>NZ_OZ335668.1:0-5353128 GCF_976985695.1 Mycobacterium sp. NTMscope_MAC_269
GCTTAGACGTCCGGGCTGGCCCGGTCTTCCCCCGAGCGTTGGGCGGGGTGCGGCCGGCTTCGTTAGGTTAGGGCTGTGGCGACCCGCATCGTGATCCTCGGTGGCGGCCCGGCCGGTTACGAAGCCGCGCTGGTGGCCGCCGCTTTACCTGCTAGGCACCTCGATCCTCCCCACGTCACCGTCATCGACTCCGAGGGCATCGGCGGGGCCGCCGTCCTGGACGACTGCGTGCCGTCCAAGACGTTCATCGCGTCGACCTGGCTGCGCACCGAGCTGCGCCGGGCGCCGCGGCTGGGGTTCGAGATCGACATCGACGACGCCAAGCTCTCGCTGCGACAGATCCACGCCCGCGTCAAGCAGCTCGCCACCGACCAGTCGGCCGACATCACCGACCAGCTCCTCAGCGTGGGTGTGCACGTGGTCGCCGGCCGCGGTGAGCTCGTCGACCCCACGCCCGGGCTGGCCCGCCACAACATCAAGGCGACCGCCGAGGACGGCAGCACCAGCGAGTACGAGGCCGACGTGGTGCTGATCGCCACCGGCGCCAGCCCGCGGGTGTTGCCGTCGGCCCAGCCCGACGGCGAGCGCATCCTGACCTGGCGCCAGCTCTACGACCTGGAGGCGTTGCCCGAGCACCTGATCGTGGTCGGGTCGGGTGTCACCGGCGCGGAGTTCGTGCACGCCTACACCGAATTGGGTGTGCCGGTGACGGTCGTCGCCAGCCGCGACCGGGTGCTGCCGTACGAGGACGCCGACGCCGCCCGGGTGCTGGAGGCGGCGTTCTCCGAGCGCGGCGTGAAGCTGGTGAAGAACGCCCGCGCCGCGTCGGTCACCCGCACCGGGGACGGCGTGCTGGTCACCCTGACCGACGGGCGCACCGTGGAGGGCAGCCACGCCTTGATGACGATCGGTTCGGTGCCCAACACCGATGGCCTGGGCCTGGAGCGGGTCGGCATCGAGCTGGACCGCGGCGGCTACCTGACCGTGGACCGGGTGTCGCGAACCTCGGTGCCCGGGATCTACGCCGCCGGTGACTGCACCGGCCTGCTGCCGCTGGCCTCGGTCGCCGCCATGCAGGGCCGCATCGCGATGTATCACGCGCTGGGTGAGGGCGTCAGCCCGATCCGGTTGCGCACGGTGGCGGCGACGGTATTCACCCGCCCCGAGATCGCCGCCGTCGGCGTGCCGCAGACGATGATCGACGACGGTTCGGTGTCGGCGCGCACGATCATGCTTCCGCTGCGCACCAATGCGCGCGCGAAGATGTCCGGGCTGCGGCAGGGTTTCGTGAAGGTGTTCTGCCGCAAGTCCACCGGCGTGGTCATCGGCGGGGTGGTGGTGGCGCCCATCGCCTCCGAGCTGATCCTGCCGATCGCCGTGGCCGTGCAGAACCGCATCACCGTCAACGAGCTGGCACAGACGCTCGCGGTGTACCCGTCGCTGTCCGGCTCGATCACCGAGGCCGCCCGGCGCCTGATGGCGCACGACGACCTCGACTAGCGGTGATCGCCAGCGCGGCGCAGCCGGGCGCAGCGGGTCGCCGCCGTCGACAGCGGCTAGCCTTGGGTGCAGCACGTCCCTACTGACGAGTAACCGAGGGAGTTTCTTCAGTGAGGAGCCCAGGTCGTGGCTGATCCGATCCACGCGTCCACCCAGCGAAGCTCGCCGGTGTCCGTGCTGGGTCCGGAGCACCGCCGGGCGGCCTGGGAACGGCTGGGCGCCGAGCAGTTCGACGTGGTGGTGATCGGCGGCGGCGTGGTGGGCTCGGGCTGCGCGCTGGACGCCGCGACCCGCGGGCTCAAGGTGGCGCTGGTGGAGGCCCGCGATTTCGCCTCGGGCACCTCGAGCCGCTCGTCGAAGATGTTCCACGGCGGCCTGCGCTACCTCGAGCAACTGGAGTTCGGCCTGGTGCGCGAGGCGCTCTACGAGCGCGAGCTGTCGCTGACCACGCTGGCCCCGCACCTGGTCAAGCCGATGCCGTTCCTGTTCCCGCTGACCAACCGGGTGTGGGAGCGCCCCTACATCGCGGCCGGCATCTTTCTCTACGACCGGCTGGGCGGCGCGAAATCCGTTCCTGCGCAAAAGCATTTGACCCGCGCGGGCGCGTTGCGGTTGAGCCCGGGACTCAAGCGCAGCTCGCTGATCGGCGGAATCCGCTACTACGACACGGTTGTCGATGACGCCCGGCACACCATGACCGTCGCGCGCACCGCCGCGCACTACGGCGCGGTGGTGCGGACCTCCAGCCAGGTCGTCGCCCTGCTGCGCGAGGGCGATCGGGTGACCGGGGTGCGGGTCCGCGACTCCGAGGACGGCGCGGTCACCGAGGTCCGCGGCCACGTCGTGGTCAACGCGACCGGGGTGTGGACCGACGAGATCCAAGCATTGTCCAAGCAGCGAGGGAGATTTCAGGTGCGCGCCTCCAAGGGTGTGCACGTCGTGGTGCCGCGCGACCGCATCGTCAGCGACGTCGCGATCATCCTGCGCACCGAGAAGTCGGTGATGTTCGTCATCCCGTGGGGGAGCCACTGGATCATCGGAACCACCGACACCGACTGGGATCTCGACCTGGCGCACCCCGCGGCCACCAAGGCCGACATCGACTACATCCTGGAAACGGTCAACACGGTGCTGGCCATCCCGCTGACCCACGCCGACATCGACGGGGTGTACGCGGGGCTACGACCGCTGCTGGCGGGGGAGAGCGAGGAAACCTCGAAGCTGTCCCGCGAGCACGCCGTGGCGGTGCCCGCGCCGGGCCTGGTGGCCATCGCCGGCGGCAAGTACACCACCTACCGGGTGATGGCCGCGGACGCGATTGATGCTGCGGCCCAATTCATTCCGGCCCGGGTGGCGCCGTCGATCACCGAGAAGGTCAGCCTGCTGGGGGCCGACGGCTACTTCGCGCTGATCAACCAGGCCGAGCACGTCGCCGAGCTGCAGGGGCTGCATCCCTACCGGGTGCGCCACCTGCTGGACCGTTACGGGTCGCTGATCGGTGAGGTGCTGGCGGTGGCGGACGGAAGCCCGGACCTGCTCAACCCGATCAAGGAGGCGCCGGGCTACCTGCGGGTCGAGGCGCTGTATGCCGTGACCGCCGAGGGGGCCCTGCATCTGGAGGACATCCTGGCCCGCCGGATGCGCGTCTCCATCGAATACTCGCACCGCGGTGTCGACTGCGCCCGCGAGGTCGCGAATGTGGTTGCGCCCGTGCTGGGTTGGTCCGCGGCCGACATCGACCGCGAGGTCGCCAACTACACCGCCCGGGTGGAGGCCGAGGTGCTGTCCCAGGCCCAGCCCGACGACGTTTCGGCAGACGAGTTGCGGGCCAGCGCCCCCGAGGCGCGTGCCGAGATCCTCGAGCCGGTCCCGCTCAATTGAGGCCCGCCCCGCTTCCCGTGCGCGACGGGCTCGGCCCGGCGCGGGTGCGGCTGCACGGCGGGCCGGTGCTGGCCGAGCTGACCGCCCGGTTCGGTGCGCGGGCCCGCGCCAAGGTGCTGGCCGGGGAAGTGGTGGGCGCCGACGGCTCGGTGATCGATGCCGCCACCGTGCTGCCCGCCGGGGCGAGCGTCTACCTCTATCGCGAGCTGCCCGACGAGGTGCCGGTGCCGTTCGAGATCCCGGTGCTCCATCACGACGACGACCTCGTGGTCGTCGACAAGCCGCCCTTCGTGGCCACCATGCCGCGGGGACGCCACGTCGCGCAGACCGCGCTGGTGCGGCTGCGCCGCGAGCTCGGGTTGCCCGAGCTGAGCCCGGCGCACCGGCTGGACCGGCTGACCGCCGGGGTGCTGGTGTTCACCGCGCGCCGCGAGGTGCGCGGCGCATTCCAGACGCTGTTCGCGCGGGGATTGGTGCGCAAGACGTACCTGGCCCGGGCCGCCGTCGACCCGGCGCTGCGGTTGCCGCGCGTGGTGCACAGCCGCATCGCCAAGCGCCGGGGTCAGCTGCAGGCCGTCTGCGAGTCGGGTGCACCCAACGCCGAGACACTGGTGGAGCTGGTGTCCGCGGACGGCCTCTACCGTCTGACCCCCCGCACCGGACGCACCCACCAGCTGCGCGTGCACATGGCCTCGCTGGGGATACCCATCGAGGGGGACCCGTTGTACCCCAACGTGATTGACGTCGCTGCCGATGACTTCAGCACGCCGCTGCGATTGCTGGCGCAGCGCATCGAGTTCACCGACCCGCGCGGCGGGGAGCGTCGCACGTTCGTCAGCCGCCGAGCCGGACCGTGAGGGCCTGGTTGCCCCTGAGCCCGGACGTCAGCACCGCCGAGGACAGCGGGCGCGAGGTCGGCGCCGGGGTCGTCGCCGCCACCGCGGTTCCCTACCGCGAGGAGCTCTACCGCTGCGTCACCAAGACCGACCGCACCCTGCGCTGATCCGTGAGCAAAACACCCGCCTACGCGGTAGCGTCGTGTCTGCTGGTTTGGTCGTCGGGAGGCAACCATAAAGCGCGGCATCGTTTCGGGATCGGCGGCGGCCCTGTTGATGGCCGCCGGGCTCATCGCGGGGGCGCCACCGGCCGGCGCCGGCTGCCAGTACGGGGGAGGCGTTCTCAGCAAGTGCGACGGGCCCGTCCAGCCCGACGGCACCTGGCAGCGCTGCGTGGCCGTCACCCGCCTGATTCCCAACGGCGCCAGTTCCTACCTGGTGCCCGACAACCACTGCGACGTGATGGGTCCCGACCAGCGCCCCACGGATTTCGCGTTCGCCGACCCGCCGACGCACATCGACTGACCCGGGCCACCCGCGGCATGGACCAGCCGGGATCGGGTAGCCCGCGCCTATGGACATCACCGTCACGTTCGTCGGCAACGCCACCACGCTGATCTCCGTCGGCGGGCTGACGCTGCTGACCGACCCGAACTTCCTGCACCGCGGGCAACGCGCCTACCTCGGCCACGGGCTGGTGTCCAAGCGCCTGAAGGAGCCGGCGTTGAGCATCGACGACCTTCCGCCCGTCGACGCGATCGTGCTCTCCCACCTGCACGGCGACCACTGGGATCGTGTGTCGCAGCGGGGTCTCGACCACGGCCTGCCCGTCGTCACGACGCCGCACGCGGCCAAACGCCTGCACCGCCGCGGCTTCGCGCAGGCGCGCGGCCTGCACACCTGGCAGCAGCACACGATCACCAAGGGCGACACCGCGCTGACGCTGACGTCGCTGCCCGGGCGCCACGCACCGGGCTGGAGCCAACGCCTGCTGCCGCCGGTGATGGGCACCATGCTCGAGGTCGGCGGCGCCGACGGCTCGCCACGGCGCCGGCTCTACATCTCCGGGGACACGCTGCTGATCGAGGAGCTGAAAGAGATTCCGGCGCGTTTCGACCCGATCGACGTGGGCATGTTGCACCTCGGCGGCACCCGGCTGCCGGCCGGCCCGCGGCTTCCGTTCGGGCTGACCGTAACCATGGACGGCCATCAGGGGGCCGAACTCGTCGCGATGCTCAGCCCGTTGAAGGCCGTCCCGGTGCACTTCGACGACTACGCGGTGTTTGCGTCGCCGCTGGCCGACTTCACCCGGGAGATGCAGCGTCGCGGCCTGGGCGACCGGATCGTCACGGTGAACCGGGGGGCGTCGGTCACCGTGTGATAGCGGGCCCCACTTCCGGTGAGCGGTGGGGGCATAGCCCCTGGTCAACTAAATGGGAGGAGGGTTCGTTGCTGGGGGTATAGGGTGTCCTAGCGGCCCGCGGTCGAACTGGGAGGTAACCGAGCGCAGGTGGCAGGCACCGATGTAGAAGAGTTTGGGGCTTTTTCGCGGCCTGGTTAACGGAAATTTGCTGAGGCGTTCTCAGCGTGGGCATTGTGAGACGTGATGGATCTACTAGCACCCCCCGAGGTCACCTCGACGCTCATCCACACCGGGCCCGGAGCGGGCTCGCTGATCGAGGCCGCCGGCGCCTGGCAGCGCCTGGCCGTCGAGCTGGAGAATTCGGTCTCCACCTATGCCTCCACGCTGTCCTCGCTCATCGAATCCTGGGACGGCCCGTCCGCGATGGCGATGCTGCAGTCCGTCCAGCCGTACCTGTTGTGGCTGCGCGAGACCGCGCAGCAGTCCGCGCAGATGGCCACCTCGGCGGAGGCCGCGGCCACCGCGTTCAGCGCCACCCGGTCCACCGTGGTTCATCCTTCGATCGTCACGGCCAACCGCACCCGCCTGCGGCAGTTGCTGGCCACCAACCGGTTCGGCACCAACACCGCCGCGATCGCCGAGGCCGAAAACGAATACCAGACCATGTGGGCGAACAACGCCGCGGCGATGACCCGCTATCAGGCGACGACGTCGCAGGCGACGGGGCAGCTGTCCCGGTTCACCTCGCCGCTTCCCGACACCACTCCCGACGGAACGGCCAACCAACAGGCCGCGGTGATGAACGCCAACCTCTTGGACTCCGGCTCGGGTGGGTCGAACGTGGGAGACGCTCTCAACGGTCTTGGCAGCTTCGATCCCAACAGCGGCTGGTTCGGCTGGCTCAGCACCTGGGGAAACCAGGAGATCTCGTCCGGCTTCCCCGTCAACATGCTCGGCGTCTGGGCGCAGTTGGCGACCGCCCAAGGAGTGGCGTCCGTCGGTGGCGACATCGGCTCGGGCCTGTCCGAGGGCCTCGGACTGAGCTCGGCCACGCTGGCCAACGCGATCAAGGGCATCGGCGCGGGGGCCTCGGCGCCGACCGGCGCGTTGGGCGTCGGCGTCTCGCTGGGCAAGCTGACCGCGCCGCCGGCCGTGGTGGGCCTGCTGCCGGGCACGCCGACCGGGGTGCAACTCGCGTCCGCGGCCTCCCCGCTGCCCGCCGCCGAAACGGGCTTTCCCATGATGCCGATGATGGTGCCGCCGCCGACCGCCTCGGCGGGCACCGGCTGGCGAAAACGTAAACAGCAAAAGTACGAGGACGTTGCCGTGGGCCGCGAGGTCAAAGGCAAAGTGATGCCTCGAAATCCGTCGGCCGGATGACATTGACGTTGGCGTCGCGCCACCGCGAGCGCCGCTCACATCCACCAGGCCGGCCCAATCGGTCAAAGGCGACCAGTACCAGCGCCCACGCGCGGCGTTCGCCCCACCCCCTTCTTCCCCAAGGTAAAGGTTCATGGATTTTGGGATACTGCCGCCCGAGATCATCTCGGCGCTGATCCACTCCGGACCCGGCGCTTGGTCACTTATCGAAGCCGCCGGCTTCTGGCACGAATTGAGCGCCGAGCTCGAGCAATCGGCCAGCAGCTACACCGCGGAGCTGTCGTGGCTGTCCACGACGTGGCACGGTCCGTCGTCGACGGCGATGACCCAGGCGCTGGAGCCCTATCTCGCCTGGTTGCGGCTCACCGCGCAGCAGTGCCAGCAGACCGCCGCGTCGGTGGAAGTCGTTGCCGCGGCGTTCGAATGGACCCACTGGACGGTGGTTCACCCATCGCTGGTCACCGCCAACCGGGCGCGCCTGGCGATGCTGCTGGCCACCAACTTCTTCGGGGTCAACTACCCGGCCATCGCCGAAACCGAGGCCGAGTACCACGCGATGTGGGTGAACAACGCGGCCGCCATGTATCGCTACGCCGCGACCTCGGCGGGCGCCGTCAAACTGCCCCAGTTCTCACCGCCGCCCCAGGTGGCGAACCCGTCGGGGGCAACGACACAGGCCGCCGTGATGCAGGCGACGACCACGAGCAATTCCGGGGCGCAAATCCTGGCCGCCGACTCGATCAGCCAAGGGTCAACCGCCGCAGACGCTTTCGACCCCAACGAGGGCTGGTTCGGGTATTGGAGCACCTGGGGAAACCAATTCATCGCGAGCGGGGTACCCGTCAACATCCTCGGTGTGTGGGCGCAATTGGCCACCGCCCACGCGTTTCAGTCGTTGGGCGAGGATATCGCTCCGGGGCTGGCGGACGGAGCCGCGGCGTTGGCGTCGGCGGAGACGCGACTCGTCAGCGCGATCGGCGCCGCGGGATCGTCCCTGGCGCCGCGGGCGACGCTGGGTGTGGGAATAGCGTTGGGCCACCTGACGATGCCGCCCGCGACGGTGGGGATGCTGGCGCCGTCGCAGGCGCCGGTGCAGCTCGCCTCGGCGGCCTCCCCGCTTCCCCCGGGCGGCGCGCAACCACCCATGCTCCCGATGGCACCGGTGCGCCCGGGCCGGGGTGCGAGCGGCGGGCGCCGGCGCAAGGGCCGCGACTACGACGACATCGAGTACGGCGCGGAGCTTCCGGGCACCGTGATGCACCGTCCGCCGTCGGCCGGCTGAGAAGATCGCGTGGTGCAGACCGCTCCGCAGATCCAGGGCCGCGTGTGGCGCGCCGGCAAGGCGCAGGACGACTTCGAGTTCGACCAAATCTCGACCTACCTCACCGAGCGCGACACCCTCGTGTGGGCCGACCTGTGCAATCCCGACCACGACACCCTGAGCGGCCTGGCCGGCGAACTCGGCCTCAACCGCTGGGCGGTCGAAGACGCCGTGGCGGCGGCCGAACGGGTGAAATCCACCGGCTACGAAACCCACACCTTCTTCACCGTTTACGCCGCCGAGATTGACTGCGGCGCAACGAATGTCGTCGACGCCCGCGTTCGCACGCTGTCAATGCACCGGATTTCGGCGTTCGTGCTGCCGCAGGGGTTGATCACCGTGCGCCTGACGCCCGACTTCGACATGGCGCAGGTGTCTCGGCGATGGCAGGAGATCGGCGGTCAGGCCTACGGTGTCGGCGCCCTGGTGCACGGCCTGCTCGACGTGGTGGTCGACAGCCATTTCGCCGCCGTCGAGGCCCTCGACGACGGCATCGAGGCCATCGAGGACGAACTGTTCGACGGCACCTCGCGCAGGGGCGACTTTCAGCGCCGCACCTTCGGGCTTCGCCGAGACCTGGTGAACCTGCGGCGCGTGGCGCTACCGATGCGCGAGGTGGTCAATTCGATTCAGCACCACCGCATTTCGGATGGCACCGACCGGCAGCTCGACCCGCTGTACGCCGACCTCTACGACCACGTGTTGCGGGTGTCCGAATGGACGGAGTCGTTGCGCGACATGATCACCACGATCTTCGAGACCAACCTGTCGCTGCAGGACGCCCGGCTGAATACCGTCATGAAGAAGCTGACGGGGTGGGCGGCCATCATCGCCGTGCCGACGGCGATCACCGGGTTCTACGGGCAGAACGTTCCCTACCCGGGCTTCGGTACGGCGGCCGGATTCGCCGCCAGCACCAGCGTGATCGCCGTTCTGATGGTGGTGCTGTACGTGATGTTCAAACGTCGCGACTGGCTCTAGGCCCGCGAGGCGGTCACTGCGCGACGGGTGGTGAGGCGGAAAGACCGTGCTGGATGCCCGTGCTGATTTTGTCCCGCTGGGCGGGGCTGCCTGGCGGATCTGACTCCTTGCAGGCGCAGCTGAGATGACTGAAGGGATTAGGGTCGGTGCTGGCCGATGCTGCGGTCCAGCCGGAAGCGCCAAGAACGATGGCAACACCCGCAACACCGACCAAAAGTTTCGGAATCATTTTGGCCTTGTGCTCGTCACATTAGTTTCGGATGTTCCAACTTTAGCCGCGAATTGGTCACCAGACTGTCAACCGGCTGTAAATTTCAGGACCCGGATGCCGCCGCCGCGTACTTGGGGCAGTACGCCTTGATGCTGACGCCGACGAAGTAACCGGCGTGATAGCTGTCCAGCGAACTACTGGACAGCACGTTGTTGGCGACCTGTTCCGGCGTTTGGCCCGAATCGAGTTCGTGGCACACCGTGTGACCGGAGTTGACCACCGCCTCGGGAGACTCGAAGTTGATCCCCTTGGCTTTCAGCGCGGCGAGGAACGCGTCATCGGCGGAGGTGGCATGCGCGCTCGCCGGTGTCGCCATGGCGCCGAGTAGCCCGGCTACCGGCACGGCGCCGATCGCCAAGAGCGACCGCGCCCGGCCGGGCTTGCGGATCTGGGTGCTCGTCATTTGTGATACTCCCGTGGAACAGAAGAGCCGTAGCTTGCTGAAGGCGGGGCCAGTTCGAATGCTCGCACGCCGCGGCGTTACCCGAGGGGGTAACACGCATAATGCGGTCCGTGCCACATCAATGTTTGCTCCGTCTTCGGCGCCGCGTAACCGGCGTCTGTCCGTCGCCGCGCCGCCGGCGCCCTGACAACATGCCGAACGCGCGATGGTTGTGGCTCGCTGTGGTGGCGATATGTGTGGTCGGATGCGGGGTCCGGCACGTGTCGGCGGCAAGCGCTCGCGACGTTTCCGGGACGTTCCGATCCGGCGGCATGGACCGAACCTACATGTTGCACGTGCCGGCGGGCGACCCCATCGGTCTGGTGCTCAGTTTGCACGGGGGCGGCGGAACCGGGATCGCCCAGCGCGCGCTGACGGGATTCGACTCCGTTGCTGACGCCCACGACCTGTTGGTCGTCTACCCCGACGGGTACGACAAGAGCTGGGCCGACGGCCGCGGCGCGTCGCCCGCGGATCGCCGCCACATCGACGACGTGGCCTTCCTGGTCGGGTTGGTGGGCAAGCTGCAAAACGACTACAACATCGCGCCCGGACACGTTTTCGTCACCGGGATGTCCAACGGGGGCTTCATGTCCAACCGGCTGGCCTGCGATCGCGCCGACGTCTTCGCCGCGGCGGCGCCGGTCGCCGGAACGTTGGGCGTGGGCGTGGCGTGCAACCCGTCTCGGCCGGTGTCGGTGTGGGAAGCCCACGGCACCGCCGACCCGCTGGTGCCCTTCAAGGGCGGCGCGGTCCGGGGCCGCGGCGGGCTCAGCCATTCCATCTCGGCCGACGCCATGGTGGCGAAGTGGCGTGCGGCGGACGGGTGCACGGGCGACCCGTCGATGGAGGTGCTGCCCGACGTCCGGGATGGCACGGTCGTCCGCCGGTTCGTCTCCGCGTCGTGCTCGGCGTCCACCGAGGTGGTCTTCTACAAGGTCGACAAGGGCGGGCACACCTGGCCGGGCGGCAAGCAATACCTGCCCGCGGCCGTCATCGGACCCACCACGCACGCGCTGGACGGGTCGGAAGCCATCGCCCAGTTTTTCCTCGCGCACGCACGGGACTAGCGCTGACACGACGGGCACCAGTAGGCCACCCGCTCTTTGGTGTCGTCGACCTTGATTTGCGTCGCGCAGCGACGGCAGCGCTGCCCGGCGCGCCCGTAGACCCAGAGCTGGCGCCCGCTGCGGGTGTCGCCGGTGGTGCAGCGATTCCAACGAAAACGATTGAGCCACAGCATTTCTCGTGCGCGAGAGACCAGTCGGCGTGGATCCGCGATGGCGCTGACGGGCGCGGTGGGCAGATGCCCGCTGACAAAACACAGTTCGTTGCAATAGACATTGCCGATCCCGGCCAGCACCCGCTGATCCAGCAGCGTCTCGGCGATCGCCCGCCGCGGATCGGCCGTCAGGTTCGCCGCGGCCCGCGCGGCGTCCCAATCCTCGCCCAGCAGATCGGGTCCCAGGTGCGCGACGGCCTCGCCGTCCCGGTCGCGATCCAGGATCTCCAGCACGCCCAGGTCGACGCCGACGGCCCGGACGGTGCCGGTCTCCAAGACAATGCGCGCCCGGTGGTCGACCCGCACCGGGCGGGCGCCGACCCGCCAGCTGCCCTCCATCTTCAGATGCGAGTGGATGCTGGCCCGCCCCACCCGGATGAACAGATGCTTCCCGCGGCTGACAACCTCGTCGACCACCTCGCCGGTGAGGTCGACGGTGGCGAACCGCGGCACCCGGACGTCGCAACGGGTCAGGGTGCCCCCGACCAGGTGCTCGCGCAGCACGGCGGCGGTGTGCCAGACGGTGTCGCCTTCGGGCATCTCAGCGCAGTCGCATCCCGCGTGGCGTCGTGTGGAATCCGGCTTCGGCGAGCGCGCTCAGGGGGCCGGACCCGTCCGCGCGGGGCGCCAGGGCCGGCACCCCGTCGATGCGCTCCACCAGCATCCCCGCCACGCGGCGGGAGGCCACCAGATCGGCCAGGGCCGCCGCCGCCGCCTGGTGGGCCGCGGGATCGTCGGTGAAGGTCAGCAGCGAGCGCCCGCCGCGCTCCAAGAACCAGGCCAGCCCGCCGTCGACCAGCACGACGAGCGCGCCGGCCTTGCGGCCCGGGCGCGCGCCCTCGCCGCCGGCGGCGGGCCAGGGCAGCGCCGCGCCGTACGGGTTGGCCGGGTCCGCCGCGGCCAGCACGATCGCCCGGTACTCGGGCCGTTCCGGGTCGACGCCGTCGCTGAAGGTGCGCAGCCGGTCGACGGTCGACGCGACGGCGAACTGCGCCCCGCCCAGCGACTCGATGAAGTAGCCGCGCTGGCACCGCCCCGCGTCCTCGAAGGCGCTGAGCACCTTATAGAGGGTGGCGAACCCGCCGGAGACGCCCTCGGAGGACACCGCGCCCCTGGTCAGTACGCCGTGGCGGCCCAGCAACAGTTCGGCTTGGTAGTGGGCGCGCAGGGTGGAGTCCGGCTCGGGGGCGGGCAGGATCGACCATCGGCCGGCCACGGTCGGGTCGGCGGGCCGGGCCTGCACGTGCGCGACGCTGTAGCGGCTCAGCCGTGGGGGGCGATGCGACCGGTGCGCCGGCTGGGAGCGTTTGCGGGTTCCGGTGCCGCCGAGGATCGCGCGGACCGGGGCGAACGTGTCGCCGGTGATCCAGCCGGCCCAGATCAGTTCCCACAGTGCGGCTTTGAGCTCGGCGTCGGCGAACCCGCTTTGCGCGAGTTGACGGAAGAAGTAGGCGCCGCCCCCGGCCAGCATGTCCAGGATGGCGCGGTGGGCGTCGCCCAGGTCGATATCGGCGGGCCCGGCGAGCGTCAACGGCGCTGATTCGCTGGTATGCAACGCGATCCAGCCGTCGCTACTCGAAATCGTCCCGGCGCCCGACCAGGTGACCTCGCCGGTGGCGAGCAGTTCGTCGAGCAGCGCGGGGGAGTAGTCGCGGACCCGGGGGGCCAGCACCAGCGGCTCGATGGCCGACGCCGGCATTCGCACACCCGCCAGCTGATCGATCACCGACACCAGCCCGTCCAGGCCGGAATGGCCTGGGGTGCGCGCGGATTCGGCTGCGCCCACGTGATGCCAGGCGGGCAAAAACCGCCCGTAAGCGGCGGTGCTGACCGGCTCGACCTGGGCCCGCAGCGCCGCCAGCGATCGCCGCCGCAGGATGCGCAGCACGTCGGCGTCACACCACTGCTCGCCCCCGGCCACGGGCGCGCCGGGCATTTCGGCCGCGGCGACGAAGTCGCCGCGCACCAGCCGGCCGTCAGCGGCAAGCCGGCCCAGGACATCGGCCGTCACCCGCAGCCCCAGCCCGAAACGCGCGGCGGCCTCGGCCGTGGTGAACGGGGTGTGGGTGCGCGCGTAGCGGCCCAGCAACTCGCCCAGCGGGTCGGCCACCTCCTCGGTGAAGGCGGCCGGCACGCCCAGCGGAACCGGGATGCCGATGCCGTCGCGCAGCCGCCCGATGTCCTCGATGGCCACCCACCAGCTGCGCTGCGCGAACGACACCGTCAGCGCGCGCCGCGCGGCGCGCAAGCCCTCCAGCCAGCCGGCAACGCTTTTGCCGTCGGCGACGTCACTGCGGGCGGCGACCTCTTCCGCGGTCAGCGGGCCCAGCAGCCGCAGCAGGTCCGCGACGCCTTCGGCGTCGCGGGCGGCCCGCTCGGCCGAAAGGTGCTGCAGCTGACGGCCGGTGGCGGCGATGACGTCGGGATCGAGCAGGTCGCGCAGCTCCACCCGGCCCAGCAGCTCGGCCAGCAGCGTGCTGTCCAGCGACAGCGCCGCGGCCCGGCGCTCGGCCAGGGGGCTGTCGCCCTCGTACATGAACGCGCCGACGTAGCCGAACAACAGCGACGCGGCGAACGGGGACGGGCTGGCCGTTTCGGCTTCCAGGACCCGCACCCTGCGCTGGGCGATGCCGGTCATCAGCGCCACCAGGGCGGGGACGTCGTAGACGTCCTGCAGGCATTCGCGGATGGTCTCCAGCACCACGGGGAAGTCGGGGTATTTGCGGGCCACCTCTAACAACTGGGCGGCGCGCTGGCGCTGCTGCCACAGCGGCGAGCGGCGGCCGGGGTGGCGGCGCGGCAACAGCAGGGCGCGGGCCGCGCACTCGCGGAACCGCGACGCGAACAGCGCCGAGCCGCCCACCTCGTCGGTGACGATCGGATCGATCTCGTCGGCGTCGAATACGAAAAGGTCAGCGCCGGGCGGAGTTTCACCCGTGTCCGATGCGAAATCGGACACCGTGTCGGGCAACCGCACCACGACACCGTCGTCGGACGCGGTGGGCTTCTCGTCGATGCCGTAGCGTTCCCGCAGCCGCCGTCCCACCGCCAGCGCCAGCGGTCCGTTCACCGGCAGCCCGTACGGCGAGTGCAGGATCACCCGCCAGTCACCGAGCTCGTCACGGAACCGCTCGACGAGCAGGGTGGTGTCGGTGGGCACCACTCCTGCGGCGGTCCGCTGCTCGTCGAGCAGGCGTACCAGGTTGTCGGTGGCGTAGGCGTCGAAACCCAGCCCGGCACAACGGGTCTCGAATTCCTCCCGGGAGAGGCCGGCCAGCTCCCCGGTGAACGCGCCGAGTGCGGCGCCCAGCTCGGCCGGGCGGCCCACCCCGTCACCGCGCCAGAACGGCAACCGGGCCGGTTGCCCGGGCGCCGGGATAACCAGGACCCGGTCGTGGGTGATCTCGGTGATCCGCCAGCTGGTGGCGCCCAGCGAGATCACGTCCCCGGGCCGCGACTCGTAGACCATTTCCTCTTCGAGTTCACCGACGCGCGAAGGCTTTTCGGCTTCAGAGGCCAAATACACCGTGAACAGCCCGCGGTCGGGGATGGCCCCGCCGGAGGTCACGGCCAGCCGCTGCGCGCCGGGGCGCGCGGTCAAGGTGCCGGTGTCGCGGTCGTAGACCAACCGCGGCCGCAGCTCGGCAAAATCGGTGGAGGGGTACTTGCCGCTCAACAGGTCCAGGGTGGCCTCGTACACGCTGCGCGGCAGCGTCGCGAACGGGGCGGCCCGGCGCACCGTGTCGAACCACTTGTCGGCGTCGAGCGGCTCGAGCGCGGCCGCGGCCACGGTCTGCTGCGCCAGGATGTCGAGTGGATTGGCGGGCACCCGCATCGTTTCGATCTGGCCGGTCAGCATGCGCTGCACGCTGACCGCGCAGCCGATCAGGTCGGTGCGGTGCTTGGGGAACAGCACGCCCTGCGACACCTCGCCGACCTGATGCCCGGCCCGCCCGATGCGTTGCAGCCCGCTGGCCACCGACGGCGGCGCCTCCACCTGGATCACCAGATCGACCGCGCCCATGTCGATGCCGAGCTCGAGGCTGGAGGTGGCCACCACCGCCTTGAGCAGCCCGCGCTTGAGGTCCTCTTCGACCAGGGCGCGTTGCTCCTTGCTGACCGACCCGTGGTGGGCGCGCGCCAGTATCGCGTCGGCGCCGTAGGTCTGACCCGAGCCCATGATGTGCGCCGGCGCGCCCCCGGCCACCTTGGGGTTGGCGTCCGTGGACAGTTCCACGCCGCTGCGCTCGGCGTGAATCTCGTTGAGGCGGGCGGTAAGTCGTTCGGCCAGCCGCCGCGAATTGGCGAACACGATGGTCGAGTTGTGCGCCTCGATCAGATCGACCAGCCGGTTTTCCACGTCGGGCCAGATCGTGTTGTTCGCCAAATTGGCCATGTCGGGCACCGGCACGGCCACGGTGAGCTCCACGGTCTTGGCCGACGGCGGCGCAACGATGGTCGTCGGCGCAGCACCGGACAGAAACCGGGCGAGTTCCTCGGGCGGACGCACCGTCGCCGACAACCCGATCCGCTGGGCGGGCTTGCCCTCCCGCAGCGCCTGTGACAAGTCCTGGAGGCGCTCCAGCGACACCGCCAGGTGCGCGCCGCGCTTGCCGGCGGCGATGGCGTGGATCTCGTCGACGATCACCGTCTGCACCCCGGCCAGCGTTTCGCGTGCCGCGGAGGTGAGCATCAAAAACAGCGACTCCGGGGTCGTGATCAGCACGTCGGGGGGCCGGTTGATGAGCTGGCGGCGGGTGGCGGGCGGGGTGTCGCCGGAGCGCACGCCGACGCTGATGTCCGGCGGCGGCAGGCCCCGGCGTTCGGCGATGCGGGTGAGCCCGGCCAGCGGGGTGCGCAGGTTGCGCTCGACGTCGACGGCCAGCGCCTTGAGCGGGGACACGTAGAGCACCTGGGTGCCCCGCGGGCGGTCGGCCGAGCCGGCGAGGCTGTCCAGCGCCCAGAGGAACGCCGCCAGCGTCTTGCCGGAGCCGGTGGGGGCGATCACCAAGGTGTTGTGGCCGTCGGCGATGGCGTTCCACGCCTGCGCCTGGGCGGTGGTCGGGGCGTCGAAGGTGCCGGTGAACCACTCGCGGGTGACGGCACTGAACCGGCCCAGGGGGTCGGAGGGGCCGGGTGGCCCGGAATCAGTGCGAGTGCTCACCCACCCATGGTGCCAACGGGGACCGACATGATGCGCTCAGAGCCGCGAGGTGGACATCGCCTCGCCGAGCTCCTCGGGGATCTCGGGCACGCGTGCGATCGCGTCCAGCAGCGCGTGCGCGCACGCGTCGGCGAGCTTGTCGGCGTCGGTGGTGGGGTCGATGATCCGTTGCCGGCAGATCTCGAAGGTCAGCGCCAGCCAGCCGTTCAGGATCACCCGCAGGTGCCGCTCGACGTCGGGTTCCATGCTGGCTGCGGGCAGCTCGGCGATGAGCCGGTTGATCCGGGACATGATGTGTTCCATCTGGCGGTTCTTGGCGTCGTCCTCGACGCCCAGCAGAACCGGGTCGGACCGGCCCAGCCCGACGTAGGCCGCCCACGCCGCCTCCGGGTTCTGCTCGTGGTAGGCCATGTAGGCCAGCACGCCGACCCGGATCTCCTCGTACATGGTCAGACCGGTGACGTCGTCCATGTTGGTGTTCTCGTAGAGGCGGTCGGCCTCGTCCTTGACCACCGCTGCGAAAAACGCTCGCTTGTCGGGGAAGTAGTGGTACATCAGGGCCCGCGACACCCCGGCGCGTTCCGCGATCTCATCGATGCGGACCTCGTCGTAAGGTCGCTTCCCAAAAACCTCTGCCCCTAAAGCGAGCAGCTCAGCGCGCCGATCCTCGGGGGATAGACGCCTTCGGGCTGTCGGCATGTGTCAGATAGTACTCATACGACATGAGACGACGGCCACAATGGATTCATCGGCCTCATCCGAACTGCACCCCCTGGGCCAGCGGCAACGCACCGGAATAATTGACGGTATTGGTACTTTGGCGCATGTAGGCCTTCCACGAGTCCGTGCCGGATTCCCGCCCGCCGCCGGTCTCCTTCTCACCGCCGAACGCGCCGCCGATCTCCGCCCCGGACGTGCCGATGTTGACATTGGCGATTCCGCAGTCGGATTCGGCCAGGAACCGTTCGGCCTCGCGCAGGTCCGTGGTGAAGATGGACGACGAAAGTCCCTGTGGCACGGCGTTGTTGAGCGCTATCGCGTCGTCCAGCTCGTCGTAGGTCAGCACGTAGAGGATCGGCGCGAACGTCTCGCTGGCCACGATCGCGGTCTGGGCGGGCATGCGCACCACGGCCGGCGCGACGTAGTAGGCGCTCGGCTGTTCGCGACCCGGCGGGTGCCGGCGGTCGCCGTCGATGACCTCGCCGCCGTCGGCGCGCGCGCATTCCAGCGCCCCGACCATGTCGCGGTAGGCGGTCTCGTGGATCAGCGGACCGACGAGCGTCCCCGATGCGGACGGATCGCCGATGGGCAGTTGCCGCAGGGCGGACACGACCCGGTCCACCACCTCGTCGGCCACCGATTCGTGGACGATGAGCCGGCGCAGGCTGGTGCAGCGTTGACCGGCGGTTCCGGCGGCGGCGAACACCACGGCCCGCACCGCGAGGTCCAGGTCGGCCGACGGCGTCACGATTGCGGCGTTGTTGCCCCCCAATTCCAGCAGCACCCGCCCGAACCGCGCGGCGACGCGGGGGCCGACCTCTCGGCCCATCCGGACCGAACCGGTCGCGGACACCAGCGCGATCCGGGGGTCGTCCACCAGCAGCCCGCCGAGGTCGCGCTCGCCCAGCACCAGGGAGCTCACCGCGGGCGGGGCACCGACATCGGCCGAGGCCCGGGCGATCAGCGCCTGGGTGGCCAGCGCCGTCAGCGGCGTCAGCTCCGACGGCTTCCACACCACGGGGTCCCCGCACACCAGGGCCAGGGCGGCGTTCCATGCCCACACGGCGACCGGGAAGTTGAACGCCGTGATCACCCCCACCACGCCGAGCGGGTGCCAGGTCTCCAGCAACCGGTGCCCCGGGCGTTCCGACGCGATGGTGCGGCCGTAGAGCTGGCGCGACAGACCGACGGCGAACTGGCAGACGTCGATCATCTCCTGCACCTCGCCGGCCGCCTCGGAGCTGATCTTGCCTACCTCGACGCTCACCAGGGTGGCCAGCTCGTCCTTGTACTCGGTCAGCAACTCGCCCAGCCGCGCCACCAGCGCGCCGCGGACGGGCGCGGGCGTGGTTCGCCACACCGAAAACGCTTGCGCCGCTTCGGCGATCACCCGCTCGGCGCGCTCGGGCGTGGTGGGCTCGACGGTGAACAGCACCTCGCCGGTGATCGGTGTCCCGGCGGGCAACCCACGGGCGTCCGGCTCGCCGAGGCTCGCGGTGACGCCGATCGCGTCGAAGGCGCCCAGCACCCGGGCGCGTAACTGCTCGGTGGTCATGCGCAGGCCTCCTCGTAGAGGGCATAGGGGTCAGCGATGTCGCGGCCGATCGCCCCGGCCAGCCATTGCGCGTCGTAGCCGGATTCATCTGGCACGTCCGCGGTTTGGCCGTCGAAGTCCAGGTTCGACCGGAAGATGCCCGCGGCCGACGCGGGCAGGAAGTCCTCGTAGACGATCGGCGCCGACGGGTCACCGCCGCGGTAGTAGCCGAGCCCCTCGGCGGCCATCTGCTCGTCGGTGGGCGGAAAGTGATCCGCCCACACCGCGGCCGGGTCGGCAGCGCGCATCGCCGCGTCGTATCGCGCGCGGCCCTTCGGCGTCAGCGCGACACCGCGGGCCTCCACCTCGCCGAAGCGCACCCGCAGCGCCCCCTCGCTGATGCGGCCGTCCGCGCCGCGGAACCGCCGGCGTTCGGCCAGGGCGCGAAAAGAGGTCTGGCGCAACAACACCGCCGGCCCGCCGGTGCCCGGCGGC
This sequence comes from Mycobacterium sp. NTMscope_MAC_269, assembly GCF_976985695.1. Classification (NCBI taxonomy): domain Bacteria; kingdom Bacillati; phylum Actinomycetota; class Actinomycetes; order Mycobacteriales; family Mycobacteriaceae; genus Mycobacterium; species Mycobacterium sp. NTMscope_MAC_269. Next base: position 19,171 of record NZ_OZ335668.1, read on the forward strand.
CCCTGGATGGCATCGATCATCGCGATGCCGCGCCGAGTCATCCGGCGGTACAGCTCGTCGATGTCGAGGACACGCGGCGTCAGGTGGTTGATGTGGGTGGAGCCGACGCCGGCGATGTCGGCGGCGACCGCGGACACCCGGGACAACTGGTCGTACCAGGATTTGTCGATGGGCTCGTTGGACAAGGCGAACGCCGCCACCGCCGCCGCGACGAATTCGCGCGCCCGGTCGCCGGCGCAGCCGCCCTCGGCGGTGACGGCGCGCGCACAGGCGAGCAATGCGGGATCGAACAGCCGGCGCTGCGCCAGGAAGGTGTCGACGCGGCGGCGCAGATCACGGTCGAAGAAGCGCGCATCGCGGGTTGCCAGCATCGAGGTGAACACCCGGAAAGGGTTGAGCGACAGCTCGTTTGCATCGACAGGACGGAAGGCGGTCGACACCACGGGGACGGGGGAGGCCGCGCAGCGCAGGTCGTAGTAGCCGACCGCCACCATGCCGAACGCGGCGAAAAGGTCGGCGACCGCGGCCAGTTCGGCCGGGTTGCCGACGCGGATGGCGCCGTGCCGCTCGGCCGTGACCCGCCGCAGCGAGCCGAATCGTTCGGCATCGGTGTGGCGGCCCACGAAATCGGCGTTGACCATCTCGCTCACCGCGACCAGGGTGCCGTAGGCGGGCACCTCGGCGGCGTACATCGCCGAGAGGCCCTCCGCGAACAGCGCCCGAAGCTGCCACGTCCGCAGCCATTTCGCGGGGCTCACGGCGCGCCGTTCCTGCGATAGTCTCCGGCCATGAGTGAGACGCTCGACGATGTCGACCGGATCCTGGTGCGGCAGCTGGTTGCCGACGGACGCGCGACGCTGGCGGAGCTGGCGGCGAGCGCGGGGCTGTCGGTCTCGGCGGTCCAGTCGCGGGTGCGCAGGCTCGAGGCCCGCGGCGTCATCGCCGGATACGCGGCGCGCATCGACCCGGAGTCCGTGGGGCACCTGCTGTCGGCGTTCGTGGCCATCACTCCTCTGGATCCCTCTCAACCCGATGATGCGCCCGCTCGCCTCGAGCACATCGAGGAGATCGAATCGTGTCACTCGGTCGCCGGCGAAGAAAGCTACGTCCTGCTCGTGCGCGTCGCCTCCGCCCGAGCGCTCGAGGACCTGTTGCAGCGGATCCGGACGGCCGCGAACGTCAAGACCCGCAGTACCATCATTTTGAATACTTTTTACACAGATCGGCAGCATATTCCATAAATTATCCTGGCATAGTTCGATAATAGTGTAAAAATTAGGCACTTCACCCGTAGCATGGGCGTCATGACGGCCGCCCTGGAACGTTTCGCCCGCGCCGGCCGGCGCGCGGATCCCGGCCGCGATCCCGCCCGCGTCCATCAGGTGCTGGCGCGCAGCATGCTGGTCGACGGCTTCGACTTCGTGCTCGATCTGGACCGCTCCGAAGGCTCCTACCTCTATGACGCCCGGGACGGCCGGCGCTACCTCGACATGTTCTCGTTCTTTGCCTCCTCGGCGCTGGGCATGAACCACCCGGCGCTGGCCGGCGACGACGAATTCCGGGCGGAGCTCGTCGCGGCCGCGCTGAACAAGCCCAGCAATTCCGACGTGTACTCGGTGGCGATGGCCCGGTTCGTCGAGACGTTCGCCCGCGTCCTGGGTGACCCGGCCTTGCCGCATCTGTTCTTCGTCGACGGCGGGGCGCTCGCGGTGGAGAACGCGCTCAAGGTGGCGTTCGACTGGAAGAGCCGGTTCAACGAGGCGCGCGGCGTCGACCCCGCACTGGGCTCCCGGGTGCTGCACCTGCGCGGCGCCTTCCACGGCCGCAGCGGCTACACGCTGTCGCTGACCAACACCAACCCGGTCACCGTGGACCGCTTCCCCACGTTCGACTGGCCGCGCATCGACGCCCCCTACCTTCGCCCGGGGATCGACGTGGCCGCGCTCGAGGCCGCGTCGCTGACCCAGGCCCGCGCGGCCTTCGACGCCCACCCGCACGACATCGCCTGCTTCGTGGCCGAACCCATCCAGGGGGAGGGCGGGGACCGTCACTTCCGGCCCGAGTTCTTCGCCGCCATGCGCGAACTGTGCGACCGGCACGACGCCCTGCTGATCTTCGACGAGGTGCAGACCGGCTGCGGCCTGACCGGAACCGCATGGGCCTACCGGCAATTCGGCGTGCAACCCGACGTGGTCGCGTTCGGCAAGAAGACCCAGGTGTGCGGCATCATGGCGGGCCGACGCGTCGACGAGGTTCCCGACAACGTGTTCGCGGTGCCGTCCCGGCTGAACTCGACATGGGGCGGCAACCTGGCCGATATGGTGCGCGCCCGCCGGATCCTGGAGGTGATCGAGGCCGACGATCTGTTCGGGCACGCCGCCACGCAGGGCGCCCACCTGCTGGGCTGCCTCGAGCAACTCGGTGTCGAGTTCCCCGGCGTCGTCCTCGATCCCCGCGGCCGCGGGCTGATGTGTGCGTTCAGCCTGCCCACCGCCGCCGACCGCGACGAGCTGATCCGGCTGCTGTGGCAGCGCGCGGTGATCGCGCTGCCCTCGGGTCGCGACGGCGTCCGGTTCCGCCCGGCGCTGACCGTCACGCGGGCCGACATCGACGCGGCGATGCGGGCCATTCGCGACGCCCTGACCGCCCTGCCCTGACCTGAGGCCGAGCCCGTTTGCCCCGGTTTGTCAGAGGGTATTTCTTAGAGCCGCCGGGCAGGCTTGTAACCAAACCGGCGCGGCGAGCGATGAACATAGGCGGGGCCAGGGGCGGGGCACGTCAGGAGCCGAATCTGGGCCTGAATCTGGGGAGGTGAGGACCATGCAGAAAGCAGGCGAGCGACCGGGCGGTGACCGCCTAGGGCAGGAAGACCGCGAGGTGCTCGCCGCCGTCAGGTTCGCCGCCGCGGCCACGGCAGCTGCCGTCGGTTTCCTGCTGATCGCCGCGGTGTGGGTGAGCACGTGTCCGACCGGGGGCGTCGACACGGTGGCCTGCGGCCCGCCGCAGCGCACCCTGCTGGCGTTCGGCGGCCCGATGATCGCGCTGGCCGCCGGGATCTGGGCTTTCGTGCGCACCTACCGCGTGTGGAAGGCCCGCGGGACCTGGTGGGGATGGCAGGGCGCGGGCTGGTTTTTGCTGACCGTCATGGCGCTGATGGTCGCCATGGGTGTCGCCCCGATCGCCGGTCCGGTACTGGCCCTTTAGGTTTGCTTTCCCGCGATCTAACGTTGATGGTGCGGTGAGGAGCAGCCAATGGGAGACACCTATCACGACCCCGTCGACCATCTCAGGACCACGCGGCCGCTCGCCGGCGAGTCGCTGATCGACGTCCTGCACTGGCCGGGGTACCTGTTAGTGGTCGCAGGGGTGATCGGCACCTGCGGAAGCCTTGCGGCCTTCGCGACCGGACACCACCACGAGGGCATGACCGCGGGCGTCACCGCCGTCATCGCCGCGGTGTTGGGTCTGATCTGGTTGGGGTTGGAGCACCGCCGGATACGCCGGCTCGCGGATCGCTGGTACTCCGAACATCCCGAGGTGCTACGGCAGCGGCCCGCCAGCTAGGAGACCGTCCAGCGCCAAGCGCCGAACCGCCGTTTCCCACGGGTGACCTGCTATGACGCCACCCGTTGTGAGATTTTGCGGGAAACCCGAATCCGAGGTTACGGGCGGCGCCGAGTGGGTATCAGGAGGGCACCATGATGAGTGCCGGAACGGTTGCGTCTGCTCGGATTAAGACGTCGTCACCCCATCATGGGGGACAGAATCACGAACACACCGACATAAATGCCTACCGCGACCACGAGCAAAACGATCAGCGTGACCCCGGCGATTACCGCGACGCGCCTGTACCGGCGCGTCCGATCCGTATCGGTCGTCTCAGGCCCGTCCATAGCGGGCCGAATACCCGGCGGCGATCATGACTAACCGGCTCGAACGCACGGTCCACGGCGGGCTGCGGAGCAGTAGTAGTGTCAGTCAAACCATGCCGGGAGACCATATGAACGATGCTGGATTGCACGCTAACAAGCGTCCGCGCGGCCATCGCGCCGTCGAACTTCACGTCGCAGCGCGGCTGGAGAACCTCGCGATGCTGCGCACCCTGGTCGGCGCGATCGGCACCTTCGAGGACCTGGATTTCGACGCGGTGGCGGACCTGCGGCTCGCGGTCGATGAGGTGTGCACCCGGTTGATTCGCTCGGCCACTCCCGACGCCACGCTGAGCGTCGTGGTCGATCCGCAGGACGACCAATTGGTGGTGGAGGCCTCCGCGGCGTGCGACACCCACGATGTGGTGGCGCCCGGCAGCTTCAGTTGGCATGTGCTGACGTCGTTGGCCGACGACGTCCAGACTTTTCACGATGGTCGCGAACCCAATGAAACCGGCAGTGTTTTCGGCATCACGCTGACGGCGCGACGGGCGGCCTCCAGCAGGTGACACCGCGAGCTGCCGGCGGTTCGGTCTCGCGCCCGAACGAATACGCCGATGTTCCGGACATGTTCCGGGAGTTGGCCTCCGTCGCGCCCGACTCCATGGAAGTTCAGCGCCAACGGGACAAGATCGTCGAACGCTGCCTTCCGCTGGCCGACCACATCGCGCGCCGCTTCGAGGGCCGCGGCGAACCACGCGACGACCTCGTCCAGGTGGCGCGCGTCGGGTTGGTCAACGCGGTGGTGCGGTTCGACGTCGACGCGGGTTCCGACTTCGTCTCGTTCGCGGTGCCCACGATCATGGGCGAGGTCCGCCGCCACTTCCGCGACAACAGCTGGTCGGTCAAGGTGCCGCGGCGCCTCAAGGAACTGCACCTGAGGCTCGGCACCGCGACCGCTGATTTGTCCCAACGGCTGGGCCGCGCGCCCACCGCGACCGAACTCGCCGCGGAACTCGAGATGGACCGCGAAGAGGTCGTCGAGGGCCTGGTCGCCGGCAGCTCCTACAACACCTTGTCGATCGACAGCGGCGGCGGGGGCGAAGAGGAGGAAGCTCGGGCGATCGCCGACACCCTCGGCGACGTGGACACCGGCCTGGACCGCATCGAGGACCAGGAATCGCTGCGCCCGTTGCTCGAGGCGTTACCCGAGCGGGAGCGAACGGTGCTGGTGCTGCGGTTCTTCGAGTCGATGACGCAAACACAGATCGCCGAGCGGGTCGGCATCTCACAGATGCACGTGTCACGCCTGCTGGCGAAATCGCTAACGCGGCTGCGGGACCAGTTGCAGTAGCGGCCGGCGGTTTTCGTCGTCGTCGACCCGTAGCGGCTCGAGCAGCGGCTCGGCCTTTTGCGTCGTCACCGGCAGCGTGCCGTCCGGGTCGCAGACGCGCAGCAACCTGGCCACCGCCGGGCTCGGGGCCATGGCCCACGACACCTGGGCGGCCGAGCACACCACGTTGATCCGGTGCAGCGCCGAAAAGCCGGCGGTGCCAACAAATTTCAGGCCGCGCAAATCGAGGATGACCCGCCGGGAGCGGTTGACGCTCTGTTGGACGTACGCGGCGAGCTGATCCGCGTTGGCCGCGTCGAGCTCGCCGTCGACCGTGATCAGGGTGCCCACCGGGCCCCACCGGGCGGTGAACTGCGCTGTGCGGCTTTGTTGCCACGATTGGGCCACAGACATTGCTGACTCCATCCTGTTGAGCAGGATTCCTGCTACGGAATCGTCAGGAATACGTCAGCCGATGTTAAAAAGTTCGATGGAGCAGGGAGTTTCGCCTGTCCCCACGCCAACGACGTATCCCGGGCGGCTGTGAACTCAACCTTGCTCGCCACCCTACTCGCGGTAGCCAGGGGCGACAACGCTCCCTGTGAAGTCTCTCAGGGACGGCTACTTGATCTCGGCCAGCACCGTGCCCTGCGTGACGGCGGCGCCCGGCTCGACCGCGAGACCGGTGATGACCCCGTCCTTGTGCGCGGTGACCGGGTTCTCCATCTTCATCGCCTCGAGGACCACCACCAGGTCGCCGGTCGCAACCTCCTGGCCTTCCTCGACCGCGACCTTGACCACGGTGCCCTGCATGGGCGCGGTGACCGAGTCGCCGGAGGCGGCCGCACCGGCGTGCGCCCCCCGCTTGCGTGCCTTGGGCTTCTTGCGGATCACGCCGGCCTCGCCGCCGCCCCCGCCGCCCGACAGCGCCAGATCTCCGGGCAGCGACACCTCGAGCCGGCGGCCACCGACCTCCACGACCACCTTTTGGCGGGGCCGGGCGTCGGCGTCGTCGTCCAGGGGCTCGCCGCCGGTGAACGGTTCGATGGTGTTGTCCCACTCGGTCTCGATCCAGCGCGTGTGGACCGAGAAGCTCTCGCCGTCACCGATGAACGCGGGGTCGGAGACCACCGCGCGGTGGAACGGGATGACCGTGGCAAGGCCCTCGACGTGGAACTCGTCCAGGGCGCGACGGGAGCGGGCCAGCGCCTCCTCGCGGGTGGCGCCGTACACGATCAGCTTGGACAGCATGGAGTCGAACTGCCCGCCGATCACCGAACCGGCCTCGACGCCGGAATCCAGTCGGACACCGGGCCCGGTGGGAATGTCGTAGCGGGTGACGGGGCCGGGTGCGGGCAGGAAGCCTCGCCCGGCGTCCTCGCCGTTGATCCGGAACTCGATGGCGTGCCCGCGCGGGGTGGGGTCTTCGGTGAGGTCCAGCTTCTCGCCGTTGGCGATCTTGAACTGCTGCAGGACCAGGTCGATGCCCGCGGTCTCCTCGGTGACCGGGTGCTCGACCTGCAGGCGGGTGTTGACCTCCAGGAAGGAGATCAGGCCGTCCTGGCCGACCAGGTATTCGACCGTTCCGGCGCCGTAGTAGTGGGCCTCCTTGCAGATCCGCTTGGCCGACTCGTGGATCTCCTTGCGCTGCGCGTCGCTCAGGAACGGCGCAGGCGCCTCTTCCACGAGCTTCTGGAACCGGCGCTGCAGCGAGCAGTCGCGGGTGCCGGCGACGATGACGTTGCCGTGCTGGTCGGCGATCACCTGCGCCTCGACGTGGCGCGGCTTGTCCAGGTAGCGCTCGACGAAGCACTCGCCGCGGCCGAACGCCGCGACGGCCTCACGGGTGGCCGACTCGAACAGCTCGGGGATCTCTTCGATGGTGCGGGCCACCTTCATGCCGCGACCACCGCCGCCGAACGCCGCCTTGATCGCGATCGGCACGCCGTACTCCTCGGCGAAGGCCACCACCTCGTCGGCGTCCTTGACCGGGTCGGGGGTGCCGGGCACCAGCGGGGCCTGGGCGCGCGCGGCGATGTGGCGGGCGGTGACCTTGTCACCGAGGTCGCGGATGGACTGCGGGCTGGGGCCGATCCAGATCAGGCCCGCGTCGAGGACCGCCTGGGCGAAATCGGCGTTCTCCGAGAGGAATCCGTAGCCGGGGTGGACGGCGTTGGCGCCGGACTTGGCGGCCGCGTCGAGGAGCTTGCCGAAGTCCAGGTAGGACTCCGCGGACGTCTGACCGCCCAATGCGAACGCCTCGTCGGCCAGGCGCACGTGGGGCGCGTCGGCGTCGGGTTCGGCATACACCGCCACGCTGGACAGGCCCGCATCGCGGGCCGCGCGGATCACCCTGACAGCGATCTCGCCGCGGTTGGCGACGAGCACTTTGGAGATCCTCGAGCTGGCGTGACTGGCCACTGCGCCTCCTGTATGGCATCGGTCGCAGACGTATTTCTGCGGGCTTCTCTAAGAGAATTTCTTACAACGAGTTCTCGGGAAGTCTAAGCGCCGCGCCGTTGGGCCGACGAGGCGGTCCGGGTTTATCCGGCCGACTCGCGCAGCCTGCGCTTGATGCGGGCGAGCATCGCCGACAGGCCGCGCAACCGCAGCGGGCTGATCAGCGCGGCCAGCCCGAGGTCGTCGTAAAAATCCTCGGGCACCGCCAGGATGTCGGCGGCGGGCTGCTCGTCCAGACCGGTGGCCAGGATCGCCGCGAAGCCCCGGGTGGTCGGCGATTCGGCGGGCGCGCTGAAGTGCAGTCGCACCCGGTTCGGGTCGCTGGCGTCGACGTGCAGGAACAACGGGGTCTGGCACTCGGGCACCGGCTCCATGGCCTGCTGTTCCAGCTCGGGCGGCAGGTCGGGCAGCTCGTCGGCGAATTCCAGCAGCAGCTTCAGCTTGTCCTGGCCCTCGACCTCGGCGAAGTCGGAGACCACCTCGGCCAGCGGCGCGGGCATGCTCATGGCGCACCCATCAGACGGAGACGCGCCCCGGTGCCTGTCCCGGTTCGGAGCCCGCGACGATCGGGGTGCGCACGGTGTTGCCCCACTCGGTCCAGGACCCGTCGTAGTTGCGCACGCCGGGCTTGCCCAGCAAATGCGTCAGGACGAACCACGTGTGGCTGGACCGTTCACCGATGCGGCAGTACACGACGGTCTTGTCGTCCGGCTCGAGGAAGCCGTAGAGCTCCTCGAGCTCCTCGCGGCTGCGGAAGCGGCCGCTTTCGTCGACCGCCTTGGCCCACGGGATCGACCGGGCGGTGGGGATGTGGCCGCCGCGCAGCACGCCCTCCTCGGGGTACTCGGGCATGTGCGTGCGCTTGCCCGTGTACTCGTCCGGCGAGCGCACGTCGATCAGCGGCTGGCTGCCGAGAATCCCCAGCACGTCGTCTTTGAAGGCGCGGATGGGCTCGTCGTTGCGCGTGACGACGGGGTAGCCGGTGGACGTCTTGGTGGGGACGTCCAGCGTGGTCTCCCGGCGTTCGGCCAGCCACAGGTCGCGACCGCCGTTGAGCAGGCGCACATCAGGGTGACCGAACAGCGTGAACACCCACAGCGCGTAGGCGGCCCACCAGTTGCTTTTGTCGCCGTAGATCACCACGGTGTCGTCGCGGGAAATGCCCTTGCGGTCCATCAACTCCGCGAACTGGGCACCGTCGATGTAGTCGCGCACCCGGGGGTCGTTGAGGTCGGTGTGCCAGTCGATTTTCACCGCACCGGGGATGTGGCCCACGTCGTAGAGCAACACGTCCTCGTCGGACTCGACGATCACCAGGCCGGGGGTGCCCAGGTGGGCGGAGAGCCAGTCGGCGGTGACCAGTCGCTCGGGGTGGGCGTAATTCGACAATGTCGCGCTCGGATCGGGGGGTAATGCCACGCTGCCGAGCCTACTCATCCCGAGATTTCGTCACCAACGTCGAGTAGTCGTCGTCGTTTCAGCGGGATCGGCCCCACCGGTCGACGCCCGGCGTCAGTTGGAGGCCCAGAGCGCGGACACCGCCAGCCCGGCCCGCTCCAGCAGGCGCCGCAGCAGCGGCAGGCTCACGCCGATCACGTTGGACGGGTCGCCCTCGATTCCGTCGACGAACCAGCCGCCCAGGCCGTCGAGGGTGAAGCCGCCCGCCACGTGCCACGGTTCGCCGCCGGCCACGTAGGCCCGCAGGTCAGTGTCCGTCGGTTCAGCGAAATGCACTGTGGTGCAAGCAGATTCGATCTCACGATGGAGGATCGCGCCGTCGCGCAGGCGCAGCAGGCAGTGCCCGGTGTGCAGGCCACCGGACCGCCCGCCCATGCGGCGCCACTGGCTCGCGGCGGCCTCGGCCGATCCGGGCTTGCCGCACAGCCGGCCGTCGAGGAAAAGCATCGAATCACAGCCAATGACAACGCAATCGGCCGCCACGGTGCCATCGAGCCCGGCGGCGACCTGTTCGGCCTTGGCCCGGGCCAGGGCGCACACCACGTCGGACGGCGACGCATCGGGACCCAGCGCGGCCGCAACGGCGTCCTCGTCGACGCCGGACACCACGACCAGCGGATCGATGCCCGCCTGACGCAACACCGTGAGCCGGCCGGCCGAGGCCGACGCCAGCACCAGGCGGGTCAATGCCTCATATGCGTCATTTGCTGGAACGTGAGCCGCTGATAGTTGGACATCGCGAAGCGGAGCCGGTCGACCGGGAGGCCCCAGCGGGTCTGCTCGGGCTGTTCGGGCTCCGGCGCGCCGCCGGCGCAGCCCAGGACCGTGACCAGCGCGGCCACCTCCTCGAGGGTGGGCTCGCCCTTGAGGATCTGAATGTGCGGCTCGTGCGGCTCGGGCGCGGCTGGGGTTGCCGCAGAACCGTTTTCGTCACTCACAGTGGAATGTTCCCGTGCTTCTTGGGGGGCAGGTGGGCGATCTTTCGTTCCAGCAGGCGCAGCGCCGTGCCGATGTAGCCGCGGGTGTGCGACGGCGGGATCACCGCGTCGACGTAACCGCGCTCGGCGGCGACGTACGGGTTGACCAGGGTGTCCTCGTATTCCTGCTGCAATTCCAGGCGCAGCGCGTCGACGTCCTTGCCGTCGGCGGCGGCCTGCTTGAGCTGCTGGCGGTAGACGAAGCCGACGGCGCCCGAAGCCCCCATCACGGCGATCTGCGCCGAGGGCCAGGCGATGTTCACGTCGCAGCCCATGTCCTTGGACCCCATCACGCAGTAGGCGCCGCCGTAGGCCTTGCGGGTGATGACGGTGATCTTGGGGACGGTGGCCTCGCCGTAGGCGAACAGCAACTTGGCGCCGCGCCGGATGATGCCGTTGTATTCCTGGCCGGTTCCCGGCAAAAAGCCCGGCACGTCGACGAGCATGATGATCGGGATGTTGAAGCAGTCGCAGGTCCGCACGAACCGCGCCGCCTTCTCCGAGGCGTTGATGTCCAGGCAGCCGGCGAACTGCGTCGGCTGGTTGGCCACGACGCCGACCGGCCGGCCGTCGATGCGGCCGAACCCGACGACGATGTTCTGCGCGTAACCGCCCTGGACTTCCAGGAATTCGTCGTCGTCGAGGATGCGGGTGATGACCTCGTGCATGTCGTAGGGCTGGTTGGGCGAATCCGGGATCAGCGTGTCCAGCTCGAGGTCCTCCTCGGTGAGGTTGTCCTCGATGGCGCCCGGCGGATGCGGCTCGGCGTAGCGGGGCGCGTCGGTCGCGTTGTTGGGCGGCAGGTAGCTCAGTAGGTCGCGCACCCAGTCGAAGGCGTCCTGCTCACCGGAGGCGACGTAGTGCAACGTGCCCGACTTGGCCATGTGGGTGTGGGCGCCGCCGAGCTCCTCCATGGTGACGTCCTCGCCGGTGACGGTCTTGATGACGTCGGGCCCGGTGATGAACATCTGGCTGGTCTGGTCGACCATGACCACGAAGTCGGTCAGCGCGGGGGAGTAGACGTGCCCGCCGGCGGCCGCGCCCATGATCAGCGAGATCTGCGGGATGACGCCGGAGGCCAGGATGTTGTTGCGGAAGATCTTGCTGTACAGGCCCAGGGAGACAACGCCCTCCTGGATGCGGGCGCCGGCGCCGTCGTTGATGCCGATCAGCGGGCGGCCGGTCTTGATCGCCAGCTCCTGGACCTTGACGATCTTCTCGCCGTACACCTCGCCGAGGCTGCCGCCGAACACGGTGGCGTCCTGGCTGAAGATGCACACGTCGCGGCCGTCGATGGTGCCGTAGCCGGTGATCACGCCGTCGCCGAGCGGGCGGTTGTTCTCCAGGCCGAAGTTCTTGCTGCGGTGCTTGGCCAGCGCGTCGAGCTCGACGAACGAGTCCTCGTCGAGCAGGGCGAGGATGCGCTCGCGGGCGGTCAGCTTGCCCTTGGCGTGCACCTTCTCGACGGCCTCTTCACCCACCGGGTGCAGCGACTCTTCGCGGCGCTTGTGCAGTTCGGCCAGCTTGCCCGCGGTGGTGTGGATGTCGATGGTGTGTTCGGCAGCGGGCTCCGCAGTGTGGTCGGTAACGCTCGTCATGGGAGACGAGCTTAGCGTGGCTGGTAGCCCGCCCCGGTGAAGGGCGATGACGGTAACCTCCGCTGATGAACGCCGATCCGGTGCGGATGTCGGAACTGGGATCAGATTCCGCCTCCGTGCTGTCGATCATCTCCTGCTTCGACCGGCTTCACGAGTCGGCAGCCAACGCTGACACGGTGGTGCGTCGCGCGGCGCTGCTGGCCGAATGCCCGGTCGGTGCGCGATGGGCATCGGGCACGGTGATCCGCTACGACGCGACCGGCCGCCTGGAACCGGACGCCGATCCGCCGCCGGCGCCGGCGCCCGCGGACGAGCCGAGCGTGTGGCTGGAACGCGAGGGCCCCGGCCACGCCCTCGACCCGGTGCTGCTCGATCGGGTGGGCCACACCCTGCGCGCGGTGGCGACACGCACCGGGGTGTCGGGCGAGCTGCACATCGGGGATCCCGCGCTGCTCGAGGTCGTGCTGTCCGGCAAGGAGCGTCGGGAGGACCGGGTGCGGGCCGTTCGCCTGCTCGGGTTGGACGAAAAGCGCAACCTCTGCGTCCTTGCGGTGTCCGCGGATTCCCCGCCCGAAGCGCTGCGGATCATCGCGCACCAACTTCCGGGCTCGTCGGTGCGCTCGACCGCCATCGGGAACGCGACGGCCGTGCTGTGCCAGGGGACCATCGACACCCGGGCGTTGTCCGACGGGCTCGAAAACGCGATCGTCACCGCATTCCCGGGACCGCGGAACGTGGGTTCGAGCCGGGGGCCCTGGGTCGGCATCGGTGCCAGCGTCGACGCGCTGGCCGCCGCGACGTCGTGGCATCAGGCTCTGGGCGCGCTGCGCTTCGCGTCCTCGACCGGTTACGGCAGGCGCGCCGTCGCCTACGAGCGGCTCAGCGCGCTGGAGCTGTTGGCCGACATTCCCCTGGAGCGGGTGCGTCGGCAGCGAGATGTATTGCGGGTCAACGAGATCGCTGCGTCGCCGACGGGCGCCCTCGACGTCGACACGGTGGAGGCCTTCTTCGTTTTCGGGTCGCTGCGGCGCACGGCCGCCGAACTGCATCTGCACCACAGCACGGTCGCGGCGCGGCTCGCGCATGTCGAGTCGCAGATGGGATGGGACCTGGGCGATCCGATGGACCGGTTCACCGCCACGTTGGTACTCATGATCCGCCGGATCGCGCTGTCCTCGGCCGAACTCGCGGAGCCGGAACAACCCTGACCGACGGTCGTCGGGAGGATCGGCGAATACGGTCGACGCGTGGCGGATGACCGCGAGCCGTCGAATTCGTGATGATGACGCCATGGCGATCATCGACCCCAACCGGACCTGGGAACCGCTTCAGAGGCGGCTGGCCGCAACCACCAACGAGCGGCACCGGGCGGTGCTGAGCGTGGTGATCGAGCACATGAAGGCCGAGGCCGCACCGGATTTGGAGCGGTTGATGGCGACGCTGAGCCCCGAGCCGGCCTACCACTTTTGGCACGGCGCCGAGGATGTGGGCGCCAAGGCCACCGACGGGGTGCGCGCCTACTACGCCGACTTCCTGGCGACCCGCACCAACATTCTCGAGTTCGAGGTGCAGCGGCTCGTCGTCGACGACGACTGCCTGGTGACCGAGGGTCTGCTCAAGCAGCTGTACCCCGCGGCGGAACTGTCCCGCATCCTCGGGATGCCGGTCGACGACCCCGACGGGGACTACCTGGTGGTGTTCCGGCAGCTGCTGCTGTGGCCAATCGACAAGAGCGGCAAGATCATTGGTGAGGACTCCTACAATCCGGGCGTGGTCAGCGTGACCAAGGTGTCCCGCGACGAGCTCCCGCAGGAGTACCTGGACCTCGTGCACGCGTCGGCCTGAGATGGCCGCCGACATCGCGACGATGCTCCTCGACCGCCTCGGCGACGAACACATCGGGTTGCGCACCCGCGAGCGCGACTGGACCTGGGACGAGGTGGTCCGCGAATCCGCCGCGCGCGGCGCGTTGGCCCGATCGATGCGCCGCAGATCGTTTTCCCAGGGGCCGTTTCACATCGGGGTGCTGCTGGAGAACGTGCCCGACTTCGTTTTCTGGCTCGGCGGCGCGGCGCTGGTGGGGGCGACCGTGGTGGGCATCAACCCGACGCGGGGCGCCACCGAGCTGGCCGCCGAGATTCGCCACACCGATTGCCAGATGATCGTCACCGACTCCGCGGGGATCCAGCGATTGAGCGGGCTCGACTTGCAGCTGCGGCCGGACCGGTTTGTGCGCGTCGACGACCCCGGCTACCGCCGTCGCATCGATGCCCACCGCTGTGAACCCGTGATCGCGGCAGGGGTGGGCCCGGAGTCGTTGTTCCTGCTGCTGTTCACCTCGGGGACGACGGGCGCGTCGAAAGCCGTCAAATGCAGTCAGGGGCGGCTGGCCGCGATCGCGCACACGGCCAGCGAGAAGTTCGGCCATGTCCGCGCCGACGTCGAGTACTGCTGCATGCCCCTGTTCCACGGCAACGCGATCATGGCGCTGTGGGCGCCGGCGCTGGCCAACGGCGCGACCGTGTGCCTGACGCCCGCCTTCTCGGCGTCGCGGTTTCTGCCCGACGTGCGCTACTTCGGCGCGACGTTTTTCACCTACGTCGGCAAGGCACTCGCCTATCTGCTGGCCACCCCCGAGCGGCCCGACGACGCCGACAACCCACTGGTCCGCGGGTTCGGCACCGAGGCGTCGCCGGACGACCAGGCCGAGTTCCGGCGCCGCTTCGGCGCGGAACTGTTGGAGGGCTATGGCTCCAGCGAGGGTGGCGGTGCGGTCACACACGATCCGGACGCGCCGCCCGGGGCGCTGGGCCGGCCGGCGCACCCCGGCGTCGCGGTGGTCGATCCGCAGACGCTGACGGACTGCCCGCCCGCGGTCGTCGACGAACACGGCCGGGTGCGCAATTCCGATGCGGCAGTGGGCGAAATCGTTGACAAGGCGGGCACCCGCGCGTTCGAGGGCTACTACAACAACGCCGACGCCGACGCCGAGCGGATCCGCAACGGCTGGTACTGGACCGGTGACCTCGGGTACCGCGACGAGGCCGGCTTCCTGTACTTCGCCGGTCGCCGCGGCGACTGGATCCGGGTCGACGGCGAGAACACCTCCGCGCTGACGATCGAGCGTGTCCTGCGCCGGCACCCGGACGTGGTGGCGGCCGGCGTTTATGCGGTGCCGGACCCGCGGTCCGGCGATCAGGTGATGGCGGCCCTCGAGGTGGCCGACCCCGAGAATTTCGACACGGCGGAGTTCGCCGCTTACCTGTCCCGTCAGCAAGACCTGGGCGGCAAGGGCACGCCCCGGTTCCTGCGGCTTTCCGCGAGCCTGCCCGTCACCGGCTCCAACAAGGTGCTCAAGCGGGTGCTGCAACGACAGCGCTGGCACAGCGACGAACCGGTGTACCGGTGGGCCGGGCGGGGAGCGCCCGCGTACCACCGGATGAGCCCCGACGAAAAGCGGGCGCTGGACGCGGAATTCGCGTCGCATGGCCGCCAGCAGTATCTGTGATCGCGGCGAGGTAGTCTCCGCTGATGGACGCCCGGCTGTTGGAAACCGCGGACTGGGCGGACGAATGCGACGTACTGGTCGCGGGATCGGGTGGCGGCGGCGTCACCGGCGCGTACACCGCGGCGCGCGAAGGCCTCGACGTGCTCCTGGTCGAGGCGACCGACAAGTTCGGTGGCACCACCGCGTACTCCGGCGGGGGCGGCGTCTGGTTCCCGTGCAATCCGGTGCTGGTGCGCGCCGGCACCGACGACACCATCGAGGACGCGCTCACCTACTACCACGCCGTGGTCGGCGACCGCACGCCACGCGAGCTGCAGGAAACCTTCGTCCGCGGCGGCGCCGGGCTGATCGAGTACCTGGAGGCCGACGCGAACCTGAAGTTCGTGCCGCTGCCCTGGCCCGACTACTACGGCAAGGCGCCCAAGGCCCGCCTCGACGGCCAGCGCCACATCGCCGCCAAGCCGCTGGCGGTGGCCGCCGCCCCCGAATTCCGTGACGCGATCCGCGGGCCGCTGGACACCGACCGGCTCGGCGTGCAACCACCGTCGGACTACTACGTCGGGGGCCGCGCGCTGATCGCCCGATTCCTCAAGGCCATCGGCCAATACCCGACGGCGACGTTGCGGCGCGACACCGCCCTGGTCGAACTCGTGCTCTCTGACGGCCGGGTCACCGGCGCGATCGTGGAGACCGACGGGCAGCGCCGCGCCATCCGCGCCCGCCGGGGCGTGCTGCTGGCCGCCGGGGGCTTCGAAGCCAACGACGAGCTTCGGCAGAAGTACGGGGTGCCCGGCGTGGCGCGAGACACCATGGGCGGCCCGGGAAGTCGCGGCCTGGCGTTGCAGGCCGGCATCGAGGCCGGCGCGGACACCGACCTGCTGGACCAGGCGTGGTGGTCGCCGGGCATGACCCATCCCGACGGCCGGTCCGCCTTCGCGCTGTGGTTCACCGGCGGCATCTTCGTCAACCAGGACGGCGACCGGTTCGTCAACGAGTCCCGGGCCTACGACCGGGCCGGCCGCGAGATCATCGCGCAGCTGGCCGATGGCTCAATCACGTTGCCGTACTGGATGATCTACGACGACTCCGAGGGAGAGGTGCCGCCGGTCAAGGCGGCCAACGTCTCGATCGTCGAGACCGAGAAGTACGTCGCCGCCGGGCTGTGGCATTCCGCGGACACCCTCGAGGAACTGGCCGCCAAGATCGGGGTGCCGGCCCAGCGGCTAACGGCAACGGTCAAGCGGTTCAACGGTTTTGCCGCCTCCGGCACCGACGAGGATTTCGGCCGCGGCGACGAGGCATTCGATCGCGCGTTCTCGGCGGGCGCCTCGCCGCTGGTGCCCATCGACACACCGCCGTTTCACGCCGCGGCGTTCGGCATCTCGGACCTGGGCACCAAGGGCGGCCTGCGCACCGACGCCGCGGCGCGGGTGCTCGACCCGTCCGGCGACCCCATCGCGGGCCTCTACGCGGCGGGCAACACGATGGCCGCGCCCAGCGGCACCGCGTATCCCGGGGGCGGCAACCCGATCGGGACCAGCATGCTGTTCAGCCATCTGGCGGTGCTGGACATGCGCGACCGTCGGCCCTGAGTTCTACGCTGGGTGCGGTGACGGACCGAGATCAATTTCGAGCACCCCTGGACGGCGCCGCGCTGCGCGCCGAGTTGATCGGCACCGGGCTGGGCTGGCGTCAGCTCGACGTCGTCGAGCAGACCGGATCCACCAACGCCGACCTGCTGGCGCGGGCGGCATCAGGCGCCGACGTCGCCGGTGCCGTGCTGATCGCCGAGCACCAGACCGCCGGGCGGGGGCGGCACGGCCGCGGCTGGTCGGCCACCCCGCGCGCCCAGATCACCATGTCGGTCGGTGTCAGCGTCGTCGACGTCCCGAGCACCGGGTGGGGTTGGCTGCCGCTGGCCACCGGGGTGGCGGTCGTCGACACCGTCGCCCCGCTGCTGGAAGGGTCCGGGGCCCGGGTGGGGCTCAAGTGGCCCAACGACGTGCTGGCCGGGCCGGCGGATTCGCCGGGCAAGCTGGCCGGCATTCTCGCCGAGGTGGCAAAGCCGGTGGTGGTTATCGGCTTGGGCCTCAACGTGACTCAGTCCGCCGAGGAGATCGACGGGCCCGGCGCGACGTCGCTGCTCGATCTCGGCGTCGCCGAACCCGACCGCACCCGGCTGGTGTCCGCGCTACTGCGTGAGCTGGGGCGGCGCATCGTGGCCTGGCGCGCCGCGCGCGGCGCCGACTGGGCGCTGGCCGCCGACTACCGGGCGCGCAGCCTGACCCTCGGCAACCGGGTGCGCGCCCACCTGCCCGGCGGTAAGCAGATCGACGGGACCGCGACCGCCATCGACGACCAGGGCCGGCTCTGTCTGGAAAGCGGCGGGCAGACCGCCGTCGTCGCCGCCGGCGACGTGGTGCATCTGCGCTAGTTACCCGCGGATCGTCGCGTCGCGCGGCTAAGGTCGGCGGGCATGGGCTATCCGGACAATGTGCTGGCCGCGGGCGAGCACGTCATCGTGCACCGCCACCCGCACTGGAAGCGGTTGATCTGGCCGGTGCTGGTTCTCATCGGAGTGACCGGGCTGGCGGCGTTCGGCTCCGGCTACCTCAACTCGACGCACTTCGAGCAGCTCGCCAAGAACATCATCCACGGGGTGATCTGGGGGATCTGGCTGGTGATCGTCGGCTGGCTGACGCTGTGGCCGTTCGGAAGCTGGCTGACCACCCATTTCGTGGTGACCAACCGGCGGGTGATGTTCCGGCACGGGGTGTTGACGCGCACCGGGATCGACATCCCGCTGGCCCGGATCAACAGCGTGGAATTCCGCGACCGGATCACCGAGCGGATGTTTCGCACCGGGACCCTGATCATCGAATCGGCGTCACAAGATCCGTTGGAGTTCTACGACATTCCGCGGCTACGCGAGGTGCACGCGCTGCTGTATCACGAAGTCTTCGACACCCTGGGTTCCGAGGAATCGCCGAGCTGACCCAGCCGGCCGGCGCGATTGCGCCAGGCGCGCAGCAGGGTGACGTTTCCGCCCTCGATCTCGTCTTCGAAGATCTCGGCAATACCGCCGGCCGTGAGGGCCGATTCCAGGGCCTTGTCGGGGGTGCGGGCAAACTGGTCGGGAAATACCCAGCGCCGGAACGCCCAGAAACGGAACGCCATCTGCAGCAGGTTTCCGATGATGTAGGCCGAGATGAAGTCGGCGATGTTTTCCACGGCCAGCGACACCGTCGGCTCGCGCAGTTGCAGCACGTAGCTGGAGAACCACAGCGGCGCCATGGACAGCAGCACCCCCACGCCGCTGAACGCGAAGAACAGCAGGGCCTCGTGGTGGCGCTCGCGCCCGCCGCGGTTGCGGAAGCTCCATTCCCGGTTCAGCACGTAGGACGCGATGACCGCGACGATGCCGGCGATCACCTTCGCGGTGACCGGTTTGGGTTCAAGAATTGTCAGCTTGAGCGTGTAGAAAATCGCCGAGTCGATGACGAACGTGGTGCCGCCGACAATGGCGAATTTGATCAGTTCGTGGTGGCGTAGCAAATAGGGCTGCAAAACCCTTGGCAGACGCGCGATCGTGGCTTCGGCGAAGGACACAACACGTCAGTGTACGGACGGACACAAATTCGACGCAAAATCGTACATAACAATTCAGTGTCGGCCCCGGTCAACACGCCTTTCGCGGCGGTCGGCGCAGCCGTGACACCATGATGGCCGTGCCGAGTACACGCCCGCCGGGCGCAGCCCCCCTCGAATCGCGCCCCGCAGCCGCCCGAGCCGTCCCCCGGGTCACCCCCGTCGTCGCGATGGTCGGGGGCGGTCAGCTCGCCCGGATGACCCACCAGGCGGCGATCGCGCTGGGGCAGACGCTGCGGGTGCTGGCCACCGACGCCGGCGAATCGGCCGCGCTGGTCGCGCCCGACGTGGTGATCGGTTCGCACGCCGATCTCGAGGACCTGCGCCGGGTGGCCGCGGGTGCCGACGTGCTGACGTTCGACCACGAGCACGTGCCGACCGAACTGCTGGACAAGCTCGTCGCCGAGGGCGTCAACGTGGCGCCACCGCCGCAAGCGCTGGTGCACGCCCAGGACAAGCTCGTGATGCGGCGGCGGCTGGAGGCGCTCGGCGTCCCGGTGCCCCGCTATGCCGAGATCCGCAGCGTCGACGAACTCGACGAGTTCGCGCGGGCGATAGCCGGACCCGTGGTGGTGAAGGCGATCCGCGGCGGTTACGACGGGCGCGGGGTGCGGATGGCCCGCGACCCTTCGCACGCCCGCGAGATCGCGGCCGCATTCCTCGGTGACGGGGTGCCGGTGATGGCCGAGGAGCAGGTGAACCTGCGCCGCGAGCTGTCCGCCCTGGTGGCACGGTCGCCGTACGGGCAGGGGGCGGCGTGGCCGGTCGTCGAGACGGTGCAGCGCGACGGCATCTGCGTGCAGGTGATCGCGCCCGCGCCGGAGCTGCCCGAAAACCTGGCCGCCGACGCGCAGCAGCTGGCGTTGCGGCTGGCCGGCGAGCTCGGGGTGGTCGGAGTGCTCGCGGTCGAGCTGTTCGAGACGACAGACGGCGCGCTGCTTGTCAACGAGCTGGCGATGCGGCCGCACAACTCGGGGCACTGGACCATGGACGGGTCGCGCACCAGTCAGTTCGAACAGCATTTGCGCGCGGTGCTGGACTATCCGCTCGGCGACACCGATGCCATCGCGCCGTTGACCGTGATGGCCAACGTGCTGGGCGCCGCCGAAGCCTCCGGGCCTCCGCAGATGAGCCTGGACGAACGGCTGCACCACCTGTTCGCGCGGATGCCCGACGCCCGCGTCCACCTGTACGGCAAACAGGAACGACCCGGCCGCAAGGTCGGCCACATCAACTTCCTCGCCGCCGGCCCGGCGGATCAGGAAAACGTGGCGAAGCTGCGGGAACGCGCCGACCTGGCGGCACACTGGTTGTCACACGGGCAGTGGACGGATGGATGGGACGCACATGCGCGCCGGTGACGATAAACCGGGCACTGCGATCGGAAAACGCGAGGAGGAGTGGCGCCATTATGGGTAGCGATCAGCAGGCTCGCGTTGGCGTGATCATGGGCAGCGACAGCGACTGGTCGGTGATGGCCGACGCCGCGGCGGCGCTGGACGAGTTCGACGTGCCGGCCGAGGTCCGGGTCGTCTCGGCGCACCGCACCCCCCAGGTGATGTTCGACTACGCCCGCGACGCCGCAGGGCGCGGCATCGAGGTCATCATCGCCGGCGCCGGCGGGGCGGCGCACCTGCCCGGCATGGTCGCGTCCGTGACGCCGCTGCCGGTGATCGGGGTGCCGGTGCCGCTCGCGCGGCTCGACGGCCTGGACT
Source organism: Mycobacterium sp. NTMscope_MAC_269 (assembly GCF_976985695.1). Lineage (NCBI taxonomy): Bacteria > Bacillati > Actinomycetota > Actinomycetes > Mycobacteriales > Mycobacteriaceae > Mycobacterium > Mycobacterium sp. NTMscope_MAC_269. Next base: position 39,737 of record NZ_OZ335668.1, read on the forward strand.
CGTTGCTGTCGATCGTGCAGATGCCCGCCGGTGTCCCGGTGGCCACGGTCTCCATCGGCGGCGCCCGCAACGCCGGCCTGCTCGCCGTGCGCATCCTCGGGTCGTCGGACCCCGCGCTGCGGGCCCGGATCGCCGACTTCCAGCAGCAGCTGGCCGAGACCGTGCGGGCCAAGGATGAGGCGCTGCAGCAGCGTCAGGGTAAAGTTACCGACTAGTAGCTTGGCGACGAGGCGCGCCGCGCCCGCGCAGGGAGCCGGGCGGTTCGGCAGGGCGCCAAAGAAGAGCGTAGGAGGCTCGAGATGGCTGGATGGGCCGGTAACCCCACCTTTGATCTGTTCCAGTTGCCCGAGGAACACACGGAATTGCGGGCCGCGATCCGGGCGCTGGCGGAGAAGGAGATCGCCCCGCACGCCGCCGACGTCGACGAGAACTCCCGCTTCCCCCAGGAGGCGCTGGAGGCCCTGAACGCCTCGGGGTTCAACGCCGTGCACGTGCCCGAGGAGTACGGCGGGCAGGGCGCGGACTCGGTGGCGGCGTGCATCGTGATCGAAGAGGTCGCCCGCGTCGACGCGTCGGCGTCGCTGATTCCCGCCGTGAACAAGCTCGGCACGATGGGGCTGATCCTGCGCGGCTCCGACGAGCTGAAGAAGCAGGTGCTGCCCTCGATCGCGGACGGCTCGGCGATGGCGTCCTACGCGCTTTCCGAGCGCGAGGCCGGCAGCGACGCGGGGTCGATGCGCACCCGGGCCAAGGCCGACGGGGACGACTGGATCCTCAACGGCGCCAAGTGCTGGATCACCAACGGCGGCAAGTCGAGTTGGTACACGGTGATGGCGGTGACCGATCCGGACAAGGGCGCCAACGGGATCTCGGCGTTCATGGTGCACAAGGACGACGAGGGTTTCAGCGTCGGGCCCAAGGAGAAGAAACTGGGCATCAAGGGCTCGCCGACCACCGAGCTGTACTTCGAGGACTGCCGGATTCCGGGCGACCGGATCATCGGCGAGCCGGGCACCGGTTTCAAGACGGCGCTGGCGACCCTGGACCACACCCGGCCGACGATCGGCGCGCAGGCGGTCGGCATCGCCCAGGGCGCGCTGGACGCCGCGATCGCCTACACCAAGGACCGCAAGCAGTTCGCGCAATCGATCAGCAGCTTCCAGGCCGTGCAGTTCATGCTCGCCGACATGGCGATGAAGGTGGAGTCCGCGCGGCTGATGGTCTACCACGCCGCCGCCCGCGCCGAGCGCGGCGAATCCCACCTCGGCTTCATCTCCGCGGCGTCGAAGTGTTTGGCCTCCGACGTCGCGATGGAGGTCACCACGGACGCGGTGCAACTCTTCGGCGGCGCCGGCTACACCGTCGATTTCCCCGTCGAGCGGATGATGCGGGACGCCAAGATCACCCAGATCTACGAGGGCACCAATCAGATTCAGCGGGTCGTGATGTCACGGGCGCTGCTGCGCTGAGAGTTCCTCCCTTCCTCAGGGCCGCTGCGAAAACGTCGCCGGCACCGCATAGGATCTCCACGGCGCGTGAAGTCCAAGCCGACAGCCGGTAAACAGTCACCGGCGATCCCGTCCGACCACCGCCACCGAACAATGGTCTTACCGCGGCCAGGGGGTCTGCAGTGGAGAACATGACTTCCCACACCCGTCCACAGATGGCCGGGATTTGATACCGGCGCGTGCTCCGGTCACGCCGACGGCGAGTTGGCAATCCTTGTCGTTGCTTTTGGTCGAGGACGACCGCGCCGACGCGCTGCTCGTGGAGGACCTGATCACCGACGCGGCCACCGACATCCGGGTGGTGTGGGCCAAGTCGATGGCCGACGCGGAACGCGAGCTGGAATCCGCTCGCCCCGACTGCGTGCTGCTGGATCTGCACCTGCCCGACGCCAGCGGGATCGACGCTCTGGACCGCGTCGCCAAGCTGGACGCCACCGTCCCGATCGTCGTGCTGACCGGCCTGAACGACGAGTACTTCGGGGCGTCGGCGGTCGCCGCCGGCGCCCAGGACTACCTGGTCAAGGGCCGGGTCGAGCCGGAGATGCTGCGCCGCGCGCTGCTGTACGCGATCGAGCGCAAGCGCGCCGAACTCATCGCCGCCGACCTGCACGCGACCCAGCTGCGGGCCCGGGAGAACGCGCTGCTGGAACGCGGACTGCTGCCCTCCCCGCTGCTGCTGGAAAACCCGGGCGTCAACATCGTCGCCCGCTATCGGCCCAGCCGCGAAGACGCCTTGCTCTGCGGTGACTTCTACGATGTCGTCCAGACCCCCGACCGGATCGTGCACGTCCTGATCGGCGACGTCGCCGGGCACGGCCCGCACGAGGCGGCGCTGGGTGCCGCGCTGCGGATCGCGTTTCGGACGCTCACCTTCGCGGGCGTGCACGGCGTCGAGCTGATGCGGCAGCTGGAGCGGGTGCTGTATTCGGAACGCACCGGCACCGGCATCTTCGCCACCGTGCTGAGCCTCGAGATCTCGCCCGAGGACCCAGCGGTCAGCGTCATCCGCGCCGGGCATCCGGGGATGTTGCTGCAGGGCGGCGGCGCGGTGGAGTGGGTGGAGCCGCCGGGCGGCCCGGCGCTGGGCCTGCACGCCGGCGAATGGCCGCGCCACGAGCTTGAGCTGCCCGCCGGGCACGGCCTGCTGTTGCTGACCGACGGTCTCTACGAGGGCTATTCGGGGGAGGGGACGGAGCGGCTCGGCGAGGACGGCCTGCTCGAGCTGGCCCGCGCACACGGCGACGAACCCGGCCCGGTGTTCGTCGACGCCCTCATCGACGACGCCCAGAAACTCGCCGAACCGCGCGGGGGCCTCACCGACGACATCGCCGTGCTCCGAATCGAGAGGACCACCACGTGACGGCACCGCGTCCGCTTCGGCTCGCGCAGCTCACCGTGCGGGGATGGCTGGCCCTCGTCCTGTGGATCATGGGCGCGACGGTGCTCCTCGGCGCGATCGTCGGCGGGGTGTTGCTGGATCGCACCGACCAGGTGTCGCGCCAGGTGGGAGAGGACATCCAGCCGGCGCGCGTCGCGGCGACCCACCTGCAGGCGGCCCTGCGGGACCAGGAAACGGGCGTGCGCGGTTACCTGATCTCCGCCGACCGGCAGTTCCTCGCGCCGTATTACGACGGGCAACGCGCCGAACGGGCGGCCGCCGACGAGATTCGGCGGCTGGTGGGCGCTCGCGCGGAGCTGATGGCCGACCTGGAGGCGGTCGAAACCGCCGCCGCGGACTGGCGGACCAGCTATGCCGAACCGGTCATCGCGGGTGTGACCCCCAAGGTTCCCGCGGTCGTCAGCACCCCGATGGCCGACCTCGGCAAGGCCAAATTCGACCGTCTCCGAGTGCTTTTCGACACGCAGAACACGCACCTGGCGGACGCGGCGGCCGGCGCCGTCGACGAGCTCAACGACATCAACGGCTGGCGCGACTGGGTGCTGGGCGCGATGGTGCTGATCGTCTTGGGGGCCGCCCTGGTGCTGGGGCTGCTGAGCCGCGCGGCGATCACCCGGCCGATCGCGAATCTGGCCGCGGCCTGCCGCCGCATCACCGAAGGCAACTTCGACGAAACCATCTCGGCGCCCAAGCGGCCCAAGGACATTCGCAACATGGCCATCGACGTCGAGAACATGCGCAAGCGCATGGTCGAAGAGCTCGACGTGTCCCGTTCGGCCCAAACCCTGCTCGACGAACAGACCGCTGAATTGCGCCGTTCCAACACCGAACTCGAGCAGTTCGCCTATGTCGCCTCCCATGATCTGCAGGAGCCGCTGCGCAAGGTGGCCTCCTTCTGCCAGCTGCTGGAGAAGCGGTACGGCGACAAGCTCGACGAGCGCGGCATCGAATACATCGGATTCGCGGTCGACGGCGCCAAACGCATGCAGGCCCTGATCAACGACCTGCTCACCTTTTCCCGGGTCGGCCGGCTGGGCACCACGGAGACCGAGGTGCAGCTCGACGCGACGCTCGACGCCGGATTGGCCAACCTGGCCATCGCGATCGAAGAAACCGACGCCGAGGTCGTGCGCCCGGCCGAACCGCTCCCGGAGATCGTGGGGGATCCGACGCTGCTGACGATGCTGTGGCAGAACCTGATCGGCAACGCGATCAAGTTCCGGCACAAGGATCGCCCGCCCCGCGTCGTCATCGAATACGCGCCCGGCGAGGGCACCCACGACGGCGAATGGTTGTTCACCGTGTCGGACAACGGCATCGGCATCCCCGAGGAATTCTCCGACAAGGTCTTCGTCATCTTCCAGCGCCTGCACGGCCGGGAGGTGTACGCAGGAACCGGCGTCGGGCTCGCGTTGGTGAAGAAGATCGTCGAGCACCACGGCGGCACCGTGCGGATCGACACGTCCTATACCGACGGAACGCGATTCGAGTTCACGTTGCCCATGCCCGAGCCCGTCGAGGAAGAGGACTCAGTCGCTTTGGAAGGAGCGCACCAGTGACAACGCCCGAAGGCAGAGCGATCGACATCCTGCTGGTCGAAGACGACCCTGGGGACGAGCTCATCACGCGAGAAGCGTTCGAGCACAACAAGCTCAAGAACAGGCTGCACGTCGCCCACGACGGGGAGGAGGGGCTCGACTACCTCTACCGGCGCGGCGAGTTCGCCGACGCGCCGCGGCCCGACCTGATCCTGCTCGATCTGAACCTGCCCAAATACGACGGCCGCCAGCTGCTGGAGAAGATCAAGTCCGACCCCGACCTGGCCCAGATCCCCGTCGTCGTGCTCACCACCTCCTCGGCCGAGGAGGACATCCTGAAGAGCTACAAGCTGCACGCCAACGCCTACGTCACCAAACCCGTTGACCTGGACCAGTTCATGAAGGCAGTCCGGCAGATCGACGAGTTCTTCGTTCAGGTAGTGCGGCTACCGTACAACTGAACGACGTTGTGTCGCAACGGAATCGGGCTACTCGGATTCCGAGTGGCGCCGCGCGAACCAGGTGATCAGCCGTCCGAGGATGATCAGCAGGAACACGAACACGATCAGCAGGAACGCCGCGTCGTAGGACAGGTCGCGCGCCGCCTTCGACGGCAGGTTGTAGAACGTCCAGATCGGGTAGGTCAGGTAGCCGACCGGTGAGTCGGTGAGCTTGCCGGTCGGGGCCGAGTTCGACCAGCCCGCCGTGTACAGCATGGGCGCCGTCTCGCCGACCGCCAGCGCGAGCGCCACCAGCAGGCCGGTGACGATGCCGGGGATCGCCGACTTGAGCACGATCTTGCGCAGCGTCCAGCCGAGCGGCAATCCGAGCGCCTCCGCGCCCTCCCGATAGGACGTGGGCACCTGGGACAGCGCGGACTCGGTCGCCTTGGCGATGTACGGAATGCTCATCGCCGAGAGCGTCAGTACGCCGGCCGCCAGGGAGAACCCCCAACCGAATTTCACCACCAGCGCCAGGTAGCCGACGTAGCCGAGCACGATGGACGGGATGCCGGACAGGATCTCGTAGGCGCCGCGCAGAAGGGAACGCGTTCTGCCGCGGGCGAATTCGGAGAGATAGATCCCGGTCAACACGCTGACGGTGCCCCCGACCAACATGACCCCGACGCCGATGACCACGGTGCCGATGATGGCGTTGCGCAGGCCGCCGCCGTTGCCGCGGGTGTTTTCGGTCAGCACGCTCCATTTGAACACCGGCAACGCGCGCCCGATGACCTCGAGCAGCATCCACAGCGTGGGCACGACCACCACCGCCAGGCAACACACGCAGGCGGCCCAGAACAGCGCGTTGAGGACCTTGCGCCGGGTACCGACCACCTCAGACCCCCCGTCCGACCGGCAGCGCGGTGCCCGAGACCCGGCGCACCATCGCGCGGGCCGCGACGTTCGTGAGCAAGGTGATCACCATCAACACCAGCGAGACCTCGGCGAGGGTCTTCACCGCGAAGTCGGTGAAGTCGGTCATCGCCGAATCCAGCTGCGACACAACGGTGGCCGCGATGGTGGTCATCGTCGCGTAGATGTTGGTCGGCATCGCGCCCAACACCGCACCCGACACCATGGCGACGGCCATCGTCTCTCCCAGCGCGCGCCCGAGCCCGAGCACCACGGCGCCGACGATGCCGCTCGACACCCACGGCAGGGTCACCCGCCGCGCACACTCCCAGTCGGTCATCCCCAGCGCGACCGCGCCCTCGCGGGGCAGCACCGGCACCTGCCGGATCAGGTCGCGGGTGGTGCTGGCGATGATGGGAATGACCATCACCGCCAGCACCAGTCCGGACACCAACAAGCCCTCCCCGTTACCGGTGTTGCCGCGAAAGTAGCTGAGTACCGGCACGTCGGGGGCGTTGCGGGCGATCACCGGGGCCACGTAGTGGGCGATGAACGGCCCGAATGTCATTGCGCCCCACAGGCCGACGATGACGCTCGGGATGCCGGCGAGCAATTCGAGCACCATCCCGAGGGCCGACGCGAGACGCTTCGGCAACCGCTCCACGATCACCAACGCCGCCCCGATCGACACCGGCACCCCGATGACCAGGGCGATCGCCGAGGTCGCCAGGGTCCCCACGATCAGCGGCAACGCCCCGTAGTAGGCGCCGACCGGATGCCGGACGCCACGGGTGACGACGGCGTCGCCATAGGTGTTGCCGGGGATCCAGTCGGTGGCGGTGAAAAAGTGCAGCCCGTTGACCCTGATCGCGGGTAGCGCTTCGAGAAGCAGGGTCGCGAGCACGAACACCAGCGCGAGCAGCGGAACCACCGCGCCCACCGCACCCACGGAGCGGATGGCCAGGCCCGGGCGGCGCACGCCACGGATCCGCTGCAGCGCGCCTTCCATCGTGAAGTCGGTCACCAAACCCCTACTGGCCGCTGATCTTGGCGATCTGGGCGTCCGACAACTTCGCCACGTCGGCCGGCAGCGGCTGGAAGTGGACCTTGTCCAGGAACGAGGCGTTGTTGCCGTCGGTGATCGCCCAGTGCAGGAAGGCCTGCAGGGTCTGGGCGGTGGCGGCGTCCTTCTGACCGCTGTTGACGATGGCGTACTCGTAGTTGACGATCGGGTAGCCGTCCGGGTCCGGACCGTTGATCAGCGAGATCGCTTGGTTCGCCGGGGTTTTCGAGGCGAAGCCGGACGCGGCGGCCTGGATGCTCTTGGCGTCGGGCAGCAGGTACTTGTCGGAGGCGTTGGCCAGCTGCGCCTCGCCGAGCCCCTTCTGCTGGGCCTGGTCGAGGAAGCTGATGCCGATGTAGGCCACGCAGCCCGGGGTGTCGGCACAGCCGGTCACCATGCCGCCGTTGCCGTTCTCGCCGAGGGCGCCGGGCACCGTCGGGAAGGCGACGGTGGTGCCGAAGCCGGGCGACTTCCCCCAGCCGTCGGGGTCCTGCTTGGACAGGTACTGGGTGAACAGGAAGGTGTCACCGGACCCGTCGGAACGGTGCAGCGGAACCACCGGCGTGGCAGGCAGATTCACGCCCGGGTTCAGCCCGGTGATCTGCGGGTCGTTCCAGGTTTTGACGGTGCCGTTGTACATGGCGGCCAGCACCTTGCCGTTGAGCTTGATGTGTTCGGTGACACCGGGCAGGTTGTAGTTGACCTGCTGCGCGGATATGGCCAGCGCGATGTTCATCAGCCCCTTGTGCGCGGCCATGTCGCCCTCCGACAGGTAGGCGTCGGAGGCGCCGATGGCGACGGCTCCGGCCGCGGCCTGGGAGATCCCGGTCCCGGAGCCGGTGCCCTGGGTGGTGATCGTGACGTTGTTGTACTTGTCGTGGTAGGCGGGGCCCCACAGGTTGAACAGCGGGTACAGCAGCGTGCTGCCGGTCTCCGACAGCGTCACCGGCGAGGACGCCGGCGTCGTCGCGACCGGGCCGCCCCCACCCTGGCTCGGCGCGCCGTTCTGCGAGTTCGAACCACACGCAGCCATGCTGGACCCGAGGGCCAACACCAGGGGCGCGGTCGCGGCCGCCGCCAGTAACCTACTCATACGAACTTTCACGGTCTTCTCCCTTTCGTTTTCCTTTGTGTCCCTTTGAGACTGTGTGCTTATCCGTTGATCTTGGCGATCTGCGCGTCCGACAACGTGACCATCTCGGGCGGCAGCGGCTGGAAGTGAACCTTGTCCAAGAACGCCGGGCCGTTGCCCTCGGTGATCGTCCAGTGCAGGAACGCCTGCAGCGTCTGGGCGGTGGCGCCGTCGCGCTGGTGTTCGTTGACGATGGCGTACTCATAGTTGACGACCGGGTAGCCGTCGGCGGCCGGGCCGTTGATCAGCGAGATCGCCTGGTTCGCCGGGGTTTTCGACGCGAAGCCGGCGGCCGCGGCGGCAATGCTCTTGGCCTTGGGCAGCAGGTATTTGCCGGAGGCATTGCCCAGCTTGGCCTCACCGAGCCCGTGCTGGTCGGCCTCGTCGAGCGAGCCGATGCTGGTGTAGGCCACACAGCCGGGGTTCGCGGCGCAACCGGTGACCATGGCGCCGTCGCCGTTCTCGCCGAGCGCGCCGGGCACCGCCGGGAAGGCGACGGTGGTGCCGAAGCCGGGCGAGCGGCCCCAGCCGTCGGGGTCCTGCTTGGACAGGTACTGGGTGAACTGGAACGTGCTGCCGGACCCGTCGGAGCGGTGCAGCGGCACCACCGGGGTATCGGGGAGCTGCAGGCCCGGGTTGATGCCGGCGATCTGTGGGTCGTTCCAGGTTTTGATCGTGCCCTGGTACATGCCGGCCAGCACCTTGCCGTTGAGCTTGAGGTGCTGATGCACGCCGGGCAGGTTGTAGTTGACCTGCTGCGCCGAGATGGCCAGCGCGATGTTCATCAGCCCCTTGTGCGCGGCCATGTCGCCGTCGGACAGGTAGGCGTCGGAGGCGCCGATGATGACCGCGCCGGCCGCGGCCTGCGAGATCCCGGCGCCCGAGCCGCTGCCCTGCGTGGTGACGGTGACGTTCGGGTACTTCGCGCGGTAGGCGGCGCCCCACTCGCTGAACAGCGGGTACAGCAGCGTGCTGCCGGTCTCGGAAAGCTCTATCGTGGACGTCGCCGGGAGGGTGGCGACGCTGCCGGCGGCCGGCCCCGTGGTCGGCGCGCCGCCCCTGGGGGTTCCGGCGTGCGAACCGCAAGCCGCGATCCCCAGGACCGGCGGCGCCATGGCCACCAGGCCCAGCAGCGTACCCAGACGACTCTTCACGTCCTCGCTTCCTCTTTCCGGCGAGACCCTTTCCCGCTATTGGCTTTCTGAGACGCTTTCCGAGACCCCCGCCGTGTGCGACGAGCCCTGATCCGAGCCCTGTGTCGGCCGGAACGGCGCGAAGTAGCGGACGGTCTCCTCATGCTTCGGCGACAGGAACAACTGCTTGGTCGGGCCCTCCTCGACGAGCCTGCCCTCGAAGAAGAAGGCGGTCCGGTCACCGGTGCGGGCGGCCTGTGCGAGGTCGTGGGTCACCATGATCACGGTCAGCCGGTCGGCGAGTGAGCGGATGAGTCCCTCGATCTTCTCGGTCGTGGTCGGGTCCAGCGACGAGGTGGGTTCGTCGAGCAACAGCACCTCCGGGTTGACGGCGAGCGCGCGCGCCAGGCACAACAATTGCTGCTGGCCGCCGGAGAGCCGGAACGGGGAATCACCGAGCCGATCCTTGACCGCGTCCCAGAGGCCGACCTCGGTGAGCCGGGCCTCGGCGACGTTCTTGAATTCCTTGCGCGGCGCCATTTTGTGCGCGCGCACCCCGGCCACCACGTTGTCCATGATCGACATGGGGAACGGGTTGGGGCGCTGGAACAGCATGCCCACGCGGCGGCGAAACTCCATCAGGTCGCGGCCGGCGAAGATGGTGCGCCCACCCAACAGGACGTCACCGGTGTGCCGAAATCCGGAGACCTTGTCATTCATCCGGTTCAGGGTGCGCAGGAAGGTGGTCTTGCCCGAGCCGGTCGGGCCCAGCAGGGTGGTGACGGAGCGGGCGGGGAAGTCCAGGCTGACCTGCTCGAGGACGGTTTTGGGGCCGAATCCCAGGGTGAGGTCGACCGCGCGCATGGGCTGGCCACCGTCATCGGCGACAGGAGCCGCAACTGCGGCCGGTAACTGTTGTTCGCGACGCATTGACAACCGATGCTACGTGTTTGCGCCCGGCACGCAGTCACCGGCCATTAACCTCTCATTCTTTGTCAAGGGTTTGTATATTCGCGATTGGTTAACTTTTGTTGACGATCAAAGGAGTCTCGTGAGGGTCGGACGATCTGGCGTCGCACTGGGCATGGTGGCCGCCGCCGCGCTCGCGCTGGCGGGATGCGGCGACGACAACTCGTCGGGGTCGAGCGCCAAGTCGGCGCCGGTGGACTGCGGCGGCAAAAAGGTCCTGAAAGACAGCGGCTCGACCGCGCAGCAGAACGCCATCGAGCAGTTCGTCTACGCATACGTTCGGGCCTGCCCGGGTTACACGCTCGACTACAACGCCAACGGGTCCGGGGCCGGCGTGACCGAATTCTTGAACAACCAAACCGATCTCGCCGGTTCCGATGTCGCGCTGGACCCGTCCACCGGTCAGAACGACCGGGCGGCGCAGCGGTGTGGTTCGCCGGCGTGGGATCTGCCCACGGTGTTCGGGCCGATCGCGGTCACCTACCACCTCAGCGGCGTGAGCGGACTCAAACTGGACGGGCCCACCGCGGCGAAGATCTTCAACGGCACCATCACCAAGTGGGATGATCCGGCGCTCAAGGCGACCAACTCGGGCCTCAGCCTGCCGTCGACGCCCATCACGGTCATCTTCCGCAGCGACAAGTCCGGCACCACCGCCAACTTCCAGAAATACCTCGACGGCGCGTCGGACGGTGCCTGGGGCAAGGGCGGCAGCGAGGTGTTCAACGGCGGCGTCGGGCAGGGGGCCGCCGGGAACAACGGCACGTCGGCGCTGCTGCAGAACACCGAGGGGTCGATCACCTACAACGAATGGTCGTTCGCGGTGGGCAAGCAGCTGAACATGGCGTCGATCATCACGTCGGCGGGGCCGGACGCGGTGCCGATCACCAAGGACTCCGTCGAGAAGACGATCGCCGGGGCCACCTTCAAGGGGCAGGGCAACGACCTGGTGCTCGACACCTCGTCGTTCTACAAGCCCACGCAGTCCGGCGCGTACCCGATCGTGCTGGCGACCTATGAAATCGTCTGCTCGAAGTATCCGGACGCGGCGACGGGCACGGCCGTCAAGGCGTTCATGCAGGCCGCGATCGGGCCGGGCCAGGAGGGTCTGGAGCAGTACGGCTCCATCCCGCTGCCCAGCTCGTTCACGGCCAAGCTGTCGAGCGCGGTCAATGCGATTTCCTGACCGACGTCAAGGACGAGCGAAGGAGGCTCGACGGTGAGCGATAGCGGGCCGGCCGCGCGAGTCGGGTCCTGGTTCGGCCCCTACCGGCTGGTGCGGCTGCTGCGTCAGGGCGGCATGGGCGAGGTCTACGAGGCCGAGGACAGCCGCAAGCGCCGCATGGTGGCCCTCAAACTGATCTCGCAGCAGTTCACCAACAACCCCGAATTCCGGGCGCGACTGCAGCGCGAGGCCGATATCGCGGGGCGGCTGACCGAACCGCACGTGGTGCCGATCCACGACTACGGCGAGATCGACGGGCGATTCTTCGTGGAGATGCGGCTCGTCGACGGCGTCGATCTGGGCACGCTGTTACACCGGGACGGGCCGCTGGCAGCGCCGCGGGCGATCGCCATCATCCGCCAGGTCGCCGCCGCGCTCGACGCCGCGCACGCCGCCGGGGTGACCCACCGCGACGTCACACCGGGCAACATCCTGATCACCGGCAGCGACTTCGCCTACCTGGCGGACTTCGGCATCGCGCGGGCGGCGACCGATCCGGGGCTCACCCAGGTGGGGACGGCGATCGGAACGTACTACTACATGGCCCCGGAGCGATTCACCGACGACGACGTCACCCACAGCGTCGACATCTATTCGCTCGCATGCGTTTTGAGCGAGTGCCTGACCGGCTCGCCGCCATATCGGGCCGACACCATCGAACGGCTGGTCGCCGCGCACCTGACGAAGACGGCCCCGCCGCCCAGCCAGTTGCGGCCCGGCGCGTTTCCGCCCGCGTTGGATCAGGTGATCGCCAAGGGCATGGCCAAAAACCCCGAGGAGCGTTACCGCACCGCAGGCGAATTCGCCGCGGCCGCCCATGACGCGCTGACCACGTCCGAGCAGCGCAAGGCCACCACGATCCTGCGCGAGGGGGAGAACGCGGCCCAGCGCCGGGAACCCGAGCCGCAGTCATGGACCGGCGCCCAGACTATGGTGGGCCCGGTGGCATCGAGGACGGGCGGCACCGGCTGGAACGATCAATCCGGCCAGCACCCGTCACTGATCCGTTCCGCCCCAACGACATTCGGCCACACCTACGGGTCCGGGCCGGACTTCAGGAGGCCCCCTATGCCGATGGACCCCAAACGCAAGCAGTGGATCATCGTCGGCGCCATCGCGCTCGTCGCCCTCGTCGCGTTCATCGTCGCGGTCGCGGGTTACCTGTCCACGCGGAACTCGGGGCCGCCACAAGAGGCGTCGGGCCAAAGTGTGCTGCCGTTCAAGGGCATTGACTTCCGCCTGTCCCCGGGCGGGGTGGCCCTGGACAGCGCCGGCGATGTCTACGTCACCAGCGAAGGCATGTACGGGCGCGTGGTGAAGCTGACGGCCGGTTCGAACGCCACGACGGTGCTGCCGTTCCACGGGCTGTACCAGCCGCAGGGTCTGGCCGTCGACGGTGGCGGCACGGTGTACGTCGCCGATTTCAACAACCGGGTGGTGAGCCTGGCCGCGGGCTCCAACGACCAGAAGGTGTTGCCGTTCGACGGTCTGAGCTATCCCGAGGGTGTCGCGGTCGACAGCCAGGGCAGCGTGTACGTCGCCGACCGCGGTAACAGCAGGGTGGTGAAACTGGCGGCGGGATCCAAGACCCAGACCGAGTTGCCGTTCAACGGTCTGAAGAATCCCGACGGCGTCGCCGTCGACGCCGCGGGCACGGTGTACGTCGCCGACACCGACAACAACAGGATCGTCAAGCTCGACGCCAATTCGAATACCCAGGCGGAGTTGCCGTTTCAAAACATCTCCGTGCCGTGGGGCATCGCGGTGGACAACAGCGGCACGGTCTACGTCACCGAACACGACAAGAGTGACGTGCTCAAGTTCCCGGCGGGCTCCAACGCGCCGACCGTGCTGCCGTTCAACGGGCTCAACACGCCCTTGGCGGTGGCGGTCGACAAGGACCGAAACGTCTACGTCGCCGATCGCGGCAACGACCGGGTGGTCAAGCTGACGCCGTGAGGCTCAGGGCGCGGAAAGCGGTGCGCCCAGGTACTCCTCGGTGTGCTGCCCGAGGGCCGGGGGTGGGTCGGTCGCATAGCCCGACGATGATGCGTCGAAGCTCAAATAGCGTGCCGGGGTGCGGATTACGGTGACCGCGGCCTCACCCTCGCCGACCGGCAGGGCGAGCTCGTTCTCGGCGAACAGCTCGGTACCGACCACCTGCTTCCAGGTGTAGGCGTGGCAGGCCATCAGGCCGCCGTCCTGCAGTAGCCGGACCCATTCGTCGGCGGTCTTGGCGGCCAGCGCCTTCTCGAGTTCCTCGGTCAGCTCGGGATAGTTGAGCGCGCGGGCGCGCTGGTCGATGAACCGCTCGTCGTCGCGCATGTCGGGGCGGCCGATGATCTCGCACAGCTTGTCCCAGTGCTTGGGCACGTACGCGCTGATCACCAGATACCCGTCGGCGGCCTTGAAGGCGTCCGACGGCTGGGTCGCGAACCCGACCCCCTTGCGCCGCTTGGGCTTCGGCGTGGAGTCGGCGGGCCTGGGTTCCGAGTTCGGCTTGTTCAGGTGGATGGTCAGCTGGCTGGCCTGCAGGCTGACCGCGACGTCGTACATTGCGACCCGCACGACGTCGGCCACCCCGTGGCGTTCGCGGTTGAGCAGCGCGGCCAGCACCGCCTGGGCCAGCACGTGACCGCTGGCGGCGTCGACGAGCTGGAACGGAATGATCTGGGGTTTGCCGCTGGGCGTGGGCATCCCGGTGGTCATGCCCGATTCGGCGGCGACCATCAGGTCCACGCCGGGCCGGCTGCCCTGCGGGCCGTTGCCGCCGTAGGCGGACAGGCGCGCGTAGATGAGTTTGGGGTTGCGGGATTGCAGCTCGTCGGGCCCCAGGCCCATGCGTTCCATCACCCCGGGCCGAAACCCTTCCAGCACAACGTCGGCGGTATCGACGAGCCGCATGATCTGCTGCTTGGCCTCGTCGCTGCGCAGGTCCGCCATCACCGACTTCTTGCCCCGGTTGTGGGGGAGGAACAGGGTGGCCAGCGGCGGGCGGCCGGGCAGCACCGCGGTGATGTGGCGGGCCGCCTCGCCGACGGGCGCCTCGACCTTGATGACCTCGGCCCCCAGGTCGGCCAGCACCTGCCCGGCCATCGGCCCGGCGATGTTCTGGGTGAAGTCGAGGACCCGGAATCCGTCGAGCGGCTTGGGTGGGTTGCTGTTGGGCACGGTGTCTGCCTTCCGTTAACGCGCCGCGTTGAGCACCGCGGTGCAGTAGTAGTTCTGGGCGAAGGGTGCCTCGGGGTCGGTCGACTGCAGCGGCAGCCCGTTGTTGGCCAGCAGCTGGTTCAGCGGGGTGCGCACCGGCTGCCAGCCCCGCTGTTGCAGGTAGGCCGCCACGTCATTGCGCGGCCCGGGGAAGCCCAGGTCGCCCAGGGCGATGTCGAGGCCGCCCTGCCGCCACTTTTCGCTCGCCGCGTTCAGCGCGTCCCCGCTGGTGCCGGTGTTCGCGAAGACCTCGGCCACCAACTGGCTGCCGTCGGCCGAGAGCGCGGTGATGTTGTCCAGCAAGCGGTCCTGGGCCTCGGGCGGCAGGAAGCCGATCAGCCCCTCGGCGGCCCAGGCGGCGGGCCGCGCGGTGTCGAAGCCGGCCTGGCGCAGCGCCGACGGCCAGTCGTGGCGCAGGTCGACGCCGACGGCGCGCACCTCGGCGGTCGGCCGGGCGCCGAGTTCGGCGACGGTGGCGGCCTTGAAGTCGAGGACTTGCGGCTGGTCGATCTCGAACACCGTGGTGCCCGCGGCCCAGGGCAGCCGGTAGGCGCGTGCATCCAGGCCGGAGGCCAGGATGACCACCTGGTGAATCCCGGCGGCCCCGGCCTCGGCGAAGAAGGCGTCGATGTAGCGGGTGCGGGCGGCCAGCATGTCGGTCATGCGCTGCATGCCCCACGCGGCGCCGGGCTCGTCGACGTCGGTGGAGTCGAGTTCGCCGGCGGCCCAGCGGGTCATGAACTCGACACCGACTGCGCGCACCAGCGGCTCGGCGAACCGGTCGTCGATCAGCCCGTCCCGGGTGGCGCGGGCCCGCCCGGCGGCCACCATCGTGGCGGTCGCGCCCACGCTGGTCGCCAGGTCCCAGGTGTCGTCGTCGGTGCGCGCCATCGCGGAAATCCCTTCGGGTCTACTGGTTAGCCACAATAACTACCAACGCCCGGCCGCGACTCGCGGACCGGGCCCAGGCGCGACACAGATCGATCACGGCCGGGTGTTGCGGCCCCGGGCCTACCGCGCGCTCGCTAACCTGGCCTGATGACCACTTCGGCTGCCCTTGCGCGCGAATGCACCGCCGCGCATGACGCCGGCTGGCAGCGCGGCGCCGCGTGGGCGCGCCGGCTGGCGTGGATCAGCCTGGCCGTGGTGCTCGTCGAGGGCGTCGTCGGGCTGTGGCAGGGGCTCTCGGTCGGTTCGATCGCCCTGACCGGCTGGGCCCTGGGTGGGGCGTCGGAGGCGCTGGCCAGCGCCATGGTGGTGTGGCGGTTCAGCGGCGCGCGCACCTTTTCCCCGAGCGCCGAGCGGCGCGCGCAACGGGGCGTCGCGGTGTCGTTCTGGCTGACCGCGCCGTACATCGCCGCCGAATCCCTGCGCGAGCTGGCCGGTGAACACCGCGCCGAGACGTCGGCGATCGGCATCGGGCTGACCGCCCTGGCACTGCTGCTCATGCCGGTGCTGGGCCGGGCCAACTATCGGCTGGGCGCGCGGCTGGGCTCGGGAGCCACCGAGGCCGAGGGGATCCAGAACTATCTGTGCGCCGCCCAGGCCGCCGGGGTCCTGATCGGCCTCGCCGCGACGGCGCTGTGGTCGGGCGCCTGGTGGATCGATCCCGCGGTGGGGCTCGCGATCGCCGGCATCGCCGTGTGGCAGGGCGTGCGTGCCTGGCGCGGCGAGCAATGTTGTTAATTGCCTTTCCGCCGCGAAACTGTATTCCGCTACACGTTTACCGAGTAACGCCGTCGCCGGTGGCAGTCGCCCGCGGCGCATCCAGCCGGTAGCGGATCAGCCGCGAGCTGTTGGCCACCACCGCCACCGACGACGCGTTGTGCAGGATCGCGGCCAGCACCGGGGACAGCGCGCCGCCCGCGCCGATGATCAGCCCGGCCGCGTTGACGGCGATGGACATGCCGTAGTTCTCCCGGATGACGTCGACGGCGCGGGCCCCCAGGTCGCGCACGTCGAGCAGGCGATGCAGGTCGTCGTTGGCCAGCGCCACGTCGGCGGTCTCCACGGCGACGTCGGTTCCGGCCAGCCCCATCGCGATGCCGATGTCGGCGGCCGCGAGCGCGGGGGCGTCGTTGATGCCGTCGCCGACCATGCCGACGATGAAGCCCTCGTCCTGCAGTTCGCGCACCGCCGCGAGCTTGTCCTCGGGCATCACCTCGGCGCGCCACTCGTCGATTCCCAGTTCGCCCGCCACCACCTCGGCGATGTCCGGGTGGTCCCCGGTGAGCATGACGATCCGGCGAATACCGTTGGCGCGCAGCTTCTTCAGCACATCGGCGGCCTCCGGCCGCACCTCGTCGCGCAGGCTGATCAATCCCACCAGCGTGCCGTCGACCGCCAGCAGCAGCGGCGTCTCGGCCTCGCGGCGCAGCCGGTCCACCCATTCCGACGCCTTCTTGGACACCCGGACCTTTTCCGAGCGCAGCAGCCCGGGGCTGCCCAGCAGCAGGGTCCGGCCGTCGGCCCAGGTGCGCATGCCCAGCCCGACCAGCACCTCGCATTCCTCGTGCGGCGGGATGGTGATGTGACGTTCCTCGGTGGAGCGGATCACCGCCTCGGCCAGCGGGTGCCGGGAGTGGATCTCCGAGCTGGCCGCATAGGCCAGCACCTGCTCGGGCTGCCAATCCTTGTGCAGCGCAATGATATTGGTGACCACCGGCCGGCCGACGGTGAGCGTGCCGGTCTTGTCGAACACGATCGCGTCCACCCGGCCGGCCTGCTCGAGGTGCGAGCCGCCCTTGATCAGGATCCCGCGGCGCGCGCCGTTGCCGATCGCCGCGCTGATCGCGGTCGGGGTGGCCAGGCCCACCGCGCACGGGCAGGCGATGAGCAGCATCGTCATCGCCCGGCGGACGTCACCGGTGATCGCCAGCGTGATGGCCGAGACGATGAACGAGGTGGGAACGAAACGGCGGGAGAAGTTTTCGCCGACGGTCTGGATCGGCGCCCGGTCGTGCTGCGCCTCTTCGACCCGGCTGATGATGCGTCCGATGGTCGTCTGATTGCCGACCGCGCGGGCGCGCACCACCAGGCGTCCGCGCACCACCACCGAACCGGCGTGCACGTGAGCGCCGACGACCACGCTGACTGGCAGGTTCTCGCCGGTGATCGCGGACTGGTTGACGACGGCCTCGCCGTCGACCACCTCGCCGTCGACCGGTATCGCGACGTGGTCGTGCACCACCACCTCGTCGCCGATCTGCACGGTGTCGATGGGAACCTGCACCTCGCGGGGGGTGGGGCCGTCGTCGAGCCGGATCCAGGCCGTGTCCTGGCTGCCGCGCAGCAGCTCCGAGATGGCGCGGCGGGTCCGGCGCAGCGTCAGATCCTGAAGGTACTCACCGATGTTGAGCAGCCACAGCACGGTGAGCGCGACGACGTTCTCCCGCAGCACCAGGCTCGCCACCGTCGCCGCCGAGACCAGCGCGTCGGTGCCGGCCTTGCCGGAACGCAACGAGCGCAGCGCGCCGCGCAGGAAGGGGTAGCCGGTGAAGACGGTGACGCCGGTGGCGAACAGCCGCCCGCTGGGGCCGAGCAGCGGCGGGCGCGCGAACACGTAGCGGCGCACCCCGAGCAGGGCCAGCGCCGCGCCGCCGATCACCATGCGCAGCACGTCGGCGTTGCGGATCTCCGACGAGTGCGGCGCGCGCGCCGGGATCAGTTCGGCGGCGACGTGCGCCGCATCGCCGATGGCCGCCAGCACCAAGGACTTCTCGCAGCGGCGGGGCGAATACCAGACGACCACCGATCCGGTGCGCGGGTAGGCGTGCACCACGCGCACGCCCTCGCACTTGGCGACGGCCTCCTCGACCGCCACGGCGCGCCGGGAATCGGCGCGCACCCACCCGACCGAGACCCGCATGCGTCCGGCGGCGTCGGAAATCACCTGCAGCGCAGGGTCTTTCGCCCGAGACTCGTCGTCAATGTCGGGGACTAGGGCGAGGTCCATCGCGGCGGTCAGTGCTCGTGGTCGTGGGTGTCGGCGATCGAGGGCGTGGGCGCCTCCTCGCCGATGCGTTCGCGGGCCTCGGCCATGACGTCGGCGAGCCGCAGGCGCGCCGACTCGGCGGCCTCCTCGGCCTTGCGGGTGCCACGCAGCCCGAGCTCGGCGCCCTTGACCGCCGTCTCATGCAGCGGCGCCTTGGCCGCGGCCTTGCGCACCACTTCGTAGGCCGTCACGCCGACCAACCCGGTGACGACCGTCCCCGCCGCTTTCGCCAAGAGCCCGTACACCGCCATTGCCGCAACCTTCCTCGTCGTTTCCGCGTTTAGCCCATGCTCGCTCGACGTTAACATCGAAATATTGCGATATCAATATGAATCGGCGGGGAGGTGGTCCCGCGGGTCGGGTCTAGAGCACCCGGGTGACCTTTTCCGTCTCGATCCGGCGCGCGTGGGCGGCCGGGTCGGCGTTGGCGACCTGCACCAGCGAGCCGCCGACGGCCATGATCGCCAGCAGGCCGTCCACCAGCTCGGCGGCGCCGGTCCACGGCTTACTCGAGAGCACCCTGTCGCTCGACGTCAAACCCCGTGCCGCCGCGGAGCTTTGACAATCCGCCAGCACTTCGTCGACCGAGCGCCCGCCCAGCGCGGGCCCGGGCCGCGGTTCGGCCACGATCTGATCGCCGTGCACGCGCACCGCGGTGGCATAGTCGGTCACGCCGATCGGCAGATCGGGTGCGGGGCGGCCGAAGGGGTCCAGCGACAGCACCGCCACCTCACCTCCCGATGCCGACGCGCTCACGGCGTCGTCCGCCTCGTCGAGGCGCTCGGCGGTGCACAGCGCCACATCGGCCGGGCCCGCGAGTACCGCCTCGGCGCCGATCCACCACACCCCGAACAGCACCGCCGCGGTCTGCCAGTGCGCGGGCAGCAGGATCGCGACGCGGCTGGCCGGCCCGGCCCCCAGTTCGTCGCGCAACAGGTTGCCCGTCTTGGCGGCCCAGTTGGCCAGCGTCACCCCGGACAATTCGATGCGCTCGCCGGTGCCGTCGTCGTAGTACGTGATCCGCGGGCCGACCGGGTCGGCCCGCAGCATCGGATCGAGGATGGCCCCGCTCAGCGTGCTCAGTTGATGCACGGGTCGTTAGTTTATGCACTCCGGCTTGTCGGAACCCGCGGTCAGGATCGGCGACGGCGCGGGAACGTTCGCGTTGGTGGCCACCGCGCCGGCGGTGGACACCCGGGCGGGCACGATCGATTCGGTGCCCGACAGGCCCGAGCCCGGACCGCTGTAGTCGTTGGCCAGCACCACCCGCACCGCGCCCGGCGCCAGCGAGCTGTCGGCGATCACCGGCAACCCGCCCAACTCCTTGGAGACCTCCTTGGCCCCCATGTCATCGCTCTTGGCGGCGCGGACCTGGCTGGCCTTGACGTGCCCGCCGTCGTTGTTGCCCACCGTGCCGGTGGCAAAACCCTTGGCGCTCAACACGTCTGACACGGCAGCCGCCAGCCCGTTGATGTCGGTGTCGTTGACGACGCTGGCGGTCGTCTTCGCGGGCGTGTAGGCGATCTCCTCGGTCTTGCCCTCTTCCTGCTCGTGCAGCAGCCCACCGACCCAGTCGGCCACCTGGTGCGGGTCCACCCGCACCACGCTCTGCATGCCGTCGTCGCTCCAGCCGGCGCCGTCGAGCACCGGGATGGTGGCAAACGCGACGTTGCCGCCGGCCAGCTTCTGCATCTGCTGCACGAAGTCCATCACGTCCCAGCCGGCGGAGATCACCACCGAACGCTGCACGGCGGCCTCCAGGCGCCGGACCGTGGTGGGGCTGGACAACGTCTTGCCGGAGATGACCCGGTGGGCCAGCGAGGCCATCACCACCTGCTGGCGCACCACCCGGTCCAGGTCGCCGCGCGGCAGTTCGTGGCGCTGGCGCACGAAGCTGAGCGCCTCCGGGCCGGTGAGCCGTTGCGGGCCGGCCGGGAAATCGGCGCCCGAAAGCGGTTCGAACACCGGCTCTTTGAGGCAGACATCGACGCCACCGAGGGCGTCGGTGATCAGCGAGAAGCCGAGCAGGCCGATCTCGGCGTAGTGGTCGACGGTGACGCCGGTGAGGTCGGCGACCGTCTTGATCAGCGCCTCGCGGCCGGCCTCGGTGCCCTGGGCGGCCGCGTCCGCGGCGGCATCACCGGCGCGCACCAGGCTGGCGCGCTTGGCCTCCCGGGTCTGGCCGTAGACGCCGTTGATCTTGGTCTTGCCCAGGCCGGGAGCGGCGACGTAGGAGTCGCGCGGGATCGAGATCGCAGTCGCCGAGCGCCCGTTGTTGGGGATGCGGATCAGGATGATCGTGTCGGTGTTGGTGGCTTCCTCGTCGCCGGCACGCAGCGTGTCGAGCTCCTCCTGGGACAGCGGGTTGCCGTGCGCGTCGGTGCGGCTGTCCATGCCGACGAGCAGGATGTCGATCGCGCCGTCGTCGCCGCCCTTGCCCAGCGAGGGCGCCGACATGTGAAAGATGCCGTCTTCGAAGGACCGGACATTGCTCCACGCGATCCCGGTGCCGACGACGACCGCGAGCGTCAGCACGGTGGCAATCACACGAACCACACGTTGCACAGGCATCCCACAACATTACTTGCGACACATGAGTTTCATGGGTAGCCGACGGCGGCGTGGCCCGCGCTGCCCCGCGCTTTCTTGAGCGTTGTCGGGCCATGCCAGACTCGAACCATGTCAGGCAGGATCGTGATCGCGGGGGCCGGTGGGCAGCTGGGCGGCTATTTGAGCTCGCTGGCGACGGGTCAGGGCCGGGAGGTCCAGGCGTATGCGTCATCGCAGTGGGACATCACCGCCCCCGCGGCGGCCGAACGGATCGTGCAGCGCGGTGACGTGGTGATCAACTGCGCGGCCTACACCAACGTCGACGGCGCCGAGACCGACGAGGCGGGTGCCTTCGCCGTCAACGAGGCCGGTCCGGGGCACATCGCGCGGGCCTGCGCGCGGGCCGGGGCCCAGCTGATCCACGTCTCCACCGACTACGTCTTCAACGGCGACTTCGGCGGCGCGGCGCCCCGGCCGTACGAGCCCAGCGATCAAACCGCGCCGCAGGGCGTGTACGCCCGCAGCAAGGCCGCAGGCGAGCAGACCGTCCTGGACGCGCTGCCCGAGGCGGTCGTGGTCCGCACCGCCTGGGTCTACACCGGCGGCGCCGGCAAGGACTTCGTCGCCGTCATGCGCCGGCTGGCCGGCGGGGACGGCCCGGTGGACGTGGTCGACGACCAGACCGGCTCCCCAACCTACGTCGGCGACCTTGCCGCCGCGCTGCTGCAGATCGTCGACGACGGCGTGCCCGGCCCGATTCTGCACGCCGCCAACGAGGGCGCGGTCTCGCGCTTCGAGCAGGCCCGCGCCGTCTTCGAGGAATGCGGCGCCGACCCGGCGCGCGTGCGGCCCGTCGGCACCGACCGCTTTCCCCGGCCGGCGCCGCGACCGGCCTACTCCGCGCTGTCGGGCGGCCAGTCCGCGGCGGCCGGGCTGCGGCCGTTAAGGCCCTGGCGCCCTGCGCTTGTCGCGGCCCTGGCCGCCTCGCCGACCGGCGCAGCCAGCGATGTCGCGGCCGATCGACCGTTACCCTCTACGCGTGACTGACGTGCTGCCGGTCGTGACGGTGACCTACTCACCGGGCCCGCACCTGGAGCGCTTCCTGGCCTCGCTGTCGCTGGCCACGGAGCGGGAGGTGTGCGTGCTGCTGGCCGACAACGGCTCCACCGACGGCACCCCGCAGGCCGCGGTCGATCGGTACCCCAACGTGCGGCTGTTTCATACCGGGGCCAATCTCGGTTACGGCACCGCGATCAATCGCGCCGTCGCGCAACTGGACCGCGAGGACGATTGGGTGATCGTGGCCAACCCCGACGTGCAGTGGGGCCCGGGCAGCATCGACGCCCTGCTGGATGCCGCCTCGCGCTGGCCGCGCGCCGGTGCGCTGGGCCCGCTGGTCCGCGATCCCGACGGGTCGGTGTATCCGTCGGCGCGCCATCTGCCCAGCCTGATCCGCGGCGGCATGCACGCGGTCGTCGGGCCGTTCTGGAGGACCAACCCGTGGTCGGCGGCGTACCGCCAGGAGCGGCTGGAGCCCAGCGAGCGCCCGGTGGGCTGGCTGTCGGGATCGTGCCTGCTGGTGCGCCGGTCGGCGTTCGGCCAGATCGGCGGGTTCGACGAGCGCTACTTCATGTATATGGAGGACGTCGACCTCGGCGACCGGCTCGGCAAGGCCGGCTGGCTTTCCGTCTACGTGCCGTCGGCGGAAGTCCTGCACCACAAAGGCCACTCGACGGGCGGGGACCCGGCCAGCCACCTGGCCGCCCATCACAAGAGCACGTATATGTTTCTGGCCGACCGGCATGCCGGTTGGTTGCGTGCGCCGCTGCGCTGGGCGCTGCGCGTCTCGTTGGCGGTCCGCTCCCGCCTGATGGTGCGCAGCGCGGTGCGCGCGTCGGGCCGGGCGAATCTGGTAGAAGGGCGACACTGAGGTGGGAACTCCACAAGTCGACGTCGTGATCCTGGTCGGCGGCAAGGGCACGCGGCTGCGGCCGCTGACGCTGTCGGCGCCCAAGCCCATGCTCCCCACCGCCGGACTGCCGTTCCTCACCCATCTGCTGTCGCGGGTCGCCGCGGCGGGCATCGAGCACGTCATCTTGAGCACGTCGTATCGGGCCGGCGTCTTCGAGGCGGAGTTCGGTGATGGCTCCAAGCTGGGCCTTCAGATCGAATACGTCACCGAGGACAGCCCGCTGGGCACCGGCGGCGGCATCGCCAACGTCGCCGGCCACCTGCGGCACGACACCGCAATGGTGTTCAACGGCGATGTGCTCTCCGGCTGCGATCTGGGCCAGATGCTCGACTTCCACCGCGCCCAGGAATCCGACGTCACGCTGCACCTGGTCCGGGTGGGCGACCCGCGGGCCTTCGGCTGCGTGACCACCGAGGAGGGCCGGGTCACCGCCTTCCTGGAGAAGACTCAGGATCCGCCGACCGATCAGATCAACGCCGGCTGCTACGTGTTCTCGCGCGCCGTGATCGACCGAATCCCGCGCGGCCGTGAGGTTTCGGTGGAGCGCGAGGTGTTCCCCGCGCTGCTGTCGGATCCCGACGTCAAGGTCTGCGGCTACGTCGACGCCAGCTACTGGCGCGACATGGGCACCCCCGAAGACTTCGTCCGGGGATCGGCGGATCTGGTGCGCGGCATCGCGCCCTCGCCCGCCCTGCACGGCCACCGCGGCGAGCAGCTGGTGCACGACGGCGCGGCGGTCTCGCCGGGCGCGGTGCTGATCGGCGGCACCGTGGTGGGGCGCGGCGCCGAGATCGGGCCGGGCGTCCGGCTGGACGGCGCGGTGATCTTCGATGGCGCCAAGGTCGAGGCCGGCAGCGTGATCGAGCGCTCGATCATCGGCTTCGGCGCGCGCATCGGCCCGCGTGCGCTGATCCGCGACGGGGTGATCGGCGACGGCGCCGACATCGGCGCGCGGTGCGAACTGTTGCGCGGCGCCCGGGTGTGGCCCGGAGTGTCGATTCCCGACGGCGGGATCCGCTACTCGTCCGACGTCTGAGGGCGGGGTTACGCCGCCGAACGTGCGGCAGGCGTCACGCTCGGCGGGCCAGCGCCCGGGACACCAGATAAGCCAGCGCGTGATCGGTTCCCTCCGGCAACGCGTCAACGGGCCACCACCGCAGATCCTCCGACTCGTCGCTAATCGCGATCTGGGCGCCGGCGGGCGCGTGCGCCACGAACTGCAAATCCAGGTGGCGGGTGGGCACGCCCAGCGAGCACACCACCGGATGCACGTGCACGGCGGCCAATTCGGGTTCCATGCGCAGCCCGTCGACCCCGGACTCCTCGGTCGCCTCGCGCAACGACGCGGCGACGATATCTGGGTCGCCGTCGTCACCCTCGTCGCAGTGCCCGCCCAGCTGCACCCAGCGGCCCAGGCGGCGGTGCAACGTCAGCAGCGCCCGGCCGCCGCCGTGATCGAGCACCAGCGCCGACGCGGTGACATGTCCCGGCACGCACTCGCGGCGGCACGCGTCGTCGCGGGCCTCAACGAAGGCCAAGACGGCGTGCCGCAACGAATCCTGGCCCGCGTCCGGGGGTTCCCACCCGGACAGGGTCGCGATCACCGAGTCCCGCAGGCTCATCGCGCACCCCGCCGTTTCCTGCGACCGGCCAGCGACGCCCACGCCGCGCGGCAGTCCGCCACCGCCTCGGCCGGCAGCCCCAGCGCGTCGATCAGCACGCGACGGTCGACGAGGTCGAGCGCCTTGTCGATCTCGTTGGCCTTCAACAGCAGGTCCACATCGCCGGCGAGGTCGGGATCGGCGTGCGCCGGCGCGGGGATGGGCAGCTGCTCGGCTTCGCCGGGTTCGAGCTCCAGCACGCCCCCGCCGTAGCTGCGGCCCATGATCTCGGCGAAGGCGAACGTCACGCTGTTGTGGAACACCGCGGCCAGCGCGGCCGGGTCGACCCCAGAGGTGAGCCGCACCCGATGCACCGTGTCGGTGCTGACCGCTCCCACGCCGTTGACGGTCAACCGCGGCGCCCGGTGAATCTGGCGCAGCAGGAACAGGTCTGGCGCCCACAGCGACGGCGTCCTCCACCACGGCGTGCGGATCGAGCACTTGTAACCGCGGTGCACGCCGGCCGCTTGTCCGGCGCGAATGTGGGCGAGCAACGCGGCATCGGCCGGCTCGCGGGGCGCGTTGAGCAGCCAGCTGCGGTGCCCGGCCGCGACATCGCTTGCCCGGCAATCGGTGTCGTAGACCAGCCCGGACAGCTGGGCGCTGCGCGAGACGAGCGGGACGCAGTGCTGCCGCAACCCCAGCTCCCGAGCTTGGGCGTCGGTCAGGGTGAAAAACGCGTTGCGCCCGGTCACGACGCCCACGTCCACCTCGGCCAAAGACCCGAGCGGGAGCAACGCGCCCGAGCCCTTGAGCGCGCGCAGCAGCCCGATGGCGGCGGGGTCGAGGAAGTACTTGGTCCACTTCTCGTTTTCGTGCAGCAGCGCCGGCGCCCATTCGCCGTCCAGCTCGGCCCCCGCCAGCGCGTCGGCGTCCGGCAGGTGCACGGTGCGGATGCGGGCGGGACCCGGCCCGACCGTGTCCCGTACGCCGCAGAACAACACCACCTCCTGCAGGATGCCGTCGAACACCAGGCGCTCGAAGGTCAGCAGCGTGATGTCGCGGAATCGGCTCAGCAGAAACTCGCGCAGCGGCGCGGCGTAGGTGACCTGGAGGAGCTCGGCCGGCAGCACCAGGCCCACCCGCCCGCCGTCGCGCACCAACACCGTGCTCGCCACGACGAACGGCACCCACGCGTTGGTCAGCCTGGTTGGGCGCAGGCCCTCGCGCCGCATCAATTCCAGCGCCGGATCGCGGTGCTCCGATGCCCAGTTGCCGAACCGGATGTAGGGCGGATTGCCGGCGACCCCGTCCCAGCCGCCGGCGTCGGCGTGAGCGGCTTCCGCCAGCCAGGTGAACAGGCTGTCGGCGTCGACGGGAGCGAACCGGCGGGCCTTGGCCGCCTCGAGCGCGATCAGCTCGACGCCGTGGGCCCGGTCGGTGAGCGCGGCCAGCTCGCGCAGGATCGCACCGTCGCCGCAGGAGGGTTCGACGATCTTCGGGCCGGCCTCACAAACCCAGCGGGCCAGAAAGCTCGCCACCGGCGCGGGGGTGTAGTAGCCGCCGCGGACCTTGTCGGCCGAGGCCGCCGCCTTGCCCGCGAAGTTCATGGGCTCAGTATCTCGGAAAAACGACGGCTCACTTGCGGATCAGCAGGTCCCCGGGGGCCGCGGCGTCGCGCGGGCCGGCGGGCTCGGCGCCGTAGCCGATGGCGATGGCGCCCAACGGCTCCCAGTCGGCGGGCAGCTCGAGCTCGGCGCACACCAGGTCGGCGGCGAAAATCGTCGAACCGATCCAGCAGCTGCCCAGCCCGCGCACCGCCAGCGCGACCAGCAGGGCCTGCACGGCCGCCCCGACCGCCACGGTGAACATGGTGTGCTCGGCGTCGGTGCGGGCCGCGTCGGGGTAGGAGTGGGCGCCGTCGGGAACGAGCATCGGGATGACGACTTCGGGCGCGTCGTAGAGGATCTGGCCGCGCGCCACCCGGCGCTCGATGGCGTCGGCGGGCTTACCGTCGCCGGCGAGGTCCGTCCGCCACTTGTCCTTCATGCGGTCCAGCAGCCGGGCCCGGGTGCCCGGGTGCTGCAGCCAGACGAACCGCACCGGGCGGGTGTGATGCGGAGCCGGCGCAGTGAGCGCCTCGGCGACGGCCGCCTCCACGAGATCGGCCGGGACCGGCTCGGCGCTGAACCGGCGCACCGAGCGGCGCAGCAGCTGCGCCTCGCGGCGGCCCGCGTCGATCGCCTCGGCGGTGCCGAGCCAGAACAGGTCTTCGGTGCCGGGCCGCAACAGGTGCCGGGCCGTCGAGCCGTCGTCGGTCACGGACAGGCCGCGCACCACCGCCACCGGCATCGCGGTCAATTTGCCCTTGACCAGATCGGCGGCCGCGGCGATCTCGTCGGCGATCGCGACCTCGGTGACCAGCAACTCGTTGCCGTGCTGATCGAGTGCCCCCGAATAGCCGTGCAGCACAGCCAGACCCGCGGCGCCCACCGCCGCGTCGGTCTGGCCGTTGCGCCAGGCGCGGCCCATCGTGTCGGTGATGACCACGGCGACCTCGACGCCGAGCCGCTCGCGCAGCGCGGCGCGCAGCGTGGCGGCGCTGCCGTCCGGGTCGACGGGCAGCAGCGCCAACTCGTCGCGCCCGACGTTGGACCCGTCCACGCCCGCGGCGGCCTGCACCAGCCCGATCCGGCTCTCGGTGATCAGGGTCTTGCCCTTGCGCGCCAGCACGCGCACGGCCTCGTCGTCGACCAGCTTGCGCCGCAACCGGTCGCGCTCCTCGGGATCGCGGGGCGCCGGCACCAGCCGGCCTTCGCACTTGGACACCGCCTTGCTGGTGACCACCACGACGTCGCCGTCGCGCAGCCACGGAGCCGCCGCGGCGACGGCCGCGCCCAGATCGTCGCCGGGCCGGAATTCGGGCAGACCGGCGACGGGCAGGATCTCGATGGCGGCGGCGGTGCCGTGTTCGCCGGGTGCGGACGCCCGAGTCATGGGCGCGACTCCTCCGCATCGCTTCGCTCTGCATCGTCGCCCGCGCGCGGGCTCACCCCGGCCAACTCCAGCCCCGCGCGCACCATCTCGGCCGTGGCCTTCGGGTCGGTCATCACCAGCGGCACCGAGCGCACCGCCACGCCCTCGATGTCGGCGCCGTCGCCTTCGCTCACCAGCCAGCCATCCAGGATGCCGGTGCCGCGGCGCGCGCCGTAGTGGCGGCCGACGGCTTCGGCGGTGGACTCGACGCCGATCACGGACAGGCAGGCATCGGCCATGCCACGCAACGGCTTTCCGCCGATGATCGGCGAGTAGCCGACGACCGGGGCCTTCGCCGCGCGCAGCGCGCCACGGACACCGGGGACGGCCAGGATGGCGCCGACGCTCACCACCGGGTTCGACGGGGCCAGCAGGATGACGTCGGCCTCGGCGATGGCCGCTGTGGCTTCAGTTGTGGCCGCTGCCTTTTCGGCGCCGACGAAGGCGAAGCTGTGCGTGGGCACCTGGGCGCGGTAGCGCACCCACCACTCCTGGAAGTGGATGGCCCGCCGGCTGCCGTCGTCGGGATCGGTTATCACCACGTGCGTCTCGCAGCGGTCGTCGGTGACGGGCAGTAGCCGCGCGCCGGGTTGCCAGCGGTCGCACAGCGCCGTGGTGATCTGTGACAGCGGGTAGCCGGCGTTGAGCATTTGGGTGCGCACCAGGTGGGTGCCCAGGTCGCGGTCGCCGAGTCCGAACCAGTCGGGCTGCACTCCGTAACGCGCCAATTCCTCTTTGGCGTGCCAGGTTTCGTCGCGGTGCCCCCACCCTCGCTCCGGGTCGACACCTCCACCTAAGGTGTACATGCAGGTGTCCAAATCGGGGCAGACTCGCAGTCCGTGGATCCAGGCGTCATCGCCAACGTTGACGATCGCCGTCAGCTCGTGACTGCCGGCCTCGGTGTCTGGGCGCCCTTGCGAGTGAAATTGACCCAGCCCGAACAACTGTTGAATCCCCAGCAGGAACCGGGCGCCGCCAACCCCACCGACCAGGACGGTGACCTTCACTTGAGCCTCACACAGCACGACAGTACTGCCCGACGACCGTGCGGTGGCGGGCCCGTCGCGCCTGCCTCAAAGTTGGGGCTGCCCACCACTTGTGGGGAAGATGTGGGCTATGTGATCAACACGCCGACGGCCCAAGGCAACAGAAACGCCGAAATTCGATCACGAGATGGTATGGAAATGCGCCGAAGTGCTTGACCCGGCAGATCAACCCGTGTCTAATCACATCAGTGTCATTTCCCGGTTGGCCGGCCGACTCCGGTGTCGCAGACCGAGATTCGATCACTTGTTCGAATTGTCTGTACATCAGAACAGTGGGAAATCAATCACTCTTTCTCAAATCAAGCTGAGGAGGCGGACGACCGTATGTCATACGACACTTTTCGAGGCGCAATGGCGAGCACGCCGCACAACCCAATCGACTTGCCGCCGGCCCAACCCGCCCGGCCTCATTTGACCGTGGTTCCCGATGCGCCAGTCGCATTCGAGCCCGAGCCGTTGCCGGCGCCCGCCGCCGACCAATGGCAGGATCGGGCGCTGTGCGCCCAAACCGACCCCGAGGCCTTCTTCCCGGAAAAGGGCGGCTCCACCCGCGAGGCCAAGAAGATCTGCCTGGGCTGCGAGGTGCGCCACGAGTGCCTCGAGTACGCCCTCGAGCATGACGAGCGCTTCGGGATCTGGGGCGGTCTCTCCGAACGCGAGCGCCGCCGCCTCAAGCGCGGCATAATCTGAGAGGCGCTTGGCGCAACGTCAGTTATTCGTCGTCGATCGTCGGATCGATGACCGACGGTTCAACGTCGAGATAGATGGCGACCTGCGCGACCAGAATTTCGTGCAGCAAGTCGCCGAGTTCAACGGTATCCTTGGCTCTCCGCTCAATTGGCTTGCGGAACAGGACAATTCGCGCCCGCGTGGAGTTGCCGCGGATGTCGACGCCGGCCGGGATCAACCGCGCCAGGGGGATCGGCCCGTCGGCGATCACCTCGGCCGGCCACTGCACACTGTCGGGATCCTTGGCCGCGATCCGCGGAATCTCGTCGACCGCCACGTCGAGCTCGGCCAGCCGATCCTGCCAGCTCCGCTCGATGGGTTCGTAGGCCTCCAGCACCGCCATGTCGAACCGCTCGGCACGGCTGCGCCACCCCGGCACGCTGGCGGGCAGCAACGGGCCGCGCATCTCGCGACCCCTGCGGAAGAGTCGATGCCTGGCCGGTCGGCGCGGAGCCGATCCGTCCGAAAACCGATCTCTTCGCGGGGAACTGCGCGAATCGCCCACGCGCCGATGGTAACGGTTACACATCGGCGGCCGCCCGGTTGCGCGTGTCCGGCCCTTCGGCGGCGTTTGCGCACGATAGCCTTTCGAGCGTGAACGTTCCCCGTCGCTGTTGCCGGCCCGGGTGCCCGCACTACGCCGTGGCGACCCTAACGTTCGTCTATTCGGACTCGACGGCAGTCGTCGGCCCGCTGGCGACCGCTCGGGAACCGCATTCCTGGGATTTGTGCGTCAACCACGCCGGCCGCATCACCGCCCCCCGCGGATGGGAGCTGGTGCGCCATGCCGGTCCGCTGCCCACTCATCCTGACGAGGACGACCTGGTCGCCCTGGCCGACGCGGTTCGCGAAGGAGGGTCGGGGGAGCGCGGCGTGCCCTACGGCGGCACCGCATCGCCCGTGAGCGGCTTCGCCGATCCGCACATCCATGGCGGCTCCCAGGCCACCGCGCCCAGCAGCAGTGTGCTCGCGCCGCCGGAACACCGGTCCGGGCGGCGCCGCGGGCATCTGCGCGTGTTGCCCGATCCCAGCGACTAGCCACGATGGTGGCGACCCGCTGCGCCCGGCTACGGCCTTTAGTGGCGACCCGCTGCGCCCGGCTTCGCCGCGCTTGCGATCGCCACGGCCGCGCTTGCGATCGCCACGTCCCAATGGTGGCGACCCGCTGCGCCCGGTTTCACCGCGCTTGCGATCGCCACGGCCGCGCTTGCGATCGCCACGTCCCGATGGTGGCGACCCGCTGCGCCCGGCTTCGCCGCGCTTGCGATCGCCACGGCCGCGCTTGCGATCGCCACGTCCCGATGGTGGCAGCTCGTGTTCGCTTCGGCCCGATAGGCTGACGGCCAAGAGTTCACGTCGTCAGGAGTCCCGCATGTCTCGGCCCGCCGCGACTGTCCACCGTGTCGTCAAGGCGTACGACGTGCGTGGTCTAGTCGGCGAAGAGCTCGACCAGCCACTGGTCACCGATCTGGGCGCAGCCTTCGCCAGACTGATGCGCGCCGAGGGCGCCCGCCAAGTCGTGATCGGCCACGACATGCGCGACAGTTCGCCCACCCTGGCCGCCGCCTTCGCCTCCGGCGTCACCGGCCAGGGTCTCGACGTGGTGCGCGTCGGTTTGGCCTCCACCGATCAGCTCTACTTCGCCTCCGGGTTGCTGGACTGTCCCGGCGCGATGTTCACCGCGAGCCACAACCCCGCCGCCTACAACGGAATCAAGCTGTGCCGGGCGGGGGCCAAACCGGTCGGGGCCGAGAGCGGGTTGCGCGTCATCGCCGACGACGTCATCGCCGGTGTCGAGGGATACGACGGTCCGCCCGGCGCCCTCAGCGATCGCGACGTGCTGGTCGACTACGGGGAATACCTGCGGTCACTGGTGGACACGTCCGGGCTGCGCCCGCTGCGCGTGGCCGTCGACGCCGGCAACGGCATGGCGGGTCTGACCACCCCCGCGGTGCTCGGCCCGATCGGCTCGATCACGTTGTTGCCGTTGTACTTCGAGCTCGACGGCTCCTTCCCTAATCACGAGGCCAACCCGCTCGAACCCGCCAACCTGGTGGACCTGCAGACGTTCGTGCGCGAGACCGGCGCCGACATCGGGCTGGCCTTCGACGGGGACGCCGACCGCTGCTTCGTGGTCGACGAACGCGGCAACCCCGTGTCGCCGTCGACCGTGACCAGCCTGGTGGCCGCGCGCGAGCTGGGCCGCGAGATCGGCGCGACGATCATCCACAACGTGATCACCTCGCGGGCGGTGCCCGAACTGGTCAGCGAGCGCGGCGGCACGCCGCTGCGGTCCCGGGTGGGCCACTCCTATATCAAGGCGCTGATGGCCGAGACCGGCGCGATCTTCGGCGGCGAACATTCGGCGCACTACTACTTCCGCGACTTCTGGGGTGCCGACTCCGGGATGCTGGCGGCGCTGTACGTGCTGGCCGCCCTCGGCGAGCAGGACCGCCCGCTCTCGGAGCTGACCGCGGACTACCAGCGCTACGAATCGTCCGGCGAGCTCAACTTCACCGTGGCCGACGCCGCGCAGTGCACCGAGGCGGTGCTGCGCTCGTTCGGCACCCGCATCCACTCCCTCGATCACGTGGACGGGGTGACGGTCGACCTGGGCGACGGCAACTGGTTCAACCTGCGCAGCTCGAACACCGAGCCGTTGCTGCGGCTCAACGTGGAGGGCCGTACCGCCGAGGACGTGGGCGCGGTGGTCGCCCAGATCAGCGCCGAGATCGCCGCTCACACCCCGCGCGCCGGGGCCGCCCCGTGAACGCCACCCGGGCAATCGATCTCGAGGACACCGATGGCCTGCTGACCGCCGACCGCGACGGCCTGCTGCGGGCGGCGTCGTCGGCCGGCGCGCAGGTGCGGGCGATCGCCACCGCGGTCGAGGAGGGCGCGCTGGACCCGCTGCGGGCCGAGGACCGTCCGCGCAGCGTGATTTGGGTGGCCGGTCGCGGCACCGCGGAGACGGCCGGGGTGATGCTGGCCGCGACGTTGGGTTCGGTGGCCTCCCAGCCGTTCACGCTGGCCGGCGAGGCACCCCCGTGGGTGGGCCCGCTCGACGTGCTGATCGTCGCGGGTGACGACCCGGGCGACCCCGCGCTGGTCGCGTCGGCCGCGACCGGGGTGCGTCGCGGCGCGCGGGTCGTGGTGGCGGCGCCGTATGAGGGTCCGCTGCGGGACGCGACCGCGGGGCGCGCGGCGGTGCTGGCGCCGCGGCTGGGAATTCCCGACGAATTCGGACTGTGCCGGTATCTGGCCGCCGGGCTGGCCGTGCTGCACGCCGTCGACCCGCGGCCCAGCGTGGACCTGGGGTTGCTCGCCGACGAACTCGACGCCGAGGCGCTGCGCAACAGCGCCGCGCGCGAGCTGTTCACCAATCCGGCCAAGCTGCTGGCCGCGCGCATCGCCGACCGCCAGGTCGCGCTGGCCGGCGACGGCGCCGCGACGCTGGCGCTGGCCCGGCACGGCAGCACGGTGCTGCTGCGGGTCGCGAACACGGTGACCGCCGCCACGGCGCTGGCGGACGCCGTGGTCGCCCTGCGCGCCGCCGCGACGGCTGGCATCGGGGGCGACTTCGCCGACCCCGACGCCGCTTTGTTCCACGACGAAGAGATCGACGGCCCCCTGCCCCAGCGGCTGCGGGTGCTGGCGGTCATCCTGGCGGCCGAGCAGACGCTGGTGGCCGCCCGGACGGCCGGGCTCGACGACGTCTACCTGCTCGCCGCCGAGGATGTGCCCGACGGGCCCGGCGGCTCGGCCGGCTCCGGTGTTTCGCCTGCGCTGGGTGGCCCCGGCCGCGCCGAGCAACAGCTGGCAGTATTAGCCGTCCGGCTGGAGATGGCCGCGGTTTACATGCGACTGGTGCGGGGATAAATAGAACAGTGGAACTGCTTCGCGGGGCCTTGAGAACGTACGCGTGGGGTTCGCGTACCGCGATCGCCGAGTTCACCGAACGTCCGGTGCCGGCGGCGCATCCGGAGGCCGAGCTCTGGTTCGGCGCCCACCCGGGCGATCCGGCCTGGCTGGAAACCGACCAGGGTGAAATCACCCTGCTCGAAGCGTTGGACGCCGACCCGGAGGGTCAGCTCGGCACGGGGTCGCGGGCGCGCTTCGGGGACGTGCTGCCCTTTCTGGTCAAGGTGCTGGCCGCCGACGAGCCGCTGTCGCTGCAGGCGCACCCGAGCGCCGCGCAGGCGGCCGAGGGCTACCTGCGCGAGGAGCGGGTCGGCATCCCGCTGACCTCGCCGGTGCGCAACTATCGCGACACCTCGCACAAGCCGGAGTTGCTGGTGGCGTTGCACCCCTTCGAGGCGCTGGCCGGGTTCCGCCAGGTGTCGCGCACCGTCGAGCTGCTGCGGGCCCTGGCGGTCTCGGACCTCGACCCCTTCATCGACCTGCTCAACGACCAGTCCGACGCCGACGGTCTGCGCGCGCTGTTCACCACGTGGATCACCGCGCCGCAGCCCGACATCGACGTGCTGGTGCCCGCCGTGCTGGACGGCGCCATCGCATATCTCAGTTCGGGGGCAACCGAATTCGCGGCCGAGGCCAAGACGGTACTCGAACTCGGCGAACGCTATCCCGGCGACGCCGGCGTACTGGCGGCGTTGCTGCTCAACCGCGTCAGCCTGGGCCCGGGCGAGGCGATCTTCGTCTCCGCCGGCAACCTGCACACCTACCTGCGGGGCTTCGCGGTGGAGGTGATGGCCAACTCCGACAACGTGTTACGAGGCGGCCTGACCCCCAAGCACGTCGACGTGCCCGAGCTGCTGCGGGTGCTGGACTTCGCGCCCACCACCGAGGAGCAGTTGCGCCCGCACATCCGCCGCGAGGGCTTCGGGCTGATCTATGAGACGCCGACCGACGAGTTCGCCGTCGCGCTGCTCGAGCTCGAAGACGAGTACGTCGGCCACGAGGTGGACGCGACGTGCAGCCACGACGGGCCGCAGATCCTGTTGTGCATCCAGGGCTGCACGACGGTGCACGGCAAGTCCGGCTCGCTGACGCTCAAGCGGGGCATGGCCGCGTGGGTGGCGGCCGACGACGCCCCGATCCGGCTGGTCGCCCACGAGCCCAGCAAGCTGTTCAGGGCGACGGTAGGGCTCTAGCGCGTCGCTCGCCCAGCCACAGCCGCGCGTTGTGCGCCATGGCACGGCCGATGATCCGCGGCGGCGGAACCATGTAGAGGCTGTCCAGCAGCGAGAACCGGCGCAAAAACCATTCCGCCAGAACGGGTTCAGTTTCTGCGGCGCCGAGGAACTGGTCGAACAGCGCGCCGGAGGGCCGCCACCACCAGGGAATCGGACCCTTCGTGCCGGCGTGGTGGAAGGTGATGTCGCCGATGGCGTTCATCATCCACACCGGGAAGGTGCTTTTCGCGGTGGCCCGGCTCAACGCCGCGGCCAGCTGATCGTCGGGGCCTTGCACCGCGCGGCGCAGATGGCCGGCCTGCAATGAGGTCATCGTCATGCCCTGGCCGAAGGTCGGGTTGAAGCTGGCCACCGCGTCGCCGAAGGCGATGATGCCGCCGGGGAACCGGTCCAGTTTGTCGTAGCGGCGCCACTTGCTGGCCGGAAAGGCGTGGAAGGCCGGATCGCCGAGCGGCTCGGCCTGGGCCAGCGCCGCATTGAAGTGCGGAGGCAGCAGTTGTTCGCCCAGGGCCAGCATCTCGGGGAAGGTCCTCGGCGGTTTGACGTTGGCCACGCCGAAGGTGGTCAGGACCCACGTGCCGTCCTCGTAGCACAGCATGCCCAGCCCCAGGGACTGGTCGTGGGAGGCGCCGGCGACCACGACCTTCTCCGCGATCAACCCATCGGGGATGCGGAACTGCTGGGTGGCGTAGTTGATGCCGATGTCGACGGACTGCTCGACGGGGCGCGCAAATCCCCATTGCGTCAACCACACCGGCAGCCGGGTGCCCCGCCCCGCCGCGTCGACGACGAGGTCCGCGTCGACGAATTCTGGCTCGCCGCCGTCGGGATCGGCCGGATCCACCAGCACGCCGATCACACGTTGTCGCGCCGGGTCGAACCGCGGTTCGGCCACCGAGCGCCGCACGATGGTGACGTTGTGGAGGCCGTGAACGCGTTTGCGCAGCTGCCATTCCAGGTGCGGCCGGCTGGGGACGTAGGCGGTGAATTCGTCGCGCAGGGTTTGCCCAGTGCCCAGGACGTGGCCCGCGGCGCCCAGGTGGATACAGTCGGGCCGGTTCTCCAGCTTGGGCACGCCGGCGGCCACCATGTCGTCGAGCAGGCCGGGAAAAAGGTTCTCGAATTCGATCGCCCCCCGCGCCATCAACATGTGCAGGTGCCGGTCCTGGGGGACCGTCGCCCGGTTCGTCGGGACGGCCGGTAACTCGTCGCGCTCGTAGACGGTCACCCGTGAATACGTGTCGGAAAGCACCCGCGCGGCGCACAGCCCGGCGATGCTCCCCCCGATGACCAGCGCGTGGTCCCTCGCGTTTGCTTTGCTGTCCGGCATCTGGGGGGAGTACCCAGTACTGTGTCGGACCAATGGCTCCCAGCGTTGGGAAAGGGCGGTTGCATGGCCAATCGATGGCGCACGAAGTCGGTGGAACAATCGATCGCCGACACCGACGAGCCGGACACCAAGTTGCGCAAGGACCTTACGTGGTGGGACCTGGTCGTCTTCGGCGTCGCGGTGGTGATCGGCGCCGGCATCTTCACGGTCACCGCGTCGACCACCGGCGACATCACCGGGCCATCCATCTGGTTGTCGTTCGTGATCGCGGCGGGCACCTGCGCGCTGGCGGCGCTGTGTTACGCCGAGTTCGCCTCGACGCTGCCGGTGGCCGGTAGCGCCTACACCTTCTCCTACGCGACCTTCGGGGAGTTCCTGGCCTGGATCATCGGCTGGAACCTGCTGCTGGAATTGGCGATCGGCGCCGCGGTGGTGGCCAAGGGCTGGTCGAGCTATCTGGGCACGGTGTTCGGGTTCGCCGGTGGCACAGCCGAATTCGGGCCGGCCGAGGTCGACTGGGGTGCCCTGGTGATCGTCGCGGGAGTGGCGACGCTGATCGCGTTGGGCACCAAGCTCTCGTCGAGGTTCTCCGCCGTGGTCACCGCGATCAAGGTGTCGGTCGTGCTGTTCGTCGTGGTGGTCGGCGCCTTCTACATCAAGCGTGCCAACTATTCGCCGTTCATTCCCAAACCCGAAGCCAGTAGCGAGGCCAAGGGCATCGACCAGTCGGTCTTGTCGTTGCTGACCGGCGCGCACAGCAGCCACTACGGCTGGTACGGCGTGCTGGCGGGGGCGTCCATCGTGTTCTTCGCGTTCATCGGATTCGACATCGTGGCCACCATGGCCGAGGAGACCAAGCATCCGCAGCGCGACGTCCCCCGGGGGATCCTGGCGTCGCTGGGCATCGTGACCCTGCTCTACGTCGCGGTCGCGGTCGTGCTGTCGGGCATGGTGTCCTACACGCAACTCAAGACCGTGCGCGGCCGCGGGCAGGCGAACCTGGCCACCGCCTTCACCGCGAACGGCATTCACTGGGCCAGCAAGGTCATCTCGATCGGCGCGCTCGCCGGATTGACCACCGTGGTGATGGTGCTGATGCTCGGCCAGTGCCGGGTGCTGTTCGCGATGGCGCGCGACGGGCTGTTGCCGCGCTCGCTGGCCAAGACCGGTTCGCGGGGCACCCCGGTGCGGATCACCGTGCTCGTCGCCCTGGTGGTGGCCGTGACCGCGTCGGTCTTCCCCATCACCAAGCTCGAGGAGATGGTCAACGTCGGGACGCTGTTCGCGTTCGTGCTGGTCTCCGCCGGCGTGATCGTGCTGCGCCGCACCAGGCCGGACTTGGAGCGCGGGTTCAAGGCGCCGTGGGTGCCGGTGCTTCCGATCGCCTCGATCGCAGCCTGCGTCTGGCTGATGCTCAACCTCACCGCGCTGACCTGGGTCCGGTTCGGGGTCTGGCTGGTGGTGGGCACGGCGATCTACGTCGGCTACGGCTACCGGCATTCGGTGCAGGGCGAGCGTGAGGCGGTGACGGCCCAGCCCAGCGACGCGCTCGAGGCGGACCCCAACAGCCCGGTGCCGTAGATACGCTTGCTTTACAAAATAACGATTTTTGTCTAGACAGAAGACGCAAACGTCGGTATTGTCCAACCTCAACGTGGTGTGACTCACAAGGAGGTTTGGCATATGACCACACTCGAACCGCAACTCGAGCAGGGAACCGGCGCGCCCGTCTGGCGGGACAAGAAGCGTCGCCTGTGGCTGATGGGCCTGATCGCCCCGACGGCGCTGTTCGTGATGCTGCCGCTCGTCTGGGCGTTGAACCGGCTCGGCTGGCACGCCGCCGCGCAGGTGCCGCTGTGGATCGGGCCGATCCTGCTGTGGGTCGTGCTGCCGATCCTGGACCTGCGCTTCGGGCCCGACGGGCAGAACCCGCCGGACGAGGTGATGGAGCAGCTGGAGAACGACAAGTACTACCGCTACTGCACCTACCTGTACATCCCGTTCCAGTACTTGAGCGTGGTGATGGGCGCCTACCTGTTCACGGCCTCGAATCTGCACTGGCTCGGTTTCCCGGACTCCCAAGGCGGCCTGGGCTGGGCGGGCAAGCTGGGCCTGGCCCTGTCGGTCGGGGTGCTCGGGGGGGTTGGCATCAACACCGCGCACGAAATGGGCCACAAGAAGGATGCGCTGGAGCGCTGGCTGTCCAAGATTACCCTGGCGCAGACCTGCTACGGCCACTTCTACATCGAGCACAACCGCGGCCACCACGTGCGGGTGGCCACCCCGGAGGACCCGGCCTCGTCGCGCTTCGGGGAGACCTTCTGGGAGTTCTTGCCGCGCAGCGTCTTCGGGAGCCTGCGCTCGTCGCTGCGGCTGGAAGCACAGCGGATCCGCCGGCAGGGCTCCAGCCCATGGCACCCCAAGACGTATTTGTCCAACGACGTCCTCAACGCGTGGGCCATGTCGGTGGTGTTGTGGGGGGTCCTGATCGCGGTCTTCGGTCCGGCGCTGATCCCGTTCGTGATCATCCAGGCGGTCTTCGGCTTCAGCCTGCTCGAGTCGGTCAACTACCTCGAGCACTACGGCCTTCTGCGGCAACAGAATTCGAGCGGCCGCTACGAGCGCTGCACCCCCGCGCACAGCTGGAACTCCGACCACGTGGTGACCAACCTGTTCCTGTACCACCTGCAGCGGCACAGCGATCACCACGCCAACCCGACGCGGCGCTACCAGACGCTGCGCAGCCTGGACGGCTCGCCCAACCTGCCCAGTGGGTACGCGTCGATGATCTCGCTCACCTACTTCCCGCCACTGTGGCGCAAGGTGATGGACCGCCGGGTGCTGGCGCACTACGACGGTGACATCACCCGCGTCAACGTCGCGCCGCGGCGGCGCGAGAAGCTGCTGGCGCGCTACGGCGCGCAGGAGGCCCGGGCATGACCGTCTACCGCTGCCCCGGCTGCGACTACGTCTACGACGAGACAAAAGGCGCTCCGCGGGAAGGCTTTCCCGCGGGGACGCCCTTCAGTGACATACCCGACGACTGGTGCTGCCCCGATTGTGCGGTGCGCGAAAAGGTCGATTTCGAAACCACGACTGTGGGATAGGAGTGAACCGATGAGTGAGGACTACAAGCTCTTCATCTGCGTGCAATGCGGATTCGAGTACGACGAGGCCAAGGGCTGGCCGGAGGACGGCATCGCGCCCGGAACCCGATGGGCCGACATCCCCGAGGACTGGAGCTGCCCGGATTGCGGCGCGGCCAAAGCCGACTTCGAGATGGTGGAGATCGCCCGGTCGTGATCTCCGCCGGTGACGATGCAGAGCGTAGCG
The DNA here is from genome assembly GCF_976985695.1 of Mycobacterium sp. NTMscope_MAC_269. NCBI lineage: Bacteria > Bacillati > Actinomycetota > Actinomycetes > Mycobacteriales > Mycobacteriaceae > Mycobacterium > Mycobacterium sp. NTMscope_MAC_269. Next base: position 79,016 of record NZ_OZ335668.1, read on the forward strand.
ATGAGGAGGAGCGGCGCCATGATCCCGGCGCACGTTGTCGACGGTAGGCAAACGGCAGATTTCGAAGCCCGGACCGCTATTGTCGCGCCTGTGAAGCGGATGCCGTACGCCGAGGCGTCGCGCGCCCTGCTGCGCGACTCGGTGCTCGACGCGATGCGGGAACTGCTGTTGACCCGGGACTGGTCGGCCGTCACCTTGTCCGACGTGGCCCGCGCCGCGGGCATCAGCCGGCAGACCATCTACAACGAGTTCGGCTCGCGGCAGGGTCTGGCGCAGGGGTATGGCCTGCGCCTGGCCGACCGCCTGGTCGACGCCGTCAACGCCGCGCTACAGGCCCACGTCGGCGACATCTATGAGGCATTCCTGCAGGGGTTCCGCGACCTGTTCACCGAGCTGTCGGCCGACCCGCTGGTGATCTCGCTGCTGACCGGCGTCGCCAAACCGGACCTGCTGCAGATCATCACGACGGGTAGCGCGCCCATCATCACGCGGGCCTCCGAGCGGCTGACCACCGCGCTCACGCACAGCTGGGTGTCCACCAGCGACGAGGACGCCGGCGTGCTCGCGCGTGCCATCGTTCGGCTGGCGCTGAGCTACGTGTCGATGCCGCCCGAGGCCGACCACGACGTGGCCGCCGATCTCGCGCGGCTGATGACGCCGTTCGCCGAGCGGCACGGTGTCGTCAACGTTCCCTGAACGTTGCCTGGCCCGTGCGGCGTACGGGCGCACGACTACAGTGGCGCAAGAACATACCTAAGCTAATTACCGCTTGGATCCGAGCGAGCCCCCAGACGGCAGAAAAAAGGAAGAGAAGCTATGACGACGACCGAAAACGCACTGACCCCCGACGTTCGAAACGGCATCGACTTCAAGGTCGCCGATTTGTCGTTGGCGGATTACGGTCGCCGGGACATCGAGCTCTCCGAGCAGGAGATGCCGGGTCTGATGTCGCTGCGCCGCGAGTACCACGACGTGCAGCCGCTCAAGGGCGCGCGCATCTCGGGTTCGCTGCACATGACCGTGCAGACCGCGGTGCTGATCGAGACCCTCGTCGCGCTGGGCGCCGAGGTCCGCTGGGCATCCTGCAACATCTTCTCCACTCAGGACCACGCCGCGGCCGCGGTCGTCGTCGGCCCGCACGGCACCCCGGAGGAGCCCAAGGGCGTTCCGGTGTACGCGTGGAAGGGTGAGACGCTCGAGGAGTACTGGTGGGCGGCCGAGCAGGTGCTGACCTGGCCCGACGAGCCCGCGAACATGATTCTGGACGACGGCGGCGACGCCACCATGCTGGTGCTGCGCGGCGCGCAGTACGAGAAGGCCGGAGTGGTGCCGCCGGACGAGGAAGACGACTCGACCGAGCACCGGGTGTTCTTGAACCTGCTGCGCAAGCGTTTCGAGACCGACAAGGACAAGTGGACCAAGATCGCCGCGTCGATCAAGGGCGTCTCGGAGGAGACCACCACCGGTGTGCTGCGCCTCTACCAGTTCGCCGCGGCCGGCGACCTGGCGTTCCCGGCGATCAACGTCAACGACTCGGTCACCAAGTCCAAGTTCGACAACAAGTACGGCTGCCGGCACTCGCTGATCGACGGCATCAACCGCGGCACCGACGTGCTGATCGGCGGCAAGAAGGTCCTGATCTGCGGCTACGGCGACGTCGGTAAGGGTTCGGCCGAGTCCGTGGCCGGCCAGGGCGCGCGGGTGACCGTCACCGAGATCGACCCGATCAACGCCCTGCAGGCGCTGATGGAGGGCTTCGACGTCAAGCGGGTGGAAGACGTGATCGGCGAGGCCGACATCATCATCACGACCACCGGCAACAAGGACATCATCACCCTCGAGCACATGAAGGCGATGAAGGACAAGGCGATCCTCGGCAACATCGGCCACTTCGACAACGAGATCCAGATCGCCCGGCTGGAAAAGTCCGGCGCCACCAAGACCAACATCCGCCCGCAGGTCGACCTGTGGACCTTCGGCGACACCGGCAAGTCGATCATCGTGCTCTCCGAGGGCCGGCTGCTGAACCTGGGTAACGCGACCGGACACCCGTCGTTCGTGATGAGCAACAGCTTCTCCAACCAGGTCATCGCCCAGATCGAGCTGTGGACCAAGAACGACGAGTACGACAACGAGGTCTACCGGCTGCCCAAGCACCTCGACGAGAAGGTGGCCCGCATCCACGTGGAGGCCCTCGGCGGCCAGCTGACCAAGCTGACCAAGGAGCAGGCCGAGTACATCGGCGTCGACGTCGACGGCCCCTACAAGGCCGACCACTACCGCTACTGATCGCGGCTCCTGAGCCGCGTGCGCGGCTGCGCGGGCGCTAGGCTCGCGCCGTGCTGATCGCGATCGAAGGCGTCGACGGCGCCGGCAAGCGGACGCTGTCCGAAGGGCTGCGCAAGGCGTTCGAGGCGACCGGGAAGTCGGTGGCCATGTTGGCCTTTCCGCGGTACGGCCAATCGGCGACGGCCGACATCGCGGCCGAGGCGCTGCACGGCGAGCACGGCGACCTCGCGTCCTCGGTCTACGCGATGGCGACGCTGTTCGCGCTCGACCGCGCCGCGGCGGTCGAGCATCTCGAAGGGCTGCGCCGCGACTACGACGTGGTGATCATGGATCGCTACGTCGCCTCCAACGCGGCCTACACCGCCGCCCGCCTGCATCAGGACGCGGGCGGGCCTGCGGTGGCCTGGGTGCACGGCCTCGAATACCAGCGCCTGGGCCTGCCCGCCCCCGACTGGCAGGTGCTGCTCGCGGTGTCGGCCGAGCTGGCGGGGCAGCGCGCGCGCAGCCGCGCCGAATCCGATCCGAGTCGCGCGCGCGACAGCTACGAACGCGACGACGGGCTCCAGCAACGCACCGGCGACGTCTACGCGGGGCTGGCCGCCGCCGGCTGGGGAGGTTCGTGGCGGGTCGTCGACAAAGACGTCGATCCGGGTGGTTTGGCCGCTGCTTTGATGGCCAAATAGCACAGATTTGTCACGATTCGGCCTTATCGGAGAAGAAACGCCCGTGTGGCGCCCGAGTTTTGTCCCGATCTGGTGACACCATGGACTCCATGAGGCAAAGGATTTTGGTCGTCGATGACGACGCTTCGCTAGCCGAGATGCTCACCATCGTGCTTCGTGGGGAGGGTTTCGACACTGCGGTCATCGGTGACGGCACCCAGGCCCTGACTGCGGTGCGCGAACTGCGCCCCGATTTGGTGTTGTTGGACCTGATGTTGCCCGGCATGAACGGCATCGACGTGTGCCGGGTGTTGCGCGCCGATTCGGGCGTGCCGATCGTGATGCTGACCGCCAAGACCGACACCGTCGACGTCGTCCTGGGCCTCGAGTCGGGCGCCGACGACTACATCATGAAGCCGTTCAAGCCCAAGGAGCTGGTGGCCCGGGTGCGGGCGCGGCTGCGGCGCAACGACGACGAGCCCGCCGAGATGCTGTCCATCGCCGACGTCGAGATCGACGTGCCGGCGCACAAGGTCACCCGCAACGGCGAGCAGATCTCTTTGACCCCGCTGGAGTTCGACCTGCTGGTGGCGTTGGCGCGCAAACCGCGGCAGGTGTTTACTCGTGATGTGCTGCTCGAACAGGTGTGGGGCTATCGTCACCCGGCGGATACGCGTCTGGTGAACGTGCACGTCCAGCGCCTGCGGGCCAAGGTTGAGAAAGACCCTGAGAACCCGACCGTGGTGTTGACCGTTCGAGGAGTGGGTTACAAGGCCGGACCTCCGTGACCCACGCACGTCTAGAGCGTCGTAGGGAGGAGCGCCGGCGGTGATCTGGGGCTCCCGGCGACGTACTCGGAGCCGCTGGGGGCGCTCCGGCCCCATGACTCGCGGCATGGGCGCAGTGAGTCGGGCCGTGGCCATCGCCTGGCGCCGCTCGTTGCAGTTGCGGGTCGTCGCGTTGACGCTTGGGCTGTCGCTGGCGGTGATCCTGGCGCTCGGCTTCGTATTGACTTCTCAGGTCACCAATCGCGTGCTCGATGTCAAGGTCAAGGCCGCGATCGAGCAGATCGAGCGGGCGCGCACCACCGTCGGTGGGATCGTCAACGGTGAGGAGGCGCGCTCGCTGGACAGCAGCCTCCAGTTGGCCCGCAACACGCTGACCTCCAAGACCGACCCGGCCTCGGGCGCGGGGATGGCCGGCGCCTTCGACGCGGTGCTGATGGTGCCGGGCGACGGCCCGCGCGCCGCGACCACGGCCGGGCCCGTCGACCAGGTGCCCAATTCGTTGCGCGGCTTCGTCAAGGCCGGGCAGGCGTCCTATCAGTACGCGACCGTGCACACCGACGGGTTCTCCGGCCCGGCGCTGATCGTCGGCACTCCCGCGTCCTCGCAAGTGGCGAACCTGGAGCTGTACCTGATCTTCCCGCTGAAGAACGAACAGGCCACGATCCAGCTGGTGCGCGGGACCATGATCACCGGCGGTGCGGTGCTGCTGGTGTTGCTGGCCGGGATCGCGCTGCTGGTCTCGCGCCAGGTGGTGGTGCCGGTACGGTCGGCGTCGCGCATCGCCGAACGGTTCGCCGAGGGGCACCTGTCCGAACGCATGCCGGTGCGCGGCGAGGACGACATGGCGCGCCTGGCGATGTCGTTCAACGACATGGCGGAAAGCCTGTCGCGTCAGATCACCCAGTTGGAGGAGTTCGGTAATCTGCAGCGCCGCTTCACTTCTGACGTGAGCCACGAGCTGCGCACCCCGCTGACCACGGTGCGCATGGCCGCCGACCTGATCTATGACCACAGCGCGGACCTGGACCCGACGCTGGCGCGCTCCACCGAGCTGATGGTCAGCGAGTTGGACCGGTTCGAGTCTCTGCTCAACGACCTGCTGGAGATCTCCCGGCACGACGCCGGTGTCGCCGAGCTGTCCGTCGAGGCGGTCGACCTGCGCACCACCGTGCGCAGCGCGCTGAGCAACGTCGGGCATCTGGCCGAGGACGCCGGCATCGAACTGAAGGTGGATCTGCCGACGCACGAGGTCATCGCCGAGGTCGACACCCGCCGGGTCGAACGCATCCTGCGCAACCTGATCGCCAACGCCATCGACCACGCCGAGCACAAGCCGGTCAAGATCCGGATGGGCGCCGACGAGGACACGGTCGCGGTCACCGTCCGCGACTACGGTGTCGGGCTGCGGCCCGGTGAGGAGAAGCTGGTGTTCAGCCGGTTCTGGCGCGCGGACCCCTCGCGGGTGCGCCGGTCCGGCGGCACCGGGCTCGGCCTGGCGATCAGCATCGAGGACGCGCGGCTGCACCAGGGCCGGCTGGAGGCGTGGGGCGAACCGGGCGACGGTTCGTGCTTCCGGCTGACGCTCCCGCTGGTGCGCGGCCACAAGGTCACCACCAGCCCGCTGCCCATGAAGCCGATTCCGCAGCCCGCCCCGCAGGCCGGTGGGTCCGAGCGCAAGGAACGCCCGCCGCGCCAGCGTGAGCACGCGGAAAGGACGCTGTGATGCGGCGGCTGTTGGGCCTGCTGGTGTTGGCCGTGCTGCTGGCGGGGTGCGCCGGGGTGCCCAGTTCGTCGGCGCCGCAGGCCATCGGGACCGTCGAGCGGCCGGCGCCGTCGAACCTGCCCAAGCCGACCCCGGGCATGGACCCCGACGTGCTGCTGCGCGAATTCCTCAAGGCCACAGCCGATCCCGCGAACCGGCACCTGGCCGCCCGCCAGTTCCTCACCCAGTCGGCGTCCAATTCCTGGGACGACGCCGGTAGCGCGCTGCTGATCGACCACGTCGTGTTCGTCGAAACCCGTGCGGCCGAACGGGTTTCAGCAACCATGCGAGCCGACATTCTGGGCTCGCTGTCCGACATGGGGGTGTTCGAGACCGCCGAGGGCGTGCTGCCCGACCCGGGGCCGATCGAGTTGGTCAAGACCTCCGGCGGCTGGCGCATCGACCGCCTGCCCAACGGAGTCTTCCTGGACTGGCAGCAGTTTCAGGCGACCTACAAACGCAACACGCTCTATTTCGCCGACCCGACCGGCAAGACCGTGGTCCCCGATCCGCGCTATGTCGCGGTGCCCGACCACGACCAGCTCGCCACCGAGCTGGTCTCCAAGCTGATCGCCGGGCCGCGGCCCGAGATGGCCCACACGGTGCGCAACCTGCTCGCACCGCCGCTGCGGCTGCGCGGGCCGGTGACCCGGGCCGACGGCGGCAAGAGCGGGATCGGCCGCGGGTACGGCGGTGCGCGCGTCGATCTGGAGAAGCTGTCCACCACCGATCCGCACAGCAGGCAATTGGTTGCCGCACAGATCATTTGGACGCTGGCCCGGGCCGATATCCGGGGCCCGTATGTGATCAACGCCGACGGCGCGCCGCTGGACGACCGGTTCCGCGACGGGTGGACCACCTCCGATGTCGCGGCCACCGACCCCGGTGTGGCCGACGGTGCGGGCGCCGGGCTGCACGCGCTGGTGAACGGCTCACTGGTGTCGTTGGACGGGCAGCACACCGCGATGGTGCCCGGCGCGTTCGGGCGCATGGGGGACCAGACCGGCGCCGCGCTGTCGCGCAGCGGCCGGGAGGTGGCGTCGGTGGTGACGCTGCACCGCGGCGCCCCGGACATGGCGGCCTCCCTGTGGATCGGTGATCTTGGCGCAGAAGCGGTGCAGTCCGCCGACGGGCACAGCCTGTCGCGGCCCACCTGGTCGCTGGACGACGTGGTGTGGGTGGTGGTCGACGGCAACAACGTGCTGCGGGCGATCCAGGAGCCGGCGTCGGGGCAGCCCGCCCGCATCCCGGTGGATTCGGTGGCGGTGGCCACCCGGTTCCCCGGGCCCATCACCGACCTGCAGCTGTCCCGCGACAGCACGCGGGCCGCGATGGTGATCGGCGGCCAGGTGATCCTCGCCAGCGTCGAGCAGACCCAGGCCGGGCAGTATGCCCTGACCTATCCGCGCCGGCTGGGCTTCGGGTTGGGCAGTTCGGTGGTGTCGCTGTCCTGGCGCACCGGCGACGACATCGTGGTCACCCGCACCGACGCCAACCATCCGGTCTCCTACGTGAACATCGACGGGGTTAACTCCGACGCGCCGGCCCGCGGCCTGCAGATGCCGGTGACGACCGTGGTGGCCAACCCGTCCACGGCCTACGTCGCGGGACCCGAAGGGGTGCTGCAGTATTCGCCCTCCGCCGACGGTCAGCAGGGCTGGTCACAGGTGCCCGGGCTGACGATCCCCGGGGCGGCGCCGGTGCTGCCGGGCTAGCTGCTCGGCGGCCCATGTCACCCCCGCCCGGCACACTGACGCCATGCTCGACTTGGTCCTGCCGGCCGAATGCGGCGGCTGCGGGGCGCCGTCGTCCCGTTGGTGCGACGTCTGCGCCACCGAGCTGGCCGTCCGGCCGGACGAGCCGCATGTGGTGAACCCGCGCATCGACGCGGGGGTCCCGGTGTTCGCGCTCGGCCGCTACGCCAACGCCCGCCGGCAGGCGATCCTGGCGCTCAAGGAACACGGCCGCGCCGATCTCGTCGCGCCGCTGGCGCGTGCCCTGGCCCTCGGGGTGCACCGGTTGCTGTCGTGGGGGATCGTCGACACCCCGCTGACCGTCGTGCCCGCGCCGACCCGGCGTTCGGCCGCCCGCCGGCGCGGCGGCGACCCGGTCACCCGGCTGGCCCGCGCCGCGGTGGCACACCACCCGGAGATCGAAGTCGCCGCGGCGTTGCGGATCAAGGCGTTGACCCGCGACTCGGTGGGCCTGGGCACCGCCGCGCGCGAACGCAACATCACCGGCCGGGTCGTGCTGCGCGGCCGGGCGCCGCGCAGCGACGTCATGGTCGTCGACGACATCGTCACCACCGGGGCGACCGCGCGAGAGTCGGTGCGCGTTCTTCAGGGCGCGGGGGTCCGGGTCGTCGCGGTGCTCGCGATCGCCGCCGCGTAAGTCTGTGCCGCAGCCAAGAGGATGTGAAGAACTCGCAACAGCTCTGCGAAATTAGTGGCATGGGTAGGCGAACACGAGCTAACGTCGGAATCAACATTCATTGACTCACTGGTCGGGATTTTCCCAGGTTGAGCCCCACTTGCGGGAAGGGGTGAGTAATCGACACCTTGCACCGGCGGGCAGCCTGCGGCGGTAGCCAGTCTCGAACCGCTCCCACCTCGTCGGCGCATTAAGCCAGCCGGGCACGCAATGCGCGTGCGACGTGTAAAGAGAAACGAGTTGTCACGTATGTCAAGGCTATCCGTGGATTCCGGTCAGATTCTGGACCAACCGCCCTCCGTCACCGATGGGCAAGCCCAACCGACAACCACCGCCGACGTTGTGTTCAAAGGCCGCAACGTAGAAATTCCCGATCATTACCGTCTGTACGTCTCCCAAAAACTCGCCCGCCTCGAGCGGTTCGATCGCTCCATCTACCTTTTCGATGTCGAGCTCAAGCACGCCCCCAACCGGCGGCAGCGCAAATCCTGTCAACGTGTGGAGATCACCGCCCGCGGCCGGGGCCCCGTGAGCCGGGCGGAGGCCTGCGCCAACAGTTTCTACGCCGCGTTCGAATCCGCGGTCGACAAGCTGGAGAGCCGGCTGCGCCGCGTCAAGGACCGCCGCAAGGTCCACTACGGCGACAAGACTCCGGTCTCGCTGGCCGCCGCCACCGCGGTGCCACCGCCCGCGCCGACGCGCGGCGCGTCCGACGCGCCCGCCGAGCAGGATGGGGCGGAACCGGACCACGAACCCGGGCGGATCGTGCGGACCAAGGAGCATCCGGCCACGCCGATGACGGTCGACGACGCGCTGTACGAAATGGAGCTCGTCGGGCACGACTTCTTCTTGTTCCACGACAAGCACACCGAGCGGCCGTGCGTGGTGTACCGGCGCCACGCCTACGACTACGGCCTGATCCGGCTGGGCTGACCGCGTCGTCCCGCCGAACGTCGACTTGCTGCGGGATTCCACGCGAACTGGCGCACCAAGTCGACGTTCGGCGTCCAAAGAGCGACGTCACCTAGGATGGGTGTCGCCAAAGACTCCGATCCGGCCCGGTGACGATGCAGAGCGCGTAGCGCGATGAGGAGGAGCCGGGCGATCAGACCGTAGAGGACATAGCTGTGCTGTCGAAGTTGCTGCGCCTTGGCGAAGGTCGCATGCTCAAGCGTCTCAAGCGGGTGGCTGACTACGTCAACACCTTGTCCGACGAGATCGAGAAGCTCACCGACGCCGAGTTGCGAGCCAAGACCGACGAGTTCAAGAAGCGGCACGCCGACGGCGAGAGCCTCGACGACCTGCTGCCCGAGGCCTTCGCGGTGGCCCGGGAGGCGGCCTGGCGGGTGCTCGACCAGCGGCCGTTCGAGGTGCAGCTGATGGGCGGCGCGGCGCTGCACTTCGGCAACGTCGCCGAGATGAAGACCGGTGAGGGCAAGACCCTGACCTCGGTGCTGCCGGCCTACCTCAACGGCATCGGCGGCAAGGGCGTGCACATCGTCACCGTCAACGACTACCTGGCCAAACGCGACAGCGAGTGGATGGGCCGCGTGCACCGCTTCCTCGGCCTGGACGTCGGCGTGATCCTCGCCCAGATGACCCCCGACGAGCGCCGGGTGGCCTACAACGCCGACATCACCTACGGCACCAACAACGAGTTCGGGTTCGACTACCTGCGCGACAACATGGCGCACTCGCTCGACGACCTGGTCCAGCGCGGGCACAACTTCGCCATCGTCGACGAGGTCGACTCCATCCTGATCGACGAGGCCCGCACCCCGCTGATCATCTCCGGCCCCGCCGACGGCGCCTCCAACTGGTACCTCGAGTTCGCCCGGCTGGCGCCGCTGATGGAAAAGGACACCCACTACGAGGTGGACCTGCGCAAGCGCACCGTCGGCGTGCACGAGCTCGGCGTGGAGTTCGTCGAAGACCAGCTCGGCATCGACAACCTCTACGAGGCCGCGAACTCGCCGCTGGTCAGCTACCTCAACAACGCGCTGAAGGCCAAGGAGCTGTTCAACCGCGACAAGGACTACATCGTGCGCGACGGCGAGGTCCTCATCGTCGACGAGTTCACCGGCCGCGTGCTCTACGGCCGCCGCTACAACGAGGGCATGCACCAGGCCATCGAGGCCAAGGAGCACGTCGAGATCAAGGCCGAGAACCAGACGCTGGCCACCATCACCCTGCAGAACTACTTCCGGCTCTACGACAAGCTCGCCGGCATGACCGGCACCGCCCAGACCGAGGCGGCCGAGCTGCACGAGATCTACAAGCTGGGCGTGGTGCCCATCCCCACCAACAAGCCGATGGTGCGCGCCGACCAGTCCGACCTGATCTACAAGACCGAAGAGGCCAAGTACATCGCGGTGGTCGACGACGTCGTCGAGCGCTTCGAAAAGGGTCAACCGGTGCTGATCGGTACCACCAGCGTCGAGCGTTCGGAGTACCTGTCGCGGCAGTTCCAGAAGCGCCGCGTCCCGCACAACGTGCTCAACGCGAAGTTCCACGAGCAGGAGGCGACCATCATCGCGGTCGCCGGCCGCCGCGGCGGCGTCACGGTGGCCACCAACATGGCCGGTCGAGGCACCGACATCGTGCTGGGCGGCAACGTCGACTTCCTCACCGACCTGCGGCTGCGTGAGCGCGGCCTCGATCCGGTGGAGACGGCCGACGAGTACGAGGCGGCCTGGCACTCCGAACTGCCGAAGGTCAAGGAGGAGGCTTCCAAAGAGGCCGAAGAGGTGATCGAGGCCGGCGGTCTGTACGTGCTGGGCACCGAGCGGCACGAGTCGCGGCGCATCGACAACCAGCTGCGCGGCCGCTCCGGCCGCCAGGGCGACCCGGGCGAGTCGCGCTTCTATCTGTCCCTGGGCGACGAGCTGATGCGCCGCTTCAACGGCGCCGCGCTCGAGGCGATGCTCAACCGGCTGAACCTGCCCGACGACGTGCCCATCGAGGCCAAGATGGTCACCCGGGCGATCAAGAGTGCCCAGACGCAGGTGGAGCAGCAGAACTTCGAGGTCCGCAAGAACGTCCTCAAGTACGACGAGGTGATGAACCAGCAGCGCAAGGTCATCTACGCCGAGCGCCGCCGCATCCTGGAGGGCGAAAACCTCAAGGAGCAGGCGCTGGACATGGTCCGCGACGTGGTCACCGCCTATGTCGACGGCGCGACGACCGAGGGCTACGCGGAGGATTGGGACCTCGAAGCCCTGTGGACGGCGCTGAAGACGCTGTACCCGGTGGGCATCGACCACGCGCCACTGACACATCACGACGCCGACTCCGAGCGCGACGACCTCACCCGTGAGGAATTGCTGGAAGAGCTGCTCAAAGACGCCGAACGTGCTTATGCCACAAGGGAATCCGAGCTCGAGGAGATCGCCGGCGAGGGCGCGATGCGTCAGCTGGAGCGCAACGTGCTGCTCAACGTCATCGACCGCAAATGGCGCGAGCACCTCTACGAGATGGACTACCTCAAGGAGGGCATCGGGCTGCGCGCGATGGCGCAGCGCGATCCGCTGGTCGAGTACCAGCGCGAGGGCTACGACATGTTCATGGCCATGCTCGACGGCATGAAGGAGGAGTCGGTCGGCTTCCTGTTCAACGTCACGGTCGAGGCCGTGCCCTCCCCGCAGGTTGCCCCGGTCCAGACGCCCGAAGGGCTGGAGGAATTCGCCACCGCCGCCGCCGGAAAGCAGGGCGGTACCACGACGGCCGTGCGCGAAGAGGCCCCAAGCACGTTGCGCGCCAAGGGGATTGACAACCAGGCGCCGGCGCTCACCTATTCCGGCCCGTCGGAGGACGGCTCGGCGCAGGTGCAGCGCAACGGCGGCGACGCCAAGACGCCGGCCGGGGTTCCCGCCGGGGCCAGCCGCCGCGAGCGGCGCGCGGCGGCGCGGCAACAGGGCCGCGGCGCCAAGTCGCCCAAATCGGTGAAGCGGCGCTAGCGGCCGGCCGCACGCTCGGCGTCCGGAAACGTGCCTGGCGCGGCCGAAAATGAGGCATCGGGGGCCATGTTCAAACGCGCCCGCGAGGCGCACAATCAGCGAATGAAGCGATTCTCGATAGTCGGTTACGGCGCCGCCGCTTACCTGCTCTTTCTCGCCGCATTTCTGTACCTGGTGGCTTTCTTGGGAAACTTCTGGGTGCCGCGAACCGTCGATCACGGGCTCTCCGCGCCCATCGGTGAGGCGGTGCTGATCAACATCGGTCTGCTCGCCGTGTTCGCCGTCCAGCACAGCGTCATGGCGCGGCCGTCGTTCAAGGGCTGGTGGACGCGGCTCGTGCCGTCGTCGATCGAGCGCAGCACCTACGTCGTGCTGTCCAGCCTTGCGCTCGTGTTGCTCTACTGGCAATGGCGAACGATGCCGGCCGTCGTCTGGGATGTGCGGTTGTCGGCCGGGCGCTTGGCGCTGTGGACGTTGTTCTGGCTCGGCTGGGCCATCGCGCTGGCCGCGACGTTCATGGTCAGCCACTTCGACCTGTTCGGCCTTCGCCAGGTCTACCTGGCCTGGCGCGGAGAACCCTACACGCACATAGGTTTTCACGCCCGGATGCTGTACCGGCTGGTCCGTCACCCGCTCATGCTCGGTTTCGTCATCGTCTTCTGGGCGGTGCCCACCATGACGGCCGGACACCTGCTCTTCTCGGTCGCCATGACGGGCTACATCCTGGTCGCCACCCACCTGGAAGAGCACGACCTGGTGGAGGCTCTCGGTGGGCAGTATCGCGACTACCGTCGTCGGGTGCCGATGCTGCTGCCGCTGGGACACCGGCCGCGCCGCGACCCGGCCCAACCGGCGGAGCTGCATTAGCTTTCGGGCAAGCTGGCGGTCCGCTGACGGCGCGCCGCGCGACCTGTCAGGATTGACGTCATGGATGTCAAGGAGGTGCTGCTGCCCGGGGTCGGTCTTCGCTACGAATTCACCGACCAAAAGGGCGACCGCATCGGCATCATCGCGCGGCGCAGCGGCGATTTCGACGTCGTCGTCTACGCCCGCGAGGATCCGGACGAGGCCCGGCCGCTGCTGCACCTCAACGACCAGGAGGCCGAGGCCGTGGCCCAGATCCTGGGGGCACCCCGAATCGCCGAACGGTTCACCGAGCTGGCCCGCGAGATACCCGGGCTCGAGACGGGGCAGGTGCACATCTTGGCCGGCAGCCCCTTCGTCGACCACCCGCTGGGTGATACCCGCGCCCGCACCCGCACCGGGGCGTCCATCGTCGCCATCGTGCGCAACGAGGAAGTGCTGGCCTCGCCGGGCCCCGCGGAGACGCTGCATGTCCGGGACGTTCTGATCGTGATCGGCACCGAAGACGGCATCGCGGGCGTCGAGCAAATTATCGACAAAGGTTGAGCCGGTGCAAATCTCGGGGACGCTGTTGCTACAACTCGGCGCCCTCCTGGCCACGCTGGCCGTATTGGGCGCCGCCGCACGCCGATTCGCGTTGTCGCCCATCCCCGTGTACCTGCTGGCCGGGCTGGCCTTGGGCAACGGCGGGATCCTGCCGATGGCCGCCGGCGGGGAGTTCATCACCACCAGCGCGCCCATCGGCGTCGTCTTGCTGCTGCTCACCCTGGGGTGTGAGTTTTCGGCGGCCGAATTCTCGTCCAGCATGCGCCACCACCTGCCGTCCGCCGCCGTCGACGTCGTCCTGAACGCCGCGCCCGGCGCGATCGCCGGCTGGCTGCTCGGACTGGACGGGGTGGCCATCCTGTGCCTGGCCGGGGTCACCTATATCTCCTCCTCCGGCGTCATCGCCCGGCTGCTGGAGGACCTGCAGCGCCTCGGTAACCGGGAGACGCCGGCGGTGCTGTCGGTGCTGGTGCTCGAGGACTTCGCGATGGCCGCCTACCTGCCGCTGTTCGCCGTCCTGGCCTCAGGCGGCGGGTGGCTGCACGCCGTCGGCGGCATGGCGGCGGCGGTGGGCGCCCTGGTGGCCGCGTTCGCCGCCTCCTACCGCTGGGGCCATCACGTGGACCGGCTGGTCGCACACCCCGACTCCGAACAGCTGATGCTGCGGGTGCTGGGCATCACGCTGATCGTGGCGGCGCTGGCCGAGTCGCTGCACGCCTCGGCCGCCGTGGGCGCGTTCCTGGTGGGCCTGACACTGACCGGGGAAACCGCCGAGCGGGCCCGCCAGGTGCTGGGGCCGTTGCGCGATCTGTTCGCCGCCATCTTCTTCCTGGCGATCGGTTACGCGGTGGACCCGCAGGAGCTCATCCCCATGCTTCCCGCGGCGCTGATCCTCGCGGCGGTGACCGCGGCGACCAAGGTGGCCACCGGGATGTTCGCCGCCCGGCACGACGGGGTGGCGCGGCGCGGCCAGCTGCGCGCGGGCACCGCGCTGATCGCCCGCGGCGAGTTCTCGTTGATCATCATCGGATTGGCGGGCAAGTCGCTGCCCGCGGTCGCGGCGTTGGCGACGTCCTACGTATTCGTCATGGCGATCATGGGGCCGGTCCTGGCCCGCTACACCGGTGGCCCGCGGACGGCCGCCGCGACGAGGTGACCGGCGCGGTCACCCGATGTGCAGGGCCACCACCATCCATCGGGCCCCGCTCGCCAGGCTCACCTGCTCGACCCGGCAGGCGATGGCGTGGACCCGGTCCCCGCGGCTGTAGGAGCCGAAGACCTCGGCCGCCGTGTCCGGGTCCCGGTGACCCGACGGCTGTAACCGCATCCGGCGCAACACCGCGGCACCCGCGTGGCCGGGCGCCCGCCCGGCCGCCGAACACCCCACCGCGACAACCGAATCCACCAGGCTGGGCGACAGCAGCGGACGCAGCTGGGCGGCCGGGCGGCGCCGGTCGATGACCTCCAGCACGCGTCGCAGCGCAGCGTCGGCGAAGGTCGCCGCCTGGCGCATCCGCGGCGACATGACCGTGGCCGAATCGGGCGCCGGCGCCCTGCTGGGCGGCCCGGTGTAGGGGCGCGGCGCGGTGTGGCCGCCGCGATGGCGCAACGGGGCGCGCGAGGACGGCCGGCACGGAGCAACGGTGCGCGGCACGTCCTGGGTTTCCGGCTCGTACTCGACGACTGGTATGACGGTGAAAGCGCCGGATGGATCGGCAACGGGGCTACAGTTCAACGCGCACTCTCCAACTCTTCGGCCGGACCGGAAGCCTGCTGGAGAGGGGCAGACAGTGGTCATCATGGCATAACTCGGGCAAGCGCGTTCCCACGCGGACGTGCGCCCCGGGCGCACGATTACCGTGGGCCAGACATCGCTTAAGCCGACAGGGCGATGAAATCGACGAGGAGGACTGCGCCGTATGGTGACCCGGTTGTCCCCGCCGGACGCGTCGTTCTATCGGCTGGAAAACACCGCCACCCCCATGTACGTCGGATCGCTGGCCATCCTGCGCCGTCCGCGTGCCGGACTGAGCTACGAGACGCTGCTGGCCACCATCGAGCAGCGGCTGCCCCAGATTCCGCGGTACCGGCAGAAGGTCCGCGAGGTGCCCGTCGGCACGGCCCGCCCGGTGTGGATCGACGACAACGACTTCGACATCACCTATCACGTGCGGCGCTCGGCGCTGCCCTCGCCGGGCAGCGACGGGCAACTGCATGAGCTGATCGCGCGGTTGGCGGCGCGGCCGTTGGACAAGTCGCGGCCGCTGTGGGAGATGTACCTGGTCGAGGGCCTGGCCAAAAACCGGGTCGCCCTCTACACCAAATCGCATCAAGCCCTGATCAACGGGATGGCGGCGCTGGAGATCAATCACGTCATCAGCGATCGGACCAAACGCCCGCCCCCGGCCCCGGAAGACATCTGGGTCCCCGAACGCGATCCCGGCAACACCCGCCTGGTGCTGGGCGCGATCGGTGAGTGGGTCGCGGGTCCGAGCGCGCAACTGCAGGCCGTCGGCTCCGCGCTCGGCGGCCTGGTGACCAACTACGGCGAGCTCGTCGGCGCCGGCCGCCGGGTGTTCGATTTCGTGCGCAACCTGGCCCGCGGCGACGCGCCCAGCAGCCCGCTCAATGCCACCGTTTCGCGTCATCGCCGGTTCACCGTCGCCGCCGGCAGCCTCGAGGACTACCGCGCCGTGCGGGCCCGCTACGACTGCGACGTCAACGACGTGGTGCTCGCCGTGATCGCCGGCGCGCTGGGCAACTGGCTGATGTCGCGCGGGGTGGCGGTCTCGCCGACCGCGACGGTGCGGGCGATGGCGCCGCTGTCGGTGTACGACGACGGCGACCTCGACGCGAGCGGCCCCGGCCAGGCGATCAGCCAGGTGATGCCGTTCCTCGTCGACCTGCCGGTGGGGGAGCCGAACGCCGTGGTGCGGCTCTCGCAGATCGCGCACGCGACCGAGTCCAACCCGACGGCCGCCCATCTGGTGGACGCCAGGACCATCGTCACGCTGTCGGGGTTCGCCCCGCCCACGCTGCACGCCATGGGGATTCGGGTCGCGACCAGTTTCCCGAGTTTCTCCAAGCGCACGTTCAACCTGCTGATCACCAATGCGCCCGGGGCCCAGTCGCAAATGTATGTCGCCGGCACCAAGTTGCTCGAGACCTACGCGGTGCCGCCGCTGCTGCACAACCAGGCGCTGGCGATCGGCGTGACGTCCTATAACGGCATGCTCTATTACGGAATCAACGCCGACCGCGAGGCCATGAGCGATGTCGACCTGCTGCCGGGCCTGCTGAGCCAGGCGCTCGAGGAACTGCTGGAGGCTTCCCGGTCCTAGGCGGCGGTCAAAACCCCTGCGTGCGGCTATCATTCGGTGCTGTGAAGCCAGCCGTGCCCGCGAGTGGGAACCACCGGCGCCGCACATGACGGTCGTCTACATCCCCGCCACGCTCGCCATGCTGCAGCAGCTCGTCGCCGACGGCTCGGTGCGGCCGGTCAGCGGCACGGCGTTCGCGCTGACGCCGAAGCTGCGCGAGGCCTACGCCGAGGGCGACGACGACGAGCTCGCCGACGTGGCGCTGCGCGAGGCGGCGCTGGCGTCGCTGCGCCTGCTGGCCACCGAAGCGCCGTCGGAATCCGCGCCGCCGCGTCGCGCCGTGCTGGCCGCCGACGTCGACTTCGACGCATCCGGGGTCACCTACCGTCCCGACCTGGACGACGCCGTGGTCAGGCTGCCCGGCGCGGTCCCGATCGAGGACGTGATCGCCGCGTACGTCGACAACGCCGGCGCCGAAGAGGCGGTGGCCAGAGCCATCGAGGCCGTCGACGCCGCGGACCTGGGCGATGAGGACGCCGAGCTGATCGTCGGCGACGCGCAAGACCACGATTTGGCCTGGTACGCGAACCAGGAGCTGCCGTTTTTGCTGGAACTGATGTGAGGCATCCCCGCCCGCAGCGCTAGCTACGACACCGTAGGTTACGGTACCGTAGGTTTCGTGAAGCACACAGAATCGATCACAATGTGAGCGTCAGCAAAACGCCACGTCGTGAGCAGGAGCTTCCCCTGGGCAAACGAAACCCATCGATCACGGGCAACGTCGTCGACACCAAGCGACCCGTGGTCGCCGGTGCCGACCGGCATCCCGGCTGGCACGCCCTGCGCAAGCTCGCCGCGCGCATCACGACGCCGCTGCTGCCCGACGACTATCTGCACCTGGCCAATCCGCTCTGGTCGGCGCGCGAACTGCGAGGACGGGTCCTGCAGGTGCGCCGCGAGACGGAGGACTCCGCGACCCTGGTGATCAAGCCCGGCTGGGGCTTCAATTTCGACTACCAACCGGGCCAGTACATCGGCATCGGCCTGCTGATGGACGGCCGCTGGCGCTGGCGGTCGTATTCACTGACGTCGGCCCCGGCGGCGACCCCCGCGCGCTCCGGTTCGGCGCGCACCGTGACCATCACCGTCAAGGCGATGCCGGAAGGGTTCCTGTCGTCGCACCTGGTGGCCGGTGTGGAGCCGGGCACCGTCGTCCGGTTGGCCGCGCCGCAGGGCAACTTCGTCCTGCCCGATCCCGCGCCGCCGTCGATCCTGTTCCTCACCGCCGGCTCCGGGATCACGCCGGTGATGTCGATGTTGCGAACCCTGGTGCGCCGCAACCAAATCGGTGACATCGCGCACCTGCATTCGGCGCCCACCGAATCCCACGTGATGTTCCGCGGCGAGCTGGCCGCGCTGCAGGCCGACCACCCCGGCTATCGGTTGCAGCTGCGCGAGACGCGCACCCAGGGCCGGCTGGAGCTGTCCGCGCTGGACGCCGACGTGCCCGACTGGCGTGAGCGCCAGACCTGGGCCTGCGGGCCGGAAGGCCTGCTCATCGCGGCCGAACGCGTATGGTCGGCCGCGGGTATCGGCGAGCATTTGCATCTCGAGCGGTTCGCGGTGTCCAAGGCAGCGCCCGCCGGTGCCGGTGGCACGGTCACGTTCGCCCAGAGCGGACGCACCGTCGTCGCCGACGCCGCGACGTCGCTGATGGATGCGGGGGAGAGCGTCGGGGTGCAGATGCCCTTCGGGTGCCGCATGGGGATCTGCCAGTCCTGCGTGGTCGGCCTGGTGGAGGGCCACGTCCGCGATCTGCGAACCGGCCAGGAACACGACCCGGGAACCCGGGTGCAGACCTGTGTGTCGGCCGCCTCCGGCGATTGCGTGCTCGAAATTTAAAGGCTACTCAAAGGTAACCTACGGCTTCGTAGGTTACGATAGCGTAGGTCTGGAACACCTCAACGACCGAACTAACGACCGCAGGGAGATGACGACGATGGCGATCACAGACGTCGACGTATTCGCCCATCTGACGGACGCCGATATCGAAAACCTGGCCTTTGAGCTCGATGCCATCCGCCAGGACGTGGAAGACTCGCGCGGCGAGCGGGACGCCCGCTACATTCGCCGCACCATCGCGGCCCAGCGCGCGCTCGAGGTGACCGGCCGGCTGTTGCTGGCCGCCAGCTCGCGGCGCTCGGCCTGGTGGGCGGGGACCCTGACCCTGGGCGTGGCCAAGATCGTCGAGAACATGGAGATCGGCCACAACGTCATGCACGGCCAGTGGGACTGGATGAACGACCCCGAGATTCATTCCTCGACGTGGGAGTGGGACATGAGCGGGTCGTCCAAGCACTGGCGCTACACGCACAATTTCGTGCACCACAAGTACACCAACATCCTGGGCATGGACGACGACGTCGGCTACGGCCTGCTGCGCGTCACCCGCGACCAGAAATGGAAGCGCTTCAACATCTTCAACCTGGTGTACAACACCCTGCTGGCCCTCCTGTTCGAGTGGGGCGTCGGCCTGCAGCACGTGGAGCTCGGCAAGATCGCCAAGCGCCGCATGGACAACGACGAAGCCCGGGAGCGGGTCGACGAGTTCCTGGCCAAGGCGGGGCGGCAGGTGTTCAAGGATTACGTGGCGTTCCCCGCGCTGACCTCGTTGTCACCCGGAGCCACCTACATGTCCACGCTGAAGGCCAACGCGCTTGCCAACGTGATTCGCAACGTGTGGGCCAACGCGGTCATCTTCTGCGGCCATTTCCCCGACGGCGCAGAGAAATTCACCAAGACCGACATGATCGGCGAGACCAAGGGCCAGTGGTATCTGCGACAGATGCTGGGCAGCGCCAACTTCGAGGCCGGCCCGGCGTTGCGGTTCATGAGCGGCAACCTGTGCCACCAGATCGAGCACCACCTGTACCCCGATCTGCCGAGCAACCGGCTGCACGAGATCTCGCTGCGGGTGCGCCAGGTCTGCGACAAGTACGACTTGCCTTACACCACAGGCTCTTTCCTGCTCCAGTACGCGAAGACGTGGCGCACGCTGGCCAAGCTGTCGCTGCCGAACAAGTACTTGCGCGACGACGCCGACAACGCCCCGGAGACCCGCAGCGAGCGGATGTTCGCCGAACTCGAGCCGGGTTTCCTGGGCACCGATCCGGCCACCGGCCGCCGCCGCGGGCTCAAGTCCGCGATCGCCGCCGTGCGCGGTTGGCGGCGCGGGAAGCGTGCGGACGCTGCCCGGCGCGCCGACGGCGACCTCGCGGCCTAGGCCAGCGCGCCGAACGTGTACCCACTGCGACTATTTCGCTGATTTCTCGCGCTGGGTGCACGCTCGGCCGGCCGACCCTGACCCTCAGGGGTGCGTGACGAGGTAGGTCTCGTTGTCCAGGTCGGCCGTGAGGTCGTCGACGTCGAACGGGCGGTCGAGGCGGGCGGCCAACGCCTTCGGATCGATGAGCAGGCTGATCTCGGCGGTCTGACGGGCGAACAGGCGCCCGATGAGGGGATAGATTCGGCGCATGACGGCCCGCTCCGCCGATGTGCAGCGCGACGCACAGTAGCCGACGTGGCCGATCTCGTCGGTGAGGATTTCGCTGTAGAGCAGTTCGATTCGCTCGGCGACGTCGGGTTCATCGGCGAAAAGCCTTGTGCCGGCACGGCGTAATTCATCGAACAGGATGCAGCCCGCCATCTCCGCGGCTCCGACGAACATGAACCCGAGCCGTTCGGGGACGAACACGTTCGCTTTGACGAACTGGCGTATCACGAAGGGCGGCGGGACGACCTGGAAGGTCAGGTCGAACACGTCGAGCGCGTAGGCCAGCAGCCGAGTGTGGTAGTGCTCTTCGAGTTCGAGGTAGACGCGCTCGGGCGGCACGCTCTCGTCGCTGTTGCGCCCGTAGGTCTCGCCCAGCCCCACGCCGAACCGCTCCGCCTGATTGAGCTTGGCGGTTGCCAGTAGGAAGAGCATCTTGTCATCCAGCCCGGCCTCGGGTCGCCGGCGGCGCAGGTTGCGCAGGAAGGTGGTTCGGTCGGCGGGATGGGCCGACCGCACGGGATTGGATTCGATGTCGCTGAAGAACTGCTCGCGGTTGGCCAGCCGCCTGTTGAGCAGATCGGCCTCGCCGTCGCGCTTGGCCAGGAAGTCCCGGTAGCCTTCGATGTCGGTGGTGTTCATCGCTTCTCCAATCCTTTGACAATCGTTGTCACATAACGGCTTAACAGCGCGGCATCGTGGGCCCCGGTGGCTAGCAGCGCGAAGAGCCCGGTGAGGAAGAACGTCGCGAGTTCGGCCGCGTCGACGCCGGAGTCGACCTGCTCCGCGTCTTGCGCTCGGCCGATGACGCCGACCAGGAATTGTCCGACCGGGTGCTGGGCGAACTCCTCTTCGACCGGACGGGTCGAGGAGAAGTGCAAGCCGAGCATGTCCCGGAAAACCGCTTCGCCCAAGCGACTTTTGGCGCTGAGCACGTGATGCACCAGCTGGGAGAGCACCGACGTCAGATCGCCCTTGGCCTCGCCGAGTTCGCTGATGATCCGCATCTCCTCGACGCGCTCCACCTCGATAAGTACGTGCTCCTTGGTCGGGAAGTGGAAATAGAACGTCCCCCGGGCCACGCCCGCGTCGGCGACGATGGCGCTGACATCGGCGGCGGCCAGCCCGCGCCGCGAAATCTCGGCCAACGCCGCCTCGAATAGGCGCGCCCGGGTCTCCAGTCGGCGCGTTTCGCGGACGCTGCCACCCGGCGATCCGGTCGCGGATGGCGCGCGTGGTGACTGCATGGAGGCACCGTACGCCTCGTGACTGACGGGCGTCAATGACGGGCGTCAGTGAATTGTCAGCGTGCGCCGTGGCGTCACAGCATCCCTCGAGACATGTATCGTCAGCCTTTCGGTAAGCACCCACCTTGGCGCGTGCGCAGACACTGAGGACACCCACGATGAGCGGTCAATGCAGCGACGACGTCGAACGCATCGTCCACCGGCTGGGGTTCAGTTGCGAGCACGCGTCGCCATGGGTGACGCTGCGAAACCCATTCGGATTGGCGAATTGGACGCTGCCCGTTCTCGAAGTGCTGATCGTCGCGGGCGCCGCGCTGGCGCTCTGGTGGGCGATCCGTCGGCGGCGCCGCGACGGGGACCCCGTCAACCTCGTGATCTGGTTCGCCACGGTGATTTACCTGCTGATCGTCGAGCCGCCGCTGTACTTTCCCACCGTCTTCGGCGTCGACGGCTCCATCGGTGCGGTCTTCGCGCACAACGTCTTTACGGTCCAGTTCATGTATGACCGGCTGCCGATCTACATCGTCGCGCTGTACCCGGCGATGATGACGCTGGCCTACGAGGTGGTGCGCAGCCTCGGCGTGTTTCGGGACTGGGGCGCGGTCGTCGGCGCGGTGTGCGTGGGATTCGTCCACCACTGCTTCTACGAAATCTTCGACCAGTTGGGTCCACAACTGCGCTGGTGGGCATGGAACACCGACAACGCGATCAACCATCCGATGCTGGCGTCGGTGCCGATGAGCAGCGTGTTGCTCTTCGCCACCGTCGGACCGGCCTGCGTCGCATTGTTCGCCCAGCTATTGGTGACTCGTCCCATCGAACGCGGCCGATTGCTGAGCCGAATTGGCTTGGTCGGCCGCACATTCGCCATTGCGGTGCTGGTGCCGGTCGGCTTGGTTGTCGCCAATGTTCCGATTCTGCTCGCCGGTGGCGAACATCCCGACAGCGCCCTGCGGCGCGCCGTGTACTTCGTCATCCTTGGTGCGTTCGCCGTGGTGGCGATCCCGATCCTGTTGCGGCAGTGGCGCAACACCAGGTTCACGCCCAACGCCCGCAATCCCTTCGTCGGAGTCTTCGGGACCGCATTCTTGATCGTGCTCGGGGCGCTGTGGTTGTCGGCCATGCCCGACTACCTGGGCGCCTCGCATGGCCTCACCCCCGACGGAACACCCACTGGCAACCCGATATACGCGCTGGCGTGCTTTGTGCTCGCCGTCGCGCTGATTATGTCGGTGACAATCAGCCCCGGCCGTCCCGCGGCTCTCGTGCGGCGAGTGCAGCGGACGCGGCGCGGGGTAGCGCCATGACCGCCCCGGTTACCTTTTCGGCCAGTGCCGCCAGTTTGGCGTCGAGTTTCTCTGCTGCGCTGAGCAACTCGGGATTGGTCTCGACGACCATCAGCGACGACGGCTTGACGTAGATCAGACTGCTGCCCGTGCCGTTATCGGTGACGAGCAACTCGACCGGGGCGAACAGACCCGCGGTCACGTCGTGGCGCAGCATGGTGATAGCGATCAGCGGGTTGCCGAGGATGACGCGCAACGCCTTGCGATCGATGCCGGCCTTGGTGATCCAGGCCCCATGGTCGACAATCCCGAACAGCATGAATCCGCTTGGGCCGACGTGGGATTCGACGCGTTCCTGGTATGTCCGCCAGTCGCCGGTGGACGTCACGATGTCATTGATCGGCACCGGTTGCTCGCCGATGTCGGCCAGCAGCGCGGCGACCAGCTCGTCGTAGCTTCTGGTGCTGTCGTAGCGCAGTCGTACGCCGTCGAAGCGGCTTTCAGACGCAGACATTTTCGGCCTCCTGAAGCAGTTCGGCGTTCTCGTGCACCTGCGTGCGTGGGGTGCGATCTATCAGCAGGCTGAGCATGTCGGGCCGGCTGTAGTGGCCGTCGGCATCCATCAGGACTTTCCGGGTGTTGATCAACGACAAGTCGAGATCGGCGATGACCTCGCCCTCACCGGAGCGCAGCGGCTCGCCGAGGTATTCGCCTTGGGGCGTGATGATCGCGGTGAAGTGGCCACCCGAAATCGGGCCGATCGGGCAGCCCGTGTCGGCCATGATCTGCGCCTGTTGGTCCGCGTCCAGCCAGGCCGTCGCATTGACGACGAAGACGCCCGCCTCGAGCGCATGATTGCGCACGCTGATCTCCATCTGCTGCCCGAACAGGTCGCCGCCGAACGATCCGGGGAACATGCTCGAGTGGATCTGCTCGCCGTCGGCGATCAAGGCATAGCGGGCCAGCGGGTTGAAGTGCTCGTAGCACGCCAACTGCCCGATCCGTCCGACCACGCTGTCGACGGCGCGCAGCCCGCTGCCGTCGCCCTGGCCCCAGACCATCCGTTCGTGGTACGTCGGCATGATCTTGCGGCGGCGCTGCAGCAGGGCGCCGTCGGCGTCGAACAACAGCTGCGTGTTGTACAACGAGCCGCCGTCACGCTCGTTGACGCCGATCGACACCACCATGTGAGCCGTACGCGCGGCCTCGGCGATCGCATCGACCGCCGGCGACGGTATCGTCACGGCCTGATCCAGCAGCCTGAGGTGCTCGGGCCGCATCTCGAAAGGGCGCTCGACAAACGAGAAGTACGGGTAGTAAGGCACCACCGTTTCCGGGAAGGTGGCGAACTGCACGTCACGGCGGGCCAGCTGTTCGACCTTGGCGATGACCTTTTCCACGGTGCCCTCGCGGCTGTAGAGCACCGGGCTGAGTTGCACTGCGGCGGCGCGGATTACGGTCATCGTCCCGCCTCCTAGTCCAACCGCTCGATGATGGTGGCGTTGGCCATGCCGCCGCCCTCGCACATCGTCTGCAGCCCGTACCGGCCGCCGCGCTGCTCCAAAGCGTTGACCAGCGTCGTCATCAGGCGAGCGCCGCTGGCGCCCAAGGGGTGACCGATCGCGATCGCCCCGCCGTTGACGTTGGTCTTGGCCAGATCCGCCCCGGTGTCGCGCGCCCAGGCCAGCACCACGGGCGCGAACGCCTCGTTCACCTCGAACAGGTCGATGTCGGCGAGTGCCAGGCCCGCTTTCGACAACACCCTCTCGGTGGCCGGAATAACGCCGGTCAGCATGTAGAGCGGGTCGGAGCCCACCACGGTGGTGGTGTGGATCCGGGCCAGCGGGCGTAGGCCCAACTTCCCCGCGACCTCGCTGCTGGTGATCAGCACCGCGGCGCTGCCGTCGGACAGCGGTGAGGAGTTGCCCGGCGTGATCTCCCAATTGATCTGCGGGAAACGTGCTTTGGCCGCCTCACTGTAGAACGCCGGCTGCAGGCCGGCCAGCGTCTGCACCGTCGTGCCGGGCCGGATGATCTCGTCGGTGGCGAGTCCGGCGATCGGAATGAGCTCGTTGTCGAACAGGCCTTCCTTGGTGGCGCGGGCGGCCTTCTCGTGGCTGCCGGCGGAGAACTCGTCGAGCTCGGTGCGCGAGAAGCCCCATTTCGCGGCGATCAGTTCGGCGCTGATGCCTTGTGGCACCAGGCCGTCGGGGTAGCGCCGGGTCATGTCCTCGCCCATCGGGTTGCTGCCCGGTGACACTTGGCTGCCCATCGGGACGCGGCTCATCGACTCGACGCCGCCGGCGATGACCAGGTCGTAGGCGCCGGCGATCACGCCCTGCGCGGCGAAGCTGATGGCCTGCTGGCTGCTGCCGCACTGGCGGTCGATCGTGACACCGGGCACCGACTCCGGGAAACCCGCGCCCAGCAGCGCGTTGCGGGCGATGTTGGCCGCCTGGTCGCCTACCTGGGTGACGGCGCCGGCGATGACGTCGTCGACCTGGGCCGGATCCACGCCGGTGCGGGCCACCAGCTCGCGCAGGCTGTGCGCGAGCAGGTCGGCGGGCAGCACATTGTGCAGCGCGCCACTGGCTTTGCCCTTGCCGATGGGGGTGCGCACTGCTCCGACGATGACGGCGTCGCGGCCCTGGTTCATGGCTCCTCCTCGAGTCCATCTGGGTATAGCTAGCTGTACTCAGATAAACACCTCGGTATGCTGAAAGCAACCCAGCCGGGGAGGTGATTTAGATGACACTGCTGCAAGGTCCGCTGGCCGACCGCGACGCCTGGTCGGCGGTGGGCGAGTGCGCGATCGAAAAGACGATGGCGGTCGTCGGAACCAAATCCGCGATGCTGATCATGCGCGAGGCGTACTACGGCACGACGCGGTTCGACGACTTCGCCCGCCGGGTGGGCATCACCAAGGCCGCCACCTCGGCGCGGCTGGCCGAGCTGGTCGAGCTGGGGCTGCTACGGCGCCAGCCCTATCGGGAGCCCGGCCAGCGCAGCCGCGACGAGTATGTGCTCACCCAGGCGGGCATCGATTTCATGCCCGTGGTGTGGGCGATGTTCGAGTGGGGGAGGCATCACCTGCCGGGACGCCACCGGCTGCGGCTGACCCACCTGGGCTGCGGCGCGGAAGCGGGCGTCGAAATCCGATGCACCGAAGGGCATTTGGTGCCGCCCGACGAACTCGGCATGCGGCTGGCTAAGAGGTCTGATTGAGCGCGTCCAGCAGCCGGCGCGCCGCCGCGACCCGGCGGACGGCGGGCCCGCTCAGCGTGTCCAGCGCGCATTCCGGGTCGGCCGGCGGACCCATGTGCCCGCAGCCGCGCGGGCAGTCCTCGATGGCGTCGGCCAAATCCGAGAACGCCATCATGACGTCGTCGGGCTGGATGTGGGCCAGCCCGAAGGATCGGATGCCCGGCGTGTCGATCACCCAGCCCGAACGCCCCAGGGGGTCCCTCAAAGGGAAGGCGACCGATTGGGTGGAGGTGTGCCGCCCCCGGCCGATGTCGGTGACCTCGCCGACGGCGCGTTCGGCCTCGGGGACAAGGCGATTCACCAACGTCGACTTGCCGACGCCGGAATGCCCGAGCAGCACGGTGATCTTGCCGTCGAGCAGGTCCGCCACGGCGAGCAGGGGATCGTCGCGGCCCGCCGCGACCACCGTCAGGTCCAGATCGACGAACTGCTCCGCGAACGGCTCCGGTGGGGCGAGGTCGGTCTTGGTCAGGCACAGGATCGGCGTGAGGCCGCCGGCGTAGGCGGCGATCAGCGTCCGGTCCACCAGCCCGGTGCGGGGAGGCGGGTCGGCCAGCGCCACCACGATCAGCAGCTGGTCGGCGTTGGCGACCACCACCCGTTCGGTCGGATCGGTGTCATCGGCGGTGCGCCGCAACACCGTTCGGCGCTCACCTCGGCGCACGATGCGGGCCAACGTGTCCGGCCGCCCGGACAGATCGCCAACCACGTCGACGTCGTCGCCGACCACGATCGGCGTGCGGCCCAGCTCCCGGGCCCGCATGGCGGTGACCCGACGGTCGACGTCGCCGCCCAGCACGCACCCCCATCGGCCGCGGTCGACACTGACCACCATGGCGGCCTGGGCGTCGGCGTGCTCGGGGCGCGTCTTCGTCCGCGGCCGCGAACCCCGCCCCGAGCGGATCTTGACGTCGGACTCGTCGTAGTCGCCGGGCCTCACATGCCGTGCTCCAGCATCTGGGCCCACAGCCGCGGGAAGTCCGGCAGCGTCTTCGTCGTGGCGCCGATGTCGTCGACCTCGACGCCGGCCACCCGCAGCCCGACGATCGCGCCCGCCATCGCCATCCGATGGTCGGCGTACGCGCGCCAGACCCCGGGCCGCAGCGGTGCCGCGGTGATCACCAGGCCGTCGGGCGTTTCGGCGCAA
Organism: Mycobacterium sp. NTMscope_MAC_269; assembly: GCF_976985695.1. Taxonomy (NCBI): domain Bacteria; kingdom Bacillati; phylum Actinomycetota; class Actinomycetes; order Mycobacteriales; family Mycobacteriaceae; genus Mycobacterium; species Mycobacterium sp. NTMscope_MAC_269. The sequence continues at coordinate 106,127 of NZ_OZ335668.1, forward strand.
TCGCCGCCCAGGCGGTTGATCTCGGTGCTCAGCGCGGCCAGCCGGTCGGTCTCGTGGCCGCGCAGGTGGGCGATGCCGGACAGGCGGGACACCGAGCCCGGGGTGGCCAGCGCCGCCAGGGCGGCCACCGACGGTGTCAGCTCGCCGACGGCACGCAGGTCGACGTCAAAACCGCCGTAATCCCCGGAGCCGCGCGCCTCCAAAAACGAATCATGGTGATTGACAACGGCTTTCAGCTTGCCCAGCACCTCCAGGATATGGTCGGCGGGCTGCACGCTGTTCACCGGCCAGCCGGTGATGCGCACTGCGCCGCCGGTCACCACGGCCGCCGCCAGGAACGGAACGGCGTTGGTCAGGTCCGGCTCTACCTCCCAGTGCCGGGCCGCGACCGGCCCGGGTCGCACCGTCCAGGCGTTGGGGACGGAGTCGTCGACGTCGACGCCGGCCTGGCGCAGCATCACCACCGTCATCGCGATGTGCGGCGCCGATGGCAGCGCCGAACCGGTGTGTCGCACCGTCAGCCCCTCGTCGAAAGAGGCCGCGCACAACAGCAACCCGGAGACGAACTGCGAGGAGGCGGAGGCGTCGATCTCGACGGTGCCCCCCGTGATCGCACCGGTGCCCAGGACCCGGAACGGCAGCGAAGAGCCGTCGATCCGCACGCCCAGCCCGCGCAGCGCGTCGAGCAAGGGCACGATGGGCCGCGCCCTGGCCTGTTCGTCGCCGTCGAATTCGACGATCGATTCGGCAAGTGCCGCCAGCGGCGGGACGAACCGCAGCACCGTGCCCGCCAGGCCGCAGTCGACCTGGGCCATCGGCTCCGGCGACACGCGGCCGCTGACCGTCAACTCCGTCCCGTCGCCATCGACGTTCAAGCCCAGCGTGCGCAGCGCGCCGACCATCAGATCGGTGTCCCTGCTGCGCAGCGCCCCGCTGATGGTCGGGGCGCCCTGCCCCTGAGCGGCCGCCAGCGCCGCCAGCACCAGGGTCCGGTTGGTCTGCGACTTCGAACCGGGGACGGTCACGGTCGCGTGCACCGGTTGCGATGCCAGGGGGGCCGTCCACGTACTCACCGGTCCATCATCGCCTGTCACCAGTTTCGGGCACCATGGGATGCATGTGTGGACGGTTCGCGGTGACCACCGATCCGGCCCTGCTGGCCCAGAAGATCAAGGCGATCGACGAGGCCACCAGCGCCGAGGCCGATTCGAGCGCGCCCAACTACAACGTGGCCCCGACCTCGACGATCGCGACCGTGGTCAGCCGGCATTCCGAGCCCGAGGACGAGCCGACGCGGCGGGTGCGGCTGATGCGCTGGGGTCTGGTGCCGCCGTGGGCCAAGGCGGGCGCCGACGGCGCGCCCGACACCAAGGGGCCGATGCTGATCAACGCCCGCGCCGACAAGGTCACCAGCTCGCCCGCCTTCCGGACCAGCGCCAAGTCCAAGCGTTGCCTGATCCCGATGGACGGCTACTACGAATGGCAGGTCAATTCCGACGCCGCGGCCGGCAAGAAGTCCCGCAAGACACCGTTTTTCATGCATCGCGAGGACGGCGAGCCGCTGTTCATGGCGGGCCTGTGGTCGGTGTGGAAGCCCGCCAAGGACGCCTCGCCGCTGCTGAGCTGCACGATCATCACCACCGACGCGCCCGGGGAGCTCGCGCAGATCCACGATCGGATGCCGTTGGTGATGCCCGAGCGTGACTGGGACCGCTGGCTCGATCCCGACGCCCCGATCGACGAAAAACTGCTGGCCCGGGCGCCCGACATCCGCGCCATCCGCACCCGCGAGGTCTCGACGCTGGTCAACAACGTGCGCAACAACGGCCCGCAGCTACTCGAGCCGGCGGAGCTGGAGCCCGAGCAGGCGCGGCTTCTTTAGCGCGCCACTCACGCTGCCCCCGGATTGTCGGCATCTTCGTCGTCGTCTTCGTCGCGTAGCAGTTTTTCGGGGTGGTGGAAGGTGTTGGTGCGCGGTTGGCCGCGTTCGAGGTGGGGCGGGGATTTCCATTCGGTGTCGCCGTGTGCGTTTTTGCGGGTCGCCCAGCCGCCGGGTTGCAGCATGCGATGGTGGGGGCCGCAGGCGAAGGTCAGATCGTTGACGTCGGTGGTCTGGCACTTGCTGTAGTCGGTGACGTGGTGGACTTCGCAGTAGTAGCCCTTGACGTCGCAGCCCGGTGCGGTGCAGCCGCGGTCCTTGCCGTACAACACAATTCGCTGCCCCGGGGAGGCCAGCCGCTTGGTGTGGTAGAGCGCCAGGGCTTTGCCTTGGTCGAAGATGGCCAAGTAATGGTGGGCGTGGCGGCCCAGGCGGATCACGTCACTCATCGGCAGGATTGTGCCGCCGCCGGTCAGGCCGCGTCCGGCGGCGGCCTCGAGCTCGGCCAGGGTGGTGGTGACGATGATCGAGGCCGGCAGGCCGTTGTGTTGGCCGAGGTCTCCGGAGGCCAGCAGCGCACGCAGCGCGGCCAACAGGGCGTCGTGGTTGCGCTGGGCGGCCGAGCGGGGGTCGCGGTCGATGGCCTCTTGGCTGGGCGCACCGTCCACACACGGAACCTCATCGAAGGGGTTGCACATGCCCGGGGCGCCCAGCTTGGCCTCTACGGCTTCCATGGTGGCGCGCAGTTCCGGGGTGATCAGGCCGCGCAGTGCTGACATGCCGTCGGGTTGTTGGCGGCCCAGGGTCACGCCGCGGCTACGGGCGCGGTCGTCGTCGGTGAAGGTGCCGTCGGGGTTGAGGCAATCTTCTAGGGTGTGGCCCAAGCCGTCGAGTTCCTCAGGCCGGTGATACGCGGCGTGGCCGGCCAGGTCGGCTTCGACGCGTTCGCGGGTGGCCTGGTCGATCCAGCCGGGCAGGCGGCGATAGAACTTGCGGATCACCGCGACATGGCCGGCGCCCAAATCCCCCCGGCGCTGGGCGGCGGCGGTGGCGGCGAGTGTCGGCGGCAACTGTTCGCCGGTCAGGCCGTGGCGTGGACCCAGATCGGCGGCATCGTGCACGCGCCGAGAGGCTTCGGCGCGGCTGATTCGGGTCCGGTCGGCGATCGCGTGATCGAGTCTTCCGCCGAGTTCTTCGACGCTGGCTTGGCGCGCAAGGTGATTGATCAACTGATGCTCGGGGACCGGCAACCGGCGGCGCACCTTTTCGCAGCGTTCCAACAGCGCCAGGCACTCGCGCGGGGTCAACGCGTCAAAACACAGCGCACCCACACCCTCGGCCGCGGCATCGAGGGCGTCGAAGGCCGCGACGATCGCGTCCCGATCGGTGATGCCGCCCGAACTCATAGGAGCGAAACTATCGGCACCCACCGACAAAAAACCCGCATTGTGACCACTGAAACCACAGTGACACAAGGGATCTCGCTATATGCTTCCGATATCCGAAAACGCGTCGCGGGGCGGGAATGGCAGATGGCGCGCTCAGGCTGCCGCCCGCGCCGCGACCTAACCCCGCTGCGCCGCGAGCGCCACGGCGGTGGCCACCGCTTCCAGCAGCCGGCCAAGTTGCTCGGCGTCCCCCACATCGCGGTCACCGGCGGCCAGTCGGGTGAAGATGCCGGCGATGAACGTCGTGACGGCGGTGGTCTGCGCGGCCAGCAGTTCGGGGTCGCGGGTGTCCGGCTGAAGGTGCGCGATGGCGTCGCGGGCCATCGTGTTGATCCGCGCGACGAAAACCTGTGACGTTTCGGCCAAATCGGGATCGCGCGCGGCGCCGAGCAACAGTTCGTGGCGCGCTCTGTTGAGCATGAGCCCGGAACCGTCGGCCTGCATCATGGTGAGCCGGGCCAGGTGCGCGAACGGCGAGACCGGGTCGACCGGCTCGTCGATCACCGATTGCAAGTTGGCGACGTCGATTTCGGCCACGCGCTTGCCGACGCCGCGCAGCAGGGCCGCGCGCGTGCGGTAGTAGTACGACGTGGTGCCGTCGGGGACGCCTGCGCAGCGGTCCACCTGCCCATGTGTCAGTCCGCGCGATCCGTGCTCGGCGAGCACTCTTATCGCGGCGTCGCACAGGTCGCGGCGGCGCTCGTCGCCATCGCGTTTCCGGGATCGTGAGCTGGCTGCCATGGGTCAGCGAAGGACGGTGCCGCCGTCGACGTTGATGACCTGACCGTTGATCCACTCGCCCTCCGCGGACAGCAAAAAGGCGACCAGCGCGGCGACGTCGCCGGGATCGCCGACGCGCGGTCCGCGAATGCGCTTGAGCGCGCCGGCCTCCAGGTCCGGCCACTGCGGCACCGCGCGGATGGCCTCGGTCGCGGTGAAGCCGGGCGCGACCGCGTTGCATCGGATGTTGTCCTTGCCCCACCGCGACGCGACGTGTCGGGTCAGCGCGCCGATGCCGGCCTTCGCGGTGGCGTAGGCCGGACGCGCGGGCTCACCCTGGAACGCCGCCGCCGAGGACATGTTGACGATCGCCCCGCCGCCGCCCTCCAGCATTTTCGGGATGGCGTATTTCATCGCGGCCACATACCCGCGCAGGTTCACCGCCATCACCCGGTCCCAGACGCCGAAATCGATGTCCACCACGTCGGTGTCGGCCCGAATCGTGCTCATGTCGGCGCCCACGTTGAACAGCAGGTCCACGCCCCCGAAAGTGGTTGCGGCGGTGTCGATCAGCCCGGCGACCGACGCGGGATCCGCCAGGTCGAAGGCCTCGGATGCCGCCGTGCCGCCGGCCGCGCCGATGCGTTCGGCCGTCCGTCGCGCGGCGTCGGCGGCGACGTCGCCGATGACCACCCGGCAGCCTTCCGCGGCGAGACGGGCGGCCGTCGCCGCACCGATGCCCGTGGCGCCGCCGACCACGATCGCGACCTTGTCGGTCAGACCCTTTAATCCCATGGATATTGACTTTACCTCTAGAACTGTAGAGGATCGCCAGTCATGGCTGGAATTCATCGGGAGCGCCCCGGAGCCGGCGACCTGTCGGCGGCCACGGACACGCCCGCGCTGTCCCTGGGCGACGGCGTCTGGATGTCACCGGGCGTTTCCAACGCTTATGCCGTGGCCACCGACGAGGGGCGGGTCATCGTCAACAGCGGGCTGGTCTTCGAGGGGCCGTTGCACCGCAAGGCTTTTAACGACGTGGCCGGCCCGACGCGGGCCATCATCGTGACGCAGGGGCACGCCGACCATTGGGGCGGGGTGAACTCGCTGCGCGACGACGGCACCGACATCATCATGCACCGCAACTACCGGTATTGGCGCGACGACAACACGCTGCTCATGGGATATCGGGTGCCCAAGACGTCATTCGCCTTCCAGAAGTTCTCCGACGCCATGCTCGACCACTTCAAGACCCTCGACCCCGCGACCATCGACTTCTCGTTTCCCGAACCGACGACGACGTTCGACCAGCGCATGAGCATCACCGTCGGCGGGCGCGCCTTCGAGCTGGCGTGGACACCGGGTGGCGAGACCACCGACGCGCTGGTGGTGTGGCTGCCCGACGATCGAATCCTGTTCACCGGCAACCTGTTCGGTCCCTTGTTCGGGCACGTGCCGAACCTGATGACCATCCGCGGCGATCGCTATCGCGACCCGATCCTCTACATCGAGTCGTTGAACACCGTGCTCGAATTCGCGCCCCAGCGGCTGGTCACCGGCCACTTCGAGCCCATCGAGGGTGCCGATCGCATCGCGGAGGAGGTCACCGCGATGCGCGACGCCATGCAGGCCGTGCACGACCGCACGGCCGAACTGATGAATTCCGGTGCCGACGTCCATACCGCGATGCGCGAGGTCACGGTGCCCGAGCATCTCGACATCGGCGAGGGGTACGGCAAGACCTCGTGGAACGTGCGCGCGATCTGGGAGATGTACACCGGATGGTTCCGGCATCGCTCCACCACCGAACTGTACGGGGTGGCATCGGATTCCGTGGCGGCCGACGTGGTCAGCGCCGCCGGGGCCGACGCGCTCGTGGACGCGGCCCGCGCGCACATGGCCGCCGGGCGGCCCGTGCAGGCGATACACCTCACCGACCTGATCCTCACCGCCCAGCCGTTGCACGCCGCGGGCCGCGCGGTCGCCGCCGACGCCCACGAGGCCCTGTTGGCCGGCACCGGGAACTTCTGGGAAAAAGCCTGGCTCACCAAATCCATCGCTGAATTGAGGTCACCCGAATGAACACCGTCACGTTCGATTTCACCGGCGCCCACGTGCTGGTGACCGGCGGCACCAGCGGCATCGGCAACGCCATCGCCGCCGCATTCGCCGCGTCGGGTGCCGCCGTCACGGTGACCGGCACCCGCGGGTCGGCCGCCGACTATCCCGAGACCGACCTGAGCGCGTTCACCTACCGGCAGTGTCAGATTCAGGAGCCGGAATCGGTTGATACACTGGCTGATTCGCTGGACGCGTTGGACATCCTGGTCAACAACGCGGGCGGCCCCTATCCGGCGGGCGACGAATACGACCCGGACGGCTACGTCGCGTCGGTGACGCAAAACATGTTCGGCCCGATGCGGCTGACCATGCGCTGCCATGACCTTCTCACGTCCAGCCAGGCCCCCGGCGGGGCGAGCGTCGTCAGCGTCGTGTCGATGTCCGCGTTCCGCTCGGCGGTCTTCGTCCCCGGCTACGCCTCGTCGAAGATGGGCCTGATCGCGCTGACGATGAACCTCTCCCGCCGGTGGGCCGACGACGGGATCCGGGTCAACGCCGTCGCGCCCGGCCTCATCGATACCCGAATGACCCACCCCGCCATGGGAATTCCCGAGGTGATGGACGTCGAGATCGGCTTCCACACGCCACTCGGCCGGCCCGGCACCCCGCAGGACTGCGCCGGCGCGGCCTTGTTCCTGTGCACCGATGCCGCCTCGTACATCACCGGCACCACCATCGCCGTCGACGGCGGATACCTGACGGTCTAGAACCATGGGCGACTTCGATAGCATCACCTCCACCGACGACGTCTTCAAACTCGCCGCGCAACGCACCGGCCTGAGCGAAATCGATTCCGACTCTTGGCGAGACGGACTGGCCATCATGCTCGACGAGCTCAACAGCTCCCCGGCCTTCACGCCTTTCGGGCGCGAACGCGTCCTCGACGACGCCACCAATGCTTTAGGCCGGCGCATGCAGGTCCACGACTACATCAAGGCGCACCCCGAGGTGCTCGACACACCGGTCGAGCGGCCACTGATCGTGCTCGGCATGCCCCGCACCGGTACCACCGTGATCAGCTACCTGCTCGACCAGGACCCGGCCCGGCGGTCGCTGCTGCACTGGCAGTGCGTGCACCCGATCCCGCCGGCGCCCACCGAGATGCTGCGCACCGACCCGCGCTGCCTGGCCCTGCTGGAGGAGCAGCGCAAGATCCTCGAGCTGGTCACGCAGGCGAAAATGCCGCTGCCGCACTGGGAAGACGCCGACGGACCGACCGAGGACATGTTCATCCACAACCAGGACTTCAAAGGCCTGTCCTGGGACTCGTTCCTGCCGACGGACCGCTACGCGCGGTGGCTGTTCGACGAGACCGACATGACCAGCACCTACGAGTACCAGAAGCGCTACCTGCAGGTCCTGCAGTCCACCGCGCCGGGCAACTGGAGCCTGAAGATGCCGTCGCATTCGGTGCACATCGAGGCGTTGCTCAAGGTGTTTCCGGACGCCAGGCTGATCTGGGCGCACCGCGATCCGTACAAGGCGACCGGTTCGCTGTGCAACCTGTGGCGGCTGCCGCAGAGTTTGGTGATGAACATCGAGCTGCTCGATCAGACGGACATGGGCCGGCTCGCGGTGTGGCAGATGCACTACCACGTGGAGCGGCCACTGCGGGCTCGTGACCGCATCGGCGACGAGCGCTTCTTCCACATGTACTACCACGAGATGATGCGCGACCCGATGGACGTCATGCGGCGCATCTATCACTGGGCCGACGAACCGCTGCCCGCCGAAACTGAAGCGCGCATGCGCAATTGGCTTAAGCAGCACCCGCAGGACCGCTTCGCGCTCAACGCGTATCGCCTTGACGAATACGGCCTGACCGTCGAGCAACTCGAGCCCATCTTCGCCGAGTACCTCGATACCTTCGACATCGAATTGGAGGGCACGCCATGAACCCGGCGGACTGCTACCACACCGGCCTGGTGGTCGACGACATGACCGTCGCCGCGGAACGGCTCACCGCCGCGATGGGTTACCGGTGGACAAAACCGGTCGAGTCCACGTTGAGCGTCGCCACCGCCGACGGCGACATCGAAGTGCCGTTCAAGTTCGCGTACTCGGTGAACGCCCCGCATCTGGAAGTCATTCAGGCCGTGCCGGGCACGATCTGGACCCCACCGCCCGGCGGCGGCGCCCACCACCTCGGCTACTGGGCCGACGACATGGCCGCTGCCGCAGCGCAACTCGAGCGCAGCGGGTACCGGCTGGAGGCGCGGCCCAGCGGCGAAACACTGTCGATGTTCGCCTACTACCTCGACCCGGCCGGCGTCCGCATCGAGATCGTTGACCGGGCGTTGTTCCCCGACTGGCCCGGGTTTCTGCAATCGATGGCCGCGTGACCCTAAGCGTGAGGACTCTGCGATGAAAGCATCCGTGGTCACCGGCCCGGGCAAGGCCGAAGTGCTCGACACCGAGCGTCCCACCGTGGGCCCCAACGACGTCCTCGTGCGGATGCGCGCCTGCGGCATCTGCGGTTCGGACGCGTTCTACATCACCATCGGCGGCATCCCGCCGCGGCAGGGGCACACCCCGCTCGGGCACGAGCCCGCCGGGGAAGTCGCCGAGGTCGGCGCGCAGGTGACCGGGCTGGCCGTCGGCGACCACGTCGTCATCAACCCGATGGCGGCGCCCGGCGGCATCATCGGCAACGGCGGCGCCAGCGGCGCGCTCGCCGATTACCTGCTCATCGAAAACGCCGTTCGCGGAACGAGTCTTGAGGTCATCCCCGATCACATCCCGTGGGAGGTGGCCGCGCTCAACGAGCCGATGGCTGTCGCACGCCACGGCGCCAACCGCTGCCACCCCAAACCGACGGACAAGGTGGTGGTGTTCGGCGCCGGGCCGATAGGCCTGGGCGCCACGCTGGCCTTCAAATCCCTTGGCGTGAGCCACGTCGTCGTCGTGGACCTGCTCCCCGGCCGCCTGGACAAGGCGCTGCAGATCGGCGCCGACGCCGTCATCAATTCCGCCGAGGAGGACGTCGTGGCGCGGCTGATCGAACTGCACGGCGCGGGGGACTCCATGTTCCCCGGAAAGGCCGGCACGAACATCTATCTCGACGCGGCCGGTGTGCCCGCCGTCGTCAACACCGCGCTCGCCGCGGCGCAAAAGGGAGCCACCGTGGGCATCGTCGGCGTCCACAAGGAGCCGGTGCCCGTCGACCTGATCAACGTGATGAGCAACGAGATCACCCTCGTCGGAAGCATGGGCTATCCCGACGAAATCTTCGAAGTCACCCGCGATCTCGTGGCGAACTGGGAGAAATACGCGCTGATCGTCAGTCACACCATCGGATTCGGCAGCGTCGGCGAGGCGCTCGAACTGGCCCAGACGCCCGGCGCTGCGGACAAGGTCGTCGTCACGTTCGGCTGATGTCGGCGGTGACCGCGCCGGTGAGGCGGATCAGGTCCTGCGGCGCCACCGCGACGTCGTAGTGCCGTTTGCCGGCGCTGCACAGCACCCGATTCCAGCGCAGCGCGGAGGTGTCCAGCACCGTGCGCAGGCGCTTGCGCTGACCGAACGGCGAAATGCCGCCCACCACATAGCCGGTGGCCCGCTCGGCGGAAGCGGGCTCCGCCATGATGGCCTTGGCCACACCCAGCGCCGCGGCGACCGCCTTCAGCGACAACTGCCGTGGCACCGGCACGATCGCGACGGCCAGCTCGCCGGGCAGCGCGACGATCAGGGTCTTGAAAACCTGCTCCGGCGCGACGTCGGGCGATTCGGACAGGTCGGTGACCGCGTCGAAGTGCAAAACCTGGTGCGGCACACCGGCTTTCACCAATGCGGCGATGCCCGGAGTGGCGGCGGCCGTCCGGGACTTCAAGTTAAGGTCCCGAATATCCCGGCGGGTTGACGCCGTCGACCCAGAAGTCCACGCCCAGCTTGGAACCCGGCACGCAGTCGTACGTCGAGAGGTCGGAGACGCCGGATTCCACCAGCACGTCCTCGCACAGCAGCATGTTGCCGGTGTAGGACTTGGACGGTTTGTTCAGGACGACGTAGGCGGCGTCCGAGTACACCTCGGGCTTGCGGGCCCGGCCCATCGCCTCGTCACCGCCGAGCAGGTTCTGCACCGCGGCCGTGGCCACCAGCGTGCGCGGCCACAGCGTGTTCGACGCGATGCCCTCGTCCCGCATTTCTTCGGCGATACCCAGCGCGCACAGCGTCATGCCGAACTTGGCCATCATGTACGCCGTCGGCTTCAACCACTCCCGGCCCAGCAGCACCGGCGGCGACAGGGTCAGGATGTGCGGGTTCTCGCGGCCTTTGAGATGTGGGATGCAGGCCTGCGACACCGCGTACGTGCCCCGCACCTGGATGCCGTTCATCAGGTCGAACCGCTTCATCGGGACCTCGGTGATGGAACCGAGGTTGATCGCCGACGCGTTGTTGACGCAGATGTCGATGCCGCCGAACTGCTCGACGGTCTTGGCGACGGCGGCCTCGACCGAGTCGGGCTCGCGGACGTCCCCGACGATCGGCAGCGCCTGCCCGCCCGCCTCTTCGAGCTCCTTGGCCGCGGTGAACACCGTTCCCGGCAGCTTCGGGTGCGGCTCGGCGGTCTTGGCGATCAGGGCGATGTTGGCGCCGTCCTGCGCGGCGCGCTTGGCGATCGCCAGGCCGATGCCGCGGCTGGCGCCGGAGATGAACATGGTCTTGCCATTCAGGGACATGGCGTCACACTAACGCCACGCCGGAATCGGTCCGATCGGGGTCTACGTCGGGGAGCGGGCACCGATATCGCGGCCCGAATTCCACCCCGGAAATAGGCGGATCGCGCACGCCGTTGATCCAATTGGTTTTTTCGATGCGGTGGGTCACACCCGGGCGGACACTGTCGGGGTGAGCCTTTAGATTGGGAGGAGCAGCGTGGTGTCAACGGCGACGAGCCTGTTAGGCGAGGAGCGGTTGGCTGGCGTCCTTGCGAGTCCGGTGGCGCTTTCGGTGCTTTCCGGTAACACCGCAGCAGAAGGGACCGGGTTGATCGATATGGCCGATTCTCCAGATGGCCGCGATGGTGCGGCGGGGCCGTCCATCACCGAGCCCGCGGCGCCCGAAGAGACGGACGCGGAACTCACGGCGCGGTTCGAACGCGACGCGATTCCCCTGCTGGACCAGCTTTACGGCGGCGCGCTGCGCATGACGCGCAATCCCGCCGACGCCGAGGATCTGCTGCAAGAAACGATGGTGAAGGCCTACGCGGGCTTCCGCTCGTTTCGCGCCGGCACCAACCTCAAGGCGTGGCTGTACCGGATCCTGACCAACACCTACATCAACAGCTACCGCAAAAAGCAACGCCAGCCGGCGGAGTACCCGACCGAGGAGATCACCGACTGGCAGCTCGCCGCCAACGCCGAGCATTCCTCCACCGGGCTGCGTTCGGCCGAGGTCGAGGCGCTGGAGTCGCTGCCGGACTCCGAGATCAAGGACGCGCTGCAGGCTTTGCCGGAAGAATTCCGGATGGCGGTCTATTACGCCGACGTCGAGGGTTTTCCGTACAAGGAAATCGCCGAGATCATGGATACGCCCATCGGAACGGTAATGTCACGGCTGCACCGCGGCCGACGGCAACTGCGCGGCCTGTTGGCCGACGTTGCCAAGGAGCGGGGCTTCAACCGTGGCCAGCAGACGCACGAGGAGGTGTCGTCATGAGCGAGTTCGCCGGCCAGGGCGGTGCTTCGCCGGATGCCTGCCCCAACGACGAGTCTCACGGCAGCGTCGGCTGCGCGGAGGTGATCCGCCAGGTCTGGCTGCTGCTGGACGGGGAATGCGGCCCGGATACCCGCGAACAACTGCGCCAGCATCTCGAGGCGTGCCCCGGCTGCTTCAAGCACTACGGCCTCGAAGAGCGGATCAAGGCGTTGATCGCCACCAAGTGCAAAGGCGACAGGGCCCCGGAGGGCCTGCGCGAGCGGCTACGGCTCGAGATCCGGCGCACCACCATCATCCGGGGCACGCAGTAGCGTCCCTCAGGAATTAGGCCGCTTGCCGTGGTTGGCCTTGCTGTGCTTGCGGTCGCGCTTCTTACGGCCTCGTTTGGCCATGGGTCGAACCTCCGTTGATTGCTTGTCAAACCAGGCGCCTGGCGCCGGTTGGCTTGCCGTCCAGTCTCTCACGAGACGCGTCGCGCAGTGTCTTCGCCCTGGTGCGGCGCGCGTGAGGGCCCCTCGGGGGCCGCGCGGCGCGGCCCCGGCGGGCCCTGTGGTTCGATGTAGGCGAGCCTGATAGAACCTTGATGAATAGCAGCCAGCCTGCGCAGAGGCCGAAACGAGTGGGGTGAAGATGGCCGAGGATGTGCGCGCCGAGATCGTGGCCAGCGTGCTCGAAGTCGTTGTGAACGAGGGTGACCAGATCGGCAAAGGCGACATCGTGGTGCTGCTGGAGTCGATGAAGATGGAGATTCCCGTCCTCGCAGAGGTCGGTGGCACCGTCAGCAAGGTGAGCGTGTCGGTGGGCGACGTCATCCAGGCGGGCGACCTCATCGCGGTGATCAGCTAGCCGGTCAGGCCCCTTCGACCAGCCGCCGGGGAAACGACCCGGAAAGTGAGCGATGTCAACTCTCGGTGATCTGCTCGCCGAACACACCATGTTGCCGGGCAGCGCGGTCGACCATCTGCACGCGGTGGTCGGGGAGTGGCAGCTGCTGGCCGACCTGTCGTTCGCCGATTACCTGATGTGGGTGCGCCGTGACGACGGCGTGCTGGTGTGCGTGGCGCAATGCCGGCCCAACACCGCGCCCACGGTGCTACAGACCGACGCGGTAGGCACCGCCATCGCCTCCGACCGGCTCTCCCTCGTCGCCGACTCTTTTGCGTCGGGTACCGCCAAGCGGGATGACGTTGCGACCCAAGAGAATTCGTGGCTGCCGGGCACCCATGTCGAGGCGTCCCCGGTGCGGTACGGCGGCCAGGTGGTGGCGGTGCTCACCCACCACCAGACCGCGGTGGCCGCCGACCGTGCGTCCGGACAGCTGGAGATCGCCTACCGCCAGTGCGCCGGCGACCTCGTCCACATGCTCGCCGAGGGCAGCTTTCCCGACGCCGGTGACGTGGTGATGTCGCGCTCCACCCCACGGGTCGGCGACGGCTTCATCCGCCTCGACGTCAAGGGCGTCGTCGCCTACGCGAGCCCCAACGCGCTGTCGGCCTACCACCGCATGGGCCTGACCGCCGACCTGGAGGGTCACAACCTCATCGAGGTCACCCGCCCCTTGATCTCGGATCCATTCGAGGCGCAGGAAGTCGCCGAACACGTGCGGGATCTGGTGGCCGGCGGGCGCAGCATGCGCATGGAGGTCGACGCCGGGGGAGCCACCGTGTTGCTGCGCACGCTGCCGCTGGTGGTCGATGGCGCCAGCGCCGGTGCGGCGGTGCTGATCCGGGACGTCACCGAGGTCAAACGCCGCGACCGGGCCCTGATCTCCAAGGACGCCACCATCCGCGAAATCCACCACCGGGTGAAGAACAACCTGCAGACCGTCGCGGCGCTGTTGCGCCTGCAGGCCCGGCGCACGGCCAACGCCGAGGGCCGGGAGGCCCTGATCGAGTCGGTGCGCCGGGTTTCGTCGATCGCGTTGGTGCACGACGCGCTGTCGATGTCGGTGGACGAGCAGGTCAACCTCGACGAGGTCATCGACCGGATCCTGCCGATCATGAACGACGTGGCCTCGGTGGACCGGCCGATCCGCATCAACCGGGTCGGCGATCTGGGCGTGCTGGACTCCGACCGGGCGACCGCCCTGATCATGGTGATCACCGAACTGGTGCAAAACGCGATCGAGCACGCCTTCGATCCGGCGGTCGAGGAAGGCTCTGTGACGATCCGCGCCGAACGCTCCGCGCGCTGGCTCGACGTCGTGGTGCACGACGACGGCCGCGGGCTGCCGGACGGATTCAGCCTCGAGACCTCCGACAGCCTCGGATTGCAGATTGTGCGGACGCTGGTCTCCGCGGAGCTGGATGGCACGTTGGGCATGAGCCAGGCCGCGGCCCGTGGAACCGACGTGGTGTTGCGCGTCCCGATCGGTCGACGAACCCGAATGTTGTTGTAGGCGTGGGGGTATTTACGACGCGCCCACAACGCACCCCGCGGCCACTGGTGGCCGCGCCCACACGCAAGAGTGCGGCCCCGACAATCGTCGAGGCCGCACCGTTTTGCGTTATCTGGGTTATACCCCGCTGCGGGCTTTCGTCCGGGCGTTGCGACGCTTCAGCGCACGCCGCTCGTCTTCGCTCATGCCGCCCCAGACGCCCGAGTCCTGGCCCGTGTTCAGGGCCCAGCCGAGGCACTCTGTGGTCACCGAACACCGATTACAGACCAGTTTCGCGTCAGCGATCTGCGCGAGCGCCGGACCACTGTTCCCCACCGGGAAGAACAGCTCCGGGTCTTCGTCACGACAGACCGCCTTGTGGCGCCAATCCATACGTCTTTACTCCTTACTGAGTGCGCAGCAAGGCGCACGGCCATTTTCTTCGGCTGTTAAACGCGTGCAGAAGAAAAGGGGCCGCACCCCTACGTAAATTTCTGCATGCAACCTTTTGATCGTTTCACAGGCTCAACAGATGTCAATAGTGTGAGTTCGCTCGTGGGCTATCTCACTTTGATCATCTCGTAGTCAAGCCATTACTCCGTTGTACTACACTCACGGGCCACTCCCCGGTGTAGCTTTGTGTCGCGTTCGCCACAGCTCCCGCGTTGTCGCAGTTCAGCGGCGCCTTTGCTGGGGAGGGGCGACCACCGCCAGCGCGTCGGGGACCGACTTGAACGTCATGCTTTCGCGCACGCCGAGGTAGTCCCCGTCGAACTGGCAGGCGACGGCGCCGGCGGCGGAGGTAACTCGCACGCAGGGCAGGTCGTCCTCGGTGACGAGATGCTTGAAGTTGAACGTGGGCCGTTTGGCGAACATCTGCCGGACGATCCGCAGGGTCGGGATGGTCTTCAGGTTGGTCGGCGCGAACACCCCGAGTCCCGACTCGAAGCTACAGCCGGGGTTGGTCCATACCGGCCGCTCGTTGGCGAACGTCCAGGGGCTGGAGTTGGACACGAACGCGAAGCTCACCCCGGTGATGGGTTCGCGGCCGGGAAGTTCGAGGGTCAGCATCGGCTCGCGGCGGGTGTAGGCCCACACCGCCGGCACCGACGCGCGGATGTAACGCCACGCGGTGACCTTGCCGCCCTTGTTGCGTTCGGCCTCCACCGCGGCCACCACTTCGGCGTCGACGCCCATGCCGGTGTTGAACACGGCCCACCGCTCGCCGCAGTCGATCAGGCCGATGCGCCGCCACGTGCCGTGCCGCTGGTAGTCGTCGAGCAGTTGGATGAGCTGGTTGGTGGCCGCGACCGGATCAGGGGAGATGCCCAGCGATCGCGCCAGCACGTTCGCCGAACCGCCGGGCACCACCGCGACCGCCGGCACCGGGCCGGTCGGAAGCGTGCCCGGGCGACCGAGCAGGCCGTTGACCACCCCGCTGACCGTGCCGTCACCGCCGTGCACCACCACCAGGTCGACGCCGTCGGCGACGGCCTTCTGCGCGAGTTCGGTGCCATGCCCGCGGTGGTTGGTGTGTTCGACGGACAGCTGCAGCCGGCTCTTGAGGGCGTGGGCCAGCAGATCGCGACCGGCCGGAGTGGTGGAAGTCGCTGTGGGGTTGACGATCAGCACGGCCCGCATGAAGCACGAGCTTAGGCGGGCGGGTTAAGGCGGCGCTGTGGGGGAACCAGCGGGCGTCCTGACTACGCTGGCGCTGTGACGCCGCCAGCTGCCCCGACCGCCGTTCGCCGCGCCGGCGTCATCGTCGCTGCGCAGGGGGCCGTTGCGCTGATCGTGGCCGTCGTCTTGGTGGTGCGCGGGATCGCCGGGGTCGACCAGCATCTGGCCAACGGTCTGGCCACCGCCGGCTGGTTCGTCCTCGTCGGCGCCGCAGTGATCGCGGCGGGGCGCGCGCTGATGATCGGCAAGCGCTGGGGCCGCGGGCTGGCCGTGATCACCCAGCTGCTCTTGCTGCCGGTGGCTTGGTACCTCGCGGTCGGATCACACCAGCCGGGCTACGGGATCCCAACGGGTCTTGTCGCGCTGGTCGTGTTGGGGTTGCTGTTCAGCCCGGCCGCGGTGCGCTGGGCCGCGGGCGGTCAGGGCGACTCCGCCAGCCCCGCCAACCGCGGTCCGGACAGCCGGTAGGTGGTCCATTCGTTCTGCGGTTCCCCGCCGATCCCGTCGTAGAGCGTGATGGCGTCGGTGTTCCAGTTCAGCACCGCCCAGGACAACCGGGTGTAGCCCCGCTGCAGGCATTCGCCGGCCAGCGCCGCCAGCAGCGCCCGGGCCAGCCCGCGGCGGCGAAATCCCGGGCGCACGAACAGGTCTTCCAGATAGATGCCCGCCACGCCGTCCCAGGTGGAGAAGTTGACGAACCACAACGCCATCGCCGCGACCTCACCGTCCACCTCGGCCACGTGCCCGTGCACCGTGGGGCGGTCGCCGAAAAGCGCTGCGGCGATTTGTGTTTCGGTGACCGTGCACTGGTCGGAGGCGTGCTCGAATTCGGCCAGCGCGTGGATCATTTCGGTGATGGCGGCGACGTCGTGCGGCGCGGCGGGACGCATGTGTGTGGTCATCGTCGGACTTCTAGGGCGTTGAGTATCGTGGCGAATTTCGTTGTGGTCTCGGCGACTTCCTCGTCGGGATCGGACTCGGCGACGATACCGCCGCCGGCTCGCGCCAGCGCGCTGCGCCGGTCCGCCGACAGCTGCGCGCAGCGCAGCGACACCACCCAGCGGCCGTCGCCGCGGGCGTCGCACCAGCCCACCGCCCCCGCGTAGAACCCGCGGTCGCCCTCCAGCTCGCCGATGAGCTGGACCGCGGCCTTGGTCGGGACGCCTCCGACGGCCGGGGTGGGGTGCAGTGCCAAGGCCAAATCGATTGCGCTCGTTGAGGTATCGCGCAAACGTCCACTGATCGGAGTGCACAGATGCCAGACCGCCGCGGTGCGGCTCAGTCGCGGCTCGGCGGCGATCGACAGGTCGTCGCACAGCGGCTCCAGGCCCGCCCGGATGGCCTCGACCACCAGCTGATGCTCGTGCCGGTTCTTGGCCGAGGCGGCCAGCGCGGCGCCGTTGGCGGCATCGGTCTGCGGGTCGGCGGCGCGCGGGGCCGACCCGGCAAACGGCCGGCACTCGACGCGGACGCCGTTGCGGGCCACCAGGAGTTCGGGGCTGGCGCCCACCAACGCCGTGCCGGCGTAGTCGTCGCCGGCGGCGCTCAGGTCGACGAGGTAGCCGTAGGCGGTCGGATCCGCGGACACGAGCCGGCGCAGGACGGCCCGCGCGTCCATGGGGGCGTCGGCCACCAGCTCCAAGGCGCGGGCCAAGACCACCTTGTGCAGTGGGTTGTCGGTGGCGGCGAGGTGATCGCGGGCGCGGCGGACCCGGTCGCGGTAGTCATCCGGCGGCGGCAGGGCCGCGGCCACCCGCACCGGCGGCAGCGCGCCGGACGGCCAGTCGGGGAGGCCCTCGGTGACGTTGACCGCGTGCGGCGTCAGCAACGCGGCCGGACTGCCGACATCAAAAGGCAACGCGCCCAACACGATCGGCGCCTCCTGAGATCGCAGCGCCGCCTGCGCCGCGCCCACGTCGCCGTAGCGCCGCAACACCCCGTCGGCGATCAGGGTTTGAGTCGGCCCGCACAGGGCGAACGGCGGTTCGCTGTTCAGATGCTCGACTCCTCCTCGCGCCGTACGGCGCGCATCGTCGTCTTCGACGTTCACTGACCCGTCAACCCGAGCGCCCGCAGCTGCCGCACCCCGTGCTCGAACCCGCAGACCGCGATCGAGGCGGTGATCATGCCGAAGCGGCTGCCCTCGACCAGCGGCAGTTCGACCCAGCGGGTGATCACCGCGCGGGAGAAGTGGCCGTGGCTGACGAACACCACGTCGCGCGACTCCATGTGCCGCAGCGCCGTCGTGACGGCGGCGTCGGCGCGCGCGCTGACCTGCGCGACGCTCTCACCGCCCGGGCATCCGTGCGTCCACACCAGCCAGTCGGGCACCGACTCCCGGATCTGTTCGGTGGTCAGGCCCTCATACGAGCCGTAGTCCCACTCCGCGAGCTCTTCGGTCACCTCGTCGACGGACAGCCCGGCCAACTCGGCGGTGACCAGCGAGCGTCGCCGCGGGCTGCTGATCACCAGCGGGTCAACGAGTTTGAGTTCGCCCAGCACCCCGGCGGCCAGCTGGGCCTGTTCGCGGCCGGCGTCGGTCAACTCGACTTCGGTGCCGCCGGTGTGCTGGCCCGATTTCGACCACTCGGTCTCGCCGTGGCGCAGCAGCACCAAACGGTGGTTGTGCAAGCCCATACCGAACGATTCTGCCGGACGACATGCGGTGGTTGCTGGGCCCGAGCACATGGCGGGCGAACATGCCAGGATGGCACTGTGAACGCGCGGCGATGCGGAGGGGCGGGCGGCTGGTGAGTAGGACCCGAGTATTGGCGGTGGCCAACCAGAAGGGCGGTGTCGCCAAGACGACCACGGTCGCGTCGCTGGGGGCGGCGTTGGTGGACGAGAAGAAACGGGTGCTGCTGGTCGACCTCGACCCGCAGGGCTGCCTGACTTTCTCGCTGGGCCAAGACCCCGACAAACTCCCGGTGTCCGTGCACGAGGTGTTGCTCGGTGAGGTCGAGCCCAACGCCGCGCTGGTCGAGACGGCGGAGGGAATGACGCTGCTGCCGGCCAACATTGACCTCGCGGGCGCCGAGGCGATGCTGCTGATGCGGGCGGGCCGCGAATACGCGCTCAAGCGCGCGCTGGCCAAACTCGGCGACCGGTTCGACGTGGTGATCATCGACTGCCCGCCGTCGCTGGGCGTGCTGACCCTCAACGGGCTGACCGCCGCCGACGAGGTCATCGTGCCGCTGCAGTGCGAGACCCTCGCGCACCGGGGCGTCGGCCAGTTCTTGCGTACCGTGGCCGATGTCCAGCAGATCACCAATCCGGAGCTGCGCCTGCTCGGCGCCTTGCCGACGCTGTACGACTCGCGCACCACCCACACCCGCGACGTGCTGCTCGACGTCGCCGACCGCTACAGCCTGCCGGTGCTGGCCCCGCCGATTCCGCGGACGGTGCGCTTCGCCGAGGCCAGCGCCTCGGGTTCGTCGGTGATGGCGGGCCGCAAGAACAAGGGCGCGTCGGCCTACGGCGAGCTGGCGACGGCGCTGCTCAAGCACTGGAAGAACGGCAAGCCGCTGCCGACGTTCGCGGTCGAGGTCTAGCGGCGACCGCCATAGCGGCGACCGCCGGCCCAGCGGCATTGAGTGTGAACTGGCGGCTTTGAGTGTGCGCTGGCGGCTGGCCGGATCGGCGTGTCGCCGCCGCAGGTTCACACCGAAAGCCAACGATTCACACTCGATGGGCCAGGGCAGACGAAGACGTGCGAAGGCGGGCGAAGACGCCGCGGCCCGCCAGCCACTCAGCCCAGAGCGACCACGGTGTCGCCGCGCTGCTCGATCACCCGTGATCCGGACACGGCCGGGATCACCGGCGCCCCGGGTGGCGGGAGGCTCCCCGCCCGGTCCACCGGAATGTAGCGCTCGCCGGCGCCGCTGACCGGGTCGTAGACGCCGATCGCACCGGTGACCGGCACCAGCAGCCGGCCCGCCATCATCACGCCGGGCCCCAGCGGCGCCGTCTTGTCGCCCGCGGCGATGGTGTAGCGCAGCGCCATGGTGTTCACGTCGAAGACCATCAGCGAATCGCCGGTCCACCAGGTCATCAGGCTGCCGGCGTGCGAGACCGCCGCCGCGCGCGACGGCGGCTTGGGCAGCAGGGTGCTCGCCACGGTGGTGCCGGTTTCGTCGATCACATCCACCCGGGGCTGGGGGGCGGGCAGGTATACCGCGGTGGTGGTGTCGCGGACGGCCAGCACGCGGGCGCCCGAATCCGGTGCCACCCCCAGTTCGGCCACGACGTGTTGCTGGGGTTCGTCGTCGTCCTTGCCGGGCCGCAGCAGCACCAGGCGCAGATCGGCCTGGTTCGCGCAGCTCTCCAGCACCGAGACCGCCGACGAGCTGGCCGCGGCCGAGGTCAGCTTGCAGCCGGAGTGCAGCCCCCGTGACGACGGTTTCACGCGGGCGTCGGTCTCCCCGTAGGCCACCATGCGGACCATGTCCGAGCGCCACAGCTCGAGGTGCGTGTCACCGAAGGACAACACCGTCATACCGTCGGAGGAGAGCCGCACCCGCGGGTCCGCGTAGCCGCTGCGGGCGGGACCGCGGCGGCCGGTGGAGCCGTCCAGGGTGCTCACCTGGCCACAGCCGCGGTCGTCGCGGTAGACCCCGACGGCGTAGCGGTACAGCCACGAGACTCCACACAGGGCGGTATCGCGGGCGTAGCTCCAGCGGGACTGACCCGTGCCGGCGTCGCGCCCGTCGAAGCGGACGCCCGCGCCGGTGACGACCACCCCGCCCACCACCACCGGCTCGGTGGTGGCTGGACTGGCGGCGGTCCACAGTTGTTTCAGGCCGGCCGGCACCTGACGTGCCGGGCTCGGATTGGGCGCCGGAACGTCGGCCGGCCGGCTGCTGGTTGCCCGCGCGTCGCTGGTCCACCAGATCAGGGCCGCGGCGACGGCGACGGCGACCGCGATGGCCGCCGCGGCCATGATGTCGCGCTTGGTCCGGCGCTCGGGTCTGACCATGCGTGAGCGCGAGGCGCTAGTTGGTGTGCGCGGTGGGGGCGGCAGCTGCTACCCCCTCAGCCGGCTTGCGGCGACGACGGCGGCGACGGCTGGAGCCGGGGTTTCCCGGCGGGGAGCCGGCCGGCGTTTCCGCGGCGGCATCACCGTTGCTGCTCGCGGCGCCGTTGCCCGACGGATGCCCGCCGACCGGCTGGCCGCCGCGGGTGCGTCGCCGCGTGCCGGACCGGCGAGCCGTCTTCTCCGACTTCTGGCCCGACTTCTGGGCGGGGCGCTCGCCGTTGCGGCGCGCGCCCTGCGCCTTGCGGGCCGCACCCACGGTGCCCCCGGCCTCGGCCGGGATGCTCAGCTCGTCGTACAGGTGCGGCGAGCTGGAGTAGGTCTCGGGGGGCTCGGGGCAGTCCAGCCCCAGCGCCTTGTCGATCAGCGCCCAGCGGGTGAGCTCGTCCCAGTCCACCAGGGTGACGGCGACCCCGGTCTTGCCGGCGCGGCCGGTGCGCCCGATGCGGTGCACATAGGCCTGCTCGTCCTCGGGGATCTGGTAGTTGATGACGTGGGTGACGTCGTCGATGTCGATGCCGCGCGCGGCCACGTCGGTGGCGACCAACACGTCGATCTCGCCGCTCCGAAAGGCCTTGAGGGCCTTCTCGCGTGCCACCTGTCCGAGGTCGCCGTGGACGGCGCCCACCGCGAAACCGCGCTCGGCCAACTCGTCGGCGACCTTCTGCGCGGTGCGCTTGGTGCGGGTGAAGATCATTGTGGCGCCGCGGCCCTCGGCCTGCAGCACCCGGCTCACCAGCTCCACCTTGTCCAGGGCGTGGGCCCGGTAGGCGTACTGGGCGGTGGTGTCGTGGGTGGCCGCCGAGTGTGGCGCTTCGGCCCGGATGTGGGTGGGCTGGTTCATGAAGGTGCGGGCCAGCGTGATGATCGGGTCCGGCATGGTCGCCGAGAACAGCATCGACTGCCGGTCGACGGGGATTTGGCGCAGGATGCGCTCGATGTCGGGCAAGAAGCCCAGGTCGAGCATCTCGTCGGCCTCGTCGAGCACGAGCACGGAGAGCCCACCGAGCTGCAGGTGGCCCTGCTGGCTCAGGTCGAGCAGCCGGCCCGGGGTGCCCACTACGACGTCGGCGCCGGCGCGCAGCGCCTCGATCTGCGTCTCGTAGGGGCGACCGCCGTAAATGGGGACCACCGACAGCCGCCGGTTGTCGTCGGCGGTCAGATGCTTGGCCGCCAGCGCCAGGTCATCGGTCACCTGCAGGCACAGCTCGCGGGTCGGCACCACGATCAACGCGCGCGGGGTTCCGTTGAGTGGCCGCTCGGCGGAATCGGACGTGATGCGCTGCAGCAGCGGCACCCCGAAGGCGAAGGTCTTGCCCATGCCCGTGCGGGCCTGGCCGATCAGGTCGTCGCCGGCGAGCGCCAGCGGCAGGGTCAGTTCCTGGATCGCAAAAGGGCTTTCGATCCCTTTTTCGGCGAGCGCCCGCACGATTTCGTCGCGGACGCCGAGTTGAGCAAAGGTCAGTTCAGTTGTGCTGGTCAGTGTGGTCATGCGTGGGTAGGTAGCCTCTCGAAGACGTATCGGATTGTGTCGGTGTTTCTCTGTCGCGGTCACGCGCGCACGAGTTCCGACTCCGAATACGTCGCCGAGTCGCGGGCTCCAGCTCAGTCTGGGTGGTCCCAGCCCGCGCGGGCCTGCTGTGCACGCACATTTCGCCGATAGCGGCGGGAAGAACATTTGGCACAAATAAAGCCGCCATCTACCTACATGATAGCTGGTCGAGCGCCGGCACCCATTTTGCGCCGTGCCCGCCGACTACAGTGTTGCCATGACCCGGCCCTCGTACCAGCCCTCTTCCATCGACCAAGTGGAGGATTCGGCGGCCCCCCGACTGTCGGCCGATCACCCCGGGGTCAACGAGTTGTTCGCGGTCTTGGCCTATGGCGAGATCGCCGCGTTCTACCGGCTCACCGACGAGGCGCGGATGGCCCCTGACCTGCGGGGAAGGATCTCGATGGCGAGCATGGCCGCCGCCGAGATGCAGCACTACGAGCAGCTGCGCGACGCGCTGGAAAGCCGCGGCGTCGATGTGGTGTCGGCGATGTCGAAGTACGTGTCGGCGCTGGAGAACTACCACCGGCTGACGATGCCCAGCACGTGGCTGGAAGCCTTGGTGAAGACGTACGTCGGTGACGCCCTGGCCGCCGATTTGTATCTGGAGATCGCCGACGGGCTACCCGACGAGGTTGCCGACGTGGTGCGCGGGGCGCTGGCCGAGACCGGGCACTCGCAGTTCGTCGTCGCCGAGGTGCGCGCCGCGGTCACGTCGAGCGGCAAACAGCGCAGCCGGCTGGCGTTGTGGTCACGCCGCCTGTTCGGCGAGGCGATCACCCAGGCCCAGTACCTGCTGGCCGACCACGACGAGCTCGTCGACCTGGTGATGTCGGGGGCCGGCGGATTGGGCCAGCTCAACGCGTTCTTCGATCGGTTGCAACAGACGCACGACCGCCGCATGCACGAGTTGGGCCTGAGCTGACTCAGCCGTGATCGCAAGCGCGGTGTAGCCGGGCGCGGCGGGTCACGGCCATCGGTCTCAGCGTGAGCAGGTCGCCATGTTCGACGGGTTGCCCGACGCCATGATCCGCTGACCGGCGGCGTTGAAGACCGAGCAGCTGAGCTGGCCGTAGAAGCTGGTCGCGACCACGGATTGGTTCTGCACGCCGGGGTTGAGGACCACCACCTTCGACCACGGCAGCGACACGTTGAACTCGCTCTGGGGGACACCCCGCGCGTCGGTGTAGACGACGTTCACCAGGTCCAGCAGCTGCTTGGTTCCGCTCACGCTGTACACGACGGTGCGCGGGCTCAGCGCGGCGGTCGGCGGCGCCGCCGCGAGAGGTGGTGCGGCCGTGGGTGTTTGGGCTGCCGGGGTGCTGGGCGCGGCGCTCGGCGTGGTGATGGTGGTCACGGTCTCGGGCGGTAGCTGGGCCACGCGCGAGGGGCTCGGTGGCGCGGACGCCTTGGTGGTCGCGGGCGCCGAGGTCACCGGGTGTGGTGCCGGCGCCCCCAGCGTGGCCTTGGTCGACGCGCTGTCGCCGCTGTTGATGATGACGGCGGTGGCGATGGCCCCGACGGCCACCACCGCGCCGAGAATCGCCGTCGCCGGTCGCCAGCGCGAGTCGGCCGGCCAGCCCGTCCAGTTGTAGTCGGCGTTCAGGTAGGGGTCGGTGTCGCAGTCGTCGTCTACGTCGTCGTCCGGGTAGCTCCGGATCCGGTCGTCGAGGTGCGGCAATGTGGTACCCATGGGGCCGAAGTTAGCCATGTGAAAGCACGGATCGGGTATCGCGCGGGTGTGTGTGACAACCTGCAAGCGAATCGTTATCGGCGCGCGACCGAAGTTTCGCTGACCGCGAAGTGTGGGGACGCGGCGAGGTGGGGGTCAGCCCCGTCAACTAGCCTGCTGCTGACAGGGCTGGGACTTCGCCGCCCGCGCACGACTTCAATACCTACGGAAGGGGTGACCGTGGAGGTCAAGATCGGGATCACGGATAGTCCGCGCGAGCTGGTCCTCGCCAGCGACCAGACACCCGCCGAAGTCGAAGAGCTGGTCAGCGCCGCGCTCAGCGAAGGGTCGGGACTGCTGCGACTGAGCGACGACCGGGGCCGTCGCTTCCTGATCCACACCACCAAGATCGCCTACGTCGAGATCGGCGTGGCCGACGCGCGCCGGGTCGGGTTCGGGATCAGCGCCGAATCCGGGAAGCACGCCGGCAAGGGACGTTAGGAACGCGTCAGCGGCACGTGTGACAGTCCGCCCCAGGCGAACTGGACGGTGCCCTCGACGGCGTCCGCCTTGGAAATCGGGCGATCGGAGTCGAGCCAGTACCTCGCGCAGTCGACGCTGATGCCGACCAGCCCGACGGCGATCATCCGCGCGCGGTGCGGGTCCAGCCCGGAATCCTCGCTGATCAACGCGAACACCGCGTCGATGCAGGATTCGGTGGCCACCCGCACCTGGGCGGCCACCTCGGGTTCGGTGACGTAGTCGTTCTCGAAGATCAGCCGGTAACCCTGGCTGTCGTGCTCGATGAAATCGAAGAACGCCTGCACGGCGGCGTGCAACCGCCGGCGGTTGTCCTTGGTGGCGCTCAACGCCTGCTGGACTCCGGAGACCAGGTTCTCCACGTGCCGCGCCAGCACCGCGAGGTACAGCTCGAGCTTGCTCGTAAAATGTTGGTACAGAACGGGTTTGCTGACACCGGCCCGATCGGCGATCTCGTCCATGCCGGCCGCGTGGTAGCCGCGGTCGACGAAGACGTCGCTGGCGACGATGAGCAACTGCCCGCGGCGCTCATCGCGGGGCAGCCGGTTGCCCCGCCGGTTGGGAGCCGCGGCGCCGTCCGGCCGGCCGCGGTCAGCCGATCTGACGGCACGCCGTGCCGGCATCTTGGCGAGTTCGCTCATCGAGTCCTCATCTGATTGTCGGCGGCCGGCCGTCGGTCCACCGGGGCCAGCCGCTCGCAGCTCGTTGAAAAGACCTTACTACCCGCCGGGCTTGAACCCCCCGCCATCGGCGTCGTCGCAGCTGGCAGAAGCGGTGTCGGACCGGGCATTCGGGCGCGCCACGGTCGGCGCAGGTGGTCGGCTGTGTAATCCTGGGAAAATGACGTCGCAGCGGCCCCCGCGCGGCACCGGTCGCGTGCCGGTGCTCCGCGACGAGTGGCGCGAGCCGCTGCGGGCGCTGCGCGACCCCCTGGCCGCCCCGGAAGCCGGGCGGGTGCGGGCCGACCGTGAGCGGCAGCGGCAGTGGCGCAAACAAACGTGGCTGGGCCGGTTCGTGTCCACCTACGGCTGGCGCGCGTACGCCCTGCCCGTCCTGGCGGTGCTCACCGCCGTGGTCATGTATCAGACGGTGACCGGCGCCGGTGCGTCGAAGCCGACCGCCAGCCAGCCCATCGAGAGTCCGCCCGCGATCGGCGCGGTGGGCACCACGATCATCGACGCCCCACCCCGCGGTCTCGCCGCGTTCGACGCCAACCTGCCGGCCGGGACATTGCCGGACGGTGGCCCCTTCACCGAAGCGGGCGACAAGACGTGGCACGTGGTGCCGGGCACGACGCCCCAGATCGGTCAGGGCACCGCGAAGGTGTTCCGCTACACCGTCGAGGTGGAGAACGGCATCGATCCGACGATGTTCGGCGGCGACGAGGCGTTCGCGCAGATGGTCGACCAGACGCTGGCCAATCCGAAGGGCTGGACGCACAACCCGCAGTTCGCCTTCATCCGGGTCGACGGTGCCAGTGGGACAAAGCCCGACTTCCGGATCTCGCTGGTGTCGCCGGTGACCGTGCGGGGGGGCTGCGGCTACGAATTCCGGCTGGAGACGTCCTGCTACAACCCGGTTTTCGGCGCCAACCGCGAGGCCCGGGTCTTCATCAACGAGGCGCGCTGGGTGCGCGGCGCCGTGCCGTTCGAAGGGGACATCGGCTCGTACCGGCAGTACGTGATCAACCACGAGGTCGGCCACGCCATCGGCTACCTGCACCACGAGGCCTGCGAGCAACAGGGTGCCCTGGCGCCGGTGATGATGCAGCAGACGTTCTCCACGTCCAACAACGACGCCGCGCAATTCGACCCCGACACCGTCAAGGCCGACGGGAAAACGTGCCGCTTCAACCCCTGGCCGTACCCGATCGCGTAGCCCCGGGAAGCGATGCCGGCGGTTACGGCGTTCACTGGAGTCATGTCAACGTCGTTGCCGCCGCTGGTGGCACCCGCAGACCACCTGACCGGCGCGGAGGTGGCCCGCTACAGCCGTCACCTGATCATTCCCGGCCTGGGCCTCGACGGGCAGAAGCGGCTCAAGAACGCTCGGGTGCTGGTGATCGGCGCCGGGGGCCTGGGGGCGCCGACCCTGCTGTATTTGGCCGCGGCGGGCGTGGGCACCATCGGCATCGTCGAATTCGACGTCGTCGAGGAATCCAACCTGCACCGCCAGATCATTCACGGCGTGGCCGACGTCGGGCGGCCCAAGGCCGTCTCCGCACGGGAGTCGATGGCCGCGATCAACCCGCTGGTCGACGTGCGCCTGCACGAGGTGCGCCTGGACTCCACCAACGCCGTCGAGCTGTTCGGCTCCTACGACCTGATCGTGGACGGCACCGACAACTTCGCCACCCGGTATCTGATCAACGACGCGGCGGTGCTGGCGCAAAAGCCGTACGTGTGGGGGTCGATCTACCAATTCGAGGGCCAGATCTCGGTGTGCTGGGAGGACGCGCCGGACGGACGCGGCCTCAACTACCGCGATCTCTACCCCGAGCCGCCGCCTCCCGGCACCGTGCCGTCGTGCGCCGAAGGCGGCGTGCTGGGCATCGTGTGCGCCTCCGTCGCCTCGGTGATGAGCACCGAAGTGATCAAACTCATCACCGGCATCGGCGACTCGCTGCTGGGCCGGTTGATGATCTACGACGCGCTGCAGATGTCCTATCGCACCATCGCGATTCGTCGGGACCCCTCCGACGCGTCGAGGCCGAAGATCACCGAGCTCGTCGACTACGAGCAGTGGTGCGGCGTGGCGACCGAAGCCTCGGACGACGCCGCCACCGTCGGTGACTCGGCCATCACCCCGCGGGAGCTGCGCGAGCTGCTGGATTCGGGCAAGGAGCTGGCCCTGATCGACGTCCGCGAGCCCGTGGAGTTCGACATCGTGCACATCGACGGGGCGCAGCTGGTCCCGCAGTCGTCGATCAACTCCGGCGAGGGTCTGGCAAAGGTGCCGCGGGACCGCATGCCGGTGCTGTATTGCAAGACGGGCGTGCGCTCGGCGCAGGCGCTGGCGGTGCTGAAGCAGGCGGGATTCGCCGATGCGGTGCACCTGGAGGGCGGAATTGTGGCCTGGGCGCAGCAGATGCAACCCGACATGATCCTGTACTGACCCGATACGGCTGTTGTACTCGTTTAGAGTACCGGTGTGACAGTCGAGCCACCGCCGGACCATGTGCTGTCGGCGTTCGGTTTGGCCGGCGTCAAACCCGTCTATCTGGGCGCCAGCTGGGAGGGCGGCTGGCGGTGCGGTGAAGTCGTCTTGTCGCTGGTGGCCGACAACGCCCGCGCGGCGTGGTCCGCCCGGGTCCGCGAGACGTTGTTCGTCGACGGCGTCCGGCTAGCCCGCCCGGTCCGTTCCACCGACGGGCGCTACGTCGTTTCGGGTTGGCGCGCGGACACCTTCGTCGCCGGGACGCCCGAGCCCCGCCACGACGAGGTCGTCTCGGCGGCGGTGCGCCTGCACGAGGCGACGGGCAAACTGGAACGCCCGCGCTTTCTGACCCAGGGCCCGGCGGCGCCGTGGGGGGACGTCGACATTTTCATCGCCGCCGACCGCGCGGCGTGGGAGGACCGGCCGCTCGCCTCGGTGCCGCCCGGCGCGCGGGTGGCCCCTGCCACCGCGGACGCCGAGCGATCGGTGGAGTTGCTCAACCAGCTCGCCACGTTGCGCAAGCCGACCAAGAGCCCGAACCAACTGGTCCACGGGGACCTTTATGGCACAGTGCTTTTCGTGGGCACCGCGGCGCCTGGCATCACCGACATCACCCCGTACTGGCGCCCCGCATCGTGGGCGGCGGGCGTGGTGGTCATCGACGCGTTGTCCTGGGGCGAGGCCGACGACGGACTCATCGAACGCTGGAACGCGCTGCCGGAATGGCCGCAGATGTTGTTGCGGGCGTTGATGTTTCGTCTTGCCGTCCACGCGCTGCACCCGCGTTCCACGGCCGAGGCGTTCCCCGGGCTGGCCCGCACCGCGGCGCTGGTCCGGTTGGTGCTCTAGTCAGTCGCGTGGGAATTCGTGGCGAACTTCGCCCAAGGCGATTTTGCCGTCGTGGGCAAGCACACCCTCGGCGCGCAACAGCTCCAGCTGTCGCGTGGTCAGGTGTCGCGCCGGGCGGCCGGAGGCGGTGATGACGCGGTGCCACGGCAGGTCCGAGGAGTCCGTCCGCATGATCCAGCCGACGATGCGCGGGCTGGAAAGCCCGGCGACCGAGGCGATGTCGCCGTAGGTCGCGACCCTGCCGGGCGGGATGGCGGCGACCAGCGCGCGCACCCGCTCGACCTGGTCGTCGGTCACCGGCGCCACGGTCAGCGGGCTTCCAGCAGCTCACGGGCCAGCGCGGCGACGTCGTCCGGCTTGGCGTAGGGCACCATGTGGTTGCAGTCGAAATCCAGCAGCCGGAAATGCGAGCCCAGCCGCTGCTGAAGGCCCGCGACGAGTTCGTCGGTGACATAGGGCGGCGATGTCCGCTTGGCGCGCACCAGGATCGTCGGCGTTTGCGCCGGCGGCAGCACGGCGTCGCGGGCGAGCTCGCTCCAGTACGCCATCATCGCCGGCAGGCTGATGCGCCAGCCGTAGCGGCCATCGGGCAGCGCGATCAGATGCTCGTCGAGCTCGGCGTCGAGCAGCGAGGGCTCGACATCCGACCACGAGCCGTGCACCTTTTCCATCCGCGCTTCCTCGGGGTCCGGATAGTCGGGCGAGGACAACATGGCCTCGGCGATGTCGCGCATCCACTCGCCGTCCAATCCGATCGCCGGGTCCAACAGCAGCAGACCCGCCACCTGGTTCGGCCGGGCCGCGGCCACGTGCATCGCGAGACCGGCGCCGAACGAGTGGCCGACCACCACCACCGGCGTGCCGGGCTGCGCGTCGAGCAGACCGGCCAGCGCCGAGACGTTGGCGTCGATGGTCCAGGGCGCCGCCCACGAGGACCGGCCGTGGCCGAGCAGATCCGGTGCGGCCAGGCCGATCTCGGGCAGCAAGCCGGACAGCTGTTCCCAACGCTGCCCGTGCCCGGTCAGCCCGTGCAGCGCCAGGATCCGCGCCGGACCCGACGGACCGTAGCGGTGGACGTACAACTCAGCGGTCACCCGTCGATGGTGCCAGCCGCGTCACCGCGCGTCGCGTGCGGTCCTCGTCAGCGGTCGTCGTCCCGATCGTCGTCCGCGGACACGACGTAGGCCTGCTCGATCACGTCGGCCTCGTTGGCTTCGCGATCCCACGCGCTCACGTAATCGGTGTCCAGACCGGCCTCGTCGTCAGAGTCGGCGGGCCGCCGTTGCTCCACCGCGTCGCCTTCGGGCGCCTCGTCAGTGGGAAAGCCGTGTTCGTCGTCCGTCATGGTCTTCAGCCCCTCCTTCCATGCGTCGAGTCCATCCTTCGTGCTGTGGCGACTTCCAGAGTAAGAGCCGGCGCCGATGCCGGCCGGGCGAACTTGTCACACCCTGGTGGTTGCATGCAGCCATGGCATACACCTGGGAGGCCGACGCGAGCGCTCTGCTGGCGCCCGGTGCGCGCGGGATCGTTCGCGTGCTCGGCGGGCCCGGCACCGGGAAGAGCAGCCTGCTGATCGACGCCGCGGTCGCCCAGATCGACGCCGGGATGGACCCGGAATCGGTTCTGCTGCTTACGGGTTCCGGTCGGCTCGGGATGGCCGAGCGCAGCGCGTTGACGACGGCGTTGCTGCGGTCGCGATCGAGCGGCCCGGTCCCGGTCGCCGTCAGCGAACCGCTGGTGCGGTCCGTGCACGGGTACGCCTACGCGGTCTTGCGGCGCGCCGCCGAGCGTGCCGGTGATGCGCCCCCGCGGCTGGTCACCAGCGCCGAACAGGACGCCATCATCCGCGAGCTGCTGGCCGGGGACCTCGACGACGGGCCGCACGCGGCGACGGCCTGGCCGGCGCAGCTGCGGCCGGCGCTGAGCACCGCGGGGTTCGCCACCGAACTGCGAAACCTGTTGGCGCGCTGCGCCGAACGCGGTGTCGACCCCCAGGACTTGGAGCGCCTCGGCCGTCGTTGCCGTCGGCCCGAATGGATCGCCGCCGGTCAATTCGCGCGCCAGTACGAGCAGGTGATGTTGCTGCGCGCGGCGGTCGGCACGGCCGCGCCGGAGGCGACCACCCCCGCGCTGGGCGCCGCCGAATTGGTGGGCGCGGCGCTCGAGGCGTTCGCCGTCGATCCCGAGCTGCTGGCGGCCGAACGCGGCCGGATCCGCGTCCTGCTGGTCGACGACGCCCAACAGCTCGATCCGCAGGCGGCTCGCCTGGTTCGCGTGCTCGCGGCGGGCGCCGAGCTGGCGCTGGTCGCCGGGGATCTCAACCAGGCGGTGTTCGGCTTCCGGGGCGGCGAGCCCGCCGGGCTGCTCAACGGCGACGCCCCGGCGGTGACGCTGACGATGTCGCATCGCTGCGCTCCCGCCGTGGCCCGCGCGGTCAGCGGCATCGCCGCCCGGTTGCCCGGCGGCGGCCCCGGCCGCCGGATCGACGGCGCCGGGGCGGGGGAGGGATCGGTCACGGTGCGCCTGGCGGCCTCGGCGCACGCCGAGGCCGCGGTGATCGCCGACGCGCTGCGGCGCGCGCACCTGGTAGACGGTGTGCCGTGGTCGCAGATGGCGGTCATCGTCAGGTCGGTGCCGCGCGCGGGCGCGCGATTGCCGCGCGCGCTGGCGGCCGCCGGGGTGCCGGTGGCCGCGGCCGCCGCCACCGGGCCGCTGGCCGAGGAGCCGGCGGTGCGCGCGCTGCTGAGCGTGCTGCTGGCCGCCGCCGACGGGCTGGACGGGCAGCAGGCGCTGGCCTTGCTGACCGGCCCCATCGGTCGCGTCGACCCGGTGTCGCTGCGCCAGCTGCGCCGGACACTGCAGCGCGCCAACCCCGCCCGCGCACAAGCCGATTTCGCCGAGCTGTTGGTCGAGGCGCTGTCCGGCGCCGCGCCACCGCCGGGGCCGCAGTTCCGTTCGCTGCGCAAGGTCCGCGCGGTGCTGGAGGCCGCCGCGCGGTGCCACGGCGCCGGTGAAGACCCGCGCTACACCCTGTGGGCTGCCTGGCACCGGTCAGGGCTGCAGCGCCGCTGGCTGTCGCTCAGCGAGCGCGGCGGCCCCGCCGCCGCCCAGGCCACCCGGGATCTCGAGTCGGTGACCGTGCTGTTCGACATCACCGATGACTACGTCTCACGCACCTCGGGGGCGTCGCTGCGCGGGCTGGTCGAGCACGTCGCCGCGCTGCAGCTGCCGAGTGCCAATCCGGAGCCGGCTGCCGCGGCCGAGCAGGTCAGGGTCCTCAGCGCGCACGCCGCGCTGGGACACGAATGGGATGTCGTGGTGATCGCCGGATTGCAGGATGGGTTGTGGCCCAACACCGTTCCGCGCGGCGGTGTGCTGGGCACCCAGCGGCTGCTCGACGAGCTGGACGGGGTCACCGCGGACGCTTCGATGCGGGCGCCGCTGGTGGCCGAGGAGCGCAGGTTGCTGGTGGCGGCGATGGGCCGCGCCCGCCGGCGGCTGCTGGTGACGGCCGTCGACAGCGACACCGGCGGGGCAGACCATGGGGCCGCGCTGCCGTCGCCGTTCTTCTTCGACATCGCGCAGTGGGCCGACCAGGCCGCGGACATTGCTGCGCTGCAACCCGTTTCGGCGCCACGAGTGCTGTCGGCGGCCGCGCTGGTAGGCCGGTTGCGCGGCGTGGTCTGCGCACCCGACGGGGCGGTGGACGAGCTCGCCCGCGACTGCGCGGCGACACAATTGGCGCGGCTGGCCGATGCTGGGGTGCCCGGCGCAGACCCGGCCGGATGGCACGGCCTGACCCCGGTCAGCACCAGTGCACCGCTGCGCGGCGGCGACGACGTCGTCACGCTGACCCCGTCGACCCTGCAGACACTGACCGACTGCCCGCTGCGCTGGCTCGCCGAACGGCACGGCGGGACCAACCCGCGCGATCTGCGCTCCACGATCGGTTCGGTGGTGCACGCGCTGATCGCCGAACCGCACCGGAGCGAATCGGAACTGCTGGCCGAACTGGAGCGCGCCTGGCGGCATCTTCCCATTGCGGCGCAATGGCATTCGGATAACGAGCTGGCCCGCCACCGCGCGATGCTCGAGGCGTTCATCGACTGGCGCGGCCAGACCCGCGGCGCGCTCACCGAGGTCGGCACGGAGGTCGAGATCGACGGAATCCTGAAAACCGGTGACGGGGAACAGGTTCGGTTGCGCGGCCGCGTCGACAGGCTGGAGCGCGACGCCGCCGGGCGGCTGGTGATCGTCGACGTCAAAACCGGCAAGTCCCCGGTCAGCAAGGACGACGCCCAACAACACGCCCAGCTGGCGATGTACCAGCTGGCGATCGCCGAAGGCCTGGTGGCCTCCGGAGGCGACGCGGCCGAACCCGGTGGCGCGCGGCTGGTTTACGTCGGCAAGACCGGGGCCTCGGGGGCCGTCGAAAGGGAACAGGACCCGCTGACGGCGTCCGCCGGTGACGAGTGGCGCGAGATCATCCGGCAAGCGGCGGACGCGACGGCCGGCCCGCAGTTCGTCGCGCGGCGTAACGAGGGTTGCACGCACTGCCCCCTCCGGCCGTGCTGTCCGGCGCACAACGACGGGGCAGCCCGGTGAACCCGCGCTTCAGCCCGAGTGAATTGGCCAGTGCGCTAGGCCTTTTCCCGCCGACCGAGGAGCAGGCCGCGGTCATCGCCGCGCCGCCGGGGCCGCTGGTCGTCATCGCGGGGGCGGGAGCCGGTAAGACCGAGACCATGGCGGCACGGGTGGTGTGGCTGATCGCCAACGGCTACGCCGACCCCTCCCAGGTGCTGGGACTGACGTTCACCCGCAAGGCCGCCGGCCAGCTGCTGCGCCGGGTGCGGTCGCGGCTGGCGCGGCTGGCCGGCGTCGGGCTGGGCGTCACGGGCGCCGTCGGCAACGCCGCGGCAGAACCCGAGGGCGCCCCGGTGATCAGCACCTACCACGCGTTCGCGGGCTCGCTGCTGCGCGACTACGGGCTGTTGCTGCCCGTCGAGCCCGACACCCGGCTGCTCAGCGAAACCGAGTTGTGGCAGCTGGCCTTCGACGTCGTCAACGGGTACCGGGGCGAGTTGCACACCGACAAGAACCCGGCCACCGTCACCGCGATGGTGTTGCGACTGTGGGGGCAGCTGGCCGAACACCTCGTCGACACCGGCCAGCTGCGCGACACCCACGTGGAGCTGGAGCGGCTCGTCCATGCCCTGCCCGCCGGGCCCTATCAGCGCGAGCGCGGCCCCAGCCAATGGCTGCTGCGGCTGCTGGGCGCCCAGACCGAGCGCACCGAGCTGGTGCCGCTGCTCGATGCCCTCGACGAGCGCATGCACGCCGCGAAGGTGATGGATTTCGGGATGCAGATGGCCTCGGCGGCGCGGCTGGCGGCGGCTTTCCCGCAGGTCGGCGAGGACCTGCGCGCCCGCTACCGGGTGGTGCTGCTCGACGAGTATCAAGACACCGGCCACGCCCAGCGCATCGCGCTGTCGGCCCTGTTCGGCAGCGGGGTCGACGACGGGCTGGCGCTGACCGCCGTCGGCGACCCCATCCAGTCCATCTACGGCTGGCGCGGGGCCTCGGCGACCAACCTGCCCCGGTTCACCACCGACTTTCCCCGCTCCGACGGCAGCCCCGCGCCAGTGCTGGAACTGCGGACCAGCTGGCGCAATCCGCCACGGACGCTGCGGATCGCCAACGCCGTCTCCGCCGAGGCGCGGCGGCGATCGGTGGCCGTGCACGCGCTGCGCCCGCGCCCGGACGCGCCGCCCGGCACCGTCCGCTGCGCCTTGCTGTCCGACGTGGTGGCCGAACGCGAGTGGATCGCCGACCACCTCGACGCCCGCTATCGGCAGGCCCGCGCCGACGATGTCAGCCCACCGACGGCCGCGGTATTGGTGCGGCGCAACGCCGACGCCGCGCCGATCGCCGATGCGCTGCGCGCCCGCGGCATCCCCGTCGAGGTCGTCGGGCTGGCCGGACTGCTGTCGGTACCCGAGGTCGCCGAGGTGGTCGCCATGCTGCGGCTGGTCGCCGATCCCACGGCCGGCGCGGCGGCGATGCGGGTGCTCACCGGCGCGCGCTGGCGCCTCGGCGCCCGCGACATCGCCGCCCTCTGGCAGCGAGCGCGTGCGCTTGGCGGAACCGCGGCGGACACCGCGCCGCCCTCGCCCGAGGCGATCGCCAGCGCCGCCGATCCCGCCCACGTCGACGCCGACACCATCTGCCTGGCCGACGCGATCGCCGATCCCGGTCCGGCCGGCTCGTATTCGGCGGCCGGGTATCAGCGCATCACCGCGCTGGCCGCCGAACTGAGCGCCCTGCGCGCCCACCTCGACCATCCCCTCGGCGACTTGGTGGCCGAGGTGCGCCGCGTGCTGGGCGTCGACTGCGAGGTCCGGGCCGCGGCGGGGGTCGAGGCGGGCTGGGCTGGCACCGAGCACCTCGACGCGTTCGCCGACGTCGTCGCCGGATACGCCGAGCGCGCGACTCCGCTGCTGGACACGTCCGCGACCGCCTCGGTGGCCGGCCTGCTGGCGTTCCTGGATGCCGCCGAGTCGGTCGAGAACGGTTTGGCGCCGGCCCCGTTGGCGGTCGCGCGCGACCGCGTCCAGGTGCTGACCGTGCATTCCGCCAAGGGGCTGGAATGGCAGGTGGTGGCGGTCGCGCACCTGTCGGGCGGGACGTTCCCGTCGACCGCCTCCAAGAGCACCTGGCTCACCGACGCCGCGGAACTGCCGCCGTTGCTTCGCGGCGACCGCGCCGCCGCGGGCGCGTTGGGCATCCCGGTGCTCGACTGTTCGGATGTCTCCAACCGAAAGCAGCTGTCGGACAAGATCTCCGAGCATCGCCGCCAGCTCGATCAGCGGCGCATCGACGAGGAGCGTCGATTGCTGTACGTCGCCATCACCCGGGCCGAGGACACCCTGCTGGTGTCGGGTCACCACTGGGGCGCCACCGGGATCAAGCCGCGCGGCCCGTCGGATTTCCTGGTGGAGATTAAGGACGTCATCGACGGCGCGGCCGCGGCCGGCGATCCCTGCGGAACCGTGGAGCACTGGTCGCCAGCCCCCGCGGATGGCGAACGAAACCCGCTGCGCGACAGCATTATCGAAGCGGTGTGGCCAGCCGACCCGCTGCCCGCGCGGCGCGGCGAGGTCGAGCGCGGCGCGGCGCTGGTGAACCGGGCGCTGGCCGCCGGGTCGGACCAGCCGTGCGCCGATGTTGACGGCTGGGCCGCCGACGTCGACGCGTTACTGGCCGAACGTGCGCGGCTGACCGCGCCACCGGCCCGGGAGTTGCCCGGGCAACTTTCGGTCAGCTCCCTGGTCGGCCTGGCGCGCGATCCGGCGGGCGCCGCGCAGCGGTTAAGACATCGGCTGCCGTCGCGGCCGGATCCGCACGCCCTGTTGGGCAACGCGTTTCACGCCTGGGTCCAGAAGTTTTACGGCGCCGAATGCCTGTTCGATCTCGGTGATCTGCCGGGCGCGGCGGACTCCGACGTCGGCGACACCGCCGAATTGGCGGTGCTGCAGGCGGCCTTCACCGAATCACCCTGGGCCGCAAAGGTTCCCGTCGCCGTCGAGGTCCCGTTCGAGATGCCGATCGGTGACACCCTGGTCCGCGGCCGCATCGACGCGGTATTCGCCGATCCCGATGGCGGCGCGACCGTGGTGGACTGGAAAACCGGTGAACCGCCGCACGGCCCGGAAGCGCTGCGCCAGGCCGCCGTGCAGCTCGCGGTGTACCGGACCGCCTGGGCGGCGCTGGCCGGGGTTCCGGAATCGTCGGTGCGCACCGCGTTCTTTTACGTGCGCACCGGCGCCACGGTCACCCCCGCGGAACTGCCGGACCTCGCAGAGCTGGCCGCGCTAATGGCCGATTCCGCCGGCGAGCGCCCCGCCCGTGTCTGACGTGGTTACATTTGAGGCGTGCGTCTGTCGTGCGATCGGTTCGATGCGATAACGGATATCCGTGGCCAAAGGTAGCTGGCGGCTGGGACGTCTCGACGAGCGGTTGACGGTCCAGCCCAGTTACGCGCTCGTCGGCGTGCTGCGCATTCCCCAGGGGCGCGCCAGTCCCGTGCGCATCATCTCTCGTCGGGTGGCCATCGCCATCGCGGCGTTGTTCGCCGGCGCCATCACCGTCTACCTCGATCGCGACGGGTACCACGACGCCCAGGGTGATCGGCTGACGTTCCTGGATTGCTTGTACTACGCGGCGGTGACGTTGTCGACGACCGGCTACGGCGACATCACGCCCATCTCGGAATTCGCGCGGGCGATGAACGTTTTGATCGTCACGCCGCTGCGCATCGCATTCCTGATCTTGTTGGTCGGCACCACGCTCGAGGTCGTCACCGAAACGTCCCGGCAGGCGTGGAAGATCCAGCGTTGGAGGAGCAAAGTGCGCAACCACACCATCGTGATCGGCTACGGCACCAAGGGCAAAACGGCGGTCGCGGCGATGCTCGGCGACGAGGTGGTCCCGGGCGAAATCGTCGTCGTCGACACCGATCAGGCCGCCCTCGACCGCGCCGCATCCGCCGGCCTGGTCACCGTCCATGGTGACGCGACGAAATCCGACGTGCTGCGGTTGGCCGGTGCCCAGCACGCGGCGTCGATCATCATCGCGTCCAGCCGCGACGACACCGCCGTGCTGGTCACGCTGACGGCGCGGGAAATCTCGCCCAAGGCCAAGATCGTGGCGTCGATCCGGGAGGCTGAAAACCAGCACCTGTTGCAGCAATCGGGCGCGGACTCGGTGGTGGTCTCCTCAGAAACCGCCGGCCGGTTGCTCGGCCTGGCCACCACCACGCCGAGTGTCGTGGAGATGATCGAGGACCTGCTGACCCCCGACGCCGGGCTGGCGATCGCCGAACGCGAAGTCGACCAGACCGAAATCGGCGGATCCCCAAAGCATCTGCGTGACATCGTGCTCGGTGTGGTGCGCGACGGCCACCTGCTGCGCATCGGCGCTCCGGAGGTGGACGCGATCGAGGCCAACGACCGGCTGCTCTACGTCCGGGACGCGGGAAACTAGTGGACTTTCAGTTGCGCAGTGTCCCGCTGCTGTCGCGCGTCGGCGCCGACCGCGCCGATCAGCTGCGCACCGACGTCGAAGCCGCCACCGCCGGCTGGGCCGAGGCGGCGCTGCTGCGGGTGGACTCGCGCAACCAGGTGCTGGTCGCCGACGGCCGCGTAGTGCTGGGCGCCGCCGCCGAACTGGGCGACAAGCCGCCGTCGGAGGCGGTATTTCTGGGGCGCCTCGAGGACGGGCGTCACGTGTGGGGGATCCGCGGCGCCCTGCAGGCCCCGGAGGACCCCGACGCGCGCACCGAGGTGGTCAACCTGCGCAGCCTCGGTCCGATCTTCGACGACATCAGCGGTCAACTGATGTCGTCGGCTGTGGCACTGCTGAATTGGCACGAGAAGGCGCGATTCAGCTCGGTCGACGGCTCGCCGACCCGGCCGGCCCGGGCAGGCTGGTCACGGGTGAACCCGGTCACCGGGCACGAGGAGTTCCCGCGCATCGACCCGGCGGTCATCTGTCTGGTGCACGACGGCGGCGACCGCGCGGTGCTGGCCCGCCAGGCGGTGTGGCCCGAGCGGATGTTCTCGCTGCTGGCCGGATTCGTCGAGGCCGGTGAGTCTTTCGAGGGATGCGTGGCCCGGGAGATCCGCGAGGAGATCGGGCTGACCGTGCGCGACGTGCGCTATTTGGGCAGTCAGCCGTGGCCGTTCCCGCGCTCGCTGATGGTCGGCTTCCACGCCGTCGGCGATCCGGCGCAGGAGTTCTCGTTCAACGACGGCGAGATCGCCGAGGCGGCGTGGTTCACCCGCGACCAGGTGCGCGAGGCGCTGGCGGCCGGGGATTGGTCGAGTTCCTCGGAGTCCAAACTCCTTCTGCCCGGCTCGATTTCAATCGCGCGGGTGATCATCGAATCCTGGGCCGCGATCGACTGACCGGGTTCAGTTGGCGGTCTCGGCCAGCTTCGCCTTCACCTGGGCCGCGCTCGGGTTGGTCAACGTCGACCCGTCGGCGAACTTCACCGTCGGGACCGTCCTGTTGCCGCCGTTGACCGAACTGACGAAATCAGCGGCCGCCGCGTCGTGCTCGATGTCGACCGCCTGGTAGGCGATCCCGTTGGACTTGAGCACCGTCATGAGCCGATGGCAGTAGCCACACCAGGAGGTTGTGTAGACGGTGAGCAGGGCGTTGGTCATAGCTGGTTAACGTAGCCCGGCGACGATGCATTCCGCGCAGCGGGATGCGGAGGAGTGGGCGATCGGGTGTAGCCCGGCGACGATGCATTCCGCGCAGCGGGATGCGGAGGAGTGGGCGATCGGGTGTAGCCCTGCGACGATGCATTCCGCGCAGCGGGATGCGGACATGCGATTCGGGCGTGGCGATGCACCGGCCCCGGCGGCGACTTGTCAGTATGGGAAGCCACTATGGACGCCATGCCGACCGTCGCCGATCCACTGACAGCCGGGCTGGACGATGAGCAGCGCGATGCCGTGCTGGCTCCGCGCGGCCCGGTCTGCGTGCTGGCGGGCGCCGGAACGGGCAAGACCCGCACCATCACTCACCGGATCGCCCAGCTGGTGGCCGGCGGCCACGTCGCCGCCGGCCAGGTGCTGGCGGTCACGTTCACCCAGCGGGCGGCGGGGGAGATGCGCTCCCGGCTGCGGGCGATCGACGCCGCGGCGGGCACGGGCGCCGCGGTCGGCGCGGTCTCGGCGCTGACCTTTCATGCCGCCGCCCACCGGCAGCTGCGGTACTTCTGGCCGCGGGTGGTCGGTGACACCGGCTGGCAGCTGCTGGACAGCAAGTTCGCCGTCGTGGCCCGGGCGGCAAGCCGCACCCGGCTCAATGCCAGCACTGACGACGTGCGCGACCTGGCCGGCGAGATCGAGTGGGCCAAGGCGTCGCTGATCGGCCCGGAGGAATACCCCGCCGCGGTGGCGGCTGCCGGGCGGGACATCCCGTTGGACGCCGCTCAGATCGCCGGCGTCTACGCCGCCTATGAGTCCCTCAAAGCCCGCGGTGAACACGTCACCCTGCTCGACTTCGACGACCTGCTGCTGCACACCGCGGC
This sequence comes from Mycobacterium sp. NTMscope_MAC_269, assembly GCF_976985695.1. Lineage (NCBI taxonomy): Bacteria > Bacillati > Actinomycetota > Actinomycetes > Mycobacteriales > Mycobacteriaceae > Mycobacterium > Mycobacterium sp. NTMscope_MAC_269. The sequence continues at coordinate 145,912 of NZ_OZ335668.1, forward strand.
CGCGATCGAAAACGACCCGGCGGTGGCCGAAGAGTTCCGCGACCGCTACCGCTGCTTCGTGGTCGACGAATACCAGGACGTCACGCCGCTGCAGCAGCGGGTGCTGACGGCCTGGCTGGGCGAGCGCGACGATCTCACGGTCGTCGGCGATGCCAACCAGACCATCTACTCGTTCACCGGGGCCTCGCCCCGATTCCTGCTCGACTTCTCCCGCCGCTTCCCCGACGCCACCGTCGTGCGCCTCGAGCGTGACTACCGCTCCACCCCGCAGGTGGTGTCGCTGGCCAACCAGGTGATCGCCGCGGCGCGCGGCCGGGTCGCCGGCAGCAAGCTGCACCTGGTGGGCCAGCGCGCACCGGGCCCCGTGCCGACGTTCCACGAGCATCCCGACGAACCGGCCGAGGCCGCCGCGGTCGCCAAATCGATCGCGCGGCTCATCGAATCCGGCACCCCGCCCTCCGAGATCGCGGTGCTGTATCGGGTCAACGCGCAGTCGGAGATCTACGAGGAGGCGCTGACCGAAGCGGGCATCGCCTACCAGATTCGCGGCGGCGAGGGATTCTTCAATCGCCAGGAGATCAAGCAGGCCCTGCTGGCGCTGCAGCGCGCTGCCGAGCGCGGTGCCGAGGGTCCATTGCCCGACGTCGTGCGCGCGGTGCTGGAACCGCTGGGCCTGACGGCCCAGGAGCCGGTCGGCACCCGGGCCCGCGAGCGCTGGGAAGCCCTGAGCGCACTGGCCGAACTGGTGGACGACGAAGTCGCGCAACGCCCGCAGCTGGAATTCCCGGCGCTGCTGGCCGAGCTCCGGATGCGCGCCGACGCCCGGCACCCACCGGTGGTGCAGGGCGTCGCGCTGGCATCGCTGCACGCCGCCAAGGGCCTCGAGTGGGACGCGGTGTTTCTGGTCGGCCTGGCCGACGGCACGCTACCCATCTCGCACGCACTGGCGCACGGCGCCGAGAGCGAGGCGGTCGAGGAGGAACGCCGCCTGCTCTACGTCGGAATCACCAGGGCCCGAATGCATTTGGCGCTCAGCTGGGCGCTCGCCCGCAGCCCGGGCGGGCGCCAGGGCCGCAAGCCGTCGAGGTTCCTCAACGGCATCGCGCCCCAGGCGCGGGCCGAGGCGGGGCCGAACAAGTCTCGGCGCAGCCGGGGTACCGCGACCCGCTGCCGGATCTGCAACAACAACCTGACCACTCCGGCGGCCATCATGCTGCGCCGCTGCGAGACGTGCGCGGGCGACATCGACGAGGACCTGCTACTGCGGCTCAAGGAGTGGCGCCTCGACGTCGCCAAGGAACAGAAGGTGCCCGCCTACGTCGTCTTCACCGACAACACGTTGATCGCCATCGCCGAGCTGCGCCCCGGCGACGACGCGGCGCTGATCGCGATTCCCGGCATCGGCGCGCGCAAGCTCGAGCAGTACGGTCCCGACGTGCTGGAGCTGGTTCGCGGTCGCTGACCGCTAAACCCGCAGGTCACAAAATCGGTTGTGGACGGCGAGGGTGACCGTTTACCCTCGATACCGCGACTCGGCACTACGGAAGAAGGAGGGCAGCCACGATGATCAACGACGCGTTCGGTGCGGGCGTGGCCCCCGCGGAGCTGTCCGCGGGAACCTCCCATGCCGCACACGCCGCCGTGTCGGCGGCCGCGCGTAAGCATCGCGCGGCCGCCGCGACCGACGCGTCCGTAGGAGTCGGGGGCCCACCGAAGGCAAGGTAAGCACAGCCCCGGTTTTCACCCAGATGGCCACGGACCCGAAGTCAAGGATCCGTGGCCATAGTTATCGGTCGGCAACGAAGCGACCTGGTCCGGATCACTGCTCAAGGACAGCAACCCAGACCAGGAAGTAGGTGGTAGGACATGTCGGCACCGACAGCCCCCAGGCCGGGCCTGCCGTGTCACGCCGGCGATCCCGATCTCTGGTTCGCCGACGCGCCGGCCGATCTCGAGCGCGCCAAGTCGCTATGCGTCGACTGCCCGGTGCGCCGCCAGTGCCTGGCGGCCGCGCTGGAGCGAGCCGAGCCCTGGGGCGTATGGGGCGGCGAGATCTTCGACCGCGGTTCGGTCCTGGGTTTCAAACGGCCCCGCGGACGTCCCCGCAAGGCGGCGGCCGCCTAGGCGCGAAAGTGCAACTGCCGACACCTTTGTCGAGTGGTGGTGCCGGCAGTTGCACTCTCGTGAACGTGATTGACGACGGCCGAGCTAGACGATCGCGCTGTCGGGTTCGGCGAAACCGGGCACCAGCTCTTCGGACAGGGCCTTGATCGGCACGTGGGCATCCAGCTGACACAGGATCGCGGCCACCGACATGATCACCCGCATCGGGATCACCAGCTTGGGCGGAAGGTCCATCTGCCGGGCCGTCCGGATCTGCGACACGGACCGGTCGATCTCGATGGCCGACATCTTCTGCAGCCACTTGCGGGTGTAGTGGAAAACCTCCACCTCGACCGGTTCGACGTACTGGCGCAGCATGTCGTCGATGTCGCGCACCGACACCTGCTGGCCCTTCTGGATGAACCCGGCCTTCTCCATCGTCGGCAACAGCAGGTCGTAGTTCTTTTCGCGGGCCAACCGGATGCTCATCCCGAGCTCGATCGGCAGCCCGCCGGGCAGCGGCGCGACCGCGCCGAAGTCGATCACGCCCATGCGGCCGTCGTCGAGCAGCATGAAGTTGCCCGGGTGGGCGTCGCCGTGCAGCATCTCCAGCCGGCGCGGCGCGTCGAACGTGAGCTCGAGCAGCCGGGTGCCGACCAGGTCGCGCTGCTCGGCGGTGCCGTGGCGGATGATCTCGGCCATCGGGATGCCCTGCATCCACTCCTGGATCACCACTTTCGGTGCGCTGGCCACGATGCGCGGCACCGCGAAGTGCGGGTGGTCGTGATACGCCTTGGCGAAGGCGCGCTGGTTCTCGGCCTCGAGCCGGTAATCCAGCTCCATCTCGGTGCGCTCGATCAACTCGTCGACCACGCCCTGGATGTCGGCGCCCGGCGCGAGCTGCTTGAACACCCCGACGAGGCGCTGCATGGTCTTGAGGTCGGCCCGCAGCGCCTCGTCGGCCCCGGGGTACTGGATCTTGACCGCCACCTCGCGGCCGTCGGACCACACCCCCTTGTGCACCTGACCGATGCTGGCCGACGCCACCGGGGTGTCGTCGAACGAACTGAACCGATCGCGCCACTTGGTGCCCAGCTGGGCGTCGAGCACCCGGTGCACCTTGGCAGCGGGCAGCGGCGGGGCGTCCTTTTGCAGCTTGGTCAGCGCTTCGCGGTACGGCTCGCCGAACTCCTCGGGGATCGCCGCCTCGAGCACCGACAGGGCCTGGCCCACCTTCATCGCGCCGCCCTTGAGCTCACCCAAGACGGTGAACAACTGATGGGCGGCCTTCTCCAGAAGCTCGGCCTGGACCTCGTCCCGCGACTTTCCGGTCAGCCGTTTACCGAATCCGAGCGCTGCCCGACCGGCGAATCCGACCGGAATGCTGGCCAGCTTGGCGTTACGCGCAGCCCGGCCCCGTTTGATGTCTGCCACGTACCCATCATCCATGATGGCCAACGCGATGTGGAGACAAGCCGACAACGCTCGTTGTCACCGTTCGCCGGCGCAGGTCAGCCTGCCCGTTGCGCATCAGCAGGAGCACAACGGGTGCTTTTCCCACCGCCGCGCGACGATCGCGCTGGCGTGCAGATCGAATTCCAGCGTCGCGTTCAGCGTCTGGGGCGGTTCGGCTTCGGAGTCCGCCTCCTGCCCGCGCACGGCCGCGATCACCCGGTTCACCTGGGACAGCGCCAGCGCCGCGGTCGCCAGCACGGTGGCGCGGTCGGCGACGCCGACGGTTTCGCGCAGCTGCGCGCAGATCGCCGGCCACGCCGCGTCGCGGTCCCTTCGGTGCAGGTCCGCGCAGGCCAGGCAGCTCGTCACGCCGGGGATCACCAGCGGACCCACCAGCCCGATGCCGTCGCGCACCCGCACCACCAGATGCGCGACGCCCTGGTCGTGCAGGTCGCGCACCAGGCGCGGGTCGGCGACCAGATAGTCGGACAGCACCACCAGGTCGACGTCGCCGGCCGACACCGCGGCGTGTGGTTGGCTGCTGTGCGCGATCCGGGCGCCCGAGCAGCGCAACGACTCCACCAGCAGCTCCGAGATCGGCCCGCGGCCGTGCACGCGCAGCGAGGGGGCCCGGCCGCGCGGGCCTCCGCACACGGTCGCCACCCCGGCGCCGACCAGTTGCGCCACCAGGTTTTGCAGGCCCTCGGCGTCGGTCAAGCCATGGTCACGCGCCCGTCGCTGCAACTCCGGCAGCGCCGTCGGGGACGACATGGACCGCAACAGTGGGGCCAGCGCGGCGGCGGCCAAGCCGCTCGGGGGACGCACCAGCACCGCGCGACGGGGATCCCAGCCGACCTGGACGGCGCCGTCGGGCCGCAGCAATACCGGCAGCGCCGGGTCCAGCGCATAGCGAATGAGCACGGCCTGACACCGCTGAGTCACCGCGCCACTGTGTCACGCCGACGGCGATGGCTCCGGTCAGTTATCCACAGCGTCGGGGCCGTCGGAGTCGGGGCCCTCGCGCTCGAGTTTGGCGATCGCCTCATCGATGCCGCTGGTGTCACCGCCGATGATCCGGTCGATGAAACCGGCCGGCTCGTCGAGGTCCTCGGCGTCGGGCAGCAGGTCGGGGTGTTGCCAAATGCCGTCGCGGGTGTCGACGCCCGCGGCCTGCGTCAGACGCTCCCAGAACGCGGCGGCTTCGCGCATCTTGCGGGGCCGCAGCTCCAACCCGACCAGGGTGGCGAAGGTCTGCTCGGCCGGGCCTCCGCTGGCCCGGCGCCTGCGCAGCGTCTCGCCGAGCGCACCCGCGCCGGGAATCCGGTCGCCCAGGGCGGCGGCCACCACCACCTGCACCCACCCTTCGATCAGGGCGAGCAACGTCTCCAGGCGCTCGAGTGCCTGCGTCTGCGCCGGCGTGGCCTTGGGCTCGAAAACACCTTGCCCCAACAGGTTTTCGATCGCCGCCGGATCCGACAGCGACGCCGGATTGAAGTCACGGGCCAGCTCCTCGATTCCGGACATGTCGATCTGCATGCCCATCGCGTACGCCTCGACCGCGCCCAGCAGTTGGCTCGACAGCCAGGGGACATGGCTGAACAGCCGGTGGTGGGCGGCCTCGCGCGCGGCCAGGAAGGTCAGGATCTCGCTGCGCGGACGCTCCAGCCCGGTGGTGAACGATTCGACGGCGTCGGGCATGATCGCCGCAATTCCCTTGGGCCCCAACGGCAAACCGATGTCGGTCGACGTCAACACCTCGCGGGACAACCGGCCCAGCGCCTGCCCGAGCTGCGAGCCGAACGCCATGCCACCCATCTGCGACATCATCTGCAGCAGCGGGCCGGCCATGCTCTTGGCTTCCTCGGGCAGCGACGCCGCCCACACCGTCGAAATCTGTTGGGCCATCGGGTCACACAGCCGCTTCCACGTCTGAAGCGTGTTGTCGACCCAGTCGGCGGGAGTCCAACCCACCGCCTTGGCGGTGCCCGCGGGCAGCGCCGTCGCTCCGTCCAGCCAGGTCTCGGCCAGGTGCACCGCGTCGGCGATCGCCGAGTTCGTCGTATCGGGCACCGGCGCCACGAACCCGATCGAGTTCGACGCGACGCGGCGCGCCAATTCGTAATTGACCGGCCCCGAACTCGTTCCGCCGGGTCCGACTGTGCCCGCGCTGCTGAACATCTGACCCAGCTGGGTGAAGATCTGCCCCAAGTCGCCCATGCCGAAATCACCGCTCATGCCGAACGCGGCGAACGGGTCGGACGGGTTCGAGCCCGAGTCGGGATCTTTTTTCCCGTGTTTGTCGGGGTCCTCCCCGGGGGAGAAGCCGAACGGCAGGTCAGCCATGACCCCAACGGTACTCACCGTGGGATCGGAAGGCGCGCGACGGCGGGTCAGCTTGTAGCTGAACCTCGTACTCGGACCCCTTGCAGCCGAATGACCGGCGGCGCGCTCCGTCTAGTGTATTCGGCGTGAACAGGCGCATCCTGACCTTGATGGTCGCGCTGGTGCCGATCGTGGTGTTCGGTGTGTTGCTGGCGGTGGTGACGGTGCCGTTCGTGTCGCTGGGCCCCGGCCCCACCTTCGACACGCTCGGCGAGGTCGACGGCAAGCAGGTGGTGGCGATCCAGGGCACCCTCACGCATCCGACCACCGGTCACCTGAACATGACGACGGTGTCCCAGCGTGACGACCTGACGCTGGGTGAGGCGCTGACGCTGTGGCTTTCGGATCAGGAACAGCTGGTGCCGCGCGACATCATCTACCCGCCCGGCAAATCCCGCGAGGAAGTGGACAAGGCCAACAGCGCGGACTTCAAGCAATCCGAGGACAGCGCCGAATATGCGGCGCTGGGCTATTTGAAGTACCCGTCGGCGGTCACGGTGGCGAAGGTCCCCGAACCCGGCCCCTCGGCGGGCAAGCTGAAGGCCGGCGACGCCATCGACGCGGTCAACGGCACCCCGGTCGCCACCGTCGACGCCTTCACCGGGCTGCTGAAGAACACCAAACCCGGACAGACCGTGACGATCGACTACCGCCGCAAGAACGAACCGGCCGGTGTGGCGCAGATCACGCTGGGCGCGAACAAGGACCGTGACTACGGCTTCGTCGGCGTCGCGGTGCTCGATGCGCCGTGGGCGCCGTTCGTCGTGGACTTCAACCTCGCCAACATCGGAGGGCCGTCCGCCGGACTGATGTTCAGCCTCGCCGTCGTCGACAAGCTGACCACCGGCGGCCTGGCCGGCTCGAACTTCATCGCCGGAACCGGGACCATCACCGCCGACGGCAAGGTTGGCCAGATCGGCGGCATCACCCACAAGATGGTCGCCGCGCACGCGGCGGGGGCCACGGTGTTTTTGGTGCCGGCGAAGAACTGCTACGAGGCCAGTTCGGACAATCCGTCCGGGCTGCGGCTGGTCAAAGTCGAGACGCTCGGCCAGGCAGTGGATGCGCTGCACGCGATCACGTCCGGTGGGCAGCCGCCGAGTTGCTAGACGAGCGCGGGATCGCCGGTTGTGCAGTGCGTAGAGTTGTCACCGTCTAGCAATCGATCAGGGAGCGTAGCCAGTGGGGATGCGGCCCACCGCAAGAATGCCGAAGCTGACTCGGCGTAGTCGAATTCTGATCCTGATCGCACTGGGTGTGATCGCTTTGCTGCTCGCGGGCCCGCGGCTGATCGACGCCTACGTCGACTGGCTGTGGTTCGGCGAGCTCGGCTACCGCTCGGTGTTTTCCACCGTGCTCGTCACCCGATTCGTCGTCTTTGTGATCGCCGGGCTGCTGGTGGGCGGCATCGTGTTCGCCGGGCTCGCGGTCGCCTACCGCACCCGCCCGGTCTTCGTGCCGAGCAACGACAACGATCCGGTGGCGCGCTACCGCGCCCTGGTCCTGTCCCGGCTGCGCCTGGTCAGTGCCGGCATTCCGGTGGCGATCGGCCTGCTGGCCGGCATCATCGCGCAAAGCTATTGGGTGCGCATCCAGCTGTTCCTGCACGGCGGAGACTTCGGCATCAAAGACCCGCAGTTCGGCAAGGACCTCGGCTTCTACGCGTTCGAGTTGCCGTTCTACCGGTTGCTGCTGTCCTACCTGTTCGTGGCCGTGTTCCTGGCGTTCGTGGCCAACCTGTTGGCCCACTACATCTTTGGTGGCATTCGGCTCTCCGGCCGCACCGGCGCGCTGAGCCGTTCGGCGCGGATCCAGCTGGTCACCCTGGTCGGGTTGCTGGTGTTGCTCAAGGCGGTCGCCTACTGGCTGGACCGCTACGAGCTGTTGTCGCACACCCGCGGCGGCAAGCCCTTCACCGGTGCCGGCTACACCGACATCAACGCCGTGCTGCCGGCGAAGCTGATCCTGATGGCGATCGCGCTCATCTGCGCGGGCGCGGTGTTCTCCGCGGTCGTCCTGCGGGACTTGAGGATTCCCGCGATCGGGCTGGTGCTGCTGCTGCTGTCGTCGTTGATCGTGGGCGCCGGCTGGCCTCTGATCGTCGAGCAGATCAGCGTCAAACCCAATGCGGCGCAGAAGGAAAGCGAATACATCAGCCGCAGCATCGCCGCGACGCGGCAAGCCTACGGCCTGACCGCCGACGTGGTCACGTATCGCAACTACACCGGCGACGCGCAGGCCACCGCCCAGCAGGTCGCCGACGACCGCGCGACCACCTCCAACATCCGGCTGCTCGACCCGACCATCGTCAGCCCGGCGTTCACCCAGTTCCAGCAGGGCAAGAACTTCTACTACTTCCCCGACCAGCTCTCCATCGACCGCTACCTGGACCGCAACGGGTCGTTGCGGGACTATGTCGTGGCGGCCCGCGAACTCAACCCCGACCGCCTGATCGACAACCAGCGCGACTGGATCAACCGGCACTCGGTCTACACCCACGGCAATGGGTTCATCGCGTCGCCGGCCAACACGGTGCGCGGAATCGCCAACGACCCCAACCAAAACGGCGGTTACCCGGAATTTCTGGTCAACGTCGTTGGCGCCAACGGCAACGTGGTGTCCGACGGTCCCGCGCCGCTCGACCAGCCGCGCGTCTACTACGGGCCCGTCATCTCCAACACGTCGGCGGACTACGCGATCGTCGGGCGCAACGGCGCCGACCGCGAATACGACTACGAGACCAGCAACGAGACCAAGAACTACACCTACACCGGACTCGGCGGCGTTCCCCTTGGCGACTGGCTGTCGCGCAGCGTGTTCGCCGCCAAGTTCGCCGAGCGGAACTTCTTGTTTTCCAACGTGATCGGTTCGAACAGCAAGATCCTGTTCAACCGTGACCCGGCGCGGCGGGTGGAGGCGGTGGCGCCCTGGCTGACCACCGACAGCTCGGTGTACCCGGCGATCGTCAACAAGCGACTGGTGTGGATCATCGACGGCTACACCACGCTGGACAACTACCCGTATTCCGAACTCACGTCGCTGGAGTCGGCGACCGCGGACTCCAACGAGGTGGCGTTCAACAGGCTCGCACCCGACAAGCGGGTCTCCTACATCCGCAACTCGGTCAAGGCGACCGTGGACGCCTACGACGGCACCGTGAGCCTGTATCAGCAAGACGAACAGGATCCGGTGCTCAAGGCGTGGATGCGGGTGTTCCCGGGCACCGTCAAACCCAAGGGCGACATCAGCCCCGAGCTGGCCGAACACCTGCGCTACCCCGAGGATCTGTTCAAGGTGCAGCGGATGCTGCTGGCGAAGTATCACGTCAACGACCCGGTGACGTTCTTCTCCACGTCGGACTTCTGGGACGTGCCGCTGGACCCGAACCCGACGGCCAGCAGCTATCAGCCCCCTTATTACATCGTCGCGAAAAACATTGCCAAGAACGACAATTCGTCGTCGTATCAGTTGACCAGCGCGATGAACCGGTTCAAGCGCGACTACCTGGCCGCCTACATCAGCGCCAGCTCCGACCCGGCGACGTATGGCCGGATCACTGTGCTGACCATCCCGGGCCAGGTCAACGGGCCGAAGCTGGCCAACAACGCGATCACCACCGACCCGGCGGTATCCCAGGACCTCGGGGTGATCGGGCGCGACAACCAGAACCGGATCCGGTGGGGCAACCTGCTCACCTTGCCGGTCGGTCAGGGCGGTTTGCTCTACGTCGAACCCGTGTACGCATCCCCGGGCGCCAGCGACGCGGCATCGTCCTACCCGCGGCTGATCCGGGTGGCGATGATGTACAACGACAAGATCGGGTACGGCCCGACCGTGCGCGACGCGCTCACCGGGCTGTTCGGTCCCGGCGCGGGCGCGGCGGCAACGGGGATTCAGCCCACCGAAGCGGGAACGCCCGCGGCGTCCCCGCCGGCGCCTGCCGCGACACCCGGATCCCCACCGCCGGCGGCCGTCCCGCCGGCGCCGGACGGATCGGTGTCGCTGTCACCGGCCAAAGCCGCTGTGCTGCAAGAGATCCAGGCAGCGATCGGCGCGGCCAAGGATGCGCAGAAGAAGGGTGATTTCGCCGGTTACGGCGCTGCGCTGCAGCGGTTGGACGACGCGATCACCAAGTACAACAACACCAAATAGCCTTCACGCGTAGGCGGTTCGGAACCTGTCCCGATACGCCTTCGGGCTGATGCCCAGGTGGCTGACAAAAGCGCGGCGCAGCGTTTCGATGCTGCCGAAGCCGGCCATGCCCGCGGTCTCGGTGACCGAACGGCCGGCTTCGAGCGCGTTACGGGCGAAATCGACGCGAACCAATTCGACGTAGCGTGCCGGAGTCATGCCGAGCTCGGATTGAAACAGCCGGGTGAGCTGCCGCGTGCTCAACGACGCCAGGGCCGCAAGCCTTTTCACGTTGTAGTCGGCGCCGGGGTCGGCCGCGATGGCCTCGGTGACTGCGCGCAGCGGCGACTGCGGCGGGGGATCGGCCTCGACCAGCACCGAGAATTGTGACTGTCCGCCAGCACGTTTCAGGTAAACGACCAGCCACCGGGCGACGTCGCGGACCAGCTCGGTCCCGTAGTCCATTTCGACCAGCGCCAGCGCCAGGTCGATGCCCGAGGAGATCCCGGCCGAGGTGAACACGTCGCCGTCGCGGACGAAGATCGCGTCCGGCTCGACGGTGACGTCCCGAAACGCCCGGGCCAACCGCCGGGCGTCGTGCCAGTGCGTGGTGGCGCGCCGGCCGCTGAGCAGGCCCGCCTGCGCGAGGACGAACGACCCCGTGCAAATGGACGCCATCCGTCTGGTGCGTGCGGAGACGGATCTGACGGCCTCGACGAGCGCTGGGTCGATCGGCCGCCCGGGCAGGTTGTCGCTGCCGGCCACCAGGACGGTATCGGCGGAATCGATGGCCGAGAGGCGATCGGTGACCCCCAAGCGGGTCCCGATCGAACTCGTCACGTCGCCGCCGTCCACCGAGGCGATCTTGAGTCGGTAGTCCGCGCCGAACCGGTTGGCTTCGACGAAGACCTCACCCGCCCCGGCGACGTCGAGCAGCGTCACGCCGTCGAAGACGACGATGACCACCACCCGCGAATGCTTTTTCGCGTGCGCCACGTCAGCCATTGTGTCGCTTTCTGAGGAGTTCACGGCTCAAACGGCCGGCGTCGGATCGCCCGGCCCGTCGCACACTGAGCACGACGGTCACCGCAGAAGGAGACGAAATAATGACCACCAGCTCGATCGACACCATCGCCGGCATCCACGTGCCCGACAGCGCGCTGGCGCGCGAGGTCACCGAGTTCATTCGCGACACCGAAGACGAGTTGCTGTTCAACCACTCCCGGCGGGTCTACTTCTTCGGCGCCCTGCAGGGCCTGCGCCGCGGGGTGCAACCCAACTTGGAGCTGCTCTACGTCGCCGCGATGTTCCACGACGTCGGCCTGACCGAGCACTACCGCAGCTCGACCGTGCGCTTCGAGGTCGACGGCGCCAACGCCGCGCGGGACTTCCTGATGGACGCCGGCGCCGACCAGGCCGACGCCGACACGGTGTGGCTCGGCATCGCCCTGCACACCACCCCGGGCGTGCCCGAGTTTCTGGCGCCCGAAGTCGCCCTGCTGCAGGCCGGTGTCGAAGTAGACGTGGTCGGCGTCGGGCGCGAGCAGTTGGCTCCCGAGGCGCTGGCCGCGGTGACCGCCGCCCACCCGCGCCCGCAGTTCAAGCAGCGCATCCTCGCGGCGTTCAACGACGGCATGAAGCACCGGCCGCGGACCACCGACGGCACCATGAACGCCGACGTGCTGGCGCACTTCGATCCCACCTTCGGGCGCGTCGACTTCGTCGACAAGATCCTGCACAACAGCTGGCCGGAATAGCCCGAAAGGGAGTAGACAGATGGACATCTACGAAGCGCTGTACACCACCAGGATGATGCGGCGGCTGCGGCCGGATCCGGTTCCGCTGGACACGCAGGCCCGCATCCTGGATGCGGCCGTGCGCGCCCCCAATGGGGCCAACACCCAGCGCTGGCACTTTGTGGCCGTTGACGATCCGGCACTCATCCGCGAGTTCGCCGAACTGTTCCGCCGGGCCCGCGCGCTCGAATACGAGAAGTTCGGGACGGGGGCTGGACCCATGGTGGCGCCCGCACCCGGTGCCGACGTGGCCGCTCACGCCGAAACCATGCGCCGCATCAAAGGCTCGGGGGATTACCTGGCCGACCATTTCGAAGAAGTTCCCTTGTTGCTCTTCGTCTTTGCGATCGACGACCTCGGCGGCGCCAACATCTTCCCGGCGATCTGGAGCGTGTTGCTCGCAGCCCGGGCCGAGGGTGTCGGCGGTGTCATGACGATGGTGCTCCGCAATTTCGCGGACCGGGTCAACGAGCTCCTGGGCGTTCCCGTCGAGGAAGGCTGGACGATGTCGGCCATGCTGGCCCTCGGCTATCCGCGTGGCAAATGGGGTGTCGCGGCCAATCGCCATCCCGTGCACGAGGTTTCGTCCCGCAACGGCTGGGACAAGCCGTTCGGCGTCGAAGTGCCGCAACCGCTTTGGCCGCCTCATGGCACGGCTACCGCGGTCGGGTTCTGAAAAAGGAGGAAGTCAGATGAGCGACGCGAACGGAATCGGGGTCACGGTGGTCCAGCCCGGGGAAGGCGATTACGTTGCCCTGCCGGGTTTTGGGGCCGTCTTCAAGCTGTCAGGCAAGACCAACGGCGGTGAAGTGTCGATCGTCGAGCACCCGTTTGAGGTCGGCCTGCTCACCGCGGCGCACCGGCACACCCGCGAGGACGAGCATTCGATCGTGCTGGCGGGCGAGATCGGCTTCCGCTCCGACGACAGCGAGGTCGTCCTGGGGCCCGGCGGTTACATCACCAAGCCGCGTGGGCAGATGCACGCGATGTGGAACGCCGGCAGCGAGCCGGGCCGCATCATCGAGGTCATCACGCCCGGCGGCTTCGAGAACTATTTCCGCGAACTCGGTGAGCTGCTCCTCGAGCACGCCGACGACCCGGCCGGCTTGCCGCTGCACGAGTTGCCCGAGTTCGGCGAACTCGCCGACAAATACGGGCTGACCTACGGGTCACCGGAGTGGATGGACGACATCGCGCAGCGCTACGGACTGAACCCGCCGTCACACTGAACGAGGCCAGAGGCCCCGCTGAGCGCGCGATTTGGTCGCCGTGACACCGGTTCGGTAACCTGACATTCACCAACGCGGGGTGGAGCAGCTCGGTAGCTCGCTGGGCTCATAACCCAGAGGTCGCAGGTTCGAATCCTGTCCCCGCTACCAGGTAAAACGGCCCCCGGAGATTGCTCCGGGGGCCGTTTTCAAGCCGTGGGAAGCACTCGTCGATCAGCCCTCTCAGGAAGTCCGGCGATCATGGTCGGCGGCGCGATGGCTTATCTTTACCTCCATCCGTCGCACATCCGTCGCACCGGTACCGCGAGTTGTCGGAGGAGACCCATATGCGCAGCTTCAAAGTGGCAGCGTCCGCCACGGCCCTCGTTCTCTTCGGCTCTGCCGGCGTCGCCGCTGCCGCGCCGCCGAAGGACTACTGCGCCGAGCTCAAGGGCGCCAACACCGGCCAGGCGTGCAAGATTCAGATGGCCGACCCCGGCTACAACCTCGACATCAGCTTTCCGATCAGCTACCCCGACCAGAAGTCCGTGGCCGAATTCATTGCTAAGGAGCGCGACGATTTCCTCAATGTCGCCAAATCCTCCGCACCCCGCGATCAGCCCTACCAGCTGACCATCTCGTCGACAAATTACGGATCGGCGATACCGCCGCGAGGCACCGAGGCCGTGGTGTTCAAGATCGTCGAGAGCACCGGCGCCCCCAAGACGACGTACAAGTCGTTCAACTGGGACCAGACCTATCGCAAGGCGATCGTGTGGACCGCGGCGTCAGACGACAAGAACAACACGCCCTTGTGGCGCGTCGACGACCCGCTGCAGACCGTCGCGCCGATCGTGCAGAGCGAATTGCAGAAGCAGACCGCGCCGCCCGCGCCGCCGGCCAACCAGTCGCAGCCCGCGCCGCCCGCGAGCCAGACGCCGACGCCGCCGCCGGTGACCGTCGCGCCGGCCGCGGCCTACGACCCGGCGAACTACCAGAATTTCGCCGTCACCAACGACGGGGTGATCTTCTTCTTCGACCAAGGCAAGATGCTGCCCGACGCGGCAGGCGCCCCGCAGGTGCTGGTACCGCGCTCCGCAATCGACCCCATGCTCGCGTAGCGAAGGCGGAACCTATCGCGGCAGCACGCCCTCGATGGCGCTGATGACCTCGGGGGCGTCGGGCTCGGTGCGGGGGCGGAAGCGCTGCACCACGGCACCGTCGGGCGCGAGGAGAAATTTCTCGAAGTTCCACTGGATGTCTCCGGCCTGGCCGTCGGCGTCGGCGGACTTGGTCAACTCGGCGTAGAGCGGGTGGCGGTCGTCGCCGTTGACGTCGGTCTTGGCCAGCAGCGGAAACGTCACGCCGTAGGTCGTCGAGCAGAACTGCGCGATCTCGTCGGCCGTGCCCGGTTCCTGGCCCATGAACTGGTTGCAGGGGACACCCACGACCGTCAGGCCACGGTCGCGGTAGTCCTTGGCCAGCTTCTCGAGCGCCGTGTACTGCGGAGTCAGCCCGCACTTGGAGGCCACGTTGACGACGAGCGTTGCGCCGTCGGACAATTCGGCCAGCGTGGTCGGCCGGCCGTCGAGGGTGATCAGGGCGATGTCTTTGAGGGTCACGCCGACGACGCTAACGCAACGATCTAGAGCCAACCGGTGCGGGCGGCGGCGACCGGCTGTGCGGGGGCCGGGGCCAGCTCCCCGTCTCGCACGCCGTCGAGCAACCGCTTCACCGCGGCGACGATCTCCGGGGCCGCCGCGGCGAGCCCGCTGCGATCGGCCTCGCTGACCTCGCTTGCATCCACGCCCGCCCGGGCCAGCACGGTGTCCGGGTCGGCCAACTGCTCGGCCAACCACGACACCGGGTCGGCCGACAACTCGGGCACGAAATGTCGGCGTCCGGGTTCCCAGCCGTCGAAACGCGGGTGGTGATGGGCCCGGTCCAGTGTGCCCGGCGGGCTCTCCGTGGATCCGAACAGGTCCACCCGCCACACCGGCCGCGTGAAGGCGATCGGGACGCCGGCGTAGATCGAGCCCTGGGGCGCGGCCCGGTCGACGAGGCGCAGTTCGAGTCTGACTCCCCGCTCCGGGGTTTCCTGACCTTCGAGCGGGGAGGGGTCGATGAAGTACATGTCCCCGACGACCACGCCCAGGGTTTCGAATCCGAACGCTGCGAGCATTGCGCACCTTTCTTGCCGGTATCCGAGCCGCTACCCGAGCGTAGACCCGCACCGCCACCGAAGACGGGGCGATCGCCCAGGCACCGTCGCGTCTCGTAAAGTTGACCGCTGGAAGAGGCGCCGGTCGGAGTTTTGTGAATGGTGGTTCGCATACGCGTGGCCGCCGCGGTACATTTTCATGATCCTTGTTTGCAAGGGCCCCCGGTATCGGCTCTGACCCGGGGGACGCGGTTCGCCACAGACCACAGAAGGCGCGTGGCGCGAACGTGAGGGGCGGCGACGGTGGTGTCGAGACATCAAAGTCCCGGTTCGCCCGTGCAGATCAACTCGCAACGCAACCCGCCCTATAAATGGGTCGCTATCGCCGCGTTACTCGTGCTCGCGGTGATTTTGGCCCTGGTGTACGGGCAGTTCCGTGGTGATTTCACCCCGAAGGCCAACCTGACGATGCTGGCGTCGCGGGCCGGGTTGGTGATGGATCCGGGGTCGAAGGTGACCTATAACGGGGTGGAGATCGGCCGGGTGGGCAAGATCGCGGAGACGGTGCGCGACGGCAAGCCGGCGGCCAAGTTCACTCTCGAGGTCTACCCGCGATACCTATCCCTGATTCCGGCGAATGTGAATGCCGATATCAAGGCGACGACGGTCTTTGGCGGCAAGTATGTGTCGCTGACGACGCCGGCCAATCCGTCGCCGCAGAAGATCAGTGCGCACACGGTGCTGGATGCGCGCTCGGTGACCACCGAGATCAACACGCTGTTTCAGACGATCACCTCGATCGCGGAGAAGGTTGATCCGGTCAAGTTGAATTTGACGTTGAGCGCGGCGGCGCAGTCGTTGGCCGGGTTGGGGGACAAGTTCGGGCAGTCGATAGTCAACGCCAATGTGCTGCTCGATGACGTCAACCCGCGAATGCCGCAGGCGCGCAAGGACATTCAACAGTTGGCGGCGCTGGGCGACACGTATGCGGACGCGTCGCCGGATCTGTTCGACTTCTTGAACAACGCGGTGGTGACCTCGCGCACGATCAACGCGCAGCAAAAGGATCTGGATCAGGCGTTGTTGTCGGCCGCCGGGTTCGGTAACACCGGCGCCGAACTGTTCACCAAGGGCGGGCCGTATCTGGCGCGCGGTGCGGCCGACCTGGTGCCCTCGGCGCAGCTGCTGGACACCTACAGCCCGGAAATCTATTGCACGCTGTACAACTACCACGAGATCGTGCCCATCACCGGCGCCTCCGAAGGCGGCTTCAACGGCTACTCCTTGAACATGAACACCGAGGTCACCTCGGGCTTGGGGCTGTTGCTCAACCCGGTGGCGACGGTCCCGGTCATCGCCTCGCTGCTCGGGGGCATCGCCGGGGTCGTCGGGGGGGCGCCCAACCCCTACGTCTGGCCCGAGAACCTGCCCCGGGTCAACGCCCGCGGCGGCCCCGGCGGCGCCCCGGGTTGCTGGCAGCCGATCACCCGCGACCTGTGGCCGGCGCCCGAACTGGTCATGGACACCGGCAACAGCCTCGCGCCCTACAACCACCTGGACACCGGATCGCCGTACGCGATCGAGTACGTCTGGGGACGCCAGGTTGGCGACAACACCATCAACCCCTAGCGCGCGAAAGACTTGCCGGGAACCATCATTCGCGAGCCGACATGGTTGGCGGCCCGCCGCGCGCGGAGGGATTGATCGCCGTTTCTTTGTCCGTGCCAGCGCGTCGCGGTACATTGCACTGGTCTTCGTTATTGCATCTGTGTACAGAGCCCCTGGTAAAGGGCAGTGAGGCGGGGGAGAGATTTGCCGCAGCGCCGCCGGGCCGCGGCACCGACGTGAGGGGCAGCGGTGGGTTACCTGAATAACCAACCGCATACCTGGCCGGCTCCTTGCGGAGCAGCGCGGCCGTCCTTCGGGTTCGTGGTGTAGCCGTGGAAGGTTCACCCGTCCAGATCAACGACTCCCGCGAGCCGCCCTACAAGTTGATCACCGCGGCCACGGTGGTGGTGCTCGCGGTCATCTTCAGCCTCGTCTACGTCCAGTTCCGGGGAGGTTTCACGCCCAAGGACGAATTGACGATGCTCGCGTCGCGGGCCGGGTTGGTGATGGATCCGGGGTCGAAGGTGACCTATAACGGGGTGGAGATCGGCCGCGTGGGCAAGATCGCGGAGACGGTGCGCGACGGCAAGCCGGCGGCCAAATTCACCCTCGAGGTCTACCCGCGATACCTATCCCTGATTCCGGCGAATGTGAATGCCGATATCAAGGCGACGACGGTCTTCGGTGGCAAGTATGTGTCGCTGACCACCCCGGCGCATCCGTCGCCGCAGAAGATTTCGCCGCACGCGGTGCTCGACGCCCGCTCGGTGACCACCGAGATCAACACCCTGTTTCAGACGATCACCTCGATCGCGCAGAAGGTCGATCCGGTGAAGCTGAATCTGACGTTGAGTGCGGCGGCGCAGTCGTTGTCGGGGTTGGGGGACAAGCTCGGACAGTCGGTGGTGAACGCGAACACGGTTCTCGACGAGGTGAATCCGCGGATGCCGCAGGCACGCAAGGATATTCAGCGGTTGGCGGCGTTGGGGGACACGTATGCGGACGCGTCGCCGGATCTGTTCGACTTCTTGAACAACGCCGTGATCACGTCGCGCACGATCAACGCGCAGCAAAAGGATCTGGATCAGGCGTTGTTGTCGGCGGCCGGGTTCGGCAACACCGGTGCGGATCTGTTCAGCAAGGGCGGGCCGTACCTCGCCCGCGGGGCCGCCGACCTCATCCCGACCGCCCAACTGCTGGACACCTACAGCCCCGAAATCTATTGCCTGATGCGCAGCGAACACGACGCGTTGCCGGCGACGGGCGCGGCCGAGGGCGGCTTCAACGGCTACTCGCTGAACATGGACACCGAGGTGCTCTCCGGGCTGGGGCTGATCGCGAACCCGGTGTCCGCGGTGCCCGTCATCGCGTCATTGGTGGGCGGCGTCGCCGGGGTCGTCGGCGGCGCGCCCAACCCCTACATCTGGCCCGAGAACCTGCCGCGGGTGAACGCCCGCGGCGGCCCCGGCGGCGCGCCGGGCTGCTGGCAGAAAGTCACCCGCGACCTGTGGCCGGCGCCCGAACTGGTCATGGACACCGGCAACAGCATCGCGCCCTACAACCACCTGGACACCGGATCGCCGTACGCGATCGAGTACGTCTGGGGACGCCAGGTAGGCGACAACACCATCAACCCCTAGCGGCGAAAGATATTGGCGGAGGCCGTGATCCGCGTGCCCGGTCAGGCCTGCCTCAGGATTGGGAGGCCGCCTTGGGCCGGTCGGTGGGCTTCACGTCGCGCCCGGCGCCGGCGGACATGGTGGCCGCCTCGCCGCGGGCCAGGCCCACCGTCGCGACGATCACCACCACCGCCGTCACCGCGAGAGCAACCCACTCCCAGCCGTCGGCCGCCAGCGTCTCGCCGAGCACGACGATCCCGAGGATCCCGCCCACCACCGGCTTCGCCACGATGATCGTCGGCAGCGAGGCCGTGAGCGCGCCGGCCCGATACGCCGACTGGTGATAGATCATGCCCGCCGCCCCGCAGCCCACCAGCGCATAGAGCTCGAAGGAATGCCACACCTGCCCCGGGTGACGCTCGAGGATGTCGACGACGCCCTTCATCAGCACCGCGAACACCGCCAGCAGCGTTCCGGCCACCGCCGCCAGCAGCAGCGCCGCGATCGGACGATCCACCCAGATGCGGGCGCCCAGCAAGCCCAGCAACAGCAGCGGGCCGATCACCGCGGCCACTACGAGCCATGTCTGCAGGGGCGCCCGTTGCTGACCGCCGGTCGGGTCGCCGATCGCGATGAGCACCGCCAGCGCGACCGCCAGCAACAGCGCCCACGTCCACTCCCGTCGCGTGATCGGGTGATGGGTCACCCGTGCGTAAATCGGCAGCGCGAACAGCAGCGCCGTCACCTGCAGCGACATCACCAGCAACACCGAGCCCTTGTCCAGGGCGGCGGCCAGCAGCACGTAACTGCCGATATCGCCCAAACCGCCCAACCACCACCGGGTGTCGCGCAGCAACATGCCGAACAATGTCAGGTGGCCCACCCGCTGGTCGGTGACCTCCTGCGCGGACCGCTGACGGACGACGTTGCCGATCGCGGATGCCAGCGCGGCGCACAGGGCGAGAATGGCCGCCAGATGCACGTCGGACATGGCATAACCTCCTCACCCACATGGCTTGTGCTCGAACTACTAATTTAATCGCCGCCCGGCCGACGGGCGCGACCCGTGGTTGCCCGCCCGCAGCGGCGCCACCCGCTCAGAGCGGGAATGTGGTTCCGGTGAGCCGCTCGGACAGATCCCAGAGCGCGGCGGCGGTACCGGCGCGCTTGGCCGGCCAGTTGCGCCACGTCGGCTGCGTGCGGCCGTACAGCCCGAACCGCGGCCCGACGAAGGTGTTGCCCGGCAAATCCTGCGACACCGCGTACAACGTCTGGCGGGCACCGAAATCCGCGTCGGTCGACACGAGGCGGTCGACCGCCAGGACCGCCGCGTCGCCGAATCTGCGGCCGGAGTTGCCCTGCAAATTCGTGTGCGACCAGCCGGGGTGGGCGGCCAGCGCGCGCACCGACGTGGGGGCGGCGTCCAGACGCCGCTGCAGCTCGCTGGTGAACAGCAGATTGGCCAGCTTCGACTGGCTGTAGGACAGCCACGCCGAGTACGGCCGCGACCGAAAGTTCAAGTCTTTGAGGCTGATATAGCCGAAGTGGTGCATCAGCGAGGACACTGTCACCACACGATCGGCCAGCTTGGGCAACAGCAGGTTGGTCAACGCGAAATGTCCGAGGTGGTTGGTGCCGATCTGGCCCTCGAAGCCGTCGACGGTCACCGCGTGTTTGGTGGCCATGATGCCGGCGTTGTTGACCAGGACGTCGACCGTTTCGATGCCGTCGGCGAAGCGCCGCACCGACGACAGGTCCTGCAGATCGAGCTGGCGCACCTCGGCCCGGCCGGGTGCCGGGCCGGCCATGCGGGCGGCGGCGGTCTGACCCTTGTCGGTGTTGCGGACGGCCAGGATGACGTGGCCACCGACCCGGACCAACTCGCGGGCGGTGATCTCGCCCAGCCCGGCGTTGGCCCCGGTGATGACGACGGTCCGTCCGGCGAACGAGGGCAGCTCCGCTGCGGTCCAATCGGCCATGGCAGACACCCTAACTACGCACCTGCCGAGGGCGCCGCCGGGCCGATCCGCCGTGCGGTGGCGCCGAGGACGGTTTGCTCGTCCCGCGGCGCTCGCAGGTATCGTGCCTGGGATGACCAGCGACATCCCACCGGCGCGCGTAGCACGCCAGCGGTGTTTTGTCAGGTACGCGTGGGGGATCGCCGGATGTATCTAGGCGTCATCGTCAATCCGCAGGCGCGGAAGAATCGTGCCGCCCCCCGCGAGCGCATCGACGAGTTGCGTCGCCTCGTCGGTCCGTTCGGCGAGGTGCGCGAGACCGCGTCCACCGACGACCTCCGCGACACCATCGCGGAGCTGGGTCCCCGGGTCACCCACCTGGTGGGCGACGGCGGCGACGGCGCGCTGCACTGGTTGATCAACGAAACCGAGCGATGCATCGGGGATCCGGAACGCTGGCCGGTGTTCGTCCCCTCCAACGGGGGCAGCGTGAACGCCGTCGCCCGCAAGGCCCGGGTGCGTGGTCGGCCGGAGACGATCATCCGCGCGTTGACGGCCGCCGCCGAAGCCGATCAGCCCCCGCCCGAGGTGTGCCTGGACACGTTGGTGCTCGACGGTGAAACCGCGGATGGCGAAGCGTTTCACCGGTTGTGCTTCGGGCTGGCCGCCGGCGGCGTCGGTAACCGCTTCTATGACCGGTATTACGACGCCCCCGATCACGGTCGGCTGGCCGTCGCGCGGGTGATCGGTCGCAGCTTCGGCGACTACATCACTTCCAAGGTCGCCCCCAGTCGGGTGAAGACCCCGAACTACGCCTCGATCCTGTTCACCCCGACGAGCGCCCGCGTGGTCATCGACGGCGACGAGGTGCCGTCGCGCACGCACAGCCTGCTGCACGCGGGCGCGATCGATCTGCGCATCGGCGGGCCCCTACGGTTGTTCCCCAAGGCGTCCGAGCCCGGCGCGCTGCACTTTCAGGCCGGGTACCTGCGGCCCTCGAGGATCGTGGCGCAGCTTCCCACGGCGCTGACCAACGGCATGCTCCGCGGCAAGGGGCTGCGGGATGTCAATGGCCACGAGATGATCATCGAAGCCGAGGACGAGCCGCTGTCACCCATCATCGACGGGGAACGCTTCCTGGGCATCGTAAAGCTCGTGGCCCGAGCGGGGCCGCGGATTCGCATCGCGCAGGTCGCGCCGTCCACCATCGCCCGGGCGCGCGGCGCGACCGGGTCGTGACAGCTGCCACTGCATAGTTCCGCAATCCGCTTCCGGCGCCGTGCCGCGCGCGTAGAAACCCCCGGTAATCCGACCATGGAAATGCTTTTCCATGCTTTGCGAATTGACTATTCGGCCAGGCGGGTGAAAGGGTTATCACAGGCCGCGTGACCGGAATCTGAATTACGTGGATTAGTACATCCGTAGATCAGTATCTGAGGACATCGCGTGCCCATAATCCCTGGTCGTATGCCACTGAGATACTGAAGTCCGTATCGTCGTAGATCAGCATTTATGCAATTGAATTTGCCGCTTAAGTCACAGCTGTGAATGTGTTGTGCATCGTCCATTAATGCTGCTAAGTGTTTTGCTCTTCACCGGCCGGCGGGGCTACATTGGTTTTATATTCATGACGGAAGTCGTTCCCGGGCTCAGCCCGAACCTGGAAGGGGGTCGCTCCTACGATGGAGACGCTGATCGATTACCTGCACAAGTGGGAAGCGCTGAAGCCGGACCAGACCCTCTTCCGCTTCGTCGACGCCGACGGGCGCGAACTCGAGCACTACACCTATCAGGGCTTCGCCGACCGCACCCGCGAGCTGGCCGCCTACCTGTCCAAAGAGGCCGGCCTCAAAGCGGGCGAGCGGGCCTTGCTCGTCTACCCGCCCGGCCTGGAGATGGTCGCCGCGCTGTACGCCTGCGCGCGGATCGGGGTGATCGCCGTTCCGGTCAGCCCCCCGCTGCCCATGTCGTTCGAGTCCGGACTGGCCAAGCTCAGCTTCATCGCGCGGGATTGCGGAGCCAAGGCCGTGCTGTCGACCAAGCAGTTCGAATACGACTTCCGGCTGCTGCTCGGTCAGCGACACGGTGGCCAGGCCTGGTCCGACGCGGCCGTGCCGGAGCTGCCCTGGTTCGCCACTGACGGTGCCCAGGAATTCGGCGGCGCTCCGGTCGCGGACACCCCGGGGGACGTGCTGTTCCTGCAGTACACGTCGGGCTCGACGAACGACCCCAAGGGCGTGATCGTCAGTCACGCCAACATCATCGCCAACGGTTTCGCCTTCGCCGGCGGCGACGTGGTGGTGGCCTCGTGGCTGCCGCAGCACCACGACATGGGCCTGATCTCGGCCTACATGTTCATCCTGCTGCTGGGCGGGTCCACGCACGCGATGTCGCCGCTGGACTTCCTCGCCCGGCCGTCGTCGTGGCTTCGGCTGATCAGCGACGTGCGCGCCACGCACACGCCGGGGCCGAACTTCGCGCTCGAATACTGCCTGCGTGAGGACAAGCTTCCCACCGCCGAGCTGGCCGGTATCGACCTGAGCAGCCTCGAGTGCATCGTCGTGGGCGCGGAACCCTTGCGGGCCAACACCTTCGAGAATTTCCGGTCGCGGTTCGCCGACTACGGTCTGCGGCCCGAGGCGCTGACCGGCGCCTACGGCATGGCCGAATTCACCCTGACCGTGTCGATCCGCGGGCGCCAGACCATCGCGGTGAACAAGCGTGGGCTGGAGAAAAACGTGGCGCGCGTCGAAAAAGCGCTGCCGGAGAACAGCAACCAGGTGCCGTTGGTCAGCTGCGGCAAGCCCATCGAGGACACCGTGGTTCGCATCGTCGAACCCGAATCGCGGCAGGCGTTGCCCGAAGGGCGCGTCGGCGAGGTCTGGCTGGCCGGACCCTCCAAGGGCCGCGGCTACTGGAACCGCCCGGAGCTCACCGCCGAGATGTTCGGCGCCCTCGTCGTCGGCGACGACGAACACACCTATCTGCGGACCGGCGATCTCGGTTTCCTCTACGAAGGTGAGCTGTTCGTGTGCGGCCGCAGCAAGGACCTGATCATCGTGCGCGGCGTCAACTGCTACCCCTCCGACGTCGAAGCCGTCGTCGAACGCTCGGCCGGCCAGGTCCGCAGCGGGTGCGTCGCGGCCCTCTCGGTCGAGCGCGACGAGCAGGAGGCGCTGGTGGTGGTCGCCGAGGTGCGAGACGAACACAACCTGCCCGACGCCAAAGCCATGGCGCGCGCGATCCGGCGGTACTGCCACATCGATCCGCACACCATCGTGTTCGCGCCGCCGCGCAGTATCCCCAAGACCACCTCGGGGAAGATCCGGCGCGCACGGACCCGCCAGCTGTGGCTGGATGGGACGCTGCCCGCCTACACCAGCTGGGTCAACCCGGCGGCCACCCGGACAAATGCGGGTCTCGAGGTCGGCGCCGGCCCGCTGGAGCGTTTCCGCAATCTCATCGAGAGCTACGACCTGACCGGCGACGAGGACTGCTCGTTCGCCGACCTCGGCATCGATTCGCTGGCGCTGGCCGAACTCCGCACCGACCTGCAGGCCGTGCTGAGCGAGCACGGCGCGGGCGAGCTCGCCGAAGAGGTCAACACGCGCCTGTTACAGCGGCTGACGGTGGCCGAATTCTTCGGCCTGATGCGGCAATTCGGCGAGGGATCCGGGCAACCCCTGGACGCTTTGCGCCGGGCGCTGGATCAGATCTCCGCCGACTACGAGGCATACGAGACCGCGCAGATGCGCGCCGACGCGGCCCTGCCGCTGCCGGAGCTTGCGCCCGCACGAGCCGGTGCGCCCACCGACATCCTGCTGACCGGGGCGACGGGGTTCCTGGGGCCGTTCCTGGTGGGCAGCCTGCTCGGCCGGACGTCGTACAACGTGCACGCGCTGGTGCGCGCTACTGACCCCGCGCACGGTCTGGACCGCATCGTCGCGTCGCTGCGCCGCGCCCAGCTCTGGACGCCGGCGCTCGAGGCCGAGGTCCGGGCGCGGGTGCGGGTGATCTGCGGCGATCTCGCCGAGCCAGCGCTGGGCATCGGGGAGGCGGCCTTCGGGCAACTTGCCGAGGATGTCGATGCCGTCGTGCACAACGGCGCCCTGGTCAACTACGTACGGACCTACGACGCCCTGCGGCCCGCCAACGTGGAGGGCACCCGCGAGCTGTTGCGGCTGGCGATGTCCAACCACCGCAAGACTTTCCACCTGGTCTCGAGCACCTTCATCTACGGCTGGAGCACCGAGCCGGTGGTCGGGGAGTGGGACGCGAACGAGAAGATGGCCGGGCTGGACTTCGGCTACTCGCAAACCAAGTGGGTGGGCGAGCAGCTGGCGCTGGCCGCGCAGCGGAAAGGACTCGACGTCCGCATCTACCGGCCGTCGCTGATCTCTCCGACCCGGGCGGGCTTCGGTAGCTCGGACGACATCTTGGTGCGCCTCACGGCGTTCATGATCGAGCACGGTCTGGCCGTCAACGCGCTCAACCAGATCAGCCTGCTGCCGGCGGACCTGATCGCGGATCACATCGTCGCGCTGATGGACCTGCAGGACGAGTCGGGCGCGGTCTTTAACATGACCGCCGACGACTACTACAACCTCACCGACATCACCCGGATCCTGTCCGAACGCTATGGGTATCGCTTCGACTACCACGACATCGGTTCGTTCGCCGAGCAGCTGGACCGCCGTTGCACGCCGAACGACCAGATGTACCCGCTGGTCGACTTCCTCACCCGGTCGGCGGGCAAGATCGCGGCGATGCGCGACAAGCGCTACGACAACACCCAGTACCGTCACCGGCGGGGGTTGGCCACGGTCCGACTGCGCGAGCCGGCCCTGACCGAAACGGTCGATCACCTCGTCCGGTTCTTGCGCAGCGAGCGGCTGATCACTGAAGTCGAGGATGAGGCCCAGCGCAGCGCTTAAGCACGGCCCAGCACGAAAGGGGATGGCAACGATGTTCACCGTCGATGACATGGCAGCGGGCCCGCATGACGCCTCGCTCGATCACGAGCGCATCGTCCTGCAGGCGCGTGACGTCGACTTCGACTGGTCGACGCTGCCGTTCTACTACGTGCCCAACGAGCCCTTCGCCACCCACTTCTGCAACGTGCTGCACCTGCTGTTGCCGGCGGGCGAGGAGTTCATCGTCGACGCGTTCAAGGACACCCTGCCGCTGATCAAGGACGATCAATTGCGGCGTGATGTGCAGGGATTCGTCAGCCAGGAGGCCATGCACTCCCAGGCGCACGCGGGGGTGCTCGGGCACTTCGCGGCCAACGACATCGACGTCACGCCGTTCACCGACCAAATGCGTTGGCTGTTCACCCAACTCATCGGTGACCGCCCGCACTGGAGCCGGCGCCGCCGGCAGAGCTGGTTGCTCGAACGGGTCTCGATGGTGGCGGCCCTCGAGCACTACACCGCGATCCTGGGCGAATGGATTCTGGACACCCCGCAGCACGACGCCCTGGGCACCGATCCGGTGATGCTGGACTTGCTGCGCTGGCACGGCGCGGAGGAGGTCGAGCACAAGGCGGTCGCGTTCGACACCATGAAGCATCTGCGCGCCGGGTACTGGCGGCAGGTGCGCACCCAGCTGCTGGTGACGCCGGCGCTGCTGTGGCTGTTCATCCGGGGCGTGCGGTTCATGTATTCGGTTGACCCGTACCTGGCGCCGGGGACCAAACCGCGCTGGCGCGACTACTTCCGCGCGGCGCGAAGGGGCTTGGTGCCCGGGCCATTCCAGTTCCTGCGGGTCATCGGCGCCTATTACACGCCGAGTTTCCATCCGTCCCAGCTGGGCGGGGTGGGTCGCGCGGTCGACTACCTGGCCCGCTCACCCGCAGCCCGCGCGTCGCATTGAACACCGGAGCGTTCGGGATGACTCAGTCCAGCACAGTGATCGCCTCCGACGGGGTTTCGCTGGCCGTCCACGCCTACACGGAGATCGACCCGCGCCGGCCCACCGTTCTGGCGATCCACGGCTACCCCGATAACCACCGCGTGTGGGACGGTGTCGCAGGCGAACTCGCCGGCAGGTTCAACGTCGTGGCCTATGACGTGCGCGGCTCCGGCAAATCCTCCAGACCGGCACGCCGGGCGGATTACGTTCTGCCGCAGCTCGTTTCCGACGTCGGCGCGGTCATCGACAGCCTCGGGGTCGGCCAGGTTCACCTGCTGGCCCACGACTGGGGTTCGATCCAGGGCTGGGCGGCGGTCACCGACGACACGGTGATGGCCAAGGTCGCCTCGTTCACGCCGATCTCCGGGCCGCACCTGAACTATGCGGGCAGCTTCCTGCGGTCCCCGCGCACACCGCGTGCCGTCTTCGACGTCGTCAAGCAGGCCGTCGCATCGTCATACATCTGGTTCTTCCTGTGCCCGGTGGTGCCGGAGCTGGCGATCCGGGCGCGCGCCACCGGGAAAGTCTTTGCCGCGGTGGAACGCATCGGCCGCCGCCGCGGCAGCGACCGGCAACGCGCGGCCACCACCCGGTCTATCGACGACTACCTCAACGGGCTCAACCTGTACCGGGCGAACATGCCGGCGCCGTTCTTCGTCCCGGTGCGGCCGCTGCCGCAGACCCGGGTGCCGGTGCAGGTGCTCGTCGCCCGCCGGGATTATTTCGTTTCGCCTGCCCTGCAACGGTTTACCGGCTCCATCCCGGACGGCGGCAGGATAGTCGGAATCGAGGGCGGCCATTGGGTGGTCACCTCGCATCCCGACGTCATCGCCGGTTTGACCGGGGAGTGGGTCGATCTGACCTCGGAGCCCGCGGGCCGCCACGGCATGGGACAGGTGTGAGGATGGCTGTGACGCGGGCGATTTGGGACAGCATCCCGGCAGACCTCTACGGCCGGCGCAAACGCGACCGGATGTACACGGCGTTGTACGGGGTGGGCACCCTGTTCGGCGGCATGGCGTCGGCGTCGCGGTGGACGCCCTCGCGGGTGCTGCCCGTGCCGCGGACCAACACCGCGGTCATCACCAAACGCGAGGAGCTGACACCCGACGTGGTCGCGCTGACGCTGGCCGACCCGGACGGCGGATTGCTGCCGTCCTGGACGCCCGGCGCGCACATCGACGTCCGGCTTCCGTCGGGGCGCCGCCGGCAATATTCGCTGTGCGGTTCACCCGGCCGGCGCACCGACTATCGCATCGCCGTGCGGCGCATCCCCGACGGCGGCGGTGGCTCCAACGAGATGCACGACACCTTCACCGTGGGAGATGCGCTCGAATTCGAGGGCCCCCGCAACGCCTTCTATCTCGTCACCGACGAGCACGAGGTGTTGTTCGTGATCGGCGGCATCGGGGTGACGCCCATCCTGCCCATGATCCAGACCGCGCAGCAGCGCGGAATCGCTTGGCGCGCCGTCTATGCCGGGCGCAGCCGGGACTACATGCCGCTGCTCGACGACGTGGTGGCGGTCGCGCCGGAGCGGGTCACCGTGTGGGCCGACGACGAGCGCGGCCGGATCCCCACCGCGGCGGACCTGCTTGCCGACGCCGGCCCGACGACCGCGGTCTACGTGTGTGGCCCGACCGCGCTGCTGGAATCGGTGCGCAGTGCGCGTGACGCACACGCCGGCGCGCCGCTGCACTACGAACGGTTCGGACCGCCGCCGGTGATCGACGGCACGCCGTTCGAACTGGAACTCGCGCGCTCGCAGCGGGTGCTCACCGTGCCGGCCAACCGGTCGGCGCTGGACGTCATGCTTGACCGCGATTCCACGACGGCCTATTCCTGCCAGCAGGGCTTCTGCGGCACCTGCAAGGTGAAAGTGCTTGCCGGACAGGTCGATCGGCGGGGGAGCGCCGGCGAGGGCGGCGACGAGATGCTGGTCTGCGTGTCCCGTGCGAAAAACGGCCGCGTGGTCATCGACGCCTGAGGACGCCTACACGGGTCCCGGAAGCTCTCCCAAGCGGGACAGTTCGGCGTGCACGGGTCCGATCGCGGATTGGTATTGCTCGTCGGTGAGGGTCTTGGCGTAGTAGCGGCTCATGCGCAGCTGGTATTGCTGGTCGCGGAGTTGGCGGATCCGATCGAGCCTGGCGGCGTCCGTGGCGCCGAACTTGAGCTGCTCGACGCTGATGTGGCCGGCCATGACCTGTTCGATCGGCGAGAGCCGGTAGCCGCAATGGGCGAGCAACTCCAAATAGGCCTTGCAATATGGCCGTTCCCCTACGCGCCACGTGCCGCGCTGTGTTCCCCATTCGAAGGCGGCCAGCACCATCGCGAGCGTCACGACGACGGGGCGCGCGTCGGCGTGTGCCCGTGCCGCCAAGTCCTCGTCGCGGGTTGCGTCGAGCCCGAGGAGCTCTGCGGCCACAGACATGCTGGCGGGGCAGTGCAGTTCGGTCAGGTAGTGGAAGTTGCGGGCGATGAAAATGTCGATCCACGGCGGCGGTGCCGCCAGGAGATTGGCCCGAACCCAGTCGCGGCGCGCCCCGGCGACGGTCCGTGCGAGCCGGTCGAGCTCGCGCACCAGCACCCAGTCGCGGTTGGCGTCGGCGGCGGCCTCGGATTCCAGCTTGGTGGGCCGGCACCCGGTGAACGTGGGGCCGCCTTCAACCTCGTCGAGGCTTAGGGGTCGCGCCTCATCAAAGGTCAAATAGGACGCATAGATGCCCAATTCCGCCGACCCCACGCGTTGTGCCAAATCGCCCATCGTCGTCTTTCCGGGCAACAACCTGCAGATGTGATCCCGCTGCCCGAGGTCATCCCGGCTATAGACAAGGCCGATCTCCCGGTGCCGCGACTGGTCGTCGTTATCCAGATACACGCACCACCCGGCTGGCCCGGAGATCCCCGGCACATAGTGGGAAGAAATCTCAACCAGCAGGTCATCGATGGTGGCCGAGGCGAGATAGACCCAGAACTCGCGATGGGAGTCGACGTCGTCGCCCATGGCGACCGAGTCGCGGTCAACGGTCACCTTCACCGTGTCAGACATATGGAGCCCTACCTACCTTGACCCTGGGGGCTACAAACGTATCGGAATGCGTCGGAGTTCGGTGTTCGATTGCGAGCCGCTGCGTCATGATGAGGCGATGCCGAAGAAATCGTTACGCCCGCCCGCGCAGCCGGAATCCGGACCGGATGGTCCGCTGCTGGGGGCGTGGCTAGCAGCCGGGCTGAGCATGGCGGTGATCGCGTCCGCGATGGTGTACGGGCTGGGCGCGCTGCTTTCAGCGGCGGTCGTGATGCCGGTGATCTACGCCTTGACGCGGCTGCGCGCCTACGCCCCACACGCGCGCAGTACCGCCGAGTTGATCGGCGCCACGCTGGGCCCCCGGGTGGGATTCGCGGCGGGCGCCATTCAGCTGCTTGCCTACCTCGCGCTGGCGGCCAAGTTTGCCATCACGCTCGGAGCGGTTGTGCTGCTGCAATTTTCCAGCGCTGACGACCCCGCCAGGGTTATTTCGTGGCTGCCGGTTGGCGCACTGGTGGCCGCGGTCGCCGTCGGCGCCGTCGTCTGCTGGACATCGACTCGGGCCGTCGCCTGGGTGGCGGCGCTGCTGGTCATCGCGGGCCTGCTTGTCTACGTCTATCTCGCGGTGGCGGTCACCGCCCGCGTCGCGGCGGGCGATGTCGCGGTCGTCATCGGCACGGCCGCATCGCCGACTCAGATCTCCGGCCAGCTCGTCGGCTTCGGTCTGGGAATGGTGGGCGTCGAACTCGTCACGGTGCGCGTCGCGCGCGTCGGCGCGCCGGGCCGATCCATGTCGCTGGCGGTCGCGGTGGTGACCGGGGCGGCGGTGGTGTTGTGGGTGGGCGACCATCAGGGGGTGGCGGGGCCGTGGCGGTGGAGCGCCAAATTCCTGGGCGAAGCGGTGCCGGAGTTCTACGCCGATGCCGGCTGGATGTGGATGGGTGCCAGCGGCATCGCGTTGGCGGCGGCGGCCGCGCTGGCCTCGGGATGGGCGGCCGTGCGCGCCGCCGCCGGCCTGGCGGTCACTCGTGCGGCGATGCCGAATGCCGGCCTGCAAGTGGCGGTGGCGGGGCTTGTCGCGGCGATGGCGGCCGTCCTCTCGGCGCACGGGGTGCGCGAGATCGCCACCATCGTTTTCAGCGCGGCCACGCTCTTGCTCGTTGTGTTGTATGTCTCTGTCACAGAGGCCAATTCACGCATTCCCGGTGACAGCGTCGTAGCCTGGTGGGTACGGCTGATCGTGCCCGCGGTGGGCGTGGTGGCGGTGGTCAAGCCGGTCGTCGATGCCCATTTCGCTGCGGTGGAGGTGGCCACGGTGATCGCCACGCTGCTCGGGGTGTGCGCCGCGGTAGCCGCGGCATCGCAGGCGAGCGCGCCGAGCACCCCCGCCAAATCTGAGTAGTCTTACGGATCCCCGCAAAGGGGGCGCCGGCGCACGCTTATCGGCATGACCGTTCCCAACAGCATGTCGAAAACCACCGCCGCCTTCTTCGTTCAGGCCGCAGTCGCCTTCGCGATCAGCTTCGTCACCGCGCTCGGTGGCATTTACTTCCTTCCGCTGGACGCGTGGCAACGACTGTTCCTCGGCATCACCTTTTTGTTCCTGGTGTCGAGCGCGTTCACCCTGGCCAAGGTGATCCGCGACCAGCAGGAGGCCGCGACCGTGCGGGTCCGGCTCGATGAAGCCCGCATCGAGAAGTTGCTGGCCGATTACGACCCCCTCACTGCCGCGAGCTGAGTAGAACTACTCAGGCGCAACGCGTAGGACTGCGCAGGCCCTCGCCCGTGTGGGCGGCAATGCTTCTTGCAACGCACGATTTCGTCTCAACGACAAAGCTTTTGACGCCGCAGAAAGGCACTGACACACCCATGACAACTTTTGCGAGGTTTCCCGACGTCGCCGAGGTGGCCGCGCGCACGCCGGCCGACCGCGACCGCGTGCTGGACGTCATCCGCATCACCTCCCTGATCGGTGTGGTGCTCGGCCATACCGTGATGGCCATCAGCGTCATCCGCAATCACGTCCTGATCTGGGATAACCTGCTCACCACCTCGATGCTGTTTCAGGCCGCGACGTGGCTGCTGCAGATCATGCCGCTTTTCTTCTTCGCCGGCGCCGCGGCCTGCCTGTCGTCCTGGTCGCCGGGCACCAACTGGGGCGACTGGCTGATGAAGCGCTGCGCCAGGCTGTTCCGGCCGGTGTTCTATTACCTGGCCTTCTGGGCCGTCGCGCTGACCGTGCTGTATCGGGCGCTGCCGCAACACATCTACGAGCCGATCGCCGGCGTCAGCACGCAGCTGCTGTGGTTCCTGGGCGCCTACGTCCTGGTGCTCGCCGCCATGCCGGTGCTGTACCGCATCACCACGGCGCGGCGCCTCGCCGCGGGTGTGGCCGCGGTTTACGGGGCGATCGCGCTCATCGACCTGATCCGGCTGCACTGGCCGACGATGATGCCTTTGGGCTACCTGAACCTGGCCGTCTGGCTCATTCCGGCGATGTTCGGCGTCGCCTACCGCCGCCAGCTGCTCAGCGGCCGCGCCGCGCTGGCGGTGGCCGGCGCCTTGTTCGCCGTCGATGTCGCACTGGTGCGCTGGGGGCCGTACCAGATCAGCATGGTCGGCACCGGCGATCACCACCTTTCCAACACCAGCCCGCCGTCGTTGCTGCTGGCCGGACACGCAATCATCCTGAGCGCCTTGGCCATCGCGGCCGCACCGGCGATCGCGCGCTGGGCGCAACGGCCACGGGTGTGGTGGTGGACCGCGATCGGCAACTCCGGCGCGATGACCCTCTACCTGTGGCACATGCCGGTGCTGCTCGGCGTGCATCTGCTCTTCGATTACCTTGGCTGCCCGCGGTTTCCGGGCCAACCGGATTTCCTCGCCGTCAGCGTCGCGCAGGTGCTCGTCGTGGTCCTCGCGGTGGCGGCGCTGTTTGTCGTGTTGCGGCCGCTGGAGAACAACCCGCTGGCCGGCTGGGACGGAGCCGCGAGAATCACCTCGCGCGGACGGGGCGCCGTCGTCGGCGCCCTGCTGTGCGTGGCCGGTGTCGCCATCCTGGCCGCGATCCGATGGGGCCTCAAGGACGACGGGTTGGTGTGCATGGCCGTCGTCGTGACCGCACTCGTCGCCGCGCGGGCGGTGGCCCGTCCCGCGGCTTACGGTTCCAGGTCCAAGCCATGCTCGATGGCGTAGCGCGCCAATTCCACCCGATTGGCGACCTGGAGCTTGCGAAACGTCGCCTGCACATGGTTTTCGACCGTGCGGTGGCTCAACGACAGCTTCCCGGCGATCTGCTTGGCGGACAGCCCTTTTGCGACGTAGCGCAACACTTCTGTTTCGCGTTCGGTCAGGCTCGGGCGGAGCGGGCCGCCGTCCTTGCTCTGCGCGATGCGCCGGTATTCACCCAACACGAGTCCGGCCAGACCCGGGGTGAACACGGCCCGCCCCGCGGCCGTCGCCGTCACGGCCTGTGCCAGTTCGGATTTCGACGCGCTCTTGACCAGATAACCTGTCGCCCCGGCCTTGACGGCCTCCAAGACGTCGTCACGTTCGTCGGAGGCCGACAGCACCAGCACCCGCGTCGACGGCGACACCGCGAGCACCGCGGCCGTGGCCTGCGCGCCGTTGCCGTCGGGCAGTTGCATATCCATCACCACCACGTCGGGCCTGACCACGGCCGCCCGCCGGCCCGCGGCTCCCACCCCGTCCGCCGTGGCCACCACGGTGAATCCGCCCTCGGCCAGGTCCCGGGCGACCGCATCACGCCAGATCGGGTGGTCGTCGACCACCATCACCGTCACCGGCGCCTCGCCGTCAGTCACCGTGCCCCTCCTCGCGCGGTACGCACAGCTCCCACTCGGTGCCCTCGCCGGGGGCGCTGTGCAATCGGGCGGTGCCGCCCAGCGACGTCATCCGCCCCACGATCGATTGGGAGACGCCCAGGCGTCCCTGTCGCGCCGCTTCCCCGAGTCGGCCGGCGGCAATGCCCACGCCATCGTCGCGGACACTTACCACAACGTGCTCGCCGAGGTCCTCGACGAGCACGTAGACGCGCGCGTCCGGGCCCGCATGGGCCATGGCGTTGTCCAGCGCGTTGCCCACCGCGGCGTCGAGTTCGGTGCCTACCCGGCGGCCCAGCGACACCGGGGTCGCCGGCAGGCTGACCGACACCCGGTCGGATGCACGGCAACGCAGCAGCGTGCGCAGATCGATCGTGGCGTCGTCGGCGTCCGGATCCATGTCGGCGCACGCCACCCATCGGCGCAGCGC
Organism: Mycobacterium sp. NTMscope_MAC_269; assembly: GCF_976985695.1. NCBI lineage: Bacteria > Bacillati > Actinomycetota > Actinomycetes > Mycobacteriales > Mycobacteriaceae > Mycobacterium > Mycobacterium sp. NTMscope_MAC_269. The sequence continues at coordinate 179,549 of NZ_OZ335668.1, forward strand.
ACGTTCTTGCTCGCTTGCCAGATCCGCGAGTTCCGCCGTGGCTCCGCCGATTTCGTGGCCCTTCTTGGCGACCAACGCCAGTACCTGGATGGCCCCGTCGTGGACCTCTCGGGACAGCCGCTCGCGTTCTTGCACCGCCGCGCTCAACCGGGCCGCCCGTTGTAGTTCGGCGTGCGCACGCCGCGCGGTTTGCGCGGCCATACCGATCGCCATGCCGATCGCCAGCTCGATGATGACGGTGGCGTTATGCCCCAGGTTGAGGGCGAGGTAGTCCTTGACGGCGAAATTGGTGGCCATCACCGCCAGACCCGTCAGCATCCCGCCGCCGGGGCCGAACTCGATAGCGGCCGAAATCGTCGGATTGCTCGCCCACAGCGTCGTCGGCCAGGTCTGGTTCTGGGCCGCCCAGTGCGGCGTCGCGACGACGGTGTTCGACCACATGAGCAAGACCGCGACCGCGATCTCGGCGAGCACCCACGACGGTCTTCGGCCGAACCCCCGCAGGTAGGCGACCGCGCAGGCCGCGCTCCACCCGATCAGCACCGCGAACAGGACCCAGCCCAGCGCGGGCCGGCGTAGATCGTGATTGATCGCGATTTGAAAGCCGGCGGCATACAGGCAACTCAGCAGCCGAAAGACCTGCGCCGCGCGCCACAGCGGCGTCGTGGGATCGGGGCCGTGATTCGCCATCGTGGTCAGCATAAATGCGGGCGGTGCCGCGGCGGGGCGGCCACGGATTGCCAAAAGTCCCTTCGCCGGGTGCCATCGTGCCCTCGCGCCGACGAATTGAAGGCGCGATCGTGAAACCAGGAAGGCGCCGCGAGAGGGGGACCATCGGCATGGACAACCACGTTCCCGACGCAGCAACGGTCCGGACGGCGCTGACGCTGGCGTCGCGGGCCCCGTCGGTGCACAACACCCAACCGTGGCGGTGGCGGGTCGACGCGGCCGGCGTGCACCTGTACGCCGACGCCGGTCGGCAATTACCCAACACCGACCCCGACGGCCGCGACCTGATCCTGAGTTGCGGCACGGCGCTGCATCACTGCGTGGCGGCGTTCGCGGCGGTGGGATGGCGATCCAAGGTCACGCGCCTGCCGGACCCCGCCGACCCCAGCCACCTCGCCACCCTCGAACTGTCCCCGCACCCGGCCGATTTCGTCGACATCGCCCTGGCCGCGGCCATCCCGCGGCGGCGAACGGACCGGCGCCACTACAGCTCCTGGCCGGTGCCCGTCGGTGATATCGCGCTCATGGCGGCGCGCGCCGCGCGCGCCGGTGTCACGCTGTGCCAGGTGGAGGACATCGACCGCCTGCACGAGATCGTCGCCCAATCGGTCCGCGACCACTTGACCCAGGACTATCTCGCCGAGCTCACCGAATGGAGCGGGCGCTACTTCTCGGTCGCCGGCGTCCCCGCCCGCAACGCGCCCCTGCCGGACCCGGAGGCCAAGATCCCGGGCCGGTTGTTCGCCGGTGCGGCGCTGCCGATGGCGCCGGACTCCTGTGCGGCCGACGACAACGCCGTGGTGCTCGCGCTCGGGACCCGCCGCGACGATCGGCTCGCGCAGCTCCGCGCGGGCGAAGCCACCAGCGCGGTGCTGCTCACCGCGACGTCGACGGGGCTGGCGAGCTGCCCGGTCACCGAACCGCTGGAGACCGCGGCCACGCGTGACGCCGTCCGCTCTGACGTCTTCGGGGACAGCGACCACCCGCAGATGCTGCTGCGGGTGGGCTGGGCGCCGATCAATGCCGACCCGTTGCCGGCGACGCCGCGACGCGACGTCGACGACTTCGTCGAGTGGGCGAATTGATCGCGACGTCTCGCAATCATCCTCTCCCGCAACGCTATTCACGCGGCACGGGGCGACGCCGGCCGGAGTCTCCATTCCCCGTGGCGGCCAGCTATGGGATATTGGAGTTGTCGGTCGCAAACCAGTGCGAGACCGGCAGGAGGGCGCGCCATGGTCAAGGTGTTCCTGGTCGACGATCATGAAGTCGTCCGCCGCGGCCTTTCCGATCTTTTGTCCTCGGATCCCGATCTGACGATCGTCGGCGAGGCCGGCACGGTCGCCGAAGCCAAGGCCCGCATCCCGGCGTTGCAGCCCGACGTCGCCGTGCTCGACGTCCGCCTGCCCGACGGCAACGGCATCGAATTGTGCCGCGACCTGGTCTCCGACCATCCCGATCTGCGATGCCTGATGCTGACGTCGTTCACCTCCGACGAGGCGATGCTCGAGGCGATCCTTGCCGGCGCCAGCGGATTCGTCGTCAAAGACATCAAGGGCATGGAGCTGGCCCACGCGATCAAAGAGGTGGGCGCCGGCAAATCGCTGCTGGACAACCGGGCGGCCGCCGCGCTGATGGCGAAGTTGCGCGGCGCGGCAACGCGCGAAGACCCGCTGTCCGGCCTGACCGAACAGGAACGCACGCTGCTCGGACTGCTCGGCGAAGGGCTGACCAACCGGCAAATCGCCGCGCGAATGTTCCTCGCGGAGAAGACGGTGAAGAATTACGTGTCGCGCTTGCTCGCCAAACTCGGCATGGAGCGGCGCACCCAGGCGGCGGTGTTCGCGTCGAAATTGACTCAGCGGCCCAGGCAATCGCCGACTACGCCGGACTGGTCGGGGTGAGCGGCGACCGCGAGGGCTCCGCGTTCGCCGGGCTCGGCTCGGAGCAATTGCTGCGGGTGATCGTCGAGATCGGCGCCGGCCTGGATCTCGACGCGACGCTGCACCGGATCATCAGCGCGGCAAGGGAATTGACGTCCGCTCCCTATGGCGCCCTGGCCGTCCGCGATCACGACGGCAACCTGATTTCGTTCACCCACGAAGGCATGGACGCCGAGACGGTGCGACGCATCGGGCACCTGCCGGTCGGCAAGGGCCTGTTGAGTCTGTCGCTCCTGGATACACCGGCGCTGCGGATGGACGATCTGACCATCCACCCCGCCGCCGCCGGCTTCCCCGAGCACCATCCGCCGATGCGGGCGTTCCTCGCGGTCCCGATCACCATCCGCGACACCGTCTTCGGCAACCTGTACCTCACCCACGTCGACCCGGCGCGGGTCTTCTCCGAGTCCGACGAAGTCGCCGCTCGCGCACTGGCGTTCGCCGCCGCGGTCGCCATCGACAACGCGCAGGTCTTCGAACGCGAGCGCACCTCGGTGAAGTGGATGGAGGCCAGCCGCCAGATCACCACCGCGCTGTTGTCCCGCGCCGAGCCGCACCGCCGCCCCCTGCAGTTGATCGCCGAGCGCGCCCGCTCCTTGACCGACGCCCAACAGGCGATCGTGCTGGTACCCGACGATGCCGACGCGCCCCTCGAGGATGTGGAGACCCTGGTGGTCTCCGCCGCGGTGGGTCTGCTTGTCTCCGACGTTCTCGGACAGCGGGTTCCGGTGCGGGGGTCCACCAGTGGCGCCGTGTTCCGGTCCGGCGAACCGCTGATCACCGAGAAATTGAGCTACCCCATCCAGGCGTTTACCGACGTCGGACAGCGCCCCGCGATCCTGATGCCGCTGCGCGCCCACGACGAAGTGGTCGGCGTGATCGTCGTCGCCCGCGGCGCCGACCAACCCCCCTTCAACGAAAGCTATCTCGATCTGGTGAGCGACTTCGCCACCCATGCCGCGATAGCGCTGGTGCTGGCGTCGGCCCGCGAGGATGCGCGCCAGCTGACCATCTTGGCCGAGCGTGAGCGCATCGCCCATGATCTGCACGACCATGTCATCCAACGCCTTTTCGCCGCCGGCATGGACCTACAGGGCACGCTGGCCAGGGCGCGGTCACCGGAAGTGGCCGAACGGCTCAACCGCACACTCGACGATCTGCAGACCATCATCGAGGAAATCCGCACGACGATCTTCGAGCTCAAATCGCCGACGGCGGCCAGCGGCGATTTCCGGCACCGCATTCAACGGGTCGTCGCCGACCTGACCGGGGACCGGGATCTGGTCACGACCGTGCGCCTGGACGGGCCGATGAGCGCCGTCGGCGCCGAACTCGCCGACCACGCCGAGGCGGTAGCCACCGAAGCCGTCAGCAATGCCCTTCGCCACTCCGGTGCGTCGCGTCTGACGGTGGCGATCAGCGTCGCCGACATGTTCGTCCTCGATGTCACCGACAACGGCCGTGGCATACCGGCCGGCAATACGCGTCGCAGCGGCCTGGCCAACATGAAGCGGCGCGCCGAGCAACTCGGCGGCGCCTGTGAGATCACCGGTCCCCCGGAGGGCGGCACCCGCGTGCACTGGATCGCCCCACTGCTCGACCCGTGACGACGAAACCCCCTGTCCCGCAGCAATTTAACCGCGGTCATCGGCGGGGCGGACACGGCGGTGCGCCGTCAGGAGCAGATGGTCGAATTCCGACTGGGTGTTGAGCGGCAAGCCCGCGCCGCGGAAGTCCTCGGCAATCTGCTCGGCGAGCGGTCGCAGCTTGACATTCGCCTCCTGTGACAGCCATTTGAGCAACTCGAAGGCCGCGCTGTCGCCCAGCCCGTAGACCAGCATCAGCATGCCCTTGGCTTGTTCGATGCCGGCCCGATTCTCGCTGATCTCAGCGAGTTTCGCGCTCACAGCCTCCTCGTGCAGCTGCTCGTTCGGTGCGGAGACGTCGATGTAGAACCCGTGCGTTCCGATCACGTCACCCTCGTCGTCGTAGAGCCGATCGCCGACCACGACGACGTGGCGCACGTTGCCGCCGGTGTCGAGGATCCGGTGGCGGGTGGAGAACGCCTGGCGGGTGTTCACGATGTGATCGATGGTGGCGGCGACCTGTCCGCGGTCATCGGGGTGCTTGTGTGAGAGCACCAGGTCGGTCGTGGGAACGACGCTGCCCGGTTCGTACCCGTGCATCCGCTGCACCTGTTCCGACCACTCCCACCGTTGATCGGTGAAGTAGAACCGAAACCAGCCCGCGGGTTGCGCGTCACCGGCGGACAACGCCTGCTCGACGCTGGCCGTTTGGCCGTTGAGCTTCCATGCCGATTCCACCGTGGCTCCTCGTAGTGCCCCCCGCCGATGGCGGGCGGCCACCGCCGACACGAGAACGTGTGCGACGGCGGCCGCCCACCCGCCGTACGGTCAGGCGTTGATGACCTCGCGCGGAGCGGCGCCCTCCGCGACCGCCCGGGGTGCGTCGCTGCGGCCGACGGTGATCTTGCGAGGCTTGGCCCTCTCGGCCACCGGGATGTGCAGACTCAGGACGCCTTCGGAGTAGGACGCCTGGATCTTGTCGGTGTCGAGGTTGTCGCCGAGCACCAACTGGCGGCTGAACACGCCGCGCGGCCGCTCGGTGGCCAACATCTCGCGGTCGGGATCGACGGCCGGTCGTTCGGCGCGCACGGTCACCACATTGCGCTCGATGTCGATGTCGAGCGAGTCGGCATCGATGCCGGGCAGGTCGAACTCGACGACGAACTTCTCGCCTTCGCGCCACGCGTCCATCGGCATCACCGCCGGGCGGGCGGCCGTACCGAGCACCTGGTGCGCAAAGCGGTCGAGCTCACGGAAGGGATCTGAACGCATCAGCATGGTTGTCACCTCTCACTCCGATCTACGTGATGGTCCGGTAATTTCCTATGTCTACTGACATAGATTTGATATAGCACCGTCGACATATTCATGCAAGTGTGTTAGACAGATTTTCTGAGTGAATCAGCTGAAGGGATGTGCAATGGTTGAGCACCGCGGCGACGCCGGGGCTCCGGCGTCCGGCCACGGCGTGTACGGCATCTCGGTGGCGGCCGAACTGTCGGGGATCCCGGTGCAATCGTTGCGGCTCTACGAGCGCTATGGACTGGTCACGCCGGCGAGAAGTCAAGGCGGAACACGCCGTTACAGTGCCGACGACCTGGCGCGGCTCCGCCGCATCAGCGGGCTGGTCGAGGCCGGCGTCAACCTCGCCGGCATTGCGCGCATCCTCGATCTCGAGGACCACAACGAGACGCTGTCGGCCGCCAACACCGACTTGCGGTCCACCAACCGTACGTTGCGCGAGGCGGCGAAGGCGGCGACGCCCGCCGAGTCCCGGGACGGGGACGGTCACGCGCCCGTGAGCTGATCGCCGATTGTGTTCAGCGGCGCCGGGTACCCGACCCGTTATGCCTTCAAGGAGAAGCGATGGGTGAGTTGACGGAAACCGGCGCCCAGGTGGTGGACGGCGCACGCCAGGAGGCCGACGCCTACCGCGGCGACAATCCCCGCCCGCTGGGGGGCTATCTGGTGGTTCTGCTGGTCTATGGCCTCGTCGTGGCGGTCGCGGTGGTGGCCGCCGTGGTCAGCGGCCGCACCTTGCCGTCGCGCTGGCGGATCCAGGATCTGATCATCCTCACGCTGGGCACCCACAAGCTGTCGCGGACCTTGACCAAAGACGCCGTGACCAGCCCGCTGCGCGCCCCGTTCACGCATTACGCGGGCACGGGCGGCCCGGCCGAGGTCCAGGAAGAGGTGCGGGAACACAGCCAGCTCCGGCACAGCCTGGGCGAGTTGTTGACCTGTCCGTTCTGCCTGGACATGTGGGTCGCCACCGCCTTCGCGATCGGCCTGGTGTTCGTGCCCCGGTTCACCCGGCTCATCGCGGGCGTCTTCAGCGCATTGGCCGGGGCGGATTTCCTTCAGCTCGCCTACGCGATGGCCCAGCAGTCCGCCGAAGGCTGACGATCAGCTCGTCTTGGGCATCGGGATGCCCTCGCTGGCCATGAATTGGGCGTCGTCCTCGGAGGACAACCCGATGGAGACCACGGAGCGGTTGAACAGCAGGTCGGTCAGGTAGGCCAGCGAGACCGCCCACCGGTTGACGCCGCGGGGGATCGCATACAGGTGATATGACCTCGTCACGAATTTGGCGGCCAGGCCGGACAAATGGATGTTGAGCGGGTTGGCCACCGCGTAACGGGGCCCCAGATCGACGACCAGTCCCAGGTTGCGGTGCTTGTATTGCTTGGGGCTGCCGTAACCGAGGCTGGCGGCGACGTTGCGGGCCAGCACCTTGCCCTGCCTGGTGGCGTGCTGGGCGGTCGGCGGCGTGATTTTGCCGGGCTGGGTCAGATCGGGAACCGCGGCCGCGTCGCCGGCGGCGAACACCTCGGGGTGATCGGGCACCTGCAGATCGGGCTGCACCGTGAGCCGGCCCTTTTCGGTCGGTAGTCCGAGCTCTTGGATCAACGGGGCGCCGGTCACTCCCGTCACCCAGGCGATCGTGTGGGTGTCGATGCGCGAATCATCGCTGAGCACAACGTGATCGGCGTGCGCTTGCTTGAGCGTGATGCCGAGCCGCACGTCGATACCACGCCGGCGCAACACCTTCATCGCGGCATCCCCGAGTTTCTTGCCCACCTCGGGCATCACCTGCTCGGCCAGGTCGAGCAGCAGGAAACGCACCTCGGCCGGGTTGAAGCCCATCTGTTTGGCGGCCGCGTCGGCCAGCGCGCGCAGCTGCGCCACCAGTTCGGTACCCGAGTAGGAGGCGCCGACCACGACGACGGTGCGCCGGGCCGCGGCCACCCGGGGATCGTCGTCGATGTTGGCCAGTTCCAGCTGTTCGACGAAGTGGTCCCGCAGATAGAGGGCCTCGGCGGTGGTCTTCAACCCGCGCGCGTGCCTCGCGAGCCCCGGTACGTCGAACAGCCGCGTCACCGACCCCGGCGTGAGCACCAGCCGGTCCCAGGACAGGGAATGGCTGCGCTCTTCGGGATCGCAGTACGTCAGCGTCTGTTGCGCGAAGTCGACACCGTCGACGCGGCCGCGCACCGCGTGCACGCCCCGCAGCGAATTGGCCAGGGGGACAGCGACAAAACGGGCATCGAGCACTCCACCGGCGACGTCGGGCAACAAGGGCGTGTAGAGCATGTAGTCGACCGGCGAAATTATCGTGATGTCGACGGGTGCGTGCCGCCGGCGCAGAATTCGCGCCAGGTGGCGGGCGCAGGTGAATCCGGTGAAGCCGCTTCCCACGATCACAATGGAGGTCACCGATCCGAGTGTAGGTGCATTTCGTGGTGGAGGGGGCCCCTCGCCGCTCGCAAGCTGGACGGCGATCGTGAAAACTTTTGCTCAGCAACCCTTTTCAACAACCCGAGGCCGGGCAAAGAGACCTCAGGAGCCTCCTCCCCGGGATGCCGCGGCCGCCGCCGCCGTCGACCGGTTTCGTTATCGCGCCTTGCATTTCGTTGGATGGCCCATAGACTGCTGGTGAGCGTTGGTATACGCGGGTTGCCGATGCCACCGCGACGCCTATCGGAAAGGGCTCCGCGGGCCACGACGGTTCGGGGGGTGATGCGATGCGAGAGGCTACGATCGCCAACCAGCTGGTGGAGCTGGTGGCCAATCTGGAGCGCGAGCAAAGCGGCACCGCTGCCGGGCTGCACGAACTGATCGACAACGGGGTCCGCCACGTGGGCGGCTCACAGTACGCCGGGATCACCCTGGCCGAGAAGGGTGCGACGGTCAGCAATGTGGTCGCCACGCATCGCTACCCGATGGTCCTGGACGCCATCCAGGACAGCTCCGGGGAAGGGCCTTGCCTGACGCGGCCTGGGAGCACCACATGATGCACATCGCCGACCTCAACGCCGAACAGCGCTGGCTGCGCTACCGCCGACTGGCGCTCGAGCAGACCCCGATCCGCTCCATCCTGTCCTACGAGTTGTTCGTCGACGGCGGCAGCATGGCGGCGCTGAACTTCTATGCCGACCGTCCGCACGCGTTCAACGAGGAGTCGGTGGAGATCGGCACGGTCTTCGCCACCCACATCGCCCTGGCATGGTCGATGATGCGCCGCAACGACCAATTCCGTAGCGCCCTGGCCTCGCGCGACATCATCGGACAGGCAAAGGGGGTCATCATGGAGCGCTTCGGTATCGACGCCGTCGAAGCGTTCCAGTTGCTGACCCGGGTTTCGCAGCAATCCAACATCAAGCTGATCGAAATCGCGCGGGCGCTGATCGAAAGCGAGCATCCGCTCAAGCACCGCCGGCATTGACCGGCGCCGGCGGCCAGGGCCCGTTCGCTGCCGTTTCGCTGCCGTTTCGATGGGTGGCAGACGGGTATGCGCCCTTTCCATGAAGGCTGTCACGTGGCACGGGAAGCGCGATGTGCGGGTGGAATCGGTGCCCGACCCGAAGATCGAGCAGCCCACCGATGCCGTCATCGAAGTCACCTCCACCAACATCTGCGGGTCCGACCTGCACCTCTACGAGATCCTCGGGGCCTTCATGAAGCCGGGCGACATCCTTGGCCACGAACCGATGGGCATCGTGCGCGAGGTTGGTACGGAGACGGGCGACCTTCGGGTGGGGGACCGGGTGGTCATCCCGTTCCAAATCTCTTGCGGCAGTTGCTACATGTGCGGTCAGCAGCTCTATACCCAGTGCGAGACCACCCAGGTCCGCGACCAGGGCATGGGGGCGGCGCTGTTCGGCTATTCGGAGCTCTACGGCGAAGTCCCCGGCGGGCAAGCGCAGTTGTTGCGCGTACCCCAGGCCCAGTTCACTCATATCAAAGTCCCTGTGGGGCCGCCAGATTCGCGGTTCGTCTACCTGTCCGATGTGCTGCCCACCGCGTGGCAGGCGGTCGCTTACGCCGACATCCCCGACGGCGGCACGGTCACCGTGCTCGGCTTGGGTCCCATCGGCGACATGGCCGCCCGCATCGCTGATCACCTCGGTTACCGCGTCATCGCCGTCGATCTGGTCCCCGAGCGGTTGGGCCGCGCCGCGCAACGCGGCATCCACACCATCGATTTGAGCCGGCTCGACTCCTCGCTCGGCGACGCGATCCGTGACCTGACCGACGGACGTGGATCCGATTCGGTCATCGAAGCGGTGGGCATGGAGGCGCACGGCTCGCCGACCGCGAAACTGGCACAGCAGGCGACCGGGCTGTTGCCGGACGCGCTCGCCAAGCGGCTCATGCAGACCGCCGGCGTGGACCGGTTGTCCGCCCTGTATTCGGCCATCGACATCGTGCGGCGTGGCGGAACGATCTCGCTGATCGGCGTGTACGGGGGCATGGCGGACCCGCTGCCGATGCTCACCCTGTTCGATAAGCAGGTGACGCTGCGGATGGGGCAGGCCAACGTCAAACGCTGGGTCGACGACATCATGCCGCTGCTCACTGACGACGACCCGCTCGGCGTCGACACCTTCGCCACCCACGTGCTTCCGCTCGACGAGGCCCCGCACGCCTACGAGATCTTCCAGAAGAAACAGGACGGGGCGGTAAAGGTAATCCTCAATCCGTGATCACCTATGCCACAAGGCTTTCCACGTTGCGTCGTCCGACGCGGCGAGTGGCACGGCAGTTTGACCGCCGCGCCGGCCGGGTATTGAATGCGCCATGACTTCCGCAGAGGCCGCAGCAGGGTCTGCCCCCACGCCCACCGGCGAGGTGTGGCCGGGCAGGGCCTACCCACTGGGCGCGACGTACGACGGCGCGGGCACCAATTTCGCCCTGTTCAGTGAGGTGGCCGAGCGGGTGGAGCTGTGCCTGTTCGACACCGAGGGCAACGAGAGCCGCGTCCCCCTGCCCGAGGTCGACGGCTTCATCTGGCACGCCTACATCCCCAACATCGAACCCGGCCAGCGCTACGGCTACCGCGTGCACGGTCCGTACGACCCGCAGGCCGGGCACCGGTGCAACCCGAACAAGCTGCTGGTGGACCCGTACTCCAAAGCCATCGACGGCTCGTTCGAGTGGAACCAGTCGCTTTTCAGCTATAACTTCGGCGACCCCGACAGCCGCAACGACGACGACTCGGCGGACAGCATGCCCAAGTCGGTCGTGATCAACCCGTACTTCGACTGGGGCAACGACCGCCCACCGGACCGCCACTACGCCGACACCGTCATCTACGAGGCACACGTCAAGGGCCTGACCCAGACTCACCCGGACGTCCCCGAACAGCTGCGCGGCACCTACGCCGCGGTGGCGCACCCGGTCATCATCGAGCACCTCAAGAGTCTCGGCATCACGGCCATCGAGTTGATGCCGGTGCACCACTTCGCCAACGACTCCACGCTGGTCGACAAGGGCCTGTCCAACTACTGGGGCTACAACACGATCGGATTCTTCGCGCCCGACTTCAAGTACTCCAGTGCCACCACGCCGGGCGGCCAGGTCCAGGAGTTCAAGGCCATGGTGCGGTCGCTGCACGAGGCCGGCATCGAGGTCATCCTCGACGTGGTCTACAACCACACGGCCGAAGGCAACCACCTCGGCCCCACGCTGTCGATGCGCGGCATCGACAACGCCGCCTACTACCGGCTGGTCGACGACGACAAGCAGTACTACATGGACTACACCGGCACGGGCAACAGCCTCAACGTCGGGCATCCGCACTCGCTGCAGCTGATCATGGACTCCCTGCGCTACTGGGTGACCGAGATGCACGTCGACGGCTTCCGCTTCGACCTGGCCTCGACGCTGGCCCGCGAGTTCTACGACGTGGACCGGCTGTCGACGTTTTTCGAACTCGTGCAACAGGATCCGACCGTCAGCCAGGTCAAGCTGATCGCCGAGCCGTGGGACGTCGGGCCGGGCGGCTACCAGGTGGGCAACTTCCCGCCGCAGTGGACGGAATGGAACGGCAAGTACCGCGACACCGTCCGCGACTTCTGGCGCGGCGAGCCGGCCACCCTCGACGAATTCGCCTACCGGCTCTCCGGATCGGCCGACCTCTACGAGCACACCGCGCGCCGCCCCGTGGCGTCGATCAACTTCGTCATCGCCCACGACGGGTTCACGCTGCGCGACCTGGTGTCCTACAACGAGAAGCACAATGAGGCCAACGGCGAGGACAACAACGACGGCGAAAGCCACAACCGGTCCTGGAACTGCGGCGCCGAAGGGCCCACCGACGATGAGACCGTCAACCAGCTCCGCGCCCGACAGCAGCGCAACTTCCTGACCACCCTGCTGTTGTCTCAGGGCGTGCCGATGATCTGTCACGGCGACGAACTCGGGCGCACCCAGAACGGCAACAACAACGGCTATTGCCAGGACAACGAACTCACCTGGATCGATTGGGGCGCCGCCGATGCGGGGCTGCTCGAGTTCGCGCGCACGGTGTCGGCGCTGCGGGCCGAGCATCCGGTGTTCCGCAGGCGCCGGTTCTTTTCCGGCAAGCCGGTCGGCCGGCGCGGGCAGGACGGCCTGCCGGACATCTCCTGGTTCACCCCGGAGGGCGCGGAGATGACCGACGAGGACTGGGGCGCGAGCTTCGCCAAGTCGGTCGCGGTGTTCCTCAACGGCCACGGCATTCCCGGCCGCGACGAGCGGGGCCAACGGGTGCTGGACGATTCGTTCCTGCTGTGCTTCAACGCCCACTACGAGCCGATCGAATTCACCCTTCCACCAAAAGAATTCGGTGAATCCTGGCAGCTCGTGGTATACACCGGGCCCGAAGAGAGCACCCCGGCCGACGAGGTGCCCGGCGGGGGGAGCCTGACCGTGGAGGCTCACACCGCGGTGGTGCTGCGGGGGCTTCCTTCGAGCTAGCCGGCCGGCCACGCCTATCCGCGGCTATCCGTGTCCCTTCTGCCCGGATCGCGCGAATTGCCCTCGCCGACAAGCCACATCGGCTAACTTTCTCGGCGGCAACATTGATGCCGCGCGTCGACCGCCGGGAGCGAAAGGGACAACCGATGGACAGGCCCGGTCCCGAGGCGCGTCTGGCATCGGCGATGAACACCGTCGGTCGGGCCGCCGCGCTATTGGTGCTCATGGTCGCGGCGCTGACGTGGGTGGGCTGGACGGCCGGCATCGAGCGGTTGACGCGGATCTATCCGACCTGGCCGCAGATGATGCCGTGGACGGCGCTGTGGCTGGCCACGCTGGGCGCGGCGATCCTGGCGCAATGGGGAAGTCCGTCGCGCGAGCGCCGCTGGGCCGGACGGGCTTTGGCCGTGGCCGCGGGCGCCTTCGCGCTCATCGTCCTCGCGGAATACGCGAGCCTCGGGTCGTTCACCGTCGACCGTATCTGGTTCGGCGAGGCGGTCGGCCTGCACGAGTGGTCCTGGCCCGGGCGCCCGAGCGTTCAGACGGCGTTGTCCGCGCTGCCGTTGGCGATCGCCGTCGCGCTGATCCGGGTGGACCGCCGCCGCAGCAGGCTGCTCTGGCCGCTGTGCCTGGCGGCGAGCGCGGCCATCCCGTTCGTCACCGCCGGGGCCTACCTGTTCGACGCGCTGGCGCTGGTGGGCGTCTCGCCGTCCAAGGGGCAGGCGTTCCTGACGGCGGTGGCCCTTTTGCTGCTCGTCGCGGCTACCGCGCTGGCGCGCGCCGACCGGTTTCCGCTCGCATGGCTGCTCGCGCGTCCCGACCGCCGGTCGCTGATTCGGTTGCTCGGGATCCTCGGCGGCTTTCCGCTCGTCGTGGCCGTGGCAAGGCCGGTCTTCCTGCGGCTCGGCCCGGACGACAACGCGCAGTGGACCTTCTCGATCCTGTTGGGGACCGCGGTCGTCGGGGCGGTGACCTTCTACTTCAGCCAGAGCGAGCAGCAGCTGCTGATCGCCAAGGAGCTGGCCAGCAAGCAACGGGCTGAGGCCGAGATCCGGTACCGCATCCTCGCGGACAATGCCGTCGACATCATCGTGCACTTCCGTGGCGGCGAGGTCGTGTGGATCTCCCCGTCCGTGGAACCCGCGCTCGGTGGGCCGCTCACCGAGTGGACGGGCCCGGATTTCGCCCGCCGCATCCACCCCGAGGATCGCGACAACCTCCAGACCGCCCTGCGCCGCATCGCGGGCGGGGAACGGGTGCTCCAACGCTTCCGGGTGTGTTCGCTCGACGGCGAATACCACTGGGTCGACGGACACGGGAAGCCCTACACCGACGCCCGGGGCCACACCGACGGGCTGATCGCGGCGTTGCGGGTGGTCGACGACCAGGTCGAGGCCGAACAGCGACTGGAACGGTTGGCGCGCTTCGACACGCTCACCGGCCTGGTGAACCGAGCCGAGGCCCTGGCCCGGCTGGAGGCCGCGCTGGGGCAACCGCAGCCGCCCGGAACACATGTGGGCGTGCTGTTCTGCGACGTCGACCGCTTCAAGGCGATCAACGACCGGTGGGGACACGGGACGGGCGACGTCGTACTCGCCACCGTCGCGGCGCGGATCCGGGCGAGCGTGCGCCGCGGGGACACCGTGGGACGCACGGGCGGCGACGAAATGCTGATCCTGTTGCCCGGCGTCCGCAGCGCCGACGAACTCGCCCAGATCGCCGAGAAGATTCGGCGCCGCGTCGCCGAACCCATCCACGCCTGCGGCAACACGATCGGCGCGACCCTGAGCATCGGCGCCACGCTCGCCCGTCCCGCCGAGTCCGTCGACGCGGTCACCGCGCGTGCCGACGAGGCCATGTACCGGGCCAAATCGGGCGACCGGAACGCCGTCGTGGCGACGTAAGTGGCGACCTAAGTGGCCAGCGATCGCCACCGGACGCGGCCCATCCGGTAGGTTTCTCGCGACAGCGTCTCGCGTTACAAGAGAGGGCGAATATGTCAAGGACAGTGGTGGTCGGCGCCTCGAGCGGGCTGGGGCGTTGCATCGGGGTCGGTCTCGCGCAGCGCGGCGACCAGGTCGCATTGCTTGCCCGGCGTCTGCAGCGCATCGAGGCCGCGGCAAAGGAGGCCGGCCCGAATGCGGTCGCCGTCGAATGCGATGTCACCGACGAGGCGTCTTGCCGCACGGCCATCGGTGCGGCCGCCGACGCCCTCGGCGGGATCGACAACCTCGTCTACACGCCCGCCGTCGGGCCGCTGGTCCGGATGGTGGACACCGGAGCCGAGACGTGGCGGCGCATTTTCGACACCAACGTCATCGGCGCGTCGTTGGTGACGGCCGCGGCGATGCCGCACCTGACCGCGTCGGCCGGCAAGGCGGTGTACCTGTCCTCCGACGCCGGCACCTTCGGGCCGCCGTGGCCGGGACTGGGCGCCTACGGCGTCAGCAAGGCCGCGCTGGAGCGGCTGGTGGAGGCGTGGCGGGCCGAACACTCCGACGTCGGCTTCACCAACCTGATCGTCGGGGAGTGCGCGGGCGGCGAGGGCGACGCGGCGACGGGCATGAACGCCGACTGGGACATGGACCTCGCCATGAAGGCGGTTCCGCTGTGGTCGTCGCGCGGTTGCATGCCCGGCAAGTTGATGCCCGTCGACGACCTGATCGACGTCGTGCACACCATCCTGCGCACCAACGCCTCGACGTCGATGCCGCTGGTGGTCGCGCGCGGCGCGCCGGCCAGCCCCGCCGCATTCGCGGAAGCCAACCAGTCCTGATCGGCCGGATTACTTGCGGCCGAGCCTCTCCCGCGCCAGGTCGGTGAGGAACCGCGCGGCCGACGTCGGCCGAAACGCCAGCGCCGCCTCGGTCAGCGCGTCACGGGATTCGGTGGGCAGCTCGATGTCGGCGGCGGCGACGTTGAACTCGAGCTGCTCGACGCTGGACGCCCCGGGAATGGCCACCACGCCCGGGTAGCTGATCAACCAGGCCAGCGCCACCTGCGCCGGCTTGGCGCCGACTTGCGTTGCGACGTCGCGCAACAACTGCAGCAGTGGTTCGACGCGGCGCAGGTTCTCGGTGCCGAACAACGCGTTGACCGCGCGAACCCCGCCTGGGCGGTTGTCGACGCCGTACTTGCCGCCCAGCAGCCCCTGTTCCAGCGGGCTGTAGGCGATCACGATGCGGTTCTCCCGTTCGGCGAAAGGCACCAAATTCTTGAGCGCTTTGGGATAGGCGAGCGAGAAGTGCACCTGATTGCTGATCACCGGCGCGCCCAGCGCGGCGTCCGCCTTCTGCCACCGTTGCAGCGAATAGTTCGAGACGCCCGCCGCGCCGATCGTGCCGTCCGCCAACAGGTCTCGCATCCCGGGCATGATCACGGAGTCCGGCACCACCGGGTTGGGCTGGTGGATCTGGTACAGCGGGATGCGGTCCAGCCCGAGCCGGCGGGCGCTGGCCCGCGCGCGTTGCTTGACGACGGCGGGGAAGGGAGCGACCGGCATGATCTTGCTGGCCACCGCGACCTCGGCGCGTTCGTCGCCGAGTGCGGTGCCCAGGATCCGCTCGCTTTTGCCGAGCCCGTAGACCTCGGCGGTGTCGAACAGCGTCACCCCCAGCGCGCGGGCGCGCCGCACGATGTCACCCGCGGCGCCGGCGGCATAGCTGTCGCCGTAACCCCATTCGCGTGAACCGAACTGCCAGGTTCCCAAGCCGATCCGGCTGACTCGTCCGACCCCGTCGACGTCGACATATTTCATCCGCTCAGCGTACTCAGCCCGGGCGCAGCGGGTCGCCGCGGTTTAGCCGGGGATCTTGCCGAGGATGTAGTTGGCGATGCTGACTGCGACCAGCCGCGGCCGCTCGCTGTCCGTGGTGCCGCTGGCGGATACGTTCAAGTCGAGGACGACGTTGGCCTTGGCCGCCACCGCCCGCGCCGAGCGCACCTGTATTCCCTTGGGGGTCAAGCCCAATGTGGTGATGCCGTTGCCCGCGTCGGCGGGAGCGCTCACCGCCATCGCGATCGGCTGCCCGCCGGGGGCCGTCACGGTGACGGTCGAGCCGCCGCACTGGCGCCATCCCGACAGCAGCGCATCCAGCTGTGCCTGCGCACCGGCGGGATCGCGGAACGCCGCCACGCCCTGGATGACTTGGATCGACTTGAGCATGCTGCGCGTGTCGGTGAATTCGCCCGCGTGATAACCGGTGAAGGAGCCGGGGGTATAGGCGTCCGGGCTGCCGGCGGCGATACTTCCCCAGCATTCCGGGCGGTCGATGCTGCCGTCCTGCGCCGAGCGGCCGGGGCTGTTCCACGTCGGCCCGACCGCGAGGTTCGCATCGTCGGTGATGTTGCGCAGCGCGTCCAACCCGGGCAGCAGTGTGGTGATGGTGTCCGGCGGGACGGTGGGCGGCGGGGGCCCGCTGGACGTGGTGGCCTCGCGCGCCGCCCGGTGCGCGGACGTGGAACCGCCCAGCGTCGCCCACCCGGCGAGCGCGACGACCGCCAACAAGATGAACACGTACGACAGCGTCATGCCCACCAGGGCGCGGTCGCGGCCGAGTTCGCCGGTGCGCCGGATCCGCGCCAGCCCGAGGTGTCCCAGAACCGCTCCCGCGGGCGCGAACACGAACGCGAAAACCAGGGACAGCGTCGCCAGGGTGTTGACGGGCGGGCGGTAGGGCGGGGGCGCGGGTGGCGGCGGAAACGCGGGCGGCTCGATCGGCTCGATCGGCGGCTCGATCGGTGGCGGCGGGACCCGGCCGAGCGGGTCGTAACTCAGCGGGTTCTGCCAGTACGGGTCCTGCTGGTTGGTCACGCCGTGCCTCCTTCGCGGCCGAACCTGCCCGAAATGTAACCGATGGCGGGGGGCCGCGCCTGAACCGAGGCCACCCCAGATGCGGCTTGGCGATGCTGAGCACATACCCCGCCCGGCCGCGGCCACACCCGTTTGACGGCCGATTTCGCCGGGTAGCCGCTTCGGTGAGCGCGCAACAGCCCTGCGCGTCGAACCAAGGGAGATGGGAGGGACACCGTGGCACGCACCGCCATCACGTCGCCCACCGATGTGGTCGACTTTCTCGTCAGTCAGCACGAGCAGATCAAGGCGATGTTCGCCGAAACCCTGGCGGCGTCCGGAGAAACACGGGAGAAGGCCTTCGTCGAGCTTCGGCGACTACTCGCCGTGCACGAAACCGCCGAGGAGGAAATCGTTCATCCGCGCGCCAAGCGCAAGATCGCCGGCGGCACCGCCGTGGTCGACAAGCGGCTGCACGAAGAGCACGAGGCCAAGACCGTGCTGCAGCGGCTGGAATCACTCGACGTCGACAGCGCGGAATTCACCCGCGAATTGACCAAGCTGCGCGACGCGGTGATCGACCACGCCGAGCACGAGGAGCACGACGAATTCGCCAAGCTGGGCGAGGAATTGAGTGCGGAAGAGCTCGAACGGATGGGCCGCGCCGCGAAGCTCGCCGAAGCCATCGCTCCGACCCGGCCGCACGCCGGTGTGGAATCCCAGGTGGCCAATCTGGCCGCGGGTCCGTTCGCCGCAATGCTCGACCGCGCCCGCGACGCGATCATCGGTAAGGGCTGAGGAGCCACCCGAGGCTGGGTACCCCCGCTCGGTGGGGGAGCGGGGGTACCCACGCCACCACATTCTCATGACCACCACATCGAAAACATCGAAGGCACCCGGCGCCGCCCGCTACCTGCCCCAGGAGCGTGACATCGACGCGCTGCGGAGCGCCGCCGAAACGTGCCATGGCTGTTCGCTTTTCGAAGACGCGACCCAAACCGTGTTCGGTAACGGGCATCGCGGGGCGCCGATCATGTTGGTCGGCGAGCAACCAGGCGACCAGGAGGACCGCGCCGGTGAGCCGTTCGTCGGCCCGGCGGGGCGACTGCTCGCCCGGGCGCTCGAAGACGCCGGCATCGACCCTGTCCTGACCTATCAGACCAACGCCGTCAAGCATTTCAAATTCACCCGCAAGGGCGGCAAACGCCGCATCCACCAAAAACCGGGCCGGACCGAGGTCGTCGCCTGCCGGCCCTGGCTGATCGCCGAGATCGAGGCCGTGGCGCCCGAAGTCATCGTGTGCCTGGGAGCGACCGCCGCACAATCGTTGCTGGGCACCACTTTTCGGGTCTCGGAGCAGCGCGGACGGGAGCTGAGGCTCCCGTCGTCGGTCGACATCGCGATGACGCCCGAACCGATCGTGGTGGCGACCGTTCACCCGTCGTCGGTGCTGCGGGACCGCAGCGACCGGCACGACGAGGTCTACCAGTCGTTCGTCGACGACCTGCGCAGCGCGCGCGCCGGCCTCGCGTAAACCGGCGGCCGACCCCCGGGGTCAGCTCTTCTTGTGCGGCATGAACTCCTGCATCTTGGTTTTCAGGCCGACCTTGACGAAGCCCACCCGGTCCTCGTCACCGGAGAGCACCGCCGCGGTGGCCGACTTGAACTGCTCCCAGGTGGCATGCGGTGGGATGGGCGGCATGTCGGGATCGGTGAACACGTCCAGCACGGTCGGACGGTCGGCGGACAAGGCATTGCGCCACGCGTCCGACAGTTCGTCGGGATCCTTGATGGCCATGGCGTTGAGGCCCAGGCTGGCCGCGAACGCGGCGAAGTCGACGTCGGGAAGGTTCTGGGACTCCGCGAATTTCGGGGCGCCGGCCATCGCGCGCATTTCCCACGTGACCTGGTTGAGGTCGTTGTTGTGCAGGATCGCGATGACCAGGCGGGGGTCTTTCCATTCGCTCCAGTAGCGCTTGATCGTGATCAGCTCGGCCATGCCGTTCATCTGCATGGCGCCGTCACCGGCGAACACGATCACCGGCCGGTCCGGATGGCCGAACTTCGCGCCGATGCCGTAAGGGACCCCGGGGCCCATCGTCGCCAGCGTGCCCGACAGCGAGCCGCGCATGTCGCCGCGGAAGCGCAGGTTGCGCGCGTACCAGTTGGCCGACGAGCCCGAATCGGCGGTGACGATGGCGTTCTCGGGCAGCTGCGGGGACAGCTCGGAGAACAGCCGCATGGGGTTGATCGGATCGGCGCTGACCATCGCCTCCTTGTCCATGGTCTCCCACCAGCGGGTTACGTTCTTCTCGACGCCTTCCCGCCACGACCGGTCTTCCTTGCGGCGCAGGTGCGGAATCAGGGCCCGCAGTGCGGTCTTCGCGTCGGCGACCAGGTTGACCTCGTACGGGTAGCGCATCCCGATCATGCGGCCGTCGACGTCGATCTGCACCGCCCGGCACTGGTCGAACTGCGGCAGGAACTGCGTGTAGGGGAAGCTGGACCCGACCGTGAGCAGCGTGTCGCAGCCCATCATCAGCTCGTAGCTCGGCCGCGTCCCCAGCAACCCGATAGAGCCTGTGACCCAAGGCAATTCGTCGGAGAGGACATCCTTGCCCAGCAGCGCCTTGGCCGCGCCGGCACCGAGCAGCTCGGCGACCTCGGCCAGTTCTTCGTGGGCCCCGCGCGCACCGGTACCCACCAGCATGGCGACCTTCTTGCCGGCGTTGAGGACGTCGGCGGCGCGGGCGATGGCGGCGTCGTCGGGGGCGATATCCGGGTACTCGATGCCCAGGCTGGAGGGCACCATCTTGAACGCGTGCTCGGGCGGCGAGTACGGCAGCTCCTGGACGTCGCTGGGAATGATCAGTGCCGTCGGCGCCCGCTGGGTCATCGCGATGCGGATCGCGCGGTCCAGGACGTTGGGCAATTGTTCGGGGACGGTGACCATTTGGACGTAGTCGCTGGCGACGTCCTTGAACAGGTTCAGCAGGTCGACCTCCTGCTGGTAGTTCCCGCCCATGGCGCTGCGGTTGGTTTGACCGACGATCGCCACCACCGGAACGTGGTCGAGTTTGGCGTCGTAGAGGCCGTTGAGCAGGTGGACCGCGCCGGGCCCCGACGTGGCCGCGCACACCCCGACCCGGCCGGTGAATTTCGCGTAGCCGACCGCCTCGAAGGCGCTCATCTCCTCATGCCGAGACTGGATGAACTGGGGCTTGTTGTCCGCCCGGCCCCATGCGGCGAGGAGCCCGTTGATGCCGTCGCCGGGATAGCCGAACACGTGCTCGACGCCCCACGCCCGCAACCGCTCCAGCAGGTAGTCGGAGACCTCTTGTTTGGACATGTTTTCCCTCCTGGGCAGACGGTTCTTCAGGCAGGCATGACTACGGCAGAATGCCCCGCACGGGCGGCTTCGGCACTTCCCACAGGTGCCGGGTTACCCGCAATCGCTGTTGTTATTCGCCTTCACGAGCCGGCCAGGCGACTCACAGCCAGTTAACAGGTGACGGCCGTGGGATCGTTCACGCCGTCTTGCGCAGGCCGGTCGCGGCGCCGGCGCTGTCGCCCTTGGCCACGCGCCGGATCAGCATCCGGGTGGCCTTGTCCAGAATCTCCTGGGCCACGTCGGGCTTGCGGGCTCGCTCGGCGCGGCGGACCGCCGCCGCGATGGTCAGGCCCTGCTCGTAGCCGGTGACGACGCGGGGATCCACATAGGAACCGCGGGCCACGGCCGGCGTGTTGCCCAGCTCCTCGGCCACCTCTTTCATCACGGCGGCCGCGACGCGCTTGGCGACCCGGCCCGACACCGCGGGGTCGGCGTCGGCGAACGCGGCCGCCGCCAGCACGGTGCCATGCCACGTTCGCAGGTCCTTGACGGTGTAGTCGTCGCCGGCCAGCTCCTTGAACCGGGCATTGAGGTCATCGGCGCGCACATCGAGCCATCCGGAAGAGTTGCGGCACACCAGCAATCGCTCGGTGCGGTTGGGCCTGCGCATCAGCGCGCGCACCGCGCGGACCACGTCGGCGTCCTCGATTTCCACGGTGCGCCGCACCCCGCTCTTGGCCGGAAAGTCGAATTCGACGGCGTCCCGGCGGACCACCACATGTTCACACAACAGGGTGGACAACCCGTAGGACTCGTGTTCCTCGGCGTATTGCTCGCCGCCGGCGCGGAAGTAGCCGCGATCGAGCAGCCGCAGCGCGAGCGCCAGCACCCGCTTGCGGGTCAAGCCTTTGCGCGCAAGGTCTTTGGCGATCTCGGCGCGCCACGCGGGAAGCCGCGTCGACAGTTCCAGCACGCGGTCGAACTTCTCCTCGGCGCGTTCCTGCTGCCACGCGGAGTGGTAAAGGTACTGGCGACGGCCCGCCGCGTCGACGCCGACGGCCTGGATGTGGCCGTTGGGGTACGGCGAGATCCACACCTTCTTCCACGCCGGCGGAATGACGAGATCCTTGATGCGCGCCAGGGTTTCCGGATCCGAGACCGCCTCGCCGCTCGGGTCGCAGTAGGAAAAGCCCTTTCCCCGGCGCTTGCGCGCGATCCCCGGCTTGCTCAGCTCGCTGCGCCGCAGTCGCATCGTCGACCCTCCAGTTCCGCCACCCGCACCGATATTCGCCAGAAATACCCGCCCGCAACGCCGTTCACACGGCGCGTGACGGCTCAAACGCGAAACGACCCGCCACGGCCGGCAAACGGGTCCGTGGCGGGTCGTCTTTCGGGCTGGATCAGCCGGCCATGAATTCGTGGTAGGCCGATTCCAGGTACGGCGGCAAGGCGGTGACGTTGCACTGCCGTTCGGTGTCACCGATCGGTGCCAGGATGCCGCGCAGGTCGTAGTACTCCTGCGGGTGGCCCGTGAAGTAGCTGCGCAGGCTCGATGCAGCCTCGGGCCGCGGCTGACCATAGGCGGCCGTCACCACCTGGTTGGCCCCCGGGTGCGCCGCCAGATACTGCTCGGCGGATCCCTGCACCGAGGAGACGGTGGAGTTCACACCGGCCGGGCTGCAGTCGGGTGCGGCGGCCGCCGTCGGCGCGACGACGACGCCCATGACCATCCCCCCGAGCAGGCAGCCGGCGCTGACTCCGGCCACTCGACGGCGCGCGACAATACTGCTGAATTTCATGATGTTTGTTGTCCTTCGAAACGAAATGGATTTCTCTCGACTGAGGCTCCCGATCCTCGAAATCCAAAGTAGCGGAGGCCAACAGTGGCGAATGTTCGCTGACGACGAACGCCGCGCCACGTTCGGGTCGTTGTGGCCGTTCGCGGGGGTGTTTGCTAAGCGAACGGTCAAGCGGTCGGCAAATTTTTAAGAATGTGCGCCGGTTCTTAACGAATCGTGATCTCCATCGTGACGCAATCGTTATCCGCGGCGGGGCCCGGAATACACGGTTGATCGTCCGGCGCGACGGGTATCCCGGGACGTCCCCGCGATACGAGGGCGAAAGGTGGCATCGGGGTGGGCAGTGCGGTGCGTGCGCAGCGGGTGGCGGCGCTGACGGCGTGGGCCTTCGCGCTGTGGATCCTGCTGACGTGGACCCCGACGGTCGAAAACCTGCTGGTGGGCCTGGCCGTCGCGGTGGGCTGCGGGTTCGCCATGGCTCCGCTGGGGCCGGTGGCCGGACCGTGGTCGGCGGTGACGCCGCGCCGCCTCGCCGCGCTGGTCATGCTCGCGGCCGCCTGCGCGGCGCGCATCGTGGTGGCCAACCTCTCGCTGACCCGCCGCATCCTGTCGCCGTCACGGCCGCTGCGTTCCGGCATGATCATCGTGCCCAGCGAGGCGCGGTCGGACGGCGAACTCGCGGCGACCGGCCTGCTGACGTCCCTGGTCGTGGACAACCAGTTCGTCGACCTCGATCGCGGCCGGCACCTGCTGCAGTATCACGCGATGGCCGTGCCGCGGGGCCCGGCGCGCGAATCGGTGAACGGGCCGCTGGAACGGCGGGTGATTGCCGTGGCCCGGCTCCGAGCCGGAAGAAGAGGCGGGGCGAACCGATGAGTGGCGTGCTGGCGGGGGTGTGCATCGCGCAGTTGTCGGTGGCGTGCCTCCTGCTGGTTCGGCTGGCGCGCGGCCCCTCGGTGTCGGATCGTGTGGTCGCACTCAACACCATCTCCACGCAATGCGCGCTGGTGGTGTTGTTCTACGCCGCCGTCGCCGACCGCCCGATCTATCTGGACGTGGCACTGTGGCTGGCCTCGTTCAGTTACCTCGGCGCGCTGGTGTGGGCGCGATACCTGGAGCGGGGACTGCTGTGAACTCCGCCCTGGCCGACACGCTGGTGATCCTCTTATGCGTTGTGGGAGTGTTCTTTTCGCTGAGCGGGGCGATCGGCATCCTGCGTATGCCCGACGTCTACACGCGAATTCAGTGCTCCTCCAAGACAATCACCGCCGGCGCGGTGCCGCTGTTGGGCGCCCTCGCGGTGGCCAAGGGACCTCTCACCGAGTACGGATCGCGGGCGCTCCTGGTCGCGGCGCTGCTTCTGCTGGTCAATCCGATCGCCGCGCACGCGTTGGCGCGCGCCGCGTACAAGACCGGGGTGCCGATGTGGCGCGGCGCGGTCGTCGACCAACCGGACCGGCCCGGAGCCGGCCGGTGACATCGCTGTGGGCCGTCGACTATCTGTGCCTGGGGCTGGTCATCGCTTGTGCGGTGCTGGTGGTGTTCCTGCGCAGCATCACGGGTTCGGTGATGGCCCTGTCGGCGATGGGCACCGTGCTGGGCGCGCTGTTCGTGGTGCTGGCCGCGCCGGACGTCGCGCTGGCCACGGTCGCCGTCGGCGCGATCGCCCAGCCGGTGCTGTATCTGATCGCGATCGGAAAAATTCGCACCGACGTTTTCGACCGCGGTGACTTGGGTGAGGCCCCCGACGACGGCGGCGGTCGCGGTGGCTGATCGACGATTGCCGCGCGAGGCCGGCTGGCATCGCGCGTGGCTGGGCGGGCTGCTGGTCGGTGGTTTCGCCGCCGTGGTGGGCGTCGGACTCACGTCCTTGCCCGCCGGTTCAAACCCGTTGCCCGACATCGCAAGACACGCGATGGCGATCGCGTTGCCGCGGTGGGGGACTACCGAGGTGGTCAGCGAAGTGGTGTACGGCAGCCGGGCCTTCGACACGTTCGGCGAGACGTTTTTGTTGCTCGCCGCCGTCGTCGCGGTGCTGCTGCTCTCGCGGGGCCGCGAGCCGCGCTCGGAGTTCGTCGGCGAAGCCAGCGCCGGGCGCGTCGAGCAGCAGGAGGCCGACCCCGACGAGGGCCCCGATGAGCAGGAGTCGCAGGCGCGCGAGGCGGAAGACCAAGAGCGCCACGACGAGCCGGAGCCGGCGCCCGAGCACGCCGACGACGCCGCGCTGGGCGCGCCCGCCCCGGAGCGGGCGGTCGCGATGACGGTGGTGGTGCGAGTGGGCGCGCGCGTCGCCGCGGTCATCCTGGCGGTCGCCGGCGTCTACCTGGCGGCGTGGGGCTACACGCCCGGCGGCGGCTTTCCCGCGGGGGTGGTGTTGGCGGGCTGCGTCATCTTGCTCTATACGGCGCTCGGGCACCGGGCGGTGCGCGCCGCGGTGCGCCCGGCCACGCTGGAGGTCGCCGAAATGGCCGGTGCCGCAGCCATTGTCGCCGTCGGTCTGGTGGGCATGTGGCTGACCGGCTCGTTCTTGGACAATTGGCTGCCGCTGGCACCGCAACAGACGATCCGCGCCGGCGGCACGCTGCAGTTGATCTCGGCCGCCGAGTTGGTGGAGGTGGCCACCGGCATCACGATCGCGGTGTTCGCGTTGCTGGGCATGGGTCACGAATGGACACCCGACGAGGACGAGTCATGATCGTCGCCAACTACGTCGCCGCCGGGGTGTTGTTCTGTCTCGGATTGTTCGCGGTGGTGTCGCGGCGCAACCTGATCAAAATCGTCCTCGGTCTCTCGCTGATGGAGTCCTCGACGTATCTGCTGCTGGTGTCCATGGCCTACCGCAACGACTCGACCGCGCCGGTGCTGGCCGGGCTGCCGGCCGGGCGCACTCAAAAAGACCTCGTGGCCGGAAATGTGGCCGATCCGGTGCTGCAGAACTTCTGCATCACCGCGGTGGTCATCGGGGTGGCGATCACCGCGGTGTTCTTGACCGTGGTGGTCCGGGTGGCCCAGCACTACCGCAGCGTCGACGCGGCCGACCTGACCGAGCTGCGGGGCTGAGCGGTGCCGACGCCCGCGCAGCTGCTCCCGCTGCCAGTGGTGCTCCCCCTGATCGGCGCGGTGCTGGCCCCGCTGGCCGCCCGGCGGGCGCGGCGGGCGCCGCTGTGGGTGGCGGTGACGGCTGTGAGCGCGGCGCTGGGGGTGCTGCTGTACGCCGCCGCGGCGGTGTTCGCGGGGACCGGTCATTTGTTGACGCACTTCTTGTCCAACGAACACCCGGTGCGTGGCGCGTCGCTCGGAATCGCCTTGGTGGCCGACCCTTTCGGGCTCACCTTCGCGACACTGACCGCCGGGGTCGGCGTGGTGTTGGTGGTCAGCGCGCTGTCCGAACTCGGCGAGCTCGGCCCGCGAGAGCTGGGCGGCCTGGCCTGCCTGGTGCAGCTGCTGCTGGCCGCGCTGATCGGGGCCGCGCTCACGGCGGACACGGTCAATCTGTTCGTCTGGTTCGAGGTGGCCGCCCTGGCCAGCTACGGCCTGACCGGCTTCTTCCTGGAGCGGCCCATCGCGGTGGAGGCGGCTTTCAAAAATCTCGTCCTCACCAGCATCGCCGGGTTCTCGGTGTTCATCGGCAGCGCGATGCTCTACTCCGCGACCGGGGCGCTGAACTTCGGGCAACTCCACGAGGCCGTCACCACCGGCGTCACCCGGGCGATGCTGCTCGCGGTCGCCTTTTTGGTGGCGGGCTTTGCCACCAAGGCCGGATTGGTGCCGTTTCACGCCTGGCTACCCGACACGCACACTCCCGTCCCGGGTGCCGTCTCTGCGCTGTTCTCGGCGCTGATGGTCGACCTCGGGGTGGTCGCGCTGGCCCGCCTCAGGCTGCAGATTTTCGTGAACCTTCCGTCGCTGCCGACGCTGCTGACCGCACTCGGCGTGGCCTCGGCGCTGGTCGGCGCGGCGATGGCCTTGCTGCAGGACGACCTCAAGCGACTGCTGGCCTGGGACACCGTCGCCCAAACCGGCGTACTGACAGCGGGTTTCGCGAGCAGAACCGTGGACGGCGTCGCGGGTGCGGCATACCACCTGGTCAATCATGGCCTGTTCAAGGCGTTGCTTTTCCTGTGTGCCGGCGCGGTGGTGCACGCCACCGGCCTGACCAAACTTTCCGAGATGGGCGGGCTGGCCCGTCGGCGTCCGCTGCTGACGGCGGCTTTCACGGTGGGGGTGTTGTCGATCGCCGGGGTGCCGCCGCTGAACGGCTACGCCTCACTTGGCTTGATACACGAGGGATTGTCGGGTCGGCCCGTCGTGCTGGGCTGTGCGCTGCTGGCGCAGGTCCTGACCGTCGCCGCCCTGGCGCGCGCCGCGTACCTGGGCTTTTACCGCCGCCGCAACCAGGCGTACTCCCACTTCGAGCCGATCCGGTCGGGCATGAAGGCCAGCCTGATCATGTTGAGCGTGGGCTGCCTGGGCTTCGGCGCGCTGGCCCGCCCGTTCGTCGCGCACGTCGCCGGGCCCGCGACCGCCGGGTTGCTCGACCCCGCCGGCTACGCGGCGGCCGCCCTGGGGACGGGCGTCACGCTGCCGGACGCGGGCGTGGAATTCGTCTATCTCGAACCGAAAACGTTGGGGATCATCGCGATTGAACTGATTCTCGGCGTGTCGGTGCTGGTGCTGGCGTTGCGCGGCGAAGGCGTGGCGCGGTCGCTGGGCTGGTTACGACGCGTCCACACCGGGAGTATCAACGACTACGCCGCCTTCGTCACCGTCGGGATGATCGCCGTCAGTTGTGCGTTGCTGCTGTGAGCACACCGAATCCTCAGCTGCCGCTGGGTTCTTCGCCGTCGACCGCGTGGTGTCCGTCGGTGCTGGGCGGTGCCAAGGTCTGCAACCACGTGTCGACGTCGGGACCGACGACCACCGCGTGACCCGACGCCAACAGCGCCCCGTTGGCGAGCGCGGCGACTGCGGGTCGCACCGTCCGGACCGGTCGGCTATCACCTTGCTGGGCAAGAAGTTTCGACGTCAGATCGGGTAGGCGGATGGGGTGCGGGCCGGTGATGGTGCGCGGAGTGTGCGACTGTCCCAGCGCCGCCTCGACGAGGACGTCGGCGACGGTGTCGGCGGCGATCGGTTGGATCAGCCAGTCCTCGACGATCACCTCGTCGCCGTCGCAGCTCACCGCATCGCAGTGGGTGGCGCATTCATACCATTGCGTGGACTTGACGATCGTCGTCGGCACCGGGCCGTCGAGCAGGATGTTCTTCGCCGCACGTTTGGCTTCGTAGTAGGGGATGCCGTCGAGTTCCGGGTCGTCGATGCCCGCGATCGTCGGCACCACCAGGCGCTGCACTTCCTGAGTGGCGCACGCGCCCACGATGTTGTGGGAGGCGGTGGCCAGGGATTGGCCGACGTCCGACGGCTGGGGCGGCACCGGATCGGATACGTCGATCGCGATGTCGACCCCCTTGAGCGCCTCGCACAGGTCCGGCCCGCTGAACAGATCGACGCCCTGCTCGCGGGAGATCTCGACCACCGCGACGTCGCGCGACCTCAGCCGGGCGACCACGCGGGATCCGGCCGTGCCGGTCGCCCCTATCACGGCGATGGTGGTCACCGCCCTCACCCCCCTTCGCGCCGCCGGCTAGGACTACCCGGTAAAACTCCGTTCAAACCGACGTGCCGGTGGCCGATGCGCGGTGGCGCAGGTAACGGGGGACGGGCCGTTTGGCGCGGCGCGCGGCGGGAACGCCTTAGGTGCCATCGAGCGCAAGCTCACTCACCACCGAAAGGGAGGTCGACCCATGGGGGACCAGAAGAGCGGGCCGCAGGAAGCGGTGCAGGGCGCCGTCGAGGGCGTGAAGGGCAAGGCCAAGGAGGTCGGCGGGGCCGTGCTCGGCCGCGACGACCTCGCCGACGAGGGCCGGGCGCAGCAAGACAAAGCCGACGCCCAACGCGACGCGGGCAAGAAGGAGGCCGAAGCCGAGTCGGCGCGAGCCGGCGCGGACGCGGCCGAGGAGCGCCAGAAGAAAAACCAGTAAGCCGCTTTCTGAACGGGGTCCGGTCCGCTTGTCGGGCCGGACCCCGTTTTGCGCGTGGGGTTTCAAACCGCGGCGCGGGGTTATAGGGGGAACATGGGTGTGGGCGCTCCGTTGTCCCGGATGGTCGCTTTTCTGCGTGCGGGCTGCCCGCCGAGCGCGCCGGCCACGGGATATGCACCGCTTCTGTCGTTGTTGCCGCGACGGGTGGGCGACGACGAAGTCATGTCCATCGCCCGCAGACTCGTTGCGCCCCAGGCTGATTCCGTCGACAGTGCCGACGTCGGAGTGGAGATCATCAGGGTCACCGGCGAGGCGCCGTCGATCCACGACATCGACCGTGTTCTGGTCGCGATGAGATCAGCCGCCGTTCGCCCGCGCTGAACGGGGGGACTCACTCCCGCTGCAGGTCCACCACCAGCGGGCGGTGATCGGAGATGGGCATGGGGCTGGCGTCGACCACGCCGCCGCGCAGCCCGGGGTCGTCGGTCAAAATGTGGTCGAGCTGGCGATTGGGCGCATCGGCGGGAAACGTTTCGGCGACGGCCAACGCCCGCATCCCCGACCAGCGGTTAACGGTTTTCGGTGTCATGTTCAGGTCGCCGGTCAGCAGCCGTGGGCCCGGAAAGCCGCGCAGGTCGTGAATCACGCGCAGCAGCTGGCGCCGGTTCCAGCCGGGAACGAAGGACAGGTGGGTGTTGGCCACCGTCAGCCCGCCCATCGGGGTGCGCAGCTGCGCGATCACGGCCGCGCGCGGCTCCTCGTCGACGATCATCACCCGGTTGGGTCCGGGCAGGTACATCGGAAACCGCATCGGGATGCGGGGCAGTCGCAACACCTGCCAGCTGGCCACCGGGTATCGCGACAGCAGGGCAATGCCGTATGCGGCGGTCCCGGGTTGTTCGCGGCCGGTGGCGGCCATCCAGGTCGCACCCGGGGTGCCGGAAATCGCCGCCACGAACCGGTGTTCCACGGCACCCATGGCCTCGGCCGCCGCGGCGGTCAGGTCGGCCCGCTCGGAGCGTGGCTGATCGCAGTCGACCTCCTGCAGGCTGAGCACGTCCGGATCGAGGCGGCGCACGCAATCGCGCAGGCGCGCTACGTCGACACCGTTCCCGACCGTGCGGCCGTGCAGGATGTTGAAGGTCGCCACGCGCATAGGTTTTCGCCTACCCACTTTCCCGCTCGGGCACTCACGCGGCGTTTCCGCAGCGGGTCAGGCGGATCACCGGAATACGACTTCTCCCATTGCGAGCAGCCGCTGCAGCACGAACCTCGGCAGGGTGGGTGACGATTCGCCGTCTGTGGGTTCGAGCTGGCTTCGATAGCATTGCGCCGCACGGCGTTTGCGGCCCAATGCCCAGCTGGGCGATGGCACCGCATAGGCCCGGGCCCACGGCACCACCGGATCACCGAGGTGCGCCCAGTGCCACATCAGCACCGGATATTCCAGCAGCGTCGCGCCGGTGCGGGCGCACGCGGTCAAGGCCGCTCGTCCCACGGCTTCGTGATCGGGATGCCCGTCGCCCCGCCATGTCGCCGCGCACCAGGTCGCCGGGCCGCCGCTCCCGAGGAGCTGAGTCAGCGTGTCGGCCAGCGCGTCCTCGCGATCCGTCAGCTCACCGTCGGGAAAACCCAGCGAAATCGGGCTGGGGACATTCAAAAGGCTGGTCGCCCGGCCCAATTCGTACCTTCGGATGGTTTCCATCCGAAGCCGCTCCCAGGCCGTCACGCCGGGTCGGGCGGCGCCGCCGTCGCTGACCGAGACCACCTGGACGTCCACGCCCGTCGCCGTCAGTTGGGTGGCCATCGCGCCCAGGCCGAGGGTTTCGTCGTCGGGATGCGGGGCCACGACGATCAGCCGTCGACACTGTGTCAGATCCAGGGCCGGCAGGGGTCTTTCCTCGAACGCGGCCAGCCACAACGGCACCGGGGTGCCGCCGTGGGTCAGCGGGTCGGCCGCAAACGCGCAGTTGCCCGCCGGCACGGTTCTCACGGCGCCCTCATCGCCCGCTTGCCCGCCAGCCGC
This sequence comes from Mycobacterium sp. NTMscope_MAC_269, assembly GCF_976985695.1. NCBI lineage: Bacteria > Bacillati > Actinomycetota > Actinomycetes > Mycobacteriales > Mycobacteriaceae > Mycobacterium > Mycobacterium sp. NTMscope_MAC_269. Next base: position 210,037 of record NZ_OZ335668.1, read on the forward strand.
CCGAGTTCGGCCAGGTCTCGCTCCGCGTGGCTCTGCCGGATGTAGATGCTCAGGTCGGCGACCCGTTGGGCGTGCCGCCCGTCCTGGCACAGCGGGCCCGGGCCCAGCGCGCGGCCGGTGCGCGTAATCGCCTCGTCGACAGCGTGTTCCACGACCGTGCGGACGCGACGCGCCAGTAGTTGCGCCGTGCCGGCTCGGTCGAACGGGTCGGCGTCGACCTGGATCGCCGCCTCGGCGAGGATCGCGTCGCTGGCGGCCAGCGCGGCATCCACGGCACCCAAGTGGGCCAGCGAATACGCGTCGGCCGATTGGCTTGCGGCGCAGCGGTATAACGGGTCGGCGACCCGCCGCGCCCCGCCGAGCCAACAGGCGGCGACACCGATCGCGCCGTGCCAGAACCCCGGCCGATTCGGATAGGCGCCGGGGTCGCCCACGGCGACGGCCTGGGCGTTGGTGAACTGGACCGGCCTGGTGTCACTGCCGGCCATCCCCGCGTTCCACCACGTGCTGGGCAACGCCTTGACGGCGGGGTCGGTGACCGTCACCGCGAACAGGCCCTGCGTCCCGTCCTCGAGTCGCGCGGTCACCAGCGCGTGCGTGCAGAACCCTGCGCCCGCGCACCACACCTTGGTGCCGTGCAGGGTGAACGCGCCGTCGGTGTCGGTAGCCGTGAGCGCCGTGTCCGCGGCCTCGGCGGTCCACACACCCCACAGCTGACCCGGATCGGGGGGTTTACCGCCCAACTCGTGCAGTATCGCGACCGCGTCGACGTGGGACTCGGCGATCCTGGCCGCGACGATGTTGTCCTCGGCCAGCCGCGCCAGCCGCTGCCAGCGCTCGGCCGTGCGTCCCGACGCGGGCAGGGGAAGCTCGAGCCGTCCGGACTCGAGCCAGTGCTCAACCAGACCCGCGGTCACGCCGGACCACCCGCCGGAGAGCGGTCGAAGGCACGGACCGGAATCACGACGGCCGCAGCATCGTATGGGCGTGGCACCGCGGTTGACATAACCGGACGATTTCCCCGTTGCGGGCAAGTTAAACGGTCTTATCATCGGCCGTCGGCAGGTTGCCCGTGCCGCCGGCGGGGTATCACCTAATGCACCATGGCAGCCCCGGACGTACATGCCGCACATGCCGACTGCGCCTCGCGGTTACGTGAGGCGTTGAAGGCCGCGGCGTCGGCGCTCAAGGAGCACGGGCCGCGCTTCGCTTTGGCCGGCAGCTACGCGTTATGGGCCTACGGCGCACCGGAACCCAGTCACGACGTCGACCTGGTGGTGGCCGAGGCCGACGTGGAGACCGCGGTGGCCACCTTGACCAATGCCGGGTTCGCGATCGAACGGCCCCCGGAGGATTGGTTGTTCAAGGCACGCACCGGCGGCACGCTCGTCGACGTCCTGCATCGCATCAATGGCGTCCCCGTCGATGCCGAGACGCTGGATCAGGCCGAGCAGCAGGAGGTCCTGGCGATCGGCATGCCGGTGCTGCCACCCACCATGGTGCTCGTCCAGCAGCTGCGCTCCCTGGGGGAGCATCACTGCGACTTCGCCAGATTGCTGCCGGCCGTGCGCGCGGTGCGCGAACGCCTGGACTGGCAGCGCATCACGGCGCAGACCGCCGAAAACGACTACGCGGCCGCTTTCTTGGTGCTCGCCGACCGGCTCGGGCTGATGCGTCAGTGATTACGAAGCTTGGCCACGAGCTTATCCTTGGTCAGACTCGAATAGCCTGACATGCCAAGCTCTTTGGCGCGCTTCTTCAGTTCGGTGACGGTCCAGTCCTGGTACGACCCGGACTTACCACCCTTGCGGCCCACCGAGGACTTACCCCGGCCCGCGGCCGCATTCGAAATCCGCGCGGCCTTCTCCTTGGAGTCACCCTTCTTGCGCAGATCCTGGTACATCTTTTCGTTCTTGATCGACGAGCGCGGCATGATCCATCCTCCTGTCTGCGATGAGACGCCTTATCAGTTATGCCCGCCCCGGCCGCGGGGAAAACACCGGCGCTAGGCCGGAACCGGGTCGGTGCGCCGCTGCCAGCAACGGTGTTGGGCGAGCGCGCCGGCGAATTCCTCGACGAAGCGGTCGGGTAACTCGTCGGCGGCTGCCGTGGTGGTGATCACGGATTGATCGTTGAGCACCTCGGTGTCCTCGGCGAGCTGGTTGGTGATACCGGCCTTGCGCAACAGGTCGACGCCGGCGCCGTAGGCGCCGATGGGCTTGAGATGTTTGTAGGCCTCGGTCACGAAGTGCACCGCGTAGCCGTCGTTGGACAGCGTCGCGATCGACCGCGGTCCGCACGCCACCACGACCGCGTCGTAGAGCACCGACGCCATCGTGGTGAAGGATCGGTCGACGGGAAGCTCGCCGCCCGATCCGCCCTCCAGCGTGCCGCCGGCCACCGGGGCCAGCACCTCGACCATGGCGCCGCGCTGTCCCATCAGCTCGATAAAGCGCTGCGTCCCCACCACATCGACGCCGTCGGCGGCCAGCACCGCGACCTTGCGCGACTCGATGGTGTCACCCGCGTCGGTCACCTGTGAGAGCGCCGGTGAGGCGGTCACCGTGTCGACCTGCTCCTCGGGCGGCGAGGGAAGCCCCAGCTTCGCGGCGACCTGGGCGGCGAGCTCGCCGTCGACCCGCGCGAGCTGCGCCACCACCGCCGAACGGATCTCGGGCACTTCCACCTTGCCGAGTTCGAAGGCGAACGCGGCGACGATGTGTTCGGCTTCCACTTGCGTCATGCTCGTCCAGAACATCCGCGCCTGGCTGTAGTGGTTCTCGAAGGCTTCGGCCCGCTTGCGCATGGTCTGCCCGTCGAGGCGTTGGGTGTAATGCCGGAACACGTTCTCGTCGGCCAGCGCGGGGCAGCCGCCGCCGATGCTGTTCTTGTAGTAGCTGGAGCGGCCTTGCGGAATCGCGTGCTGCCCGTAACCGTCGTGCTGGTTGGTGCGGACCTCGGCCACCGGGCGGTTGATCGGCAGTTGGGCGAAGTTGGGGCCGCCCAACCGGATCAGCTGGGTGTCCAGGTAGGAGAAGTTGCGGAATTGCAGCAGAGGATCGTTGGTGAAGTCGATGCCGGGCACCACGTTCGCCGTGTGGAACGCGACCTGCTCGGTCTCGGCGAAAAAGTTGTCCGGGTTGCGGTTCAACACCATCTTGCCCACGGGCCGGACCGGAACCTGTTCCTCCGGAATGATTTTCGTCGCGTCAAGCAGATCGAAGTCGAATTTGAATTCGTCTTCCTCGGGCACGAGCTGGACGCCCAGCTCCCATTCCGGGTACTGGCCCGACTCGATGGCCTCCCACAGGTCGCGGCGATTGTAGTCGGGATCTTTCCCCGCGATCTTCTGGCATTCGTCCCAGATCAGGGAGTGCACGCCGAGTCGCGGCTTCCAGTGGAATTTCACGAAAGTTCCCTCACCGCGGTCGTTTACCAGGCGGAAGGTGTGCACGCCGAAGCCCTGCATCATGCGGTAGCTGCGGGGCAGCGCCCGGTCCGACATCAGCCACATGATGGTGTGCAATGTCTCGGGCTGCAGCGACACGAAGTCCCACAGCGTGTCGTGCGCCGACTGCGCCTGCGGAATCTCGTTGTGCGGCTCGGGTTTCACCGCGTGCACGAAGTCGGGGAACTTGATGCCGTCCTGGATGAAGAACACCGGGAAGTTGTTGCCCACCAGGTCGTAATTGCCTTGTTCGGTGTAGAACTTGGTGGCGAACCCGCGCACGTCGCGCACGGTGTCGGCCGAACCCCGGGACCCGGCCACCGTGGAGAAGCGCACGAACACCGGGGTCTGCAGGCCCGGTGTCGTCAGGAATCTCGCCGCGGTGTACTGCGCCAGTGAGTCGTCGTACGGTTCGAAGTAGCCGTAGGCGCCGGCGCCGCGCGCGTGCACCACGCGCTCCGGGATGCGTTCGTGGTCGAAATGGGTGATCTTCTCCCGGGCGTGAAAGTCCTCCAGCAGCGTCGGTCCCCGCTCGCCGACGGACAGCGAATCGTCGGTGTGGTCGACGCGCACCCCCTGCTGGGTCGTCAGGTATCCGGTGTCCCGACGGAACCGTGCGGACTCCAGGTCGCGCTGCTTGGGATTCTGGTCGCTGGCCATGGCCTGCCTCTCTGGGTGATTTGCTGTGCTGGGCCGCTCAACGGTGTGGGGTACCACCGTCAAACGGGTGCAAAACGGCCGAAATGCGGCTCTGTTCTTCATTGGCGGGTTACCCGCAATGGATCGGGGTAGTCGCCAATGGTGGTTGCAGCGGCCAACGGAGACGACGATGTGGGCGGCAACGTGTCGACCGGCGCCTCTGCGGACGATCGAATACATGCATCGGGGGTGAAAGGCTCGGTGAATGCCCATCTTCCGGATATCCGGATCGAGATAGAAGCCGATCAGGACGTGCCGATCCTGAAGCTGGAGGGCGTGCTCGACAGTGCCAGCTATCGGACGGTCCGCGACACCGTGATCAAGGTCGCGATCGACGCGGCGCCCCGCGCGGTGATCGCCGATGTGGACCGTTTGTACGCGCCGGCTGTATCGGCCTGGGCCGTGTTCACCAGCGCTCGTTGGCACGTCAGCGTGTGGCCAGACGTCCCGATCCTGCTGGTGTGCGCGCAACCGGGGATGCGCGAGGCGGTCGCCTCGGCCGGTATCACCCGCTATGTGCCGATATACGCCGCCCGAGAACTCGCGCTGGACGCGGCGCGCCGCCAATCCTCCAAGGACAGGCGACGCGCCCGGACCCAGCTTTCGCGAACCACCGAGAGCATCGATCTTGCCCGCGGCGTGGTCACTGACTGGCTAACCGACTGGGATCTGCATGACGTGATCGCGGTCGCGTCCACGGTGGCCACCGCGTTCGTCGAGAACACGCTCGACCACACCGAAAGTGAGCCGGTGTTGATCGTCGAGAACTATCGCGACACCGTGACGGTCGCAGTCGAGGACAAGAGTTCGTATTTGCCGGGCCGGCATGAGGATGGCCTGCGTGGCGCAGACATCGTCTCCGGGCTGGCCATCGTCACCGCGGTGTCCAGGAAGTGGGGCACGGCGCCGACGCCGTCGGGCAAAACGGTCTGGGCATTGCTCGGTCGGGAAAATCAACTTTGATGCGGGAGATGGTCGAGCCCGTCGCCGCAGCTTCGGGCATCGGCCCGCGGACGCGGTAGGGGGCCCACGGGACCGCGTTTTGGCAGTTCAGCCGACGGTTTCGCGGACAAACTCTCGGCCGGGACGAGCAGCGGTGATCTTGTTCGTTTCGCGGACGCCCGCAGGTGGTATGCCTCGTGATGTTGGGGCGGATGGACGACGCGCGCGGAGGGAACCGCGGTTGAAGATCGCAATTGTCAGCGGTGACGACGTGGTCGGGGAGGACCCCGAGCAGCTGGGCGCCGCGCTGACGACCCAGGGGCATGACGCGACGGTCTGCCTGAGGCAAAACGGTCGCCGGCGAGCCAAGTCCGCCGCGGGCGGCTATCGGTGTGCGTCGGTCCCCGTCGGCCCCCGCACGGCGGCCTCCGCCGTCGACGTGCTGCCCTACGTCGGCGACTGGGCGGCGAAGCTCGAGCGACTCTGGGCGAAGGAACAACCCGACGTCGTGCACGCGTACGGGTGGCTGGGCGGATTGGCCGCCCAACTGGCCGCACGACGAGAGCGTCTCCCGGTCGTGCAGACGTTTTTGGGCCTGGCCGCGACAACGCGCTCCCACGCCCTGGCCCCCGCGCACGGGAGCGAACGCGACCGTATCGAGCCCCTGCTGGCCCGCGGTGCGGCGTGGGCGACCGGCGAGAGCAGCGCCGACGTCGATATGCTCGCCCACCTGCGCCGCAGCCGGGCGCGCGTGTCCGCCCTGACCTGCGGCGTGGACTCCGATCGCTACACCCCGGCCGGTCCGGAAATGGTCCGCGGCGGGCTGCAACGCGTTTTGTGTGTGGCGCCTAATCCATTGCGGCACAATGGGTTTGATGTCGCGATCAGCGCGCTATACCGGGTCCCGGGCGCAGAACTGGTCATCGCGGAAACCGATGCGACCAATGCCGTACACGACGACGCCCGCGCCCAGTTGCAGTACCTTGCCAAGGAATTCGGCGTTGCCGACCGCGTCCACTTCGCGGGCACGATCCCCGGCAACGACCTGCCGATGTGGATCCGGTCCGCCGACGTGATGGTGTGCACACCGCGGCACCCGGCGCGCCCCACGACCGCGTTACAGGCGATGGCCAGCGGCGTGGTGGTGGTCGCGGCGACCGTGGGCGCGCTGGCCGACGTCGTCCTCGACGACATCACCGGCGTCGTGCTGCCGCCGGAAAATCCCGTCGGGCTGGCTGCCGCGTTGAGAAGGCTTCTCGCCCAGAGCTTCCAATGCGAGAGCATGGGTGCGGCCGGTCGAAGTCGGGCACAGTCACGCTTCGCGTGGCAGCGGATCGCGCTCGACGCGCTGAATATCTACCAAAGCCTGGGAGCGCCTGACCGGGCACCGGCGGGTCTGCCATCGGCGGCGGCACGGTGACGCCATGACGAGGGCACACGCGGTCTGTCATCCGGGCCGGCCATGACCACCACCGCGACGCGCCGGACCGAAAGCACGCCCGAATACTGTCCCGCCCGTCCGGTGCTCGTCAGCGAGTCGGAGCACAAGGTCCGTCCAGTCGCCGTGGAATGCAAGCAATTTCGCAGCGTGAACGCGCAAGCGATCCAGCGGTTTTTCGCCGGCGCCTACCGGCCGGGATGGCGGCTCTCCGGGCTCACCGGCCGCTGCGCGGTGTCGCATCGCCGCAGGGACACCGGAACGATGACGGTGGACGAGGTGGCGATCCGGGGGCGGCTGACGCTCGAAGTCCCGGCGGGCGACACCATCATCGTGATCCAGCCGCGCACGGGATCGTTGAGCGTCGCGAGCGGTACGCCGGCGACCCCGGACTCGCCGATTCTCGTCGCTCACGGCATGTCGTGTGTACTGCACTGTAACGGTGGACATTTCGATGTCGTCGTGCTCGCGGCGGAGGTGCTGCATGCGGTCGCCGCCGAATGGCACACGGCGCTGTCGCAACAAACCCAGTTCCTGAAGTGGCGTCCCCGTTCACGTGCGGCCGTGCGGGCCTGGCAGCGAGCGCTCGACTACGTGGTGACGACGTTGGCCTCCGCCGACACCGCCCAGCAGCCGATGATCGCCGCGGGCATGGCCAACCTGCTGGCCAGCGCGTTGCTCGAGTGCTATCCGTCCAATCTGACCGAGCAGGATCCGGCCGGCGACGTTGCGATGCCCGAAACACTCAAGGAGGCGGTGTCTTTCATCCACCGCCACACCACCGAGGACATCGGCATCAACGATGTCGCGGCCGCGGTGCATCTGACACCCCGCGCGGTCCAGTACCTGTTCCGCCGCCAGCTCGACACCACACCCACCGAGTACATGCGTCGTGTCCGGCTCCGTCGCGCCCACCAGGAGCTCGTCGCGGCGACGGCAGGCACGTCGACCGTCTCCGAAATCGCCCAGCGGTGGGGCTTCGCGCACACCGGGCGATTCGCGGTGCTGTACCGGCAAACCTACGGGCAAAGTCCCCACAACACGCTGCGGCAACAGAGTTTCGCCTGATGGCCGCGCGCGGTCAACCGCTCAACCGGTGCAGCAGTTGGTTCGCGGCAACCCAGCTCCAGCGGCACCCCCCAGCCGCGGTCGGTGTAGACCCGGCCGCCGATGCGGTCGCGGGCCTCCATGATGCGCACCGCGTGCCCGGGGTCGGCGAGGTTGCGCGCGGTGGACAATCCCGCCAGCCCGGCGCCGACCACGCTCGTCGTGGCCGCGAGAAACGCCCGCCGCGACACCCCAGACACGGCTCTAAGCGTCCCATAAGAATCGTTTGCCGGATTTCCCAAATCCCAGCCGAGTATCGGGATAAAATCGTCTCATCCTTAGCTGCGGCGACGGGGCCGCGTTCGAGGGGGGAGCGGCGCATGGGTGCTCGACGGGCGGTACGCGCGATTGACCCGTTCCCCGAACGGCTGCCGCCGAGTGAGACTGTGACGGTCCGCGCGGCCGACGGCACCCGGCTGCACGCGGAGGTGTTCGGCCCTCCCGACGGTTATCCGATCGTCCTGACGCACGGCATCACGTGCGCCATCCGCGCGTGGGCCTACCAGATCGCCGACCTGGCCGGCGACTACCGGGTGATCGCGTTCGATCACCGCGGGCACGGCCGCAGCGGTGTGCCGCGGGCCAAGGATTACAGCCTCAAACACCTTGCGTGCGATCTGGATTCGGTGCTGGATGCGACGCTGGCGCCGCATGAGCGGGCGGTGGTGGCCGGTCACTCGATGGGCGGCATCACCATCGCCGCGTGGTCGGAGCGTTACCGGCACAAGGTTGCACGGCGCGCCGACGCCGTCGCGCTGATCAACACCACGACCGGTGACCTGATCCGCAACGTGCAACTACTCGCGGTGCCGCCCGGGTTGTCGCCGGCGCGAGTGTTCGCCGGACGGGCCCTGATCAGCGCGTTCGGCGGGCTTCCCGTCCCGGGTGCGGCACGCATCCCGAGCCGTTACGTGGTCGCGATGCTGGCGACCGGACGGGAAGCCGACCCGAGCATCGCCCGCGTCGTCTACGAGCTCTTCGAAAAGACGTCCCCACTGGGGCGGGCCGGATGCGCGCGGGCGCTGGTCGCGGCGGTGGGGACTCGCTATCTGGACCTGAGCGGGCTGACGGTGCCGACCCTGGTCATCGGCAGCGAACGCGACCGGCTGACACCGATCGGCCAGTCCCGCAGGATCGCACGTGACGCGCCCAACCTGGCCGGGCTGGTGGAGCTGCCCGGTGGGCACTGCTCGATGCTGGAGCACCCCCGCGAGGTGAGCCGCCAGCTGCGCGTGCTGGCCGAAGCGGCGGTCCACCACTCGGCGACCCGCCGGATCAGCTCATAGCAGCGCGGTGATCTCGGCGGCGGCGCGTTGACCGGATCTGATCGCCCCATCGAGGAACCCGGTCCATTCGTCGGCGGTTTCGGTACCGGCCCAGTGAATCGGCCCGACCGGTTCGCGCAACCACCGCCCGAACCGCGTCCACGACCCGGGCGGCACCGCCGCGGTCGGGCCGCCGGGCGCGAATTCCTCTGCCCCCCAACGGTGATCGACGTAGTCCAGCGGTTTGAGGGCGTCGTCGCCGAAAAGCGTTGCAAAGCACCGTAACACGTCGCGGCGGCGCTGATCTCCGGGCAGCGAGTCGAATGCGCGGGCGTCGACGAAACCCATGAGGATGCCCGGGCCGTCGGGGTGCGGGCTGACGTCGAACGTGATGAAAACGGGGCCCTGGTCGGACAATGCCTGCCCGGAGAAGCCGTCGGCCCGCCAAAACGGCGTGGAATAGGCCGCATACGCCTTGGAGAGCCGGCCCTGGGGCCAGTGCTGGGCGAGTTGCTCGTACTCCGCGGGCAGCGGCGGAGTGAATTCGATCGAGGCGCGATGGGCCGGGGGGATCGCGACGATGACGAAGCCCGCCTCGCTCTCGCCGACGTCGGTCGTGACGGTCACGCCTGCGCCGTGGCGTTCGATGCGCCGCACCGGTGCGCCCAGCACCACCCGCGTGTCCAGTTCGGCGGCCGCGGCCTCGGCGATCTGTTGCGTGCCGCCGGGAAAGCGGTCCTGTTGGGCTCCGTCCTCGACGTCGAGCAGCCGGTCCAGGCCGCCGGCCGCGTGCGCGTAGCGGGCGGCGTGCAGCATCGAGACGTCGTCGGGTTCGCATCCCCAGGTCACCCGCGCCACGATCGCCAGCAGGTCGTGCGACGATGCGCTCGCCCGCACCGAGCGCAGCCAGCCACCGAGCGACAGCTCGTCGAGTTTGCGCGCCCGGCGCGCGTCCCACGGGGTTGCCAGCGGGACGCCGCGGGCGATCCTGTCGAACTGCCAGCGCAGCCGGCCGATATCCAGCAGGCCGGTCAGGGACAGCTTGGGGATGGTGCCGCGATACGCGTGCGTCCAGCCGCGCCAGTGGATCAGGTTCTTGCCGTCGTGGTGCGTGGGAGTGGTGGGAACGTCGAGCTCGGCCGCCATCGTCAGCACGGCGTCCTGGGTCGGGCCGACGAAAGTGCCGCCCAGGTCGGCCGGCAATCCGGCGACGCTGCCGGTCAGCGACCGCCCACCGACCCGGTCGCGACCCTCGAAGACCACCACGTCATGGCCTTGCCGGGTCAGCTCGAGCGCGGCGGCCAGTCCGGCAAAGCCCGCTCCGACCACGACGACGTCGACGATCCGGGGCGGCTTTGACACGCGCTCTAGTGAACCGCATTTCCGCGATTCGCAGGGCGGATTCGCGGGGCGGAATTGTGAAGCGCCGTTACGGCGCGACCGTTAACCAGTCTTTGAATCCCGACGGGTCATGCCGGCCCAGCGCGCCGTGCTCGTAGAGGCCCCAGCCCTCCACCGGCGCCTTGTCGCCGTCGCGGCACACGGCCCGGCCGACGTGGTCGATCACGCCGAATCCCGCGCGCGCGACGATCGCCGGGTCGGTCATGTCGTAGGTCAGCCGCTCGGCGAACTTTTCGCCCTTCCACATGCCGTGGATCCAGTCGGAGTCGCCGCCGTAGCCGCCGCCGACGTGGATCGGGACCGGCAGCTTGGACTCCACGTCGAAGTGGACGTCGGTGCCGTCGGGCGAGGTGGCCTCGATGGTCGCGCCGGTCGGGATCCGGGTGCCGGAGCGGTAGTGGATCTTGACCCGCGGCCAGCCCAACTGCTCGACGCGGCCGTCGCGCCAGATCCGCGTGCAGTCGTTGAGCGAGCGGAACCCGTTGGGCTCCTCCTGGATGATCAGGACGATCGCGAAATCGTCGAACGCCATGGGTACATACAGCCACCACATGCCCTCGAAGGGCGGGTCGGCGGGCCGGCCGGCGGGCTCGGCCTCGCCGATCGGACGGATGCCCCAGGACCGGTCGCGGCTGCCCAGCCAGGTGTTGGGATCGACGGTGATCTCCTCGCCGTCGACGACGATGTGCCCGCTCCAGCTGCCGAGCTGGGCGAACCGCTGCGCGTCCAGCGTGACCCGGTTGCCCGACCGCAGGATGTGCGGCTGTTCCTGGACGACGTCGAACAGCCCCTTCCAGGTGAGATCGGCTGCGATGCCTTCGGTTTCGTCGAGCACGATCCGCAGCTGGTGCAGCGGTTCGATGACCTCGACGCGGTAGCCGTTGACGTGCTGGTTGAGGCGATCCTGGTCGATGGCGTCCGAGACGTGCACGGCGGTCTGGGTGTCCCCGCGCCGGATCAGCAGGAACGCATCCTTGACCCCGAGGTTGGGGTAGTACCCGATGCCACTGATCACAAAGATGTTCCCCGTGCGGTCATGGGCGTTGAAGTAGGAGCGGTCGTAGAAATTGCGGTCCGAGGAGCCCGGCCACGCGATCGGCTGGGGAATCTGGTGTACCGGGAACTCGTCGAGCGGTCCGAGCATTACTGGTCCTCTCCGATCAACCGGCGCATCAATCCCGCGTGGTAGAACAATGATTCGACGTCGTCGGGCTTTTCGGTCTCGCCGAAGTGCACCCGCCGCGCGCCGGTGCGCATGAACACGCACGCCCACATCACGCCCGAGTACACGTAAAACCAGTGCAGGTCGCCGACTTCGATGCCGGCCAGGCGCGCATAGGTGGCGCGCACGTCGTCCTCGCGCATCACCCCCGGCAGCCCCGGCAGCGTGGCCAGGCCGGCGAGCTCCTGAAAGACCATGTGCGCGAAGATCATCCACGCCACGTCCAGTTCGCGCGGCCCCAACGTGACCATTTCCCAGTCCAGCACCGCCACCGGCGCGAAGTCGTGGTACAGCACGTTGCCGACCCGCGCGTCACCCCACAGCAACACCGGCTCGGCGGCGGCCGCCTCGGCCGGCCAGTTGGCCTCCAGCCAGTCGAAGGTGCGTTCCAGCAGCGGTGATCGCCCGATGTCGGGCACCGCGAAGTCATACCAGGACCGGACCCAGTTGAAGTGCTTGCGCAGCGCGCTGTCCCCGGTCTGTCCCTCGGTGAGGAAGCCGAAAGTGCTCTGTGCGTTGGGAATCGAGTGCAGCTTGGCCAAGACGCCCACGGTGGCGTCTTGGAGTTCGCGCTGCCGCTCGGCGGGCGCGTCGGCGAACCAGTTGCCGCCGAACGTGTAGGGCATGACGTCGGGCGGCACCTCGCCGTCGATGTAGTCCATCACGAAGAACGGTGTGCCCAGGACGTCGCCGGTGTTCTCCAGCCAGCGCACCCGGGGCACGGGCACGTCGGTGACTTCGCCGACCTTGCGGATGACGTCGAATTGGTGGTCGAGTCGGTAGGTCGGGAAGACCTGCACATCCTCGGCGGTGGGCGCCACCCGCGCCACCAGTTTCTGCTCGGTCTGCTGCCCGTCCTGCTGCCAGCGGGTGGTCAAGATGATGGTCTCCGACGACATGCCCGTCGAATCCACGCCGCTTTCCACCCTCACCTCGGGATTTGCGCCCTCGGGCAGTACGGTGGATAGCCAGCGCGACATCACCGTCGGCAACGTGGTGACGTCGCGGCTGGAGCGCTGCAGCCGGTCGACGTTGTCGACTGCCGGTTCAGTGGCCACGGGAGTGCCTCCGTCCTTTGAGACTTTTTCGCGGCAATTACGATACGGTAGGTAGCGTTATGAAAGCAGACCCGTCCGGCCTTGACAAGGCCCCCGGCGCCGGCCGCCCGCGCGATCCCCGTATCGACTCGGCCATCCTGTCGGCGACCGCGGAACTGCTTGTCCAAACGGGCTATTCAAATATCAGTCTGGCCGCTGTGGCCGAACGCGCCGGCACAACGAAGTCGGCGCTGTATCGGCGATGGTCGAGCAAGGCCGAACTGGTGCATGAGGCGGCCTTCCCGGTTGCCCCGACCGCGCTGGAGGCGCCGGCCGGGGACATCGCCGCCGACATGCGGATGATGATCGAGGCCACCCGCGACGTGTTCACCACCCCGGTGGTGCGCGCCGCGCTGCCCGGCCTGGTTGCCGACATGACGGCCGATCCCGCACTCAACGCGCGCGTGATGTCGCGATTCGCGGACTTGTTCACCGCGGTGCGGCTGCGGCTGCGCGAGGCGGTTGACCGGGGCGAAGCCCATCCCGATGTGGATCCGGACCGGTTGATCGAGTTGATTGGGGGAGCGACGATGCTACGGATGCTGCTGCGCCCGGAGGAAGAACTCGACGATGCGTGGGTGGAACAGACCACGGCCATCGTCGTGCACGGCGTGCGGCGATGACGGGCCGGCTCGCCGGGCGCGCGGCGATCGTCACCGGCGCCAGCCGCGGGCTCGGCCGCGCGATCGCGCTGGCGCTGGCGGCCGAGGGTGCGGCGGTGGCGGTCGGTGGACGCACCGAAGAGGTCTGGGATGAGCGGCTGCCGGGAACGATCGGTGAGACGGTCGCCGACATCGAGGCCGCGGGCGGGCGTGCCGTCGCGGTGCGCGCCGATCTGACCGACCGCGACGAGATCGCCCGGCTGGTGGACTCGGCGCGGGATGCGTTGGGCCCCATCGCGATTCTGGTGAACAACGCGGCCTTCACCGCGCCTGGCCGTCCGCCTGTGCCTGGCGCCGAACCGCGCACCAAGTCCGCCAAACCGCCGAGTGGCGCCGCCAAGCCCGGCTGGCCGGGGTTCGTCAGCACGCCCCTGCACGCATATCGCCGGCATTTCGATATCGCGGTGTTCGCGGCTTACGAACTGATGCAGCTGGTGTGCCCCGACATGATCGAGGCGGGCGGCGGGTCGATCGTCAACATCACCTCGGTCGCGTCGCGATTGCCCGGTGATGGCCCGTACGCCGACCGCAGCGGCGGTGTGCTGCCCGGCTACGGCGGCTCCAAGGCCGCGCTGGAGCATCTGACCCAGTGCGCGGCGTTCGATCTCACCGACCACAACATCGCCGTCAATGCGCTGTCGCCGTCCAAGCCGATCCTCACGCCGGGGTTGTCCTACTATGCCCGCAACTTCGATGACACCGCCTCCGCGGATGAATTCGCCCGTGCGGCGGTGGAATTGGCGCTCGTCGACCCCGGCAAGGTCACCGGACGCACCATCGGCCACCTGCAGGTGCTCGACGGCAGCTTCCGGCCGTTCGCGCTCGGCTAGGCGGGGGAGGTCGCCGTCACCGCGTTGATGATCACGGCATGCAGCCTGTGCCATTGCGGCGACTCAAATCCCGCGTGTTGCAGCAGTCGATCGACGCGGCGCCTGGTGCGCGCTTTTCCCCGGCGGCTGGACACCAGGGTCGGCATCAGCAGCAACGAGAACTGATCGACCAGCACGAGGTGGCCGCCCGGTCGCAACACCCGGGCGCAATCGATGAGGCCCGCCTGCTGGTCGGACCAGTGATCGAATGATGTTGTGCTGACGATCAGGTCGAAGGTGTCCTCGGGGTAGTCGAGCCTTTCCGCCACTCCGTGGGTGAAGCTCAACCGATCTTCGCGCGCACCGGACTGCGCGACCTCTACCATCTGGGGTGCGGCGTCGACGCCGGCGAGCCGCTGGGCGTCCGGGTACCGGTCGGCGAGCGCGTGTAGCAGATAGCCGGTCCCGCAACCCACATCGAGAATGCTCTCGGCGACCGGAACCGTCCGCACCGCCAGGTCCGCGGTGCGGTCGGAGATCGTGTGATGCAGCCGGCCCCGCCAGCCGCCGTCATAACCGGTCGCGCGGTCGTTGAACGCGCCGAGATCGCGATAGGGCGGCATCCGCGCAGTTTCTCACGTTTGGCGTGCCGCCATGGCGTTTGTGCGCACCATCAATCGCCTGCAGGGGGATCGGGGTCGCCGCGAAGTAGCTCGTCGGGATGGTGCGCGTGATTGATGCCCGGCGGTCCGGCCCCGTCGGTCCAGCCTAGGCGCCCATTGCCGGAGACCGCGGTTCGCCATTCGCCCCGGCTCGCCGCGCGGTGGTCGGAGCCGCAGGCGAAAAACAGCTTGTCCGCGTCGGTCCGGCCCCCGTCCGCCCACTCGGGCGCATGATGGACCTCGCAGTGATAACCGGGTTCGAGGCAATTGGGCCGGGTGCATCCGCGGTCGCGCGCATAGCAGATGATCCGTTGATCTGCGGTCGCGATCCGTTTTTGGCGGCCCAAATACAACGGACGCCCGGTGTGCTCGTCGAACACGGCCAGATAGTGAATTGCCTTGGACGCCATGCGAAGCAGATCCGGCATGGGCAGGCGCGAGCCACCGCCGGTGTGCGCGGGTGTAGGCATCGGGACCGACGAGTCGACGGCGGCGTGCGCGGCCTGGTCGAGTTCGGCGAGCGTGGTGGTGGCGATCACCGTGACGGGATGACCGCGGTGCACGCCGAGTTGACCGGAGCCGATGGCCGATTCCAGGCCGATCTTGAGGGCGTCGTGGCAGCGCTGGGCCGGTGTGCGCTCATCGCGCGCCTCGGTATCGCCATCCGCACTATCGGGCTGATGGCGGCCGGGCCGCACGGCCGCCTCGACGGCTTCAAAATAGGCGCGGGTCTCGGGATCCAGCAGACCGGACAGTCGTGACATTCCGTCTGGGCCCTGAGGGCCGAGGTGCAGCCCACGGCGGCGGGCCCGGTCGACGTCGTTGAAAAGACCGTCCGGATTTAGGTAGTCGGCAATGCGCCGGCCCAGTTTGGTGACCACGGCTGCGTCCACTGTCGCCGCGTGTTGCACCAGCCTGCGCTCGGCGTCTGCCGCGTCGGCGGGGGAGACGCGGGAGGGCAACGTGTCGACAGCGGCGCACACGGCGCGGATGTGGTCCTCGCCGACCGTGCCGGCTGACACCGCCGCCGACAAGGCCGGGAACTCGGGTTCCAGCGGTAAACCGGTCAGGGAACGCCGCGGCTGAATACGGGCGGCGAGTTTGAAGCGGCGGGTGATCTCCTTGGGCGTGATACGAAGTCGCGCCCACAGCGTGGTGCGCACCGACGGCACCGACCCGGGGCCGTCCGGGGGGTCGGCGATCTCACCGAAGACCCGATACATCAGACCCCGGTTGGTGCGGTGCTGGATCTCCAGGCGTTCGGCGACCTCGACCCGAAAGGCGTTACCGACCACATCCGATGAGGTCTGGCGCAGCACGTCGTGGGCCGCGTCGATCGCGTCGAGCGCAGCGCCGAGCCGCTCCTGCGCCTGCGCCGAGTTCCAGAAGGCGCCCATGCAGACGACGGTATCGAATATGTGTTCGATGGACATACGGCGAGGGCAATCTGTGGATGAACCGCCGACTGTGGATAAGCGACGGCGCCAGTCCTGGCACTGGGGCCGCCTGACGTGCAAGTATGAGCAAAGTTAGTGCCGCAACGGCGGCAGGCAACCGGTTGAGTGGTGTGCCCATGCCTGGTATGGACAAGCCGACAGGGCGGGTCGTGGCCCTGATCGTCCTTCTGCTCGTGGTCGCGGCCGCCCTGCGCGGGTATCTCCCGGCCCAACACCACGTCGCGCGCAGCGAGTCGGGGGGCCGGGCGGCGATGGTGTTCGTGGTCACGATGCTGGCGGCGACGCTCGCATTGGTCGCCATCGCGGTCGTCGCGCGGTTGCGAGATCCACGGGTGCCCGCGCCATCCGCCGGCGCACTATCCGACATGCTCGGTACCGGACGGGGCCGACCGAGCTGGCGCGTGTTGCTGATCGGCCTCGCGGTGATCGTGGCCTGGCTGTTGATCGTGATGCTGCTGGCCCGACTCTTGGCGGCGCACGGCGTCACGCCCCCGTCGTCGCCATCCGAGACCGGCGCCCCTCCCTCGTCGCCGGGGGCCACACCGCCGCCGCAGCAGAATCAGCACCGTCCGCGCGACGGCTCGCAGAACATGCTGGGCGCCTTGCTCGCCGCCACGGTCGCGATGTTGTTGATGATCGTCGCCGGAACGGTCGCCACGGCGAGGCGACGGTGGCGTCCGGTGCCGCCCGGCATCGCCGACGACCCGGCCGAGCCCCCGGCGCCGCGGGCCCCTTCGCGGTCGTTGGCCCGGGCGGCCGAACGCGGACTGGCCGAGATGACGGACCTGCGCCGCGAACCGCGCGAGGCGATCATCGCCTGCTACGCCGCGATGGAACGCGAACTCGCGCATGTTCCCGGCGCCGTCCCCCAGGACTTCGACACCCCGTCCGAGGTGTTGGCCCGCGCCGTCGAACACCATGCCCTGCACGCCGATAACGCCGTCGAATTGGTGAACCTGTTCACCGAGGCGCGGTTCAGCCCGCACGTGATGAACGAGGGCCACCGCGACGAGGCGGTGCGCGTGCTTCGATTGGTCCTCGACGAACTCCGATCGCGGAGCGCCGCATGAAAAAGACCACGGCCCTGGGGATTTTCCTCATCATCGGCATCGAGCTGCTGGCGCTGACGCAGCAGGACCGCCGACTCGTGTTGGCGGCCTCCGGCATCGGCCTGGCCCTGGTGCTGCTCAGCCTGCGGCGCACCCTGGGGCGCGGACTCGAGCCCGACACCGAGCCGGACGCCGACGACCTCGGGGATTCGTTGCGCCGCTGGCTTACCACCACTGAGACGACGATCCGCTGGTCGGAGGCCACCCGGGCCGACTGGGACCGGCATCTGCGGCCGATGCTGGCCCGACGCTACGAAATCGCCACGGGCCAAAGGCAAGCCAAAGACCGTGCGGCGTTCCACGCGACCGGCCGAATGCTCTTCGGTGTCGAACTGTGGGACTGGGTGAACCCCAACAACGTCATGCGCAACGGTGACCGCCATCCGGGACCGGGCCGGGCGGCGCTGGAAGAGATTCTGCGAAAGTTGGAGCAGGTATGACAGGGGGCGCGATCCGGACATGACGCTGCCGGCGGCAACCACGACCGCACACTGCGAGGCGATTCTCGACGAGATAGAACGCGTGGTGGTGGGGAAGCGCTCCGCGCTCAAGCTCATCCTCACCGCGGTTCTCGCGCGCGGCCACATCCTCATCGAGGACCTGCCTGGCCTCGGCAAGACGCTGATCGCCAGATCGTTTGCGGCCGCGCTGGGCCTACAATTCACCCGCGTACAGTTCACCCCCGATCTGCTGCCCGCGGACCTGCTCGGCTCGACGATCTACGACATGCAATCGGGCCGGTTCGCGTTTCGGCCCGGACCTATCTTCACCAACCTGTTGCTCGCCGACGAGATCAATCGCACGCCGCCGAAAACCCAGGCCGCGCTGCTGGAGGCGATGGCCGAACGACAGGTCAGCATCGACGGCGAAACACACCAACTGTCAAGGCCTTTCATCGTGCTGGCCACCGACAACCCGATCGAGTACGAGGGCACCTACCCGCTGCCCGAGGCGCAGCTCGATCGGTTCGCGATCCGGCTGGAACTGCGGTATCTCTCCGAACACGACGAGACCTCGATGTTGCGCCGTCGCCTCGAACGCGGTTCGGCCGAGCCGACGGTCAACCAGGTCGTCGACGCGCACGACCTGCTGGCGATGCGGGAATCGGTCGAGCAGGTGACCGTGCACGAAGACGTCCTGCATTACGTGGTCTCACTGGCCAATGCGACGCGGCACCATCCGCAGGTCGCGGTCGGCGCCAGCCCGCGCGCCGAACTCGATCTGGTCCAACTCGCCCGCGCCCGCGCGCTGCTGCTCGGCCGCGACTACGTGATCCCCGAGGACGTCAAGGCGCTCGCCACCGCGGCGGTCGCGCACCGCATCACCCTGCGCCCGGAAATGTGGGTCCGAAAGATCCAGGGCACCGACGTCATCGGGGAGCTGTTGCACCGGTTGCCGGTGCCGCGCACCGGTGCGAGCCCGGGGGAGACCGGATGAGCCCGGCGTGACGCAGAGCCGCGAGGCCGAGTTCCGCTGGCGCGCATCATCATTGACGCGTGCGATCGCGAGCTGCGCGGGGTTTGCGATGGCCGCTGCCGTCATCGGCGCCCGGTGGCAGCTGATCGCGTTCGCGGCGCCGCTGCTCGGCGTGCTGTGTTCGATCAGCTGGCAGCGGCCGGTGCCGGCGATTCGCGTGCACGGTGTGCCCGACGCGCAGCGATGCTTCGAAAGCGAGCAGGCGCACCTGCGGGTGTGGATCACCGGAGAAGAACAGGGGCTGTCGGCCGCCCGGCTCACGGTCGGAGACGTCGAGGGGATGGATCTCGAGATCTCCGATGCTGTTGCGGGCCAGGAGAAGTCGGTCACGGCGACGGCGCAACGCTGGGGACGGTACCCGATCGCGGCCCGCGTCGACGTCGTTGCGCGCGGTGGGTTGCTCACCGGCACGGCCGTCGTCGACACCGCCGAGGTGATCGTCTTTCCGCTGACGCCGCCGCAGTCGACGCCGATCCCGCAGACCGAGTTGCTTGACCGGCTGGGCGCCCATCTGACCCGGCACGTCGGCCCCGGCGTGGAATACGCCGACATTCGCCCCTACGTGCCCGGCGACCAACTGCGCGCGGTGAATTGGCCGGTGAGCGCGCGCCGCGGCCAACTCCACGTCACGGAGCGGTTGACCGATCGCGCGGCGGATGTGGTCGTGCTGATCGACGGATACCGGCAGCCGGCGGGCCCGGCGACCCAGGCCACCGAACGGGTCGTCCGGGGCGCGGCGCAAGTGGTGCAAACCGCGTTGCGGCACGGTGATCGCGCCGGGATCGTCGCGCTCGGGGGCAACCGTCCGCGCTGGCTCGGCGCCGACATCGGGCAGCGCCAGTTCTATCGGGTGCTCGATACCGTGCTCGGTGCCGGCGAGCGATTCGAGCGCACGACCGGCACGCTGGCGCCGCGCGCGGCGGTACCCGCCGGGGCGATCGTCATCGCGTTCTCCACGTTGCTCGACACCGAATTCGCGCTCGCCCTCATCGATCTGCGCAAGCGGGGCCATGTCGTGTTGGCCGTCGACATCCTCGACAGTTCGCCCTTCGAAGACGAGCAGGACCCGTTGGTCGACCGGATGTGGGCGCTGCAGCGCTCCGCGATGTACCGCGACATGGCCACCATCGGGGTGGACATCGTGTCCTGGCGAGGCGACAGCGGTCTCGAGCAGTCGATGGGTGTGCTGCCCGATCGCCGCCGCCGGGTGCGCGGGAGGCTTCGTGGATAGCGGTGGCGCGGGTGCGCTGGGGCGCCTGGGGGCGCCCGCGTTCGCGACCGGATTCGGTCTGCTGATGGTGGGGTTGGCGGCCGGCGGCTCGCACGGGTCCGCCGTCGTCGCGTGGGTGGCGGCGCTGGTTGCGGTGGGGGTGGGGACGGTATTGCGTCCCGCCGCAACGGTTGCCGTGCTGCTGGCGGTCGTGACGGTCATGCTGTCCGATCCGGCGCTCGTGTTCGTCGCGCTGTCCGGCCTGTGCGGGGCCGCCTATCTGGTGTGCCGCCACGCGACCGGCGTGGCCGCCCCGGTGGTGCTGAGCAGCTGGCCGACGGCCGTTGCCGCCGTGGGGTTTACGTTCGCCGGGCTGGTCGCAACGTCGTTTCCGCTGCAGTTGCCGTGGTTGCCGTTGGCCGCACCGCTGGGCGCGCTGGTGATCTATCTGTTGACGATCCGGCCGTTTTTGGCCTGAACGCCGATGTCGGACACCGGTCAGTGCAGCAGGTGCGCGGCCTGGTCGGCCAGGTCGAGCAGCGGCTGCGGGAAGATGCCCAACACCACGGTGACCGCGGCGCAGACCGCGATCGCGGCCTTGCTCAGGATGCCCGGCGCCACCACGTGCGGCGTGTCCTCGGTCGCCTCGGTGAAGAACATCGACACGATCACCCGCACATAGAAGTAGGCGGCGACCCCGCTGGCGACCACACCGACGATCACCAGGGGCACGGCACCGCCCTGGGCGGCGGCCTTGAACACGGCGAGCTTGCTGACGAATCCACTGGTCAGCGGGATACCGGCGAAAGCCAACAGGAACATCGAAAACATCACGCCCACAATGGGTGAGCGTTGCCCCAGCCCCGCCCAGTGCGACAGCGCGGCGTCCTCGACACCGTCGTCGTCGCGGATCAGGCCCACGATGGCGAACGCGCCCACGGTGCTGAAGCTGTAGGCAAGCAGGTAGAACAGCGTGGAGGAAAGCCCGGTGTGGTTGTCGGCGATGACGCCGGTGAGGATGAATCCGACGTGGGCCACCGACGAGTATGCCAGCATCCGTTTGACGTCGGTCTGGTTCACCGCGGTGATGGTCCCCACCACCATCGTCAGGATGGAAATCGTCCACAGCACCGGCCGCCACTGATCGTGCAGCGGCGGCAGAGCCACATAGATCACCCGGAGCAGCGCACCGAAGGCCGCGACCTTGGTGGCCGCCGCCATGAACCCCGTGATGGGGGTGGGGGCGCCCTGATACACGTCGGGAATCCAGGAGTGGAACGGGACGGCGCCGACCTTGAACAGCAGCCCGACCGACAGCAACGCGACACCGACCAGCGCGAGCGAACTGTCGCCGCGCGTGGTCAGCGCATCGCGGATACCGGTCAGCAGCAGCGTGCCGGTCGCGCCATACAGCAGCGCCACACCATACAGGAAGAACGCGGACGAAAACGCGCCCAGCAGAAAGTACTTCATGGCCGCTTCCTGCGAGAGCAGGCGGCGGTGGCGGGCCAAACCGCACATCAGGTACAGCGGCAGGGACAACACTTCCAGCGCGACGAACATGGTCAGCAGGTCGTTGGACGCCGGAAAGACCATCATGCCGCCGACCGACAGCATCGCCAGCGGGAACAGCTCCGTCTGGGCGGCGCCGGCCCGTTCGGCCTCGCGCTCGGCGTCGCTGTCGGGCACCGCGGACGCCTGTGGGGTGAACGAGTCCAGGCCGCCCGTGCCGCCGGAGCCTGCCGCGACGGAAACCTTGCTCTCCGTTCTGGTTTGGGTGCGTTCGGCGATGAAGATGACGGCCATCACCGCGACCAGCAGCACGGTGCCCTGCAGGTACAGGGTCGGCCGGTCGATCGCCATGGCCCCCAGCACCGCGGGCCGCCCGGAGCTCTTGATCGAGCGGCTCACGGCGATGACGGCGACGAACGCCGCGATCAAACCGCCGAGAGCCAGCGTCACCTGGCCGCTGTAGCGAATGCGCCTGGGCAGGAACGCTTCGGCGAGGACACCCACCACGGCGATGCCGAACACGATGAGCGTCGGGGACAGCAGGAAATACTGGATGCTGGGGGTGGGGAGGGTCATCGCGGTCCTTCCGCGGTCCGGGCTGCTTCAGCGGGCCTGGGATTTCCCACCGGCACAGTCGGTTTGGGATCGTGCTGGCCGATGGTGGTCATGGTGTTCTCGACGGCCGGATTGATGATGTCGAGGACCGGCTTGGGGTAGATCCCGAGCACGAGCAGCAGCGCGATCAACGGAGCGACGACGACCAGTTCGCGCGCTCTCAGGTCGCCGATCTTCTCGTTGCCGGTGGCCACCGGCCCGGTCATCACGCGCTGGTAGAGCCACAACATGTACACGGCCGACAGCACCAGCGCGGTGACGCCGAACCCGGCGGCCAGCCAGTACCGGTTGAAAGTCCCCAGCAGGACCAGGAATTCGCTGATGAACGGGGCCAGGCCGGGCAGCGACAGGGTGGCCATCGCCGAGACCAGGAAGGTACCCGCCAAGATGGGCGCCACCTTCTGCACGCCGCCGTAGTCGGCGATCGCCCGGCTGCCGTGCCGCGAGATCAGGAACCCCGCGATCAGGAACACCGCCGCGGTGGACAGGCCGTGGTTGAGCATGTACAGCGTCGACCCGCTCTGGCCCTGGCTGGTCATCACGAAGATGCCCAGGATGATGAACCCGAAGTGCGAGATCGACGTGTAGGCGATCAGGCGCATGATGTCGGTCTGGCCGATGGCGACGATCGCCCCGTAGACCACCCCGATGACTGCCAGCACGACGATCAGCGGGCGGAAATACGTTGAGGCGTCGGGGAACAGCTGCAGGCAGTAGCGCAACATGCCGAAGGTGCCGACCTTGTCCATCACCGCCATCATCAGCACCGCGGTCGCCGGGGTGGCCTCGACCGCGGCGTCGGGCAGCCAGCGGTGGAACGGCCACAGCGGGGCCTTGATCGCGAACGCGAACATGAAACCCAGGAACAGCGCTTTGAACACCGCGGGGTCCGCGCCGTAGCGGCCGGACGCGACGCCTGCCACGATCTCGCGGAAGTCGAACGTGCCCGACCCGTGCTCCGAGGTCACCACGTAGAGCCCGATCACCGCGGCCAGCATGATCAGCCCGCCGAACAGGTTGTAGAGCAAGAACTTCACGGCCGCGCGTGAGCGGCCAGGCCCCCCGCCGAACCCGCCGATCAGGAAGTACATCGGGACGAGCATGGCTTCGAAGAACACGTAGAACAGCAACACGTCCAGCGCGATCACCGAGATCAGCACCATGGACTCGATGGCCAGTGTCAGGGCGATGTAGGCGTGCACACCACGCGTCCGCTCGCCGCCGTCGTTCCAGCCGGCCACCTGCAGCACCGGGATCAGCACCGCGGTCAGCAGGACCAGCACCACAGCGATGCCGTCCACACCCAGGGTGTAGCCGGCGCCGAAAGCCGGGATCCACTCGTGCTTTTCGACGAACTGGTAAGCGTCGCCCCCGGTCTTGAACCCGAGGGTGACGACGATCGCCACCGCCAGGGTCGCGACGCCGAAGACCAGGCCGGTCCACTTGGCGAGCTGTCGCAGCCCGGGCGGCATCAGGATGATCAGCACCGAGCCGGCCAGCGGGACCAGCCACAGGACGCTGAGCCAGGGGATGTTCGTGCTCACCACAGTTTCACCGCCAGGATCAGCGCGACCACCAGCACCGCGCCCGTCAGCATGGACAACGCATAGTTGCGGGCGAAGCCGGTTTGCAGGCCCCGCAGGCGATTTGACGTCCGGCTCACCAGCGCCGCCAGCGCGTTGACCGAGCCGTCGACTCCCGCGTTGTCGACTTCGACAAGCGCGTGGGTCAGTTGCGCACCGGGGCGCATGAACACCTCCTCGTTGAAGGCATCGCCGTAGAAGTCCCTGCGGACGGCCGTCGTGAGGGCCGAGACGGACAGCGGGGCCACCCGCGGGATGGGCGCGGTGGCGTAGAGCCGGTAAGCCACCGCGATCCCGATGACGACGACGCCCAGCGCCAGGGCGCTGCTGACCCACACCGGGAACGCGTGGGTCACCTCTTCGTGTTTTCCGACGACCGGTTCGAGCCAGCGCGCCAAGGTGCCGCCGACCGCCAGCAGGCCGCCGGAGAATACCGAACCCAACGCCAGCAGGATCATCGGCCAGGTCATCAGGGCCGGCGCCTCGTGCGGGTGGGCGCCCGGAGCCCAGCGCTTCTTACCGAAGAAGGTCATCAGCATCACGCGGGTCATGTAGAACGCGGTGACGCCCGCGCCCAACAGCGCCGCCCCGCCCAGCAGGTAACCCCGGACGCCCCCGGCGGCCAGCGCCGCCTCGATGATGGCGTCCTTGGAGAAGTAACCCGCGAACGGCGGCACACCGATGATCGCCAGGTATCCCAGGCCGAACGTGGCGAACGTGATCGGTAGCGCCGCGCGCAGCCCGCCGTACCGGCGCATGTCCTGCTCTTCGTCCATCGCGTGGATCACCGCGCCGGATCCCAGGAACAGCCCGGCCTTGAAGAAGCCGTGGGTGAGCAGGTGCATGATCGCGAACGCGTAGCCGGCCGGACCCAGGCCGGCGGCCAGCACCATGTAGCCGATCTGGCTCATCGTGGAGGCCGCCAGCGCCCGCTTGATGTCGTCCTTGGCACAGCCGATGAAAGCTCCGAGCAGCAACGTGACCGCACCCACGACGACCACCGCCAGTTGCGCGTCGGGCGACAGGTTGTACAGCGGGTTGGAGCGCACGATCAGATACACCCCGGCGGTCACCATGGTGGCGGCGTGGATCAGCGCGGACACCGGGGTCGGGCCTTCCATGGCGTCGCCCAGCCAGGCCTGCAGCGGCACCTGCGCGGACTTGGCGCAGGCACCCAACAGCAACAGCAACCCCATCGCGGTCAGCGCGCCCGGCCCGGCGGCCGGCGCCCCGGCGAACACCCCGGCATACGACAGCGTGCCGAAAGTGCTGAACATCAAGAACATTCCCAGCGCCAGCCCGGCGTCACCGACCCGGTTCATCACGAAGGCCTTCTTGGCCGCCGTGGCCGCCGTCGGCTTGTGGTACCAGAACCCGATCAGCAGGTAGGACGCCAGGCCCACCCCTTCCCAGCCGACGTAGAGCACCACGTAGTTGTCGGCGACCACGAGCAGCAACATCGAGGCGAGGAACAGGTTGAGGTAGCCGAAAAACCTTCGGCGGTCCGGATCTTCGGCCATGTAGGCGACCGAATAGATGTGGATCAGCGAGCCGACCCCGGAGATCAGCAACACGAAACACACCGACAGCTGGTCGATCTGCATCCCCAGGTCGACCTGGAGCTGGCTGACCGGGATCCAGCTGAACACCTTTTGGTGGATGACGCGGTCGTCGGCGGCGCGGCCGAGCAACTCGCTCAGCAGGTCCAGGCCCACGCCGAACGCCGCAAGGGCGGTAGCGCAGCCCAGCCAATGCCCCCAGCGGTCGGTGCGACGCCCGCCGAACAGCAGGATGGTGGCACCCGCCAACGGCAGCGCGACCAGCAGCCAGGTGTATTGAGTCATCTTGGCGTCTTCAGCCTTTGAGTAGATTCGCGTCGTCGACGGA
Organism: Mycobacterium sp. NTMscope_MAC_269; assembly: GCF_976985695.1. NCBI lineage: Bacteria > Bacillati > Actinomycetota > Actinomycetes > Mycobacteriales > Mycobacteriaceae > Mycobacterium > Mycobacterium sp. NTMscope_MAC_269. The sequence continues at coordinate 235,638 of NZ_OZ335668.1, forward strand.
CGCCGATTTGCGGGCACGGAAAATCGTCATGATGATGGCCAGGCCGATGACCACTTCGCAGGCGGCCACCACCATCGTGAAGAACGCGATCATCTGCCCGTCCAAATGGCCGTGCATCCTCGCGAACGTGACGAACGCGAGGTTGACCGCGTTGAGCATCAGCTCGACGCACATGAACATCACGATGGCGTTGCGACGCAACAACACACCGGAGGCCCCGATGGTGAACAGCAGCGCCGAAAGGTACAGGTAGTTAGCGGGATTCACGACGCACCGCCTTGTGACAGACTCGGGCTTGCCTCGGGGGACGGGGTCTTCTTGCCGTCGGCGCCGCGGCTTTGCAGCATCGGCGACACCGACAGCTTCGAGTACGAGCCGTCCGGCAGCAGCGCGGCCACGTCGACGGCGTTGTGGCGGGCGTAGACACCGGGGCTGGGCAGCGGGGTGGGGTGCCCGCCGGGCTGGAATCGTTCCTGGGAGAGCTCGCGCTGCGTCTTGCGGCGTTCGAAACGCTCGCGATGCGCGAGCACCATGGCCCCGACGGCGGCGGTGATCAGCAACGCGCTGGTGAGCTCGAAGGCCCACAGGTAGCGCGAAAAGATCAGCGCCGCCAGACCTTCCACGTTGCCGGCGGCGTTCGCGGTGGTCAGCCCGGCGAAACCGCCCGTGGTCACGTTGCCGATGGCGGCGATGAGCAGGATGCCGAATCCGACGCCGGCGGCCACCGCGGCGACGCGCTGACCCCGCAGCGTCTCGCGCAGCGATTCGGCGGAGTCCACGCCGATGAGCATCAGCACGAACAGGAACAGCATCATCACCGCGCCGGTGTAGACCACGACCTGAACGACGCCCAGGAACAACGCGTCCTGGATCATGTAGAACACCGCCAGGATGATCATCGTCATCGCCAAAAACATCGCCGAGTAGACGGCGTTGACCGCCAACACCACCCCAAGCGCGCCGATCACGGCCAGCGCACCCAGCACCCAGAACGTCACCGCTTCGCCAGTGGAGGTTCGCGAGATGCTGTCGTGGGCGAAACTGGAGGCCAGAATTGACGTGACGGCGTGGCCCGCGACACCGGTCACCGGGACTCCTTGGCGTGCTGGGTGTCCCGCAGCCCCTGAGCGGTCACGTTGCCCAGGTAGTAGTCCTTGTCGGTGGCGCCGTCAGTCCTGGGGTGCGGCGGCGCGAGCATGTCTTGCAGCAGCGGGGCCAGCAGCCGGTCCTTCTCGTAGATGAGGTCGGCGCGGTTGTCGTCGGCCATCTCGTAGTCGTTGGTCATCGTCAGCGCCCGGGTCGGGCAGGCCTCGATGCACAGGCCGCAGCCGATGCAGCGCAGATAGTTGATCTGATACACCCGGCCGTAGCGTTCCCCGGGCGAATACCTGAGTTCCTCGGTGTTGTCGGCGCCCTCGACGTAGATGGCGTCGGCCGGGCACGCCCACGCGCACAGTTCGCAGCCGATGCACTTCTCCAGGCCGTCCGGGTAGCGATTGAGCTGGTGGCGCCCGTGATAGCGGGGCATGACCGGGCCCGGCTTTTCCGGATACTCCTCGGTGACGTTGCGTTTGAACATCGATCCGAACGTCACGCCGAATCCGGCGATGGCGTCCAAGAATCTAGCCACGTGCTTCCTCCTTGCTCGCAGCCGCCAGGGACTTCATCTCTTTCGCCGGCAGCGGCGGTGTCGGGAATACCGGGGTGGAGCTCGCTACGGCCGGGAGCTTTTTCGCCTCACGCCGCAGCTGGCGCTCCAGCGCGCGAATACCCGGCGCGCTGAACGGTTTTCGCAGCAACGGCACCAGCGCGGTGGCGAACACGATGCTGCTCACCACCAGCACCGGGGTCCAGTGCTGATAGCCCTGGTTGCGCAGCGTGCGCACCACCGCGGCGATCAGGACCCAGACCAGCGAGGCCGGGATCAGCAGCTTCCAGCCCAGCCCCATGAACTGGTCGTAGCGCAGCCGGGGCAGCGATGCCCGCAGCCAGAAGTAGAAGAACAAGAAGGTCCACATCTTGGCGGTGAACCACAGCACCGGCCACCATCCGGTGTTGGCGCCCGCCCACATGTTCAGCGGCCACGGCGCGTGCCAGCCACCGAAGAACAAGACGGTGGCGAGCGAGGAGACCGTCATCATGTTGACGTACTCGGCCAGCATGAACATCGCGAATTTCAGCGACGAGTACTCGGTGTGGAATCCCGCGACCAGTTCACCCTCGGCCTCGGGCAAATCGAATGGCGCGCGGTTGGTTTCGCCGACCATCGAGATCAGATAGATCACGAACGACGGCAGCAACAGAAACACGTACCAGACCCGGTCCTGCGCGGCGACGATCTGTGACGTCGACATGGAGCCGGCGTAGAGGAACACCGCCGCGAACGACAGCCCCATCGCCACCTCGTAGGAGATGACCTGGGCGGTGGAGCGCACCCCGCCCAGCAGCGGGTAGGTGGACCCGGATGCCCAGCCGCCCAACACGATTCCGTACACGCCGATGGCCGACAGACCCAGGATGAACAGCACCGCGACCGGGAGGTCGGTCAGCTGCAGCGGCGTGCGGTGGCCGAACACCGACACCACGGGTCCGAACGGGATGAACGCGAAGGCGGTGAACGCCGGGATCGTGGAGATGACCGGCGCCGCGAAGTAGACGAACTTGTCGACACCGCCGGGGGTGATGGTCTCCTTGAGCGCCAACTTGATTCCGTCGGCCAGGCTCTGCAGCACGCCCCAGGGCCCCGCCCGGTTGGGGCCGGGCCGCCGCTGCATCCAGCCGAGGATCTTGCGTTCGAGCAGAATCGCGACCAGCACGTTGAGCATGAGGAACACGAAGATGGCCAGCGCTTTGCCGAGCACCAGCCACCAGGTGTCGTGTCCGAAGACGGTCAGGCCGGTAGTCATTTGCGGCGCTCCTCCTCATCGCTGCGCTCTGCATCGTCGCCGCCGGTGCCCACTCCGATTGTCACTGTGCTGCCGAGGGTCACGCCGAGTTGGCGGTGCACCGCCGACGCCGACGAGTTCAGCGGGAGCCACACCACCCGGTCCGGCATGTCGGTGACGACCAGTGGCAGGCTGATGGATCCGCGTGACGTGGACACGGTCACCGCGTCGTCCTCGGCGGCGCCGATTTCGGCGGCCGTATCGGCGGACAGCCGCACCACGGATTTGCGCGCCGTTCCCGCCAGATGTGGCTCACCGTCCTGCATCCGGGCGTTGTCCAGCAGCATCCGCCAGCCGGCCAACACCGCCTGTCCTTTTTCGGGCCCGGGCGCGGCCGGCTGTGGCGCCGCGACGTCGGGACTGGCGGCGCGCTTGCCGTCCCATCCCCGCAGCGCGGACAGCTCTTCGCGGGCCACCTCGACGCTGGCCATGCCCAGATAGACGCCCATCTCGTCGGCCAGCGCGTCGAGCACCTGGTGGTCGGATTGGCTGGCGTCCTGCGTGTTGCGCAGTGCGGCATCGAATGGCCGGAAGCGCCCCTCCCAGTTGACGAACGCGCCGGCCTTCTGGGTCGTCGAGGCGACCGGGAACACCACGTCGGCGCGCTGCGTGACGGCGCTGTGCCGCATCTCCAGGCTGACCACGAAGCCGGCTGCGTCCAGCGCCGCCAGCACCGCTTGCGGGTCGGCGAAGTCGTCGGGCTCGACACCGCCCACCAGCAGCGCGCCCAGCGTTCCGTCGGTGGCGGCGGCCAGGATGCCGTCGGCGTCACGCCCACGGCCGGACGGCAATTCGGACACGTTCCAGGCTTGCGCCACCTGGGCCCGGGCGGTCTCGTCGTCCACGGGGCGACCGCCCGGCAGCAACCCGGGCAGCGCGCCCGCCTCCAGCGCACCGCGCTCGCCGGCGCGCCGCGGCACCCACGCCAGGCGGGCGCCGGTGCTGTCGGCGAGCCGGGCCGCGGCGGACAACCCGCCCGGCGCGGTGGCCAGACGCTCGCCGACCATGATGACCGCGCCCGGGGTGGACAGCAGGTCGCCCACCTCGCCGGTGGCCAACCCGTCCAGGGCGGAGGCCTCGGCGCCGGGCACGGTCTTGATCAGCCGGCCGGCCATCTTCTGAAGCGCCCGGGTGGCGAACGGCGCCACCGCGTAGACCGGCAACCCATGCTTGCGGGCCGCCTTGCGCAGCCGCAGGAACACGATCGGCGACTCGTCCTCGGGCTCGAACCCGACCAGCACCACCACCGGGGCCGATTCCAGATCGGCGTAGCTGACCGACATCGGCCTGCCGGCGACGCGGGCGGCCAAAAAGTCGGCCTCCTCGGCCGAACTGGGGCGGGCCCGAAAGTCGATGTCGTTGCTGTCCAAGACGATTCGCGCGAACTTGGAGTAGGCGTAGGCGTCCTCGAGGGTCGCGCGGCCGCCGACGAGGACCCCGGCGCGCCCGCGCGCGGCTTCCAGGCCCTGCGTCGCGATGGCGATCGCGTGTGACCACGAGGCCGGTTGCAGCGAGCCGTCGGGATCGCGCACCAGGGGAGTGGTGATCACGTCGGGCTGGGTGGCGTAGTTGAACGCCCACCGCCCCTTGTCGCAGTTCCACTCCTCGTTGACTTCCGGGTCGTCGCCGGCCAGCCGGCGCAGCACCTTGCCGCGGCGGTGGTCGGTGCGCTGCGCGCACCCGGAGGCGCAGTGTTCACACACGCTCGGGCTGGAGACCAGATCGAAGGGACGGGCTCGGAAGCGGTAGGCGGTTCCGGTCAGGGCGCCCACCGGGCAGATCTGCACCGTGTTGCCCGAGAAGTAGGAGTCGAACGGCTCGTTGGCGTAGATGCCGACCTGCTGCAGGGCGCCCCGCTCCTGCATGTCGATGAAGGGGTCGCCGGCGATCTGTTCGGAGAATCGCGTGCAGCGCGCGCACAGGATGCAGCGCTCGCGGTCGAGCAGCACCTGCGAGGAGATGTTGATCGGCTTGGCGAAGGTGCGCTTGTCGTCGGTGAAGCGGGAATCGGCCCGCCCGTTGGACATTGCCTGGTTCTGCAGCGGGCATTCGCCGCCCTTGTCGCACATGGGGCAGTCGAGCGGATGGTTGATCAGCAGCAGCTCCATCACCCCGTGCTGCGCCTTGTCGGCGGCCTCGGAGGTGAGCTGGGTGCGCACCACCATGTCGTCGGTGGCCACGGTGGTACACGACGCCATCGGCTTGCGCTGGCCCTCGACCTCGACCAGGCACTGCCGGCACGCGCCGACCGGCTCCAGCAGCGGGTGGTCGCAGAAGCGCGGGATCTGGATGCCCATCAATTCGGCGGCCCGGATCACCAAAGTTCCTTTGGGAACGCTGATTTCGATGTCGTCGATGGTCAGCGTCACCATCTCCGGCGGACGCACCTCGTCGCCGGTCTCGGTTTTGGCAAGGCTAGTCATCAGCGCGTCATGCCTTTCCGCTCGGCATCAGCATGGAGTCTCGTGGATCGAACGGGCACCCGCCGCCCTCGACATGGGCGACGTATTCGTCGCGGAAGTACTGGATGGACGACATGACGGGGCTGGCGGCGCCATCGCCCAAGGCGCAGAACGCCTTACCAAGGATGGAGTCGGAGATGTCGAGCAGCTTGTCGAGGTCCTCGTGCGTGCCCGTACCGGCCTCCAGCCGCTCGTAGATCTTGTCCAGCCAGAAGGTGCCCTCGCGGCACGGCGTGCACTTGCCGCACGATTCGTGCTTGTAGAAATACGTCCAGCGCTGCACCGCGCGCACCACGCAGGTGGTCTCGTCGAAGATCTCCAGCGCCTTGGTGCCCAGCATCGAGCCGGCGCCGCCCACGCCCTCGTAGTCCAGCGGGACGTCGAGATGCTCGTCGGTCAGCAACGGCGTCGACGAGCCGCCGGGCGTCCAGAACTTGAGCCGGTGACCTGCCCGCACCCCGCCGGCGTAGGCGAGCAACTCCCGCAACGTGATTCCCAGCGGGGCCTCGTACTGCCCGGGACGGGTGACGTGCCCGGACAGCGAATACAGCGTGAAGCCCGGGGACTTCTCGCTACCCATCGAGCGGAACCAGTCCACGCCGTTGCCGATGATCGACGGCACGCTCGCGATGGTCTCGACGTTGTTGATCACCGTGGGGCACCCGTACAGGCCCGCCACCGCGGGGAACGGCGGGCGCAGCCGCGGCTGGCCGCGTCGGCCTTCCAGCGAATCCAGCAGCGCGGTTTCCTCGCCGCAGATGTACGCGCCGGCGCCGGCGTGCACCACCAGCTCCAGATCGAATCCCGAGCCGTTGATGTCGCGGCCCAGGTAGCCGGCGGCGTACGCCTCGGCCACCGCGTTCTGCAGGCGGCGCAGCACCGGCAGCACCTCGCCGCGCACATAGATGAACGCGTGGTTGGCGCGGATCGCGTAGGCGGCGATGATGACGCCCTCGACGAGGACGTGCGGTGTCGCCAGCATCAGCGGAATGTCTTTGCACGTACCAGGTTCCGACTCGTCGGCGTTGACCACCAGGTAGTGCGGCTTGGCGGCCGCACCGGTGTCGCCCTGCGGGATGAACGACCACTTGGTCCCGGTCGAGAAGCCCGCGCCGCCGCGCCCCCGCAGCCCGGAATCCTTCACCACCCCGATCACCGCGTCGGGCTCCATCCCCAACGCCTTCTTCATCGCCTCGTAGCCGCCGTGCCGGCGGTAGGTCTGCAGCGTCCAGGACTCGGGGTCGTCCCAGAAGCGGCTGAGTACCGGGGTGAGCGGCGTGGCGCCCGACGTCTCGGAAGTGGTTGTCATTGCTGACCTTCCGGCGCGCTGGGCGCAGCCATGCCGTGTTCCTGGGCTACCTTCAGGCCGGCGAGGGTCGCGGCGCCGGCGCCACCCTGCCCCTGGTCGGGCCGCTCATCGGGCAGGCCGGCCAGGATGCGCGACGTCTCCCGGAAGGCGCACAGCGGCGCGCCGCGGGTGGGGGACTGCGGCTGACCCGAACGCAGCGAGTCGACGAGTGCGCGCGCCGAATCGCAAGTCTGGTTGTCGAAGAACTCCCAGTTCACCATCACCACGGGCGCGTAGTCGCAGGCGGCGTTGCACTCGATGTGCTGCAGGGTGACCGATCCGTCGGCGGTGGTCTCGTCGTTGCCGATGTCCAAATGTTCTTTCAGGGCATCGAAAATGGCGTCGCCGCCCATCACGGCGCACAACGTGTTCGTGCAGACGCCCACCAGATAGTCGCCGGTGGGGCCGCGCCGATACATGGTGTAAAAGCTGGCCACCGCCGACACCTCGGCCCCGCTGAGTCCGAGCTGCTCACCACAGAACTCCAGGCCCGCCGGTGTCAGGTAGGAATCCTGGGCCTGCACCAGATGCAGCAACGGCAATAGCGCCGAGCGCTTCTCGGGGTAGCGGCCCATGATCTCCTTGGCGTCGACCTCCAGCCGGTCCCGCACCTCGGGCGGATACGACGTGGGCGCGCCCTCGACGACGAACGCGTTGGGCTCGTCCGGCGGCGGGCCGAGCCGCAGAAAGACCGGCTGTCCCTGCGGGCCGGTCACCGGTCCACCCCGCCCATGACCGGGTCGATGCTGGCGACCGAGGTGATCAGGTCGGCGACCATCCCGCCCTCGCACATCGCGGCGACCGACTGCAGGTTGGTGAACGAGGGGTCCCGGTAATGCACCCGGTAGGGCCGGGTGCCACCGTCGCTGACCATGTGCACGCCGAGCTCTCCGCGCGGCGACTCCACGGCCGTGTACACCTGCCCGGGCGGAACCCTGATGCCCTCGGTGACCAGTTTGAAGTGGTGGATCAGGGCCTCCATCGAGCCGCCCATGATCTTGGCGATGTGCTCCGGCGAGTTGCCCATGCCGTCGGGTCCCACCTTCAGGTCGGCCGGCCACGCGATCTTGCGGTCCTCGACCATGATCGGGCCCGGCTTCAACTTGTCCAGACACTGCTCGACGATCTTGATCGACTCCCACATCTCGTTGACTCGAATCATGTAGCGCCCGTAAGCATCACACGTGTCTTCGGTGATTACGTCGAATTCGTAGTTTTCATATCCGCAGTACGGTTCGCTCTTGCGCAGATCGTGTGGCAGCCCGGTCGCGCGCAGGATCGGTCCGGTGATGCCCAGCGCCATGCATCCGGTCAGATCCAGGTAGCCGACGTCCTGGGTGCGGGCCTTCCAGATGGCGTTCTCGTTGAGCAGGCCGCTCATCTCGCGCAGCACTTCGCGCAGCGGGTCGAGGGCCTCGGCGATTTCGGTTTGCGCGTTCGGCGGCAGGTCCTGGGCGACGCCGCCGGGCCGGACGTAGTTGCTGTTCATCCGCAAGCCGGTGATCGACTCGAACAGGGTCAGCACGATTTCGCGGCCCCGGAAGCCGACGAACATCGGGGTCATGGCGCCCAGTTCCATCCCGCCGGTGGCCAGGGCCACCAGGTGCGACGAAATCCGGTTGAGCTCCATCATCAACACCCGGATGACGTCGACGCGCTCCGGGATCTGGTCGGTGATCCCGAGCAGCTTCTCCACACCCAGGCAGTAGGCGGTCTCGTTGAAAAACGGTGCGAGGTAATCCATCCGGGTCACGAACGTGACACCCTGTGTCCAGTAGCGGTATTCGAGGTTCTTTTCGATACCGGTGTGCAGATACCCGATCCCGCAGCGGACGTCGGTGACCGTCTCGCCCTCGATTTCCAGGATCAGCCGCAGCACCCCGTGGGTGGACGGGTGCTGGGGACCCATGTTGACGACGATGCGTTCGCCGGGATCGGCACTGCGGGCGGCCTCGACGACCTTGTCCCAGTCCTGGCCGCCGGCGACCACGAGGGTTTCGCCGGCGCCGTCGTGCGTCGATTCAGTGGTGGTGCTCATCAGTTGTACGCTCTCCGCTCGTCGGGCGGGGGTATCTGTGCGCCTTTGTATTCGACGGGAATTCCGCCGAGGGGGTAGTCCTTGCGCTGCGGATATCCGTGCCAGTCGTCGGGCATTTCGATGCGGGTCAGCGACGGGTGACCGTCGAAGATGATGCCGAAGAAGTCATAGGTCTCGCGCTCGTGCCAGTCGGTGGTCGGATAGATGCCGAACAGCGAGGGGATGTGCGGATCACCGTCGGGCGCAGAGACTTCCAGGCGGACGCGGCGGTTGTGCGTGATCGACTGCAGCGGATACACCGCGTGCAGTTCTCGCCCCGCCTCGTGCGGGTAGTGCACCCCGCTGACGCCCAGGCACATTTCGAAGCGCAGCGGCGGTTCGTCGCGAAGGCGCTGGGCGACCTGCGGCAGCGCCTCACGGCGCACGTGCAGGGTGAGCTCGTCGCGGTACACCACGACCTTTTCGATTGCGTCCGTGAATTCGACGCCGCCCTTTTTCAGCGCCTCGGCCAGGCCGTCGACGAGCTCGTCGAAATAGCCGCCGTAGGGCCGCGGGCTGCTGCCCGGGAGCAGGACTTCGCGCACCAGCCGGCCGTAGCCGGACGTGTCACCCGAGCCCTTGACGCCGAACATGCCGCGGCGCACGTCGATGACTTCTTCGTCGGCGCGACTGATTGCCTCTTGGGGATCCTGGTTCGGCGAACTCATCGGAGCAGCCCGCGCATCTCGATGGTGGGCCGCGCCGACATCGCCGCCTGCTCGGCTTCGGCGATGGCGTCCTCCCGGTTGACGCCCAGCGGCATCTCCTGAATCTTCTCGTGCAGCTTCAGAATTGCGTAGAGCAGCATCTCCGGGCGCGGCGGGCATCCGGGCAGGTAGATGTCCACCGGAACCACGTGATCGACGCCCTGGACGATCGCGTAGTTGTTGAACATTCCGCCCGACGACGCGCACACGCCCATGGCCAGTACCCATTTCGGCTCGGCCATCTGGTCGTAGATCTGCCGCAGTACCGGGGCCATCTTCTGGCTGACCCGCCCGGCGACGATCATCAGATCGGCCTGGCGGGGGGTGGCCGAGAAGCGCTCCATGCCGAACCGCGCGATGTCGAATCTTGGCCCGGCGGTTGCCATCATCTCGATGGCGCAGCAGGCCAACCCGAACGTCGCCGGCCACAGCGAGTTCTTGCGGACGTAGCCCGCCACCTTCTCGACCGTGGACAGCAGAATCCCGCCGGGCAGCTGTTCCTCAAGACCCACGTTTTACCTCAATCCCAGGTCAGGCCGCCGCGGCGCCACACATAGGCGTAGGCCACGAAAACCGTGAGCATGAACACCACCATTTCGACCAGAGCAAACGTGCCCAGCGCGTCGTAGCTGACCGCCCACGGATACAGGAACACGATTTCGATGTCGAAGACGATAAAAAGCATCGCGGTCAGGTAGTACTTCACCGGAAACCGCTGTCCCGCCGTCGCATGCGGGCCGCTCACCGAGGTCTCGGTGGGTTCGATTCCACACTCGTAGGCCGCCATCTTCGACTTGTTGAACCGGGACGGGCCGGCCAGGCTCGCGATCACGACCGAGCCCACGGCAAAGGCCGCGGCAATCGCACCGAGCACCAGGATGGGTATGTAGACGTTCAATTCGCTCCATGATCCGTCGTACGAGCCGCCTGCAGCGGCCAGGCGGTAACCGGGCTGCTGTGACGAACTGGGTCTGAAGCCCGTCACAGTGATCTTCAACATAGCGTCGCTGCGTGCGGTGCGCTTGCCCGGGGTGGGCGTTTTGCAGTATTGGGACGCCGCGCGCGTGCTGTGCTGCGCGAACTCCGGACATGGCGCGATCGGGACGCGCGCGGAGAGCAACGGGCGCGGTCCGGCGTCGGAGAGGTCAGAACCGCCGCGGGCGGGCGCCGAGAGGCAAAAGCCGCGGCAAGGCGCGGCTATGCGGGGGTCAGCGAACCGGGGTTCGCAACAAACTGAGGACCGTGCGGCCCAGCAGGATGGGGTCGATGGGATGCGCCACCGCGCCCTCGGCGCGCGACCAGGACGCCAGCCACGCATCGTCGGGACGCCCGGTGAGCACCACCAGCGGCGGGCAGGTCTCGAGTTCGTCCTTGAGCTGTTTCGCGATTCCCATGCCGCCCGTCGGGGTGGCCTCGCCATCCAGGATGGCCAAGTCGATCCCGCCCTCGTCCATCGTCCGCACGACCATCGGGCCGGTCGCCACCTCGACGTAGCTCAGCTCGGGCAAATCCGGGTGCAGTTGCTTGCCCAGCGCGCGCATCACCCGTTCGCGGGTTTGGGCGTTGCTGCTGTAGACGAGGATCCGCAGGGCGACGCTGGGTTGGGCGATGGAGTCGGACACGGTGCAGATGCTACTGGGGTCGCCGCGCAGATATCCCCGGTGCCCGCAGAATGCTCATCGCGCTTCGCGCACGAAGATGGCTTCCGTTGCCGCGGTCACCGTCGAACCGATCATGCCGAGCCGGTTCCAGCCCAGGTCGAAACAGGCCCGATCGATGGTGGTCTCGCCGCTGATGCGGATCGAGCCGTCGTCGAGCTCGGAGATCGTGACGGGCAACGGCAGCTCCGCGGTGACGCCCTTGACGGTGAAGTCGGCCCGAACGTCGGCGGCCTTGCCCTTCGGAGGGCCCTGAGCCGGGCGCACCGCCGTGACGACGACGCTGATTTCCGGGAAACGCTCGACGTCGAAGAAGTCGGCCGAGCGCAGGTGTTTGTCGCGGCGTCCGATCCCGGTGTCCAGCGAGGCGGCACGGATGTCGACGCGCCCGAAAACCGCTCCCTTGCCGGTCAGTTGGCCGTCGCCGGTGAAGTCGGTGAAACGGCCTTTGACGTTCACCAGCCCCCACATGTTGCGGACCTTGAACGTAATGGCCGAGCGATCCGGGACCAGGCTCCACACGCCGGCCATGTCGGGATCGTGCAGCAGTGTCTCCAAAGTCGTCATCGTCACCCCCATGTGTCGTGGCGAATCTAGCCTCAATTCATCAACGGCGCGATCCCTGCGGGGTCGAAGTATTCGTCGATGCGCTCGATGCGGCCGTCGGTGCCCACCCGGATCACGATGCACACCCGCAGCGAGATCGATTGCCCCGCATGCCCGGTGGCGTGCAGGATGTGCTGCTGGACGAAGCCCTGGGCCGAACCGTCGTCGAAGAATTGCCGGTCGAGAATCTCGTAGCGTCGTTGCGCGGTCGCGCCGATGAACCACTCGATGACCCGCATCGCGCGGGTCTTGTCATCTGCTTCGAGGGGGCCGCGGCGCGAGCCGACGCGCCACACCGCGATGTGCTCGCTCCACATTGCGTCGACCGCCGCGACATCGCCGCGCTCGATCGCGGTGAACAGGCGATCGGCCGCCTCGACGACCGTTTCTGCGCGGGATGCGGGCATGGCACTGGCTCCTATTCGCTGTCGTATCCGGGGTGGGCGACGGACAGCCGGCGCCGTACCAGGGTCCGCAGGCAGGCCGTGACGTCAACGGCCCGGTCATCCATCTCACCGCACCGGATCGCGGCGGCCAGCTGGCCCTCGTCGGTGACACCCACCCCGGCCAGCGCCGCACGAGATTCGGCCTCGCTGTCGTCGAGCAGTTCGCGCTCGACGATGCGCAACGCGTTGGCCGCCACCCTGGCGTGAAAGTTGACCTGGCCCTCGGTCGCCGCGCGCACGTCGGTCTCCAGGAATTCGGCCACCGCGGCCACGAGTTCGGCTGCCAGTGGGCGGCCGTACGCGCCGGTCACGGTGTCGCCTCGCCCCGATTGCCCGCCTCCTCCTCGCGCCGCCGCGCGGCGCGTATCGTCGGCGGGCGCGAGCAGGTTGAGCAGGTCCCACTCCGTCTCGCAGACGCGGCGCCCGATGGTGGCCAGCTCGACCGAACGGTGTTGACCGCTCAGATGCCGTTCCGCCTGGAATCGGCAGATGACACCCCAGCGCAGCGTGGCCAGGACCAGCCACCAGTGAAACGCCACCCGGTCGACGGTAGCCGCGCCGGCCTGTTCGTAGGCGCGCAGGAAGCTCTCGATGCTGCCGAGGCCGCCGGCGCCCAGGCTGGCCGGGGCGCCGAATCGCCAGGCCCGGATGCAGAACCACGCCAGGTCTTCGTACGCCTGGCCGACGTGCACGAGTTCCCAATCCAGCACGGCGGCAAGGTCGGATCCGTCGACGATGAGGTTTCCCATCCGGAAGTCGCCGTGCACCAGCACCGCCGGCGTCGGTTCGGGCCGGTGGGCGGCCAGCCAGCGAAAGCCCCACTCGAAGGTGGCGGTGGTGTCGCCCATGTCGTCGAGGCGCCGGCGCCATTCGTCGAGTTGGTCCTCGTGGGTCAGGCCCGGACCGCGCGGGTCGGCGCGGTGGATGGCGGCCGCGGCCTGCGCGCACTGTTGCAGCAATCGGGCGCGGCTCGCGTGCCCGTCGGCGGCGTCGAGCTGGCGGTGGATGCGCCGCACGATGGTCTCACCCTTGATCTCATCGCAGATCAGAAACGGATTGCCCAGCGCGGCAGGCGAATCGTCGGCGATCAGGACGTGGGGGACGGGCGCGCCGGCGGCCGCGGCGGCGGCCTGGGACCGGGCCTCGAGTTCCATGCCGGCGTGCACGTCGTCGGGCGGTCCGGTGCGCAGGATCAGCGGGCGGTGCCCTCCGCCGGTCACGGCCTCGAACGCCCAGGTGGTTCTGCTGGCGCCGCCGGTCAGCGCGCGCAGGTTCTCGACCGCCGTGTCGGCACCGATGGCCGACGTGAGCACAGTGGCCAGTTCGGAGGCCAGTTTGGAGGCTAGTTCGTCGCTGTGCATCAGTGCTTGCCGAATTTGAACAGCCGCTGCGCCACCCGGCGAATCTGGATCTCTTCGGCGCCCTCGGTGATCCGGTAACGACGGTGGTGGCGGTAGATGTGCTCGAACGGTTCGTGCCGGCTGTACCCGAGGCCGCCGAAGATCTGCATGGCGCGGTCGGCGGCGTCGCAGACCAGTCGGTTGGCGCGGTAGTTCGCCATCGACACCTTGTCGGAGACCTCCATGTGGTGGTCGCGGTCCAGATGCCAGGCGGCGTATTGGACCAGCAGGCGCACCATCTGCGCTTCGGTCGCCAATTCGGCCAGCGGCCACTGCACGGCCTGGTTGACCGACAGCGGCTTGCCGAACACGGTTCGTCCGGCGGCATATTCGGCGGCTCGGTCGATGCAGTACTGCGCGGCGCCCAGGCTGCTGGCCGCCTGCCGAATCCTGTTCTCGTGCAGGAAGGTTTGCGCCACCTCCAGACCGCGATCCACCTCGCCGAGCACCGCGTCCACGGGCACCCGCACGTCGGTCAGCTCGACCTCGCCGTGATCGGTGGGCATGTTGAACGTCCACCAGTAGTAGGGAACTTTGAATCCGGGCGTATCGGTAGGCACCAGAAACGCGGTGATGCCGACCGCGCCCCCGGGCTCACCAGAGGTGCGCGCGAAGACCAGGTCGTGGGTTGCGCGGTGCACGCCGGTGTTGAACCGCTTGGAGCCGTTGATCACCCAGCTGTCACCGTCGCGTTGGGCGCGTGTTTCCAGCCAGGTGGCATCCGACCCGTGCTTGGGCTCGGTCAGCCCGAACGCCATCGAACGCTCCCCGGTGATCAGCGCCTCCGACCACACCCGGCGTTGCTCGTCGGTGCCGAAGCGCTCCATCATGATCACCTGCGGGAAGTTCCCCACGATCGACGACTCGTTCTGCAGGTCGTTGTGCAAGCCAAGGCCCTTGTGCGCCAGATGTTCCCGAATGACGGCCATGTCGACGTTGCTGCCGTCGCGGCCGCCCAGCGAGGCCGGCAGGCCGTAGCGCAGCCAGCCCGCCTTGTCGGCGCGGCGGCGCATCTCGGCGAGCAGGTCCTCCCACTCGCGGGTCGGGATGCCGTCGTTGTCCCAATCGGTGCGCGCGTGCTCGCGACGCTGGTCGAAGTACTGGATGTTCTCGCGTTCCAGGGGTTTGATCTCGGCCTCGATGAACTCGTCCATCTCGGCGAGCACACCCGGAAGGTGCTCGGGCAGGGTGAATTCCACGTTGATCTCCTTACGCGCCGTACAGGGTCTTCTTCCACACCGTCGAGAGCGTGGTGATGGCGTCCTCGTCGCTGATCTGTATGCCGAGACCGGACTGGCCGACGAACACGGTGGTGAAATTCTCGAACAGCAGCGCGATGGCGGCCGCGGTGTGCTGGGGGTGCAGCTCGGCGCCGTAACCCTGGTCCTGGGCCCGGCGCACCGACGCCGCCACGAGATCGATGCCGAAGCGGCGGAATTCGTTCTGCACCGCGGCGAATCGCTGTTGGGTGGCGGCCAGCTGGGCCACCGCGATCATGATGCCGATGTTCTGTTTGAACATGTTCCAGTAACCGGTGACCACCGCGGTGAAGAAGGCGTCGTCGTCGGGGGAGTCCGGCAGGTGAACGCTCAGCCCCGACGGTGTGACCACCTCGTGCAGGAATGACTCCGCGAGGCCGGCCAGCAGGTCTTCCTTGTCGGCGAAGTACCGGTAGAACACCGCCGGCGATTTCCCCGCGGCCGACGTGATATCGGCCAGCGTGGTGCCGTGGAAACCCCGTTCGGCGAACAGCTTTCGGGCGGCCTGCTCGATGGCCTGCCTGGTCTGGCGGCCTTTGGCGGTCAGCTCGCGGGTTGCCTCCGGGGCCGACATCTAGGTCCTGATCCTGTCGCCGGCGCGCAACAGGGAGCTCGGCAGATCGTGGCCCACCAACGACTTCGCTACCGCGGCCGCGGCGATGGCGGCGTCCAGGTCGACGTCGACGTCGACACCGCTGTCGCGCAGCAGGTACACCAAATCCTCGGTGGCGATGTTGCCCGTGGCGCCCGGCGCGAACGGGCAGCCGCCCAGGCCGCCGACCGAGGCGTCCAGCCGGGTCACCCCGGCGGTGACCGCGGCGTAGGCGCTGGCCAGCCCGGAACCGCGGGTGTTGTGGAAGTGACCGCCCAGCGGCAGGTCCGAAATCACCGGACGCAGTTGTGCGATCAGTGAACTCACGCGGCCCGGGGTGGTGGTGCCGATCGTGTCGGCGATCGACAGGCGATCGGCGCCGCGCTCGCGCGCGGCCGCGGCGATGTCGAGGACCCGCTGCGGCGGCGTGGGGCCTTCGAACGGTGAATCCCACGCGGTGGCGATGACGACCTCGACGGTGAGCTCGGCGTCGTGGGCGATGGCGACGATCTCGTCGATCGCCGCGGTGGCCTCCGCACTGGTGCGCCCGACGTTGGCCTTGCTGAACGTGTCGTCGGCGGCCACCACGTATTCGATGGAGCGCAGCCCCGCGGCGACGGCCCGCTTGGCCCCGTTGGGGCTGGCGACCAGGGCCGAGAATTCGATGTCCGGATAGTCGTGCAGATGGGCGGCGAGCTCGGCGGCGTCGGCCATCGACGGCACCTTCGTGGGGGAGACGAACGCGGTGGCCTCCACCTCGCGGACCCCGGTGGCAGCCACCGCGGCGAGCAGTTCGAGCTTGGCCGACAACGGGATTGGCGACTCGATCTGCAGGCCGTCGCGCAGGGCCACCTCGCGGATGTCGACATGGGGGGTCATAGCACCTCCTGGGCGCGCAGCTCCTCGAGCTCCTCGGCGGTCTTGCCCAGCAACCCGACGTAGACGTCGTCGTTGTGCTCGCCCGGACGCGCGGGACCGGCGTTGCGCAGCCGGCCGGGAGATTCCGAGAGCACCGGAACGATGCCGGGGCCCAGGACGTTGCGCTGCAGCCGTTCGTCATAGTGCTCGACCAGCATGTCGCGGGCCCGCAGTTGCGGGTCGTCGACGACCTCGGCGACCGTGTTGATCGGCCCCGCGATCACGCCTGCGGCGGAAAGGGTTTCGATGATCTCTCCCGGCTGGCGTTCGGCGGCCCAGCAGCCGATGATGTTGTCGAGCTCGTCCTGATTGCGGCCGCGCGCGACGTGCGTGGCGAACCGGTCGTCGGTGGCCAGTTCCGGGCGTCCCATGGCCTTGCAGAGCCGGGCGAAGACGGTGTCCTGGTTGGCGGCGATCACCACCCACGAACCGTCGGCGCTGCGGTAGATGTTGGACGGGGCGATGCCCTCGAGCCGGGTGCCCGACGGTCCGCGCACCACACCGCCGACGTCGTAGTCGGGAATCGTGGATTCCTGGACGGCCAAACAGGATTCGGTGAGCGCGACGTCGACGACCTGGCCGCGCCCGGTGATGCCGCGGCGGTATAGTGCGGCCAGCGCGCCCTGGGCGCCGAACATGCCGGCCAGGCTGTCACCGAGCGACAGCGCCAGCCGCGGCGGCGGGCCACCCGGGAAACCGTTGAGGTGTCGCAGCCCGCTGGCCGCCTCGGCGACGGAGGCGTAACCGGCCTTGGCGGCGTCCGGTCCGGTCTGGCCGTAGCCGGACACGCGCACCAGGATGATGCCCGGATTGCGTTCGCTGAGCACGTCGTAGCCCAGGTTCCACTTCTCCAAGGTGCCCGGGCGAAAGTTTTCCACCACGATGTCGGATTTCTCCACGAGGTCGCAGAACAGTTCGCGGCCCCGGGGGTGGCGCAGGTCGAGGGTGATGGCGCGTTTGTTGCGCGCGTGCACCGTCCAGAAGACGTGCTGCCCGTCGACTTCGGCCTGGCCCCAGGTGCGCAACGGGTCCGGGGCCTTGGGCAGTTCCACCTTGATGACGTCGGCGCCCATGTCGCCCAGCAGCCGCCCGGCGAACGGGCCGGCGATCAACGTGCCGAGCTCGAGCACCCGGACGCCGTCGAGGGGGCCGGCTACATCGATGCGCCGCTCCTCCTCATCGCTGCGCTCTGCATCATCGCCGGCGGAAGTCACGGGCTCTCCGCGAAATCGTGCCGGATCAGCCAGTCGGTGACGATGGTGACGGCGGCCCGCAGCGCGTCGCGCTGGTCGGGTCCCGCGTAATAATGTGTGGCGCCGGGAATTTCGTGGATCTCCTTGTCGGGGTGCCCGATCGCTTCGAAAAGCCGCCGGGTGTGGCTGGGTGTGCACGCGTCATCGGCCAGGTTACCGATCACCAGTGCCGGGATCGCGATGTCCGGGCCGCAGGACACCGCGTCGCCACGGGCGTCGTCGTAACTCCACTGCGAGAGCCAGCCGCGCAAGGTGGAGAACCGGGCCAACCCGACCGGGCTCATGTTCACCACCTGAGGATCCCCCAGGTAGCACGTCCCCGGGACGCGTTCGTTGGGATCGACCGTCGGGTCCAGCCACCGCGGGTCGGCCATGGTGCCGTGCACGACGAACCCGAACTCGTCGTCGGGCCGACCGGCCGCCTTCAGCTCGGCCAGCTTGTCCTTGACCCACGCGGTGATGCGGCGGTTGCGTTCGATCTGCGCGTGGCGGTAGCGGGCCAGGAATTCCTGGCTGTAGGGCGGCTGGTTCGGGTTGTCGGGGTTGTACAGGTCAAGCTCGGGATCGCGCTTGGTGGGGTCGGATTCGTCGAGGATCGACGCGTCCAGCCATTCGGTCAGCGTGCCGTGCCGGCTGATGTGCGCGGCCAGCAGCATGATGCCGTCTGCGACGGGCAGGTCGAGTTTCGTCAGGTCGGGGCCGTCACCGGTGGGGCTGGACGTGATGGTCGGATTCTGCGCCTGCTGCTGGTAGAACACCGACAGCGAACCGCCGCCACTCCACCCGGCCAGCACCACCTTGGAGTAGCCCAGCCGTTTCTTTGCGTCCTTGATGCACTCGCCGAGATCCTCGACCACCTTCTCCATCAGCAGCGCGGAGTCGGTGCCGCGGAAGCGGCTGTTGCAGTAGATGACGTGATGGCCGGCGCGGGCCAGGGCGCCCGTCATCGGCAGGTAGGCGCCGCCGCCGATCGGGTGCATGAACACCAGCACGGTATCCGACGGCTTGTCCTTCGGCTTGAGCAGATAGCTTTCCAGCACGGTGATCTCGGCCAAGCCGCCGTAGACATCCCGGACACCGGAATTATTCTGGAACGCAACGAGATACGGGATCCGCTCGTATTCGTGTTTCGTGGGTTTCACTGCTTGCGCTTGCGTCATCAATGTTGTCCTAGGTCGTTTGCCAGTACCTCGGCCGACGGGGTGAGCCGCCGGCGGGTGTCGATCGCGATCACTTGCCAGTCGACGCGGGAGTACTCGTCGAACTTTCGCCGCGCCCGCTCGCGCGCCTTCTCCGGTGCGCCGTGGTGAACCCCTTGCGGCGCATGCGAAATCAAGCCGGGGGGCATGGGTATGCCGTAGAGCGAGCCGCCGTGGAAGAAGGCGATCTCGTCGTAGTCGACGTTGCGGTGATACCACGGTGTGCGCTCGGTGCCCGCGATGCCCTCGGCGGGCTTGGGCAGAAAGTTCATCACGTAGACGCCGGTGGCTTGCATGAACAGGTGCACGGTCGGCGGCAGGTGGACGCTGTCGGAGGTGACGACGTTGTAGTCGGCGATGTTGAACGTGAACGCGAAGTTGTCACCGCGCCAGCCCTCGACGTCGAGCGGATTGTGTTGGTAGAACAGCGTTGTCGGGCCGCCGCCATGGATAAGCCGGACCTCGTAGTCGCCGCCGGATTCGCCGTCGTCGGCGGGCGCCGGTTCGGGGATGACGACCTGTGACGGGTCGAAGGGGAAGTGGCGGCCCAGCGCGCCGGGCGGCGGTATCCGAAACTCGTCGCTGGCCTCGATCATCAGCATCGTCGTCGGGCTGTCGGGCAGCTGGCGCCAGGTGCACGCCTTCGGGATGTACAGCCAGTCACCCTCCCGATAGCGCAGCGGCCCGAACTCGGTCTCGGCCAGACCGCTGCCCTGGTGGACGAAGCACAGCAGGTCGCCGTCGACGTGACGGGCGTAGAACGGCATCGGCTCATGGCGCCGGCTCAACAGGATTCGGCAGTCGTCGTTGCTGAACATCAGCAAGGGCCCGCCGCCCGCGTCCGTCGCGTCGGCGGGCTTGAGCTCGCTGGAGAGCACGTCGAGGGGACGCAACGGGCCGACCGACCGGTAGGCGGTGGGATCGTTGCGCCGGTAGAGGTTGGCGGTGCGGCCGGTGAATCCGCCGCGGCCCAGCTCGTCGTCCTTGAGCCCGTCAAGATCGGCGTGCAGGCGGCGCGGTGTTCGGCCTTTTCGCAGGTGCACAAAGGATTCCATGGCGGCTCCTCCGATGGGGGCACGATCGGCGGTCACAAAACTGAAAGTGACATTACTTTCTCTTTTGGGCTGACACAAGACCGGTGCAAGCGTCGTCGACGCCCGTCAACCGCGCACGCGGAGCACGACCTTGCCCTTGGCGGTCCGGTTCTCCAGCGAGGCGACCGCGGCCGGGGCATCGTCCAGCGGGTAGGTCGCCGGCTCGGGCGGCGCCAGCTCTCCGGAGGTGAGCAGACGCTCGAGTCCGGCCCACTGCTCGGCCAGCGCGCCGGGATGCGTCCCCGCCCACGCGCCCCAGCCCACGCCGACGACGTCAATGTTGTTGAGCAGCAATCGATTCACCTTGACTGTGGGGATCTCACCGCCGGTGAATCCGACGACCAGAAGTCGTCCGCCGGGGGCGAGCGAGCGCAGGGAGTCGGTGAACCGGTCACCGCCGACCGGGTCGACGACGATGTCGACGCCACGGCCGTGGGTCAACTCCTTGACCGCGTCCTTGAACCCGTCGGCCAGCACCACGTCCGTCGCGCCGGCGGCCGTGGCGATGTCGGCCTTGTCCTGGGTGCTGACGACGGCGATGGTGCGCGACGCCCCCAGCGCCGGGGCCAGCCGCAGCGCCGAAGTCCCGATGCCGCCGGCCGCACCGTGAACCAGGACCGTCTCGCCCCGCTGCAACCGGCCCCGCACGGTGAGCGAGAAGTACACCGTCAGGTCGTTGAAGAGCAGGCCGGCGCCGGCCTCGAAGCTGACGTTGTCGGGAAGCTTGAACACCCGGTCCGGGGCCAAGATTGCGACCTCGGCCATGCCGCCGGAGAGCATCGTGAGCCCGACGACGCGGTCGCCGGGACGCACGTGCGCGCCCTCGGGCGCCGACCGGACCACGCCGGCGATCTCGGCGCCGAGCACGAACGGCAACTCCGGGCGGTATTGGTACAGGCCGCGGGTGAGCAGGGCGTCCGGGAAGGCAACCCCGGCGGCGTGCACGTCGACGACGACCCCCTCACCCGTCGGTTCGTCGATGTCGGCCAACTCGACCGCGTCCGGACCATCGAGCCGGGTCACCCGTACCGCGCGCATGCCACCTCCGTCGTCGCCTCGGATAAAGCTCGACCAGCCTACTGCCGGCTCAAAAACCGCCCGCGACCCGCACCACCGCCCGGCCGGAGAACTTGCCCGCGCGTACCTGGTCGATCACGGCGACGACGTCCTTGACGTCGACATCGCTGACCAGCGAGTCCAGGTGACGCGGCCGCAACGAATCCCCCAGCCGGGCCCACAACGCGCGCCGGGGCCCGATCGGCATCAGCACCGAGTCCATTCCCAGCAGCGACACACCGCGCAGGATGAACGGCATCACCGTGGTGTGCAGGGCCGGACCGCCCGTGAGGCCGCTGGCCGCCACCGCGCCGCCGTAGTCGATGGTGCTGAGCACGTCGGCGAGCGTCGCTCCGCCCACGCAATCCACCCCGCCCGCCCAGCGCGCCTTGCCGAGTGGTCTCGGCTTGGCGTCGGGATCGGCGGGCAGGCGACCGATAACCTCAGCGGCGCCAAGGGCTTTGAGCCGCTCGGCGGCATCGGCCTTGCCGGTCGAGGCGACCACCCGGTACCCGGCCGCCGCCAGCAGGTCCACGCTGACCGAGCCGACACCGCCGGTGGCACCGGTGACCACGATGGCGCCGGCGTCGGGCGCAATGCCCCAGTCGATGAGCGCCTGCACGCTCATCGCCGCGGTGAAGCCCGCTGTGCCGATCGCCGCGCCCTCGTGTGGGCTCAACGCGCCGAGCGCCACCACCTGGTCGGCCGGCAACCGCGCGTATTCGGCGTAGCCGCCGTGGTGGCCGGTGCCGATCGCATAGCCGTGGGCCAGCACCGCGTCGCCGACGGCGAAATCGGGTGAGGCGGTCTCCACGACCTCGCCGGTCAGGTCGATGCCCGGCACCACCGGATAGTTGCGCACCACGCCGCCGCCCGGAGTCAATGCCAGGGCGTCCTTGTAATTGACGCTCGAATACAGGACCCGGATCGTCACGTCCCCGGGCGGCAGGTCGTCGGGGCGAAGTGTCTCCACCGATGCGGTGATCCGGTCACCATCTTGGCGCGCGACAAGCGCGTGAAACGTGTCCATGCTTCGACGCTAACCTCACCGTATGGATCCCTTTCCACTCGGTAGGTTTTCGGTCAACCGGGTCGGCTTCGGCGCCATGCAGTTGCCCGGGCCGAACGCTTTCGGCCCGCCGCGCGACCGCGGCGAGGCGCTGGCCGTGCTGCGGCGCGCGATCGAACTCGGCGTTGACCACATCGACACCGCCCAGATCTATGGGCCCGACGTCGCCAACGAGTTGATCCGCGAGGCGCTGCATCCCTATCCGCCAAACCTGGCGCTGGTCAGCAAGGTCGGCGGGCGCCGCGACGACGACGGGGCCTGGCTGCCGGCCGGCGATCCGGCCGAACTGCGCCGCGAAATCGAGACGAACCTGCGCACCCTCGCCGTCGAGCAGCTCGCCGTGGTCAACCTGCGGGTGTTCGAAAGCGGGGCCCCCAATCAGCTGTTCGACGACCAGCTCTCAGCCATGATCGACGCCCGCGATGCCGGATTGATCGGCGGAATCGGGTTGAGCAACGTCAGCCGTGAGCAGCTCGCGCATGCGTGCGAGCGCACCGAAATCGCCTGTGTGCAAAACGCATTCAATCTCATCCACCGAGAATCGGCCGCGGTGCTCTCCGAGTGCACGACGCGGAGGATTGCCTTCGTCCCCTTCTTTCCGCTCGGCGCGGCGTTCATGAGGCCCAACCCGGTGCTCGGCCATCCGCTGGTCCAGGGCATCGCGCAGCGGCTCGGCCGCACCCCGGCTCAGGTCGCGCTGGCGTGGACGCTCGGCGTGGCTCCCAATGTGCTGCTGATCCCGGGCACGTCGTCGGTGCGGCACCTGGAGGAGAACGTCGACGTGGCGTCGGTCGAACTCGACGACGACGACCGCGCGCGGCTGGACTCGGTCGCTACCTGAGCTCCGCCGAAGACAGGCCCAGCAGGCGCCGTGCGACCACCAGCTGCTGAATCTGTTGGGTTCCTTCGAAGATGTCCAGGATCTTCGAGTCGCGCGCCCACTTCTCCAGCAGAGTCTGCTCGGAATAGCCTGCGGTGCCGGCCAATTCGACGGACTTGAGGGTGACGTCGGTGACCATCCGGCCGGCCTTGGCCTTGCTCATCGACGCTTCTTTTGAGTTCGGGATCTTGTTGTCGGCCTGCCAGGCAGCGCGCAGCGACAGCAGGTAGGCCGCCTCCCAGTCGGCTTCCATGCGCAAGAACTCCGCCGCCGCCGCGCTCTGAACGTGCGACGGCCGGTCGTAGGAGATCTCCACGCCGGCCTCGGTGAGGATTTTGCGGATTTCCTCCAGTGCCGCGCGGCCGACACCCACGGCCATGGCGGCGACGATGGGCCGGGTGTTGTCGAAGGTCTCCATGACCCCGGAAAAGCCCTTGCCGACCTCGATTTCGGGGTTGCCGAGCAGGTTTTCCTTCGGAATGCGGGCGTTGTCGAACCGGATGGCGGCGGTGTCGGAACCCTTGATGCCCAGCTTGTGCTCGAGCCGCTCGACGGTGACGCCCGGGTGCTCGCGCGGCACGACGAACGACTTGATCGCCGCGCGGCCCTGTGTCTTGTCCAGGGTCGCCCACACCACAATGTGGGTGGCGCGCGACCCGGCGGTGACGAAGATCTTCTCGCCGTTGATCACGTACTCGTCGCCGTCCAGGGTGGCGGTCGTCGCGACCGCCGCCGAGTCCGACCCGAAGCCGGGTTCGGTGATCGCCATCGCCGCCCACACCTTGCCCAGGCGTTGCAGCTGCTCCTCGTTCGCGACCGCGGAAATCGCGGCGTTGCCCAGCCCCTGGTAGGGAACCGACAGCATCATCGCGAGGTCACCCCAGCTGGCTTCCAGCGTCTGCAAGAGCGCGGCCATGTTGGCGCCGTTGTGGTTCTTGTCCCGTTCTTCGTCCTCGCCTCCCAGCGCGTTCGCGCCGGCGAATTCGATTGACTCCGAAGCCCCTTCGAAGAGGCTGAACAGGGTGTCGAGCTCGACCGGGTACGCGTGTTCCTTGAGGTCGTACTTGCGGGCGATCGGCCGCATCAGCTCGGCAGCGCCCTGATGCGTCTTGGTCGTGACCGCTTGCATCTTGCGGGGCAGTTCCAGATTGATTGCCATGATTGAACTTTCAGCTCGAGTCGGATTCGACTTAGATGACGACGACACCCTCGGCGACGCCGATGGCCCGCAGATCGCGGTACCAGCGCTCGACCGGGTGCTCTTTGGTGTAGCCGTGGCCGCCGAGCAGCTGGACACCGTCCAGGCCGATCTGCATGCCCTTGTCGGCGCCGAGCCGCTTGGCCAGTGCCGCCTCCCGGATGAAGGGCAGGCCCTGCTCGGCGCGCGCCGCGCCGCGCCAGGTGATCAGCCGCAGCCCGTCCAATTCGATGGCGATGTTGGCGCACATGAAGGCCACCGCCTGGCGGTGCGCGATCGGCTCCCCGAAGGCCTCGCGTTCCTTGACGTAGGGGACGACGTAGTCGAGCACGGCATGCGACGTGCCGACCGTCAGCGCCGCCCAGCCCAGCCGGGACAGCGCGATCGCCTCGGAGTAATCCTGATCGGACGCGTCATCCTCGCCGAGCCGCGCGCCCAGGGGCACCGACACGCCGGAGAGCTCGACGTGGCCCAGGGCCGCGGCGCGCAGCCCCATGCTGGGATCGGCTTTCACGGTCAGGCCTTTGGCCGACGACTCGACGAGGAACAAGGCCGGCTTGCCGTCGAGCTGGGCGCCGATGATGAAGAGCTCGGCGTCGGCCGCGGCCGGCACCAATGACTTCACGCCGTCGAGGCGGTAGCCGCTCGGGGTGCGCACCGCGGTCGTCTTCAGCCGGGTGGGGTCGAAGAGCGGTTGCGGTTCGGCGATGGCCACGCAGGCCTGCGGCACGTTCTCGCCGGCGAACTCCGGCAGGTAGGTGGCCTGCTGGTCGGCGCTGCCCCAGTGGGTCAGCGCGGAGGCGACGCCACCGGGGGCCAGCAGCGGCAACGCCAGACCCATGTCGCCGTAGGCGAGCGCCTCGGCGACCAGCACGTTGGTCACGCTGGACCGGTGGGCGGCGATGCCGTCGAAGTCCTCGGGAATGTTGATCGCCGTGATGCCCAGCTCGGCGGCCTTGGCGATCAGGTCGCGCGGATAGGTCGCCGCCTCGTCGGCGTCGTGCGCCGCGGGGCGCAACACTTCTGCGGCGAAGTCATCGAGGGTCTCGACGATCATCTTCTGCTCGTCGTCGGGTGTCAGGTCGAAATAGTCCTTGCCGCTGGACTTGAGCCGGGTCGGACCGCCGCGCAGGTTCTGGACCCGCGTGAACTGACGAGACGTCGTGGCGGCCGTGGAGAAGACGGTTTTGGTGCCGTAGCGCAGAGCGCGGTTGAGGGGGTCGCGCAGCCGGTACTTGTCCAGGAATTCCTGCCCGACGAGCGGCGTGATGAGCGCGATGGCGATGTCGACGCCGGTGCGTTTGTGCGGTTGCAGCCCGACGGCGGACTTATGGTCGCGGCGTTTGACGCGGGGGCGGGCGGTCGTTTGTGGGGAACCGGAATCGGTCATTGGTCAGCGGCCTCAGGTTGTCGGGCAAGCGGATAGAGCCGATCTTACTCCGGAGTAAGATCGGAGAGAACACTTGTTAACTAATTCACAGCGAGGCTGCCGAGCACCTGGTCCTGCAGCAGGCCGTTGGTGGCCACGGCGCTGCCGTGATGCGGTCCCGCGGTGCCGTCCAGCGCGGTCAGCGTCCCACCCGCTTCGCGCACCAGGATGTCCAGCGCCGCGAGATCCCACACCGACACTTCCGGTTCGGCGGCGATGTCGACCGCCCCCTCGGCCACCAGGCAGTAGGACAGGAAGTCGCCGAACGCGCGCACCCGCCACACCGCGTCGGTGAGCGCGATGAAGCGGTCCCGCACACCGAGCTGCGCCCACCCGGACAGACTGGAGAACGACAGGCTGGCCGAATTCAGTTGCGTCACCGAGGAAACCGATATCCGGCGGGCCGGGGCACCGTTGACCACGACGAAGGCGCCGTGGCCGTGCGCGGCCCACCACCGGCGCTGCAAAGCCGGGGCGCTCACGGCGCCGACGATGGGGACGCCGTCGTGCAGCAACGCGATCAAACTGGCCCACACCGGCACCCCGCGGACGAAGTTCTTGGTGCCGTCGATCGGGTCGATGATCCACTGCCGCCCGGTGAACGTGGTGTCCCCGCCGAACTCTTCGCCGACGATGCTGTCGCTTGGGCGTTCGCGTGCGAGCACCTCCCGCAGCTCGGTTTCGACCGCGCGGTCGGCGTCGGTCACCGGCGTCAGGTCCGGTTTGGTGTCGACGCGCAGGTCCAGCGCGCCGAATCGGGAGGAAGTCAACGAGTCTGCGCGGTCGGCCAGCGTCAGTGCCAGCGCCAGATCGTCGGAACTCGTGCGACTCATGACGCAGTCTTATCACGGCCCTACGATGGCGGGGTGTGGGAATTTGGACTGCTGGTCCTGCTGGTCGCGGTGCTCGCGGTATTTCTCGTCCAGCGGTTCGTGCCGCGCGGCCCCCGGGGTGAGCAGCTGAGCGGCACGCTGCTGGTGACCGGAGTCAGCCCGCGACCCGACGCCACCGGCGAGCAATTCGTCACCATCGCCGGGGTGATCAACGGCCCGTCGGTCAACGAGCACGCGGTGTATCAGCGCATGGCCGTCGACGTGAATCAATGGCCGACCATCGGTCAACTGTTTCCGGTGCTGTATTCGCCGAAGAATCCGGACAACTGGAAATTCGCTCCGTCCGCTCCGCCCGCGCCGCAGCAGCCACCGGCGGGCTAGCGCGGATCAGCCGGCCGCGGGCGGGCGCGCCATGACCGTGATGCGAACGCCGTAGCGGGGCACCACCAGCGCGGCCCGCCGGACCGTCCCTCCGGGTATTCCGGGCACGCCGGCGGTGGCGGGCCCGGTACGGGCTATCGACTCGGTCGCAGGCAGGCCGGACAGGCCGCCGCCGGACCCCGCCGTGACGGGGTCGCCCGCCGCGGTGGCCCAGCCCGCGGGCACCGACATCGAGCCGATCCGGCCGGCGCGGGCGAGCACCGCATTGACGCGCCCCAGACCGGCCCCGGCACCGCTGAGCGCGGGCGCTTTCGGGAGCGAGGCCGGAACCGCCGCGAGGTTCGGCAAGATGCCCAAGTTCTTGTCGGCCTGGATGATTCCGGCGTTGAAGCCTTCCGCCGTGAAGAGAGACCTGAACGCGACCTGGGTGCCCAGGATCGTGTCAAGGATCCGAAAGTTGGCCGGGATTTGCGACGCCCCGGGCGCGGCGGACGCGGCCTGCGAGCCCGCGTTGGAGCCGGCGGCGCTGGTGTCGGCTTGGGCGACCGCGGCGTTTTGAGCCGTCACCCCGGCCGGGTCGGTGGCCTGGCGCGGCGCGGAGAACGGCGAAAACTGCACGGCCGCAGTAGAACTGGCGGAATAGCCATACATCGCGGAAGCGTCCTGGGCCCAATATCCGCCGTATTGGGCTTCGGTGGCCGCGATCGCGGCGGTGTTCTGCCCGAAGAAGTTCGTTGCCACCAGCGTCGCCAG
The DNA here is from genome assembly GCF_976985695.1 of Mycobacterium sp. NTMscope_MAC_269. Classification (NCBI taxonomy): domain Bacteria; kingdom Bacillati; phylum Actinomycetota; class Actinomycetes; order Mycobacteriales; family Mycobacteriaceae; genus Mycobacterium; species Mycobacterium sp. NTMscope_MAC_269. Next base: position 263,201 of record NZ_OZ335668.1, read on the forward strand.
TTGGGTGCGGTTGGCCGCGATCACGGGCGGGGGCACCGTCATGGCGCGCGCCAACTCGTAGGCTGCCGCGGCCGCCCGCGCCTGTGTGGCCGTCTGCTGTGCGCGCTCGGCCGTCGCGTACAGCCATCCCACATAGGGGGCGGCGCTGGCCGCCATCGCCTGGGAGGCGGGCCCGTGCCAGTACAGGGCCGTCAGGCCGGACAGCACCGATTCGTACACGGCGGCCGTGATGCTCAACTCGGCCGAGAGCGAGTCCCAGCTTCCGGCAGCAGCCAGCAGCGAGCCCGACCCGGGGCCTGCATACATGCGGCCAGAGTTCACCTCTGGTGGAAGAAATTCGAAATCCATTGTCTTACAGCGCTATCGGCTGCGTACAACGAAACTGCTCGCGGATAACGGTTTGTTCTCTAACCGACGGCAGTTGGCGGATTGGCGGCACGTCACCCGGCGGCCGGCGGGCGGGGCATCACGGTGAGCCGCACACCGTAGCGGGGCGGGACACCCGCGCCGGCGGCTCGCGAGGCGCCGCCGCCCGGCATGCCGGGGTAGCCGGGATAACCGGACGCCACCGGCTCTTCGGTTCCCGGCAACGTGGTGAAACCGGCCGGTTCCAAGGGCGAGATATGGGTGCTCGTGGGCGCGGCCCAGCTTGCGGGCACGGACATCGGCCCGATCGATCCGGCGCGCGAGAGGCTTGCGGTGACATTGCCCAGGCCCCCGCCCAGACCGCCGCCGAGACTCGTGGCAGCACCGGAGAGTGCGGGTGCGGCGAGCGCGGGAGCGGCGGCCAAGGGCTTGGCGAGGACGCCCAGATTGTTCTCGGCCCCGATGATGCCCGACACGAACTGTTCCATGTTGTAGGGAGCGCTGAAGCCGAGGCCCGTCCCCTGAATGGCGTCGAGGACCCGGAACGCGTTGGCATTGGCGTTGGCCGCGTTGGTTGTCGATGCGTCCAAGTAGTAGTAGTTGTTCTCCGTCGTTCCCGGTGTTGCGTCTAGCGCTGAAAACGTCTGCGTGACGGCCTTGTTGGCAGCGGCGTTGGTGTTGGCCGTGGTCACGGCGGCCTTCTGGGCGGTCACCCCGGACTCGTTGGTGGAGTTGTTCGCGGGCGCAAACTGCGGCAACTGGGTCGCGGCCGCCGAGGACACCGAGTAGCCGGACATGGCGGCGGCGTCCTGTGCCCAATAGTCGGCGTACTGCGCCTCGGTGTCCGCAATCGCCGCGGTGTTCTGGCCGACGATGTTCGAGGCGACCAACGCGGCCAACAGGGCGCGGTTGGCGGTGATCACCGGCGGTGGCACCGTCATCGCATAGGCCTGCTCGTAGGCGGCCGCGGCCGTCCGCGCCTGCATGGCCGTCTGCCTGGTCTGCTCGGCGGTCGCCTGCAGCCACTGCGCGTAGCGGGCGGCCGCGAGCGCCGCCGCCTGCGCTGCGGGACCACGCCATTGCAGGTCCAGGCCGGCGAGCGCCGATTCGTAGCCCTCGGCCGCCGAGCTCAGCTCGGCCGACAGCGCGTCCCAGCTTCCCGCCGCGGCCAACAGCGAGCCCATCCCGGGACCCGTATACATCCGGGCGGAGTTGAATTCTGGTGGAACAAAAGCCCAATCCATGTGGATACATCCCCTCAAAGTGCGGTGTGCGGACAAACGGCACTGGCGCCGGCGCCTGCCGCAACGGCGTTGATCAAAGTTGGTGGGCCGATCCCGAGCCGGCTGTGCAAGCCGGCACAGATCACCCCCGCGTCGGGGGATGGAACGGCCGGGCGCGATTGCTCCGCGCCTGCCTAGGGGGCAGCGCGGTACTTATCGAGTTGGCGGACTGTGCGCACAGGGCATCGCGAGAGACCTTCGGTTTTTGGGCCCTTCAAAAATCGCAGCTGCGGCCCACACGTGCGGGGTTTTGCCTATTTCGCGGGGTCGACCAGGCAGATTTAAGACGGCGTTTGGCTGTTGTTCATCGTCCGTTAACCAAATGCGGGTCCAGATCTACGCGTGTCGAATACCGAAAGCGTTTGACGCGCTTGGTATCTGGGCTGACGCCGCGTCAGCCGCGGTGGTTGAAGTTGTCGACCACGCCCTTCAGCATCTCCGGGTTGCGCAAAAACGGCGTGATGATGTCGACCGGCAACGGGAAGACGACGGTCGAGTTCTGATCCGCCCCCAGCTCCAGCAGCGTCTGCAGGTAACGCAACTGCAGCGAGGCTGGGCTCTTCGAGAGGGTCTCGGCGGCCTCGCGCAGCTCTTCGGAGGCCTGCAGCTCGCCGCGGGCGTTGATGACCTTGGCGCGGCGTTCGCGTTCGGCCTCGGCCTCGCGGGCCATCGCCCGCTGCATCGACTCGGGGATCTCGACGTCTTTGATCTCCACGACACGGACCTGAACACCCCAGGGTTCGGTCTGCTTCTCGATGATCGTGCGCAGATCGCTGTTGAGGTCCTCGCGGTGCGCGAGCAGCGTGTCCAGGTCCGCACGGCCCAGCAGCGAACGCAGGGTGGTCTGGGCGATCTGCGAGGTGGCGACCGCGTAATTCTCCACCGCCAGAATCGCTTTCAGCGGATCGGTCACCTGGAACATCACGACGGCGTTGACACGGGCCGGCACGTTGTCGCGGGTGATGACCTCCTGCGGCGGAATGGTCAGGGTGACCAGGCGTTGGTCGACGCGAATCATCTTGTCCAGAAGCGGAATAAGAAGGCGCAGGCCCGGGGAGTACAGCGGACGTACGTGTCCCATCCGGAACACCACCCCGCGTTCGTACTCGCGCAGCACCGCCAGCGACCACGTCGCGAGTACCGCGAGCACAACGAGTCCGGCGGCGACGAGGCCGATCAACAGCGTGGTCATGTCGTGTTGTCCTCCTTGGGCTTCCAGCCGCCCCAGCGCGTGGAATAGCGGTCGATCGCCGCGGCCGCCTGGTCCTCGATCGCGGTGCGGTGCGGAAGGTATTCGGGCGCGTTGGAAGGAGTGTTCCACAGGTGGCGGACGAGCGGCAGCCCGAGCAGCGCGACAAGAAGCACGGTCGCCATCAGGATCAGCGTGTCCGCAGCGGAGTGGTTGGCGACCAATGTGGCCAGCGGTAAGACGATCCCCAATGCGGCCACGCAGCAGGCGATTCCGCGGTGAAAGCGGCCGGCATCCGAATGCGGCCACGGGTCTACCTCTCGGCTTATCTCGCGACCGTGCTCGGACGTGGTGCAGTCGGATTTGACGGGGCAGCTGTTACAGACCACCGGCAACGCGCGATAGCGCATGACCCGATGCCTCGGATCGAATGACGTCGGCCACAGCCAATGATCCTGGGGACATATCCACGCGTCATGGTCGGGCCGGTAGGTGAATTGTCCTGTGCGCCAGCGCGCCGCGTGCGCCGACGCCCGTCGCGCCATGACGTCGAAACTCCAGCCGACGCCCAGCAGGGCCACGGAGTACCCCGCGATCAACCACACCGAGGTCGCCGGCGCGGTCACCGTCAATCCTTCGCCGGCACCGCGGCGCCGGCCTCCGGCTCGGCCGCGGCCTGGGTGTACAGCGGATTTTCGGGCAGCTCCTGCGCCGTCGTGCCCGTCCGGAAGTTGCGCAGCGCCGTCCAGGCGATCCAGACGAACGGCACGACCCCGCCGACGATCAGGATGACGTCACCGGGTAGCCGCAGCCACTCGAGCACCGCGTTACCCGGCTTGGTGATGTAGCCCAGCGACCGGGCCTCGAAGTAGCCGTCGTTGACCGAGTGGTAGAGCTGCAGCACGCCGAGCGGGAGCAGGGTGGCGAACACCATCCAGGCCAGCCCGATGTTCATGCACCAGAACGAGATCCGCGCCAGCTTCTCTGGCCACTTGTCGGCAGGGATCACGTAGCGGAAGGCGAACATGGCCAGCCCCACCGCGAGCATGCCGTAGACACCCATCATCGCGGCGTGCCCGTGGTTGGCTGTGAGCGCGGTGCCGATCTGGTAGTAGGACACGATGGGCAGGTTGATCAGGAACCCGAAGATGCCCGCCCCCAAGAAGTTCCAGAACCCGACCGCCACCAAGAACATGACCGCCCAGCGATGGGGGAACGGGTTGGCGTCACCGGACTGCTGGCGCGCGCCGAGCTGCAGAAACGCCCAGGCCTCGACGGTCAGGAAGGTCAGCGGAATGACCTCGGCCGCCGAGAAGAACGCGCCCAACGCCATGTGCTCCACCGGCGTGCCGGAGAAGTACAGATGATGCATGGTGCCGATGACTCCGCCGGCCGAGTACAGGATGACGTCGAGGAAGATCACGCCCAGCGCGATCCGCTCGCGCACCACGCCGAGCAGGACGAACATGTAGGCCACCATCACGGTGGTGAACAGCTCCAGGAAGTCCTCCACCCACAGGTGCACGACCCAGAACCGCCAGAAATCGGCGACCGTGTAGTGAGTGTCGCTGCCGGCCAACAGGCCCACCGCGTAGAAGGCCGGGATGGCCAGCCCGGAGAAGAAGAACAGCCAGGGCATGTTCATCTTCGACTCGCCTTTGAGCCGGCCCCGGATGCCGCGCCAGATGATGGCGATCCACAGGAACATGCCGATGATCAGCAGGATCTGCCACAGCCGCGGCAGGTCGAGGTACTCCCACTGCTGGGAGAACAGCCCGCCGGCCGGGATCACGCCGTAGATGGAAAGCGCTTCACAGATCAGCGAGCCGAACACCACCACGGCGACGGCGCCGAGCAGCACGTAGGCGAGCAACGCCTGGCGCCTGGGCTCGCGGCGCGCGATGAACGGCACCAAGAAGATGCCACCGGCCAGAAAGGCCGCCGCGGTCCAGAACAGCGACAACTGCAGGTGCCAGGTGCGGGCCAGGTTGTACGGCAAGATCCGGGCCAGATCGATGCCGAAGAACGTCGACAGATCGGCACGGTAGTGCTCGGCCGCCGCGCCCAGCAGCGTCTGCGCCAAAAACAGCACCGACACGATCGCGAAGAACCAGATGCAGGCCCGCTGCGCCGGGGTCAGGCTCACCTCGCCGGGTTGGCGGAACGACAGGGTGGACGCCTCGGCGCTGTGCCAGCCGACCTTCTGGCTCCACCGGCCGTAGACCGCGAACATGACCCCGATGCCGCCGAGCAACGCGATCAGCGACAGCGCCGACCAGACGATCACCGACGCGGTGGGGCCGTTGTCGACGCGTGGCTCCGCGGGCCAGTTGTTGGTGTAGGTGTATTTGTGGCCGGGTCGCTCGGCCGCCGCGGCCCACGCCGTCCAGGCGAAGAATCCCGTCAGGTCACGGATTTGCGCCTTGTCGGTGATCAGGTGCGGCAGCAGACCGTATTTCGTCGAGTTCTCCCCGAAGTAGGCGGCGTACCGGCTCTGGATGTTGTCGAACGCCGCGGCCTGCCGATCGGTGAACACCAACGTCTTCGTCGCCGGGTTGTAGCGGTTGGTGCGGAACTCGGTGACCACCCGATCACGCGGGTCGGTGACGCCCTGCGCCCGCAGTTGATCGGCGACATCCTGCGTTGCCGAGCGCAGGTATTCGGCGGTGTAGTCAGGTCCCAGGTAGGCGCCATGGCCCAGCACCGAGCCGTATTCCATCAGTCCGCGGGCCTGGTAGAGCTCTTGCCCACGGGTGATGTCCGCACCGGTGAACAGCACCCGACCGGATTCGCTGACGACTTTGTCCGGCATCGGCATCGACGCCGAATAGGTGCGGTAGGCCAAAATGCCCATGACCAAAAAGCCGAAGATCATGACGAGGGCGACGCCCTGAACCCAGCCCTTGCCGACCAGGGGCTGTGACGATGGCTGTTGGGCGGATGTCGGTTGAGCGGTCATGCGCGAGGTCTCCCGTCTCGGTGATGGCTGTGGTGCCCGCTGTCTCGCATGTCATACAAACCCGGTTTTCGTCCGCACCCAGTATTCGGTTGCCGGCGTCGCGATGGCAACAGTTAATTCGCGCGGCTTCGCGGTCAGTAGGGTCCAATGGCACCAATTTCGGGACCAATGCCTCTGGGGGAGAGCGCTTTACGGGCAATAGCCTAAGGGTGAACGGTGTAGCGAAGGCCCGATGGCTCAACGGAGGAAGTCGCGATGAGCAAAATATATCCAGCTCCGGCAATTGTCGTGGGAGTCGACGGATCCCGGGCGGCGACCCATGCGGCGGTATGGGGGATCGACGAGGCGGTCAGCCGCGATATCCCGCTGCGACTGGTCTACGTCATCGATCCGCGCGATGCCTCCGGCGTGCGCGGCGGCGACACCCGTCTCGCCGTCGCGCGCGCCGCGTTGGCCGACGCCCATCGCGCCGTCGACGCCGCTGGCGAGCCGGTCAAGGTGGAAACGGATATCCTATGGGGCAAAACGGTTTTCAAGCTGATCGAGGAATCGAGGTCGGCGGTCATGATCTGCGTCGGGCGGATCGGGATCAACCACGCCTGCCGCGGCGGACCCTCGGTGGCATCCTCGTTGGTCCGCGCGGCCCTGTGTCCGGTTGCCGTCATCCAACCGTCGACCGGCCGTGGGGCAATCGCGCGGGTCGGCAGCGTCGTCGCCGAAGTGGACAACGGGACGGTGCTGCGGCACGCGTTCGAGGAAGCGCGGCTACGCGGAGCCACACTGCGAGCGGTATCGATCTCGCGCCGCGGGAGCGGCGGTGCGCTCGGAAACCCCACGGCGCACGCGCAATTGGATCGCCGACTCGCCCGGTGGATGCGGTTGTATCCCGACGTGCACGCCGAGCAGGCGGTCGCGGGCGGCACGGTCGACCGGTATCTGCGCACCCACCACGAGGCGGGCGGGCTGGTGGTCACCGACACCTACCGTGCCGAGCCGCTGTGCGACGCGGGGCACTCCGTGCTCGCGATCCGCTGCGGCAACCTATAACTCGGGCTCCGGGCCGAACCGGAAATGACGACCGGTGACTTCGGTCGGCGTGATCCGCACATAGTGCGGCTTGGGCATGGCCGTCCACGGCAGTAATTGCGCGCGGTCGGCCTTGGCGATGTCCGCGTCGGTTTTCAGCAGCCGAGCGCGACCGCGGACGATGACACTCCACCCCTCGACGAGGTTGTGGTCGTCCACCTCGAAGACCACCGCGTGGTTCGCCACGGCCGAAAACAGCTTGGTGCCCTCGGCGGTCCGGAACAGCACGGTGCGTTCTTGGGCCACGAAGTTGACCGGAAAGATCTCGGGCTCACCGGCGAAGTTGGTGACCAGCCGGCCCAGCGTGACGCTGCCCAACAGATTCCAGCTCTCGTCTTCAGTAAGCACGCTCACTGGTTCGTCGCCACCCACGACCCCAATCTAGCCGTGGCTGATCCGAAGCAACTTGGCCAGGCTCGGCAGCTTGACGCGGGGCCGCCCGTGCGGTTCGCCGGCCGCCCGCTCATGGGCGTCGATGAGCTCCCAGTGCGCCGAGGTGACCAGTTTGGGTTGCCGCGACGCCAGCCAGTCGGCCAGCTGGTCGGCGTGGTCGGCGGGAAAATCCGCCAGACCGCCCTCGGTACCGCCACCGGCCAGGTCGGCGAGCAGCGTGTCCACGGTGTCCTGGGAGTCCTTCTTATTGGTGCCGATAACGCCGGTCGGCCCGCGCTTGATCCACCCCACCACGTATTCGTTGCGGCGGTCTTCGATCCGGCCGCCGCTGTTGGGGATCGTTGCGCTCTTCTCATCGAACGGCAGTCCCGGTGTGGGCACTCCGCGGTAACCGACCGAGCGCACCACCAGCTGAACCGGTAGCTCCTCGCGCTCGCCGGTGTCTCTGGCGGACACCCGCCCACTGTCGTCGGTGACCAGTTCGTTGCGGCCGAGCACGATTGCCTCGACTCTCTCCGTCCCCTTGATCTCGATCGGCGAGGTCATGAAGCGCAAGACGATCCGGCGATGCCCCGGGCGCGGGGAGCGCTTCGCGTAGTCACGCAGCACGTTGATGTTCTGCTTGGCCGTCTTGCCTGCCGCGGCGGCATCCTCGTCGCTCACGCCCTCGAGCTGCGCCGGATCGACGATCACGTCGACGTTCTCCAGATCGCCCAGCTCCCGGAGTTCGAGCGTGGTGAAGGCGGTCTGCAGCGGGCCGCGCCGACCGATGACCACCACTTCGTCGACCCCGCACGGCCGCAACGACTCCAGCGCGTGGTCGGCGATGTCGGTCTGGCCCAGCACGTCGGGATCGGTGACCAGGATGCGGGCGACGTCGAGGGCGACGTTGCCGTTGCCGACCACCACGGCCCGCGCGCCCGACAGGTCGGGCGTGGCCTCCTCGAAGTTCGGGTGCGCGTTGTACCAGCCCACGAAATCGACGGCGGCGATGCTGCCCGGCAACTCCTCGCCGGGGATGTTCAGCGCGCGGTCGGACTGCGCCCCGACGGCATAGACGACAGCGTCGTAGCGCTCGGCGAGCTCACTGGCCTGCACGTGCTCGCCGACCGCGACGTTGCCGAAGAACCGGAAGCGCGGATCTTGGGCCGTCTTCTCGAATTGCTTACTGATCGACTTGATCTTCGGGTGATCGGGCGCGACACCGGAGCGCACCAGCCCCCACGGGGTGGGAAGCATCTCCAGCATGTCAACGGCGACGTCGACCTCCTCGGATCCGTCGGCCGCCTTCAGCAAGGACGACGCGGCGAAGAACCCCGACGGTCCGGAGCCGACGATTGCAACGTGGTATGGGCGCATTCTGACCTTCTGTTCGGGCCCGGTTAGCGCGCAGGGGGCTGTCGCGCGCAACGCGGGGCGCACATGATCGTGCCTCGACTCTAAACGCATGACCGCTGGTCGTGACCTCAGCACTCGCCGGTGGCCGAGCAGCTTGGAGGCCCCCGGTAACGTTGTCGGCTGTGGAACCCGACCGTCAAGCCGACATCGCCGCCCTCGACTCCACCCTGACCACGGTGGAGCGGGTGCTCGATGTGGACGGTCTGCGCGCCCGCATCGAGAAGCTCGAACACGAGGCGTCGGATCCGCAGTTGTGGGACGACCAGGCCCGCGCCCAACGGGTGACCAGCGAGTTGTCCCACGCGCAGGGCGAACTACGCCGGATCGAAGAGCTGCGGGGGCGTCTGGATGATCTGCCCGTGCTCTACGAGCTGGCCGCCGAGGAGGGCGAAGGCGCGGCGGACGCGCTGGCCGAGGCCGACGCCGAGCTGAAGGCGCTGCAGGCCGAGATCGAAGCCACCGAGGTGCGCACTCTGCTCTCGGGCGAGTACGACGAGCGCGAGGCGCTGGTCACGATCCGTTCCGGGGCCGGTGGGGTGGACGCCGCCGACTGGGCCGAGATGCTGATGCGGATGTATATCCGGTGGGCCGAGCAGCACAAGTATCCCGTCGAGCTGTTCGACACCTCCTACGCGGAGGAGGCCGGCATCAAGAGCGCGACGTTCGCGGTGCACGCCCCGTTCGCGTACGGCACGCTGTCGGTGGAGCAGGGCACCCATCGGTTGGTGCGAATCAGCCCGTTCGACAACCAAAGCCGGCGCCAGACCTCTTTCGCCGAAGTCGAGGTGCTGCCTGTGGTGGAGACCACCGATCACATCGACATTCCGGAAGGCGATGTGCGCGTTGACGTTTACCGCTCGAGTGGCCCCGGTGGCCAATCCGTGAACACCACCGACTCCGCGGTACGTTTAACCCACGTCCCAACGGGTATCGTCGTGACTTGCCAGAACGAAAAATCGCAGTTGCAGAACAAGATCTCGGCAATGCGCGTGCTTCAGGCAAAGTTGTTGGAGCGCAAGCGATCCGAAGAGCGCGCGGAGCTGGACGCGTTAAAAGGCGAAGGTGGTAGTTCGTGGGGCAACCAGATGCGCTCCTACGTGCTGCACCCCTATCAGATGGTGAAGGACCTGCGGACCGAGTACGAGGTCGGCAATCCTGCGGCCGTCCTGGATGGAGACATCGACGGATTCCTGGAAGCGGGAATCCGTTGGCGCAACCGAAAAGATGACGAATAACACAAACATTCTTGCCGCCCCTATGACGCACCGCTGGCACGACTTCTGGCGGGGCGAACTCGGTGAGTGGATCATCACACGCGGTCTTCGGATCGTCATGGTGCTGATCGCCGCGGTGCTGGCGGCCCGGTTCGTCAACTGGGTGGCACAGCAGGTGACCCGACAGCTCAACCTGGGCTTCGCCGAAAGCGACGCGCTGGTCCGCTCGGAAGCCTCCAAGCACCGCCAGGCGCTGGCCTCGGTGATCTCCTGGGTGTCGGTCGTCATCATCGGCATCTGGGTCATGCTGCAGATCGCCGACGTGCTGCAATTCTCGGTCGGGGGCCTGGTCGCGCCGGCCACCGTGGTCGGTGCGGCCCTCGGTTTCGGCGCCCAGCAGCTGGTGAAGGACCTGCTGTCCGGCTTTTTCATCCTGATGGAAAGGCAGTACGGCTTCGGAGACCTGGTCACCCTCACCGTCGTCGCCGCCACGGAGGCCAGCGGCACGGTCGAGAATGTCACCCTGCGGGTGACCCGACTGCGCTCGCCCGACGGCGAGGTGCTGACCATCCCGAACGGGCAGATCGTCAAGGTGGTCAACCTGTCCAAGGACTGGGCGCGCGCGGTGGTGGACATCCCGGTGTCGACCAGCGCCGACCTGAATCAGGTCAACGAGGTGCTGCACCAGGAATGCGACCACGCGATGGACAACCCCGTGCTGGGCGAACTGCTGCTGGATGCGCCCACCGTGATGGGCGTCGAAAGCATCGCGGTCGACACCGTCACCCTGCGTCTGGTGGCCCGGACCCTGCCCGGCAAGCAGTTCGAGGTCGGCCGCCAGCTGCGTGTCCTGGTCATTCGAGCGCTGGCCCGCGTCGGGATCGTGACGGCGGCCGACGCGCGGGTGGGAATCGTCGAGGATCCGTCCGTCCCGGCCGCCCAGGCCGCCGAACAGCAAACCGACGATGACGTCCAAGGTGCGGGGCAAAAGCGTTGAAGTTCACGCTGAACATCTTCGAGAAGCGCGGCGACGACACGGATGCCGAACACCGCTGGCCGAATTACGTCTTCGGCGGGCGGATGCGCACGTCGACCTTTGTGCTGATCATCGCGTTTTTTGTGGTGTGGTGGACCTACGACACCTACCGCCCGGAACCGGCGCCCAAGCCTCCGGCCCAGCAAGTGGTGCCGCCGGGGTTCGTGCCTGACCCCAACTACACCTGGGTGCCGCGCAGCCGCGTGCAGCAGCCGCCGGCCACCGTCACCTATACGCCGACCCCGACGACCACGACGCCTCCGCCGCCGCCCCCGGAGACCACGACCACCACCACCACGCCGCCGTTCCAGCCGCCGAAGCTGCCGTGCATACTCCCGGCGCCGTTCTGCCCGCCCAGCACGACCCCACCCACACCGACGCCGGAGCAACCGCAGCCGGGCCCCGGTCCGACCCCCACTACGCCGCCCCCGGCCCGTTGACTTCGCCTGCCAGCGAAAATCACCGCTACACTGGCGTGCCGTGATGATCACCCTGGACCACGTCAGCAAGAAGTACAAAGCGTCGGCGCGCCCGGCGCTGGAGGACGTCAACGTCAAGATCGACAAGGGTGAATTCGTCTTCCTGATCGGTCCGTCGGGCTCGGGCAAGTCGACGTTCATGCGCCTGCTGCTGGGCGCGGAAACCCCGTCAGCGGGCGACGTCCGGGTGTCAAAGTTCCACGTCAACAAGCTGCGCGGGCGGCACATCCCGCGGTTGCGGCAAGTCATCGGCTGCGTTTTCCAGGACTTCCGGCTGCTGCAGCAAAAGACGGTCTACGAGAACGTCGCGTTCGCCCTGGAAGTGATCGGCAAACGAACCGACGCGATCAACCGGGTGGTGCCCGACGTGCTGGAAACCGTCGGCCTGTCCGGCAAAGCCAATCGGCTGCCCCACGAGTTGTCCGGTGGTGAACAGCAGCGGGTGGCGATCGCCCGCGCGTTCGTCAACCGGCCGCTGGTGCTGCTGGCGGACGAGCCGACGGGCAACCTCGACCCAGATACCAGTAAGGACATCATGGATTTGTTGGAGCGCATCAACCGCACGGGGACGACGGTGTTGATGGCGACGCACGACCATCACATCGTCGACTCGATGCGCCAGCGCGTCGTCGAGCTGTCGCTGGGCAGGCTCGTGCGCGACGAGCAGCGCGGCATCTACGGGATGGACCGCTAAGTGCGCTTCGGCTTCCTGCTCAACGAGGTCCTGACCGGCCTTCGCCGCAACGTCACGATGACGGCCGCGATGATCCTGACGACCGCCATCTCGATCGGGCTGTTCGGCGGCGGTCTGCTGGTGGTTCGGCTGGCCGACAATTCCCGGGAGATCTATCTCGACCGCGTCGAGACGCAGGTGTTCCTCACCGACGACATCTCCGCCAACGATGCGACGTGCGCGTCCGCGCCGTGTAAAGCGCTGCGGGACAAGGTCGATGCGCGACAGGACGTCAAGTCGGTGCGCTTCGTCAACCGGCAGGACGCCTACAACGACGCCATCAAGAAGTTCCCGGAGTTCAAGGACGTCGCGGGCAAGGACTCGTTTCCCGCGTCGTTCATCGTCAAACTGAACAACCCCGAACAGCACGCGGAATTCGATGCCGCGATGCAGGGGCAGCCCGGCGTGCGCAGCATCCTCAACGAGAAGGACCTCATCGACCGGCTGTTCGCGGTGCTGGACGGGTTGCGGGACGCCGCGTTCGCCGTCGCGCTCGTGCAGGCCGTCGGGGCGATCCTGTTGATCGCCAATATGGTGCAGGTCGCTGCCTACACGCGGCGCACGGAGATCGGGATCATGCGACTGGTGGGCGCCAGCCGGTGGTACACGCAGCTGCCCTTCCTGGTGGAGGCGATGCTGGCCGCGTCCCTCGGTGTCGCCATCGCGGTCATCGGCCTGATGCTGGTGCGGGCATTGTTCCTGGACAACGCGCTGAGCCAGTTCTACCAAGCTCACCTGATCGCCAAGGTCGACTATGCCGACATCCTCTATATCTCGCCGTGGCTGTTCCTGCTCGGCGTGTCGATGGCGGCCCTGACGGCGTATGCGACCTTGCGCCTCTATATCCGGCGGTAGCTGTGGCCAAGGGATCCGGCCGGGCCAAGGCGGCGGGCGGCAAAGGTGGCAGCAAACAAGTTGTGGCCACCAATCGCAAAGCGCGGCACAACTATTCGATCATCGAATCCTTCGAGGCCGGGGTGGCGTTGCAAGGCACCGAGGTCAAGAGCCTGCGCGAAGGTCAAGCCTCGTTAGCCGACGCATTCGCAACGATCGACGACGGCGAAGTGTGGCTGCGCAACTTGTACATTGCCGAGTATCAGCACGGTAGCTGGACCAATCATGACCCGCGGCGCAACCGAAAGTTGTTGTTACATCGGCAACAAATCGACAGGCTGGTGGGCAAGATTCGAGATGGTAACCTCGCCTTGATGCCGCTTTCTCTGTATTTCTCCGAGGGCAAGGTCAAGGTCGAACTTGCCCTCGCGCGCGGCAAAAGGGCTTACGACAAACGCCAGGACATGGCCCAGCGCGACGCACAGCGCGAAGTGGTTCGTGAACTTGGGCGCCGAGCAAAGGGCATGACCTGATCGGGGCCGCTTACGCCCAGCTGTCAGCCGTTACGTACGGTGTCAGCGATTTTGTGGGCGGCGTCGCAGCTCGGCGAGTGGCCGCGCTGCGCGTCATGCTGGTCGCCTATCCGATCGAGACAGTCTTACTCGGTGTGATGGCCATCTTCGTCGGTGGCCCTATTCATGTCGGGGCCGTTTTGTGGGGCACCCTGTACGGCATCGGCATGGCCTTCGGTATGTGGGCGTTCTTTGCCGCGCTGGGTTCGGGGCCGATCTCGGTCGTCTCACCGCTGGCCGCCGTGCTCAACGCCGCGGTGCCCGTCGCGGTGGGTATGGCCCTGGGGGAGCGGCCGGGTCAGGCGGCCCTGGTGGGCGTCGTGCTGGCGCTGGCGGCGGTCATGCTGGTCAGCCGCGAGGCGCCCGTCGAGGGCACCCCGTATCGGTTCACCCCAAAGGTGGCCTGGCTCACAGTCGTTGCGGGCTCGGCGATGGGACTGAACCTGGTGTTTTTGCATCAGGCGCCCCACGTCTGCAAGCTGTGGCCCCTGGTCTTCGCCCGAGTGGCGGCGAGCCTGGTGATCTTCGCGATGGCGGGAACCAGCCAAAACCTGAAGATGCCGCGCGGAAAGCCGTTGCGATTGGCGGTGGCGGTGGCCGTGCTGGACATTTTCGCCAACATCACCATGCTGGCGGCCCTGCACACCTGGCTGCTGTCGCTGGCCAGCATCCTGATCTCGCTGTATCCGGCGGCGACGGTCGTGCTGGCGATGGTCGTGCTGCGCGAGCGCGTGACCCGCTGGCAGGGGATCGGCATGGTGCTGGCCATGGGGTCCGTGGCGATGATCGCGTCGGCCTGAGCCGCCTACGATCCTGACCATGGCCGATCGCCCCGTCACCAAGCTGGACAAGTCCGCCGTGCTCTCCGGTCTTTTCGCCGTCTGGGATGACCTCGACGCGCTGTTGGCCGGGTTGTCCGAGGCGGAGTGGCGGGCCGCGAGTCCGTTGCCGGGCTGGGACGTCAAAGCCCTGGTGTCGCACATGATCGGCACCGAGTCCTTCCTGGCCGGTATCGCCGCACCCCAGCCCGATGTCGACGTCTCCGCGCTCGAGCACGTGCGCAACGACATCGGGGTGATGAACGAGTGCTGGGTTCGTCATCTCGGTGCGCACGCCGACTCCGATGTGCTGGAAAGCTTCAGGGCGATCACCGACGACCGGCGCGCTGCTCTGACGGCCCTGCCCGACGAGGAGTGGGACGCGGTGACGGCGACTCCCACCGGCCCGGATTCCTATGGCCGATTCATGCGGATCCGGGTGTTCGACTGCTGGATGCACGAGCAAGACATCCGCGTGGCCTTGGAGCGGCCGCCCTCCGACGACGAACTCGCCGGCCCTGCGGCGTCGCTGGCCGTCGACGAGATCGCCGCCACGATGGGCTACGTCGTGGGCCGGCTGGCCAAAGCGCCCGAGGGTTCGCGCGTCCAGTTCGAGCTCACCGGACCGCTGGCCCGCACCATCCGGGTCAGCGTCGACGGCCGTGCCGCCGTCGTCGACAACTTCGCGGGACAGGAACCCACCGCGACGATCCGGCTGGACGGGCTGCAGTTCACCCGACTGGCCGGCGGGCGCCCGATGTGCCCGGCGCGCGCCCAGGACGTCGAGCTCGGCGGTGACGAAAAGGTCGCCGGCCAGATCGTCGAGCACCTCAACTTTGTGATCTGATCGCAGCCCGGCGGGGAAGATAATCCCGTTGCCGCTGGTTGATAGGCAGGTACCATTGATGTTCCTGCCGAAAGTCGGCGGGGTGCGAGGGGCTGAAAGGTTTCGACTTCGCGCATCGAATCAAGGGAAGCGTGCCGGTGCAGGCAACCGACCACCGTGAGCGTCGTTGCAAACAGATAAGCGCCGATTCACATCAGCGCGACTACGCTCTCGCTGCCTAAGCGACAGCTAGTCCGTCAGACCGGGAAAGCCCTCGACCCGGAGCCTGGCGTCAGCTAGAGGGATCCACCGATGAGTCCGGTCGCGGGACTTATCGGGACACCAACAGCGACTGGGATCGTCATCTCGGCTTGTTCGCGTGACCGGGAGATCCGAGCAGAGGCATAGCGAACTGCGCACGGAGAAGTCTTGAGGGAATGCCGTAGGACCCGGGTTCGATTCCCGGCAGCTCCACCGAAAGCGAACTGGCCAGAGCTCACAACGTCTGGCCAGTTCTTTTTCAATCGCATCCGTCTCGCTGTTTTGCCCGCGCATTCCAAATACTTTGTGTCTCCCCACCGATCGACGGGTGGTGGATTTCCTGGAAGTTCCGTCCACCCCGGCGAAATGTGGCAACGACCGCGGTCGGCGCATCCTGCTCCAGCACCGGCGTCGGCGCCCACTCGCAGGGTCTTGTGTGCACCAAATCCACCGCTGCAGCGGTTTCGTCGGCGTCGTAGAAGTAAGGCCCGCAGATACGCCCCAACCAGAACCATCCATTGGTGTCGCGGGTCCATACGAACGAGCCGTCGTCAACCTCGGCGAATCGGCCCACCCGACGGGCAAGCCGCTCTTGTTCGCCCGACCGACTCACGGATTGCCCGAAGCCGCACAGCCCGAGCCGGCGAGCCCGATCGATCGTGGCTTGTGGCTCGACGGCATCGTTGCGGGATCGCATCGGCGCGCGGTAGACGGCGACCATGGGAGACATCGTGCCTCGGCGCCGCAGCTCAATTGCTGACGAGCGGTCAACAGCCCGTCTGCGCCGTTAGCTCTTCCACACGACCTTGTCGACGCCGGCGGCATCCCGGTAGACGACGCTGTCCGGCGCCGTGCCCCCGC
Organism: Mycobacterium sp. NTMscope_MAC_269; assembly: GCF_976985695.1. Classification (NCBI taxonomy): domain Bacteria; kingdom Bacillati; phylum Actinomycetota; class Actinomycetes; order Mycobacteriales; family Mycobacteriaceae; genus Mycobacterium; species Mycobacterium sp. NTMscope_MAC_269. The sequence continues at coordinate 279,509 of NZ_OZ335668.1, forward strand.
GGACGTCGAAGTACAGCCGCCCGGTTGCCTGGGCGCCCGGTGCGATCGGCTGGTTAGGAAGGCCGTCCACTTCATGCCCCTTCATCACCGCATAGGTCGAACTGTTGACGGCACGCGCGTTGAAGTCGGCAATGACAGGAGTCGCGTTACCGCGCACACCCGTGGCCGTTACGTCGGAGTACCAGATTCCGTCGTTGTGACCGCTGGGCTGCAGGTTGTTCACGGTGTAGTTGATGGCCTCTGCGCCGTTTGCGCTCGGAATTTCTGCCGATTGGCCGAACGCCACGACTTGCGGGTCCGCCCAGGCCGGCGTGGCCATCAGGATTCCTGCCGTCGCGACGCCGACGGCGGCCGCCGTCGTCTTCATGGCAACCTTGGAGAGCATCATCTCAAAACTCCTTCCTGGTTCCTGTGGCTTATCCAGACTCGCCGCTTTCAAACCTTGTTCGACGACGTCACGGGGATGCTCTAGCTTTTCGGCGTCAAGACCACCACGGGCAGCGGGCGCGACGTCCGCTTCTGATATTCCACGTAGCGGTTTTGATTGTTGTCGTTGACGACCCGCCACAGCCGCGGGTAGTCGGCTTCGTCGGGCAGCACCGCCCGGGCGGTGACAGCGAAACGCCTTGGGCCGACGTTGATCTCGACATCGGGATTGGCTTTCAGATTGTGGTACCAGCCGGGGGCCCGGGGCGAACCCGCCTTGGAAGCGACGACCAGATACGTATCGCCGTCGCGGGCGTAGGTCAGCGACGTGGTGCGCTTTTGACCGGTCTTCGCGCCGACCGTATGCAGCAGCAGGCTCGGGATCCACAGCGCGCGGTGACCGATCCACCCATTCGTCTTCCGATACACCTTGTCGTGCACCCGCAGCAGCGGCGGGAGCACCTTTTCCTCCACGAAACTCATAGCCGCCAGTCTTGCTCGGTAGGCCCGGTGGTCTCCAGTGCATTCGGCGAACTCCCTGCGCAACCATCCTCGCCGGAACCATTCAGCCGCGAGTCGATGTTCGCTACCCTTAGCTGCATTCAGTAGTCGCCTGGGAAGTTGAGGCCACGAAATGGCTGAAAGACCCAAGGCTCGCCCTCCAGCGGCGGGACCGAGCGACATCGTCGCGGAGTTGGCTGCCGCCGGATTCGACAATGCGCGCCAGATCGCTCGAGGCGCCGCCGGCGTGGTGTATCGCTGTCGCGAGACTGCGCTCGGGCGAAACGTCGCCATCAAGGTGTTGCCGACGTTCGTCGACGACGAGAGTCGTGAACGATTCCTCCGCGAGGGCTACGCCATGGGCGGGCTCTCGGGGCATCCCAACATCGTCAACATTCTGCGCGTCGGCGTCACCGCGGGCGCCCGTCCTTACATCGTGATGTCCTACTGCGCGGCCGGTTCCCTGGGCCTCCGGGTGCAGCGCGAGGGGCCGATCGCCTGGCCCGAAGCCATGCGGATCGGTGTGAAATTGTGCGGGGCGCTCGAAACCGCCCACCTGACCGGCACTTTGCACCGCGATATCAAGCCCGCCAACGTCCTCGTCAACGATTACGGCGAACCGCAACTCACCGATTTCGGGACGGCGCACATCGCCGGGGGATATGAAACGGCATCCGGGTTATTCTCTGGCACAGTCGATTTCCTCGCTCCCGAGGTGATGACCGGCGATCCGGCGACGGTCGAGACCGATGTCTACTCCCTCGGCGCCACGCTTTATGCGCTCATTGCCGGCAACGCCGCATACGAGCGCCGCAGCGGCGAAGACCTCCTCGCGCAGTACACGCGGATCAGCAGCACGCGGGTCCCGGACTTACGCTCCAATGGAATCCCCGACGCGGTATGTTCGGCGATCGAGAAGGCGATGGCGTTCGACCCGGCGCAACGGCCGGCCTCGGCGGCGGAGTTTGGCCGCGGATTGCAGGAGAGCCTGCGCCGCAACGGGTTAAAGCCCGATTCCATGGCGATTACCGCCACCGGTGCGAATTCGGGGCGCATCGCGCGGCCGGCGCCGAGACCGCCGAGGATCGCCAAACCGGGCCCACGGATCGCCGGCCCGGAAAGCGCCACCTCGCTGATGAATGCGCTGGGCGATCGCACCACGTCGACGCCACCGCTACCGCCGTCACGGCCGGCCGGCCGGCAACAGCCGGGCGGCGCGCCCGCTGTCGCGCGCGGCCCATACGGAGCGGGATCGAGGCGCCCGAATCCGGCCTCGCCCAACACCTCCGAGCCGACCCGAGCGATCCCCGAACAGACCAGCGCCACCGACGCGATCGCGCCGACGAGCACGCCCCGCGGACTGGCGACCGGAGCGGTGGCGTGGCTGAAGCCGTCGAAAACGAAGCGGAGTCGCGTCACGGCGGCGTTGATCGCCGTGGGGATCGTGGTGGCGGTGTTGGTGCTGGGCAGCGGCGTCTACGTGCTGCTGACGCACGGCAAACGGCACACCCAGGCCGCCGCGGGCCGGCCGAGCCAGGCGTTGGTGAAGTGGCAGCCGATCACGAACGCGCGCATCGCGCGCGACGCGGCGGCAACCACCCAGTCCGACGGCACGATCTGGATTTTCGGCGGAACCGGGAGCGACCACGCTGTCGTCGCAAATCACGAGGGGTATGACCCCGTCATCGACAGCTGGAAGAGCGGCGACGACCTGCCGGTTCCGGTTCAGCACGCCATGGCCGTCACGTGGCAGGGTAACCCGATTGTGCTCGGCGGCTGGCGTGCCGCGGGCGCGCAAAAGGTTGCCAGCGACCAGGTTTGGCGTGTGGTCAACAGCCACTGGGTGGAGCTGCCCCATTTGTTACAGCCCCGCGCGGCAGCGGCGGCGGCCGGGGCGGGGGACCGCATCGTCGTCACGGGCGGCGTCGATGCCAACGGGGCCCTGCTGAACACCACCGAGATCTTCGACGGCAACGCCTGGACCCTCGCCACGCCCATCCCGACCCCGCGACAGATGCTGGCCGCGGCGTCGGACGGGAAGCTGGTGTACGCGGTTGGCGGAACCAACGGGAATTCCGACCTGGCGGCGGTCGAGGCGTATGACCCGGTCGCGAAAACCTGGACGAAACTGCCCGACCTTCCCCAACCGCGCAGCGACCTCGGCGTGGCGATCGCCGATCGCCGCCTGGTCGCCGCCGGGGGCCAGGCGGCGGGGCAGGTTCTCAAGAGCGTGGCGGTGTTCGACCTGTCGGCGAAGACGTGGGATGGCCTGCCGGACATGGGAACTGCACGCCACGGTATGGCGGTCGATGCGGTGGGGAAAGCGGTCTACGCCATCGGCGGGTCGACCGCTGCCGGCGACGAGCAGGTGACCTCCACGGCCGAAGCGTTGCAGCTGCCGGCGCGCCTGACCCAGCCGGCCGCGCAGTGGCGCGCCCTACCGGACGCGCCGACACCGAGGCTGATGACCGCGTGGACCGTGCTGGGCGACAAGATCTGGATCATGGGCGGCCTACGGGACGGGGCCGCCCTCCAGACGGTCGAGAGCTATGACCCGCGCACCGGCGCCTGGCAGACGCAACCCCCGTTGCCCGTTCCGCTCCACCACGCCGCGGCTGCCACCTATCGCGGCGAGGTGGTCGTGCTCGGCGGCGCCAGCGGCGATCTCACACAGGCGTCCACCAAGGTGTTCGCCTTGCGGGGCGGTAATTGGGTGGAGTTGGCCGGCCTCACCCACGCTCGGGCGGCACCGGCGGCCGCGGTGGTCGGTGACAAGCTCGTCGTCGCCGGCGGACAGAACGCCAAGCAGCTCGTCCCGCAGACCGAGGTCTTCGACGGCAGCTCGTGGCGCGACGCGGACAACATGCCCACCCCGCGCGAACACCTGGCCGCCGCGTCCGATGGCACCTACATGTACGCGGTCGGCGGGAGGTTCTTGTCCTCCGACAAGAACTCCGCGGCGTTCGAACGGTTCGACCCCCAAGCCGGGACCTGGACCAAGCTGGTCGACATGCCCACCCCGCGTGGGAGTTACGGCGCCACGTTCATCGACGGCCGGATCGTGGCGGTCGGTGGTGAGGAACCCACGCAGGTGTTGGGGGTGGCCGAGATGTACGACATCGCCGACGCGAAGTGGACGACGCTGCCCCCGATGCCGACTCCGCGCCACGCCGAGGCGGTCGCCACGGTCGGCAACACCGTGTACTGCATCGGTGGCGCAAACCGGCCCACCCACGAAGGCCCCGTCGCGACGGTTGAGGCGTTGGACTTCCTCTAACGGCGGGTCAATGGCGCTTGAGCCGGCTGCGCCACCCCACCACGCCCGCGTACACGACCGTCAACAACGCCAGCATGCCGACATCGAACAGCCATGTCCCCGCGGTGTGTTTGAAGTGGCGGTCTTTCGGGGCGAGCGGCCCGGGCTCGATCGTCCACAAGTCGACCGTGGACGCCTGCGCCGCGTACCCCCACCGGGAGGGCACCGCCCAGGACATCTGATCCAGCCCGATCCGGTTGGTGACCGGGACCATCCCGCCGCAGAGCACCAGCTGCAACATGAGAGACACCACCAACAGCGGCATGATCTGCTCGTTCGAGCGCGCCAGCGAGGACAGCACCAGGCCGATCGTCGCCGCTGCCACGCACATGGCGGCGGTGGCGACGTACAGCTCGAGCGTGGCGCTGCCGAGGAGCAGGGCCGGCCGGGTCGGCGCTCCCTTCCCCAGGATGGTGATGGTGGTCGCGATCGTCGATTGGATGATGGCGAACACGAAGAAGACCGCCATCTTCGCGAGCAGATAGGCCTTGGTCGACAGGCCGACCGCCTGTTCGCGGCGGAAGATCGGGCGCTCGCCGATGAGGTCGCGGATCGTCAGCGCAGTGCCCATGAAGACCGCGGCCATGGTGAGCAACATCAAAACCGATCCGGGTTCGTCGGAGCCGTCGCCGCTGGGATCGGCCACGCGGAACCCCGTCGAGCCGGGCACGGTGAGCGCCAGCGCGCCCATCACGAACGGCAGCAGCGCCAGGAAGACGAAGTAGGCGCGGTCGGCGACGATCAGCCGGATCTGCCGGCGGGCGATCGTCGAGAATTGACGCCACGTGCTGGAGCGCGCCGGGGCGCCGAGGTCGGCCGGTTTATCCGCGTCGGCCACGGCAGGAGGCGGTTTGGCTTGGGCCAGGAATCGACGGTTGGCTTCGTCGGGGTCGGCACCCACCATCCCAAAGATCTTGGCCCAGTTGGTGGTTCCCATGGTCGCCTCGATGTCGTCGGGCGGACCGCAGTAGGCCGTCTTGCCGCCCGGTGCCATCAGCAACACCTGGTCGCACAGGTCGAGGTAGCTCAGCGAATGCGTCACCACCAGCACGACCCGACCGGCGTCGGCCAGCTGCCGCAGCATCGTCATGACCTGCAGGTCCAGCGCCGGATCCAAACCCGATGTCGGTTCGTCGAGGATCAGCAGGGACGGCCCGGTGAGCAGCTCCAGGGCCACCGAGGCGCGTTTGCGCTGTCCGCCGGACAGCTTGTCGACGCGGGTGTCGGCGTGCTTGGTCAATCCGAGTTCCTCGATCACCTGCGCGACGACCTGCGCGCGGTCGGACTTGCTGGTGTCGGTCGGCAGCCGCAACTCGGCCGCGTAGTTCAGCGCCTGGGTCACCGTGAGCTGGCGGTGCACGACGTCGTCCTGGGGCACCATCCCGATCCGGCTGCGCAGCGACGCGAACTGGGCGTGAATGTCGTGGCCCTCGAAGGTGATTGAGCCCGAGGTGGGACAGGTGGCTCCCGCGATCAGCCGGGACAGCGTGCTTTTGCCCGCCCCTGACCCGCCGATGAGCGCGGTCAGCGTGCCGGGCCTCGCGGTCAGGGAGACCTTTTGGATCAGTCGCTTGTTGTCGACCTGAAAGTCGACCTCGCGCACCTCGAGCCCGCCGGTGCGGGTAGCCGCTTCCGCGCGCCGGAACAGGATTTCACCGTTGAAAACGAGGTCCACGTTGCCGATCGTGACGACGTCACCCTCGGTCAGCGGCGCCGACAGGATGCGGGTGCCGTTGACGAAAGTCCCGTTGATGCTTTGCGCGTCGTGGATCTCCATGCCCGTGGGGCTCGGCACCAGGTAGGCGTGATGCCGCGATGCCAAAACGTCCGCGATGACGAGGTCGCTGTCTTCGGCGCGACCGATGACGGCAGCGCCCGCGGGCGGAGCCCCGAGCCTCGACCGTGACCGTTGCACGGCGCGCCGCAGGTCGGCGCTGTCGAACCCTGAAGCTTCTAGGGTCTCGGCGCCGATCTCGGTGAGTGGCTGGAGCCCCGCCGGCTGCGGTGCCGGGTAGGGAGCGCGTGGCGGCCGGTTGGGTGGTGGCGGATAGCGCGGCGGGGCGGGCTGCGGACGCGCGATGTGGGGCGGCGAGATACCGGGCCGCCGTGGCGGTTCCGGACGAGGAGGCCTCGGGCCGCCCGGTGGCGCGATCACCGGTACCGCCTCGAGCGTGGGCGGTAGTTGGCCGACCGTCCCGTCGTGCCGACCGATCCCAAAGCGCAGGCGCGGACCGTCCGGCCTCGCGAGGTTGATGCTCTGGCGGTCGTGGATGTCGACCGCTCGTACACGCCGGCCATCGACGAAAACGCCTGAGGGCGAACCGTTGTCGATCGCGATCCACTTGGCGCCGTCGAAGCGCAGCAGGAGGTGGGCGCGGGCGATCAGGGGATGGGCGACGCGCATATCGGCACGGAGGTCGCTTCCGACCACCACATCGTGGCCCGGCGCGAAGCTGCGCTGTGACCACTCCGATTGAACCGTCAGCACGGGCGGTGCAGGCCTACTCATCACCTAAGTATTGGACGCGCAGTGAGCAGGCGCTCACTATTTCGCGTTATCCGTCGCGACGCCCGGTTTCGCCGCCCGATTGCCCAGGTCGGCGCCGCTTTCTCGCGCTGTCCGGCGTTAGCTTCGCGCCGTGTTCTCGGTGATGATGTCGCACGCCGTCTCGTAGAACGCGCTGATCAATGTGGAGAACGAGAGCTGGAAGGGATGAATCATGTAGACATCGAGCTGTTCGAGGCGCCAGTCCGGCAGCACCGGCACGATGCTGCCATCCCGCAATTCGGTGGTAACGATGATCTGGCTCGGCATCGCACCGATACCGAGCCCGTGCAGGATGTACTGCTTGCACACCTGAAAGTTGTTGGCGCGCGCCCGAACCAAGGGCGTGAGCTCATGGCGCCGCTTGTTTTTCGCGAGGGTGAGCCGGCGCGGCCCCTCGCTGACTCCGCAGTCGATGAAGGGCACGGTGTCCAACTGTGCGGGAGCGGTGATGGGTTCGGGTAGTTCGCGGATGAACTCGGGCGATGCACAAAGGAACAGGTCGAGGCTGAAGACCTTGCGCGCGATCAGCGTCGAGTCTTGCAGCGGCCCCGTGCCGAAGACGACGTCGAACCCGTCGTGGACCGGATGGACAACGTTGTCCACCAGGCGGATATCCAGCCTCGACTGCGGATACTGCATCAAGAATTTGGCGCCGACTCGTGAGGCGTAGTCGATGCCGACGAAGACCGGGATGGCCACGCGCAGTTCACCCTGCGGCTCGAGCTTGCTGCCCTCCACCAGCGCCCGCACCCCGTTGGCCTCGGCCAAGATGTTCACGCCGTGGCTGTAGATCTTCTCGCCCAGGTCGGTGACGGTGAGCTGGTGCGTGTTCTTGCGCAGCAGCTTGATCCCCAGATCTGACTCGAGCTTGCTGAGCTTACGGCTGACGGTGGACTTGGGCATGCCCAGCAGCGCCGCCGCCTTCGACAGGCTGCGGCACTCGACCACCTTGCCGAATACCAGCAGGGCGTCAAGGTCGAACGGCAGGTTCTGCTCCACGTGGTGTTCCAAAATTGCAACAGGGTGTTGCAATTGAAGGCCTATTTGCGCATTTGGTCAAGTGCTACCTTCGGCCGAGAGGCGGAGGAGGGCCCGATGAGTCAGGACGTCTTGGTGACGAAGCCGTCAAGCGGGCACTGGACGGATGCCTATCCCGAATTGGGCCGTGGCCCAGTGTCACTCGAGGACTGCGTCTCAGAAGAGTTCTACGAGAAGGAACGCGAGCACGTCTTCAAGAAGACATGGCTTTATGTCGGACGGGTTGAGCGGGCGCCGAAGTCGGGAAGCTACTTCACTCGCGAGCTGAGGTTCCTCGACACGTCGATCATCATCGTGCGGGGCAAGGACGACGTGATCCGCGCCTTCCACAACATCTGTCCACACCGGGGCAACAAGATGCTGTGGGAAGACGATCCGTTCGAGGAGGTGCAGGGTCGCGCCCCGGTGCTGTACTGCCGATTCCACGGCTGGCGTTACAAGCTGGATGGCTCGCTGCACGCGGCCACCCGCAAGGATCTGCTGCTCGACTTCGACGCCGACAGTTGCAGGGTGCCGTCGATTCAGTGTGAGGTGTGGGAGGGGTTCATCTTCGTCAACCTCGACCCGCACAACACCGAGCCGCTGCGGTCCTACCTTGGCGAGCTGGCCCACGGCATCGAAGGCTATCCGTTCGCGGGACCACACCAGGTGTATCGCTTCAAGGTCGAATTGCAGTGCAACTGGAAGATTTTCGTCGACGGATTCGCGGAGAGTTACCACGGGCCGTATCTGCACGCGTCCTCGTTCGGCGCTCTCACCGCCGAGGCCCGAGACGCCTTCGACCAGCCGAACCCGTTCACCGACGCGCTGGCCTACCAGCTCAAGGGTCCACACCGGATGTTTTCCTTCGCCGGCGAGCCGTCGCAGAAGACGCCGTACTCCAAGCCCATCGAATGCGTGATGGAAGCGAGCGCGGCCGGTCCGTGGACCAAGCGCACTGATCGCGGTCCGATGCCGGCGGGGCTCAATCCCACGCGTTCGGAGAAATACGGCTTCGATTCGTTCCAGTTCTTTCCCAATTTTGTGGTGATCTTCGGATCATCGGGTTTCTGCACGCACACGCACTGGCCGACGGGCCCGCACTCGCACGTCTTCGAAGTCGAGATGTTCTATCAGCCACCCAAGACCCACAAGGAACGGCTGGGACAAGAGCTCACCGTGACGTTCCTCAACGACATCATCCTGGAAGACGCGAGCCCCTCTGAAGGGTTGCAGGCGATGCTGAACAGCGGTGCGCTCACGCATTTCACGATGAACGACGAGGAGATCTTGCTGCGTCACCTGCACAAGGTGGTGGGTGACTACGTGGCGGCCGGCGAGAAGGCGAAGGCCGGACAATGAATGCTCTTTTGCCGCACGAGTTCTCGCAGCTCGAGCACCTGGTGGCCGAGTGGGCCATCGAGGATGGGCACGAGCGCTACGTGAAACGGGTGAACAGCTCGATGGCCGAGATCCAGGCGTTCTACGACGAGGTGTTTCCGCACGCCGAGGAGGCCGTCGCCTATATCGACAAGTTCGACTATGCCGAGCCGCTGCCCGAGGACGTCGCGAATCTACGCAACCTGCTGTACTCGCTGATCACCGTCTCGTTGGCGGTGGAGCTGTGGAGGCAGCCGCGGGTAAAGCATTCGGCGAAGACCATTCTCACGAGATTGAGCTGACGCATGGGCCTTTCCACCGCACGACTCGACGTCAAAGACTGCACGCCGTTGATCGGCAGCGAGATAAAGACCGATCTGGACACCCTCCTTGGTGGCCGCGAAGCAACGGCGATCCGCGCAATCCTCGAGCAGCGTGGGGTGGTCTTTTTTCGTGGCCTGCAGATCAGCGATGAGCAGCAGGTCGCTATCGCGAAAACCCTTGGCAGCATTGTGCGGAATGAGGGTGAGGGCGGGATCTACAAGATTTCGCTCGACTCGAACGTGAATCAGCGGGCCGAGTACCTGAAAGGTTCGCTGTTCTGGCATTTCGACGGCTCCCTACAGCCCTATCCGAATCTGGCCACCCTGTTGCGGGCCATGAAGTTGTCCGACTCCGGCGGCCAGACCGAGTTCTGCAACACCTACGCGGCCTACGAGGAATTGCCCGAGGCCGACAAGGAGGCGATCGCCGGCCTTCGGGTGGTTCACAGCGCGGAGCGCTCGCAGTATTACGTGCGACCCGAGATGAGCTACGAGGAGATCGCGTTCTGGCAGAAATCGCCCACCAAATCTTGCCCGATGGTCTGGACACACCAATCCGGGCGCAAGTCGTTGCTACTCGGTGCGACGGCAGACTATGTGATCGACCTGCCGGTAGAAGAAAGTCGCGCATTGCTTGCACGCCTTCGTGACTGGGCGACCCAACCGCGCTACGTCTACCGCCACGAATGGCAGCTGGGCGACCTGCTCATGTGGGACAACACCGGCACGATGCACCGGGCCCTGCCGTATGCCGCTGACAGCGGTCGGCTCATGCACCGCACGGTCCTTGCGGGTGAAGAGCCGCTGGATTGAAACTCGGCATCGCGACACCCGTCGTCACGAACGTCGCCGGCGCGGCGTTGACGTGGGAGAAGACGGCCACCATCGAAGACATCGGCCGCGTCGCCGAGACGGTGGACGGGCTCGGCTATCACCACCTCACCTGCAGCGAACACATCGGCATACCCTCGGCGGAGGCCGGCCGGCGCGGCTCCCGGTACTGGGATCCGCTGGCCACACTCGGGTTTGTCTCCGCACGCACCAGCCAGATCCGGCTCGTCACGATGACCCTGGTGCTGGGCTATCACCACCCGCTTGCGATCGTAAAGCGTTACGGCACATTGGATCACGTCAGCAACGGTCGGGTGATCCTGGGTGTCGGCGTCGGGAGCCTCAGGGAGGAATTCGACCTGCTGGGCGCGCCGTTCGACGACCGCGGTGCTCGCGCAGATGATGCGCTGAGGGCGCTGCGCGCGGCATTGCCCACCAACGAGCCGGTATATGACGGTGAGTACTACTCGTTCGGGGGACTCACCATCGATCCCTGTGCGCTGCAGTCACATATGCCGATCTGGGTAGGCGGGCGCACCAAGCGGTCGTTGCGTCGAGCGCTCACGCTCGCCGACGGCTGGTGTCCGTACTACGTGTCCGTCGCCACCGCCGCCGAGTGGCTGCGGGAGCGCGAGCTGCCCGCCGGCTTCGAGGTCGTCTTGCCCGCCGATCAACCGCTGGACCCGGTGGGGGAGCCGGCGATGACGGAGGACACGCTGCACGCCATCGCCGCCGCCGGCACCACCACCTTGTCGGCCCGGTTCATCCACCATTCGCTCGAGCATTACCTCGAGCAGATTCACGCCCTGGCTGAGTTGCACGGGAACACGTTCTGACCGAGAGGTATCAGAACGGCCGTGCCGCAGGTAGAGGGCGCTTAATCTCCTGTTATGGACCGCTTCATTCAGTGGACGTGGGATCGGTTCGGCCCGCGGTTTCTCCTGGCGTGTTGGGCGCTCGCGTTTGTCATTTCGCTCCCGATCTACTCCGTACTCATTTCGTTGCCGATCGTCGCGTTCGAGAAGTCCGGTCACTACATCGGGGTCGCAGCCGTCACCATCGGCGCGGTGGTGGTACTCGCGTGCCTTTTCATCTTTCCGGGTCGCCGGTGGGTGCGCCCTGCGGAGCGGTGGGCGGCCGGCCACCACGTCGATCGAGCGGTCGCGATCGAGGGCACCTATGTCTACGCCCGGAAGGCGACGGTCCGCGCGGTATGGGGCGCCGCCGCCTGGGCCGCCGCGTTGGCGGTCGTCGTCGGTGTGATGGTCGGCGCGCGTGGGACACGGCTGTTGCAATACGGGATTGTGGCCGCTGTCGTGGTAGCGGCGATCCAGCTTGTCGCCTATCACAACATCGTCGAGGGAGCGTTTCGCCCGGCCAGGATCGCGCTCGCGGGCGACACGGGACTCGGTGATTCGCTGCCACGCTCCCGCCCGACGTTCGCTAGGCGATCGAACGTATCGGTGGTTGCCGCCACGTTCGCATACGCCTCCGGCGGAGCGTTGCTTGCCGGAGCGTCCAATGTCAGTGCCACGCCCATCCTGGCGATCGTGATCGGCGCTGCGATGGCGATTGCCTTCGCGGTGCCGGTGACCGTCGGATTCGGATTCTCGAGGTCGCTGCAGCCCATTCGCGACCTCGCTAAGGGCGCCGAACGCGTTGCGGCCGGGGACTATAGCCAGCGCCTGCCCGTCGTCCAGGATGACGACCTTGGCGCCCTGGCCGCATCGTTCAATCGCATGCAGGCGGGTTTGGCTGAGCGGCAACGACTTCAGGGCGCCTTCGGCACCTACGTCGACCCGGCACTGGCGGCGCGGCTACTCGAACAGGGCGACGACGTGTTCACCGGCGAGCGGCGCGAGGTCACCGTGATGTTCGTCGACATCCGCGATTTCACCCCGTTCGCCGAGGCGAACAGCGCCGAAGACACCGTCGCCCGGCTCAACGCCCTGTTCGGGATAGTCGTGCCGGCCGTCGTCCACGCCGGCGGCCACGTCAACAAGTTCCTCGGCGACGGAGCCCTGGCCGTCTTCGGCGCACCGAACGACCTTGCGGGACATGCCGATGCTGCGGTGTCTGTCGCCGTCGGGATCCAGCGGCTCGTTGGGGAGCGCTTCGGCGGCGCGCTGCGGATCGGCATCGGAATCAACACCGGAGTCGTGATCGCCGGCACCATTGGCGGCGGCGGCAAGCTCGAGTTCACACTCATCGGCGACACCGTGAACGTCGCCGCGCGCGTCGAGCAGCTAACCAAGGTGACGGGCGACGCGATCCTGCTCACCCGGTCGTGCGTCGACGCGCTCGCTTCTCGATCTCGCGGGCTCATCGATCGGGGGCCCCACGCGTTGAAGGGCAAGTCGGCCGCCGTGCAAGTGTTCACAGTCGACCCAACGCGCAGGTCAGCGGCTTGATCGCCAAAAAGGTGAAGTGCGCGGGTCAGCACAACAAATTAAGCTTCGGAGCGCAATGTCGGCGAGCCGAAGGGAACATCTATGGCAAGTGGATTGAAGGTCGATCCCGCCGCCCTGCACGTCGGCAGCAACGACATGTTCAACGCGATCGGCGAGGCCGCGTTGGATTTCTTCAGCCACGAGGACGGCCTGGCGGTAGCTGCGCCGGGCTGGGTCGGATCCTCTGAGCTGGCACTGAACGAGCTCGCGGCCCGGTGGCAGACGCGCCACGACCATCACCAGCTGCAGGTGGACGGCCTGGGGTCGCACGTCGCCGAGGCGATGCTCGACTACCTCGTCAACGAGGACGAGTCGGCGCGAGCCTTCCGGTCGGTGCGGGAATAGGGGTCACGAGTGGGGCAGCTGACCCCCAATGACGTCAAGCGTTGGGATCTCGGCGCGATCCAGAAAGTGTTCGAGACGGCCAACGGACGCGCCAATACCTTGCAGCTGTTGGGGGAGAACCTCCAGCAGGTGCATAGCGTTCTCAGCGGCTGGCAGGGGGAGGCTGGAGAGGCGTTTCGCGCCGACTTGGGCAAGGCTCGGCGCGACATCGAGGCCGACGGTCAGGAGTCCCGGCTGGTAGCCGCGGCGGTGTCGCGCGCCGAGGGGGATGTGCGCGCGTGCAAGCGCGAACTCGGGGACATTGAGCGGGCTGCCGAAGCCAACGGCTGGACCATCACGCCGGATTGGCGAATCGACGTGGGCGACACGTGGATTGGGCGTGATCCCTTAGAGTTTGCCGCCCAGCAACAGCTGTTGCAGGATCGGTTGATTGCATCGAATGTGCATGCCCACAGCGCCGACCACGAGCTTGCCGCCGCCGTCCGCTTTGCCGTGGGCGAGGTCCCACTGAATGACAACGGTCACCCGCCAAGTGGTGGTGCACCACCGCAAGGTTCGCCCAGCCCGGCGACCGGGCGCAAGCCACGGACGTGGCAAGACATGTTGTTACCCGATGGCCCGGCAGAACCTGGGCCCGACGGTGCCTCGCCGAAGGGTCCGCCGGTTCCGGCTGGCGCCGTTGGCAAGCCGCCGTCGCTGCAAGACATGTTGTTGCCGGCTGGACCTGCCGGACCCGGGCGTGGCGGTGTCCCGATGCCGCGGCTGAATTCTGCAGATGTGGAGAGCTTCAAGGCGATGGCCCGGCAAACCATGATCCGCGACGGTGTGCCGCCGAATCAGATCGAGGCACGTCTGAATGACGTTGCGAGCCAAACGCAGCGGTGGATCGACAACGGGATGCCCAACTACGTTCCCCCCGAACCAAAGGCACCGCCTCCACCGGGATTCTCCGAAGGATTCAGTGACCGCTGGTTTGCTACCGAGCAGGGGATCAAAAACCTTTTCGGGCAGGGAGGCCCCGGAGCCCCGAGTGTGCTCAAGTCGTGGGAGCAGATGCTCAAAGGCACTGCCGCGACGGCCCTGAACCCGGTGGGCACGGCGTTCACGGAAGTAAAGAGCGCAATGGACGCACCAAGTCTCGCCTACTACTTGGGAGGCAAGACCTCCGACGCTGCTACCACGTTGCCCACGATGCTCTTTGGCGGGGAGGGGGCGGCCGTCTTACGTGTCGGCGAATTGGCTGACGTTGACGCTGCCGCCAGTCTTTCACATGACTTATCCGGCGGGCATCTACCGATTGGTGCCGACAATCACCTGCCCACATCAATTGGCGGGCATCACGATCCTTTGGGGGCTGACCATTCCATCCTGGATGGGAACGTCGGCTATGACCCTTACCCCATGGACGGCGTGGGTCACTATGTGCCCGGGAGTTTGCCGTCGTATGAGCAGCTTCAAGGCATGACGTCGACAGAACCAAACAGCGCGTTCTACTGGTCGGGTAGGAATGCCGACGGGATCGGAGTCGGCCCCGACGGTTCAGGGGTAGCGGAACTGATCGCTCACGGTTCGGGGGGCAAAACCCTGGAAATGACGCTTGTTGAGAACGGAGTTGACCCACTGCCAGTCTGGAATCGCCATGATCCAGTATCGGTACAGTTCTGGGATAATGCTTCGACGGCATATGCGGAGAATGCTCGAGGTGAAGTCACAGCAATTATTGGTTCCAACTTGCGCCCGGGCAACGTCTGGCAAAATATTGAGATACCTCGTCTGATCGAGAATCCTGATATAAGTCGTATTGTGCAGATCGATCCAGACACAGGAAAAGCGGTCACGATCTTTGAGAGGCATGGGTGAGCTAGACGTTGGCGAATGATGATATTGACGTGAACGAAGCTATCGTTTTATACCTGCGGCGTTACCCCGGCAGTAACCGAGTCGAGTTCGAGTCGCATTTCGGATCTAGGGCCGCGATTGCAAATGATAAGGTGCATGAGCTTCTTAACGAAGCAATGCGGTTGGAACCCGATTGGAACAGCATGACCCTGAATGAAGCAGGCGATTTTGTCGAAGCTGTGATGCACGAAAGGCATCCGAGCCTCACGCCACAGGCGCTCGAATCTATCGGCAACTTTTATACCTTTCAGATGCGTTAAGTTTGAACCGGAGTCAAAGTAGTGGGTAACGACCGTATGCGAGGCGGGCGCGAAGGGCGGACCGCACCATGGACAATCGATCCCTTGAACTCCAATCTCAGATCGATCGGTTGTCGCAAAGGCTTGGAGTTTGTCCTATGCCTATCGGACTCCTAACAAATGATGGTCTTAATATCTACGTTGCCGACGACGACGGCTCCTATCACTTCACTTTCTACGAGCGGGGAAAACTCGGTTTCGATCGGGCGGGCAGCCTCGATGATCTTCTCTACTGGTACACCCAAGGCGTGGTTACGAGCCAAGCGGCTAAACGAGTGGGAGATCGAGCGCAGCGTTTTAAATATGAGTACCAGGTACTAAGCCAGTTCAATGCTGTCTGGGCTGTCAGAAATGTTCGGGAGACTGCGGCATTGTTTCGCCGATATGGTCAACCAGAAGACATTGGCTTGCTCCCCGACATTGGCGAAGCGCTGTGACAGGCTTTTCCGCCTAGCTATTGGTCCAGTGGTCGAACGACGCTTCCATGTCGGGACAGAACGTCCCTACGGCAGCCCCCATGATCTGACCCGATTGCGCGGCCGCATAGCCATTGCTCGCAACCGTCGGATAGATGGTGTCGAAGTCGGTGCCGCCGCGCGCTTGCGCACAGACATTGTTTCCGATGTCGACCATCCTGCCTGGATTGTCGTAGGGCACATGCAGCACGTTCAGCGTGTGCAGATACGCGCCGACCGAGATGGGATCAGGGTCGGCGTGGGCTGCTGGCGCGAGCGACACCAACCCGGTCAGGGGCACTGCGATCAGCGCCGACCGAAACAGGGTTTTGAGGATCATGGGTGGCTCCCATCGATGCGTACGGGGTGAACCGCTCTGTCGCCGTGGCTGATTCACGAGGACGCTCTCGGGTTCATGGTGAGGGAGCGTAATACCGCATCGGACTCCGCGAAGCCGAATCGCATCATTCCAACGCGGACACGTCCTCAGGACGCGGACGAGAAATCTGCCTCAGGTGTTGTCGGCGATCCATGTGGTGGTGAACCGCAGCATCTCGGGGATGCCTTCGGCCAAACCGGCCCCGATGGACTTCTCGAGTTTGCCACCCACCAAAGGGATTTTGACGTCCACCTTGAGGGCGGCGCGCAGTTGCGAGCCGCTGTCGTCCCTAGGCCCCAGCCACGTGTCCGCGTGGCCCGATCCCAATCCACCGGAGGCCGAGACGGTGACGTGTCCACGTACCTGGCGGTGGCGATCCGGTCGCCACGTCTCGGTCTGCACGATCTTCACCTCACCGGTAACGAATTTGGCGACGAACCCGGGCAGCAGCTGACGCCCCAGGCGCTGGGTGGTGCGCACCGTCACCGTGCCGTCGGTGTCGGCCACCAAGGAATCCAAGGTGGTATCAGCGGCACCGGCCGCGATGCGGGCCAGCCAATAATCTTCGCGGCCGAACGCGGCATGTATCTGCTCAACGGTGGCGGGCGACTCGGTCAGGACGTCGAATGAGCGCGACATATCAAGCCATTCTTGCAGAGGCAGATCTACGACTCCGGAGAAGATCCCAACAGCCGCAACGGATGCAGGCCATCGACATTGCCGACGAACGGCGGGTGGATGCTGTAGCCGAGCATGCGGCGAATGTCATCGGAGACCGTGCGCGCGATGTCGCGGGACACCGACAACGTATAGGCCTCCATCGGCCGCAGCCACGGCTCACAGTATTGAGCGGTGACGGCCAGCCGCTCACCATCGGTGTTGTTGGCGCCCCCGCCATGCCACAGGGTGCCGACGAAGAAGACGCACGAGCCGGCGGGCATTACAACGGGCAGCGCCCGGTCGTCGGAGCCGGGCCGGCGCTTGCCCCAGCGGTGGCTGCCCGGGTACAGGACTGTCGCGCCGTTGTCGGCGGTGAAGTCGTCGATTGCCCAGATCGTGGCGGCCGCCAGCGGCGCCCGCGGGCGCGGAATCGGGTAGAAGCCGTCGTCATGATGAGCCAGCTGCGCCGCCTCGCCGGGCTGAATGTTGATGGCCTGCAACGCCGAAAGCAGATAGTTGGGCATCAGCAGCCGGTCGAGCGCGGCGAGTACCCGGGGATGGTCGACTAGCCCGTCACACACCCGTGTCCTGCTCAGCACACTGTAGATCCGCTGGGTACGTCGGCCCTCGAAAGAGTTGCGTCCCGTATGCCCGAGCCACGGCCGCACGGTCTCACGAATCTGTGCGCATTCCTCGGCGCTGAGTAGGTTCTCCCAGATGACGTAGCCGTCGCGATCGAGCGCCGCCATGTCGGCTTCGGCGATCGCGACCTCGACCGAGCTCCCGCCCGTCGGAGTCCGCTTGTACCGCTGCGCCAGATCGCCCCGAAGGTCTTCCAACGTGGTGACGGATTCGTCGTCGATGCTCATTGGTGCTCGTCCTTAGTCCACTGGCACTTCTGCCCACACTAGGCCGAGTCGGACTCGACACACACCCCAATCGCCGACGCGTCAACCACGAAGGCCCGTGATGAAGCGTTGCACGCTTCGGCTCAGCGACCGCGGCACATGGTCGGGATCCATCAGCTCGTTCTCGGCCAGCGGACCCGCCTCGTTGGCCACGGTGCTCTCGGTGAAGGGCTGCAAGGTTTTGCCGTCGCCCCGAAGTGCCTCGATGGCCTGGTGCACGGATCGGTGTTCGGTGATCGCCTTTTCGAGCTCGTCGCGCGGCACGCCGAGGTGCTCGGACACCAATTCGTTTCGCACCGCGGTGATTTCGCGGCGCACGTCATCATGCTCGGAAAAGTCCGGCCGCGCCTCGATGGCCACGTCGCATTCGCTGTCGAACCCCATCGAGCGGTTGTTGAAATTCGATGATCCGATCCGCAGCAGCCGATCGTCGACCGCCAGCACCTTGGAGTGAATGTAGATCGGTGCACCGCGGTCGGTCACCGGCCAGTAGACGCCCAGCCGGCCATGCTCGTCGGCTTCCCACAGCTGTCGAAGCAGGCGGTGGCGTGCGCTGTCCATCGTTCCCCGCTCGAGCGGGTTGTTGCCCTTGCGGGCCAGCACGATGACGATTTCCGGGCCGTCGCCTTCCCGCAGCCGCGCAGCCAGCGCATCAGCGATGGTGCGCGACGCCAGGTATTGGTTCTCGACATAAATGGTGTCGCGGGCGGCCGCTATGGCGGCAAGGTTGAGGGCCTCGACCTCGCGGACCTCGGGGCGATCGTCCAGTTCGGGCAGGGTGAGGGCGATCCCGACGTCCACGTTGCGCAGCGTCGGCTCCAGCCTGCCGGGCCACGCGCTGTGCCGCGCCTCGACCGGCGCCAACGATTGTTGCGTCGCCGTCTGCCACCGCGCCAACGCTTGCTCGCCGAGCGCCCGGGCCGCCGCACCGTCGACCGCGGTACCGACGTCGTGTCGCGGCCCGTAGCCGCGGCCCCCCGTCCGGCGCTGACGGCTGACATGTTCATGGGAGCGGGTGTCCCATCGGTCTAGGGTGAGGTCGATGCCGCCGCAGAACGCCACCGCATCGTCGACCACCACGATCTTTTGATGATGCACCGAGCCGAGCGGGTGGACGCCGTCGATGGCGAAATGCATTCGCTTACTGCTGATCTGATTCACCAGCGATACGGGGGCAAGCCCGAACCAGAGGCCGTCGAACGCCGGAAGCAGGCGCAAGTTGGATTTCAGCAGATAAATATCCAGACCCGGCCGCTTCCACAGCATCCAATACAGGAAGGTGCCCAGCTGGTTCGGGCCGGGCAGCGTCTTGCGGCCGCGCTCGAACGTCACCCGGGAGTCGAAATCCCAGCCGATCAGCATGATTCGGTGGCGGGCGCGCAGCATCGCCGCCTTGACGTACTTGAAATAGTCCGCCGCATCGATGATGGGAGCGAACCGTTCGGCGTGCGCCGTGCGCCAGCACGTCTGGCCGGGAGTCAGCAGGCGATCGTCGTGCACGCTGGGGCTCTCAACGATGTTGATGTTGCAGCGCGGACATAGCCACTGTGTACCACATCCAGGCGCTTCGCCCCGCCGACCCGGGTTGCCGTTGGCAGCGCCACGGCCCTATACGAAGATGAAGCGATGCGCATCCTTGGAGTGTTCGCGGGCGTCGTCGCCCTCATCGGTCTGGCCGCGCCGGCGCACGCCGATCCGCCCGGCACTTCGGCCTCTGATGTGAGCTTCCTCGCCGCGCTCAACAAGGCCGGCATCACCTATCAGAGCCCGGCCACCGCCGTCGGGGTGGGCAAAAGGGCATGCGAACTGATGGACCTGGGCCATCCCCAGGTCGACGTCATCCACAACGTGTCGTCGAGCAATCCGGGGTTCACGGTGGACGGTGCCGCCCAGTTCACCATGATCGCCGCGAGCGCTTACTGCCCGCAGCACCTGGGCCAGCCGGTCAGCGAGGCGACTACACCGACTGGAAGCTGAGCTCCACCTCGGAGCGGGTGCGCACCTGATCCGTGCCGGGCACGTAGGACGGCACGGTGTGGGGGACCGTGGTGCCTCCCTTGACCCTGGCCTGGGCCTGCCGAAACTCCGGAGCCGGGCCCGTCGCGGCGTTGATCCCGTTGATGATCGACCACACCGCGGTACGGCGGGCGGTGCGTTCGATGATGTTGCAGTCGCGGTGCTGCAACATTTGCTTGGCCCATTTCGGCATCGTGTCACGAATGGCCCAGTCGACGGCGGCCTGCGGCATGGCGACGTTGGGGCCGGTGCCCATGGCTTTCCCATGCGTGACAGCCAATTTCGGTAAGTACGATTCCAGGCACTCGAGCGTCTCGGCCTTGGTGGTGGGCAGATCGGTGCCACCCAGGGCGTGCCCGACCCGGACGAACTCGCCGTAGTAGCGGTCGAGTTTCTTGCCGCGCAACGGCATTGGGTGGTACAGCTCGTGCGCGGTGGCCAGTCCCCAGACGACCGTCGCGTAGTTCCAGCGCAGCCATTCGGGGTCGTCGGCGTCGTAGCGGGCTCCGTCGGGACGGGTGCCCTTGATGGTGTGGTGCATCGCGCGCACCGACGTCGCCAGGCGATCGGCGGTTTCCGTTGACCCGTACGCCGTGCCGATGAAGAAGGCGACCGAGTGGCCCAGGCGCGTCGCGGCGCCTTCGGGATCGATCTGCGGCACTTGCGATATCGGGTTTCCGTTGCTGTCGCGCTTGATCAGCCGCGAGTGGTGCATGCCCATCCAGTAAATCGAGGGGTCCAGGGATTCCATGAAGGCGGCGCAATACAGGCCGAAGATCAGCGCGGGCAGGTGCGAATGCACGCGCCATACGGCGCTGTCGGGACCGAACCAGCCCGGATCGCCGACGGGCGCGGCGAACTCCATGCCGCGGAAGAAGTGCCGCCGCATCGTGTCGTCCAACCGCTTGTTGATCATCTGCCCGACTATCTGGTGTGGCAGGAACACGAATCACTCCCTTTAGATTTCTGGTCACGACTGTAACCAGAATATGTTTTGGTTACAGGTGTGACAAGACCCGCGCCCCCTCGACCTAGGCTGTAGGGATGTCGAGTCCCACCCGGTGGGCCGGCGTCCCGCTCAAGGACCGCCGCGCCGAGCGTCGTGCGCTGCTGGTCGAAGCCGCGTATCGCCTATTCGGCAGCGCCGGCGAGGCGGCCGTCTCGGTGCGCTCGGTCTGCCGGGAATGCGGGTTGAACACGCGGTATTTCTACGAGAGCTTCGGCGATACCGACGACCTGCTCGGCGCGGTCTACGACCGGGTGAGTGAGCAGCTCAGCGAAGTGATTGCCGCCGCCATCGAGGAGGCGGGGGAATCGCTGCGCGCCCGGACCCGCGCCGGCATCGCGGCCGTGCTGGGGTTCTCCTCGGCCGATCCGCGCCGCGGCCGCGTGCTGTTCACCGACGCGCGCACCAACCCGGTGCTGGCCGCCCGGCGCCGCGCCACCCAGGACATGTTGCGCCAGGGCGTGCTGACCGAGGGCTGGCGTCTGAACCCGGGCTCGGATCCGGTGGCCGCCGAGGTTGCCGCGGCGATGTACACCGGCGCGATGGCCGAACTCGCCCAGCAATGGCTCGCCGGTCATTTGGGCAGTGACCTCGACGCGGTCGTCGATTACGCTTTGAAGCTGGTGCTGCGGTAGCGGGGAGTGCGGTGATGGGCCACATCGAACACGCGATGGACCCCGTTCGGCGCATCCTCGGACACAAGGTGAGCGTGGGCGCGCTGATCGAGCTGGCTGTGTGGCTGGCGATCCCGTACCTCTGTATTGGCTTCGCGTGGACCGTTTTTCACCCCGAGCAGACCCAGCGCATTCAGACGCGGATAGAGATGGTGTCGCCCACCGGCGCCGACGCCATCGCCTTCGGGGTGGCCACGGTGCTGTGGCCGGCCGCACTGCAGATCGCCGCCGCGTGCCCGGTTCCTTGACCGACTTTCGGACCGAATGCATGCGCGGGAGGGCGGTTTGCTCCTAGGCTCTCAGACCATGTCCATCGACCGGTTCGGCCTCTCCGCGGGCACTATCCGATTTGCCTCTGGCGTTTCGTTTCTCGTTGACCCCTTGCGCGCAAATAAGTTGTGGGGCGACCCGGAGGAGCCGACGCCCACGGCGCGGCTGTTGTTGCGATCGATGGGTTATCGCGACGCGCTGATCGGTGCGCTGCTCGCGGCCGCGGCGCTGCGCGGGAAGAACACCCGCGGCTGGTTCCTGGCCTCCGCCGGGGCCGACGTGGCCGACCTGGTCGGGGGGCTGAGCGTGCACGGCGAGTTGAAGCCCTCGCAGCAACTGATCGGGCTGGGCGGCGCCGCCGTCGGAATCGCCACGGGGCTGTGGGGGGCGGTACGTCCGGCCAAGCGGGCGGATGAAGAGGCGGTTGACTAAGCGTCATGGGCTTCGGTGTGCTGACGTTTGTTACCGACGAGGGCATTGGTCCGGCGGACCTGGGTAAGGCGCTCGAGGAGCGCGGTTTTGAATCGCTTTTTCTCGCCGAGCATTCACACATCCCGGTCGACGCGAAAACTCCGTACCCCAGCGGCGGCCCGATTCCGCGGAAGTACTTCCGCACGCTGGATCCGTTTGTGGCGCTGACGGCGGCCGCGGCCGTCACCGAACGTCTGGTGGTGGGCACCGGCATCGCATTGGTGCCGCAGCGCGATCCGATCCACACCGCCAAGGAGGTGGCGTCGCTGGATCGGGTGTCGCAGGGGCGGTTCCGCTTCGGCGTGGGCGTGGGATGGCTGCGCGAAGAGATCGCGGACCACGGTGTCGATCCGGCCGTGCGGGGGCGCGTGGTCGACGAGCGCCTGGACGCGATGATCCAGATCTGGACGAACGAAAAGGCCCAATTCCATGGGGAATTCGTGGACTTCGACCCGATCTACAGCTGGCCCAAGCCCGTTCAGCAGCCGTATCCGCCGCTGTACCTGGGCTGTGGGCCCGCGGGTTTCAAACGCATCGCCCGGCTCAACGCGGGATGGCTCTCGATGACGGGCTCGGCAGCGCAATTGTCGCCTCAGCTGGACCAACTGCGCGAGCTGGTCGGCCGGGACGTGCCGGTGATCCACTTCCATGGCGGCGAAGCGACAGCGCGGGAACTCGCGAGCTACCGAGATCTGGGATTGCAGCACCTGTTGGTGGACTTGCCGACGGAGCCGCGCGATCAGACGCTGCAACGCCTCGACGCGTTGCGGGCCGAGTTCGGTAAGCTGGCGTAAGGCTAAGTGCCGCAGAAGGTTTGATACTTGCCGAAATCCTCGGGGGCGGGGCTGGCGTAACGTTCCAAACCCGGCCGTTCCGTGTATGGCTCGGTCACCGCCGTTAGCAGCCGCTCACAAGGCGCGAGGTCGCCGTCCGTCGCCGCAGTGAGGGCTTCCTCGACCAGATGGTTACGCGGGATATAGATCGGGTTTGTGCGATCCATCGCGTCGGCGTCCGGGCCCAGGGCCTGCCAGCGCGCCAACCAACCGTCAAAGCCGGCGAGGTCCATGAACAACCCCCGCGCGGGTTCGACATCACCGCGCGCCGCCTGGCTGAGCCGGCGGAAGAACGACGTGTAGTCGACGTGGTTCTGCTTGAGCAGCACGAGCAGTTCTTCCACCAAGGCCGTGGCGAATTCGCTGTCGACGTTGGCGGAGAGGCCGAGTTTGGCGCGCATCCCGGACGCCCACACCGCGTCGTAGTGGGCCTGGAACACCCCGAACGACTGCTCGGCGAGCGCGATGGCCTCCTCGGTGCTGTCCGACAGCAACGGAAGCAGCGTCTCGGCGAAGCGCGCGAGGTTCCAACCGGCGATGACCGGCTGGTTGCCGTAGGCGTAGCGGCCCCAGAAATCGATCGAGCTGTAGACCGTGTCAGGGTCGTAGGACTCCATGAAGGCGCACGGCCCGTAGTCGATCGTTTCGCCCGAGATCGTCGTGTTATCGGTGTTCATCACGCCATGAACGAATCCGATCAGCATCCACCGCGCGATCAGCGCGGCCTGAACCGCGACGACCGCCTCGAACAACGCGAGATAAGGCCGCTCGGCCTCGGCCGCGGCGGGATGGTGGCGGGCGATCGCGTGGTCGGCGAGGCGGCGCAACAGGTCCTTGTTGCCGGTGGCCGCCGCGTATTGGAAGCTGCCCACCCGCAGGTGGCTGCTGGCCACGCGGGTGAGCACGGCTCCCGGCAGGGTGGCTTCGCGATAGACCGGGCGACCGGTGCCGACCACGGCCAACGATCGTGTCGTCGGCACGCCCAACGCATGCATCGCCTCGCTGATGATGTATTCGCGCAGCATCGGCCCCACCGCGGCCAGGCCGTCGCCGCCGCGGGCGAAGGGCGTGGCACCCGAACCCTTCAGGTGGATGTCGCGCAGCCGCCCGTCGGTGTCGACGAGCTCGCCGAGGAGGAGCGCGCGTCCGTCGCCGAGTCGCGGGACAAAGCCGCCGAACTGATGCCCCGCGTAGGCCTGCGCGACCGGCGCGGCGCCGCTGGGAACCAGGTTGCCCGCCAGGAAACGCAGCCCGTCGTCGCCGCGCAGCCCGGCGGGATCCAGCCCGAGCCCGTCGGCCAGCCGGTCATTGAGCACCAGTAGCCGCAGCTCGGGGAACGTCTCCGCTTGCCAGCGGACCGCCATTTCCGGCAATTCGCGGAAGAACCGGTCCTGCAGGGCAACCGTGGTATCCGGGGCAACGCTCATCTGATCGAGCCTACGGAAACTCAGCCGATGGCTTGTCCGATGAGGTCGCGGGCGCGGTCGAGCATCGAGGCAAATGGGCCGAGTGCGAAGTTCAGCTTTGCCGACTCCACGCCGGGGTGGGGGTGGGTGGGTGCGATGGCCTCGGCGGCGCGCACCGCCGTCCCCATCCGCTTGAGATCGTCGTCGCTGAGCTGCCGCGCAAGGACCGGGAATTCCTCGTTTTCCTCATGCTCGGCGTGTTCCAGCACGGCGTCGCGCAGCTTCGTGACCTCGGTGATGAACTCGTCGGAGGTGACATCGAGCTTCTCGATCTGCGACAGCAGCTCCTTGGCGCTGTGCTCTTCTTTCAGGCGAGCGTCGACGATGGCGTCGCCGGCGTCCGCCTCGTGGCGCGCCCGTGGGTGCACCAGCATTTCCTCGGCGGTCTCGTGGACGGCCAGCAATTGGCGCAGCGTCGCGAACGGCTTCTCACGGGCCTTCGGATCGGTTGCGTGCAGCACCTCGTCGAACATGTCCTCGATGAGGTTGTGCTGCGCTTTCAGGAACGCGACGACTTCGTCGGGGGATTGGATCATCATCTCGGCCATCGCCGATACCTCCTGAGTGGGGGAGTCGAATTCGCACGTGTGGGCTGTGTGCGACTTGGGGGCAGGCATACCCGGTGCGCAAGCCACTAAACGCTGAGCGTGGCCGCGGGCCGCGCTGTCGGGCCGGTGTCTCGGACGTACCGCGCTGTGGCACAACCGGTTTCGTCGCGCTCGCCGGCGGTTTGGTCTCCATCGGCGCGTCGCTGCGCATCGGTCGGTCTCCAGCGTCTCTGCGTCCGCGGTGAATCCCGGACCACCGGTTCTGGATAATCGTTACGGTTAGGGACCAGAAGCCCACACACAACTCACACAAATGACGGAGCGCTGAAATGTACGAACAGGTCAACAGCAGCGCCGCCGACCCCGAAGACATCGGCTCTCGGATCGACCCCGTGCTGGCCCGAAGCTGGCTGCTGGTCAACGGCACCCATGCGGACCGGTTCCAGTCCGCGGTGGATTCTCGCGCCGACGTCGTCGTTTTCGACATCGAGGACGCGGTCGCGCCCAAAGACAAGCACGCCGCGCGTGACAACGTGGTGAGTTGGCTGGGCGCCGGCAATGTCGACTGGGTTCGCATCAACGGCTTCGGCACCCCCTGGTGGGCGGACGACCTGTCCGCCCTGGCCGCGACGCCGGTCGGCGGGGTGATGCTGGCGATGGTCGAATCGGTCGACCACGTCACCGAGACCGCGAAACGGCTGCCCGATGTGCCGATCGTGGCGTTGGTCGAAACCGCGCGAGGTCTGGAGCGCATCACCGAGATCGCCGCGACCAAGGGGACATTCCGGCTGGCGTTCGGCATCGGGGACTTCCGCCGCGACACCGGCTTTGGGGACGACCCGGCGACCCTGGCCTACACGCGGTCTCGCTTCACCATCGCCTCCAAGGCCGCCGACCTGCCCAGCGCGATCGACGGTCCGACCATCGGCTCCAACCCGCTGAAACTGATCGAGGCCACGGCGGTGTCCACACAGTTCGGGATGACCGGAAAGATTTGCCTGACGCCCGACCAGTGCGCCGTCGTCAATGAAGGTCTGTCCCCATCCCAGGACGAAATATCTTGGGCGAAAGAGTTTTTCGCCGAGTTCGAACGCGACGGGGGGGAGATCCGCAACGGCTCTGACCTGCCCCGCATCGCGCGGGCCACCAAGATCCTCGAGTTGGCTCGCGCGTACGGCATCGAGGCGCTGGACATCGACGAAGAAGAACGTGATCACTCACCCGCGCCGTCTGACACCTACCACTACTGAGCGCTAGGCCGCGTGTCGCGCGAGCGCGACACCGACGCGGACTTCCAGCTTGCCGATGGTGATCGCGGGGGCGCGCGCCGGGGCGGTCGAACGGTAAGTTTTTCCGGTTGGTGTCGTGAAAAACGCTGCATGGGTGTGAGATTCGTCGACACCGGTGCGTACCCGCCACCCCGCATTTTCCTTGACGTAGTTGCACTGTTCGCACAACCCCAGACCGTTGTCCGCGGTGGTCGGGCCGCCGTCGGCCCACGGTTGCGCGTGGTCGCGGTGCCTGATCGGCGCGTCGCAGTAGGGAGTGCGGCAGCGCTGATCGCGCAGCCCGATGAACGCCGCCAGCCCCTGCGGGAAAAGGCGTGCCCGTGACTCCATCGCCACCAGGGCCCCGGACTGGGGATGGGCATACAGCCTGCGCAGTGTGGCTCGCGAACACCGATCTGCGGCGGCGGCGATCATGTTGCGGGCCACCGCCGCCGGGATGGGACCGTAGCCGGCGATGTCGGCGGGCACATTGCCACCGCCGAACAGCGTCTCGTCGGACAGCACGAGGTTGACCGCAACCGGGGTGGGGACTGTGGCGCTACGGCCGGTGACCCTTTCCACCAAGGTGTCCGCCATCACCTGCCCCCGCGGGCGCCCGTCGCCGCACGTGTCCGCCTCGCGGCGCAGCGCCGCATACACCGAAACCCCTTGAGCCACTGGCAATAACGCGGTGAGATACGTCATGGTGTCGGGCGCCGGCCGAATGGTGACCGTGCGGTCTTCCTCGGCCTTGGCCGCCCGCTCGACGACGGCATGCGGATCGAGCCGGTAGGCGATCGCCTTGGCGGCCGCGGCCACGCGCGCATCGCCCATGCCGCTCAGGCTCGCGCGGTCGGCACACATCTCCGCGTCCAGGGCACGGCGGTCCTCGAGATCCAGGCACGCGCTTTCGCGCACGATCAGCGTCGCCCGCCATTCCGACAGCGCGCCGCATTCCAGGGCGGCCAGCGTGTGCGGCATCTCGTGCACCAGGGCTTTGGCAAAACCCAGGTGCCGACCACCCCGCGCGGGCGAATCCCGGCGGGCCAGGGCGACCTCGTTGGCCACGCCGCGTCCGCGCCGCGCGGCGGGCACCCCGGTGGCGGCCTCGGTCGCCCGGCGTACCGCGTCCAGGGCGGCGGCCGCCCGAGCCTGGCCGGCGGCCGCCGCGGACTTGATCGTCTCCAGCTCGGCAATGCGCTCGACCAGCGACGATTCGTCGGCGCTCGGGTCGACGGCGACCAATTCATCGAACATATTTTCGATATTAATCTGGCCCACCGACAAGCGCCCGTGGCTACGCTGGGAATGTGAGCGCCAAAGGGCGGATCCGAGTGGCGCGGGTCTACGACGACGTCAGCCCCGACGAGGGTCAGCGCGTGCTGGTCGACCGGGTCTGGCCGCGCGGAGTGCGCAAGGACGACCCCCGGGTGGGCATCTGGTGCAAGGAGGTCGCACCATCGAAGGATCTCCGCGAGTGGTATCAACACCGGCCTGAACGGTTCGACGAATTCGCCTCGCGCTATAAGGCGGAATTGGGCGACAGCGCCGCGCTGGCGGAGTTGCGCGAGCGCGCCGAGCGAGGGCCGGTCACGTTGGTCACCGCCACGCGCGAGGTGGACATCAGCCAGGCGGCCGTCCTGGCGAAGCTCCTCAGAGCGCGCTGAAACCCGCTCGACCTCGGATGCAGCAATGAGTGACGCCGGACCCATCCTTCCCCGGGAGCTGACCGACCTTCCCGAGGAGGTCCGCAGGGTCCCGCCGCCGCCCGTCCCGGAGTTGCCCGAGCCGTACGGTTTGCGTCTTGCCGAGCCGGACGCCGACGCCGCGATGATCGCCGAGTGGATGGGCCGCCCGCACCTGATCGAGGCCTGGGAGTCCCATTGGCCGGTGGCGCGGTGGCATCGCTACCTGCGCGCGCAGCGAGAGGGTGGCTTTTCTCGCCCGTTCCTGGCGATGCACGACGGGGTCGACCGCGCATATATCGAGTTATACAGGGCCGCAAAGGATTCCATCGCCACCCGCTACGATCACGATCCCCACGATTTGGGTTTGCACGTCGCGGTCGCCGATTTGGATTACATCCAGCGAGGACATGTCGGTTATCTGCTGCCGCATCTGGTCGGCAGCATCTTCACCCTCGACCCGCGGTGTCGCCGAATCATGTTCGATCCCGACCACCGCAATGCGTTGGCGCGCAAGTTCTGTGAGCGCGGCGGCTGCGCCTTCCTCGGCGAGCACGACATGGCGAATCGGCGCATGGCGCTCTACGTGCTGCCGCGCACCCCCAAGGACCTTCCCCGTCGGCCCGACGCCTGACTCAGATCAGCTCGGCGAGGCGCTGCCCGATGAACACCGCCGTTACGCCCAACACGACACTGACGACAAGGTTGGCGAGCGAGGAGCGCAGTTGGCGCTCCTCGCCGAGTCGCTGCGTTTCCAGCATCCAGGTCGAAAACGTGGTGTAGGCGCCGACGAAGGCAGTGCCGGCCAGCAGGGCCGCCTCCTTGTTCAGTGCCAGGCCGCCGAGAAGTCCGAGAAGCACTGCGCCGGTGACGTTTACGCACAGGGTGCCGAACGGAAACGGTCGGGACACGCGGCGCGCCACGGCACGGTCGATGACAAAGCGCAGCACCGATCCGATACCGCCGATGAGCGCGACGCCCAACCAGACCAGCGCCGTCGTCGCGGCGGTCATCGGCGCACCCGTACCCGGCGTACCAACTTGGTGGCCAGGTGCACCGCCAGCAGCCCGAGCGCGATGCTGGTGAGGGTGTAGCCGAGCGCCAACCGCCAATGGCCGTGTTCGATCATCCGCACCGTCTCGACCTGCATCGTGGAGAAAGTCGTTAAACCACCGCACAATCCGGTGCCGAGCAAGGGACGCCGATAGCTCGACGTCGGCAACCGCTCCAGCAGACGGGTGGTGAAGTATCCCACCAGAAACGCGCCGACGACGTTGACCGTGAACGTCGGCCACGGCCAGCTCTGTGGGTCGCCGCCGGCGAGTGCGCTCAGCGAGGCGCGGGCCAGCGAACCCAGCGCCCCACCGGCAAACACCGCGGCCAATTCGCGATAGTCCCGTTGAGCCACTGGCGTCGATTCCCTTCGTTTGCCGGTGCGCTACGCAGCGTATGGCGCGAGTCCCCACCGGCGCAGGCCGGGGGGAGTCGGACACGGGCAGAATTGGTAACCATGGTGGCCAACCCTCGCGCCGGTCAGCCGGCCCAACCCCAAGACCTTGTCGATCTGCCCCACCTGGTGACGGCCTATTACTCGATCCAGCCCGATCCCGGTGACGTCGCGCAGCGGGTGGCATTCGGAACGTCGGGCCATCGCGGGTCGGCGCTCAATGGGGCGTTCAACGAGGCGCACATCCTGGCGATCACCCAGGCCATCGTCGAGTACCGCGCCGCTCACGGCGTCACGGGGCCGTTGTTCATCGGCCGGGACACGCACGGCCTGTCCGAGCCGGCCTGGGTTTCGGCGCTGGAGGTGCTGGCCGCCAACGACGTGGCAGTGGTCGTGGACAGCCGTGACCGGTATACGCCGACCCCGGCGATCAGCCACGCCATCCTCACCTACAACCGTCGGCGCACCGACGCGCTGGCCGACGGAATCGTCGTGACACCGTCACACAACCCGCCATCGGACGGCGGCTTCAAATACAACCCGCCCCACGGCGGCCCGGCCGACACCGAGGCCACCAACGCGATTGCCAAGCGCGCCAATGAGATCCTGCGCGACGGGTCGGGCGCCAAGCGCGTCCCGCTGGCTCGCGCGCTGCAGAGCGTGCAGCGCCACGATTACCTCGGCAACTATGTCGACGACCTGCCCAACGTGGTCGACATCGACGCCATCCGCGCGGCCGGGGTGCGCATCGGCGCCGACCCGCTGGGCGGGGCGAGCGTGGACTACTGGGAAGAGATCGCCGCACGGCATCGCCTCGATCTGACCGTGGTCAATCCGCTGGTGGATGCGACGTGGCGGTTCATGACGCTCGACCACGACGGCAAAATCCGGATGGATTGCAGCTCGCCGGACGCGATGGCGGGACTCATTCGCGCGATGTCCGACAACCCCGGCCGCTACCAGATCGCCACGGGCAACGATGCCGACTCGGACCGCCACGGCATCGTCACCCCCGACGCGGGCCTGCTCAACCCGAACCACTACCTCGCGGTGGCCATCGAATACCTCTACACGCAGCGGCCGGAGTGGCCGGGCGGCATCGCGGTCGGCAAGACCGCGGTCAGTTCGTCGATGATCGACCGGGTGGTCGCCGGCCTCGGCCGCAAGCTGGTCGAGGTGCCGGTCGGCTTCAAGTGGTTCGTCGACGGCCTGATCGAGGGCGGGATCGGATTCGGCGGCGAGGAGTCGGCCGGGGCGTCGTTCCTGCGGCGTGACGGCTCCGTGTGGACCACCGACAAGGACGGCATCATCCTCGCCTTGCTGGCCTCGGAGATGCTGGCCGTCACGGGGTCGAGCCCTTCGGAGCGCTATCAACAGCTGACCGCCGAGTACGGCACGCCGTTCTACGCGCGGGTCGACGCACCGGCCGACCGCGACCAAAAAGCCCGGCTGGCCAAGCTGTCCGCCGACGAGGTGACGGCAACCGAACTGGCCGGCGAACCCATCACCGCCAAGCTGACCGCGGCGCCGGGCAACGGCGCCGCATTGGGCGGATTGAAGGTGACCACGGCCAACGCGTGGTTTGCCGCGCGGCCGTCGGGAACCGAGGACGTGTACAAGATTTATGCGGAATCTTTCAACGGACCCGAGCATTTAGCGGAGGTCCAAGAAACTGCGCGCGAGGTAGTTAATAAAGTCATTGGGTGACCCTTTCCCCCCGCCTTGCCCGCCCGGGGGGACGCGCGCCGCGTTCGACCCGCCTGCCGCGCGAAGTTTGGATCCTTAGCTGGGCAAATATCATGGTCGCCCTAGGTTATGGGGTCATTTCACCGGCGCTGCCGTCATTCGCCCGCAGTTTCGGAGTCAGCATTAAGGCGGTGACTTTCTTGGTCACCGTCTTTTCGTTGAGCCGGCTGTGTTTCGCCCCGATAAGCGGGCAACTGGTGCAGCGGCTGGGGGAGCGGCGGATCTACATCGGCGGCATGGTGATCGTCGCGGTCTCCACCGCCGCGTGTGCGTTTTCCCACGCTTACTGGCAATTGCTGGCTTTCCGCGTCATCAGCGGCATCGGATCGACGATGTTCTACGTATCGGCGCTGGGACTGATGATTCACATCAGCCCGCCCGACGCGCGCGGACGCGTCGCGGGCTTGTTCACCACGTCGTTCATGGTCGGCGCGGTCGGCGGTCCGGCCGTCGGCGCCCTGGCGGCCGGTTGGGGGCTCACCGCGCCGTTCATCGTGTACGGCGTCGCGCTGCTCGGTGTGGCCGTGGTGCTGTTTTTCGGCTTGCGGAATTCGGCGCTGGCCGCCCCGGGGCCGCCGACGCGGTCGACGGTGACGATGCGAGAGGCGCTGCGCTTCCGCGCCTATTGGTCGTCGCTGGGAGCCAACTTCGCGACCGGCTGGTCGGCGTTCGGCCTTCGGGTTGCCCTGGTCCCGTTGTTCATCACCGACGTCATGGGACGCGGCGTCGGCATCATCGGCATTGCGCTTGCGGCCTTCGCCGGCGGCAACGCGATCGCCATGATCCCCAGCGGCTACCTGTCCGACCGGATGGGACGGCGAACGTTGATGATCGTGGGGCTGGCGCTGTCCGGCGCGGCGACGATCTTCCTGGGCGTCGCGTCGTCATTGCCGACATTTCTGGCCGCGGCGGTCGCGGTCGGTGCGGTAACGGGCATCTACATGTCGCCGATGCAGGCCGCGGTCGCCGACATTTTGGGCAGCGAGGCGCGCGCGGGCAGTCCGGTCGCGGCGGTGCAGATGATGTCCGATCTCGGTGCCATCGTCGGCTCCATGACGCTGGGTTGGGTCGCCGAGCGGGTGAGCTACGGCTGGGGCTTCACCATCAGCGGCATCGTTCTGCTGATCGCCGCGGTCGGCTGGGTGGTCGCGCCGGAAACCCGCACCGTGCCCGAGCCGGAGCCCGATCCGCTGCCGTCTCCGCACACGCTGAATCTTCCTGAACAGCAACTTTGAAGGACGGTTACCGGTGGTGTAGCTTCGATGAGCACGACTTGGGGCTATGGCGCAGCTGGTAGCGCACCACACTGGCAGTGTGGGGGTCAGGGGTTCGAGTCCCCTTAGCTCCACCAGGAAAAATGCGGTTTCAGAGGCCTGATTTTCGAGCGTTTGACGACAATCCTGACGACAACCGTGACTTCTTTGACGACAACCGGCCCGGCGATTCGTCGCCAGCTTGTTCGAACAGGGTGCCCATCGAGTCCAAGGCATCACGCTGTACGGCCTCGATCACCTCGACGTAGGTTCCCGTAGTCACTGTGATCGAACTGTGCCGAAGGATCCGCTGTACCGTTGGCGGCGGCACACCCATCGTGAATAGCAGTGTGGCGCACGAGTGGCGGAGATCGTGTACACGCAGCTGCGGAACCTCTGCTCGCGCGCACAGGCTGTGGAACGTGCGGTTGACATTGCGTGGTTCGAGGAAGCCGCCACTTGCTGTGGTGAAGACAAGCCCAGTGTCGCGCCACTGAACGCCAGCTATGAAGCGCTCCTCGAGCTGTCTAGTTCGGTGCCCGCGCAGAATGCTCACCAGCGGGGCGGGAACGGGCAGCACGGCGACCGACGCCTCCGTTTTGACCTGCTCCAGTCGAAGCTCGCTGTCGACCCGGTGGAGCGCCTGGCGGATCGTCAGGCGGCCGTTCTCGAGGTCGACATCGGACCAGGCAAGACCCAGCGCTTCGCCCCGCCGAAGTCCCATTGCAAGTGCGACCGCCCACAACGCGTACAGTCGGTGATCCTCGGCTGCTCTGAGGAACCGGAGCGCCTCGTCTCGGGTGAAGCTGCGGACCTTGCGATCGTCGGTTACGCGCAATTGGACGAGTCTGGCGACGTTCCGGCTCAATAGCTCTTCGTCGACCGCGTCTTGTAGCGCTGCGCGCAGGACGCGCAGAATGTGGCGGATCGAGCTGGAAGAGAGGACGTCTTGGCAGCATTTGGGTTGGTCCATGGCGCAGCACCGGGGTTCTTTTCGCGCCGCGTCTTTGCCTTGCGCGCAGCATTGGCACAGCGTCCGCAATCGCGTGAGCCAGGTTCGAATATCGTTAGCTTGCAAGGTCTTGAGCTTGCGCTTACCAATACCGGGCACAATGTGCAGGCGGATGTCGCCTTCGTAGGTGGCATAGGTGGTGCGGCGGATAGCGGGCTCCGCGACTTGTTCGAGCCAGTAGGTCATGTATTCGGCGACCGTCATCGTTGTGGTCGCTACGGGGATTCCTCGCCGTTGCTGGTCGCGTAGCTTGCTTAGCTCGTCGAGGACTTCTCGCTCGGTGCCGCCGTATACGCTGATCCGTTTTCGTCGGCCGTCGGGCATGTCGACAAATGTCTTCGCTTCCCAGCGGCCGTCAGCGCGGTGATAGACGCCGCCTGTTCCGTTGGCGTTCTTCTTTCGTCGCTGTCGAGGGGCCATCATGCAACTCCATCGATGAGGCCGGCGACATAGTCGTCCAATGACTTTCGGATGATTCGTCTACACCGACCGATCTGTACGGACTTGACTTTCTGATCCCAAATCAATTGGTAGATCATCCACCGGCTGACCGCGAGCCGGTCGGCAGCGGATTGAACGGTGATCAGCTCCCCTTGATTGTCGAGCATCATGCACCTGTTGTCCTAGGTGATGTTCGGACGGCAGCAGACAAGCCGGACGGCTGGTTGACAGCGAGGAACACGTGGTCTAGCCTGCGCCGGTGTCGCCGGGGCGGTTGCATATCCAGACCCACTCGCCTTCGGTGCCGTCGTCGATCTTTCGACCTGATAATAGTCACTGGTTCCTAGCTTTCCCGCTCGCAGACCGAGGGCTGCGGCGAACACTGGCGTCGACATCCAGTTGCGTGACTTCGTAAGTTTCTCTTTCCTGTTGGAGATCGCAACGGATGTCTAATCCTTGCATTCGCAGCATGTCCTGCATCGTCTGCGCGATCGACATTGACTGTCGGGCAGCAATGATTCTGATCATTTCAGAAGCGGCCAGAGCCGTCACTTGGTCGAGCACTTCTTGACGCGCTCGCCGCGTACGAACTAAATCGTCGTTGCCGCTGGACGGGTCGTCATGGAGTGACCCTGCTGCATCTGCGCGACTGTCCGGATTTGCGTGAGCGAATTCAAACAGCGCAAGATCCAAACTTAGCAAATCTTGCCAGCCGGCTGCGATGATCCAATCCCTATGACTGGTAAGCGATCCCGATTCCAATTCGCGAGCCAGCTCGGCATTGATGTGCCAGCTCCTCAACCGGGCGGCGTGGTGGAGTGTCCACCTGAGAATCCCCATCGCCCTGTCATCCTCTTCGAGCCAGAGCCAATAGCCTGAGCGCAGAGTCGACGAAATCAGCATTGCCGCAGTAGCGATTTCGTGTCGTGAACGATTCCACCTCGCGCACATGACCGCGAGTTCTGCGGTCAGGATGTAGGCGCACTTCGGCGAAATATGTGGCACGACAACGTCGCCTGTCATGCTCTTGAGATCGGCGAGCTGGGATTCCTCGACAATGCTCAACCGCGTGTATCGGTGAGCAAGAAAGGCAAGTTTTGCGACCTCTGCTCGCGCGGGTTGAGTTGCTATAAAAGACAAGTCGGGTCGCCTGCAATATTGGCCATGAAAATCGCCCAGGTAGTCCCAATTGTGTGGAGCTGCCAGTTCGACCGGCGTGATCGGTATCAGACCCGGTGTGAGGGTTGGCACTTCTGAGTCGCAGAGCTCAGGCAGCCGCACGGTGAACTCTTTGCTGGGGACGACATCTGATTCAGGCGCCGATGCTTTAAGCCAGAATTCCTCGGCGCTGTTGTGTTGCTGCAAGGCTCGGCTAAAGATACCGACAGCATGTTGCAAATTCAGGATGCAGAGTTCCAGTCCGTCCGAGATGCAACTAACGACAGCGTCGACGGCCGACGGAATCTGTTTAGGATCAAGTTTCTGCAGACATTCCCAACGAGCGGCGGCCGAAGATACTGTTCCAGAAGAGATTTGAGAGAGTTGTCGGTATATGGCGACCGGGCAGACACTTCGCCCGTTGGCTAGGCGGATGCGCGCGAATGTTGTCGTCGAAAGCCCGGCGAGTGGTTCGTCGGTGTCCTCAATGTCGTCGAAACGGCCTTCGGCTAGTACGTCAGCGACGCGTCTGCCAAGCGCTGTGATTGCCGATTCCGTCCAGACTCGCTTCATGAGCTCGTCGGTCGACTTGGGTCGATCGGGCCCGTCGAACGCCGCTTCCGCGCTGTCGGCTAGCAGTAGCGTCCATCGTCCTAGTTGCTGTCGCGCGAGGATAGCCGCGCCAACAAATTGGCCGGCAAGTAATAGTCGAATCGCTGCGATCGCACTTTGTGCCGCCCACAACATGTAATCGGCGGTATTGCTCGAGTCGCGACGCAACAAAAACTGACCGTCGAGAAAGATCCCGGACGCCACACTGACGTCATGCAGGTAATACAACTGGCGGTAACACTTTTCGAAACGCTGCTCCGGGACGCTCTCCAGGTTCGCTATCCGTGCCGCGTGGCGAGCAACAAGAGCGTCGGCTAGTGCGTCGGGCCCAGCGATGGCCGCAAGGCGATCCGGATCTTGCGTTGGCAAGGCGGATTGTGCTCCACGTTGAGTCTTGAGCTCGGCCTGGCCGCGCTCCATTAACGTGGGTTGCCCCATGTTGGCTCGCGTGGCCGCCTTTCGGTGATTTTTTGTTCCCATCTCAACCCTAGTCCTTGCTGCTTATTTCGGAGCAACTTTTATGGTGGCGTAATTTGACGTTGCTAATGGCTTCGGAAAAAACTGCGGAGTAATGCCTGGCGCGTCGGGGTGCGTGGCAGGACAGAGTCGCCAGGATCGACTACCGCTGGCGAGGTCACGACAGGCGTGCGCCGCGAAGCGATCTCGCACACCCTCCGCGCCACGGCTGCGCATCGCACGCTGACGAACGTGATGGATCCTCGACGACTTGTTGTCCATGTGCGCAGTGTAAGGCACGTGCCGAACGCTTTAGGCTCACTTATTGCTTGCACTGCAGCATTTGTGCAACATGCTGCAAAAAACTGCCTCTGTAGGCCGAAATAAAGCAATCCGTGAACACATTTATTGTTCACGGATTGCGTAAAATGAGTATTTAGCCACACGGGTTGGCTTGCGAAGGTGAGGTTCGCTCTCCGGGGCGGCGGGGGTCGTTGGCTCCTCGCAGTTGAAGCAGAGAGAAGGCGATAAGGCGATAAGGCGATACCTAATCGGCTATCATCGCCTTGTGGCGAGTATGGGGCCGACGACCAGTGGCTACGTGGAGCGGTTGGCGGGAAACGTCCTGCGGATAGCGCGGACACGCGCCGGCCTGTCGCAGCGCGAGCTCGCCGAGGCCGCGCACGTGCCGCAATCGACCATCGCCAGGATCGAGTCTGGGACCCGGCAGCCCTCGCTGCCGGTGCTCGCCCGGATCTTGGCCGCAGTTGACCTCGAGTTGCGGATCAACGTCGCTGATTACGATGCGCACGACGACATCCTCGACGGCGACGTCGCGCGGCTGTCGAGATCCCAGTGTCAGTACCGGCGCCAACAGCAGGACGGATTCGTAGCGCAGTTGCGCCAGACGCACCGCTCGTGACCGCGGCCGATCGCTCCGATCCGCGGCGCATCGTCGAGTGCTAGACCATCACCGCGTACGCGGCGGCCGACTGATGACATCGATGTCACCCCTTCGACAATGCAGGACACCACGCGCGGCCGTGGGGCGCCCTGCGTGAGCTGCACGCCATGATTCGCGTCGATGACCCGCCCAGTGCTCGCAAGGCTGTTCCTTTTCGGTGTTGTCGAGCATTGTGTGGCAGTGCTTTTCGGCTGTCGAGGCAGCGATGTGGTCGGCGAGAAACTCATATCCATGTCCAGTGGTGAGTTTGTCGAGAGTCATCATGGGCCTACCGTAACGCGACGTGTGGACACTTCTGGCGGTTGTAGACATCCGCGCCCCAGAAACTAGTCCTGACCAGCACGGACCGAGTAGCTCAGATGAGTATGGTATCGCCGAAAATGATCGGGGAGGCGGGGGTCCGCGTGTGAGCGCCGGGATCAGGTGAGCAGTGCGCCGAGGCGCGGATCTGTGTACCAGCGGGCTCCTTCGATGCCGATGGCGGTCCAGAGTGAGAGTGCGGGCGCCGGTGGTCCGGTGAGTCGCAGCGGGGCGCAGTGGTCGTCGAAGCCCGCTGTCAGGGTCCAGGTGTTGAGATCGGGGTAAAACTCGGTGATCGCGTGGTAGTAGAAGCTGAGCCAGCCGTGCACGGCGATGTGGCATAGCAGGCGGTGGTTGGTCGCGATGATCTGACAAGGCTGCTGTGAGCGCCAGCATGGTGTGGCGGCGTTGCGGGCGTGGGCTTTTCGGCGGGCATTGAGGATGGCGTTGCCGGCCATCGCAGCGATCATGACGGCGGGATGGCCGATCACGAACAGATCAGAGTGTTGGTAGCTTTCGTCCTCGGCGTAGAAGCGGCTATAGGTGGCGTGGGTGCTCAGTAACGCTGTTTCGTCGGGATCCAGGACTGGGCCATAGACCTCAACGCGCGGCGGGATTACGGCCGGGTGGTGATAGGCCATTCGAGCGGTCGCGCGCGCGTAGGTCCACCATTGCTGCCAGGGACTGCCTGGGGAAGGGGCTGCGCAATTCAATGCAACTGATTGCGGGTACGCAGTGGCGTGTGCCTCGCGCGCGGGCAGCCGCACGGGGGTGGGGGTAAACACGTCCTGCCAGTCGGTCATGTTCCTAAGTCTCGTTTCTTGCACTGACAACAGCCGATAGATAAAGGAACCGTGATGGCTGTGCTTGTATTCACGGTCGCCCGCGACCGCGACGACGCTGGAGGTGCACGGTGGTTGTCGGTGGTCGTCGGCCGGGACCACATGCGGTCATGCTTGCCACACCGTGTCCGGGGTCAGCGGCTGTCGCGCGTACGACCTCGTCGGGCAAGTCA
The DNA here is from genome assembly GCF_976985695.1 of Mycobacterium sp. NTMscope_MAC_269. Lineage (NCBI taxonomy): Bacteria > Bacillati > Actinomycetota > Actinomycetes > Mycobacteriales > Mycobacteriaceae > Mycobacterium > Mycobacterium sp. NTMscope_MAC_269. The sequence goes on from NZ_OZ335668.1 coordinate 317,887, forward strand.
TGCGAGGCGCTGAGCTCGACATCGTCGAGGGCGGCCGATCGCTCGGCCCTGATGAGCTCGCTGAGGGTTTGGGCGTCGGGGAGGCGGTAATTCTCGCGGCCGTAGCGCTCGATAACGGTATCGGTGAGATCGTCGAGCAGGGCTGCAAGTTCAGTCGCGGCCGCGTTGGCGTGCGCGGTGACAAACGCGTCTTGGCGGTGTTGAGGCCAAGCCGCAGGAAATTCCAGTCGCGCTTCATACAGGGCCGTGATGCCGGCAACAAGCTCGTTGAACCCAAAGTCGGGTGTGCCCCACGACGCTATGACGCGTTCGGTGAACGTGTCGAAGCCTCGATCCTGGTCGGTCACCGTCGTCGCGCACTTTCTGATTCTTGGTCGGCCCGCGCCGGCGTCAGGGCGGGCGGCCATCGACGAAGGTCGTCAAGATGAGCAACCGCGTATGGCGGTGCGGTGTTAGGGCGTCCGACAGCAGGTGTGAGCGGTGAATGGGACGTGCATTCTGTATGCCCAACGGTGCAAGCTGTCGGCACCGACGGCTGCGCGGAAATCGTTGCGCATGCCGCGGCGCAATCAGCTCCTCGGCGACCATGTTGGGTAACTCTGTAGTCGTCGAGCGCGGCGCGAAAATCTGTCGCGGCCGGCCACGGATCTCGTTGCCCAACCCGACGGCTTTGTGGGGAACGTGATTGTTCGAGTGGGTAGCGCACGGTGATCCTTGTTCGATCAGATTCGGTCCGGTTTGTGATGCGCACCGAGTTGGTCGAGTACGCGCGCCTTGTATTGCTCGAAGGTGATCTCATCGGCCGCGAACTCAATGAGCAGCGCGATCCCATCTCGTGTCGGTTGGTAGCCCTCGAGCATGCTGTTGTTGAGCGCGTCGAGGACCGCGCGCCGGTCTGAGGTCGACAGCCTGGCCACGCACCGTTCGACGTGACGTTCTACCGCCACCAGGTCTACTCGCAAGTCATTTCCCCTGCCAAATCGTGCTTCTTCTCGCCCCTTCATGGGGCCTTCTTCCAGCTTTCCCGACCTTGCCTCGTATCGTAGCATCCGATCGCCTGGCACATTTGCACAATTTGTGCGAGTATGGGTTGGGCATACCCTGGTGTGCCCAACCTCGGCGCGGCTGAGCGCCCGAAACAGTGATGTGAGGCGGTGGCAGATGCTGACGTGTTCGCCGCTGAAGTTGTGGTCGATTGACTATTACAACCGCACCGCGCGGGAGGCGGGTCAGGCGGCCAAGGATGCGGTGGCAGCCAACGGTGGTCTGGGGGAGTACTACTCCGAACATGACACCCGTGCGCCGGTGTGGTTGGTGGCCGGCGATGCCCTCAGTGCTGCCGCGCTGGTGGGTTTGTCCGGCGAACAACGCGCCGGCGGGCTGGCCGATTTGGACGTGGTGCAGCGTTGGCTCGATGCCGGTATTGCGCCCAATGGGTGCTGTGGTCGGCGGTTCGCTGAGAGCGACAACCACGGAATCGACATGACGTTTTGCGCGCCGAAAAGTCTCAGTTTGTTGCGGGCGTTCGGCGATGACGTCGTACAGAAAGCGGTGCTGGATGCGCACCACACCGGGGTGCGCGAAGCCATGGAATACGTTCACCAACATGCCGGATACACCCGCGTGCACAACAACGCCACCGGCCGAAAAGACCTGCAGCGTTTGCCAGGACTCGTCGCCGCCGCCTACCAACACGAGACCTCCCGCGCGGGCGATCCCCACCTGCACACCCACGTCATCGTGCCCAACAAACAGCCCCGCACCGACGGCAAGCTCGGCGCCGTCGACACCGACTCGCTCTGGCACGAAGCCAAGGCGGGCGGGGTGATCTACCAAGCCACCACGCGCCGGGCGCTGACGCAGTCGATTGGGGCGGAGTGGGGCTCAATCGACCCGCACACGGGGATGGCCGAGCTCGTCGGCATCGATCCCAAGGTGATCAAAGCGCACTCCCGGCGCAGCACGCAACTTCGCGAATGGGCCGATAACAACCTCATCCTGATCGACGGGCCCACCCAAGGTCAGCTGGCGATCGCGCAAAAAGCGACCCGACCACGCAAGCCAGAGGGGTTGTCTTGGGCTGAATTACGCCAGCTGTGGCGCGCCGATTCGCGTGGTTACCGCATCGACATTGACGCTCAACGACGAGCCCGCGCCCAGCGCCAGGCAGCCACGGTGAGCTTCGATCGGCGGCGCATCGCTGACATCGCTGCGGGCATCGATAAAGCTGCGTTCACGCGTGCTGATCTCGTGGAGATCATCGGCGCGCAACTGCCCGTCGAGGTCGATGGAGACGACCGACCGCCTCGCGAACAGATCGAAGCTGCCGTCGATGAGATCGCGATACGGATCAGCGCACCGCGCCAAGCCCATCACCGCGAAGGCCACGAGCGCTACACCATCGACTTGATCCTCGCCGAAGAAATCGAGCTGCTCAGGCTCGTGGACGCGCGCGATGACCGCAGTATTCTGCGGGTCACCCGCGCGGACACAGTTGGGCTTTCCGCTAACCAAAAACAAGCTGTGACAGCCATGGCGGAAACGCCGTGGCTGGTGCAGCCACTGGCTGCGCCAGCCGGTGCTGGCAAGACCCATTCCCTTAAAGCGCTACGCCACGCTGCCCACCGGGTAGGCCGCACTGTCATCGTGGTTGCGCCCCACGGGCGGGCCGTCGACGTCGCCATCAACGACTGCGCCGGCGACGAAGGCCACACCGTGGACAAGGCACTGCGCGAGCTGCGCGAGGGCCGCTTAACGCTCACGCCACGCACCCTCGTCGTCGTAGACGAAGCCGGACTCATCGGGAATAACCAGCTGCGCGATCTGCTCGAGTTCACCACCAAAGCCGGGACAAAAGTCCTGCTTGTCGGCGACGCCCACCAGCTCGCCCCGGTGCGCAAACGCGGCGGAATGTTCGAGCAGTTATGTTCCGATCTGCCTTGGGCGCAACGTCTTTCGGAAGTGTGGCGGATGCGTGACCCGCAGGAGCGGGCGGCCTCGCTGGCATTGCGCAGCGGGGGTCCCCAACCGCTGCGGCGCGCTATCGACTGGTATCGCCGCCAGGATCGGCTGCGCTGCGGTGACCCCGTCACCATGGCCCACGACGCCCTCGAGGCCTACCGCGCCGACATCGCCGCGGGCAAAGACGCCCTGCTGATACCCGACAGTTGGGAACTCTGCGATGCGCTCAACAAGCAGATCCACGCCGATCGCGTCGCCGACGACGCACCCACGGTCACCGGAGCACGCGATCACCACATCGGCGTGGGTGACATCGTCGTGACCCGTGAAAACGATGCCCGCATCGACGTTTGGGCCGCGCGAGATCACCGTGGCCGCCTCGACACCAGCAAATCCGCTCCCCAGGTGCGCAACGGGCAACGCTGGATCGTCGAAGCCATCGATACCCGCGAAGAGCGCCCGCGCGTCATGGCCCGGCGCCTCGGCGACAACGCGGTGACCGTGCTTGGCGGGGACTACCTGCGCGAGTACGTCCACCACGGATACGCGGTCACTCTGCAATCGGCCCAAGGTGTCACCGCCGACACGTCCTACCCGATTGTGCGCGCCACCACCGACCGCAACACCCTCTACGTCGGACTCACTCGGGGCCGCGACCTTAACCGTGTCTATATCTACGAGCGCATCGCCGGAGAAGGTGACCACGAACACGGCGACCCACCCCCAGGTATTCACCGGACGCGCCGGGGCGATGGCGACGAAGCCACCACACTTGTCCGCGCGATCATCCGCCGCGATAACCGACCCCGAACCGTCCACCAAGTCGCCGTCCAAACCGACCCCTACGATCTTCCCGACCGCGTTGCGCGCGCTGTGGCTCAGCAAGCTCGCGCCCGCTCTCAACGCCGTGCGGCGCAACGTATCTGGATCGGCCAGCAGGCCGCCGAGCGAGCCCAACAGAATCGGTGGATACGCGAATACGTCGACAACAACCGGAGCCGCGATAGCGACCATGACCTTGGGCTATAACCCGAACCCATCCCTACTGGTCGTAGAGGGCGAGCTGCCGGAATTCCACCCGTGCCACGAGCTCGGGGTGTCCTACCGGGTGCACCCGTAAGTCGTGCATGACATTCGGCGTTTCGTCGACGCAAATGACCTCGGTGACACCAATGAGTGCTTCCTGCATATGGCCCGCATCACTGGTGGGCAGGTCATCGATCAGCCGCATCCGCTTGCCGCGCAAGCCAGTCGCGTCGTAGCGAAATGGATGACACGTGCGAGCATCGTCCCTGCGACCGTCATACCGTCCTAGCTCCATACATGAAATTGACCGGCAGGGACGCTTAGCGGCGCCAGATGAGCCACATCACTGCGTTAGCCGGCGCGCCCGCTCGCGAGTCGACTTTAAGCGCGTCAGCTGCTGATTCGGTATTCGGGCAGGTCGGCAAGAAATTGCAGCAATTCGGCGTTTACCTCGGCGGACCGCTCTTCTTGTAGCCAATGCCCCGCGCCATCAAGTACTACTTCGCGGTATGGGCCAGTGACAACTTGGGCGGCACGGTCGCGTGGGGTGAATTGTGGGGTCTTTGGTGCCGATTAACACCAGTGCCGGCACAGCGATCGTGGCAGTCGCCGGGGTGGCCACGATCTCCCAATTGCGGTGGAAGTTACGGTACGAGTTCAGCGCTCCCGCGAACCCCGTGCGACTGAATTCAGTCACATAGTAACCGAATTCAGTGCTATCCAGCCAGTCCGGTGGACCGCCTGGCTCGGACAGTCGGTCAATGAATCCGCTGGGGCCAGGGGCGATCATGCGGGTAGCTACGGATGGGTCAATGAGCGACTGTAGGTCAAAGCTGATAATCCGGCGCAGCGCCCGAGCGGGGTCGCCGTCAAGTTCAGCGTCGGCGACACCAGGCTGCTGGAAATACAGCATGTACAAAAAGCTGTCACCAACCATCTTCCGGTACGCCGCGGTGGTCGGAGCTTCCCAAGTGGTTCCGTAGCCGAGCTGATCGGACGCCAGCACACGATAGCCGGGGGCGGTCAGAGCAGCAATAATTCGGCGCCACGAATATCCGAGGCTAGGGAAGCCGTGCGCGAGGACCACCGCCGGCGCACCCGGGTCGCCAAGCTGCTGTCACCCGTAGCCGTACACCGTTGGTATCGACCAGGCGTTGCTTCAAGAAATGATCCTTCCGGTCGCACGGAAGTAGCTGATGGAGCTCTCCCACAGCTTTGCTCAACGAGCAACCCCAGGTTGGGCGGTGCGGAAGGGGGTTACCGATACCCACATGTCCTGCAGGCGAGTTCGGATTGCCGCGAGGTCCTCGGTCTGCACCCCCAAGTGGTGGACGGTTCCCTGTCCGATGTGCTTAGGGGGTTGGTCGTAGAGGTGCACGCGCCCGCGGCCGACTGCGAGCAGAACGTTGCGCGCGCCGGCGAACACAACGGCGCCAAACAACGGTTGCGTCGAACCCGCGGACTCAGAAGTCGACGGTCTTGTCGACCTTGGAGCACAGCAGGCGTGCGTGGCGTAGCGAGAGCATCGCCGCGCCTGTCCTTTTGGTGTTCGCCGGAATGTCGTTGCGGCAGTTAATGGTCGAGTATGAAGATGGGTTTGTGTCCTGCGTGTGTCGAGGTCAGCACCTCGGGTATCTCGTCCCATTCGTAGATTCCGCTGGTGACGAGTTCGGGGTGGAGTACGCCGGCGGCGACGGCATCAAGGGTGGGGGTCATGTTAGGGCGAGCGTGGCCCTTGCCGTTGTGGAAGTGCACGCCCCGGAGGTAGAGCTGCAACAGGGGTAGCGAGACGTCGGCGAAGTAAATCCCGACGCTGTTGACGTGCCCTTCGGGCATGACCGAGAGCAGGGCCTTGCGCAGTCGGTCGGGGTCACAAGAGGCGTCGACCGCGAGGTGAAAGTTCTTCTCCCGCTTGCCGTTGATGTCGGCGACTTCGGCGCCGAGCTGTTCGGCGACCGACATGCGTGTCGGGTCGTCGTCGTAGTACACGGTGCGCGCGCCGGCGCAGTGCACGGCCACGTCGACACAGTACAGGCCGATCGATCCCGTACCGCCGAAGACCGCCACCTGGGCATCGACGACGCCCGAGACGGTCGGCATGACCGTTTCCCAGCCCAGCGCGAGGTTGTCACCAATCGAGGCCAGCTGGACCGGATCGACACCCGTGGGCAGCGGCGCGAGATTGTAGTCGGCGAAAGGCACACGGATCAGTTCGGAGAACGTTCCCCCCCACAGACCGTTAATGGGCAGCCCGTACTGCGCTTCGCCGTAGAGCAGGCAGCGCGCTGGATGGCCGAGTATGCACTGGGCGCAGGTGCCGCAGGCGATGTGCCAGGCGACCCCGACCACGTCGCCGACGGCCACCGTGGTGCATCCCGGACCGGCTTCCACGACGGTGCCCACGCACTCGTGTCCCAGCGGAAAGGGCCCAACTCCGGAGAATGGTGTTTTGTCGGCGATGACACGGTGGTCCAGGTCGCAGGTGGTCGCGGCCAGCGGGCGTACCAGGGCGTCGCCGGGGTCGGCGAGGGTCGGTGCGTCGACGTCATCGAAGCGCAGCCGTCCCGGTTCGACGAACATCAGACTTCTCATCAGGTCTCCTTAGCGTGATTGGTGGTCAACGTGCTGCAGTAGCACAGCGGGTGTGCTGTCGGTGCGCCCGCGAGCAGGTGAGGGACCCCACGGATCAGCTCTGGTTGCCCGGGGGAGCGGGGTCAAAGTGGCAGGAAAGTCGCTGCGTCGCAGTGACCACGAGTCGCGCAGGTAGTTCTGATGAATCCGCCACGGCGGTTGGGTGCCTTGCTTGGGGAAGGCGGCTACTGAGCGTTGAACGTAACCCGAGGTGAGGCCGAACAGGTTATGTTGCGTCATGCGCTGGCGTGGGCGCGGCAGCACTGCGTGAAAGTGCTTGGCGTGCATCCAGTTGAGCACCGGGCAGAACAGCCGGGACGACAAGTCGGCGCGCAGCGTCCACGACGCATTGGTGTAGCCGATGCAAAACGCGAAGTTCGGAATGCCCGACACCATCGCCCCGTTCCACATGAACTCATCAGCGAAATCGATGTCGTTCCCATCAATGGTGGGCATAAGCCCGCCGAAGGTCCGCAACTGCAGGCCGGTTGCCGTGATGATCAGATCGGCAGGCAGCACCCGCCCTGAACTCAACCGGATGCCCTCGGTGACGAATCCATCGATGGTGTCGGTGACAACCTCGGCATGACCGGCTTTGACCGCCCTGAAGAAATCGGCACTTGGCGCGGCGCACAATCGCTGGTCCCATGGCTTGTAGGTCGGCGTGAAGTGCTCAGCAACAGCACGGTTGTCACCGAGAATACGCGCAGTCTGATTCGTCAGCAGGTTGCGCGCCTGATCGGGCAAGCGCTGGCAGAACTGATAGAAGGCGATGCCGAAAGCGACGTTCTTGGCCCGTATCAGCCGATGCGCCAGACGTTCTGGCAGGTGTTCGCGCAGCCAGTCCGCCTTGGTGTCGCGGCTAGGAACCGCACTGATCCAGGTGGGGCTGCGCTGCAGCATCGTGACGTGTGTTGTCGCCGAGGCCATTGACGGCACCAAAGTTACGGCGGTGGCGCCGCTGCCAACGACAACGATCCGCTTGCCGGCGTAGTCGAGGTCGGTCGGCCAGAACTGTGGATGCACGATGCGACCCTTGAACTTGTCCTGATCGGGAAATGACGGAGTGTAGGCCGCGGTGTAGTCGTAGTAGCCGGCACACATATACAAAAAGTCGCACGTCAGGGACGTCTGATTGCCGCCGCGGTCCACGGTGAGCGTCCAGACGTGATCGGCGCTGGACCAGTCGGCGCAAACGATGCGCGTGCCGTAGCGGATGTGGTCGTCGATGCCGAACTCGGCCGCCGTCTCACGGATATAGCTCAAAATCGACGGCCCATCGGCGATCGACTTCGCGTCCTTCCACGGCTTGAACGCGTATCCGAGTGTGAACATGTCCGAGTCCGAACGGATTCCGGGGTATCGGAAGAGATCCGAGGTGCCCCCATGTGCTGGCGCGCTTCGAGGATCAAATAATCCCCGTCGGGGCAGTCGGTCTGCACCCGGTATCCGGCGCCGATGCCGGAAAGGCCCGCGCCGATGATCACAACATCGACGTGGGCCGGCAGGGTGTCGTGCACCAACGGCACGGCCAAACTCCTTATGACGATCGTTATAGCGTGAGGATCACGGTAGGCTATAGCGATCGTCATAGCAAGGAGGGTCGTCATGACAGACGACAGTCGTGGGCGTCAGCGCATGGTGGCCGGGGCTGCGGACATGATCAGCCGTCGCGGTCTCAACGCGACTAGCGTGCGTGAACTCGCCAAGCACGCCAGCGTCCCGCTCGGCTCCACCTACCACTACTTCCCGGGCGGCAAATACGACTTGGCGACCGAGGCCGTTCGCTGGGCCGATCACCTCACCGTGAACGCGCTCACCAAGGAACTAGCCGCAGGCCCCGAAGCGGGCCTGCAAGCCTTCTTGTCCATGTGGCGAAAAATCGTCGTTGACAGCGACTTCCATGCAGGATGTCCAGTCCTGGCGGTGGCGATAGAAGACATCCCCGACGACGAGCATGCAGCACCGCGCGACGCCGCGGCCGTGGCATTCCTCCGGTGGACATCGCTGCTGGCCGACTCACTGCGCGCCGCGGGCGCGGCCTCGGCCGATGCCGAACAGATCGCCACCCTCATCGTCACCGCAGTGGAAGGCACCGTCGCCGTATGCCGCGCCCAACGCAACATCACTCCGCTCGACCACGTCGCCGCGCAACTCAGTCGCACCATCCGAGCGGCCCTGTCCTCGCCCGAACCGGATCGTGCACCCCACCGACGCCGAAAAACGCAGCACTGAAGTGAATGTAGGATCCCAGAAAAGCAGTTTCGCAATATAATTCGAGCGCTCTGAAACTCTCCTCGATATGGAGAGTTGCGTGCAATCTGGCCCAATACATGCGCCTCTGTCGACCAGCTACGACGCTACCTTTGGTGGCGCCGATCCACGCCAGCTCCACCGGGTAGTGCGCTGCACGGCCGTGCTGGGAGCGACACAGCGGCGGTTCGATGCACTAGCGTGCTGTGTGTCTCGCCGAGGTACCGCTGTGCGATCTGAACGAGCCGTCCTTTGTCTGTCAATGGACATCCTTGTCGGCGCCTCGAGTTGCTTCGTGCAGGGGCATCACAACATGTGTATGCGACGTCAGTCTTTCAGGGCCCGAAGCTGGAAGCTTGTGCGCTGCAATGTGAGACATATTCGCGAGTGGTAGGTGTGAGCGTTTGCGTGGAGTGATTATGGCCCACCGCACTAGCCGGCTGATCGGCGTGCCTGAAATAGCTTCGTTCTGCCTCGGACTCCCTTAAGTCGCGGTGCTCCGACAAAGGACCACGCGAACCTGTCCGCGTCACCGACCGCATCTCGCGCAGATCCTGCCACCAGTACTGAGCCGGGTAGGGCGACTTCGGTGACGCGGCTGGCAACATTAACTGGACTGCCGAACCAGTCCCGGGCACGACTCACGGCCCAACCCGACGCAATACCTATTCGGAGTTCCGGCAAGGCCTTGTCGCGGTTGGCCGCTTCCGACAGTTCCAGCATCGCATCGAGCAACTTTGCAGGATCCGGACAGATCAGCATCACCGCGTCGCCGATCGCCTTGACCAATCGCACCGGTGGGTTCACGATGTCACGTGCCAGATCACCCAGCCGTTCGACTAGTCCCACCAGATCCTCCGGCGGCACAGCCTCGCCCAGCCGAGTGAAGCCAACCATGTCAGCGAACGCAACGGCGAGGAGACGAGCGCCAGGGAGGGCAGTACCAGCTGCTCGCTCGCTCGCGTTCAGCTCTTCCCCCTCGACCGCGCGCCGCAACTGCACGAACATGATGTCGCAAATCAGCGGGCCTAGCAGTGGTGCGATCTGGCGCGCTAATGCCTCATGCGCCTTCGATACCTGAAGCTCGCTGATTCCCGGATGCAAGACCGCCGACATCACGCCATATCGCATGGCGGGGACCGCGCGTGAAAGTCCCTCGGTGAGCCTGCGAACCATCAAGACCACACGATCGGCGTCCAGACCGACCTCGATGAGCTTCTGCTGGCGCGCCGCAGCCTCAGCATCGGCGCGCAGGTAGACAGCCGCGTCTGGATCGTCCACCCTCGGCAGCCCTAATGCCCGCATGACGCGCTGCAGCAGCTCCAAATCGATACCGTGGCTTTCGCTAATCGCGCGCGCAGACACCTGGCTTCCGTCGTCACCCAGCGCCCGGCGTGCGGGCAGTAGCATCGGTGCCAACTCACTGCGGATCTGTTCCACGTCAAAACCTTGCTCCAACAGCCAGGTTACGAGCTCAGCCCGCTCCTCACGAATGCGGCCATCCAGACCCTCCAACAGGCCCGCTTTGTCTATTGCTTCGCTGTCGGTCACCGCGTCATTATCGTTCGTTATCGCAGACGGTGCTTGCAACGTTGATCGGATCTGTCATTGAGCAACTTGGAACATCCAAGCTGTCGAGGTGAAGGTTCGCATGCTGTCTGCGTGATGACAGTTTCTTTAGGAATTGAGGTACGTCTAGCTGTCTCAACACATAGGCCCGGCTTTCCCTTTGGGATTCTGGCTCGAACGCAGTGAGAAAGTTTTGCGAACTGGCGTCAAGTTGACGTGATTCCATGCGTGGTCCCGGCCATACTTCAGGCCAGTGCTTTCATGCCCGTGCGACCGCGGCTTGGGCGGGCAGCAGCAACGATACCGACCGTCATCATCTGTGTCGTCAATCCTCTTGCCCAATAAGCTGTAGCGCTAGTCGCTGCTTGACGCATACGTTGAAAACTTGTTAGCCGCGTCGATCTCTGTGGACGGAGGGGCTAGCGACAGCGCCGCGTGGATGGCATGCTTCAGGTAGCCCCTAGCATCTGTTTCATTTGGCTGATCTCGGTCTGCTGTGCTGGGATGATCTGCTTGGCTAGACCGATCGCGTCTACGTTCTTTCCGGTTGCGATTTCCTCATCAGCCATCTCGATTGCTCCCTCCTCACGGCTGATCATAGACCGCAACCACAACGCATCGAATTCACTCCCAACCAACGAATCGAGCCTTGTGATGGTGGCAGGATCGGCCATGCCCTTCGCTGCACCACCGCCGTGCCGCCCGTTATCCGTTTTGGTGTCAGGGTTTTCGTTCCACTGCACTAACAGCACCTTCAGGGGCGCTATGTTCGACCGCAGGGTCGACGCGATCCTCGCGCTGATCGAGACGACTGCGTGGTCGGCGGAGCGATTCGGGACTAGCGCCGACATATCGATGCCTTGTTGGGCGTGCGTAATCATGTTGTTCGCAAACGCGACGTCGCCAAGATTGTAGCCCGCGGGCTCGCCGGCCAAGACGGGTTTGTCCGTGGTGATGGTATGCCCGTCAGAGGTCGTCGAGCTACCGCACGACAACAGGACCAATGCTGCGGCTGGTGCCGCGAGAACCGTGGCGAAGCGGGGGGGAAGCGGCGCCACGGCGCAAGCATAAGCGGTCCGTAAGCACCTACGGATTCGATGCCGATGACATGCCGATGTTCTGTGACCAGCCGAAGATTCGGACCGTTCGGACAGGATTGACGCACATATCGAGGACCGTCGTTGATTTGGCGACGGACTCCGGGCTGGCATGGAGGAGCCTAAGGTCAGCACGAGACCATTATCGCGAATGGTTCCGTCGTAGGTTCCGTCGATGTTGAGCTGTAACCCCTTGCCGTCCCGGTGATGTGGTAGGTGGGGCCGCGCATGTTGACTGTAGCGTTGCCCGCCAGGCCGAGATTGTAGTCACCGGTGAAGTCGTTGAGATTGCGCACTCTGACGAACTCAACGACGGGTTTCTCGGCATTGGACACCATCACCGTCGCGCCCGAAGTGTCGTTACCTGACGTAATTATCGTCAATGATCGTATGGTCGAGCACTGCACCGCGCCGGTGGTTACGCCGTGGTTGCCATTTACGGTCAGTTGCGCGGTGCCCGGCGGTAGTGTCCCAGGTTTCAGCTTGGCTGCCGTCGTGCCCGGCGAGCAGCCGACGCCACCGCCGATCATCATGGCGGCGGCCGCGATGGTGATCAATACGTTCCTCATCGCGCCCTCCTCACTCGTGGATCCTGCCGGAATCGTATCCGCGGATGCCGCTCCCGCCGTGATGCTTCGGAAAATCCGTGATCGGGCTGCGCGATGAACGCGAAAGATGCACTACTACAGAGGCATCGACTGTTGAGTTCGTAAGTTGGCGGCAGCCGGCCCCAGTGGCCATCAACGTGACCTAACCTTGTTTCAGACATTTGACGACCATGTTGATACACCTTGCCTTACGTTCGGCGCTACCTGGTGCTCATTTCGCTCTCAATCCTTGGCCAGACGGGACCCAGACTCGAGTTCCGGGAACAGCAACCGGCAATCGGCCGCACCCTTGACCTCGACTGCCGCCTCTTATACGCTGCGCCTACGAATTATACGCCTACGGTGGAGAATCTACATATGCGTCAAAGTAGGGCATCGGGTGACCGCGTAACGAGCGCGTCGCACTCTAGGCCGGTGGCCGCGCATCGGAGCCAGGTCGACGTTCCCACCGCAATGGCAGTGCTGTTTGTTGACATTCCAGTACCGCGTTCGTGCATTCGGTCAAGCACCCCTTTGACCGCGCATTTCCCTGCAGGATTCTCGATTGCCGGTGCCGCGGTGCCGGGGACGGCCACGTCGGCTGAAGACCACCAAAAGTCGATGCTCAGGGTGTGCACCGCTAACTTTCGGGGTCGCGCGTCCTATGTGCCACCAACAGGCTTATCGCGATGCCGCGGGAGCAATCGATCCATCCCAACCCAGACAACGCGAGAGCGGGGCTAACGTGGCGATTGAGCTTCTTACGGAGCCGGTTGGTAGCCTTGACAAGCCGACCAGTGTCCTGGCTAAGCCGACAGTTCTCATTACCAGACCGACCGGTTTTGTTGCCAAGGCGGTGCGCGAGGCGGGCGCTTTCTTATCATTATCACTGGACATTGGGGTGCAGGCAATACGCCCGCCATTCGCCTGGCGTGAATTCATCATGCAGCTTTGGTTTATTGCGCGAGTGTCGTTCGTTCCCGCTGCCTTCTTAGCGATCCCGTTCACCGTGTTCGTCGTTTTCCAACTAAATATTCTCCTTGCCGACATTGGCGCCACTGACCTTTCTGGCGCGGGCGTGGGATGGAGCACGGTCGTGATTATGGGGCCGACGACTACGGTGTTTGTGGTCGCTGGCGCCGGCGCTACGGCGGTGTGCGCAGACCTGGGGGCACGCACGATCCGGGAAGAGATCGACGCGATGCGGGTTATGGGTGTCGATCCAATTCAGGCGTTGTTAGTACCACGGGTGGCTGCGCTCACCGTGTGCTCGATTCTGTTGAACGCGGTCGTGTGCGTGGTGGGCGTCGCCGGCGGCTATTTCTTCTCGGTCTATGTTCAACACGTCACCCCGGGTGCTTTCGCGGCGAACATAGCCTTGCTGTGCGGGCTCGCTGATACAGTCGTCTGCTTCCTTAAGGCGGCATTGTTCGGAATGACTGCCGGTTTGATTGCGTGTTACAAGGGCACAACACCGCGCGGCGGTCCGCAGGGTGTCGGAAATGCGGTGAATGAGACTGTCGTGTATTCGTTTATGGCGCTGATGCTCATCCTCGCGGTGACAGACGCCTTCGGTGTGCAGGTGAAGCTGTGAGCCTGCGCCAGGTCGCTGTAGTTCGGTGGCCGAGATCCATTCGTACTCTACGGAACTGGGTCGACGCATGGAATCGAGTCGGCGAGCAGATGATTTTCTACGCCACGGCTTTCGGTCAAATCCGGTATGCGCTCACCCGCTACAAATTGGAGACGATGCGCATAGTCGCCCAAATGAGCCTCGGCGTTGGTGCGCTCGCCGCTGTTGGTGGCGCCATGGTCGTCGTATCTTTCCTGATGCTGGCTGGCGGTACAACCCTAGGGATCATGGGACATTCCCAACTTGGCGACCTCGGTGTGGAGGCGCTAGCGGGTTTCTTCTCCGCCTTCGCAAACACTCGTCTTGTTGCACTCGGGCAGGCCACAGTCGGCCTGATCGCCACCATCGGGGCGGGCGCCACCGCGCAACTCGGCGCAATGCGAATCAACGAGGAGGTCGATGCCCTTGAGGTGATGGGTATTCCGACGATCGCCTATCTGGCCTCGACTCGGGTTGTCGCGGGCGTGATCGTCGTGGTTCCGCTCTTTTTCATGGCCATGTTGGCGGGATATACGGCGACTCGGTTCGTGCTTGTCGAAGTGTATGGCCAGTCAGCTGGTGTCTACGATCACTACTTCAACACCTTCCTGGACCCACTCGATCTCTGTTGGTCGACCCTGACGGCGGGCGTGGAAGGAGTCGTCATCATGTTGATTCATACCTATTACGGGTTAACCGCTTCGGGGGGACCAGCCGGCGTTGGTGAGGCGACTGGACGCGCGGTGCGCACCTCGCTGATCGTCGCCATGTTTACGGTCTTGGCGATGACATTGGTTCTCTACGGCTATTCCGGCCACTTCCATCTCTCGGCGTAGCCATATGGAGATGAAGCAGAGACGGCGTGTACATCCGGCCTGGTGGACGGCGTCACTAATCGTGGGAGTCGCCGCGGTGGTCATATTGACCGGCCTCGGGTTCAATAGGGATCTACAGCCGTACGCTCGGGTGACCCTTACATCGGACCGGGCAGGCCTCGTGATGGAGCAGAACGCCAAGGTCAAATTCAGAGGCGTTCAAATCGGTAGAGTTTCTTCGATTATGCCGACCGGCTCAACCGGATTGGTGAAGCTCGGCTTGGAGCTCTATCCAAACCAGCTGCAATACATCCCGGCGAACGTCAACGCGCAGATCGTCTCTCCCACATTGTTCGGAGCTAAATACGTAGATCTGAGCGACCCTAGCCACCCGAGCCGGAACCGGCTGGCCGCCGGTGCGGTGCTGACATCACGCAATGTCACCGACGAGGTGAACACGGTCTTTCAAAATGTGATGGACGTGCTCAATCAGGTCGACGTCCCGAAATTGAATGCGATTTTATCGGCATTGTCCGACGGCTTTCGTGGTAACGGGGACGCCATTGGTCAGGCCACCACGGATTTCAACCAGGTGCTGCTCGCGATCAATCCCCGCAGCGAGACTATCCGACAGAACTTCAACGCAATAAAAGGATTCAGCGACGCCTACGGCGCGGCCGCGGCCAACATCCTGACAACGCTGGACGCTTTAAGCACCACGGGTTCCACCATCACCAACAATTCGAAGGCGCTTGATTCCTTATTGCTCAACGTGGTGGGGCTGTCCCACAGCGGCATAAACCTTCTGGGCCCGAACAAGGACAATCTGATAAAGGCTGTTAACGGGCTCGAACCCACGACACGCCTGCTGATGAAGTACAACCCAGAAATCACGTGCTTGCTCGTGGGAGGACAGCTCACCCTCGACAAATACAAATTGGGAGACATGATGGGCGGCCACGATGGGAGGTCGGCCATTCTGGACGCCGGCCTCATGTTTGGCGACGACCCATACCGGTATCCGGAGAACCTGCCCGTCGTCGGCGCCAAGGGCGGGCCCGACGGAAAGCCCGGTTGCGGATCTTTGCCCGACGTGGGAAAGAACTTCCCGCAGCGGTACCTGGTCACCGACACCGGATTTGGCACCGGGATCGACGTGCGGCCGAATCCCGGCATCGGTTTCCCGGGATGGGCCAACTACTTCCCGGTCACCCGAGGCGTGCCGGAACCGCCAAGCATTCGTCATCCGGGTCCGGGCGCACCGGGACCGATCCCGTACCCGGGCGCCCCACCTTACGGCGCGCAGCAATATGCACCGGACGGAACGCCGCTGTATCCCGGCTTGCCACCAGCGCCACCACCCGGGGCGCCACGCGAACCGGGGCCGCCACCCGCGGGCTCGGAGCCGTTCGCACCGCCGTTCCCGGCCCAGGCGCAACCCACGTATGCCTTCCAGCCACCGGGCCCACCACCGCCCTAGTCACTACATGCTCACGACCTGAATTCGAAGGAGGGACACACACGTGCGAGGAAACTTGGCAAGCACGCTTTGGCGCGTCGGCGCCTTCGTGTTGGTTTGCCTGGCGGCCATGTCTGCAATGTTCCTCGTCTTTGCCCAGCTCCGTTTCCAACCGGAGACCACCTATACGGCAAAGTTCACGGATGTGTCCGGGCTGGCGAAGGGCAACTTCGTTCGCATCGCCGGTGTTGAAGTGGGCAAAGTCAAAGACATCAAGATTCAAGATGACTCCACCGTGCTCGTCGAGTTCTCCACAGATCCCTCAGTCGTTCTCACCGAGGGCAGCAAGGTGCTGATCCACTATCAGGACCTAATCGGCGGCAGATACCTGGCTCTTGAGCAGGGGACCGAAGGACTCAAGCGGCTCAATCCGGGCGATGTCATCCCGTTGACCCGGACCGACCCAGCACTCGACTTGGACGCATTGGTCGGTGGCTTTCGGCCGCTCTTCCGCGCGCTCAACCCCGACCAGGTCAACGCATTGACCGGTCAGCTGATAGCTGCGTTCCAAGGTGAGGGCGGGACCCTGAATTCGGTGCTCGGCCAGACTGCGGCACTGACGAATACGCTCGCCGACCGAGACCAGTTGATCGGTCAGGTAGTCAACAACTTAAATACCGTACTCGGTTCCCTAGGTGACCAGAGCACCCAGTTCGCCAAAGCGGTCGACTCGTTGTCCAAACTCGTGGAGGGCCTCGCCGCTCGCAAGCAGGACATCAGCCTTGGGGTCGCATATGCCAACGCGGCCGCCGGGTCGATCGCCGATCTGTTGACTCGCGCTCGACCACCGCTCAAGAAGACGATGACTGAGACCGATCGGGCCTCCGGAGTCGTGCTGGCGGACCACGACCACGTCGATCATTTGCTGGACACCTTGCCCGATGCCTATCGGACGCTGGGCCGGCTCGGTCTGTACGGCGACTTTTTCAGCTTCTACCTGTGTGACCTTGTCCTGAAGGTAAACGGCAAGGGAGGTCAGCCGGTCTATATCAAACTAGCCGGCCAGAGCTCGGGGAGGTGCACGCCTCGATGAAAACTTTCTCTGAACGTAATCCTCTAATCATCGGCGCGCTCGGTATCGTCACCATCATATTTGTGACTTGGATAGCGCTAAATTACGAGAAGCTGCCATTTATCGCCGCACGCAAGGAATACTCGGCCTATTTCGCCGAGGGGGGCGGCTTGAAACCCGGCAACAACGTTCAGGTTTCGGGTTTCAAGGTCGGGAATGTTTCCAGTGTCGCGCTGGATGGACCGCGCGTGCTGGTGAAATTCAAGATCGACAACGACATCCGGTTGGGGGAACGCACCGAGGCGGCGATCAAGTCGAAAAGCGTGCTGGGTATCAGGTACCTCGATGTCCATTCCCGCGGAGAAGGGCAACAACGGGGACCGATACCCCTCGACAGGACCACCTCGCCCTACCAACTGCCCGATGCACTAGGTGATCTCAGTGGGACCATCAATGACCTC
Organism: Mycobacterium sp. NTMscope_MAC_269; assembly: GCF_976985695.1. Lineage (NCBI taxonomy): Bacteria > Bacillati > Actinomycetota > Actinomycetes > Mycobacteriales > Mycobacteriaceae > Mycobacterium > Mycobacterium sp. NTMscope_MAC_269. The sequence goes on from NZ_OZ335668.1 coordinate 335,430, forward strand.
AACACCGGCCAATTGTCGAACTCGCTATCCGTGCTGGCGACCACGTTGTCTGACACTCCGCCTGCGCTGAAGGTTGCGGTCGAAGGTGTGGCGCGGTTCTCGCATACGCTGGATCAGCGCGACGAGCAGCTGCGAAACCTGTTGAGCAACGCGAAAAAGTCGACGAAAGTTCTCGCGGACCGCAGCGACGAGGTGGTCAGGCTCGTCCGCGACGCCAACGGGCTTCTGGCCGAGCTCGAAACCCAAAACCAGGCGCTCGGCCAGATCTCCCGCAACCTTTCGACAGCGGCGCTGCAGTTGAAAGGTTTCATCGGCGAAAACCGGGAAACGATGAAGCCGGCGTTAGACAAGCTGAATGGGGTGTTGACCCTGGTAGACAATCGCAAAAAGCGTGTCCAAGAAGCGATTCCAATGCTCAACACCTACATTTTGTCGCTAGGCGAGGCGCTGGCGTCTGGGCCATTTTTCAAGGCGTACATCGTCAACCTGCTCCCGGGCCAGTTCATTCAACCATTTATCGATGCGGCATTCGGCGACCTTGGATTGGATCCGGCGACCCTGACGCCGTCGCAGCTCTCCGATCCGCAGACGGGTCAGCCTGGAACGCCGCCGCTGCCGGTGCCGTATCCGCGGACCGGCCAGGGCGGGGAACCCAGACGCACTTTGCCCGACGCCATCACTGGCAATCCCAGCGACCAACCATGCGGTATGCCCGGCGTTCCGTTGCCGGGCCCACACTGCTACCCGTATCGGCAACCGCCCCCCGCACCGCCAGCCGGCGGCCCGCCACCCGGACCGCCGGCAGTCCCGCCACAGGGACTTGGATCCACACCCGAACCGACGCCGAGCCCGTTGTACGTGCCCGCCCCGGGCGAGCCGCCGCGACCGACCCCGTCACCAGGATCGGAGGGGACGCGATGATGAGGTCACGGACCGCGCGGATCGGGTTGGCGATCGCGCTGGTGCTCGTGTTGATCGGTGGCGTCATAGGGGTAGTGCGGTTTGCTACAGGCATCGGCCGCACGAACGTCGTCGGATACTTCGCCGACAGTACCGGCGTCTACGTGGGCGATGATGTGCTCATTCTTGGGATTCCGGTCGGCAAGATCACCAAGATCGAAGCGCAGCCCGACCGCGTCAAAATCTCTTTTTGGTACGACGACAAGTACCGCGTTCCCGCCGACGCCAAAGCGGTGATCGTGTCGCCGTCGTTGGTGACGGCTCGCAACATCCAGTTGACGCCCGCGTACACCGGCGGTTCAGCTCTGAAAGACGGCGCAGTGATCCCGCAGCAGCGGACGGCGGTTCCGCAGGAGTATGACGATCTACGTCAGCAGCTGGAGAAGCTGACGGATATGCTCCAGCCGACCAAGCCGGGCGGCGTTAGCACTCTGGGGAGTTTCGTCAACACCACGGCCGACAACCTGCGCGGTCGAGGTGCTGATATCCGAAACACCATAATTGAGTTATCTCAAGCGGTTTCAGCGCTCGGTGACCACAGCGACGACCTTTTCAGCACCATGAAGAACCTATCCCTTCTGGTGTCGGCGCTGCGGGACAGCAGCGGCCTGCTGGGTCAGCTGAACGAGAACCTGGCCGCGGTGACGCGAGTGCTGTCCAACGACCCCGCCGAGGTCGGCGATGCGATCCGGAACTTGAACGATGTCGTTGGTGACGTCAAAAGCTTCGTCGGCGACAACCGAGAAGCCATCGGCACGACGTCGGACAAGTTGGCATCGGTGTCTCAAGCGCTGGTCGAGAGCTTGGACGACCTCAAGCAAACCCTGCATGTCGCCCCCAACGTGGTCTCGAATGTCGAGAACATGTACCAGCCGGCGCAGAGCACCCTGAGCGGCGTGCTTGCCCTCAACAACTTCGCGAACATAATTCAGTTCCTGTGCGCGGGAGTGCAGGCCGCGTCGCGGATGGGCGCCGCGCAATCGGCGAAGCTATGTGTGCAGTATCTGACCCCCATTATCAAGAATCGGCAATACAATTTTTTGCCGTTGGGGATGAATCCCTTCGTGGGACCCGCGGCTCGTCCCAACGAAGTCACCCACAGCGAGGACTGGCTGCGACCGGATTACATTCCGCCGCAACCGCCACCGGCGACTAGCCCACCCGCTGAGACCGCTCCTGCCCCGCCTGCGGCTGAGTCGGCCGTTGAGGCGCCTCCGCCACCGCAGTCCCAACCGACGGTGACAGATCCGGCCCAAGGCCTGACCGGCATGATGGTGCCCGCAGGAGGCGGGCGATGAGGATGCCGCGATTGCTGCGACGCCCGCTGGGCGCCAGCCTCTTGGTTCTACTGACCGTTGCCCAACTAACAGGGTGCGGGTTCCGGGGATTGAACTCGCTTGCATTGCCGGGGACCAAAGGCGGCGGCCCAGGTTCGTACACCGTGCAGGCCGAGGAGCCTAATGTTGAGAACCTCGAGCCGAATTCACAGGTTCGCGTCCACGATGTGGCAGTCGGCAACGTGACCAAGATCGAACGGCAAGGTTGGCATGCGCTAATCACGATGCGGCTCAACGCCGATGTCGACCTGCCAGCCAACGCGACGGCGACCGTGGGGCAGACCAGCCTGCTGGGGTCCAAGCATGTCGAGCTGGCGGCTCCTGTTGACGTGCAGGCGCAGGGCAAGCTCAAAGACGGTTCACGTATCCCCCTGGCGGCAGGGCGTTCATACCCGACAACCGAGCAGACACTGGCGGCGATTTCGCTGCTCCTCAATGGGGGCGGACTCGGCAAGACGCAAGACCTTACTAAAGCGTTGAGTACCGCGTTCTCTGGGCGCGAGCAGGACCTGCGAAGCCTGATTGGACAGCTCGACAAATTCGTCGGCTATGTCAACGATCAGAAAGATGACATCATTAAGGCAACGGACAGTCTGAACAACCTAACTGGGCAATTCGCCGCCCAGAAGCCGGTGATCGACAAAGCGCTCAAGACCCTGCCGGATGCGCTGGCGGTGCTGAAAGACACTCGAGAGAACCTCGTAGATGCTCTCGATCAGGTAGGGAAATTCAGTGCGCTGACAGCGGATTCGGTCAACCAGACTAAAGAGAATTTGGTCAAGGAGCTCGCCGATCTCGGTCCGGTGCTGCAATCAGTTGCCGATGCCGGGCCGGCAGCAACCAGGTCACTGGATCTATTTACCACGATCCCATTCGTCAACCCAACTCTGACGAAGTTCATCCGTGGAGACTATGCGAACTCGACAGCCGTGATCGACTTGACCCTGAGCCGAATTGACGCGTCGTTCTTTACCGGCACCCGGTGGGAATGCAATCTGACAGAGCTGGAACTCCAGTGGGGGCGCACCATCGGCCAGATGCCCAGCCCGTGCACAGCCGGCGGTCCGTTCAACCCGGGTAATCCGCTAATTGCTCCCTACCACTTCGACCAGGGCAAATGAAATGTACTTGAACAGGCAAGTCAGAATTCAGCTGGTTGTTTTCGCCGCGCTGGGCCTGTGTATGAGCGCCGTAATCCTGGTCGTCTATATGCAAATACCGACGCGGATCCTCGGCATTGATCGCTACACCGTGACGGTACAGCTCCCGCAGGCGGGCGGCCTCTACGAAGGCGGGAACGTCACATACCGCGGTGTTGAGGTGGGTCGGGTCAACGCCGTGCGGTTGAACCAGACCGGCGCCGAAGCGGTGTTGCAGTTGAAATCGGATATTCATATCCCAGCCAATTTGCGCGTCGAGGTGCACAGCATGACGGCAGTCGGCGAGCAGTATGTCGAGTTGTTGCCGCAAAGCTCGAGTGGCCCATCTCTAAAGGGCGGTGACGTAATCCCTGTCGGGGTCACTTACGTTCCGCCCGACATCAACTCGCTGTTGTCAGCGACGAACCGCGGTCTGAAGGCCATCCCGCGTGAAAACTTGAAGACAGTGGTCGACGAGGGCTACACGGCCGTCGGCGGGCTTGGTCCAGAGGTATCCCGCCTGGTGAAGGGGTCGACGAGGCTGGCGATCGACGCGCGAAAGAACCTGGACTCGTTGGTCACCCTGATCGACGAATCAAAACCGGTGTTCGACTCCCAAATCGATACTTCCGACTCAATCCAGGCCTGGGCCGCTCACCTGGCGACCATCACCTCGCAGATTCAGTCCAACGACAATGGTTTCAAAGGGCTACTGCAGCAGGGCAGCCCGGCGATCGACGAGACTCGCAAATTACTGGATCGGGTGCAACCGACGCTACCGATCGTGCTCGCCAACTTGGTCAGTGTCGGCCAGGTCGCGATCACGTACCGGGGGAACCTCGAGCAAGTGCTGGTATTGGCGCCGGAGGATGTCGGAATAATTCAAGCGATCACGGTGGCGAACGCCAACACCAAGCAAGACTACTCGGGCGCCTATTTGAGCTTCAACCTGAACCTCAACTACCCGCCACCCTGTACCACCGGATTCCTTCCCCCCCAGCAGATTCGCTCGCCCAGCTTTGAGGACTACCCGGACCGCCCGGCCGGCAATCTTTACTGTCGCATACCGCAAGACGCGCCAAATGTGGTGCGGGGCGCGCGCAACTACCCATGCGAGACGCGGCCGGGTAAGCGCGCGGCGACCGTGAAGCTATGCGAGAGCGATAAGCCCTACGTACCGCTCAATGATGGCTACAACTGGAAGGGAGACCCGAACGCGACGCTTTCGGGGCAAAGCGTCCCGGAGCTGGACCCGGGAACGAAAACGCCAGCACACGAACAAGGTTCACCCGAACCTAGTTCACAGCCTGAGCTGACGCCGTCGGCGCAGGAAATTCCTCAGCACCCGGGACCGCCGCCGATAGCGACTGCCTACTACAACCCGACCACCGGCAAATACGTTGGACCGGATGGGCGTGTGTACACCCAAACAAACCTGGCCCGTGGAGCCGTAAAGGAGCAAACATGGCAAAGCATGCTGATACCGTCGGCCAGCGGCTAAACGGATCGCCCGCGATGACGGACTCGGCCGTGGCATCGGAGGATTCGGCGATGGCGCAGGAACGTTTGTTGTCCGCGGAGGATGAGTCCACAGCCATGGAGCAGGTGTGTGACGGGGCGGATCAACACGAAACCGATAGCGAAGATGGCGCCGAAGCCATTGGCCACCAGAGCTTTTGGAGCGTGCCCCGTGAGATCGCGATAGGCGCTGCCGTCGTCGTCGTATTAGGGGGTTTGGCTGGCTGGATGGGCTACCGGTCGTATGAAAGCCATCAACAGCAGGAGTTGCGCAACGAGCTGGTGGCGGTAGCCCAGCAGGGGGCAGTCAACTTGACCACCATCGACTACACCAAAGTTGACGCCGATGTGCAGCGGATCCTGGATTCGTCGACCGGTGCTTTCCATGACGATTTCCAAAAGCGGTCTCAACCGTTCATCGACGTCGTTAAAAAGGCGCAGTCGAAATCGGCGGGCACCATCATCGCAGCAGGCCTGGAGTCGCAGGATGGTGCCCAGGCGCGGGTGTTGGTCGTGGTCTCAGTGAAAACGTCGACTGCCGGTGCGCCGGAACAAGATCCGCGTAGGTGGCGGATGCGGATGGACGTGCAGAAGATCGGTGCCAGCAGCAAGGTATCCGATGTTCAGTTCGTGCCATGACCGCGGCTGAGCAAGACTCGATTACCGGATTGGAGCCCATTGTGCCGACTTTCACCGACAACACCACGGACGGATCGCGGTCCGAACTTGACGAAGCGCCGGCTCTTCACGACCGCCCAGCGGACATCGGTGCGAGCGCCGGTACTTGCGAGGAAGCTGAGGTCGCTGACGAGGTGGGCCTTGCCGGAACGCCCGAGGGTCGGCGCGCCGCCAGGTTCTCCTCGAAACGCATCATCGGCTATGGGATTCTGCCGGCGCTGGCGCTGATACTGGCATTTGGTGGGGCTTACCTGAAGTGGCAAGCCGGCTCAGCAGCGCTGGCGCGGACGGCGGCCGTGCAGTCGACCCAAGCCGCGACCGAAAGCACGATCACGATGCTCTCGTACCGCCCGGATACCGTGGACAAGGAGTTACCCGCCGCGGCTAACCGGTTGACCGGCAAATTCCGCGATGAATACTCTCAGTTGATCAACCAGGTCGTCGTTCCGGGCGCCAAACAGAAAAGAATCTCCGCAGTGGCCTCGGTTCCGGGAGCTGCGTCGGTTTCGGCAACCGAAAACCACGCAGTGGTACTTGTTTTCGTCAACCAGACGATCACCATCGGAGATGACGCACCCACCGACACCGCCTCTACCGTGACCGTCACCCTCGACAAGGTCCATGGCCGATGGCTCATTTCGCGCTTCGAACCGGTCTAAACCGCGATGCCGCGGTGCGCCAGCCATTGTTCAGTGCTCGGCGACTAACAGGTGGGAGATCGACATGCGATATCGGCCATTGACGTTGTCCGGTTTGGTCTGCGCGGCCGCCGGTAGCCTGCTGGGTGCCCAGGCCGCACATGCGGACGGCGATAACAACACGTTGATACCGAACAACAAGCGACTCAACGACGGCGTGGTCGCCAATGTTTTTACGGTGCAGCATCAGGCGGGCTGTACCAACGACGTCAGACCCAACCTGCTACTGCAAAATGCTGCGCAGCGGCACGCCGAGGATGTGCTGAACAACCGCGCGCTCGACGGTGATATCGGTTCGGATGCCTCCACGCCGCAAGATCGCGCCAATGCTGCCGGCTACCGAGGCCAGGTGGCCGAAACCGTGGCGATCAATCAGTCCATTGCGATCAGCGGGAACGATTTGATCAACCGGTGGTATCACGACCCTGTTGATTTCGGCATCATGTCCAACTGCGCTAATAGCCAAGTCGGAGTGTGGACATCAAATAGTCCGGATCGCACTGTCGTGGTGGCAGTCTATGGGCAGCCGCAGCAACCAATCGATACCCAAGGCGAGAACGTTCCGCCTGACCCCAACCCTGATTACGACGCCAGCGACGAACTCGAATACGGCATCAGATGGTTGCCCTGGATCCTACGAGGCGTCTATCCGCCGCCCGCTTATCCGCCGAATTAGGCCAACCAGCGCAGTGCCTCAATCGATCATGAAGCAAGAGGGATGATATGAGTTCATACCGGAAAGCCCATATCAGCGGTCAGCTCGCGCATGGCGATGCGTGGTCGTTGCGTGCATCTAACCGCAGATCGATCCGGCCTCGCGTGACACGATGCAGCCGGGCCAGGGCAAGGGCCATAAAGCGCGCTAGTTGCTTAGCCGTCTTGATGGTCGCCACGGCCGTCTGTGGAGCCACGGCGGTACAGGCCGCCCCGGCTCCAGAGGTCGAGTATGTGTATGACGTGATGGTGCGACGGCACTACAACTTTGCAAACCTAGACGAAGCCGTCAAATATGGCTACGGAATCTGCGGCAAAGTCAGTGAGGGCGAAGGCTACGCTCAAATAATGAGTGACGTCAAAAGCGGGATGACGCCCAACGACGAGTTTGCGTCTAATTACTTGATTTCGTACGCGGTTAATCTCCTGTGCCCTGCGCAGATCTGGCAACTGCGGAACTCGGCGGCGGGCTACCAACCACCGGAGAACTAGGTACGGGCCAATTGAGCAACCATGAAGTCGCCGGACGCCAACGTCTAGCGCGCGATAGCTCGTGGTTGGCGCTCGCTGTATCACGTTGCTGCCGCCAATGACTCCAGAACGGAATGTGTTGCAGACCAGACGATATCGACGGATAGCTAGCAGATCTTATGACGCCGCGCTATGCACGAGCGTTGAAGTCGTGGTGTCCGATGCCTTCGCCGATGTCGGCCAGAGTGACGCCAGCAAGGATTGTTCTCATCCTCAAGGTCGCCGCATAGTGTGGTGGCCATGGACTGGCGATCGCGTTTGGTTGCTCCCTTGGCGCGATTGTTACTAAAGCACCCTCGGCTGGTGGAGCTTTCGGTCGGATTTACCTCTCGAGTCCTTGACGAATCCGTCGAAAATTCACTACAATTGTCAATTGATATATGTGGTGTCACATTAGGGTTTCGGGCGCCATTGCCGCGGAGCGCCGGTATCAATCGGATCGATAGAGGGGTTTTCCGTGACTGACAATGCAGTCAAAGCCCGCCAGTGGCTCGATGTGCTTGCACGCGGCGCACTTGACGAGTGGGACGACGTTGTGGCCGAAGACTTGACTCTGCACGCTGTCACTATGCCCGGTGACAATGCACCAACAATCGGCCGCGAAGCCAACCGTGCACGCGTGGCGGACGTGTGGCAGGAATGGAAATACTTCGGCTTTCACGATGTCGATGCGCATGTGGCGGCTGACGATCCAGATTTAGTCTTCGTCACCGCCCGCGGAGAAGCCGAAACCGTTTGGGGCGCACCCTACGTCAATTACTATGTACTGCGTCTACGTTTTCAGGACGGACTGATCCAAGAACATCTTGAATTTTTCGATCCTGCTGCGGTGATTGAAGCGTTCACGGATCGCTAGCTACCTCGCGAGACGTTATGTCCAATTGATCCAATCGATCTCTATCATCTCCACTTTTATGCGTGGGTCGACTTCATAGCTGACACGTTGCAATCCCGGAGACGGCGGGCATTCATGGTTGTCGATTTAGCGCCCAGTGACCTCAAGTGCTTCCCGAGGCGAACATTCGCACAGCCAAAGGGGACTTCGGATCACGAGAGTTCTGCCAACGCGATACCCAGGTCGTTGTATGCCGTCACCATTCGTTCGATGAACCGCCATCCCTTAGCGGTCCGAACGAACCGATCGGTGCATCGTGCGATTGTCACCACCCGTACGTCATTCTCGTGAGTATTACGCCCGTAGATGATTGAGCACGCCTGCTGCCTCGCGGTGTCACCATCGACATCAACGACCGCGTCTGCGGTGACGTGGAGTGTGGGAAAGGTGAGTCCCGCGATCAACCCTTTGAGGGCTTCTCGGCCCTGCAATCGGACTTGGCCAACCGCCTCAAACACACCGTCCTCGACGAAGCAGTCAGCGAAGCCCTCGAGATCCTTTGCGTCGGCGGCGAAATTGTATCGTGCCGTCAACTCGCGGATGGCCTCACGGTCGTGGTAGGACGCAGTCATTCCAAACTCCTTCCAAAGGGCAGCCGTGAGAATGTGTGCGCACGGACGCGGTACCCGACTATATGTTCTGCTGTCAGTACTGTCAGTTAGTAAGACTCAGCACAGGTGGCTTACAGCTGTCGGTTTGAGAGAAACGCGACGTGATGGGACAGGAGAGACCTGGGCCCTCGCCGCCTGCTTTGCGGCCGGAAGCGGGGTTCTCACAGTCGAGCAGATAGGACACCATTTGCCATTGTCCTATTCTGGATTCAGGGGTGTTACGCCGGGCAGCGCGAAAAAGTCTTCGCCGAGCGCCCAGCGGAATACTTCTTCGACTATGCCATCGAAATAGACACGCTCACATGCCATTTGGCCGTTTTCGATAACCGCCAGTGCGATGTGATGGCCCTTCCGCATAGTGCCGTCGGGCATCTCCATGGTAAAAATGTGCTCAATCACGCCCTGGCCGGCGCCGAAAGATCGTGACAGCTCCTCTAAGCCTTTAATCCGGGGGACATAGTTCTTCAGGATGCGTCTGTAGAACTCGCGCACCGCCGGTACCCCGGTGACACGGAAGTTAAGGGGCGGGCACTCCCACCTTGGCTCCGTACACATGGACCCTAAGGTGGCTTGGAGGTCATCAGCTATCTCGGCGGCGATATGGGCCTCCAAAAGCTGCTCGATTAGTTCTGGCGTTTGATCGCCTTTGTGACGCTGTTCGCGTCCTTCTGGGACCGACATCAGTGGCGTGCCTCGTGGCCAGCCATGACGATGTTGGCAGGTACGGCCTCGATCTGAATCAAGAAGGTCAGGAGATCATCGAGGACCCACTCCTCCGCGATACCGTCATCGGTACCCTTCAAGATGGCATAGGCCGGGAATGACACCTGGTTGCCGGTGCCGGCGGAACCGGCAAACTCACCACGATGGGTACCGGTCGAGCGGGTGCGGATCGCTACGCGGTCGCCGTCGGAGACCAGATCTTCGATCACGACATGCAAATCCGGCACGGCATTCCAGAATCCCTCGATCAGTGCGGTCAGCGAAGCTGGGTCATTGATCTCGCCCAGACTGGCTCCGGCGTGGATGACGAACCCATCCGCCCAGGGGCGGAGGATCTGGTCGGACTTCTTCGAGTTGAGAGCGTCAATCCAGTCCATCGCTAGATGCGCATATTTCGTCGACATGTCGAACACGCTAACCAGCAGATGCACGTGGGGACAATGGCTGTAGCGGACAGTCCGTGTCCGTTTCGGATGGCCATTCCGGTGCGGCTGCGGTCAGAGCTGTCCGGGCGGATCCGGGGGAGACCCCGGTCCAGCGCTTGAATGCGCGGGAGAAGCTGGCGGCATCCGTGTATCCGACCTGGGCGGCGATCTTGTCGACCGGAAGTCCTGTCGTTGTCAAAAGCTCAACGGCCACCGACTGGCGTACTTCGTCGAGCAGCGCGCGGTATGAAGTACCCTCCGCCGCGAGTTGCCTACGGAGCGTACGGGGGTCAACGAAACGCTGGGCTGCGATTGCGGAGGGAGATGCTCGGGAAGGACCCTTCTGAAGCAGGGAGTTACGAACTTCAGCTGCCACGCTGGCTCGGTCGGGCCGAGTCGCGAGGAGAATTTCGCACTGCCGCTCACAGAGCCGTAAGCCATCCGGATCCGCGTTTGGGAGCGAAAGATTCAGCAGATCTGTATCCAAGATGATTGCATCCGTGCAGCAACCGAACTCGAAGCTATGCTGAGGAAACTGCTCCGCCAACACCGAACCGCGGTGAGCATCGAGAGTGCATTCGACGCGGAGGGAAATCGCACGATCGGCCAGTAGTGATATGACTGTGAGCTTGTACGCCAGCTCGCGCTCTATCAGGAACGCTCGTACATCGCTTGGAAGGCCTGAGGTCTCGTGCACTATGTGCAATCCACCCGTACACGGAATGATCGTGGGAGCCACCAACTCCCATGAGAACTTGCGGTATCCAAACCGCAAGGCCACACGGATTGCGTCTCGGATCGTCTGACAGAGCGGGAGGGCCAGCCCCCAAACACCCAGGACACCAAGGTTTCCGACGCTGCCGGCTTGTATTCCAAGGCCGGACTCGTTCCCCGACACACGCAGCAGATTTCGGATTATTGTCAGCTCTTGAGAAGTGTCGGCGGAGAAGTGGCCTCGTCCGATGTCCGCAGGTTCGAGCTGGGTACCCGCCAGACAATCGCGCACCCGGTAACCCCGCCCGTCTGCTATGCGCAGGAGCGCGGCGATCGACGACGGGTTGCGCGACATTCCAACTTTCAGAAAGCTAGTGGAAGTCATACTCGAGACTTTGGGCACTGACTCTGCAAGTTTTTCAGGCCAGGAAGCTCAACGGTATGCGACCCAACTTCACTCCTTCTTCACTACGACGACGACGAAGCACCAGCTCCCGCCGTCGATCGCGCGACTCCACTGTCGAATTATAGTTTAGACGGAAATTTGACTTAGATGTCAATCACGCCCCTGGACGGACTGCCTTTGACGAGCCTCCGACGGCGTTCACCGGGTTTGGCGGCGGACGGCGGCCGCTAGTTCGTCAGATCAAGCGGATCGGTCTTGCCAGTCGTACCACAGCTCGTCGCTTGGACATAAGGCCTATGCATCGGCGGCGGTGTGGTGATTGCGGTATCAGGTGGGGTGTGGGGGTGGGTTGACATGGGCGCTGACGTAATGGTGTAATTTTTGACAGCGACGTAAAACCGCGAATTTCTGGGAAATGGGTCACGTGACTGCGAGGATCGATCGATGACGGGCAATGGCGTAGTGGATGCGGTCAATGCTGATGGGGTCAATGAGGCCGACGTGATCGTGGTCGGGTCGGGTTGTGGGGGGCTTATCGCGGGCCTGGCCGCGCAGGCCGCCGGGTTGAAGCCGATTGTGCTGGAGAAAAGTGATCTGCTCGGTGGCACGACCGCGTATTCCCATGGCGCAATCTGGATCCCGGACAACCCGGTGATGGGCAAGGCCGGGTTCAAAGACAGCGTGGAAGACGGTCTGAGGTATCTGCAGGCTGTGGTGGGGGATCAGGGCCCGGCAACCAGTGCGGCGCGCCAGGAGGCCTATATCCGCGGGGGCCGGCGGATGATCGAGTTCCTGCTTGCCGAGGGGATCCCGCTCAGTATCGTTCCTGACTACCCGGACTATCACCCCGAAGCGCCCGGGTCGCATACTCACCGGCAATTGAGCACGCCCTGGCTTGATGCCCGCACGCTGGGTCCCTGGCAGGATCTGCCGCGGCCGCGGCCCGACATCACCGCGGGGATGGTATTGGCCTCGATTCCGGAGTTTCGCGCCGTACTGAACGCGGGCGTGAGTAATCGGGCCAGGCTCGATACCGCCAAGATCATCGCCCGGACTCTCAAGTGGAGGGTCACCGGTGTCAAACCCCTGATCATGGGACAGTCCTATATCGGTCATTTGCTCGCCGCGGCGCGACGCCGCGGGTTGCGCATCGCACGAAACAGCCCGATGCGCGAGTTGATCTATGAAGACGGCCACGTGAGCGGTGTGATCGTCGATCAGCCGGCCGGTCGCGTCGCGATCCGCGCGCGCCACGGGGTGGTGCTGGCCGGCGGTGGCTTTGCGCGCAACCTGCAGCTACGCGAGAAGTTCGGGCCGCATCCGGCCAGTGTCGAGTGGACCGCGGTCAACGAGGGTGATACCGGTGACCCGTTGCTGGCCGCGACTGCCATCGGTGCTGCGACCAGCAACCTGGACAAGGCGTTTTATCTGCCCGGTCTGATGGACAAGAACGGCGTATGCCAGGTCTTTATCTCCGAGCGGGTGGTACCGCGCTCGATCCTGGTCGATCACAGTGGTTCGCGTTTCGCCAACGAGGCGCAGTCCTACATGTCGCTGGGCAACGAGCAATACGCACGCCAACAGAGCGTGCCGGCGATCCCGGCCTACTTGATCATTGATGCCATCCACCGCAGGAAATGGACCCTGGGGCAAGTTCCCCCGGCGGTGCCGCCCCGGGCGTGGCTCAAAAGCGGGCACCTGGTCAAAGCGGGCTCGCTGCGTGAGCTCGCCGCCAAGTGCGGTATCGACCCCGATGGTCTCGTACACACCGTGGAACGCTTCAACAAAATGGCGATCACCGGCATCGACGAAGACTTCGGGCGCGGAGACAACGCCTATGACCGCGCCTACGGCGACCCCACAAACAAGCCCAACCCCTGCCTAGGCCCCATCACCAAGGCACCGTTCTACGCCGCCAAAATGTATCCCACCGACGTCGGCATGGCCGGCGGTCTGCTCACCGACCAACACGCCCGCGTCCTCACCCACGACAACACCCCCATCCCCGGCCTCTACGCATGCGGCACCGCCGCCGCCAGCTGCATGGGAGACAAATACCCCGGCGGCGGCATCTCACTAGGACAATCCTCCACCTTCGGATACATCGCAGCCGAACAACTCATCAAACACGCCCAAACAACAAAAACCCCAACCTAACAACAGATCCCGGCGGGTCGTGATGCCAACACCGCCACCACCACGAGTAGAACACTATGACACACGGGAAAGGTATTAAACGAAAATGACAGAGCAGACGCCGACCGAGCTTCTCCGCACTTGGCTTAAGGCCGTGGATGAACTCAGCTGCGCCACCGAAGTGTTCGCGGAGGACATCGTTTTGTACGTGCCCTTCACCGCTCCCGGATTACCACCCAGAACACAAGGCAAAGAGCAAGTTGCCGAGGTAATGGGAATGCTGGGACAGATGTTCCAGCGATTTAAGTACACAGGTCTGGAGATCTATCAAACCGATGACCCGGAGCTTGCTATCGGTCGTGCTGGAAGCGAAGCCATTCTCAAAGACGGCGGTGATTACAAGGGAAATTATGTCTTCTTCCTGCGCGGCCGTGGCGGGAAGATCGTCGAATTCTACGAGTATCTAGACGTTCTCGCCGCGCGTCCCGCAGTCGACGGTGCTACGACTGGGGCATGATCTTCGCCCTGATTTGCCTGGGACCCTGCATGTTCACATTTGAAACTGGACGCAACTTGTCTCTTCGGAGGTGGCGGCCCCCTGAGTCGGCGGGGCGCTCCTCCATCGTAGGAGCGCCCCGCTTGGCCTCACCAACATTGCGGCTCCACGTGTTTCGGCCAACTGCGCAAGGACCCAGGTTTCGCCCGCCAAAGACGCAGGGATCCGTCGCCGCCCTGTAGGATCGGCAGTGCGCCCTTGGCGGCGCTCTGCGTTTTGATTTCGCTCACTAATTTTTGCGCAATTGTCGGCGCGGCCCCCATGCGGTTGGCGGAACTACTTGCGGACGGCGTCTGTTGGAACCGACTCCACCCGAGGTTCAGACGTCCATTGTCGCGGGATAGCCTGCGGTGCCGACAGTATCGATGACGCGAGCGTGCTGCGTGTCGGCGGCCCCCACGGGTGTTCGATGAGGTGTATGGGCCCGCGACGTTGGGGATGTTCCTGCGGGAGTGCACCCTCGGGCACAGCAAGCAACTCGCCGCGGTGGCCCGCGCACATCTGATCGCGCTGGCCGCGCGCACCCCGCTGCTGGCTAGCACTGACGAGCGGATGTTTGTGGACATCGATTCGCTGCTGCGTTTGGAGCCCGGTGAGACCCCTGCCCAGGACACCAAATGACCCGCACTGGGGACACGCTCATGTCTCCATCGGTCTCGGCGATGAACATCTCGGCCGTCTTGCCGGAAAACCCGGGAATCCTGATCAAGAGCTGCCGGGCAGCGCGAAAGGAAACCATCATCTCCTCGATGCGTTCATCGAGGAGAGCGATATCGGCGCTGTGCGCGTCGATGCGATCCAGGAACAACCGCGTCATGAACGCGTGATGCTCAGTGTGTTCGGCCAACCAGCGCCTGGGTCAGGTTCCGGCGCAGTGTCCGCTTGGCCAGATCGGCAATCGCAGCGGGATCATTATGGCCGGCGATCAGTACGAGCAGCGCCTCTAACCACATTACCTCGCGGGAGCGTTCCCGCGTGATGTGGGTGCGGGTCAAATCCCGCAACGCCCGGATCGGTGGCGGCGGAACCAACGACGCCGTCACCAGTCCGTGGGCATCGAGATCGACCAGCCACGCCGCATCGGACATCGCTCTTGCGGCCAGCACATTCCGAACCCGCGACGCGTTGACCAGCATCATGTTCAGCTCGTCATGAGCAGATAGTGAAGCGGTTTCCAGTAATCGCTGGTGGACTCGATCACCACGCACGTGACCTTCTCGGCGATCAGGTGCTCACGCAACACCAGAATCTGCGACGTCGTGGCTCCCCACGTCGTCGCGGTCGATGACGCTCGTTTGCGTGCTTGGCCCTGAACTCGGATACAAACCTTCGCGTCCTTATTCGAGCAGTCGATCCGCGCGCATCGCGGGTGCAGCGTGTCCATCCAACTCAAACTCACTGCCTTTCAACGAGATTGACAAAGAGGCGTGTTCCGGGGAGAGCCGGGGACGAGTCAGAATTCTGGCTCTCGTGCTCGACGGCAGCATTCCACCGTCCCCGTGGATAAGGGGCTCTCCACGCTCAGGCCAATTTGCGGGCGCACCGGCAACATTGCGTGACCGAGGTCAACCGAAACACCCCTCTAGCCTCGAAATTTCATGTCGTTGTTGGTCGGTGGGTTGGTCGGCGTGGCGGCAGTGTTGGCTGCTGCTGTGGTTGTGTGGTGCAGCGGTGATCGCCGGCGCTGTGTCGCCGGCTCTCCGGGTCCTTGGTGGGTGGGCGGGTGGGATTTGTTCAGGTGGTGCGTAGGCTGGCCCAGCCGGTGTCGATGAGGTGATTCCAGGGCCAGTGCTGGGGCAGGCGGAGTCTTCGTCGTCGGCCGGTGTGGATGATTCGGCCGGCCACAGCGAGCAGTCGGAAGCGGAAACGTTTCGGCTCCCATCTGCGGGCGGGTTGATGGCTGTCGAAGGCCAGGGTTTGGGTCCAGGCGATCAGATCGCCGGCCAGGGCGACGATTTCGAGCCAGATGCGGTTGGCCTGGTAGCTGTGAAAGGGCAGGTTACGTAGGCCGCTGTCTTTGAGGCAGCGGATACGGTCCTCGGCGCGGGCGCGTTGGCGGTGGCGCACTTCCAGGGTCGGCAGTGTCCAGCCGGTTCCGCGAGTGTTGGTGGCAAAGCAGGTGATTCGCCAGCCGTTGTGGTCGGTCAGCCGTAGCTGGGCGCCGGGGTGGGGACGTTCACGGCGGGCGATGACCCGCATTCCGGCCGGCCATTCCTGGGGGCCGTACCTGGCTGGCGAACGGGTGGGTTTGACCGGGCTCGGCATCCAGTTGGTGAGCTCGGCGACTTGGGCACCCTCACGAGGTGCGCCGTCGCTGTCGAGTGCCGCAACCCAGGCTTGCTCGGGGATCGTCTCGATGGCGGCCTGGACCGGCCCGTGGGCAGCAAACCCGATGGAGTACTGCAGACCGGCGTCGGTGAGGTGATGGATGAATGCTTTGGATGCCCCGCCGGCATCGGCGCGAACCAGCACCTGGCCCCGCTCGGCGGCGGGCAGTTGGTCCAGCGCGGCGCCCAGCACCGTGATGTGATCGGCGCTATTGAACGGCGAGGCCTTTCCCGGGCGCAGATCCAGTGCCAGAGTTTCTCCGGTGCCGTGCTCGCCATGGTCGACAAAGGCGCACATCGGAGAAAACCCATAGGACATCTTGTGGGTCGCCTCGGCGCCCTCCTTGTCCGAATGTGCCATCACCACTGTGGCATCAATATCGACGATGACCTGGCCGCCATCGCGTGTTCCCGGCGTACCCGCCAGCGGCCGACGCCGTGACCAGACCCGCTCGCGGGCCACAGCGCGCGCAGTGCGCAACGCCGCGACCGCAGCATCGGTCGTGACGGCATCGAGGGCCAACGCCGCAAACAACCGCGACACTGTCGGGTCAGAGGCCACGCCCCCGAACAGGTCGCGCTGCGCGCGCACCGCGGCCACGTCGGCCAAACAATCACCGCCAAGGGCGACCGCGATCGCCACATCGAGCAGCACCTTGCCCGGATCGTGGCGCGCCCGCGACGGGCACCACGCAGACAGGGCCTTCGACAGCGCTGGTCGCAGACCAGCGACCCGGATCGTCTCGTTCATCATCACCGCCCCCGACGACGTCACCAACGACTCGCGGCGATGATCGACAACCAGCCCAGCAACTGCGTTACGCTTCACCTACGGAGTGCCTTCCCGCTCGGAGATCTTGAGACTTCAGCAATCCAAGAATCCCCTGCAGGACAGGCACTTCCGTGCATTACACGCCGTCAAAACTCTCAACGACACGAAACTTCGAGGCTAGCATGAACCGTCGGGCGCCTTGCCGCTCTACCAACGCCGACCTGACCCCGCTCGCAACCGCAACTGGCCGGCGGAATTTTCGATCACCACGGTGGAGAACGAAGCGCCCCGGAGAAGCTAAATTGAGCCAAGTCGGGTCACACGACCCTGACGGGATCGTTTCGGAATGGCCCGCCGCCCTCCGCCGCTCACAAACCTTTCCGTTGTAGTACCCAGCGCACCGACGCACCCAACGTGGATCGAACCTGGGGTGGAGTCGGTTCCAACAGACGCCGTCCGCAAGTAGTTCCGCCAACCGTATGGAGGGCCGCGCCGACAATTGCGCAAAATTGCTGACCGAAATCGGCGTTCGTGCCGCAGGCGATGACAGACGTGAGGAAGTGTTACCGCACAAGTTATTACGGTAGCTATCGCATGCTTGATACCAGATCCTCCTGGGGGGCGCGCTGAATCGGTTGTGGCCAACTTGCCGGCACGGGATACTGGCGCACCCGCTGCGGCCACCAGAACCACTTACCCAGCAGCGCGGCGATCGACGGCGTCATCAACGAGCGAACCACCAGGGTGTCGAACAGCAAGCCAAGGCCGATGGTGGTGCCGACCTGCCCGATGATGATGAGCTTGCTCACCGACATCGACATCATGGTGAAGGCGAACACCAGACCCGCAGCCGTCACCACCGAACCGGTACCGACCATCGCGCGGATCACCCCGGTATTGAGACCAGCATGAATCTCCTCTTTGATGCGAGACACCAGCAATAGGTTGTAGTCCGCGCCCACGGCCAGCAGCACGATCACCGACATCGGCAGCACCATCCAGTGCAGCGGAATACCGACAACGTGCTGCCATAACAACACCGACAGCCCGAACGAGGCGGCCAGGCTGAGTACCACGGTGCCGACGATCACCGCTGCCGCGACCACCGCGCGGGTGAGGACGGCCATGATGGTGAAGATCAGGATCAGTGCCGCCACCGCCGCGATCAGCAGGTCGTAGTTGGCGCCTTGTTGCATGTCGTAGTACATGGCCGCGCTGCCCCCGAGATAGATCGAGGAACCCTCCAATGGCGTGCCCTTGATCGCGTCGGCTGCGGCGATCTTGAGCGGTTCGATGCGTGACGTGCCGCCCTCGGTCAAGGGGTCACCCTGATGAATGATGGTGAAGCGCACAGCATGGCCGTCGGGAGACAGGAACAGTTTGATGCCGCGCTTGAAGTCGTTGGTCTGGAATGCTTCCGGTGGCAGATAGAACGAGTCGTCGTTTTTGGCCGCATCGAAGGCCTGCCCCATCGCCGTGTTGTTGTTCTGCATGGCCTGGGTCTGGTCTTGCTGGGCCTTCTGCGCCTGATACTGGTTGAGCATCATCTGCTTCTGGTTCTTCATCACTTGGATCATTGGTGGCATCACCGCGACCATCTGCCCGGTCAGACCCGCCATGCGGTGCAGGTCCGGCACGATGTCCTGAAAATCGTCGGACATCGTGCTGATGCCATCAAGTGCGTCGAAAACCGACCGCAGAGACTGGCATATCGGGATGTCAAAGCAGTGCTTTTCCCAGTAGAAGTAGCTGCGCAGCGGCCGGAAGAAGTCATCGAAATTGGCCATATCGTCGCGCAAATCCTGGATGTCCAGCGACGTGTTGTCCATCTTGGCGGCCATACTCTTGGTGACCTCGGACAGCTGTTGGGTGATGCCCTGCATCGTCTCCATCGAGTCGATGGAGACCTGCATGTCATTTGCCTGTTTCAACGTGTTGTCGAGGACCGTCTGTTGGTAGTCGTTGTTCATGATCTGTGCGGTGCCGCTCTGGCCGACGGTGTAGGCGATGGTGGAGTGCTCGATCGGCTCCCCCTTGGGGCGGGTGATGGTCTGTACCTGGGCGATGCCGTGCACCCGCGCCAGCGCTTTGGCGATGTTGTTGATGATCAGGAAGTCGGCGGGATTGCGCATGTCGTGGTCGGTTTCGACCATCATGAGGTCCGGATTCATCTTCGCTTGGGAAAAGTGCCGGTCGGCTGCCGCGTATCCGACGTTGGCCGGTACGTCACCGGGCAGGTAGATGCGGTCGTTATAGGTGGTGTGGTACCCGGGAAGGGTGAGCAGGCCGACCAGTGCCGCGGCGACCGCACCGACCAGGATCGCACCCGGCCAGCGGACGCTGGCCGTACCGATCCGGCGCCATCCACGTGACCGTGTGATGCGCTTAGGCTCAAGGAATTTGCCGAACCGGCTGCACACCGCAATGACCGCTGGGCCCATCGTCAACGCTGCCGCCACCACAATGCTCATGCCGACCGACAACGGGATGCCCATTGTCTGGAAGTACGGCAGCCGGGTGAAGTGCAGGCAGAAGGTCGCTCCGGCAATAGTGAGTCCAGAGGCCAGCACGACATGTGCGGTGCCATGGAACATGGTGTAGTACGCGGATTCTCGATTCTCACCGGCCCGACGTGCCTCTTGGTAGCGGCCGATGAGAAAGATGGCGTAGTCGGTGGCCGCGGCGATCGAGAGCGTGACCACCATGTTGGTCGCGAAGGTCGTCAGACCGAAGACATGTAGGTAGCCAAGGAATGCCACAAGTCCCCGCGCGCCGGAGAGTCCCAGCACGACCATCCCTAAAACGATCAGAGTGGTGACGATGGACCGGTAGACGATCAGCAGCATCATGATGATGACCCCGAACGTGACGAGTTCGATCATCTCCATGCTCTTGTCACCAACGGCGTTCTGATCAGCGGTGCTCGCCGCCGGCCCGGTCACGTAGGCTTTCACTCCCGTCGGCGCGGGATTTTTCGCGGCGATATGCCGAACCGCTGCCACCGACTCGTTCGCCAGCGACTCACCCTGGTCACCGGCGATGTAGACCTGCACGTATGCGGCCTTGTTGTCCGGACTTTGGGCGGCCGCGGCGGTAAACGAGTCACCCCAGAAATCCTGAACGTGCTGAACGTGTTTGGTGTCGGCCCGCAGGTCCCGCACCATCTGGTCGTAGAAAGCATGAGCGTCGGCGCCCAGCGGCCGGTCACCTTCGAGCACGATCATCACCGAACTGCTGGTGCTGTATTCCTTGAACACCTCACCGACGCGTTTGGTCGCGATCATCGACGGTGCGTCATTAGGGCTCATCGACACCGCGCGGAGCTTGCCCACCTCGTCGAGCTGCGGGATCGCAGTGTTGAGCACAGCGATGAGGGCAATCCAGCCCAGGATGATCGGGACCGCGAACGCACGGATGAGTCGCGGGATCCGCGGGCGGCGTGACTGATGCCGGGCAGTGGCGATGGCATCGGTCGGGGCGTCGTCCACGTACGTGGTCATGCGGACTTCACCAAGCAGAAGGTTTGAGCATGCACGCCCGTGGCAGTCCTCTCATCTTTGATTACGTCATCGACGGTGATCCGGCAGCTGATGGCCTGCCCGTCGCTTTGGGCCAGCATGTTCGGCGACACGGCGGGGTTGGTGGTCGTCAATCGCAGCGTCCACGGCAGCGGCGCGGTCTCGACGCGCTGCGGTATACCGTCGAGATCCAGATAGTTGACCACCGCGCCGGCCCCGGAGCCGAACACCTCATAGGTCACGACTTTAGGATTGAAGTCCGCTGCGCTGTCGGAGCCTTTGGGCGTCACCACAACGGGATTCGATCCGAAAACAGACCGCAGGTTAACGACGGCGAGACCGCCGACCACCACTGCCACCACGATCAAGATGGGCAGCCATATTCGGCTGAGAGCCCGGGTCATCGCTGCTTCCCACCGATACCGACAAGTCCATCCTGCAACCGCCGGCGGCCTCGTCCAGGCGTGGCAGCTTTTGGGTGCGACGAGTTGCGACGGCCAGCCAGGGGTTCAGGGGCAATCACGGTGCTTGCCTTTCAAGTTCTAGGACAGCGCATTTGGCAGCGACGACAAAGTCTTCAGCTAAGCTAATCAATTAAGTGGATAAGGTCAATCCGGTTCTATGTAATACCGGTTACACTCGGTCCCGTGACTACGCGGGAGATGACAGGGCGACCGCTGCGCAGGGACGCCGAACGCAACCGGCAGCGCGTCGTCGATGCGGCCCGTGGCCTGTTCGCGGTCAAAGGCTTGGAGCCGAATCTCAATGACGTGGCCCACCACGCCGGCGTGGGAGTAGGCACGGTCTATCGACGGTTTAGTACGAAAGAAGACCTTCTGGAGGCAATCTTTGAAGATGGCCTCAACCAGTTCACTATTCTGGCCGAAACTGCTCTGCAGCAACATGACTCATGGAGTGCATTGACCTGGTTCGTCGAGCAGATGTGCGAGATCACCGCTACTGACCGTGGCCTGCGGGAGATCGCATTCAGCAAGTGCTACGGCGGCGTCCGTGTGCGGGCTGTCCAGGATCGGCTCGGCCCGCTACTCACCAAACTCGTTGAGCGAGCCCAAAATGATGGCTACGTCCGCCCCGAATTATGTTTTACCGATATGCCGATCTTCGGATTGCTGGCCGGGACGGTCAGCGAATTCGCCGGCCATGTTGACTCGGATCTGTGGCGCCGATATGTGGCCATCCTGCTTGAAGGTATCCGGCGACACGATAACCAAGTGACATTACCAGTGCGTGCGATGGATGAGGCCGAATTCGACACCGCGGCGTCGACCTGGGAGCCGGCCGGCCCTGCCCGCCGCAAACCCAAACCCGCGGCGTTGGTGCTCACCAGAACGTGAATTCCTAGGGTCGAAACACCGTGGCTGCCAGTACTATCCATAAGTCGGCGCTAAAGCTTTCGTCCGTGCACCGACTGATGCTGGACCGCCGCCATGGCCGGAAACACCGAGCCGGCGTAACCGCTACACGTCACGTTCGTATTCACTGTCCCAGCCGGTCCCGTCACGCAGGTCGAGCAAGAACACGGTCGCGTAGGCGAGGAACGCGCGGCGTGTGCAGCGCGGCCGTCGGCCCCACCGGCCAGTCATCGAACGGACGCTCCAACACGTTTCGGTCTCCCGCTGAGCCGCGAGAGGCTACTCGCGCTCCGTAACGGACCTTCTTTCAGATCTCGCGCGACGCAGACCGGCGAGCAAACGGTGGCGCATGTTCAGGCAATACGCCGATACCCATAACGTAGGCGGGGATCGCCGAGATCTGCGGGAAGCGGGCGATCACGAAGAGGAGCGCCCCACCACCCTTCGGGCGCCTTACCGGTGACCGTGCGGTCCAACAGGAGGCGCCAATCGAGAATCTGACCCGTTTGAAATACACGTGTCGGCCAAATCCGGCGTTTCTGGACAGTTGCTTAGCTTAGCCGGCATGTCATGGATAGGGACTCGTGCCGCTAGTTGCCTCGACATCACGCAGCGCATGCATTCAGGTCCCAGGATGGAGGCCTCGATGCCATGCGCTACTTCTTTCCAGTTCGCAGAGTGCTGGTTGACGAACGAGTTGTCTATTCTGCTTATGTCCGCTATATCGGCCCGATATGACCACGGCCTTAGGTCTGCGACGGTGGCAACGAAACGGCACCTTAGCAGGGACCGCGGTTTGATTGTCGATCAATTAGTCAGATATTATACGTATATGTTTGCGCATCGAGCGCGCCTGTTGCGCACGAGCTTTTGAGGGCGACTGTGCGCGCAATGCTGTGTCGACCTGTCATCGAAGAGGTACCCCGTGCCACTGGGACGCTGGTAGTCCCCCGAGGGCTCGCTGCAGACCGGAGTCGTCCAGCATGACAGCTCGATTGCATGACGTTAACTTGGCCTGGGTGCTGCTCTCCTGCACGCGCGACCACCTGAGCGTGCAGGAGCACAACCTCGTCTGCGTGGAACTGGGAGGCGGTGATAGTTCCGGCGCTATTCGCCGGTTGACTATGGTGGCCGCGCGGGAACATGTGGAGCTGTCGCGCAACGTCGGCGAGGCGCTCTATGCGTGGTGGGCGGCCGGTGGCTACGTACCGGACGAGCTACGTGAAGTTCTCGCACGAGTGCGATCCTAGCCACGGCCCGCGCCAACCATGCCGTCCCAAACGACTCGTCGGTAGTTCATACAGCGCCGTCCCCTGGACCCGGCGCACGGAAGCGTCACGCCAGCCGCATGTGGGTGCAATCGAAGTGGCGACCAGACGCGAATTACAGGTAAGACGAATTATTGACAGCTTTGTCGTATTAGCCATACTGTGATGTGGAATGCCGAATGGGATCGGGTCTATCGCCCAAAGGAGTGCCGATGATGACGGTCGAGGACGCTGCCAGTGGCCCCCACAACAAGGACTCGAGTGTCTCTGCCCAACTGATCGCATCAGCCCGTGACGTCGCGCCGGTGTTGGCGGAAGATGCCGACGAAGCGGTTCTGCTCGGCCGTCTCACCGATCGTGTTGTCAGCGCACTTGACGAAGCCAACTTGTTCAAGCTCCTTGCGCCAAAGTATAGGGCGGGCTACGAATCCTCGATAAAGACGATGAATCGCGTTGCGGCCGAACTGTCCAAAAGCTGCGCCTCGGCCTCGTGGGTAACCTCTATCTACAACGGTGTGCTCTACATGATTGCCCCGTTCAGCGACGAGGCCCAAGACGAGGTCTACGCAATTGACAAGCCCAAGGGTGTCGCCCACTTCAACCCTGCTGGCGAGGCTGTGCGAACTGCTGGGGGATATCGCCTTTCGGGTACGTGGCGGTTCTGCAGCGGGCAGCACCACGCACAGTTCGCGTTGCTGACTTCGACGATCATTGGTGAACACACGGTTCCGGACGTGGCGCAGTTCATTATTTGGCGCAGCGAAGCAACAGCCATCGACGATTGGCAGGTCAGCGGCCTTGCCGGAACCGGATCGAACACGTTGACCGTCAAAGACGTGTTTGTCCCCGAGCACCGGGTGCTAAAGATGTCTGACATTCTCAACGGTCGTTCACTGTCGAAGGCCAATGCCGACAACCCGTATTTCCGGATGCCGACGGTTCCGCTATTCGTCGCAGCTTCGGCAGGCACTCCTATCGGAATCGCGGAAAAGGCAGTAGATCTGCTTCACGATCGGGTCCGCAAGCGCGGGATCACCTATACCAATTATCATCAGCAAGCCGAGGCAGCAGTGACCCATTTCCAGATGGATGAGGCGACGATGAAGCTGGATCAGGCACGCTTTCATGCCGATCGCGGTGCGCAGACAGTCGTCGACGTTACGCGCGATCTGTCTAACATCGTGCATCGGGTACGGTGCAGGTCCGATACGGCATGGGTGATCAGGCTCTGCCGCGAGATTGTCGAGATTGTTCAGCAGGCTTCGGGGGCTAGCGCGATTCATAAGCGCGATCCCCTCAGTCGGATGCTCAGCGACATCCAGGCGTTGTCGGTTCACTCGTTCCTGCTGTTCACTACGAATGCGGAGTTGCACGGCCGGGTTCTATGCGGTCTTGCCCCGGAGGTGCCGTTCGTCTGAGTAGACGTGGAATAGGAGGACCCACTGTGCGAGAGCATATTCGGAAGACTCAGTCTAAGGCTGTGCTCAAAGGCGACCTGATCGATGACGTTGACCATTGCGGCACTGTTCTTTGCGACAACGGGTAACCCATACAACAGACATTTGGCTCAAACGAGGCTGCACTGTAAGCGATCTCCGCGCGACGGTTGATAGTCGCTCGACGAGGAGGCAGGTGGGTGTCACGGA
Organism: Mycobacterium sp. NTMscope_MAC_269; assembly: GCF_976985695.1. Taxonomy (NCBI): domain Bacteria; kingdom Bacillati; phylum Actinomycetota; class Actinomycetes; order Mycobacteriales; family Mycobacteriaceae; genus Mycobacterium; species Mycobacterium sp. NTMscope_MAC_269. The sequence continues at coordinate 360,375 of NZ_OZ335668.1, forward strand.
AGGGTCTCAGCGATGGGCGAGTTCTTCTGGCGCGGGATCGGTTCCGTGTCGTCATGGGTGACACCGATGCTGCGCGTGTCATTTACTTCGGCGCTCCGCTGCGCTGGTCCGAGCGACTAATGACGACGTGGTTTGCCGATATCGGATTGCCCACGTCGCACACGATTGACCATGGCGGCGGATACCCCGCGGTGCACACGGAGGTCGTCTACCGGGCGCCTCTGCGGTTGGACGACGAGGTGTTCGCGACATTGTGGGTCGACCAAGTGGCGAATAGTTCGTTGATCTTCCACTCCCAGTTCACCACCGATCCGGGCGCAGCGCCCGCAGTTGAGATGTGGCTGACGAAAGTTCACGTGCGATCGGACGAAGATGGCCTGCAAGCGGTTCCGTTGGATCCGTCACTGCTGGCTGTGCTCGGTGACCTACGTGTCGAGCAGCACGCGTGCTGATCAACGGAACCAGAAAGGGAATCCATGTCAGAGAGGTTGGCGCCGGTGCCAGCACCCAAAACTGATAGGTCCCCTTCCGGGCGCGGCAGAGCAGCCCTCATGGTCGATTGGTGGCCTCGGGACCTGCCGGACGACATCACCATTATTCAGCGCACCCTCATCGCGTTTGACGGTGAGGTATCCCGTGGCTCTCTGTATCGTCCCGCTCACACCGACAGCAGCACGGTCTTCTGCCTCATGCATCCACGCCAGGATCTGCGTCAGCACCCGTTCATTCCTGGCTTGCTGGAGGCGGGTCACACAGTGTGGGCCCAGGTGAGTCGCAACGTGGGCAATGACATGGGATTGCTCCATGAGGCTGCGATACTTGACGTTGCCGCTGGCGTAGAACTGCTGCGCGACAGCGGATTCGAGCACATCGTCCTGGTAGGCCACTCCGGTGGTAGCGGGCTCTACTCCTTGTACACCGAGCAAGCACTGGCCCAGCCCGCTGATCGGATCGCGCGGACTCCAGGGGGTGCGCCTACCAACCTCGCAGCGGCTCCAATGCCCGCCCCGGACGGGCTGGTGTTGGTGGCGCCCCACCCAGGACAAGGCCGGCTGTTGCTAGGCGCGATCGACCCATCGGTCGGCGACGAAAGGGATCCCTTCTCTGTCATCAGAGAGCTGGATCCATTTGACTCTGCCAACGGTTTTGGCGACGCTCCAGAAGGCTCGCACTATTCTGCTGACTTCGTAACCCGGTACCAGCAGGCCCAGCGTGAACGAGTCGCTCGGATTGATAGCGCCGCGCGGGAGCTGATTTCAGCTCAGTTCGCCGCTCGCAAGAAGGTCAAATCGGGTACCGCATCGGAAATTGAACGGCGTCGCAGCACCCTGACCCCGGTAATCACTACCTACCGCACCGACGCCGATCTACGGTGTATGGATCTGAGCCTGGAACCCTCTGACAGACGGTACGGTTCGGTGATCAGCGCTCGTCCCGCAATGTCGAACTACGGCGTCAACGGATTCGGTCGGCTCACCACACCCGAAGCGTGGTTGTCAACGTGGTCGGGCCTGTCATCAAACGCGTCGCTGGAACGGTCGCTTGCCGGCGTGACGCTGCCAACCCTGGTCGTCGAGTTCACCGGTGACGTTTCGGTCTTTCCCAGCGATATCGCAACTGCGTTGGGAGCGTTGGCAGCAAGCGACGTCACGCACGTGCGAATTCGCGCCGACCACTTCGGCAGGCCAATCACATCGGGCGAAGAATCGGGAATTGGCCCAACTATTAACGAAATCGTCTCGTGGACCCAGGAACGCGGAAAGTGACCGGACCATCCGCTAGCGACCCTGGCATCGTTCCGTACCCACACGATTCCATCGTGCGCTACCGGGCGGCCGGGGCGTGGCGTGAGCTCACGATCGCCCAGGAGTTCCGCGCGGTGGCCGATCGCTTTCCCGACCACATGGCGGTGGTCGGTCCGGACCTCGGTTTGACCTACGCCGAACTGGACCGCCAGGCGGACAGGGTGGCGGTCGGCCTGTGGGAGCGGGGTATCCGTCCGAGAGATCCAGTGCTCCTACAAGTGACCAATCGGGCAACGACAGCCGTCATCTGGTATGGCCTCTTGAAGGTGGGCGCGATTCCGGTGGCGACGCTTGCGCTTCATCGCCGCCACGAACTCGTGGCGATCGCCCATCAATGCGTCCCGATCGCGCACGTGATTGACACCGCCTCTGCTGGGCCCGACTTGCGCGAAGTGGCGCTGTCCGTGCGAGCAGAGCAGTCGTCGCTACGCCTGCTCGTCACCACCGGCGCCGACGCCGCGCAGGGCGACGGGATCTCTCTCGACTCGTTGCTGGCCGCCGAGGTCGACCCCGATATGGCTCGTGACGCGATCGACGGAATCCAACGACGCATCTCGCCCGAAAGCGTGGCGGTGCTGCAACTGTCCGGTGGGACCACGAGCATTCCCAAGCTGATCCCCCGCCTGCACACCGAGTATTGGTACAATTCACGAGCCTGGGCCGAAGCAGTCGGTATCGACGACGAGAGTTGCACCGCACACTTGTTGCCGATCGTGCACAACGCGGGCGTCGTCTGCGCCATGCATGCGGCTCATGCAGTCGGGGCGTGCCTGGTGACGTGCGCGCCGGATCCAGCAACGTTCAAGGCCTTGGCGGATGTGTATCCGATCACCCACATGCTGGCCACACGGCCCATCGTGCGGGTCATCGACGGCGATCCTGAATTGCGCGCCGCGCTCGGTACATTGCGGGCTTTCGTGTGGGCGGATCGCGCCCTGCCGCCCGAGGTGATCGACGCGTTCGAAACCGAGACTTGCCGTGTCACACAGATGTTCGGTATGGGCGAAGGGCTGTGTATGGTCTCCCCGTTCGACCGCGACGTCGTGGTTCGGCACCACACCAACGGGACGCCGATCTCGCCGTGCGATGAGCTTCGTGTACTGCAACCTGGCAGCGAGGAGCCTGTCCCTGTTGGCGAACGAGGCGAGTTGTGCGCGCGGGGGCCTTACACCATCCGCGGCTATTTTCAAGCACCCGAGCGCAACAGCAACGCGTTCACTACCGATGGCTTCTACCGCACCGGAGACATCGTAGTTGAAGTGTCTCACGCGGGTCGCTCGTACTACCGGCTCGAGGACCGGATCAAAGACCTCATTAACCGCGGCGGCGAGAAGATCAATGCCGAAGAGGTGGAGATGGTTCTGATGGAACATCCCGCCGTGGAACGGGCGGCGGTGGTGGCCATGCCCGACGAGCGGCTAGGCGAGCGCAGCTGTGCATTTGTCGTTGCACAACAGGGTGTAGAGCCACCGGATCTCTTGGCGGTGCAGCAACACTTCGAGCGGCGTGGAGTCGCCAAATTCAAGTGGCCGGAACGTATCGAGTCACGAGAGAGCCTGCCGCTCACCAATATTCACAAAGTAAACAAGGCACGCTTGCGCCAAGAGATAACTCAGGCCATCGAGGCTGAGAAGATCTCGGCCGGCGGCTGAACGAAACGAAGGACCAATGAACCGACGTGTGGAAGTCATCGGAGGCGGGCCGGGCGGCGCATTCGCCGCCCGTCTGATTGCACTGAGCCATCCCGACTGGCGAGTGCGGTTGTATGAACGGCTGCCCCCAGATGACACGTTCGGTTTCGGGGTGGGACTCACGCATGGTTTGGTTGACGCGCTGGAGCGGGCCGATGCGCAGGTGCTGCGTCGCTTGACCGCTGAGATGTTCACCTTTCGGGGCGCACGGTTCGACTTGCCCCAGGGTGCTGTGCAATTCGGGCAGTTCCACAGCGGCGCAGTGCGCCGGTCCAAGCTGCTGCGGATTCTGCTCGACGGTGCCGCCGAGGCTGGAGTCGAGGTGGTGGTCGGCAAGTCGGCCTCCGTTGAGGAACTCAGCGACGGTGCCGATCTGGTCATCGCGGCCGACGGGGCGTCCAGCACGACGCGAGCGAAGTTCGCCGACGTGCTTGGCCCCCACACTCATGTTGGTCGGGGTGCGTTCCTGTGGTGCGGTGGCGAGGTCGAATTGGATAGCACAGTATTTATGCCGGTGCAGACGCCGGCAGGCACTTTTGTGGCTCACGCGTACTCCTATGACCGCGGTCTTACCGCGCTCGTTGTCGAAGCCAGCCAACAAACCGTGGAACGAGCCGGTTTCGCGGGCCGCACGTGGGCCTCTGAAAACGACTCCGACGTCGAGGCGCTGGAGTATCTGTCCGATGCGTTCGCGCCGTTGCTCAATGGCGGCAAGTTGTTCGGAAACCGGTCATGCTGGGGGCATTTCACCACATTGGCGTGCACCCGATGGCACCACGACAACATCGTGCTGCTCGGCGACGCCGTCGCAACGGCGCATCCCTCACTTGGTTCGGGCACCAAGCTGGCGCTGGAGAGCGCTATCGCTCTGTCGGAAGCGATCGACAGCGTCGGCGACGGGCCGCTCATCGAGGCGCTGCCGCGGTATGAAGCCGCCCGGCGGCCGAAAATCGAACGGTTACAAGAAGCCGCCATGCGCAGCCAACTGTGGTGGGAATCGCTGACCATGCGCCACGATTTGTCGCCCGCCCGGATGGCCGTGGCGTACCTCAGTCGCGCCGGCGTGGTGTCACTCGCCGATCTCGCGGCGACTGAGCCCGGGCTTGCTGGGCAGGCTGCGGCGGACTTCGCCGAGGCCGAACCCGACGGGGCGGCGCTCGGTGATCTCACGAGTTGGATACTGGGCACGCCGCTCGACACCGGTCGGATGCGATGGCCGAGTCGGATCGTATCCAACGTCCCGGGCGACCTGATGAGCATCGACATCGGCGTCGGCGACCCCTGGAGCGCCCAGGCTCAGCAGTATCTAGAACAGGCGCAAGCACAGGCCCGCAATGGCGCCGAATTGGTCTGGCTAGTCGGTGGCGCCGGCCGGTCTCAGGTCCTCGATCGCCTGGCGGTGGCCGAACGGGTGCGTCGCGAACTGACGATCCCGGTGGGCGTCGCCGTTCCCGGCAATGCCCAGGATCTGACTGCCTCCGCACTCATCGCGGGCCGTATCGACCTCGTCCGCATCGTCGATTGATGCCGACTTCGCAGTTACTCGGAAAGGAAGTGCCCGTGTCCGATGTCACGGTGAGCCAGCGGATCGCCGAAGCCGCCGTGCTCAAAATGCTGAAAGCGGCTGTTCTGGAAGCCCGGCGCATCAAGGCGCCCGCGGGCATTGCCATCGTCGACCCCGGCGGTCTGCTGCGCGCGTGGGTTCTGATGGACGATGCCGTACCCCTGGCGGCGGACATCGTTCCGAAGAAGGCGCGCACCGCCGTCTACACGGGTCTGCCGACTGGCGATCTGCCGGCCGAGGTGGCCGCCAAGCTGACTGCGCAGATCGACGACATCGTCGACCTCCCGGGCGGGCTTCCGGTCGTGATCGGCGGAAAGGTCGTGGGGGGGATCGGTGCAGGCGCGCATTCCTGGGAGGCTGATGTTGCGATCGCACGGGCAGGGCTAGCGGCACTAGAGCCGGAATGAGACGGTTTGACATGCCCGGCCAATGTTCAACCATACCGTCTATTATTGAGGTAGAGCACGCAAAGAAGAGGATCCTTATGAGTGAGCAGCCCTGCCACCTCGCCCGAGGCGTCGACCATGCCGCATTTCCGACGTTCGATCCCACTAGCACCGTGCGGTTCTACAACGGCATACTCGGGTTTCCCATCGTCCACTCAGTATGTGCTGTGGGGTGGGGCCCTTCAGATCATCCCGACTTCGTCCATTTCTTTTTTGACATCGGAAAGGGCGATCGGCTGGCGTTTTTCTACTACTTCGGTCTTGAGAAGTTCAGCGCTGCGGGCCAGGATGCCTACGCAACGCATGGTCCGGAAGTGCCGGGGTTCTTTCGAGACTCCCGCCATCTTGCGATCCACGTCGACTCCGCCGAGGCCCTGGATGAATACCGGCAACGACTCGAGAACAGCGGATGGGTCGTTGAGATGCGGGTCAAGCACGAAATGATCGAATCCATCTACACCCACGACCCGAACGGTTATCTGATCGAATTCACGTATCCACTTCGCGAGACATCGAAGGTCGACGATCAAGATGCTGAAGTTACCCTGCGCGCGCTCATCGATGTGATTGAAACCGAGGACGCGCCGACGATGTCGAAACTTTGGGCGCGGAAGGCGGAACTTATCCTGGAGAATGCGGCCACCGAATTGGAGGGCCAACGGAGTCGATGATCGAACTCTTCGTTCTTGATGTACCCGAGTTCCGGCCTGTCATCGACAATATTGCGCAATACGCCGACGAGACCCGCTCGGTTGGGAACTATGTGCAGTTCATTTCCGAGAAGACATTAGTTATCGATCGACGGAAAGCCGGAGTGCGGCAGTCTATCTGGTACAGCGCTATCGGTGCGCTTCGCGGTGGACGGGTAGCGCAGTTCGACCGCGATGCCCTCGTCATCGGGGCGGAGTAGGCCTTCAAGGACCGCCCGGTAGACCCCTACGATTAGCTGGCGCTATATGGGCGGGCGACGGGTGCCGGCGCGCGGTTGACTACCGTTTCCATTCCCGCTCGGCATAAGGTGTTCGACAAACCAGTCGCGAGCCGGTGGCCCAGTGCTTTCGAAAAACGTTGTGTACGCTTCGAAGTGGCCGCCGTCGAAGCTAAGGAGTTTCTTCGGTTTCGCGGCAGCCTGATACGCTTCACGTTGAACCTCGGTGAACGTGCATAGGTCGTGTTCAGCGATGATCATCAGCAACGGCTTGGGCGTGAATTGCCCACCGTCACACCGTGGGACATCGGTGAGCCGCAGACCGCCGTCAAGCGATTGGTCGCCCTGGCGGTGCGATCCGTGGTGAGGTCCTCGATCCTGGCGCCGGGCGCGACTACAATGCCACTTACTCAGCGTTACAAGGATTTTCAAAGATGGGAAATCGACGGCTCAGGTAGCGCGATCGAGCGTGCGAAGGTCAACATGGCCACGGTTCGATGGGATATCAGCTATTTGTGTCCGGCCGCTTATGTGGGATGTCTCTGACCTCGGGGCGGCGCAGTCCATTGCCGACCGGGTGGGCGGCGAGGACATCGCTTCAGTCTCGACGATGTTGGATCCGTTGCGCGGCCATCGATCCTTCCTTGGGGCAGCGGGCGAGGCCACGTTCCATTCTGGGAGGTCCCAAGGTCCCAAGCCAGCAGGGTCCAACCAGCAGAGGCTCCATCGTGACCGAAGCCCTGCGGCCTGGCGGGCTTTGATCGAGCCAACAACCAGCGGTGGTCATCAACGTCGATGATGCCGCGTGGTTAGGCTTACCCGGCAGGGATCTCGTCACCCTCAGCAAGGTCAGTGCCACCGCTGCGGTGAACCTCCAGGTCGGCGCAGTCCCCCAGTCGGTCTCGGGCCGATCCGTTCGCCGATCGGGCACCCGACCAACGGTTGTGGTGTCCTGCCGTACGTCAGCGAGGTGCGGCAAGGACCGAGTTGGCCATCAAATCCGGAGGGGATTGTGGCCGCTGAGGGGTCTGTATACGCGCGGGTCGGCTGCGGACCTGCAGCGGGCCACAAGAACCAGCGTCCAAGCAAGGCAGCGATCGATGGGGAAGACCACACCCGCGGCGGTGACCATACCCCTTTGCCCTCATTGCGCGGACTATGCCGGTCTTGATTCCGGCGTGGATCTCTTCCTTGAACCGGGATACGACCAGAAGGTTGTAATCCGAGCCGACGGCCAACAAGATGATCACCGAGAACGCTAGCACCATCCAATGCAGATCCTGTCCCGGTATGTATTGCCACAACAGCACTGATAGGCCGAAAGACGCGGCAAGCGAGAGCACTACGGTTCCACGATCACGAACGCGGCGATTAGCGCGCGGGTAATGACGAGCATGACCATGAATATCAACGTGATGGCGCCGACCGCCGCGATCATTAGGTCCCACTTCGCGCCGACCTGGATGTCGTTGTATATCGCAGCAGTTCCGCCGAGGGAGAACTTGGCGTCGGCCAGCGGTGTGCCCTTAGAGGCTTCTTTGGCGGCATTGAGCTCAGCAGGGACGTGCGAAATACCTTGCAGCGTAGCCGGATCGCCCTCATGAGTGATGATGAACTGCGCCGATGTGCCATCCGGAGAGATCATCAACTTCAAGGCTCGTTGGAAATCCTTTGCTCGAAAATGCGTCGGGCGGCAAATATAGCCCATCGTCGCTCTTCGCGTCGTCGAAGGCCTGGCCCATCGCGCTTGCGGTGTCGGTCATGCGGCCGATCTGATCGAGCAGGTCCGAGAAGGTGCTGTACATCGTCTTCACGGTCGTCGACTGCATGTCCCGCGATACTGCTATCAACGGTGGCAGTTGCGCGACGATGTGTGGCATCAGCCTGTCCATGTCAGTCATGTTTGCCAGCAGCGCATCCAGGTTGTCACCGAGTTTGTCGACACCGTCAAGGCCGTCGAAGATCGATCGCAGTCACCAGCAGATCGGGATGTCGAAGCAGTGCTTTTCGTGTCGCCGCGCTGGTCGCGTCCCAATGGCGAATGGGGGAGGGTCGAATGCAGGCGACTGCCCTATGTGTCAAACATTATACATAATCGTATATAATAATTCGTCACCGCAAGCGCATGAAAGTCCAAACAGGACATCAGAAGTACGAGGAGAAGCATGACCACCGCGTTCGACCCGATCGAGATCGCCGGCAAGCACCTGCCCAATCGCATCGTGATGGCGCCGATGACCCGCAGTCGCGCGCATGGACCGAAAGGCACCGCAACGCCGATGATGGCGACGTACTACGCGCAGCGTGCCAGCGCGGGACTGATCGTCACCGAGGGCACCCAACCCTCGGTGATAGGCCAGGGCTATCCCAACACCCCGGGGTTGCACTCGCTGGAACAGGTGGCGGCCTGGCGAACGGTGACAGATGCAGTGCATCGCGCAGACGGAGTGATCTTCGCGCAACTGATGCACACCGGCCGAATCGGTCATCCGTGCTTGCTCCCCGACGGGTTGGTGCCGGTCGGCCCATCACCCGTGGCCGCAGCTGGTCACGTATTCACCTTTGAGGGGATGAAGGATTTCGTTACCCCGGTGGAATTGACGGAGGCGGGTATCGCCGATACCGTTGCCGATTTCGCGCAAGCGGCACGCAATGCAATTGACGCCGGCTTCGACGGGGTCGAATTACACGGTGCCAACGGCTATTTACTGCATCAGTTCCTTTCCACAAACGCTAACCAGCGTAGCGACGGCTGGGGGGGATCGGTCGAGGGAAGGATCCGTTTGACCGTCGAGGTGGCGCGTGCAGTCACCGACGCTGTGGGCGGGCAGCGCGTCGGACTGCGGATTTCTCCGGCCAACTCCTTCAACGACATCGTCGAGGACGATTACCGCGATACCTACCCGGCGTTGGTCGATGCGCTGGAGCCGGTCGGACTGGCTTACCTACACACCATGGAAATGGGCGAGAAGGCGGACCGTGAACTCACACACGAGCTGCGCAAACGGTTTGGCGGCTTGTTCATCCTCAATCCGTCTACTCCGGACTCCGTGACGGGTATCGGCGAACTAGCTCTAATCGAGGATGGCACCGCGGACATGATCTCGTTCGGAACTTTGTTCCTGGCCAACCCCGATCTACCCGCACGCCTCGCCGCGGGCGGCCCGTTCAACACCCCCGACACCGCCACCTTTTACGCAGGCGATGAACATGGCTACATCGATTACCCCGAACTCACGGCGTGGTCGACCCGATGATGCAGTTGATCGCCGGCTAGGAAGGGCCCGCGACCGGCACGAGACACCCACCTGCGCAGCACTTGGATGAGCCCCAGACTCGGACGGTACCGATCCGCGCATGCCTAGCTGATGGTCGAATGAGCATCGACTCGGGAATCGGTCCCGCTGCTCAGCCAGTTCGCTACCTGCATTCGGGACTGCAGACCTAGTTTGGTGAAGATGTGGTAGACGTGCGATTCCACTGTGCGCCGCGATAACACCAATTCGCTGGCGATTTCGTTGTTGGTCAGCCCCTTGGCGACGAGTTCGGCGACTGCAACTTCACGACGGGTTAGCACCAATCCGTCTACTCCGGACTCCGTGACGGGTATCGGCGAACTAGCTCTAATCGAGGATGGCACCGCGGACATGATCTCGTTCGGAACTTTGTTCCTGGCCAACCCCGATCTACCCGCACGCCTCGCCGCGGGCGGCCCGTTCAACACCCCCGACACCGCCACCTTTTACGCAGGCGATGAACATGGCTACATCGATTACCCCGAACTCACGGCGTGGTCGACCCGATGATGCAGTTGATCGCCGGCTAGGAAGGGCCCGCGACCGGCACGAGACACCCACCTGCGCAGCACTTGGATGAGCCCCAGACTCGGACGGTACCGATCCGCGCATGCCTAGCTGATGGTCGAATGAGCATCGACTCGGGAATCGGTCCCGCTGCTCAGCCAGTTCGCTACCTGCATTCGGGACTGCAGACCTAGTTTGGTGAAGATGTGGTAGACGTGCGATTCCACTGTGCGCCGCGATAACACCAATTCGCTGGCGATTTCGTTGTTGGTCAGCCCCTTGGCGACGAGTTCGGCGACTGCAACTTCACGACGGGTTAGCACCGCAAACGCCCCGGCGGATTGCTGTTCAGCGGCGTCGCTGCAGCCATGGTTGGTGGCTAGCAGTCGTTGATCAATCAGCTGATGGAAGTCCCACTGGGCGCCCTCCTTGAAGGCCGCGTCGAAGGCCACGTCGTCGACCGAGTTTCGAATCAGGGTCTCGACCTGTTGCCCGATGTGGTCCCGGAATAGCAATGTCGGGTGACGCAGGGGACCGGCCTGCCAAATCGCGTGGGCAGCACCCAGAAGGCGGGCGCCCCGCGTGAAGTCGCCCGAAATGGCAGCGATCCACGCGAATCCGCCTAAGCACATCGCGATACTGAGGTCGTGACCAAGGAGGTCAAAGACCTCGAATGCATCGGACAGATACCCCATCGCCGTCGAGGTGCTTCCCCGGCGACACTGCAGCATGCCGTGGATCATTAGAACCAACGCTCGATACATCTGTGCGCGCTCGGTTTCGAGGAACTCCAGTGCCTCTCGACCAAGCTCATCGGACCCTGGATCGTCTAGCGCGAAGGCCATCAGGAACGCGTGGGCAAGCGCTTCCCCTGTGAGCACGGCATCGCCGATTGCACGCCCGCACCGAACCGCCTCCTTGGCGTGGACAAGTGCCGCATCCAGATTGCCGAGTAGGAAGTCAGCCAATACTGGGCATAGGGTAAGGAATGCTTGGATGCGGTCCAAGGACAATTTTTCGGCGAGATCTCTACATTCGGCTGCCGTCTGCATCCCACGGTCGATATCGCCTTGTACTAACTCGAGAAAACTGAGCGTCCATAGTGCTTCTGCGCGCTCGGAGGTAGGTTCTGATGCGATGGCCAGCGTTTTGCGCAACCACTGAATGCCTTCCAGGATCAACCCGGGCGATGCCCAGTACATCCGCAAGCAAGAAGCGATCTCTAGCGCTGCCTCGGCAACTCCCGGCTGGTCGAGACAGTTTTGCAGAGCCACGCGCAAATTTGCAAGGTCTGTGCTGACGGCGCGGAACCAGGCGACCTCGCGTTCGCTGAAGTAGTCAAGATGGTAACGCCCGGCTAGCGCGGCGAAATGTCTGATGTGGCGATGCTTGACCGCGTCGGCGCCGCTAAATTCCGGTAGGTGTGCCTGCCCGAATTCCCGCACCGTTTCTAGCATCGTGAACCTAGTACCCTTCCCGTCGGCGCTAGTGCGAGAGCTCAGGATCGATTTGTCGACGAGGGCGGCGACAAGATCAAATACCTCAGTTTGCAACAATTGCTCATCAGCACATACGTTTTCGACCGCTTCGATGTCGAATCCGCCAGCGAAAATAGATAGCCGCGTCCACAGCATTTGTTCGGTTGGTGAGCATAGCCCGAAGCTCCACTCAATTGTCGCCTCCAAGGCGCGATGCCTGGCTGGCGCCGATCGGGGACCAGCTGCGAGCACCGCAAAGGACTGCTCAAGTCTGGCGAGGATTTCGTGGATGGAGTACGCGCGCACCCGCGCAGCTGCCAGTTCGATCGCCAAGGGCATGCCTTCGAGCCGCTGACAAAGCGCAATGACGGTGTTCACTGTGCCCGCTTGGACTACGAGGTTGGGCACCACAGCAGTCGCCCGGTCAACGAATAACTGAGCTGCATCTGGTAGGCGGTAACCAACGTCGTGGCGGCCGATGCGGCTGCCGAGGTCCAACGGCAACGGAGGTACTTCGAAAGTATGTTCGCCCTCTGTACCGAGCACTTCGCGACTAGTGGCTAGGATTTGCAGGTCGGGGCAGGCGGTTAGCAACGTTCGCACCAATTTGACTACGGATGGGACCATGTGCTCGCAGTTGTCGATGACAAGCATGAGTCGTTTCGCGGCCAGCTGCTCGGTGAGCATCGTTAGGGGATCGCTAGAGCTGTCCTGGATACCCACGGCGCGAGCAACCTGGAATGTCAACAAATCGTTTGCTCTGAGCTCGCCGAGTTCGACGAGCCAGACTCCGTCTGGAAATCTGTCTCGCACGGCCGCAGCGAAAAACCTGGCCAGTCGGCTTTTTCCTACGCCGCCCGGGCCGGTCAGGGTGATGAGGCGACCTGCAGATAGTATCTTCCGTAGTTGCTCGATCTCGTCGTGGCGACCTACGAAGTTGGTCACCTCTGCGGGTAGGTTGCCCGGCCGTCGCGCATCCATGAGTTTCTCCTATGTCAAGCGGCGGCTGGTTGGCAAGGCTTTGTTCGGGCGTTGTGGTCGGTGTGGAGGTGATGGAAGACCACGCGGGCCAGTCGGCGTTTGAGGCAGCGTAGGGCTTCTGTGGTGGAGTCGCCGGCGGCGAGACGGCTCCGGTAGTAGGCCTGTCCGAGACCGTTGAGGCGGATCTGAGTGACGGCGATGCGGTGTAGGGCGGCGTTGAGTTGACGGTTGCCACTGCGGGTCATTCGGACCCGCCCGGCGGTGTTTCCTGACCACACCGGGATGGGGGCCACGCCGCTGTGACGAGCGAATGCGGCTTCGCTTTTGAAACGGGTGACCCCGGCGGTTTCGCCGATGATCTTGGCCGCGGTGAGCTCGGCGCAGCCGGGCATGGCCAGCAGCGCCGGAGCGATCGCGCGGACGCGCTCACTGATCCGTTTAGCCAACGCATTGATGGCCTCGGTGAGTCGGGTGATATCGGCCAGTTCCTCGCGGGCCAGCTCGGCAACCAGACCGGGCTGGGTGGCCAACCAGTCACCGAGGATCCGGCGGTGCTTGGTCAAATCCAGCGACGCCGGTTTCGGCGACCGGCCAGGATCTAGTTCGTGCACCCTCCACAACAACCGATTGATCGTCGAAGTGCGTTGCCCTACAAGGTCTTCACGCCGATCCACCAGCAGCTTCAACTCCCGCGACACCTCGTCGTGGGAGGCCACCGGAAGCTCGGGCTCACGCAGGTAAGCCCGCGCGACGGCCAACGCGTCGATCGGATCGGACTTGCCTCGGGTACGCGCCGAAGCACGGCTGTGAGCCATCAACTTCGGTGGCACCCGCACCACCTTTTGATCGGCGGATAACAGATCACGCTCGAGTCGGGCTGACAAGTGTCGGCAATCCTCGATCGCCCACACCAGCTCGACACCAAACTGAGTGCGAGCCCATCGAACCGCCTGGCGATGACCGACGGTCGTGGCCGCCACGACCTTCTCGCCAACTTTGCGGCCCACCTCGTTCACGGCGACGAACGTATGCGTGCGCTTGTGGACATCGGCTCCAACAACAACCATGGAGGTTGCCTCCTTCACTGTGAGGTGACGGTTGGGCCGGTCGGCGGACACATCTCAGTGGGGGCGACGCCACGCTATCAAGTCACGCCGGCCGGTCCTTCACACCTGATGCCGACAAAACGCATGAACGCCAACCCACTAGGCGGCACCGACGCTACGAGCCAAACACCAGGTGATCAGGATCCAACCACCGCAACAAGCGGCAACCTCACCCTGACACTGAGACGACGCTACACCGAAGAATCTGTGTCAGATCGTCGCTGCATCGCTGTGAGGCGGAGAACCTCGGCGAATAGGGGGGCATGGTCCCGCGCCGCTTGCGCATACAATCCATGTCAGCTGAATTAGGAGCGCGCATACGAGCGATCGGCAAACACGCGGGACGAATGCGCAACTCTCGCAATGGTCGAGTGTGGGGCTCCCTTAGCGAATTGGTTGTGTGACGGCTGCGTGGAGCTCGAGTAGACGCTGAAGCGGCGGACCCGGGGTGGCTCCCTCGTCGATCCTCGCCATGCCGCATTCGGTTGCTACGGCGAAATTCCGGCCGACCTGGGCGGCCGCGGCGATAAGTTCGCGCGTGCGCTGTTCATCGCCGCGGTAGTCGATTACGCCCAGCGCAAGCCGAGCATCGCCAGTCAGATCTTGTAACGGCTCGTGATATCGCGGGTTCCGCCCGGTTTCGCGATCCACCGGCATATGGACGAAGTCGAACGTACCGGCGAGAGCATTTGCGAAAACCACACATAACGAGAGGTCTTGTGGCACCACAAAATGGGTGTGTCCGAAATCGCCGTAGCAGAGATGAATGCCGTGTTCGATCTCATCCGGCACGATGTTTAACAATTTGCGGATCTCATCAATCATGAATCGTTTGTCGTTGAGCTTCGGCGTCGCCGGTTGGGCACCACTGAGGACGCCAATTTCGATCGCGACATCAAATTGCAGCATGAGGTCGTCGGCCGGGATGGCGTCGACAATCTCGGCCGCCTCCTTTTTTAGCGCCGCAGCGTAAATGGGGTAGAACCGCTCTTGGTCCTCCTCGCTGACGAACGCCACAACCGGTGCCAGCGGGGTAGGCAACGAAACCTGGAACTTGACGCCCTGAGGGATCAGTCCCTGACTCCGCAGCCGCACGAAGGTTTTGTACGAAGACTCGGCCGCGTCGGCGTAGCCCACGACGCGTCGGGGGAGTTCGGTGACCGCCGCGTCGATCGCAAGCTTCGGCACCTGCGTGACCTCGTTCTCGGCACCCTCGAAAACAGTTGTCGTCCCAACCAACTCAATCCCATCGACGCCGGCAAGTTTTGCGATCTGCCAAGCTATCCACGCTTTGCGTGCCCCTGTTTCCCCGTCGGTGATCGCGTACACGTGCATACCGATCGTTCCGGCGACGGCGCGCATCGCCGCCTCGGCGCTCTCCGCCCTGATCCCACCGACCAAGTGCGCACCAACGGCAACGCCGTGCTTATGCACGAGAGCCATGATCTGCCACTACGAAGTGAGGGCGACCGGTGCAATGTTCTTGTTGAAGCGCAGCAGATTTCGTGGATCCCATCGCGATTTTAGTTCTTGCAGCCGGCGAAACTTCTGCTCGCTGCCGTACAGGCCGCGTAGCCATTCCTCCCCCTGGTGAGCGACGAGGTTGACGTAGCTGTTCGACAGCAGGTACGGCTTGGTAGCGGCCAGCACATCAGCGGTGAAATTGAGGAAGTCGTCGTCGCGTGCGGGGTTGTCCCACGCGACGAGTGCCTCCCACAACCACTGCGTCCCGGTACGCGAGAAGGCGACTGAGTCCTCGTCGAAATCGTGAAACGCACCGCTGAGTGCCTGAATTGCGATGGCTGCGCTCATAGGCGGCCCGTCGGGAGCCGGGGCCTTGCTGATCTGCTCAATGAACCTAGCTATGAGCGGCTGGGTGAGGCCCGCGACATAGCCACCACGCGAGTAGTTGCGCCGGCCAGGCGGCGAGATCATGTCGAGGATGCTGTTCGCCTCGAGCCAAGTCGAGGGGCCGACCGTGTTCGCCACCGGAGTTCCGAGGGCGGCGAGTGCTTCGATGGTGGCGTCCGCCTCGGCCAGATCGCCTGTGTAGACGACGATCTGGATCAGGATCGGCGTCCCGACCAGCGACTCGGGAAGGAACGGGAAGGGTGGTGCGGGAAGCAAGACCGGATCCACCGTCAACGCGCGACTCGCATTGGCTAGATGCGCGTCGAGCTTGGTCATGATCGTCTCGGCCTGATCGATCGGGTACACGATCATGCCGCTGTAGACTTGTGGCCCCACCGGATGAGCTTGGAATTCGAACGACGTCACAACGCCGAGGTTGTGTCCCGCGCCACGCAGTCCCCAGAACAACTCTGGGTTCTCGTCCACGCTCGCTCGGACCCGCTGGCCGTCCACAGTCACCAGGTCGCACGCCAACATGTTGTCGACGGTCATGCCGAACCTGCGGGTGTTGAACCCGAGGCCGCCACCTAGGGCAAGGCCCGCGACACCCGTGGTGGTGACCGTGCCGGACGGGACAACAAGCCCATGCAACTGGGTGGCGGCGTCTATCTCGCCGAGCAAGATGCCTGCGCCGGCGCGAACAACGCCTGTCTGCGGATCGACCTCGATAGCCTTCAGCCGGGACAGATCCACGACGAACGCCCCATCGGGCGCTCCTGAACCGTCCATCGAGTGGCCGCCGCTGCGAATGGCGAACGGCAGATCACGATCCGACGCGTATCGCACGGCAGCCACAACGTCCTCGACGTCGGTGCACTGCGCGATGAACGCGGGCGTGGCATCGGCGGTGCGGCAGTTCCAGATCGTCCGTGCGTCTCGGTAACCCGCATCGCCGGGCCGGAACGTCGTCCCGCGGAACGCGGACGGGAAATCACTGAAGTCGGGCTGGGTCATGACACTCCATTGTTTGTCGTTGAATTGGCCACGTCGCGAAATAGGGCGTCGCGTAGATAGGGGGTGCGCAGCGGCGGCAGTTTTGGAGCATTGGCGAGGATGTCGTCGGGCAACTCCCGTATTCGGCAGTGTTCGTAGACGGCGTCATATAGCGACATGGCGTGTTCGAGATGCTCGGCGTCGTCGAAGGCAACGCCGAATGCCGTTCCGAGCACGTTGAGCGCGGCACCGAGCGTGCGCTCTTCTTCGGTCTCGTCAACGCGCTTCGGCGTGCCGAGCGCGTGACTTATGCCTGCAGCGATCGTCCGTTCCATTCGCCACAGTGCGGGATCATCCAAATCATATGCGCGCAAGATCTTTTGGAAACACGATCCGTGTTCATCATGCAACCCGAGTTCGACGCCGGGCATACCGATTGGCGTCGCGCCTTCTGGCGCCTGCAGCCGAGACGGATCCGGAAGCTGCCCGTCCAACCCCCACTGGACAAATTCGAACGTGGCGGCGGGATCAACGAACCGCCGTACCAACCATGGCGAGGCGACCCGGTCGAGGTGAACATGGGCGAGCGTGGCCCAGCGCATCAGAGGCTATTCCGGATTGTCGCAGACACCAACCCACCAACTTTCGTTATAGTCAAATATTGGACAATCAAGTTATAGCACGGCTGGTTTCGGCGGTCCATCTACAGTGGACGAGGCGCGGTAGTAGACTCACGCATTCAGGAGCGCGGCCGCGCAAGATTCGAAGCTGCGGGGCGGCCGCCCCAGGATCGTCTCCAGCACGAGCGCGTTACCGCCGCGGAATCCGTAACGGTCGTAGTAGTCGCGGAGGCGTCGAAACCCCTCGGCGGAGAAGGGCTGGCTGAGCAGCCCCGCCGCGGGGCCGTAGGCCCGTATCGGGGCCTGCTCGGCGCGGAGAGCCCGACCGATTGCTTGACCAATTTTGGCGGCGACCTCGTGCAGGGTGAACTCGCCAGGTGCCGACAGCTCGAAAGTGCCCCTGACCAGTCGCTGTTCTGCGAACGCGATCGCCGCAACCTCGGCGACGTCGCGGTAGTCCACGTAGGCCATCTTTTTGTCCGGCGAGAACGCGTCGGCGAGCACACCTTCGGTAATGATGCGATCTTTGCTCGACAGGATCGGGCCGTGCATGAAGCGGGAAGGCTGTAGCACCGTGAATTCAAGGTCTGACTTGTACAGGTGATCCTCGACGTCGACCTTGGCTTGGTGATTGAGTAGGTCGAGGATCGTGGGGTGGTACACACCGGAGTACACGAATCGGGTGACACCTGCGTGGATCGCGATGTCTATCAAGACTATTCCCAGTGCGGCCTCTTCGGGCATGAAGCGCGGGCCGATGAAGAACACGCCTTGGGCGCCGCGGGCCGCGTGTTGGAGGGCCTCAAGATCTCGCAGCTCACCGACGATGATTTCTGTTGCGCCAGCCGCCCGGACTGAGTCGATCTTGTTGGCGTCGCGGATGAACCCACGGACAGCCAGACCTTTGGCCGCAAGCTCCCGTGTCACTGCCAGTCCCGTATAGCCGGATGCACCGAGCACCAGGATCATGCTGACATCACTGCCTTTCGCGCTCGAGATACTCTCGCCACTTTGGAATTACGATGGCTGTGGCCCTTGCACTTCAACAGCCAACCATTGACGCACGCATCGGTAAGCGGCCCGAGCGCGCTTGACGGAAGATCGGGACGAAACTAGAGTGTAGATACTTCGACTCTATAGTCAAGAGCTATTCGTTCACTGATCGAGGAGGTCGCGGGTGTCCGCAATTGGTATTGAGCGCGTGAACTATGTTGCGCTCAACGCGAAGGACCCGGAGGCAGCAGCCAAACACGCGGCCGACCGGCTGGGTTTCACCATCGAGCACGCGACCGCTGACGGCACGCACTACTTGAGTGCGCATGGGGTCGACCGGTACTCGCTGGTCTACAAGCCGGGGGATGCTCATGGCATGCACCACGTGAGTTATTTGGTCACTGACGAACAGGTGCTGGAACGAGCGGCCGAGCGTGTCGCCGCTGCCGGCGTCGAAGTGGAGCGGCACGCGCACATTGAGTGGGAATCGAACCCGGCGGTGCGTTTCACGACCCCGGGCGGGCACCGTATCGAACTCACCACGGGTGTGCACACAGACATCCCGGTGGCGCACCTCGTCGAGGCGCCGAGCGCCGGTGGCCCGACACCCGTCGTTCCTGACCACGTCGGCATCGGCGCCCCGAACTTCGAAGCTGAGGAGCAGTTTCTTGCCGACGTGCTGGGGCACTTGCACTCCAGCCGAATCCTGGCCCCGGACGGCAACTACGTCATGGCGTTCATGCGGTCACCCGGCCGATACCTCTACCACGACGTTGTGCTTGTCCGCACCCCGGAAAGTAGGCTGCACCACCTTCAGTTCAGCATGAAGAATGTCGACCAGTTCTACGCCACTGCAGAGGCGTTGCGCGCCAATGACGTGGAGATCGAATGGGGTCCCCTCCGGCATGGGCCAGGGCACAACATCGCCATGTATTTCCGGGATTTGGACGGCTACTGGTTCGAGTATTCGGTCGAGGAGGAGATCATCCTGCACGACCCCACATACGTCCCTCGTACCTGGAGTGTGGCGGATCCGAAGGCCGTCGACGAATGGGGCGGTGGACCACCCCCGCCCGGGGTTGGTCCTGGCCCGCCTCCGCCGGCAGACGCACTGCTGGGCACCGACCTGGACGAGACGTTCGGGGTCAAGACCGCGTCGAGCTAGTCAACGGGCTCGCGACGTACGCGGCGGTGGGATGGCCACCGCCGCGTACGTCTATTTGGCTGCACTGTTGCAGCGATTGCTGCCCAATGGTGGAGTCATCACGTGACCTGATGAGCTCTCGCCGAGTCGGGCGTTCGACATTGATTGGCCGCGGGGATTACGGCTAGAGCACAGGGAGGCTTAGCCGCAACGGCTCTCTGATCATTCGTCACCACATTTGCTGATGCGGCGAGGCCGCAAGTGCGAAAGTGCTCAGCGGGAGTGCGCTTGGGGGAAACACGGCGGGGCCGCATCCGTCCATCGCGTCCTGCGCCCATGAGGCGCGGGTTCAAGCCGATGCCTTTCGGGAAGCGCCGGGGGCGGCCTTCTCCGGGACCATCTCCTCCCGGACCATGGGCGGCCTGGTCAGCGAGTTGTCCGTCCACGTCCGCATCGGTGTCAAGAGGTGTGCGGGCCCAGAGTCGTTGGTATCGACGAATACTCGGTTCAGAGGCGGCCCGAGCGCGAAATGGCAACAGTATCATCTCGCCGAATAGTTGGTGCTGCAGACTCTTTAGTCACTAAGCGCGCTGTGCTCGGTATTGCGGGGTGGGCGGGCGCACTGAAGTTGGTCAACGCCAGGCGGTTACGTGCCACGTACCGCCCGGCGCTGACCGTCTGATCTGCGCGGTGCAAGCTCGCGTCAGCGCCGGGTGAGCCCGCCGTCCACGGCAATGATTTGGCCGGTGATGAACGCCGCCTCGTCGGAGGCGAGAAACGCCACCAGGTTGGCGACGTCCTCAGGCGTCTGCTGACGCTTGAGGTTCTGCAGCTGAATGTGCATGTCAAAGAACTCTTCACTGAGGTGAGAGAGCGTTGTGGGAGTGCGGACCACACTGGGCGCGATCGCGTTGACCGTGATGTCGTACTTGGCGAGGTCCGTCGCCATGGCGTGAGTGAGGCCGTTGATGGCGCCCTTAGCGGAGACATATGCCACAAACGTGGGTGGGCTTTCCCAGTAACTTGTCGATGACATGTTGATCACCCTGCCGGCGCTGGAGCGCTTCACATCCTCGAGGAAGGCCTTCGCCGTCAGGAACGCGCCATTGACATTGATGGAGAAGATTTGGCGCCATTGTTCGAACGTCACATTGTCGAAATCAACCATTTGCGCGATGGCCGCGTTATTCATGACAATATCGACGGTGCCCAGCGCGTCGCGGACCTGGTCGGCGAAATCATTGACCTGCGCTTCGTCCGACACATCGACCTTCGCACTGAAGAACCGCCTCCCATTGGCCTCGACCAGCGCCTCCGCCTCATCGGCCGCGTTGACGTCGGCGACCGCGATGTCGGCACCTTCCGCCGATAGCTTCTGCACGATCGTTCGACCGATGCCAGCGGCACCTCCGGTCACGACCGCGACCTTGCCCGCAAGACTTCCTGCCATCACAACTCCTTCAAATTCGATGCGGTAGAGATAAAGCAGAGATAAGGCGGATATCACGCGCCTCTGGCGCGGTCGAGGATCCACCCGGGATCGGTCGGCGCAGTGTCGGCGCTCCAGGCGACATACTGATCGGGCCGGACGAGGACCATCTCGCTTCCGTACCGATCCCTTAGGTCTCCTCGCTGCAGGTCAAGGATTTTCAGCGGCACCTGACGCTCCTCGGCCGCGGTCCGGAACCTGGTCACGGCGTCGCTTCCGGTGGTCGTTCCTCCGTCGAACACGAGCAGCGTCAGGCCCGCTCCGAGCTCGTCATAGAGCGATACGCCATCACGCAGCCAGACATGCGGCAGGCGGTACCCGGGACGGCCCGGACCTTGGGAGGATTCCGAGACGATAATGGGTGAATTGTCATAACCGGTGCCCAGCACAAGGTCCAAAGCGTAAAACTCTGCGCGCTTGGTCTCCTGGATTCGTTCATGGGCAAGAGCGCGCGCCTTCACGCCGACGTCGCCGTCTGAATCGAGGTCCGCCGTCGTCAGATCGGTGGAGAGTACCTTCATGTTGGCCGCAGCCTCGTCGATCACCCGGTCTTGGATTGGCCGGCGTTCGGCGGCATAGCTATCGAGCAGTCTGGGCCCGCCCCAACCCGTGAGCACGGCGGCTAACTTCCAGCCCAAATCGACGGCGTCGCCGACGCCGGTATTCAGCCCGTGCCCGCCGAACGGCGGATTGAGATGGGCGGCATCGCCTACGAGAAAAACGCAGCCGTTGCTGACGCGGTCGACCAATTGCATGCGCGCGGTCCAAGGGTCGGTGGAGAGGATCTCGACGTCCGTGTCCGTGCCGATAGCATCGCGGATCAGTTCATGTCCGCGGTCCATACCGGCGTCGCGATCAACCCCGAATGCAACGATCCACCAGGTGCCGTTCAAGTCGAGGGGGCCGACGATGCCGGGTGTCCTCGCGTTGACGGTCCAGTATTGGACGGCGGGGCCGTGGGGGATATGGTCCCAGAGCCTTGGTGCTCGAAATAGCATGCCGAAATTGGGGCGAAGAGCTTGCTCACCGACATACGCCGACCCTATTGCTTCGCGGACAACGCTTCGGGCTCCGTCGGCGCCGACCACGTACTCGGCGGTGATAACGGCCAAGTTGCCAGTGGAATCGACTACCGACACCTCCACGGCGTCGGGCTTCTGGATGAGGCCCGTAACGGACCAACCGGTCGCGAGGACGCACGAATCAAGGGACGCAACGGTTTCCCGCAGCAGATCCTCGAGGACGAACTGGGGTGCTTGCTGACCCGGTTCCGGATAGCGGTCACCATCGTGGGCGAGGCCAAGCACGCCCGTGAAGCGTGAGAGTTCATGGCCGGCCAGTGAGGTGCAAAACACGATATCTTGCGACCACTCAAACGGTAGCGGTGCGCGCTTGCGGAGCTCGTCGGCCAATCCCCAACGGCGTAAGTGTTCCATGGTGCGTACGCTGACCGTCTTGCAGCGGGGCCGTGCACGCGAGACGGTTTCGCGCGGTTCGATCACGACGCAGCGGATGCCGCGCCGCCCGAGCTCGACGGCGGTGGCGAGCCCCACCGGCCCGCCTCCTGCGACAAGCACCTGTGTGGCGCCGGGAAGGCGGCTCAAACTGACACCTCGCTTAAAAATTCGTGAAGCATAGGTCCCCGCAGGGGGCCCTCTCGTTGCTGTGTGGCTGGGGGTACGCAGCGATCCTCGGTCATCCTATCGATGACTGACGGGAGGGTCAATCAATTGACGGTAGTGACTGCTACGGGGATTCAATTGGGTACTTGAGCAGAGGCAGAGCCGAAATGGCGTGCGACCACATCTGTGAAGGAAGCCGGTGTGCGGCCAAGCAATTGCGTCAGTATCCACGCGTTCCCACGGAAGCCGTGTTGATCGTAGTGGGCATAGGTGGAGATCATGTCGGCCGCCGATTCGGGGTTGCCCTGTGCCGGCGGCGGCAATGCACCTTGGTGTACGGGGAGTATCTCGGGCTCCAGGTCAATAGCGCGAGCGCGTCCCACGTCGGCGAGACATCGCCGCAAGGTCGTTGTCGGGCCGGCCAATTCGTAAGTAGCGTAGTCGTGTACTCCGGGTTCAGTCAGAACCTTGACACCAACCTCGGCGCATTCGGCGAGGTCGACGATCGCAATCTTGGAGTCGATGTCGAATGGCACTCCGACCACGCCGGCCGGTTTGTTGGCAAACATCGACATGATCACCTGCGCGTAAATGGAGGGTTGGAGAATCGTCCACGTCAGGCTGCTGGACTGCAGAGTCGACTCGACCCGGGCCTTGCGCACATGATTACGCAGGAACGGGGTATTGGAGTGCAGCACTGAGTGATAGGTGAACTGCTGGACGTCGCTGGCCTCCGCCGCTCGCACGGCGTTGATGATCAGCTGGTCTTCGTTTTGATGCAGTGTCGGCGGGATCGCGTAGACGGCGCGCGCGCCGCTAAACGCTGACCTCAATGTCGAGGGATCGTCGAGGTGGGCGCGCACGACGTTCTGGGCTCCTGCCGATCGCAGCCGTTCGGATCCGGCATCGCTATGACTGACAACACTGAAGTCCGCGTGGACGGCGGCCAAGCGACGGACCAACTCCGTTCCGGCCCAACCGGCTCCGCCGACAATGACGATTTCGCTCATGCTTTAGGACTTTCTGTCTCGGACCAGGAACTGGCGGGCGAAATCGGCATACCAGTCGAGATCATTGGGGGTGGTGATGGTTGTCGTGTTGACGACTTCGCTCTTGGATCGGCCTTGTAGCAGCTTTTTGACGGGAATCTCCAGCCGTTTGCCGGTGCGTGTGGTCGGCACCGACGGTGCCTCGATGATGTCGTCGGGCACGTGACGGGGAGAAATGTTCGAGCGGATGGTCTCTCGGATCCTACTTTTCAATTCGGAATCGAGTCTGTGCCCGTCCGCGATAACCACGAATAGTGGCATGTAGTAACTGCCCTGTGGCAATTCGACTCCAACGACCAGACTAGTGGACACTTCGGGGAGCTCTTCGACAACTCCGTAAATATCGGCCGATCCCATTCGAACGCCGCCCCGGTTGATCGTGGAATCCGAGCGACCTTGCACGACACAGCCGCCCGTCGGTGACATTGCGATCCAGTCGCCGTGCCGCCACACGCCGGGAAACTCGGTGAAGTAGGCATCGTGGTAGCGCTGACCGTTGGGGTCGTTCCAGAAGTAGATTGGCATGGACGGCATCGGTGCGGTGATGACCATCTCGCCGACTTCGCCGACCACCGGGGTACCGGCCTCGTTCCATGCCTGCACCGCCACGCCGAGCCATGGCCCCTGTAGCTCGCCGACGCGCACCGGCTGTAGCGGGTTGGCACCGACGAAAGCCGTTGCGACGTCGGTTCCGCCGCTGTCGGAACCCAGATGGACATCGTGCTTCACAGACTCGTAAACCCATCGGAATGTCGGGTCCGGCAGCGGCGATCCCGTGCTCAGAATCGACCGAAGTGACGACAGATCGTGGGCCTCGCCGGGACTGATACCGGAGTTCTCGCACTTGGTCAAGTACGCGGCGCCCGTTCCGAAACGGGTGACATTTTCCGCCGCGCAGATCGCGAAAAGGGTGTCGGCCCCTCGGGCCAGCGGGCTACCGTCGTAAGTGACGATCGTCGCTCCGGTCGACATCGCGTTGACCAGCATGTTCCACACGACCCACGCTGTGCTGGCCGAGATGAACACCCGATCCCGGGGACCGAGGTCGTAGTGCAGCGAGTTGGCTTTCAGGCTCTCCAACAGGATGCCGCCGTGGGAATGCACTATGCCCTTGGGCATCCCAGTGGTGCCCGAGCTGTAGAGGATCCACAATGGATGGTCGAACGGCAACTGCGTGTAATCGGCTGTCGCGTTGCCTTCCACCAGACGTCCGAAATCGTGTATTCCGGCCGGAACCGGTCTGCACGGCACCAGATTCCGAACCAGCACTGCGTGCTTGACGGTGGGCAGTTCGGCATAAAGCTCGGCCAACAGGTCGATCTTCGGCACGGCCTGATCGTTGTGTCGATAGCCGTCGACACCAATCAAGACTGTCGGTTCGATCTGTGCGAACCGATCTATCAAACCTTTGACCCCAAAGTCGGGCGCACAGCACGACCAGACCGCTCCGATGCTTGCGGCGGCCAATAGTGCGATGACTGTGGGTGCGATGTTAGGAAGCACCGCGGCGATCCGATCGCCAGGTCTTACGCCCATCGCCCGAAGGTTTGCCGCGAGGTTGGCGACCCGAGAAACCAAGTCGGCGCGAGACATCTCCGCAGATGTACCGTCCTCGGATACAGAGACGATTGCTGGGCTCTGTTCGTCGCTGTGGCGCAGAAGATTTTCCGCCCAGTTCAACTCTGCTCCCGGAAACCATTGAGCACCAGGCATCTTCGGGCTCGCCAATGCGATATTCGCCTCGTGTGACGCGATGACGTCGAAGTAATCCCAGATCGCAAGCCAGAACTTGTTCGGATGATCGACCGACCACCGCCACAGCGACGGGAAGTCAGTCGTTTCGACCGCGCGCGAGTTGGCTAACCAGCGCTGAAAGTGCACCATCCGCGAGGCAGCGACACGTTCTGGGGATGGGGACCAAAGGATCTCGCCTCTACCAACGGCCATGCCGGGTCAGGCGCCGGTCAGGGCGGCCAACGGATCAGGAAGTCCTGGACAGGCGGTCCGTGCCCATGTCTGGGTGCTCAACTCGGCGACCGACACGCCGCTCCTCAGGGCTTTTAGCATCGTGTTCGGATCGAACGCGACCCCGACGGGATTGCTCATGTACTCCGGGCCATGCATGTAGGCCGTCGCTTCGTCGGGAGTCGCAAAGTTGTCTACCTGCAGTTCTAGAAAATTGCCATCGGGATCTTGGTAGTAGAGCGATGTCGTGACCCCATGCTGAATCGGCACCTGTGGCGTGATTCCCTGCTTTTTCAGCTCGGCATAGCGGCTGAGCAGATCGTCAAGGTCGGCGAATGTGTATGCAGTATGGTGCATCCCGGACGCACCTGGGTTACGCGATTGGAGTTCGGGAGCGCCCATCAGCGCAAGCCGATGGTGCTCCTCATCACATGTGATGAAGCACAAGCTCTGTCCCTCATAGACCACATGAGCCTGCAGCACCGCACAGTACCAATCCCGCAATTCTTCTAACCGACTCGTCTGTAGCACGACATGGGCGAGTCGCGGTTTGCTGGCCATGCGTGTTACCCCTTCCTGAACGGGCGCGTCATCAACTGCCCATCTTGATTTCATTACCGAGCTTGGAGATTTCCTCGACAAGGACCTCGACATGGTCACCGTCCGAAAGATAAGGCCCGTCAAGGCCGCCTTCCATGGCGGTCCCTGCCGGGGTGCCGGACAACACCATGTCGCCGGCGGCGATGGGGAGATATTTAGAGATATAGCGGGCGGTGTCTGTGAAGGAGTAGATCATGTCCGCAGTCGTACCGTCTTGTCGGAGTTCACCGTTGACCCAGCACCGAATTCGCAGATCCCGAACATCGAGATCGTGTCCGACCACCATCCATGGCCCACAACTGTTTGCCGTCTGGAAGTTCTTTGTCAGCGACCACGTCAGTGGACCATGGTCGGTACGCGACAGGCCGAGTGCGGCGTCGCGGATGCTGAAGTCATTCCACGCGGTGTAGCCCCATGGCACGTAATCGCCCTGCCCAGCCGCGATTGTCTGCGCGCCGAATACGACCGCAACCTCGGCCTCGTAGTCGAGTTTTTGCGTGCCGGGAGGCGGAGTAACCGTCGCGCCCGGACCGACGACGGTTCCTGGGATGACGTAGAAGCCCCACGGTGGGAACTCGCCGGGGGTGCCGGGGCCGTCCTTTGATACCAACTGCGAGGACATCTTCGTCGCATGCTGGGTGAAGTTTCCGCCCGAGGCAAAGATCCGCGTCGTGCGATCGGGCAGCGGTGGGTCCAGTGGTGTTGACGTGACGGGCAACAATTCGATCCTGTCTCGGCCGCGGTTGTGATCGTCGTGGCAGCGCGCGATCAGGTCAGTCAGCAGCGGGCCGACAGAGTGCCAGTCAGATATCAAAGGTAGCCAATTCTCAGGGTAGCCACGAAACCACTGGCGCAGCGATGCGATATTCGTCGAATCTGCTTCGAATGCGTCAATCGCCCCCGTGACGGGAACTATTTGCGGCGCATCGCCGACGTCGATGACAACCCCGGTGAGTCCGCCAGCGAGGCGAGCAAGTCTCATCGAGCGCCTGCCTGCGCGTGACTGACCAACATTTCGAACAACCTGGCGGGATCCGCTTGACCGTGCCCCTCGGCCTCAAGACGACGAAAGTGAGCTTCGGCAACTTCAATCAAGTCCACCGATGCATCGATTTCCCTTGCATAAGCGAGGATTTCGCGGATGTCTTTGAGTGTCATATCAACCGTAACCAATCGGCCGTCGAATTGCCCGGCAGCCATCAATGGTGCGCGGATCTTGAACTGTCCAGATACCGCTCCAGGGCTGGCCGAGATAAGCTCCGTGACCTGATCTAGGCAGAGCCCAGACAATTTCGCGTAGGCCATCGCTTCCGCGGCGGCGGTGACGTGCACCAGACCCAGATACTGGGCGACGAGCTTCATCCTTGTGCCGGTCCCAAATTCACCGACAAAGACGTAGTGCGGCGACATCGCCCGGAACACTTCTTCGGCGCGGTCATGCAGAGAGCGATCGCCGCTGGCATAAATCACTGCGATCCGCGCCGCCACCATTGCGGGTGTGCCGCTAACGGGAGCGTCGAGTAAGTCCGATCCGCAGGCCTGGAGCCGTCGACGAGCGTCTGTCTTGAGTGCGATGGGCAGAGTGCTCAGTTCGATCAGGGGTGGTACATGGTCAGCCGCGAGCAGTCCGGTTGGGCCATCCAGGATTTCGTGCAGCGACGCCGCCGATGGCAAGCAGGAAAGGACCACATCGGATGCTTCAGCGACAGTGCGTACTGTTCCGTCCACCAGGACTCTGCCACCGCGCTCGGCGAGTTCAGCGCTCCTCCCGCGCGCCGCGCATACCACGTCGAAGCCGGCATCCAGCAGCGCGCTCGCCAGCGGAAAACCTAGTCGACCGACGCCAATGAACCCAACCGTTTTAATTGACATCGCGTGCACTCCTTCGTTTGAAGACGCGCGGGAGTTGGCCGCCTTCGGATTCAACTCATACGTTAATACATCAGCACGTCTGTAATCAAACGCTGCCTGGAGCCTTGCTATACACAAACGTCAATTAGTTGACTTGGTAGTCTGATCGATGCTACGGTGTCGATGTCGGCTCGGCAGTAGGCTGGCCTTTAGGAGATTGTCGGAGGAAAAGACGTAGACATGACCATCGACGCCCACAAGCGCGTGGTGTTGGAGTTCCTGGAGGCCTTCGAGACTGGCGACGCGGAGGCGATATTGCGTCGGCTGACCGATAACGCGACATGGTGGATCGCAGGCGAGCTTCCGATCTCTGGCACATTCACGAGATCAGAAATCCCTGCGATGCTCTCAGGGATCGCGAATAATACTGCTGGACCGGCTACCTTCAGGCCGATCAGCATGATTGCTGAAGACGATCGGGTAGCCGTCGAGGCCGAGTCAAACGCGAACCTCACCAACGGCCGCCACTACACCAACAAGTACCACTTGGCGTTCGACTTCGACGGCGATCTGATATCCGCGGTTCGCGAGTATATGGATACTCTGCGGGTGCATCAGGTGATGTTCGGATAAGCATGCTTGGCGAACCACTCGGCGGCCTGCGACCTCGAATTCAGTCCGAGCTTCGCAAAGATGTGGTAGACGTGCGATTCGACGGTGCGACGGGATAACACCAGCTCGCCAGCGATTTCGCTGTTGGTGAGCCCCTTGGCGAGGAGTTCTGCGACGGCGACCTCGCGGCGGGTAAGGGTGGCTAGCCTGGCAGCCGATAGCCGATTACTGTCGTCGTTAGCATCCTCGGGTAGGGGATCGAGGAGTCGATGAAAGTCCTGCTGTGTGCCCTCGTTGAATGCGGAGATGAAGGCCTTCTCGCCAATGGCATTGCGGATCAGTGCTTCGACTGGTTCGGCCACTTTGAACCGAAACCATAGAAACGGCTCGCGCAGCGGTCCCGTCTGCCAGATTGTGTTCGCCGCACCCAGAAGTCCCGCTCCGCGTTCGGGCTCATTCAGCATGGCGGCGGCCCAGGCAAATCCGCCCAGGCACGTCGCGATGCCGAGATCGTGGCCGACGGCATCGAATACGCCGAAGGAATCTCTCAGGCAGCCCATCGCGGCAGCGGCGTCGCCGCCGCGACAATGCACTAGTCCTTGGATCCACAGTGCGAACGCTCGATAGAACTGGGAGCCTTCTGCCTCCAGGAAGTCGAGCGCCTCCTTGCCGACTTTGCCTGTTTCAGGTCTGTCAAGTCTAAAGGCCATCATGAACGCCATGGTGAGCGCCTCACCGGTAAGCACAGCGTTCCCCGTCTCTCGTCCACGCCGTGCGGCCTCCTGTGCGCCGACGAACGCCGCGTCGAGGTCTCCAACTACCGAGTCGGTCAACATAGGGCACAGCGCGAGAAATGCCTGGACCCGTTCTAGTCCCAACTTCTCTGCGAGTTCCCGACACTCGGCGTGCGTCTGGGCCCCTTGGTCGACGTCACCTGACACCAGCTCGAGAAAAGCGCAGGTCCAGAGAGCTTCTGCACGGTCGGGGCTGGGCGCGAGAGTTACTTCGAGGGCCTTACGTAGCCATTGAATGCCTTCCAGGATCAATCCAGGAGATGCCCAGTACATCCGCAAGCAGGAGGCAATCCGCAGCGCCGATGTGGCGTCCCCGGGCTTATCCAGGCAGTTTTGCAGGGCCAACCGCAAATTCGGAAGATCAATGCTGACTGCCTTGAACCAGCCGATCTCACGCTCACTGAAATAGTCAGTGTGGTAGCGGTCGGCGAGCGCGGTGAAATGCTTGATGTGGCGCTGCTTGATGTCGGCAGCCATTCCAGACTCCTTCAAACGCGTCTGGCCGAATTCGCGAACCGTTTCCAGCATCGAGAACCTGGTGCCTGGTCCCGAGACGGAAGTACGGGAACTAAGGACCGACTTGTCAACCAGGCCGGCCAGCAGATCAAAGATTTCCGAACGCGGCAATCGCTCGTCGGCACAGACCTTTTCGGCCGCGCCGATGTCAAACCCGCCGGCGAACACAGACAATCGCGTCCACAACAATTGCTCGGCCGGCGAGCACAGGCCGAAACTCCAGTCAATAGTTGCCTCGAGGGCGCGATGTCGGGCCGGAGCTGATCGTGGGCCCGATGTCAGCACGTCGAATGAATGTTTGAGCCGGCCGAGGATTTCGTGGACCGAATATGCGCGCAGGCGGGCGGCGGCCAGTTCGATCGCCAGTGGCATACCCTCCAGTCGCTCACAAAGTTGAACCACGGCTTGCATGGTGTCCGGTTTGACGACGAGATTTGGAACTACGGCGGTAGCGCGGTCCAGAAATAGTTGACTAGCATCCGAGAGGCGGGCAGGGGAGCCGAGTTCACCGCGGTCGTCGCACGGGCCGTTCGGCATTGGCGGCACCTCGAAGATGTGTTCGCCCTCGGCGCCGAGTATCTGCCGACTGGTAGTGACGATGTGTAGGCCGGGTGCCGTAGTAAGCAATGTGCTAATCAACTCGACCACCGGGGAAACCATGTGCTCGCAGTTGTCGATGACAAGCATAAGCTGTTTCGTGGTGAGTTGTTCGGCAAGCGTCCTCGAGGGCTCGCCGGTGCCGTTCTTGAGGCCTATGGCACGCGCCACTTGAAATGGAAGCAAATCACTTGCTCTGAGCTCACCGAGCTCGACAAGCCAGACCCCGTCGGGAAACTGGTCCCGCACGGCCGTGGCAAAGCGCCTGGCCAGGCGGCTCTTGCCCACCCCTCCCGGTCCGGTCAGCGTGATAAGCCGGCCTGCAGAGAACACCTTCTGCAGTTGCTCCATCTCATGTTGGCGACCCACGAAATTGGTCACTTCCGCAGGTAGGTTGCCCGGTAATCGCGCATCCATGGGACGACGCTACACCGCGGATCTCAACTAGACTTAGCGCGCGCAGATTTCTTGGCTGCCCTGGTCGTGGGGGCTCGCGGCTCGAGTAGCCGACTAAGATAATCCAGTTCGTAACGCATTCGGGTGATCACAGCCTCTGGCCCCTCCTTGGCGCCCTTGCCGTCACGGTCGACTTGGCGCACCATCGCCAGCGCAAGGTCGGCGATTTGCCGTGCGACCTCGTCTGGCGTCTGTCCATCCAGCGACTCCGCCCACCAGGCAACCCAGTTGCACATGCCGATGATGGCCAGCGAGGCACTCTTTGCATCGACTGGCCGAAATTCTCCTGCTTCAATTCCGCCATCGATCAGGGCAACAAGTTCGCGAAGCGTGGCGCGCTGAGCCGAGCGGTAAGAGCGAGCTAGATCTGCCGGTAGCTCCGACTCGGAACGCACCAGCATTTGAAGCTGGAAGGGATCGGTCGCACGGCGTAACGCGATGGAATATGCCACCGCACGTAACCTGGTGGCCGCGTCCGTGTCGGGCGAGTTGATCAAGCGTTTGATCTCGGCGGCTGGCGCTTCGGTGCCTTCCGCGACGAGGCGGGAGAGGATCTCTTCCTTGCTGCGCACGTAGTAATAGAGAGCCGGTCGGGTTATTCCGACAGACTCTGCGATGTCTTGCAGGTTGGTGCCGGCGAAGCCCCGCTGTGCGAATAGCCGCGCAGCCTCGGACAGGATCTGGTCCTCGACGAGCTCACGCCGAATGCTACTCCGAGGCGTTGCCTCTAAAGCGGCGTTAGTCTGTGAGGCAGCTGTCCGACTGCGCCTGGACGTACTCGCGAGCTTTCGATCACCTTTGGCTGGCACGTGCGAATCTTAACAGTCGCGTCAGTCACTTCGGGAACAAGACGCGGAGAGGAAAGCCGCAATAGTACAGATTCGGCGAACTCGTCGAGAAGTTCAGAAACGCGGCTTTCTGCTCGTCGAGTCGCGAGTGGATCAGGTTTCGCGCTCGCCTGCCTGCGGTGCCAAATTGCCCGCGATACCAAGCGCTGAAGATCTGACGTTTGTGTTGAGGAATCAGACGCGGTGGGCATTGGTAACGGTCTCCGATCGTGGTCGAGCATTTGGGACAAACCCAACCTTGTCAAGGCCTGCGCAGCGATACCGCCGTTGCGCAGGTGCATCCCGCCTGGCAGAGGTGACATGTCGACACTGTGTCACAAGGCACACACCTTCACCATGCCCGCGATACTGATTTCATTACTGATTTGTCGGCTAAGTGTGGACAGTGCTTCCGATGTGTTTCTATGCCGGAAGTGGAGTTGCCGGCACGCAAAGTGTGGCCTTCGACGGACTAATTACCCGCTGGATGGCAGCGTTTACCATGTCCGGAGCCTCATAGGGCAGCATGTGTCCACCTGCGGGCAGATGCACATGAGTGGCGCGTGGAATTCTGGCGGCGAGGTCGCGAGAGTGCGCCGGTGGTGTCAGGACATCTAGACCTCCGCTAATTACGACTGTGTCTGCGCGTATCGACTCGAGCGT
This sequence comes from Mycobacterium sp. NTMscope_MAC_269, assembly GCF_976985695.1. Lineage (NCBI taxonomy): Bacteria > Bacillati > Actinomycetota > Actinomycetes > Mycobacteriales > Mycobacteriaceae > Mycobacterium > Mycobacterium sp. NTMscope_MAC_269. Next base: position 392,819 of record NZ_OZ335668.1, read on the forward strand.
CTTGTATTGGTCGTAGGACTGCAAGCTGGGTAGAAACCCCACGGCGGTCGGCAAGGGTGTTGTGGCCAGGGCCGCGGCCGTGACGGCAGCGAGCGTTGCCTGTCCTGGGCGCACACCGAGGTGGCGGCGATCGAGCGCCGCGCGCAGCGGCCCCGTCAGAATTCTTATAGTCCGCGCGGGGGTGTGGTCGATGAGCCTGGCCAGCATACCGGTGGCGGGGGTGGCCAAAAACCTGCCCAAGCCGCGTTCACCAAGGTTTCCTGCAGCGCTGGCGACCAGCGCGAGTCCCTGAGGCTCGACGGGCCGCTCCGCCGACGAACGGGCGAGGTAGCACAACGCAGACATTCCCCCCATTGAGTGCCCTGCCAAGGTGAGCGCCCCGGTCACTTGACGTGCGGTCAGGACCTGGGCTAAATCATCGGCAAGTTGCTCGATGCGATAGCTGCCCATCGGAGCCTGATCCGATCGACCGTGTCCGCGGTGGTCGTAGCTGATGACACGAACGGCTCCGTCGTACCGTCGCAGCAGGTGGTCGATTTGGTGCATCCACGACACTCGGCTTAGACAAAGCCCATGCAGGAAGACCACGGTCTGATCAGCCTCTCGAGAGCCGTAGTCGCTCACCGCAAGTCGTACTCCGTCACGTGTCGTGATGTATACGTTGGTAGCGGGGTGGCGATCTAAACCGGATGTGATGCAACGCCTTTCGGGTATCTGATGACCGGTGGTGGGCCACTCCGGGTTCGGCGCTTCTTCGACAGGCGTCCCGCGGGGTGGTGTGCCTAGCCGCATTGGCTTGCGGCCTTCAGGTACAGGCCGGCGATCAGTTCGACCCACTGTTCGGCGTCTTGTTTCGCGGTCACCGGAAGGCGGTGTGGGACCAAAGCGGGATTAGATCGGTTGACTGCGTCGGCGACGGCCTTGGTGACATACATCAGCCAATAGGGACGGTTGGCCGGTTTGAAGGCCCCGCAGATTTCTGTCCGATTGGCGCCGAAGACGCTAATTCGCCGTCCTCCGTCGGCGTCGGTCACGGTGACTATGGGCGGCGATAATGCGGTGGCAGTCGCCGCATCAGTTGCTGTCACGTCGAGACCCCTGCGCAAGCTGCTGTCTTTTTGCCCGGTGCCGGATCGAGGCGCGACAGCACGGATTCGGCGAACTCATCGAGAAGCGCTGCAATACGCCGTTCAGCACGCCGAGCGCGGAACGCATCCGAGCCTGCCATTTTGCGGTCCCAGACCGCCTGGGAAACCATCCGTTGCAAATCGGACGTGTGGAGGGGAGAGGGGGTCGGGGTGAGCATCGCTAATTGCCTCCGATCGCTGTTTGGCGCCAGCCGGAGCCAACGCTGCCAATACCTTCCGCCGGGACGCCTTCGTCGAGAGACGTTCTCGATGGTGCGGCATGACTGTGACACGCGGCACAATTGCTGCGCAGCAGTAGTGATACTGAAATCCGATACTGATTTCGGGACTCAGTACTGATGCGCCGACAATGTGTTGTCGCCCGACACGTACTGCATTGCGCGAGGTCGTCGTGTATCAGGCTCATGACAGCCATCGTGGCCGTTCCAAGGTGGGCTTTTCAGGGGCGGCGCCGTGGCGTAAAAGCGTCGACGAGATCTTGCGATGCGAGGACCTCGCGATCCATGTCGCGGTGGAGGCTGGGTGGGACTGCATCCCGAATTGGGTTCCTGACGGTGGCACAGAGATTGATGGCGCGGCTATTTCAATGTGACGGATGGGCGTCGGTAGCCGAGGCCGATTGTTCGGTCACGGCGAATGGTGGCTTCGGAAGGCGTTCGTTGATTGCCGAAACCGGCCAGGGCACTATGACTTTGGCGGCTGCGTTACAAGCCACCGCAGTACGCATGCGTGATGATGGCATGCTGCAGTCGGGGAGTCACTGGTGAACGAACGTATGGTAGTAGAGGCGCCTCAAGCGTCCTCTGCAAGCCCGGCAAGCGCCGGGATGTCAACCGCGACAAGTGCTCCGCGCGCGCCTGCGTTCTACGGGTTTTCCGATCAATACGGCTGCGAGGCCGACTCGATTGATAAGTGTTCCTGGTACATTCGTGGTCAGAACTTCTGCATCGGCTACGCATGGGTACGCGCGGGCGAGTCCCTGTCGGAGGTCAACCTTCCCGACGAGCACATCGTCATCGTTCCCGAGGCGACCGCAGTTACGGTCTTCGCACCTGGTGACGTAGACACGTCGATAGTGGGGCCCGTGCTCGCGATTATCCCGGCCGGTGCGAGTCGGCTGGTTGCGGGTAGCGACGGCGGACTTTTGCGGATTTTCACGGCCCGCTCCGCCGATGTGCGGGTCCGCGCGGACAACAACGCAACCTATGGCGAGCCGGATCCCGCGGTTGTACCGTTGCCGGACCGGCCGCCTGTACCAGGACCCGGCACGGTGCGCGTTTATCTAGCAGCCGACATACCAGTGGATTCGGCCCGGTTTGGCCGGATCTTTCGTAGTGACTCGCTGATGGTCAACTGGTTCGCTCCCGAACACGGTGCTCGCGACACCGACTCTTTGTCGCCGCACGTACACGACAGCTTCGAGCAGGCTACGGTGACTTTGCTCGGTGAGTACACCCATCACTTGCGGAGTCCGTGGACGCCGCGGCTACGTGACTGGCGCAGCGATCAGCATATCAAGTGCGCGAGCCCGTCGATCACGATAATCCCGCCGGGCATCGTCCACACCTCACGCGCCATCGGTGAGGGGATGCACCACCTTGTTGACGTGTTTGCCCCGCCGCGAGCGGATTTCGCCGCACGAGGATGGGTCATCAACGCCCAGGATTATGAAGGCTAGTAAGTCGTGACGGCACCATGGTCAGCCGGCCGGCCGGCGATCGGGACATGGGTCAAGCTCCCTGTCCCCGAGGTCCTCGAACTTCTGGCGGCCGCCGGAATGGACTTCGTCGTGATCGATGGGGAGCACGGCGCCTTCGATGTGCGCACCATGTCAACCATGATCTCGGTGGCGTCGGGCCACGGCATTCCGGCGTTCGTGCGGGTTCTGGGTCATACACCGCGCGACGTGCAGCCGGTGCTCGATGCCGGCGCGGCAGGTCTCTTCCTTCCTCATGTTGACAGCGTCGACGTCGCCCATTCGGCCGTCGAATCGTGCCGATTCCCACCGGGTGGACGGCGCGGTGCGAGCCCAAATACTCGGGCGGGAGACTGGGGACAACTCAATGCCACCCTTTATCTGGCCCGCGGTAACGATGAGGTGACCCTGGTGGCCCAGCTTGAGAGCCCAGCGGCCGTTGCCGAGGCGGTGCACATTGCCGGGGTCCCTGGCATCGATGCGCTGTTCATCGGGGCGTATGACTTGGCAGTCTCGGCTGGCTTCGCGCCGGGCGGCGAGGCCGCTCGAACGCTGGTCGGGCATGCAGAAGACGCATGCCGTGCATCAGCCCTGAATTTTGGCGCCGTCGCCGTCACAGGGGCCGAGGCAGTTCAGTTGTACAGCCGCGGCCACAGTTTCGTCATGGTCGGCAGTGACGTCGCCTTCGTCCTCGGGGGCGCGCGCGTCGCGGTAACGGACGCCCGAAATCTCACGCCGAATGGAGGTATGCCCGGATGAGCGCGGAGCAGCTCGACCGGCGCTCGCTGCGAGAGGAGCTGCTCGACATCGTTACGGCTCTATGGTTCGAAATCGATCATCGAGAAGGCAGGCGGGCGGCCAGCTTCTTCGTGTCGGATGCCGAATTGCGGATATTTACACAGACTTTCCGCGGGACGGCAGAGATCGAGGAGATCTATACACAACGGGCCGCAAACGGCCCGCGGGTCACCCGCCACGTCGTCACCAACATGCATATCACCTCGGCGGAAACAGATCGCGCATCGGCCGTCGCGATCGTGACTCTGTTTGCGGAGGACGGGGATGCCCCACGACCGACGGTCACGCCCACACTGGTCGCCGACGTCGCCGACGTCTTCGAGCGCCACGGTGGAGGGTGGCTCATCCGGTCCCGTCGGATCGAGCCGCTTTTCATCGCACCTGCGACTGTTCTCCCGGTTCCGACCGAATGATTCGTGAATCTGCTTGCCCAGTAGGACAACTCGAGAGACTTGGTCGCAGAAGTGACCCAGTAAGGAAGGATCGATGTCATGAGTAACCCAACGGTCGGCTTCATCGGTGTGGGTCGGCTTGGATTTCCGCTGGCGTGCGGGCTGCTCGACGCGGGGTACGACGTCGTGTGCACCCGCCGAGGCAGGGCCGCGGAACTGACGGCCCATGGTGCGACGGTACCCGGCGACGGATCACCTAAGGCGGTGGCAGAGGTGGCCGACGTCGTCGTGAGTTGCTTGCGGACATTAGCCGAGCTCGAGGAGGTGACGGTCGGCCCGGATGGGGTGCTCGCCGCGACCGCCGTTCCGAGCATGATCGAGTTGAGCACAATCGCGCCGGTACTCAAGCAACGTGTCCGCGATGGGTTCGTTGCGCGCGGCGCTGAAATGTTAGACGCGCCGGTGTCCGGCACCCCGGCCATGGTCGAGGCAAAGCTGGCGGTGATCTATGCCAGCGGTGACCCGAAGGAACACGAGCGATGTGCCGAGGTATTGCACGGTATGTCGCCCAACGTCAAGTACGTAGGCGAATTCGGCACGGGTACCAAGATGAAGCTCGTTGCTCAGTTCCTCGGCATGGTCCACGTGACTGCCACCGCAGAGGCGATGGCCTACGCGCAGCTCGCTGGACTGGATCTCATGCAGGTAGCCGAGTTGATCTCGGAGAGCCCTGGTGCGATGTCGGGCCAATTCAAGATTCGCGCGCCACTGATTGCCACAGGGCGATTCGACGGCAAGTTGGTCACTGTCGCCATGGCGTACAAAGACATCGAGGAGGTCATCGCCTACGGGACCGAACTGGGCGCACCCCTTGCCCTGATTCGCGTGGTCGAGAACTACTACCGCGAACTGGCCGGAGCCGGACACAACGAGGCGGACCCCGCGAAACTATTCGACACGTTGATCAGGGATCGGCTGACGCTGAAATGACGACTCGAGTTTCGGTAGCGAAATTCGGCCCCGGACAGGAGGACTAGATGGGCAACAACGACACGCTGCTCGACCGCATCGCGATCCGCGAGCTCGTCGAGAACTGGATGATCTTCCGCGACAACCGCGAGTGGGACCGCTTCCTCGAGGTGTGGCATGACGACGGTGTGTTGATGACCACCTGGGGAGGCAAAGCGACCCCACAGCAATTCGTCGAAGCGGCGTCCAAGGGCTTTGCGCAAGGTGACCGAACGCTGCACTCCGGTGGCGGTGGCGCGGCACTGGTCGAAGGGGACCGTGGTTTTGCCATGTCGAAGCTGCGAATCATGCAGCGCGGCATGGTCGAAGGTGTCCTCTGTGACGTTACGTGCATCGGTATGGTGTTCGACTTTGTTGAGCGCCGCGAGGGCCGCTGGGGGATGGTGCTGCGCCAGCCGGTCTACGAACGCGATTACATCGTTCCGACCGACCCGAATCAGACCGTCGAATTGAAGCCCGAGATCATGGCCCGCCGTCCGGACGGTTACCAACGGCTCGCATACCTCCAAGAGGGGCTCGGGCACAAGATCGTGCCCGACATGCCGACAGAAGTGGGTCCCCGGCGCGACGCGCTGGTCAAGGCGCGTGATGCGTGGTTGCGCGGCGAGCCGCTCGTTTGGCCGCCGGCGTAGCGGTCAGCGCGAAAGTAGTTGGCTCCGACTAAAACGTGAGGGAATTGTTCGTACCCATCAATCGATGCTTTCGTGATCACCGCGGGATTGACTTCGGGTCATCTCACAAGCGACCTAACCGGCCCCGCCAGTGGGACGGCGGCGGCCTGGGCACCGGTTATCGAATACCCTCCACACCCTCGTTCAGGATCCCGAACGCGTCACGTGAGTGGGAGCGTCACCCCTGCGCGGTGAATCGGACTGGCATGCTGCGGATACCCATGAGATTGTCGCCCACCAAACCGGTGAACTCGGCCTCGCCGTCGAGGGCGAGATCGGGAAGGCGGTCCAGCAGGCGAAGTAGGCCGATGCGGAGTTCGGCGCGGGCGAGGTGCTGGCCGCTGCATATGTGTGCGCCGTAGCCGAAGGCTAGATGCCGATAGTGGGCACGGTCGATGACGAAGTCGTTTGGCCGGTCGAATTCGTCAGGGTCGCGGTTGGCGGCGGCAAAATTGAGCAGTACTCGGCTGCCCTGGCTGATAGGACAGCCGCCAATAATGGTGTCGTTCAAAGTGGTTCGGGCGAATAGTTGCAGGGGAGTCGTCAGGCGCAGGCTTTCGTTCACGGCATTTGTCACCAATTGCGGCTCGGCAACCAGTCGACGGCGAAGGTCGTCATTGCGCAGGACGTGGTGTACCAGACCCGCTAGCCCGGATGCGGTCGAGTGATGTCCGCCGCCCATTAGGCGATGAGAATTAGCACTGCGGTGTTGTCGTCGATCTCCATGTCTTGGTAGCGGCCGCTTGCGAGTTGGCGTAGAAAATCATCCGTCGCGGCCGGACAGCGCGAATGGAGACGCTCGTGGATGAACTCGACGAAATCCTGAAAGCTCTGTGTGTCTTCGGCCGGCGCCGCGAGGAACGTGTCGAAGAGTTGCTGGTTGTGCAAACTCATTCGACAGCCCCGCCATCCGGCCTATGACGACGCCGGGCACTGGATGGGGTGAATGCTGGGATGAGGTCGGCGCTGCCATGGCGGGCAAAGGCATCGATATGAGCGTCGACGATCTCGGTAATCAGGGGTTCCAGCGCGCGCACCGCGGTCGGGTTGAGAAGGCCGTCGAAGACTTTTCGCCAGGCCCGGTGGGCGTCGCCGTCGAACTCCATTGCGGGAAGGATGGGAAGTCCAGAGGGTCGAGGAATGAAGACTCCCTCGCCAGCGCTGCTGAAATCCTCGCGCACGGAGATGATCTGCCTGATCTCGTCGTAATCTGAGACGAGCTCAAACCCGCCGTATCGGTCCACGCGGGCTACCGGACACGTGCTGCGCAACGATTCATGATCCGCCCATATATCGCCCGGATTGCGTGTCGCGTCGTGATGGTCAAATCGAGCGGCCTGATTGGACGATGCTGCGGCTCCGTCGAGGCTGGGACTCGACGCAGTGTCATGCATTTCTGATACCCTTTGCGTTCTTCGGAAGCCAAGCCCACCAGGTAGACTCGACGGGCGTCGACGCAAACGTTAATGATTCGTCTAATATGTAGTCAAGGTGAGGAACCGATTGGTTCCGAATACTGATCCGGTGCTGATTTCACGTTTTCGGTAGGCGACCGGGATTAATTCGACACCGAGACCCATTAAAGAAATTGGCATCCGTCTCGAAATATATCTACACACAGGAGGAACCGTGAAGGCAGTGCGCTACTACCAATATGGCGACAGCGACGTACTCGTATACGAAGACGTCCCGCGTCCCACGCCCAGGCCGGGCCAGGTCTTGGTGCGAGTTGTCGGGACTTCGTTCAACCCCGTCGACTCAGCGATCAGGGCGGGTTTTTTGCAGCCGGTGTTCCCGCTCACCCTTCCCCATGTGCCGAATGTTGACCTTGCCGGCACGATCGTTGAACTCGGCGAGGGGGTTTCAGGCTGGAACACCGGCGACGCAGTAGTGGCATTCTTGCCGATGACCGAAGACGGGGCGGCCGCCGAATTCGTACTAGTCAGTGCCGATTTGCTGGTACACGCGCCGAACACCGTCGATTTGGTGGAAGCCGCCGCCCTGCCCTTGGTCGCACTGACCGCCTGGCAGGCGTTGTTCGATGAGGGAAAGCTACAGGCTGGACAGACCGTATTGATCAACGGTGCCGGGGGGTCGGTAGGCGGATATGCTGTGCAACTTGCCAAGGGAATCGAGGCGGTCGTCACTGCCACGGCGAGTCCGCGCAGCCGGGAACGCATTGCCGGTTACGGTGCCGACCGCATCGTCGATTACACCGATGGCCCGCTAACTACTCAGCTCGCTGGCGAGCGATTCGACCTGGTTTTGAACTTGGTTAGAGTCTCTGAAGGTGAAATTGCCGATCTGGTCGACCTGGTCGCCGATGGGGGCGTGCTCATCAGTGCGACCACTCCGCCCCCGGTGGATGCCGAACGCGGCGTGCGCACGGGGCGGGTGTTCTCCCGCAGCGATGCAGCGCGGCTGGCAGAGCTTGTGACCCGCGTCGATGACGGCCAGCTACATATCGACGTCGCAGAACGTAGCCCCCTGAAAGCCTTGCGCGATGTTCATGCACGGGCCGATGCAGGGCAGCTGACGGGCAAGGTTGTCGTCCTCGCTGCCGTTGACGATCCCGATTAAGGGATCGTCAACGACAGCAACGTGTTTAGGATCAGGCAGCCAGGAGTGGCCCGAGTGCCTCGCCGAGTGCGGTGAGGTGTCCCGGCTGGTAACGCTGGATGCTGGGGGATACATTGATGACCACACCGCCGACGCCCAAGTCGAGGATTTGCGATTTGATCTGGTCAGCGATCTTGCCGGCGCTGCCAACCATCACGCGCTGCTTCATCGCAGCAGGAATGGAGTCCTCGGTGAGGTTCTCGTCGACCACCGCAGTGAGCAGAGAGGTGGTCTCCAGAGTGGCAGGGTCACGACCGATCTCCTCGCAAAGGCGGCGCACGGCGCTTACCTTCGCGGGCAGCTCGTCGAAGCCGGCGAGGAGATTAAGATGGTCGAAGTGCCGCACGGCCAAAGGGATGGTCTTTTTCTCGCCGCTTCCGCCGATGAGTAGCGGAATGTGATCGCGGAACCGCGGATTGGCCACGGCCTCCCGGGTCCGGTAGTAGCGGCCCGAGAACGTCGCACGTTCGCCGTGCAGCATCGGCAGGATGATCTGCAACGCCTCATCAAGTTTGTTAAAACGCTCTGTGAAGCTACCGAATTCGAAGCCGAGGCTGTCATGTTCGAACTCGAACCAGCCGGTGCCGATGCCGAGCACTGCTCGGCCCTGGCTAACCACGTCCAGCGTCGTGATCGCCTTGGCCACCAGTGTGGGGTTACGGTACGAGTTCCCCGTGACGAGGGTGCCGAGCTGGACTCGCTGAGTGGCGGCGGCCAGGCCACCCAGTGCGGTGTAGGCCTCCAGCATCGGCAGGTCCGGACTTCCGAACATCGGCAGTTGATAGAAGTGATCCATCAAAAAGATGGAGTCAAAGCCGGCAGCTTCGGCTTCTTGCGCTTGCGCGATCACGGTGGGAAACAGGTCGGTGACCCCGGTGCTGTAGGAGAAGTTGGGAATTTGAAGTCCGAGTCTGATTGTCACAGCGGTGCTTTCCGGGGGGCCGCGGTCGCCTCAGCCGACGTTCTCTGCCTCGGCGAGATATACGGCGTTGTCCGGCGCGGGCGGGGCCCAGCCCGGCGTGATACCGCATCGCTGCAGCAGGGCCCGGGCGGCCTGACTAGCCGCAGTCTGCAGTTGTGCGATGTCGCTTCCGACGAGTTGCCCATCCTTCTTGACCTGTCGACCCGCGATGAAAACGTCCGAGACGACGGAGCGACCGGCGCTGTGCACGACCGTGGACACAGGATCGAGGACGGGCGTCATGGACACATGCGCGGTGTTGATCATTACGATATCGGCCTGCTTGCCGGGCGCAATACTGCCAATTCGATCCTCCTGGCCCAGCGCCCGAGCTCCTTCAATAGTCGCCATTCTCAATGCATCACGGGTGGTGAGTTTTAGCGTCCACGGGTTTTGGCCGGACGCCAGGGCTACGTCGTTGTCCTGGGCGCGGGGAATTGCCAGCGCAAACCGCATGGCGGTGAACTGGTCGCCGCCGACGGCAATGCAGGTATCGATCCCGATATTGGGCCACAGGCCGGCTGCGATCATGCGGCCGATCGGTGGCCAACCATGTCCCATGTTGCATTCGTCTTCGGGTGTCACCGACGCGGTGACACCGTGGTCGGCCATCAGCTTGATCTCTTCGTCGGTGAAGTAGTTGCAGTGGCCAAGGGTGAGATCGTCGCCGAGTAGATTGGCTTCATTGAGAATTGCGACCGCCGAGCGGCCGGGCATTACTCCTTGGCCGAGGTGCATGTTGATCCGGATACCCAGTTCACGGGCGACCGCGAAATCCTGCTGCACGACCTCGATAGGCGTGTGATCAGGGCCGCGGCCGGCCAGCCCGATAGTCAAGAGACTTGTATCGGAGGGGTATTTGTTGCGCAACCGTCGTACTTCGTCGACGTTGAGAGGCACACTCGTCATGAATGGCGGCCGCAGGCAGTCTTGAAGGTCGATGATGTTTGCGCCGCTGCCGAAGGAAGCGCGAATCGAGGCTGACTCAAGCCCGGCGATCAACGCATCGGTGTGTTCCGGCGACGTACTTTGTTGGCACCAGTCGAATACCGCCGTGACGCCAGAATCGATCGCATCAAGCGCACCCAGCCGGTTCGCGAGAAACACGTCTTCGGGTGTGAAGTTCGGGCCGAGGGTGCCGATGATCGCGGTCAGGTATTCCATCAACGACCAGTTTGACCCGAGACCTCGCATGAAGATTTGGTAAACGTGGCGGTGAGTGTCGATAAACCCAGGAATCACGATGTGGTTGGTGGCATCAACGACCTCGGCCGACCCCTCGGCTACGGCGAGATCCGTTCCTACCGCCGCGATCTGATCGCCTTCGATCAGAATGTCAGCGACCGTATCGGTCGCGCCTGGCTCCATTGTGATCACGGTGCCGCCACGAATAAGAGTGCGATCCTCTGTCATAACTCCACACTTTCTTGTCGCGCTAGAAGGTCATTTAGGTATGAGCGGGTCTCAGCCGAACCGATGAGGCGTACTACTCCGATGCCGACTCTATGGTGATACCGACTATATAGTCAATAATCCGACATTAGATTAAAGATCCTTGAGGCCCGGCGCGCTCTGCAGTGCCGGAAGACCACCATGGTGACTGTGATGGACCTGGTGACAGGAACGTGGGACCCGCTCCCGTTGAGCGCTTTCTAAAGGGTGTACTATTAAACACCTCTGTCAATTACGATCTGAGGAGCGCGTCTGTATGCGTATCGCCAACCACGACAACCGGGCGGCACTCGTCTTCGGCCCCAACGGTGACGAGACGGCCGTTGACATCGCCACCGCCTCGGACGGCAGATTCGGCCCTGAGTTGCAGGCAATCTACCAGGAGTGGGCCGAATTCAGTGCCTGGGCAGGGGTATTCGACAGCACCGTTGCCAACGGCAGCGGCGATCGCATCGATCGAACGAAGCTGGGTGCGCCCTCGCCAACCCCGCGTCAGGTGTTCGCTATCGGACTGAACTACGGGGACCATGCCCGCGAGTCCGGGATGGAGTCGCCGACCGACCTACCACCGGTGTTCGCGAAGTACGTCTCGAGCTTCGCGGGGCCAGAAACGACGGTTGTGATTCCGGCCGGGGGCGATGTGGATTGGGAAGTCGAAGTCGTCGTGGTCGTTGGGCGCGAAGCATGCAAGATCGACGAAGCCGCCGGGTGGTCCCACGTCGCGGGATTGACGGTAGGACAGGATATTTCCGAGCGGATTTCGCAAATGCGGGGACCAGTACCGCAGTTCGCATTAAGCAAGTCGTTTGCCGGATTCTCCCCGCAGGGGCCCTGGTTGGTGACGACGGATGAATTCGCTGATCCGGACGACCTAGAACTCGGCTGCTCCCTGAATGGCGAGGTGGTGCAGAGGGCCAGGACGAAGGAGCTCATTTTCCCAGTGCCTAGGCTCGTTGCGGCGTTGTCGCACATTGTCACCCTCTATCCGGGGGACGTCGTGTTCACAGGAACGCCGTCGGGTGTTGGTTTCGGGCGCAAGCCCCAGAGGTTCATCCAGCCCGGAGAGCGGCTGGACAGTTGGATTAATGGAATCGGCGAACTGCACCAGACCTTCGTCGCCCACTCAACGGAAGGACTCGCATGAAAATCGACGCGTATGCGCACATCGCGACGCCTCGCTACGGTGAGCAGGTCTTGCGCAGCTTGCGTACGAATCCGGCGGATCCAGCCGCGGCCGGGTTTGTCCAGGCCGTTTGGTCGCCGGAGGTAATACCGATTATGTTCCCCGGGGACGCACGTTGGCGTCATATGGACTCGCTGGGCGAGGACTACCGTCAGGTGCTGATCATGATCTGGCCGCCGGTCGAGGATGTTGCCGATGCGCAGGCCAGTGGCCAGCTGTGCCGGCTGGCGAACGAAGAGCTGGCGGCTCTGGTCGCCGCGCACCCGGACAGGTTCGTCGGCTTCGCAGCCCAGGTGTCGCTGAACAACGTCGACCACGCGGTACGCGAGGCTCATTACGCCGTGCGTGAACTCGGTGCGGTGGGCATCCAGCTGTTCACGAATGTTCACGGACGCCCGCTGGATGATCCCGAGTTCGCGCCGATCTTCGCGGCGATGGCCGAGCTCGACCGGGCGATATGGTTGCATCCCGCGCGGCGGATGCGCGTTGCCGATTTCGCCGGTGAGAATGTGTCGCGATACTTCTTGTGGCAATCAATCGGCTGGCCGTATGAGACCAGTCAAGCCATGGTACGTCTCGCGTTCTCCGGGCTCTTTGAGCGTCACCCGCGGCTGCGGATCATCACACACCAGGGCGGCGTAATCCCGTATCTGGCCGGTCGCGTCGGCAATCTCGCCCCGGGAACATTTCCTGAGTACCAAACGGTTGCGTCGATGCCGAACCCCCCGCTGGACTACCTGCGCCGCTTTTTCTCCGACACTTTTCATTCGGGCAACCCGATCGGCCTGCGCGCGTGTATCGACTTCTTCGGAGTCGACCAGACCCTGTTCGGTACCGACTATGGTATGCCGCAGAACGCCGAACGGACGTTCGCAGATGTCGAAGCGCTTGACCTGTCCGAGCAGGACCGGCGCCAGATCTTCGAGGGCAACGCTCGCCGTCTCCTAGCGTTAGTCAACGTCTAAGCGTACTGACCATAGATGTAGATCTCCGGGGTTTTGGCATCCACAGTTCTTGATGTCCCACCGTAGGTAACCGATTGTCAGGATTCGGCCGGGCCCAAATCCGCGCTCGGTGTCATACATACATCAGGACGGTTGACTGATACGGCGAGCTGCCAAAGCTTTCCGGGTGGCCCCGAAGACACGGCTAGACAAGATCCCCGATAGCGGTGGTTGGCCCATCCACGGCCACCGCGTTGGCGACAAAATTAAATCTTCCGCCCATGCCTCCGCCTCTTCACGACCGCTGGCAGCTCGCATACACCGAATTGCCCGCGCAGCCTTTGTAATGCGCACAAGGCTACTGCGCTTACTTCGGTCTCACCGTCACAGCTGCGGTGATATGTCCAGAATCACCACCCCGGCGCCGAGTGCCGCCAGCGCGATGCCGGGGGCCCACACCGCAATGGGCGTGGCCAGGTGTACCTGACCGGCCAGTACCGCCGGAGGCTCGTCCTAGTGAACGTCTGATGACTCGCGCAGGTCACGCAGGACGTCGAAGGTTGCATCCCAGCATGCCTCGGCGGCAGTCTGTTGATACCACGGACCCGGCAGCATGAAACCGTGAGCGGCGCTCGGATGGATGTCGATCCGGGCTCGTACGCCGTGGCGCTCGGCCTGATCGCGGACGGCCTCCCAATTCTCCGGTGGCACAATGTCATCGGTGGCACCGAAGCCAAAGTAGATTTCACCGGAGATCCGTGCGACGTCGAAGTGCGGAGAGTCGCTATTGCCTTCCAAGTAGAGGTGTGAGGGGTGCAACGCCGAACCGGCCATGATTCGGTCGGGATACGCAGCCATTGATCGCACCACGAAGCGCCCGCCCATGCAGAATCCCATTATGCCGACTGGCCGGCCGTCGAGGGTGTCGAGGATCGCCCCGACGTCAGAAACGACCATCTGGTCGGTGAGTTTGTTCAGCGTCTCGACCATCCGGTCCAGTTGGGTGACGGGGTTGTAGGTCAGGTTCTGGCCCCAGCGGTAGAAGAGATCGGGAACCAGTGCGCAGTAGCCGTTTTCGGCGAGCCTGTGGGCGACACGCAGGATCTCTTCATTTCTACCGTGTGCGGCCATCAGGACGATCACCGCCGGATCCTCCTGGTCGCCGATTCGGAGCGTGGACATGGTCCCGTCTGGGGTAGCGACGTTAACCTCGGTCTCGGGCATCGTCTGGGTAACCTTCCTTGCCTGTTTCGTATCAATCGCGGATGGGCCGGTCTGTCATGTGGGGGCCGCCGCCATCGGAGTTGTCAGGCATTCGGCGTCGCGGCGGAAGCCACGAGCGATCCCTTAAACCGTGTGAGAGCACAGCCCCTCCCTGGAGCATACACAGCTGCTATACTAATACGACGAATAATTGACAATTCAGTAAGAGAGCTTCCCCGCTGTGCTCTCGACGGCAGCCGGTGATCGTGCCAGCGCCAGCGACAAGCTGGCGGATTCCATCTCCTCTGAAGTTACGACGATGTCAGGACGGTGCCCCTGCGAGCAATAGCGACTGTCGGCGCCCGGAAACGTTAATCGACTACGTCCGATCGTCAAGCAGCCACGATCCGCAACAAAAGGAGAAAGGTGTCAGTAGACTACGACTCGGTCGTGATCGGAGCTGGTCACAACGGCTTGACTCGCGCGGCGTATCTGGCGAAGTCGGGATTGAAGGTGCTGGTCCTGGAGGCCCGGGACACGGTCGGAGGGATGACTAGCACCGAGGAGATCACTCAGCCGGGTTTCTGGTCAGATGCTTAGCCCTCTGTTTCGAGGCAGCGAACTTCTCTCCAGCGCTCAACGAGCTAGCACTCGACCAACACGGTCTGGAGTTGCTCTATCCCGATCCAGGGCTGTCCCACGTCTTCCCCGATAGCCGGGCGGTGTCCATCCGTCGTGACGTCGAGAACACCGCGCTCGGGCTGGGGCACCACTCCGCCAGCGACGCGGAGACTTGGCTTGCGCTTTATCAGATGTTCGTGGCTTAGGAAGAGTTGATCGTGGCGGCCATCAACAATCCTCCCCTCGCCCCGGGCGCCGGGACAGTGCCCGGGGCGCATCAGTTCCGATTTGAGGCCCAAAGCTATCGGTCGTGGAGCAGCGAATGTTTCGCCTCGGAAGCGGGGCGGATGCTGATGAGCGGATGGCCTGCCCATGTGGGCGCGTCACCCGATGACGCCGGAAGCGGTGCGATGGCGTGGTTGCTTTCGATGATGGTGCAGCGCCGCGGCAACAACGTCGTCAAGGGCGGGATGCGGCGTTTCACCGGGGCGCTTACCGCGGTCATCGAGGAGCACGGTGGCGAGATCCGCACAAGTACGCCGGTGCGTCAGATCGAGGTGGAGCACGGACAGGCTATCGCCGCCAAACTCGCGGGCGGCGATAGCGTGAGTTTTCCGCCTGCGTGCGTCGAGTGTGCATCCGCGCCAACTGGTGCTCGGCCTACTCGGCGAAGGCGTCGTCGATGAGACGATCATCCGCAAAATGCGCCAGTACGAAATGAGCGCCTCCGTGATGACGATCTATCTGGCGTTGGATTCGCCGGTGCACTATAGGGCTGGGGAGGACATTGGCAGCTCGGTATATGTGCATCCGAGCCCGACTACGGTGGACTACTACGCTCGCCTGACCCAGCAGGTGTGCGCCGAGCTGCTGCCCGACGAGCCATTCGCACTGGTATGCAACGAGAGCGCTGCCGACCCCAGCTGCGTACCTCAGGGATGCGCTCTGATGAAGCTACTGGTTCAGCCGCTGCCGCACCAAATCCGCGGAGACGCGGGGGGCAGCATACGCGTGAGCGATTGGGACGAGGCGAAGAACCCGTTGACGGACCGAGTCATCGAACTGCTTACCCGCGCCTACATCCCGGACCTGGCGGGCAGGATCCTTCAACGGATCGTCCACAGCCCTGTCGACCTTGGGCACATCCTCCCATCCGCCGTACAGGGCACCTCCACCCACGCCGCCGTGGTTCCTTATCAGTGGGATGCGCCCGATAGCGGAACTCGGGCAGTACTTTCCACCTATAGACAACCTCTTTCTCTGTGGATCAAGAAGCCATCCGGGCCCAGGCGTATCGCTGGCTGCCGGCCGCAACGCGGCTACGGCGATCCTCAATGCCATTGGCGCAACGTGATAATCGGTGCGGCCGGGGCGACTGCGCTCAGGTAACCCAGAACTCCTCCACCAATCAACGCAACGCACCGCCGCCGCGCCGGTTACCGTCTGGTCGGCGGAACGACAACAGCCTGGCCGCCCGCAAGCATACGTAACCGCTAATACGTGGAAGATGAATGATTGCTGTGCCAGTAGGTGATCCTCTGGCGTGTGCATGCCGGCAAGTGTGGCGGCGGCGTCCCGTCACTCGCGGGGATGCGTGAAAGGGTGGGTGAAAGACTGTGCACGCGATCACAGGCGCACAGGAGAGGGGTTGAGCCGGCTTGAGCTGGTCAAGCTGAAGTGAAGCACGAACGGAGATCGCGATCCGGTAGACGCCCACCGCTGATAAACTCATACGGCAGATAGTTAACGAGGACGTTGGCATCACTGGGCAGCCCGTCGAGGAAAGGAGAGCCGTGTCCGACGAATTGTGTCTCGGCAGCGATTTGACGATCAACCGGACAGGGTTTGGTGCGATGCGTCTGCCCACAGCGACTACTCTCGGCCCCCCCCGAGATCCCAAGACGGGCATCGCTGTATTGCGTCGTGCGCTGGAACTTGGCGTCAACCACATTGACACGGCGGATTTTTACCGCAGCGGCGACGGTTCGGTGCGCGCCAACGAACTGATCAGGAGGGCGCTCCACCCTTATCCGCCCGGCTTGGTAATCGCAACCAAGGTGGGTCCGATCTTCGCTCCTGAGGGCCCCCGGCAGGGCTCCGCGAAGGACATTCGCCCGCAGGTGGAGGGCAACTTGCAAGCATTGGGCGTCGATTGTCTCGACGTGGTCTACTTGCGTATCGGAATGATGGAGGTGCCGCACGGCGAATCGCTGGCCGACCGTTTCAAGGTGCTCGCCGCGATGCGTGAGGAGGGATTGATCCGTCATTTAGGGCTGAGCAACATCGACACCGCCCACCTTGCTGAAGCTTGTGATATTGCGCCAGTAGTCCTTGTACAAAACAACTTTCACATCACCAATCGCGGTGAGAGGACTGTCCTGGAGAAGTGCGCAGAGCTTGGCATCGGTTTTGCGCCTTTTTATCCTCTGGGCGGCGGCCGAACCGACATCAATGACGCGGCTTTGGCGAAGATTGCGAAGCAGCGCGGCGCCACGGTCTCTCAAATCGCACTTGCGTGGCTTTTGGCCCTGTCGCCCGTGACGGTGGCTATCCCCGGCACGGGATCGCTCGCGCACCTCGAGGAAAACATTGCCGCGCGATCTTTCACGTTGACTCCTGAAGAGTTGCGCGAGCTCAGTTGAGCCGACTGCCGAGGTGCGGCGAAAGGAGTGCTTCCCATGCTGTTAGCCATCATGATGGGGATCACCGCGTGGTTTGCTAGGCTCCGATGGCGGCGGCGTTCTGTCACCCGTTCGTCGGGCAGCGTCTGTTTGCGCGTGAATCGAGCAATGCTGCTGTTCGCCGGTGTTGCCGGTGGCATCGCGGTCGCGGTGTGGTTTGTCCACGCCTTCTGATCTCAGCGGCGCCGCACCCTGACTCGCGGGTCTTGACGCCGATGCGGTCAGACCCGTCGGCACCACCCGGTGGGACGGGGTGGGGCCACAACTGGACTGAGGCGCTCACAAAACCTCAACGATGCAGACGAATAGTGAACAAGAACGTAGACTGGGTCGATTCTCGTTCATCGTTGACACAGGATTGACTCATGATCCACGCATGTGACCGCGATCTGACCATCCGATCTCGGCGCCGGTCTCAGATGCCTGTGGGTGCCGGACCACCGGCGCCGTCGGGTTCGTGGCGCGGAGGTGTGCGGGTATCGTCGTCGCGATGGTCGCTGAGATGCGACCAATCGGCTCTTCTCGGTGACGTGCTGACGTGGTGTCGATATTTGACGCTGCAGCCGAAGAAGCTTCGGCCGTGAGCGTGTCATGGGACCTTCGTCATCTTGAGTGCTTCTTGGCCGTTGCCGAGGAACGGCACTTCCGCAAGGCCGCCGAGCGGTTGCATCTGAGCCCGGCCAGCGTCAGTGAGGCCGTCGCCGGGCTCGAGCGACGCCTCGGCGGCCGCCTCTTCGATCGCTCGACTCGACGTGTGCGCCTCACCCAGTACGGAGCAAGGTTTTTGGATGACGTCTGGCAGCCCTATCAGCAGCTGCGCCTAGCGCACGAGTCCGCGCGCGCCCGCAGTAAGGACCGTACAGGCATTACCATCGCCTACACCCCTGAGCTGGGGCGCCTGTTCCTTCCGTCCGTGCTCGCCCATGCTTCGCGTGGCGCTGACCACATGGCCGCCGCCATCCGACCGCTGTTGATGCACACTGCGGAGCAAATCCGCGAGATCGAAGACGGCTCAGTCGACATCGGGCTGTGCTGGTCCGCTGCTGTGCGGCAACCATTGACGGCGGTTTCGCTATGCAAGGTCCCGGTCGTGGCGGTGCTGCGCGAGAATGACCCACTGGCGATGAGTTCGGAAATTCCCCTGGCTGAGCTCCGCAACCGGTGCGTGTTGGCCACTCCCGGACACGACAACCCTTTCGTGGCAAACCACCGCCGCGTCAGCTTCACTCAGGCCGGTGTTGTCACGCCCATCGTCGACGAGGTCTGCAGGTACGACGAGCTGGCAGTCCAGGTAGCGGCGGGGGATCGGGTCGGTCTGCACCCGGCTACCCTCGCTTTGACCAACGATATCCCCGGAATCGCCTTTCGCCGCGTCGTCGATCCCAGCCTGTACGAGACGGTCTGTGCGCTTACGCGCGCACCGACGGCACATCCCGATGCCGATTCGGTGTTGGCGACCCTCGCCGCCACGGCCGAAGAATTCACCGATGATCGGCTTCACCCGCTGCTCATCCCGGGCGCGGTTGCCTCGACGCCGCCGATCAGCCAGCGTGGCATCCGCCATCGCGCGGAGTCGGATTCGACCTAATCGTGGTGTGCCTCTGAGTATTCCGCGAGGCCGTGCCGAACGCATCGGCATGTCATCGCTGCAACATGATCGAGCCACTAATGACACCGTAAGAATCCTCACCAGGTGAATTGTCCGGCACTCCCAGGCGGCAGGATAAACCGCATGCCCGACTCTCAGCGGTCGCCGTCGTCACCGCCGAACGACGAGGAATTGTATGGATAGTGCGAACAGTGCAGTCGGAAGTCGCGCGTTGATTGCCTCAGACCCCCAGTGCAGCATAACTGTTGGGACGTCACAGGATCCCCGCGCGGACATAGCAACGTTGGACCCGAGGTTGTCATGAAAGAATGCGTGGTTCAGCCGGCCGGGCCCCGCAGCGTGCCCGGCAGGCAATACTGGCCGGGCAACCGCATTGTGGGCTCCCCGGCCGCTGGCCATTTACAGCCCGGATCAGCGTCGCCGACGACGGGCACTCGCCAACGCCTTCGGTCATTCCCACGATCGTCGGCGACATCACCGATGTGTTCGAACGTCCCGGCGGACGATGGCTCCGATCGCGTCATATCAACCCGCATTCCATCTGGGGTGCAATCGTTTTCGCCATTTCAACCCAACAACGGGCTCATCAACCAAGCAAGGTCCAAATGATCCGTCAACCGTTTCGCATTCCACCACCCCGCGCACGGGGAGCATTGCCGATCGTGGACGGGATCTTGTACGCAGACCTGTTACCCGAGCAGGCTCGGTACGAACTCTCGGCCGCTCTGCGACACTACCTAGACCCCTATGTCGGCGTCACTACCGACGGCAACGTGACACGAGGTCTGTACACCTTGAAAGACACGGGGATCTCTGCGCGCAAATCCGTCGACGCCGCACGCGGATACCTGGACTCACTGGAGCCGTACCAGCGGCAAGTGGGATGCCTCCCAATGGATTCCCCGGATTGGCGACTGTGGACCAACGCGTTGCCGGTGTGGGTGCCGAAAGGCATGCGCCTTGACCGCTTAACTCAAACCCAACGCGAGAATGCACTCGCAGTGGTGGAGGCCGGCCTGAGCCCCGAGGGGTTTTTCACCATCCGCAATGCCATGAAACTCAACTTCGCCCTCGGCGAATACATCGACGACTACCGCGACACCCTCGGCGAATATACCTATTACTTCACCGTTTTCGGTGATCCGAGCTCGGGGGACCCCTGGGGTTGGCAGCTGATGGGTCACCACGTCGATGTTCACTGCGTCTTTATCGACACACAGGTCGTCCTGGCCCCGGTCTTCCTCGGCGCCGAATTGGCCTTCGCGCCCTGTGGCCGATATGCGGGTCTGAGAGCCTTCGGCGAGGAAACCGATCGAGGCCTCGCTCTGCGCCGAGCACTATTACCCGAGCAGGAGGAGAGGTCTATCTCGGTCGCTTGCCAGCCGGTCATGCCGCGAAAAAGCTCGACCAAGTCGCCGATCATTTTGCCGCGACACGATTCGTCTGGCGCGGCCGGCATGACGAAACCAGCGCGTTCTACTACCGGGTGCACTCGCCGGTCTTGCTGATCGAGTACGATAACCATCCGGGCGTTCTGCTCGCCAACGAAGAACCGGAGCGATCCCACGTCCACACGATCATGCGTGAACCGAACGGCAACGACTACGGGATGAGCCTGCTGGCTCAGCACTATGCGCAGCACCATTCCTGAGCAAAATGCGGCAGCGCGAGGCATCGCAGCATCGGCCTCCGCGGGCTTGCGGCCGGGTGGGTCTCTACAACGTTGGTGACTTGGTCGTTCGGGCTCGATGGTAAGCGGTGGTAGATTTTGGCGGTCACCAACTGGCATTCCGGGTGAATTCTCAAACAGCACAGGCAATTACGTCCTGTTAAACGGTCCTCGGGCGAGGCTGGGGATGATCATACTGTCCACCAGTAGTTGGACGGTCCCCCGGGTAGGCGCTCGGCTCGACAGGATCGATCGGAAGATGAGGTAGCCGGGCAGCACGTCCCAGAGGTCTTCGGTGATGGCGGCGGCATCGACCTCGCCGCGGGCGACGGCCTGGCTGAGGACGTGGTCGATGACGGATTTTCGTGGGTCGAGGAATTCGCGCTGCATCACTTTGTAGAGGGTGTGGTTGCGCGACATCTCGAACAGCACGGCGCGGATAGTGCCGGCATGGGCACGTACCTGATCGCAAACCACCTCTCCGATGTGCAGTAAATCGCCACGCAGCGTGCCGGTCTCAGGCACGGTAGCGACCTGTCGGGTACCTTCGATGAAGGCGGCCAACACCAACTCGGCCTTCGTCGGCCAGCAGCGATATATTGTCGTCTTGCTGGCTCGCGCGGTGGCGGCCACCGCGTCCAACGTCAAGCCGTCGTAGCCATGTTGCTGCAACAGCCGCAACGTCACCGCGAGTAACTCGGCCTGGCGCGGCGACCAAGGCTGGGAGTCCGCAGTGTCGTTGAGGACCAGGGCCATCGCACAATAGTATCTACATGTTTGATGTTTCTTCGACTGGCATGTCAGAATGGTCGATGGTCGGCGTTCGGTCACGAAATTGCGTTGGACGAGCCGACTCTTGGAGCACCGACCACCGCACGTGTCATCTCGGTATGGCGGTAGACGATCGTTCGGTCGCGGCAGCTGTGGCTCACATGGAGGTTGCCAAGTACTTGCCTGCACTGTACCCAGTGACCATCGCAGGACCGATGGTGCCGCCACCACCTGGGTAGGTTCCGCCCATAATGCTGGCGCTGGTATTGTCGGCGGCGTACAGGCGCAGCATTACTTGACCGTCGTTGTCGAGTACACGTGAGTGCTCGCCGATAAGCAGGCCGCAGCAAGTTCCGATGTCGCCGGCGAGAGCGTCTGGTAATAGGTCGCGGTAATTGACCTGCGGACTCGAGGGAATTCACGATGGCACTGCACCAACTTTCGTCGGTTACGATCGGCGTACCCGATCCGACAGCGACCCGAGACTACTACCCTGACTTCGGCATCACGGTATCGGCAGGGGGCTGGGTGGCTACCTGTGACGGTGGGAACCAACTCTGCGTGGTCGAAGCGCCTAGTACTACAGCCGTAGATCAATTTCGCTCGTTGATCAGACCGTGCGACGGACGGTTCCAATGGTTATGTGGGTCAGCGACAATCTTCGGGCGCCCTGGGCCTGGTCCCGTTCTTGGGCACTGCCGAACTCGGGTTCCACCACTCCCTGCCCTCGCCGCCACGCGGAGCGTTGGGGGAGGACCAGATACATATAGCGAGTTAACTCCCGCAGCCCGGTGTCTCGTATGACTTAAGTCCTGGCCCACCACCGTAGAAGTAAGGCAGAGTCACTTCAGATCAGCCCAGCCACCGCTGCAGGGAGACCCGCGGCCGGAGGCGGAGGTGGTGGTCAGGGTCAAGTTCGTCGCAACGCTTTTCCGCTACCCCGGCGTATCCGCCAGTGTGATGGCGAATGCTTGAACGCGCTTGGCCGTAGTCTGAGGGCCTAACGTGCCACTAACCCTCAACTCCGAGAAGCGGTGTGATGCGGTAATCGACGAGCGTACGCATCACCAACGCGGTGGTTGTTCGGTCGATCCCATCGATCTCCAGTACTTGACCGGCGATTCGGTAGAGATCATCAGCGTCTCGAGCGGCAGTCTGGATGAGCAGATCGACTGCGCCGCTGATGCCCTGCACCTCCAAGATCTCCGGAATCGCGGCCAGATCAGCGGCGATCGAGGTGAGTTTGCGCTGCGTTACGGTCGCGAACAGAAATGCGCGCAGCGGGAAGCCGAGGGTTGCTGGGTCAATGCACCTTTGGAACGAGTCCAGGGCATCGTGATCTTCCAACCGGTTCAATCGCGCCTGAACTGTGTTGCGTGACAGCCCTGTTCGGTGCGCCAGTGCGACGGCGCTGCCACGGGGTTCGGAGATGAGTGCGCTGAAGATGCTGACATCGATTCCATCTGCGCGAAAGCTCCGTGCCATATCATTCCCTTCATCTCCCGCCAGGCCGCCGCAAGCTTGTCGTTTCGACAACCGGCAGGCCCATCTAAATCGGCGCTGATTGGCATTCTGCCCATATATCGGCGACCTCGTTGCGCTTATCCGAGCACTGAGTGAAAACTAGCACGCGATCTGCGCACCTGAGGAGTATGTTGATGACCACGGTCACGGAGTCTGATCGCAGCCCGACCACTGCTGCGGATGTTGCGGCATTGACGGAGATCGAGCGGCGCACGTTATGGCTGTCCACCGCGATCATTCACTACGCGAACCGCGTCCGGCCGAATGAATCGGGGCTGAAGGTCGGCGGCCATCAGGCGTCGTGCGCGTCGATGGTGTCGATCATGACCGCGCTGTGGTTCACCGCGTTGCGGTCCGAGGATCGAGTGTCAGTCAAGCCGCACGCGTCACCGGTGTTGCATGCGATCAATTACATATTGGGCGAACTCGATGAGTCCTACTTGACCGCATTGCGGCAGTTCGGTGGTTTGCAGTCGTATCCGAGTCGGTCCAAGGATCCTGATCCAGTCGACTACTCCACCGGGTCGGTGGGTATTGGTGCCACTGCGCCCATGTGGGGGGCAATCTCGCGCCGTTACATCAATGCCACACTGGGCGCCGACGCGGGCAGTGGTAGACAATATTCGTTGGTTGGCGACGCAGAACTCGACGAGGGCGCGGTGTGGGAAGCTATCGTCGACCCAGGCACCGCCGATCTGGGTGAGATCGTGTGGATCGTCGACTTGAACAGGCAGTCACTTGACCGAGTGGTGCCGAATATCGCCGTGGGCCGGCTGGAGTCGATGTTCGAGGCCGCAGGCTGGCAAGTGATCACTGTGAAGTTCGGCAAACTGCTCGAGTCGTTGTTCGCTCGGCCAGGCGGTGACGCGCTGCGTACTCGCATCCTTGAGATGCCGAACGCGGAATATCAACGGCTGCTGCGGTGCAACGCCTCCGAGGTGCGTGACCGGTTGCCTGGATCCGGCCCTGATAGCGCGAAGATCGTCGACCTGATTGCAGATCTGGATGATTCGATCTTACTGGCCGCCGTCCGCAATCTCGGCGGCCACGACATGCAGGCCCTCATTGACGCCTACGGCCTGATCGATGACTCCCGGCCCACCGTGATCATCGCCTACACGATCAAGGGGTGGAGCCTGCCCATCGAAGGTCATCCGCAGAACCATTCGTCGCTTCTGACCGTCGAACAGTACGAGTTGCTCGCGCAACAACTGGGCATGGATCCCCAACGGCCGTGGGATCGGTTCGATATCGGAACCCCTGCGGGGCGGTATTGCTCAGCCACCGCCGAGAGGTTGCGCCGGCAACCGGTCTCTCCGGCATCACCGCCCGCTGTGCCAATGGATTTCGGGCGGAGTCCTAAGGGGACAGCCACGACGCAGGCGGCCCTCGGAAGGGTGTTGCTGGATCTGACTCGTACGGCTCCGGAGGCGGCACAGCGAGTCGTCACGGTAAGCCCCGACGTCAGCTCGACCACAAACCTAGCGGGTTGGATCAACAAGGTGGGCGTTTGGTCGCCGGCAGAACGGCATGACTGGTTCGCCGATGACGCCGAAACCATCATGCACTGGCGGGAGCGGCCTTCCGGTCAGCACCTCGAACTCGGTATCGCGGAAACCAATCTCGTCGGGTTGATTGGCGAGTTGGGTGCGACCTGGAGTCGATGGGGGGCGCCGCTATTTCCAATCGGCGTGCTGTACGACCCGTTCGTAGAGCGTGCGCTGGAACCGTGGACATATGGCATTTACGCGGGCGGACAGTCGATTCTGATCGGGACGCCGTCAGGAGTGACCCTCGCTGCAGAAGGTGGTGCGCACCAATCCATTACGACACCCTCCGTGGGTATCGAGACCCCGTCATTGATCGCGTATGAACCGGCGTTTGCCATCGATGTGGAATGGACGCTGCTGGCCAGCATGGCCCGGCTCGGCCGGCCTAATGGCACTTCCGCTTACTTGCGGTTGTCCACCCGGCCGGTTGATCAGCAATTAGCCGACGTCCCTGCTGATCCGGCCGCGCGGGAACGTCGCCGCAAGCAGGTTGTGGCGGGGGGATATCCGATCGTTCGCCGTGATGGCGCGGTAGTCACCATTGTCGCAATGGGCGCAGTCATGACCGAAGCGCTCGCAGCCGCCGAGCGACTCCGCTCGGCCGGCATCGCGTCCGACGTAGTCTGTATCACCAGTCCGGGATTGCTCTTCGAGGCGATGCAGGCGCGCCAAGGCCGGGGGACGGCGGACAGCTGGATCCTTGATCAGCTGTTTCCCGCAAACCGTGCCACGCCGATCGTGACCGTGCTGGATGGACACCCGCATACGTTGGCGTTCCTGGCGGGGGTCAATCGTGTGCACCACATTGCGCTGGGTGTCAGTCGTTACGGTCAGGTTGGTTCGCTCGACGAAGTCTACCGCTACCACGGACTCGACACCGACAGTATTGTCGCCGCGGCTCTCGATGTCATCGGCGCGGCCGGCGAAACCATAACCAAGGAAGCATGATTCATGACAGCAACTAACGCGACCGAGATAAGCGTGCCGCTTCCTGAGCTCGGCGAGAGCGTTGCCGAAGCGACTGTCACACGATGGCTGAAACAACCCGGTGACGAAATCGCGGTGGACGAGCCGATCGTTGAAGTTGCCACGGACAAAGTGGACACCGAAGTCGTCTCACCTGCGGCCGGGACATTGCTGCGCATCCTCGCTGACGAGGACGGCGTCGTCGCCGTCGGCGAGCCTTTGGCTGTCATCGGACAACGCAATGCGGCGGATCCGGTGACGACGCCTGTTCCCGTCGAGGATCGATCGGATCGGCGGGAACAGGCGGACCAAGCGCAGCCGACGGAGGTGGACAGTCCAGCAGTCGTCGAGCCGGAGCTGCCAGAGGCGGCCGATCCAGTGCCACCCGAGCCGTCATCGTCGCCCCCGGCGGACGTACCCGTCGTGATGGCAACCGCACCCAAGCTCGACCGCACCGCGGACCTCACGATCGAGAAGCTGCCCAAGATTCGGCAAACAATCGCGCGCCGCATGATGGATTCCCTTCATACTTCTGCCCAGCTGACCACCGTCGTAGAAGCTGACGTCTCCGCCATCGCGGCTGAACGAGTCCGGCGCAAGGACGAATTCCTGCAAGAAGCCGGGATTAAGTTGTCTTTCCTGCCATTCTTCGTCAAGGCCGCGGTCGATGCGCTAGCCCTTAACCGCGTTATCAACGCGTCGCTGAATGACGGCGCCACAGAGGTCACCTATCATCACGCCTGCCATCTCGGTATGGCGGTCGACAGTCCTAAAGGGTTGATGGTGCCCGTGATACGGCATGCTGAGAATCTCAGCGTCGGAGGGTTGGCCCGTGCCATTGCGGACCTGGCCGAGCGAGTCCGCAACGGCTTCATTGGTGCAGACGAGCTGTCTGGGGGCACCTTCACGATCACCAATACCGGCAGTCGCGGCGCCCTTTTCGATACACCGATCATCAACCAACCCCAGTCGGCCATTCTCGGTGTTGGGTCGGTCGTCGAACGGGTCGTGCCGATACGCGCGGAGAGCAGCATACAGTTTGGTGTGCGTTCGATGGCCTATCTATCGCTGAGTTACGACCATCGAATCGTCGATGGGGCGGACGCCGCGCGGTACCTGACTGCAGTAAAGGCCCGCCTCGAAACAGCCTTCATAGGCCCTGTATCGCTCTAGATAAGTCGAGCTAGAACTGTCCCGTCGCAGGAGAGCCTGTCTTTGACGGGAGTGGCAACAGAAATTGGTCCGGTAGCGGATGTTGTTGTGGCAGTGCAGGGATGTGTTGACCGCCGCGACGATTCCGTGGCCATCTGAAAATGCCACGACGAGATTACAGGTTGGTAATCCATGACCCAGACGGTGCGGGGTGTGATCTCACGGAAAAGGGCGAGCCGGTGGAAGTGACGGATATGGTCATCCCCCCGCCCAGTCCCGGGGAGGTCGTGGTTGGCGTCATCGCGTGCGGCATTTGCCGGTCGAGCCACAACCTCGCCATCGATGAACTTAACTCTCATACAGCGTGCGCCGTCCGCGATGCGCGCAGTACCGGCAGGATGCTGCCCGCTGCTGCTGCACCGTATGTCTCGGCGAGCCGGACGACGGCGTCATCGACATCGAGTTGCCATTCCTGTGTGCCTGAGGTCTCGAGCACGAGAGTTGCGATCAACGAGCCGAGTTGTGCGGCGTTTTCGTATTTCAGACCACCCGCCATCCCAGCAAGAAAACCACCGCGGAATGCGTCTCCGACTCCCGTGGGATCGACGATCTCGCGCGCGGGCACCGCTGGCACGCGGGTCTGGTCGCCGCTCGAGTCGACGACCAGACAACCGTTGCCCGACAGAGTCGTGATACGAAGACCAACACGGACGGCGATGTCGTTCTCAGTCCATTCGGTGATGCGGGTGAGTAGTTCCCATTCGTATTCGTTTGTGAACAAGTACTTGGCCCCGCCCACAAGCATCCGGGCGCGGTCTCGGTCCAGCATCGGCAATTGTTGCGATGGGTCGGCAGCGAACGGAATGTGCAGGCGACGAGCCTCCTCGGTGTGGATGCACATGGCGTCAGGGTCATTTGCGCCCACGATCACTAGATCAAGTTTGCGGGTCCTGGCCAACGATTCGAGTGAGATGCGGGACGCTTCGCTCATCGCCCCGGGATAGAAGGATGCCAGCTGGCACTGGTCGTCGTCGGTGGTGCAGGTAAACCGCGCGGTGCATTCGGTGTCGGAGACAAGCAGGTGAGAACAGTCGACCCCGCGGCCTTCCAACCAGGCCCGATAGTCGTCGAAGTCGGGACCGACGGCGCCGACAAGGATCGGTCGTTGGCCCAGGACGCCCAAGGCGAGGGCGACGTTGGCCGCCACTCCTCCCCGTCGGACCACGAGATCTTTGACGAGGAAGCTCAGCGACAACCGGTCGAGGTGCGTGTCGATGAAGTGCTCGGCGAACCTTCCGGGAAACCGCATAAGGTGGTCGGTTGCTATCGATCCGGTGACAACGATGGATCTGTCGGACATGAGTTAGGCCCTTTCTAGAAAACGATGGTGGTGCGGCCGTCGATGAGGATGCGGTCCTCGCAGTGCCAGCGAACGGCGCGCGCCAAAACGGTGCGCTCTATGTCGGCGCCGCGCCGGGTGAGTTCGGCAGCGGTGGCCCGGTGCGACACGCGGACAACGTCTTGCTCGATGATGGGTCCTTCATCGAGGTCCTCGGTGGCGTAGTGGGCAGTGGCGCCGATTAGCTTCACACCGCGCTCCTTTGCGCGCTCGTAGGGTCCTGCGCCGGCGAACGCGGGCAGGAACGAATGGTGGATGTTGATCACCGGAACGCCGATGAGATCCAGGAAGTCGGCCGACAGGATCTGCATGTACCGGGCTAGGACGACCAAATCCACTCGGCCGCGTAACAACTCCAACTGCTGCAGCTCGGCAGCACGTTTGGTTTCACGCGTTACCGGGATGTGCTCGAAAGCCACCCCGAATCCGGTCACGTCGGAGGCAAGGTCGGAATGGTTCGACACCACCTGCACGACCTCCATTGGCAGCTCACTACGGCGGGTCCGCCATAGTAGGTCGAGCAGGCAGTGGTCGTAGCGCGATACGAACACAGCTACACGGGTAGCGGCCGCAGCGTCTCGCAGTCGAAATGTCCCACCGAGCGAGGTGGCGATATCGGTTCCGAAATCGCGCTGCAAAGCGGTCAACTTGTCGGTCAGACCCGGTAGGTGGAATTCCACCCGCAGGAAAAAGCTGCCCCCGACTGGTCCGGTGGAGTATTGGTCAGATTGAATGATGTTGGCGCCGTGGCGATGAAGGAATGTGCTGACCTTGGCCACGATCCCGGGGCCGTCCGGACAGGACACGACTAGTCGGCCGATGTCGCGGTGGTATTCCTGGTGCCCCATGCTCTCGGCGTGGGGCACCTCGGTGGTGATCGACATGGGCTGGCCCTCAGTAGCGGTAGTGGTCGGCCTTGTAGGGGCCGTCGACGTCGACGCCGATGTATTCGGCCTGCTCCTTGGTGAGCTTGGTCAGCTCGCCGCCGAGGGCCTCCACGTGGATGCGGGCCACCTTCTCATCGAGATGCTTGGGCAGCCGGTAGACCTCGTTGTCGTACTCGTCGTTCTTGGTCCACAGCTCGATCTGGGCGATGACCTGGTTGGAGAAGCTGTTGCTCATCACGAACGAGGGGTGTCCGGTGGCGTTTCCCAGGTTCAGCAACCGGCCCTCGGAGAGCACGATGATGGACTTGCCGGTGTCGCCGAACGTCCACAGGTCGACCTGCGGGCGGATGTTGACCTTGGTGGCGCCGGACTTCTCGAGCCGGGCGACCTGGATCTCGTTGTCGAAGTGACCGATGTTGCCCAGGATGGCCTTGTCCTTCATGGCCTTCATGTGCTCGAGGGTGATGATGTCCTTGTTGCCGGTGGTCGTGATGATGATGTCGGCCTCGCCGATCACGTCCTCCACCCGCTTGACGTCGAAGCCCTCCATCAGCGCCTGCAGGGCGTTGATCGGGTCGATCTCGGTGACCGTCACCCGCGCGCCCTGGCCGGCCACCGATTCGGCGGAACCCTTACCGACGTCGCCGTAGCCGCAGACCAACACCTTCTTGCCGCCGATGAGCACATCGGTGCCGCGGTTGATGCCGTCGATCAGCGAGTGCCGGCAGCCGTACTTGTTGTCGAACTTGGACTTGGTGACCGAGTCGTTGACATTGATCGCCGGGAACGCGAGGTCGCCCGCGGCGGCGAACTGGTACAGGCGCAGCACGCCGGTGGTGGTCTCCTCGCTGACGCCCTTGATGGACTCGGAGATCTTGGTCCACTTGTTCTTATCGGTCTCGAAGCGCTCGCGCAGCAGGTTCAAAAACACCCGGTGCTCGGCCGAGTCGTCTTCCTCGTCGGGCGGCACCACGCCGGCCTTCTCATACTGCGCACCGCGCAACACCAGCATGGTGGCATCGCCGCCGTCGTCGAGGATCATGTTCGCAGGCTCGCCCGGCCAGGTCAGGGTCTGCTCGGCGGCCCACCAGTACTCCTCGAGCGTCTCGCCCTTCCACGCGAACACCGGCACGCCCTTGGGCTCCTCCGGGGTGCCGTGCGGACCGACGACCACCGCAGCCGCGGCGTGGTCCTGGGTGGAGAAGATATTGCACGACGCCCAGCGCACCTCGGCGCCCAGCGCGACGAGGGTCTCGATCAACACCGCGGTCTGCACCGTCATGTGCAGCGAACCCGAGACGCGCGCACCCTTGAGCGGCGCGACGTCGTGGTACTCACGACGCAGCGACATCAGGCCCGGCATCTCCTGCTCGGAGAGCTCGATGTCCCGGCGACCGTAGTCCGCCAACGACAGATCGGCGACCTTGAATTCGATGCCATTTCGAACGTCGGGGGTGAGTTTCTGCTCAATGGTTGTCATGCGTGATCTCCTTCAGGCCCCACAGTGGTGTCGGCCAGGCCGGCGGCTGCGCGCAGCGCGGCAGCACGATCAGTGTGTTCCCAGGGCAGGTCCACGTCGGTCCGTCCGAAGTGGCCATACGCGGCAGTGGGTTCGTAGATGGGCTGGTGAAGATTCAGGTAGGACCGGAGCGCGGCCGGGCGCAAATCGAAGTGCTCGCCGACCAGCTTCTCGATGAGATGGCGGTCCACATGCTCTGTTCCGAACGTGTCGATGAACAGTGACACTGGCCTAGCCACCCCAATCGCGTAAGCGACCTGTACCTCGGCGCGCTGCGCAAGCCCGGCTGCGACAACGTTTTTCGCGACATAGCGAGCGGCATACGCGGCTGACCGGTCCACTTTGGAGGGATCTTTTCCGGAGAAGGCACCGCCACCGTGACGGGCGAAGCCGCCATAGGTGTCAACGATGATCTTTCTACCAGTCAGGCCGGCGTCGCCGACCGGGCCGCCGATCACGAACCGGCCTGTTGGGTTGATCAACAGATCGGCATACAATTGCTTGGGGTCGTAGAACCCGGCGGGAAGCTCGGTGGAGATCACGTGTTCCCACAGATCCTCGCGAATTCGTTCGTTGGTGACGTCCTCTGCGTGCTGTGTGGAAATCAGCACGCGCTCAACCGCAAACGGAACCCCATCGACGTAGCGGACCGACACCTGCGTCTTACCGTCTGGCCGAAGGTACGGAAGCGTCAGGTCTTTGCGGACAGTTGCAAGTCGACGAGATAGACGGTGCGCCAAAGCTATTGGCATTGGCATATACTCTGGTGTTTCGTCGGTTGCATAGCCGAACATCATGCCCTGGTCACCGGCGCCAGCAAGGTCGAACTCGTCACCGGATGCGCCGCTGCGATTTTCGTGCGCTTGGTCGACGCCTTGTGCGATGTCGGGGGACTGCTTGTCGAGCGCAACGAGTACTGCGCAGTTGTGACCATCGAAACCGTAGTCGCCACTGTTGTAGCCGATCCGATTGACGGTGTCTCGCACAATCTGGGTGTAGTCGAGTGTCTCAGGGGTCGTAATTTCACCCGCCAGCACCACCATCCCGGTCGTTATGAGCGTTTCGCACGCCACGCGTGAGTACGGGTCGTTGATCAATGCAGCATCGAGCACCGCGTCCGAGATCGCGTCGGCGATCTTGTCGGGATGTCCTTCGGTGACTGATTCTGAGGTGAAAAGGAAGTCGTGCGGTTCTGATTGGGTCACTTCATGCTCCTTGTGCGACGGGATCGGGGGTCTCTGATGGTTCTGCGACCGTTACTGGGGACAGGCAGCTGCGGACCAGCGATGTGCCTTCGACCATGGCCGCCAGCTTTGCACGCGCGACCCTGGTAGATAGATTGCGCAGGCCGCAGTCAGGGTTGATCACAAGTTGTTCGGCGGACACGAGATCCAGCGCAGCGCGGATGCGGGTGGCTACCATTCGGGGAGTCTCGACCTGATGGGTTTTCACGTCGATGACGCCGAGCCCAATCTTGCGATCCCACCCAAACTTCTCGATTACGGGCAAGTCCGCATATCCCTTGCGTGCGAATTCAAGTACCAACTGGTCCACATTGGCATCCAGCACCGCCGGGAACAGAAAATCGTAGTGCCCCTCCCACAGCGGGCGCGCGTACCGGTTGCCATAGCACACATGCAATGCCCAATCCACGTTCACACCCGCTGTGACGACATTGATTGCCGCAATTGTGCTTTCGACTTCGTCGGGATAGCCAGCAAGGAACGGCTCATCGATTTGCAGAAGCTCTGCCCCGATTTCGGCCAATGCATGGGCAGCATCGTTGAGGCGGTGGGCCATCGCCATCACGAGCTCATGCTGATCAACGCCGGCCTGGTTGCGGATACGGCTGGCCAGGGAGAATGGTCCGGTGAACGAGAATTTGATAGGCTTGTGGCTCTGCGAAGCGGTGAACATGAAATCATCTGCGAGCCAAAGGAAGTCGGATCCTAATGCAGGGGGCAGCGGGTCGTTCAGGGCTACGTCGTAGTAGTCGAAGTAGAAGTCTTTGGCGCGCTGGTCGATATGCACACCGGGCAGCCTGGCAAGGAAGTAGTCGATGTCGTTGTCGCGTCGGAGTTCTCCGTCGGACACGATGTCGATGCCGGCCAGTTCCTGATCACGGAGCGCGGCTTTGATCGCCATTTCGTGTATGTCAACGAGCTGTGCTTGGCTTATCCGGCCGCGTAGATAATCAGTTTTCAGCCGTTCCATCCACTCAGGAACTGGGTATGAGCCGACGACCGTTGTGGGGAGAATCGGAAGACGTTGGTGCATATCAATCCCTCGCCTGGGCCGTCATCGTAACGATGTTCCCGCCGTTGCGGTGTCGAAAGGGTTCATGGTGGATGTCGAAGCCGCGGCGCCGTCCCACGTGCGCCATTAGCGGCCAGTTAACCCAGTTGACCACCGACCCGTCGTATTTGCCCGGACCGCGAAAGGTCGTGCGGTAACCCTCGATGTCAGTGACAAACAGGTCGTGGCACACCAGCTTTCCGTACGGATGAAGTAACGCGAGTGTGTCGTCGAAACTCGCGAGGGCCCCGTTGTTGACATGCATACGCACGTCAGCGCCCAACTCCAGCAGCGGGCGTAACACCTCGCCGGTCAGCGTATTGGTAATGCGGTAATTGTCCAGGCCATCCAGTGGCACATAGCGTTCTTCAAGGCGCAAAGCCGACCATGTACTTTGCCAGAATCCCACCGCGGTTTGCACATCCGGGAAGTGTGTCGGATAGGCATCGACGAGCAGGCCAGGTGTCAGCCGCAATAACTTGTCGACCAGGCCAAGTAATTGTGTGGCGCTTGCCGATACAGACTTAGCCAGTTCGGCGGCCTGTTTAGCCGGCAGGTATGCACGGGTCTGTACCTGATAGGTGCGCCCGCCTAATTGCGCGACCTCGTCGGTGGGCAGGTTGTCGTACACATTGGAGACGTAGACCAAAAAGACCTTATCTCCCAAGAAGCTCAGCGCTGTACGCGGCCTAGTGGCATCCACGGCAAGACAGCTCACGCGCTCGGTGTGGTCGGCAACTGTTTCGCGCGCCAAATCCAATACGTGCGCTGAATAATCACACATCAGATAGTGCAGGCGTTCGTAGTACCCTTTGCCGTGTCGTCGGTCAATACCACGGAACTCGTCGAGGAACACCCTCGCCTGATTGCCGTTCCCGACACCGAGCTCGACTACATATAACTCGTCCGGTAGAGCGTTGACGGCACCCAGCCGGTCCCAGACGGCCATGAGTTCGACGATGAGGTCACTTGCTGTCGTGCGGTTGCGTGCGTCGCTCTCACCTCCGGGCAGCGCTTGCTCATAACCGCGGCCGGTTGCCTTCTCCCACAGGTCCAGCGCCGACCAGTACAAAGAGTTGAATCGCCAAATACAACTACGGCTGCCTGCCGTCCAGTCTTCTAGGAAGAGGCGCTCGGTTTCGCGGTGCAGCAGCGCTGAGGCTACTTCGCTGACCGGCGCGTCGGAGACACGCCGGACATCAACCGCTACTTCTATATCGCCACCGTGGGCACCGTTGGGCGTCAAGGCATGCGGGCCGGTGTTGTTCAGGATCGGTCGGATATCCACCACGTCTCGGAAGTTGTTGCGGTACTGCACCCAGTCGCACACCACGCGAACTTTGGATAAATCGGCTTCGGTCTGACTGAGTGCTGTCACAACAGGCAGAACCGACGCGCTGAGGTTCACAGGGCGTTCGGCACGCAATCGTGCGTGCGGTCGAAAATCAATCAGCACCTGTACCGCCCTCTGCGGCGCTCACCAAGGTTGTCGCTTTTGCGGCGTATCAAGCCCGCTCGCTCGAGAATTTCCGGGACACCGTGTTCGAATCCGAATGCCATGACATGCACCCCAGCGACACCGGGAATCTCAGTGAATTGTTGAATTGTCTCCGCGCACAATCTCATTCCTTCCTCAGCGACCCGATCGCTGGGCACGCCGCGTAAGCGAAATTCGACCTCACTGGGGATGTTGACCCCGGGCACTGACGCACGTAGGAACTCCAGCATCCGCAACGACCGGATCGGACCGATGCCAGCTAGGACCGCGCAGCGTTCGGTGACGCCCATGTCTAGCAGGCAGGTCATCCACTGTGTGAACACACTAAGGTCAAAGACGTACTGGGTCTGCACAAACTCCGCCCCTGCGGCAACCTTCTTCGCAAGGCGTTCGGCGCGCAGCGCCAGCGGCGGGGCGAACGGGTTTTCTACCGTTCCGATCATCCATTGCGGACGCACCGTGAGCTCGTCGCCGGATAACAACACGCCATCGTCGCGCAGGGTGCGAGCCAGCCACGTCAGCTGCACACCATCGAGGTCGAACACCGGCTTAGCCTCAGGGTGATCACCGAGACGAGGATGATCACCGGTGAGTAGTAGTACATGTGGGATACCTAGAGCGCCTGCTGCCAGCAGATCCGCCTGCAACGCAATACGATTTCGGTCGCGGCATGTCAACTGCATCACGGGGGAGAGGCCCTCCCGTTGCACTAGCGCAGCACTACCCAAGCTTGACATCCGCACTCGTGCGCCCTGGTTGTCCGTGATGTTGACAGCATCAACCCAGCCCAGCAAGTGAGATGCCTTTGCCACCAACGTATCCGGATCAGCACCACGCGGTGGACCCAGCTCCGCCGTGATCGCGAAACGGCCGTCGGCCAACGCGTCTTTCAATCCGCGGTCAGACGGCACGGCGGCACTCATCGCACTGGAACCTCAGGACTCCTGGCTATTGACGGCTGCGAACCGCTTGCTGAGACGGACATCTCGTTGTCGCGGCCCTGCCAGTAGTTGATCCACGAGCTGCGGCCCCATTCACGGTGGTCGACGGGCCGCTGGAGGAGGGCGAGATCTGATTTGCGCCCTTGGGCTGCCGAACGTTCATAGGCAAGAACCCACACACAACGCACATCTGGATGTACTTCGCATCGCCCCTCCGGGGAGACGCCTCCGCATGGCCCGTTACGCAGCTGCTTTGGGCAGGTCATCGGACATGCATAACCCGTCGTGGGCAGCTCGCACTGGCCGCACATCCGGCAACCGAATAGCAGCTCCTTGGAGGATTTCTCGATAGAAGTGAAAGCCCGATACATCCGCGGGTGTCGTTCCAAAAACGATGCAATGTAGCGGTAGACGCGGTTCTCCGCGAGTACAGCATGTAACCGGTAGGCCTGCCGAGCTGGCACCCGCGGCCGAAATGGCTTCGGCCACGAATACGCCCTGTCGCTGTGCTCGATCATCCACACTCCCGAAATTCGGTGGCAGGAACAGTGTTTCGCGGATCACTTTAGATCCACATTGTTGGACCGTCTTCGGGTTGCACAATAGGAAAATCGGCTGCTTACTTGTGACGGCTGAGGCCAGGGGCGGCCATCGCACCAAATCTGAAGGTGCGCCCTTGTGCGCCAGCACAACATCGCGGGCAGTAAAGCTAACGTCAACGGTTCGAGTTGTGCTACAGGTCCGACGCCGCGAGTAGTGCCTGCCCGGTTTGGTTATCGTCACATACCACCACGATGCCGTCAGCACACGAGCGGACACGGCAAATGAGGTCGGCTGCGAGTTTCTCGCCGATTTGATGCTCCGCCGTGGCGGCTGTCGATAGTTCGGCGAGGATTTCGGACGGGATTGTGACGTCAGGAACCTCATACGCCAGATACTCGGCCTCGGCGAACCCGCTCAGCGCCGAAACCGTAGCGAGCACAGGGACGCGCTCCGCCCCTAGGGCCGCGAGCAACTGCGTTAGGCGGTCGAGTTCGTAAAGGGGACGAGTGATTAGGAACTGCGCTCCGGCCGCGATCTTCGCTAGCGTCCGGCTGATCTCGCTGTCGAGATCTTCAGCACCGGGGCTGCAGCGCGCTCCGATGTGGAAGGACGTTTTGGTGGCAAGCGCCAGGCCGTTGCAGTCCCGGCCGGCGTTGAGCCGGGCCAGCAGCTCGATTAGGCCGAGCGAATCGACCTCCCAGATGCCGTCGGCATTCGGGTAATCCCCTTGCAACGGCGGACTTCCAGTCTCGCAGAGCACTGCGCGCATCCCGAACGCGTGGGCACCGAGTAGATCCGCTTGTAGCGACATAATGGTCTTGTCCCACGTTGTGATCGTCGCAATGCTCTGCATTCCAACGTGTTGCTGTAGCTGCAATGCCAGGCTCATCGAGGACAGTTGTGCACGCGTTCTCCGCGCAGCGGATACAACCACCAGCTCGGTACCTCGCTCATGCAGCTTGGCTGCGCTTTCGGCGGCGTCATCGGTCGACCCGCCAATAGGAGGAGCGATTTCCGCGGCGACCACGAACTTACCTTCTGCGAGGCGACGCGTGAATGCGTTCGGTGTGGGTTGGCGGATGGGTGCTGCCGCCACGGGCGTGCGACGCTGGTCCAGTGCGGCGCCAAGCGCGCGGATGTGTGCGGGTGTGGTGCCGCAGCAACCGCCCGCGATGGCCGCGCCGGCGCCAACGTACCGCCGCGCGTAACGCGCGAAATAGTCGTGGTCGAGGTTGTATTCGAAATGTCGGCCATGTGTTCGTCGGGGCAGCCCGGCGTTGGGCTGGGCGCTGATGGGGAGCGTGGAGGCACGGCGCAATTCTTCGACTATGCGAAGCATGAGTTGGGGTCCCACCGTGCAGTTAGCGCCCATTGCGGTGATCGGTAACCGTGATAACGCGGCGGCCACTTCTCGCGGCGTCTCCCCGCCCGGAGTACAGCCGTCGGTAGTGAAGGTTGCCTGCGCGAGAATCGGCAGGTCCGTGACGTCCGCAGCCGCCCGCACCGCCTCCACAAGCTCATCCAAGTAGCCGAATGTCTCGAGAACGAGCACGTCCACTCCAGCATCAGCAAGGATGGCGATCTGTTCCCGAATGGCGTCGACCCGATGGGCGGCAGGTATTCGGCTTCGCTGAGAAGCGCTCACCGCAGGTGAGATCGACCCACCGACAAACACATCGCGCCGAGAAGCTGTTGCGGCGGCGCGGGCGAGATGCACGCCGGCACGATTGATCTCGAGGATATCGCTGCCGCAGTTGTGCTCAGCCAGCCGAAGTTGACTTGCGCCGAACGTGTTGGTGAGAACTAGGTCTACGCCAGCTTCCACGTAGCTGTCGTGAACGGTGCTGACGAACTCCGGGTTCGACACGTTAAGCTCTGGTAACGCTCGGTCGAGCGAATTACCCGCCGCGTGCAGCATGGTACCCATTGCTCCGTCGCACACTAGGACTCGCTCGGCCAGTGCTTCAGTGAAGGTCGTCATTGCTTTCCGCCAATCACATCCACCATGTCAATGATCTCGAGTGCAACTTGGGCCATCAGCCGGTCGCGGTGACTGCGGAAGTCCAGGTCGGTTAGTTCTTCGATGCGCCGAACCCGGTACGTCACAGTATTGCGGTGCAGTTGAAGCTCCTGCGCGGCACGCTGCAGACTGTTGTTGACGCGGAAGTAGCACGCCAATGTGGCTAGATACCCCATCGCGGTGTCCTCAGGCTGGACCAACAGAGCGCCAAACACGTCATGGGCGAAGTCGCGCAACTGGCCGATGTCGGGCACCTGTAACAGGAGTCGGCGAATTCCCAACTCCTCCACGGCAATCGCTGTTCCGGTCCGTCCCATACGGGCGAGGCTCTCAACCGTGCGACGAGCATCAGCGTAGGAAGGCGCGATTTGCGTTGCTGCGTCACATAACCCACTTATTCCCGCATTCACCGCCGTATCGCGCGATGCTTCGGTGAGGCGGCGGATGCAGAGTTTTGACAGCTCCAAGGCGCGCGGTGTCGCTGAATCCTGCTCCGGTAGTAAGATCACCACTTCGCGGTCCCGTAACGCCGTGACAGCCTCCGGAGCCTGCGCGGTGAAAAATCGCTGAACCATTGCGGACGTCGAAGCCGAGCGTTCATCCGTGCAACCCTCATGTAGGAGGAACGAGATCACGCGGTGTGGGTGTTGCTCGTCGTAGCCTAGGTGCGTTGCCCACCGCCGCACCTCGTCTGGATCTCTGCCGTTTCCGGATAACAGACCCTCGACGAGGTCGTTGCGCGCCTGTGTCGCTGCCGCGGCCACTATCCGGTCCCGCCCCAGGATCACCCCGCAGATCGTCGCCGCGTGTTCGGTAAGCAGGAGCCGCACATCCGCGCCGGCATCTCGTATGCCGTCGTCCAGGGTCAGGAGATACGCCGGCACCGCACCACCGACGGGGACCGGTGCGACGATCATCGGAGCCACGCCGGCGAGGCCAGGAATGCGTAACGCCCGCCGCGTAGGGCCGACAACCCCGAGAACCTGAGCCAACTGCGGATGGCATAGCTGGTCAGTAAAGATCTGCGCGGCATCGGATACCGAGCCGGCAGATACGGCCAACAGCTTTAACTGTTCGTCCACCACTGCGACGGCAGTATCAACACGTTCGGCGACGAAGTCTACGACCGAATCCAGCGCGGCATTCTCCACTGCGAGGCTTGACAGGTGCTGCAGCGCCGCTACGAGACGACGCAATTCGGCGTTTTCCCTGCCGATCTCGTCGGTGCTTGTCAGCGTCGACATAACATTCGATCCCCGATCGCGACAACGATGATTATCGTCGCCTCGCCGATCCGAGCCTGCAGGTGGCTAGCCCTGGCAGTACAGCGAGTAATCCACGCCCTCATGGCGCGCCGCAATGCCGTAGCTCGATACCAGAATCATCCACTTTCGTGACGCTTTCGGTGCGTGGCGGCGCACCGTCACCGTTAAGAAAGCCACGCAGCGCATGACGTTGTCAGTCATGGTGATCCTGGCTACCGAATGGGATCGGCAATCGCCGCATGAAGCTCGAGCAACGTCTGAAGTGACACTTGGGGGAATGCGCCTTCGTCCAGCCTGGCCATTCCGCATTCGGTCGCGACCGCGAATTCCCGGCCAGCGCTGGCCGCCGCAGCGTAAAGGTCGCGGGTGCGCTGCTCGTCGCCGCGGTAGTCGACAATGCCTAGGGCGAGTCGACCTTCGGCAGTGAGTGTCTTCAGAGGCTCGTGGTAGGCGGCCTTCAGGCCGTTCTCCCGATCCACCGGCATGTGGACGAAGTCGAACGCGCCGCTGAGCGCGTTGGCGAGCTCGACACATAGCGAAAGGTCTTGTGGTGCAGCGAAATGGGCGTGCCCGAAGTCGCCGTAGCAAAGATGGATTCCGTGTTCGATCTCGGTTGGTACGAGCGCTAGGAGTCGACGAATCTCGTCGATCATGAACTTCTTGTCGCTAAGCCTGCCCGGAGCGGCCGACTGCGCACCGGTGAGTACGGCCAGTTCGAGCGCGATGTCCAACTGAAGCATGAGGTCTTCAGCGGGGATGGAGTTGACGATGTCTTCGATCTCGTTCTCCATTGCCTTGGCGTATATCCCGTAAAACCGTTCTTGGTCGTCCTCGGCCACGAACGCGGCGACGGGTGCGAGCGGGGTCGGCAGGGAGACTTGGAACTTGACGCCTTCGGGAATGACACTTTCCCCGCGAAGTCGAGCAAAGATCTGGTAAGACGCTTCGGCGGCATCGGCATAGCCCAACACGCGGCGGGGCAGCTTGGTGAGTGATTTATCAACTTCAAGCTTGGTTACGTCTTTACCCTCCTTTACGGTGCCCTTGTAGACGTTCTTGGTGCCCGCTGGTTGGATTCCGTCGACGGCCAGCAGTGGCTGGAGTTGCGAGAATATCCATTGCTTACGTGGTCCGGTCTCGCCGTCGGTCATCGCGTATACGTGCCTGCCGAGCGTCCCGGCGACGGCGCGCATCGCTTGCTCGGCGTTGTCGGCTTGGACGCCCCCCACCATGTGCGCCCCAACCGCTAGTCTCGTCGTTCGCGCTGTCGTCAATTCGTTCTCCTACGTAGTTGCAGGTAATTTCACTTGGGTTACGTGGTCGCCGATGCCGGTCTCGACCAGCTAGCGGACTAATACGACGAATAGTCGACATGACTGTAAGCACTCAGGGGTGCGGTTGTCCAGCCTCTTCCTGGCCTAAGCTGATGAGAACGACAAAAAAATGGCTAACTAATTGACTTCCCCGTGGATGACCAGAAACTGACCGGCGCAGATCGGGAATTTCGGTGACACCTGCAGGATCCCTACGTACTATCGCCGCCCTACGCCGGAGGTCGTACCCAAAGAAGCACAACGGATCCTGAGGCAGCTCGCAGTCGGTGTCCGGTCAGTCGTGGGAATGCGGGGTGGAGCGGTCGACACTGAACAATTGGCTGCGAGGTTTGCCGAGGACGGCGCGAGTGACTTGTGCGCGACTTCTGTGAGCAGATTCCTGCCTTGGCGGTGTGCCGCGTTATCGGTTTCGATTTCCATGACGAGTCACGACTGCGCGCAAGCGAGCTGCTTTCGTCCGCTCGATGATCCCAAGAACGGCGCCGCAGCAGGGCAAAATTTCACCAGTTCTTGGTTGAACTCGCCGTCGACCGTACGTCACGGCAGGGCGGACATTTCCTGGCTTAATTTGTCAACGTGGATGTTGCGGAAAGTCGACTGAGGATACTGATACCAGGTTCTCGACTCGCGAGCCGATACTTCGAGCTCGAGGCCCAGATTGAAGACCCTGTGCCACATCGAGTGGATCAGCGTGTCCACTTCCGTCGGGACTGGCGGCAGGTTGACCATTGGGCGCTGACGCACTGGATGAAATTTGCATGATCGTAGTGACCCGCGTGGCTGCTCATTTTCAGGCAAGGGATGGGGCGGCGGCGAATTGGGTTTCGGACGTGTCCTCGGAGCCAAGCGCTTTCCTCTGGACCGGAAACCTCATCCGCACCTCACGTTCGGTTTGGGTTCCGTACTTTTCTCGCTGCGCACACAGCTTGGTACGGGGATGTGGTTGGGCCTCACGGCGTTGCTGAGCCGATTAAGCGACATCCGAACGCCCAGACGGCTTTCAGCCGACGTACCGAACTCGGAGGAGCGGAGACGGCCTCGCTGGCGACCTGCCCGCGATCTTCACGTCAGCAAGCTACCCGATTGCCTGCGCTCAGCTGTTTTCGCTCGGCTGACCGCCGCTGCGGGGGCTGGGTTTGGGGTGGGCGGGGTGGCGTGGGGGTGTTGTGGTGGGCAGTTCTGCAGTGTTGTTGATCGTGTGGCGGATGTGGGTGCTGGTTTGTTGGTGATTGCGGTATCAGGTGGGGTGTGGGGGTGGGTTGACATGGGCGCTGACGTAATGGTGTAATTTTTGACAGCGACGTAAAACCGCGAATTTCTGGGAAATGGGTCACGTGACTGCGAGGATCGATCGATGACGGGCAATGGCGTAGTGGATGCGGTCAATGCTGATGGGGTCAATGAGGCCGACGTGATCGTGGTCGGGTCGGGTTGTGGGGGGCTTATCGCGGGCCTGGCCGCGCAGGCCGCCGGGTTGAAGCCGATTGTGCTGGAGAAAAGTGATCTGCTCGGTGGCACGACCGCGTATTCCCATGGCGCAATCTGGATCCCGGACAACCCGGTGATGGGCAAGGCCGGGTTCAAAGACAGCGTGGAAGACGGTCTGAGGTATCTGCAGGCTGTGGTGGGGGATCAGGGCCCGGCAACCAGTGCGGCGCGCCAGGAGGCCTATATCCGCGGGGGCCGGCGGATGATCGAGTTCCTGCTTGCCGAGGGGATCCCGCTCAGTATCGTTCCTGACTACCCGGACTATCACCCCGAAGCGCCCGGGTCGCATACTCACCGGCAATTGAGCACGCCCTGGCTTGATGCCCGCACGCTGGGTCCCTGGCAGGATCTGCCGCGGCCGCGGCCCGACATCACCGCGGGGATGGTATTGGCCTCGATTCCGGAGTTTCGCGCCGTACTGAACGCGGGCGTGAGTAATCGGGCCAGGCTCGATACCGCCAAGATCATCGCCCGGACTCTCAAGTGGAGGGTCACCGGTGTCAAACCCCTGATCATGGGACAGTCCTATATCGGTCATTTGCTCGCCGCGGCGCGACGCCGCGGGTTGCGCATCGCACGAAACAGCCCGATGCGCGAGTTGATCTATGAAGACGGCCACGTGAGCGGTGTGATCGTCGATCAGCCGGCCGGTCGCGTCGCGATCCGCGCGCGCCACGGGGTGGTGCTGGCCGGCGGTGGCTTTGCGCGCAACCTGCAGCTACGCGAGAAGTTCGGGCCGCATCCGGCCAGTGTCGAGTGGACCGCGGTCAACGAGGGTGATACCGGTGACCCGTTGCTGGCCGCGACTGCCATCGGTGCTGCGACCAGCAACCTGGACAAGGCGTTTTATCTGCCCGGTCTGATGGACAAGAACGGCGTATGCCAGGTCTTTATCTCCGAGCGGGTGGTACCGCGCTCGATCCTGGTCGATCACAGTGGTTCGCGTTTCGCCAACGAGGCGCAGTCCTACATGTCGCTGGGCAACGAGCAATACGCACGCCAACAGAGCGTGCCGGCGATCCCGGCCTACTTGATCATTGATGCCATCCACCGCAGGAAATGGACCCTGGGGCAAGTTCCCCCGGCGGTGCCGCCCCGGGCGTGGCTCAAAAGCGGGCACCTGGTCAAAGCGGGCTCGCTGCGTGAGCTCGCCGCCAAGTGCGGTATCGACCCCGATGGTCTCGTACACACCGTGGAACGCTTCAACAAAATGGCGATCACCGGCATCGACGAAGACTTCGGGCGCGGAGACAACGCCTATGACCGCGCCTACGGCGACCCCACAAACAAGCCCAACCCCTGCCTAGGCCCCATCACCAAGGCACCGTTCTACGCCGCCAAAATGTATCCCACCGACGTCGGCATGGCCGGCGGTCTGCTCACCGACCAACACGCCCGCGTCCTCACCCACGACAACACCCCCATCCCCGGCCTCTACGCATGCGGCACCGCCGCCGCCAGCTGCATGGGAGACAAATACCCCGGCGGCGGCATCTCACTAGGACAATCCTCCACCTTCGGATACATCGCAGCCGAACAACTCATCAAACACGCCCAAACAACAAAAACCCCAACCTAACAACAGATCCGCAGCAAGGAGAACCGTGCATTATCTAAAATGCCGGCACATCAACACAATTGAAGGCGAAAATCCGATAACGCGGGAGGCGTGAGGTGGCTGAAGCAGCTCGGCGGCGACAGAGAACAACAGCGCCCGCCTCTAAATCGACTCACTCCAACCATAATTCGCCGGATGTGGTGGTTGTCGGCGCAGGCATCGCAGGCCTCGCCGCAGCCTTCCGGCTCCAACAGCAAGGCTGGACGGTCACTGTTCTAGAAGCAGGGAATGTGGTCGGCGGCAAGATGGCCAGCATGCAACGAGATGGATTTTTGCTTAACCGCGGTGCCACGATGATTCCGCAGGGCTATACGGTGATCACCCGCCTATGCGCCGACGCCGGGCTGGGGACCCCGTTCAAGCCCGTCCCATTGAGCTTCGGTATCCCGCGAAACGGCCGCGTACTGGGGATCGGCGGCAAAGGATTCGCCGCAGCGATCGCTGGGCTTCGAACCCCACTGCTCTCGTGGCGCAGCAAGCTATTGCTGGGCCGCCTCGTCGCCGACGCGATTCGATGGAATTACCGATTGGGCCACGACAATTACCAGGCGGCAGGACAGCTGGACACCGAATCGGTATCGTCCTATGCCGATCGACGGCTCAATCAAGAAATTTACGACTACGTTATCGACCCGCTGCTGCGCGGGATTTACCTCGACGAGCCTTCCAACATGTCCGTGGTGGACCTTTTCATCACCATTGGCAAGTTCGTCGAGGGGCCGCCCATGAAGTACTCCAATAGCATTGACTTCCTAGCTAAGCGCCTCGCCTCGCTGCTTGACGTACGCACAGGGGCCCATGTACAGCACATCACGCGCACCGATACGGGTGTGCAGACATCGTGGCAGGACGCCGACGGGGAACACACAATCGCTAGCCGAGGTTGTGTGATTGCGGTCAACGGACCCGACGTAGCGAAAATCTATCCAAGCCTACCCGACCGGCAGCGCGAGCTGATCCAATCGATCCCCTACGCAGCCGTCCTGAAAGGCATGTTCGCGCTGCGGCGCCCTCCGGCCAACATCCCGACCATCGTCGCAGTCCCCAGCAAAGCCGGGATCGGGCTGGGTATCACTTATTTCGATTCCAGAGACATTGTCAACGCCGCGCCCGCCGGCAAAGCAATCGTTTCGGGCCACTGGGTCGACCGGTACGCGAAAGCGGCCGTGGGCCGATCAGACAACGACGTTCTGGCCGAGATGATCCAGGACATGGAAACGATCATCCCCGGGTTCTCCCAGGAGGTGGACTTCGCCCACTTGGAACGCTGGGATACCGCAACGAATGCACGGCATGTCGGGTTCTACCGCACAACTGCTGAACTGCGGGCATCGATGAACCCCCGCGACCCCATCCAGCTCGCTGGCGACTACTTCGCCAACCCCAGCACGAACAACTCGGCCGAATCCGGTGAACGGGCCGCCGCCGCGCTCGGCGCGACCCTGAGTTCACTACCCGGCGCGACTCGGCCGAGTTTTGTCAGCCGAGCAG
This sequence comes from Mycobacterium sp. NTMscope_MAC_269, assembly GCF_976985695.1. NCBI lineage: Bacteria > Bacillati > Actinomycetota > Actinomycetes > Mycobacteriales > Mycobacteriaceae > Mycobacterium > Mycobacterium sp. NTMscope_MAC_269. The sequence continues at coordinate 437,756 of NZ_OZ335668.1, forward strand.
GTAAATAGTTCCGGACAAATAACCCATACACGACCCATGGACGAGAGGTGGTCATCATGACTGCGAGCAATACCGTCGAACGGCCAGGCCATGTCGCTCCCGAGCGCGTGGTGGAATTCGATATGTTCAACCCGCCCGCGGTGGAGCAGGACTTTCACGAATCCTGGCGATTGCTGCAAGAACCGGGGGTGGCAGATGTGGTGTGGACACCGTATAACGGGGGCCATTGGATTGCCACGCGCGCCGAGCTCGTCAAGCAGGTCTTCGCGGATTACGAGCACTTCTCGAGCCGGGTGATCCTGCTTCCCAAGGAAATCGGTGAGCAGCAACAAACGATCCCGGTTCAAATTGACCCCCCTGAGCACCGGCCTTACCGCAAACTCCTCAACGAGAATCTATCGCCGGCCGTCGTTCGAACACTTGAGGAAAAGATCCGCGCGACGGCGATCGAACTCATCGAACCCCTCGTCGGTCGAGGCGCATGCGAGTTCACCAAGGAGTTCGCCGAGATCTACCCGATCAAGATCTTCCTCGCTCTGGTCGATCTCCCAATCGAAGACCTGCCCAGGCTCAAGTCCTGGGTAGACGCGATCATCCACGTGGACGAAGGCATGGATCAGATCTCCGGATTCATGGCGCTGGAGAACTACATCCGGCCCTACATCGATCGACGAAGCGGTGCGGACGGCACGGATCTGATCAGCCGAATGATCAACAAGCCCATCGAGGGCAGGGTCATCAGCCACGATGAGGCGCTGGCGATCGGTGTCCAGGTGCTCATCACAGGTATCGACACGGTGCTGAACTTCGTGAGTTTCGTGATGTTATTCCTAGCGAGAAGTCCAGAGCACCGCAGGCAGCTGATTGAGGAACCGGAGATCATTCCCAAGGCAATCGACGAACTTCTCCGTCGATTCGCGATTGTCACCATGGCTCGTGAGGTGCGCGACGATATCGAGTTTGGTGGTGCACAGCTGAGGAAGGGCGACATGATTATCGCGCCGAGCATGCTGGTCGGACTCGACGATCGTGTGAATGCCTGCCCGATGCACGTCGACTTCAAACGCACTGATGCGGTTCACGCGAGCTTTGGATACGGCAAGCATTTCTGCCCTGGTAGTCACTTGGCTCGCACAGAGGTTCAGGTGATGTTGGAGGAGTGGCTGGCGCGGATCCCGGAGTTCTCGGTCGCACCAGGTGCTGAGATCACCTTCCGCGGTGGCCAGGGCGGGTCGGTCACATCGCTACCTTTGGTTTGGCCGGTGGGACAGGCGACTTCGTGAACGACCTTCGCGGTAAGGTCGTCCTCGTCACTGGCGGGGCCAGTGGCATCGGCGAAGCGGCCGCAATTCGTCTGGGCGAGTACGGTGCCAATGTCGTTGTAGCTGACCGCAATCTGCCGGGCGCCGAGAGGGCGGCGGCGACGCTGAACGGGCGGAGTGGCCCGACGCAGGCGAAAGCAGTCGAGGTCGAGGTGTCCGATGAGGACGCGGTCCGGAACATGGTCGATGTTGCGCTCACAACGTTCGGTCGTCTCGATGGGGCCATCAACTGTGCGGGCGTCGCGCCCGTCGGGCAGACCGTGGAAGAGCTTGGGCTCGATGCCTTCGAACGTGCCTACATGGTGAACCTGCGGGGAATGTTTTTGTGCTTGAAGTATGAAATACCTGCGATGCAGAAATCCGGTGGCGGCTCGATCGTCGCAATCAGCTCGACATCTGCTGTGCGAGGTCTCGGACATAGCCCGGAGTACTGCGCGACCAAATCCGGAGTGAACGGTCTCGTGAGAGGCGCCGCCATCGACTGCGCTGGTTCAGGTGTTCGGGTGAACGCAGTCATGCCCGACGGCACACTGACCCCGATGACAAAAGCGGCTTTCGAATCGATACCTTCGCTCAGCGACCCCGCCAACATGCCCCCGCTGGGGCGTTGGGCGCGTCCTGAGGAGATCGCTGCCGCCGCCGTCTGGCTGATCTCAGACCAGTCGTCATATGTGCACGGCGCCTCGATTCCTGTCGACGGAGCCAATACGGTTTCCTAACTACTTCGACCTGAAAAAGTCGCGGCGTGGCGAGGAAGCTGGCGGTCGCTGAGCCGGGATGATGTCCTCGAACCCTTGGCGAGAAGGATTCGAGGACATCATGTTTCGTGTTCGCCGAATAGCCGCGTTGCCTCGTTGACCAGCCAGTCGTAAACCAAACCGGATAGGCAATCGCAGGTGACTGCTGCTGCGGCTTAGCTCGTGGCATAGCTTAGGCATGGGAGCTCTTCGTGGATACCAGTCGGTTATCCATGAATGAGCGTTTCGCCTGATGGGCTTTCAAACCTCGAACCATTGCGCAGCACTTCTCGGCGCTACCAGGGCGCTTGAAGGTGGTTGCCACACAACGCCATAGAACGATATGCGGAAAGTGCTGGTGAATTCCCATGCTCGATGCCGCCGCGTCGGCTGGCCTGGGGTGTCCTTCCCCGGACGCTGGCTAGCTCTCCGACTGGCTGGGTGGGTGAAGATCGGCGGTGAGGCGACGCTGTTGACGCATCGCGGAGGGTTGTGGAATCCACGTTGCTAATCCAACTGCACGAGGTTCGCTGGCGGCTGGCATGACGCGCCAGGACGTGACGTTTTGCTGCCGTCGAAGACCTCGGACATGTTCCGCGACACGCCACTCTGAGCTTGTGCTAGCAGCTTATGATGTGCCGTGTGGATTTGATGGCGTTCGAGTCAGCCGGGGTCCTTCTCCCGTGACTAAGGTATTTTTCGTTAATTGTGGCGTTGCTGCGACGACCGAGTTCCGACGGGCTGCACGCCCATGCCGCGTGCTGCGTGCGATGTCTCGCGGCACCGTGGAGGCTTTCGATCGATGACCACTTGGGCGCGCTTCTGGGCTGTTGATTTTCACGTCCACACACCGGGTTCGGCGGATGCGAAGGACGAGAACTTCGGCACGCCGCAAGACATCGTCGATGCCGCGATCGCCGCCAACCTTGATGCCATCGTCATCACTGATCACAACACGGTCTCGTGGTGCAAAGCCGTCGCGGATGCGGCCAGTGACACGCCGTTGGTTGTGCTGCCCGGTGTCGAAATCAGCACCACGGAGGGCCATCTCCTCGCTGTGTGGGAACAGGGAACGGACCCGAGCCAAATCGAGGAGGTGCTCGTCAAGCTCAATATCGGCCAGGCCGATCGAGGCAAGCTGGACATCGCGGCCAATGCCGGCTTTTCCGACGCAGCGGCGAAGGTAGCCGCCTCCGGCGGACTGGCCATCCCGGCTCATATCGAGAAGGACAAGGGCCTGATGCGGCTCACCGTCAAAGCTCACGTCAAGGACATCCTCCTCGACGGCGCCATCGGCGCCGTCGAGGTGGTCCATCTCGACACGATCCAAGATGTGCGAAACAGCCTTGGCGGACAGCGGAATCTGGCCTTCGTCCGCGGATCGGACACATGGAATAAGGACCAGAGTTGTCATGCGCTGTCCGGCATCGGGGCGCGGCGCACATGGATCAAAGCCAGTCGACCAGACCTGGTCGGCATCCGGCACGCACTGGCAGACCCGACGTTGCGCATCTCGCTGGAGGAGCCGCCGTCGGCGGCCTCGTACGCGTGCATCGAAGACATCGAGGTGGTGGGAGGGTTCCTCGGCGGACAACGGATCGAATTCTCACCCGATCTGAACTGTCTGTTGGGAGGGACGGGCGCAGGAAAATCGCTGATACTGGAGGCGACACGATTCGCGCTGAACCAGCAAGTGGACGCCGATGCTTTCCCCAACATTCGCCGCGAGATCGACTCGCGCATGGCAAAGGCGCTCATGAACAACAGCGTGGTTCTACTGCACGTGGCATGCGACGGGAAGCGGTACCGGATCGAACGCACGTTCAGCACTGGCGGATCGCCCACTGCCCGAGTGCTTCAGCAGACCGGAATCGATTGGGCCGAAGTTGATGTCGACCCCGCAGCCCTGTGTCCGATTGCGGCGTTTTCCCAAGGCGAGATTCTCGAGTACTCGCGGGAGCCTGTGGGTCGCATGACTCTTGTCGATGCCTCCATCGATCTCGAAGAGATCAACGAGTCGGTCGGCTTGGCGATTGACGGACTGCGCGCCAACGCCCGCAAACTGATCACCACCCGCCGCCGCGTCCAGAAGCTGGCGTCCGAGGCCGGCCACGAGGCCGAGCTTACCGAGCAGGTACGCCAACTCACCGACCTGTTCAAGACCGAAGCCGTCAAGGAACAGTCGGGCTGGACAAAGGAGCAGACGAGCCTGAAGCGCGCCAAGAGGAGCGTGGATGACATTGAACTGCCCGAGTTCGATTTGCCCGCCTCGGAGATCAGCGGATCGATCGCCACAAACGCTGGTCTTTTCGTCGAGGTCAGCACCGCACTTGGACGTCTCCACCAGCGGGTCGGCGCCGGGATGAAGGAGATCGGTGACGCGCTCGCCGACGCGTCCGGCGCATTGGCGCGGATTCACGGCGAATGGACGACGCGGTTCGAGGGATTCAAACAGCGTCTTGACGAGGAGCTGGAGAAGATCAACCCCGAGGCCTCGCTGACGTCCTTGCGCGCCAGCCTCGAGCAATTGCAGACGAAGCTGACCCAGGCCGAGGCGTCGAAGACCGAACTCGAAGAACGGGCACGTCCCGAGCTCGAAAGGCTGGCGTGCGAGCGTGAGGAACTCATTGCTGCCCTTCATGATGCGCGGCGCAAACGTCGTGAAATGCGCCGTGCGCGGGTCCTGGAACTCAATACCAAGGCTGCTGGCTTCGTGAAGCTCGACATTCCCAGCCAAGGCGATCATTCTGAATTCCGTAGCGCACTCGATAGCATCAAAGTCGGATCGCGTGTAAGGGACGAGTTCTTGAATCAGCTTGCGCTGCGCACGCATCCGCTGAAGTTCGCGCGCACGATGTGGTCCCAGGAACTCGCGGACCTCGTCGACGCAGAGCACGGAATCGATATGGCCAGCCTCGCGAAACTACTGGGCAATATCGATGAACGCAACCTGTGGGAAGAGCTTCTGGAGCTGCAGTCGATCGACCGTCCGGATGTCCTCACCATCAAGTTCAAGAAGCCGGACGACCACACCTACACCCCAATCGAAGAGCTTGCCCACGGCCAAAGATGCACAGCGATCCTCGTGATTCTGCTTGCGGACGGCGACACACCGGTACTGGTCGACCAACCGGAGGACGCGCTGCACGCGCCGTGGATCGAGGAATACCTCGTTGATCGGTTGCGGTCACTGCGAGGGACTCGGCAATACCTCTTTGCCACGCGCAGCCCCGGCATTGTCGTCAGCGGCGACGCTGAGCAGATCGTCACTATGAAGGCAACCGCGGGCCATGGCGAGGTCGAAGCTGTGGGTTCACTCGAACGCTACGAGCTCAACGCGTTGGCTCTGGAACATCTTGAAGGGGGGCCGATCCCGTTCAGCCGGCGCACGTTGAAACTGAAAGTCTCGGTGGACCCGCCTGGGCCTTAAGGGGAGGTTCGTCGACGCGTCGATGGACCCCTCGAACACGACGCCTTGACGATCGACAATCTATCGACATGGGAAATCGGGGGCTTTATCGCGATACTGCGCCCGGCGTCGGAACGGGTGGAAGCGCGGCAAGCGGTTCCGGTACCGCTGCAATTGGTGCGATCCGCGTGGCGAGCCAGTGTCAACGACCGGCCTTAGTGTCCTGAAGGTCGCAGACGCGCAACCGAATGTGAACCGTGAGTTGGCTGCAGAGGGCCTCAAGCAGCTTCGCGCGGATCTCGACCTCCCGCCAGGCGACTGCCCCGTGCGAGGCGATCCTCGCTGAGAGCCATGCCCGTTTCATGGCTAATGTTCCTAGCCTCGTCTTTTATTCGGCGATTATGGTCGAGAATGTACGAGAATCAACGGCAATCATGAACTTCTAACGAGCAATGTAATCGCTTGGCGGACAGGCACATACGGGATTCATGGGCATGCACCGCGCTCGGTGGGGTGCTAATCCGTTGGTCGCGGGTTCGAGCCCCGCCCGCCCTACTTCAGAGCGGGTATTGCCGCGGAGTCCCAACCTGGCGAACCCCATCGACCCCGGCATCATTCCGGCGTGTGGGCGCGCGACGCGCCCGGCGACACGCCGAGAAGGGTCGGGGTGCGGCCATAGGCTGGTGTGCGTGAACGCAGGCCGCGGCCAGGGAGTCGGATGACGCTTATTCAGACCTTGCTTACGCACAAGTACGTAATGCAGGTCTCGGATCGGAGACTTACCAGAGGCGGCAAGTTTCACGACGACAGGTTCAACAAGGCGGTGTCCTGGTGCGGATGCATGACAGCCGCGTTTACGGGATTCGCCTATACGGATTACAGCGAGACCATCCCCGTATCACACTGGATCGCAGACACGCTGCGCTGGCAGGTCGATACGGCGGGCGCGGTCGACGCACTCATGGTGGGTGCAACCAAGGTCGCTTTCGACTTGGCTAAGTACTGGGAAAAGCGGAAGCTTTCGATAGTTCTCGCAGGCATCCCGCCACAGGCGGGCATCGCGTACTGCGCGCGTATATCCAACTTCGAGAAGGGGACGGACAAGCTGCTCAAGCAAGCCGACCACTTCGCGGTTGAGCAGATACTTATGCCACTCAGCGCAGGAAATCTACACTACATGGTGTCGGGCGTGTCGCTGAAAGCTGATGAGTTCCAACGTGTTTTCGACACGCTGCCCGAGTTGGTGGCGAACCACAAGGTTGAAGATGTGAAGCGTCTTCTAGTCAAGACGCAACGTCGCGTATCAGGTCGGACGCCCGTCGTCGGACAGGACGCGATGGTCATGGTCATTCCCTCGATGCCGACCGCGCCGGGCGCGATTCTGACCGACACGTTGAGCGACGAGGTAATGGAAGTGAACGCAAACTTTAGTTATGTTCGCGCCCACACGTTTTCCCAGCAGCGAATTGCGCCCCTCGCCGCCGGTAACGGCAATTTGATCCAGATGATCGGTTGGGGCGACGCCTCTGGGTCGCAGTCCGTCAAGATGAAGTTCCTGAAGGTCGGACGCCCCGAAGACGCCCCGGTCTAGCCGCGCTTCTTCTTGGGCTTGGCTGTGCTCGTGGCGCGGCGACCGACTTGGTGTTGCCCTTCGTCCGCATGCACGACCTCCGGCACGCGTTCGCCACGCTCCGGCTATCGGCGGGCGTTCACTTCATGCAGGCGTCGAAGTGGTTGGGGCACAGCACCTTTAACTAACGTTGAACGTGTACGGCGGCTACATCCCCGAACAGGACGGCGGCGCGGCGAACAACCTGCCCGAGCTACGCGCCCCGCGAAGCAGGCCGACTTACCGAGCAATGTGGTGCAGCTAACTGGCTGAGTCAGCACGTAATTGTGCATCTATATCGGCGAGCGCGTGCCCGATACCGAAACAGACCGTTAGCCCCGAGTTGGTTTCAGAGAAGGCATCGTTCGGCAACGGCGCGACTCCGCCTATCTGCATTGGAGTCGAGGGCACTTTGCCTGGCAGAACACGTACATTCGATGGCACGTAGCCGCTGACCACTCCAAGGACCAGATAGTCCTCACATTTTGGTTCGGGGATAAGCACCGGGCCGCCGGAAAAGCCATGATGGGCCAATGCATCAAGTAGCCAGATGTCCCTCATGAGGCCACTGCGGTGCATCGCTTCGCCGGACACAATTGCTTGTTTGATGAATGGCGTCGTCTGGGAAGCGTATGTCAAGCCGTAGCGTAAGGGTTCGCCTAGATCGGGAAAGCCCAAGAAGTACACGGGTTGCGTAGGATGCACTTCTCCCCGATACGGTTCAATGGGAGGCTCTAGGCTGACGTCTTCCGTCCAGAGGCGGAATACGGTCACATCAGCGAAGGGGAACGTCATCGCCAGTCTCTCCAGGTCAGAGCCAGAGTGCCGCGTCCCGTCCGCTTCCAGGACTTCAAATGTCCTCAGCTCGCCCGAATCCTCTTGGACGACATGCCTGGCAGTTACAAGCCATTGGCGTTCCGCGTAGCTCAATACGAACGACGACGAACACTGGCCCATGGCGTTTTCGATCCGCAGCGTGCGGGCGTAACAGTGCTTCAGAGGGTCGGGTATGGCCATCTCGTTTTGATCCCCCTATTTCAACAGCTCTCGGACGTTATACCCAATCATGTGCGTTCTGTGGCTATCACAGATCACCTTCATCGGGATCTTGTTGGTAGCAACCTGATTGAGGAGAGCGCCGAGGAGTAGAAGCGCCCCGCTATCGCCGAGCAGTCGAACCTCAGCAATGTCGTACTCAAATGACGGTGCGTGCTTCAGGCTGCTATAGGTGTCCCAAAACCGCTTACTCCATTCTGCCAAGTCACCGACGAATTCGGCGAAGGCTGGGCCGACATGACGTCCAACCGCCATCGGTAGTGGCTCGTTCACTCCCCGTCGCAGCCGTCGTGGTTGCGCCCAAGCGCGGCCAAGCTTTCTATGGACCTTTGTCCAGTACTCAAGACCGAGTGCGATCTCGATCAGCCGCAATTCCACACTGCTCGCTCCGTAGCGGTATGCGGTTGTGAGCGGACCTGTTGCGCGCGGATATTCGTGGTCGAGCCGAATCCAATTCCTCACGCCTCGGACGCCGCCGATATTGCGAAGGTTGAACAGCGGAAATTCTGTCATGGACTTCGGCCGCGATACACCACGGGACACCGCCATAAGGCGCGAGTTCCACATCTGAGGAGTTTGACGCGGTTGTCTGTCCTTAACGCATTGGAACTCGACTGTCCCGTGTCCTGCCGGCACGAAACCTTCGTAGGCCAAGTTGATCAGGTCTTGAACCGCTATGAGTGGCACAACATGCTGTTGCCAGGTCCGTGGTCTTGCACTGGTCGTTCCAACAACCAATGGAGTGCTCAAAATTCGCCTGTCGTCAGGCCCCTCCACGGACCAGGTGGTGCCTAGGGTCAGCTTCAGGCCAGGGCGTATCTGGATTTCAAGCGGCTCAACATGAACCGTCGCGGCGGTGTAACCCTTCTGTCGGTCGTCATCGTAGAACTCAACAGTCTCAGTTGCGCCCTGCAAGCCAGACCAAAGAGTGACCCCTGGAATCCAGACTTCAACTTCCTTGAAGTCTGGACTCTCAAGGACGGCGAAGGGGACATTGACGACGACGCCGCGTGTGCGCACCGTTTGCGTCGATGCTTGCTGGCCCATCACGTTCGAGCGCGATACTCCCGCCCTATCGAAGAAGATGGTGCGAGTGCTCTCTGTCATCCCGTATATCGCTTCGGGGCGTGGCAGTCGACTTTGGTTACGACCGATTTCGCGAACGAACTCCAGCGTGCGCGCGTTCCCACGTGGAATAGCTCGTCATCAACGAGCCTCACATAACCGTTGCTCGCTTTGTCGATATTGAAGACGTCTTTGAGGTCGGTCCAGAAGTAGCCCAGGGTTCCGTCCATGGTTTCGCGCACGGGGTCGGCCATTACTGGATGCTCGCACCGGGACGATGTGGATGTGGTCAGCCCACCTCGGCGTGTTGGTGCCACCCCGGCTTCACCCCGGCGACCGAGGCCGATTTGTAGCCGTACTTGACCGGCACTCCGCCCGTACTGGCAACGGCAAATTTTGCTGTCGAGCAGCGGTACTGAGCGAATCAGCCAACCTACTGTGTTGGTCAGCGGTGTGCTGAAAAGAGACTCGTAATCCGTTGGCCGCGGGTTCGAGCCCCGCCCACCTCATCAAAGTCTTGCTGATCGCGACCAGTCGATACCGCGCCCGACCGCACTCCTGGCGTTGCAAACTCGAAGTGGGTAGGCTGCTCAGCTGTTCACGACAAAAGCCCGCAGGATGCTGAAATGACAGATGGACCTGAGCATGGCGACGTTGAATATGCGGCGGCAGATCCTCCACCGACGTATGAACCCCCAGGGGAGACCAAAGGGTGGGTCGTATCAAGCCCGATCACGGTTCCTGAGGTAGAGGTGGGCCCAATCAAATTACCGCCATCTACCAGCGGTCCGTCTGGTCCGACCGAATTGGCTGTGGAGACCTCCGAAGACGTGGACAAATGAGTCGGCTTTCCTAACTGGAATCACCGATTTAGAAAATGCCATCGACGGGTCGTTTCACTTCTGCTATTTTTTTGCTTCGTAACTCCTGGATTGATATTCGAGCTCCTTAGGGAGCGTAGCCGACCAGCTCGCCAATATACGGTTTTACGTGAAACCAGTCTTATCATTGTTGCGAGCGTCTTCTTTGTATCTCCGGCAGTGTGGCTGCTGCTGCAAGTCCGCGATTGCATAGCCAGATGGCGTCCGGAGTTAGAAGAACAATGGTTTCCGCACCTCTACCCGCTTGCTAGCGAACCTGCCCAATATTCAGCGTCGCATCTAAGTCAGGTAGTGTTTTTTGTCCTGACGGTCGTGGCTGTGGCGGGGCTGCTGGCCTTTATCGCGGATCGAGTTCTTCGCGCTCGAGAGCCGTCACGGGGAAATGTGAGGACGAACCCTGCGTGGTTTGACTCGCTCGATGTCACATATCGGCCGCCCAACACCGATGTCATTGTTGCTGTCGAGTTGAAGACTAACGCGATGGTTCACGGCGGGATTCAGGGCTACGAATCGAAACCAGACCAAACGTTGGCTTGGTTAGTTCTCAAGGAGCATTCAGTAATTCCGTTTGTAGTACGCAAAACTGACGGCACGTTGGAACCGATCGGTAAGCAGTGGCGTTACGTATTTATATCCGGGGATGAGATACGTTCTGTAAATGCGACATTTGCACCTGCAGAGTGGCCAGGATTGTCTAAGTCAAAATCTCTCCTTCGAAGGATTTTTGATAAAGCGACCGTTGTCGTTGTCAACGTCCTGAAACGTGGCTCGGCGATTCTTCGAGGTACGTAGAGCGCTCCGCCCGATGGCGGATGTACGTGCGGAGCTGGTCGACATCGATAGGAGAGTGCGAGGCGGTGTGCCTGACGGGACTTGGACTTGACAGCTGTCCAATCCCGCTAAACGTAGGTTCTCGCGCAAAAAATGACACCCTTCGGATATAGATCGTGTAAGTGCACCCGACGCAGTTCACCTGCGCTCTGTGAGGGCTTCCCTGACCCTCGGCGAGAAAGTGGTATCAATCTGGTACCATCGTCGTTGTGGGAATGACTTTGCGGCTCAGTGAGCAGCAGGCGGAGGCGCTGCGACGGCAGGCCACTGTCGAAGGTCGTTCGATGCAGGTGGTTGCGCTGTCTGCCGTCGACGAGTACATCGCCCGACGAGCGCACAAGGCCAAGGTTGCCGCGGCGCTGCACCGTGTCGTCCGCGAGGAGGCCGGGGTTTTGGAGCGTCTTAAGGACGCGTGACCGAGTTCCTGGATCTCGAAGATTTGCTAGACATTGCCCGAGAGGCCGTCGGGAGCGATGTCGTGGTCGGGGACTACGGCTTGCTTGAATCGGCTCTGGCACGGCCTCGCGCCTCGGTGTTTGGCCAGGATGCCTATCCGGATCTCCACTTGAAGGCCGCCGCGCTATTGCAGTCACTGGCTCGGAATCACGCGCTGGTGGACGGCAACAAGCGGCTCGCGTGGACAGCCTGTCGGACCTTCCTGGCCATCAACGCTCACTGGATTAGTGCGCTGGAGGACGAGCGCTTCGACTTCGTGATCGAGGTCGCTACTGGTGCAATCACCGGCCTGGACGAGATCGCGGAACGACTGCGCAGCTGGAGCTACCAAGAGGGTTGAGCTGTCCGGTGGGCAACGGATCGCGATGGCGGGTTGACTGACGACAATTTTGACGACAACCGTGACGACAATTGCTCCCTCAGCCACCACCCCTACACTGCCGAAACGCCGGCATCGTGCCTGTTCACGGTTCCTGCCTGCTCCTGGCAGTGTGGGGGTCAGGGGTTCGAGTCCCCTTAGCTCCACCCAAAAGACATTGCGCCGACCGACCTCGCGGCTCTAGCAGAAGGCGGCGGTCAAGAAACTCCCGCCGGCCATGAGCGCGATGATGAGCGCTGCGGTCTCGTGTCCCGTCGTCGCGGCCGCGACGACGCCGACGATCGCGCAGATAAATATGGTGACCGCCAACAACGCCATGAGCACCCGGTGTGCATTGACCGCCGCTCCAGCGCGAGGCGCGACGACGGCCTTGCCCGAACGATTCACGCCCACCATGAAATCCCCTCGGTTGTGACGCCCGCAACATATCACAGCTAAATGTGGTCTGCATCACACAACGCGCGGCGCGAGGCGATTCGGAAGCTGCTCGGCAGCGCTTCGTTACCATCGCCTAGTTCGATAAGGACATCGAAGCGTCGTGAAGAGGCTGAGTTGACTCATCAATCGCCCATCGAAGTCATCGTGTGGGGCACCGGTGCGGTCGGCCGGGAGGTGATCACGACGATCATCGACCACCGGCCCGATCTCCAAATCGTCGGTGCCCGAGTGTATTCGGGTGATAAGGACGGGGCCGACGTCGGCGCGTTGGCCGGGCGCAACCCCATCGGTGTCTCGGCGAGCACCGACCTCGGCAAAATCCTTGCGCTGCAGGCCGATTTCGTCCTCTACGCCCCGCGCCACGCCAGTATCGACGAGGTCTGCGCCCTGCTCGGCAGCGGCAAAAACGTTGCCACCACGGCCTTTTTGTTTCACCCCCGGCGTCTCGCGCCATGCGATGCCGAGCGTGTGCTCGACGCCTGCCACCGCGGCCGCTCCACCGTGCACGGCAGCGGCCTGAACCCTGGCAACCTCTCCGGCGTTCTGCCGCTGGCGTTGTCGGGCATGAGCCGCACCATCGACAAGATCACGGTGCAAGAGCGCGCCGACTGGTCGGTCTACGAGAGCAGCTCGATCACTTTCGACGGCATGGCATTCGGTCGCCCGGTCGAGGAGATCAATCCGACGGCCAACGACTTCCTGGCGTTCAACAGCGCTCTGTTCACCGAACAGGTGTGGTTTCTCGCCGACGAACTGGGAGCCGGCATCGACGAGGTCACGGCCACGGTGGAGGCGGTGCCCGCGAAGGCCGATCACCAGGTCTTCGATCACGTGTTGCGCGCCGGAACCACTGCGGGACAACGATGGAGATGGTCCGGGCGGCGCGACGGTGAGGTGCTCGTCGAGATCGAAACGCTGTGGACCGTCGGCGGCGAATATCCCGAGCATTGGCCCACCCCGGAGCACGGCTGGACGCTGACCATCGAGGGCGACCCGTCAATGCGCGCCCACTTCTTCTGCCTGGCCAGCTTCGGCCGCGCGGCCAGCATCGAGGAGCACGTGCGCTCGGCGAGCGTGGCCACCGCCATGCAGGTGCTCAACGCTGTACCGGCGGTCTGCGCGGCGCCCGCGGGCGTCGCGACCATGGCGGACCTGCCGCTGGTCCGCAGCCACACCGGCTTCGGCAACGCCGTTATCCGGCGGAGACCCACCAATTAGGTTTTCGTCTCGAGGCGCATTAATCTAGCCCGCGGTTCGATTGCGACTCAGGAAAGCAGCCATGCCTGTTCAGCCCACTTTGCTGCGCCGACAAGCGTCGCGCGGCGCCCGTCGACAGCGACTCGCCCCCCGCGTGAAGTGCCCGATGGTCGGTCAGTGCTTCGACGTCGAGGTCACCCGCGACGCCGACGGATGGATGGTACGGATTCCCGAGATCGGCAGGTCCACCCGCGCCACCGGCCGCACCGCCGTGGAGCTGGCGGCGCGCGCCTGCATCGCAGCGTGGACCGGCATCCCCATCGGCTACGTCGCCGTCTTCGTCGTGAGCGAAAGCGCTTAACGGCGAATCCCCGCGGAACTACCGCCCCGTGGACCGCTGCAGAAGTCGGTTCAGTGAAGGCCGGCGGCGCGTTGTTGTCGGGCGGCCTGCAGGATCGAGCCGGCGGTGACAAACGCGGGTTTGTCGCGGTCGTTGGCGTCGACGGGCAGCCCGGCCGCGCGACGCAGCACCATCAGCGCAAGCGCGCTGTATGTCGTATAGGGAACGATCAAAAGGTTCACCCGCGCCTCGCTGCCGATGAACGTCATCACGTGCTGGCGTTTGTGTTCCCATCCGTGCCAGTTGAAGTCGGGCGGTCGTTGTAGAGGCGGCCAGTTGACGTTGACGGAGCAGATGTCTCCCAGCAGGGGTGTCAGTGCCACGACAAGTCCGGGCAGTTCGTTGGTGATGCGGTCCGCGCGCGGCCACCACGCCCCGTCGATGTCGCCGCCTAACTCGCGGGATACGGAGAGCCGGACGGGGACGGCTGCGCGCCGGCCCGCCCGCATATACGTCATCGTCTGACAAATCTGGTGGGGACCAACGTCACCAATAGCGCCGTGCGATACACAGTTTTCCCTAGGTTGGCATCGCTCGTCCGCGGTCGCGTGGCGAGTGGAGGAATCACATTGCCTCTGGGTGTCCTCTGCGCCCATTGCGGTGAATCACCGCTGACAACGAAACGGCTCACGCTCGACGCTACCCCACCACCGGGGTTTGAGCGCTATGCGAGAGAGCCGGGGGCGGCGCGGAACCCGGACGCGGCTTGCCCGACGCGAGCCGGAAATCGCATTCGGGGCGAACAAGAGGAGGATGGATGTCATGTCCACACAAAATTGGTGCGACGCACCCGAGATTCACCCGTCGCAGATCGGCGTCGGCGACGTCATCGGCACGCGGCGCCCCACTGAATTGCGCCTTACCGTCAAGATGATCAGTGGTCCGCAGAGCGATCCGCGGCAGTGGACATTTTTCAGCCGTGACGACAACGGCCAACAGCGCGCCAGCACGTTCGGCGAGGATGACGTAGTTCGCAGATACTCCAAAGCTTGACCACAACGGCCAAGCGCGCAAGGGATTCAGGATCCCGGCGCGACCGCGATCGATTTCGTCTCCAGATAGCTGTCGAGGCCTTCGGGCCCGAGTTCGCGGCCGTAGCCGCTGGCCTTGACGCCCCCGAAGGGCGCGAAGGGATCCATCGTGTAGCCCTGGTTGACGCCGACCGTGCCGGTGTGGATGCGGGTGGCCATCGCCAGCGCGCGCTCGGTGTCGTTGCTCCACACCGATCCGGCCAGCCCGTAATCGGAATCGTTGGCGATCGCCAGCGCCTCCTCGTCGTCGCGGTAGGGGATGACGGTGATGACGGGCCCGAAAATCTCCTCGCGGGCGATGCGCATGCTGTTGTCGGCCGCCGCGAACAGGGTGGGTCGCACATACCAGCCGCGGTCGAGTCCGTCGGGCATGTCGGTGCCGCCGACGACGACGCGCGCCCCCTCGTCCTGCCCGATCCGGATGTAGTCGCGAACGCGCTGCTGCTGGCGTCGGGACACCAGCGGGCCGAGCTGGGTCTCGGGATCGGTGGGATCGCCGACGCGCAGGCCGGTCATCTCGGCCGCGAGCGCATCGACGTACTCGTCGTGGCGCCCGTGCGGCACCAGCACGCGGGTGAGCGCATTGCAGATCTGCCCGCTGTTGGACAGGCTCGCGGATCGCACCCCGGCGGCCACCTTGTCCGGCGACGCGTCGTCGAGAACCACGGCGGCGGACTTGCCGCCGAGTTCCAGGCTGACCTTGGTGAGGTTGGCCGCGCACGATGCGGCCACGGCGCGCCCCGCCGTGGTGGAACCGGTGAACGACACTTTGTCGACGCCGGCGTGGCCGACGAGGTAGGCGCCCAGCGCGCCGTCGCCCGCCACGATGCTGACCACGCCCGGCGGCAGGCCGGCTTCGGCGATCATCTCGCCTAAAAGCAGTGCGTCCAACGGGCTTTCGGGGGCGGGCTTGAGCACGACGGTGCAGCCGGCCAACAGCGCGGGCACCAGCTTGGTGACGATGAGGAACTGGGGCATGTTCCAGGGCACGATCGCCGCGACGACACCGACGGGCTCCTTGCGGACGTGCACGTCACTCCCGAAGAACCCGGGCCTGGTCTCCTGCCACGGATGCCGTTCGGCCAGGTCGCAGAACGCGCGCATCATGAATGCCGGCAGGCCGACCTGGGCGCGCTGGGCGAAGCTGATCGGGGCGCCGATCTCGGCCGTGATCGTGGTGGCCATCTCCGCGCGGCGGCCGTCGTAGATGTCGGCCAGGCGCCGGATCGCGGCGATCCGTTCCGCCGGCTCGCTGCGACCCCAGGCCCCGAAGGCCGCGCGCGCCGCGGCCACCGCCGCGTCGACATCGTCGGGCCCCGCCGCATTGACCTCGGCGATGGGTTCCTCGGTGTGTGGCGAGATGACGTGCATGACAGGGTTGTGGTCCATCCGCGCCTCCGAGGTCAGTATCAACTACTTGCTATTGGTGAGACGAGGATATACCGTCGGCCGTGACGGAGCCCTCAGGGATCGGTGAAACCGGTGCGCAGGTGGTTGTTTTCGCGCGGGCGTTTCGGTGAGATTGAATTGCATAAGGAGCGATCATGGCTCGATTTCCTAAACCGCCGGAGGGGAGCTGGACTCAGCACTACCCGGAATTGGGCACCGAGCCGGTGTCGTACGAGGACTCGATCAGCCCCGAGATCTATGAGTTGGAACGTGACGCCATCTTCAAGCGGGCGTGGCTCAATGTCGGTCGTGTGGAACAGCTTCCGCGCAAAGGCAGCTATCTCACCCGCGAGCTGAAGGTCGTCAACACCTCAATCATCTTGGTTCGCACCACATCTGGTGACATCAAGGCTTATCACAACGTGTGCCGCCATCGCGGCAACAAGCTGGTGTGGAACGACATGCCGCAGGAAGAAACGAGCGGGGTGTGCCGGCAGTTCACCTGCAAATACCACGGCTGGCGCTACGACCTGGACGGCAACCTGACCTTCGTGCAGCAAGAGGAGGAATTCTTCGACCTCGACAAGGGCCGCTACGGGCTGGTGCCGGTGCACTGCGACGTGTGGGAAGGGTTCATCTTCGTCAACTTCGCCAAGAAGCCCGAGCAGTCGCTGCGAGAGTTCCTCGGCCCCATGGTCGCCGGGCTGGAAGGTTACCCCTTCGACAAGATGGTGTCGCGCTGGTGCTATCGCTCGGAGGTCAAGGCGAACTGGAAGCTCTACATGGACGCGTTCCAGGAGTTCTATCACGCGCCCGTGTTGCACGCGAACCAGTCGCCGACCGCGTACTCAAAGGCGGCCGCCGAGGCGGGTTTTGAAGCCCCGCACTACCGGCTGGACGGGCCCCACCGGCTGGTCAGCACCTCGGGGGTACGGGCCTGGGAAATGGCAGACGAGATGCGCAAACCGATGGAGGACATCTGCCGGAGTGGGCTGTTCGGGCCGTGGGACAAGCCCGACCTGGGCCCGATGCCCGAGGGGCTCAACCCGGCGAAATGCGACCCGTGGGGCCTGGATTCGTTCCAGTTGTTCCCCAACTTCGTCATCCTGTTCTGGGGCCAGGGCTGGTACCTGACCTACCATTACTGGCCGACGTCGTACAACAGCCACCTCTTCGAGGGCACGCTGTACTTCCCGGCGCCGCGCACCCCGCGCGAGCGAGTGGCCCAGGAACTGGCGGCGGTGTCATTCAAGGAATACGGGCTGCAGGACGCCAACACACTGGAGGCGACCCAGACGATGCTGGAATCCCAGGTGATCGACGAGTTCTTGCTGTGCGACCAGGAGGTTCTGATCCGTCACCTGCACAAGGAGACCGCGGCCTGGATCGACGACTATCGCCGGACGTCTCAGGCGGGGGTGTGAGCGCGATGCCGACGCTGCCCGCCGAGTTCGCCGACCTCGAACCGTTCGCCGACTGGTGCCTGGCCAGCGAACCCGAACGTTACGCCAAGAGGCTGGCCAGTTCCATGGTCGAGATGAAGGCCTTCTACGACGCGATCACCCCGCGGGCCGAAGAGGCATTGTCGTTCTGCGACAAGTTCTCTCTCGACGACCTGCCGGACGACGTCGCGAACCTGATGCACCTGCTCTATTCCATGATCATGGTGTCGTTCCCGGTGGAGTGCTGGAAGCAACCCCGCGTCCCCGACTCGGGTGCTTCGACGCTGAACTGCGTGTCCGAGCCGGTCCCGTGACCGCGGTGACCGTCCTGCGGGCGGCGCGGTGGGCGGACGTCGTGACCGGCCGGATCCAGGCGCCGGCGGTGATCGTGGTCGACGGCGATCGCATCTCCGCGATCAATCCCGAAGGGCCGCTCGCGGATTCGGCCACCGTCGTCGACCTCGGCGACGTGACGCTGTTGCCGGGTCTGATGGACATGGAACTCAACCTGCTCATCGGGGGGCCCGGCGGACCGGAGGGCCTACCGTCGCCCATGCACGGCGTGCAGGACGACCCCGCCTATCGCACGTTGCGCGGCGCGGTCAACGCGCGCACCACCCTTCAAGCCGGGTTCACCACGGTGCGCAACCTCGGCCTGATGGTCAAGACCGGCGGGTATCTGCTCGACGTGGCATTGCAGCGCGCCATCGACCAGGGTTGGCACGTCGGGCCGCGCATCTATCCCGCCGGCCACGCCGTCACGCCGTACGGCGGACACCTGGACCCGACGGTCTTCCAGCGGCTGGCGCCCGGCGTCATGCCGCTGTCGGTGGCCGAGGGCATCGCCAACGGTGTGCCCGACGTGATCGCCTGCGTGCGTTACCAAATCCGGCACGGGGCCAAGCTGATCAAGGTCTCCGCCTCCGGCGGGGTGATGTCGCACAGCACCGCGCCGGGCGCGCAGCAATACTCCGATGCCGAGTTCGCCGCGATCGCCGACGAAGCCCACCGGGCCGGAGTCCGCGTGGCCGCCCACGCCGTGGGGGACACCGCGATACAGGCCTGCATCCGCGCCGGGATCGACTGCATCGAACACGGCTTCTTGGCCAGTGACGAAACGATCCAGATGATGGTCGACCACGGCACCTTCCTGGTCTCGACGACGTATCTGACCGAGGCCATGGCCATCGACCGCATCGCACCGGAGCTTCGCAAGAAGGCACTCGAAGTGTTCCCGCAGGCAAAGGCCATGCTGCCCAAAGCGATTGACGCGGGCGTGCGGATCGCGTGCGGCACCGACGCGCCGGCCATCCCGCACGGGCAAAACGCCAAAGAACTGGGCGCGCTGGTCCAACGCGGCATGACTCCGGCGCAGGCGGTCCGGGCGGCCACGGTGGTGGCCGCTGAGCTGATCGACGCCGACGACGAGTTGGGCAGACTTGCGCCCGGCTATCTCGCGGACATCATCGCCGTGCCGGGGGACCCTTTCGACGACATCGCCCGGACCCTCGACGTCCGCTTCGTCATGAAGAACGGACAGATCTACAAAAGCCCCGCGGCGTGACGGAGGCAGGTATGGAACTCACCGACAACATCCTGTGGCTGCTCAAACAGGCCTTCTATTACTCCCTGACCACCATCAACGAGGCGATGCGCGAACACGGCGTGAGCACCGCCCAGATCGGTGTGCTGCGCCAGTTGGCCAACGAACCCGGATTGTCCGGCGCCGAACTGGCTCGCCGGCTGCTGATCAGCCCGCAAGGCGTGCAGCTCGCGCTCACGGCCTTGGAACGCCGCGCCCTGGTGGAAAGGAAACAGGACCCCCAGCACGCGCGCATCCTGCGGGCCTACCTGACCGGCGAAGGCCGCAAAGTCGCCGAGACGGTGGTCAACGATGCGATCACCGCACACCAGGAGGTGTTCGGCGTGCTGACCGAGCAAGAGCAGCGGACCCTGCGCGAATTGCTGGGCCGCGTGGTTGAAAAGGGCACCGGCCATGAGCTGTTCAACGATCACGTCGACGGATGACGCGACCTGTATCTAGTACTTGAGACTAATCGCAAGTAGTTGATACTCTGACCGAGATGAGCGAAGACCGCGCCACAACGAACGCCGGTCCGGTGACCGTGACCGGCGGCGGAACGGGCGCTGTCGGCATGGCTGATGCGCCGGATGACTTTGTGCCGCTTCGGATCAAGCACGTGATACGCGAGACCCGCGACGCCGTGTCGATCGTCCTCGATGTTCCCCAGGCCAGCGCGGCACACTTCGGCTACCAAGCCGGTCAGTTCCTGACGCTGCTGGTCCGTGTCGATGGACGCGAGTACCGACGCTGCTACTCGATGTCGTCGTCTCCCGCCGTCGGCGAGGATCTGCGCGTCACGATCAAACGCGACCGCGATGGCGCGGTGTCGAATTGGCTCAACGACAGCGCCGCACCGGGTGACCGGCTCTACGCCCTGCCGCCGCAGGGTCGCTTCGTCTTGAACGACACCGGCCGCAATCTGGTCGCGTTCGCCGGCGGAAGCGGCATCACGCCGGTGTTTTCGCTGTTGTGCACCGCGCTGGCCTTCGGTACGCGCAGCGCGCGGCTGTTCTACGCCAACCGAAACCGGGACGCGGTGATCTTCGACGAGGCGTTGCAGGCGCTGGAAGGGCAGCACGCCGACCGCTTCGTCCTGCACCACCACCTCGACGAACAGAGCGGCTTCGCCACCCAGACGGACATCGCCGCGTTCGTCGAAAACACCGACGATGCAGACTTTTACATCTGCGGGCCGAACGAGTTCATGGACACGGTGCGAACCGCCCTGGGCGCGGCCGGCGTGCCCGACAACCGCCTGCACATTGAGCATTTCGACGTGACCGACCTGGCGGCGGCGCCGTCCGACGGCGACGTGATCACCGACGAGGTCACCATCGTGCTGGACGGCGCGACGACCACCGCGCCGTACTACGCGGGCAATACGTTGCTGCAGACGGCCCGTATGGCGGGGCTGCGGGCGCCGTCCTCATGTGAAATCGGTTCGTGTGGAACGTGTATGGGGCGCCTGACGCAGGGCAGTGCCCGCATGATCAACAACGACGCGCTCGACCAGGATGAGGTCGACGACGGCTGGGTGCTGACGTGTCAGGCGGTGCCCACCAGTCCCACGGTGCGGGTGGTCTACGAATGAGCGATGGGCGGTTAACGATGACCAGGGTGGCGGTGGTGACCGGCGGCGCCTCAGGCATGGGCGAGGCGACGTGTCACGAATTGGGCCGACGCGGCCTCAAGGTCGCCGTCCTCGACGTCAATGAGCATGCGGCGCAACGCGTCACCGACGGCCTGCGCGCCGAAGGCGCGACCGCGCTCGCGGTGGGCGCCGACGTCACCGATCGGTCCGCCGTGGAGCAGGCGTTCGCGAAGGTCCGCAGCGAACTGGGGCCGGTGACGGTCCTGGTGACCAGCGCCGGGATGTTCGGGTTCTCGCCCTTCTTGGACATCACCGCCGAATCCTGGTCGCGCATCATCGATGTCAATCTGACCGGCACGTTTCACTGCTGCCAGGTCGCGCTCCCGGACATGGTGGAGGCGAACTGGGGGAGAATCGTGATGATCTCGTCATCGAGCGCCCAGCGCGGCTCCCCGTTCGCCGCCCACTACGCGGCGTCCAAAGGCGCGGTGATCACGTTGACCAAGTCGCTGGCCCGCGAATATGCGACGCACGGGATCACGGTCAACAACATCCCGCCCTCGGGCATCGAAACCCCGATGCAGCACCAGGGCCAGGCCGCCGGGTACCTGCCGTCCAACGAGCAGATCGCCAGCAATATCCCGTTGGGCTACTTGGGAACCGGGGCCGACATCGCGGCGGCGGTGGGTTTTCTATGTTCGGAAGAAGCAAGGTACATCACCGGTCAGGTCTTGGGCGTCAATGGCGGATCGGTGATGTGATAGTGAGGATTCGATGACGAGATCAGGCCGGCCGCCGGAAGGCTCCTGGACCGAGCATTACCCCGAATTGGGAACCGGGCCCATCTCTTTCAGGGACTCGACATCCCGCGAGTTCTACGAACTCGAGCGGGAGGCGATCTTCAAGCGGGCGTGGCTCAACGTCGCGCGGGTGGAGGAGTTGCCCCGCGTCGGTAGCTACCTGACCAAAGAGATCGAAGTCGTCGGGGCGTCGGTGATCGTGGTCAAAGGCAAGGACCAGCGAATCCGCGCCTTCTACAACGTGTGCCGGCACCGCGGAAACAAACTGGTGTGGAACGACTTTCCCGGCGACGAGACCCGCGGGACGTGCCGGCAGTTCACCTGCAAGTACCACGGCTGGCGCTACGACCTGCAGGGCGAGCTGAAGTTCGTGCAGCAGGAATCGGAGTTCTTCGACCTCGATCCCGCAAAATACGGATTGCGTCCGGTGCACTGCGACGTGTGGAACGGCTTCATCTTCATCAACTTCGACACCGAGCCGCGCCAGAGCCTGCGCGAGTTCCTCGGTCCGATGATCACCGGGCTGGACGACTATCCGTTCGCGAAGCTGACCGAGCGCTACGACTGGGTGGCCCACAACAACAGCAACTGGAAGATCTTCGCCGACGCCTTCCAGGAGTACTATCACGTGCCCTCGCTGCACTCGCAACAGGTGCCCGCGGAGGTGCGCGACGCCAACGCCGGATTCACTTGCGGCCACTTCCAACTCGACGGCCCGCACCGGTTGGTCTCCACGGCGGGGCGGCGGCGCTGGCTGTTGCCGCCGGAATACATGTATCCGATCGAGCGCGCCACCCGCAGCGGGCTGGTGGGGCCGTGGCGAACGCCGGACATCGGCGAGCTGCCGGCCGGGC
Source organism: Mycobacterium sp. NTMscope_MAC_269 (assembly GCF_976985695.1). Classification (NCBI taxonomy): domain Bacteria; kingdom Bacillati; phylum Actinomycetota; class Actinomycetes; order Mycobacteriales; family Mycobacteriaceae; genus Mycobacterium; species Mycobacterium sp. NTMscope_MAC_269. The sequence continues at coordinate 460,228 of NZ_OZ335668.1, forward strand.
TCAACCCGGGTGGGATCGAGCCGTGGGGGATCAGCAATTTCCAGATCTTCCCGAACATCGAGATTCTCATCTACGGCGGGTGGTATCTGCTGTACCGGTACTGGCCCACCTCGCACAACACGCACCGATTCGAGGCGTACACCTACTTCCACCCGGCAAGCACCGTGCGGGAGCGCATCGAGCATGAGGTCGCCGCGGTGGTGCTCAAAGAGTTTGCGCTACAAGACGCCGGGATGCTCGGCGGGACCCAGGCGGCACTGGAATACGGCATCGTCGACGACTTTCCCCTCAACGACCAAGAGCTTTTGGTCCGCCATCTGCACAAGGTCGTCGTCGATTGGGTCGAAGGCTATCGCCGCGAGCAGGACCCGGTGAGCGTGTGACGATGCCGAGCCTATTGCCCAGCGCATTCGCCGAGCTGGAGGACTACGCCCAAACCTGGTGTTTGGCAACCGAAACCGAGCGCTGGAACGCCCGGGTCAACGCCTCGATGCCGCAGCTGCTCGAGTTCTACGACGCGTTTTTCCCGCGCCTCGAAGAGGCGATCGATTACTGCGACAAGTTTCCGCTCGACAACCTGCCGGACGACGCCCTCAACCTGTTGCACATGATCTATTCGCTGATCATGGTCGCCATGGCGGTGGAGATCATGCACCAGCCGGCTCCGGTCGACGCCGCCGACGCGGTCATGACCCGGACCGGCTGGCCGGTGCCCTGATTCATCCCTTCCCGAAAGGAGCGACCATGGGTCTGCTCACCATCACGAAGCTCACCGAGTCCGTCGGCGCCGAAGTCGCGGGCCTCGAGCCGACCGCGCTGGCCGACGACGACTCGGTGGGGGCGGCGGTGTTGGATGCGTTGGAAGACAACGGGGTTCTGGTCTTCCGTGGGTTGCGTCTCGACCCGGCCGCCCAGGTCGGATTCTGCCGACGCCTCGGCGGGGTCGACCACTCCTCCGACGGCCACCATCCGGTGCCCGGCATCTACCCGATCACGCTGGACAAGTCCAAGAACGCCTCGGCGGCCTACCTGAAGGCCACCTTCGACTGGCACATCGACGGCTGCACACCGCTGGGCGACGAATGCCCCCAGAAGGCCACGGTGCTCTCGGCGGTGCAGGTTGCCGAATGGGGTGGGGAAACCGAGTTCGCCAACACCTACGCCGCGTACGACGCGCTGACCGATGAGGAGAAGGAACGGTTCGCGACACTGCGTGTGGTGCACTCGCTGGAGGCGTCCCAGCGCCGCGTGTATCCCGATCCCTCGCCGGAACAGGTGCAGCGCTGGCGGTCTCGGCGCACCCATGAGCATCCGCTGGTGTGGACCCACCGTAGCGGACGCAAATCACTCGTGCTGGGCGCCTCCGCGGACTACGTCGTCGGCATGGAACTCGACGAGGGCCGGGCACTTTTGGAGGAACTCCTCGAGCGCGCGACGGTGCCCGAGAAGGTCTACAGCCACAGCTGGTCGGTAGGGGACACGGTCATCTGGGACAACCGCGGGGTGCTGCACCGCGCCGCCCCCTACGACCCGGACTCCCAGCGGGAGATGCTGCGCACCACGGTGCTCGGCGACGAGCCGATCGAATGACCACGGCAGACCGACACCCGCTGCGCCTGACACCGCTGCCCGCCGACGAGTGGGATGAGCGCACCCGCGCCGCGCTGGCGTCGCTGATCCCGACCGAGCGGGCGAATCCCGTTGGCGCGGGCAATGTTTTGTCGACACTGGTCCGCCATCCCGATCTGACCGCGGCGTACCTGCCGTTCAATGCGTACCTGCTGACCCGCTCGACGCTGTCGCCGCGGGCGCGCGAGGTCGCGCTGCTTCGCGTGGTGCATCACAGCAAGTGCGCATACCTGTGGGCACACCACCAACCCATCGCCGCGCGAGCGGGACTGTCCGAATCCGACATCGACGACATTCGGACCGGCCGCTGCGCCGAGGCGGCCGACCAGGCCGTGATCAAGGCCGTCGACGATCTCACGGCCGACAGCACGATCGGCCAAGCGACCTGGGATGAATTGTGCCGGCTGTTCACCCAGCAGCAATGCATGGATCTGATCTTCACGATCGGCGGCTACCTGCTGCTGGCTCTGGCCGTCAACACTTTCGGCGTCCAGGACGAGAAACACTAGGTCCTTCTCCGGGGGTCAGCGGGCGACAACCAGCTCTATCGCCACGGCGGCCCCGCACACCGCCGACGCGACCGAAAGTGCGATCCAATCGTTGAGTTTCGGGCGCGACGGGGCCGCCGAGATCTGGCCGGTGCCGCCGCGGGCGGTGATCGCGTCGCCCATTTCGTCGGCGCGCCGCAGCGTCACCGTGATGACCGCCACGACAACGTCGATCACGTCGGCCGCCGGGCGCCGCAGGCGCGCCGACCACGTCCGCGGCGGCCGCTTCGGTCGCAACCGCCGGGCGGCGAAGAGCACCCGAAACTCGTCGATCAGCATCGGGAAGGTCCGCAACGCCAGCGCCAGGGCGACCGACCAGTCGTCGACCGGGATCCGCAGAAATCGCAGTGGGCGGCCCAAAGTGGCCACGGCCGGGGCGATGTGGGCGACGTTGGTCGTCCATGACACCAGCGCGCCGAGGCCAAGCAGTACGACCGACAGCACGACGACGCGCAGGAAGTCGAGTAGGCCGCCCAGGCCGACCGATACCGTGCCCAGCCGAATCCACGGGCTCCCGCCGGCCACGGCCGCATTGACCGCGACGATGCCCAGCAGGATCCACAGCCAGCGCGGCGCGGACGGCAGCACTCCGCGCGGAATGCGCGCGAGCCGGATCCCCGTCACGGCCAGCGCGGCCGTCAGCCCGATGGCCACCCATCCCGGGAAGAACGTCAACAACAACGAGATGCCAAACACCACAAGCAATTTGGTTCCGGCCCACAGCTGGTGCACCGGCGAGCGTCCGGGAACGGGTCGCAACAGCACGACGGGACGGCGGGGCTTCGCCGACTTTTGAGGCAGGCCGGTGGGCGGCCCCTCGGGCGGGGCCGCGGCCGGTTCCAGCGAACCGTCGCGCAGGTGCAGGGTGCGCGGGCACAGCTCCTGCAGCCCGGCGAAGTCATGCGAAATGACCACGACGGTCAGGCCGGTGTCCCGGCGCCGGTCCGCGAGCAGCCGAACCAGGCCGCGCTGACTCGCCGCGTCCAGCCCGGCCAACGGTTCGTCGAGGATCAACACCCGGGGTGATCGCGCCAGCAGCCCGGCCAGGACCACCCGGCGCATCTGCCCACCGCTGAGCTGGTCGATGCGCCGCCTCGCCAGTCCGGCATCGAGGCCGACGGCGGCCAGGGCCGCCGTCACCCGGGCATGCTCGTCGGGCGAAAAGCCGCCCGCCGACGCCACTTCCAGATCGACACGGCTGCGCATCATCTGGAGCCGGGCGGCCTGAAACTGGATCGCGACCGCACCGACCTGCTCGGCGACCGGCCGCCCGTCGAGCAGACAGGCGCCCGCCGTCGGCGCGGTCAACCCGGCCATGATCCACGCCAGCGTCGACTTGCCCGAGCCGTTGCCGCCGTGGATCAACAGCCCGTCGCCCTCATGGACCGCGAAGCTGATGTCGCGCAGTGCTGTGTGAGACCACGGCGTGCCGCTGGCGTATTCGTGCCCCACACAAACGAGTTCGAGCACCGGCGCCCTGGACGGCGGGCCGATCGAGACCGTCGCCGCGGGCGCGGCGGCGGTTTGGACCAGGGCGGTGTCGCCGGCCGAAGCGCCGAGATTGATGGTGCGGTCGGCGTACTCGGCCTCGTCGTTGTAGTGCGTGATGTGCACCAGCGCGGTGTGGTGGCGCTCGGTCAGGCCGGACAGCACGCTGAGCAATTTCTCCCGGCCCTGCCGGTCGACCATGCTGGTGACCTCATCGGCGATGAGCAAGGCCGGCTCCCGCGCCAGCGCCGCGGCCACGGCCAGGCGCTGCAGTTCGCCGCCGGACAGGCTGCCGGTGTCGCGTTCTGCCAGCGCCGCCAGCCCGACCTCGTCGAGTAACCGGTCGACGTCGGTGGACTGCCCGGGGGGCAGCCCCCAGACCACGTCGTCGGCGACCCGCGTCCCGAGCACTTGGCTCTCCGGGTGCTGCATGATGACCGCGGTGCCGCCGAGCTCGCCGAGACCGACCGACCCTGGGCGTTCGACGGTGCCCGAGGTCGGCTCGCGGCCGGCCAGGATCAACATCAGCGTGGTTTTTCCCGAACCGTTGGCGCCGGTGACCGCCATGTGTTCGCCCGCCCCGACGGCCAGGCTGACCGCACGCAGGGCGTCGTGGTCGGTGTGCGGGTAGCGCAGGCGGACCTCATCGAGCCGCACGGGAACGGGGCCGATGGGTCCGGCGCGCAGCGGCGCGTCCAGCTTGTGCACGTCGGGAACCCCGCGCAGCCGCTCCAGCACCCGCGACAGCGCCCACCAACCGACCACCGAGGCGCCCACGATCACGACGACCGCGTAGCCGAGGACGAGCCACTGCCAGTAGTTCAACGCGTCGGCGAAGAACGCTTGGAACTGCCGCGCGGGCGCGCGCAGCTGCGGTACCCGCGCCACGATCGTCGTGGCGCCGTCGACGGTGGCACTGGCGGCGTGAAAGACCAACTGCCGGAACCTGGTCAGGATCGTGAGCGCGACGACCATTGCGACACCGACGACGACCGCCGCCCCGAAGGACACTGCGATGACGGTGGGTGTGCCGCGACGGTGCCGTTTGACGGTCCCGGCCAGCCCCCCGACGTAGGCGCAGAGCGCGATCGCTCCCAATCCGCTCATGCCGACCACCAAAAAGCCGATGACACCGGCCGCCACCGTGGCGGCGAACAGAACGCGAATCCGGTAGCGGTAGGCCAACAATCCCATCGGCACGCTGCCGAGCAGCCCCAGCCCGCCGCCGTGCGGAAGGACCACCGCGATGATGGCGATCGCCGCGCACAGGGCGCCCATCACCGATGCCTGCGCCAGCTCGCCGGGTCGTAGCGATCCGGTCCGCTTGTTCGGCATTACCGTGCCCGGCCCCCTCACGACACGATTATGCCCGTCCCCGCCGAGGTGCCTCTTATCAGATTTTCAGGTAGCCCTTGTCGGCGGGGATCTGCGCGGCGGTCACGAGCGAGGACGCGTCGCCGGCGAGCCACAAGACGATGTCGGAGACGAGGTCCGGGTCGGCAAGTGAGTCGGTGGGCAGCGCGCCGGGGGAGAAGCTGTGAATGTAGGTCTGGTGGTCGGCGAAGAGTTGCCACATGGAGGGGTCGTTTCCCATCGGGGTGTCGGTGCCGTACGGGTGCACCGAGTTCACCCGGATGCCGTATCCGCCGAGCTCGACCGCCAGCGAGTTGGTCATTCCGACCACGCCGAACTTGCTGGCGCAGTAATGACCGCACCCCGGCACGGCCTTCACGCCCGCGGCCGAGCTGATGGTGATGATCGAGCCGCCGTTGCCCGCCTGAATCATCGCGGGCACAGTGGCTTTGATGGTGTTCCACACGCCGGTCAGGTTGACGTCGAGGACGTCCTGCCATTGCTGCGCCGAGATCTCCCAGAGCCGGCCCCAGTTCAGCACGCCGGCGTTGGCGACGACGATGTCCAGCCGGCCGAATTGGGTGATCGCGTCGTCGACGACGCGCTGTTGCCCCGCGGCGTCGCGGACGTCGACCTGCTCGGCCAACATCTTGCGGCCTTCGCTCTCCACCAATCGCGTCGTTTCGGCCAGGTCCTCCGGCGTCGAGGCAGGGTAGCCGTTGTGCGCCGCCACCGGACCGCAGGCGTCGATGGCGACGATGTCGGCGCCGGCCCGGGCCAACCGCACGCAATGCGAGCGGCCCTGACCGCGTGCGGCGCCGGTGACGAAGGCGACTCGGCCGGAAAGAGGTGTGTCGTTGTCGCTCATGCGATTTGGGCCTCTCGTGTCGGGGGCGACGGGCGGGTACGCACCAGTGTCGGCCACCAGAACCACGGTCCGAGGATGCGCAGGATGCAGGGCACGACGAACGAACGCACGATCAGCGTGTCGAGCAGCAGGCCGATGCACACGGTGGAACCCACCTGACCGATGGTTCGCAGATCGCTGGTGAGCATGGCCAGCATGGTGAACGCGAACACCAAACCCGCGGACGTCACCACGCCACCCGTGCTGCCGAGCGCCCGGATGAGACCGGTGTGAATGCCGCCGTGCAGTTCCTCTTTGACCCTGTTGATCAGCAGCAGGTTGTAGTCCGACCCGACGGCCACCAGGATGATGAACGTCAGCGGTAGGACCAGCCAGTGCAGGTGCAGGCCGACAAGGTGCTGCCAGAAGAGTATGGACAGGCCGAACGCGCCGGCGTACGAGAACGCAACGGTGCCGGGAATCACCAACGCCGCCACCAGACTTCGCGTGATGAACATCATGATCAAGAAGATCAGCACGAACGCCGCGATCGCCGCGATCAGCAGGTCCGACATCGCGTACTGCTTGATGTCCTTGTCGTTGGAACCCGAGCCGCCGATGTAGACCCGGGCGCCGGCCAGCGACGTCTCTTTGAGGAGCGTCTTTATCGCGTCCGGGAATTGTTCGACATGCTCCACCCCTTCGGGGCCCATCGCGTCGCCCTCGTGGGTCACGATGAAGCGGGCAGCCTTGCCGTCCGGCGACATCATCAGCTTCATACCGGCTTTGAGGTCCTCGTTGTCGAAAGCCTCGTGCGGGATATAGAAAAAGTCATCGCTGCGGGACTTGTCGAAGTCGTTGCCGACGTTGATCAGGTCGTCGAACGTCTGGTCGGTTTGGATGGACTGCAGATCCGCCGAGCCGTAACTGTTGACCAACTTCAACTGCAGTGCCTCGGTGTCGTCGGCGGTGGCCTTCAGTTGGGAGATGATCTGCGGGAAGGCCTTGTCCACTTCGGCGAGGGAAACTTCTGCCCTGTCGATATCTTCGGCCAGGTGGTCGATGTGGTCGATGGTGTCCCACAACGACCGGAACGCCCAACAGATGGGGATGTCGAAACAGTGCTTCTCCCAATAGAAGTAGCTCTTGATCGGGCGGAAGAAATCGTCGAGGTTCGAGACTTCCTCGTTCATCTCGTTGCTGACGCGTTTCAGGTCCTCGACGGTGAGTACCGTCTGGTGTAATTCGTCGGAGACTTTCTGGAAGAAGCCGATCTCCTTGCGCAAGACCGCGACGGAGTGCGCCTGGATCTCCGCCTGCGCATCGGTGTTGGAGTTCTGCTCCCTGTTGAACGGGAGCTGTTGGCCGTTGCCGCTGCCCTGCGTGGTGAACAGGTAGGGAATGCTGGCGTGCTCGAGTGCGCGGCCCAAGGGCCGCGTCATGCCTTGCACCATCGCGACCCCGTGCAGCCGGATCAGCGCCCTGGCGACCCGGTCCAGCGAGATGAAGTCCGCCGAGTTGCGCATGTCGTGATCGGTCTCGACCATCAGCATCTCGGAGAACAGCTTGCTCTTGTGAAAGTGCCGATCCGCGGCCTGGAAGCCGAGATTCGCGGGCGCACCGGCGGGTTGGTACTGGCGGTCGTCGTAGTTCTGCCGGTAGCTCGGCACGAAGATCGCGCCGAGCATGACGACGGCGGAACTGGCCACCAGGATCGGCACCGGCCAGCGCACCACGCTCGCACCGATGCGCCGGTACAGACGCCCGTGGACGTTGGTTCTCGGGTCGAACATCCCGAACAGGCTGCCGACGGTCAACACCGCCGGACCCAGCGTCATCGCCGCGGCGATGGTGAACAGCATGGTGATCGCGACGGCCGGGCCCATGGTGTGGAAGTAGTTGAGCCGCGCGAAGGTCAGGCAGTAGCAGGCGCCGGCGATCGTCAGCCCGGACCCGATGATGATGGGCGCCACGCCCTTATAGGCGATGTAAAAACTGTCCTCCCGGCTTTCGCCGGCCTGGCGCGCCTCGTGATATCGGCCCATCAAGAAGATGCCGTAGTCCGTCCCCGCACCCAGGGTCAGCGCGATCACGATGTTCACCGCGAACGACGACAGCTCGATGTAACCGTAATGCCCCAGCGTCGAGACAACGCCCTTGGCGACAAGCATTTCGATGAGCACGCCAAGCAAGGGCACCAGCAGGGTCGACGGAGTGCGGTACACCAACAGCAGCATCACGACGATCAGGATGATCGTGACGATCGTGACGTTGTTCAGGCTGGCATTGGCGATCGCGAGGGTGTCGGAGGCCAAGGGGGCCGCGCCGCTGACGTACACCTTGAGACCGGGCGGCGGCGTGTCCTTCTTGATGATGTCGCGGACGGCGTCCACGGACTGGTTGGCCTGAATCTGGCCGATGTCGCCGGCGAGACGAAGGAGCACATAGGTGCACTCGCCGTCGACGCTTTGCGCCCCGGCCGCGGTGAACGGCTTGCCCCACAAATCCATTACGTATTGCACGTGCTTGGTGTCGTTCTGCAGGCGGCGCATCAAATCGTCGTAGTACCGGTGATCCTGGTCGCCCAGTCGCCGGTTCGCCTCGAACACGACCATGGTCAAGTTCGTCGAGTTGGACTCGTGGAACTTCTCGCCGATGTGCAGCAGCGCCCGCTGCGAGGGCGCGTAGTGCGGGACCATCGGCCCGGCGAGCTCTTCTGCGACTCGTTCCACTTGGGGCATAAAGGTATTCGTGGTGACCGCGAGAAGGCCCCAGAAGAAGATGATCGGAATCGCAAGGGCGCGGACCATTCTGGGGATGAAGGGCCGTTTGACTCGGGGGCCGTCGAGGCGATGCTCGGTCATGCCGACTTCACCCTGCACTGGACGTCGGCGTCCTGATGTTCGCCCGATTGTTCGTCGCGGATAACGCCGTCCACCAACATGCGGCACCCCACGTGACCGCCATGGACGTGCACCGAGATGCTGCCGGACGCCACGGTGAGCGTGGTGGTCTCCGTGTGGGACCAGGGCAGCGTCGTGATATCAACCTCGTGCGGATGGCCGTCGATGTCGACGTAGACGAGTTTTCCGCCTTGCCCGGCGGAGCCGAACACCTCATAGGTGATCCGTTTGAGATTGAACTCCTCGGGCGCCTGGGGGCCATTGACGGTGATGACCGGCTCCGGTTCGGAGAATTGATGCACCTTGTACATGCACAGCAGACCCACGCCGATCGCGACGACGGCGACCAACGGCATCCAGATCCGCGCCAGGGCAGTCCTGCCGACTGAACGAGGGCTCATTCGATCACCTCTCGCGACCCGGTCCGGACATCGAGTTCGTGCCCTCCGCCCTCACCCTCGTGCCCGTCAAATAGTAGACGGTCATGTGCTCAATTGACACATCATGGTGCAAAGGCTCCGAACACCGCAACCCGGCCGCCCGTCACGGCGCCGCATGCCCGGTGCCGCCTGGGTCAGGCCACTTTCTTGAGCCGCCGCCGCACGCGCGCGCTGCGGCGAATCTGAATGGCCAGGTTCGTCGAGGTCAGCATGGGGATCACGCCCAGGAATGTCCGCTCGGAAGGCGTCGCTCCGTGCAGGTGATAGAGGCTGCCGAAGACGAAAAAGCAGCTCAACAGGAACAGCGCGCCGGGGATGCACAGGGTCATCAACGAACCGCGATCGGCAACCACTTGCTTCGCGTAGTCCACCTCGTCCTGCGACATCGGTTCGCCTTTACGCACTTTGTGCAGAACCGCTTTGGCGCTCCCGATTTCCTCGCTGATCGGAGTGGTCGTTCGGCGCTCCAAGCGATTTACGTGCACGGCGGCGACGGCCGCCACGATCAATGCCAGCGCGAGGGAAACTGCGGTCAGTAGGCCGTATAAAGCTGAACTCATTTTCGAGAACGCTACCTCAGCCAGTGCGGGTGCGGGGCTGCGTCAATGCTTTCCGGAGTCGCGGTCCTTGATCACGTCGCGGACGACCAATCCCAGCAGGAAGAGCAGGGCCAGCGGCACGAGCAGCTTGAAGATGGTCGAGGCGTGGCTGTACAGCAGGCCGTAGGCGATCGCCCCGATCAGCACCATGACGACAAGGATGCCGCGATTGATCTTGTCCGTACTCATTCGGAAAACCTCACTTATCGATGGGCCTTGCGGTGCTTGCGATTTCGGCGCACGACGAACCAGAGCAGCCCGGCCATCGCCAGGGCGAGGCCGGAAATGACCAGCGTCACCTTCAGCCAGGCCCAGTCGTCGTGCCTCTCGTGGGCGACGGGGGAGGTGGCCACCGGCGACGCGTCGGCGGGGACGTTGAGTCCGACCAGCTTGCCGACGAACGCACTGGTCGTCGCGTACGGGTCGGGCCCGTGCTCGGTGGCCGACTGGCTCATCAATTCATCGACGCTGTCCGCGATGACCTTGGGCACCTGGTAGGCGCGGACGTGGTAGCCGTGTGAGTCGATGACGACGATGACCCCGCTGAATTTCGGTTCCCGCGCCGACATGGCGCCATGGACGGCATCCGCCGTGGTCACACCGCTGTTGCCGGGTGCCACCGCAGCCACCCAAACCGGCGGTTGCGCGGTCCACGTCCACGGGCCGGCGAGGATTTGCCGGTTCAGCTCGTCGACGTTTGCCAGCGGCGGCCTCGCGCCGGGGTCGGTCACCACGTGCGTCTCGGCGTTGAACCTGGCCACCAGCTCGTCGGTGTAGGCGTCGGCCCAGGCGCACGGCGCTAGCAGCATTGCCAGCGCCATGGTCAACGGGACCAGGACCAGGCCGCGGAATCGAAGGGTCACATTTCTCCTGCCACGAGTCGTTGGGTCGATCCTGGCTGCTGGGTTCAGTGGGCGCCACTCAAATTGAGCGTGACCACACCGGCGATGATCAGACCGACGCCGACGACCTTGGTCATCGATATCGGCGAACCCAAGAACAGCACGGCGATCAACACGATGAGGGCCGTGCCGATGGCCGACCACAACGCGTAGGCGACGTCGGTTTGCATGCCGCGCGAAATCGACGCCGCCAACAGCGCGAAGGAGATGGCGTAACCGACCAGGCAGACCACGGTCGGCCAGAGTCGGGAGAAACCTTCGGTGCTCTTGAGCAGGCTGGTCGCCACCACTTCCGCGAAGATCGCGCCGAGCAGGTACGCGTAGGTCAACATGCCCGACAACGCTAGCCGCGGCGACGGCGAACCTGACAGACTGATCACCCTGGCGCGGCGTGGGTTCGGAAAGGGGTTGCGTGCGATGGCGTTTCCCGCTCACGTGTTGAGCCTCGACGTCAGTGACGCGATCGGCGAACGAGCAGCGCTCGCGGCGACCTATTACCCCGCGCGCGCAAGCGCGGCGACCGCGCTGCTCGTCTGCTTGCCGGGGGGCACCTACAGCCGCGAGTACTGGGACCTCGACATCCCCGGCCATGACGGCTACAGCTTCGCCGAATTCGCCTCCGAGGGCGGCTACGCGGTCGTGACGATCGATCCCTTGGGCACCGGCGAAAGCTCACAACCGGTTCGCGATTTCGGTTTTACCGACATCGCCGCCGCGCTGGCCTGTGCCGTGGCCGCCCTGCCGGATGCCATCGGCACCCAGGCGCCGCCGGTGGCCGTGGCGCATTCGCTGGGCGGGTACCTCGCCCTCACCCAGCAAGCGCTGTTCGGTAGCTACTCCGGCATGGCGATTCTCGGGTGCACCAATCAGCACGTCGCGCCGCTGAACCTGGACGCGGCATTCATCGCCCGCGCCGGGTCCCCGCAAGGCCGCGCCGAACTCGCCCGAGACATCCTTTCCGCCCTGCCCCAGCCGTATTTCGAGGGCCCTCGGGAACACCTGCAGAGCTGGTTTCACCTCGCCGACGTTCCCGCCGCCGTCGTCGCGGCCGACGCCGTGACCGCCAAGTCGGTCGTGCCGCGGGTGTTCGGCACGGCGATGATCCCCGGCGTCGTGGCCGAGCACGCGGCGCGCATCGATGTCCCGGTGCTCGTGGGTTTCGGCGCCGTCGACGTGTCACCGGACCCCCGCGCGGAGGCGGCCCTGTACCGGAGTTGCCCCGACATCACCACCGTGGTGCTGGCCGACAGCGCGCACTGCCACAACATGGCGTCCAGCAGGCGCCGGCTGTGGCGGCGACTGCTGGACTGGACCGCGACCGTAGCGTGTGGACCGTGAAGAACGGTCTCGACCGCCGGCTGACCCGTCACGCTCCGGCCGTACTCAGCGTGTTTCGCCTCGTCTACGGTCTGCTCTTTGCCGCCTACGGGTCGAGGAGTCTGTTCGATTGGCCCGTCCGCTCGCCGGTTGTCGTCGAGTTCGGGTCGTGGCCCGGTTGGTGGGCCGGGCTCATCGAGATCGTCGCGGGCCTGCTCATCGCCGCCGGACTGTGCACGCGCGCCGCCGCGTTCATCGCCTCGGGGGAAATGGCGGTCGCCTACTTCTGGATCCATCAACCCATGGGCCTGTGGCCCGTCGCCGATCCGCCGGGGGGCAACGGCGGAGCGCTGTCGATCCTCTTCTGCTTCGCGTTCTTGCTGCTGGTCTTCACCGGCGCGGGCGCGCACTCGATCGACGCGCTGCGCGGGCGGAGGCTTCCCCTCAACGGGCGATAATGGCATTCTCTGATACGGAGAAGCCGTTTCCGACGATGGGCGGCTCGGGCTCCGGAGGAGGTCGACGATGAGCGTGCAGCGCTGCGACGGGATGGTGGCTCTGGTCACCGGAAGCAGCCGGGGCCTGGGCAAGGCGATTGCCGCGCGGCTCGCCGAACGCGGGGCCACCGTGGCGCTGACCGCGCGCACGATGGATCCGGATCCCAAATACCAGGGCTCGCTGAGCCAAACGCGCGACGAGATCGTCGGCGCAGGCGGGAAAGCCATTGCGGTCCAAGCGGATCTGTCCCAGGCCGAGGACCGGGAACGGCTCTTCGCCGAGGTGTCCGGCGCCGTTGGCGCGCCGGACATCCTGGTGAACAACGCCGCCGTGACCTTTTTGCGTCCCCTCGACGGCTTCCCGGAGCGGCGCGCCCGGCTGATGATGGAGATGCACGTCCTCGGCCCCCTGCATCTGTGCCAGCTGGCGATTCCCGCGATGCGCGAGCGCGGCCGCGGCTGGATCCTGAACCTCACCTCGGTGGGCGGCGACCTACCGCCCGGGCCGCCGTTCGCCGAGTTCGATCGGACCGCGGGCTTCGGCATCTACGGGACGGCCAAGGCCGCGCTCAATCGGTTGACGAAAAGCCTTGCGGCGGAACTGTACGAGGACGGGATCGCCGTCAACGCCGCCGCCCCGTCCAACCCGGTCGCCACGCCCGGCGCCGGCAGCCTCGACCTGGCCAAGACCGACACCGAAGACATCGCCCTGATCACCGAAACCGCGTTCCGGTTGTGCACCGGCGACCCCAAGACCCTGACCGGGCGCATCGCCCACACGCAGCCCTTCCTCGCCGAAGTCGGCTGGACGAGAACCGGCACGTCGGCTGAATGAGCAGAGCCGAGCTCGATCTGGACGAACTGCGCGGCCGCCTCGCCGGTGCGGGCGTCACCGACGTCGTCCCGCTGTCCGGGGGCGCCTCCAGCCTGACGTTCGAAGGCGGCCTGGGTGGCCGGCGGGTGGTGATCAAGGTCGCTCCGCCGGGCGTCGAACCGGTCGCGCACCGCGACGTGCTGCGCCAGGCGATCATCCTCAAAGCCCTTGCCGCGACCCGTGTCCCGGTTCCCGACGTGCTGTGGGAGGACCCGGGAGATCCGCCGGACACGCCCCCGCTGTATGTCATGTCCCTCGTCGACGGCGAGTGTGTCGAACCGCTCTTCGACGGGTGCTCGCCCGTCGGTGGCGTGACTGACCGGTACCGAAATGCGTGCCGGATTATGGCTGCGCTACACCGCCTTTCGCCGACGGAGCTCGGGCTGGGCTCTGAACCGGTCGTCGACCCGGTCGCCGAGGTTCACCGCTGGTCGGACACGCTGCGCACCGTCGATGCGGCCCTGGCCCCCGGCTGGCCGAACGTCCGCGACGCCCTATTGTCTTGCGCGCCAAGAGCGATGGCGCCGGGCGTCGTACATGGTGACTTCCGGCTGGGCAATCTGCTCGCCTCGGGGACGCGCGTCAACGCCGTCATCGATTGGGAGATCTGGTCGATCGGCGATCCGCGCATCGACTTGGGCTGGTTTTTGATCAACTGCGACCCGGACACCTACCGCAGGGTCACGGTCCCGGAGGGGACGGCGCCGCCGCCGGCCGCCGAACTCGCCGAGCTCTACCGGTGCGAATTAGGGCGCGAGGTCGCGGATTTGGGCTGGTTCACTGCGTTGGCGTGCTACAAATCGGTGGCGACGTGGTCGCTGATCGTCAAGCACAACCGCCGAAGGCGATCGCCGCGGGCCGAATTGGAAGCCATGGCGGCAACTTTGCCGAGGTTGCTGGCGCGCGCCCGGACGATGGTGGACTGACGCGACAGCCGATCAGCCGCAGTGGGCCGAAAGGTTCTCACACACCATTCCGACACCGCTGCCGCTGGTCGACAGGCCGTTTTCGTCATCGTCGACGGGGTTGGTCAACGTGGTGGGGAACTGTATCGGCCATTCGTCGATCGCCGGAATGTCGGGCTGCTGGCCGGCGTCCGGATTTGCGAGCGCCGTCCCGGCGCCGCCGGTCAACGCCGCAACGGCCATCGAACCCGCGACCAGTAGGCGAGCACACCTGCGAGAAATCATCGCCACCTCTCCGTAATCCGAGGGATAGGGAGATTATCGAAACGCTATTGCCGATTCTACATTGCATAACAGTCACGAACGAACAACGAATGTGGATTGCCGGCCAGCAAATTTCACTCGCCGAACTGGACCCTGAGTACGGTTTCGCCCGTGAGGCCGGTAGCCAGCGTCGTTCGTCGTGCGGTGGCCATCGCCGTTTGCCTCGCAATGTCGGTGATCGCGGCGCCCTCGGCGGATTCCGAACCCCAACTGGGCCCCGCCCCTCCCGATGCGGCGCCGCCGGCCGGAGCGGCGGTCCCCTCGAACCCTCCCGCGATCCTGAACACCCCGGACGGCTGGACCCTGGGGTTGGGCGCAAAGGACGAGATGCAGGTTCCGGTGGCCCCGCTGACCACCGCCATCTCGTCGCGCGAATACATGTCCAGTGGCATCTTCGTCGGCTCGCTCCGGGGACCCGAAGAGGCCCATGGCGTTTTGGAGGTGGGCTATCAGATCGGCTGTGGGATCGACATGAGCACCTCCAACGGGGTGATCATGGAGGGCGGCGCCGGCATCATCCCCGGCGTCAGCCCCACCTTCGACGCCACGGGCACGCTGCCGCCCCTGCTGCCGTTCGTTTCGACGCCCATCAACGGCGTGATGAGCGTGGGACTCAAGCCCGGCCTGGTGATCGTGGTGCCGGTGATCAAGAAGCAGTTCAAGGGCGCCAATCCCTGGGTGATGATCAGCAATTTCCACGTGAAGATCGACGGCTGTGTGGGCCAGTCGTTCATCCGCTCGTATGCGGTGCTGACCCGGGTGACCGACCTCTCCGACGTGGTGCTGTCCTACGTCGGCGTCACGAAATCGGTTTAGCCGCGGGGGATGCCGGCGAGCTTGTCGGCGAACTTCGCCTCCGCGGCCGCGCGCAGGCGCAGCAAATGCTCGGAAGGAAAAAGGTCGGGGGCGGGCTCGCGGTCCTTGAGCAACAGCCGCGCCAGTGTCACCTTGTGCACTTCGGTCGGGCCGTCGGCCAGCCCGAGCACGAACGACTCCACCAGGTACTGGACGAAGGGCATCTCGTGGGTGGTGCCCAGCGACCCGTGCAGCTGCAGCGCCCGTGAGGACACGTCGTGCAGCACCTTCTGCATCATCGCCTTGACCGCCGAGATGTCGGCCCGGACGGCCTTGTAGTCGTTGAATTGGTCGATCTTCCAAGCGGTTTGCAGGGTCAGCAGCCGAAATGCCTCGATCTCCATCCACGAGTCGGCGACCATCTCCTGCACGAGTTGCTTGTTGGCCAGGACCTCACCCTGGGTGTAGCGCGACGCCGCCCGCTCGCAGATCATGTCGAAGATGCGGCGGACCAGGCCCACCGTGCGCATCGCATGGTGAATCCGCCCGCCGCCCAGCCTGGTCTGCGCGACGACGAAGGCCCCACCGCGCGGGCCCAGCATGTGATCGGCTGGCACGCGCACGTTTTCGTAACGGACATAACCCTCGCGCCCGCCGCCGGTGGGCTGGTAGCCCAGTCCCACGTCGCGCAGCACGTTGATGCCGGGGGTGTCGCCGGGAACGACGAACATCGAATAGCGCTCGTAGGGCGGGGCCTCGGGGTCGGTCATCGCCATCACGATGAGGAACGACGCCATGGAGGCGAACGACGAGAACCACTTCTCCCCGTTGATGACCCAGTGATCACCGTCTTGCACCGCGGTGGTGCGAAACACCTTCGGGTCCGCGCCGCCCTGCGGCTCGGTCATCGAGAAGCACGAGATGATGCGGTTGTCCAGCAGCGGCTCGAGGTAGCGCTCCTTGAGCTCGGGTGTGCCGTAGTGCGCGAGGATCTCGCTGTTGCCGGAGTCGGGCGCCTGCGAGCCGAAGACGATCGGCGCGCATTCCGAGCGCCCGAGAATCTCGTTGAGCAGCGCCAGCTTCACCTGCCCGTAGCCCGGGCCGCCGAGGTGCGGACCGAGGTGGGTGGCCCACAGCCCGCGTTCCTTGACGATCTTCTGTAGCGGCGGGATCAGCGCCTGGCGCACCGGATCGCCCAGGTCGTGAGACTCCTTGACGATCAGGTCGATCGGCTCACATTCCTTTCGGACGAACTCTTCGACCCATTCCAGTTGCCGCGCCCACTGCGGGTCGGTGGAGAAGTCCCACGACATTTAGCGCCTCCTGTTGCTCTGTGCCACCACGCCGGAGTCGACGAGTTCGGCGATGGTGTGCGCGTCCAACCCCGCTTCGCGCAGCAGCGCGTGCGTGTGGTCACCCGGCAACGACGGGGCTGCCGGCGCAGCCGGACGGGTCCGCGAAAAGCGTGGCACCGGCGAGTGCTGGGTGACGCCGTCGAGTTCGACGAAGGCCTGCCGGGCGACGTGGTGCGGATGCCGTGGCACCTCGGTCAGCGAAAGCACCGGTGTTGCACAGCATCCTGGCGCGTCGAGGATGCGCTCCCACTCGTCGCGGGGTTTCTCGGCGAAACGGGCGGCCAGCGTGGCGCGATGCGCGGCCCAGGCGGCCGGCGCGTCGTCGTCATGGGGCACGGTGACGCCGAGGCGGTCGCAGAGTTCAGCGTAGAACTTCGGCTCCATGGCGCCGACGGCGAAGTGACCGCCGTCGGCCGTGGCGTAGACCCCGTAGAAGTGCGCGCCGCCGTCGAGCAGGTTGGCTTCGCGTTGGTCACGCCAGGTGCCGGCCGGCAGCATCCCGAAGTAGGGAGCCAGCAGCGCCGCCACGCCGTCGACCATTGCGACATCGAGTACCTGACCCGTACCGGACGCACGGGCCTCGAGGATCGCGCTGAGCAGCCCGACCGCCAAAAGCATTCCGCCGCCGCCGTAGTCGCCGATCAGATTCAGCGGCGGCACCGGCGATCCGGCGGGGCCGATGGCGTGCAACGCGCCGGTGAGGGCCAGGTAGTTGATGTCATGGCCGGCGTGAGAGGCGAGCGGGCCGTCTTGCCCGTACCCGGTCATGCGAGCATAGACCAGGCGCGGGTTGCGCTGGGTCAGCGTGTCCGGCCCGATGCCCAGGCGCTCGGCCACTCCCGGGCGGTACACGTCGACGAACGCGTCGGCGTCGTCGGCCAGGCGGTGAACCAAGTTCTGGCCGCGGGGATCCTTCACGTCGACGGCCACTGACCGCTGGCCGCGGCGGACCGCGTAGTCGATCGGGAGCGGTCCGTCGACACCGCTCAGCGCGTCGATGCGGATGACCTCGGCGCCCAAGTCGCCCAACAGCATTCCGCAAAACGGTGCGGGGCCTAGCCCGCCCATCATGACGATGCGGACGCCGCGCAGGGGTCCGCTCATGAAGACCACTTCTTGCGGCGTTCGGCCGCCTCGTCGGTCGCGTGGGTGATCACCTGGTTGCGGTTCTCCAGTTCCAGCGCCGACTCGAAGCTCGCGGCGTCGGTGTTGACCTGCAGGGCGCGCTTGGTCAGTTGGGCTCCGAGCGGCGCGTGGCCCGCGATCAACGAGGCCAACTCCACCGCGCGGCCCGCCAGGCCATCCGGTTCGACGACCTCGCTGACCAGCCCCCGCCGGTCGGCTTCGGCGGCCGTCACCGTGCGGCCGGTGAGCATCCAATCGGCGGCCACGCTGGTGCCGACGATGCGCGGCAGGTGATAGCTCATGCCCATCTCGGCGCCCGAAAGCCCCAGCAGGATGGCGGCGTTGCCGAAAGATGCGGTGGCCGAGCAGATTCGGATGTCCGCGGCCAGGCATAGCGCGAGGCCCGCACCGACACAGGGCCCGTTGACCGCGGCGATGACGGGCTGCGGCAAGGCGCGCACCGCCTCGGCGAGCGCGGCCATCCTTTCCTGGAAGCGCATCCGCTCCAGTGCCGGCGCGCTCGCCTCGAGCATCGATGGCCCGAAGTCGCGCACGTCGATTCCCGCGCAAAATCCGCGTCCGGCGCCGGTCAGCACCACGGCGCGCACCGCGGCGTCGACAGCCAATTTGCCGAGAACAGAGCGCAATTCGGTCTGCATAGTCTCGTTGATGGCGTTGAGCCGCTGCGGGCGGTTCAGACGCAGAACGGCGACACCGTCACCGGGCCGGTCGAGCTCCAGCGTGGTCGGCACGGTCACACCCGCTCGATGATCGTTGCCGTGCCCATCCCGCCACCCGTGCACATGGTCACCAGTCCCGTTGTCAGATCACGACGTTCAAGCTCGTCGAGAACTGTGCCGATCAGCATGGCGCCGGTGGCGCCGATCGGGTGACCGAGCGCGATCGCGCCGCCGTTGACGTTGACGACGTCGGGCTCGATGCCGAGATCGCGGATCGTCTTGAGCGGCACCGCGGCGAAGGCTTCGTTGATCTCCCAGAGATCGATGTCGGCCACGGTCATGCCGGCGCGGTCCAGGCACCGCTGCGCCGCGGGGCCGGGCGCGGTGAGCATGATGATCGGTTCGCCGCCGATGGCCGCGGTCGCCCGGATCTGCGCCCGCGGTGTCACCCGATGGGTGTGCATCCAATTGGCGGAGGCGAGAAGCACGGCGGCGGCGCCGTCGACCACGCCGGAGGAATTGCCCGCGTGGTGCACGTGATCGATGTGGTCGATGGTGGGGTAACGCTCGAGGCAGATCTCGTCGAACGTGCGTTGCTCGCCGTCGGTGCACGCGGCCCCCATCGCCTCGAAGGCCGGCTTGAGCCGCGACAGCGTCTCGACGGTGGTGCCCGGGCGGGGATGCTCGTCGCGTTCCACGCGGCCGCCGGGTATGGCCACGTCGACCAGGGAACGATCGAAGCGGTGCTCCTCGATGGCCACGGCGGCGCGGCTCTGGCTCTGCGCGGCGTAGGCGTCGACGATATCGCGTGTGAATCCCTCCAGCGTGGCGATTAGATCGGCCGAAATGCCTTGCGGGACGGTCGGGTACACCGCGCGAAGACCGGGATTGTTGCCGTCGATGGTCGGGACTCCGGCCGTCACCCCCCACCGCGACATCGACTCGACGCCGCCGGCGATCACCAAATCCTCGCTACCGGCGGCGATGCTCGACGCCGCAACGGTGACAGCCTGCTGGCCCGAGCCGCAGAACCGGTTCAACGTCATCCCCGGCACGGTCTCCGGCCAGCCCGCCAACAGGACGGACAGGCGGGCGATGTCGTCGCCGTGGTCCCCGCCGAGGATGCCGTTGCCGGCGATCACGTCATCGACGTCGACCGGGTCGAAGCCGGTCCGATCGGCCAGCGCGGTGAGGCAGCGGGCGAGCAGGGCCTGCGGGTGAACGGCGTGCAGTCCGCCGTCGGGACGGCCGCGCCCGCGGGGCGTGCGTACCGCGTCGAGAATCCAGGCGTCGATGGCGGACTCCGATCGTCGTGGGCGGCCTCAGGTCACCAGCGATCGTAATTCGTCTCTCGGGTGTGGAGAACCACCTTCTCCAAATTGGCGAAGCTGTTCTCGCGGCGCCCGGCTGGGCGGCCCGACACCGCGGCCACATGCGGCACGCCAACCCCAAGGGCGAAGGCCACCAGCGCTATGCACGCCGCCACGCGTCGGCGTGCATAAGCGGGGGCTGAGCGGGTAGCCGGGCGCCATGACCACGATCGGATATTTCCTTTCCTGCGAGCAATTCGGCCCAAAAGAGCTGGTCGACCAGGCCAAGCGGGCCGAGAACGCCGGCTTCGACGCACTGTGGATCTCCGACCATTTCCATCCCTGGAACGACGAGCAGGGCCAGAGCCCGTTCGTCTGGGGAGTGATCGGTGCGGTGTCGGAGGCGACGTCGCTGCCCGTCAGCACCGCCGTCACATGCCCGACCGTGCGCACCCACCCGGCGATCATCGCGCACGCCTCGGCGACCGCCGCGGTGCAACTGGATGGTCGCTTTGTGCTCGGGGTGGGCAGCGGCGAGGCGCTCAATGAACACATTCTCGGCGATCCGTGGCCGTCCGTCGGTGTACGCCAGGAAATGCTGGAGGAGGCGGTCGAGGTCATTCGGCTGCTGCACCGGGGTGAGGAGGTAAGCCACCACGGCAAGCACTACACGGTGCAGGAGGCGCGGATCTACACCCGCCCGGAGCAGCCGGTGCCGATCTACGTCTCCGGTTTTGGTCCGCAGGGCGCCGAGCTGGCCGGGCGCATCGGCGACGGGTATGTCCTGGCGATGCCGGAGGCCGAGCTGGTCAAGCAATTCCGCGCGGCCGGCGGCGACGACAAGCCGGTACAGGCGGGAACGAAGGTCTGCTGGGATCAAGACGCCGATGCGGCGCTGAAGACGGCGCACCGGTTGTGGGGCAACGAGGGGCTGGGGGGCCAGACCTCCCAGATCCTGCCCCGCCCCAAGGATTTCGCCGCCCTCATGTCGCTGGTGCCGCCGGAGACGGTCGCCGAGAGCGTCGCCTGCGGTCCGGACGCCGAGAAGCACATCGCGCAGGTGCGCCAGTACATCGACGCCGACATCGACGAGATCTACGTGCAGCAGATCGGCCCCGACATGGACGGGTTCTTCGCGGCATGGGAGCAGGGCGTGTTGCCCGAGTTGCGCGGCTAGGCCTCAGTCGAAATCGGTGCTGCTGGTGAGTCTTTCCCACTTCTCGATCTCGTCGGACCGCGCGTCGGCGGCGTAGTGATAGGCCGCCAGGGCGTCGGGACCAAGCAGCAGAAATGCCGGGGGCTCCGGCGATTCGACGGCCGCGATGATCGCGTCGCCGCCCTTGGCGGGATCCCCGGGCTGATTGCCGTGCATGGTGTCGTTCTCCTTGCGACGCCGCCCGGCGGTCGCGGCGTAGTCGTCGATGACGGTCGCCGACTGGACCAGCGAGCGCCCGGCGAAGTCGGTGCGGAAGGCGCCGGGCTCGACGATCGTCACCGAAATGCCCAGCGGCGCAAGCTCTCCCCGAAGCGCCCCGCTCATGCCTTCGATCGCGGCCTTGGCCGCCGCGTAGTAGCCGGACCCCACCGGGGTCAGCTGCGCACCGATCGAGGAGATGTTCACGATCGCGCCGCTACGGCGCGCCCGCATGTCCGGCAGCACGGCCTTGATCATGGCGACGCTGCCGAAGAAATGCGTCTCGAACAACGTGCGGACGTCGGCGTCGTCGCCTTCCTCGACCGCGGCGCGATAGCCGTAACCGGCGTTGTTGACCAGCACGTCGATATGGGCGAACCGTTCCCGCGCCCGCTGCACCGCCGCCGCGACCTGAGCGGGTTGGGTGACGTCCAGGGCGACGGCGAGTACCCGGTCGGGCGCCGCCTCGGTCAGGTCGGCGACCGCGGCCGCGTCACGTGCGGTGACGACGGCGTTGTGGCCGGCCCCGATGACAGCCTCGGCGAGCGCGCGACCGAGCCCGGTCGAACACCCGGTGATGAGCCATGTGGACATCAGATTGTCTCCATTCGCCTCGGTCAGTCGGTCAGCGCCCGGCCGACGATCAGCGGGTCGGGCTCACCGACGACCCCGTGGTCTTTGTCGTCGTAGTCGACATTGGCGAGCACGTAGCGCATGGCGTTGATCCGGGCGCGTTTCTTGTCGTTGCTTCGGACCACGGTCCAGGGGGCGATGTCGGTGTCGGTCGCGTCGAACATCGCTTCTTTCGCCGCGGTGTAGTCATCCCATCTTTTCACCGACGCGATGTCCATCGGCGAAAACTTCCACTGCCGCACCGGGTCGACCAGCCGTATGGCGAACCGGGTGCGCTGTTCGGCCGGTGAGACCGAAAACCAGAACTTGGTCAGATTTATCCCGTTGTCGACCAGCATCTGTTCGAAGACCGGTGCCTGCTCCATGAATTCGGCGTATTGGTCCGGGGTGCAGAATCCCATCACCTTTTCCACCCCGGCGCGGTTGTACCACGAGCGGTCGAACAACACGATCTCGCCGCCGGACGGCAGATGGCTGATGTAGCGCTGGAAGTACCACTGCGTCTGTTCGCGTTCGGTTGGCTTCTCCAACGCCACCACCCGCGCGCTCCGCGGATTGAGGTGCTCCATGAATCGCTGTATGGTCCGGCCCTTTCCGGCGGCGTCGCGGCCCTCGAACACGATCACGTGCCTGGCGCCGACGCGCTTGCCGTGCTGCTGCAGTTTCAGCAACTCGATCTGCAACCGTCGTTTCAGCCGCTCGTACTCGTCGCGTTCCATCCGGTGTTCGTAGGGATACCCCTCGCGCCACGTTTCGATGTGCTTGCCCTCGCGGTCGAGCAGGACCGGGTCATCGTCATCCCGATCGTCGACGGTGTAACCGTGTTCGGGGGTCGACAAATCCTCCAGATCGAAATCGGTCATAGCCTGACGCTATCGGCTTTGGCGGCCGCTTACGTGCCGAAGGCCGGGCCGTCGAATCGATCACGGGTGATGAACTCCGCGACCGGCCGTCGCCGCAACGTGCTGAGCTGCCGCACCGGTTTGCCGAGCGGTATCACCGCGGCCACCGCATGCAACGCGGGGATCCCCAGCAGTGCGCGGACCTCGTCCTCGGCCGCGATGGCCATTGTCGTGATGGTGCCGCCGTAGCCCTCGCTTCGCGCGGCGAGCAAGATGTTCCAGATCAAGGGATAGACCGACGCCCCGCCGGCGATGCCCACGCGGTCCAGATTCTGGTCAACGGCGGCGACGACGGTCAGATCCACCGAGACGACAAGAACCACGGGCGCTTTCGCGATCGGTGCGACGAACGTGTCGGGGATCTCCGTATCGTCGATGACCTCTCGCGGCAGCTCGCTGGGATGGATTGAATTCCAGGGCTTTTCACCCGCCTGCAGTTGCGCGAAGTAGCGGCGCGCGGCGGGTATCCCGAGTTCGGCCAGCCTGCGCCGAACCGCCGCGTCGCGCACCACGGTGACGTGGGCGCCCTGCCGGTTGCCCCCGCTTGGCGCGAATCGGGCGTTGTCGAAGATAAGCTCCAGCACCTCGTCGGGCAGCGGATCGTCGGTGAATTCCCTTGCGGCGAACGTCGTTCGCATCACGTCGTACAGCTGCATGCCGGGGTGGCTCATGCTCATCGACTCGCCGACGCGCACCGCTGAAGGCGGAAGGTGCGCTCGAACCCGGCCGGCTGCGTCGTCAGGGTCACTTCCACCGCCCCGCTGGGGGCGATGACGTAGCGCTCCTCGACATCCGGGCCGTCGCGCCCCTCCGCCCAGCGGCCGACCGGCTGACGCCCGAGGTCGTCCCGGCCGTAGAGCGCCGGGTCGAACGGAAACAGCACCGGGTCATACGGCGTGACGTCGCCGTCGGGGCGCCCGTCGACCAGGCGGCTGCACTCGAGGAATCGGAAATGCCCGATGTTGTGCGCCGCGCGGTATCTGCGCTTGACCACCAGCGGGGATCGGCCGTCGTCGGGGAGCGAGACGTCCTTGCACACGATCGGATCGAAGACGACCCCGGCGCCGGCTTCGGCCTCACGGAAGACGCCGAAGTTCCGCGAAAAGCTTTCGGAGAGCGCGAAACCCGATTCCTTGTCTAGGAAGACCGCCAGGCCGATGGCCGTGGCGGCGAAGGGGTGCGGCGAGCGCTTGACTCGCTTCTCGCCGAAGGTGTTGCGCAGCATCCGCGACACCAGCGGGAAACCGCCGGTGCCCCCGACGACGTAAATGCCCGCCACCTCCGAGAGATCCACGTCCCTGCGGTCGTGCGCCGGGTCACGCAGGACCCGGTCGAGCAGCTCCATCGTCTGAACGACCAGCGGCGCACACACGGCGTAGACGTCGTCGATGGGGCAGGAGAACGGAGGCCGATCGAGCGGGGACAGGTCTACCAGGAAACGGCGCGTCTGCGGGCCGACGGCCTCCTTGCGGGCGGCGCATTCCTCGGCCAGCAGGTCGCGGGTGGCGGCGTCGAGGGCGGGCAGGCCGGCGCCGGCCAGCACCAGCTCGACGATCGCCTCGTCGAAGTCGTCACCGCCGAGGCGCTGGATGCCCTCGCTGATGACGACCTCGTTCGCGTGCCCGGTCATCTTCAGCAGCGAGGCGTCGAACGTGCCGCCGCCCAGGTCGTAGATGAGGACGTGTTCGCGTTTGGCGGTGATCGTGGAGCGGTACCGGTGGGCGTATTCGAGGCTGGCCGCCGACGGCTCGTTGAGCAGGGCGACGACGCGGAAACCCGCGGCCACGTAGGCATCCAGCGTCAGGAGGCGCTGGGCGCTCGAGGCGTTGGCCGGCACGCTGATCGCGGCTTCGATCGGTTCGCCGGGGGACAGGGTGGCGTTGGAGTGGCGCTGCAGGTCGGTTCTCAGCTGGGCCAGAAATCCGGCGAGCAGATCGGTGAGGCGGTAGTCACGTCCGGCCAGGGTGACCGCGGTCTGCGGGCCGGCGTCGTTGAGCAGACGTTTGAACGAGCGCAGCACCGACCACCCCGGCTCGTGCCGGACGGCGGCGGCGTCGGTGCCGAAGCGCAACTCCCCGGCGGCATTGGCCGCGATGATCGACGGCCACGCGTCCGCGCCGTCGAAGGAGACGACGGGATAGTTGCCGCGATCGACGGCCGCGACGACGGTGTGGGTGGTGCCAAAGTCGATGCCGACTCTCATCGCGCAAGTTTAGAACCGCGCCGGGGGCATGGGCAGAATCTTTTCGTTTGGCGCGTCGAGCGCCTGTGCATCTAGTACAGCGCGCGCACGGCGTCGATGGTGTCGGCCTCGGCGGGGCCCTTGTCGTCGCGATACCGCACCACGCGGGCGAACCGCAGCGCCACCCCGCCCGGGTAGCGCGACGACTTCTGCACGCCGTCCAGGGCCACCTCGACCACCTGCTCGGGGCGCACGTGCACGACGTAATTGTTGGTGCCGCCTATCGCCAGCTCGCTGAACCGGACGGTCTGCCACTGCAGCATCGCGTCGGTCATGCCCTTGAAAGTCTTTCCGACCATGACGAATTCGCCGCTGTCCGGGTCGCGGGCGCCGAGGTGGATATTGGAGAGTTTGCCGCGGCGACGCCCCGATCCCCACTCCACGGCGAGCACCACCAGGTCCAGGGTGTGCACGGGCTTGACCTTCAGCCAGCCCGCCCCGCGGCGGCCGGCCTGATACGGCGCGCCGGGCGCCTTGGCCAGCACGCCCTCGTGACCGGCGGCCAGCGTCGCGTCCAGGAACGCGCCCGCCGCGACCGGGTCGGAGGTGAGTAGCCGATCGACCCGCTGCGCGGCCGGCACCAGCGCGTCCAGCGCGGCCAGCCGGTCGCTGGTCGGCGCGTCGAGCAGGTCGACGCCGTCGCAATGCAGGATGTCGAAGAAGAACACCGAAAGTGGTTGTGCGGCAACGGCTGCGGCGATGTCGACCGAGCGGCCGAACCGCGACGCGGTGACCTGGAAGCGCTGCGGCCGGTTGTCGGGCCGCAGCGCGATCGCCTCGCCGTCGGCGATGAGGTCGGCCACGGGCAGCGCCAGCGTCGCCTGCACCACTTCGGGCACCCGGGCGGTGACGTCGTCGAGGCTTCGGGTGTAGACGGTGACCTCGTCGCCGGCGCGGTGGATCTGGACCCGCGCGCCGTCCAGCTTGGCTTCGAAAATCGTTGCGCCACCGTGGCGTTCGATCGCATCGGCCACGCCGGTCGCGGTCTGCGCCAGCATCGGGCCCACCGGGCGGCCGACCCGCAGGGTGAAGGCGTCCAGCGCCGAGGCCTCACCGGACAGGGCCGCGGCCGCGACGGCGGGCAGGTCGCCGGCCAGCATCGCGGCGCGCTGCACCGCCGGGGCGGGAACCGTCGCCGCCTTGGCCACGGCGTCGGCCATGATTCCGGCCAACGCGCCCTGACGCAGTTCGCCGCTGAGCAATCGCAGCAGGAACGT
Organism: Mycobacterium sp. NTMscope_MAC_269; assembly: GCF_976985695.1. Lineage (NCBI taxonomy): Bacteria > Bacillati > Actinomycetota > Actinomycetes > Mycobacteriales > Mycobacteriaceae > Mycobacterium > Mycobacterium sp. NTMscope_MAC_269. Next base: position 486,527 of record NZ_OZ335668.1, read on the forward strand.
CTGCTCGGTTTCGGTGGCGGCGGCGAACAACGCGGCCAAAAGTGCGGCGCGGCGGGATTGCGCGCCTTTGCCGGAGACGGCCCCGATCTCGGAGAAGGTGGCGTCGACGGCGCCGACGGTCAGCGTCGCGTCGGCGGCCGGTGGCGGCCGCGAACGCAGCGCCGCCCAACCGACCCCGATCTGGCGTTGCCGCAACTCGCCGGACAGCCAGGACACGACGATCGTGACCAGGGCCCCGTTGGGCGCGGCCCGCGCCAGCAGGTCGGCGATATGGGCGACTTTTCTCAGCCGCGACGACGTGCTTGCGACGTCGGTCGACGCCGCTGCCACGTCGAGGAGGAGCACGGTTGCCAGCTTGGCATGGCTCGGTGACAAGCGTCCGGAGCGGACACGCTAGCGTGCCTACGTAACGTTACAGATTGCATGGATTCTGACAAGCCTACAAATGGGAGGTCCGGATGGAGATCAACGGGAAGAAGGTCGTCGTCATCGGCGGCGCGTCGGGAATGGGTCGGGCCAGCGCCGAGCTGCTGCACGAACGCGGCGCGGACGTCGCGGTGCTCGACCGCGAGGGCTCCGACGGTAAGACGGTGGCCGAAGGCATCGGCGGTACCTTCTACCCCGTCGACGTCACCGACTTCACCGGCACCGAGGAGACCCTGCAGTCCGCGGTCGACAAGCTCGGTGGGCTGCACGTCATCATCACCACCGCCGGTGGCGGCATCGCCAAGCGGACGCTGACCAAGTCCGGCCCGCACGACCTCGAATCCTTCCAGTCAGTGATCGACCTCAACCTCATCGCCACCTTCAACATCAGCCGGCTGGCCGCCGCGCATATGGCGAAGAACGAGCCCGAAGACCCCGACACCGGGGAGCGCGGCGTCATCATCAACACCGCGTCGATCGCGGCCTTCGAGGGCCAGATCGGGCAGGTCGCCTACACCGCCGCCAAGGCGGGCATCGCCGGCATGTGCCTGACCATGGCCCGTGACCTGGGCTCGGTGGGTATCCGGGTGCTGGGAATCGCCCCGAGCCTGTTCGCGACGGGCCTGACCCAGGGCATTCCGGACGAATTCGCGGCGGCGCTGACCAAGGACGCCGCCTTCCCCAAGCGCCTGGGCCGTCCCGAGGAGTACGCCAAGCTGGCGGCGGCCATCGTGGACAACCCGATGCTCAACGGCCAATGCCTGCGCCTGGACGCCGGGCAGCGGTTCGCACCCAAGTAGACGCCCCCCGTTGGGGCCCTCCCCGCATTAAGTACACTCTTTAGCCAGCCGCCCCGCTTCCCCTCGAAGCGGGGCAGGCACCCAGCTTCTGGGGCAATCACACCCGGCTGGCATGTGGCGCGAGGAGGGCCCTCATGGGTATCGCAATAACCGACGACCATCGTGAACTCGCCGAGGTGGCTCGGGGGTTTTTGACCGCGCAGAAGGCGCGCTGGGCGGCGCGATCGCTGCTCGATGCCTCCGACGAGCCCCGGCCCGGGTTCTGGCACAACCTGGTCGAGTTGGGCTGGCTCGGCCTGCACGTCGACGAAGAGTACGGCGGCTCCGGCTTCGGGCTGCCCGAACTGGTGGTGGTGATTGAGGAACTCGGCCGAGCGGTAGCGCCGGGGCCGTTCGTCCCCACGGTGATCGCCTCCGCAGTGATCGCCAAAGACGGTGCGGCGGAACAGAAGTCGCGGCTATTGCCGGGCCTGGTCGATGGAACGGTCACCGCGGGCATCGGTCTGGACAGCCAGGTGCAGATCGACAACGGTGTCGCGAACGGTGAGGCCGGAATCGTGTTGGGCGCCGGGCTCGCCGAGCTGCTGCTGATCGCCGCCGGCGACGACGTGCTCGTGCTCGAGCGCGACCGCGACGGCGTTTCGGTCGAGGTGCCGGAAAACTTTGATCCGACAAGGCGATCCGGACGGGTCCGCCTGAAGGACGTCCGGGTGTCCGACGGTGACATCCTGTCGGGGGCGCGGCAGTCGGCGCTGGCCCGCGCCCGGACCCTGCTGGCCGCCGAGGCGGTGGGCGGTGCGTCGGACTGCGTGGATGCGGCCGTCGACTACGCCAAGGTGCGCCAGCAGTTCGGGCGCACCATCGCGACGTTCCAGGCGGTCAAGCATCACTGCGCCAACATGCTGGTGGGCGCGGAGTCCGGTATCGCCGCCGTCTGGGACGCCGCCCGCGCGGAGGGCGAGGACACCTCGGCGGACGAAGACCAATTCCGCCTGATCGCCGCGGTGGCCGCGGCACTGGCGTTCCCGGCCTACGTCCGCAACGCCGAGCTCAACATCCAGGTGCACGGCGGCATCGGCTTCACCTGGGAACACGACGCGCACCTGCACCTGCGGCGTGCGGTGGTGAGCACCGCACTGTTCGGGGGTGACGCCCCGGCCGCCGACGTCTTCGAGCGGACCGCCGCCGGCGCCGTCCGCGAAAACAGCCTCGACCTGCCACCCGAGGCCGAAGAACTGCGCACCCGCGTGCGCGCCGACGCCACGCAGATCGCCGCCCTGGACAAGGACGCCCAGCGGGACAAGCTGATCGAGACCGGCTACGTGATGCCGCACTGGCCCAAACCGTGGGGACGCGCGGCCGACGCCGTCGAGCAGCTGGTCATCGAGGAGGAGTTCCGCGCGGCAAGCATCAAGCGGCCCGACTACGGAATCACCGGGTGGGTGATCCTGACCCTCATCCAGCACGGAACGCCTTGGCAGATCGAACGATTCGTGGAGAAGGCGCTGCGCAAAGACGAGATCTGGTGCCAGCTGTTCTCCGAGCCCGACGCCGGCTCGGACGCGGCGTCGATCAAGACGCGGGCCACCCGGGTCGACGGGGGCTGGAAGATCAACGGCCAGAAGGTGTGGACCAGCGGTGCGCACTACTGCGCGCGCGGCCTGGCCACGGTGCGCACCGACCCCGACGCGCCCAAGCACGCCGGCATCACCACGGTGATCGTCGACATGAACGCGCCCGAGGTCGAGGTGCGGCCGCTGCGGCAGATCACCGGTGGCTCGGACTTCAACGAGGTCTTCTTCAACGACCTGTTCGTGCCCGACGAAGACGTCGTCGGAACGCCCAACTCCGGCTGGACGGTCGCCCGCGCCACGCTGGGCAACGAGCGGGTCAGCATCGGCGGCAGCGGGTCGTTCTACGAGGGGCTGGCCGCGCAGCTGGTGCAGCTGACCCAGGAACGACCGGATCGGTTGGCGGGCGGGAACGTTCGGGTCGGGACGTACCTGGCCGGGGAGACCGCACTGCGCCTGCTGAACCTACGACGCGCCGCGCGCAGCGTCGAAGGCGCGGGCCCGGGCCCCGAGGGCAACGTCACCAAGCTGAAGCTGGCCGAGCACATGGTGGAGGGCGCCGCGATCATGGCGGCACTCCTGGGTCCGCAGGTCGCACTCCTCGACGGCCCCGGCGCCCTGGCCGGCCGCTTGATGATGGGAGCCCGCGGCATGGCGATCGCCGGCGGCACCTCGGAGGTGACGCGCAATCAGATCGCCGAGCGGATCCTCGGCATGCCGCGTGACCCGCTGATCAACTAGCTCACGACGCACGCCGCGCAGATCAAATGGGTGCGAACTGCGCCGCGCCGCCGCCGCCGCGTTCCGGCAGCAGCGCGACCGGCATCCCGCAGGCCACCGAATCGGGTTCGCAGTCAACGATATTGGCTGCAACCCGCAGGCCGCTCTGCTCGGCGAGCTCGACGATGGCGATGACGTAGGGGGTGGGGATCTCCGGGTTGTACGGGTGGTGGTTGACCGTGTAGGTGAACACCGTGCCGCGCCCGGACACCTCGCGCGCGACCAGTGGGCCCCCGCAACCGCGGCATTCGCCGCTCGCCGGATGCACCCACCGCGCACAGTCGTCGCAGTACTCGATGAGCAGCGCCCCGTCTGACACGACGAATACAGTACACTCAATTGATTCGACGCGGCGACGGTGTGGTCTGACGGGCGGTGTACATGACGCATTTCGAAAAAGACGCGATCTTGTCCGGCATCGGGATCTCACGGATCGGCCGTCGCACCGGCATCCCGGGCGTGGAGCTGACCATGGAGGCGGTGCGCTCCGCCATCGAGGACGCCGGATTGACCCCGACCGACATCGACGGCATCGCCACGCTGGGCGACACACCCGCCGAAGACGTCAACGCCCGACTGCGTATCGACGCCGCGGACTGCGGGTCCGGATTCGGCACCGGCGGTCTGCTGTCGCCGGTGATGTCGGCCTGCCGCGCGGTCTCCGAGCGCCGCGCCCGGCACGTGGTGGTGTACCGGACGATCCAGATGCTCGGTGGCACCGTTCCGGTCAAGCAGGAAAAAAACGCTGAAGCCCCTCCGTTGGCGCGGATGTTCGAGACGCCGGAAGGCGAGCCGAAGCCCGCGGTCGGCGCGATGGACGACGTCAATGATCTCGTTGCGGCACAGGCCTATTCGGCGGCGAACTGGCTGGCGCTCAACTGCCGTCGACACATGGAGCTGTACGGGACCACCAAAGAGCAGCTCGGGTGGGTGGCGCTGAACGGCAGGCGCAACGCCGCACTGAATCCCCGTGCGGTGTACCGCGACCCGATGACGATGGCCGATTATTTGGGTGCGCGGCTGGTGTCCACCCCGTTTGGGCTGCTGGACTGCGACGTCCCGATCGACGGCTCGATCGCGGTGGTGGTGTCGCACGCCGACTACGCCGCCGACTGTCCGCACCGCGCGGTGAAGGTGGAGGCGATCGGTGGATCCGACGGCGCCGGAGGCTGGTTTCACCGCGACGACTACCCGCGGATGGCGATGTCGGACGCCACGGCGCAGATGTGGTCGCGGACGGATTTGCGGCCGGGCGATCTCGACGTCGCCCAGTTGTACGACGGATTCACGTTTCTCACGCTGGCATGGCTGGAAGCCCTCGGGGTCTGTGGGGACGGAGAGGCGGGACCGTTCGTCGAGGGCGGGGTGCGGATCGCCCGCGACGGCGCGCTGCCGCTGAACACCTACGGCGGTCAACTCTCGGCGGGGCGCATGCACGGCTACTGGGCGTTGCACGAAGGGTGCCTGCAGTTGCGCGGCGATGCGGGGGAGCGGCAGGTCGCCCGCCGCCCGGAGGTCGGCGTGGTTTCCGTCGGCGGTGGGCCCGTCGCGGGGTGCATGCTGCTCACCTGTTGAGTCACAGCGTGATTGAGCTCAGATGAGTGAGGACTCCAAAGCCGGCCACGCGGACAAACTGGCGTCGATCCTCGCCCGCGACATCGAGGCGGACATCGTCCGCCGCGGCTGGGCCGTCGGCGAATCGCTGGGATCCGAATTCGCCCTGCAGCAGCGCTTCGGTGTGAGCCGATCGGTGCTGCGCGAGGCCGTTCGCCTGGTCGAGCATCACCAGGTCGCCCGGATGCGCCGCGGCCGCGGCGGCGGCTTGTACATCTGCGAGCCCGACGCCGGACCCGCCACCCGCGCCGTCGTCATCTATCTCGAATACCTGGGCACGACGCTGGGCGATCTGCTCAACGCCCGTCTGGTGCTCGAGCCGTTGGCGGCCTCGCTCGCCGCCGAGCGCATCGACGAAGCCGGCATCGCGCGGCTGCGGGAGGTGTTACACGCCGAGGAGCAGTGGAAGCCGGGCTTACCGGCGCCGCGCGACGAGTTCCACATCGCGCTGGCCGAGCAATCGAAAAACCCGGTGCTGCAATTGTTTATCGACGTCCTGATGAGGCTCACCACGCGCTACGCGCTGGCGTCGCGAACGGACTCGGCGACCGAGGCGATCGAGGCGGTCGACCACCTGCACGCCCACCACTCCAAGATCGTCGCGGCCGTCACGGCCGGTGATTCCGCGCGCGCCAAAACGCTGTCGGAGCGACACGTCGAGGCCGTGACGGGCTGGCTGAAACAGCATCATCCCGGCGACAGGGTCCGCGGACGCACGCGGCGGCGCCGCCTGGATTCCGAGGCGCACCGGGGCAAGCTGGCCGAAATGCTGGCGGTCACCATCGGTGACGACATCGCCGCCAGCGGCTGGCACGTCGGGTCGGTCTTCGGGACCGAGACGGCCCTGCTGGAGCGCTACCGGGTGAGCCGCGCGGTGTTGCGCGAGGCGGTACGCCTGCTCGAATACCACTCGATCGCCCACATGCGCCGCGGACCCGGCGGCGGGCTCGTCATCACCCGGCCCGCGGCCCAGGCCAGCATCGACACGATCGCGTTGTATCTGCAATACCGCGACCCGAGCCGCGAAGACCTGCGGTGCGTCCGCGACGCGATCGAGATCGACAACGTCGCCAAGGTCGTCAAGCGGCTCGGCGAGCCCGAGGTGGCGGCATTCCTCGCCGCGCACCGGGCCGGGCTGCCGGACACCGCGCAGCAGACGCCCGACGACGTGCGGCAGGCCATCGCTGAGGAGTTCAACTTCCACATCGGGCTGGCGCAGCTTGCCGGCAACGCGCTGCTGGATCTGTTCCTGCGGATCATCGTCGAGTTGTTCCGCCGGCACTGGTCGAGCACGGGCCAGGCGATGCCGACCTGGTCGGACGTGCTGGCCGTGCACCACGCCCACCTGCGCATTGTCGAGGCGGTCGAGGCCGCCGACGAGAGCGTCGCCTGCTATCGCCTGCGCCGTCACCTCGACGCCGCCGCCTCCTGGTGGCTGTAGCCGCACCAGCCGATGTTGCCTCCCGCGCGCATGTGCCCAAATGTGATCTGTTGCGCCGCATAGCCAGGGCCCGTCTGGGGTACTGGAAGGGGGGAAAGGCGACAGCCGATCCAGCAGGGGGTTGGCGTAAGTGATCGAAAGCGAGAGCGCTGAAGTGACGGCGGATACCGAAACCAGACAATACGGTTTCGTCCACTCCGCATTGATTTATCACTCTCAGCAGGAGTTTTTGGACTTGGTGGGCCGCTTCGTCGGCGACGGTTTGGCGTCAGGCGAGGCGGTGCTGCTTGCCGTGCCGCCCGAGACGCTGGCCGTGCTGCAAGGCGCGTTGTACGCCGGCGAGGCTCTGCCTGCCGACGTGCACACGACGGACATCACCGAGGCAGCCCGCAACCCGAGCCGGTTCATGGCGACGGAGGGCGCGTTCATCGACGAGCACCCGGATCGGCGGGTGCGGATCGTCAGCCAGCTCGCGTGGCCCGGCCGCACCGAGGAGGAGTTCCTCGCCTGCATCGAGCACGAAGCGCTGGTCAACACGGCGATGGACGGATACCCGGCCACAAGCCTGTGCCTCTACGACGCGAGCGTGATCGACAACGGCGTCCTGATGGATGCGCGAGCGACGCACCCGCTGCTGTGGAAAAACGGTGCGCTACACCGCAGCCCGCACTACGCGCCGAACGAAGTCTTGCAGCGCTGCAACCAACCGTTGGCCGCAAGCCCTGGCGCCGTCACCTACATGGTGCGGAAGTCGGCGGATCTTCGGCCCGCGCGCTCTTTCGCCGTCGACTACGCGGGATGGATGGGGCTGTCCCAGGAAAGCATTGAGGATCTCCAGCTGGTGGCCACCGAGCTGGCCACCAACAGCCTGATGTACACCGGGGGCGCCTGCCGGTTGGCCTTCTGGAAAGACGACGGGCATCTGGTGTGCGAGGCTCGCGACACCGGACAGTTCGACGACCCGCTGGTGGGCCGCCTCGACCCGGGCCCGTGCGGCCCCGCGAGCCGCGGGCTGTACTTGGTCAACGCGATTTCGGACCTGGTGCGCACGCACACGACCAGGACCGGCACCACGATTCAGGCGTATCTAAGGTTTGAGCCGGCGGTCGGTCCGGCCGGGTAGACAACAAGCGACCCGCCGGCAAGGGGATCCGGCGGGTCGCTGTCGTGATCTGTTACAGGCCGAGACTTCCGGTGATGCCGCCCACGATGCCGCCCACCGTGCCACCGAGCGTGCCACCGGTGGTGCCGCCGCCGGTTCCGGCGGTGGTTCCCGTCACCAAGCACCCGGTCGGGGCGAACAACACCATGACGAATCCCGCGGTGGCCGCGACAGTTTTAATGGCCTTCTTCGCCTTCGTTGAATGCACAATGGAATCCTTTCTTCCGGGAGGGGTGACGGCGCGTACACTGCGCTGCAAATCGGATGCTATACCGATTATTAGACGTACGTAAAGAGCCATTCATTACTTTTATCGAGTCTCGCCGGGTTGTGCGGTGCATGCCAAACACACACTGCAACAGCAACTTTCGTGCCCTTGTCCTTGTACGGGGCAACGCCCGATGCCGAGGCATATCGTGCCCAAAGCGACATCGCATAAGCGCCATTAACGCGACGCAATTAGGCGCAATTCAAGCACCGCAATTGCAATGGTTTGCAATTGCGAAGTTTGTCCCGCAATCCGGAGCGTTTACGGATGAAGGCAAGCGACCGCTGGATACCGCCAACAGCGCAGCGGTCCGGCGGGCCGCTTGTGGTGAGCGGTTAGAGAATGCCGCCCAGGACCCCGCCCAAGAGGCCCCCGCCGCCGGTACCGCCGGTCAAACCGCCGCCGCCGCCACCGCCCATAGCAGTCGCGCATCCGGGTACCGCGAGCACCGCGGCCAACCCGAGGGCCGCGACGGCAGCTTTGAGGGTCTTCTTGGTCCCTTTCGCCTTCATGATCGTGCCTTTCGTGTGAGGGGCGCATGGCCCGATTTCTGCACCACACGTGTCCAATAACCGTTGTTAGACGCACGTAAACCAAGTTCTTCGATTTATTTTCTATATTTTTTTGTACGGTTGCGCGGGGAGTTGCAGGCGCGGCGCGCAGGGGTCTAATGTCAACGCCCATGCGTCTTCTCGCGCGTTTCGTAGTAGCCAGCACCCGCAGCGGGGTCTGATCCTGACCGACCCCCCGCTGTGGGTCGGAAGCTACTGCCGTCGGTCGCTCCAACTGACCAGAGAAGACCGGCATCATGACTTTTCCCGAGCGCAATCGGTTCCAACTTCTCGGCCCCGCCAGCGTGTGGTTCGGCGACCGCTTCGGCGTCTCGTTGCCCCGCGGCCTGCGTGAGCAGGCCGGCGCCATGTCCTGGCAGGACTTCGTCGCGACGTACGGACGCAGTTGCGGACCGCTGCGGCTAGGCCAATGGGAGTGCACCGACGCCTCGCGACCGGGCCCGCAGGCCCGCAACTTCCAGGCGGTGATCGCCCTGGGCGACCGCATCGGCACCGCGACGGCGGCCGCCACCGGCCCGATCGCGGCCCTGACCGCGATGCTGCACCAGCGCGGCGTCACCGTCGAAATCGTGAAGTTCCATCAGATGCAATCGCCGATCGGCACAGCCACTTTCATCCGCGGCAGCGACGGTGCCCGCGCCGAGTGGGCGATGGGCTGGTCGGACGATCCGACGCAATCGGCGCTGCGCGCGGTGATCACCTGTGCCAACCGGCTGCTCGTGGCGCAGTGATACCGCGCTTGCGGCTCACCGACTAAGGGGTGAGTTTCATTTGCGCTAGCGCCGCTGGTAGCGCAAATGAAACTCGGTCTCTACCGCGACGGCGGTGAAGGCGACACGCCGTCGCGGAAGCTCAGAGCGGGCGCAGCACGATCGGCATGCCGTCCATCGGAATCGGCATGCCGCCGTAGTCCCAGCGCGGCTGGTAGCCCGGCCGGGCCAGCTCGATGCGGTAGCGGCGCAGCAGCCGGTGCACCACGGTCTTGACCTCCAGCTGACCGAACACCATGCCGATGCACTTGTGCGCGCCGCCGCCGAACGGCGCGAAGGCGTAGCGATGATTCTTGTGCTCCGAGCGTGGTTCGGCGAACCGCTCGGGGTCGAATTTGTCTGGCTCCGTCCACAATTCGGGCAGCCGGTGGTTCATGCCGGGCCAGATGGTGATGTTGGTTCCGGCCGGAATGTAGTGGCCCAGCAGCTCGGTGTCGCGCACCGCCATGCGCATGTTGAATGGCAACGGCGTCACCATGCGCAGCGATTCGTTCATGATCAGTTCGAGCGTTTCCAGCTTCTCGAGCGACTCGATGTCGAGCGGTCCGTCGCCGAGCCGAGCCGACTCCTCGCGCGCCCGCTCCTGCCACTCGGGGTTGGCGGCCATGTTGTAGACCATCGTGGTGGTCGTCGACGTGGAGGTGTCGTGGGCGGCCATCATCAAGAAGATCATGTGGTTGACGATGTCCTCGTCGGTGAAGCTGTTGCCGTCGTCATCCTCGGTGTGGCAAAGCACCGTGAGCATGTCGTTGCCGGTGGCGTGGCGGCGCTCCTTGACCCGCTCGTTGAAGTAGTCCTCGAGCAGCTGGCGCGCGCGCAGCCCGCGCCACCATTTGAACGGCGGAATCGGCTGGCGGATGATCGCGCCGCCGGCGCGGGTCGTGGTGGTGAATGCCTGATTGACCTTGGTGACGAGGTCGTGGTCGGACCCCGGCTCGTGCCCCATGAACACCAGGGACGCGATGTCGAGGGTGAGTTCCTTCATCGCCGGGTGGAACAGGAAGCGCGCATCGTTGGTCGGCCAACCGGCGACGATGTCGGTCGCCACGCGGTCGATGTGCTCGACGTAACCGGTCAGGCGGCTACGGGTGAACGCCTCCTGCATGATCCGCCGGTGGTACATGTGCTCATCGAAGTCCAGCATCATCAGTCCGCGATTGAAGAACGGCCCGATCACCGGGTGCCAGCCCTTCTGCGAGAAGTCCTTGTTGCGGTTGGAGAACACGGCCTGGGTGGCGTCGGGCCCCAGCGCCGTGACCGCCGGCATGATCGGCGAATCCAGGTAGATCAGCGGACCCTTGTTCCGGTAGAGGTACAACGCGTAGTCCGGACCGCCGCGGAACAGCTCGATGATGTGGCCGAGGATCGGGAGCCCGGCATCGCCCAGCACGGGCTTCAGGTCGCTGCCGGCGGGGGGCTCTGCCAGGACTTTCATGTCCCATTCGTGGGCGAGCAGACGCTTTTCGATCGCCCCCATCCCCGGGATGGTGTTCAGCGTCGGGGTGAATCGGCGCCGCGCCTGATCCAGCAGATAGTGCGGAGTGCTGATGGTCGCGGTCATAGACGCTCCTTTGCGTGCCCTCGGGGTGACAGCGGTCACTGATTCCTAACCTTCGCTGAAAAACTTGACGGCTGTCAAGTTTGCTTTTTGCGCGGCGTGGTGCAAGGTCAGGGAGTGACCAGCCACCCCGCCAATCCGGAGCCGGGCGCGCGTCGGCGTGGCGACAAGCAACGCCAGGCGATCGTGGAGGCCGTGCGCGAACTGCTGCAGGAAAAGCCGTTCGCGGAGCTGTCGGTCAGCACCATCAGCCTGCGGGCCGGGGTGGCCCGTTCCGGCTTCTACTTCTATTTCGACTCCAAGTACGCGGTGCTGGCACAGCTGATGGCCGAGGCCACCGAAGAGCTCGAAGAACTCACGCAGTACTTCGCGCCACGCCAGGCGGGCGAGTCACCCGAGGAGTTCGCCAAGCGGATGGTCGGCAGCGCCGCCGCCGTCTACGAGCACAACGATCCGGTGGTGACCGCCTGCAACGAGGCCCGCCACACCGACGTCGAGATCCGCGAACTGCTCGACCAGCAGTTCGAGGTGGTGCTGGGGCAGATCGTCGCCATCGTCGAGGCCGAGATGAAGGCCGGGACCGCCAGGCCGATCAGCGACGATCTCCCGACGCTGATCCGCACCCTGACCGGTACCACCGCGCTGGTGTTGACCGGCGACCCGGTTCTGACCGGATCCGACAGCGATCGTGACCGACGGGTGCGGGTGCTCGAGCAGTTGTGGCTGCACGCGCTGTGGGCCGGGCGTCCCTAGAGCCGGTCTGGGCGGTACCGGCGGTATCGTCACCGCCATGGCGACGAAGGCATCCGGGCGGTATTTCGCGGGGAAGCGGTGCTTTGTCACCGGCGCGGCCAGCGGCATCGGCCGCGCCACGGCGTTGCGGCTCGCCGCCCTGGGCGCCGAGCTCTATCTGACCGACCGCGACTCCGACGGTCTGGAGCTGACGGTGGCCGACGCCCGCGCCCTGGGCGCGCAGGTACCCGAGCATCGGTCGCTGGATATCGCCGACTACGGCCAGGTGGCCGCGTTCGCCGCGGACATCCACGCCGCTCATCCGGCCATGGACCTGGTGTTGAACATCGCCGGCGTGTCGGCCTGGGGGACCGTCGACCGGCTGTCCCACGAGCAGTGGAGCAAGATGGTCGCCATCAACCTGATGGGCCCGATCCACGTCATCGAGACCTTCGTGCCGCCGATGGTGGCGGCCAAGCGGGGCGGCCATCTGGTCAACGTCTCGTCGGCGGCCGGGCTGGTCGCCCTGCCCTGGCACGCCGCGTACAGCGCCAGCAAGTACGGATTACGCGGTGTCTCGGAGGTGCTGCGCTTCGATCTGGCCCGCCACCGTATCGGGGTGTCGGTGGTGGTGCCGGGGGCGGTGAACACACCGCTGGTAGGGACGGTGGAGATCGCCGGTGTGGACCGCGAGGATCCCAACGTCGCCCGGTGGATACGGCGATTCGCCGGCCACGCCGTGTCGCCGGAGAAGGCCGCCGAGAAGATCCTGGCCGGGGTGGCCAAGAACCGGTACCTGATCTACACCTCCGCCGACATCCGCGCGCTCTACGCGTTCAAAAGGCTTGCGTGGTGGCCTTATAGCGTCGCGATGCGCCAGGTGAACGTGATCTTCACCCGCGCGCTACGCCCCGGGCCACCTACTCCGGCGCCGTCAGTCGGGCATCAGCAACTCGAGCCGCACCCCGAGCAAGCGGACGGGCCGGTCCAGGGAAAATAGGTCCAGGACGCGCAAGGCCGCGGCGACGATCGTGTCGCGATCGGTGGTGGGCGCGTCGAGTTTGCGAATCTTGGTGCGGGTGTAGAAGGTTGCGGTGCGCACGGTGACCGCCACCCGCGTCACCACCCGCGCTTCGACCAGGACGTCGTCCAGCGCCTGCGCGGCCAAATTCGTTACGGCCGCGTCCATCTCGGCGCGGTCGGTGAGGTCGCGGGGAAAGGTGACGACGTGGCTGCGCGAGCGCGGCACCCACGGCTCGGCGCTGACGTGGCTGTCGCCGCCGCCCTTGGCCAGCAGGAGCAGCCACAGTCCGGTGCGCGCCCCGAACGTGGCCGTCAACAACTCCGCGTCGCTGTGGGCCAGTTGCCATACCGTCGTGATGTCAAGATCCGCAAGCTTTTTCGCCGTCTTGGGCCCCACGCCCCATAGTGCGTCGACCGGGCGGTCGGCCATCAGCGCCATCCAATTCGCATCGGTGAGCACGAATATGCCGTCCGGCTTGGCGAAGCCGGTGGCGACCTTGGCGCGCTGCTTGTTGTCGCTGATGCCGACCGAGCAGGACAGCCCGGTTTCCGAGGAGATGACGCTGCGGATCCGTTGTGCCGCCTCGCTGGGATCCTGCGCGTGGACGGCGACGTAGGCCTCGTCCCAGCCCCATACCTCCAGCGGATGCCCCAGATCCCGCAGCAGGCCCATCACCTGCGCGGAGGCAGCGTCGTAGGCGGCCGGGTCCGCGGGGAGGAAGGTCACCCCCGAGTTCGGCGGGCAGCGGCGAGCCGCGGCGCGTAGCGGCATGCCCGCCCGCACACCGAATTCCCGTGCCTCATAGGAGGCGCACGTGACGACCTTGCGCGGTTCGTTCGGATCACCGTTGCCGCCGACGATGACGGGCAGACCGGCCAGTTCGGGGCGGCGGCGCAACTCGACCGAGGCCAGGAACTGGTCGAGGTCCACATGCAGGACCCAATCCCGTGCCCCCGCGGACATGCCGGTGTTCACCGCCCGCAGAGCTTGCGCGCCAGGCTTTCCCACGCGTCGCCCAGCGTCTGCAGGGAGTGACCGCCGTTGTTCAGCCGGTGCTCCACATAGTCCGCGTCCAGCAGGGCCAGCAGCGCGTCGGTCTGGGTGCCCAGGTTGCCCGTCGTGCCCGCGGAGGCCAGCAGCAGCCGCACATGCGTCCGCAGCACGGTCGCCGGTGGACCGTAGCGGAGCTGGGGATCGCGGTTGGCCGCCGACAGCAGAGCGTGGTGGGTATGGGCGAAGCGGATCCGCTCCCGGCCGAAGGCCACCAGCCGATCCAAAGGCGGGGCATCGGGTCCCAGGGGCGGCGGCCCGAACAGAAATGCCTGCTGAACAGCTTGTTCGTCCTCGTCGAGCAGCACCATCATCAGGCCGGCCCGGCTGCCGAACCGGCGGAACAGGGTGCCCTTGCCGACGCCGGCCGCCGCGGCGACGTCGTCCATGGTGACGGCGTCGACCCCGCGCTCGGCGACCAGGCGGCGCGCCGCATCCAGCAACAGTGCGCGGTTGCGGATGGCGTCGCCCCGCTCCTGCGCGGGCAGCTGCGGGACGCACAGGGGCAACTCGCTCACTCCTGCACTTTAACGCCGAGGGAATAAATCGGACCACAGTCCGTTTAGGTCGTGCGAGGATGTGTACCAACGACCGAAGGGAAACCGCGAAAGTGGCAATCAAAATCTTGGCGTTAGTGGGAAGCCTGCGGGCGGCGTCGATCAACCGCCAGATCGCCGAGCTGGCGGGGGCGGTCGCCGCCGACGGCGTCACCGTCACGGTCTTCGAAGGGCTCGGCGAGTTGCCGTTCTACAACGAGGAAATCGACGACGCGATGAACGAGGGCGCACCACCGTTGGCTCCGGTGGCCGCGCTGCGCGCCGCGGCGGCCGACGCCGACGCCGCATTGGTGGTCACCCCCGAGTACAACGGCAGCATCCCGGCGGTCGTCAAGAACGCGATCGACTGGCTGTCGCGCCCCTTCGGCGACGGCGCGCTGAAAGACAAGCCGCTGGCGGTCATCGGCGGATCCTTCGGCCGGTACGGCGGGGTGTGGGCGCACGACGAGACCCGCAAGTCCTTCGGCATCGCCGGCGCGCGGGTGGTCGAGTCGATCAAACTGTCCGTGCCGTTCACGACGCTGGAGGGCAGGGCGCCCGCCGAGCATGCCGAGCTGTCGGCGAACGTGCGCGACGTTGTGGGCAAGCTCGCCGCCGAAGCCGGCTGATTGGCGGAAGTCGACAAGCCGGCCGGGAGGCGACCAGCGGGGTTGTCGCCAGCGCATAGCCAAAGCCGCCAGCGTCGTCTGGCGGCTTTGCTAGCTGTCGGTGCGTCCGTCTCGGGCGGCGGTTCAAAACCGGACTTGTCGGTGCCCGCTGCTATACCGATACGCAGAGGCGCCTTCGTCTCGGCGTGTGATCTGCGACACGCCGGGGCGGGTTGCTGAATTTGTTCAACACAGGCCTTACGACCAGGGAATTTCAGAAATGTTATTCAGAACATCTTGTATCTCGACATCTTGTCAGCCACTAGGTGTAGTGTTTCGATGCACCGGCGGATCCCGGGATCGCCAAGCCAGCCAGGCTCGGTGAACCCCCCGAAATCGGCGCAAAGTGATCGAAGACAGCTCTTCGGCGCAGGTTGCCGCAGGACGGGAATCAGGGAGCCTGCCGGGTCGCTGAACCTAGCAAAGACGCAGTCACAAAGTAGTTGCCAGTCCATTGGGTCCCCCTCTTCCGCAAAGGAGCGGCATTCTATGAGCATCACCGTGTACACCAAGCCGGCATGCGTGCAGTGCAGCGCCACCTACAAGGCGCTGGATAAGCAGGGCATCGTCTACGACAAGGTCGACATCACGTTGGACTCCGAGGCGCGTGACTACGTGATGGCGCTGGGCTACCTGCAGGCTCCCGTCGTGGTGGCGGGCAACGACCACTGGTCGGGTTTTCGGCCCGACCGCATCAAGGCGCTCGCCGCCGTGGAACTCAGCGCGTAAGGCAAGACGTTAGGTAAGGAGGGTTGCGGTGCAGTCGCGCAGCCTGGTCTATTTCTCCTCCGTGTCGGAGAACACCCACCGCTTCGTGGAGAAGCTGGGGATTCCGGCCACGCGGATACCGCTGCACGGCCGTATCGAGGTGGACCAGCCCTACGTGCTGGTGCTGCCGACCTACGGCGGCGGCCGGGCCACCCCTGACCTCAACGCCGGCGGCTATGTCCCCAAACAGGTCATCGCCTTTTTGAACAATGAGCACAACCGTTCGTTGATCCGCGGCGTCATCGCCGCGGGCAACAACAACTTCGGCGCCGAATTCGCCTACGCGGGCGACGTGATCTCGCGCAAATGCGGCGTCCCCTACCTCTACCGCTTCGAACTCATGGGAACCCAGGACGACGTGGATGCCGTCCGTGCGGGCTTAGCCAATTTCTGGAAGGAACAGACGTGTCAACAACCGTCGCTGCAGAGCCTGTAACCACCGGAGCCCACGCACTGCCGGGGGAGACGGATTACCACGCGCTCAACGCGATGCTGAATCTGTACGACGCGGACGGCAAGATTCAGTTCGACAAGGACCGCGAGGCCGCACACCAGTACTTCCTGCAGCACGTCAACCAGAACACGGTGTTCTTCCACAATCAGGACGAGAAGCTCGACTACCTGATCAAGGAGAACTATTACGAGCGCGAGGTTCTCGACCAGTACAGCCGCAACTTCGTCAAGACGCTGCTGGACCGGGCCTACGCCAAGAAGTTCCGGTTCCCCACGTTCCTGGGCGCGTTCAAGTACTACACCTCCTACACGCTCAAGACGTTCGACGGGAAGCGCTACCTGGAGCGCTTCGAGGACCGCGTGGTCATGGTGGCGCTGACGCTGGCCTCCGGTGACACCATCCTGGCCGAAAAGCTCGTCGACGAGATCATCGACGGCCGGTTCCAGCCGGCCACGCCGACGTTTCTGAACTCGGGCAAAAAGCAGCGTGGCGAACCGGTGAGCTGCTTTCTGCTGCGCATCGAGGACAACATGGAGTCCATCGGGCGATCGATCAACTCCGCGCTGCAGCTGTCCAAGCGCGGCGGGGGAGTTGCGTTGCTGCTGAGCAACATTCGAGAGCACGGCGCTCCGATCAAGAACATCGAGAACCAATCCTCGGGCGTCATCCCGATCATGAAGCTGCTCGAGGACTCGTTCTCCTACGCCAACCAGCTCGGGGCCCGCCAGGGCGCGGGCGCGGTGTACCTGCACGCGCATCACCCGGACATCTACCGGTTCCTGGACACCAAGCGCGAGAACGCCGACGAGAAGATCCGCATCAAGACGCTGAGCCTGGGCGTGGTGATTCCCGACATCACCTTCGAGCTGGCCAAGAAGAACGAGGACATGTACCTGTTCTCGCCGTACGACGTCGAGCGGGTCTATGGTCTGCCGTTCGCCGACATCTCGGTGACCGAGAAGTACTACGAGATGGTCGACGACGCCCGCATCCGCAAGACCAAGATCAAGGCGCGCGAGTTCTTCCAGACGCTGGCGGAGCTGCAGTTCGAATCCGGTTACCCCTACATCATGTACGAGGACACGGTGAACCGGGCCAACCCGATCGACGGCAAGATCACCCACTCGAACCTGTGCTCGGAGATCCTGCAGGTCTCCACGCCGTCGGTGTTCAACGACGACTTGTCGTATGCCAAAGTGGGCAAGGATATTTCGTGCAACCTGGGGTCGCTGAACATCGCCAAGACGATGGACTCGCCCGACTTCGCGCAGACCATCGAGGTGGCGATCCGTGCGCTGACGGCGGTGAGCGACCAGACGCACATCACCTCGGTGCCCTCAATCGAGCAGGGCAACAACGAGTCCCACGCGATCGGGCTCGGCCAGATGAACTTGCACGGCTACCTGGCCCGCGAGCGCATCCACTACGGCTCCGAAGAAGGCGTCGACTTCACCAACATCTACTTCTACACCGTGCTCTACCACGCGCTGCGCGCGTCGAATCGCATTGCGATCGAACGGGGAAGCAAGTTCGGTGGCTTCGAGAAGTCGAAGTACGCCTCGGGCGAGTTCTTCGACAAGTACACCGAGCAGGCGTGGGAGCCGGCCACCCCGCGGGTCCGGGAGATCTTCGCCGAGGCGGGCATTCGCATTCCGACGCAAGAGGATTGGCAGCGGCTGAAGGAGTCGGTGGCCGAGCACGGCATCTACAACCAGAACCTGCAGGCCGTCCCGCCGACGGGGTCGATCAGCTACATCAACCACTCGACCAGCTCGATCCACCCGGTGGCGAGCAAGATCGAGATCCGCAAGGAAGGCAAGATCGGCCGCGTCTACTACCCGGCGCCGTATCTGACCAACGACAACCTGGAGTACTACCAGGACGCCTACGAGATCGGCTACGAGAAGATCATCGACACCTACGCCGCGGCGACCCAGCACGTGGACCAGGGACTGTCGCTGACGCTCTTCTTTAAAGACACCGCCACCACCCGCGAGGTGAACAAGGCGCAGATCTACGCGTGGCGCAAGGGGATCAAGACGCTGTACTACATCCGGTTGCGCCAGCTGGCTTTGGAGGGCACCGAGGTCGAGGGCTGCGTGTCCTGCATGCTGTAGGCCTTGCGCCCGTCTCGACGGGTGTTTTACAGGTTCTCGGCGCCCCAGCTGGCAAGCCGGCGTTCGCGCTCTGCGGCATCGACGTCTTCGACTCTTGTCATGATCGACCAGCGTTGCCCGAATGGGTCGGTGATGGATCCGAACCGGTCGCCGGTGACGAACGTCTGGGCCGCCTCTCGGAGCGTGGCACCCGCGTTCTGGGCCCGCTCCAGCACGTCGTCGACGTGCGCGCAGTAGAACGCGATCGAGTGGGTCACCCCCTCGGTGCGACCCGGGGCTTCGAGCTGATAGCCGGGGTTGGGATCGGACAGCTGCAACCTGCCGTGCCCGAAATCCAGCTCCGCGTGCGCGATCGTGTCATTCGGCCCGGCCATCTTCTCAACGAGTGTCGCGCCGAAGACGTCGACGTAAAACGTGATGGCGGCTTCGGCGCCATCGACGACCAAAAACGGGGTCAAGCTCGTGTAGCCCTCGGGAATCGGTTGCACAATCATGGCATCCAGCGTGGCTAGATTCGTCGCGTGGAGGCTTGGAAAAACGCGCCACAGGCGATTGGTCCAGAACCGGGGGTGGTCGGACGCGCGGGTAGCGCCTCGGTGTTCGACCTCCGCCGCCAGGCACCGTCGGAGGCTGCCGCCGACTTCGTCGAGCATTTTTGGTCGGTGCGATGGGATCTGACGGGGCAGGCGCCGCGGGAAAGCCAGGTGATCACTTTCCCCTCGATCAACCTCTGCCATGAGTGGGGCACCGACTCGCCGCGCCATGGATTCGCTTTGCCCGCCACACTGGTACACGGGGTCGTCGAGCGGGTCTTCACCATCCAGCTGTCGGGACGTGGTGTGGTGGTCGGTGCGCGTTTCCGCGCCGGCGGGTTCACCGCCCGATTCGGACGCGACGCAGCTGCGCTGACCGGCCGGATCGTTCGCGTCGACGATGACTTGTTCGGCCGTCCAATGCTTTTCGACGACGATGTCGAGCTCGCCGCCGCACAACTGGACACCGCGATTGGCGCGGCGACCGCCGACGACCCGACGTACAGGGCCCTCACGGCGCTGCTACGGCGGATGCACGACGACGAGGCGTTGCACCGGGTGGAACAAGTGATGGCGTGCTCGCCCTGGAGCGCGCGAACCACTCAGCGTGTGTTCCGGCGCTACGTCGGTGTGCCGGTCAAATGGGTGCTGTGCCGTTATCGTCTGCAGCAAGCCGCGTTGGCGATCGAAAGCGATCGACGCGTCGACTTCGCAGACTTGGCCGCGCGGCTCGGCTGGTACGACCAGGCGCACTTCAGCAACGAGTTTCGGTCGATGCTGGGCTGCAGCCCGGGGGAGTACGCCCAGCGGCACCGATAACCGCGGTGTCGTAGCGCCAGTCTGCCCAGGTCAGAAGCGGCGACGGGGTAAAGTGCGTGACGTGGTGAGAGTGCCTCGACCTTCCAGGCCCCACCCGGCTGCCAAGCCGGGGGCCAAGGTCGACGCGCGCAGCGAACGCTGGCGCGAGCACCGCAAGAAGGTGCGCAGCGAAATCGTCGACGCGGCGTTCCGCGCCATCGACCGCCTGGGGCCCGAGCTGAGTGTGCGGGAAATCGCCGAAGAGGCCGGCACCGCGAAACCGAAGATCTACCGGCATTTTCACGACAAGTCCGACCTGTTCCGGGCGATCGGGGAGCGGCTGCGCGACATGCTCTGGGCGGCGATCTTTCCGTCCATCGACCTCAAAACCGACTCGGCCCGCGAGGTGATCCGGCGCAGCGTCGAGGAGTACGTGATCCTGGTCGACAAGCACCCCAACGTGCTGCGGGTGTTCATCCAGGGCCGCTCGCCGGCCAGCCCCCAGATCCTCGACGAAGGCCGCGGCATCACCTTGGCCGTGGCCGACCTGTTCGACAGCGAGCTCCGCGAGATGGAGCTGGACCACGCGGCGATCGAACTGGCCGGGCACGCGGCGTTCGGCTGTGCCGCATCGGCCACCGAGTGGTGGCTGGGGCCTGAGCCCGAGAGCCCACGGCTGATGACAAGTGAGCAGTTCGTCGCACACCTGACGACCATCATGATGGGGGTCATCGTCGGAACCGCGGAGGCGCTGGGCATCGGGATGAATCCCGACCTGCCGATTCACGACATGGTGACCGGTAACCCGGCCGCGAGCTGAGCAAACCGCGGCGTTGACAATCGCCGCGGCCATCGATAACACTCGTGCAAACCGATACCCTGGGTACTGGGTATCTGCGCCAGCGGGGTGGCTACGGCCGAGGATGCCGGCAAGCGCCGACCCGAGACTGGCCCGACTAGAAAGACCGATCGACCGTGACCGACGTCGTGACACACACCGAGACCGCCCCCGTCCCGGCGGCCAAGGCCGCCAAGCCCGTCCATACCCGCGCCGTCATCATCGGGACCGGGTTCTCCGGCCTGGGGATGGCCATCGCGCTGCAGAAGCAGGGCGTGGGCTTTGTCATCCTGGAAAAGGCCGACGACATCGGCGGCACCTGGCGCGACAACAGCTATCCCGGGTGCGCCTGCGACATCCCGTCGCACCTGTATTCGTTCTCGTACGAGCCCAAGCCGGACTGGAAGAACCCCTTCTCCTATCAGCCCGAGATCTGGGACTACCTCAAGGGTGTCACCGAGAAGTACGGGCTGCGCCGCTACATCGAGTTCAACTCGTTGGTGGATCGGGCCCACTGGGACGACGACGAGCACCGCTGGCACGTGTTCACCGCCGACGGGCGCGAATACGTCGCGCAGTTCCTGATCTCGGGCGCCGGCGCGCTGCACATCCCGTCCATGCCCGACATCGCGGGCCGCGACGAATTCACCGGCGCCGCTTTCCATTCCGCGGAGTGGGACCACAGCGTGGACCTGAACGGCAAGCGGGTGGCCGTGATCGGGACCGGCGCGAGCGCGATCCAGATCGTGCCGGAGATCGTCGAGCAGGTCGCCGAACTTCAGCTCTACCAACGCACCCCGCCGTGGGTGGTGCCGCGCTCCAACCCCGAGATCCCACCAATGGTGCGCCGGGCCATGGAGAACGTGCCCGGCCTGCGCGCGCTGGTGCGTCTGGTCATCTACTGGGGCCAGGAGGCGCTGGCCATCGGTATGACCAAGCGGCCCAACCTACTGAAGTTCATCGAGGCTTACAGCAAGTACAACATTCGCCGATCGGTCAAGGACCGGGAGCTGCGCCGCAAGCTGACCCCGAACTACCGCATCGGGTGCAAGCGAATCCTGAACTCCACGACCTATTACCCCGCGGTCGCCGACCCGAAGACCGAACTGGTCACCGACCACATCGCTCGGATCACCGCCGACGGCATCGACACCGTCGACGGGACCCACCGGCAAGCCGATGTGATCGTGTACGCCACCGGCTTTCACGTCACCGACTCCTACACCTACGTCCAGATCAAGGGGCTGCGCGGCGAGGATTTGGTGGATCGCTGGAACCGCGAGGGCATCGGCGCCCACCGCGGGATCACCGTCGCCGATGTGCCCAACCTGTTCTTCCTGCTGGGCCCCAACACCGGGCTGGGACACAACTCGGTGGTGTTCATGATCGAGTCCCAAATCCGTTACGTCGCCGACGCGATCGCCACCTGCGACAAGCTGGGCGCGCAGGCGCTCGCCCCGACCCGCGCCGCCCAGGACGCATTCAACGACGAACTGCAACGCAGGCTGGGTCCGTCGGTATGGAACAGCGGCGGCTGCAGCAGCTGGTACCTGGACGAACACGGCAAGAACACCGTGCTGTGGGGCGGCTACACCTGGGAGTACTGGCGGGCGACCCGCTCGGTCAAACCCTCCGAATACCAGTTCTACGGCGTCAGCACGGGCAGGCACGCGGCCGCCGTGCAAAGTTGACCCAATTCGTTTTGGGGATTTGGCCGCCGACCGGCGTTACAGTTGCAGGGAAATGAGCGCCTATCAGATCGTCGTGGTCGGCACCGATGGCTCGGACTCGTCGCTGTGCGCGGTGGATCGCGCAGCCGCGATCGCCGCGGATCACGGCGCGAAACTGATCGTCGTGACGGCGCATCTCCCCGTCCCCCAGGAACGTGGCCGCTACGCCATTCCGCCGGGGAGTGACCACGGCCAGGACTATCGGACGGTGGGCGAAGCGCCCTACTACGCGATCCTGCAGAACGCCAAGGAACGGGCGCACCAAGCGGGGGCCAAGAACGTGGAGGAGCGGTCGATCGTCGGCGCCCCCATCAACGTGCTGGTGCAGCTCGCCGAGGAGGTCCATGCCGACCTGATGGTCGTCGGCAACGTCGGGCTCAACAGCATGGCCGGGCGGCTGTTGGGATCGGTCCCGTCCGAGGTCTCCCGCAGGGTCAAGACCGATGTCCTGATCGTCCACACCGCAAGCTGAAGCATTACCTCAGTGGCTGAGCAGTTCCGTGAAGGCGCGCGCGGCCGCGTCGACGCCGGCGTCGTCGTCGGTGGCCACGAGATCCAGTAGCAGACCGCGGATTACGGCCAGCCCGAGCCTCGCCACGGCGGGGTCGACAGGGCTGTCGGAGGCTTCCTTCACCTCGGTCAGCCAGCCGTCGACCGCGCCGGGAACCATTCGGGTGAAAGGCTTTTCGCCTTGGGCGCCGCGGGCATAACACTCGAAGAACAGCCGTTCGGAGTGGCGTAGCTCGGGGCGGCGGAGATCGGCCCACATGGCGGCGAAGCTCGCGGCCGGGTTGGTGGGCAGTTCGGTCAGCAGCCCCATCTGGCGGCGCTCGACCTCCTCGACGATCGCTACGAGCATGTCTTCGCGGGAGCCGAAGTGGTGCAACAGCATTCGGTGACTTGTGCCGACCGCGTCGGCCACCGCGCGCAGCGACCGGTCGCCGATGCCGCCGGCGGCGAACTCGGCGACGAGCGCATCGAGGAGCTGCCGGCGCCGCTCGGCGTCAGGGGTGCGCGCCATCGGCGCGGCTGAGCTGCTCGGAGCGGGCCTTGAGGCCTTCGGCCTCGAGCTTGAGGTACCGCTTGGTCATCGACCGCATGAGCCGCCCGACAAGAGTGCCGAGTGGGCCCTTCTGGTCGATGCGCTGGCGCACCAGGGTCCCGCCGCCCGGTTGGGCGATCACCTCATGGCGGGCGCTCGCCGCCGCGCCGGGGGCGCGTTGCACCCACGTCCAGGACGTCCCCGGGTCGAGTTGGGTGACCTTCCACACCAGCTTCGACATGCGAGGCTGCTTGATTGCGAACCGCTTGCCGATCGCGAGCCCGGGACCGTCCATCGCGGCCAGCGACGTCACCGACGCGGTCCACTCCGGCCAGCGCTCGACGTCGCTGAAGACTTCCCATACCAACCGCGCCGGCGCGTTGATCACGACACTGTCCTCGGTAATCATGTACCAAATGGTACATGCGCAGAGCGGATGCGCGGAAGGCCGCGCTGGACTGACGCGCATCCCATCGGTCAGCCCGGTCGGCTGCCGACCTCCAAACCCGCTAACTGTGTTGTGCCGTCGAAAATGACGCGGCCCCATTCGCGCACCGTGCAGCGCAGCGTGCCCGCCAGATATTCGTAGTCGGTGTCGATGTTGCGGCGTTCGGCGGGCAGCGGTACCGGAAGCACGTGGGGCTGCGCGCCGTCGCCGCTCCCGTCGAGTTCGACGCGGTAGCGGGCGCTGCGCGCGTCAATCCGCCATCGTCGTCCGTCGCAACTGGACGACACCCACGCCGGGGGAGTGATGCGCAGGACCCGATCCTGTAGTCGCACAACAACTCCGGTCACCTCACGCTTCAGCGGCCCGAACTCCAATAAGCCCCCCGAGAACACGACAGACACGTCGGCCGCGTCGAAATCGTGGGCTTGGCCCCACCACCAGCGACGTGGAAAACCCGATCCCCAATTGCGTTCGCAATACAAGGTGGCGTCAGCAAACCGCCAGCATTGATCACCACATGTCACCGTTCCCGAGGCCGTGGCACCCAGCCGGTACGGATGCCAGTACTGATTCAACCAAGGCACCGACGAGGCGACTCCGCCCCCGGCAAATGCCTTCGGCCATCGAAATTCTCGGCTGAAAGTGAGGTCGACCGCGCTGTCGCCGATCGCCATCGCCAGCCGCTTACTGTTCGCCTCGACAAAGTCGTTGCCCGCGCGGGCCACGATCGAAAACCGCGAGTGATCAGCACTGGCCGCGTCGATCGCGGCAGAACGCACGACACCGCCCGGATGCAGCGCAATCGCGGCGGTCGACCAGTCGCCGTCGGGGTGTCGATTGGCGCTGCACAACGCGACCACCACGCGGCCGTCGGTGGGGTCGGAGAGTCGCCAGAACCAACCCTCCATCTCGGTGCCGTGTGAGGGCAGCGGATTGCCGAACGGCACATCGGCTCCCGTTCGGCGATAGATAGAGACAAGTCGCTGCGCCGCATGCGCCACCGAACCGGGGATGTTCACGGCACTTCTGATACCCACCGCGCGGGGGCGCCCAACCTGGCTCCGACGGGCGCTACCGCCCGCTCGGGCGACACGGCAAACACAACCTCTTGTGTTGCCCCTCCATGTCGTACCCCAGAGGTAGTGTTTGAAGTCTGAGTTCGCAGACAAAAGCCTTCCGGTGAAGTGGGGTTCTGGTGACCGAAAACATGAAGCTGATTGACCGCGTTTCGGCGATCAACTGGAACCGGCTGCAAGACGACAAAGACGCCGAGGTGTGGGACCGGCTGACCGGCAATTTCTGGTTGCCCGAGAAGGTGCCGGTGTCCAACGACCTGCCGTCGTGGGGCACCCTGACCGCCCACGAAAAGCAGATGACCATGCGGGTGTTCACCGGCCTGACGCTGCTGGACACCATTCAGGGCACGGTCGGGGCGGTCAGCCTCATCCCCGACGCGCTGACCCCGCACGAGGAGGCGGTCTACACCAACATCGCTTTCATGGAGTCGGTGCACGCGCGCAGCTACAGCAACATCTTCTCGACGCTGTGCTCGACCGCCGAGATCGACGACGCGTTCCGCTGGTCGGAGGAGAACCCCAACCTGCAGCGCAAGGCTGAGATCGTCATGCAGTACTACAAGGGCGACGAGCCGCTCAAGCGCAAGGTCGCCTCCACGCTGTTGGAAAGCTTCCTCTTCTACTCCGGCTTCTACCTGCCGATGTACTGGTCGAGCCGGGCCAAGCTGACCAACACCGCCGACATGATCCGGCTGATCATCCGCGACGAGGCCGTGCACGGCTACTACATCGGCTACAAGTTCCAGCGCGGCCTGGCCCTGGTCGACGACGCGCGCAAACAGGAACTCAAGGACTACACCTACGAGTTGCTCTTCGAGCTCTACGACAACGAGGTGGAGTACACCCAGGACCTCTACGACGAGGTGGGGCTGACCGAGGACGTCAAGAAGTTCCTGCGCTACAACGCCAATAAGGCGCTGATGAACCTCGGCTATGAGGCGCTGTTCCCGCGCGACGAGACGGACGTGAACCCGGCGATCCTGTCGGCGCTCTCGCCCAACGCCGACGAGAACCACGACTTCTTCTCCGGCTCGGGCTCGTCCTACGTGATCGGCAAGGCCGTCGTCACCGAGGACGAGGACTGGGACTTCTAGCAGCTCAGGTGAGCTGAGCGGTTTGTGAACGCCACGTGAATTGTGGCCGGGGCGCGGCGGCCCGGTAGCGCCGCCGACCGGGTAGCCGGGACACTGGTGGGTGTGGCGATAACCCCATCTTCGACGGCCGCTTTCTTCCGTTCAGTGATCCAGTGGCTGCAATGCGGCTACCCCGACGGCGTTCCCGGGCCCGATCGTGTCCCGCTGTTGGAATTGCTGCGCAGCACACCGCTGACCGAGGACCAGATCAAGGAAGTCGTCGACGCGATCGACGAGGAAACCAAGCCGGGCGACGAGATCAACCGCGACGTGATCGCCGATTTCATCTCCGACATGACCCACTACGACGCCGGTCCGGAGAACGTCGCGCGGGTGGCCGCCCGCCTGGCCGCCGCGGGCTGGCCGCTCGCGGGGATCACGCTGGCGACCGACGAACACGGCGCGGCCAACGGCCAGCCCGAGCCGGCCCCCAACGCGGTTTCCTGAGCCGCTACAGCTTCGAGATGTCGATGACGAAGCGGTAGCGGACGTCGCTGGCCAGGACGCGCTCGTAGGCCTCGTTGATGTAGTCGGGGTCGATGACCTCGATCTCGGGCGTCACGTCGTGTTCGGCACAGAAGTCGAGCATCTCCTGGGTCTCGGCGATCCCGCCGATGTTCGACCCGGACAGGCTGCGGCGTGCCAGCGCCAGCGGGAACGCGCCCACCTCCATGGGGTGCTCGGGGATGCCCAATTCGACGAGGGTGCCGTCGACGTCGAGCAGGCTCAGGTAGTCGTTGAGCTTCAGGTTCGCCGAGACGGTGTTGAGCATCAGGTCGAAGCTGCTGCGCAACTTCTTGAAGGTTTCGCGGTCGGAGGTGGCGTAGTAGTGCTTGGCGCCCAGCCGGAGTCCGTCTTCCATCTTTTTCAGCGACTGTGACAGCACGGTGACTTCGGCGCCCATCGCCGCGCCCAGCTTGACGCCCATGTGCCCCAGGCCGCCCAGGCCGATGATCGCCAGCCGCGTGCCCGGCCCGGCCTTCCAGTGGCGCAGCGGTGAGAACAGCGTGATGCCGGCGCACAGCAGCGGCGCCGCCTTGTCCAGGGGCAGCGAGTCGGGGATGCGCAAGACGAAGTTCTCGTCGACGACGACCGCCTGGCTGTAGCCGCCCTGCGTCGACGTGCCGTCCTTGTCGATCGCGTTGTAGGTAAACGTCGCGCCGTTCTTGCAGTACTGCTCGAGCCCGGCGTCGCAGCTGCTGCACCGCCCGCACGAATTCACCATGCACCCCACGCCGACGTGTTCGCCCACCTTGAACTTGGTGACCTCGGCGCCGACCTCGCTCACGACGCCGGCGATTTCGTGGCCCACGACCACCGGGTAATGCGGCGTGCCCCATTCGCCCTTGGCGGTGTGGATGTCGGAGTGGCAGATGCCGGCGAACTTGATGTCGATCGCCACGTCGCGCGGGCCCGGGTCGCGCCGCTCGATGGTCGTCTTGGTCAGCGGTTCGGTCGCCGACGTGGCGGCGTATGCCGAAACAGTGCGCATGAATATCCCTCTTCAGTCTTTGATGGCTTCAGCAAAATTTTAGCTAGGGTAACGTTCTTCCGCCAATTATCGGGGCGAACATCACGTTCCGGCGATCGCCGCGTACCTGCGGCCCGGCCTCAGTTGATCGGGGCGTTCACCAGGCGCAGGTCGTCGACGATCCCGCGGGCGGCGATCAGCCCCTCGCCGGTTTGCCAGATCTCGTCGTTGACGACATAGACCCGGTTGTCGCGGTTGGCCGACAGCTTGCGCCACGGGCCGCTGTCGAGGACCTGGGCGGCCCGATCGGCGGCGGCCGGGGTCGCGCACGACAGGTACACCAGGTCGGCGTCGGCGATGGACAAATCCGGGTTCTTCGCGAGGTCCGCGTCGGTGGCGCCGATCTCGACGTAGGGCTTGTCGGTGAACCGCTGCGCGGCCGGCCGGTCCACGCCGACCGACCCGAGCACGCTGGCCGGGAAGTTGTTGGCGCCGTACACCCGGATCGATTCGGTGGTCAGCCGCACGATCGACGCCTGAAAGTGGGAGGCGTCATGGCGCGCGCCCACGTCGGTCGCGCGCTGCGCAAACCCGCTGAGCAACGCGTCCATCGCGGTGCCGCGCGCGGTGGCGGCGCCGACGGCACGCAGGTTGTCCTCCCAGGCGGCGCCCGGCGCGCCGGTGAACACCGTCGAGGCGATCGCCGCCAGCTGCGGATACAACGTGGGCGTCAACGCTTGGGAGCCCAGGATGAGATCGGGGTGGGCCGCCGCGATCGCCTGCACGTCGGGGTGGGAGCGCGTACCCGCGCCCGGCACCCCGTGCACCGTGCCGCCCAGATAGGCGGGCTGGCTCGGCGAGCCGTCCGGCAACGCGGCGGCGACCACCCGCGACTGCAGGCCCAGCGCGCACAACGCGTCGAGCTGGTCGCCGGAGAGCACCACGATGCGCCGCGGATCGGCGGGCACCTGCACGGCGTCCGGCTCGACCCCGGCGGCGTTGTGGACGCGCCGCTTCGCTGCCCCCGAATCGGCCTCGGCGGCGTCGCGCGCGCACGAAGCGTCGGGTCGGCGGTCGTTTCCCAGCACGCCGGCGCCCGCGATCTGTGTGGTGGGGGTCACCAGCGAACGAGCCGGCGGCCTGGCGGCGGGCCGGTCGGATCCGCAGCCGCCGCACGCCACGACGACCAGCGCCGTCACCGCGCCGACGACAGCTACCCCGAAGGCCAGCCGGGCGGGTCTGATCACGCCGGACAACACGCGTCAGACGCTAACACCCGGCCAGCGTGGCGATCGCGAGCGCGGCGGAGCCGGGCGAAGCGGGTCGCCACGATCGGACCCGCCCGGCGCCGCGCCGACGGAGGCGCCGCCCCGCCGACGCATTTACGACAGTTTGTAGGACCAGCCCTGACGTCGTCGTCATCGACGGCTAAGATTCGTCTCAATAGTGATGTTGGGCCAGTGTCCGATCCGGATGTTTGGAGAAGCTGTTGACAGCCGAAGCGCCCCCCTTGGGAGAACTCGAGGCCGTTCGTCCGTACCCGGACCGCACGGGCCCCAAAGGGAACCTCGTCTACAAACTGATCACGACCACCGATCACAAGCTGATCGGCGTGATGTACACCGTCACCTGCTTCGCCTTCTTCTTCATAGGCGGGCTGATGGCGTTGCTGATGCGCACCGAGCTGGCCGCTCCCGGCCTACAGTTCCTGTCCAACGAGCAGTTCAACCAGCTGTTCACCATGCACGGCACGATCATGCTGCTGCTGTACGCCACCCCGGTGGTGTTCGGGTTCGCCAACCTGGTGCTGCCGCTGCAGATCGGGGCGCCCGACGTGGCGTTCCCACGGCTGAACGCCTTCTCGTACTGGCTGTTCCTGTTCGGCGGGCTGATCGCCGCGTCCGGCTTCATCGTCCCGGGCGGGGCCGCCGACTTCGGCTGGACCGCCTACACGCCGCTGTCTGACGCCGTCCACTCACCCGGCGCCGGGGGAGACCTGTGGATCACCGGCCTGATCCTCGCCGGTCTGGGCACCATCCTGGGTGCGGTCAACATGATCACCACCGTGGTGTGCATGCGCGCGCCCGGCATGACGATGTTCCGGATGCCGATCTTCACCTGGAACATCCTGGTGACCTCGATCCTGATCCTGATCGCGTTCCCGATCCTGACCGCGGCGCTGTTCGGCTTGGCCGCCGACCGCCATCTGGGCGCCCATATCTATGACGCGTCCAACGGCGGAGTCTTGTTGTGGCAGCACCTGTTCTGGTTCTTCGGCCATCCCGAGGTCTACATCATCGCGCTGCCGTTCTTCGGGATCGTCACCGAGATCATCCCGGTGTTCTCGCGCAAGCCGGTCTTCGGCTACACCACGCTGGTGTATGCCACCCTGTCGATCGCGGCCCTGTCGGTGGCGGTGTGGGCGCACCACATGTTCGCCACCGGAGCCGTTCTGCTGCCGTTCTTTTCGTTCATGACGTACCTGATCGCGGTGCCCACCGGGATCAAGTTCTTCAACTGGATCGGCACGATGTGGAAGGGGCAGTTGACCTTTGAGACGCCGATGCTGTTTTCGGTTGGCTTCCTGCTCACCTTCCTGCTGGGTGGTCTGACCGGCGTGATGCTGGCCAGCCCGCCGCTGGACTTCCACGTCACCGACAGCTACTTCGTCGTCGCGCACTTCCATTACGTGCTGTTCGGCACCATCGTGTTCGCGACGTATGCGGGCATCTATTTCTGGTTCCCGAAGATGACCGGCCGCCTGCTCGACGAGCGGCTGGGCAAGCTGCACTTCTGGTTGACCTTCATCGGGTTCCACACCACCTTCCTGGTGCAGCACTGGCTCGGCGATTTGGGCATGCCGCGCCGCTACGCCGACTACCTGCCCAGCGACGGTTTCCAGCCCTACAACATCGCCTCGACGGTGGGCGCCTTCATCCTGGGCGCGTCGATGTTCCCGTTCGTGTGGAACGTCTTCAAGAGCTGGCGCTATGGCGAGGTCGTCACGGTCGACGACCCGTGGGGCTACGGCAACTCGCTGGAGTGGGCGACCAGCTGCCCGCCGCCGCGGCACAACTTCACCGAACTGCCCCGAATCCGTTCGGAGCGGCCGGCATTCGAGTTGCACTACCCGCACATGGTGGAGCGGCTGCGCGCCGAGGCGCATGTGGGCCGGGCGCACGGCCCCGCGGACAAGGACGTCACCAGGCTGGACGACGTCCAGGTTCGCAGCTGATGGCCTGACGGGCGGCTGTCGGGAGTGAACTCACCACCCAAGGTGTCGGTGCTGATCACCGTCACCGGCGTGGACCAACCGGGCGTGACCGCGACCCTGTTCGAGGCCTTGTCGCGACATGGGGTCGAGCTGCTCAACGTCGAACAGGTGGTGATCCGCCACCGCCTGACGCTCGGCGTGCTGGTGCGTTGCCCGGCGTCCGTCGCCGACGGTTCCGAGCTGCGCCATGACGTCGAATCGGCCATCCGCAGGGTGGGCCTGGACGTCAGCATCGAGCGCAGTGACGACGTGCCGATCATCCGGGAACCCTCGACGCACACCATTTTCGTGCTGGGCCGGCCCATCACCGCCGGCGCGTTCGGCGCGGTGGCCCGCGAGGTGGCCGCGCTGGGCGTCAACATCGACCTGATCCGCGGCGTCTCCGATTATCCGGTGACCGGGCTGGAGCTGCGGGTCTCGGTGCCGCCCGGGGCCGGCGGCCGGCTGCGGACCGTCCTGAACCGCGTGTCCAGCGAGGAGCACGTCGACGTCGCCGTCGAGGACTACACGCTGGAACGCCGGGCCAAGCGGCTGATCGTGTTCGACGTCGACTCCACGTTGGTGCAGGGCGAGGTCATCGAGATGCTGGCGGCCAAGGCGGGCGCCGAGGGCAAGGTCGCCGCGATCACCGACGCCGCGATGCGCGGCGAGCTGGACTTCGCCCAGTCACTCGAGCAACGGGTGGCGACCCTGGCGGGGCTGCCCGCCACGGTGATCGACGAGGTCGCCGATCAGCTGGAGTTGATGCCGGGCGCGCGGACCACGCTGCGGACCCTGCGGCGGCTGGGCTACGCGTGCGGCGTGGTGTCCGGGGGTTTCCGCCGAATCATCGAGCCATTGGCCGAGGAGCTGATGCTGGACTACGTCGCCGCCAACGAGCTAGAGATCGTCGACGGAACCCTGACCGGACGGGTGATCGGTCCCATCGTCGACCGGGCCGGAAAGGCTACGGCGCTAAGGGAATTCGCGCAGCACGCCGGGGTCCCGATGGCGCAGACCGTCGCCGTGGGCGACGGCGCCAACGACATCGACATGCTGGCTGCCGCCGGGCTGGGGATCGCGTTCAACGCCAAGCCGGCGCTGCGCGAAGTCGCCGACGCGTCGTTGAGCCACCCGTATCTGGACACGGTCCTGTTCCTGCTGGGCATCACCCGCGGCGAAATCGAGGCGGCCGACGCGGTCGACGGCGAGGTCCGCCGGGTGGAAATTCCGCCCGATCCGTAGCGGGCTTCCTCGCCGCGAGCAGACAGAGAATCGCACGATCTCGGCCATTTTCATGCGATTCTGCGTCTGCTCGGCGGAGGCGCTGACCCCGCAGGTATTCGAGCGTCGCGGTACGGCACGATGGTCGGGTGCCCGAGAAGAACGGCGAGGCAGCCGACCCCGATCTGCTGATCGAGTTGCGCGAGGTGTCGCTGCAGCGCGGCGGCAACGTTCTGGTCGGGCCGCTGGATTGGGCGGTCGAACTCGACGAGCGCTGGGTGATCGTCGGACCTAACGGGGCGGGCAAGACGTCGCTGCTGCGGATCGCCGCGGCGGCCGAACACCCCTCGTCCGGCGTGGCTTTCGTGCTCGGTGAGCGGCTGGGCCGCGTCGACGTGACGGAATTGCGTTCCCGCATCGGGCTCAGTTCCTCGGCGTTGGCGCAGCGCGTCCCGGGCGATGAGGTGGTGCGCGATCTCGTCGTCTCGGCCGGCTACGCGGTGCTGGGCCGGTGGCGTGAGCGCTACGAAGACGTCGACTACCGCCGGGCGATCGACATGCTGGAGAGCCTCGGCGCCGAACATCTGGCCGACCGTACCTACGGCACGCTGTCCGAAGGCGAACGCAAACGGGTGCTGATCGCCCGCGCGCTGATGACCGATCCCGAACTGCTGCTGCTCGACGAACCCGCCGCCGGCCTGGACCTGGGCGGCCGCGAGGAGTTGGTGGCGCGGCTGGCCGACCTGGCCGCCGACCCCGATGCGCCCGCCCTGGTGCTGGTCACCCACCACGTCGAGGAGATCCCGCCCGGATTCAGCCACTGCATGCTGCTCGCCGAAGGCGAGGTGGTGGCCGCGGGATTGCTCACCGACGTGCTGACCGCGGAAAATCTGTCCACCGCATTCGGCCAAGCGATCGCCCTCGACGTCGTCGACGGGCGTTACTTCGCGCGGCGAGTCCGCACCCGCGCAGCCCACCGGAGGCAGCTATGACGTCACCCGAGCAAACCCCGCTGGTGCCCAGGCCCGCGGCGACCGTGATGCTGGTCCGCGACAGCGGTCCCGGCCTGGGCGTCTTCCTGATGCGACGGCACGCCAAGATGGAGTTCGCGGCCGGGACGATGGTGTTCCCCGGCGGGGGCGTCGACGAGCGCGACCGCAACGCCGACTTGAGCGGGCGGGGGGCATGGGCCGGACCGGCGCCGGAGTGGTGGGCGCAGCGCTTCGGCATCGAACCCGACCTGGCCGAGGCGCTGGTCTGCGCCGCGGCCCGCGAAACGTTCGAGGAATCCGGGGTGCTGTTCGCCGGGCCGGTGGGTGACCCGGATGGGATCGTCGGCGACGCGTCGGTGTACGGCGATGCCCGCCGGGCGCTGGCCGACGGGACCTTGTCGTTCGCGGACTTCCTGCGCCGCGAGAACCTCGAGCTTCGCTCGGATCTGTTGCGGCCGTGGGCCAACTGGGTCACCCCTGAGGCCGAGCGCACCCGCCGCTACGACACCTATTTCTTCGTCGGCGCCCTGCCCCAGGGGCAGCGCGCCGACGGCGAGAACACCGAATCCGACAGCGCGGGCTGGACGACGCCGGAGGCGGCCATCGACGACTTCTCGGCCGGCCGCAGCTTTTTGCTGCCGCCGACCTGGACGCAGCTGGACTCGCTGGCCGGGCGGACGGTCGCCGAGGTCCTGGCCGTGGAGCGCCAGATCGTGCCGGTGCAGCCGCATCTCGAGATCCAAGGCGACAACTGGGTTTTCGAGTTCTTCGATTCCGACCGCTACCACCAGGCGCGCGAAGCGGGCGGGCTGGGGTGGCGGCATTGAGCGAGTTCGTCAGCGTCGTGGTCAGCGACGGCTCGCAGGACGCCGGGCTGGCCATGCTGCTGCTGTCGCGCCCCCCGACCAACGCGATGACCCGCCAGGTCTACCGCGAGATCGTCGCGGCGGCAGAGGAATTGGGGCGGCGCGACGACGTCGCCGTCGTGATCCTGTTCGGCGGCCACGAGATTTTCTCCGCCGGCGACGACATGCCCGAGCTGCGAACCCTGCGGGGCGCCGAAGCCGAGACCGCGGCGCGGGTCCGGCAGGAGGCCATCGACGCGGTCGCGGCCATCCCCAAGCCGACGGTGGCCGCGATCACCGGATACGCGTTGGGCGCCGGGCTCACGCTGGCGCTGGCCGCCGACTGGCGCATCAGCGGTGACAACGTGAAGTTCGGCGCCACCGAGATCCTGGCGGGGTTGGTGCCCGGCGGTGACGCGATGGCCCGCCTGACCCGGGCCGCCGGGGCGAGCAAGGCCAAGGAACTGGTGTTCAGCGGGCGGTTCTTCGATGCCGAGGAAGCCTTGGCGCTGAACCTCATCGACGAAATGGTGGCCCCCGACGACGTCTACGACGCCGCCGCGGGATGGGCGCGCCGCTTCCTCGACGGGCCGCGGCACGCGTTCGCGGCCGCCAAGGCCGGGATCAATGACGTGTTCGACCTCGAGCGCCCCGAGCGCCTCGCCGCCGAACGCCGCCGCTACGCGGAAGTCTTCTCCGCTGGTCAGGGCGGTGGCGATCCGGCGAATCCCGTCGGCCGTTAGGCTGCCCTGCATGACGAGTTCGACCGACGCCGTTCCGACGCCCCACGCCACCGCCGAGCAGGTGGAGGCCGCCCGGCACGACAGCAAGCTGGCCCAGGTGCTTTACCACGACTGGGAAGCCGAGACCTACGACGAGAAGTGGTCGATCTCCTATGACCAGCGCTGCATCGACTACGCGCGCGGCCGTTTCGACGCCATCGTGCCGGACGAGGTGCTGCGGGAGTTGCCCTATGATCGTGCCCTCGAATTGGGCTGTGGCACAGGGTTTTTCCTGCTGAATCTGATCCAGTCCGGGGTCGCACGCCGCGGCTCGGTGACCGACCTGTCGCCGGGCATGGTCAAGGTCGCCACCCGCAACGGGCAGTCCCTGGGGCTGGACATCGACGGCCGGGTCGCCGACGCCGAGGGCATCCCGTATGAGGACAACACCTTCGACCTGGTCGTCGGGCACGCCGTGCTGCACCACATTCCCGATGTCGAGCTCTCGCTGCGGGAGGTGATCCGGGTGCTGCGCCCGGGCGGGCGGTTCGTCTTCGCCGGCGAACCGACCAGCGCCGGCGACGTCTACGCCCGCGAGCTGTCCACGCTGACCTGGCGGATCGCGACCAACGTCACCAAGCTGCCCGGGCTGGGCAGCTGGCGGCGCCCGCAGGCCGAGCTCGACGAATCCTCCCGGGCCGCGGCCTTGGAGGCCATCGTGGACCTGCACACCTTCACCCCCGGTGACCTCGAGCGGATGGCCGCCAACGCCGGCGCCACCGAGGTGCGGACCGTCAGCGAAGAGTTCACCGCCGCGATGTTCGGTTGGCCGGTGCGCACCTTCGAGGCGTCGGTGCCGGCGGGACGGCTGGGCTGGGGCTGGGCGAAGTTCGCCTTCACCGGCTGGAAGGCCCTGAGCTGGGCGGACGCCAATGTGTGGCGGCGCGTGGTTCCGAAGGGCTGGTTCTACAACGTGATGGTGACCGGGGTCAAACCCTCCTGAGCGCCGGAGCCGGGCCATCAGGTTCAGCGCCGACGACGTCGGTTACCTGCGGTCGCACGCCGGCGCCGTGGCGCTGGAGGCCGTCGCCGAACTCGAGCTGACGGACGCCACCCGGGTCGCCGACGTCGCCGCGGCCCGCGGCCGCTTCGGTGACCGGGCGGCGCTGCTGGTCGAGACCGTCCTGTTGCGCCGCCGCGCGGTGGAGAAGCTCAGCGGGCTGGGGGTTGCGGCGTCGGACTGGCTGTTCACCGACGAGGCGCTGCAGCAAGCCACCGCCGCGCCGGTGGCGTTGCATCGGGCCGGGCGGCTGGCCGAGCGAGGCGCCGACGTCGTCGTGCACGACGCGACCTGCTCGATCGGCACCGAGCTGGCCGCGCTGCGGGGCCGCGGGATCACGGCGGTGGGCAGCGACCTCGATCCCGTGCGGCTGGCGATGGCGCGCCACAACCTGGGGCCGACGGCGGCGCTCTGCCGCGCCGACGCGTTGCACCCAATCACCCGCGACGCCGTGCTCATCGTCGATCCGGCACGCCGCGCCGAGGGCCGGCGGCGCCTGCGCATCGACGACTACCAGCCCGCCCTGGCTGCGCTGCTGGAGGCGTATCGCGACCGAGATTTCGCCGTAAAGTGCGCTCCGGGAATCGATTTCGACGAGGTAGGCCGCCTCGGCTTCGACGGGGAGATCGAAGTGACGTCCTATCGCGGGTCGGTCCGGGAAGCCTGCCTGTGGTCGGCGGGATTGGCGCGGCCCGGCGTCACCCGGCGGGCGAGCGTCCTCGATCGCGGCGAACAGCTCACCGACGCCGACCCCGATGACTGCGGCGTGCGGCCGGCCGGGCGGTGGATCGTCGACCCGGACGGCGCCGTGGTCCGGGCCGGGCTGGTGCGCCACTACGGGGCGCGGCACGGGCTCTGGCAGCTCGACCCCGACATCGCCTACCTCTCGGGTGATCGGCTGCCGGCCGCGGTGCGGGGTTTCGAGGTGATCGAGCAGTTGGTCTTCGATGAACGACGGCTCCGGCAGGCGCTGGCGGCGCTGGACTGTGGATCGCTCGAGGTCTTGGTCCGCGGGGTGGGGGTCGACCCCGGCGCGCTGCGCAAACGGATGCGGCTGCGGGGCAGCCGAGCGCTGTCGGTGGTCATCACCCGCATCGGCGCGCGGGCCTCGGGTCACGCGATGGCATTCGTTTGCCGGGCGTCCCGCTAGCGCCGGGTACGCTGGCGGCGGTTACTTTTTCCGGTCACGCCCCGCCCTGGCTAGTTTGCGAGGACAATTCCACGATGCGTTATCTGATAGCCGCTGCGCTGCTCGCACCGGCGGTGTTGTTGGGCTGGCCGGCCGCCGCCGAGCCGCCGTCGTGCGCGAGCCTGGGCGGCACGGTCGAGGCCGGCCAGATGTGCCGCCTGCACGCCACCGGCGCCAACTACATGCTCACGATGACGTTTCCCACCGACTACCCGGACCAGCAGGCGCTGACCGACTACATCACGCAGAACCGGGACGGCTTCGTCAACGTCGCGCAGAGTTCCGGGAGCCGTGACCAGCCCTACCAGCTGGAGGCCACCACCGACCAGCGCAGCGCCGGCCAGCCGCCACACCACACCCGCAGCGTGGTGCTCAAGTTCTTCCAGGACGTCGGGGGAACACGGTCGTCGATCTGGTACAAGGCGTTCAACTACAACCTCGAGACCAAGCAGCCCATCACCTTCGACACCCTGTTCCCCCCGGGCGCGACGCCGCTGGACGCCATCTTCCCGATCGTCCAGCGCGACTTGGAACGCCAAACCCCTTTGGGCGCGGCGATTTTGCCGTCGACCGGCCACGACCCGTCGCACTACCAGAACTTCGCGATCACCGACGATCAGCTGATCTTCTACTTCGCCCCGGGCGAGATGCTGCCGGCGTTCGGGGGGCCCGCCCAGGCCCAGGTGCCACGCAACGCCATCCCGCCGCTGGCCATCTGACCCTGCGGCTCAGACCGGCCCGGCCCGCAATTCCATCGCCACGGCCAGGGCCGCCAAGGCCACCTGCGCGAGGCAACCGATGATCGGGACGAAAAAGGCTCTTCTTTTGCGCACCAACAGATACACGGCGACCACGACGTCGACGACCAGGAGCACGGCCCCGCCCCAGGTGCCCAAATTCATGGCCCGATCGATCCAGGCGGGATCGCCGCACTTCTGGTAGCTGCACGGGTCGGTGGTCATCACGAGCAGGCCCAGGATCAGCAAGGTCGCCCCGTAGAGACCGCCATGGATGACCAGCAAGACGAGTGTCGCCACGATGTCGGCCGTGCTGGCGCGCCGGCCCTGTGCTGGGGTGGTGGTCGCGGCGTCCTGCGCTGTGGGGTCGTCGATCGGCACTGTAGGAGTATGTCCCCGTCAGGCCGGGGCGAAACCGTAGACCTGACCGTCGCTGGTGGCGGCGACCACCCGCCGGTCGGTGCCGACCGCAACCCCCAGCGGATATCCGGTGGCCGCCGGCAGCGGATAGCTGTTCAGCGTGTGGCCATCAGCCGGGTCGAAGACCAGCACCGACATCCCGGGCGCGCCGTTGGCGGGTGGCCCGCTGACCACCGCGTAGCCGACCCCGCCGCCGGCCAGGCTCGACGACGACAGGGGGACGGCGTCGTCGCGGCGCCACGCCTGGTCGGCGTGATCACCGGCGTCCTTGAACGCGACCAGTTGCGTGTCGGGGCCACCGCCGGACACGATCAGCCCCTGCGGCGTGACCGCCGGAGGAGTCTGTGCCAGAAATCCCAGCGGCGCCGACCACTTCACCTTCGCGTCCGCGGTGCGCAATGCCCACAGGCGCTGGTCGCGGCCGTTGACGTAGACGGTCGACCCGTCGGCCGAGAGCACCGGGCTGGCGATCGCCCCGGCGCCCACGGCGTCGCTGGTCCATTCCTTGGTCAGCAGGGGCGTCTGCCCGGGGTGGTACTTCAGGCCCACCAGCACCGCGGCCGGGGTCCCCGGCTGCCAGACGCCGAGCACCGCCATCCCGTTGGCCGCCGCGAACGCGGGCGCCGCCGCCACCGGGCAGCCCTGGCGGGCCGGCGCGCAATCGGTTAGCCCGCGCGTGGCATCGGTGGGATCGATACCGTCCACCAGATCGAGCGGGCTGCTCACCACCTGGCCGCGATGGGCGTCGAACACCAGCACCTGCCCCAGGTGCGTGGCGACGAGCAACTCGCCGTTGCCCAAAAACCGCGGCGTCGTGGGCATGCCGATCACCGGCTGACGCCACCGCGTCCACTGGGTGACCGGGAAGGACAGGAAGGCCCCGGGCTGGCCGACGTAGAGATTGTCGAAGCCGTCGAGCAGCGGGCCGCCGAAGCCGCCGCCCTGGAACAACCGCACACACCAGCGCTGCCGCCCGTTGTCGTTGTTCTCCCATTCCATCAGCGAACAACCCGCCGAGGTCTGGGCGTTCAGAGCCAGATAGCCCCGCGCGCTGAGCGCCGGCCCCGCCGCCAGGCTCCCCTTGACCGACCGGCTCCACTGCAGCGACAGCTTGGTGGCGCCGCCGGTGGGCGTGTAGCCGCTGTTGGCGGCGTCGGCGTACTGCGCCGGCCACCCCTGTGCGGCCGATGCGTCCACCCACGAGTCGGTGTTTCCGCAGCCGCCGACCCCGGCCACGAGCGCCGCCGCCAGCAGCACCGATGAGCAACGCCGAAGCCCATTGACGAGTTGTCGGGCAAGCACGTCGGTTCCAAGTCCTTCCCAGGGCGGTGCGCGCGCGGCGATTGAGTACAGGTGAGGGTAACCCGTGGCGGTTCGCGGGCTCGTCATTGACCGCGTTAGGCTGTCCGGCTGTGACGAGCATGTGGGGCGCCCCGGTCCACCGCCGCTGGCGTGGATCGAACCTGCGCGACCCGCGCCAGGCCAAGTTCCTCACGCTGGCCTCGCTGAAGTGGGTGCTGCGCAACCGCGCATACACCCCGTGGTACCTGGTGCGCTACTGGCGGTTGCTGAAGTTCAAGCTGGCCAACCCGCACATCATTACCCGCGGCATGGTGTTTCTCGGCAAGGACGTGGAAATCCATGCCACGCCCGAGCTGGCGCAGCTCGAGATCGGCCGCTGGGTGCACATCGGTGACAAGAACACCATCCGGGCGCACGAGGGCTCGCTGCGGTTCGGCGACAAGGTGGTGCTGGGCCGCGACAACGTCATCAACGCCTACCTCGACATCGAGCTCGGCGATTCGGTTTTGATGGCCGACTGGTGCTACGTCTGCGATTTCGACCACCGCATGGACAACAT
This sequence comes from Mycobacterium sp. NTMscope_MAC_269, assembly GCF_976985695.1. NCBI lineage: Bacteria > Bacillati > Actinomycetota > Actinomycetes > Mycobacteriales > Mycobacteriaceae > Mycobacterium > Mycobacterium sp. NTMscope_MAC_269. The sequence continues at coordinate 526,210 of NZ_OZ335668.1, forward strand.
CGACATGCCGATCAAGGACCAGGGCATCGTCAAGTCCCCGGTGCGGATCGGACCGGACACCTGGGTGGGGGTCAAGGTGTCGGTACTGCGCGGCACGTCCGTCGGGCGCGGGTGCGTGCTGGGATCGCACGCGGTGGTGCGCGGTGTGATTCCGGACTTCTCGATTGCGGTCGGCGCGCCGGCGAAGGTGGTCAAGAACCGTCAGCTCGCGTGGGAGAGCTCGGCCGCGCAGCGCGCCGAACTGGCGGCCGCGCTGGCCGACATCGAACGGAAAAAGGCCGCCCGCTAGCCAGTCGGTTGGGGCCGGTCGTCGACCTTGAAATGAAAGTTGACGTCGCCCGCGTCGACGTTCGTGACGGTCACCACCACCCCAAATTTTTCGCCGCGGTCGGTGAGCTGACACCGAAGCGTCGCGCCCGCAAGGCCTTTCAAGTTGTCGGGGCAGGTCACCGCGTCCGGTTTTCTGCCCACCCGCTGGCCGAGCTGGGTGCTGATCGCGTTGGCGACCTGGTCCTTGTCGACCACCTCCACCATGTTGAACTTGACGTCGCTGCCGTCGACGCCGGTGACGGTGACGGTGACGCCGAAAGGCCGGTTCTTGACCTTCATTTCGCAGGTCACCTGCGCTCCGACCTTGGCGGGTAGGTCGTTTCGGCAGCTCACCGACTCGGGCTTGTTGCCCGCGGCGTCGGTCATCTTGGCGGTGATCTGGCCGGCGACATCGTTCTTGCTCACCATGTGCGACGAACCGATCGAGCATGAACAGCCCGCGATGACCGCGGCGAGGCCGGCGATGGCGCACGAAATCGGCACCGCGCGCATGACGGAGAGGGTCATTGTCGCCTCCCGAATGGCTTGACCAATCGGGCGATCATGGCACGCCGACCGGCTTCGGGTGTGCGAATGCGCGAAGGAACGCCGAGATCGCTCAGATGCTCTGATAACGTCGCAGCGCTTCGGCGCGCTCGGCGGCGTGGTCGACGATTGGCTGCGGGTAACCGTCCGGCCGCGTGCCCTTGCGCAGGTGCGCGTCGTCGGCCGAGCGCAGCTCGGGCACCCAACGGCGGATGTAATCGCCTGTGGGGTCGAACTTTTCGCCCTGCGTGGTCGGGTTGAACACCCGGAAGTAGGGCGCGGCATCGGTGCCGCAGCCCGCGCACCACTGCCACCCGTGCTGGTTGTTCGCCATGTCCCCGTCCACGAGCTGGTCCAGAAACCATTCGGCGCCCCACTGCCAGGGCAGATGAAGGTCCTTGACCAGAAACGACGCGACGATCATCCGCACCCGGTTATGCATGAACCCGGTCTCCCGCAACTGCCTCATCCCGGCGTCGACGAAGGGAAAACCGGTTTCGCCGGCCTTCCACAGCTCGAAGCGTCGCCTGGCCTCGGCGCCGGAGTCGGTCCGGATACCGTCGAAATCGCCGTTCCAGTTGCGCCACGCGCTCGCGGGCCAGTGGTGCAGCACATCGGCATAGAAGTCGCGAAAAGCCAACTCCCGCACGTACGCTTGCGCCCCGCCCCCGCGCAGGTCGAGGTCGGCGACCAGCGTGCGGGGGTGGATGGTGCCGAACTTCAGGTGCGCCGACATCCGGCTGGTGGCTTGCAGGTCTGGCCTGTTACGATCCTCGCCGTAGCTTCTCAATCCGTTGTCTACGAACGACTTCCACTGTGCGCGCGCCGCCGCCTCGCCGGCCGTGATGTCGAGTGCGACGCCGGGATCGGGGATTTCGCAGTCCTCGACCCGCAGGCGCGCCGGATCCAGCCAGTGCGCGGAGGTGGCGCTCGATTTCGCCGGTGCGCGCCGGCCGGCTTTGTGCCACTGCCGCAAAAATGGTGTGAACACCCGGTAGGGCGATCCGTCCGGCTTGGTGACGCGTCCGGGCGAGACGAGATATGGCGAGCCCGTGGCCACGAGCGGGACCGCCCCCAATGCCGCGCGCACCCGTTCGTCGCGGCGCTTTCCGAACGGCGCGAAGTCTTCCGAGACGTGCACCGACGACGCGTCGATCTCCTTGGCGATGCGGGGAATCTGGGTGTCGGGGCGCCCGCGGGTGACGAGCAGTCGACCATCCAGGTCGTCGCGCAGCCGCCGCAGTGCGTCGCCCAGGAACTGCATCCGGCGCCGCCCCGACGAGCTTTCCAGGCGAGGATCGAGCACGAAGCAGGCGAGCACCTCACCGCCCTCGGCCGCGGCGACCAGCGCCGGATGATCGTGCAACCGCAGATCGCGACGAAACCACAAGAGCGCGGGCATTGTTCGACCCCTAGCGGTTGAGCCGCCAGATGTGGGTGGACAGCACGGTCGCGAAGCCGCACCACACCGGATAGGGCAGGAGCGCCAGCGCGCCTCGAGGGGTGGCTTCGGCCGTGCGCCTGACCAGGTCGGCGCTGCTGGCCGTCAGCGCCGCGGCACCTATCGCGGCCGCGCCGAGCTTGCGGTACCGAAAGAAAAGCCAACTCCACCCGGCGTTCAGGAGCAGATTTAACACCAGCGCGGCGGCGTAGCCGCGCGCCTTGTCGTGGCGCCCGGTTGCGCGAAACCGGTCGAGGGCCACCGCCGACGTGGCCGCGATGTCCACGTAGAGCGTGGTCCACACGGTGGGGAAGGCGGCGCGGGGCGGCTGATAAGCGGGCTTGCGAATCCGCGCATACCACCGCGAGGTGGCGTCGGCGCTGGCGATGCTGCCGGCGGCCGCGGTTGCGGCGACGCCCACGGTTGTCGCACCCAAGATGGATTTGTTCACGGTGTGCTCCGTTCGTGTCGGGGCCGATCCGCTTGCTGTTCAACGGGTTCGGTGTGTGCGGGTCCGGTGGGCCACCAGATCCGGTCGCCGATGAGGGCGAACAATGCCGGGATGACCAGCGTGCGCACCACGAACGTGTCGAGCAGGATGCCCAGGCCGACGATGATTCCCAACTGCGTCAGGACGATCAACGGCAACACTGCGAGCACGCAGAACACGGCGGCCAAAACGATTCCCGCGCTGGTGATTACGCCGCCCGTCGCCGAGACGGCACGCACCATCCCGTCGCGGGCGCCGTGGCCCGCGGCCTCCTCGCGGGCGCGGGTGACCAAAAAGATGGTGTAGTCCACGCCGAGGGCGGCCAGGAACAGGAAGGCGAACAACGGGGTGGTGTTGTCCAGTGCCGGAAAGCCGAAAACGTGGATACTCGCCCAGCCGCCCATGCCCAACGCGGCCAGGGCGCCCAGGATCGTCGCCGCCAGCAGGGTCGGCGGGGCGAGGGCGGATCGCAGCAACACGTAGAGGACGACCAGGATGACGGCCAGGATCGCCGGAATCAGCAGCGTGCGGTCATGCGTGGCCGCATCCCGGATGTCGAGGGCCTGCGCGTCGGCCCCGCCCACCAGCGCGCCGGGGTCGGCGGCCCGGGTCGAATCCCGCAGTGCGGCAACGATGCCGAACGCCTGGCTGGAGGACGGCGGCGCGTCGATCACCACCGACCATTTCGTCAGCCCCGTATCCGAACGGCCGGACTCCGTCACCGAGACGACACCGGGTGTGGCCCCGATCGCCTGCACGACGGCCGGCGCGTGGGCGGTGGGGGCGACAACCAGCGTCGGGTTGGCCAGGCCGGCCGGGAAGTGTTGCGCCACAACCATGTAACCGGACACCGAGTCCGCGTGCACGCGGAACTGCTCGGTCTGCGACAGCCCGATCCGGGTTCCCCACAAGCCCGTGCCCAGCGCGGCCAGAACCGCGATCGCGACCGCCGCGACCAGTGCGGGGCGACGGGCCACCCATTCCGCAACGCGGTGCCAGGCACCGAAATCCCGGGACGCGTCGTCGCCGGCGTGCGGGATGAACGGCCAGAACAATCGGCGGCCGCACACGGCGAGCAGCGGAGGCAGGATCACCAGCACCGACACCGCGGCGACCGCGAGGCCGCACGCCGCCAGCGCGCCCAGACTGCGCGTGCTCGGGGTGGCGGCGAACAGCAGGGTGAGCAGGGCCAGCACCACGGTGGCATTGCTGGCGACGATGGTCGGGCCCGCCCGGCGCACGGCGTGACGCAAGGCGTCACGGTGCCCGGTGTGGCGGCGGAGCTCTTGGCGATACCGAGAGATCAACAAGAGGGCGTAATTGGTGCCCGCCCCGAACACCAGCACGCTGGTGATGCCGGACGTCGCGCCGTCGAAGCTCAACCCGGTCAGCGACGCCACCGCCGTACCGACCGCGGCGGCCACCCGATCGGCGAATCCGACGACGAGCAAAGGGACCAGCCACAACACCGGGGACCGGTAGGTGGCGACCAGCAGCAGCGCCACCACCGCCGTCGTCACGGCGAGCAACGTGACGTTGGCGTTGGTGAAGGCGCTGGCGATGTCGGCGCCGAACGCCGGGCCGCCCGTGACGTGAACCCGCAGATCGGCGGGCAGGCCGGTCGCCGCGGCGGTGCGCAGCGCGGTGACCGTGTGGTCGAGGGCGAGCCCCGACAGGCTTGCGCTGATCGGCACGATGCCCAGGACGGCCTTGCCGTCGTGCGACGGCAGCGCCGGCGGCACGCCGCCGCCCGCGCCGGCTTGCGCGGCGGCCCGGGCGTGATCGCGGGCATGCCTGGCGGCGGCGACGTCGGAGCGGCTCAGCACCGCGCCGTCTCCGCGGCTGACGACCACGATCAGCGGCGCGCTCTCGCCCCCGGGGAACTGCCGCGACAGCGCGTCGACTTCGGCGGACGCTGAGTCGTCGGGAAGCGAACGGGGTGATTGGCCCGCCGCCGCGTTCTCGCCGATGAAAACCATGAAGCCCACGCCCAGTAGGGCCGCGACCAGCGCGAGCAGCCACGAGCGTCGACCCGTGACAGCGCCGGCCAAGGGTTCCCACACCACGAATGCAAGCCTTTCAGTTTGTTAAACATTAATCAACTGAAATGACGCCTCGCCACACGGTCTCGATGGCGGTGCGCATAAGGGGGCACTATGGACATTATGGACGCGACGGGTGGCCGGCGATGACTGCTGACCGCGGGGCGATGAAGGATCGCAAGCGGCGGCACATCGACGTGTGCCTGAGCGAGCCGGTCGGCTATGACGGGGTCACCACCGGGCTGGACCGATATCACCTGCCGTATAACGCCCTCACGCAGACCAACCTGGGCGACATCGACCTGTCCACCACGTTTTTCGGCGTCGACCTGCGGTGTCCGATCCTCATCGGCGCGATGACCGGGGGCGCCGAGCTGTCGGGGACGATCAACCGGAATCTGGCCGCCGCCGCGCAACAGCTGGGTGTCGGCATGATGCTCGGCTCGCAGCGGATCATGTTGGACAGCGCGCTGGGCGAGCGCGCCGCGGACAGCTTCACCGTTCGTGATGTGGCCCCAGATGTCTTGCTGTTCGGCAACATCGGTCTGTCCCAACTGGCCCCCGCGGCGGTGCCGGACCTGGCAAAGGCGCTCGATCGCGTAGGCGCGGATGCCCTGGCCGTGCACACCAATCCGTTGCAGGAAGCGATGCAGCACAACGGCGACACCGACTTCTCCGGATCGCTAACCCGGCTGCGAGAGGCGGCCGACGCCCTCGACCATCCGATGCTGCTCAAGGAGGTCGGCCACGGCATCGGCGGCGCCGCGGTGGCGGAACTTCTCAGGCCCGAAGGCAAGTTCCCGGTTGCCGGGATCGACGTGGCGGGCGCCGGCGGCACATCGTGGTCTCGGGTCGAACAGTTCGTGCGTTACGGCGAACTGCGCTATCCGGAGTTGGCCGATTGGGGTATCCCTACCGCGCGGGCGGTCGTGGAGGTGCGCGAGGTGCTACCGGCGATCCCGCTGGTGGCTTCCGGTGGAATTCGTAGCGGGATGGACGCGGCCAAGGCGATCGCCTTGGGTGCCGACGTCATCGCGGTGGCCCGGCCGCTGCTGCCGGCCGCGATCGAATCCGCCGCCGCCGTGGTGGATTGGCTGCAGCCGTTCATCGATGAGCTTCGGGTTTGCCTGCATGGCTGCGGTGCGGCCGACCTTGCGGCGCTGCGCGATGTCGACCTCGTCCGCGAAACGTAGATTCGCGCGGCGTGGCTGTCATCCTCGCGTACGGCTCGCCGGCACTCGGGCATCTGCTGCCGGTCGGCGCCCTGCTGGCCGAACTCGCCCGGCGGGGTCACGACGTTCATGTGCGCACCATGGCGGGCGGCGTCTCGATGATGCGCTCGGTTGGCGTGCACGCCGCACCCGTCGATCCGCGAATCGAGGCGATTGCCGGGAAGGACTGGCAGGCGCGAAACGCGTTGGAGGTCTTGACCTCATCGGTCGATGTGCTGTGCCGTCGAGCGGTGTTCGAGGTCGACGAGCTACGTCGTGCCGTGGCCGAGGTTCGGCCGGATGCGGTCATCGTGGACGCGAACTGCTGGGGCGCCCTGTCGGCCGCTGACGCCGGGGAAATCCCGTGGTCGCTGTTTTCGCCGTTCACCCCGTACCTGCGCTCCCGGGGCGTGCCGCCGTTCGGTCCCGGGCTGCGGCCCCTGCCGGGCGTCGTCGGCGACTTGCGGGACGCGACCGTGCGCCCGATCGTCAGGTACCTGTTCGACCGGCCAATGCTGCCGCGCGTCAACGCAATTCGCGCACAGCTGGGCTTGCCACCGGTGACTTCGGTGGACGGCTTCATGCGCCGCGCGCCGCTCATGCTGGCGGTCGGAGGGGAGCCTTTCGAGTATCGGCATCCCGGATGGCGCGATGTGGTGCACCACATCGGCGCATGCGTATTCGAGCCCACCGAGACCGTGGCACCCGATTGGATCGATGACCTCGACCGGCCCGTCGTGCTGGTGAACACCTCGTCGCTGCGGCAGGCCGACGAACCGCTGGGGCGAATCGCCTTGCGCGCGCTGGCCGACGAGGACGTACACGTCGTCGCGACGTTTCCGGCGGGCATACCCGCCGATCTGCCGCGACCCGACAACGCGACGATATGCCGGTTCGTGCCTCACGCCGCCATCCTGAAGAAGGCCGCCTGCGCAATCACGCACGGCGGAATGGGGAGCACACTAAAGGCCCTCGACCGGGGCGTGCCGGTCTGTGTCGTCCCCTTCGCCCGCGATCAGGCCGAAGTCGCCCGGCGCGTGGAGATCGCCCGGTGCGGCACCCGGCTGAGGGCGAAAAAGCTCACACCGGCGCGGCTGAAAGCGAAGGTGCGTCAAGCAATGACAATGGCGGACGGGGCGCGCCGCGTCGCCGCCGGCTTCGCCGCCACCGGAGGTGTGGCCCGCGGCGCGGATCTGATCGAGCGGCGGCTGCTGGGCCGCACCGTCGAGCGCCCGGTGCACTAGCCGGACCGGAACGTCTCAACGCACGGTGCTGCCGCGACCTTTCGCCGGGGCGCGCTTCCCCTCGGGGGCGGCCGGCCGGTTGGGAGCCGGTGCGGTGAGCGTGGATTCGAAGGTGGACATCGCCTCGATCATCGCCGCGAAAACCCGGTGCGCGGCGACCAAGTCACGGTCGGGCAGGTCGGCGAGAGCGGTATGCAACTCGGCGCCCAGCGGCGTGAAGAATGAGCGTGCCAGCGCCATGCCCGGTTTCTCGTAGCGCAGCAGCGTCTTGCGGCGGTCCTGTGGGTCCGGTTCGCGCCGGACGTGCCCGGCGCCGATCATGCGGTCCACCAGATAGGTGATCGCGGCGGGCGACACATCCATGCGCCTCCGCAATTGCGCCGCCGTCAAAGGTGTTCCGGCGGTTTCGGCGACCATGATGTGCAGCAGTGCGTGGAAGTCGGTGCCGCTGACCTCGTTTTGCCGCGCGAAGTGCCGGCCGATGCGGTCGGACTGCGCCGTGATCGCGCGCATGTCGGCCGACATCAACTTCTCGAGTTCGGCTCGGTCCGTTCGCCGCTCAGCGGCGCCGCGCTTGGTCACTTACCCGCATCCTTCTTGCAAGACACGCCGACCTGCGTTTCGGGACCGCTGCGCGCGGCCTGGTCCAGTCGGTGGCCATCAGCCTACGGCACCCCTACCGGATCACCGTGGCTTAGCCGGTGGTCGGCGGCGGTGTCACGACTTCGCGGGGTCGTGACCCCAGTTCATCAACGAGTAGCGCCAGGGACTCTCGTCGATGTTGCCCTCTGGACGTTGCGCCAGGTGACGCCTGGCGTAGCCCACGACTTTGCGCATGTGCGCGTAGTCGGCCTCGGTGAGGTCGGTTCGCTTCGCCCTGAGTATCTCGATGATGCGCCGCCCGCTGGCATGACCGGTCGACTCGCTCTCGCCCCGCTTTTGCCCCACGGCGTTCGACTGTTCTGTGGCGAGCCACTTTTCCAGCTCACGTGCGGTCATGTTCACCGTCTCGTGAAAGCGGTCCCAGGTGGTGTCCTCGTCCTCTGTCATCGAATGACCCCTCGATACGAATCAGTCCGCGCGACGCAGCGCGTCCGGCTTGTGCACGGCATCCGCGCCCGTCTTGTCGCTGCGCACCTTGTACTGCGGCTGGTCTTGGGAGGCGCGCACCGTGCGCCCGGCGGCCTCGGTATCCGAGGTGATCTCGCCCTCGACGGTGCCGCGGACCATCGTGCCATGGCTCCGCCACTCGACCTTGTCGCCCTTGTCGAAGTTTCTGTTGCTCATAGGATTTCACCTTTCGTCGATCCGTCGTTGGGGGACGCGGTGTGAGCGGGGTGGCCCGCGGTGCGCCGGTCCTCTTTCATCGCCATCTCGTAGCGGTGGCGCTGGCCGCCGGCGAGTCGGGTCCGCACCAGCTGTTCGATCTCCGTGAAGCAGCGGTAATAGCCGTCGTCGTAGTCTTCGATCACCTGAAAGCTCCAGCGTCCCGGGAGGACGTTGCGCCCGATCAGCTCGCTGCTGATGTGTTGGGCCAGACCGGAGTGCCCGAGTTCGTGCAAGCGCGACACCGCCGCGTCGAGCTGCAGGTCGGCGTGGCCGGTGAGTTGGTGAAAGGAGTACAGGTGTCCCCGGGCGCGCTCGATGGTTTCCAGCGCCTCGGTGACTTTTCCCACCGCCTCAATGACGCCGTCGCCGCTGCTGTGCAAGCTCATGGCCTTCCTCCCCCCGCATTCCGCTATGGCATTCCCGCTGAGCTGGGCGCCGAATCGCAGATACGGTTCATTTATTTAATAGTCAAGTAGTTGTGCCCAATCACCGCGGCGGCCCGTGGTTTGAACGGGTGGGCCCCGGGTATGTGATGGGCGATGACCGTGATCGAGACGTCGCAGCGCCTGCGGGGCGCGCAGCGCAAAGTGCTGCGCCTGCAACGGCGTTTGTGGCTTGCCGAACTGGCCCTGTGGCCCGCCGCGATCGTGTTGGCGGCGGTGGTGCTGGCCACCGGGTGGCTATTGTGGCGGCGCTCAGCCGTCCGCGCCGACGCCCCGCGCCCGGGATCGCAGGGTGCGCCGCGCGAGCACGCACCATGACGCGCCGGCCGCGCTGAACGCCAAGGCCTGCGCGGCACCGATGCGCCCAGTCGGCACGAAATAACCTGCGACATAATGTTCGATGAAGCCCGAGGTCGGCAGCGGATCCATCTCCGCGCGACGGCGGGCCCAGGCTTCCAGCGTCGTCAACGGGCACGGGAGGCTGAGCGCAACGACGGCAATGCCCCAACCGACCGCCGGCACGTGCAGCGCCATGGTGCGCGGCCAGCGCAATGCGAGAAAGCCGCCGCTGGGCACGTAGAGCAGGTACGCAAGGTGCGCGCCGACGGTCGCTGCGACCGCGGCGGCGTAGCGCCTCGTGCCGGCCGAGGCGGGCCCAGGTGCGGAGCTGATCCGACGATTCTTGCACGGGCACCGCGCTGAATCACCCGCGAGCCGCGCGGACCTGATAGCGGCGCTCGGCGTATTCGAGGTCGTCGCGCCAGAGCCTGCTGGACGCGATGCGCATGAGCGGCGTGATCAGCGGCGCCACCCGGGTAGCCCGCTTGAACCCGGGCCGCCCCGAATGCGCGATGGTGGCTTCCAGGACGGCGGTGCGGGGTTGACCGTCGGTGCCTAAACCGACTGGGGTGGCATGGGTTTCGACCACGCTGCCCGCCCCCTCCCCATCCACGATGCGCATCACGATCGTGCGTGCCTCCGGGCAGCTGAATTCCGCGACAACCGGCACGCCCAGGCGTCCCATCCGGAAGGTCACGGCGACCAGGAAGCGGTCGGCGTGCTCGGTCGGCGTGGTGAGCACCTCGAGCCGGGTGAACGAGTACGGGTGAAACCAAGCGCCGTGCCACGGATCGAGCCGGTTGGCGATGATGTCGGTGGGCTCGCAGACGCCCTCCATGCGGGCGACGGCGGCCAAGGTGATGCCGGTCGGCCGTTCCGCAATCACCGGCCGCTCCAGTGGTGCCTCCCGCCCGACCGCGTCGAGCCGCACCCAGGCCAGGGTGCCGTCGTCGTGGCTGGGCAGTGGGCTCCAACCGAATTCACGCGCGTGCCCGTCCAGGGTCAGCCCGTGCCACCGGCACACCAGCGTGCCCCGGCGCACGGTTCCGGTGGCGAGGTCGGCCCCCAGGTGTGGGCAACTGCGCGGGCCCACGCAAAGCCGGCGCTGCTCGTCGCGCCAGGCGACGACCTCGACGCCGGCGACACGCGCGCCGAACGGCCGGTCGCGGGCAACCTGCCGGCTGGCGGCGAATACGTACCAATTCCCGGTCGGTCTGTGCTGGGAGCGTCGCAGCGCGGCCTCGATGATGGCGGGTTGTGCATCGCGGTAGGTCGGGCGCTGATCGGCCCACGACACCCACGGGATCACCTGCAGGGGCCAATCTTTGGACCGGACCCGTAGGTTGTGCAGCTGGCCGCGAATAGTCATCGCCGGACTGTCTTTTCACGGGAGGCAAGCCATCGCAGCAGGGGCGACCGGCCCTGGGTGGGCACCGTGGCCAACGGGTGCCCGGCCAGTCCCCAGCGCTTCAGGAGTTGGTTCGCCGCGCACCAGCCGGTGGTGGCGGCGCGCTCCATGAGCGCCACCGGCAGGTCGATCCGGATGGCGTCGCCGGCCAGCACCAGGCCCGGCGCGGGAGTGATCACCGCGGGGCGGTCCGCATAGGAGCCCGGCGCGAACAGCGGACAGTCGCCGCGATGCAGCAGCCGCTCGTGAACGATCTGCGCCGCGGCCGTTTCCGGGTACACGGTGTGCAGCTGATGTAGCGCTGCCGCGCGTGACGGCGCCGAATCCAGTGCGTAGGAATGCAATTCGACCACCGAGCCGCGCTGTGCGCGCGCCCACGTGCGGGCCTCGCGTTCGTAGCGTTCCAACACGCTGACATTGTCCAGCGGCTTGTGCCCGGACGTTCCCAGAAACGCCGGCCGCCGCGCCGAGACGGGACGGTCGAGCCAGAACCGATGCACGGCGAACGGCGGCGCGGTACGCAGCCGCGAGATCTGGGCCCGCCAGTCATCGGTGCCCAGGCCGCCCGAGGCCGCGACGAGCCGCTGTAGACCCGCGATATCGGTGGCCAGCACCACCGCATCCACATCGAGTTGCTCGCCGGAATCGGTGTGCACGCGAAAGCGTCTTGCCGAGTCGGTGTCGATGCTCAAAACGCTGGTGCCGAGCCGGAACCGTGCCCCGCGCCCTTCGAGGTAGCCGCACAAGGGCTGCCACAACGCGCGGTCGTAATTGGCGCACGGAACGTCGAAGATCAGCCCCTCGGCCGATCCCAGGAAGTAGATGTGGAACATGGTCGCCAACTCGGCCGCGGACAGCTTGGCGGGGTCGGCGAAGAAGCTGCGGGAGAACACTTCGAACGCCAGATGCCGTGCGGCCTCGGGGAATCGGATGTCCTCGAGGAACGCCGCGGCGTCGATGTGGTCGAGGAGATCGTAGGTGCCGGGCACCGACACCGCGGCCAGTGGCGCGGCGGCGCGGGCGTCGATGCGGGTGAAGTCGCGAAGCCGAAACGTCGGGCTGCGCGCCGCGAACACGACGGCGTTCCAGGGCGGCGTGCGCGGTAGCCCGCGGAAGCTGTCGCGCCGTCCCATGCCGTCGATGAGCGGGTAGTCCTCGACGGGATTGAGCATCCGCAATCGTGGATCGATCCGGGTCAGCAGGGCGCGCAAGTTGTAATACTGCCGGAAGAACGCGTGGAAGCCGCGGTTCATTGCGAGCTCGGCGCCGCCGTCGTGCTCGGTCCAGCCGCCGACCCGCCCGCCGAGGTAATGCTCGCGTTCGATGACGTCGACGGCGACGCCGCGCTCAGCGAGTCCGGTGGCGGCGGTCAGTCCGGCGATGCCGCCGCCGACGACGGCGACCCGCGGGCGTGCCGGCAGCGCGCCGGCGTCGGGCAAACCCGTTGGTGCGGGCACTGTTCGGCGGCGCCGATCGGTGGGCAGCGCGGTCATGACGGCGCGTCCGCGAGGAAGGTGTGCACGATGTTGGCTTCCCAGCCGGGCATCGTCTCGCTGTGCACGCCGGTGAAGCCGGCCTCGGCGAGGCGGGTCCGGAAGCGCGCGGCGCCGTCGAAGGCCAGCACGCTACGCCACAGGTAGCGATACAGCGAGGTGTCCCGGGTGCGCCACCACCCGGACGGGATGATGATGCCCCAGCAGACGGCGTGCCAGATGCCGGTGGCGGCGGGGGAGTCGCGCACCGAATACTCGTGCACCGCCAGGGTGCCGCCCGGGCGCAATAGCATGCGGAACCTGCGCAGTTGGTCGTCGCGGTGGGCGACGTTGCGGATCAGGTAGGCGGCCAGGATGCCGTCGAACGGCCCGGTGATCCCCCGTTCTGCCAGCTGTTCGACCGGGCTGTGGACGAAACGCACCGTGGCGGGCCAGTCCTTGGTGCGCGCCTCGTCGAGCATTCCGCGCGATGCGTCCACGGCGACGATGTCGGCTTCAGGCGCGACGGCGAGCAGGGCGGCCGTCGAAGCGCCCGTTCCGCAGCCGGCGTCGAGTAACCGTAAGCCCTTGCCATGGTGCGGAATTCGCATCCGGCGGGCCGACAACAGCAGCTGCGCGTGGTAGCCCGGGCTGGCGCCGACCAGCCGGTCGTAGGCCGCGGCGCCGGCGTCGAACGCGGCCGCCAGGTCGCCGGGGGCGTGCCCCGCGTCACCGGCGCGCACGTTGCCGTTCCCACAGCAGCAGCACCGCGGTGACCAACGCGAAGCCGAACAGGAAGTCTTCGACCGGGATGTCGAACGGGAAACGGACCCCGCTCAGCTGCCGGTCGTCGTAGATGACGATCGGCGAGCTCAGTTTCGTCAGCCATCCGTCGACCGGGATCTGGAATCCGAGGACGATCAGCATCGACAGCCAGTAGGCGGGCCGGCGAAAAAGTCCGGTTCGCAGCACCGCCAATTCCAGTGCGCAGACGGCGAATACCGCCAGCGCGGCGGGCAGGGTGTAGCCGAGACCGGTCATCGACGCTGCACCCGCGCCAGGATGGCGCTTACGGCGTTGTAGGTCAGCAGCGCGCACACCGGAATGACGAGAAAGAACAGCACCTCTTCGATCGGCACCCGGAACGGGATGCTCAGGCCGCTGAGGTATGCGCCGTCATAGGTCCACACACGCGCGGCGACGGCGATTTCATCCCAGATCAGGAACATCGCCGCGACCGGCAGCACCGCCCTGATGAGGCGACGCCACTGTCGGTAGACGCCGGGGCCCAACGTCTCCAGCGGCACGGTGATCAGCAGGCATGCGGCCAGGACCATGAGGTATTGCCACCGATCGCTCATGCGGCCCCCGAGTTGAGATCGTCCCGCTCGCCATTTCGCGCCCGCCACGACCGTAGCAGTCCGGCACCGGCGACCCGAAGCCGTCGAGCCCTGCCCACGGTGGCCCGGTGGTCGAACACCGCGAATTCGCTCCTTTCGATGCAGTCCAGGATTTCTCCGTACAGGGCGGCCGCCGTGGCCACGCACGGCCGCGAGCGACGCGCGAGCGTGGCGATTCCCGCCGTCGCGAATCGGTAGGTCTGGCGGGCGATTTCGTGTTGCGCGACCAGGGCGCGGCGCACCCGCGGGTCGGTACGGCGGTGCGTGTGACACCACGCCAACAGCTCCCGATCGACTCCGTCGGCGGCGAGTTCGTCGGCCGGCAGGTACACGCGGCCGCGCACCAGATCTTCGTCGACGTCGCGCAGGAAGTTGGTGAGCTGGAAGGCCCGGCCCAGCGCCGCGGCGTAGGGCGCGGCCTCCTTGACCGGCGTCACGGTTCCCAGGATCGGGAGTACTTGCAGCCCAATCGCTTCCGCGGATCCTCGCATGTAGCGGTTGAGCGCTTTGCGGTCGGGATAGTCGGTGACCGTGAGATCCATGCGCATCGACGTCAGGAAGTCCTCGAACAGCCCGGAGTCGATCCGGTAGCGCCGTGCTGTGTGGGTAACCGCCGCCACCAGCGGATCTTCCAGGTGGGCGCCATTGGAGAAGAATCGCTCGGACAGTTGCTCCAGCCTCCTGCCGCGACTGGAAACGTCCACCTGCGGATCGAGGTCGTCGAGGATGTCGTCGGCGTAGCGGGCGAAGCCGTACAGCGCGTGCACGGGCGGCCGTTGGTCGGGCGCGAGCAGCCGGGTGGCCAGGAAGAAGGTGCGGCCGTGGGCGGCATTGAGTTCGCGGCACCGGCGATATCCGTCGCGCAGCCGCGGATCGTCGATGCCGGCCGCGGCCAATTCGCTGCGCATCATGGCAAACCGGCTTTCATGTCGAGGCTGGCGGTCGACCGTGTCGCGGCCCCGGTGATGCGGTCGGCGGCGAGTCGCCCGGAGATCAGGGTGGTCGGCACGCCGACGCCGGGCACCGTGGAGGACCCGGCGAGCACCGCGTTGTCGATGCCGCGGACCATGTTGGCCGGGCGGAACGGGCCGGTCTGGCCGAAAGTGTGGGCCAGCGCAAACGGGCTGCCGGCCGCCATGCCCTGCTGGGCCCAGTCGGCGGGTGTGACGACGTCGAGAACCGTTGCGTCTTGCCGTAATCCGGGCAGCAACCGGTCCGCGACGTGCGCGATGAGGTCGGCGGCGTAGGCGGCGCCGGCCCGCGACCAATCGATGGTGCCCCGCTCCAGGTTCGGTGCCGGGGCCAGGACGTAGAGCAGGTCGCGTCCCTCGGGAGCCAGGGCCGGGTCGCCGGCGGTCGGACGGGTCACCAGCAACGACGGATCGGCCATGAGCCGGCCGTCGCGGATGATGTCGGTGAAGGTCCGATCCCATGCCTCGCCGAACAGGATCGTGTGGTGGGCCGTTTCGGGGGCGATCGCGGGGCAGCCCAGATGAGCCACCACCGCCGATGGCGAGGCTCGTAGCCGCACGGCGCGGCGCGGTGTGCGGCCCAGCAGCGCGTAGGTCTGGGGCAGTTCGGTGGTCAGCACCACCGCGTCGCAGGGGATGCGCCCGGTCCGTTCGGTGACGACGGCCCTGACCCGCCCGGCGGCTTGTTCGAGCGCGGTAACGGTTGCGCCGTAACAGAATCGGACACCGGCATCGGCGGCCGCCGCGGCCAGCGCATCCGGCAGCGCGCGCACGCCGCCGCGCGGAAACACCACGCCCGAGATGGTGTCCATGTAGGCGATGACCGCGTAGACCGCCAGGGCGTCGCGCGGCGCCACCCCGGCATACAGCGACTGGAAGGTGAAGATCCGCTGCAGCCGCGAATCGCTGATGTACCGCTTGACCATGCGGTCCCACTTGCGGAAGCCGCCGATCGCCGTCAGCTGTGCCAGCTGCGGCGTGAGAAGCGAGAGCGGGGAATCGAAATTGGCGCTGATGAAACCGTCGAATTCGGTGCGGTACAACCTCGTCAGCCACTTTCGCAGCCGCCGGTAGCCCGCCGCCTGCCCGGAGCCGGCGAATTCGGCGATCGCCTCGGCCATCCGGTCCGCGTCGCTGTGCACGTCCAGCGCGCTGCCGTCGGCGAAGACGGCGCGGTAGGCGGGATCGACCGTCAACAGCTCGAGCCGGTCGGACCGGGTCTCGCCGACGGCCGCGAATGTCTCGTCGATGATGTCCGGCATCGTGAGCACCGTTGGCCCGGTGTCGATCCGGTACCCGTCGACGTCGAGGCGGCCGGCCCGCCCGCCCGGCCATGGCTCACGTTCCACCACCGTGACCGCGCGCCCCCGACCGGCCAGGTGCAGCGCCGCGGACAGTCCGGCCAGGCCGGCGCCTATCACCACGACGTGGTCGGTGCGTCCTTCGATGGCGCGCATGGTCAGCGGGCTCCCGAGTCGGCAGTACTCATACGGCGCGATCCGTACAGACCGCGGCCATTTCGGCCAGCGCGACGCGGACGGGTTCCTCGATCGACAAGTCGCCGAGGTGGGCGCGCGCAGAGGCGACGCGGTCGCTGATCATCTGTTCGATCAGCCCCACGGCCCCGGTCTCGATGATCAGGGCTTTCCACCTGTCGATCGCGTCGTCCTCGAGCGTTTCGCGATTCGCCAGGTCGGTGAGTTCACGCCGCGCCGACGGATCTGCCAGCTGGTGGGCGGCCACCACGACGCTGGTTGCCTTGCGCTCGCGCAGATCTCCCGCGCCAGGCTTACCGGTCACCGCCGGGGACCCGAAGACGCCGAGCACGTCATCGCGGAGCTGAAACGCCTCGCCGACGGCGCGGCCGTAGCGGCCCAGGCCGGACAGCATGCACGCATCGCCGCCGGCCATCGCCGCGCCGATCTCGAGGGGCCGGCGCACCGTGTAGTTGCCCGATTTACGCCGTGCCACCTCGAGCACGAATTCCAGCCCGGGCGCCTGCCGCGCGTCGTTGGTCAAATCGGCGAACTGTCCCACGGCGAGCTCGGTGCGCATCGCGTCATAGCGTGGCCACGCCCATTGCAGCCGCCGGGGGTCGACCCCGCTGTCGCGCAGCATCTGTTCGGCCCAGATCAGGCACAGGTCTCCGAGCAGGATGGCGGCCGACTCGCCGAATCGCCCCGAGGGGCCGGGTAATCCGCGCTCTGCGTGCCACTGCTCGAATTGCCGATGCGCCGACGGACGCCCGCGCCGCACGTCCGAGCAGTCCATGACATCGTCTTGCAGCAGCGCGAAGGCGTGCACCAGCTCGAAACTCGCCGCGGCCCGCAGCGCCGCCGCGTCGGGCGGCGCACCGCACAGCCACCCCAGGTACATGAACGTCGAGCGCAGGCACTTACCGCCCGAGACGAAGTCGGCCAGGACCTCGCCTACCGCTTCGATACCGGTCCTGTCGAGTTCGGCGGCGCGTCGCTGGGCGACGAAGTCGGAGACCTCGACCAAAACCATCCGCCGGACGTTCGACCGCCACTCGCCGAAGTCGCCACTGCCTGGCCAGGCCGTCCCCACCGGCGGTGAGGCCGCAGCAGGCGAATACGACAAAGCTCCCATGTTGCCCAAGCGCTCCCTCCCGGACGCCTTGGAATGCCCGGGCCTGCGCGCCCCGGCACACGCGGTCATACCCGCCGACGAGGCGCGCAAACCACAGCGCGAGCCGGTAGGCCCGCCCCGCGCCGCCCGGTAGGACATACCACCTCGTTCAATAACTTAAACATTAATTTTTTGAAGTTAGGCGGGCGCGCGCCGGCCGGCGCGGCGCCGCCGGCCTCGGCGTGCGACGTTCGGGAGGATCGGGTTGAGACGCCGAAACGCCAACGTGTGCAGTGCTTTAACGCCGGCGGATCACGACGCGACGCTGCGCAAGGCCGCGGTGAGGTCTTTCGCATTCGCGGCATCGATCTCGCCGTCGACGCGCGTACCACGGTGTCCACGCAGCGCGCATAGACGAACACCTGGGCCCTGGCGAACCGGGCCATGGGACGGCAGGGTGCGGGATCTTGTCGGTCGGCGGAATTCGCGGAATGAAGAGCAGCCATTCCAAGCGCCTATCGATGGTGGTGAGACGGGAGTGACCAGTGTTTTACACACCGCTCCCGCTAACGACGCAGCTGTGAACTCGACCTGACAGCAGCCTAGTGCCGCCGTCATCGCCTCAGCGGCAGAGTTTTGTCTTCTGGCCGGTGAGCACCGGGACCGGGCCGCTGGTGAATCGGCTGATGAAAGTGTGTTTGGTCGCGCAGGCGCCGGGTATACGCGGGCCACGAAACAAGCGTGTCGAATCCCTTGACGGACGCGAGGGGTGGTGCGGCCCAATGGAAAAGCTCGGCCGCCGCTGGAGCCGGTTTGCGGTTGCTCCTGCTGCCACGATGGTGCTGATCGGCGCGCCGGGATGGGCCGGCGCCGACCCCGGAGTCACGGTGTTTCCGGGGATGGAGATTCGTCAGGGCAACACGGTGTGCATGGTCGGAATGGTCGAGCCGCGGCTGCGGATCGCCCTGACCAGCGGGCAATGCGACGGCGGCCAGTCGATGGTGACCGACCGCGACCGCAAGCCGATCGGCGACGTGGTCCTCGGCCGACGGCAGGTCGACACGGATTCGGCCGCGGACACCACGATGCTTCCGGTGGAGTACGAAGTCATCGCCCTTGCAAGCAATGTCACGGCCTCGGATCTGTTGCCCACGGGCCGCCAGTTGCGCTCGACGCCCGGCCTGCGCGCGCAGCCAGGCCTGCCCGTGTGTCAGCTGCGCCGCTCGACCGGCCAACGCTGCGGCTCCGTCGGCGCGGTCACCAACGGCCGTTTCGCCATGGCGGACATGCTCGTGGACGGCCGTGACTTCGGCGGCCCGGTCTACGCGCTGACCGACGACAACAGCGCCGTGATCGTCGGCCTCTACGAGGGTATGTGGAGGTCCGCGCCGCAGTTCGAGTCGTGGCAGGCGGTGATGGCGCAGATCTACATCGACAGCCACTCCTCCACCGGGCAACAACAGCTCCCCGCGCTCCGCATGATCAACTGGCACAGCATTCCTCGCGCCATTGCGGAGCCGTAGCCGCCCCGCCGACACGCAACACACCCCGCGCGGCGCGTTTCCGCCGCCACAGAACGGGAATCCGCCGCCGGTGAACGTTTTAGATCTTGTGGCGGTGCCCTTCCAGTGGGGCTCGGCGATCCGGCGCAAACGGCTCTTTCATCCGACCGGAGTGCTGGCACGAGGCCACATCGAACGCATCGCCCCGGCGGGTCAGGGCTTGCCGATCCCGTCGTCGGAGATCGTTGCCCGGATATCCAAGGCCAGCGGCACACCCGGCCCGCTGCCCGACTTCGCCGGCCTGGCCTTCCGGTTGACGCCGCCGGAGCCGGCGGGAAAGCCGTGGGACATCTTGCTCGTGTCCGCGGGTTCGGGGGTGCTGTCCCGGGCGGTGGCGCTGCGGCCGACCGCGTCGTGGAACGGCCAGACCCTGGCCACCCTGATGCCGCTGCACTATCAGAACAACAACTGGTGGCTTCGGGCCCGAACCCCGGGCGACATCGACGGCCTCGGCTTGTCGCTGGACAACGTCCGCAACCGTCTCGAACGCGGCAATATCGAAATCACACTCGACCAAGCCTGCGGCAGAGGGCATTTCACCCCACTAGGCCACTTGACGTTGACCGCCGTCCTCGACGACGAACAACACCGGGACGTGTCCTTTGATCCCGTCGTCAACACCGCGCCCGGCGTGAGCCTGCACCCGCGGTGGCTCGCCGATCTGCGCGCCCGCGCATACCGGGAGAGCCGTGACGGCAGGGACGCCGAGGAGTAGCCGAGCGCAGGAAAGGAGGTAGCCGGTGTCCAAGCGCATCGTGATCACCGGTGCCAGCGGCAACGTCGGCACCGCCTTGCTGCGCCGGCTCGCCGAAGACGGCCCCGACTATGACATCGTCGGAATCACCCGGCGGCGACCGCCTCCGGACGACGTCTATCGGTCCGTCCGCTGGCACGAGGTGGACCTGGCCGACCCCGGCGTTGAGATCCAGTTGCTCGACGTCTTTCGCGGAGCCGCGTGCGTGGTCCACCTGGCGTGGGGATTCCAGCCCACCCGCAACAGGCGGTACCTGGACGCCGTCGCGATCAACGGCAGCGCAGCGGTCTTGAGTGCGGCGCACAACGCCAAAGTGCCTCACCTGCTGCACATGTCATCGGTGGGGACCTACGCCGCCGGGCGATATGGGGAGAAGGTCGACGAGACTTTCTCGACCGCGGGCATACCCTCCTCCGCCTACAGCAGGGCGAAGTCCGCGGTGGAACACATGCTCGACGGCTATGAGCGGCACAACCCCGACGGCGTCGGGATCACCCGGATGAGGCCCGGTTTCATCCTGCAGCGCGATGCCGCGCTGGGCCTGCGGCGCTACACGCTGCCCGCCTACGTGGACCCGCAATGGGTGCGCTGGTTGCCGCTGCTCCCGCTGGACCGCTCGCTGCGCGTGTCGGTGGTGCACGCGGACGACGTCGCCGACGCGTGCGTCAAGGCGATCGAGGGTTGCGCGTTGGGCCCGTTCAACCTGGCCGCCGAGCCGCCGGTCGGCCGCGACGACATCGCAAAGGCGTTACGGGCGCGCCCGATTCACGTGCCCTCGTCGGTGCTGGGACTGCTGGTGGAGGCGTCGTGGCGGGCGAGGTTGCAGCCCCTCGACCGCGGCTGGCTGGACATGGCGTTCTCGCTGCCGTTGTTGGCCACCGAGCGCGCGCGTGGCGTTCTGGGGTGGACGCCGCGGTGGAGTTCGGCGGCCGCGCTGGCCGACCTTGTCGACGGCTTCTTGCATACCTGGGGAACCCAGAGCCCGGTCCTTCGCGCGCGGTCGTGCGTCGAGGCCATCAGCCGTGACCTCTATGAAGGCCCGCTCACCGTCCGGCGGGTGCCCTAGTCCCGGTCAACCGGTGCGTCCCAACAGGTGACGCAACGCCTGGTCCAGATCGGGTTGGCGGAACCGGTGCCCGGCCCCGACGAGCTTGCGAGGAGCCACTCGCTGACTCGCGCAGGCCAGTTCGCGCGCGCCCTGCCCGCCGAGCAGGAGGCGTGGCCCCAACGGCGGCACCGGCAACACCGCCGGCCGGTGCAGCACCGTCGCCAAGGTGGACGTGTACTCGTTGTTGCGGACCGGTTGCGGCGCAACGGTATTGATGGGCCCCGAGAGCGTGGTGTCCCACAGCGCGCGGTGATACACATCGACCAGGTCGTCGATCCCGATCCAGGACAGCCATTGCCTGCCGTCGCCCAGCCGGCCCCCGAGTCCGGCGCTGAACAGCGGGCGCATCAACTTCAGGGTGCCGCCGCGCGGCGATTGGACGATGCCGGTGCGCACCCGCACCACCCGCAGCCCCGCCCGCTGCGCGGGTGTGGTCGCCTCCTCCCAGTCGGCCACCACGTCGGCCAAAAATCCGTCACCGCGATCGCCGTCCTCGGCGAGCGTGTCATCGCCGCGGTCGTATCCGTAATAGCCGATCGCCGAAGCCGAGATCAGGACGGCGGGCCGGGGGTCGGTGCGGGCCAGCAGTTCCGCGAGCCGGCGGGTGGGGCCGATCCTGCTGTCCCGGATGGCTTTCCGGTGTTTTTCGGTGAACCGCCCGGCGATCGAGGCTCCCGCCAAATGGATGACCGCGTCCACGCCCGCCAACAGCCGCGGGTCGGGATCGTCGGGATCCCAGCGGCGTTCCCCGGTGTCGCGTGGGCTGCGCCGGACCAGCTGGATGACCCGGTGCCCGCCGGTGCGCAGAAACGCCGTCAGTGCCGAACCGACCAGTCCCGACGATCCGGTGACGGCGATCGTGGAGGGCTTCAGGCCGTTCTCAGCGGCGAGTCGGTGGGCGGCCAAGTCATCGGCCAGCTGGCGGTGCCGGTAGTCGAACATAGGCCGCAACAGCGATCCGGGCACTCCGGTGTCGACCCGGTCGATCACCCGGGTGCGGTCATCGCCGAGGTCTTCGAACTCGTGGGTGTGGCGCCAGCGCACCGCCGTTCGTGCCGGGAGCGTGGCCAGGCCGTCACCACCGATCGCGTCCACGAACCGGCGTGGCGGGTCGTAGCCGTCCGGCTGGTGCACGGCGACCCAGCGCAGACCGCCGGGCAGCGCCAGCGTCGCCCGCCCGTCCTCGAGCGAGGACGCCTCGGCGACGAGGCGCATCGGCTGCCACGGCGGCGAGAGGCGGTGGAAGGCACCCGGCCTGGCATGCCAGTCGAAGACGTCGGTGATCGGCGCGTGCACCACGCTCGAATAGTCCAGGCCCATGCCTGAAACGTTAGAAAGCTTGCTACCGGTCCGGCAAGGCGTGTTCGACGATGGGGAGCCGTGCGCGCGGCTGGCGCTCGCCGCGCTTGGCCGACAGATACACCTGCGCGGTCTTGTCGGCCACCGTGTGCCAATCGAAGTCGGACGTGAGGCGTTCGCGGGCGGCCTGGGCGCGGTGTTGTGCGGCGTCCGGATCGTCGAGCACGGTGCGAATCGCCGCGGCCAGCCGGGTCACGTCGCGGGGCGGGCACGATACGCCGGTCCGACCGTCGATCACCGCCTCGCCCAGCCCGCCGATGTTCGACGTCACCAGGGGAGTGCCGGCCGCGGCCGCCTCGAGCGCCACGATGCCGAACGGCTCGTAGTGGCTGGGCAGCACCGCGGCGTCGGCGCGATGCAGGACGGCCAGCAGCTCCGCGTGTTCGAGGTGCCCGACGAACCGAATCGCTTTGAGCACCCGGTGTTTACGCGCTTGTTCGACGAGCCAGCCCTGCTGGGTGCCCTCGCCGGCGATGGTCAGCGTGGTTCCGGGGTGGGTGCGCCTGATCCGCGGAAGCGCGGCGATGACGTCGTGCACCCCCTTCTCGTATTCGAGCCGCCCCAGGTAGAGCAGTTCGGCCGGCCCGGTCCGCGGCCGGCGCGCCGCGAACGGCCACCGCGCCGTCTCAATGCCGTTGCAGATCACGGTGATCTCGGCCAGCCCGGGGCCGAACAGTTCGGTGATCTCGTCGGCCATCGATCCCGAACAGGTGATCAGCGAGTCGGATTCGCGCACCAGCCAGGACTCGACCGCGTGCACCTGACGGCTCAGCGCACCGCTGACCCAGCCGGAATGCCGGCCGGCCTCGGTCGCGTGGATCGTGGAAACCATTGGCACGTCGTAGAATTGGGCCAGCGCGATCGCCGGATGGGCCACCAGCCAGTCGTGGGCGTGCACGACGTCGGGCCGCCACGCGTGGTTGGTGCCCGGCTTCTTCAGCGTCAGCCCGGCGCGGACCATGGAATGCCCCATCGCGAGCGTCCAGGCCATCATGTCGGTGCCGAAGGCGAACTCGTGCGGATCCTGCGCGGCCGCGATCACCCGGACGCCCTCGCTGATCTGGTCGGACGACGGATGGCTGCGTGGATCGGTTCCGGTAGGGCGGCGCGACAGCACCACGACGTCGTGGCCGGCGGCCGCCAGCGCGGTGGACAGGTGATGCACGTGCCGGCCGAGTCCGCCGACGACCACCGGCGGGTATTCCCACGACACCATCAGGATTTTCACTTCGTGGTCCACCTCATCGGGGCAACCTGCGGGCGTCCAGGGCGCCGAAGAGTCCGTCGGCGCGGTTCCACCCCTCCGCCAGGCGCTGCGCGGTGTCGCGCCGCCCGGACGCCAGCGCCCCCGCGATCTCACGGGTGGCGTGCGCGTGCAGGTGGGCACGGTAGCGGGCGTAGTCGGCGGCCGAGTCCTTGCTCACCATGAACGGCCAGTCGCTGGAGACGGTGAGCAGCGTTTCGCGCAGGATCTGGTCGGCGACGTGGTCGCGGGGGATCGGCCCGTCCAGCGTCGCGGTTTGCGACAGCGCCTTGTCGACGGTGCTCAGCGCGGTGTCGACGACCTCGTTGTTGAGCTGCACCAGGTCGGCGACCTGGTCGCCGGCCCACACCTGCCAATCCTTGCCCGAACCCCACGAGCTGGGCGGCAGGGCCACCGGGTGGCCGACGAACCCGTCGGCGATCGCGTCGTTGAGGGTGCCGACCCGCACGCCGGCCTCGGGCAGGGCGCGCAGCACCCGCTCCAACCACGTCGGGCCCTCGTACCACCAGTGGCCGAACAGTTCGGTGTCGAAGGCGGCGACCACATGCGCGGGCCGACCGAGGCGCGCGGACTCGCTCGTCAGGCGGTTGCGCACCGTCTCGACGAAGTCGGCGACGTGAACGTCGACGGCATGGTCGGCGCGTTCGGGGTCGTAGGGCGCCTTGCCTTCCGAGGGCACGTTGCGGCCCGTGACCCTGGCCGGCTTGAGCCCGGTGAGGTGGTCATAGGTGTGGAAATCGCGGTAGGCGGCGTGCCCGGGGTAGCCGGACTTCGGTGACCACACCCGGTAGCTGACCTGCAGGTCGCGCCCGAACGCCACCACGTCGGTGTCGCCGACGGGCCGGCCCAGCGCGGTGTCGCCGTGCAGCGACGGGCCGTCGACCATGAAGTGCGTGACTCCGGCGGCGGCATAGTCGTGTTCCAGCCCGGGCGCGTACGCGCATTCGGGCGCCCAGATGCCGCTGGGGGTGTGTGCCAGCCGCTGCTGGGCGTCCGCGAGACCCTCGCGCAGGGCGAACTCACGCAGCCGCGGTGCGAGCAGCGGTTGGAACGGATGGGCCAGCGGCCCGCCGAGCAGCTCCACCGTGCCGGCGTCGAGCAGGCCGCGCAGCAGCGGGCTGCCGCCGTGCCGCCACAGGGTGGCGAAGTCCTCGAGGGCGCGCTCCGCCTCAGCCGATTCGCGAACGCCTAAGGCGCGCAACGCCTCCGGGGTGCAGGACTGATAGCCGGCCGACTTCGATCGGGCGATCGAGCGCACACTCGCCGCCGCAGAGGCTTCCGTCGCCCGCAGCCGCCAGTTCGCCAGCCAATGATGCATGCCGCCAAGGCAATACGGGTCGTCGAGTTGCGCGTTCACCACCGGTGTGATGCCGAGCGTGATCAGTCCCCGCCGGTCCTCGCCGGCCAACGTGTTCAGCACCCGCATCAGCGGCAGGTAGGCGGCCGCCCAGGATTGATAGAGCCATTCCTCGCCGACCGGCCAGCGGCCGTGGTGGGCGAGCCACGGGAGATGGGTGTGCAAAACCAGGGTGAACAGGCCGGGGACCCGGTCTTGCGTTGAGTTCACGGCGCTACCGCGATCGCGATCAGATCGAGGCTGTCGTCGATGTGGCGGCCGATGGCAGCGCCGGATCCGCTCTCGACGAGTTCGAAGTCATCCGTGGTGACCGCCGCGACGTCGGCCGCCAGCTCGGGCGGCCACGGTGCATCGACCACCGCGCGCGCGATCTGCGCGTCGATGATCGAGCCGCCGTGGCGGGCGTCCATCTCCTGAAGCCGCGGACCGTGGAACAGGCCGCTGATCGACACGTCGGAAAACCCCCCGGCGACGAGCAGTTCACCCAGCTCGACGGCGTTGAGCTCGCGGGTGTGGAACGGGTTGATCGGGGTGTCGCGCCCCGGGGAGAACGTGATCCGGTTGGGCGTGGACATCATCAGCAGCCCCGACGGGCGCAGCACCCGGGCGCACTCGGCGACGAATTGTGTTTGGTCCCACAGATGCTCGATCACTTGGAAGTTGACCACAATGTCCACCGACGAATCGGGCAGGGGCAGCTGCGCGAGGTTGGCCTGCATGACGTCCACCCGCGGGTAGCGGGCGCGGACGTGAGCGACCGCGGACTCGTCGTAGTCCACGGCGATGACGCGGCGGGCGACGCCGGCGATCAGATCGGCGCCGTATCCCTCTCCGCAGCCGGCCTCGAGCACCTCGCGGCCCACGCAGTGCTCGGCAAGGCGCTGGTAGACCACCTCGTGGCGGCGAAACCAGTAGTTCTCGATGGCCAAACCCGGGATGGTGCGCTCGCCCGTCAGCATCAACACCGCATCGCCCGCCGACGCGGTAACGCCGGGGGAGTGCGGGGGAACGTCAGGGACCGGTGCGCTCATTGCATAGGCAGGCTAACGCGAAGTATCGGATTCGCGAACCACGAAAGTGGGTAACCCCGCTCGCGCAGCGGGAGGCGGGCCGCAAGAACCTGCAGCACTACCAGCTATGGTGTGAAGGCATACCGCACAAAGTTACCGGGTAGTAACACGGCTGTGCGTTGCGAAAAACGCGTACCGAGGTCCCGCAGTCGAGCGCTGCGGACCCCTTCGAGGAGGACGAACCACACTCATGACGAACATCGTGGTCCTGATTAAGCAGGTCCCTGACACCTGGTCGGAGCGCAAGCTGACGGACGGCGACTGGACGCTCGACCGCGAGGCTGCCGACGCCGTGCTGGACGAGATCAACGAGCGCGCCGTCGAAGAGGCCTTGCAGATCCGCGAGAAAGAGGCGGAGAGCGGCGCTGAGGGCACCGTGACGGTGCTGACCGCGGGCCCCGAGCGCGCCACCGAGGCCATCCGCAAGGCGCTGTCGATGGGCGCCGACAAGGCTGTCCACCTCAAGGACGACGGCCTGCACGGCTCCGACGTGGTCCAGACCGGCTGGGCGCTGGCACGCGCGCTGGGCACCATCGAGGGCACCGAGCTGGTCATCGCCGGCAACGAGGCCACCGACGGCACCGGCGGCGCGGTGCCGGCCATCATCGCCGAGTACCTGGGCCTGCCGCAGCTCACCCACCTGCGCAAGCTGTCCCTCGAGGGCGGCAAGGTCACCGGCGAGCGCGAGACCGACGACGGTGTCTTCAACCTGGAGGCGAGCCTGCCCGCGGTGGTCAGTGTGACCGAGAAGATCAACGAGCCGCGCTTCCCGTCGTTCAAGGGCATCATGGCCGCCAAGAAGAAAGAGGTCACGGTGCTGACCCTGGCCGAGATCGGCGTCGAGAGCGACGAGGTCGGCCTGGCCAATGCCGGGTCGTCGGTGCTGTCGTCGACGCCGAAGCCGCCGAAGACCGCGGGTGAGAAGGTCACCGACGAGGGCGAGGGCGGTAACGACGTCGCCAAGTACCTGGTCGCCCAGAAGATCATCTGACCCCGAGTTCCCTGAAGACGAGAAGAGCGAGATAACCCATGGCTGAAGTTTTGGTGCTCGTGGAGCACGCCGAAGGTGCGCTGAAGAAGGTCACCTCCGAATTGATCACCGCCGCCCGCGCGCTGGGCGAGCCCTCCGCCGTCGTTGTCGGGGCGCCGGGCACGGCCGCCCCGCTGACCGACGGGCTCAAGGAGGCCGGCGCCGCCAAGATCTACGTCGCCGAGTCCGACGACGTAGACAAGTACCTCATCACCCCGGTGGTCGACGTGCTCGCCGCGCTGGCCGAATCGAACGCGCCCGCGGCGGTGCTGCTGGCCGCCAACGCCGATGGCAAGGAAATCGCCGGCCGGCTCGCGGCCCGGATCGGTTCCGGCCTGCTGGTCGACGTGGTCGAGGTCAAGGAGGGCCCCAAGGCCATCCACTCCATCTTCGGTGGCGCGTTCACCGTCGAGGCCCAGGCCAACGGCGACACCCCGGTGATCACCCTGCGCGCCGGCGCCGTCGACGCCGAGCCGTCCGCCGGTGCGGGCGAGGAGGTCACCGTCGAGGTCCCGGCGCCCGCCGAGAACGCCACCAAGATCACCGCCCGCGAGCCCGCGGTCGCCGGTGACCGCCCGGAGTTGTCGGAGGCCACCATCGTGGTGTCCGGCGGCCGCGGTGTGGGCAGCGCGGAGAACTTCAGCGTGGTCGAGGCCCTGGCCGACTCGCTGGGTGCGGCCGTCGGCGCGTCGCGCGCCGCCGTCGACTCCGGCTACTACCCGGGCCAGTTCCAGGTGGGCCAGACGGGTAAGACGGTCTCGCCGCAGCTCTACATCGCGCTGGGCATCTCCGGTGCCATCCAGCACCGCGCGGGGATGCAGACCTCCAAGACCATCGTCGCGGTCAACAAGGACGAAGAGGCACCCATCTTCGAGATCGCCGACTACGGCGTGGTGGGCGACCTGTTCAAGGTCGCCCCGCAGCTGACCGACGCGATCAAGGCGCGCAAGGGCTGACAGCCTGCAACGAAAGCCCCCTCGGCGCGTGTGCGCTGAGGGGGCTTTCTTCTGCGCTTCGCACGTCCCGTGTGTCACAGTTCCCCACGCGTCGCCAGCCGGGGGGCATCCAGCCCGGGGGCATAAAGCTCATCCCCACTTCCAGTGACTCGAGTGACCGATGGGACGACATGGACCAGCGGCCGCCGGACGAATCAGTCTCATTTCGTCATCTGACGTGCACCGACACGTCACAGCGCCGATGCCGACCAGCTCATCGGCTACGCCACGTTGGGTGCCATGAGCATCGCTTCCGTCCTCATCCCTGCCGATTCGACCAGCGGCGCGGCGATCGGCCCGTCGGCCGCGCCGCGCTACTCCCTATTGCTGTCCACCGACCCCGGCATGATCGAGGCGGCGCAGCGACTCCGCTACGACGTCTTCACCAGCACCCCGGGCTTCGCCCTCCCGACCGACGGCGGGCCCGGAGCGGACCGGCGCGACGAGGACCGCTTCGACGAGTTCTGCGACCACCTGCTGGTCCGCGACGACAACACCGGCGAGCTGGTGGGTTGCTATCGCATGCTGGCGCCGGCGGGCGCCATCGCGGCCGGTGGCCTGTACACCGCCACCGAATTCGACATCCGCACCTTCGACCCACTGCGGCCGTCCCTGGTGGAGATGGGCCGCGCGGTGGTGCGCGACGGGCACCGCAACGGCGGCGTGGTGCTGCTGATGTGGGCGGGCATCCTGGCGTATCTGGATCGCTACGGCTACGACCACGTGACCGGCTGCGTCTCGGTGCCCATCGGCGGCGAGCCCGGCGACCGGCCCGTGGGCAGCCGGCTGCGCGGCGTCCGCGACGTGGTCCTGGCCCGACACGGGGCGCCACCGCAGTACCGGGTGCGGCCCCTCCGGCCCGTCGTCGTCGACGGGACCGCCCTCGACGACATCCCAGCGCCCGCGCGGCCGTCGGTCCCGGCGCTGATGCGCGGTTACCTGCGGCTGGGCGCTCGGGTGTGCGGGGAACCCGCGCATGACCCGGATTTCGGTGTCGGCGACTTCTGCGTGCTGTTGGGCAAACAGCATGCCGACACCCGCTACCTCAAGCGACTCCGATCGGTGTCGGCCGCCTCGGAAATGGCGGGCGCCCAGCGATGAGCGCCCCGGCCGGCGCCGGGCATTCGTGGCTGCCGCGCGCATCGTGCGACGCCGGCTGCGTCGGGGCCGCCTCCCGCCCGCCGCTGGTGGCGCTGCGGGTGGCGCTTCGCCTCCTGCTGGCGCTGCTGCTGGCGCCGGGGTTGGCGCTGCTGGCCGTGCCGCTGCCGGGCCGCACCCGCGTGCAGCGCATCTATTGCCGCCTGGTGCTGCGCTGTTTCGGTGTGCGGATTGCGGTGTCGGGCAACCCGATCCGTAACCTGCGCGGTGTGCTGGTGGTCAGCCCCCACATGTCGTGGCTCGACGTCTTCGCCATCGGTTCGGTGTTGCCCGGGTCGTTCGTCGCCCGTGCCGACATGTTCACCGGGCCGGCGACCGGGATCGTGGCGCGCATGTGCAAGGTGATCCCGATCGAGCGGTCCAGTTTGCGGCGGCTGCCCGGCGTGGTCGACGCCGTCGCCCGCCGGCTGCGCGAGGGCCAGACGGTCGTGGCGTTTCCGGAGGGCACCACGTGGTGTGGCCGCGAGAATGGGGCGTTCTATCCGGCCATGTTCCAGGCCGCGATCGACGCCGGCCGGCCGGTGCAGCCCCTGCGCCTGACCTACCACCACGTCGACGGCAGCCCCTCGACGGTGCCGGCCTTCGTCGGCGACGAGACCCTGCTGGGCTCGATCCGCCGGCTGCTCACCGTGCGGCGCACGCTGGCGCGGGTGCACGTCGAGTCTCTGCAGCTCCCGGGGACCGATCGGCGCGCCCTGGCCGGCCGTTGCCAGTCGGCGGTGGGTGCCGGGACGCCCCGGTGCGCTGGTCACGGGCGCGTGCTGGTGGCCTGAGCCCACCGGTGGGCCGGTATCGTGGGTCGCGTCATGGTCTACCTGGATCACGCCGCCACCACCCCGATGCACCCCGCCGCCGTCGAGGCGATGACGGCCGTGCTGGGCACGGTGGGCAACGCCTCCTCGCTGCACACCAGCGGCCGGGCGGCGCGGCGCCGCATCGAGGAATCCCGTGAACTGATCGCCGACAAGCTGGGGGCGCGTCCCTCGGAGGTGATCTTCACCGCGGGCGGCACCGAGAGCGACAACCTGGCCGTCAAGGGCATCTACTGGGCCCGCCGCGACGCCGAGCCCCGGCACCGGCGCATCGTCACCAGCGAGGTCGAACACCACGCCGTGCTGGACTCGGTCAATTGGCTCGTCGAGCACGAAGGCGCCGAGGTGACGTGGCTGCCGACCGCGGCCGACGGTTCGGTGTCGGCGGCGGCGCTGCGCGAGGTGCTCACCCGCCACGACGACGTCGCGCTCGTCTCGGTCATGTGGGCCAACAACGAGGTCGGCACCGTGATGCCGGCGGCCGAACTCGCCGCCGTCGCAGCAGAATTCGGCGTGCCGATGCACAGCGACGCCATTCAGGCGGTGGGGCAGCTGCCCGTCGACTTCGCCGCCAGCGGGCTGTCGGCGATGAGTGTGACCGCGCACAAGTTCGGCGGCCCGGCCGCCGTGGGCGCGCTGCTGCTGCGCCGCGACGTCGCGTGCGTGTCGCTCGCGCACGGCGGCGGGCAGGAGCGTGACATCCGTTCGGGCACCGCCGATGTGGCCGGCGCGGTCGGAATGGCCGCGGCGGCCCGGATCTCGGTCGACGGGCTCGAGGTCAACAGCGCCCGGCTGCGGGCGCTGCGGGACCGGCTCGTCGATGGCGTGCTCGGCGGCATCGAGGACGTCAGCCTCAACGGCGCCCGCGACCCGCTGCGCCTTCCCGGCAACGCGCACTTCACGTTCCGTGGCTGCGAGGGCGATGCGCTGTTGATGCTTCTGGACGCCAACGGCATCGAGTGCTCGACCGGTTCGGCGTGCACCGCCGGTGTCGCCCAACCCTCGCATGTGCTGACCGCCATGGGGGCCGACCCGACCAGTGCGCGCGGATCGTTGCGACTCTCGTTGGGGCACACCAGTGTTGACGCCGACGTCGATGCGGTGCTGCGGGTGCTACCCGGGGCGGTGGATCGTGCGCGTCGGGCGGCGCTGGCCGCCGCGGGAGCGTCCTGAATGAAAGTGCTTGCTGCCATGAGCGGTGGCGTCGACTCGTCGGTCGCCGCGGCCCGGATGGTCGACGCCGGACACGACGTGGTGGGCGTGCACCTGGCGCTGTCGACCGCGCCCGGCACGCTGCGCACCGGCTCGCGGGGATGCTGCTCGAAGGAAGACGCCTCGGATGCGCGACGGGTCGCCGACGTGCTCGGAATACCGTTCTACGTCTGGGATTTCGCGGAGAAGTTCCAGGCGGACGTCATCGACGAATTCGTCTCGTCCTACGCCCGCGGCGAAACCCCGAACCCGTGCGTGGTGTGCAATCAGAAAATCAAGTTCTCGGCGCTGTCGGCGAGAGCCGTGGCGCTCGGGTTCGACACGGTGGTCACCGGCCACTACGCCCGGCTTTCCGGGGGCCGGCTGCGCCGCGCCGTCGACCACGACAAGGACCAGTCCTACGTGCTGGCCGTGCTCAGCGCAGAGCAGTTGCGCCACGCGGCGTTCCCGATCGGCGACACCCCCAAGTCCCAGATCCGCGCCGAAGCCGCCCGGCGCGGCCTGGCGGTCGCCGACAAGCCCGACAGTCACGACATCTGCTTCGTTCCCTCCGGCGACACCCGCGCTTTTTTGGGCGCGCGCATCGGGATTCGCCGCGGCGCCGTGGTCAATGCCGAGGGGGCGGTGCTCGCCGAGCACGACGGGGTGCACGGTTTCACCATCGGCCAGCGCAAAGGGCTCGGCATCGCCGGGCCCGGCCCCGACGGTCGGCCCCGCTACGTGACCGCGATCGACGCCGAGACCGCGACCGTGCGGGTGGGGGCCGCGGCCGACCTCGAGGTGCGCGAATTGGTCGGGCGGGCACCGGTATTCACCTCGGGTATGACGCCGTCGGGTCCCGTGGAGTGCGCGGTTCAGGTGCGCGCTCACGGTGAAACGGCCGACGCGGTGGCCGAACTCGTCGATGGCGAACTCGTCGTGCGGTTGCGCGTCCCGTTGCGCGGTGTCGCGCCGGGCCAGACGCTGGTGCTGTACCGCCGCGATCCCGACGGGGACGAGGTGCTCGGCAGCGCCGTCATCGCCACCACGTCGGGCTAACGTGGCATGTTCGCGGCGATGTTCGTCATCACGATGTCGGACACCGACTGCGCGAAGCCGCAGAAGGTGACTTCCAGCATGGCCACCGACAGGAGCCGGTAGTCGCGGCCGCAGCCACCGGGCCGCAGGTGCAGCGAGGTGCCGTCGGTGTTCCAGTCGCCGACGTAGAGCCGCCCGCCCGAGCCGTTCGCGCAGTCCCCGACGGTGCCCACCAAGGCGTTGAAGGCGGTGCGCGCGGTGTCGGCATCGCGGTAGGCCGCGGCGCCCTCCGAGATCAACGCACCGTCGGGTGGGTCCTGAAAGGTCGTCTTGTGAAACGCCTCCAGCTCGGTCCCGAAGGTGGCCGTCTCGTCGTAGATGAACCGGCACTCCCGCGGCGCGGTCTCGGCCAGCGCGTCGATGTTCACCGGGCTGGTGCCGTCCATCGAGGGGATGATGGTCAGGTGTTCACCGGCGCCGGTGATCGCCCGCATCCGCGACTGGTCCAGCAGGATCGTGTCGACGTTGACGCCCTGCACCACCCTGCGGTTGGCGTCGGGCCCCGCCAGCGCCGCGCCGTCCACCATCCGGGTGCACGACACCGCCAGCAGCGCCGCCCCGCAGCACAGCGGTAGCCTCGCCCACTTCGTCCTCTGCGACACCGTTTTTGCACCCCTTTGGAGTTGAACCTACCCGCGCTGCCCGTCGGCACACAGCCCCTGCCGACCGGCGGCCCGGGGGACGTCGAATACGGTTGGCCGGTGAGTGTTTTCGCGGGGCCCAGCGGCGTCGGTTCCTGGCCGGGCATCGCCGCGCGGGAGGCCGCCTCGGTGATCGTCGGCGAATTGGCGGGCGCGCTGCCCCACATCGTCGAGCTGCCCGCCCGTGGGGTGGGCGCCGACCTGCTGGGGCGGGCCGGGGCGCTGCTGGTCGACGTCGCCATCGACACGGTGCCGCGCGGCTACCGCCTCGCCACCCGCCCGGGGGCGGTCACGCGCCGTGCCATCAGCCTGCTCGACGAGGACATGGACGCGCTGGAAGAGGTCTGGGAGGCCGCCGGCCTGCGCAATGACGGCCGGGTGGTCAAGGTGCAGGCGCCGGGGCCCATCACGCTGGCCGCCGAGGTCGAGCTGGCCAACGGGCACCGGGCGATCACCGACCCCGGCGCGCTGCGTGACCTGACAGCGTCGCTGGCCGAAGGCGTCGCCGCGCACCGCGCGCAGCTGTCCCGGCGCCTCGAAACCCCGGTGGTGGTCCAGTTCGACGAGCCGTCGCTGCCAAAAGCGTTGGGCGGAGGCCTTCCCGGGGTGACCGCGCTCAGCCCGGTCGCGCCGCTCGACGAGGCGGTGGCCGGCAGCCTGCTCGACGTGTGCGCGCAGACGGTGGGCGGTGAGGTGCTGCTGCACTGCTGTGCGCCCGGCATTCCCTGGGAGCTGTTGCAGCGCAGCGTGTTCGGTGCGGTGTCGGTGGACGCGGGCACGTTGCGCGCGGCGGATCTCGATGGTATCGCCGCATTCGTCGAGTCGGACCGCGCCGTCGCGCTGGGCGTCGTCGCGACGAGCGCCCCGTCGCGGCGGCTGTCGGCGGAGCAGGTGGCCGCGGCGGTGGTCGCGGTGACCGATCGCCTCGGGTTCGCCCGCTCGGCGCTACGCGAACGCATCGGCGTCACCCCAGCCTGTGGCCTGGCCGGCGCCACGCCCGAGTGGGCCCGCACCGCGATCGAGCTCGCCCGCAAGGCCGCCCAGATGTTCGCCGAGGATCCCGACGCCATCGAATAGGCGGCCGATCGGGTTTTGCGTCGGTGTTCTCGGATAGCCTGCCAAGGTGAGCTCAGCAGAAGCTGATTCGGTGGCGCCCGAGGTTCGGCGGCAGTGGCAGGACCTGGCTGAATCGGTCCGTGAACACCAGTTTCGCTACTACATCAAGGACGCGCCGATCATTTCGGACGCCGAATTCGACACGATGTTCAACGAGCTCCTCGCGCTGGAGGAGCGCCACCCGGAGCTGCGGGTCGCCGATTCGCCGACGCAGCTGGTCGGCGGGGCGGGCTTCGCCACCGACTTCGCCGAGGCACAGCACCTGGAGCGGATGCTGAGCCTCGATGACGTCTTCGACCGCGACGAGCTGGTCGCCTGGAGCAATCGCGTCGAGAACGAGGTCGGCAAGGAGCCGTATTACCTGTGTGAACTCAAGATCGACGGGGTGGCGCTGTCGCTGGTGTACCGCGACGGCCGGTTGGAACGCGCCGCGACCCGCGGCGACGGCCGCGTCGGCGAGGACGTGACGCTCAACGCGCGCACCATCGACGACGTGCCCGAGCGGCTGTCCGCCGCCAAGGACTTCCCGACGCCGGACCTGCTGGAGGTGCGCGGCGAGGTGTTCTTCCTGCTCGCCGATTTCGAGGCGCTCAACGCCAGCCTGGTCGAGGACGGCAAGGCGCCGTTCGCCAATCCCCGCAACAGCGCCGCCGGGTCGCTGCGCCAGAAGAACCCGGCGGTCACGGCTCGGCGCAAGTTGCGGATGATCTGCCACGGCATCGGTCGCACCGAGGGTTTCGCCCCGAAGACCCAGCACGAGGCTTACGCCGCGCTGAAGGCCTGGGGGCTGCCGGTGGCGCAACAAACGGCACGTGTGCGCGGCCTCGCCGCGGTCCAGGAACGCATCGGCTATTGGGGCGAGCATCGCTACGACCTCGAGCACGAGATCGACGGCGTGGTGGTCAAAGTCGACGACGTCGCGTTGCAGCGCAGGCTCGGGACGACGTCGCGCGCGCCGCGCTGGGCCGTCGCCTACAAGTACCCGCCCCAGGAGGCGCAGACCAAGCTGCTCGACATCCGCGTCAACGTCGGGCGCACCGGGCGCGTCACCCCGTTCGCGTTCATGACGCCGGTGAAGGTGGCGGGGTCGACGGTCGGGCTGGCCACCCTGCACAACGCCGCCGAGGTCAAGCGCAAGGGCGTGCTGATCGGCGACACCGTAATGATCCGCAAGGCCGGCGACGTGATCCCGGAGGTGCTGGGGCCCGTCGTCGACCTGCGCGACGGCTCCGAACGCGAATTCGTCATGCCCACAACGTGTCCCGAGTGCGGCACCCCGCTGGCCCCGGCCAAGGAGGGTGACGCCGACATCCGCTGTCCCAACGCCCGCTCTTGTCCGGCGCAGCTGCGGGAGCGGGTGTTCCACGTCGCCGGTCGCGGGGCGTTCGACATCGAGGGGCTCGGCTACGAGGCCGCCGTCGCGCTGCTCAAGGCAGAAGTGATCGCCGACGAGGGCGACTTGTTCACGCTGACCGAGGCCGACCTGTTGCGCACCGAGCTTTTCCGGACGAAGGCAGGGGCCCTGTCCGCCAACGGCAAGCGGCTGCTTGACAACCTCGACAAGGCCAAACAGGTTGCGCTGTGGCGGGTTTTGGTGGCGTTGTCCATCCGGCACGTCGGGCCGACGGCGGCGCGCGCCCTGGCGACCGAGTTCGGCGATCTGGAAGCCATCATGTCGGCATCGACCGAGCGGCTTGCGGCCGTCGAGGGGGTCGGCCCGACGATCGCCGCCGCGCTCACCGAATGGTTCACCGTCGACTGGCATCGCGCGATCGTCGACAAGTGGCGGGCCGCCGGCGTGCGGATGGCCGACGAGCGCGACACCAGCGTGCCGCGCACGCTGGAGGGACTGACGGTGGTCGTCACCGGGTCGCTGGCCGGCTTTTCGCGCGACGACGCCAAGGAGGCGATCCTGGCGCGCGGCGGCAAGGCCGCCGGGTCGGTGTCGAAGAAGACCGACTACGTCGTGGCCGGCGATTCGCCGGGGTCGAAGTACGACAAGGCCGTCGAGCTGGGGGTGCCCGTCCTCGACGAGGACGGCTTCCGGCAGCTGCTGGCAGAGGGGCCCGCCGGCCCGCCGGAAGCACCGGCGGAATAAGCCGATGAGCGGTCGCTACGGTGATTCCACCCGCAGCCTCAAAGCCGTGAATTCTCAACCGGTTTCGGGTCAGCCGGTCGCGCCGCAGCCGGTGCTCGCCGCCACGTATCATCTGTCGTCAAACGAAACGCTGGACAGCTACGGCCGCAGCTCCAATCCGGTTTGGCGGCAACTGGAGTCGGCGCTGGCCGAGTTGGAGGGGGCCGAGGGAGCCCTGGTGTACGGCTCGGGGATGGCGGCCGTCAGCGCAGCGCTGCGGGCGTGGGCTCCGCCGGGATCCACGGTGGTGGTGCCGGCCGACGGCTATTACCAGGTGCGCCGCCACGCCACCGAGGATCTGGTGCCCGCGGGGGTGACGGTGATCGAGGCGTCGAGCTCGCAGATCTATGACGCCGCAGCGGGAGCCGATGTCGTGCTGGCCGAGACCCCCACCAACCCGGCGCTGGACGTGATCGACCTGCACCGGCTGGCCACCATCTGCCACGGTCGCGGCGCGCGCCTGGTCGTCGACAACACCGCCGCCACCCCGTTGGGTCAGCAGCCGCTGTCGTTGGGCGCCGACGCGGTGGTCGCCAGCGCCACCAAGGCCCTGTCCGGTCACAGCGACCTGCTGGCCGGCTACATCGCCACCAGCCAGCCGGAGTTACTCGCCGCCGCCGAGCGCCAACGTCTGGTCGCCGGCGCGGTCCTGGGCGGGTTCGACGCATGGCTTCTGTTGCGCAGCCTGCAAACTGCCGGACTGCGATTCGAGCGCCAATGCCAGAACGCCCGTGCGGTGGCGACGATGCTGGCGCGCCACCCGGCGGTGCGCGCGGTGCGCTATCCGGGGTTGGCGCACGATCCCGCGCATCCGGTGGCCATGGCGCAGATGCGCCGATTCGGGGGCCTACTCTCGGTCGAACTGGCCGATGCCGCCGCGGTGCAGGCGCTCGTCGACGCCAGCGAGCTGCTGATCGTCGCCACCAGCTTCGGTGGCCTGCACACGTCGGTGGACCGGCGGGCCCGCTGGGGCGATGCCGTCGCCGACGGGTTCGTGCGCATCTCGCTGGGCATCGAAGACACCGATGACCTTGTCGCCGACATCGAACGCGCGCTCATGACCTTCCGATAAGGGGCATATCGATGCCGCACGTATCGGGCGGCTCTATCGTGGGTCGTATGACCCAGACGGCCGAGGAGTGCGGGCCCGCATCGCCGTGGTCGCCGCGCGAGGCCGAGATACTGGCGGTGACCTTGCGGCTGTTGCAGGAGCACGGCTATGACCAGCTGGCCGTGGACGCGGTGGCCAATGCCGCCCGCGCCAGTAAGGCCACGGTGTACCGGCGCTGGCCCTCCAAGGCCGAGCTGGTGTTGGCCGCGTTCATCGAAGGCGTCCGCCAGGTGGCCGTCCCGCCGAACACCGGCACGTTGCGCGGCGACCTGCTGAGCCTGGGGGAGACCATCACCCAGGAGTGCGGGCAGCACGCCAGCACCATCCGCGCGGTGATGGTCGAGGTGTCGCGCCACGCGGCGCTCAACGACGCCCTGCAACATCAATTCCTCGACCAACGCAAAGCCTTGATCCAGCACGTGCTGCGCCAGGCCGTCGCCCGGGGCGAGATCGCCGAAGCCGTCATCAGCGACGAATTGTGGGACTTGTTGCCCGGCTATCTCATCTTCCGATCGATCATTCCCGGGCGCCCGCCGACCCGCCATACCGTGCGGGCGTTTGTGGACGGGTTCCTCATCCCGGGCCTGACCAAGCCCGCCGGGTAGCGGCGCCGCATGCATGCCCGCGCCCGCCCCGGTCGGGGAAATATGTGAGCGCGCGCCCTTGTAGAGTACGGTCCCGTACCGTACTGTCATAGCTGTCGATCACGCTTATGGCGTTGGCAGCCGCGCCCGAATATCGGGCGCCCTGTCGCCCG
The DNA here is from genome assembly GCF_976985695.1 of Mycobacterium sp. NTMscope_MAC_269. Taxonomy (NCBI): domain Bacteria; kingdom Bacillati; phylum Actinomycetota; class Actinomycetes; order Mycobacteriales; family Mycobacteriaceae; genus Mycobacterium; species Mycobacterium sp. NTMscope_MAC_269. Next base: position 563,964 of record NZ_OZ335668.1, read on the forward strand.
ATATTCGAAAGGCTAACGGGTGAAAGGCTTTTCGATGGCATCCCTGGTCAGGCGAGGGTGGATGGTGATCGTCGCCGTGCTCGTCGTCGCGCTCGCGGGGTTCGGGATCTATCGGCTGCACGGAATCTTCGGCTCGCACGACACCACGTCGGCCAATAGCGGGCTGGCCAACGAGATCGTCCCGTTCAACCCCAAGCAGGTGGTCCTCGAAGTGTTCGGGGCCCCGGGGGCGACCGCGACCATCAACTACCTGGACGTCAACGCCCAACCGCAACAGGTCAAAGACGCCACCTTGCCGTGGTCGTTCACCATCACCACCACAGAGCCCGCGGTCATCGGCAACGTCGTCGCACAGGGCAACGGAAACACACTGGGCTGCCGCATCACCGTCAACGGTGAAGTGAAAGACCAACGCACGGTTAACAAAGTCGACGCCTACACCTTCTGTCTGGATAAATCTGGATGAGCAACGATCAACAGCCGCGGACTTCTGTGCCGCGCACCATTCGTCGGCTGGCGCTGCCGATCCTGCTGTTCTGGCTGGCCCTGGCCGCCCTGACCAACATCGCGGTGCCGCAACTGGAAGACGTTGGCAAGACCCACAATGTGGCGCTGAACTCGCCCGACGCCCCGTCGCTCAAGGCGATCAAGCGTATCGGGGAGAAGTTCGGAGAGTTCGACACCGACAGCTCGGCCATGATCGTGCTGGAAGGTGACAAACCGCTCGGCGCGGACGCCCACCGCTTTTACGACGAGATGATCCGCAAGATCGAGCGGGACAAAAAGCACGTCCAGCATGTCCAGGATTACTGGGGTGACACGCTCACCGCGGCCGGATCGCAGAGCAGCGACGGCAAGGCCGCGTACGTGCAGGTGAACCTCGCGGGCAATCAGGGCTCGGCGTTGGCCAACGAGGGGGTCGGCGCCATCCGCGACATCGTCGAGCACATGAAGCCGCCGCCCGGCGTCAAAACCTATGTGACGGGCGCGGCGCCGCTGATCTCCGATCAGTTCGACGTCGGGAGCAAGGGGACCGCCAAGGTCACCGGGATCACCGTCGGCGTGATCGCGGTGATGTTGTTCTTCGTCTACCGCTCGGTGCTCACGACGCTGCTGGTGCTTGCCACGGTCCTGATCGAAATGTCGGCCGCCCGAGGGCTTGTCGCGTTCCTCGGAAACGCCGGGGTCATCGGGTTGTCGACCTACGCGACGAATCTACTGACGCTTTTGGTGATCGCCGCCGGAACCGACTACGCCATTTTTTTCGTGGGCCGCTACCAAGAAGCCCGTGGATCGGGTGAGGATCGCGAAAAAGCTTTCTACACGATGTATCACGGCACGACACACATCGTGTTGGGTTCGGGGCTCACCGTTGCCGGTGCGGTGGCCTGCCTGAGCTTCACCCGGCTGCCCTACTTCCAAAGCCTCGGTGTTCCCGCCGCATTGGGCATCCTCGTTGCGCTGTTCGCCGCGCTCACCCTGGGGCCGGCCATCCTCACGCTGGGCGCCAAGGTGGGCATCTTCGACCCCAGGCGGGCGATACGCACGCGAGGATGGCGGCGTATCGGCACCGCCATCGTTCGTTGGCCCGGCGCGGTTCTGGCGTCGGCATGCGCGCTGGCCCTGGTCGGTCTGATCGCCCTGCCCGGGTACAAGACGAGTTATGACACCCGGCCGTACATGCCCGCGAGCGCGCCGGCCAACGTCGGCTACACCGCCGCCGAGAAGCACTTCTCGCGGGCCCGGCTGGAGCCCGAACTGCTGATGGTCGAGACGGACCACGACATGCGCAATCCGGAGAGCATGCTCATCCTGGACAAGGTGGCCAAGGCGGTGTTCCACGTGCCCGGCGTCGCCCAGGTGCAGGCCATCACCCGGCCGTTGGGAACCCCGCTGGTGCACAGCTCGCTCGCCTTCGTGGTCAGCAATTCCAGCGCCGCGCAGCAGCAAAACCTGACCTACCAACAAGATCGGGCCAACGATGCCCTCAAGCAGGCCAACGAGCTGAGCAAGACCATCAACATCCTCAAGCAGCAGTACGTCCTACAGCAACAACTCGCCGGCACCACGCACGAGGAGACGGAGAGCTTCCGCGACACGCTCGTCACGATCCGGGACCTGCGTGACAAGATCGCGAACTTCGACGACTTCTTCCGGCCGGTGCGCAGCTATTTCTATTGGGAGAAACACTGTTACGACATTCCTGTCTGCTTCGCGTTCAGATCCCTGTTCGATGCGCTCGACGGTGTCGACCAGCTCACCGAAAAGTTCGAAAACCTCACGGCGTCCCTCGACAAACTTGATGCGCTGCAACCAAAACTGACGGCGCTGATACCGCCGCAGATCGAGAGCCAGCAGACAAACCGCGATCTGACGTTGGCCAATTACGCGACGCTTTCGGGCATCTACGCGCAGACCGCGGCGGCGATCGACAACGCGACGGCGCTGGGGCGAGCCTTTGACGCGGCCAAGAATGACGACACCTTCTACCTGCCGCCTGAGGTGTTCAACAATCCCGACTTCAAGCGCGGGCTGAAGCTGTTCCTGTCACCAGACGGCAAGGCCGCCCGCATGATCGTCACACATGAGGGTGATCCCGCGACGCCACAAGGCATTTCGCACATCGACCCGATGGCCAAGGCCGCGCACGAGGCCTTGAAGGGCACGCCGATGGCCGGCGCGCAGATCTATCTCGGCGGCACCGCCGCGACGTACAAGGACATTCAGGACGGAGCCAAGTACGACCTGATGATCGTGGCGTTCGCGGCGCTGAGCCTCATCCTGCTGATCATGATGATCATCACCCGCAGCCTGATCGCCGCGCTCGTCATCGTCGGTACGGTGGCCCTGTCGCTGGGCGCCTCGTTCGGGCTGTCGGTTCTGGTCTGGCAGTACATCTTCGGCATCCAGCTCTACTGGGTGGTGCTGGCGCTGGCCGTGATCTTGCTGCTCGCAGTCGGATCCGACTACAACCTGCTGCTGATCTCGCGTTTCAAGGAAGAGATTCATGCGGGCCTCAACACGGGCATCATCCGGGCGATGGCCGGCTCCGGCTCCGTGGTCACCTCGGCCGGCATCGTGTTCGCGGTCACCATGTGTGCATTCGTATTCAGCGGTTTCCAGGTACTCGGCCAGATCGGCACGACCATCGGCCTCGGCCTGTTGTTCGACACGCTGATCGTGCGGTCGTTCATGACGCCCTCTGTCGCAAGGCTTCTGGGGCGCTGGTTCTGGTGGCCGCAGCGGGTGCGTCCGCGTCCGGCCAGCACCATGCTGCGACCCTACGGCCCACGCGGTGCGGTGCGTCAGCTGCTGCTGTGGGACGACGACAACCCGGTGGCGATGTCCGGATCCAAAGCGCCGTCGCGCTAACGCAGCATCGTGGCGACGATCCCGGCGAGGTAGCCCAGCCGGGCGACCTCCGAAGGACGGAATTCGGGGCCCGGGCGGCCGAGCACCACCGCGGTGTGCGGGTCTCCCAGCGGAGCGGCGACCATCGTCATGTCCATGTCGCGCCACGCCTGCGGCACCCACTCGGCGTTGCTGTCCAGCGGCACTGCCCGTTCCAGCGGCAGCCACGGGGCCGTGTCCGCCTTGGTCTCCGGGGCGCCGCGGCTGCCGGCAAGGCGCTGCAACTCTCCACCCGAACTGCGCAATACCGTGCACCAGCTGACGCGCAGGACCCTGGGCGCCTCGTTGGCCAGCACCTGCAGCCTGGACGCCGTGTTGCCGGCCGCGGCGACATGGTCGAGCAGCTCCAGCTCCCGGTGCGCCTCCAGCAGACCGGTGTGCGGACGCACGCTGTCCACCCGCACCCCGGACAGTGATTCGGCGGCGGTGATCAGCGAGTCCGGCATCGCTCCCGGCGGCAGCTCGATGACCAGGTCGTCGATCGCGTATCCGGAGCTTCGCTCCACGACGTCGAGCGACAAGATGTCGGCTCCCACCGAACCGAGCGCCACCGCCAGCGACCCCAGGCTTCCTGGACGGTCGACCAGCTCGATGCGCAACAGATAGGAGGGCACGGCCAACACTGTTGCACAGCGATGTTCTGCCCGCCGAGCGTCGCGCCAGCGTGACGCGGGTCGGCGAACGTCACGCGAGCGTGACGGACACGGCGGGTTAGGCTTTCGGATCGTGTCCCAGATCTCCCGCGACGAGGTAGCGCACCTGGCCCGGCTGTCCCGACTCGCGTTGACCGATAGCGAGCTCGACAGCTTCGCCGGCCAGCTCGACGCCATTCTGACCCACGTCAGCCAGGTTCAGGCGGTGGACGTCACCGGTGTCGAAGCGACCGACAACCCGCTCAAGGATGTCAACGTCACCCGCCCGGACGAGCCGGCGCCCTGCCTGACGCAGGCCGAAGCGCTGGCCGAGGCGCCGTCGGCCGTCGACGGTCGCTTCGCGGTCCCGCAGATCCTGGGGGACAGCGAGTGAACGAGGTCATCCGGTCCGACGCCGCGACGCTGGCCGCCCGCATCGCAGCCAAGGAGCTGTCGTCGGTGGAGGTCACCCAGGCGTGCCTGGACCAGATCGAGGCCACCGACGATCGGTACCACGCCTTCCTGCACGTGGCGGCCGACGAGGCGCTCGGTGCGGCCGCCGTCGTCGACGAGGCGGTGGCCGCGGGGGAGCGGCTGCCGTCGCCGCTGGCCGGGGTGCCGCTGGCGCTCAAGGACGTCTTCACCACGGTCGATATGCCGACCACCTGCGGGTCCAAGATCCTCGAGGGCTGGCGTTCCCCGTACGACGCCACCGTGACCTCGCGATTGCGTGCCGCAGGCATCCCGATCCTGGGCAAGACCAACATGGACGAGTTCGCGATGGGCTCCTCGACCGAGAACTCCGCCTACGGCCCCACCCGCAACCCGTGGAACGTCGACCGGGTCCCCGGCGGATCCGGCGGTGGCAGCGCGGCGGCGCTGGCCGCGTTCCAGGCGCCGCTGGCGATCGGGACCGACACCGGCGGCTCCATCCGGCAGCCGGCCGCGCTGACCGCGACCGTCGGCGTCAAACCGACCTACGGCACCGTGTCGCGCTACGGCCTGGTGGCGTGCGCGTCGTCGCTGGATCAGGGCGGGCCGTGCGCGCGCACCGTGCTGGACACCGCGCTGCTGCACCAGGTGATCGCCGGGCATGACACCCGGGACTCGACGTCCATCGACGCGGCGGTGCCCGACGTCGTCGGCGCGGCCAAAGCCGGGGCGGCCGGTGACCTCAAGGGCGTGCGCGTCGGCGTCGTCAAACAGCTGCGCGGCGAGGGATATCAGCCCGGCGTGCTGACCTCCTTCGAGGCCGCGGTCGAACAGCTGACAGCGTTGGGCGCCGAGGTGAGCGAAGTCGACTGCCCGCACTTCGAGTACGCGTTGGCCGCCTACTACTTGATCCTGCCGTCGGAGGTGTCGAGCAACCTGGCACGTTTCGACGCGATGCGCTACGGGCTGCGGATCGGCGACGACGGCAGCCACAGCGCCGAGGAGGTGATGGCGCTGACCCGGGCCGCGGGCTTCGGTCCGGAGGTCAAGCGGCGCATCATGATCGGCACCTACGCGCTCTCGGCCGGCTACTACGACGCCTACTACAACCAGGCTCAGAAGGTGCGCACCCTGATCGCCCGTGACCTGGACGAGGCCTACCGGTCGGTGGATGTGGTGGTGTCGCCGGCGACGCCGACCACCGCGTTCGCGCTCGGTGAGAAGGTCGACGATCCGCTGGCGATGTACCTGTTCGACCTGTGCACCCTGCCGCTGAACCTGGCCGGTCATTGCGGCATGTCGGTGCCTTCGGGCCTGTCGCCCGACGACGACCTGCCGGTCGGGTTGCAGATCATGGCGCCCGCGCTGGCCGACGACCGCATCTACCGGGTAGGGGCGGCCTACGAAGCGGCCCGCGGACCGCTGCCGAGCGCGATCTGACGGCGAGCAGACACAGAGTCGCATCGTTGACATCCGTTTGATGCGATTCTGCGTCTGCTCGCGCCAGTAGCCCGCCGCCCGGCAAGATAGGACGTATGCGGATCGGAGTGCTCACCGGAGGCGGCGACTGCCCCGGGCTCAACGCCGTCATCCGGGCGGTGGTGCGTACGTGCGACTCCCGGTACGGCTCGTCGGTCGTCGGATTCCAGGACGGGTGGCGCGGGTTGCTGGAGAACCGGCGCGTCCAACTACAGAACGACGACCGCAACGACCGCCTGCTGGCCAAGGGCGGGACGATGCTGGGCACCGCCCGCGTGAACCCCGACAAGCTGCGGGCCGGGCTCAACCAGGTCAAGCAGACCCTCGACGACAACGGGATCGATGTCCTCATCCCGATCGGCGGGGAAGGCACCCTGACGGCCGCGCACTGGCTCTCGGAGGAAAACGTCCCCGTGGTCGGCGTGCCGAAGACCATCGACAACGACATCGATTGCACCGACGTGACTTTCGGCCATGACACCGCCTTGACCGTCGCGACCGAGGCTATCGACCGATTGCACAGCACCGCCGAGTCCCACCAGCGCGTCATGCTGGTGGAGGTGATGGGCCGGCATGCGGGCTGGATCGCGCTGAACGCGGGCCTGGCCTCCGGCGCCCACATGACGCTGATCCCCGAGCAGCCCTTCGATGTCGAAGAAGTCTGCCGCCTGGTCAAACGTCGCTTCCAGCGCGGAGATTCGCACTTCATCTGCGTGGTCGCCGAGGGCGCCAAACCCATTCCCGGCTCGATTTCGTTGCGGGAAGGCGGGATTGATGAATTCGGCCATGAGAAATTCACGGGTGTGGCCGCGCAGCTGGGCGCCGAGGTGGAAAAGCGCATCAACAAGGACGTCCGGGTGACCGTGCTCGGCCACGTTCAGCGCGGCGGCACGCCCACGGCCTACGACCGGGTGCTGGCCACCCGCTTCGGCGTGAACGCCGCGGATGCGGCGCATGCCGGCGAGTACGGCCAGATGGTGTCGCTGCGCGGCCAGGACATCGGCCGGGTGCCGCTGGCCGATGCGGTGCGCCAGCTCAAGCTGGTGCCCGACAGCCGCTACGACGACGCCGCGGCGTTCTTCGGTTAGGCCCGCCGGGCAAACAACCCGTTCGTCGCATCTTGGTGGTTTCCGGACCCGTCCATAGCGGCTATACCGGGGTATGGACAACCGTGGCGCGATTCGCGGAGCCGTTCAGCAACCCGGGGGATCGGCGGGGCCGCCGGGCCCGCCACACCACAGCCCGCACCCGCCCCAATGGCGTGGCGGCGGGTCAGACACCACGGTGCCCCAGCCCCACCGTCCCGCCCGTCGGCCGCCAGCCCCTCGGCCCGGATCGGTGCTGGGTGAGACGGCGCTGGACCGTTTCGACCAGCCCGAGACCGACGCCAGGCTCAACTGGCGCGGGCTGGTCCACCGCGTCACCGGGATCGATCTCGGTCCTGGCAAAAACGCCGCCTATGAAAACGAACTGCGGGATCGCATCCGCGCGATCGTGGGCGGTGCCTTCCCGATCGCCGTCCTCAACCTCAAAGGTGGGGTCGGTAAGACCGCAGTGGTGGAGTCCCTCGGGTCGACCTTCGCCGCGGTGCGCAACGACCGGGTGCTCGCCCTTGACATCGACGCGGGGGATCTGGCGGAACGCCATGGGCGTCGCAATCCGCACAGCATCGCCGACCTCCTCCACGGCGGCCCGGCGACACACTACGAGGACATCCGTGCGCTGACCTACATGAACGGTTTCGGGCTGGAAGTGCTCGGATTGCCGGACTACGCGCACACCGACTGGCGCCTGGAGCGCCGCGACGTGCTGCGGGCCTTCTCGATGCTGAGAAATCAGTATTCGGTGGTACTGGTCGATTGCGTCAAAGCGCTCAATTCCACTGTGATGGAGGCTGTTCTGCCGGAGTCGCGGGCCCTCGTGGTGGTCACGAGCACGTCCATCGATGCGATACGCAAGACCCAGACGACGCTGGAGTGGCTGTGCCACAACGGGTATCAACGATTGATGGCGTCGACCGTGCTCGCGGTCAACCATGTCGAGCCGGCCAAGGTGGACAGTGTGGCCGTCACGGAACTCGACCGACTGTCCGCGCGCGTGGCCGCCACGGTGGTGCTGCCGTTCGACCGGCACGTGCACGAGGGCAGGAAGATCGCGCTGGACCGCATGAGCAAGGAGAGCCGGCGCAGCTACCTCGAGATGGCCGCCGTGCTGGCCGGGATGTTCCCGGGCAGGGGAGGAGACAGCGCCCACCACTAGTTCGTCGGTGGTGACCCGCTTCGCCCGGCTCCGCCGCGCTCGCGATCACCACTGTGTCGGATGGTGGTGACCCGCTTCGCCCGGCTCCGCCGCGCTCGCGATCACCACGGTGTCGGGTGGTGGTGACCCGCTTCGCCCGGCTCCGCCGCGCTCGCGATCACCACTAGGATCGAGCGCATGAGTGTTGCCGCCAGCGCCGACCTGATGGAGTACGACGACGTCATCGCGCGTTTCGATCCGGTACTCGGCCTCGAGGTGCACGTCGAGCTGTCCACCGTCACCAAGATGTTCTGCGGCTGCACCACCGCATTCGGCGCCGAGCCCAACACCCAGGTGTGCCCGGTGTGCCTGGGGCTGCCCGGCTCGCTGCCGGTCCTCAATCAGACCGCGGTGGAGTCGGCCGTCCGGATCGGGCTGGCGCTCAATTGCGAGATCGTGCCGTGGTGCCGCTTCGCCCGGAAGAACTACTTCTACCCGGACCAGCCGAAGAACTACCAGATTTCGCAGTACGACGAGCCCATTGCCATCAACGGCTACCTCGACGCTCCGCTGGAAGACGGCACCACCTGGCGGGTGGAGATCGAGCGCGCACACATGGAGGAAGACACCGGCAAGCTCACCCACATCGGCAGCGCCACCGGCCGCATTCACGGCGCGACGACGTCGCTGATCGACTACAACCGCGCCGGGGTGCCACTGATCGAGATAGTCACCAAGCCCATCGTCGGGGTCGGGGACCGGGCCCCCCAGATCGCCCGGGCCTATGTCACCGCACTTCGAGACCTGTTGCGCGCCTTGGGCGTATCCGATGTCCGCATGGACCAGGGTTCCATGCGCTGTGATGCCAACGTGTCGCTCAAGCCGACCGGTCAGGCCGAGTTCGGTACCCGCACCGAAACCAAGAACGTCAACTCCCTGAAAAGCGTCGAGGTGGCCGTGCGTTACGAAATGCAGCGCCAGGCCGCTATTTTGGCCTCCGGCGGCCAGATCACCCAGGAAACCCGGCACTTTCACGAGGCGGGCTACACCAGCCCCGGCCGCACCAAGGAAACCGCCGAAGACTACCGCTACTTCCCTGAACCCGACCTGGAACCCGTGGCCCCCAGCCGCGAGCTGGTCGACCAGCTGCGGCAGACCATCCCCGAGCTACCGTGGTTGAGCCGCAAGCGCATTCAGCAAGAGTGGGGAATCTCCGACGAGGTGATGCGCGATTTGGTCAACGCCGGCGCGATCGAATTGGTCACTGCCACCATCGACCACGGCGCGTCCAGCGACCAGGCGCGCGCCTGGTGGGGAAACTTCTTGATGCAAAAGGCCAACGAAGCCAACGTCGCACTCGATGAGCTGGCCATCACGCCCGCCCAGGTCGCTGCGGTGGTGGCCTTGGTCGATGAGGGCAAGCTGTCCACCAAGCTGGCCCGCCAGGTCGTCGAGGGTGTGCTGGCCGGGGAGGGCGAGCCCGAGGCGGTCATGACCGCCCGCGGCCTGGCTCTGGTGCGTGACGACTCGGTCACCCAGGCCGCCGTCGACGAAGCGCTGGCCGCCAATCCCGATGTGGCGGAAAAGATTCGGGGCGGCAAGGTGGCCGCGGCGGGCGCGATCGTCGGGGCGGTGATGAAGGCCACCCGCGGCCAGGCCGACGCCGCCCGGGTACGCGAACTGGTCCTGGCGGCCTGCGGACAGGGCTAGCCGCGCTAGGTCTTGTCGTCGTTGTTGCGCGGGAAGCCGCCGCCCTGCGGGAAGAGCGGGAACACCACGTCGTCCAGCTTCTCGGCGTCGCCCGCCGTCTTGTTTACTGTTGCGCCCCAGACGTTTCCATCGGGTGACATGCGCAGCGCCCACGCGTGCGCGTGGGTGTCTTTGCGGACGACGTCGGGTTCACCGGTGACCGCGCCCGTGGCCGGGGCGAGCCGGACTGCCACCGTCAGCTTGGTGTTGATCAGGTTGACCAACACGGTCCCGTCCATTGCCGCGCAGCCGGCCGCACCGGGTTTGTCCGGCCAGGTCCACACCGTGGAGACGTCCGACGTTTTGGTGATGCGCTGCAACCGATCTGCGGTCGGGGTGCGGTCGGCGACATACAACGAGCCGTCGACCGGATCGATGCACAAGCCGCCACCCGAACCCACACCGGACAGCGCCGTGGTGGGTGGCGCCTGACCGACGGTGGTCGGCTGCTCGATGCGCAACACCTTGCCGGCCAGCGAATTGGGGTCGGCGGCCATCGCCGGGTTACCCGCGTCCCCGGTCAGCACCACCAGTGTGGTGGGGCTGGTGAAGATCAACGCCCCGGTGTTGCCGGTGGCGCCCTTGGGGATTCCGGTCAGGATGTCCTTCGGGATGTCGCCGTCGGCAATCCGGATGACCCGGTTGTCGGTCGGCGTGCTGACGTAGGCGTACATCAGGCGGTCTTGGGTGTAGGTGGGCGACAGCACGATGTCCATCAAGCCGCCGTCCCCGGAAGGGTCGACGGGGATCACCATCTTCACCTTCGGCTCGGCGCTGACCGAGATCTCCTTGACCGCGCCGGTGGTGCGCTCGGCGACCAGCGCGGTTTTGCTGTCGGGCCCCATGATCAGGCCGCTGGTGCTCTCCAGGCAGCCCTGCATGACCCCTGGAGCCGGGCAGGCCTTGGGGAACGGGGTGGGCGGCAGCGGTGGTGGCGGGGGAGGCGTCGAGCTGGGCTGCGGCTTCAATTCCGGGGCGGTGGTGAACGGTTGTGATTGCGCGTCGTTGAAGCGCGCGCATCCGCTCGTCACCAGCACGAGGGCACACAGCGCGGCGAACCCGCGCCGAACCGACCGCCCCGATCGCCCTAGTCGCATGACCGTCAGGCTACGGACACCGCCAGCGTCGCCGCCACACACGTCCCGCTCGCCCGTCGTCGAACCCTCGATCGGGTTCCCCTTTCCGCCTTGCGCCGACGGGCGTCCCAATCGTCCCTGTCGGGCCCGCCGGACGGCCCCGGGGGCCAATTTCTCATCCATCCGGGCGTTTTTGGCGGCCAAACCGCCGATTGCCTGGCGAAAGCGCCGCTCAAATCCCCAATTCGGGGCCAACTGCCCTTACCCTGACACCCGTGACCAGTCAACCGAATGACGCAGATTGGCAGCGGCCCGGCGAATCCCCGGAGTCGACCCCGGGGCGCCCGGCCTCGGCGCGCCTGGTCGACCCCGAAGATGATCTGACGCCAGTCGGCTACCCCGGCGACTTCAACCCGTCCACGGGAACCACCACCGTCATCCCCTACGGCGCCGCCGCGGCGATGGCCGGCTCCGGGGCCGCGGGTTACAACCTGCTCGAACAGCAGGAGCCGCTGCCGTATGTGCAGCCGCATTCGGCCGCCCGGCACGCGGCGCCGGACTCCGCCGACATCGACGACGACGAGCACGACGACCGGTTGCATGACGTCGGCCGGCGCGGAACCCAGCATCTGGGTTTGCTGGTGTTGCGGGTCGGGCTGGGCGTGGTGCTCGGCGCCCACGGGCTGCAGAAGCTCTTCGGCTGGTGGGGCGGCTCGGGAGTGACCGGGTTCAGGAACTCACTGTCCGACGTCGGCTACCAGCACGCCGACATCCTCGCCTACGTGAGCGCCGGCGGCGAGATTGTGGCCGGGGTGCTGCTGGTGCTGGGCCTGTTCACGCCAGTGGCGGCCGCCGGCGCGCTCGCTTTCCTGATCAACGGCCTGTTGGCCACCGTCTCGGCGCGGCCGCACACGCACACCTTTTCGTACTTCCTGCCCGAGGGGCACGAATACCAGATCACGCTGATCGCCATGGCCGTCGCCGTCATCCTGTGCGGACCCGGCCGCTACGGTCTCGATGCGCGCCGGGGCTGGGCCCATCGGCCCTTCATCGGGTCCTTCGTCGCACTATTGGTCGGCATCGCCGCCGGCATCGGGGTGTGGGTGGCGCTCAACGGTGTGAACCCGATCGGCTGAACCCGGCCCGCTTTCACTGATACGGGTTGGGGACCCGTCCCGAGCTGGCCGCGGTCAGGTCCGGCAGCGTCGCAAAGGTGACCGCTGGCAAGCGCAGCTCGCCGCCGCTCTTGAGGCGCGCGCGGGCCCAGGAGCCGCGGTGGAAACGCAGCCCGTCGATGTCGTCCCAGCGCACCGTCTGGGTGCCCAGCAGCGTCCGGGTGGTGACGCCGCCGTCGTCGGCAACGGTGCGTAGCCGGATGATCATCGCCGACAGCACTACCGGAATGATCAGCAGCGGCGCCGACGGCGGCCACAGCATCACCGGGATCAGCAATCCCAAGGCCAGAAATCCGACGGCCAGGTGGGCGATGGGGGACACCTTGATCACGAGCGGTGTGCGGGAAGACGAACCGGTAGCCACCCGACCATCATTTCACCCGGGGCGCCCGGAGGATTCCGCGAGCGCTCACGCGGCGGCGTCGCGCCAAACCCGGCTGGTGACGGTGACGGATTTGACTGCTGAGCTGTGCGAAGACTACCGTCGAGCGCTATGGATACCGCCGGAAAGCCCGGGATGCTCGTAGTAATTAGGCGCGTTGGTGCCTGACTTGCCCTTCAGCATTTGAAGCAATCCAGCACCAACGCGCAACCCTCGTGCAGCAGATGAGCTGTCGGGGGTTTTTTGTTGCCCCCGCGAGATTCCCAGAGTGAATAAGGACTGAACGACAGTGAGCGCTCCCACCAGGCGACCCGCCCCCGACACCCCGGGCGCCGCCGATATCGCCACCGACGCGGTGAAGCCGGCCGCGAAGTCTGCCAACGGCAAGCCGAAACGCATTGGGCCCGAGCAACTTACCGGTGCGCAGTCGGTGATCCGTTCGCTGGAGGAACTCGACGTCGAAGTCATCTTCGGCATCCCCGGCGGCGCGGTGCTGCCGGTCTATGACCCACTGTTCGACTCGAAGAAGCTGCGCCACGTGCTGGTCCGCCACGAGCAGGGCGCCGGTCACGCCGCCAGCGGCTACGCGCACGCCACCGGCAAGGTCGGTGTCTGCATGGCGACGTCGGGCCCCGGGGCCACCAACCTGGTCACCGCGCTGGCCGACGCCCAGATGGACTCGATTCCCGTGGTCGCCGTCACCGGCCAGGTCGGGCGCACGCTGATCGGCACCGACGCCTTCCAGGAAGCCGACATCTCGGGCATCACGATGCCGATCACCAAGCACAACTTCCTGGTCCGCTCCGGTAACGAGATCCCGCAGGTGCTCGCCGAGGCCTTCCACATCGCCTCCTCGGGGCGCCCCGGCGCGGTGCTCGTCGATATCCCCAAGGACGTGCTGCAGGGCCAGTGCACCTTCAGCTGGCCGCCGCGCATCGATCTGCCGGGATACAAACCGACCGTCAAGCCGCACAACCGCCAGATCCGGGAGGCCGCGAAGCTGATCGCGGCGGCCCGCAAACCGGTGCTGTACGTGGGCGGCGGCGTCATCCGGGGCGATGCGACCGAGCAGCTGCGCGAGCTCGCCGAGCTGACGGGCATCCCGGTGGTGACCACGCTGATGGCACGCGGCGCGTTCCCGGACAGCCACCGTCAGCACATGGGCATGCCCGGCATGCACGGCACCGTCGCCGCGGTGGCGGCCCTGCAACGCAGCGACCTGCTGATCGCGCTGGGCACCCGCTTCGACGACCGGGTGACCGGGAAGCTGGACACGTTCGCGCCCGAAGCCAAGGTCATCCACGCCGATATCGACCCGGCCGAGATCGGCAAGAACCGCCATGCCGACGTGCCGATCGTCGGCGACGCCAAAGCCGTCATCGCCGAACTGGTCGAGCAGCTCCGCCACGACGGGGTGCCCGGCAAGATCGACATGACCGAGTGGTGGACCTACCTGGACGGGGTTCGGTCCACCTATCCGCTGAGCTACGGGCCGCAGAGCGACGGCAGCCTGGGCCCGGAATACGTCATCGAGAAGCTGGGCCAGATCGCCGGCCCGGATGCCGTGTACGTCGCCGGGGTCGGGCAGCACCAGATGTGGGCGGCCCAGTTCATCTCCTATGAGAACCCGCGCACCTGGCTCAACTCCGGCGGCCTGGGCACCATGGGGTTCGCCATTCCCGCCGCCATGGGCGCCAAGATGGCCCGCCCGGACGCGGAGGTGTGGGCGATCGACGGCGACGGCTGTTTCCAGATGACCAACCAGGAATTGGCCACCTGCGCCATCGAAGGCGTCCCGATCAAGGTGGCGCTGATCAACAACGGCAACCTGGGCATGGTCCGCCAGTGGCAGACGCTGTTCTACCAAGAGCGTTACTCGCAAACGGATCTGGCCACGCATTCGCACCGCATCCCGGACTTCGTGAAGCTGGCTGAGGCGTTGGGCTGTGTCGGGTTGCGTTGCGAGCGTGAGGAAGACGTCGCCGACGTCATCGCCCAGGCCCGGGCGATCAACGACCGCCCGGTGGTGATCGACTTCATCGTCGGCGCGGACGCGCAGGTGTGGCCGATGGTGGCCGCCGGCACCAGCAACGACGAGATTCAAGCGGCCCGCGGGATCCGCCCGCTGTTCGACGACGAGAGCGAAGGGCACGCCTGATGAGTCCGCAAACACACACTCTCTCGGTGCTGGTCGAGGACAAACCCGGTGTGCTCGCCCGCGTTGCCGCGCTGTTCTCGCGGCGCGGCTTCAACATCGAATCACTGGCGGTCGGCGCGACCGAGCAGAAGGACATGTCCCGGATGACCATCGTGGTCTCCGCCGAGGAGACCCCGCTCGAACAGATCACCAAGCAGCTCAACAAGCTGATCAATGTCATCAAGATTGTCGAACTGGACGACGACAACTCGGTGTCGCGGGAGTTGGCGATGATCAAGGTGCGCGCCGACGCCGGCACCCGCAGTCAGGTGATCGAGGCGGTGAACCTGTTCCGCGCCAAGGTGATTGACGTTTCCACCGAGGCACTGACGATCGAGGCGACGGGCGACCGCGGCAAGATCGAGGCGTTGCTGCGGATCCTGGAACCATTCGGTATTCGCGAAATCGTCCAATCGGGAGTGGTGTCGTTGTCCCGCGGTCCGCGCGGAATCGGCACGGCCAAGTAACACACAAGGAGATATTCAACAGTGGCACTAGAAATGTTCTACGACGACGATGCGGACCTGACCATCATCCAGGGCCGCAAGGTCGGGGTGATCGGATACGGCAGCCAAGGGCACGCGCACTCGCTGAGCCTGCGCGACTCCGGCGTGCAGGTGAAGGTGGGCCTGAAGGAGGGTTCGAAGTCGCGCGCCAAGGTCGCCGAGCAGGGCCTGGACGTCGACACCCCAGCCGAGGTCGCCAAGTGGGCCGACGTGATCATGCTGCTGGCGCCCGACACCGCGCAGGCCGACATCTTCAAAAACGACATCGAGCCCAACCTGAAGCCCGGTGACGCTTTGTTTTTCGGTCACGGCCTCAACATCCACTTCGACCTGATCAAGCCGCCGGCCGACGTCACCATCGCGATGGTCGCGCCCAAGGGCCCCGGGCACCTGGTGCGCCGGCAGTTCGTCGACGGCAAGGGTGTGCCCTGCCTGATCGCGGTCGACCAGGACCCGTCGGGCAAGGGTGAGGCTCTCGCCCTGTCCTACGCGAAGGCCATCGGCGGCACCCGCGCCGGCGTCATCAAGACCACCTTCAAGGACGAGACCGAAACCGACCTCTTCGGTGAGCAGGCCGTCTTGTGCGGTGGCACAGAGGAATTGGTGAAGACCGGTTTCGACGTGATGGTCGAGGCGGGCTACCCGCCGGAGATGGCGTACTTCGAGGTGCTGCACGAGCTCAAGCTGATCGTCGACCTGATGTATGAGGGCGGCATCGCCCGGATGAACTACTCGGTGTCGGACACCGCGGAGTTCGGCGGCTACCTGTCGGGGCCGCGCGTCATCGACGCCGGCACCAAGGACCGCATGCGGGAGATCCTGCGCGACATCCAGAACGGCGACTTCGTCAAGAAGCTGGTCGCCAACGTCGAGGGCGGCAACAAGCAACTCGAGCAGCTGCGCAAGGAGAACGCCGAGCACCCCATCGAGGTCACCGGCAAGAAGCTGCGTGACCTGATGAGCTGGGTCGACCGGCCGATCACCGAGACGGCCTAGCACGATCCACCCCGAGCAGACGCAGAATCGCACCAATCGGTGCCTCGGCGTGCGATTCTGCGTCTGCTCGCGCTAGGAACCCAGGCGGCCTGCCGTCTCGACCACCCGGCGGGCGAGGTGTTCGAGGGCCTTCTCGGTGGGCTCGTCGAACTCGTGGATGTTGTCGTGGGTGGTGACCAGGCTGGCCCCGTACGGATTGCCGTCGACGAACTTGCACGGATCCGTGTAGCCCGGGGGCACGATGATGCCGCCGAAATGCATCAGCGTGATGTACAGCGAGAGCAGGGTGGATTCCTGCCCGCCGTGCACGGTGTTCGACGACGTGAAGCCCGCGTACACCTTGTCGGACAGCTTGCCTTGGGCCCACAGCCCGCCCAGCGAGTCGAGGAACGCGCGCAATTGCGCTGCCACCGAGCCGAACCGCGTCGGTGAACCGAAGATCACTGCGTCGGCCCAGACGATGTCGTCACCGGTTGCCGACGGAAGGTCCTTGGTGGCCTCGTAGTTCGCCGTCCAGGCCGGGTTGTGGGCGAAGGAGGCGGGGTCCTGGGTTTCGGCGACGTGGCGCAGGCGCACGTCGGCCCCGGCCGACTCGGCCGTTGCGGCGACGCGCTGCGCCATCGTGGTGCCGTGGCCGGTGGCCGAGTAGTAGATGATCGCGAGTTTGGTCACGGGGCCAGCTTAGGCATGCCGATCCCGAATTCGCGGCGTAACAGCGTGCGTGCGGCGTAGTAGCCGGCCATGCCGTGCACGCCGCCGCCCGGTGGCGTGGCCGCCGAACACAGGTACACCTTGGGAAGCGGTGTGCGCCAGGGGTTTAGCCGCGGGGTCGGACCCGCGATCGCCCGCCACGCCGAATTGCCGCCCATCCCGATGTCGCCGCCCACATAGTTGGCGTTGTGGTCGCACAACCGCGCGGCGGGCACCGCCCGTGCCGCCACCACGACGTCGCGGAATCCGGGCGCGAACCGCTCGACCACCGCGGTCACCGCTTCCGTCGGGTCGACGGTCGACCCCGAGGGCACGTGCGCGTAGCTCCAGAACGGGCGGCATCCTTGCGAGTCGATGCGGCCTGGGTCGGCGATGTGCGGGGAGGCGGCCAACACCATCGGCCACGGGGTGTGCCGGCCCGCGGCGATGTCGGCCTCGGCGCGGGCCATCTGCGCCCGGGTGCCGCCGAGGTGCAGGGTGGGGGCACGCCGTAGCCGCGGGTCCGCCCACGGGATCTCGTCGCTCAACACGAAGTCGACCTTGGCCACCCCGGGCCCAAACGTGTAGCGCCGCAACGCTTTGGCGTAACGCGTCGGCAGCGAGTCGCCGTAGATCCGCAGCAGCGCGGTCGGGGCGGTGTCGAAGGCGACGACTCCGCTCGGTGGCGACGTGACTTCCGTGCCCGCCGTCAGCTCGCCGCCGTGCGCGCGCAGGTCGGCGATCAGCGCGTCGGTGATCGCCTGGCTGCCGCCCACCGGAATCGGCCAGCCCACCGAATGCGCGAGCGTGGCCAGCATCATCCCGGCGCCGGCCGCCGTCAACGACGGCATCCGCGAAATGATATGGGCGGCAACGCCGGTGAACAGCGCGCGGGCGTCTTCGCCGGCCAGCGAGCCCCACGCGGGGGTGCCCTGGGCGAGCATCCGCAGCCCGAGCCGCAGCGCCGACGGCACAGAGTTCGGCACCGACCGTTTGTCGCCCAGCAGCAGGGCCACCACGTCGTCGGAGCGCTCGACCAACGGACCGAGCAGGCGTCGGAAGGAGGCGCCTTTCTCCAATTCGGCGCAGGTGCGATCCAGGTCGCGGTAGGCGATGACGGCCGGGCGGCCCGGCAGCGGGTTGGCGTAGGAAATCTCGGGCACGACCAATTGCACCCCGCGCGCGGGCAGGTCGAACTCCTTGAAGAACGGCGAGGCCAGCGCCAACGGGTGCACCGCCGAGCAGATGTCGTGCAGGACTCCCGCGGAATCCGGGTCGACCGCGGTGCGCGCACCCCCGCCAAACGTCGGTTGAGCTTCGACGACCTGCACTTTCAGGCCGGCCCGGGCACAGATTACGGCGGCGGTCAACCCGTTGGGTCCGCTGCCGACGATGGTGACGTCCACCCGTCAATTACAGCCGATAGGCTGGCCGGGTGAATCTGCCTGTTGTACTCATTGCCGACAAGCTCGCTGAATCAACCGTCGCGGCCCTGGGCGACCAGGTCGAGGTGCGCTGGGTAGACGGCCCCGACCGGGAGAAGCTGCTGGCGGCCGTGCCGGAGGCCGACGCGCTGCTGGTGCGCTCGGCCACCACCGTCGACGCCGAGGTGCTGGCGGCGGCGCCCAAGCTGAAGATCGTCGCCCGCGCCGGCGTCGGCCTGGACAACGTCGACGTGAACGCCGCCACCGAGCGCGGGGTCCTGGTGGTCAACGCCCCGACGTCGAACATTCACAGCGCCGCCGAGCACGCGCTGGCGCTGCTGCTGTCCGCGGCCCGCCAGATCCCGGCGGCCGACGCGTCGCTGCACGAGCACACCTGGAAGCGGTCGTCGTTCTCGGGGACCGAGATTTTCGGCAAGACAGTCGGCGTTGTCGGGCTGGGCAGGATCGGACAGCTGGTTGCCCAGCGACTCAGCGCCTTCGGCACCCACCTGATCGCCTACGACCCCTACGTGTCGCCGGCCCGCGCCGCGCAGCTGGGCATCGAGTTGTTGACGCTGGATGAACTGCTGGGCCGCGCCGACTTCATTTCGGTGCACCTGCCCAAGACGCCCGAAACCGCGGGGCTGATCGGCAAGGATGCGCTGGCGAAGACCAAGCCGGGCGTCATCATCGTCAACGCCGCGCGCGGTGGCCTGGTCGACGAGGCGGCGCTGGCCGACGCGGTGCGCAGCGGCCACGTGCGCGCGGCGGCCCTCGACGTTTTCTCCAAGGAGCCGTGCACCGACAGCCCGCTGTTCGAGCTGGCGCAGGTGGTGGTCACACCCCATCTGGGGGCCTCGACCGAGGAGGCCCAGGACCGGGCCGGCACCGACGTCGCGGCGAGTGTGAAGCTCGCGCTGGCCGGGGAATTCGTTCCCGACGCCGTCAACGTCGGCGGCGGGGTCGTCAACGAAGAGGTGGCGCCGTGGCTGGACCTGGTGCGCAAGCTCGGCGTGCTGGCCGCCACGCTGTCCGACGGACCGCCGGTGTCGCTGTCGGTGCAGGTGCGCGGCGAGCTCGCCTCCGAAGACGTTGAGGTGCTGAAACTTTCGGCCCTGCGGGGGTTGTTCTCGGCCGTCGTCGAGGGGCCGGTGACGTTCGTCAACGCACCCGCGCTGGCCGACGAGCGCGGTATCACCGCCGAAATCGGCACGGCGTCGGAAAGCCCGAACCACCGCAGCGTGGTCGACGTGCGCGCGGTCGCGCACGACGGCTCCGCGGTCAACGTGGCCGGCACCCTGTCCGGGCCGCAGCTGGTGGAGAAGATCGTGCAGATCAACGGCCGCAACTTCGACCTGCGCGCCCGCGGTATCAACCTGGTGATCAACTACGCCGACCAGCCCGGCGCGCTGGGCAAGATCGGCACCCTGCTGGGCTCGGCCGGCGTGAACATCCAAGCCGCGCAACTCTCCGAGGACGCCGAGGGCCCGGGCGCGACGATCCTGCTGCGCCTGGACCGGGACGTGCCCGGCGACGTGCGGTCGGAAATCGGCACGGCCGTCGGCGCCAACAAGCTTGAGGTGGTTGATCTTTCGTGAACTGCGCCGATATCGAACGCAACGGTGAGGAGTGGCGCCGATGAAGCTCGCGGTAATTGAGGGCGACGGTATCGGGCCCGAGGTCGTGTCCGAGGCCATCAAAGTCCTCGATGCGGTGCTGCCCGGGGTGGAGAAGACCAGCTACGACCTCGGTGCGCGCCGTTACCACGCCACCGGAGAGCTATTGCCGGACTCGGCGGTCGACGAGCTGCGCGCGCACGACGCCATCCTGCTCGGCGCCATCGGTGACCCGTCGGTGCCCAGCGGCGTGCTGGAGCGAGGTTTGTTGCTGCGCTTGCGTTTCGAGCTGGATCATCACATCAACTTGCGGCCCGGTCGGCTGTATCCGGGAGTCAACAGCCCCTTGGCCGGCAATCCCGAGATCGACTTCGTGGTGGTGCGCGAGGGGACAGAAGGCCCCTACACCGGCACCGGCGGCGCCATCCGCGTCGGAACGCCCAACGAGGTCGCCACCGAGGTGAGCCAGAACACCGCTTTCGGTGTTCGACGCGTGGTGGCCGACGCATTCGAGCGGGCTCAGCGGCGCCGAAAGCACTTGACACTGGTGCACAAAACCAACGTGCTGACCTTCGCCGGCAGGTTGTGGTCGCGCATCGTGGCCGAGGTCGGCAAGGACTATCCCGACGTCGAGGTGGCGTATCAGCACATCGACGCCGCCACCATCTTCATGGTGACCGATCCCGGTCGCTTCGACGTGATCGTCACCGACAACTTGTTCGGCGACATCATCACCGACCTGTCGGCGGCGGTGTGCGGCGGAATTGGCTTGGCCGCCAGCGGAAATATCGACGGCACCCGGACCAACCCCTCGATGTTCGAGCCTGTGCACGGCAGCGCGCCGGATATCGCCGGGCAGGGCATCGCCGATCCCACGGCCGCGATCATGTCGGTGGCGTTGCTGCTCGCCCATCTCGGTGAGGACGCCGCCGCCCAGCGGGTGGACCGGGCCGTCGAGCAATATCTGGCAGCGCGGGGGAGCGAACGGCTCGCCACGCGCGAAGTGGGCGAACGGATCGCCGCGGGGCTCTAACCTCGGGCGGCCGCGCGCGAGCGCGCCTCCGAGGGCACCACCGGTAGTACGTAGCCCCGTCGGCACGTATTAATAGTTCTCGCCGGATCGTTGCGGCAAACGTCGCTCCGGGTTGTTGGGCAACGTGTGGGAACGAACGGCCCGCCACCACCGAACGCGGCGGACGGTTTGCCGACGGGCTCTGCCTTCCAGGCCGGGTGGCAACAACCGCGTCGGCACCAGGGGCATCGCCGCCAACGGGAACAACGCGCACAACATCCATGCCGGTGGATATTTCGCGGCCGAGATCAACGCGCCGAACAGCGGGGGCCCGGCGGCGGCCATCATGCGCTGGGTGGTGTTCTGGATGCCCAGGGCGCGGCCGCTCCAGTACGGCCCGGCGAATTCGGTGATGGCCGTGGCCTCCAGCCCGTTGTCGAGCACCGAGATCACCGCGACGGCGACCATGAGCCCGGCCTGCCACCGCGAATTCATGTAGTCGGTCCACGCCAGCAGAAGAAGCGTCAACACCGCGACCGCCGCGATGTAGCGCACGGGCCGCATCCGGGAGCCGACCCGATCGGACAGGCGGCCCACGGCGACCCGGCCGAGCGCGCCCAGCAGCTGCGAAAGCGTGACCAACGCGCCGGCGGCCGCCACCGACCAGTGCAGATTCCTGATCAGCCACACCAGCATGAACGTCACCGTCACCGTTTGG
Organism: Mycobacterium sp. NTMscope_MAC_269; assembly: GCF_976985695.1. Taxonomy (NCBI): domain Bacteria; kingdom Bacillati; phylum Actinomycetota; class Actinomycetes; order Mycobacteriales; family Mycobacteriaceae; genus Mycobacterium; species Mycobacterium sp. NTMscope_MAC_269. The sequence continues at coordinate 585,697 of NZ_OZ335668.1, forward strand.
GGCATCATCATCAGGCCCGCCACCGCGTGAATCCGCCACAGCGTCAACGACCTTCGGTACGGGCTCGCGAGTTCTTGATGGCTTGCGCTGGCGCGCGGTTTCCGCGGGGGGTCGACGATCCCGATCATGCTCGCGATCGCCCCGACCGTGCACGCCAGCGCGGTGAAGCGCAGGCCGTGCTGCGGTCCGTGTTCGGCGAGTTCGGGAATTATCATCGCGCCCAAGGCGATTCCCAAGGGTTGCGCGGTCTGGCGGATGCCCATGGCCAGGCCGCGCTGGTGCGGCGGAAACCAGGCGGACACCAGTCGCCCGCCCGCTGTGTTGCAACTGGCGGCGGCCATGCCGCCGAGAAACAGATACACGGAGATCAGCACCATCGAATGCGCCGACGCCGCCGCGTAGGCGGCCGCCGCGGTCAGCGCCGAACCCGTGGCCATCACCACCCGTTCGCCCACCCGGTCCAGCACATAACCCCACAGCACCAGCGTCACCACCATGCCCCAGCTGGGCATCGAAGCCAGCAGGGCGGCCTCGTCCAACCGGACTCCGCGCGCTCGCAGCGACGGGATCAAAAATGCGACGCCGTTGATGAAGAGGAACGAACTTGCCGTCGCCAGCAGCGAAACGATCATGATCGACCAGCGCGCGCCCGCGCCGATTTCGGGCGTAGCGGTCGAGTCGGTCTGCATTCCCCATGCTTGCATACCGTCGGGATATTTCGCGTCAGGACTTGTGCCGTACCTGGTCATTGACGGCCCGCCACGCCCGGCTTCGCCGCGCTCGCGACCGTCACTGGGTCGGATTGTGACGGCCCGCCACGCCGGGCTTCGCCGCGCTCGCGACCGTCACTAGGCTCAACCGAATGCGCCTTGGTCGAATCGCCAGCCCCGACGGTGTCGCCTTCGTCAGTATCGAAGGCGAACTCGACGATCCCTCCGAAATGATCGCCCGCGAGATCGCCGAGCATCCATTCGGCACGCCGAACTTCACCGGCAGGTCATGGCCGCTGGCCGACGTCCGGCTGCTGGCCCCGATACTCGCGAGCAAGGTGGTCTGCGTCGGCAAGAACTACACCGATCACATCGCCGAGATGACAGACATGACCGGACCCGCGCCGGCCGAGCCGGTGATATTCCTCAAGCCGAACACCGCCATCGTCGGGCCCAACGTGCCGATTCGCCTGCCGGCCAACGCATCACCGGTGCACTTCGAGGGCGAGCTGGCCGTGGTCATCGGCCGGCCCTGCAAGGACGTCTCGGCCGCCCAGGCAGCGGAGAACATCCTCGGCTACACCATCGGCAACGACGTGTCGGCGCGCGATCAACAAAAAGCCGACGGCCAATGGACGAGAGCCAAAGGCCACGACACCTTTTGCCCGGTCGGGCCGTGGATCGTCACCGACCTCAAGCCGCTGGACCCCGGCGATCTCGAATTGCGCACCGAGGTCAACGGCGAGGTCAAGCAACACAGCCGCACGTCGCTGCTGATCCACGACATCGGCTCCATCGTCGAGTGGATTTCGGCGGTGATGACCTTGCTGCCCGGTGACATCATCCTCACCGGGACTCCCGCCGGCGTCGGCCCCATCGAGGATGGCGACACCGTCTCCATCACCGTCGAGGGCATCGGCACCCTCACCAATCCCGTGCTCCGCAAAGGAAAATCGTGACCGCACCCGCGAATGCGCACCCAGTCCGGGTCCGATTCTGCCCGTCGCCCACCGGCACCCCGCACGTCGGAATGGTCCGCACGGCGCTGTTCAACTGGGCCTACGCCCGACACACCGGGGGCACTTTCGTCTTTCGCATCGAGGACACCGACGCCCAACGCGACAGTGAGGAAAGCTATCTGGCGCTGCTGGACGCGCTGCGCTGGCTCGGCCTGGACTGGGACGAGGGCCCCGAAGTGGGCGGCCCGTACGGCCCCTACCGCCAATCGTTGCGCAGCGAGATCTACCGCGACGTAGTGGCCAAGCTGGTCGAAGCGGGCGAGGCCTACTACGCCTTCTCGACGCCCGAGGAGGTCGAGGCGCGTCATATCGCCGCGGGCCGTAATCCCAAGCTCGGCTACGACAATTTCGACCGGCAGCTGACCGACTCGCAGCGCGCCGCCTTCCTCGCCGAGGGCCGTCAGCCGGTGGTGCGGCTGCGGATGCCCGACGACGATCTCGGCTGGGACGACCTGGTGCGCGGAACCACCACCTTCGCGGCCGGCTCCGTGCCCGACTTCGCGCTGACCCGCGCGAACGGAGATCCGTTGTACACCTTGGTCAACCCGTGTGACGACGCGCTGATGAAGATCACGCACGTGCTGCGCGGCGAGGACCTGCTGCCCTCCACACCGCGCCAGCTCGCGCTGTATCAGGCGCTGATCCGGATCGGCGTCGCCGAGCGCACCCCGCAGTTCGCCCACCTGCCAACGGTATTGGGGGAGGGCACCAAAAAGCTGTCCAAGCGCGACCCGCAGTCGAACCTGTTCGCCCACCGTGACCGCGGCTTCATTCCCGAAGGACTGCTCAATTACCTGGCGCTGCTGGGCTGGGCCATCGCCGACGACCACGACGTGTTCAGTCTTGACGAGATGGTGGCCGCGTTCGACGTCGTCGACGTCAACTCCAATCCGGCCCGCTTCGACCAGAAGAAGGCCGACGCGCTCAATGCCGAGCACATTCGGATGCTGACCGTCGGGGACTTCACCACAAGGCTGCGCGAATATTTCGGCGTCCACGGTCATCGCCTCGAGCTCGACGACGCAAGCTTCGCCACGGCCGCCGACCTGGTGCAGACCCGGATCGTGGTGCTCGGTGACGCCTGGGACCTGTTGAAGTTCCTCAACGACGACGAGTACGCGATCGAGCCCAAGGCCGCCGCTAAAGAGCTGGGACCGGAGGCGGCCGCGGTGCTCGACGCCGCGCTGGCCGCGCTGGAGTGCGTCGCGGAATGGACGACGTCCCGGCTCGAGGAGGCCCTCAAGGCGGCGCTCATCGACGAGCTGGGCCTCAAACCCCGCAAGGCGTTTGGTCCGATCCGGGTGGGCGCCACCGGGACGACGGTCAGCCCGCCGTTGTTCGAGTCGCTGGAGCTGCTCGGCCGCGACCGCAGCCTGCAGCGGCTGCGCGCCGCGCGTGCGACGATCGGTTAGGAGAGACCCAGACCACGCGTGCGGACTGCCCCGCGAGACTTTGGTAGTCTGCACTGCGGTTCACGGTGCGGTTTACCAAGGCCGACAACGACTGGCAGCGGCGGGTCCCCAAAGAGCTTGTACGGGCTCATAATCGACGCTGACCAGCAGTTTTAGGCAGCCAATGGGGTATGGTGTAATTGGCAACACAGCTGATTCTGGTTCAGCCATTCTAGGTTCGAGTCCTGGTACCCCAGCAAAATTTTCGCCCGCTCAAGCGATTAGGTGGGCTTCGCGCGGTGAGCTATGCTGACTGCTCGGATCGTTTCTGGCCCCGTCGTCTAGCGGCCTAGGACGCCGCCCTCTCACGGCGGTAGCGTGGGTTCGAATCCCATCGGGGCTACAAACTAAGACCGCAATTACTGGTCCGTCCCCAGGACGGCCGGCGCGGTCGATCCACCCACCGGCATGTGTGCCAGGCCCAGTTTGCGGTGGTCCCACGAACGGGCCCGGCGGGCCACAATGCGAACACAGACCCGCTTGTTCATCATCTGCTCGACGAACGGCTTCATGTCGTCGGTGTAGGGACCGGTGTAGCGCTCCCACACACTGACTCCCACCCGGTGTGAGACGTTCGGGTCGTCCACGATCTCCGCGACCCCTTCGAAGGACACCCCGCGCAGCGTGTCGTAGGTGTGGCCGTCCTCGATGAGGAAGCTCACCCGCGGGTCCCGCTTGAGGTTGATGGCCTTCTGCGACTTGGCCTTGGTCTCCAGCCAGATCTCGCCGTCGACCACGGCGTACCACATGGCGGTCAGATGAGGCTGGCCGTCGATGCCGATGGTGGCCAGCGTCCCGGTGCGGCACTTGACCACGAAATCGGCGATCTCGTCTTCCGACATGACGATGCTCGCGCGCTGATTGGTTCCCATGCCGGTCAGTCTGACAGGCCCGCTGCGTCTGCTCGCGGGAGGACTCGAGAACTAAAGCCGGCGGGCCAGCGCATCGGCGGCGGACAGCAGATCGGCGGCCCAACGCGCGCCCGGGCGCCGGCCGATCCGATCGATGGGGCCCGACACCGAAATGGCCGCGACGACGGCGCCGCGGCCGTCGCGCACCGGCGCGGACACGCTGGCCACCCCCGGCTCACGCTCGGCCACACTTTGCGCCCAGCCACGCCGGCGCACTTCGGCCAGCGTTCGTTCGGTGAATTTCGCGGTCGCCAGCACCGCCTTCTGGGTGGCCGCGTCGCTATGGGCCAGTAGCACTTTGGCGCCCGACCCCGCCGTCATGGGCAGCCGCGCCCCCACCGGAACCGTATCGCGAAGGCCCGCAGCGGGTTCCAGGGCGGCCACGCAGACCCGGTCGGTGCCCTCACGCCGGTACAGCTGCACGCTTTCGCCGGTGGTCTCGCGCAACAGGGGCAGCACCGCGCTGCTGGCGGCCAGCAGCGGATCGTTGACGTGAGCGGCGAGTTCGGTGACGGCCGGGCCGAGCCGCCAGCGCCCTTCGTCGTCGCGTCCCAGCAGGCGATGGACTTCCAGGGCCGCCGCGAGCCGATAAGCCGTGGCCCGGGGCAGTGCGGTCCGCTCACACAGTTCGGCTAGTCCGCAGGGGGATTGGGCGACGGTGTGCAGGACACCCACGGCTTTGTCCAGGACGCCGATACCGCTATGCTGTCTCACAAGAAGATACTAGCGTCTCGCATTCTGAGATCACAGCCCGAATGATCAGCGAGCCGCGGATGAAGCGAATTGAGGCGAGTTCGATATGGGGATCGACACGGGGACGGCCACCAGGCCGCGCACTCTGGCCGAAAAAGTCTGGGACGACCACGTTGTGGTCTCCGGGAGCGCCTCGGGACAGGCGACCGCACCCGACTTGATCTACATCGACCTACACCTGGTGCACGAGGTCACCAGCCCGCAGGCTTTCGACGGCCTGCGCCTGGCCGGCCGGCCGGTGCGGCGCCCCGATTTGACGCTGGCCACCGAGGATCACAACGTTCCGACCATCGAAATCGACAAGCCGATCGCCGACCCGGTGTCACGCACACAGGTCGAGACATTGCGGCGAAATTGTGCCGAATTCGGTGTGCGGCTATATCCGATGGGCAACCTCGAGCAGGGCATCGTCCATGTCGTCGGGCCGCAGCTGGGCCTCACCCAGCCGGGAATGACGATTGTCTGTGGGGACAGTCACACCTCGACGCACGGCGCATTCGGCGCGCTGGCCATGGGAATTGGCACCTCGGAGGTCGAGCACGTGCTGGCGACTCAGACGTTGCCGCTGCGGCCGTTCAAGACGATGGCGGTCAATGTCGACGGAAAACTCCCGCCGGGCGTGACATCCAAGGACATCATCCTCGCGCTGATCGCCAAGATCGGCACCGGCGGCGGGCAGGGCCATGTCATCGAATACCGCGGCAGCGCCATCGAATCGCTGTCGATGGAAGGCCGGATGACCGTCTGCAACATGAGCATCGAAGCCGGCGCCCGGGCGGGGATGGTGGCTCCCGACGACACCACCTACGAGTTCCTGCGTGACCGCCCGCACGCCCCGAAGGGGCCGCAATGGGATGCGGCCATGCACTATTGGCAGCAGCTGCACACCGACCCGGGCGCCGAATTCGACACCGAGGTCTATCTCGATGCGGAGTCGCTGAGCCCGTTCGTGACGTGGGGCACAAATCCCGGCCAGGGGGTGCCGCTGTCCGCCGCCGTGCCCGATCCCGAACTGATGACCGACGACGGCGAGCGCCAGGCCGCTGAGAAAGCGTTGGCATACATGGACCTTCGACCGGGTACGCCGATGCGTGACGTCGCCGTCGACGCGGTCTTCGTGGGCTCTTGTACCAACGGTCGTATCGAAGATCTGCGGGTCGTGGCCGACATTCTGCGCGGGCGCGCCGTCGCGCCGGGGGTGCGGATGCTCGTCGTGCCGGGATCGATGCGGGTGCGCGCGCAGGCCGAAGCCGAAGGGCTGGGCGAGGTTTTCACCGCCGCCGGTGCCGAATGGCGGCAGGCGGGGTGCTCAATGTGCCTGGGGATGAATCCCGACCAGTTGGCGCCGGGCGAGCGGTGCGCGGCCACCTCCAACCGCAACTTCGAAGGGCGCCAGGGTAAAGGCGGCCGCACGCATTTGGTGTCGCCGGCCGTTGCCGCGGCGACAGCGGTTCGCGGCACATTGTCCGCTCCGGCCGATTTGAGCTGACGTATTCGACGTCTGAAGGGATGAGCATGGAAGCTTTTCACACCCACACCGGTATCGGTGTGCCGCTGCGGCGCTCCAACGTCGACACCGACCAGATCATTCCGGCGGTGTATTTGAAGCGTGTAACCCGAACCGGTTTCGAGGACGGCTTGTTCGCGAGCTGGCGGTCGGATCCGTCATTCGTGCTTAACCTCAGCCCCTTTGACCGGGGGTCAGTCTTGGTCGCAGGACCCGATTTCGGGACGGGTTCGTCGCGCGAGCACGCGGTGTGGGCGCTGATGGACTACGGGTTCCGAGTGGTCATCTCGTCTCGATTCGGTGACATTTTCCGGGGCAATGCCGGCAAGGCGGGGCTGCTGGCGGCCGAAGTTTCTCAGGACGGGGTGGAGCTGCTCTGGAAGCTGATCGAGCAGAGCCCCGGCTTGGAAATCACTGCCAATCTTCAAGATCGAAATATCACCGCGGGAACGACGGTGCTGCCGTTCAAGATTGACGACCACACCGCCTGGCGGCTACTCGAAGGTCTTGACGATATAGCCCTTACGCTGCGGAAACTCAAAGAAATCGAGTCTTTCGAGGCGACCTATCCGGACTGGAAACCGCGCACTGTGCCCACCTCTTGAACCGTCGGCCGGAGCCGAATTTCTGCTCGATCGGCTAACTAAACCGGGCCGATTTTAAGGACCTCCACCGGTCAAGGGCGGCAACCGGATTGCGAAAACGCCGTAGGCCTTGCCGTGAAATTGCGCGTGGCTCTTGGAAATTTGCTGGGTGAGGGTTTACCGTGTCCACTAGTCGGTTCAAATCGAGGACCACTAGTGTCGGAGGGATTGATGAATAAGGCAGAGCTCATTGATGTGCTCACACAGAAATTGAACACGGACCGTCGGCAGGCGACCGCAGCGGTCGAGAACGTTGTCGACACCATTGTGCGTGCGGTACACAAGGGCGACAGCGTCACGATTACCGGGTTCGGTGTGTTCGAACAGCGGCGCCGCGCAGCGCGCGTGGCTCGCAACCCGCGTACCGGTGAGACGGTGAAGGTGAAGCCGACTTCCGTCCCCGCGTTCCGTCCCGGTGCCCAATTCAAAGCGGTTGTGTCTGGCGCACAGCGTCTCCCGTCGGACGGCCCGGCCGTCAAGCGCGGCGTGGTAGGTGGCACGGGCGCGGCCAAGAAGACCGCCGCCAAGAAGGCCCCCGCCAAGAAGGCTGCGGCCAAGAAGGCTCCGGCCAAGAAGGCTGCGGCCAAGAAAGCTCCGGCCAAGAAGGCCGCAGTGAAGAAGGCTCCGGCCAAGAAGGCGGCAGTGAAGAAGGCTCCGGCCCGCAAGGCCGCGACCAAGGCTCCCGCCAAGAAGGCTGCGGCCAAGAAAGCTCCGGCCAAGAAGGCCGCGGCGAAGAAGGCTCCGGCCCGCAAGGCCGCGAGCAAGTCCACTGCCCGCAAGGCTCCGGCCAAGAAGGCGACCGCGCGTCGCGGCCGCCGGTAGGCAGAGCACGTTCTAGACACGAATACCCTTCGGCGGCAGCGGTGCCCCGGAGGGTATTCGTGTGCTGGCGGCGGCCGCCGCCATCGAACGAGCGGTGGGGCGTCGCCAAACTAGGCGCGCACGTTGGCGGCCAGCGCACCGCCGATGTGGTCGGCGGCCACGAGTCGTCCGCCCGACATCGACAGCACCCAGGTGCTGCCTTTGTGATTGCGCGATTTGTCCGGACGCACGCCATCGCGGGCACACCACCACGCGATCAGGTCGGGAATCACCTTGCCCTGCGTGCAGACAACCGGCGTGCCGTGCTCGTCGGCGATGTCCAGCATCCGGTGCCGCCCGCGTTTGGCGTTCTTGGCGTAAGCCTCTTCGGTGAGCGTCGGCTCGTTGTGCACTGCCGAGCCGAGATGCTCGGCGAGTGGGTCCACGGTCTGATGGCAGCGGGCCCGGTCGGCCGCATAGACGCGTGAGGCGCCGAACGCCAGCAGCTGCGGAACCAGTGCCTTGGCTTGCGCACGTCCACGTTTGTCCAGCGGCCGCTTGGTGTCATCGCCGGAGAAACGCGATTTGCGCCCCGCGGTGGCGTGCCGGACCACCAGCACGGTGTGGGTGTCTGCGGGCTTTTTGTTGAAGTGGCGCAACACTTTTCGGTCTTGGGCGTAGTCGAGTTTCTGCATGGCCTCGGCCGCCGGTAACCAGAGCAACCGGTCGACCTCATCGCCGGGAACGAATTCGCCGCCGACGGCACGCGCCGACCAGTAGAAGACTTTTTTGACGCCCGCCTCGATGGGATAGCTCACCGCGTTGAGCCGCCTGCCGAGCACGGCGCGTTGGCCGGTCTCCTCGTACACCTCGCGCACCGCCGCCACGGGCGCGGACTCGCCGGGGTCCACCTTGCCTTTGGGCAGTGACCAGTCGTCATAGCGGGGCCGGTGGATGACAGCGATCTCGATATCGTCGTCGGCGGTGTCGGCATCGCCCGGCCGCCACAGGACCGCTCCGGCGGCATGGACGATTCGGCTTCCAGAGCGCCGAGCGTGAGACGAGTTCGGGGGCGGCACCTCAACTCCTGCAGGTCAATTCGGTCAGAGTCGCACGTTCAATCACGCTGCGGCCCGGAAACAACCGGAAATCACCGCACAGGTCTAGGGACTGCGATGCCGCTCCATCAACGATACTTGGTGGTCGCGCACCGTATGGCCCTCTTGCGGCGACGCGGTCCACTGCCCGTCGGGCCCGAGTTCCCAGCAGCGCGTGGAGGGATCCAGCGCGGACTCGAACAACTCATCCAGTTGGGCGGTGAGCTTGGGATCCTTGACCTGAGTCATCACTTCCACGCGCCGATCGAGGTTGCGGTGCATCATGTCGGCGCTGCCGATCCAGAATTCATTGATGTTGCGGAAGTGGATGATCCGCGAGTGTTCCAGGAAGCGGCCGAGAATGGAGCGCACGAAGATGTTTTCGGAGTAGCCGTCGGCGCCCGGGCGCAACGCGCAGATGCCGCGCACCACCACCTCGACGCGCACGCCCGCCTGCGACGCCCGGTACAGCGCGTCGATGACCTGCTCGTCGACCAGCGCGTTCATCTTCAGACGGATGCGGCCGCTCCCGCGTTCGCGGTGCGCCGCGATCTCGCGTTCGACCCGTTCGATGATGCCGGCGCGGATTCCGTGCGGCGCCACCAGCAGATTGCGGTAGGAGACCTTGCGCGAGTATCCGGTAAGCGAATTGAACAGATCGGTGAGGTCGGCACCGATGTCGGGGGCCGCGGTCAGCAGTCCGACATCCTCATAGAGACGGGCTGTCTTGCTGTTGTAGTTGCCGGTTCCGATGTGGCAGTACCGCCGGATCGCCGAACCTTCGCGGCGCACCACCAAGCAGGTCTTGCAGTGTGTCTTGAGCCCGACGAGCCCGTAAACCACATGCACGCCCGCTTGTTCGAGTGCGCGCGCCCAGCGGATGTTGGCCTGCTCGTCGAAGCGCGCCTTGATCTCGACGAGCGCCACGGCCTGCTTTCCGGCCTCGGCGGCTTCGATCAGCGCGCGAACGATCGGCGAATCACCGGAGGTGCGATACAGCGTCTGTTTGATCGCCAGCACGTTGGGGTCGGCGGCGGCCTGCTGGATGAATCGCTGCACGCTGGTGGAGAAGGAGTCATACGGGTGGTGCACCAGTACGTCGCCCTCGCGCAGCGTCGCGAAGATGCTCTTGGGAGATTCGCGGTCGGCGAAGGCGGGATGCGTGTCGGGAACGAACGCCGGGTCCTTGAGCGCCGGGCGATCGAGATCGTAGATCTGCCACAGCGACGAAAGATCGAGCAGGCCGGGGACTTCAATGACGTCACCGGGATGCACGTCGAGTTCGCGCAACAGCAATTCCAGCATGCCCTCGGTCATGTCGTCGGCGATCTCGAGTCGCACCGGCGGACCGAACCGCCGGCGCGCCAATTCCCGTTCGAGGGCCTGCAGCAGATCTTCGTCGCGGTCTTCTTCAACCTCCATGTCGGCGTTGCGGGTGATACGGAAGGCGTGGTGTTCCACGATTTCCATGCCGGGAAACAGAAGAGGAAGGAAGGCGGCGATCAGTTCTTCCAGTGGCAGATAACGCACGATGGCCCGGGCTTCGCCCGCGGCGCTGTCCCGGCCCGACTTGGGCGCGGCGAGTTCGACGAAGCGATCGACGTTGTTGGGCACCTTGACTCGGGCGAAGTGCTGGCCGCCGTCCTCGGGCTGGCGCACCATGACTGCCAGGTTCAGGCTCAGCCCGCTGACGAACGGGAACGGGTGCGCGGGGTCGACGGCCAGCGGCGTCAGGACGGGAAAGACCTGCTCGGTGAAATAGGTCGAGAGTTCGTCGCGCTCGGCCTGATCGAGATCGGCCCACGTGACGATGTGGATACCTTCCTCGGCGAGCGCCGGGCGCACCGAATCGAGGAACACCCGCGCGTGCCGGGTGGCGATCCGCTGGGTCTGTTCCCCGATGAAGGCCAGCTGCTTGCGCGGCGTCAAACCGTCGGCCGAACGCACCGAGAGGCCCATCTCGTCGCGGCGCTTGAGCCCGGCGACCCGCACCATGTAGAACTCGTCGAGGTTGGAGGCGAAGATCGCCAGGAACTTGGCCCGTTCCAACAGCGGCAACGAATTGTCGTCGGCCAGCGCCAGCACGCGGGCGTTGAAGTCCAGCCAGCTCAGTTCCCGGTTGAGGTACCGGTCCTCCGGCAGATCGGTCATCGCGGTGGGGGTCGCAGCCGGGGGCGCCGCGACGGCCGAGTCGCCTGAATGCCACAAATTCTCGTCGGGTCGCGCCTCAGCTTCGATTTCAGTCACCCTGCGATCATCGCTCATTACGCGCGGATGCTGCCAGTGGTGATCGCGAGTGCGGCCGACGTTCACCTTCCGGACAGCTCGGGTCCGTCGTGACCGAAATCAGTGCGCGGCGATGGCGCGGGCCGTCGCGGCGCCCACCCCGAGCCGGCGGGCGGCGGCAAGGTCGGTCGGAGTGTCGACATCACAGCGCAGGCCGGGCCACGCGCCGGTCAGCTCGATCGCACCCGAACTGCGGTGCCGCGCCGACGAATCGGAACCGAACCGGGGATCGAGCGGGCCCCCGAACGCGAAGAGCGCCGCGGTCCCGGTCGCCAGCCGGTCGGCGACGAAGCTGCGCCGGTGCTGGCGCGCCGCGGCGACGGCCTCGGTCAGCTCCTGGGTTTGCAGCGCCGGCAAATCACCTTGCAGCGCAACGACATTGGAGAACGTACTCCCCACAGCGCGCTCCGCGGCGGCGATCGCGTTATTCAGCGGATCGGGGTGGCCCTCCGGCGTCGGGTCGGTCAGCACATCGGCACCCAGCTCGGCGGCAGCGGCGGCCGCCGCGTCGTCGGGCGTGATCACGGTGATCGAGCCCAGCGATTCCACGCGCCCCGCGGCCCTCAGGGTGTCCATCAACATCGCCAGCACCACGCTCTCGCGGGTGCGCGCCGAGAAAACCGGCGCCAGTCTGGTCTTGGCCGCGGCCAACCTCTTGACGGCGATGATCAACGCGACATCACCCACAGTGCCCGCGCCGTTGTTTGCGCCGTCGGCTCGTATGCCGCTCATGAGATGTCATCCTGCCAGCGGCGCCGCGCGCGGTGACGTCATGGCCCCGGCGCGCGCGTGACGCCGGGTCCGTCGCTGATCTAGGGTGTAGCGGCTGCACGCGCCGCGTGAGCGACACCGACCACGACAGGGGGTGACACATGACCAGCACGCATGCGAGTTCAGCGGGCGCCGTCACGGTCATGGGCGCCGGGGCGTGGGGCACGGCGCTGGCCAAGGTGCTCGTCGAGGCGGGCGGTCCGGAAACAGAGGTCACGCTGTGGGCCCGCAGGCCCGAGCTCGCCGAGCGGATCAACGCCACCCGGTCAAACCCGGACTATCTGCCCGGTACGTCGCTGCCGCCGGGCGTCCGCGCCACCGCCGACGCCGGCGAGGCGCTGCGGGACGCGTCCACGGTGCTGCTCGGCGTGCCGGCGCAGACGATGCGCAGCAATCTCGAGCGCTGGGCGCCGCTGCTGCGCGAGGGCGCCACCCTGGTCAGCCTGGCCAAAGGCATCGAGCTGGGCACCCTGATGCGGATGAGTCAGGTGATCGTCGCGGTGACCGGCGTCGACCCCGCACAGGTCGCGGTGATCTCGGGGCCGAACCTGGCCAGTGAGATCGCCGCATGCCAGCCGGCCGCGACGGTCGTCGCCTGCAGCGACTCGGGCCGGGCCGTCGCCCTGCAGCGCATGCTGAACAGCGGATATTTCCGCCCCTACACCAACAGCGATGTGGTCGGCACCGAGGTCGGCGGGGCGTGCAAGAACGTCATCGCGCTCGCCTGCGGGATGGCGGCCGGCGTGGGGCTCGGCGAAAACACCAGAGCGGCGATCATCACCCGCGGCCTGGCCGAGATCATGCGGCTGGGGATCGCGTTGGGCGCCAAGGGCGCGACGCTGGCCGGGCTGGCCGGGGTGGGCGACCTGGTGGCCACGTGCAGCTCCCCGCGTTCGCGCAACCGGTCTTTCGGCGAGCGGCTCGGCCGCGGAGCAACCATCGAGTCGGTTCTTTCCGGCACGCCCGACGGCGGTGACGGGCATGTCGTCGAGGGCGTGACGTCCTGCGAGTCGGTGCTGGCGCTGGCGGCCAGTTACGACGTCGAAATGCCGCTGACCGACGCCGTGCACCGGGTCTGCCACAAGGGTCTGTCGGTCGACGAGGCGATGGCGCTGCTGTTGGGCCGCAGCACCAAGCCCGAATGAGCCGCGACCTACCCGGTAGCCTCTTGAGATTGTGAATGCCAGCGATCGGTCGACGCCGCACCCCAGCTCAGGGGGCGGTGGCCGGGCGCGCGTGGCCGTCGTCTTCGGCGGGCGCAGCAACGAGCACGCCATCTCGTGCGTCTCTGCGGGCAGCATCCTGCGCAACCTCGACCCTGAGCGTTTCGAGGTGGTTGCGATCGGCATCACCCCGGAGGGTTCGTGGGTGCTCACCGACGGCGACCCGGCCGCGTTGGCGATCACCGACCGGCGACTGCCCGAAGTCACCGCCGAATCGGGAACCGAACTGGCGATGCCGGCCGATCCGCGGCGCGGCGGCCAGTTGGTTTCCCTGCCACCCGGCGCCGGTGAGGTGTTGGCGTCGGTCGACGTGGTGTTTCCCGTGCTGCACGGCCCCTACGGCGAGGACGGCACCATCCAGGGTCTGCTCGAACTCGCCGGTGTGCCGTATGTGGGGGCGGGGGTATTGGCCAGCGCGGCGGGCATGGACAAAGAGTTCACCAAGAAGCTTTTCGCCGCCGAGGGATTGCCGGTCGGCAACTACGTGGTGCTGCGGCCGTCGCGCGCGAGGCCCCGGCCCGAGGAATGCCAGCGGCTGGGGTTGCCGGTGTTCGTCAAACCCGCCCGGGGTGGTTCCTCGATCGGCGTGAGCCGGGTAGCGAGCTGGGACCAGCTGGATGCCGCCGTCGCCGCCGCGCGTAGCCACGACCCCAAAGTCATCGTCGAGGCCGCCATCGTTGGTCGCGAGCTGGAGTGCGGCGTGCTCGAAATGCCCGACGGCACAGTCGAAGCCAGCGCGCTGGGCGAGATCCGGGTGGCCGGCGTGCGCGGCCGTGAGGATTCGTTCTACGACTTCACCACCAAATACCTTGACGACGCAGCCGAATTGGATGTGCCGGCAAAGGTCGACGACGAAATCGCCGATGCCGTGCGTCAATTGGCGGTCCGCGCGTTCAAGGCCATCGATTGCCAGGGGCTGGCCCGGGTGGATTTCTTCCTCACCGAGGACGGGCCGGTGCTCAACGAGATCAACACGATGCCGGGGTTCACCACGATCTCGATGTACCCACGGATGTGGGCTGCCAGCGGCGTGGACTACGCGACCCTGCTGGCGACGATGGTCGAGACGGCGTTGGCCCGCGGGGTCGGCCTGCGCTAGTGGCGATCGCAAGCGCGGCGTAGCCGGGCGCAGCGGGTCGCCGCATAGCCCCAAGCCGGGCGCAGCGGGTCGCCACCGTTGGGCTAGCGCGCCGGCCCGGGGTTGATGGGCGCGGCCGCGATGCGCTGCGCGATCACCTCCGACAGCCGCTGGATCGGCGCCGGGCCCGAACCGGTCGGAAGGGTGAGCGCCACATAGACTCCGCGATCCACCGCGTACCAGGTGGATCTGCCGGCGTCACCCGCGGATTGCTGATCGGAACGCACCTGAAACCACTGCACTCGATCGACCACCTGGATGGGGGAGCCGACGACGAACTCGCCCGGACGGTCCAGCCCGCAGCGCAGCACCACCGGGTCGTTGCCCCGCCCGGCGCGCCAGGCCGCCGCGCCCACGGGTTCGGGTTGCTCGAGCGCCGCCCGCTGGTAGTCGCCCAGGCGCTGAGGCAGCGCGTCCATCAGCGCCCGGCAGGCGGCGCTTTCGGCCTGCGGCGCGGGGACGGCGGGAACGGCGACGGGTTGGGGTGGCGCCTCGCGGGTGGCCGCAATGGCCAGGATCACGCCGATCGTCGCGACGGCCAGCGCGACCGCGACGATGATCACCGCGCGCGGCGGCCCACCGTCGGCGTCCGATTCGGCTGCCACCGCCCGCACCTCCTGTCTGCTCATCACTATCCCTTCGCCCCACCCGGTTGGCCAATTATTCTCACGCCGCGGGCCCTATCGTGGGTGGCGTGCGGGACGAATCGACGCTGCAGCAGCTCGGCGAGTTCGCCGTCATCGACCGCCTAGTAGGCGGGCGCCGCCAGCCCGACGCTGTCGTGCTCGGGCCGGGTGACGACGCGGCGCTGGTGGCGGCCGGCGACGGCCGCGCCGTGGTGTCGACCGACATGCTGGTGCAGGACCGGCATTTCCGGCTGGACTGGTCGACGCCGCACGACATCGGCCGCAAGGCGATCGCCCAGAACGCCGCGGACATCGAGGCGATGGGCGGGCGGCCCACGGCGTTCGTCGTCGCCTTCGGTGCGCCCGGTGAGACGTCGGCGGCGGCCGTGGACGCGCTCGTCGACGGGATGTGGGACGAGGCCCAGCGCGTGGGTGCCGGCATCGCCGGCGGCGATCTGGTCAGCTGCCCGCAGTGGGTGATCTCGGTGACGGTGCTGGGCGACCTCGGCGGTCGCGAGCCGGTGCGGCGATCAGGCGCAAAGCCCGGTTCGCTGGTCGCCGTCGCCGGGGACCTGGGTCGCTCAGCAGCGGGGTTTGCCCTGTGGCACAACGGCATTGGTGGCTTCGACGAGCTGCGGCGCCGGCACGTGGTACCCGAGCCGCCCTACGGTCAGGGCGCGGTCGCGGCGGCCGGAGGAGCGCAGGCGATGATCGACGTCTCCGACGGCCTGATCGCCGACCTACGCCATGTCGCCGACGCGTCGGGGGTGGGCATCGATCTGTCCACGGCGGCGCTGGCCACCGACCGCGACGCGCTGGCCGCCGCGGGGGCCGCCGCGGGGGCCGATCCCTGGTCGTGGGTGCTGGGCGGCGGCGAAGACCACGCCCTGGTGGCATGTTTCGCGGGACCCGCTCCCGCCGGCTGGCGCATCATCGGGCGGGTTCTCGACGGACCGGCGAGGGTGCTCGTCGACGATCAGGAGTGGAGCGGCCACGCCGGCTGGCAGTCGTACTAGGGTGACGCGGTGACCGTTTACCCGATCGCGAAGGGCCGACGATGACGGCGCGCCCGTTGAGTGAATTGGTCGAGCCGGGCTGGGCGAGCGCGCTGCAACCCGTGGCCGGACATATCGCCCAGATGGGGCAATTCCTGCGGGAGGAGATCGCGGCCGGGCACAGATATCTGCCCGCCGGGTCGAACGTGTTGCGTGCCTTCACCTATCCCTTCGACCAGGTCAGAGTGTTGATCGTGGGGCAGGATCCCTACCCGACGCCCGGACATGCTGTGGGGCTGAGCTTTTCGGTGGCGCCAGACGTGCGGCCGCTGCCCCGCAGCCTGGCCAACATCTTTCAGGAGTACGCCGCGGACCTGGGCCACCCCCCGCCCTCGTGCGGCGACCTGACGCCCTGGGCGCAGCGCGGCGTGCTGCTGCTGAACAGGGTGCTGACCGTGCGGCCCAGCAATCCGGCGTCGCATCGGGGCAGGGGTTGGGAAGCGGTGACCGAATGCGCCATCCGGGCGCTGATCGCACGCTCGCTGCCCCTGGTGGCCATTTTGTGGGGCCGCGACGCCTCAACTCTCAAACCGATTCTCGCCCAGGGCAATTGCGTGGCTATTGAGTCGCCGCATCCCTCGCCGCTGTCGGCATCGCGGGGCTTCTTCGGCTCCCGCCCGTTCAGCCGTGCCAACGAACTGCTGGCCGGGATGGGCGCGGACGCGATCGATTGGCGACTGCCCTGAACGAGATGACCGCGCTACGGGCGAACCGGCGCGGTGGACCCGAACAACTGGCGATCGAGCGGGCGCCCGTGCCGGCCCCGGCCGCCGGCGAAGCGCTGGTGGCCGTGCACGCGGCCGCCATCACCTTCGACGAGCTGACGTGGGAGGAGACGTGGACCCGCGACGGCGTCAGCCGGACGCCCGTCATCCCGTCCCACGAGGTCTCCGGGGTGGTTTCCGCGGTCGCCGACGGCGTCACGGATTTCGTGCCCGGTGACGAGGTCTATGGGCTGATCGAGTTCGACCGCGACGGCGCGGCCGCCGATTTCGTCGCCGTAGCCGCGGCCGATCTGGCCGCCAAACCCTCGACGGTCTCCCACGTCGTCGCCGCCGCGCTCCCGCTGGCCGGTCTGACCGCGCTGCAGGCTCTGGTCGACCACGCCGCCGTGCAACCGGGCGAGACCGTGCTCGTGCACGGGGGCGCCGGGGGAGTCGGACTGTTGACCGTTCAGCTGGCCGCCCTCCTCGGCGCGCAGGTCACCGCGACCGTGCGCAGCGACACCGCGCATCTTCTCCGCGGCTGCGGCGCGCAGCGGGTGATCGACACGCGCACCGAGGCATTCGAGGAAACCGGCGCCGCCTACGACGTCGTCGTCGACACCGTCGGCGGGCAGACGCTGGAAAGGTCGTACGGCGTGCTGCGCCGCGGCGGTCGGCTGGTGACGCTGTCGGCACCGCCGCCGGACGGCAAGGCCGACGAATTCGGCATCAGCGCAACGTTCTTCATCGTCACACCGAACCGCGATCAGCTCGCTGAGCTCGCCGCGCTCGTCGACAGCGATCGATTACACGTCGCGATCGCCCAGACGTTCCCGCTCGACGAGGGTCGGGAGGCGTTCGAAAGCCGCGAGCGCGGCGGCCGCGCCGGCAAGACAGTCCTCATCGTGCGCGACTGACGGTCGCTACGCATCCCGTCAGAGCGCCGACCGTGGGGCCTATGCACGAAAATCGCCGAAAGCCGAAATTTGTACTAAGCCCCACGCTCGGCGGCAGAGCTTTACAAAACCTACGAGCCCGGGAAGTTGACGTCCTTGGTGACGGCTTCCCATTCGTCGATCGACGCCGACAACGCGGCGATCTTGTCCCGCATGGCCTTGAGCACGTCGCGTCCCAGCAGCAACCGCAGCGGTGGTTCGTCGAGCTTGACCACCATCAGCACCGCCTCGGCGACCTTGCGCGGATCGCCGGGCAGGTGATCGGCGAACTGCTTGATCAGGTCCTTGCGCGCCGCCACGTCGGCGTAATCGCTGATCGGAGCATCCGATTCCTTCATCGACCGTGTCGCCCAATCGGTGCGGAACGCGCCCGGCTCGACGGCGGTCACCTTGATGCCCAGGGGGCGGACCTCGGCGGCGAGCGCCTCGGTGAGCGCCTCCAGAGCGAACTTGGTCGACGAATAGTAGGCGTTGGGCGGGTTGGCCACCAGGCCGGTCATCGAGGAGATGTTGATGATGTGGCCCGATCCGCGGGCACGCATGGCCGGCAGCACCGCCTTGATCATGTCGACGGCGCCGAAGTAGTTGACATCGAACAGCTTTCGGACCTCGGCGTCCTCACCCTCTTCCACCGCGGACAAGTAGCCATGTCCGGCGTTGTTGACCAGCACGTCGATTCCGCCGAAAGTCTTGTCGGCCGCCGCCACCGCAGCCGCCACCTGGGCGGTGTCGGTGACGTCGAGCGCGACGGCCAGCGCCCGGTCGCCGAACTCGTCGGCGAAATCCTGCACGGCCTCCGCCCGTCGCGCCGTCACCACCACGCTGTGGCCGGCTTCCAGCGCCGCGCGGGCGATTTCGCGTCCGAAGCCGGTGGAGCATCCCGTGATCAGCCAGCGAGCCATTGCTAGATCGTCCCTTCCGGTAGGCGGCGCAGATATCCCTGACGGCGCTCGGCGAGTTGCGTGGCCCGCTGCTGCGAAGTCACCCGCGCCAGGTGCGGCACCTCGGTGTCGAGCTGGTCCAGCTTGATGACGCGGCCGCGCGCACCGAGGTCCTCGCGGGGACCATTCTCACCGAACTCCGCCATGCGCAGGGTCAAGATGGCCTCGCGCAGGCCGTCGGAGTCGATCCAATTGGCCACGCCAGGGTCGACGGGCGAAATCACGTAGGTGTAGGTGCCGTCCTCGTTGGCGACCGACTGCGCCTTGTTGAGGCTGCCGGTGCGGTCGACGAGTTCGAGCGTGGTTCCCCAGATATTGCTGAGCGGGACGGTGAAGTATTCGGCGCCACCGTCGTTCAGGTCCACGACGAACGCCTCGTCGGGTGCGAGATCGAAGCGGCCCATCACGTACACCTGGTTGCGCATGGCGCCGACCTTGTCGGCCGACCAGGCCAGGTTGAAGTGATTGGCCGGCATCTTGTACACACCGTGGCCGAGCTTGCCGGTGAAGTTCGCGAAGTAATCCATCATTGCCGCGGTGGCCTCGGCCTGCTCGTCGAGGGTGCGTGCCGGCGTTGCCACCGGCCCGCCAAGCCGTTGCACCTCAAGGTGATTGGGGTCGTCGCGGCCCCAGTCCAACAGCACGTCGCGAATGTAGAACTCGTGTGCCGCCGGGGAGGTCCGCACGTGATTGGGGCGGCCGTTGGCGGGCTCGGAGTCGACGGTGATGGTGAAGCTGCCGTCGGAGTCGACCCGCATGGTGCGGCCGTTGAGCACGTCGACGGTGCCCATGTTCGCATCCCAGAGGGTGAAGTAGTTCTCGGTCATCCGGTGCTCGCCGACCCGGCCGCGGATCTCGTAGCGCTCATCACCTGAGATGGGTATCACTCGGTACACGCTGTCGGGATTGTCGATGCCCCAACGCGATCCGGGGATTCGGCGGCCGTCCACGGGGTGCGCCAGCCGGGTGATGCAACTGACCTTCGGCCGCAGCTTGTCCTGATTGGACGACCACACCGCCGCCGAAAACATCACCTCGGCGAAGGCGTCGTCGAAGCGTTCGCGCATCGCGTCGGACGCCTTGGCCCGGCCCAGCCAGGTCTCGGCGACCTTGCGGTAGGCGGCCTTGACGGTGGGATGCTCGATCAGGTCGAGCGCGGCCAGTTCCTGCTCGTGCTGGGCTACCGTCGCGACCGGGTCGTCAGGCATGTGCTGTTCCTCCGATGAATTGCGCAAAACGCTTGTTGTACAACGTGAACCGCTCGTCGACCTGCTCGGCAAGCAGGCCGTAGTTCTGCAGGCCGTACGGCGGGCGTGCCACCTCGCGAGGGCGCTCGCGCAGCCAGCGCCGCATCGCGTCCTCGGCCGGCGCGATCAGGGGCAGCCCGATCGCGTCGTAGACGCGGGCCACCTGCCCGATCGGGTCGGCCACCGCGTCGTCGAATCCGATGTCGGTGACGCGGTCGCCGTCGTCGGACCAGCCGTCGCGGGTCGTCATCGCCCGGTCGTTGGTCCAGCCCATCCGCGCCAGCCATTGCGCGCCGACCCGGTGCGCATCGACGACGTCGGCGTGCATCGCGTGCAGGGTGGCGTTCAGGCTGGCCCCCGACGCGATCGTGGTGCGCGGATCGCGGTGCATGTGCACGACGTGCAGGTCGGGGAACTGCGCGCGCAGCAGGCCCAAATACCCCAGGTGCGCGGGGGATTTGAGCACCCAACGCTGGCCGGCTAGCCCCCGTTGGCGTTTTTGCCATTGCAGGAACTGCAGCATGCGGTGCAGGTAGGCATAGGCCGGTGAGAAGTCGCGGTCGTCGAGCCAGGACCGGTAGTGGGGCAGGTGGGCGCCGGACTCGGGGACGTGCGACAAGAAGGCGTCCGCCAAAAAGACGATCTCCTCCTCGGCCTCGGTGGCGTACATCGGGTGGATGGAGAACAGCTCGGGCGCCAATTCGCGCGATTTCGCTTCTCGCGTTTGGCTGATGGCGACGCGAGGATCCACCCCGGCGAATGCGTGGTTCAACCGCGGCGCGACCTCGACGACCTCCCACCCGTACGCGCAAAGCAACCGCGGGTCGGCGGCCAGCAGCCGCTGCAAAAGGGTTGTCCCGCTGCGCATCATGCCGACGACGACGATCGGCGCGGCCACCCTCTCGTCGAGAATCTCCGGATGACGGCGGATCCATTCCTGGGTGCGCAGCCGCATCCGCAGGCTGTGCACGATGCCCGACCGCAGGATGTGGGCGCCGATCGGGTTGAGATCGGCGCGCGCATAATCGCTCAGCAGCACGGCCAGCGGCTCGTCGAACTCGCCCGGGCCCCAGTCGGTGAGTCCTTCCTTGCGTTGGGCGTCGGCCAGGACGCCCGCGGGGTCAAAGGGATCCACGCGTCAGAACTTCAGGTGCTGGCTGACGTCGCCGACCTGGTCGACGAACATGGTGCGGCTGTCGAAACACCAGGCGCCGTCCACCCGGTGAAAGGTGTCCTTGTAGTGCCCGGTCACGATGACCTGCAGCGGCAGGTCGGGGGTGGCTTGCGTGACGCAGTAGTAGGACGTGCTCGTCGCGGTGCCCTGCGATTCGTCGATGGTCAGCTGCACGTTGGTGGTGTTGTGCTTGGTCTTCGGGGTGCCGTCTTCGTAGATGCGCGTGGCCATCTCATACATCTCGCGAACCCGGGCCGCCCCGGCGAACACCGTCTCCGGCGGGCCGTCCTCGACGCCGCAGATGCGGCCGTGCTCGAAGAGCCCGGCCACCCCGTCCAGGTCGCCGCCATCGAGCAGCTGGGCATAGGTGTAGATGAGATTGGTGATCTCGGTGGCGCTGTCACTCATGTCGAACCGCCTCGGGAAAGTACTCCGCTGTGCTTCCGCGACCAATGTTGGCAGAACCGGTCCAACTTACATAGAACCGACGATTACTCTTAGTCGCCGTGACCCTACCGTGGACGCCGAGCAGGCTCGGCAACCTGACCGGCAAACGCGTGATCGTGACGGGGGCGACCAATGGGGTGGGCCTGGGCACCTCACGCGCGCTCGCCCAGGCCGGCGCGCACGTGATCCTCGCGGTGCGCAACACCGAACTCGGCGCGCAACGAGCGTCGGAGATTTCTGCAATCGGTGGCTCGACATCCGTGGTCAAGCTCGACCTCGCCGACCTGTCGTCGGTGCGGGCGTTCCCGGACCTGATCGACGGGCCGGTCGACATCCTGATCAACAACGCCGGGGCCCTGACCGACCGCCGCACCGACACCGTCGACGGCTTCGAGATGACGCTGGGCACCAATCTGCTCGGGCCGTTCGCCCTGACCAACCTGCTGCTGCCCGCGGTGCGTTCGCAGATCATCAACGTCGGCTCCGACGCCCACCGCTCGGCGACGCTGCACCTCGACGACCTGCACCTGCGGCGGCACAAGTGGACGAGGCTGGGCGCCTACGCGCAGTCCAAGCTCGCGGTCATGCTGTGGGGGCTCGAGCTCGACCGCAGGCTGCGCGCCGCCGGGTCGCCACTCGTCACTCACCTCACCCATCCCGGCTGGGTGGCCTCGAACCTGTCCAACGTGGGCGACGCGCCGCTGATGTCGCTGGCGCACAAGGCGGTCAAAGTCGTGGCCGACCGATTGGCCAACGACATCGACGAGGGCGCGGCGCCCACCCTGTACTGCATCAGCGAGCCCATCCCGCCGGGCAGCTACGTCGGGGTCAGCGGCAGGTTCGGGCTGCGCGGCGGCCCGGTGCTCATCGGCCGGACGCCGCTGGCATGCGACTACGACACGGCCGCGCGGCTGGTGGCCTTCGCCGAGCGCGAGACCGGCACGAGACTGGAGGTCTGACCGTGGGTGAATTCGACAACGCCGTCGCCGTCGTGACCGGCGCCGCGCGGGGCCAGGGCCGCAGCCACGCCGTCGCGCTGGCCGCCCACGGCGCCGACATCATCGCCGTCGACATCTGCGCCGACCTCGAGGCGATCCCCTACGCCCTGGCCACCGAGGACGAGCTGGCCGAAACCCTGCAGCTGGTCGAGTCCGCGGGGCGCAAAGCGGTTCCGGTGATCGCCGACGTCCGCGACCTCGCGGCCCTACAAGCGGGGGTGCAAGGGGGCATCGACGAACTCGGCGAGCTCGACGTCGTCATCGCCAACGCCGGGGTGGTGGCGATCGGCGTCACCGAGCCCGACTCCGAACCGGTGTTCAACACGATCGTCGACACCAACCTCAAAGGGGTGTGGCACACGATGCTGGCAACGGTGCCCTCGATCGTGCGCAAGGGCCGGGGCGGCTCGGTCGTGCTGGTCAGTTCGTCGCAGGGCCTGACCGGCCGCGGCGGCGACGGCAGCGCCGCGATGTTCGCCTACGCCGCGTCCAAGCACGGTGTCGTGGGCCTGATGCGCTCGGCAGCGAATGCGTATGCCCCGCACAAGATTCGGGTCAACTCGGTGCATCCCAGCGGGGTCGCCACGCCCATGATTCTCAACGACTTCGTGGTGACCCGGATGACGGAGAATCCGAACCCGGCCGTCTCGCAGATGCTGCTGCCCGGGGTGCCACTGGTCGAGGCGCAAGACGTCACCGAGGCGGTGCTGTGGCTGGCCGGGCCGCGGTCGCGCTACGTAACCGGGGTGTCGATGCCGGTCGACGCCGGCCATGTCGTCATGTAGGGGCGGGCCGAAAAATGTACGACCTCGACGAGACAATCCGGCAGCGCCGCTCGACGCGCATGTTCCTGCCCACCCCGGTGCCGCGGCACCTGGTCGACGAGTCGCTCGAGCTGGCCATGCGGGCGCCGTCGAACTCCAACGTCCAGCCCTGGCGGATCGCGTTTGTCTCCGGCGCGGCGCGGGAGCGGCTGGTGGCCGCCATGCTCGCGAAGGCGGGGTCCGAATCGCCGAACGTGCCGCAGCTTCCCGAGGCCTTCGCGCACCTGCGCCGCGAACTGGGCGCGCAGGTGTACGGCTCGATGGGCATCGTCCGCAGCGATAAAGAGGCACGGCGCGTCGCGGTGCTGCGCAACTGGGAATTCTTCCGGGCACCGCTGGGCGGCGTGGTCTCGATGCATCAGGACTTCGGCCTGGTCGACAGCATGGGCGTCGGGATGTTCCTGCAGACGCTGCTACTGGCGTTGACGGCCCGCGGCCTGAGCACCTGCGTGCAGGTGTCGATCGCCGGCTATCCCGACATCGTGCGGGAGCAACTCGGCATCCCACCGGAGATGACCCTGCTGTGTGGTCTAGCCGTCGGTTACCCCGACCCCGATTTTCCCGGCAACTCGCTGCGCATCGGCCGCGAGAGCGTACACAAGCACGTGGTGTTCCTGGACGAGTGAGAACACCGAATGGCCCAGTGGGCCGGCGCGGTCAGCCGCGAACGACCTTGCCGGCCTTGATGCAGGACGTGCAGACGTTGAGCCGCTGCTTGTTGCCGCCCGGACGGGTGACGGCGTGCACGGTCTGGACGTTGGGGTCCCACCGGCGGCTGGTGCGGCGGTGGGAGTGCGACACCGACTTGCCGAAGCCGGGGCCTTTCCCGCAGATGTCGCACACAGCGGCCATGGTTCAAGCTCCTCAGATCTCGGGGGCCCGGCTCGGCGGTCTGACAACGCGGCCGGGATCGCCCGGGTTCACCCGGGCCCCACTGAGGATACCGATTGTCGTCGCAACCACCAAAACGGTCACCCGCGCTGTCGCCCCCTCTGGCTAGGCTCAATGGGCCGGTTCGGCCCGCCGGCGGGTGGTGGTCACCGGCAGCCGTCGCGCGTGTCGCCGGGCTACGCTGGCGCCCACCGGGTGCCGCGCGGCGGGAGGCGCCAAAGGACAGACCAAAGGCACCGAGGGCGCAGAGGAGGTGGGTAACCCTGGCCACGTCGTGGACATCGCAGGATCGTCCGCTGGACGCGATGACCCTGCGGGACTGGGCGCACACCGCCGTCAGCGACCTGATCACCCACATCGACGAGATCAATCGGCTCAACGTCTTCCCCGTCGCCGACTCCGATACCGGCGCGAACATGCTCTTCACCATGCGTTCGGCCCTGGCGGAGCTGAACGCGCAGGGCGGCGCGGCCTGCGCGGGCCGGGCCGCGGCGGCGCTGTCGGCCGGCGCGTTGAACGGCGCCCGCGGCAACTCCGGGGTGATCTTGTCGCAGATCCTGCGGGGCCTCGCCGACGTCACCGCGACCGCCGCGACCGACGTCGGCGGCGACCTGTCCCACGTCGACACCGTCGTGTTGGGCGCGGGGCTACAACGCGGCGTGGAGCTGGTCATCACCTCGATGGGCGGCGAGGAAGTCCCGGGGACCATCGTCTCGGTGCTGCGGGCCGCCGCGGCAGCCGTCGAGCAGTGCGCCCGGGCCGGAGACGGGCTCGCGGCGGCGGTGATCGCCGCCGGGGACGCGGCGGTGGTCGCCCTGGAAAAGACTCCCGAGCAACTCGACGTGCTCGCCGACGCCGGGGCCGTGGACGCCGGCGGGCGGGGACTGCTGGTCCTGCTGGATGCGCTGCGGAGCACCATCACCGGGCAGGCGCCCGCCCGGACGGTCTACGAGCTCTCGCCGCGGATGCAGCGCACCGAAGCCTCCGCGCCCCGCCCGGCGCCCCACTTCGAGGTGATGTACCGGGTGGATGGCTGCGAGTCCGCGGCGGCGGACGCGTTGCGGGACCGGTTGGCGGAGTTGGGCGATTCGGTGGGTATCGCCTCCGCGCCGTCGTCGGCGCGGCGCACGTACTCGGTGCACGTGCACACCGACGACGCCGGTGCGGCCGTCGAGGCGGGATTGGCGGCGGGGCAACTCAGCCGCATCGTCATCTCGGCCCTGAGCTCCGGAGCCCCCGGGTTGCCCGCGGGCGGGTGGACGCGGGAGCGGGCGGTGCTGGCCGTCGTCGACGGTGACGGCGCCACCGAGCTGTTCGCCGGGGAAGGCGCCTGCGTGCTGCAACGCGACCCCGCGGCGCACGAGGCCGTGACCAACATCAGCGCGCACCAGCTGATGCGGGCGGTCGTCGATACCGGCGCCGCGCAGGTGATGGTGCTGCCCAACGGCTACGTGGCGGCCGAGGAGTTGGTCGCCGGATGCACGGCGGCCATCGGCTGGGGGATCGACGTGGTGCCGATCCCGACCGGGTCGATGGTGCAGGGGCTGGCCGCGCTGGCCGTGCACGAAACCGACAGGCAGGCCGTCGACGACGGCTACACCATGGCCCGCGCGGCCGGTGCGGCGCGGCACGGATCGGTGCGTATCGCGACCGAGAGCGCGTTGACGTGGGCGGGCCGCTGCCACCCGGGCGACGGCCTGGGCATCGCGGGCGACGAGGTGCTGATCGTGGCCGCCGACGCGGTCGGCGCGGCGATCGGCCTGCTCGATCTGTTGCTGGCCTCCGGTGGCGACCTGGTGACCGTGCTGCTGGGCGCCGGTCTCGAGACCGACGAGGACGCCGGCGCCGTCGTCGACATTCTGGAAGAGCACATGCACGACCACCACCCCGGGACCGAACTGGTGACCTACCGCACCGGCCATCACGGTGACGCGCTGCTGGTCGGGGTCGAATAGCGATGGTGTCGCTGAGCGACCGGCTGGACTTCATCGTTGGTGGGAAGGTCGCGGAACTGTTGGACGAGGTGTTCGGCATCCGGACCGTCAACGACCTGTTGCGCCACTACCCGCGCAGCTACACCGAGGGCGCCAGCCGTTGGGACGCCGACGACGAGCGGCCGCCGGCCGGTGAGCACATCACCATCGTCGACACGATCGCCGACACCGAGACGTTTCCGATGAAAAAGACGCCGAAGAAGGTGTGCCACCGCATCACCCTCGGCTCCGGGCGCAGCAAGGTGACCGCCACCTTCTTCAACGCGAACTACATCAAAAAAGATCTGACCAAGGGCACCAAGGTGATGCTCTCCGGCGAGGTCGGGTTCTTCAGGAACGTCATGCAGCTCACCCATCCCGCGTTTCTCCTCCTCGACACCCCGGACGGGAAGAACCGCGGCACCGTGTCTCTCAAGAGCATCGCCAACGCCTCGCAGGCCACCGGCGAAGACATCGCGGACGCGTACCAGCGCCACTTCTTCCCGATCTATGCCGCCAGCGCCAAGCTGCAGAGCTGGAACATCTTCGCCTCCGTGCGCCAAGTCCTGGACGTCCTCGACCCGGTGCCCGATCCACTGCCCGAGGACCTGCGCGCGAAATTCGGCCTGGTCTCCGAAGATCAGGCGTTGCGCGACATTCACCTCGCCGAAAGCGAGCCCCGACGGCAGCGGGCGCGCGAGCGGCTGACCTTCGACGAGGCCGTCGGGCTGCAGTGGGCGCTGGTGGCCCGCCGCCGCGGCGAGCTGTCGGCATCGGGGCCCCCGGCGCCGCCCCGCACGGACGGTCTGGCCACGGAACTGTTGGGGCGCTTGCCTTTCGAGCTGACCGCGGGGCAGCGTGACGTGCTCGGCGTGCTGTCCGAAGGGCTCGCGTCCAACCGTCCGTTGAACCGCCTGCTGCAGGGGGAGGTCGGCTCGGGTAAGACGATCGTGTCGGTGCTGGCGATGTTGCAGATGGTGGACGCCGGGTATCAGTGTGCGCTGCTGGCGCCGACGGAAGTGCTTGCCGCACAACATCTTCGATCGATTCGCGACGTGCTCGGCCCGCTGGCGATGGCCGGCCAGCTGGGCGGCGACGACCGGGCCACCCGGCTCGCGCTGCTCAGCGGTTCCATGTCCGCCGCGCAGAAGAAGCAGATCCGGGCCGAGATCGCCGGCGGCGAGGTCGGCATCGTCGTCGGGACCCACGCGCTACTGCAGGACGCAGTGGAATTCGACAACCTGGGCATGGTGGTGGTCGACGAGCAACACCGCTTCGGTGTCGAGCAGCGAGATCAGTTGCGGGCCAAGGCCCGTCCCGGTGTGACCCCGCACCTTCTGGTGATGACGGCGACGCCGATCCCGCGCACGGTCGCGCTCACCGTCTACGGGGACCTGGAAACCTCGACGCTGCGCGAACTTCCGCGCGGACGCCAGCCGATCGCAAGCAACGTCGTCTTCGTCAAAGACAAGCCCACGTGGCTCGACCGTGCCTGGCAGCGCATCCGCGAAGAGGTCGCCGCCGGCCGGCAAGCCTACGTGGTGGCGCCCCGCATCGACGAGGACGACGATCCGGGCACACAGGAGCAGAACGGCAAGGCCCCCGAGACCGCCGAAGGCCTCTACGCCCGACTGCGTTCCGGCGAGCTGGCGAACCTGCGGCTGGGCCTGATGCATGGGCGGCTGTCGGCCGACGAGAAGGACGCGGCGATGGCGGCCTTCCGTGCCGGCGAGGTCGACGTGCTGGTGTGCACCACCGTCATCGAGGTCGGCGTCGACGTCCCCAACGCCACCCTGATGCTGGTGATGGACGCCGACCGGTTCGGGATCAGCCAGTTGCATCAGCTGCGTGGCCGCATCGGCCGTGGCCAGCATCCGAGCCTGTGCCTGTTCGCCAGCTGGTCCGCGCCGGACTCGTCGGCCGGCCGGCGGCTGCGCGCAGTGGCCGGGACGCTGGACGGCTTCGCCCTCGCTGACTTGGACCTCAAGGAGCGTCGCGAGGGAGATGTGTTGGGCCGCAACCAGTCCGGCAGGGCGATCACGCTGCGGCTGCTGTCCCTGGCGGACCACTTGGAGTACATCGAGGCGGCGCGGGAGTACTGCATCCGGACCTATTCCGAGGACCGCCCAGATCCCGGACTGGCCCTGCTGGCCGCACGATTCACCGACACCGACCGCATCGAATACCTGGACAAGAGTTGAACCGCAAAGTGCTGTTGTGGTTGGCCGCGGCCGCCGCGCTCGCGGTGGTGGTGGCCTACCAGACGGTGGGGTCTTCGGCGACCAGGCATTCCGCCGAATACGCTGCGCGCGCTGACGTTCCGACGGTGCTGCCCGGCGTCGACGTGCTCGGGGGCATCGCGGTCGTGCCGGTGCGGCTGCACCGCTACGACTACCTGCGCGCGGCGTTCGGCGACGCCTGGGACGACGACAACGACGCTCCCTTGGGGCACAACGGGTGCGACACCCGCGACGACATCCTCAACCGCGATCTCGTCGACAAGACGTACGTGTCGATCAAGCGGTGCCCGGACGCCGTGGCCACCGGCACGCTGCACGACCCCTACACCAACAAGACCATCGCCTTTCGGCGCGGCCCCAAGGTCGGCGAGTCGGTGCAGATCGACCACATCGTCCCGCTCGCGTACGCCTGGGACATGGGCGCCTACGGCTGGCCGGCGCCCGAGCGGCGGCGCTTCGCCAACGATCCGGCCAACCTGCTGGCCGTCGACGGACCGGCCAATCAGGACAAGGGCGACTCGCCACCAGGGCAGTGGATGCCGCCGAACGCGGCGTTCGCCTGCCAGTACGCCATGCAATTCATCGCCGTGCTGCGCGGCTATTCGCTGCCGGTGGATGCGGCGTCGACCGGTGTCCTTCGGCAGGCCGCCGCGACCTGCCCGGCGGGGTAGCGCCGGCTACGAGCCCTCGTAGGTCTCCGGGTCGGGCCGCAGCCGGGTTCCGTCGTTGAGCCCGTTGATCGCATCCATGTGCTCGGCGGCCAACTCGAAATCGAACACGTCCAAATTGGTGGCGATGTGCTCGGCTTTGGCC
Organism: Mycobacterium sp. NTMscope_MAC_269; assembly: GCF_976985695.1. Classification (NCBI taxonomy): domain Bacteria; kingdom Bacillati; phylum Actinomycetota; class Actinomycetes; order Mycobacteriales; family Mycobacteriaceae; genus Mycobacterium; species Mycobacterium sp. NTMscope_MAC_269. The sequence continues at coordinate 614,897 of NZ_OZ335668.1, forward strand.
GAGCGGAAGACGACCGCGTTGCCCAGCTGCAAATTCCACCGCAGCAGCACCTGCGAGGCGGTCTTGCCGTATTCGCCGGCGACCGAATTGACCGTCGGGTTGTCGATCAACTTGCCCAGCGCCAGCGGCGTGTAGGACTGGGTGGTCACGTTGTGTTCGGCGTTGGTCTTGCGCAGCGCCTCCTGGTTGAGCAGTGGGTGCAGCTCGATCTGGTTGACCGCCGGGGTGACGAAGGTCAGGTCGATGACCGTCGTCAGGTGTTCCTCGGTGAAGTTGGAGACGCCGATCGAACGCGCCTGCCCGTTTCCGCGGGTCTGGATCAGGCCGCCGAAAGAGTTCACGTAATTGCCCAGCGACGGGGCCGGCCAGTGAATCAGGTACAGGTCGACGTAATCCAGCCCCAGCCGTTCCAGGCTGGCGTTGCAGGCGTCCATCGCGCCCTTGAATCCCTGATCGGGGGTGGCCAGCTTGGTGGTCACGAACAGCTCCGCGCGCGGAATCCCGGAAGCGGCGAGGGCGCGCCCGACGGCGGCTTCATTGCCGTAGACCGCGGCGGTGTCGATGAGCCGGCAGCCGAGTTCCAGCGCCGCGGACACCGCGCGTTCGGTCTCGTCGTCCGACAATTCCGCGACGCCCAGGCCCAGGGCCGGCATCGTGTTTTCGTCGTTGAGAGCAATTGAGGGTGCGGCGGAGCCCGACTCGCCAGTCAATTCATTCACCTGCCTGTGAAATTAAAGGTTCGAGATTGTGCACCGAGCCGGGTTCCGTCATCGGGCGAGGAGATCAACGGTGTTCGGCGCCGCGTTCGAGGCGCTGCGTTCGAAATCGAACACGTCGAAATTGCTCGCAATCCGTGAAGGCTTCACCGGCTTGGGGATCACGATATTACCGAGGGAGCAAATGCAACCTAATCAACACCTGGGCAGGTGTCCATCCGCGGCCCCTCGGTACCGAGTGCGCCACCACGTACAGTTGGTCGCGCGGCACACCGGAATTGGCGGCCGCCCGGCCGGCCCTCGCCTGCGATGCGGCGGGTGGCCGGGGGTGGAATAACAGGGTGGAATAACTTTCGCTGTCGAGCGGTGCCACGTTGTTCGAAAAGGGGGTTGCCCATGACCACGCCTCTGTCTCCCGCGCCAGACGTTCACGCCGCGGCGCAACGCGCATCGGTGCCCCTGGCCAGTCGCATCCAGGGCGCTGTCACCAGCGTCGGGGTCAAGGTCATTCCGTGGATCCCGACCGCGATGCGACGCGGGCTGGTTCGCGGCCGCTCGGTCATCATCGACGGGAACACCCTGGATCCGACCCTGCAGCTGATGCTGTCGGGCCTGCGCGCCGTCGGCATCGATGGACTCGTCGTCGACGACGACCCGGAGGTGTCCCGGGCCCAGATGCACGAGTCGACCGTGGGCTTCCCCGGTCCGCAGATCCACGTCGACGTCACCGAGTTGTCGCTGCCCGGCCCGGCCGGCGAAATCGGGGCCCGGCACTACCGTCCGGCCGACGGCGCGGCCGCGCCCCTGCTGGTCTTCTACCACGGCGGCGGCTGGTCGATCGGCGACCTGGACACCCACGACACCCTGTGCCGGCTGACCTGCCGTGATGCCGGCGTCCACGTGTTGTCGGTCGACTACCGGCTGGCTCCCGAGCACCCGGCGCCGGCCGCGATCGAGGATGCATATGCGGCGTTCACCTGGGCATATGAGCACGCCGGCGAGTTGGGCGCCACCCCCGGCCGCGTCGCCGTCGGCGGGGACAGCGCCGGGGGCAACCTCGCCGCCGTCGTCAGCCAACTGGCGCGCGACGAGGGCGGCCCCACGCCGGTGTTGCAGTGGCTGATTTATCCGCGGACCGACTTCACCGCGAAAACCCGGTCCCTGAGCCTCTTCTCGCGCGGCTTCCTGCTGACCAAACGCGACATCGACTGGTTCGAATCCCAGTACCTGCGGCGCTCGGAGCTGGACCGGACCGACCCCCGCGTGTCGCCGGCGCTGGCCGAATCGCTGGCCGGACTGGCGCCCGCCCTGATCGCGGTTGCGGGATTCGACCCGCTGCGCGACGAAGGCGAGAGCTACGCCGAGGCGCTGCGCGCCGCCGGGACGGCGGTCGACCTGCGTTACCTGGGATCGCTGACCCACGGCTTCGCCAACCTGTTCCAGCTGGGCGGCGACAGCATGGTCGCGACGACCGAGTTGATCTCGGCCCTGCGCGCACACCTGAGCCGGGTCTGAGTCCGTGAGCGACCGGCGCCGGTAATCTAGAGGCGCCTTGTCCGATCGCTTTGTCGGCACACCGACAACTCGAGTACCGAAAGATCAGGGAACCAGTGGCCGACAAACCCAAACGCCCCCCACGATTCGACATGAAGTCGGCCTCCGGCGCTAAGTCCGGCCGGCTCGTCCAGATCGGCGGTACCGCGTTCGTCGTGATCTTCGCGGTCGTCCTCGTGTTCTACATCGTGACGTCGAACCACAAGAAGCCCGCCGCCACCGGCGCGGGCGACACGGTGCGGGTGACCTCGAGCAAGCTGGTCACCCAGCCCGGCAGCAACAACCCCAAGGCCGTGGTGACGTTCTACGAGGACTTCCTGTGCCCGGCCTGCGGCAACTTCGAACGGACCTTCGGGCCGACGGTGTCTCGGCTCATCGACGTCGGGGCCATCGCGGCCGATTACTCCATGGTGTCGATCCTGGACAGCTCGCGGAACCACAACTATTCGTCGCGGGCGGCCAACGCGGCCCGCTGCGTCGCCGACGAATCCCTCGACGCGTTCCGCCGTTTCCACACCGCGCTGTTCACCACCGACATTCAGCCCAGCGAAACCGGCAAGAGCTTTCCGGACAACGCCCGGTTGATCGAACTCGCCCGTGAGGCCGGCGTCGTGGGCAAGGTGCCGGACTGCATCAACAGCGGCAAGTACCTCGACAAGGTCACCGGCGAAGCGGCGGCCGCACAGATCAAAGCCACGCCGACGATCAAGATCAACGGCGAGGACTACGACCCGTCGACGCCCGACGCGCTGGTCAGCAAGATCAAAGAGATCGTGGGCAACATCCCGGGCATCGACGGCGCGGTCGCGCCGGCCGCCATGTGACCAGCGCGGTGTCGACAGAATCGGACGATCCCAACGGGGATCCGACCCCGGGCCGGGTGCCGGCGCCCAGCGCCTGGTGGTTGCTGATCGCCGGGGTGATCGGTCTGGTCGCCTCGGTGACGCTGACGGTCGAGAAGATCGACATCCTGCTCGACCCGTCGTATGTGCCGTCGTGCAACATCAACCCGATCCTGTCGTGCGGGTCGGTGATGATCACGCCGCAGGCCTCCCTGCTGGGGTTCCCCAACCCGTTGCTCGGCCTGATCGCCTTCACCGTGGTGATCGTCACCGGGCTGCTGGCGCTGGCGAAAGTCGCTCTGCCCCAATGGTATTGGCTGGGTCTGACGGTCGGGGTGCTGGTCGGTGCGGTGTTCGTGCACTGGCTGATCTTCCAGAGCCTGTATCGCATCGGCGCGTTGTGCCCGTACTGCATGGTGGTGTGGGCGGTCACCATGTCGCTGCTGGTGGTGGTGGCCTCGATCGCGTATCGCCCGGCGCTGCAGGCCCGGCAATCAGGTCCGGGGTGGGTGGTGTACCAATGGCGATGGTCGATCGCCGCGCTGTGGTTCACCGCGGTGTTCCTGCTGTGCATGGTCCGGTTCTGGGACTATTGGTCAACCCTGCTGTAGGTATCGCGACGTGACCCGCATCATCGGCGGCGTGGCGGGGGGCCGGCGCATCGCGGTCCCGCCGCGAGGCACCCGGCCCACCACCGACCGGGTCCGCGAGTCGCTGTTCAACATCCTGACCGCCCGCAGCGAGCTGAGCGGCCTCGCCGTGCTGGACCTCTACGCGGGCTCGGGTGCCCTGGGCTTGGAGGCGTTGTCCCGCGGGGCCGCCAGCGCGCTCTTCGTGGAGTCCGACGCCCGCACCGCCTCCGTCATCGCGCGCAACATCGACGCCCTGGGGCTGCCCGGCGCGACGCTGCGCCGGGGCGCGGTGGCCGCCGTGCTGGCGGCCGGGACCGCATCACCCGTCGACCTTGTCCTGGCCGACCCGCCCTACGACGTCCGTGCCGCCGAGGTCGAGGCCGTGCTGGCGGCCCTGGCCGGCCATGGGTGGGTGCGCGAGGGCGCCGTCGCGGTCGTCGAGCGCGCGGCCGCCGGCGCCCCGCTCACCTGGCCGGCCGGCTGGTCGGTGTGGCCGCACCGCGTTTACGGCGACACCCGTTTGGAGCTCGCCGAGCGGCTGTGAGTGGGCGTGTACCGTCATGCCCCATGAGCGCCGCTCCTGCCCTTCGCTTCGCTCTGCATCGTCGTCGGCGCGCGACATGAGCGGTGCCGTATGCCCGGGCTCCTTTGATCCGGTGACGTTGGGCCACATCGACGTCTTCGAGCGCGCGTCGGCTCAGTTCGACGAGGTGGTGGTGGCGATCCTGACCAACCCCGCCAAGAAGGGCATGTTCGACCTCGACGAGCGGATCGCGATGATCAACGAATCGACGACGCACCTGCCCAATCTGCGGGTGGAGGCCGGGCAGGGTCTGGTCGTCGATTTCGTCCGGTCGCGGGGGATGACCGCCATCGTCAAGGGACTGCGCACCGGCACCGACTTCGAATACGAGCTGCAGATGGCGCAGATGAACAAGCACGTCGCCGGTGTCGACACCTTTTTCGTCGCTACCGCGCCGCGGTACTCGTTCGTGTCGTCGTCGTTGGCCAAAGAGGTCGCCATGCTCGGTGGCGACGTGTCGGAGCTGCTGCCCGAGCCGGTCAACCGCCGCCTGCGCGAAAAGCGTTCCGCTCGGTCCTGAATCGGGCAGGTCGATGCGTAAAGCGCTCGTCCGCAATGGATTTGGTCCACCGGTCGGGGCATACGCACGCGGCAGCGCCGCGGTTACGGATACCAAGAGCGACGGCTTTGGTCGAATGGCCGGCCGGCGGCGCCCAGCCTAGTTGGTTGTCGGTGGTGGTTGGGGTTGGAAGGGGTCGTACCACCACCAGTGGGCGCGCTCGCCGGTGGGTCCGGGGTGAAGTACCCCAGGTTTTGTTCCTAGTCGGTTGCGAGGGCCGGGGTCGGCTGGCTCGCGGGGTGTGAGGTGCCGGTCAGGGCGGCCTCGTACTCGGCTGGGGTTTGATAGCCGAGGGCTTCGTGCAGGCGTTCCTGGTTGTACCAGGCCACCCATTCGGCTGTTGCCAGTTCGACGTCGTCGATGCAGCGCCAGGGTTTAGCGCGGTTGATCAGCTCGGTCTTGTAAGCGGCATTGACCGCCTCGGCGAGGGCATTGTCATAACTATCGCCACGCGAGCCCACCGAGGGGGCGATCCCGAGCTCGATCAGGCGGTCGGTATAGGTCACCGATAGGTACTGCGATCCGCGGTCGGAATGATGCACCAACTCAGATAGAGTCGAGTTAGACTGCCACACAGCATGATTGAATGCCTGTAGCGGAAGGTCCTCGGTGCGCATGGTTGCCGAGACCGCCCAACCGACGATCTTTTTCGTGGCGGCATCGGTGACGAACGCGGTGTAGCAGAATCCCTGCCAAGTCCGCACGAAGGTGATATCGGCGACCCACAACCGGTTTGGTGCCGGCGCCCGGAACTGCCGGTTGACCAAGTCGGCGGGTCGCGCTGAGGCGGGATCGGTGACGGTGGTGAATACCGGCTTGCCGCGCTGCACCCCGCGCAGCCCAGCTTTGCGCATCAACCTGCGAGTTTGTTCTCTACCTAGTGTCCAGCCACGCCGGGTCATGGCCTGATGCATCTTCTTGACGCCATAGACCGAGTAATTCTGCTGGTGCACCGCCTGCAGGTCGGCGATCAGTTGCTCATCGCGAATCTCACGATCTGAGGGCGGCCGGGTCAACGCTGCGCGATACCCCCGTGAGGTGAAAAATCCCGGGATTGGCGCCCGCAAGACACGGCAGATGAGCTCGACCCCGAACTGATCGCGATGCGCGTCGATGAAGGCGATCATTTCGGTGCGGGGCGGTCGAGCTCCGCTGCGAAAAACGCGGATGCAGACTTCAAAATCTCATTGGCCCTACGCAATTCGAGATTCTCTCGCCTAAGGCGGCGTATCTCGGCGTGCTCAGAACTGGTCGTGCCGGGACGCTCCCCGGTATCGACCTGCGCTTTGCGCCGCCATCGACGCACCGACTCCTGCGCAATACCGAGTTTGCTGGCCACCGACCTGATGGCCTCAAACTCCGATATATCCGAGGTTTCCAACATGGTGTCCAACAACCGCAACGCACGAGAGCGAAACTCCGGCGGATACTGACGGGGCATAGCTTCCAATCCTCCTATAAGGATCGGAACAAAACCTGGGGTACTTCAGGGCAGGGTGGGACAGCGGGTGGGGGTTGGGTTGGTGGGTGTGCCAGCGGTGCTGCGCGTAGCTGTTGGCCGGTGCTGTCGGTGACGAGGAGGGCGTCGGCGGGTCCGGTGATGGTGATCTCGCCGCGGTGGTGCAGCCGGTGGTGGTAGGGGCAGACCAGCACCAGGTTGGCCAACTCGGTGGGGCCGCCGTCTTCCCAGTGCCAGATGTGGTGGGCGTGCAGCCCGCGGGTGGCCCCACACCCGGGTATTGCGCACATGGGGTCGCGGTGCTCGAGGGCACGGCGAAGCCGCCGGCTGATGATCCGGGTGGTGCGCCCGGCGCCGATGGGTTCGCCGTGGCGTTCGAACCAGACTTCGCAGGTGGCATCACAGGTCAGGTATTGGCGTTCGGCATCAGGTAGCAGTGGACCCAGATGCAGTGCCGCAGCACGCTGGGCGACGTCGAGGTGGGCGACCACGGTGGTGTGCTGCCCGTGCGGGCGGCGGGTGGCCTCGGCGTCCCATCCCGTCTCGATCAGGCGCATGAACGCGTCGGCGGTGCTCGACAACGGCGGCCGCTGTGCTGAAGCGCCCCGGTCGCCGGTGCCCTGGCCATTGTCGTGGTCGTGTTTCCATTCGGCGATCAGCGCATCCCGGTGAGATGCCAACGCGGCGTCGAATTTCGCCGCCTCGTGGTGGGCAAGGGTGATCCGATAGCAGCTGCCCGCCTCGGTGGTGGTCGTGGTGATCGAACGCTCGGGCCCAGACTCAGGGCGGGGTTCGGGTTGGGGTCGGGGTTCGAGTCTGATCGCGGTGCGCAGCTGGTTGACCGTGGCGACCGCGGCGAGTTGGGCGTAGTGCGCATCAGATCCTTTGCCCGCGTGGGCGGCGATGACCCCGACCTGATCCAGCGACAGCCGGCCCTCACCCATACCCGCCGCGCAGCGCGGGAATTCCTCGAGTCGGTGGGCGATGGTGGCGATGGTGTGGGCGGTGCCCGGCGAGCAGCCCAGCTTCCAGGCCACCAACGCCGGCACCGAGCGCGCCCCGGTGATCCCGCCCAGCCCGTCGTGGTCGATCTCGGCGATGATCGCCACGATGCGCGCATCGATCGCGTTGCGCTGACCGGCCAACTCCGCCAACTCCTCAAACAACACCCCCACACGCTCGGCAGGACTCAACCCCACGGCGTCAGCAGATGCGATCGAAGACATAACGACATCATGGCAGCGGGGTACGACAAGTTTCGGCCGTCGATCCGCGCCGATGCTCGACCGCTCGCCATCCACCCTGCGAAAAGCTCTTCCGCCGGCGCTGAGGCCCGCAGCCTGACATCGAAAGACTTTGGGCGGCAACGCCATTGACGAGACGACCACGGTGTGGCGTAGCCAGCAGCTGCGCGGGTATCCGATGGCTCCGGGCGCGCAACGCCGAGCCCAGTCGACCGGAAAAGGCCAAATACGCCACCGCGGAACGTACCTTGAAGATCTGACCGGAAGAAGAGGGGGGTATCCGCGCGGTCGCCGACGTCGATAGGAGAACGGCCATGACGGTAGAGAACCTGTTCGACGTTCCCGAGGCCGCGACCGACCTGGTCGCCCTGCTCGCCGACGAGGGCGTCGCACACTTCTTCATCAATCCCGGGACGGATTCCGCCCCGATCCAGGAAGCGCTGGCGGCGGCCCGCGCGGCCGGCACACCGAGCCCGCAGGCGGTGCTGTGTGTCCACGAGAGCATCGCCTTGGCGGCGGCCATCGGTCACCACATGGCCAGCGGCCGTCCGCAGGCGGTCATGGTGCACGTCGATGCCGGGACGCTGAACCTGGGCTGTCAGCTGCACAACGCCCAGCGCAACGCGACGCCGGTGGTGGTGTTCGCCGGCCGCACGCCCTACAGTTCGGCGCCGGAGGTCCGCGGCCATCGCGACACCTACATCCATTGGCAGCAGGAGCAACTCGACCAGCCGGCCGTCGTGCGCAACTACGCCAAATGGCACATGGAGGTTCCGCGCGGCCGTGAGCTGGCGCCGATCGTCCGGCGGGCGTTCCAGGTCGCCCGATCCAGTCCTTCCGGCCCCGCCTACGTCATGCTGCCGCGGGAAGCCCTGATGGAGCCTGGCAGCCGTGCGTTGCCGCGGCGGCTGCCGCCGGCCGTTCCGCCCGGCCCGGACCCCGGTGCCCTGGGCCGGTTGGCCGGGATCCTGGTCGCCGGGCAGCGGGTCGTCATTGTCACGTCCAGGACCGCGGCGGAGCCCGGGGCCGCGATCGTGCTGGCTCGCATCGCCGAGTTGCTCGGGGCGCCGGTGATCGATCAGGGCGACCGTGCCAACCTACCGCTCGGGCACCCCCTGCACGTGGTCGGCGACGCGGGCCCGCTCGAAACCGCCGACACCGTGCTGCTGCTGGACTCCGAAGTGCCCTGGGTGCCCGCGCAGCTCGCCCCGCCCGCGGATGCCCGCGTGGTGCAGATCGACGCGGACCCCGTCAAGGCCAGCATGCCGTTGTGGTCCTATCCGGTCGAGATCGCGCTGACCGCCGACACCCGGGTGACGCTGCTGCTGCTCGAGCAGACCCTGCTGCGGCTGGCCACCGACGAGCTACGCGAGAAATGGGGCGCGCGGCGGCAAGCGGCCGAATCCGATGTCGCGCAACGCCGCAGGGAGGCGATTCGCCGGGCCGCGTCCGATCGTCCGGCGGACGTACCCGACGCGATGTTGGCCGCGCTGGGCGGCGCGCTGCCGGAAAACGCCGTCGTCGTCCAGGAGGCGGTGACCAACCGGCCCGCCGTGGCCCGGCAGGTCCAGCGACCGCCGGGGCAGTTCTTCGACACGGGCGCACCGGCATTGGGCTGGGCGCTCGGCGGCGCTTTCGGGGTCAAACTGGCCAGGCCGCAGGCGCCCGTCGTCGCGATCTGCGGCGACGGTTCGTTCAACTTCGGTGTGCCCACCGCCGCGTTGTGGTCGGCGCATCGCCATGGCGCGCCGTTCGTGACGGTGGTCTTGAACAACCACTCGTACCTGGCCTCCAGGCTGCCCGTCGCGGAGCTGTACCAGCAGGGAATATCGGTGCGGGAAAACGACTTTCCCGAAACCCGGCTCACGCCGGACACCGACTACGCCGCCCTGGCGCGGGCGTGCGGGGGCAGCGGACGCAGTGTGGCCACGCCGACGGAGATGCGTGAGGCCATCGGATGGGCGCTCGCCGAGGCCGACCAGGGCCGGTGCGCGGTGCTGGACGTGCAGCTGCCGCAACCCTGAAACGCGTCAGTGCCGATGCCCCGATCCGTCGGCACCGGGGGAGCCGCCCATCATGCGCAGCATCGGCAAGCCCCCGGAGGTGATGAACCGGACCACGAGGATGACCGCGAGCGCCAGGAACGCGATGTTGAGGAACGTCGTGTAGTTCCATGAGATCGACGCCTCCAGCACGGTCGCGTTGCGCTGCGCCGGAATGAGACCGGTTGTGCCGAAAATCAATTCGACCAGATATCCGGCGGCGACCATCGCGGCGTAGAAGGTGCCCAGCAACGTCAGCATCATCTTGGTGCCGTAGTACTTGCGGTAGATGTTCAGGATCGGCAGGATCAACAGGTCGGCGTAAATGAACGCGATGACGCCCCCGAAGCTGATGCCCCCGTTCCACAGCACCGCGGCCAGCGGGACGTTGCCGATCGAGCACACAAACGAAACGATCGCCACGACCGGGCCCACGAGCGGGCCCCACAGCGCCGACCAGACCGGATGATCCACCAAAAAGAAGCTCTGCCAGAACTTTTCGGGGACCCAGGCCGCGACGGCGCCCGCGATCAGCAGGCCCAGAACAAGGTCGCGCAGTATCGCCAGCCACTCCATCACGAACACGTGCGAGACCGAGGTGAAGCCCGCCGGGGAAAAGAGCCGTTGCCAGAACGAGCCTTCCCCTTTGATCGACATGTCCATGGCGGCATGGCCTTCCATCGAGCCGGCGATTCCCCGCTCGGCCTGCTCGCGGGCGGCGTCGACGAGTCGCGAACGCACGAACAGCCGGAACAAGACGGCGAGCGCCACGATCATCAACGGACCGCCGACGAACTCGGCGGCGGTGAACTGCCAACCCATCAGCAGCGCCAGGATGATGCCCAACTCCACCACCATGTTGGTGGAACCGATCTCGAAGGCCATCGCGGCGGTGAAGTCGGCGCCCTTGCGAAACAGCGATCGCGCCAGGGCCACCGCGGCGTACGAGCACGACGACGACGCCGCCCCCAAACCCGCGGACACCGCCAGGGTGCGCGGGCGATCATCACCCATCAGAGCGACGATCGTCGAACGCCGCACGACGGCCTGCACCACCGCCGACAGGGCGAAGCCCACGATCAGCGCCCACAGGATTTCCCACGTCATCGAACCCGCGAGCGTCAGGGCGTGCCCGACCGCCGATAGCACCGTCATCACTGAATCCTCTCTCGGGGGAGCCCGGACGTGTGCGTAACTATACCCTGGGGGGGTATTATTCCCGAGTGGATTGGCTCAGCGTTTGCAAGACTCCATCTCGTGTGGATTCGCCTGCTCGGCGCGCCGTGGTGGCAGCGATTCCTGGCGCACTGGTGCGTCGCGGCCATCGCCTTCGGCCTGATCGTTCCGCTCGCCACGCCGCACCTGACGGTGGGGCTGCGCTGGCCGTGGCGGCTAACCTTCCTTGTCTTCGCAGCTGCGCTGTTCGCCGGGCTGGCCGTGGTCGCGGGGCGGCGGGCGTCGCGCGAGTACGTGACTGCGATGCGCGGCCTGAACCGTTCCGAGCGAGCGCAGGCGGTTACGGCAAGTTTGCGCGGCGACATTCCCACTGCGACGCCCGTTCTGGTGTCGGCGATCCGTATTGGCACCATCCGGCTCGGGCACGGCCGGTCGACTCCGAAGCGAGTCGCCATCAGCTATGGCGCGCTGATCCTCGGCTGGATTGCGCTGACGGCTGGCAACGCCTCGACCGAGGGTGTGCGCCAGACGGCGTTCCGGGGTGTGTTGACCGCCGTGGTAGCCATCGCGGGTCTACGCGCTTGGTTCGTTGCCAGGCGTGCCGAGGAGCGAATCACCTTGTTGCAGAATGCATTAGAGCTCATCCCCGGCGCCGCCGATGAATTCCGTGCGGCGCGGAGCGGTGAGCCCGCTGGCCGGTACTGGTGGCCAACCGTGGCCTCGGTGACCGCCGTAGTACTGGTGACGACCGGGACGCTGGCGACGGTCTACCTGGCTCGGCGCCCCTCGCCCGATTGCCGCGCCGCCGCCAACGTGGAGCGGTTCATCGTCGAGCATCGCGACATGCTCGAACCCACGTTCATCTCGCCGGACACCGGCGGGCCAGAACTGGCCGACTACCAGAGCTGGAGCGAGCAACTCGAGCGGTACGCGTCGAGCGTCTCCGTCCCCAGCGTGGCATCGCACATCCACAGCGTCGCCGTTCTGTCCGCTCGCGCCGTAGCGGTGGCCCGCGCGGCCCGCGCTGACCCGGCCGGTTGGCACGATCCGTCGCAGGAACGGCGCAGACACGAGTACGGCGGCATCATCGGCGAGATGATGACTGAATTGAGGGCGCTCGAGGGCTCCTGCCCGCCGCGAAGATGACCACTGCGACCCCGCACCCTAGAATCGCTGGCAAATAGCCGCGCCGGAGCGCGTCGGCGCAAAACCCACCCCTGGGCAAACGCGTTGGCGGCGGGGCCCGGCGACGAATAGGAACGAACCATCTCGCGCGGCGCGTGCCGTCGCGAAAACAGCGTGAACGGCGCTTTCGCATGACACTCATCCATCAAGACCACGCCGGGACCGGGCCGCCGGGGCGTTTAGGGCGCCCGGAACGGGCAAATACCCGACACACCGGTGTCGCCACCGCTGTCACAGAGACAACACCAGGCACACTGGTAACAACAGTTTTGCAGACGCCAGGAGGGTACGGCCGTGTATCGAGTGTTTGAAGCGCTGGACGAATTGAGCGCCATCGTCGAAGAAGCCCGCGGCGTCCCGATGACGGCCGGCTGCGTGGTGCCCCGCGGCGACGTGCTGGAGCTGATCGACGACATCAAGGACGCCATTCCGGGCGAGCTGGACGACGCCCAGGACGTGCTGGACGCGCGCGATTCCATGCTGCAGGACGCCAAGACGCACTCCGAGTCCATGGTCGAATCGGCGACCACCGAGTCGGAGTCCATGCTCAACCACGCCCGCGCCGAGGCCGATCGGCTGCTGTCCGACGCCAAAGCGCAGGCCGACCGGATGGTGAGCGAAGCCCGCCAGCACAGCGAACGCATGGTCGGCGAGGCCCGCGAGGAGTCGATGCGCATCGCCACCGCGGCCAAACGCGACTACGAGGCCAGCGTCGGCCGCGCCCAGGCCGAAGCCGACCGGCTGCTCGAAAACGGCAACATCTCCTACGAGAAGGCCGTGCAAGAGGGCATCAAGGAACAGCAGCGCCTGGTGTCGCAGAACAGCGTGGTCGAGGCGGCCAACGCCGAGGCCACCCGGCTCATCGACTCGGCGCACGCCGAGGCCGACCGGCTGCGGGGGGAATGCGACATCTACGTCGACAACAAGCTCGCCGAGTTCGAGGAATTCCTCAACGGCACGCTTCGGTCGGTGGGGCGCGGCCGCCACCAACTGCGGACGGCGGCAGGCACGCACGACTACGCCGTGCGCTAGCGTTTCGCGGCCCGTTCACTCCGGCGGGCACGCCTGGAATTGTGCGACCGGCGCCGTAGGATTTCTGATATGACGCGCCAGCACAGCACTTCATCGACTCGCGGCGGGGCGCCCCGGCTATCTGGGCCGATGACCTTCGATATCACCCGGCTCGGGCGGCGGCCCGGCGCGATGGTCACCATCCGGAACACCGTGCCCAGCCCGGCGCGCATCGGCCTGGACATGATCGCGATCGAAGCCGGCGCCCCCCTGGAGCTGGACCTGCAGGTTCAGTCGGTGTCCGAGGGCGTCCTGGTGACCGGGACGGTGACCGCGCCGACGGCAGGCGAATGCGCGCGTTGCCTGACCCCGCTCGACGGCCGGGTGCAGGTCCGGCTGACCGAACTGTTCGCCTACCCGGACAGCACCACCGAGGCGACCACCGAGGAGGACGAGGTCGGCCACATCGTCGACGACACCATCGACCTCGAGCAGTCCATCGTCGACGCCGTCGGGTTGGAACTTCCGTTCTCGCCGGTGTGCGCGCCCGATTGCCCGGGGCTCTGCCCCGAATGCGGGGTTTCCCTGGCCGCCGAGCCCGGCCATCAGCACGAGCGCATCGACCCGCGGTGGGCCAAGCTGGCCGGCATGTTCACCCCGGAGGCGGACGAACCGCGGGGTGGGCGGTGAGCTCACGGCAGGCTTTGCTCGACGCCCTCGGGGTCGAATTGCCCGACGAACTGCTGTCTTTGGCGCTGACGCATCGCAGCTACGCCTACGAACACGGCGGGTTGCCGACCAACGAGCGGCTGGAATTTCTCGGCGACGCCGTGCTGGGCCTGACCGTCACCGACGAGCTCTACCACCGCCACCCCGACCGCAGCGAGGGAGACCTGGCCAAACTGCGGGCCAGCGTGGTCAACACCCAGGCGCTGGCCGATGTCGGCCGCAAGCTCTGCGAGGGGGGCCTCGGGGTGCACCTGCTGCTGGGGCGCGGGGAGGCGAACACCGGCGGCGCGGACAAGTCGAGCATCCTGGCCGACGGCATGGAATCGCTGCTGGGCGCGATCTACCTCGAGCACGGGATCGACGTGGCGCGCGAGGTGATTTTGAGGTTGTTCGGCCCGCTGCTGGACGCCGCGCCGACGTTGGGGGCCGGGCTGGACTGGAAGACCAGCCTGCAGGAGCTGACCGCGGCCCGCAGCATGGGCGCGCCGTCTTACGTCGTCACCTCGACCGGCCCCGACCACGACAAGGAGTTCACCGCCGTGGTCGTGGTGGCCGACACCGAATACGGTTCGGGTGTGGGCCGTTCCAAGAAGGAAGCCGAGCAGAAGGCCGCGGCGGCGACCTGGAAAGCGCTGGAAGCGCTCGACACCGCCGTGCCCGGCAACTGATTAGATGCCCGAACTGCCCGAGGTCGAGGTGGTGCGCCGCGGCCTGCAGGCCCATGTCGTGGGCAAGGCCATCACCGCGGTGCGGGTGCACCACCCGCGCGCGGTGCGCCGCCACGAGGCGGGGCCCGCGGACCTCACCGCCCGGTTGTTGAATGACCGGATCACCGGCACCGACCGGCGCGGTAAGTACCTGTGGCTGCTGCTCGACAGCGACGCGGCGCTCGTCGTCCACCTCGGCATGAGCGGGCAGATGCTGCTCGGCACGGTGCCGCGTGCCGACCACGTGCGGATTTCCGCACTGCTGGACGACGGGACTGTGCTGAGCTTCGCCGACCAGCGCACCTTCGGCGGGTGGATGCTCGCCGACCTGGTCGAGGTGGACGGCAGCGTGGTGCCCGAACCCGTCGCGCACCTGGCGCGCGATCCGCTGGATGCCCGTTTCGACGCCGAGGCGGTCGTGAAAGTGTTGCGGCGCAAGCACTCCGAAATCAAGCGCCAGCTGCTCGACCAGCAGGTGGTGTCGGGCATCGGCAACATCTACGCCGACGAGGCGCTGTGGCGCGCCAAGGTGCACGGGGCGCGCATCGCCGACACGCTGACCCGCAAGCAGTTGACCGCCGTGCTGGACGCGGCCGCCGACGTGATGCGTGATGCGCTGGCCAAGGGGGGGACCTCGTTTGACTCGCTGTACGTCAACGTCAACGGCGAATCCGGATACTTCGACCGCTCACTGGACGCCTACGGCCGCGAAGGTGAGAGCTGCCGCCGCTGTGGCGCGGTGATGCGCAGGGAGAAGTTCATGAATCGCTCGTCGTTCTATTGCCCGAAATGTCAACCGCGCCCGCGTGTTTGACCGCTTCCTCCGCGAGAGTGCAACGAGCGGCGCCTCTTCTCGCGAAACTCGTCGCTAACTGCACTCTCGCGGCGAAACAGATTCACTCGAAGATGTCGCGGCGCAGCGTCCCGGTGGGCAGCGCCGGGTCGACGAACCACTCGTGGCTGAACAGCGCTCCGAACACCTGGGGCGGCAACCGCATCAGTAGCCCGAACATACGCGCGGCGAGGCCGGAACTGCCGATCTGGGAGCGGTGCGCGGCAAAAGCATCCCGCTTCTGGCGCGCAAAGCGAAACACGTTGACCCGGTGCGTGATCGTCGCGCGCGGGGCGTACGCGCCCCGGACGATGTCACGTTCGTACGGTCCGGGAAGCCGCAGCAGGTGCGTGAGATCGCTGACCCGAAGCAGCATCTCGCGCGGCATCGTCACCTCGAGCACCCGCGGAACGGCAGCGAGTTGGGCCGCGCGCTTGCCGACGTGGTGCACCTGCACATGATCGCGGTGGCCGTAGCCGCCGTTGGGCTGGTAGCTGAGCAGCAGATCGGCGTCCTCATCGCGAAGGATGGTGGCCAGCCGGTCCGCCGCCTCGTCGAGATCCGCCCGCCCGAACCGCGTGCGACCGGGTGGATCCGGGTAGAACAGCGGGCCGTAGCCGCTATCGGCGTAGCCGAGACACTCCACCCGCTGAGCCCCGAGAATGCTTGCGCTCGACCGCAATTCGCCAATCCGGTTGTCGTCTTCGTTGTGGACCCGCCCGTCGGTCGCGGTGACCACGACGACGCGGTGTCCGGCCGCGGCCGCCCGCGCGAGGGTGCCGCCGGTGAGGACCACCTCGTCGTCCGGGTGTGCGTGGAAGGCGACGACGGTGGCCATGCCAAACAGTATGCCCGCGCGTCGCGACGTGGCCGCCCGGTAGAAATGAGCCATGGCCGAACTATGGGTGGAACGCACCGCAACTCGCCGCTACACGGGATACAGCTCGCGGGGAGCGCAGGTACTCGTCGGCTCCGAGGACGTAGACGGCGTGTTCACGCCCGGCGAGCTGCTCAAGATCGCGCTCGCGGCCTGCAGCGGGATGTCCAGCGATCTGCCGCTGGCCCGCCGGCTGGGCGACGACTACAAGGCGGTCATCGCGGTGTCCGGCGCCGCCGACCGTGAGCAGGAACGCTATCCGCTGCTCGAGGAGTCGCTGGAGCTGGACCTGTCGGCGTTGGACGAGGACGAGAAGGAGCGCCTGCGGGTCGTGGTCAACCGGGCCATCGACCAGGTGTGCACGGTCGGGCGCACCCTGAAGTCCGGCACCACCGTCAACTTCGAGGTCACCGATGTCGGATCCTGACGCCCGCCTCACAGCGTGGGTGCACGGGAACGTGCAGGGCGTCGGTTTCCGCTGGTGGACGCGGTGTCGGGCGCTGGAGCTGGGCTTGACGGGGTACGCGGCCAACCAGGCCGACGGCCGCGTGCTGGTGGTCGCCCAGGGTCCGCGGCAGGCCGGCGAAAAGCTGCTGGAGCTGCTACGGGGCGGCGCGTCGTGGCCCACACAGCCCGGGAAAGTCGACAAGGTCGTCGCCGACTGGTCGCAGCCCCGGGAGCGTTTCGAGGGATTCGTCGAGCGGTGACGGGCGGGTGCGCCGCACGTTTCCCGAAGGCGCACTTCTCGTGGCTGATGTGACCACTGTGACCAGTGCGTCGCCCCGCGGTGCCGCCGGCACATTTCGGGCCGGACGACACCCCTCGGTGAGCCTGCCCCGGGTGCTTTGAGCGGTAGTCTGGCTCGCCGTGTACCTCAAGAGTCTGACGCTGAAGGGCTTCAAGTCCTTTGCCTCGCCGACGACTCTGCGTTTCGAGCCGGGCATCACCGCGGTCGTCGGGCCCAACGGCTCGGGCAAGTCCAACGTCGTCGACGCGCTGGCGTGGGTCATGGGGGAGCAGGGCGCCAAGACCCTGCGCGGCGGCAAGATGGAGGACGTCATCTTCGCCGGGACCTCGTCGCGCGCCCCGCTGGGCCGCGCCGAAGTCACCGTTACCATCGACAACTCCGACAACGCGCTGCCCATCGAGTACTCCGAGGTCTCGATCACCCGGCGGATGTTCCGTGATGGCGCCAGCGAATACGAAATCAACGGCAGCAGTTGCCGTTTGATGGATGTTCAGGAACTGCTGAGCGACTCCGGGATCGGCCGGGAGATGCACGTCATCGTCGGGCAGGGCAAGCTCGACGAGATTCTGCAATCGCGGCCCGAAGACCGCCGCGCGTTCATCGAAGAAGCCGCCGGCGTGCTCAAGCACCGCAAGCGCAAGGAAAAGGCCCTGCGCAAGCTCGACGCGATGTCGGCGAACCTGGCCCGGCTCACCGATCTGACCACCGAGCTGCGCCGCCAGCTCAAACCGTTGGGCCGGCAGGCCGAGGTGGCCCGGCGCGCCCAGACGATCCAGGCCGACCTGCGTGACGCGCGGCTGCGGCTGGCCGCCGACGACCTCGTCGGCCGCAAGGGCGAGCGTGAGGCCATCTTCGAGGCCGAGGCCGCCATGCGGCGCGACCACGACGAGGCCTCCTCGCGGCTGGCCGTGGCCTCTGAGGAGCTCACCGCCCACGAAACGGCGGTCGGCGAGCTCTCGGGGCGCACCGAATCGGTGCAGCACACCTGGTTCGCGCTATCCGCGCTGGCCGAACGGGTGGCCGCCACGGTGCGTATCGCCAGCGAGCGCGCCCAGCACCTCGACGTGGAACCGGTGGCGCCCAGCGACACCGACCCCGATGCGTTGGAAGCCGAGGCCGAGCAGGTCGCGGTCGCCGAGCAGCGGCTGCTGGCGGAACTGACGACGGCGCGCACCCGGCTCGAGGGCGCCCGCGCCGAGTTGGCCGAGCGCGAGCGCGAGGCCGCCGAGGCCGATCGGGCGCACATGGCTGCGGTGCGCGCCGAGGCGGATCGGCGGGAAGGCCTGGCGCGGCTGGCCGGTCAGGTGGAGACGATGCGGGCGCGCGTCGAGTCGATCGACGACAGCGTCGCGCGGTTGTCCGAACGCATCGAGCAGGCCGCCGCCCGCGCCCAGCAGGCCAAGGCCGAATTCGAAACCGTGCAGGGCCGCGTGGGTGAGCTCGATCAAGGCGAGATGGGCCTCGACGAGCACCATGAGCGCACGGTGGACGCGTTGCGGCTGGCCGACGCACGGGTCGCCGAGCTGCAGTCCGCCGAGCGGGAGGCCGAACGCCAGGTCGCGTCGCTGCGTGCCCGCATCGACGCGCTCGCCGTGGGCCTCGAACGCAAGGACGGCGCCGCCTGGCTAACCCAAAACCATTCCGGCACCGGGCTTCTGGGTCCGATGGCCAAGCTGGTCAAGGTCCGCTCCGGCTACGAAGCGGCGCTGGCCGCGGTGCTGGGATCGGCGGCCGACGCATTGGCCGCCGAGAGCTTCGGCGCGGCCCGGTCCGCGGTTGCCGCGCTCAAACAGGCCGACGGCGGGCGGGCCGCGCTGGTGCTCGGAGACTGGCCCGCCGATCACCCCGCGCCGCAGACCGCCCCGGCGGGGGCCCTGTGGGCCCTCGACTTGATCGACACACCCGCGCGCCTGCGCGGGGCGATCACAGCGATGCTCTCGGGCGTCGCGGTGGTCGACGACCTGGACCGGGCGCTGAACCTGGTGGCGCAGCATCCCCGGTTGCGGGCGGTCACGCTCGACGGCGACCTGGTGGGCGCCGGCTGGGTGAGCGGTGGCTCCGATCGCAAGCTGTCCACGCTCGAGGTGACCTCCGAAATCGACAAGGCCGGCGACGAGCTGACCGCCGCGGAGGCCCGGGTGGCCCAGCTGAGCGCGGCGCTGTCCGGCGCGCTGACCGAGCAGGCCTCCCGTCAGGATTCCGCCGAGCAGGCGCTGGCCGCCCTCAACGAATCCGACAGCGCCATCTCGGGGATGTACGAGCAGCTCGGCCGGCTCGGTCAGGAAGCCCGCATGTCCGAGGACGAATGGAGCAGGTTGCTGCGGCAACGCGAGGAGCTCGAAGCGGGCCGGACCCAGACCGTCGCCGAAGTCACCGAACTGGAAACCCGGTTGCGCAACGCCCAGGAGACCCAGCAGGCGCCGGCGGAAGAACCCGTGAACCGTCAGCAGATCGCCGCGGCCACCGAAAACGCGCGCAGCGTCGAAGTCGAGGCCCGGCTGGCGGTGCGCACCGCCGAAGAGCGCGCGAACGCGGTGCGCGGGCGGGCGGATTCGTTGCGCCGCGCGGCCGCCGCCGAACGCGAAGCGCGGGTGCGTGCCCAACAGGCACGGGAGGCGCGACTGCGGGCCGCCGCGGTCGCGGCGGCGGTCGCCGACTCCGGCCGGCTGCTGGCGCAGCGGTTGCACGGGGTCGTCGACGCGGCGTCCAAGATCCGAGACGCCCTGGCCGCCGAACGCCAGCAGCGCGCGACGGCGATGGCGGCGGTGCGCGACGAGGTGAACGCGCTCAGCGCCCGGGTGGCCGCCCTGACCGACTCGCTGCACCGCGACGAGGTGGCCAACGCCCAGGCGGCACTGCGGATCGAGCAGCTCGAGCAGATGGTGCTCGAACAGTTCGGCATGGCGCCCGCGGATCTGATCGCCGAGTACGGCCCGCAGAACGAGCTGCCGCCGACCGACCTGGAGATGGCCGAATACGAGCAGGCCAAGGAGCGCGGCGAGCAGGTATTCGCGCCGGCCCCCATCCCGTATGACCGCGCCACCCAGGAGCGGCGGGCCAAGCGCGCCGAGCGCGAGCTGGCCGAACTGGGCAGGGTCAACCCGCTGGCGCTCGAGGAGTTCGCCGCGCTCGAGGAGCGCTACAACTTCCTGTCCACCCAGCTCGAGGATGTCAAGGCCGCTCGCAAGGACCTGCTCGGCGTGGTCGACGAGGTCGACGCCCGGATCCTGCAGGTGTTCAGCGAGGCCTACGCCGACGTGGAGCGCGAATTCACCGAGGTCTTCACCGTGTTGTTCCCCGGCGGCGAGGGCCGCCTGCGGCTGACCAATCCCGGCGACATGCTCACCACCGGCATCGAGGTGGAGGCCCGCCCGCCGGGCAAGAAGGTCACCCGGCTCTCGCTGCTTTCCGGTGGGGAGAAGGCGCTGACGGCCGTGGCGATGCTGGTGGCGATCTTCCGGGCCCGCCCGTCGCCGTTCTACATCATGGACGAGGTGGAGGCCGCCCTCGACGACACCAACCTGCGGCGGCTGATCTCGCTGTTCGAGCTGCTGCGGGCGCGCTCGCAGCTCATCATCATCACCCACCAGAAGCCGACCATGGAGGTCGCCGACGCACTCTACGGCGTGACCATGCAGGGCGACGGCATCACCGCGGTGATCTCCCAGCGGATGCGCGGCCAGCAGGTGGAGCAGCTGGTCACGACCTGATCCGCGGCGATCACGAGCGCGGCGAGCCCCGGTGACCAATCGGCACCCGACCGCTTGAAACAATGTCAGCGTGTCCCAAGGTCTTTGGATCGCGCTCGCGGTCCTGATAGTTCTAGTCGTCCTGGTCGCGCTGGTCCTCGGCCTGCTGCGGTACCGCCGGCGCCGGATCAGCTTTTCGACGCGGGCCGAACCCGGGGCGATCGACCGTTCCGGCGGATACACCGCCTCCTCGGGTATCACCTTCAGCCAGACACCGACCGCCCAGCCGGCCGAGCGGCTCGACACCACCGGTCTGCCCGGGGTGGGTGATGACGCCGCCGTTCCGCGCGACGCGCCGCGGCGCACCATCTCCGACGTCGACCTCCCCGAACCCGAACCCGAACCCGAGGCCGTCACGCCGCCGACGCCGACCCCGGAGCCCGTCCCCGCAGCCCCGGCCGTCCCCGCAGCCCCGGCCGTGCCCGAGATCGAGGAGATCGCGCCGCCCGAAGGCCGCCTGGAACGGCTGCGCGGGCGGCTGGCCCGCTCGCAGAGCGCGTTCGGCCGCAGCATGCTGGGCTTGATCGGCGGCGGCGACCTCGACGAAGACGCCTGGCAGGACGTCGAAGACACCCTGCTCGTCGCCGACCTGGGCCCCGTCGTCGCCGAATCGGTCATCGCCGAGCTGCGCGCCCGGCTGGCCGGCAGCGACGTGCGCACCGAGGCCGACGCCAAGGCCGTGCTGCGCGACGTGCTGATCAAGGAACTGCAGCCCGGCATGGACCGGTCGATCCGGGCATTGCCGCACGCCGACCACCCCTCGGTGCTGCTGGTGGTCGGCGTGAACGGCACCGGGAAGACCACCACCGTCGGCAAGCTGGCCCGGGTCCTGGTAGCCGACGGGCGACGCGTCGTCCTGGGCGCCGCGGACACCTTCCGGGCCGCGGCCGCCGATCAGCTGCAAACCTGGGCGTCGCGGGTCGGCGCGGAGGTGGTGCGCGGGGCCGAAGGGGCCGACCCGGCGTCGGTGGCCTTCGACGCCGTCGACAAGGGCATCGACGCCGGCGTCGACGTGGTGCTCATCGACACCGCGGGCCGGTTGCACACCAAGGTCGGCCTCATGGACGAACTCGACAAGGTCAAGCGCGTGGTGACACGGCGCGCCGCGGTCGACGAGGTGCTGCTGGTGCTCGACGCGACCATCGGGCAAAACGGCCTGGCCCAGGCCCGGGTGTTCGCCGAGGTCGTCGAGATCACCGGCGCCGTGCTGACCAAGCTGGACGGAACGGCCAAGGGCGGCATCGTCTTTAGGGTCCAGCAGGAGCTCGGCGTGCCGGTCAAGCTGGTCGGGCTCGGCGAGGGCCCCGACGACCTCGCGCCGTTCGAGCCGGCCGCCTTCGTCGACGCGCTGCTCGGCTGACACGCCGCCGACATCACAGGCGGGACGTTAATCCCGCCGAAACACGACGGCACCATCGCCGAAACAACTATTGCGCAATCTTCACAGATCAGGTCACCAGACGCATGTCTGACGTCCCATTGCGGCCCGACCGGAGGAGATTGCGAGTGACGTACCCGATGCTGGGCCAGCCGAACACCGGCGATACCGCCTGGATGCTGGCCAGTTCCGCGCTGGTGCTGTTGATGACGCCCGGTCTGGCGTTCTTCTACGGCGGCATGGTGCGCGCCAGAAGCGTGCTGAACATGCTCATGATGAGCATCAGCGCGATGGGCGTGGTCACCGTGCTGTGGGTGCTCTACGGCTATTCGGTCGCCTTCGGCGACGACGTCGGCAACTTCATGGGAAAGCCGACGTCCTATTGGGGCCTGAAGGGACTTATCGGCGTCAACGCGGTGGCCGCAGATCCGAGCAAAGGCACTGCGGCAACGGACATTCCGCTCGCCGGCACGCTGCCCGCCACCGTGTTCGTGGCGTTCCAGCTGATGTTCGCGATCATCACGGTCGCGCTGATCTCTGGTGCGGTCTCCGACCGGCTGCGCTTCGGCGCCTGGCTGGTGTTCGCCGGACTGTGGGCGACGGTGGTCTACTTCCCGGTCGCCCATTGGGTTTTCGCGTTCGACGGCTTCGCCTCCGAGCACGGCGGCTGGATCGCCAACAAACTGCACGCGATCGACTTCGCCGGCGGGACCGCGGTCCACATCAACTCCGGTGTGGCGGGCCTGATGCTGGCCATCGTGCTGGGCAAGCGGCGTGGCTGGCCCACGACCTTGTTCCGCCCGCACAACCTGCCGTTCGTGATGCTCGGCGCCGGATTGCTGTGGTTCGGCTGGTACGGGTTCAACGCCGGATCGGCCACCAGCTCTAACGGCGTCGCCGGGACGACTTTCATGACCACCACGGTCGCGACGGCCACCGCGATGCTCGGCTGGATGCTCACCGAACGCATCCGCGACGGCAAGGCGACGACGCTGGGGGCGGCGTCGGGCATCGTCGCGGGCCTGGTCGCGATCACGCCCTCGTGCTCGTCGGTCAACGTCCTGGGCGCCCTGGTCGTGGGCCTGGTCGCCGGGGTGCTGTGCGCGCTCGCCGTCGGCCTGAAATTCAAGTTCGGCTTCGACGACTCGCTCGACGTGGTCGGCGTGCACCTGGTCGGCGGGCTGGCCGGGACGCTGCTGGTGGGGCTGCTCGCCGCGCCGGAAAGCCCGGCGATCAACGGCGTGGTCGGGGTGTCGAAGGGATTGTTCTACGGCGGCGGCTGGGCCCAGCTCGAGCGGCAGGCGATCGGGGCGTTCAGCGTTCTCCTCTATTCCGGGCTGGTTACGCTGATCCTGGCTTTGATCCTGAAGTACACCATCGGGCTTCGCCTCAACCCCGAGGCGGAGGCAACGGGTATCGACGAGGCCGAGCACGCCGAGAGTGGTTACGATTTCGCGGTGGCTACCGGCTCGGTGCTCCCGCCCCGGGTCGCTGTCGCGGACACCCGCAACGGCGTGAAGGAGGACCGAGTGGGCGACAAAGTGGAGGCAGAGCAGTCATGAAGCTGATCACCGCGATCGTAAAGCCGTTCACGCTCGATGACGTGAAGACCAGTCTCGAGGACGCGGGCGTCCTGGGGATGACGGTCAGCGAAATCCAGGGCTACGGGCGGCAGAAGGGTCACACCGAGGTCTACCGCGGTGCCGAATACTCCGTCGACTTCGTGCCCAAGGTGCGGATCGAGGTCGTCGTCGACGACTCGATCGTCGACAAGGTTGTGGACAGCATCGTCCGGGCGGCGCGCACCGGCAAGATCGGTGACGGCAAAGTATGGGTGAGTCCCGTGGAAACCATTGTGCGCGTGCGCACCGGCGAGCGCGGAACCGATGCGCTATGACATTTTTCGTCAATTGCTGATTCGCCCCGGGCGGGCCGCGCGGGCATGACACCGAACGGCTCCGATTCGCCCGGGCAGCTAGCGGGGACAGGAAACGCCGGCGGGGCAGTCGATTTGGCTGCCGCGCGGCGCCAACTGCTGTCCGATGGCGCCAAGCTGCACGCCGCCGAACTGCGGCACGCCTGGCTGGATCTGCATGAATCGTGGCTGATGGCCAAGGCGGCCGAGATCGGGATCGACGACGACAGCGGCTTCGCGATCGTCGGCATCGGTGGGCTGGGCCGCCACGAGCTGTTACCGTATTCGGATCTTGATCTGATGTTGTTGCACGACAGCAAGTCCGACGATGTGTTGGGCAAGGTCGCCGACGGGCTGTGGTATCCGCTGTGGGACGCCAACGTTCGGCTCGACCACAGTGTGCGGACCGTCTCCGGCGCCCTGGGTGTGGCCAACGCCGACATGATCGCGGCCTTGGGCATGCTGGACGCGCGCCACATCGCCGGCGACGCACGGCTGTCCGAGGAACTGGTCGCCGGGGCAAGACGCCAGTGGCGCAGCGCAATTCGCTCCCGGATGGACGAGCTCGTCGAGATGACGCAGGCCCGCTGGGAGCGCTGCGGGCGGATCGCGCAGCGCGCCGAACCGGACCTGAAATCGGGCCGCGGCGCCCTGCGCGACGTGCAGTTGCTCGACGCGCTCGGGGTGGCCCAGCTCATCGACCGCCACGGTATGGCCCGCCCGGAGTCGCCGGGCGGCTCGCTGGACGACGCGCACCTGACGCTGCTCGACGTGCGCACCGAGCTGCACCGGGTGTCCGGGCGCGGACGCGATCAGCTGCTGGCCCAGTACGGCGACGAACTCAGCGCGGCGCTGCACATCGGTGACCGATTCGACTTGGCCCGCAAGCTATCCGACGCCGGACGCACCATCGCTTATCACGCGGAGACGGGGCTGCGCACCGCCGAGAACGCGCTGCCGCGCCGCGGAGTCTCGGCGTTGGTGCGCCGGCCCAAGCGCCGTCCCCTGGACGAGGGCGTCGTCGAATACGCCGGAGAAATCGTGCTCGCCCGCGACGCGCGCCCTGACACCGACGTGGGCCTGGTGCTGCGGGTGGCCGCCGCGTCGGCCGACACCGGGCTTCCGATCGGCGCCGCCACGCTGAGCCGTCTGGCCGCCAGCGCCCCCGAGATGCCGGTGCCCTGGCCGCGGGAAGCGTTGGACGACTTGCTCGTTGTGCTGTCGGCCGGGCCGACGACGGTGGCCACCATCGAGGCGCTCGACCGCACCGGCCTGTGGGGCCGGCTGCTGCCCGAATGGGACGCGATCCGCGACCTGCCGCCGCGCGACGTGGCGCACAAGTGGACGGTGGACCGCCACGTCATCGAGACCGCCGTCAACGCCGCGCCGCTGGCGACCCGCGTGGCGCGGCCCGACCTGCTCGCGCTCGGCGCGCTGCTGCACGACATCGGCAAGGGCCGTGGCGTCGACCACAGCGTGCTCGGCGCGGGCCTGGCCCTGGATATCGGGCCGCGGCTGGGGATTTCGCCCGCCGACGCCGAGACGCTCGCGCAGTTGGTCCGCCACCATCTGCTGCTGCCGGTGGTGGCGACCCGCAGCGACCTCAACGATCCCAAAACCATTGAGCGCGTGTCGAAATCGCTCGGTGGCGATCCGCTGCTGCTCGAAGTGCTGCACGCGCTGACCGAAGCCGACTCCAAGGCCACCGGGCCTGGGGTGTGGAGCGAGTGGAAGGCGTCCCTGATCGACGAGCTGGTCCGCCGTTGCCGGCTGGTGATGGCGGGCGAGCCGCTTCCGGGAGCAGAACCTACTGCGCCCCAATATCTTTCGTTGGCCGCCCAACGTGCGGTCCACGTGCAGATCAAGCCCAGCGCCGGCGAGCGGCTGGACGTGGTGATGGCCGCGCCGGATCAGCGGGGGCTGGTCTCCAAGGCCGCCGCGGTGCTGGCGCTGAACTCGCTGCGCATCCATTCGGCGTCGGCCAGCACCGACGCGGGTTTCGCGGTCGTCGAGTTCGTGGTGTCGCCGCTGTTCGGTTCCCCACCGGAGGCGGGCCTGCTGCGCCAGCAGTTCACGGGCGCGCTGGCCGGTGATGTCGATGTGCTGGGCACGCTGGAGAAGCGCGACAGCGACGCCGCCGGCGCGGCGGCCACGCGCGCCGGCGAGGTTCAGGTCGGGGTGCCCGTCACGCGCTCGACCGCCCCGCCCCGCATCCTGTGGGTCGATACGGCCACCGTCGGTCAGCTGATCGTCGAGGTCCGCGCCATGGACCGCCTGGGGTTGCTCGCCCTTTTGACCCGGGCGCTGGAGCGCGCGGGGACCGACATCGTCTGGGCGAAGGTCAACACGTTCGGATCGACGGCGGCCGACGTCTTCTGCGTGACGGCCGGCGCAGGCGGACAAGCCGCGCGCGACGCGGTCGAGCAGAGCTTGCTGGCCGCCCTGGGCGGCCCAGCGGTCGACGTGCTCGAGGAACCCGTCGGTGACTAGCCCCGATTACGACGGCAGCCGGGTCATCATCGCAGTTTCTGGGCGAATTCGATGATGTTGCCGTCCGGGTCGGCGATGTGGAGCGTCCTTTCCCGCCATGGCCGGTTTGTCGGTCCCTTGAGGATCTCGACACCTAGGTCGCTCAACCGTTCCGCTTCCTTGTCGACGTCATCGACCAAGAAGCCGATCTCGCCGCACGGTGCGCGCCCGCCTTCACCTCCGATGAGCTCCGGAAGCTTGGACCGCTCGAAAAGCGAGAACTTGGTGTTCGCCATTTCGAATTCGACATAGCCGTCGCCTTCGATCCGTACTTTGAGCCCGATCACGTCGCGGTAGAACGCCACCGAGTTCTCAAGCGACTCGACGTATTGGATGACGTAATCCACGCGGCGCATGAAAGACATGGTATCGACGAACCCCACCCGCTGGTGACGACAATGGATGGGGGAGTAGCGGTCTCGGCGCGCGCTAGCTCACCTGTCGCCGTCGGCTTCGGCCGTATCAAGGCGGACGACCCGCATTTTGCCGTGCGTGAGGCAGGCGGCATATCCGTGGTATTTGCTATACAGCTCCCAGGCGGTGACATTGTCGTTCGCCGGCACCTCGATCTGGTGATCGTCGGAGAATGCGAGATGCAGATCTCCGGTGTCGTCCCAGACAGCGCCTGTGCAGGTTGACCCGGCGAAATCGAAGAGCGGACGCAGTTGGTCCGCCGGGTCGTTCGGGTCGATAGCGATTACTTCGGCGGGCGAAGTTTCGATGGCGGGCAGAGTCAGACGCAGTGGTGCCGTAATCACCAGCTCGTTGTAGTCCTCGAAATTCAGCACCAGCCCGTCGTGGAACATGATCCGCTGCACCGCACAGCCCTCGAGCCATTGCTCGATCACATTCTGTTCGGTCATGAATTCCACTCTGGCCCCAATTTGTCACATGCACAAGCGGGTACGTGGTGGGCGCGCGGGTGCCGCGATTCCGCGCCTTAGCTCATGACTGCTCGGCATTGAGCCGGCGCACGGCGTCGATGCGCGCCCGCAGCTGTTCGCGGCTTGCCGCGGCGATCGGCGGACCGCCGCAACGGCGCCGCAGTTCGTTGTGAATCCAGCCGTGCGGCTTGCCCGTCCGGTGATGCGCGATCGAGACGAGGGCGTTGAGCTCGCGGCGCAGCTCCCGCAGCTGGCCGTGCACCGTGGCCGACGGAACGTCGACGGCCGCGGGCGAACCGGCGTCCTTGTGCAACCGGGCCCGCTTCTGCAGTTGTTCGTCCTGACGCTGGTGCAGCAGCGCACGCATTTGCTCGGCGTCGAGCAGGCCGGGGATGCCGAGGTAGTCCGCCTCCTCGTCGCTGCCGGCCGGGGCGGCGGTGCCGAACGATGATCCGTCGAAGATGAGCTGATCGAGTTCCGCGTCGGCGCCCAGCGAGGTGAATCCCTTGTCGAGGTCGCTCTTCTCGTCCTGCGCCTTGGTGGCGGGATCGCCGTCGAGGGGATCGCCCTCGGATGGGCGGTGCGGCTCGCCGAGCACGTGGTTGCGCTGGGCCTCCAGCTCGCTGGCCAGCTGCAGCAGGTTGGGCACCGACGGCACGAAGATGCTGGCGATTTCGCCCTGGCGCCGCGACCGCACGAACCGGCCGATGGCCTGAGCGAAGAACAGCGGGGTCGAGGCGCTGGTGGCATAGATCCCGACCGACAGCCGCGGCACGTCGACGCCTTCGGAGACCATGCGCACCGCGACGAGCCAGCGGCTGGTGCTCGCGGCGAATTCACTGATGCGCGCCGACGAGCGGGGATCGTCGGAGAGCACCAGGGTGGGCGCCTCGCCCGTCAGCTTCGTCAGCAGGGTGGCGTAGGAGCGGGCCGCCGTCTGGTCCGAGGCGATGATCATGCCGCCGGCGTCGGGCACGTGCGTGCGCAGCTGGCGCAGCCGCAGGTCCGCGGCGGTGATCACCGCGGGCATCCATTCGCCGGCGGGGTCCAGCGCGGTGCGCCACGCCCGCGCGGTCTGCTCGGCGGACAGCGGCTCGCCCAGTCGGGCCGCGTGCTCTTCGCCGGCACTGTCGCGCCACCGCGCCTCCCCGGAGTAGGCGAGAAAGACCACGGGCCGGACCACGCCGTCGGCCAGGGCGTCGGTGTAGCCGTAGGTGTGATCGGCCTGCGAACGCCGTATCCCGTCGGGGCCGGCCTCGTAGGTCACGAACGGGATGGGGCTGTCGTCGCTGCGAAAGGGCGTGCCCGTCAGCGCAAGCCGGCGGGTGGCGTCGCCGAAGGCCTCGCGGATGGCGTCGCCCCAGGTCTTGGCGTCCCCGCCGTGATGGATCTCGTCGAAGATGACCAGCGTCCTGCGCTGCTCGGTGCGGACCCGGTGCAGCGTCGGATGCGCGGCGACCTGAGCGTAGGTGACCATGACGCCGTGAAACTCCGGCGCGATCCGCGGGTTGCTGTTGGAGAATCTCGGGTCCAGGGCGATGCCGTGCCGCGCCGCGGCCTGCGCCCACTGCACCTTGAGGTGCTCGGTGGGCACCACGACGGTGACCTGCTCGACGGCGCGCTGGCCGAGCAGTTCGGCCGCCACCCGCAGCGCGAACGTCGTCTTGCCGGATCCGGGGGTGGCCACCGCCAGGAAATCGCGCGGCTGGCCGGCGAGGTAGCGCACCAGCGCCCTGCGCTGCCAGCCGCGCAGCACCGCGTTGCCGTTGTAGTCGCTGTGGTCGGTGTCGGTCCGCGCTTGGATGCTGCTGGCCGGCATCGACACAGGCCCCCCAATCGTTGCTGTTCGACACGGCCAGCTCGGTTGAGTGGCGGCTGTGAAATCTAGCACGCCAACGCTTTTCGGTGTTGTAACGACTCGACTCGCTATTGCGCGTGGGCCACCGCTTCGTGGGTTTGCAGCCAGTCGCGGATGCGTTCGGCGACGTCGCCCCAACCCGGTTCGAGCATCATGTTGTGGCCCATCGAGAAAAACTCCGGCTCGGTGCGGTAGGCGCGGGCGGTGGCGCGCACATCGCCGGGGCTGACGAAGCCGTCGTGCTGGGCGCCCAGGACCAGGATCGGCGTGGTCACCCGCCGGGTCCGCACGCGGCGGACCATCGGATCGGTCATGGCGGCGCGGACGCTCTCCGCCCCGGCCTGTTGCCGGCAGGATTCGACGATGTCCTCGGGTGTGTCGGCGCAAAAGAGGTACTCGCGGGCCAGCGCAGGGGTCGCCAGGAATTTCAGCAGCGTGGGATCGTTCCAGGCTTCCATGGTCATCGACGGCCGGCGGCGCCAGACGCGCAGCGCCAATCGGAGCACGCCCTGGGGCGGCACCGAGCCCACCAGCACTGCAGCCGGCGCGCTGCGCTCTTCGAGGTAGCGCTGGATCACGAAACCGCCCAGGGAGTGCCCGATCAGGATCGGTCCGCCACCGAGGTCGTCGGCCACCGAGCGGACATCCTCGATGTAATCGGCGATGGACACCTTCCGCAACGGCTTCGCCGTGGGGCTGGTGCCATGCCCGCGCAGGCTCACCGCGACCGTGCGGTAGCCGGCGTCGGCGAAGAAGTCCTGGAAGTGTTCCCAGCACCACGCGCCGTGCCACCCGCCGTGCACGAAGAGCAGGGGCACCGGGTGCTCGGCAGTGCAGGACCCTTTGTCGATCAGCTCGAGCATCAGCTCATTCAAACCCGCTCGCCGTCCCCGCGAGACTGAAACTACGAACATCATTCTCGGCGTGTCGTGTGCGTGGTTGCAGTGTCGCGTCGAGGGACGACGACGAGTCCGCCCCACCGGGCTCCACTAGGCTGGCGGGGTGTTTGAATCGCTGTCCGACCGATTGACCGGCGCCCTTGCCGGGCTACGCGGCAAGGGTCGACTGACCGACGCCGATATCGAGGCCACCACCCGCGAAATCCGGCTGGCGCTGCTGGAAGCCGACGTGTCGCTGCCCGTGGTGCGCGCCTTCGTCACCCGGATCAAGGACCGCGCCAAGGGCGCCGAGGTCTCCGGTGCCCTCAACCCGGCGCAGCAGGTCGTCAAGATCGTCAACGAAGAACTCATCGGCATCCTGGGCGGACAGACCCGGCAGCTGGCGTTCGCCAAGACGCCGCCGACCGTGGTGATGCTCGCCGGTCTGCAGGGTTCGGGTAAGACGTCGCTGGCCGGCAAGCTGGCCTCCTGGCTGCGCGGCCAGGGGCATACCCCGCTGCTGGTGGCGTGCGACCTGCAGCGCCCGGCCGCGGTGAACCAGCTGCAGGTCGTCGGTGAGCGCGCCGGCGTGCCGGTGTTCGCGCCGCACCCCGGCGAGTCGCCCGGATCCGGGCCCGGCGACCCGGTCGCGGTCGCCGCGGCGGGGATCGCCGAAGCCAATGCCAAGCACCACGATGTCGTCATCGTCGACACGGCCGGCCGGCTCGGCATCGACGACGAGCTGATGGCGCAGGCCGCGGCCATCCGCGACGCCGTCAATCCCGACGAAGTGCTGTTCGTCCTGGACGCGATGATCGGTCAGGACGCCGTCACCACCGCCGAGGCGTTCCGCGAGGGCGTCGGCTTCACCGGTGTGGTGCTCACCAAGCTCGACGGCGACGCCCGCGGTGGCGCGGCGCTCTCGGTCCGCGAGGTGACCGGCGTCCCAATCCTTTTCGCGTCCACCGGCGAGAAACTGGAGGACTTCGACGTCTTCCACCCGGACCGGATGTCAAGCCGCATCCTGGGGATGGGCGATGTGCTGAGCCTGATCGAGCAGGCCGAGCAGGTCTTCGACGCCGAACAGGCCGAGGCCGCCGCGCTCAAGATCGGCACCGGCGAGCTCACCCTCGAGGACTTCCTGGAACAGATGCTGGCCATCCGCAAGATGGGCCCGATCGGCAACCTGCTGGGCATGTTGCCCGGGGCCGGGCAGATGAAGGACGCGCTGGCCCAGGTCGACGACCGCCAGCTCGACCGCCTGCAGGCCATCATCCGCGGCATGACCCCCGCCGAGCGCGCCGACCCGAAGATCATCAACGCCTCGCGGCGGTTGCGCATCGCCAACGGTTCGGGCGTCACGGTGTCGGAGGTCAATCAGCTGGTCGACCGCTTCTTCGAGGCCCGCAAGATGATGTCGTCCATGCTCGGGGGCATGGGCATCCCCGGAATGGGCCGCAAGTCGGCGACCCGCAAAGCCAAGGGCGGAAAAGGCAAGAAAGGCAAAAAGGGTGGACGGGGCCCGACACCGCCGAAGGCGAGGAACCCACTCGCCGCCGGGATGCCGGGCATGCCGGCCGGGTTCCCCGACCTGTCGCAGATGCCCGAGGGCCTCAACGAGCTGCCGCCCGGGTTGGCCGACTTCGATCTGTCCAAGCTGAAGTTCCCGGGCAAGTCGTGACGATCGCGAGCGCGGCGGAGCCGGGCGAAGCGGGTCGTCACCATCGGACCGTGACGATCGCGAGCGCGGCGGAGCCGGGCGAAGCGGGTCGTCACCATCGGACCGTGACGATCGCGAGCGCGGCGGAGCCGGGCGAGGCGGGTCGTCACCATCGGACCGGAGGAAACTAGCCGCCGTGCGCCTGCACGTGCGGGGTGTGAGCCTGCCCGACGAGACCGAAATCCAACTCTGGATCGTCGACGGACGCATCAGCACCGAACCGGTCGCCGGCGCCGACACCGTCTTCGAGGGCGGGTGGATCGTGCCCGGGCTGGTCGACGCCCACTGCCACGTCGGCCTGGGCCATGACGGCGAGATTCCGCTCGACGAGGCGATCGCCCAGGCCGAGACCGAACGCGACGTCGGGGCGCTGTTGCTGCGGGATTGCGGTTCGCCCACCGACACCCGCAGTCTCGACGACCGCGACGACATGCCCCGCATCATCCGCGCCGGCAGGCATCTGGCCAGGCCCAAGCGCTACGCGGCGGGGTTCTCGCGCGAGCTGGAAGACGAATGGCAACTGCCTGAAGCCGTGGCCGAGGAGGCGCGCCGCGGCGACGGCTGGATCAAGCTCGTCGGCGACTGGATCGATCGCAGCGTCGGCGACCTCGCGCCGCTGTGGTCCGACGACGTCCTCAAGGCCGCGATCGAGACCGCTCACGCCCACGGCGCCCGGGTCACCGCCCATGTTTTCAGCGAGGACGCGCTGCCCGGCCTGATCAACGCCGGCATCGACTGCATCGAGCACGGCACCGGCCTGGACGACGCCACCATCGAGCTGATGGCCTCCCGCGGCACCGTGCTGGTCCCCACTCTGGTCAACATCATCGAGAATTTCCCCGGCATCGCCGAGGCCGCCGCGAAGTATCCGACCTACGCCGCCCACATGCGCGATCTGCATGCGCGCGGCCTGTCACGCATCGCCGCGGCGCGGGAAGCGGGCGTGCCCATTTACGCCGGAAGTGACGCCGGCACCATGGTCGCGCACGGTCGCATCGCCGACGAGATCGAAGCGCTCAAGGGCATCGGGATGAGCCCGACGCAGGCATTGGGCGCGGCCTGCTGGGACGCGCGCGGCTGGCTCGGGCGGCCCGGGCTCGACCACGGTGCGTCCGCCGACCTGCTGTGTTTCAGCCGCGATCCAAGGTCGGGGCCCGCCGTGCTGAACAATCCCGATCTGATCATGCTGCGCGGCAACATCTTCCGTTCACCGGCGTAGCCGGCGCGCCACGCTCGTCACCGTCGTTCGGTGGCGCACACTAACCAGCAGATTTGGGCAGCGCGGCGCCGCGGCCAAGAAAAGATTGCGAGTGATTGCTATCTATGTTAGCGTTCGGCAACCGATGACCTGGAGGAAGCCATGGCCTACGACGTGATCATTCGCGACGGATTGTGGTTCGACGGCACCGGCGCCGCGCCGCTCACACGCACGCTCGGCATCCGCGACGGCGTCGTGGTCGCCGTGTCGGCCGAGGCGCTGGACGAGACCGGCTGCCCCGAGGTCATCAACGCGGCCGGCATGTGGGTTGTGCCCGGCTTCCTCGACGTGCACACCCATTACGACGCCGAGGTGCTGCTGGACCCCGGCCTGCGCGAGTCGGTGCGCCACGGCGTCACCACCGTACTGCTGGGCAACTGCTCGTTGTCGACGGTCTACGCCGACTCCGAGGACGCCGCCGACCTGTTCAGCCGGGTGGAGGCGGTCCCGCGCGAATACGTCTGCGGCGCGCTGAGTTCGGGTAGAACCTGGTCGACGGCCGCGGAATACGTCAAGGCGATCGACGCGCTGCCGCTCGGCCCCAATATCGGTTCACTGCTTGGTCATTCGGACCTGCGCACGAAGGTGCTCGGACTGCAACGGGCCACTGACCCCACAGTGCGGCCCAGCGACGACGAGCTGACGAGAATGGCGGCGCTGCTCGACGAGGCCCTCGACGCCGGGCTGCTCGGCATGTCCGGGATGGACGCGGCCATCGACAAACTCGACGGCGAACGGTTCCGCTCCCGCGCCCTGCCATCCACCTTCGCCACCTGGCGGGAACGACGCAGGCTGATCAAAGTCCTGCGCAAGCGCGGCAGGATCCTGCAGAGCGCACCGAATCTGGAAAACCCCCTCCTGTCGCTGATGTTCTTTCTGACCAGCAGCCGAATCTTCGGGCGCGGCAAGGGAGTCCGGATGAGCATGCTGGTCTCCGCGGACGCCAAGTCGATGCCACTCGCCGTGCACACGTTCGGGCTCGGCACCAGGGTGCTCAACTCCCTGCTGCGCTCGGCCGTGCGGTTCCAGCACCTGCCGGTGCCGTTCGAACTGTATTCCGACGGAATCGATCTGCCGGTCTTCGAGGAGTTCGGTGCGGGCACCGCCGCGCTGCATCTGCGTGATCAGTTGCAGCGCAACGAACTTCTTGCCGACGAGACCTATCGCCGCCGATTTCGCCGTGAGTTCGACCGCAAAAATCTCGGGCCGTCGCTGTGGCACCGCGACTTCCATGACGCGGTTATCGTCGAATGCCCCGATACGTCGTTGATCGGCAAGAGCTTTGGCGCGATCGCCGACGAGCGTGGCCTGCACCCGCTTGACGCGTTCCTCGACGTGCTCGTCGAAAACGGTGAGCGCAACGTGCGGTGGACTACGATCGTGGCCAACCACCGCCCCAAGCAGCTCAACAAGCTCGCCGCCGACCCCAGCATCCACATGGGCTTCTCCGACGCCGGCGCGCACCTGCGCAACATGGCCTTCTACAACTTCGGACTGCGCATGCTCAAGCGCACGCAGGACGCGCAGGCGGCCGGCGCGCCGTTCCTGTCGATCCAGCAGGCGGTGCACCGGCTCACCGGCGAACTGGCCGAGTGGTTCGGCATCGACGCCGGCACGCTGCGCCACGGCGACCGCGCGGACTTTGTCGTGATCGATCCGGCGGGTCTCGACGCGTCGGTCGACGGCTACCACGAAGAGGCGGTGCCGTTCTACGGCGGCCTGCGTCGCATGGTCAACCGCAACGACGCCGCCGTCGTCGCCACCGGCGTGGGCGGTGTCGTGGTGTTCGGCAGGGGCCAATTCCGCGACGGCTACGGACAAACCGTGAAGTCGGGTCGCTACCTGCGTGCCGGCGAACGCGCCCGCCGGCCGCGGGCCGCCGTGAGCCACGGCGGCTGAGATGGCCAGAACTCAGCAACAGCGCCGCGAGGAAACCGTCGGGCGACTGCTCGACGCGTGCATTGCCACCATCATCGAGGTCGGCTATGCCCGGGCGTCGGCCGCGGTGATCACCAAACGGGCCGGGGTGTCGGTGGGGGCGCTGTTCCGGCACTTCGACACCATGGGCGACTTCATGGCCGCCACGGCGTCCGAGGTGTTGCGCCGCCAGCTGGAATCGTTCACCAAGCGAGTCGCGGAAGTACCGGCCGACCGGCCGCCACTGGAAGTGGCGCTGGCGATCCTGCGCGACATCACCAGCGGGCCGTCCAACGCGGTGCTCTACGAGCTTTTGGTCGCGGCGCGCACCGACGAAAAGCTCAGAGAGACTTTGCAACACGAGCTCGGGCAGTATGCGGCGAAGATCCACGATGCCGCGCGGGCGCTACCGGGCGCGGACCGGTTTCCGGCCGACACCTTCCCGGTGTTCGTGGCGTTGATGACCAACGTGTTCGACGGGGCCGCCGTGGTGGAAGGGGTGCTGCCGCAACCGGAGATCGCGGCCCAGCGGATCCCGGTGTTGATGGCGCTGCTGACCGCGGCGCTGCCGGATTAAATTGGGGGAGCGCTGCTTACAGCGACCCGATGCCGGCCTGCGGGCTTTGGGCGAAGCCCCAGTCGAACAACGTCGCCGCCTGATCCCAGTACGACGGCCCGCCTTCTTTGATCAGCCCGTACATCATGGCGATCACCAGCCGCCGGCCACCGCGGGCGGCGGCGCCGACGAACGTCTTGCGGGCGGCGTTGGTGAATCCGGTCTTGCCGCCGATCGCGCCGGGGTAGCGCTGCAGCAGTTCGTCCTGGTTGGTGATGAGGCGATCGCCGTTATCGCCGGGGAACATGGCCGACGGTTCGGCGGTGATCTGCGCGAACACCGGGTTGGCCATCGCGGCGCGGAAGATGACGGCCAGGTCGTGCGCGGTCGACGAACCCGACCCGCCGGGACCGTCCAGGCCGGACGGCGTCGCCGCATGCGTGCTGGTGGCTCCCAGGGAGGCGGCCTTGGCGTTCATCTTGGCGACCGTGACGTCGGGGCCGCCCAGCATGTGGGCCAGCGTGTTGGCGGCGTCGTTGCCCGAGACCAGCAGCAGGCCGTCGAGGAGTTGGCGCGCGGTGTAGGTGCGGCCCGGTTTGATGCCGACGCAGTTGCATTCGACCTGGGTGTCGGCGACGTCGGCGACCACGGTGGAATCCAGGCTCACCGAATCCAGGACCACCTGGGCCAACAGCGTCTTGATGGTGCTCGCCGGCGGGTGGGCCACGTTCTGGTCGCGGCCGGCCAGCACCTGACCGCTGTCCAGATCGGCGATGATCCACGTCTGCGCCGGGCCGTCGGGGATGGGGATCGAGCCGATCGGTTGGCTGCTGTCGGCGCGCGCAATGGGGACGGTGGCGCCGAACGCGACGACAGCGAGCAACGCCGCGGCCATCCTGAACACCATGCCCACCAGCTTCCGCATGGGCGGAAAGTCTAACTTCCGGCCCTTTTCGGCGCGCATTTTCGTCTACTGTCCGATGCATGTTGAGCCTGGCCGAGATATCCGACCGCCTTGAGATCCAGCAGCTTCTGGTGGATTACTCCACCGCCATCGACAACCGACGCTTCGACGACCTGGACCGGGTGTTCACGCCCGACGCCTATATCGATTACACGGCATTAGGAGGCATCGAGGGCCGCTATCCCGAGGTCAAGAAGTGGCTTTCCGAGGTGCTGCCCAACTTCCCGGTGTATGCGCACATGCTCGGCAACTTCTCGGTGCGCATCGACGGCGACACGGCCTCGTCACGGGTGATCTGCTTCAACCCCATGGTGCTCGGCGGCGACAAGGACCAGGTGCTGTTCTGCGGCCTGTGGTACGACGACGAGTTCGCGCGCACCCCCGAGGGCTGGCGGATGACGCGGCGGGTGGAGACCAAGGTCTTTCAGAAGGTGATGTGAGTCGGGGCTGTCCGGTGGCGCCACGATTTCTGATCACCGCCCCTGGTCTGGCACAATAGGCGGCTGTCCGCCGAGCGATCACGAATCGCCGGCCGGTCAGAAACGCGAGGCAAAACCGGATCCGGGCATCGGGCCCCGATCGCTGAATTGCAGCGTGACACACACAGGAGAAGTCGCTTAACCATGGCTGTCAAGATCAAGCTCACCCGGCTTGGCAAGATCCGCAATCCCCAGTACCGCATCGCCGTCGCCGACGCACGGACCCGGCGTGACGGTCGCTCCATCGAGGTCATCGGCCGGTATCACCCGAAGGAAGACCCGAGCCTCATCGAGATCGACTCCGAGCGCGCCCAGTACTGGCTGTCCGTGGGCGCCCAGCCCACCGAGCCCGTCCTCAAGCTGCTGAAGATCACCGGCGACTGGCAGAAGTTCAAGGGCCTGCCCGGCGCCGAGGGCCGCCTGAAGGTCAAGCCCGCCAAGCCCAGCAAGCTGGAACTGTTCAACGCCGCGCTGGCCGAGGCCGAGGGCGGACCGACCACCGAGGCCGCGAAGCCGAAGAAGAAGTCGCCACCCAAGAAGACCGCGAAGGCCGCCGAGGGCGAGTCCGAGGCCGCCGCTGAGACCGCCGAGACCAAGCCGGCCGAGGCGCCCGCCGAGGGCGGCGAGCAGGCCGAGTCGACCACCGAGAGCTGACCGCGGCGATGAGTACGGTTGTCGTTGACGCTGTTGAGCACCTGGTTCGCGGGATTGTCGACAATCCCGACGACGTCCGGGTGGACATGGTGACCAGCCGCCGGGGGCGGACCGTCGAGGTCCACGTCCATCCCGACGATTTGGGCAAGGTGATCGGCCGCGGCGGTCGTACGGCGACCGCGTTGCGCACGCTGGTCGCCGGTATCGGCGGTCGCGGCATCCGCGTCGACGTGGTGGACACCGACCAGTAGGCCGGCGCTGCTCATGGAACTCCCTTGGAGTTGACCGTCGGGCGCGTGGTGAAAGCGCACGGCATCAGCGGCGAGCTGGTGGTCGAAATTCGCACCGACGATCCCGCCGCCCGGTTCGCGCCGGGTAATACCTTGCGGGCCAAGCCCTCTCGCGGGGGCGCGGAGCGCAGCTGCGTCATCGAGAGCGCCCGCGAGCACGGCGGGCGGCTGCTGGTGCGCCTGGTCGGCGTCACCGACCGCGACGCCGCCGACGCGCTGCGCGGCATGTTGTTCGTCGTCGATTCCGGCGACCTGCCGCCGATCGACGAGGCCGACACCTACTACGACCACGAACTCGAAGGCCTGCGCGTGCGGACGATCGCGGGCCAGGACGTCGGTGTCGTCGCCGAGGTCCTGCATACCGCCGCGGGGGAGTTGCTGGCGGTGCGGCGCGAATCCGGCGACGAAAAGCGGGAAGTGCTGGTGCCGTTCGTTGCCGCGATTGTCTCCTCGGTGTCGCTGGACGACGGCACGATCGAGATCGACCCGCCCGAAGGCCTGCTGGATCTGTAGGGGCCCTGACAGATGAGAATCGACGTCGTCACGATCTTTCCGGCCTACCTCGACCCGCTGCGGCAGTCGTTGCCGGGCAAGGCGATTCAGTCCGGGCTGGTCGATCTGGCCGTCCACGACCTGCGACGGTGGACGCACGACGTGCACCGCTCGGTCGACGATGCACCCTACGGCGGTGGCCCCGGAATGGTGATGAAGGCGCCGGTGTGGGGCGACGCCCTCGATGAGATCTGCACCGGTGAAACGCTTTTGGTTGTCCCGACGCCGGCCGGTGCCCTGTTCACCCAGGCCACCGCCGCGCGTTGGAGCGCCGAGAATCACCTGGCTTTCGCGTGCGGCCGCTACGAGGGCATCGACCAGCGGGTGATCGAGGACGCCGGGCGGCGCATGCGAGTGGAAGAGGTCTCCATCGGCGACTACGTGTTGCCGGGCGGGGAGTCGGCGGCCGTGGTGATGATCGAGGCGGTGCTGCGCCTGCTCGACGGCGTCCTCGGCAATCCCGCGTCCCGCCTTGACGATTCGCACTCGCCGGCCCTGGACCGCCGCCTGGAGGGCCCTAGCTATACCCGGCCGCCGAGCTGGCGGGGGCTAGAAGTCCCCGAGGTGCTGCTCTCCGGTGACCATGCGCGAATCGCCGCCTGGCGACGTGAGATCTCGCTGCAGCGCACCCGGGAACGCCGCCCGGAGCTGCTTGAGCCCGGCGACGATGCGGTCCGCTAGAGGCCAGGCGCCTGTGCGTCGATGCGGCCGTCGGGAAAGATCGCCTTGACCGCCCGGGTGATGGTGTCGCGCGCGGTCGCGTCGTCGGAGGGCTGCAGGGACTGCACCACCATGATGTAGCGGTGGTCGGCCCCGATCACGCCCGTCGACAGATGCATCCAGTCGCTGCCGATGCAGCACATCCAGCCCTGCTTGACCGCGACCGGTTCGGCGTACAGGCCGTCCGGGATGCCGAACCGCTGCGGGTAGCCGTCGACGCCGTTGGGGGTGGAGCGGGCCAGGTCGTTCACGATGATCTTGGCCGCCTCGGCGGGCAGGCCCCCCGAGCCGTCCAGCAGCATCTCGTAGTAGCGGATCAGGTCGGTCACCGAGCTCAT
Source organism: Mycobacterium sp. NTMscope_MAC_269 (assembly GCF_976985695.1). Classification (NCBI taxonomy): domain Bacteria; kingdom Bacillati; phylum Actinomycetota; class Actinomycetes; order Mycobacteriales; family Mycobacteriaceae; genus Mycobacterium; species Mycobacterium sp. NTMscope_MAC_269. The sequence goes on from NZ_OZ335668.1 coordinate 654,432, forward strand.
GGTGTTCCACCAGCGCCCGTCGCTGGGCGGGGTGGTCGACGCCAGGCCGTAGCGAGCGGCGACCTCGGCGATGATGGCGGACCCGCCGCCCTGCCCCCAGAACCGTTCGGCGGCGCCGTCGTCGGAGGACTGCAGCATGATGTCGAGCGCCTGGCGGTCCTCGGCGCTCAGGGCGGCGGCCCTGCCCTCGGCCTCGTGCAGCAGCAGGTCGTCGGCGATGAACAGCTTCGCCACCGATGCGGTGCCCACGACCTGGCCGTTGCCGTTGGAAACCAGCTGGTGGGTGCGGCGATCGAGGATGGCCACTGACAGGGCGGCGCCGGCGGCGGCGGCCTCGTCGGCCGCCTGCTGGACGCGGGCCTGCAGCCCGGCCAACCCCGCGCCCGGCAGCGCCTGGGGCGCCTGCGGCGGCTGCGGCTCCTGCGGCGGGGTGGCGGCCTCGAGCATCAGCGCCGCCGACTGCGGCGGTGCAGGCGCCGGCCGCTGGGGGATGATCCGAACGGGCGCGTTGACCGGCAGGCTGTACACCTTGGCCTGAACCAGCGCCTCGGAACCGGCGGCGACCAGCAACGTCACCGCCGCGGTGGCGGTGAGCAGCGTCAGCGGCCGTACCCGCATCCGACCCCTCCGGCATGACTTCGACGTGATTTCGGCACAGTGCAAGGGCGGGACCCCTCGCGCCACCTGCACCGGCTATCACGCTTCTGCGCGGGTAGCGCGTCCAGACCCCAGTCATATGTACCATTCACCAGCGCGTTCGGCTCGCCGCAAACCGCCGACTTCGTGTGATTTCCGCGGCACGCGCAGTGTCTGGCACAATTGACCAGTTGTCTCCAGCGGTTGCAGGCCGGTTGGGCCTTTCCCCCCTGCTGCGAGATACGCCAGAAAGCCCATCGGCTCGGCGACCGACTCACACCCGCGTGTGGGTAGCTGCCGTCAGCCGCGACCTCAAGGAAGTGTCTCTCAGATGAACCGGCTGGACTTCGTCGATCAGGCGTCGCTGCGCGACGACATCCCGGTTTTCGGCCCGGGCGACACCATCAACGTGCACGTCAAGGTCATCGAGGGCGCCAAGGAGCGCATCCAGGTGTTCAAGGGCGTGGTGATCCGCCGCCAGGGCGGTGGCATCCGCGAGACCTTCACCGTCCGCAAGGAAAGCTACGGCGTCGGCGTCGAGCGGACCTTCCCGGTGCACTCGCCCAACATCGACCACATCGAGGTGGTGACCCGTGGCGATGTGCGCCGCGCGAAGCTCTACTACCTGCGGGAGCTTCGCGGCAAGAAGGCCAAGATCAAGGAGAAGCGCTGAGCCGGGACGCCTTGGCGGCGCTGGTGATTCGCCGTACCGGTTCGCGAAGCGGATCGCTTGCCGGCTTGCCGGGCCACAACGCGCGCTGGCTACGCTGATCTCGTGACCGACACCGCGGATTCATCTAACCCCCAGTCCCACGCGGGCGATTCAGATCCGAAGGTCTCTACGCGCAATCCGGAGACGCGCCCCGACGACGCCGACACGTCCGACGGGCCGGTTCCCGAACCAGGCCCCGTGGGTGCGGCGCCCGAGCCGGGCGAGCCCGACGGCACCAAACACTCGACGCTGCGCGAATTCGCCCTGCTGGCGGTGATCGCCATCGTGCTCTACTACGTCATGTTGACCTTCGTGGCGCGGCCCTACCTGATCCCGTCGGAATCCATGGAGCCCACGTTGCACGGCTGCACGGGCTGCGTCGGTGACCGCATCATGGTGGACAAGATCAGTTACCGGTTCAGCACACCGAGCCCCGGCGACGTCATCGTCTTCAAGGGCCCGCCGCCGTGGAATCTCGGCTACAAGTCGATCCGCTCGAACAACACCGTGCTGCGCTGGGTGCAAAACGCGCTGTCCTTCATCGGTTTTGTGCCCCCGGACGAAAACGACCTGGTCAAGCGGGTGATCGCGGTCGGCGGACAGACGGTCCAGTGCCGCGCCGAGACCGGGCTCACGGTCAACGGCAAGCCGCTGAAGGAGCCGTACCTGGATCGCAACACCATGGCCGCCGACCCTTCGGTGTACCCGTGCCTGGGCAGTGAATTCGGGCCGGTCGCTGTTCCGGCCGGACGGCTGTGGGTGATGGGCGACAACCGGACGCACTCGGCGGATTCGCGCGCCCACTGCACCAGCGTGCCGGCCGAAGCGCTCAAGGGGGTGCTGTGCACGGGCGACCCCACCTCGGGGACCGTGCCGGTGTCCAACGTCATCGGCAAGGCCAGGTTCATCGTGTGGCCGCCGTCCCGATGGGGCGGCGTGGAGTCGGTGAACCCGCAGCAGACTCGGTAATCATGGCCACGACGTGGCCGCCGCGGACGGTGATCCGGAAGTCGTCAGGGTTGCGCACCCTGGAGTCGGCGCTGTACCGCAGCGGGCTGGGCCCAGTGGCCGGCGTCGACGAGGTCGGCCGCGGCGCCTGCGCCGGCCCGCTGGTGGTGGCGGCCTGTGTCCTCGGCCCAGGGCGAATGGAAAGCCTTGCCGCACTTGATGATTCCAAGAAGCTCACCGAGGCCGTGCGGGAGAATTTGTTCCCCCTGATTTGCCGTTACGCGTTGGCCTACCACGTGGTGTTCATCCCGTCGGCCGAGGTGGACCGGCGCGGTGTGCATGTCGCCAACATCGAGGGGATGCGCCGCGCCGTCGCGGGCCTGTCCGTGCGGCCGGGATATGTGCTGAGCGATGGTTTCCGGGTGCCCGGTTTGGCGGTCCCGTCGCTGCCTGTCATCGGTGGCGATGCGGTCGCGGCGTGCATCGCGGCGGCCAGCGTGCTGGCGAAGGTCAGCCGCGACCGGCTGATGGTGGCCATGGAGGCCGACCACCCCGGTTACGGCTTCGCCCTGCACAAGGGCTACGGCACGCCGGCGCACAGCGCTGCCCTGGCGCAGCTGGGCCCCTGCCCGGAACATCGCTATTCGTTCATCAACGTGCGGCGCGTCGCGAACTCCTCGGGTGCGAGGCTGGTGGCGGAATGCGACCCGGACCCACCGCTGCAGCGCGACGGATATCGGTGAGGGAAGATGGGACCCAGGGTCCCGGGGACAGTAAGTGGGAGAAGGACGTCTGAGCGGATGAGTGGCAGATGAGCGCAGAAGATCTCGAAAAGTATGAAACCGAGATGGAGCTCTCGCTGTACCGCGAATACAAGGACATCGTCGGCCAGTTCAGCTACGTCGTGGAAACCGAACGGCGCTTCTACCTGGCCAACAGCGTGGAGATGACGCCGCGCAACGCCGACGGCGAGGTCTACTTCGAGCTACGGCTGTCCGACGCCTGGGTGTGGGACATGTACCGGCCGGCGCGGTTCGTCAAGCAGGTGCGGGTCGTCACCTTCAAGGACGTCAACATCGAAGAGGTCGAGAAGCCCGAGCTGCGGCTGCCCGAATAACCGCCGTTCAGCCGTTCGGCGGGAGCTGATTGTCGGCGAGGGCGGGCAGCTGACCGCGTTGGTCGATCACCGCGCGCGCAACCTCTGCCAGCTTGATGTTCAGCGCCTGGGAGTGGCGGCGCAGCAGGTCGAAGGCGTCGTCCTCGCTCATGTCGTGCAGCAGCATCAGCATGCCGACCGCCTTGCCGATCTCGCGGTTGCTCAGCAGTCCCCGGCGCAGACTGGCGGCGTCTTCCCCCTTGGCGACCGCGTTGATGGCGACGCTGGCGAAGGCGGCCAGCACCGCCGCCCGCCCGGCGGATTCGGCGTCGAACATGTTCGGGGTGTCGCTGAACAGGTTGAGCGCGGCCCCCTTGCGTTTGTCGACCTGGAGGCGGAATCCCATCGCCCCCCGCACCGGTGTCTCCGCGACCAGGATCTCCGCCAGCTTGGGCCACAGCGACGGCGTGGTCAGGTCCGGGTCGATCTGAGGCGTCTCCTCCTCGATCGCGTCGATGCAGGGGCCGTCACCGGCGCGCCGTTCCAGCTCGTCGACGTGCTGCGCCAGTCGGTCACTGGCACCGACGGTGATGTATCGGTCGTTCTCGCGCACCATCAGGCTGGCGTGGTCGCAGCCGCGGATGGCCAGCGTGGCGGCGACGCAGATGGCCGCGTACATCTCACCGGCATCCGAGCCGCGGTAGATGATTTCGGCCAGAGCTGCGAAAACCGTCGCGGGGTCGGCCTTCTCCCCACCGGTGGGGGGCAGCTGGGCGCCGGCTCTCGCTTCGTCCGCCATGGTGTTGCCTCGATTCCTGCTGTGGTGGCGGTGTGACCCGTTGGTCGCCGTAGATTATCGGTCGCCGCGCCCACCCTTACACGCGGTTTGGTCTGCTTGCAGCGAATCGATGGGCGCCCGCCCTTTGACCGCGGTGACGTTTGCGCGCAAGGTTTCGGCAATGCGCGGGAGGGAAGGAGGTCTACATGGGTGTGACCGTCGCGGTGACCGGACCCACCGGGGAGATCGGTATCTCCGCGGTGACGGCGCTGGAGCGCGAACCCGCGGTCGACGCCATCATCGGGATGGCTCGTCGCCCGTTCGACCCGTCGTCGCGCGGCTGGCTCAAGACCACCTATCAGCGCGGCGACATCTTGGACCGCGAGGCCGTCGACGCCGTGGTCGCGCAGGCCGACGTGGTGATCCATCTGGCCTTCGTCATCATGGGCTCGCGCGACGAGAGCGCCCGCGTCAATCTGCAAGGCACCCGCAACGTGTTCGAAGCGACGGCGGCCGCCGAGCGGCCGCGGCGCCTGGTCTACACCTCGTCGGTGGCGGCCTACGGCTACCACGCCGACAACCCGGTCCCGCTGACCGAGGACGTGCCGGTGCGCGGCTCCGCCGAGCATTACTACTCGGCGCAGAAGGCCGCCTGCGAAGCGATGCTCGCCGACATCACCACCGATTCGCCGCTAGAGGTCTTCGTCCTGCGGCCGTGTGTGGTCGCGGGCCCCAACGCCACCGCACTGGCCGATGCCATGCCGTGGAATCAGCTGCCCGCTCCGGTACGCGCCATCGTCAGGGCGCTGCGGGCCATTCCATTGCTGAAGCCGATGCTGCCGGATCCGGGCATTCCTCTGCAGCTGGTTCACCACGACGACGTCGCGTCCGCGATCGCACTGGCTGCCACCGCCCCGGCGCCGCCGGGGGCCTACAACATCGCCGGGGAGGGTGTGGTGTCGGTGGCCGACGTGGCCAAGGCGCTGGGGGCGGGGTCGGTGCGGGTTCCGGCCGCCGCGGCGTCGGCGGCCTCGGCGGCGATTTCGCGGGTTCCGCTGCTGCCGTCCGTGCTGGAATGGCTGCACACCGCGCGCACGTCGATGGTCATGGACACCACCAAGGCCAAAACCCAACTGGGCTGGCGCCCCGTCCACTCCTCGGCGCAGGCCCTGGCGGCGCTGGCTTCCGCGGTGTGAAACTACGGAGTGCGCGAGAGCCCCCCGCAAAGCGGTAATTTGATGCTGTGAGGTCTCACCGTCCGGCCGTGTCCGGACCCGCCGCCGAGTACGACGAACACGCGGTCACCGTCACGCCCCGCAAGCACGAGGCGGCGGGTGTTCGGGCGGTGATGGTCTCGCTGCAGCGCGGGTTCGAGCAGATGGGCGCGGTGCGCACCGCGGCGGCGTTGGCCCGGCTCAACCAGCGCAACGGGTTCGACTGCCCCGGCTGCGCGTGGCCCGAGGAGCACGGCGGGCGCAAGCTGGCCGAGTTCTGCGAGAACGGCGCCAAGGCGGTCGCCGAGGAGGCCACGAAGCGCACCGTCACACCGGAATTCTTCGCTCGGCACTCCATCGCCGAGCTGTCGGCCAAGCCCGAGTATTGGCTGTCCCAGCAGGGCAGGCTCACCCATCCCATGGTGTTGCGTCCCGGTGACGACCACTACCGGCCGATCGGCTGGGACGCCGCCTACCGGCTGATCGCCGAGGAGCTCGGCGGCCTCGACAGCCCCGATGAGGCGGTGTTCTACACGTCGGGCCGCACCAGCAACGAGGCCGCGTTCTGCTACCAGCTGCTGGTCCGGTCTTTCGGCACCAACAACCTGCCGGACTGCTCCAACATGTGCCACGAGTCTTCGGGCTCGGCGCTCACCGAATCGATCGGTATCGGCAAGGGTTCGGTCACCGTCGAGGACGTCGAGCTTGCCGACCTGATCGTCATCGCCGGACAAAACCCGGGCACCAACCACCCGCGGATGCTGTCGGTGTTGGAGAAGGCAAAAGCCAACGGCGCCAAGATCATTGCGGTGAACCCGCTTCCGGAGGCCGGGTTGATCCGGTTCAAGGACCCGCAGAAGGCGCATGGCGTTGTCGGACAGGGCATCCCGATCGCCGACGAATTCGTGCAGATCCGCCTCGGCGGCGACATGGCGCTCTTCGCCGGGCTGGGCCGGCTGCTGCTGGAGGCCGAAGACCGCGCCCCGGGGACCGTCATCGACACCGCGTTCGTCGACGCGCATTGCGCGGGGTTCGACGAATACCGGCGTCGCACCCTCAATGTCGATCTCGACGACGTGTTCGCCGCCACCGGCATCGAACGCCGGCAGCTCGACCGCGTCGCCGGCATGCTGATGGCGTCGCGGCGCACGGTGGTGTGCTGGGCGATGGGCTTGACCCAGCACGCCCACGCGGTGGCCACCATCGGCGAGATCACCAATCTGCTGCTGCTGCGGGGCATGATCGGCAAGCCGGGCGCGGGAGTCTGCCCGGTGCGCGGACATTCGAACGTGCAGGGCGACCGCACGATGGGCATCTGGGAACAGATGCCCGAGGAGTTTCTGGCCGCCCTGGATAGCCGGTTCGGCATCGCCAGTCCCCGTGAGCACGGGTATGACACCGTCGCCGCGATCCGGGCGATGCGCGACGGGCGGGCGAAAGTGTTCGTCGGCATGGGCGGCAACTTCGCGTCGGCCACCCCCGACACCGTCGTCACCGAGGCCGCCCTGCGCAATTGCGCGCTGACCGTGCAGATCTCGACCAAACTCAACCGCAGCCATCTCGTGCACGGGAGCAGCGCGCTGATCCTGCCCACCCTCGGCCGCACCGACCGCGACATTCGCAGTGGGCGCAAACAAGTTGTCTCGGTAGAGGATTCGATGTCGATGGTGCACCTGTCCCGGGGTCGCCTGCACCCGCCCAGCGACGAGGTGCGCAGCGAGGTGGAGATCGTTTGCCAGTTGGCCCGCACGCTTCTCGGTGCCGCGCACCCGGTGCCGTGGGAGGGCTTCGCCGCCGACTACGACACCATCCGCGACGCGATCGCCGCGGTGGTACCGGGGTGCGCCGACTACAACCGCAAGGTGCGTCAGCCCGACGGATTCCAGCTCCCGCACCCGCCGCGGGACACGCGCGAATTTCACACCAGCACAGGGCGGGCCAACTTCGCCGTCAACCCGCTGCAATGGGTGCCGGTGCCCCCGGGCCGGCTGGTGCTGCAGACAATGCGCAGCCACGACCAGTACAACACCACGATCTACGGCCTCGACGACCGTTATCGCGGAGTGAAGGGCGGGCGCCGCGTCGTGTTCATCAACCCCGCCGACATCGAGGCACTGGGCCTGGCCGCGGGCGGGCGCGTCGACCTGGTGTCGGAGTGGACGGACGCGCAGGGCCGGCTTCAGGAGCGGCGCGCGAAAGACTTTCTGGTGGTTGCCTATTCGACTCCGGTGGGCAACGCCGCCGCCTACTATCCGGAGACCAATTCGCTTGTGCCGCTGGATCACACCGCGGCGAAATCGAACACCCCGGTGTCGAAGGCCATTGTCATCCGGGTGGAGCCCGCCTCCGGCGGTGAAATCGCGTAGTGGGGCATGTAACGTCGCGCCGGCGGGTCACGCATCTGACCGCCGACAAAGCGATCACCCGAGGCGAAACCCTGGTCGTCGAGGAACCTTTGGAGATCCGGGTCGACCGCACGGCCGTCACCGTGACGATGCGCACGCCGGGCTCGGATATCGAACTCGCGCAAGGCTTTCTGCTCACCGAAGGGGTCATCGGCGGCCGCGACGACATCCACAGCATCCGTTACTGCGCCGGGCGTGACGACGACGGCGCCAACACGTACAACGTGCTGGACGTGACGCTGGCCCCGGGGGTGCCCCAACCCGCCCTCGATGTCACCCGCAACTTCTACACCACCTCGTCGTGCGGGGTCTGCGGCAAGGCGTCCCTGGACGCGGTGCGGTTGATCAGCCGGTTCACCCCGGGAGCCGATCCCGCCACCGTCGCCGCGCGCACGCTGAAGGCGATGCCCGACCAACTTCGGTCCGCGCAAAAGGTTTTCGACAGCACCGGGGGGCTGCATGCAGCTGCACTGTTCGGGGTCGACGGCACGATGCTGGTGGTGCGTGAGGATGTCGGCAGGCACAACGCGGTCGACAAGGTGATCGGCTGGGCGTTGGAGCATGGGCGCATACCGCTGCGCGCCTCGGTGTTGCTGGTCAGCGGGCGGGCATCGTTCGAGTTGACCCAGAAGGCCGTGATGGCCGGGATCCCGGTGCTGGCGGCGGTCTCCGCGCCGTCGTCGCTGGCGGTCTCGCTGGCCGAGGAGTCCGGCATCACGCTGGTGGCGTTCTTGCGTGAGGACTCGATGAACATCTACACCAGGGCCGACCGCATCACGTAGCTCGATGGCGGCGACCCGCTGCGCCCGGCTGCGCCGCGCCTGCGATCGCGGCCGGCCGCTTTCGGGTGCCGCACCGCGGGCTGTGGATGGACGCCGCACTGGGGATAACCGGGCGGTGCGGGGGGCGGTAGCCCGCGACGGCGTCCCGACGCGTCGGGGCCCACGGGCACGGTGACCCGCATGACAACCGAAACGACGATGACCCGGATCCAGCTGGGGGCGATGGGCGAGGCGCTCGCCGTGGACCATCTGACGCGCACGGGATTGCGGATCCTGCACCGCAACTGGCGCTGCCGCTACGGCGAACTCGACATCATCGCCTGCGACCGCGCCGGCACGGTGGTGTTCGTCGAGGTCAAGACCCGCACCGGCGACGGGTACGGCGGACTGGCGTACGCCGTCACCCCGCGCAAGGTCCGGCGGCTGCGCAGGCTGGCCGGGCTGTGGCTGGCCGGCCAGGACCGGCACTGGGCGGCGATCCGCATCGACGTGATCGGCGTGCGGGTCGGCCGGCGCCGCACCCCCGAGATCATCCAACTGCAAGGGGTCGGCTGATGGCGCTGGGGCGCGCGTTCTCCGTGGCGGTGCGCGGCGTGGACGGACAGATCGTGGAGATCGAGGCCGACATCACGTCCGGACTGCCGGGCGTGCACCTGGTGGGCCTGCCCGACGCCGCGCTGCAGGAGTCGCGCGACCGGGTCCGGGCCGCGGTCACCAATTGCGGCAACGAGTGGCCGATAGCGCGGCTCACGCTGGCGTTGTCGCCGGCGACGCTGCCGAAGATGGGCAGCGTGTACGACATCGCCCTGGCCGCGGCGGTGTTGTCGGCGCAGCGCAAGAACCCGTGGGACCGGCTGGAGAAAACGGTGCTGCTCGGCGAGTTGTCACTGGACGGGCGGGTCCGGCCGGTGCGCGGGGTGTTGCCCGCCGTGCTCGCCGCCAAACGCGACGGATGGCCGGCCGTGGTGGTCCCGGCGGACAACCTTGCCGAGGCAAGTCTGGTGGACGGCATCGACGTGTGGGGGGTGCGGACCCTGGGGCAGCTGAAGAAATGGCTCGGCGGCTCCGTCACGCTGGAAAACCGGATCCATCCGGACCGCACGCCCGAGGAGCCGGTGGTGGACCTGGTCGACGTGGTCGGGCAGACGCAGGCGCGGTTCGCGGTCGAGGTGGCCGCCGCCGGGGCGCATCACCTCATGCTCACCGGCCCACCGGGGGTGGGCAAAACGATGCTCGCGCAACGCCTTCCGGGCCTGCTGCCGCCGCTGTCGGAGAGCGAGTCGCTGGAGGTCACCGCGATCCACTCGGTGGCCGGGTTGCTCTCGGGGGACACGCCGTTGATCACCCGAGCGCCGTTCGTGGCGCCCCACCACAGTTCCAGCGTGGCGGCCCTGGTCGGCGGGGGCTCCGGGATGGCGCGCCCGGGTGCCGTCAGCCGGGCCCATCGTGGGGTGTTGTTCCTCGACGAGTGTGCCGAGATCCGGGTCAGCGCCCTGGAGGCGTTGCGAACACCGTTGGAGGACGGCGAAATTCGTCTCGCCCGCCGCGACGGGGTGGCGTGTTATCCGGCACGGTTCCAGCTGGTGCTGGCCGCCAATTTGTGCCCGTGTGCGCCGGCCGATCCGCAGGACTGCATGTGTCCGGCGGCGACCAAACGTCGCTACCTGGGTAAGTTGTCCGGTCCGTTGCTCGACCGCGTGGACCTGCGGGTGCAGATGGAACCCGTGCGGGCGACGGCGTTTTCGGGCCGCGACGGCGAATCCACGGCACAGGTTCGTCAGCGGGTGGCGGCCGCGCGTGCGGCGGCCGCGCAGCGCTGGCTGGCGCATGGCTTTCGCACCAATGCCGAAGTCAGCGGGACGCTGCTGCGCCGAAAATTCCGGCCCAGCAACGCGACGATGGAACCCCTGCAAAGGGCGCTGGATCGCGGCCTGCTCAGCATCCGTGGCCTTGACCGCACGCTGCGGGTCGCGTGGAGCCTGGCCGATCTGGCGGGCCGCACATCGCCCGGCCTCGACGAGGTCGCCGCCGCACTGAGCTTTCGTCAGCCAGGGGCGCAGCGGTGAGCGCCGCCAGCGACCGGGCACCCGGATCACCCGCGGACCATCGTCAGCCAATCGGTGTGGCCGCCGCGCACCGCGATCGCCACGCTCACCAGGATCGCGAACGCGCGGGCGAATTGCGCCATGGCGCGCCCGCTTTCGCCGCGCTGTTCCATCTCCCGCAACGCGAGGCAGGCGAGACCGATGCTGATGACGGGGACGGGAAAGCCGATCCAGCTGACCAGGCTCAGCACGAACGCCGCGACCGCCCACGGGTTCTTGGGGCGCCCGGACATCGTGTACGCCATCGGCAGGTCGAGGATCATGGTGCGCTCCGTTCGGTGCGGGCCGGTGTGCGGCGCCCGGCGGCTGACCACACCACGTTCGCGCGCGCGGCTGGTCGGATCCTTGGCGAATGCTTGGCGCCGGGAGCGCCCCGATGACCGCGGCCGACGGTGCCGCGCTGCGCGCGTGGGCCTATCTGTCCCGGGTGGCCGAACCGCCCTGCGCCGGGCTCGCCGCCCTGGCGCGACGTGTCGGCCCGGTCGAGGCGGCCGAGCGGATCCGGCGGGGGGCGGTCGACGACGTCCTGGCCCGCCACACCGAGGCCAGGCGTGACATCGACACGTCGGCGGCCGATCTCGATGCCGTCGCCCGGCGGGGCGGGCGGTTGATCACCCCCGACGACGACGAGTGGCCGCTGCTGGCGTTCGCCGCGTTCCGCGGCGTCGAGCCCCGGCGCCGCGGCGGCCCGCCGATGGTCGCGCCGATGGTGTTGTGGGCGCAGGGGCCCGCGCGGCTCGATGAGGTCGCGCAGCGGGCGGCGGCCGTGGTGGGAACGCGCGCTGCGACGGCGTATGGCGAGCAGATGGCCGGCGAACTGGCGGCCGACCTGGCGCAGCGCGGCGTCGCCGTCGTCTCGGGCGGGGCCTACGGCATCGACGGCGCCGCCCACCGGGCGGTGCTGGACTCCGACGGGATCACCGTGGCGGCGCTTGCGGGCGGGCTCGACGTCCCCTACCCGAGCGGTCACACGGCGCTGCTGCACCGTGTCGGACAGCACGGGCTGTTGTTCACCGAATACGCGCCCGGTGTCCGCCCGGCCCGGCACCGCTTCTTGACCCGCAACCGCCTGGTGGCCGCCGTCGCCGGCGCGGCGGTGGTGGTGGAAGCGGGCCTGCGCAGCGGGGCCGCGAACACCGCGGCCTGGGCGCGGGCGCTGGGGCGGGTGGTGGCCGCGGTGCCCGGACCCGTGACGTCGTCGGCGTCGGCGGGCTGCCATGCGCTGCTGCGCGACGGTGCCGAGCTGGTCACCCGCGCCGAGCACATCGTCGAGCTCATCGGGCACATCGGCGAACTGGCGCCCGACGAGGCGCGTCCCGTCACACCGCTGGACGGCTTGAGCGACGCCGAGCGCCGGGTCTACGAGGCGTTGCCGGGCCGCGGCGCCGCCACGGTCGACGAGATCGCGGTCGGCTCCGGGCTGGTGCCCGAGCAGGTGCTCGGGCCGCTGGCGATGCTGGAGCTGGCCGGGTTGGCCCAGCGCCAGGATGGGCGCTGGCGAATCGTCCGGGCCGCCGCGGGCCAGGCTGCGTCAACGCCGCGACTCGTATAGTCGAGGCGAGTCGGGCATCGGACAGGAGGACACGTGGCAGGTCGACCGCTGCAATGCTTCGAAGTTGTCGGTACCGAGCAACTCACCCCGCACATGGTGCGGGTGATGCTGCGGGGCAAGAATTTTGATGCCTTCGTGCCCAGCAAGTTCACCGACTCCTACGTCAAACTGGCGTTCGTCGCCGACGACGTGGACGTGGCCGGTTTGCCCGAGCCGCTGACCCTCGACAGCTTCGCCGGTCTGCCCCCGGAGAAAAGGCCGACAGTGCGCACCCTGACCGTCCGGCACGTCGACGTCGATGCCCGCCAGATCGCGCTGGACATCGTCGTGCACGGCGAGCACGGGACGGCGGGCCAATGGGCGTCCACGGCCCAACCCGGCCAGCCGATCTATTTGATGGGCCCCGGCGGCGCGTACACGCCCGACCCCGCCGCCGACTGGCACCTGCTGGCCGGTGACGAATCGGCGCTGCCGGCCATCGCCGCGGCCCTGGAGGCGTTGCCGCCCAGCGCGGTCGGTCAGGCCTTCATCGAGGTGGCGGGACAAGAGGACGAGATCCCGCTGACCGCGCCGGACGGCGTCGAGGTGCGCTGGGTATATCGCGGCGGGCGCGCCGACCTGGTGCCCGAAGACCGCGCCGGCGACCACGCGCCGCTGATCGAGGCCGTCACCAGCGCCCCGTGGCTGCCGGGGCAGGTGCACGTCTTCATCCACGGCGAGGCGCAGGCCGTCATGCACAACCTGCGGCCCTACATCCGCAAGGAGCGGGGCGTGGACGCCAAATGGGCGTCGTCGATCTCGGGTTACTGGCGCCGCGGCCGCACCGAAGAGACGTTCCGCCAGTGGAAGAAAGAACTGGCCCAGTCAGAATCCGAGGCAGAGGCGGCGAACTCGTCGGCCTGACGGCTCGACTGGCATTCTTCTTTCCATGGCATTCGCGGACTACCAGAACGAGATCTACTTCAAGGGCCTGGGCGGGGTCGCCCCCGCGCTGCCGATGGGCTTCGCGGAGTTGGAGGCCCGCGCCGAGCGGGCCATGTCGCCGTCGGTGTGGTCGTACGTCGCCGGCGGCGCCGGTGACGAACGCACGCAGCGGGCCAACCGGGAGGCCTTCGATCGCTGGGGCCTGATCCCGCGCATGTTCGTCGGCGCCGCCGACCGCGACCTGTCGGTGCAGATGTTCGGCCTGACCCTGCCGTCTCCGCTGTTCATGGCGCCGATCGGGGTCATCGGCATCTGCGCCCAAGACGGCCACGGCGACCTGGCCACCGCGCGCGCGGCCGCGCGAACCGGTGTCCCCATGGTCGTGTCCACCCTGACCGCCGACCCGATGGAAGACGTCGCCGCGCAGTTCGGTGACACCCCCGGCTTCTTCCAGCTCTACACGCCGAAAAATCGCGAGCTGGCCGCCAGCCTGGTGCGGCGGGCCGAAGCCGCCGGCTTCAAGGGCATCGTCGTCACCCTCGACACCTGGATCCCCGGGTGGCGCCCGCGCGACCTGTCCACGGCCAACTTCCCCCAGCTGCGGGGGCTTTGCCTGAGCAACTACACCAGCGACCCGGTCTTCCGCGCCGGCCTGCCGCGGCCGCCCGAGGAGGACCCGCAGGGCACCGTGCTGCAGTGGATACAGACCTTCGGAAATCCGTTGACCTGGGGCGACCTCGAATGGCTGCGGTCGCTGACCGACCTGCCGCTGATCATCAAGGGCATCTGCCATCCCGACGACGCCCGGCGCGCCAAGGACGGCGGCGTCGACGGCATCTACTGCTCCACCCATGGTGGGCGTCAGGCCAACGGTGGCCTGCCCGCGCTGGAGTGCCTGCCGGGCGTGGTCGAGGCGGCCGACGGGCTGCCCGTGCTGTTCGACTCGGGCGTGCGCAGCGGCGCCGACGTCGTCAAGGCGCTGGCGCTGGGCGCGACGGCCGTGGGCATCGGCCGGCCGTACGCCTACGGCCTGGCGCTCGGCGGCGACGACGGCATCGTGCACGTGCTGCGCTCGATTCTCGCCGAGGCGGACCTCATCATGGCCGTCGACGGCTATCCGACGCTCAAAGATCTCACCCCGGACACGCTTCGGCGCGTCGGCTAGAGCGCCCCGGGCGGCCCTGCGACCGTGGGGGAGTGCAGGCGGTCCTCGAGGAGTTCGACGAATACCTCGATTTGCAGTGCCTGCGTTCGGCGCACACGCGCCGCGCCTACCTGGGCGACCTGCGCTCACTGTTCGCGTTCGCGGCCGAGCGCGGCGCCGGCCTGGATGGGTTGAGCCTGCCGCTACTGCGCTCGTGGTTGTCCGCCGCGGCCGCGGCCGGCGCCGCCCGCACGACGCTGGCCCGGCGCACCTCGGCGGTCAAGGCATTCACCGCTTGGGCGGCCCGCCGCGGCCTGCTGGACGGGGATCCCGCCGCGCGGCTCCAGGTACCCAAGGCGCACCGCACCCTGCCCGCGGTGCTGCGGCAGGATCAGGCGCTCGACGCCATGGCCGCCGCCAAATCCGGTGCGCAGCAAGGTGATCCGATGGCGCTGCGGGACCGACTCATCGTCGAGATGCTGTATGCGACCGGAATCCGCGTCAGCGAGCTGTGCGGCCTGGACATCGACGACGTGGACACCCGGCATCGGCTGCTGCGCGTGCTCGGCAAGGGCAACAAGCAGCGCAGCGTGCCGTTCGGGACGCCGGCCGCTGAGGCGCTGGACGCCTGGCTGGCCGACGGGCGCCCCGCGCTGGTCACCGCCGAGTCGGGCCCGGCGCTGCTGCTGGGCGCGCGGGGCCGCCGGATCGACGTGCGCCAGGCCCGCACGGTGGTGCACCAGACGGTGGCCGCGGTGGACGGCGCGCCGGACATGGGGCCGCACGGCCTGCGGCACAGCGCGGCCACGCATCTCCTCGAAGGCGGGGCTGACCTGCGCGTCGTCCAGGAGCTGCTCGGCCATTCCAGCCTGGCGACCACGCAGCTCTACACCCACGTCGCGGTGTCCCGGCTGCGCGCGGTGCACGATCAAGCCCATCCCCGGGCCTGAGCGCCGCCGGGCATAGCGACTCCTGAGGCGCCTGTTAGCCGTGGCGCGCAACGTCCGGTGGCCGCAGCGGTTTGAGCCGGATCGGGACCGACCTCAGCAAGCCGAGCGGATCGACATAGCGGGCCCCCGACGCCGGACCCCACATCGCACCCCAGTGCAAGCACGCCGCGGCCCGGCACCCGGGATGGCCGGCCATCAACGCGCCGATCACGGTCCCGGCCGACACCGACTGCCCGGCCCGCACGGCCGCGCGGACCGGCTCGTAGCTGGTGCGCAACCCGCCGGCATGGGCCAGTGACACCACCGGCCGCCCGGCCTGCACCCCGGCGAACACCACGGTGGCCGCGCCCGCGGCGAACACCGGCTGACCGGGGGCGCCGGCCAGGTCCACACCGCGGTGGCCGGGATGCCAATCCTGCAACGGGGCGTCGAACGCCCGGGTGACGGCCGGCGGCGGCCGCAACGGCCAGTCCAGGCGATCGCCGTCGGCCACCGCCGGCGCCGCGCTGACCAGGGCCGCACTCACCGTCAGGGCTACCCACCGCATCCAGGCAGTTCACCGCGGCGTGCCCGGCAGGGCCACCCGCCTCGCCCGGCATTGTGGACGACGACGCCGCCTGGGGAAGCGTGGCAAAAGCACCCCCCGAACCGGTGTAAACTGCTGGTCGCAGCTCGTCCGCGGGCTGACTTCGCGCGTCCGCATCGCGTCTCCGGTTCCACGAGGAGAACGCATCGCATGCCGGGCGGTCCCGACCGGGTTTCCCGGCCGGGTCCGGCATCGCAGCAGGCGCCAGGGCCCGGCCTCACCCGACGCCGGGCGACAACCGACACACGTAAGGCACAACCATGGCCGTCGTAACCATGAAGCAGCTGCTCGACAGCGGCACCCACTTCGGGCACCAGACCCGTCGCTGGAATCCCAAGATGAAGCGGTTCATCTTCACCGACCGCAACGGCATCTACATCATCGACCTGCAGCAGACGCTGACCTTCATCGACCAGGCGTATGAATTCGTCAAGGAAACCGTTGCCCACGGTGGCAGCGTGCTGTTCGTCGGCACCAAGAAGCAGGCGCAGGAATCCGTCGCCGCCGAGGCGACCCGCGTCGGCATGCCCTATGTGAACCAGCGCTGGCTCGGCGGCATGCTCACCAACTTCTCCACCGTGCACAAGCGGCTGCAGCGCCTCAAGGAGCTCGAGGCGATGGAGCAGACCGGTGGTTTCGAGGGCCGCACCAAGAAGGAAATCTTGATGCTGACCCGCGAGAAGAACAAGCTGGACCGCAGCCTCGGCGGTATCCGCGACATGGCCAAGGTGCCCTCGGCCATCTGGGTCGTCGACACCAACAAGGAGCACATCGCCGTCGGCGAGGCCCGCAAGCTCGGTATCCCGGTCATCGCGATCCTGGACACCAACTGCGACCCCGACGAGGTCGACTACCCGATCCCGGGCAACGACGACGCGATCCGTTCGGCCGCGTTGCTGACCAAGGTCATCGCCTCGGCGGTCGCCGAGGGCCTGCAGGCGCGGGCCGGCGTCGGCCGCGGCGACGGCAAGCCCGAGGCGGAGGCCGCCGAGCCGCTGCCCGAATGGGAGCAGGAACTGCTGGCCTCCGCTGCTGCCAGCGCCACCCCCCCTGTTCAAGACGCCGCATTAGGCGCCCCCGAACCAACCACTGAATCCTCATAGGAAGGCTGACCATTGGCGAACTTCACCGCTGCCGACGTCAAGCGGCTTCGGGAACTCACCGGTGCCGGCATGCTCGACTGCAAGAACGCGCTGGCCGAAAGCGACGGCGACTTCGACAAGGCCGTCGAGGCGCTCCGCATCAAGGGCGCCAAGGACGTCGGCAAGCGTGCCGAGCGGGCGACGGCCGAGGGCCTGGTCGCAACCCAGGGCGGCGCGCTCATCGAGCTGAACAGCGAGACCGACTTCGTCGCCAAGAACGCGGAGTTCCAGGCGCTGGCCGACCAGATCGTGGCGGCGGCCGTGTCGTCGAAGGCCGCGGACGTCGACGCCCTCAAGGCCGCCAGTGTCGGTGACAAGACCGTCGAGGAGGCGGTCGCCGAGCTGTCGGCCAAGATCGGCGAGAAGCTCGAGCTGCGCCGGGTCGCGAACTTCGACGGCACCGTCGAGGCGTACCTGCACCGGCGGGCGGCCGACCTGCCGCCGGCGGTGGGCGTGCTGGTCGAGTACCAGGGCTCGGACAAAGAGGCGGCGCACTCCGTCGCGCTGCAGATCGCCGCGCTCAAGGCCCGCTACCTGTCCCGTGACGACGTGCCCGAGGACGTGGTGGCCAGCGAGCGCCGCATCGCCGAGGAAACCGCCAAGGCGGAGGGCAAGCCGGAGCAGGCCCTGCCCAAGATCGTCGAGGGTCGGCTGAACGGCTTCTTCAAGGACGCGGTGCTGCTCGAGCAGCCGTCGGTGTCCGACAGCAAGAAGACGGTCAAGGCGCTGCTCGACGACGCCGGCGTGACGGTGACGCGGTTCGTGCGCTTCGAGGTGGGTCAGGCCTGACCCACCGCCCCGGGCGCGCTAGCGTCTGGGCATGCGACACGTGCACGCGTTCGGCGACGACGCCCTCGGCGATCTCGACGCGGTCGGCCTCGCCGAGGCCATCCGATCCGGATGGGTCGGCAGGGCCGAGGCGGTGGAGGCGGCGATCGCCCGCACCGAAGCCGTCGACCCGCCCCTGAACGGGTTGGCGTACGCGGGTTTTCGGCAAGCGCGGGCGGCCACCGAGCGTGACGGCTACTTCGCCGGCGTCCCGACGTTCATCAAGGACAACGTCGACGTGGCGGGCCAGCCCACGATGCACGGCACCGACGCGTGGACGCGCCGGGACGCCGTCGCCGACAGCGTGTTCACCCAGCTGTACCTGGCCACCGGGTTGACCTCGTTGGGCAAGACGCAGTTGTCGGAATTCGGTTTCAGCGCCTCGGCCGAACACCCGCGGCTGGGTCCGGTCCGCAACCCGTGGGACACCGAATACAGCGCCGGCGCTTCGTCATCGGGGTCGGGTGCGTTCGTCGCCGCCGGTGTGGTGCCGATCGCGCACGCCAACGATGGTGGCGGCTCGATCCGCATCCCGGCCTCCTGCAACGGGCTCGTCGGCCTCAAACCGTCGCGCAACCGGTTGCCCCTGGACGCGACGCTGCGCCGGATGCCGGTCGGCGTCGTCGTCAACGGTGTCCTGACCCGTTCGGTGCGCGACACCGCGGCGTTCTACCGGGAGGCCGAGCGGATCTGGCGCAACCCCAAGCTGGCCCCGGTCGGGGATGTCACCGGGCCCGGCCGGCAGCGGTTGCGAATCGCCGTGCTGACCCGCTCGATACAGCGCGAGTGCAGCCCCGCGCTGCGAGAGCTGACGCTGAAATCCGCGGGCCTGCTCGAGGAACTCGGCCACCGCGTCGAACACGTCGACCAACCGCCGGTCGCGGCCAGTTTCGTCGACGATTTCGTGCTGTATTGGGGATTTTTGGCGCTGGCCCAGGTGCGCAGCGGACGACACATGTTCGGCGAGACGTTCGACCGCGCCAAGCTGGACTGCCTGACACTGGGCCTGGAGCGCCACACCAGCCGCCACCTGCACCGGCTCCCGCTGGCGATCATGCGCCTGCGGGGGGCGCGGCGGCGCACCGCGCGCTTCTTCGGCACCTATGACGCGGTACTCACGCCGACCCTGGCCGACGAGACGCCCCGCATCGGAGTGCTGGCGCCGACCGATTATCAGCAGGTCATCACCAGGCTGATCGAATGGGTGTCGTTCACCCCGTTGCACAACGTCACCGGTGACCCGGCGATCTCGCTCCCCTTGGCGCAGTCCGCCCACGGCATGCCGGTGGGCATGATGCTGTCGGCCGCCGTGGGCCAGGAGTCGCTGCTGCTCGAGCTGGCCTACGAGCTCGAAGAGGCGCGGCCGTGGCCGCGCATCCAGGCCGCCGGGTGATCAGGGCCGCTCGTCGGATCCGAGTTTTTCGAGCATCCTTTTGAATTCGCGCTGCTGCGTGTCGGTGAGCTTGCTCAGGATCCGGGCGTCGGCGCCGCGCACCGCCGCTTCGGCGCGCTTGAGCAGGGCACGGCCCTGGCCGGTCAGGTTCGCCGGAAGCGCACGTCCGGACGACACTGACGAGGGTCGCGCCACCGCCCCGACGTTTTCCAGCTTGCGCAGCACGGTGTTCATCGCCTGCGGTGTGACGCCCGCGTGGCGGGACAGCTCGGCGCTCGACATGCCCGGGTACATCGAAAGGATGCGCAGGCAAACGAATTCGGGCAGGGCCAGGTCCAACGGACTCAACACAGCGGACACCTCCGGCCGCAGCACCGTCGCCACCCGGTAGAGCAGGTATCCAAGCGGGGCATCGTCCGAAATCATGTCAACCATGTTGACATACTTTCGCCGACCCGACGCGCACATGCCCCGACCCGCGATTGCCCGGCCCGCAACGGGGTAACCGGACGGCTGGTGGCACGTTTTTCACACCGCCTGCGGCGCACGAGGAGGTTCGATGCCGAAGACGACGAAGGGTGGAGCGCCCAAAAAGAGCGAACTGCCCAGCACTTTGCGGCGCTCCAACGCCAAAGCCCAACGCACGTTCGCGAAATCTCACGACGCGGCCGCACAGGAGTACGGCAGCGAGGAACGGGCCCACCGGGTGGCTTACGCCGCCGTCAAGCACAGTTTCGAAAAGGTAGGCGACCACTGGGAACCCAAGGAGCAGAAGGGGCCGTCCGATGAGCGCGCCGAGCGCGGCGGGCTACAACCGACCGGCGAGTCCGCCGAGGGCGTCGACGCCAACGCGAGCAAGAAGCATCTGCTCGACGTGGCCCGCCGGCTCGACGTTGCCGGCCGATCGACGATGAACAAGGCGGAGTTGGTCGACGCGATCAAGAAGCACAATCGCCGGGTTCGCGGCCGCTGACCGGACGTGAGGTCGACGCGCTGCCGTGCGCCGCGAAACCCGCAGTGAGGGCGATTATTGCGCAGCCGATTGGGTACGGCGTTGCGTGTGTCATTGTCCTCGGGAATGGTCGGGATGCACTATCGATATCCCGACCACTATGAAGTGGAACGCGAGAAGATCCGCGAGTACGCGGTGGCCGTCAAAAACGAAGATTCGGTGTTCTTCGAGGAGAAGGCCGCCGCCGAACTCGACTACGGCAGCCTGCCGGCGCCCCTGACCTTCACCTCGGTGTTCGGCTACAAAGCCCAATTGGCGTTCTTCGAGGCCGCCGACATCGCGATTCACGATGCGCAGATCGTCCAGGTGGATCAGGTACTTCAGTTCCTGAAGCCGATCAAGGCCGGCGACCGGCTCTACTGCGACATCTACGTGGAGTCGGTGCGCCAAGCGCACGGCGCCGACATCATCGTCACCAAGAGCGTCGTCACCGACGGCAGCGGCGACCTGGTGCAGAAGACCTACACCACGCTCGCCGGCCGCACCGGTGAGGAAGGGCAAGAGGGCTTCTCGGGCGGCGCGGATTGAGGGGGCCGCGGTCGCCTTCGTCGACCGTTTGTGCGCCGATTCGGCGGGGTAGTCAGCCGCAATGGCCGGTCTGCCGGGGCGACTGTGGCACAGGGTGCTGTCCTCGCCCGTCCTCACGCTCAACGGCTACGTCGCCTTCGATCTGCCGCGCGCCGTAACCGGGTTGGGCACTTCTCTGCTCATGGGCCTGGTGGCGGCGCATGTCTACCTGGTGGCAACCCGGCCCGATTTGCCACTGTATTTCTGGGTGTATGTGGCCGTGCTGATCGCCGCCTGCCTGGGTGTGGCCGCCGCAATGGCGTTTGCCGTCAAACCCCGTGTGCCGCAAGCGGGCTGGTACGCGGGAAGCCTGGTGTGCGCGGCGTTCCTGGTGGTCTACCTGGGGAGCCGGTTCGTCAGCCTGCCGGGCCTGGTGGCGGTGACCGGTCGGTGGGACCTGGCGCCGGGAACGTTTGCCATGGCGTTCGCCGGGGGCTTCATCGCCGTGCACACCACGGTCCTTTCCGGCATCAACGTGGCCTATCCGCAACGACAGAACTGGCGCGACTGAACGGTGACGACATGACAGTGCTCGACTATCCGGCGTGGCTGCGCATCGACCACTGGCTCAATGTCCTCTTCTTGACGCTGGTGCTCCGCAGCGGCATCGAGATCTTGTCCACGCACCCGAAGTTGTACTGGCACGACGACAGCAAGCCGGGCAGCGAGTGGGCGCGCTTCACGGTCAAGCAAATGCCGGTCAACAAGCTCTACGACACCCTCGACGAGGAGGAGGACTACAACTCGCTGTTCTCGTTGCCCGGCCACAAGAAACTGGGCATGGGCCGGCACTGGCACTTCTTCTCGGTGATCGGCTGGATCCTCGTCGGGCTCTCGTATTACATCCTGCTGTTCGCCACGGGGCAGTGGCACCGGTACTGGCCGGCGTCGTGGTCGATCTTCGGTGAGGCGTGGAACGACATCGTCGCCTATATGACTTTCAACCTGCCGCCGCTGCTGCCGGGCGAACCGCTGGACGCCATCCAGAAGCTGACCTACGCCGGGGTGGTCTTCGTGCTGGCGCCGTTCCAGATCTTGACGGGCGCCGCCCAGTCACCGGCCATCGAGGCCGCCTTTCCCTGGTATGTGCGCATGTGGGGCGGCCGGCAATGGGCGCGCAGCCTGCACTTCGTCGGCCTGATCGCGTTTGTGGTGTTCATCGTCATCCACCTGTCGATGATCTTCTTCTGGAGTTGGGGCCAGCTCACCGCGTCGATGATCTTCGGTTCCGTGCGCAACACCGGTTGGGCCACAGCGCTGTCGCTGGTGATCATCGCGGCGATCGTCGCCGTGCACGTCGCGGCAACGGTGTGGAGTCTGCGCCGGCCCGTTCAGGTGCGCCGCGTTCTCGGGGCCGTGATCACCGGCGTCCGCAAAATCCTGCTGCGGCCGCTGAATTCGAAGCAGGACTACCCCGAGAAGAAGACCTCCAAGGAGCACCGGGTCAACGGCAAGCCGCCGACGAGCGCCGAGTACAAGGTGATGGCGGTGCACAACTTCGTCGATTGGCGCGTACGGGTGGGTGGCCTGGTGGAAAACCCGGTGACGCTGGACCTCGACGCGCTGCGCTGCCTGGCCGACCAGGAATCGCAACGCGTGATGCACAACTGCGTGCAGGGCTGGACCAGCATCGGCCAGTGGAGCGGTGTTCCGCTGGCCCAACTCGCCGAACATGTGCGTCCGCTCCCGCAGGCCAAATACATCTGCTTTCTGACCATGCAGGACACCGGCCGCGACGAGCCCAGCGCCGAAGGTGAGGGCCAGTTCTACGAGGTGATCGATCTCGAACTCGCCTACAAGCCACAGACGTTGCTCGCCTACGAGATGAACGGAAAGCCGCTGCCCATCAAGCACGGGGCGCCCTTGCGGCTCCGGGTGGAGACTCAGGTCGGCTTCAAGATGGCGAAGTGGATCAACCAGATCGAGTTCATCGACGACTACTCCGGCATCGGCCACGGCCTGGGCGGGTGGCGCGAGGACAACGTCCACTACGACAAGGACGTGGAGATCTGACATGACTCGCGCCCGCGACGATGCAGAGCGCAGCGATGAGGAGGAGTGGCTCAGATGACCGACGTGAAACAAAACGGCGTGCGGCCCGAGCTGATCGACCTGCAAAGCGTTGAGCGCGAACGGGTTTCAGAGCTGGTGGCCGTCAAAGGCGGGCACTGTGCCGGCTGCGGGGCCAAGGAACTCGCCGTCGGGCACGCGCTGTATCTCGGGTTTTTGTTCCTCGACGAGGATGACGACGCCTTCATGGTGGCGTTGACGTGCCGCAATGACGACTGTCCCGCGCCGCGCACCGGAATCGTGTTGTCGGCCAACGAGTTCCTGTCCGACTACCGGGAGATCTCCGATGTCGAGGACATCGCGAGCCGGGCTAGGGCGCGCCAGGCTAGCGCAACGTGGGGTGGCTCGGGGTATCCGTGAACCGTGGCCGGGCGAGGTCGAACCTCTCGATCAAATCGGACACGGATCGCAGGTCGTCGCACAGGGATTGGAATCGGCGCTCGTGCGGCTCGTCGAGCGCGCCCAGGCAGCTGTAGTGCACCAAACGGCGGAGCCTCCCGGCGAGCGCTGCCCCCCAACGGATTCCGAAGTCATAGGCCCGCCCTGCCGGAACGTCACCGTGGCGCGCAAGCTCTTTGAGCGCCGCGACCAGTTCGGCGAGCAGTTCGAGGTCGTCGTCGACGCCGATCGGCTCGGGTTTCTGCGCTGTGGTGCTCATCTGCGTCCCCTCACAGGTGCGGCTTCGCCACGCTGATCACGTAGGGCTGGCCGCGCAGGGTCAGATACACCCTTTTGGGGCCGATCGCCAAGCCGGACAGCGGCGCCGAAGCGACGTGACCCGACGGCAATCCCGTCCGGTAGTCGATCGTGCGGATCACCCGGATGGTCCCGTTCGGGAATCCGGTGAAGCTCGCGGTTTCCAGCACCGTCACGTCGCGGTCTGTCGCCGCGTAGATGCGCGTGTCATCGGTGCCCAGATAGCGGATCGGCGACGAGAGTCGCGTCCGGGCCAATACTTCCAACCCTTCCTCGCCGCGGCGCGAGTCGATGGCCTCGAGCGTGCTGTCGTCGTAAGCGGCGACGTAGCTGCGCTCCGCCGAAACGCCGTCTCCCGCCGCCGCACCGACCGCCATGCTCAACGAGCCTTGCTCCTCGGGCGGCGACGAAGGTCCTTCGTAGTAACGGATTCCCGATCGTCCATAGAGGTGGTAGTCGATCTCGCGGCCGCGGTTGGCGCCGATGATGCGATCCGCGGGCTCTCCGGTGACCCTGGCCGTCGGCAGCTTGCGGAACCCGTACTGGTCCACCGGCGTCACCGACGAACCGTCCGCGGCCAGCGCCAGTAGCACCCGCATGCCTGCATCTTCGGCGAGATAGGAGGGTGCTGGGCCGGCGTCGAAGTCGGCGACGGGCCGCAGGGTCGCGATGTCGACGATGGCGACTTTGCCGCGCTGCGGCTGCGGCACGAAGACGTGCCGGTCGTCCTTCTGGCTGATCTGCAGGTTGCGCCCGGACCCCAGCGGCGCCGACGTCCGGCTGTGGGCGGTGCCCGGTTTGGAGTAGGCGATCGCGGCCAGCCGGTGATCGTCGGTGAGCGCCAGCAGCTCGTTGTCGTGATACGACCACACCGGGTCATGCAAGGTGGCGTCGACGGCCGCCACAGTGACCGCCGGGGCGCTTTCCAGGGAGGATCCGGGCGCCGAACATCCTGCCACCGCCATGATTCCGGCGGCCGCAGCGGCACAGCACCGCCCCAACCTTCGCCCCTGACCGCTCCCGATGGCCACGATCGGTGCCAACCTTTCCCGTCTGCCCGTCCGGGCTGTACCCCGGCGGGCGCCTCGTTACACCTGCGCGATGATGCGAAAGCTTCCGCCGCCTACAAAATCGGCCGACCGCCCGTGACGGCCACCCGCGCCCCGGAGATGTAGCTCGCGTCGTCGGAGGCCAGCAGCACGTAGATCGCGGCGAGTTCGGCGGGCTGGCCGGCGCGCCCCAGCGGCACGTTGTCGCCGAAGGACTCCACGCTGTCCGGCGGCATCGTCGACGGGATCAGCGGTGTCCATATCGGGCCGGGGGCGACGCTGTTGACCCGAATTCCCTTCTCGCCCAACAACTGGGCGAGACTGGCGGAGAAGTTGGCGATCGCCGCCTTGGTCGCGGCGTAGGGCGCCAGGGTCGGATTGGGGCTATCGGAGTTGACCGATGAGCTGCCGATGATCGACGAGCCGGCGTTCATGAACGGCAGGGCCGCCTTGGCGAGGTAGAAGTACGCGCCCACGTTGAGCCGGAAGGTGTAGTCCCACTCCTCGTCGCTGATCTCGTCGAGGCTCTTGTGCATCATCTGATACGCGGCGTTGTTGACCAGGATGTCCACGCCACCCAATTCCTGCACCGCCCGGTCCACGACGGCGCGGCAGTGGGCGGCATCGGAGAGATCGCCGGGCATCAGCACGCATCTGCGCCCGGCATTGGTGACGTAGCGGGCCACCTCGCGTGCGTCGTCGTCCTCGTTGAGATAGGCGATCAGCACGTCGGCGCCCTCGCGCGCGAAGGCGATCGCCACGGCGCGGCCGATGCCGCTGTCGCCGCCGGTGATGATCGCCTTTTTGCCGAGGAGTTTTCCCGAACCCTGGTAAGAGTTTTCACCACAATCGGGAATTGGATCCATCTCGGCCTGCACGCCCGGGACGGATTGTTGTTGCGCGGTAAAACCCATGTGATTTCCTTTGCCTTGCTCGAAACTTCGCGGTGCCATTCTCAAGCTGTATGGGCAAACGCCCGTCCCGCTTCCCGCGTTTACGATTCGCGACGGGACGGCCCGGCGGTCGGGACATCCGGGTCATCGTCGGCCGGCGGCTCCGGGTCGCGCCACTCCTCGCTACGGCTGGATCGATTGCCGCGAACCGTGCCTTCCAATTCGTGCTTGAGCTCATCGTCTTCCCGTGAGCTGTGCTTGGCGTTGCCACGTTGCACCCGGATCGCCCCCTTCGCGAATATCTCGGCCGCGGTTCCCGCTTTGGGCCGGGAACACCGTCGCGCACCGATTACCCGGCGGCGCACGGCTTAATCGGGAACGCACCTGTTAGTGGTGATGCAGATGTTATCCACTGTTACCAAAGTTGTTGTCCGCGAATTCCGCCGCATTTCACCAGCTAACGGGCCGACTATTGGCGTCCTGGGAAGGGTAGATGTTTAAAGCCCTACCCGGATGGCTATTTCGCTGCCTATATCTGCATGCCCTTGACGGGGGGCGATTGTGCGTCACGAAAGGAATGGACAATGAAGGTCACCAAGACGGCCGTTAAGACAGTTGCCGCCGCCGGAATTGCGGCCGCGAGCGTTTTCGCCGCGGCACCGGCTTTGGCTTCGCCGCCACCCAATATTCAGGGATTCGGCACCAGTGAACAGCTCGTCGACGGCGCCCTGATCACCAATTACACCGTGAGCAACCTGCAGCCGAGCAATGTCAGCATCCCGGGCTACACACCCAAGGGCACGCTGTACCAGGCGGACATCAGCGCTCGGTCGGAGGCCGGCCTCGTCACCCCGATGGTCAACGACTTCATCGCCCGCGGGCCCAACGGTCAGAACTACCGGGTGATCGACAAGGTCGGGACGCCGAACGGGCTGAGTCCCGCCCCGATCCCGCAGGGCAGTGAGTCGACCGGCACGCTGTACTTTGACGTGACCGGCGCACCCCCCAACGGCGTCGTCTACAACGACGGGATGCAAGACATTCTGATCTGGACGTCGAACATGGAGGGCGGCTCCGCGCCCGGGACGATGAACAGCCCGGCACCCGGCGCGCCGAACAGCCCGGCACCCGGCGCCCCGCCGGCGCCCGCGCCCAGCGCCTGATCACCTGATCGGCCGTAAAAACTCCCCGCACCCCACACGGTGCGGGGAGTTTTTCTCATCTGGCGAATCGCGGGTGCCCGAACCGGGTACCCGAACGTTCATGAGTAACCCGGACCACAGGCCGGCGGGCGTGCGCAAACAAGCGCGGCGCAACGCCGAACAAACGCGCGCGGCGATGGAAGAGCGGCGCAGCGGACAGGGCGGCGGGCTGAGCGGCTGGGTCGCCGAGCGCGCCGGCCGTTGGGATCTCTCCGGCCAGGACGAGGCCACCCTGCAGCGACAGAAGTATCTGTGGAATGTGCTGGTGGACTACTGGTTTCGGATGGAGATCGACGGCTGGGAGAACATTCCGGAATCGCCGCCGGCGCTGCTGGTCGGGATCCACTCCGGAGCGCCGTTCGTCTGGGATGCCTGGACGGTCGGTCTGCAATGGTGGCGACGGTTCGGGCAGGACCGCACGCTGCACGGCACCGCCCATGACGCGTTGATGGCAATCCCGTTGTTCGGGCGCTATTTCCGGTCGATGGGGGTGCTCCCGGCCGCCCCGGACGCGATCGCCACCGCCTTGGCCGAGGGGCGTGACGTCGCGCTGTGGCCCGGTGGGGAAGTGGACTCGCTGCGCCCGTGGACCGAGCGCGATCGCGCCAACCTCGCGGGGCGGACGGGCTTCGTCAAGATGGCGATCCGGGCCGGGGTGCCGATCGTGCCCATCGCCACCGTCGGCGGGGCCGATGCCATGCCCGTGCTGATCCGCGGCGATCGGCTGTCGAAGGCGTTGCAACTAGACCGTTTGCTGCGGCTCAAGGTGTTCCCGCTCGCGATCTCGCTGCCGTGGGGTATCGCGCCGGCGGCGCTGCCCCAACTGCCGCTGCCGGCCAAGATCAGGACGCGCTTCATGCCCGCCGTGGAACTCGACCACGATCCCGCGCGTGTAGACGACCAGGAATACATCGACCGCAAATACCACGAGGTGCAGGATTCCATCCAGGAAGGTATGGATGCCCTTGCCCGCAAACGCGCGTTCCCGTTCTTCGGATAAGGACTGTCAAATCGGTTGCGGCCGCGTGCATTAGGTGGTTAGTGCAGGATTTGAGACGACCCACTCCGGTTGCGGGGGTGTCGCCGCCCGGTAACCGACGCCGCGGACGGTGCCGACCATGAATTCGTGGCGGGTTCCGAGCTTGGCGCGCAATCGCCGAATGTGAACGTCGACGGTACGGGCCCGGGTGCTGGTGTCATAACCGCACGATTCCTGCATCAGCCGGGTGCGCGTGAATGCCTGACCGGCATGCAGCACAAGAAAATTCAACAATTTGAACTCGGTCAGTGTCAGAGCCAGGTCGTGGCCGTCCAGCGACGCGGTGAAGCTGGCCGGGTGAAGGAGAAGGTCGCCGAATTTCAGTGTGCCGTCGACCGTTCCGCGGCGGCGGCCGACCGCCAGCCGCAACCGGGCCCGCAGTTCGTCGGCGCCGGTGCCGGGCAGCATCACGTCGTCGAAGTTGCAATCGACGTCGACCGCGGCGCAATCTTCCGGCGCGACCAAGGCCACCACCGCCGTCGCGGGATTGGCAGCCGCGAGTCGGTGGCTAACCGCCTGAGCCGCAGCCATGTTGCTGCGCGCGTCGATGATCGCCACGTCGGCAGTGGCGCAATGACCGTCGGGGTGCGCGGTCAGCGCCGCCCGCACCGGGAGCGCGAACGTGGCCAAATCCGGTAAGGCCGACTCGAAATCAGCCTCGTCGGTGAGCACCACGATGTCCATCGACATGTTCAACGACATCTCCAACTTTCGTGAGGTCCCTGCGTTCCCCCCGGACCGTAGGCACCTCGCGCGAGATGTCTGGCAGCGATAGGCCTGTGTACCCGCTCGGCAGAAAACTATGCAAAGCTATGCAAACTCAGGCCGCTGAGCCTGCAGAAAGTCGATGGGCCCGGCCCATTTTCATGGACCGGACCCATCTTTCCCAGCAGGCTTACTGGTTGGACTTCTGGCGCTTCTCGGCCGCCTCGGCGCCGCCGCGTGCGGCTTCAGCCTCGGCTTCCTTCTTCGCCGCGTCGCGCTGCGCTTCGGCCTTGTCTTGCTGCGCCTGACCCTCACGGGTGAGGTCATCGCGACCGGCCACCGCGCCTACGGCCTCCTTGGCCTTACCCTTGACGTCCTCGACGACGCCCTTCACCGCTTCAGCGGGTCCCGACTTGTTTTCTTCCGCCATGGATCCGTTCCTCCTCGTTGGCGTACTGTGAGCGATCCACGCTCAACGATCGCGAGCGATCGATCCGGTCATACGGCGAATCCGGCCCTCGTTGCTCAAGACCGCATATGTCACCGCGTTGTAGCGGGTTCCCCTGCCGTCGGCGGCTCAAACGCCGCGTTCGCCGCCGAGGTAATCCGGTACCGGCAGACTCGAAAATCGCTCCCGCGCGCCAACTGTGCGCATAATGCACCCCACCGGCGCCGCATTGTGCTGCGATGAGGCAGGATGTGAAATGCCGTTCCGGATGAGATCGCCCGGGATGGCACTCTCATGCGAGGAGTCTGATGACGGAGTCCAGGGAGCCCCACGTCGCCGGCCCGGCGGCTCCGAGGCAGGAGCCGACGAATGGACTGGCTTTCGGCCAGCCTGTGAGCCGGGCCAGGTATTCGCGAGTGCTACTCAAGCTTGGCGGCGAAATGTTCGGCGGCGGCCAGGTCGGCTTGGATCCCGACGTCGTGGCACTGGTGGCACAGCAGATCGCCGAGGTGGTCCGCGGCGGCGTGCAAGTCGCCGTCGTAATCGGTGGCGGCAACTTCTTCCGGGGCGCACAGCTGCAGCAGCGCGGCATGGAACGCACCCGCTCGGACTACATGGGCATGCTGGGCACCGTCATGAACAGCCTCGCGCTGCAAGACTTCTTGGAGAAGGAGGGCATCGCCACCCGCGTCCAGACCGCGATCACGATGGGCCAGGTCGCCGAGCCCTACCTGCCCTTGCGTGCCGTGCGTCACCTGGAGAAGGGGCGGGTGGTGATCTTCGGCGCCGGCATGGGATTGCCGTACTTCTCCACCGACACCACCGCCGCGCAGCGGGCTTTGGAGATCGGCGCCGAGGTGGTGCTGATGGCCAAGGCCGTCGACGGCGTCTTCTCCGCGGATCCGCGGCAGTACCCCGAGGCCGAATTGATCACCGCGATCAGTCATCGCGAGGTCATCGACCGCGGGCTACGAGTGGCCGATGCCACCGCATTCAGCCTGTGCATGGACAATGGCATGCCGATCCTGGTGTTCAACCTGCTGACAAATGGCAATATCGCCCGGGCGGTCGCGGGTGAGAAGATCGGGACTCTGGTCACCACCTGAGGAGGAGCGGCGCACATGATTCGCGCCGGCGACGATGCAGAACGTAGTGATGAGGAGGAGCGGCGCACATGATTCGCGCCGGCGACGATGCAGAACGTAGTGATGAGGAGGAGCGGCGCACATGATTGACGAGGCTCTCTTCGACGCGGAAGAGAAAATGGAGAAGGCCGTAGCGGTTGCCCGCGACGACCTGTCGACCATCCGGACCGGGCGCGCCAACCCGGGCATGTTCTCCCGGATTGTGATCGACTACTACGGCTCGGCCACCCCCATCACGCAGCTGGCCAGCATCAACGTCCCCGAGGCGCGCCTCGTGGTGATCAAGCCGTACGAGGCCAGCCAGGTGGGAGCGATCGAGACTGCGATCCGCAACTCCGATCTGGGTGTGAACCCCACCAACGACGGCACCCTGATCCGGGTGGCGGTCCCGCAGCTCACCGAGGAACGCCGCCGGGAGCTGGTCAAACAGGCCAAGAGCAAGGGGGAGGACGCCAAGGTCTCGGTGCGCAATATCCGTCGCAAGGCGATGGAGGAGCTGCACCGCATCCGCAAGGACGGCGAGGCCGGCGAGGACGAGGTCGGCCGGGCCGAAAAAGACCTGGACAAAACCACGCACCAGTACACCACCCAGATCGAAGAGTTGGTCAAGCACAAAGAAGGCGAGCTGCTGGAGGTCTAGCGACCGCTCGGCAGCTAAGTTGACTCAGGCCCGTGGCTAACCCAGATTCCGGCGCAGGCAACCCGCCCGACGAGCCGGCGTCCGCAGCCCAGCCGGAGCCGGCCTTCACGGCGACGCCGCAGCCGGCCAAGAAGACCTCGCGGGCCGGACGCGACCTGCGCGCCGCGATCGCGGTGGGCGCCGGCATCGGCGGCGCCCTGGTCGTCACGCTGGTGTTCGCCCCCCGCTTCTGGGTCCCGATCGTCGCGATGGCCATCCTGGTCGCCACCCATGAGGTGGTTCGACGGTTGCGTGAAGCCGGATTCGTCATCCCGGTCATCCCGTTGCTGGCCGGAGGCCAGCTCACCGTCTGGCTGACCTGGCCGTTCCATGCCGCCGGCGCGCTGGCCGGCTTCGGCGTCACCGTCGTGGCGTGCCTGTTCTGGCGATTGTTCATGCAGGACAACCGGACACCGCCCGAACCCGCGCCCGGGTCGGCGTCGGCCAATTACCTGCGCGACGCGTCGGCCACCATTTTTCTCGCCGCGTGGGTGCCGTTGTTCGCGTCCTTTGCCGCGTTGCTGGTGTATCCCGCGGACGGGGCGGGTCGGGTGTTCTGCCTGATGATCACGGTCGTCGCGTCCGACGTCGGCGGCTACGCCGTCGGCGTGTTGTTCGGCAAGCATCCGATGGTCCCGGCGATCAGCCCGAAGAAATCCTGGGAGGGCCTGGCCGGCTCGCTGGTCCTGGGCATCACCGCGGCGACCCTGACCGCGACGTTCCTGGCCGGAAAACCGCCGTGGGTGGGCGCACTGCTGGGGGTGGTGCTGGTGCTCACCTGCACGCTCGGCGATCTGGTGGAGTCACAGGTCAAGCGTGACCTCGGCATCAAGGACATGGGCCGACTGCTGCCCGGCCACGGCGGACTGATGGACCGGCTCGACGGCGTCCTGCCCTCTGCGGTCGCGGCCTGGACGGTGTTGACGCTCGTTCCGTAGGCCGGTCGCGGCATGACCGATACTGGACGGGTCATGGTCCAACAACTGGTGTTCTCCGAGCCGCGCCCCGGCAAGCCGCCGCGGCACCTGGCCGACCTCGACGCGGACGGCCGCGCGGCCGCCGTCGCCGAGCTCGGCCTGCCCGCTTTTCGCGCCAAGCAGTTGGCGCATCAGTACTACGGCCGGCTGATCGCCGACCCGCGGCAGATGACCGATCTGCCGGCCGGGCTGCGCGACGCGATCGCCGACACGATGTTCCCGATCCTGCTCACCGCGGCCTCCGAGGTGGCCTGTGATGCCGGCCAGACGCGAAAGACGTTGTGGCGGGCCCTCGATGGGGTCACCGTGGAGTCGGTGTTGATGCGCTACCCGCAGCGCAATACGGTGTGCATCTCGTCGCAGGCCGGCTGTGGCATGGCGTGTCCGTTCTGCGCGACGGGTCAGGGCGGCTTGAGCCGCAACCTGTCGACGGCCGAGATCCTCGAGCAGGTGCGTGCTGGCGCCGCGGCGCTGCGCGACGACTTCGGCGACCGGCTGTCCAACGTGGTGTTCATGGGCATGGGGGAGCCGTTGGCCAACTACGCCCGGGTGGTGGCCGCGGTGCGGCGCATCATCGCCGCGCCGCCCCACGGTTTCGGCATTTCGGCCCGGTCGGTGACGGTGTCGACGGTGGGCCTGGCGCCCGCGATCCGCAAACTCGCCGACGAAGGACTCGCGGTGACGCTGGCGCTGTCACTGCATGCGCCCGACGACGAACTGCGCGACACGCTGGTGCCGGTCAACAACCGATGGAAGATCGCCGAGGCGCTCGATGCCGCACGGTATTACGCCGACACCACCGGGCGGCGGGTGTCGGTGGAGTATGCGCTGATCCGTGACGTCAATGACCAGCCGTGGCGGGCGGATCTGCTGGGACAGCGACTGCACCGCGCGCTCGGGCCGTTGGTGCACGTGAACCTGATTCCGCTCAACCCGACGCCGGGCAGCGAGTGGGACGCGAGCCCGAAGGCGGTCGAGCGGGAATTCGTGCGGCGGGTCCGCGCCAAGGGGGTGTCGTGCACGGTGCGCGACACCCGAGGCCGGGAGATCAGCGCCGCGTGTGGTCAGCTCGCCTTCGAGAACGGGTAGCTGCCTGCTGTCAGCATCCAACGTCGACTAGTTTGTGGCGAAACCGGCGATTTCGTTCCACAAGTCGACGTTCGGCCGGATGCGCGGGCCGCCCGCAGCTAGCGGATCCAGCCGCGCCGGCGGCCCCACAGGTCGCGGATCAGGACGACGAGAACCAGCGCCGCGAAGCCGATCAGGAACCAGTCTTCGATGTGGCCGACGTGGTTGCCGCGCAGCATCGCCAGCAAGAACCCGAAGATGCAGAGGCCGACGATGTGCCAGGTCCGGTGATTGATCCGGCTCCAGCCCCATCGAGCCGACGGCACCTCGACGGAGTCGACGCCGGTGAAGTGTTCGACCTCGGTACTGGCCACGGCGAATCCCTTTCGGATCGGATCGGCTTGCTGAACCCAAATTCTGGCATAACCCCGCGCCGGGCCGGCGGGCGCGGCCGCATCGTGGCCCGCGTCGGTGCCGGGCGGCACAATGAATGGGTGACCAACCCGACGCCCGACGGGCAAACCCTGGGCCGCGTGCGCGTGCTGGTGCTGGGCAGCACCGGCTCGATCGGCACGCAGGCGCTGGACGTCATCGCAGCCAATCCGGACCGCTTCGAAGTGGTCGGCCTGGCCGCCGGCGGGGCGAACCTGGACACGCTGTTGCAGCAGCGCGCCGTCACCGGTGTGACCAACATCGCCGTCGCGGACGAACGCGCGGCGCAGCGGGCCGGCGGCATCCCGTTTTCCGGGCCCGACGCGGTGACCCGCCTGGTGCAGGAGACCGAGGCGGACGTCGTCCTCAACGCGCTGGTGGGTGCGCTGGGCCTGCGGCCCACGCTGGCCGCGCTGGAGTCGGGCGCCCGGCTGGCGCTGGCCAACAAGGAGTCGCTGATCGCCGGCGGTCCGCTGGTGCTCAGGGCCGCCAGGCCCGGCCAGATCGTGCCGGTCGACTCCGAACATTCCGCGCTGGCCCAGTGCCTGCGCGGTGGGGCCCCCGATGAAGTCGCCAAGCTGGTGCTGACCGCGTCGGGCGGCCCGTTCCGCGGCTGGACGGCCGCCCAGCTCGAGGGCGTCACCCCCGAGCAGGCGGGTGCCCACCCGACGTGGTCGATGGGCCCGATGAACACGCTGAACTCGGCCTCGCTGGTCAACAAAGGGCTGGAGCTCATCGAAACCCACCTGCTGTTCGGCCTGCCGTATGACCGCATCGACGTGGTCGTGCATCCCCAGTCGATTGTTCATTCGATGGTCACCTTCGTCGACGGCTCGACCATCGCGCAGGCCAGCCCGCCGGACATGAAGCTGCCGATTGCGCTGGCCCTGGGCTGGCCGCACCGGGTACCCGGGGCGGCCGCCTGCTGCGACTTCAGCACCGCATCTAGCTGGGAATTCGAGCCTCTGGACAACGACGTTTTCCCCGCCGTCGAGTTGGCTCGCCACGCCGGGCAGGCCGGGGGCTGCATGACCGCGGTCTACAACGCCGCCAACGAGGAGGCGGCGCAGGCGTTCCTCGCGGGCCGCATCGGATTTCCCGCCATCGTCAAAACCATCGCCGACGTGCTGCACGCCGCCGACCGATGGGCCGTTCCACCCGCTACCGTGGATGAGGTACTCGACGCGCAGCGCTGGGCACGGGAACGGGCGCAGCGTGTCGTCGCACAAGTGCAGCCCGCCAACTTGTCGGTCAAAGCCTCCGGAGCGGTGTGAGAAAGGTCCTCGCAGCCTAATGATGTTCGTCATCGGCATTGTGCTGTTCGCACTGGCCATCCTGATCTCGGTGGCCCTGCACGAGTGCGGCCATATGTGGGTTGCGCGCGCCACCGGCATGAAGGTGCGCCGCTATTTCGTCGGTTTCGGCCCCACGCTGTGGTCGACCCGCCGCGGTGAAACCGAGTACGGTCTCAAAGCCGTGCCCCTCGGGGGATTCTGCGACATCGCCGGCATGACCTCGGTGGAGGAGTTGGCGCCCGACGAGACCGACCGCGCCATGTTCAAGCAGGCGGCGTGGAAGCGGATCGCGGTGTTGTTCGCCGGTCCCGGCGCGAACTTCATCATCTGCCTGGTGCTGCTCTACGGCATCGCGCTGATCTGGGGCCTGCCTGACCTGCACCCGCCCACCAAGGCGGTCGTCGGCGAAACCGCTTGTGTAGCACCGGAAGTGGCTCCCGGCAAGATCGCGGACTGCAGCGGGCCCGGGCCCGCTGCGCTGGCCGGAATCCGCCCCGGCGACGTCATCGTCAAGGTGGGGGACACCCCGGTGTCGACCTTTGAGGAGATGGCCGCGGCCATCCGCAAGGTGCACGGCAACGTCCCGATCGTCGCCGAGCGGGACGGCACCGCCATCACCACCTATGTCAACGTCACGCCCACGCAGCGCTACCTCACCAACGGGGCCGACGGGCAGGGCGGTCAACCGCAAGCCGCGACGGTCGGCGCCATCGGCATCGGCGCCGTGCGGACCGGCCCGACGCATTACGGGGTGCTCTCGGCCATCCCGGGCAGCCTGACCTTCGCCGGGGATTTGACGGTCGAGGTCGGCAAGGCGCTTGTCACGATTCCCACCAAGGTGGGGGCGCTAATGCACGCCATCGGCGGCGGCCAGCGCGACCCGCAGACGCCGATGAGCGTGGTCGGAGCCAGCATCATCGGCGGCGACACCGTCGACCACGGCCTGTGGGTGGCGTTCTGGTTCTTCCTGGCCCAGCTGAACCTCATCCTGGGGGCGATCAACCTGGTGCCGCTGCTGCCATTCGACGGCGGGCACATCGCGATCGCGATGTTCGAAAAGGTCCGCAACCTGGTCCGGTCGGCCCGGGGCATGGTCGCGGCCGCGCCGGTGAACTACCTCAAGCTCATGCCCGCGACGTACGTCGTGCTGGTGTTCGTGGTCGGCTACATGCTGCTGACCGTGACCGCCGATCTGGTCAACCCGATCAGGTTGTTCCAGTGAGCGCCGTCGGCCTGGGCATGCCCGACGCCCCGGCGCCCACGCTCGCACCCCGGCGAAAAACGCGCCAATTGATGGTCCGCGACGTCGGGGTCGGCAGCGACCACCCGATTTCGGTGCAGTCGATGTGCACCACCAAGACCCATGACGTCAACACCACGCTGCAGCAGATCGCCGAGCTGACCGCGGCCGGGTGTGACATCGTGCGCGTGGCCTGCCCGCGTCAAGAGGACGCCGACGCGTTGGCCGAGATCGCCCGGCACAGCCAGATCCCGGTGATCGCCGACATCCACTTCCAGCCGAAGTACATCTTCGCCGCCATCGACGCCGGATGCGCCGCGGTGCGGGTGAACCCGGGCAACATCAAGGAATTCGACGGCCGCGTCGGCGAGGTCGCCAAGGCCGCCGGGGCCGCCGGCATCCCGATCCGCATCGGCGTCAACGCGGGCTCGCTGGACAAGCGGTTCCTGGAGAAGTACGGCAAGGCCACGCCCGAGGCGCTGGTCGAGTCCGCGCTGTGGGAGGCCTCGCTCTTCGAGGAGCACGGCTTCGGCGACATCAAGATCAGCGTCAAGCACAACGACCCGGTGGTGATGGTCGCCGCCTACGAGCAACTGGCCGCACGGTGCGACTATCCGCTGCACCTCGGCGTCACCGAGGCGGGCCCCGCCTTCCAGGGCACCATCAAGTCCGCCGTCGCTTTCGGCGCGCTGCTGTCGCGCGGCATCGGCGACACCATCCGGGTGTCGCTGTCGGCGCCGCCGGTCGAAGAGGTCAAGGTCGGCATCCAGATCCTCGAGTCGCTGAACCTGCGCCCGCGCGGGCTCGAGATCGTGTCCTGTCCGTCGTGCGGTCGCGCGCAGGTCGACGTCTACACCCTGGCCAACGCCGTCTCCGCGGGCCTGGACGGTCTCGACGTTCCGCTGCGGGTCGCCGTGATGGGCTGCGTCGTCAACGGTCCGGGGGAGGCCCGCGAGGCCGACCTCGGCGTCGCGTCCGGAAATGGCAAGGGGCAGATCTTCGTTCGCGGTGAGGTGATCAAGACCGTGCCCGAAGCGCAGATCGTCGAGACGCTGATCGAGGAGGCCATGCGCATCGCCGCCGAGATGGGTGGCGATCACGGACCGGACACAACATCGAGCGGTTCGCCGGTTGTGACCGTAAGCTGATAAAGGCCAGCGCCCTGGCCCTGAGTTCGCACCACAGAGAGTTCGCCACATGTCGGCTCCGCCCCTTTTCCGCCTAGTCGGCGAGCGTCGGGTGTCCGTGGTGCGTGATGCGGCCGCGGTCTGGCGGGTGCTCGAGGACGATCCCGTCGCCTCGTGCATGGTCGCCGCCCGCGTGGCCGACCATGGCATCGACCCCAATTCCATCGGCGGCGAACTGTGGACGCTGCGGGGAGCCGAGGAATCGCTGTGCTTCGCCGGCGCCAACCTGATCCCCCTGCGCGGCGCGCCGGGCGATCTGAGCGCGTTCGCCGACGAGGCCATGCGCGGGACGCG
The DNA here is from genome assembly GCF_976985695.1 of Mycobacterium sp. NTMscope_MAC_269. Lineage (NCBI taxonomy): Bacteria > Bacillati > Actinomycetota > Actinomycetes > Mycobacteriales > Mycobacteriaceae > Mycobacterium > Mycobacterium sp. NTMscope_MAC_269. The sequence goes on from NZ_OZ335668.1 coordinate 691,625, forward strand.
GCGCTGCTCCTCGCTGGTCGGCAGAGCCGACCTGGTGATGCCGATGTGGGAGCGGCTCGAGGCGGCGTGGGGGCCGGCCCGCGATGTGCGCGACCGCCAGCCGCTGCTGGCGTTGTCCACCTACCCGAGCTGTGACATCGACACCGCCGTGCGCCAGGTCCGGCCCGAGGAGCTGGACGCCTACCTGGTGGCGGCCGTCGACATGTTCATCGGCGAGGTGGGCGTGGACCCGCGGATCGGGGACGGCGGTCGCGGCTACCGGCGCCGCGTGGCCAGCCTGATCACCGCCGGTCGTGCGTGGGCGCGGTTCGAGCACGGTCAGGTCGTCTTCAAGGCCGAGGTCGGTTCGCAGTCGCCGGGGGTGGGCCAAATCCAGGGGGTGTGGGTGCACCCGGAGTGGCGCGGCCTGGGCCTGGGAACCGCCGGCACCGCAACGGTCGCCGCCGTGATCGTCGGCAGCGGGCGGACCGCGAGCCTCTACGTCAACGACTTCAATGCGGTGGCGCGCGCCGCCTACGCCCGCGTGGGCTTCGCCGAGATCGGCACCTTCGCGACGGTGCTGCTCGACTAGCTGCCCTGTCCGGCGCGAGGGTGCGGGCCGCCGCACACTCGGGCGAACAGGCGGCTGGCCGCACATTCGGCAGCGAAACGGCGCGGAAGCGCCCCGGTGACCACGCATAACGGTTCGGTCTCGGTGTGGCGGCGCCGCTGTTCAGGGCGCAGCTCATAACATCAGCACCGATGGTAACTAGAACAACAGCGGCCTCATCCGTTTCAGGCCTGCTGCTCGTCGCGGTCATCGCCCTGTCCGGCTGCACGCCGCGGCCCGATGGCCCGGGCCCGGCCGCGGAGAAGTTCTTCCGCGCTCTTGCGGTCGGGGACACCGCCACGGCCGCCCAGCTCAGCGACAGCCCGAACGAGGCGCGCGAAGCGCTCAACGCCGCCTGGTCGGGCCTGCAGGCGACCCACCTCGACGCGCAGGTCCTCAACGCCAAGTACGCCGAGGACACCGGCACGGTCGGGTATCGCTTCGCCTGGCACCTGCCCAAAAACCGCATCTGGAGCTACGACGGCCAGCTGAAGATGGCGCGCGACGAGGGCCGCTGGCGGGTGCGCTGGACCACCACCGCGCTGCACGCCAAATTGGGTGAGCACCAAACGTTCGCGCTGCGCGCGGATCGCCCTCGTCGCGCCTCGGTCAACGAACTCGGCGGCAGCGACGTGCTGGTGCCCGGCTACCTGTACCACTACACCCTGGATGCCACTCAGGCCGGACCGGCGCTGATCGGCACGGCGCACGCGGTGGTCGACGTGTTGCACCCCTTCAACGATGCGCTCAACGACCCGCAGCTGCTCGCCGAGCAAGCCAGCTCGACGCCCCGCCCGGTGGACCTCGGGGTCACGCTGCACCCCGACGACAACGACAAGGTGTTCCCGGCGATCGGCCGGCTGCCCGGCATCGTGGTCACGCCCCAGCCCGAAATGCTGCCCACCGACCCGCATTTCGCGCCCGCGGTCGTCTCCGCGGTCAAGAAGGCAGTGGTGGACCAGCTCGACGGCGAAGCCGGCTGGCGGGTGGTGAGCGTCAACCAGAACGGCGTCGAAGTCGAAGTGCTGCATGAGGTCGAGGGGTCACCGGCCCCGTCGGTGTCGCTCACCATGGACCGGGCGGTGCAAAACGCCGCTCAGCATGCGGTGGACACCCGCGGCGGCAAGGCGATGATCGTGGTGATCAAGCCCTCGACCGGCGAGATCCTCGCGATCGCCCAGAACGCGGGCGCCGACGCCGACGGCCTGCCGGCCACCACCGGCCTGTTCCCGCCGGGGTCGACGTTCAAGATGGTCACCGCCGGCGCGGCGGTCGAACGCGACATGGCCACCCCCAACACCATGCTGGGCTGCCCGGGCCGCCTCGACATCGGGCACCGCACCGTCCCCAACTACGGCGGCTTCGATCTCGGGGTGGTGCCGATGTCGCGGGCGTTCGCGAGTTCGTGCAACACCACCTTCGCCGAGCTCAGCAGCAGGATGCCCCCGCGCGGCCTGACCCAGGCGGCCGCCCGCTACGGGATCGGGCTGGACTATCAAATCGACGGCATCACCACAGTGACCGGGTCGGTGCCGCCGACGGTGGACCTCGCCGAGCGCACCGAGGACGGCTTCGGCCAGGGCAAGGTGCTGGCCAGCCCGTTCGGGATGGCAATGGTGGCGGCGACGGTCGCCGCCGGCAAGACGCCGGTGCCGCTACTGATCGCGGGCCGGCAGACGGCCGTGCAGGGCGACGCCACGCCGATCAGCCCGAAGATGGTCGACGCGCTGCGGCCGATGATGCGGCTGGTGGTCACCAACGGAACCGCCAAGGAGATCGCCGGCTGCGGCGAGGTGTACGGGAAGACCGGCGAGGCCGAGTTCCCCGGCGGGTCGCATTCCTGGTTCGCCGGCTACCGGGGCGATCTGGCGTTCGCGGCGCTGATCGTCGGGGGCGGCAGCTCGGAGTACGCGGTCCGGATGACCAAGGTGATGCTCGAATCGCTGCCGCGGGACTTTCTGGCCTAGCGCCGGTCGCAAGCGCGGCGCGTGGCGCCGGGTGCGGCGGGCCGGCGCCATCTGGCCTAGCGCCGGTCGCAAGCGCGGCGCGTGGCGCCGGGTGCGGCGGGCCGGCGCCATCTGGCCTAGCGCCGGGCCGCATCGGCGGTAAATTGCGAGCATGACCGATACCGGCGGCGACATGGTGGCGTTGCGCGTCTCCGACGCCGACCGCAACGGCACGATGCGGCGACTGCACAACGCCGTCGCGCTCGGCCTGATCGACATCGATGAGTTCGAGCAGCGCTCCTCGCAAGTGTCTTACGCGCGTACGCGCGGGGAGCTTGACGGCCTGGTCGGCGATCTGCCGGGCCCGGGCGCCATCGTCACCTCGGCGGCCGACCGGGTGGAGTTGCGCGGCTGGGCGGGTTCGCTGAGGCGGCACGGCGAATGGACGGTGCCCACCCGCCTGGCGCTGGTGCGCCGGCTGGGCTCGGTGGAACTCGATCTGACCAAGGCCCGGTTCGCCGGGCCGGTGGTGGTCGTCGAACTGGACATGCGCTTCGGCTCGGTCGAGATTCGATTGCCCGACGGCGCCAGCGCGTCGATCGACGACGTCGAGGTCTACGTGGGCAGCGCCAGCGACCGCCGCAAAGACCCGCCCGGTGAGGGCAGGCCGCACGTCATGCTTACCGGGCGGGTGGTGTGCGGCTCGGTGATCATCCGGGGACCGCGCCGCTCGCTGTTGCGCCGCCAGCGGCTCTGATCGGTCGGGGGCCCGCGGTTAAGCTGGTCGCATGCCCGCCCGCACCGCGCTTTCCCCCGGCGAGTTGTCCCCGACTCTGCCGGTGCCCGGCAGCGTCCCGCGCCCCGAATACGTCGGCAAGGCCACGGCCCAGGAGGGCAGCGAGCCGTGGGTGCAGACCCCCGAGGTGATCGAGAAGATGCGGGTCGCCGGCCAGATTGCGGCGCGCGCGCTGGTGGAGGCGGGCAAGGCCGTCGCGCCCGGGGTCACCACCGACGAACTCGACCGGATCGCCCACGAATACATGGTCGACCACGGTGCCTACCCGTCGACGCTGGGCTACCGGGGCTTCCCGAAGTCGTGCTGCACGTCGCTCAATGAGGTCATCTGCCACGGCATCCCCGACTCGACGGTGATCGCCGACGGTGACATCGTCAACATCGACGTCACCGCCTACATCGACGGGGTGCACGGCGACACCAACGCCACCTTCCTGGCGGGCGACGTCGCGCAAGAACACCGGCTGCTCGTGGAGCGAACCCGGGAGGCGACGATGCGCGCCATCAACGCCGTCAAGCCCGGGCGCGCCCTGTCGGTCGTCGGCCGCGTCATCGAGTCGTATGCGAATCGGTTCGGCTACAACGTCGTTCGCGATTTCACCGGTCACGGCATCGGCACCACGTTTCACAACGGCCTGGTCGTCTTGCACTACGACCAGCCTTCCGTGTCGACCATCATGCAGCCGGGCATGACGTTCACCATCGAACCGATGATCAACCTCGGCGGCCTGGACTACGAGATCTGGGACGACGGCTGGACGGTGGTCACCAAGGACCGCAAGTGGACCGCGCAGTTCGAGCACACCCTGCTGGTCACCGATACCGGCGTCGAAATCCTCACGCTGCCATGACGTTCCCGCCGCGAGCAGACAGAGAATCGCATTTCGCGGAGGAAAACCATGCGATTCTGCGTCTGCTCGCCACAAGGGGGTGAGCGGGGCCCTGCTGGTCGCCGGCACCAGCTCCGACGCCGGCAAATCGGTGGTGGTCGCCGCGCTGTGCCGGCTGCTCGCGCGCCGCGGGACCCGGGTCGCCCCGTTCAAGGCGCAGAACATGTCCAACAACTCCGTGGTCACCGTCGAAGGCGGCGAAATCGGCCGGGCCCAAGCGATTCAGGCCCGCGCGGCCGGCCTGGAACCCAGCGTGCGGTTCAACCCGATCCTGCTCAAACCCGGCAGTGACCGCACCTCGCAACTCGTGATCAAGGGCCGGGTCGCCGAGTCGGTCAGCGCGAAAAGCTATGTGCGACACCGTGATCGACTCGCGTCCATCGTTCTTGACGAATTGACCTGCTTGCGCAGCGATTTCGATGCGGTGATCTGCGAGGGTGCCGGATCTCCCGCCGAAATCAACCTGCGCGCCACCGATCTGGCCAACATGGGTTTGGCCAGGGCGGCCAACCTGCCGGTGGTCCTGGTCGGTGACATCGACCGCGGCGGCCTGCTCGCGCACCTGTTCGGCACGGTCGCGGTGCTCGAGCCCGACGACCAGGCGCTGATCTCGGGTTTCATCGTCAACAAATTCCGGGGCGATCCCGTCCTGCTCGAGCCGGGATTGCGCCAGCTGCAGGCCATGACGGGCCGGCCCACCTACGGGGTGCTGCCGTATGCCGAGGAGTTGTGGCTCGACGCCGAGGATTCGCTGTCGGTAATCGCGCAGCGGGTCATCGGCACGCCCGCGCCGCCGCGCGGCGGCGAGTGGTTGCGGGTGGCCGCGGTCCGGCTGCCGCGGATCTCCAACTCCACCGACATCGAGGCGCTGGCCTGCGAACCGGGTGTGTTGGTGCGCTGGGTCGCCGATCCCGCCGACGCGGCCGACGCCGACCTGATCGTCATTCCCGGCAGCAAGGCCACCGTCGCCGACCTGTCCTGGTTGCGCGAGCAGGGCCTGGCCGAGGCGATCACGGCGCATGCGCGCGCCGGCAAGCCGGTACTGGGCATCTGCGGGGGATTTCAGATGCTGTGCCGGCGTATCGATGACACGGTGGAGTCCGGCGCCGGCGACGTGCCGGGGCTGGGATTGCTGGACGCCGACGTCGCCTTCGATCCGGCCAAGACCTTGCGCCGCTGGCAACGTGGGATCGACGGTCCCCTGAGCGGATACGAGATCCATCACGGTCGGGTCAGCCGCTGCGCCGAGCAAACCTGGTTCGACGCCGGCGCCGATTCGCAACCGCAAGGTGTGGTGCGCGGCGCGGTTTTTGGGACGCACTGGCACGGCTTGCTCGACAACGACGACTTCCGGCGCGCCTGGCTCACCGGCGTCGCCGACGCGGCGGGCCGAGGCGGCTTCGTGGTCGACGACGCCACCAATGTTGCCGCGCGCCGCGACGCCCAACTCGACCTCGCGGCCGACCTGCTGGCCGCCCATCTCGACGTCGACGCCGTCCTGGGTTTGCTGCACGGTCCGCCCCCGACGCGGCCGTATCTCGCAAGTCGGTTGCGCCCGTAGGGCATTCGCCGACCTCGCGATGTGAACGTCGCTGTTGACGTGCCGTCATAGGATGACGGTGGAAACTGTGTCCCTGTATCACATGCCGCAGAATCGTCGCGCACGCATGCCGTTTGGCTGTAGCGTGCTTGGGTGTCCTCGATGATGACCACCCTGGAGGGGTTCCCGGTTCCGGTCGTGGTGGCCGGTCCGGAGACGGGCGTCGTCGTCGTCATACTGGGCGACGAGGAGCGCACCCCCGCCGCGTATGACGCGGTCTGCGAGCGCCTGCACACCGCATCGCTGCGGACGGTCGTGGTCGGCTTCGACCCACGGCTGACCCCCAAGTCGGTGATCGGCATTCTCGACGCGCTGGGAATCGGTTGGGCCGTGGTCATGGGCGACCGCGCCGGCGGCGACCTCGCGTGGGAATTGACGGCGACCCGGCTGGGTCGGTTCGTCGGACTCGTGGTGATCGACCGTGGGCACCCACGCGCCGGCGATCGTGACGGCGCCATCCGCGACGGGCATTGCCCGCCGGTGGAGATCGGCACCACCGTGTTGGTCAGCTCGCCGGCCGCCCGCTCGGTGGCCCAGGCCAGCCAGCAGTACGTCTACGCCGACTACCGGGTGGTGCACCTGGGCCGGCGCACCGTGCAGGAGTCCACGGCGCAATTGGCCGCCGAGATCATTTTGCGCACCAGCACCTGGTAGCGCCTGGTTGACTAGCGGTCATGGCCTGCGAAGATGGCGCCGTGACCGACCCGAACGCCGCGATGCTCTCGCTGACCGCCCTGCAGCAGCTGGTGGCCGGCGGCGCGGTGGACACGGTCATCGTGGCGTTCGCCGATATGCAGGGACGCCTGGTCGGCAAGCGGGTGGCCGCGCAACTGTTCGTCGACGAGGTGGCGGCGCGCGGCGCCGAATGCTGCGGCTATCTGCTGGCGGTCGACGTCGACATGAACACCGTCAGTGGCTACGCGCTGTCGAGTTGGGACACCGGATACGGCGACATGGTGCTGACGCCCGACCTGTCCACCCTGCGGCGCATTCCCTGGCTGCCCGGTACGGCGCTGGTGATCGCCGACGTGGGCTGGGCCGACGGCAGCCCGGTCGCCGTGTCGCCGCGGGCCATCCTGGGCCGCCAGCTCGACCGGCTGGCCCGGCGCGGGCTGATCGCCGACGTCGCGACCGAGCTGGAATTCATGGTGTTCGACGACCCGTACCGCGGGCTGATCGCCGCGTGACCGAGCCAGCGGACCCGTACCGCCAGGCGTGGGCCAGCGGATACCGCGGGCTGACCCCGGCCAGTGACTACAACATCGACTATGCGATCGCGGCCTCGACGCGCATGGAGCCGCTGCTGCGCGACATCCGGCGCGGGATGGCCGGCGCGGGAATGCAATTCGAGGCCATCAAAGGCGAATGCAACAGGGGACAACAGGAAATCGGCTTCCGTTACGACGAGGCGCTGGTCACCTGCGACAACCACGTCATCTACAAGAACGGTGCCAAGGAGATCGCCGATCAGCACGGCAAGAGCCTGACGTTCATGGCGAAATACGATGAGCGAGAAGGCAACAGCTGCCACATACACCTCTCGCTACGCGACCCGCAAGGCGCCGCGGTGTTCGCCGATGCCGGTCGCCCGCACGGCATGTCGACGACATTCGGCAGCTTCCTGGCCGGCGTGCTGGCCACCCTGCGCGATTTCACGGTGTTCTATGCGCCGAACATCAACTCCTACAAGCGATTCGCCGACGGAAGCTTCGCGCCCACCGCGCTGGCCTGGGGGCTGGACAACCGCACCTGTGCGCTGCGGGTGGTCGGCCACGGGCGCAACACCCGCGTCGAGTGCCGAGTGCCCGGCGGCGACGTCAACCCCTATCTGGCGGTCGCGGCGATCGTCGCCGGCGGGCTGTACGGTATCGAACGGGGTCTCGAGCCACCGGAGCCCTACCCGGGCAATGCCTATCAAGCCCCCGGCGTCGAGCGGCTGCCCGCCACCCTGGCCGAGGCCGCTTCGGCCTTCGAGCGCTCGACGCTCGCGCGGGAGGTGTTCGGCGACGACGTGGTCGCCCACTACCTGAACAACGCGCGCGTGGAGCTGGCGGCGTTCAACGCGGCGGTCACCGATTGGGAGAGGATGCGTGGATTTGAACGCCTGTAGTCCGGTTCCAAGCCGCCCGGTCGTGGGCCTGACGACGTACCTCGAGCACGTGCAGACCGGGATCTGGAACATCCCCGCCGGATATCTGCCCACCGACTACTTCGAGGGCATCATTCAGGCCGGCGGGATCGCCGTGCTGTTGCCCCCGCAACCGGCGGACGCCGAGGTCGTCAGCTCGGTGCTCGACGGCCTGCACGCGCTGGTGATCACCGGCGGCTATGACCTCGATCCCGCCAGCTACGGCCAGCAACCGCATCCGGCGACCGACGAACCCCGCACCGACCGCGACGCCTGGGAATTCGCGCTGTTGCGCGGCGCGCTGGACCGGGGCCTGCCGGTGCTCGGGATCTGCCGCGGCGCACAAGTGCTCAACGTCGCGCTCGGCGGCACGCTGCACCAGCACCTGCCCGACGTGCTCGGGCACTGCGGGCACCGCGCCGGCAACGGGGTGTTCACCCGGTTGCCGGTGCGCATTGTGGCGGGGACGCGGCTGGCCGCGTTGGCGGGGGACACCGTTGACGCGCCGTGCTATCACCACCAGGCCATCGACCGGGTCGGGGACGGACTGGTGGTCAGCGCGACCGATCCCGACGGGGTGGTCGAGGCGCTGGAACTCCCCGGGGACCGGTTTGTGCTTGCCGTGCAATGGCATCCGGAACAATCGCTGGAGGATTTGCGTTTGTTCGCCGCGATCGTGGACGCGGCCCGGTCGTATGCGGGGCGGTGACGTGAGCACCACGCAACTGATCAATCCCGCGACCGAGGACGTGCTGGGCTCGGTCGAGCACGTCGATGCCGCGGGCGTCGACGACGCGGTCGGCCGGGCGCGGGCGGCGCAACGGCGGTGGGCGCGGCGTTCCCCGGCCGAACGCGCCGAAGGGCTGCGGGCTTTCGCCGCCGTGGTCGACGCCCATCTGAACGAGCTGGCGGCCCTCGAGGTCGCCAACTCGGGGCATCCCGTCGCGTCGGCCGAGTGGGAGGCCGGCCATGTCCGCGACGTCCTGAACTACTACGCCGCCAGCCCGGAACGATTGTCCGGCAAGCAAATTCCGGTGGCAGGCGGCCTGGATATCACCTTCAACGAACCGCTGGGCGTGGTCGGTGTGATCGCCCCGTGGAACTTCCCGATGCCCATCGCCTCCTGGGGCTTCGCGCCGGCGCTGGCCGCGGGCAACGCCGTGCTGATCAAGCCGGCCGAGGCGACGCCGCTGACCACCATCCGCCTCGGCGAGCTGGCGGCGCAGGCCGGGCTGGACGACGGCCTGCTCCAGGTGCTGCCCGGGCCGGGCCCGGTGGTCGGGGAGCGGTTCGTCACGCACCCCGACATCGCCAAGATCGTATTCACCGGCTCCACCGAAGTCGGCAAAAAGGTGCTCACCGGCGCGGCCGCCCGGGTCAAGCGGGTGACCCTGGAGCTGGGCGGCAAGAGCGCCAACATCGTGTTCGCCGACTGCGATCTGGAGCGGGCCGCCGCGACCGCACCGGCCGGGGTGTTCGACAACGCCGGGCAGGACTGCTGCGCTCGCAGCCGGATTTTGGTGCAGCGCAGCGTCTATGACCGCTTCATGGAGTTGCTCGAACCCGCCGTCAAAAGCGTCGTCGTCGGAGATCCCGCGTCCCGTGGCACCGAGATGGGTCCGCTGGTGTCGGCCGCGCACCGCGCCAAGGTGGCGTCGTACGTGCCCGACGACGCCCCGGTTGCGTTTCGCGGCACCGCGCCGGACGGCCGCGGATTCTGGTTCCCGCCAACGGTTCTCACCCCGCAGCGCACCGACCGCAGCGTCACCGAGGAGATCTTCGGCCCGGTGGTCACGGTGCTGGCTTTCGACGACGAGAACGACGCCGTCGCGCTGGCCAACGACACCGCCTACGGTCTGTCCGGATCTATCTGGACGAACGATCTGTCCCGAGCCCTGCGTGTGTCCCGCGGGGTCGACGCCGGGAACCTGTCGGTCAACTCGCACTCGTCGGTGCGCTACAACACCCCGTTCGGCGGCTTCAAGCAGTCGGGCCTGGGCCGCGAGCTGGGCCCGGATGCGCCGTTGCACTTCACCGAGACCAAGAACGTCTTCATCGCGATCGGAGAGGATTAGGTGGTGGCGGTCGATCTCACCCAACGGTTGGCGGGCCGCGTCGCCGTCGTCACGGGCGCCGGCGGCGGCATCGGGTTGGCCTCGGCGCGGCGCATGCGCGCCGAGGGTGCCACCATCGTGGTCGCCGACATCGACGGCGACGCGGGCGCCGCCGCGGCCGACGAGCTGTCCGGTCTGTTCGTGACCACCGACGTCGCCGACGAGGACGCGGTCAATGCGCTGTTCGATACCGCGGCCGACGTTTACGGCCGCATCGACATCGCGTTCAACAACGCCGGAATCTCACCCCCCGACGACGACCTCATCGAGAACACCGAACTGCCCGCGTGGCAACGCGTCCAGGATGTCAACCTGAAGTCGGTGTACCTGTGCTGCCGGGCGGCGTTGCGGCACATGGTCCCCGCGGGGCGGGGCTCGATCATCAACACGGCGTCGTTCGTCGCCGTCCTGGGATCGGCGACATCGCAAATCTCCTACACCGCCTCCAAGGGCGGGGTGCTGGCCATGTCGCGGGAGCTGGGGGTGCAGTTCGCCCGGCAGGGCGTCCGGGTGAACGCTCTGTGCCCGGGGCCGGTCAACACCCCACTGCTGCAAGAGCTTTTCGCCAAGGATCCCGAACGGGCCGCGCGCCGGCTGGTGCACGTGCCGGTGGGTCGCTTCGCCGACCCCGGTGAAATCGCCGCTGCGGTCGCATTTTTGGCGAGCGATGACGCGTCGTTCATCACGGCGTCGACGTTCATGGTCGACGGCGGCATCAGCTCGGCCTACGTGACTCCGCTCTAGCCGCCCTGCTCAGCGCGCGGATGCCGGCGCGGTCCGTGCCCGGCACCTGGGCGCCGGACGCGGCCGTCGCCCAGGTGCGCGGCACCGACAGCACGCCCAGTGGCGCCCCGCGGCCGCGGCGCGCGGTGACGCCGGTGACGACGGCCGGCTTGGGAAACAGTGTTCGCAGTGCCGCCGCCTTGTTCATCGAATTCAGGTGGCCGATCGCGAAATCCGACGGCGCGGTCAGCGAATTCAGTTTCGACAGCGACGGTGTCACCGAGGAAAGGGACGCCTCGAACGTGGTCTGCGACGCCGACGACAGGTGCTTGAGGGCGCCGGGAATGGCCGACATCACGTGGCGGGCAGTCGACATGACCTCGGGCGCCGCCTTCAGCGGCCAGGTGTCCACAGGTGCACCGGGGTTGGCGGGCGGAGGGGTGAACGGGGTCATCGTCACCGCGCCGGCGGCGGCCGTGGCGTAGGCGTACATGGCGCCGGTGTTCTGTGCCCACATGGCGTCGTATTCGGTGTCGACGTCGGCGATCGCCGCGCTGTGCTGTCCCAGCCAGTTCGCCGATACCAGCGACATCCGTCGCGTGCGGTTGCGGGCGATCGCCGGTGGGGGCACCGTCGCCGCGAACGCCGCCTCGTGCGCCCCGGCCGCCGCACTGAGTTGGGCGGCCGCGTGCTGGCTTCGTGCGGCGTTGGCGTCCAGCCAGTCGATGTAGTGTGCGGCGGCTTCGCCCAGCGCCGAGGGCGCCGGGCCCTCCCATTGCGCCGCCAGCTTGGTGGTCACCGCCCGGTAGTCGGCGGCCGCGGTGCACAGCCATGCGGCGAGCTTGTCCCACGCCGCGGCGGCCTGGACCATCGATGCCGCGCCGGGACCCGAATACATCAGCCCGGAGTTGATCTCCGGGGGGAGCGTCGCGAAATCCATTACAGCCTCCTCCTGGGGAGGGCGGTGTGGGTGGTACCCGAAGACATGGGGGCGTCCTTCACGAGATAGACACGGCGGTTACAAGCCCTTTTCGCGCGGATGCGCTGCGTGCGGCGATCAGACGCGGGCGATGCAGAGCCGGGTCAAGGTATCTCGGTCGGCGGGAACGGTTGCGGGAGCCCGGGGTTGGGCGTCGTAGGGCACTACCCGCACCGGGCTGAACGCCATCGGCTTCGGTGACAGAGTCGATTGGGGTGACAAACGATTCCAGGTCAGGGGCCGTTCCTTCGTCATCCACATGCTGTGGAACGGCTTTGTGTTGGTCTTGTTCGCCGGAGCCGACGACCGCGGTGCGCTCAGCGCCGGCCGGCTGACGGCCGAGTAGGGGACCTGCGGGAGCACGTGCGCGCCGGCCGACGGCGCTGCGCCGGACCAGGCCGCCGGCTCCGGCAGGACGGACGCGGCGAACTGGGGCCGCAGTGACGAACCGGCGACCAGGGCGGCGAACACACCGAGCGCTGCGGCGACGGCGATGGCCCGCTGCCACCGCCGAGTTTCATCGCCAACCCCGAACAACACAGTGCGCCGAATGTACCGCGTGAAACCCTGGTGAACGGTCCGAACGAGCTGTGAACTCGATCCGAGTCCGGTGCGTGTTTGCCTGCGACTACGGCCGAAAAACCATCAGTGGAATCGCCATCTCGGCCGGGCTGGCTCCGCCGTGGAAACCGACCAGGCGGGCCGCTTCCGGGGGCTCGTGCGCGCTGGCCAGCACCGCCGCGTCGCCCGAGCAGACGACCACCACGTCGCCGAGCCGCTCCCGGTGCCGCGGGGCGACCGGCCCGAACATTCCGGTGGCCACCGCCTGTTCGCGGCTGTACACGGTGGCCCGGTTACCCAGCACCTCGGCCCATGCGGCCCGCACGTCGGGCCCGGCGCCCGGCTCGGTGTGCAGGTAGCGGACCCGGGGCTCGCCGGCGACCACCCGTATTCCCTGGGCCAGCCGGGGGTCGGCGTCGAGGTCGATACGGGCCCCGGGCGGGACGTTGAGGCCACCGTGGTCGGCGGTCACCAGCAGCGCCGCGTGCGGCGGCAGCGCCTCGAGCAGGCGCGAGAGCAGTGCGTCGACGCTGGCCGCCGCCGCATGCCATTGTTCGGAGCCGACACCGAAGACATGGGCCGCGGTGTCGAGCTCGGCGGTGTAGGCGTAGACCAGCCCGGGCGCCGAGCGCAGGTCGTCGACCACCAGTCGCGCGTAGTCGTCGTCGGGGCCGGCCGGGCGGAATTCCGCGCCGCGGTACGCGGCCTCGGTCAGCCCACTGCCGAGGAACAGCGCCGGCAGCACCGCGCGGGCGCTGACGCCGGCCTCTTTGATCCGCTGGAACCACGTCGGCACCGGCTGCCAGATTGCGGGCGATGGGTCGTCGCGCCAGCGGACATGGTTGAGCACCGTCTCGGTGCCCGGTACCCGGAGAGTGAAGCCCAGGATGCCGTGCTCGCCGGGCGCCGCGCCGGTGCCCAGGGACACCAGGCTGGTCGGCGTGGTCGACGGGAAGGTGCACTCCAGCTGGGTCAGCCGGCCGGTGGCGCCGCTGCGCACGGAGGCCAGCAGCGGGGCGTCGCCGGCCAGCTGCGGAAGCAGGTGCCAGCCCAGCCCGTCCACCAGCACGACGAGCACCCGGTCGATCCGATCGGAGCCGACCCGGTCCGTCACCGCGAGCTTGTCGACCGCGCCGGGAACTCCGAGCAGGGCGGCCGCGGCGGGCAGCACGTCGCGCAGGGAACCGGGCACCGGGCCAGTCTGACGTCGAAGCTAGACGCGCGCCAGTCGCTGGTCGGTCACCAGCAGTTGGCGGTGCGTGCTGTCGGTGAGCGCGCAAAGCTGCGCCGGCGAGAGTCGACCGCACAGCCGGCCCCAGTGCATCGCGACCACATCTCCGGCGGCCGCATCGGGCACCGCGCTGTATCCGTCTGCCCACACCTCGAGCACCCGCGCCGACGGTTTCGACAGCGTGAGCGCCTGACCGTTCCAGGCCAGGTTCCGGCACAGCACCTCGACGCGGTCCCCGTCGCGGGAAAGCACTGTGCCGGAACTGATTCGGCAGTTATCCAGCACGCTCAACGGCTGCTCGTCGCAATTCCGGCCCAGGAACCGCGTCCACGGGTAGATCCCGAAGACGTGAAAGCAGTGGTTTGCGGCGGCCTCGCACGCCAGGTCCGGCGTGAGATGCGACCAGTATTGGCCTGCTTGCGGGCCGAGGATCGCCAGCAACGCGGCGAGGAACTGCTGCGGATCCAGCTCGGCGGCGACGCCGCCGCCGAGCCAATACGACTCCACCAACCGGTAATCCAGCGGGTCGGCGATGCCGGTCAGCTCCGAGAGGACCCGCAGGTACGGCCACGCGCCGGAGAACTTCCTCGCCGCGGCGCGCACGTCGTCGACCGACCCGTCGCGCAGGGTGGCTCCTAACGGCGGGCCGCAATAGCCCAACGCGTTGGGCGCATACGCGTAGCGGGCGAACATTGCAGCGCCCTTTTCGAGGCCTCGGTCGTCGGTCAAGCGCGGCTCACCAGCTTCACGGCGTCGCGATGCATCCGTCCGAAGTTGTAGTAGGCCGCGCAGGCCCCTTCGGGTGACACCATGCAGGTCCCGATCGGGGTCTCGGGGGTGCACGCGGTACCGAAAACCTTGCATTCCCACGGCTTGAGGACGCCCTTGAGGACCTCACCGCACTGGCAGGCCTTCGGGTCGGCGACCCGCACGCCGGGCATCGCGAATCGCAGCTCGGCGTCGAACCCGGCGAAGTCGTCGTGGAGCCGCAGGGCGCTTTGCGAGATGAAGCCCAGACCGCGCCATTCGAAGTGCGGGCGCAGCGCGAACACCTTGCCCATCAACGCCAACGCGGCAGGGTTGCCGTGCTCGGGCACCACGCGCTTGTACTGGTTCTCCACTTCGCAGCGCCCGTCGCGGATCTGGGTCAGTAACATCGCGACGGAGGCCAGGATGTCCAGCGGTTCGAAACCTGCCACCACCAACGGCTTTCGATAGACGTCCGGGACGAACCGGTAGGGCCGGTTGCCCACCACCGTGGACACGTGCCCCGGGCCGATGAAACCCGACAGCCGCAGGTCCGGGGATTCCAGGATGGCCCTGATCGGCGGCACGATCGTGACGTGGTTGCAGAAGACGCTGAAATTGGCCAGGCCCAACTCACGCGCCCGCACGAGCGTCACTGCGGTCGACGGCGCGGTGGTCTCGAAACCGATGGCGAAGAACACCACCTGTTTGGCCGGGTTGTCGATCGCGATCTTCAACGCGTCCAGCGGCGAGTAGACGAACCGCACGTCGGCGCCGCGGGCCTTGGCATGCAGCAGGCTGCCGTGCGAGCCGGGCACCCGCATCATGTCGCCGAAACAGGTGAAGATCACGTCGGGCTGGCCGGCCAGCCACATCGCGTCGTCGATGCGTCCCATCGGGATCACGCACACCGGGCAGCCCGGCCCGTGCACGAGCTCGACGTTGGCGGGCAGCAGGTGCTCGATGCCGTGCCGGTAGATGGTGTGCGTGTGCCCGCCGCACACCTCCATGAACTTGAAGTCCTCGCCGCCGGTCCCGGCCAGGCGCTCGATAGCCACCAGCAGCTTGCGGGCCGCGGCGGGGTCGCGGAATTCGTCGACGAATTTCATTGCCGCTCCTAGTCAAACGATGGCCGACGAGTCGAAGGCCTGCATTTCGGTCGTGTAGGTGTCGCCGAGTTTCTTGATGGCGGCCAGCGTGAGCAACGCCTCGGTCTCGTCGATCTTGGCCATCGCGAAACCGACGTGGACCAGCACCCAGTCGTCGGGCGCGGGCAGGTCGTTCTCCAGCAACCGGACGCTGATGGTCCGTTGCACGCCGCTCACGTCGACCTTCGCCAAACAGGTGGCGGGATCGGTGATTTCCACGATCCGGCCCGGAATCCCAAGGCACATGTGCAGCTCCTTTCAGCAGATCCTCGGCAGCGGGTCCCCTACCAGCATGTCCACGATGCGGGTGCCGCCGAATCCCGTACGCAGCACCACGCTTTCGGCGGGTTCGGTGACGATCTCGCCGACCTCGGCCGCATCGGCGCCCAGCGGATGGGACCGCAACGCGTCCAACCCCGCCCGCGCCTCCTCAGGTGCGACGACGGCGACGAACTTGCCCTCGTTGGCGACGTAGAGCGGATCGATGCCGAGCAGCTCGCAGGCGCCATTGACCATGGGCGCCACCGGAAGTCGCTCCTCGTCGAGCAGTACCCCCAGGCCGCAGGCCTGGGCCAGCTCGTTGCACACGGTGCCCACCCCGCCCCGCGTCGCGTCGCGCAGCCACCGGGTGGACGGGGCGGCCGCCATCAGCAACTCCACCAACGGGCTCACCGAGGCGGTGTCGGAGGCGATGTCGGCCTCGATGGCCAGATCGCCGCGGGCGAGCATGACGGCCATGCCGTGATCGCCCATCGACCCCGACAGCAGCACCTTGTCCCCGGTGCGCACCGACTGCGCCGACAGCGCGCGGCCGGCGGGGATGACTCCGGCCCCGGTGGTGGTGATGAACAGGCCGTCGGCCGCCCCCTTGGGCACCACCTTGGTGTCGCCGGTGACGATCTGCACGCCGGCGGCCGCGGCCGCGGCCGCCATGTCGGCGACGATCTCTTTGAGCTCGGCGATTCCGAACCCTTCTTCGAGCACGAAGGCCGCGCAGATCCACGATGGCACGGCGCCGGCCACCGCCAGGTCGTTGCAGGTGCCGTGCACGGCGAGCTCGCCGATCGAGCCGCCGGGAAAACGCCTGGGAGCCACCACAAACGAGTCCGTCGACATCGCCACGCGTTCGCCGCTGGGCAACGTGAGGACCGCGCCGTCGCCCAGCGTCTCGAGCAGCGGGTTGCGAAACGCCTCCATGAACACCGCGTCCATCAGCGCCGCCGACGCCTTGCCGCCCGCGCCATGCGCCAGGGTCACCTGCTCGTCGAGCAGCCGGGGACGGCGCCGGCGAAACGACTCGATCCGCTCGATCACGTCGCCTTCGGCGAACCGCGGACCCGACGAAAGGTAGTCACCTGCTGAAGGATTCATGCCGCCCCCACACCGTGATCGCCCGCGAGCCGTTCGTGGACCGCCAACCACAACTGGTAGCCCAACAGCGCCTGGGATTCCTGGATCCGGTGCACGCTTTGCGAACGAACGACGAAGCAGGCGTCCACATTCGGGTTGTCGGCGAAGGCGCCCCCGTCGTAGCCGGCGAAACCGATGGTGTACAGGCCGCGGCGGCGGGCCTCGGCCAGCGCGGTCAGCAGGTTGGGGGAGTTGCCGCTGGTCGACATCGCGATCGCGATGTCACCGGCCGCCGCGCGCGCGATCAGCTGGCGGGCGAAGACGAGCTCGAAGCCGACGTCGTTACCCAAGGCGGTAAGGATCGCCTGATCGGCGGTCAGCGACCAGGCCGGTAGCGGCTTGCCGAGCGGTGGCCGCGCGAACAAGGCCGCCAGCGTGGTGGAATCGGTGCAGCTGCCGCCGTTTCCGAAGGTGAACAGCCGTCCGCCGGCGGCGAACCGGCGCGCCAGCTCGGCGGCCGCCGCCGCCAGCAGCTCGGCGTTGGCCTCCAGGGTGGAGTGCCGCAGCGCCCGGCTTTCGGATGCCTTGGCGTGCGCCGATGCGGCCAGGTCGGCGAGCAGCGACGAGGGGTCATCTTCTTGCGCGTCGATGAACGGGTACAAGAAGTTGGTGGGTTCGTCGGCGGGGCTCATGAAACACCTTCTGGCTCTTCGTCGCAGACGCGGCTGATCGCCGTGCCGGCGTGCACCAGCACCA
The DNA here is from genome assembly GCF_976985695.1 of Mycobacterium sp. NTMscope_MAC_269. Lineage (NCBI taxonomy): Bacteria > Bacillati > Actinomycetota > Actinomycetes > Mycobacteriales > Mycobacteriaceae > Mycobacterium > Mycobacterium sp. NTMscope_MAC_269. Next base: position 709,182 of record NZ_OZ335668.1, read on the forward strand.
GCTCGCCGGCGGCCACCGGGTCGACCAATGCGGTGATCACGTTCTCGACGCCGCGCGCGGTGCGCACCGTCGCCTGACCGTCGACCGACGCGCTCATCACTTCGCCCAGCCGACCCTCGTCGCTACAGGTCACGCAGGCCGCCTCGTCGTCGTCGCAGCGGCCGGGTTTGAGCAAGCCCGCGTGCTCGAAGCACACGTGGGTCAGCTCCCACAGCAGGTGATAGAACAGCACGAAGCCGCCGGTGGCGGGCACCCGCGGATCGGGATCGTCGAGCCAGAGCACGTGATCGGCCATGGCGGCGTCGGGCGGATCGCCGCTGCCGATCCAAATCGTGGTGGTGCCCCAGGCCGGGCCGCGGCGCATCACCGAGCGCACCTGCGCGTCCGTCGCACCGGAGACCGCGACCACGATGTCGCCGGGCCGCACCGATACCCGCACCAGGTCGACCAGGTCGGGTCCGGTGAGCGCCACCGCGGGCAAGGCCCGTTTGCCCATGATCACCGGATGCACGAATTCGACGGCGATGTGCATGGCGTGCGGTTCCCACGAGGGCGCGATGGACCACATGGTGGCACCGGCGGCGAATCGTTTGGCGAGCGTCAACGCCGTCGCGGCAAGATCTTCGGCCAGCTCGGAGCTCAGGCCGTGATCGACGGCGGTCACAGTCATCGCGTCAACACCTCCTCCTGCGCGATCAGCGCCGAGACCACGGCTTGGCCCAGCGCCAAGCCACCGTCGTTCGGCGGCACAATGTGATGGGTGAGAACCTCAAACCCCCTGCACCGCAATAGGTCACGGCAGGATTGCAGCAGCAGAACGTTCTGGAACACCCCGCCCGTAAGCCCCACCAGCCGGGTGGCGCCGGCCACCCGCGCGACCGCACCGGCGACCGCGTCCGCGATCGCGTGGTGAAAGGCCAAGGCCAGTACCGCACGCGGTGTCCCGGCGTACAGCGCCGCGACCATCGTTTGCACCATCGGCGTCGGATCGATCACCCCGTCGGGACGCACCGCCAGCGGCAACGACGGCGCAGGCCGATCGGGATCGTGGTCGGCCGACTCCGCCAGCGCCTCGAGTTCGACGGCGGCCTGCCCTTCGTAGTCGATGCGGTGCCGCACCCCGAGCAGGGAAGCGACGGCGTCGAACAGCCGGCCCATGCTCGAACACGGCACACAGCCCGTCCCGGTCTCGAGTTGCGAACGGGTGAGCCGCAGTTCGTCGCCGGTCGCGGCGGCGACCGGCGCCAGATCCGGGGTCCAGTCGATGTCGGCCATCCATAGCTGGGACAGCGCCATCCGCCACGGATTGCGCACCGCCGCGTCGCCGCCGGGTAGCGGCACCGGCAACAGGTGGCCGGCCCGGACGAAATGGTGGCTGCCGGTGCCGAGCGCCAGAATCTCGCCGCCCCAGATCGTTTCGTCGCAGCCATAACCCGTGCCGTCGAAGGCGACCCCGACGATGGGTTCGCCGATGCGCCCGTGTTCGGCCAGCAGCGACACCACGTGGGCGTGGTGGTGCTGAACCAGGTCCAGCGGCCGGTTCCCCGCGTGGCGCTCCGCCCAGCTTCGGGTGTGGTATCCGGGATGCAGATCGGCGGCCATACGCTCGGGCGCGCCGCGTATCTCGCTGAGCTGACCCACCGCACGCTCGAAGGCGCGCAGCGTCTCCCAGGTGGCCATGTCACCGATGTGGCCGGACAGGTAGGCCCGCGAGCCGTCGGTGAGGCAGCAGGTGTTCTTCAATTCCCCGCCCACGGCCAGCACGGCCGGCCCCTCGAGACGTAGCTCGACCGGCAGCGGCGCGTACCCGCGGGAACGGCGGATCGGAAGCTCGTGTGCCCCGTCCCGGTCTCGGACGACGCGCACCACCGAGTCGTCGCACGGCACGTGGATCGGCCGGTCATGGTCGAGAACCGCGTCGCAGAGCGCCGGAAGCCTCTGCGCGGCATCGTCATCGGTGAAGCAGATCGGCTCGTCGGAGCGGTTGGCACTGGTCAGCACCAGCGCATCGGGCACCGGCCCGGCGATGCCCGGTACGGGTGCCAGCAGCAGGTGATGAAGGGGGGAGTACGGGAGCATCAACCCGAGCAGCGGGCTGCCGGGCGCCACGGCCTCGGCGACCGGCGCGGTGGGCAGCCGCCGCAGCAACACGATCGGGCGGGCCGGACCGGACAGCACGGCGGACTCGGTGTCGTCGACGTGGGCGTAGCGGCGCGCGGCGTCGAGATCGCGGACCAGGACGGCAAAGGGCTTGGCGCCGCGGGCCTTACGCCCCCGCAGCACGGCGACCGCCGCCGGGTCGTCGACCTGACAGGCCAGGTGGTAGCCGCCGATGCCCTTGATGGCCACCACGGCGCCGGCGGCCAGCGCACTCTGCGTGGCGGCCAAGGCCGCATCCGCTCCGCGTACGTCACCGGTCGCCGAGCGGAAACGCAGGGTCGGTCCGCAGTCCGGGCAGGCGATCGGCTGCGCATGGAAGCGGCGATTCGCCGGATCGTGGTATTCGGCGGCGCAGCGTGCGCACATGGCGAAGGCCGACATCGTGGTGGCGGGGCGGTCGTAGGGCAACCCTTCGATGATGGTGAACCGGGGGCCGCAGTTGGTACACGTCACGAACGGGTGCCGATAGCGGCGATCCAGGGGGTCGAACAGCTCGGCGACGCAGTCGTCGCACACCGCGACGTCGGGCGGAATCGGTGTGGTCACACCGGGGGCCGGTTGGCTTGTCACGATGCGGAATTCGGGTGCGCATTCGGGATCGACCTCGAGGTCGATCACCCGCACCTCGGCGATCCGCGCCAGCGGCGGAGCGTCGGCGCGCAGCCGCCGGCAGAATTCCGCCAGGCGGGCACGCCGGCCCTGCACCTCGACGAACACCGCCCCCGAGTCGTTGCCGACGAATCCGGACAGGCCCAGTTCGGTCGCGATCCGATGCACGAACGGGCGGAAGCCCACCCCCTGCACCACGCCGGTCACCGTGACGCCCTGCCGCACCTCCTGCGACCGCAAGAGCACGGGGGCTTCGGCCATGTCCGTCATCTCAACCGGCCTCCGCTGGACCGTCCATAGGCCCGGCCCGGCCCCGGCCCATCAACTCCAGGCCGGCCATGGCCTGCTCCGCCCCGGCCCGGTCGGTCTTCTCCACGACGAAGCCCATGTGGATGATCACCCAATCGCCCGGCGCGAACGTCTCTTCCGGCAACATGCCGACGTTCACCTTGCGCTGTTTGCCGACCACGTCGACCAGCGCCAGCTGCCCGGCAAAACCGTCCAGCATGGCGACGACCTGCCCCGGTATGCCCAGACACATGATTCAGCACCCGCCTTCGGCCGCGGGTAATGGCGCGCCGTGCAACGCCGCGACAATCTCTTCCACCGCCCGCGCCGCCCGCGGGACGGCCTGGGCGACCGGTTCGGTCAGGCCGATTCCCTCCTGCACGCTGCCAGCCTCGCACCCGACGACCACGGTGTAGGGCGGACGGCCGCCCAGGGCCCGCAGGCTGGCGAATACCGCGGCCGGGTCCATGCTGTGTCCGTCCAGACCGGTTGTTTGCGAAGGTGATTCGTGATCGGCCTGAAAGACGTGCAACGTGCCCGGATGCCCCCGGCTGGGTACGGCGTCGACGAGCACCAGCGTGTCCCAGTCCTCGAGCAGGTCATAGGCCAGGTGCATGCCTCGGATTCCATAGTCGATCACCTGGACCGTCGGATCATCCTGGGGCAGTTCGGCGTTGCGGACCACTTGCGATCCGAATCCGTCGTCGCCCAGGAAGATGTTGCCGATCCCGGCTACCAGGATGCGCGCTGTCATGGTGGCTCGGCTACATCCGCCTCAACTTGAGATAGCGGCGGGCATCGGGCAGCGATACCACGCCGAGCGCCAACGCGATCGCCGCCACCAGCGCGATGATGGCGATGAAGATCCAACCTAGGACTTCCATGTCGGACTCCTTTCGGGGACTGTTGTGTTCTGCTGCAAATGCAGCGGTTCGACTTCGTCGGGGGAGAAGTACAAGTACCGGCCGTACCAGTCGTGCAGGTCCGCGGCCGGGTCGTCGTCGACGACCACGGCGACGTGCTTATGGCCCTCGACGTCCTCATGCACCGACGTGACACGGGCGGTTTTGCCGGCGACGAAGATGTCCTGGGCGTCGGCGTTGCGCCGGGGCCGCAACCGGACCATGCTGCCCCTGGCGATTCGGACCCCGTTCACCAAAACCGCGTCGATCTCGGGCCGGACGGCGTTGTCCGCCAGCGGATCCCACCAATCGATACCTTCGGGAATCTCGGGTACCAAACCGGTGGGCACGCGCGCCGAGTGCGGATCGCGCAGCACACCGTGCAGCCGGACCATCGCCTCGGGTGACATGGCGTCACACTCGTCGATGATTCGTGCCGCCCGCGGGTCGGTCGCCCGGGCCTGCGCCTTCTCCTCGTCCGTCATGGTCATCACGCGCAGGGTGAGTATCTCGTCGATCTCGGTGCAGTCGTATAAGGCCGTGTCGCTCTGTTCGGCGACCTCGGGGTGGTCGTAGAGAATGATCGGTGAGATCAGCAGCGTGTCGCGGGTGCCCGGCGGACCGGCCAGCACCGGGAAGCAGCGATGCCGGCGGCACCGGGACACGGCATCGGTCGCGGTCTGCGGTGGCTCGAGCAGCGAGACGAACTGGCCACCAACTACTTCGGCGATGAGGTGCGTACCGATCATCGAGCGCGCGGCGGCGTCCCCCTTGTCGCGCGGGGCCGCGCCGGTGTTGTCCACCCGGACCGAGACGCGCCGCAGGGCGCCGTCGGGCTCGCTGGTGACGCTCAGCACGCCACGCACCTGACGTCGTTCGCGAACCAACCGCCCGCCGTCGAGGAGTTCGACATCGGTGGCCGCATCGGCCGTCACCGGCAGCGACCACGGTTGATCGTCAAATTCCAGGGGGCCGAACGCGATTTCGCACTCCACGGCTTCGTCCCAGGTCAGCCACGACCCGGCCGGGGTAATGAGCTCGTCGACGGGCTCGAAGCCGTCACTCGTTTCCCGCTCGGCTCGGCGGTGTTGCAGCTGCAGGAAACGCAGCACCAAGGTCAGCGCCCGCGCGCCCTCGACCAGAAACTCCGCGGCCAGGGTGGGATCCTCACCGAGGCCGGCGTCGCACGCACCGCACGGACCCAAAACGCCGAACTGCCAACGTGATTGATTCTTGCTCGACGTGCCCCGGTACGGGTAGAGCAGGTAGCCCTCGTAGAGCACCGCGTCGGCGACGGCGCGGGCGCGCTCCCAGGTCGCCGTCATTGCGCCACCTCGCGATCGGCGGTGGCGTCCAGCAAGGAGGTGATGGCCTCGTCGAGGTCGAGCATTCCCCGGGCGGATTTGTAACCGGCCAGCTCCGTGATGGTTTCGTGGTTCAGCCGGATCCAGCCGCTGTTGGGATAGTGTTGCTCGATCAGCTCCCGCCAGACCGTGACCGGCATCTCGTAGCGGTCCTCGCAGTCCCACGGCACCTGATGAACTGAGAAGCCGCGTTCGGAGTTGACGAAAAGTGTTCCGCTGAAGAGGAATTGCAGCGGTACCGTCCCGCCGCGCAGCGCGTGCAGATATTTGGCGCCAGCTACCTCGAAGTCGTAGGTGCAGGCCAGGGGCAGCGCCGCGGTCGTGCTGCCGGTGAACCCCGGCACCATGGCGCTGCAGTGCTGCCACAGGAAGGTGCGTTGGGTGCTCGCCCAGCGTTCTCGGGCGCCGAACAAGTCCGTCAGGCCGGCCGCTTCGTCGTCGGAGTAGGGACGGCGCAGCGGCTCGATCCTCACCTGGCACCGCAGGGCGAGGGCGTGCACCGAGTCCCCCCCGCTGGTGGTGACGCCGACGCGGGCGGTGAGGGCGGGGCTGACGGTGTACGGTTCGGCCGTCACGTCCAGAACCGTGAAGCTCACGTTCATCGCCGCGTCTGCACTGCCCGGGCGGCGAGCCCGTCGAAGAAGCCGTCGATGAATTCGCGCGCCTGCTGGCCACCGTCAAAGCCGCGCCACAGCAGTCGCATCCGCCCGACGAATTCGTAGCACGCGTCGATCGGGACCAAATAGCTTTCCGGCTGCGGTAATTCGCCGTCTTCGGGACCGTCGGGGACGCGCACGAGCAGCGCCTCCACGTCGTCGGCCAGCAGGTCCACCCGCCGGTCGGCGCCGCGAATGGTGTCCCACACGTCCATGTCCAGCTCGGACTCGGTGGCCCCCGCCGGGCCCGGATAGAACGCGACGGTGTGGCCCAGCTCCGAGTTGGTGAAGAAGAAGGCGACCCCGACCGGGATCTGCAGCGCCTCCCACACCAGGCGGTCCAGCGCGAAGTCGGGAAAGGACAAATACCGGTCGGGCACCGCGCGGTAGCGCAACTCGGCGTGGGAGTCGGTGAACAGCAGATAACAGGCGCGACAGACGCACATCAGTTGCCGGTCGGCCACATTGACGACGTGCTGGTGTTCGTCGGCGATGCGCTCCGAGCACATTTCGCAGCGCTCGCCGGCCGGTTCGGGGGCCCGGTCGCTGCTGATGCGTGCCAGGACGTCGTAGGGGGTTGTCATGCCGGGGCTCCCATGGCCTCGGCCCGCAGCGCCACCGACGGCAGGCCGTCGCGGGTCAACAGCGGAATCGGATCGAGATGGATCGGCGATCCCGCGGCGGCGTCGGCCCCGGCGCGCAGTCCCGCGTGAACGATGTCGAAGTCCGTCAAGCAGCCCGCGCAGCGCAGCAGCGCGCCGTGCAGTTGCGAACCGGCCAGGGAGCCGTCACACGCCGGGCAGTGATCTCGGTAGGCGAACGTGCGGTCGTCGACCCGGCACGCCACGATGGCGGCGCCGGCGATCACGAATCCTCCGGCCTCGCCGGGTGCCAGCTCGGCCAGCTCGGGAATCGGGTGCCAGTCGGCCGGCGCCTGCCCGTTCGAATGTAGGTTCGTCAGAAGCGATTCGGCGGGAATCACGGCCGTGGGCGCGGCGGCCTGCGCGGTCACCACCTCGATCGAGGAGATCTCCGGGGCCGCCGCGCGGACCGCGTCCTGCACGGCCAGCTCCAGCGTCACCGCGGACGAGGGGCAGCTCTTGCAGCTGCCGGTGAACGCCAAACGCAGGGTGTCACCGTCGATCTCGAGGAGGTCGACGTCCCCGCCGTGCGAACCCAGATAGGGCCGCACCCGGTCCAGCGCATCGGCGACCCGGCGATGCGTGTCGTGCGGATGCAGTCCGTGCACTAGGAGCAGGCTGGCCACCAGGTCGTCGGTGGCCAGCCGCTCGGCCAGGCCGCCGCCGGGGCCAGGATCATCGGCCATTCGCATGATCCGCTGCAGCCCGGCACCGTACAGCCCGACCACTTCGCGAACCAGTTGCTGCGCGCGGTCGTGGGCGGCGGTTCCACTCGCCGCGCAGGAATCGAGCAGTGTCTGGATCCGATCGCCCGCTTCACGCCACTGCGCGTCGTTCGCGGACTTGTTCGGGCGATCCGCCATGTGTTACTCCCCGACGGGTGACTGGGTCGGCGTGTGCAGTCTGTCCAGGGACCTGCCCTTACCCAGGTACATGTGCACACCACAGGGCAAGCACGGATCGAAGCTGCGCACCGTGCGCATGACGTCGATCCCCTTGAAGTTGTCCCGGCCGTTCTCCTCGAAGATCGGCTGGCCCTGCACCGCATCCTCATACGGCCCGGGGGTGCCATAGCTGTCGCGCGGGTTGGCGTTCCACGGCGTCGGCGGATACGGGTGATAGTTGGCGATCTTGCCGTCCCGGATCACCATGTGGTGGCTGAGCACGCCGCGGACCGCCTCGGTGAACCCGCAGCCAATGGCCTCGTCGGGCACGTCGAACTTCTCCCACGTCTTGGTGCGCCCGGCACGGATCTCCTCGAGCGCCTTCTCGCAGAAGTGCAGCGCACTCGCGGCCGCGTAAGCCTGGAAGTAGGTGCGCGCCCGATCGCGTTCGATCGTGTTGCTGCCGTATTGGGGGATCTTCCACTCCAACTCGACTGGCCCCTTCAGGGCCGTCTTGGGCAGGTTGATCTTGACGCTGTTGCCGGTCGCCTTGACGTAGCCGATGTCGACCAGGCCGGCAAGAGCGGTCGACCACAGCCGCGCCAGCGGGCCGCCGCCGGTGTCCAGCGCCAGATGGTCCTTGCCGTCGAACCAGCGCGGAGACATCACCCAGCTGTACTTGCCGCCCTCCAGGTCCCGCTTCTGCGGGTGCGGGTTGGTGTGCTGGTTCCATGGGTGACGCCGGTCCACCGCGTTACCCAGCGGATCGGTTTTGACGAACATCTCCTGGTCGGTCCAGTCGTCGTAATACGAACTACCCAAGAGGATTCGGATTCCCAGGTTGATGTCCACCAACGAGTGGGTGACCAGTTTGCCGTCGACCACCACACCCGGGGTGACGAACATCGCGTTGCCCCAGCTTTCCATGTCCTTGTATTCGAAGTTGCACACTTCGGGGTCCTGGAAGGAGCCCCAGCAGCCCAGCAGGGTGCGGCGCAGCCCGACCTTCTCGTAACCGGGCAGGGCGGTGTAAAAGAAGTCGAACAGGTCGTCGTGCATGGGCACAACCTTTTTCATGAACTCGACGTAGCGCATCAGCCGGGTCATGTAGTCGGTCATCAACTGGATGGTTGCGACGGTGCCGACGCCGCCGGGGTACAGCGTGGAGGGGTGCACGTGACGCCCTTCCATCAGACAGAACATCTCGCGCGTGTAGCGGCTGACCACCAGCGCTTCGCGGTAGAACTCACCGCTGAACGGGTTGAGCGATCGCATGATGTCCGCGATCGTCTTGTAGCCGTGGGCGTCCGCGTGCGGTGCCGGTGTCTTCTCGGCCAGCGAGAGCACGCTGGGGTTGGTCTCGGAGACCATCTTCTCGCAGAAGTCCACCCCGACGAGGTTCTCCTGAAAGATGTTGTGGTCGAACATGTATTCCGCGGCCTCACCGAGATTGACGATCCACTCGCCCAGATGCGGTGGCTTGACCCCGTAGGCCATGTTCTGCGTGTAGCACGAGCAGGTCGCGTGGTTGTCGCCGCAGATACCGCAGATGCGGCTGGTGATGAAGTGTGCGTCGCGAGGATCCTTGCCCTTCATGAAAATCGAGTAGCCCCGGAAGATCGACGAGGTGCTGTGGCACTCGACGACTTCCTTGTTCTCGAAGTCGATCTTGGTGTAGATGCCCAGGCTGCCTACGATCCTGGTGATGGGATCCCAGGCCATTTCGACCAATTGGCCGGGTTCCCGTGCGGCGTGGGTGGGTTCAGGAATGATGGTTGTCATCGCGCTACTTCTTCCCGCTTTGTCTTCCCGCTATGGCTGCTGTCCGTGTTGGCGGATGCGGCGACGGCTCTTCGTCCGGAACTAGAGGAGGGAGCGTGCCCACCTGGTAGGTGACCTACCAGGTGCGGCGCGCTCCGGTGGTGAGTTTGTCGCCGTTGTGGCGCCACCTCGGCTCTTTGTCGACGGTGCGTTCCGTGATACCCCTCAGACTGCGAATCACGGTTCCGTACAAACCCGACGCGGTGCTCGAGATCTTGCCTCCCGGTGGCTCATCCATGAACGGCATGAACTTGTCGGGGAACCCCGGCATCGTGCAGCCGATGCAGATGCCGCCAACGTTGGGGCAGCCGCCGACACCGTTGATCCACCCGCGCTTGGGCACGTTGCACTTGACCACTGGCCCCCAACAGCCAAGCTTGACAATGCATTTCGGCGAACCGTACTCGGTGGCGAAGTCGCCCTGCTCGTAGTAGCCGGCCCGGTCGCAACCTTCATGCACGGTCTTGCCGAACAACCACTGCGGGCGCAGCGCGTCGTCGAGCGGGATCATCGGCGCCTGATCGGTCGCCATGTAGAGCAGATAGGTCAGGGTCTCCGAGAGGTTGTCCGGCTGGATCGGGCAGCCTGGCACACACACGATCGGTATGCCGGCCTTGCTCTTCCAGTCCCAGCCCAGGTAGTCGGGCACGCCCATCGCCCCGGTCGGATTGCCGGCCATCGCATGGATGCCGCCGTAGGTGGCGCAGGTCCCCACCGCCACGATCGCGGTGGCCTTAGGCGCCAACCGGTCGAGCCACTCGCTGGTGGTCATCGGCTGGCCGGTGGCCGGGTCGTTGCCGAACCCGCACCAGTACCCCTCGTCCTTGATCTTCTCGTTCGGGATGGATCCTTCGACGACGAGCACGAAAGGTTCCAACTCGCCGCGGTCGGCTTTGAAGAACCACTCGAGGAAGTCGTCCGCGCCTCCGTTGGGTCCGCATTCGAAGTCGATCAGGGGCCAGTGCACGGCGATCTGGGGGAGTCCGGGCAGTGCCCCCAATGCGATTTCCTCGACGCTGGGCTGGGTGGCAGCAGTCAATGCCACCGAATCACCGTCACAACTGAGGCCCGCGTTGATCCAGAGAACATGGATCAGTGTTTGTTCTGCCTTGACTGCTGCTTCCGTTGGCATGCTGCAGCTTTCCGGAGCCGGGCTGGGGCTCCTGCGCCGCCGGAGTCGACCGTCGGCCCACTTGCGCAGCGCTATTTTTTGGGTCTACTCCCGTTATCGGGCGTTGTCAACGTTTCACCATTACCGATTGGTAGCCACGTGTTATATAACGTCGAAAACCTTTGGGCACCTGGTGAAGTCGGTGAATCTCGACGTTCATCCGGGGCCCGGTTGTCCTGCGAACGCTTCGCAGGAGCGCGGACCTAAAATCGCTTCCGGCACGGCTTGGTTCAGGTTCCTTCGGCGGCGAAGCGCCGCAGCCAGCCGAACCAGGCGCCCATGCCGTCGCCGGTGCGCGCGCTGACCGGCAGGATCGTCGCCGCCGCATTGACTTTGCGGACGTGGGTGATGTACGTGTCGACGTCTACGTCGATGTGGGGCACCAGGTCGATCTTGTTGAGCAGCACCACGTCCACCGACCGGAACATCACCGGATACTTCAGCGGCTTGTCCTCGCCCTCGGTCACCGAATAGACCATGGCCTTGGCGTGTTCGCCGACATCGAACTCGGCCGGGCAGACCAGGTTGCCGACGTTCTCGATGACCACCAGGTCCAGCACGGCCAGGTCGAGGCCCGGCAGCGCGCGGTCGATCATCGGCGCGTCGAGATGGCATTCGCCGCCAAATCCGTTGCTGGTATTCAGCAGTGACACCTGGGCGCCACGGCCGCGAAGCTTTGCCGCGTCCAGATCGGTGGCGATATCGCCCTCGATCACCCCGATCGCGAGGTCACCGGCGAGTTCGTCGAGGGTCGCCTGCAGGACGGTGGTCTTGCCCGACCCGGGAGAGCTCATCAGGTTCAGGACGCGGACACCGTGGCTCTCGAACGCCTCCCGGTTGGCCGCGGCGAGCAGGTCGTTCTCGGCGAAGATCGCCTCCAGCACCTCGATGCGCTGTCCGCCGGTCCGGTAGCTGCTGTGGTCGCCGTGGTCGTGGGGCAGTTCACTGTGCTCGTGGGTGTGCACGGTCCCGTCGTCGTGCCGATGAAATCTTCCCATGCTCAACACCTTTCGATGCGGCATCTGACGACGCCACGGCCCCTGCTCACGAGACATCCATCGACGTGACCAAGAATTCGTTGCCACGCAGCACCTCGACGTCGGAGCTGTCGCAGCGCGGACACCAGATCGACCACGGCGAGGTGATCTCGGAGTGCCGACCGCACGCCCGGCAGCTGACTTCGGCGCTGACGCATTCGAGTTCCAGTTCGGCGTCGGGCATGTCCTCGGCGTCGCGCACGAGGGTCCAGCAGAAGGACAACGACTCCGGCACCACCTGGCGAAGCGCGCCGACCCGCACGCGGACCACGTCGACGTGCCGACCGTCGGCGTGATCTCTGACCACCCCGGCGATCGCCTCGCACAGCGACAGCTCATGCACCGCGGACCACCGCTCTGCGGGGTCCGTCCGACGGCTGGGCGCATGTGCAGGAGCCCATGAGCCTGTTCTACACCCGAACGGACGTGATCGGTGAGCCGCTAGGACGCGGCTTCGGTTCCTAGATCGCCGGGGCCCCACTTCTCTTCGATGCGGCCGTAGCGCCAGACGAGCAGGGCCACCGCCCAGGTGACGACGAACATGCCGACGACGACGTAGCCCACCGCGTTGAGGTCCAGCCCGCCGATCCAGTTCCAGAACCCGCCCCGCCAACCGAACTGGTCGGCGAACAAGATGAGCAGTTCGACGCTCCCGATCAGCAGGGCGACCGCCACCGACAGCGCGGTGATGGTGATGTTGTAGTAGATCTTGCGCACCGGATTGGAAAAGGCCCAGCCGTAGGCGAAGTTCATGAACGACCCGTCGATGGTGTCCAGCAGGCACATGCCCGCGGTGAACAGCACCGGCAGGCACATGATGGCGTACCACGGCAGCCCGGCGGCGGCGCTGGTGCCGGCCAGCACCAGGAGCGCGATCTCGGTGGCGGTGTCGAAACCGAGCCCGAACAACAACCCGACCGGATAGCAGTGCCAGGACTTGGTGATCGACTTGGTGAGCCGGCCGAGCAGCCGGTTCATCAGTCCGCGGCTCTGCAATTGCCGCTCTAGTTCGGCACCGTCGGTGTCGGGGTCGTATTCGCCGCGGCGCAGTCGCGCGAACACGCGCAGGATGCCGACCAGGACGATGACGTTGAGGAGGGCGATCGCATAGAGGAAGACGCCGGAGACGCTGGTGCCGATCAACCCCGTGTAGTGATGCAGTGTCGAGGAGTCGTCCTGGACCGGTCCGACGACCTTCTTCACCCCGCACGCCAGCAACAGCGCCAATCCGAACACCACCGTGGAGTGGCCCAGCGAAAAGAAGAAGCCGACGGCCAGCGGCCGCTGCCCGTCGTTCATCAGCTTGCGGGTGGTGTTGTCGATGGCGGCGATGTGGTCGGCGTCGAAGGCGTGCCGCATGCCCAGGGTGTAGGCCGTCAATCCGATGCCGACACCAAAAGCCTTGCCGCCCAAGCTGTATTGGGCGGGCGCGACCAAGAACACCAGGGTGAACCAGCCGATCAGGTGCATCGCGACGATGGCCGCCAGCATCGAGGCCAGGCGCCACCACTCCGCTGCCGTCAAGGCTGTTGTCAAGGCTGTTGTCAAGGCGCCGAGAAGCCGGGTCGTCCGTGACGGCCGCCAGTCGATCTCGGTGCTGGCCACTGGGGTCCTTCCGGCGCGTCCTTGCGGTATCGGGCAGAAATCAACCGGCACGACTGTAAGTTCCGCGTCGCGCCAGATGCAAGTGAATCGCAGAATCGTGGCCTTCGATCACGTCGAGGGCTGGCGATCCCGGCGCCGCGGCGTGACACTGAACCGGTGACGCCCAAGCCGCCTCTGCCGGACGCGTCGGTCACCGAGAGGATCGGCGATCTGCTGCGCGCCCGCGGGCTGCGGCGGATGGCATCGCGGATCCAGGTGTTGGCGGTGCTCGAGCCGGTCAACGGACACCTGTCGGTGGCCGAGATCGACAAGCGCATGCGCGAGTGTCTGCCCCCGGGAGCCCAGGCGCCCGACGTGGCCACGGTCTACCGCACGGTGACCACTCTCGTCGATCAGGGGGTGCTGCACGCGCTGACCCTCGACGGGGGTGTCACGACCTACGGGCTGGCCACCGCTCCGCATCACCATGCCGTATGCACCGAGTGCGGCACGATCATCGAGGTGCCCGCCCGCCGGCTGAGCCTGGCGCTCGAGCATGCGATCGCGGCCAGCTCCTTCGCGCTGTCGGAGGCGGCCGGGCTGACGCTGCGCGGCGTGTGTCCCCAGTGCCAGGACTACCAATCGCCGAGCCGGCCTCGCCGCCGCTGAGGTCAGTGCAGACCCAGTAGCGCGTTCTCCACCACCTCGGCCAGCGCCGGATGGATCCAGTACTGCCCGCGGGCCATCTGCGGGGCGCTCAGCCCGAAGCTCATCGCCTGGATCAACGGCTGGATGATCGACGAGGCCTGGTCGCCCATGATGTGGGCGCCCAGCAGGCGGCCGGTGCCGCGCTCGGCGACGAGCTTGACGATCCCGGTGGTGTCCTCCGACGCCCACCCGTAGGCGACGTCGCCGTAGTCCTGAATCTTTACCGAAATCTTGAAACCCTGTGCGATGGCCTCGTTTTCGGTCAGCCCCACGGAGGCGATCTGCGGATCGGTGAACACCGCCGCGGGCACGTAGCGATGGTCGGTGACGGCCATCGCTTCGGTGTTGTCCCAATCGCACAGCAGATTGTGCTGCACGACGCGCGCCTCGTGGTTGGCGACGTGCTTGAGCTGATACGACGAGGAGACGTCGCCGAGCGCGAAAACGCCACGCGCCGTGGTCCGCTGGTACTCGTCGACGACCACCAGGCCATCCTCGACGGTGACACCCGCCTGCTCGGCGTCGAGCAGATCGCCGTTGGGCAGGCGGCCGGTCGCCACCAGCAGCGCGTCGGCGTTCACGGTGCGGCCGTCGTCGAGTTCCACCGCTACGCACGAACCTTGGTTTTCGGCGCCCACGACGTTGCGGTGGGTGTGCAGCTCCCATTTGTTCGCCGCGATGCGAGTGAAGCGCTCGCTGACGACGTCGTCGAGATGCCGCAGCAATGTGGAGCCCCGGACCACCAGGGTGACGCGCGAGCCCAGCGAGGAAAAGATGTGCGCGAATTCGGCCGCCACGAAACCGCCGCCGACGATCACCAAATGTTCCGGCAGTTCGGGGATTCGCATGATCGTGTCGCTGGTGTGGTACGTCGCGCCGCACTCGAGGATCGCCGGGGGGACCACGGCACGCGCGCCCGCCGCGATCACCACCTGGTCGGCCGCGAACTCGTCGCCGGCGTCGGTGCGCAACAGGTAACGGCCGTCGGCCTGGACCGGACCGAACCGCGTGTGCTGTTTGTACACATCGATATTGGGCGCGGCATTCCGATAATCCTCGCCGCCGACCCCGATCGGATCGATGCGCCCGAACACGCGCGAGACGATGTCGTCCCAGCGCACCCGCTCGATGCGCGCGTCGATGCCGTAACGCGCCGCCTCCCGGATGGTCCGGGCGACCTCGGCGGCGTAGACGAACATCTTGGTCGGGATGCACCCGACGTTCAGGCACGTGCCCCCGAAGGTGCCCTGCTCGCAGATGGCCACCCGTTTGTCGGCGAAGCGGTCATCGAGAATGCTGTTGCCCGAACCGGTTCCGATGATTGCGACGTCGTAGGTCTCCACCGTCACCCCTTTCCGAACGACGCCGGGGCGTCGTTGTTGTTGGTGGGCAGGTACTCGTCGAGCCAGAGATCCAGTTCCCGATACGCGACCTCGCGCGGAGGGGCCAACGACAAGAACACGTCGTGTTTGGCGTCGATCACCGGGACGATGGTGCTGCGGTTCCCGATACAGCCCGCCCACCTGGCGATCTGGGTGACGTCGAGAACGGCGTCGCCGCATCGCATGGACGCCGGGTCCGCGGTTTCGTGCACGCTGTGGTCCGAGCGCAGGATCAGGTTCGGCACGCCGACGTCGAGGCCGCGGTGCAGGCGGGCGTGGCCGCGGCGGATGGCGTGCAGCCAACCGAACGTGATCGGGAAGCCGCCCACGGGTTTCCACTGCAGGTTGTAGTCGAACTGCCCGCCGTAGTCGCGGTGCAACGTGGTGCCGTAGCCGCCCTCACCCGGTGACCGGGCCACGCCCTTGGACCGCACCCGCGACAGACCCGCGAGCAGCGCCACGGTGGCCGAATGCCGCAGAATGGCCGGCCCGGGAAGGTCCAAAAACGGGCTGTTGAGCACCAGGCCGCCGATGTCGGCATGCGCGGACGGGTCGCGCCGCCGCAACCGGTCCAGCCACAACGACACGATGAGTCCGCCCGCGGAATGCCCGTACACCAACACCGTGCGGGCCTGCGCACGCACGGCGTCCAGGGCGTGTGAAAGTTCGGTGTCGTAGTTGGCGAGGTCGGTGATGAAGTGTGGGGTCTGGCCGTCGCGGTGCGACCGCCCGCACTTGTGAAGGTCCAGCGCGTAGAAGGCGAAGCCGCGGGCGGCGAAATGATCGGCGAGCTCCGTATGGAAGAAGTAATCGGTGTAGCCGTGTACCGCCAGCACCGCGCGCCCGGCCGGTCCGGTCTGGCCGAGGTCTTGTGCCGTTGCGGGCCCGCGCCGGATCAGGGTCGCGACGATGTCGCCCTCACCGGCGGGATCGCGGCCCAGCGCGATGGTGCGCTGCCAATATCCGGGGAGGACATCGGGCACCCAGCCAGTCACGAGGCAAGCTTAGAGCTTTTGCTGGCCACGGGGAGCCGCACGGCGTTGGCGCCCACTTTGCCTCGGGATAACCTGGGGACCGGCCCAAGCCGAGGGAAGGACCAGCAAGCAGGTGTCGTCGCTAGCCACAACCACGCGCACGGACGTCGTGCTGGTGGGCGCGGGCATCATGAGCGCGACGCTGGGCGCGTTGCTGCGCCGGCTGCAGCCGGAGTGGACCCTGACCTTCGTCGAGCGGCTCGACGCCGTCGCCGCCGAAAGCAGCAGCCCCTGGAACAACGCCGGCACCGGGCATTCGGCGCTGTGCGAGCTGAACTACACCCCGCAACGCCCCGACGGCTCGATCGACATCAGCAAAGCGGTGCGCATCAACGAGCAGTTTCAGGTGACCCGCCAGTTCTGGGCGTACGCGGTCGAGAACGGCATCCTGACCGATCGCCGCTTCCTGACCCGGATCCCGCACGCGAGCTTCGTGCGCGGGGCGCAGCGCGTCGACTATCTGCGGCGACGCCGGCAGGCCCTGGCCGCCAACCCGCTGTTCGCCGGCATCGAATTGATCGAGGACACCCAGGAATTCGCGCGCCGGCTGCCGTTGATGGCCGCCCAACGCGACTTCTCCACGCCGACCGCGCTGAACTGGGCTGCCCACGGCACCGACGTCGACTTCGGCGCGCTGTCGCGACAATTGGTGGGGTTCTGCGTGCGCGGCGGCGCGACGGCCTTGTTCGGCCATGAGGTCCGCAACCTGACCCGGCGGTCCGACGGCGGCTGGGCGCTGTCGATCCGCAATCGCCGCACCGGCGAAAAGCGCCGCGCTCACGCCAAATTCGTCTTTGTCGGGGCAGGTGGTGACGCGCTGCCGCTGCTGCAGAAGTCCGGCATCAGCGAGGTCAAGGGCTTCGCGGGATTCCCGATCGGCGGCCGGTTCCTGCGCGCCGACAACCCGGCGCTCACCGCCGCACACCGGGCCAAGGTGTACGGGGCGCCCGCACCCGGCGCCCCGCCCCTGGGGGCGCTGCATCTGGACCTGCGCTACGTCAACGGCAAGCCGTGGCTGGTGTTCGGCCCGTACGCCGGCTGGTCGCCGAAATTCTTGAAGCACGGCCACGTCACCGACCTGCCCCGCTCGGTGAAACCGCACAACCTGGCCGCATTGCTCGGTGTCGGCGCCACCCAGCTGACGCTGGTCCGCTACCTGCTCGGACAACTGCGGCTCTCCCAGCCCGACCGGCTGCGCATCTTGCGCGAATTCGCGCCCACCGCAGTCGATTCCGACTGGGAGCTGACGGTGGCCGGTCAGCGCGTGCAGGTGATCCGGCGTGACAGGCGCAAGGGCGGGGTGCTCGACTTCGACACCGTGGTGGTGGGTGCCGCCGACGGCAGCATCGCCGGTCTGCTCGGCGGTTCGCCGGGGGCGTCGACCGCGGTGCCGATCATGCTCGACGTGTTGCAACGGTGCTTTGCCAACCGCTTTCAGTCATGGCTGCCCGCGCTCAAGGAGATGGTTCCATCCTTCGGGACGTCACTGTCGGATGAGCCGGCTCTGTACGACGAGGTTTTTTCGTGGGGAACGAAGGCGCTTGGGTTGGACGATCTAGGGGAGCGGCGCAATTGAGTGAGGCACTGCGGCGGATATGGGCCAAAGACCTTGATGCCCAGACACTTTACGAGCTGCTCAAGTTGAGGGTGGAGGTGTTCGTCGTCGAACAGGCGATCCCGTATCCGGAACTGGACGGCCGCGACCTCCTCGCCGAAACGCGGCACTTCTGGCTGGAGACCGCGGACGGTGAGGTGATCTGCACCCTACGCCTGATGGAGGAGCACGCGGGAGGCGAGAAGGCGTTCCGCATCGGGCGTCTGTGCACCAAGCGCAACGCCCGCGGGCAAGGCCACACCACCCGGCTGCTGCGCGCGGCCCTGGCCGAGGTGGGTGACTACCCGTGCCGGATCAACGCGCAAACCTATTTGGCCGACATGTACGCGCAGCACGGATTCGTGCGCGACGGCGACGATTTCCTCGACGACGGCGTCCCGCACGTGCCCATGCTGCGGCCCGGCTCCGGTCCGGCGGCCAAGCCGTGAGGCCCTACCCGTTCAGTGCCATCGTCGGGCACGACCAGCTGCGGCTTGCCCTGCTGTTGTGCGCCGTGCGCCCCGAGATCGGCGGCGCGCTCATCCGCGGCGAAAAGGGCACCGCCAAGTCGACGGCTGTGCGGGGCCTGGCGGCGTTGCTGTCCGCGGCGACCGGCAGCGACTCCGGCCTGGTCGAAATGCCGCTCGGGGCAACAGAAGACAGGGTGATCGGCTCGCTGGACCTGCAGCGCGTGTTGCGCGACGGCGAGCACGCGTTTTCGCCCGGCCTGCTGGCGCGCGCACACGGCGGCGTGCTCTACGTCGACGAGGTCAACCTGCTGCACGATCACCTTGTCGATGTGCTGCTCGATGCCGCGGCGATGGGGCGCGTGCACATCGAACGCGACGGCATCTCGCATTCGCACGAGGCGCGGTTCGTGTTGATCGGCACCATGAATCCCGAAGAGGGCGAACTGCGTCCGCAGCTGTTGGATCGGTTCGGGCTGACCGTCGATGTGCACGCCTCACGCGACGTCGACGTGCGGGTGGAGGTCATCCGCCAGCGAATGGCCTATGAGGCCGATCCGGACGGGTTCGCCGAACGCTACGCCGATGCCGACGCCGAGTTGGCCCGGCGCATCGCCGCGGCCCGAGCGCTCGTCGACGAGGTGGAGTTGCCCGACACCGAGTTACGGCGCATCGCCGCGCTGTGCGCGGCGTTCGATGTCGACGGCATGCGTGCGGACCTGGTGGTGGCACGCACCGCCGTCGCACACGCCGCCTGGCGCGGGGCGGACACCGTCTCAGAACAGGACATCCGGGTGGCCGCCGAGCTGGCGCTGCCGCATCGGCGCCGCCGCGACCCCTTCGACGATCCGGGTATCGACCGCGACCAGTTGGACGAGGCTTTGGCGCAGGCCGGCTCCGACCCGGACCCGGACCCGGACCCCGACCCGCCCGGCGGTGGTCAATCGAGCGGCACCGAACCGGATGGGCTGCAACGGGATTCGGGGGAGAGCGCCCCGGTACAGCCGCCGAAGACCAAGCCCAGCGCCCCGCCGTCGAAAACCTTCCGCACCCGCACGCTGCGGGTTCCCGGCGTCGGGGAGGGAGCGCCCGGCCGACGGTCACGGGCGCGCAACGCCAGCGGCAGCGTCATCGCCGCCACCGCCGGGGACGACACCAGCTGCGGCGGGCACGGACTGCACCTGTTCGCCACGCTGCTCTCGGCCGCCGAGCGCGCCGGGGCCGGGCCGTTGCGCCCTCAACCCGACGATGTGCGCCGCGCCGTGCGCGAGGGACGCGAAGGCAACCTGGTGATCTTCGTCGTCGACGCGTCGGGTTCGATGGCCGCCCGGGACCGCATGGCGGCGGTCAGCGGTGCCACACTGTCGCTGCTGCGCGACGCCTATCAGCGCCGCGACAAGGTCGCCGTGATCACCTTCCGGCACCAGGAGGCGCGGTTGTTGTTGCCGCCGACCTCCTCGGCCCACATCGCCGGCCGGCGACTGGCCCGATTCGACACCGGCGGCAAGACCCCGCTGGCCGAAGGTTTGCTGGCCGCGCGCGAGCTGATCGTCCGGGAGAAGGCGCGTGACCGGGCCCGCCGCGCCCTGGTGGTGGTGCTCACCGACGGCCGGGCCACGGCCGGCCCGGATCCGTTGGGCCGCACCCGATCCGCAGCGGCCCGGTTGGTCGCCGAAGGCGCCGCCGCGGTGGTCGTGGACTGCGAAACGTCGTACGTGCGGCTGGGCTTGGCCGAGCAGCTGGCCCGCCAACTCGGTGCACCTGCCGTTCGGCTGGAGCAGTTGCACGCCGATTCGTTGACCCGTGCGGTACGCGACGTGGCGTGAGAAAGGTAACTTGTTATGCCGCAAGGAGTTCCGCTCCAGATCCCCAATGACGGCCTGACCACCCGGGCGCGCCGTCACACGCCCGTGCTGGCCGTGCATACCGGCGCCGGCAAGGGCAAGTCGACGGCGGCGTTCGGAATGGCGTTGCGGGCCTGGAACGCCGGGCTCTCCGTCGCGGTTTTCCAATTCGTCAAGAGCGCCAAGTGGAAGGTGGGCGAAGAGGCGGCTTTCGCCGCGCTCGGCGACGTGTACGAGCAGCACCGGATCGGTGCATCGGTGGAGTGGCACAAGATGGGCGCCGGCTGGTCCTGGACGCGTAAAGCGGGCAGCGATACCGATCACGCGGCGGCCGCGGCCGACGGCTGGGCCGAGGTCGCGCGCCGCCTGGCGGCCCAGCGTCACGACTTCTATGTCCTGGACGAGTTCACCTATCCGCTGAAATGGGGCTGGGTGGACGTCGACGAGGTGGTCGAGGTGTTGTCGGCCCGCCCCGGTCATCAGCACGTCGTCATCACCGGGCGCGATGCCCCGCAGCGGCTGGTCGAGGCGGCCGACCTGGTCACCGAGATGACCAAGGTCAAGCATCCGATGGACGCCGGGCGCAAGGGGCAGAAGGGTATCGAGTGGTGAGAGTTCCCGCCGTGGTCATCGCCGCGCCCGCATCCGGAAGCGGAAAGACCACCGTGGCAACGGGTTTGATCGGCGCCCTGCGGCAGGCAGGTCACACCGTCGCGCCGTTCAAGGTGGGCCCGGACTTCATCGATCCCGGCTATCACGGTCTCGCCTCCGGCCGGCCGGGCCGCAACCTCGACCCGGTACTGGTCGGGGAGGGTCTCGTCGGCCCGCTGTACGCCCATGGCGCCCACGGCGCGGACATCGCCGTGATCGAAGGCGTGATGGGGCTGTTCGACGGGAAGATCGGCCCCTCTGTCGCCGCCCCCGCCATGGGATCGACCGCGCACGTCGCCGGCCTGCTGGGCGTGCCCGTCATCCTGGTCATCGACGCGCGCGGTCAAAGCCAGAGCATCGCCGCGCTGCTGCATGGCTTTTCGACGTTCGACACCGCAACCCGGGTCACCGGCGTGATCCTCAACCGGGTCGGCTCGGCCCGGCATGAGCTGGTGCTGCGGCAGGCCTGCGAGCAGGCCGGTGTCCCGGTGCTGGGCGCCATCCCGCGCACCGCCGAATTAGAGTTGCCCACAAGGTATTTGGGACTCGTCACCGCCGTCGAATACGGGCGCCGGGCACGGCAGGCGGTCGACGCGATGACCGCCTTGGTCGCCCGCCACGTCGACCTGGCGGCCGTGCGGGCAGTCGCGCGGGCCCCGGCGGCGCAGGAGCCCTGGGATCCGGCGACGGCGGTGGGCGAGCCGGCGCACGGGCGGCCCACCGTCGCGGTGGCGGCCGGCAAGGCCTTCACCTTCGGCTACGCCGAGCACGCCGAGCTGCTGGCGGCCGCCGGTGCGGACGTCGTCGAATTCGATCCGCTCGGGGACGCGCTGCCCGACGGCAGCGCTGCGCTGTTGCTGCCCGGCGGCTTTCCCGAACAGTTCACCGCCGAGCTGTCCGCCAACGAGGTGGTGCGCGGGCAGATCAAGGAGCTGGCCGCCGCCGGGGCGCCCGTCCATGCCGAGTGCGCCGGGCTGATCTACTTGGCCGCCGAACTCGACGGCCACCCGATGTGCGGTGTGCTGGCCGGACAGGCCCGCTTCACTCCGCACCTGACACTGTCCTACCGCGACGCCGTCGCCGTGGCCGATTCCCCGCTGTACACCGCGGGCCAGCGCGCGGTCGGGCACGAATTTCACCGCACCGCAATCACATTCAGCGACAGCTATCAGCCGGCGTGGATGTATCGGGCGCCGGATGCCGACCGGGCGGGCGGGGCGGTGCGCGATGGCGTCGTACACGCCGGCGTGCACGCGTCGTATCTGCACACCCACCCGGCGGCCGCGCCGCAGGCGGCGGCGCGCTTCGTCGCACACGCAGCGCGGACCGCCGGTTCGCGAAGGTAACGTCACGGCAGCGTTTGGCCGGATTCTTCGCAGTGTCGTTACGCGCGCGGCGCGAACATCAACAACCACTAGGCTTGCCGGGTGACTGAGAGCGCCTACCTCGTGGGGCTGCGGCTGACCGGCAAGAAGGTTGTCGTCGTCGGCGGCGGCACCGTCGCCCAGCGCCGGCTGCCGTTGCTCATCGCCAGCGGCGCCGACGTCCACGTCATCTCCCGCAGCGCCACCCGCTCGGTCGAGGCGATGACCGGAATCACCCTGGCATTGCGCGAATACCGCGATGGCGACCTCGAGGGAGCCTGGTACGCGATCGCCGCCACCGACGACCCCCACGTGAACGAGGCCGTCGTCGCCGAGGCCGAAAGCCGCCAGATCTTCTGCGTGCGCGCGGACGTCGCCGTGGAGGGAACAGCAGTAACGCCAGCGTCTTTCAGCTATGCCGGGCTCTCCGTCGGCGTCCTGGCCGGCGGCGAGCACCGACGCTCGGCGGCGATCCGCTCGGCCATCCGCGAAGCGCTGCAGACCGGGGTCATCACCCCCGACGGCCCGGTGAGCTCCGACGCCGTCGCGGGCACGGTGGCGCTGATCGGGGGCGGTCCCGGCGACCCCGAACTGATCACTGTGCGCGGGCGCCGGCTGCTCGCGCAGGCCGACGTGGTCGTCGCCGACCGCCTCGCGCCGCCGGAACTGCTCGCCGAGCTGCCCCCGCACGTGGAGGTCATCGACGCCGCCAAGATCCCCTACGGGCGGGCGATGGCCCAGGACGCCATCAACGACGTGATGATCGAGCGCGCCCGGGCCGGAAGCTTCGTGGTGCGCCTTAAAGGAGGGGACCCGTTCGTCTTCGCCCGCGGCTACGAGGAGGTGATCGCGTGCGCTGAGGCCGGGATCCCGGTCACGGTGGTGCCGGGTGTGACAAGCGCCATAGGAGTGCCCGCATTGGCGGGCGTTCCCGTCACGCACCGGGCGATCAATCACGAGTTCGTGGTGGTCAGCGGCCATCTGCCGCCCGGGCACCCCGAATCGTTAGTGAATTGGGATGCGCTGGCCGCACTGTCGGGCACGATTGTTTTGCTGATGGCAGTCGAACGCATCGAACTTTTCGCCGAAGCGCTACTCAAGGGCGGTCGACCTGCGGATACGCCCGTGCTAGTCGTCCAGCATGGAACGACGGCCGCTCAACACACTTTGCGGGCTACCCTGGCCGACACGCCGGAAAAGATTCGCGCCGACGGTATCCGACCTCCCGCGATCATCGTGATCGGCGCTGTGGCGGCGTTCGGGGTTTAAACGGTTCTTAAGATTACTGTAAGGTAACCCTTTATGACGGCTCTCAACGACTCAGAGCGCGCTGTCCAAAACTGGACGTCTGCACGCCCCGATCGTCCGGCCCCGGTGCGCACGGCGGAGACCGCCTCAAAGCCCCCGGCGGAGACCGCCTCCAATCGCATCAGCAAGTACTACCCGGCGTGGCTGCCCTCTCGGCGCTTCATCGCGGCCGTCGTCGCCATCGGGGGTATGCAGCTGCTTGCGACGATGGACAGCACCGTCGCGATCGTCGCGCTCCCCAAGATCCAAAACGAGCTCAGCCTGTCCGACGCCGGCCGCAGCTGGGTGATCACCGCCTATGTGCTGACATTCGGCGGGCTGATGCTGCTCGGCGGCCGGCTCGGCGACACCATCGGGCGCAAGCGCACCTTCATCGTCGGTGTCGCGCTGTTCACCATCTCGTCGGTGCTGTGCGCGGTCGCCTGGGACGAGGCGACCATGGTCATCGCGCGGCTGTCGCAGGGCGTCGGATCGGCCATCGCCTCGCCGACAGGCCTGGCGTTGGTGGCGACGACGTTCCCCAAGGGACCGGCGCGCAACTTCGCGACCGCGGTGTTCGCCGCCATGACCGCCGTCGGCTCGGTGATGGGCCTCGTGGTCGGGGGAGCGCTCACCGAGGTGTCGTGGCGGCTGGCGTTCCTGGTGAACGTGCCGATCGGCCTGGTGATGATGTACCTGGCCCGCACCGCGCTGCGGGAGACCAACCGCGAGCGGATGAAGCTCGACGCCACCGGCGCCATGCTGGCGACCCTGACGTGCACTGCCGCGGTGTTCGCCTTCTCGATGGGGCCGGAAAAGGGTTGGGTGTCGATCACCACCATCGGTTCGGGCGTGGTGGCGATGCTTGCGGCGCTGGGCTTCATCGTCGTGGAGCGCACGGCCGAGAACCCCGTCGTGCCGTTCGATCTGTTCCGTGACCGCAACCGGTTGGTCACCTTCATCGCAATCTTTTTGGCCGGCGGGCTGATGTTCAGCCTGACCGTGTGCATCGGCCTGTACGTGCAGGACATCCTCGGCTACAGCGCGCTGCACGCCGGCGTCGGCTTCATCCCGTTCGTCATCGCGATGGGGATCGGCCTCGGCGTCTCCTCGCAGCTGGTGTCGCGGTTCTCGCCGCGGGTCTTGACCATCGGCGGCGGCATCCTGCTCTTCTGGGCGATGCTGTACGGCTGGGCGTTCATGCACCGCGGCGTCGCCTACTTCCCCAACCTGGTCTTGCCGATCGTGGTCGGCGGGATCGGCATCGGGATGGCCGTCGTACCCCTGACGCTGTCGGCCATCGCCGGTGTGGGCTTCGATCAGATCGGTCCGGTCTCGGCGGTCACGCTGATGCTGCAAAGCCTGGGTGGCCCGCTCGTCTTGGCCGTCATCCAGGCCGTGATCACCTCGCGGACACTGTATTTGGGCGGCACGACCGGCCCGGTGAAAACCATGAACGACGCGCAGTTGCAGGCGCTCGACCACGGCTATACCTACGGCCTGCTGTGGGTGGCCGGCGTGGCCGTCATCGTCGGCGGGGCGGCGCTGCTCATCGGCTACACCCCCGACCAGGTTGCGCACGCGCAAGAGGTCAAGGAAGCGATGGACGCCGGGGAGCTGTAGCTCACCGCAGACGCGCTGCGTCGCCGAGTGTCACGCCAGAGTGGCGCTGGGATGCGAGCGTTGTGCTGACGTGACGTTCGACGCAGCTACCCGCACGCTAGGCTGGCCCGCTGTGATCACCCGGATGTCCCAGCTGTTTTTGCGCACGTTGCGCGATGATCCCGCCGACGCCGAAGTCGCCAGCCATAAGCTGCTGATCCGGGCCGGCTACATCCGGCCCGTCGCGCCCGGGCTGTACAGCTGGCTGCCGCTGGGATTGCGGGTGCTGCGCCGCATCGAGCGCATCGTCCGCGAGGAGATGAATGCCATTGGCGGGCAAGAGATCCTGTTCCCGGCCCTGCTGCCCCGCGCGCCCTACGAGACGACCAACAGGTGGACAGAATACGGCGACTCGGTGTTCCGGCTCAAAGACCGCCGCGGCAACGACTACCTGCTGGGCCCGACGCACGAAGAGTTGTTCACCCTGACCGTCAAGGGCGAATACAGCTCCTACAAAGACTTTCCGGTCCTGCTCTACCAGATCCAGAACAAATACCGCGACGAGGCGCGGCCGCGAGCCGGCATCCTGCGCGTGCGGGAGTTCCTGATGAAGGACTCCTACTCGTTCGACATCGACGACGCCGGGCTCAAGGCCGCTTACCACGCGCACCGCGAGGCCTATCAGCGCATCTTCGACAAGCTCCAGGTGCGCTACGTCATCGTGTCGGCGGTGTCGGGGGCGATGGGTGGCAGCGCCTCCGAGGAGTTCCTGGCCGAAAGCCCGGTCGGCGAGGACACCTTCGTGCGCTGCCTGGAGTCCGGCTATGCGGCCAACGTCGAGGCCGTCGTCACCGCGCGGCCCGAGGCGCGGCCGATCGATGGGTTGCCCGACGCCGTGGTGCACGACACCGGCGACACCCCGACCATCGCCACCCTGGTGGACTGGGCCAACACCGCCGACCTGGGCCGCGCCGTCACCGCGGCCGACACACTGAAGAACGTCCTGCTCAAAGTGCGCGAGCCGGGCGGGGAGTGGGAGCTGCTGGCCATCGGGCTGCCCGGCGACCGCGAGGTCGACGACAAGCGGCTGGGCGCGGCGCTCGAACCGGCCGAATACGCGATGCTCGACGACGCCGACTTCGCGAAGCACCCGTATCTGGTGAAGGGATATATCGGCCCGAAAGCGTTGCAGGACAACGATGTCCGCTACCTTGTCGATCCGCGCGTGGTCGACGGCACCAGCTGGATCACCGGTGCCGACGAGCCGGGCCGGCACGTCGTCGGGCTGGTCGCCGGCCGGGATTTCACCGCCGACGGCACCATCGAGGCCGCCGAGGTGCGCGACGGTGACCCCTCGCCGGACGGCGCGGGCCCGCTGGTGTCGGCGCGCGGTATCGAGGTCGCGCACATCTTCCAGCTCGGCCGCAAATACACCGACGCCTTCACCGCCGACGTGCTCGGCGAGGACGGCAAGCCGGTGCGCCTGACCATGGGCTCCTACGGCCTGGGCGTCTCGCGGATGGTGGCCGTGATCGCCGAGCAGCACCACGACGAGCTGGGCCTGCGGTGGCCGTCGGCCGTCGCCCCGTTCGACGTCCATCTGGTGATCGCCAACAAAGACGACCAGGCCCGCGCCGGGGCCACCGAGCTCGCCGGCGAGCTCGACCGGTTGGGCGTCGACGTCCTGCTGGACGACCGCCAGGCCTCACCCGGCGTGAAGTTCAAGGATGCCGAGCTGCTGGGCGTGCCCTGGATCGTGGTGGTGGGACGCGGCTGGGCGGACGGCGTGGTGGAGCTACGCGACCGCTTCGGCGGGCAGACCCGCGAACTGGCGACCGGGCCGTCGCTGGCCACCGACATCGCGGCGGCCCTGAACGGCTAGTCGTTGCCGCCCGGGAAGCTCGTCGTGATCGGCCAGGCGCCCAACACGCGGTTCCACCGGGCGGCCATGACCGCACTCTGAATCAGCGCCGTCGAGGCGAAAGCCCGGTCCTCGGCGGTCTCGGCGTGCTCGGCGACCAGGCGCCACGCGCCGGCGCCGTCGTTCTCCATCCGTGCGGCCAGCCGCGCCGCGTCCGCCGGGCTGCCGACCACCAGGGGCAGCTGGTAGCCGGCCGCGGCGACCGGAGCGGTGACCTTGCGGGCGGTCAGCATCGCGATGACGTCGTCGCGGCGCCGGCGGTGCTGCTCGAGGGCCTCCACCACCATGCCGTTCACGCTGGGAGGCGACAGCGCCGAGACGATGCCATAGCCGTAGATCGTCGAGTGTTCGATGGCCAGCGCGTCCGACAGCGCCGCGTTGTCGGCGTCCTTCCCCGAGCTCATATCGACGGCCCCCCGGGCACCAGCGCCACGGTGTAGGACGCCGTGCAGGACGCGGCGATCGACGCGAGCAGCCCCGACCGGTAGCCGGACTCGGTGCCCACCAGGCGGGCCGCGCTGTCGGCCGAGGCGTGCAGCGCGTTGATCACATCGGCCACCGGCGGCGGGGGCGGCGGGGGCCCGGCCGGTTCGGCCTGACTCGGGCTGGTCGTTTCGCTCGATGACGGCGCGGCGAGCTTGCCGGCGGCCCGCGCGATCTCGGCGGACAGCGCGCGGGCGTGCGCGGCGCGTTGGCTCGCGACCACCGTGAGCGCGGCGGCGACCTGCGGAGGGTTCCCGACGGCCGACGCGGCGGCGCTCGCCAGCGCGCTGTCGTGGCGCGCCTGGTCCAACGGCCCCAGCAGTTGTTCGACGGGCGGGGGTTTGGGCGCGGACTTGCTGCACGCGGACACCACCCCCAGCGCGGCCAAAGCGACGCCGCCGGAAAGGACGTCTCGCCGGTTGACGATCGGAACTGCGCTAGGCACAAGCACATCCTGCCACCGGTTCGGCAGCGGGCACGAAGCCAGCACGCGATCGCGCCGCCATCCGCAATTCCTGGCGTATCGTGGATAGCTGGTTCTCGCAGAGGGCAGCCAGCATGTTCTCCGCCGGGACACCGGAAGCCGGACGCGAAGCCATCGCGGCGGCGACATCCGCCAGATGACCGGACAACTCAAGATGAGGAGCTCGCCGTGACCACCGGGCTACCGTCGCAGACGCAGGTGATCGAGCTACTCGATGGAGAGTTTGCGCGCGCGGGATACGAGATCGAGGACGTGGTCATCGATGCCCGCACCCGCCCCCCACGCATCACGGTGATCGCCGACGGCGACGACGGCCTCGACCTGGACACGGCGGCCACGCTGTCACGCTCGGCGTCGGCGCTGCTCGACGGTCTGGACACCATCGGCGACCACTACGTGCTCGAGGTCTCCTCGCCCGGCGTCGACCGCCCGCTGACCAGCGCGAAGCACTTCCGTCGCGCCCGCGGCCGCAAGGTCGACGTCGTGCTCTCCGATGGATCCACGCTGACCGGCCGCATCGGCGAGACGAACGAGGACGCCGTCGCGCTGGTGGTTCGCGCGGGCCGGGACTGGGCGAGACGCGAAGTCCCGCTCGGTGATGTCGTCAAAGCTGTTGTCCAGGTGGAGTTTTCGCCTCCTGCCCAAGCGGAACTGGAACTGGCGGGTATGGGCCAAGGCCGCGCCGCCGACGCAGAGCGTAGCGATGAGGAGGGCCGGGGCTGATGAACATCGACATGGCCGCACTGCATGCGATCGAGGTGGATCGGGGCATCTCGGTCAACGAGCTGCTCGAGACCATCAAGTCCGCGCTGCTCACCGCCTACCGGCACACCGAGGGCCATCAGAACGACGCGCGGATCGAGATCGACCGCAAGACCGGCGTCGTCCGGGTGATGGCCCGGGAAACCGACGAAGACGACAACGTCATCAGCGAATGGGACGACACCCCCGAGGGCTTCGGGCGCATCGCCGCCACTACCGCACGCCAGGTGATGCTGCAGCGATTCCGCGACGCCGAGAACGAGCGCACCTACGGCGAGTTCTCCACGCGTGAGGGCGAGATCGTCGCGGGCGTGATCCAGCGCGACAGCCGGGCCAACGCGCGGGGCCTGGTGGTGGTCCGGATGGGCACCGAGACGAAGGCGTCCGAGGGCGTGATCCCGGCGGCCGAACAGGTCCCCGGGGAAAGCTACGAGCACGGCAACCGCGTGCGGTGCTACGTGATCGGGGTGACCCGCGGGGCCCGCGAGCCGCTGATCACGCTGTCGCGCACCCATCCCAACCTGGTCCGCAAGCTGTTCTCCCTGGAGGTGCCCGAGATCGCCGACGAGTCGGTCGAGATCGTGGCCGTGGCGCGCGAGGCCGGCCATCGCTCCAAGATCGCGGTGAAGTCGAACCTTCCCGGCCTGAACGCCAAGGGCGCCTGCATCGGCCCGATGGGGCAGCGGGTCCGCAACGTGATGAGCGAGCTCTCCGGCGAGAAGATCGACATCATCGATTACGACGAGGACCCGGCCCGCTTCGTCGCCAATGCGTTGTCGCCGGCCAAGGTGGTCTCGGTGTCGATCATCGACCAGTCTGCCCGGGCCGCCCGGGTGGTGGTCCCGGACTTCCAGTTGTCCCTGGCCATCGGCAAGGAAGGGCAGAACGCGCGGCTGGCCGCCCGGCTCACGGGCTGGCGCATCGACATCCGCGGCGACTCGCCCGGCGGTGCCGGCGGGCATCCGGAGAGCGAGCCCGAACGCGGCGCCACGCACGGAATGGCGCACGACCGCTAGGGCGCGCCCACACATCCTCGGGCGGTGCCGACCATCGATCCGGTGACGCTAGACTAGCTCGTGATCCAGCGCGAGCCTCCGGCCTTAGCGCATCGTCATGCGGATGGACCCGTACGGACGTGCGTCGGGTGCCGAAAGCGAGAGTTGGCCGTCGAACTGCTTCGCGTGGTGGCTGTGCCGATCGGGAACGGCGAATTCGCCGTGATCGTTGACACAGGCAGCAGCCTGCCGGGGCGGGGTGCATGGCTGCATCCCGTGCCGCAGTGCGCACAACAGGCGATCCGGCGGCGGGCTTTCACCAAAGCGCTGCGCATCACCGGTTCACCGGACACCTCCGCGGTGGTCGAGCGCATAGAGTCTTTGAGTGCGCCCGATCGCCCGGCAACAGAACAGGTAGCAAAGAACATGAGCACACCGTGAAGTCCCGATGACTCGCATTCCTATGCGTTACAGCTAATTCCCGAGGCGCGGCCCCACGACTGTCGCCTCATAGACAGGAGATGTAGTGGCAGGTAAGGCCCGCGTACACGAGTTGGCTAAGGAACTCGGTGTCACCAGCAAGGAAGTCCTCGCCCGACTGAATGATCAGGGCGAATTCGTCAAATCCGCATCGTCGACGGTAGAAGCCCCGGTGGCTCGCCGGCTGCGCGAGTCCTTCGGCGGCGGCAAGCCCGCGGCCGAGAAGGCCCCCGCGAAGGCCGCGAAGGGTGAGGCCAAAGCCCCCGCCAAGGCTCCCGACAAGTCGCTCGACGCGGCCCTCGACAACGCGATCAACAAGGCCGGCGGCAACGGCGAAGCGACGGCATCGCCCACCCAGCCCGCCCAGCCCGATGGCGCGGCGACGTCTCCCGCCGCCCAGGCGCCCACCGACGCCCCGGCGCGGCCCGGGCCGGCCCCCACGCGCCCGTCGGCGCCTTCGCCCGGGCAGCCCAAGCCGCCCGCGCCCGGCCAGGCGCCGCACCCCGGCATGACGCCGGGCCCGCGCCCCGGCCCCATCCCCAAGCCCCGCGCCCCGCGCGTCGGCAACAACCCGTTCTCGTCGGCGCAACCCGTCGACCGGCCCATCCCGCGCCCGGCGGCGCCCCGTCCCGGAGCGCCTCGCCCGGGCGCACCGCGACCCGGCGCGTCCCCGGGCAACATGCCACCCCGTCCCGCCGGAGCCGCCGGTCAGGGCCGCCCGCCGCGGCCCGGCGCCCCGCGCCCCGGCGGCGGCCGGCCCGGTGGTCCCGGCGGTCGCGACGGGGGAGGCGGCAACTACCGCGGCGGTGGCGGCGGAGTCGGCGCCCCGCCCGGAGGCGGCGGTTTCCGCGGCCGCCCCGGTGGCGGCGGCGGCCGTCCCGGCCAGCGCGGCGGTGCGGCCGGCGCGTTCGGCCGCCCCGGCGGCGCGCCCCGGCGTGGCCGCAAGTCGAAGCGGGCAAAGCGCGCCGAGTACGAGAACATGCAGGCCCCGGTCGTCGGCGGCGTGCGGTTGCCGCACGGCAACGGCGAGACGATCCGACTGGCGCGTGGCGCATCGCTGAGCGACTTCGCGGACAAGATCAACGCCAACCCGGCCTCGCTGGTGCAGGCGCTGTTCAACCTCGGCGAGATGGTCACGGCCACCCAATCGGTGGGCGACGAAACGCTCGAGCTGCTGGGCAGCGAGATGAACTACGTCGTCCAGGTCGTCAGCCCGGAGGACGAGGACCGCGAGCTGCTCGAGTCGTTCGACCTCACCTACGGCGAGGACGAAGGCACCGAGGAAGACCTGCAGACCCGCCCGCCGGTGGTGACCGTGATGGGTCACGTCGACCACGGTAAAACCCGGCTGCTGGACACCATCCGTAAGGCCAACGTGCGCGAGGCCGAGGCGGGCGGCATCACCCAGCACATCGGCGCCTACCAGGTGTCCGTCGAGCACGACGGCGACGAGCGGCCGATCACCTTCATCGACACCCCGGGTCACGAGGCATTCACCGCCATGCGTGCCCGCGGCGCGAAGGCCACCGACATCGCGATCCTGGTGGTCGCCGCCGACGACGGTGTCATGCCGCAGACGGTGGAGGCCATCAACCACGCGCAGGCCGCCGACGTGCCAATTGTGGTGGCGGTCAACAAGATCGACGTGGAGGGCGCCGATCCGGCCAAGATCCGCGGCCAGCTCACCGAATACGGTTTGGTGGCAGAGGACTTCGGCGGCGAGACGATGTTCGTCGACATCTCGGCCAAGCAGGGCACCAACATCGAGCAGCTGCTCGAGGCGGTGCTGCTGACCGCCGATGCCGCCCTGGATCTGCGGGCCAACCCCGACATGGAAGCCCAGGGTGTGGCGATCGAGGCGCACCTGGACCGCGGCCGGGGACCGGTCGCGACCGTGCTGATCCAGCGCGGCACGCTGCGCGTCGGCGACTCGATCGTCGCCGGCGACGCCTACGGTCGCGTCCGCCGCATGGTCGACGAGCACGGCGACGACGTCGAAGAGGCGCTGCCGTCGCGTCCCGTGCAGGTCATCGGCTTCACGTCGGTGCCGGGCGCCGGTGACAACCTGCTCGTCGTCGACGAGGACCGCATCGCCCGCCAGATCGCCGACAAGCGCAGCGCCCGTAAGCGCAACGCGCTGGCGGCACGCTCGCGCAAGCGGATCAGCCTGGAGGACCTGGACTCGGCGCTGAAGGAAACCAGCCAGCTGAACCTGATCCTCAAGGGCGACAACGCCGGTACCGTCGAGGCGCTCGAAGAGGCCCTGATGGGCATCCAGATCGACGACGAGGTGGCGCTGCGCGTCATCGACCGCGGTGTCGGTGGCATCACCGAAACCAACGTCAACCTGGCGTCGGCGTCGGACGCGGTGATCATCGGCTTCAACGTGCGGGCCGAGGGCAAGGCCACCGAGCTGGCCAACCGCGAGGGCGTGGAGATCCGGTACTACTCGGTGATCTACCAGGCGATCGACGAAATCGAGAAGGCCCTGCGCGGCATGCTCAAGCCGATCTACGAAGAGAACACGCTGGGTCGCGCCGAGATCCGGGCGATCTTCCGGTCCTCCAAGGTCGGCATCATCGCGGGTTGCATGATCAGCAGCGGCATCGTGCGCCGCAACGCCAAGGCCCGGTTGCTACGCGACAACGTGGTGGTCACCGAGAACCTGACGATCAACTCGCTGCGACGCGAAAAGGATGATGTGACCGAGGTCCGCGAGGGCTTCGAATGCGGTATGACGCTGGGCTATTCCGATATCAAGGAAGGCGACATCATCGAGTCCTACGAGCTGGTCCAAAAGGAACGCGTCTGACCACCACCGCCGACGATGCAGAACGAAGTGATGAGGAGGAGGCGGTGAATCGACCCACCGCCGACGATGCAGAACGAAGTGATGAGGAGGAGGCGGTGAATCGACCCACCGCCGACGATGCAGAACGAAGTGATGAGGAGGAGGCGGTGAATCGATATGGCTGACCCGGCGCGGGCCCGCCGACTGGCCAAGCGGATCAACACCATCGTCGCCTCGGCGATCGAGTTCGAAATCAAGGACCCGGGGCTGGACGGGGTCACCATCGTGGATGCGAAGGTGACCGCCGACCTGCACGACGCCACAGTGTTCTACACGGTGATGGGACGGACGCTGGACGACGAGCCGGACTACGGCGCCGCCGCGGCCGCACTGGAGCGGGCCAAGGGTGCGCTGCGCACCATGGTCGGTGCGGGCACCGGCGTGCGTTTCACCCCCACCCTCACGTTCACTCGCGACACCACGTCGGACAACGTGCAGCGGATGGACGAGTTGCTGGCGCGGGCTCGCGCCGCGGACGCTGATCTGGCGCGGGTTCGTTCGGGCGCCAAGCCGGCTGGGGAGGCCGATCCATACCGGGATAGCGGATCGGGCGTTGAGCCCGGCCTCGACGGGAGCATCGGTGACGACGACCAACGCGAATACTGAACTGGCCGGTGTGGGTGCACGCGTCGACGCGCCGGCCGCCGTCGAGCTGCTATCGGACGCCGCCACCGTCGCGGTGATCGCCCACGTGCATCCCGACGCCGACACCATCGGCGCCGGGTTGGCGCTGGGTTTGGTGCTCGACAAGTGCGGCAAGCGGGTCGAGGTCAGTTTCGCCGAGCCCGCCGGTCTGCCGGAATCGCTGGCCTCGCTGCCGGGCCGCCGGCTGCTGGTCAGCCCGGACGCGATGCGTCGCGACGTCGACCTCGTTGTCACCGTGGACGTTCCGAGCGTCAAGCGCCTCGGCGCGTTGAGCGACCTCGCGATGTCGGGCGCCGAGGTGCTGGTGATCGACCACCACGCCTCCAACGACGTGTTCGGCACCGCCAATTTCGTTGACGTGTCGGCCGATTCGACCACGATGATGATCGCCGACATTCTCGACGCCTGGGGCAAGCCCATCGAACCCGACGTCGCGCACTGCATCTATGCCGGCCTGACGACCGATACCGGATCGTTCCGCTGGGCCAGCGCGCGCGCCCTTCGCCTGGCCGCCCGGCTGGTCGACGCCGGCGTGGACAACGCCGCGATCAGCCGGACCCTGATGGACACCCATCCGTTCGGCTGGCTGCCGCTGCTGTCGCGCGTGCTGGCCTCGGCCCAGTTGCTGCCCGGCGCGGCCGGCGGTCGCGGACTGGTGTATGCCGTTGTCGGCCACCAGGATTGGAGCGGTTCCCGCCCGGAGGAAGTCGAAAGCATAGTCGACATCGTGCGGACCACGCAGCAGGCCGAGGTGGCCGCGGTCTTCAAGGAGATCGCGCCGGGACAGTGGTCGGTGTCGATGCGGGCCAAGGCCGAGGTGGACCTCGCGACGGTCGCATCCGCGTTCGGCGGGGGCGGGCACCGGCTGGCGGCCGGCTACTCGACCACCGGCTCGATCGACGACGCCGTGGCGGCGCTGCGCACTGCCCTCGGGTGACCGCAGGGGATCGACCTAACGCCGGGGGCCGCCAGATCGCCGGCCTGGCGCTGCCCGCGCTGGGCGTGCTGGCGGCCGAACCGCTCTATCTGCTCTTCGATACCGCGGTCGTCGGCCGGCTCGGCGCCCTGAGCCTGGCCGGGCTGGCCATCGGCGGGCTGCTGCTCAGCCTGGTGGGGTCGGACCTCACCTTTCTTTCCTACGGCACGACGGCGCGCTCGGCCCGCCACTTCGGCGCCGGGAACCGGGCGCAGGCGGTGGCCGAGGGCGTGCAGGCGACCTGGTTGGCGCTGGGGCTGGGCGCGCTCGTCGTGATCGTGGTGCAGGCGGCGGCGGTGCCGCTGGTATCGGCCATCGCCGGCGGCAAAGCGGGGGGAGAGGCGATCGCCGCAGCGGCACTGCCATGGCTGCGGATCGCGATCTTCGGCGCCCCGGCCATTTTGGTGTCGCTGGCGGGTAACGGGTGGATGCGCGGGGTGCAGGACACCGTGCGCCCGCTGCGTTATGTGGTTGCCGGATTTGGGCTTTCGGCGCTGCTGTGCCCGCTGTTGGTCTACGGCTGGCTGGGATTGCCGCGCTGGGGGCTGGCCGGGTCGGCGGTGGCGAATCTGGCGGGCCAGTGGCTGGCCGCGGTGCTGTTCGGAGGCGCGTTGCTGGCCGAGCGGGCGCAGTTGAGGCTGGACCGCGCCGTGCTGCGAGCTCAACTCGTGATGGGCCGCGATCTGGTGGTGCGCACGTTGGCTTTTCAGGCCTGCTTCGTCTCGGCGGGCGCGGTCGCCGCCCGTTTCGGCGCGTCGGCGCTGGCCGCGCATCAGGTGGTGCTGCAGCTGTGGGAATTCCTTGCGCTGGTGCTGGATTCGTTGGCGATAGCGGCGCAAGCGCTTGTGGGCGCCGCACTGGGCGCCGGTGACGCCGCGCACGCCAAATCGGTGGCGCGGCGGGTGACGCTGTTCTCGACGGCGGCCGCCGCACTGCTGGCCGCGGTGTTCGCGGTCGGGTCTTCCGCGCTGCCCGAACTATTCACCGACGACCGTTCGGTGCTGGCCGCGATCACGGTGCCGTGGTGGTTCCTGGTTGCTCAATTACCCTTTGCCGGAATAGTTTTCGCGCTGGACGGCGTGCTACTGGGCGCGGGGGATGCGGCCTTCATGCGCACCGCCACCGTGATCAGCGCGCTGGTCGGCTTTTTGCCATTGATCTGGCTGTCACTGGTGTTCGACTGGGGTCTGGCCGGCATCTGGTCGGGACTGACCATGTTCGTGGTGCTGCGGCTGATCTTCGTTGGCCGGCGGGCGATCTCGGGCCGCTGGGCAAGCTGACGGCAACTCATCACGCGGGGTCAGACCGAGCATCATTGCCATGAGACCGTGCCGGAATGTCAGTCCCGGTGACCCATCCGCGGCAGCCGGCGGTGCGTCGTCGTCGGTGGTTGGCAACGAAACCGCGGTCGGCTCGGTATCCGGGGTGGGCGCAGACCAATTGGGCGGCACCGACAACGATCCCACCCAGACCGCGTTACCCGGGCCCGTGGTCGCCACGCGAACACCGGAGAAGTCCGGCGACCACGCAGACGGACGGTTCACAGGGCCCGTTCTCCCACCGCTCACCCGGCCCTCGCGAGCTCAGCCGCGAGGTCGCCACCGGAAACGCTGCGGGCCCACTCGGCGAGCCCTTCAACGTTGAGCTGGGGCTGAATTCCAGCGGTTCCCGCCAGGCCCGGTGAGCCCGCCATGGGTGCGGCCACCAATGCACCAGACGCGTTAGGCGTGACGGGGGTGACGACGGCGGGGCCGGTTGTGAAGAATGAGGCGCTGGCGGGGCTGGTGCTCTGAATGAGATTGAGGTCGGTGGCGAGCCCGGCGGTTTCGGTGACCCAACCGCCGGCGGTGCCGGGGGTTCCGGTGACGGAGCCGCCTGGGACGGTGATCACCCCGGAGCCGCCGGCCCAGTGTTCAAAAGTACCGCTCAAGATCATGCCCGAGCCCGCGGGCAGATTGTCCAAGCCCGCCCCGAGGGACCCCGCGGTGCCGTCGGCTAATTGGTAGGTGAGGTTTCCGTTGGCAACGTAGACAAGGAGTTGGTTGCCGGCGTTGGAGACAAAGTCGACGGGGTAGCCGTTGTTGACGGTGACGGTCACGCCTACGTGAACGATGGCGCCGCCGGGTGCGACGTTGACGCTGCTGCCCGCCGGCAGGGGCGGGTCGACGCCGACGCTCGTGGTGGTTTGCGTGCTGAGCTGGGCGAGGGACTGGGTGCGCGTGCTGGTGGTGTTGCCGACGATCTGAGTCATCGCGCGGGCCTGGTCGACCTGGCCTGTCGGATTCGTCGTGCGCGGCGGTTCGTCCACGGGTTGGAGTGTGCTCGCGACCCAGGACGCGGCGGCGTAGCCATACATCGCGGCGACGTCCTGCAGCCAAAACTCCGTGTACTGGGCTTCGGTGGCCGCGATCGCCGCGGTGTTCTGCCCGAAGAAATTGGTCGCGATCAGTGCCAGCAGTTGCGCCCGGTTGGCCGCGATCACCGGCGGAGGAACCGTCATGGCGAATGCCGCCTCGTAGGCCGCCGCGGCGGCGTAGGCCTGGGCGGCGGTCTGGGCCGCCGCAGCGGCGCTGGCCTGCAGCCACGCCACATAAGGCGTCGCCGCCGCCGCCATCAACACCGACGACGGACCCGACCACGCCTGACCGTTCAGCGCCGAGATCTCCGACGTGTAGCCCGCCGCGGCGGATTCGAGCGCGGCGGCCAGCGCGTCCCAGGCTGACGCGGCCGCCAGCAGCGGGCCGGCACCGGGACCGGCATACATGAGCCCGGAGTTGACTTCCGGCGGTAGTGCTGCAAAATCCACGAGTCCACCGAGCTTTCGCAGTCAAAAGACGGAAAATACTTGGCAAAAGTACAACAGGACTATTCCGGTCACGCTTGGACGCGACGAATTATCTGGACTTAATTGTCAGCCGCGACGCCGGGTAAAGAACTGCCAGAGAAAAGTCGCCGTTACTAGCCCCACCTGCGGCGATCCCGGATGCGTTTGCTGAGGGCCATGCCAGGAAACAATAAAAAGGCACCGGGAAGTGGTATAGGTATTTCCGTTTAGGGGCGACGCTATCGATGCCATCACAATTTCGACGGCTTACGGCCTTCAACGTGGCGCCATCGGCCTGCCGCCGGCTATTCGACCATCGGTTGCTAAAACGCCCAGCTGCCCGAGCGCTGCACGACGAATCCGTGGTCGCCGCTGGTGGTGTCCAGGCAGGCGACCAGATTGTCGGCGCCCACCGCGCAGGTGACGTTGAGGTAGGTCAACTTCTGGCCCGCGGCCAACAGTTTGGCGCCCGTGGGCAGCGCGGGCGGGTTTCCGTCGCATCCGCTGTAGGACATGCGGCTCAATTGGTAGCCGGGGCCCTTGAAGTCGACCGAGCCCACGACGCAGTCACCCGGCCGTGGGCGGCCGCCGGGGATGGGGACGTCGTCCATGCCGGACATGTCGCCCTTGCACTTGATGTCCTGCGAGGGTTTCGGCGCGGGAGCCGGCCCGCCGTAGAAGTCACAGACCAGGGCGTACGGGGCGGAAAAATTGATCCGGGGGGAGGCGCCCGCGTTGCCGGTGCTCAGGTAGCCGTCGGCCGCGACGGCGGTGAAGCCGTCGAGATTGGGAAATCCCGGTGGTGGCTGCGCGGCCGCGTGCGGCGCGCCGGCCGCGGCCGCCGATGCAGTAAGCGCCAGGCCGGCGAGCGCCCTGCTGATTCCGACAACGGCGTTCATCACCTGATCGTATTGGGTGGCCGCAACCGGCCGGAATGGGCAGGTCCCGTCAGCGGACCTGAGCGCGCCCGCGTTGCAGCACGGCCTCACGGTTGGCGGCGATGTCGTCGCCGCTGGTCCGGAATTGCCGGGCCGCTGTCGCCTCCTGCCACAGCCCCGCGCTGGTCTGCGCGTCGTCGATGCGGTGATAGGACGCCAGCAGCGCCCGCACCGCGTCCTGGTTGTTCCCGACGATCGATGCCGCGACCTGACGCGCGGTGCCCAGCAGCTGCTCGTGCGGTACCACCTCGGTCACCAGTCCGGCGCGCAGCGCGTCGGCGGCGGATAGGTAGTCACCGGTCATGCTCATCCGTCGGGCCAGGCCGATGCCCACCTTCTGCGGTAACCGCACGCTCAGTCCCCAGGTGGGCAGCAGGCCCACCCGGGCGTGCGTGTCGGCGAAGCGGGCGTTCTCCGAGGCGATCAGAATGTCGCAGTACAGGGCCAGCTCCAGGCCGCCGGTCACCGCGGCACCGTTGATCGCGCCGATCACCGGCTTGCTCATCGCCGGCCACCGCGGCGAAATGTCCGGAAGCGCCGAGGAATCCCCGAGCTCCTTGAGATCGAGTCCCGCGCAGAACACCGGGTCGGCGCCGGTGACGATGACGACGTCGACGTCGTCATCGGTTTCGGCATCGGCCAGCGCGCCGAAGAAGCGGTCCCGCAACGCCGAGGACAGCGCGTTGCGCGATTGGGGACGGTTGAGGGTCAGGGTGCGCACCCGGTCCTCGGTGTCGATCAGCAGGATCTCGTCGGTCATGAGTGCAACCGTAGCCAGTCGCCCCGGGCCGCCGGTGGCCCGGCTGTCCCCGGGCCGACGCGACAACGGGCGGCGCCGCAGGGCAGCGCTTATCGTTGGCATCATGTGCCGGAACATCACCGAACTGCGCGGTCTACAGCCGGCGGCCACCGCCGAGGAAATCGCGGCGGCGGCCCGCCAGTATGTGCGCAAGGTCAGCGGCATCACCCACCCCTCGGCCGTCAACGCCGAGGCGTTCGAGGAAGCGGTCGCCGAAGTGACCGAGACGACGACGCGCCTGCTCGCGGGGCTGGCCCCGCGGCGTCAGCCGCCCAAGACGGTGCCGCCGTTGCGCCGGCCCGAGGTGGCGGCCCGACTGGCCGGTGCGACATGACGGTCACCGCCACGATGCCCGCCCTCAAAGAGTGGAGCGCCGCGGTCCACGCCCTGCTCGACGGCCGCCAGCGGGTGCTGCTGCGCAAGGGCGGCATCGGTGAGAAGCGATTCGACCTGGCCGCCCACGAATTCCTGTTCTTCCCGACGGTCGCACACAGCCACGCCGAGCGGGTGCGTCCCGAGCATCAAGACTTGCTCGAGCCCGCCTCCGCCGACAGCACCGACCACGAGCTGGTGATCCGCGCCGCCGCGAAAGTGGTTGCGGCGGTGCCGGTTAACCGGCCGGAAGGCCTTTCGGGCATCGAGGACCTGCACATCTGGACGCCCGAGTCGGTGCGCACCGACCGCCTCGATTTTCGCCCCAAACACAAGCTTGCCGTGCTGGTTGTGTCGGTGATCCCGCTGGCCGATCCGGTGCGCATCGCGCGGACCCCCGAATACGCCGGCTGCAAAAGCTGGGTGGAGCTGCCGGTGCGCGCGCCGTTGGCGCCGCCGGTCCACGACGACCGCGTGCTAGGCGCGGTCGCCACCCGCGTCCGCGACGCCGTTGGCTGACAACTCGGCCGGGCCGGCGGGCAGCACCAGCCGGGAGCGCCCGTAGCGCACGCTGTGGGTGACCGGCGTGGCGTGCCGGGCGGTCAGCACCGGCTCGTCGCTGCCGAGATTGTGCGCATAGCGCGGGGACCAACTGCCGGCGATCAGCACCCGGATGCGCGAGCCGGCCCGGAAGCGGTGGGCGATGCCGTCGAGCTCGAGGCGAACGATCTTCTCCGCCTTCGTCTTCGCCGCGCCGTCCAACCGGCGGTAAGCCTCGCTGACGTTGCGCGACCGGCCCTTGGGATCGACCTCGCTCACGCGCACGAACAGGTCGACGTGGGGATTGTCGGCGCCGTGCGCGAGCTCGACGACCGGGGGGCCGTAGGCGTACAGGTCCTCGGTGAGGGCGGCGCTGGTGAATGCCAGCACGTCGTCACGCGACGCGAGCCGACTGTCGTCGCGGTAACCGCCGTAGGCGGACAGCAGCGGGCCGCCGGTGGTGGGTGTCGGATCGGCCGGATCGTAGCGAAATGTGGCCGGGGACAGCCCTTTCAGCGTCGGGGCGGTCTCGCCCAGATAACCGCCCGGCCGCAAATAAAACGCGCGGTCGGTGGTGGCGGGAGGCCACGCGGGCAGGCTGCGCCAGGCCTGGCCCCGGTCCACCCCGGTCACATAGATCCGGACCGGGCTGGGCCGGGAGGCGGGGGCGTCGCCCAGGTGGGTGCCCAGCCAGTCCAGTGACTCCTGGGCGCAGGTGGCCAGGCCGGTGGTCAGCAGCTGGGTGTGCGTCCACGGACCGACGGTGAGCGCGACGTCGACTCCCCGGCCGCGCAGATGCGCGTACTGCTGCAGCGTCTGCCGGATGAAGAGGTCCTGCCAGCCGCCGATGAGCAGGACGGGCACCTGCACGCGGTCCAGCGCCTCGTTGCACCGCAACGCATTCCAGAACGGATCGTCGGGATCGCTGTGCTCGACCCAGGATTCGAACCACGGCGCGCCCGCGCCGAGCAGGGCCCGCGCGGCCTCGCCCAGCGGCGCCGCGGCCGCGGCCTGGGCCACTTTGCGGCGGCTCTGCAACTGGCGCAGCCCGGACCGGACGCGCACCGGGTCCTCCTGGTGCGCCACCATGTCGCTCCAGCCCAGGAAGTCGTTAACCGCGAACGCCCCTGTGCCCCAAGTAGATTCGTTGAAGTCGTGCGGACCCACCGCGATCACCGCGGTGGTCAGTTCCGGCGGGGGATCCTGCAGTAGGGCCCACTGGGTGAACCCCAGGTACGACATGCCGATGGTGGCGAAGCGGCCGGTGAACCACGGTTGCTCCCGCAGCCACGCGACGGTGTCGGCGCCGTCGTCGACCTCGCTGGCCATCGGCTCGAAAACCCCGTCCGATCCGAAAGTTCCGCGCACGCTCTGCAGCACCACGTGGTAGCCGCGCGCGGCGTAGAGCGCACCGAATATCAGGGTGAACGGGAATCCGCGCCCGTAGGGGCCGCGGACCAGCAAGGTGCCGGCGGCCGCGGTGGTGGCGGGCGCGTAGTGGTCGGCCACCAGCTGGACCCCGTCGCGCATCGGCGCGCGCACGCGCTCGACGGTGTAGTCGGTAATCGCCGGTGGCAGACCCAGCAACCGGCCGAGGGCCTTGCCGCCCAAGTGTTTCAGGGTGTGCAAAGCCGGCTGCGCGGGTCGGATCGAGGTGACGCTCACCCTAGAACTTGTAATACGGAGCGAGGTCGTTGGCGCGCTGCAGGTTGGTCTGCATGCAATCGACCTCGGGATCGGAGTAGACGGTCGAGTAGTACAGCGCCTGCTGCAGCACCCCGTAGCTGGTCTTGAACACGACCATGCAGGAGTAGAACCAGTAGCTGTTGTGATAGGTCGGCTTGAGCACCCAGTACTGCGCGGCGCGGTGGCCCGCGATCGTCGTCTCGACGGCGTCGGCGGGCAGCGAGGCCTCATAGGTGCGCCAGATGATCGGCTCGACGGCCACCTGATAGTTCCCGGCGTCGAAGTGGCAGCGCAGGCCGTCCTCGTGTTCGGGCGGCGTGAATCCCAGCCCGAGTCGCTGGACGACGTCGAACGGGATGTCCTCGCACGCGTCGAACGGACGCGGATCGGTGGTCGCCACGATCGGACTTTTCATCGTGGTTTCCATCGGCTGGGCGGTCGACCGCAGCTCGACGGAGCGATCGCCGCCCGGCGTCCAAGGGTCTTGCGTGCCGGTCAGCAATCCCACCGTGCCCCCGATGGCCGCTGTGAGCAGCGCACCAAGCGCCCCCATCAGACGAACATTGGCGAACACGACACCCCCTGACGCCGCAGCGGTCCTTTCGGGGGAGTGTACAAGTCGCGCGCACGACGTCACAGGCAAACCTGAACTTGTTCTAATTCACGCGCTCACCGGGCGTGAAAGCGGCGTGCCCGGCTCGGGTCGTTAGGGTGGTTATTCGTGGCTGGGCAGAGATCGGGGCAGGACTCGACCAACGGTGGGCAACCGACGCTGTGGGCGGTGTCCGACCTGCACACCGGTCACCTCGGCAACAAGCCCGTCACCGAATCGCTGCATCCGTCGTCGCCGGACGACTGGCTGATTGTCGCCGGCGACGTCGCCGAGCGCACCGACGAGATCCGTTGGGCCCTTGACCTGCTGCGGCGCCGGTTCGCCAAGGTGATCTGGGTGCCGGGCAATCACGAGCTGTGGACCACCACTCGCGACCCCGTGCAGATCTTCGGTAAGGCGCGCTACGACTACCTGGTCAACATGTGCGACGAGATGGGTGTGATCACGCCCGAGCATCCGTTCCCGGTCTGGACCGAGCGCGGCGGTCCGGCCACGATCGTGCCGATGTTTTTGCTCTACGACTACAGCTTCTTGCCCGAGGGGGCCACGAGCAAAGCCGAGGGCCTGACCATCGCGCGGGACCGCAACGTGGTGGCCACCGACGAGTTCCTGCTCTCCTCGGAGCCGTACCCCACCCGCGAGGCGTGGTGCCGCGAGCGCCTGGAGATCACCCGCGCCCGCCTCGAAGCGCTGGACTGGATGACCCCGACCGTTCTGGTCAACCATTTTCCGTTGGTCCGCGATCCCTGCGACGCGCTGTTCTACCCGGAGTTCTCGCTGTGGTGCGGAACCACCAAGACCGCCGACTGGCACACCCGCTACAACGCCGTCTGTTCGGTCTACGGTCACCTGCACATCCCGCGCACGACCTGGTATGACGACGTGCGCTTCGAAGAGGTGTCGGTGGGCTATCCGCGGGAATGGCGGCGCCGCAAGCCGCCCAGCTGGCTGCGCCAGGTGCTGCCGGATCCGCAGTACGCGCCGGGCGACCTCAACGACTTCGGGGGCCACTTCGAGATCACCCCCGAGATGCGGCAGCAGGCCACGCAGTTCCGGGAACGGTTGCGGCAGCGGCAATCACGATGACGGGGGAGCACACGCTGGTGTCCTCCGTGCTGCCGGCCTCCGACGGGCTGGCCTACTCGGAGGTGTATTCCGATCCGCCCGACCTCGCCCCGCTGCCCGAAGAGGAGCCGTTGATCGCGAGGTCGGTGGCCAAGCGGCGCAACGAGTTCATCACCGTCCGGCACTGCGCCCGGATCGCGCTGGGCGAACTCGGCCTGCCGCCGGTGCCGATCCTCAAGGGGGAGAAGGGAGAACCCTGCTGGCCCGACGGCGTGGTCGGCAGCCTCACCCATTGCACGGGTTACCGCGGCGCGGTGGTGGGCCGCACCGGCGCGCTGCGCTCCGTGGGCATCGACGCCGAACCGCACGACGTGCTGCCCGACGGCGTGCTCAACGCGATCAGCTTGCCCGCCGAACGCACCGAGATCCCCGCCAACGTGTCGGGGGATCTGCATTGGGACCGAATCCTGTTCTGCGCCAAGGAGGCAACGTACAAGGCGTGGTTCCCGCTGACCAAACGGTGGCTGGGCTTCGAGGACGCCCACATCACGTTCGAGTCCGACGGGCCCGGTGCGGCGACGGGCCGGTTCGTCTCGCGGATCCTGATCGATCCCGCGGCGCTGTCCGGTCCGCCGCTGACCGAGCTGGCGGGCCGGTGGTCGGTCGAGCGCGGGCTGGTGCTCACCGCCATCGTGCTATGAGCGGCCCGGGCATCGTCGTCGTCGACAAGCCGCCCGCGATGACCAGCCATGACGTGGTCGGCCGCTGCCGCCGGATCTTTGCCACGCGCCGGGTGGGGCACGCGGGGACGCTGGACCCGATGGCCACCGGGGTGCTGGTGATTGGCATCGAGCGCGCCACCAAGATCCTCGGCCTGCTCAGCGCCGCCACCAAGTCGTACACGGCCACCATCCGCCTGGGGCAGAGCACGTCGACCGACGACGCCGAGGGCGAACCGGTGCGCAGCGTCCCGGCGGGGCACCTGGCCGCCGAGGCGATCGAGACCGCCGTGGGCGCGCTGCGCGGCGACATCCAGCAGGTGCCGTCGACGGTCAGCGCCATCAAGGTGGGCGGCAAGCGCGCCTACCGGTTGGCCCGCGAGGGCCACTCCGTCGAGCTCGAGGCCCGCCCGGTGCGCATCGACCGGTTCGATGTGCGCGAGGTCCGGGCTGGCATCGACGTCGTCGACGTCGACGTCGAGGTCGACTGTTCGTCGGGAACCTATATTCGTGCGCTGGCCCGCGATCTGGGCGCCGCGCTCGGGGTGGGCGGGCACCTGACGGCGTTGCGACGCACCCGGGTCGGCCGCTTCGGGCTGGATCTGGCGTACTCGCTCGACGAGCTGGCGGAGCGGCCGCGGCTGAGCTACAGCCTCGACGAGGCCTGCCTGCTGATCTTTCCGCGCCGCGACCTGTCCGCCGAGGAGGCCGACGCCGCCGGCAACGGCCGGTCCCTGCCGCCGGCCGGCATCGACGGCGTCTACGCCGCGACCGACCCC
This sequence comes from Mycobacterium sp. NTMscope_MAC_269, assembly GCF_976985695.1. Lineage (NCBI taxonomy): Bacteria > Bacillati > Actinomycetota > Actinomycetes > Mycobacteriales > Mycobacteriaceae > Mycobacterium > Mycobacterium sp. NTMscope_MAC_269. Next base: position 754,164 of record NZ_OZ335668.1, read on the forward strand.
GACGGCCGGGTGATCGCGCTGCTGCGCGACGAGGGCGCGCGGACCAAATCGGTTGTTGTGATCCGCCCGGCGACGATGCAGTCCGGAACGGACTGAGGAGGAGTCGGGCCATCAACTTCCGCCCGGCGACGATGCAGTCCGGAACGGACTGAGGAGGAGTCGGGCCATCGAAGACGCCCGGCGGCGCTCTAGCGGGTCCCGGCCGAGCGGTTGGTTGGGCTACGTTGCACACTGGAACATCTACGGGGGTAGGGGAAAGGACAACGATGTCTAACAAGGTGTATGTCGTCGGCGTCGGCATGACGAAATTCGAGAAGCCGGGTCGCCGTGAGGGCTGGGATTACCCGGACATGGCGCGCGAATCGGGAACCAATGCGCTGGCGGACGCGGGCATCGCCTACCACGAGGTGCAGCAGGGCTACGTCGGCTACGTCGCCGGTGATTCGACGTCCGGGCAGCGCGCGCTCTACGAGCTCGGCATGACCGGGATCCCGGTCGTCAACGTCAACAACAACTGCTCCACGGGCTCCACGGCGCTCTTCCTGGCCGCGCAGGCCATCCGCGGCGGCATCGTCGACTGCGCGATCGCGCTGGGCTTCGAGAAGATGCAGCCCGGTTCGCTGGGCGGCGGAGCGCAGGACCGCGAGTCCCCGATGGCCAAACATGTCAAGGCGATGGCCGAGATCGACGAGTTCGCGATGCCCGTCGCTCCGTGGATGTTCGGCGCCGCCGGCCGCGAGCACATGAAGCAATACGGCTCCACCGCAGAGCATTTCGCCAAGATCGGCTACAAGAATCACAAGCACTCCGTGAACAACCCGTTCGCCCAGTTCCAGGAGCCCTACACCCTCGAAGACATCCTGGCGGCGCGGATGATCTCCGACCCGCTGACCAAGCTGCAGTGTTCGCCGACCTCCGACGGGTCCGGCGCGGCGATCCTGGCCTCGGAAAGCTTCGTCGACAGCCACGGGCTGGCCGGCCAGGCCGTGGAGATCGTCGGCCAGGCCATGACCACCGACTTCGCATCGACGTTCGACGGCAGCGCCAAGAACCTCATCGGCTACGACATGAATGTGCAAGCCGCGCAACAGGTCTACGACCAGTCCGGGCTGGGGCCGCAAGATTTCCAGGTGATCGAGCTGCACGACTGCTTCTCGGCCAACGAGCTGCTGCTCTACGAAGCCCTGGGCCTGTGCGGGCCGGGTGAGGCGCCCAAGCTGATCGACAACAACGACACCACCTACGGCGGCCGCTGGGTGGTCAACCCGTCGGGCGGCCTGATCTCCAAGGGGCACCCGCTGGGCGCGACCGGGCTGGCGCAGTGCGCGGAGCTGACCTGGCAGCTGCGCGGGACCGCCGAGGCGCGTCAGGTCGACAACGTCAGCGCCGCACTGCAACACAACATCGGGTTGGGCGGCGCCGCCGTCGTCACCGCCTACCAGCGCGCCGAACGCTAAGGGCGCCATGATCGAGTGGTCCGACACCGACCTGATGGTCCGCGACGCCGTCCGGCAGTTCGTCGACAAAGAGATCCGGCCGCACCTCGACGAATTGGAGACCGGCGCAATGTCGCCGTATCCGATCGCGCGCAAGCTGTTCAGCCAGTTCGGCCTCGACGCGATGGCAGCCGAGTCGGTCAAGAAGATGCTCGACCGGGAACGGGCCAAACAAGATGGTCAAGCCGAGCCCGAAAAGCCGGACAGCGCAGGAGATTCCGGCGGTTTCGGCGGGCAGCAATCGATGGTCGCGGTGCTGGTGTCCGAGATCGCCCGGGTCAGCATCGGGTTACTGAGCACCGCATCGGTGAGCCTCGGTCTGGGGGCGGCGACCATCGCCAGCCGCGGCACCCTGGCCCAGAAGGAGCGCTGGCTGCCCGAGCTGATGACGCTGGAAAAGATTGCGGCGTGGGCGATCACCGAGCCCGACTCGGGCTCGGATGCGTTCGGTGGCATGAAGACCTACGTCAAGCGCGACGGCGAGGATTACCTCCTCAACGGGCAGAAGACGTTCATCACCAATGGGCCCTGCGCCGACGTCCTGGTCGTATACGCCAAACTCGACGACGGCTCGACCGAAGACAAGCGCAACCGCCCGGTGCTGGTGTTCGTGCTCGATGCCGGCATGCCGGGCCTGACGCAGGGCAAGCCGTTCAAGAAGATGGGCATGATGTCCTCGCCGACCGGTGAGCTGTTCTTCGACAACGTGCGGCTGAGCCCGGACCGGCTGCTCGGCGAGAGCGAGCAGCACACCGACGGCGACGGCCGCGACAGCGCCCGCGCCAACTTCGCCGCCGAGCGGATCGGCATCGCGATGATGGCGCTGGGCATCATCGACGAATGCCATCGGCTGTGCGTCGACTACGCGAAGAGCCGCACGCTGTGGGGCAAGAACATCGGGCAGTTCCAGCTGATCCAGCTGAAGCTGGCCAAGATGGAGATCGCGCGAATGAACGTGCAGAACATGGTCTTTCACACCATCGAGCGCCAACAGTCCGGAAAACCGCTGACGCTGGCCGAGGCGTCGGCGATCAAGCTGTACTCGTCGGAGGCGGCCACCGAGGTGGCGATGGAGGCCGTGCAACTGTTCGGCGGCAACGGATACATGGCCGAGTACCGGGTGGAGCAGCTGGCGCGCGACGCCAAGTCACTGATGATCTACGCCGGCAGCAACGAGCTGCAGGTCACCCACATCGCCAAGGGATTACTGGCCGACTGAGCGTCGCGAGCGTAACCGCACTGCGAAAATCGGCGCCGAGAATCGCAGCCACGTTACGCTCGCGGACGGCGCTAGGCCGTCACCCAGATCGCCCGCGCGGCAGGGCTGCCCAGGTCGACGGTCGTCTCGGCGCCGTCGCCGGATTCGATCGCCACCGAGATCATGCCGGCGAATTCGCGGCGGGTCAGGACCCGCAGCCGGGAGTCGAGATTGATGCCGACGTCGGTGAAGTAGCGCAACATCTCGGGGTCGGCGTCAGAGATGCGGGCCACCGTCCCGGCGTCCCCGTCGCCACACGCCCACAGCTGGCGCGCGGGCGGGGTGGGCACCTGCCCGTCGGAGGCCGGGATCGGGTCCCCGTGCGGGTCGCGCTGCGGGAATCCCAGCTTGGCGTCGATGCGGGCCACCAGGCGATCCGACACCGCGTGCTCGAGCACCTCGGCCTCGTCGTGCACCTCGTCCCAGGCGTAACCGAGCTCGTTGACCAGGAAGGTCTCCAGCAGCCGGTGCCGGCGCACCATCTCGAGCGCCGCCCGCCGACCGGCCTCGGTCAACGTCACCGCGCCGTACTTCTCGTGGTCGACGAGGCCCTGCTCGGCCAGTTTGCGGATCGACTCCGACGCCGTGCTGGCCGACACCCCGATCTTCTCGGCCAGCATCTTCGTGCTGACCTTATCCGGGGACCACTCCTGCGCGTTCCAGATCGCCTTGAGGTAGTCCTGGCCGACCGCAGTGAGACCGCCACGCTCTTCGTCAGCCCTCACAACGACAAAGTTTAGGCAACCCACTCCGGATCCGGCGTGTTCCCCGCCACCCCGGCGGGTGTCGCGCCCTCTCCGATCTCCCGGCCGGGCACCCGGCGCCGTAGGCTTGCGGTCGTGCAGCGGTGGCGCGGCCAAGACGAGATTCCCACGGACTGGGGCAGGTGTGTGCTCACCATCGGTGTGTTCGATGGTGTGCATCGCGGCCACGCGGAGCTGATCGCGCACGCGGTCAAGGCGGGGCGGGCGCGCAGCGTGCCGACGGTGTTGATGACGTTTGACCCGCACCCCATGGAAGTGGTCTATCCCGGCAGCCATCCGGCGCAGTTGACGACGCTGACGCGGCGTGCCGAGCTGGTCGAGGAGCTGGGCATCGACGTCTTCCTGGTGATGCCCTTCACCACCGATTTCATGAAACTCACGCCGGATCGCTACGTGCACGAGCTGCTGGTGGAGAACCTGCATGTCGTCGAGGTCGTCGTGGGGGAGAACTTCACCTTCGGCAAGAAGGCGACCGGCAACGTCGAGACCCTGCGGCGCGCCGGCGATCGATTCGGGTTCGCCGTGGAGTCGATGTCACTGCTCTCCGAGCACCACAGCAACGAGACCGTGACCTTCTCGTCGACCTATATCCGGTCCTGCGTGGACGCCGGCGACGTGGTCGCGGCGACCGAAGCGCTGGGCCGCCCGCACCGGGTCGAGGGCGTGGTGGTGCGGGGTCACGGGCGCGGCGCCGAACTGGGTTTCCCGACCGCGAACGTGGCGCCGCCGATGTACTCGGCCATCCCGGCCGACGGCGTGTACGCCGCGTGGTTCACCGTCCTCGGCCACGGCCCGGTGACCGGCACCGTCATCCCCGGCGAGCGCTATCAGGCGGCGGTCTCCGTCGGCACGAACCCGACCTTCTCGGGACGGACCCGCACCGTCGAGGCGTTCGTCCTGGACACCGACGCCGACCTGTACGGCCAGCACGTGGCCCTGGATTTCGTCGGCCGCATCCGCGGGCAGCACAAGTTCGACTCCATCGAGGAACTCGTCGTGGCGATGGGCAAGGACACCGACCGGGCCCGGGCCCTGCTGTCCGCGGGGTAACGCGCGGCGAGTGACCGCGGCGAGCGGAAGCCTCGGCGTTTGCGCCCCGCGGTCGCACCGCTGCTAAACTGCCGGACGACATCGGCGCGTGCTGCGGTTCGCGGTGGCCGCGCCTTCAACATTTATTTTTCGCGGACCGATTGATGGAGATAGTTTCGTGGCGCTGACAGCCGAGCAGAAAAAAGAAATCCTGGGCACCTACGGCCTGCATGACACCGACACCGGCTCCCCGGAGGCCCAGGTCGCGCTGCTGACCAAGCGGATCGCCGACCTGACCGAGCACCTCAAGGTGCACAAGCACGACCACCACTCGCGGCGCGGGCTGCTGCTGCTGGTCGGACGCCGGCGTCGGCTGCTCAAATACGTCGCCCAGATCGACGTGGCGCGCTACCGCTCGCTGGTCGAGCGCCTCGGCCTGCGCCGCTGACGCCGGGGCGTCAGCCCCCCGTCATCCCGAGCGATACTGGCGACCTGCGGTCGCCCGTGTAGAGTGAGGACGTTCTGGGCCGGTTCGGCCCGAACAAACGGTGCGGTCACGCAGATCCGCGTGTGCCGTTCCAGCGTGTCACTACGCACCTTCGAGGGAGCAGCCCAGTCTGCATCGGGCGGTCTTCGGTAGTGGCTGCCGGGCTCTCCGGATCTGGGGCTTCTCGGCCGCTTCGATCGATGGCCGTAGCCGTATTCAGACTGGCTCTTCGGGATAGCTCCCAGGGTGACTCGCAGGCCCGGACGGGCCCTGCGGACCCTCTCCAGGTTGCGCGTGACGACGCGAAACAGCCGAATAAGAGAGGCCGTACGGACGTCTATGTCTGTCGCTGAAATTGAAGAGGGCGTGTTCGAGGCGACCGCCACCATCGACAACGGGAGCTTCGGCACCCGCACCATCCGTTTCGAGACCGGCCGGTTGGCCCAACAGGCCGCCGGGGCCGTGGTCGCGTACCTGGATGACGAAAACATGCTGTTGTCGGCGACCACCGCCAGCAAGAGCCCCAAGGAGCACTTCGACTTCTTCCCGCTGACCGTCGACGTCGAGGAGCGGATGTACGCCGCCGGCCGCATCCCCGGCTCCTTCTTCCGTCGCGAGGGGCGTCCCTCCACCGACGCGATCCTGACCTGCCGGCTCATCGACCGCCCGCTGCGCCCGTCGTTCGTCTCCGGGCTGCGCAACGAGATCCAGGTCGTGGTCACGGTCATGAGCCTGGATCCCAACGACCTCTACGACGTGCTGGCGATCAACGCCGCCTCGGCGTCCACCCAGCTGAGCGGCCTGCCGTTCTCGGGTCCGATCGGCGGTGTGCGGGTCGCGCTCATCGACGGCACCTGGGTCGCGTTCCCGACCGTCGAGCAGCTCGAGCGGGCCGTGTTCGACATGGTGGTGGCCGGCCGCAAGGTCGACGGCTCCAGTGGTCCCGATGTCGCGATCATGATGGTCGAGGCCGAGGCCACCGACAAGGTCATCGAGCTCGTCGAGGGCGGCGCCCAGGCGCCGACGGAAACCGTTGTGGCCGAAGGACTTGAGGCCGCCAAGCCGTTCATCGCGGCGCTGTGCACCGCGCAGGAGGAGCTGGCCGGGGCCGCCGCCAAGCCCGTCGGCGAGTACCCGACGTTCCCGGATTACCAGGAAGACGTCTACTACTCGGTCGCCTCGGTGGCCACCGACGAGCTGGCCAAGGCGCTGACGATCGGCGGCAAGGCCGAGCGCGACGCGCGCACCGATGAGCTCAAGGCCGAGGTGCTGGAGCGGTTGGCCGACACCTACGAGGGCCGCGAGAAGGAGGTCAGCGCCGCATACCGGTCACTGACCAAGAAGCTGGTGCGCCAGCGCATCCTGACCGACCACTTCCGCATCGACGGCCGCGGCATCACCGACATCCGCGCGCTCTCGGCCGAGGTCGCCGTGGTGCCGCGGGCGCACGGCAGCGCACTGTTCCAGCGCGGTGAGACCCAGATCCTGGGTGTGACCACGCTCGACATGGTCAAGATGGCCCAGCAGATCGACTCGCTGGGACCGGAAACCTCGAAACGCTACATGCACCACTACAACTTCCCGCCGTACTCCACCGGCGAGACCGGCCGCGTGGGCTCGCCCAAGCGGCGCGAGATCGGGCACGGTGCGCTCGCCGAGCGCGCCCTGATCCCGGTGCTGCCCGGCGTCGAGGACTTCCCCTACGCCATCCGCCAGGTCTCCGAGGCGCTGGGCTCCAACGGCTCCACGTCGATGGGGTCGGTCTGCGCGTCCACCCTGTCGCTGCTGAATGCCGGTGTGCCGCTGAAGGCTCCGGTGGCCGGCATCGCGATGGGCCTGGTCTCCGACGACGTGGAGATCGACGGTAAAACCGAGCGCCGCTTCGTCACCCTGACCGACATCCTGGGCGCCGAGGACGCGTTCGGCGACATGGACTTCAAGTGCGCCGGCACCAAGGACTTCGTCACCGCGCTGCAGCTGGACACCAAGCTCGACGGCATCCCGTCGCAGGTGCTGGCGGGTGCTTTGGGCCAGGCCAAGGATGCGCGCCTGACGATCCTCGAGGTCATGGCCGAGGCGATCGACGCGCCCGACGAGATGAGCCCGTACGCCCCGCGGGTCACCACCATCAAGGTTCCGGTGGACAAGATCGGTGAGGTCATCGGCCCCAAGGGCAAGGTCATCAACGGCATCACCGAGGAGACCGGCGCGCAGATCTCCATCGAGGACGACGGCACCGTGTTCGTCGGCGCCACCGACGGGCCCTCGGCACAGGCCGCGATCGACCGGATCAACGCCATCGCGAACCCGCAGCTGCCGACGGTCGGCGAACGCTTCCTCGGAACCGTTGTCAAGACAACGGATTTCGGTGCGTTCGTGTCGCTGCTGCCGGGCCGCGACGGCCTGGTGCACATCTCCAAGCTCGGCAAGGGCAAGCGCATCGCGAAGGTCGAGGACGTGGTGAACGTCGGCGACAAACTGCGCGTCGAGATCGCCGACATCGACAAGCGCGGCAAGATCTCGCTGGTACTGGTGGAGGACGACAACTCGGCTCCCGCCGACGCCCCGGCGGCCGCCCCTGCCGATGCCGCGAGCTGATTCCCGAAAGCGAGCAGCTGACCCCGCGCTGCGGCAGGGCAACCACACCGCCGCGGCGGACCCCGAACCGCAAGCCGCACTGCGCCGCACCACGCTGCCCGGCGGCTTGCGGGTGGTCACCGAATACCTGCCCGCGGTGCGTTCCGCCTCGGTCGGGGTATGGGTCGGTGTCGGCTCGCGCGACGAGGGTGCCACCGTGGCCGGGGCGGCTCACTTCCTCGAGCACCTGCTGTTCAAGTCGACCCCCAGCCGTACCGCGGTGGACATCGCCCAGGCGATGGACGCCGTCGGGGGGGAGCTGAACGCGTTCACCGCCAAGGAGCACACCTGTTACTACGCGCACGTGCTCGACACCGACCTGGCGCTGGCGGTCGACCTGGTCGCCGATGTGGTGCTCAACGGCCGCTGCGCCGCCGAGGACGTTGAACTGGAGCGCGACGTCGTCCTCGAAGAGATCGCGATGCGCGACGACGACCCCGAGGACGCATTGGGCGACATGTTCCTGGGCGCGTTGTTCGGAGACCACCCGGTGGGCCGGCCGGTCATCGGCACCGCGCAGTCGGTGACGTCGATGACGCGAAGCCAGCTGCACTCGTTTCACATCCGGCGCTACACGCCCGAACGCATGGTGGTGGCGGTGGCCGGCAACGTCGACCATGACGAGGTGGTCGCGCTGGTGCGCGAGCACTTCGGCCCGCACCTGGTCCGCGGACGCGAGCCCACCGCGCCGCGCAAGGGGGCCGGGCGCGTCGGCGGGCATCCCGCGTTGACGCTGGGCAACCGGGACGCCGAGCAGACGCACGTGTCGCTGGGTGTGCGCACGCCCGGCCGCGGCTGGCAGCACCGCTGGGCGCTGTCGGTGCTGAACACCGCGCTGGGCGGCGGCCTGAGCTCTCGGCTGTTCCAGGAGGTGCGCGAGCTGCGTGGGCTGGCCTACTCGGTGTACTCCACGGTGGACATCTTCGCCGACAGCGGCGCGCTGTCCGTGTACGCCGCCTGCCAGCCCGAACGTTTCGCCGAGGTCATGGGTGTGACCGACAAGGTCCTCGAGTCCGTGGCCCGCGACGGCATCACCGAGTCGGAATGCCGGATCGCCAAGGGATCGCTGCGTGGCGGTCTGGTCCTCGGCCTGGAAGATTCGGGCTCGCGGATGAGTCGCCTGGGCCGCAGCGAGCTCAACTACGGCAAGCACCGCAGCATCGAGCACACTCTGCGGCAGATCGACCAGGTCACCGTCGAGGAGGTCAACGCGGTCGCCCGCCGGCTGCTCGGGCAGCGCTACGGCGCCGCGGTTCTCGGTCCCTATGCGACCAAACGATCACTGCCCCAACAACTTCGGGCGATGGTAAGTTAACTTCGATGGTACTGGGCTTTTGGGACATCGTGGTGCCCATCGTGGGCGCCCCGATGGCCGGCGGGCCCGGGACGCCAGCGTTGGCCGCAGCGGTATCCAACGCCGGCGGGCTCGGCTTCGTCCCCGGCGGGTACCTCAGCGCCGAGCAGTTCGCCGACGACATCGCCGCGGCGCGCAAGGCCACCACCGGCCCGCTGGGGGTGAATCTGTTTGTGCCCCAGCCCAGTGTGGCCGACTGGGTGGCCCTGGACTACTACGCGGCCGAACTCGAGGAGATCGCCGAGCACTACCAAGTGGAGGTCGGTCACCCGCATTACGGCGACGACGACGGGTGGGAGCAGAAGCTTGAGGTGGTGGCCGACGTCCGGCCCGAGTTGGTGTCGTTCACGTTCGGTGTCCCGCCGCCCGACGTGATTCGGCGGCTCGGCGCGCTGGGCCTGCTGGTGATGGTCACGGTGACGTCGGCGTATGAGGCGGGGGTGGCCGTCGCGGCCGGGGCGGACAGCCTGGTGGTCCAGGGTCCCGCCGCGGGCGGGCATCGAGGCACGTTCGCGCCCGACATGGAACCCGCCAACGAGTCGCTGCACCAGCTCATCGACCGCATCCGCAACGCCCATGACGTCCCGATCATCGCCGCGGGCGGGCTGGGCACCCCCGACGAAATCGGGGCCGCCTTGCGCAGGGGAGCGGTGGCCGCGCAGGTCGGCACCGCGCTGCTGCTCGCCGACGAGGCCGGCACCAACCCCGCGCACCGCACCGCCTTGAAGAATCCACTGTTCGCGACCACCGTTGTGACGCGGGCATTTTCGGGCCGGTATGCGCGTGGGCTGGAAAACGACTTCACCCGCATGCTCGACCACGTGGCGCCGCTGGGCTATCCCGAGGTCAACCAGATGACCTCGCCCATCCGGGAGGCCGCCGCCGCGATCGAGGACCCGAACGGGATACCGCTGTGGGCGGGGGCGGCGTTCAAGCACGCCAGCGCCGGGCCCGCGGCCGACATCATCGCGGGCCTCGCCGCCACCCCTTAGCCGAGCACGCCGGCGGGGTCGGTGAACGGCAGGCCGAGATCGGCGGCCACCTGTTCGGACAGCAGCGCGCCATCGTGCGTCGAAAGCCCTTTGCCCAGAGCGGGATCCGAGCCGCACGCTGCCCGCCAGCCGCGGTCGGCGAGCGCGAGCACATAAGGCATGGTCGCGTTCGTCAGCGCCACCGTCGACGTCTTGGGCACCGCGCTGGGCATGTTGGCCACGCAGTAGAACACCGTGTCGTGCACGGCGAAGGTCGGGTCGTCGTGCGTGGTCGGCCGCGAGTCCTCGAAGCAGCCCCCCTGGTCGATCGAGATGTCCACCAGCACCGCACCCGGCTTCATCTGCGCGACAAGGGAATTAGAGACCAGACTGGGGGCCTTCCCGCCGGGGCGCAGCACGGCGCCGATGACCAGGTCGGCGCGCTTGACGGTGCCCTCCAAGTCGTAGGCCGACGAGTACCGGGTGCGGACCTGCCCGCTGAACTCGGCGTCGAGCAGCCGAAGCTTGTTGATGTTGACGTCGAGAACTGAGACCATCGCCCCCATCCCGCCGGCGACGCGAGCGGCGTTGTAGCCGGCCGTGCCCGCCCCGATCACCACGACGTCGGCCGGTTTGACGCCCGGTACGCCGCCCATCAGCACGCCGCGCCCGCCGTGGGTGCGCATCAGGTGATACGCCCCCACCTGAGCGGACAGCCTGCCGGCCACCTCGCTCATCGGTGCCAGCAACGGCAGTGTGCCGTCGGCGGTTTGGACCGTCTCGTAGGCGATCGACGTCGTCCCGGACACCAACAGCGCGTCGGTGCACGCACGCGACGCGGCCAGATGTAGGTAGGTGAACAGAATCTGGTTGCGCCGCAACAGCTCATACTCGGCCGGCACCGGTTCTTTGACCTTGAGCAGCAGGTCGGCGTCGGCCCAAACCTGTTCCGCCGTATCGGCGAGTTGGGCGCCCGCCGCCTTGAACTCGGGGTCGGTGATCGACGAGCCCTCGCCGGCACCGGACTGGACGAGCACGTCGTGTCCGCGGCGGACCAACTCGGCGACGCCGGCGGGGGTGATGGCCACGCGAAACTCGTTGGTCTTGGTCTCGGTCGGTACGCCGACTCGCATGATCGCCCCTCGTTTGCCCATTCACCTTCAAGTGTGAAGAAACTTTGCAGGGGCCGCAATCGATGTGAATCGCGCCGCGTGCTGGCTATGATCGGCGGATGACCGACCCGTGCGTTTCGGCTACCGTGCAGATCGATGCCCGCCCCGACGTGGTGTACCGGCTCATCACCGACCTGCCCACGCTGGCGTCGCTGGCCGAGGAGGCGGTGGCGATGGAGTGGCGCAAGGGTGACGCGGTCAGCCCCGGCGCGGTGTTCACCGGCCACAACGAAAACGGCGGCCGGCGCTGGAGCACCAAATGCACGGTCACCGACGCGGAACCGGGCCGCCGCTTCGCCTTCGACGTCACCCACACCATCCTGCCGATTGCCCGCTGGCAGTACGACATCGTCGCGGCCGACCGCGGATGCGAGGTCACCGAAAGCACCTGGGACCGCAGGCCCGGGTGGTTCCGCAAGCTCGCCGGCAAGGCCACCGGGGTCAGCGATCGGATGGCCGCCAACACCGAGCACATCCACCTCACCCTGCAGCGCCTCAAACAGCGCGCCGAAACCGAGTAGCACAAGGGCCGCGGGAGTTCTGCCATGACGCCACGCGATCCCGCCGTAGCCGTCGTCGGGGCCGGCATGTCCGGGCTGTGCGTCGCAATCGCGTTGCTGCGCAGCGGTATTACCGATGTGACCATCTTCGAGAAGGCCGACGAGGTGGGCGGCACCTGGCGGGACAACACCTATCCGGGCCTGACGTGCGACATACCGTCACGGGTTTATCAATACACGTTCGCCACCAACCCGCACTGGACGCGCCTGTTCTCGCCCGGCGGCGAAATCCAGGACTACTTCCGGGAAATCGCGGACCGATTCGCCCTGCGGGACCGCATCCGGTTCGGCACCGAAATCACCGACGCCCGTTTCGAGAACGGCCGCTGGTCGCTGCGCACCGCCGCCGGGGCCGAGCACGCGGCGGACTTCCTGATCACGGCCACCGGCGTGTTGCACCATCCCCGGATGCCGTCGATCGCCGGCCTGGACGACTTCGGCGGACACGTCTTTCACTCGGCCCGCTTTGACCATTCCGTCGAGCTGCGCGGCCGCCGGATCGCGATCGTCGGCAACGGATCGACGGGCGTACAGCTCGTCTGCGGGCTGGCCGGCGTGGCGGGCAGGGTCATGCTGTTCCAGCGCACGGCGCAATGGGTGCTCAAGCTGCCCAATCCCCGCTACACCCGGTTCACCGGCATCACCCGCAACAGATTTCCCTGGCTCGATCGGATGGCGTATCGGGGCTACAGCGTCGTCTTCGACCTCTTCGCGGTGGGCCTGACCAAGCCCGGCGTGCGCCGAAAGATGATGGGAGCTTTGTGCCGCGCCAGTCTCCGCGAGGTCCGCGACCCCGCGCTGCGCCGGGCGCTGACGCCCGACTACACGCCGATGTGCAAGCGGCTGGTCATGTCGGGTGGCTTCTACCGCGCGATGCAGCGCGACGACGTCGACCTGGTCACCGCCGGCATCGACCACGTGGAGCGGCGCGGCATCGTGACCGACGACGGTGTCCTGCACGACGTGGACGTCATCGTGCTCGCCACCGGATTCGACACCCACGCGTTCTTCCGGCCGATGCGGCTGATCGGCCGGGACGGCGTCGCCGCCGACGACGTGTGGCGCGATGGGCCGCGGGCATACCAGACCGTCGCGATGCCGGGCTTCCCCAACTTCTTCATGATGCTGGGGCCGCACAGCCCGGTGGGAAACCTGGCGCTGACGACCGTCGCCGAATCGCAGGCCGATCACATCCTGCGGTGGATCCAGCGCTGGCGCCGAGGTGAATTCGACACCGTCGAGCCGACGCCTACGGCCACCGACAGCTACAACGCGGGGCTGCGGGCCGCGATGCCGAACACGGTGTGGACCACCGGTTGTGACAGCTGGTATCTCGACAAAGACGGTGTGCCCGAGGTTTGGCCGTTCACACCGGCCGCACATCGCGCCATGCTGGCCAACACCGATCCGGGATCCTACGACTTGCGCCAGCGCGCGCCCACGCCCTGAGCGCGCGCTCACACAAAACCCGGTACCGCCGGTTTCGCATACTTGGGTTGCGCCACTATACTGGCAGCGCGCGGCGTCCGAAACGCCGAGGTAGGGGGCAATAATGCTGACCGTCGACGACCAGGCAGCGGGTCCGCACGACGCGTCGCTCGACCACGAACGACTGGTCCTCGAGGCGCGCGACGTGCACTTCGACTGGGCGGCGTTGCCGTTCCACTACGTGCCCGGCGAGCCGTTTTCCACCCACGTCCTCAACGTGCTGCACCTGCTGCTGCCCGCCGGCGAGGAGTTCTTCGTCGACGTGTTCAAGAAGACCCTGCCGCTGATCAAAGACGATCAGCTGCGGCTGGACGTCCAGGGGTTCATCGGGCAGGAGGCGGTGCATTCCCAGGCGCACGCCGGCGTGCTCGCCCACTTCGCCGCGCGGGACATCGATCTGACCCCCTACACCGGCCAGATCAAGTGGCTGTTCGACAAGCTGCTCGGGCCCCGGCCCCAGTGGAGCGAGCGCCGCCAGCAGAGCTGGCTGCTCGAGCAGGTGTCTGTGGTCTCCGCCATCGAGCACTACACCGCCATCTTGGGCGAGTGGATTCTGAATTCGCCGGCGCACGACGCGATCGGCACCGATCCGGTGATGCTGGACATGCTGCGCTGGCACGGCGCCGAGGAAGTCGAACACAAGGCGGTGGCCTTCGACACCATGAAGCACCTGCAAGCCGGCTACTGGCGGCAGGTCCGTGCGCAGCTGGTCGTGTCGCCGGCCATGCTGCTGTTGTGGATTCGCGGCGTGCGGTTCATGTACTCGCTGGATCCCTGTCTGCCGCCGCGCAGCAAGCCGCGCTGGCGGGACTACTTCGCCGCGGCGCGCCGCGGTCTGGTGCCCGGGCCGCTGCGCTTCGTACGGGCGATCGGGAACTACTACCGGCCGGGCTTTCACCCGTCGCAGCTCGGCGGCCTCGGGCTGGCCGTGGACTACCTGGCCGTCTCACCCGCAGCGCGGGCCTCGCACTAACCATGGTCACCACTACGAGCCTCACCGCCAGCGACGGCGTCACGCTGGCCGTGCACCGCTACACCGACATCGACCCGGCGCGCCCGACCCTCCTGGCGATTCACGGCTTCCCGGACAACCACCATGTCTGGGACGGTGTGGCCGGGGAGCTGGCCGGCCGACCCTATAATTTCGTCGCCTACGACGTGCGCGGTGCGGGTGAATCGTCTTCTCCCGCAGAGCGTTCCGGGTACTCGTTTGCACAGCTGGTCTCCGACATCGATACGGTGATCGACAGTCTGGGCGTCGAGCGGGCGCACCTGCTGGGCCACGACTGGGGCTCGATCCAGGCGTGGGCGGCGGTCACCGACGCCTCGGTGATGCCCAAGGTGGCGTCGTTCACCTCGATCTCGGGCCCGCACCTGCAGTACGCGGGGGCGTTTCTCCGATCCGCGCGCACGCCGCGGGCCGTGGCCCAGGTCGCCAGGCAGCTGGTCTCGTCGGGCTACATCGGTTTCTTCTTGTGCCCGGGGGTGCCGGAGCTGTCGTTTCGTTCGCGCGTCGGTGTGAGAGTCGTGGAGGCCTTTGAGCGCATCGGCCGCTCGAGCACCCGCAGCCAGCGCCACGAAACGCACCGGTCGGTCGGCGACTACGTCAACGGGCTCAACTTGTACCGGCAGAACATGCCCGCGCCCATGCTGGCCCCGGGGCCGCAGCTCCCGACGACCACCGTCGCCGTGCAGACCCTCGTTCCGCGACGGGACGTCTTCGTGACGCCCGCGCTGCAGCGCTTCGCCGGCGCAATTCCCAACGGCGCCAGGGTGCTTGCGATCGAGGGCGGGCACTGGGTGGTGACGTCGCGTCCCGACGTCGTCGCCCGGCTTACCGCCGAGTGGGTCGATCGGACCGTCGCCGGCCCGTCCGCGACCGGGGCGGCCGAAGTGCGCGGCGAACGGCGGGAGGTGCGCGGCAAGCTCGCCCTGGTCACCGGCGCCGGCGCCGGGATCGGCCGGGCGACCGCGGTGGAACTGGCCCGGCGCGGCGCCCGCAAGGTCGTGCTGGCCGACCGCGATCGGGCCGCCGCCGATGAGACCGCCGACGCGGTCCGCGCCGCGTGCGCCGAGGCCGCGGTCTACCAGGTCGACGTCAGCGACGAGGCCGCGATGAATGACCTTGCGGCTCAGGTGCTTAACGAGCACGGGGTGGTCGACATCCTGGTGAACAACGCCGGCATCGGGATGGCGGGCCGGTTTCTGGAGACCAGCTCGGCGAATTGGGAAGACATCATGGGGGTCAACGTCGGTGGCGTGATCTCCGGCAGCCGGACGTTCGGTGCGCAGATGGTCGAGCGCGGCGAGGGCGGAACGATCATCAACGTGGCCTCGGCGGCGGCCTACCTGCCGTCGAAATCGATGGTCGCCTACAGCACCACCAAGGCGGCCGTGCTGGCGCTCAGCGAATCACTGCGCGCCGACTTCGCCGACGAGGGCATCAGCGTCACCGCGGTGTGCCCCGGCTTCGTCAACACCAACATCGCCAAGAGCACGATCTACGCCGGGATGAGCGCGGACCAGCAGGAGCGGGCGCGGGGCAATGCAGATGCCGCCTACCGTCGCCGCAACTTCACCCCCGAGGCCACCGCCAAAGCGATCGTGAAGGCCGTCAAGACCGGACCGGCCGTGCTGCCGATCGCGCCCGAATCCAGGATCGGCTACGCGATGCGACGCATCAGCCCGGGGGCGGTTCGACTGTTCGCGCGCTTGGACATTCGGCAGGCGTAGGGGGACCGGTGCCGGAAAGCATCTGGGCCAGCAGGCCCGCCGACCTGTACGGCCGGCGTACCCACGACCGCTTCGGGTCATTGCTGTGGGGCGTCCGGGCGGTGTTCGAGGGATTCGCCACGGTGTCGCGCTGGGAGCCCTCGCGGGTGAAACCGGTGCGGCGCAAGCTGACCGCGGTCGTGACCGAGCGCGAGCTCGTCGCGCCCGACGTGGTCGCCCTGATGTTGGCCGACCCCGACGGCGGGCTGCTTCCCTCCTGGACGCCCGGCGGGCACATCGACGTCCTGTTACCCTCGGGCCGGCGGCGGCAGTACTCGTTGTGCGGTCCGCCCGGCCGGCGCACCGAGTACCGCATCGCGGTGCGCCGGATCGCCGACGGGGGCGGCGGATCCATCGAGATGCACGAGGCTTTCGGCGTGGGCGACACGTGTGAGTTCGAGGGCCCGCGCAATGCGTTCTACCTCGGTACGGCCGAGCGCGACGTGTTGTTCGTCATCGGCGGCATCGGGGTGACCCCCATCCTGCCGATGATCCGCGCCGCCGCGCAGCGCGGGATCGATTGGCGCGCAATCTATACCGGACGCAGCCGCGAATACATGCCGCTGCTCGACGAGGTGGTATCGGTAGCCCCGGACCGGGTGACGGTGTGGGCCGACGACGAGCACGGCCGCTTCCCGGCCGTGGCGGAGTTGCTGGCCGGCGCCGGGCCGGCCACCGCCGTCTACGTGTGCGGGCCCAGCGCCATGCTCGAGGCCGTCCGGGTCGCCCGCGACCAACATGCCGGCGCGCCACTGCATTACGAGCGGTTCAGCCCGGCGCCGATCGTCGACGGGGTTCCGTTTGAACTCGAGCTCGCGCGATCGGGGCAGGTGCTCGCGGTGCCGGCCAACCGCACGGCGCTGGATGTCATGCTCGACCGCGACCCGACCACTCCCTACTCGTGCCGACAGGGGTTCTGCGGCACCTGCCGGGTCAAAGTGCTTGCCGGGCAGGTGGATCACCGCGGCCAGGCCGCGGCGGGTGACGACGGCATGCTGGTGTGCGTGTCGCGGGCGGACGGCGAGCGAATCGTCGTCGACGCCTGACCCGGCGGCCTACATCCGCGACTGCTCCAGGTAGGAGGCCAGCGCGTTGGTCAGGCCCCTGCGTGCCATGTCGAGGTCGGCGTAGGAGCCCAGTTGACGTTCGGACACCAGGCCGCGCATCGCGCCGGGAATCAGGGCGGCCACCTCGCGGACCCGGTCCGGGTCGACGGCCAAACCGGCGAACGCGTGCTGGCAGGTCTCCAGCCAGCTCTTGCCCCAGGAGAACAGCTCGGCGGCCGTGCGCGGGTAGTGCCGTTCGAGCTCGTCGGGATCGCGCGGTAGCGCGGCCCGCAGGTTTTCGATCGCGCGCGAATCCGCCGATGCCAGGCCGCTGTAGAGGGTTTCGATGATGGCGCCGACGCGTTCGCGCAGCGGGGCGTCCGGCGAGATGGGTGTCGACAGCGTCGAGAACGTCGCGGCGCGGCGCTCGGCGGTGCGGTGCAGCACCGCGGCCCAGAACCCGTCGGTGTCGCCGAACTGGTACTGCACCGCGCCCCAGGTCGCGCCGATGTCCTTGGCGATGCGGTTGGCCGACACCGAGCCCGGTTCGCCGGAGGCCAGGGAGCGCAGCGCGGCCTCGAGCATGCTTTCGCGAGTCGCGTGTCCACGCCGGTTCGGGCGCCGGCCCGCGATCCCAGCTCCGCTGCTCTGACTCGTCATTGGGTGATCTTATCCACTCGGACCGGGCGCGAGGAGGAGTTTCATAGAGGGTACTTTGATTTCTTGTCGTCGCGGCTTATATTCGTACCCGAGGGAGGACAGCTGATATGGCAGGGCTCGATGGCTAAGCCGCCGTTGTCGATGAAGCCGACCGGTTGGTTCCAGGTCGCCTGGTCCGACGAGATCGGCGTCGGCGACGTGCACAAGATGAAGTACTTCGACTCCGAGATGGTCGCCTGGCGCGCGGAATCGGGTCAGCTCACGGTGATGAACGCCTACTGCGAGCACCTCGGGGCGCACCTGGGGTACGGCGGCAAGGTGGTCGGCGAGGTGCTGCAGTGCCCGTTCCACGGCTGGCAGTGGAGCGCCGAGGGCCGCAACGTCTGCATCCCGTACCAGGACCGACCGAATCGCGGCCGGCGCATGCGCACCTACCCGGTGGTGGAACGCAACGCGTCGGTCTACATCTGGCACGACGTACAGCGCCGCGAACCGTACTTCGACCCGCCGGATGTGTTCGCCGCCTTCGACGACGGCAGCAGTGCCGACGACTACTACCCGCAGCAGCGGCTGTACCGCGAGACCCTGGAAATGCATCCGCAGTACGTGCTGGAAAACGGGGTGGACTTCGCGCACTTCAAATACGTGCACAACACCCCGATTGTGCCGGTGTTCACCCGCCACGACTTCGCCGAGCCGGTGTCCTATGTCGACTTCACCATCACCTTCGAAGGCGACGACGGGCAGAAGATCGAGGACGTCAACAGCGGTGTGCAGGCCATCAACGGCGGTTTGGGGATCGCGGTGACCAAGAGCTGGGGGATGATCGACAACCGCACCATCTCGGCGATCACCCCGGTGGACGAGCGCACCTCCGACGTCCGGTTCATGGTCTACATCGGACGAACGCCCGCCCCCGACGCGGCCCGCGCCGAACTCAAGGCGACCGAATTCGCCCACGAAGTGATCCGCCAGTTCACCCAGGACATCGACATCTGGCAGCACCAACGGTATTCGGATCCACCCGCACTGGCCACCGACGAGTACGAGGGTTTCACGGCAATTCGCCAGTGGGCCAAGCAGTTCTATCCCGATGGTATCGGCGGCAGCGCCGCCGAAGTCTACGCAGCGTCGCAGAAAGGCTGAATCGACATGAATGCACCGATCCGCGTCTTTCAGGTCGGAAGCGGTAACGTCGGCTCGGAGATGATCAGGCGGATCGCGACCCAGCCGGACCTGGAACTCATTGGCGTGCACGCCTATTCGACCGAGAAGGTCGGCAAGGACACCGGAGAGTTCGCCGGCGTGGGTGCCAACGGGGTGAAATTCACCGGGACCATCGAGGAGATCATCGCCGCCAAGCCGGACGTGCTGACCTTCCACGGCGTGTTTCCCGACGAGGATCTTTACGTCGAGGTGCTCGAGGCGGGAATCGACATCGTCACCACCGCGGACTGGATCACCGGCTGGCATCGCGACACCAACCACCCGCACCCGTCGGGCAAACCGGTGAGCCAGCTGCTGGCGGAGGCCGCTGAGAAAGGCGGGGCGACCTTCTACGGCACCGGGATGAACCCGGGGCTCAACCAGATCCTGGGCGTGGTGTGCTCGGCCGACGTGGCCGACATCGAGAACATCACCACCATCGAGTCGGTCGACGTGTCGTGCCACCACTCCAAGGACACCTGGATCGAGGTGGGATACGGCCAGCCGGTCGACGATCCGGAGATCCCGTCGAAGCTCGAGAAGTACACCCGCGTCTTCGCCGACAGCGTGTACATGATGGCCGACTGCTTCGACCTCACGCTCGACGAGGTCAAGTTCAGCTACGAGCTGGGGGCGTGCACCAAGGACGTCGACCTGGGCTGGTACACGCTGCCCAAGGGCTCGCTGGGCGGCAACTACATCAAGTACCAGGGCATGGTCGACGGCGTGCCGCGCGTCGAGACGCACCTGGAATGGCAGATGACCCCGCACACCGATCCCAGCTGGAACATCAAGGGCTGCTACATCACCCAGATCAAGGGCGATCCGTGCATTTACAACAAGCACATGATCTTTCCCAAGCCCGGCGTGGACCTGTCCAACCCGGACAGCTTCGCCTCGATCGGCATGACCGTCACCGGCATGCCCGCCCTCGCCGCGATCAAGTCGGTGATCGCGGCGCCGCCGGGGCTCATCACCAGCGCCGACCTGCCGCTGCGCGGCTTCGCCGGGCGGTTCAAGAAGTAGGCCGGGTCAGGGCCCGGCGCGGTCGCCGATGCCGCGTTCGGGGTGGTGATAGTCGTTGGTGCGGATCCCGCGGTCCAACCGCGGCGGCGGTATCCACTCGGTGTCGCCGCTGGGATTCTTCCTTGTCCGCCAGCCCTTTTCGACCAGCTTGTGGTGCGGCGCGCAGGCGAAGGTGAGGTTGTCGGCATCGGTCGCGCCGCCGGCCGCCCATTCGTTCAGATGATGCACCTCGCACCAATAGCCGGGCGCATCGCAGCCGGGATGGGTGCAGCCGCGGTCGTGCGCGTAAAGAACGACGCGCTGATCCGGTGAGGCGATACGCCGCGACCGGCCGAGATACAGTGGGCGGCTTGAGTGCTCGTCGAACACGGCGAGATAGTGATAGGCGTGGCGGCCCATCCGGATCACGTCGCGCATCGGTAGCAGCGTTCCGCCACCGGTCACCGCCCACCCGGTGCCCGCCGTCAGTTCCCTCAGCGTGGTCGACGCGATCACAGCCACCGGCAGGCCGTTGTGCCGGCCGAGTTTCGGATCGCCCAGTTGGCCGCGCACCAGCGCGTTGAGCGCGTCGTGCTGGCGTTGGGACAGACTGCGCGTATCTCGGCGTGCGCACTCGTCATCGGGTTCGCCCTCGACACAAGGCGTTTCATCGTCCGGATTGCACATCCCGGGCGCCGCGAAGTGGGACAGCCACGCGTCGAAGTTGGCGCGCAGCTCCGGGGAGGCGATCACTTTTCCGATGCTCATCCCGTCGGCGCGCTGGCCGCACCAGATGAAGCCGCGCTGGGCGGCGCGGTCGGAGTCGGAGAATTTTCCGTCCGGGTTGATCGACAGCGCGTAGCGGTTTGCGGCCCGCTGCAACTGATCGGGACGTAACTTCTGCGCCTGTTCGGCCAGGAATCGCTCGGCGGTGTCCACCTTGTCCACGGGTGTGGACTTCGGAAGGTCGCGCACAAACCCTTGGATCACCCGCAGGTGCTGGCCGTCGAGCAGGCCGTCGCGCCACGCCACGGCGGTCGCGGGCAGCTCGGGCGGCAACTCCTGGCCGGTGAGGGTCAGTCGCGCCGACAGCTGGTTGGCGTCGCGCACCCGACGGGACGCCTCGGCGCAGCTGATCCGCAGCCAGTCGGCGACCACCTTGTGCACCGGGCCGCCGATGGCGGCGGGGTCCTCTTTTGCCAGGCCCGCGATCACGTCGTGGCTGACCGCGATCTGTCGCCGGCGTGAGGCCTCCAAGCGTTCAAGCACGCGCAGCCGGACGGCGGGGTCCCACAGATCGAAGTTCAGCCCGCGGATCGCCGCGTCGGCGGCGTCGAGCGCGCCCAGGGCGGAGGCGACCTCCTCCGGAACCTCGATCGAATGCATGTTCGAATTTTATGGCGCAGTGCCGCCGCAGGAAATGGGCAACGGCGACAACTGTGGATAAACCCCGGACTGTGGACAACTTGCCCCGGTCTAGGGTGAAGCCCATGCGAGTGGGAGTGCTGGGAGCCAAGGGAAAAGTCGGATCAACGATGGTGGCCGCCGTGCAGGCCGCCGAGGATTTGACGCTGTCCGCCGAGGTGGACGCCGGTGACCCGCTGAGCCTGCTGACCGACGGCACCACCGAGGCGGTCATCGACTTCACCCACCCCGACGTGGTGATGGGCAACCTGGAGTTCCTCATCGGCAACGGAATTCACGCCGTCGTCGGCACCACGGGCTTCACCGCCGAGCGGCTGCAGCAGGTGCAGGCCTGGCTGGCCGACAACCCAAAAACATCGGTCCTGATCGCGCCCAACTTCGCCATCGGGGCGGTGCTCTCGATGCACTTCGCCAAGCAGGCGGCGCCCTTCTTCGACTCGGCCGAGGTGATCGAGCTGCACCACCCGCACAAGGCCGACGCCCCGTCCGGCACCGCGACCCGCACCGCCAAACTGATCGCCGAGTCACGAAAAGGCTTGCCGCCCAACCCCGATGCCACCAGCACCAGCCTGCCGGGCGCACGGGGAGCCGACGTCGACGGCATCCCGGTGCACTCGGTGCGCCTGGCCGGTCTGGTCGCACATCAGGAGATCCTGTTCGGCACCGAGGGGGAGACGCTGAGCATCCGCCACGACAGCATCGACCGGACCTCGTTCGTCCCCGGGGTGCTGCTGGCGGTGCGGCGCATCAAGGAACACCCCGGCCTCACGGTGGGCCTGGAGCCCCTGCTCAACCTGCAATGACCAAAGCGCTGCGCACCCAATTGCTCGTCGCCTTCATGTGCGTCGCGCTGTTGGTGTACTTCGCGCTGCTGGGCCGCGTGGCCGTGGCGATGATCGCCTCCGGCCGGGCCGCCGCCGTCGGCCTCGGACTGGCGGTGCTGATCATGCCCGTCATCGGGCTGTGGGCGATGGTCGCGACCCTGCGCGCCGGGTTCGCGCACCAGCGGCTCGCGCGCCTGATCGCCGCCGACGGAATGGAACTGGACACCAGCGCGCTGCCGCGCCGGCCGTCGGGCCGCATCCAGCGCGACGCCGCCGACGCGCTGTTCGCCACGGTGCGCACCGAGGTGGAAGACCACCCCGACGACTGGCGGCGCTGGTACCGGCTGGCCCGCGCCTACGACTACGCAGGGGATCGCCGCCGCGCCCGCGAAGCCATGAAGACCGCCGTCGATTTGCAAGGTCACCCATGAGCAAGGTCACCCATGAGTAAGACGCTGCTGATCGTGCACCACACGCCGTCGCCGCACACGCACGAGATGTTTGAGGCGGTCGTCTCCGGCGCGACCGACCCCGAGATCGAGGGCGTGGAGGTGCTGCGCCGCCCGGCGCTGACGGTCTCGCCGGCCGAGATGCTGGGCGCCGACGGTTACCTGCTGGGCAGCCCGGCGAACCTCGGGTACATCTCGGGCGCCCTCAAGCACGCGTTCGACTGCTCCTACTACCAGCTGCTCGACTCCACCCGCGGGAGGCCGTTCGGGCTGTACCTGCACGGCAACGAGGGCACCGAGGGTGCCGAGCGCGCGGTCGACACCATTACGACCGGGCTGGGGTGGTCGAAACACGCTGAGACGGTGGTGGTTTCGGGCAAGCCTGACAAGGAGCAACTGCAGGCATGCTGGGAGCTCGGGGCGACGGTCGCGGCCCAGTTGATGGAGTGACGGTCGCCTACGCGTAGGTCGGCTTGAACGCGTCGGCCGGCTGGGCCAGGGCCAGCGCCGAGCTGCTGCCGATCGGGCCCTGCCGGTCGAACAGGGTGGCCGCCCCGGTGGCGACGCCGTCCGCGCCGTAGTGACTCTGGGCGGCCAGGCCGAGGAATTCGCCGTCGGGCAGCCGGCTCGCGGTGACGGTGTAGTCGGCGTTGATGTAGCGCAATCCGCCGGTGCCCCAATGGGTGAGCGAACTCGTGATGTCACCGACGAACGCCAGGCGGGTAAACGGGGTGAGCGGATGGCCCTGCACCATCGGCCGAAAGAGCCTGGCCCATGCGAACTTCTGGGATTCGGCCTGCTCCCACTCGCCGGCGGCGATGCCCGGGCTGCCGTCGCGGGTGGCCCCGTAGCCCCAGATGAGAAACGGCATCTCGACCGGGAAGCCGTCCGAGGACGTCGGGAGCGGCGGCATCTGAACCTGGGCGGACCACACCTGGCCGTCGGGGTGATCGCCGCGCCGCAGGAACAGCGCGCTGGCGCGCGCCACCACCGTGCCGTTTTGGACCAGCTCGCCGTCGACCAGCTTGATGCGCCGACCCTCCCGTAGGACCGACGTCCGGATCTGCACCGGCAACATCAGCGCCGGGCGTAACAGGTCGACGGTGAACCGGGCGGGCTGCAGGTCCGGGTCGACGCCGGATTGCTCTATGCCCCAACCCAACAGGCCGCCGACGATCTGGCCGCCCATGGCCGCGCCCCACGGCCCTTGCGTCATCGTGCCCGGAACATAGGAGTCGCCGTCTACAGTGAAAAATGCCTCGGGCATGATGGCGGAATCGATCGTCACCGCTATCACGATAGGACACCGGATAGTAAGGACCGGGCATGCCTCCAGTGATCGAAATCGCGCGCGACCACAACCCGTTCCCGGTAACCGGCGTGTCCCGCGGCCGCGACGGCATCCCGCGCTACGACGAGCTGCCCGCCACCCTGCTGGAGATGCTCGCTGAACACGTCGACGCCCGTCCGGACAGCGAGGCCCTGGTCGAGCTGGGCGGCGGCCGGCTCACCTACCGGCAGCTCTGGGACCGCGCGGCGCGGGTGGCCGGTGGGCTGCGCGCGGCCGGCGTGAAACGGGGCGACCGCGTCGCGGTGCGCCACCCCGCGGGGATCGATTGGGTGCTGGCGTTCTGGGGCACCGTGATGGCCGGCGGCGTTGCGGTGGCGGTCAATACGCGGTCGGCGCAACCGGAGGTCGACTTCGTCCTGGCCGACTCCGGAGCGCAGCTGGATCTGGCGCCCGATGCCGCGCTGCCCGACGGGCCCCCGTACGTCAGCGAGCAACTCGGCCGCACCGACACGGCCGCCCTGTTCTACACCTCGGGCACCACCGGCCACCCCAAAGGAGTGCCCACCACGCACGAGGCGTTTCTGACCAACACCGAGAACGCGATCCGATGTCTGCACCAGCCGAGGGACCTGGGCGAGGGAATGCGAACGCTCGTCTCGGTCCCGCTGTTCCACGTGACGGGTTGCAATTCACAGCTTTTGGCCGCTACACGGCTCGGGGGAGCGTCGGTGATCATGCCCACGCTGAACCTCGACGCATTGATCGCCGCGCTGGGCGCCGAGCGCATCTCGGTCATGGTGACGGTACCGGCGGTCTATTCACTATTGTTGCGGCACAGCGGTTTTTCCGGGATCGACGTCTCGGGGATTCGGTGGGTGGGCTACGGCGGGGCCCCGATCGCGCCGGCGCTGGTGCGGTCGGTGAAGAACGCGTTCCCCCACGCCACCGTGTTCAACGGTTACGGCATGACGGAGACGTCATCGCTGATGACGGTGTTGCCCGACGGCGACGCCATCGCGCACGCCGACTCCGTCGGCTACGCGGTCCCATCGGTGGACCTCGGGGTGATCCCGTTCGGGGACGAGCCCGGCGTGGGCGAGCTGGTCACCCGGGGCGCCAACGTCACCGCCGGCTACTGGAACCGGCCCGAGGCCACCGCAGCGACCTTTGCGGACGGCTGGTTGCACACCGGCGACGTGGTGCGGGTCGACGACGCGGGCCGGGTGCACCTCATCGACCGGCTCAAGGACATCATCAACCGCGGGGGCGAGAACGTCTCGAGCGTCGAGGTCGAGGCCGTGCTGCTGGCGGCGCCCCATGTCGCGGACGCCTGCGTGCTCGGGGTTGCCGACGACGTCATGGGAGAGAAGGTGGGGGCGGTGTTGTTCGGCGGCGACGACGAGATCGACATTTCGGCCGTGCTCGAGCACTGCCGCAGCCAGCTGGCCGACTTCAAAGTGCCGCAATACGTCACGGTGGTCGCTCAGGCGCTGCCGCGCAATGCCGGCGGCAAGCTGCTTAAGGCCAGGCTCCGCGAACAGGTGCGGTGGGGGGAGCCGCTGCGATGAGCGCGAGCCTGTTGGTCGCCAATCGCGGCGAGATCGCACTTCGAATCATCCGCACCGCAACGGAACTGGGCATGCGGACGATCGCGGTCTATGCCGACGATGACGCGCAGAGCCCACACGTACACGCGGCCGACGAGGCGATCGGACTACCAGCCGGCGGCCCGCAGGCTTACCTGGACCAGTCCGCCATACTGGAGGTGGCGAAGAATTCCGGCGCTGACCTTATTCACCCGGGTTACGGATTCCTCAGCGAGAACGCCGAGTTCGCCCACGCGTGCGCCGTCAGCGGCCACACGTTCGTGGGCCCCGACGCCGGGGTGCTCGGGTTGCTCGGCAACAAGACCGCGGCCCGCGGCGCCGCGCTGGCCGCCGGGGTGCCGGTATTGCCCGCGACCGAGGGGGCGAGCAGCGTCGAGGACATCCGCGCATTCTTCGCCGCGCAGGGCGGCGGCATCATGCTCAAGGCCCTCGCCGGCGGCGGCGGGCGTGGAATGCGCAAGGTGCACAGCGCCGATCACATCGACGATGCCTACCAGCGCTGTGCGGCCGAGGCGCAGCTGGGTTTCGGTGATCCCTCGCTGTTCGCCGAGGCGTTGCTCGACGACGCCCGCCACATCGAGGTGCAGGTTGTCGCCGCGCCGGCCGGACACCAAACGCATGCGCTGGCGGTCGGCGATCGCGACTGCAGCATCCAGCGCCGCTACCAGAAGCTAGTCGAAATAGCCCCCGCCCAAGGGCTTTCGGACGTGCTGCGCCGGGCGTTGCACCAGGCGGCGGTGCGGCTGTGCGCGCGTGTGGGCCTGCGGGGGCTGGCCACCGTGGAGTTCCTGGTCACCGGCGAGGATTTCGTCTTCCTCGAAGTCAACCCGCGAATCCAGGTGGAGCACACGGTCACCGAGGAAACCACCGGCCTCGACCTGGTGGCCGTCCAGCTGGCCATCGCCGGCGGCGCCTCGTTCTACGGGCTGGGGTTGCCGGCCGGGATCGCGTCCGACGGCCTCGAAGTCATCGGCGAGCCGGCCGCCCAGCGCGGCATCGCGATTCAGCTCAGGGTCAACATGGAGACTTTCGGGCCCGAGTTTTCCGTGGTGCCGTCGGCGGGCACACTCACGTCGTTCACCCCGCCCAGCGGTCCGGGTGTGCGCGTCGACACCTATGGCCGGCCCGGGCTGACCGTGAGCCCTCAGTACGACTCGCTGCTGGCCAAGGTCATCGTCCATGTGCGCGTGACGTCGTGGCGCGCGGCGCTGAGCAAAGCCGGCACCGCACTGTCCGAGTTCGGCATCGAGGGCGTGCACACCAACATCGGATTTCTCCACGAGCTCCTGGCTGCGGACCGACTCGAATCCGGTTGGGTGAGCACCGGTTTCCTCGACGAGAAGCTTCCCGAGCTGGCCCGGGCCGCGCAGTCGCACCAGCACGGTCCGCCGCCGGCGGCGGTCGAGCTCTATCCCGGCGAGGACGCACTGCGCGCGCAGCTGGCCGGCACCGTGGTGGAGGTGGCGCCCGAAGGGCAGGAGTACGCCGCGGGAAGCCAACTGGTCGTCCTGGAGGCGATGAAAATGCAGCACGTCCTCGTCGCACCGGACGCGCTGCGGACCGTCCGGATTCTGGTGACACCCGGCCAGGTCGTCGGCACCGGAGACCCGCTGCTGGTCTTCACCCGCACCGAGGCGGACCACGACAGCGAGTCCGCCACGGCGGCAATGGATCTCGATCGACCGCGCGCCGACCTCGACGAGGTGAGGCAGCGCCACACGCTCACGCTCGACGAGGGCCGTGCGGCCGCCGTCGCCAAGCGGCACAAGCAGGGCCGTCGCACCGCGCGGGAGAACATCGCCGACATGGTCGATCCCGGCAGCTTCGTCGAATACGGCGCGCTGGCCATCGCGGCGCAGCGCAGCCGGCGCTCGGAATCCGACTTGATCGTCAACACCCCGGCCGACGGCCTGGTCGCCGGCCTGGCCACGATCGGCGCGGACCGATTCGGGCGGGCCGCGGCCGAGGCCGTCGTGGTGTCCTACGACTACACCGTGCTGGCCGGCACGCAGGGCATGCGCAATCACGCCAAAACCGACCGCGCCTTCGATTTGGCCGCGCGAAAGCGGCTGCCCGTGGTGCTGTTCGCCGAAGGCGGAGGCGGGCGGCCGGGCGACACCGACGTCGGCGGCGTCGCCGGACTGGACGTGCCGACCTTCCGCATGCTGGCCGGGTTGAGCGGCGAGGTGCCGCTGGTGTCGATCGTGTCCGGCCGATGCTTCGCCGGCAACGCCGCACTGGCCGGGGTCTGCGACGTGATCATCGCAACACCGGACGCCAACATCGGGATGGGCGGGCCGGCGATGATCGAAGGCGGCGGCCTGGGCGTCTACCCGCCGGAGGCGATCGGGCCGATCGGCGTCCAGCGCCGCAACGGCGTGGTCAGCCTGGTCGCCCGGGACGAGGCGCACGCGGTGTCGCTGGCCAAGCGCTACCTGTCCTACTTTCAGGGCAGCCTGGCTGAGTGGGAAGCACCCGACCCTCGCCTGGCCCGGCATGTGGTGCCGCAGAATCGGTTACGCGCCTACGACGTACGCCGGGCGATCGAGGCGATCGTCGACGTCGGATCCGTGCTCGAGCTGCGGCCCGATCATGGGGTGGGCATGGTCACCGCGCTGGTGCGCGTCGAAGGGGTGCCCTACGGGCTGATCGCCAACAGCACCCACCACCTGGGTGGCGCGATCGACGCCGAGGCGGCCGACAAGACCGGTGACTTCCTGGCCCTATGTGAATCATTTGGGCTGCCGGTGATTTCGCTGTGCGACACGCCCGGCTTCATGGTGGGACCCGACGCGGAGACCCAGGCGGCGGTTCGCCGCTTCGGCCGGATGTTCGTGCTCGGTGCGCGGCTGACGGTGCCGCTGGGAATGATCATCCTGCGCAAGGGATATGGGCTCGGCGCGATGGCGATGGCCGGCGGGTCGTTTCGCGCGCCCCAGTTCACCATCGCCTGGCCGACCGGGGAGATCGGCGGTATGGGCTTGGAAGGCGCTGTGCGCCTTGGCTACAGCAAGGAGTTGGCCGCGGCGGACAAGTCAGGCGATCCCGCCGAGCGGCAGCGGCTATTCGATCGGCTCGTGGCCGCCGCGTACGAACACGGCAAGGCGTTGCGGGCGGCCACCACGTTTGAGCTGGACGACGTGATAGACCCGTCAGCCTCCCGGGCCTGGATTACCAGGCTCTCGGGAGGCTGACCGGGTTGAGCGATTATCCGTGGCCGGAGCCGCAGCCGACGCCGGGCAGGCAGCCGGTGCCGCCGGGCACGCCGCCAGGGCCGGCGAACTGGCCGCCGGAGCCGCAGCCCACACCCGGGACGCAGCCCTGGCCACCGGGCCCGCCGCCGGGACCGTTGAACTGGCCTCCCGAGCCGCAGTTTCCGTTGGCGTCGCAGCCACCGCCGCCCGGGTCCTGCTTGAACGTGATGTGGGTCGGTGCGGGTCCGGCGACGGAAACGTCAGCAACGGCCGCGGGCGCTGCGGCGATAGCCGCTGCGACAGCCCCGGCAACGACCAGCGGTTTCATGAGTGTCAATTTCGATAGCATGCGCCTGGCATACCACCTCAACACATGTCCAAAACATCGCGAATAAAATTCGGTGGCAACCGACGGAAGGCCAAACGACATGACCTCACAAGATCTGACCGGCCGTACCGCAATCATCACCGGCGCGTCACGCGGAATTGGTCTTTCGATCGCTCAACAGCTGGCGGCCGCGGGCGCCGACGTGGTGCTGACCGCCCGCAAGCAGGAGGCGGCCGACGAGGCCGCCGCCCAGGTCGGTGAGCGGGCCGTCGGTGTCGGCGCGCACGCGGTCGACGAGGAGGCGGCCCGGCGCTGCGTGGACATGACGCTCGAGCGCTTCGGCAGCGTCGACATCCTGGTCAACAACGCCGGGACCAACCCCGCCTACGGTCCGCTGATCGACCAGGACCACGCCCGTTTCACCAAGATCTTCGACGTCAACCTGTGGGCTCCGCTGCTGTGGACCTCACTGGTCGTCAAGTCGTGGATGGGCGAGCACGGCGGAGCGATCGTCAACACCGCCTCCATCGGCGGCATGCACCAGTCGCCGGCGATGGGCATGTACAACGCCACCAAGGCCGCGCTGATCCACGTCACCAAGCAACTGGCGCTGGAACTTTCGCCTCGCGTGCGGGTCAACGCGATCTGCCCCGGCGTCGTGCGCACCAGGCTGGCCGAGGCGCTGTGGAAGGACCACGAGGATCCGCTGGCGTCCTCGATCGCGCTCGGGCGCATCGGCGAACCGATCGACGTGGCCGCGGCGGTCGCCTTCCTCGTTTCCGACGCGGCGAGCTGGATCACCGGCGAAACCATGGTCATCGACGGTGGTCTACTGCTGGGCGCCGCACAGGGATTCCAGTCCGCACCCGGCGGCGGGCAGTGAACGCTTTCGATACGGCCGAGCTGGACGCGCGGGTGCGGGCACTGCTCGACCAACACGATCCGGCGGCCGGCGACCCGCGGGAATTCCTTGGCGCGCAATACGATGCGGGCCTGGCCTGGGTCCACCTGCCGCAAGGTTTCGGCGGGCTGGACCTGCCGCGCACCGCCCAGGAGCGCGTCGACGCCCGGCTGGCCGACGCCGGGGCGCCGGCGGGCGGCACCCCCAAGAACTACATCGGCATGGGCATGGCCGCGCCGACCATCGCGGCGTTCGGCACCGACGAACAGAAGCGAAAGTTCTTGCGCCCCTTGTTCACCGGTGAGCAGATCTATTGCCAGCTGTTCAGCGAGCCGGGGGCGGGATCCGACCTCGCCGGGGTCTCCACCCGTGCGGTCCGTGACGGCGATCAGTGGATTGTGAACGGGCAGAAGGTGTGGACGTCGCAAGCCCAACACGCGCAGATGGCCATTCTGGTTGCCCGCACCGATCCGGCCGTGCCCAAACACGCCGGCCTGACATACTTTCTGTGCGACATGACCCAACCGGGAGTCGAGATCCGGCCGCTGCGCCAGATCACCGGGGAGGCCGAGTTCAACGAGGTCTTCCTCACCGACGTCCGGGTGCCCGACGCGAATCGGCTGGGCCCGGAGGGTGGAGGCTGGCGGGTCGCGACCACCACCCTGAACAACGAACGGGTCGCCATCGGTTCGCGCGCCGGGGTGCCGCGGGAAGGCGGCCACATCGGCAAGGTCGCCGATGCCTGGCGCGACGAGCCGGCGCTGCGCAACCCCGCGATGCACGATCAGCTGATGCGGTTATGGGTGGAGGCGGAGGTGTTTCGGCTCGCCGGTGAACGGTTGCGACAGCAGGCCGCCACCGGTCAGCCGGGGCCGGAGGGTGCGGGAATGAAAGTAGCGTTCGCCAAGCTGGCGCAAGCGATTTCGGGCTTCGAGATCGAGCTGCACGGCGAATCCGGCCTGTATTACGACGATTGGACCATGCGCCGGCCCGAGACCGTCGACCTCGTCGGCCGCGACGCCGGATACCGCTACCTGCGGGCGCGCGGCAACTCGATCGAGGGCGGCACGTCAGAAATCCTGCGCAACACCATCTCCGAACGCATCCTCGGACTGCCGGGCGAACATCGCGTCGACAAGGACGCCGCGTGGAAGGACCTGCCCCGATGAGCCCGCGCGTGCCGACCGGGGACCTGCTCTACTCGGACACCGAAGAGGCGCTGCGCGCCGGTGTCCGTCAGCTGTTCGCCGAGCGCTGCCCGCCCGAAGCGGTGGCCGGCGTGTATGACGCGCAGCCCCAGGACTTCTCGGGCGTGTGGCGGACGCTGGCCACCGAACTGGGCGTGGCCGGCCTGCTGATTCCCGAGTCGCTCGGCGGGGCCGGCGCCAGCACCCGAGAGGCCGCCGTGGTCATGGAGGAGATCGGCCGGGCCGTCGCACCGGTGCCGTTCTTGTCCAGCGCGGTCCTCGCCACGGTCGCGCTGCTGCGTGCCGGGGACACCCAGACCGTCTCGGCGCTGGCCCGGGGCGAGCTGACGGCGGCGTTGGTGGTGCCGCTGACGACCACGCCCGGCGACCCGGCCACCGGCGTGGGCGGCGGACCCGACGGGCTCAGCGGATCGGTCACCGCGGTGGCCGGCGCCGGCGAGGCCGACGTGCTGGTGGTACCCGTCGCCGGGCCGGACGGGCTCGAGCTCCACACCGTCGAGCGTGCCGGGCAGGGCGTGCAGGTATCGCCGCGGCTCGCGCTGGATATGACGAGACCCCTTGCCGCCGTGACGTTTTCGGGCGCACCTTCCGCGAAGATCGGGGCGGGCGAACGGCCGGTCGCCGATGCCGTCCTCACCGGTGCCGCCCTGCTCGCCTCCGAGCAACTCGGCGTCGCCCAATGGTGTTTCGACACCACCCTGGACTACGCCCGGCAACGCCGACAGTTCGGCCGTACGATCGGCTCCTACCAGGCGATCAAGCACCGGCTGGCCGACCTGTGGTTCGACGTCGGGGCGGCGGCGGCCGCGGCCCGCTATGCCGCCGACACCTGCGCCCGGGGCGACGACGACGCCGCCGCGGCGGCCGCCATCGCCCAGGCCTACTGCAGCGACATCGCCGTGCACGCCGCCGAGGAATGCATTCAGCTGCACGGGGGCATCGGGATGACCTGGGAGTATCCCGCCCACCTCTACCTCAAGCGGGCCAAGAGCGACCAGCTGGCGTTCGGCACCGGCTACCGGCACCGCGCCCGGCTGGCCGAGTTGGTGAACCTGCCGCCGTCCTGACAGCGCCGGGCAACCCTCAGCGCGGAAACGCCGCGGCGAACACCTCGGTCATCGCGTTCCAATGCCGCTCGGCGGCCGCCGGGTCATACGGCGCGTTGTCCGGGACCGCGAATCCGTGGCCCGCCGCATACCACTCGATGGTGTGCTCGACCCCGGCCGCCGTCAGCGCCTTATCGAGCTGTTCGGCGTGATCGGCGGTGAACGACGCGTCGTTCTGGGCGCCGCCGACGTACACCGTGGCGCTCATCCGGTCGGCCAGCAGGTGCGGGCTGTCGTCGGTGTCGGTCACCAGGCCGCCACCGTGGAAGGACGCCGCCGCGGCCACCCGATCGGGCACCCGGCCGGCGACCATGAGCGACGTCCGCCCGCCCATGCAGTAGCCGCACACCCCGAAGCGCTCGCCGGCCACCTCCGGGCGCGCGGCCAGGTAGTCGAAGAACGCAGTGGCGTCGGCGGCCATCCGGTCCGGGGTGACGCTGCCGATCATGGAAAACAGGCGCCCCCGTTCCTTTGGATCGCTGAAGACGGTCGCCATGTCGAAGGGCGCCCACTCCGCGGTGCGGTAGTAGACGTCCGGGAGCAGCACGGCATAGCCGAATCCGGCCAGCTTGGCCGCCATCTGCGCAAACGTGTCCCGCACGCCGCCGGCGTCGGGGTACATGACCACACCGGGCCACGGGACTTGAGATTCCGGCCCGTCGGGCGTGAACAAATGCACCGTGCAGGTGCCATCGGGGGTGGTGACGACGTCGGTGATATTCGGCATGGCACCCGTTCTACTCCCCGCTCCGACACCCACAAACATCGGCGTCGACCCGCCGCGCCCGGCTGCGCCGCGCTTGCGATCGCCGCTGGATAAACCGGCGTCGACCCGCCGCGCCCGGCTTCGCCGCGCTTGCGATCGCCGCTGGATAAACCGGCGTCGACCCGCCGCGCCCGGCTTCGCCGCGCTTGCGATCGCCGCTAAGCTGACCGCGTGCCAATCCCGACGCCCTACGAGGACCTGCTCCGCCTGGTGCTCGATGCGGGAACGGCCAAATCCGACCGCACCGGCACCGGAACCCGAAGCCTGTTCGGCCACCAGCTGCGCTATGACCTGTCGGCGGGCTTCCCGCTGCTCACCACCAAAAAAGTGCACCTCAAATCGGTGGTGTATGAGTTGCTGTGGTTCCTGCGCGGCGATTCCAACGTCGCCTGGCTGCGCGAGCACGGGGTCACCATCTGGGATGAATGGGCAAGTGAGACAGGCGATCTCGGTCCGATCTACGGCGTCCAGTGGCGGTCGTGGCCGACACCGTCGGGCGAGCACGTCGACCAGATCAGCGCGGCCCTGGAGTTGCTGCGCAGCGACCCCGACTCGCGGCGCATCATCGTGTCCGCCTGGAACGTCGGCGAAATCCCGCAGATGGCGCTGCCGCCGTGTCACGCCTTCTTCCAGTTCTACGTGGCCGACGGGCGGCTGAGCTGCCAGCTCTACCAGCGCAGCGCCGACCTGTTTTTGGGCGTGCCGTTCAACATCGCCAGCTACGCGCTGCTGACGCACATGATGGCCGCGCAGTCCGGCCTGTCGGTCGGCGAATTCGTGTGGACGGGCGGGGACTGCCACATCTATGACAACCACGTCGAACAGGTGCGGCTGCAACTGAGCCGCGAGCCGCGGCCCTACCCGGAACTCGTTCTGGGCGAACGGGATTCGATTTTCGATTACACCTACGACGACGTCGTCGTGCGCAACTACGATCCGCACCCGGCCATCAAAGCCCCCGTCGCGGTATGACGCGTCCCACCGAGGTGGGCCTGGTGTGGGCCCAGTCGACCTCCGGCGTCATCGGGCGCGGTGGCGGCATCCCGTGGAACGTGCCGGAAGACCTCGCACGGTTCAAAGAGGTGACGATGGGGCACACCGTGGTGATGGGCCGACGGACATGGGACTCGCTGCCGGCCAAGGTGCGGCCGCTACCCGGCCGGCGCAACATCGTGCTGTCCCGCGAGGACGGCTTCGCCGCCGACGGGGCGCAGGTGGTCGCCACGCTGGAGCAGGCCTTCACCCAGGCCGAGGGGGAGCCCGCGGTGTGGGTGATCGGCGGCGGGCAGGTGTACCTGCATGCGTTGCCGTACGCCACCCGGTGTGAGGTCACCGAGATCGAAATCGACCTGCGCCGCGATGACGACGACGCGCTGGCACCCGCCCTGGACGACGCCTGGGTGGGCGAGACGGGGGAGTGGCAGGCCAGCCGCTCCGGCCTGCGGTACCGCTTCCACAGCTACCGTCGCTGAGCCTGCGCACCTGCTCGCGCTCGGCCCTGACCTGACATACTCGGACCCGGGGGGTCGGTCGCACAGGTCTACCAGGCGTTTGGTGAAGAAGGGGGAATTGGCAGTGATAACCGAACCCGTGAAGACGTTCTCGCGAAAGTTCATGGGCTACGACGCGGCCGCGGTCGACGCCCACATTGAGATGCTGACCACCAAGCAGCAGTTGCTGCTCGACGATGTCGAGAGCCTGCGGGCCCGGCTGCAGGAATCCGGCGAGCAAACCGCCGCGCTGCGCAAGGAAGTCGCCGTCCTGACGGACACGTCACCGTCGCCGCACGCCATGCAGCAGCGGATGGCGAAAATGCTGCGGCGCGCGGTCGACGAGGTCGCCGAGATGCAGGCCGAGGCGCGCGCCGAGGCGGACGCGCTGATCGCGGCGGCCGAGGCCGAGGCCGAAGCCGCCGAGCGCAAGCGCGACGAGGTGCTCGCGGACATGGCCGCGCAGCAAAAAGCGCTGGAAACCGAGTACGAGGAGACCAAGGGAAAGCTCGACGCCGAACTAGCCGGCATGCGCGCCGAAACCCAAGCGGCGATCGACGAGGCGCGCCAAAAAGCCGAGCGCGAGTGCGAGCAGCTTCTCGGTGACGCGAAGCAGGGCGCCGATCACTACCGTGACACGGCCCGGCGCGCGGTCGACGACGCGACCGCGCAGCGCATCGAAATCCTCGAGCAGCTGATGGGTGTCTACCGCGACCTCGAAGGCGTTCCCGGCGCGCTCGAGTCGGCCTACGAAGAACAGAAGAATCCGGCCGAGGAGGGCGCCTTGGCGGCACTCGACGGCAAGGTCCGCGCGAGCTGAGCTTCCGCTAGCCTCCGCCGGCGGGCGCCGAAGGGGCGGTATTCTCGGCGCCGTGTCGACCCGCAGGCTCTCCGCCGCTCAAGCCCGGCGGATAGCCGTTGCGGCCCAAGGTTTTAGCGAGCCCCGTCCGATCGGCGGGATCACCCGGGCGCATCTGAAACGGTTGATATCCAGAATCCAAGTGCTGCAACTGGATTCGGTGTCCGTGGCGGTACGGGCACACTACGCGCCGGTGTTCAGCCGGCTCGGTCCCTACGATCGTGACGTGCTCGACCGCGCGGCCTGGGGCCCACGCTCGTCGCGGTTGCTGGCCGAGTACTGGGCGCACGAGGCCGCGCTGATGGCTGTCGAGGACTGGCCGTTGTTGCGCTGGAGGATGCGCCAGTACAGCCATGGCAGGTGGGGAACCCACATCGTCAAGGCCAACCCAAGGCTGGTCGAGGAGGTGGTGGCCGCGGTCGCCGAACTCGGCCCCAGCACGGCCGGCCAGATCGAGGCGCATCTGGCGGCCGCGCCGCGACGCAAAAAGGGCACCTGGTGGACGCGCAGCGACACCAAATGGGTGGCCGAGGCGCTGTTTTCTTCGGGCGTGCTCACCACGGCCACCCGGGTGGGCTTCGCCCGGCACTACGACCTGGTGGAGCGGGTGTTGCCGGCCCGCGTGCTGGCCCGGGAGGTCGACGACGACGAGGCGATCCGCGAGCTGACGCTGCGGGCGGCCACCGCGCTGGGCGTGGGCACCGAGGCCGACATCCGCGACTACTTTCGGCTCGCGGCCGCCCAGGCCAAGCCGGCGATCGCCCAGTTGCTGGCCGCCGGTGACATCGAGCGGGTCGACATCGACGGCTGGTCCGCGCCCGCCTACCTGCGTGCGGGCCAGACGGTTCCCCGCGTCGACCGCGGCACCGCGCTACTGTGCCCGTTCGACCCGCTGATCTTCTTCCGGCCCCGGGTCGAGCGACTCTTCGAATTCCATTACCGCATAGAGATTTACACACCCGCCGCCAAGCGTCAGTACGGCTATTACGTGTGGCCGCTGCTGATGGACGGGCGGTTGGTTGCGCGGGTCGACCTCAAGGCCGACCGCGCCGCCGACGCGCTGCGCGTCGTCGGCGCCTTCGCCGAACCCGACACCCCCAAAGCCCGCGTCGCCGCGGCCCTGGCCGGCGAACTGGATTCCATGGCGTCCTGGCTGGGCCTGGGCGGGTTCAGCGTCTCCGGCCGGGGAGACCTGGCGGTCGACCTGCGGGCGGTCAGCTGATGCGCGCGACGGACAAGGAGCTCAAGGACACGCTGTGGAAGGCGGCCAACAAGTTGCGCGGCGCCCTGTCGGCCGGCCAGTACAAGGACGTCATCCTCGGGCTGGTCTCCCTCAAACACATTGCCGAGTCGAGATGGAAAGCATTGGTGGACAACACCAATGCCGACGATCTCGGCCGGCTCGTCGACGACGCGATGCAGGCCGCGGGGTTGCCGCGGCTGTACGAAGACCTCGACCAGCGCCGCCTCGGTGAGCTGATGGAGCTGCTGGACACCGCGCGGTCCGGCGGGCGGGACGGTCATCGGGACCTGATGGGCGAGGTGTACGAGTACTTCCTCGGAAAGTTCGCTCGCGCGGAGGGAAAGCGGGGCGGCGAGTTCTTCACCCCGCCCAGTGTCGTCCGGTTGCTGGTCGAGGTGCTCGAACCGGCCGGCGGGCGGGTGTATGACCCGTGCTGCGGCTCGGGTGGGATGTTTGTGCAGACCGAGCACTTCATCGCCGAGCACGACGGCGATCCCGCGACCCTCGCCGTCTACGGCCAGGAAAGCGTCGAACAGACTTGGCGCATGGCGAGAATGAACCTCGACGTGCACGGCATCGACAACTCCGGTCTGGGCGCGGGGTGCGCCGACACGCTCGTCACCGACCTGCACGCCGGCGTACAGATGGACTATGTGATGGCCAATCCGCCCTTCAACATCAAAGATTGGGCGCGCTACGTCGACGATCCACGCTGGCGTTACGGCGTTCCGCCTGCGACCAACGCGAACTACGCCTGGATTCAGCACATCCTGTCCAAACTGGCGCCGGGCGGCAGCGCCGGCGTGGTGATGGCCAACGGCTCCATGTCCTCGAAGGCCCTGGGCGAGGGCGACATCCGGGCGCGGATCATCGAGGCGGATCTGGTGTCGTGCATGGTCGCCCTGCCCGCACAGCTATTCCGCAGCACCGGGATACCGGTGTGCCTGTGGTTCTTCGCCATGGACAAAGCGCACCGGTCGCGCGAGGTCCTGTTCATCGACGCGCGAGATCTCGGCTACCTGGTGGATCGCGCGGAGCGCGCGCTGACCCACGAGGACATCGTCCGGATCGGCGACACCTACCACGCGTGGTGCGGCGCGCAGTCTGCCGACGCCAAAGGCCTTACGTATCATGATGTTCCGGGATTTTGCCGGTCCGTGTCGCTGGAGGAGATCAGGGCTGCGGGCCACGCGCTGACGCCGGGACGCTACGTGGACGCGCCGACAGCCCCGGACGACGGGGAGCCGGTCGGCGACAAGATCGCACGATTGACCGACGAGCTGTTCGCGGCGCTCGACGATTCCGCGCGCTCAGAACGGCTGGTGCGCCAGCAGGTCGGCCGGCTGCGGTGAGGTCCACCCTGGGTGAGCATCTCGATTTCAGCAGCGGGGGCGGCGTGCCGGTGCGCGCCCGTAACGGGCGCTTTCCCATCTACGGCGCCAACGGTGCGATCGGTTCTGCCGCGGATTACAACGCCGACGGGCCGCTGATCGTGGTGGGCCGCGTCGGAACCTATTGCGGCAGTTTGCGGTACTGCGACTCCAGGGTCTGGGTGACCGAGAACGCACTGGTGTGCCGGGCCAAAGACCCGGGCGAGACCCGCTATTGGTATTACGCCCTGCACACCTGCAGGCTGGGAAATCACCGATCCGGATCGGGGCAACCCCTGCTCAATCAGCGGATCCTGCACGGCGTTTCGGTGTCGACCGTCGCGGCCGCCGAGCGCCACCGGATCGCGGAACTGCTCGGAGCGCTCGATGACAAGATCGCCGCCAACGACCGCGTGATCGCGGCCGCCGAACGCCTGATGGTCGCCCACGCCGAATCGGTGGTGGACCGCGTGCGGCTGACGAGCCTGGCGGTCCCGTCGACCGCGTTCCGCAACGTGCAGCAGTTCGCCGCACGCGTGGCCCACTTCAGCCTTCCGGCGTTCGACGACGGGGCCAAGCCCCGCGTGATCGACGGACAGTCGGTGAAAAGCGGCAAGGTGCTTCTGTCGGAGCCGTGCGTCCTGTTCGCCAGGCTGAACCCGCGGATTCCGCGGATCTGGAACGTGGTGAGCCTACCGCGGGAAATGGCGCTGGCCAGCACGGAGTTCGTCGTGCTCAGGCCGCTCGGCATCGACTCCTCGGCGCTGTGGTCGGCGCTGCGGCAACCGGACGTCGCGCTGCGGGTGCAGCGGCGGGCCGCGGGGACATCGGGAAGCCATCAACGGATTCAACTGCGTGACCTCCTCGACGTGTGGGTCCCCGACGTCCGCCGGCTGAGCCCGGCGGCGCGGCAGGCGATCACCGGCCTCGGCGCGCTGTGCCATGCCCGCCGCGCCGAAAGCACCCGGTTGTCCGGCCTGCGGGACGCGCTGCTGCCGTTGCTCGTCGGCGGCGAGGTTCGCATCCCGCCCGGTACGCCGGAGATTGATGGCCCGGCTCCTCCTCGCGCCGCTACGCGGCGCGCATCGTCGCCGGGCTAAGGTGAGCGCCGTGGCCGAGATCGCGCCGCTGCGCGTGCAACTCATCGCCAAGACCGAGTTCTTGGCGCCCCCGGACGTGCCGTGGAGCACCGACGCCGACGGTGGCGACGCGCTGGTCGAGTTCGCCGGCCGGGCCTGCTATCAAAGCTGGTCGAAACCCAATCCCAAGACCGCGACCAACGCGGGCTACATCAAGCACATCATCGACGTCGGACACTTTTCGGTGCTCGAGCACGCGAGCGTGTCGTTCTACATCACCGGCCTCTCGCGCTCGTGCACGCACGAGCTGATCCGGCACCGGCACTTCTCCTACTCGCAGCTGTCGCAGCGCTACGTCCCCGAGACGGACTCGCACGTCGTCGTGCCCCCCGGCATGGAAGACGATCCCGAACTGCAGCAGATCCTGGCCGCGGCCGCCGACGCCAGCCGCACCACCTATACCGAGTTGCTGGCCAGGCTGGAGGCGAAATTCGCCGACCAGCCGAACGCCATCCTGCGGCGCAAGCAGGCGCGCCAGGCCGCCCGCGCCGTGCTGCCCAACGCCACCGAGACCCGCATCGTCGTCACCGGCAACTACCGCGCCTGGCGCCACTTCATCGCCATGCGCGCCAGCGAGCACGCCGACGTGGAAATTCGGCGGCTGGCCATCGAGTGCCTGCGCCAACTGGCGGGCGCGGCGCCCGCGGTGTTCGCCGACTTCGAGATCTCGGCCCTGGCCGACGGGACCGAGGTCGCGACCAGCCCGTTGGCCACCGAGGCCTGACCGCGGCGCCGTCCCCCCGCCCCTCCCGCGTTGTGCCCGCCTCGCAGCGACAACCACCGGTGACGCCCGGTCGACGGCGCCGTTGTCGCTGCTAGGCGGGCACTTGTCAGTCCTGCGCCGGGGTGTGACTCCTGCGACTGCTGAGCTGACCTCGCTCGCGGCAACGCGCGCTCGTGCGGGTGCGAAATACCTTGCTGGCGCCAGGTAACCTGAACACCGTGAGCACGGCCGGATTCGACGCCCCAGCGCGGTTGGGAACCGTGTTGACCGCGATGGTCACACCGTTTCACCCCGACGGCTCCGTCGACACCGCTACCGCCGCCCACCTGGCCAACCACCTGATCGACGCGGGCTGCGACGGACTGGTGGTCTCCGGCACCACCGGCGAGTCGCCGACCACCACCGACGACGAGAAGCGGGAGCTGCTGCGCGTCGTGCTCGAGGCGGTGGGCGATCGCGCCCGCGTCATCGCCGGGGCGGGCACCTACGACACCGCGCACAGCGTCCGGCTGGCCAAGGCCTGCGCCGCCGAAGGCGCCCACGGGCTCCTCGTCGTCACGCCGTACTACTCGAAGCCTCCCCAGAGCGGGCTGATCGCGCATTTCACCACCGTCGCCGACGCGACCGAGCTGCCGGTGCTGCTCTACGACATCCCGCCCCGTTCGGTGATCCCGATCCAGTCCGAGACCATCCGCGCACTCTCGGCGCACCCGAACATCGTCGGCATCAAAGACGCCAAGGCCGACCTGCACAGCGGCGGCCAGATCATCGCCGAGACCGGCCTGGCGTACTACTCCGGCGACGATGCGCTGAACCTGCCGTGGCTGGCCATGGGCGCCACCGGATTCATCAGTGTGATTTCCCACGTGGCGGCCAATCAGCTTCGGGAAATGTTGTCCGCCTTCAACTCCGGGGATATCGCCACGGCCCGCAAGATCAACTCCACCGTCGCCCCGCTGTGCGACGCGATGGCACGCCTGGGCGGTGTAACGCTGTCCAAGGCGGGTCTGCGACTGCAGGGCATCGACGTCGGCGATCCCCGGCTGCCGCAAATGCCCGCCACGCCAGAGCAAATCGAGGCCTTGGCCGCCGATATGCGCGCGGCGTCGGTGCTCAGGTGACCCAAGGAGCGTCCGAGAAGTGGATGTAGACCTCGCCCCGCCAGGACCGTTGGCCACTGGAGGGTTGCGGGTCACCGCGCTTGGCGGCATCAGCGAAATCGGCCGCAACATGACGGTTTTCGAACACCTGGGCCGGCTGTTGATCATCGACTGCGGGGTGATGTTTCCCACCCACGACGAGCCCGGGGTCGACCTGATCCTGCCGGATCTGCGGCATATCGAAGATCGGCTCGACGACATCGAGGCGCTGGTGCTCACCCACGCCCACGAGGACCACATCGGCGGCATCCCGTTCCTGCTCAAGCTGCGCCCCGACATCCCGGTCGTCGGTTCGAGATTCACGCTCGCGCTGGTCGCCGCGAAGTGCCGCGAGCACCGCCTCAAGCCGGTGTTCGTCGAGGTGGCCGAGGGCCAGAAGAGCACCCACGGCGTGTTCGAATGCCAATACTTCGCCGTCAACCACTCCATCCCCGACGCGCTGGCGATCGCCGTGCACACCGGCGCGGGAACGATTTTGCACACCGGCGACATCAAGCTCGACCAGCTTCCGCTGGACGGCCGGCCGACCGACCTGCCCGGGATGTCGCGCCTCGGTGACGCGGGAGTGGACCTGTTCCTGTGCGATTCAACGAATGCCGAGCACCCCGGCGTCGGGCCGTCGGAAAGCGAAGTGGGCCCGACGCTGCACCGCCTGATCCGCGGCGCCGAAGGCCGCGTCATCGTGGCGTGCTTCGCCTCCAACGTCGACCGCGTCCAGCAAATCATTGATGCCGCAGTGGCTTTGGGCCGGCGGGTGTCGTTCGTCGGCCGCTCCATGGTGCGCAACATGGGCATCGCCCGCGAGCTCGGCTTCCTGCGGGTGGCGGATTCCGACGTGATCGACATCGGCGCCGCCGAGATGATGCCGCCCGAGCGGGTGGTGCTGATCACCACCGGCACCCAGGGCGAGCCGATGTCGGCGTTGTCGCGGATGTCGCGCGGCGAGCACCGCAGCATCACGCTGACCGCCGGTGACCTCGTGGTGCTGGCCTCGTCGCTGATCCCCGGGAACGAGGAAGCCGTCTACGGCGTCATCGACGAACTCGCCAAGATCGGCGCCCGTGTGGTCACCAACGCCCAAGCGCGCGTTCACGTTTCGGGGCACGCCTACGCCGGTGAGCTGTTGTTCCTCTACAACGGGATTCGGCCTCGCCACGTGATGCCGGTGCACGGGACGTGGCGGATGCTCCGCGCCAACTCCAAGCTGGCGGCCCGCACCGGCGTGCCGGAGGAGTCCATCCTGCTGGCCGAGAACGGGGTCAGCGTCGACCTGGTCGCGGGCAAAGCCGCGATAGCCGGCGCGGTGCCGGTCGGCAAGATGTTCGTCGACGGCCTGATCAACGGCGACGTCGGCGACATCACGCTGGGTGAAAGGCTCATCCTGTCATCGGGTTTCGTCGCGGTGACGGTCTTGGTTGCGCGCGGCACCGGGCGTCCGGTGGCCCCGCCGCACCTGCATTCGCGCGGCTTCTCCGAAGATCCCAAGGCGCTCGAACCCGCCGTGCGCAGGGTCGAGGCGGAGCTGGAAGCGCTGGCGGCCGAGAACATCACCGACCCGGGCCGCATCGCCCAGGGGGTGCGGCGCACCGTCGGCAAGTGGGTGGGCGAAACCTACCGCCGCCAGCCGATGATCGTGCCGACCGTCATCGAGGTCTAGCGGCGATCGCGCCCGCGGCGCCTGGGCCGCGAAACTTAAACCATTGCGGTAATGATCGGCGTGTCGCCGCAGACGGTTAAGTGTCGCGCAGGACGCGTCGCGCAGGGCGCTGCACTTAGATTTTCTCTGCGTAGGCCGACCACTCCAGTTGCGACGCCTTGAGTTTGCGGCCGGTCGGCTCGACATAACGCTCGACGAGTTCATCGGGTCCGGCCTGCTCCACCAGCCGCCAGCCGTACTCGCCGACAAACGCGGCGACCTCGTCGGGCTGCAAGCCGAAATGCCACAGCTGCCGGCGCTGGCGGACGTTGCGGTACAGCGTGCGGGTGCCATACCGATTCGTGCCGTCGATGAAATCCTTACGGACGTAAGTGAAGACCAAACGGCTGCCGGGCGCCGCGGCGCGCAGCCCCTCGAGCGTGCGGCGAACCGTGGCCTCGGTCAGGTATTGGGTGACGCCCTCGCAGATGAAGAAGACCCGGTAGTCGGTGCGATAGCCGTGCTCGGCGAGCGCGGTGAGCAGGTCGTCGTGCTCGAGGTTCAACGCCACCAACCGCACCGACAGCGGCGGCTCACCCAGCACCCGGCGCACCGTCTTGAACTTCCGGGCGACGTTGACCGGCAGGTCGACCTCGAACACCGGGATGCGGACCCGCCGCGTCAGCAGATAGGCGCGGGTGTCCAGCCCCGCCCCGAGGATGACGACGGCGTCGATGCCGTCGAGCGACTCGGCCAGCTTGTCGGCGATAAAACGCTTGCGGCAGGCCAGATTCGCCCACAGCCCGGGGCCGGCGAACTCCGAGCCGCGGATCATCAGGCGACGAACCGGCGCGAACCGCGTCGCGCCGACCAGCCACCGCAGTGGCGTCGGCAAAAACAGCTCCGCGAAGTCGTCGTCCACCAGGCGGCGCCCGGGCGGCTCGTTCTGCTCGACGGCCGCCAACACCATGGGGCCGAAGGCCGTCTGCGCTACCGGATTTCGCGCCATGACCGCTACTTGTTCAAAAAGCCCGCGTCGACCGGCAAGGTGACGCCCGTGATGTAGCGGGCCTGGTCTGAAACCAGCCAGGCCACCGCGTTGGCGATG
Source organism: Mycobacterium sp. NTMscope_MAC_269 (assembly GCF_976985695.1). NCBI lineage: Bacteria > Bacillati > Actinomycetota > Actinomycetes > Mycobacteriales > Mycobacteriaceae > Mycobacterium > Mycobacterium sp. NTMscope_MAC_269. The sequence goes on from NZ_OZ335668.1 coordinate 797,897, forward strand.
TCTTCGACGTCCAGCACCTCCACCGGCATGGCGTTGCCCATGGCGCCGGGCGTGTCGGTCGCGGCGGCCATCTTGGCCAGCCACTCCCGGGTGAACTCGTTGTTGATCATTGGCGTCTCGACACCGGACGGATGAATGGAATTGACCCGAATCATCTGCCCGGCAAGCAGATTGGCGTAAACCCGCATCAACCCGACGACGCCGTGCTTGGCGGCGGCGTAGCCCACCGACCCGGCGTCCGGGCTGCCGACGCCGGCCAGCCCGGCGCTGGAGCTGATCAACACGATCGAGCCGCCGGTGCCTTGGGCGACCATCGTCGGTATCGCGGCCTTGATCGTGTGGTAGACCCCGGTGAGGTTGACGTCGATGACGTCGCGCCAGCCGTCGTCACCGGATTGCATCGGAGCGATCCCGGCGTTGGCCACCACGATGTCGAGGCGACCGAACTCGTCGAGGCCGGCTTGCAGTGCCGCGGACAGGGATTGGCGGTCGCGGACGTCGCCACGGGCGGCCACGATGCGCGCGCCGGTGTCCTCCACGAGCTTCACCGTGGCCGCCAGGTCCTCCGGCGTGGCCAGCGAGTAGGGGACGCTGGCGATCTGGTCGCACAGGTCGACGGCGATGATGTCGGCGCCGTCGGCGGCCAGCCGCACCGCGTGCGCGCGTCCCTGACCGCGCGCGGCGCCGGTGATGAAGGCGACCTTGCCCTTCAGCGGGCCTTCCGACGACGCGGCCATCAGGGGCGCAACTGTCCTTTGGCCGGGTCGCCCGCCGAGATCGTCTGCAACATCTTGATGTCGGGGGCGCCGTCGAGGTGCTCGCCGGCCGCGCTGAACATCTTGCCGATCGCCGGGGCGGTGCTGTGCGCCTTGAGCGCCTCCTCGTCGGCCCACTGCTCGATGAAGACGAAGGTCTCGCCCGAATGATGCAGCGAGTACAGCTGACAGCCGGGTTCGTCGTGCACCTCTTCGACAGCGCGGGTGAGGATGTCGCGGACGGTGTCGACCGATTCCGGTTTGACAGTCATGGTGGCGACGACGACAACGGGCATTGCTGGCCTCCTGGGCGCTCCGGGACGGGTGACGAGCACGACTTCGCTCACCGAAATGTCACCCTACTCACGCGCCCCGGGCCCCGACCCGCCCCCATGCTCACAAGGCAGACGGTTACCAGTGTGGCGGGTGGTGTAGATGATGCCGTTGCGACTACCCTTGCCGTCATGCCCAGTAAGACCGCCGCCCGCTCCGGAAGCCGAACGAGCAGGTCAAGGGCCCCTTCGCGCGCCGGCGCGTCCCGCGGCGCGCGGCCCGCGGCGCCGCGCAGGAAGCCCCGCAAGCCGGCCCGGCGCCGGAATCACTCGCCGCTGGTCGGAATAGGGCTGACCTGCGGTCGCGCCCTGCGCGCCACCTGGCTGATGGCCGCGCGGGGGACCGGCGGCGCGGCCCGGTCGATCGGGCGGGCCCGCGACATCGATCCCGGCCACCGCCGCGACGGCATCGCGCTGCTTTTGCTGGGCTTTTCGGTGGTGGTGGCCGCCAGCTCCTGGTTCCACGCCGCCGGGCCGGTCGGCGCGTGGGTCGACACCCTGGTGCGGACCTTCGTCGGCGCCGGTGTGCTGGCGCTGCCGGTCGTCACCGCCGCGGTGGGGGTGACCCTGATGCGGACCGAGCCCGATCCCGACGTGCGCCCCAGGCTGATCCTGGGCGCCAGCCTGATCACTCTGTCGGTGCTCGGATTGCGCCATCTGTGGTCCGGCTCGCCGGGTGACCCGGAAGCGCGTCGACACGCGGCGGGATTCATCGGCTTCGCCATCGGCGGGCCGCTCTCGGACGGGCTGACACCCTGGATTGCCGCGCCGCTGCTGTTCATCGGCTTCATGTTCGGGCTGTTGCTGCTGACGGGCACCACGATCCGTGAGGTGCCCGTGGTGATGCGCAACCTGTTCCACACCCGGTTCGTCGACGAGGACTACGACGACGAGCCCTACGACTACGCCGACGAGTTCGACGATGACGAGGCCGGACCCGCGCACGACGATTACGACGACGCGCCGCCCGAACCCGCCGACGCGCCGGCGGCGTGGTCACCCGACGACGACGCCCAGGCCGCGCTGCAGGACGACATCCCCACGGTTCCCGAACCGGCGTTACAACCCGGCCCGACGCGGGGCCGCAAGCGCGGACGGTCGGCGGACAAGCACGACACGCTCGAGCTGGACCGCGTCGTCGAGGGTCCCTACGTGCTGCCGTCGCTGAGCCTGCTGGTGGCGGGGGACCCACCCAAGAAGCGCAGCGCCGCCAACAACGTCATGGCCGATGCCATCACCGAAGTGCTGACCCAGTTCAAGGTGGACGCGGCGGTGACCGGCTGCACCCGCGGACCCACTGTCACCCGCTACGAGGTCGAACTGGGGCCGGGGGTGAAGGTCGAGAAGATCACCGCGCTGCAGAAGAACATCGCCTATGCGGTGGCCACCGAAAGCGTGCGCATGCTCGCGCCCATCCCCGGAAAGTCGGCCGTGGGCATCGAGGTGCCCAACACCGACCGGGAGATGGTGCGACTTGCCGACGTGCTCACCGCGCCGTCGACGCGGCGTGATCACCACCCGCTGGTCATCGGGCTGGGCAAGGACATCGAGGGCGACTTCATCTCGGCCAACCTGGCCAAGATGCCGCACCTGCTGGTCGCCGGCTCCACCGGCTCGGGTAAGTCCAGCTTCGTCAACTCGATGCTGGTCTCGCTGCTGGCCCGGGCCACCCCGGAAGAGGTCAGGATGATCCTGATCGACCCCAAGATGGTGGAACTCACGCCGTACGAAGGCATTCCGCACCTGATCACCCCGATCATCACCCAGCCCAAAAAGGCGGCGGCCGCGCTGGCGTGGCTGGTCGAGGAGATGGAGCAGCGCTACCAGGACATGCAGGCGTCGCGGGTACGGCACATCGACGACTTCAACGAGAAGGTGCGCTCCGGGGCCATCACCGCGCCGCTGGGCAGCCAGCGCGAGTACCGGCCCTACCCGTACGTGGTGGCGATCGTCGACGAGCTGGCCGACCTGATGATGACCGCTCCCCGCGACGTCGAGGACGCGATCGTGCGGATCACCCAGAAGGCCCGCGCCGCAGGCATTCACCTGGTGCTGGCCACCCAGCGCCCGTCGGTGGACGTGGTCACCGGTTTGATCAAGACCAACGTGCCGTCGCGGCTGGCGTTCGCCACGTCGTCGCTCACCGACAGCCGGGTCATCCTGGACCAGGCCGGCGCGGAAAAGCTGATCGGCATGGGTGATGGCCTGTTCCTGCCGATGGGCGCGGGCAAGCCGATCCGGCTGCAGGGCGCCTTCATCACCGACGAGGAGATCCAGGCCGTCGTCACCGCCTGCAAGGACCAGGCCGAACCCGAGTACACCGAGGGCGTCACCACCGCCAAGCCCACCGGGGAGCGCACCGACGTCGACCCGGACATCGGCGACGACATGGATGTCTTCCTGCAGGCGGTCGAGCTCGTGGTGTCCAGCCAGTTCGGCTCCACCTCGATGCTGCAGCGCAAGCTGCGTGTCGGCTTCGCCAAGGCCGGCCGCCTGATGGACCTGATGGAGACCCGCGGCATCGTCGGGCCGTCCGAGGGTTCCAAGGCGCGCGAGGTGCTGATCAAGCCCGACGAGCTGGCCGGGACGCTGGCGCTGATCCGGGGCGGTGCCGACGCCAACGGATCCGACGCCGACGACGGCTAGAGCACCAGCAGCATCCGGGAGTTGCCGAGGATGTTGGGCTTGACGTAGCTCAGGTCCAAAAACTCGGCCACACCGATGTCGTAGGAGCGGCACATCTCCTCGAACACCTCGGCGGTGACCGGTGTGCCCTCGATCTCGGTGAACCCGTGCCGCGCGAAGAAGTCGGTCTCGAACGTCAGCACGAACAGCCGCTTCAGGGCCAATTCGCGGGCGACTTCGAGCAGCCGGTCGACGATCGCGTGGCCGATGCCGTGGCCGGTCATCGCCGGGTTGACCGCGACCGTGCGCACCTCGCCGAGGTCGGCCCACAGCACGTGCAGCGCCCCGCAGCCGACCACGCGGCCCTCGTGCTCGGCCACCCAGAACTCCTGAACGGCCTCGTAGAGCGTGACGAGATTCTTTTCGAGCAGGATCTTGCCCGCGTAGGTGTCGACCAGTTGCTTGATGGCGGGAACGTCGGACGTTCGCGCCCGCCGCACCAGCGGCCGGTAGCCCTGTGGACTTCTGCTCACGGCTAACAGTATCGGCATCGGGGACGGCAGCGCTGGTCAACCGTTATTCTGTTGCCGTGTCGGGGCAGCCGCAGACGGGTCCGGTGGTAGGCCGCGCGAACATCGCCAACCTCGCCAACACGCTGACGCTGCTGCGGCTGGTGCTGGTCCCGGTCTTCCTGCTGGCCCTGTTCGCCGGCGACGGCCGCGAGGCCGGCTTCCGGGTGGTGGCGTTCCTCATCTTCGCGGTCGCCTGCATCACCGATCGGCTGGACGGCCTGCTGGCCCGCAACTATGGCATGGCAACCGAATTCGGCGCGTTCGTCGACCCGATCGCGGACAAGACGCTGGTGGGATCGGCGCTGATCGGCCTGTCGATGCTCGGCGAGCTGCCGTGGTGGGTCACCGTGGTGATCCTGGCCCGCGAATTCGGGGTGACCGTGCTGCGGTTGGCCGTGATCCGCCGCGGCGTCATCCCGGCCAGTTGGGGCGGCAAGCTCAAGACCGTCGTGCAGGTGTTGGCCATCGGGCTGTTCGTCCTGCCGCTGGGGGGAGGGTTCCGGGTGGCCGCGGACGTGGTGATGGGCGCGGCAATCGTGCTGACGGTGATCACCGGGATCGACTACGTCGTGTCGACCGTTCGGGAAGTGCGCCGCACGAACGGCTGATCCCGCGCCGCCGAGCGGGAACCAGACCGCAGCCGACGGCGTTCACCTAATGAGCACCTGCCGGAGGAAAGCTGAGTTCGTGCCGCGCAGGGCCGACTGGACGAAGGAGGGCGGGATGCCGCCATTGGTGCGCGAGGTCATCGGCGACGTGCTGCGCGAGGCCCGCACGACACAGGGCCGCACGCTGCGTGAGGTGTCTGATTCAGCGCGAGTGAGCCTCGGCTATCTGTCCGAGGTCGAGCGCGGCCGCAAGGAGCCGTCCAGCGAGCTGCTCAACGCGATCTGCGACGCGCTGGACGTCCCGTTGTCGTCGGTCCTCACCCATGCCGGTGAGCGGATGGCCGACCACGAAAGGGCCCGCGAGCGGGCCGCCGTCGGCGCGTCCGCCGGCACCAGCATCGACGTCAGCACCAAGGTCGTCATCCCGCCGGTGGGGTCGCTGGCGCTGGCCTGAGCGCCGGGGCACCGATCCCGCGCAAGGGGTGGGGCGATCGGCGCCAACCCATTAAATTGAGCGTCAGGCGCAGGGCCCGTCAGGGTCGATCCGGACCATCCGGCCCCTCGAGAAGCGAAGGTGGAGCTCACTCATGGCCAATCCGTTCGTCAAGGCGTGGAAGTACCTCACGGCGCTGTTCAACGCGAAAATCGACGAGCACGCAGACCCCAAAGTGCAGATCCAGCAGGCCATCGAGGAAGCGCAACGCGCCCACCAGGCGTTGACCCAGCAGGCCGCGCAGGTCATCGGCAACCAGCGCCAACTCGAGATGCGGCTCAACCGTCAGCTGGCCGACGTGGAAAAGCTTCAGGTCAACGTGCGCCAGGCCCTCACGCTGGCCGACCAGGCCACCGCCGCCGGGGACACCGCCAAGGCCACCGAATACAACAACGCCGCCGAGGCGTTCGCGGCCCAGCTGGTCACCGCCGAGCAGAGCGTCGAAGACCTCAAAACGCTGCACGATCAGGCGCTGAGCGCGGCCGGACAAGCCAAGAAGGCGGTCGAACAGAACGCCATGGTGCTGCAGCAGAAGATCGCCGAGCGCACCAAGCTGCTCAGCCAGCTCGAGCAGGCCAAGATGCAGGAGCAGGTCAGCGCCTCGTTGCAGTCGATGAGCGAACTGGCCGCCCCGGGCAACGTGCCCAGCCTCGACGAGGTACGCGACAAGATCGAGCGCCGCTACGCCAACGCGATCGGGGCCGCCGAGCTGGCGCAGGGCTCGGTGCAGGGCCGGATGCTCGAGGTCGAGCAGGCCGGCGTGCAGATGGCCGGCCATTCCCGGCTCGAGCAGATCCGCGCGTCCATGCGCGGCGAGGCGCTGCCGACCGGGGGGACGCCCGCGGCGGGCTCCACGCCCGCCACTCCCGCGCCCGCGGAGAGTGCCGGCGACGCGGTCAGCGAGAAGCCACTTGGTCAGTAGCCCGGTGTCATGGCGGTGAACGCGCCGCGGCCCGCCCTGTGGCGCGCGTTGCTGCACCGCGGATTGGCCACCGCCGCGGACCTGTCCGACCTGGTGGCACGCAAGATCAGCGCGGCCGCCGACCCGCGCGCACGGCAGCTGCGCCGGCGCCGCCGCGCGCTGCGGTGGGGCCTGATATTCGCCGCCGGGTGCGTCTTCTGGGCGATGGTGACGATCCTGCTCGCGGCCTGGGGATGGTTCGCGTTGCTGCTGCAGATCACCGGCGGCGTCGCTGTCGTCATGGCCATCCCGGCCACCCTGTTGCTGCTGCGCTACCGCTGGCTGCGCGCCGAGCCGCTGCCGGTGCCCCGGACCACGACCGCGCGCCGGCTGCCGCCGCCGGGTTCGGCGGCGCGCCCCGCCATGTACGCGCTGGGCGCCTCCGAACGCGGCTTCTTCTCACTGGTCGCCGTGCTGGAGCGGGGCGCGATGTTGCCGACGGCCGAGATCCGCGACCTGACCGCGGCCGCCGCCAAAACGTCGGCGGCCATGGCGTCCACCGCCGCGCAGGTGGTGTCGATGGAGCGGGCGGCGCAGGCCAATCAGGAATCGCGGTCGTATCTGGTGCCCACCATCAACGCGTTCACCGCGCAACTGAGCGCGGGCGTTCGCCAGTACAACGAAATGGTAACCGCCGCAGCGCAATTGGTGTCCTCGGCCAACGGTGACGGGCTGGCCGAGTCGCAGCGCTACCGCGCGGAGCTGGCGGGGGCGACGGACCGTCTGGTGGGTTGGGCGCAGGCGTTCGACGAACTCGGCGGGTTGCGCGGCGCCGGCTAGTGGCGATCGCGAGCGCGGCGTAGCCGAGCGCGGCGGGTCGCCGCCTAGTCCAAGACGGGCGAAGCGGGTCGCCACCGTCGGCGTTAGTCTTCCGGGCGCGGGCCGTAGCGCTCGATGTAGGACTGATGCATGCGGGCGTCGCGTTTGCGGGCCAGCTCGTCGACCAACTCGGGATCCAGGCCGTGCACGGCCAGCATGTGGCGGCGCCACACCTTGTTGAGCGCGTGCGAAAAGTACACGAACGGAATGAGAATCGGCAGCGTCATGCTCAGATGCACGTCGAGCGTCGTCGGGATCAACCAGAACGGGGCCAGCACCACCACCGCCGGCACCGCTACGCGGCGCATCATCCGTGCGCCCGCGCCCTTGCCGGCCAGGTCGTTGCGTACCCAGTCGCGCATCGAGTCCGGCAGTCGGCCACCGCAGCAATAGCGGACGAACTGCAAGAAATTCGGCCGCGTGCGGCCGGCGTCCCGGCTCATCGTCATGTCCCCGCGCTCAGAACGTCGCTTTCAGCGACGGCAACACCAGCGCCGCCAGGCCGCGAGCGGTGGCCTTGAGCATGTCGAAGAAGTCGAAGTAGTCGCGCCACAACGTGATTCGCCCGCCTCGGACCTCGAACACGCCGCACACCCAGAACTGCAGCCGCAGCGGGCCGAAGATCAGCGCGTCCGTGCGTTCGGTGAGCACCGCGGCGCCGTCGGCCGCGATGCGGTGGATCTTCACCTCGAAGGCAGCCCGGCCCTCCATCTGGCGAAACAGCTTCATGGCCCGGGCGCGGCCATGGATGGTGGGCAGGCCGACGTTTTCGTAGACGAGGTCGTCGGCCAGCGCGGCGTCGGCGGCCTCGTAGTCCGCGTCCCGCAGCGCGTTGAGGAATCCTTCGACCGTACGGGTGTTCGTAGCGGTTGTCCCAGTCAGCTCGGTCATCTTGCCAGCGTAGGCGAGCGTGGCGGCTCGGCGCTGTGGCAGGGTGAACCCGATGCGTGTCGCCGTGGTCGCCGGGCCGGATCCCGGGCATTCGTTTCCGGCGATCGCGCTGTGCCGGCGCTTTGCCGCGGCGGGCGACGAACCCACGCTGTTCACCGGCGCCGAGTGGATCGACACCGCCCGCGGCGCCGGCATCGACGCCGTCGCGCTGGACGGGCTGGTCGCCACCGACGACGACGTCGACGCCGGGGCCAGGATCCACCGACGCGCCGCGCGGATGGCCGTGCTCAACGTGCCCGCGCTGCGCGGCCTGGCGCCCGACCTGGTGGTCTCCGACGTCATCACCGCAGGCGGCGGTATGGCCGCCGAGCTGTTGGGGATCCCGTGGATCGAACTCAATCCGCACCCGCTGTACCTGCCGTCGAAAGGCCTGCCGCCGATCGGCAGCGGGCTGGCGCCGGGCACCGGCATCCGCGGCCGGCTGCGGGACGCCACCATGCGCGCGCTGACCGCGCGTTCCTGGCGGGCCGGTCTGCGGCAGCGTGCGGCGGTGCGGGTCGAGATCGGCTTGCCGGCCGAGGATCCCGGGCCGCTGCGACGGCTGATCGCGACGCTGCCCGCGTGTGAGGTGCCCCGGCCGGACTGGCCGCCGGAGGCGGTCGTGGTGGGCCCGCTGCACTTCGAGCCGACCGACCGGACGCTGGACATCCCCGCGGGGTCCGGGCCCGTGGTGGTGGTCGCGCCGTCGACCGCGCTGACCGGCACCGAAGGCCTGGCCGAGGTGGCCCTGGCCTGCCTGATACCGGGGGACACGCTGCCGGCGGGGGCGCGGGTGGTGGTCTCGCGGCTGGGCGGGACGGAGCTGACGGTGCCGCCGTGGGCGGTGGTCGGGCTGGGCAGCCAGGCCGAGTTGTTGACGCATGCCGACGTGGTGATCTGCGGCGGCGGGCACGGGATGGTGGCCAAGACGCTGCTGGCCGGGGTCCCGCTGGTCGCGGTGCCCGGCGGCGGCGACCAGTGGGAGATCGCCAACCGGGTGGTCCGCCAGGGCAGCGCGCGGTTGATTCGGCCGCTGAGCGCCGAGGCGCTGGTGGCCGCGGTCAACGAGGTGCTGGCCTCGCCGGGCTACCGGGCCGCGGCGCAGCGCGCCGCCGCCGGCATCGCCGACGTCGCCGATCCGGTCCGGGTGTGCCACGAGGCGCTGGCGGTGGCCGGATGACCACCGCCTTATGCTCCGGCGGGAGGCCCGCGATGAGGATGGTCACGGTGGTCACGGCCGGCGTCGTGCTGGTGGGCTCGGTGTTCGGGGCCGGCGCCGCGCACGCGGACAGCCCCGAGGAGCAGGCCTGCCAGTTGATGGATGATCCGGCCGCCGCGCAACAGGGGCTCGCGCCGGCCGAATACGCCTTCATGCAGCTGCGCGCCACGATGTCGGCGCAACACGCCCGCGACCTCATGTCCATCGCGGCCCAGCGGGTCTGCCCGAATCACATCATCGATCTGCCCGCCAGCTGGCGGTAGGCGGCGTTCGCGCCCGGGTGTCCGATCCATGCCCGCTGGGTATGTTCACTGGCGTGCGGCTAACGGAGTTTCACGAGCGGGTGGTCCTGCGTTTCGGTACCACCTACGGGTCATCGGTCTTGGTCGACCACGTGCTGACCGGTTTCGACGGGCGCACGGCAGCCCAGGCCATCGAGGAGGGGATCGAACCCCGCGACGTGTGGCGGGCGTTGTGCGTCGACTTCGACGTGCCCCACGAGCAGTGGTGATTCGCGCGCGTTATTCGTATGCCGGATAAGGGTTTTGGCGCAGCACGGTGGCCAGGTGCACGGCGTTGCGGACTGCGTTGGCGGTGGCGGACGCGACCTCGTCCGGGACGTCGTCGAGGTCGGTGTAGTCCGTGCCCTGCATGGCCTCGCCGTTCCAGTAGGTGCAGCCCTGCGCGGCGATCGAGAACCCGATGTCGTTGAGCGCCTGAAAGAGGTCGGCCACGATCTTGTGCGCGCCGTCCTCGTTGCCCACGACCGCCGCCAGCGCCACCTTGCCCACCATCGCCGGCCGTCCCGCATCGTCGGTGTCGGACAGCTCGGCATCGAGGCGCTCCAGGACGCGTTGCGCGACGCTCGACATGTGCCCGACCCACGTGGGCGTCGACACGATGACGATGTCGGCCGCCTTGATCTTTGTCAGCAACCCCGGCCACTCGTCGCCCGATCCCATGTCGGCCTCGACACCGGGCAACAGCGCCAGGTCCACGCACCGCACGGCCTCGCCCTCGACGCCCGCGCTGCGCAGTTGATCGAGTAATTGGTTGGCGATCAGGTCGCTGCTGGACGGCGCGGGGCTCTTCTTCAACGAGCAGACCAGTGCGATGGCGCGCAGGGATTGCGATGAGGACATGGTGGGCCTGATACCCCGGGACGCCGACGCCAAACGACACCCTACCGCGGCGTCCGGTGCAGCACGCAGTCGCCGCACAAAGAACCCCCGGGCAGGCGATAGAAAAGGCAGCAGCTGCCGCGCCGGAAGCCCAGCCCGTCGCCGGTGATCACGCCGGATCCCGCCAGCACCCCGGTGTCCAGCAGCGAATGGGTCGTCTCGACGATCGGTCGGCGCAGGTCGGGACGCGCCGACAGCAGCGCCCGCGCGGCTCCCACCAGCGCGGAGGCGATGTTGCCCGCCAGCAACGCGGGGGCGAGCTTGACCGGCAGGCCGACGGCGAGCGGGAGCATGTGCTCACTGACCACCGCGCGGTACAGCGCGTCCGGTGAATCGGCTGGGAACCCGAGCGGTTCGGGCAGTCGTAGCGCCGCGCCGTCGGCGGCGCGTTGCAGCCCGTCGAGATCGGGGAGGACGCCGTGGCCGATCGCGCACGCGAGCACCGGCGACCACAGCCGGGTGGCGTGGCCGAGGTGCACCAGTGAGGCACCGATCCGCAGGTCGGTCGTGCCGTAGCGCCGGAGGGTGGCCTCGATCAGGTCGGCGCAGCCGTCGGCGTAGGACTGCGCGACCGGATGCCATCCCGCCGCGTCGCCACCGACGGTCAGGGCGAAAAAGCCTCCGTAGGAAGCTGTTTCGGCCAGCTCGGTGGAGATGTCCATGCGTCGCGCCCGCCTCGTGGGGAAATTCGCCCGAACGCCTGTCGCCTTTCGGGGGCTCTCGGGGGCTCTCGGGGGCCTTCGCGGGGCGATGTTGCCACACGCGATGGCGGCGAACGGCGTGTCGGACTTGAATCGAACACCTGTTCGGCTACTGTGGTGAGCGTTCGGCCAGTCAACTTGTCGGTGGCCTTCTCTAGTGTCACCGCCAACCGACCGATACCGGTCAGACGAACACCGACTATAGGAGAGACACCATGGCGCAAGCCCCCGATCGCGAAAAGGCTCTCGAGCTGGCGATGGCCCAGATCGAAAAGAGCTACGGCAAAGGCTCGGTGATGCGTCTCGGCGACGAGACACGTCAGCCGATCTCGATCATCCCGACCGGATCCATCGCACTGGACGTGGCCCTGGGCATCGGCGGGCTGCCCCGCGGCCGGGTCGTGGAGATCTACGGCCCGGAATCCTCGGGTAAGACCACCGTCGCCCTGCATGCGGTGGCCAACGCCCAGGCCGCCGGCGGCGTCGCGGCCTTCATCGACGCCGAGCACGCCCTGGACCCGGAGTACGCCAAGAAGCTCGGCGTGGACACCGACTCCCTGCTGGTCAGCCAACCCGACACGGGGGAGCAGGCCCTCGAGATCGCCGACATGCTGATCCGCTCCGGCGCCCTGGACATCCTGGTCATCGACTCGGTGGCCGCGCTGGTGCCGCGCGCGGAGCTCGAAGGCGAGATGGGCGACAGCCACGTCGGTTTGCAGGCCCGGTTGATGAGCCAGGCCCTGCGGAAAATGACTGGCGCGCTGAACAATTCGGGCACCACCGCGATCTTCATCAACCAGCTGCGCGAGAAGATCGGGGTGATGTTCGGCAGCCCCGAAACCACCACGGGTGGAAAGGCGTTGAAGTTCTACGCCTCGGTGCGCATGGACGTGCGCCGGATCGAGACGCTCAAGGACGGCACCAACGCGGTCGGCAACCGCACCCGGGTCAAGATCGTCAAGAACAAGGTGGCGCCGCCCTTCAAGCAGGCCGAGTTCGACATCCTCTACGGCCAGGGGGTCAGCCGGGAAGGCTCGCTGATCGACATGGGTGTGGATCAGGGCTTCATCCGCAAGTCCGGCTCCTGGTTCACCTATGAGGGCGAGCAGCTCGGCCAGGGCAAGGAGAACGCCCGCACCTTCCTGAAGGAAAACGACGAAGTCGCCAACGAGATCGAGAAGAAGATCAAGGAAAAGCTCGGCATTGGCGCGGTAGTGACCGATGACTTGGCCGATGACGGCGTCCTGCCCGCCCCCGTCGATTTCTGAGCCCTCCCGCGAAGAGCAGGCGCGGGCGCTGTGCCTGCGCCTGCTCACCGCGAGAGCGCGCACCCGGGCGGAGCTGCACGGCCGGCTGGCTAAACGCGGATATCCCGACGACGTCAGCGAGCGGGTGCTCGACCGGTTGGCCTCCGTGGGCCTGATCGACGACACCGACTTCGCCCAACAGTGGGTGCGGTCTCGCCGCGCACACGCCGGAAAGAGCAAGCGCGCCTTGGCCGCCGAGTTGCACACCAAGGGCGTCGCCAACGACGTGATCACCACCGCGCTGGCCGGCATCGACGCCGGCGCCGAGCGGGACCGGGCGCAGCAGCTGGTCCAATCCAAGCTGCGCCGCGAGACGCTGGGCGACGACGACGCGCGACTGACACGCAGGCTGGTCGGGATGCTGGCCCGGCGTGGCTACAGCCAGAACCTGGCGTGCGAGGTGGTGTTCGCCGAGCTGGCCGCCGAGCGGGAGCGCCGCCGCGTCTAGCCGGTGACGTGCGGTTTCTCCCGTAGCAACCGCTCGCCGTACCATGGCCCCGTGACTTCGATGGTGCGAGAGGCCGTGGCGACGGACGCCGCACCGGCACGCACCTACCAGGTCCGCACTTACGGCTGCCAGATGAACGTCCACGATTCGGAGCGGCTGGCGGGCCTGCTGGAAGCGGCCGGATATCAGCGGGCGGCCGAGGACGCCGACGCCGACGTGGTGGTGTTCAACACCTGCGCGGTCCGCGAGAACGCCGACAACAAGCTGTACGGCAACCTCAGCCACCTGGCTCCGCGCAAGCGCGAAGACCCCGAGATGCAGATTGCGGTCGGGGGCTGCCTGGCGCAAAAGGACCGGGACGCGTTGCTGCGCAAGGCGCCGTGGGTCGACGTCATCTTCGGCACCCACAACATCGGGTCGCTGCCCACGCTGCTCGAGCGGGCCCGGCACAACAAGGTCGCCCAGGTGGAGATCGCCGAGGCGCTGCAGGAGTTTCCGTCGTCGCTGCCCAGCGCGCGCGAATCCGCTTACGCCGCTTGGGTTTCCATCTCGGTCGGGTGTAACAACAGCTGCACGTTCTGCATCGTGCCGTCGCTGCGGGGCAAGGAGGTCGACCGCAACCCCGACGACATCCTGGCCGAGGTCGCCTCGCTGGTCGACGACGGCGTGCTCGAGGTCACGCTGCTGGGCCAGAACGTCAACGCCTACGGGGTGTCGTTCGCCGATCCCGCGCTGCCCCGCGATCGCGGCGCCTTCGCGCGCCTGCTGCGCGCCTGCGGCGACATCGACGGCCTGGAGCGGGTGCGATTCACCTCGCCGCACCCGGCCGAATTCACCGACGACGTCATCGAGGCCATGGCGCAGACGCCGAATGTGTGTCCCGCCCTGCACATGCCGCTGCAGTCCGGATCCGACCGGGTGCTGCGTGCGATGCGACGGTCCTACCGCGCCGAGCGCTACCTCGGCATCATCGACCGCGTCCGGTCCGCCATGCCGCACGCCGCCATCACCACCGACCTGATCGTCGGGTTCCCCGGCGAGACCGAGGAGGACTTCGCGGCCACGCTCGACGTCGTGCGAGCGGCCAGGTTCTCGGCCGCGTTCACCTTCCAGTACTCCAAGCGGCCCGGCACCCCCGCCGCCGATCTCGACGGGCAGATACCGAAAGCCGTTGTGCAGGAACGCTACGAGCGCCTGGTCGAACTGCAGGAGCAGATCTCGCTGCAGGGCAACCGGGCTTTGGTCGGGAACACCGTCGAATTGCTGGTCGCCACCGGCGAAGGGCGCAAGGACACCGCCACCGCGCGGATGAGCGGGCGGGCCCGCGACGGCCGCCTGGTTCACTTTGCGGTCGGGGAAGCCGCCCACGAACCCGCCGGCACCCCGCCGCGCCCGGGCGACATCATCACCACCGTGATCACCGGGGCCGCACCCCACCACCTCATTGCCGACGCCGGCATCCTGACGCATCGCCGCACCCGGGCGGGTGACGCGCACGCCGCCGGGCGGCGCCCGCGCGGCATCGGACTTGGCATGCCCGCCGTCGGGCCGCCCGCCGGCCCGGCCGAACCCCTGGGATGTGCACGATGAAAAAAGAAGACACACAGCTGGGCGCCCTGCGGACCGAGATCGAGGCCGCCGAACGCCGGGTGGCGCGCGGGTTCGATCCCGGCCCCCGGGGTTTTTTCGTGTCGATCCTGGTGTTCGTGCTGCTGGGGTCGTTCATCCTGCCGCACACCGGCGATGTGCGCGGCTGGGACGTGCTGTTCGGCAGCCACGGCGCCGGCGCGGCCGCGGTCGCGCTGCCGTCGCGGGTGTTCGCCTGGCTGGCATTGGTCTTCGGCGTGGGCTTTTCGATGCTGGCGTTGGTGACCCGGCGCTGGGCGCTGGCCTGGGTTGCGCTGGCGGGCTCGGCCATCGCGGGCGCGGCGGGCATGCTGGCGATCTGGTCGCGTCAGACCGTGGCCGCGGGGCACCCGGGGCCGGGATGGGGCCTGATCGTCGCCTGGATCACCGTGCTGCTGCTCATCTACCACTGGGCGCGCGTGGTGTGGTCGCGGACCATCGTGCAACTCGCCGCCGAGGAGCAGCGCCGCCGCGCCGCGCAGCAGCGGTCGACCTCGCTGCTGGACGACCTGGACCACCCGCGCGACGATCCCGGAAGCGCGACGGGATCCGACGGCGCCCGCTAGGACTTACGGGTCAGGGCCTCCACGGCCGCCTGCGCCCACTGCCGCCACTGTTCGGCGTTGGCCTTGGCCTCTTCGGCCTCTTTGGTCCGCCCCGCCGCCGCGGCCTTCTGAGCCTGCTGTTCGTATTGCTCGGCGCGGGCCGCGAACTGCTCGGCCCGGGCCTGCGCCTGGGGATCCGACCAATCCGCCTCGCCGGCCTCGCGCACCTTCTTCTCGACCGCGCGCAGTCGACGCTCCAGCTCGGCGGTGCGCTCCCGCGGAACCTTGCCGATCGCGTCCCACTTCTCGACGATCGAGCGCAGCGCCGCCCGGGCGGCGTCGTGGTTGCCCGTGTCCAGCTTTTCGGCCTCCGCCAGCAGCGCCTCTTTGGCCGTCGCGTTGGCGCGGAACTCCGCGTCTTTTTCCGCGGTCGCCGCGTTGCGGGCGGTGAAGAACACATCCTGGGCGGCCTTGAAGCGGCGCCACAGGGCGTCGTCGACCTCCCGGGTGGCCCGTCCGGCCGCTTTCCATTCGGTGAGCAACTTGCGGAACTCCGCGCTGGTGGCCGTCCAGTCCGTCGAATCGGACAGCTCCTCGGCCTGCTCGCACAGCCGCTCCTTGGCCTGACGGATTCCCGAGCGTTCGCGGTCCAACTCGGCGAAATGGGATCCCCGCCGCCGGTTGAAGGCCTCCCGGGCCGCGGAATAGCGCTTCCACAACGCGTCGTCCACCTTGCGGTCCAGGCCGCTGATGGTCTTCCACTCGTCGAGGATCGCGCGCAACCGGTCGCCGGTGGCCTTCCACTGCGTCGAGGTGGCGGCCAGCTCCTCGGCCTCGGCGGCCAGCGCCTCCTTGCGGGCGGTCTGGGTGGCCCGATGCTCCTCGCGCCGGGAGCGGTCCGCGGCGACGGTCGCCTCCGCGTGTTCGGCGATGCCGGTCAGCCGGGTGGCGAGCGCATCGATATCGCCCAGCACGGCGGCCGTCGGCAGAGTCTCGGCGAGCTCGGACGCGTGCGCCTTGATCTTGCGCGCGTCACCGGTCCCCGACGCCAGCCGCTCCTCCATCAGCGTGACTTCGGTGGCGAGATCGTCGAACCGCCGCCCGAAGTGGGCGAACGCCGCTTCGCGGTCACCGGCCTGCCAGGAGCCGATGACGCGCTCGCCGGCAGCGCTGATCAACCACACCGTGCCGTCGTCGTCCACGCGCCCGAACTCGTGCGGATTGCTGGGCGGCGGCGGCACCACCACGGGGTGAGCGGCCGGCCGCGACCCCGAGCTCGCAGGCCGCGGACCGGGACGCGGTCCCGGACGCGGCACCGGCCGGGCCGAATCGTCGCGAGGCTGGTCAGCCGTCATGCGCTCGTCACTACCCTTTCGCAACCTTTCGCGCGGTTGGTGTTCCGCGCGCCTGCCGCGCGTAGCGGCACCGTCTCCTGCATCTGCGGACGACCCATCCGGGTTTTTCCAGCAGGTGCCTAACAGTATTCAAGCAGCTTGCGCCGTCACACGCCGCCACCTTGGTGTTCGGGGCCGCGGACCTGCGGGCCCGCCACGCTGAGCGCTACCTGTGACGTTCTCTTAGAGTTATCCAAGGGGTCACATAGATTGCTGAAGTAATAATCGAAAGATCGCCCGCGGCGCGGGCCGGGACGTGTGAAACGTCATAGTTTTGTAGCTGAACTGAACGCAAAATGTGCGTGTATTTGCTTGCGCCCCGGGGAAAGCTGGGTCGGACGGTCGTGAGCTTGGGGGGTCGGGGAATATGTCGAAAGTTGATGTCGCCGCGTTGATCGCGTTGTGCGCGGCGCTGGCATCGGCGATCGGCGATGTGATCCGTCAACGCTCCGCACACGAAATCACCGATAGACAGGTCGGGCACCTCGAGCTGTTCCGGATGTCGCTGCGCGACACGCGATGGTGGCTCGGCGGCATGGCCGCGGTCACCAATTACAGCCTGCAGGCCGCGGCCCTGGCGTGGGGCTCGGTGGTCATGGTGACGGCGCTGCAGGTGACCGCGCTGCTGTTCGCGCTGCCGATCTACGCACGGCTGGCCCGTCATCGCGTCAAGCCCCGGGAGTGGATGTGGGCGATGATCCTGGCCGCCGCGCTGGCGGTGGTCATCATCGTCGGCGACCCCGAATCCGGTCACCAGCGCGCGCCGATGCAGACCTGGATCATCGTGGCCCTGGTCATGGCGCCGCTGCTGGTGGGCTGCGTGGTGGCCGCACGAATCTGGTCAGGCAGCCCGTTCGCGGCGGTGCTGCTCGCGGTGGTGGCGGGTTCCTCGTTGGCGCTGTTCGCGGTGTTGACCAAGGGCATCGTCGAGATGTCCGAGCACGGCGTCGCGCGCGTGCTGACCTCCCCGGAGTTCGTGCCCTGGCTGTTGGTGGCGCTGGCCGGGATGATCTTCCAGCAGTCGGCTTTCCGCGCCGGGACGCTGACCGCCTCGCTGCCGACGATGACGGTGGCGAAGCCGGTGGTCGCTGGGCTGCTCGGAGTATTGGTGTTGGGCGAGACGCTCAACGCCAGCGGGCCCGAGGCCTTCGTGCTGGTCGCCGCCGTGTCGGTGGTGATCGTCGCGACCATCGCGCTGGCGCGCGGCGAGGCCGCCGCCGTCGATCGGACCGATTCCGGTAGGGGCGCGCCGCGCAGGGTGCGGTCCCGCGACGCCTCCGCCGAAGACGGCCTCGGTCCCTACGGCGACTGTCTGGTGGTCGCCGACGGCTCACGCTGCTGACTGCCCCGGATGGTGGCGGCCCGCTCCCGCCGGCCCGGTCACGTTAGTTTGGTGGCGTGCTGAGCGCCATTGCCCTCGTTCCGTCGGCGCCCGTCCTTGTCCCCGAACTCGCCGGAGCGGCCGCCGTCGAGGGGGCCGACCTGGTCGCGGCGACGCTCGCGGCGGCCGCCTTGCTGCCCGACCGCTGGGTGATCATCGGCACGGGCCCCGCCGACGAGGAATTCGGTCCCGATGCCGCGGGCACGTTCGCGGGTTTCGGTGTGGACGTGCCCGTCCGATTCTCACCGCAGCACGGCGCCGAGTCCGAGCCGCGGGCACTCCCGGTGTGCGCGTTGCTGGGCGCCTGGGTGCGCGGCCAGGTGCAGCCGCAGGCCAGCGCCCAGGTCCGCGTGTACCGCGGCGACCACGACGTCGATACCGCGCTCGGGCGTGGCCGGGAACTGCGGGCCGAGATCGACCGGCTGCCCGAGCCGATCGGGGTGCTGGTCGTGGCCGACGGCGCCAACACCCTGACCCCGGCCGCCCCTGGCGGATACGACCCGGACAACGCCCCCGCGCAACAGGCCCTGGACGACGCGCTGGCCGCCGGCGACGTCGCGGCGCTGATCGGGCTGCCGGACCAGATCCTGGGGCGGGTCGCCTTTCAGGTGCTGGCCGGGCTGTCCGAGCCGGGGCCCCGATCGGCCAAGGAGCTCTACCGGGGGGCGCCCTACGGGGTGGGCTACTTCGCCGGCGCCTGGCAGCTGTGACGGTGGCCGTACGCCCCCTGGCCATCATCGGTCCCACCGGAACCGGCAAGTCGCAGCTGGCCCTCGATGTCGCCGAGCGGCTGGGCGCACACGTCGTGAACGCCGACGCGATGCAGCTCTATCGCGGCATGGACATCGGCACGGCCAAGCTGCCCGTCGAGGCGCGCCGCGGCATCCCGCACCATCAGCTCGACGTCCTCGACGTCACCGAGACCGCGACCGTCGCCCGTTATCAGCGCGCCGCCGCGGCGGACATCGAAGCGATCGCGGCCGCCGGCGCGGTGCCCATCATCGTGGGCGGCTCGATGCTCTACATCCAGTCGTTGCTCGACGACTGGTCGTTTCCCGCCACCGATCCCGCGGTGCGCGCACGCTGGGAGCGGCGGCTGGCCGAGGTCGGCGTGGGGGAGTTGCACGCCGAGTTGGCGCGTCGCGACCCCGCCGCGGCCGCATCGATCCTGCCCACCGACGCCCGGCGCACGGTGCGGGCCCTGGAGGTGGTGGAGCTGACCGGACAGCCGTTCGCCGCCTCCGCGCCGCGGATCGGCGCGCCGCGATGGGACACCGTCATCATCGGGTTGGATTGTGACACAACGATTCTCGACGACCGGCTGGCCCGGCGGACCGACGCGATGTTCGACCAGGGGCTGGCCGGCGAGGTGGCCGCGCTGCTCGAGCACGGCCTGCGCGACGGGGTCACCGCCTCGCGCGCCCTGGGCTACGCGCAGGTGATCGCGGCGCTCGACGCCGGCGGTGGTCCGGATCGACTCCGCGAGGCCCGGGAGCAGACGTTCATCGGCACCCGACGCTACGTGCGGCGGCAGCGGTCGTGGTTTCGCCGCGACCACCGCGTGCACTGGCTGGACTCTAAAGAAGGGGGGGCCGATCGCGCCCGGCTCGTCGACGACGCGATGCGGGCGTGGCGGCACGTATCCTGAACAGGTGAAATTCGCGAAGGGCCACGGCACCCAGAACGACTTCGTGGTGCTGCCCGACCCGGCCGCCGCGCTGAGCCTGACTCCGCCGCGGGTGGCCGCCCTGTGCGACCGGCGACGCGGGCTGGGCGCCGACGGGGTACTGCGGGTCACCACCGCCGGCGCCGCCGCGGCGGCCGGCGTGCTCGACCGGCTGCCCGACGGCGTGGCCTCCGACGACTGGTACATGGACTACCGCAACGCCGACGGGTCCATCGCCCAGATGTGCGGCAACGGCGTGCGGGTCTTCGCCCATTACCTGCGCGCCAGCGGACTGGAGGACCGCGACGATTTCGTGGTCGGGTCGCTGGCCGGTCCCCGGCCGGTCACCGTGCATCGCGCCGCCGCGACCACCGCCGACATCAGCGTCGACATGGGCAAGGCCAACACGCTGGGCAGCGGGGGAGCCGCTTTCGAGGCGACGGTGGGGGGCCGGCGGTTTTCCGGCGTGGCGATCGATGTGGGCAATCCCCACCTGGCCTGCGTCGACCCCGACCTGACCGCCGACACGCTGGCGGCGCTGGACGTGGCCGCGCCGGTCAGTTTCGATCCCGCCCAATTCCCGGAGGGGGTCAACGTCGAGATCCTCACCGCACCGGCCGAGGGGGCGGTGCACATGCGCGTCCACGAGCGGGGGGTCGGCGAAACACGCTCGTGCGGCACCGGAACGGTGGCGGCCGCGGTCGCCGCGCTGGGCGGCACCGGCACGCTGACCGTCCGGGTGCCGGGCGGCGAGGTCGTCGTCACCATCACCGACGCCACCAGCTACCTGCGGGGGCCGTCGGTGCTGGTGGCCCAGGGAGAAATCAGTGAGGAATGGTGGCGCGCACAGTAGCGTTAATTCAGATGCGCGCCACCGATTTTGCGTGCATCATCTCTTATTGCCTATGACACATCCCGAATTTCGCGATCACGCTCCGAGGGTCACGGAGCCCAGTGCGGGCGAACTCGCCCTCGAGGATCGGTCGGCTCTGCGCCGCGTCGCCGGCCTGTCGACCGAACTCGCCGACGTCACCGAGGTCGAGTACCGCCAGCTCCGCCTGGAACGGGTCGTGTTGGTGGGCGTGTGGACTGACGGCACCGCCGCCGACAGCCGGGCCAGCATGGCCGAACTGGCGGCCCTGGCCGAAACCGCCGGCTCCCAGGTGCTCGAAGGGCTCATCCAGCGCCGCGACAAGCCCGACCCGTCGACCTACATCGGGTCGGGCAAGGCCGCCGAACTGCGCGAGGTGGTGCTGGCGACCGGCGCCGACACCGTCATCTGCGACGGTGAACTGTCCCCGGCGCAGCTGACCGCGCTGGAGAAGGCCGTGAAGGTCAAGGTCATCGACCGCACCGCGCTGATCCTGGACATCTTCGCCCAGCACGCCACCAGCCGCGAGGGCAAGGCGCAGGTGTCGCTCGCCCAGATGGAATACATGCTGCCGCGGCTGCGCGGTTGGGGTGAGTCGATGTCGCGGCAGGCCGGTGGCCGCGCCGGCGGCAGCGGGGGAGGCGTGGGCCTGCGCGGACCGGGTGAGACCAAGATCGAGACCGATCGGCGGCGCATCCGCGAGCGGATGGCCAAGCTGCGCCGCGAGATCAAAGACATGAAGCAGGTCCGCGACACCCAGCGCAGCCGCCGGCTGCACAGCGACGTGCCGTCGATCGCCATCGTCGGCTACACCAACGCCGGCAAGTCCAGCCTGCTCAACGCGCTGACCGGGGCGGGAGTGCTGGTGCAGGACGCGTTGTTCGCCACCCTGGAGCCCACCACGCGCCGCGCCGAGTTCGATGAGGGGCGGTCGTTCGTGCTCACCGACACCGTCGGGTTCGTCCGGCACCTGCCCACCCAGCTCGTCGAGGCCTTCCGCTCCACGCTGGAGGAGGTCGTCGACGCCGACCTGTTGGTGCACGTCGTCGACGGCTCCGACGCCAACCCGCTCGCGCAGATCAACGCGGTCCGGCAGGTGGTCTCGGAGGTCTTCTCGGACATCGTCGACCATGACGGCGCGCCGCCGCCCGAGCTGCTGGTGGTCAACAAGGTCGACGCCGCAAGCGATTTGGCTTTGGCCAAGCTCCGCCACGCACTGCCCGGCGCGGTGTTCGTCTCCGCCCGCACGGGCGAGGGTATCGACGCCGTGCGCCGCCGCATCGCCGAGCTCGCCGTCCCCGCCGACACGGCAGTGGATGTGGTGATCCCGTATCACCGCGGGGACCTCGTGGCTCGCCTGCACGCCGATGGGCGCGTCCAGCACGAGGAGCACAACGCCGAGGGCACCCGGATCAAGGCCCGGGTCCCGGTCGCCTTGGCCGGCCGGCTGCGCGAATTCGCGGCCCGCTGAACGGCCCGGCGTAGCCGCGGGTTCCCGCAGCCCACCACCGTCTCAGCGACGCCGGCGCCCCGCCAGCTGCCGACCAACCGTCCGGTTGGTATATGTTGGGCTGCAGAAATCCCAGTCGCCGGAGGTCTTCCCATGAGCAGCGCCATCAAATACCAGCGCACTCTTTTCGAGTCAGAGCACGACCTGTTCCGTGAGTCCTATCGGGCCTTCCTCGAGCGCCACGTCGAGCCCTACCACGACGAGTGGGAGAAGGCGAAGATCGTCGACCGGGGCGTGTGGCTCGAGGCGGGCAAGCAGGGCTTCCTCGGCATGGCGGTGCCCGAGGAGTACGGCGGCGGCGGCAACCCGGACTTCCGCTACAACACGATCATCACCGAGGAGACCACCGCCGGCCGCTACAGCGGCATCGGCTTCGGCCTGCACAACGACATCGTGGCGCCGTACCTGCTGGCCCTGGCCACCGAGGAGCAAAAGCAGCGCTGGTTGCCGAAATTCTGCACCGGAGAACTGATTACGGCGATCGCGATGACCGAGCCTGGCACCGGCAGCGACCTGCAGGGCATCAAGACCCGCGCGGTCAAGCAGGGCGACCACTACGTGCTCAACGGTTCAAAGACGTTCATCACCAACGGAATTAACGCCGACCTGGTGATCGTCGTCGCGCAGACCGATCCGGAGAAGGGCGCCCAGGGCTTCTCGCTGCTCGCCGTCGAGCGGGGGATGGAAGGCTTCGAGCGCGGACGGCACCTGGACAAGATCGGGCTGGACGCGCAGGACACGGCCGAGCTGTCGTTCACCGACGTGCACGTGCCGGCGGAAAACCTGCTGGGCCAAGAGGGCATGGGGTTCATCTACCTCATGCAGAACCTGCCCCAGGAGCGGATCTCGATCGCCATCATGGCGGCCGCGGCGATGGAGCAGGTGCTCGAGCAGACGCTGCAATACACCAAGGAGCGCAAGGCTTTTGGCAAGCCGATCGGCAGCTTCCAGAACAGCCGCTTCGTGCTGGCCGAGCTGGCGACCGAGGCGACCGTGGTGCGCATGATGGTCGACGAATTCGTTCGCCTGCACCTGGACCACAAGCTGACGGCCGAGCAGGCCGCGATGGCCAAGTGGTACTGCACCGAAAAGCAGGTGCACCTCATCGACCGCTGCCTGCAACTGCACGGCGGCTACGGTTACATGCGCGAATACCCCGTCGCCCGGGCCTATCTGGACGCCCGGGTGCAAACCATCTACGGCGGCACGACCGAAATCATGAAGGAAATCATCGGCCGCAGTCTCGGGGTTTAGCCTTTCGTTTGCTGGATCGTCGTCCGGGCGGCGAACGCCTGCCGGATGACTGCATTGATTTTTCGCCCAAATACGGGCCGCTTTCACGATCCGGCGAACACCGTCGGCGCCGGTGCGCCGACCGCGCCCGGCACGCAAAGGCCGACCCGCGATCCGCACGGCGTAGGCCGTCTCGTGCGCCGCCGGCAACGGTGGCGGGCGCAATTCCGCTGGCGAGTCGGTGGTCAGCAAGCGTGCTCGATGATCGAGTCGCGATGCGCTTTGGGCGCGCGATCTCCCGGCACAGGGATGGTCGCGATTCGGCAGTGGCCCGGCATCATTTCGACATCGGTGTGGTATCCCTTTTTGTAAAATTCGTGATTTGACTTCGCATTTCTTGTTGGCTGGAGCAAAGTTATGCGAGCCCGGCGATAAGGCGGATCGTAAGCGGGTCCATTCCCCGCGGAAGAACGGCCCGCTCGCCGGTTATGCAGGTAAGGGCATAGCCGCAGATGGAGCCCTATCCGGAGGCTGGAAGGCTTGGTGAAGGTGCATAGAGGTCACATGCGCAAGCTGATCGGAAGCGCGCTGGTCAGCCTGACGACCACAGCACTAGCCGCCGTATTGCTGGCGCCCGTCGCGACAGCGAGCCCGATAGGCGACGCCGAAGCGGCGATGATGGCCGCGTGGGAGAAGGCCGGCGGCGACACGTCCCCGCTCGGCCCCCGCAAGGGTGACGTCTACCCCGCCGGCGACGGGTTCGCCCTCGACTTCGACGGCGGCAAAATGTTCTTCACCCCGGCCACCGGGGCTAAATTCGCCTACGGCCCCATCCTGGAGAAGTACGAGATGTTGGGCGGCCCGGTCGGCAGCGATCTGGGGTTCCCGGCCATCAACGAAGTGCCCGGCCTGGCGGGCCCCGACAGCAGGGTGATCACCTTCTCGGCAACCGACAAGCCGGTCATTTTCTGGACGCCGGAGCACGGCCCGTACGTCGTGCGGGGGGCCATCAACTCCGCCTGGGACAAGCTGGGCAGTTCGGGCGGGGTCCTCGGTGTGCCGGTCGGCGACGAAACCTACAACGGCGAGGTGTCCTCGCAGAAGTTCAGCGGCGGCCAGGTTTCGTGGAACCGGCAGACCAAGGAGTTCACCACCGAACCGCCCGGGCTGGCCGACCAATTGAAGGGCCTGCAGGTGGCGATCGATCCCACCGCGGCCATCAACATGGCCTGGCGGGCGGCCGGGGGACCCAATGGACCGCTCGGCGCCAAGCAGGGCGGGCAGACGCCCATCGGCGGTGACGGCATCGTCCAGAACTTCGCCGGTGGCAAGGTGTTCTTCACCCCGGCCACCGGCGCGAACGCCCTCGAGACCGACATCTTGGCCAAATACGAGTCCCTCGGCGGCCCCGTCGGCAGCGGCCTCGGATTTCCCGTCACCAACGAAACCGACGGCGGAATCGGCCCGTCCAGCCGGATCTGCACCTTCTCGGCCGCCGACAAGCCGGTGATCTTCCGGACCGCCGAGCACGGCGCGTTCGTCGTGCGCGGGGCGATGAAGGCGGCCTGGGACAAACTGCGCGGGCCGGCGGGCAAACTCGGCGCTCCGGTCGGCGACCAGGCCGTGGACGGCGACGTGATCTCGCAGCAGTTCACCGGCGGCAAGGTTTCGTGGAACCGGGCGAAGAACACGTTCACGACGGATCCGTCCAACCTCGCGCCGTTGTTGAGCGGCCTGCAGGTGTCGGGTCAGAACCAGCCGAGCAACTCGGCCACATCGTCGCACGCCACCACGTTCGGCTGGCATTCGTGGTGGTGGCTGGCCGTCATTCCGGTGCTGGTGCTGCTGGTGGTGTTGGCGTGGGTGCTGTTCGGGTGGCGCCGGCGTCGCTCTGAGGCGGATGAGGCTGCCGGCTATGTGCCCGACCGCGGCTATGACGCGGCCGAGGCGCCCTGGGGCCCGGAGGACCCCGACCTCGCGACCGAGCATTTCGCGCTCGGGGGGTCGCACGAACCCGAGCAGGCGACCGATGGCGCGGGCACCGCGCGGGTCAGTTGGCAGCGTCAGGCGCCGTCGGAGAGCGACTACGGGATCGAGGAGGAAGACCCCGACGCGATCGACACCGATTCCATCCCCGTCGTCTCGGAGGAGATGCTGTCGGAGGCTGACTATCCCGATGCCGAAGCCGACTACACCGACTACACCGACGCCGTTCCCGAGGTCGCCGAGTCCGAGACCGCCGATGACGCCGCCTACGTCGACGCCGATTACGTTGATGCCGGCTATGCGGAGGAGGAGTACGTCGACGACGAGTATCCCGACGTCGCCGTCCCCCGCACCCCGCCCGATGCCGACGCCGTGACCGGCGCCCTGGAAACCGCCGCCCCCGAGGATGACTATCCCGACGTCGCCGTGCCGGATGCGGATGTCGAACCCGCAGACGATTTCGCCGCCGAGCGGGATTTCGTCGCCGAGCCAGGCGAGGCCGCGGCCGCCGCGGCCGGGGCCGGCGCCTTCGCCGGGGCGGCGCAGCGATCCAGCGGACGGCACGCCGCCGCGGACGCCGAAGACAGCTCGGAAAATGGGCTGGCGGGCCCGGATGGGCGCCCGACCATCCACCTGCCGCTCGACGACCCGTACCAGCCGCCCGACGGCTACCCGATCAAGGCGAGCGCTCGCTACGGCCTGTATTACACGCCGGGCAGCGACCTCTACCAGGACACGCTTCCCGAGATCTGGCTGTCCAGCGAAGAGGTCGCGGTGGCCAACGGCTTCACCAGGGCCGACTAGCCCCGGTCGCTAGACCTTGCGGATCACCGTGACGACCTTGCCCAGCACGGTCGCGTCGTTGCCCGGGATGGGGTCGAACGCCGGGTTGTGCGGCATCAGCCACACCTGACCGCCCGCGCGTTTGAACGTCTTGACGGTGGCCTCGCCGTCCAGCATCGCCGCGACGATGTCGCCGTTGTCGGCGACGTTCTGCTGGCGCACCACCACCCAGTCGCCGTCGCAGATCGCGGCCTCCACCATCGAGTCACCCACCACTTTGAGCAGGAAGAGCGTGCCCTCGCCGACCAGCTCGCGCGGCAGCGGAAACACGTCTTCGACCGCTTCTTCGGCAAGGATCGGCCCGCCGGCCGCGATGCGCCCGAGCACCGGGACGAACGTGGGTTCCGGCAGCGCGTCCGATCCGGCCACCTCGGTGGCGGGGGCCGCCACGTCGTCGTCGGCGCCGCGGACATCGACCGCCCGCGGGCGGTTGGGGTCGCGGCGCAAATATCCCTTGCGCTCCAGTGTGCGCAGCTGGTGTGCCACCGAGGACGTCGACGTCAGGCCGACGGCGTCGCCGATCTCGCGGATACTCGGGGGATAGCCGCGGCTGGTCACCGAGGCGCGGATGACATTCAAAATGGTGCGCTGCCGTTCGGTCAGCGCGGAATCCACGGAGTGCAGCCGGCCGCCGGCTCCGGCCGGGGAGATGTCGTTGCTGTCGCCCATGCCACTGAATGTAGCCGCACCGCCGACAAGAATCAAACATGTGTTCGACTAGCGTGTCGCGCGGTGTCCCGCAGCCCGGAAAAGCACCGCCATCGGCCGAATCACAAATGTGTAACTCTTGCGGAGATCGGGTATTTGTGCCTCGTGACAGTGATAAGGGCCGACGGACTTGTCGGTGGTGTGATCTAGCGTTCTGCTCGTGCGACACGCTTCGCTCAAATGTTCGGGTTTCGAACACACAAGCGATTAGAGTCGAACACACGAGCGAGAGCTAGTTGACCGGAGGAACGAAGATGACAGTCATCCACACGGTTGCGCCGCGTAGCAGCAGTCTTCGGCGCCCGATCAACGGACCGGTTCAGGGCGTTCGGTACGGCAGGGACGGCCTGGCCCGGTCCCGCAGGCCCGCGCCGTCGCGGCCGGCGGGCGCGTCGACGCGCTACTACGGCACCGGGGTCGCGATGTCTGTCGCTCCGCACCGCAGGCGCTCCGTCACCTGGGCAACGACGGTCGGCCTGGCGCTGGCCGCCGGGGCGATCACGTTGTGGTTGGGCCTCGTCGCGAACGTAGGGCAGGTCCTCAACGGCGACTCCACGAATTCGGCCGCCCCGGTTCCGGACCGGCTCGCCGTCGTGCGGGTCGACGCGGGGGAGTCGCTGCAGGATGTCGCTCACCGGGTGGCGCCCGACGCTCCGGCCGCCCAGGTAGCCGACCGCATCCGTGAGCTCAACGACCTGAACTCGGCGACGCTGGTTGCCGGCCAAACGCTGATCGCCCCGATCGGCTGACGGTCGTTGTGCGGCAACGGCTCCGGCCCGACGGGTGCCCGCCGCCCTTGGCGCGGCCACGCGGACGGCGGCTCCGTTAGCCGTGCAGGTCAGCGCACAGGTACGCTCAAAGTTCTGCGGTACCTGGTTGTCGGCACGGTGAAGGAGCGGTCATGCACTGTCCCTTCTGCCGTCACCCGGATTCCCGGGTGATCGACTCGCGCGAAACCGACGAAGGGCAGGCCATCCGGCGCCGCCGATCGTGCCCGGAGTGCGGAAAACGTTTCACCACGGTGGAAACCGCGGTCCTGGCGGTGGTCAAGCGCAGCGGCGTCACCGAGCCCTTCAGCAGGGAGAAGGTCATCAGCGGGGTCCGCCGGGCCTGTCAGGGCCGTCAGGTCGATGACGACGCACTGAACTTGCTGGCCCAGCAGGTCGAAGACACCGTGCGCGCCGTCGCCTCCCCGGAGGTCCCCAGCCACGAGGTGGGCCTGGCCATCCTGGGGCCGTTGCGCGATCTCGACGAGGTGGCGTACTTGCGGTTCGCGTCCGTGTACCGCTCCTTCGAGTCCGCGGACGACTTCGAGCGTGAGATCCAGGCGCTTCGTGAGCACCGCGGGGTGGCCACCCCGGGCTGATGACCTCGCCGGGTTGGTTCACGTCCCCCCGCTAGGCTCAGTTGCATGCCCACCGAGTTGCATCCCGACCTCGCGGCCCTGGCCCCACTCCTCGGCACCTGGACCGGTCAGGGCGCGGGCAAGTACCCGACGATCCCGCCCTTCGACTACCTCGAAGAAGTCACGTTCGCCCATGTGGGCAAACCGTTTTTGGCCTACGCCCAGAAAACCAAGGCGGTCGCCGACGGCAAGCCGTTGCACGCCGAGTCGGGATATCTCCGCGTGCCGCAGCCGGGCCACGTCGAACTGGTGTTGGCCCATCCGAGTGGCATCACCGAGATCGAGGTCGGCACCTATTCGGTCACCGGCGAGCTCATCGAAATGCAGATGTCCACCACCGCGGTCGGCCTGACTCCCACCGCCAAAGAGGTGACGGGACTTGGGCGTTCGTTCCGCATCGATGGCGACGAGCTGTCCTACACGGTGCAGATGGGTGCGGTCGGCCAGCCGCTGCAGGACCACCTCGCCGCGGTGTTGCACCGGCAGCGCTGAGCGTCTAGGCGCCGGCGGGCGCGGTCAGTCCAGCTGTCGCACACCGTCGTTGACCACCCGCCCGGCCACCGCGACCCAGCCCTGCGCGCTCCAGGTGGTTTCGATGACGGATCCGTTGCCCTGGGTGATCCGCAGGTTTTGGCTCAGGTAGTCGGTGATCCGCATCGCGGCCGAACCGGTCGCCTCGTCTTCTGGCACACCGAGGTTGGCGGCGAACATGCGCACCCGCAGCGACCCGGTCGCCCGGTCGGTCCAGGCCCACAGGTAGTGCGCCGTGTCGTCGGGGAAGTCCGTGGGATCGGCGGCGAGAACGTCGTCGGCAGAACCGAATTCGTGCAGCGCGAACTCGGGCGCCCATTCCGCGCGTGCGCTGATGCGGGTGCGGTGTTCGTCGTAGCCCACCTGCACGATTCCCGCCGGTATCTGCAGCGTGTTGATCGGTGAACCGTTCTCCCGCAGCCACCACGAGGCGCCGACCGTCGGGTGGCCGGCGAACGGGAGCTGCGTGCGGGGCGTGTAAATGGTGGCATGCGCGGTCGCCGAGCCCGCGGCGGGAAGGTCAACGAAAACCGTTTCGCTGTAACCCAATTGGGTGGCCACCCGCTGCCGGTCGGCGGCCCGGACCTGGCCGGCGTCCACCACGCCGAGCGGATTGCCGAAATTGCCGTCCGCATCGGTGAACACCCGCAACACCGTGACGTCGATACCCATGGCCCGACTGTACGACGCGGATCCCGCCCGCTTCGATCAAGGTGGGATCAGGTGGCGCTGCGTTCGTCGGACCCCATGGCGTCGAGCACGGCGACGCGGGTGGAGGCCGGGCCGGTGACCGCCCGCTCGCCGCCACCGGCGCGCAGCAGCCCGCGCAGGGCGGCCTGATCGTATTCGGCGGGCGCGGTGGAGTCCATGAAGCGCTCGACGACCTCGATGAAGCGGGCCGGGTCGTCGTGAAAGGGAAAGTGGCCGGAGCCTTCGAAGATCTCGAGCCGTGAACCGGGCATCGCGGCGTGGGCCATCCAGGCGTGCCGAACCGGCACCACCACATCCTTGGTGCCCCAGACGATCTGCACCGGGATGGCCTCGGTCAAATAACATCGGTCGAGCATGGTGACGATCTGCCCGCGCCAGTCCACCACCGCTCGCAGGGTTCGGCTGAACGCCGCTGACGCCGTCGGTTCCGGCAGGTCATCGAGGATCCGCAGCACGTTGGGCAGGTCGCGGCCCAGGCCGGTGCTGCCCAGCGCGGCGCCCAGGACGCGGCCCACGACCTGAACCGCCGGTAGCACCAGGGGCAACCGCAGCAAGGCGATGGCCTCGCTGCCCATCGGCAGCGAGGCCCACCGCAGGACGAAGTTGACATCCTTGGTCACGCCGCCGGCGCCGACCAGGATCAGCCGCTCGACCAAATGCGGGAACTGGTAAGCGAATTGCATGGCCACACCGCCGCCCAGCGAATGACCGACGATCGTGGCCCGCTCGATGTCGAGCACACTGAGCAGGTCCCGCATCCCGTTGGCGTACGCCGCGATCGAGTAGTCGGCGCGCGGCTTGTCGGACTGGCCATGGCCCAGCAGGTCCGGGGCGATGACCGTGAAGCGCTGGGCGAGCTTGGCCTGCACGGCATTCCACGTCGTCGAGTTGTCGCCGATGCCGTGGATCAGCAGGATGGCCGGCCCGGAGCCGGCGATGCGGTACGCGCGCCGGTAACCGTGGATGGTGCGGAACTCGAGTTTGGGTGCGGTCACTTCACGCACCGGGCGGAGTCTGTTCTTGCGCTTCCGCTCGGTCATGGGGCCAACCTTGTCGTCGGGCCGGGCTAAGGGCGGTGTGGTTGGGGCTTGACTGGCGGTCAGGCCTGATCGTCGTCGTCGAACTTCTTCTCCGCCTGCTGGGCCAGAAATCGCTCGAACTCCGCGCCCAGCTCGTCGCCGCTCGGCAGATCCTCGTCGCGCGACAGTAACGATCTGTTCTCCTGAGCGTCGATGAAGGCATCGTACTGGCGCTCCAGCGCGGCCACCACCTGAGCGACCTCTGCGCTCGCTTCGACCTGCTCGTCAATCTTGGCCCGAATCACCTCCGCCGCTTCGGTCAACGCCGTAAGCGGCAGCTCCAGGGACGCGGTCTTGGCGACCTGCTCGAGCAGCGCCTGCGCGGCGGCCGGGTAATCGGTCTGCGTGAGGTAGTGCGGGACGTGCACGGTGAAGCCGACCACCTCGTGGCCGTGCTGGCCCATCCGGTATTCCAACAGGTTGGACGCGCTGCCGGGGACCTGGATCTCCGCGATCCACGGCTGGAAGTTGGCGATCAACTCCGGGTGGTTGGAGTGCGCCGTCATGGTGGTCGGCCGCGTGTGCGGAACCGCCATCGGGACGGTGCCCAGGCCGATGGTCTGGCGCACGCCGAGGCGCTCGGCCAGCAGGCGGACCGCGGTGATGAAGCGCTCCCACTTGAGATCCGGCTCCATGCCGGCCAGCAACAGAAACGGCGTGCCGACGGTGTCGCGCAGCGCGTAGAGGCTCAGCTCCGGATCGTCGTAGTTGGTGAAGTGATCGGTCTTGAACGTCATCAGCGGCCGCCGTGAGCGGTAGTCCAGCAATTCGTCGATCGCGAAGGACGCGACCAGCTCGGTGTCCAGCACCGCCTTGAGATGCGAGGCCGCCAGCCGGATGGCGTGACCGGCGTCGGAAAAGCCCTCCAGGGCGTGCACCAGTACGGGACCGCGGCCGTCGGACGTCGACAACTGCGGCGCCGGCAGCTCCAGCTCGTACATGCCGGGCTGCCCTGGCTGGTACCGATCACCTGCGTCTTGAGGGTGATCCATCTTCGATCGCCTCCTTTCGGGGGTCTCTTTAGGGTGCCCTACCCAGTGTCCCCCGAATCAGGCGGCACCTATATCGAACAGCGAACTCGGTTCCGCGTTCGCACCGTGAAACGCGATAATTCTCAGACGTAATCCGGTGAGAACATATCGGGGGGCCTCCGGTACGTCAGCAAACCCCCTGGCACATCGCGTCGCGCGGAAGTCGGCTCGCCGCCACCCCGTCGGGCATGATGAAGGCGATGCGCATACCGATCCTGGTGCTCTGCTCGGTGGTGGGGGTGGCGACGTCGCTGACGTCGTGTCACCGGCCCGTCGAGCAGGTGTCGGGTGCCCCGGTCTCGGCGCCGCGCGCGAGCGGCCCGGTGCAGCGGCTCAGCCAGCCCGAGCAGAAGGCGGTCGCGGGTCCGGTGGAGCCGGATCGGCGCATCGGGGCGATCTTCATCGACGGTGGGCCGCTTCACGTTTGCACCGGTTCGGTGGTGCATTCCAAGGGCGGGGACCTCATCATGACCGCGGCGCACTGTTTGGCCGGGGCTTCGCTGATCACCTTTGTTCCCGGTTTCGCCGGCGACGCCGCGCCGGCACCCGGCGACGTGTGGAAGGCGGACGCGGTCTATCTCGATCCCCGCTGGGTCGCCAGCAAGGATCCGCACGCCGACTACGCGATCGCGCGGGTCAGTAACGACACCGGTGCCGGCGTCGAGTCCCGCGCCGGTTTGGCGCTGACGCTGGGCGTGACGCCCCCGCCGGGAAGCCGGGTGACCGTGCTGGGGTATCCGGTCGGCGTGGGCGGGGACCCCATCGGGTGTCAGGGCAGCACTTCGGTCAGCGACACCGGGTTCCCCGCGCTGGCGTGCGAAGGTCTGGTGGACGGCACCAGTGGCGCTCCGTGGGTCAGCGGCACCACGCTCACGGGGCTGATCGGGGGTCTCGAGCGCGGCGGGTGCGCGGCGGACATGTCGTATTCGGCGCCGTTCGACGCCCAGACCGCGGAGCTGCTGGCCCGCGCCGAAGTCGGTGGCCCGGGCGATCCCGTCCCGAGCGACCTGCAGGACGCCTGCTAGCTAGCGGCGGAACTGGTTGAGCGCGCGCACTTTGTTCATCACGTCGAGCGCGGCCACCTTGTAGGCCTCGGAGAACGTGGGGTAGTTGAAGACGGCATCCACCAGGTAGTCCACCGTGCCCCCGCACCCCATCACCGCCTGTCCGATGTGCACCATCTCGGTAGCGCTGGTGCCGAAGATGTGCACGCCGAGCAGCTTGAGGTCCTCGGTGGACACCAGCAGCTTGAGCATCCCGTAGGAGTCCCCGGCGATCTGGCCGCGCGCCAGCTCCCGGTAGCGCGCCACCCCGACCTCGTAGGGGATGGAGTCCTTGGTCAGCTCCACCTCGGTGGCGCCGACGTAGGAGACCTCGGGGATCGAATAGATGCCGATCGGCTGCAGCTCGGTGATGCCGTCGCACGCTTCCCCGAACGCGTGGTAGGCGGCCAGCCGACCCTGCTCCATCGAGGTCGCGGCCAGCGCCGGGAAACCGATCACGTCCCCGACGGCATAGATGTGCGGCACCTTCGTCTGAAAGTTGTCGTCAACGAAGATCCGCCCGCGGTTGTCGGCCTCCAGCTCGGCGTTGTGCAGGTCGAGATGGTCGGTCTGCCCCTGCCGCCCGGCCGAATACATCACCGTCTCGGCGGGAATCTGTTTGCCGCTGGCCAGCGTGGTGACGGTGCCCGCTGAGCCGACGTCGACCGCGGTCACCTCCTCACCGAACCGGAACGTCACCGCCAGGTCGCGCAGGTGGAACTTGAGGGCCTCGACCACCTCGGGGTCACAGAAATCCAGCATGTCGCCGCGCTTTTCCACCACGGTTACCTTGGTGCCCAGTGCGGCGAACATCGAGGCGTACTCGATGCCGATGACGCCGGCGCCGACGACCACCATCGAGGTGGGCAGCGTCTTGAGGTCGAGGATCCCGTCGGAGTCGAGCACGCGCTCCTCGTCGAACTCGACGCCGGATGGCCGCGCCGGCCTGGTGCCGGTGGCGATGACGATGTATTTGCCGCTGATGGTTACCTTTTCGCGCCGCGACGGGTCTTCGACCTCGATGGTGTGTGGGTCGACGAAACGCCCGTGGCCGATCAGCAGATCGATGCGGTTGCGCATCAGCTGGTTACGCACCACGTCCACTTCCTTGCCGATCACGTGCTGGGTGCGGGCCAGCAGATCGGCCGGGGTGATCTTCTCTTTCACCCGATAGCTCGCGCCGTAGAGTTCGCGCTGGCTCATCCCGGTGAGGTAAAGCACCGCCTCGCGCAACGTCTTTGACGGGATGGTGCCGGTCTGGACGCACACGCCGCCGATCATCTGGCCGCGTTCGACGATGGCGACCGACTTGCCCAGCTTGGCCGACGCGATGGCCGCCTTCTGCCCGCCGGGTCCCGAACCGATGACCACCATGTCGTACTCTTGCGCCGAGCCCATGGGCTAAACAGTAGAGCAGCACAACTCACAGTGCCGGGTTCATCCACAGCTCCGCTGCCGCGCCGGCGCGCGCGAGCACCGGCTGACGGTGGCGGCCGTCAGCGTTGGTGCTCATGACCACGCATCCACAACCCGACTTCGAGCTTTCCCGCCCCGGCGCGCTCATCGCCGCGCTGCCCGCCGTTCTCGGCTTCATTCCCGAAAATTCATTGGTACTAGTGTCTTTGGACGATCGGCAGCTCGGGTCGGTGATGCGCGTGGATCTCTCCGAGGAGTTGGCCGGCCGGGTCGGTCATTTGGCGGAGGTTGCCGCGGCGGCCCGACCGGAGGCCGTCATCGCGGTGATTGTCGACGCCGACGGCGCCCACTGCCCGAGCTGCAACGAGGAGTACCGGCAGCTGTGTGAGGCGCTCGCAGAGTCCTTGTCGCAGCACGACATTGAGCTATGGGCCACCCACGTGGTCGACCGGGTCGCCCTCGGCGGGCGCTGGCATTGCGTCGAGGGCTGCGGGTCGAGTGGCCTCGTCGAGGATCCCTCGGCGTCGCCGCTGGCGGCCGCGGCGGTGCTGGAGGGCAGGCGCCTTTACCCGCGGCGCGCCGATCTGCAGGCGGTCATCGCGCCCGACGACCCGGAGCGCAGTGCCGCGTTGGCCGGCGCTCTCGGGCGCCAGGCCGCCCGGCGCCGGGTCGCGCACCGCGCTCAGCCGGTCCGCTGCACCCGCGGCGACGTGGAGGGCGCGCTGGCGGCCGCCGCCCGGGTGGCCTCGGGCGAATCGCTGTCCGACGCCGAGCTGGCCGCGCTGGGCTGCGCGTTGAGCGACCCGCAGGTGCGCGACATCCTGTACGCCCTTGCCGTCGGCGAAGGCGCCGACGACGTCGAGTCGCTGTGGGCCGTACTGGCGCGCACCCTGCCGCCGCCGTGGCGGGTCGAGGCGCTGGCCCTCCTCGCGTTCAGTGCCTACGCGCGCGGCGACGGCCCGCTGGCCGGGGTGTCGCTGCAGGAGGCGCTGCGTTGTGAGCCCGAGCACCGGATGGCGGGCATGCTGGACACCGCGTTGCAGTCGGGCCTGCGGCCCGAGGACATCCGGGATCTCGCGCTCAGCGGGTACCGGCTCGCCAAACAGTTCGGGGTGCGGCTACCGCCGCGACGGCCGTTCGGCCGCAGGGCGGGTTAGTGACGGGTCGCCGCAGTCGGCGGCGCCGGGAGGCGACGGGGTGGTGCGTCAGACCTTTTCGACCTTGACCGCGTGGGCCATCTCGTGGGGCAGGGTGACGTTTTCGTGGCCCGGGATGACGATGGTCACGCCGGCGGGCCCGGTCTCGACGGTCACCCGCGCGTTGGGGACCACACCGGCGTCCTTGAGGCGGGTGATCAGGTCGGTGTCGCCCTGGACGTGTTCGGTCAGCTGCCGGACGACGACGGCCACCGGCGAGCCGGGCGGCAACTCGGTCAGCCGGACGAGGTTGGCATCCTCGGCGCCGGACTCCGGGCCCACGCCCAGGTCCAGGAGCCCGGGAATCGGGTTGCCGAAGGGCGACGTGGTGGGGTGGTTGAGCACCTTCACCAACCGCCGCTCGACCTCCTCGCTCATCACGTGCTCCCAGCGGCACGCCTCGGCGTGCACTTCTTCCCAGGGCACCCCGATGACGTCGACCAGCAATCGCTCGGCGAGGCGGTGCTTGCGCATGACGGCCACTGCCAGCGCGCGGCCCTTGTCGGTGAGCTCGAGGTGGCGGTCACCGGCCACATGAAGTAACCCGTCGCGCTCCATCCGGGACACGGTTTGGCTGACAGTCGGCCCGCTCTGATCGAGGCGTTCGGCGATTCGGGCACGTAGCGGCGTTACGCCCTCTTCTTCGAGGTCGTAGATGGTCCGCAGGTACATCTCGGTGGTGTCAACCAGGTCGTTCATTCAGCACCTTCCATCGACGCTGAGTCTACTTGGCCAGCTGCATGAATGGGTGTAACGCCTCCCAGGCAAGCAGTATGCCCGCCGCTGACGCGGCGGGCATACTGTCTGCTACCTAGCTTGAGTGGAGTTGTTAGCTCGCGTACGACCGTAGCCTGTCGGCGCGCTCCCCGTTGCGGAGTTTGGACATTACGTCCCGCTCGATTTGGCGGACCCGCTCGCGGGACAGCCCGAACAGCTTGCCGATCTGGTCCAGGGTGCGGGGCTGGCCGTCGTCGAGTCCGAACCGCAACCGGATCACCTGGTGCTCACGCTCGTCGAGCGTCGCCAGCACGCTGCGGATGTCGGTGTGCAGCAACTCGGCGATCACCGCGTTCTCGGCCGACATCGCCTCGGCGTCCTCGATGAAGTCGCCCAGCGGGGCCTCTTCCTCGGAGCCCACCGGCATGTCCAGGCTGACCGGGTCGCGGCTGTGCTCGAGCAGGTCGTTGATCTTCTCGACCGGGATGCCGGATTCGGCGGCCAGTTCCTCATCGGTGGCCTCGCGGCCGAGGTTCTGGTGCATCTCGCGCTTGATCCGCGCCAGCTTGTTGACCTGCTCCACCAGGTGGACGGGCAGCCGGATGGTGCGGCTCTGGTCGGCCATGCCGCGGGTGATGGCCTGACGGATCCACCACGTGGCGTAGGTCGAGAACTTGAATCCCTTTGTGTAGTCGAACTTTTCCATTGCGCGGATCAGTCCGAGGTTGCCCTCCTGGATCAGGTCCAGCAGCGGCATGCCCCGGCCCGTGTACCGCTTGGCCAGCGACACCACCAGGCGCAGGTTCGCTTCCAGCAGGTGACGGCGCGCGGCCTTACCGTCGCGCACCACGGCCTCTAGATCGCGTTTACGGTTCTCCCCGAGGCGCTTACGCGTCTCCAGCAGGTGCTCGGCGTAGAGACCGGCTTCGATGCGCTTCGCGAGTTCAACTTCCCCCGCCGCGTTGAGCAACGCCGTCTTGCCTATTCCGTTCAGATATACGCGCACTAGATCCGCCGCGGGGCTTTGAGCATCCAGATCGCCGTCAAATCTGCTCGTGCTGGCGTTCGCCATAGCGACCTCCCGTTCGGCTTGTACTGTCATCGAGTTCAACGACCGATCAGGTTTCAGAGTTCCCAGCGGTTCCCCATCTCACACGTCTTGACGTGCACAAATGTGCCGCAGACCTGAGAATGTCCTGAGAAGTGCGCCGCGACGACACCTAATGGGAACGACAGCTAGGCGTCGTCGATTCCGCCCCGCGCGTCGGGTGGCCACCCCGGCTCGGGGTGTCGCGGAGCTTCGAGCGCCGGGCGTTCGGGCCGCGGGAACAGGGGGGTGCGCGGGCGCGCGTCATCGAACCGGCGGGGCTCGTCGGGGCGGCGCGGCGGCCGGTCGTTGGCGATCAGCACGGCCATCCAGGGCAGGGGAATTGACAGCGCCACGATCGCCAGGGAGATCAGGCCGTTGTGCCACGCGCCGTAGGCGAGCGCGGCGAGGATGAGCGCCGGAATCCGGAATGCCATCAGGGTCAGGTACTTACGGACTCGCGCGCGATGCTGCTCCTCGTAGGAGGGCTCGGCGGCGGTGATGAGCACCGGGCGGCCTTTGTTGCCGGCGAAGTCATCGAAGCTGCCGTCGAACCCGGCGTCGGAGCCGTGCTTCATTTCTCCACTGTCCCACACCTGGACCATTCCGGCTTGGCCGGTTTCGGTGCAGCTGGGCAGCGCGCCGGGCAGTGCAAGAATGTGAGGTATGCAGACCCAGACGATCGAGCGCACCGAGACCGACGAACGCGTCGACGACGGGACCGACAGCGACACACCCAAGTATTTCCACTACGTCAAGAAGGACAAGATCGCCGAGAGCGCGGTGATGGGCAACCACGTCGTGGCGTTGTGCGGCGAGGTGTTCCCCGTCACCAAGGCGGCCAAGCCGGGCTCGCCTGTCTGCCCGGATTGCAAGCAGATCTACGACCGGCTCAAGAAGGGCTGATCACCCGGGCGGCTTAGCCGGCGCGGTATCGCGTTGTTGTGTTGCGGGATTCGCGATCGGGCTGGCCAGCGTCTCCACAGTCCGCTTCAGGGCGGGTGAGCGCGAGAACAACCAGGTGCGCACCCGGTGGGCGTGGGTCCTGGGCGCGGGGAATTCCTCCTGGACGGCGGCGTTGAGTTCGGCGCCGAGCATGATCGCGAAGCCGCCGAAGAACGCGAACAGCAGGAATGCGATCGGTGTGGAAAGCGCGCCGTAGGTGTAACCGGTGCTGGTGATCCACCTCAGGTAGAACCGCAGGCCCAGCGTGGCGGTGACGAATACCGTGGTCGCCAGCATCGCGCCGAGGATGAGTCGGTGCGACGGCAGCGGTTCCGGCAGCGCGACCCGGTACAGGATCATCACCCCGAGCGTCAGCCCGATGATCAGCGCCGGGTAGTAGCCATAGCGCAGCGCGTTGGACAGGCCGAGTGGGATGTGTTCTTCCACCTTGCGGGGGCCGACGACCACCAGCGGCGCCGTCGCCACCACGACCACCAGCATCACGACATAGAGGAACAGCGCGAAGAAGCGCTGCCGCACCGGATGGCGCAACGGCGTCTGGTCGTGCGCCTCGACGACGGAGTCGACGAACGCCGAGATGGCCGACGACCCCGCCCACAGCGAGATGATGAAACCCAACGACACCACCTCGCCGCGAGCGTTGTTGGCGATGTCGCGGACCGTCGGCTCGATGATCTCGTTGACCACGCTGGGGGAGAACACGCTGTGCGCGGTCGAAATCAGCTGCCGCAGGATGTTGGGCAGCATGTCCGGACCGAACAGCGGCGCCACGTAGGCCATGGTGCCCAGCATCCCGAGCAGCAACGGCGGCAGCGACAATGCCGACCAGAAACCCGCCTGAGCCGACTCGGAAAAGATCGAGTCGTCCCAGCTCTTGGACAGAGCCCTACGGGTGATTCGCCAGATGTGGTGGCGCGACGGTTTTGCGACCTGATCGCTCATACCAGTCCAGCATTACCGAAGATCGCGCGCGCTGCCCACATTGGCGACGGGCGAGTTCGGGCGGGCTAGCTTCCGCTGACCTCCAGCACGGCGTCCAACTCGGTCAGCTTGGCCTCATGCTCGTTGGCGTGGTGCTGGCAGAAGAGAAGCTCGAGGCCGGAAGGCAGCTTGGCGCGTACACGAGCAGCGGCACCGCAGCGGTCGCAGCGGTCGGCCCGTGTCAGTTCTGGACTCGTCAGAGTTGCATTCATGGCTTCTCCGTTCTCGTACATTCACTTTCTCAGACGTATGGCGTTTTCGCCTTGTTCCCCGATCGTTATCGGGTGTGTCGTTTCTCACGGCCTGGTCAGGTTTGGTTTGGACGGTTCTCTAGGGTGTCGGTCGTGACCTTCGCCGCCGACGTTCTGGTGCACCTGTGCGGGACCGAGCAGTGGGCGCGGGGCCGCCGCGACGGCGCCATCAGCCCCGTCGGCGGCGCCGGCTTCATCCACCTGTCGACGCCCGATCAGGTCCACCTGCCCGCCAACCGGCTCTACCGGGGTCGCGCCGACCTGGTACTGCTGCACATCGACCCGGCCCGCCTCGACGCACCGGTGCGCTGGGAGCCGGGAGTGGCAACCGATCCGGAGTCGATGTTGTTCCCGCACCTGTACGGCACCCTGCCGGTGGCCGCGGTGACCCGGGTCACCGCCTACCCGCCGGGCGCCGACGGCGTCTTCCCTCCGCTCGCCGGCGAGTCGAGGTAGGCGTCGGCCTCGATCTCCACCAGCAACTCGGGCGCGATCAGCGCCGAGACCTCGACCATGGTCGCCGCGGGACGTATCGCGCCGAACACCTCCTCGTGCACGGCTCCGACCTCGCGCCAGCGCGAGATGTCGGTGACGTAGATGCGCGTGCGTACCACGTCGGCGAGGGACGCGCCCGCCTGTTGTAGCGCAATGTCGATGCGGCGCAACGCATCTCGCGCCTGGGCGGCGATGTCATCGGCGGGCCCGGTGCCGGTTGTCCCGGCCACCGACACATGCGGCCCGACCCGCACGGCGCGCGAGTAACCGACCACCGATTCGAATTCCGAACCGGACGAGACCACTCTGCGGTTGGCTGACATGCGCCTCACCGTACGACGGCGGCGCCGTCGGCGCAGCCGAATTTCCGCGCGGCGGCGGTCGTTTGGCCGTTCCGCATTCAGCGTGCGGCGAACAGCTTGTGCGCCAACCGTTCTCGCGAACGGCCGATCGGGCTAGTCGAGGTAGTCGCGCAGCACCTGCGAGCGGCTGGGGTGGCGCAGCTTCGACATCGTCTTGGACTCGATCTGGCGGATGCGCTCGCGGGTGACCCCGTACACCTGCCCGATCTCGTCCAGGGTGCGGGGCTGGCCGTCGGTGAGGCCGAAGCGCAGGCGTACGACGCCGGCCTCGCGCTCCGACAGCGTCTCGAGGACCGACTGCAGCTGGTCTTGCAGCAGCGTGAACGACACGGCGTCCACGGCCACTACGGCCTCGCTGTCCTCGATGAAATCGCCCAGCTGGCTGTCGCCCTCGTCACCGATGGTCTGGTCCAGCGAGATCGGCTCACGCGCGTATTGCTGGATCTCGAGCACCTTTTCGGGCGTGATGTCCATTTCCTTGGCCAGCTCTTCGGGCGTGGGCTCGCGGCCCAGATCCTGCAGCAGCTCGCGCTGGATGCGGCCCAGCTTGTTGATCACCTCGACCATGTGCACCGGGATGCGGATGGTGCGAGCCTGGTCGGCCATGGCCCGGGTGATGGCCTGACGGATCCACCACGTGGCGTACGTGGAGAACTTGTAGCCCTTGGTGTAGTCGAACTTCTCGACCGCGCGGATCAGACCCAGGTTACCTTCCTGGATGAGGTCGAGGAACGCCATCCCGCGACCCGTGTAGCGCTTGGCCAGCGACACCACCAGCCGCAGGTTGGCCTCGAGCAGATGGTTTTTGGCGCGGTCGCCGTCGCGACAGATCCACTGCATGTCTCGGCGCTGGGCGGCGGGCAGTTTGTCGCCGCGCTCGGTCAGCTCGGTCATCAGCTGCGTGGCATACAGGCCGGCCTCGATGCGCTTGGCCAGCTCGACCTCTTCTTCGGCGTTGAGCAGCGCGACCTTACCGATCTGCTTGAGGTACGCGCGCACCGAGTCGGCCGACGCGGTGAGCTCGGCGTCCTTGCGCGCCTGGCGCAGCGCCTCGGATTCGTCCTCGTCCCAGACGAAATCGCCGGAGGCCTTGTCCTTTTCGGTGGGCTCGGCGATCTCGTCGTCCTCGTCGGCGGCGGCTTCGACCGCCGCCTTGGGGGCGGGCGTCTCGTCGTCACCCTCTTCGGAATCGTTCGATTCGGCGTCGGAATCTTCGCCGTCGGCCGCCACGTCGTCCTCGAGGTCGTCGAGGGACAGGTCGCTGTCGATGTCGAGGTCTTCGCCGGGCTCACCCTCGAGGTCGGGTTCGTTGTCGAGATCCTCGACGGCGCCGTCGGAATCGAGTGCGTCGGGATCCGCGGGGCCGCCCTTGGCTGCTTTGGTGCCGCGCCCCTTGGCCTCGGCTCCCTTGGAGCGGGTCTTCTTGGCGGGTTCGGCGGCTTCGGGCTTGGTGGGCCGCGCGGCGCTCTTGGCGGCCCGCTTGGCGGGCGCGGCGCCGTTGGCGGCCTTGGCGGCCGGACGCTTGGCGGGGGACGACGGAGACTTCGTGGCGGTGCGTTTCACCGGCCCATCGGTTGCCGGGCTTGCCTTGGTCGCTGCCACTTACACCCCTTCGTTTGGGCTCACTTTCGGTGGGTATTGGGCATGGTTAACCGAAAGTGTCTGCTATGTCGATGTCGGCGTTGGTATCAGCGTGAGTAGTCGCACGCTATCGGTTGGGCGTTCGCCGAAGACCATTGTAACGACAGTGCGCGGTACTACAGCTCTGCCGGGCGAAAATCAGTGGGTCACGTCCGAGGTGGCGGCCATCGCCGCGCCGACGATCCCGGCGGTGTTGAGCAGGGCCGCGGGCACCACCGGGGTGCGGTTCTCGAGCAGGGGCAGCCACTTGTCGGCCTTGCGGCTGATGCCGCCCCCGGCGATGAACAGGTCCGGCCACATCGCGTTCTCGATGCTCACCAGCACCTCGGTCACGTGTTTGGTCCACTTTTCGTAGGACCAACCCTTCTTTTCCTTCACCGAGGACGCCGCTTGTTTCTCGGCCTCCTTGCCCCCGACCTCCAAGTGCCCGAATTCGGTGTTGGGTATCAGCGTGCCGTTGTGGATGACCGCCGAGCCGATCCCGGTGCCGAAGGTCAGCAGAATTACCAGGCCCGTCTGGTTTCTGCCCGCGCCGTAATGCTCCTCGGCCAGCCCGGCCGCGTCGGCGTCGTTGAGGACCGTGACGTCCTGGCCGTCCAGCTCGGCGCTGATGATGTCGCGGGCGTTGGTGCCGATCCAGGACTTGTCCACGTTGGCCGCGGTCTGCACGACGCCGTGCGTGACGACCCCGGGATAGGTCACTCCCAGCGGCCCGGTCCACCCGAATTCGTTGACGACCGCGGCGATGGTTTTGGCGACCGCCGACGGCGTCGCGGGTTGCGGGGTCAGCAGTTTGACCCGCTCGCCGATCAGCAACCCGGTGTCCATGTCGACGATGCCGCCTTTGATGCCGCTGCCACCGACGTCGATGCCGAAGCCGCGGCGCTCGTGTGTGCCGTCGGCCGGTGCGGCGCCGGGCGTGTCCGTGGTCGAGTCGGTGCTGGTCATCGAATCTCCTCGGCGTGACTGGGCTGTCCGCTCACCTTAACGCCGCGACGCGTGCGGCCCGCGGTGTCTGCGCGGCCGGGGCGACTGTGATGCGATAGACCGGTGACCCGATCCGATGACGAGCTCGTACGGCTGCGCTCCGTGGCCGAGACCCTGGCCACCGAGGCCGCCGCGTTCGTGCGGCGCCGGCGCGCGGAGGTGTTCGGCGCCGAGCCGGCGGGTGTGGCAGGCCCGGACAGCGGCGCGGTGCGGACCAAGAGCACCCCGACCGATCCGGTGACGGTGGTCGACACCGAGACCGAGCGCCTGTTGCGGGACCGGCTGGCCGAATTGCGGCCTGGGGACCCCATTCTCGGCGAGGAGGGCGGCGGGCCGACCGACCCGGCGGACGCGCCGGCCGGAACGGTGACCTGGGTGCTCGATCCCATCGACGGCACGGTGAATTTCATGTACGGCGTCCCCGCCTACGCGGTGTCGGTCGGCGCGCAGGTCGACGGCGAGTCGGTGGCCGGGGCGGTCGCCGACGTCGTCGGCGACCGCACGTACTCGGCGGCCAGCGGCCTCGGGGCGCACGTCACCGACGGCCACGGCACCCAGCCGCTGCAGTGCGCGGCGGTCGAGGACGTGTCGATGGCGTTGTTGGGCACCGGTTTCGGCTATTCGCGGCAGCGCCGCGCGGCGCAGGCGGCGCTGTTGGCGCGCATGCTGCCGGTGGTCCGCGATGTTCGTCGCATCGGCTCGGCGGCGTTGGATCTGTGCATGGTCGCCTCGGGCCGGCTGGACGCCTATTACGAG
Organism: Mycobacterium sp. NTMscope_MAC_269; assembly: GCF_976985695.1. Classification (NCBI taxonomy): domain Bacteria; kingdom Bacillati; phylum Actinomycetota; class Actinomycetes; order Mycobacteriales; family Mycobacteriaceae; genus Mycobacterium; species Mycobacterium sp. NTMscope_MAC_269. Next base: position 841,266 of record NZ_OZ335668.1, read on the forward strand.
CACGGCTTGAAGGTGTGGGACCGCGCCGCGGGCGCGCTGATCGCCGCCGAGGCAGGGGCCCGGGTGGTGCTGCCGGCGCACGACGCCACCGGGGCGGGGTTGGTGCTGGCGGCCGCGCCCGGGATCGCCGACGAGCTGCTCGCCGTCCTGGAGCGCTTCAACGGCCTGGATCCGATCCTGGACTGAGCGCCTCAGCAGCTGCTGGCGTGAATCTTGGCCAGCAGCGTGGGATCTGACGGCTCGCTGGCGCCGGGGCGCAGGGTGGCGAGCACGGCGTCGATGTCGTCGTTGTGGGCCAGCGCGCTGAAGTCGGTTCCCAGGGCGAGGTCGACGGAGTCGTCGGCGCGACTGTCGTTGAACAGTTCGGTGCACGGAGCCACCAGCCATACCGCCGCGGCGGTGGCCTGTCCCGCGGTGCCGAAACGGATTTGGCCTTGGCAGGCGAGCCGGGTGCCCGCATACAGCGGGTCGTTGGCGGCGGTCGGCTGCGCGAAGCCGAGGTCCTTCATCGCCCCGGCGACGTCGCCGGCCTGCCCGCCCCGGCCGCTGGCGTTGAGCACGCGGACCTTGGTGTCGGCGAGTTTGGCGGGTGCGACGTCCATCATGGCGCTGCGCGACACCTGCTCACCGAGCTGGGCCGGCGCCGAACCGGTCGACTGCGGCGGGAGGTTGCACACCACCGCCTCGTGCACCTTGGCGGGCCGCGTCAGCGCCACGGTCCAGATCACGCCGGTCGCCACTGCGAGGAAAATCACCACGACGATCGCAGGCTTGGGGTTGCGCCGCCGGAAGGGCCGACCATGCTTGTCAAAGGCGGTACCCTCGGTGATTTGTGTGACCACAGCTGCACTCTAGTCGCACGGCAAACCCACTGTTCAGAAGCGAGCGCAAGGGTAAAAATGGGGGTGTGACGTAAATCACACCTTAATGGGCCGCGATACGGGCACGAATCATTTGGTGGATGCGTTCGACGCTGGTACAAAGCGATGCTTGAGATTTACGAGGGCATGCAGAGGCAATGAGGCAATAGGGCAGGGGAATAGATATGCCTACCGACTATGACGCTCCACGGCGTACCGAGACGGACGACGTTTCGGAGGACTCGCTGGAGGAGCTCAAAGCGCGACGGAACGAGGCGGCTTCGGCCGTCGTCGATGTCGACGAATCTGAAACCGCCGAAAATTTCGAGCTGCCCGGCGCCGACCTGTCCGGTGAAGAACTCTCGGTCCGTGTCGTTCCGAAGCAGGCTGACGAGTTCACCTGCTCGAGTTGCTTTCTGGTGCAACACCGCAGTCGGTTGGCCAGCGAGAAGAACGGCGTGATGATCTGTACCGACTGCGCGGCCTGATAGCTGCTCTTACCTTGTCAGGGCCGACAGCACCCGCTCCGGGTGACGGCAGCTCACCAGCCAGTACGGCGTCGGGTCGTCCGGGTCGTCGAGGACGACCAGGATCATCGGCGCCACCCATGCCCGGTGCAGCACGTAGGCCGCGGGGTCGAGCTGGCGGCCCAGCGCGGCGGACTTGGCCGAGGGCACTACCTGTGCGGACCGGGCGATCGCGGTGACCGGCAGGTGCGCATGGCCCGCCCACAGTTCCACTTCCCCCGGCACGGATGGGTTGGCGGTGACCCGGATCTCGATGCGGCCCAACCACAACAGCGCCGCGGCCGCCACCGCGAACAGCACGGCGTACGGCCACCAGGAGGACTGCCGGGTGACGCCCATGTTGAACTCGAATGCGAGGACGCCGGCCAGCGCGAAGGCGGGTGGCCACCACCACCACGGAACCCACAATCGTTCGCGATACCGCACGTTGTGCGGCGCGACGCGCGTATCGGACACGCAGTCAAGGGTAGTCTGTGGCCCCGTGTCGACCAGTCTGGCCATCGTCCGCCTTGACCCCGAACTTCCGCTGCCCGCTCGCGCCCACGAAGGCGACGCGGGGATCGATCTCTACAGCGCCGAGGACGTCAAACTCGAGCCCGGGCGACGCGCGCTGGTGCGCACGGGCGTGGCGGTCGCCATCCCGTTCGGAATGGTAGGCCTCGTTCACCCTCGGTCGGGATTGGCTGCGCGCGTTGGGCTTTCGATCGTCAACAGTCCCGGTACCATCGACGCCGGCTACCGCGGCGAGATCAAGGTCGCGCTGATCAACCTCGATCCCGCCGAGCCGATCGTGGTGCATCGCGGCGACCGCATCGCCCAGCTGTTGGTGCAGCGGGTCGAGTTGGTGGAGCTGGTCGAGGTGTCGTCGTTCGACGAGGCGGGGCTGGCCGAAACGACACGTGGCGACGGTGGTCACGGTTCCTCCGGCGGACATGCGAGTTTGTGATGAGAAGGAGCGGCGCTGATGGCTGCATTCGGTAAGCGCGCACGCAAGGACGACAGTGCCCTCGCCGCGGACGTGCAGGGGGACGAGGTCGTGACGTCAGGCGCCGACGAGGAGCTCGAGGGCCCGTTCGACATCGAGGACTTCGACGACCCCGCCGTCGCCGAGCTGGCCCGCCTCGACCTGGGTTCGGTGCTGATCCCCATGCCCGAGGCCGGCCAGCTACAGGTCGAGCTGACCGAAACCGGTGTCCCGAGCGCGGTCTGGGTCGTCACGGCCAACGGCCGTTTCACTATCGCCGCCTACGCCGCGCCCAAGACGGGCGGGTTGTGGCGCGAAGTCGCCGGCGAGCTCGCCGAATCGCTGCGCAATGACTCGGCCCAGGTCAGCATCAAGGACGGCCCGTGGGGGCGGGAAGTGGTTGGCACCGCCACGGGCGTGGTGCGCTTCATCGGCGTCGACGGCTACCGCTGGATGATTCGCTGCGTCATCAACGGCGCCCACGAGACGATGGAGGCGCTCGAGCAGGAGGCGCGAGCGGCGTTGGCGGACACCGTGGTTCGGCGCGGCGACACACCCCTGCCAGTACGGACACCGCTGGCCGTGCAGCTGCCCGAGCCCATGGCCCAGCAGCTGCGCGAAGCCGCCGCGGCGCAACAGGCCTCACAACAAGGCGATGCGCAGCAAGCCGAGGAGCAACGGGCCCCGGCCGACGAGCCCGCCGCGCGCCGCAGCGCCGATGGGTCGGCGATGCAACAGCTGCGCACCACCACCGGCGGCTGACAGCGGGACGGCTAGCTCAGCTCGGCCAGCGCGTCCAGGCAGGCCGCGCCCAGGGCGGCCGGATCCGCCCCGATCTGATCCAGCGTCACGGTGCGCAGCGCTGCGCGCGGCGCTGCGGCGACCCAGTCGACACCGGCCTGCAACGGATGAATCGGATCGTCGACCGCGGCCGCCACCGCCAGCGGCGCGACGAGCGCGGCCAGCTCGTCGCAGCTCGGCGCGACGTAGGCCGCCGCCTCGTCCATGGCGTCGGGCAGGTGCGGCCACTGGGCTCCCCACGAGCGGGTCAGCTCGTCGGCCAGCCACGGTGGGCTGGACGCCCGCATCTGGGTCGTGGTCGCGGCCAGGCCGTCGGCTCGCAATCGGGAGGCCGAATACCGCGCCGCGAGGGCGGCCGGCGCCTCCCCGGGCGCACCCGCCCACGCCGGCAGCGCGGCCAGCACCGCGACTGCGCGGTCGGGATGGGCCAGCGCCCAGGCCGCCGCCACGGCCGCGCCGATCGACACGCCGCCGACGGCGATCGGGCCTTCGCGCGCCGCGGCGTCCAGCGCGGCCACGTACCCGTGAACCAGCCGGTCGGGTCGCGGCGGCGGGGTCACCAGCACCGCGCCGACCTGGGCTAACGGGCCGGAAAACGCCCGGCGGATGTAGTCGTCGTCGGAGCCGGTTCCAGCCAACAACACCGTCGTGACACCGCGCAGATCGACCACCACCCCTCGATAGTGCACGGCGTTGACCTGCGGTCCAACATCACGTTTGAGTCGGTTGGCGCTGGGGAACCAAGAGGTCTACGGTGTCCGTTGGCATAAATGGAAGCGTCGAGGCTTATCAGCATTGTCAGGAGTGGCCATGGGGGCCCAAGGGTATCTGCGCCGGCTGACCCGCCGGTTGACGGAGGATCCGGAGCAACGCGACTCTGAGGAACTGTCCGACGAAGTCGTGAGCACCGGAGCGCAACGGGCTATCGACTGCGAGCGCGGCCAGGAAGTCACGATGGTCGGCACGCTGCGCAGCGTGGAATGTAACGGCAGGGCCTGCGCCGGCGGAGTGCGCGCCGAACTGTTCGACGGCAGCGACACCGTCACGCTCGTGTGGCTGGGACAGCGCCGCATCCCCGGCATCGACTCGGGCCGCACCCTGCGGGTGCGGGGTCGCCTCGGCAAGCTCGAGAACGGAACCAAGGCGATTTACAACCCGCACTACGAAATTCAGCGGTGACCGTCCCGGAAGGTTTGGGTGGCGCAACCCCGTCCCCCCGGGAGCCGGGTTCATCGGAACAAACCACTAGTCGCATCAGTCCCGAGCGCCTGCTGGCGCAGGCGGGCGGTGTCAGCGGCGTCATCTACTCGTCGCTTCCGGTGGTCGTCTTCGTCATCGTTTCGAGTGTGTCGGGTCTGGTCCCGGCCATCGCGGCCGCGCTGGGTATCGCCGCGCTGGTCTTGATCTGGCGGCTGATTCGGCGGGATTCCCCACAACCGGCGTTCTCCGGGTTCTTCGGCGTGGCCCTGTGCGCGCTGATCGCCTACGTGCTGGGGGAGTCCAAGGGCTATTTCCTGCTGGGCATCTGGATGTCGCTGGTGTGGGCGGTGGTGGTCGCGGCGTCGGTGGCGATCCGCCGGCCGCTGGTGGGCTACGCGTGGAGCTGGGCCACCGGACGCGGCGACGGCTGGCGCAGCGTTCCCCGCGCCGTCCTCGCGTTCGACATCGCCTCGCTGGGCTGGGTGCTGGTGTTCGCCGCCCGCTTTGTGGTCCAAGGGCTGCTCTACGACGCCGATCGGACGGGGTGGCTGGCGGCGGCGCGGATCGGGATGGGCTGGCCGCTGACCCTGCTTGCCGCGCTGGCGACCTATGCGGCGATCAAGTCGGCGCAGCGGGCCATGGCCGTGGCCGAGGCCGAGGCCTGACTAGCCCGCTGGTGGCGACCCGCTGCGCCCGGCTACGGCCTGTAGTGGCGACCCGCTGCGCCCGGCTACGCCGCGCTTGCGATCGCCACGGCCGCGCTTGCGATCGCCACGGCCGCGCTTGCGATCGCCACTAGCCCAACAGCAGCTTCTGCAGGTCCTCTTCCGCCTCGGCGACGGCGACGAACAGCAGCTCGTCGCCGCCTTCCAGCGGCTCGTCCTCCTCGGGAACGATGACCCGCGGGCCACGCAGGATCGTCACCAGCGAGGTGTCGCGCGGCAGCTGCAGTTTGCGCACCGGCTTGCCGCCCCAGGGCGTGTCGTCGGGCAGGGTGATCTCGACGAGGTTGGCCTGCCCCTTGCGGAATTCCATCAAGCGCACCAGATCGCCGACGGCGACGGCCTCTTCGATGAGCGAGGCCAGCATGCGCGGTGTCGACACCGCGACGTCGACGCCCCAGGCGTCGGTGAACAGCCACTCGTTGCGCGGGTCGTTGACCCGGGCCACCACCCGGGGGACCGCGAATTCGGTTTTGGCCAAGAGGCTTAGCACGACGTTGGCCTTGTCATCGCCGGTGGCGGCCACCACCACGTCGAACTCCTGCATGTGCACCGATTCCAGCAGCGTCAGCTCGCACGCGTCGCCCAGGCGCCAGTGCGCGGCCGGGATGGCGTCGACGTCGACGTGGTCCGGGTTGCGCTCGATCAACGTCACATCGTGGCCGTTGCCGATGAGTTCCCGCGTGACCGAGCGACCGACCGCGCCGGCGCCGGCAACCGCTACCTTCATATGCGCAGTCTCCTCAAAGCCCGTCGCTGGAATTCGTCACAGGTCTTCGCTCGGCGGTAGCGCGGCGATGGCCACCGCCTCGGCGGCGCGGCCGGAGATCGCCGCGACGTAGACCTGATCGCCGGCTTGGATCACCGACTTCGGCTCGGGCAACACCCCGGCCCCGAATCGGATCAGGAAGGCCACCCGCGCGCCGGTGGCCTGCTCGAGATCGGTGACCCGGTGGCCGATCCAGTCCTCGTGCAGGACGACCTCGGAGACGGCGACCGTGCCGGTCGGATCGCGCCACTTGGCCGTCTCGGTCTCCCGCAGCAGCGCATTGAGCAGGCGGTCGGTGGTCCAGGGCACGGTCGCGATGGTCGGGATGCCCAGGCGCTCGTAGACCTCGGCGCGCTTGGCGTCGTAGATGCGGGCCACGACTCGCTTGACGCCGAACGTCTCCCGCGCCAGGCGCGCCGAGATGATGTTGGAGTTGTCGCCGGAGGACACCGCGGCGAACGCGTCCGCCTCTTCGATACCGGCCCTCAGCAGTACATCTCGGTCGAACCCCTGCCCCAGGACCCGCTCGCCGGCGTATTCGGGGCTGAGCCGGTTGAAGGCCGTGCTGTCGCGGTCGATGACCGCCACGTCGTGACCGATGCGGGACAGCCCGTCGGCGACCGAGGAGCCGACACGGCCGCAGCCCATCACTACTACTCGCACTTGTGTCCTCTCGGCCGCATCCTGCGCCCTTCGTCGGCAACGCACGTGGGCAAGCCGTTTGGGTCGGCGAACATTCTCGTCCACGAACGCTACCGTCAAACCCGTCTGGGCTTACTCTTGGCTCTCGTGTCCAAACTTTCAACCGCCACTCGTCGGTTGCTTATCGGCCGGCCGTTTCGCAGCGACCGGCTCAGTCACACGCTGCTACCCAAGCGGATCGCCTTGCCGGTGTTCGCCTCCGATGCGTTGTCCTCGGTGGCGTATGCGCCCGAGGAGGTCTTCCTCATGCTCTCGGTGGCGGGGGTCTCGGCGTATGCGCTGACGCCCTGGATCGGTCTGGCCGTGGCGGCGGTCATGTTGGTGGTGGTGGCCAGCTACCGCCAGAACGTCCACGCCTATCCTTCCGGCGGCGGCGACTACGAGGTGGTCACCACCAACCTCGGCGAGACGGCCGGCCTTGTCGTGGCGAGCGCGCTGATGGTGGATTACGTTCTGACCGTGGCGGTTTCGACCGCGTCAGCGATGGCGAACATCGGCTCGGCCATCCCGATCGTGGCCGACCACAAGGTGTTCTTCTGCGTCGCCTCGATTCTGCTGGTGATGGCGCTGAACCTGCGCGGCGTGCGCGAATCCGGGGTGGCGTTCGCCATCCCGACCTATGCGTTCATCATCGGGGTCCTCGTCATGATCGGCTGGGGCCTGTTCCGGATCTTCGTGCTGGGTGATCCGCTGCGCGCGGAGTCCGCCGGTTTCCAGATGCACGCCGAACACGGACAGGTCGTCGGCTTCGCACTGGCGTTCCTCGTGGCGCGGTCGTTTTGGCGCGGTCGTTTTCCTCGGGGTGCGCGGCGCTTACCGGTGTCGAGGCGATCAGCAACGGGGTGCCGGCGTTTCAGAAACCCAAGTCGCGCAACGCGGCGACGACCCTGCTGATGCTGGGCGCGATCGCGGTCACCCTGTTGATGGGCATCATCGTGCTGGCCGAGAAGGTCGGGGTTCAACTGGTCGAGGATCCCGCGACGCAGTTGAGCGGGACACCGAAGGGTTACTACCAAAAGACCCTGGTCGCCCAGCTGGCGCAAGCGGTGTTCGGCAGCTTTCACGTCGGGTTTCTGCTGATCGCCACGGTGACCGCGCTCATCCTGGTGCTGGCGGCCAACACCGCGTTCAACGGGTTCCCGGTGCTCGGTTCGATCCTGGCCCAGCACAGTTACCTACCGCGTCAATTGCACACCCGCGGAGACCGGTTGGCTTTCTCCAACGGAATCCTGTTCTTGTCCGGCGTGGCGGTGCTGGCGATCGTGGCGTTCCGCGGCGAGGTCACCGCGCTGATCCAGCTCTACATCGTCGGCGTGTTCATTTCGTTCACGTTGAGCCAGATCGGCATGGTGCGGCACTGGACCCGGTTGCTGCGCACCGAGACCGATCCGGGGGCGCGGCGCAAGATGATGCGCTCGCGGGTGGTCAACACGGTCGGATTGCTTTCCACCGGCACGGTTTTGCTGGTGGTGCTCGTCACCAAGTTCGTCGCCGGAGCCTGGATCGCCCTGTTCGCGATGAGCTTGCTGTTCGGCGTCATGAAGATGATTCACCGGCACTACAACACCGTGAACCGCGAACTGGCGAAGCAGGCGGCCGACGAGGAGGACGTGGTGTTGCCCAGCCGCAATCACGCCGTGGTCCTGGTGTCGAAGTTGCACCTGCCGACGCTGCGCGCGCTGGCCTATGCCAGGGCCACCCGCCCCGACGTCCTCGAGGCCGTGACGGTCAGCGTCGACGACGCCGAAACCCGCGAGCTGGTGCACAAGTGGGAGGAAAGCGATATCAGCGTTCCCCTCAAGGTCATCGCTTCGCCGTATCGCGAAATCACCCGTCCCGTACTGGAATACGTCAAGCGGGCCAGGGAGGAGTCGCCGCGTACCGTGGTCACGGTGTTCATTCCGGAGTATGTGGTGGGGCACTGGTGGGAGCAGGTGCTGCACAACCAGAGTGCGCTGCGGCTCAAGGGCCGGCTGCTGTTCATGCCCGGCGTCATGGTGACTTCGGTTCCGTGGCAACTGAGTTCGTCGGAGCGCCGCAAGACATTGCAACCGCATGTGGCGCCGGGCGACGCGCGCCGGGGAATTTTCGATTGACCCGCGAATCGACCCGCGCACCGCGTGGGGCACCGCCCCCGGCGGGCGAGCTGACGTTGACCACCGGCGCCCCGGCCAACGGCGGCAGCTGCGTCGCGCATCACGAGGGCCGGGTGGTGTTCGTCCGGTACGCGCTGCCCGGTGAGCGGGTGCGGGTCCGGGTGACCGCGGATCGCGGATCGTATTGGCACGCGGAGGTTGTCGAGGTTCTCGAGCCGGCGGACGGGCGTACGGCGTCGCTGTGTCCGATCGCCGGGGTCGACGGCGCCGGCTGCTGCGACTTGGCGTTCGCCACCCCGGAGGTGGCGCGCTCGCTCAAGGCCGAGGTCGTGGCCAATCAGCTGGAGCGCCTCGGTGGGCACCGTTGGAGCGGCGAGGCCGAGCCGCTGTCGCCGCGCCCCACGGGCTGGCGCACCCGCGTTCGCCTCGACGTCGGGGCCGACGGCCGGCCGGGCTTTCACCGTTACCACAGCGACGATTTGGTGACCGACCTGCGCTGTGCGCAGCTGCCGGACGGCATGCTCGACGGGATCGCCGACACCGACTGGCCGACGGGCGCGCAGCTGCACGTGGCGATCGACGATGACGGCGCGCGCCACGTGGTGCGCACGCTGCGCCACGGCGGACGCACCGCGACGAAGGTGATCGAGGGACGCTACGAGGCGGTGCAGCGGGTCGCGGGGCGCACCTGGCAGGTGCCGGTGACCGCCTTCTGGCAGGCGCACCGCGACGCCGCGGCGACCTACAGAGGCCTGGTCGCCGACTGGGCGGCCGCCGGCGCCGGCATGAGCGCCTGGGATCTCTACGGTGGCGCAGGCGTTTTCGCTGCCGCGCTCGGCGAGGCCGTGGGGCCCAGCGGGACGGTGCTGAGCGTGGACACCTCACGCGCCTCAACGCGGTCCGCCCGGGGCGCGCTGGCCGATCTCACCCAGGTGCAGGTCGTCACCGATTCGGTGCGGCGCGCACTGGCGGCGCGGCGGGGCCGAGTCGACGTGGCGGTGCTGGATCCGCCGCGGGCGGGCGCCGGGCGCGAGATCATCGATCTGCTGGCCGCGGCCGGCGTCCCGCGGGTGGTGCACATCGGTTGTGAGGCAGCATCTTTCGCGCGCGATATCGGGATCTACCTCCGCCACGGATATGCCGCGGAAAAGATCAAGGTGTTCGACGCCTTCCCGTTGACCCATCACATCGAATGCGTCGCGCTGCTGACCCGCGGCACTACATCCGGCGCCTAGGCCATCACGAAATACCGCACCCACAGATACAGCGCGGACAGCGCGACCGAGACGGCGGTGACGACCGCGCCCTTGCGGGTGAATTCCCAGAAGGAGATGGGATTGTCGGCGCGGCGCGCGATTCCGAGCAGGACGATGTTGGCGCTGGCGCCGATCGCGGTCAGGTTGCCACCGAAGTCCGTGCCCAGCGCCAGCGACCACCACAGGACGCCGGGATTGGCGTCGTCGGCCAGGGCGGGGACCAGGTCGGCCACCACCGGCGCCATCGTCGCGGCGTAGGGGACGTTGTCGACGATCCCGCTGATGACGACCGACGCGACGAGGATGATCATCGTCGCGGTCAAGGTGTTCCCGCCGGTGGCCGTGATCGCCGCGCCGGCAAGCTGTTTGACGACTCCCGTCTTCACCAGGGCACCGACCATGATGAACAGGCCGGCGAAGAACAGCAGCGTGTCCCACTCCACGCTGGACAGGTAGTCGGAGGGCTTGAGCCGCGACGCCACGATCAGGACCCCCGCGCCCAGCAACGCCACCACCGAAGGCTCCATCTGCAGCGGCGCGTGGGCGATGAACGCGGTGAACACCGCCAGCAGGACCACCCCACACGTGACGAGCAACCGCGGGTCGCGGATGGCCTCCTTTTCCTCCAGCGACATCACGTCGGCGACCCGCTCGGGATCGACGCTGAATTCCCCGGGAAAAAGGCGCGGTAACAACACCATCAGGACGACGATGACGATGGCCACGATCGGCGCCATGTGAACGAGGAAGTCGTTGAATGTCAGTCCGGCCTTGCTGGCGATGATGATGTTGGGCGGGTCGCCCACCAGGGTCGCCGCGCCACCGATGTTCGAGGCGAATACTTCTGCCATCAGAAAGGGTGCGGCGCCCAGCGCCAGGCGTTCGCACACCAACAGCGTTACCGGGGCGACGAGCAACACCGTGGTGACGTTGTCGAGCAGGGCCGACGCGATCGCGGTGACCAGGGCCAGCAGAATCATGACGCGCAACGGGGAGCCGCGGGCGCGCTTGGCCGACCAGATCGCCACGTACTCGAACACGCCGGTCTGCCGCAGCACGCTGACGATGATCATCATGCCCAGCAGCAAAAAGATGACGTCCCAGTCGATTCCGGTGCCGCGCGAGTAGAAGATGTCATCGGAGTGAATGATCGGCAGGGTGACCACGATCGCGGCGCCGGCCAGGGCCACGAACGTCTTGTTGACGCGATCGCTGGCGATCAGGGCATAGGCGACCACGAAGACCAGGATCGCGACGAAGCTCATCGATGTGCCTGTGGCATCAGGGTTTCAGCGCGGCGGCGAGCACCCGCGACGCCGTGATCACCCCGACCAGCGCGCCCTCCTTGACCACCGCGACGAGCGGGCTGCGCAGTCGCGCCATGAGCGCGGCCACCTCGATGATGGTGTCGTCGGCGTCGGCCGGGGGCACGTCGACCAGATGGTCGGGCAGCACGTCGCGCACCTTCTTGCCGCTCAATTTTTCCGCGCAGCGGTCGGCGGTCGATTCGTTGAGCACGCCGGCCAGCGACGGATCGTCCTGCACATAGCGAGGAACGATGAAGCGCACGACCTGGGAGGCGGGCAGCACCGCGTAGGGGTTCCCGGAGCCGTCGGTGACCAGCAGCCCGGGCAGCCGGTGCTCGGCCAGCATTCGGGCGGCCTCCAGCGCTTCGGCGTCAATGCTGACGACGGGGAAGTCCTCGGCGATCTGCTCGGCGCGCACACTGTGACGATACGTCCGCGAGGAGTGGATGGTCCGGCGGTCTCGAGGCTCATGGCGTACTCCTGGGTCGGAAGAAGACGTGCCGACCAGGCTTCCCGGCTCACCGCGCATTGACGCTACCAAAGGCGCGGCCGCGGCGATCCAACGACGGAACCCGCGACTTGCCCTCCGTGCGCCGCCGCGCCGCCTGCGTAGACTGACGGGATGCTGGAACAGATCCGCGGGCCCGCTGATCTGCAGCACCTTTCTGCACATCAGCTCCGCGAATTGGCCGGCGAGATTCGCGAGTTCCTGATTCACAAGGTCGCTGCCACCGGGGGACACCTCGGGCCCAATCTCGGCGTGGTCGAACTGACCCTCGCGCTGCACCGGGTGTTCGACTCGCCCCACGATCCGATCATCTTCGACACCGGCCATCAGGCCTACGTCCACAAGATGCTGACGGGACGCGCCCACGAGTTCGAAACGCTGCGCAAAAAGGGTGGGCTGTCGGGATATCCGTCGCGCGCCGAGAGCGAACACGACTGGGTGGAGTCCAGCCACGCCAGCGCCGCACTGTCCTACGCCGACGGCCTGGCCAAGGCCTTCGAGCTGAGCGGGCACCGCAATCGACACGTGGTGGCGGTGGTCGGCGACGGGGCGCTGACCGGCGGCATGTGCTGGGAGGCGCTGAACAACATCGCCGCGTCCGGCCGCCCGGTGATCATCGTGGTCAACGACAACGGCCGCAGTTACGCCCCGACGATCGGCGGTGTGGCCGACCACCTGGCGACGCTGCGGCTGCAACCGGTGTACGAACAGGCCCTGGAACGGGGCCGCGACGCGCTGCGGGCGCTGCCGCTGGTCGGCAGGCTCGCCTACCGCGTCATGCACAGCGTCAAGGCCGGCATCAAGGACTCGCTGTCACCGCAGCTGCTGTTCACCGACCTGGGGCTGAAGTACGTGGGCCCCGTCGACGGTCACGACGAACGCGCGGTGGAGGCCGCGCTGCGCCACGCCCGCGGTTTCGGGCGCCCGGTGATCGTGCACGTGGTCACCCGCAAGGGGATGGGCTACGCGCCCGCCGAGGACGACGAAGCCGAGCAGATGCATTCCTGTGGGGTGATCGACCCCCTGACCGGCCAGGCGACCAGCGTCGCCGGCCCGGGCTGGACGGCGACCTTCTCCGATGCGCTCATCGGCTACGCCCGCAGGCGCCGCGACATCGTGGCCATCACCGCGGCCATGCCCGGCCCCACCGGGCTGACGCCGTTCGGACAGCAGTTTCCGGACCGCTTGTTCGACGTCGGCATCGCCGAGCAGCACGCGATGACGTCGGCGGCCGGCCTGGCCATGGGCGGGATGCACCCCGTGGTGGCCATCTATTCGACGTTCCTCAACCGCGCCTTCGACCAGATCATGATGGACGTGGCGCTGCACCGGCTGCCCGTCACCCTGGTACTCGACCGGGCCGGGATCACCGGTTCGGACGGCGCCAGCCACAACGGGATGTGGGACCTGTCGATGCTGGGCATCGTGCCCGGCATGCGGGTGGCCGCCCCTCGCGACGCCACCCGGCTGCGCGAGGAACTCGGCGAGGCGCTCGAGGTCGACGACGGGCCGACGGCGCTGCGCTTCCCCAAAGGTGATGTGGGCGAGGACATCCCGGCGATCGAGCGCCTCGGGTCGGGTGTCTGCGGTGTCGATGTGCTCGCGGTCCCGGCCGGCGGATGCAACCACGACGTGCTGCTGGTGGGGGTCGGCGCGTTCGCGCGGATGACGCTCGCGGTGGCCAAGCGGCTGCAGGACCAGGGGATCGGTGTCACGGTCATCGACCCGCGTTGGGTGCTGCCGGTCTCGGAGCGCCTGCTCGACCTGGCGGCGCGGCACAAGTTGGTCGTCACCTGCGAGGACAACGGGGTCAACGGCGGGGTGGGTTCGGCGGTGTCGGCTGCCCTGCGCCGGGCCGACATCGACGTTCCGTGCCGCGATGTCGGTCTGCCGCAGCGGTTCTACGAGCACGCCTCCCGCGGCGAGTTATTGGCGGAACTGGCGCTGACGGATCAGGACGTGGCGCGCCGCATCACCGGGTGGGTCGCCGCGCTGGGCAGCAGCGAAGCCGAAGCGGAGATCCGCGAGCACCTGGATTAATCGGCGCGTTCCTCGGGTGCCTGCAGCGCGCGGGCCAGAGCGGGATCCACCAACTCCCGCTGCCAGGGTCGGGCCTGCCCGGCCCGCAGGAACGCCTCGACCGCCTCGAAGGGGTCCGGCGCGGCCTCCCAGTCCCAGCACAGCCGTCGCACCAGGTCCGGAGAGACCAGATTCTCGGTGGGGACGTGCACGCGCTCCGACACCTCCGACAGCGCCGCCCGGGCAGCCTCGAGCCGCGCGGCGGCTTCCGGTTTGCGCCGGCTCCATCGCGCCGGGGGCGGCGGGCCGTTGGGTGGTTCGGCGTCCAGGGGCGGATTCTTGTTGCGCCGGGCCTCGTCCAGCGCCCCCAGCCACGTCGCGGCGCTGCGGCGTTGATTGCGCCCGCCGAACACGGGCAGGGCGACCAGTTCCTCGACGGTCGTCGGGTTGGCCAGCGCGGCGTCGATGATGGCCGAGTCGGGAAGGATGCGGCGCGGCGCGATGTCGCGGCGCTGCGCGATCCGGTCGCGCGTCAACCACAATTCACGCACCGCGGCCAAGCCGCGCTGATCTCGCACACGATGGATCCCCGACGTTCGTCGCCACCGGTCCCGTCGTGCGCCGGCGCCCGGCTCTTTCGAGCCCGCATCCCGCAGGTAGTCGAATTCCTGTGCGGCCCAATCGGTTTTGCCTTGCTCGGCGAGGACCTCCGCGATCGCCGCGCGCAGCTCGATGAGCAGTTCCACGTCCAGGGCCGCGTAGTTGAGCCACTCGGCGGGCAGGGGCCGCTTGGACCAGTCGGCCGCGCCGTGGCCCTTGGCCAGCCCGAAACCCAGCAGCCGTTCCACCATGGTGGCCAGGTTCACGCGTTCGAACCCGGCCAGCCGTCCGGCGAGCTCGGTGTCATACAGCGCCGGGGGCCGCATGCCCACTTCCGCCAAGCACGGCAGGTCCTGATCGGCGGAGTGCAGGATCCACTCGTCGGTGCCCAGCACCTCGGCCACCGGCCGCAGGGCCTCGAGCGGGTCGCGGCCGTGGCTCACCGGGTCGATCAGCACGGTGCCGGCGCCGGCCCGGCGGATCTGGATCAGGTAGGCCCGGTTGGAGTAGCGGAAACCCGATGCCCGCTCGGCGTCCACCGCGAACGGTCCGCGCCCGCGGTCCAGTCGCTGCGCCGCGGCCTCGATTTCGTAGACGCTCACCGAGATGGGTGGGACGCCTTCGGCCGGATTCGGGAGCGGGGTGGGCTCGGGTTCGGTGCTGCCGGGCGCGCTGCTGCCCGGCCCGTCGGGCGAAGGTTCGCCCATGCTAGGCGCGTGACCGCGAGCTCAGGTCGGTGACTCCGGCGGGCGGCAGGCCCGCGGCGTGCTCCAATACCTCGCAGAACGCCTCGACATGCGGACCGACCGCGGGCGATGTTGCGGTCCAGGACGCCCGCAGCTCGAGCTGGTGGGCGCGCGGCGGCCCCGAGATGTCGCCGTAGCGCACCGACGTGGTGGCGGTGACGGTGCCGCCCAGCGCGACGACGTGTTCCATGCGTGACTCCAGTGCCTCGACCAGCCAGCTCCACGCTACTTCGGGCAGCAGGGGGTCGACGGCCTCGCTGGGGTCGAGGTCGGCCTGGATGTAGGCGACCATGCGGATGGTGCCGTCCCACGCGTCGGCCCCTTCGGGGTCATAGAGCAGGATCAGCCGTCCGAAGGCGTCGCCGTCGGACCGTTCGGGGATGATCTCGCGGTCGGGATGTTTGACCTCGGCGCCCAGCGCGTAGCTGTGGGGTGCCAGGCGTTGCGGCGGCCGGATCGGACCCAGCTCGATCTCCGGCCGCACGGCCACGGCGTTCATCGCCGCTACCGCCTCGCGGAAGGGGGCCGGTTCGGATGAGGTCACTTGGCGCCGCTCCTGTTCATCCCGACCGTTCTGTATCGTCACGGCACGGGTCACAGGGAACGACGGTAGACCTATCGACTGACACGCTGTGCCAGGCGCGCCGCATTTCAAACCCGCCGCGACCAACCCGTTACCAGCCCTCCACCAAACGTATATGTCCTGCTCAGGTGGCAGATCCGCCGGTGAACCGGGCGGGGCGCTTCTCGCGGTGTGCGGCCAGGCCTTCCTGCACGTCGGGGCCGCTGAAGCTCAGGAATTCCAGGCCCACCGACGTTTCGAAGGTGGGGCCCATCATGCGGTACCAGTGGTTGAGGCTGCGCTTGGTCCACTGGATGGCGTTCTGCGCGCCCTGCGCCAGGTTTTCGGCGATGCGGGTGGCGGTGGACAGGACGTCGTCGTCGTCGACGCAGGTGGAGACCAGGCCGATCCGCTCGGCTTCCTCGCCGAGCAGGGTCTCGCAGGTCAACAGGTAGTACTTGGCCTTGGCCATGCCGACCAGCAGCGGCCAGCAGATCGCGGCGTGGTCGCCGGCGGCCACGCCGAGCTTGGTGTGGCCGTCGATGAGCTTCGCGGTCCGGCCGGCCACCGAGATGTCGGCCAGCAGCGCCACCACCAGGCCCGCGCCCACCGCGGGCCCCCGGATCGCCGAGACCACGGGGGTGTCGCAGTTGATCATGTTGTGCACCAGGTCGCGGGCTTCGCGCATGATGCGGATCCGGCCCTCGTACTCGCCGATGGTCTCGGCGATCAGGTCGAAGCTGCCGCCGGAGGAGAAGGCCTTGCCCTCGCCGCGGACCAGGACGACGCGCACGGCCGGGTCGCGATCGATCACCGGCCAGATGTCGGCGAGGTCGCGGTGCATCTGCGGCCCCACCGAATTCAGGCCCGGGGAGTCGAGAACCAGCGTCAGCACACCGTTCCCCCCGAGCTCGCAGCGCAGGCTGGGGAAGTCGTCGTAATTCACTGCGGGCTGGCTGACTGGCATCCGGACTCCTGACGTTCAAACGGTTGCGGTCGCGATAGTACGCAGCGGCGTTCGGCGTTCTCCGGTCATGGCAGCATTGAGGCCGATGGACAGGCCAATGAACACTCGTCGCGACCTCCCCGGGTCGCCGTATCTGGCCGCCGCGGGCGGCCGCAAGCCCCGCCGGGTTCCGGTGTGGTTCATGCGGCAGGCCGGCCGCTCGCTGCCCGAATACCGGGCGCTGCGGGCCCAGCACGACATGCTGTCCGCGTGTTTCGACGCCGAGCTGGTCTGTGAGATCACCCTGCAGCCGGTGCGCCGCCATGACGTCGACGCGGCGATCTTGTTCTCCGACATCGTGGTGCCGCTGCTCGGCGCCGGCATCGACCTGGACATCGTCGCCGGGGTCGGCCCGGTGATCGAGTCGCCGGTGCGCACCGCGGGCGACGTTGTCGCGATCAAACCGCTTGAGCGGCAACGGGTTCAGCCTATTTCCGACGCGGTGTCGTTGCTGGTGTCCGCGCTCGGCGATGTTCCGCTGATCGGGTTCGCGGGCGCGCCGTTCACCCTGGCGTCCTACCTGATCGAGGGGGGACCCAGCCGTCACCACGCGCGCACGAAGGCGATGATGCTGGCCGAGCCCGACAGCTGGCACGCGCTGATGGAGAAGCTCACCGACATCACCGTCGGTTTCCTGCGGGTGCAGCTGGACGCCGGGGTGGACGCGATTCAGGTGTTCGACTCGTGGGCCGGGACGCTGTCACTGGCGAATTACCGCGATTACGTGCAGCCGCACAGCGCCCGGATCTTCGCCGCCCTGGCCGATTACGGCGTGCCGATGACGCACTTCGGCGTCGGCACGGCCGAACTGCTGGGCGCGATGTCGGCGGTCGGCGCATCGGTGGTGGGCGTCGATTGGCGTACCTCGCTCGCCGACGCCGCGACGCGGGTGCAACCCGGCACGGCGTTGCAGGGCAACCTCGATCCGGTGGTCCTGCTGGCGGGCTGGCCGGTGACCGAACGCGCGGCGCGCGCCGTCGTCGACGACGGCCGGCGCGCCGTCGACGCCGGCGCCGCCGGTCACGTCTTCAACCTCGGCCACGGTGTGCTGCCCGAAACCGACCCCGCGCTGCTGACCGATCTGGTGTCGCTGGTCCATTCGCTATGACGTCGTCCGACGACGATGCGGGCCGGAACGGTCAGAGGAGGAGCCGGACAACCGGCCGGAGTTCGTATTGCGTTGTCGGGGGAGGCATCTCGGGGCTGACGGCCGCCTACCGGCTACGCCAGGCCCTCGGCGGTGACGCGGACATCACGCTGTTCGACCCGGGGGAGCGTCTCGGCGGGATCCTGCGCACCGAGCTGGTCGGCGGGGCGCCGATGGACCTGGGCGCCGAGGCGTTCGTGCTGCGCCGGCCCGAGCTGCCGACCCTGCTGGACGAACTGAATTTGACTGGGCGCCAACTTGTTTCGACCGGAGCCCGCCCGTTGATCTACAGCGGCCAGCAGCTGCGCGCGTTGCCCACGGGCACAGTCGTGGGCATCCCGTCGTCGGCGGCGTCGGTGGCGGGACTGGTCGACGAGGCGACCGTCGCCCGCATCGACGCCGAACCCTCCCGGCCGCTGGACTGGCACGCCGGCGACGACCCCGCGGTGGCCGACGTGGTGGGCGACCGGTTCGGCGACCAGGTGGTGTCGAGGTCGGTGGACCCGCTGCTGAGCGGGGTCTACGCGGGCTCGGCGGCCACCATCGGCCTGCGCACGGCCGCCCCGACCGTGGCCGCGGCCCTGGATAACGGCGCCGCCAGCCTCACCGACGCCGTCCGGCAGGGCCTGCCGCCCGCCACCGGTGCGCCGGTGTTCGGGGCGCTCGAAGGCGGGTACCGGGTGCTGGTCGAGGAGCTCGCCGCGCGCGCCCGGCCGCGCTGGGTGCGCGCCGCGGTGCCCCGGCTCGAGCGCACCGCCGCGGGCTGGGTCGTGTTCGACGACACCGGCGCCCGCTGGTCCGTCGACGCGGTGATCCTGGCGGTCCCCGTGCATGAGTCGTCCCGCCTGCTCGCCGACATCGCGCCGCGCAGTGCCGCGGCCGCCGGGCGCGTCGCGAGCGCATCGTCGGTGGTGCTGGCGCTGGCGGTGCCGGCCGACACCGCGTTCCCCGAGTGTTCCGGCGTGCTGGTGGCCACCGGTGAGCGGTTGCGGGCCAAGGCCATCACGCTGTCGTCCCGCAAGTGGGGCAGGCGCGCCGACACGCAGCTACTGAGGTTGTCGTTCGGGCGGTTCGGCGATCACGTGGCGGCCAGCATCTCCGATGACGAGCTGCTGACCTGGGCGCTGGGTGACCTGGCCACCGTGTTCGGGTTGGCCGTCGATGCCGTCGATGTCCGGGTGCAGCGCTGGATCGACGCCATGCCGCAGTACGGCCCCGGCCATGCCGACCTGGTCGCCGAGGTCCGCGCGGGGTTGCCGTCCTCCCTGGCGGTCGCCGGCAGCTATCTCGACGGCATCGGCGTGCCGGCCTGCGTCGGCGCGGCCGGGCGCGCGGCCGAGCGTGTGATCAAGGCCATCGAAGGCCGAGATGGACAAGTGGCACGATAGGTTTCATGGCCAAGCTGGACTACGACTCCCTCAACTCCCAGATCCGCTACCTGATGTTCTCGGTGTTCTCCGTCGAACCGGGTGAGCTGGGCGAGGAGCGCGACGACGTGATCGACGAGGTGTCGACGTTCCTCAAGCAACAGGAGGAGCGCGGCGTCGTGGTGCGCGGCCTCTACGACGTGGCGGGCATGCGGGCCGACGCGGACTTCATGATCTGGACGCACGCCGAACGCGTCGAGGCCCTGCAGGCCACCTACGCCGATTTCCGTCGCACCACCGCGCTGGGACGGGCCAGCTCGCCCGTGTGGAGCAGCGTCGCCCTGCATCGGCCGGCCGAGTTCAACAAGAGCCACATCCCGGCGTTCCTGGCCGGCGAGGAGCCCGGCGCCTACATCTGCGTGTATCCCTTTGTGCGGTCCTATGAGTGGTACCTGCTGCCCGACGAGGAACGCCGCCGCATGCTGGCCGAGCACGGCATGGCCGCCCGCGAATACAAGGACGTCCGCGCCAACACGGTCCCGGCGTTCGCGCTCGGCGACTACGAGTGGCTCCTGGCCTTCGAGGCTCCCGAGCTGCACCGCATCGTCGATTTGATGCGTGAGCTGCGCGCCACCGACGCCCGCCGGCACACCCGGGAGGAGACGCCGTTCTTCACCGGTCCCCGGGTGCCCGTCGAGCAGTTGGTGAAAGCCCTGCCATGACGGCCCCCTTCGACCCGACGGACCCCACCCGTTTCGAGCAGATGTACCGCGACGACCGGACGTCGCACGGCCTGCCCACCGCCACCCCGTGGGACATCGGCGGCCCGCAACCGGTGGTCCAGCAGCTGGTGGCGGTGGGTGCGATCAAGGGCGAGGTGCTCGACCCGGGCACCGGCCCCGGCCACCACGCCATCTACTACGCCTCCAAGGGCTATTCGGCGACCGGCATCGACGGCTCGGCCGGCGCCATCGAGCGCGCCCGGGAGAACGCCCAAAAAGCCGGGGTGTCGGTCAATTTCGAGCTGGCCGACGCCACGAAGCTGGACGGCTTCGACGGCCACTTCGACACGGTGGTCGACTGCGCCTTCTATCACACGTTCAGCACCGAGCCCGAGCTGCGGCGGTCCTACGCCGAGGCGCTGTGGCGCGCCACCAAGCCGGGCGCCCGGTTGTACATGTTCGAGTTCGGCGAGCACAACATCAACGGTTTCAAAATGCTGCGATCGTTGTCGGAGGGCGACTTTCGCGACGTGCTGCCCGACGCCGGGTGGGACATCACGTATCTGGGCACGACCACCTATCAGGTCAACATCAGCGCCGAGTCCATCGAAATGATGGCCGCGCGCAATCCCGACATGGCCGACGAGGCGGAGAAGTTGCTGGAACGCTTCCGCGCCATGGAGCCCTGGCTCGATGGCAGCCGGGTGTACGCGCCGTTCTGGGAAGTGCACGCCACGCGGGTCTGACGCCCCCTCGCCGCCCTCGCCCCCGCCGCGAAACTTAAACCGCTGCGATGTTTTTCGGCATGTCGTCGCAACTGGTTAAGTGTCGCGGTATCCGCGGCGGATGAGTGCGCGGCGCACGCGGTCCACAACCTCGCCCGGCTTGTCGTCGGCGATCACCCGGATGACGGTCCACCCAAATTCTTCTAGCTTTCGTAGCCGACTCTGATCACGCGCGTACTGCTTGCGGTTCGTGCGATGGTGATCGCCGTCGTACTCGGCGGCCACCTTGTACTCCTCCCAGCCCATGTCGAGCAACGCGATCAGTCGCCAGTTGTCCTGCACCGGTATCTGCGTGGTCGGGCCGGGCAGGCCGGCGTCGATCAGCAGTAAGCGCAACCACGTCTCCTTGGGAGACGCCGCGCCCGGGTCGACCAGCGGCAGGGCTAACCTCAGCCGACGCAGGCCACGCGCACCGCGGTATCGCTTGGCCAGCAGCAGCACATCCTCGAGCGAGAACGGCGTGGCGCGCATCAGCGCGTCGATCCGCGCCACCGCCTCGCCGATTGGACCTTGCCGGGCAAGGTCGAACGCGGTCCTGGCAAGAGTGGTCACCGGTAAACCGCTGACCCGGGTGACTTCGTCGGGCTGGATGCGCTGATTTCGGGTGATCACACCGCGGGGCGGATGCGGGTTGCGCCAGATCAACTCGATGGGCTCGTCGTCGTCGATCCATCGCGACCCGTGCAGCGCCGCCGCGGCGAGTCCGGCCAGCACGCCCTGCCGCCGCGACCACAGAAACGTCCCAGTCGAACGCGTCCTCAGCGACAGTGTCGCGGCGTTCGACAGATAGATGTCTGGATAGATCGCGCGGAAGCCTGTCCGCAGCTGATAGGCGCTCACCAGCCCGAGCCGCACTGCCTCGCTGCCCACGAATACATCGTCCATAACCGCAACGACGTAACGACGCGTCGGTGGGATCCCACGAAACTTAAAGGGTTGCGAGGCTGTGCGGCGCGTCGTCGCAACCGTTTAAGTGTCGCGGCACTTGGCGAGAAGGGAGTCGCGACTGGTTAAGCCGGCACCAGCCGCAGGCAGACCGAGTTGATGCAGTACCGCTGATCCGTCGGCGTCGGATAACCCTCGCCGGTGAACACGTGGCCCAGGTGGCTGTGGCAGTTCGCGCACAGCACCTCGGTGCGCGTCGCCCCCAGGGAATGGTCGGGCCGCAGGATCACCGCGTCGGAATTCGTCGGGTCGAAGAACGACGGCCAGCCGCAGTGCGACTCGAATTTCTCTGTGCTGCGGAACAATTCGGCACCGCAGGCGCGGCACTGGTACACGCCTTCGGTTTTGGTGTCGGTGTATTCACCGGTGAAGGGCCGCTCGGTGCCGGCCTGGCGCAGCACGTGGAACTCTTCCGGGGTGAGCTTCTGGCGCCACTCGTCGTCGGTCAGCTCCACTTTGGGATGGGTCATGTATCCACGCTAGCGCCAATTGCGGTGACCCGCTGCGCCCGGCTCCGCCGCGCTTGCGATCACCGCGCGCGAGACCGCCCGGCCGTCAGCCACGCCGGATCGATGCCGTCATCCAGCCGGTTCTCGGCTTTGGCGTCCAGGTACCGGAAGTACAGCACCGTGAACGTCACGATCAACAGCAGCGACCACCCGTAGGTGATCTTGAGGTACTGCAGTGCGCGGCCGTACCGCATCCACCGGTAGATCAACCAGTCGTCCAGTGCCATGAAGCCGTAGATCCCAAGCCAGGCCGGCCAGTTGCGGATCAGCGAGTTCTGCAGCACGACCGTCATCAGGAACGGGAACAGCATCATCGAGTAGTAGCCCTGGGCCAACGACGACACGAGGAACGACCACAGCAGCAGCACCCCCGCCGAGTTGGTGAACCAGAACAGCGGGTCACGGGTGCGGTAGTGGCGGTACAGCAGCCACAGTGCGCCGATGGCGATCAGCGTGAACAGGATTCGCAGGAAGACGATCAGCCAGGTGGGCAGGCCGAAGTACACGCCGTTGCCCTCGATCGAGCTGTTGAAGTAGTCGCGGGTGCCCAGGAAGTAGGGCACCGTTTTGGTGACGAAGTCCATCGGATCACTGACCAACGGCCAAGCGGCCAGGTTGACGACGACGGGCACCGCGAACGCGGGCACCAACGCTCGCCACTGGCGGTTCAGCAATGGCAGCAACAACAGCGGGCCGAGCACGGGTTTGAGTGTGAGCGTGAGCCCGATCGCGAGCCCGGCCCACCATTGTCGGCTGACCCTCCCGTCCAAAAGCCAGCGCAGGAACAACATCTCGGCCAGCAGGACACAGCCGTTGATGTTGGTGAACACCAGCGTGCTGGTCACACTCTCGGTGCAGAACATGGCCAGCATCAACGCGGGCGCGGCCACCGAACCCAGCGTGAATTTGAACATCCGAAGCAGCAGGTACCACGCGATCAGGATGGCGACGGTGTTGATCAGGATGAAGAGAAACCGTGACGGCGTGAAGGGCAGATACCCGAACGGCGCCATCAGCAGCGTGCCGCCGGGCGGATACAGGTAATGCGGATCGACGTAGTCGAAGTGCTCGTTGTAGATGTCCCAGCCGTGCCGGAAATTCAGCACCGCGCGGTACACGGGTTTGAAGTCGTCGGTGATATTGCCGTTGAGTGTGAGCACGATGCTGCGGTGCAGCACCGAGAGGATGGCGATCGGCCACAGCGCGGACCGCAAGATGGTCGCCACGCTCGGCGCGCCGGTGCGGGGACGAAAGGCGGCCGAGAGCCGCTCACGCGAGCCGGTTCGGGTCGATTCAGCTGCCGTCACCAGCGCACCGTACACCGGCGCACCGGCGCCGCTGAAGGCAGCATCAGGCCGGGCAGTAGGTGTCGGTGTTGGGCAATTTGCCGCTGCTGAGGTAGCCCATCAGCGGCGGAACCGCGCAGCCCGAATAGATGCTGGCGCCATGCCCGATGCCCTGCCACATCACCCGCTTGCTGGCCGCGTTGGCGTTGATGATGCTGGCCGCGGTCGCGGCGACCCCGTCGGTCCCCACGATCGGGTCGTTCTGCACGCCGAGCAGCAACACGTCGACCTTCAGGGTCTTCGGTGAGGGCGGCGGGGAACCGGTGGGCCAGTGCACGCACTTGACCATGTTGAGCGCGGCGACGGTGCCGAATTGGGGGTAGAGCTTGCCCCAGGCGACGAACAGTTCGCGCACCCGGTCCGGGGTCGGGCGGTTGACGGCGTCGCTGCAGACGTTGACGAACTGGCCGTCGGAGTCCTGCAGGGTGTTGGCGTGGTTGATCAGGTTGTTCAGGCCGTTGGTGTCACCGGAGCGGGCGGCCGCCAGCGCATTGGCCAGGTTGGTGGTGGCGTTGACGCGCCCGCCGGTGGGAAAGCCCAGCGCGACGGTGATGGCGTTGGCGACCTGTGCCACCGACGCGCCGCCGGGACCCTTGCCGGCGCGAGTGTCGGCCAGCAGGGCACTGACTGCGCCCTTGGGGTCCGGGCCGAGCGCGCAGTTCACGGCGATGCACTGGGCGGCGAAGGCGTCGAGCGCCGCCTGCTGTCCTTTGACCTGTTGCTCGGCGGCGGCTTCGGCGTTGGTGCCCAACGCGACCGGTGAATCGAGGATCAGGCGGGCGACCTTGTCGGGCCGCGATCCGGCGTAGGCCAGCGCCACCTGGGCACCGTTGCCGATGCCGATCAGCGCCAGGGCGGGCACGTCCCATGTGCTGCGCAACCGCTCGATGTCGGAGGCGGCGTGCGCGTCGTCGTACGCGGACGCGCCCGGTGCGATGGCGTCGGTGCAGTTGGTGGTCGCGGTGTTGGCGACCTCGGACAGGTTGGCGACCGGGTCGTCGCCGTTCTGGAACTGCGACTGGTCGCGCATCTCCTGGCGGTCGAACTTGTCGCGGCAGTCGATGGGGCTCGACATGCCGATGCCGCGACGGTCGACGGCGACGATCGGGTGCGCGGCGAGCACGTCGGCGCCGGCCCGGGACAGCCAGATCGGCAGTTGCGCCGACGACGGCAGATCCGAGCCGGTGGTGAAGACCAGCGGCCCGGCATCGTGGGGCGTCTTGCTGGAGCGGGCGCGTACCACGCCGACGCTCAGGCTGCCGCCCCCGCCGTTGACCGGGTCCAGGTCGGAGTCGTAGTTCGCGCAGTCCAACTGCACGCCCGCGGCCGCCGGGACCGCCGCGTCGGCGAACACCCGCGAGGTGCAGTCGTGCCATGCCAGGTCGTTTTTGGGTGCGGCGATCGGGGGCGGCCCGCTGGGCGCCGGCTTCGAAGTGGCCGCTCCCTGCGGCCGCGCACCGGAATTGGTCGCGAAGCGCGGGTTGGCGGCCAGGCCCGGGACGCAGCCGGCCAGCAAGGCGGTCACCGCAACCAGGATCGTGGCGCACGTGTACGGCCGACTCATGCCGACCACAGTAGCTAGGCCCTGATGTAGCGGGTGTAAAGGTAGCCGGCGTCGTCGGTCAGGACGTGGGCACAACGCATCCCGGTGAGCAGCTGGCCCGGACCGGACGCGATGCGTCGCGCCTGGCCGCCGACGATGTAGGGCGCGATCGTCAGGCACAGCTCGTCGAGCATGTCGCGTTCGATCAGCGAGCCCAGCAGCATCGGCCCGCCCTCGGTGAGGATGCGGCGCAGCCCGCGCGCGCCGAGTGTCGCCAGCAGGGTGGCCTCGTCGACCTTCTCGGGATCGCCGCCGGAGCAGTCGAGGACCTCGCACAGGCCGCTGAGCAGCCGCCGCGTCTGGGTGACCGCCGCGGTGCACGTGAGCACCAGGGGCGGCACCTCGGTGCGGGTGAACACGGCCATGTCCCGGTTGAGGTGGCCCGATCTGGTCACGATCGCCAGGGGCGGGACTTCGCTTTGGCCACGCGCCTGCCGGTGCTGACGCTGGGCGGCGCTCAGTTGCGCCCCGGAGTAACCCTCGATCCGCACGGTGCCTGCGCCCACCACGATGACGTCGGCGAGTTCACGCAGCAGGTTGAAGACGAACCGGTCGCCCGGTCCGCCCATGGCCCCGCTGCTGCCACCCGAGGTGGCTCCGCCGTCGACGCTGGCGATGAAGTTCGCCCGCACCCAGGTCGCGTCGCCCTCGGGATAGCCGTACATGCGGGGGAGTTCGCCGTCGTCGAGTTCGCGCACCGAGTGCAGCAGCGACAGCGGCGTCTCGGGCATGTGTCTGATTGCAGCACGCCGCTACAGTTCCTGCATGCACGGGTCCACCTCCGCGGGCGCTTCGGGCGCCGTCGCACGTTTGGTGGATCGGCATCCGACCGTCTCACCGGAGCGGCTGATCGCCCAGTTGCGGCCGCCCCCGACGTTCGCCGACGTGAGCTTCGCGACGTACCAGCCTGATCCGGCCGAGCCGACGCAGGCCGCGGCAGTCCTGGCGTGCCAGGACTTCTGCCGGCAGGCCACCCAGCGCCGCGCGGGACGACGAAAACTGTTGGGACGACGGGAGGTTCTGCCCGGCGTCGGGCTGTACCTGGACGGTGGGTTCGGGGTGGGCAAGACGCACCTGTTGGCATCGGCCTACTACGAGTTGCCCGGCCAGGGACCGGATGGGGCGCCGGGCGGGGCACCGGATGGCCCGGCCCCCAAGGCCTTCGCGACCTTCGGCGAGCTCACCCAGCTCGCCGGGGTGTTCGGCTTCGCCGAATGCATCGACCTGCTCGCCACCTACACCGCGGTCTGCATCGACGAATTCGAGCTCGACGATCCGGGCAACACCACGCTGATCGCGCGGCTGCTCTCGTCACTGGTCGAGCGCGGGGTGTCGGTGGCCGCCACCTCCAACACGCTGCCCGAACAGCTCGGCGAGGGCCGCTTCGCGGCGCAGGATTTCCTGCGCGAGATCAACACGCTGGCAAGCATTTTCACCACCGTGCGCATCGAGGGGCCCGACTACCGGCACCGCGGCCTGCCGCCGGCGCCCCAGCCGCTGTCCGACGACCAGGTGGCCGAGCGCGCAGCGCGGGTCGACGGGGCGACGCTCGACGACTTCGACGCGCTGTGCGCGCACCTGGCTACCATGCACCCGTCGCGGTACCTGACGTTGATCGAAGGGGTGAGCGCGGTGTTTCTGACCGGCGTGCACGGGATCGACGACCAGAACGTCGCGCTGCGGCTGGTGTCGCTGACCGACCGGCTCTATGACGCCGGCATTCCCGTGGTGGCGTCGGGGGCGAAACTGGACGCGATCTTCGGCGAGGAAATGCTGGCCGGCGGATACCGAAAAAAGTACCTGCGGGCCACTTCCCGGCTCTTGGCGCTGACCGCGGCGGCTAGCCGAGCGCGCGAACCATGACATAGTCATGCTCGAGGCCGGCGCCGAGCTGAAACGTCCTGGTGCCGCTGATCTCGAAGCCGCTCTTGGCGTAAAAGCGTTGCGCGCGTTCGTTTGCCCGATTGACCCCCAGCCACACCCGCCGCGCACCCCACTCCCCGGCGGTGGCCAGCGCGCGGTCCATCAGCGCCGTCGACACCCCGCCGCCGTGATAGTCAGGCAGCACATAGATCTTGGACAGCTCGGCGGCATCGCCGCCGGGATCGCGAATCAGCATGGCGTAGCCGATGATTCGGCCGTCGCAGGACGCGGTGAGGATCGTGCGGTGCGCATCGGCGAGGTAGTCCGCGAAGCGCTCGGCCGACAGGTTGGTGTCCACGAAGGCCGCGATGTCCTCCGAAGCCGCGGTCGACGGGCACGCCAGCGGAAAGGTTTGCGCCGCAACGCTGGCCAGCTCGTCGGCGTCGGCGGGATCCGCCGCGGCGACGCGGACGGTTCGGATCAAAGATTCCACTGGGCGAGGTGATAGCCCGTCTTCTTGTCCAGCAGGACGACGGTGGAGACGGGGTCGCGGTAGGCGTCCCAATACACCTCACCGCGCACGATCGCTCCGTTCGGCGCGTTGACGATCACGTTGTCCAGCGCGTCGGGCGCATCGGAGGCCCGCGGCTTGTACGCGTCGGCGTTCGGGGTCACCCCGTTGAAACTGAAGATCGTCGCCATGATGTACGGATTGGGCACGCGGATCGCGCGAATGGTCACGTCGGCGCGCTCGACGGTGCTGCCGGGGAAGCCCTTGTAGGTGCCCTCGCGCGTGTAGCCGAATCCCGGTGGCGGGTCGCAGGGCGCCACGCTGCTCACCGTGACGTCCGCGACGAATGTGCCGTTGTCGACGCGCAGCGTGTCCCCGATGTGTCCGATCGGTGCGTCACCGGCCGACGCGCGGGGGACCGGAACGACGGCCGTGATGCTCGCGGCGGCAACCAACACGGCGGACACCGATACCAGCCAGCGGCGCATCTTCGCCATGTCTTGCCTCCTTGGCACCGTTGCGAGGGACCCTCGCATGATCGCACACGCGGCCGCGCCCGAGGGAGGGGTCGGTCGCGGCCTTCAGCCGTCACCGTCGTCGTCGGGGGCAACGGTTTTCCCGCCGCCGAGTGATTCCAGTGCCGCGATCAGATCCGCCTCGACCCGGTCCTTGTCGACGCCGCAGCGGTGCAGCGGTCCCTGCGTGGAAGCGCCGGCCTCCAGTTCGAGCAGCGCCAGCAGCTGGTGCTCGGTGCCGACGTAGTTGTGGCCCAGCCGAAGCGCCTCGCGCACGGTCAATTCGAGCGCCTTGCGCGCCGGCCCGCTGAACGGGATGAGTTCGGGCGGTTGGTCTTCCACGCGCAGCGCGGTGATCGACGCGGCCGCGGCGTCGCGCAGCGCCTCGGTGTCGACGTTTTGCAGGCGTAGCAACACCGTCGCCAGCGCGGCCGCATCCGCGAGCACCCCGATCAGCAGGTGGTCCGGGGTGATCTCACCGTTGCCGGCCTCGTGCGCGGCGTTCTGGGCGGCCACGACCGCGCCGCGCGCCCGCGGGGTGAACCGCGCGAAGCCTTGCTCGGGATCCAGGGTGGCGGCCTCGGCGCGCGGAACGAATCGTTTCTGGGCGGCTTGTTTGGTAACGCCCATGCTCTTGCCGATGTCGGTCCACGACGCACCGGAGCGGCGGGCCTGGTCCACGAAATGGCCGATCAGGTGGTCGGCGATCTCGCCCAGGTGTTCGGCCGCCAGCACGGCGTCGGTCAGCTGATCCAGGACGTCGGGGCGGGTCGACTTGATCGCGCTGATCAGCTCGTCGAGGCGGATGGGGTAGGCGATGCGGATCGGCTCGGACATGTCGTCAACGCTAGGTTGACGCAGGCGGTCTGTCAACCGGGCGTTGACGGTCCGAGCAAAGTTAGGGATGCGCGGCGGCGACGCCTCTGGGAGAATTCGTGAGCCATGAAGTTCCTGCTCGCCCTGTCCGGCCTCGCCGTCACGATCAACCTGGCCGTGCCGGCGCACGCCGACGGCACCGACGACGCGTTCATCGCGTCGCTACACGCGGCCGGCATCACCTTTGCCGACCCGGACAAGGCCGTCGGGGCGGGTAAATGGGTGTGCGACACCGTCGGCCAGGGCACGCAGATGCCCGACGTGGTCAAGACGTTGCTGTCCAAGAACTCCGCGCTGAACGAGGACAAGGCCAACCAGTTCGCGGCCATCGCCGCCCACTCGTACTGTCCGAACGCGATCACGGCGGTCACGACGGCGCCGTAGCGGATGCCGATCGCCTCCAGGTTTGCGACAATTGGCTGCGTTATGCGATTTTTCCTCGGCCTTTGCAGCGCCGCCGCCGTGATCGGCCTGGCCGCCCCCGCCCACGCGGACATCGACAACGATCAGGATTTCCTCAAGGACCTGCGCGACGCCGGCATCACCTACCAGGACGCCGGCAACGCGATCACCATCGGCAAGTCGGTGTGTGAGCTGCTCGACGACGGCCAGTCGGACGCGAAGATCGTGACGGACCTGCGCAACCAGAACCCGGCCTTCCAGGGCGCCAGCGCGGCCAAGTTCACCTTCCTCTCGGCCGCCCACTACTGCCCGAAATACATCACCGGCGAGGGCCGCGGCCCGAAGCCCGAAGGCGCCACCGGCAACTGAGCCGACTGAGCCGAGCGGTCAGGCGGCCCGCGCCGTCCACGTGAAGCTCTGCATCTCCGGGATCCGTGGCGCCAGGGCCGCGGCGACGCTGCGACCGATCCGATCCGATGCGGCCAGCGAGGTGTCGGCGCTCAGGAACCCTTCCACTTCCACGCGCAGCGTCCGCCCGGTCCACCTGGCCCGCGCGTGCGCGTGCGTCACTCCGGGCACCGAGGCGGCGACGGCCTCGGCGGTGGTGATGATGTCGGGGTCGACGCCGTCGAGCAGGCGATGCGCGATATCGGCGGTGACCTCCCAGCCGACGTGGCAGATGAACCCGGTGACGACGATTCCGGCGACCGCGTCGGCCCAGCCCCAGCCGAGCGCCACGCCGATCAGCCCCAGCACCGCCCCGGCCGATGACAACGCGTCCAGCCACGAGTGCTTGGCGTCGGCGACCATGGTGGCCGACCGAATTCGCTTGCCTACCACCAGTTTGTAGCGGGCCACCAGCTGATTGCCCGCGACGCCCACGACGGCCGCGGCGATACCCCAGCCCACGTAGCCGGTGCCGCCGTGACGAAGCAACTTGGTCACGCTCTCGACACCGGCGACCACGGCGCTGCCCCAAATCACCAGGGCCACCCCGACCCCGGCGAGGTCTTCGGCGCGTTCGTACCCGTAGGGGTACCGCTCGGTGGGAACCTTGCGCGACGCGCGGAAGCCGACGAACACCAGGGCGCTGGTGGAGACGTCGGACAGGTTGTGCAGCGCATCGCCGAGCAGCGCCACCGACCCGGACAACAGCGCGATGACCAATTCCACTATCCCGGTCAGCGCCAGTCCGACGGCGCTGACGGCGATCGCCCGGTTGGCTTGCCGCCGTTCGCCGGCGTCGTCCGCCGCGGTGTCGAGGGGAAAGCCAGCCGACGGGTCACGGACCCCGTTGATCGCATGCATACCGTCAGCATGCCCGATGCGGCGGCGGCTCCCAAGCCTTTACAGGAACCTTAAAGCGCCCTACTTGTCCTGTTCCGGGTTGGACGGTTGATCACGCCACGGGCGGGCGGTTTTGGGCAGAATCATGAACGCGACGGGGAGGCGCACCAACGCGTCGCGGGCGGCGACCTCCAGGAAGACGATCTCCATCTCCAGCCGGTTCATTGGCCGCGTTTCCATCATGAAGCGAGTCCGCAAATAGCGGGGAGTCCGCAGCCACTCGACCAAATCCATGAACGCGACTGTACGCCTCTGGCGGAAATACCTGATGGACACGGTGTTTCGGAGCACCGTTCGTCAGCTCATGCCGACGCGGATGTTTATCACCTGCAGCTTTCGGCCGCCACCCGCTGCTTCTGCTCCACGATCACCTGGTTGAGGTAATCGGCCTTGGCGCAGCCGTAGTACGCCGCGAACTGCAGCGCCACTTCGTCCATCTCCTCGAACGACACGTCGCCGCTTTTCAGCGCCGCATAGACGTGGGACATGATCGGGATTTCGGCGTCCTGGAAGGCGACGCAGGCGACCGTGATGAGGCGGCGTTCCTTCATGCCCAAGCCGGGCCGCAGCCACATCTCACCGAAGACGAAGTTCAGGATGCCCGCGCCCGAATAGGGGTTGTCGCGCATCGGCGCGAACGGCAGGCAGTTGATCTCCTTGAACGAGTTTTCGCCGCCCTGCAGCCGCTGCTCGGGGTCGCTCGCGGTGACCAGCGGCAGCAACGGCTCGGGGGGCGGGGGCGCCTCTCCGCGGGCCTCGGTGATCTTGGCCCATTCCTGATCCACCGCGATGTTGAACCGCGAGGCCTTGGGCCAGCCGGCGTACACCGCGAAATGCAGGACGGCTTCCCGCATTTCGGTGATCGTGAGGTCACCGCTCTTCAACGCCGCGTGGACGTGCTGTTCGAGGGGGGCCTGCGCGTCGGCGGCGGCAACGCAGGCCAGCGTCACGAACCGTCGGTCGCGGCGGCTGAGCCCGGGCCGCGACCACACCTCGCCGAAGACGAAGTCGATCAACCCGCCGGCGAAGGGGCCGTCATTGCCGGGCGGGTCGAACGTCATCACCTCGGCGAAGGTCCGCATTCCGCGGGCGTGCCGGTCGTTGGCGCTATCGGATGGTGACACCCGCGTCGACCTTCAGCTCAAGCCCTGTGACATAACGGGATTCGTCGGAAAGAAGGTAGAGCACCGCATTGCTCACGTCGGCCGCTTCGATCAGTGGCGCGGGCAGCGCGTTGAGGAAGATGGGCACCAGGTCGGGCCGCTGCTCGGCGATCAACGTGTGCATCGTCGGCGGCGCCATGCCCGTGGCCACCCCGGTGGGGTGCACGGTATTGACGCGAATGTTCTGTGCGGCAAGCTCGTTGGCCAGCGCGAGCGTCATCCCCACGATGCCGTGTTTGGACGCGGTGTAGGGGACATGCAGCGGAGTGCCCTTGATGCCGGCCGACGAGCTGATGTTGACCAGGCTTCCGCCGCCCCCGCTGACGAGGTGGGGAAGGGCGGCCGCGCAGGTGTTCCAGGCCCCGATGAGGTTGACATCGAGGACCAGCCGCCACTGCTCGGCGGTGGTGGTGTCCCAGGTGCCGACGGTGAGCACGCCGGCGTTGGCGACCGCGCCGTCGAGGCCGCCGAGCTCGTCGGCGGCCGCGTCGACCGCCGCCCTCATGGCGGCCTCGTCACGCACGTCGACCACCGCGGTGATCGCCCGCCGCCCGTGTTTCTCGACCAGGTTCGCGGTCTCGTTCAGGTCGTCCTCGGTGGCCAGCGGGTATTCCAAACCCTCCGGGGTGGAACAGATATCGACCAGGATGCAGTCGGCTCCCTCTTCGGCCAGCCGCACGGCGTGCGAGCGTCCCATGCCGCGCGCGGCTCCGGTGATCAAGACCCGTTTGCCGGCGACCCGGCCCGTTGCGTTGTTCGTGGTCATCCGGACATCAAACCTTGTTGCAGAAGCCCGCGTCGACGGGGAACGCCACGCCCGTGACGTATTTCGCCTCGTCGGAGACCAGGTAGGCGATGGCGGCGCTGACGTCTTCGGGTTCCAGCATGCCGACCGGCATCGGATTTTGCAGATGGGGACCGGCGCCGGGATTCTTCTCCAGGAATTCGGTCATGTCGTCGTTGGTCGCCATCATCGTGTTGACCGCGGTCGGGTGCACAGTGTTCACCCGAATGTTCAGGGGCGCAAGCGCATTGGCCAGGGTCCGCATCAGCCCGACGATGCCGTGTTTGGACGCCGCGTAGCCCAGGCCGCCGCCTTGCAGGCCGCCGAAGCCCTTGATGCCCGCCGTCGAGCTGGTGAAGATGATCACGCCGCCGCGGTTACCGGACAGCAGGTGCGGAACGGCCGCCCACGCCGTGTGATAGGCCCCGTCGAGGTTGACGCCGGTGACCGCACGCCACTGCGCCAACTCCTCCTCAATGGTCAACTCGCGGAACGCCAATGGCGCGATGCCGGCGTTGGCCAACACGATGTCGAGGCGGCCGAAGTGCTCGACGCCGCTGTCCATCGCCGCCTTGACTTGCTCGAAGTCGCGCACATCGGCGACCGTGCCCAGCATCTTGCCGCCGGACTCTTCGACCAGCGCAACCGTCTCGTCGAGTTCCTCGTGGGAGGCCATCGGATATCCGTTGGCGGGGATGTCGGCACAGATGTCGATCCCGATGATGTTGGCGCCCTCGCGGGCGAGCCGTACCGCGTGGCTGCGGCCCTGGCCGCGCGCCACGCCGCTGATGAAGGCGACTTTGCCATCCAATGAACCCACGTCGAGTTTTCCTCGTTTCTTCATGATCCGCCCAGATCAGGGCATAGTAACGCCGTTACTCACCCGCGCACAGTAACATGGTTACTGTGCGAGCAAAAGGGGCCGGCGCCCAGACCGTGGACGACGCGTCCGGGCGGACGGACGATCCGATCCTGGACATCGTGATCGAGATGCTCGACACCGACGGCTACGAGGCCGTGCAGCTGCGCGAAGTGGCACGACGGGCCCACGTTTCCCTGGCGACCATCTACAAGCGCTACCCGACGCGGGACGAACTCATCGTCGCCGCGCTCGACGCGTGGATGAACGCCAACCGCTATGCGCGCCTGCCGTCGCTGATCGAGGATCTGCCCCGCGATTCGATCTATGTGGACCTGATGCACGTGATGCGGACCATCTTCGAGCCGTGGGAACGACACCCGTTGATGCTGCGTTCCTACTTCCAGGCGCGATCGGGGCCCGGCGGGAAACGCCTCATCCAGCGCGGTGTCGACGCTGTCGTCCCCCTCGCCAAAGCCGTTCTGGCCCAAGCGGAGCCGGAGTTCGTCAAAGACTTCGAGCTCATCCTCACCGGCGTCGTCTTCGGGCTTCTCACGCGGTTCGCTCAGGGAGAGATCGACGTCACCGAGATCGTGCCCGGCATCGAGCGCACGGTGTTTTGGTTGACCACGGCCTACGAGAACTATTCTGCCGGCGCCGCGCCGGCCCCGTGAGCCCGAAGCGCCGCTGCCGCGCCCTCACAGGATCGGGGGCGGTATCAACCAGCCCATCGACGGGTCGACGTCGCCTCTGAATTCCGGGCAGTAGCTGGCCACCGAAAGGCCGATGAAGTATCCAGATTGCTTGGCCGACATGGGCGTTTGCTTGGTCAGTTTGATCGCCAGCATCGATACGTTCGGGTTCGTTTCGATGCTGGCGCACACCGCATGGGCGGTCGCGATCGCATCGTCGTCGTCGAACATCGTGATCCCGCCCCTGTCGAGGCCGGCCAGGAACGCATCGTCGGCGTCATCGTCCGCCGCCGCCGGTGTCGCGCAGGCCAGCGCGACCGTGGACAGGACAATCGCGCAGGCGGCCGACCGCTTCGCAAAACCGGCCTTCGGAACAGCCATGGCCTCCCCTCTATGCGCGGGTCAATCGGCGGCGAGTCAAGGACGACTTATGTGTGAACGATAGCCGAAATCGCGGTGTCCATCGGGCCATCGGCGCCCCGGGTTTCTCAGGACGAGCAGTGCGAGGCCTTGATGCGCCCGTTGGGCGCCCCCAGCTTGGCCAGCGCGTCCGCATTGGATGCCGTCGTGTCCGGGCCGGAGCCGCCCTGGAACCGGCCGGAGCGGTCGAACGCCACCGACGCGCAGCCGTTGCGCGTGCCTGCCACGACTTCGCAGACATCGCCGGCCTCGGCGGTGCAGTGGGCGAGCGCGATTTGGTTTGCCTGGTCCTGGCTGCCGCCGGTGCCCCAGCCGGCCGCGCGTCCGCTTCCCGCCGACACGGCCAGGGCAACGAAGTCGTCGTCGGCCGAGGCCGTCGGCGCGGGCAGCGCCGTGACCGCGCAACCGACCGCGACGACGACGGCAATGATTGACCGCACCGGCCCGCTCCTTTGCAACGCTCAGGAACGGAATGTAGCGCCGCGGCCGGCGTGCGCGCGGGGAAATGGGGCGCCCGGGGCTACGAATTGCCCTCTGGGTCCTCGGCGAGATACGTGACCTCATACCACCGTTTGTGGGGTTCGGCGTCGTCGGTTTCGCTCGCCGTGGCCCGCTCCAGCCGAACGTCGGTCAGATGCGGATTGTCAACGCGGATATAGTCTTCGAGCTCGGCGTGCAGCGCCTCGCCATCCAGGGTGACATCCGCGAGCGCCCTGCCGTCGTACCTCGTCCAACTCACGGATCACATCTTGCTACGGCCGTCACGGCGCGCGGAACCGCGGGCACCCTGGCGAACATTCACCTTCGCGAGCCGACCCGTTTCTCCTATACTCGACCTACTCATGGGAGGCGCGATGGCTAAAACTTGGGACACGCTGGATCGCTATGTCGTCATTTCGACCGATACCCACGCCGGGGCCGATCTCCACGACTACAAACCGTATCTGCCGGAACGCCTGCATGAGGAGTTCGATGCGTGGGCCAAGGCCTACGCCAGCCCGTTCGACGACCTGATCGTCGCCACCGCCAACCGGAACTGGGACCACGAGCTCCGGATCAGCGAGATGGACGCCGACGGGGTGGCCGCCGAGGTGCTGCTGCCCAACACCGTTCCGCCGTTCTTCCCGACGACCCCGAACATCACCATCAGCCTGCCGCGCACGCGTGCGGAGTTCGAGCAGCGTTGGGCCGGTGTGCAGGCCCACAACCGGTGGCAGATCGATTTCTGTTCGCTGGCGCCGGCCCGCCGGCGCGGACTGATCCAGATCTTCCCCAATGACGTCGAGCTGGCGATGGAAGAGATCCGCTGGGGTGTGGAGCAGGATTGCTTTGGCGGCGTGCTCATTCCGCCGGTCTCGCCCGGCGACTCGCAGGTGGCTCCGCTTTTTCACACCCGCTATGAACCGCTCTGGGCGCTGTGCGCGGAGCTGGACCTCACGGTGGTGCAGCACGCGGGCGCCGGCAGCCCCGAGATGCCGATGGACCAGCCGGCCTCCAACGCGGTGCTGATCACTGAGATGGCGCTGTGGGCGCAGCGGACCCTCGGCCATCTGATCCTGGCCGGGGTGTTCGAGCGGTATCCGACGCTGCGCTTCGTGCCGACCGAGCAGGGCACGATGTGGGTGCCCGGGCAACTCGCCGTCCTCGACGCCATGGTGCCGACGATGAAGTCTGATGCGGGCAATAGAACCTACGGCATGTTCGGCGGATCGTCGGTCGACGAGCTGAGCATGACGCCGAGCGAATACACCCAGCGGAACTGCTATCTGGCCAGCGAGCTGATGCCGTTCGACTCGGGAATGATCGACTTCATGGGCCCCGACCACATCATGTGGGGCAGCGACTATCCCCACGAGGAAGGCTTTGCGCCGCACTCCACGTTGGCCATCCGCTGGGCTCTGCACGACCGGCCGGAGGATGCCTGCCGAAAGATTTTGGGCGGCAACGCCGCTCGCCTCTATCGCTTCGACCTCGATGCTTTGGTGCCGGTCGCGGCGAAGATCGGGCCGACGGTCGCCGAGGTGCGTACCCCCTTGGAGGACACGGGGTATCGCGCACCGGCCGCCTTCGGCTACCGGCCGTTCGAGGGTGGTCTGGCCCTCAAGCGGCTGGCTCCGCAACGGCGTTAACCGGATTCGTCGCTCAAGGCGGCGCTCAGCCGGCGGGTGGCCGCGGCGAGCTGCGCCCCCAGCCGGGTGACCGCCGCGCCGCTCATCGGCTCGGCGCTGGGGACCAGGCTGAGCATCAGGGCGATGCGCGACCCGGGTCCCAGTATCGGGGAGTCGATGTGGCTCACCTCGTAGCTGCGGTCGGGGTCCAGGGTGATGGGGAACCACTCCTCCTGGTGGATCAATTCGTCGGTCAGCTCCTGCGCCAGCTGGCTCAGCCGCGTGGAACGCACCTCGGCGCTGCGCACGATCAGGGCCAGTTCCTGCAGGCGCAGATCGGGCAGCAGGTGCAGGCCGACGGCGTAGCCGCGCTGCCGGGCGGCGGTGATGGCCGCGCGGTAGCGATCACGCACGTCTTCCGGGAGGGCCGCCAGCCAGTGCTCGCGGGCCTCCGCCCCGGCCCAGGCAACGGTCGACGCCCCATACGGCGGGCGGCGGGGGAACTGGGTGCCGATGGGCATCGGGTGGCCGCCGCCGTGGCGGCTGCGGACCTGATCGACGACGGTGGAGTAGTCCTCGCTCACCGAGAAGGCCACGCAGTGCGCGCCCGTCGCGGCCGACAGCTCGACCATCGCGGAGCGGGCCAGCACCAGAGCCGGGTAGCGGCCGGCCGCCTCGCGTCCGAGCCGGACCAGGGCGGGACCGAGGTGGTAGGTCTTGCGGACCGGATCGCGCAGTAGCCAACCGGCGCGGAGCAATTCGGACAGCATCGAGTGGCAGCTGGCCTTATGCACGCTCAGGTGGCGCGACACCTCGGCCAACGTCATGCCCCCTCTCCCGTCGCCCGCCAGATGTTCGAACAGGTTCACGACCCGTTCGGTCTGCGGCGAGGGACGCGGCGGCATGGCCGTAATGGTCGCATAATGCGACTCCTTGCGGTGGTATAAGCGACCATGTGACGATGCTCACGATGACGGACCTTCGGGGCAAGGTGGCGGTCGTAACCGGCGGGGCCGGGGGCATCGGCCGGGCCATGGGCCGCCGTTTCGGCGACGAGGGCATGAAGGTGGTGCTGGCCGACGTCCTCGCCGAACCGCTGGACGAGGCGACCCGGGCGCTCGCGGACGAGGGCATCGAGGCCGCCGGGGTCCTCACCGACGTCACCGACTATTCGTCGGTCGAGGCGCTCGCCAAGGAGGCGCTCTCCCGCTTCGGCGCGGTGCACGTGGTGTGCAACAACGCGGGCACCGGCGGGGTCTCCGAGGGATACATGTGGGAGCACGACCTGGCCGACTGGCGCTGGGGGATCGACGTCAACGTGCTCGGCGTCATCCACGGCATCAAGGCTTTCGTGCCGATCCTGCTCGAGCAGGGCGAGGGACACGTGGTCAACACGTGTTCGGGCAACGGCGGGTTCGCGCCGATCGCACGCGGGGCCATGGGCGGACCGGGCCAGGCGGTTTACCCGATGACCAAGGCGGCGGTGCTCTGCCTCACCGAGAGCCTCTACACCCACCTGGAGATGACCGGCACCGGGGTGCGGGCGCACGTCCTGTTCCCCGGCGGCTTTTTGAACACCGGCATCTGGGAATCGTGGCGGCACCGCCCGCAGCGCTACGCCGCGACCCAACAACGCCGCACGCCCGACCAGACCCTGGAAAAGGTCGTGGCCCGCTTCGAGTCCGCCGGCGCCCACGTCGAGTTCACCCCGCTCGAGACGGTCGCCGAGCAGGTGGTGGACGGAATCCGCGCGGACCGTTTCTGGATGATGGGCCCGCCCACCGCCGCCGACGACGTCGTGAGCCGCAAGGCGGCCTCGATCCTCGGGCGCGGCGCACCCGACTATCTGGTCGACGTCCTCGGCCGAAGCTCCGAGAGGGACTCCGAATCGGAAGGAGAAAAAAGTTGAGCACCAACGTGATTCGTTACGGTCCTCGCGCACCCGAGGCGCAGGTCGACCACGAGATCGATGCCACCAAGGCGCCCATCGCCACCGAGGCGGTGACCGTCACCTACCTCACCGATCCGGAGGTCGTCGCGGCGGTGCTGCCCAGGCCGCTGGAGCCGGCGGCCGAGCCGCTGGTGCGCATCCAGCTGCAGCGGGTCCGAATCGAGGGCATGGCGCCGTTCGGATCGGCGGTGTTCTCGGTGACCGCCCGCCACGGCGAAACCGAGGGCGACTACCCGCTGTTCATGCCCCAGTCCACCGAGCAGTCGGTCACGGGCGGGCGCGAAACATTCGGTGAGCCAAAGAAATTGGCTCGTATCGAGGTCGAGCGCGACGGCGATCGCGTCACCGCCGGCGTCGACCGGCTGGGCTATCCGCTCATCACACTGACCGGACAGATCACCGGCCCGGCCGAGTTGCCGCCCGACCAGATGAACACCGAGTTCTACTTCAAGTTCTTGCGCGCCCCCGACGGCAGCGGCATCACCGACCCCCACCTGGTCTACGGCGAGTACCACCGCCACTACGAGCTGCTGGAAGACATCGACGGCACCCTCGAATTGGGGGAATCGCCGTTGGATCCGGTGGCCGACATCGTCGTTCGCCAGATCAGGTCGATAACCTGGTGCCGGCGGCGCACCGTCCAGGTGGGCCGGATCGCCGCGCGGGTGCCCCAGGAGTGGCTGCTGCCTTTCGTGCACCAGCGTTACGATGACGTCGCACTGCTCGCCGCCACCAGGCCCGAGCCCGCGCGGGCGTAGCGCATGGACCGCTACACCGTCATCTCGGCCGACTGCCACGCCGGCGCCGACCTGCTCGACTATCGCGCCTATCTCGATCCGCAGTATCGCGACGAATTCGACGGCTGGTCAACGACATACGTCAACCCGTTCGGCGATCTCACCGAGCCCGAGGCCGAGCGCAACTGGAACAGCGATCGGCGCAACTCTGATTTGGATGCCGAAGGCATCGCGGGGGAGGTCATTTTCCCGAACACCGTGCCGCCGTTCTTCCCGCAGGCGAGCCTGGCCGCCCCACCGCCGGAGACCGCCCGGGAGCTCGAGCTGCGCTGGGCCGGCCTGCGCGCGCACAATCGCTGGCTCGCCGACTTCTGCTCCGCCTCGCCCGAGCGGCGCGCCGGGGTGGGCCAGATCCTGCTCCCAGACCTCGACGAGGCCATCGCCGAGGTCGCGCAGATCGCCAAGCTGGGCCTGCGCGGCGGGGTGCTGCTACCCGGGATCGCCCCGGGCACAGGCCTTCCCGCGCTCTACGCCGAGCACTGGGAGCCGCTGTGGGCGGCGTGCGCGGAGGCCGGCCTGGTGGTCAACCACCACGGCGGCAACGCCGGGCCGAGCCCGACGGACGGGTGGGGCAGTTCGTTCGCGGTGTGGGTGTACGAGACCCACTGGTGGGCGCATCGGGCGTTGTGGCACTTGATCTTCAGCGGCGCGCTGGACCGCCATCCGGACCTCACCGTGGTCTTCACCGAGCAGGGCTCCGGGTGGATACCCGCGACCCTCGACTCGCTCGACGTCGCGGCGGCCCGCTACGGGCGGGCGAACTCGGCGATCGCCCGCTTTGCCGGTCCCACCGCCGGCTCGCTGACGCTGCGGCCCAGCGAGTACTGGGCCCGCCAGTGTTACGTCGGCGCGAGTTTCATGCGTCCCGTCGAGTGCGCCGAGCGGTACGGCATCGGCGTCGAGAAGATCATGTGGGGGAGCGACTACCCGCATTACGAGGGCACCGCCCCCTACACGCGGGAAGCGTTGCGCCACACCTTCAGCGACGTCCCGACCGACGAGGTGGCGGCGATGCTGGGCGGGAACGCCGCGGCCGTCTACGGCTTCGACCTCGAGGCCCTCGCGCCGTTGACCGAGCGGATCGGCCCGACGGTGGCCGAGGTTGCCGAGCCGCTGGCCGCCGTCCCCGCCGGCGCGCGCAGCACCGTCTTCGAACCCGACCCCATCCGTACTTGGTAAGGAAGGACCGCCCGTGAACCCCTACATCATCATCTCCGCGGACACCCACGCCGAACTCCCCACCGAGCGGTACCGCGAATACGTCGACCCCGAATACCGGGAGGACTTCGAGGCCTACCTGGCGGAGAAGACGGCCGCGGCGCAGGCGGGCGGATTCATCGACGAGGAGTTCGCGCAGGAGTGGTTCTCCGAGCATGGCGAC
Organism: Mycobacterium sp. NTMscope_MAC_269; assembly: GCF_976985695.1. NCBI lineage: Bacteria > Bacillati > Actinomycetota > Actinomycetes > Mycobacteriales > Mycobacteriaceae > Mycobacterium > Mycobacterium sp. NTMscope_MAC_269. Next base: position 882,004 of record NZ_OZ335668.1, read on the forward strand.
GGCATCGCCGGGGGATGGGACGTCGGACTGCGCGACAAGGAACTCGACGGCGACGGGGTGGTGGGCGAGGTCATCTTCCCCGACGCCGACGCTGTGACCGGGGTGGCCGGCGCCCCGTTCGGCGCCGGACTGGGCCAGTCGGGCGACCTGGACCCGGGGCGCGCCATGGCCGGGGCCCGGGCCCACAACCGGTGGCTGGCCGGACTGTGCAGCCACAGCCCCGAGCGGCGCGCCGGGGTGGCTGTCGTGCCGATCCTGGCCGATGTCGACGCGGCGGTCGCCGAGATCACCCGCGCGGCGGAATCCGGGCTACGGGGCGGGATTCTGATCCCGGCGCGCTGGGTCGGTTACCCGCCCTACCACGACCGCCGCTACGACAAGGTCTGGGCCGCCTGCCAGGACCTGCAGATGCCGATCCACACCCACTCCGGTCCCGCCCCGCAGGAGGAGTACGGCGGGCACCTGGGCATCTACGTGACCGAGGTGCGCTGGTGGGGTGCGCGGCCCCTGTGGTTCGCGCTGTGGTCGGGCGTCTTCGAGCGCTTCCCCGGGCTGCGCTGGGGGGTCACCGAATGCGGGGCGTTCTGGGCCAATGATCTGCTCTGGCTGATGGACACCCGGTATCTGCGTGAGCATTCCGCCAAGAAGATGAGCCACCTGATGGAGGGCGACCTGACGATGCCGCCGTCGGCCTACTTCGACCGGAACTGCTTTATCGGCGCCACCACCACCGAACGCCGGGAGCTGGCGCGGCGCTACGAGATCGGCGTCTCGAACATATTGTGGGGCAACGACTTTCCCCATCCGGAGGGGACCTGGCCGCACACCCGCGAGTGGCTGCGCCGCTCCTTCTGGGACATTCCCGTCGAGGAGACCCGGCAGATGCTGGGCCTGGCCGCGGCCGAGCTCTACAACTTCGATCTCGGGTCTCTCGCCGGCCTGGCCGAGCGCATCGGCCCGACTCCTGAGGACCTGGGCCAGGACGACGCGCTCAGCATCCCCAAGTGGGAGGCGGCCCGTCAGGTCGGACGCCACTGGCTGACGGATGCGGAGCCGATTCCCGATCTCGTGGAGAACTGATCGAAACCCGTTGGCTGCGCACGGCTTCCGCGTATTCGCCTGCGGCGCAGTGACTAATCGCCCACGCGATAAATTTCCGCGGATGCGCTTTCGAGGCCGGTCGATTCCGCGCGGGCCGTGAAAGAATGGCGGTGATGACCGCAGTATCCGCAGGATCGCCGGTTTCACCGGTGCTGATGGGTTGAGTGTGCCCCTGAAACGCGTTGACGAACTGAAGCCCGGAGACAGGGTCCGCATGAAGGTCGGGCACGCCACCATCGTCGCGACGGAGCCCCTCGGCGACGACCGCACCCTGCTCACCTTTACTTACGGGACCACGGCCCCCGCCGACAGCGATCTCACCGTGGACGTCCTGGATGACGACGACTGGGGTTGGTGAGCGAGGGTCACGGTTCCGGGGGCGGTGCCGGCGGGTTATCCCAACTTCCGGGCGTGCCGGCGGGCACCTGCACTCCGAGCCAGTTGCACGGCATCATCGACCGCCAGGCGATGAACGCGCACTGCTGTTCGGGCGTCAACGGCCCAGGTCCCGCGCAGGGCGGCGTTCCCGCCGTCCCGCATATCGGGTCGGCGGCGGCGGGTGGCGAGGAGGCGAATGTGGCGACGGCGATCAGCGGCGCGACGGCCGCGGTGAATGCGGTGACGAAACGTCGGGTGCGATACATGGCCACCTCGAATCTGTAGCTACGTGCGCAGATCGTAACCCCGGGCCCCGGCGCTGAGTGGCCGTTTGAGTGCGCCCGAGCGGGCTGGGGAATCGGAGCATCGGCGACCGACTTCGCGACAACGTCGTCATCGCCCGTTTAGGAAAGTTGGCGACGCGGCCGGCTTGCCGCGGGCGGATAATACGGACTACGCGCATGAAAGGTAAGCAGTCATGACCACCACCGCCAGCTCTCCGACCAGACCGACGTGGACTCGCTGGATCTACCCAATTTTGGCGATCACCGGGACCGCGGTCGGCATCGTCGTCATCGTCGCCGTCCTCTATCTGCTCTTCTCGCGGCCGGGCTGCTGTCCCTCGATGATGAAAGCCGACCCGCCGGCGGCCCAATCGATGGACTGTTGTGCCACGATGATGAAGGACATGAAAATGCCGCCGGGGCCGGGCAAGCCGTCGATGCCGACCATGCCTATGCCTAGCCAATCCGGCGGATGACTCCTGGGGATTTGAGACGGCCCTGATCAGCGTCCCGGCGTGCAGTCCGTCTCGCCGGCCGTGCGGCCGCGCAACCACTCCCATTGAAAATGTTGACGATGACCTTCGAGAAGTTTCGCTCAACCGTGCGGCGCTCGGTGGCTATGTCCATAGCAGCAGGTGCGCTGGTAGTCGCACTTCAATCATGCAGCGCTATAAAGAATTTGAGCGACGGAGTACCGGATCCAATGACTCCGGAACAGTCTAGGAGGCAGGTAGTCGATGCGGCACGGGCGCCGGGTACTGCTTACGTCACTAGTGGCCGTCGCCATGTTGCTAACAGGATGCGCGCCAGTGCTAGACAAACCACATGCCGCCGGATCGACGAACCCGTATGAAGATACGGCCCATCCCCTGAGTGACGATCAGACCAAAGCTCAGGTGATCGAGCCGGCCAAGCAGATCATTGCCGCCGCAAAATTGGACGCAGTCAGTGGGGCGTTCTCGTTCGCCTCCTGCAACGACCAGGGAGACCCGCCGTTCCAAGGCACCGTCACGCTCAGCTTCCTGATCCACGGGGACAACGATGCGTATTTTCAGCAAGTACGGGCAGCGATGATCGCGCACGGCTGGAACGATGGGGCGCCAGCTGGACAGCACTACCACGGGGCATCGCTCAATAAAGACGGCGTGGCCGCCAGTATCAGCTACATGCCGTCCGCCCACAGTTACGGGCAGATTATTCTCGATGGCCAATGCCGGAATATGGGCAACCACAAGGGCGAAGGCCAGTGGACCAGCATCAACGACCAGTTGGCCGGTCATTAGCCATCTTGTTGAATGACTAGCTAGGACGTGCGGTAGTTCAACACGTCATCGCTGCGCCGACCTCGCAAACTGCCAAAGATATTATGCGACAAGTAATTAGGGGAATTCCATCTCTCCACGATCTTCCAAATACGATCGAGCCGCCTAAGGGCTATACCAGTCCGTCGCGGACCGCGAGGAGGCCGAGCATCACGACTGGGTGACCAACTTCATCTTCGGCAGCCATCCCTCTGGGTGGACACGGCGGCTCGCTGCGCTTCGCGGCGGATAGCCGGTGCCGCTCGCGTTGCACGAGTTGGCGGAGTGGGCGCGGTCGATTCCATTACTTCGGTCGCCGTGCAGAACGCGGGCCGAGATGGAGCAGTATCCGGCGCGGCACAAGAATTGGCGGCAGCTCGCCGATTCGGCATGGATGGTGTAGGCGGACGACCGCGTGGTTCGTGGAGTGCACGGCGGCGCCCCGACCTCGCTCGACGAGTTCGTGGACGTGTGATGCCGCGCTGGTGGCCGTTGCGGTGGCGGCCGGTGCGCGGCGCATCTCCGACTTCGAACGAAGGGTCGCGGCGTTGGAAGCTGGGCGGCGGTGACGCTGCAGCTAGGTGGCGGGGTTGCGCATCGCCACTATCGCTGGTTCCTGGGGCGTTTGCCAGACCAGGCCCGGTAGCCCATCAACACGGCGAGGCCTCCGGTACTGATCAAACCCAGCCACGTGCCGTGGATGACGTTTACCACGAACAGGGCCAGGAATAGCGCAGCCAACGCTGCGAAGAACGCTGGGCTGTACTGGGAATTGGTCTTCACGCGCGTGGGGAGCCGCTGTGGTCATCGATGTTGCCGGCGCGGTTGTCCAGCGTTTTCGCTGTGAACGCGATCGTCCACAGGAGGACGACGTAAGCGAGTGCGTAGCTAGGTGCCATGACCCACAGCGATTTTCCGCCCATGAAGATCCCAGCTATGCCGCTCACAGCGTCACCGACGAAGCCGGACACCATCACCCCGACCACGATGGCGATGTAGGCGTGTTCGCGTTTCGGTGTGACCTTCCCGGCGCTCCGTTGCGTGAAGTACCAGACCCCAACGGCGACAACGACAATCGCGGAGGCGATGAAGCCGACCACTATCCAGACCGGCAGAGGTTTGGTGGGGCTTACGTGGGCTGATTTGAACACAATGTCCACGGTGATCATGGCCGCGACATACAGCGGCAAAAAAAGAACCGCCCGCTTCAAGTTGATCATGGCACCCCTGGGATCGGCTCGACGACGCATTCCACCGCGCCCTCGACTGCGGCTTTAACCGGCGCTTCCAAAAGCCCTTTCGCGAAGCCGCCGACAAAGCCTAGGACAGCCCCCGGTATTGCACCAGCGCCGCCGATCTCCGGGGTGATCATCCCGCCACCTAAAGCACCGCCGACAGCGCCTTTGATCGCGTTCTCGTATCCGCTTTTAATCATTTCTTTGCCGACGTTGGCCTTCACCTGTCCTCCCACGCACTGTCCGAAGCTGGGTGGAGGCGGGAAGGTGGGCATCGGCCCCGGTGCCGGCTGCGGTCCCGGGTCGGGGGGCTTGCCGAATGCCGGCATCGGGACCGGGGGCGGCGGAGATTGCGGTCCAGCAGAGGTGAGTTGCTGCTCGTATTGGTCTAGGAACCCTGGCTGCTGTGCCGGCTTCGGAGGACCGGGCTGCGGCTGAGGCTGCGGTCCACCATCTTGTTTGAAGTAGTCGACTAACTTCGCTCCGTTGGTGCGGTTCGAGCCCGGTGTGGTGCGGTTGTCGGCCGCGGTGCCGTGGCTGGAGCCCGGTCCTGACGCAAAACCACCGCCGCTGAGACCGGCAGTAGCGGCGGTGAGCTGGCTGGAGACCTTGGTGTCCGCCCCTTCGAGTTGCTCGGCGCGCAGCCGGAGGTCGGCCGCGAACGCTTCGGCCTGAGCTTGGCGCACGGCCCGTTCTGCCGGACTGGTGCTGCGGTTGTCGGTGACCGATAAGTCTTCTCCGACAGTAAATCCCGCGTTCTGGGCGTCTTCGACGCCGTAGAGGACGCGCCGTTGTGCCGCACTGATGTCGCTGGCGCCGTTACGGGCTATCCCGGCTGCCTGCCGCAGCAGATCGGCTTTGCCGCTGACGACGGATAGGTCCGCTCCGGTGCGTTGCCGCAACGCGTCGCCACCGCCGCCGTGCCATGTGATGGATTGCGCCTGGTTCCGCATGGTCAGGAACGCGTCTTCCCAGCGGTCGGCGGTTTGCGTCCAGTAGGCGGCCGCGTCGATGAGGTGCTCGGTGCTCCAAGCCTCGATCTGCGAGAGCGTCGCGGGCATCTAAACCACCGTCACCCCTGTGATGGTGGCTATATCGGCTGCCGATGTCGCCTCTTGGGCGGTGTATCCGCCGGCGGCTGTGGTCACCCCACCGACCGTTTCCTGCGTCCGCGCCGTAAAGGATGCTGCGGTCACGCCGATTGCCGCATTGATGGCGTTCACCGCCACCGTGGTGGCCTGGAATGGTTGTCCCGGCGCCGGCGGCGCCCCCACGAGCTGGGAGGTCAGCGCTTCCCACTGGCCGGCTGTAGCTACCAGCTCGGGCGGGAGAACCTGCAATGAACCTTGCCCCATAACTGCATGAGTTTATGCGGGTCACCGGTGGATTGCTATTCGCCGAGAGCGGCCATTATGGAGGCAATGCCAGGGTGCGTCCTGGTCGGCTGATGTCAGTGTGTCGCCGGCGTGGATGGCCGAACTGGCGAGCGTGGCGGCCGCGGTCTCATGGCCGCCCCGCCACCGTGTCGTGACCGGGTACTGAACTAGTCACCGATAATCGGTGACTGTGCTTCTGACGGCAATGTCCCCCGTCCGTGTTCCGCGACCGCGGTCGCGGCTGGGTGGTGGAGCGAAGTTGCCAAGCACGCGGCCGGTTGGGGCGTGGTGGCCAAGGACTGGACGGGAGCCGCGGAAAGCCTCTTTACTGCGTTAGCAGTCCTTGTCGGTGGCGTATGGGCGTACTACCGATTCGTCAAAGGACGAACCTTTCACTCGCGAGTATCTATTCAAGTGCTCGGCCAGTGGCGTCAGAAAGATGACGCGGACGTTGGCCAATCCCGGCTTCCGTTCCAACACCAGCCCCCGAAGGCGACCCTTTTACATGTGCGCCTTCGCGTCACGAATATCGGCGGTGCGAAAGTCACACTGAAAGAGACGGGCACGGGCGTGGAGGTTAGCTTCCCGAACGACGTACAACCGGTTTTCGGCACGCTGTCCATTGGGAAAAACTCTTTAGCGGCAGCGCAGCAAACAGCTCCAGGCTCGCCAGGAATGTTCCCAGTTCCTGTGGGACAAGAGTGGATTGAGCCGGGGGAAACGATCTCAGACGATCTGCTCTTGGACGTTGGCCGCACCGCGACGAACGCTCAGTTGGACGTCTACTTGAGCTGGGAGTCGGGTCGCCTACACAAGGGTGGACTGCCGCTGTCCTCGTGGCTAATTCAGAAGTGCTGCAAGTGTTGTGATGCGAAGCGCACGCGATCACGCAGTTCGCTACGATTCCTGTACAGATCGGTTTGAGCACTGGCAGCAGGGTCACGATGCGTAGTAATCATCTGGCTGGTTTCGTCCCTCTATCGCTAGGGTCGCATGCGCTCATAGGCCCAATGTAGACGAGATTGCATGCCGCGCTACGAGATTGATGTGGCCGGCCTCCAAGTAGTCTATGCGCTAAGCGATTCCAAGCTTCTCGTTCGTTCCATACAAGAAGTAGAATTGCGCCTTCTTAGCTGTCTTAATTTCGTCGTTCTCATCGATCAGGCCGCGTACCGTTCCCAAACCGAACCCGAATACCATGGCAGTTGCCGTCATCAGTTGACCTATGGGCCCGGCGGCGACGGCGAGGGAGAAGGGCGCTGCTGCTGCGAGACCAATCGCACTGCCTCCGACAGAATCCTTCGCGATTCTCTTCGTGAGATCTGTGAGGCTTCTGTTTTGCTGGATAGTCTCTTCGATTTCGTCGATCGCCGGTGCCACGGTCTCGTTCCATGCGTACTCGACTTCGTTGCCAAATTGGGGGTCTTCAGGGGCAACATCGATATTTTCGGTCACTGTTATGACACCCTGCCGGAACGCTCCTAGGGATGAGGCTAATTCAGTTCGGATATCTAGAATCTCCGATGTCGTCGCCCGCTCGAAGCTGGGGAGCCTATCGAAGAGACCGCTTGCCATAGCAGCGTGCTGACCCAGACGTCGAGCGATGGGTGTTGGCGCGAAGATGCCCAGTTCGACTCCACCGCGCACGAATTCGTTGGTCTCGCCATCGAACAATGGGTACTGACTGCCTGACGTAAGGGCGTTATCGATTCTTTCGATGAGGCCACCGATTGCTTGACCGGTGGTGTCATCGAGCTCTGATACGTCTAGACCAGGCAGCGACTCGACAATCAGAATGCCGGCATCGATTGCTAGCTCGAGTTGGTCGAATCCCGAATCCGACATCAGGCCTCTGGCGCTTTCCTGGAGCCTGTCGCGTATCGGACTCATTTGAACCGCCAGCTGCTCGATTAGGCCGTCGTACTGACGGCGCTGCTCACTCGTCCACAGCCCGCGAGGAGGCAGGCCGTCGACGATCTGCCTGAACTTTCGGAGCTCAGTCTCGGCGTCAGGGAAGTATTTCGGAGCGACCCTCTCAAGCTCGAACAACAGATCAAGTCCATCGCGCTTGCTCACGTCGCTCGCTGACTTCAACAGCGCTGCTATAGGTGACACAAGGCTGACTGAATCTGCGTACAGCAACGCTGCGTGCGCCTGTTGCACCACCTGCTTGATTGATGAAGGGTCATCCCGCCTGATTACAGCGCTGACGACAGTCATTCTTACGTTAGTTCTACGCTCGTCACGCTGGGCTTTGCGAACGCGCTTAGCGTCCAGATTTTTGCGCGCTCGTTGTGCGCGAAGCGCGCGTGCAGCGCGGCTCATGGTTCAGTTTTCTGCAGAGTCTCCGCCCTCGGCTCAAGGCCTGCACTGCGATTTATCGCGCAAAAATGCCGCTCTAGGGCTGAGCGCCTGGAGCCCCCCGTTGCCATCACTGCCCCTCCTCGCTCAAATATTGCTGCGAAGAACAGGATGACGCCAACGGCGACGAGTCGGGCCCTTATTGGCAAGACCAACTTGGAGAGGATTTAGGGCCGACGCGGACGACAGGAGAGGCAGCCGCATCAACTATTCAGACGCACGGTTCTCACACGTATTTGAGAATGCGATGGGGGTGGGGGGCGGGGGGTGGTGTCCTGGGGGACATGCCGAGCTGCTGACGTAGCGGTGCGGCATACCCGTCTATGCGTAGTTCGCCCGGAAAATTATCGAGAAATCGATCATTTAACCTGCGCGGCCTTGGCAGCATAATCCGCGTGGCAGATGAAGCGCGCTTTGTGATCGACCGCAGCCGAGACGGCCAGTATCACTTCTTCCTCAGAGCCAGAAACGGCGAGAAGCTCGTCACCAGCGAGACCTATACGACGAAGCAGTGTGCCGAAAACGGCATCCAGGCAGTGAAAAAGGTCGCGCCGTCAGCGCCGGTCATCGACATCACCGATCGATGATCCGCCGGTGCGGCGCACTTTGTCGCTGCACGGCCGTACGGTCGAAGTCATGCATCTATCGGAACCCGACTGGGACTGTTTGAGCCAGCACGTAGGGACGCGGCAGCGGCTACCACCCAGAGCCGTCTATTTTGCGGTCGCGGCCCTTGCTCCGATCGACGAGATCGTTGCGTCATGGGCGTCGGCTGACATGCCTTCCGAGACACCCACAAGTGGCTGGTCGAACTGGATCGTCACGTCAACGCTGATCGGGCACACCGAATTAACCTTCGGCGCACCCTTTTACGACGCCGCCGAGGAGGCCGACAGCTTCCACTCCGAGGTGACAATCGAGGTCGGCGCAGCGTGGGTTCGTCCGTTGTCTTCAATCGTCGAACTCGGATTTGGCAATGTCGTGAGCATGGTCGTCCAGAGCCCAGTTTGGTGGTCGGCTGCCACCGCTGGCAAGGTCAAGTTCGCCGACGGGACGCACATCTCACTGCCGGAGCCCACCGCCCTGTACCAGCCGGCCGAGCGGGAGCGGTGGGATCAGTTCGTCGAGGCGATTCGGTCGTCAATCGTCTGAGTCGGCGCACACCTATTTGTCGCGAGATTTCCCCCGGCCGCCCGTGTCTTTGTCTCGCGGTTCTGGACGGTTTCTCATGTCTTTGTCTCGCCGCTCTGGGCGATCCCACGCGTCTTTGCTGCGGCGCTCCTCGGCGCGCGGGTCGTCGCGCTTCGCCGTCTTGTTGCCGAATTGGTCATCGGCGGGATCATGCCAATTGTCAAAGTCGTCTGTCATTTATCCCCTCAGTGCAGGGCCAGAGCGCCGACGAGCAACGCTATTTCCACAACGAGTAACGCGACCGCCAGCCGGAAGGCGATTTGTCGCGCTTCTAATCGCACGTGATTGCGGTCAGCGCCCTCAATCATCTTGCAAGTAACGAATCTTCGGATGGCCGCCTCATCCTCACCGGCATCAATCCGCTCAAGAATGACCCTTGCGGACGGGCTGTGGCTCCAGCTCTTCGCCGGCCACGCCACGAATAAGACGCAGCAACCGAGTATCACCACCACCAGTAGCAGAACACCAGCGAGGAACGGGCACAACACCAGGCCCTTGTTCGGATCGGTGTTGATCATTCCGACGCCCGCCGAGAACGAGATGAACAGGGCGGCGGTGGCGAGCAGATTGTTGGCCCGCGTCCGCGTGTTCGCAAGGGTGTCGTTCTGCGCCTTCAGCCTTTCGTGCGCGGCGGAATACGCGAGTTCAAGGCGCTTATCGACGGCTGGTTCTTCGGACGACATTCTCGGCAATCCGCTGGGGCTGAGTCGGCAACTGCATGTTCACCTGCAACAGTACGGGGTCCTCGGCCTGCGGCACGACGGGAACTGGCGGCGCGGCCATCAGCGCATGGTGTTCGTAGTCGGCGCGGGCCACTAGCGCCTCTCGGCGCCGACGTTCCCGGGCTGTCTTATAGACCGCCCCGCCGACAGCAGAGAGCGCGATGAGCGTGAGCGCTGCGAGCGGGTAGACGCTGAGCATCATCGACATCCACACCAGCGTGAACATGCCAGCGGTCGCAGCGGCGGCCGGATGCCGATCCGCCCAATTCCCGTGTGAGCATCGGGATTCGAGCCCGCAGCGCGGGCAACTATGCTCAGCCATGATTCCTTCTCTCGGTAAGCCGTAGCTGGTCCGCACCGCGCCCTGACTGTCACCACAGGACGCGACGCGCGCGAGCTAGGCCAGTGCGTCGAGCTCGTCGGCCGCGGCGATGAGTGCTTCGCCGATCTGGCGCGCTTGGGCTGCGGTCAGCGGATTGTCCGGGTCCAGCGGGCCCACGCAAATCTCCCACTCGTAGGTGCCGTCGCCATCTTGTACACCGCCCGTGGAGATGCGCACATCCGCGGGCATCCACCCCGACGCAGGGATGGTTGGCGAGACCGCGCCGTAGAACAGCCGTCCGCCTCGATCCCAGTTTTGAACGCTGACGGCACCGGCCGGAATCGGGACGTTGGGGATGGTTGTGGTTGTCATGGCTGGACCTTCCTGTTGGGGGAAGTCCACCGTCGCTCCAGGCACCGACAAGCCGCGCTGCGAACGCGGGCTGGGGGATGTCGTGGTCATGGCTAGCTACCTCTCTGGTGGGTTGCTAGCGCCCTGATTGACCAGTTCACGTGTAGTTCACGTGTGTTGATACTCGTCTCAGATTCTGGGTCTGAGCTTTACAAAATCTGGTGCGCGATACTGGGATTGAACCAGTGACCTCTTCCGTGTCAGGGAAGCGCTCTCCCGCTGAGCTAATCGCGCCGGGAACCAAAATCTGGAGGTGGAGACGGGAATCGAACCCGTGTGCACGGCTTTGCAGGCCGTTGCCTCACCACTCGGCCACTCCACCGTTGGGGTCCACGCCACTTGCACCTTCGAGCGGATGACGGGATTCGAACCCGCGACCCTCACCTTGGCAAGGTGATGCGCTACCAACTGCGCTACATCCGCGCGCCACGGGCGAGATCGTCGCCCGGTGCGAAGCACGACGATAGTCCACGTGAGCGGGCACATACAAATTTCTTGGTACGAGCCGTGTCTAGGCTATCGCGCCGCGACGGGCCGGCCGATGCGGCCGGTATCGTCGGGGTCTGCACGTGCTAGTCTTCGACGTCGTTCGCCATCTCGGCGCCGGTCCCGTGGCTCAGTGGGAGAGCGTCCGCTTCACACGCGGAAGGTCGCTGGTTCGATCCCAGCCGGGACCACACATCGATACAGGTCAAAGAACCATTGGCCCACTAATCCACTTCACTGATTCACCGTATCCTCGCGCTACAGCGGCCGCGCTCTCACGTCCGCCCTCGGGCTGGGTAGCGGCTCTTTTCGCAGGCCGTGTCGGGTTAACCGCTCGGCGAGACGAAGTCGCGGCCAGGCGCCCACGCACCGCCCTGAGGCCACGCTGCCCTTGCCTGAGCGCGCCCGCTGGGCCACCATGAACCGCGTGAGTAAGGTAACCCTAACTACCGAGCTGCCGATCCCGGCCGAGACCGCGGCCGCCTTGGCGCGCAAGCCGGAGCTGATGCGCCACGTGCTGAGCCCGGTGCTGCGGATCTACCGCCTCGATGTCCCCGAGCGCATCGAGGTCGGCACCGAGGGATCGGCGCGGTTCTGGTGGTTCGGCGTGATCCCGGCCTGGACCCACCACCTGACCATCAAGCGCCTCGAACCGACCGAGATCTACACCAACGAGCACGGGGGACCGGTCCGCACGTGGAACCACCGCCTGACGTTCGAACCCATCGACGAGCGCAGCTGCCGCTACACCGACGAGATCGAAACCGACGACGGGTTGCACGGGCTGCTGACCCGTGCCTTCGTCCGGCTCATGTTTGGCCACCGGCATCGACGATGGCGAAAGCTCGCGCAGATCCTGCGATGAGGGGCGCGATTGGCGAAAAGGCCGCGTCTGTAAAGCAATAGCGCGTGCAATCCAAACCGCTGCGCGACTATTACCCACGGTTGCAACCGGGTACAGCTGTAGATCACGGCTTACGCAGCAACAGAGGAAGGGACCATGGGAGACACAGCTCGAGATCCGCTCGACCATCAACGGTCCAGCCGTCCACGGGTTGGCCAAGCCCTGAAAAAACCCGCCAAAGCCCCGGGATTGCTTCTCGTCGGGGCCGCAGTGGTGGCGTTGGCTATCTGCCTCGCGTGCTTCGCCGATGAGCGGGTTGGCGCCGGAATCGCCGCGGCCGTAGTGGCGTTACTGGCAGCCGCGGCGGGGCTGGTCTGGCTGATGAGGGAAGCGCGCCGTCTGCGCGGGCTCGAACGCCAGCACCCGACCGCCGGGAGCCGCGGCCGGCCCTGAAGCCCTCGGAGCTCCGCATCGGGGTGGCGCCCGCTCCCGCGGATACTGTAAGAGCTACAGTAGCGGCGCCGACCCGAGAGGAGCCCCGTGCCTCAGAATCCCCCGACAGCGCCCCGTCCTCCCGAGGGGGACTGGCTGGGCACACCCTATCTGCGCTTCGAACGGCAGGGACCGATCGCGGTATGTACCATCGACCGTCCCGAAGCGCGCAACGCCCTGAGCCCCGCGATGTACTTCGGAATCCGTTACGCGGTAGGGCGTCTCAACGAGGACCCAGACCTGGCCGGGCTGGTGCTCACCGGAACCGGCGATGTCTTCGCGCCCGGCGGCGACATGGGCGGCGGGGGAGGCGAGGACAACTGGATCACCTTCGGCTCCGCGCTGGGCATGGACGTGACGCCGTTCGACGCGGTGCGGACCTCGGGCAAGCCCATCGTCTCCGCGGTCAACGGCCTGTGCCAGGGCGGTGGATTCCAGATCGCGCTGTGCAGCGACCTGTCGGTGGTGAGCGATCGGGCGACCTTCCGGGTGCCCGAGTTGTTCCGCGGCTACGCCGACACCTACTACAGCCAGATGCTCACCCGCGTCATCGGGCCGGTGCGTACCCGCGACCTCATGTTCACCGGTCGGGTGCTGACCGCGGTCGAAGCTCTCGACTGGGGTCTGGTCACCCGGGTGGTGCCGCACGAGGGCCTGCTGGACACGGCGAAAGACGTGCTCGCGCAATGCAGTCGGACCGCGCCGCGCGCCCGCGGCGTCATCAAGTCCAGCATCGACAGCTATTTGGGCCTGTATGACCGCATCGGCATGACCTCCAGCCTGTCCGACGCCGAGGCCATCGAAGGCTTCCGCTCGTTCAAGGAAAGACGCTCACCCGATTGGGTGCACCCGGAACTGCGCGTCGAGGGACGGCTGTAGCCCGCTCATATTCCGCGGGCCCGGTCCCGCCAAAACGGTTCCCGCAGCTGAGTTTTAAGGATCTTGCCACTCGCGTTGCGGGGGAGCTCCGTCACGAAGTCCACGGTGCGCGGACATTTGAAACCGGCCAGATGCTGCCGGCAGAATTCGATGATGCCGCCGGGATCGATCTCGCCGTCGGCCACCACGATCGCCTTGACCGATTCCCCCCAGAAGTCATCGGGCACACCGATCACCGCGGCATCGGCGACGGCCGGATGCTCGATGAGCACGCTTTCCACCTCGGGCCCGTACACGTTCTCGCCCCCGGTGATGATCATGTCCTTGAGCCGGTCTTCGATATACACGTAGCCGTCGGCGTCCAGGCGGCCGACGTCCCCGGTGCGCACCCAATCGTCGGCGGTGATCGTCTCGGCCGTCGCCTCCGGGCGGTTGAGGTAGCCGCTCATGTTCTGGTTGCTGCGCACCCACACCTCGCCGGGCTCCCCGGGCGGCAACGGGGCGCGCGTTTCGGGATCGACGATACGAATCTCACAGCCCAGCACAGCCTTTCCGGCCGAGAGTTGTAATTCGGGTCGCGCCGAGTCGCGGTGGTCGGCGTCGGACAGGGCCGTGACCGCGCCGCACAGCTCGGTCTGCCCGTACACCTGCACGAACCTCGTGTCCGGCCACGTCGACAGCGCCCGATGCAGCAACGGCAGCGGCATCGGCGCCGCCCCGTAGACGATGTAGCGCAGGCCGGCGATGGCGGCGGTGGCCGCCTCACCCGCGTGCAGGAACCGGGCGATCACCGGCGGGACGAAGAACGCGTGGGTGGCTCCGGCGCGCACCGCGCCGATCAGCGTCGCGGCGTCGGGCTCGCGGGTCAGGAAAGTCGGTGCCCCCGAACGGATGCCGAACAGCGCGTAGCCGATCCCGCCCACGTGGAACAACGGCATGGCGACCAGGTTCGCGTCCCCGTCGGCGAACGGGAACGCCGGCGCCAGGTTCGCCGCGTGATTGACCAGCGCGCGCTGGCTGAGCAGCACGCCTTTGGGCCGTCCGGTGGTGCCCGAGCTGTAGATCACCAACGCGGTCTCGTCCGGGTCGAGGCCCGCGTCGGCCTCCGTCGGTGATGCTGCGGCGAGCAACGATTCGTACTCGTCGCCGACCTCGACGATGCGTTCCAGGCCGGGCACGCGCTTGGCGGCGGCTTCGGCGGCGGCCCGCAGCTCGGCGCCGACCAGCAGCACGCGGGCCCCGCTGTCGGCGAGGACGTGGACGAGTTCGTCGCCGATCACCCGCCAGTTGACGACGGCGGTGACCACGCCGATGGAGGCGCCGGCGATGAGCACCTCGAGGCAGGCGGGATGGTTCTTGTCCAGGATCGCCACGCACTGGCCCCGCTCGATCCCTGCGGCGCGCAGCGCCCCCGCCGTGCGACGGATCCGCGTGCTCCACTCGGCCCACGACCACTGGCGTTCGCCGTAGCGAATCGCGATCGCCTCGGGCCGCTGCCGCGCGTGTCGTTCGACGATCCCGGCGAGCGTCTCCGCCGTGTCGGCAAGTGGCATGAACCCCTCCGCGTTCGATGTATTCCAGACGGTCATACGGAGTCGGCGCTTCGCACGCGACGTCGACCCCTGCGAGCGTAAGCGGTCAGGTTCTCATTCCATGGAGGCGATCATCGTTCCGCCGTCGCCGGCGGCCTGTGAGGTGGCGCCGCTGCCCTGCCGGAAGTCGATGAAGGCCGAGCGGCCGTTCGACGTGTTCAGCAGCTCGGTGAACGTGCCGATCACTGGAATCGTGCCCTGCGCGTTTACCACGCTGGCCGTGTAGTTGACCGACGCTTCCTGGTGAAAGTTGGGCCCCTGCAGCGGCGTGACGTCGGGCGCGGTCAATCGGTTCACACCGGTCAGGATGGCCGATGCGCCGCGGGTGTACTGGTCGATGTCGGTCTGCAGAACCGCGGCGGCATCAGCCCCGCCGGCCTGCTTGACCGTGATCCGCATCTGCGCGCTGGTGTCGGCGTTGTTCAGCGCCACCCAGTTCGGGCCGCGGTTTCCCAGTGTCCAGCCGGGCGCGGGGGTGACCGAGACGCCCTGCGCGATGGCGATCGCCTCGTCGGAGGCCAGCGCTATCCCAGCGGTGGCCGGGTGGCCGGCCGCGATGACCACCGCGGCCACCACAGCGCCCAGCGCCCCGGGGACGGCGGAGAAGAAAGCCTGCGGCCGAGTCGATGACATCGTCGTTCCTCACTCTCTGGGCGGCGCGGGATCCGAGCTCGCTCCCATCGTCCTCCGGCAACCCGAGCAAAGTCCAAGATGGGTTTTGCTCTGTGTGTCACCATGACTGGGCCGCTGCCGAACGCGACGGACCCGCCCGACAAAGGAGCCGACATTGGCGAACCCCGATCGCGCCCGCTCGCGCACGTTCGTCGTGACCGGTGCCGCCTCCGGAATCGGGTTGGCCACCGCGCGACGGTTATTGGCCGAGGGCGGCACCGTGGTCGGCGCCGACCTCGCCGCACCGCCCGAGGAGCTGGGCCCGCGGTTCACCTTCGTGCCCGCCGACGTGACCGACGAAGCCGCGATCGCCGCGGTGCTGGCCGCCGTGCCGGGCCGGCTCGACGGCCTCTTCCACGCCGCCGGCGTCGCCGGGGGAGGCCCGGTGCACCTGCTGGAGCGCGCCGAATGGGACCGGGTGATCGGGGTCAACCTCACCGGCACCTTCCTGGTGGCCAAGGCGGCCCTGGCCAAAATGATCGAACAACCCCGGGCTGACGGCGAACGGGGCTCGATCGTGACCGTCGCCAGCGTCGAGGGCCTGGAAGGCACCGCGGGCGGCAGCTCCTACAACGCGGCCAAGGGCGGCGTCGTGCTGCTCACCAAGAACATCGCCCTCGACTACGGGCCGAGCGGCATCCGGGCGAACGTCATCTGTCCCGGCTTCATCGAAACGCCCATGGCGCACAGCGTCTTCAGCATTCCCGGGATGGAGGGCCCGCTCGCCTCGATCACCAGGGAGCACGCGCTGCAGCGGCTGGGGCAGCCCGAGGAGATCGCGGCCATGGCCGCCTTCCTGCTGTCGCCCGACGCCTCGTTCGTCAGCGGTCAGGCCCTCGCCGTCGACGGGGGCTATACGGCCGGTCGCGATCACGGTGTCGTCGAACTCTTCGGCTTTCCCACCTGATACCACTGGGATTCAAATGCCACTAAGATTCGTCCATGAGCGGTGGATTAACCCCTGACCAAGCGATCGAGGCCATCCGGGGCGCCGGGGGTGCTCAGCCCGGCTGCCGCGCACTGCACGCCAAAGGAACCCTCTATCGCGGCACATTCACCGCGACCTCTGACGCGGTAATGCTTTCGCGCGCAAGTCATCTCGATGGCTCGCCGGTCCCGGCGCTGATCCGCTTCTCCAACGGATCGGGCAACCCCAAGCAGCGCGACGGCCGTCCCGGCGTGCGCGGGATGGCGGTGAAGTTCACCCTGCCCGACGGCTCCACCACCGACGTTTCGACGCAGACCGCCCGGCTCTTCGTCTCCAGCACACCGGACGGCTTCATCGATCTGCTCAAGGCGATGCGGCCTGGACTGACGACGCCGCTGCGCATGGCCACGCACCTGCTCACCCACCCGAAGCTGCTTGGCGCGCTGCCCATCCTGCGGGAGGCCAACCGGATCCCGGCCAGCTACGCCACCACCGAATACCACGGATTGCACGCGTTCCGCTGGGTCGCCGCCGATGGCAGCGCCAGATTCGTTCGCTACCACCTGGTTCCGACGGCGGCCGAGGAATACCTGTCGGTCCCCGACGCCCACGGCAAGGATCCGGACTTCCTCACCGACGAGCTGGCCACGCGGTTACAGGGCGCTCCGGTGCGGTTCGACTTCCGGGTGCAGATCGCCGGGCCCACCGACTCGACGGTGGACCCGTCCTCGGCATGGCAGAGCACCCAGATCGTCACCGTCGGCTCCCTGGAAGTCACCGGTGTGGACACCGAGCGCGAGCACGGCGGCGACATCGTGGTGTTCGACCCGATGCGCGTGACCGACGGCATCGAACCCTCCGACGATCCGGTCCTGCGGTTTCGCACGCTGGCGTATTCGGCGTCGGTCAAGCTGCGCACCGGGGTCGAGCGCGGCGCCGAAGGCCCGCCCACCTGAGCGGAGCGAGTAGTCGCCCTCGCGACGAAATCGGCGGCAGGCTAAGGTTTTTCTCCGGTGTCGCCGTTTCAGATGTTCCTCATATGCCTGGCCGGGCTGGCGGCCGGGGCGATCAACGCTCTCGTCGGCTCCGGCACCCTGATCACCTTCCCGACGCTGGTTGCGCTCGGCTTTCCGCCGGTGACGGCCACCATGTCGAACGCCACGGGCCTGGTCGCCGGCAGCGTCTCGGCCACCTGGGGCTATCGCGCCGAGTTGCGCGGTCAAGAGGACCGGTTGCGCTGGCAGCTGCCGGCGTCGCTGGCCGGCGCGACGCTGGGCGCCTACCTGCTGTTGCATCTGCCGGAGAAGGTGTTCGCCGAGATCGTGCCGGTGCTGTTGGTGCTGGCGCTGGCACTGGTGGTGATCGGGCCGCGGATCCAGGCGTGGACCGCCCGGCGCGCCGCGCAGGCAGGCCGCTCACCCGAGCACGTCCCGGCGGGGCGGATGGCAACACTGGTGTTGGGCACATTCGCCGTCGGCGTCTACGGCGGCTATTTCACCGCCGCCCAGGGCATTTTGCTGGTCGGCCTGATGGGGGCGTTGCTGCCGGAGTCGGTGCAGCGCATGAACGCGGCCAAAAATCTCCTGGCCCTGGCGGTGAATGTGGTTGCCGCGATTGCCTATACGGTGGCGGCGTTCGATCGGATCAGCTGGCCGGCCGCCGGGCTGATCGCGGCGGGCTCGCTGGTCGGCGGCCTGCTCGGCGCGCGCTACGGGCGCCGGTTATCGGGGAACGCGCTGCGCGCCATCATCGTGGTCGTCGGCCTGATCGGGTTGTATCGGCTGCTCGCTGTGGCCTGACGAGATCTCTTGTGCGACAACGATGTTCAACTCAACGTGGCCGCGGCGGCTTCGGCGATGACGTCGCTCGCCTCGCCGCGTCGGTGCCAGGCCCGCAGCTGACGCATCGCCCCATTGCCGCGGGCCGTGACGCGGTCGATTTCGTGGACCACGTGTTCGTGTTCTCCCAGCGACTCCAGGGCGGGGCGTACCCGTTGCACCAGTGCTCCCAGTTGCTCCCGCGCCGGCACCGCCCCGCGCCCGTGGATCAGATCGAGTGTGTGCCCGGACAACCCGTCGTGGGCGGCCTTCCAATACGCCGCGCGCAGCGCGCCGGGCGGCAGGCGCCCGATGTCGTCGGGGGAGTCGAGCGCCGTCATCACGGCGGCCCTGATCAGGGTGGCGAGCAGCACGGTTTCGTCGACGGTGGCGGGCACGTCGGCCACCCGGACCTCCACCGTCGGGAATTCCGCCGAAGGGCGCACGTCCCAATAGATCATGTCCTTGTCGAGGATCACCCCGGTGTCGACCAGCATGCGTACCGCGTCGTCGTACTCGTCGGGCGAGGCGAAAAACGGCGGCGCTCCCGCCGCCGGCCAGCGCCGCCACAGCACGCTGCGCCAGCTCGCGTAGCCGCTGTCGGCATTGCGGTACACGCGTGAATTGGCCGACAGCGCAAGCAAAGACGGCAGCCACGGCCGCAGCCAATTGCTGACATGGATGGCCGCGGCGCGGTCGGGCACCTGCACGTGCACATGGCATCCGCAGATGCCTTGCTCGTGGGCGACCATGCCGAACTCCTCGCCGATCCGGCGGTAGCGCGGGGTATCGGTGACCGGAAACTGGTGCGGGGTGACCGGCGGAAGCCCGCAGGCCAGCAGCTGAACGCCGACGGCCTGCGCGGCTTGCGCCGCGGTGCGGCGCAACCGGCGCAGCTCTTCACCGAGCTCGGCGGCGCTCGCCGCCACGTCGGAGGTCGTTTCCACCTGGCAGCTGCTCAGTTCCAGCTGCAGCTTCACGCCGCGCCGTTCGGCCTCGGCGGCCACGGCGGCGTTCTCCGGGGACGGCTCACCGGTTCGGGGGTCGACGAGGAGGAACTCCTCCTCCGCGCCGATGGTGGGATGGCCGCTCATTCAGCCGATTACGGCCGAGCAGTGCCGAGTGGTTACCAGCGCGCGGCCGCCGACAACGCGGAGTCGACCGTCGGGTAGATGGGCAGCACACCGCCGAGCCCACACGCGTCGACGATGCGGGCGACGATCGGCTCGCAGCTCACCAGCCGCAGATCGATGCCGCGTTCCTGGCAGCGTTTGGCCTCGTCGGCGAGCACCGCGAACGCGCAGCAACCCATGAACTCGAGCCCGGTGACGTCGACGACGAACGGGCCGGGAGCGGTGACGACGCCGGCCGTCTCACTGACCAGGTGGCGCCACGTGTCCTCGTTGCAGGCGTCGACCTCGCCCCCCGCGTAGATCAGCACCGCCGGACCGCTGCGATCGGCGGTCGCCCGCAGCGTGCTGTTGGGATCGCCCAGCTCATAGACCAATTTGGTGCTCAGCATGAGGTGAGTGGTGGGCAATTGTTCCGCAATGGCTGAGTTCATGATGGACCCCCTGATCGACCGGCGTCGGTGACGCCGCGACGGATGCCCGTCCTATTGTCTGAAGACAGACTGTTCGCGGATGCGAATCTCATTTGTATAACGAGACAGGGCGGTCTGTCTACGGGTCCGGGGCTAAGAGTACGGTAAGGCCTGATGACAACTTCCGATGTCGGAACGCCTGCCGCGTCGGCGCGCGAACGCGTACTGACCGCCGCATATGAGCTGTTCAGCCGGCGTGGCATCCGCGCAGTGGGCACCGACGAGGTGATCGCGCGGGCCGGCGTCGCCCGGGCCACGCTGTACCGGCATTTCGCCACCAAGAACGATCTCGTGCTGGCCGTGCTGGAGCGCCGCGAGGAGCTCTGGACGCACGGTTTGATCGAGGAGCAGTCGCGGCGGCGCGGCACCACCCCCGAGGAACAGTTGCTGGCGATCTTCGACGTCATGCATGACTGGTTCCAGCTCCGCGACGGATACGAAGGCTGCTCGTTCATCAACGTGCTGCTCGAGGTGGGGCCGGATCATCCGGCCGGACAGGCCTGCATCACCCACATCGACCACGTCCGCGACATCGTGCGCCGCCGCGCGGTTGCGGCGGGCCTGACCGACGTCGAGGACTTCGCCTCGTCCTGGCACATCCTGATGAAGGGCGCCATCATTCTGGCCGCCGTTGGGGATCTCGACGCGGCGAAGCGCGCCCGCCGGATGGCCCGCGCCCTGATCGACGAGCACCGGCCGCCTCTGGTGGCCGACACCGGCGAGGCCGTGTAGTCAGACCGTGTCGGGCGCGGTCTCCGTGGCGGCGGTCTTTCGGTGATGCTCGGCCTCCAGTTCCGCGATCGCCCGTGATGTGCGCTCGCGCAACAGGATTGCCGCGGTGAGGCCGGCCACCACGGCGACCACCAGCCCGATCCAGGAGAACCGCTCCAGCCAGCGTTCGGCCGCGATTCCGGCAAAGTACACCAGCGCGGTCGTGCCGCCCGCCCAGCAGATGGCGCCCGAGACGTTGGCCGCCAGGAACCGCGGATAGTGCATTTTGAGGGCGCCCGCCAGCGGCCCGGCCAAAATCCGCAGCAGCGCGATGAACCGGCCGAAGAACACCGCCCGAGCGCCCCACCGGTTGAACAGCTTCTCGGCAAGGGCGACGTGCCCGGGGCCGAAGTGTCTCGGGAACCGCCGGCCGAGCCGGTCGAACAGCGGCATGCCGAACCGGCGCCCGATCGCGTACCCGATCGAATCACCGGTTACCGCGCCGATCACCGCGGCGACGCCGACCCCGATCGGATTGACGGCCAGGTCGTGGTGCGACGACATCAGCGCCGCGGTCACCAACACGATCTCGCCCGGCAGCGGGATGCCCAAGCTCTCGATCCCGACTACACCGCCGACCACCAGGTAGACCGCGAGCGGCGGGATCGAGTGCAGCAAGGGCTCCACATTCATGCGTCAAGGATGCCTGACCGGCCCGCGATCCGCGCCCTAAGGTGTGCGTTTCAATTCGCTTGGGACGCCCAGACCTTCCAATCGCGGGCGTTTGGGTTCGCGCCCGTCATACGACGAGTGGCCGCGCAGCCGCCGCCAGACCCACGGGACGAAACTCTCCCGCGTCCAGCGCCACTGCTCGTAGGCGCCCGCCACAAAGGCACGCCGGGCGAGCTGAACGTCGGTCCGGGCCCAATCATGGTTGCTACCAGGCAAATTGAGCGCTTCGGCGGCCGCGGCCGCGAACAACACGTGCCCCTTGGTCGAGGCATGCACGCGGTCGAGGGCCCAGGTGTCCAACTGACGCATCGAGGCAGCCTCGTACAGGTCGACGAGCCGGAATCCGTAGCGATGGGCGGCCGCCGTGATCGCCGCGTTGATGCGGGCAAGCCGTCCGGCCACGAGTCGCCCGAGCGGGAGGAACTGCGCGACGTTCGGGAAGGTCGTCGTCACCACCGTGGCCCCCGATCGGGCGAGTGCGGCGTAAACGTCCTCGAGGTCGCTCAGGGCGGGACCAAACGAGCGCCCCGGCCAGATGACGTCGTTCATCCCGGCGCACACGGTGATCAGGTCCGGCCGCATCGCCAGCGCTCGCGGAACCTGCTCGGTGAGCACGTGGCGGATTCGTTTGCCGCGGATCGCGAGGTTGGCGTATTGCAGGCCGGGGTAGAGCGCATCGACCCGCACGGCGAGGCGGTCCGCGAATCCGAGCAGGCCGACGGCGTCGTCACCGTCCCACAGGCCCTCGGTCTGGCTGTCGCCGATCGCGACGTAACGGCGGTATCCGGCGTGCATCGCCCCGCTCACGAAGCCGAGAATAACGCGAACTCGCGCCCACAACTGGTTACCGTTGAGCCATGCCACCCAAGCGCGAGCGCCCCGCACGGGATGCCGCCGCGGCGGCGCGCGCCGATTCGCTTGCGCCGCAGTATCCGATCGAGTCGGTCGACAATGCGCTCAAGCTGCTGTTGCTGCTGGGCGAGCAACCCCAGATCCGGTTGAGCGAGGCGACCCGCTATCTCGGCGTGGCGTCATCGACGGCGCACCGGCTGCTGGCGATGCTGTCCTACCGTGGGTTCGTCCGCCAAGATCCGGTGTCCAAGGCGTACCTGCCCGGCCCGTCGTTGACCGGGGTGGCGTTCGCGATCTTCGGGCGCATCGACATCGCGCGATCGGCGGCACCCATCATGCGCGGGCTCAGCGAGCAACTTCGCGAGACGGTGCACGTCGGAATGCTCGACGGCGCCAGTGTCCGCTTCGTCGCCGCCGTCGAGGGGCCCTCGGCGGTGCGGGTGGCCTCCCGGCTGGGCCGCGCCATGCCCGCGCACTGCACCTCGACGGGCAAGGTGATGCTGGCCCAGCTGTCGCCACCGGAACTGCGTGCGCTGCTGCCGCGCGAGCGGCTCGAGCGCATCACCTCGCATTCGATCGCCAGCCGCGACGAACTGGAAGCCGAGCTGTCCGGCATCCGCGAGCGCGGCTACGCCACCAACCGGGAGGAAAGCGAGGAGGGCGTCGCCTCTGTCGCCGTACCCATCCCGACCCGGGCGCCCGGACTGCGGCTCGCGCTCAACGCCGCCGCGCCGCAACACCGGCTGGACGCCTCCCGCTATCCCGCGGTGGCCGCCGCACTTGTCAACGCCGCCAAGGAGATTGGCGATCAGCTCGGCTAGTCCGGCTAAGCTCGTCAGGCTGGCGACGATGCGGGTCCCGTCGGCAGCCGCGCCACTTCGTGGCGCCAGGCCGCCTCGGCGGTGAGCGCGGGCCCCAGATCCGGCAAGTCGTCCCAGTCCGCGTCGTCGATGTCGCGCAGCGTTCCGCCGGCCGCGCGCACCCGCAACGACATGCGGGCCAGCGCGTCAACGCTGATCGCCTGCAGCACCGCCTGCGGCACCGTCGCTGCGGCGCTGGTGATTCCGTGCCCGCGGCAGATCACCACGGGCTCCCCGCGCATGGCCGCCACCATCTCCTTGCCCAGGCGGGTATCCCGGATCAGCACGGCGCGTTCGTAGACGGGGACGCCGCCGCGCGCCAGCCAGGCCCCGGGAATGTCGTAGGCGCCGTAGATGGGCCGGATGGTGATGCCGGCCAGGTCGGCGGCCACCACCGCCGGCGGGTGCAGGTGTGCGACGGCCGTGTGGCGCGGGTCGGCCAGCATGGTCTCGACGTGGATGGGCAATTCGTTGGGAACGCGGTACCCGTCGAGTTCGCCTGGGGCACCCGCGGTGCCGTCGAACCGGACGAGCCGGATGTCGCTGGGCCGGGTGAACGCCACCCCGTCGTCGGTGTCGCTGCGGCAGCGCACCAACAGGCGCTCGTCGTCGACCCGCTGGCTCAGGTGACCCAGGATGCCGTCGACCAGGCCGCGGGCCGCCGCGACGCGGCAGCCCAGCGCGACCAGGGTGCGTTGCCGCTCCAGCCGGTCGGTCATCGGTCGGTCCGTTTTGGTCCGGATTCTGTTGCGCCGAGGCCGAATCCGCCATCGGGGCGGACGGTTTCGCCGGTGATCCCGCGGGAGCGGTCGGACGCCAGGAACACATAACTGGACGCGTGGTCTTCGCCGGTGAGCGCGACGTGCAGGGGAGTGCGGGCCGCCACGTCGCGGGCCCGGTCGGGGCTGTCGTCGAGGCGGATGTCGCCCAGCCCCAGGCTGGTGAGGCCGCGCAGATCGGTGTTCAGGGTACCGCCGGGCGCCACCCCATTGACCCGGACATGCGGCGCCAACTCGTGAGCCAGCGCCGAAACCAACCCGCGCACCGCGAATTTCGAGGAGACGTACAGCGCGCCGCCGCGCCCCGGATAGAACGACGAGGCGGACCCGGTCAACACGATCGAGGATCCCGTCTCGGCCCGCAGCGCCGGAATCGCCGCTTTCACCGACTGCAGATGGCTGAGCACGTTGGTGCGGAACATCTCGTCGAACGCGCCGGGCAGGTCGTCGGGCTCGATGTCGCCGATGCCCCGGTAGAAGTCGAAGATCCCGACGCAGTTGACCAGCGTGTCCAGCCCGCCGAAGGCGTCCACGGCGGCGGTCACGGCCCGTTCGTTGGCCGTGTAGGTGGTCGCGTCGCCCTCGACGACGGGGACGTCGGGCAGCTGCGCGCGCAGCGTGCCGCACTTTTCCCGATCGCGTTCCAGCGCAGCGACTTTGGATCCCTCGCTGCGAAACGCGTCGACGACGGCGCGGCCAATCCCCGAGCCGGCGCCGACGACCAGCGCGCGCTTGCCGTCAAGCCAGCCCGTCATCGCGCTCCTCGGGGTCGTCGGGCAGCAGCGGCGCGTGAGAATTGCCGACCATGGCGGCCAGCGTACGGGGGTTCTGCCAGGTCAAGGCCTCGACCTCGAGCGCGTCGAGAGTGATCCACTGCCCGGACCTGGGGGCGCTGATCAGCAGGCGTGAGCCGTTGCGGGTGTCGATGCGGCGCACCACGACTTCGGTGAATTCGTTGGCGATCGTGATGGGTTCGTCGCTCATAGGAACACCGCCAGGTTCTGCATGCGTAGCACCGACTCGTCGGTGAGGATAATGCGGCGGGCCAGCTTCCAGCGATCGCCACACCGGCGCAGCACGTCCTCGCGTCCGCAGGACATCAGGGCGGCGTCGTTCACGTCGCCGCGGCTGCGAAACAGCAGCTCGGCCGACTCCACCACCAGGTGCGCTGGGTCGTCTCCCGCAAAGGTGCGCACATTGGTGATGAAATGCCGCAGCCGCGACGGCGGGTCCTCGGCCCACACGTGCTCGGTGCCCATCCGCGCGACCCGCTGGGTCAGGGAGTACTTGTCCTCGGCGAAATGGTCCATGCCCGGACTGGTGTCGAACCCGGCCCCGCGCGCGGTGGTGACCCGCACCGGCATGGTGTAGCGGACGTCGTCGGTCAGCGTGTCCAGCCACCACTCATACTGCTGGGCGTCGAGCAGGTACGCCTCGTCGACCAGGAACTGATGCGCCTCGAGGTGCCGGGTGTCGTTGAACGGCAAGGGTTTTCTCATGTGTCGGCCCTCTGCAGGTAGTCGGCCCACATGGCCAGCAGCGCGCGCTGGTTGTGCTCGTTGTAGCCGACCTGCGCGCGTCCTGGTCCGTGAAAGGCGTTGGGCGCCAACGCCTCGATGACGGGCCGGTCGTCGGCGAGCAGGCCCATGCGGCTGTTGAGGAGCAGTCGCCGCGCCATCGAGCCGCCCGCGGTGGTGGTCAGCGACACCCAGTTCTCCACATCGTCCTGCTCGAACATGCCCGTCGACCCGAAGCACATCAGGTATGCCTTATACGAATCCTGTTTGTACTGCGGGGGAGCGGTGGAGTCCACGGCGAACCACGAACACACCTCGGTCTCGTTCTCGCTGATGGGCTGCCACAGCCGGATCGAGATAAACGGCAGCACTTGATCTTCGCGGTCGGCCACCTTCGGCCAGTTGTGCACGAAACTCAGGTTCGGAAAGCAGGTCGCGGCCGAGATCATGAACCCGTCCTCGCCGACCACCCGCTGCTGTTGCGGCGTCCACACGTCTTTGATCCGGTCGATCATCTCGGTGGGGTAGCCGACATAGCGCATCCGCTCCTCGAAGCTGCCGGGCGGGAGTTTGTAGGTGGTTCCTCCGCCGCGGTGCGCCCAATAGGTGGCTCCGTCCTTGCGCTTCTGGGCTTTTGGCTCGCGGAACAGTCCGATGTCGACGATCGACGCGTGGGTGTGCGGGGTGTGGTACATGTCGCCGGCGAAGTTCTCCGCGCCGATCTTCCAGTTCGCCTTGATCCGCCAGCGCTGCGGGCCCCGCACCTCGACGCCGCCGGGGCTTTGTTTGGTGTAGTAGTCCAGGTAGAACCTGAAGTCACCCAGGAAGTCTTCCAGTGGTTCGGCATTCGGATCCAGGCTGATGAACAGCAGGCCGTTGTAGCTCGCGAAATTGGGTGCGGGCAAAAGGGTTTGGCCCTTGTCGAATCCCTCGTCGCCGCCGTAGGCCTCCCGGTGGAACGGCAGCCCGGTGAGCCGGCCGTCGTTGCGGTAGGTCCAGCCGTGGTAGGGGCAGCGGAAGTTGGAGGCGTTGCCCATCTCCGCGCGACAGACCTGCATTCCGCGATGCAGGCACATATTGAACAGGGCCCGGAGCTCGCCGGCGGAATCCCGGGTGATGATGAACGAGTCGTCGAGGACCCGGCGCACCACGTAGTCGCCGTCATGCGGGATTTCGGACGCGTGTCCCACGAACGTCCACGCCCGGCCGAACAACCGCTCCTTCTCCAGGGCGAACAGTTCGGAGTCGTTGTAGATGTGCGCGGGGACCATCCCGCGGCGCACGTTGTCGAAGACCCCGACCCATTCGTCGCTCTCGCTCGCCATCACGCCCTCTGTTGTAAAGAAATACTCTCCGCTCAATAGAATCCCGCAGCCTTCGGCGCCGGTCAATCACCGGAGGCAGGCGTCGACGGGGGCCCGCCAGAATCCTTGGAGCCGATTCACAGGTTGCACACAACTAACCGCCGGAAACCCGCGGCTACGGTGGGTCACGGCAACCGTTCGGTGTATGTGAGCGCGGAGTAAACTGCGGGTAATCGTTCGGTTTTGCGGTTATTAACGGTTATTTTCCACTGATTTGAGGAAAGGCGGGGTGCCATGGTGGGTCGGCCACGAGGGGGTCGATTGCAGCAGGTCGGATCGAAGGTTCTGGCCGCTATCGGGCGCCAGGAGTGGATGGATCGGCCGAGCTATCGGTTCGAACACCTGCTCAGCTTCGCCTACAACGGCCTGGGCGGGGCCCGCAATACCGTCGCCAACGCACTCAACGGAGTGTGGCTCGGGCACCCGGTGCACCCGCCCCTGGCGTCGCTGACCAGTGGCGCCCTCGGCACGACGGTGGCGTTGGACGCACTCAGCGTGCTGCCGGGCCAACCCGCCTCCGAGGTCGTCGACGCCTCGCGGTTCGCCTCCCGCGCCCTCGGGGTCGGCATCCTGGCGAGCCTGGGCTCGGCCGTCACCGGCGTCACCGACTGGCAGCACACCCACGAGGAGGACCGCCGGGTCGGCGCGGTGCACGGCCTGTTGAACGTCGCCGCCACCGCGCTGTACATGCAGTCGTGGTGGGACCGGCGCAGGGGACGTCACGGGCGCGGCATCGTGCTCACCGCGCTGGGCTACGGCATCACCGTCGCCGGCAGCTACCTCGGCGGGGCGCTGGTCTTCGACTCCGGCATCGGCATCGACCAGTCGGGTCCGCGGCTGCGCACCTCCACCTGGACGCCGGTGCTGCCCGCGAGCTCGTTGAACGGCAAACCGGTGCGCGTCGAGGTCGACGGGGTGGGCCTGGTGGTCTGCCAGACCAAACCCGGTGAAGTCGCGGCGTACGGAGAATTCTGCCCGCACCTGGCCGCCCCGATGGCCGACGGCTGGATGGACCGTGGCCGGTTGGTGTGCCCCTGGCACGGCTCATGGTTCGCCGCCGAGTCCGGCGAGGTGGTGCGTGGTCCCGCAGCGGCGCCGCTGCCGTGCTACGAGGCTCGGTTGGTCGACGGAGTGGTCGAGGTCCGCGGTGAGCAGCAGCCCGCCCCCGGCGGCGCGGTCGGAATCGCTAAAGGAGGAGTCAATTGAACGCCTACGACGTGCTCAAGGAACACCACATCGTGATCAAGGGCCTCGGCCGCAAGATCAGTGATGCACCGGTGAATTCCGAAGAGCGACATGAGCTTTTCGACGACCTGCTGATCGAACTCGACATCCACTTCCGGATCGAGGACGACCTGTACTACCCGGCGCTGCGCGCGGCCACCAAGCTGATCGCGGTCGCCCACGCCGAACACCGCCAGGTGGTCGACCAGCTTTCCGTGCTGCTGAGAACGCCACAGGGCTCTCCCGGCTACGAGGACGAGTGGAACTCCTTCAAGACCGTGCTCGAGGCGCACGCCGACGAAGAGGAACGCGACATGATCCCGGCCCCGCCGGAGGTGAAAATCACCGACGACGAACTCGAAGAGCTCGGCAACAAAATGGCCGCGAAGATGGAGCAATACCGCGGCTCCGCGGCGTACAAGATGCGCACCAAGGGTCGCGCGGCGCTGGTGCGCTCCCTCTAGCCCGACGACACCGCCCGCTTGCGGGTTTCGGGGGAGCATCGAGAGTAGCGTCACGGCTCATGGACGCCGAGTGTGTCGCTTCTCAGGCTGACATCACGGCGGAGATCGCCCGCATCGCAGCGCAATACCCGGGTTCCGATGGGGGAGACGGGCAGCCGCGCCTCGACTATCCGCCGTACCGCGGCACGTCGCTGCGCCATCCGACGCAACCTTTGGTCGCCGTCGATCCCGAGGGCGTCGAGCTGTGGGCGCCGTGCTTCGGCCATCAGGACGTCGACCCGCTCGACGCCGACCTGACGGCCGGGCATCCGGGCGAGCCGCTCGGGGAGCGCGTCGTGGTGGCCGGACGCATCCTCGACGAAGGCGGCCGGCCCGTGGCGGGTCAGCTGATCGAAATCTGGCAGGCCAACGCCGGCGGGCGCTACCGCCACCAGCGTGACCAGCATCCGGCCCCGCTCGACCCGAACTTCACCGGCGCGGGCCGCTGCCTGACCGGGCCGGACGGCTCGTATCGATTCCTGACCATCAAGCCCGGCCCCTACCCGTGGCGCAACCACCACAACGCCTGGCGCCCGGCGCACATCCATTTCTCCATTTTCGGAACCGCGTTCACCCAGCGCCTGGTCACCCAGATGTATTTTCCGGGCGACCCCATGTTCGAGCTGGACCCGATCTTCCAGTCGATCCTCGACCCGGCCGCGCGGCAACGCCTGATCGCCCGCTATGACCACGAGCTGACCGAGCCCGAGTACGCGACCGGGTACCGATGGGACGTCGTGCTGGCCGGCGGCGCACCCACCCCCACCGAAGGCACGCATGACTGAAACAGCTTGCACGCCAGGGCAAACGGTCGGACCGTTCCTCGACCTGGGATTGCCGTATCCCGGTGACAGCGCGCTGGTCGGCGACGGCCATCCGCAGGCCATCCGGCTGCACGGCACGGTGTACGACGGGCGCGGCGCCGCGGTCCCCGACGCGCTGGTCGAACTCTGGCAGCCCGATAGCGCGGGACGCATTGCGCGGCAAGCGGGTTCGCTGCGTCGGCGGGACACCCCCTCGTTCACCGGCTGGGGCCGGTGCGCGACAGATGAGGCCGGACGTTACGTGTTCACCACCCTGACGCCCGGTTCGGTGATCGACGGCCGGCCGCCGTACTTCGCCCTCGCCGTGTTCGCGCGGGGCCTGCTGAACCGGCTGTTCGCCCGCGCCTATCTACCCGGGGCCGAGCCGGACGCCGATCCGCTGTTGGCGGCCGTGTCCGCGGAGCGACTGCCCACGATGTTCTGTATGGCCGAAAATAACGGCACCACATACCGTTTCGACATCCACCTGCAGGGCCCGGTCGAGACCGTGTTTCTGGCGTACCGGGTAGATGCGCGATGACGAACCTGCTGTGGCCCGGAGACCACCGAGCCGGCGAGCACATGACCGATGAGGCACTGCTGGGCTCGATGGTCGCGGTGGAATCCGCGTGGCTGACCGCGCTGACGGGCGCCGAATTGGCACCCGCCGACTGCCGCGGCGCGGACTTGCGGAACTTGGTCACGGACAACGACTGTGCGGCGCTCGCCGTCACCGCCGAAGACGGCGGCAATCCCGTCATCCCCCTGGTGAAGCTGCTGCGCCAACGCGCGGACCCGGCCGTTGCGCCGTGGATTCACCGCGGACTCACCAGCCAGGACGTCCTGGACACCAGCCTGATGCTGGCCACGCGCGCGGTCGCCGATGACCTGATCACACAGTTCAGGGAGCAGATTGCCGCCCTGTCCGAACTCGTCACCCGGCACCGGGCCACGCCGATGGTGGCCCGCACCCTCACCCAGCACGCCGCGCCCACCACCTTCGGCGCCAAGGCCGCCGGCTGGCTCAACGGGGTCGTCGACGCGTTCGAGCGGATCACCACGCTGAACACGCCCATCCAGATCGGCGGCGCGGCAGGGACATCGGCCGCCACCACCGAGTTGGCGGCGTTGCTCACCGGCGTTTCCGACCCGGCCTCGGTGTCGGCCGGCCTCGCCGCGGACACGGCAGCCGCGTTGGGCCTGGCGCCGCGGCCGCCGTGGCACACCGCCCGCGCGCCGATCACCGGTGCGGGCAACGCTTTCCTCGGCTGCACCGACTGCTGGGGCCGCATCGCCTCCGACATCGTCACGCTGGCCCGCCCGGAAATCGCCGAAGTCAGCGAACCGGCGGCGGACAACCGGGGCGGCTCGTCGTCCATGCCGCACAAACGAAACCCCGTGCTGTCCATCCTGATCCGGCGCACCGCCCTGTCGGCGCCGCCGCTGGCCGCAACCCTGCACACCGCCGCGGCGCTGGCCAACGACGAACGGCCCGACGGGGCCTGGCATGCGGAATGGGACACCCTGCGCACCCTGGGAAGGCGCACCGTGGTCGCGGGTTCTCAAACGGCGGAGTTGCTGGCCGGACTGGCCGTGCACACGCAGCGCATGGCCGAAAACCTCGACGCCGCAGATGTTTTGGGGGAGCAGCAAGCGATCGCCGAGCTGGTGGGCAAACCAGCCTCGCCGACCTACTTCGGCGCCGTCGATCGACTGATCGACGACAGCCTGAGCCGCGCCGCGCGAATACTCGCTGCGCGCTGACCGGCGATTTTCAGTCGGCCACCGCGATCTCGATGGACAAGCACTCGCCCAGCGCGTGCGCGGCCGCCCAGTCGCCACCGCACACGGCGCGCTCGAGTTCGTCGACCAACGGGCTGTCGGCGCCCAGGTCGGCCAGCCATGCCGACACCGTCGCGGTGATCTGGTGGGCGGGCACCCGGGCGACATGGCCCCGGTGGAGTCGGTCGGTCAGCTGGTAGATCGTGGCCGTCGGCCTGCGCTGCGGCCAATGAACCGTCCATTTCGGTGAATTCATCGTCCCCTCCCCGCTAGCCTCGACGCCCCACCCGTCCCCGGCGGCACTTTCAGCTCTAGGGCGCAATAGTACGTCTGTACCAATGCGAGGGTCGTCATTTCGGCGGTCAAAACTCGAACTTTTTCACGGATTTTGTTCATCGCGGTTGCCTACCTGGTTCTGCTGCAGAAGAGCAGGCCGATCAATGCCGCGCCAATGAGGCACGGCCCGCCCGGGACATGATGCGTTGCAAGACGTTGTAAGACAGGTCGCCGTCGTTGGCCACCCTGGCGAGGCCGCGCCGCCTCAGGAACACGTCGAGCCGCCGATCGGGTGACCAATCGGCGTAGATGGAGCCGAGGTAATGCGACTGCAGGAAATCCGACGCCAACGCGTCGAGGTCGGAATCCGTCAACGACGGTGGGCTAGCCCCCATGCCGGCAATCTCCCTTGTTCTCCCCACAACTGCCGCAGCCAAGTTACGTCAGGGGGCGTCACTAAACCGTCACGCGAAGATTGCGGAACGGGCCCAAAGTCGGGACCCGATGTCGGAAGCGGCGCAAAGGCGAACGGTTAGCCGGCGGCCGGCTTGTGGGCGACGATCGCCACGGCGGCCAGTTGCTTGCGGTGCTTGCGGAACGTGCGGCGCATCGCCAGGACCCGCTTGCGGGCATCGGGGTGCACAAGCACGTTCCGGACGAACCGCAGCGCCCCGAGAAGGCCCTCGTCGGAGACCAGCCTGCGGGGCTGCAGCAGCGCCATCGGCGCGGTGGTGACGTTGTCGACCACCAATCCGTGCTCGGCGAGCAGTTTCGACCATTCCGCAATCGTCAACGGACGCGCGTTCACCTTGATCGAACGCGCGAGCGCCTGCCGGATGTCGGTGCTGATCTCCTCCGACACCGTGTCCGGGGTGAGCGCGAGTTCGTGGATCGCGTAGCGACCTCCCGGCCGCAGCACGCGCGCCGCCTCGGCGACGATGGCCCCTTTGGCCGCGTCGCCCTGCATGGTCAGCATCGCCTCTCCGATGACGACATCGCTGCTGGCGTCGGGCAGACCGGTCTCGGCCGCGTCGGCCACCCGCACGGCGGCATTCTGCGCACCGAGTTCGGAAAGCACGCCGCGGACCATGTTGGCCGCGTCGGGGTCGCCTTCGGCGCCGACGTACGACCGGGGCCCGCGGGCCACGATCTCGGTGGCGGTGCGGCCCAGGCCCGGCGCCAGCTCGACCACATCGGCGCCGCTCAGCTCCGCACGCGACAGCAGCGTGCGGGTCAGCTCGACCCCGCCGGGGCGCAACACGCGTTTGCCGAGCCGGGCCAGCAGCCAATGGCCGGCGACCGCTCTGTCGTCACGGCGCGATGCCGGCAGCGGAAGTTCGGAACCTGCTCGTTGTCCTGGCATCAGATCTCCTGTCGCGCAGCGCGTTGCGGTGACTCCAGAACCAGCTCGTGGTGTCCATGGCGTGCTGGGGGTGGGGTGTCGACGAGCTTACCGATCCGGATCCGCCAGGTGGGGCCCTTGTCGAGGTATTCCCACTCGTAGCCACCCGGATAGTCGGCCTCGAATTCCTCGCGCAGGTGCTTGGGATCGTGGTTGTTCACCAGGACGAACGATTCGCCGACCCGCAGCGCGCCGTAGGCCGCGAAGATCGTCGGGTGCTTGTCCGGCTTACGCAACTCGCGTACGTCAAGTTCGTTGGCAGTCATGGTCCTCCGGCCTCGATTATCCAATTTTTACAAGGCATCTTGTGTAAACTTTAGCCCATGACCTACGTGATCGGGAAGCCATGCATCGATGTGATGGATCGCTCGTGTGTCGACGAGTGCCCCGTGGATTGCATTTACGAGGGCGGCCGGGCGCTCTACATTCATCCAGACGAGTGTGTCGACTGCGGCGCGTGCGAGCCGGTTTGTCCGGTGGAGGCGATTTACTACGAAGATGACCTACCCGAGGACCTCCAGCCGCACCTGGCCGACAATGCGGCATTCTTCGCCGAGACGCTGCCGGGACGCGACGAACCCCTGGGTTCCCCGGGCGGGGCGGCCAAGGTCGGCCCGCTCGGCGTCGACACACCGCTGGTGGCAGGTCAACCCAGTGCCGCGAATTCGGACGGGGCGTGAAGGACGAGCAGTGTGAGGATCCGGTGAAGACCCAGAGAACCCAGAAGACGCAGAAAGCTCAGAAGGCCCGGCAGTTGGAGAAACTCCAGGAGCTTCAGGGTTCGGTCACGGGCGAATCGGCCGGACGGCGCCGCGCGGTGATGCGGTTGTTGCGGGCATCGCCGGAACCGATGAGCATCGCCGGGATCGCCGAGGAGCTGGGTGTGCACCCCAACACCGTCCGCTTCCACCTCGACAGCCTGGTCACCGACGGGCAGGTGGAACACGTCGAGCTGGACCGCAAAGGGCCGGGGCGCCCGCCGCTGATGTTCCGCGCGGTCCGGCAGATGGATCGCGGCGGAACGCGGCATTACCGGCTGCTCGCCGAGATCTTGACCATGGCTTTCGCCACCGAGCGTGACCCCGGCCCCAAGGCTCTGGCCGCCGGCCGTGCCTGGGGGCGCAAGGTGGATGCCGAGCTCAATCCGCCGCCCGAGACCCCCGCCAACGCCGAGGAGGTCATCGCCCGCCTGATCGACGTGCTCGACGAACTCGGCTTCGCGCCCGAGCGCCGGGTGGTCGACGGAGAGCAACAAGTCGGGCTGCGGCACTGCCCGTTTCTGGAATTGGCCGAAAACCGGTCGAGCGTCGTCTGCCCGGTGCACCTCGGCCTCATGCAGGGAGCGGTGGAAACCTGGGGGGCGCCGGTCTCGGTGGACCGGCTCGACCCGTTCGTGGAGCCGGACCTGTGTCTGGCTCACCTGACGCTGCAAGGGGCGGCCAAATGACGACCGGAACGGCGATCGCCGTCGCGCTCACCTTCGTCTGGCTGGGCATGGTGCTGGCCATCTCGTTCCTCGAAGCCCCGCTGAAGTTTCGGGCGCCCAATGTGACGTTGCAGATCGGGCTCGGCATCGGCCGGCTGGTCTTCCGAGCGCTCAACACTGTCGAGGTGGCGTTCGCGCTCGTCATCGGGGCGATCGTGATCGCGGGCCCCAGCCCGGCGGGCGTCATCGCGGCGATTGCCGTCGCCGTCGTCGCATTGGCGATCCAGCTCGTCGCCGTGCGGCCGGCCTTGACCCGTCGTGCCGACCGGGTGCTGGCCGGATCCGACGGACCGCGCTCCCGGGCCCACTACGGCTACGTCGCGCTGGAGGCGGTCAAGGTGGCCGGCCTCATCGCGGCGGGGATACTGCTACTGAGCGGTTAACCTGCAACCCACAAGGCCGTTCGTGAAAGGCCTTGCAACTACGAAGGACTCACGATGGATTCCATTTCGTTGACCGACCTCGCGTCCGAAAAGCTCGCCGAGGCCAAACAATCGCACAGCGGACGGGCCGCGCACACCATCCACGGCGGACACAGCCACGAGCTTCGGCAAACCGTGCTGGCCCTGCTGGCCGACCACGACCTCTCCGAACACGACAGCCCCGGCGAGGCCACCCTGCAGGTGCTGCGCGGCCACGTCCGCCTGACCACCGGCGGCGACGCCTGGGAGGGCAAGGCCGGCGGGTACCTCGCGATTCCGCCGGAACGCCACGCCCTGCACGCGATCGAGGATTCGGTGGTGCTGCTGACCGTGCTGAAGACCATCCCCTCGGCGCACTAGCGCCGATGCTCTCGACGCCCTGGGCAACGAGTTTCGGTCTGCGGGCACCTATCGTCAACGCCCCGATGGGCGGGGTCGCCGGCGGCCGGCTGGCCGCGGCGGTCACGGCGGCCGGCGGTCTGGGCATGGTCGGCATGGGCAGCGTCGCGACCCGGGAACTGCTGGCCGAGCAGCTACGGCACGTCAACGGCCGGTTCGGCATCGGCCTGGTCGACTGGGTGATGCGCAACGAGGCCGGTCTGCTCGAGGATGCGCTCGCCGCGAGGCCCGCCCTGTTGTCGGTCAGTTTCGGAACCGACTGGTCCTGGGTCGCCACAGCGCATGACGCCGGAATCCCCACCGTCACACAGGTTTACGACAGCGACGGGGCCCAAAAAGCCGTCGACGCCGGCGTCGACATCCTGGTCGCTCGCGGGTCCGAGGGCGGCGGGCACGGCGAGGTCAAGCTGGGCCTGCTGCCGCTGCTGGACGCCGTCCTGGACGCCGTCACGGTGCCGGTGCTGGCCGGGGGCGGCGTCGCGTCGGCGCGCAGCCTGGCCGCCGTGCTGGCCGCCGGCGCCAGCGGCGCGTGGGTGGGCACCCGCTTGTCGGCCTGCCCGGAGGCGCTGACCGGCGACGCCGGCCGAAGGGCCCTGGTCGCGGCCACCGAAACCGACACGGCGGTCACCCGCGTCTTCGACGTCGCCAAAGGGCTGCCCTGGCCGGCGCGATTCCCGTCGCGGGTGCTGGCCAACGACTTCGTCGAGCACTGGACGGGTCACGAAGAAGCGCTGGACCCCGGCGCCTGCGAGGAACTGACCGCGGCGATCGCCGCCGGGGACTGCCGGATCGCGCCCGTGGATGCCGGTCAGGGCGTCGGGATGATCCGCGACGACGCGTCGGTGCGCGAGGTCATCGACGAGATGTGTACGGGCGCGGCACGGCTGCTGTCCGGCTGGGGGACGTAGTCCGTCCGGGGGGCGTAGGTCGGGCGGGGGCGTAGGTCCGTCACGCCGGTGTGACTCTCGGCGTTGTCGCGCCGCAGGCGCTCCCCGCCATTCGCCATTTCTAACAGACAAAATGCTTGACGCTACAGTCTTGGGCGTTCTACCGTTCAAAATATTATCCGTTAGAAATGGAGGCTTCCATGAGCACCCACCAAGTCGGCGCGGCCCCCGCCCTCGCCGAGCAGTTGCGGGATCCGGCCTATTCGGCCTACCTCGCGCTTCGCACCGTGTTCACGATCGCGCCGATCGTGTTCGGGCTGGACAAGTTCTTCAACCTGCTGACCCACCCGCACCACTGGAGCATGTATCTGGCCGGCTGGATCGACGACCTGGTTCCCGGGACGGCCGATCAGTGCATGTACCTGGTCGGGATCATCGAGATCGTGGCCGGGGTGGTGGTGGCGGTGGCCCCGCGGCTGGGCGCCTGGGTGGTCGCGGCCTGGCTGGCCGGGATCATCATCGACCTGGTCACCGGCCCCGGCTTCTACGACGTCGCGTTGCGCGACTTCGGGTTGTTCGTCGGCGCCATCGCGCTGGCCCGGCTGGCGCAGGGCGTGCACAGCGGCAGCATCGGAGCCGGCATCGCGGCCCGGTAGCCCGGCGCGTCACACCGCCCGCAGGTAGCGCTTGGCGATGAGGCGCTGGGTCACCCGCACCACCGGTCCGCCGGCCTTGCTCCACCAGGTCGCCGGGCGGGAGAACGCCGACACCTCCGCGTAGACCGCGGAGGTGCTCGGGTCGTAGCGCACCACGAAACGTTCCTCGCCCGACTCCGGGTGACCTGGCAGGGTGCCGTAGCCGAAGCCGCGAATGTCGGGTTCGTCGACGACGTACACGACGCGGCAGGGCGCCGGCAGAAAACCCATCCGGACCACCACCACCGCGTCCACGACGGCGACCTCGGAGCTGGCCTGCACGCGCAGCCCCGAGCCGCGTTGCATGCCCCAGCGCAGGACGGCGTCGGCGGCCTGCTCGAAACGCTGCCGGCCCGTGCCGATTTGGCGTGCCGCGTGTTGATGGTCGTATCCCGCCGGCAGCTCGCCGGCCGCCGTCGCACCCACTTCCCGATAGGTCAGCGGAAGTTCCTCGAGCGCTCGTAGGTCCACGCGTTCAGCTTGCCACGCCCACGATGCGCGGCGGCGTCCGGCGAGTACGGTCGGAGAAATGACCGCACAACAGTCGAAAACCGTTGCCGGGGCGTCGGGAACATTCACCCTCGGTGGAGATCTGACCATCAACCGACTCGGCTTCGGGGCGATGCGCCTGACCGCGAAGGGCGTATGGGGCCCACCCGACGATCGCGACGAATGCGTCCGGGTGCTGCGCCGCGCCGTCGAACTCGGGGTGAACTTCATCGACACCGCCGATTCTTACGGCCCGTACTTCTCCGAGGAGATCATCCACGAGGCGCTGCATCCCTACGAGGGTCTGGTGATCGCAACCAAGGCGGGGCTGTTGCGCACCGGCCCGGACGTCTGGATTCCGTTGGGAAATCCCAGCTATCTGCGCCAGGAATGCGAGCTGAGCCTGCGCCGGCTCGGCGTGGACACCATCGACCTGTTCCAGTTGCACCGCATCGACAAGAACTTCCCGCTGGAGGATCAGGTCGGCGAGCTGCTCACCCTGAAAAACGAAGGCAAGATCCGGCACATCGGTCTGTCCGAGATCGATGTCGAGCAGCTCGGTGCGGCGCAAAAAATCACCGAAATCGTGTCGGTGCAGAACATGTACAACCTGTCGGCCCGTGACGCCGAGCCGCTGCTGGACGCCGTGACCAAACAGGGCATCGGTTTCATCCCGTGGTTCCCGCTGGCCGCTGGGCCGCTGGCCGCCCCCGACGGGCCGCTGCAGCGCATCGCCGCCGAACACGACGCGACTCCCTCACAACTGGCCCTGGCGTGGCTGTTGAAGCGATCACCGGTGATGCTGCCCATTCCGGGGACGTCGAAGGTGGCGCACCTGGAGGAGAACGTCGCCGCCGCCGAGATCACGCTGTCCGACGACGAGTTCGAAACCTTGTCGGCCGCCGGCGCCCAGCAGACCGGCTAGCCACCACGCGAAAGCGCGCGGCCGCCGGGCAATACGGTGTGGTGGTGGCCGAACATCAGCGACACCCCGGCGGGGGCTTCAACCCGCCCGAACCCACCACCAAAGGCGGGCCCGACTACGGCAGGTTCATCGACGCCGTGCGCAGGTTGCAGGATCACGCCCGCGCCGCCGACGCCCCCGACGAGGTGATCACCGAGGCCGCCGACCTGCTGGAAAAGGTGTCGTCGTTGCTGGCGCCGTTCGACGCCGACGAGTGGGCCTCCCCGTCGGGGCGCCGGATGGACCTGCCGATGCGCGGCAACATCCTGACGATCCCGATGGCGGCCCGCAAGGGCGACGACGGCCGCGTCCATGGCGAGGCCCGCTTCGCCCGGTTCCATCTCGGGCGCAACGGCGCCGTGCACGGCGGCGCGCTGGGGATGCTGTTCGATTCCGTGTTGGGGTTGAGCGCCGCCGTGCTCACCGGCAACCCGCGCCAACGCACCGCCTACCTCAAGATCGACTATCGCAGCATCGTCCCGGTCGACAAGGAACTGCAATTCGAGGCGGGCGTCGACCGCGTCGACGGGCGCAAGATCTTCGTGTCGGGCCGGTTGACCGACGGCGAGCGCCTGCTCACCGAGGCCGACGCGCTGTTCGTGCGGCTCAAACCCGGCCAGCCCTGACCGGGGCGGGCCCCGGCTGGGTACCCCGGTTGGTGTGGCCCGCAAGGCGTTTCGTCGGGCCTCGCCGCACGGGGAGTCCACGCTCGACGCCGGCGCCCAGGCGTTGACGGTCGCTGCGCCGGCCCGGTGGGGTGTGGTCCTGAAACGAGTTGGGAATTAAGGGTTTTGAGCACGCCGACGTGATCGCCGCGTCCGCATCGGCAGCGTGCTCTCCTCGTGGTCGAGTTCGCGTTCGATCGCGCGCAGGCTCTGGTCGGGCAGCATGCCCGCATCCCGCCAGCGCACGAGCTCGTCGCGCTGGGCGTCGATGGCGACCCGGCGAATGGCGACCGCGGCCTCGTAGCGGGGCGCGGCGGGCGTCTCGCCGGCGTCCGACAAGAGATCGAGCCGGTGCTGATACCGCTCGAGCCGCGCCGACAACTGTTGGCGCACACCGTCGATCACCCGAGGATCGACCTCCGCGTCGTCGTTCTGGTCCAGCGAGTCGAGCCGGTCCAGCGCGGCCTGCACGGCGGCGGCGCGTGCCCGGTTGCGCAGCCGCAGCTCGTCGGCGGCATTCGCGCGCAGGCCCAGCGCGCGCACCAGCGGGCCGAAGGTGATGCCCTGTCCGATCAGCGTCACCAGCACGACGACCAGGGTGCAGAACAGCAACAGGTCCCGGTCGGGAAACGGTGCGCCGCGGTCGGTCACGAACGGAACCGCGAAGATCGCCGCGAGGCTGACCACCCCGCGGGTGCCGGCCCAGCTCAGTACGAAGACTTCACGGCCACTGAGGCGCTCGGAGGTGCGGCTCGGTCGTTCGTCGGCCTTCTCGCCTTCGTCGGATCCCTCGGAGCCCGAGACGTTGCCCAGCCGAGTGCGCAACGGGCGCGGCAGCGACTGCGTGAGCAGCAACCACACCGGCCGCACCACGAGCACCACCGCGACGGTGACGCTGACCGCCACGACGATCGTCGACAGCTGATAGCCGCCCAGGTCGTCCAGGATGGCCGGCAACTGATGGCCGATCAGCAAGAACACCAGGCCCTCGAGCAGGAAGTTGACCAGCCGCCAGACGGCGCGGGTCTGCAACCGGCTCGCCCCCGATTCCAGCCGCGGAGAGTCGTGGCCGACGATCAATCCACACACCACGACCGCCAAGACGCCGGAGGCGGACAGCTCCTCGGCCACCAGATAGGTCACAAACGGTGTGGCGAGCGAGATCGCGTTGGCCGTCAGCACGTCGTGCCTGAACCGGCGGAGCAGCCGCCGGAAGTACGCGAACACCATGCCCACCGCCAGGCCGCCCAGCGCCGCCAGCGCGAACTCCTGGATGGCCGACGGCACGGAGAACGCGGCGCCGCGCGCCACCGCGATGGCCACCGACAGGGTGGTCAGCGCGGTCGCGTCGTTGAGCAGCCCCTCGCCCTCGATGAGGGTGACGATGTTGAGCGGCAGGCCCTCCTTGCGGGCCACGGCGAGCGCGGCCACCGGATCGGTCGGCGCGACCGCGGCGCCCAGCACCATGCCCACCGCGAGCGTCGCGCCGCTGACGAGCAGGCCGAACGCGACGCCGACCGACGCCGCGGTCAGCAGGACGAGGACCACCGACAGGCTGATGACGGTGCGCAGATTGCGCCGGATGCCGACCAGCGACGATTCCAGCGCCGCGTTGAAGAGCAGCGGCGGCAGGATGCAGGTCATCACGACGTCGGGCTCGAGGCTGATGTTCGGCCCCGGCACCAGGGCATAACCGATGCCGACGAGAACCAGCAGCGTCGCGCTGGGCAGCCCGGTGCGTTCGCCGATCCAGTTGACCAGCACGATGACCGCGATGGCGCCGAGCAGCAACGTCATCGCCGTCTGCGCCCCCATCGACCCCATCTTGCCGGACTTGTGGGCGGTGCTCGACGGCCCTGCTCGGCTCCGAACGGCCCGGATAGCATGGTCGTCGACCCATCGAGCCTTGGAGACCGCCACAATGACCGTCCCCGCACACCCTTCCTGGCAAGCCCCGATCCGGGTGCCCGCCGGGACCACCGCGGCCGCCGCGGTGCGGGAGGCGGGGTTGCCGGGCCGCGGGGCGCCCGACGGCGTCGTCGTGGTGCGCGACGCCGACGGGAAGCTGCGCGACCTGAGTTGGGCGCCCGCCGCCGACGCGGAGGTCGTGCCGGTGGCGGCCAACACCGACGACGGCCGCAGCGTGATCCGGCATTCGGCCGCCCACGTGTTGGCCCAGGCCGTCCAGGAGCTGTTCCCGCAAGCCAAGTTGGGCATCGGTCCGCCCATCACCGACGGCTTCTACTACGACTTCGATGTGCCGGAGCCGTTCACGCCCGAGGACCTGGCGGCGCTGGAAAAGCGGATGCGCCAGATCGTCAAAGAGGGCCAGCTGTTCGAGCGTCGCGTCTACGAGTCCAAGGACCAGGCCCGCGCGGAGCTGGCCGACGAGCCCTACAAGCTCGAACTCGTCGACGACAAGTCCGGGGACGCCGAAATCATGGAGGTCGGCGGCGACGAGCTCACCGCGTATGACAACCTCAATCCCCGTACGCGGGAACGGGTTTGGGGTGACCTGTGCCGGGGTCCGCACATCCCCACGACCAAGCACATCCCGGCGTTCAAGCTGACCCGCAGCTCGGCCGCCTACTGGCGCGGCGACCAGAGCAACGCCAGCCTGCAACGGATCTACGGCACGGCCTGGGAGTCGCAGGAAGCCCTCGAGCGTCACCTGACGCTGCTCGAGGAGGCCCAGCGCCGCGACCACCGCAAGCTGGGCGTCGAGCTGGATCTGTTCAGCTTCCCCGACGAGATCGGTTCCGGCTTGGCCGTTTTCCACCCCAAGGGCGGCATCGTGCGTCGGGAGCTGGAGGAGTACTCGCGCCGCGAGCACGAGCGGGCGGGCTACGAGTTCGTCAACACCCCGCACATCACCAAGGAGCAGCTGTACATCACGTCGGGCCACCTCGAGTGGTACGCCGACGGCATGTACCCGCCGATGCACCTCGACGCGGAGTTCAACGCGGACGGGACCGTGCGCAAGCCGGGGCAGGACTACTACCTCAAGCCGATGAACTGCCCGATGCACCATCTGATCTATCGGTCGCGCGGACGCTCGTATCGCGAGCTTCCGTTGCGGCTCTTCGAGTTCGGCAGCGTGTACCGCTACGAGAAGTCGGGCGTGGTGCACGGGCTGACCCGGGTGCGCGGCATGACCCAGGACGACGCCCACATCTACTGCACGCGCGAGCAGATGCGCGAC
The DNA here is from genome assembly GCF_976985695.1 of Mycobacterium sp. NTMscope_MAC_269. Classification (NCBI taxonomy): domain Bacteria; kingdom Bacillati; phylum Actinomycetota; class Actinomycetes; order Mycobacteriales; family Mycobacteriaceae; genus Mycobacterium; species Mycobacterium sp. NTMscope_MAC_269. The sequence continues at coordinate 924,013 of NZ_OZ335668.1, forward strand.
GAGTTGGAGTCGGTGTTGCGGTTCGTGCTCGCCTTGCTGGCCGACTACGGGCTCAACGATTTCTACCTGGAGCTGTCCACCAAGGATCCGGAGAAGTACTCCGGCTCCGACGAAATGTGGGACGAGGCAACCGAAGTCCTGCGCGAGGTGGGCGTGGCCTCCGGGCTGGAGCTGATTCCCGACCCCGGCGGTGCGGCGTTTTACGGCCCGAAGATCTCGGTGCAGGTCAAGGACGCGTTGGGCCGCAGCTGGCAGATGTCGACCATCCAGCTCGACTTCAACATGCCGGACCGGTTCGAGCTGGAATACACCGCGGCCGACGGGTCGCGCCAGCGGCCGGTGCTCATCCACCGGGCGCTGTTCGGGTCCATCGAACGATTCTTCGGCATCCTCACCGAGCACTATGCCGGCGCCTTCCCGGCGTGGCTGGCGCCGGTACAGGTGGTCGGTATCCCGGTGGCCGACGAGCACGTCGACTACCTGAATAATGTTGCGGCGCAACTGCGTTCGCACCGGGTGCGGGTCGAGGTCGACGGCAGCGACGACCGGATGGCCAAGAAGATCGTCAATCACACCAACCAGCGGGTGCCGTTCATGTTGCTGGCCGGCGACCGTGACGTCGAGGCCGGCGCGGTCAGCTTCCGCTTCGGTGACCGCACCCAGATCAACGGCGTGCCCCGCGACGCCGCCGTCGACGCCATCGTGAAGTGGATCGCCGATCGCGAGAACGCCGCTCCCACCGCAGAACTCGTGAAGGTCGCGACCGGTGGGTGATCGCGACCGCGCCGAGCCGCGCACTGACGACACGATCCTGGACAGGGGTGTCGGCGAGGACGATCATCTGCAGCGGCTGTGGACGCCGTACCGGATGACCTACCTGGCCGAAGCGCCGATGAAGCGCGACCCCAACTCGTCGGGAAAAACCGAGCAGCCGTTCACCGACATCCCGCACCTGGCCGACGAGGACGGCCTGGTGGTCGCGCGCGGCGAGCTCGTCTACGCCGTGCTCAACCTCTACCCGTACAACCCCGGGCACCTGATGGTGGTGCCCTACCGACGCGTCTCCGAGCTGGAGGATTTGACGGATCCGGAAAGCGCGGAGCTGATGTCCTTCATCCAGAAGGCGATTCGCGTCATCAAAAACGTGTCACGCCCGCACGGCTTCAACGTCGGCCTCAACCTGGGGACCTCGGCCGGCGGGTCGCTGGCCGAGCACCTGCACGTGCACGTCGTGCCGCGCTGGGGCGGCGACGCCAACTTCATCACCATCATCGGCGGGTCGAAGGTGATCCCGCAGTTGCTGCGCGAAACCCGCCAGCTGCTGGCGACGGAGTGGACGAAGCAGCGATGAGTCGCATGCCGTTCCTGTCCCGGGCGGCGTTCGCGCGGCTGACCACCCCGACCGCAAAAGCGTGCCTGCGGGTGGGCTTGACTCCCGACGTCGTCACGATCCTGGGCACCGTCGTGGCCGTGGCCGGCGCGCTGACCTTCTTCCCGATGGGCAAGCTGTTCATCGGCACGCTGGTGGTCTGGTTCTTCGTCCTCTTCGACATGCTCGACGGGGCGATGGCCCGGGAGCGGGGCGGCGGCACAAGGTTCGGCGCGGTGCTCGACGCCACCTGTGACCGCGTCAGCGACGGCGCGGTGTTCTGCGGGCTGCTGTGGTGGATCGTCTTCGGCCTGCACGACAAACTGCTGGCGGCGGCCACGCTGATCTGCCTGGTCACCTCGCAGGTGATCTCCTACATCAAGGCCCGGGCCGAAGCCAGCGGCCTGCGCGGCGACGGCGGCATCATCGAACGGCCCGAGCGGCTGATCATCGTGCTGGTCGGCGCCGGCCTGTCCGACCTTCCGGTCTACCCGCTGCCGTGGGCGCTGCCCCTGGCGATGTGGCTGTTGGCGGCCGCCAGCCTGGTCACCTGCGCGCAGCGGTTGCACACGGTGCGCACCTCGCCGGGTGCGACCGACCGCGGATCGGTTGCGCCATGATTCCCACTCCGCCGGGCATGAACGCGATCACCGCACCCGGTCGCCTCGCGGGCCGCGTCGCGGGCCGGTTGAGCGGAGTCGGCGCCGACTGGGCCTACGCGTCCGGTTGGTTGGCCGTGCGCGCGATGCCGGAGTTCGCCGCGCGCAACGCATTTGGCGCCGCAGCACGTTACGCAGCCCGTGGCGGCGGCCCAGACCAGTTGCGCAAGAATCTGGCTCGCGTCCTGCGCGTGCCCCCCAAGGATGTTCCGGACTCCCTGATGCGGGCCTCGCTGGCCTCCTACGCCCGCTACTGGCGTGAGGCGTTTCGCCTGCCGAGCATGGACCTGGCCGCACTCGGCCGCGAGCTGCAGGACTCGGCGATCGGGGACGACAACATAGACGCCGCGCTGGCCCTGGGGCGCGGTGTGGTGTGCGCGTTGCCGCACAGCGGCAACTGGGACATCGCCGGGGTGTGGCTGGCCCAGTCGCACGGCACGTTCACCACCGTCGCGGAACGCCTCAAACCCGAGTCGCTGTACCGGCGGTTCATCGCCTACCGCGAAAGCCTCGGCTTCGAGGTGCTGCCCCTGTCCGGGGGCGAGCGGCCGGCCTTCGACGTGTTGTGCGACCGGCTGCGCGACAACCGGGTGGTGTGCCTGATGGCCGACCGCGACCTCACGCGCACCGGCGTGCAGGTCGACTTCTTCGGCGAACCCACCCGGATGCCGGCCGGGCCGGCCAAGCTCGCGGTCGCCACCGGGGCGGCGCTGCTGCCCGTGCACGTCTACTTCGAGGGCGACGGGTGGCGCTTCGACATCGCGCCGCCCCTGGACTGCACCGGCGGTGACGTCCAGGCGATCACCCAGCTGCTGGCCGATCACTTCGAGAAGAACATCGCCGCCCATCCCGAGGATTGGCACATGATGCAGCCGCAGTGGCTGGCCGACCTCCCCACTGAAAGGCGGGTCAAGCTGGCCCCGACCGAGGACGCCTGATGCGCATCGGGATGATCTGTCCCTACTCGTTCGATGTTCCGGGCGGGGTGCAGTCGCACGTCCTACAGCTGGCCGAGGTGGTGCGGGCCCGCGGGCATGACGTCAGCGTGCTCGCGCCGGCCTCGCCGCACGCCGTGCTGCCCGACTACGTCGTCTCGGCGGGCAAGGCCGTCCCGATTCCCTACAACGGGTCGGTGGCCCGGCTGCGGTTCGGCCCGGCCACCCACCGCAAGGTCAAAAAGTGGCTCGCCGAAGGCGATTTCGACGTGCTGCACCTGCACGAGCCCAACGCGCCGAGTCTGTCCATGCTCGCCCTCAACATCGCCGAAGGCCCGATCGTGTCGACGTTTCACACGTCGACCACCAAATCGCTGACGCTGACGGTCTTTCAGGGCATATTGCGGCCGATGCACGAAAAGATCGTCGGCCGGATCGCGGTCTCCGACCTGGCGCGGCGCTGGCAGATGGAGGCGCTGGGCACCGACGCGGTAGAGATCCCCAACGGCGTCGACGTCGGCGCGTTCGCCACCGCGCCGCCGCTTCAGGGCTACCCGCGGCCCGGCAAGACGGTGCTGTTCCTGGGCCGCTACGACGAGCCGCGCAAGGGCATGGCGGTGTTACTCGACGCGCTGCCGCGGCTGGTGGAGCAGTTCGCCGACGTGCAGCTGCTCGTCGTCGGACGCGGTGATGAGGACGAATTACGCACGCAGGCAGGCGAATTCGTGAAGCACATTCGCTTCCTCGGTCAGGTCGACGACCCCGGGAAGGCGTCGGCCATGCGCAGCGCCGACGTCTACTGCGCACCCAACCTCGGCGGGGAAAGCTTCGGCATCGTCTTGGTCGAGGCCATGGCCGCCGGTACCCCGGTGGTGGCCAGCGACCTGGACGCCTTCCGGCGCGTGCTGGCCGGCGGCGACGTGGGTCGCCTGGTGCCCGTCGGAGACGGCGCCGCGCTTGCCGATGCGCTGATCGCGGTGCTGCGCGATGATGTGCTGCGGGATCGCTACGTGGCGGCCGGGTCGGCCGCCGTCCAGCGCTACGACTGGTCGGTGGTGGCCAGCCAGATCCTGCGGGTGTACGAGACGGTCGCCGCGTCGGGCGCCAAGGTTGAGGTGGCCAGTTGATGACATGGTTGATCGTCGCCATCGCGGTGTTGGTCGCGCTGCTTGCCGTCTTCGGCGCCTGGGCGTACCGGACGGCCAACCGACTCGACCGGCTGCACGTCCGCTACGACCTGTCGTGGCAGGCGCTCGACGGGGCGCTGGCGCGGCGCGCGGTGGTGGCGCGCGCCGTGGCCATCGACGCCTACGGCGGCGCGTCCGAGGGGCGGCGGCTGGCGGCGCTGGCCGACGCCGCCGAGGGCGCGGCCCGGCCCGCGCGGGAGACGTGCGAAAACGAGCTGTCGGCCGCGCTGGCCGTCGTCGACCCGGCGTCCTTGCCGGCCGGGCTGATCGCCGAGCTGGCCGACGCCGAGGCCCGGGTGTTGCTGGCCCGCCGCTTCCACAACGACGCGGTGCGCGACACGCTGGCGCTGGCCGAGCGGCCCCTGGTGCGGTTGTTCCACCTGGGCGGGACCGCGGGGCTGCCCAGCTATTTCGAGATCGTCGAGCGGCCGCACGCGCTGGCCCACGGCGATCACGGCGTGCTCAACCACCGCACCTCGGCGCGCGTGGTGCTGCTGGACGAGGGCGGCGCGGTGCTGCTGCTGCGCGGGTCGGATCCGGCGCTGGCCGACCAGCACCCGCCCAAGTGGTGGTTCACCGTGGGCGGCGAAGTGCAGCGGGGGGAGCGGCTGGCCGAGGCCGCCGCGCGCGAGCTCGCCGAAGAGACCGGCCTGCGGGTCGCGCCCGCCGACATGGTCGGTCCGGTGTGGCGGCGCGACCAGGTCTTCGAATTCAACGGCTCGCTGATCGACAGCGAGGAGTTCTACTTCGTCTACCGCACCCGCCGGTTCGAGCCGTCGCGCACCGGCCGCACCGAACTGGAACGCAGCTACATCCACGGGCACCGCTGGTGTGACGCTGCCGACATCGCCGCACTCGTCGCGTCGGGGGAGACGGTGTACCCCATGCAACTATCCGGACTGCTCACCGACGCGGCCGCGCTCGCCGGCGGCCGGACGCCCGGCCCGCTGCTCTCGATCCGCTGACTCCGTGGATTCAACGCGGGCCAAAGCGCCTCATTAGACTGGATCGACAACGGTTGAAGGAGATCAAGCAGTGAATACCGCCCACCCACCGAACGGCAGCGGGCGAACCGGGACCGCACGCGTCAAGCGCGGCATGGCCGAGATGCTCAAGGGCGGCGTCATCATGGACGTCGTCACCCCCGAGCAGGCCAAGATCGCCGAGGGCGCCGGCGCCGTCGCCGTGATGGCGCTGGAGCGCGTGCCCGCCGACATCCGCGCCCAGGGCGGGGTGTCGCGGATGAGCGATCCGGACATGATCGAGGGCATCATCGCCGCGGTGACCATCCCGGTCATGGCCAAGGCCCGCATCGGGCACTTCGTCGAGGCGCAGATCCTGCAGAGCCTGGGCGTGGATTACGTCGACGAGTCGGAGGTGCTCACCCCGGCCGACTACACCCACCACATCGACAAGTGGAAGTTCACCGTGCCGTTCGTGTGCGGGGCGACCAACCTGGGCGAGGCTCTAAGGCGCATCAACGAGGGCGCGGCCATGATCCGCTCCAAGGGTGAGGCCGGCACCGGGGACGTCTCCAACGCGACCACGCACATGCGCGCGATCGGCGGCGAGATCCGCCGCCTGACATCGCTGTCCGAAGACGAATTGTACGTCGCCGCAAAGGAATTGCAGGCGCCCTACGAACTCGTGGTCGAGGTGGCCCGGGCGGGCAAGCTGCCGGTCACCATGTTCACCGCGGGCGGCATCGCCACCCCCGCCGACGCGGCGATGATGATGCAGCTCGGCGCCGAAGGCGTCTTCGTGGGCTCGGGCATTTTCAAGTCCGGCGACCCCGCCGCGCGCGCCGCGGCGATCGTCAAGGCCACCACCTTCTACGACGATCCCGACGTGCTGGCCAAGGTCTCACGCGGGCTGGGCGAGGCGATGGTCGGCATCAACGTCGAGCAGATCGCGGAGCCCCACCGGCTGGCCGAACGCGGCTGGTAAAAACAGTCCGTGGCGATCGAAGAGATCCTCGATCTCGAGCAACTCGAGGTCAACATCTACCGCGGCAGCATCTTCAGCCCGGAATCAGGATTCCTGCAGCGCACCTTCGGGGGCCACGTGGCAGGCCAGTCGCTGGTGTCGGCGGTGCGCACCGTCGACCCGCGCTACCAGGTCCACTCGCTGCACGGATACTTCCTGCGGCCAGGGGACGCTTTAGCGCGCACGGTCTTCATCGTGGAGCGCACCCGCGACGGCGGCTCGTTTGCCACCCGTCGCGTCAACGCGATCCAGCACGGGGAGATCATCTTCAGCATGGGCGCGTCCTTCCAGACCGACCAGGACGGCATCCACCACCAGGACGCAATGCCGTTCGCTGTGCCACCCGACGACCTACCCAACTTCATCTCGCAGGGCGGCATCTTCGACGATGCCGGGTTTCAGCAATTCGCCGAGTGGGACGTCTGCATCGTGCCGCGCGAGCGCCTGCAGCTCTCGCCGGGCAAGGCCGCCCAGCAGCAGGTCTGGTTCCGCCACCGCGACCCGCTGCCCGACGACCCCGTGCTGCACATCTGCGCGCTGGCCTACATGAGCGACCTGACGCTGCTGGGGTCGGCGCAGGTCACCCACCTCGACGTGCGGGAGCACCTGCAGGTCGCGTCGCTGGACCACGCGATGTGGTTCATGCGGGCGTTCCGGGCCGACGAGTGGCTGCTGTATGACCAGTCCTCGCCGTCGGCCAACGGCGGGCGCGCGCTGTGCCAGGGCAAGATCTTCACCCAGTCCGGCGAGATGGTCGCGGCGGTCATGCAGGAGGGGCTGACCCGCTTCAAGCGGGGACATCAGCAGTGAGTGCCCCCCGGATCGGGGTCCTCGCGCTGCAGGGCGACACCCGCGAGCACCTGGCGGCCCTGCGCGAAGCCGGCGCGGAATCGATGCCGGTGCGCCGGCGCGGCGAGCTGGAGGCGGTCGACGGGCTGGTCATTCCCGGTGGGGAATCGACGACCATGAGCCACCTGTTGCTCGATCTCGGCCTCCTGGAGCCGCTGCGCGGGCTGCTGGCCGACGGGCTGCCCGCCTACGGCGCGTGCGCCGGGATGATCCTGCTCGCCAGCGAGATCCTGGACGCCGGAGCCGGCGGGCGGGAGGCGCTGCCCCTGCGTGCGATCGATATGACCGTGCGGCGCAACGCTTTCGGGCGTCAGGTCGACTCGTTCGAGGGGGACATCCCGTTCGCCGGGCTGACGGACCCGGTGCGCGCGGTGTTCATCCGCGCGCCGTGGGTCGAGCGCGCGGGTGACGGCGTGGAGGTGCTGGCCAGCGCCGCCGGTCACGTCGTCGCGGTGCGCCAGGGCCGCAAGCTGGCGACGGCGTTTCACCCCGAGGTGACCGGCGACCGGCGCATTCACCAGCTGTTCGTCGACCTCGTCACCGGCTGACCTAACGCCGCGAAACTGTAACTGGCAACGCATTCGCCCGAGTGGAGCCGTCGGCAGTTGCAGTCTCGCGGTCCACGTAGACTCGTCTGGCCACAAAAACAAGAGGACTCCCAGATAGGACAGCAATGAGCGGCCATTCCAAGTGGGCCACCACAAAGCACCAGAAGGCCGTCAAAGACGCGCGCCGCGGCAAGGAGTTTGCCCGGCTGATCAAGAACATCGAGGTCGCCGCCCGCACCGGCGGCGGTGACCCGGCCGGCAACCCGACGCTCTACGACGCCATCCAGAAGGCGAAGAAGACCTCGGTGCCCAACGACAACATCGAGCGTGCCCGCAAACGCGGCGCGGGTGAGGAAGCCGGTGGCGCCGACTACCAGACGATCATGTACGAGGGCTACGGACCCAACGGCGTCGCGGTCCTGATCGAGTGCCTGACCGACAACCGCAACCGCGCGGCCGGCGAGGTCCGGGTGGCCGTCACCCGCAACGGCGGCAACATGGCCGACCCCGGCTCGGTGTCCTACCTGTTCACCCGCAAGGGCGTCGTCACGCTCGAGAAGAACGGCCTGACCGAGGACGACGTGCTGACGGCGGTGCTCGACGCCGGGGCCGAGGACGTCAACGACCTCGGCGAGAGCTTCGAGGTCATCTCCGAGCCCACCGACCTGGTCGCGGTGCGTACCGCGCTGCAGGACGCCGGCATCGACTACGAATCCGCCGAGGCCAGCTTCCAGCCGTCGGTCAGCGTGCCGGTCGACGTCGACGCCGCCCGCAAGGTGTTCAAATTGGTCGACGCGCTGGAGGACAGCGACGACGTGCAGAACGTGTGGACCAACGTCGACCTGTCCGACGAGGTGCTCGCCGCCCTCGACGAGGACTGACCCTCAGGACTAGTCGTACCCGTGCCGCATGTCCTCGACGATGCGCGGATTGTCCAGGGTCGACGGCTCCATGGGCCGCGGCGCGATGTCGCCGGGGAACACGCCTGCGGCCTCGAGCACCTGTTGGTTGAGGAATCGTAGCGGGGGAGCGTCGGGCGGCACCGTCGGTACGGGCGCGGTGTCCGCGCGCTGCGCCAGCGCGAATCCCCAGTCACCGAACGTCGGCACGTGCACGTGATACGGCGTGACCGCGTAGCCCGCCGCCCGGATCGTCGACACCGTGCGCCAGTACGCCGTCGGGGTGGAAAACGGGCTGCCCGCCTGCACCGCCACCAGCCCGCCGGGGGCCAGCGCCCGGGCGGCCAGCGCGTAGAACTCGGTCGAATACAGCCGACCCAGCGCGGGCGTGTCGGGATCGGGAAGGTCGACGATGATCGCATCGAACCGGTCGACGTCGGGCCCGCGCAACCAGGTCATCGCGTCCTCGGTCACCACTCGCACCCGCGGGTTGTCCAACGAGCCGCCGTTGGCGCCGCGCAGCGTGGTGCGCGCGATGTCGATCACCGCGGGGTCGAGCTCGACCTGCACGATCGTGGAAATGCCGGGCTGGCGCAGCAATTCGCGAGCCACCAGGCCGTCGCCGCCGCCGAGAACCAGCACCGAACACGCGCCTTTCCCGAGCGCGGGGTAGACGAGGCTTTCGGTGTAGCGGTATTCGTCGCGGGTGGAGAACTGCAGGCCGCCGTCGAGGTAAAGCCGGGTGTCGTTGCCGCGGCGAGTCACCACGATCTCCTGGTAGGGCGTGTGCCGGTAGGCGACGATCGGATCGGCGTAAAGCCTTTGCCTGCTGGTGGTTTCGACGTCGGCCGAACGCAGCAGCAGGGTGGCGAGCAGCCCTAGCGCGGCGGCCAGCGCGCACAGTGCCAGCAGCAGCTGGCGCGTCGAAACCACTTGGCGCAGCAGGAAAATCGCGACGACGGTCGCCGCCGCCAGGTTGATCACGCCGGTGGCCGCCGCGCCACGGATCATCCCCAGTTGCGGCAGCAGCAAAAACGGCCAGACCAGCCCGCCCAGCAGCGCGCCGAGATAATCGGCGGCGTTGAGGTTGGCCAGCGTGCGTCCGGCATCGGTTGCGCCAGCCGTCCGCCCCCGGTGCAGCAACGTCATCAGCAGCGGCACCTCGGCACCGACCAGCCCGCCGATCAGGGCCGTGCTCACCGCCAGCACCCACGTCGAACCGACCGAGCCGTCCAGAAACGCGAACACCATGTACAACGCCGCGGCCGACAGCCCGCCGATGACGCCGAGGGCCGCCTCCACGGCGATGAAGGTGATCGCCGCGTGCGCCAGCAGCGGCTTGACCAGCAGGGCGCCCACGCCCAACGCGGCGATGTAGCCCGCGACGATCAGCGAGGTGGCGACGATGCCGCCGCCGTCGAGGCTGGCCGACAACGTCAGCAGCGCGAGTTCGTAAATGATGCCGCAGGCCGCGCACGCCGCCACGGCCGCCAACAGCAGCGCCCGCCACCTCCCCGACGCCGCCGCGGACGGCGCCGCCGGGGGCGTGGCCACATCGCCCGCTGACCTGACGGAGCTCATGACACCGCCGCGGCGGTCACCCCTCCCACGGCGAGCAGTATCAGCGCCACCGCGAACGAGCCGGGATGCAGCACTTGCTCGTCGATGTGCTCGTGGAAACTTCCGGGGATCAGCAAATGCATTGTGAGCAGCGCTATCCCGAGCAGGATCACGCCCATCAGCCCGTACACCGCCACGCCGAGGAGCCCCTGGCCCAGCTGGCTGTAGCTGTTGGCGATCGCGGTGATGATGACGACGGTCAGCGCGATGTACATCGCGCCCGCGACGATGACGGCGTTGGGGCGGCGGTCGATGAACACCAGGTGGCGCAGCTTTCCCGGGGTCAGCACATCGACCACGTAGAACCCGACCAGCAGGACGGCCATGCCGACGACGAAGTACAGGATCGTCGCGACCGCGCCTTTCAGGACGGGATTGAGGTCGACGGTTCCGATGTCGACGGCGAGGTACATGGTTCTCTCCTTTGCGGTGGTGCCATCATTTGGTTCCGCCCGGGCCGCCGGGGCTGCCTCCGGAACCACCCGACGGGGAGCCGGGGGTGAATCCGGGGCCGAGGAAGATGAACGCGCCGTGGCTGTAGCCGGCGCTGAGCGGCTCGACGCGGATGCTGCACGGGTGGGTGCCGTCGGGGCCGACGATCACGATGTTGTTGCTGTAGCGCAGGTATTCGGTGTTGCCGTTGTCGGCGCGCGCCTCGGGCCGCGCGTATGCGACGAGCGCGTCGGCCGTCTGTCGGGGCGATCCGCTGCACTGGTAGCGTGTGCCGTTCACGTCGTGGGCGTACTCGTGATAGTGGCCGGCGACGTAGGACGCGATGTTCTTCTGCAGCAAGATGATTCCGATCAGCAGGCACACCACGGCGCCGGCCGCCAGCAGGCCGGCGATCACGAACAGGCGGGTTCGGCTCACGGTTGCCACCGGCTCGCGGTGTGCACCACCGTCCCGCCGGTGCCGACGGGATGCCCCGGGTACAGATGCCATGTCTGCCAACGCCATCCGGCGCCGTCGGGTTCGGCGGCCAGCACGGTCAGCGCGGCGTCGTCGCCGGGGAATGTGCCACCGAGCCAGCCCGGTTGTCGGGCGCAGCGGGCGCGCAGGTCGCGCGCGAGGCGGCGGAAGGCCGCCTCGTCGCGGGTGTCGGTGCGCGATTGCAGTCGGTAGCCGGGGGCATCGGTGCGTTCGGGCAGGTCGGCCCCGAGGCCGCGGGCGGTGCAGGAGACCTGCTCGGAGAACCGGCCCGCGGCGTGCTCGACCGCGACGACGTGCGACGCACCGAGCACCCCGAGCAGCAGCGCCCCCGCGCCGCCGGGGTGGTCCAGGCGGCAGGTGGCCAGCGGCGGCGGGACGGGCGCGTTGAGCGCGAGTCCCAGCCTCTCCCCGGATACGTCCGCCGGGGTCACGGCGAGCTGATGAAGGGGCACCGGCCTGACCTCGCGCGCGTTAGGCGGGGCTGGGCGGGGGCGCCGCGTACACCGTGAGTTCGCCGGGCGACACGGACTTGCCCGTCGACACCTCCCACGGCATGTCCGCGGCCCAGCGCTCGAAGGAGAGCAGGACCGTCTCGTCCTCGTTGGTGCAGTCCACGAATTCCATCTCGCCGCCGGCCGGCAGCCCGGTGGTGCCTTCGGTCGTGTAGGAGGCGCGGCCGCGTTCGGTTTCGTGAAACATCACCCCGTCGACGACGTAGGGGTCGCCGGGGCGCAGCGGCACGTCCTTGCGGGTGACCCACATCGCCAGTTCCAGCCGCCCGTCGTCGTCTTCGACGCTGAACCAGATCGGCTGGTCGCCGCCCTCGAGCAGATGTTCCCACCAGACGAACGGTCCCTCGCGGAAGGTGACCGATCCGCGCACGATGTAGTCGGTGCCGCCGAAGCTGACGATGGCGCCGGGGCCGAGTTGGCGCGGCCCGAACTGGGGCATCGCGTCCGACGCGAGCGGATCCGGGCGGCCTGGGGGCTGGGCGCGTTGCTTGGGGCGCCGCAAAGCGATGACGAGCACGACGATGGACGCGATGAACAGCACGATGGCGAGCATGACCAGCAGAGATCCCATGCGAGCCTCCCGTTGCCACAATGCTTGAGCGAACGTGGGCTAAAGCTAACAGCTTTTGCGCGGGTTCGGCGCGGTAACCTCGCGGCCCGGGAATCGGCGGCACCGCCGCGTGTCGCACCCGGGGCCGTCGGTGCCGGCCGCTAGGGTATCGAACAGCTGTTCTACTAGGTGGGAGCGGGTAATGCGGGTGATGGGCGTCGACCCCGGCCTGACCCGGTGCGGGCTGTCGGTCGTCGAAAGCGGGCGCGGGCGCACCGTCGTCGCCCTCGACGTCGACGTGGTGCGCACGCCGTCGGACGCGCCGCTCGCCGAGCGGCTGCTGACCATCAGCGACGCCGTCGAGCACTGGCTCGCCACGCATCAGCCCGACGTCGTCGCCGTCGAGCGCGTGTTCTCCCAGCTGAACGTGTCGACCGTGATGGGCACCGCCCAGGCCGGCGGCGTGGTCGCGTTGGCGGCGGCCAAGCGCGGCATCGACGTGCACTTCCACACCCCCAGCGAGGTCAAGGCCGCGGTCACCGGCAACGGCGCGGCCAACAAGGCCCAGGTCACCGCGATGGTCACCAGAATCCTTGCGCTGCAAGCCAAACCGACACCGGCGGATGCCGCCGACGCGCTGGCGTTGGCGATTTGTCACTGCTGGCGGGCGCCGATGATCGCCCGGATGGCGGCCGCCGAGGCGCTGGCCGCCGAGCAGCGGCAGAAGTACCAGGCCAAGCTGAAGGCCGCCCGATGATCGCCGCGGTGCGCGGCGAGGTGCTCGAGGTGGCGCTCGATCACGTGGTGATCGAGGCCGCCGGCGTCGGTTACCGGGTGAACGCGACGCCGTCGACGCTGTCCACGCTGCGGACCGGGACCGAGGCACGGCTGATCACCGCGATGATCGTCCGCGAGGATTCGATGACGCTGTACGGCTTCACCGACACCGACACCCGCGACCTGTTTTTGACCCTGCTGTCGGTCTCGGGGGTCGGGCCGCGCCTGGCGATGGCGACCCTGGCCGTGCACGACGCCGGCGCGCTGCGCCAGGCGCTGCACGACAGCGACGTCACCGCGCTGACCCGGGTGCCCGGGATCGGTAAACGCAGCGCCGAACGGATGGTCCTGGAGCTGCGGGACAAGGTGGGTGCCGGCGCGGCGGGCGGGGGAGCGGCAGGCGCCGCCGGCGGCGGGCTCAATGGCCACGCGGTCCGCGGGCCGGTGGTGGAGGCGCTCGTCGGACTCGGGTTCGCGGCCAAGCAGGCCGAAGACGCCACCGACAAGGTGCTGGCCGCCGACCACGACGCAACCACCTCCGGTGCGCTGCGCGCCGCACTCTCGTTGCTGGGTAAGTCCCGATGACCCCCGACGACCTCGGCGACGACTGGTCGGACCGGGACGTCTCGGGCGCGCTGGCACCCGGCGAGGGTGACATCGACGTCAGCCTGCGGCCGCGCTCGCTGCGCGAGTTCATCGGTCAGCCACGGGTCCGTGAACAGCTGCAGCTTGTGATCGAGGGGGCCAAAAACCGCGGCGGCACACCGGATCACATCCTGCTGTCCGGTCCGCCGGGGCTGGGCAAGACGTCGCTGGCCATGATCATCGCGGCAGAGCTCGGCTCCTCGTTGCGGCTGACGTCGGGCCCCGCGCTGGAACGCGCCGGGGATCTGGCGGCCATGCTGTCCAATCTGGTCGAGCACGACGTTCTATTCATCGACGAGATCCACCGCATCGCGCGGCCCGCCGAGGAGATGCTCTACCTGGCCATGGAGGACTTCCGGGTGGACGTGGTCGTCGGCAAGGGCCCCGGCGCGACGTCGATCCCGCTGGAGGTGGCGCCGTTCACCCTGGTCGGGGCCACCACCCGGTCCGGCGCGCTGACCGGCCCGCTGCGGGATCGATTCGGCTTCACCGCGCACATGGACTTCTACGAGCCCGCCGAGCTGGAGCGGGTGCTGGCGCGCTCCGCCGGGATCCTGGGAATCGAACTCGGCGCCGACGCGGCCGAGGAGATCGCCCGGCGCTCGCGCGGTACGCCGCGAATCGCCAACCGGCTGCTGCGCCGGGTGCGGGACTTCGCCGAGGTGCGCGCCGACGGCGTGATCACCCGCGACGTCGCCAAGTCCGCGCTGGCGGTCTACGACGTCGACGAACTGGGGCTCGACCGGCTGGACCGGGCGGTGCTCTCCGCGCTGACCCGCAGCTTCGGCGGCGGCCCCGTCGGGGTGTCGACGCTGGCGGTGGCGGTCGGCGAGGAGGCCACCACCGTCGAGGAAGTGTGCGAGCCGTTCCTGGTCCGCGCCGGCATGGTGGCCCGGACCCCGCGCGGCCGGGTGGCCACCGCCCAGGCGTGGACGCATCTGGGCATGGCGCCACCGGCCGGGGCCGCCGGTCTCGGGCAGCCCGGGCTGTTCGAGTAGCGATCCCGACCGTAGGTCCGGCGCGCGCAGCAAACAATCGCGTGGCCCGCGTCGGGTTACATCGTGGCGACGTGGGTAACCAACCTCACAGCAGTAATGCCTCGTGAAGGAGACTGAAGATGAGGAACAGGCGCCACGACTATGAACGCCCTCGCGCGCTGTACATGCCACGTACCCGTGGCGCGCTAACCGGGTTACTCCTGATCCTTTTGGGTGCTTGGGGTGCGTTGGTTCCGTTCTTCGGACCCAACATCGATTGGGCTTACGCCGTGGACCCGGCATGGACCTGGACGGCGGCCAAGGGCTGGCTGGAGGTGCTTCCCGGGGCCGCCGCGGCGGTGGGTGGCCTGCTGGTGCTCCTCTCCGGCAATCGCGCCAACGCGGTCTTCGGGGGCTGGCTGGCGGTCCTGGGTGGCGCCTGGTTCGTCGTCGGTCGCGCGTTCGCCCCGACGCTGGGCATCGGGGACGTCGGTCAGCCGATGGCCTCAGCGGACTTGAAGCGGGCCCTGCTCGAGGTCACCTACTTCACCGGTCTCGGCGCCCTGATCGTGTTCTTGGGCGGGGCCGCGGTGGCGCGCCTGGCGGTTCGCCACGCGCGCGACGTGGTGGCGACCCAACCGGCGCCCGTGGCGGGCGAGGCCGTGCCGGCGGCCCAACCGGCCATGTATGACGAGACCAGCGGCATGACGTCCGCACGGACGGACGCGGTGACCGCGGACGCGGCGCCCCGGGAGCGCGGCGGGCGGGGCCTGTTCCGTCGCCGTCAGGGCGGCGGCCTGTTCCACCGGCACCACCATGCCGGCGTCTAGGCCGTAGCCGACAACGCAAAACGGCACCGGCAGCCCTTGGCTGCCGGTGCCGTTTTGCGCCAAGGTAGACCGAGCAACCGCACCGGCGAGGAGGACGCGATGATCACGACCGCGCTGCTGTTCGCCGCGCTGGCGGCGTTACTGCACGTCTACATCTTCGTGATGGAATCGTTGACCTGGACCTCGCCGCGCACCCGCGCCACGTTCGGCACCACCGCCGAGGAAGCCGAAACGACCAAGCTGCTCGCCTTCAACCAAGGCTTTTACAACTTGTTCCTCGCCCTCGTCACCGGCATCGGCATCGCGGTAATTGCTCTGGGGCACAAGGACGTTGGCGCGGCGCTCGTGTTCGCCGGCGTCGGATCGATGGCCGCGGCCGCGGTGGTGTTGCTGGCCTCCGCACCCGACAAGGGGCGGGCCGCGCTGACCCAGGGCACCTTCCCGGCGATGGCGATAGTGCTGCTGTTGCTCGGCCTTCAGTAGTAACACCAGTCCCACCAGCCTCAATAACCACGGGCGTGGGTTGGCTTTCGTTTGCCGCGTGGGTTACTAGTGGAAGTCGCCGGGTACCCATCTCGAGCCGGAAACAGGCCCGGTATTCAACGAGGGGATGTCATGAAATACGCAGAAGACGGCCGAACCCGCGGGCTGAGCATGCCGCGCTCGCGAGGCGCGGTCAGCGGATTGCTCCTGGTCATTCTGGGAGCTTGGGGGGCGTTAATACCGTTTGTCGGTCCACACTTCAACTTCGCGTACACGCCGGACCGAAACTGGGCGTGGAGCTCGGCCCGGGGCTGGCTGGAAGTCGCGCCGGGAGCGGCCACCGCACTGGGCGGCCTCCTTTTGATCGTTGCCGGCAACCGCGTCGCCGCGATGCTCGGCGGGTGGCTGGCCGTGCTGGCCGGTGCCTGGTTCGTCGTGGGCGGCGAGGTCGCCCCGCTGCTCGGAATCGGCTCCGCCGGCGACCCGATCGCCGCGACCGACCGCAAGCGCGCGGTGCTCGAGGTCACCTACTTCTCGGGCCTGGGCGCGCTGATCATCTTCGTGGGCGGCGTCGTGTTGGCCCGCACCGCCGTACGCCTGGCGCGCGACGTGCAGCCTTCGGCGCCGGCCGCCTCAGGCGTTCCGGCCGTTGAGCCGTATCGGGATTCGGTTTACGAGCAGCCGGCCGAGGTCTCCTCGGGTGCGCTGACCAAGCCGCGCGCGTCGTCTGACCCCGAACCAAAGCGGGGATGGCGTCGCCACCGCGCAGGTGCGGGATCGGGGGGTAACGCCGCGTATCTGCGGTGGCCGCACCCGCAGCAGTAGTCAGCACACTACAAACAAGTTGCCCAGCCCCAAAAGGGCTGGGCAACTTGCTGTTCGGCTTACCTCAGAGCAGTCCGAGCAGCTCCAGATTGGTGATGTACTTGACGATCACCGGCGCCGACACATGCGGAATGTCTTTGTCGGGGCCGATTTTCGCTTCCTGCACCGCCGCGCGGAACACGTCGGTGGGCGCCATCGATCCGTTGATCGGCTTCTCCGGCTCCTGGTAGTTGTGCAACAGCGGCAGCAGCGAGTACTGACGCTGCCGATCCGGCAGGGCCCGCAGCGACGTCTCAAAACGCCGCAGCCATTCCGAGTAATCGCCGATGCGCTCGATCGAATACCCGGCCTCGACCAGCCAGTCGATGTACTCGTCCAGGCCGATGCCGTCGTCGTACGGGTTCATCACGTGGTACGTCTGGAAACCGGTGTCGCTGTCGAGGATCTGTGTCCCTAGCGTCGAGATCGCCGCGGCGATGAACTCGACCGGCAGTCCGTCGTAGTGCGCCCGCTGCCGGTTGCCGTCGGCGTCGAGCTCGTAGAACGACCCGGGCGCGATACCCGTGGCGACCAGGCTCAGCATCAGCCGGGTGAACATGTCCGGCAGGTTGAGCTGCCCGGCATAGGTGGTGTCGGCCAGGATCATGTCGCAGCGGAACACCGAAACCGGCAGCCCACACAGGTCGTGCGCCTCACGCAGCAACACCTCGCCGGCCCACTTGCTGTTGCCGTAGCCGTTGGCGTAGTTGTCGTTGATCGCGCGGGTCGCGCTGATCTGCCGGATGTCGGCGTCTTCGACGAACTCGCCCGGCCGGATCTGATCGCCCACGCCGATCGTCGACACGTAGGTGTACGGCTTCTGCCTGGACGTCAGCGCGATCCGGATCAGCTCCGCGGTGCCCAGGGCGTTGGGCCCGAACAGCTCGCTGTAGGGCAGCACGTGGTTGACCAGCGCGGCGGGGTCGACGATGACATCGACCTCCTCGGCCAGTCGCTGCCAGGTCTGCTGGTCCAGGCCGAGGTTGGCCTCACCCTTGTCGCCCGCGATGACCTCCAGGCGGTCGGCGGCCAGCTGCTGGTAGTGCGCCAGCAGTTCGGGGTCGCCGCTGTCGAAGGTCTTGTCGAGCCGGGCGCGCGCCTCTTCGTCGGAGCGGGCGCGCACCAGGGCGATGACCTTGCCGTCGACCATGTCCATGCGCTCGAGCCAGTCCAGCGCCAGGTAGCGGCCCAAAAAGCCGGTCGCGCCGGTCAACAGCACGGTGCGCACCTCGGTGGCCGGCTTGGGCAGGCTCGGCGCGGCGGCCAGGGTCGCCTCGTCGAGGAACTTGTCCAGCGTGAGGTCACCGGCGCGCACCGTGGTCGCGCCGCGTCCGTGCACGGCGGCGAATGTCGGCCGCTTGGAGCCCTGCCGCTCGGCCTCGATGTAGGCGGCGATGGCCGCCAGGTCGTTGGCCGGGCTGACGATCACGCCCACCGGCACGTCGACATCGAAGATCTCGCGCAGCAGGTTGCCGAAGGTCAACGCCGACAACGAGTCTCCACCCAGATCGGTGAAGTGGGCGTCTCCGGACAAATCGCCGGTCGATGCGCCCAGCATGGCGGCGGCGGCGCGGCTCACGGTCTGCAGCACCGGCGCGTGCGCGCCGCTGCGACGCAGTTCGGCCAACTCGTTGGCCTGTCCCGCGGCCAGGTCGGCATAGATCTGCTCGAGCCGTTCCCCGTAGTGCGCCTTGAGCTTCGGCCACGCCAGCTTGCGAATCCCGGTCAGCAGACCGTTTTCCAGAGTGAACGGCGTGGTCTCGACGATGAAGTCGCGCGGCACCTCGTAGGACTGCAGGCCGGCCTCTTTGGCGACCTTCTGCAGCGCGTCGGCGATCTTCGGCTTGAGCACATCAATTCCATTGTCCGCCAACGCCTCTTCGGTCGGCACCACCACGGCCAGCAGGTAGGGCTGGGCGCTGTTGCCGTAGACGTAGATCTGGCGGATCAGCGGGCTGTTGCCGAACACCGCCTCCAGCTTGGCCAGGGTGACGAATTCGCCCTGCGCGAGCTTGAGCACGTTGTTGCGGCGGTCGACGTACACCAGCCGGTCCGGAGCGATCTCGGCGAACACGTCACCGGTGCGGTAGTACCCGTCGTCGTCGAAAACGTTGGCCGTGGTCTCGGCACGCTTGTAGTAGCCGGGGAACATGTTCTCGGTCCGCAGCAACAGCTCGCCGCGCGGATGAGGGCGATCGGTGGAGAAGTAGCCCAGATCCGGAACGTCGACGAGCTTGTAGTCGACGACCGGCGGGCGCTGAATCTCCCCGTCGAACAACACCATTCCGGCCTCGGTGGAGCCGTAGCCGTCCAGCAGGTGCATCTGCAACAGCGACTCGGCCCACGCCTTCAGCTCCGGGGAGGTCGGTGCGGAGCCCGTCATCGCGAAGATGAACCGCCCGCCCAGCAGGTACTGACGCTGTTCTTCCAACACGTCGGCCTCGACCGCCTCGCGATCGGCACCGTCGGTCAGACGGCGTTCGACCTGGCGCTGGAATTCGCCGTACAGCGTCTCCCAGATGCGCGGGACGAAGTTCATCTCGGTGGGCCGCACCAACTCGAGGTCCTCGAGCAGGGTGGACAGGTCGCTGCGCGCGGCGAAGTACGCGGTGCCGCCGTTTCCCAATGTGCCGTAGAGGATTCCGCGTCCCATGACGTGGCTCATCGGCATGAAGTTGAGAGTGATCGACGCGGCGCTTTCCCCGAACCAGTTCTTGCTGCCGCGGCGCCACATCTTGCCGACGTTGCTCTGCGGGTACATGGCGCCCTTGGGCGCGCCGGTGCTGCCGGAGGTGTAGATCAAAAGCGCGAGCGAGTCCTCGTCGGTCTGCCGCTCGGGAACGGCCGGCAGGGCTTTGCCGCGCTGCAACACGTCGGCCAGCTTCTCGACCACGACGCCGGTGGCGGCCAACCGCGCGGCGGCGCCTTCCACGGCCTCACGCTGGTCGTCGACCTCGGGCTGGTAGTCGAACACGACGAGCTTGCCGGGCACGTGCTCGCCGGCCAGGATCAGCTCCACGGCGTCGGGCAGCTGGTTGACGCTCGAGGCGATCAAGCTGGGCTCGGTCTCGGCGACGATCGGCTGCAGCGACGAGATCGCCGCGCTGGTCTGCAGCGGCACCGACACGGCCCCGATGGTGCCCAGCGCGATGTCGATGGTGGCGTAGTCAACGCTGTTGAAGCCGAGCACGCAGACCCGGTCGCCGGGGCGCACCGAGTCAGTTGCCCACGCGCGCCCAAGGGCCGAAACCCGTTCGCCGAGTTCGCCATACGTGATGGTCTCGAAGCGGGGGAGCAGCTCAGCCGTCGTCCGTCCGGACGTGGCGTCGGTGACGAACTCCACCGCGCGCTGCGCCAGCGCGGGCCGGTCGGCGTAGCCGTCCAGCACGGTCCGGATGATCTGCGGCAGCCGCAGCCCGGGCGCTTCGGTGGCGGCGGTGATCGCCGGGTTGGGCTGGGCGGCGGCGAATTGGGGGTCGTTGGCGATGAGTTCCTCGATACGGCGGTCGAGTTGTTCGTCATGAATGGCAGTCGACATAAACAGATCCCTTGCGAATGAAAGATAGCGAGTCAATAGGCGCGTCGGCGCTGACACATAGAACGTTAGCTAAAGTAACGGTATTCCACCATGATACGTCCCGTGGCGTCATTGTGAGATTGCCCACGGGCGCGGGGCGTTACAGGTCGCGCAACAACCCGCTCAGGATGTCGATGCCCTCGGCCAGCAGCTCGTCGCCGATGGTCAGCGGCGGCAGCAGCCGGATGACGTTGCCGAACATGCCGCAGGTCAGCACGATCACGCCGGCCGCCTGGGCCGCGACGGTCAGCTTCTGGGTCAGTTCCCTGTCCGGCTCGGCGGTCCCCGACTTCACCAACTCGATCGCGATCATGGCGCCCCGGCCGCGGACGTCGCCGATCCGGTCGTCGCCGGCCTGCAGGCGCAGCAGCGGTTCGGTGATGAGGCGTTCCAGATGCTGGGCTCGCTCGACCAAACCGTCGTTCTCGATCGTCTCGATGGTGGCGAGCGCGGCCGCGCAGGCCAGCGGATTCCCGCCGAAGGTGCCGCCCAGCCCGCCGACGTGCGGCGCGTCCATGATCTGGGCCCGGCCGGTGACCGCCGACAGGGGCAGCCCGTCGGCGATGGCCTTGGCGGTGCAGATCAGGTCGGGTTCTAGACCTTCCGGGCCCTCGTGTTCGCAGGCGAACATGGCGCCCGACCGCGCGAAGCCGGTTTGCACCTCGTCGGCGATGAACACCACGTCGTTGTTGCGGCACCAGTTCAGCAGGGTGGGCAGGAATCCCTCGGCCGGAACGATGAACCCGCCTTCGCCCTGGATCGGCTCGATGAGGAGGGCGGCCAGGTTGTCGGCGCCGATCTGGCTGTCGATGACCCTGATGGCCCGCGCGGCCGCTTTCTCCCCGTCGGTGGCCAGTTCCTTGTCGATCAGGCCGTCCCGATACGGGTAGGACAGCGGCGCCCGGTAGACCTCCGGCGCGAACGGGCCGAAGCCGGCCTTGTAGGGCATGGACTTCGCGGTCAGCGCCATCGTCAGGTTGGTGCGGCCGTGGTAGGCGTGGTTGAACGCCACCACGGCGGACTTGCGGGTGTAGGCGCGCGCGACCTTGACGGCATTCTCGACGGCCTCGGCGCCGGAATTGAACAGCACCGAGCGCTTCTCGCCGGAGCCCGGGGTGATGCGGTTGAGCGTTTCGGCCACGGCGACATACGACTCGTACGGCGTCACCATGAAGCAGGTGTGGGTGAACTCGGCGACCTGTGCGCGCACCGCGTCGACCACCCGGGGTGCGGAGTTGCCGATGGTCGTCACCGCGATGCCGGAACCGAGGTCGATCAACCGGTTGCCGTCGACGTCCTCGATGATGCCGCCGCCGGCGCGCGCCACGAAGACGGGGACGGAGACGTTGACCGCGTGCGACACCGCCGCCGCCCGGCGTTTGCTCAGTTCCAGCGAGACCGGGCCGGGGATCTCGGTGACCAGTTGGCGAGTCTGCTCGAGGCTGGCCACCACGTACTCCTCCCCGCGGCGCGCGTGTCACGCCACGCCTGAAAGCGTATCGAGCTTGCCGGCGGCGGGCACCGGTCGCACCGCGGCGGCCGGCGACGGGCCGCGGCCTGCCAGACTGAACGGGCACACTGGACCGTGACGAGGTGCGCGACGCTCGAGTCGGACCGGCACCTTTTCCCGCGAAACCTCCGGAAATACCTCCGAAAATCACGAAGAAAGACGGGCACGCCCATGGAGAGTTTGATCCTGTTCCTGCCGTTCCTGCTCATCATGGGCGGGTTCATGTACTTCGCGTCGCGGCGCCAGAAGCGCGCGATGCAGGCCACCATCGACCTGCACGAGTCGTTGAGCCCGGGCGACCGGGTGCACACCACGTCGGGCCTGCAGGCCACCGTCGTCGCGATCACCGACGACACCGTCGACCTGGAGATCTCGCCGGGCGTGGTGACCACCTGGATGAAGCTGGCGATCCGCGACCGGATCCTGCCCGACGACGAGGATCTGGTCGGCGGGGACGACTCCGCCGACGAGGGCTCGGTCGCCAAGGATTCCTGACGCCAAATACTTCGGGGGAGGACGGCTTGCGCGACGGCCTCCTCGGGGCCACGTAGGCTTTTCTAGGCTCTGTCCGGGGTAACTAACCGATTCTCGAGGAGATAGAAGGAACGTGGCATCGTCTTCGGCGCCGGTGCACCCTGCCCGCTACCTGTCGGTCTTCTTGGTGTTGCTCATCGGCGTCTACCTGCTGGTGTTCCTCACCGGCGACAAGCGCGCCGCCCCCAAGCTCGGGATCGACCTTCAGGGCGGCACCCGCGTCACGTTGACCGCGCGCACCCCGGATGGCTCGCGCCCCAGCCGCGAGGCGCTGGCGCAGGCGCAGCAGATCATCGGCGCCCGGGTCAACGGGCTCGGCGTCTCCGGTTCGGAGGTCGTCGTCGACGGCGACAACCTGATCATCACGGTCCCCGGCACCGACGGCAACGAGGCCCGCAACCTGGGCCAGACGGCCCGGCTGTACATCCGTCCGGTGCTCAACTCGATGCCGGCCCAAAGCGCCGAACCCAAGCCGGCGCCGCGCCAGCCGGCCCCCGCCCAGCCCGCGCCCGGCGGCCAGCCCGCACCCGGCCAGTCGGCGCCCGGAGAACCCGCGCCCGGCGGCCAGCCCGCGCCCGGCCAGCCGGCTCCGCCGCCGGCCGGACAGCCCGCGCCGGGCGGCAAGCCGGGCGCCCAGCCCCGGCCCTACCCGCAGGACCCGCCGCCGGCGCCCAGCCCCGCGCCCCCCGCACCCGCCCCGGGAGCGCCCGCCCCCGCGCCCGCGCCGGCTCCGGCGCCCGGCGCACCGGCCGGTGAGGCGTCGCCCGCCGAGGCGCCCGCGTCGCCGGATCCGCGCAAGGACCTCGCCGAGCGCATCGCCGATGAGAAGAAGTGGCGGCAGAGCACCCGGCAGGGCATCCAGTTCCTGGCGCTGCAGTTCCAGGCGACGCGCTGCGACAAAGAGGACATCCTGGCCGGCAACGACGACCCCGCCCAGCCGCTGATCACCTGCTCGACCGACCACAAGATGGCCTACCTGCTGGGGCCGTCCATCATCAGCGGCGACCAGATTCAGGACGCCACCTCGAGCCAGAACCAGCGCGGCATCGGCTACGTCGTCGACGTCCAGTTCAAGTCCGCCGCGGCGAACACCTGGGCGGACTTCACCGCCGCCCACATCGGCACCCAGACCGCGTTCACCCTGGACTCCCAGGTGGTCAGCGCCCCGATGATCCAAGAGGCCATCCCCGGCGGCCGCACCCAGATCAGCGGTGGCGACCCGCCGTTCACCGCGGCGACCGCCAAGCAGCTGGCCAACGTCCTGAAATACGGTTCGCTGCCGCTGTCGTTCGAAGCGTCGGAGGCCCAAACCGTCTCGGCGACACTGGGTTTGACCTCGCTGCGAGCCGGGCTGATCGCCGGCGCGATCGGCCTGGTCCTGGTGCTGCTGTATTCGCTGCTCTACTACCGGGTGCTGGGACTGCTCACGGCGCTGTCGCTCGCCGCTTCCGGCGCAATGGTTTTCGCGATCCTGGTGATCCTGGGCCGTCAGATCAACTACACCCTCGACCTGGCGGGCATCGCGGGTCTGATCATCGGTATCGGTACCACCGCAGACTCATTCGTCGTCTTCTTCGAACGCATCAAAGACGAGATCCGCGAAGGGCGTTCGTTCCGGTCGGCGGTGCCGCGAGGCTGGACGCGGGCGCGCAAGACGATCGTGTCGGGCAACGCGGTCACCTTCCTGGCCGCCGCGGTGCTCTACGCGCTGGCGATCGGCCAGGTGAAGGGCTTCGCATTCACGTTGGGGCTCACCACGATCCTCGACCTGGTGGTGGTGTTCCTGGTGACCTGGCCGCTGGTCTATCTGGCCTCGAAGTCACCGACGTTGGCGAAGCCCGCGTACAACGGCCTGGGCGCAATCCAGCAGGTCGCCCGCGAACGCCGGGGTGCGTCGCAGGTCAAGACGGGACGGGGATGACGTGATGGCCTCCAAAGACGCGACCGAGATCACCGAAACCTCCGAGGGCACAGTCGAATTGACCGACAGCACCGCCGGGGCGCCGCACCATAGCTTCCTGTCGCGCCTCTACACCGGCACCGGCGCGTTTGAGGTGGTCGGGCGGCGGCGGCTGTGGTTCGGCATCAGCGGCGCGATTGTCGCGGTCGCGCTCCTTTCGATCGTGTTGCGGGGCTTCAGCTTCGGCATCGACTTCAACGGCGGTACGACGGTCTCGATGCCCGCCGACGGGGCCAAGGGCACGGTGCAGACCTCCCAGGTCCAAGACGTGTTCCGCAAGACCCTCGGCAACGACGCGGAATCGGTGGTCGTCGTCGGCAACGGCGCCGCGGCGACCGTGCAGATCCGCTCCGAGACGCTGTCCAACGACCAGACGACCAAGTTGCGCAATGCGCTGTTCGACGCGTTTCAGCCCAAGGGGCCCGACGGCAAGCCCAGCAAGCAGGCCATCAGCGACTCGGCGGTCTCGGAGACCTGGGGTGACCAGATCACCATGAAGGCGCTGTTCGCCCTGGTGGTGTTTTTGGCGCTGGTCGGCGTGTACATCACGATCCGCTACGAGCGGTACATGACACTGGCCGCGATCGCGGCGATGTTCTTCGACCTGGCCGTCACGGCCGGGGTGTACTCGCTGGTGGGTTTCGAGGTCACCCCGGCCACCGTCATCGGCCTGCTGACGATCCTCGGTTTCTCCCTCTACGACACCGTCATCGTGTTCGACAAGGTCGAGGAGAACACCCACGGCTTCCAGCACAAACCCAAGCGCACCTTCGCCGAAGAGGCCAACCTGGCGATCAACCAGACGTTCATGCGGTCCATCAACACCAGCCTCATCGGTGTCCTGCCGGTGCTGGCGCTGATGGTGGTGGCGGTGTGGCTGCTGGGCGTCGGCACCCTGAAGGACCTGGCGCTGGTGCAGCTGATCGGCATCATCGTCGGCACCTACTCCTCGATCTTCTTCGCCACGCCGCTGCTGGTCAGCATGCGGGAACGCACCGAGTTGGTGCGCACCCACACCCGCCGCGTCATGCGGCGGCGCGCCGGGGGTTCGCGCGCGGGCGCCGAGAACGCCCCGGGCACCGACGACACCGATGACGAGGCTGCCGGCGGTTCGGCGCCGAAGCCGTCAGAGCCGTCGGAGCCGTCCAAGCCCGTGCCGAGCAAGCCGGCCCCGGGTGCCCGTCCCGTGCGGCCGACCGGGACGCGCCGTCCCACCGGCAAGCGGAACGTCGGCCGGCGGTAGGCGCGATGGCCACCAGGTACCGGGGAACTGGGGCCGATCGTGGCGCGCTAACCGGCCGGCGGAGCATCGCGCTGTGGATCAGCGCCGGGCTGGCGGTGATGCTGGCCGCGGGCTTCTTGGTGACGGCGTGCTCGGGTAGCGCCGCCTCCGAGTTCGACTACGTGGTCGACGGCCCGCTGAGCACCTACAACACCAACACCGTCGTCGGCGCCGCCTCGGCCGGAGCGCAGGCCTTCGCCCGCACGCTCACCGGGTTCAGCTACCACGGGCCCGGCGGGCAAATCGTCGCCGACCGCGACTTCGGCACCGTCTCGGTGGTCGGCGGCACGCCGCTGGTGCTGGACTACCAGATCGCCGACAACGCCGTCTACTCCGACGGCAAGCCGTTGACCTGCGACGACATCGTGCTGGCCTGGGCGGCCCAGTCCGGCCGCTTCCCGGAATTCAACGCGGCCACCCAGGGCGGCTACATCGACATCGCCAACGTCGAGTGCATCCCCGGGCAAAAGAAGGCGCGGGTGTCGTTCGTCCCGGACCGCGGCGTCGTCGACTACAACCAGCTGTTCAGCGCGACCTCGTTGATGCCGTCGCACGTCATCGCCGACCAACTCAACGTCGACGTGACCGCGGCGCTGCTCAGCCACAACGCGCCGCTGGTGCAACAGATCGCGAAGCTGTGGAACACCATCTGGGACCTCAAACCGGGTGTCGACCTGAAGCGCTTTCCGTCGTCGGGGCCCTACAAAATCGCCTCCGTCCTCGAGGGCGGCGCGGTGGTGCTCGTCGCCAACGACCGGTGGTGGGGGCCCAGGGCCATCACCAAGCGGATCACGGTCTGGCCGCAGGGGCCCGACATCCAGGACCGCGTCAACAACCGCACCGTCGACGTGGTCGACGTCGCCGCGGGTTCGTCGGGAACGCTGGCCACCCCCGACAACTACGAGCGCACCGACGCGCCGTCCGACGGCATCGAGCAGCTGATCTTCTCCCCGCAGGGGCCGCTGTCGGCGCCCAAGGCCCGCCGGGCCGTCGCGCTGTGCACGCCGCGCGACGCGCTGGCCCACGACGCGGGCACACCGATCGCCAATTCACGCCTGAGCCCGGCCGGCGACGACGCCGTCACCGCGGCGGACGGGGCCGCCGAGGCCGGCCCGTTCGGCAAGGCGGATCCGGTCGCCGCGCGCAACGCGCTGGGGGGTGCGCCGCTGGCGGTGCGGATCGGCTACCAGGGCCCCAACGCGCGCCTCGCGGTCAACGTCGGGGTCATCACCAAATCGTGCGCGGCGGCCGGGATCACCGTCTCCGGCGTCATCCTGGACAAATCGGGCCCGCAAGCGCTGCGCGACGGGAAGATCGACGCGTTGCTGGCCAGCACGGGCGGCGCGACCGGCAGCGGCTCGACGGGCTCCTCGGCGCTGGACGCCTACGCCCTGCACAGCGGCAACGGCAACAACCTGTCCGGATACTCCAATCCCCAGGTCGACAGCGCGATCGGCGCGCTGGCGGTGTCCGCCGACGCCGCCGAGCGGGTCAGGCTGCTGGCCGAAACCGCGCCGATACTGTGGGGCGACATGCCCACCCTGCCGCTGTACCGCCAGCAGCGCACGCTGCTGATGTCCAAGAAGATGTACGCGGTGAGCAACAACCCGACCCGGTGGGGCGTGGGCTGGAACATGGACCGATGGGCGCTGGTGCAGTGAGGTTGCGATGACGGATGTCGGTGGGCGGACGCCCGTGGCCGAGCTCATCGCGTCGCTGACGCGCAAGGTGGCCGACTTCCCCAAGCCGGGGATCCAGTTCAAGGACCTCACCCCGGTGTTCGCCGACGCCACGGCGATGACGGCGATCACCGGCGCGGTGGCCGAGCTCGCGGCCGGCGCCGATCTGGTGGCCGGTATCGAGGCCCGGGGATTCCTGGTGGCCGCGGCCGTCGCCGACCGGCTGCGCACGGGCGTGCTGGCCATCCGCAAGGCCGGGAAATTGCCACCGCCGGTGCACGCCGAGCGGTACGAGCTGGAATACGGCACCGCGACCCTGGAGATCCCCGGCGACGGCCTCGACCTGCGCGGACGCAACATCGTGATCATCGACGACGTGCTGGCCACCGGCGGCACCCTGGCGGCGTCAGCCCGGCTGCTCGGGCGCGCCGGGGCGTACGTGACCGCCGCGGTGGTGCTGTTCGAACTGGGCGGGCTGGGCGGCCGGGACGCGGTCGCGCCAGTGCCGGTCCACAGCCTGATGTACGAGTAGCCCACTCACATCGGAGATATCCTCGAATTCGGAGGTGACCAAACGTGGCGGATGACAACAGCGCGGCGCAAGCGCTCGACGCGCCCACTCACGTCACCGAGTCGCCTGCCATCACGCAGCCGATGGAGGCGCCGGAGCCGCCGACCGAATCCCTGAAGACGTCCAGCAGCGCGTCGCGGCGGGTTCGGGCGCGGCTGGCCCGGCGGATGACCGCGCAGCGCAGCACGCTCAACCCGGTCCTCGAACCGCTGGTGGCGGTGCACCGGGAGATCTACCCGAAGGCGAACGTGTCGATGCTGCAGCGCGCCTTCGAGGTCGCCGACCAGCGCCACGCCACCCAGTTGCGCCACTCCGGTGACCCCTACATCACCCACCCGCTGGCCGTCGCCACCATCCTGGCCGAATTGGGCATGGACACCACCACTTTGGTGGCCGCCCTGTTGCACGACACCGTCGAGGACACCGGCTACACCCTGGACGCGTTGAGCGAGGAATTCGGGGAAGAGGTGGGCCACCTCGTCGACGGCGTGACGAAGCTGGATCGCGTGGTGCTGGGCAGTGCCGCCGAGGGCGAGACGATCCGCAAGATGATCACCGCCATGGCGCGCGACCCACGCGTGCTGGTGATCAAGGTCGCCGACCGGCTGCACAACATGCGCACCATGCGGTTCCTGCCGCCGGAGAAGCAGGCCCGCAAGGCCCGTGAAACACTGGAAGTCATTGCGCCCCTTGCGCATCGGCTGGGTATGGCCAGCGTCAAGTGGGAATTGGAAGACCTGTCGTTCGCCATCCTGCATCCCAAGAAGTACGAGGAGATCGTTCGGCTGGTCGCCGGGCGCGCGCCGTCGCGGGACACCTACCTGGCCAAGGTCCGCGCCGAGATCGTCAGCACGCTGACCGCGTCGAAGATCAAGGCGACGGTGGAGGGTCGGCCCAAGCACTACTGGTCGATCTATCAGAAGATGATCGTCAAGGGCCGCGACTTCGACGACATCCACGACCTGGTCGGCATCCGCATCCTGTGCGACGAGATCCGGGACTGCTATGCCGCTGTGGGCGTGGTGCATTCGCTGTGGCAGCCGATGGCCGGCCGGTTCAAGGACTACATCGCCCAGCCCCGGTACGGCGTCTACCAGTCGCTGCACACCACCGTCGTCGGACCCGAGGGCAAGCCGCTGGAGGTGCAGATCCGCACCCGCGACATGCACCGCACCGCCGAATACGGCATCGCCGCGCACTGGCGCTACAAGGAGGCCAAGGGCCGCAACGGCCTTCCGCACCCGCACGCCGCCGCCGAGATCGACGACATGGCGTGGATGCGCCAGCTGCTCGACTGGCAACGGGAGGCCGCCGACCCCGGCGAATTCCTCGAGTCGCTGCGGTATGACCTTGCGGTCCAAGAGATCTTCGTGTTCACCCCCAAGGGCGACGTCATCACCCTGCCGACCGGCTCCACCCCGATCGACTTCGCCTACGCCGTGCACACCGAGGTCGGCCACCGCTGCATCGGCGCCCGGGTCAACGGGCGCCTGGTGGCGCTGGAACGCAAGCTGGAAAACGGCGAAGTGGTCGAGGTTTTCACCTCCAAGGCGGCCAATGCCGGGCCGTCGCGCGACTGGCAGCAGTTCGTGGTGTCACCGCGCGCCAAGGCCAAGATCCGGCAGTGGTTCGCCAAGGAACGCCGCGAGGAGGCGCTGGAGGCCGGCAAGGATGCCATGGCCCGCGAGGTACGCCGCGGCGGACTTCCGTTGCAGCGCTTGGTCAATGGCGAAACCCTGGCGGCGGTGGCCCGCGAGCTGCACTACATCGACGTCTCCGCCCTCTACACCGCGATCGGTGAGGGGCATGTGTCGGCCCGGCACGTCGTGCAGCGGCTGCTGGCCGAACTCGGCGGAATCGACCAGGCCGAGGAAGATCTCGCCGAACGGTCCACGCCGACGACCATGCTGCGGCGACCCCGCAGCAGCGACGACGTCGGGGTCTCGGTCCCCGGCGCCCCGGGCGTGCTGACCAAGCTGGCGAAGTGCTGCACGCCGGTGCCCGGCGACCAGATCATGGGGTTTGTCACCCGCGGTGGGGGCGTCAGCGTGCACCGCACCGACTGCACCAACGCCGCCTCGCTGCAGCAGCAGTCCGAGCGGATCATCGAGGTGAATTGGGCGCCGTCGCCGTCGTCGGTGTTCCTGGTGGCCATTCAGGTCGAGGCGCTCGACCGGCATCGGCTGCTGTCGGACGTCACGCGCGTGCTGGCCGACGAGAAGGTCAACATCCTGTCCGCGTCGGTGACGACGTCCGGTGATCGAGTTGCCATCAGTCGGTTCACCTTTGAGATGGGTGACCCCAAGCACCTCGGCCATCTCCTCAACGTGGTGCGCAACGTCGAGGGCGTGTACGACGTCTACCGCGTGACGTCCGCCGCCTGAGCGGGCGCGCTAACTCAGCCGCACCGAGCTGATCGTCACCGGGTTGGTGGGAGCGCCGCTCTGGCGGTTGCCGGCGATTCCGGCGCGGGCGATCTTGTCGAGCGTCGCCAGCCCCGCCTGATCGATCGTGCCCAATACCGTGCTCTGCGGATCCATCTCGGAGTCCTTGAAGATCAACGCGAATTGGCTGCCGCTGGTGTTGGGGCCCTCGGTGGCCATGACGACGGTACCGCGCGGGTACACCACGGTCGCTCTCAGCGCGGGATCGTCGGGCGGGTACTGGTTCGCCGGGTACTCGTCGGCGAATTCGTAACCGGGGCCACCGGAACCGTCTACGTCGGGGCCGCCGCACAACAGCGACCCGCCGTCCGGCGAGCTGATCAGCCGGGCGCACTGCGTGTTGTCGAAGAACTGTTGCTTGGTCAGGCTGACGAAACTGTTGACCGTGCACGGGGACTCGGAGTTGGCGAGCTGCATTGAGATGTCGCCGAAGTTGGTGGAGATGACGGCGCCGATCTGCGCGGGGGTGGTGGACACCCGGCCCGACGGCGGCGGGTTGACGGGCCGCGAAACCGGATCCGGCACCGGCCGGTACTGGCAGTTGGCGCCCAGGTCGGCCGGTGGTGCGAAAGCCGGCAGCGGCGGCACCGTCGCCGAGGCCTGGCCGCTCGCACCGGGATTCGATCCGGTCCTGACGGGAGCCCGGGCTCTCGTCGGGGCGCTGGACGCCTGGCCGCCATTCGAGCCGTGACTCTGGGCCACCAATGCGATGACCAACGCGATCACCGCGCCCAGGGCCAGGGCCGACGCACCGACGATGCCGATGAGCAGACGTCGTGAATGCGTCGGCTGATGATAGGGCGGCGGCGTCGCGATGGATCCGCTTGGGGGACCGGTCAATACGGCTCTGGTGGCCGCGGCGAGCTCCATCGCCGTTTGGTAGCGCTGCTCGGGATCCTTGGCCATGCCGCGGGCGACGATCGCATCGAAGGCCGAAGGCACGCCCGGTGCGGTTGCCGACGGTCGCGGCGGCGGAGCGTTCAGGTGCGCGTTGAGTTGTTCTTCGAGGCTGTCGCCCGCAAAGGGCCGATTGCCGGTCAGGCACTCGTGCAGGACGCAAGCCAACGAATAGACGTCGGCGCGATGATCCGTCGTGCCTCTGAAGCGCTCGGGCGCCATGTAGGCGACCGTGCCCATCGTGGCGCCGGTTTGCGTGAGCTGGGTGTCGGCCTCCGCGCGGGCGAGACCGAAGTCGATCAGATAGACGAAATCGCGTGCGGTGGTGACCAAAATGTTCTTGGGCTTGATGTCGCGGTGGATCAACCCGGCCTGTCGCGCGCTATCCAGCGCCGCCGCAACCTGTTCGACCACCGCGACAGTCCGCTCCGGGCTAAGGCGGCCGCCGTTTTCGGTGATGTAGTCGACCAGGTCGCGGCCCTCGATCAGCCGCATGTCGACATAGAGCCGGCCGTCGATCTCGCCGTAGCCATGGATCGGCACCACATGGGGATCGTTGAGACCCGCCGCTATGCGAGCCTCGCGGCGGAAACGGTGCTGGAAGTCCTGATCCTCGGCCAGGTGCGGGGGGAGCACTTTGAGCGCCACGACCCGATCCGTGGTCGCGTCGTAGGCGCGGTACACGCGCCCCATGCCGCCGCGTCCCAACAAGTCCAGTATTCGGTAATGACCGAACGTGTCCGGGTCGATGTTCACCTGACGACCATAAGCCGTCGGTGGTGCGCGACGGGCTTGAATTCCGCCGATCAGAGGGAGTTTCGCGCCGCTACGGATCAGATCAGTCGAGCAGCACCGAGGTGATGGTGACCTCGGTGGCGGGTGCCCCGTCCTCGCCGCCGCCGGCGACGCCGGCTTTGGCGATCTTGTCCAGGGTGGCCAGCCCGTCGGACTGGATGGTGCCGAACACGGTGTATTGCGGCGGCAGCTGGGAGTCCTTGTAGACCATGAAGAATTGGCTGCCGTTGGTGCCGGGGCCGGCGTTGGCCATGGCCAGGGTGCCGCGCGGGTAAAGCACGGGCTCCTGCGCCTTGGGATCGTTCGGCGGGTACTGGTCGGTCGGGTATTCGTTGGCGAATTGATAGCCCGGGCCGCCCGTGCCCTGGCCCTTGGGGTCGCCGCACTGCAAGACGCCCAGCCCCGGCGACGTGGTCAGCCGGTGGCATTTGGTGTTGTCGAAGTATTTTTGGCCGACCAGGCTCGCGAAACTGTTGACCGTGCAGGGTGATTCGTTGTTGGCGAGCATCAAACCGATGTGGCCCTGGTTGGTCACCATGCTGACGCTCACCTGCGCCGGATCCGTCGGCACTTTGCCGGTCCGCGGCGGGTTGACCTGCTTGGCCGCCGGTTCCGGCGTAGCCGGGTACTGACAGTTGGCGCCCACCTCGGCCGACGCCTTGAACGCGGGTAACGGCGGCGCCGACGGCGTCGGGCCGGCGGGGGTCGTGGATTCCGGCGAGCTGGCGCTGGTGGTCGTCGTCGACGCGGTGTTGCTCTTGTGTTCGTGCTTGGTGTTGACGATCGTCAGCACCACCGCCACGACCACGGCCACGGCCACGATCGAGCCGGCCGCGATCAGCACGATCCGGCGCGTCTTGGCTTGCTTCGCGCGCCGCTCCAGCTGGCGTTCGAGCTTTCGCTTGGCGTTGGCACGTCGTTGTTCATTGGTCGGCACGGCCGCTATGCCTCCATGCGTGTGAAGTCGGAGCCCCATAAACCCGTGAGGTGGCCAGCTCAGGCTAATGTGGGCGCCGCGACTCGTGTCAAGTGGGCCCCATGGGAAAATGGGAGCCGTGTTGATCACCGGATTTCCCGCCGGCATGTTGCAGTGCAACTGCTACGTGCTGGCCGAGCGGCCGGGAACGGACGCCGTCATCGTGGATCCGGGGCAGCGGGTGATGGCCCCGCTGCGGCGCATCCTGGACAAGAACCGGCTGACGCCGGCCGCGGTGCTGCTGACCCACGGGCACATCGACCACATGTGGTCCGCGCAGAAGGTCTCCGACACCTACGGTTGCCCCACCTACATCCATCCCGAGGACAGGTTCATGCTCAAAGACCCGATCTACGGCCTGGGCCCGCGCCTGGCGCAGCTGGCGGCGGGTGCCTTCTGGCGGGAGCCCAAGCAGGTCGTCGAGCTGGACCGTGACGGCGACAAGCTCGACCTGGGCAGCGTTACGGTCAACGTCGACCACACCCCGGGACACACGCGCGGATCGGTGGTGTTCCGGGTGACCGGGGACAAGGACCTCGTTTTCACCGGTGACACGCTGTTCGAGCGATCGGTGGGGCGCACCGACCTGTTCGGCGGCAGCGGGCGCGACTTGCTGACCTCGATCGTCGATAAGCTCCTGGTCCTCGACGACGCGACCGTGGTGTTGCCGGGTCACGGCAACTCCACCACCATCGGCGCCGAGCGGCGCCTCAACCCCTTCCTCGAAGGCCTCTAGCCCGTGCCGGAGTTTGCTGCGCCCAAGGGCGTGCCCGACTACATCCCGCCCGACTCGGCGCAGTTCGTCGCCGTGCGCGACGGCCTGTTGGGCGCCGCCCGCCGCGCCGGGTACGGCGACATCGAGTTACCCATCTTCGAGGACACCGCCCTGTTCGCGCGCGGAGTCGGCGAATCCACCGATGTGGTGTCCAAGGAGATGTACACGTTCGCCGACCGCGGCGACCGTTCGGTGACGCTGCGGCCCGAGGGGACCGCCGGCGTGGTGCGCGCCGTGATCGAGCACGGGCTGGACCGCGGCGCGCTGCCCGTCAAACTCTGTTACGCGGGACCGTTTTTCCGCTACGAACGCCCGCAGGCCGGCCGCTATCGGCAGCTGCAGCAGGTCGGCGTGGAGGCGATCGGCGTCGACGACCCGGCGCTGGACGCCGAGGTCATCGCCGTCGCCGACGCCGGATTCCGCTCCCTGGGGCTCGACGGGTTCCGCCTGGAGATCACCTCGCTGGGGGATGACAGCTGCCGACCGCAATATCGGGAATTGTTGCAGGAGTTTCTGTTTGGGCTTGATCTCGACGAAGAGACGCGCCGACGCGCCGAGATCAACCCGTTGCGGGTCCTCGACGACAAACGCCCGCAGGTCAAAGCCATGACGGCCGACGCCCCGGTGCTGCTCGACCACCTGTCCGATGCGGCCAAGCAGCACTTCGACACCGTGCTGGCACACCTGGATGCGCTCGGGGTCCCGTACGTCATCAACCCGCGCATGGTGCGCGGGCTGGACTACTACACCAAGACCACCTTCGAGTTCGTGCACTCTCGCCTGGGCGCGCAATCCGGCATCGGCGGCGGCGGCCGCTACGACGGCCTGATGCGCGAGCTCGGCGGACAAGACCTGTCCGGCATCGGATTTGGGCTCGGCGTGGACCGGACCCTGCTGGCGCTGCGTGCCGAGGGCAAGAGCGTGGGGGAGACCACCCGCTGCGATGTCTTCGGGGTGCCGCTGAGCGAGCAGGCCAAGCTGCGGCTGGCGGTGCTGGCCGGTCAACTGCGGGCCGCCGGGGTGCGCGTCGATCTGGCCTACGGCGACCGCGGGCTCAAGGGCGCGATGCGCGCGGCCGACCGCTCGGGCGCCCGGATCGCCCTGGTGCTGGGCGACCGCGATATCGAGGCCGGCACCGTCGGCGTGAAGAACCTCGGGACCGGGGAGCAATCGGCCATCGGTCTGGAGTCCGTCGTCGCCGACGTGCTCGCCCGGCTCGACCGGTAGTCCGTTTCGGGCCAGGTAGGCAGGTTGTCGGTGCCTTGTGGCATTGTCGAACGTATGTTCGATGAAGCGGGGCGGCTTGCGGGGATCGCGGCCCTTGATGAGCTCATCGAGCGCTGTCATCCGTCGGCGACGCCGGAGTCGGCGGCGCTGCTGGACTGCATCGGTGTGGTGGGGCGGGTGGAGAATCGGGCGGCGGCGGCGCAGTTGGTGGCGATCGGGGAGTTGTTTGCCTATCGGTTGTCCCGGTGTGCGGAGACCGAGGCGTGGGCGGTCGATACCGAGGCGGCGGTGGCTGCGGAGGTGGCCGCCGAGTTGCGGATCGGCCCGGGGTTGGCCGCGAGTCGGGTGCGTTATGCCCGGGCTTTGCGGGAGCGGCTACCCGAGGTGGGGGCGGTGTTTGGCGCCGGGGATATCGACTTGCGGGTGTTTCAGACGATCGTGTTCCGCACGGATTTGATCGATGACCTGCAGGTGTTGGCGGCGGTGGATGCGCAGTTGGCGGCCTCGGTGG
This sequence comes from Mycobacterium sp. NTMscope_MAC_269, assembly GCF_976985695.1. Lineage (NCBI taxonomy): Bacteria > Bacillati > Actinomycetota > Actinomycetes > Mycobacteriales > Mycobacteriaceae > Mycobacterium > Mycobacterium sp. NTMscope_MAC_269. The sequence goes on from NZ_OZ335668.1 coordinate 959,371, forward strand.
GCCGGTGGCCGTCGTTGAGTCAGACCCGGCTGGCCGCCCAGGTCGACAAGGTGGTCGCCAAAGCCGACGCCGATGCGGTGCGCCGTCGCACCGAGCGCATCGCCGGTCGGGAGGTGTGGTTCGCCGACATGGGCGAGGGCCTGGCCCATTTGGAGGGCACGCTGGCCAGCCCGGATGCCCACGCGCTGGACCGCCGCTTGGATGCGTTGGCGGCCACGGTGTGTGCGCACGACCCGCGCACCCGCGAGCAGCGCCGCGCCGATGCGCTGGGCGCGTTGGCCGCCGGCGCCGACCGCCTCGGCTGCCGGTGCGGGCGCGCCGATTGTGCGGCCGGGGGCCGGGCGGCGGGGCCGGTGGTGATCCATGTGATCGCCGGCCAGACCGGCCTCGATGGCGCCGGTTCGACCCACGGCTACGAGTTTGGCGCTGAGGGGTTGATCCCACCCGAACTCATCGCCGAGTTGGCGGCCTCGGCGCGCCTGGTGGCGCTGATCCACCCCGGTGATGCCCCCGCCGAGCACCGGTATGTGCCGTCGAGGGCGCTGGCTGATTTCGTGCGGTGTCGGGATCTGACGTGTCGCTGGCCCGGGTGTGATCGACCGGCCACCGACTGCGATGTGGACCATACGATCCCGTATGCCGCCGGCGGGGGGCTTGTCAAGATAACTGTGTAAGTAGTTGTGGCCGTTGGTGTTTAGTGGGTTGTCATAGTGGGAGTCGGTCGGGGAATTGGATCGCGAAAGCATTGAGCGCTTCGGTCCAGCGGTAGGTTCCTTGTCCTTGGGCTGATCCTCGTTTCTGGTTGATGTTGCGGATGGCCAGATACAGCAGTTTCATCGCCGCGGCGTCAGACGGGAATGAGCCGCGGGCCTTGGTGACTTTGCGCAGCTGGTAGTTCAGCGATTCGATGGCGTTGGTGGTGTAGATGATCTTGCGGATCTCGACGGGGAAGGCCAAAAACGGCACGAACTCCGCCCAGGCCCGGTCCCAGACCGCGACCGCCCCCGGGGATTTGGTCTTCCATTCAGACCGAAACTGCTCCAGGGCGACCGCAGCGGCCTGTTCGGTGGCTGCGGTGTAGATCGGGCGCAGCGCGGCGGCCATCTTCTTGCGGTCGGTATAGGAGGCGTAGCGCATGCTGGCCCGCAACAAGTGCACGACACAGGTTTGGATGACCGCCTGGGGCCAGACGGCGGCGATCGATTCCGGCAGCCCGGTCAGCCCGTCACAGCAGACGAACAACGCATCCCGGCACCCCCGATTGCGCAGCTCGGTGAGCACGCCGTGCCAGAACTTCGCCCCTTCGGTCTGCTGAATCCACACCCCCAAGACCTGCTTGATGCCCTCGACATCGACCCCGATCACCACGTGGGCGGCCTTGTTGGCCACCACGCCGCCATCGCGGATCTTGAGCCGGATCGCGTCGATGTAGAGGATCGGATAGACCGGATCGACCGGCCGGGACTGCCAGGCGGCGATCTCGTCGGCCACCACCTCGGTGACCCGCGAGACCGTGGCCGCTGAGACACTGGCGCCATAGACCTCGGCCAGGTGCTCGGTGATGTCACGGGTGCTCATGCCGCGCGCGTAGAGCGACAAGATCATGTCCTCGACCTGGCCGAGCCGGCGTTTGCGCTTAGGCACAATGACCGGATCGAAGGTGCCATTGCGGTCGCGAGGCACTTCCAGATCCACCGGGCCGGCGGTGGTCAGCACGGTCTTGCGTCCGTGGCCATTGCGCGAATTGCCCGAGCCATTGCCGGCCGGATCGCCGTGCTCATAGCCAAGGTGATCGGCGATCTCGACATCGAGGGCGCGTTCGAGAACACTCTTGGTGATCTGGGACAACAGCCCATCAGGGCCGTCGATAGGCATGCCGGAGGCCTCGGCGTCGGCAAGCAAGGCATCAAGTGCCGCCGGGGGCAGCACCTGCGCCAACTGCTTGGCAGCCTCATCGCGCGATGGATCCGATCGAGACAAAGCGATTCACTCCTGTCCGGTGGCCAGCATGCCTGACCACCATTCAGGCCCAACCACTTACACAGTCAATGAGACACGCCCCCGGCGGGCCCACCCAGGCCTCGAACCTCAAATGCTTATGCCGCACGCATCATTTGGTGAAAACGTTTTGGGGCTGGCGCGACCAGCAGCTACCCGATGGCACGCTGATCTGGACCTCACCGGCCGCGCGCACCTACGTCACCTTCCCGGGCAGCGCCCTGCTGTTCCCCAGCCTGTGCGCACCCACCCGCGAGGTTGTTGCGCCCGCGGCCGCTGAGCGGTGTGGGGATCGCACCGCGATGATGCCCCAACGCCGCCGCACCCGCGCCCACGACCGCGCCACCCGCATCGCCACAGAACGCAAACACAACCGAATGGCGCGCCAGGTCGAAAAGCCTTCGTACGTTTGGTATTCCGAGTCAACCCACGCCGTGGGGGATGGGGAACCGCCGCCGTTCTAACGCGCCGGCGTCAGACGGCGCGGCCCGGGTCATTTCTTGCTGGGAATGATGATCACCACGATCAACGTGAGGATCGAGAAGAACAGCCCAAGGATTCCCCATCCCAGGGGATTGCGGCCCTTCATCATGGCGATGACGCCGCAAACTATTGCGGCGATGATGCTGCCGATCGCGACGAAAATCCCTTTGATGCCACGGAGAATGAAGCCGGCGGCGACGGGGTCCGCACTCGCCAGAACCACCGAATGCAACATGTCGAATCCTTTCTCGCCGTGGCACTTACAGGACAATTCCGCGCGGATAGCCGCGGCGGACGGTGCGGTCGAGAATTCCCAGCGTCGCGCGCAGTGCGCCCTCCGACAGGATCGGAAAAATCCCGGCGTCCCGCCACTTGGGATCGATGTCCGACCAGTCGTAGAACGAGGTGACCACGGTGGCCGATCCGTCTTCGGTCGGCGCGAGCGCATAGCCGTACACATGGCCGATCGGCGGCTGGATCTGGCCGAGCACCGTCCACGCGATCAGGCGGTCCTGTTCGAACTGCCTGATGTCGACGGTGACGTCGTATTTGCCCAGTTGCGGAAAGTCATTCAACGACTCGCGGTCCATGTGCACGACGAAGCTGTCGCCCACGCCGCGCACCGGATTGCCGTCGGCATCTTGGAGCATCCCGGACGAGTCGATCGCCACGTGGCCCTGCGGGTCGCACAGCACGGCGAAGATGTCCGGAGCCGGTGCGGCGATGGTGCGGGAAGTCTCGATACGTTCGGTCATAGGTCCTCGTGGCTAACGGAGGGGCGATGATCCGAAGCTTAGCCTCGGATCCAGCCGAGGTATCGGGGCTAATGCGGGGAGTTGACCAGATAGCACTGCACGCGTCGAGTGGCGTCCTCGGGCTTGACTCCCATGTTCACCAACCTCTGAACCACTTCGGCGGCCGGCACACCCGAAATGATGTCGTGGTCAATCACATGGACGCTGGGGAACCACACGTCTGCGCTCACCCCCGGCGGCGGGGGCTTCGTGTCACCTCCGACGCACTGTGCGTAACCAACGACGCCTGTCTCCGCGCGAGCCGGCGACGCCCCCATCAACACAACGACGGAAATGCCAACAGCCGCCGCAACATGGATCAAACGCATGCCTGCACACCCGCCTTCGCATCGGTTAACCGAAAATAAACTGGTTTGCTACGGCGCACAAGCCTGGCGTCGCGGGCGCACGACGGGTGCGGAGGACGCGCCAAGCCCCCCGCGGCGGCGCGGCACTTGACTCCGCCTCGAACGGATGTTCGAATAACGGGATGCGGTGGGCAAATCAGGCCGTCGCGGTCAACGGGCAGCCGGTGGAGGACGGGGCCCTGCCGGGGCTGCAACGTATCGGCTTCGTCCGCAGCGTGCGGTCTCCGCAGTTCGAGGGAATCACCTTTCACGAGGTGCTGTGCAAGTCGGCGCTGAACAAGGTGCCCAACGCGGCGGCCCTACCGTTTCGCTTTACGGTCAACGGCTACCGCGGCTGCTCGCACGCCTGCCGGTACTGCTTCGCCCGGCCCACCCACGAATACCTGGAGTTGGACTGCGGCAACGACTTTGACACCCAGGTCGTCGTCAAGACCAACGTCGTCGAGGTGCTGCGCCGCGAGCTGCGCCGGCCGTCGTGGCAGCGCGAGACCGTCGCCCTGGGCACCAACACCGATCCCTATCAGCGGGCCGAGGGCCGCTACGCCTTGATGCCCGGCATCCTCGGCGCCCTGGCCGAATCGGGTACCCCGCTCTCGATCCTGACCAAGGGCACACTGCTGCGCCGCGACCTGCCGCTGATCGCCGACGCCGCGGCGCACGTCCCGGTGTCGGTCGCCGTGTCGCTGGCGGTCGGGGACGCCGCGCTGCACCGCGACGTCGAGCCCGGCACACCCACGCCACAGGCGCGACTCGGCCTGATCGCCGCGATCCGCGCCGCCGGGCTGGACTGCCACGTGATGGTCGCGCCGGTGCTGCCGTATCTCACCGATTCCGTCGAGCATCTCGACGGGCTGCTCGGCCAGATCGCGGCGGCCGGCGCCGGCAGTGCGACGGTGTTCGGCCTGCACCTGCGCAGCTCGACCCGCGGCTGGTTCATGTCGTGGCTGGCGCGTTCACATCCCGAACTGGTCGGCCGCTACCGCGAGCTGTACCGGCGGGGCGCCTACCTGCCGCAGGGTTATCGCGACATGTTGCGACAGCGGGCCGCCCCGCTGATTGCCAAGTACCGGCTGGCCGGCGATCACCGCCCGTTCTCCCAGGCGGTGTCGGCCGCGGCGCCGCAACCCGTTCAGCAGACGTTGTTTTGAGTTAGCGCGGCTTGTCACCGCGCGGCTTGGTCAGCGTGAATTCGTCGATCACGACCATGTCGCCCAGCGGGCCCCGCACCGCGTAATGCGTCGCCTTGATCGAGGTATTGCCGCCGGGCCGGCCCGGATCGACGTCGAAAGCCACGAAACCGTAGGGGTTGTCGCGGTCGCGGAACGCCGACCACGGTGCGTCCTCGAGGACGTAGATCGGCGCCTTGCGCCGGAGCCCGGGGTCGAACGCCCCCACCCCGGTGACCACCCGGCACCGGGGTTCGGCAAAGAACATCGCGTTGCTCGGCGCCGAGGTGCCACCGCCGCCGATGACCAGGTGCACCGTTCCCCGGGTCGTGTCGATGAGATCGCCTCGGGTGTCGACGGGAATCGGCGTTCGGGTGTCGCTCCCGAGCGCGCCCCGCAGCGGGTGCGAGCGCTCGTAGTGGTGTTCGTGGCCGCACACCACCAGATCGACCTGATACCGGTCGAACAGCGGCAGCCATTCCTCCCGGATGCCCAGGTCGGCGCCGTTGGTCTTGTCGGCGGTGGAGATCGCCGTCTGGTGCATGCACACGACCACCCAGTCGATATCCGGTTCCTGCCGGGCCGCGGCGAGTTCGCTTGTCAGCCAGCGTTTTTGCTCTCCGCCGGAGTAGCCGTGCACGTAGGAGTTGCCGCCGTCCTGGTAGGCCACATCGTCGTTGGCGAGGCTGATCACCCGCACCGAACCGGCGGTGAACGAATACCACAGGCCGCGGGTCTCGGGGCTGGACGCGGAATCGGGCACCGCGAAGTAGGTCTGGTAGGCGCCGTAGCCGATCGGCCCGTTTCCCAGTTCGTTCTCGTGGTTGCCGGCCGCCGGCATCCAGGGCCGGTGGCGCGCCGAGCGGGTGTTGTTGTCGAACCAGTTCGACCAGGTGCGGATCCGGTTCTGGGCCAGGTTGGCATAGCACAGGTCGCCGTTGACCAGGTTGAACAGCGGGCCGAGGCGCTCGATGGCCATGGTGGTGTCGGCGGCCGCCGGCGAGCCGATGTTGTCGGTGGCATAGCGGCCGTCGGGCATCCTGGCCAGCGCCGGGGTGGACTGATCGCCGAAGCTGGTGAAACGCAAGGGTTTTCGCCCCTTCGGCGCCGTTCGCACGGTTCCCTGTTCCGGCTCGGCGCCGTCGTGCACTGCGGCGTACACATAGTCGGCGTCCGGGGTCAGGTTGGTCAGCCGGGCGTGGTTGACGCGAACTTCGGTGTTGGACTTGGCGTCCCTATAGGTGCGGGTCTCGGCGGCCACGGTGCGGCCGAACCCCGATGTCGGCGTGCCGAGCATGACGCGTGGGTTGCGGACGGCGTCGGTGGTGTGCCAGGACACCACCACCTCGGTGGCGGCGTCCTTGCCGAATTGCAGGTGCAGGCCGCCGACCGGCGACGCGCCGTGGCGGTCGGGCTGGAGCCAGGCCGCGGGCCCGCGGGAGCTTGCCGACTGTGACCACAGCAGCGCGGCGCCGCCGACCCCGACGCCGCCGAGAACCGCGGAGGCCGCAGTCGATGTGAGTAACCGCCGGCGGCTGATGCCGGCCGGTTCCGAATCGTTGCTCACTCCTGCTTCATACCGCAGCCGGGCAACCTGAAGGTGAACGCCCCGCGTGGTAGAAGCCGTTTCCCGGGTACGGCGGTAACGGATTCGGTAGCGTTTGAGATATGACGAACGTGCGAATTGTGACCACGGGGATCGCGGCGGCGACGTTTGCCGCGGCCGCCGCGATGACTGCGACGCCCGCGATCTCCCACGCGGATCCCACCGGCCACCAGGTGACGTACACGATCACCGCTACCGGCAACCTGACCGGCAACGTCAGGTACATGAACAGCGATCCGCCCAGCCAGGCGGCCTTCAACTCGAACTCGTCACAGTTCCTGACCACCGTGCCGACGGCGTTCGCCGCCAACCAGCCGCTCGTCTACAACGCGACGCTGGCGGACCCCAACCAGTGGGCGTTCGTCAACGCCAGCGGCGGATGCCACTGGCCGGACTGCGACTCGTCGAACACGCCGCAGATTCAGTGCCAGATCGCGGTGGACGGCCAGGTCGTGGTGACCCAGAGCGCTACCACCGGCGTCACCTGCTCGACGCGTCCCTGGTAGCCACGACGACGACCTCGGCGGGCTCGGCGCCGACGGTCCGCACCGTGTGGCTGATCGAGGCGTCGAAATAGGCGCTGTCGCCGGGCCCGAGCGTGAACGTCTGATCCCCGTAGTCGAGTTCGACGGTCCCGGTGTGCACGAACATGAATTCCTGGCCCGCGTGCTCGGGATGGGGGTCGTCGGCCAGCTTCTCCGTCGGGCGAACCACGAACGGCGACATCGACTTTCCCAGTAGCGACGAGGCCAGCACCCGGTAGCGCTCGCGCTCGGCGGTGGCGGCACGTTCGACGGTGATTTTCTCGTGCGCCGCCTCGTCGGAGAACAGGCGGCCGACGTCGACGTCCAAGGCCTTGGCGACCTTGAGGGCGACCGCGATCGACGGCGTGCTGCGTCGGCGTTCGATCTTGGACAGGTAGCTCTTGGTCAGGCCGGTCTGCTGGGCCAGGGCCTCCAGGGTGAGGCCGCGTTGCTTGCGGACCGCACGCAGCAGTGCCGTCACGCGCCGCCCCTCTCATGACACAAAGTTTCCTATAGTGATACCATTGTGTCACACGTTCGCGCCGAGGGAGCTTCGTTATGGCCAGCACGTTCACCGATTCGAAATCCGACTTGATGCGCCGGGCCGCCGAGCAGTTGACGGCCTTTCAATCCCAAGACGTCGCCGATTCGTCGCTGACCACCCGCCAAAAGCTCGCCCTGACGTGCCGCGCCCTGTTCGACGCCGGGCATGACTCCGGGCTGGCCGGGCAGATCACCGCCCGCGCCGAGGCCGACGGCACCTACTACACCCAGCGCCTCGGTCTGGGGTTCGACGAGATCACCGATGCCAACCTGCTCCTGGTCGACGAGGACCTCAATGTCCTTGATGGCGATGGAATGGCCAACCCCGCCAACCGTTTTCACAGTTGGATCTATCGTGCGCGCCCCGATGTGCAATGCATCGTGCACACGCACGCCTTCCACGTGGCGGCGCTGTCGATGCTGGAGGTCCCGTTGATCGTGTCGCACATGGACACCACGCCCCTCTACGGAGACTGCGCGTTTCTGGAAAAGTGGCCCGGCGTGCCGGTCGGCAACGAAGAGGGCGAGATCATCTCCGCCGCCCTCGGTGACAAGAAGGCGGTCCTGCTGGCCCACCATGGCCACGTCATCGCCGGCGCCAGCATCGAGGAGGCGTGCTCGTTGGGAATTCTCATCGAGCGCGCCGCCAAACTGCAGCTGGCCGCGATGGCTGCCGGCGCCGTCAAGGAGCTACCCGAAGAACTGGCGCGCGAGGCCCACGACTGGACGCTGTCACCGCAGCGCAGCCGCGCCAACTTCGCCTACTACGCGCGCCGGGCCCTGGCCCGGCATCCGGATGTGTTGACCAGCTAATCCGTTATCCGCCAACCGAATTCGAGGAGTCCACCTGTGGCGCAACCGTCTGAGCCCAAGATCCACGGCATCATCGCGTACCCGGTGACCCCGTTCACCGGGGACGGCATCGATACGAAACGCCTTGCGGCGCTGGTCGACCGGCTGGTGTCCGCTGATGTTCACGCGATCGCGCCACTGGGCAGCACCGGCGAACTGGCCTACCTCGACGAACCCGAATTCGACACCGTCGTCGACACCACCATCGCCACCGTCGCGGGCCGGGTGCCGGTGGTCGTGGGCGTCTCGGATGTGACTACCGCCAAGACCATTCGGCGCGCCACGTATGCGCAGCAGGCCGGGGCCGATGCGGTGATGATCCTGCCGGTGTCCTACTGGAAGCTGACCGAGCGGGAGATCTTCCAGCACTATCGGAGCATCAGCGATGCCATCTCGATCCCGATCATGGCCTACAACAACCCGGCAACCAGCGGCGTCGACATGCCGCCCGAGCTGCTGGTACGCATGTTCGAATCGATCGACAACGTCACCATGGTCAAGGAGTCCACCGGCGACCTGACCCGGATGCAGCGCATCGCCGAACTGTCCGGTAACCGGCTGCCCTTCTACAACGGCAGCAACCCGCTGGTGCTCGACGCGCTGAAGGCCGGGGCCTCCGGATGGTGCACGGCCGCACCGTGTTTGCGGCCACAGCCGTGCATCGACCTGTACGAGGCGGTCCGTGCGAACGACCTCGACACGGCGCAGAAGCTCTACGACGATCTCAAGCCGCTGCTGCAGTTCATCGTCGCGGGTGGGCTGGCCACCACGGTGAAGGCCGGTCTGGAACTGCTCGATTTCCCGGTCGGGGACCCGCGCGCGCCGCTGCTCCCGCTCGACGAGGAGGGCCGCGCCGAGCTACGGAAACTGCTTGGGGCCTAACCCGATTGCCCTACTCCCGCTCACCCCGCTGCGCGGGCTGCATCGTCGTAGGGCTAACCCAAGTCGGGTGCCGAGAAGGTGTCGCACTGCTTTGGATCACCGGTCTGATAGCCGACGGTGAACCAATGCTGCCGCTGCTCGGCCGAGCCGTGCGTCCAGCTTTCCCGGTTGACATGCCCGGTCGCCTGTTTCTGGATGCGGTCGTCGCCGACCGACGCGGCGGCCGACAGCGCGTCGCGAATGTCGTCGTCGGTCAACGGATTCAGGAACGGCGTGCCGTCCTTCTGGTTGACCGTGGCGGCGTAGTGCGCCCAGATGCCGGCGTAGCAGTCGGCCTGCAGCTCGGTGCGTACGCCGTTGCCGCCGGCGCCCTTGGCTCCCTGCTGGGATCGGCCCAAAGTGCCCTGTAGCTGTTGCACGTGATGACCGTATTCGTGGGCGACGACGTATTCCTGTGCGAAAGCGCCGTTGCTGGAATGGAGCTGCTTGACCAGCACGTCCTGAAAGAAGCTGGTGTCGAAGTAGGCCGTCTGGTCCACCGGGCAGTAGAACGGCCCGACGTCGGTGGTGGCCGGTCCGCAGCCGGTGCTCACCTGGTCGCTGAACAGGCGCACGTGGGGTCGCGTGTATCCCGGCATCAGCTGATGCCACACCGCGTCCACGGAGTTGCCGGTGGCGACCACGCGGCACTGCACGTACTTGTTGGCGTCGGCGCCGGTCTTGCACTGGCTCAGGTCGAAGCCGGGGGCGGAGTAGCCGCCGGTGTTGGTCTGTGGCTGGTTCATCACCCGACCGGGGTCGACGCCCAGGAACAGCGCCCCGAGCAGGATGATCAGCCCGAGCCCGCCGCCCCCGACGGCCATCCCCATCCCGCCGCCGCCGGACGACGACGCGTTGCTGGTGTCGATCTGCATGCCCTCGTTGAAGGTCATGACACGCTCCTAAGGTTGCCGGGTCGCAAGGGAGTCGGTGTAGCTGCGCAGGTTGCGCAGGTAGCGGCGCAGGGCCAGGTTCAGCAGCGGCCCGACCACGACCATCGCCAGCTTCGCCGGGCCGGCCGGCTTCTGCGCCATGGTCCACGTCAGCCGGCAGCCGCCCGGGATGACCTCGACCCGGTAGTCCTCGGCGAAGGCCGCCACGGATTTGGTCGAGCATTCATTGAAGCGAAATGCCATGTGCGTGAAGGGTTCCCACGCAAGGAATTCTTCGTTGCCCACGATGCCGCCGCGCATCTCGACGACGCGGGTGGTGCCGACGCCACGCGGCTCCGGGCTGGTCCAGGTCACCTTGGTGATCACCTTCGCCCACCGCGGCCAGGATCCCGCGTCGGAGAGCACCTCGAACAGCTGCTCGGGGGTGATGGCCAGGTCGACGCTGTTGCGGAAAGCAAATGGCGCCGTGTTGACGAAGTTCACGTCGACGCGCTCGCAGGGGAACATGAAAGTAATCTAGCCGGGGCCGTCGCTGGCCGCGGCCAACAACGGCACCACGACGTCGCTGATCGGTGTGGCCAGGCCATGGGTGCGGGCCTTGCGGATGATCACGCCGTTGCGGACATCCCATTCCATCGGCCGCCGGTTTTCCGCGTCGGTGAGGATCGACGTGCTCATGTCCTCGTCGACGTTGCGGAACATGTCGGCCAGCTCGTCGACGATCCCGTCGGGCAGCCGGGCGCCCTCGGCCCGCGCGACGGCCAGGCATTCGGCCACATAGCGGCGCGACAGCGCGGCCACGTCGTCGCGGCGAAACATCCCCGACCGCCGTCGCGACAGCGCCATGAACCCGGCCAGCGCGTTGGTGAGCAGCTTGCGCCAGGTCGCGGTGATGATGTCGGGGTCGCAGTCCACCCGGCAGCCGGCGCCGCGCAGCAGTTCGGCGACCGTCTCGGCCGAGGGCCCGCTCGGCAGCACCAGGGCCGCCTCGCCGCGCAGCCGCACCCAGCCTTCAGGCCGGGTTTCGGCCGAATACCAGACGATGCCGGGGAGGACGGGGGAGTGCGGGCAGTGCGGCTGCACCTGCTCGACCTGCTCGACACCGTTTTGCAGCACCACGACGATGGTGTGGACATCGCACAGGCGGGCCAGCCAGTCGGCCGCCGCGTCGTTCTGGGTGGCCTTGACGGCCAGCAGCACGACGTCGACCGGGCCGGAAACGTCGTCGGGGTCGGTGTGCACCGGACCGGGGACGACGATCGGCTCGGCGCCGTCGGGCCGCAGTTCGATGCGCTCGCGCGGCGAGCGGCCGCACACCACGACCGAATGTCCGGCCCGGGACAACAGCGCGGCGACCGTCGTACCGACCGCGCCCGGACCGACGAGTGCGATTTTTGTGGCGATACACCCGAACGTACCGATCGACGGTGCCCGACGCCGACGCGGCCCGTGGCTGTGCGGGCGGTGACTGCGGGCGCTGTGATCGCCTGGCGCTACAGCGCTAACGCCTGGCGCAGTACCGCGATCGTCTCGGCCTGCTCGCGCTGGGAGATCGCCGCATCCTGAATCAACATCGAGCCGTGGAAAGTCCCGGGGAACAAATGCAATTCGACGCTCCCCCCCGCCGCGAGCATGGCCAGCGCATAGGCGATGCCCTCGTCGCGGAGCGGGTCGAAGTGCATGACGGAGACGTAGGCCGGCGGTAGGCCCGCCAAGTCGGTGGCGCGGGCCGGCGCGGCGTAGATCGGGACGTCGTCGGTGCCGGCGCGACCGGGTCCGAGGTAGCAGTCCCAGCTCAGTACCGCTCGGGGCCGACTCCACAGCGGGGTATCGGTGAACGCGGTCATGCTCGGCGTGATCAGCCGGTCGTCCAGTTCCGGCACGGAAAGAAACTGGAAGGCGATGTGCGGGCCGCCACGGTCACGGGCCAACAGCGCGAGCGCCGCGCACAGCCCGCCGCCGGCGCTGGTGCCCTGAATGGCGATGCGCCGGGGGTCGATGCCCAATTCGTCGGCGTGCGCCGCCGTCCAGACCAACCCGGCGTAGACGTCCTCCAGCCCACCCGGGAACGGGGTTTCCGGTGCGAGCCGGTAGTCGACCGATACCACGACGACGCCCAGCTCGCGGGCAATCTTGACGTTGGAGGCGTGCTCGGTGTCGAGGTCGCCGGCGACGAATCCGCCGCCGTGCACGTTGTAGACCGCGGCGGGAGCGCTGCGCTGCTCGGGCCGGTAAATGCGGATCGGTACCGCCGGATCGCCATCGCGGCCGGGGATTCGACGGTCCTCGATCTGCACTCCGGTGGTGTCCGGTGGCGGAAGCGCGGCGATCATCTCCGACAGCGCCGCCCGGATGGCCAACGGATCGGCGCCCGGGAGGTCGGGTAGGAGTGGAACGACCGCGGCGATTTCCGGGTCGAACGCATAGGTGGTCATGTGCACTCCTGAAGCCGTCAGCGGCAACGTCGGTCAGTAATCCTGCCCCCGGCGCCGGAATCTGGCTAGATCGGCGCGGTGTCGCTGCCCGTGGTCCCCACGGCGCTGCGTGCCCGCATGGTGGTGCCCTTTAGACTGAGCAGTCGTTCTGGCCAGGTGCAACACCATCGGGAAATAGGGAGTGTTTCGTGCTGCGCAGTCATGCCGCGGGTTCGCTGAGGAGTGGCGATGCCGGGCGGCAGGTGACGCTGGCCGGCTGGGTGGCGCGCCGCCGCGACCACGGCGGTGTCATCTTCATCGACCTGCGCGACGCCTCCGGGATCACCCAGGTGGTGTTTCGCGCCGAAGACGTGCTGGCCCAGGCGCACCGGCTGCGCGCCGAATTCTGCGTCGCGGTCACCGGCGTCGTCGAGATCCGCCCGGAGGGCAACGCCAACCCCGAGATCGCCACCGGCGAGATCGAGGTCAACGCCTCCGCGCTGAATGTGCTGGGGGAGAGCGCACCGCTTCCGTTCCAGCTCGACGAGCCCGCCGGCGAGGAAACCCGGCTGAAATACCGGTACCTCGACCTGCGCCGCGACGCCCCCGCAGCGGCAATTCGGTTGCGCTCCAAGGTGAATGCCGCCGCGCGCGCGGTGCTCGCGCAGCATGATTTCGTCGAGATCGAGACGCCGACGATGACACGGTCGACACCCGAAGGCGCCCGGGACTTCCTGGTGCCCGCCCGGCTGCAGCCCGGCTCGTTCTACGCCCTGCCACAGAGCCCGCAGCTGTTCAAGCAGTTGCTGATGGTGGCCGGGATGGAGCGCTACTACCAGATCGCCCGCTGCTATCGCGACGAGGATTTCCGCGCCGACCGCCAGCCGGAGTTCACCCAGCTCGACATGGAGATGAGCTTCGTCGACACCGAGGACATCCTCGCCATCTCCGAGGAGATCCTGTCGGCGCTGTGGGCTCTGATCGGGTATGAGATTCCGAGGCCCATCCCGCGCATCAGCTACGCCGAGGCGATGCAACGGTTCGGCTCCGACAAGCCCGACATGCGATTTGCACTCGAGCTCGTCGACTGCACAGAGTTCTTCTCCGACACTACATTTCGCGTCTTCCAGGCACCGTACGTCGGCGCCGTCGTGATGCCCGGCGGCGCCTCGCAACCCCGGCGGACGCTGGACGGCTGGCAGGAATGGGCCAAGCAGCGCGGCCACCGCGGGCTGGCCTACGTGCTGATCGCCGACGACGGCACGCTCGGCGGCCCGGTCGCCAAGAACCTGTCCGACGCCGAGCGTGACGGGCTGGCCGCGCACGTGGGGGCCAAGCCGGGGGACTGCGTCTTCTTCTCCGCGGGCCCGCCGAAGCCGTCGCGGGCCCTGCTCGGGGCGGCGCGCGGCGAGATCGCCCACCGGCTGGGCATGATCGACCCGGACGCCTGGGCGTTCGTCTGGGTGGTGGACCCGCCGCTGTTCGAGCCCGCCGACGACGCGACCGCGGCGGGCGACGTGGCCGTCGGCTCGGGGGCGTGGACCGCGGTGCATCACGCGTTCACGTCACCCAAGCCGGGTCACGAGGACTCCATCGACACGGATCCGGGCACCGTGCTCGCCGACGCCTACGACATCGTCTGCAACGGCAACGAGATCGGCGGCGGCTCGATCCGTATCCACCGCCGCGACATCCAGGAGCGGGTGTTCGCGGTGATGGGGCTCGACCACGCCGAGGCCGAAGAAAAGTTCGGATTCCTGTTGGAGGCGTTCACCTTTGGCGCGCCGCCGCACGGCGGCATCGCGTTCGGCTGGGACCGGATCAACGCCCTGCTGTCCGGGGTCGACTCCATCCGCGAGGTCATCGCGTTCCCGAAGACCGGCGGCGGCGTCGACCCGCTCACCGACGCGCCGGCGCCGATCACCGCCCAGCAGCGCAAGGAGTCCGGAATAGACGCCAAGCCCGAAAAGGTTGACCGGGCATGACTCAACAGACACCGGACAGCGGCTTCGTCAACGATTTCAACGAGCAGATCATCGCCGAGTTCCGGGAAAACGGCGGCAAGGTCGGCGGCCAGTTCCAAGGCGCCGACCTGCTGCTGCTGCACACCACTGGCGCCAAGTCCGGCCGGCCGCGGGTGTCCCCGCTGGCCTACTTCCACATCGACGGCAAGCTCATCATCATCGGCTCCTTCGCCGGCGCCCCGGTCAGCCCGGCCTGGGTACACAACCTGCGCGCCAAGCCGCAGGCCCGCGTCGAGGTCGGTACCGATCAGTTCGACGTCACCGCGCGCGAGCTGCCGACCGACGAGCGCGACGAGCTCTTCGACAAGGTCACCGCCGCGGCGCCCGGCTTCGCCGAGTACCAGGCCAAGACCAGCAGGGTCATTCCGCTGTTCGAGTTAATCCGGACCTAGCCGGTGGGCGCTGCGCGGCCGGCGGTGCCCACGAGGGTTCTCGCCGCCGCGCGCGCGGGCAGCAATCGGTTGCGCGCGGTCTGGTTCAACCTGGTGCAGACGTCGGCGGCCGCGGGGTTGTCCTGGTACCTGACGCACGACGTCCTCGGCCACCCACAACCGTTCTTCGCGCCGATCGCCGCCGCGGTGTCGCTGTCGACCAGCAACGTGCTGCGCGCGCAACGCGCGATCCAGATGATGATCGGGGTGACCCTCGGCATCGGGCTGGGCTCGGCGGTGCAGGGGCTGCTGGGGCCCGGCGCGGTGCCCATCGCCATCGCCGCGCTGATCGCGCTCGGCGCCGCGGTGTTCATCGGCGGCGGCTTCATCGGACACGGGATGATGTTCGCCAACCAGACCATCGTGTCCGCGATCCTGGTGCTGGCCCTCTACCACGGCGGGATCGGCCTGGAACGCATCTTCGACGCGCTGATCGGCGGCGCGGTGGCCATCGTCTTCGCCGTGTTGCTGTTTCCCGCCGACCCGCGAACGGTACTGCGCGACGCCCGCGCCGGCGTGCTGGCGGTGCTGCACGACGTCTTGGCGCGGGCCGCCGACGTCGCGGCCGGACGCAACGCCGCCCCGCCCGACTGGCCGCTGACGGCCGTCGACCGGGTGCACGAGCAGCTCAGCGGCCTGCTCGAGGCGCGGACGACCGCCCGCCACGTCGTCACCATCGCCCCGCGGCGATGGCCCCTGCGCGACGCCGTGCACGCCGCCGATCACCAGGCCGTGCACGTGGCCCTGCTGGCCGGCTCGGTGCTGCAGCTGGCCCGCGCGGTCGGCCCCGACTCAGCGGGCGGGCGCGGCCGGCGGGACCGGCCCGTGCACACGGTGTTGGTCGTGCTCGCCGCCGCGACCGCACTCGCCGACCGCGATGCCGCCGGCGCCTGCGCGTACACCGCGTCGGCCCGCCATCACGCGTCGCAGTTGCCGTCGGGTGCAGGCGAGAAAACGCAGGCGATCCTCGCCGACGCCGTCAGTGCGTGCATCGACGACCTGCAACGGGTCATCGACCTTCGGCCCGTGTGAGTCTCACCGCGAGTCGGCCAGGAACTCCTGCACCAGCTTCCTCGGCGCCTGCGTCAGCCACGCCTCGGTGATCAGCTCCTGCAGGTCGCGCACCGAGATCTCGGCCAGGTTGACCAGCACCGCAGGGTAGCCGTCGAAATGTGGGGTGGTGAAGTAGGTTTGCGGCTCGTCGTCGATCAGCGCGAACTTGACGCCCTCGTCGGACACCCGGACACCGAGGATGTCGCCCCGCGGGGCTCCCGGGCCGCCCTGCGCCAAGGCCTCGCGCTCCGAGGGCCGCAGCGGCCGCTCCCAGGCCAGCAATTTCTTGCCGACCCGCCAGTCGTGCGGTGACGGCTCGGAGGTGAGGGCCAGCTCGCCGACGATGCGGGCGACCTCGTCCCACGTGGCCACTACTCGATTGTGCTCCCGTTTCCGTACGGTTGCCGTCGTATCGGCAAACCGCCGACGACCGGGCGCGCGGGGGCGCGCCATGTGATGTGATCAGCGTTGTGTCTGAACCTGACGCCGGGGTTGCCCGACGGCATCGAGTCACCCACCGCACCGAGTACCGCTACTCCGACGTCGTGACCAGCTCCTACGGTCGCGGCTTCCTGACCCCGCGCGACTCGCTGCGGCAGCGACGCGTCGCGCACCGGCTGGTCATCGAGCCGGCCCCCGCCGACAGTTCCACCAGCACGGACACCTACGGGAACATCAGCTCCTACTTCCACGTGACCGAGCCGCACAGCGTCTTGAAAGTGGTCAGCGATTCCGTCGTCGACGTCCATCCGCCGGCGCCGGGCCTGTACGCCGGCGGGGCGGCGCTCCAGCCGTGGGAGGACGCCCGGCCGGTGGGGCGCGTGGGGGCGCTCGCGGCCGAGTTCACCCTGGACCTCGATCCGCCGGAGATCACCGATGAGGTCCGCGAGTACGCGGCGCCCAGCTTCACGCCCGGACGTCCGCTGATCGACGTCCTGCGCGATCTGGCGTCGCGGATCTTCACCGACTTCACCTACCGGTCGGGGTCGACGACGATTTCCACGGGAGTCAAGGAGGTTCTGGCGGCCCGGGAGGGGGTATGTCAAGACTTTGCCAGGCTGGCGATCGCCTGTCTGCGCGCCAACGGGTTGGCGGCCAGTTACGTGTCCGGCTACCTGGCCACCGACCCGCCGCCCGGAAAGGATCGGATGATCGGCATCGACGCCACGCACGCCTGGGCCGCGGTGTGGACTCCGCAGGACCCCGGCCAATTCGAGTGGCTGGGGCTCGATCCCACCAACGATCAGATGGTCGACGAGCGCTACATCGTGGTGGGGCGCGGCCGCGACTACGCGGATGTCCCGCCGTTGCGCGGCATCATCTACACCGACTCGGTGCACAGCGTGATCGACGTCGCCGTCGACGTGGTGCCCTATTCGAACCCCATCGAAGGTGACTTCTCGCATGCGTGACTTCACCTGCCCGAAGTGCGGCCAGCGCCTGACGTTCGAGAACTCGACGTGCCTGAATTGCGGTAGTGCGCTGGGGTTTTCGCTCGAGCAGATGGCGTTGCTGGTGATCTCGGAGGACGAGGCAACCGAGCACGCCGGTTTCGTGCCCGCCAGTCAGTATCAGCTGTGCGCCAATCTTCGTCTGGCCGAATGCAATTGGCTGGTGCCGGTCAACACCCCGCGGTTGTTGTGCCCGTCGTGCGCGCTGACCGCCGAGCGGCCCAACGACGCCGACGCCGTGGGGCTGGCCGAGTTCGCCCGGGCCGAGGCGGCCAAACGACGGCTGATCGCCGAGCTGCACGAGCTGAAGCTGCCGATCGTCGGCCGGGACAAGGATCCCGACTACGGGCTGGCCTTCCGGTTGCTGTCCAGCGCACACGAAAACGTGATGACCGGACACGCGAACGGGGTCATCACCATCGATTTGGCCGAGGGTGACGACGTGCACCGCGAGCAGCTGCGCGTCGAGATGGACGAGCCGTACCGGACCTTGCTGGGACACTTCCGTCACGAGATCGGGCACTACTACTTCTACCGGTTGATCGCCCCGTACCCCGAGCACCTCGAGCGGTTCAACGAGCTCTTCGGCGATCCCGACGCCGACTACTCCGAGGCGCTCGACCGCCACTACAGCGAGGGCGCGCCGGAGGGCTGGCAAAACGACTTCGTCTCGTCCTACGCCACCATGCATGCGAGCGAGGATTGGGCCGAGACGTTCGCCCACTACCTGCACATCCGCGACGCGCTGGACACCTCGGCGTGGTGCGGACTGGCGGCGGCGTCGGCCACCTTCGACCGTCCGGCGCTGGGGCCCAGCGCATTTCAGACGATCATCGACATGTGGCTGCCGTTGTCGTGGTCGCTGAACATGGTGAACCGGTCGATGGGGCACGACGACCTGTACCCGTTCGTGCTGCCGGCCGCGGTGCTGGAGAAGATGAAGTTCATCCACACCGTCGTCGACGAGGCGACGTCGGAATCCCGGGGCCCCGCGTCGGTGGCGGGTTAGCCATGTGCTTCTCGATGACGGCGGATCTGGTGGTGGGCGCCGCCCTCGTGCCGGTCGCCGTGGCGACCCTGCGCGAGGTGAAGCACTGGCGCGAAGTCCCCTTTGCCCTGCTGCCGACGGTGTTCTCGGTCCATCAGTTCATCGAGGCGGCGGTGTGGCCCAACGACGTCGTCTCCCCGGGGATGAAACACCTGGCGATGCTCGCCTATGTCTTCATCGCGCTGCCGCTGCTTCCCGCGCTGGTGCCGTGGGCGATCCTGCTGCTGGAACCGCGCGGCGCCCGGTTGCGGGTGGCGCCGTTTGCGGTGCTCGGGACCGTCGTGTCGGCCTATCTGGCTGTCGTCGTGCTCACCGAGCCGGTCAAGGTGACGATGGGTCCCCATGCGCTGCAGTACCAGACCGGCGTGCAGGGCGGCTACGTGTGGGCGGTGCTTTACGTCATCGCTGCCATCGGTCCGGCGGTGATGTCGGGCTATCGCTCCATCGTGGTCTTCGGGATAGCGAACCTGGTGGGGCTGAGCGTGGTTGCCGTCCTCTACGTGCATGCGTTCGCGTCGCTGTGGTGCATCTACGCCGCGACGCTCTCGGTGTTGGCGCTGGTGCATATGGTGCGGCGCCGGCGGCTGCCCGATCCACACCGCTACCACGGAATCGCCGAGGATCGGGCGACGTCGAACGCGTGATCAGGCGGGCATCACCCGGCGCACGTCGGGCCCCCAAAGTGGTTGCATCCCACCGGGCAAGGCCAGCTGCGTGGT
Source organism: Mycobacterium sp. NTMscope_MAC_269 (assembly GCF_976985695.1). Classification (NCBI taxonomy): domain Bacteria; kingdom Bacillati; phylum Actinomycetota; class Actinomycetes; order Mycobacteriales; family Mycobacteriaceae; genus Mycobacterium; species Mycobacterium sp. NTMscope_MAC_269. The sequence continues at coordinate 978,659 of NZ_OZ335668.1, forward strand.
GGTGATGACCTCGGCCAGGTTGCGCAGCTCGGCATGGACCGCGCCGAGCAGATCCGCCAGCTCGCCGCGCCGCCCGTCGTCGCCGACCCGTTCCAGCTCCGCGGGATGGGATCGGCGCAGCAGGGTGCCGATCTCGTCCACCAGCCGTTCGGGCCGCGACGACCCCGACGAGCCGGGCAGGTCCCCGAGATCGGCGCGCAGCCTGTCCAATTGGTACAGCAGCGACCGCGGGTTCTGCCCCTCGAACAGCATCAGCTCAACCATGGCGGCCACGCTGATCTTGCCCGCCGTGCGGCGCCGGTAGCTGACCGAGGACTCGCACGCCACCAGGGTGGACTCGATGACGGTCTGTTCGGCGGCGGCGCCGCGCGCCACGGTCAGCGTCGCCCGCAGCAACGCGGTCAGCCACAGGCCGCGTTCGATCCGCTTGCCGATGTCCATCATCGTCCAGCCCACGTCGCGCACCATCGACTCGCCGGCCACCCCCGACAGGGTCAGCATCCCGGCCAACGTCTGGGCCTGCGCCCGGGTCAGCGCGGCGTCGGCCTCGGCGAGCGAGTCCGGCGGCTCGCTGTCGAGGGCCAGCGCGCGCTCCACCGCGGCCAGCACCATCCAGGTGTCGTTGGACATCTGGTCGCGCACCGCGCGGGCGGCCAGCGCCAGGCCCTCCACCGACTGCACCAGGGAGCCGGGGCGGTGCGGGTCGACGGTGAGCGACCACAGCGTCGAGGGGGCCACGGCGATCATCTCGGCGTGATCGCCGTCGCCGTCGGCGGCGGTGTCGATTCCGGTGATGCGGCCCAGCGCGGCCATCAGCACCGGAACGCACTCGCTTTCCTCGCTGTGCTGGTGGTGCCGGTACACGTGGAACCGGTCGCGGGCAACGATGAGCAACCGCGCCATGCTCTCGGCGCGCTCGCCGTAGCGGCCGATCCAGAACAGGTCGGACAGCACCCGCGGTGAACTGACACCCCAGGTGCCCGCGGCCGTCTTCGCCGGCGGCTCCACGCTCGGCGGGCTGATCGCCTCGGCCCGCGCGCGCTCGGTGGGCCTCACCCAGACATCTTTTGCCGCAACGGTTTTCAACGTATAGGCGGCGTCCCCGGGGGCCAACACATAGCCGATGCCACCAATCATCGGCGCGTAGCCGCCCCGCTGGGCGACGGTGAACAGCCGGATACCGACACCCGCCGACGACAACACGCCGGCGTGGTCGGTCGGAGCGGACGAGAACTGCGGCAGTTCCTGGCCGACCCACTGCCACGGCATCGCCTCGATCCTGGCTGCCAATTGCGCCAGCTGCGGAGACGAAAGCTCGGGTCCGACAAGGGTTTTCTCGCCGACCGTCGACCTCACCAACAACGACGACAGATTCGCCAGCAAGTGCGAGCGCTCGGCGGCGATGCCGCCCCAGTAGGCTGGCGGACTGGGCAGCAACAGGGTCTCCGACAGCAGGTGCTCGGCCAACGTGGGCAGGAAACGTTGCAGCCCCGGGTTTTCCAGAATCCCACTGCCCAGGGTGTTGACGACGGTCACCGTTCCGCGGTGTTGCGCCTCCACCAGACCGGCCACCCCGAGGCGTGAGTCGGCACGCAGATCCAGCGGGTCCGTGTAGTCGGCGTCGACCCGGCGCAGCACCACGTCGACGCGCTTCAGGGTGCCCAGCGAGCGCATCCACAACATGCCGTCGCGCACCACCAGGTCCGCGCTCTCGACCATGGGGAAGCCCAGCAGCGTGGCCAGATAGGCCTGATCGAACGCGGTTTCGGAGTAGATGCCCGGCGACAGGACGACCACCACCGGGTCCTGGGCGTCGTCGGGCGCGGCGTCGATCAGCGCAAGCCGCAGCGCCTGCGCGAACGGGGTGGTGGGCCGCGGCGCGATCCTCTCGTAGAGGTCGGGAAGCGAGTGCGCGACGACGCGCCGGTCGGCCAGCGCATAGCCGGCCCCCGAGGGCGCCTGGGTCCGGTCGCCGTTGACGACGAAGGCGCCGTCGGGGCGACGGCTGACATCACACGCATGCATGAAAAGTTGGTGGCGCCCGGGGATCTCGATGCCGTTGGCGGCACGCACGTAGCCCGGGTGGGCGAACAGCAGCTCGGGGGGAAGGACGCCGTCGGTGAGCAGGCTGCGCGGCCCGTACAGGTCGGCGAGCACGGCGTCGAGCACCCGGGACCGTTGCAGCAGCCCCGCCTCGAGCAGCTCCCAGTGGGCCGCCGACAGCACGAGCGGCAGGGTGTCCAGCTGCCAGGGCCTCGGCTCCTGGCCACGGCCGCCGGGCACGACGTCGGTGTAGGTGATGCCGTCGTTGTCGATCAGGCCGTGCACCACCGAGCGCAGCCGGTCCAGCCCGGCGCGGCCGCGTTCCGCGATGGCGTCGGCCACCTCCGCCCACGCCGGGCGCACGTTGCCGTCGCGGTCGACGAATTCGTCGTAGCCGCTCGCCGGGCCGCGCCGCAGATCGAAGAGCGCTTCCTGGGCCCGGGCGGCCCGATAGCCGGCCAGCAACCGGTCGGCGTCATAGCGGCCGCCGGCGCCGGCCGGGGCCGCACCGGTGCCGAATGTCATGTCCGCAAACGCCATTACTGCTGCACGGTACGCACGCGGCGCGGGGAACCGTTACGCCGGAGGCGGTCCGGGCTGGTAACCCGTCTGCTGCAGCGGGACGACCTGCCCACCGGAAAGCTTGCGGTAGGCGTAGGTCAGCACGAGCGCGCCGAGGGGAGCCGTCACCAGCGCGCCGAGGCCGCATGTCGCCAGGGCGACGAAGGTGGCTGCCAGGACCACCAGCCACACCAACAGGGCGTTGGCGAAGTTCGAGCCGACGAGCGAAGCGCTGGAATTGATGCCCTTGGCTGCCGACTCCGAGCGGTCCACCACGAACAAGATGGTGAACTGCAGGAAAAGGCTCACGATGAGGCCTGGGACGACGCAGAGCGATAGGCCGATCGAGGTGAGGATGCCGACGATCAGCGCGGCGACATACGCCATCGCGAAGTTGCGCGGCCTCAAGAATGAGCCAATGGTCACCGAACGTCCGTCGGCCAGATCCAGGCAGCCGGACAGGAAGGCGGCGTGGGCGAACGCGGAAACGAGGTACCCGGCCAGGTAGCCGAGGATGAGCAGCGTCAGCCCGCCGCCATTGAGGTTCGCCGTGAAGGTGAAGAAGTCGTCGTCGGAGCCGGTCGTCGTCGTGCCCACGCTTTGGCTCAGGCCGATCAGGGCGGAGGCCACGTCGATCAGTACCACGTACAGCAGAGCCGAAACCACCAGTGCCACCGCGTTTTTGGTGAACGTGTTCCACGCCCAGCCGAACGCGTCACCAATGCTGAACGCCGGGGTGGGCGCGCCGCCGTAGCCGGGCGGGGGCCCATAGCCCGGGGGCGGGCCGTAGCCCGGGGGCGGCGGGGGAGGCGCGCCATAACCGGGAGGCGGCGGATAACCGGGCGGGTTCTGGCTTTCGCCCTGAGGATCTGCGGGCGTGCCTGGATATTCGGGAGGCTGGCTCATGTCCGTCCTTGCTGAACGCGCGCTGAACTTGGCAAACGCCGAACTTAGCAAAGATGCGCCCGGGGCGCGCGGATTGCCGGGGCCGGCGCGGACGTCCGTCCCTCGTGGTATGCCTGAAGCCGTGTCCGACGGTCTGTTTGACCTGCCCGGCGCGCCGCCGCCAGACGATCATGGCTTGGGCGTGTCGAGCGGTTCGCCCCTGGCCGTCCGCATGCGTCCGGCGTCGCTGGACGAGGTGGTCGGGCAGGACCACCTGCTGGCGTCCGGGTCGCCGCTGCGCCGCCTGGTCGAGGGTTCCGGCGTGGCGTCGGCCATCCTTTACGGGCCGCCCGGCAGCGGCAAGACCACGCTGGCCGCGCTGATCTCACAGGCGACCGGCCGCCGGTTCGAGGCACTCTCGGCGTTGTCGGCCGGCGTGAAAGACGTTCGGGCGGTGATAGAAAAGGCGCGCACCGCGATCCTTCGCGGCGAGCAGACGGTGCTGTTCATCGACGAGGTGCACCGGTTCTCCAAGACCCAGCAGGACGCCCTGCTGTCGGCCGTGGAGAACCGGGTGGTGCTGCTGGTGGCGGCGACCACGGAGAACCCGTCCTTCTCGGTGGTGGCGCCGCTGCTGTCCCGCTCGCTGATCCTGCAGCTGCGGCCGCTGAGCGCCGACGACATCCGCACCGTCGTGCAGCGCGCGATCGACGACCCGCGCGGCCTCGGTGGGCAGGTCGCGGTCGCGCCCGACGCCATCGACCTGCTGGTGCGCTTGGCTGCCGGTGACGCCCGGCGCGCGCTGACGGCGCTGGAGGTCGCGGCCGAGGCGGTGCCGCCCGACGGCGAGCTGACCGTCAGCGCCATCGAGCAGTCCCTCGACGAAGCCGCCGTGCGCTACGACCGCGACGGCGACCAGCACTACGACGTCATCAGCGCCTTCATCAAGTCGGTGCGCGGCTCGGACGTCGACGCCGCGCTGCACTATCTGGCCCGCATGCTCGTCGCGGGAGAGGATCCGCGGTTCGTCGCGCGCCGGCTGATGATCCTGGCCAGTGAGGACGTCGGCATGGCCGACCCGACCGCGCTGCAGGTCGCGGTCGCTGCCGCGCAGACGGTGGCGCTGATCGGTATGCCCGAGGCGCAACTCACCTTGGCGCACTGCACGATTCACCTGGCCACCGCGCCGAAATCCAACGCGGTCACCACCGCGCTGGGCGCGGCGATGGCCGACATCAGGGCGGGCAAGGCCGGCCTCGTGCCGCCCCATCTACGCGACGGCCACTATTCCGGCGCGGAGGCACTGGGCAATGCGCAGGGTTACAAATACTCCCACGACAACCCCGACGGTGTTGTCGCACAACAGTATCCGCCTGACGAGCTGGTGGGCGTCGACTACTACCGGCCCACCGGCCGCGGCGGTGAGCGGGAGATGGCCGGCCGGCTGGAGCGGCTGCGCGCGATCATCCGACGGAAACGGGGGTGACGAAGGAATGAAAACCTTCACCGACGAAGAGATGGGCCAACTGCTGCCCACCGCCAAGCCCTACAGCGTCGTCATCCTCAAGCGCGGCCCGAGGTTCGGTGACGAGTCGTCGCCGGCGATCATCTGGGAGCACGGCCGGCGCAACTTCGGGCTGCGCGACGACGGAGTGCTCGCGGTCGTGCTGCCGGTCACCGACGAGTCCGACGTCTGCGGCGTCGGCGTGTTCGCCGCGACCGTCGACGAGACCGCCGCGATCATGGCCGACGACCCCGGGGTGGCGGCGGGGGTGTTCGTCTACCAGGTGCACGCCTGCCGGGGCTTCCCCGGGGACGCCTTGCCTTGACGAGCTAGACCAGCTCGGGCACCCGCAGGTGGGCGATCGCCAGCTCGAACTCGGCGACGTCGATCACCTCGGCCCCCAGCTCGCGCACCCGCCGGCTGCGCAGCTCGGTGGCGCGGTCGCGGTTGCGAGCCATCGCGTCCATCGAGTCGAACGTCGAGCAGGTCACCGCCCGGCGGCAGGCCGGATGATCCACCAGCAGGCTGGCGCTGCAGAACCCGTCCAGGTTCTCCATCTCGGGTAGCACCGCCATGCGGTAGAAGTCCAGGGACCGGCTCAGCTGATCCGGCACCACCTTGAGCCACGTGGCGCGTACGCACGCGCCCTGGCGGGAAGGGTGGTCGCGGTGCAGCAGGGCGATGTCCCATTCCTCGATCCGCGCACTACCGTCGAACATCAGCGCGGCGCGGTCGCGGATGGGCGCGACCCGCTCGGCGCTGCCCCGCATCGCCTCCATGGTCTCCCACGAACTGGTGGCGATGCAGGTGCCGGACTGCCGGTCGACCAACAGCGACAGCCCCAACCACCCGTCGATCTCCTTGAGCGCGGGCATGACGACGTCGCGAACGTGCGCAATTCCGATGTCGACCGACAGGGGTTGCGCCTGGATGGTGGTGGAGCGTGCGTACACGGTCGACCCCTTCCGTATCGGGGTGGCACCCCGGCGGCGCCACCGGTTCCACCAGTTACCTTCCTCCTGCCGCTTGCACGTCGCAATGCCCAACTGTGGCCCCGCTCACAGACGATTGGCTGGTCGCGACGCGCGCGCCGTAGGCTGGTTCGGATGCATACCGATGTGCTGGACGTCGACACCTCGCGCCGCCGCATCGTCGATCTCACCGAGGCGGTGCGCGGGTTCTGCTGGTCGCGCGGGGACGGCCTGTGCAACGTGTTCGTCCCGCACGCCACGGCGGGGGTGGCCGTCATCGAGACGGGCGCCGGCTCCGACGACGACCTGGTCGACACGCTGGAACGGCTGCTGCCGCGCGACGACCGTTACCGGCACTCGCACGGCTCCGAGGGCCACGGCGCCGACCACGTGATGCCCGCGCTCGTCGCGCCGTCGGTGACGGTTCCGGTCTCCGGCGGGGAGCCGATGCTGGGGACCTGGCAAAGCATCGTGCTGGTCGACCTGAACCGCGACAACCCGCAACGCTCGGTCCGGCTGAGCTTTTTGGAGGGTTAGCGGCCCGCTAGCCGACGCCACGGAGCAGGTACTGTGAGCGGTCGAAATGCGTCGTTAGACGGGCTTCCCATACTCCGGCGAATAGGCTGGGAACAAGACGTCGAAGCAAACGAAAGAAGCGGACTGAAAAAGTGCAGACACACGAGATCAGGAAAAGGTTTCTTGATCATTTCGTGAAGGCGGGCCACACCGAGGTGCCGAGCGCATCGGTGATCCTCGACGACCCCAACCTGCTGTTCGTCAACGCGGGCATGGTCCAGTTCGTGCCCTACTTCCTGGGTGCGCGCACACCGGAGTACCCGACCGCCACCAGCATCCAGAAGTGCATCCGCACCCCCGATATCGACGAGGTCGGGATCACCACCCGGCACAACACGTTTTTCCAGATGGCCGGCAATTTCTCGTTCGGCGACTATTTCAAGCGCCGCGCCATCGAACTGGCGTGGACGCTGCTGACCAATAGCGTCGAGCAGGGCGGCTACGGCCTGGACCCCGAACGTATCTGGGCGACGGTCTATTTCGACGACGACGAGGCCGTGCAGCTGTGGCGGGAAATCGCCGGGCTACCCGAGGAGCGCATCCAACGCCGCGGCATGGCCGACAACTACTGGTCGATGGGCATCCCCGGGCCGTGCGGTCCGTCCTCGGAGATCTATTACGACCGGGGACCGGAATTCGGGGTCGAGGGCGGCCCCGTGGTCAACGAGGACCGCTACATCGAGATCTGGAACCTCGTGTTCATGCAGAACGAGCGCGGCGAGGGGACCGGCAAGGAAGACTTCGAGATCCTCGGACCGTTGCCCCGCAAGAACATTGACACCGGCATGGGCGTGGAGCGGGTCGCGTTCATCCTGCAGGGCGTGCACAACGTCTATGAGACCGACCTGTTGCGTCCGGTCATCGACACGGTGGCCGCACGGGCACCCCGCGGATACGACGCGGGCAACCACGACGACGACGTGCGTTACCGGGTCATCGCCGACCACAGCCGCACCGCGGCCATCCTGATCGGCGACGGCGTCACGCCCGGCAACGACGGCCGCGGCTACGTGTTGCGCCGGCTGCTGCGCCGGGTGATCCGCTCGGCGCGGCTGCTCGACATCGAGGGCCCCATCGTCGGCGACCTGATGGCCACGGTGCGCGACGCGATGGGACCGTCGTATCCCGAACTCGTCGCCGATTTCGACCGGATCAGCCGCATCGCCGTCGCCGAGGAGACCGCGTTCAATCGCACGCTTGCAGCGGGATCGAAACTGTTCGACGAGGTCGCCGGCACCACCAAAGCCACAGGGACGAAGGCGATTTCGGGTTCAGACGCGTTCACGCTGCACGACACCTACGGGTTCCCGATCGAGCTCACGCTGGAAATGGCATCCGAGGCCGGGCTGCAGGTGGACGAGGTCGGATTCCGCGAGCTGATGGCCGAACAGCGCCGCCGCGCCAAGGCCGACGCCGCCGCCCGCAAGCACGCGCACGCGGACCTGACCGCGTACCGCGAACTGGTGGACGCCGGACCCACCGAGTTCACCGGTTTCGACGAATTGACGTCCGAAGCAAGGATTTTGGGCATCTTCGTCGATGGCATGCGGGTGCCGGTCGTCACGCACGGAGGTGAGGGGGTCGATCGCGTCGAACTCGTGCTGGACCGCACCCCGCTCTACGCCGAGGCCGGCGGCCAGATCGCCGACGAGGGCACCATCAGCGGGACGGGCGCCAGCGCGAGCGCGCGGGCCGCGGTCACCGACGTGCAGAAGATCGCCAAAACCCTGTGGGTGCACCGGGTCAACGTCGAGTCGGGAGAGTTCGTGGAAGGCGACACCGTCGTCGCGGCGGTCGACCCGCAATGGCGGCACGGCGCCACCCAGGGCCACTCGGGCACCCATATGGTGCACGCGGCGCTGCGACAGGTGCTGGGCCCCAACGCCGTTCAGGCCGGATCGCTGAACCGGCCGGGCTATCTGCGCTTCGACTTCAACTGGCAGGGGCCGCTGTCCGACGAGCAGCGCACCCAGGTCGAAGAGGTGACCAACCAGGCCGTGCAGGCCGACTTCGAGGTGCACACGTTCACCGAGCAGCTGGAGAAGGCCAAGGCGATGGGTGCGATGGCCATGTTCGGCGAGGCGTACCCCGACGAGGTCCGGGTGGTGGAGATCGGCGGGCCCTTCTCGCTGGAGCTGTGCGGGGGAACCCACGTGCACAACTCCGCGCAGATCGGGCCGGTGACGATCCTGGGCGAATCCTCGGTCGGCTCAGGCGTGCGCCGGGTGGAGGCGTACGTCGGGCTGGAGTCCTTCCGGCACCTGGCCAAGGAGCGCGCGCTGATGGCCGGGCTGGCGTCGTCGCTCAAGGTGCCGTCCGACGAGGTGCCCGCCCGGGTGGCCAACCTGGTGGAGCGGCTCAAGGCCGCCGAAAAGGAACTCGAGCGCGCCCGGCTGGCCGGCGCCAAGGCCGCCGCCACCGACGCCGCGGCCGGCGCGCAGCGCATCGGTAACGTCCGCGTGGTGGCGCAACGCATGTCGGGCGGGATGACGGCGGGCGACCTGCGCTCCCTGGTCGGCGACGTCCGCGGCAAGCTGGGCAGCGATCCCGCGGTGGTCGCGCTGATCTCTGTGCTTTCTGGGGACGAGGGCTCCACCGTGCCGTATGCGGTCGCCGCCAACAAGGCCGCCCAGGACCTGGGGCTGCACGCCAATGACCTGGTCAAGCAGCTGGCCGCGGCGGTCGACGGCCGCGGCGGCGGCAAGGCCGACCTGGCGCAGGGCTCCGGCAAGGACGCGACCGGCATCGACGCCGCCCTCGACGCGATCCGGTCCGGGATCGCCGCGATAGCGCGGGTCGGTTGAGTGGTTTCCACACAGCACCGCGCCCCCGACCGGCCCGGCGATCCTGACCAGGACCCCGGGCGGGGCCGACGGCTCGGCGTCGACGTGGGCAGCGTGCGCATCGGCGTGGCCTGCAGCGATCCCGACGCCATCCTGGCCACACCGGTGGAGACCGTGCGCCGCGACCGCTCCGGCAAACACCTGCGCCGGCTCGCGGCGCTGGCCGCCGAACTCGAGGCGGTCGAGGTGGTCGTCGGGTTGCCGCGCACACTCGCCGACCGCACCGGCCCCTCGGCGCTCGACGCGATCGAGCTGGGCGACGCGTTGGCCGAGCGGATCGCCCCCATTCCCGTGCGGCTGGCCGACGAGCGGCTGACCACGGTGAGCGCGCAGCGATCGCTGCGCGCGGCCGGCGTGCGGGCCAGGGAGCAGCGCGCCGTGATCGATCAGGCGGCGGCGGTGGCCATCCTGCAGAGTTGGCTGGATCAACGCCGCGCGATCCTGTCCGGGCCGACGGCGGGGGAGCGCACCGATGGTTGACAGCGCACGGCGTGAACGAGCCGAGCCCGAGGCCGTGGGTCCGCCCCGGCGCCGGTCGAGCCGCGCCGCCCGCAATCAGGCGGAGCGGGGCCGCCGGCGGCGGCGCGTCGCCCTGCGATCCGCGCTGGCGCTCGTCGCCGTGATCGTGGTGGCCGGTGTTTTCGCGGGCGGCAAGCTGTGGCACGCCGTGTTCGGGCCGGGCGACGACTACACCGGAAACGGCAAGCGCGACATCGTGATTCAGATCAAGGATGGCGACTCGACCACCATGGTCGGGGAGACGCTGCAGAACGAGCACGTGATCAAGACCGTCCGCGCGTTCGTCAACGCCGCGCACGGCAACAGCAAGATCTCCTCGATCCAGCCCGGCTTCTACCGCATGCGCACCGAGATCCCGGCCGCCAACGCCGTCACGCGGTTGGCCGACCCGAACAGCCGGGTGGGGCGGCTGGTCATCCCGGAGGGCCGTCAGCTCGACGACACCACCGACATGAAGACCAACGTGGTCAACCCCGGCATCTTCACCCTGATCTCGCGGGCCACCTGCGTGGATTTCGACGGGAACCAGCGCTGCGTCTCGGTGCCGGACCTGCGCGCGGCCGCCACCAACAGTTCTCCCTTGGCGTTGGCGGTGCCGCCCTGGGCCACCGAACCCGTCGGTGAGCTCGGCAAGGACCACCGCCGCATCGAGGGGTTGATCGCGCCGGGGACCTTCAACGTCGACCCGTCCGCGCCGCCCGAGACCATCCTGTCGAACCTGATCAGCGCCGGGGCGGTGGAGTACCTGAAGTCCGGGCTGGTCGACACCGCCCAGGCCATGGGTCTGTCGCCCTACGACATCCTGGTGGTCGCGTCGCTGGTGCAGCAGGAGTCCAAGACGCAGGACTTCGCGAAGGTCGCGCGGGTCATCTACAACCGGCTGCACGCCCACCACACGCTGGAGTTCGACTCGACCGTCAACTACCCGCTGGACCGCCGGGAGGTGGCCACCACCGACGGCGACCGCGCCCAGAAGACGCCGTGGAACACCTACGTGTCGCAGGGCCTGCCGGCCACGGCGATCTGTTCGCCCGGCGTCGACGCGCTCAACGCCGCCGAGCATCCCGAACCCGGTGACTGGTTGTACTTCGTCACCATCGACGGCCAGGGGACCACGCTGTTCACCAAGGACTATCAGCAGCATCTGGCCAACATCGAGCTGGCTAAGCACAACGGTGTCCTCGACTCCGCCCGCTAGCGGCGATCGCAAGCGCGGCGGAGCCGGGCGCAGCGGGTCGCCGTCCGGTCAAGCCAGCCGCGCGCCCCGAAAAGCGGCGGTGCTCGGCAAACCCATCGCCCACTCGAAATCCCCGCAGCTGCACCTGGCCGCCTACCGCGCGCTGGGCCTGACCGGCTGGACCTACGAGCGCATCGAATGCGACGCCGACCAGCTGCCCGGGGTGGTCGGCGGGCTGGGTCCCGAATGGGTCGGGGTGTCGGTGACCATGCCGGGCAAGTTCGCCGCCCTGCGGTTCGCCGACGAGCGCACCGACCGCGCCCGGCGGGTGGGATCGGCCAACACCCTGGTGCGCACCCCGACGGGCTGGCGGGCCGACAACACCGACATCGACGGGGTCGCGGGGGCGCTCGGGTCGGCGGCCTCGGGATGGGCGCTGGTCTGTGGATCGGGCGGCACCGCGCCGGCGGCCGTCGCGGGCCTGGCGCAACTGGGCGTCGACGGCATCACCGTGGTGGCCCGCAATCCCGACAAGGCGGCCCGGCTGGTGGAGCTGGGCAACGCGATGGGCGTCGCGACGCGGTTCTGCGACCTCGCCGGCGGCGGGCTGGCCGACGAGGTCGCGGCCGCCGCCGTGCTGGTCAGCACGATCCCGGCCGACGTGGCCGCCCGCTACGCCGACACCTTGTCCGGCATCGGTGTGCTGCTCGACGCCGTCTACGACCCGTGGCCGACGCCGCTGGCCGCCGCGGTGACCGCCGCGGGGGGCCGGGTGATCAACGGCGTGCAGATGCTGCTGCATCAGGCCTTCGCACAGGTCGAACAGTTCACCGGCCTGCCCGCGCCCCGCCAGGCCATGACTTGCGCGCTGGAGGCGTCGGATTAGCCTGCCGCGCATGCGGATTGCGGCGGGGTGTCTGGTGCTGGCCTGGCTGGCGGCGTTGAGCTCCTACGACATCCGCGAGCGACGGCTGCCCAACGCGCTGACCCTGACCGGGGCCGCGGCGATCCTGGCGGTGGCCGCGCTGGCCGGGCGCGGGTGGCCGGCGCTGGCCGGGGCGGCGGCGCTGACCGCGATCTACCTGCTGGTCCACGCGGTGGCGCCGGACGGGATGGGCGCCGGCGACGTCAAGCTCGCCCTCGGCCTGGGTGCGCTGACCGGCTGTGGGGGTGTCGGCGCGTGGTTCCTGGCGGCGTTGGCTGCGCCGCTGCTGACCGCGCTGATCGGGATGGTTGCCCGGTTCCGCGGCGCTGCCCACGCCGCGGGCCGCGCGGTGCCGCACGGGCCGTCGATGTGTCTGGCCAGCGCGGCGGGCGTCGGCCTGTCGCTGCTCTGACCTCAGTTTCCGACTACGGTGGGGCGCAGCAGAGGCAGCAACTGACCGCCGAGCCTGACCGTCTCCGACTTGTACGGGGTGTCCGACAACACGAAATGGCTCACCCCGAGGTCGGCGTATTTGCGCAGCGCCGCGGCGACCTCGTCGGCCGACCCCACCAGCCACGTCGTCCCGGCGCCCTCCCCGCCGTATTTGCTCGGCGTCGTGTACAGGCAGGAATCCAGCACCTCGCCGCGCCCGGCGAGGCCGGATAGCCGCCGCTGGCCCGCGGAGCCGGCCGGATCGTGCAACAGCTGCATGGTGGGCGTGCCGGCCAGCGTGGCGACCTTTTCCTCGGCGTCGCGCCAGGCCTGCTCGGACGTGTCGCGCACGAGCGTGGTGACCCGCAGGCCGAATTCCAGCGGAGCGTGCTCGCGACCGAGCTTGTCGGACAACGACTTCAGCCGGTCGATGCGTTCGGCGATCCCGTCCAGCGGCTCGCCCCAGAACAGCTGGACGTCGGCGTCGGTCGCGGCGACCTGCTCGGCGGCCGCCGACGCGCCACCGAAATACAGCGTCGGCCACCGGCCCTCGGCCGCACCGAGCGGCCGCGGCTGCAGGGTCGAGTGTTCGACGGTGAAGAACTCGCCGCGGTGGGTGACGTCGTCCTCGCGCCACAACCGGCGGAGCAGCCGGATGAATTCCCGCGTGCGGTCGTAGCGGCGTGACTTGTCGACTTCGACGTCACCGTAGGCCGCCGGATCGTCGGCGCCGCTGACGATGTTGACCAGCAGCCGGCCGTCGTTGAGTCGATCGAGGGTCGCCGCCGCGCTCGCGAAATGCGCCGGATGCCAGTACCCGGGACGGACCGCCACCAGCGGCGCGAAGTTGTTGGTACGCGCGGCGATTGCGGTCGCGATCGTGAAGGTGTCCGGACGTCCCCAGCCGGTGCCGATCAGCGCCCCGTCCCAGCCGTGTTGCTCGGCGCGCAACGCCAGGTCGACCGAATAGTCCAGGCTTCCCCAGCCGTCGACGGTGTCGTCGCCTCGATGGCCCGGTTCGACGGTATTCGGTATGTACCAGAGAAATTGACCCACCAGAGAAGATGCTGGCACACGACCGCGCCCGCTCGGCGCGGCTTCGGAACGAATCGTGTGGTCATCCCTGGAATCAGCGCGGATGAAAGACCCCGCGTCGGCTCACCACGGCCGCAGGCTGCGCGAATCGGCCTTTCGGAAGCCGACATGGGAAGATGGGACGCGTGTTGCGTTGGATCACCGCCGGGGAGTCGCATGGCCGTGCGCTGGTGGCCGTGCTCGAGGGCATGGTCGCCGGCGTGGAGGTGACTTCCCTCGACATTTCGGAACAGCTGGCCCGCCGTCGGCTCGGTTACGGCCGCGGGGCCCGGATGGCCTTCGAGCGGGACGCGGTCAGCGTGCTGTCCGGGGTGCGCCACGGTGTCACCCTGGGCGGGCCCATCGCCGTCGAGATCGGCAACACCGAATGGCCGAAGTGGGAGACCGTGATGGCCGCCGATCCGGTCGACCCGGGGGAGCTGGCCGACAGCGCGCGCAACGCGCCGCTCACCCGGCCGCGGCCCGGCCACGCCGATTACGCGGGCATGCTCAAGTACGGCTTCGACGACGCCCGGCCGGTGCTGGAGCGGGCCAGCGCGCGCGAGACCGCGGCCCGCGTCGCCGCGGCGACCATCGCCCGGTCGTTCCTGCGGCAGGCGCTGGGCGTCGAGGTGCTCTCGCACGTGATCGCGATCGGCCCGTCGGCGCCCTACGACGGCCCGCCGCCGGGCCCCGGGGACCTCGCCGCGATCGACGCCAGCCCGGTTCGCGCCTACGACGCGGCGGCGGAGCAGGCGATGATCACCGAGATCGAAGCGGCCAAAAAGGACGGCGACACCCTCGGCGGTGTGGTCGAGGTGGTGGTCGTAGGCCTGCCCGTCGGGCTGGGCTCGTTCACCAGCGGCGACAACCGGCTCGACAGCCAGCTCGCCGCCGCCGTCATGGGCATCCAGGCGATCAAGGGCGTCGAGATCGGCGACGGGTTCGAGACCGCGCGCCGCCGCGGCAGCCGCGCCCACGACGAGATGTACCCCGGCCCCGACGGTGTGGTCCGCTCGACCAACCGCGCGGGTGGGCTCGAAGGCGGCATGACCAACGGCCAGCCGCTGCGCGTGCGCGCGGCGATGAAGCCGATTTCCACCGTGCCGCGGGCGCTGGCCACCGTCGACATGGCGACCGGCGACGAAGCCGTCGCGATCCACCAGCGTTCGGACGTCTGCGCGGTGCCCGCCGCCGGCGTGGTCGTCGAGGCCATGGTCGCGCTGGTGCTGGCCCGCGCGGCGCTGCAGAAATTCGGCGGCGACTCGCTGGCCGAAACCCGGCGCAACGTCGAGGCCTACCGGAGGGCGGTTGCCGAGCGGGAGTCGCCGGCCGCCCGGGGCACCGCGTGATGGCGCCCAAAGCGGTCCTGATCGGGTTGCCGGGGTCGGGCAAGTCCACCATCGGGCGGCGGCTCGCCAAGGCGCTCGACGTCGGCTTCGTCGACACCGATGCCGCGATCGAGCAGCGGACCGGGCGCCGCATCGACGAAATCTTCGCCGCCGACGGCGAGCAAGAATTCCGGCGCATCGAAGAGGACGTGGTGCGCGCGGCGCTGACCGACCACGACGGCGTGCTCTCTCTGGGCGGCGGCGCCGTCACCAGCGCCGGGGTCCGGGCGGCGCTCGCCGGTCACACCGTCATCTACCTGGAGATCAGCGCCACCGAAGGAGTCCGGCGCACCGGCGGCAACACGGTGCGCCCGCTGCTGGCCGGGCCGGACCGCGCGGACAAATACCGCGCGCTGATGGCCGAACGCAGTCCGCTGTACCGCCGGGCGGCGACCATCCGCGTCGACACCAATCGGCGCAACCCCGGCGCGGTGGTCCGCTACATCGTCTCGCGGTTGCAGGCCCCGGCAGGGGCGGCAACATGACCGCGCCGGCGACGATGCGGAGCGAAGCGACGGGGAGGAGCGGCGCCAGATGACCCCGCAGAATGACCCGGTCACCATCGAGGTGGCCGTCGACCCGCCGTACCCGGTGATCATCGGCACCGGTCTGTTGGGAGAGCTCGAAGAGCTCCTTTGCGACCGGCACAAGGTGGCCATCGTGCATCAACCGGTCCTGGCGGAGACGGCCGAGTTGATCCGAAGCCGCTTGGCGGACAAGGGCGTTGACGCGCACCGGATCGAAATCCCGGACGCCGAGGACGGCAAGGACCTGCCGGTCGTTGGCTTTCTGTGGGAAGTGTTGGGCCGCATCGGGATCGGGCGCAAGGACGCGTTGGTCAGTCTCGGGGGCGGCGCGGCCACCGACGTCGCCGGCTTCGCGGCGGCCACCTGGCTGCGCGGCGTCGACATCGTGCACGTGCCCACGACGCTGCTGGGCATGGTCGACGCGGCGGTCGGCGGCAAGACGGGCATCAACACCGACGCGGGCAAGAACCTGGTCGGGTCATTTCATCAGCCCCGCGCGGTCCTGGTCGACCTGGCGACGCTGCAGACGTTGCCGCCCAACGAACTCGTCGCCGGGATGGCCGAGATCGTCAAGGCGGGCTTCATCGCCGATCCGGTGATCCTCGACCTCATCGAGGCCGACCCGAAGGCCGCGGTGGACCCATCGGGCGAGGTGCTCGCGGAGCTGATCCGCCGCGCGATCGCGGTCAAGGCGGAGGTCGTCGCCGCCGACGAGAAGGAGTCGGAGCTGCGCGAAATCCTCAACTACGGACACACATTGGGGCACGCGATCGAACGCCGTGAACGCTACGAGTGGCGCCACGGCGCGGCGGTATCGGTGGGCCTGGTCTTCGCCGCGGAACTGGCCCGCCTCGCCGGACGCCTCGACGACGCCACCGCGCAGCGCCACCGCACCGTGTTGTCCGCGCTCGGCCTGCCGGTCAGCTACGACGCCGACGCGCTGCCGCAGTTGCTGGAGTACATGGCGGGCGACAAGAAGTCGCGCGCGGGTGTGCTGCGGTTCGTGGTGCTCGACGGGCTGGCCAAGCCGGGCCGGCTGGCCGGCCCCGACCCGTCGCTGTTGGCGGCGGCGTACGCCGGGCTCGCGGAGGCACGCCCATGAGCGCCACGGTGAACGTGATCAACGGGCCCAACCTGGGCCGGCTGGGCCGGCGCGAGCCCGACGTGTACGGGGACACGACGCACGAGCAGCTGGCGGCGCTGATCGAGCGGGAAGCCGCCGCGCTGGGCTTGAAAGCCGTTGTGCGACAAAGCGACAGCGAGGCGCAGCTACTGGACTGGATCCACGCGGCGGCCGACGCGAAAGAACCGGTGATCCTCAACGCCGGCGGTCTCACCCACACCTCGGTGGCGCTGCGCGACGCTTGTGCCGAGTTGAGCGCGCCGCTGATCGAGGTGCACATCTCGAATGTCCATGCGCGCGAAGAGTTTCGGCGGCACTCCTACCTCAGCCCGGTCGCGACCGGAGTAATCGTGGGGCTGGGCGTGCAGGGCTACCTGCTCGCCCTGCGCTACCTGGCCGCCACGCCGAGCTAGTCCTTTTTCGGCTTTGCGCCCGGCTCGCCCGCCGTCGGGATGACCTCGGTCTTCGGGTCGTCCTCGGTCTTGGCGATCGTCTCGGTGGGGGATTCCTCGGTGGGCATCGTCTCCGTGGGCCCCTCGCGCTCGGCCGTGGCGACCGCGGAGGTCCGCGCTTCGGCTTGCGCGTGGGACGCCTGCGCGGGAATCTCACCGGTGGGCGCGTCGTCGGCGCGCACCGCGGAGAACACGTCGGTGTCGGCGCGCTCGTCGTCGCTTCCGGGGCGGCGCGGCGGGGGATTGCGGTCCACCCGCCACCGGCCGATGGTCACGCCGATGATGCCGGGCAGGAAGACGCACAGCGCGGTGAACGCCGCGAACGTCGTCACCTCGTTGAGCAGGCCCCCGGTGTACAGGCCGGTGTACACCAGCGCGATAAGCCAGGACACGGCTCCGCTGAGCAGGCCCGCGACCAGGCCGGCGAGCAGCCAGGTCATCGCCAGATCGCCGCGGCGATCCGGGTCGGGGTTGGCGATGGCGTCGGCCCGGCCGTCCATAACCCCCCACACGCCCACGGCGATGACGAACAGAATCAGCAGCACCACGCTGAACAGACCGGCCTGCGTCTGCCACGCGTTGATCAGCGCACCTTGGAATAATCGAACGACGACCATCGCCGCGGCGTACACCAATCCGCGCAGCATCCAGTTACTCATGGCCCAAAAGCGTAGCGAGTACCGTCAAGACCCGTGACACATTCACAGCGTCGAGACAGGCTCAGAGCGCGGCTCGAGACCAGCGGATTGGATGCGCTGCTGGTCACGGACCTGGTCAACGTCCGTTATCTGTCCGGATTCACCGGGTCGAACGGCGCGTTGCTGGTGTTCGCCGACGATCGGGGCCCCGTGCTGGCGACCGACGGCCGGTACCGAACCCAGGCCGCCGAACAGGCGCCGGACATGGAAGTCGCCATCGAACGCGCGCTGGGGCGTTACCTGGTCGGCCAGGCGGCCGAGGCGGGCGCGCGGAAGCTGGGTTTCGAGAGCAACGTGGTGACCGTCGACGGATTCGACGCGCTCGCCGGGGAGCTGGACGGCCGCAAGGCGCCCACCGAGCTGGTGAAGGCCGCCGGGACAGTCGAGGCGTTGCGCGAGGTCAAGGACGCCGGCGAAGTCGCCCTGCTGCGCCTGGCCTGCGAGGCCGCCGACGCCGCGCTCACCGACCTGGTGGCGCGCGGCGGGCTGCGGCCCGGGCGCACCGAACGCGAGGTCAGCCGGGAACTCGAGGCCCTGATGCTCGACCACGGCGCCGACGCGATCTCGTTCGAGACCATCGTGGCCGCGGGGCCGAACTCGGCGATCCCGCACCATCGCCCCACCGACGCGACGCTGGCGGTCGGCGACTTCGTCAAGATCGACTTCGGTGCGCTGGTCGGCGGTTACCACTCCGACATGACGCGCACGTTCGTGCTCGGCAAGGCCGCCGACTGGCAGCTGGAGGTCTACCAATTGGTCGCCGACTCGCAGCGGGCCGGACGGGAGGCGCTGCGCGCCGGGGCCGACCTGCGCGGGGTGGACGCCGCGGCCCGCAAGGTGATCGCCGACGCCGGCTACGGCGAGCAATTCAGCCACAGCCTGGGCCATGGCGTGGGTCTGGAAATCCACGAGGCGCCGGGCATCGGCGCCACGTCCACCGGCACCCTGCTGGCCGAATCCGTGGTGACCGTGGAGCCGGGTGTCTACCTGCCCGGCCGCGGCGGGGTGCGCATCGAGGACACCTTGGTGGTGCCGGAAAAGGGTCGCGACCAGACCCCGGAACTGCTCACCAAATTCCCCAAGGAGCTGGCCGTTCTCTCCTGACCCGACGGTGCCGACCCGCTGCGCCCGGCGCCTGCGCCGCGCTTGTGATCGGCACTAGACCAGCCTTGCGAGCCGGTCCGGGGGTTGCGCGCGCGAGTAAGGTCGGGGGCGTGAACGGGGTGGCACGGGGGTTGGCGCGCCTGCGGGATTTCCGGTGGGACATGTACGCCCAACCCCTACGGGAGACACGGCTGGAGATGCACATCGTCTATCTCGCCGTGCACCTGCCCTTCGCCAGCGGCGTCACGCTGCGCGTCCCGCTGTTGACGATGATCAAGCCGTTGCCGTCACCCGAGGAGCCTTTTCGGGTCGACGGCCAGCGGGCCCACCGCTGACGCGTTCCGCCCGTCGGCCCCCCGACCCCGGGCCGCGGGCGCTGGCCGGCGAGCACTCTAAACTGGCCGACAAGTCACAGACAGTTCCGCAGACGACTGTCCATCCCCGAGGAGACATACCGAACCGTGGCAAGCACTGCCGATTTCAAGAATGGACTGGTGCTGGTGATCGACGGCCAGCTGTGGCAGATCGTCGAGTTCCAGCACGTCAAACCCGGCAAGGGCCCGGCGTTCGTGCGCACCAAGCTGAAGAACGTCCTCTCGGGCAAGGTGGTCGACAAGACCTACAACGCCGGGGTGAAGGTGGAGACCGCGACCGTGGACCGGCGCGACGCCACCTACCTGTACCGCGACGGCAGCGACTTCGTGTTCATGGACAGCCAGGACTACGAGCAGCACCCGCTGCCGGAGTCGCTGGTCGGCGACGCCGCCCGGTTTTTGCTGGAGGGCCTGCCGGTGCAGGTGGCGTTCCACAACGGGTCGCCGCTGTACCTCGAGCTGCCGGTGTCGGTCGAGATGGAGGTCACCCATACCGAGCCCGGCCTGCAGGGCGACCGGTCCAGCGCCGGCACCAAACCCGCGACCGTGGAAACCGGGGCGGAGATCCAGGTGCCGCTGTTCATCAACACCGGGGACAAGCTGAAGGTGGACACCCGCGACGGCAGCTACCTCGGACGTGTCAACGCGTGAGCCGGCCCGTTAAAGGGCGACATCAGGCTCGCAAGCGCGCCGTCGACCTGTTGTTCGAAGCCGAGGCGCGTGGCTTGAGCCCCGCGGAGGTGGTCGACGTCCGCACCGGCCTGGCCGAGGCGAACCCCGAAATCGCGCCCCTGCAGCCGTATACGGCCGCGGTGGCGCGGGGCGTCGGCGAACACGCCGCACACATCGACGACCTGATCAGCTCGCATCTGCAGGGCTGGACGCTGGACCGGCTGCCCGCCGTCGACCGCGCCATCCTGCGGGTCGCGGTGTGGGAACTGCTCTACGCCGACGACGTGCCGGAACCGGTCGCCGTCGACGAGGCCGTCCAGCTGGCCAAGGAGCTGTCCACCGACGATTCGCCGAGCTTCGTCAACGGGGTGCTCGGCCACGTCATGCTGGTGACCCCGCAGATCAGGGCGGCCGCCCAGGCCGTTCGGGGCGCGGTGGGTTCCGACGCCGCCGGCACAACGGAGGACCACGGACCGCAGCCATGAGCCGGTTGGAGCTGCGCCTGGTCGTTGCGGCCGTGCTGGCTGCGACGGTGGTGGTGGGTGCGGTGGTGTGCGCCGCCTACGGGTGGACGATCGTCGCCTCGGTGCTCTCGATCTTCGCGCTGGGGGTGGGCGCCTGGCTCTATCACTGCGCCGAACGGGTGGTCGTCGCCCGCCGCATCAGCACCGTGCGTTCGGCGGCCCGGCCGCTGCAACCGCTGCTGCCGGTGATGGCCGCGATCATGGGCCTGACGCAGGGCGTGGTGCGGGCCCTCAGCGACGTCACCGACCTGCCGTCCCGCCGCCGGGAGCTACCCGTGCTGCGGTGGGCGGACAACGCCCGCGGCAACCGGCGGATGATCGAAGGTGACGACGAGCCGGACCGCTAGGTGCACTTCGCAATGCTCAATCCGGTTGCAGTGTCACCGTCAGCAGGTCGCCCCGGCGGCCCGTTGCCCCGGCTGCAGCTAGAATAAGTATTGCCCTACGCCACAACGGGAGTCCACGATGATGAATCTGCAGAAGGTCCCGGTATTGGCGGCAGTAGCCGCGGTGTTGGCTTTCGCTGCGATAGCGGTCGGACCGGGTCTGGTCCAGGCTAATCCCTTCCCCTACCAGCCGGGGCCACATGAACCCGGGCCTGGACCAGGGATACCGGGACCCGGTATACCCGGCGGGGGCCCGGGACTACCACCGGGTCAGGTTTCGCCACTACCGCCCGGCCAGGTCAACCAGCTTCCGTTCGTTCCTCCGCCCGGCCACTGGGGCAAGCCGTGAACGTGGGTGTGTCAATCGAGCGTTGGCCAGACGTGGGCGCCCCGGGTTGACAAAATAGCCGCGTGGCTATGAACCGATACAGCTCCCAGCCGCGACGACTTCGAGTCTCCGCGTTGGCGGCGGTGGCCAATCCGTCGTACGCCCGCGTCGACACCTGGAACCTGCTCGACGACGCCTGCCGTCACCTCGCCGAGGTGGACCTCGCCGGGTTGGACAAAACCCATGACGTGGCCCGCGTGAAGCGCCTGATGGATCGCATCGCCGCCTACGAGCGCTATTGGCTGTACCCGGGCGCCGCGAATCTGGCGGTCTTCCGCGCGCACCTGGAGAGCCTGTCCACCGTGCGGCTCACCGAAGAGGTCTCGCTGGCCGTGCGGCTGCTGAGCGAATACGGGGACCGCGCAGGCCTTTTCGACACCTCGGCGCCGCTGGATGACCAGGAGCTGGTGGCCCAGGCCAAACAGCAGCATTTCTACACCGTGTTACTCGCCGACGACGCCCCGAGCACGGCGCCGGACAGCTTGGCCGAGTGCCTGCGAGCGCTGCGTTGTCCGTCCGACGACGTGCAGTTCGAGATCCTGGTGGTCCCCAGCGTCGAGGACGCCATCACCGCGGTCGCCCTGAACGGCGAGATCCAGGCCGCGATCATCCGCGACGACCTGCCGCTGCGCTCCCGCGACCGGTTGCCGCTGATGAACACGTTGCTCGGGCCCAACGAGGACGCGGACGGAGTGATTCCCGATCGCGCCAACGACTGGGTGGAGTGCGGCGAGTGGATCAGGGAGCTGCGGCCCCACATCGACCTGTATCTGCTCACCGACGAGTCGATCGCGGCGGGCGACGACAGCGAACCCGACGTCTACGATCGGACGTTCTACCGGCTCAACGACGTCACCGACCTGCACAGCACAGTGCTCGCCGGGCTGCGGAATCGTTATGCCACACCGTTTTTCGACGCGCTGCGGGCGTATGCGGCGGCGCCGGTCGGCCAGTTCCACGCGCTGCCCGTCGCGCGCGGCGCCAGCATCTTCAACTCCAGATCGCTGCAGGACATGGGAGAGTTCTACGGCCGCAACATCTTCATGGCCGAAACCTCCACCACCTCCGGCGGTTTGGACTCGCTGCTCGACCCGCACGGCAACATCAAGAAGGCGATGGACAAGGCCGCGCGCACCTGGAATGCCGACCACACCTACTTCGTCACCAACGGGACGTCGACCGCCAACAAGATCGTCGTGCAGTCGCTGACCCGGCCCGGCGACATCGTGCTGATCGACCGCAACTGCCACAAGTCGCACCACTACGGGCTGGTGCTGGCCGGGGCCTACCCGCTGTACCTGGACGCCTACCCGCTGCCGCAGTTCGCGATCTACGGGGCGGTGTCGCTGCGCACCATCAAGCAGACGCTGCTGGATCTGGAGGCCGCCGGTCAGTTGCACCGCGTGCGGATGCTGCTGCTGACCAACTGCACCTTCGACGGCGTCGTCTACAACCCGCTGCAGGTCATGCAGGAGGTGCTGGCGATCAAGCCCGACATCTGCTTTTTGTGGGACGAGGCGTGGTACGCCTTCGCCACGGCGGTGCCGTGGGCCCGGCAGCGGACCGCGATGGTGGCCGCCGAGCGCCTCGAGCACATGCTGGTGTCGCCGGAATACATTGAGGAGTACCGGAAATGGGCCGCCTCCATGGAAGGCGTCGACCGGTCGGAGTGGATCGAGCGTGAGCTGATGCCCGACCCGGCCAGCGCGAGGGTCCGCGTCTATGCGACGCATTCCACGCACAAGTCGCTGTCGGCGCTGCGGCAGGCGTCGATGATCCACGTCCGTGACCAGGATTTCAACGCGCTCACCCGCGACGCGTTCGGGGAGGCGTTCTTGACCCACACGTCGACCTCGCCGAACCAGCAGCTCCTCGCGTCGCTGGACCTGGCGCGCCGCCAGGTCGACATCGAAGGCTTCCAATTGGTCCGGCAGGTCTACGACATGGCGCTGGTCTTCCGGCACCGGGTCCGCAAAGACCGGCTGATCAGCAAGTGGTTCCGCATCCTCGACGAATCCGACCTGGTGCCAGAGGAATTCCGGGAGTCGTCGGTCAGTTCGTACCGCGAGGTCAGGCAGGGCGCGCTGGCCGAATGGAACGAGGCGTGGCGCTCGGACCAGTTCGTGCTGGACGCGACGCGGGTGACGCTGTTCGTCGGCGCGACTGGGATGAACGGCTACGACTTCCGCGAAAAGATCCTGATGGAGCGGTTCGGCATCCAGATCAACAAGACGTCGATCAACAGCGTGCTGTTGATCTTCACGATCGGGGTCACCTGGTCGAGCGTGCACTACCTGCTCGACGTGTTACGAAGGGTGGCAATCGATTTCGACCGCACCGAAAAGGCGGCAAGCGTGGCGGACCGGGCGCTGCAGGAACGCCACATCGAGGAGATCACCGAGGACCTGCCGCACCTGCCCGACTTCAGCGAATTCGACGTCGCCTTCCGGCCCGTCGACGAGTGCAACTTCGGCGACATGCGCTCGGCGTTCTACGCCGGCTACGAGGAGTCCGATCGCGAACACGTGCTGATCGGCATGGCCGGGCGACGCCTGGCCGAGGGCAAGACGCTGGTGTCGACCACGTTCGTGGTGCCCTACCCGCCGGGCTTCCCGGTGCTGGTGCCCGGCCAGGTGGTCTCCAAGGAGATCGTCTACTTCCTCGCCCAGCTCGACGTCAAGGAAATCCACGGATACAACCCGGATTTGGGGCTGTCGGTCTTTACCGAGACCGCGCTGGCACGCATGGAAGCGCAACGCAACGCCGCGCAGGCCGCGGTCGGCTCGGTGACCGCGGCGTTCGAGCTGCCCGCCGACGCCTCCGGCATGAACGGGGCGCGCAACGGCGCCGACGAGGTCCGGGCGGTGCCGTCGGTCGCCGACAACGCCTGAGCGCTCAGCCGGCAGCGCGGGTCGGGTGCGCGTCGCACGCGGTGCGGGCCGAGGTGTGCGCCGCGGGCGCCGGCCAGTCGGCGATCCCGTGCCGGATTCCACGGACGATGGCGTCCCCGTCTGCCGGACCTGTGTCTTGGCATCCCGAACGAAGGGTGCTGAACGCACTCGGGTCGGCGCCGGCCGGCGCCGACCCCGGCGCACCGGAGCCGAACGCGACGGCGGCGCCGACCAGGAATGCGGTGATCGCGCGACCGTTGCGACGCGCGCGGCGTGCAGTGCCCAACATGACCGGTCCCAGCGTATTGCCCGGCCGCTGAGAGGGCGCTGAGAGGCGCGCTGAGCTCGATGTTTTCAGCCGGGCCACCGGCCTGCACAATCAAGGGCATGCGGGTGTTCGGTGGCGGGCGGGCGCGGCGTTGGTCGCGCCTGGGCATCTCCGCTCGCTCGGCGGCGGTCTCGGCGATCGTCGTGTTCTGCGCACTGACCGTCGCCGGAGCCGGCTTGGACGTGATCCTGTATCGGTCGTTGTTGGCGGGCGTCGATTACGCCTCCGCCGAACGGGTTCGGGACATCTCGAAGGCCCTGGCGTCCGGTTCGTTCGACACCCTCGACAACGCCCTGCTGACCACCGATCAACGGGTGGTCGCGACCCAGGTGATCGGCCCCGATGGCGCCGTGGTCAAACGGTCCGGATTGGCGCCTGCGACACCGTTGGTCCCCGTCACCGAATTCGACTTCACGTTGCGGCGCCGCATGTCCGACGACGCGGTGGCGAGCGACGACATGCGGGTCAGCGGCCAACGGGTCGCCACCCGTTCCGGTGTGTACACGGTGCTGGTGGGCGGGGGCAGCGAGGCGGTCGAGGCGACCGCACGGACTCTGGCCATCCTGCTGGCCTGCAGCGCGCCGATCATCGTCGCGGTCGTGGCCGGCGCGACCTACTGGCTGGTGCGCCGTTCGCTGCGCTCGGTCGACGCGATCCGTGCGCAGGTGGCCGCCATCTCGACATCGGATCTGGCGCAACGGGTGCCGGTCCCCGACAGCGACGACGAGATCGCGGCCCTGGCTGTCACCATGAACGAGATGCTTTCGCGTCTACAAGCGGGTCACCAAGCGCAGCAACGCTTCGTCGGCGACGCCTCCCATGAACTGCGCAGCCCGCTGACCACCATCATCTCCGGACTGGAAGTGGCCGAGGCGCACCCCGATCTGCTCGATGCCGAGTTGGCGGTCAACACGTTGCTTCCCGAGGCGCAGCGCATGCGCACGCTGGTCGAAGATCTGCTGCTGCTGGCCCGCGCCGACGAGCGAAACCTGCTGCGGCGCAAGGAGCAGGTGGCATTCGATGACCTCGCGCACGCCGAGGTCGAGCGTGCGCGGCGTGACACGCAATGCGTGATCCACACCGATATCCGTCCGGTTCGCCTGGAAGGCGACCCGGTGGCCATCGCGCGCATGATCCGTAATCTCATCGAAAACGCCGTCCGCCATGCGGTTTCGTGTGTCGCCATCGAAGTCGTCGGACAAGACGAAACGGCGAGCCTCACCGTCAGCGACGACGGTCCCGGAATCGCCCCCGCCGACCGGAGCCGGGTATTCGAACGTTTCGTTCGCCTGGATTCCGATCGGGCTCGTAGCGGGGGAGGTACCGGACTGGGCCTGGCGATCGTCGCCGAGGTCGTCGCCGCGCACGGGGGCGTCGTGACCATCGATGGCCCGTCCTGCGGCGGAACCAAGATGATTGTGAGGTTGCCTCAGCACAGCAATCGATAGCCGACGCCCCGGACCGTCTCGATTGTGTTGGTACCGAAGGGGGCATCGATCTTGCGACGCAGATATCCCACGTAGACCTCGACCACGTTGTCGGGCCCGTGATGGTGTGCGTCCCACACGTTCTGCAAGATCTCGGCCTTGGTCACCACCACGTCCTTATTGCGCATCAAGAACTCGAGCACCCCGTACTCGCGGGGTGTCAGGGCGATCGGGGTGGAACCACGCTGGACCGTGTGCCGCGCTGGATCCAGCGACAGCGTCCCCGCCTTCAACACCACCGGCCGCGCCGGAGCGCCGCGCCGAACCAGCGCCCGCAGGCGCGCCACCAGCACCCGGAACGAAAACGGTTTCGTCAGATAGTCATCCGCACCGAGATCGAACGCATCGGTCTCGTCGTACTCCCCGTCTTTGGCGGTCAGCATGAGCACCGGCGTCCACACGTCGTGCGACCGCATCCGGCGCAGCACCTCGTACCCGCTGAGCCCGGGCAGCATGATGTCGAGAACCACTACGTCAAAGCCGCTTTCGGCGGCCTCCTGAAGGCCATCGACGCCGTTGTCGGCGACGACCACGACGAATCCCTCCGCCCGCAGCCCCCTGGCCACCGTCGCCGCCAGCCGCGGCTCGTCCTCGACGAGCAGGACCCTCATGTCTCAACGCTACGTCGAGTGGCGTGCGCGCTCCTAGTTTCGACGGTGGCAGACCCGCTTCGCCCGGCTCCGTCTGTTGGCGGCGACCCGCTTCGCCCGGTCGCACCGCGCTTGCGATCGCCGCGGCCGCGCCCGCGATCACCACTAGTCGGGCCAGCGCGCCTCAATGAGCACCTCGGCGAAGGGGCCGCCCATGCGGCAGAAACGATTTGTCGACAGCCACACGACGCGGGGCTTTTTCAGCGTGATGCGCGCCGGATGGCCGACGATGGACTCCCCGGGGTTGGTATGGCTGACGAACGTTGTCGGGGCGCCCGCGTCCACGTCCACTTGCCAGCCGGGCCAGGGGCATTCGAAAAAGTCACGGTTGAACCACATCGTCGGGCATTCGTCAATCCGACGGTCTCGCAACCCTATTGGGGGAAGCATCATCAGGGGTGTCCCTACCAGCTGCTGCGTGACGGGGGGCATGCGCGCTCCTTACCTCTACCCGATCGCCGGCTGACCGCCGCCGGAAAACCGTACGGCCACCACGCTGAGAAATCGTTGAGAGTGTCGCGGGGTCGCGCGCGTCGGGTTCTGCTCACCCAGATCACAACGCCGGCGGATCGCCGCAGGTGGCGCAATGGCGGGCCGGCCCGGGGTTTTCGCTGGTCGGACCCGAACGCGACCCGGCGCAATGGGCGCGGCCGCCGTCGCAGCCCCGCGCCGGCGGCCCGGAAAGGGCCCCTGAGCTGCGTTAGCGTGACGGCGTGGCGCAACCAGTACCCGTCGGGGATGTTCAGGGCTCGCGGGCCAGCCGCGCCCGCCGGGTCGCCGACGTGTTGCGCCAGCAGATCCACGCCGACGCCTACCCGGACGGCCTGCCGGCCGAACTCGATCTGGCCGCCGAATTCTCGGTCTCGCGCAACACCGTCCGCGAGGCGCTGACCGTCCTCAAGCACGAGGGCCTCATCGACCGCGGCCCCAAGGTCGGCACCCACGTCGCGCAGCGCAAGTACGCCCACGGGCTCGACGCGCTGCTGGGGCTCAAGGAGACGTTCAAGGATCTCGGTGAGGTGCGCAACGAGGTGCGGGCGGCCATGCCGGTCACCGCGCCGCCGTCGGTGGCCCGCCGGTTGCGGCTGAAGCCGGGGGAGCGGGCGGTGTTCGTCGAACGGCTGCGCTACCTCGGTGACCTGCCGCTCAGCCTCGACCTCACCTACCTCGCCCCGGATATCGGCACCCAGGTGTTGAACCACCCCCTGGAGACCGACGATTTGTTCGCGCTCATCGAGGAGGTCAGCGGGCAGCGGCTGGGGTCGGCGGCGCTGGCGCTCGAGGCCATCCCCGCCGACGCGCATTCGGCGGCGACGCTGCAGGTCCCCGACGGTGCGGCGCTGCTGATGCTGGAGCGCCTCACCAGCCTGGCCGACGGCACGCCCGTCGACCTCGAGTACATCCGGATGCGCGGCGACCGAATCACCATGCGCGGCAATCTTGTCCGAGCCGAAACGAGGAGCAACCCATGACGCTGATCAACAACACGCGCGCGGACGTACCGGTGACGATCGACGAGTCGCTGTGCATCGACGGTTGCACGCTGTGCGTGGAGGTCTGCCCGCTCGACGCGCTGGCCATCAACCCCGACACCGGCAAGGCCTTCATGCATGTCGACGAATGCTGGTACTGCGGCCCCTGCGCGGCCCGCTGTCCGACCGGCGCCGTCACCGTCAACATGCCCTATCTCCTTCGCTGAAAAGCGTTTATCCCCAGGATCTTCGATGAAACGACACGCCGTCTGGCCGGCGTCGGTGATGATCGCGATCGCCGCGCTGCTCTCCGGGTGCTCGCTGGAATCCCTGTCGCAGTCATCCGGTGTGGTCAACGTGGTGGTGGGATACCAGTCCAAGACCATCAACACCGTCACCGCGGGTACGTTGCTGCGCGCGCAGGGCTACCTCGAGCACCGCCTGGCCGACATAACCACCCGCACCGGCACCAAATACGCGGTGCGGTGGCAGGATTACGACACCGGCGCCCCGATCACCGCGCAGATGCTCGCCGAGAAGATCGACATCGGCTCGATGGGCGACTACCCGATGCTGATCAACGGCTCCAAGACGCAGGCTAACCCGCTGGCCCGCACCGAGATCGTCTCCATCACCGGCTACAACCCCAAAGGCGCGCTCAACATGGTGGTGGTGACGCCGGATTCGCGCGCCAAGGGCCTGGCCGACCTCGCCGGCGCCAAGGTCTCGGCCAGCGTCGGGTCGGCCGGGCACGGCACGCTGATGCGCGCGCTCAGCAGGGCCGGCGTCAATGGTGTCGAGGTGCTCAACCAGCAACCGCAGGTCGGCGCGTCGGCGCTGGAATCCGGTCAGGTGCAAGCGCTTTCGCAGTTCGTCGCCTGGCCGGGCCTGCTGGTGTACCAGGGCAAGGCCAAACTGCTCTACGACGGGGCCGAGCTGAACCTGCCCACCCTGCACGGTGTGGTGGTGCGCCGCTCCTACGCATCGGCGCATCCGGAGGTGCTGGGCGCCTTCCTGCAGGCGCAACTGGACGCCACCGACTTCCTGAACGACAAGCCGCTGCAGGCCGCCCGCATCGTGGCCAAGGAAAGCGGGCTGCCGCAGGAGGTCGTGTACCTCTACAACGGTCCGGGCGGCACGTCGTTCGACACCACATTGAAGCCGTCACTGATCGAGGCGCTGAAAAGCGATGTGCCGTACCTGAAGTCGATCGGCGACTTCGCCGATCTCGATGTGGCGAAGTTCGTGGTTGACGAACCGCTGCGGACTGTGTTCACCGCCCGCGGGCTCGACTACGCGGCGTCGCGGGCGCGCACCGCCAACCCGTCGGCGCTGCGGGGCGACCCCGCGCTGGCCAGCGAGCTGTGGCTGGACGGGGCCGACGCCACGCAGACGGCCGCAACCCCGACGGCCCTGCTGCGGGCCGTGCGGGATGCGGTCAGCCACGGCGCCACAGTCCGCGCGGCCTACGTTCCCGACGCCGAACTGGGCACCCGCTGGTTCGCCGACAAGGCGTTCTGGGTCAAAGACGGGCAGAACTATCTGCCGTTCGGCACCGCGGCCGGGGCGGACCGGTACCTCGCCGGTCACCCGGGCGGTGTCGCGATGGATTACCAAGAGGCACTGGGAGGTTCGGTATGACTGCCCAAGTGGTGGCCGATCAAGTCCTTGGCGTCGTCTCGGCGCCTGCGGTGACGCGGCCGCGGCGGATCACCGCGCGGTGGCAGTCGCGGCTGCTGCGGCTGGCGTCGGTGGCCGCCGCGATCGGGCTGTGGCAGGTGCTCACCGCGGACAAGGTGCGGCTGTTGCTGCGCTTTGACACGCTGCCCACCGTCACCGAGATCGTCGGCGCGCTGCACCGCAGGCTCGGCGCCGGCGAATACTGGCTCGACCTGGCGCAGTCGCTGATCCGCATTTTGACCGGATTCGGTCTGGCCGCCGTCATCGGCGTGGCGACCGGGGTGCTGCTGGGCCGTTCGCGCTTGTTCGCCGACGTGTTCGGGCCGCTGGCGGAGCTGGCCCGGCCCATCCCGGCCATCGCGATGGTGCCCGTGGCCATCCTGCTGTTCCCGACCGACGAGGCCGGCATCGTGTTCATCACGTTCCTGGCGGCCTTTTTCCCGATCATGGTCTCCACCCGGCACGCGGTGCGCGCGCTGCCCACGCTGTGGGAGGACTCGGTGCGCACGCTGGGCGGCGGCCGCTGGGAGGTGCTGACGCAGGTGGTGTTGCCGGGCATCCTGCCGGGTGTCTTCGGCGGGTTGTCCGTCGGCATGGGGGTGGCCTGGATCTGCGTGATCTCCGCCGAGATGATCTCCGGGCGCCTCGGCGTCGGCTACCGCACCTGGCAGGACTACACCGTGCTGGCCTACCCGCAGGTGTTCGTCGGCATCATCACGATCGGCGTGCTGGGATTCGTGACGTCGGCCGCCGTCGAAGTGGTGGGGCGCCGCGTGACCCGCTGGCTGCCGCGCGCACAGGGGGGAGCGCGATGACCGCGACGAAAACCGGGATGAGTCTCGAGCTGGACCGGGTTCGGTTGTCCTACAACGGTCCTGCGGTGATCGACGAGCTGAGCCTGGTGGTGCGGCCGGGGGAGATCCTGGTGCTGACCGGGCCGTCGGGCTGCGGCAAGTCGACGGTGCTGCGCGCCCTGGCCGGCCTGCTCGCACCCGACGGCGGGCGCGTGCTGGCCGACGGCGGCGCCGTCGCAACCACCTCGGGTGACCGGGGAATGGTGTTCCAGGACAACGCGTTACTGCCCTGGCGCACCGTGCGATCCAACATCGAACTGGCGCTGCGCCTGCGCGGCGCACCCCGGGCCGGCCGGCGCGCCGCCGCCGAACGCTGGATCGACGAACTCGGACTCACCGGATTCGGCAACTACCTGCCCAAGAGCCTGTCCGGCGGGATGCGCCAGCGCGTCCAGCTCGCGCGCGGCCTGGCCGGGGCGCCGCGCGCGGTGATGATGGACGAGCCGTTCGGGGCGTTGGACACCCAAACCCGCGCCGCCATGCAGCGGCTGCTGATCGACACCTGGCTCACCCATCCGACCACGATCGTGTTCGTCACCCACGACGTCGACGAGGCGCTGGCGCTGGGAGACCGCATCGTGGTGTTCGGCCGGGCCGGTGAGCCGTTGCGCGCGTCGATCGATGTGCCGGATCCGCGCAGCGACCGGCCGCAGGAGGAGTTGCGCGCGCAGATCATCGCCGCGCTGAACCACGCGGAGGCGGCATGATGCAGATTCCCGACCCGGCGGCACCGGTCCGTCTCGACTGCGACGTCCTGGTCATCGGCGGCGGTACCGCGGGCACCATGGCGGCGTTGTCGGCCGCCGAGAACGGCGCCCAGGTGTTGCTGCTGGAGAAGGCCCACGTGCGGCACTCCGGCGCCCTGGCGATGGGCATGGACGGGGTCAACAACGCGGTGATCCCCGGCAAGGCCGAGCCCGAGGACTACGTCGCCGAGATCACCCGCGCCAACGACGGAATCGTCAACCAGCGCACCGTGTATCAGACCGCCACCCGCGGCTTCGCGATGGTGCAGCGCCTCGAGCGCTACGGGGTGAAGTTCGAGAAGAACTCCCACGGTGAATACGCCGTGCGCCGGGTGCACCGTTCGGGGTCCTACGTGCTGCCGATGCCCGAGGGCAAGGACGTGAAAAAGGCGCTGTACCGGGTGCTGCGGCAACGGTCGATGCGCGAGAAGATCCGGATCGAGAACCGGCTGATGCCGGTCCGGGTTTTGGTCGACGGCGGCCGTGCCGTCGGCGCCGCCGCGCTGAACACGCGCACCGGCGAGTTCGTCACCGTCGGCGCCAAGGCGGTCATCCTGGCGACCGGGGCGTGCGGGCGGCTCGGGCTGCCCGCCTCGGGTTACCTGTACGGCACCTACGAGAACCCGACCAACGCCGGCGACGGCTACTCGATGGCCTACCACGCGGGCGCGGAGCTGTCGGGCATCGAATGCTTCCAGGTCAACCCGCTGATCAAGGACTACAACGGTCCCGCGTGCGCCTACGTCGCCAATCCCTTTGGCGGATACCAGGTCAACGCGCACGGCGAGCGGTTCGTGGACTCCGACTACTGGTCGGGGCAGATGATGGCCGAGGTCAAAAGCGAGATCGACTCCGCGCGCGGGCCCATCTATCTCAAGGTGACGCACCTGTCCGACGAGACGCTGACCGCGTTGGAGAACATCCTGCACACCACCGAACGGCCCACCCGGGGCACGTTCCACGCCAACCGCGGCCACGACTACCGGACCCACGACATCGAGATGCACATCTCCGAGATCGGTTTGTGCAGCGGTCATTCCGCCTCCGGGGTGTGGGTCGACGAGCAGGCCCGCACCACGGTGCCCGGCCTGTACGCCGCGGGGGACATGGCCTGCGTCCCGCACAACTACATGATCGGGGCGTTCGTGTTCGGCGACCTGGCCGGCACGCACGCCGCGTCCACCCTGGCTGATGTCGCTGCGCTGCAACAGCTTCCGTACGACCAGGTGCGCGAGGCGCACGAGCTGATCTACCGGCCGCTGCGCCACCCCGACGGGCCGCCGCAGCCCCAGGTCGAATACAAGCTGCGCCGCTTCGTCAACGACTACGTCGCGCCGCCCAAGACGGCGGCCAAGCTGTCGCTCGCGATCCGCACCTTCGACCGGATGCGCGAGGAGATCGCCGAGATGGGCGCCCGCAACCCGCACGAGCTGATGCGCGCCGTGGAGGTGTCGTTCATCCGGGACTGCGCCGAGATGGCCGCCCGATCCTCACACACCCGCACCGAATCGCGGTGGGGCCTCTACCACGACCGCGCCGATCTGCCCGGCCGCGACGACACCCGGTGGGGCTATCACCTCAACCTGCGCAAGGGCGCCGACGGTCAGATGGTGTTCCTCAAGCGGCCGGTGGCGCCGTACTTCGTCGCGGTCCCCGAGCTGGACAGCCTGCCGCCCACCGACCAGAGCGTGTACCCGGTGGAGGAGCCGCCGCTGATCGGCGGGCAGGCCCCGGCCACGGCGGTGTCCCGAATCTCCCCGGCCCCAACGGCATTCGAGGCGCCCTCGCCCCGCATCGCCGAAGTGCTGTCGCTCGAGGAGCCGACGGTCGCCGACCTGGCGCGCTACCTCTCCGACTCCGATCCCGGTGTGCGCCGCACGGCGGTGGCGACGCTGACCGAGCACATCCCCGACGGGTACGCGCCCGCCCTGCTGGCCCCGCTGGGCGACGACGACGCCGCGGTCCGCCGGACCGCCGCCGACGGGATCCGCGAGCTGGTCGAGGTGCTGCCCGACCCCGAAAAGGCAAGGGAATACCTGGATTCGGCCGACCGCGTGGTGCGGGCGGCGGTGCTGTACGTGCTGGCCGCGCGCCGCGCCGGCGACGGCGCCCGATACCGTCATGCCCTCGCCGACGCCGACCACCGGGTGCGCATCGAGGCCGTGCGCGCGCTGGTGTCCGTCGACGACGTGCAGGGCGTCGTCGACGCCGCCGGCGACGAGAACCGCGAGGTCCGGATCGCCGCGGCCGCCGGACTGGCGACGTTAGCGGCGGTGGCGGCCCCGGCTAG
Organism: Mycobacterium sp. NTMscope_MAC_269; assembly: GCF_976985695.1. Taxonomy (NCBI): domain Bacteria; kingdom Bacillati; phylum Actinomycetota; class Actinomycetes; order Mycobacteriales; family Mycobacteriaceae; genus Mycobacterium; species Mycobacterium sp. NTMscope_MAC_269. The sequence goes on from NZ_OZ335668.1 coordinate 1,012,206, forward strand.
CCCGGCGGTGCGTCGGCTGGTCGCCGACACCGATCCGCTGGTTCGGGCCGCCGGCCTCGCCGCACTGGGCGAATTGGGTTGCGGCCAAGACGATTACGCCGCGGTCAAGCAGGCGCTGCGGGCCCCGGCGTGGCAGGTGCGCGAGGGCGCGGCGCGCGCGCTGGCCGGCGCGGCGGCGGACTTCGCGGTGCCCCAGCTGTCCGAGGCGCTCGGCGACGCGCATCTGGACGTGCGCAAGGCGGCGGTGCTCAGCCTGACCCGCTGGGCGGCCGATCCCGACGCCCGCGACGCGCTCGGGATCGCGCTCAAGGACAGCGACGCCGACGTGCGCGCCTACGCGCGCAGGGCGCTGGAGCGCGACGGCTCGCCGCATAGCGGCTAGTCAACGCAGGATCTTGGCGTAGAGCAGGCTGTCCTGCGGCTCGGGCCCCATGGTGGGGTAGACGGCGTGCCGGGCCAGTCGGCCTTCCAGGAAGAAGCCGGCGTGCTCGAGCAGGCGCGCCGAGCGTTCGTTGTCGACGCTGCAGGTGGCCCAGACGCGATACACCTCGCGATCGGCGTCGAGCGCGGTGAGGAGCATGCCGAGCACCTCCGACATCAGACCCTTGCCCCACCACCGCCGGCCCAGGCAGTAGCCGATCTCGACCGAGTGCGGTGCGGTGCGCCGGCAGCTCGCCAGCCCGACGACCTCGCCGCGGTGCCGCAGCTCGATCACCCAGGTCTTCTCGTCGGCGCCGGTGTTGAGCTTTTCGGTGATCACCCGCCGCGTCGCCGCGACGTCGGGATGCGGTGCCCACAGCAGATACTTGGTGACCTGCGGATCGCGGGCGACCCGCTGGTAGAGCGGTCCGGCGTCGTCGAGCGTGGGCAGCCGCAGGGTCAGCCGCGGCCCGTTGATGCGGTCGGGCGGGTAGTCGGGCATTCCGCTCCTACAGGCCGAGCGCGCGATAGGTGTTGCGGACGAATCTCGGTTGGGCCGTGCGGAGTTTGGCCAGCGACGTGTTGCCGGCGACGGCCGTGGCCGCGTCGACGGTCAGATCCGGCAGATTCTGGATGAGGTAGATCAGGATCAGGTCTGCGGCCGGGTCGGCCTGCCACCAGGTCCCGTAGGCGCCCGGCCAGCTGAACGTGCCGACGCCGCCGGGCCCGAATAGCGGTGTGCTTTTTGCCGGATCGGTCACCACCGACAGGTTCAGCCCGAAGCCGCGCCCGACCCAATACGGCGCGCCCAAAAAGTTGTGCCGCCTCTGCTCGTCGGTGAGTCGGTCGGTGCGCATCAGCCGGACCGACTCCTCGGAGAGCACCCGCACACCGTCGATGGTTCCGCCGCCGAGCAGCATCCGCACGAAGCGCAGATAGTCGTCGGCGCTCGACCACAAGCCGCCGCCGGCATTGCAGAACGACGGCGGCGTGAGGTGCGGCGGGCCCATCACACCGTGCTGCAGCCGGTGCTCGTTGGTGAGGCGGTACATGGTCGCCGCGCGACGCCGGGCCTCGGGCGTGACGAAGAACCCCGTGTCGGTCATGCCCGCCGGACCCAGGATGCGTTCGTCGAGAACCTGATGGAACGGCTTGCCCTCGATGCGGGCGGCGATGACGCCCAACAGGTCGATGGAATGGCTGTAGGTGACCCGGTCACCGGGCTGGTGCACCAGCGGCAGCTTGGCCAGCTCGGTCAGCCAGGCGTCCGGGCCCTGGTTGAACGGCAGCCGCATGTAGGCCTTGGCGATCGGCCCGGACACCGAGAAGCCGTATGCCAGGCCGCTGGTATGGGTGAGTAGGTCCTCGATCAAGATGGCGCGGTTCACCGGGTGGGTGCGGTCCAGCGGGCCGTGCGGGTCGTCGAGCACCCGCACGTCGGCCAGCTCCGGCGCCCAGCGCACGACCGGATCGGTGAGCTTCAGCTTGCCCTCGTCGACAAGGCTCATGATCGTCGCGACCGTCACCGGCTTGGTCATCGACGCGATGCGAAACAGCGTGTCGCGCTGCATCGGCAGGCCCGCGTCCACGTCGCGATAGCCGATCTCGTTGACCTGCAGCAGTTCTCCGCGCTGCCATACCACCGTCACCGCGCCCGCGAGCAGGCCGGCGTCGCACACTTCGCGGACGGAGGCCGCGTTACCATCCAGGCTGGAGCGATGCATCCGGTCAGGTTAGCGGGCCCGTCGGGCGGTCCTCAGATTCGGTCGATTCCCGCTATCAGGGTGGCCACTCCCGACGCGAGCACGCCCGCGAGCAACAGCGTCGCGCCGAGCCACACGCTGGCGATCAGCCGGTTCGGGCGCGCGGGGTTGCGGCCGAGCACCGACAGGAAGAAGCCCGCGGGCATCATGATGGCGGCCAGGAGCACGGCGATCGCCCCGCCGTTTGCCCAAGCGGGGCTCGCGCCCGCCGCGTTGCCCACTACCGACAGAACCAAGCCCAGCATCACGAGCACACCCGCGTGCGCATGGCCCGCTCGAAAGAACGATTTCTGCAGGTCGTTGGCTTCGTGGTTGCCGGTGACCACGCGCAGCAAGAAGGCGCCGCCGGACGCGATGGTGACGACCGAGATGATGGTGGCCCCCAGCGTGATGCTCATGACTGGAGTGATCAGCGAGGTGCTCATAAAAACTTCCTGAAATCATATTGATTGATTGGATACTTCTGATATCCAATAGTGGATAGTAGAAGTATCCAATGTCAAGATGTCCTGGCAACCTTGTGAAGGAGCGCTTTGGTGCTGATGTCGGAGCTGGCGAGTCGCACCCATGTGTCGGTGCCGACGATCAAGTTTTACCTGCGGGAGGGCGTGCTGATGCCGGGGCGCGCCGTCAACTCGACGCGCGCCCATTACGACGAGTTACACGTCCGACGGATCGCGCTGATCAGGGCGCTGTCCGCGCTCGGCCTCTCGATCTCCCAAATCAGATCGGTCGTCGAACTCATCAACCACCCGGGCCGGTCGCTTTTCGCGACGCTGGGCGCGGCGACAGCGGCGCTTTCGCGTCCCACTCAACCCGCAAGTGCGGGGGATTTCGCCCGGGCTCGAGCCGCGCTCTCGGCGCTTGACTTCGAGGTGCCCGGCGATCTTCCCGCGGTAGCGCAGCTCGGTCGTGCCCTCGCCGACGCCGAGGCCGCGGGCGTGCCGATGACCGAGGATCGATTGCGCGCATACGCGCCACACATCAGTGCCATCGCCGCGTACGACATCGAGCAGATGCCGCTGAAACCCCCAACGGCAGCAATCGAATACGCCGTCCTCGGGACAATTTTCTACGAGCCGATCCTCGCGGCACTGCGCCGCATCGCGCATGCCGACCTGACCGCGCAACGATTGGCCGAGGGCGGGTGAGCCGCCCAGTGGTCGGCTACCGTCGCCGCGCGTCGACGCACCAGAACGCCATTTCGGCGTCGTCGCCGTCCAATTCGCGGCGCATGGTGGCCGGTTGGTTCGATTCGATATCCCAGCCCGCGCCGCCGAGGACGTCGCGCAGCGTCTGCCCGGACACCGGGGGCGCACGTGGCAAGCGATGCGCGCCACACACGGCCGGCCCCGCCGCCCCCGAAATTAGTGCTACGCTGCCGTGCAGTCGACATCCTTTAACGATCCGTCCGGTGAGGCGGAGAAGGAGGTCAAGTTTCGTATGGGTGCTGCGGGCGACACGAGCTCAGTCAGTGATTCCCGGGAATTGATGTCGGCGGCCGACGTGGGCCGCACCATTTCCCGTATCGCACACCAGATCATCGAAAAGACGGCCCTCGACGGCCCCGACGCGCCGCGGGTCGTGCTGCTGGGAATCCCCACTCGCGGCGTCATCCTGGCCAAACGTCTGGCCGGCAACATCGGCGAATACAGCGGCATCGAGGTCGGCCACGGCGCGTTGGACATCACCCTGTACCGCGACGACCTGATGCAAAAACCCCCGCGGCCGCTGGAAGCCACCTCGATCCCGGCCGGGGGAATCGACGACGCGCTGGTGATCCTGGTCGACGACGTCCTCTACTCCGGCCGCTCGGTGCGCTCCGCCCTCGACGCCCTGCGCGACGTCGGCCGCCCCCGGGTCGTGCAGCTGGCGGTGCTGGTCGACCGCGGCCACCGCGAACTGCCGCTGCGCGCCGACTATGTGGGCAAGAACGTCCCCACCTCCCGCAGCGAGAGCGTGCACGTGCTGTTGAGCGAGAGCGACGGCGACGACGGGGTGGTGATCTCGCGATGACCCGCCACCTGCTCGCCGCCGGCGACCTGAGCCGCGACGACGCCACCGCCATCCTCGACGACGCCGACCGCTTCGCCCAGGCCCTGGTCGGCCGCGAGATCAAGAAACTGCCGACGCTGCGCGGCCGCACCATCGTCACGATGTTCTACGAGAACTCGACCCGCACCCGGGTGTCCTTCGAGGTGGCCGGCAAGTGGATGAGCGCCGACGTGATCAACGTCAGCGCCGCCGGATCCTCGGTGGGCAAGGGCGAATCCCTGCGCGACACCGCCCTGACGCTGCGGGCGGCCGGGGCCGACGCGCTGATCATCCGGCACCCGGCCTCAGGCGCCGCGCACCTGCTCGCCGAATGGACATGCGCCGACGGCGATTCCGGTGATTCCGGCCCCTCGGTGATCAACGCCGGCGACGGCACCCACGAGCACCCGACGCAGGCGCTGCTCGACGCGCTCACCATCCGCCAGCGGCTCGGCGGCATCGAGGGGCGGCGCGTCGTGATCGTCGGCGACGTCCTGCACAGCCGGGTCGCCCGCTCCAACGTCATGCTGCTGGCGACCCTGGGCGCCGAGGTGGTGCTGGTGGCACCGCCGACGCTGCTGCCGGTCGGCGTCGACGGCTGGCCGGTCACCGTGTCGAACGACTTCGACGCCGAGTTGCCCGCCGCCGATGCGGTACTGATGCTGCGCGTGCAGGCCGAGCGGATGAACGGCGGCTTCTTCCCGTCGGTGCGCGAATACTCCTCGCTCTACGGGCTGTCCGATCGCCGGCAAGCGATGCTGCCCGGGCACGCCGTGGTGCTGCACCCCGGGCCGATGCTGCGCGGCATGGAGATCGCCTCGTCGGTGGCCGATTCGTCGCAATCGGCTGTGCTGCAACAGGTTTCCAATGGTGTGCACGTGCGGATGGCGGTGCTGTTCCATGTGCTGGTCGGCACCGAACTGGCCGGGGAAGAGGGTGCGGCGTGAGCGTACTGATCCGCGGTGTGCGCCTCTACGGCGAAGGCGATCGAGTCGACGTGCTCGTCGACGACGGGCAGATCGCCGAAATCGGCGCGGGGCTACCGATTCCCGATACCGCAGACGTCATCGACGCGACCGGCCAGGTGCTGCTGCCCGGGTTCGTCGACCTGCACACCCACCTGCGGGAGCCGGGCCGCGAATACGCCGAGGACATCGAAACCGGTTCGGCCGCCGCCGCATTGGGCGGCTACACCGCGGTGTTCGCGATGGCCAACACCAACCCGGTCGCCGACAGCCCGGTGGTCACCGACCACGTCTGGCATCGGGGCCAGCAGGTCGGCCTGGTCGACGTGCACCCGGTGGGTGCGGTGACCGTCGGGCTGGCCGGTAAAGAGCTCACCGAGATGGGCATGATGGCGGCCGGGGCCGCGCAGGTGCGGATGTTCTCCGATGACGGCATCTGCGTGCACGACCCGCTGGTGATGCGCCGCGCCCTCGAGTACGCCACCGGCCTGGGCGTGCTCGTCGCCCAGCACGCCGAGGAGCCCCGGCTGACCGTCGGCGCGGTTGCCCACGAGGGACCCACCGCCGCCCGGCTGGGCCTGTCGGGATGGCCGCGGGCGGCCGAGGAATCCATCGTCGCCCGCGACGCGCTGCTGGCCCGCGACGCCGGCGCCCGGGTGCACATCTGCCACGCCTCCACCGCGGGCACCGTCGAGATCGTGAAATGGGCTAAGGAGCAGGGGATTTCGATCACCGCCGAGGTTACCCCGCACCATCTGATGCTCGACGACAGCCGGCTGGCCAGCTACGACGGGCGTAATCGGGTCAATCCGCCGCTGCGCGAGGCGGCCGACGCGGTGGCGCTGCGCCAGGCGCTGGCCGACGGCGTCATCGACTGCGTGGCCACCGATCACGCCCCGCACGCCGAGCACGAGAAGTGCGTGGAGTTCTCCGCGGCGCGGCCCGGCATGCTGGGGCTGCAGACGGCGCTGTCGATCGTGGTGCAGACGATGGTCATCCCGGGGCTGCTCACCTGGCGCGGCCTCGCCCGGGGCATGAGCGAAAACCCCGCGCGCATCGCGCGCCTTCCCGATCACGGCCGGCCGCTGGAAGTGGGGGAGCCGGCCAACCTGACCGTGGTGGACCCCGACGCCTCGTGGACCGTCGCCGGGCCCGACCTGGCCAGCCGGTCGGCCAACACGCCCTACGAGGCGATGACCCTGCCCGCCACCGTGACCGCGACTCTGTTGCGCGGCAAGGTCACCGCCCGAGATGGGAAGTGCCCGGTATGAATTCAGGCACGCTGGTGGGGTCGCTGATCTTCGCGGCCGTGCTGGTGGTGGTGATCACGGTGGTGATTCAGCTGATGATGCGCAGCTGGCAGCGGCGCGCGCAGCGGCAGGCGGAGCTGATCGGCGACCTACCGCAGATCCCGGACGAGGTGGGTGCGGCGACCATCACCACCCGGGGCCACTACTGCGGGTCCATGATCGCGCCGGGCTGGAGCGAGCGAATCGCGGCAGGCGATCTCGGTTACCGCAGCAAAGCGGTGCTGACCCGCTACGCCGGCGGAATCATGGTGGAACGCTTACGGGCCCAACCGATTTGGATTCCACAGGAGTCGATCACGGCCATCCGCATGGAGCGCGGAATGGCGGTCAGGCCGGCCCGGATCGGTATCTTGGCGATCCGCTGGCGGCTGCCCTCAGGCGTCGAGATCGACACCGGTTTCCGGGCGAATGACCGCCACGACTACGACGGGTGGCTGGAGGACCGGGATGGCCAGGAGAAAGAGGTCGCGTGAGCCCTAAGGCGCTATTGGTACTCGAAGACGGCCGCGTCTTCACCGGCACTTCGTTCGGCAAGGTCGGCCAAACGCTGGGCGAGGCCGTGTTTTCCACCGGCATGTCCGGCTATCAGGAGACACTGACCGATCCCAGCTACCACCGGCAGATCGTGGTGGCCACCGCGCCGCAGATCGGCAACACCGGCTGGAACGACGAGGACGCCGAGAGCCGTGGCGACAAGATCTGGGTCGCCGGCTACGCGGTGCGCGACCCCTCGCCGCGCCCGTCGAACTGGCGGGCCACCGGCACGCTGGAAGACGAACTGATCCGCCAGCACGTCGTGGGGATTGCCGGCATCGACACCCGGGCGGTGGTGCGGCATCTGCGCACCCGCGGGTCGATGAAGGCGGGGGTGTTCTCCGGGGATGCGCTCGCCGACCCGGACGAACTGTTGCGGCGGGTGCGGGAACAGCAGTCCATGCTGGGCGCCGATTTGGCCGGCGAGGTCAGCACGCCGGCTACCTACATCGTGGAACCCGAAGGCACGCCCCGGTTTACGGTGGCCGCGCTGGACCTGGGCATCAAGACCAACACGCCGCGCAACTTCGCCCAACGCGGCATCCGCACCCACGTGCTGGCGTCGTCGGCGACCTACCAGCAGATCGCCGACATCAATCCGGACGGCGTGTTCCTGTCCAACGGCCCCGGTGACCCCGCCACCGCCGACCACATCGTGGCGGTGACCCGCGAGGTGCTGGGTGCCGGAATCCCGTTGTTCGGCATCTGTTTCGGCAACCAGATCCTGGGCCGGGCGCTGGGACTGTCCACCTACAAGATGGTGTTCGGTCACCGCGGCATCAACATCCCGGTGATCGACCACGCCACCGGGCGGGTGGCGGTGACCGCACAGAATCACGGCTTCGCGCTCGAGGGGGAGGCCGGCCAGTCCTTCGACACGCCGTTCGGCCCAGCGATCGTCAGCCACACCTGCGCCAACGACGGGGTGGTCGAGGGCGTCAAACTCGCCGACGGACGGGCCTTTTCGGTTCAATACCATCCGGAGGCCGCCGCCGGGCCACACGACGCGAATTACCTGTTCGACCAATTCATCGAGTTGATGGCGGCCCCAAACCGCGGAAAGGGGCGGTAGTGCCGCGTCGCACCGACCTCAACCACATCCTGGTCATCGGTTCGGGCCCGATCGTGATCGGGCAGGCTTGCGAGTTCGACTACTCGGGTACCCAGGCCTGCCGGGTGCTGCGCGCCGAGGGCCTGCAGGTCAGCCTGGTCAACTCCAATCCGGCGACCATCATGACCGATCCGGAGTACGCCGACCACACCTACGTCGAGCCGATCACCGCGGCGTTCGTGGAGAAGGTGATCGCCCAGCAGGCCGCTCGCGGCAACAAGATCGACGCGTTGCTGGCCACCCTGGGCGGCCAGACCGCGCTGAACACCGCGGTCGCGCTGTACGAGAACGGGGCGCTGGAGCGCCACGGCGTCGAGCTGATCGGCGCTGACTTCGACGCCATCCAGCGCGGCGAGGACCGGCAGATGTTCAAGGACATCGTCGCCAAGGTCGGCGGTGAATCCGCCCGCAGCCGAGTGTGTTTCACCATGGACGAGGTCCGCGAGACGGTCGAGGAGCTGGGCCTGCCGGTGGTGGTGCGGCCCAGCTTCACCATGGGCGGCCTCGGTTCGGGGATGGCGCGATCGGTCGAGGAGGTCGACCGGATGGCCGGCGCCGGGCTCGCCGAAAGCCCCAGCGCCAACGTGCTCATCGAGGAATCGATCTACGGCTGGAAGGAATTCGAGCTCGAGCTGATGCGCGACGGCAACGACAACGTCGTCGTGGTGTGCTCGATCGAGAACTTCGACCCGATGGGCGTGCACACCGGTGACTCGGTCACCGTCGCGCCGGCCATGACGCTGACCGACCGCGAATACCAGCGGATGCGCGACCTCGGCATCGCGATCCTGCGCGAGGTCGGCGTGGACACCGGGGGCTGCAACATCCAGTTCGCGATCAACCCGGCCGACGGCCGGCTGATCGTCATCGAGATGAACCCCCGGGTGTCGCGGTCCAGCGCCCTGGCGTCCAAGGCCACCGGCTTCCCGATCGCCAAGATCGCCGCCAAGCTGGCCATCGGCTACACGCTCGACGAGATCGTCAACGACATCACCAAGGAAACGCCGGCCTGCTTCGAGCCCACCCTGGACTATGTGGTGGTCAAGGCGCCGCGCTTCGCGTTCGAGAAATTCCCCGGCGCCGACCCCACCCTGACCACCACGATGAAATCGGTCGGCGAGGCAATGTCATTGGGCCGCAACTTTGTTGAGGCGCTGGGCAAGGTGATGCGGTCGCTGGAGACCAGTCGCGCCGGTTTCTGGACCAAGCCCGACCCCGACGGCGGGGTCGATGAGGTGCTGACCCGGCTGCGGACACCGACCGAGGGCCGCCTCTACGACATCGAACTCGCGCTGCGGCTGGGCGCGTCGGTGGAGCAGGTCGCCGAGGCCAGCGGTGTGGACCCGTGGTTCGTCGCGCAGATCGGCGAGCTGATCACGCTGCGCACCGAGCTGATCGCCGCCCCCGTCCTCGATGCCGACCTGCTGCGGCGCGGCAAGCACAGCGGGCTCTCGGACCGCCAGATCGCCGCCCTGCGCCCGGAATTGGCCGGCGAGGACGGGGTGCGCTCGCTGCGCGAACGCCTGGGCGTGCACCCGGTGTACAAGACCGTCGACACCTGCGCTGCCGAGTTCGAAGCCAAAACGCCGTACCACTACAGCAGCTACGAACTCGACCCCGGCGCCGAGACCGAGGTGGCCCCGCAGGCCGAGAAACCCAAGGTGCTGATCCTCGGGTCGGGCCCCAACCGGATCGGCCAGGGCATCGAATTCGACTACAGCTGCGTGCACGCGGCAACGACGTTGTCGCAGGCCGGCTTTGAGACCGTGATGGTCAACTGCAACCCGGAGACGGTGTCGACCGATTACGACACCGCCGACCGGCTGTACTTCGAGCCGCTCACCTTCGAGGACGTGCTGGAGGTCTTCCACGCCGAGCAGCAGTCCGCCGGGGACGGGCCCGGCGTGGTCGGGGTGATCGTGCAACTCGGCGGCCAGACCCCGCTCGGGCTGGCCCAACGCCTCGCCGACGCGGGCGTACCGATCGTCGGTACCCCGCCGGAGGCCATCGACCTGGCCGAGGACCGCGGCGCGTTCGGCGACGTGCTGACCGCGGCCGGCCTGCCGGCGCCGAAGTACGGCACCGCAACCACTTTCGACCAGGCCCGCCGGATCGCCGAGGACATCGGCTACCCGGTGCTGGTGCGGCCGTCCTACGTGCTGGGCGGTCGCGGCATGGAGATCGTCTACGACGAGGAGACGCTGCGGGGCTACATCACCCGCGCCACCGAGCTCTCGCCCGAGCACCCGGTGCTGGTCGACCGCTTCCTCGAAGACGCGGTCGAGATCGACGTCGACGCGCTCTGCGACGGCACCGAGGTGTACATCGGCGGCATCATGGAGCACATCGAGGAGGCCGGCATCCACTCCGGCGACTCGGCATGCGCGCTGCCGCCGGTCACGCTGGGCCGCAGCGACATCGAGAAGGTGCGCCGCGCGACCGAGGCCATCGCGCACGGCATCGGCGTGGTCGGGCTGCTCAACGTGCAATACGCGCTCAAGGACGACGTGCTCTACGTCTTGGAGGCCAACCCGCGCGCCAGCCGCACGGTGCCGTTCGTGTCCAAGGCCACCGCGATCCCGCTCGCCAAGGCGTGCGCCCGGGTCATGTTGGGCGCCAGCATCTCCGAGCTTCGCGAGGAGGGGCTGCTGGCGGCATCCGGGGACGGGGCCCACGCGGCGCTGGACGCCCCGATCGCGGTCAAGGAGGCGGTGTTGCCCTTCCACCGCTTCCGCCGCGCCGACGGCGCCGCGATCGATTCGCTGCTCGGCCCGGAGATGAAGTCCACCGGCGAAGTGATGGGGATCGACCGCGACTTCGGCAGCGCGTTCGCCAAGAGCCAGACCGCCGCCTACGGGTCGCTACCGGCGCAGGGCACCATCTTCGTGTCGGTCGCCAACCGGGACAAGCGCTCGCTGGTCTTCCCCGTCAAGCGCCTGGCCGACCTGGGATTCCGCGTCCTTGCCACCGAGGGCACCGCGGAGATGTTGCGCCGCAACGGGATTCCGTGCGACGAAGTGCGCAAGCACTTCGAGGACCCGCAGCCGGGTCGCCCCGCGCAGTCGGCGGTGGACGCGATCAAGGCCGGCGAGGTCGACATGGTGATCAACACGCCCTACGGCAACTCCGGGCCGCGCATCGACGGCTACGAAATCCGTTCGGCGGCAGTGTCGGTCAACATCCCCTGCGTCACCACGGTGCAGGGCGCGTCGGCCGCGGTGCAGGGCATCGAAGCCGGCATCCGCGGCGACATCGGGGTGCGGAGCCTGCAGGAGTTGCACAGCCAGATCGGCCAGGGCGGGCTGCCCGGAAACGGGGCCCGGTGACCGGCTTCGGGGTCCGCCTGAGCGAGGCGAAAGCCGAACGCGGCCCGCTGTGCGTGGGCATCGACCCCCACCCCGAGCTGTTGCGGGCCTGGGGCCTGCCCACGACCGCCGACGGGCTGGCCGCGTTCTGCGACACCTGCATCGAGGCGTTCTCCGGGTTCGCCGTCGTCAAGCCGCAGGTGGCGTTCTTCGAGGCGTACGGCGCCGCCGGATTCGCGGTGCTCGAACGCACCATCGCGGCCCTGCGGTCGGCCGGGGTGCTGGTGCTAGCCGACGCCAAGCGCGGCGACATCGGAACGACGATGGCCGCCTACGCCGCCGCGTGGGCGGGGGATTCGCCGCTGGCCGCCGACGCGGTGACGGCCACGCCGTACCTGGGATTCGGGTCGTTGCGGCCGCTGCTGGAAGCCGCCGCGGCCCACGACCGGGGCGTCTTCGTGCTGGCCGCCACCTCCAACCCCGAGGGCGCGACCGTGCAGCGGGCCGCGTTCGACGGCCGCACGGTGGCCCAGCTGGTCGTCGACCAGGCGGCCGTGGTGAATCGGTCCGCGACCCCCTCCGGGCCCGGATACGTCGGCGTCGTCGTGGGCGCGACGGTGCTGCAGGCGCCCGATCTCAGCGCCCTGGGCGGCCCGGTGCTGGTGCCCGGGCTCGGGGTGCAGGGCGGGCGGCCCGAGGCCCTCGCCGGGCTGGGCGGGGCCGAGCCGGGGCAGCTGCTGCCGGCAGTGGCGCGCGAGGTGCTGCGGGCCGGGCCGGGGGTGGCGGAGCTGCGCGGGGCGGCCGAACGGATGCTGGACGCCGTCGCCTACCTGGCGGTGTGAGCCAGACGGTATGCGGCGATCCGTTAGTCGGACGCCAGCGCCGTGCTGGGCTGGGCCGTTTCGACGATGACGGTGGTGGCCTTGACGACGGCCACCGCGACGCTGCCGGGACGCAGCTGCAACTCCTCGGCGGCCTCGGTGCTCATCAGCGACACGACGGTGAACGGGCCGCACTGCATCTCCACCTGGGTCATCACCTTGTCGCTGACCACCGAGGTGACCAGCCCGACGAAGCGATTGCGGGCCGAGCTGCCGATGCTGAGCGGGTCGGCCGGCGGCGCGGGCGCGTTGCTGCGGGAGAAGCGGGCGAGGTCCTCGCTGGCGATCACCTTGCGGCCGGCGGCGTCGTGACTGACCTCCAACGCCCCCTGGTTGATCCAGCGCCGCACCGTGTCATCACTGACGCCGAGCAGCTCGGCCGCCTGGCGAATTCGCAGGTTGGACACGCCCCGATCGTATCCGATGGAGGACCGCCGATTAGCGGACACACGGCTCGGCGCGGCCGAGTTTCCGCAGGCACGGAGTCTTTTCGGGAATGGTCACGTCTTTGCGCCGCCATGGCGTCCTTTAGTGCGGATCCGCGGAACCGATGGCCGGTCGGGGGGCACGGTTCGTGCCCGCCGCTTGCCGCGGGCCCGCGCCCACACCACCCCACGGCGCCCACCGACGCCGTCGTAGCGGCGAGGCGGCCGCCCTGGCCTGCCCTTTGACCGGCGAGCGCGACACGCGCGACACGCCGTGACGAATGCGTGATCCCTCGCACCGGCCCGCGCGAGCGCGCGCCGGCCCAGTGCCGAGCGGGCCCGGCGCCGGGACCAACGCCGAACGAATCGTTAAAACCGCTGGTAGAAAGCTTGCTTACGGGCGGATCCCGGCCGCGCCGGTGCCGCCGGGAGGTCGCCGAGGCGGCGACGCCGATGCCGCCTGGCGGGCCGCTTTAGCCGGACACGCGGCGTTACATGCTGGGAGTTTGCCCCGTTTAGCAGGGGGGCGGGTTAGATTTCGTCAGGAGGCCTGAGTACGGTCGTCTGCGCTGGCAGAAGAACCGGCGAGACAAAATGAGATCGATTGAATTGATTGATCAGATACGGAGGAATCGTGGCCCTTCCCCAGTTGACCGACGAGCAGCGCGCGGCCGCGTTGGAGAAGGCGGCTGCCGCACGTCGAGCACGAGCAGAGCTCAAGGACCGGCTGAAGCGTGGCGGCACCAACCTCACCCAGGTGCTCAAGGACGCCGAGACCGACGAAGTCCTGGGCAAGATGAAGGTTTCTGCGCTTCTCGAGGCGTTGCCCAAGGTGGGCAAGGTCAAGGCGCAGGAAATCATGACTGAGCTGGAGATCGCCCCCACCCGCCGCCTGCGCGGTCTCGGCGATCGTCAGCGCAAGGCCCTGCTGGAAAAGTTCGGCTCCTAACCCGGCCGCCGACGATGCAGGCCGAACGGCCTGAGGAGACGGCGGGCAATCCGACCCGAGCCGTGGGTGCACCCGCCCGGGAGCGCCGGTGAGCGGCAGCGGGGGACCGGACATCCAGCAGGGGGCACGTCCTGAACCATCCGGCGACGGACGTGTGGTCGTGCTGTCCGGTCCCTCCGCGGTCGGCAAGTCGACGGTGGTCCGGTGCCTGCGCGAGCGGGTCCCGGACCTGCATTTCAGCGTCTCGGCCACCACGCGGGCGCCCCGGCCCGGCGAGGTCGACGGCGTCGACTACCACTTCGTCAGTCCCGCCCGCTTCCAGCAGCTCATTGACGAGGGCGCCCTGCTGGAATGGGCCGACATCCACGCTGGCCTGCACCGCTCGGGGACCCTGGCCGCGCCGGTTCGGGCTGCCACCGCCCGCGGATTCCCCGTCCTGATCGAGGTGGACCTGGCCGGTGCCAGGGCCGTGAAGAAGGCGATGCCCGAGGCCCTGACGGTGTTTTTGGCCCCACCCAGCTGGGAGGACTTGGAGGCCAGGCTGGTCGGCCGCGGCACCGAGACCGCGGAGGTCATGCGGCGGCGTCTCGAGACGGCCCGCATCGAAATGGCGGCTCGCGACGACTTCGACCGGGTGGTCGTCAACCGTCGATTGGAGTCTGCGTGCGCCGAATTGGTATCCTTGCTGGTGGGAACTGCGCCGGACCGGCATGACCCGGCTGGCCAGACCAAAACCCAGACCACATCCAATCAAGAGTGAGCACCGAACTTTCAGCGGCGATCAGCCGTTTGGGGCTCTAGCCCGCCTTTCACGCAGAGGAGATTGACCTCAGTGACTATTCCGCAGTCCGACGCGGCCCTGGCCGCCGTCCCCGACCGGTTCGATCCTGCCGCCGGGGTGCAGGGCGCATACGACACTCCGCTGGGCATCACCAACCCGCCCATCGACGAGCTGCTCGACCGCGTCTCGAGCAAGTACGCCCTGGTCATCTACGCGGCCAAACGGGCCCGTCAGATCAACGATTACTACAACCAGCTCGGCGAGGGCATCCTCGAGTACGTGGGACCGCTGGTCGAGCCGGGGCTGCAGGAAAAGCCGCTCTCGATCGCGCTCCGCGAGATCCACGGCGACCTGCTCGAGCACACCGAGGGCGAGTAACAGGACCGGGCCGGGCGCGCTGTGGACCGCACGCGGATCCCCAAACGAGTCTCCAAACGAGTCATCGTCGGTGTCTCCGGCGGCATCGCCGCCTACAAGGCGTGCACCGTCGTCCGTCAGCTGTCCGAGGCCGGCCATTCCGTCCGGGTCATTCCGACCGAGTCCGCGCTGCGTTTCGTCGGCGCGGCGACCTTTGAGGCGCTCTCCGGCCAGCCGGTGCACACCGGCGTCTTCAACGACGTTCCCGAGGTCCCGCACGTCCAGCTCGGCAAGCAGGCCGACCTGGTCTTGGTGGCCCCGGCCACGGCGGATCTGCTGGCCCGCGCGGTGCACGGCCGGGCCGACGATCTGCTGACCGCGACCCTGCTCACCGCCCGATGCCCGGTGCTGTTCGCGCCCGCCATGCACACCGAGATGTGGTTGCACCCGGCCACCGTCGACAACGTGGCCACGTTGCGCGCCCGGGGTGCGGTGGTGCTCGAGCCCGCCGCCGGGCGTCTCACCGGGACGGACAGCGGCTCGGGCCGGCTGCCCGAGGCCGAAGAGATCACCACCCTGGCCCACCTGCTGCTGGAACGCCACGACGCGCTGCCCTACGACCTCGCCGGCTGCAAGATGCTGGTGACCGCCGGCGGCACCCGCGAACCGGTCGATCCGGTGCGCTTCATCGGCAACCGCAGTTCCGGCAAGCAGGGCTATGCCGTGGCGCGGGTGGCGGCCCAGCGCGGCGCCGAGGTCACTCTGATCGCCGGGCACACCGCCGGCCTGATCGATCCCGCCGGCGTCGAGGTCGTCCACGTCAGCTCCGCGGGCCAGCTGGGCGATGCGGTGTCCAAGCGCGCCCCCGAGGCGGACGTGCTGGTGATGGCCGCCGCCGTCGCCGATTTCCGGCCCGCGCACGTTGCCGCCGCCAAGATCAAGAAAGGCTCGGACGCGCCCCCGACGATCGAGCTGGTGCGCAACGACGACGTGCTCGCCGGGGCGGTGCGGGCCCGCGCTCACGGGCAGCTGCCCAACATGCGGGCCATCGTGGGCTTTGCCGCCGAGACCGGCGACGCAGAAGGAGATGTGCTGTTTCACGCCCGCGCCAAGCTGCAGCGCAAGGGCTGCGATCTGCTGGTGGTCAACGCCGTCGGCGAGGGCCGCGCGTTCGAGGTGGACAGCAACGACGGCTGGCTGCTGGCGTCCGACGGCACTGAGTCGGCGCTGCAGCACGGCTCCAAGACGTTGATGGCCAGTCGTATCGTGGATGCGATCGCCGCGTTCCTGCACGGGGACAGCGGGTAAAGCGGTCGAGTTCTTCTCGGCACCGGGGACGGGGTGCCGGCCGGGCTGATGCGAGCCGATATAATTCGGTTGACTAACTATTTGGAAGGATTGGCATGAGCGAAAATGGTCGCCTGTTTACCAGTGAGTCGGTGACTGAGGGACATCCCGACAAAATCTGTGACGCGATCAGCGACTCGGTCCTCGACGCCCTGCTGGCCGGAGACCCGCGCTCACGTGTCGCCGTCGAGACGGCCGTCACCACCGGTCAGGTTCATGTCATCGGCGAGGTCACCACGACCGCCAAGGAAGCCTTCGCCGACATCACCAACACCGTTCGTGCGCGCATCCTCGACATCGGCTACGACCACTCCGACAAGGGCTTCGACGGCGAGACCTGCGGCGTCAACATCGGCATCGGCCGTCAATCGCCCGACATCGCCCAGGGGGTCGACACCGCCCACGAGACGCGCGTCGAGGGCGCCGCGGACCCGCTGGACCTGCAGGGCGCCGGCGACCAGGGCCTGATGTTCGGCTACGCGATCAGCGACACCCCGGAGCTGATGCCGCTGCCGATCGCGCTGGCGCACCGCCTGTCGCGCAAGCTGACCGAGGTCCGCAAGAACGGCACGCTGGACTACCTGCGCCCGGACGGCAAGACCCAGGTCACCATCGAGTACGAGGACAACGTGCCGACCCGGCTGGACACCGTGGTGGTCTCCACTCAGCACGCCGACGGGATCGACCTGGAGAAGACGCTGGATCCCGACATTCGCAAGCACGTCCTCGAGACCGTGCTCAAGGAGTTGGCGCACGAGACGCTGGACTCCTCGACGACCCGCGTGCTGGTCAACCCGACCGGCAAGTTCGTCGTCGGCGGCCCGATGGGCGATGCCGGCCTGACCGGCCGCAAGATCATCGTCGACACCTATGGCGGCTGGGCCCGCCACGGCGGCGGCGCCTTCTCCGGCAAGGACCCGTCCAAGGTGGACCGCTCGGCCGCGTACGCGATGCGCTGGGTGGCCAAGAACATCGTCGCCGCCGGGCTGGCGGAGCGCGTCGAGGTGCAGGTGGCCTACGCCATCGGCAAGGCCGCTCCGGTCGGGCTGTTCATCGAGACGTTCGGCACCGCGACGGTCGACCCGGTCAAGATCGAGAAGATCGTGCCCGAGGTCTTCGACCTGCGGCCGGGCGCGATCGTCCGCGACCTGGACCTGCTGCGCCCGATCTACGCGCCGACCGCCGCGTACGGCCACTTCGGTCGCACCGACATCGAGCTGCCCTGGGAACAGCTCAACAAGGTCGACGACCTCAAGCGCGCCGTCTAGGGGCGCCCCGCCGCTACGGCGGCGGGTGGTCGGAATCGAGCGCGGGCAGCCCGTCGATGCTGCGCCGGTTGCGGTTGATCAGCCGCGCGTAGGCCTCGTCGGACGCCTTGTGGTGATGCGCGTCGAGCACCGGTCGTTCGTCGACGAGCTCGTAATAGGGCACCGCGAATCCGCAGGCGTCGGCGATGCGCTCCACGTCGACCACGATGATGGCGCGGATGCCCGCATGCCGGCCGTCGAAATGGCCTATGAGATCGGCGAATTCGGCGTCATCGGGGCGTAGCACCCGCCCGGTGCCGAATAGTCGAAGGATTCGTGAGTTGCGGGTGAACGAGCAGAACATGACGGTGATGCGGCCGTTGTCGCGCAGATGGGCGATGGTCTCCACGCCGCTGCCGAACAGATCCAGGTAGGCCACGGTGTGCTCGTCGAGCACGGCGAACGTGTCGCAATACCCCTTGGGGGACAGGTTGATTCGTCCACCGTCGGAGGGTGCGGTGGCGACGAAGAAGACGGCCTGTTCGCGGATGAAGTCGCGTAGCGACTCGTCGATGCTCCCGAATTCCTTCGCCATGCGCAGAGCCTAGCGTGCGGCGCGGACCAACCTGCCGTGCGCGATCAGCGAGCCGACTTGCTTGAGTCGCCTGCTGCGGACGCTGACGTCGTACGCCTGTATGTGGTCGACGGTGGCCAGACGCTCAGCAAGGTAGTGGTAGAAGTGTTCGGGGTTGCGGCAGATCACCACGGCCATCAGATTGGCGGGGCCACTGACCGTGGCGACCGACGCGACCTCGTCGTGCCGCAGGATCTGCTCGGCCACCGACGTCAGGTGTTGCGGTACAACCGATATCCAGATGATTGCGTGCAGCACGAATCCGAGCCGCTCCGGCAGTACGTCGAGGTCGAAGGACAGGGTGCCGCAGTCCTGCAGGGCGACCATCCGGCGCTTGACGCGGGCCGGTGACCACCCGGTGAGCCCAGCCAGGGCGCTATCGGAAATACGGCCGTCATCGGCCAACGCATCCAGCAGCGGCTGATCCTCGGACGTCGGGCCGACGGGCCGATCTGGATGCGCGCAGTCCGGTGGCTGCAGTGCGGCGACCTGGTGCCTATCCAAGGCGTATCCATGTCCGGTCCAGTGTGCGTACATCGATGACCCAAATGCGTTGATTACCAAGTCAACCCGCATATCGATGACCGTTGAGGTGCGAGGCAGGCGGTGCAGCAGCCCCGCCTCCGCGTCGTCCAGGGGGGCGCGGACAACGCACACCAGCTCGGTGCCTCCCGACAACACGTTGGCGTGGGTGACATCGGGTCGGCGGACCAGCGCTGCTGCGAGCCGGAGCAGGTCGTCGGGCTTGGCGCGCACCCGGACTATCCACTGACACTCGCCGTATACCCGCGGGTTGACCACGCCGACCGGGCGGAGCACTCCATCGCGGCGCAGCGCGCGATAGCGACGTGCGACGGTCTGTTCACCGGCGCCGATCACCTCGGCGATACGCCGGAACGGCGCCCGCGGTGACAGCTGCAGCGCGTGCAGAATATGACCGTCTAGCGCTTCCATCGTGACGAGAATCTACATGAATTGGCGATGACCGTCCTATTTTTGACGTCGAACGTGCTTTTGTTGGCCAAAGTTTGCGATGCCGCTCACCATGGACCCACATACATTCAGCATCGGAGGCACCCAATGCAATTGGCCCGCAACACCATCCAGGCGACCGAGGATGTGCTGTGAAACTGGGAATCGGCCTACCGAACCACATCGCCGACGTTCCCGGACCCGCCGTCGCGCAGTGGGCACGTCGCAGCGAAGAGCTCGGCTTCGAGGCGGTCGCGACGATCGATCGGCTGTTCTCTTCGGGCGTTGACTCGCTGATCGCGCTGGCCACCGCCGCCGGTGCCACGAACGCACTAAGCCTGGTGACGAATGTCCTACTGGCCCCAATGTATCCCGTCATCCCGCTGGCCAAGCAACTCGTCAGCCTGGCGCAGGTCTCGGGCGGTCGGCTGGCCGTCGGACTGGGCGTGGGTAACCGGCGCGACGAATATGCCGAAACCGGCAGCGACTTTCACCGGCGTGGCCGGACCCTCGATGCGCAGGTCGAGCGATTTCGCAACCTGTGGGCCGGCGAACCGCTCGCCGATGGCACCGCGTTATGTGCTGCCCCCGTGCCGATTCCGCTGTTGTTCGGTGGGCGGTCCGCGGCTACTGTGCGACGGGTCATCACCACCGGTGACGGGTGGGCGGCCGGAGCCGTGCGCCATTATGACGAACAGGTGGAGTTGGCGGCGCGCATCCGCAGGGGCTGGCAAAAGGCGGGTCGGCCCGCGCGCCCATATTTGCAGGCATCGGTGAATTTCGGGCTGGGTCCGGCCGAGACCGTAGCGTCCGGAAGGGACCACCTGGCGCGGTATTACGCATTCGCACCGGGGTATGCCCAGGTAAACGTCGCCGACATGGTCTGTTCCGCAGCCGATGCCCGTGACACCGTCAGCCGATATCGGGACCTCGGCTTCGACCGCTTGCTCTTTCATCCGACCTCGACATCGGTCGAGCAGGTCGACTACCTCGCGGACGCGATTCTCTAGCGGTTGCCGTGCGGCGCTGCCCTGTGCTCAGCCGGTGAAGCGGTAGTCGTCCAAGTCGAATCGACGGCTGCGCCAGTACACCTCCGGCGTGGTGCCCGGCCGCAGCGGCACGTCGCCGTTCTTGTCGAAGTAATAGCTGTTGGCGAGCCGGCAACTGTCCTGCCAGAAGATCTGCCGGTGCCGCCGGCTCATCATCTCGGCGAAGTAGCGGTCATTGGCTTCCTCGCTCACCTCGACGCGGGTCGCGCCCAGGCGTTCGGCCCGCTTGAGGCACCGCACGATGTGATGGGTCTGCGCCTCGATCAGCGCGAAATACGAAGAGCCGACGTAACCGTAGGGGCCGAACACCGTGAACAGGTTGGGAAAGCCCGGAACGGTGACGCCCTCGTAGGCCTGCAAACGGTGCTCGTCCCAGAACCCGCTCAGCGACCGGCCACCGCTGCCGGTAACCGCGAACGTGGGGACGTTATCGGGGTCCATCACCTTGAAGCCGGTCGCCAGGATGAGCACGTCGACCTCGTGGGTTTCGCCGTCGGTGGTGGCCACCGCGCCGGGCGTGATCTTGTCGATCGGCTCGGTGACCAGCCGCACGTTGTCGCGGTTGAACGTGGACAGGTAGCCGTTGTGGAAGCCGGGCCGCTTGCAGCCGACGGCATAGCGCGGGGTGAGCTGCTCGCGCACCGCCGGGTCGCGGACCTGCCGTCGCAGATAGGCCCGCCCCAGCGTGGCCATTCTCTTGGCCAAGGGAATCACCGTGAAGTAGTGCGCCGAGATCGGGAAGGTGAGTTCCACGTATGCCTGGCTGAGCAGCCGCTGCAGCGCCTTGCCGCCGGGGATGCGCATCGCCCAGCGCGCCGGCGCCGGCAAGGGGACGTCCAGCTTCGGGAAACACCAGATCGGGGTGCGTTGAAACACGGTGAGCGAGGAGACAATTGGCGCGATCTCGGGAATCACCTGCACGGCCGAGGCGCCGGTCCCGATCACTGCGACGCGCTTGCCGCTCAAGTCCTGGTGGTGATCCCACCGCGCCGTGTGCATGGTGATGCCGGCGAAGGAGTCCACCCCGTCGATGTCGGGCAGGTTCGGCACCGTCAGGACGCCGCAGGCGCTGACCAAAAACCTCGCTGTGATCTCTCCCTCCGGGTCGGTCTGCACCCGCCACAGGCCGCGCTCGTCGTCGAACTCGGCCGCTTGCACCTTGGTGTTGAACCGGATCCGCGAGCGGACGCCGTACTTGTCGGCGCAGTGTTCGGCGTAGGCCTTGAGCTCGCGGCCCGGCGCGTACGTGCGCGACCAGTGCCGGCTCTGCTCGAAGGAGAACTGGTAGGAGAACGACGGAATGTCCACCGCGATACCCGGATAGGTGTTCCAGTGCCAGGTGCCGCCGACCCCGTCGCCGGCTTCGAGCACCAGGTAGTCGCGCAGCCCGGCCTTGTCGAGGTTGATGGCGGCGCCGATGCCGGAGAATCCGGCGCCGATGATCAGCGTGTGGTAGTCGGGGGATTCTCCGTCCATTTGGGCGAAGGTGCGCTCCGTCATGGACTCACCGTACGCCCCGGACTCAGCCCTGCAGGGCGGTTCGCAGCGCCGACAGCCCGCGCTCGAGCGCCGCGGTGGCCGCGGGCACTACGCCGGCATAGCCCAGGTAGCCGTGCACCAGCGTTTCGGCATTGTGCACCTCCGCGGGCACCCCGGCGGCCGCCAGCAGTTCGCCGTACCGGATGCCGTCGTCGCGCAGCGGGTCATAGCCGGCGACGCCGATGTAGGCCGGCGGCACGTTGCTCAGGTTTTTGGCCCGGCCCGGCGCCATGTCCGACGGCGGGTCGGACAGGTCGACTTCGCCCGCGTACCAACGAGAGAACTCGGCGACGGCCTTGACGTCCAGAATCGGCGCGGTGGCGTTTTCGGCGAAGGACGGCAGCGTGGCGTCCCACATGGTCGACGGGTACCACAACAGCTGGAATTTCAAGGCCGGGCCGCCATGGTCGCGTGCCCGTTGCGCCACCGCGGCGGCGATGGTGCCGCCCGCCGAATCCCCGGCGACGGCCATCCGGCCGGAGTCGCCGTGCAGGTCCGCGGCGTGCTCGGCAACCCAAAGCGTTGCGGCCCACGCGTCTTCGACGGCGCCGGGGTAGGGGTGCTCGGGGGCCAGGCGGTAATCGACCGACACCACGATCGCGTCCGCGCCGACCGCATGCTGGCGGGCCGCGCCGTCGTGGGTGTCCAGGTCGCCGATAACGAAGCCGCCGCCGTGGAAAAACAGTACGACGGGCGCCGGGGGGACCCCGGTATGGCCATCGGAATGGCTTGGTGGCCAATAGATCCGGATCGCGACCGAACCCGCCGGGCCCGCGATCGTGCGGTCCTCGACCCGTAGCTCGGGATGCAACGGCCTGCGCGGCAGGTCGCGGAAGCGCTGCCGCGCCGCGTCGATTCCGTCCTCGGTGGATAGCCGGAAGGGAACCGCATCCAGTACCTTCTGCAGGATGGGGTCGATCGCGGGTTTCTCGTCGGCTGTGTTATCCAAGCTGGGCATGGACGTACCGTACGCACCTCGTCTGGTGGCCGGTGCCTGGGTGGTGGCCGGCTGGGTGGCCCTCGGCTACGGCATTTACCTGACCGTGCTGGCGCTGCGCTCCCCGCCGGGAACGGAGCTGACCGGGCACTGGGTGCTACAGCCGGCGTTCAAGGCCTCGATGGCGTTCCTGCTGATGCTGGCCGCGGCGGGCCACGCCGAGGTCCGCGAGCGGCGCTGGCTGATGCCGGCGCTGCTGTTGTCGGCCGTCGGCGACTGGGTGCTCGCGGTTCCGTGGTGGACGCTGTCCTTCGAGGTCGGTCTGGCGGCATTCCTGTTGGCGCACTTGTGTTTTATCGCCGCCCTGCTGCCGTTGGTTCCGCCGTTGTCGTGGTCGTCGGACGCCGAGCGGCCCTCGGCGCCGCGCGTCGCCGCGGTGGTCCTGATGTGCCTGGTGTCGATCGCGCTGCTGGTGTGGTTCTGGCCGCACCTGGGCCCGGACAAGCTGACGCTGCCGGTGACGGTCTACATCGTGGTGCTGACCGCCATGGTGTGCACGGCGCTGCTGGCGAAGCTGCCGACGATCTGGACGGCTGTCGGGGCGGTGTGTTTCGCGGCGTCGGACTCGATGATCGCCATCAGCCGTTTCATCCTGGGCAACGAGGCGCTCGCCGTGCCGATCTGGTGGTCATACGCGGCGGCCCAGATCCTGATCACGGCGGGATTCTTCTTCGGCCGCGAGCTTTCAGGGCCGGAAACCGGGGACGCCCCGGCTCCCACCGAAGGCTGATTTGTCGCATGTGCCCGGTACGCTGCGGGCCGAACGGTAAAGACATTGGATAGCACCATGATTCGCGGCCCGAGGGCGTCGTGAGCCCCAGCGCGCGCACGCCGGTCGAGGTGGAACCCATCGCTCGCGTGCTGCCGATGCTGTCGGTGCCGCACCTGGACCGCGAGTTCGACTATCTGGTGTCGGCCGAGCAGTCCGACGACGCCCAGCCCGGGGTGCGCGTTCGGGTGCGCTTCCATGGCCGGCTGGTCGACGGGTTCGTGTTGGAGCGCCGCAATGACACCGACCACCCGGGCAAGCTGGGCTGGCTCGATCGCGTCGTGTCGGCCGAACCGGTGCTCACCCCGGAAATCCGCAGGCTGGTCGACGCGGTGGCCGCGCGCTACGCGGGCACCCGACCCGACGTGTTGCGGCTGGCCGTGCCCGCCCGCCACGCCAGGGTGGAGCGGGAGCCCGTCGTGGGGCGGGAGCCGGGCGCGGCGATCCCGGCGCCCGTCGACCCGTCGGGCTGGGACGGCTACGGGCGGGGCGCCCAATTCCTGGCCGCCCTCGCAGAATCGCGTGCCGCCCGGGCGGTGTGGCAGGCGCTGCCCGGCGAGCCGTGGACCGATCGATTCGCCGAGGCGGCCGCGCAAACGGTGCGGGCCGGCCGCGCCGCGCTGGCGATCGTTCCCGACCAGCGCGACCTGGACGCCCTGTGGCGGGCCGCGACGACACGGATCGACGAGCGCAGCGTCGTGGCCCTGTCGGCCGGCCTGGGGCCGGCGGCCCGGTACCGCCGCTGGCTGGCGGCGCTGCGCGGCACCGCGCGGCTGGTGATCGGCACCCGCAGCGCGGTGTTCGCGCCGCTGAGCGATCTGGGTCTGGTCATGGTGTGGTCCGACGCCGACGACAGCCTGGCCGAGCCGCGTGCGCCGTATCCGCACGCCCGCGAGGTGGCGATGCTGCGCGCGCACCAGGCCCGGTGCGCGGCGCTGATCGGCGGCTACGCGCGCACCGCGGAGTCCCACGCGCTGGTGCGCAGCGGATGGGCGCACGACATCGTCGCGGCGCGGCCCGTGGTCCGTGCCCGCACCCCGCGGGTGAGCGCGCTCGACGACAGCGGCTACGCCGACGAGCGGGATCCGGCGGCGCGCACGGCACGCATTCCCTCGATCGCACTGCGCGCGGCCCGCTCGGCGCTGCAGGGCGGGGCGCCGGTGCTGGTGCAGGTCCCGCGGCGCGGGTACGTCCCGTCGCTCGCGTGCGCGCGCTGCCGCACGATCGCCCGCTGCCGGCACTGCACGGGGCCGCTCTCTCTCGCCGAGCCGTCGCAGGAGGGGGGCGCGGCGCTGCTCTGCCGCTGGTGCGGGCGACTCGACCCGACGCGGCGGTGCGCGCGCTGCGGGTCGGATGCAGTACGCGCCGTCGTCGTCGGGGCCCGGCGCACCGCCGAAGAGCTCGGCCGCGCGTTTCCGGGCATCGCGGTGTTCACCTCGTCGGGCGACGGTGTCGTGCCCGAGGTCGCGCCCGGGCCCGCCCTGGTGGTCGCCACCCCGGGCGCCGAACCGCACGCGTCCGGCGGCTACGGGGCGGCGCTGCTGTTGGACACGTGGGCGCTGCTGGGCCGGCAGGATCTGCGGGCCTCCGAGGACGCGCTATGGCGCTGGATGAGCGCCGCCGCGCTGGTGCGTGCCCGCGGCGACGGCGGCGTGGTGCTGGTGGTCGCCGAATCCTCGCTTCCCACAGTGCAATCCCTGATCCGCTGGGACCCGGTGGGGCACGCGGAGTCGGAACTGACCGCCCGCGCCGAAGTGGGCCTGCCGCCCAGCGTGCACATGGCGGCCATCGACGGGACGCCTGACGCGGTGAGCGCGCTGCTCGACGAGGTCCGGCTGGCCGACCTCGATGCCGACCTGCTCGGGCCGGTGGACCTGCCGGCCGGCGTGCGCCGCCCCGCGGGCAGCCCGCCCGGCGTCGCGGTGACGAGGATGCTGGTGCGCGTGCCCCGGCGGCAGGGCCTGGCGCTGGCGGCCGCGCTGCGCCGCGGCGTCGGTGTGCTCAGCGCCCGGCAAACCCATGAGCCCGCCCGGGTCCAGGTCGATCCGCTGCACATCGGCTAAACCTTCACAAACAGTTACCCTGGGCGACAGTATGTGCATGCAATATTCTCTGTTTACGACATTCGAAGGTTGCTACACTTTCTATTCCTTAGCCGCCGAGAGGCCGGAAGCCATCCGGGGAGGGGCGATATGACAGCGGACAACGCGACTGTTGACGAGTCATTGGATGTCATCACCGATGCTTTGCTGACGGCCTCCCGTTTGCTGATGGCGATCTCGGCCCGCTCCGTCGGGCAGGTCGACGAGACCATCACCATCGCGCAGTTCCGGACGCTGGTGATCCTGTCCAACCGCGGCCCCGTGAACCTGGCCACCCTGGCGGGCCTGCTGGGCGTGCAGCCGTCGGCCACCGGCCGGATGGTGGACCGGTTGGTCGCCGCCGGACTGATCGACCGCCTGCCGCACCCGACCTCGCGCCGCGAGCTGCTCGCGGCGCTGACCACGCGCGGCCGCGACGTCGTCCACCAGGTCACCGCGCACCGGCGCACCGAGATCGCGGCCATCGTCGCGAAGATGCCCCCGCCCGAGCGCCACGGGCTGGTGCGCGCGCTGACGGCCTTCACCGCGGCCGGTGGCGAGCCCGACGTGCACCTGGATGCCGACATCGAGCTGTAAGTTGGCTAGTCGCTGCCCTTTTGGGCAGTGACCAGTAGGTACTCCCAGCCCATGGTGCCGTCGACCAGGTGTTGCTGCGCGAGCTCGACGAGTTGGGCGTCGAGCTCGGCGGCCAGCACCCGATTGTGGCCGATGTTCGCGTAGGCCTCGATCGTCGGGCCGTAGTGGCGTTTGAAGTAGGCATGCACCGCCTCGGCGCTGCCGAACCGGTTCACCGCCAACATGCCACGCGCCGTGGCGATTTCGCCGATACCCTCGCCCAGCAGCGCGGTGACATAGCCCGGCCGTCCCCACAGCGCCGCCGGGGGCACGGGATGCGACAGGCTCGGCCGGTAGGGCCGGATGGTGGCCAGCATCCGGCCGAAGAAGCCCTCCGGGGTCCAGCTGATCACGCCGATCGTGCCGCCCGGCCGGCACACCCGGACCAGCTCGCTGGCGGCGCGTTGCTGGTCGGGCGCGAACTGCACGCCGATCGCGGACATGACGACGTCGAATTCGCCGTCGCCGAAGGGCAGCGCGTGCGCATTGGCTTCGCGGTAGTCGATCGTCAGGCCCTGCGCCGCGGCCCGGTCCCGCGAGCGCAGGAGCAGCTCGGGGGTGAGATCGGTGGAGACGACGGCGGCGCCGGCCGCGGCGGCCGGCAGCGAGATGTTGCCCGAGCCGGCGGCGACGTCGAGGACGCGTAGGCCGGGCCCGATGCCGGTGGCCTCGACAAGGGCGGGGCCGAGCGGGGCCATCACTTCCTCGGCCATCAGGGCGTAGTCGCCCAGTGCCCAAACCGTGCGATGCGTGGCGGCGACGCTGGCGTCTCTGATGGTGGAGTCGACGGTCATCAGACCTCCTTGGGGGAAGGGAAAGGTTGTCTCTCGACGTCGATGTCGACACGGAACGGCGGCGCGGTTCACGCCACCAAATAATGACTGCCAGAAACAGTAGCTATAAGCAATAGTGTACGCACGCACATCCGGCCGTGTCGGGCGGGTCCGGCCGCCGTCCGGCGCTTTCTAGACTGGGCCGGTGCGCCTCGTCTTCGCCGGTACTCCCGAACCCGCGCTGCCCGCATTGCGCCTGCTCATCGACTCGCCACGCCACGAGGTGATCGCGGTGCTGACCCGGCCCGACGCCGCCGCCGGGCGGCGCGGCAAGCCGGAGCCGTCGCCGGTTGCCCGTGAGGCGCTCGACCGCGGCATTGCGGTGCTGCGGCCGTCGCGGCCCAACTCCCCGGAATTCGTCGCGGAGTTGGCGCGGCTGGAGCCGGACTGCTGCGCGGTCGTGGCGTACGGCGCGCTGCTGCGCGACGACCTGCTGGCGGTGCCCCCGCGGGGCTGGATCAATTTGCATTTCTCGCTGCTGCCCGCCTGGCGCGGCGCCGCGCCGGTCCAAGCTGCCATCGCCGCGGGGGACGCCATCACCGGGGCCTCGACGTTTCAGATCGAGCCGAGCCTGGACTCGGGCCCGATCTACGGGGTGGTGACGGAGACGATCCGTCCCGCCGATACCGCCGGGGAACTGCTTGAGCGACTGGCTATTTCGGGCGCGGCACTGTTGTCGACCACGCTGGACGGCATCGCGGACTCGACATTGACACCGCGACCGCAACCCGCCGAGGGGGTCAGCGTCGCGCCCAAGATCACCGTCGAGCAGGCCCGCGTGCGCTGGGACTTGCCGGCACTCGTGGTGGAACGCCGCATCCGCGCCGTCACGCCGAGCCCCGGCGCCTGGACGGTGATCGGCGACCTGCGCGTCAAGCTCGGGCCGGTCGACGCCGGCGAGGCATCCGGGTCCCCGGGACCGTTGCCGCCCGGCGCTATTCACGTCGACCGCAAAAGTGTGTGGGTCGGCACCGGTTCCGATCCGGTTCGCCTCGGCCAAATCCAGCCGCCCGGAAAGAAATTCATGAACGCAGTCGACTGGGCGCGCGGTGCGCGGCTCGACCCCGCGGTTCGGGCGACATGAGTACCGGCCGTGACGGACGGCAGCGCAACCGGAAGGACCGCACGCCGCCGCGCCCGCAGCAACGCGACCGCCGGCCGTCGCAGCGGGATCGCCGGCCCGCCCGTCGGCCCCTGGATCCGGCCCGGGCGGCCGCGTTCGAGGTGCTGCGCGCCGTCAGCGAACGCGACGCCTACGCGAACCTGGCCCTGCCCGCGCTGCTGCGCGAACGCGGAATCACCGGCCGCGACGCCGCATTCGCCACCGAGCTGACCTACGGCGCCTGCCGCAGCCGCGGCCTGCTCGACGCGGTCATCGGCGCGGCCGCCGGGCGTGCCCCGGAAGCCATCGATCCCGTCCTGCTCGACCTGCTGCGCCTCGGCACGTACCAGCTGCTGCGCACCCGGGTCGACGCGCACGCCGCGGTGTCCACCACCGTCGAACAGGCGGGCATCGAATTCGATTCGGCGCGAGCGGGTTTCGTCAACGGGGTGCTGCGCACCATCTCAGGGCGTGACGAGCGGTCCTGGGTCGAGGAGCTGGCCCCGGACCCGGCGCGGGACCCGATCGGACACGCCGCGTTCGTGCACGCCCATCCCCGGTGGATCGCCCAGGCCTTCGCCGACGCGCTGGGCGGGGCCGCGGGCGAGCTCGACGCGGTGCTCGCCAGCGATGACGAGCGGCCTCAGGTGCATCTGGCCGCCCGCGCCGGAGCGCTGACCGCCGCCGAACTGGCGGACGCGGTGGGCGGCACCGTCGGGCGCTATTCGCCGTACGCGGTGTACCTGCCGGGCGGCGACCCCGGACGCCTCGCTCCGGTGCGCGACGGTGTCGCGCTCGTTCAGGACGAGGGCAGCCAGCTGGTGGCCCGCGCGCTGACGCTGGCGCCGGTCGACGGCGACGCCGGACGCTGGCTGGATCTGTGTGCCGGGCCGGGTGGGAAGACGGCGCTGCTGGCGTCGCTGGGCGCCGGGTCGGGGGCCCGGGTCACCGCGGTGGAGCCGGCCCCGCGTCGCGCCGACCTGGTGGCCGAGAACACCCGCGGCCTGCCGGTCGACGTGCTGCGGGTCGACGGCCGGCACACCGACCTCGAGCCGGCGTTCGACCGGGTGCTCGTCGACGCGCCCTGCACCGGGCTGGGCGCGCTGCGCCGCCGCCCCGAGGCGCGGTGGCGCCGTCAACCGGCCGACGTGCCGGCGCTGACCAAGCTGCAGCGCGAGTTGCTGGGCGCGGCGATCGCTTTGACCCGCCCCGGCGGCGTGGTGCTCTACGCCACCTGTTCGCCGCACCTGGCCGAAACCGTCGGGGTGGTCGCCGACGCGCTGCGCCGCTATCCGGTGAGCGCGCTGGACACCCGGCCGCTGTTCGAGCCGGTCGCGGAGGTCGGGGACGGGCCCCACGTGCAGTTGTGGCCGCACCGGCACGGCACCGATGCGATGTTCGCCGCCGCGCTGCGCCGCGAAGCGGGGTAGCGCCGCGGCGACAAGAACGGACCCGGCCGCCGCCGCGCTGCGCCGCGAAGCGGGGTAGCGCCGCCAGATGTGAACCGAGCCGCGCGGCTCAGTAGTCTGGCGCTCATGCCTGGCAACACGGAATCATCGAAGGGACCCCTGATCGCGCCGTCGATCCTTTCCGCTGACTTCTCCCGGCTCGCCGACGAAGCCGCCGCCGTGACCGGCGCCGACTGGCTGCACGTCGACGTGATGGACAACCACTTCGTGCCGAACCTGACCCTCGGGCTGCCGGTGGTGGAGAGCCTGCTGGCGGCCACCGCCATCCCGATGGACTGCCACCTGATGATCGAGGATCCAGACCGGTGGGCGCCGCCCTACGCCGAGGCGGGGGCCTACAACGTCACCTTCCACGCCGAGGCCACCGACAACCCGATCGCGGTCGCACGCGATATCCGCGCCGCCGGCGCCAAAGCGGGGATCAGCGTGAAGCCGGGCACGCCGCTCGAGCCGTACCTGGAAATCCTGCCGCAGTTCGACACCCTGCTCATCATGTCGGTGGAGCCCGGTTTCGGCGGGCAGAGCTTCATCCCCGACGTCCTGAGCAAGGTGCGCACCGCCCGCAAGCTCATCGAGGCGGGGGAGCTGACGATCCTGGTCGAGATCGACGGCGGAATCAACGAGGACACCATCGAGCAGGCCGCCGAGGCGGGCGTCGACTGCTTCGTCGCCGGGTCGGCCGTGTATGGCGCCGCCGACCCGGAGGGTGCGATCGACGCGTTGCGGCGGCAGGCCGCCGCCGCGTCCCCCCATCTGCGTCGATGACCGTTTCGCCGGGTGAGGGCCTTGACGCCGCGATGCGCTTGGCGATCGAGCAGTCCCATCTCGTCAAGGGAACGACGTATCCGAATCCCCCGGTGGGCGCGGTCATCCTGGACGCCGGCGGCGAAGTGGTCGGCGTGGGCGGCACCGAACCGGCCGGCGGCGATCATGCCGAGATCCTGGCGCTGCGGCGCGCCGGCGAGCTGGCCGCGGGGGGGACCGCCGTGGTCACGCTCGAGCCGTGCAACCACTACGGCAGGACCCCGCCGTGCGTGAACGCGCTGCTGGACGCGAAGGTGGGCACGGTGGTCTACGCGGTTGCCGACCCGAACCCGGAGGCCGCCGGGGGCGCGGCCCGGCTCGAGGAGGCGGGCGTCGCGGTGCGCTCGGGCGTGCTGGCCGATGAGGTCGCCGGCGGGCCGCTGCGGGAGTGGCTGCACAAGCAGCGGACCGGGCTGCCGCATCTGACGTGGAAGTACGCCAGCAGCGTCGATGGCCGCAGCGCGGCCGCCGACGGCTCCAGCCAGTGGATTTCCAGCGAGGCCTCCCGGCTGGACCTGCACCGCCGCCGCGCGGCGTGCGACGCGATCGTGGTGGGCACCGGCACGGTGCTGGCCGACGATCCGGCGCTGACCGCCCGATTGCCCGACGGCTCGCTGGCCGAGCGGCAGCCGCTGCGGGTGGTCGTGGGGATGCGTGAAATACCTTCAGAGGCAAAGGTTCTCAACGACGATTCGCGAACCATGCTGATCCGCACGCACGACCCCACGGAGGTGCTCAAGGCGGTTGCGGACCGCACCGACGTGCTGTTGGAAGGCGGGCCGACCCTGGCGGGCGCGTTCCTGCGGGCCGGCGCGGTGGACCGAATCCTGGCCTACGTCGCGCCGACCCTGTTGGGGGGGCCGGTCACCGCGGTCGACGACGTCGGGGTGCCGACGATCGCGCGGGCGCTGCGCTGGCAGTTCGACGGGATCGATCGGGTGGGGCCCGACGTGATACTCAGCCTGGTGCCGCGCAGCGGCTAGCGCTCGCTCAGCGAAACTTCTTGCGGCTCGGGGATTTCCGGTTCCTCGGCGTGTTCCTTGCGGCCGCCGATCAGCAGGCCGAGCAGCGCGCCCACGATACAGATGCCGACGGTGGCGGCGAAGATGTCGCCATACATCTGGGCGAACGCCTTGAGGTACATCGTTGCCTGGATGGCGACCCGCTCCAGCAGGCTGGCGTCAGCCGGGATCGCGGCCGTCATGCCCGCCACGATCTGGTTGAACCGGTACAGGCCCCACGCGCTGAGCGCGGCCACACCGATCAGCATGCCCGTATTCCGGGCCACCACCACGGCCGCCGAGGCGATGCCGTGCTGGGCCGACGGGACAACCCGCAGCGCCGCCGAGCTCAGCGGCCCGATCACCAGGCCGAGGCCGAAACCCGCCACCAGCAGGTCGGCATGCAAGATGGGCACGTCGAACCCGAGAAGGTGGTGCTTTTGGCTCATCACGTCCTGGCGCCAGTAGTGGATCAGCCAGTAGCCGTAGGCCGCGATCAGCAGCCCGATAAAGGTCATCGCGCGATCACCGATCCGCGTGGCGATCCAACCGCCCAGCACCGCCCCGATCGGCAGCGCGATCAGGAACCACGCCAGCAGCCCGGCGGCCTGCGCCTGGTCCATCTGCAGCACGCCCTGACCGAACAGCTCGACATTGACCAGCGTCACCATCAGCGCCGCACCCGCGAACAGCGAGGTGCCCAGCGCGGCAAGGAAGGGCCGGAAGCGCACGCCGGTCGGTTCGATCAGCCGGGTGCGCGCGAAACGCTCCCAGAGCAGGAATAGGACCCCGACCACGACCGCGCCGATCACCAGCGGCAACCCGTAACTGGGCAGGATCTGCTTGCCGTCGGGCTGCGGGTTGTACAGGCCGATCACCGCGAGACCCAGCGCGACCGCGAGCAGCACACCGCCGACCAGGTCGACCTTTTCGGGCTCGTCGGCCCGCTCGTGCGGCGGCAGGCCGAACTGGATCATCGCCATCGCGATGAGGGTCAGCGGGACGTTGATCCAGAACACGTAGCGCCAGTCGTGGAACAAGAAGACGATGAAGATGCCGTACAGCGGGCCCAGCACCATGCCGAGCTCCTGGGCGGCGCCGATGCCGCCGAGCACCCCGGCGCGGTTGCGCTGGGCCCATAGATCGGCGCCCAGCGCCAGGGTGACCGGCAGCAGCGCGCCGCTGGCCACACCCTGGATGGTGCGGCCGGCGATCAGCAGGTGGAAATCACCCCAGTGACCGGCCAGCGCGGTGACCACCGAGCCGACGATGAACAAGGCCAGGCTGAGCTGCAGCACCAGCTTGCGGCCGAACCGGTCGGACGCCCGCCCCAGCAGCGGCATGGCGGCGATGTAGCCCAGCAGGTACATCGTGATGATCCAGGTGATCCGCTGCAGCTGGTTAATCGGGATGTGAACGTCGGTCATGATGTCGCGCATGATCCCGACGACGACATAGGCGTCCAGGGCGCCCAGGAGTACCGCGAGACTGCCGGCGCTGATCGTGACGCGGCGTCCGGTTTGTGAACTCACGAGCTCACCGGGGGCTTGGTGACCTGAACCTGCTCGCCCCACTTCGACAGGCTGATCTCGGCGGAATTGCCCTCGCTCTTCTGCAGGTTGGCCCGGACCAGCTGGTGGTCGCCGGTCTCCTGGATCCACACCGTGCTCGGCACCCGCTGGGTCGCGTTGAACTGCGGCACGATCTTGTTCACCGCGTCTGCCGAGACATTCCCGCTGACCTTGATGGTGCTCTGCCCGTCGATGGTTTCGCGGCCCTCGGCCTTGGCGTCGCTGAAGTTCGCCAGCGCGTTGCCCAGCCCGCTGTCCGGGTTCAGCAGCACCGATACGTCGTAGATGTCGGACGCCTTGCCGAAGTCACTCCACTTGTTCGGGGTCAGCGTGGCGTACAGGGTTCCGTCGAGGACCACGAAGTTGGCGTCGATGTCGGAGCCGCCCAGGGTGATGGTGGCGTTGCCCGACGCGGCGGTGGCCGGCGCCGTGGTGAGGTCACCTTGCAGCGTCTTGATGGGGAGCCCCTGGATCTTGCCCTGGATGCTCAGCGCGATGTGCGCGCTCTTCACCTTCTTGGTGGCGTCGGCCGACTGCTTGACCAAGGTCGTGGCGTCGGGGAGCGGTGCGCCGCTCTGCTTTGAGCCCGACGAGCAGCCGGCGATCAAAGCGGTGGCGAGGGTCAGGGATGCGATGACGGCCGATAGACGGCGGCGGGTCTGCATACTCTGCATCGTAGAGGGTGCCGGTGACTGCCCTGGTGAACGCGGGGCCCCGGTGTCGCCCGCGCGGCGGTGTTTGCCCTGCTCATCCGCGTCGGGATGGGCCAATTAGCCTTGAGTGATGTTTACCGGAATTGTCGAGGAACTCGGGGAGGTGACGGGCCGCGACGTCCTTTCCGACGCGGCTCGGCTGACGATCCGCGGAGCCGTCGTGACCGCCGACGCGGGCCACGGCGACTCGATCGCCGTCAATGGCGTGTGCCTGACCGTCGCCGAGCTGCTGCCCGGGGGCCATTTCACCGCCGACGTGATGGGCGAAACGCTGAACCGGTCCAATCTCGGCGAACTGCAGGTCGGCAGCCGGGTGAACCTCGAGCGCGCCGCGGCCGTCAACAGCCGGCTGGGCGGGCACATCGTGCAGGGACACGTCGACGGGACCGGGCAGATCGTGGCGCGTACGCCGTCCGAGCACTGGGAGGTCGTCCGCATCGAGATCCCCGCGGAGGTCGCCCGCTACGTCGTCGAGAAGGGGTCGATCACCGTCGACGGGATCTCGTTGACCGTGTCCGGGCTCGGCAGTGACCAGCAAGACTGGTTCGAGGTCTCGCTGATTCCCACCACCCGCGAACTGACAACCCTGGGCCAGGCGCCGGTGGGGACGCAGGTGAACCTCGAAGTGGACGTGATCGCGAAATACGTCGAGCGGTTGATGTCCCGCTGATCAAGCCGTCGCAATAACCGCGCCGTCGGCGTGGTTCATACTGAATGCAACACGTGGGCTTCTCGTGTGAGCCGTTTTGACAGTGTTCCCGCCGGAAAGCGGGGACGGCGAGGTAGCAGAGATGACGAGGTTGGACTCCGTCGAGAGGGCGGTTGCCGACATTGCGGCAGGCAAGGCCGTCATCGTCATTGACGACGAGGACCGCGAGAACGAGGGCGATCTGATCTTCGCCGCCGAGAAAGCGACGCCGGAGATGGTGGCGTTCATGGTGCGCTACACCTCGGGATACCTGTGCGTGCCGTTGGACGGGGCGATCTGCGACCGCCTGGGGCTGTTGCCGATGTACGCGGTGAACCAGGACAAGCACGGCACCGCCTACACCGTCACGGTGGATGCGAAAGATGGTGTGGGCACCGGGATTTCGGCTTCGGACCGTGCGACCACGATGCGGTTGCTGGCCAACCCCACCAGCGTGGCCGACGATTTCACCCGCCCCGGTCACGTGGTTCCGTTGCGCGCCAAGGACGGTGGCGTGCTGCGCCGCCCGGGTCACACCGAGGCCGCTGTCGACCTGGCCCGGATGGCCGGCCTGCAGCCCGCGGGCGCCATCTGCGAGATCGTCAGCCAAAAAGACGAAGGCTCGATGGCGCAGACCGATGAGTTGCGGGTGTTCGCCGACGAACACGACCTTGCCATGATCACCATCGCCGACCTGATCGAGTGGCGGCGCAAGCACGAGAAGCACATTGCCCGCATCGCCGAGGCCCGGATCCCGACCCGGCACGGGGAGTTTCGTGCCATCGGCTACGCCAGCATCTACGAGGAGGTCGAACACGTCGCGCTGGTGCGTGGCGAGATCGCCGGGCCGAATTCCGACGGCGACGACGTGCTGGTGCGGGTGCACTCCGAGTGCCTGACCGGTGACGTCTTCGGTTCGCGCCGCTGCGACTGCGGGCCCCAGCTGGACGCCGCCATGGCGATGGTCGCCCGCGAGGGGCGCGGCATCGTGCTCTACATGCGCGGCCACGAGGGCCGCGGCATCGGCCTGATGCACAAACTGCAGGCCTATCAGCTGCAGGACGCCGGTGAAGACACCGTCGACGCCAATCTCAAGCTTGGATTGCCCGCCGACGCAAGGGATTACGGGATCGGCGCGCAGATCCTGGTCGACCTCGGCGTGCGCTCGATGCGGCTGCTGACCAACAACCCGGCCAAGCGCGTCGGCCTGGACGGGTACGGCCTGCACATCATCGAGCGGGTGCCGCTTCCGGTGCGCGCCAACGCCGAGAACATCCGGTACCTGATGACCAAGCGGGACAAGATGGGTCACGATTTGGCCGGGCTGGACGACTTTCACGAATCCGTCCATTTGCCAGGTGAATTCGGCGGTGCTTTGTGAGCCCCGGGCCCGCTAGTGGGGGAGAGCGGCGCCGATGAGTGGTGGCGCCGGCGTGCCGGAAGTGCCGGCGCTTGACGCCTCTGGTGTGCGGCTCGGCATCGTGGCCAGCACCTGGCACAGCGAGATCTGCGACGCGCTGCTGGCCGGTGCGCGCAAAGTGGCCGCCGAGTCGGGCGTCGAGGACCTCACGGTGGTCCGCGTGCTCGGCGCCATCGAAATCCCGGTGGTGGCCCAGGAGCTCGCTCGCAACCACGACGCCGTCGTCGCGCTGGGCGTGGTGATCCGCGGGCAGAC
The DNA here is from genome assembly GCF_976985695.1 of Mycobacterium sp. NTMscope_MAC_269. Lineage (NCBI taxonomy): Bacteria > Bacillati > Actinomycetota > Actinomycetes > Mycobacteriales > Mycobacteriaceae > Mycobacterium > Mycobacterium sp. NTMscope_MAC_269. The sequence goes on from NZ_OZ335668.1 coordinate 1,048,168, forward strand.
ACCACATTTCGAGTACGTCTGCGACGCGGTGACCCAGGGCCTGACCCGGGTTTCGCTGGACGCCTCGACACCGGTGGCCAACGGCGTGCTGACCACCGACAACGAGGAGCAGGCGCTGGATCGCGCTGGGCTTCCGGCGTCCGACGAGGACAAGGGCGCCCAGGCGGCCGGGGCGGCGCTGTCCGCCGCGCTCACGCTGCGCGAGTTGCGCGCCCGGTCGTGACGTCTCGGGACCGCGAAAGCTGGGATGCGGTGCTGCGTCCTCACCGCACGCCGTTATTCGCCTATGGGGCGGCGGTGCTCATCGCCGGCGCGCACATCGTGGTGGGGCTGTTGCTCAAGGTGAAATCCACCGGCGTGGTCTTTCAGACCTCTGACCAGGTGGCGATCGCGGTGCTGGGCCTGGTCATCGCCGGCATCGTGCTGTTGTTCGCCCGCCCCCGGCTGCGAGTCGGGCCGTCGGGCGTATCGGTACGAAATCTTCTGGGAGACAAGCTGATCGAGTGGCGCGATGTCGTCGACGTCTCGTTTCCGGTGGGCCACCGGTGGGCGCGCATCGACCTGCCCGACGACGAGTACATCCCGGTGATGGCCATCCAGGCCGTCGACAAGGGCCGCGCGGTGGACGCGATGGACACGGTGCGCGCGCTGCTGGCGCGCTATCGGCCGGACCTGCCGAGCACCTGAGCGCCGAACAGGTCGGCGGGCGCGCTGCTTATCCGCAGCGGCCCGCCGCCTGACGACCTAACGCTTGAGTCGGAATACGCCTATCGGAGGCACTCAGTAGCGAGTGCAGTCCGTCATCATCTGCTGGAAAATCGGCAGGGCCTGCTGGGCCCCTTGGTTGTGCTCGATCGCGTGCAGCAGATTCACGCGCTGATCGGGCGACGAAGCCAGGTACTGCTGCAAAAACTGCTGGTTCGGCGGCGACTGGTCGAGGTACTGAGCGGCCATCGGGTTCTCCGCGTGCACCGCCCGCATCGCCTGGTCATAGCTACAGGTCGTGTTGATCATCGGACCGTAATCGGGACTGGCGGATGCGACCCCGGCCCCAGCGGTCGACGCCAAAGCCAGGCCGCCCACGGTGACGGCCAGTTTGGCCAACGAGCGCTTCATCATTTACGGACTCCCTCCATTGCTGTGCCCCCACTCTAACGTTGAGTTAGAAGCTTGGTAGCCAGAACGGAGGCCGCCCAAACCGCCGGCAACGCGTGCGGCGCGCTCAGGGGGCGTCCGTCGGCCCCGAGTCCGGCTCCCCGGTTTCGGGGCCCCAGCTGCTCGGTAGCAGCGGCATTCGGGGTCCGTCGCCCAATGGATCGCCGCCGATTGTGGTCAATCCCACCGGGGCGGCTTCCGCCGCGTGGACGGTGCCGGCGAACCCTAGAGGCCCCGCGCCCTGGCCCGAGGCCGTCGCCTGGGTTTTGCCGGCGGCATCCGCGCCCGGGTCCGCGTCGAGGTATTCGTAGCGGTGCCCGGGGTCGATCACGCCCGGACGCTGCCGGCGCCGGCGGCGGGCCTGGTCCCGCTGGGCCGGGAGGGCGGCCGCGGCCGCGGCGGCGGGCTCGGCCGATCTCTGCTCGACCCGTGCGGCCGCCCGGACGTCCGCGCCGGCCCCGAGGCCCGGCGGGCCGACGACGTACGGGGGGCTGAAGCCCGGCACGGCGGTCGCGGGTGCCGCCACGGGCGCCGCGACGGATGCCGGGGCCGCCGCCGGTGCGGGCGCGGGCGCCGGGGCCGGTGCCGGGGCCGCCGTGGGTGCGCTCAGCCCGGGCGCCATCGCGACCGGCGCTCCCGTGTGGGACGGTGCCGGCGCGGCCGCCACCCCCGGCAGCGCCGGCGCGGGCTGCGCGACGCCGGCCAGCCCGGCCAGCCCCGCCAGGCCGGCCGCCCCCGCGACGGGCAGGAACGGGGCGATCAGCCCGACCGAGAGCTGCGTCAATTGCGGCGCCTGGGGAATGAAGGTGTAAAGCGACTCGCCCGCCCAGTGCGGAACCTTGAGGAGTAGCGGGTCAGTCAGCAGGCTGTGAATGGCCGTAGACGGGTTGGACCCAGGCTGGTTCAGATCCGTGGTGAGTTCTTGGGCGACCATCTGCACGCGATCTACCCACCAGCTCAGCTGATTTGCCCCGCCGCCCGCATCTTGGTTGGGGGGGTCGGTCAGCTGGATCGGCGGGGGTGGCGCGGTGGGCGGGACCCACGTCATCGCTGTCTGGGACACCGCTTCATACATCGCCATCGCGGTGGCCGCCTGCAGCCACATCTGCAAATACTCGAACTCGTTTTGCGCGATAGGAATCGTATTGACGCCAAGGAAGTTCGTCGCTATCAGAGAGGCGTTCAGGGCTTTGTTGGCTGCTATCTCTGCCAGCGTCGGCATGGCCGCCAACGCGGCCTGGTAGGCCGCGATCACGGTGTCGTGCTCGAGGGCCGCCGCCGTGGCGTTGGCGCTGTTCTGCAAAAGCCAGGCCAGGTACGGCACGTGCGCGGCCACAAAGGCCTCTGCGGTGGGGCCCTGCCACGTCCCGGCCTGCACCTCGGCCAGTAAGTCACTGAGTTCGGTAGCCGCCGTGTCGTATTCGGCGCTCAAGTTCAGCCACGCCGTCTCCGAGTTCAACAACGAGGCGGGCCCCGGGCCGGTGGAGAGCGCCGCCGAATTCACTTCCGGCGGAAAGGCCGCCCAGATCGGCATCGTCATCGTTGGCCACCCTCGTCGTTGCGAAGCTGCGATCTCGGTCCAAGGCTCCGGCGCCGGTATCGCGTGGTACTCGGGTCAACTGACGTGTCCATGGGCTGCGACGGGTCAGCTGGGCGGTACGGGCGGCCGCGGTGCGGACAGCCGTCCGCATGTCGTGAAGCTTATCCCTAGAGGAACCGCAAATACGGATAAGATTCGCGGCTTTCACCGGAAATACGAAGCTAATTGTCAGTCATTGGACAGCCGGGCGAGGAAGCCGTTCAGCAGGAGCGTCTGAACCAGTCCCGTCTGCTGCGGGGCGCTCAACCCGGGCAGTTCGCCGACCCGGAATGGCTCGGTGCTCGAGGCGAGGAACCGCATCGCGGCGTCGTGGTCGAGCCCGGCGGCCACGGACAACTGAGCGAAGTGCAGCACAACGCGATCGGCGGCGCAGGTCACGCGCGCGTAGAGCGGCTGGTGCTTGCGCACCAGCGTGTGGGCGTCGATGCCGGCGGTGTCGCTGACCCGTCCGACCGGTGGACACCGGCCGCGCCGGGCTAAGACGTCCTCCAATGCGCCGAGGCCGTCCGCGGCGACGTCGGGCCCTTCGAGGGTTCGCAGGGTGTCGCGCACCAGGCCACCCAGCCCACCGCGGACGTCCGCGTCGTCCAGGTGCCGCGCCGGCAGGCGGGTGTGCAGGCCGGGGTCCCGCAGGCTCAGCGCGTAGAGCGCGTGCATGACGAGCGTGAGCACGGTCGGCGCGTGCAGACCGATCGTCAAGTGGATCGATGACTCCGAGCGCGTTTCGGCCGAATGCACTTGTCCGCGCGGCAGATACAGCACGTCGCCGGCGCGCAGCCGCACGTCGGCCGCTACCGAGAGCCCGTCCGTCCCGACCCCTTTGCGGCTCTGGATCTCGTGTGGCGGCACGGGGGCGCCGGTGGACACATGCCACGTCTTGGATCCCTGGATCTGCAGGACCAGCACGTCGTGCGGGTCGTAGTGGGGGACAAAGCCCGTGGAGTCCGGAGGCGTGACGTAGGCGTTGACCCGGGTCGGGAAATTCAGCTCGACTTCGAGGGAATGCGACAGCGTCGCCACGGTGCGCAAATATCGCTCGAGACCGTTCAGCACGATGGTGTACCCGTCGGCCAGGCCGTCGCGGGCGCGGGCCGGGTCGAGACTACCGTCGCCGCGGCGGTAGCTTGCCGGATCCTTGTCCTGGCCGCCCTTCACCAGCCGCACGGCGGACGGTTCCGGTCGCATCTGCTCGAGGAGTTCGTCCACGGTCGAGGGCAGCAGGCGTTCGAAGTAGCCGGGCTCGCCCCGCTGGATGTGGTGGTGCCGGGTAGCCCAGATCTCGTCGAGGAACACCTCGACCGGCACCGGCTGCAGCAACCAGGCGAGCGAGGACTCGGCGGCCAACTTTCCTCCCAACCCTCCCGGCCTCCCCGGAGGTTCGTGGGCACCACAGTAGACCGGCGCCCGCACCCGCCTGCCATTCTCGGCACGTCGTGCCCGGCTACTAGCCTGGATCTGTGCCAGATCCCGCCACGTACCGCCCCGCGCCCGGGTCCATCCCGGTCGAGCCGGGCGTCTACCGATTCCGGGATCCGCACGGCCGCGTCATCTACGTCGGCAAGGCCAAGAGTCTGCGCAGCCGGCTCACGTCCTACTTCGCCGACATCTCCGGACTGCATCCGCGAACGCGGCAGATGGTCACCACCGCGGCCAAGGTCGAGTGGACGGTGGTCAACACCGAAGTCGAGGCGCTGCAGCTCGAATACAACTGGATCAAGGAATTCGACCCGCGGTTCAACGTCCGCTACCGCGACGACAAGTCCTATCCGGTGCTGGCGGTCACCCTCAACGAGGAATTCCCGCGACTGATGGTCTATCGCGGTCCGCGCCGCAAAGGCGTCCGCTATTTCGGCCCGTACTCGCACGCCTGGGCCATCCGGGAAACGCTGGACTTGCTCACCCGGGTGTTCCCGGCGCGTACCTGTTCGGCGGGCGTGTTCAAGCGGCACAAGCAGATTGACCGTCCTTGCCTGCTCGGCTACATCGACAAATGCTCGGCGCCGTGTGTCGGCAGGGTCAGTGCCGAACAGCATCGCCAGATCGTGGACGATTTCTGCGACTTCCTGTCGGGCAAGACCGATCGGTTCGCCCGCGAGCTGGAACAGCAGATGAACGCCGCGTCCGAGCGGCTCGATTTCGAGCGGGCCGCGCGGCTGCGCGACGACCTCGGCGCGCTGAAGAGGGCGATGGAAAAACAGGCCGTCGTGCTCGGCGACGGCACGGACGCCGACGTGGTGGCCTTCGCCGACGACGATCTCGAGGCCGCGGTGCAGGTGTTCCACGTGCGCGGTGGCCGGGTCCGCGGTCAGCGCGGCTGGATCGTCGAAAAGTCTGCCGACCCGGGCGATTCCGGCGAAGAGCAGTTGGTCGAGCAGTTTTTGACGCAGTTCTACGGCGATCAGGCCGAATTAGGCGGCGCCGCAGACGAATCGGTGAACCCGGTGCCGCGCGAGGTGCTGGTGCCCTGCCTGCCGTCCAACAGCGACGAGCTGACGAGCTGGTTGTCCGGCCTGCGCGGGTCCCGGGTGGCACTGCGGGTGCCGCGCCGCGGCGACAAGCGCGCGCTGGCCGAAACCGTGCAGCGCAACGCGAAAGAGGCGCTGCAGCAACACAAGCTGAAGCGGGCCGGTGACTTCAACGCCAGATCCGCCGCGCTGCAGAACATTCAGGAAGCCCTTGGGCTGTCCGAGGCGCCGCTGCGCATCGAATGCGTGGACATCAGCCACGTGCAGGGGACCGACGTGGTGGGCTCGCTGGTGGTGTTCGAGGACGGTCTGCCGCGCAAATCGGACTACCGGCACTTCAGCATCCGGGAGGCCGCCGGACAGGGACGCTCCGACGACGTCGCCTCCATCGCCGAGGTGACCCGCCGCCGCTTCGCGCGGCACCTGAGCGAACAGAATGACCCGAATATGCTTTCGCCGGAAGGGAAGTCCCGCCGCTTCGCCTATCCGCCGAACCTGTACGTCGTCGACGGCGGCGCGCCACAGGTGAACGCGGCCAGCGCGGTCCTCGAAGGCCTCGGCATCACCGATGTGGCGGTGATCGGGCTGGCCAAACGGCTGGAAGAGGTGTGGGTGCCGTCGGAACCCGACCCCGTCATCATGCCGCGCAACAGCGAGGGGCTTTACCTGCTGCAACGTGTCCGCGACGAGGCCCACCGGTTCGCGATCGCCTACCATCGCAGCAAGCGATCCAAGCGAATGACGGCATCGGCGCTGGATTCGGTGCCAGGATTGGGAGAACATCGCCGTAAGGCATTGGTAAGCCATTTCGGATCGATAGCCCGCCTCAAGGAGGCCACCGTCGACCAGATCACCGCCGTCCCCGGCATCGGCGTCGCCACCGCCACCGCCGTCCTCGAGGCGCTGCGACCCGAGCAGGCCCCCGATGAGTCCAGGGCCGCGCATTGACGGGCCCGGGTGAGTTGGCGGGCAACCACTCGGTGGACGCCTCGGCCGGCATCGACGTCGTTCTGGTGACGGGATTGTCCGGGGCCGGGCGGGGTACCGCGGCCAAGGTGCTCGAGGACCTCGGCTGGTATGTGGCCGACAACCTGCCCCCGCAACTGATCACCCGGATGGTCGATCTCGGCATGGACGCGGGGTCGCGGATCACCCAGCTGGCGGTGGTGATGGACGTGCGCTCGCGGGGCTTCACCGGGGATCTGGACTCGGTGCGCACCGAACTGGCGACCCGAAACATCGCCCCGCGGGTGGTGTTCATGGAAGCATCCGACGACATGTTGGTGCGCCGCTACGAGCAGAATCGGCGCAGCCATCCGCTGCAGGGCGATCAGACGCTGGCCGAGGGCATCGCCGCCGAGCGCCGGATGCTGGCGTCGGTTCGCGCCACCGCCGACCTGATCATCGACACGTCGACGCTGTCGGTGCGGGGCCTGCGCGAGACCATCGAGCGGGCGTTCGGCGGCGACACCGGCGCGACCACCAGCGTCACGGTCGAGTCGTTCGGCTTCAAGTACGGCCTGCCGATGGATGCCGACATGGTGATGGACGTGCGATTCCTGCCGAACCCGCACTGGGTCGACGAATTGCGCCCCCGCACCGGGCAGGATCCCGCGGTGCGGGATTACGTCTTGAGCCAGCCCGGCGCGGCCGAGTTTCTCGAGGCCTACCATCGACTGCTATCTCTGGTCGTGGACGGCTACCGCAGGGAGGGCAAGCGCTATATGACGGTCGCCATCGGCTGCACGGGGGGAAAGCATCGCAGTGTCGCGATCGCCGAGCAATTGATGCAGTTGCTGAACGCCGATCACCAGCTGTCGGTGCGGGTGCTGCACCGGGATCTGGGTCGCGAATGAGCGAGCCGTTCAACCGGGGCATCGTCGCGCTGGGCGGCGGACACGGCCTGTACGCGACGTTGTCGGCGGCCCGCCGGCTCACCCCGTACGTCACCGCGGTGGTGACCGTCGCCGACGACGGCGGATCCTCGGGCCGGCTGCGTAGCGAACTCGGCGTGGTGCCGCCCGGTGATCTGCGAATGGCGTTGGCGGCCTTGGCATCTGACAGCCCCCACGGGCGGCTGTGGGCGACCATCCTGCAGCATCGGTTCGGCGGCAGCGGCGCGTTGGCCGGGCATCCGATCGGCAACTTGATGTTGGCCGGCCTGTCCGAGGTGCTGGCCGACCCGGTGGCCGCCCTCGACGAGCTCGGCCGCATCCTGGGCGTCAAGGGCAGGGTGTTGCCGATGTGCCCGATCGCGCTGCAGATCGAGGCCGACGTGTCCGGTCTGGAAGGCGACCCGCGGATGTTCCGGGTAATCCGCGGCCAGGTGGCGATCGCGACCACCCCGGGCAAGGTGCGCCGGGTCCGGCTGCTGCCCGATCACCCCCCGGCCACACGGCAGGCCGTCGACGCCATCATGGCGGCCGACCTGGTGGTGCTGGGTCCCGGCTCGTGGTTCACCAGCGTGATCCCGCACGTGTTGGTGCCGGAGCTGGCGGCGGCGCTGCGGGCGACGACCGCGCGGCGCGCCCTGGTGCTGAACCTGGTGGCCGAGCCGGGGGAGACGGCCGGCTTCTCCGTCGAGCGTCATCTGCACGTGCTGGCCCAGCACGCACCGGAATTCAGCGTGCACGACATCATCATCGACGCCGACCGGGTGCCGAGTGAGCGCGAACGCGAGCAACTGCGCCGCACCGCCACCCTGCTGCATGCCGAGGTCCACTTCGCCGACGTGGCCCGACCTGGTACACCTTTACATGATCCAGGCAAGCTCGCGGCGGCCCTGGACGGGGTCCGGGCGGCCCGCAAGGCTCCGGAAGCGGCTCCCGTCACGGCCACCGCGGATATTCGGGTCGACGGTGCAAGCCCACCACCAGGTGGGGACGGGCCGGCCGGCAGCGGACCAAGGGGTGACGACTCGTGGCGATGACGACCGAAGTCAAGGACGAACTGAGCCGCCTGGTCGTGAAATCGGTCAGCGCACGCCGGGCGGAGGTCACGTCCCTGCTGCGGTTCGCCGGCGGGCTGCACATCGTCGGCGGTCGCGTCGTGGTCGAGGCTGAGGTCGATCTCGGCAACGTCGCGCGGCGGCTGCGCAAGGACATTTTCGAACTCTACGGCTACACCGCAGTCGTGCATGTGTTGTCCGCCAGCGGGATTCGCAAGAGCACCCGATATGTGTTGCGGGTGGCCAATGACGGTGAGGCGCTGGCCCGCCAGACCGGGCTGCTCGACAACCGCGGCCGCCCGGTACGCGGGCTGCCGGCGCAGGTGGTGGGCGGCAGCGTCGGCGACGCCGAAGCCGCGTGGCGGGGAGCCTTCCTGGCGCACGGGTCGCTGACCGAGCCGGGACGGTCCTCGGCGCTGGAGGTCAGCTGCCCCGGCCCGGAGGCGGCGCTGGCGCTGGTGGGCGCGGCGCGCCGGTTGGGGGTCAGCGCGAAGGCCCGCGAGGTGCGCGGCGCCGACCGGGTGGTGGTGCGCGACGGCGAGGCGATCGGCGCGTTGCTGACCCGGATGGGCGCCCAGGACACCCGGCTGGTGTGGGAGGAGCGCCGGATGCGCCGCGAGGTGCGCGCGACTGCCAACCGGCTCGCCAATTTCGACGACGCCAACCTGCGCCGCTCGGCGCGGGCGGCGGTCGCGGCGGCCGCCCGGGTGGAGCGGGCGCTGGAGATCCTCGGCGACACCGTCCCCGACCATCTGGCCTCGGCCGGCAAGCTGCGCGTCGAGCACCGGCAGGCGTCGCTGGAGGAGCTCGGTAGGCTCGCCGATCCGCCGATGACGAAAGACGCTGTGGCCGGCCGTATTCGGCGGTTGCTGTCGATGGCCGACCGCAAGGCGAAGATCGAGGGCATTCCCGACACCGAGTCGGCGGTGACGCCGGATTTGCTGGAAGACGCCTGACGAACCAGCGAATTTGCTGGGCACAACGGGTGGGGGAGGGCTACGGTCGGGGAATGAAACGGCTTTCGAGCGTTGATGCGGCGTTTTGGTCGGCCGAAACCGCGGGCTGGCACATGCATGTGGGCGCACTCGCGATTTGCGACCCGAAGGACGCGCCGGAGTACAGCTTTCAGCGACTGCGCGAGCTGATCATTGAGCGGCTGCCGGAGCTGCCACAGTTGCGGTGGCGGGTCACCGGCGCGCCGCTCGGCCTGGACCGGCCGTGGTTCGTCGAGGACGAGGACCTGGACCCCGACTTCCACATCCGGCGCATCGGCGTTCCCGCGCCCGGTGGTCGCCGCGAGGTCGAGGAACTGGTCGGCCGGTTGATGTCCTACAAGCTGGACCGTTCGCGGCCGCTGTGGGAGATGTGGGTGATCGAGGGCGTCGAGGGCGGCCGGATCGCGTCGCTGACCAAGATGCACCACGCCATCGTCGACGGCGTCTCGGGTGCCGGCCTGGGTGAAATCCTTTTGGACGTCACGCCGGAACCGCGGCCACCGCAACAGGAAACGGTGGGATCCCTGGTGGGATTGCAGATTCCGGGCATCGAACGGCGCGCGGTGGGCGCGCTGATCAACGTCGGCGTCAAGACGCCGTTCCGTGTCGCGCGGCTGGTCGAGCAGACCGTGCGCCAACAGATCGCGACGCTGGGTGTGAGCAGCAGGCCGCCGCGCTACTTCGAAGCCCCGAAAACCCGCTTCAATGCGTCGGTGTCGCCGCACCGGCGCATCACCGGCTGCCGCGTCGAACTGGCCCGCGCCAAGGCCATCAAGGATGCGTACGGCGTCAAGCTCAACGACGTCGTGCTGGCGTTGGTGGCCGGTGCGGCGCGTGACTACTTGCTCAAACGTGGTGAGCTGCCTGCCAAACCGCTCATCGCGCAGATCCCCGTGTCGACGCGCACCGACGAGAACAAGGACGACATCGGCAACAAGGTGAGCTCGATGACCGTCTCGTTGGCCACCCACATCGAAGACCCCGGGAAGCGGCTGCGGTCCATCCACGAAAGCACCCAGAACGCCAAGCTGATGGCCAAGGCGCTGTCGGCCCATCAGATCATGGGGCTGACCGAGACCACACCGCCGGGATTGTTGCAGCTGGCCGCGCGGGCCTACACCGCCAGCGGTCTATCGCGAAACCTGGCCCCTATCAACCTGGTTGTGTCGAATGTGCCCGGCCCGCCGTTCCCGTTGTACATGGCCGGCGCCAAATTGGACTCGCTGGTGCCGCTGGGCCCGCCGGTGATGGACGTCGCGCTGAACATCACCTGCTTCTCCTATCAGGACTACCTGGACTTCGGCTTCGTGACGACGCCCGAGGTGGCCAACGACATCGACGACATGGCCGACCGGATCGAGGCGGCGTTGACCGACCTCGAGAAGGCCGCCGCGGGGGAGAACAACTCGAGCTAGGCCTGCGGCCAGCCAGCGGCATCGCGCATGATCCACTCGATGACGTTCTGGCAGAAGGGGTCCCGTGAGCTATGGCGCGTCGTCGTCGCCGTCGCGTAGCAGTTTTTCGGGGTGGTGGTAGGTGTTGGTGCGGGGTTGGTCGCGGTCGAATTCTGGAGGTGGTTTCCATTCGGTGTCGCCATTGGCGTTTTTGCGGGTGCTCCAGCCGCCGGGTTGCAGCATGCGGTGATGGGGGCCGCAGGCGAAGGTGAGGTCGTTGACGTCGGTGGTGCGGCACGTGCTGTAGTCGGTGACGTGATGGACCTCGCAGTAGTAGCCGGATACGGTGCAGCCCGGTGCGGTGCAGCCGCGGTCCTTGCCGTAGAGCACAATCCGCTGTCCGGGTGAAGCGAGCCGCTTGGTGTGATAGAGCGCCAGTGCCTTGCCTTTGTCGAAGATCGCCAGGTAATGGTTGGCGTGGCGACCCAGGCGGATCACATCACTCATCGGCAAAATCGTGCCCCCGCCGGTCAGGCCTCGCCCGGCGGCGGCCTCGAGCTCACGCAGGGTGGTGGTCACGATGATCGAGGCCGGCAGCCCGTTGTGCTGGCCCAACTTCCCGGAGGCCAACAGCGCGCGCAGCGCGGCCAAAAGCGCGTCGTGGTTGCGTTGGGCGGCTGAGCGGGGGTCGCCCTCGATGGCTTCTTGGCTGGGCGAACCATCCACACAGGGCATCTCGTCGAGGAAGTTGCACATGCCCGGGGCGCCCAGTTTGGCTTCCACGGCTTCCAGGGTGGCGCGCAGCTCAGGAGAAATGAGGCCACGTAGCGCCGACATGCCGTCGGGTTGTTGGTTGCCCAGGGTTACCCCGCGGCTGCGGGCGCGGTCCTCGTCGGTGAAGGTGCCATCGGGGTTGAGGGTGTTGGTCATCGTGCGGGCCAGCGCGGCGAGGTGTTCGGGGGGAAACTGGGTGCCCAGCTCGGCGAGCCTGGCCTCGGCGACCTCGCGGGCCGCAGCGCTCACCCAGCCGGGCAGTTGGTGGTAGAACGTGCGGATCACGCCCACCTGACCGGCGCCGAGATCTCCAGCGCGCTGGGCGGCGGCCGTCGCGGCCAAGGTGGGCGGCAGGGGTTCACCGGTCAGGCCATGGCGTTGACCTAAATCGGCGGCCTCTTTGATGCGCCGAGAGGCTTCGTTGCGGCTGATCAGGGTGCGCTCGGTCAGGGCGTGGGCGAGCCCGCCGCCCAGTTCCTGGGATGGGACCTGGCGGGCAAGGGAATTGAGCAGTGGATGCTCAATGACCGGCAGCCGCCGACGCAGCCTCTCGCAGCGCTCCAACACTGCCAGCTGCTGCTGAATGCTCAACGCGTCCAACGACAACGCGCAAGCCCGGTCCAAGTCGGCGTCGAGCGCGGCGAACACCGCCTCGACCTCAGCCTGACCACTTGGACTCACAGCGCCAAACTATCGGCGCCCACCGACAAGAATCGCCGCTTTGTGGCCCCTGAAACCACAGTGACACAAGGGATTTCGTTATCCGTTTCCGATATCCGAAAACGCCCGCGGGTGGGTGAGAGGGGCGGCGGGCGGCAGGAAACCTCTCAGTCGCGCTCGGGCGGGCGTGTCGCGTACACCCACGACAAGAATCGCGCCACGGCCTCCGCGGACCGGTGCGCGCGCGGGGAACTGAAGATATCGAAAGCGTGTTGGGCGTGCGGCAATTCGGCGTAGGCGACCGGGGACTTCGACACCGCGCGCAGCTCCTCGACGAATTCCTGCGCCTCGCCCACCGGGATCAGTGAATCGTCGTGACCGTGCAGAACGAAGAACGGTGGTGCGTCGGCGCGCAGCCGCCGGATCGGCGAGGCGTCCACGTAGATGTCTCGGTGGGTGTCGAATTTCCGCTTGACGACGAACTTTTCGAGCAGCTCGACGAATTCGCGCCGCCCCTCGCCCTCGGTGGAAAACCAGTCGTAACGCCCGTACACCGGAACGGCGGCCACCACCGACGTGTCGGCCTCCTCAAAGCCGGGCTGGAACGCCGGGTCGTTCGGCGTCAGCGCCGCCAGCGAACACAGGTGGCCGCCGGCCGACCCGCCCGTGATCGCCACGAAGTTCGGATCCCCGCCGTAGCGCGAGATGTTCTCCTTGACCCAGGCCAGTGCGCGTTTGACGTCGACGATGTGGTCGGGCCAGGTGTGCCGCGGCGAAACCCGGTAGCCGATGGACACGCACACCCAGCCGCGCGCGGCCAGGTGGCTCATCAGCGGATAGGCCTGGGGGCGGCGCATGCCGATCACCCAGGCGCCGCCCGGCACCTGCAACAGCACCGGCGCCTTGCCGTCGCGCGGCAGGTCGTGCCGTCGCCAGATGTCGGCGAGGTTGGCGCGGCCGTGCGGCCCGTACGACACCACGTTCGTCTTCTCGACGTAGCGGCGCCGCGCCACCGTGTTACCCAACGGCAGGGTGCGACGCCCACGGCGGGTGGGCTTGGACTGCGGCAGTTTGTCGAGCGCCTCTTCGTAGTCGTCGCCGAGTTGCTCGCGCAGCCCCGCCTCCAGCACCGGTCCGGGGGTGGTGACGCCGCGATACTTGATCACCGCCAGGATGGCCCACGACGCGGCCGTCAGCGCCAGCGCCGCCTTTCCGCTCCGTCCCGCGAAATCGCCGCGGCGACCCCGTCGCAGGACGTCCAAAAGCGACGCGGAGAAGTACACGCCCGGCACCTCGGATGCCGGCCAACCGAACCAGAACACCAGTACGGTGCTGTAGCCCTTGCGGGCCAGTGGCCGTAATCCGTTGGCGGCGTTAGCCAATTCCAGCGCGGCGCGCCCCAGGGGCCGGGGCTTGGGCCTTCTGATCGTCCGGGTGAACCCCATCAGCCGCCGACCCGTGCTTGCAATTCCGCGCGCAGGATCTTCCCGGTGCTGCTGCGGGGAAGTTCGTCCAGCACGGTGATTTCGCGGGGCACCTTGTAGTTGGCCAGGTTGTCCCGCACGTGCTGCTTGAGGACGTCGGGGGTGGCGCCAGCGCCCGGCTCCAGCACCACGAACGCCGCCAGCCGCTGCCCGTATTCTTCGTCGTCCACGCCGATCACCGATGCCTCCGCCACGTCGGGATGCGCGGCGAGCGCCTTCTCCACCTCGATCGGGTAGACGTTCTCACCGCCGGACACGATCATCTCGTCGTCGCGGCCCACGACGAACAGCCGCCCCGCGGGGTCCAGATACCCGATGTCGCCCGACGACATGAACCCGGCGTGAAAGTCCTTGTTGCTGCCCGAGGTGTAGCCGTCGAACTGGGTGTTGTTGCGCACGTAGATGCTGCCGACCTCGCCGGCGGGTAGTTCGTTGAATTCCGGGTCCAGGATGCGGATTTCGGTGCCCCCCGCGGGCCGGCCGGCGGTGTCGGGCGCGACGCGCAGGTCGGCCGGGGTGGCCGTGGCGATCATGCCCGCCTCGGTGGCGTTGTAGTTGTTGTAGATCACGTCGCCGAACGCGTCCATGAACGCGGTGACGACGTCGGGACGCATCCGCGAACCCGATGCCGCGGCGAACCGCAGAGACCGGCCGCTGTAGCGGCGCCGCACCTCGGCCGGCAGCTCCATGATCCGGTCGAACATCACCGGCACCACCACCAGGCCGGTCGCCTTGTGCCGGTCGATCAGATCCAGCGTGGCCTCCGGGTCGAATTTGCGCCGGGTGATCACCGGGCAGGCGAACGACGCCGCGAGCAGCAGTTGGGAAAAGCCCCAGGCGTGGAACATCGGCGCCACGATCACGATGGGCTCCTCGGCCCGCCACGGCGTGCGGTCCAGGATCGCCTTCAGCGTGCCGATTCCCGCGTTGCCGCCAGATTGCTTGGCGCCCTTGGGTGTTCCGGTGGTGCCGGAGGTGAGCAGGATCATCTTGCCCTTGCGCCCGGTGCGCTTCGGTTGCGCCCCGGTGTGGGCGGCGATCAGCCCCTCGACGCTCGGCTCATGCTCGGCGTCGGTCCACGCCACGATGCGGGTCGCATCGGGGGTGCCGGCCAGCGCGCGGTCCACCGTCGCGGTGAACTCCTCGTCATAGATGACCGCGTCGACGCCTTCGCGGGTGACCACGTCGGCCAGGGCCGGCCCGGCGAACGACGTGTTGAGCAGCAAGATGTCCGAGCCGATCCGGTCGGCGGCGACCAGGGCCTCGACGAATCCGCGGTGATTGCGGCACATGATCCCGATGACCCGGGCCTGGCCCGACGGCAACCCCTGCAGCGCGGCGGCGAGCGCGTTGCACCGCTCGTCGAGCTCGCGCCAGGTCAGGCTGCCGCGCTCGTCGATCAGCCCCGGCCGGTCCGGGCAGCGCTGGGCGGCGCTGGCGAAGCCGGAGGTCATGCCCATGCCTTCGCGGCGCATAGCCGCGGCGATCCGCACGTAGCGGTCCGGGCGCATGGGTGCGATCAGTCCGGCGCGGCGCATGGTGCCGATCAGACCAAGAGTCTCGCTCAACGGGTTTGGCATTGGCTCAGCCGAGAATCGGGAACCGGCGCTTGGCGGCGAGCTCGGTCAGGGCCTCCTGCATCACCGACCGCACGTACTCGTCGGCCTCGTCGATGTCGGGGTCCTCGCCGAACTTCTCGGCGATGTCGATCGGCTCGAGCACCCGGGTCACGATCTTGGTCGGCAGCGGCAGGTTGGGCGGGATGACCGCGCTCAAGCCGAAGGGGAAACCGAACGACAACGGCAGGATCGCGCTGCGCAGCAACCGTTTGATACCCAGCCGCTCGGCCAGCCAGGTGCCGCGGGTCAGGTAGAGCTGCGTCTCCTGCCCGCCGATGGACACCGCCGGCACGATCGGGACGCCGGCGTCGATGGCCGTGCGGATGTAGCCCTTGCGGCCGTTGAAGTCGATGACGTTCTCCGACAGGGTGGGTCGGTAGGCGTCGTAGTCGCCGCCGGGGAACACGATCACCACGCCGCCGGACCGCAGCGCGACGGCGGCGTTCTCCCGGTTGGCCCGGATGTATCCGGTGCGGCGGAAGAAGTCCGCGGTGGGGCCGGTCATGAGGATGTCGTGGCTCAGCGTGTAGACCGGCCGGTCGTAGCCGAGCTTGTCGTAGAAATGCGCGCTGAAGATCGGGACATCCATGGGGAACATGCCGCCCGAGTGGTTACCGACCACCAGCGCCCCGCCGGGCGGGAACGAATCCAGGCCGTGCACCTCCGACCGGAAATAGGTCTTGAGGACCGGGCGCATCACCGCCATCAGGCGCTGGGTCAAGACGGGGTCGAATTTGCCGATGTCCCCGCCCTCGGGGTTATCGCTGTCGGTCACGTTCCTCCCTTGACGCTCGCGCGGGGCCGGATCGCCGAGTCGAGTCCCTCGATCGTAGCGACCGGGCCGGGGCCGCTGTCATGGTGTTTCGGCATTTTCGCCCGCGTAAGCGGCGCGGTCCGCGGCGCAACGCGATATCGGCGCACGCGGCCGGCGGTGCCGATACATTCGATGGGCCAGCTGGTTTTCCCGATCGGAACGAGGCCGCCCGTGGGATTCATGAGTCCGGAGTTTCCCGACGTCGAGGCCGACACGTGGCTCGGCTTGCCGCGTTCGACCAGACGCCAGATCATGACCCGGCACTGGGTCGAACATGGCTTCGGCTCCCCGTATGCGGTGTATCTGTTCTACGTGTTCAAGATCGCCGCGTACGTCGTCGGCGCTGCCGCCGTCATCTCGCTGACGCCCGGCCTCGGCGATCTCGGGCACATCGCCGACTGGTGGACACAGCCGATCGTGTACCAGAAGGTGGTCGTCTTCACGCTGCTGTTCGAGATCCTGGGCCTGGGCTGCGGATCGGGGCCGCTGACCGCCCGGTTCTGGCCGCCGTTCGGCGGCTTCCTGTATTGGTTGCGGCCCAACACGATTCGGCTGCCGGCGTGGCCGGACAAGGTTCCGTTCACCCGCGGCGACAACCGCACCATCGTCGACGTCGCGCTTTACCTCGTGGTGCTGGGTTCGGGCGTCTGGGCGTTGCTCTCGCCAGGGCGCGGCGGTCCGGTCACCGCGGGCGGCGACGTCGGCCTGATCGACCCCGTCCTGGTCGCGCCGGCCATCGTCGCGCTGGCGCTGCTGGGGTTGCGGGACAAAACGATCTTCCTCGCGGCGCGCGGCGAACACTACGGGCTGACGCTGCTGGTGTTCTTCTTCGGTTTCACCGACCAGATCGCCGCCTACAAGATCATCATGCTGGCGCTGTGGTGGGGCGCGGCGACCTCGAAGCTCAACCACCACTTCCCGTATGTCGTGGCGGTCATGATGAGCAACAGCCCGCTGTTGCGCAGCCGGGCGTTCAACTGGTTCAAGCGGCGGCTGTATCTGGATCCGGTCGACGACCTGCGGCCCTCGTGGATTCCGAAGGTGATGGCCCACGTCGGCGGAACGACCGCGGAATTCTTGGTTCCGCTTGTTCTGGTGTTCGTCGCCGACGGCCATCGGTGGGCGTGGTTCTTGATCGCCTTCATGCTGTTGTTCCACCTCAACATCACGTCCACCATTCCGATGGGAGTTCCGTTGGAGTGGAACGTCTTCTTCATCTTCTCGCTGTTCTACCTGTTCGGGCACTACGCCGGCGTCACGGCCACCGGGCTGAGCTCGCCGCTGCTGCTGGCCATCCTGATCGCCGCGCTCGCGGTGGTGCCGATCGTGGGAAACTTCTTCCCCCAACAGGTTTCGTTCCTGCCGGCGATGCGCTACTACGCGGGGAACTGGGCCACCAGCACCTGGTGCTTGCGCAAGGGCGCCGAAGACACGATCGAGGCGAACGTCACCAAGGCGTCGGCGCTGGCTCCCAATCAGCTTGCCAGGCTTTACGATCCGGCCACCGCCGAGCTCATGATCGACAAGCTGATGGGCTGGCGATCCATGCACACCCACGGGCGGGCGCTGGGTGGGTTGGTGCCCCGCGCCCTTCCGGAGGGCGCCGACGAGGCCGACTACCTGCTGCGCGACGGCGAGATCATCGCCGGGCCGCTGATCGGCTGGAACTTCGGCGAGGGCCACCTGCACAACGAACAGCTGCTGGCCGCGGTCCAGCGGCGCTGCGACTTCGACGAGGGCGACGTGCGGGTGATCATCCTGGAAGCCCAACCGATCCACCGCCAGACGCAGGCCTACCGCATCGTCGACGCCAAGGCCGGCCTGATCGAGCAGGGTTACGTCGACGTGGCGGACATGCTGACCCGCCAGCCCTGGCCCGAGCCCGGCGACGACTATCCCGTCCACGTCATCATCGGTGGCGGCGACCCGCCGGGCCCGGCTTCGCCGCGCTTGCGATCGCCGCGGACCGCCCATGGCTAAGGCGGTCGTCGTCGGCGCCGGGCCCAACGGACTGGCCGCCGCGATCCACCTCGCCCGCCAGGGCCTCGACGTGCAGGTGCTGGAGGCCCGCGACACCGCCGGCGGGGGAGCGCGCTCGGCCGAGCTGACGGTGCCCGGCGTGGTCCACGACGTCTGCTCGGCTGCGCATCCCATGGCAGTGGGTTCACCGTTCTGGGAGGAGATCGACCTGCCGCGCTACGGGCTGGTGTGGAAGTGGCCGGAGATCGACTGCGCGCATCCGCTCGACGACGGCACCGCGGGGTTGCTGTATCGGTCGATCGACCGAACCGTGGCCGAAATGGGCGACGACGGACGGCGGTGGCGGCTCGCGGTGGGCGATCTCGCCGCCGGCTTCGACGAGCTATGCCAAGACCTGATGCGCCCGGTCCTGCATGTTCCGCGCCACCCCATCCGGCTTGCTGCCTTCGGGCCGCGCGCGCTGCTGCCGGCCACGGTGCTGGCTCGCGGGTTTCGCACCGAGCGGGTGCGCGCGCTATACGGCGGCCAGGCCGCGCACGCTTACACCCGGCTCGACCGGCCGCTGACGGCCGCAATGGCGCTGATGTTCATGGCCAGCGGGCACCACTACGGCTGGCCGGTGGCTGAGGGCGGATCGGGGTCGATCATCGCGGCGCTGGCAGCCGTCTTGGCCGAACACGGCGCTGCGATCACCACCGGCGTCACCGTGAGCAGCCGCAAAGACATTCCCGACGCCGACATCGTCATGCTCGACCTCACCCCGGCCGCGGCGCTGCGGCTCTACGGCGACGCCATGCCCGGCCGCATCAAGCGCTCCTACCGGCGCTACCGCCAGGGGTCCTCGGCCTTCAAGGTCGACTACGCCATCGAGGGCCACATTCCCTGGACCAATCCCGACTGCGGTCACGCCGGCACCGTGCACTTGGGCGGGACATTCGCCGAGATCGCACACAGCGAACGCGAGCGGTCGCAAGGACGGATGTACCGGCGGCCGTTCATCATCCTTGGGCAGCAGTACCTGGCCGACCCGTCGCGCTCGGCGGGCAATATCAACCCGATCTACGCCTACGCCCACGTGCCGTTCGGCTACACCGGCGATGCCACCGAGATCATCACCGACCAGATCGAGCGCTTCGCGCCCGGATTCCGCGACCGGGTCGTCGCCACCGTCACCAGCGGTACCGCCGATCTGCAGGCCTACAACCCCAACTTCATCGGCGGCGACATCATCGGCGGCGCCAACGACGGGCTCCAGGTGATCCTGCGGCCGCGCGTCTCGGTCAACCCGTACGCGACCGGTGTCCCCGGTGTCTACCTGTGTTCGCAGTCCACCCCGCCGGGGGCCGGCATCCACGGGCTGTGCGGCTACCACGCCGCCGAGGCGGCGCTGGGCTGGCTGCGCAAGCGCCGCCGGTAGCGCCGGCCGCCTGTGGCCGACGTCACGGCTGATGTACCAGCGCGGCAACGGTTGGCGCCGCTGATCTAGGCTGGCGACGAGCGCAAATCAGCGGACACAGGAAAGAAGACAGAGGAGAGAAAAGTGACGGTCCGAGTAGGTATCAACGGCTTCGGTCGAATCGGGCGGAACTTCTACCGGGCCTTGCTGGCTCAACAGGAGCAAGGCACCGCGGACATCGAGGTGGTCGCGGTCAACGACCTCACCGACAACGCCAGCCTGGCGCACCTGCTGAAATTCGACTCCATCCTGGGCCGCCTGCCGCACGACGTCAGCCTCGAGGGCGACGACACCATCGTTGTCGGCAACACCAAGATCAAGGCGCTCGAGGTCAAGGAAGGCCCGGCGGCGCTGCCCTGGGGCGACCTGGGCGTCGACGTCGTCGTCGAGTCCACCGGCATCTTCACCAACGCCGCCAAGGCCAAGGGCCACCTGGACGCCGGCGCCAAGAAGGTGATCATCTCCGCGCCCGCCACCGACGAGGACATCACCATCGTGCTGGGCGTCAACGACGACAAGTACGACGGCAGCCAGAACATCATCTCCAACGCCTCGTGCACCACGAACTGCCTGGGGCCGCTGGCCAAGGTCCTCAACGACGAGTTCGGCATCGTCAAGGGCCTGATGACCACGATCCACGCCTACACCCAGGACCAGAACCTGCAGGACGGGCCGCACAAGGACCTGCGCCGCGCCCGCGCCGCCGCGCTGAACATCGTGCCGACCTCGACCGGCGCGGCCAAGGCCATCGGCCTGGTGCTGCCTGAGCTGAAGGGCAAGCTCGACGGCTACGCGCTGCGGGTGCCGATCCCCACCGGCTCGGTCACCGACCTGACCGCCGAGCTCAAGAAGTCCGCCACCGCCGACGAGATCAACGCCGCGATGAAGGCCGCCGCCGAGGGGCCGATGAAGGGCATCCTCAAGTACTACGACGCGCCGATCGTCTCCAGCGACATCGTCACCGACCCGCACAGCTCGATCTTCGACTCCGGGCTGACCAAGGTGATCGACGACCAGGCCAAGGTGGTGTCCTGGTACGACAACGAATGGGGCTACTCCAACCGCCTGGTGGACCTGGTCGCCCTGGTCGGTAAGTCGCTGTAGCCCCGTGGCCGTCCACACTCTCAAAGACCTTCTCGGCGAGGGGGTTTCGGGTCGCGGCGTGCTGGTGCGTTCGGACTTGAACGTGCCACTGGATGACGGCAAGATCACCGATCCCGGGCGCATCACCGCCTCGGTGCCGACGCTCAAGGCGCTCGTCGACGCGGGCGCCAAGGTGGTGGTCACCGCGCACCTCGGGCGTCCCAAGGGCGGACCGGATCCGAAGCTGTCGCTGGCGCCGGTCGCCGCGGCGCTGTCCGAGCAGCTGGGCCGCCACGTGCAGTTGGCCGGAGACGTCGTGGGCACCGACGCCCTGGCGCGCGCCGAGGGGCTGACCGACGGCGACGTCCTGCTGCTGGAGAACATCCGCTTCGACCCCCGCGAAACCAGCAAGGACGACGCCGAGCGGCTCGCGCTCGCCCGGCAGTTGGCCGAATTGGTCGGCCCGACAGGGGCTTTCGTTTCCGACGGCTTCGGCGTGGTGCACCGCAAACAGGCCTCCGTGTACGACATCGCCACCCTGCTGCCCCACTACGCCGGCACGCTGGTGGCCGAAGAGATCCAGGTGCTCGAGCAGCTGACCAGCTCGACCAAGCGCCCCTACGCGGTGGTGCTCGGCGGGTCGAAGGTGTCCGACAAGCTCGGCGTCATCGAGTCGCTGGCCACCAAGGCCGACAGCATCGTCATCGGCGGCGGCATGTGCTTCACTTTCCTGGCCGCGCAAGGCTTTTCGGTCGGTAAGTCGCTGCTGGAGACCGAGATGGTGGACACCTGCCGCCGGCTGCTGGACACCTACGTCGACGTGCTGCGGCTGCCGGTGGACATCGTGGTGGCCGACAAGTTCGCCGCCGACGCGACACCGCAGACCGTCGCCGCGGACGCCATCCCCGACGGCCTGATGGGCCTGGACATCGGTCCGGGATCGGTCAAACGGTTCACCACCCTGCTGTCCAACGCCGAGACCGTCTTCTGGAACGGGCCGATGGGCGTGTTCGAGTTCCCGGCGTTCGCCGCGGGCACCAAGGGCGTCGCCGAAGCGATCGCCGCCGCCACCGGCAAGGGCGCCTTTTCCGTGGTCGGCGGCGGGGACTCCGCGGCCGCCGTGCGCGCGCTGGGCATCCCGGAGCGCGCCTTCTCGCACATCTCCACCGGTGGGGGAGCGTCGCTGGAATACCTTGAGGGCAAGACGCTTCCGGGTATCGAGGTGTTGAGCCGACCCCAGCCCGACCACAACTAGGGAGGCCCTGAGTCGTGAGCCGCAAGCCACTGATCGCCGGCAACTGGAAGATGAACCTCAACCACTTCGAGGCAATCGCGCTGGTGCAAAAGATCGCGTTCGCGCTGCCGGACAAGTACTACGACAAGGTCGACGTCACGGTGCTGCCGCCGTTCACCGACCTGCGCAGCGTGCAAACGCTGGTCGACGGCGACAAGCTGCGGCTGACCTACGGCGGGCAGGACCTGTCCCAGCACGACTCCGGCGCCTACACCGGGGAGGTCAGCGGCGCCTTTTTGGCGAAACTGGGCTGCACGTTCGTCGTCGTCGGGCATTCCGAGCGCAGGACGTATCACCACGAGGACGACGCGGTCGTCGCCGCCAAGACCGCCGCGGCCCTCAAGCACGAACTGACCCCGATCGTCTGCATCGGCGAGCACCTCGACGTCCGCGAAGCCGGCAACCACGTCATCCACTGCGAGGAGCAGCTGCGCGGCTCGCTGGCCGGGCTGTCGGCCGAACAGATCGGCAAGGTCGTCATCGCCTACGAGCCGGTGTGGGCGATCGGCACCGGGCGGGTGGCCAGCGCCGCCGACGCCCAGGAGGTGTGCGCGGCGATCCGCAAGGAGTTGGCCTCGCTCGCCACTGAAGAGGTCGCCGACTCGGTGCGGGTGCTCTACGGCGGCTCGGTCAACGCCAAGAACGTCGGCGAGCTCATCGCCCGCGACGACATCGACGGCGGTCTGGTCGGCGGCGCGTCGCTGGACGGCGAGCAATTCGCCACGCTGGCGGCCATCGCCGCCGGCGGGCCCCTGCCGTGATGCGCCGTCGGGGCCGGTAGGCTGGCCGTCATGCAGTTGGCTTTGCAGATCACCCTGGTCGTTACCAGCATCCTGGTGGTGCTGCTGGTGCTACTGCACCGCGCCAAGGGTGGCGGCCTGTCCACGCTGTTCGGTGGTGGCGTCCAGTCCAGCCTGTCCGGCTCCACCGTGGTGGAAAAAAACCTGGACCGGCTGACGTATTTCATCACCGCCATCTGGCTGGTGTGCATCATCGCGATGGCCCTGCTGATCAAATACCACTGATCGGCCTAGGCTTGTAAATCGTCCAAGTCGCGCATAGCAGCGACAAATCGTTCTAGCAGCCGCCGAAGCGAGGCGACGTCGTCAGCGGTAAACGTCGCAAGTATCGCCTGGTGCCAGCGATTCGCGGTGGAGTTGAGCCGATCCAGTGTTGAGCGGCCCGTGGCGGTCAGCTGCAGCAGCTGCGAGGTCTTGTGATCCGGGTTGGGCACGAACGTGGCCAGGTCACGCTCGACCAGTTCACTGGCAACCCGCTGAATGTTCTGCCTCGTCATGCCAAGCCGGCGCGCGATTTGCGGGACCGTCAGAGGCACCTCCTCGATGGTCCACATGGCCTGCCAGCGACCTTGGGTCTGGGACTGCCGCGCCGCGATGGCCTCGCCCATTCTCCGGCCGACTCCGGCCGCTTCGAAAAGCTCGGAGTAGAGGATCTCCATCTGTTTGGTCACAGCGCTAATGGTAACTCATTGCAATATTGACAATCATTTGTCAAAATGATCTCCTGTTGTCAGTTTCGTTCCAGACAGGAGAACCAGTGAGCTTAACTGTGCAGTCCATCCGCGCGGCCCTGGAATACGCAGCCGCGAATCGGCCGCAGAGGGGTGGGTTTCCCTTCCTCGCGGAAGCGCTTCGCCGCGCGGGAGTCACCGGGTATTTCTTCGACGTCGCGTCGGCATCGACTGTGTACACGACATCGGGCGGCGCCGTGCTGCAGGTGGGCGCCCCGATCCGGCAGGGAATGGTCGAGTTGCCGCCGTTCGACAAAGACGCGTTGGTGCGCGCGCTGCGTGCCGACCAGGCTGGCGAATCCAGTTTTCCGGAATTCGTCGAAAGGGCGCTCAACGCCGGGGTATACCGGTTCGAGGTCGATACCGCGGCCCGAACCTGCACCTACTTCGGGCCCGACGACCAGCGCTACGTCGAGAGCTATCCGGCCGTCGGCCTGCCGATCGAGCCGAACGCC
Source organism: Mycobacterium sp. NTMscope_MAC_269 (assembly GCF_976985695.1). NCBI lineage: Bacteria > Bacillati > Actinomycetota > Actinomycetes > Mycobacteriales > Mycobacteriaceae > Mycobacterium > Mycobacterium sp. NTMscope_MAC_269. Next base: position 1,071,874 of record NZ_OZ335668.1, read on the forward strand.
GATACTGAGACGCATGGCTGACGCCTCCGAAGTCTCCGACAGCACGCTGGAACCGATCGGCGCCGTCCAGCGCACCCTGGTGGGGCGCGAGGCGACCGAGCCGATGCGGGCCGACATCCGGCTGCTGGGCGCCATCCTGGGCGACACGGTGCGCGAGCAGAACGGCCGCGAGGTGTTCGAGCTCGTCGAACGCGCGCGGGTGGAATCGTTCCGGGTGCGACGCTCCGAGATCGACCGGGCGCAGCTGGCTGAGATGTTCGAGGGCATCGACATCCACCAGGCCGTCCCGGTCATCCGCGCGTTCAGCCACTTCGCACTGCTGGCCAACGTGGCCGAAGACATCCACCGCGAGCGCCGCCGCGCGGTCCACGTCGCCGCCGGCGAACCGCCGCAGGACAGCACCCTGGCCGCGACCTACGCCAAACTCGATGAGGCACAACTCGATTCGGCAACGGTGGCCGAGGCGCTGAAGGGCGCCGTGGTCGCTCCGGTGATCACGGCCCACCCCACCGAGACCCGCCGGCGCACCGTCTTCGTCACCCAGCACCGCATCACCGAGCTGATGCGGCTGCACGCCGAAGGGCACGCCGCGACCGACGAGGGCCGCAACATCGAACTCGAGTTGCGCCGCCAGGTCCTCAACCTGTGGCAGACCGCGCTGACCCGGCTGTCGCGGCTGCAGATCACCGACGAGATCGAGGTGGGCCTGCGCTATTACGCCGCCGCGTTCTTCAAGGTGATCCCGCAGGTCAACGCCGAGGTCCGCAACGCCCTGCGGGCCCGCTGGCCCGAGGCCGACCTGGTGGGCGAGCCGATGCTGCAGCCCGGCTCCTGGATCGGCGGGGACCGCGACGGCAATCCGAACGTGACGGCCGACGTGGTGCGCCAGGCCACCGGCAGCGCCGCGTTCACCGCGCTGGCGCACTACCTGGCCGAGCTGACCGCGCTGGAGCAGGAGCTGTCGATGTCGGCGCGCCTGGTCTCGGTCACCCCGGCGCTGATCGACCTGGCCGAGGGCTGCGGGGAGAAAGCCCGCGCCGACGAACCGTACCGGCGGGCGGTGCGGGTGATCCGCGGCCGGCTCAGCGCGACCAGCGCCGAGATCCTGGACCGGACACCACAGGGGTTGTTGGATCTGGGGTTGCCGCCGTATGAAACCCCGGCCGAACTGGGAGCCGACCTCGACACCATCGACGAGTCCCTGCGCGGGCACGGCAGCGCGCTGCTGGCCGACGATCGCCTGGCGCTGCTCCGAGAAGGCGTGCGGGTCTTCGGGTTTCACCTGTCCGGCTTGGACATGCGGCAGAACTCCGACGCGCACGAAGAGGTGGTCGGCGAGCTGCTGGCCTGGGCCGGCGTGCACCCGGATTACCGTTCGCTGCCCGAAGACGAGCGCGTCGAGCTGTTGGCGGCCGAGCTGGGCACCCGCCGCCCGCTGGTCGGGGACGACGCGCAGCTGTCCGACCTGGCCCGCACCGAGCTGGGCGTGGTGCGCGCGGCCGCGCACGCCATCAAGCGCTACGGGCCGTCCGCCGTCCCCAACTACGTGATCTCGATGTGCCGCTCGGTCTCCGACGTCCTCGAGGCCGCGATCCTGCTGAAAGAGGCGGGGCTGATCGACGCGTCCGGGCCCCGGCCGTATTGCCCGGTGGGCATTTCCCCGCTGTTCGAAACCATCGACGACCTGCACAACGGCGCGACGATCCTGCACGCGATGACCGAACTTCCGATCTACCGGGCGCTGGTGGCCGCGCGCGGCGATATCCAGGAAGTGATGCTGGGCTACTCGGACTCCAACAAGGACGGCGGGTATCTGGCGTCCAGCTGGGCGGTGTACCGGGCCGAGCTGGCGCTGGTGGAAGTGGCGCGCAAAGCCGGAATCCGGTTGCGGCTCTTCCACGGTCGCGGCGGCACGGTCGGCCGCGGCGGCGGCCCGAGCTACGAGGCGATCCTGGCACAGCCGCCCGGGGCCGTGAACGGCTCGCTGCGGCTCACCGAGCAGGGCGAGGTGATTGCCGCCAAATACGCCGAACCGCAAGTGGCACAACGCAATCTGGAAAGCCTGCTGGCCGCCACGCTGGAGTCCACGCTGCTGGACGTCGAGGGCCTGGGCGACGCCGCGGAACCGGCGTACGCGGTGCTCGACGAAGTGGCCGCGCTGGCCCAGCGCGCCTATGCCGAATTGGTCCACGACACACCGGGTTTCGTCGACTACTTCATGGCCTCCACGCCGGTCAGCGAGATCGGCTCGCTGAACATCGGGAGCCGGCCGACGTCGCGCAAACCGACCGAGTCGATCTCGGACCTGCGGGCCATCCCGTGGGTGCTGGCGTGGAGCCAGTCGCGGGTCATGCTGCCCGGCTGGTACGGCACCGGGTCGGCATTCGAACAGTGGATCGCGGCGGGGCCGCAGAGCGAGGGCGAGCGGGTCGCCATGCTGGCCGACCTGTACCAGCGGTGGCCGTTTTTCCGCAGTGTGCTGTCCAATCTGGCTCAGGTGCTGGCCAAAAGCGACCTCGGCCTGGCGGCGCGCTACGCCGAATTGGTCGACGACGAGGAACTGCGACACCGGGTCTTCGGCAAGATCGTCGACGAGCACCGGCGAACCATCGCCATGCACAAGCTCATCACCGGGCAGGACAACCTGCTCGCCGACAACCCGGCGCTGGCGCGGTCGGTGTTCAATCGCTTTCCGTATCTCGAGCCGCTGAATCACCTCCAGGTGGAGTTGCTGCGCCGTTACCGCTCCGGCGACGACGACGAATTGGTGCAGCGCGGGATTTTGCTGACGATGAACGGGCTGGCCAGCGCGCTGCGAAACAGCGGCTGAGAACGCGCGAATCGGGTCCCGGGCCGGCCGGGCCGCAATACGCTGATCGGCGCGGCACCGAGCAAGGAGACCAGTGAGCGGATCCGGACTACCCCTGTGGCTGCTGCTGGTGTGTGTCGTCGCGGTGGCGATCGCGATCGCGGCGGGCTCCCTGTGGCTGGGGCGGCGCATCCTGCCGGAAGAGCGGTATGGCAGCCAACAGAATCCGGCGATGACGTCGTATCTGACCGTCGTGGGCTTTGTGTACGGCGCGCTGCTGGGATTCACCGTGGTGGCCACCTGGGAGCACTTCTCGTCCACCCAGGTCGTCGTGTCCGGTGAGGCATCGGCGCTGACGACGATGTATCGGCAAACGGTCGCCATGCCCGAACCGGAACGGACCGAGATCCAGGAGTTGTTGCGCAAGTACGCGGGCGCGGTGGCCGGTCCCGAATGGAACAAGCAGCACGACGACGGCGCGCGGGCCGCGATCACCCGGATGTACCGCACCGTCGGCCGCCAGCAGCCCAACATCGCGGCCAAGCCGATCAACCAGCAATTCCTCAACCAGCTGGGCGATTTGGCGTCCGACCGCAACGAACGAATCGTCGGCACCAAGCCGCGCATACCGGCCCTGATGTGGGCGGGACTGATCTTCGGCGCGGTGGTGCTGGTCGCCTTCACCGGTTTCCTGCGGCTGGGCAGCACCGTCGGACACCTCGTCGTGTCCAGCACGGTCGCGGTGCTGCTCGGCCTGCTGCTGTGCATCGTGTTCGAACTCGACCACTCGTATGCGAGCGATCAGCGGATCACGTCCGGGCCGTTTCAGCACGCATTGGATATTTTCGACGCGGTCGACAACGACAGCCGGTACTTTCCGCGCTGACCATTGGTGTTGCGGCACGTGGTGGCGGCGTCGTTATGGTTGAGTCGTGGCGTCGCTACGGGGGCCCGCACACGCAGGGACAACTATCCAACGGGGGAGGTTGGCATTTGAAATCCATCACATTCGGCAAGACGGGGCTTGAGGTTTCCCGGTTGGCCTTCGGTACCTGGGCGTTCAGTAGTGACTGGGGCCAAGCCGACGAGGACGCCGCGATCACCATGATCCATCGCGCGCGTGACCTGGGGATCAACTTCTTCGACACCGCCCAGCAATACGGGTTCGGCGAATCCGAGCGCATCCTCGGCAAGGCCCTTCGCGCCGATTTCGCGCGGGCCCGCGACGAGCTGGTGATCGCCACCAAAGGCGGATTGCGCAAGACCGACACGGGCCTGGTCCGCGACGCCAGCCGTGAGTACCTTCGCAGCGGCGTCGAGTCCAGCCTGCGCGCCCTGGGCGTCGACTACATCGACCTCTACCTGGTGCACTGGCCCGATCCCACGACGCCGGCGGCCGAGACGGGTGAAGCGCTCGCAGAACTGGTGTCGGAGGGCAAGATTCGGCACGTCGGCGTGTCGAACTACGACACCGCCCAGATCGAGGAACTCTCGGCCACGCTTCCGGTGGAAGCGGTGCAGCCGCCCTACCACCTGTTCCGCCGTGACATCGAGGGCGACCTGCTGCCTTATTGCCACGCCAACGACATCGGGGTGATGGTGTACGGACCCCTGGCGCACGGCCTGCTCACGGGAACCATGAAGCCCGACACCAGCTTTGCCGATGGTGACTGGCGCGGCAAGAGCCCCATCTTCACCGGTGAGGACTACCTGCGCAACCTGAAAGTCGTTGAGGACCTAGGGCATTTGGCCATCGATCTCGGCGTCACGACGAGCCAGTTGGCCATCGCCTGGACGCTCGCGCAGCCGGGCGTGCACACCGCCATCATGGGCGCGCAACACGTCACCTACCTGCAGGACAGCGCCGGTGCGGCCGACGTCACGCTGACCGACGCGGACCTCGCCGCGATCGAGGACATCATGAAGTCGGCGACGCCGGTCGGCGGCCCGGCGCCCGAGATGCACGAGAAAAAGGCGAGCTGAGTTAGGGGCGGGCTCAGCCTTTCACAAGCTCGCCGACGTGCGCGGTGACCGAATCGGCCAAAGCTTGCAGGTCGTAACCGCCTTCGAGCACCGCCACCAGCCGGCCGTCGCAGAGCGCCTCCGCCGACTTCATCAATTCCCTGGTGACCCAGGCGAAGTCGTCGGCCGTCATGCTCAGTGAGCCGAGCGGATCGCGCTCGTGCGCGTCGAACCCGGCGGACACAATGATCAGTTCGGGCGAAAAGGCCTGCAGCGCAGGCAGTATCCGGTCTGTGAAGGCCGCGCGCAGTTCGGCGCCGCCGTCCCCGGGCGCCAGCGGCGCGTTGAAGATGTTGCCGACTCCGGTTTCTCGTGGCGCGCCGGTGCCGGGGAACAGCGGCATCTGGTGCGTAGACGCGTAGAGCACGTTCGGGTCGGAGTAGAAGATCTGCTGCGTGCCGTTGCCGTGATGGACGTCGAAATCGACGATGGCGACCCGCGTCAGCCCGTGTTTGCGCTGCGCGTGCCGCGCGCCGATGCTGATGTTGTTGAACAGGCAGAACCCCATGGCGCGTTCGGTTTCGGCGTGATGCCCCGGCGGCCGGCACGCGACGAACGCGTTTTGTACGTCGCCGGCCACCACCTGGTCCACCGCCCGCAGCGTGGCGCCCACCCCGCGCAAGGCCGTCTCCCACGTCGAGGGCTCCATCATGGTGTCGCCGCCGTCGAGGTAGACGTAGCCGTGCTCGGGGCGCGCCGCCTCCAGCGCGTCCACGTAGCGGTTGGAGTGCACGTAGCGCGCGGCGGCGAGCTCGGCCGGTTCGGCCGTCTCGCGCACCAGCGCGTCGAACTGGGGTCGGCTCAGCGCCGCTTCCACCGCGCGGTAGCGGTCCGGCCGCTCCGGATGCCCGGGGGCGGTCCGATGCGCGGCGAAGGCGGAGTGGTGCAGCAGCAACGTGGCCATCGGGGTTCCCGCCGGGCGCCTACTGCGCGGTCCGGTTGCGCAGCCTGTCCAGCACGCCGCGCACCGCGTGCTCGGTGATCGCCAGGGGAGACATCATGGTCTCGCCCACCTTCACCATCTCGTCGATCCGCGCGACGATGGCCTCCACCGGTTCGACCAGCACGATCAACCGCTTGGCCAGATCGTCCAGGCTGGCCATGGTGCCGTCCAGGTGGTCCAGGCCGGTTTCCAGGCGTTCCACCGTGGCGTTCAGCGCTGACAGGGAACTGTTGAGCTCTTTCATGGTGTTGCTCAAACCGTCGAGGACGTCTTCGACCTGTTCCACTGTCTTGTCGGCGTTCAACGCGGCCTGGGTGAGCGTCTTGATTCGGCTTCGCTCTTGCCCCCCGCGCACGGTTCTGTCTGCCATGACCGCCATTATGACCCGGACGGGCCGGCCGCAAACCTCAGGACGAAAATCGCGTCAGGCCACGCCGGACGGGTCCGACGGCAGCTTGGACGCGGCGTCCTCGTCGAGCAGCCACAGCGTGGTGTCCAGCCCGATCGCCCCGGCGGCCGGCACCGCGACCGGCGCGGCGCCACCGATGGCCGCGGCCGCCGCCTCGGCCTTCCCCGCGCCCGACACCATCAGCCAGACCTCACGCGAACGGGCAATGGCGGGCAGCGTCAACGTGATTCGTTGCGGCGGCGGCTTGGGGGAGTCCTCCACCGACACCACCATGCGGGCGGTTTCGAGCACGGCCGGGGTGTCCGGGAACAGCGAGTTGATGTGACCCTCGGGGCCCATGCCCAGCAGGTGCACGTCGAAATTCGGTACCGGCTGCCCGGGCGCGGCGTTGGCCGCCAGCAACTGCTCGTAGGCCAGCGCGGCCGCGGCCAGATCGCCGCCGAATTCGCCGTCGCTGGCCGGCATCGGGTGCACCTGGCTGGACGGAATGTCGACATGGTCGAGCAGTGCGGCCCGCGCCTGCTTGTCGTTGCGCTCGTCGTCGTCTTCGGGAACGTAGCGTTCGTCGCCCCAGAACAGGTGCACCTTGGACCACTCGATCGGTCGGTCCATGAGCGACTGCAACAGGCCGATGCCGTTGCCGCCGCCGGTCAGCACGACCAGCGCGCGCCCCCGGGCCGCGACGGCGTTCGCGATGGTGTCGGTCAGTCGCGTCGCGGCGGCGACGACCAGGGCCTGGCTGTCCGGGAAGATTTCGATGCTGGTGCTCACACGTATTGCACTTTCTCAATGCCTTCGAGCGCGGTTTGGTATATCTCGTCGGGATCCAGGCGACGCAGGTCTTCGGCGAGACACTCGCCGGTTTCCCTGCGCGCCAATGGAAGCAGGGCGTCCGGCCGCGACGTCCGGCTGAGCGTGGCCGTCCTGCCTTCCTGCGGGCGGCTCAACACGATGGTCTCGCTGCTGCGGGTCAATTCGATTTTGAGCTCGCCGACCGCCCGGCGCACCGGGCCGTCGATCCGGCTGGCCAGCCACCCCGCCAGGACGTCGAGGGCCGGTTCGGTGGCCAGGCCGGACACCAGCGCCGAGGAGATCGGTTCGTGCGGGGTCAGGTCGACGGCCGAGGTCAGCAGCGCCCGCCAATAGGTGATGCGCGCCCAGGCGAGGTCGGTGTCACCCGCGGTGTAGCCCGGCAGCCGGCTCTTGATCGCCGCCAGCGGGTCGACCCCGTTGGTCGCGTCGGTGATGCGTCGAATCGCCAACCGGCCCAACGGGTCCTGCGCGGGGACCGCCGGCGCGACGTCGGGCCACCAGGCCACCACCGGGATGTCGGGGAGCAGGAACGGGGTGACGACGCTGGCGGCGTGGCCGGACAACGCGCCCGACAGCCGCAGCACCACGACCTCGCTGGCGCCGGTGTCGCCACCGGCGCGCAGCTGCGCGTCCAGCCGGGGCTCGTCCGCATACGGATTGCCCCGCATCGTGACGATGATCCGGCTGGGATGTTCGTGGCTGGCGTCGTTGGCCGCTTGCAGCGTCTCTTCGAGGATCTCCTCGCTGTCCGGCGCGATGATCAGCGTCAGCACCCGGCCCATCGCGACGGCGCCGACGCGTTCCCGCAGTTCGTCGAGTTTCTTGTTGACCGCGGTGGTGGTGGTGTCTTCCATGTCGATGATCATCAGGGCCGCCGCCATTCCCGGCCCGTGCGATGCAGCATCTCGAACGCGGAGTCCGGACCCCAGGTGCCCGCCTCGTACGGCTCGGGCTTGCCCCCGGCGGCCCAGTTATCCAACACGGGATCGAGTATCTGCCAAGCCAATTCGACCTCTTCGTTGACCGGGAACAGTGACGGCTCGCCCAGCAGCACGTCGAGGATCAACTGTTCGTAGGCCTCCGGCGATTCCTCGGCGAACGCCGAGCCGTAGGAGAAGTCCATGTTGACGTCGCGGACCTCCATCGCGGTGCCCGGCACCTTGGAGCCGAACCGCAGCGTGACGCCCTCGTCGGGCTGCACGCGGATCACCATGGCGTTGGTGCCCAGCTCGTCGGTCATGGTCGCGTCGAACGGCAGGTGCGGCGCCCGCTTGAAGATCAGGGCGATCTCGGTCACCCTGCGGCCCAACCGTTTTCCGGTTCGCAGGTAGAAGGGCACGCCCGCCCAGCGGCGGGTGTCCACCTCGAGCGTGATGGCGGCGAACGTCTCGGTGATCGAGTCCTTGGCGAACCCCTCCTCGTCGAGCAGCCCGACGACCTTCTCGCCGCCCTGCCAGCCCGCGGCGTACTGGCCGCGGCTGGTGGTCTCGTCGAGCGGCTCGGCGAGCTGTGTCGCCGAGAGCACCTTGATCTTCTCGGCCTGCAGCGCCGACGGGCTGAAGCTGACCGGCTCCTCCATCGCGGTCAGCGCCAGCAGCTGCATCAGATGGTTCTGGATGACGTCACGCGCGGCGCCGATGCCGTCGTAGTAGCCGGCCCGCCCGCCCAGGCCGATGTCCTCGGCCATGGTGATTTGCACGTGGTCGACGTAGTGCGCGTTCCAGATCGGGTCGAACAGCTGGTTGGCGAACCGCAGCGCCAGGATGTTGCGGACCGTCTCCTTGCCCAGGTAGTGGTCGATCCGGAAGACCGCCTCCTCGGGAAAGACGGCGTTCACCGACTTGTTCAGCGCCTGCGCGCTCTCCAGATCGTGGCCGAACGGCTTCTCGATGACCACCCGGCTCCACCGCTCGCCCTGCGGGCGGGCCAGGCCGGACTTGTGCAGCTGTTCGCACACCACCGGGAAGGACTTCGGCGGGATGGCCAGGTAGAAGGCGTGGTTGCCGCCCGTGCCCCGCTCGGCGTCCAGCTTGTCCAGGGTCTCGGCGAGCCGACCGAACGCCTCGTCGTCGTCGAAAGCGCCTGGCACGAAACGGAATCCCTCGGCCAGCCGCTCCCAGTTCTCCTCCCGGAAGGGAGTGCGGCAGTGTTCCTTGACCGCCTCGTAGACCACCTTGCCGAAATCCTGCGTGCTCCAATCCCGGCGGGCGAAACCCACCAGCGAGAAGCTCGGCGGCAACAGCCCGCGATTGGCCAGGTCATAAATGGCGGGCATGACCTTCTTGCGCGCCAGGTCGCCGGTGACACCGAAGATGACCATCCCGCACGGCCCGGCGATGCGCGGCAGCCGCTTGTCGCGCTTGTCCCGTAACGGGTTATGCCATTGTTGCGCGGTGCGGGCTGGGCTCATTTGGAGGCGGAACCCAGCTGCTTCTGTGTCTCCTCCAGCAGCTCGGTCCACGAATCCACGAACTTCTCCACGCCTTCGTCTTCCAAGACCTTGAAGACGTCGGTCAGGTCGATGCCGATCTGTTCGAGCTTGTCGAAGACCGCCTGGGCATCCCCGGCGGTACCGGTGACCGTGTCGCCCTTGATCTCACCGTGGTCGGCGACCGCGTCAATTGTCTTCTCCGGCATGGTGTTCACCGTGTTGGGCGCCACCAGTTCGGTGACATAGAGGGTGTCGGAGTAGTCGGGGTTCTTGACTCCGGTCGACGCCCAGAGCGGACGCTGCACACGAGCCCCGTCGGCCTTGAGCGCCTGATAGCGCTCGCCACCGTCGAACACCTCCTGGTAGGCCGCATACGCCAGCCGGGCGTTGGCCACCCCGGCCTGGCCCAGCAGCGCCTTCGCATCGTCGGACCCGATCTTCTCCAGCCGCTTGTCGACCTCGGTGTCCACCCGGGAGACGAAAAACGAAGCCACCGAATGGATCTTGGACAGGTCGTGTCCGGCTTCGCGCGCCTTCTCCAGGCCCGCCAGGTAGGCGTCCATCACCTGACGGTGCCGCTCGACGGAGAAGATCAAAGTGACGTTGACCGAAATGCCCTCGGCCAGAACCGCGGTGATCGCCGGAATGCCGGCCTTGGTCGCCGGAATCTTGATGAACAGGTTCGGTCGGTCGACGATCTTCCACAGCTCGACGGCCTGCGCGATCGTCTTTTCCGTCTCAGCGGCCAACCGCGGGTCGACCTCGATGGACACCCGGCCGTCGACGCCGTCGGAGTTTTCCCACTCACGCTTGAGCACGTCGCACGCGTTGCGCACGTCGTCGGTGGTGACGGTGCGGATGGTGGCGTCGACATCCGCGCCGCGCTCGGCCAGCTCGGCGATCTGGCCGTCATAGGCGTCGCCCTCGGCGAACGCCTTCTGGAAGATCGACGGGTTGGTGGTCACCCCGACGACACTCTTGGTGTCGATCAGCTCCTGCAGGTTGCCTGACTGCAGCCGCTGACGCGACAGGTCATCGAGCCAGACGGATACGCCGGCGGCGGACAGCGCCGCCAGATTCGAGTTCTGAGCGGTCATGTGAATTACCCTTTCCTCAGTTATCCACTACTTGTTCCGCGGCGGCCGCGACGGCTTCGGCGGTGAAGCCGAATTCACGGAATAAGGTCTTATAGTCGGCCGATTCGCCGTAGTGCTCGATCGAAACGATCTTGCCGGTGTCACCGACCAGCTTGTGCCAGCTCTGCGCGACGCCGGCCTCGACGGCCACCCGCGCCGACACCGACGGGGGGAGCACGCTGTCGCGGTAGTCGTCGGGCTGGGACTCGAACCATTCGACGCACGGCATGGAAACCACTCGCGCCACAATGTCCTTGTCCGCCAACAACTTCTGCGCCTCGACGGCGAGTTGGACCTCCGAGCCGGTGGCGATCAGAACCACGTCGGGATCCTGGCCGGCTTCCTCACCGTCCGACCCCAGGATGTAACCGCCGCGGGCGACGCCGTCGGCGCTGGTGCCCTCGAGCACCGGAACGCCCTGACGGGTCAGGATCAGCCCCACCGGGCCGCTGCCGTTGCCGCGGGCCAGGATCGTGCGCCAGGCGTGCGCGGTCTCGTTGGCGTCGGCCGGGCGCACCACCGACAGCTTGGGGATGGCGCGCAGCGCCGCGAGGTGCTCGATCGGCTGGTGGGTGGGCCCGTCCTCGCCGAGCCCGATGGAATCGTGCGTCCACACGTAGATGGTGTCGATGTCCATCAGCGAGGCCAGCCGCACCGCGGGACGCATGTAGTCCGAGAACTGCAGGAACGTGCCGCCGTAGGCCCGGGTGGGGCCGTGCAGCACGATGCCGGACAGGATGGCGCCCATCGCGTGCTCGCGAACGCCGAAGTGCAGCGTGCGTCCGTACCAGTCCGCCGTGTAGTCCTTGGTCGAAATCGACGGCGGGCCAAAGGATTTGACGTTGTCCATGGTGGTGTTGTTGCTGCCCGCCAGGTCGGCCGAGCCGCCCCACAGCTCGGGCAGTTTCGGCCCGATCGCGTTGAGCACCTTGCCTGAGGCCGCGCGGGTGGCCAGGTCCTTGTCGCCCGGCTTCCAGACCGGGATGTCGGCGTCCCAGCCGTCCGGCAGCTCCTCGGCGGTCAACCGGTCCAGCAGCGCTTTGCGGTCGGGCTCGCGCTGCACCCACGCGTCGAAATCCGCCTGCCACTTCTCATGCGCTTCCTTGCCGCGGTCGACCAGCTTGCGGGTGTGGGCGATCACCTCGTCGCGCACCTCGAAGTTCTTGTCCGGGTCGAAGCCGAGGATCTCCTTGACGGCGGCGACCTCCTCGTCGCCCAGCGCCGCGCCGTGCGCCTTGCCGGTGTTCATCAGCTTCGGCGCGGGGTAGCCGATGATGGTGCGCAGCTCGATGAACGACGGCCGGTCGGTGACGGCCTTGGCGGCCGCGATGGCCTCCTCGATGCCGACGACGTTCTCGCCGCCCTCGACCCTCTGCACGTGCCAGCCGTAGGCCTCGTAGCGCGCGGCGGTGTCCTCGCACAACGCGATGTTGGTGTCGTCCTCGATCGAAATCTGGTTGTGGTCATAGAAAACGATGAGGTTGCCCAGTTCCTGGACCGCCGCCAGCGACGAGGCTTCCGAGGTGACGCCCTCCTCGATGTCGCCGTCGGACGCGAACACGTAGATGTGGTGGTCGAACGGGCTGGTGCCGGGGGCGGCGTCGGGGTCGAACAGGCCGCGCTCGTAGCGGGCTGCCATCGCCATGCCGACCGCGGACGCCAGGCCCTGCCCAAGCGGACCGGTGGTGATCTCAACGCCCTTGGTGTGGCGGAACTCCGGGTGCCCGGGCGTCTTGGATCCCCAGGTGCGCAGTGACTCGATGTCGGAGAGCTCCAGACCGAAACCGCCCAGATACAGCTGGATGTACAGCGTCAGGCTGCTGTGCCCGCATGACAGGACGAACCGGTCGCGACCCAGCCAGTGGGTGTCGCTGGGGTCGTGGCGCATCGTCCGCTGGAACAGCGTGTACGCCAGCGGAGCCAGGCTCATCGCCGTCCCGGGGTGGCCGTTGCCGACCTTTTGCACCGCGTCGGCGGCCAGCACCCGAATGGTGTCGACGGCGGCCGAGTCGAGCTCGGACCAGTCGTCGGGGAGGTGCGGTTGGGTCAGCGTGGAGATCTCTTCGAGTGTCGTCACAGACTCAGTCCTTGGGTCATCGAGCTGATCAATCCCACCCTAGTGCGGGAGGGCCGGCTCTTGCAGAGCAGGATTTCGGGTACCCGCGGCCGGCAGGTGTGAAAATTACGCGCCCGTCGAAAGGCCTTAACATTCAGTTCGGAAATCTGGGAGAAATCTGCCGGAATGGACCCACGGGCGGGGCATCGCCGCTACTCGGTCTACCATCGTCTGTAGTAGATGCTGCGCGCCGCTGCGACCCCAAGGAGTTATTGCGTGAGCGTTCGCGGGCGCGCCGCGCCGAGCCGATTGCCAAGCCGGGTACAAGGCACGGTGCTGGCTTATCTGGCGCTGACCAAACCGCGGGTTGTTGAGCTGCTGCTGGTGACGGCGATCCCCGCGATGCTCCTGGCCCAGCGCGGCACGGTGAACCCGCTGCTGATCGTCAACACGTTGATCGGCGGCATGCTGGCCGCCGGGGGTGCCAACACGCTGAACTGTGTGGCAGACGCGGACATCGACAAAGTGATGAAGCGCACCGCGCGCCGCCCGCTGGCCCGGGCGGCGGTGCCCACCCGCAACGCCCTGGTGTTCGGGCTGGTGCTGACGGTCGGGTCGTTCTGCTGGCTGTGGTGGACGACGAACCTGCTGTCGGGGCTGTTGGCCCTGGCGACGATCGCGTTCTATGTGTTCGTCTACACACTGCTGCTCAAGCGCCGCACCTCGCAGAACGTCGTGTGGGGCGGCGCCGCCGGCTGCATGCCGGTGATGATCGGCTGGTCGGCCGTGACGAACACCATCGGCTGGCCGGCCCTGGTGATGTTCGCCATCATTTTCTTCTGGACGCCACCGCACACCTGGGCGCTGGCGATGCGCTACAAGGACGACTACAAAGCGGCGGGCGTCCCGATGCTCCCGGCCGTGGCGACCGAGCGCCAGGTGACCAAGCAGATCCTGATCTACACCTGGCTGACGGTGCTGTCCACGCTGGCGCTGGCGCTGGCGACCGGCTGGCTGTACGCGGCGGTCGCCGTGGTGGCCGGCGTGTGGTTCCTGGCGATGGCCCACCAGCTGTACGCGGGGGTGCGCGTGGGTGAGCCGGTCAAGCCGCTGCGGCTGTTCCTGCAGTCCAACAACTACCTGGCGGTGGTGTTCTGCGCGTTGGCGATCGACTCGGCCATCGGGCTGCCGCACCTGTTCTGACGGTCCGGGGTCGCTTCAGCTCCGATCGCCGAACGTGGGCCCTACGTACGGAATCCGCCTCGAATTCGTCCAGACGCCCCACGTTCGGCGGCTGGAAACTAGGGCACCAGCACGATCGACCCCGTGGTCTTGCGTCCCTGCAGATCCTGGTGGGCGCGCGCGGCGTCGGCCAGAGGGTAGCGCCCGCCGACCTCGACGGTGATGTCGCCGCCGGCGATCGCGGCGAACAGTTCCTCTGCCCGCCAGCTGAATTCCTGCCCGGTCCGCACGAAATGCGCCAGCGACGGCCGGGTCAACAACACCGAGCCGGCGGCATTGAGGCGCTGCGGATCGAACGGCGGAACGGGCCCGCTGGCCGCGCCGAACAGCGCGAGCGTGCCCCGCACGGCCAGGCTGGCCAGGCTGGCGTCGAACGTGCTCGCGCCCACGCCGTCGTACACCGCGGCCACCCCGGCGCCATCGGTCAACGCGCGGATCCGCTCGCCGAACTCATCGGCGTCGTCGGGGTAGGACAGCACCTCGTCGGCGCCGGCCTTCGCCGACATCCGCGCCTTCTCCGGCGTCGAGACCGTCGTGATCACCCGAGCGCCGAGCAGGTGCGCCCACTGGGTCAAGATCAGGCCGACACCGCCGGCGCCCGCGTGCACCAGCACCGTGTCGCCGGCCTGCACCGGATACACCGACTTCAACAGGTAATGGGCGGTCAGGCCCTTCAGCAGCGCCGAGGCGGCCACGTCGGCGGCAACTCCGTCGGGCACCGCGGCGATGAAAGAGGCTGGGGCAGTGGCGTATTCGGCATACGCGCCGGAAGCCGCGGCGGTGACGACCCGGTCGCCCGCGGTGAAACCGTCGACGCCCTCGCCGGTGTCCACCACCGTGCCGCTCGTCTCCTGGCCGAGGATGAACGGCAGCTGGCGCGGATATTGCCCCGAGCGGAAATACGTGTCGATGTAGTTGACGCCGATGGCCTCGGCCTCGATCAGCACCTCGCCCGGGCCGGGCGAGGGTTGTGGCGTATCGACGTAGCGCAGCACCTCGGGGCCGCCGGTTTCGCTGACTTCGATTGCGTGCATGTGCTTATCATGCCCGGGCATGAAGCTCGCTCGTCCGGACGTCTTCCATCCCCGCATCGTGCTGGCGGCGGGGCCCGGCGACGACCCCGACGACGCGGGGCTGGTGGCGGCGCTACGCCGCCGTGGCCTGCACGCACGCCGGCTGCCCTGGGACGATCCGGGGACCGCCGGGGCCGACCTGGTGATCCTGCGGGCCGCCCCCGTCGAACCGGACCGGCGTGACGAATTCCTCACCTGGACCCGGCGGGTGCGTCACCTGCTCAACCCGCCCGCCGCGATCGCCTGGAATATCGCCGAGCGGTATCTGGGCGCTCTCGAGGACGACGGGGTCCCGACGGAACCCGGCGCGACGGCGCAGTCGTCGTTGGTTTTCTTGGGCGGGGAGCAATCGCACGCCTGGCCGGGCGAGCCGGAGTTCGAGTCCTGGGACCTCGGCCACGCGGCGCTGGCGGCGGCCGCCGGCCGCATTGGGATCCGCGCGCGGGAGCTGCTCTACGCGCGCGCCGACGTGGCGGGGAACCGGCTGGTGAAGCTGGATCTCGTTGCGCCGCAAATGGGTTGGCGGCAGTTGGACACCGCCACCCGGGAGCTCGCGCAGCGCCGCTTCGCCCTGGCGGTCGAGTCAGGTTGCGAGCGGCTCGGGCTCGGCCCGCTCTCGCATCGAGGCCCATAGCGCCGCGGTGGCCGCGGTGCAGGCGGCCGCCCCCGCCACGTGCAGCGCGACCAGCGCGGCGGGGACACCGGTGTAGTACTGGGCGGTGCCGACGGCGGCCTGCGCGCAGAGCAGGACGAGCAGCACCCCGAGCCGCCGCAGGACGGGGCGGGTGGCCCGCACCGCCAGCAGGCCGAAGCCCAGCCCCACGACCAGCGCCAGGTAGGCGACCAGCAGCGAGGAGTGCATGTGCACGAGCGTGGCGACTTCGACCTTGAGCCGCGGCACCGTCCGCGTGGCGCTGCGGTCACCCGCGTGGGGCCCGGCGGCCGTCACCAGCGTTCCGGTGACCAGCACCGCGGCCAGGTTCACGCCGGAAAGCGCGGTCAGCGCGCGCAGCGGCGTGGGGATCAGCACGCGCACCGCCGCGGACCCGTCTCCATCGGGCTCGCCGATCTTGACGTAGAGCAACACCGCGAGCCACACCATCGTCATCGACGTCAGCAGGTGGATGGCCACCGTCCACCACAGCAGCCCGGTGCGCACGGTGATCCCGCCGATGACGGCCTGCACGACGGTCGACACCGGCATCAGCCAGGCATAGACCAGCACCTCGCGTCGCCGCCGGGCCCGGGTCACCGCGAGCACGGCCAGCGCCGCGGTGATCACCACCGCGAAGGTGACCATGCGGTTGCCGAACTCGACGGCCTGGTGGATGCGCGGCACCTGGGCGTGGGCCACCGGGACGAAGCTGCCCGGGAAGCATTGCGGCCAGGTGGGGCAGCCCAGCCCCGAGGCGGTGACGCGCACGATCGCGCCGGTGATGGCGATGCCGCCCTGGGTCAGGATGACGGCCACGGCGATCAGCCGCTGGACGCCCAGACTGGGATTGGGGAGCAGGTCCACCAGCCGCAACAGCGTTCGTCCAAGCACGGCCCGATCCTAAGGCACCGAAAACTACATGCCGTAGTACGCCCGGGGTTGCCGGGCGGCCGTCAGGTGAACCGGAACCAGCGCAGTGCGCCGAGCGCGCCCAGCGCACCCCACGCCGCCAGGACGATCACCCCGAACCAGTCCACCGACACGGTCATCGCTTGTGAGAGCGCCTCGGTCAGCGCGCCCGACGGGGTCAGCCGGGCCGCCCATTTCACCGCCGCCGGGATGATCTCGGTTTCCACGGTCAGCGCGCCCAGGCCGGCGAAGACGAACCACATCAGGTTGGCGACCGCCAGCACGATCTCGGCCCGCAGCGTCCCGCCGAGCAGCAGGCCGAGGGCCGCGAACACGACGGTGCCCAGCGCGATGACCGCGGCGCCGAAGGCCAACGCGATCAGGGCGGGTCGCCAGCCGAGCGCAAAACCTATGGCGCCCAACAGGATTGCCTGCAGGAACACCACAGTGACGACGGCCAGGGACTTGCCCGCGATGATCCCCCAGACCGGAAGTGGCGTGGCGCCAAGCCGTTTCAAAGCCCCGTAGCGACGATCGAAGGCGACCGCGATCGCCTGCCCGGTGAACGCCGTGGAGATCACCGCCAGCGCCATGATGACCGGGGTGAAGGTGGCGGCCCGGTGCTGCCCGAACGAGCCGAGTGGCAGCAGCGTGAGCCCCACCAGCAGCGTGATCGGGATGAACATCGTCAGCAGCAGCTGTTCGCCGTTGCGCAGCAGCAGCTTGAGCTCCAGAGCGAACTGCGCCGCCAGCATTTTCGGCACCGCGCTGGGGCGCGGGTCGGGGGCGAAAGTGCCTGCGGGAAACGGTGATTCGCTCATGGCCGCAACTTCCTGCCGGTGAGGTCGAGGAACACGTCCTCGAGACTGCGTTGCTCGACGCGCATATCGGTGGCCAGCACGTCGATCCGGGCGCACCACGCCGTGACCGTCGCGAGCACCTGCGGGTCGACCGGGCCCTCGACCAGGTACTCGCCCGGCGTCACCTCGGTGGCCTTGTAATCCTCGGGCAGCGCGGCGGACAACAGGGACAGGTCGAGCCGCGGCGGCGCGCTGAACCGCAGCTGGTCCTTGGCCCCGCTGCGCATCAGCTCCGCGGGCGTGCCCGAGGCCACCGTCGCCCCGTTGTCGATGATGACGATCCGATCGGCGAGCTCCTCGGCCTCCTTGAGCTGGTGGGTGGTCAGCAGCACCGTCACGCCGTCGCGGCGCAGCGCGTCGATCAGCTCCCACACCAGCAGCCGCGCGTGGGCGTCCATGCCCGCGGTGGGCTCGTCGAGGAAGACCAGTTCGGGCCGCCCGACCAGCGCGCACGCCAGCGCGAGCCGCTGCTGCTGGCCGCCGGAGAGCCGCCGGTAGGTGGTGCGCGCGGCGTCGGTGAGGCCCAGCGTGTCCAGCAGCCATGCCGGGTCCAGCGGGTCCGCGGCGTAGGCGGCCACCAGGTCGAGCATCTCGCCGGCGCGGGCCGCGGGGTAGCCGCCGCCGCCCTGCAGCATCACACCGATCCGCGCCCGCAGCCGCGCGTTGTCGGCGATCGGGTCCAGGCCCAGCACCTCGATGGTGCCGGCGTCCGGGCGCACGAAACCCTCGCACATCTCGACCGTCGTGGTCTTGCCGGCGCCGTTGGGACCGAGCAGGGCCAGCACCTCGGCGGCGTGCACCTCCAGGTCGAGATCGGAGACGGCCGTGACGGATCCGTAGTGCTTGCTCACGCCGCGCAGGCGCACGACGGTTTCAGGAACGTCGGAGGTCACCTGCGCCGCTTCTCCTCATCGCTTCGCTCTGCATCGTCGTCGGCGCGGCTCACGAGCGCCGCTCCTCCTCATCGCTTCGCTCTGCATCGTCGTCGGCGCGGCTCACGTGGAATCAGCGTAGGCGTCATGGGCCGGCGCCGGCCGCGGGGTCGGGGCAGGCTGCGCGGGCGACGCGGGGTCGACGGCCGCCGGGGGCTCGGGTTGCTGGGCCGGCACCGGCGGCCGCCGCCACGGCAACCGCGTGTAGGTCAGCGCGATGAGCGCCACCACGATGACGGTGCTGGCCAGTGTGGCGTCGATGATCTGGAACAGCGCGAACCGGTCGCCGTTGGCGGTCGGGCCGAAGATGCCGACGACGAGGCTGATGACGATCGCCGCCACCCGGAAGCCGGTCCGGGTGGCCCAGCAGGCCAGGGGGATGATCGCCCACAGCAGGTACCAGGGCTGGACGACCGGAAACAGCAGCACGCAGATGCCCAGCGCGACGCCGAGCCCGCCGATCGGGTGCAGCCTGCCGCGGAAGACGGCCAGCAGCAGCCACGCCACCATGACCGTGATGATCAGCACGCCGATCGCGCGGGTCAGCCCCAGCACCGCGGTGGTGTGATCGCCCAGGCCCAGCAGGATGCCCACCTGCCCGGTGCCGAGCGCCAGCAGCGTCGGCGGCGACATCCAGCTGCGCACCACGTTCGCGGTGCCCAGCGTATAGATCCAGCCGAAGCCCAGCCCGCTGGCCCAGCCGACGACGGCCATCACCGCCAGCGACAGCGCCGCCATGCCGCCGCCCGTCAGCAGCAGGGCGCGCAGGGTTCCTCCCCGGCGGTAGGCCAGCGCCATCGTGACGAAGCCCAGCGCCAGCAGCGACGGCAGCTTTACCTGCGACGACAGCGTGATCAGGACCGCGCCCGCCACCAGCATGCCCAGCGGTTCCCAGTCGGGCCCGAATTTCCAGGAGTGTGGCAGCAGGCGCGGGGCTTTGACGTCTGAGACGCCGCGCAGCGCGAATTCGGCCCCGGCCAGCATCATGCCCAGCATCAGGGCCTCGTTGTGCACCCCGGCCACCAGACGTCACGACGTCTGAGACGCCGCGCAGCGCGAATTCGGCCCCGGCCAGCATCATGCCCAGCATCAGGGCCTCGTTGTGCACCCCGGCCACCAGATGCATGATCAGCAGCGGATTGGCCGCACCAAGCCACAGGGCGCTGACCTCGGCGACACCGCAGCGCCGGGCCAGCCTCGGCGTCGCCCACACGATCAGTCCGACGCCGAGGAGCTCCACGAGCCGGTGACACAGCACCGCGGCGACGATGTTGTCGCCGGTGACCGCCGAAATGCCGCGTCCCATCCACAAGAACAGCGGGCCGTAGGGCGCGGGCGTCTCTCGCCACAGGGTCGGCACGGACAGGGTGAAGATGTGGGACAGTCCCAGCCCCGAGGCCGGGCCGACCCGGTACGGATCGAGGCCCTCCAGGGAGATCTGGCTCTGCGCCAGATAGGAGTAGACGTCCTTGCTGTACATCGGCGGGGCGATCAGCAGCGGCAGCACCCACAGCAGCAGGGTGCGGTCCAGGTCGCCGCGGGACATCCGCCGGTTGCCCAGCGCGAATCGCCCGAGCATCAGCCAGGCCAGCGCCATCATGACCGCGCCCGTCGTCGTCATCGTCAACGACACGGTTTGGATGCGCGACGGCAGGTTGAGCAGCCGCACCCCGAACGTCGGGTCCTGCACGACGGGCCGGGCCCCGGCGCCGAGCGCGCCGATCGCCATCAGCATGGTGCCGGTGGCACCGCACAGGCGGGTGCGGCGCAGCGCGGTGAGCTCGGTATCGTTCAGCGGCGAACCCACCGCTTGCTCGTCGCCGTGCAGACTCGCGATCGACGAGCTCAGCGTGTGGTGGCGGGCTGCCATCAGAGCAGCGTAGCCGTCGGTCCAACGTCGCAGAGCGGGCCGCTGCGTGTGACCAGCGCAACGCCAAGACAGGGGACCCTTGCTAGACCGATCGTCGGAATTGCGTCACACTGGTGTTGTGAAAATCCGAACCAGCCTCGATGGTGCCGCCGCGGCCGACGCCGGCGCATCGACGGGTCTCACAGCGGATGGCCACACCCGCCGCGCCATCGTGCGCCTGCTGCTGGAATCCGGATCGATCACCGCCGGCGAGATCGGTGACCGGCTGGGCCTGGCCGCCGCCGGTGTGCGCCGGCATCTCGATGCGTTGATCGAGGCCGGCGATGCCGAGGCCACGGCCGCCGCGGCATGGCAGCAGGCGGGACGCGGGCGTCCCGCCAAGCGCTACCGGTTGACCGCCGGCGGCCGGGCCAAGCTCGACCACGCCTACGACGACTTGGCGGCGGCGGCCATGCGGCAGCTGCGCGAAATCGGTGGTGAAGAGGCGGTTCAGGCGTTCGCCCGGCAGCGGATCGACGCCATTTTGACCGAGGTGACCGCGGCCGACAGCGCGGCGGACGCGGACGTCGAGGCCGCCGCCGAACGGATCGCCACCGCGTTGACCAAGGCCGGCTATGTCGCCAGCACCACGCAGGTCGGCGGGCCGATCCACGGCGTGCAGATCTGCCAGCATCACTGCCCGGTATCCCACGTCGCCGAGGAATTCCCGGAGCTGTGTAACGCCGAACAGCAGGCAATGGCCGAGGTGCTGGGCACCCATGTGCAGCGGCTGGCGACCATCGTCAACGGCGACTGCGCCTGCACCACGCACGTACCACTGACAGTGCCCACTTCGAAGGCGCCCAGCCCGCGCCGCAAGTCCACGAGCATCGAAGGAGCGTCACTATGACACTCAGCCCAGAAGCCACCAAGGCCGCTATTGACGCCGAGCCGCTGACCCAGGAAGAGGCGATTGCCTCGCTGGGTCGGTACGAGTACGGGTGGGCCGATTCGGACGTCGCGGGCGCCAGCGCCAAGCGCGGGCTGTCCGAGGCGGTCGTGCGTGACATCTCGATGAAGAAGAACGAGCCCGAGTGGATGCTGGAAGCCCGGCTGAAGGCGCTGCGGACCTTCGCCAAGAAGCCGATGCCGACGTGGGGTTCGGACCTCGGTGGCATCGACTTCGACAACATCAAGTACTTCGTGCGGTCCACCGAGCAGCAGGCCCAGACCTGGGACGACCTGCCCGAGGACATCCGCAACACCTACGACCGGTTGGGGATCCCGGAAGCCGAGAAGAATCGCTACGTCGCCGGTGTGGCGGCGCAGTACGAGTCCGAGGTGGTCTACCACAAGATCCGCGAGGACCTCGAAGCCCAGGGCGTGATCTTCGTCGACACCGACACCGGTCTGCGCGAGCACGAGGATCTGTTCAAGCAGTACTTCGCCACCGTGATCCCGGCCGGGGACAACAAGTTCTCCGCGCTGAACACCGCGGTGTGGAGCGGCGGGTCGTTCATCTATGTGCCGCCGGGCGTACACGTCGACATCCCGCTGCAGGCCTACTTCCGGATCAACACCGAGAACATGGGCCAGTTCGAGCGGACGCTGATCATCGTCGACGAGGGCGCCTACGTGCACTACGTGGAGGGCTGCACCGCGCCGGTGTACTCCTCGGCCTCGCTGCACTCGGCGGTGGTGGAGATCATCGTGAAGCCCGGCGGCCGGTGCCGCTACACCACGATCCAGAACTGGTCCAACAACGTCTACAACCTGGTCACCAAGCGCGCCCGCGCCGAAGCCGGCGCCACCATGGAATGGGTCGACGGCAACATCGGCTCCAAGGTGACCATGAAGTACCCCGCCGTCTGGATGACCGGCGAGCACGCCAAAGGTGAGGTGCTGTCGGTCGCGTTCGCCGGGGACGGCCAGCACCAGGACGCCGGCGCCAAGATGCTGCACCTGGCGCCCAACACCTCCAGCAACATCGTCTCGAAGTCGGTGGCCCGCGGCGGCGGTCGCACCTCATACCGCGGTCTCGTGCAGATGAACAAGGGCGCGCACGGGTCGCGATCCAGCGTGAAATGCGATGCGCTGCTGGTGGATACGATCAGCCGCAGCGACACCTACCCCTACGTCGACATCCGCGAGGACGACGTCACGATGGGCCACGAGGCCACGGTGTCCAAGGTCAGCGAGAACCAGCTGTTCTACCTGATGAGTCGCGGGATGACCGAGGACGAGGCCATGGCGATGGTGGTGCGCGGTTTCGTCGAACCGATCGCCAAAGAGCTGCCCATGGAGTACGCCCTGGAGCTCAACCGGCTGATCGAGCTGCAGATGGAAGGCGCGGTCGGCTAGTGACGAATCTGACTGAAGCGGTTGAGGGCTCGGCCCTGGCCGCGTTGAACAAGGGGGAGCTGTTCTCCTCGTTCGATGTGGACGCCTTCGAGGTTCCGCACGGCCGCGACGAAATCTGGCGATTCACCCCGCTGCGCCGGTTACGCGGCCTGCACGACGGCTCGGCGCACGCGACCGGCAAAGTCGACGTCAGCGCCGGCGAACAACCCGGCCTGCGGGTCGAGACCGTCCGCCGCGGTGACGAGCGGCTCGGCCAGGGCGGTGTCCCGACCGACCGTGTTGCAGCACAGGCGTTTTCCTCGTTCAACTCCGCGACGCTGATCACCGTCGAGCGCGATACACGCATCGCCGAGCCGGTCGGCGTCACCGTCACCGGCCCCGGCGAGGGTGCGGTGGCCTATGGGCACCTGCAGATCCGGGTATGTGAGCTCGCCGAGGCGGTCGTCGTCATCGACCATCGGGGCAGCGGAACCCTGGCCGACAACGTCGAATTCGTGGTCGACGATGCCGCCCGGCTCACCGTGGTGTGGCTCGCCGACTGGGCCGACGACGCCGTGCACGTCAGCATGCACCACGCCAGGCTCGGTAAGGACGCGGTGCTGCGCCACGTCGCCGTCACACTCGGCGGTGAGGTGGTGCGGATGACGGCCAACGTGCGGTACTCGGCCCCCGGCGGGGACGCGGAAATGCTGGGCCTGTACTTCGCCGACGACGGCCAGCACCTCGAGTCGCGGCTGCTCGTCGACCACGCGCAGCCGAATTGCAAGTCCAATGTGCTCTATAAAGGTGCGCTACAGGGTGATTCGGAATCGCAGCGCCCCGATGCCCATACCGTCTGGGTCGGCGACGTGTTGATCCGGGCCGAAGCCACCGATACCGAAACGTTCGAGGTGAACCGCAATCTGGTCCTGACCGACGGCGCGCGCGCCGACTCGATACCGAACCTGGAGATCGAGACCGGGGAGATCGTCGGCGCCGGACACGCCAGCGCCACCGGACGTTTCGACGACGAGCAACTGTTCTACCTGCGTTCCCGCGGCATCCCCGAAGAGGAGGCCCGCCGACTGGTGGTTCGCGGCTTCTTCGGCGAGATCATCTCCAAGATCGCGGTGCCCGAGGTACGGGAACGCCTCACCGCAGCCATCGAACATGAATTGGCCATTACCGAATCGAGAGCGACAGCTTCATGACGACTTTGGAAATCAAAGACCTGCACGTCAGCGTTGAGAACCCGAACGCCGCCGAGGGCGAACAAGAGATTCCCATCCTCAACGGCGTCGACTTGACGGTGAAATCCGGTGAGACGCATGCCCTGATGGGTCCCAACGGTTCGGGCAAGTCGACGCTGTCCTACGCCATCGCCGGTCACCCCAAGTACACGGTTACTTCGGGCTCCATCACGCTGGACGGCGAGAATGTGCTGGAGATGAGCATCGACCAGCGCGCACGCGCGGGAATATTTCTGGCCATGCAATATCCGGTCGAGGTGCCGGGCGTCTCGGTGTCGAACTTCCTGCGTTCGGCGGCGACCGCCGTGCGCGGCGAGGCCCCGAAGTTGCGGCTCTGGGTCAAAGAGGTCAAGGCCGCGATGTCCTCGCTCGAGATCGACCCGGCCTTCGCCGAGCGCAATGTGAACGAAGGCTTCTCCGGCGGTGAGAAAAAGCGTCACGAGATCCTGCAACTCGAACTGCTCAAGCCCAAGATCGCCATCCTGGACGAAACCGACTCCGGGCTCGACGTCGATGCGCTGCGGGTGGTCAGCGAGGGCGTGAACCGCTACGCCGAGACCGAACATGGCGGACTCCTGTTGATCACGCACTACACGCGGATCCTGCGCTACATTCACCCCGAATACGTGCACGTGTTCGTCGGCGGCCGCATCGCGGAATCCGGCGGGCCGGAATTGGCCGACGAACTCGAGCAGAACGGCTACGTGCGCTTTTCGCAACCGGCGGTTACCGGGGCGTAAGCATGTCTGCCTCCGTGTCTCCGCTGGACGTGGCGGCCATTCGCGCCGACTTCCCCATCCTCAAGCGAGTCATGCGCGGCGGAAATCAGTTGGCGTATCTGGATTCCGGGGCGACGGCGCAGCGCCCGCTGCAGGTACTCGACGCCGAGCGCGAATTTCTGCTGACGTCCAACGGCGGCGTGCATCGCGGCGCGCACCAGCTGATGGAGGAGGCCACCGATGCCTACGAGCAGGGCCGCGCCGACATCGCGGCGTTCGTCGGCGCTGACCCGCAAGAGCTGATCTTCACCAAGAACGCCACCGAGGCGCTCAATTTGGTCTCCTACGTGCTGGGCGACGACCGCTTCGAGCGCGCCGTCGGTCCCGGCGACGTCATCGTCACCACCGAGCTCGAACACCACGCCAACCTGGTCCCCTGGCAGGAGCTGGCCCGCCGCACCGGTGCCACGCTGCGTTGGTACGGCATCACCGACGAGGGCCGCATCGACCTGGACTCCCTCGAGCTCGACGAGCGCGTCAAAGTGGTTGCCTTCAGCCACCATTCGAACGTCACCGGCGCGCTCGCGCCGGTGGCCGAACTGGTCACCCGCGCCAAAGCCGTCGGCGCGCTCACCGTGCTGGACGCCTGCCAGTCGGTGCCGCACCGCCCGGTCGACTTCCACGCACTCGACGTCGACTTTGCCGCTTTCTCCGGGCACAAGATGCTGGGCCCCAACGGGATCGGCGTGCTCTACGGGCGCAGCGATCTTCTGTCGGCGATGCCACCGTTCCTCACCGGCGGCTCGATGATCGAGAACGTGGCCATGGACGCCTCCACCTACGCCGCGCCCCCGCAGCGGTTCGAGGCCGGCACCCCGATGACGTCGCAGGTGGTCGGCCTGGCCGCGGCGGCCCGCTATCTCGAGGGCATCGGCATGGACGCCGTCGAGGCGCACGAACGCGAGCTGGTCGCCGCCGCCATCGAGGGCCTGTCCGGGCTCGACGGCGTGCGGATCATCGGGCCTACCTCGCTGGAAAACCGTGGATCGCCAGTGGCTTTCGTCGTCGACGGCGTGCACGCGCACGACGTTGGCCAGGTGCTCGACGACGATGGTGTCGCGGTGCGAGTGGGGCACCACTGCGCGCTGCCGCTGCACCGCCGGTTCGGACTGGCGGCCACCGCCCGGGCGTCCTTCGCGGTGTACAACACCGCCGAGGAGGTCGAGCGGTTGGTGACGGGCGTGCGCCGCGCGCTGGATTTCTTCGTCGGCGATCGCAAGCCCGGCGGGCACAGCGGGTCGTCGCCAAGGATTGGGAGAGACTGACCTTGCGCCTCGAACAGATGTATCAGGACGTGATCCTCGATCACTACAAGCACCCGCAGCACCGCGGGCTGCGGGAGCCGTTCGGCGCCCAGGTCTTCCACGTCAACCCGGTCTGCGGTGACGAGGTCACCCTGCGCGTCGCGCTATCCGACGACGGCGAAACCGTCGCCGACGTGTCGTATGACGGGCAGGGCTGCTCGATCAGCCAGGCGGCCACTTCGGTCCTCACCCAGCAGGTGATCGGTCAAAGTGTCGGCGATGCCCTCAAGACGATCACCGCGTTCACCGAGATGGTGTCCTCGCGTGGCACCATCGAGGGCGACGAGGACGTGCTCGGCGACGGGGTCGCGTTCGCCGGGGTGGCCAAATACCCCGCGCGGGTGAAGTGCGCGCTGCTGGGATGGATGGCGTGCAAAGACGCGCTGGCACAGGCTTACTCAAAGAAATTGGCAGCCCTCGAGGAGGTTACAGATGAGCGAGACCACCACACCGCATGACGAGTTGCTCGCCGATGTCGAGGAAGCGATGCATGACGTCGTCGACCCCGAACTCGGCATCAACGTCATGGATCTGGGCCTGGTCTACGGCTTGGAGGTCGAGCACGGCGAGATGGGCCCGGTGGCGTTGATCGACATGACGCTCACCTCGGCGGCCTGCCCGTTGCAAGACGTCATCGAAGACCAGTCGCGCAGCGCACTCGTCGGTGCCGGCTTGGTCGACGAGCTGAAGATCAACTGGGTGTGGAACCCGCCGTGGGGCCCGGACAAGATCACCGACGACGGGCGGGAACAACTGCGCGCTCTCGGCTTCACGGTCTAGAACCCCGGTATCGGTTCGAAACTCGCGCCGCTCCGCAGTCATCGTCTTTGCGCAGAACGGAAATGGCGCCTTTGGCCTCGAAGATCGCGAGATTGATGCGGTCGGCGTTGGGGTGCCCGTGCAGGCGTAACACGGCCTCGAGGTCGGCGACGGTCAACCCGCATTGACGCAGGCTGCGTCGGTCTACCTGCCCATCGCGGACCAGCACTTTCAGGGGTGGATCGATGAACCGTCGGACCCCCGGAATGAAGCGCAATCTCGCCAACACCGCGTGGGCGACAAGGAGGCAGATCAGCGCCGTGGTTGCGCTGAGCCACGACGCGTCACTGGCGGTGGCGGCCCTACCGACGATGGCGCCTGCGGCGACCGCGGCGATCCAGTCGAACGGCGCGAATTCGGCCAGTGTGCGTCGCTCCGTGAAGCGGAACAGGACTGCGGCGGTGAGAAACAGCGTCGAGGATTTGATGGCGGCACCGGCGACACCGGCCGAGTCGCCGAGCAGGGCATGAAATAGTGGGTCCACGTGTGCCTCCGTTCCAGGTTGTGAGCCTGGCCCCGACCGTTGTGGACTGTCATCACCCTTCGCCACCAATCACCCGGGTGAATGAACGGCGGGGGTGATGACGGTTAACCCCGCCGCGCGTCAGGCTCAACTGTATGACCAGACCTGCGGAGGCCCAGGAGGTCGCGCCGAGACCCACCGCCACGATCACAGACTCGCCGGTTCGGGCGCGGAGCCCGATCGCCACTTCCTGCGGCATCGAACATCTCGATTTCTCGCCACAGTGTCAGCTGGCCTTCCTCGACAATGGTTTTCGGTGCGCCCGGCCGGCGGCGGCGTATGTGGAGTTTCACATGGTGGGTTACTGCAAACGCGATGACTGTGACGAGGAAGGTAATGCCTGCGGTTTCGTGTGCGCCGGCCATCTCGATGCGTTGGAGTACACAGCCGAGTGCACCGCGCGGGAGCTGCACCCGGCGTCTCCCTCGCGGCGGCTGTCCCGACGCGTCGCTCGATGCCCGTCCTGCGATAGAACGATCCGATCCGCCGCCGATATTCTGCAGGTCGTGGTGATGATCTAGCCGGGCAACCCTTGATCATTGACGCTGCCCCAGAACGGATTTCGCTAACCAGCGTTCGGCGTCGACGGAGGATGCGCAACCGCTGGCGGCCGCGGTGATGGCCTGTCGGTAGCGGCGGTCAACCAGGTCGCCGGCGGCGAATACGCCGTCGACCGAGGTGTGGCTGGTCGCGTCTCGAGTGAGGACATACCCGTGGGGATCGAGATCGACGATGCCCACAAGCAGCTCCGAACGGGGGCCTTGCCCGGCGGCCACGATCACCGCGGAAACCGGCAGATCGCGCTCGGCGCCGTCGAAGCGTTGTCGCAGCCGCAGGCCGGTCACCCACCGCCTCCCTTGGACGGCGAGGACCGAGGTGTTGGTCAGCACGGCGACCTTGTCGTGTGCGCTTACCCGGGCGGTGGTGATCGGCGATGAGCGAAAGGTATTGCGGTGATGAATGATGGTGACGCTGCGCGCGATCCCCGTCAGGAAGAGCGCCTCCTCCATCGCGGCGTCCCCTCCGCCGACAACGGCGACATCCTTACCGCGCAACAACAAACCCGCATCCTTGGCGGTGGTACTGACGCCTCGGCGCTGTAGCCTCTTCTCGCCGGCGACGCCAAGCGCCCGCGGGGCCGAACCCATGGCAAGGATCACGGCGCGGGAATGCCAGACCTTCCCGGCGGCCCCCACGATCTTGACGTCACCGTCTAACCGGAAATCATCGACTTTGTCGGGATGCAGCCGGGCGCCGAACCGTTTGGCCTGGGCGCGCATGTCCTGCACCAGAAGTGGCCCGCTGGTGCCCTCGCGGAAGCCGGGATAGTTCTCGACGACCGTGGTGGCCATCAGCGCCCCGCCACGCGCAGTCCCTTCGATCAACACCGTGTCGAGGTGCGCTCGCGCCGCATAAATCCCTGCGGTGTACCCCGCCGGACCCGAGCCGACGATGATGACGTCGTGGATGCGGCCCGGTGCCGGCACCGCGGGAGCGGACGGGGTAAACGTGCCGAAAGGTCTGGGCGACAACAATTCCGTCGTCACGCTCACCGCGCATCCGCGGTCCCGTACCGCACGTGGGATTCAGCGCGCAATCGGTCGACCATGTGCGGGTAGTGCAGTTCGAAGGCGGGTCGCTCGGAGCGGATACGGGGGAGCTCGGTGAAGTTGTGTCGTGGCGGCGGGCTCGAGGTGGCCCACTCCAGCGAGTTGCCGTGTCCCCATGGATCGTCGACGGTGACCGGCTCGCCGTAACGCCAGCTCTTGAACACATTCCACACGAACGGCAGCATCGAGAAGCCGAGGATGAACGCGCCAATCGTCGAGACGACGTTGAGCGGCTGGAAGCCGTCGGTGGGCAGATAGTCGGAGTACCGACGCGGCATGCCCATGCTGCCCAGCCAGTGCTGCACCAGAAACGTCGTATGAAAGCCGATCAGCGTCAGCCAGAAGTGGAGCTTGCCGAACCGCTCGTCGAGCAGGCGGCCGGTCATCTTCGGGAACCAGAAGTACACTCCCGCATACGTGGCGAACACGATGGTGCCGAACAGCACGTAGTGGAAGTGCGCGACCACGAAATAGGTGTCGGTGACGTGGAAGTCGATCGGAGGACTGGCCAGCAGCACCCCCGACAAGCCGCCCAGCAGGAACGTGACCAGGAAGCCCATCGCGAACAGCATCGGTGTCTCGAAGGTCAGCTGGCCCTTCCACATGGTGCCGATCCAGTTGACGAACTTGATCCCGGTGGGGACCGCGATCAAGAACGTCGTGAATGAGAAGAACGGCAGCAGCACCGCGCCGGTGGCATAGAGATGATGCGCCCAGACCGCGATCGACAGCGCTCCGATGCTGATGGTGGCGTACACCATCGTGGTGTAGCCGAACAGGGGCTTGCGGGAAAACACGGGGACGACCTCGGTGATGATGCCGAAGAAGGGCAGCGCGATGATGTAGACCTCCGGGTGGCCGAAGAACCAGAACAGGTGTTGCCACAGCAGGACTCCGCCGGTTGCCGCGTCGAAGATGTGCGCGCCGAGGTGGCGGTCGGCGGCGGCGGCGAACAGTGCGGCCGTCAGCAGTGGGAACGCCACTATCACCATGGTGCTGGTGACCAGGATGTTCCAGGTGAAGACCGGCAGGCGGAACATCGTCATACCCGGCGCGCGCAGGCACACCACCGTGGTGATCATGTTGACCCCGCCCAGGATGGTGCCCAGGCCACCGACGATGAGCCCCAAGATCCACAGGTCGCCTCCGGCGCCGGGGGAATGGACCTCGTTGGAAAGCGGGGTGTAGGCCGTCCAGCCGAAATCCGCGGCGCCGCCCGGGGTGATGAATCCCGCCAGGGCGATCAGGGCCCCGAACACGAAGAGCCAGAACGACAATGCATTGAGCCGCGGAAAGGCCACATCGGGGGCGCCGATCTGCAGGGGCAGCACGAGATTGGCGAACCCGAACACGATCGGGGTGGCGTAAAACAGCAGCATCACCGTGCCGTGCATCGTGAACAGCTGGTTGTACTGCTCGTTCGACAAAAACTGCAGCCCCGGTGCGGCCAACTCGGTGCGGATGAACAGCGCCATTAGCCCGCCGACGAAAAAGAAGGCGAAGCACGCGACGATGTACATGATCCCAATCAGCTTGTGATCGGTCGTGGTGATCAGGCGGTAGATCAGGTTGCCCTTGGGCCCGATGCGCGCCGGAAAGGCCCGGTGGGCGCGCAGCTCACCCACCGGAGGTGCGTCGACGGACATCAGAATGGTCTCCTAATGCTGGATCTGTCTCCCGCCGGCGGTCAACGGCGTCGGCGCCGGACGACCGCGATCACCCATCGCGGTTCGCGTGCGTTGACGGCGACGTGACATCGCGAAAACCGCTGCGGTGTGGCAGCTTCCAGCCTGGCCGGACGTAGTGGCACGTATAGCCCGACGGATACCGCTCGAGGTAGTCCTGGTGCTCGGGCTCCGCCTCCCAGAACTCGCCGGCCGGGGCCACTTCGGTGACCACCGTGCCGGGCCACAGTCCCGACTCGTCGACGTCAGCGATGGTGTCGAGCGCGATCCGCTTCTGATCGTCGTCCAGATAGAAGATCGCTGAGCGGTAGCTGGTCCCGACGTCGTTGCCCTGGCGGTTCTTGGTGGTCGGGTCGTGGATCTGGAAGAAGAACTCCAGCAGCGTCCGATAATCGGTCTGGTCGGGGTCGTAAGTGACCTCGATCGCCTCGGCGTGGCCGGGATGGTTGCGATAGGTAGGGTGTGCGTTCTGGCCGCCGGTGTAGCCGACCCGGGTGGACACCACGCCGGGCTGCTTGCGGATCAGATCCTGCATGCCCCAAAAGCATCCACCCGCCAGGATGGCAACCTTCTGTGTCATGACCGCTGCTCGCTCACGGGTGCGCCGCCGCGTCGCTTTGCGGCCGCGTCGGAGAACAGGCTCAGGTATTGCCCGTAACCTTCGGCGTCGAGGTTGTCGCGGTGAATGAAACGCAGCGACGCCGAGTTGATGCAGTAGCGTAGGCCGCCTTGATCCCTCGGGCCGTCGCTGAAGACGTGCCCGAGGTGGCTGTCGCCGTGCGCCGAGCGCACCTCGGTGCGTTCCATGAAGTGGCTGCGGTCGGTCTTCTCGACGACGTTGTCCGCATCGATCGGCTGGGTGAAGCTGGGCCAGCCGGTGCCGCTCTCGAACTTGTCGACCGATGCGAACAGCGGCTCACCGGAGACGACGTCGACGTAGATGCCCGGTTCCTTGTTGGCCCAGTATTCGCCGGAGAATGGACGCTCGGTCCCGCTCTCCTGGGTGACGTGGTACTGCTCGGGACTCAGCGCGTCGATCGCCGCCGGGTTTTTGTTGTATTCGTGTGACACTGATGCTCCTTGGCTGGGTGCGTGGTCAATTGGCTGGTGCGGCAGGAACTTCAGTTGCGGCCGGCCATGATGCCGCCGTCGACGTTGAGGATCGCGCCGGTGACCCAGGTTGCCTGTTCGGAAAGCAGATAGGTTACGGCGTTGGCGACGTCGACGGGGGTGCCGACTCGTCCCAGCGGATGAAGCGGCGCGAAAGTGTCTAGCGTGGCGTCGATTTCGTCCTTCGGGATAAAGCCTTCATATAGCGGCGTCTTGACAACCGCCGGCGCCACCGCGTTGACGCGAATCTTGTGCTCCGCAAGCTCGATGGCCAGATTGTGGGTGAGCGCATGCAGGCCGGCCTTTTGCATCGAATACACAGACGACGGTGTCAAACCGATGGCTTGATGTGCCCACATGCTGCCGATGTTGACGATGGACCCACCCTCACCATTGGCGATCATGCCCGCGACAACGGTTTGGGTCAGAAAAAACAGCGCATAGTTGAGTTCCATGTAGGAGTCATAGGTCAGCGCGTCGTATTCCAGAAATGGCTTCGGGATGAAGAATCCGGCCGCATTGACGAGCAAGGTCGCGTCGTCGTGCTGCTCGGACAGCGCACGCTGCACATCGGCCACGGCGGCACGATCCGTCAACTCGGCGGCGATGCCCCAGGCTTGGCCACGCCGGTTCGTCAGCTCAGCGACGGTGTCATCGACACGGTCTTTCGAACGTCCGACGATTACCGCACTGCCGCCATGGTCGACGACATCGAGAGCGACCTGCCGACCCATGCCGGCGCTGCCGCCGACAACGATGACCTTCTTGTCGTCAAAATGCATGTTCGGGTCCCTTCTTGGATTCCTTGACGGCTCCAGCCGGGCCGCCGACGTCTTGGATTCGAGCGAGTGCGGGCCGACATTCCCGCCCGCTTCCAGTCCTAACGAGACTGCAACTCCGCGGGGTGAGTCGGCATCACCCCAACCCCCTGTTCACCCGGGTGATTGCTGCGGAGTTACGTGCCCGATTTCCGTAGGCGGACACCAGATTCCTCGTCGCGGGCAACTTCATCAGCGCTTAGTATCAATGTGATTTGGCGACGCTCGCCTGTTCGCGGGCCGCGTCGATGGCGTCCACCAGCAGCCAGAGCGCTAAGCCGATGAGCGCGATGTCTTTCATCAAGAACTCCCCGTCGGCGGACAAAACGGGAAAGCCACCGGCGGACGCCTCGCCAACACCGGGGGTCGTGATCATGAAACTCAGTGTGGTCACGAAGAACAGAGAGGCGACGATGCCGCCCACCACGGCAGCCTTTGGATACCAGGGCTTGAGAGCCAACAGTGCCGCAGTAATCAGTTCGACCGTTCCGTTCAATCGACCGAAGGCGTCGATGGACATGGCCTCATAGACCCAACCCAAAAAGGGGCTGTTGGCTACCCAATGCGAAATGCCCTGGGACTCATAATGAGTGAATTTCATGGCCCCGAACCAGGCCAGAACTATGGCCAGACCGTAGCGTGCGACGAGGGGCGCGATGACGGTCGTTCGAGAGTTTCCCGGTCCGGCGCTCGTGATGGCGGTGGCCTCACTCTGCGACATGTGGTCTCCGTTCTGTGTGTTTCGCTCACCGCGCGACCGCTACCGACCCCGCACTGCCGTGGTCGGGCGGTGCAGTTGGTCACACGGTCATCGAGGCGGTTTTGGTCGCGGCTCAGTCAGCGACCACTATGTCTGCGCACGGGGTGAGT
This sequence comes from Mycobacterium sp. NTMscope_MAC_269, assembly GCF_976985695.1. NCBI lineage: Bacteria > Bacillati > Actinomycetota > Actinomycetes > Mycobacteriales > Mycobacteriaceae > Mycobacterium > Mycobacterium sp. NTMscope_MAC_269. The sequence goes on from NZ_OZ335668.1 coordinate 1,105,121, forward strand.
TGTCCTCATCCCCGCGTGTAATTCACCCGGGTGAGAGGACGATAAGTCGATGTGCGGCAGTGCTGTTCATTGCGCGCAAGCCGGTTCCGGGAGGTCCAGATCGGCCTTCGTCAGGCGGTAGACCTGCAGCGTGAGGTTGTAGTACTTGTCGGTCTCGCCAACCCATTCCATCCCAACTCGCCGGGCGGTAGCCACACCACGGCGATTCTCCGGTCGCACGACCGCGAAGACCTCACTGATACCCGGGTTCTCGAAAGCCTGATGGGCAACCGCGTGCCCGGCTTCCGCGCCGTACCCGTAGCCCCAGGACTCCGGAGACAGTTGCCACCCGATCTCCAGATCCGTTCCGCCCGGGGGCAGCGGTAGCAGGGCCACGCCCCCGAGCACGTGTCCGGAGCTCTTGTCGGTGATGGCCCACCGGCCCAACGGCAGCCCGGTCGGGTCGTTTTCGGCGATCCATGCCGTCAGGACGTGTCGCATTTCGAGCGTGTCGGCGATGGGAGGCAAGGCCGGACACAGCCAACGCGCCACTTCCGGCGCACCGTATGTCGCGTACGCGGCGAGATCGTCATCGAGCTGCCACGGCCGCAAGAGTAGCCGGGGTGTCTCGATGCGCCGCGTGCCCGTGTCCCAGTCGGCGTGGTGATGCTCAACCATTCCGGCCCCTAGCGTTGTCGTGTGCGGTAACCAAAGTGACGGGTGCTCACCCCGGTTCGTCAGTTCTCGTTGGCTTCCAATGTGTTTGGCGCCTCACACCTGATCGTGGCAATGGCCTCCGCATCCTCCAGCACGACCTGGTTGGCGGCGCGCAGCACGGCGCGCACGTCCTCGGCGCGTATCACCGCGGCCCCGGACGCATCGGCGAAGACATAGTCGCCGGGACGGACGGCAACCCCCGAGATCACTACCGGACGGTTCGCCTCGTACGGGGTGACGAAATCACCACCCGACCTCGTTGTCTCGCCGCGGCAATAGACGGCGAGGTCGTAGTGCGCCAGCTCGGCAAAGTCGCGCAGCCGCCCGTCCGCGAGAATGCCGGCAAGCCGATGGTTTTGGGCGCGCGACAGCTTTGTCCCGCCGCCCAGCGAGGCATCGCTACAGCCGTTGCTGGCCAGAACCAGAACGCGTCCGTCGGCACCACTTGCGATGGCGTCGTAGAACAACCTCTTGAAGCTGTAGCGCTCGGGCGGGAGGGCGGCCCTGCACGCCGGGAAGTAGGAGATCGTCACGGCGGGACCGAAGAGCCGGCGACCCGGCGTCGGGCTCACCAGATCGAGGAGGTGGCAGCGATGTCGGTGGTCTCGCCCCACGGCGTCCACGATGTCGGCGGTGCGCACGCGACCGGCGAGTGCGTCGAGAGATTCCATCACCGGTCGGGGATCGCGACACGCCAGGACTGGGCGCCACGGAAGTCGAGCCACATGTCGGTGCTCGTTCGCACGAGCCGGGCCAGCACGTCATCGCAGCCCGGGCAGCGCACCACGATGCCGGGGCCGCGGTTGTAGACGTGCCCCTCGGCGAACGCCGTGGCGTGACAACATTTTCCGCAGGTGAGCATCGCGGTGGTGACATCGAATCCCAGAAACTCCGCGAAGGCGCCCGCCGCCGCGTTGCCGTCGACGTGCATTGGTTCGGTCATCATTCCTCGTTTCTGGATTAGTTGCTCGGTCCGAATCGCTCGGTCCGGATGGCTGATGGCCGATGCCCCAACTCGGTCAGCTTCGCGGTGACTGATTCCACGAATCCCGTTGGGCCGCAGACGTAGGAGCGCACCCCCTCGTGGATTTCCCACCGAGTCGTGGCGAGGTCGGCGGCGCGCACCCGGCCCGGCGGCCGCGTGGTCTGCGGCGGGGCCGAGCGGGTATAGAGCAGCGTCAGCTGAAGCCAATCACAGTCACGCTCGAGTCGCGACAGCTCTTGGGCGTAGTACACATCGGCGGGGCCGCGCACCGAATAGACCAGCCGAAAGTTGGCGCCGCCCGCCGCGACCCGCTGACGAAGCATCGCCATCAACGGCACGATTCCCGATCCGCCGCCGACGAGCAGAACCTGAGCCTTGACGTCCGGCCGCCACACGAACCAGCCACCGATCGGGCCGCGCAGTTCGATCTCGTCGCCGGCAGCGAGTCCGATGAGATACGGCGACACCTCTCCGTCGGCGATGCGCTGCACGGTGAGCTCGATGTGGTCACCTTCTGCCGGTCTGGCCAGTGAGTAGCTGCGTTGTGCGCTGTAACCGTCCTCGGCGGTCAGTTTGAGATCGATGTGCTGGCCCGCCAAGTGGCCGCCCCAGCCGGGGACGGTCAATCTGATCGTCTGCGCAGACTCGGTCTCGGGTCGCGAGCTCAACACCTGTGCGACCCGCCACCGTAGCGTCGGTTTCACGTCGACGTCCACAGTCGTTGTCAATTGTCGTCAGTCCCCGGCGTAGCGTTGTTCTCGCCACGGGTCGCCGTAGTTGTGGTAGCCCAACCCTTCCCAGAACCCCGGTATGTCGCTGTCGCGCAACTCGATGGACGTCACCCATTTTGCGGACTTCCAGAAATACAGGTGCGGCACCAGCAATCGGGCCGGGCCGCCGTGCATCGGGCTGAGCGGCGCACCGCCGTAGGCGTAGACGATCCACGCCTTGCCACCGAGAAGGTCATGCAACGGGAGGTTGGTGGTATAGCCGCCGTAGGAACCGACCAGCGCGAATCGGGCGGCCGTGTCGATCGATTCGAAGAGGGTGTCCACCGATACGCCTTCCCACATCGTGTTCAGCTTGGACCACGTGGTGACGCAGTGGATGTCGACGGTGGGCCGCTCGCTTGGCAATTGCTTCATCTGGGCCCAGGTCCACGCGTGTTCGGTGCCACGCTCGTCGCGGATGGTGAAACGCCAACGATCGAGATCGATGTGTGGGGTCGGTCCTGCCTGCAGGACGGGGAAGTCCGCGGTCAGATGCTGGCCGGGCGGCAACTCGAGGACCGACTCAGCTCGGCGTCCGCGAAAGCCTTTGTTGACGACAGTCATTGGTGTCCTCCTGGCAGCGGATTTTGCGGAGCGGGATAGGAGCCGAGCAGTTGCCGCCAGGATGCTTCGAATTTGGCGACGCCGTCGTCTTCAAGCATCCTGGCGGCGCCCATGAGGTCGACGCCTGCTGCGCTGACGCTGTCGAGCACCGTTCGGGCGCCGGTGGCCGTGCCGGTGATGGAGTCACCGGTGATCACGCCGTGGTCGGCGAGGGCTTCCAAGGTTTTTTCCGGAATGGTGCTGACCGTGTGTGGTGCGACCAGCTCGGTGACGTACAGGGTGTCGGGATATGCGGGGTTTTTCACCCCGGTGGAGGCCCACAGCGGGCGCTGCACATGGGCCCCGTCGGCGCCGAGCGCGGCATAGCGGTGCCCGGCTTGGAACACCTCCTGATAGGCGGCATAGACGAGCCGGGCGGTGGCGACTCCAGCGCGTCCGCGCAGGACCAGAGCCGCCTCGCTGCCGATTGACTCCAGCCGCCGGTCGACTTCGGTGTCGATGCGGGAGACGAACAGGGATGCCACGGAATGGATTTGGGTGAGGTCTTTGCCGGCGCGTTGCGCGGCTTCCAGTCCGGCCAGGTAGGCGTTCATCACCGCACGGTGGCGCTCGACCGAGAAGATGAGGGTCACGTTGACTGAAATGCCTTCGGCAACAGTGGCGGTGATCGCGGACATGCCGGCCGAGGTCGCGGGAATTTTGATGAACAGATTCGGTCGATCGACGATCTTCCACAGCTCGACGGCTTGGCTGACCGTCTTCTCGGCGTCGTGGGCCGCCCGCGGGTCGACCTCGATCGACACCCGCCCGTCGACACCGGCGGAGGCTTCCCACTGCGGGCGCAGGACGTCGCATGCTTGCCGGACGTCGTCCGTGATGACGGTGCGGATCGCCGATTCGGCGTCGGCGCCGCGTCCTGCCAGTTCGGTGATCTGTTGGTCGTAGGCATGGCCGTGTGAGATGGCCCGCTGGAAGATCGAGGGGTTGGTGGTGACGCCGACGACGCTTCTGGTGTCGATCAGCCGCTGTAGGTTGCCAGATACCAGGCGTTCGCGGGACAGGTCGTCCAGCCAAATCGACACGCCGGCCGCCGACAGCGCGGTCAGGGTGGGGTTTTGTGTCATTGGACCGCGGCCTCCTGCCGGTCTCGGTGGCACCGAGCGATGCGTGCGCTGACGAGTGCGGCGGCGAACGCGATGGCCGGCCAGTACGCGCCGGCCAGCATCCGCCGATCCCGCGCCGTCAAGCTAAAGCGGCGCGCAGTTTGGGTCACACATCCTCCGTTACCAGGCCTTCGTAGGGCGTTGTTTTCACGACCCCGCGTGCAAGCCCGTTGCTGCGGAACGCATGGCCGTCCGGTCGATGGCCAGGCGGTGTATCGGCACCTGCCGGGCGGTGTTCTGAGCGTCGCCCGGACCGGGCCCGGCTGTCATCACCCTCCGCCGCGGTTCACCCGGGTGATAATTGCCGCAGCGGGCGCAACTCCGCAGCGCCAAAGGACACACCGAAGCGGGCGCACCACAGAATGACGCTGCCGACTCCGGCGGTGTCGACATCGTCGGGTATGGCGTAGTTGGCGTTGCCGCGGTTGGCGCGCAGGGCACCGAGATCGGTGTGATGGCCACGACCAAACCTTCGAGATCGGCTACGGCCGTTGGCTACTCGTGCATCACTTAGCCAGACGCGCAGCTGCGGTCCCAACGTGGCATGGAGATTCTCCAGCCGCAGAATCCGTGACCCATCAGGCAAGGTCGCTAGCCGCGCGGCACCGCTGGTTCGGTGGATGTGGCTGGCGAATTCTCCTGACTGGGTGGTCTGAGCTCCGCGCGGCAGCATCTCATCGATTGAGGTCCTGATGAACAACTTCCACGGTGCCAGCCACCAGAAGGCGACAGGCGTTGCGGCGATGACAAGCGCCGTGCGAGCTACGAGCCGCGGCGCGAACCGTCGGCCGGCGTCAGCCCAGATCATCGTGAGCTATCAGCCGCCGGGCCGCTTCGGTGATCGAGCCGGACAGCGACGGGTACACCGCGAGCGTCTGTGCCAGCTCGTTGACGGTGATGCGGTTCTGCACGGCCACGGCGATCGGCAGGATCAGCTCGGAGGCGATGGGCGCCACCACCACCCCGCCGATCACCACCCCGGTGGACTGTTGGCAGAAGAGCTTGACAAAGCCGTGACGCAGCTCCGACATCTTGGCGCGCGCATTGGTTTCAAACGGCAGCATGATGGTCCGGGCCGACACCGAACCGTCGTCGATCATCGTCTGCGGCACGCCGACGGCGGCGATCTCGGGGCGGGTGAACACCGTCGCCGCCACCGTGCGCAACCGGATCGGGGTGACGCCCTCGCCCAGCGCGTGATACATCGCGATGCGGCCCTGCATGGCGGCGACCGAGGCCAGCGGCAGCAGGCCGGTGCAGTCACCGGCGGCGTAGATCCCGGGCACCGAGGTTCGCGACACCCGGTCCACGGTCAGGTAGCCGCCGCGGTCCAGCTCGATGCCGACCCGCTCCAGGCCCAGGCCATCGGTGTTGGGCACCAAACCGATCGTCATCAGGGCGTGGCTGCCCTCCACGGTGCGCCCGTCGGTCAGGGTGACCACGATTCCGCCCTCGATGCGGGAAACCGATTGTGCGCGTGCATTTTTGACAAGTTTGACGCCGTGTTCGGCGAACGATTCCTCCAGCACCCACGCGGCGTCGGCGTCCTCGTAGGGCAGCACCCGGTCCCGACTGGCCACGACGGTCACCGTGACACCGAGTTCGGTGTAGGCGTTGACAAACTCGGCGCCGGTGACACCCGACCCGACGACGATGAGGTGGTCGGGGAGAGCGGTCAGGTTGTAGAGCTGGCGCCAGGTCAGGATGCGCTCGCCGTCGGGCTGCGCCGACGGCAGGATTCGGGGGCTGGCGCCGGTCGCGATCAGCACCACGTCGGCATCTCGCACCATCGTGGTGCCGTCGGGCACCGTCACCTTGATGCAGTGACGCGCCAGCCCGGCAGTCGAGTCGATCAACTCGCCGCGACCGGCGATCAGCTCGATGCCCATGCTGAGCAGGTCGGCGGTGATGTCGGCGGACTGGGCGACGGCCAATGTTTTGACCCGCTGGTGAATTTCGGGCAACGAGATTTCGGCGTCGGTGATATCGATGTCCAATCCCAGCGGCGCCCGGCGCAGTTCGGTGCGTAGTCCGGTGGAGGCGATGAACGTCTTCGATGGTACGCAGTCGCACAGCACGGCCGCACCGCCGATACCGTCGGCGTCCACGAGGCTCACCTGCGCGACCTCGGGCCCGCGGGCGGCGGCGACCAGTGCCGCCTCGTAACCTCCCGGGCCACCGCCGAGGATCACAATGCGGGTCGGCACGGCTCGAACCTCACCGCGTGGTCGGAGGACAGGTCATCAAAGACGCCATCCCCCAACGGCGTTGGTGTCCTCGTCGCCGACGATATGGATGGCGGCTTCCTCGGCCGACGCGGCGCCTCCGTCAATGCCGACGTCGTAGGCAAGGTAGTCCGTCGCCGGATCTGTCGGGTCGACGTCGAAGGCGACGAGTCGGCCTGCGCGCCTGCCGCCGACCTGATCGTCTATGGGCTCGCCGTCGCTATCGGCGCTGTCACCGATTCCGTCGCCGTCCCACCGGTCGGTCACGTCGGGCAGCTCACGGGCCAGCCGGCGCGCCAGACTTTCGTGGGTGCGCGCTTCCCTCGCGGTGAGGCCCCACGCCCGCAATTCTTGCGGGCGTTCCGGAGGTGAATAGCCCTCGTCCAGGTCGATGCCCGTCTGTTCAGAGTCCACGCTTTCTTCTGGCTCGAGCAGGTGGGCCTGCACGTCGTCGAATTCAGAAATCCCCATCAGCGCCATCTCCATTCCGTCTCGGCAAGGTCACACTCGCTCAGCGAGAGCGCGCGCCCGCTCGGTGCTTGTCTCAACCGAGCGCACCGACGAGGTCGCGGCAGGCTCGTTCGCAGCGACGGCACACTTCGGTGCACACGCGGCAATGCTCGTGCTTCGCCGCATGCTTGTCACACTCGTCTGCGCTTGCCTTACATGCGGTGACGCACGTTTGGAGCACCGTCCTGGTCACGTTGGCGTCGTAGTCCGTGTGCCGGGAAAGGACGCGGCCGGTTGTGGCGCAGACATCCGAACAGTCAAGGCAAGTACGGATGCATTTGGTCAAGTGATTGACGTCATCTTCGCTGAGGCAAGCGTCTGCACACGCTGTGCATGCTTGGTCACATTCAATGCAGGCGTCGATACATGCGATCAGCTTGGCGATGTCGATCCGGCCCAGATCTCGGGGATAGGTCTCCAGCATTCTCCCGGCGGCGCTCACTCTGGTCCTCCCTGTCAGGGTCCTCCTAGTTGGAGGTGGTCTCACACAACAGGCACGGCTGCGCGTGTAGACGTCAAAAGCATGGCGCACGAAGGGGTGAACTGTCCTCGCCCACCTGAGTCGCTCACCCGGGTGATAAACGACGTGACCGATCCGCCGTAACCACAATTGACAATCGCCAGCAACGGAGCAGGCCGGTCTGGCGGGTGTTGCGCACCTAAACCGCCTCGAACTGCTGCAGGCGAATGATGGCCAGCATCCTGCGCAACCCGCAGCCTGATTCGACGAAAGCGACCGTGTGCTCATAGCCGGTCAGACGCGAATTCACCGCGGACGACCGGTAACCGTGCCATGTCCACTGCTGTCCTGTGAGGCCGGCGCCGCATCGGGTGAAGCGTCCTCAAACCCGACGCCTGTTCACCTGGGTGGTTGATTAACGACGTTCTCCGACAAGGCGTTTCGTGGCCTGGCGCATCGGGCGCGGTGCCGGCGGATGAATTACAGGAGGCCGAGTTCTCGCGCCCGACTGACCGCCGCTCCGCGGTGCTCGACGCCGAGCTTGCGGTACACGGCGCGCTGGTGTGTCTTCACGGTATTGAGCGAAACGTAGAGCCGCTCACCGATTTCGCGTCGCGACAACCGGGTGGCGAGCAGGCGGAGCACCTCAAGCTCCTTGGGAGTCAGCTCCTCGCAGACCGCGTAGCCCTCGTTGCGCGGCGTCGTCACCGCGCCGGCGGGGTTGCGTTCGGCCGAAGCGATCAGCGTCGAGGCGATGGAAGCGTCCGGGCAACCGCGCACCAGTGTGTCGACCTCGTCGAAGCTCGCCTTCGCGGCTTGGTGGTCGCCGAGATCCGCGAAGATCTCCGCTCTGACCGACAGTGCCTTGGCCACCTCGAGGATCGCTCCTCCTTGGCGGGCCGACATGACGGCCATGTCGGCGGCGGCCACCGCCGCAGTCGCGTCACCGCGCCTGGCGAGGAGTTCGGCCGTGGCAAGCGCCACCATCACTTCCACGAGATGTTCGGCATCCGCCAGGTCTCGGGAGCTGCCCGAAGCCTCGCGGATCTGACGCTCGGCGTCTGCGAGCCGGCCATGTTCGGCCGAAATCAGCGCCAGGTATCCCAACCCGTAGCTGCGGGCGCGACGATCGCCAACATTCTCGGCCAGGCCTACGGCGCGCCGGAAGTTTGCTTGCGCCTCAGGAGTATCGCCCGAAAAGTACAGTGCGGCACCATAGATGCAGTAGGCCCGTGTTTGGGCCAGCGGCACTTCGGCGAGATCGAGGGTGAGCGCCCGGCGCGCGGTCTCCAGCGCCGCGGCGACGTCCGCCGTCTTGAACGAGTGAATCGCGCGCAATACGACGACTTGAGCGCTGATGGCGCGGCCTTCCGCGGTGTCGGCCGTGGCTCGGGTCTCGGCCGCCTCCATCCACTCGGCGGCGTCATCGAGTTGACCGTCGCTGAGGGCGATCCAGGCGTGGGCCACGCTCAGCCGCGCATCCTGTCGAACGGTCTCCTCGGGAAGCAGATCGAGGTAGCCGGAGATGGTCGACATGCCGCCCCCATTGAATTCGCCGACCCAGTCCGCGGCGATCAGGTCAGCACTGCGCGCGATGTCACCGGCAGCGAGCAGGTGGCGCACCGCCTCATCGATGAGCCCCTCGGCCTCGAACCACGCCGCGGCTCGACGGTGCAGGTCGGCGACGAGATCGGGCTCGGTACGGCGCAGCTCGGTGCGCAGCAGCTCGCCGAACAGCTGGTGATAGCGATACCAACGACGCGACGTATCCAGTGGCACCACAAACAGGTTTTCGCGCTCGATGTCTTGCAAGACCGAGGCGGAACCGGACGTTTGCAGCACCGCGTCGCACAGCGCACCGCTGAGTCGTCCCAGGACCGACGTACGTAGTAAAAAGCTGCGCAGGTGCGGTGGCTGACCGTCGAGCACCTCGGCCATCAGGTAGTCGACGATATGACGGTTATCGCCCGCGAAGGTCCTGATGAACGCGGCGGTGTCAGCACGCCCGGCAAGCGAGAGGGCGGCAAGGTAGAGGCCGGCGGCCCACCCTTCGGTGCGTCGGTGCAAGAGGTGAATGTCTGTGGGGGCCAAGCCCAGCCCGAGGACATCGTTCAGCAGATGGTCCGCCTCGATCGGACCGAAACGCAAGTCGTCGGTTCGCACCTCGGCAAGCTCGCCGCTGGCCCTGAGCCGAGCCAACGGCAACGTCGGGTCGGATCGGGTGGCCAACACCAGGTGCAGGTTGGCCGGCATCCGGCTGATGAAGAACGCAAGCTGCTCGTGCACCGCTCGACGCACGACCTGGTGGTAGTCGTCAAGGATGAGCACCACCGGGCTGGCGATTGTGTCGAGATCATTGAGCAGGGTAGGCAAAACGACCTGCACCGGGTCGGCACCCATCGCTAGGAGTTCTACCGCGCGAATTCCCGTCCCGGGACTGACCTTTTGCAGCGCGGCGACCACGTACATCCAAAACCACACCGGGTCGTTGTCGGACGAGTCAAGCGACAGCCACGCGAACTGTTCGTCCTCGCCCGCACCCAAAGCCCACTGCGCCAGCAATGTCGTCTTGCCCCAGCCCGCCGGCGCACTCAATAGGGTCAGCTTGCGGCGGCGGCCCGCCGATAGTGCGTCGAGCAGGGTGGACCGTTGAACGAGCTGCGCGCCGATGGCCGGGACGTGCAGCTTGGTGGCGAGCAGGATTGCTCGCGCGGCGGCATCCCCGACGCCGTTGTCGCTGCGCCCAGCTGAGCCGCTCATGTCCGAACTCCGCGAATATGTTGAATCCAGTAGCCGGGCGGGAAAAGTCGGCGTTGACGCGTCCTGGGCGGACGCCCTCTCGGCATCCCAGTTTGTCCTTGCGGGGCCGCCCGGGCTCGTTCTGCTCGGTAGTCGCGGCGACTCTATTGAATCAGATGTGTTGTCCGGACATGCCGCAGGCGCACGCGAGCGGTGGCCGTTCGGGCTGACGGACCCGCGTCCCGCCGGGGGACTAATAGTGGTTTGGTGAGCCGCGCTCACGCCGTGCCCGCTCACTGTGTCCCTCCCATGTGATCACCGAATCCTGAACTCCTGCAACCCATAACACCGTCTTGTGCGGATGCGGGGCGTCTCGAAAGGAGACACCGTGAGCAGGCATGGGGGCCCGCCATGGTCGTCGGCGCGCTCATGGTCGCCGGGACACCAACACGTAGCCACCCACGCCGAAGACCACCGGCATCATCATCAACATCCCCAACAGCGTGCTCATCATCGTCGTCTCAATTCCTCTGCGCCGCTGCTCTCCGGCGCCGGTCTCTGGTTAAACGGCCGCGCGATCGCGGCGGTCCAGAGCTCAATGACTACGGTGGCAGAGCCCACACGGCGGCACCATCGCCCGACGGGTGATCTTTAGCGCGGGGCCGGTGTATGCCTAGTGGCTTTGATGTTCGACGGACCGGTCAATCCGAGCCGCGCATGAGCTGTGCCAATTGAGTGCGAGAAGTGATGCCGAGCTTGGCGAACGCGTTGCGCACGTGGGTTTTCACGGTGTGCGGGGAAAGGTGCAGTTGTTGCGCGACGGAGCGGTTGGTCGCGCCTTCTGCGACGAGATGAACAATGGTGAGTTCGGAGTCGGTGAGGCTGTCCCAGCCCGTTTTTGCCCGCGGGTGCGTGGGGATACGCCGTTCCACACCCAACGCGCGCAGCGCGCGGACGACCCGGCGGGCATCGGCGGTCGCCCCGCACTCGATGTAGGTGTCGAATGCGGCATTGAGGTGGTCGATCGCCTCGGCGTTGCGCTGTGCGCGACTCAGCTCGCCGCCGGCGTCCTCGGCGGCGCTGGCATAAAGGAGCGGCCGCGACGACGGCCGAAGCGCGTCCGCGGCAGCCGCCAATGCCGGGGCGTCACGTTCGAGGATCGCGCGGGCATACCCCGCCACTACCGCCAACAGCGGCACCGCGGGCCGCTCGCGCTCGAGCACCTCGGCGGCCTGCAAGACCCGCGCCCGCAAGCCGGCATCACCGGCGGCCGAGGCCACCCGCGCACCCAAGATCAGCCGGACCAGTGCATGCGGGAAAAATGGTGTCGCCAATAAGATGACGTCGCCAAGCCAGCGCATCGCGTCATGAAGGTCGTCACGTTGCCACGCCGCCCGTGCGAGCACATACGCCGACCCTCGGCGTATTCCTGCAGAGCCAGTGGAGTGGGCATCGCGTGCATCATTGACCATCTGCTGCAACAAGTTTCGGTCGTCGGTGTGCGCCGCCACCTCGGCGAGAATCACCGTGCGAAGGACGTCATGCTCGGTTGCCCCCGTCGGCTGTGGGGGCGGAAGGGACTCAGTCGCGTCGCGAGCGGCCGACAGCCGGCCCGCAGCGAGGTGGACGAGCCCGCCGAAGACCGCCCACATGGCGAGGGTCATCGCATTGCCTTCGCGGCGGGCTTGCTCTATGCCGCCGGCGATCCGGGCCGTCGCGTCGTCCAACCGGCCGATCACCGCCAGGAGGTTTGCGTCGTACATGCCGGCGTAGGCATGCGCCAACGCCGTGTCATTCGTGTGAGCGAGCGGGCTGAGATCTTCGAAACGGCCTAGTGCGCGGGACGGGTACCCCTCACCAGCATCGAGCAGTGCGTGGGTGACGCCGGCCATGATCGTGGCCTCGAGATCACCGGTTGCCGCTGCTGCCGCGGCAGCCTCGTCGGCGGCGGCGCGGCGTTGCCCACCTTCGTCGAACACGAGGTTGTAGGCCAGCCAGGCCAGATGCCGTGCCCGAGTGACGTCGCTGATGCCGCTCAACTCGAGCGCCCGCCGATTCTCGGCCACCCGCCGCTGGTCGGTGTGCTTGGTGTGGACCGGGAGCCGGAGACGGATCTCGGCCTCGACTTCGGGCGACGCTGCCTCCGCGAGCGCCACGTCGGCCAATTTTTCGGCCTCGCCATAACGGCTGGCCCGGTTGAGCCAGCCCACGGTTTCCCCGACCAGGGATCCGCGCTCGACGTCGTCGGCGGGCAACAGCTCCAGCGCGCGCTTGCTCAGGTCCGCGGCCGCGTTCGCATCGCCGCGGCCCACCGATTGCGCGGCTTGGCGCAGCGCATCGATCGCCTCTCGGTCGCCGGGCTCGGCGCTGCGCGCCAGTTGAGTGGCGACCTCGGCCGGCGCCGCGCCCATCCCGAGCATGACCGACGCCGACTGGCGTTCCATCGCCCGACGCAATGACTGTGGCAGGGACTGCCGGGTGGCCTCGCGCAGCAAGTCATGCCGGAACCTCAACTGCTCGCCGTCCTCGACGAAAAGATCCGCGCGCACCGCCTCCTCGAGCGCCGACAGCAACAACGTCGGGGATCGTTCGAGCATCGCGGCCAGCAAGCCGGCCGAGAACCGGTCCGGCAGCACCGCGGCCACCCGGACCACCTCCGAAGCAGCGTCGGACAGCAGGTCGAGCCGTTGATGCATGCTGGCGCCGAGCCGTCGCGGCAGTTCACATCCAGTGGCCACCACGCGGCCATCGGTGACGTTCAGTCGGTTCTCCTCGCCCAGCCCGCGGACAAGCTCACTGACCAAGAACGGATTGCCGTGCGCCTTGGCGGCCAGATTCAGCAGCGACACATCGGCTTTCGCCCGTACGGCGTCGCAGACCATGTCGGCGACCGCATCGGGCGTCATGGCCCCCAGTCGTAGGAATGTGGCATTCGCGCGTTGCAGGACCGACAACGTCTCTTGCGCCGCCGGCCCGCCGGCCCCGGTGCGCGCGGTGAATATCCACAACACGGCCGCATCCGGCCGCGCGGTCGTGAGTGACCGCAGCGCCAACAGAGTGCCGTTGTCGGCCCAGTGCATGTCCTCCAGCACAATCACCAGCGGGGTCTGCGCGGCCGCGGCATGAATCGCATCGGCTAGATCGTGCACCACCCAATAGCGCAGATCGGCCGAGCCGCCGAGTTGCCGCAACGCCTCGGCGTCACCCACCGGCGGATCGGCGTTGAACGTGGCCATGAACAGCGAGAAAAACGGCACCGTCTGCTGATACTCAAACGCCTCACCGAATAAGGCGCGCACCCCAGACTTCTCTGCCAGCGCCATGACCTCGGTGAGCAATCGGCTCTTTCCGATGCCCGGTGGGCCTTCGATCACCAGCACGCCCCCGCGTCCCTGGGCCAGCGCGGTAACGAGTGCGCCAATCATTTTCAGCTCGTCCGTCCGCCCGCGGATCGGTGGAGTGACCACGCGCTGGCCGCCGACGTCGAAAAGGCCGGCTGAAGGACCCATCGAGTGTCCTGTCTTGGTTCAGTTAGCGGATTGCCGTTGCAGTGCACGTCATTGTAGGCCGTGCATGGCCGCCGAGCGATTTGCTACGGATCAATCCAAGCCGCCCATGAGCTGCGTCAATTGGGCGCGGGACGTGATGCCGAGCTTGGTGAACGCGTTGCGTACGTGGGTTTTCACGGTATGGGGGGAGAGGTGCAGTTGCTGTGCGGCGGAGCGGTTCGTGGCGCCTTCTGCGATGAGATGGATGACCGTGAGTTCCGAGTCGGTGAGGCTGTCCCAGCCCGTTTTTGCCCGCGGGTGGGTAACGATGCGTCGTTCCACGCCCAATCGGCGCAGTGCGCGGCCGACTCGGCGAGCATCGGCGGTCGCCCCGCACCCGATGTAGGTGTCGAATGCGCCGTTGAGGTGGTCGAGTGCCTCGGCGTTGCGCTGTGCGCGACTCAGTTCGCCACCGGCGTCCTCGGCCGCGCTGGCGTAGAGAAGCGGACGCTGCGACGAGCGGAGTGACTCCGCGGCAACCATCAGCGCCTGGGCGTCACGTTCGAGGATGCCGCGAATGTGCTGCGCGACCGTGACGAACAACCGTACCGGCGGCCGCTCGCGTTCGAGCAGGTCAACGGCGTCCAGGAGACGTGCTCGCAGGCCGGCATCGCCGGCGGCCGACGCCACCCGAGCTGTCAAGGTCAGCTGATCCAACACCGTCGGCAAGAACGGTGTCACGACGAGCGAGATATCGCCACCAAGCCAGCGGACCGCGTCATGAAGGTCGTCGCGCTGCCACGCCGCCAGCCCCAGCGCGCACGCCGCCCCGCGACGCACGGCCGGTGAACCGGTGATATACGCATCGCGCGCCTCACCCGTCATCGCTGCCAACAACGTTCGGTCGTCGGTACGGGCCGCGACCTCTGCCAGGGTGAACATGCGCATTGCTGTGACGAAGGTCGATCCCGTCCGCTCGGGCGTGGGCAGCCGCTCGGTGGTGGTGCGGGCAGCCGACAACCGGCCCGCTGCCACCTGCACCACCCCCGCCGTCAGGGCCCAGATGTGTAGCGCCATGCCGTCGTGTTCCTGCTGGGATTTTTGCGTGCGGCTCGCGACCAGCCGCGTGGCATCTTCCAGTCGTCCCACCACGGCGAGCAGGTTTGCCAGGTGGCACGCGGCGAGGTTGTGGGCCGTCATGTCGCCCGCGGGCGAGAGGGTTTGCAGCTCTTCGACGCGGTGCAGTGCGCGACCCGCGTACCCGTTCGCGCAGTCGAGGCAGGCGAGTGCAACCCCGGACAACATTCTCGACTCGAGATCGCCGGTGGTTGCCGCGGCCGCCGCCGCCTCGTCGGCTGCCGCGCTGTCCTGTCCGTGGAGGCCGTACATCGCCAGGTTGTACGCGAGCCACGCCTCATGTCGTGCGCGGGTGACGTCGGTGAGCTGAGGCAACTGAAGTGCGCGGCGGTTGTCTTCGATGTGCCGCGAGGTCGTATCGGTGATCGGCGTCCGGAGCCGGAGAAGAATCTCCGCCTCTTCTTCGGGTGCCAGCGCGGCGGACAGGGTTGTGCCGGCCAACCTTTCCGCCTCCTCGTAGCGTGTGGCCCGATTGAGCAGGACGATCGTTTCTGCCACGAGTGGCCCGCGTCCCGGGTCTTGGGGCGGCTGGAGTTCCAACGCGCGCTTGCTCAAATCCGATGCGGCGCCCGGATCGCTGTTGGCCACCGACTGAGCGGCTTCGCGGAGCGCGGCGATCGCGGCCTGATCTCCCACGTCGGCGCTGCGGGCCAGCTGGGTTGCGACCTCCTCGGGCGCCGCACCCATGTCCAGCATGACGCTCGCCGACTGCCGCTCCATTGCTCGGCGCAGCGACTGGGGCAAAGACTGTCGCGTCGCTTCGCGCAGCAGGTCGTGGCGAAACCTCATCTGTTCACCGTCTTCGATGAGCAGGTCGGCGCGGACCGCTTCTTCGACCGCCGATACCAGGGCGGCCGGACTGCGTTCCAGCATCGCGGCGAGCAGCCGGGCCGAGAACCGGTCGGGCAGCACCGCGGCGACGCGCACAACTTGGCTCGCAACGGGGGAGAGCTGCTCGAGTCGTTGCTGCATGGTGTCGCTGAGTCGTCGTGGCAACGTCTCCCCGGTGGCACCCGCGCGGCCGCCGCTGACTTCGAGTCGGCCCTCCTCGTCCAGTCCGCGCAGCAGCTCCGTGAGCAGGAACGGGTTGCCGTGCGCCTTGTCGGCCAGACTCAAGAGCGACGCATCCGCGTTGGCTTGCACGGCGTCTTGCACAATGTCGGCGACCGCGCTCGGCGGCATGGCCGTCAACCGCAGAAACGTGGCATCCTCGCGTTCCAGCGCGGTCAGCGTTTCACGAGCGACCGGCCCGCCGGCACCGGTTCGCGCGGTAAGCACCCACAGCACCGGCACATCCGGCCGGGTCGCGGCCAGCGACCGCAGCGCCAGCAGGGTGGCGTTGTCGGCCCAATGGATGTCCTCGAGGAGGACCGCCAGGGGCGTGCGGGACGCGGCCGCATGTATGGCGGCTTGCAAATCGCGCACCACCCAGTAGCGCAGATCGCTCGAAGTGCCCAAGCGGCGCAAGGCCTCCGCATCACCGACGGGCGGATCTGCGCGCAGGGTCGCCATGAAGAGCGAAAAGAATGGCACCGTCTGCTGGTACTCGAAGGCCTCACCGAACAGTGCCCGAACGCCGGCCTTCTCGGTGCGCGCCAAGACCTCGGTCAACAAGCGGCTCTTTCCGATGCCCGGTGGCCCTTCGATGACCAGTACGCCCCCGCGCCCTTGAGCGAGCGCTGCGATCAGCACATCGATGGCTTTCAGCTCGCCCGCCCGCCCGCGAATCGGCGGTGTGCGGACCTGCCCCGACGCACTCGCGGTGCTCACACGAACCGCCGCCCACCGACGTGCTGTAGGCGGGCGGTGGACATCCAAGTTATGCAATCCACAGTTCTCGCCACCGTTTGCGCTGGCAGTCAGTGTAGGCGTGTCCCTCCTGCGCGAGCACTGTGCGTCGCGTCCGACTGGATCCGCGTTCCCAGCAATTACGCCCGGTGTGCGCCCGCTTTTGCTGGCGGGCCCTAGCCCCAAGGACCTCATGATTTTCTGCTGATCCGCGCCCATGCTGTGCCCGCTCACCGTATGTCTCCTCGTTGCGTCGATGTATCGACCCCTGCCAACTCATGACATCGCCGAGTGCGGATGGTGAGCGTCTCAACATGAGGTGAACGGGTGTCTCAAAGTGAGACGGCGGCCGACGGTCCGTCATGGTCTTTCCGCTTGGCTTCGGGCGGGTGTGCCGGTTCATCTGAGCAACGCCACCGTCGCGCGCGTAGGGTAATCGCCGAAGATAAATGTTTGCTGTCTGCAGCGAAGGGACACCAAGTCTCCGGTCGCGGTCGGCGGGTGCCAGCCCGCCGCTTCGCGACGGTGACCCGGAGTCGAGGTAGTTGGGGATGGGTGCACAGGCGCGCCGCACGGCCGAACTCGAGCAGGCCAAGGAAACTTTCCTGCCCGTGGAGTCCCTTGACGTCATGCGCTCGCTCGATGAGGACATTCCGCGGCGCAGCGTCCTCGATTCGTGGCGTCGGTCCCAGGCCCTGCAAGTTCACCCCGACCAGGTCGAGTTGCCCTATGTGCGCGCACCCGACAGGGGTTCGCGCCTGGCGCGTGCGGCTGCGCCGGTGCTGCAGCGCGTCACCGTTGACCTGGCCGCACAAGATGTCAGCGTCGTCCTGACCTCAGCTGACGGTGTGGTCGTTGACCGGACCGCTGCGGCAGTGTCCATCCTCGACGCATTGGACACGGTGAGCCTCGCACCGGGCTATAGCTTGGCTGAAGAGGTGGCCGGCACCAACGGGATAGGCACGACCCTGGAAACCGGACAGCCCACGTTCATCGGTGGCAGCGAGCACTACGTCGCTATGTTCACCGGTTTCGCATGCGCGGGGTCACCGATCCGTGATCCGATAACGGGCAGACTCATCGGCGCCGTCAATCTGAGCTGTCTCGCCGACCGATCCGATCCACTGCTGCTCGCGCTGGCTACCAGCACCAGTCGCCACATTGAGGATCGCCTGCGCGCGGTGGCTCATGAGAGCGAGACGGCACTTCTGGAAGCCTATCTGCAACAGGCACGCCGGTATTCGGGCGGCGTGTTGGCGATCGGCGGCGATGTGGTGTTGATGAACCCCTACCTGCGTCGCACGCTCGACGGGAACGAGCAAATCGCACTGCTTGAACACGCCTCGGATCTGCTCACCTCCACGCTGTCGGGCACCGCGCTGGTTGTTCTGCCGAGGGGACACATCGCCAAAATCACTGCCGCCGACCGGTCGACGACACGCGGCGGGTGCCCCAATGCCGTTTTCCGCGTTGATCTTTCCGGCGAGACCGGCTCGCCATCGCGTCAAACCGGCCGCCTGGCACCCACCCATATTCCTGGCCTGGCAGGGCGCAATAGCGCCTGGCTGCGATGCTGCCAGCAGGTTCGGCAGTGTTGTCGCGACCGAGAATGGGTGATGATCGAGGGAGAAAAAGGATCCGGCCGGGCAAAGCTGGCGCAGGCGGTGGGGCAGTACGTGAAGCCGGACCGAACGATTCGCGTGATGCGCACCGAAACCTTCGCGAGCGCCGCGTCTTTCGTCGCCGAACTGGCGACATTGGCCGCCGACGAGGACTTCGCGGTGGTGATCGCCGACGTGGATGACATCGACCGGGACATACTCGAAGCGATCGCGTCGATGCTCGCTGCGCGCGCAGGTAAGGGGTGGATCGCGGCCACCACGAGTTCCGCGGCTGTTTCCGCACCGATCAAACACCTACTGCCGCTGTTCACCCATACCGTCACAGTGCCCGCGTTGCGACACAGGATTGACGACCTCGAGGAACTCGTGCCGCTACTGCTGCGCGAGATCACCCGGGGCGCCGATGTGGTACTGGCGCCCGAGGCCATGCGGCAACTGAGCAGGTTGCCGTGGCCGGGCAACGTCTCGCAGCTGCGTCGGGTCCTGACGGACACCGTTGCCCGCCAACGATCCGGCATCATCAGCGTCGACAAGTTGCCACCGGAGTGCCGGTCTGTCACACGTCGCAAGCTGACTCCGATGGAAGCTCTGGAGCGCGATGCGATCGTCCGCAGCCTTCAGGACAACGGCGGCAACAAACAAGAGGCGGCACGCGCCCTGGGCATGTCCCGCGCGACCATCTACCGCAAAATAAACGACTACGGCATCGCCTGACATCCTCGCGCATGTCGGCCGAAAAGCATTGGCCCACAATCATCGTCGGGAAGCCCCGCGTCCCTCGCCGTGGCTCGCCCAAGTTCCGGTCGCCGAAGCGGGGGTGCGCCGCGGGCGCCGGAACCCGCTGCGGCAACGCGATGAGCGGCTGACGGCCGCCCGAGTCCATCGCGCATCTTTTGGGTACCGGGTTGCTCGCCCATGCATGGCGGGGTGAGGTCGCGAATACCGACCTCACAGCGACGTTTCCCCTGGCAGCTCGTGGCGCTCGCAATATGTGGCAAATCACCCGGGTGAATCAGTTCGCTGGGCGATGACCACTCATCCCACGTCGGTTAATGCTGGCCTAACAACTGGCGAGCGGACGGTAGGCCGAGCCCACCACGCTTTCTGGGATCGCTGTTCGGGCCGCATGAGCGAGCAACGGGTCGCGATGAAGGTGGACAACCCGGATGTATCGATCACCGCGGAACGCCATCGCCACGAAGTGGAGAAAGACAGATGAAGCCTCGTCAATTTCAACGATCGCCTTCCGGTTACGGCTCCGGTGCCGCGCGAACACCATGGCTGCTGCATCGATTACGGGACGCCGCTGCATCTGCCCGGCATTGGGCGCGCCGGAACGGAGTCGCCGGCCTGGACGTCATCCCGGCGATCGAGGACCAACTTCACGCGTTGCAGCCCATCTGCAGTGCCCAGCAGCTGTCGACAGGCACCACGTGCGGTGCGCCGGCGGTGGCGGTCGCCGAGATACACGCCATCGACGGATGCGACCAAATGGGGCTAAGCCCGGACGGCGACCTCGTCGAAACGCTCTGTCAAGAGTGCCTGGCCACTGTGCGATGGGCAATGGCGACGTACGTGGGCGACAAACGCGAGATGGCGTCGCGCTGCGGCACCCGCCCGGCGTGCGCGACATGTGGGCGTTCCACTGGATACCTGCGCAGTGTCTTCGCTGTGCGCGCGATCGGGCCCGAGGGAAGATCATGATGACCCGGCTACGCGTTGCCTCCCTGTTTGTGGCTGTGGTGGCCGGTGACTACGCGCTCCTCGTGTTGATCAATGGTCGACTAATCGATTTCGGCGTCACCGCCGGCATCTGCGCAGGGTCCTTGGCCGCGGCGGGCCTGATCGCCTACGCCAGCAGGCGACGCCGCCAAGCGGTTGCGCGGGGACGTGCGGCTGTTTGGGAGCGTCGTGATCAGCAGGCGGGCGACACCACGAGCCCGCGGCCGCTGTCGGCGCAGACGCCCCGTGAAATCGGTTGGGGGCGTAGGGCAACCGATGAACCTGGCGCGGAAGCGTTGACATGAACGCGCCCGCCGCCGTGCCGGGTGCCCCGCGCCCCGGCCTAGGAGCCCCCAGGCCACGAGGAGCTCGACGGTCCCCGTTCCGCGCGGACGTCGTCGTCGATGTTATCCAGGACGGTCCGAGCATGGCTGGTCGGATCGCCTCGTTGAGTGCCCGACTGATGATCCGGCCCGCCTTGAGCGTCGGCAGCCACCTGCCCTCGGCACCGTGGCCATGGGGTGTCGTCGAGATCGCCGCTCGCGCCATCACGCCGCCGCCGGGCACGGTGCGCACGGGCGTCGCTCTGGCGCACTGCACCGCGCAGCTGGTCCGCGCCGCCGGAGTGCTACCGGCCGACGGCACCCACCGGGCCGTCCTGTACCTGCACGGCGGAGCCTTCCTCACCTGCGGCGCCCACTCGCACGGTCGGCTGGTCAGCATGCTGTCCAGCTTCGCCGACAGCCCTGTACTGGTGCCCAATTACCGCAAGATTCCCAATCATTCCATCGGCGAGGCGATCGAGGATTGCTACGACGGGTATCGGTGGTTGCGCCGACGGGGATACGAGCCGGACCAGATCGTGTTGGCCGGCGATTCCGCCGGCGGCTATCTGGCACTAGCGCTGGCCGAACGCCTCCTCGCGTGCGGTGAGCAGCCGGCAGCGATGGTGGCCATGTCGCCGCTGCTGCAACTGGCCACACAACCCAAAACGACTCACCCCAACATTCGCTCGGACGCGATGTTTCCGCCCGGAGCCTTCGACGCCTTCCACGCCTTGATCACTCGTGCCGCAGCACACCCCGCCGCCGACGGGGATTTTGGCGCGCTCTACGAGCCACTCGACCACATCCGACCCGGCTTGCCGCCCATGTTGATCCACGTGTCCGGTTGCGAGGTGTTGCTCCACGACGCGCAGCTGGCGGCTCAACGACTGGCCGCCGCCGGCGTGCCGGTCGAAGTGCAGGTGTGGCCGGGCCAAATCCACGTGTTCCAACTCGCCGCGCCGATGATCCCCGAAGCCACCCGCTCGTTGCGCCAGATCGGCCACTACATCCGCGAGGCGACGGGATAGCCCGAGGAACCTGAGGTTTTCGACGATGGATTTCGGGGCGCTGCCACCAGAAATCAACTCCGGCCGGATGTACGCCGGTCCCGGCTGCGGGTCGATGCTGGCTGCCTCGGCGGCCTGGGACGGGCTGGCGGCCGACCTGCATTCGGCAGCGGTCTCCTATGGGGTGGTGATCTCGGACCTGACCAGCGCAGCATGGCGGGGTCCCGCGTCGGTGGCGATGGCGGCCGCCGCCGCACCCTACGTCTTGTGGCTGACGACGACGGGTGCCCTGTGTGAGCAGGCTGCTGCCGGGGCCAGGGTCGTCGCAGCCGCCTACGAGGCCGCATTTGCGATGACGGTGCCTCCACCGGTGGTTGCGGCCAACCGCGCGCAGCTGATGTTGCTGATCGCGACAAATATCCTCGGGCAAAACACTCCGGCGATCGCGGCCACCGAAGCCGAGTACGGCGAAATGTGGGCCCAAGACGCCGGCGCAATGTACGGATATGCCGGCTTGTGCGCTGCAGCTTCGGCGTTACCGCCGTTCACCTCGGCCGCGCCCACCTCGAATCCCGCGGGCGTTGTCGCCCAGAAGGCGGCGGCAGCGAACGCCGGCGCCACGTCAGCGGCCACGGCGACCCAGACCATCATGTCGACGGGCTCGCGGCTGCTCTCCGCAATGCCCAATGCGCTTCAGGGACTTAGCTTGCCGCTATCGACCGCGGCACCCCTTCCATCGTTTTTGGAATTGCTGAGCTTACTGAGCCCGGTGAATCTGGCCGTCTCGTCGGCGGCGACAGCCATCACATCGACAGGGACGGCCGGTTCGTACGCCGGCTTGGGATTTGCGGCGCACTACGATGCAGACGGCGCCAGCAAAATGGATGCCATACTGCAGCGTTTGGGGGCGGCTCCGGAAGCCTCCGGGCCAGGCGCATCAATGTCATTGGGCTCGGCAGAACTAGGGCCGGGCGGCAACGCGGCGCCTGAATCGTCGGCGGGTTTGGGCCGGGCCTGTTCGGTTGGCGCGCTGTCGGTGCCGCCGAGTTGGGCCGCAGCCGCCCCGCCGATCAGGCGCATCTCGGTAGCGGGACCGGACACGCTCACCGGGACTGTTCCGACGGTCCTGGCAGCGATCCCAGAAAACCTGCTCAACGAAATGCTTTTAGCGGGCATGGCGGTACGCGGCATCGCCGGTAATGCCCCTCGAGGCCGGCCGAAAATCACCATCACCGTCACGCAGCACCCACCGGATAGCGAAAACGGGCGTTGACTCCGCGCCGGCGGAGTGGCCCGGATCGACCGCCTGCCCTGGAATGCCTTTCAATTCGCCCATTCATGGCTTTGCGCTCACCCGGGTGAATTTGCCCGCCGGGTGATGACGACTCACCCCGCGTCGATGAATGCTGGCCCAACAGCCGGCGAGCGGAGGGCAAGTGCAGTCGACGATGTATCAGATCTGCATTCGGGGCCGCGTGACCGAGCGGCTCGGGTGTGCACTTGAAGGTATGCGCCTCGAGGCCGGTGCGAACGACACCGTGTTCACCGGTGAAATCCGCGACCAGTCACAGCTTTACGGGCTCCTCGACCGGGTCCGTGACCTAGGTCTTGAGCTCGTCAGCGTGCAACCGCAGCTCACGGCTGACCCGGAGACACCAACCCACATCAGGAAGGACCTGTAATGCGAGCCATCACTGTTTCAGACCGTGACGCCGGTATCGCTGGCCTGTCGCTGACGGACCTGCCCTACCCTGAGGCGGCCGACAACGACGTCGTCGTGCGGGTACACGCCGCCGGTTTCACCCCCGGCGAGCTTGACTGGCCGCACACCTGGATCGACCGCTCGGGTCATGACCGCACGCCGAGCGTACCCGGCCACGAGTTATCAGGCGTCGTAGTTGAGTTAGGTTACGGCACAACACTTTTGAGTGTCGGTCAACGGGTGTTCGGGCTCGCCGACTGGGCCCGTAACGGCTCGCTGGCCGAGTACACCGCGGTGGAAGCCCGTAATCTCGCACCGTTGCCGATGGACATCGACCACACCGTGGCCGCGGCGCTCCCGATCTCTGGATTGGCCGCCTGGCAGGGCCTGTTCGACCACGGCCGCCTCGCGGCGGGACAGACGGTTCTGATCCACGGCGCTGCCGGTGGGGTCGGCTCGATCGCGGTGCAGCTCGCCCGTGAAGTCGGTGCGCGCGTTATCGGTACCGGCCGGACCGCAGACCGAGACCGGGCGGGGGAGCTCGGCGTACACACCTTCCTCGACCTGGAGACCGAAAAGCTCGAGGACGCAGGCGAAGTCGATGTGGTGTTTGACGTGATCGGCGGGGAAGTTCTCGCCCGATCGGCTGCTCTGGTACGCGCTGGCGGGACGCTCGTCACAATCGCCGAGCCGCCAAAGGCCCAGCCGCACGACGGACGGGCGGTTTTCTTCCTCGTGGAAGCCGATCGCGCTCAGCTCGCCGACCTCGCGGCGCGAGTGCGGGATGGACGCCTCAAGCCGGTAGTGGGTGCCGTGCTGCCGCTCGCCGAAGCTGCCACTGCGTTCGCCCCCGGTAAGCGCATCCCCGGCAAGACGATCCTGCGGGTCGTCGAGGACTGAAAAAACCGGCAAGGCGATCCCGTCAGCTGGTCTCCGGCATCCAACGGAAGGCGGCCGAAAAATGGCCCTAAAGGTACCACTCGCCGCACTGACGGCTGCGGTGCTGCTTGCGCCTGTGGCACACGCTGAGCCGACACCAGAGAATTCGGATCACGAGCCGGTGGTCCGGCCAGTGTTCAATCAGCCGACCAACGTTCCGGGCAAATCACTTGAGGCAGTGACCGTCAGCTATCCCCCCGGAGCCAAGAGCGGAGCTCACCACCACGCGAAATCGGCGTTCATCATGGCCTACGTGATCTCCGGAGCGATCCGCAGTCAAGTCGAAGGTGAGCCGGCGCGGGTCTATCACCCCGGCGAGACGTGGAGTGAAGCCCCCGGCGCCCACCACACCATCAGTGAAAATGCCAGCGCCACCGAACCCGCTGAATTGCTGGCGGTCTTCCTGCTCGATACCGGAGACGGACCACTCACCACGGACGACAACGCGAGAAGATGAGGCAGCGCACAACGACGAACAATGTTCGCACCGTTCGACATACACAATCTGACGACATTCCGATTTCCGGGAGAAGTCCATGCGTACCCCTGATCCGACCCGAATCGTCCGGATGGCATTGCGATTCTCGCTCGCCGCGGCTTACGCGATATTCGGAACGCCATCGTCGTCAGGCACCGCGGGCTCTGATTCAGTCGAGAAACTTCCAGCCGTCGTGCGCCGGCTCGTTGTGACGGTTGAGTCTCGCGCCCAACCACGGCTGGGCGAACCGAGCCTCGGATAGAGGGTAGATGAAAGCCGGTAAAGACTTCGACGTGATCGTCGTGGGTGGCGGGGTGGGAGGTGTGGCCGCAGTGCGAAAGCTTGCGTCCGTGGGCCTTTCGGTGGCGCTCGTTGAGGATCGCCTGGTCGGTGGGGAGTGTCATTACTGGGGCTGCAACCCGAGCAAAACGCTGCTTCGCCCGATCGAAGTGTTCAACCTCGCGAAGGCGGTCCCTGGTGTGCGAGAGTCTATTTCGGGTAGCGGATTGGACGTTGCGGCGGTTTTCGCGAAGCGCGACGCCATTATTGAGAATCTCTCGGACCAGGACCGAACAGCGTCACTGCGCGAAGCCGGTGTAGCGGTGTTTCATGGGTTCGGCCGGTTGAGCGGCGAACGAACAGTCCGGGTGGCCTACGCCCCGGGAGATACCACCGAAGCGGTCTTGACTGCACGCCACGCGGTCGTGCTGGCCACCGGCACCCGTCCTAACGTGCCGGAGATACGCGGTTTGGCGCAGGCGCACCCGTGGACCAATCGGGACGTGACGACCATGACACAGGTGCCAGAACGCGCGCTGGTGGTGGGTGGCGGCCCCGTGGGTGTCGAGTTCGCGACCATCCTGACCGGATTGGGCTCGGCGGTAACGCTTCTGGTGCGGGGGAGCACGCTTCTTCCCAGCTGCGAACCTGAAGCTCGCGACCTGGTTGCGCAGGCGCTGCGAAGCAATGGCGTCACGATTCACTTTGAGACAGAGCTATCGGGGGTAGCGCGTCCCGCGGCCGGTGGGCCCGTCACTGCAACTTTCCACCGCCAGGCCATCGAGGTAGACCAGATCGTCCTGGCCGCCGGACGGCGCACCAATACCGACAACATCGGACTGGAAACACTCGGCCTGCCCAGCGGCGGGATCGTTGCCGTGAACGACCATCTCCAGGCGGTCGATGTCGCAGGCGACTGGCTCTACGCCCTGGGAGATACCACCGGGCGGGCTCGGCTGTCTCATATCTCCACCTACCATGGCCGCCTCGTGGCCGACATCATCGCCGCCAGGGCCGCCGGGCGAGAACTGTCCGAGAACGAGCTGACTGCCCATGATGTCGGCAGCGTTGCACAGGTCATCTTCACTGAGCCTCAAGTGGCGTGGGTCGGGCGCACGGAAAGTCGAGCCCGCGCGGAAGGGTTCGCGGTACGGACGCGAACGGCCTGTTACCCCGGCGCACTGTCATTCCTGTCCCTTTTCAGGGAGGGCTTCCAAGGATGGGCGAAACTGGTCATCAATGCCGAGACCAACACCGTGCTCGGAGCGACGTTCGTCGGCCCGGAGTTCTCGGAACTGGTTCAAGCAGCCACCCTGGCCATCGTTGCGAAGGTCCCGGTGAGTCTCCTACGCCACGTTGTCGCGCCACACCCGACGGTCAACCAGGTCTGGGATCTGCTCGTCGCCCACGAGTCCGACCTTGCCCCGTCACTGAACGACGAGGCGTTCGAAGCACAGAAGAGCGCTTAGCGATTCGAGTTATCCATCAAACCCGCCAGACCTCAATCCTCGAAAGGAACCACGATGACCCACGAGTGGCCGGTCGTCTCGCCGTGACCATGCTGGTAGCGGGGGTCCGCACGCTCGGCGGCAAAGTGGAGATGCTGGAACTGGACGGCCCCCGTCCGTTGGTGGCCGACGAGGTCCTCATCGACGTTCGTGGTGCCGGGGTTGGCAACTGGGACAACATCATTCGTTATGGCGGCTGGGATGTGGGCACGACGCCGCCGCTGGCGCTCGGCGTCGAGGCCGCCGGGGTCATCCAAGCCGTCGGTGTCCAGCCGGGCGGATTCAGTGTGGACGACGAGGTGCTGTGCCACCCCGTGCCGCTACGCGACCAGGGCACGTGGGCGCCGGCCGTGATCGCACCCGTCGCGTCGCTCGCCCACAAGCCGCCCGAAATTCCGTGGGAGATCGCAGCGATCTTTCCGGTACCGGCATTGACCGCCGAGCAGGTGGTCGGCGAGGCGTTGGCCCTGCGCGGTGAAGAGACGTTGCTCGTTCATGGCGCGGGCGGAATCACCGGCGGGCTCATCGTCCAGTTGGCCGCCCTGCGCGGGGCCGATGTGCTCGCCACCGCCAGCCCGCGCAGCGCCGACCGGCTTCGCGGCCATGGTGCCCGCGAAGTAATCGACTACCGCGATCCGCTGTGGCCCCGACATGCAAGGGCGTTGACGAACGACTCCATCGGCGCCGTCGCCAACGCGGCGCCGGGGGGTGCTGCTGTGGCGATGACCGCGCTCGTCGACGGCGGCCGGCTGGCCACCATCACCCCGGATCCACCCACCTCGACCCGCGGAATCAGCGTGACAGCGGTTTACGTCCGTTCCGACGGGGCTCAACTCAAGCGCCTCACCGCGCTACTCGCCTCCGGTCAATTGAGCATGCCGACCCCACGCTCCTGCGGCCTTGATCAGGCCGCCGCCGCCCTCGCTCACGTCGTCGCAGGCCACGAGCCCGGCGGAGTAGTGATCACGGAACAAACCTCAGGAAGTTAGCGCAAACCCCACTACCAAAGGAGCCAGCAGATGACCACCATTACCCCGATCCTCACCGGAGTCGCCGATCACATCGGACACTACGCCGACGCTGTCAGCGTATCCGGCGGCGGCACAACAATTTTCGTCTCCGGAACGCCCGGGGTGCGCGAAGACGGCACTCTGCCCGAGGACTTCACCGAGGAGGCGCGTCAGTGCTGGACCAATGTCGAAAACGCGCTCGGCAAGGCCGGCGCCAAGCTCACCGACGTTGTCTACATGCGCCAGTGGGTCACCAGTCGCGACAACGCGTCCGCCTACCTGGCGGTGAGTAAAGAGTTCATCCGCCATCGACCCGGCGGTATGTTCAGCCTCATCGACGGGCTGGTATGGCCGGACATCCGCGTCGAAGTCGAAGTGATCGCCATCCTGCCGGCATGAGCGATTACGCGAAAGTCGACTTGTCCACCGATGAACTGCTGACCACGACCCGCTCGGTGCGTAGACGACTCGATCTGACCAGACCCGTTCCCCTCGCCCTGATCCGGGAATGCCTGGAGATCGCAGTGCAGGCACCGACGTCGGCCAACGTGCAGAACTGGAGCTTCATCGTGGTCACCGAGGCCGAACAGCGCCGCGCGATCGCCGATGTGTACCGCCGCACATGGGACCGGATCGCCGCGTCCCCCTTCGCGGTCGCCCACCGGTTCAAGGGGGACCCCGCGCGCAATCGCGAGCAACGCAAAGTGTCCGACAGCGCGGCGTACCTCGCAGAGCATTTCAGCGAGGTCCCCGTCTTGATGATCCCGTGCGTCGAGGTGATCGACGGTGACGGCACGCTGACGGGCGAAAACGCCAACCAGTATTGGAGTTCGATCATGCCCGCCACCTGGAGCTACATGCTCGCGGCGCGCTCTCGGGGCCTGGGAACCACGTGGACTGGAGTGACCATCATGGCCGCCGACGAGATGCGGGCCATCCTCGGCCTGCCCGACAACGTGTACCACGCCACGACCATCCCCACCGCCTACTACACCGGCACTACCTTCCGCCGAGCCCGACGGGTTCCACTGGATGACGTGATGCATTTCGACCGATGGTGAGCCGCAATAGGTTTGGCGCCCAGTCGCGGTCACGTGCCGAACGGACTCCGCAGTGACGTTGCGTGAAGCGGCACCGACCAGCCGCGCGATGGTGGTTGCGGTGACGGTGTCGATAGTCGCGTTCCTCGACTCCACCGTGATCAACCTGGCGTTGCCGGCCGTCGAGCACGACCTCGGCGGTGGCCTGGCGTCGCAGCAGTGGATCATTGACGGCTACCTGTTGGCGATGGCGGCTGCGATTCTGCCCGGCGGGTCCATCTCGGATCTGGTCGGACGCGTTCCGGTGATGCGGTTCGGGCTGTTGGCTTTCGGGGCGGGCTCGGTCTTGGCGGCGGTTGCCACCTCACCGGCGATGTTGATCACCGCGCGCCTATTCCAAGGTTTGGGTGCGGCGTTCCTCGTGCCGGGCTCGCTGGCGTTGATCAACACGGTGTTCGACAAAGCACACCGGTCCGCGGCGATCGGCGTCTGGACCGGGTGGACGGGAACCGCGTTCGCGCTGGGCCCCCTGCTAGGGGGACTGTGCGTCGATTTATTCGGCTGGCGTTGGATTTTCGTGTTGTCCGCGATCCCCATGGCGGTCGGCTATGCGCTGACCTTCTGGCTTTGCCCAGTGTCGGGGCGGGTCGAGGGCGCCCGTATCGATATCGCTGGGGTGGGCTTGTCGTCGGCTGGGCTTGCCGCGACGGTGTATGCGCTGATCGAAGCGCAGCGCGACGGCTGGACCGACCCGGTGGTAATGACACCTTTGGTGATCGGGATCGCGGCCCTGGCCGGCTTCGTGAGCTGGCAGCGCCGCAGCAAGTGCCCGATGCTTCCGTTGCCGCTGTTCACCTTTAGCAACTTCGCTGCGGCGAACGTCGTCACCGCCTTCGTGTACGGCGCACTGACGCTGGGATCGCTGGCCGTAGCCCTCTACACCCAAGAGATCGGGGGGTACTCGGCCACTGCGGCCGGACTGGCCACCTTGCCGATCCCGGCCCTGTCGTTCGTGTTCGCCCGTCATGTCGGTCGCATTGCCGAGCGGGTGGGGCCACGCGCGTTCCTGATTGGGGGCCCCGCCTTGGCGGGGGTCGGGCTGCTACTGATCCGCCCGAAACCTGCTGAATTCCATGCGGTTACCGACCTCGTCCCCGGGATGACCGTCCTAGCCTTCGGACTGGTCGCGACGGTCACACCGCTGACGTCGGTGACACTGGCCTCGGTGCCCACCCAACACAGCGGCCTGGCGTCGGCGATCAACAACGCCGTCTCGCGGCTCGCCGCGCTGATGTCGATCGGGTCGATGGGCCTGATCACCGCCGGCATGGCGAGCGCCGCCGGATTCGCCCACGTGTTTCAGGTGAGCGCCGTACTGTTCGGGCTGGGCGCGTTGTGCGCCGCGCTGTTGATAACCAATCCTCCTACCGGATACCAACCCGTCCCGTGCGACATCGCGGCCCTGTGCCGTGACCGACCCGGTGTGCAACCCGCTGTCGCTAGCAACCCGTCGGCCGCGACCGAGGCATCCCCTCCGCGGTGATCCCGCACGGGGTACTTCAACGTGGCAGCGACAAGTCGGAGGAAAGATGTCAGCACTACCCGTAGTGTCCGGAGCCCAAAGACCACGAGCGCATGATGACCATGCTGACTGGTTTTGGATCACCCAGGCCGTGTGTGCTGCAGTGACTTTCGACTTGGCTGATCATCTCGCATCAGGTTCCGACACGGCTGAAGCGATCGCGCGGAGGAATGCATCGATCCGGACGCCACGCGGAGATGGCAAGAAGCGTGACCTCGCCGAGTCCGACGCGCTCTTCGCCACCACCGGACTTCGCCGCACGACCGTCGGCCAGGCTGGGCAGTTCGCCGTCATAGAAACCGTAGGGATGTGAACACGGCATCCGCCACAGGCGTCTGCGAACGCGCAACGGACAGGACATCGTTGCGGCGATCAGTGAAAGGCGCTGCAACCTTCACCATCACAACAAGGGGGCCCGCCCCGGGAATCAACTCGACGCCTATGGCGTTCGGCTAGCCGTGGCACACGCGAAGAGATGCCTTAATATCAGGCCGTCCGGCATTCCTGATCGGGGGGCGCGGTGTTGAGGCTTCTCAAGCGGGCATGGGTTCCGCTGGTTGTGGTCGTGGCACTGATCGTCGGCGGTGTTGCCGTGATCCGGCTCAACGGCGTTTTCCCAGGACCTGGCCTGCCCAAGCCTGATCCCCGGGACGCGACCCCGCCCTATGCCGCCAAGACCGCCATCTACGAAATCCTCGGACCGCCCGGGACGACCGGCGTCGTCAACTGGATGGATGCGGAGTCACTACCGCAGAAGGCCAGCTTCACCACATTGCCGTGGTCGACGACGATCGTCGCCGAGATGCCCGGCATCTTCGCCTACGTCGTCGCCCAAGGTGACAGCCCCTACATCGGCTGCCGCATCACCGTCGACGGCAAGTTGGTCGATCAACAACAGGCCAACAACCGCAACGCGCAGGTTTCCTGCTTGGACAAGTCCGCGTGAGCAGCGATAGCAGCGACGCTGGCGACACGGATGAAATCCCCGTCGCGCCGCACACCTCGGTCGAGCGCAAACCACGTCTGGCCCGCACCATCCGCGTCGTGGCGTTGCCGATCATCATTGTGTGGCTGCTGATCGCGGTCGCCGTCAACGTCTTCGTCCCACAGTTGGAGAAGGTTGCCGAGGAAGTCTCGGTGCCGCTCTCGCCGTCCGACGCGCCTTCGGTGACCGGGATGAAGCACATCGGGGAGAAGTTCAAGGAGTACGACTCCGACAACCTCGTCCTGGTGACCCTGGTCGGTGACAAACCGCTCGGCGAGGACGCTCATCGCTTTTACGACGATCTGGTCAAAAAGCTGCAGCAGGACCACGAGCACGTCGAGCATGCGCTGAATTTCTGGGGACAGCGATTCACGTCCTCGGGTGTGGAGAGCTACGACCACAAGGCCGCCTATGTACAGGTCAACCTGCGCGGTGACCAGGGCGGAGCCGTCGGCGACAAATCGGTTGCGGCGGTTCGCAAAATCGTCGCGGACGCGAAGCCGCCAGCGGGGGTGAAGGCCTACGTCGCCGGTCAGGGAGCCCTGACCGCCGACACGATCGTGGTCGGCGACGCGAGCCTGGCCAAGATGACGATCATCACCATCATCATCATCGCGATCATGCTGATGTTCGTCTATCGATCCATCGGCACGGTGCTGTTGACGATGGTCATCTTGTTCGTCGGGCTGGCCACCGGCCGCGGCGTGGTAGCGCTGCTGGGCGAAACCGGGATCATGGGGCTGTCGACGTTCGCCGTCAACTTGTTGACGGCGCTGGCCATCGCGGCTGGCACCGATTACGCGATATTCATGGTCGGCCGCTACCAGGAGGGCCGAGAACGGGGGCTGGACCGCGAGGCCGCCTACTACGACACCTTCGCCGGTGTCACGAAGGTGGTGCTGGGTTCAGGTTTGACGATCGTCGGGGCGCTGGCCTGCCTGAAGTTCACCCGGCTGCCGTACTTCAGTTCGCTGGCGTTTCCGTGCGCGGTGGGTCTGCTGGTGGTGGTGGCCGCCGGGGTCACCCTGACGCCGGCACTGATCGCGTTCGCAAGCGGCTTCGGCCTGTTCGACCCGAAGCGCGAATTCAACTACACCCGGTGGCGCCGTCTGGCGACGGCCATCGTGCGGTGGCCGGCGCCGATCCTCGCCACCTCCGTGATCTTGGCGATCGTCGGCGCAATTGGCTTGATGGGCTTCACCCCGCGCTACAACGATTTGTATTACCTGCCGCAGAGCGCTTCTTCGGTGAAGGCCTACACCGCGGCCGATCAACACTTCACCCAGGCTCGCTTGAACCCTGACCTGCTGATGATCGAATCAGACCACGATCTGCGCAATCCCAGAGACATGCTGGTCCTGGACAAGATCGCCGGCGCCATCTTCCGGGTGCCCGGCATCGAACGGGTGCAGAGCATCACCAGACCTCTCGGCCCGCCGATTCAGGACGGATCCATTCCGTTCCAGCTCAGTGTGCAAAGCGCGCCGATCCGCAGCAACCTGAACTACCTGAAGGACCGTGTCGGCGACATCAAGAAGATCACCGGTTTCCTCGACACTCAGATTGCCCTCTTGGAGCGCCAGTACGCGGTGACCCAGAGGCTCGCGAACGCCGCGGACGACAGCTCGAAGACGACGGGTGAGACGGCGGCGATCACGGACGAGATCCGGGACCACATAGCGGATTTCGACGATTTCTGGAGACCGATCCGCAGTTATTTTTACTGGGAAAAGCACTGCTACGACATCCCGATCTGCTGGTCGCTGCGAAGCCTGTTCAGCGCCCTGGACGGGTTCGATCAGCTGGCCGAGAAGTTCCACGCCCTCACCACCGATCTCACCGACACCGCCAAGGCCACGCGCGAGCTGCTGGCGATCATCCCCGAGAACATCGCTGTCTCGAAGTCGATCCGGGATACGACGCTGACCATCTACAGCTCGTTCGATAGCCTGATCGATCAGTTCGACCGGCTGACCGACACCAATGCCGTGATGGGCAAGTCGTTCAACGACTCTCAGGTGGAGAGCCTGTTCTACCTGCCACCCGAAATCTTCCAGAACCCCGATTTTCAGCTGGGCTTGAGCTTGATGGTGTCGCCGGACGGCAAGGCCGCTCGCTTCATCATCACCCACGCTGTGGACCCGGCGACTTCAAAGGGAATCGCGTCCGTCGATCAGGAGCGCCAAGCGGCCAAGGAGGCGCTGAAACTCACCTCGCTGGAGAACGCCGACATCTACCTCGGCGGCACGGCCGCAACGTTTTACGACATCGCGAACGGCGCCAAGTACGACCTGATGATCGCCGGCGTGGCCTCGATCGTGCTCATCTTCATCATCATGGTGATCGTCACCCGCGCTTTGGTCGCAGCGGGCGTCATTGTCGGCACCATCGTGATGTCGCTCGGCGCCGCCTTCGGGTTCTCCACACTGATCTGGCAGCACCTCGGTAACTTCCAGTTACACTGGGTGGCAACCGAATTCGCGTTGATCGTGCTTTTGGCAGTGGGCTCCGATTACAACCTGATGCTGGTGTCCCGCATCGAAGAGGAGATCGGAGCCGGCCTGAAAACCGGACTCATCCGTGGCATGGGTGTGACCGGCCCGGTGGTGACAGCCGCCGGTGTGGTGTTCGCCGTCACCATGGGAACGATGATCACCAGCGATCTCCGGGCGATCGGCCAATTCGGCACGACGATCGGCATCGGGCTGTTGTTCGATACTTTCGTCGTCCGATCGCTCATCACGCCGTCGATCATGACGGTGATGGGACGCTGGTTCTGGTGGCCGAAGCGGGTGCGGGTCCGGCCGGCCAGCCTGATGCTGCGGTCCGTGGGGCCCCGCCCGCTGGTCCGTGCGCTGTTGCACCAGCCCCGGCACGCCGTCGCGCCGGATCCGCGGACCTAGCATCCGGCGCGGCGATCGGTCTACGTCGCGCGCTGCGCCGCCATGGCCGCTTCGCGCCGCGCCTTCTCTTTCGCGTGGGCGGAGCAGCAATGCCCCATATCGCAATGGAAGCGGTCACTGCATTCATGCGAACAATAGATCGATGCGGCCGGCAGCCAGTCCGGATCGGACAGATCACGCGGCCGGGCGTTCGGATCGAACGTGTGGCCGCAGTGCACACAGGTCTTGGTCTTGACCATACTGGTCAGGGTACGCGCCATGGTCTTAAATCGGTGCTGGTTTCACCTCGACGGCGCACGATCTACGTTTCGCGAAACAGGTGGCGCGCAATTCAAGCTCGCCTTTATGCGGCGGCGGCCAGCGGACGCGATCGACGCGGCGCGCAAACGATTGACACTCTGCCCGCAGGCGCCTATCCATTCACGGATCGGTTTGCGGCGGCGCATTACTCACCCGGGTGAATAGGTGGTTGGGGTGATGACAGCTCGCCCCTCCTGGCTGCAGTCTCAGTCTCGGTGCGAGCAGCAGAACGGGGGATTGCCACCCGTCATCGAGGCGTTCGATCTTCGTGCGTCACACATCGTCGACCCGGGTGCCGACGGTCCCGTAGAAGCCGTCGGAGAACTTGGAAGGGACGCCGAATATGCATTTCGAGGCCAAGAAGGTCGTCGTCGTCGGCGGCAGTGCCGGTATGGGTCGCCAGGCTGCGCTTGACGTTGTCGACCATGGCGGCAGTGCGGTAATCGTCGGACAGTCGCAAGTCCGGGTCGATGAGACCATCGCTGAGCTGACGAGCCGGCGTGGACAGGCGTGGGGCATCGCCGCCGACCTGACGGATCGTGCTGCCGTCACGGAGGTGCAGCGCGCGCTGTCCGAACAGCACAGCGACGCGACACTTCTCGTCAACGCGGCCGGATTCTTCATCCCGAAGCCATTTCTCGAGTATGACGCGCAGTTCTACGACTCCTACATGGAACTCAACTACGCCCTGTTCTTCCTGACGCAGACGGTCGTTGCGGGCATGATCTCCCGCGGCGAGGGTGGGGCCATCGTCAACATCGGCAGCATGTGGGCACATCAGGCGATCGGCCGGACCCCATCGGCTGGGCACTCCATGCAAAAGGCGGGGCTGCACGCGCTCACCCACAATCTGGCTATCGAGCTTGCCCAGTACAAGATTCGCGTCAACGCGGTGGCACCTGCTGCCGTGAAGACGCCCGCCCTTCAGCGGTGGGTCCCGAAGGACGAGATCGACGCCACGCTCGACAGCTTCGCGCCGTTTCATCCATTGGGTCGAGTCGGCACGCCCGCCGACGTCGCCAACGCCATCACGTATCTGCTCTCCGACCAGGCCAGCTGGGTCACCGGCGCAATCCTCAACATCGACGGCGGCGTCATGGCCGGCCGCAACTGATCGAACGCGTACTACCGACAAGCCGATCCGGTGTCGCTCAATCGCTTCGCGCCGCAGACCTTACTTACGGCCGACTCAGCCGACGAACGCGACCGGGGAAGGGGAATCACAAATGTCGGCCTTGGCGGAGAGGGACCCCGATGAGTGAGGCATATGTCCTCGGCGGCGTGCGTACGCCGTTTGCCCGCTACGGGGGCGCGCTATCGGCGATCCGTGCCGACGACCTGTTGGGAATCACGCTCAAGGGCGCATGCGAACGGGTGGGCGTTCCTCTGGGGGCCGTCGAAGATGTCCACGCCGGGTGCGTCAACCCCGCCCACGAGGGGATGGGTGACATTGCGCGATGGGCCGCGCTTGCCGCTGGATTTCCCGACAGCGTCGCGGGCGTGACCGTGAATCGCTTCTGCGGTTCGTCATTGAGTGCGGCGGTGAGTATCAGCCACGCGATCAGAGCCGGCGATCTCGGCCTGGGCATCGCGTGCGGCGTCGAATCGATGTCGCGCTCGGGCTGGGCGCTGATGAAGGGCGACGCGGCCTTCAGCCCCCGTGGTCCGGTGTTGATGCTCGACACCATGTGGAGTGGCGCAGGCGGGCCGCCGAATCCAGCGTTGCTGGCCCGCAACGCCTACCTCAGCATGATCGAGACGGCGCAGAATGTCGCGGATCGCTATTCGCTGAGCCGTCGGGAGATTGATGCGTTTGCGCTACGCTCGCAGCGCCATGCCAAAGCCGCTCGCGACCGAGGGAGGCTGGCCAAAGAGATCATGACGGTGCCCATCGCCGCTTCGAAGAAGACGGCGGCGCGCGTGGTTGAGCACGATGAGTTCATCCGTGACGACACCACGGCGGAGGCGTTGGCGGCACTTCCGGCCCAGCCGGGCACCACACAGATGACGGCGGCCAACTCCTCGCCCCTGAGCGATGGTGCGAGCGCGGTACTCATCGGTTCGAAGGAGCGCGCGGCCGACTTGGGTGTCCAGCCGTTGGCCAGGATGGTGTCTAGCGCCGTCTATGGGATAGATCCGTTGATCATGGGGATAGCTCCGGCGTGGGCGATGCCGGCAGCGATCCGACGCGCCGGCCTGACCCCGCAACAAATCGACGTCTGGGAGATCCACGAGGCGTTCAGCGCGCAAGCCTTGGGGGTGCTGCGGGAGTTACCCAATCAACTCGACGGCTTTCTCGTGCCCGACGACAAGCTCACACCCAATGGTGGGGCGGTGGCGATCGGTCATCCGTTTGGCGCGACCGGCGCGCGGTATTTGTTGACGTTGTCCATTGAGCTACGAGAACGTGGCGCACGCTACGGCGTGATCGGGGTGTGCATCGGCTCGGGCCAAGGGGTGGCGGTAGTGGTGGAAAACCCTGATGCCGTGTAGCTTTCGGCGCCCTCGTACAGCGCAGTGCGGGGTGCCACCTGTGATGACATGGAAGGGATAGCTGATTGTGAGTGAATCGGCAACGTCGATGGGCAGTATCAAACGCAGTGCGCACAATGGACTACAGACAACCATCACCGACAACGCTCAAGACAATCGGTTCGAGGCCGCTGTCGATGGCCAGGTAATCGGTCGGCAGCCCTACCGCCGCTACCGCGCGCACATCGTATTGATGGCTACCGAAGTCGATGCGCAATGGCGTGATCGGGGCGTCTCCTCGGCAATGATCAGTGGTGCGCTCACTCTGATCCGAGGGGCCGGGCACACGGTTATTCCACGGTGCAAGATCACGGCCGACTACATCCTGCGCCATCCCGAATATCGGGACCTGGTGGCCGACCAATATCAGGGATTGCTCCGCCCGGTATCGCGACCCGCGCCGGACAGTCCCTAATCGACCGGCGCGAGGTGCGGGTTGTGCTGTAGCCGGCTGCCCGTCAGCCGGTCTTCGGCATCGGAATGCCCTCGCTGGCGGCGAATTGTGCATCCGCCTCGGACGATAACCCGATCGAGACCACCGAGCGGGTGAAAAAGGCGTCGGTCAGGTAAGCCAGCGACACCGCCCACCGGTTGACGCCCCGGGGAATCGAATACAAGTGATAGGCGCGGGTGACGGCTTTGGCGAGCAGCCCCGACAACCGGATGTTGAGCGGATTGGCCACCGCATACCGCGGCCCGAGATCGACCACCAGACCCAGGTTGCGGTGCTTGTAGGGCTTGGGCCTGCCGTAGCCGAGGCTTGCGGCGACGTTACGGGCCAGCACTTTGCCCTGCCGGGTGGCGTGTTGGGCGGTGGGCGGCGTGATCTTGCCGGGCTGGGTCAGGTCGGGTACCGCGGCCGCATCACCGGCCGCGAACACGCCAGAGTGGTCTGCCACCTGCAGATCGGGCTGCACCGTGATCCTGCCCTTCTCGGTGGGTAGTCCCAGGTGTCCGACCACAGGGGCGCCGGTCACGCCCGTCACCCAGGCGATCGTGCGCGCGTCGACACGCGAATCATCGCTGAGCACAACGTGATCGGCGTGGGCTTCCTTCAGCGTGATGCCGAGTCGGACGTCGATGCCGCGCTTGTGCAGCACGTTGAGCGCGGCCTTGCCGAGTTTCTCGCCCACTTCGGGCATCACCTGTTCGGCCAGGTCCAGAAGCAGGAAGCGCACTTCTGCCGGATCGAAGTCCATTTGTTTGGCCGCCGCGTCGGCGAGTGCCCGCAGCTGCACCACCAGTTCGGTGCCTGAATACGAGGCGCCCACCACTACCACCGTGCGCCGGGCCGCGGCCACTCGCGCGTCATCCTCGATGTTGGCCAGCTCCAGCTGCTCGACAAAGTGGTCACGCAGGTAGAGGGCCTCCGCGGTGGTCTTCAACCCGCGCGCGTAGGTGGCGAGGCCGGGGACGTCGAACAGCCTTGTCACCGATCCCGGAGTCAGTACCAGCCGGTCCCAAGACATGCCATGGCTGCGTTCTTCGGGATCGCAATATGTCAGCGTGCGTCGCGCGAAATCCACACTGTCCACGCGGCCGCGCACCGCGTGCACGCCCCGTAGCGAATTGGCCAGTGGCACAGCGACAAAACGGGCGTCGAGTACTCCGCCGGCCACGTCAGGCAACAACGGTGTGTAGAGCATGTAGTCGACCGGAGAAATAATGGTGATGTTCACGCGAGCGTGCCGCCGGCGCAGGATCCGAGCCAGGCGCCGGGCGCAGCTGAATCCGGTGAATCCGCTTCCCACGATCACAACAGAGGCCACCGGCCCGTGCGAATTTTGTGATGTCACTTCTTGCCTCCCGGTTCAGTGGCTGCGTGGCACCCCGAAGGTGATCGCGGACTGGCCTTCCAGTCGTCGGCCATGGTTGTGGTCCGGCCACGGTTTTCGTGACATGCAGATGAGGTCGATACGCTTCGGCCACAAACGATGCCGCCCGACCGGGTGAACTGTCGTCACCTTCAGCGCATATTCACCCGGGTGACAAGCTGGCCGACCCCGGTGGCCGCGTTGTGTCGCAGCGACTTGAACACCGTCCTGCAGGTCGCCGTCACTCAACCAGCCATTCCGGAGACGGGAATCGTGTGTACCCTGCTGTGCGCGTTGGGTTTTTGAAAGATGCGATGCCACGGCATGGGTGATGAGTCCACGGCAACTAGGGCTCTTTTATCCACGCTCGGTTCCACTGCGGCGCACCACTCACCCGGGTGAATTGGTGGTCGGGGTGATGACAGCTCACCCGGCGTGGTTGCAGTTTCACTAAGAGCAGGACCGGGCAGGATCGTCCCCCGCGTCGGGGGCGGCCGAGCTGAGCTTGTTAAGCGCCGTCGATAGGGAGAAACTGCAGTGGCAACTGACATCTTGAGGCCGGGCGGGCCGCCCGCCAGGTCTGTCGGGCGCACCGAAGGCAAGTCGGTGTTCCAGGGCACGATCGGTGTCCGGCACATCCTCGACCACCTTGATGCGGAAGGGCGCTTCTCCGTCCTCGAGCATCCGATGTCACCGCGAGCGCTGGGCGCACCCCTTCATCGCCACCACAACGAGGACGAGTACAGCTGGATCATCGAGGGACGTGTCGGCGCTCTGCTCGGCGACGAAGTGCTCTACGGCGGGCCCGCCGACTTCATCTTCAAGCCGCGAGGCCAATGGCACACGTTCTGGAATGCGGGCGATGAGCCCGCCCGCATCCTCGAGATCATTTCCCCCGCAGGATTTGAGCAGTTTTTCGACGAGCTGACCGACCTCGGCGGTGTGGACAAGATATCGACAGAGAGCCTAGACGAACTCTGTGCGCGCTACGAGCTGGAGATGGATGTCGACAGTGTCCCTGAACTCTGCAAACGCTTCGGTGTGAAATTTCCCGGTGCGCAAATTTGATGAGAGGGAGCCCCCGCATGTCCAAGCCCAAATTCTTCGATACGCCCGGGTATGGCGAGATCGCCCGCACCCGCAACCACTACCACCAGGCTTTGCGGATCGGCGATCGCATCGAGATCTCCGGCCAGGGCGGCTGGGACACGAATTTCGCGTTGGCGACCACATCCCTAGAGGACGAGATCGACAAGGCGTGCGACAACATCGAAATGACCCTCGCTGAGGCGGGCGCCACCTGGCGCGACGTCGTCAACGTCCGCTCCTATCATGTCCCCACCGCCGATGATTCCATTGGCACTCAACACATGTCGGTGATGGTAGAGCAGTTCCGCAAGCGGTTCGGTGAACGGCAGCCGCTGTGGACCGCGCTGGGCGTCGAGGCGCTCGCACTGCCCGGCCAGCGTGTGGAAATCGAGGTCGTCGCCATCGCCGGATTTGGCAGCAAGTAGACGCGGCCGGTCGAGCGCAACTCTGAAAGGTCCATCATGAAGATCGTGGTCATTGGCGGTCGTGGGCTTATCGGCTCGAAGGTCGCGAGCAAGCTCAGCGCACAAGGACACGACGTGATCGTCGCCTCGCGCCGATCGGGCGTCGATGCACTCACCGGCGCAGGCCTCGCCGACGCCGTCAGCGGTGCGGACGTCCTGGTCGACGTCGCCGATTCGCCTTTGTTCGACGATGAACCTGTGATGCGCTTCTTCACCACCGCGACAGCGAATCTCCTCTCCGCGGAACGGGAGGCGGGAGTCAAACACCATGTCGCGTTGTCCGTGGTGGGGGCGCAGAGCATGCCGGATAGCGGCTACAACACCGCTAAAGCAGCTCAGGAGAACCTGATCAGGGATTCGCGGCGGCCCTATTCGATCGTGCGGGCAACTCCGTTCTACGAATTCGTGGTTGGCTTGGCCGATTCCGCGACAGAGGAAGACATCGTCAGGTTGCCGCACGCGTTGTTCCGTCCGATCGCCGCCGACGATGTCGCCAACGCCGTGGCCCGCGCGGCGGTCGGGCCCCCTATCAATGGGATAACGGAGATCGCCGGACCCGAAGCAATGGGCATGGACGACTTCGTCCGCACGGGCCTTGCCGCCAAGGGCGATCAACGACGGGTCGTGACCGACGCCCAGGCCCCATATTTCGGTGCGGTGATCGACGATCACACCCTTGCGCCCGCCGAGAATGCCACCATCTTCAATACCCGGTACTCGGACTGGCTCAACGCAGGTTCCGTTTCGTAACGCCGCAGGCGGAATATCGAATGTCGCTGAATACGAACGGCTCCGAATCGGAATCAACAATAAGGGTGCTGCAGGAAGTACGGTCACCGTCGATCCCTGCCGGCGCCCAGGTGATGACCGTCCTCATCAACCATCCGCCGGGTGCCCCTGGATATCCGCCACATCGCCTTCCCGGCGGTCCGGGGTTCGGTTACATGATCAGCGGTGAGATGCTGTTCGAGCTCGAGGGTGAAGCGCCACGCGTCCTGCGCGCGGGAGACGCGTTCTGGGGGCCCGGCGGTGACGTCATCCACTATCAGGACGCGAACAACTGCACTGACATTCCTTGCAGCTTCGTCCTCACTCTGTTGTGTGCGCCCGGTCAACCGTTGCGTGAATGGGTTTCCGAAAAGGAGCTTGAGGCACGAAAGGGACTGCGCGTCAACGGTTGACCGGCTCTACCGCTAAAGGTGGAAGTGGAGGTGGGGCAGATGCAGGTGGTGGTGCGGGTGCCCCATCGGTGGGCACGTCTCCAAGCTGATCATCGCCGCGTGCAGCACACCGCCGTCTTGAGTTCCGTTGGCCCCCAGGCACTTACCGTTGGTGATCGCTTGGGCATCCGACGGCGTCTGCCGTTGGTATGAGGTCGAGTCGGTGACGGTCACGGTGGTGGCTGCGCCCGGGCCGCCGGGGCCCAGCCCGGTGACGGCAATGGTGTTGCCCGACACCGAAGCAACCGTCCCGTAGAACCCCGCCGGCGGAGGGCACTTGCCGTCAGCGGACGCGGTGACCGTCACCGATTGCGCGGTGATCGCCCCGGGGGTCGGCGCGCTCTGCGGGGTGGCGCGGACATTCACGCAGCTGCCGGGCATCACGTCGGCCAGCTTGGCCGGGGTGACCTGCACGACCCGCGTTTCCGGCGTGTAATCCACACTCGCGGAGCCGGTTCGCGTCCGCAGCGCGATCGTGCCACCCGACACCGACTGGACCATGCCCTCGACGTAATCCTTGCCGACCGGTGGCGGCGGGGGTGGCGCGGGCGGCGGCATCGCGCTCGGCGCGGTGCTGGGCGGAACGGCCGTGACGGAGGGCGGCGAGCTGGTGCTCGACGTGTCGCGCGAGGTGCCGCACATGGCCACGCACAGCGCGATGAACGCGATCACCGCGCCGATCGCGATCTGCGTCGGCCGGGGTTTCAGCGAAGCGGCACGCACAAACTCTTCTCCATCGCATGTTTCGCCGTCGTGGCCAATCACCCCCGCCGAGCGCGGTTTTCACCCGCGCCCGTCGGGGGCGACGGCAATCTCAGATAGCTCGAGCCGAGGTCATCCACCCTGGCCGGGCTGTTTGGGCTTGCCGCATTTGCCGTCGACGGCTTGTCGTAGCTTGATGCTCGTCGCCTGCAGCGCGCCGCCGTTGTCCGTGGTTCCGCGCGCCGACAGGCACTTGCCCGGCGCGATCGCCTCGGTGTTCGCGGTCGTCTGCTTGCTGTATTTGGTCTTGTCGTCGACCGTCACGGTCGTCTGCGTGGTGTTCCCGCTGGCGTCCGTGCCGGTCAGGTTGATGGTGTTGCCCGAGACCGACGCCACCGAGCCCCGCACCCAGGCCGGCTTGGCGGGCGCCGGCGATGGTGAGCCGGGAGGCGGCGTGCTGCTGGCCCCGCCCGGCGTGGACTCGTGCGGTTTGGGGCAGACGCCGTTGACGGACTCGCTGATCTTGACCTTCGCGGCCGTGACCTGCTGCCCGGGCGCCGATCCCTCCACCGGCTTCACGGCGACGCAGCTGCCCTGAGTGACGTCGGGCAGGCCGGCCGGAACGGCCTCGGTGATCTTGGTGGTCGAGGTGAAGTTCACCGCGGCGGTGGCGTTGTCTTCCTTGGTGACCTGGATGGAGTTGCCCGCCACCGACGCGATCAGGCCGCTGACCTTAGCCTCGGCGTTGGGTGTGGAGGAGGGGGCCGCCGAGGTGACGGTGGACGTCGAGGTGGACGTCGACGTCGAGGTGGAGCTGGATTTGTTCGACGAGCCGCAGGCGGACAGGGACAGGGCGGTGGCCCCCGCGACCGCGAATACCGCGAGGCGTGTGAGCCGGGGCACGGCACAGCTGGCAGACATCAACGTTTCTCCATTCGTCGGTGAGAGCGAACGTCATGGTTTACCCATTCGAGCTGTGGCTAACCTGTGAGCCGTCAGAAGGCGTCTTCGGGTACCTTCATGATCTCGTCGTCGATGCCCTCGACGACGGCGCGCAGGGCGGTCAGCTTCGGCAACATGTTTTTGGCGAAGAACGTCGCGGTCGCGACCTTGCCCTGATAGAACGGTTCGTCCTGTCCCGCTGCGCCCTCGTTCAGCGCGCGGTGCGCGACGCCCGCTTGCACCAGCAATCGCCAGCCGATCAGCAGATCGCCCACCGCGAGCAGGAAACGCACCGACGCCAGCCCCACCTTGTAGATGTCGGTGGGCTGCTGGGCCGCCGACATCAGGTACCCGGTCAGCGCGCCCGTCATCGCGGTCACGTCGTCGTAGGCGGTCTGCAGGAGTTGGGCGACCGGCTTGAGGGCCTCGTCGCAGTCGTCGATGGTCGCGGTGATCTGAGTCGTCAGGAACTGCAGGGCCTCGCCCCGATCACGCACGATCTTGCGGAAGAAGAAGTCGAGCGCCTGGATGGCGGTGGTGCCCTCGTAGAGCGAGTCGATCTTGGAGTCACGGATGTACTGCTCGAGCGGGTAGTCGGCCAGGAAGCCCGAGCCGCCCAGCGTCTGCAGCGATTCGGTCAGCACCTCATAGGCGCGCTCCGAGCTCACCCCCTTGACGATGGGCAGCAGCAGGTCGTCGATCCGGTGCGCCATGTCATGATCGGCGCCCGAAACCCGTTGGGCCACTGCGTCATCCTGGTGCGCTGCGGCGTACATGTAGAGCGCCCGCAGGCCCTCGGCGTAGGCCTTCTGGGTCATCAGGCTGCGGCGCACGTCGGGGTGGTGGATGATGGTGACCCGCGGGGCGGTCTTGTCGGACATCTGCGTCAGGTCCGCTCCTTGCACCCGCTCTTTGGCGAAGGCCAGCGCGTTCAGATAACCAGTGGACAGCGTGCCGGCGGCCTTGACACCAATCGTCAT
Source organism: Mycobacterium sp. NTMscope_MAC_269 (assembly GCF_976985695.1). Lineage (NCBI taxonomy): Bacteria > Bacillati > Actinomycetota > Actinomycetes > Mycobacteriales > Mycobacteriaceae > Mycobacterium > Mycobacterium sp. NTMscope_MAC_269. The sequence continues at coordinate 1,148,792 of NZ_OZ335668.1, forward strand.
CCGCGCGTGCTCGATCACGGTGAACATCTGCGCGATACCCCGGTGTACGTCGCCGACCAAGTAGCCGACGGCGGGCACATCGGTTGCGCCGAAGGTCAATTCGCACGTGGGGGAGGACTTGATGCCCATCTTGTGTTCCAGGCCGGTGACGAAAACCCCGTTGCGTGCGCCGAGTTCGAACGTGTCCGGGTCGAACAGATAGTTGGGCACGTAGAACAGGCTCAGGCCCTTGGTGCCCGGGCCGGCGCCCTCGGGGCGGGCCAGCACCAGGTGGAAGATGTTCTCGGCGGTGTCGCCGACGTCGCCGCCGGAGATGAAGCGCTTGACGCCCTCGATGTGCCACGTGCCGTCGGGTTGTTCGAAGGCCTTGGCGCGCCCGGCGCCGACGTCGGAACCCGCGTCGGGTTCGGTGAGCACCATGGTGGCCGCCCAGCCGCGCTCGACGCCCTCGGCGGCCCAATGCCGCTGCTGCTCGTTGCCCTCGATGTAAAGGGCCTGCGACATCAACGGGCCGAGGCAGAAGAAGTTCGCCGACGGGTTGGCGCAGATGATCATCTCGTTGACCCCCCACGCCAGCGGCGGGGGAGCCGCCATGCCGCCGATCTCCTCGGCCAGCATCAGCCGCCACCAGCCGGCCTCCTTGATCGCCTGCACCGTCTTGGCCAGCTCCTCGGGCACGCTGATGGTGTGCTCGGCCGGGTCGAATTCCGGTGGGTTGCGGTCGGCGAAGGCGAAGGATTCCGCGACCGGGCCCTCGGCGAGCCGGGCGGCCTCGGCCAATATTGTGCGGACCGTCTCCTCGTCGAGTTCGCCGTAGTCTCCGGTGCCCAGGACGGCGCCGATGTCGAGGACTTCGAAGAAGTTGAACTCGAGGTCACGGACGTTTGCGATGTAGTGGCCCAACGCGATTCCCCCACTGGTTCATCGAGGCGGCGGATGGTCAGGCACAGTCTGTCGGACGCGGGAAAACGTACGCAACCGTAACCAGGGGGGTGCGGTGCGGCGGGGCGGGAACACCACGTCGGCGCCGGGCGTTACGGCAAATGTGACAACACTTGATCTCACCGCTGAGAAGTTCAACGAAACCATCGAGGGCAACGACATCGTCCTCGTCGACTTCTGGGCGTCCTGGTGTGGTCCGTGCCGCCAGTTCGGCCCCACTTTCCAGGCGTCGTCGGAGAAACATCCCGACATCGTGCACGCCAAGGTCGACACCGAGGCGGAGCAGCAGCTGGCCGCGGCCGCCCAGATCCGGTCCATTCCTACGTTGATGGCCTTCAAGAAGGGCAAACTGCTGTTCAACCAGCCCGGGGCGCTGCCGCCGGCGGCCCTGGAGGACCTCGTCGCGCAGGTCCGTGCCTTCGACATCGACGCGGCCGAGGCCGGGCAGGCCGAATAAGCGCGGCACCGCGCCGCTGCCGGCCACGCGCTAGGTTGCATGGGTGAGTTTGGTACTGGTAGACCACCCGCGGCCGGGCGTCGCGCTGATAACCCTCAACCGGCCCGAGCGGATGAACTCCATGGCGTTCGACGTCATGGTGCCTCTCAAGGAAGCCCTGGAGAAGGTCAGGTACGACAACGCGGTGCGCGTGGTGGTCCTGACCGGGGCCGGCCGGGGCTTTTCCTCGGGCGCCGACCACAAGTCCGCGGGCTCGGTGCCCCACGTCGAGGGGCTGACCCGCCCGACCTACGCGCTGCGCTCGATGGAGATCCTCGACGAGGTCATCCTGGGTTTGCGCCGGCTGCACCAACCGGTGATCGCCGCGGTCAACGGCCCCGCCATCGGCGGTGGGCTGTGCCTGGCGCTGGCCGCCGACATTCGTGTGGCCTCCACCAGCGCCTACTTCCGCGCCGCCGGCATCAACAACGGGCTGACGGCCAGCGAACTGGGGCTGTCTTATTTGCTGCCGCGGGCCATCGGGTCGTCGCGGGCGTTCGAGATCATGCTCACCGGCCGCGACATCACCGCGGAGGAGGCCGAGCGCATCGGGCTGGTGTCCTGCCAGGTGCCCGAGAAGCAGCTGCTGGACACCTGCTACGCCATCGCCGCGCGGATCGCGGCGTTCTCGCGGCCAGGCGTCGAGTTGACCAAGCGCACGCTGTGGAGTGGACTGGACGCCGGTAGCCTGGAAGGGCACATGCAAGCCGAAGGCTTGGGACAGCTTTTCGTCCGCCTGCTCACCGCCAACTTCGAAGAAGCGGTTGCCGCGCGCGCAGAACGACGACCAGCGGTATTCACCGACGACAAATAGGCGTCTTTTCAACTCAGGAGAGCGATCGTGATCACGGCCACGGACCTGGAGGTCCGCGCTGGTGCGCGCATCCTGCTCTCACCCGACGGCCCCGACCTGCGGGTCCAGCCCGGTGACCGCATCGGCCTGGTCGGCCGCAACGGCGCGGGCAAGACCACCACGCTGCGCATCCTGGCGGGGGAGACCGAGCCGTATGCCGGGGCGATCACCCGCACCGGCGAAATCGGTTATCTGCCACAGGATCCCAAAGAGGGTGATCTCGATGTGCTGGCCCGCGACCGGGTCCTGTCGGCCCGCGGGCTGGATGTCTTGCTCACCGACCTGGAAAAGCAGCAGGCGTTGATGGCCGAGGTCGCCGACGACGACGCCCGCGACCGTGCGATTCGTCGGTACGGGCAGCTCGAGGAGCGTTTCGTGGCCCTGGGCGGCTACGGCGCGGAGAGCGAAGCCAGCCGCATCTGCGCCAGTCTCGGTCTGCCGGAACGGGTGCTGACGCAGCAGCTGCGCACTCTGTCCGGCGGGCAGCGCCGGCGGGTGGAATTGGCACGCATCCTGTTCGCCGCCTCCGAGGGCGGCGCCGGGACGTCGGGCTCGGAGACCACGCTGCTCCTCGATGAGCCCACCAACCACCTGGACGCGGACTCCATCGGCTGGTTGCGCGATTTCCTGCGCGCCCACACCGGAGGGCTGGTGATCATCAGCCACAACGTCGAATTGCTCGCCGACGTCGTCAACCGGGTGTGGTTTTTGGACGCCGTGCGCGGCGAGGCCGACGTCTACAACATGGGGTGGCAGAAGTATCTCGATGCCCGCGCGACCGACGAGCAGCGTCGCCGCCGGGAGCGCACGAACGCCGAACGCAAGGCCGCCGCGCTGCGGAGCCAGGCCGCGAAGCTCGGCGCCAAGGCCACCAAAGCCGTTGCCGCCCAGAACATGTTGCGTCGTGCCGACCGGATGATGGCGGCGCTCGACGAGGAGCGCGTCGCCGACAAGGTGGCCCGCATCAAGTTCCCGACGCCAGCCGCGTGCGGGCGCACCCCGCTGGTGGCCAAGGGGTTGAGCAAGTCGTACGGGTCGCTGGAGGTGTTCACCGGTGTCGATCTCGCGATCGACCGGGGCTCGCGGGTGGTGGTGCTGGGGCTCAACGGCGCCGGCAAGACCACACTGCTGAGACTGCTGGCGGGCACCGAAGCCCCTGACACCGGGGGGCTCGAGCCCGGGCACGGCCTACGGATCGGCTACTTCGCGCAGGAGCATGACACCCTCGACAACGACGCGAGCGTCTGGGAGAACATCCGCCACGCCGCACCGGATTCGGGCGAGCAGGACCTGCGCGGCCTGTTGGGCGCGTTCATGTTCAGCGGTCCGCAGCTCGACCAACTGGCGGGGACCCTGTCCGGCGGTGAGAAAACGCGGCTCGCGCTGGCCGGTCTGGTGGCCTCGACCGCCAACGTCCTGTTGCTCGACGAACCGACCAACAACCTCGACCCGGCATCGCGCGAACAGGTGCTCGACGCGCTGCGCAGTTACCACGGGGCGGTGGTGCTGGTGACGCACGACCCCGGCGCCGCCGAGGCCCTCGACCCGCAACGGGTGGTGCTGCTGCCCGACGGCACCGAGGACTACTGGTCCGAGGAATACCGGGATCTCATCGAGCTCGCCTGATTTTGCGATCCGCGGCCGCAGGCGATTTGGCGAAAGCGGCCCGCGGCCGACAACGGCTTCTTACTCTAGGTGCTTGCGGTCGTGTCCCGGCGTCGGAGGAGCCATGAGAAGAACAGTGCACAGGTCGGCCAAGGCGCGCGACCAGTTGTTGGACGAGCTACGCCACGCCTACGAAGGCGGGGCCAGCATCCGCAGTCTGGTTGCCACGACCGGCAGGTCGTACGGGTCGATCCACAGCCTGCTGCGGGAGTCGGGTACCACGATGCGCAGCCGCGGCGGCCCCAACCGGACCGCTAAGGCCGCGCGAGCGTAGCGGCACTGCGAAATCACGTCCCCTTGCTCGCAGTGTCGCTACGCTCGCGTCGAGAACCTCCAAAATCACTGCGCCGCACCGAATTTTCCACCAGGTCGAGCACCGAGGCCAGGCGTTGCGGATCCTCGCCGGACGCCAACCGGGCCACCAGGCCGTCGAGCACCAACTCCAGATAGCACCGCAGCACATCGCCGGGCACGTCGTCGCGCACCCGGTGTGCCTCCGTCTGCCTGCGCAACCGGTCGGTGGTCGCCGCCGCCAGCTCGGCTGAACGCTCCGCCCAGCCGCGGCTGAACGCGGGATCGTTGCGCAGCTTGCGGGCGATCTCCAATCTGGTGGCCAGCCAGTCGAACTGGTCGGGTGCGGCCAGCATGTCCCGCATCACCTGGATCAGTCCGGCGCGGGAGGCCACATCGGCCATCCGCTCGGCGTCCTCGTGGGCGAGGGCGAAAAACAGCGCGTCCTTGTCCCGGAAATGGTGGAAGATCGCGCCCCGCGACATCCCGATCGCCTTCTCCAGCCGGCGCACGGTCGCCTTGTCATAGCCGAATTCGGCAAAACAGCGGCGGGCGCCGTCGAGGATCTGGCGGCGGCGCGCCGCCAGATGGTCCTCGCTGACCTTGGGCACGAGTGGCGGGGCCGGCTCGCGCTTAGTCCGACTTCAGCATGTTGCGCAGCACGTACTGCAGGATGCCGCCGTTGCGGTAGTAGTCGGCCTCGCCGGGGGTGTCGATGCGCACCACCGCGTCGAACTCCACTGCTTTTCCGGCGTCCCCGCCGGATTCCTTACTCGCCTTGACCTTCACCGTCTTCGGCGTCTTGCCGTCGTTGAGCGCCTCGATACCGGTGATGTCGAACACCTCGGTGCCGTCGAGGCCCAGATCCTTGGCCGACTTGCCGTCCGGGAACTGCAGCGGGATCACGCCCATGCCGATCAGGTTGGACCGGTGAATCCGCTCGAACGACTCGGCGATCACCGCGCGCACACCGAGCAGCCGGGTCCCCTTGGCCGCCCAGTCACGCGACGAGCCCGACCCGTACTCCTTGCCGCCCAGTACCACCAGCGGAATGTCTTGCTCCGCATAGTTTTGCGCCGCGTCGTAGATGAACGCCTGCGGCGCGTCATCCTGGGTGAAGTCCCGGGTGTAGCCGCCGGACACGTCGTCGAGCAGCAGGTTACGAAGCCTGATGTTGGCGAACGTGCCACGGATCATCACCTCGTGGTTGCCGCGTCGCGAGCCGAAGGAGTTGAAGTCCTTGCGCTCCACGCCGTGGTCCTCGAGGTACTGCGCCGCCGGGGTGCCCGGTTTGATGCTGCTGGCGGGGGAGATGTGGTCGGTGGTCACCGAATCGCCCAGCAGCGCCAACACCCGCGCGCCGGTGATGTCGGCGACCGGCTCGGGCTCGGCGGGCATGCCCTCGAAGTAGGGAGGCTTGCGCACGTACGTCGAATCGGAGTTCCACTCAAAGGTGTTGCCGCTCGGCGTGGGCAGGTTGCGCCACCGCTCGTCACCCTTGAACACGTCGGCGTAGTTCTTGGTGAACATCTCCTGGTTGATCGCCGAGGCGATGGTGTCGGAGACGTCCTGCTGCGACGGCCAGATGTCCTTCAGGAAGACGTCATTGCCTTCCTTGTCCTGGCCCAGCGGCTGTTCGTCGAAGTCGAAGTCCATGGTGCCGGCCAGCGCGTAGGCCACCACCAGCGGCGGTGACGCCAGGTAGTTCATCTTGACGTCCGGGTTGATGCGGCCCTCGAAGTTGCGGTTACCCGAGAGCACCGCGGTCACCGAAAGGTCGTTGTCGTTGATGGCTTTCGAGATTTCGTCGGGCAGCGGACCGGAGTTACCGATGCAGGTGGTGCAGCCGTAGCCGACGAGATAGAAGCCGAGCTTCTCCAAATACGGCCACAGGCCGGCCTTGTCGTAGTAGTCGTTGACCACCTGGGAGCCGGGCGCCATGGTGGTCTTCACCCACGGCTTGGACGCCAGCCCCTTTTCGACGGCGTTGCGCGCCAGCAGCGCGGCACCCAGCATCACCTCGGGGTTGGAGGTGTTGGTGCACGACGTGACCGCGGCGATGACGACCGCGCCGTGGTCGAGCACGAACTCGCCGAACTCGTCGGACTTCACCGTCACCGGGTTGCTCGGGCGGCCCTTGGCATGCGCGGCCGCCGAGTGCACCTCGGGGACGTCGTCGGCATGTCCGTTCGACACCGCGCCGGGATCGCTGGCCGGAAAGGTCTCCTCGACCGCCTCGTCCAGCTTCGAGTAGCCCTGCTGGCCGTCCTGGTCGCCGACATAGTTGGGGATCTGCTCGCGGAACGTGGACTTGGCCTCCGACAACACAATTCGGTCCTGCGGACGCTTTGGCCCGGCGATCGACGGCACCACCTCGGAGAGGTCGAGTTCGATGTATTCCGAGAACTCGGGCTCGTGCTTCGGGTCGTGCCACATGCCCTGTTCCTTGGCGTAGGCCTCGACCAGCGCCAGCTGCTCTTCCTTGCGGCCGGTGAAGCGCAGGTAGGAGATGGTCTCCTCGTCGACCGGGAAAATGGCTGCGGTGGAACCGAATTCGGGGCTCATATTGCCCAGGGTGGCGCGGTTGGCCAGCGGCACCTCGGCCACGCCCTCGCCGTAGAACTCGACGAACTTGCCGACGACTCCGTGCTTGCGCAGCATCTCGGTCACGGTCAGCACGACGTCGGTCGCCGTCACGCCGGCCTGGATCTCGCCGGTGAGCTTGAAGCCGACCACGCGTGGGATCAGCATCGACACCGGCTGGCCGAGCATCGCGGCCTCGGCCTCGATGCCGCCCACGCCCCAGCCGAGCACGCCGAGGCCGTTGACCATCGTGGTGTGCGAGTCGGTGCCCACACAGGTGTCGGGGTATGCCACGCCGTCGCGGTCCATCACGACGCTGGCCAAATATTCGATATTGACCTGGTGCACGATGCCGGTGCCCGGGGGCACCACCTTGAAGTCCTGGAATGCGCCCTGCCCCCAGCGCAGGAACTGGTAGCGCTCCCCGTTGCGCTGGTACTCGATCTCGACGTTGCGCTCGAACGAGTCGGCGGTGCCGAACAGGTCGGCGATCACCGAGTGGTCGATCACCAGGTCGGCCGGTGCGAGCGGGTTGACCTTCTCCGGGTTGCCGCCGAGTTCGCCGATCGCCTCACGCATGGTGGCCAGGTCGACGATGCACGGCACGCCGGTGAAGTCCTGCATCACGACGCGGGCCGGGGTGTACTGGATCTCAATGCTGGGCTCCGCCTTGGGATCCCAGTTCGCGATGGCCTCGATGTGCTCTTTGGTGATGTTGCTGCCGTCCTCGTTGCGCAGCAGGTTCTCGGCGAGCACTTTGAGGCTGTAGGGCAGCTTCTCCGTATTGGGGACGGCGTCGAGGCGATAGATCTGGTAACTCTTGTCGCCGACCTCGAGGGTGTTGCGGGCTCCGAACGAGTTCACAGAATCAGTCACTTCAACTCCCAAGGATTTAGTTCTCCCGCCGACGGGCCGTGTCGGCGTGCGCTGCCACCCTAACAGTACGCTTGTCCTGCATTACGACGGCAGCCGTGCTTGCAGTCTTATCGCGGTGGCCACCGGTTTAAACCTCCGCGCGATCCCCAATCTGCGCCGACCGTCACGCTAGAGTGACCGCCGTGGCCGAGCGTCACGCAAGCGTGACCGCACAGCAGGAGGGACCGCGAAATGACCGGGCAAGATTCTTTCGTCGGACCGCTGCCGCAAACGGTTCCGGTCCTCCCCGCCTACATTCCGGTGGACGTCGACATGACGATGATCAAGGCCCAGGTCGCCGCCACCGGCGTCAGCGCGCCACCGGCGGCCATGCCCGGGCTGCTCGAGGTGGTCAACCAGGCGCACGCCGAGGGCATCAACCTCAAGATCGTCCTGCTCGACCACAACCCCCCGAACGACACCCCGCTGCGCGACATCTCGACGGTGGTCGGCGCCGACTATCACGACGCGACCGTTTTGACGCTGAGCCAGAGTTACGTCGGCAGCTACAGCACGAAGTTTCCGCGCGTCACCCTCGAGGCCGGCGAGGACATCGCCAAGACGGGCAACCCGGTGGTCTCGGCGCAGCACTTCCTGCACGAGCTCGACACGCCCGAGTTTCCCTGGACCGGCCTGACGATCTTCCTGCTGATCGGGGTCTTTGCCGCGGCCGTCGGCACCCGGTTGCTGCAGGTGCGCGGCAAGCGCGCAGCAACCTCGGACGACACGGCGACCGCTGAGGATGTCGAGGCCAATACCGGGTCCTGACAACTCGTCTTCGTTCTTTCCGGCCCTGTTGCCGGATCTCGCGCCGCTACCACGGCAAACGTGGCAGGTCACCGTTCGGTCACATTAAACGCACGTAGAGAGTGCGATTTCGGTGGAGCGTTTGCACGCCCATCCCTGTGACGTACGGTGCAAATGATGCTGGTGTTGTCTTTGGCGCCTTACGAGAATGCTGTGGCCGGCGCCACCCGTCGCGTCGAGCCGTAGGAGACCTGAGTCGAATGAGACGCACACGCTGGGGGTCTTCCGCGCGGCCGGCCGCACGGCTGGTGCGGCCCGTCGTGCCATCGGTGTTGAGCGTGGCCCTCCTCGTGTGCACCCCGGGGCTGGCGGAAGCCGACCCCGCCGCCGACAATCTGGCCGCGTTGATCGCGAACGTCGCCAAGGCCAACCAGCGCCTGCAAAATTTGAGCGCGGAAATTCAGACCGAGCAGGAGAGCGTCAACAAAGCCCTGGTCGACGTGGAGACCGCCCGCGACAATGTCGCCACCGCACAACACGACCTGGACACCAGCCAGCAGGCGGTCAAGGACGCCAACGCGACGATCGCCGGGGCGCAGCGGCGCTTCGACACGTTCGCCGCGGCCGCCTACATGAACGGCCCGTCGAGCAGCTACCTGACCGCCACCAGCCCCGACGACATCATCGCCACCGAAGCGGCCGCCAAGAGCCTGACCGCCAGTTCGCAGACCGTGATGGCCAAACTGCAGCAGGCCCGCACCGAGCAGGTGAACAAGGAATCGGCGGCGCGGCTGGCCAAGCAGAACGCCGATAAGGCCGCCGCCGACGCCAAGTCCAGCCAGGACGCCGCCGTGGCGGCGCTGACCAACTCGCGGCAGAAGTTCGACGAGCAGCGCGAGGACATGATGCGGCTGGCCGCCGAGCGAAACCAGGCGCAGGCCAAGCTCGAGGCCGCCAAGCGTGAGGCCGCCGCCCGGCAAGGGCCGGCCGGCGGGTCCTCGGGGTCGGGCGACCGGTGGGAGACGGGAACGCCCGGCGGGGCGGCCCCGTCGGCCGGCGCCCGCCAGTGGGACGGCGCCTGGGACCCCACCCTGCCGATGATCCCGAGCGCCAACATCCCCGGCGACCCGATCGCGGTGATCAACCAGGTGCTGGGCATCTCGGCCACCTCGACGCAGGTCACCGCCGGTCTCGGCCGCAACTTCCTGCAACAGATCGGCATCCTCAAGCCCGACGACACCGGCATCACCAACGCGGGGCCGGGTGGGGCCGGGGGGCGCATTCCCCGGGTCTACGGGCGGCAGGCGTCCGAGTACGTGATCCGGCGCGGCATGTCGCAGATCGGCGTGCCCTACTCCTGGGGTGGCGGCAACGCGGCCGGTCTGAGCAAGGGGATCGACTCCGGGGCCGGCATCACCGGCTTCGACTGTTCGGGTCTGGTCCTGTATTCGTTCGCCGGGGTGGGCATCAAGCTGCCGCACTATTCGGGCTCGCAGTACAACCTGGGCCGCAAGATCCCGTCCTCGCAGATGCGCCGCGGCGACGTCATCTTCTACGGCCCGGGCGGCAGCCAGCACGTGACGATCTACCTCGGTAACGGACAAATGCTCGAGGCTCCCGACATCGGGTTGAAGGTCCGCGTCGCCCCGGTGCGCACCAGCGGCATGACCCCCTACGTCATCCGCTATATCGAATACTGAACGGGGAGCCATGCGCCGCAGCCGGTTTCGTTTCAACAACTTCGCCTGGATCACCACCGTGGTGACCGGGCTGATGCTTTCTGTGGCCGCAACGGCTCCGGTGGCCGCGGCCGACCCCGGCGGATGGGACCCCACCCTGCCGGCCCAGATCAGCGCCGGCGCCCCGGGGGATCCGCTGGCCGTCGCCAACGCCTCGCTGCAGGCCACCGCCCAGGCCACGCAGACCACGTTCAACCTGGGCAAGCAGTTCCTGGGCGGACTCGGCATCAACATCGGCGGCGATCCCGCTCCCAGCGCGGCGACCCCGTCCAACCCCGGCGGCAAGATCCCACGGGTCTACGGCCGGCAGGCCATCGAGTACGTGATCAAGCGCATGGGATCGCAGATGGGCGTGCCCTATTCGTGGGGCGGTGGTTCGCTGGACGGCCCCAGCAAGGGCGTCGGCGACGGCGCCAACATCAACGGCTTCGACTGCTCGGGGTTGATGCGCTACGGCTTCGCCGGGGTGGGCGTGCTGATCCCGCGGTTCTCGGGTGACCAGTACAACGCCGGGCGCCACATCCCGCCGGATCAGGCCCGGCGCGGCGACCTGATCTTCTATGGCCCGAACGGCGGCCAGCACGTCACCATGTACCTGGGCAACGGCCAGATGCTGGAGGCCTCCGGCAGCGCCGGGAAGGTCACGGTCAGTCCGGTTCGTAAGCCCGGTATGACGCCGTTTTTGACCCGGATCATCGAGTACTGATCGCGGGGCCGGTGCCCCCGTCAGCCGGGCGAGCGTCGACGGGGACCGGCAGGCCTGGAATAGTTGGACGAGGGCACGTCGCTGCCCGGCAGTCGTGTCCGAATGAGCGTGGAGGGTTCTTGATGACAGCAGCAGGTGGGCCGCCGCCAGGCGCCAGTGGTTACTCGGGCCCGGGCGGGCAATCAGGTTCGCCGGCTCACGAAGCGCCGACGGGTGGCGGTAACGGTCTGGCCGCCGAGGTCCAGACCCTGGAGCGGGCCATCTTCGAGGTCAAACGCATCATCGTCGGCCAGGACCAGCTGGTGGAGCGGATGCTGGTCGGCTTGTTGTCCAAGGGCCACGTCCTGCTCGAGGGTGTGCCCGGCGTCGCCAAGACGCTGGCCGTCGAGACGTTCGCCCGGGTGGTCGGCGGAACGTTCGCGCGCATCCAGTTCACCCCTGACCTGGTGCCCACCGACATCATCGGTACCCGCATCTACCGGCAGGGCAAGGAAGAGTTCGACACCGAGCTCGGCCCGGTGGTGGTCAACTTCCTGCTCGCCGACGAGATCAACCGCGCGCCCGCCAAGGTGCAGTCGGCGCTGCTGGAGGTCATGCAGGAACGCCACGTGTCGATCGGCGGCAAGACCTTCCCGCTGCCCAACCCGTTCCTGGTGATGGCAACCCAGAACCCGATCGAGCACGAGGGTGTCTACCCGCTGCCCGAAGCGCAGCGCGACCGCTTCCTGTTCAAGATCAACGTCGGCTACCCGTCGCCGGAGGAGGAGCGCGAGATCATCTACCGGATGGGCGTGCGCCCGCCGGAGCCCAAGCAGATCCTCAACACCGGCGACCTGTTGCGGCTGCAGGACATCGCGGCCAACGTCTTCGTGCACCACGCGCTGGTGGACTACGTGGTCCGCGTGGTGACCGCCACCCGTCATCCCGAGCAGCTGGGCATGAACGACGTCAAGACGTGGATCTCGTTCGGTGCGTCGCCGCGCGCCTCGCTGGGCATCATCGCCGCCTCCCGGTCGCTGGCGCTGGTCCGCGGCCGCGACTACGTGATCCCGCAAGACGTCGTGGACGTCATTCCCGACGTGCTGCGCCACCGGCTGGTGCTCACTTACGACGCGCTCGCCGACGAGATCTCGCCGGAGATCGTCATCAACCGGGTGCTGCAGACGGTTGCCCTGCCTCAGGTGAATGCCGTTCCGCAGCAAGGGCATTCGGTACCCCCGGTGATGCAACCCGCCGGCGCGGCCAGCGGTCGGTGACCGATCCCAAGAGGCCCGCGGTGGTTCATCCGCCCTCGATGCAGCGCGGGCAGATCGATGACCCGAAGCTGTCGGCGGCGCTGCGCACCCTCGAGCTCACCGTCAAACGCAAGCTCGACGGTGTGCTGCACGGCGATCACCTCGGCCTGATCCCGGGGCCGGGCTCCGAGCCGGGGGAGTCACGCGAGTATCAGCCCGGCGACGACGTCCGCCGCATGGACTGGGCCGTCACCGCGCGGACCACCCACCCCCACGTTCGGCAGATGATCGCCGACCGCGAGCTGGAAACCTGGTTGGTGGTGGACATGTCGGCCAGCCTGGACTTCGGCACCACCGTGTGCGAGAAGCGGGACTTGGCCGTGGCGGCCGCGGCCGCGATCACCTTCCTCAACAGCGGCGGTGGCAACCGGCTCGGCGCGATCGTCTCCACCGGCGCGAACATCACCCGGGTGCCCGCCCGCTCCGGGCGCCAGCACGAGCAGACCCTGTTGCGCACCATCGCGACCACGCCGCGCGCGCCGGTCGGCGTGCGCGGCGACCTGGCGACGGCGATCGACTCCCTGCGCCGCCCCGAACGCCGGCGCGGCATGGCGGTGATCATCAGCGATTTCCTCGGACCGATCAACTGGATGCGTCCGCTGCGCGCCATCTCGGCACGGCACGAAGTGCTGGCCATCGAGGTGCTCGACCCCCGCGACGTCGAACTGCCCGACATCGGCGACGTGGTGCTGCAGGACGCCGAAACCGGGGTCACCCGCGAGTTCACCATCGATGCCCAGCTGCGCGACGACTTCGCCAAGGCCGCCGCCGCACACCGCGCCGACGTGGCGCGCACCATCCGCAGCTGCGGGGCGCCGATCCTGACGCTGCGCACCGACCGCGACTGGATCGCCGACATCGTGCGATTCGTGGAATCCCGCCGGCGCGGGGCATTGGCGGGGCGGCAGTGACTCGGATATGAGCTTGCCGCTCCTCGGCCCGATGTCGCTGTCGGGCTTCGAACATTCGTGGTTCTTCCTGTTCCTGCTCGTCGTCTTCGGGCTGGCCGCGCTCTACATCCTGATGCAGTTGGCGCGCCAGCGGCGCATGCTGCGGTTCGCCAACATGGAGCTGCTGGAAAGTGTTGCGCCCAAACGACCTTCGACATGGCGGCATGTGCCGGCGATCCTGCTCGTCGCGTCGCTGGTGCTGTTCACCATCGCGATGGCGGGCCCGACCAACGACGTCCGCATTCCCCGCAACCGCGCGGTGGTGATGCTGGTGATCGACGTGTCGCAGTCGATGCGAGCCACCGACGTCGCCCCCAACCGGATGGCGGCCGCCCAGGAAGCCGCCAAGCAGTTCGCCGACGAGCTGACCCCCGGCATTAACCTGGGGCTGATCGCCTATGCGGGGACCGCGACGGTGTTGGTGTCGCCGACGACCAACCGGGACTCGACGAAGAACGCGCTGGACAAGCTGCAGTTCGCCGACCGTACGGCCACCGGGGAGGGCATCTTCACCGCCCTGCAGGCCATCGCCACGGTCGGCGCGGTGATCGGCGGCGGCGACAAGCCGCCGCCGGCGCGCATCGTGTTGTTCTCCGACGGCAAGGAGACGATGCCGACCAATCCGGACAACCCGAAGGGCGCTTTCACCGCCGCGCGTACCGCCAAGGACCAGGGCGTGCCGATCTCGACGATCTCGTTCGGCACCCCGTACGGCTTCGTCGAGATCAACGACCAGCGACAGCCGGTGCCGGTCGATGACGAGACGCTCAAGAAGGTGGCCCAGCTCTCGGGCGGGAACGCCTACAACGCAGCGTCTTTGCAGGAGCTGAAGTCCGTCTACGCGACGCTGCAGCAGCAGATCGGCTACGAGACGATCAAGGGCGATGCGAGCGTGGGCTGGGTGCGGCTGGGCGCGCTGGTGTTGGCGTTGGCGGCGTTGGCCGCGCTGCTCATCAACCGGCGCTTGCCTACTTAATCTCTTCCCGCGCTCGTAACGCCCCTCTCGTGCGCGCGAGCGTAACCTGGCTGCGATTTTCGGCCGGCTTTTTCGCAGTGCGGTTACGCTCGCGAAGCTCGCGCCTCACCCACGCGGCGAATGATGTCCGCGGGACGGTGCTCGGCGACCACCCGAATCACGATCCAGCCGTGGCGCTGCGCGAGCATTTCCAGTCGGCCGATGTCCTTGGCGAATTGCGAGCGGAGAGACCGATGATGGTCGCCGTCATACTCGACGGCGACCTTGATGTCCTCCCACCCCATGTCCAAAAACGCCTCGGCCCAACCCCATTCGTTGCGCACGGCGATCTGGGTCTGCGGCCGCGGGAAGCCGGCATCCATCAACAGCAGACGTAGCCAGGTTTCCTTCGGCGACTGAGCGCCGGCATCGATCAGTTCGAGCACGGCTCTCGCGGTCTTGATGCCGCGACGCCCCACATAGCGCTCCGCGACGACATCGATGTCGGCGGGTTTGAGCTCGACGACCTGGGCAAGCGCATCGATGGCGGCGACCGCGCTGTGCTTGGGGTATCGCCTCGCCAGGTCGAGCGCCGTCCGTGCCGGGGACGTCACACGCATCCCGTCAATGCTGGCGATCTCGTCGGCTTCGATGCGTTCTTGCCAAACCTGCACTCCGGGATCGGGGCGACGATTGCAGTCGATGATCGACGCGGGCAACGCCGGGTCGATCCACCTTGCGCCGTACAGCGCCGACGCGGACAGGCCGGCCAGCACGCCGCGGCGGCGAGACCTCAGCCAACACGCCTTCGCGCGCACGACCGCGGTCAGCTCGACGTCGCTGGGCAGGTACACGTCCTTGTGCAACCGCACATAGCGACTGCGCAGCTCATAGGGCGTCACTGCGCCGACTGCCAGGGCTTCGCTGCCCAGGAATGGATCCGTCATGGCCGAAAGTGTGCTGAGTCACACCGACAAAACCCCGCGACCGTAACCGCACTGCGAAAATTCGGCCCAAAAATCGCAGCCTGGTTACATTCGCGGCGTGAATAAAAGAGAAATCGGGGTCAGCCGGTTTCGGCCAGCGTGAGCCGAAGCGATAGGTTGACGGGGTGACTGACACGGCCACCCAGAACACCGCCGAAAGTGCTGCCGACTTCGGCAGACCCGCATTCGTATCCCGTTCGGTCCTGGTTACCGGGGGAAACCGGGGGATCGGTCTGGCGATCGCACAGCGGCTGGCCGCCGACGGCCACAAGGTAGCCGTCACGCACCGCGGATCCGGGGCGCCCGAGGGGCTCTTCGGCGTCGAGTGCGACGTCACCGACAACGACGCCGTCGACCGCGCCTTCAAAGAGGTCGAGGAGCATCAGGGTGCGGTCGAGGTGCTGGTGTCCAACGCCGGCATCTCCAAGGACGCCTTCCTCATCCGGATGACAGAGGAGCGGTTCGAGCAGGTCATCAACGCCAACCTCACTGGGGCGTTCCGGGTGACCCAGCGAGCCGCGCGCAGCATGCAGAAGAAGCGGTTCGGCCGGATCATCTACATCGGCTCGGTCTCCGGCAGCTGGGGCATCGGCAACCAGTCCAACTACGCCGCCGCCAAGGCCGGCCTGATCGGCATGGCCCGCTCGATCTCCCGGGAGCTGTCCAAGGCCGGGGTGACCGCGAATGTGGTGGCCCCCGGTTACATCGACACCGAGATGACCCGCGCCTTGGATGAGCGGATCCAGGCGGGCGCACTCGATTTCATCCCGGCAAAGCGGGTCGGCACCGCCGCCGAGGTCGCCGGGGTGGTCAGCTTCCTGGCATCCGAGGACGCGAGCTACATCGCCGGCGCGGTCATCCCGGTCGACGGCGGCATGGGCATGGGCCACTGAGTTCAACGACGACACAACGACTTTAAGGACGGACATGGCTGGACTGCTCGACGGCAAACGGATCCTGATCTCCGGGATCATCACCGACTCGTCGATTGCGTTTCACATCGCCAAGGCTGCCCAGGAAGCCGGGGCGCAGTTGGTGCTGACCGGGTTTGACCGGTTGCGCCTGATTCAGCGCATCGCCGACCGGCTGCCGGAGAAGGCGCCGCTGATCGAACTCGACGTGCAGGACGAGAAGCATTTGGACTCGCTCGCCGAGCGCGTGACGGCCGAGATCGGTGAGGGCAACAAGCTCGACGGCGTGGTGCACTCGATCGGCTTCATGCCCCAGACGGGGATGGGCATCAACCCGTTCTTCGACGCGCCGTACGAGGACGTCTCCAAAGGCATTCACATCTCGGCGTATTCGTACGCCTCGCTGGCCAAAGCGACGCTGCCGATCATGAACCCCGGCGGTTCCATCGTCGGCATGGACTTCGACCCGAGCCGCGCGATGCCGGCTTACAACTGGATGACGGTCGCCAAGAGCGCGCTGGAATCAGTCAACCGGTTCGTGGCGCGTGAGGCGGGCAAGTTCGGCGTCCGCTCCAATCTCGTTGCCGCGGGCCCGATCCGGACCCTGGCCATGAGTGCGATCGTCGGCGGCGCACTCGGCGACGAGGCCGGCGCCCAGATGCAGCTGCTCGAGGAGGGCTGGGACCAGCGCGCCCCGATCGGCTGGAACATGAAGGACCCGACACCGGTCGCCAAGACGGTGTGCGCGCTGCTGTCGGACTGGCTGCCGGCGACGACGGGCACCATCATCTACGCCGACGGTGGCGCAAGCACCCAATTGCTGTAAGCACTAATGGAATTCGACGCCGTCCTGCTGCTGTCCTTCGGTGGGCCGGAGGGCCCCGAGCAGGTTCGGCCGTTCTTGGAGAACGTGACCCGGGGGCGCAACGTGCCCCCGGAACGTCTCGACGACGTCGCCGAGCACTATCTGCATTTCGGCGGCGTGTCACCGATCAACCGGATCAACCGGGCGCTGATCGAGCAGCTGCGCACCGAACTGGCCGGCCGGGGCCTGGAGGTCCCCGTCTATTTCGGCAACCGCAACTGGGAGCCTTACGTCGAAGACACCGTCGCGACCATGCGCGACAACGGGATTCGCCGGGCGGCGGTGTTCACCACCTCGGCATGGAGCGGCTATTCCAGCTGCACCCAATACGTCGAGGACATCGCGCGGGGCCGCCGGGCCGCCGGGCCCGATGCGCCCGAATTGGTCAAGCTGCGGCCCTACTTCGACCATCCCCTTTTCGTCGACATGTTCGCCGGCGCGATCGCCGACGTGGCTGAAACCGTTCCGGGCGCACGTCTGGTGTTCACCGCTCATTCGATCCCGGTCGTCGCCGACGAGCGGCTGGGTCCGCGGCTGTACAGCCGCCAAGTTGCCTACGCCGCAAGCCTTGTGGCGGCCGCCGCCGGATACGCCGATTACGACCTGGCGTGGCAGTCGCGGTCAGGGCCGCCGCAGGTTCCGTGGCTGGAGCCCGACGTCGCCGACCACCTGGCGGCGCTGGCGGAGGCGGGCACCACGGCCGTCGTCGTGTGCCCGATCGGGTTTGTGGCCGATCACATCGAGGTGGTGTGGGACCTCGACCACGAGTTGGCGTCGCAGGCCGAGACGGTGGGAATCAGAATGGCGCGGGCGTCAACACCCAACGCCCACCCGCGTTTTGCGCAGATGGCCGTCGACCTGATCGACGAATTGCGCTACGGCCGTTCGCCGCAACGGGTCAGTGGTCCCGACCCGGTACCCGGGTGCCTTGCCAGCGTCGACGGCACGCCGTGCTTGCCGCCACACTGCGCGGCCCGCCCTCAGAACTAGTCGGCCCAGGCCGAATGCAGGATCGCGGTCACGGCAGCCATCCGCGCCGAACGCACCACCGCGGTCAGCGGTCGCAGCGCGTCGCCGGCGATACGCGCCTCCGACGACGATTGCGTGCCCAGCGGTTCGGGGCCGGCTGCGATGGGCGCGGCGAAGCGGTCCGGTGAGTCCGACCGGCTCAGCCCCGCGCTGACCGCGATGATGGCGTCGACGTGTGCCGCGTTCTCCAGCACCCGCAACGCGCGCGACGGTGCGTGATCCGGAATGCGGTGTTGCCGTGCGGATTCCAGCAATTGCTCGACCAGTCCACGCGGGTCGTCGATGTCGGCCGCGGCCGATCCCAGCCCGATGGCGCCGAGCGCGTCGGCGGCCGAGCGCACCGCGGACCGCAGGGTGTACTCGGCGTCGCCGAGCTCGTAGTGGTCGAGTATCGGCGCGCCGGGCAGCGAGTACACCGTCCACGTCAGCGCGCACAGTTCCGCCAGGCCCGTCTCGTAATCGTCGGGCGTGTCGTCGTCGTCCTGGTAGGAGAATTCGGGGACCAGGCCGACCGCGGTAGCGGGGTTGTGGGGGTTGGCGATGACGATCGCCTCGCCGGCGGCCAGCGCGTCCCGCTCGAACTGTGTCCCCGGGGCCAGCCCGCGCACATCGCCGGGTACCGGCAAAACCATGTTGATGGTCCCGCGCATCGGGGGAGGCGCCCCCGGCGCCGACGTGGGGCGTCCCACCGCGGCGCGCAGAGTCTGTAGCAGCGTGACCGTCCCGGCGTCGTTGACATCGGGCCACGGCAGCCCGGTATGACCCGCCGCGACGGCATCATACGCGGTCACCGATTGCTTTGGCGCCCAGACAGATAACGCATCCAGGACGTCGTCGGGCGCAGCCTTTCCCGCGAGCCAGGCATTGGCCCACAGGGACAGCGAAACACTGGGACACCACACGAGACGCAGTGTAGTTGTTTTGCCCCGCAAAGGCGGATCACGCGTATCCTTGCCGCATGCACGCCGCGCTGCTTTGGCTAATATTCGCGCTGGTGCTGGCCGGTGCGGAGGCGCTCACCGGTCATCTGTTTTTGGTGATGCTCGGCGGGGGCGCGCTGGCCGCGGCGCTCACCAGTTGGTTGCTGGATTCGCCGGTGTGGGTGGACGGCGCGGTGTTCCTGGTCGTCTCGATTCTGCTGCTGGTGGTGGTTCGTCCGCCGCTGCGGCGACGGCTGACGCCGGCGAACGTGCCGCGCTTGGGAATCGAGGCGCTGGAGGGCAAAACCGCGCTGGTGCTCGAGCGCGTCGCCCGGGACAACGGTCAGGTGAAGCTCGACGGCCAGGTATGGACGGCGCGTCCGCTCGACGAGAACGACGTCTACGAACCGGGCGAGCCCGTCACCGTGATGCAGATCGACGGCGCCACCGCAGTGGTCTTCAAGGCCGGCCTGTAGGGCCGTGAGAACGGCTGCGAAAGAAAGGAACTCCGATGCAAGGTGCGGTTGCTGGTCTGGTGCTGCTGGCGGTGCTGGTGATTTTCGCCATCGTCGTGGTGGCCAAGTCGGTGGCGCTGATTCCGCAGGCGGAGGCCGCGGTGATCGAACGGCTGGGCCGCTACAGCCGCACGGTCAGCGGGCAGCTGACGTTGTTGGTGCCGTTCATCGACCGGATCCGGGCGCGGGTGGATTTGCGGGAGCGGGTGGTGTCGTTCCCGCCGCAGCCGGTGATCACCGAGGACAACCTGACGCTCAACATCGACACCGTCGTCTACTTCCAGGTCACGGTTCCCCAGGCGGCCGTCTACGAGATCAGCAACTACATCGTCGGCGTCGAGCAGCTCACCACCACCACGCTGCGCAACGTGGTCGGCGGCATGACGCTGGAGCAGACGCTGACGTCGCGTGACCAGATCAACGGGCAGCTGCGCGGCGTGCTCGACGAGGCCACCAACCGCTGGGGTCTGCGAGTCGCCCGCGTCGAGTTGCGCAGCATCGACCCGCCGCCGTCGATCCAGGCGTCGATGGAAAAGCAGATGAAGGCCGACCGCGAGAAGCGGGCGATGATCCTGACCGCCGAAGGTATGCGCGAGGCGGCGATCAAGGAGGCCGAGGGCCAGAAGCAGGCGCAGATCCTGGCCGCCGAAGGCGCCAAGCAGGCGGCGATCCTGGGCGCCGAGGCCGACCGGCAGTCCCGGATGCTGCGCGCCCAGGGTGAACGCGCCGCCGCCTACCTGCAGGCGCAGGGTCAGGCCAAGGCCATCGAGAAGACCTTCGCCGCGATCAAGGCGGGCCGACCCACCCCGGAGATGCTGGCCTACCAGTACCTGCAGACGCTTCCGGAGATGGCCCGCGGCGACGCCAACAAGGTGTGGGTGGTGCCCAGCGACTTCAACGCGGCGCTGCAGGGATTCACCAAACTGCTGGGCACCCCGGGCCAGGACGGGGTGTTCCGCTTCCAGCCCTCGCCCGTCGAGGACACACCCAAGCGCAGCGCCGACGACGACGCCGATGTCGCGGACTGGTTCTCCACCGAGACCGACCCCGCGATCGCCCAGGCGGTGGCCAAGGCGGAGGCGATCGCCCGTCAGCCGGCGGACGGCCCGGGCGAGCTGACGCAATAGGATTGCCGCATGAGTGCGTTGACTTCACCGAAGACCTATGCGGCCCTGGCCGCGTTCCACGCCGTCGACGCGGTGGCGTGCGGCGTGCAGGTGGCTCCGATCCGGAAGACGCTCGACGACGTCGGCGTCCCGGAAAACGTGCGGCCCGTGCTGCCCGTGGTGAAGGCGGCCGCCGCGGTCGGCCTGCTGTCGGTCGCCCGTTTCCCCGTCCTGGCGAGGTTGACGACTGCGATGCTGACGCTGTACTTCGTGCTGGCCGTCGGCGCCCACGTCCGGGTGCGCGACAAAGTCGTCAATGGTCTTCCCGCCGCGCTGTTTTTGGCCCTGTTCGCCGCGATGACGGTCAAGGGCCCGGACCGGGGTTAGTCCGTCGACAAAGGTAACGCCTTATGTCACGCGAACAGTAATGGTCTGAAGGATCGTTTGAGCGGTTTGTTCTGATTGCGGGAGACCAAGCGCTCCAACGTTTATCAGCACCGAGGACTTCACGCGATAGATCAATTTCCACAGCTTGGAATTCATGGTCACGGTGTCGGGATCGGGCCGGCCCACGGTGAACTCGTAGTTCTTGTCATGCAATGCGGCGCAGGCCGTCAGTGATGGGAGGAGCTGGTCAAAGATGGCACGCGCCGTTTCTGGGTCCGGGTAAATGCCCACGGCTTGGACCACATCGGCGACGCCGCGAACTTGAACTTGCCCCGCGCCACTGTAGACATCGCCGTTGTACGTCACGGAACGAAATTGGGTCCACTTGCCGTCGAAAATCGCTTCTTGGTCGAAGACGGGCCGGCATGGTCCCGGTGGGTTTGAATGGGAGCGACGCGGTTGTTGAACCGTTGAGCCCGGGCCGGAGTTCAGGCTTTCGGCGCCTGAGATGTGGCGTACGTCGTCGAGGTTGACGAGCAACGATTCGGCGTTCCGAGTAGTTGTGCCCGTAGCGCTTGTCTTGGCGGGCGTGGTCGCGTGACCGCACGCGGGCACGAGCAGGGCGCAGATGATCAGAATGGCCCTGCCCAGAGCGATCAAGGAGCCGCACTTCGGCGCGAAGCCACAAGACTGAGGTTTGGTATTCAAGTGCGTTACCGAGGGGCTGTGGGCGTCGGGGCCGGGGTGATTGTTGTTGGTATACCGCAGTCCAGCAGCTCGCTGGAAAGCTTCAGTAACTTCGCGTTCAAATTCAGATATTCTTCTTCGTACGCGGCCACTTCGACTGGGTCGTACGGGTCATATCTTCTTTCGTTGTGTTCGTTTATTTCGTTGATCAGCTCGCTCCAATCGTGAAGCAACTCAGTCGGATCGGCGCACTCAGATGGTTGTGGCGTAGGGGTCGAGGGGCTTTTGGGTAACGGGCCGTTTATGCCAGCCATCGCGTTGCTGATCCTGCTGGCGACCTGCGCGTCGGTCCCGATCAAATGTGCGGCGCGTTGGTAGATATCGGCTGCGTGAGCTTCGGCCTGTACTTGGCGGATGGCCCGATAGGCCGACGAGCCGCCGGTCGATACGTCGATGACTGATAGGTCTTCGTCGACAAAGAAGCCTGCTTCGTGGGCGTCGGCGACCGCATTGCGAACGCGCGATCGGGCTGCAAAAACATCAGTGGCCCCAGCGCGTGCCCTCCTGGCAGCCTCCTGCAACTGGTCGACCATGTTGCTCACCTTGAGTTTGTCGACATGTGTCCGGGTGCGCAGTGCATCGGCGCCGGCACCGTGCCAATCGATGTTGACGCTGTCTTTCCACGTTTGGGTGAACACCTCGTACCATTGGCCACTCGTTCGTGTCCAATGGTCGGCTGCTTCCGTCAGATGCTCAGTCGGCCAGGCTAAGAGCTCAGACAGGTCTGGTACTGCGATAGCGGCGCACATGGCCTACCGGTTCGCCCCTCGGCTGCCTACCGTTGAAAATGCTTCCGCCGAAATAGCCTCCCTGGCCGAATAACCCGCATCCGCCGCGGCGACTCTCGTGGCAACGTCGGTCATACGGTCGATCAGCCCTGCCGCAGCTAACTCGACGGCGGCATGTCCGCCGTTTACTGCGGCCGCGCTCGGTTGGCACGACAGCCCCGACTTCGGCGGTGGGGTGACGCGCAGTTGGGCTGTCTGCGAATGCCATTTGCCCGATAGCATCCGCAGTTCGGCACTTGGCACCTCGAGCCTGTCCATAAAGGGAAGCTTATGTCGTGCTCGAACTTCCCGTATGCAGCCAACCGGCCGGCCGTCCGGACCGGGGTTAGTCCAGCTTCAACTCGACCAGCGGCAGCGGGGTGTCAGTGTCGGTGATCGGCTCGCCGAGCGTGTCTTCGAGGACCGGACGCATCCGCTCCCACGTTTTGGGATGACGGGTCCGATAGTCGGCCATCGTGCGGTCGGCCTCGTGCTGGTCGAGGACACGCGCTGCGCCGGGTCTGGGCCCGTGGCTGCCGGCGTAGACCCGCACGCGAGGGTTGGCCTGAATGTTGCGGAACCACTGGGCTTTTCGGCCAAATCCGGAGGCGACGACGTAGACGTCGCGCGACGGATGCTCGATGACCTCGAGCACCGCGTAGCGCGGCGCCCCGGACTTGCGGCCGATGTGCTCGAGCAACAGGATGCGCGAACCGAACAGCGCGCCCGCACGGGCTTTGTAGATCCAGATCGGTGCGCGCATCAGAGGGCGCGACCGCAGCAGCCGCGCGGCGACCTTAGCGGGAAGCGGGGACGAATTATCTCGTGACACCCTCCCCATCCTGCACTCAGGGATGCGGGGGCGGCGGCAGGGGCGGCATGACGCTGGGCGCGGGTGCCTGCGCGGGCGACGGCGATGGTGGCGGTGAGTACACACACCCGGGCCCCGGCGTCTGCGCCAACGGTGGCGGATACGGCGGCGGGGGCAGCTCGACGCGCACCGTCCAAACGAGACCGGTGACGGCGAAGGTGGCCAGCGCGCCCAGGATCAGGCCGGCCACTCCGGCGAGGACGGCGACGCCGGCGGGAAAGCGGCGCGTCCCGGTGTTCTCCGATGTCATGGGGGTCTCCACGGTCGTCGGCGGTGAATAACCGAGACGGTACTGGCCCGACGGCTGCCGCCGTCACGATTTCGGGCATCGCGACGGCGGCAGGCTGGCTGACGTTGGGCTAGGGACGTGGCGCCGCGGGAGATGGCGGCGGGGGCGGCGTCGGGAACTCCTCGTGCGGCGGGGCGGGCCAGGCGCCGTGCGGCGGTCCCGGCGGGCCGGGCGGCGGCGCGAATCCGAAACCGCCCGGACCGGCCATCGGCGGTGGGCCGTGGAACAGCATCGGCGGGGGCCCGGGGGGCGGCGGCGGGCCGGGCGGCCCGACGCTGATGATCCAGGCGAAGGCGATGGCCGCGACGGTGCCGACCGCGCCCACCAGCGCGCCCGCCACCCCAGCGCCGATCACCACGCCGGTGGAGTGTCGGCGTCGCTCGGGTGGTTGGTGGGCGGGCGGCGGAGTGGTATCGATGTCGTCGTTTGTGGTCATGACACGGACGGTAGGAGCCGGATCTGAAGTGGGTCTGAAGAAACCAGCAGCCCGGAAGCGATGTTGTGCCCACCTCCGCGTGACAACGACCCGGTCCTTCAGGTTGGTTTCAGCAGCGACGCCGACAATGGTGGGCATGACGGATTGCCTGCGCCCGGCCGCCGGGCGCGGCGGCCACTTCAGCGTCGGCACACCGCGGGTGCTGGTCGTCGAAGACTCCGACACCATCCGGGAGATGGTCAGCGAGGCGCTCGCCGATGTCGGCTACCACACCGACGCCCGCTGCGACGGCGACGGGCTGGAAGAGGACCTCGAGGGGATGCGGCCCGACCTGGTGGTGCTCGACGTGATGCTGCCCGGCCGCGACGGGTTCGCGCTCATCGACGTCATCCGCGAATGGGGTGACATCGGGATCGTCCTGATCACGGCTCGCGACGGGCTGCCGGACCGGCTGCGCGGCCTCGACGGCGGGGCCGACGACTACGTCATCAAGCCGTTCGAGCTGGCCGAGCTGGTGTCGCGGGTCGGCGCGGTGTTGCGCCGGCGCGGCCGGCTGCCACAGGTGGTTCAGGTGGGCGATGTCGCGCTGGACCTCGGCGCCGGCGTCGCGGCGCGCGACGGTCACCCGCTGGACCTGACCGCCACCGAGCTGCGCGTGCTCGCGTTTCTCGTGGAGCAGCGGGGCCGGATCGTCAGCGCCGCCCAGATCTTGAACGGGGTGTGGGGCTACGACGCCTACGACCCCAACCTGGTGCAGGTGCATGTCAGCGGATTGCGGCGCAAGCTCGAGGCGCACGGGCCGCGGATCCTGCACACCGTTCGCGGCATCGGCTACCGGCTCCAGCCCGAGCGGCCATGACGGGCGCGTCGACGACGCCGACTCCGTCGCTGCAACGGCGCGTGACGCTGGTGGTGCTGGCGCTGCTGGCCGTCCTGCTCATGGTGCTCGGGGTGACCATCGACGTCACGATGGGTGTCCTCACCCGCCACAATCTGCACGACAGGCTGCTCGCCGCGACATCGCGTAGCGACGCGCTGAGCGCGGCGCACACCTCACCCGATCGGATCGCGGCCGAACTCAACGGCGGCGGGATTCGCGCGCTCGTCGTCACGGCCGACGGCACCGCCTATGGAGACCGCGGGATCAGTCCCGAGCTGACCGCCGGGCCCGTCGAGCCGCCACCGTTTTATCCGCCACCCCCGCCCTATCCACCCCCGCCCTATCCGCCCCCGCCTTATGCGTTTCCACCGCCACCCCCGGGCCCTCCGCCGGATGCCACGGCGACGGCCGTGGTGCACCCGATGCCCGACGGTTCCCGGGTGATCCTGGTCGCCGACACCACGCAGACGACGCAGGTCGCCCACCAACTGCGTTGGCTGTTGATCGCCGCCGGCCTGGTGACCCTGCTGATCGCGGCGCTGCTGCTGATCGCGGTGAGCCGGGCGGCGCTGCGACCGCTGGATCGGCTCACGGCACTGGCCACCGCCATCACTACCGGAGACCGAGGACGTCGCTTGCATCCCGAGCGCACCGACACCGAACTCGGCCGCGCCGCAAGCGCTTTCGACAGGATGCTGGATGCGTTGGAGACGTCCGAGCGCCGGGCCCAGCGCGCCGCCGACACCGCACAGCGCGCGGAGACGGCGACCCGGCGATTCCTC
Source organism: Mycobacterium sp. NTMscope_MAC_269 (assembly GCF_976985695.1). Taxonomy (NCBI): domain Bacteria; kingdom Bacillati; phylum Actinomycetota; class Actinomycetes; order Mycobacteriales; family Mycobacteriaceae; genus Mycobacterium; species Mycobacterium sp. NTMscope_MAC_269. Next base: position 1,174,420 of record NZ_OZ335668.1, read on the forward strand.
GTCGACGCGGCCCACGAGCTGCGCACCCCGATCGCCGGCATACAGGTGGCCGCCGAACAACTCGCCAACAGCGCCTCCGAACACCACGACGACGGCCAGTATCACCGGGCGACGCTGTTGTTCTCGGATGCGCGCCGGGCCGGACGGCTCGTGGCCGACATGCTGGACCTCAGCCGCATCGACGCCGGGCTCGCACTCGAGCGCGACGATGTCGACGTGGCCGCGGTGCTCGACGGCGAAGTCGACAGAGCCGCCATGCTGGCACCGCAGATCACGGTGCGCCGCACCGGATTACCGTCGCTGACGCTTCACGTTGACGCGACCCGCCTGTCGCAGATCGTGTCCAACCTGCTCGACAACGCCCGCCGGTACACGCCGGCGGGCGGCGCCATCACGGTCGACCTTCGCGCCGACGATGACGTCGCGGAGGTCACCATCACCGATACCGGTCCGGGCATCCCGAAGGAGGAGCGGGATCGCGTTTTCGAGCGGCTGGTGCGTTTGGACGCCGGGCGCGCTCGCGACCACGGCGGCGCCGGGCTGGGCCTGGCGATCGCGCGGGCGCTGGCCCGCGCCCACGGCGGGGAGCTGGCGTGCTTGCCGCACGAGGGAGGCGCCAGGTTCCGACTCTGCTTACCCATCAGTTGCGATTCGTAGCGGCACGCTCCGAAGGCTGTCTAGCCAGGGTGCGGCGAAAGGAGTCGGTGGCCGTCCCGATCGGTGCGATCGAGACGGCCACCGCTTGGCGCAGTTACCGCACAGCCGGCATCAGAACCCCGGCGGTGGCGGGTGGAATGGTCCACCGGGCCCCCCTGGGGGCGGTGGCCCAATGGGTCCCCCCGGCGGTGGCGGTGGCCCACCCGGCCCGCCCGGCCCCGGTCCCCAGGGCTGCCCCGGACCTGGCGGCGGCGGGGGAGGATCCGCATTCGCCACCGCCGCACTGAAGCCCGCCGCGCCAATCCCAAGGGCGCCCGCGAGCAGCGATCCAGCGATCATTCGTCGTATCTGCACTCGGCCCATCTCTCCTCTCGGTTACCTGCACGCTGCGACCGTAAGAAGTCAGCCTGAAGCTGACCTGAAGAAGGACGGTCGCGTCAGCGCGGGGACGACGGCGCCGTGATCGCGGTCAGGCGCCACGTGTCCAGCCACGGCCGCACCAACTCGGCGACGGAGAATTTGGCGCGGGACGCGCACCCGGCTTTGGGGGTGTAGGGGTCGCCGCCGCGGATGAGGATGCCGACGGCGCTGACGGTGCCGTCGCGCTCATACAGGTACACCGGGCCGCCCGAATCGCCGCATTGGCCGCTCGCCAGGAACACGACCTTGCTGGCGGTGATCTCCACGATCTGTCCGCAGGCGTCAGTGCCCGAACCCATGCCGAATTTGCACAACTGTTGTCCGACTTGAAGATTGGTGGCGACGCCGGTGACCGGCACCGACGCGGCGACCGCCGAGGACTGCGGAACATTGTCGCCGTCCAGCGTGATCAGGCCGACGTCGTGCTGTTCGTCGTGGACCCCCTCGCTGATCGTCCGGGTGAACGTGCCCAGGGTGGTGTAGGGGAGGACCCCGCCCAGGTTCATCGTCACCTTGCTCGGCTGACCGGGACGATTGCAATGACCGGCCGTGAGGATCCCGCGCTGACCGCCGCTCGTATGCACCAAAAACCCTGCGGTGCAACCCATTCCACCGGATCCGTCGGCATAGTCGACGTAGATTCCCGCACCCGGACCGATGGCGCTGGCTGCGGGCAGATCGATCGGCGCCAAAGTGGGCGGTGGCGGTGGGGGAGGCTGCTGCGCCGGCCTGGCGGCCTTGGGGGACAGGCAGACGGCCGCCACCAGGGCGGCGGTGCTGCAGACCGCCGCGACGATGAGCAGCGTGGTGTGCAGTTTGGCGCGCTGCGCCCATACGTCGGCGAACGCGCGGGCCTTGGGCCTGCGTCGCCGCTGGGCCCGGCTCGGCAGGAAGCCCAACACGGCGAGCACCGCCAACACCAGGGCACTGAGCGGGAGCGCGACGGTACGCGCCGGTGAGTATGGCGCCCCCCAGCTGGTGAACTCCAGCGCGTACACGCCCCCCATTAGATCGAGCTTTGCCGCCTCGCGTGGCGCTCTCAGCAGAGTTGGTGGATCAGCTGATGGTGGCCGGCTCCGGCGAGGCCTCGTCGTCGAGGCGATCGTGTGCGCGGCGGTGGTGCCGACGGAAGTGACGGATCTCGATGATCAAGCCCGCCAGGCCCAGCGCGCTGGTGATCGCCGACACCAGGTACAGCAGTGAACTGGGGTGTCCGGCCAGCGCGTCGCCGAGGACGACGACGGCGGTGGTGCCGGGCAGCAACCCGGCCAGCGTCGCCAAGGCGTACGGCAGCACCCGCACGCTCGAGGCACCGGCGGCGTAGTTGAGCGCCGAGAACGGCACCGCGGGAATCAATCGCAGCGAGACGATGGCCAGCCAGCCCCGCCGCCGCAGCCGTTGTTCCACCGTGTCGATCGATCGATGGCGCACCAGGCGATTCAGCCGCCACCCGGCCGCCCGGACCAACAGCAGGGCGATCATCGCGCTCGCGGTGCTCGCGACCACCGCGATGGCCACGCCCAGCAGCGGGCCGAAGAGCAGCCCGGCCGCCAGCGTGAACGCGGTGCGCGGAATGGGCACCACCGTCACGACGATGTGGGCGACGAAGAACGCGAGCGGGAACCACGGCCCGAGCGACTGCGCCCAGTCGCGCATCTGCACCGGCGAGGGCAGCGGAAGCCACGACGCCAGCACCAGCAGCGCTGTGATGCCCACCACTGTCCAGACGATTCGCGACCGGGACACGCTGCGCGCCGCCGCGCCCATGGCGCAGCAGAGATCGCGAAGCGTCGCGGTGATTTTGCTGGTGGCGGAACCCGTCACGGCATCCAAGGTTACGGGGCGCAGATGAATTGGGCGTTGCCCGCGGCTGGCGTTTCGTCCAGATCCCGGTCCGCGCGCGGCACCTGGCGGTTTTTAGCGGAGAGCTCCCATCAATTAGCCTCAATAGCTAAGTGGTATCCCCAAAGCTGTAGCCCAAATGCTGGGAAAAGGGAGCAATCGGTGTCCATTGATGTACCCGAGCTCGCCGGCCTAGAACAGGTTCGCGGGCGTTGGCGCAGTGCGGTCGCCGGAGTGCTGGCCAAGAGCACCCGGAAGGACCCCGAGCAGTTGGGGGACGCGCCGGAACGACTGCTGGAAACCCCCACGTACGACGGGGTTGCGATCCGCGCGCTCTACACCGCGCTCGACGAGCGTGCCGAACCGCCGTTGCCCGGCGAGTGGCCCTACGTGCGGGGCGGCGACGCGCTGCGCGACGTCAAGACCGGCTGGCGGGTCGCCGAGGCGTTCCCGGCCACCCCGGTGCCGGGCGTCGCGGCCAAGGACGTCAACTCCGCGGTGCTCGACGCGCTCGGTAACGGGGCCAGCGCCCTGGTGCTGCGGATCGGGGAGTCCGGCGTGGCTGCCGACCAGCTGGCCGACACGCTGCAGGGTGTCTACCTGAGCATGGCGCTGCTGATCCTCGAAGCCGGCGCCGAGTACGCCGCGGCCAGCGACGTGGCGTTGGCCCTGGCCGACGAGGTGGAACCCGACCAGCGCGCCACCGTTTCGATCGATCTCGCCGGCGACCCGCTGACCGCGGCGCTGAGCGGGCGGGCCGCTCCGAAGATCGAGGACGTGGTCGCCGTCGCCAAGCGGGCCGCCGAGCACACCGGGGTGCGCGCGATCACCGTCGACGGGCCCGCCTTCCACAACCTCGGCGCCAACGCCACGTGGGAGCTGGCCGCCGGCGTCGCGGCCGCGGTGAGTTATTTGCGGGTGCTCACCGAGGCGGGGATGCCGATCGGTCAGGCGTTGCGGCAGATCAGCTTCCGGTTCGCCGCCGATGACGACCAGTTCATGACGATCGCCAAGTTCCGTGCGGCGCGCAACCTATGGGCGCGGGTCGCCGAGGTCGTCGGCGAGCCGGATTCCGGCGCGGCCGTCATCCACGCGGAGACCTCGCTGCCGATGATGACCCAGCGCGACCCCTGGGTGAACATGCTGCGCTGCACCCTGGCCGCCTTCGGCGCCGGCGTCGGTGGCGCCGACTCCCTGCTGGTGTATCCCTTCGACGTGGCCATCGACGGCGGATTCCCGGATATCGCAACGAGTTTCGCGCGCCGCATCGCCCGCAACACCCAGCTTCTGCTGCTCGAGGAGTCACACGTGGGCCGCGTGCTGGACCCAGCCGGCGGATCGTGGTTCGTGGAGGACCTCACCGCCCGGCTGGCCGAGCAGGCCTGGCAGCATTTCCAGGCCATCGAAGCGCACGGCGGATTCACCGAGGCCGTCGACTTCGTCGCCGGCCAGATCGGCGAGGTCGCGGCCCGCCGCAGCGATGACATCGCGCACCGCCGCACGGCGATCACGGGTGTCAACGAATTCCCCAACCTCACCGAACCGCCGCTGCCGCAAAGCGACTCGTCGTATTCGCCGCTGGCCGCCGGCAAGCTGGTGCGGTACGCGGCGGAGTTCGAAGCCCTGCGCGATCGCTCCGACGCCTACGCGGGCCGCACCGGGTCGCGCCCCCAGGCCTTGTTGCTGCCGTTGGGCCCCTTGGCCGAGAACAACATTCGCGCGACGTTCGCCTCGAACCTGCTGGCCTCCGGGGGCATCGAGGCGATCAACCCGGGAACCGTCGACGCCGCGGGCGTCGCGGGCGCCGTGGCCGAGGCGGGGACGCCGACGGTGGCGGTCATCTGCGGCACCGACAAGCGCTACCAGGACGAGGCGTCCGGCGTCGTACACGCGGCGCGCGGCGCCGGCATCGACCGGGTTTATCTGGCCGGGCCCGAGAAGGCCGTGGCCGAGTCCGAGCACCAACCGGACCAATTCCTGACCGCGAAAATCAATGCGGTCGAAGCACTGTCGGATCTGCTCACAAGGCTGGGGGCGTAGTTAGGATGACGACCACTGCACCTGCTGTCGGCAGCTTCGCCGACGTGCCGCTGCACAGCGAGCGGACCATCGCGCCGGCCACCGAAACCGCCGTCGAAGAACACGTGGCCGCGGCCGCGGCCGCGCACTGGTACACCCCCGACCAATTGCAGTGGCATACGCCGGAAGACATCGACGTCAAACCGGTCTACATCGCCGCCGACCGCGCCGCCGTCGAGGCCGACGGCTATCCGCTGCACAGTTTCCCCGGCGAGCCGCCGTTCGTGCGCGGGCCCTACCCGACGATGTATGTCAACCAGCCGTGGACGATTCGGCAGTACGCCGGGTTCTCCACCGCCGCCGAGTCCAACGCCTTCTACCGCCGCAACCTGGCGGCGGGCCAGAAGGGCCTGTCGGTGGCCTTCGACCTGGCCACCCACCGCGGCTACGACTCCGACCACCCGCGCGTGCAGGGTGACGTCGGGATGGCCGGTGTGGCAATCGATTCCATTCTCGACATGCGGCAGCTCTTCGACGGCATCGACCTGTCGACGGTGTCGGTCTCGATGACCATGAACGGCGCCGTATTGCCCATCCTGGCGCTGTACGTGGTGGCCGCCGAGGAGCAGGGTGTTCCGCCGGAGAAGCTGGCCGGCACCATCCAGAACGACATCCTCAAAGAGTTCATGGTGCGCAACACCTACATCTATCCGCCCAAGCCGTCGATGCGCATCATCTCCGACATCTTCGCCTACACCAGCGCCAAGATGCCGAAGTTCAACTCCATCTCGATCTCCGGCTACCACATCCAGGAGGCCGGTGCCACAGCGGATTTGGAGCTGGCCTACACCCTTGCCGACGGGGTGGACTACATCAAGGCCGGCCTGGACGCCGAGCTGGACATCGACAAGTTCGCGCCGCGGTTGTCGTTCTTCTGGGGCATCGGGATGAACTTCTTCATGGAGGTCGCCAAGCTGCGGGCGGGCCGGCTGTTGTGGAGCGAGCTGGTCTCCCAGTTCGATCCGAAGAGCGCCAAATCGCTGTCGCTGCGCACACATTCGCAGACCTCGGGCTGGTCGCTGACAGCGCAGGACGCCTTCAACAACGTCGCCCGCACCTGCATCGAGGCGATGGCCGCCACCCAGGGGCACACGCAGTCGCTGCACACCAACGCCCTGGACGAGGCGTTGGCCTTGCCCACCGACTTCTCCGCGCGCATCGCCCGCAACACCCAGCTGGTGCTGCAGCAGGAGTCGGGCACCACGCGGCCCATCGACCCGTGGGCGGGCTCGTATTACGTGGAATGGCTGACCCATCAGCTCGCGCAGAAGGCCCGCGCCCACATCGCCGAGGTCGCCGAGCACGGCGGCATGGCCCAGGCCATCAGCGACGGGATCCCCAAGCTGCGCATCGAGGAGGCGGCCGCGCGCACGCAGGCCCGCATCGACTCCGGGATCCAGCCGGTGATCGGCATCAACAAGTACCAGGTCGAAGAGGACCAGGAGGTCGAGGTCCTCAAGGTCGAGAACAGCCGGGTGCGCGCCGAGCAGCTGGCCAAGCTCAAGGAGCTGCGCGAAAGCCGCGACCAGCAGGCCGTCGACGCCGCGCTGGCCGAGTTGTCGCGCGCGGCGTCGGCGCACGGCCGTGCGGGTGAGGACGGGCTGGGCAACAACCTGCTGGCGCTGGCCATCGACGCGGCCCGCCACAAGGCCACCGTCGGCGAGATCTCCGATGCGTTGGAGAAGGTGTACGGCCGTCACCAGGCGGAGATCCGCACCATCGCCGGCGTCTACCGCGACGAAGCTGGAAAGGCCGGAAACATGGCCAGCGCAACCGAACTCGTCGAGAAGTTCGCCGAGGCCGACGGCCGCCGCCCCAGGATCCTGGTGGCCAAGATGGGCCAGGACGGCCACGACCGGGGCCAGAAGGTGATCGCGACGGCGTTCGCCGACATCGGCTTCGACGTCGACGTCGGGTCGCTGTTCTCCACGCCCGAGGAGGTGGCCCGCCAGGCCGCCGACAACGACGTGCACGTGGTCGGGGTGTCCTCGCTGGCGGCCGGTCACCTGACGCTGGTGCCGGCGCTGCGCGACGCGCTCAAAGAGGTGGGGCGCCCCGACATCATGATCGTGGTGGGCGGCGTCATCCCGCCCGGCGACTTCGACGAGCTCTACGAGGCGGGGGCCGCCGCCATCTTCCCGCCCGGCACGGTGATCGCCGACGCCGCAATCGGCTTGCTGCACAAGCTCGCCGAGCGGCTGGGCTACACGCTCGACTAATGGCCGCGAAACTGCAACTACCGACGACCCCACTCGGGAAACGCGTTGCCAGTTACAGTCTCGCGGTGTCGGAACGATGAACCCAAAGCAGCTCGCCGAGGCGGTCCGCAACGGTGACCGCGCGGCGCTGCCGCGCGCCATCACCTTGCTGGAGTCCACCCGCAAAGACCATCAGGAGAAGGCGCAGCGGCTGCTGCTGGAGCTGACGCCGGACGCGGGCAACGCGCACCGGGTGGGCATCACCGGGATTCCCGGGGTGGGCAAGTCCACCACCATCGAGGCCCTCGGCATGCATCTGATCGAGCTGGGCCATCGCGTGGCGGTGTTGGCGGTCGACCCGTCGTCGACGCGCACCGGCGGCTCGATCCTCGGGGACAAGACCCGGATGGCGCGCCTGGCCGTGCACCCGGATGCATACATCCGGCCGTCGCCCACGTCGGGAACCCTGGGCGGGGTGGCCAAGGCCACCCGCGAAACGTCGGTGCTGCTGGAGGCCGCCGGTTTCGACGTGATCCTGATCGAGACCGTCGGCGTCGGGCAGTCCGAGGTGACCGTGGCCAACATGGTCGACACCTTCGTGTTGTTGACCCTGGCGCGCGGTGGCGACCAGCTGCAGGGCATCAAGAAGGGCGTGCTGGAGCTGGCCGACATCGTCGTGGTGAATAAGGCCGACGGGAACCACCTTCCGGAGGCGCGGACCGCCGCGCGCGAGCTGTCCGGGGCGATCAGGTTGATCTATCCGCGCGAAACCCTTTGGCGGCCACCCGTTCTCACGATGAGCGCCGCCGAGGGAACGGGCCTCGACGAATTGTGGGACACCGTCGAACGTCACCGTCAGGTGCTCAGCGAGGCGGGGGAGTTCGAGGCGCGCCGCCGCGGCCAGCTGGTCGACTGGACCTGGCAGATGGTGCGCGACACCGTGCTGGACCGGCTGGCGTCCAACCCCGCGGTGCGCAAAATCCGGGCCGACGTCGAGCGAAAGGTCAAGGCGGGGGAGCTAACCCCGGCCCTGGCGGCCCAGCAAATATTGACGGCCGCGTCGGGTTAACGGTTCGGTCAATAATCGGGGGTTTCGCTCCTGCCGGTTGTGTAATCCAAGTAAATTCAAAGTGTGACGGTGGATAACCGAGTCAATCGCCGCGCGGTCCGTGTCCACGATGACCTTGACGCAGGTCACCGTGTGTCCGGCGCGGCGGACTCACACTTCGGGTGCGTCGTTCGTAGCTTTTCCAGCATGTTTCCCGCCCGCCGGTTCGGTGGCGGGGCGTTGGCCGTCTATGTCGACGGCCAGCCCGTCGTGGACGTCTGGACGGGTTTTGCCGACCGAGCCGGCCAGCGGCCGTGGTCGGAGAACACCGCCCCGATGGTGTTCTCCGCGACCAAGGGGATGGCCGCGACGGTCATCCACCGCCTCGCGGACCGGGGGCTGATCGACTACGACGCCCCCGTCGCCGAGTACTGGCCCGAGTTCGCCGCCAACGGCAAGGCCGACATGACGGTGCGGCAGGTGATGCGGCACCAGGCCGGCCTCTCGGGGCTGCGCGGCGCCACCAAGGACGACCTCCTCGATCACATTGCGATGGAGGAGCGACTGGCCGCGGCGGCTCCCGGGCGGCTGCTCGGCAAATCCGCCTACCACGCGCTGACCTTCGGCTGGCTAATGTCGGGTCTGGGCCGGGCGGTGACCGGCAAAGGTATGCGCACACTGATTCGCGAGGAGCTCGCCGGACCGCTGGGCGTCGACGGCCTGTACCTGGGCCGGCCGCCGGCCGGGTGCCCGACGCGGGTCGCCGAGATCGTCGCGCCGCAGAACCTGCTGGGCAGTTCGGTCGTCAACTACGTCTCCCGCAAGGTCGCCAACGAACTCTCCGGCGGGTTCCGGGCGATTTATTTCCCGGGCATGGTCGCCGCGGTCCAGGGCGACACCCCGCTGCTCGACGCCGAGATCCCGGCGGCCAACGGGGTGGCCACGGCGCGCGGCCTGGCGCGGATGTACGGCGCCATCGCCAACGGCGGCGAGGTCGACGGCATCCGATTCCTCTCTCGCGACCTGACGGCAAGCCTGACGGGTGAGCGCAGCCTGCGGCCGGACCGAAACATCTACGTGCCGTTGGCTTTCCACCTCGGCTATCACAGCCTGCCGATCGGCGGTGTGATGCCCGGATTCGGCCACGTCGGGATGGGCGGTTCGGTCGGATGGGCGGACCCCGCCTCGGGGGTGGCGTTCTCGTTGGTGCACAATCGTCTGCTGACGCCCCTGGTGATGAGCGATCACGCGGCGTTCGTCGGGATCTACGCGCTGATCCGCAGGGCCGCGGAAAAGGCACGCAAACGCGGGTTCCGTCCGGTCACCGAGTTCGGGGCGCCGTACTGCGAACCGGGAGCCGTCGCCGGATGACGCCGAAGGCGCCCGCGCAGGCGGCGTGAGGTCCGCGTTGCACGGAGCGCCACAATTGGGCGCGTAATTGACAGGAGCGCTTAACATCGGTCGCCCGATTCCACACCGCGTTCGACCGACGCTGTCCAGCTCTTTGCGGGCGATGTACTCTGTCCGGATGTTTGCTCAGCTCATTCCTGCGCATTCCCGCGGCGTTGCCCGACAACGCCGAGCGGTAATCGCGGCTTTGCGAGTTTGCTGATGACTGAGCCGCGCTATTTGTGCCCGCCCGCCGGGCAACGGGAATCGTTCAGATGAGCGCAAATCCGACAGTTTCTGGCGCCAGTGCCATTGCCAGTCGCGGGCCAAAGCGGCCATGGTCGATGAGCCCGACGCTCGCCCAGGCCTTCGACACCCGAAGTAACGCACTGAACGCCTGGCGACTGGTGCTGGCGTCCGGCGTCATCCTGCAGCACTCCTGGCCGCTCACCGGCCGCAAGATCTACCCGCCGATCGAGCAGCTGCTCACCCAGGTGTGGGTCGACGGATTCTTCGCCATCTCGGGATTCCTCATCACGGCGAGCTGGGTGCGCAACCCGCGGCTGCGCGAGTACTTCGTCGCCCGGATCCTTCGCATCTTTCCGGGGCTGTGGGTCTGCCTGGCCGTGGTGGCTTTCGTCATCGCCCCGATCGCCGTGGCCATCCAAGGGGGTTCGCCCGCCAAGCTGCTGCTGTCTCCCTCGCCGGCCTTGTACGTGCTGAACAACGCCGTATTGAACGTGTACTACGCCGGCATCGACGGAACGCCGCGCAATGTTCCCTTCCCGGGTGTGTGGGACGGCGTGCTGTGGACCCTCATATTCGAATTCTTCTGCTACATCGCCATTGCCGTGTGCGGGGTAGCCGGGCTCCTCAAGCGGCGGTGGCCGGCTCCGGTGGTGTTCGTTGTGTTCCTGGTGGCGGCGGCTGTGGTTTCGTACCCCATTGGCTCGCTGGAGAATATTTTCCAGATGATCACGCGGTTCGCCCTCGTTTTCGCTGCCGGAGCGCTCCTGCATCAGTACCAGGACAAGATTCCCGCCCGATGGTCACTGGTCGCGGCGAGCGCGGTCATCGTGGTGGTGGCCGGTTTGCTGGTTCATAATTACCGGATAGTCGCGGCCATTCCGCTGGCCTATGCTGTCGTCGTTTCTGGAGCGCTGATCCACCAGCAGCGCCTGAGATTGCGGACGGACCTTTCCTACGGCGTGTACATCTACGCCTGGCCCATGCAGCAGCTGTTGGTGATCTGTGGTCTCGGCTTCTTGCATCCCCTCGCGTTCACCGTTGTCGCCGGCGTCGCAACTCTGCCGCTGGCCGCACTGAGCTGGTTCCTGGTGGAAAAGCGGGCGCTTGCGCTCAAATCCCGCTTCAAGCGCAAAGTTCGTGTAGAGGACGGGGTGGCGGCCGCTGAGTCGCAACCGCCCGCGCACACCGCCGCCGCGGGCGACTAATTGCGCGGTGCATAACCTCGATCTCACCTTTAGCTGGAGATATTAAAAGGCGCGCAGATCGATGCTCTTTGGCCTGCTAATGCACGTTGCTGAAGAGGCCTCATGGGTGCGCGACGGGATTGCCGGCGACGGGTAATTGAACTTTGCCCCAGAAATTGCAAACTCATGCATAATGACCCGTGATCCCCGGGGGCCGCATGACGCGCGCATGACGCGCAACGGAAAGGTGTGGGTCCGCGATGACAGCTCCCCGGACGACTCAACTCGCCAATCTCCCCGACCCTGCCGCCCGTGCCGGAACCGCCGTCCGTCCGGTTGCGCTGTTCGTGCTGGGCATGGCGAGGTCCGGGACGTCGGCGCTGACCCGGGTCTTGTCGCTGTGCGGCAGCACGCTGCCGGCCGGAATGTGCGGCGCCGACGGGAACAACCCGCGCGGCTATTGGGAGCCGCGCGCGGCGATCATGCTCAACGAAACGATCCTGCGCCGCCACGACAGCAACTGGTACGACCCGACGCTGCGTCTACAGGAGGAGTGCGCGTTCGGCGCCGAGGAGAAGGCGTCCTGTATCGCGGAGATCGCGGCGTATCTGGGCACGCTGCCTGCGGCGCCGCTGGTGGTCATCAAGGAGCCGAGGATCACGGCGCTGACCAGCCTGTGGTTCGAGGCGGCGCGCCAGGTCGGCTTCGACGTCGCCGCCGCGATTGCGGTGCGCCACCCGCAAGAGGTTGTCGCCTCGGCGGCGAAGTACGTGAACACCTCGCCGGAGCTCTCGAGCGCATTGTGGCTCAAGTACAACCTGCTCGCCGAGCGGCACACCCGCGGGATCCCGCGCGTGTTCGTCGACTACGGCAACCTCCTCGACGACTGGCATCGAGAGATCAAGCGCATCGCCGCCACGCTGGAAATCGATCTGGACACCGCCGACGAAGGCGCCATCGAGGAATTTCTCACCCCCGAACTTCGTCGCCAGCGATACGGCGGCCCGGTGGCGGACCATTTCGGTGCGGACTGGATCTCCGCCGTCTACGAGGCGCTGCGCGGGGCCGCGCAGGACTACCCCCTGCACGTAGCGACCCTGGATCGGGTTTTCGAGTCGTATCAGGCCGGGGAGCGAGATTTCCGGATGGCCTTCACGGATTTCCACGCCCGCACCAACAGCATGCTCCGCCGGGTGTTCCGGCCGTTTATCGTCAAGCGGATCCTCGAGGTCGCCGCGATGGTGCACCGGCGCAGGGGCGCCTGGGCCTAATCCTCATCGCGAACGCCCAAAGGTTAAGTAAGAAAAACAGTTTCGTAAAAACGGCACCTGGATCGTTTGGGCCTTCTATAGTCTTTTGCGGGCGCAATAATTAGATGGTTCTCACGGGGGGCAGAAGTTGCCGGTCGCACGTCAAGCCTGACTCTGCATGAGGAGTGCGGCAGGTCGTCTCCTCTTTGCCAAAGTTGTTGAGCGGGCCGGGATTTAGCTCGCCGACATCGTAGTGGGCGCGATGGTGTCGATTCCGAGTAGTTGCTGCGCGCATCGACGCGCCTACTCCAAATCGGAAACCCCTGGATATCAACCAAACTCCGAAAGTCGCTCAGGTGCAAGACCAGTGAAAGGTTTGGATTCGCGATGAGATTGGCCCGCATGACCAAGCCCGTCGAAAACGCCGCCACGTCCTCCAACTCCCTCGGCGCCGGAAACCGCCCGGTGGCCCTTTTCGTGCTGGGACCGCAACGGTCAGGTACCTCGGCGCTCACCCGGGTGCTCTCGCTGTGCGGTGGCACGCTGCCCGCCGCGATGCTGGGCGCCGACGCCAACAATCCGCTCGGGTATTGGGAACCGCGAGCGGCCATCTCGCTCAACGAAACGATCCTGCGCCGTCTGGGGACCAATTGGTACGACCCCTCGCTTCGCTTCCTGGATGACGATTCACCCACCAAAGAAAACAAGGCCTGCGTCGCCAAAGTCACGGAGTATCTGTCCACCCTGCCGGCGGCGCCGCTCGTGGTGATCAAAGAACCCCGCATCACGACACTGTCCGACCTGTGGTTCGAGGCGGCGCGCAGCGCGGGGTTCGACGTCGCCTCGGTGATCGCGGTACGTCATCCGCAAGAGGTGATTTCGTCGATCGTGAAGTCCTGGCACGTCTCTCCCGCACTCGCGAGCGCCTTGTGGCTGAAGTGCAACATCCTGGCCGAACGAAATTCACGCGGCGTGCCGCGGGTCTTCGTCGACTACGCGAACCTCCTCGACGACTGGCGTCGGGAAATGAAACGGATCTCCACGGAACTGCCGATCGAATTGCACACCCAGGAAGAGGACGCCATCGACAGCTTCCTCACCCCCGGATTGCATCGGCAACGGCACTGCGGCCCGGTGACCGATCTTTTCGGCGCCGATTGGATTTCGACGGTCTACGAATCGCTTCGCGAGGCCGCGCAGGACGACCCCATCGACATGTCAACGTTGGACCGCGTTTTCGCGGCTTACCGGGCAAGCGAGCGCGATTTCCGTAAGGCGTACGAGGATTTTCACGGCTTGTCGAACAGCATGCTGTTCCGGCTTTTCCGGCCGGCCATCGCCAGGCCGGTAATGGAAGTTCTCGCAATGGCCCACCGGCACAGGGGCACTTGGGCGTAGCGCCTTTCGCGCATGCGCTGCGGCCCCGTCGCCGATCTGCTCGGCGGAATCCCCTGATACTGCGGTAAGTCCCCGATATGATCGACCGGACCGCGATCACGGCGAATGCGCCGATCGCATATTCCTTCAGCATCGGAAAAAGGGAGGCGTCGATTCGTGTCAGCGTCCGTGCTCATCACCGGCGGGGCGGGATTCATCGGGTCGGCGCTCGCACGTCGTCTCCTGGAAGCCGGATACGACGTCGCCGTGATGGATGTGCTGCATCCCCAGGTGCACGGGGGAGATCGGCCGATCGAGCTGCCGCCGTCGGTGCGCTTGTTCACCGGCGACGTCACCCATGCACCCGACTTCGACGCGGTGCTGCGGCTGTTCCGCCCCACCCAGGTCGTGCACCTGGCCGCCGAGACGGGAACCGCGCAATCGCTGTCCGAGGCGACGCGACACGGCTCGGTGAACGTCGTCGGAACCACCCAGCTCCTCGACGCGCTGAGCCGCTCGGGACTCGTGCCCGAACAACTCGTCCTGGCGTCATCGAGGGCGGTGTACGGCGAGGGCTCGTGGCAATTGGGCTCGCAGATCTTCTACCCGCGACCCCGCAGTCACGCGCAACTCGTCGCGGGCCTCTGGGATCCGCAGGGTCCTGCGGGTGAGCAGGCGGTGCCGTTGCCGAGCCGCGCCGACCGAACCGAACCGCGACCCACCAACGTGTATGCGGCGACCAAGTTAGCCCAGGAACACTTGATGGCCGCCTGGACGTCCGCGCATGACACCAAACTCAGCGTGCTGCGTTTGCAGAACGTCTACGGACCGGGGCAATCGCTGACCAACTCGTACACCGGAATCGTCGCCCTGTTCGCGCGGTTGGCGCGCCAGGGACTTGCGTTGGAGGTCTACGAAGACGGCCGCATCGTGCGCGATTTCGTCTACATCGACGCCGTCGTCGACGCGCTGTTTGCGGCGGTCGAGCGCCCGGCAACCCGGCCTCGCTGTCTCGACATCGGGTCCGGCCACGCCACCACCATCCACGAGCTGGCCAACACGATCGCCGCCATGTGTGACGCGCCCGCACCGACCGTCGTCGGAAAATTCCGCGACGGCGACGTCCGCGCCGCGAGCTGCGACATCGAGCCGGCCATCAACGAGCTCGACTGGCATCCGAAGTGGACACTCGACGACGGTTTGCGCGTGCTCCTCGATTGGATCGGCGAGCGGCCCGAGGCCGCCGCCGGATCGAACGAAGCGGTCCGTCCCGTCGTTGAACAGGCGGGACGCCGCTGAGAAGTCCGGCCTGGCGGTGACCTGCGGTCGCCTAAGCAGTGCTTATTAACGCCTATGATGGTTGCTACTCCCCGGTAGGGGCAGGGACGGGTCACCACCGCCAGTCTTTCACTTTGAACCAGGGGGCAGCTTTGACCGTGACCGATCGTGACATGCGATCTCCGTTCCTCGATACCCGATCCGCTTACCTTGACCTGCTGCGACGTAACCTCACCCGCTACGGCAGCGACGAGCTGGTGCCGGTGGGCTGGAACCATTTGGGGCGCCCTCTTTTCAGCACCCGCAACCTGATGTTGGTCCGCAAGCGTCCGTTCAACGAGCACGCCCGGAAGTTGGGCCTGGATTGGCCGGCCGACGCTCTGACGATGATCGGCATGCAGCGGTTGGCCAGCCTGCAGCGCTGCGTGGAGACCGTTCTGGCGGAAGACGTCCCCGGTGACCTGGTCGAGTGCGGCGTGTGGCGTGGCGGGGCGTCGATTTTGATGCGCGCCGTGTTGTCGGCCTACGGGGACGAGAAGCGGTCCGTGTGGCTGTGCGATTCCTTCGAAGGGGTCCCGCCCCCGGACACCGCGCATTACGAGGCGGACAAAGGCATCAAACTGCATCGCGCCGCGGGCGTGCTCGCGGTGCCGCAAGCGCAGGTCAAATCGAATTTCGAGCGGTATGGATTGCTCGATGACCGGGTTCGTTTCATTCCGGGGTGGTTCAAGGACACCCTGCAGGATGCCCCGATCGATCGCATTTCGGTGTTGCGGCTCGACGGTGACCTTTACGAATCGACGATCCAGGCGCTCGATGCCCTCTACCCGCGGCTGTCGTCGGGCGGTTTTTGCATCATCGACGACTACCACGCCATCGACGCATGCCGGCAGGCGGTGGCCGATTACCGCACGGCACACGGCGTCACCGCGCAGATCGAGGAAATCGACGGCACCGGCGTGCTGTGGCGCAAGCCGTGACGATCTTGGGCCCCAATCGCGCAGCCTGCGCAGTCGCGCAAACCGGTGCTGGGGAGATCGTCGGTCTTTAAAGTGATCGGTGCATCACCGTGATGGCGCAACCGAAGGGCTTGGATTCGCGATGAAATGTGTGCTGGCCAGCTACGGGACGCGCGGCGACATCGAGCCTTCCGTCGTGGTCGCCCGCGAACTGCAGCGCAGGGGCCATGACATGGTCATGGCCGTCCCACCGGACTCGGTGAGCTTCACCGAGGCGGCGGGGCTGACTGCGGTCCCTTACGGGCTGGACTCGCAGGCCTGGCTGGATGTGTACCGCAACTTCTGGACCTCTTTCTTCCGCGGCTTCTGGAAGATCCAGGAGATGCGCGGCATGTGGCGCGAGATGTGGGATCTCAGTGATCAGTGCTGGGCGCAGATGAACACGACACTCATGACGTTGGCGGACGGCGCCGACCTGCTGTTCGCCGGGCAGAGTTACCAGGAGACCGCCGCCAACGTCGCGGAGTATTACGACCTTCCGCTGGCCACCTTGCACCACGTCCCCATGCGGCCCAACGGCCAGGTCGTTTCGATACTGCCGCCGCCGTTGGCCCGCTCGGCAATGACGGCGTTCGACTGGTACTGCTGGCGCCTGAACAAAAAGGTCGAGGACACTCAGCGCCGGCAACTCGGGCTGCCCAAGGCGACGGCGCCGTCGCCGCGGCGGATCGCCGACCGCGGGTCGCTGGAAATCCAGGCCTATGACGAGGCCTGCTTTCCCGGGCTGGCCGACGAATGGGCGAAATGGGACGGCCTGCGACCCTTTGTCGGCACGCTGACGATGGAGTTGACCACGGAGGCCGACGACGACGTGATGTCCTGGATCCACGCGGGGACACCGCCGATCTGCTTCGGCTTCGGCAGCATGCCCGTCGAATCTCCGGCCGACACCGTCGAAATGATCAGTTCCGCCTGCACGCAGCTGGGCGAGCGGGCGTTGATCTGCGCCGGCAGGAGCGACTTCACCGGGGTCCCGCTGGCCGATCACGTCAGGGTGGTGGGCCCGGTGAATTACGCGACGATCTTTCCTGTCTGCCGTGCCGTCGTTCACCACGGCGGATCGGGAACCACTGCGGCCAGCCTGCGTGCCGGCGTTCCCACGCTGATCCTGTCGATGGATGCCAATCAGACGATTTGGGGAGCTCAGCTCAAGCGGCTGAAAGTCGGTACGACACGACGGTTTTCGGCGACCGATCGCAAATCGTTGGTGGAGGATCTGAGCCGGATCCTCACCCCGGATTACGCCCGGCGCGCCCGCGAGATCGCCGCCCGGATGACCAAGCCGGCGGACAGCGTCGTGAAGGCCGCCGATGTCGTCGAAAAGTTCGTCAGCTCACGAAGCCGCACCTGACGCAGCAAACTGGTTTAGGGGCGTTGTGCTGGGGGAATAGTTCAATTTGTTATCGGCTTCGATACGGGGATGGGTCCGGGCCGACTTCCCGTTTTCGCGGACACGCTGTCGATCGTCTGGCAGACTACGGGAGGATCAGGCGACGACACCTGGGCTTTAGCCACACTGCCCAAGGGTCGTCATACTTCTACGGTCGGGGGGAATGGCCGATGGGGTTGGCTTTGTCGCACTCGGCAATCCCGGTGCACCGTTGCCATCCCGCGTGGCTCCGGGATGCCAAATCCGTTGCGGAACAACGACAACCAATGACACCGACCAAGCCCCAGCGCCAATGCCGGGCGGCAGATTACCGAGCGGAAACGCCGCAGTCAAAGTTGCCCGTGCCGTCGGAGATTGATTAAGGTAACAGTCGCGATGAAATTTGCTGTGGCAAGCTATGGAACGCGTGGCGATATCGAGCCTTGCCTCACCATCGGTCGTGAACTGATGCGCAGAGGTCACTCGGTACGCATGGCCGTTCCGCCTAACCTTGTCGATCTGGCCGAGGAGGCCGGTCTGCCGGCGATCCCGTACGGGCCGGATATGCATGATTTTTGGAGCGACGAGTTCATTCGCGACTTCTTCAAGAACTTCGTCCGCGGCCCGGTCAAGTTGATGCGGGAAGCCTGGGAACCGGTACTGAAAAACTGGCAGGAAATGAGCTCGGCGCTGATGTCGGTGGGGGCCGGGGCCGATTTGCTGTTCAGCGGGCAGCTTTACCAGGATCTGGCGATCAACGTCGCCGACTACTACGGCATCCCGATGGCCACACTGCACTACATTCCGATGCGCCCTAACGGCCGGCTCGTTCCGGGCATGCCCGGACCCATGGTCCGCACCGGCATGGCCGTGTACGACTGGATGTGCTGGCGGATGAACAAGAAGGCCGAGGATCGGCAGCGCCGTGAGCTCGGCCTGCCCACCGCCTCGGTGGCCTCGCCGCGACGGATCGCCGAGCGCGGCTCTCTGGAAATCCAGGCCTACGACGACGTTTGTTTCCCCGGGTTGGCCAAGGAGTGGGCGAAGTGGGGTGGCCAGCGGCCGTTTGTGGGCTCGTTGACCATGGAATTGACCACCGAGTGCGATGACGAGGTGTTGGCGTGGATCGCCCAGGGCACGCCTCCGATCTGTTTCGGTTTCGGCAGCATGCCGGTCGCCGAATCGCCGGCCGATACGGTGAAGATGATTGGCGCTGCCTGCGCGGAATTGGGGGAGCGGGCGTTGATCTGCTCCGGTTGGAGTGATTTCAGCGACGTCCCGCAGTTGGATCACGTCAAGGTCGTGGGCGTGGTCAATTACACGAAGGTCTTCCCCGCCTGCCGCGCGGTCGTTCATCACGGCGGCTCGGGCACCACGGCTGCTGGTCTGCGCGCGGGGATTCCCTCGCTGATCCTCTGGACGGCGGGCGATCAGCCCCTGTGGGGTTCGCACATCAAGCAGTTGAAGGTGGGTACATCCCGACGGTTTTCGGCCAGCACGCCCGAAACCGTCGTGGCAGACCTGCGGAAAATCCTTGCCCCGGAATACCTCACCCGCGCCCGTGAGTTGGCGACCCGGATGAGCAAACCCGCCGAGAGTGCAGGGCACGCCGTCGATCTGCTGGAAGAATTCGCCCGCTCGGGGCGGTGTGTTCCCGGCGTATCCGCAGAGCGAAGTCGCTGAGCAGTCGGTGACGGATACACTGCGAAACGCATTGACGGCGTCGACGGACGTCTAGGCTCTCTACCGGTACTACTGGCACGCGGAGTAAGGGGCAGCTTTGGCGGTGACCGATCACGACACGCGGTTTGCATACCTCGATCTGCTCCGGCGTGACCTCACCAGGTATGGCAGCGACGAGTTGGTGCCGGTGGGGTTGTACCGCCTGGGACGTCCCCTGTTCAGTACGCGCAATCTGCTGCTCGTGCGCAAGCGGCCATTCAACAAAAACGCGCGCGACTTGGGTCTGGACTGGCCGGCGGATGCCCTGACGATGATCGGGATGCAGCGGCTGACCAGTCTGCAGCACTGCGTGGAGACGGTCCTGGAAGACGACGTCCCCGGTGATCTGGTCGAGTGCGGCGTGTGGCGCGGCGGCGCCTCCATCTTGATGCGCGCCGTCTTGGCAGCCCATGGAGACGAGAAGCGCACCGTGTGGTTGTGCGATTCGTTCGCCGGAGTGCCGCCACCCGACACCGTCAATTACAAGGCGGATAAGGGGATCCGGCTGCATCGCCACGCGCGAATCCTGGGTGTGCCGGAAACGGAAGTCAAGTCCAATTTCGAACGCTACGGGCTGCTCGATGACCAGGTGCGTTTCCTTCCGGGCTGGTTCAAGGACACCCTGCAGGACGCCCCGATCGATCGCATCTCCGTGTTGCGGCTCGACGGCGACCTTTACGAGTCGACGATTCAGGCGCTCGACGCGCTCTACCCTCGGTTGTCGCCAGGGGGCTTTTGCATCGTCGACGACTATCACGCGATCAAGGCCTGCGCGCAGGCGGTGACGGATTACCGCACCAAGCATGGGGTGACCGACGAGATCGTCGAGATCGACGGCACCGGCGTGCTGTGGCGTAAGTCCTGAGAGAACGCTGAAACTCTAGGTGTACGAGACGGTTTGCCCTTCGATGCAGGATGGGCGAAACACGGAGATGGTGGGCCGCTCCCGTTTGCGCCGGAAGCGGCACGCGCCGATGTTATGGTGTCCGCCGTGGCAACAGGGCTGACAACCGGCACCCGCCTCAGGATGTGGTGGGTACGCACCGAATACTGGCTGGCGCGCACGTTGCTGCCTGACGTCTACGCCAACGATGCGTTGATCACGTTCAACAATTTTCACGCGTTTCTCGACGACCCCGAATTCCAGCGCGCCTATCAGCGTGGTGCCCGCTCCCTCGGCAACGAGGATTGGTACCAGTGGCAATGGCGCGTGCACGTGGGTCTGTGGGCGGCGGCCAGCGCCAGCCAACTCGAAGGCGACTTCGTCGAGTGCGGCGTCAGTTACGGGTTCTTGAGCAGTGCCATCATGGAGTACCTCGATTGGGATCGGCTGGGCAAGACGTTCTACCTGCTCGACACTTTCGCCGGTCTCGACCCGCGGTTCGTCACCGACAACGAACGCCAGGCCGGGGCGCTGGAAACGAGCGCGGGACACCTGCGCAACGGAATGTACGTCAACGGTGTGGACAGCGTCCGCGCCAATTTCGCGCAATGGAAGAACCAGCGCATCATCGTCGGCGCGGTTCCGGAGACGCTCGAGCAGGTCGATGCGCCGACCGTGGCGTACCTGCATATCGACATGAACTGCGCTCCACCCGAAGTCGCTGCGCTGCGGTTCTTTTGGCCACGCCTGACTCCCGGTGCCTTCGTGCTCCTGGACGACTACGCGAATCGTGGACGCGACGAACAGCGCGCCGCCATGGACGAGGTTGCCGGCGAACTGGGTGTGAAAATCTGCACATTGCCCACGGGGCAGGGCCTGCTCATCAAGCCGGCGCGTTAAAGACCGGTATTCGGTAACGAAATCGGTCTTTTCTCAACGGTTTTCGCGCGCTGGGTGACCTCGGCCGTTCCGGGGAAACTGCGAGAGCGCAGCGTCGGTTTCGTGGCGATCGGGTTTCACGGTTTTTCACGCGGGTAGGCCTTTCGCTATGGCATTAGCATTGATCACCGGCGCGTCCAGTGGAATTGGTCTCGAGCTAGCGGAGCTCTTTGCTCAGCGCGGATATGACCTGGTAGTGGCCGCCGAAAACGACGGAATCTACCCAGCGGCCACCACGCTGTCCCGGTGGGGTGTCGATGTGCGGCCGGTACAGGTCGACCTGCGCACCCCGGAAGGCGTCGAAGAGCTCTATCAGCAGGCCACAGAAGGTGATCGTCCGCTCGACGCGGCGGCGCTGAACGCCGGCATCGGCGGCGGCGGAGGTTTCGTCGAGGGCGACCTGGCGCACGATATGTCGATCATCGACCTCAACGTGAAGTCAACCGTGCATCTGGCCAAACTCGTGCTGCGTAACATGACCCGACGCGACACTGGGAAGGTGCTTTTCACGTCGTCGCTGGCGTCGATGGCTCCCGGTCCGTTCGAGGCGGTTTATCATGCCTCCAAGTCGTTCGTTCAGTCCTTCGCCGGGGCCTTGCAGGACGAATTGCGTGATACCGGAATCACTGTCACCTCGCTGCTGCCCGGCACCATCGAGACCAACTTCTTCAACCGCGCGGGTATGGACGAGACGCGCGCGGGGCAAAAGCCGAAGGACGACCCGGCCGAGGTTGCCAGGCAGGGCTTCGAGGCGATGATGCGCGGCGATCGCAAGGTCGTCGGCGGTTCGCTGACCACCAAAACCGTCGGTGTGGCCCTGCGGTTACTGCCCGATTCGCTCAAGGCGGTCGCCAGCAGGGTGAATTCCACGCCCGCGGGCAAGCGTTAAACGTCTGCTAGGCAAGCGTTTTGCGGCGAGCCGCATCTTCCAACAGGTCGGCGGTGGTTTCGATGCTTTCGGCGGGCTTGGTCATGCGGGTGGAGAGTTCGCGGGCTCTAGTCGCGTAGTCCGGGGCGAGGATGGTGCGCAGATCCGCCACCAGAGAGTCCGGGGTGGTGGCCGAAAAGCGCCGGGCGGAACCGACCTTGAGGCGCTTGATTTGTGCCGCCCAGTACGGCTGGTCGGCCGAACTCCACAAGGCTAGTGTCGGGACACCCGCGCGCAGGCTCGCGGCGGTGGTGCCCGAGCCGCCGTGATGGACGACGGCACGGCAGGCGGGAAAGATGGACGCGTAGTTCACCGGACCGACGACCTTGACGTGGTCGAAATGCGGCACGCCGCTGAAGTCCGTGCCGCCGAAGCAGATCAGCGCCCGCTCGCCGAGCTGCGCGCAGGCCGTGCTGATCATTTCGACGGTGGCGGTGGGGGATTCGACCGGTATGCTCCCGGATCCGAAGCAAATGGGCGGTGTTCCCGCGGCGATCCACGAGGCTACGTCGTCGTCGGCGTCGGTCGTCAACTCCATCGTCAGGGCGCCGACGAACGGGCGGCGGGCGGCCCAGGTCGCCCATTCGGCGGCCAGGCCAGGGAAGCACACGTCGTCATAGGCCTGAATTTCCAGCCACCCGCGTTCGGCGATCCGACGCTGGCTGCGATGTGTTGCCTTGGGCAGTCCCAGTTCTCGGCGCTGCGCGTTGTCGATCTTCTTCGTCGAGCGCCAAAACAACCACTCGATCGCCGTCATCGTCGAGCGGACCAACGGCGACGGCAAGCTGGGCACCAGGTGGCCGTTGGCGCGCATGGGGAAGTGGTGCAACGAGGCCAACGGAATGTCGTAGTACTCAGCCACGTTGGCGGCGGTCTGCTCGAAATTCAGGCCGGTGCTGAGCAGGTCGGCACCGTCTGCCAGCGATTTCAGCGCCGTGCCCACCTCTTGCCAGTGCTTGATGATCGGATCCCAGACTTTGAGCACCAACCTGACGGGGTTGCGGAAGAAGTCCGCCCACATGTTCCGCAGGAACTCCTCGTCGAGGAACTCCTGCACCGTGGGCCCGTAGGGAACCGCCGCCAGCCCGGTCGATTCGACGAAACCAACCAGATCCGGCGGGACGGCCAGGAGAACGTCGTGCCCTCGGCGCACCAGTTCGCGGCCCACCGCGGCGGAGGGCTCGATGTCGCCGCGAGTTCCGTAACTCGCCAGGGCAAATCTCATTGTTGGTCCCAGCCTTGCAGTCGTCGTGCACCGGCGGCGTCAAGGGTATCGAAGGTCATAGTGGTTATCGGGGTACTGGGAGATTCAGTCAAATGCGCCTCGCGAGGGCGAACTTTTCCAAGAGGTCTGCGGCTCGATCGGTGCTTTCGGCGGGTTTGGTCATCCGACAAGACAATTCGCGGGCGCGGGCGACGTAGTCGGGAGCCAGGATCCGGCGCAGGTCCGCGACCAGCGTTTCTCGGGTGGTGCTCGAAAACGGCCGGGCGGTTCCCACTCGTAGCCGGTCGACCTGGCCGGCCCAGATCTTCTGGTCGCTCATGCTCCATAAGCTCAGCGTGGGTACTCCTGCGCGCAGACCTGCGGCCGTGGTGCCCGCGCCGCTGTGATGCACCACCGCGCGGCACGCGGGAAAGGCCGCCGCGTAATTCACCACTCCCACCACTTTGACGTGGTCGAACTGCGGGGCACCGGTGAAATCCGTTTTGCCCGAGCACACCAGCGCCCGCTCGCCCAATTGGGCGCAGGCCTCGCCGATCATCGTGATCGTGTCGGCCGGCGACTCGACCGCAGTGCTGCCGAAGCCGAAGCAGATCGGGGGTGTTCCCGCGGTGATCCACGAGGCGACCTCGGCGTCGGCGTCCGTCGTCAACTCCATGGTCAGCGTGCCGACAAACGGCCGCTGGTCTTTCCATTTCGCCCACTCGGCGGCCAGGCCGGGAAAGCACGCCTCGTCGTACGCCTGGATCTCCAACGCGCCGCGGGCGGCCATCCGCTGCGGTGCGGGGCTCTTGGCCTTTGAAAGCCCGAAGGCGCGGCGCTGCGCGTCCTCGGCCTTTTTTGTCACCCGCCATTGGGTCCAGTCCAGCGCCGTCATGGCGGAGCGGACCAGCGGTGCGGGTAAGCCGGGGGAGAGCTGTCCGTTGGGCCGCATGGGGAAGTAATGCATCGTGGCCAACGGAAGGTCGAGGTGTTCGGCCACGTCTGCCGCGACGCCCGGGAAGCCCGGGCCGGTGAACACCAGGTCGGCCCCCTCAGACAGCGATGCCAGGGCCGCACTCATGTCCGCCCAGGATTGGACGAGCATGTCCTGGGCTTCGCGCCACCTCCTTCGCACCTCCGGGAAATTCCAGAACTTGCCGAGGAAGTCGGTGTCCCAGAAGCCGTCCTGCTGGTCGGGCCCGTAGGCGGCCGCCGTGAGCCCGGCCGACTCGACCAGCGCGACCAGGTTGGGCGGGACCGCCAGGCGAACCTCGTGCCCGCGCCGCTGCAGTTCGCGGCCCACGGCTGTGCAGGGCTCGACATCGCCGCGAGTTCCATAGCTCGCCAGGGCAAATTTCACGACGAATCCTTCCGGTGGTCGTGGGGTAGGCGATGGCAGAGGCCATTATGTCTGGTGTTTCGCCCCCGCGGGCGGATTGGGCGTTGCTCCCGACCGCTCAAAAGCGCATCACGTCAGCCGGAGATCAGCGCTCGGTCGGCAAGCGCAGCCATTGCCGGTGCGAGCACCCGGGCGTACTCGGGCGTCAGATGGAATTCGTCCTCGTACACGAGGGTGTTGCCCACGATGGGCGGGCAGCGGTCCGCTGTGCAGAACAACTCGGTGACATCGGCGTATTGCCCAGCGGCGGCTTGGGCCGCGGTGCGCTCGGCCGCAATACCGGATTTATTCACCGCCGTCGACGTTGCCGACGAGCAGGCCGTCGCGTCGTCGAGGTGAACGGACAGGCAGTCCGGCACATTCGAGTGCAGGTCCGGGGTTGGCCCGAGTACCAACACGTTCGCGCCAGTGCCGCGCAACTGCTGAACTAGGCGCGTCAAGCTCTCGGTCCAGGCCGACCCATAAGGCGCGGAGCCTGTGCCTCCGTGACGCAGCATGCCCAGTACCACCAGTCGTGGGTGCTCGCTCTGCAGCCGGGTGATGATTCGACCGCGCCACTGCTCGCACTCGGTGTAGTCCCTTTGGCCGAAGACTTTGATCGGCAGATCCAGCATCGGGCAGGCGCCCTTAGTCAGGACTTCCAGCCGCCAATGCCGTTGCGCGGCGACATCCTGGAACGCCGGGCTCCAGCTGTAGGCGTTCGAGTCGCCGACCAGTGCCACGGTGGTCTTCGACGCAGTGTCGCCCGTCGCGCACTCAGGTTGGTCGACTTTCAACAGGTTGCGCAGGCAGTCCTCTAAGCCGGGCGGCGCGCTTTCGTGTGTCGCGCCAACGAGCGACGGATCAAGATTTGACGGTACGGCCTTCAGGTCGACGGATGCCGCAACGGCGGCCTGCACCTGCGCAAAGACCTGCTGAGCGGCCGCGTCATATGGCTCGATGTTGCGACCCGTCGGCGGAGGCCCCGCAGTTAGCCGCAGCGCCGGAGCCGCCGGTCCGCGACCGACCGGGTCGGGCAGGGCTACCAGCAGCACCACGCCTACCGAAACCGCCACCGCGGTGGCGACGCCACCGAGCGCGAGACTGCGGGCGGCGGATTGACGCACCATCGCGGAGTACCGGAACGGGTTCTCGATGAGCCGCAGTGTGAGCACGGCCAGCCCGAAGGAGACGAGAACCGCCGCCAGGCCGTCTATCGGGCCCAACGGACGGCCCAGCAATGGTGTCGCGAGCAGCAGCACCGGCCAGTGCCAGAGGTACCACGAGTACGACAGCCGGCCGATCGCTCGCATCGGTCGCAAAGCCAGGACGCGGCCACATCCCCGGGGAGGTCCGGCACAGCCGGCACCAATCACCAATGCCGTGCCGATCACCGGCAGCAGCGCGGCGGTGCCCGGAAAAGGTGTGGTCGCGTCCAATTGGTTGCTGGCCACCAAAATCAACGCCAGGCCTGCCCATCCCGCTATCGCGGTTGGCAATGCCGAGAGCCGGCGCCAGTGGGTGGCCGTGAGGGCGACCAGGCCGCCTACGGCCAACTCCCACGCGCGGGTGTGCAACGAAAAGAACGCCACCGGAGGCGCCGTCTGGGTGGTCACCCAGGACATCGCAAACGAGACGACGCCAACCAGGGCGAGGACGAACACGTACGGAGTTACCGACGACGCGGCGTGCGCGACTCCAGCGCGCTGGCGCGCGTGCCGGATGAACCACGCCGTACCGATAATCAGGGCCGGCCAAAGGATGTAGAACTGCTCCTCTACGCCCAGCGACCAGTAGTGCTGGAAGGGCGAGAGCGAAAGCTTGCTGATGTGAAAGTAGTCGACGCCCTGAAGCGCGAATCGATAGTTGCCGACGTAAAGGGCGCTGGCGATGCCGTCACCGATAACGTCTTTGGCCTGCAACGGTGATAACAGCACAGCAGAGGCAATCGCGGTAACCACGCCCACCGCTGCCGATGCCGGTAACAGTCGGCGAGCTCGCGCCCCGTAGAACCGGAGCAGCCGGACGGTCCCGGCCGTGCTCGCCTCGCGCCAGAGCATCCCAGTAATCAGGAAGCCCGAGATAACGAAGAAAACATCCACACCGACGAAGCCGCCACCCAATCCCGGTGCACTGCAATGAAAAAGAACAACGGCCAAAACCGCGACAGCACGCAAACCCTCGATATCCGCGCGAAATCCCGTCTTCTGGCGCTGATCAGCGGCGGCATCGCCAGCAATCGCGGTCGATTCGATGGAAGGTGGAGCGGCAGGGGTCAGCGTTGCAGCTTGATCATGGGTGTCGTCATCTCTAGAGGTCATGCTCACCCTTCTGGTCGTGTGAGTATTGTGCCCCACGGGGCGCCGGCCGCCGCCCGTTAGCGTCTACGCGTTCTTGCAAATATGGGCAAGGAGCGAAGCTGCATACAGTTCGGCGTGGCCGAGGCGCTGCAGTTCGCGCCCCACGGCCGAGCGGGGCGCGCGATCGCGCGAGTTCTATAGCTCGGCAGCGCAAATTTGAACGACGAATCCTTCCGCCGGTCGTGCCGGTAGGCGATGCTAACGACATTCGCGGGTGAGCAACCGCCCGGCTGCGCCGCACGGTTTGATGTACCGCACGTTCGCGGTTGACCATGGAGAAGGTCGAGCATGTGCCGATCCAGTGCCCCGCGGTGCGGATAGTACTTGGTAACAACCAAAGACCGCAGATTGCGCGACCTGGCCTGTAAGGTGAGCGAGTGGCTGGCTGCAATGCGCCAATCGGACAGTGAGACGTATTGTGCGTGTCGACCAACAAACGATCATTTTGGAGGGGACGCCGTGTTTCAACTTGCTCGACGAGTGGTTAACAAAGACAAAATCGAGCTAATAGATCGGGCATTCACCTCTCTTGGCATCCAATCGTTTGCGGATTTGGGAGCTGTCTGGAGAGTGGAAGGTGCCTATACATTTCATGCGTTGGAGAAGTATCAGATAAAAGACGCCGCATTGGTCGACCTGAACGTGACACCGACCGTCCGCGCCCGGGCGGAATCGCATCCCCAACTTCGCCTTGTGAGCGGTAACTTTGGTGATCAAGCATCGGCCGACCAAGTCGGGAACCTGGATGCGGTTTTCTTGTTCGATGTATTGCTGCACCAAGTGTCCCCTGACTGGGATGCAATACTCGAGATGTACGCAAAGCAGACGAATTCTCTGTTGATTTATAACCAGCAATGGACGGGTTCAGGAGAAACCGTTCGGTTGCTGGATTTAGGCGAGAAAGAATACTTCCGCAATGTTCCGCACAGCCGCCGAATTCAGGAGTATAAAAACCTTTTCGACAAGCTCAACGAGAAGCATCCTGAAATGGACCGGTCGTGGCGTGACTTCCCGGGCATTTGGCAATGGGGCATCACCGATGTCGACCTCGAGGCAAAGGTCTCTCAGCTTGGGTTTGAGCTGGTGCACAAGGAGGACTGCGGCCGCTTCGGCCGGCTACGTAATTTCAGCAACCATGCCTTCATTTTTACACGTAAATAGCGTAATTGGATCGTCCAGCGCGTCTGCCATCCACTACTCCGCAACGAGCTGGCGCTGCTGCGAAACGAGTATGTATCGCAATTTGCGGGAGGTGTTGATGCAAATTTCGGCCGGCGGTAAACTCCGCAGTTTAATGCCAGCTCTGCTGCAACAGGCGCGGCGGTCGATCCTATGAGTTCACACTTGGCGCGCGGCGAGTATCCCTGCTCACCGCCAACTCTCGCGTTTGCTGTCGGATTACGATGAAATCCGAAGCTGCGGGGGCGTCCGTGATCAGCATCAATGCTTGCAGGTTGATCGATCTACCCAAAATCCACGATCCACGCGGAAACCTCACATTTATCGAATCGGGCAACTATTTGCCATTTGAAGTAGAAAGAGCTTTCTGGATTTATGATGTCCCCGGCGGCTCGATGCGAGGGGGACATGCTTACCGGACAGGTCAGGAGTTGATCCTTGCACTATCAGGCAGTTTCGAGGTCACATTGGACGATGGCTCGCATCAGGTGCGTTACGTACTGAACCGGTCCTACCATGCTCTTTTTGTTCCCAATCTAATATGGCGGGAAATGATCAACTTCTCGACAAATTCGGTTGCGCTCGTCCTCGCTTCTGTCCCATTCACGCCTGGCGATTATGTACGCGATTATGGCGACTTTCTGCGACTCAGGAACGAGCAATGAGTCGCGTAGACGAATGCCGGCTGGTGGATCTGGATAAAATCGAAAGTCCCAGCGGTAACCTGTCTCCGCTCTATGGCGGGGTTCACGTCCCTTTCGCAATCAAGCGGGTCTACTACCTGTACGACGTCCCCGGCGGTGCAGAGCGCGGTGGGCACGCGCACCGGGAGTTGCAACAATTGATCGTCGCGGCCTCAGGGTCGTTCGCCGTCACCCTCGACGACGGGGAGAACCGACGAACTGTTTCGCTCGACCGTTCGTACTATGGCCTCTACCTGCCAAGCATGATCTGGCGAGAGATCACCGGCTTTTGCACCGGAGCAATATGTCTGGTTTTCGCCTCGCTACCGTACGACGAACACGACTACATCCGTGACTATGAGGACTTCTTAGCCGCGGCCCGCGCCCCTGCCGACGGGGGCGGCGGAAGTTGAGCGGGCTACTGTCTCTTGACCTACTCATCGAAGCGGGGAGTCGCCATGACTGATTCTCCTGCGGTGGTGCCGTTTCTCGATGTTCGCGCGGCGACACAGGAGCTCGATGCACCTGTGCGGGAAGCCGTCGAGCGGGTCGTGCGCAGCGGCTGGTACGTACTCGGCGAAGAGACAGCGGCGTTCGAACGAGAATTTGCTGCATTCACTGGCGCCCGCCATGCGGTGGGAGTTGGCAATGGTTTGGACGCTATTACTCTCGCATTGAAAGCGCTCGGAATCGGCCCAGGCGACGAAGTTATCGTGCCCGCACATACTTTCATCGCAACTTGGATCGCGGTGGCGCACAGCGGTGCTCGGCCAGTGGGTGTGGAGCCCGTCGTTGGCCAGTGGAACCTTGATCCCGCTCTGGTAGCTGAGGCAATCACCCCCCGCACCCGTGCACTGGTTCCGGTTCACCTCTTCGGCCAACCCGCCGACCTCGCGGAACTTCTCGACGTGGCAAAGAAACATGGGTTGGCCGTGGTAGAGGATGCGGCGCAGGCGCATGGGGCGCGCTACGGTGGCCGACGCATTGGCGCTCACGGGGACGCCGTGGCATGGAGTTTCTATCCTGGGAAAAACCTTGGGGCTCTTGGTGATGGGGGAGCCGTAACTACCGACGACGAAGGTGTTGCTTCGCGTGTCCGGGCACTCGGCAACTACGGCAGCAGCAAGAAATACGTTCATGACCTGCTCGGGGCGAACTCACGGCTCGACGAGATTCAAGCAGCGGTGCTGCGCATCAAGCTGCAGCATCTCGACAGTTGGAATTCACGTCGACAAGCGATCGCAAAGCGCTACACCGCCGAACTCGCGGACGTGTCCGGACTCCGTCTGCCCGCGGTCGCACCCGGTCGGGAACATGTGTGGCATCTGTACGTCGTTGACCATGCCTCACGCGACGAATTGCAGAATCATCTCGCTACCAGGGGAATTCAGACGCTGGTGCATTACCCGATCCCACCACATAGGTCTGGCGCGTTTGCCTCACTGGGGCTGGGCGAGGGCGCCTTCCCTATCACAGAACAGGCAGCGCGAACCCACCTGAGCCTGCCCATCGGACCTCATCTGCAGGACGAACACATCTCGCGCGTGGTCGACGCTTGCCGATCGTTTTCATCCCGTCCTGACAATGGCTAGGCAATAGGACCTCAGAATTTGCTCGAATGTCTTGCGGCGCGGTCGTGATGGTCCTCGTAATATGGCACCATCCAAAGACATGCGCGTCTTCTCACGGCGGTGGCCGTTGACGATCCGCCGTCGTTAGTAGCTGACGTCCATGCGTTTGAATAGGTTTGACCCACTGGCGCTGTCAGGCGAGGGAGCGAAACTTTCGCGGCCATACATGAGCCTTCGATTTGTCGCAGAACGCCTGCGACGTGACCGACTGGCTACGTCGATCGGTGTCAATCAGGTAAGCCCAGACCCAGCGTTGCTGCGGCCAGTCAGCTCGGGTCGGTCGTCGGCGACCACAAGCCAAAATGACGGGCAGCTGTAGATGTCCGGTGCGTCAGGCGCGTAGTACTCGATATGCGCCGACGTGCTATCCGAGCACATCAGGGCTTCACCACGTTGCCCTCGAAAGTGTTTGGACGCGGTTGACTTTCGCGCCGATCCGATGAGTCTCACCACGCCGCCCGGCCTACTGCAGGACGGACGAGGTGAAACCGCTGAGCCAGCGGATCTCGCTGCGATCAAGTTCCTGCGCGTGGCCGTGTCCTATTGCCGTCGTTTCTGACGCACGCGTAACATATTGCTTTGATGAGCAAGCGTCGACGCACTGCCGCGACCAGAGCCGCAGTGCCTCATCCATTTCATCCAAGGACAGTTCAGATCGATTCGGCCACAAAAGCGGAGTTTTCGCTAGATAGTGCCATTCCGATCGCTCGGTGCCATGAAGCGCTTTTCGAACTGCCCAACGTCGGGTGTCGCGCGTTGCGTCGCGTCCACTCTCAATCGTGAGGACATTTGCGTGAGCGTCCCAGCCGTACCGACGAGGACCAGAGACCGACCGGTCGCCCTGTTTGTGCTGGGCATGCCCCGGTCGGGAACGTCGGCGCTCACGCGTGTCCTCTCGCTCTGCGGTGGCAGGCTGCCGGCTGACCTCGAGATCGCCGACTCCCACAATCCGCGTGGGTACTGGGAACCGCGCGAGAGCCACCATCTCAACGGCCGTCTGCTGCGCGGCCACTACAGCACTGACGCAGACCCGTCACTTCGGTTGCAGGAGGACGGTGCAATCGGGGTCGAAGAGAAGACCGCCTTCATCGACCAGATCAAGGACTTCCTCACCACGCTGCCGTATGCGCCACTCGTAGTAATCAAGGACCTCTATATAACGGCGCTTTCGGAGATGTGGTTTGCTGCGGCGCGACAGGCCGGCTTTGATATCGCAGTCGTGGTTGCCTTGCGACGCCCGCAAGAGGTCATCGCTTCGGTAGCGGCGAGTCGTAGGCTATCGCCGGAGCTTCCGCATGCACTTCCGAGTGCCATGTGGCTCAAGTACAACCTGCTGGCAGAGAGAAATACGCGTGGCATGCGGCGCGTATTTGTCGAATACGCCAATCTTCTCGAGGATTGGCGCCGCGAAGTCAAGCGGATTTCCGCAGCGCTTGGAATCGACCTGGCTCACCGGGATGAGAGTGCGATCGACGATTTCCTAACGAGGGATCTCCATCGCAATCGTGACTATGGCCCAGTGATAGAGCCTTTTGGTACGGACTGGGTTTCCACTGTCTATGAAATGGCACATTCGGCCGCGCGGGACGAGCCATGGGAAGAGTCTGCGCTGAATCGTGTTTACGAGGCGTATCGGGCGAGCGAGCATGCTTTCCGAACGGCTTTCAACGATTTCAGCGAGGATTTCCGCGACCAAATGCCCCCACCTAACGCCGTGCTCCTTCGCCTCTTGCCGCGACGTAATGTGATCATCGAGCTACGTCGTCGAGGCGGTGTTCGCTGTCTGAGTATCGAGGTACGTCGTCGCCGCAATGTGCAGTGATAGTGGGGGCCCCGGATGGGTCAATCCGCTCGCGCGTTGGAAGATGGAGCATCCGTTAATTGCGTAGCATCCGCATGCCTCGGTGACCGGTTCGGTGTGGCTGGTGACGTGCGGGCCGGGCTTGACCCAGGCTGTTCATTGCAGTCCTATGTTTCCGCCAACCTCGAATTGTCAACTATCTCGCGCAGCAACGGAACCGATGCAGTACGGCCGTGTCAGGGTGGCCTACATGCCAGCGAGACGGGGAGAGCGCCGCTTCGATAACCTGCGGACCTTCGCTTGCCGTCGCGAACGCCTACTCCGCCTCGATCTCAAAATTTTCTATAATCTGCAGCTCTCCGCTTACCGCGTGGCCTAGCAATACGGACACGACCTTCGCTGCGATTTGCTCCGGCACGACGGCGCCTTGTTTTCCCAACGGAGTGTTCGTTTGATCGGTCAAGAGTTTGGGGGGCCGCACCAGCACGCTTCGGGACGTTGCCGCTTGCGAGATGATGGTTCGCACAAGTCCCTCTATGGCCGACTTAGCTGCGACGTAATGCGGAAAGTCCGCGGGAGCGGTTTTGGCGTAGCTCGATGAGATCACTACCAACCGACCGTCACGAACGTTAAGCGGTCCCGAAAATGCCGCCAGTGGCACGGTCACGAGTCGGAGGCTCTGGTCCACAAACTTGTGGAATCGTTCGAGCGTATCTGCCGTGAAATCCATGGGACGAATGGCCGGACTTGCATTGCAGATTAGAAAGTCGAGGCCACCAAACTCTTGCGCAATGCTTTCGCTTTGCTGTCTGCACCAGTCATAGTCGGCGGCGTCGCCGGCAAGTAGACGTACATCGCCGTTCGTTTCTATCAGGCTGTCGCGGAGAGTTTCTGCTTCGCGTTGGGAACGCGAGTAGTTGAGCAGCACAGTGCAACCCTGCGAAGCCAGTGCGCCAACGACCGCGGCGCCGAGACCTCTACTGCCCCCGATCACCAGCGCTATCTTCCCCTGTAATGCGTGCGAGGGAGTCAGCAACTTCTCCAGGGTTTCCAATGAGTAGGCACGCGAACCACTCCGTAGAAATGCGGCGATGCGGGCATCTGCCACTACTGTCTCGCTCAAGCGCAACTGTGCTGCCAACCGCAGCATGTTGAACCGACGGTCCTTGCGCACGAGTTTGACGACGTACGAGTAAGGATCCGCTGGCGTCGGCTGAGCGGCGTCCAGGCTCATTTCGAGGCGGGAGTACGCAGCCTGTTTGCCAGGAATCTCCATGCCAACTACATAGCTAGTCCAAGCGAGCGCGCCTACTTGCGCTGGTTTAATGCCCTTGTCGTCCAGATGCCACCGCGAGATCAATTGATTAAGCTGCTGCCGTGAAGGCATATAGTCTCCGACGACGGTCTTTGTCTCCGTGAGAGTTGCTTCTTCCCATTCCGCAGGCGTGCTGCGGCTAGCTATTGCAGGGGTTAGCGGCAAAGTGTCGGTGGTGGGATCCGCACAGTCGCGATAAGTAAACTCGCATTCGATCATGCGGCGCCGACCGTCAAGCACTTCGACGTTGTCTTGAGTGTCGGTCGATTCGACGGAAACGTGGTAATTTATCCCGACGAACACTGGGTTCGAAAACAACAAAGTCACTTTGCTGAGAGCCTGCAGAGATCGCGGCGGCGTATGCTCCATGCTCGCAAGAGCGGCCAAGATACCAAAGACCACCGGCTCGCCAAAAGGTGTGCGGCGAGCATAGTCCGAGTCCATGTGGAGTGGATTGATGTCATGGCTCGCGGCGCTGAAAAGCGCCATATCAGGTGGAGTGATGCAGAATTTCCCCATAGGCTTACTAAGCCCCCTTTGGTGAGTGGCACGCCCCAATATTTCTCACTTGTGTCGTTGCTCCAAGTCTCGGCTGACACTGTGGGATTCGATGGTGACTCCCCAATCAGAACATAGCGTTGCGTTCATCACTAAGGTTCGAGACGACCGCCGCTTGTTAAGCCTCGGCCTGGATGAGCTCAATTACCGAGCGATTGCGGAGCACCAAGAACAACACAGGGCGCCCGCTAAACGCTGGGGACGGCATCGGGGGACGAAGAACGTATGCGCGCAGCTCTTTTCGTGCCGAATCGAGAGATGCGTCGAGGTCGGCGACCTCATATGCCAGGTGGTACATGCGGCTGCCTGCCTCAAGCCACGGTTCGAGCGTAGTGCTTCCTGCATACGGTTCGAGCAACTCGAGGCGGGGGCCAGGGCCAATTAGAAACACGCCACGAACTCCTTGACCCGGATCGACGAACTCGTCTCGCTCGCGACGGTAGCCGAGCTGAGTGTAAACGGTCTCGTCACGCGCGATCGATTCCGTCGCGACTCCGATGTGATGGAAGCGGCCGATCGGGTTCACAAGCGTCCACCGCGGCGTGCGACGCGTTCGGCTACCGGAGCTAGCGCATCGCGAAATGCGGGCCAGCTCGGAAGGTCGAGGGAATGCTGGACGAAAACCCGCCCTGCCGGATCGATGTACTCGGACCGGTGCGTGTAAGCGCAGGAGTCCTGAAAGCTAACACCCATCGTGTTTTCCGCGAGCGTGCGGCAATAGATCTGCCGGAGTCCAAGGTTGTCGAACCCAAAGCGCAGAATCAACAGCAACGAGGCGACGGCTGCAAGAGATCCGCGACGGATAATCCAGCGTCCCCATTCACCGCTCTCGTTTTGGATTCCGTAGAGACCGACAACTCCTTCCCAACGGTTGCGAAGCGTTTCAATCGCAAAGTAATGATCACCATCACGCTCTCGCTGTACCTCGATCCAGTTTTCCTGATCCTCAACCCCTCCAGTTGTCGGGTTCAGGAATCTGCCGAGTTCCGGATCGGTGCGGAGTTGGAAGATGTCGGATGCGTCGTGCCGCTCGACGGGCCGGAGGCGATAACCGAATCCCGCCGGACCGGCCTTAATGGCCACGGACTCGGTCGACCGCCGCGGCGATCGACTCGACATCGAACAACGCGGCGATCTCGTCCTCCTCGAACTGGACGTCGCATTCTTCTTCGACTTGAAAAACGATCTCTATGTGCTTCAGTGAGTTCCAGTCCTCCTGGTCACCCCGGCGAGCCTTGGCGGCATCGTCGGGGGAGATACGAAGGACGCGAGCGATAACCGCGGCAACGGCGCCGCGAACCTCTTCTGATGACGGCATGCTGAAGAGCCTAACTGGGGCCTGCGTTCGACCCGAGCACCGAAACCGCCACCGCGTCAGGCATCGCAATCTCGTCGAACCGCGTCCTATCGACAACGACATCGCCTGCAGGAACGCCCTCATCTCCGAGAGCAGCGATGTCTGCAAGCCAACGACGTGCCGGGAGGTTCCGTTCCGTCTCTCGCACAACGAAGCACACTTCCCGCACTTCGTTCCAGCAGGGGAGTGCACGTAACGCCTGGCTCACCAGAATGGATTCGAGTCCCCTTCCCATGGCGCGGCAGCTCATCGCGAGCTCGTCGACGCAAAGACGTTCCTGTTCCCGCCTGACCAGAAGCAGAGCGATAATGCCGCTGTCTGACAGTCGGTCCGAGAGCGCCACCGACAGCACGTACGTGCGGTCGTCTCGCATCATCCGTTGCAGGTCTATCTCATTAAGCCGAGCGACCGTGAGGTTGAACTGGTTTGTCTTGGCGCTTAGCTCGGCCAGTCGGGTCAACGCCTCGGCGCGATCGATGCCGATCTCGGCTCGGACCCCTAGCTCTTCCAGATACCGATCGAAGTCCATGTTCTCTTGAAGCAGTTGCTCCCGAATGGTATTCGCCAGGAGGTCACCGGCGCGGATCGCTCCGGCAGTGTCTTCCGACCATCGCCAAAGCCCCGGATGCCAGCGCAGTGCATCAACGGTACGGTCTGCGTCGGGTCGCGCAAGGATCAGCGATACGCCCGCGCACTGAAGGCCAACTGTCAACAGCTCGCCCGGATTGTCGTCTACGAAAACCACGGCGTCTTCACTTATTCGGGCTGCGGCTGCGGCACCCCGCACCGCGTCGGCCTTTGAACCCCAGGAGACCTCGACGGTAAAGAAGTCGTCGAGAGCCAGTGCGTAGTCGTCTTTTCGCTTCGCGAAGAGGCGGTCCACGTCCTCTAGCTCGTTTCGCGATATAAGGGCGAGCAGCACGCCTCCTGCCGCGAGCTCCTTGAGATAGGCGTGCAACCTGACATGCGGGTCGGAAACGGTTACGCCTTCGATACCGTCCTCACCGAGAACGCCTTGGTGCAACGTCTCATCCAAGTCCACTGCAACCATTTTGACGGGTGGAAGCAATGCCGCCGGCAACCAACGTGCGCTAAGCGCACGTGCAAGTTGGACCTGCGCGTCTCGGGAAAGACGGCTGCCCGCGAGCGCGGCGGTACGCTCGTCGATGAGCACAACGCTGGCTTCGTCGCAGATCTCCCAGGGATCGGCGCAATGCACTCCCGGCAAGGCCTGTAGCCGGTCGACCACGGCGTCAATACGCTCTCGACGGGCTGAGATGGGGACTACGAGCACAGGCCCAACAGCAGATGCAGCACACTTGGCGACTCGCGTTACGAACCACTCCAGCGCCTCGTCATCGCCCAATGCCAGCCGGTCAAGGTCATACCAAATGAGGTCGAGATCCGCGTCGGCGGAAGGAGCGAGAGCTAACGTGTCGTCGTACCCTCCAAGCACTAGCTCAAGGTCAAGGCCAGCGGTGAGTAGGAAAGGGCCGAGCAAAGGCTGGAGCGGCTCTATGGCGTGGTTGCGCCACACTGCTACAGTGCCGGCCATCTTCGTGGGTTCGTCGACAGTGAGCGCTGCGACATCCGCCCGACGCGGTCGGGGAGCGGTGAGGATCTCCTGACGATGGAGTCGCTCGAGGAGGTACTGACGCTGGGTGACGCTCATGAGCGCGAGCCTACGCAGGTCTGTTCATCTCGGTGCAACGTAGCTTCCCAACGCGATGCGACGCTTAACAGGACGTCGTCGTTCAATTACTTCTTCCGCACCTAGCAGGCTTGCACGACGCGATTGTCGGCCGGAAACTGCGTCGTCGGGAGTCGACCGCATCAGTCACGCTTGTCAACTTTTGGCGAAGCTTCAATTCGTTTCAACTCGGCCCGGAATCTGCGCGCGCGGGCAAACTCGCGATACGGCGCCAACGCCAGGACCTTAAGCCGGAACCTGCGATCTGGTCCATACATCAAGACTTCTAGCGCCCGAAGCAACCATACCGGCAGCCACCATAGTGCTGAAGTAATTCGGATGCTGCGGGGTGCCACAGGGTCTACGACTAGCCACGTGATTATTCGCAAGCGATCGAGCCACCACGGACGCGTCTTCAAAGACTGCAGCGTAAATGCCGTATGGTGACGAACCGAAAGTTCCTGTGGGATAAAGCAAGCTGTCGACCTGAGCATCAAGCGCAGCCATAGATCCAAGTCGGAGAGATTAACGATGTCATCGCGAAACCCTCCGGCGCCGACTGCCAGCTGGCGGCGCAACATCACGTTAGTAGGCTCGCCTATCCAATTGGTGCCCAGCCCTTGCAGCGTCATCTGCCTTACCAACGTGGTTCCTTCATTGTGTGGTTCGAGCCTCCGAAAACGGTTATGAAGCGTTCCGGATCGTTCCAACCACAACTCGTCGTCAGTCACTACGCGCCGAGGGGCAAAAGCCAGTCCGACAGCCGGATCGTTGAAGCATCTAGCAAGAACTCTTAGGGCCCCGGGAAGTAAATAGTCATCACCGTGTACAAATTGAATGCAATTGCCGCGAGCAAGTTGCATACATTTGTTATGGTTTTGCGCTGCGCCGAGACGAACATCGTTGCGAACTAGTCGATCTCCCTCTCGCAACAATCCCGCTGCGATGACGACGCAGTCGTCCGACGAATCATCGTCGACTATGAGGATCTCGTAGTCACCATCTTGCTGCAGGATGCTGTGTATACAACGCTCAATAGTGGTGCTGTTGTTGTACATCGGTATGCACACGGAGATGAGAGGTCGTAATGATAGCGATTCAGCGCTAAACTCTTCAGCTAGCATCTTCTAGGCACCACTCGGCCTCGGCGGAACATGTGGTAATCGATCGCGAAACGCCCCCGCCCGTGCGAATTCCCTGACAGGAGCTGCAAATAACGCCTTCAGCCGCGAAGATCGCCGAGGTCCAAATACCGCCACTTTGAAGAGCAGTCCCAGCCATACGAGGAACCACCAGGGTATTGCAGCGGCCCGAATAATGCTGGTGGATGCGGGATCCACGATCATCCACGTCAGAATGCGTAGCTGGTCAAGCCAGTGTCGATGGGCCTTGGTGATGTTCGCCGACTCGGTGCTGGCAGTGTGATGCCGCACCGAGAGCTCCTGTGGCACAAAGCAAACCGCTGATCGCAGCATGAGGCGCAACCAGAAATCCAAGTCGACGGTCTGATAGACGTCATCCCGCAATCCTCCCGCGTCCAGTGCCAGTCGGCGCCGGAACATCACGCAGCTCGGTTCGCCGATCAAGTTGGCGCTCGCGCCCCACAGGGCCACGATCTGCAGGACCAACGACGCCCCGCGGTTGTGTTCGCGAAGCTTCACAAAGTAGACATGTAGCTTGGCCGGTGCTCGCCTTCGCTCGCTCCACGGGAGGTCGTCGGTCTGCACCCGTCGCGGCGCAAAAGACAATCCGACGCCAGGATCGGCGAATCGCCCGGCGAGGGTCTGCAGGGCTCCTGGGAGCAACCAGTCGTCGCCGTGCAGGAATTGGATGTAGTCGCCGCGCGCCAGCTCCAAACACCGGTTGTGGTTTCCGTTCAGGCCCAGGCGAGAGTCATTGCGTATCAAGCGGTCTCCGGTACGGAGCAATTTCGTGGCTTTTTCGGCGCCGTCGTCGGTCGATTGGTCATCGACAATGACGATCTCGAACTCGACATCATCCTGATCGAGGATGCTGCGTAGGCAGCGTTCGATGGTCGCGCTGTTGTTGTACATCGGCACGCACACCGAGATCAGCGGAGTGGCCGGGCCGGTCACGCGCTGGACTCCGCGGACAGCCGGTATCCGCGCACCGCAATTGGAAGGAACACGACGAGCAGCACGACCGCCCAAATCAAAGTTGTCACGAAGGGCACAGCAATTGGACCGCCATGGGAGAGGGACCGCATGGTCTCGATGGGCGGAGATAGCGGCTGTAAACGGATCAATGCCTGAGCCCAATCCGGGAACAGCTTGATGGGGGTGGCGCCGGGATTGACGAATGCTAATGCGAACGTGACACCCAAAAGCCAAGTCATCGCGGTGCGACCGTTGTTGCGGATAGCCATCGCCATCACGAGAGCGGTGAACCCGGTCACCACAATCGACGGGATCAGAAGGAAAAGTAGGGCCGCAGGCCAGCCCTGGGTGAAACGCAACCCCATTGCCACCCCGAGCACGGTGATCAAGACGGTGCCGATGAATGCGCGGACGACCTCGGCGATCACCCACCCAGTGATCGCGCTCGCCCGGTGTATGGGCAGGATCCACATCCGGCTCAGCAAACGTGACTCGCGGTCCATGGTGATGCCGACCGAATTGCCGAGGGATCCAAAGAGCGCGGATATCACCGCACACATCGGCACCACACCGTAAACGCTGTCGACACCGGTGATCTTGTGCACCTGTTCTCCGAGCACAATTTTATAGATGAAGAGGAGGAAGACAGGTAGCAGCAGCGACCCCATGAGCACCGCTTGGTCACGCCGCCACCGGAGTAGGAGTCGCCCTGCCTGCACCCAACTTTGGATCAGCAGGGAACCGTGCGGCGCGAGGCGATGCATCACTAGCCGCGCCTCTGCATGCGCAACGTGATCGCGCCGAAGACCAGTACCATGCCCAGACACCAGGCCAGGGTGGCCGCCAGGTTGCTGAGCAATACATGCCCGGTGGAGAGTCCGCGGAGGGTTTCGGCGAATTGTGAAATCGGTTGGTTGCGAACGTATGGACGCAGCCACTCGGGAAAGGTCTTTTCGGGCGCGATTCCGGTGGACAGCATGAACAGCAGCAGTTGGGGGACAAACAAGAAGTGGCTGGCCCCCTGGACACTCTTCGCGCTCGATCCCAGTGCGTCAGCGCCCAGAGTTATGGCCAGGCACAGCAGCATGGAGATGAGCAGGAAAGCCGCCGCGTAACCCAATCCGCCGGTTATCCGAAAACCGAAGGCGTAGCCGGCGATCAACGCGACCAGCAGGGAGAGGACGCCGCGCATCAAGGTGGCCACCGTGCGGGCTGTTACGGTCGCCACCGCAGGGACGGGCAGGGTCTGCATCCGCTCACCGAATCCAAACAGGTGGTCGCGCGCCGCGCGGTCGGCGGTGAGCAGCCCGACGAAAATCATCGATTGAGCGACCACCGCGGGCAGGAAATACTGTGTGTAACTGACGGGCCCCGTGTCGATCAGGCCGTGCAGCGCCACACTGAACCCCGCTAAATACGCTGCGGGGGAGATGATTTCGAAGATCATCTCGCCGTCGCGTGCCGCCGACATCAGCGAGCGTTCGGTGAGGGCGGCAAGGGCGCTCATGGCCGGGCGACGGTCCGCTCGGTCAGGTGCAGGAACGCTTCGTCGAGCGAGGGCTTGCGTAGCGAGATGTCGGCGAGTTCGAGCCCGAGCGCGTCGACCCGGCGAAATACCTCGACCAGCGTCGCCACGCCGTTCGGAGCGAACACCGACACCGAACTCGTGTCGGCGTCGATATCGACCCCGTCAAGTCCGGTCAGCGCGCCTGCGACCTGCGGCAGGTCGGCGGGATTGGCCGGGGTGACCTGGCAGTAGCTGGAACCCACTGCGCGCTTGAGCTCCTCGGCGGTGCCGCTGGCGATCACCTGCCCGTGGTCGATGACGACGATCGAGTCGCTCAGCACGTCGGCCTCTTCCAGGTACTGCGTGGTCAACAGTACGGTGATGCCCTCCACGGTCAGCGAACTCACCAAGGCCCACACGTCGCGCCGGCTGCGGGGGTCCAGCCCCGTGGTCGGCTCGTCGAGGAACAACACCTTGGGCAGCACCACCAGGGCGCTGGCCAGGTCGACGCGGCGAAACATGCCTCCGGAGTACGTCGATAGTCGCCGGTCGGCGGCGGCGGCGAGGTCGAACTGCTCGAGGAGTTCGTCGGCGCGAGCCTTCGCCTGCCGCCGGTTCAACCCGCGCAACCTGCCGAACAGCACCAGGTTCTCCCGGCCCGTCAACATGGGGTCCATGCCGGTGAACTGCCCGGCCATTCCGATGCTGGCCCGTACCTCGGCGGGTTGGCGGGCGATGTCATGCCCGGCCACGCTGGCGCGCCCCGAGCTGGGGCGAATCAACGTGGACAAAATGTTGATCGTGGTGGTCTTACCGGCGCCATTGTGGCCGAGCAGCCCACACACCGTCCCGGCCGGAACCGAGAAGTCCACGCCATTGAGCGCGAGCGTGTTGCGCCCGAATGTCTTTGTGAGGCCGACAACCTCGATCGCCAGTGAACTCACGGTACGAGTATTTCACGGCGCGTACCGGCGTGGTGACGGTATAGGTGGATGGCGATATGGCGGATGGAGCAGGCGTTCACTCGGTCGTGATTCAAATCCATTCGCAGCGGGGGAGTTCCGAAACTGCGGGGCAAAATCATTGGCATCCAACCTTTCTCACCACATTCTTCGCGAAGGGCGTTGAGTGCCGGGTCGCCCGGACAATGAGAAACGCGAAAACCACCTAGACG
Source organism: Mycobacterium sp. NTMscope_MAC_269 (assembly GCF_976985695.1). Lineage (NCBI taxonomy): Bacteria > Bacillati > Actinomycetota > Actinomycetes > Mycobacteriales > Mycobacteriaceae > Mycobacterium > Mycobacterium sp. NTMscope_MAC_269. The sequence goes on from NZ_OZ335668.1 coordinate 1,216,205, forward strand.
GTTGACCTGGGGATCGGGATCTCGGCGGTCGGGGCGTCCGCGTCGTCGTCCTCGCGCAGCAGGGTGCGCACCGCCGGGCGTGTGCCCACCGAGCGAAGCAGCAGGCTGGCCGGCCGCGGGCGAACCAGCAGCGGCCACCAGAACCAACGCCCGAGCAGCGCCGCAATGGTGGGCGTCATGAAGGATCGCACGATCAACGTGTCGAACATCAGCCCCAGCCCGATTGTGGTTCCGACCTGACCGATGATGCGCAAATCACTGACCACCATCGATGCCATGGTGAATGCGAACACCAGGCCCGCGTTCGTCACGACTTTCCCGGTGCCGCCCATCGCGCGAATGATGCCGGTATTGATGCCGGCGGCTATTTCCTCTTTCATGCGGGACACCAGCAGCAGGTTGTAGTCCGACCCGACCGCCAACAGGACGATGACCGACATGGGCAGCACCATCCAGTACAGCTCGATGCCGAAGATGTACTGCCAGATCAGCACCGACAACCCGAACGAGGCGCCCAGTGAAAGGGTCACCGTTCCCACGATGACCAGGGCGGCGATGAAACTTCGCGTGATGATGAGCATGATGATGAAGATCAGACACAGCGCACCGACGCCGGCGATCAAGAGGTCGTAGGTCGAGCCGTCCCGGAAGTCCTTGAAAGTCGACGCGGTACCCGCGATGTTGATCTTGGCGCTTTCCAGCGGCGTGTTCTTGAGCGCTTCTTCGGCCGCCTGCCTGATCTTGTCGATGCGGGACACGCTTTCCGACGTCGCCGGGTCACCGCGGTGCGAAATGATGAAACGGGCGGCCTTTCCGTCCGGCGACAGGAATTGGCTCATCGCTTTCTTGAAGTCCGCATTCTCGAAGATGTCGGGTGGCAGATAGAACGAGTCATCGTTTTTGGAGGCGTCGAACGCCTCTCCCATGGCAACGGCGTCCTTGTTGTTGCTGTCCATCTGGCCGATGATCCCGGACATGGTGCTGTGGTTCGTCAGCATCATGTTCCGCATGTCCTCCGACATCGCGATCATCGGCGGGTACTGCTCGAGCAGCTGCGGCATCAGCTTGTCCATATTGTCGAGATCTTTGAGGAGATCCACCAGTTTGTCGCTGAGCGTGTCGATGCCGTCGAGCGTGTCGAATATGCTTCTGAGCGCAAAGCATACGGGGATGTCGTAGCAGTGTTTTTCCCAATAGAAGTAGCTGCGCAGGGGTCGGTAGAAATCTTCGAAGTCAGATATATGGTCGCGTATGTCATGAACGACTTCGGCCATTTCTTTGGTCTTCATGATCGTATCGTGCGTAATATCGGTCATGCGCTTCTGCAATGAATAGATGCGCTTCATGATTTCGATTTGCTTGGCCATCATGTCCGCCTGGACGAGCATGTCGTCCATGCGCAGTTGCATGTATTTGATGTCCTGACTCATCATCGCCTGTTGCATGCTGAGCAGGAACGGGATCGAGGTGTGCTGGATCGGCGTTCCCTCCGGCCGCGTGATGCCCTGCACACGCGAAATCCCGTGCACCCCGAAGATTGCCTTGGCAAGCCTGTGCAGCACCAAGAAGTCCGCCGAATTCCGCATGTCGTGATCGGCCTCGATCATCACGATTTCGGGCATCATGCGCGATTGATTGAAATGACGGTCGGCGGCCGCGTACCCGACGTTGGCGGGAACGCTGTTGGGCATATACAGCCGGTTGTTGTAGCTCGTTTTATAGCCGGGCAAGGTGGCCAGGCCGACGATGGCGATCGCGATCGTCGCGCACAGGATGGGCGCGGGCCAGCGGACGATTGCCGTGCCGATCCGGCGCCAGCGGCCGAACCCGATCGTGCGTTTCGGGTCGAACAATCCGACACCGCCGCCGACGGTGAGAACGGCGGGAACCAGGGTCAGAGCGATCAGGACCGAAATCAGCATGCCCAAGGAGCAAGGCAGGCCCATGGTTTGGAAGATGGGCATGCGGGTGAAGCTCAGGCACAGCATGGCCCCGGCGATCGTCAGGCCGGAACCCAGGACAACGGGGGAGACGCTGCGGTAGGTGGTGAAGAACGCGGTTTCCCGGTCCTCGCCGGCCTGGCGTGCCTCTTGATAGCGGCCGAAAAAGAAGATCGCGTAGTCGGTCCCGGCGGCCATGGCCAGAGCCACCAGCAGGTTGACGGCAAACGTCGATAGGGCGATGAGATTGTGATCGGCGATAAAGGCGATGACACCGCGTGCGGCAAAGACTTCGATTCCCACCGTGACCAACAAAAGGATGACGGTGATGACCGAGCGGTACACGAGAAGCAACACGATGAAAATGATCAGGGCGCCGATCATCGTCATCTTCAGAATGGATCGGTCACCCGCGAGCTGCATGTCGGAAAAGAGCGCCGCCGGACCGGTGACGTAGGCCTGAATTCCGGGAGGCGGTGGCGTCTTGGCGATAATGTCGCGGATCGCCGCCACTGATTCCTGGCCCAGGGTCGTGCCCTGATTACCCGCCAGATTCAGCTGGACATAGACGGCCTTGCCGTCAGGGCTCTGGGCGCCCGCCGCGGTGAGGCGGTCCCCCCACAAATCCTGCACGTGCTCGATGTGCTTGGTGTCCGCTTTGAGCTCACGAACCAATTTGTCGTAGTAGGCGTGTGCCGGGTCGCCCAGCTGCTGCTGACCCTCGATCACGAGCATCGCGAAGCTGTCCGAATCGGACTCCTTGAAGTCCCTGCCCATGCGCTGCATGGCCTGGACCGCCGGGGCGTCCTGAGGCGCCAGCGGCACCGAGTGCTGTTGACCCACAATCTCGAGCCGCGGGACGCCGAAGGTCACCAGCAGGGTCAGCGCGACCCACCCGATGATGATGAGCGCCGAAAAGCGACGGATGTTCCGGGCGACGCGGGGAGGCCGAGTGGGTTGAGTCGTCATGCGGCCCCCGGCAGTCCGGCGAAGCTATGGCCCTGTGTCACAACGCTTCTCACGGTTGCTGTTCCCATCCTGAAGTGGAAGCCGCCACTTACTGCGACTGCTTCAGCAGCAACGAACGCACCAACGGACGAGGCCCCGCGGACCGCAGCATTGTGCTGGCTGGGCGGGGGCGCACCAGCTGTGGCCACCAGAACCAACGCCCGAGGAGCGCGGCGACGGCCGGCGTCATGAACGCCCGCACGATCAACGTGTCGAACAGCAGGCCCAGGCCGATCGTCGTGCCCACCTGGCCGATGCTGCGCAGATCGCTGACCACCATCGAGGCCATGGTGAATGCGAATACCAGGCCGGCGTTCGTCACGACCTTCCCGGTGCCGCCCATGGCGCGAATGATGCCCGTGTGGATGCCGGCGCTTAATTCCTCCTTCATGCGGGAGACCAATAGCAGGTTGTAGTCGGAGCCGACCGCCAACAGCACGATCACCGAAGTAGAGAGCACCGTCCAGTGCAGTTGCATGCCGAGGAGGTACTGCCAGACCAATACCGACAGCCCGAAGGACGCGCCGAGCGACAGCAACACCGTACCGACGATCACCATGGCGGCAATGAAACTTCGCGTCATGATCAGCATGATGATGAAAATGAGGCAGAGCGCCGAGACGCCGGCAATCAAGAGGTCGAATTTGGATCCGTCCACCAAGTCTTTGGTGATCGCCGCCGTGCCGGTCAGGTAGATCTTCGCGTTTTCGAGGGGAGTCCCCTTGAGCGATTCTTCGGCCGCCGTCTTGATCTGTTCCACCCGCGAAAGGCCCTCGGGCGTCGCTGGGTCCCCCCGTTGTGAGATGAGCAGACGGAAGTCCTTCCCGTCCGGCGACATGAACACCTTTTCGACCCGTTTGAAGGACTCGGAGCCGTTGATGATCCCCGGCGGAAGGTAGAACGAATCGTCGTTTTTAGACGCATCAAAAGCCTGCCCCATGATGCTCGGATCCTTGGAGCTCGAATCCATCTGGCCCATGACGCCGGACATGGTGCTGTGCATCGTCAGCATCATGGTGCGCATACCCGACATGGTTTCGATCATGGGCGGGATCTGCATGACCAGCTGCGGCAGGATCACATCGAGTTGATCGAGGTTCTTCACCATCTCTTGCAGCTTGTCGCTGATCAAGTCCACGCCGTCGAGTGTGTCGAAAATGGATCGCAGCGAGAAACAGATCGGAATGTCGTAGCAGTGCTTTTCCCAATAGAAGTAGCTGCGTAGGGGCCGGAAGAAGTCCTCGAAATTCGAGATGCTGTCGCGCAAGTCCGACGTGATGTCCTGCATTTCGTGTGTCGTCTGGACCATGTGATGCGTGGTGGCGACGAGCTCTTTCATCAAGCCCAGCATGTGCTGCATGATGCCGATCATTTTTCCGAGCTCTTCAGCTTGGACGAGCATGTCGTTCATGCGGTCTTTTTGAAAGGCCATGTTCTGCATCTGGCTGGCCTGACTCATGCTGATGATCCACGGGATCGTGGTGTGCTGCAGAGGAGTGCCTTCGGGGCGCGTGACGGTTTGCACCGTGGCAATTCCCGGCACCCCAAGCACCGCCTTGGCGAGTTTATTGATCACCAACATGTCGGTCGGATTGCGCAAATCATGATCGGTCTCGACCAAGAGAATCTCGGGCATCTGCATCCGCTGACCGGGAAAGTGGCGCGCCGCTGCGGCATATCCGACATTGGCGGGGATGCTCTGCGGAATGAATTTCTGGTCGTCGTAGCTGGGATGGTAATTCGGCAGGGCCAACAGGCCGATCAGTGCCACGGCCAATGACGCGACGAGAATAGGCGCCGGCCACCGGACGATGGCCGTACCGATCCGCCGCCACCGGCGGGCCGAGACCGCGCGCCGCGGCTCGAACAAGCCGAACCGCGCGCCGGCGGCCAGCAGCGCCGGTCCCAGCGTCAGCGCGACCAGCACCGCGACCGAGATGCCGACCGCACAGGGGATACCGAGCGGCTGGAAATAGGGAAGTCGGGTGAAGCTGAGGCAGAGCACCGCGCCGGCGATCGTCAAACCGGACGCGAGCACGACCTTGGCGACGCCGGCAAACGTGGTGTAGAACGCCTCTTCCCGGCTTTCGCCGGCCTGCCGAGCCTCTTGATATCGGCCGACAAAGAAAATGCCGTAGTCGGTTCCCGTTGCGATGACAGCCGCGACCAGAAGGTTGACGGCAAAAGTGGTAAGGCCGACCAGCCCGAGATGGCCGAGCAGCGCGACCATTCCGCGCGCGATCTGCAATTCCAGGCCGACGATGAGTAGCAAAAGAATGACGGTGACAATCGACCGGTAAACAAAGAGCAACGTCAGGAAGATCACGCAAAGGCTGGCAAGCGTAACCAGCATGACGGTCTTCGCGCCGGCGATGTTCATGTCGGCGATGATGGCCGCGGGACCGGTCACATAGACCTTCAGCCCGGGCGGGGGAGAAGCCTCCTGCACGATCTTTCTGATTGCGGCCACGGATTCGTCGCCCGCCGCCGCGCCCGCGTTTCCGTTCAGGTTCACCTGAACGTAGGCGGCCTTGCCGTCCTGGCTTTGCGCGGCGCCTCGGGTCAGTGGATCGCCCCAGAAATCCTGGACGTGCTGCACGTGCGTGTGGTCGGCCTCCAAAAGCCGAACCAAACGCGTGTAATACGTGTGCGCGTCGTCGCCCAGTTGCTGCTGGCCCTCCAGCAGGACCATGGCCAAAGCGCCGGTGTTGGTTTCCTTGAAGTCCTCGCCGAGGCGCTCCATTGCCTTGAACGACGGCGCCCCCAGCGGGCTCAGCGATACCGCATGCTCAGCCGAAACCTTTTCCAGCGACGGGACGGCGACGCTGATGAGGACCGCAATGCCGAGCCAGCCCAAGATAATGGGCACCGATAACCGGTGGATCAGCCGCGCCACCCGTGATCGCGGGGCGGGTTGCTGCGTCTCCAATTGCTCGGTGCTCATGTGGCCGTCAACACGCAGTAGGTGAATGCGTTCAATTGGTGCGAGATCCTCTCGGATTTGACAACGCCGTCTACCACGATGCGGCAACCAAGAGTGTCGCTATTGCCCTGCGCCACTACATTTCCCACGATTGACGGCAACGTCGTCGAGATGTCGAACGACCACGGCAGCACGATGCCATTGATGTGGTTCGGCTCGCCGTTGGCGTCGAAGTAGCTGATGTCGGCCATCGTTCCGGCCGGCCCGAACACTTCGTATTTCACGTGCTTGGGGTTGAACGGTTTGGTGTCCTGTTGCCTGGTGTCGGCGTAGGAGGGGCGGTGCTCGGAACCGAAAACGCCGTGCAACCGCGAAACGGTCATGCCCCCGGCAATGACCACGGCCACGATCACCAACGGGATCCAGACCCGCTTCAGAAAACCGAAAACCGCGGCTCCCTTTTGGGGCGGATTCGTTCGGCGGCCAGTTTGCTGCGTGGATTCAGGCGAAGATCGGCGAGCAAAGCCCAAGAAACCGCGTCGCCGGCCAGACGGTTGGCTAATTTCTCGTCCTTCCGCAATGGTGTTGTCGGGCCGGGCCCGCACATCGGATTCGACCACTGCACCCCCTTCAGCCGTCTTCATGTCCGAGCGGGCTTCGCCACCCGAACATGCAACTACAGACCGGTAGCAACACGCCAGACTGCGGCGCCTCGAATGCGGTGTACGTCGCCGACCAGTCGTGTCTCCGTCACCTCATGCGAGCCCCGCCCCCGGGGAACGCGACCAGGTCTTGATGAGTAAACCACGCGCGTCGCTTCCGTATCAGTGCTTTGGCAACGCGATACGGGATCGTAATGGATACCACCTGCGTAAACGGCGTTCAGCTGACCTGTCTGGCCCGGTGACTCGTCGCCAACGCCGCCCAACCACCTAAGCACAGCGGTCGTCACGTGTCACTGGCCCGGATGGTTCAACGTGTCCCGTCGGGAGCCGCCCTGGACCCGCCTCCGGGTGATTTTCGCCCCCCCACTGGTTCGGCTAGGCTGTGTGTCGACAAGCACAATAACTTCATCGGCCTGAAGGACGTGCCTGCCCCAATAGCGACATTCCGCACCCAACGCCATTGATGCAGGTCACTGCAGCGAATTCAGGGGCATCGGGGCCCCTCCGCACACCAATCTTTCGATGGCGCCAAGAGCCTTCTAGGTCACACCAGGAACTTTCCCCAAACCACGGGCGAGCGCCCAGCAGCTCAACTATGGTTTGGACCTGTTCCACTCATGTCCACTATTTACCTGGAGAATTGTGAGCATCAATCCATTCGACGACGACAACGGCAGCTTTTTCGTCTTGGTGAATGACGAGGAGCAACACAGCTTGTGGCCGGCCTTCGCCGATGTTCCAGCGGGCTGGCGAGTGGTTCACGGGGAAGCCGACCGAGCTGCGTGTTTGGAGTACATCGAGCAACATTGGCCCGACATCAGGCCGAAGAGCCTGCGGGACAAGCTCGCAACGGGTCGGGGTTTTGACCAGTAACCAGCCGGGGTACGGGGCGGGTGGGTGGAGACTTGGGGGAGTCGATGGCGAGGGATGATCGGACGCTGCCACTGACACGGGGTCAGCTAGACATCTGGCTATCCCAAGAAGCCGGGTTCGCCGGCACCCAGTGGCAGCTCGGCCTCCTGGTCAAGATCGACGGCCCAGTCCATCGCGACGCTTTTCAGCAGGCACTCACCCAAGCGGTCGGCGAGGCCGAATCAGGCAGGGTCTCGTTCTTCGAGGTCGACGGCCAGGTGGTCCAGAAGCCGATCGACTACCCCCACGTCGAACTCGAATTTCACGACCTGACAGTCCTGGCCGATCCGGTGCAGGAAGCGCGCGAGATGTCTTCGGCCATCCAGCGCACGCCGATGCCGTTGAACGGCCAAATGTTCAAATTCGTGCTCTTTCAAACTGGGCACGAGGAATTCTATTTGTTTGGTTGCTGCCACCACATTGCGATCGACGGTTTGGGCATGGCCTTGGTCTGCCGCCGGGTCGCGACTATTTATTCGGCGATGGTGGCGGGAAAACCAATCCCCGACGCCTACTTCGGCTCGGCGCAGGACCTGGTCGACCTCGAATCCGCGTACGAGGCCTCCGAGGATTACCTCGAAGACAAGGCCTACTGGAGCGAACATCTCCCACCGGAGAGCGGGCCGGTCGATCGGCTGCCCGATGCCGGCACCGAGCAAGACCACTACTCGCCGTCCGCGTCGGTCCAGTTGGACCCCTCGGTCGCCAACCGGATCAAGGAACTGTCAAAAAAGCTGGCCATTCGCCGCTTTTCGGTCACCACCGCCGCGTGCGCCCTGCTGGTGCGCGGATGGTCGGGCAGCGGCTCGGAGGTGGCACTGGACTTCCCGGTCAGCCGGCGGGTAACTCCAGAGTCGAAGACGCTTCCCGCGATGCTGGCCGGCGTCGTGCCCCTGGTCCTTTCGACGGAGCCGCAGACGACGGTCGCCGACTTCTGCAAGCACGTGGACAAGCGGATCCGTGAACTGCTGAAGCATCAGCGCTTCCCCGTGCACACCCTCGAGGGCGACGGGCTGCGGCAGGCGCCGAACCGCGTCGGGATCAACTTCATCCCGTCCCGGCTGACCCTGGACCTGGCCGGTTCCCCGGCGACGGCGTCGTACACGAACCACGGCCCGGTCGGGCACTTCGGCTTGTTCTTCCTCGGCGCCGGTGACCAGCTCTTCCTCAGCACCGCGGGCCCCGGTCAGCCGTTCGCGGGCTTCGGCGTCGCCGACCTGGCGGGCCGGCTGCAGCAGATCCTGGCGGCCATGACCGCCGACCCGGAACGGCCGCTGTCCTCGATCGAGCTGCTCACGCCCGACGAGCCCGCGCTCATCGACCAGTGGAGCAACCAGCCGGCGTTGGCCGAGCCGGCGCCCACCCCGGTGTCGATTCCGGCCGCATTCGCCGAACACGTGCAGCGCGCGCCCGACGCGGTGGCCGTGACATTCGGCGACCAGTCGCTCACCTACGCCGAGCTCGACGAGACGTCGAACCGCTTGGGGCACTTGCTCGTCGACCATGGAGTGGGTCCGGGCGACTGCGTGGCGGTGTTGTTCCCCCGCTGCGCGGACGCCATCGTCTCGATGCTGGCGGTGCTCAAGACCGGGGCGGCCTACGTGCCGATCGACCCGGCGCACGCGTCGTCGCGGATGGACTTCGTGCTCGACGACGCGGCTCCCAGTGCGGTGATCACCTCGGCGGAGCTGCGCTCGCGGCTCGACGGCCATGACGTTTTCGTCGTCGACGTGCACGACCCCGCCATCGACGCCCAAGCCGTCACCGCGCTGCCGAACCCGGCACCCGAGAACGTCGCCTACATCATCTATACGTCTGGAACCACCGGGACCCCCAAAGGCGTCGCCATCCCTCATCTCAACGTCACGTGGCTGACCGAGTCGCTTGACGCCGCCCTGCCGCCCGGAGATGTCTGGACGCAAAGCCATTCCTCGTCCTTCGACTTCTCGGTGTGGGAGATCTTCGGCGCGCTGCTGCGGGGCAGGCGGCTGCTGGTGGTGCCCGAATCGGTGGCATCCTCCCCGCAGGACTTCCACGACCTGCTGGTCGCGGAGAAAGTCAGCGTCCTGACCCAGACCCCGTCGGCCGTGGCGATGCTGCCGGCCGAGGGCCTCGAGTCCACGGCGTTGGTGGTGGCCGGCGAGGCCTGCCCGACCGACGTCGTCGACCGGTGGGCGGCGCCCGGGCGGGTGATGCTCGATGCCTACGGGCCGACCGAGACCACGGTCTGTGCGTCGATCAGCACACCACTTACTCCCGGCTCGCCGGTGGTGCCGATCGGCTCCCCGATAGCCGGGGCGGCGATGTTCGTCCTCGACAAGTGGCTGCAGCCGGTGCCCGCCGGGGTGGTCGGCGAGTTGTACCTGGCGGGCCGCGGCGTCGGGCACGGCTACGTGCGCCGGCCCGGCCTGACGGCCTCGCGGTTTGTGGCCAACCCCTTCGGCGGGCCGGGCGCGCGCATGTACCGCACCGGCGACGTGGTGTGCTGGGGTCCCGACGGGCAGCTGCAGTACCTGGGCCGCGCCGACGAGCAGGTCAAGATCCGTGGCTACCGCATCGAACTCGGCGAGATCCAGGCGGTGTTGGCCGGCCTCGACGGGGTGGACCAGGCCGCGGTGATCGCCCGCGAGGACCGTCCGGGCGACAAGCGCCTCGTCGGCTACATCACCGGAACCGCCGACCCCGCGGCCCTGCGCGCCCAGCTGGCCGAGAAGCTTCCGCCGTACATGGTGCCGACCGCGGTGATGGTGCTCGACGCCCTGCCGTTGACCGGCAACGGCAAGCTCGACAAGCGCGCCCTGCCCTCGCCGGAATACACCGCGAGCGAGTACCGGGCCCCGGCCGACGCGATCGAGGAGATCCTGGCCGACATCTACGCCCAGGTACTGGGTGTCGAGCGCGTCGGTGCGGACGACTCGTTCTTCGACCTCGGCGGCGACAGCATCCTGTCGATGCAGGTGGTGTCCCGGGCACGGGCGGCCGGCGTGATCTGCCGCCCCCGGGATGTCTTCGTCGAGCAGACGGTGGCGCGGCTGGCGCGGGTGTCCGAAGTTGCGGTCGACGGCGATCTCGGCGCGGCCGACGAGGGGATCGGCCCCGTGGTGGCCACCCCGATCATGCGGTGGCTGCAGACCATTGACGGCCCGATCGACGAGTTCAACCAGGCCATGGTGTTGGCGGCGCCCGCGGGTGTGAGCGCCGACGACGTGGCGGTGGTGTTGCAGGCCCTGCTGGACCGCCATCCCATGCTGCGGCTGCGCGTGCAGGACGACGGCGCCGGCGGCTGGTCGCTCGAGGCGCCCGAGGCCGGCTCGGTACAGGCCGGCGACTGCCTGCGCACGGTCGACGCGCTCTCCGACGCCGAGCTGATCGACGCGCGCTCCCGGCTCAACGTCGCCGACGGGGTCATGCTGAGCGCGGTATGGGCAAGTGCGACAAACCAATTGGCGTTGATCATTCACCACCTGGCCGTCGACGGTGTGTCGTGGCGGACCCTGATCGAGGACCTCAACATCGCCTGGGTCCAGCACCACAACGCCCAACCGGTGGCCCTGCAGGCGCCGGGCACCTCGTTCGCCCGGTGGTCGTCGCTGCTGGCCGAGCACGCGAAGGACCCGGCGGTCCTCGAGCAGGCAAATGCGTGGCGGGAGGTGTCCGCCACGCCGGCGGCGCTGCCGGCCGCCGGGTCGGAGGACACCTACGCCAACGCCGGGCAGTCGTCGGCGTCGCTGGATGTCGAGACGACCCGCCTGTTGCTGGGGGAGGTGCCGGCGGCGTTCCACGCCGGCGTGCAGGACATTCTGTTGATCGCGTTCGGGTTGGCGTTCACCGAGTTTTTGGGGACCGCCGCACCGATCGGCATCGACATCGAAGGCCACGGCCGCAACGAAGAGATCGCGTCCCGCATCGATCTGTCCCGCACAGTGGGCTGGTTCACCACCAAATACCCTGCGGCGCTGTCGATTACCGGTGGGCTGAACTGGTCGAAGGTGACCGCGGGGGACGCCGCGCTGGGCGCGGTGATCAAAGACGCCAAGGAACAACTGCGGGCCCTGCCCGACGGCCTGACCTACGGGCTGTTGCGCTACCTGAACACCGAGATCGACCTGCCGGGGTCCGACCCCGTGATCGGGTTCAACTACCTGGGCCGGTTGGCCGCGGGCGCCGACCTCTCCGACGACTTGTGGCGCGTCAGCGAGGACAGCCTGGCGTCGGCCGCGGTCGCGACCGCGGTGGCGATGCCGTTGGCGCACACCGTGGAACTCAACGCCGGCACCATGGACACCGAGGCCGGCCCGCTCCTGCACGCCAACTGGAGGTGGGCGACCTCGGCGCTGACCGACGAACAAGTAAACCGGTTGAGCCAGTTGTGGTTTGAGGCGCTGGGCGGCATCTGCGCGCATGTGCGCGCCGGCGGCGGCGGGCTGACCCCGTCCGACATCGCGCCGGCCCGCCTGGACCAGCAGCAGATCGACGAGCTGTGCCGCCAGCACCAGATCGCCGACGTGCTGCCGCTGAGCCCCGTGCAGCAGGGGTTGTTGTTCCACACCAGTTTCGCGGCCGAGCTCGAAGACCTCTACGCGGTGCAGCTGGGCATCACCGTCAGCGGCAGCCTGGATCAGCACCGGCTGCGCGAGGCCGTGCAGACCGCCGTCAACCGCCACCCCAACCTAGTGGCGCGCTTCTTCGACGAATTCGGCGAGCCGGTGCAGATCATCCCGGCCGAGCCGGTAATGGCTTGGCGCTACGTCGAATTGGACGGCGGCGACTCGGTCCAACAGCTCGAGCAGTTGGCCGCCGACGAACGCACCGCCGTGTGCGACCTGGCCGGCCAACCCGCCTTCCGGGCCGCGTTGATCCGCATCGCCGACGACCGGCACCGGCTGCTGTTCACCATCCACCACATCGTGATCGACGGCTGGTCGCTGCCGGTCCTGCTGCGGGAGGTCTTCGCCGGCTACTACGGGCAGCGGCTGCCCGCGCCCCCGTCGTACCGCAGCTACCTGATGTGGCTGGCCGCGCAGGATCATGCCGCCGCCCGAGCGGCGTGGCGCGAGGCGCTCGACGGGTTCGAGGCCCCCACCCTGGTGGCGCCGCCGGGCAAGATCGGGCGGCGCGCCGTTGCCACGTATACGGTTTCGGCGGACACCACGCGCGCGCTCGGCGAGCTGGCCCGCTCCAGCCGCACCACCATCAGCACCGTGCTGCAGGGCGCGTGGGCGCAGCTGCTGACCTGGCTGACCGGCCAACACGACGTCGCCTTCGGCACCGCGGTCTCGGGCCGCCCCACCGAGTTGGCCGGCGCCGACGCCATGGTCGGGTTGCTGATCAACACCGTGCCGGTCCGGGCCGACATCGCTGCCGCGACTACCGTCGCCGACCTGCTCGAGCAGTTGCAACGCGCCCACGCCGAGACCCTCGAGCACGAACACTTGGCGCTGGGCGAGATTCACCGCGTCACCGGTCACGACCAACTGTTCGACACGTTGTTCCTCTACGAGAACTATCCGATCGACGCCGGTGCGCTTTTGGGTGTCCAAGAACTGGCCGTCACCGAGTTCAACAGCCGCGAATTCAACCACTACCCGCTGTCGGTCGTGGCCACGCCCGGCCACGAACTGAGCCTGCGCGTCGAGTACGACACCGAGGTCTTCGACGCGGGCGCCATCGAGACGCTGATCGAGCGGCTGCGCCACGTGATGGCGGCCATGACCGCCGATCCCGCGCAACGGCTTTCGTCGATCGACCTGCTCGAGGCCGTCGAACACGAACGGCTCGACGAGTGGGGCAACCGGGGCGTGCTGGCCCGGCGGCCCACTGGACAGGAGTCGATTCCGGCGTTGTTCGCCGCGCAGGTCGCCCGCGCCGCCGACGCGGTCGCGATCACCTGCGGCGAGCGGTCGTTCACCTACCGCGAGGTCGAGGAAACGGCAAACCGGTTGGCGCACTTGCTCGTTGAGCGGGGCGCGGGCCCGGGCGAGCGGGTGGCGGTGGTGATCCCGCGCTCGGCCGAAGCGGTGATCGCGATCTTTGGCGTCCTCAAGACCGGGGCGGCCTACGTGCCGATCGATCCGAGCGTGCCCGCGGCACGCCTCGAATTCGTGCTCGGCGATGCCGCCCCGATCGCGGCGGTGACCACCGCCGAGGTGCGGCCGCAGCTGGGCGAGTTCGCCGGGCAGATCATCGACCTCGACGACCCCGCTGTGGCCGAGCAGCCGGCGACCGGTCTGCCGGTGCCCGCGCCCGAGAACATCGCTTACATCATCTACACCTCGGGCACGACGGGAACGCCCAAAGGCGTGTCGATCCCGCACCGCAACGTCACGTTGCTGCTGGAGACACTGGATGCTCAGCTGGGGTTGGGCCAGGTGTGGACGCAATGTCACTCGCTGGCGTTTGACTTCTCGGTGTGGGAGGTCTTCGGGTCACTGCTGTACGGCGGGCGCCTCGTGATGGTGCCCGACGCCGTCGTGCGCTCGGCGGAAGACCTGCACGCCTTGCTGGTTCGCGAACAGGTCAGCGTGCTCAGCCAGACACCGTCGGCGTTCTACGCGCTGCAGAGCGCCGACGCGTTGGCGCCGGAGCTGGGTGAGCAGCTGAAGTTGCAGACGGTCGTGTTCGGTGGCGAGGCCCTCGAGCCGCACCGCCTGTCGACGTGGCTGCATCGCCACCCCGGCTTGCCGCGCATGATCAACATGTACGGCATCACCGAGACCACGGTGCACGCCTCGTTCCGCGAAATCCTCGGCGGCGACGTCGACAACAACGTCAGCCCCATCGGGGTGCCACTGGCCAACCTCGGCTTCTTCGTGCTCGACGGCTGGCTGCGCCCGGTGCCCGTCGGTGTGGTGGGCGAGTTGTACGTCGCCGGTGGCGGTCTGGCCACCGGCTACCTGGGCCGCCCGGGACTCTCAGCCGCACGGTTCGTGGCCTGCCCGTACGGGGCCCCCGGGGAGCGCATGTATCGCACCGGCGACCTCGTCCGCTGGAGCGCTGACGGGCAGCTGCAGTACATGGGCCGCGCCGACGAACAGGTCAAGATCCGCGGCTACCGCATCGAACTCGGCGAAATCCAGGCCGCGCTCGCCTCGCTGGCCGGGGTCGAGCACGCCGCCGTGATCGCCCGCGAGGACCGCCCCGGCGACAAGCGCCTCGTCGGCTACGTGACCGGCACCGCCGATCCGGCCGAGGCCCGGGCCCAACTCACCGAGCGGCTGCCGTCCTACATGGTCCCGTCCGCCGTGGTGGTGCTCGACGCCCTGCCGTTGACGGTCAACGGCAAGCTCGACACCCGCGCCCTGCCGGCGCCGGAATACTCCGACGTCGACCGGTACCGGGCGCCGGCGAGCGCCATCGAGGAGATCCTCTCCGGCATCTACGCCCAGGTGCTGGGCGTAGAGCGCGTCGGCGTGGACGACTCGTTCTTCGACCTGGGCGGCGACAGCATCCTGTCCATGCAGGTGGTGGCCCGCGCCCGGGCCGCCGGCGTGGTGTGCCGCCCGCGGGACGTCTTCACCGAACAGACGGTCGCGCGCTTGGCGCGCGTCGCCACCATCGCCAGCCCCGACGACGACGTCGTCGACGAGGGGACCGGGCCCGTGGTGGCCACCCCGATCATGCGCTGGCTGCAGAACATGGACGGCCCCGTCGAGCAGTTCAACCAAACGATGGTGCTCGCGGTCCCCGCCGACGTCACCGCCGACGACATCCCGGTGGTGCTGCAGGCGTTGCTGGACCGGCACGCGATGCTGCGGGTGCGCGTCGAGGACGACGGCCTGGGCGGCTGGTCGTTCGACGTGCCCGAGGCGGGCTCGGTGCAAGCCGGCGACGTGCTCGAGACCGTCGACGAGTTGTCCGAGGCGGCGCTGGTCGACGCCCGGTCACGGCTGAACCTCGCCGATGGCCTGCTGCTGAACGCCGTATGGGCAAGTGCGACAAACCAATTGGCGTTGATCATCCACCACCTGGCCGTCGACGGTGTGTCGTGGCGGACCCTGATCGAGGACCTCAACATCGCCTGGGCGCAGCACCACAGCGGCCAGCCGGTGGCCCTGCCGGTCGGCGGCACCTCGTTCGCCCGGTGGTCGTCGCTGCTCGACGAGCACGCGCGCCGCCCCGAGGTCGTCGAGCGGGTCGAGGAATGGCGGCAGGTGGCCGCGACCCCGGCGGTGTTGCCGGCCGCGCAGCCCGAGGACACCTACGCGACGGCCGGGCAGCTGTCGGCGACGCTGGACGTCGAGACGACGCGCCTGCTGCTGGGGGAGGTGCCGGCGGCGTTTCACGCTGGGGTGCAAGACATTCTGCTGATCGCCTTCGGGCTGGCGTGGACACAGTTCGTGGGCACCGGCGCGCCGATCGGCATCGACGTGGAAGGCCACGGGCGCAGCGAGGAGCTGGGCCCGCAGGTGGACCTGTCGCGCACGGTCGGCTGGTTCACCGCCAAGTACCCGGTGTCCCTGCGGGTCGGTGGTCTGTCGTGGGGCCAGGTGGTCGGCGGCGACGCGGCGCTGGGCCCGGTGATCAAGGACGCCAAGGAGCAACTGCGCGGCCTGCCCGATGGGCTGACCTACGGGCTGCTGCGGTACCTGAATCCCGATGTGGACCTTGGTGATTCGGATCCCGCTATCAGCTTCAACTACCTGGGCCGGCTCGGTGGCGGGGCCGCCGACCTGTCGCCGGACCTGTGGCAGCTGAGCGAGGACAGCTTCGCGCTGGCCGGTGCGGCCGGGGCGGTGGCCTTGCCGTTGCCGCACACGGTGGAGCTCAACGCCGGCACCATGGACACCGCGGACGGCCCGCATCTGCAGGCCAACTGGACCTGGGCGCTCTCGGCGCTGGACGAGAAGCAGATCGGCAAGCTCAGCGAGCTGTGGTTCGACGCGCTGGCCGGGATCTGCGCGCACGTGCGCGACGGGGGCGGCGGGTTGACCCCGTCCGACATCGCGCCCGCCCGGCTGACCCAGCGCGACATCGACGAACTGCAGCAGCAGTACCGCGTCGCCGACGTGCTGCCGTTGACCCCGCTGCAGCAGGGGCTGCTGTTCCACACCGGCACCGCGCAGGGCGGCCAGGGCTCCGAAGATCTCTACGCCGTGCAGCTCGACATCTCGGTGAGCGGCGCCATCGACCCGGACCGGCTGCGCGAGGCCGTGCAGACCGTCGTCACCCGTCACCCCAATGTGGTGGCCCGGTTCAGCGAGGACTTCGGCGAGCCGGTGCAGGTCATGTCGGCGGATCCGGAACTGGCGTGGCAGTACGTCGAGCTGGACGGCGGCGGCGACTCGGACCAACAAGACCAGCAGATCGAGGAGCTGTCGGCCGCCGAACGCGTCGCCGTGTGCGACCTGGCGGGCAAGCCGCCGTTCCGGGGCGCGCTGATCCGCACCGGGGACGACACCTACCGGTTCGTGCTCACCAACCACCACATCGTGCTCGACGGCTGGTCCAAGCCCGTCCTGTTACAGGAGATCTTCGCCAGCTACTTCGGGGTGCGGCTGCCCGCGCCGGTGCCCTACCGCAGCTTCATCACCTGGCTGTCCGAGCAGGACCGCGCCGCCGCGCAGGCGGCCTGGCGCGAGGTGCTTGCCGGTTTCGACACCCCCACGCTGGTGGGCCCGTCGGGCGGGATGGGGTTGGGTCCGCGCGGCGTCGCGGAGTTCGCCGTGTCCGCGGAGACCAGCCGCCTGCTCGGCGAACTGGCCCGCTCGTGCCGCACGACCGTCAGCACCGTGCTGCAGGCGGCCTGGGCGCAGCTGCTGATGTGGCTGACCGGCCAGCACGATGTGGTGTTCGGCACTGCCGTTTCGGGCCGACCGACCGATTTGGCCGGATCCGAGGCCATGGTGGGCCTGCTGATCAACACCGTGCCGGTGCGGGCGACCATCGGTGCCGAAACCACCATCGCCGACCTACTTGACCAGCTACAACAGACCTACACCAGCACCCTGGACCACCAGCACCTGGCGCTCAATGAAATCCATCGTGTAACGGGACACGACCAAATTTTCGACACAATGTTCGTGTATGAGAACTATCCCCTCGATACTGCCGCGCTATCGGCCGTGGACGAGTTAACTATTAGGGGATTCACGAATCGGGAATACAACCATTACCCGCTTTCGGTACAAGCCGTGCCGGGCCATGAAATTGGCCTTCGCGTCGAGTTCGATACGGACGTGTTCGGCGAGGCGAGGATCGAGAAGCTGGTTGAGCGTTTCAAGCGGGTGCTGGAAGCCATGACCGTGGACTTGGAGGAGCAGTCATGACCGTCGGTGCGGGACGGCGATTGTTATCGATCGATCTACTGGATGGCGGCGAGCACGACCGACTCGACGAGTGGGGTAATCGGGCGATATTGACCAAACCGGTCAAGGCCCCGACGTCCATTCCCGAAATGTTCGCGGTCCAGGTGGCGCGCGCCCCTGAGGCGACGGCGCTGAGTTTCGACGGTCGGTCGATGACGTACCTGGAGCTCGACGAGGCCGCCAACCGGCTCGCGCACCTGCTGGCCGAGCAGGGCGCCGCCCCGGGCGAGTGCGTCGCGCTGCTGTTCTCGCGCTCGGCCGAGGCCATCATCTCGATCCTCGCGGTGTTGAAGACCGGCGCGGCCTACCTGCCGATCGACCCGGCCCTGCCGGCCGCCCGGATGGAATTCATGCTCGGCGACGCCACCCCGATCGCCGCGGTCACCACCGCCAGCCTGCGCACCCGGCTGGACGGATTCGACCTGCCGGTCATCGACGTCGACGAAGCCGCGGCGGACAGCCAGCCCAGCAGCGCGGTGCCCGGCCCGGCGCCCGAGGACATCGCCTACATGATCTACACCTCGGGCACGACGGGAACGCCCAAGGGCGTCGCGGTCACGCACCGCAACGTGACCGAATTCCTCAAGACCTTGCACGCCAAACTGCCGTCGGGCTCGGGCCAGGTGTGGTCGCAGTGGCACTCGCTGGTGTTCGACGTCTCCGTGTGGGAGATCTGGGGCGCGCTGCTGCACGGCGGGCGCCTGGTCGTGGTCCCCGAATCGGTCGCGGGCTCGCCCGACGAGCTGCACGCCCTGCTGGTCGCCGAGAAGGTCAACGTGCTGAGCCAGACCCCGTCCGCGGTGGGGATGCTCTCGCCCGAGGGGCTGGAGTCCACCGCGCTGGTGGTCGCCGGCGAGGCCTGCCCCGCCGAGGTCGTCGACCGCTGGGCGCCCGGCCGCGTGATGATCAACGCCTACGGCCCGACCGAGGCCACCGTCTACGCCGCCATGAGCGCGCCGCTGGCGGGGGACTCCGGCGCGCCGCCGATCGGCTCGCCGGTTCCCGGCGCGGCGCTGTTCGTCCTGGACAAGTGGTTGCGGCCCGCGCCCGAGGGCGTGGTCGGTGAGCTGTACGTGGCCGGCCGCGGCGTGGCCACCGGGTACGCCCGGCGTTCCGGTTTGACGGCGTCGCGATTTGTGGCCTGCCCCTTCGGCGGACCGGGGGCGCGGATGTACCGCACCGGCGACCTGGTGCGCTGGGGCGCCGACGGCCAGCTGCAGTACCTGGGCCGCGCCGACGAGCAGGTCAAGATCCGCGGCTACCGCATCGAACTCGGCGAGATCCAGTCGGCGCTGGCCGCGCTCGACGGGGTGGACCAGGCCGCGGTGATCGCCCGCGAGGACCGTCCCGGCGACAAGCGTCTCGTCGGCTACATCACCGGCACCGCCGACCCGGCCGTGCTGCGCACCCAACTGGGCAAGCGGCTGCCGGCCTACATGGTCCCCGCCGCGGTCGTTGTGCTCGAGGCGCTGCCGCTGACGGTCAACGGCAAGCTCGACAAGCGCGCCCTGCCCGCGCCGGAGTACCACAAGCGCGCCGGCGAGTACCGCGCCCCGTCCGACCACACCGAGGAGATCCTGGCCGGCATCTACGCCCAGGTGCTGGGTGTGGAGCGTGTCGGCGTCGACGACTCCTTCTTCGACCTCGGCGGCGACAGCATCCTGTCGATGCAGGTCGTGGCCCGCGCCCGCGCCGCCGGCGTGATGTGCCGCCCGCGCGACGTGTTCGTCGAGCAGACGGTGGCCCGGCTGGCCCGGGTGGCCACCGACCGCGACGACGAGGACGACGTGGTCGACGAGGGGCTCGGCCCGGTGGTGGCCACGCCGATCATGCGCTGGCTGCAAACCGTGCAAGGCCCGATCGACGACTTCAACCAGACCATGGTGCTGGCGGCCCCCGCGGGCGTCACCACCGACGAGGTGGTCGTCGTGCTGCAGGCGCTGCTGGACCGCCACCCGATGCTGCGGCTGCGCGTCGAGGACGACGGCGACGGCGGCTGGAAGCTGCACGCGCCCGACCCGGGCTCGGTGCAGGCCGGCGACTGCCTGCAGTCCGTCGACACGCTGACCGACGCGACCCTGGTCGAGGCCCGGTCGCGGCTGAACCCCGGCGCCGGTGTGATGGTGAGCGCCGTATGGGCAAGCGAGACAAGCCAATTGGCGTTGATCATCCACCACGTGGCCGTTGACGGTGTGTCGTGGCGGACCCTGATCGAGGACCTCAACATCGCCTGGGCGCAGCACCACAGCGGCCAGCCGGTGGCCCTGCCGGTGGGCGGCACCTCGTTCGCCCGGTGGTCGTCGCTGCTGGCCGAGCACGCGCTGAGCCCGGCGGTGGTCGAGCAGGCCGACGCCTGGCGCGAGGTGGTCTCCACCCCGGCCGTCCTGCCGGCCGTGCGTCCCGACGTCGACACCTACCAGACCGCCGAGCAGTTGTCGGTCTCGCTGGATGTCGAGACCACCCGCCTGTTGCTGGGTGAGGTGCCCGCGGCGTTCCACGCCGGGGTGCAGGACATCCTGTTGATCGCGTTCGGGATGGCCTGGACGAAATTCCTGGGTAGCGCCACTCCAATCGGCATCGACGTCGAGGGCCACGGGCGCCAGGAAGAGCTGGGACCGCACGTCGACCTGTCACGCACCGTGGGCTGGTTCACCACCAAGTACCCGGTGGCCCTGACCATCGACGGGCTGGACTGGGCCAGCGTGGTGGCCGGCGACGACGCGCTCGGCGCGGCGGTCAAGTCCACCAAGGAACAGCTGCGCGCCCTGCCCGACGGCCTGACCTACGGCCTGCTGCGCTACCTGAACCCCGACGTCGACCTCGGTGGGACCGACCCGCTGATCGGCTTCAACTACCTGGGACGGCTCGGCGCGGCCGCGGACCTGCCCGGCGAGTTGTGGCGGTTGAGTCCCGACAGCCTGTCGCTGAGCGGCGCCGCCGCCGCGGTGGCGATGCCGCTCATGCACACCGTCGACCTCAACGCCGGCACCATGGACACCGAGGACGGCCCGCACCTGCACGCCAACTGGACGTGGGCGGCCTCGGCGATGAACCGCGAGCAGATCAGCCAGCTGAGCCAGCTGTGGTTCGAGGCCCTGGCCGGCATCTGCGCCCACGTGCAGGGTGGTGGCGGCGGGCTCACCCCGTCCGACGTCGCGCCGGCGCGCCTGAACCAGCGGCAGATCGACGAGCTGAGCAAGCAGCACCAGATCGCCGACATCCTGCCGCTGACCCCGCTGCAGCAGGGTCTGCTCTTCCACGCCAGCTTCGCGCAGGACCCGGGCGACGACGTCTACGCGGTGCAGCTGGGCATCACCGTGACTGGCGCCCTGGACTCGCACCGGCTGCACGAGGCGGTGCACACCGTGGTGAACCGCCACCCCAACCTGGCGGCCCGGTTCTGCCCGCAGTTCGGCGAGCCCGTGCAGGTGATCCCGGCCGACCCGGTCATGGCGTGGCGCTACATCCAGCTGGGCCCCGAGGACCCCGACCCCGAGCAGCGTGTCGACGAGCTGTGCGCCGCCGAGCGCGCCGCGGTCAGCGACCTGGCCAACCGCCCGGCGTTCCGGGCCGCGCTGATCCGCACCGCGGACAACCGCTACCGGTTCGTGCTCACCAACCACCACATCGTGATGGACGGCTGGTCGCTGCCCATCCTGCTGCGCGAGATCCTGGCCAACTACTACGGTGACCAGCTGCCCGCGCCCGCGACCTACCGCAGCTACCTGACCTGGCTGGCCGGCCAGGACCGCGCCGCCGCCCAGGCGGCATGGCGCGAGGTGCTCGACGGGTTCGAGGCCCCCACCCTGGTGGGTCCGGCGGGCCGGATGCGGCTCGGCCGTCGGGCCGTGGAGTCCTACCGTCTGTCCGCGGAGACCACGCGCGCCCTGGGTGAGCTCGCCCGCTCCTGCCACACCACGGTCAACACCGTCCTGCAGGCCGGGTGGGCGCAGCTGCTGATGCGGCTCACCGGCCACCACGACGTGGCGTTCGGCACCGCCGTCTCCGGTCGGCCCGCCGACCTGGCCGGCGCCGAATCGATGGTGGGCTTGCTGATCAACACCGTCCCGGTGCGCGCCAACATCGACGCCGAGACCACCGTCGCCGACGTGTTGGAGCAACTGCAGCAGCACCACAACGACACCCTCGAGCACGAACATCTGGCGCTCAGCGAGATCCACCGCGTGACCGGCCACGACGCGCTGTTCGACACCCTGTTCCTGTACGAGAACTACCCGATCGACACCAGCGTGCCGTTGGGCTTCCACGAGTTGGCCATCACCGATGTCACCAACCGCGAGTACAACCACTACCCGCTGTCGGTGATGGCGCTCCCGGGCCGCGAACTGGGCCTGCGCGTCGAATACGACACCGACGTGTTCGACGCGGCCGGCATCGAGAAGATGACCGAGCGGTTCCAGCGGGTGCTCTCGGAGATGACCATCGATCCCGCCCGACGGCTGATGGCGCTGGACGTCGTCGGCGAGGCCGAACACGAGCTGCTCGACGCGTGGGGCAACCGGGCGGTGCTCAGCCAGCCCGCGACCGGCAAGTCCATCCCGGGCATGTTCGCCGCGCAAGTGGCCCGCACCCCGGACGCGGCGGCGCTGACCTTCGAAGGCCGCTCGATGACCTATCGGGAGCTCGACGAGGCCGCAAACCGGTTGGCGCACTTGCTGATCGAGGAGGGCGCGGGTCCGGGCGAGCGGGTCGCGCTGCTGTTCTCCCGCTCGGCCGACGCGATCGTCTCGATCCTCGCGGTCCTCAAGACCGGGGCGGCCTACCTGCCGATCGACCCGGCGCTGCCGTCCGCGCGGATCGAGTTCCTGCTCACCGACGCCGAACCCGTCGCCGTGGTCACCGCGACCGGACTGCGGTCGCGGCTGGAGGGCTGCCGCCCGACGGTCATCGACGTCGACGACCCGGCGCTGGACACCCAGCCCAGCACCGCGTTGCCGATCCCGTCGTCGGACAACATCGCCTACCTCATCTACACGTCGGGCACGACCGGCGTCCCCAAGGGCGTGGCGGTCACCCACGACAACGCCACCCAGCTGGTGGAGTCCCTGCACGCCGACCTGCCGGAGGCGGGCGTCTGGGCCCAGTGGCACTCCCTGGTCTTCGACGTGTCGGTGCACGAGATCTGGGGCGCGCTGCTGCACGGCGGCCGCCTGGTCGTGGTGCCCGAATCGGTCGCGGCCTCCCCGGACGAGCTGCACGCGCTGCTGGTCGCCGAAGAGGTGACCGTGCTGAGCCAGACCCCGTCGGCGGTGGGCATGCTCTCGCCCGAGGGCCTGGACTCGACGGCGTTGGTGGTGGCCGGCGAGGCCTGCCCGCTCGAGGTCGTCGACCGGTGGGCATCGGGGCGCGTGATGATCAACGCCTACGGCCCGACGGAGGCCACCGTGTACGCGGCGATGAGCGCGCCGCTGCAGCCCGGGGCCAAGTCGGCGCCGATCGGTTCGCCGGTGCCGCGGTCCGCGTTGTTCGTGCTGGACCGGTGGCTGCGCCCGGCGCCCGAGGGTGTCGTCGGCGAGCTGTACATCGCCGGTCACGGTGTGGCGACGGGATATTCGCGGCGGTCCGGCCTGACGGCGTCGCGGTTCGTGGCCTGCCCGTTCGGCGGCCCGGGCGCGCGCATGTACCGCACCGGCGACCTGGTCCGGTGGGGCCACGACGGTCAGCTGGAATACCTGGGCCGCGCCGACGAGCAGGTCAAGATCCGCGGCTACCGCATCGAACTCGGCGAGGTGCAGGCGGCGCTGGCCGCGCTGGACGGGGTCGAGCAGGCCGCGGTGATCGCCCGCGAGGACCGTCCCGGCGACAAGCGGCTGGTGGGTTATATCACCGGCACCGCGGACCCGGTCGGCATCCGCATCCAGCTGGCCGACCGGCTGCCGGCCTACATGGTGCCGGCCGCGGTGGTGGTGCTCGACGCGCTGCCGCTGACGGTCAACGGCAAGCTCGACAAGCGAGCCCTGCCCGCGCCGGAATACCAGAAGCGCGGCGGCGAATACGTCGCCCCGTCCAACCCGACCGAGGAGACCGTCGCCGGTATCTTCGCCCGGGTTCTCGGGATGGAGCGGGTCTCGGTCGAGGACTCCTTCTTCGAGCTCGGCGGCGACTCGCTGTCGGCGATGCGGGTGATCGCCGAGATCAACACCGCCCTGGACGGCGCCCTGTCGGTGCGTACCCTGTTCGACTCGCAGTCCATCCGGGCCCTGAGTCAGCGGATCACCAGCGGCGCCGACACCGAGAACGCCGCGGGCCCCGGCTTCGCGGCGGTGCACGGCGCCGACGCCACCGAGGTGTATGCCCGCGACCTCACGCTGGACAAGTTCATCGACGCCACGACGCTGTCGACCGTGCCGTCGCTGCGCGCGCCCAGCTCCGAGGTGCGGACGGTCCTGCTGACCGGCGCGACCGGTTTCCTCGGTCGCTACCTGGTGCTCGAATGGCTCGAGCAGCTGGAACAGGTCGAGGGCAAGCTGGTCTGCCTGGTGCGGGCCCGCACGGATGAAGATGCCTGGCGCCGCCTGGAGAAGACCTTCGACAGCGGCGACCCGGAACTGCTGCGCCACTTCCAGGAACTGGCCGAAGAGCACCTGCAGGTGGTCGCCGGCGACAAGGGCCAGGCGAACCTGGGCCTGAGCGACGAGACCTGGCAGCAGCTGGCCGACACCGTCGACCTGATCGTGGACTCCGCGGCCGTCGTCAACGGTGTGCTGCCCTACAACGAGCTGTTCACGCCCAACGTCGGCGGCACCGCCGAGCTGATCCGGTTGGCGCTCACCACGAAGATGAAGCCGTACGCGTACGTGTCGACGTCGGACGTGGGGCGCCAGATCGAGCCGTCGGCCTTCACCGAGGACGCCGACATCCGGGTCATCAGCGCCACCCGCGTCATCGACGGCAGCTACGCCAACGGCTACGGCAACAGCAAGTGGGCGGGCGAGGTCCTGCTGCGCGAGGCCCACGACCTGTGTGGCCTGCCGGTCTCGGTGTTCCGCTCCGACATGATCCTGGCCGACACCAGCTACGCCGGCCAGCTCAACGTCGCGGACATCTTCACCCGGATGATCCTGAGCGTCGTGGCCACCGGCTGCGCGCCCAAGTCGTTCTATCAGCTCGACGCCGACGGCAAGCGGCAAAGCGCGCACTTCGACGGGCTGCCCGTCGAGTTCGTCGCCGAGGCGATCGCCAAGCTGGGCGCCCAGGTGATGGAGGGGTTCGAGACCTACCACGTGATGAACCCGCACGACGACGGCATCGGGCTCGACGAGTACGTCGACTGGCTGATCGAGGCCGGCTACCCGATCGAGCGCGTAGGCGACTTCGGGGAGTGGCTGCAGCGCTTCGAGACCGGCCTGCGCGGCCTGCCGGAACGCCAGCGGCAGAACTCGGTCCTGCAGATGCTGCTGTTGCTGCTGCGCGATCCGAAGAACCTGCAGCCCGCCGAGCCGGCGCGCGGCGCTTTCGCGCCGACCGACCGGTTCCGCGCCGCCGTGCAGGAAGCGAAGGTCGGCTCGGACAACGACATCCCGCACGTGAGTGCGCCGGTGATCGTCAAGTACGTCACCGACCTGCAACTGCTCGGTCTGCTCTAACCGCTCGCGGAACTTCAGCGCGGCGTGGTCCCCAGGACCACGCCGCGCTGCTGTATGCGCCATTCCTGACATCGGAACAGCGGGGGCCGTTCCGGGGGCCCACTGCCTATCACGCGCCAATAACGGCGCCGCCGCGATAGGCGGCGGCGGAAGGACTGAACCCGCCGATCCAATCAATACTGAATGTAGCTAGACTACCCAGGATCAGTACTAGAAGTATCTTAAGAGTGGCATTTTGTAGGTCCAGTAGGCGATTTTGGGGAATTCACAGGACATTAAGTTTGGATAACCCTGGACTACCGGGGTTCTCGTCTACTAGCGTTTCCCACTGTTGCACTCGTGTTGACTACGAGATTTCCGGAGTCGGTGAGCGTCGTCCGATCGACAGCGACACCCACCAGTCTGGTCTTCCCGGTCACCGACGAAGCGCAACGACGGTTGCGGTCGGTCTTTGCCGAACGCTCCGCCCGATCGCCGGGTGGGGCGCCGTGAAGGGGGCCGCGCCGTGTGCCGGGGCTACATCGAGCAGAAGCGGACCGGGCTCCTGGGCGAGCGGCTTCAGTCAACCGGGGGGTTGAAAGGAAGACCCTGTGGTTGGGGAGTTGGATGCAGCTTGATCATCAAGCACTTCCGCTGACACGCGGCCAGCTAGACATCTGGCTGGCGCGCGAAACCGGTCACTCCGATACCGAGTGGCAGCTCGGGCTGTTCGTGCGGATCGACGGCATGGTCCAGCGCGATGCCCTGCAGTGGGCGATCCGGCAAGCCGTGCGCGAAGCCGAGCCGGCCAGAGTCGCCTTCTTCGAGGTGGACGGCCAGGTTTTCCAGCGGGCAATCGACTACCCGGACGTCGAGCTGGCCTTCGACGACTTGAGCGACGCGCACGATCCCGTGCAGGAAGCGCGCCGGCGGGCGTTGGCGATCCAGCGGACGCCCATGCCGCTCACCGGGCCGCTGTTCCGGTTCGTCCTGTTTCGGACGCGGCGCGACGAGTTCTTCTTGTTCGCCTGCTGCCACCACATCGTCATCGACGGGACCGGCGTCGGGCTGGTCGGTCATCGCATCGCCTCGATCTACTCCGCGATCGTGTCCGCCGGACCCATTCCCACCGCCGTCTTCGGCTCGTTGCAGGAGCTGATCGACTGCGAATCGGAGTACGAACGCTCCGGTGACTACCGCGACGACGAGGCGTACTGGACGGCGAACCTGCCGCCGGAGCCCCAGGCCCACCACCGCCCGCCCGAGCGCGGCGCCGAGCGCGACCCGTGGCCGTCCGCCCCGACAGCCCTGGACCCCGGGGTGCTGCGCAGGGTCAACCGGTTCTCCGAGGTGTGGGGGGTGTCCCAGACGTCGGTCATCACCGCCGCCTGCGCGCTGCTGGTGCGCGGGTGGTCCGCCGACGGTTCGGACGTGGTGCTCGACTTCCCGGTCAGCCGGCGCGTGCGCCCGGAGCAGAAGACGCTGCCGGGGATGGTGGCCGGCGTGGTGCCGCTGGTGTTGAGCGTCTCGCCGCAGTCCACGGTCACCGCCTTCTGTCAACACGTCGAGGCGCGAATCGACGAGGCGATCCGGCACCAGCGCTTTCCGGTGCACGCGCTGGAGCGCAAGGCGCGCGGCCTGGCGCAACCGCCCGAACGGGTCAGCGTCAACTTCATCCCGTCGGCGTTCACGCTGCCCTTCGGGGGCGTGACGGCGTCGGCGTCGTACACGAACTCCGGTCACCCGGACGGCTTCGGCCTCATCTTTTCCGGCGACGGCGACGACCTGTTCCTCAGCACCGCGGGCATGTGGGAACCGTGGGCCCACCTCGGCGCCACCGACTTGGCGGAACGACTCCAACAGCTCTTGGTGGCGATGACGGCCGATCCGACGCGGCGGCTGCTGTCCCTGGGCGCCGTCGACGCCGACGAGTGCGCCAGGCTCGACGAATGGGGCAACGGCCCGGCCCTGGGCCGGCCGGCGTCGCCGATGTCGGTGGTCGAGTTGTTCGCGGCGCAGGTGGCGCGCACTCCGGATGCGGTGGCGTTGACCTTCCGGGATGGGTCGATGACGTATCGCGAGCTCGACGAGGCCGCCAACCGGTTGGCCCATGTGTTGGCCGATCACGGTGTGGGTGCGGGTGTGTTTGTGGCGCTGCTGTTTTCGCGCTCGGCTGAGGCGATCGTGGCGATTCTGGGGGTGCTGAAGTCGGGGGCGGCGTATTTGCCGATCGATCCCGCGCTGCCGGGGGCGCGGGTGCAGTTCATGCTCACCGACGCCGCGCCGGTGGCCGCGGTCACCACCGCGGAGCTGGCCGACAGGCTGGGCGGGTTCGACCTGACGGTCATTGACGTCGCCGATCCCGCGGTGGCCATCCAGCCCTGCACGCCGCCCCCGGCGCCGGCCCCGACCGATTTGGCTCACCTGATCTACACCTCGGGCACCACCGGTGTGCCCAAAGGTGTTGCGGTGACTCAGCATAACGTCGCGCAGCTGTTCGATGACCTGCGCATCGGTGTCGCGTTGTCGCCCGAGCAGGTGTGGACGCAGTTCCATTCGTATGCGTTTGATTTCTCGGTGTGGGAGATCTGGGGGGCGCTGCTGCACGGTGGGCGCCTGGTGGTGGTGCCCGATTCGGTGGCCCGCTCGCCCGAGGAGTTCCACGCGCTGCTCGTCGACGAGGGCGTCACCGTGTTGACCCAAACCCCGTCGGCGGTGGGGCTGCTTGCCACCGAGGGGCTAAACGGGACGGCGTTGGTGATCGGTGCCGAGCCCTGCCCGCCCGAGCTGGTGGATCGCTGGGCGCCGGGGCGGGTGATGGTCAACGTCTACGGCCCGACCGAGACGACGATGTGGGCGTGCAAGAGCGCACCTTTGACGGCGGGGTCGGGGTTCCCGCCCATCGGTTCGCCGGTGAGCAGGGCGGCGTTCTTCGTGCTCGATGAGTGGCTGCGCCCGGTGCCCGCCGGTGTGGTCGGCGAGCTCTACCTGGCCGGCGAGGGCGTGGGCGTCGGCTATTGGCGGCGCCCGGGACTCACGGCGTCGCGGTTCATGGCCTGCCCCTTCGGGCAACCCGGCACCCGCATGTACCGCACCGGCGACCTCGTCCGATGGGGCCACTCCGGAACCGACGAGGGCCAACTGCGCTACCTCGGCCGCGCCGACGAACAGGTTAAGGTGCGTGGGTATCGGATCGAACTGGGGGAGATCCGCGCCGCGCTGCTCGATGTGGAGGGCGTTGAACGCGCGGCGGTGCTCGTCCGTGAAGATCGTGCCGACGAGAAGCGTCTCGTCGGCTATGTGACAGGAGCCGCTGACCCGACCGATATTCGGGCCCGGTTGGGTCGGCGGCTCCCCACCTACATGGTCCCGGCGGCGGTGGTGGTGCTCGACGCGCTGCCGTTGACGGTCAACGGCAAGCTCGACACCCGCGCCCTGCCCGCCCCGGACTACCAGGGCGGCAACGGATATCGCGCGCCGGAAAACGCCATCGAGGAGATCCTGGCCGGCATCTTCGCCCAGGTGCTCGGCGTCGACCGCGTCGGCGTCGACGACTCCTTCTTCCACCTCGGCGGCGACTCGCTGTCGGCGATGCGGCTGGTCTCGGCGGTCAACACCGGACTCGACGCCCACCTCGGGGTGCGGGCGCTGTTCGAGTCGCCCACCGTCGCCGAGCTCGCACCGCACGTTTGCGGCGGGGGGAGCAAGCTCGCCCGGGTGGTGGCCGCCGAGCGGCCGGCCGTGGTGCCGTTGTCGTTCGCGCAATCCCGGCTCTGGTTTCTCGACCAGCTGCACGGCCCCTCGCCGGTGCACAACATGGCCGTCGCCCTGCGGCTGCGCGGGCACCTGGACACCGGCGCCATGGGCACCGCCCTGGGCGATGTGGTGGCCCGCCACGAAAGCCTGCGCACGGTGTTCGTCGCACCCGAGGGGACGCCCCGACAGGTGGTGGTCCCGGCCGACACCGCGCGGGTCGGCTGGCAGGTCCTTGACGCCGCCGGCTGGCCGGTCAGCCGGCTGAGCCAGGCCATCGAGGCGGAGGCGTGCCACCGCTTCGATCTTTCCCACGAAATACCCTTGCGCGCAAAGCTTTTCCGAATCGCCGAGGACGACCACGTATTGGTGGCGGTGGCCCACCACATCGCCGCGGACGGTTGGTCGCTGACCCCGCTGGTGCGCGACCTCGGCGCTGCCTACGTGCGCAGGTCCAGCGGCCAGGCCCCCGATTGGGCCCCGCTGCCGGTGCACTACGTCGATTACACGCTGTGGCAACGCGCCCAATTCGGCGACCTCGACGATCCCGGCAGCCCCATCGCCGCGCAGCTGCGGTATTGGCAGGGCGCGCTGGCCGGAATGCCCGAACGCCTCGAATTGCCGACCGATCGCCCCTACCCGCTGGTCGCCGACCACCGCGGCGCGCGCATCGACGTCGGGTGGCCGGCCGAACTGCAGCAGCAGGTCGCGCAGGTGGCCCGGGCCCACAACGCGACCACCTTCATGGTCGTCCAGGCCGCTCTGGCGGTGCTGCTGGCCAAGATGAGCGCGAGTTCCGATGTGGCGGTGGGGTTCCCGATCGCCGGACGCGGTGATCCCGCGCTTGACGACGTCGTCGGCTTTTTCGTCAACACCCTGGTGCTCCGCGTCGACCTGAGCGGCGACCCCACCGTCGCCGAGCTGGTGGCCCGGGTCCGCCAGCGCAGCCTGGCGGCCTACGAACACCAGGACGTGCCCTTCGAAGTCCTGGTGGACCGGCTCCATCCGACCCGCAACCTGGCCCACCATCCGCTGGTCCAGGTGGTGTTGGCCTGGCAGAACCTGCCCTGGCAGCACGACGGACCCGCCGCCGGGCTGGAACTGGGCGACGTGCGGGTCACCCCGCTGCCGGTCGACACCCAGGTGGCCCGCATGGATCTGGTGTGGTCGCTGGCCGAACGGTGGGACGACGAAGGCCGGCCCGCCGGCATCGGCGGCATGGTGGAGTTCCGCACCGACGTGTTCGACGCCGAGAGCATCGAGACGCTGATCGAGCGGCTGCGTCGGGTGCTCGCGGCCATGACCGCCGACCCCGGCCGCCGGCTGTCGTCGATCGATCTGCTCGACGCCGCCGAGCACGAACGGCTCGACGACATCGGCAACCGAGCGGTGTTGACCGTGCCGTCGATGGCCCTGGTGTCGATCCCGGCGTTGTTCGCCGCGCAGGTCGCCCGCGCCCCGGGCGCGGTGGCGATCACCTGCGGCGGGTGCTCGTTCACCTACCGGGCCGTGTACGAGGCCACAAACCGGTTGGCGCACTTGCTCGTTGAGCGGGGCGCGGGCCCGGGGCAGCGGGTGGCCGTCGCGCTGCCGCGGTCGGCCGAGGCGATCGTGGCGATCCTGGCGGTGCTCAAGACGGGCGCGGCCTACGTGCCGATCGACCCGAGCGTGCCGGCGGCACGGCTGCAGTTCGTGCTCGGTGATGCCGCGCCGATCGCGGCGGTGACCACCGCCGAGGTGCGGCCGCTGCTTGGCGAGTTCGCCGGGCAGATCGTCGACATCGACGACCCCGCCGTGCGCGCCCAACCCGCCACCGGCCTGCCGGTGCCCGCGGCCGACAGCGTCGCCTACCTGATCTACACCTCGGGTTCGACCGGCGTCCCCAAGGGCGTGGCGGTCACCCACCGCAATGTCACCGACCTGCTGGAGTCCATCGACGCCCAACTCGACGTCGGGCAGGTCTGGACCCAGTGTCACTCCCTGGCGTTCGACTTCTCGGTGTGGGAGATCTTCGGTGCGCTGCTGCACGGCGGGCGCCTGGTCGTCGTACCCGACGACGTCGTCCGATCACCGGAAGACTTGCACGCCTTGCTGGTTGCCGAGAACGTCAACGTGTTGAGCCAGACCCCGTCGGCGTTTTATGCGTTGCAGAGCGCCGACGCGTTGGCGCCGGAGCTGGGTGAGCAGCTGAAGTTGCAGACGGTGGTGTTCGGTGGGGAGGCGCTGGAGCCGCGGCGATTGGCGACGTGGTTGCATCGTCATCCGGGTCCGCCGCGCATGGTCAACATGTACGGCATCACCGAGACGACCGTGCACGCCTCGTTCCGAGAGATTCTCGGCGGCGACGTCGGGCGCAACGTCAGCCCGATCGGGGCGCCGCTGGGCAACCTCGGTTTCTTCGTGCTCGACGGTTGCCTGCGCCCGGTTCCGGTCGGTGTGGTGGGCGAGTTGTACGTCGCCGGTGGCGGGTTGGCCGTCGGCTACGTGGGCCGCCCGGAGCTGTCGGCAGCACGGTTCGTGGCCTGCCCATACGGCGGGTACGGCGCACGGATGTATCGCACCGGGGACATGGTGCGGTGGACCCGAGATGGGCAATTGGAATACCTCGGGCGCGCGGACGAGCAGGTCAAGATCCGCGGCTACCGCATCGAATTGGGGGAGATCCGCGCCGCGCTGGCCGACGTCGAGGGCGTCGAGCAGGCGGCAGTGGTCGCCCGCGAGGATCGTGCCGGCGAGAAACGTCTCGTCGGCTATGTGACCGGAGCCGCCGACCCTTCCGAGATTCGGGCCCGGTTGGGTCGGCGGCTCCCCACCTACATGGTGCCGTCGGCGGTGGTGGCGCTGGATTCGTTGCCGTTGACGGTCAACGGCAAGCTCGACACTCACGCCCTGCCGGCGCCGGAATACTCCGACGTCGACCGGTATCGGGCGCCGGCGGGCGCCATCGAGGAGATCCTGACCGGCATCTACGCCCAGGTGCTGGGCGTGGAGCGCGTCGGCGTGGACGACTCCTTCTTCGACCTCGGCGGGGACTCGCTGTCGGCGATGCGTCTGATCGCAGCCGTGAATGCCGGCCTGAACGCCGGGGTTTCGGTGCGGGCGTTGTTCGAAGCGCCCACGGTGGCCCAACTGGCCCCACGCCTCGATGTTGGCGCACAACGGCTTTCGCGGGTGGTGGCGGCCGACCGGCCGGCGATGGTGCCGCTGTCGTTCGCGCAGTCCCGCCTGTGGTTCATCGATCAGCTGCAGGGGCCTTCGCCGATGTACAACATGGCGGCAGCGCTGCGGCTGCGCGGGCCGCTGGACGCAGAGGCGCTGCGGGACGCGCTCATCGACGTGGTTGGCCGCCACGAGAGTTTGCGCACGGTGTTCGCCGTGTGCGACGGGACGCCACAGCAAGTGGTGATACCCGCCGGGGGAGTCGAAATCGGGTGGGACGTGATAGATGCCGCCGGCTGGTCGCCGGCACAGATAAAGGAGGCAATCGATGGCGCAGCCGGTTATGCATTTGATCTGTCAGCCGAAATACCCCTGCAGACCCAGCTTTTCCGAGTCTCCGAAGACGAGCATGTGCTGGTGGCGGTGGTCCATCATATTGCTGCGGATGGTTGGTCGCTGAATCCTCTGGTGCACGATCTGGCGGTTGCCTATGCCGGCCGGTGCGCCGGACGGCCCCCGGAATGGGCGCCGCTGCCGGTGCAGTACGTGGACTACACGCTGTGGCAGCGAGCCCAATTCGGTGACCTCGACGACCCGCAGAGCCCGATCGTCGAGCAGCTCGCCTATTGGGAGCGGACCCTGGCGGGGCTTCCCGAACGCCTCGAGCTGCCGACGGATCGGCCGTACCCGGCGGTGGCCGATTACCGTGGGGCGAGCGTGGACATCGACTGGCCGGCCGAGGTGCAGCACCACATCCGTGCGGTGGCGCGGGCGCACAACGCCACCAGCTTCATGGTGGTGCAGGCGGCCCTGGCGGTGCTGCTGGGCAAGATCACCGCGACTTGCGATGTGGCGGTGGGCTTTCCGATCGCCGGGCGTCGCGACCCCGCGCTGGACGAGCTGGTGGGCTTCTTCGTCAACACGCTGGTGCTGCGGGTCGATCTGACCGGCGATCCCACCGTGGCCGACGTGCTGGCCCGGGTGCGTCGGCGCAGCCTGGAGGCCTACGAAAACCAGGACGTGCCGTTCGAGGTTCTGGTGGAGCGGCTCAACCCCACCCGCTCCCTGACGCATCATCCGCTGACGCAGGTGATGTTGGCCTGGCAGGGCAACGATCCCGCCGAGCTGAGCCTGGGTGAGCTGCAGATCACCGCGGTCCCGGTGCAGACCCGCACCGCGCGCACGGATTTGACGTTTTCGTTGTTCGAACGCTGGAGTTGCGACGGCCGGCCCGCGGGGATCGGCGGCACCGTCGAGTTCCGCACCGACCTGTTCGACGCGGAGACCCTCCACACGCTGACCGAACGGTTGCGGCGGGTGTTGGTCGCCATGACCGCCGACCCGGGCCGGAAACTCTCGTCGATCGACGTGCTCGACGTGGACGAGCGCAACCTGCTCGACGTGTGGGGCAATCGCTGCGCGCTGGGCCGGACCGGAGCGGGGGCGTCGGTCCCGGCGCTGTTCGGGGTGTGGGTGGACCGTGCGCCGCACGCGGTGGCGATCAGCTGCGGGGGGCGCTCGTGGACGTATGAACACGTGGAGTCCGAGGCGAACCGACTGGCGCATCTGCTGATTGGGCGGGGGGTGCGCCGCGGCCAGAACGTGGGCGTGTTGCTGGAGCGCTCAGCCGAGGCGGTGATCGCGATCCTCGGGGTGCTGAAGACCGGGGCGGCCTACGTGCCGATGGACCCGGCGCTGCCGACGGCGCGGATCGACTTCATGGTCGCCGACGCCGGTATGCGGGCCGTGCTGACCAGCGCCGGGTTGCGTTCGCGGCTAGGCGAATTCGACGGAACGGTCATCGAGACCGACGACCCCGCCCTGGCGGCCCATCCGGCGGCGCCGGTGGAAGGGGTGGGGCCGGCGGCCGACGATGTCGCGCACGTCATCTACACCTCGGGCACCACGGGTACGCCCAAAGGGGTGGCGGTCAGTCACGCGAACGTCACGCAGCTGTTCGGTTCACTGGACGCCGGAGTGGAACTGGGCCCGGATCAGGTATGGAGCCAGTGCCATTCGCTGGCGTTCGACTTCTCGGTGTGGGAAATCTGGGGAGCGCTGCTACACGGGGGGCGCCTGGTGGTGGTGCCCGATTCCGCGGCACGTTCGCCGGAGGAGTTGCGCGCCACGCTGATTGGCGAGTGCGTCACGGTGTTGACGCAGACGCCGTCGGCGCTGGGGATGCTGTCACCGCAGGGCTTGGAGACGGTCACGTTGGTGGTGGGCGCCGAACCGTGTCCGGCTGAGCTGGTGGATCGCTGGGCGCCCGGTCGGGTGATGGTCAACGTGTACGGCCCGACGGAGACCACCATGTGGGTGTCGCACAGCGCGCCATTAGAGCCGGGTCAGGTAGGGATAGCGGGGTCCGGGTCACCGGCAATCGGGTCGCCGGTGGCCGGGGCCGCGCTCTTCGTGCTGGACGGGTGCCTGCGCCCGGTGCCCGCCGGAGTGGTGGGGGAGCTGTACGTGGCCGGCGCCGGGGTGGGCGCCGGTTACCTGGGGCGGGCGGGCCTGACGGCGTCGCGCTTTGTGGCGTGCCCGTTCGGTGAGCACGGGTCGCGCATGTATCGCACCGGCGACATCGTCCGGTGGGGACATGACGGGCAGTTGCATTATGTGGGCCGCTCCGACGAGCAGGTCAAGGTTCGGGGCTATCGCATCGAGTTGGGCGAAATCCGCTCCGCGCTGGCCGAATTGGAGGGTATTGAGCAAGCCGCGGTGATTGCCCGCGAAGATCGTGCCGGCGACAAGCGCCTCGTCGGCTATGTGACCGGAGCCGCTGACCCCGCCGACATTCGGGCCCGGTTGAGTCAGCGGCTCCCCACCTACATGGTGCCCTCGGCGGTGGTGGTGCTCGAGGCGCTGCCGTTGACGGTCAACGGCAAGCTCGACACCCGCGCGCTGCCCGCGCCGGATCACCGGGACGGCGGCCGGTACCGGGCACCGGACAACGCCCTCGAGGAGACCCTGACGGGCATCTACGCCCAGGTGCTCGGTGTCGACCGGGTCGGGGCCGACGACTCCTTCTTCGACCTCGGCGGCGACTCGCTGTCCGCGATGCGACTGATCACCGCGATCAACGCCGCCCTGGACGCCGGGCTGACGGTCCGATCAGTGTTCGAGGCGCCCACGGTCGCGCAGCTGGCGCCCCGGGTCGAGGCCGGGGTCGGTCGCGCCGGACGGCTGGTGGCCGGCGAACGTCCGGTGGTGGTGCCCTTGTCGTTCGCCCAGTCCCGCCTCTGGTTCATCGACCAGCTGCAGGGCCCGTCGCCGGTGTACAACATGGCGGTCGCCCTGCGGTTGCGCGGGCGCCTGGATACCGACGCGATGGGGGCCGCCCTGGACGACGTGGTGGCCCGCCACGAGAGCCTGCGGACGCTCTTCGTGGCACCCGAGGGCGCCCCGCAACAAGTGGTGATGCCCGTCGACCAGACCGACGTCAACTGGCAGGTCGTCGACGCGACGCGGTGGCCCGAGTCCTGGCTGGCGGAGGCCACCTTGGATGCGGCGCGCTACACCTTCGACCTGACCACCGAAATCCCCTTGCGGGCATGGCTTTTCCACACCGGCGAGGACGAACACGTGTTGGTGGCCGTGGTCCACCACATCGCCGCCGACGGATGGTCGGTGGGCCCGCTGGTGCGCGATTTGGGGGCAGCCTACGCCGCCCGCTGTTCGGGGCGGGCACCCGATTGGGCGCCGCTGCCGGTGCAGTACGTCGATTACACGCTGTGGCAACGCGCCCAATTCGGCGACCTCGGCGATCCCGACAGCCCCATCGCGGCGCAACTGGACTACTGGGATCGGGCCCTGGCCGGGCTACCCGAACACGTTGAGCTGCCCACGGATCGGCCCTATCCGCTGGTGGCCGACCACCGTGGATCCAGCATCGACGTGCAGTGGCCGGCCGCATTGCAGCACCAGATCGCGCAGGTCGCGCGGGCACACAACGCAACGAGTTTCATGGTCGTCCAGGCAGCCCTGGCCGTGCTCTTGTCCGCCTTGAGCTCGAGTTCCGATGTGGCCGTTGGGTTCCCGATCGCCGGGCGGCGCGACCCCGCCCTCGATGACGTGGTCGGGTTCTTCGTCAACACCCTGGTCTTGCGGGTCGACCTCAGCGGCGACCCGACCGTCGCCGAACTGTTGGCCCGGGTGCGCCGGGACAGCCTGGCGGCCTACGAAAACCAGGACGTTCCGTTCGAGGTGCTGGTGGAGCGGCTCAACCCCGCCCGCGACATAGCTCGTCATCCGCTGGTCCAGGTCATGCTGGCCTGGCAGAACAACGAGCCCGTCGACATGAGCCTCGGCGATGTGCGGGTGACGGCGCTGCCGCTGGAATCCCAGGTCGCCCGCATGGATCTGGTGTGGTCGCTGGCCGAACGGTGGGACGAGGACGGCGCGCCCGCCGGCATCGGCGGCACTGTCGAGTTCCGCACCGATGTCTTCGACGCGCCCACCATCGAGACCCTCGTCACGCGGCTGCGGCGGGTGTTGGCCGCCATGACCGCCGACCCCGCCCGGCCGCTGTCCGCGATCGACGTCCTCGACGAATCCGAGCGCGCCCACCTCGACACGATCGGCAACCGCGCCGTGCTCAGCCGGCCCGCGACCGCACGAGCGTCGATTCCGGCGTTGTTCGCCGCGCAGGTGGCGCGGGCCCCCGAGGCGGTCGCGATCACCTGCGGCGAACGGTCCTGGACCTACCGCGAACTGTACGAGGCCACAAACCGGCTGGCGCACTTGCTGGTTGGCCGCGGCGCGCGCCCGGGCGAGCGGGTGGCGGTGGTGATCCCCCGGTCGGGCGAGGCGATCGTCGCGATCCTGGCGGTCCTCAAGACCGGGGCGGCGTATGTGCCGATCGACCCGGCGCTACCCGCCGCCCGCATCGAGTTCATGCTCACCGATGCCGCGCCGATCGCGACGATCAGCACGACCGAACTCCGCCACCGTTTGCGCGATCCCGATCTCGTCATCGACGTCAACGACCCCGCCGCGACCGCCCAGCCCGCCACCGGGCTGCCGGACCCGTCGCCCGACGACGTTGCGTACGTCATCTACACCTCCGGGACCACCGGCGCGCCCAAAGGTGTGGCGGTCACCCACCACAACGTCACCCAGCTGTTGCGCTCGCTGGATCCGCAACTGGGCCTGGGTCAGGTGTGGAGCCACTGCCACTCGGTGGCCTTCGACTTCTCGGTGTGGGAAATCTTCGGTGCCCTGCTGCGCGGGGGACGCCTCGTCGTCGTGCCCGACGACGTCGTCCGTTCGCCGGAAGACCTGCACGCCTTGCTGATTGCCGAGCGGGTCACCGTGCTGAGCCAGACCCCGTCGGCGGTCGCGGCACTCTCGCCGGACGGACTGGAGTCGGTGGCGCTGGTCGTCGGTGGCGAGCCGTGCCCGCCCGAGGTCATGGACCGGTGGGCGCCGCGACGGGTGATGGTCAATCAATACGGCCCGACCGAGACCACGATGTACGCGGCCATGACCGTGCCGCTGAGCGCGGGCTCCGCTGTGGTGCCGATCGGTTCGCCGGTGCCCGGGGCCGCGCTGTTCGTGTTGGACCAATGGCTGCGTCCGGTGCCGCCCGGCGTGGTCGGCGAGCTGTACATCGCCGGCCGCGGTGTCGCCGCGGGTTATCTGGGCCGGGCGGCGTTGACGGCGACGCGGTTCGTGGCGTGCCCGTTTGGCGGCAACGGAACACGGATGTATCGCACCGGGGACGTGGTGCGGTGGGGTCACGACGGTCAGCTGGTGTACCACGGGCGCGCGGACGAGCAGGTCAAGATCCGCGGCCACCGCATCGAACTCGGCGAAATCCGTTC
The DNA here is from genome assembly GCF_976985695.1 of Mycobacterium sp. NTMscope_MAC_269. Taxonomy (NCBI): domain Bacteria; kingdom Bacillati; phylum Actinomycetota; class Actinomycetes; order Mycobacteriales; family Mycobacteriaceae; genus Mycobacterium; species Mycobacterium sp. NTMscope_MAC_269. The sequence continues at coordinate 1,254,277 of NZ_OZ335668.1, forward strand.
CGCGCTCGCCGAACTGGACGGCGTCGAGCAGGCCGCGGTGATCGCCCGTGGAGACCACCCCGCCGCGCGGCTGGTCGGGTATGTGACCGGGACCGCCGACCCCGCCGAAATCCGGGCGCGGCTCGCCGAAAAGCTGCCGTCTTACATGGTGCCCACTGCGGTGGTGGTGCTGGACGCGTTGCCGTTGACCGCCAACGGCAAGCTCGACACCCGCGCCCTGCCGGCACCCGAATACACTGCGAGCCGCTACCGAGCGCCCTCGGACGCGATCGAGGAGATCCTCGCCGGCATCTACGCCCAGGTGCTCGGTGTCGACCGGGTCGGGGTCGACGACTCCTTCTTCGACCTGGGCGGGGACAGCATCCTGTCGATGCAGGTGGTCGCCCGCGCGCGGGCGGCCGGCGTAATGTGCCGGCCCCGCGATGTTTTCGTCGAGCAGTCGGTGGCCCGGTTGGCGCGGGTCGTCACGCTGGCCACCGGCGAGGACGACGTGGTCGACGAGGGCATCGGGCCGGTGGCGACCACCCCGATCATGCGGTGGCTGCACGACATGGACGGCCCGATCGAGCAGTTCAACCAGACCATGGTGCTGGCGGCCCCCGCCGGGGTGAGCCACGCCGACGTGACGGTCGTGCTGCAGGCGCTGCTCGACCGCCATCCCATGCTGCGGCTCTGCGTCGACGACGACGGCGCCGGCGGCTGGAACCTGCACGTTCCCGAGGCGGGTGCGGTGGACGCCCGGGCCTGCCTGCGCACCGTCGACGTGCTCTCCGAGGCGGCGCTGATGCGGGCCCGTGCCCGGCTGAACCCAGGCGCCGGCGTGATGCTGTGCGCGGTATGGGCAGGCGCGACAAATCAATTGGCGCTGATCGTCCATCACCTGGCCGTCGACGGTGTGTCCTGGCGGACCCTGATCGAGGACCTCAACATCGCCTGGGCCCAGCATCACCGTGGCCAGCCCATCGAGCTGCCCGCCCCCGGCACCTCGTTCGCCCGCTGGTCGTCGCTGCTGTCCGAGCATGCGAAGGATCCGGCGGTGACCGAGCTGGCGGCCGCCTGGCGACGGATCGCCGAGACGCCGCCGGCGTTACCGCCCGCCCAGCCGTGGGACACGTATGAGACGGCCGGGCAGTTGTCGGCCACGCTGGACGCCGAGACGACCCGCCAGCTGCTGGGCGAGGTGCCCGCCGCGTTTCACGCCGGGGTGCAAGACATCCTGCTGATCGCTTTCGCGATGGCGTTCACCGAATTGCTGGGGACGGGCACCCCGGTCGGCATCGACGTCGAGGGTCACGGGCGCGGCGAGGAGCTGGGCCCGCACGTGCATCTGTCGCGCACCGTCGGGTGGTTCACCGCCAAGTACCCGGTGGCCCTGGACGTCCACGGGCTGGACTGGGCTCGCGTGGTCGCGGGGGAGGCCGCACTGGGTGCGGCGATCAAGGATGCCAAGGAGCAGCTGCGCGCCCTGCCCGACGGCCTGACCTACGGGCTGTTGCGGTACCTGAATCCCGAAGTGGGCCTGGGCGGTCCGGACCCGGTGATCGGTTTCAACTACCTGGGCCGTCTCGGGGGAGCGCCCGCCGAATTGTCCGACGAGCTATGGCAACTCAGCCCGAACAGTCACGCGCTGAGTGCGGCGACCGCGGCGGTGGCCCTGCCGCTGCCGCACACGGTGGAACTCAACGCCGCCACCATGGACACCGAGGACGGCCCGCACCTGCACGCCACCTGGTCGTGGGCATCCTCGGCGCTGACCCACGAACAGGTAAACCGGTTGAGCCAGTTGTGGTTTGAGGCCCTCTGGGGAATCTGCGCGCACGTGCGCCGTGGTGGCGGCGGGCTGACCCCGTCGGACATCGCCCCGGCTCGGCTGGACCAGCGGCAGATCGACCAACTCGAGCGGCAGTACGACGTCGCCGACATCTTGCCGCTCACCCCGCTACAACAGGGACTGCTCTTCCATTCGACCACGCAACCCGACGGTGACGTGTACGCGGTGCAGCTGAACATCGCGCTGCGCGGCGCCCTCGACCCGCGGCGGCTCCATCGCGCCGTGCAGACCGTCGTCGCCCGACACCCCAACCTCGCGGCCCGATTCCGTTCCGACTTCGGCGATCCCGTGCAGATCATCCCGGCCGCCCCCGAGCTCGCCTACCGGGACATCGAACTCGGCGGCGGTGACATCGACGTCCTCGACGAGCAACTCCGGCGGATATCCACCGCCGAACGCACCGCCGTACGAGACCTCGACGACCAATTGCCCCTGCGGGTCGTGCTGATTCGCCTCTCGGACAACGAATTCCGATTCGTGCTCACCGTCCACCACATCGTGATGGACGGCTGGTCGCTGCCGATCCTGTTGCAGGAGATCTTCTCCTGCTACTACGGGTCGCGGTTACCGGCGGTGGCACCCTATCGCCGCTTCGTCACCTGGCTGGCGGGCCGGGACGCCGCGGCCGCCCACGCCGCGTGGCGGGAGACGCTCGACGGGTTCGACACCCCCACCCTGGTCGCCCCGCCGGGCCGCACCGAACTCGGGCCGCGGCAAGCCGTCGCGTTCCAGCTCTCCGCCGAAACCACCAGCGCGCTCGGCGAACTCGCCCGCTCCTGCCGCACCACCCTCAACACCGTCCTGCAGGCCGCCTGGGCGCAGCTGCTGATGTCGCTGACCGGCCGCCACGACGTCGTTTTCGGCACCGCGGTGTCCGGGCGGCCGGCCGAGGTGCCCGGCTCCGAATCCATGGTGGGCCTGCTGATCAACACCGTGCCGGTGCGCGCCCACGCCACCGCGGCGACGACCTTCACCGAATTCCTGGACCGGCTCCAACGCGCCCACAACGACACCGTGGAGCACCAGCACCTGGCGCTCAACGAAATCCACCGCATCGCCGGACACGACCAGCTTTTCGACACGCTGCTGGTGTACGAGAACTATCCGATCAACGCCGCCGCGCTCTCGGCGACCGACGGCCTGACCGCCACCGAATTCAGCAGCCACGAATACAACCACTACCCGCTGTCGCTGCAGGCCGTGCCGGGCGACGAACTGCACCTGCGCATCGAATACGACACCGACGTGTTCGACGCGGCCGCCGTCGACGCCCTGATCGACCGGCTGCACCGACTCCTGTCGGCCATGCCCGCCGACCCCACCCGGCGGTTGCGATCACTCGATGTGCTCGACGCGCCGGAGCACGCCCGGTTAGAGCTGTGGGGCAACCGGGCAGTGCTGACCGAGCCGCAGAACGCCCCGGTATCGCTCCCGGCGCTGTTCGCCGCCCAGGCGGCCCGCGTTCCCGAGGCCGGAGCGGTCACCTTCGGGGCCCGTTCGATGACGTACCGGGAACTCGACGAGGCATCGAACCGGCTGGCGCACACACTGATCGAGCGCGGCGCGAGGCCGGGCGAGTGCGTGGCGCTGCTGTTCCCCCGCTCGGCCGAGGCGATCGTGGCGATCCTCGCGGTGCTCAAGACGGGCGCGGCCTACCTGCCGATCGATCCGGCACTGCCCGCGGCGCGCGTGGAGTTCATGCTCGGCGACGCCACGCCGGTCGCCGCGGTCACCACCGCCGCCCTGCGGTCCAGGCTGGACGGATTCGGCCTGGCGATCCTCGACGGCGGCCAAGCCCCCACCGGCTGCGCCGGCCCATTGCCGACACCCGCGCCCGAGAACATCGCCTACATCCTCTACACCTCGGGAACGACCGGCGTCCCCAAAGGCGTTGCGGTCACCCACCGCAACGTCACCCAACTGCTGCAATCCCTGCACGCGCCGCTGCCCGAGGCGGGGGTGTGGTCGCAATGCCACTCCTACGGCTTCGACGTCTCGGTGCAGGAGATCTGGGGCGCGCTGGCGGGCGGCGGGCGGCTGGTGGTGGTGCCCGAGTCGGTGACCCGCGCACCGGACGAGCTGCACGCCCTGCTGGCCGCCGAGCGGGTCAGCGTGCTGAGCCACACCCCGTCGGCACTGACCGCACTCTCACCACGAAAGCTGCACTCGGCGTTGATCGTCGGCGGCGAGCCCTGCCCGGCCGCGCTCGCGGACCAATGGGCCCCGGGCCGCGTGATGATCAACGCCTACGGCCCGACGGAAACCACCGTCGACGCGACGCTGAGCGCCCCGCTGACCGCGGGCGCCGGAGCGCCGCCGCTGGGGTCGCCGGTGTCCGGGGCGGCGCTGTTCGTGCTGGACGACTGGCTGCGGCCGGTGCCCGCCGGCGCGGTCGGAGAGCTGTACGTGGCGGGCCACGGGGTCGCGGTCGGATATCCGCGCCGCCCCGGTTTGACGGCGTCGCGGTTCGTGGCCTGCCCGTTCGGCGCGGCCGGCGCACGCATGTACCGCACCGGCGACCTGGTGCGCTGGGGACCCGACGGCCTGCTGCACTATGTCACCCGCGCCGATGACCAGGTCAAGCTCCGCGGCCACCGCATCGAGCTCGGCGAAATCCACACGGCGCTGGCCGCATTGGCCAACGTCGGGAAGGCCGCGGTGATCGCCCGCGAGGACCAACCCGGCGACAAGCGGCTCGTCGGCTACATCACCGGCACCGCCGACCCGGCCCAGCTCCGCACCCTGCTGGCCGACCGGCTGCCGGCCTACATGGTGCCCGCCGCGGTGGTGTCGATCGAGGCATTGCCGCTGACACCCAACGGCAAACTCGACATCGGCGCCCTGCCGGCGCCCGAATACACCGGCGGCCGGTATCGGGCGCCGTCCACGCCCACCGAGGAAATTCTGGCGGGCATCTACACCCAGGTGCTCGGGCTCCAACGGGTCGGCGTGGACGACTCCTTCTTCGACCTCGGCGGGGATTCGCTCTCGGCGATGCGGGTGATCGCCGCGATCAACACCGGTCTCGACGCGGACCTCGGTGTGCGAATGTTGTTCGAAGCGCCCACGATCGGCCAGCTGGCGGCGCGTGTCAGCGCCAACGGCGGCCGCCTCGCCGGCGTAGTGGCGCGCGAGCGGCCGGCGGTGGTGCCGTTGTCCTTCGCGCAATCGCGGCTGTGGTTCATCGATCAACTGCACGGACCGTCACCGGTCTACAACATGGCGGCGGCGCTGCGCCTGACCGGACGCCTGGACGTCGGCGCGCTGGGCGCCGCGCTCGGCGATGTGGTGACCCGCCACGAGAGTTTGCGGACGGTGTTCGCCGCCACCGAGGGGATAGCCCAGCAGGTGGTGCTGCCCGCCGAGCGGGCCGAGCTCAAATGGCAGACCATTGACGCCGCCGACTGGTCACCGGCCCGGCTCGAAGGCGCCGTCCGCGACGCGGCCCGGCACACCTTCGACCTTGCTACCGAAATCCCCTTGCGGGTACGGCTTTTCCGCCTCGGCGACGAGGAGCACGTGCTGGTGGCCGTGGTGCACCACATCGCCGCCGACGGGTGGTCGCTGACCCCGTTGGTGCGCGACCTGGCGCTCGCGTACGCCAGTCGGTCGGCCGGGGACGCACCGGACTGGTCGCCGCTGCCGGTGCAATACATCGACTACACGCTTTGGCAACGCGGTCAATTCGGTGATCTGGAAGACCCGAACAGCCCGATCGCCGCGCAGCTGGCCTACTGGGAGACGGCGCTGGCCGGGCTGCCCGAGCGGCTGGAACTGCCCACCGATCGCCCCTACCCGTTGGTGGCCGACTACCGCGGCGCCAGCGTCGCCGTGGACTGGCCGGCGGAGTTGCAGCAGCGGGTGCGCGCGGTGGCGAGCGCACACAACGCGACGAGCTTCATGGTGGTGCAGGCCGCCCTGGCGGTCCTGTTGGGCAAGGTCAGCGCGAGTTCCGATGTGGCGGTGGGCTTCCCGATCGCCGGGCGGCGCGACCCGGCCCTCGACGACGTGGTGGGCTTCTTCGTCAACACCCTGGTGCTGCGCGTCGACCTGGCCGGTGACCCCACGACGGCCGAACTGCTGGCCCGGGTGCGCCAACGTAGCCTGGCCGCCTACGAGCATCAGGACGTGCCGTTCGAGGTTCTCGTCGAACGGCTCAACCCCACCCGCAGCCTCGCGCATCATCCGCTGGTGCAGGTCATGCTGGCCTGGCAGAACGACGAGCCCACCGACCTGAGCCTCGGCGACGTGGCCGTCACGGCGCTGCCGGTCGACACCCGCACCGCCCGCACCGATCTGGCGTGGTCGCTGGCCGAACGCTGGAGTGCCGACGGCCAGCCAGCCGGCATCGGCGGGGCCGTGGAGTTCCGCACCGACGTCTTCGACACCGCCACCATCGAAGCGCTGATCGAGCGGCTCCATCGCGTGCTGATGGCCATGACCGCCGACCCGGCCCGGCGGTTGTCGTCGATCGACGTGCTCGGCGCCGAGGAGCACGCGCGCCTCGACGCGATCGGCAACCGCGCGGTACTGACCCAACCGCCTAACGCCCGGGCCTGTATCCCGGCGCTGTTCGCCGCCCAAGCCGCGCGCAGCCCCGAGGCGGTGGCGCTGACCGCAGGGGACCGTTCGCTGACCTACCGCGAACTCGCCGAGGATTCAAACCGGTTGGCGCACTTGTTGATTGACTGCGGTGCGAGGCCGGGACAGTGCGTGGCGCTGCTCACCGAGCGTTCAGCGCAAGCCGTCGTCGCCATCCTGGCGGTGCTGAAGACCGGAGCCGCCTACCTGCCGATCGACCCGGCGATGCCGGACGCCCGGGTCGCGTTCATGCTGACCGACGCCGCACCGATCGCCGCCATCACCACCGCGGACCTGCGCGACCGGCTCGACGGGTTCTGCGGAGCGGTCATCGACGTCGACGACCCCGCCGTGCACACCCGGCCCGCGACCGGGTTGCCGGCCCCGGCCCACGACAACATCGCCTACGTCATCTACACCTCCGGCACGACCGGCATCCCCAAGGGCGTGGCGGTCACCCACCACAACGTCACCCAACTGCTCGCCGCCGTGCGCGACCGGCCGATGTCGGCGACCGGCGCGTGGAGCCAGTGCCATTCGCTGGCCTTCGACTTCTCGGTGTGGGAGATCTTCGGTGCGCTGCTGGGCGGCGGGCGGCTGTTGATCGTGCCCGACGAGGTGGTGCGCTCGCCGGAAGACCTGCACGCCTTGCTGGTTGCCGAGAACGTCAGCGTGCTGAGCCAAACCCCGTCGGCATTCTCGGCGCTGCAGAGCGCGGACGGCGCGCACTCGGGCCCACGGCTCAACGTCCAGACCCTCGTGTTCGGTGGCGAGGCGCTGGTTCCGCAACGGCTGGCGAAGTGGCTCGACAACCATCCCGGACGCCCGCGCGTGATCAACATGTACGGCATCACCGAGACGACGGTGCACGCCTCTTACCGGGAGATCGCCGACGGCGATCTCGACTCCCATGGCAGCCCCATCGGAATGCCGTTGGCGCACCTCGGATTTTTCGTGCTGGACTCGTGGCTGCGGCCGGTACCCGCCGGCGTGACGGGCGAACTGTACATCGCCGGTTCCGGCGTCGCCGCGGGGTACGTCGGCCGGGCCGGCCTGACGGCGTCGCGGTTCGTGGCCTGCCCGTTCGGCGCGGCCGGCGCGCGCATGTATCGCACCGGCGATCTGGTGCGGTGGAGCCCGGGCGGGCAGCTGCACTATCTCGGTCGCGCCGACGAACAGGTCAAGATCCGCGGCTACCGCATCGAACTCGGCGAAATCCAGTCCGTGCTGGCCGAATTGGACGGCGTCGAGCAGGCCGCGGTCGTCGCCCGCGAGGACCGGCCCGGGGACCGGCGGCTCGTCGGCTATCTCACCGGCACCGCCGATCCGGTCGCGATCCGTGCCCAGCTGACCGAGCGGCTGCCGGCCTACATGGTCCCCGCGACAGTGGTCGCCGTCGACGCCTGGCCGCTGACGCCCAACGGCAAGCTCGACATTCGCGCGCTGCCCGCGCCCGACTACTCGCACTGGTCTGCAGGCTCCGATCAATACCGCGCCCCGACCACGGCCGTCGAGCAGGCCCTGGCCGGTATCTACACCCACGTCCTGGGCGTCGAGGGCGTCGGGATCGACGACTCCTTCTTCGACCTAGGTGGGGATTCGCTGTCGGCCATGCGGCTGGTCGCGGAGATCAACGCCGGCCTCGACGTCCACCTCGGGGTGCGGGCCCTGTTCGAAGCCCCCACCATTCGGCGGTTGGCGGCGCGCCTGGGCACCGATGGCGCAGGACGCGCGCCGCTGGTGGCCGGCGAGCGACCGGAGATGGTGCCCCTGTCGTTCGCCCAGTCGCGGTTGTGGTTCATCGGCCAGTTGCACGGGCCCTCACCGGTGCACAACATGGCGATCGCTCTGAAGCTGCACGGGCGCCTGGACGCGGAGGCGTTCGGCGCGGCGCTGGCCGACGTGATGGCGCGCCACGAAAGCCTCCGCACGATGTTCCCCGCGCGCGAGGGCATACCGCGGCAGCTCGTCGTCGAGGTGGACGACGCCGATTGCGGCTGGCAGATCAGCGACGCGCGCGGGTGGTCGGCCACCCGGCTGCACAGCGCCGTCGAGACCGTGGTGGGCCACCGGTTCGACCTTGCCACCGAGATCCCTTTGCGGGCACTGCTTTTCCGCGTGGACGACAACGAGCATCTGCTGGTGGCCGTGGTACACCACATTGCCGCCGACGGGTGGTCGCTCACCCCGCTGGTGCGCGACCTGGGCGAGGCCTACGCCAGCCGCTCGGCCGGGTGCGCCCCAGACTGGGCGCCGCTGCCGGTGCAGTACGTCGACTACACGCTCTGGCAGCGCGCCCAGTTCGGCGAGCTGCAGGATCCGCACAGCCTGATCGCCGGACAGGTGCGGTATTGGGAACACACCCTTGCCGGAATGCCCGAGCGGCTCGAATTGCCCACGGACCGGCCGTATCCATTGGTGGCCGATTTCCGTGGCGCCAGTGTGGCCGTGGATTGGCCCGCGGAGTTGCAGCAGCGGGTGCGCGCGGTGGCAGGCGCGCACAACGCGACGAGCTTCATGGTGGTGCAGGCCGCGCTGGCGGTGTTGTTGGCCAAGGTCAGCGCGAGTTCCGATGTCGCGGTGGGCTTCCCGATCGCCGGGCGGCGCGACCCGGCCCTCGACGACGTGGTGGGCTTCTTCGTCAACACCCTGGTGCTGCGCGTCGACCTGGCCGGTGACCCGACCATCGCCGAGGTGCTGGCCCACGTCCGTGCGCGCAGCCTGGCCGCCTACGAGCATCAGGACGTGCCGTTCGAGGTCCTTGTCGAACGGCTCAACCCCACCCGCAGCCTCGCGCATCATCCACTCGTGCAGGTCATGCTGGCCTGGCAGAACACCGACTCCGCCGACCTGAGCCTCGGCGACGTGGCCGTCACCCCGCTGCCGGTCGACACCCGCACCGCCCGCATGGATCTCGCGTGGTCGCTGGCCGAACGCTGGAGCGCCGACGGCCAGCCCGCCGGCATCGGCGGCGCCGTGGAGTTCCGCACCGACGTGTTCGACACCGCCACCATCGAAGCGCTGATCACCCGGCTGCATCGCGTCCTGATGGCCATGACCGCCGACCCCGCCCGGCGGCTGTCGTCGATCGACGCGCTCGGCGCCGACGAGCACGCCCGCCTCGACGCGATCGGCAACCGCGCGGTGCTCGATGGCCCGTCGCGACCGCCGGTGTCGATCCCGGAGGTGTTCGCCGGCCACGTCGCGCGCACCCCCGAAGCGGTGGCCATGACCTACCGCACGGACTCGTGGACCTACCGCGAACTCGACGAGTCAGCAAACCGATTGGCGCACATGCTGCTTGAGCGCGGTGTGGCGCCGGGTCAGTGCGTGGCGCTGCTCGCCGAGCGTTCAGCGCAAGCCGTCGTCGCCATCCTGGCGGTGCTCAAGACCGGGGCCGCGTACGTGCCGATCGACCCGGGCCTGCCGGCGGCCCGCATCGACTTCATGCTCGGCGACGCCGAACCGGCGGCGGTGCTCACCACCGCCGAATACCGCTCGCGCCTCGACGATTTCGGCCTGCTGATCATCGACATCGATGACCCCGCGATCCAGGACCGGCCCGCTACGGCGTTGCCGACGCCGGCGCCGCACCACGTCGCCTACACGATCTACACCTCGGGCACCACCGGAACCCCCAAGGGCGTGGCGGTCACCCACCACAACGCCACCCAACTGTTCGCCTCCCTGGGCGCCGCCGGTCTGCCCGCGGCCCCGGGACGGGCGTGGAGCCACTGCCATTCCCTGGCCTTCGACTTCTCGGTGTGGGAGATCTTCGGCGCCCTGCTACACGGCGGGCGGGTGCTCGTCGTACCGGACGAGGTCGTGCGCTCCCCGAAAGACCTGCACGCCTTGCTCGTTGCCGAACGGGTCGACATGCTGACCCAGACACCGTCCGAGGTGGCGATGCTCTCGCCGGAGGGCCTGGAGTCGTCGGTCCTGGCGGTCGCGGGCGAAGCGTGCCCCGTCGAAGTGGTGGAGCGATGGGCGTCCGGCCGGGTGATGGTCAACGTCTACGGCCCCACGGAGATCACGATCGTGGCGGCCGTCAGCGCGCCGCTCACACCGGGACCCGAAGCCCCGCCGATCGGTTCGCCCGTGTCCGGCGCCGCGTTGTTCGTGCTCGACGGCTGCCTGCAGCCGGTGCCCGCGGGCGTGGTCGGCGAGTTGTATGTCGCCGGCGGCGGCGTGTCGACGGGCTACCTCGGTCGCCCCGGTTTGACCGCCTCGCGGTTCGTGGCGTGCCCATTCGGTGGGCACGGTGCGCGGATGTACCGCACCGGCGACCTGGCGTGGTGGGGCTCCGACGGCCAGTTGCGCTATGTCGGGCGCGCCGACGAGCAGGTCAAGATCCGCGGGTACCGCATCGAACTCGGCGAAATCCAATCCGCCCTGGCCGGCCTGGACGGGGTGGAACACGCGTTGGTGATCGCCCGCGAGGACCGCCCGGGCGACAAGCGGCTGGTCGCCTACATCACCGGGACGGCCAACCCACCCGAGCTGCGCACCCTGCTGGCCGAGCGCCTGCCCGCCTACATGGTGCCGGCCGCGGTGGTCGTGCTCGACGCGCTGCCGCTGACGCCCGGCGGCAAACTCGACGCCCGCGCCCTGCCCGCCCCCGACTACCAGGGCAGCGACGACTACCTCGCCCCGGCCACCGCGGTCGAGGAGATCCTGGCGTGGCTCTACGCGCAGGTGCTGGGACTCGAGCGGGTCGGGGTGCAGGAGTCGTTCTTCGACCTGGGCGGGGATTCCCTGTCCGCCATGCGCCTGGTCGCCGCGATCTACAACGCCCTCGATATCCACCTGCCCGTGCGCGCCGTCTTCGAGGCGCCGTCGGTGCGCAGCCTGAGCCAGCAGCTCAACCGCGATCCCGATGCGGCGGAAGGCCTTGCGGCCGACTTCGCCTCCGTGCACGGCCGCGACGCCACCGAGGTGTACGCCTGCGACCTCACGCTGGACAAGTTCATCGACGCGCCGACGCTGGCCGCCGCGCCCGCGCTGCCGGGCCCGAACGCCGAGGTGCGCACCGTCCTGCTGACCGGGGCCACCGGCTTTTTGGGCCGTTACCTGGTGCTGCAATGGCTCGAACGGCTGGAGCTGGCCGACGGGAAGCTGATCTGCCTGGTGCGGGCCACCTCCGACGAGGACGCGCGGCGCCGGCTCGAGAGGACCTTCGATGGCGGCGACCCCGCCCTGCAGCGGTATTTCGACGAACTCGCCACCGATCACCTCGAGGTCATCGCCGGCGACAAGGGCCAGGCCAACCTGGGCCTGGACGAGGCGACCTGGCAGCGGCTGGCCGACACCGTCGACCTGATCGTCGACTGCGCGGCCGTGGTCAACGGCGTGCTGCCCTACAGCGAACTGTTCGCCCCCAACGTCGCCGGCACCGCCGAGCTGATCCGGCTGGCGCTCACCACCAAACTCAAGCCCTACACGTATGTCTCGACCGCCAACGTCGGCGACCAGATCGAGCCGGCGGCGTTCACCGAGGACGCCGACGTCCGCGTCGCCGGCCCGATCCGCACGATCGACGGCAGCTACGGCAACGGCTACGGCAACAGCAAATGGGCCGGCGAGGTGCTGCTGCGCGAGGCCCACGACCTGTGCGCGCTGCCGGTCGGGGTGTTCCGCTGCGACATGATCCTGGCCGACACCACCTACGCGGGCCAGCTCAACCTGTCGGACATGTTCACCCGGTTGCTGTTCAGCGTCGTGGCCAGCGGCGTCGCGCCGCGCTCGTTTTACCAGCTCGACGCCCACGGCAACCGGCAGCGTGCGCACTTCGACGCCCTGCCGGTCGAGTTCGTCGCCGAGTCGATCACCACGCTGGGCGCCCAGGTGGGACGGGACGCTCCGACCGGATTCGAGACCGGCTTCGAGACCTATCACGTGATGAACCCGCACGACGACGGCGTCGGGCTCGACGAGTACGTCGACTGGGTGATCGAGGCCGGCTATCCGATCGAGCGGGTCGAGGACTTCGGGGAGTGGCTGCACCGGATGGAGACCGCGCTGCACGCCCTGCCCGAGCGGCAGCGTCACCAGTCGGTGCTGCAGCTGCTGCAGCTGCGCAACGCCCAACACGTGCCGCCGGCGGACCCGACGCGCGGCTGCCTGGGACCGACCGAGCGCTTCCGGGCCGCGGTGCAGGAGGCCAAAATCGGCCCCGACAACGACATCCCGCACATCAGCGCGGCGGTGATCATTAAATACGTGACCGACCTACAGCTGCTCGGCCTGCTCTGAAACACACAGTGCGATAGCGGATTTCGCCGCCTGCTGCCGAATTCGTCGTCGGCGTCCACCGTGCTGGCTACCATGACACGATGACGACAGCGCGCCTGCCCAAACTGCCACTGGACGAAGCCAGGGCCGCCGCCGACGAAGCGGCCGTCCCCAACTACATGGCCGAACTCAGCATCTTCCAGGTGCTGCTCAACCATCCGCCGCTGGCGCGCGCCATCAACGACCTGCTCGCCACCATGCTCTGGCACGGCGCCCTCGACGCGCGGTTGCGCGAGTTGGCGATCATGCGGATCGGCTGGCTCACCGCCTGCGACTACGAATGGACACAGCACTGGCGCGTCGCGTCCCGGCTCGGCGTCCCGGGCGAGGACCTGCTCGGCGTGCGAGATTGGCGCAACCACGCCGGGTTTGGGCCCACCGAGCGGGCCGTGCTGGCGGCCACCGACGACGTGGTGCGCGACGGCGCGGTCAGCGCCACGAGCTGGGCGGAATGCGAGCGCGAATTCGACGGCGACACAACGGTTCTCGTCGAGCTGGTCACGGTGATCGGCGCGTGGCGCATGGTTTCGTCCATCCTGCAGAGCCTCGAGGTGCCGCTGGAGGAGGGTGTGTCGAGCTGGCCGCCGGACGGCCACCGGCCCGGCTCCTAGCGGCAATCCGTCGGCATGAATTGCTCAGGGCCGTAAGCGATTGACTTATCAATCGAGAACTCTTAGCGTCGGGCAATGAGAACCAGGGTCGCCGAGATGCTCGGTGTCGAATTCCCGATTTGCGCCTTCAGTCATTGCCGCGACGTGGTGGCCGCGGTGACCAACGCGGGCGGATTCGGCATCCTGGGCGCCACCGCGCACAGCCCCGAGCGACTGCGCAACGAACTGACCTGGATCGAGGAGCAGACCGGCGGCAAGCCCTACGGGGTCGACCTGCTGCTGCCGCCCAAATACGTCGGCGCCGAGCAGGGCGGGATCGACGCCACCCAGGCCCGAACCCTGCTGCCCGACGAGCACCGCGCCTTCGTCGACGACCTGCTGGCCCGCTACGGCGTGACGGCGCCCGCCGGGGAACTCCGCCCGTCCGCGGGTGGCTTGAACATCTCGCCCAAGAGTTACCAGCCGCTGCTCGACGTGGCGTTCGCGCACAACATCCGGCTGATCGCCAGCGCGCTCGGCCCGCCCCCGGCGGACCTCGTCGAGCGCGCCCACGACGGCGACGTGCTGGTGGCCGCGCTGGCCGGCACCACCCGCCACGCGCAACGGCACGCCGCGGCCGGCGTCGACCTGATCGTCGCGCAGGGCACCGAGGCGGGCGGCCACACCGGCGACGTGGCGACCATGGTGCTGGTGCCCGAGGTGGTCGACGCCGTCGCACCGGTGCCCGTCCTCGCCGCCGGCGGGATCGCCCGCGGCCGCCAGATCGCGGCGGCGCTGGCGCTGGGTGCCGAGGGCGTGTGGTGCGGGTCGGTCTGGCTGACCACCGAGGAAGCCGAGACCGTGCCCGTCGTCAAGGAAAAATTCCTGGCCGCCACCTCCTCGGACACGGTGCGGTCGCGCTCGATGACCGGCAAGCCGGCGCGGATGCTGCGCACCGCCTGGACCGAGGAGTGGGACCGGCCCGAGAACCCGGACCCGCTGGGCATGCCGTTGCAGACCGCGCTGATCACCGAGCCGCAGGTGCGCATCAACTCCGCGGCCGCGCACGACGGCGCCAAGGCGCGTGAGCTGGCGACGTACTTCGTCGGGCAGGTGGTCGGCTCGCTGGATCGGGTCCGCCCCACGCGCGCGGTGGTGCTGGACATGGTCGACGAATTCATCGACACGATCGGCCGGCTCGACGGCCTGATCGAGAAGTGATCGCAGGCCGGTCGGCAACGAATCGCGGACACGCTGTCCAGGGATTTGACCGCGTCAGACCGCTCGTGCATTATCGGTCGGGTAAGCACCTCGTTAGGTGAGGCGTCTACACGAATACAGGCCACTGACCCCGAACGTCGAAAGACGCCCCGGGTCAGGACAGCTCCTCCCGGCTTAAGGGTTGAGCCCAGGTGGCTTCCGGCTCGGATAGTTTTCCGGACCAGGATCACGTCGTGTGGTGCCGAAGCTCTGACGAGAGGGGTGCGGATCTCCGGCGGTCGTCGGATTCTGCTCCTTTTGCTGCGCCTAGATCGCATGCGACCCCGCATGCGTCGTGACCGCGAGGAGGTGAGGGACACATGAGTTCTAGCGATAGTCCGGATCGAAGTCCGAACACTGTTTCGTCCCGATCCGTTCTCCGGCGCGACCTGCTCGGCTGAGTCGTCGCACACGCTAAGTGCTTATCCGCCAAGCGTTCTGAGATCGGAACCGACCCGGGACGGGACACGTCAGTCCTTTCTAGTCCCCGTTGGAATTCTCCTCTAGGAGGCGATCATGACCGCAGCTCTCTACGACGAAGTCGTCACCGTCGCGCCCGCCCGCACGCTCACGGTGGTGCGCGATGTCACCGAAATCCAGGTTCCCGCGCCCGAGACCCAAGAGCCGCGCCGCAGCGACTACCCGCTCTTCGGCGCGGGTGGCGACCCGCTGGTCAACGGCGCCTGCCGGTTGCTGAGCATCCCGCTGCGCCACGTGTACGCGGCGCTGTGGCGGGCCGGTGTGCTCGAGGTCCGCGCCTGACATTCCTACCGCGAGGCGGTAACCGCCGACGGGTGCACTCGGCGTTTGCGTCGGTAGTTACCGCCTCGCGGTAAGATTTACTGGCGTCGATCCGGCCATCACCGGGGAGCCTTCGGAAGAACAGCCGGCCGGCTCAGTAGAACCGAACGGGTAGGCCCGTCACAGCCTTCAATGAGCGGTCGCGCGCGAGCGCGGCAAGCGGGGTGGTACCGCGGCGCTCGCGCAGCCCGCGCGTCGTCGTCCCCAGGCCTGAGACTGGCACAGGAGACGACGTTTGACCGAGCACACTTACCCGAAGCTGGCCAGCGGGGCGCCCGACTTCCCGGCGCTCGAGGTCGAGGTGCTGGACTACTGGGCCGGCGACGACACCTTCCGCGCCAGCATCGCCCGCCGCGACGGCTCGCCGGAATACGTGTTCTACGACGGTCCGCCGTTCGCCAACGGCCTGCCCCACTACGGGCACCTGCTCACCGGCTACGTCAAGGACATCGTCCCGCGCTACCGCACCATGCGCGGCTATAAGGTGGAGCGCCGGTTCGGCTGGGACACCCATGGGCTGCCGGCCGAACTCGAGGTCGAGCGCCAGCTCGGCATCACCGACAAGTCGCAGATCGACGACATGGGCATCGCCGCCTTCAACGACGCCTGCCGCGCCTCGGTGCTGCGTTACACCGACGAATGGCAGGCCTACGTCACCCGCCAGGCGCGCTGGGTCGATTTCGACAACGACTACAAGACCCTCGACCTGCCCTACATGGAGTCGGTGATCTGGGCGTTCAAACAGCTCTGGGACAAAGGGCTGGCCTACGAGGGCTACCGGGTGTTGCCCTATTGCTGGCGCGACGAAACCCCGTTGTCCAACCACGAATTGCGGATGGACGACGATGTCTACCAGAGCCGCCAGGACCCCGCGCTGACGGTGGGTTTCAAGGTGGTGGGCGGCTCGCTCGACGGGGCTCATCTACTGATCTGGACGACGACGCCCTGGACGCTGCCGTCCAACCTTGCCGTCGCCGTCAACCCCGACGTGACCTACGTCGAGGTGCGCTCCGGGGATCGGCGTTTCGTGCTGGCCGAACCGCGGCTGGCGGCCTACGCCCGCGAATTGGGTGAGCAACCCGAAGTTGTGGGCACCCATCGCGGGGCCGACCTGCTCGGCACCCGCTACCTGCCGCCGTTCCCGTATTTTCTGGACGCCCCCAACGCATTTCAGGTCCTGCCGGGCGAGTTCGTCACCACCGAGGACGGCACCGGCATCGTGCACATGGCGCCGGCCTACGGCGAGGACGACATGGCCGTCGCGGACGCCGCCGGCATCGCCCCGGTCACCCCGGTCGACTCCAAGGGGCGCTTCGACGCCAGCGTCCCGGATTACCAGGGGCAGCACGTCTTTGACGCCAACCCGCACATCATCCGCGACCTGAAGAACGGCGCCGGCCCCGCCGCGGCCAACGGGGCGGTGCTGCTGCGCCACGAAACCTACGAGCACCCCTACCCGCACTGCTGGCGGTGCCGCAACCCGCTGATCTACCGGGCGGTGTCGTCGTGGTTCGTCGCGGTCACCGACTTCCGGGACCGCATGGTCGAACTCAACCAGCAGATCACCTGGTACCCCGAGCACGTCAAGGACGGCCAGTTCGGTAAGTGGTTGCAGGGCGCCCGCGATTGGTCGATCTCGCGAAACCGGTACTGGGGCACCCCGATTCCGGTATGGAAGTCCGACGATCCGGCCTATCCGCGCATCGATGTGTACGGCAGCCTCGACGAGCTGGAGCGCGACTTCGGGGTGCGGCCGACCAACCTGCACCGCCCGTTCATCGACGAGCTGACCCGGCCGAATCCCGATGACCCGACCGGGCGCAGCATGATGCGGCGCATCCCCGATGTGCTCGACGTGTGGTTCGACTCGGGTTCCATGCCCTACGCCCAGGTGCACTATCCGTTCGAGAATAGGGAATGGTTCACCGGGCATTACCCGGGTGACTTCATCGTCGAGTACATCGGTCAGACCCGCGGCTGGTTCTACACGTTGCACGTCCTGGCCACCGCGCTGTTCGACCGGCCCTCCTTCAAAACCTGTGTGGCCCATGGCATCGTGCTGGGCTCCGATGGCCAGAAGATGAGCAAGTCGCTGCGCAACTATCCCGACGTGTCCGAGGTGTTCGACCGCGACGGCTCCGATGCCATGCGCTGGTTCCTGATGGCCTCGCCGATCCTGCGCGGCGGCAACCTGATCGTCACCGAGCAGGGCATCCGCGAGGGCGTGCGCCAGGTGCTGCTGCCGTTCTGGAACGCCTACAGCTTCCTGGCGCTCTACGCACCGAAAGTCGGTACCTGGCGCACCGATTCGACCCAGGTGCTGGACCGCTACATCCTGGCCAAGCTCGCCGAGCTGCGCGACGACCTGACCCGCGAGATGGACCGCTGCGACATCTCACGGGCCTGCGAGCAGCTGCGCCTGTTCACCGAGGCGTTGACGAACTGGTATGTGCGACGGTCGCGTTCGCGGTTCTGGACCGAAGACGCCGACGCCATCGACACGCTGCACACCGTGCTGGAGGTGACAGCGCGGCTGGCCGCGCCGCTGCTTCCCTCGGTGACCGAGATCGTCTGGCGGGGCCTGACCGGTGGGCGCTCGGTGCACCTGACCGACTGGCCGCAGGCCGGTGACGTGCCCGCCGATCCCGACTTGGTCGCCGCGATGGATCAGGTCCGCGAAGTCTGCTCGGCCGCGTCCTCGCTCCGTAAGGCCAAGAAGCTGCGGGTGCGGTTGCCGTTGCCGAAACTCACTGTGGCCGTGGAGAACCCGCAACTTCTTGAGCCCTTCGCCGATCTGATCGCCGACGAGCTCAACGTCAAAAGCGTCGAGCTGACCGATGCGATCGACACTTACGGCTCCTTCGAGCTCACCGTCAATGCGCGGGTGGCCGGCCCGCGGCTGGGCAAGGACGTGCAGGCCGCGATCAAGGCGGTCAAGGCGGGGGAGGGCGTCGTCAACGACGACGGCACCCTGACCGCCGGCCCGGCGGTATTGCGGCTCGAGGAATACAGTTCACGGCTGGTCGCCGCCGACCCGGAATTCACCGCGGCCCTGCCAAACGGCGCGGGCCTGGTGGTGTTGGACGGCACGGTCACCCCCGAACTCGAGGCCGAGGGTTGGGCGAAGGACCGCATCCGCGAGTTGCAGGAGCTGCGCAAATCGACCGGATTAGAGGTCTCCGATCGCATCAGCGTGGTGATGGCGGTGCCCGCCGAGCGCGCCGACTGGGCGCGGGCGCACCGCGACCTCATCGCGGGGGAGATACTCGCTACTAGTTTCGAATTCGCTGAGCCGCGCGACGCCGTCGCCATCGGCGACGGCGTGCGGGTGAGCATTTCAAAAATTTGACCCGCGAAACTGTATTCCACGACGCATTTCCCGAGAAGCGCTGTCGCTAGTTACAGTCTCGCGGCGTGTCAGGGGGCCGTGGCGCCGCGGCGTGGCAGGGGTCGTGGCGCCGCGGCGTGTCAGGGGGCCGTGACACCCTGCTGGCGTGAGTGCAGAACCGTCGTCGGTACACAAGCCGTCCGCGCGGGAGCGTGGACGGACCGTGAGCTGCGGCGCTCCTGCACCCGCATCTATCGCAACGTGTACCAACGGCGCGGCAGCCAACTGACGGCCCGCGATCGCGCGATCGCCGCGTGGCTGTGGTCCGGGAAAGAAGCCGTCGTGGCCGGCAATTCGGCGGCGGCGCTTCTCGGTGCCGAGTGGATCGATCCGCACGCGCCCGCCGAATTGGTATGCGATCGCACCCGCCCGCCGTCGTTGCTCATCACTCGCAACGACGTGTTGCGGCCCGAAGAGGTGACGGCGGTCGACGGCGTGCCGGTGACGTCGCCCGCCCGAACCGCATTCGACGTCGGTCGACGATCGGCGGGGGTGACGGCGGCGGTGATCCGGATCGATGCCCTGGCCCGCGCCACGGGTGTTGCCGCCAACGACGTGTACCCCCTGATGGATACCCATCGCGGCGCGCGCGGCATGAAGCAGCTGCGCCGCGTGCTCCCGCTCATCGACGCAGGGGCCGAATCTCCACAGGAGACCAGGACAAGACTCGTGCTGGTACACGCGGGCTTGCCCCGGCCGCAGACGCAGATCATCGTGCGCAACGAATGGGGTGCGGTGCTCGCCAGGATCGACCTGGGCCGGGAAGAGTGGCACGTCGGGGTGGAATATGACGGCCCGCAACACTGGACGGATCCGCGCATCCGCGCCAATGACATCGAGCGCACAGCCGAACTGGAGCGGCGGGGATGGCGCCTGGTCCGGGTCGGCGCCGACCTGCTACGTCATCGGCCCGACGTCGTCGTAGACCGGGCCCGGAGCGCTCTGGCGGCCGCGGGCTGCCCACTTTGACCGCGAGACTGTAGTTGGCGACACGTTTCTCGAGAAGACCCGTCGTTAACTACAGTCTCGCGGCGCAGAAGGCAAAACGAACCGGCCCTAGCATTTCCAATTGTGGAGTCGCGTTGGGTGTTGCACCTGGACATGGACGCGTTCTTCGCTTCCGTCGAGCAGCTCACCCGGCCGACCCTGCGGGGTCGGCCGGTCCTGGTCGGTGGTTTGGGCGGGCGGGGCGTGGTGGCCGGCGCCAGTTATGAGGCGCGCGTGTTCGGCGCCCGGTCGGCCATGCCCATGCATCAGGCCCGCCGGCTGGTCGGGGTGAGCGCGGTGGTGCTGCCGCCGCGCGGCGTGGTGTACGGGGTGGCCAGCCGACGGGTCTTCGACACCATCCGCGCCGTCGTCCCCGTCGTCGAGCAGCTCTCCTTCGACGAGGGATTCGGCGAACCCGCGCAGCTGGCCGGCGCGTCGGCCGCCGACGTCGAAACCTTCTGCGAGGACCTGCGCCGACGGGTCCGTGACCAGACCGGGCTGATCGCCTCGGTCGGCGCGGGCTCGGGCAAGCAGATCGCCAAGATCGCCTCCGGTCTGGCCAAGCCCGACGGGATCCGCGTGGTCCGCCGCGACGAAGAACGCCCGCTGCTCGGCGGGCTGCCGGTGCGCCGGCTGTGGGGAATCGGTCCGGTGGCCGAGGAGAAACTGCATCGGCTCGGCATCGAGACCATCGGCGAGCTGGCGGCGCTGACCGACGCGGAAGCGGCCAACATCCTGGGCGCCACGATCGGGCCGGCGCTGCACCGGCTGGCGCTCGGCGTCGACGACCGTCCCGTCGCCGAACGCGCCGAAGCCAAGCAGATCAGTTCCGAGTCGACCTTCGCCGCCGACCTGACCAGCCTCGAGCAGCTGCGTGAGGCGATCGAACCGATCGCCGAGCACGCCCATCACCGCCTGCTGCGCGACGGCCGCGGCGCGCGCACCGTCACGGTCAAGCTGAAGAAGTCCGACATGAGCACGCTGACCCGGTCCGCGACGCTGCCGTATGCCACCACCGAGATCGCCGCGCTGGTCGGCGTGGCCCGGCGCCTGTTGCTCGATCCGCGCGAGATCGGGCCCATTCGCCTTCTCGGCGTGGGATTTTCGGGGTTGAGCGACGTGCGCCAGGAGTCGCTGTTCCCCGATCTGGAACTGCCGCAGGAGCAACCGGATTCGCCGCCCGTCGAGACCACGACCGAGGCCATGTTCGCCGCGGGAACCGACGAGGCCGGCTGGCGGGTGGGCGACGATGTCGTGCACCGCGACCTCGGGCACGGCTGGGTACAGGGTGCCGGCCACGGCGTGGTCACCGCCCGATTCGAAACCCGCTCCTCCGGGCCGGGTCCGGCCCGGACGTTTCCCGCCGACAGCGGCGAGCTGGCCCGCGCCAATCCGGTCGATTCGCTGGACTGGCCGGACTACGTGGGCGAGCTGCAGGCCGACGCGGGGTCAGCCCCACCGGCCGATGACGTCGGCGGCGGGTAGCCCGGCGGCCAGCGCGGCGATCAGCAAGACGCGCGCCTGAGGCGGACGCAGCCTGGGCACCGTCACCGCCCCGGCCGCAGCCATGTCATGGCCGGGGCCATAGCTCGCGCCGACCCGCCCGCCGGGCACCCGGGTGGACACCGCGACGACGAGCCCGTCGCCGCAGTGCCGGCGCACCGCGTCGACCACCGCGGGCGCCGCGTTCCCCGCGCCCAACGCCTCGAGCACCACCGCCCGCGCCCCGGCATCCACGCAGGCATCGAGCGCCACCGCATCGCTGCCCAGATAGGCCGCGACGATGTCGACCCGCGGCGCCGTGCCCGCCCGTAGCTCGCCCACGTACGGCCGCGTCTTCGGGTCGGTCAACGCGACGTCGCCGGCGACGGTGCCGAGGACCTGACCGGTGAAGCCGCTCAGGTCCTCGGTGGCCACCTTGTACATGCCCAGCGGCTGCAGCACGCGGCCCGCGAAACACAACACCACGCCCAGTCCGCGGGCGGCGGGACTGGCCGCCACCGCCAGGGCGTCGCGCACATTCGCCGGGCCGTCCGCGTCGGGCGCGTCGGCGCTGCGCATGGCGCCGGTCAACACGACCGGCGCGTCGCCGCCATAGGTGAGGTCGAGCCACAGCGCGCTCTCCTCCATGGTGTCGGTGCCATGCAGGACGACCACCCCGTCGGCCCCGGCGTCGAGCGCGGCCGTCACCGCGTCGCGAATCCGGTCCCAATCGGCCAGTGTGAGCTCCGAGCTGTCGACCGCCAGCAGGTCGACGACGTCGACGTCGTGCTCCCCGCGAAAGGGCGACGTCAAATCCGCGCCGCTGTAGGAGGGTCGGTGCACCCCGTCGGCGCCGGTGCCCGTCGATATCGTGCCCCCGGTGGCGATCACGGTGAGGCGTGCCATGGTCGAATCATTGCGCATCGCCGCCGCGGACGTCGCCCGCCCGCGCGGGGCAGTAGGGGATGATGGAAGAGTGCCTGAAGAACCCACGGGATCGACTGAGCCGGTGACCTCGCCCGACAAGGACGTCGCGGCCACCGACCCGCAACGGCCACATGAACCTGCTCCGAGGCGGCTGCGCCTGTTGCTGTCGGTCGCGGCGATCGTGCTGGCCCTGGACGTCGTCACCAAAGTGCTCGCCGTCAAGCTGTTGCCTCCCGGCCAGCCGGTACCGATCATCGGCGACACGGTGACCTGGACGCTGGTGCGCAATTCCGGTGCCGCGTTCTCGATGGCCACGGGATACACGTGGATGCTGACCCTGATCGCGACGGGCGTGGTGGTCGGCATCTTCTGGATGGGTCGGCGGCTGGTGTCGCCCTGGTGGGCGGTGGGCCTGGGACTGATCCTCGGCGGCGCCATGGGCAACCTCGTCGACCGCTTCTTCCGGGCCCCCGGCCCGCTGCGCGGCCACGTCGTCGACTTCCTTTCGGTCGGGTGGTGGCCGGTGTTCAATGTCGCCGACCCCTCGGTGGTCGGCGGTGCCATCCTCCTGGTGGTGTTGTCGATCTTCGGCTTCGATTTCGACTCGGTGGGCCGGCGCAAGGCCGACGGGGACACCGGGCACAGCGCGGGTGAGTGACCGCTCGATGCCGGTCCCGGAGGGACTGGCGGGCATGCGCGTCGACGCCGGGCTGGCCCGCCTGCTGGGGTTGTCGCGCAGCGCGGCGGCGGCCCTGGCCGAAGACGGCGGCGTCGAGCTGGACGGGGTGCAGGCCGGCAAGTCCGATCGGCTGACCGGCGGCGCCTGGCTACAGGTGCGCCTGCCCGAGGCGCCGGCGCCGCTGCAGAACACGCCCGTCGACATCGAGGGCATGACGATCCTGTATTCCGACGACGACATCGTCGCGGTCGACAAGCCGGCCGCGGTGGCCGCGCACGCGTCGGTGGGCTGGAGCGGGCCGACGGTGCTCGGCGGCCTGGCCGCCGCCGGTTACCGGATCACCACCTCCGGGGTGCCCGAGCGGCAGGGCATCGTGCACCGCCTCGACGTCGGCACCTCCGGGGTGATGGTGGTGGCGCTCTCCGAGCGCGCCTACACGCTGCTCAAGCGGGCGTTCAAGCAGCGCACCGTCGACAAGCGCTACCACGCGCTGGTGCAGGGACATCCGGATCCGTCCAGTGGGACCATCGACGCGCCGATCGGGCGCCACCGCGGCGGCGAGTGGAAGTTCGCGGTCACCAAGGACGGCCGGCACAGCCTCACCCACTACGACACCGTGGAGGCGTTCGTCGCCGCCAGCCTGCTCGACGTGCACCTGGAAACCGGGCGCACACACCAGATTCGGGTGCACTTCTCCGCGCTACACCACCCGTGCTGCGGTGACCTGGTCTACGGGGCCGACCCCAAGCTCGCGAAATCACTTGGGCTGCAACGGCAATGGCTGCACGCCCGTTCGCTGTCGTTCGCCCACCCGGCCGACGGGCGGCGGATGGAGATCGTCAGCCCCTATCCGCCCGACCTGCAGCACGCGCTGGACGTGCTGCGCGACGAGGGCTGAGGCTCAGTCTGATGGTCGCGACCCGCTGCGCCCGGCTTCGCCGCGCTTGCGATCGCTCAGTCTGATGGTCGCGACCCGCTGCGCCCGGCTTCGCCGCGCTTGCGATCGCTCAGTCTGGTGGTCGCGACCCGCTGCGCCCGGCTTCGCCGCGCTTGCGATCGCTCAGCTGGGCTTACGGGCCTCGACGAGCAAGCGCACGGAATCGGTGACAAACGGTCCGTCGGACTCGATGCGCTCGTGCAATTCCCGTAGCCGGTCGCGGTAGCGCTGCACGGTGAAGTCGGGGACCGTCCAGATCACCTTGCGCAGGAAGTAGACGATGGCGCCGATGTCGAAGAACTCGGCGTGCATGCGCTCCATGCGCACATCGACGATCTGCAGCCCGGCGGCCTCGGCCTGCGCGCGCACAGCGTCGGGGTGGAACTCGGCCCACTTCTGCGGCTGCGGCCCGATGAAGTACTCGACGAGCTCGGCCATCGTGGCGGGGCCGATGTGCTGCGCGAAGTAGGTGCCGCCCGGGCGGAGCACCCGAAAGATCTCGGTCCACCAGACCGAGATCGGATGGCGCGTGGTCACCAGGTCGAACGCACCATCGGCAAACGGCAGCGGGGGCTCATCCCGGGTCGCGACGACCACCACGCCCAGCGGATGCAGGCGTTGGGTGGCCAGCGCCGCATTGGGCGGCCACGTCTCGATGGCCGCCATCGTGGGCGGGAACGGTGCCGCGCCCGACAGCACCTCCCCGCCGCCGGTGTGAATGTCCAGCGCGGCCGACACGCTCGCCAGCCGTTGGCTCAGCAGGCGCTGATAACCCCACGACGGGCGGTCTTCGATCGCGCGGCCGTCCAGCCACGAGAAATCCCAGCCGTCGACCGGGGCGGCGTCCGCCTCGGCGATCAGGTCGTCAAATGTGCGCCGCATGTCAGCATGCTAGGCACCGTTCGCGACGGATGGCAGGCCCGTGGGCTCAGACCCTCGCCTTGGCGTCGCCGGTGGCGATCTCGGGAGCCAGCGGCGCGACCGCCCCGAGGATCTCGGTCACCGTCTCGGGCGGCACGCCGGCGGCGGCCAGGGCGTCGGCCAAATGTCCGGCCACCAAACCGAAGTGATGCATGGTGATACTTGTTCCTCCTGAAGGCCCCTACGCCACCTGCTTCATCGGCGCGCCGGTGTAGGGCTCGGGGCCGCCTAGGGCGGCGGCGAAGAACTCGACCTGTTTGCCCTTGAGGCGGTTCATGTTCGTGCCGGTGAAGAACCCGGACAGTTCGTCGTCGGCAAGCACCCGGACATAGAAGTCGTCGACCACGACCTCGATCGCCTCGTGCTCGCCGATCCGGTCGTAGATGCTGACCGGTCCGGACTTGCGGAAGCGCGCCAGAATTTTCGTATCGCCGATTGGAACATCGCGGCGTTGCCCGTCGGTTAGTGCGCGATCACGCCCGGATTGCGTTGTGTAACAAGAGGATTGCCTACAGATTGTGATTACTCTGGGCAAACCGTGAAGGTGCGGCCCGGGGCACATGAGCGCAATCCGCGTCGGGGCGGGGGACGATGACCTAGGTTGGCGATATGACGCACGTCACATCACCCATCAGGAGCGAATGCCGATGAACCTTGGCGACTTGACGAATTTGGTGGAGAACTCGCTGGGGAACCTGGTGGAAAAGCCGCTGGCAACGGTGTCTCACATTGTCAACACCCCGAACTCGGCAGGCCGGTATCGGCCCTTCTATCTGAGGAATCTGCTCGACGCCGTGCAGGGCCGCACGCTCGAGGAGGCCGTCCGCGGCAAGACCATCCTGATCACCGGGGGATCGTCGGGCATCGGTGAGGCCGCCGCGAAGAAGATCGCCGAGGCCGGGGGGACCGTGGCGCTGGTCGCCCGCACCCGGGAAAACCTCGAAAAGGTCGCGTCTGATATCAGCGGAGCCGGCGGGACCGCCCAGGTCTACCCCTGCGACCTGTCCGACATGGACGCGATCGCGGCCATGGCCGACCAGGTGCTCAGCGACCTCGGCGGCGTCGACATCCTGATCAACAACGCCGGGCGGTCGATTCGCCGTTCCTTGGAGCTGTCCTACGACCGCATTCACGACTATCAGCGGACCATGCAGCTCAACTACCTGGGCGCCGTCCAGCTGATCCTCAAGTTCATCCCGGGGATGCGCGAGCGGGGGTATGGGCACATCGTCAACGTGTCCTCGGTGGGCGTGCAGACCCGCGCGCCCCGCTTCGGCGCCTACATCGCCAGCAAGGCCGCGCTGGACAGCCTGTGCGACTCGCTGCAGGCCGAGACCGTGAACGACGACGTTCGGTTCACCACCGTGCATATGGCACTGGTGCGCACGCCGATGATCAGCCCGACCACGCTCTACGACAAATTCCCGGCGCTGACGCCCGAACAGGCGGCCGGCGTGATCACCGACGCGATCGTGCACCGGCCCCGCCGGGCCAGCTCGCCGTTCGGGCAGTTCGCCGCCGTCGCCGATGCGGTCAACCCGGCGGTGATGGACCGGGTGCGCAACCGGGCGTTTGCCATGTTCAGCGACTCCAGCGCCGCAAAGGGTAGTGAATCGGCAAACGACACAACGGAATTCGACCGGCGAAGCGAGACGTTTGTGCGGGCGACCCGCGGGATACATTGGTGAGACATGAGCCTTCCAAAACCTGACATCCAGACCACCGTCGTCATCACCGGGGCCTCCTCGGGCATCGGCGCCGAACTGGCCCGCGGACTGGCGCGCCGCGGCTTTCCGCTGCTGTTGGTGGCGCGGCGCCGCGAGCGCCTCGACGAGCTGGCCAACGAGGTGGGCCAGGAATACTCGGTCGCCGTCGAGGTGTTGCCGCTGGATCTCAGCGACGACCAGGCGCGCGCCAAACTGGCGAACCGGCTGCGCACCGAGCCGATCGCGGGGCTGTGCAACAGCGCCGGCTTCGGCACCAGCGGGGTCTTCTACGACTTGCCGGTGGAACGCGAGAGCGAGGAGGTCACCCTCAACGCCCTGACGTTGATGGAACTCACCCACGCGGCATTGCCCGGCATGGTCGAGCGCGGGGCCGGCGCGGTGATGAACATCGCCTCGATCGCGGGGTTTCAGCCGGTTCCCTACATGGCCGTCTATTCGGCCACCAAGGCCTTCGTGCAGACGTTCTCCGAAGCCGTCCACGAGGAGCTGCACGACACCGGGGTGTCGGTGACCTGCCTGTGCCCGGGGCCGGTGCCCACCGAGTGGGCGGAGATCGCCAACGCCGAGCGGTTCAGCATTCCGCTCGCGCAGGTCTCGCCGCGCGACGTGGCCGAGGCGGCGATCGGCGGCATGCTGTCCGGGCGGCGCACGGTGGTGCCCGGCGTGGTACCCAAGGTGGTCAGCACGGGCGGCCGGTTCGCACCGCGCAGCCTGCTGTTGCCGGGCATCCGGATCGGCAACCGATTCCGCGGGGGGCCGAAGAACTAAGGCGCGCGTTACCGCGGCCGTCTTTGCCTGACGGTTCGGCGAGTGTGCATCCAGGGCGGCGGGTGTGCAGCGACGGCTTTGAGTGTGCGACTACGGCGGGCTTGCTCGGCGTGTCGTCGCCGTGAGCGCACACCCAAAGCCCTGAGCGCACACTCAAAGCCCCGAGCGCACACTCAAGGCGAAGCGAGCGTCGGGCTACGCTCAGGTCGTGGCCGCCGTGGATATGACCGCCGACGTACCGATGAGCCCCCAGGAGATGTGGGACCAGGTGTCCGATCTGTCGGACCTGGGCGACTGGCTGGTCATGCATGAGGGCTGGCGCAGCGAACTGCCCGACGAGCTGGGCGAAGGCACCCAGGTCGTCGGCGTGGCCAAGGCCAAGGGCTTCCGCAACCGGGTGACGTGGACGGTGACCAAGTGGGACCCGCCGCACGAGGTGGCGATGTCGGGCTCGGGCAAAGGCGGCGCCAAATACGCCGTTTCGCTCACCGTGCGCCCCACCGGCGAGGGATCGACCCTGGGCCTGCGCCTGGAACTGGGCGGGCGCCCGCTGTTCGGTCCGGTGGGCGCGGCGGCGGCCCGCGCCGTCAAAGGCGACGTGCAGAAGTCGCTGAAGAATTTCGTCGAGTTGTACGCCGACGACTGATCGCAACACACGCGGCGACACGCCCAACGAGTGTCGGTGCCCAGTCATAGACTGGCGTCCCTATGACCGGTTCGTTTCCTCCTCCCGCAAGCGCTCGTCGCGAGTCGTCCTTCGTGCACCTGCATAACC
Source organism: Mycobacterium sp. NTMscope_MAC_269 (assembly GCF_976985695.1). Lineage (NCBI taxonomy): Bacteria > Bacillati > Actinomycetota > Actinomycetes > Mycobacteriales > Mycobacteriaceae > Mycobacterium > Mycobacterium sp. NTMscope_MAC_269. The sequence goes on from NZ_OZ335668.1 coordinate 1,282,222, forward strand.
ACACCGAGTACTCGATGTTGGACGGTGCCGCGAAGATCGCGCCGATGCTGGCCGAGGTGGACCGGCTGCAAATGCCCGCGGTCGGGATGACCGACCACGGAAACATGTTCGGCGCCAGCGAGTTCTACAACGCGGCGACCAAGGCCGGGATCAAGCCGATCATCGGCGTCGAGGCCTACATCGCGCCCGCGTCGCGCTTCGACACCCGGCGGATCCTGTGGGGTGACCCCGGCCAGAAGTCCGACGACGTCTCGGGCAGCGGCTCCTACACGCACATGACGATGGTGGCCGAGAACGCCACCGGCCTGCGCAACCTGTTCAAGCTGTCCTCGCTGGCGTCCTTCGAGGGCCAGCTCGGCAAGTGGTCGCGGATGGACGCCGAGATCATCGCCGAACACGCCGAGGGCATCATCGCCACCACCGGCTGCCCCTCGGGAGAGGTGCAGACCCGCCTGCGCCTGGGCCACGACCGGGAGGCGCTGGAGTCGGCGGCCAAGTGGCGCGAGATCTTCGGTGCCGACAACTACTTCCTCGAGCTGATGGACCACGGGCTGTCCATCGAGACCCGGGTCCGCGAGGGGCTGCTCGAGATCGGCCGCAAGCTGGACATACCGCCGCTGGCCACCAACGACTGCCACTACGTCACCCGCGACGCCGCCCACAACCACGAGGCGCTGTTGTGCGTGCAGACCGGCAAGACGCTCTCGGACCCCAACCGGTTCAAGTTCGACGGCGACGGCTACTACCTGAAGTCGGCCGCCGACATGCGCCGGATCTGGGACGACGAGGTCCCCGGCGCCTGCGACTCCACCCTGTTGATCGCCGAACGGGTGCAGCCCTACGACGAGGTGTGGGCGCCGCGCGACCGGATGCCGATCTTCCCGGTGCCCGAGGGGCACGACCAGGCCACCTGGCTGCATCACGAGGTGATGGCGGGACTGCAGCGCCGGTTCCCGTCCGGCGTGGGCCAGGACTACATCGACCGGGCCGAATACGAGATCAAAGTCATCTGCGACAAGGGTTTTCCGTCGTACTTCCTGATCGTCGCCGACCTGATCAACTACGCCCGCTCGGTCGACATCCGCGTGGGCCCGGGACGTGGTTCGGCGGCGGGCTCGCTGGTGGCCTACTCGCTGGGCATCACCAACATCGACCCCATTCCGCACGGCCTGCTGTTCGAGCGGTTCCTCAACCCGGAACGCCCGTCGGCGCCCGACATCGACATCGACTTCGACGACCGTCGCCGTGGCGAGATGGTGCGCTACGCCGCCGACAAGTGGGGTTCCGACCGCGTCGCGCAGGTCATCACCTTCGGCACCATCAAAACCAAAGCGGCTCTGAAGGATTCGGCGCGGATCCACTACGGCCAGCCCGGCTTCGCCATCGCCGACCGAATCACCAAGGCGCTGCCGCCACCGATCATGGCCAAGGACATTCCGCTGTCGGGGATCACCGATCCCGCCCACGAGCGGTACAAGGAGGCCACCGAGGTCCGCGGCCTGATCGAAACCGACCCCGACGTGCGCACCATCTACCAGACGGCCCGCGGCCTGGAAGGTTTGATCCGCAACGCCGGGGTGCACGCGTGTGCGGTGATCATGAGCAGCGAGCCGCTCACCGAGGCGATTCCGCTGTGGAAGCGGCCGCAGGACGGGGCCATCATCACCGGCTGGGACTACCCGTCGTGTGAGGCCATCGGGCTGCTGAAGATGGACTTCCTGGGCCTGCGCAACCTGACGATCATCGGCGACGCCCTGGATAACATCAAGGCCAACAGGGGAATTGACCTCGACCTGGAATCCGTGCCGCTGGACGACAAACCCACCTACGAGCTGCTGGGCCGCGGCGACACCCTGGGCGTGTTCCAACTCGACGGCGGCCCGATGCGCGACCTGCTGCGCCGCATGCAGCCCACCGAGTTCAACGACATCGTCGCGGTGCTCGCGCTGTACCGCCCCGGGCCGATGGGCATGAACGCCCACAACGACTACGCCGACCGCAAGAACGCCCGCCAGGCGGTCAAGCCGATCCACCCGGAACTCGAGGAACCGCTGCGCGAGATCCTGTCCGAGACTTACGGTTTGATCGTCTACCAAGAGCAGATCATGTTGATCGCCCAGAAGGTCGCCTCCTATACGATGGGTAAGGCCGACGCGCTGCGCAAAGCGATGGGCAAGAAGAAGCTCGAGGTGCTCGAGGCCGAGTACAAGGGTTTCTACGAGGGCATGACCGCCAACGGATTCTCCGAAAAAGCGGTGAAGGCGTTGTGGGACACCATCCTTCCGTTCGCCGGGTACGCGTTCAACAAGTCGCACGCGGCCGGCTACGGCCTGGTCTCGTATTGGACCGCCTACCTGAAGGCCAACTATCCGGCCGAATACATGGCCGGGCTGCTGACCTCGGTGGGTGATGACAAGGACAAGGCCGCCGTCTACCTGGCCGACTGCCGCAAGCTGGGCATCACGGTGTTGCCGCCCGACGTCAACGAGTCGCTGGTGAACTTCGCCTCGGTCGGAACGGACATCCGCTTCGGGCTGGGCGCGGTGCGCAACGTCGGCGCCAACGTGGTGGGATCGCTGATCGGCACCCGCAACGGCAAGGGCAAGTTCACCGATTTCTCGGACTACCTGAACAAGATCGACATTGCGGCCTGCAACAAGAAGGTCACCGAGTCGCTGATCAAGGCCGGCGCCTTCGACTCGCTGGGTCACGCCCGCAAGGGCCTGTTCCTGGTGCACACCGATGCGGTCGATTCGGTGCTGGGCACCAAGAAGGCCGAGGCGATCGGGCAGTTCGACCTGTTCGGCGGGGACGACGGGTGCACCGAGGCGGTGTTCACCATCAAGGTGCCCGACGACGAGTGGGAGGACAAGCACAAGCTCGCGCTGGAGCGGGAGATGCTGGGCCTCTACGTGTCCGGGCATCCGCTCAACGGCGTGGCGCACCTGCTCGCCGCGCAGGTCGACACCCAGATCCCGGCCATCCTCGACGGCGACGTGGCCAACGAGACGCAGGTGCGGGTGGGTGGCATCCTCGCGTCGGTCAACCGGCGGGTCAACAAGAACGGGATGCCCTGGGCATCAGCGCAATTGGAGGACCTCACCGGTGGCATCGAGGTGATGTTCTTCCCGCACGCGTATTCCAGCTACGGCGCCGACATCGCCGATGACACCGTCGTGCTGATCAACGCCAAGGTGGCCATCCGCGACGATCGGATCAGCCTGATCGCCAACGAGCTTGTGGTGCCGGACTTTTCCACCGCCCAGGTGAACCGGCCGATCGCCCTCAGCCTGCCCACCCGGCAGTGCACCATCGACAAGGTCAGCGCGCTCAAGCAGGTGCTGGCCCGCCACCCGGGGACCTCGCAGGTGCATCTGCGGCTGATCAGCGGGGACCGGATCACCACATTGGAACTTGATGCCTCGCTGCGGGTGACGCCGTCGCCCGCGTTGATGGGGGACCTCAAGGAGTTGCTCGGCCCGGGCTGCCTGGGCGGCTAGCGGGCAATTCCAGCGCCGCCTGGTGGTCGTGGGTCGGAACGATCGTGACCGCGTGCCGCGCCAGGTGCAGGCGCTGCAGCGTCCTGAAGGTCTCCTCGCGGTCCTCGTCTACCAAAGCGCCCGGGTAGCTTGACTTTTGCCGCACCTTGTCGATCTGCAACCGGTGCCAGGCGGCGTCACCGGCGATCAGGATCCACCCGCGCGCGGTGTGGGCGAGCACCCCGACGCTGCCCGGGGTGTGGCCGGCCAGATCCACCAGGATCACCGAATGGTCGCCGAAGAGGTCGTGGCTCGCGGTGAACGTCAGCACCGGCGGCCCGTCCAGCTCGTAGTCGCTGATCGGTCGCCCGCGCAGCGCATCGCGGACGCCGCCGACGGGCGCGACGGGACCGGAACCGATCCAGTCGTGTTCGCGGCGGTGTAGGTGCACGGGAAGATCCGGCAGGTCCAGCAGGCCCGACACGTGATCCCAGTGCGCATGGGTCGGCAACGCGAAATCCAGCGCCGGCGCGTCGGGCAGCCGGCCCAGCGCCGCGATGGTGGGGATGGTGCTGGCCGGCGGGCGCACCGCCACCCGCAGCACGGCGGGCAGCTGGGCGATCGCGCGGTGTTCGGCGTCGACGCACACCGCCGGATCGACGATGAACGTGGCCTGCGGGTGCGCGATCAGAAACGACGTCAGCGAATTCTCGATGCGGCCCGGCGTGAAGATGCCCTCCACAATGGCGGCGGTCGGCACCGGGCGCGGCACCTGGGGCAGTGCCCGCACCGTCACGGTGCGGGCGGCGTCGGGCAGCCCCGCATCGACGACGCCGCGCAGGAATCGCTCGTCGGGCCGTTTCGGGCGCACCATGCCGCGCACGAATCCGGCTGCGGCGCCGCAGCATTGGCGCAACGTGGGGGAGCGGACCGGGTCCGCCGCCGTTGTGTGCGTCATGGCAGCTCCACCCGCACGATGGCGCTGTCCGGCCACACCCCGCTGTCGCGGGCGCGCCGTAGCTTCTCGCGCACGCACAGATCCTGGTGCACGTTGGTCACGCCCGGGACCTTGATCAGCGGCACGATATTCCACTGCCAGCCGTACCTCCGGTGCAGCACGCGGTTCGCGCGCTCGGCGTCGGCGCCGGACAGGACGGCGGCGCGACCGGGTACCCAGGACGCCGCCCGCGCGCCCGATCGGACCCGGCCCCGGTAATCGCAGGCCGCCAGTTCGACGTCGCTGCGCGCGGCGAGTCGCCGCGTCTTGGGACCGACCTTGGTTCGAAACAGCAACGCGTCGTCGTCGAACGCGAACCAGATCGGGGTGTCGACGGCGGTGCCGTCGCGGCGAAAGGACCGGAGCAGGGCGTAGCGCGAACCGTCCAGTTCCGCCCGCAAGGGGCGTGAGGTGATAGCCATAGCGACAGTCAAGGACTTAGAGTTGGCTCTAAGTCAAGCATCGGATTCGGGAGGCGCGATGGCCGGTGGCCGCACCATCGGAGAGATCTCCCGCGAAACCGGGGTCGCCGCAACGACCCTGCGCTACTACGAGCAGATCGGCCTGGTGCCCGAGCCGACACGACGGGGCGGTCAGCGCCGCTACGACGACTCGATTCGGTCCCGCCTCGAGGTCATCGCGCTCTGCAAGTCCGCGGGGTTCTCGCTCGACGAGATCGCGTTGCTGTTCGCCGACGACGCGCCGGGCCGGCCGGCCAGCCGCGCGCTCGCCGAGGCAAAGCTCGCCGAGATCGACGCGCAGCTGGAGTCGCTGGCCCGCGCCCGGGCCGTCATCGAATGGGGCATGCGCTGCACCTGCCCGTCAATAGACGCCTGCACGTGCGGCATTCACCCACCCCACCCCGCCAAGGAGCAGCCATGAACCCACCGCGCCCCCTCGCCGTGCAGAATTTCTCCCACATCTGCATCGGCGTCTCCGACATCGAGGCGTCCCTGGCCTTTTACACCGCTGTGCTGGGCATGGACGTCGTCTTCGATGTCGAACTCGCGGGCGCCGGACTCGATTCGGTGACCGGCGGCGCCGCCCAGCAGGGCCGCATGATCGGCGGGCTCATCGGGGCCGCGATGGTCGAGCTGCTGTCGCTGGGCGCGATGCCCGAATGCCCCAGCGGCCCGCACCTGGGATACACCAACATGTCGTTCCGGGTCGACGATCTCGACGCGACCTACGACGCCGTGGTGCGCCAGCACCCCGGCGTCCGGGCCGATCCGCCCGTCGATATCGGGGGAGTGCGGATGTTCTTCATCTACGACCCCGACGACACACCGATCGAGCTGCTCGAGTTGCCCGCCGGCGTGACGAGCACCGTGCAGCTCTGGCGCCCCGGCACCTGAAAACGTATCCGCGCCCTGGGCACCGACGTACGCTACGAAAATGACGACTGCCGAGCATCCGGCCACCCTGTGCGAGGCGTTTGCGCGCACCGCCGCGATCGACCCGAACGCCGTCGCGCTCCGCACGCCCGGTGACACCCAGACGCTGACGTGGGGAGAGCTCGCCGCGCAGGTGCGCAAGGTCGCCGCCGGACTGGCGGGCCTGGGGGTGCGCCGGGGCGACACGGTATCGCTGATGATGGCCAACCGGATCGAGTTCTACCCCTGCGAGATCGGCGCCCAACACCTTGGCGCCACATCGTTTTCGGTGTACAACACGTTGCCGGCCGAACAGCTGACGTACCTGTTCGACAACGCCGGCACCAAGGTCGCCATCTGCGAGGCGCAGTACGTGGATCGCATTCGCGCCAGTGGCGCACCCGTCGAACACATCGTCTGCATCGACGGCTCGCCCCCCGGCACCCTCTCCGTGGACGACCTGTATGCCGCCGCGCAAGAGGATTTCGATTTCGAATCCACCTGGCGGGCGGTGCAACCCGGCGACGTCGCCACCCTCATCTACACCTCCGGGACCACCGGAAACCCCAAGGGCGTGGAGATGACCCACGCCAACCTGCTCTTCGAGATGTATGCCTTCGACGCCGTCCTGCCGAGCCAGTACGCCGACCGGGTCACGTCGTTTCTGCCGACGGCGCACATCGCCGACCGGGTGATGGGCCTGTACAGCCTGGAGGTGTTCGGCGCCCGGGTGACGGTGGTCTCCGACCCACGCGCGATCGCCGCCGCGCTGTCCGACGCCCGGCCCACGGTGTGGGGAGCGGTGCCGCGAGTATGGGAAAAGCTCAAGGCCGGAATCGAATTCACGGTCGCCAACGAAAAGGACGACGTCACGCGCCAGGCGTTGCAGTGGGCGATGTCGGTGGCCGCCAAACGCGCCGCCGCCCTGGTGGCCGGCGAGGCGATGCCGGATGACGTGGCCGCCGAATGGGCCAAGGCCGACGAGCTGGTGCTGTCGAAGCTGCGCGAGCGGCTCGGCTTCGGCGACCTGCGCTGGGCGGTCTCGGGTGCGGCCCCGATCCCCAAGGAGACGCTCGCCTTCTTCGCCGCCATCGGCATTCCGATCGCCGAGGTCTGGGGAATGTCGGAGCTGAGCTGCGTCGCCGCCGTGAGCCATCCACGCGAGGCACGGCTGGGCTCCGTCGGCAAGCTGCTTCCCGGGCTCGAGGGCAAGATCGCTGACGACGGCGAGTTTCTGGTGCGCGGCCCGCTGGTGATGAAGGGCTACCGCAAGGAACCCGCGAAGACGGCCGAGGCGATCGACGCCGACGGGTGGTTGCACACCGGCGACATCCTCGAGGCCGACGCGCAGGGCTATCTGCGGGTGGTGGACCGCAAAAAGGAGCTGATCATCAATGCGGCCGGAAAGAACATGTCGCCGGCCAACATTGAGAACTCCATCCTGGCCGCATGCCCCATGGTCGGGGTGATGATCACCATCGGCGACGGACGGCCCTACAACACCGCGCTCATGGTGTTCGACGCCGACTCGGTCGGCCCGTATGCCGCCCAGCGCGGACTGCCCGACGCGTCGCCCGCCGCGCTCGCGGCCGACCCCGAGGTCGTCGCGCAGATCGCCGCCGGGGTGGCGGCGGGCAACGCCAAACTGTCGCGGGTGGAACAGATCAAACGGTTCCGCATCCTGCCGACGCTGTGGGAGCCCGGCGGCGACGAGATCACGCTGACGATGAAACTCAAGCGCAAGCCGATCATGACGAAATACGCCGAGCAGATCGAGCAGCTCTACGCGGATGATCCGCATCCGGAGGTCCACGAGCCCTCCGGCCTCGCGACGGTGCAGCCGGCATGATCGGCGGCCCGGCGGAAAGCGCCCGCGAGATCGGTCGCCTCGGCATGCGGAAGCTGTTGCAGCGCACTGGAATTGTTGAGGAGTCCACAGCGCCGCTCCTGACGGACCCGGCCGAGGTCTCCCAATTGTTGGCCGCGCCATGGTACGACGAGCGGCTGAGCAAGCTGGCCGACGACCTGGGCCGCGACCTTCCCGCCGTGCGCGCCGAGGCCGCATGCTACCTGCGGGAAATGGCGCCCTCGCTCGACGAGCGGGCGGTGCGGGCCTGGCGCAGCTTCAGTTGCTGGCTGATGCGGGCCTACGACGTGCTCGTCGACGAGGATCAGATCGCCGGACTGCGCAAGTTGGACCGCAAAGCCACTCTCGCATTTGCCTTTTCGCACCGCTCGTATCTGGACGGGCTGCTGCTGCCCGAGGTGATTCAGGCCAACCGGCTCTCGCCGGCGCTCACGTTCGGCGGGGCCAACCTGAACTTCTTCCCGATGGGCGCCTGGGCCAAGCGAACCGGGACGATCTTCATCCGGCGCCAGACGAAAGACATTCCGGTCTACCGCTTCGTCCTGCGCGCGTATGCCGCGCAGCTGGTGCAAAACCACGCCAACATGACGTGGTCCATCGAGGGCGGCCGGACCAGGACGGGCAAGCTGCGGCCGCCGGTGTTCGGGATCCTGCGGTACATCGCCGACGCGGTCGACGAAATCGACGGTCCCGAGGTGTATTTGGTGCCGACCTCGATCGTGTACGACCAGCTGCACGAGGTGGAGGCCATGACCACCGAGGCCTACGGCGCGACGAAGCGGCCGGAGGACTTTCGCTTCCTGATCCGGTTGGCGCGCCAGCAGGGTGAACGGCTCGGCCGCGCCTACCTCGACTTCGGCGAGCCGCTGCCGCTGCGCAAGCGGCTCGAGGAACTGCGCGCCTTGCAAAAAACATCAGAATCCGGCACCGGCACCGAGATCGAACGCATCGCGCTCGACGTCGAGCACCGGATCAACCGGGCCACACCCGTCACCCCGACCGCCGTGGTGAGCCTCGCGCTGCTGGGTGCCGACCGCTCACTGTCCATCAGCGAGGTCCTGGCCACCGTGCGGCCGCTGGCGAGCTACATCGCGGCACGCAACTGGACGGTGGCCGGCGCCGCCGACCTGACCAATCGCTCCACCATCCGCTGGACCCTGCACCAGTTGGTCGCCTCCGGCGTCGTCAGCGTGTACGACGCCGGCACCGAACCCGTGTGGGGGATCGGAGCCGAGCAGCACCTGGTCGCCGCGTTCTACCGCAACGCCGCGATTCACATCGTCGTCGACCGCGCGATCGCCGAGACGGCGCTGCTGGCCGCCATCGAGGACGCGGAGGGCTCGGTGGAGGGCTTGGTCCAGCCGACGACCGTGCGCGACGAGGCGCTGCGCCTGCGCGAGCTGCTGAAGTTCGAGTTCTTGTTCTCGGCGCGCGCGCAGTTCGAAAAGGAGCTCGCCGACGAGGTGCGCCTGATCGGGCGGGTGGAGGACACCCGTAAGGCGGCCCACGCGGCCGACGTGCGCGGCCTGCTGGAAAAAGCCGACGTCCTGCTGGCGCACCTCGTGCTGCGCCCGTTCCTCGACGCCTACCACATCGTCGCCGACCGCCTCGCCGCCTACGACGACGAATCGTTCGACGAGGACGCGTTTCTCGCCGAATGCCTCGAGGTCGGCAAGCAGTGGGAGCTGCAGCGCAGGATCGCCAGCGCGGAGTCGCGGTCGATGGAGTTGTTCAAGACGGCACTGCGTTTGGCCCGGCACCGCGAGCTGGTCGACAGCGTCGAGGAGCCGGACGTCGCCCGGCGCCGGCGCGAGTTCGCCGACGAGATCGCCACCGCGGTCCGGCGCGTCAACACCATCGCGGAGCTGGCCCGAGCGCGCTGAGCACGCGCGGGCGTTCACCGACCATTAACGTTTGGTCGCGATAGTGCGTTGGCCCTATCGGTGAAGCGAGGATGTGATGAGCGACGAGTCCACTGGGCAGCCCCGCCCGCTGATCGGGTACATCACCCACGAGATCGCGCCGCAGATCACGCCCGCGCCGATCGGTCGCACGTGGATGTCGGAGATGCGTCAGGGCTGGCCGCACCGGTGCCTGCCGATGCTGATCGCCAATCAGAGCGGCTGGGAAGTGCGCAACCGCAACGCCTTCAGCGCGACCTGGATGGGCGGCGATGACCGCACCAGCGTGATGATCGCCCCCGACACCCGCGAGAGTGGCCAGTTCCTGCCCTCCAGCCATTTCGGCTATGGCATCTTGACCTGGCATCTGCCGACGCTGTTTCGTACCCCGCCGGGCTACAACCTGCTGGTGCGCGGGCCGGCGAACCATCCGAAGGACGCCATCTCCCCGCTGGAAGGCATCGTCGAAACCGATTGGTCCAGTTCGAGTTTCAGCATGAACTGGAAATTCACCCGCGAGTTCATGCCGGTGCGATTCGAGGTCGACGAGCCGATCTGCATGATCGTTCCGCAGCGTCGGGGCGAACTGGAAGAGTTCGTCCCCGAACTGCGGCCCATCGAGTCCGACGAAGAACTGCACCGCAAGCACGAGTACTTCCTGGGCTCACGCGGCGCGCTGGGGCGCGAGCAGGAGGCGGCCGCCGACGAGCGGGTGCCGTGGCAGAGCGACTACACCCGGGGCAGGCACAGCGACGGCGAGTCCGGGGCCGACGACCACCAGACGCGGCGCCGTCTTCGTCCGTTCGCGGCGCAGCGGCCCGAGAACCGGGACTAGCGCGGAATCGGCACGCGGTGCGCCCACGGGCACACGCCCCCCGCCGGGCACTTGCGTGCATGCCTGCGTGGCCGTGACCCGAGGGACGGATGCGACCAATGTGGCCAAGCCGCCCGCCGGCGACGGCGCCCCCCGCATAAAGTTGGTGGCATGCCGCTTTCAGGAGAGTACGAACCATCGCCTTGGGATTGGTCTCGCGAGCAAGCTGACAAGTACGCCGCCTCGGGCGGTGCCGAGGCCGCCGACATGAAGGGCAAGCCGATCATCCTGCTGACCACGGTCGGCGCCAAGACCGGCAAACTCCGCAAGACACCGCTGATGCGGGTCGAGCATGACGGCCAGTACGCCGTCGTCGCCTCGCTCGGCGGGGCACCGAAAAACCCGGTCTGGTACCACAACATCGTCAAGAATCCGCGGGTCGAGCTGCAGGACGGGTCGGTCACCCGCGACTACGAGGCCCGCGAGGTGTTCGGCGACGAGAAGGCGACGTGGTGGGAGCGGGCTGTCGAGGCGTGGCCCGACTACGCCGAGTATCAGACCAAGACCGACCGCCAGATCCCGGTGTTCGTGCTGACCCCGGTCGGCTGAATTCCGGAGTTGGCCAGCTGGCATGGCACCATTAATCAGTGTCCGCTGAATTGAGCCGTCCCCCGAGCGTCGCGCCCCTGCGCCTACTTTCCGGGGCTGACATCGACACCGCGGCCAAGCGGATCGCGGCCGTCGTGACGCCGACCCCGTTGCAGTTCAGCGACCGGCTGTCCGCCCTCACCGGCGCGCAGGTCTATCTCAAGCGCGAGGACCTGCAGATCGTGCGCTCCTACAAGCTCCGCGGCGCCTACAACCTGCTGGTTCAGCTATCGGAGACGGAGCTGGCCGCCGGAGTGGTGTGCTCCTCGGCGGGCAACCACGCCCAGGGGTTCGCCTACGCGTGCCGGATGTTGCAGGTGCACGGCCGCGTCTACGTGCCCGCCAAGACGCCCATGCAAAAGCGCGACCGGATCCGCTACCACGGCGGCGAGTTCATCGACCTGATCGTCGGCGGCACGACCTACGACCTTGCCGCCGAGGCCGCGCTGGCCGATGTGGAAAGCACCGGCGCCACCCTGGTCCCGCCCTACGACGACCTGCGCACCATCGCGGGCCAGGGCACCATCGCGGTCGAGCTGCTCGATCAACTCGAGGCCGAACCGGATCTGGTGGTGGTCCCGGTCGGCGGTGGGGGCTGCATCGCCGGCATCACCAGCTATCTCGCCGAGCGGACCGAGAACACCTCGGTGCTCGGCGTCGAGCCGGCCGGCGCCGCGGCGATGATGGCCGCCCTGGCCGCCGGCGAGCCGGTGACGCTGGACCACGTCGACCAGTTCGTCGACGGCGCCGCGGTGCGCCGCGCCGGCGACCTGACCTACGCCGCGCTGGCGGCCGCCGGCGACATGGTGTCGATCACCGCGGTCGACGAGGGAGCGGTGTGCACCGCGATGCTGGACCTCTACCAAAACGAGGGCATCATCGCCGAACCCGCGGGCGTGCTGTCGGTGACGGGATTGCTGGACGCCGATATCGAGCCCGGCTCGACCGTGGTGTGTCTGATCTCCGGCGGCAACAACGACGTCTCGCGCTACGGCGAAGTGCTCGAGCGCTCGCTGGTCCACCTCGGCCTCAAGCACTACTTCCTGGTCGACTTCCCGCAGGAGCCCGGCGCCCTGCGCCGGTTCCTCGACGAGGTGCTCGGACCCGACGACGACATCACGCTCTTCGAGTACGTCAAGCGCAACAACCGGGAGACCGGCGAGGCGCTGGTGGGCGTCCAGCTGGGATCCTCGGCCGACCTGGACGGCCTGCTGTCCCGGATGCGCGCCACGGAGCTGCACGTCGAAACCCTGAAACCCGGGTCGCCCGCCTACCGCTACCTGCTGCTCTAACCCCGGGCCGCGATACATGCACGAGCCGTATGGACCGGGTACGTCCGGTTTCGGACTGGTCAGCGCCGCCACCATCGCCTCGCTCGTGCTGCTCGCGTGGGCGGCGATCTGGGTCGGCCGGCACGGACGCCTGTTGCAAGGGCTGTGGGACAGAGTGTCCAGCAACGCCGTCATCGGCGAGGCGCTGACCTGGGTGCGCGACCGGTTCGGCGACCGGTGGCGGGCGCTGGTCGCGCGATTGCCGGCGAGCGAGGTCGCCGGCGTCGCCTTGCTGCTCGGCCTAACCGTGGTCGTGACGCTGGCGGTCGGCTTCACCGAAGTGCTCGACGACGTGCTCGAGGGCGACGGCATCGCCGTGATCGACCATCCGGTGACCCGGTGGCTCGCGACCCACCGCGACCTGTGGCTGACCACCGTCCTGCGGACGATCACCGTCGCGGGCGGCCCCCTGTTTCTGACCGCGCTCGCGCTGCCGATTTCCCTCGTGGCCGGGTGGCGGTGTCGGACGTGGCGGCCGGTGGTGCTCGCCCTGGTGTGTGGCGCCGGGGTTCCGCTGGTGCTGTTCACCGCCAAGGCCCTGGTGGGACGAGACCGCCCGGCCCTGCCGTTCGCCCTCGTCGACGCGGACGGCTATTCGTTTCCTTCCGGACACGCCACCGGCACCGCGGCGATCATGGTCATCTCCGCGTGGGTGCTGACCCGCTGGCTGATCCCGTGGTGGACCGGGCGCGTGGCGGTCTGGGCCATCGCGATCGGCTCGGCGTTCCTGATCGGGTACTCACGCGTCTATCTGGGCGTTCATTACCTCAGCGACGTGCTCTCGGGCTGGCTGCTGGGCATGGCCTGGGCGGGCGCCGTCGTGCTCGTCGGCACCTGGTGGGACAACGCCCGCCGCGCACGCGACCGGCAACCGGGGGCCTGAGGTCAGCCTCGGCGCTTCCCCAGGTACGGCGGCGCGGGAGTGCCGGGATCGAGGTCGTGCGCCGGCACCGGCGTCCCGGCCGTCAGGCTCAGCGGCACCACGCCGGCCCAGTGGGGCAGCGCAAGATCCTGCGGATCGTCGGCCGGGGGGCCGCTGCGCACCTTGGCCGAGACCTCGACGAGGTCGAGCGCCAGGACCCCGGTCGCGGCGAGCTCGCGGGTATCGGGGGCCCGGCAGTCGGCGGCGCGCCCGGGTGCGATGTGGTCGAGCAGGCAGCCCAGCGCCCGCGATTTCTCTACCGGGTCATCGACCACGCGCGCATCACCCACCACGATTACCGAGCGGAAGTTCACCGAGTGGTGCATCGCCGAGCGCGCCAGCACCAGCCCGTCGATCAGGGTGGCGGTGACGCACACGGGCAGGCCCGAGCCCGATGCTTCGGCCGTTCTCGCCGCCAGCAGCGGGCCGCCGCCGCTCGAACCGTGCAGGTAGAGCGTCTCGTCGCGCCGGGCATGCGTCGTCGGCAAGACCACCGGGCGGCCGGCGCTCAGGTAGCCCAGATGGCAGATCAGCGCCTCGTCGAGGATCTCGTGGACGGTGCGGCGGTCGTAGCGCGCGCGTTCCCGGTAACGGGTCGGGGTCGTGCGTGAGGTCGGTCGGTATGCGGTGTCCACGGATTTGCCCTTTAGTTTGTCCTAGTACATACTGCATTGCGTGCCAGTACAAAGCAGCATAACCGGAAGCGGCGCGGATTCCATAGCCGCCAGCATCGAAGCGGCGATCTCGGCCGGCTCCCTGGCGCCCGGCGACGCGTTGCCGCCGGTCCGCGAGCTGGCCACCCGCCTCGGCGTCAACGCCAACACCGCCGCCGCGGCCTACCGCCTGCTGCGCGATCGCGGGGCCGTCGAGACGGCCGGCCGCCGAGGCACCCGGGTGCGAGACCGGCCGGCGACCACGCCGCGTTCACTGCTCGGGCTCGAGGTGCCCGCGGGCGCGCGCGACCTGTCGACCGGCAACCCGAACCCGGCCCTGCTGCCCATCGCGGGCGCGGCCGCACCGGGCCCGGCGCCCGCTCAGCCGGTGCTTTACGGCGGACCGGCCATCGCGCCGGCACTGGAGGAGTTCGCCCGCCGCGCGTTGTCCGCCGACGGTGTGCCCGCCGATCACCTGGCGGTGACCAGCGGCGCGCTGGACGGCATCGAACGCGCGCTCAGCGCGCATCTGCGTCCCGGAGATCGGGTCGCCATCGAGGACCCGGGCTGGGCCAACCTTTTCGACCTTCTTGCAGCCCTAGGGCTTTCGGCCGAGCCCGTGCGCGTGGACGACGACGGGCCGCTGCCCGCCGACCTGGCCCGGGTGGTGGGGCGCGGAGTGCGCGCGCTGGTCCTGACCAACCGTGCGCAGAACCCGACGGGCGCCGCGCTATCGGCGGAGCGCGCCGATCGACTGCGCGAGGTGTTGGCCCGCCGGGCCGACGACCTGCTGCTGGTCGAGGACGATCACTGCGCGGGCATCGCCGGCGTCGGGCTACACACCCTGGCCGGGTGCACCACCCACTGGGCGTTTGTGCGCTCGGCGTCCAAGGCCTACGGCCCGGACCTGCGCGTGGCCGTCCTGGCAGGCGACCACCGGACCGTCGAGCGCGTGCACGGCCGCCTGCGACTCGGGCCGGGCTGGGTGAGCCACTTTTTGCAGCGGCTGGCCGTCGGCCTGTGGTCCGACGACGCGGCATCCGAGCTGGTCGCCGGCGCCGAGCGGCACTACGCCGACCGCCGGTCGCGGCTGTGCGGCGCCCTGGCCGAGCGCGGTCTCGACGCGCACGGGCGTTCCGGGCTCAACGTGTGGGTTCCGGTTCCCGACGAAGCGGTCGCGATCTCACGCCTGCTCGGCGCGGGCTGGGCGGCGGCGCCGGGTGCCCGGTTCCGCATGCAGACGCCGGCGGGCATCCGCCTCACGATCTCGGACCTGGCGCCCGAGGAGATCGATCCGCTCGCCGACGCGGTCGCCCAGGCGGTCCGCCCCGCCGGCCGGCCGATCGTGTAGCCGCAGGTCAGGCTGTCTCGTCGTCGCCGGGCCCGGGGCCGGTCCACAGCAGCTCGATGGTCGGATGGGGCGGTGTGTCGCGGCGCACGGGGCGCCGAGTGGTGAGGCCGCGGCGCGTTGGCTTGTGCGGGCAGATCCGCCGCAGTCTGTGACCGAATTCAGAATGACTCATGGCCGCATCATCGGGGGCGACCCCGCGCGGCCGCCACTCAGTTATCCACAGGCGCTGCGGCCCCGGCGAGGATGGCGAACGAATGACCTTGCAGCACAGTGCCGTCGGCGTCGACGGCCGGCTCATCCCAGGCCAGCACGACGTCGCCGGTGACCGGCACGCGCACCGGCTCGACGCCCAGGTTGCACACGATGCGCAACCGCCCGCGCGACAGCGCGATCCAGCCTTGGTCCTCGTCGTAGTCGACGGTGAGGTGCTGCAGCCAGGGGTCGGCGAGGTCGGGGTCGGTGCGGCGCAACGCGATCAGGTCGCGATACAGCCGGCGCAGGCGGGCGTGTTCGCCGGTGTCGACCTCGTCCCAGTCCAGCTTGGAGCGCGCGAACGTCTCGGGGTCCTGGGGGTCGGGGATCTCTCCCTTCTTTGAGGCGTCCCAGCCGTGCTCGGCGAACTCGGCCTTGCGTCCCTCGGCGGTGGCCCGGGCCAGCTCCGGCTCGGGATGGGAGCTGAAGAACTGGAACGGCGTGGAGGCGGCGTATTCCTCACCCATGAAAAGCATTGCGGTATACGGTGTTCCGAGCGTCAAGGCCGCCTTGACGGCCAGCTGGCCGCCGGTCAGGTTCTGGGACGGGCGATCGCCCAGGGCGCGGTTGCCGACCTGATCGTGCGTGCAGGTGTAGGCGACCAGCCGGGTGGCCGGAACAGCTCCGGTGTCCAGCGGCCGGCCGTGGCGGCGATGCCGGAACGACGAATAGGTCGCGGCGTGAAGGAAGCCCTGCCGCAGCGTGTGCGCGAGGGTGGCCAGGCTGCCGAAGTCGGCGTAGTAGCCCTGGCGCTCGCCGGACACCGCGGTGTGGATGGCGTGATGAATGTCGTCGGCCCATTGCGCGGTCAGGCCGTAGCCGCCGCGCTCGCGCGCGGTGATCAGCCGCGGGTCGTTCAGATCGCTCTCGGCGATCAGCGACAGGGGCCGGCCCAACTGCTGTGCCAGCCAATCGGTTTCGGTGGAAAGTTCCTCGAGGATGTGGATGGCGGTGGTGTCCACCAGCGCGTGGACGGCGTCCAGCCGCAGGCCGTCGGCATGAAAATCACGCATCCAGCGCAACGCGCAGCCGATGATGTAGCGGCGGACCTCATCCGAGTCGGCGTCGGCGATGTTGATGCCCTCACCCCACGGATTGCTCGCCGAGGACAGGTAGGGGCCGAACCGCGGCAGGTAATTGCCAGACGGGCCGAGGTGGTTGAACACCGCGTCGATCAGCACGCCCAAACCCTTCGCGTGGCAGGCGTCGACGAAGCGCACCAGCGCGTCGGGACCTCCGTAGGGTTCGTGCACGCTGTACCACAGCACCCCGTCATAACCCCAACCATGGCTGCCGGCAAAGGAATTCACCGGCATCAGCTCGACGAAGTCGACGCCGAGATCCACCAGATAGTCCAGCTTGTCGACCGCGGCGTCCAGCGTCCCCGCCGCGGTGAACGTGCCCAGGTGCAGCTCGTAGATCACCGCGCCTTCGACCGACCGTCCGGCCCAACCGGTGTCGGTCCAGGTCGTGGCGGCCGGGTCCCACAGCTGCGAGCGGGCATGCACGCCGTCGGGCTGGCGCGGGGAACGCGGGTCGGGCAGCACGGTGGGGTCGTCGTCGAGCAGGTATCCGTAGCGGGCGTCCGGGGCGGTGTCGACCTCGGCGTGCCACCAGCCGTCGTTCGACCGCGTCATCGCGTGCACCCGGCCGTCGACGTCGAGGCGGACCCGTTCGGGCTTGGGGGCCCAAACGCGGAATTCAGTCATGGTGGCGCTCCAGCAGCGCGACGGGCAGGTCGGCGAACAGTTGGGCCGCCGACGTCGGCCCGTCCGCGACGGCCCCGGTGAGCGTGTCCTTCCAGGTGCCATCGGGCAGCGGCAACACGGTGTTGCCCCAGCCGGTTTCGGCCAGCCGTACGGTCCAGCGGGTCACCGCGACCACGATGTCTCCGCCAGCTGAGCCGCGGCGGAAGGCCAGGATGTGTTCGGCCGCGTCGCCGTCGGCCAGCACCGGGACGTAGTCCCCGCGCAGGAAGCTGTCCGGGTGGGCGCGGCGCACGCGCAGCGCCGTGGTGACGACCCGGATCTTCGGATGCTCAAGCGCCTGCAGGGCGGCGCGCCGGGCCGCGTAATCGACCGGGCGGCGATTGTCCGGGTCGACCAGGCTGTCGTCCCACAGCTCGGTGCCCTGGTAGACGTCCGGTATCCCTGGCACGGTCAGCGCCAGCAGCTTCTGGCCCAGCGCGTCACTGGCGGCGTGCGGGTTCAGTTGCGCGACAAGCTCGGTCAACTGACCGGCCACCGGGCCGTCGAGCACCGTGTCCAGCCATCGGTGTATTGCGCCCTCGAAGGTGGTATCGGGGTCGTTCCACGAGGTGTGCCAGGCCGCTTCCCGGATGGCCTTCTCCGCGTAGCCGTGCAGCCGGTCGCGCAGCTCGCCGGTAACCTCGCCGCTGACCGGCCACACCCCGAAGATGTTCTGCCACAGAAACTGTCCGGTCGCGGGGTCGGGGGAGGGCGCGTCGATCTCCCACCGGGCGACGAACTCGGTCCACAGCGATGGCACCTGGGACAACACCCCGATGCGGGCGCGCACGTCCTCGCCGCGTTTGGTGTCATGGGTGGTCAGCGTCGTCATGGTCTGCGGCCACAACCGGGCGCGCGTGGCCGCGCTGTGATGAAACTCGGCCGCGCCGACCCCGAAGCGATGCGGCTCGCCGCCCACCTCGTTCAGCGACACCAGCCGGGCGTCGCGGTAGAACAGACAGTCCTCGACAGACTTGGCGGTGACGGCCCCGCACAGTTGCTGCAGCCGGGTGGTCGGCTCGCCGCCGCGGGCCAGCGCGGCGGTGAGCACCTGCAGCGCCGGGCCCAATTCCGGTGCGGCCGCCTCGGTTTCGGCCAGCGCGGTGGGTAGCAAGGCGACCAGGCCGGGGTAGTCGCTGCGGTAGACCCCGAGGTGGGTGAGCAGTGCGGCCACCGCCTCGGGCAGCAGCGGGTGATCTGCGCCGGCGGCGGCCACGATGCTGCGGCGCAGCCGGGCCAGCTCACTGGCCAACGTGTCGGTGGCCGAACGGATCTTGAGGTCGGCCAACATGTCCGGCAACGCGTCGTAGTCCACGCCGGAGGACTCCACCAGCGCGGTGAGCGCCGGGGCGCCCTGCGGATCCAGGAAGACGCCGCCGATCTCCCGCAGCACGTCGTAACCGGTCGTGCCGCCGACCGGCAGGGTGGGCTCGAGCGCCTCGTCGACGGCCAGGATCTTCTCGATCACGATCCAGGCCGACGGGCCGACCAACTCGCGCAACCACGCCAGATAACCGCACGGATCGGACAGGCCGTCGGGGTGATCGATGCGCACACCGTCGACGAGTCCCTCGGCGAACCACCGACCGACCTCGGCGTGGGTGGCGTCGAAGACCGCGCGGTCTTCCTGGCGCAGCCCCGCCAGCGACGTGATCGAGAAGAACCGGCGGTAGCCGCACACGCCGTTTTTCCAGCCCACCAGCCGGTAGTGCTGGCGATGGTGCACCTCGGGGCCCGTGCCCCCGGCGGTGCCGGGCGCTATCGGCAGCGCCAGATCACCCAGGCGCAACAGGTCACCGTCGACGGTCAGGTCGTCGGCGTCGTCGTCGGAGCCCAGCACCGGCAGCACGATGCGGCCGTCGGGGCCCAGGTCCCAGTCGATGTCGAAAAACGTTGCGTAGGGCGAAGAACGGCCGTTCTGCAGGACATCCCACCACCAGGGGTTCTGCCGGGGCTGATCGATGCCGACGTGGTTGGGCACGATGTCGACGACCAGGCCGAGGCCACGCTCCCGGGCCGCCGCCGACAGGCGCGCCAACCCGTCGCGGCCGCCGAGCTCGGGGGAGACCGTCGTGGGGTCGGTGACGTCGTAGCCGTGGCTGGACCCGGTGGTCGCGGTCATGATCGGCGACAGGTACAGGTGCGTCACCCCGAGGTCGTCGACGTAGTCCAGCAGGTTTTCCGCGTCGGCGAAGGTGAACGCGGACCCACTCGCTTCACCACGCAGCTGCAGCCGATAGGTGGACAGGATGGGTAAAGCCATGCGTCACAGAGTCTTACGCAGGATGAGCAACGAGCGTGAGGGAAGCGACACCTTCTCTTCGGCGGTCACCACCTGGTTGACCCCCTCTTTGAGGCCCGTCGGTTCGTTGGTGTCCAGTTCCACCGTCCACTCCCGGGCATAGTCGTCGGCCGGCATCGAGAA
Source organism: Mycobacterium sp. NTMscope_MAC_269 (assembly GCF_976985695.1). Classification (NCBI taxonomy): domain Bacteria; kingdom Bacillati; phylum Actinomycetota; class Actinomycetes; order Mycobacteriales; family Mycobacteriaceae; genus Mycobacterium; species Mycobacterium sp. NTMscope_MAC_269. Next base: position 1,301,983 of record NZ_OZ335668.1, read on the forward strand.
TTCCACCGGTTCGTCGCCGGCGTTGAAGCACAACAAAAATGAGTCGTCGACGACGCGCTCCCCGCGGGCGTTCGGCGCGGAGATGGCGTCACCGTTGAGAAAAACGGCCACGCACTTGTGAAAACTTTCGCCCCAATCCTCGTGTGTCATCTCGCGGCTACTGGGATTCAGCCAGGCGATGTCGCGCACCTCGTCGCCGCTTCGGATCGGTTCACCCTCGAAGAACCGGCGCCGGCGGAACACCGCATGCTGCTTGCGCAAGGTGGTCACCTTGCGCGCGAATGCCAGCAGGTCGGAGTTCTTGTCGACCAAAGACCAGTCCATCCAAGACAATTCGGAGTCCTGGCAGTAAACGTTGTTGTTGCCGTTCTGGGTGCGCCCGAATTCGTCACCGTGGGCGATCATCGGCGTGCCCTGGCTGACCATCAGCGTGGCCCAGAAGTTGCGCATCTGGCGGTGGCGGAGCTCGTTGATGTCGGGATCGTCGGTGGGGCCTTCGACACCGCAGTTCCACGAACGGTTGTGGCTTTCGCCGTCCCGGTTGTCCTCCCCGTTGGCCATGTTGTGCTTTTCGTTGTAGGACACCAGGTCGCCCAGTGTGAAGCCGTCGTGCGCGGTGACGAAGTTGATGCTGGCGCTGGGACGCCGCCCGGTCGCCTCGTACAGGTCCGACGACCCGGTCAGCCGGGAGGCGAACTCACCCAGGGTTGCGGGCTCGCCCCGCCAGTAATCGCGCACAGTATCGCGATACTTCCCGTTCCACTCGGTCCACAAACCCGGGAAATTTCCGACTTGATAACCGCCCTCGCCGACGTCCCATGGCTCGGCGATCAGTTTGACCTGGCTGACGATCGGATCCTGCTGCACCAGATCGAAGAACGCGCTCAACCGGTCGACGTCGTGCAGTTCGCGGGCCAGCGTGGCGGCCAGGTCGAAGCGGAACCCGTCGACGTGCATCTCGGTGACCCAGTAGCGCAGCGAGTCCATGATCAGTTGCAGCACGTGCGGGTGGCGCGGGTTGAGGCTGTTGCCGGTGCCGGTGTAGTCCTTGTACAACCGCAGGTCGGTGTCGACGAGCCGGTAGTAGGCGGCGTTGTCGATGCCGCGGAAATTGATGGTCGGGCCGAGGTGGTTGCCCTCGGCGGTGTGGTTGTAGACGACGTCGAGGATCACCTCGATGCCCGCCTCGTGGAAGCTGCGCACCATGGACTTGAACTCCGCGACGCTCGAGTTGCGGTTGGCGGCGTATTGGTTGTGCGGGGCGAAGAACCCGAAGGTGTTGTAGCCCCAATAGTTTCGCAACCCCAGGTCCAGCAGTCGCGAGTCGTGCATGAACTGGTGCACCGGCATCAGCTCGATGGCGGTGACGCTGAGCGACTTGAGGTGGTCGATGATCGCCGGGTGGGACAGGCCGGCGTAGGTGCCCCGCAGCTCCTCGGGGATGCTGGGGTGGTTCTGGGTCATGCCCTTGACATGCGCCTCGTAGATCACGGTTTCGTGGTACGGGGTCAGCGGGGCGCGGTCCGATCCCCAGTCGAAGAACGGGTTGCTCACCACGCTGGTCATGGTGTGCCCCAGCGAGTCGACCATCGGGGGAGTTCCCGGGTCGGCCCCGTCGGCGTTGGGTCCCTCGGGGTCCCTCTCCTTGAAGGCCTTCAGGTCGTAGGAGAACAGCGCCTGTCCGAACGTGAAATCGCCGTGAAAAGCCTTGCCGTACGGGTCGAGCAACAGCTTGCTCGGGTCACACCGGTGACCGGCGCCCGGATCGAACGGGCCGTAGACGCGAAACCCGTAGCGCTGGCCCGGGTTGATGTTGGGCAGATAGGCGTGCCAGACGTATCCGTCCACCTCCTCCAAGGGAATCCGCGACTCGCCGCCCCGGTGGTCGATCAGACACAGCTCGACCTTCTCGGCGATTTCGGAGAACAGGGAGAAGTTGGTGCCGGCCCCGTCGTAGGACGCCCCGAGCGGATAGGGGTTTCCCGGCCAGACGGTGGCGAGTTTGGGTTGTTGGTGACCGCCTGATTCTGAAGCGGAGTTGTCGGTGAGCACCTTTCGACCTTATCCGCGCGGCGGGGCGCTCACGAACGTACGGCGGTCCGCGGGGCGGCTCACCACCAGCCGGTGTTGTCGGCGATCTGGCGGCCCAGTTCGGGTGCCATGGTCCGCATGTAGGTGGGGGACAGGTGGTGGGCGCCGTGGTAGACCAGGATGTTGCCCTCGACAGGGCGGCAGACGTCGGCGCGGCACACCGCGTCGGACATGTCGAGCACCTTGAGCTGCGGGAACTGCGCGACGAAGTCGAGGGTCTGGTTGCGGTCGGACAGCAGGTCGGACCGCTTGATCGCGCACGATTGCGCGGTGGCGCCCCGTTTGGCCAGGCAGTCCGCCGGGTCGAACGGCTGTCCGTTCTTCACCAGCCACGGGGTGTCTCGCATCCCGAGGATGGGAATGTTGTTGTCGGACAACGTTTGCCAGATGCCGATGTAGGTGGCGGGCATCACGTCGCCGGACTTGATATTCCACGGCCGGGTGGTGGTGGTGAACACGTAGTCGGGCCGGTCGGTGACCAGTTTGGTCATCGTCTCTTGCACCCATTGGCGGCACTGGGGGTAGGGGGCGTTGTTGCCCATGATCAGCGGGACCTGCGCGGTCGACAGCGGGCAGCCCATCTTGAGGTACGTCACGACCTTGAAGTGATGCAGCTTGCCCAGCATGTCCAGCGCGGGCAGCCAGTGCTCGGCGTGCGACCCGCCCGCCAGCGCGATCGTGCGGGCGGCGGCCGCATCGCCGTAGGTGCAGTTGACCACCGCGGGGTTGACGAAGTCGCTGATGCACCCGTCCTTGGTCGAGGCGGGCAGGTCTTGTTTGACCTCCAAGACGGTGGGCCGCATCGGCAGCTTCGGCACGCGCACGTGTTCGGTCAGGGCCCGCGCGCCGGGATAGTCCTGCGGGTTGAGGACGCTGAGCTCCTTGCCGGCCGAGCGCAACACCGTGACGTGTTGACGCCACGTAAACGACGTCGCCGTCAGCGTCACGCCCAACAGCACCACCGCCGACCCCAGCACCAGCGTCGGCCGCCGGAGGCGGGCCAGCCAGCGGGTGGTCGGCGCGGCCGGCCGGGGTGTCGCCTTCGACGAGGCGCGATAACGCAGCGGGTCCTCGACGAGCCGGTTGGTCAGGTATGCCAGCACGCCGGAGACTACCAGCAGCACCGCGCCTTCGAGGAAGGTGGCGTGCTTGTGGCCGGTGTAGGACAGCCAGAAGATGAGCAGCGGCCAGTGCCAGAGGTAGAGCGCATACGCCATTGCACCCAGCTCGACGAGCGGGCGCGTCGCCAGCAGCCGATTGGGCAGCGGCAACCTACCCTCGGCGCCGCCGTCGCCCGCCGGCCCGGCGCCGACGAGGATCAACAGCATGGCGGCGCCGACGGGCACCAGGGCCCACGGGCCGGGGAACTCGCGCACGCCGTTGATCAGGGCCCCGCACGACAGCACCGCGGCCAGCGCGACGGTGGCCAACAGCGTGCGCAACCACATGGGCCAGCGGATGCGGGTCACCAGCGCTCCGACCAGCGCGCCCAGCAACAACTCCCAGCCGCGGGCGAAGCTGTCGTAATAGGCGGCCGTCTGGTTCTCCTGGTGCGCGACGATTGCGTAGACGAACGACGCCACCGTCAACGCGCTCAGCACCACCAGGAACAGGGTCTTGAGCCGGGCGCCCAGCGGACGCCCGAACAGGTAGGCCAGTCCGGCGATCAGCACGAGGAAGCTGACGTAGAACTGGCCCTGCACCGACATCGACCAGATGTGCTGCAGAGGGCTGACGGCCTCGCCGGCGCGCAGGTAGTCCGACGCGGTGTTGGCCAGCTCCCAGTTCTGGTAGTAGCCGAGGCTGGCGAGGCTTTGGTCGGCGAAGGCCTCCCAGCGGGTTTCCGGCTGAACCAAGATGGTGAGCAGCGCGCATCCGGCCAGCACTACGACGAGGGCCGGGACCAGGCGACGGATGAGCCGGATCACCTCGGCCACGGGCGACAAGGTCACCGCGGGGTTCAACGCGGCGCGAATGACTTTGCCGCCGAAGAAGAATCCGGACAGGGCCAGGAACACGTCGACGCCGCCGGAGACCCGGCCGAACCAGACGTGGAACACGGCGACCAGCGCGATCGCGATGCCGCGCAAGCCGTCGAGGTCGTCGCGATAGAACCCCTGCGATCCCCACGATCGCGCAGCGGGCGTCCCCGAGCCGCCCGGATCGGCGGCGGCGACCGGTGCGCGAGAAGGTATCGGGGTCTGCATGATCGACCGCTAATTTACCCAAAACCCGCCACCCGTTCCCGACCGCGCGCGGCGGGGGAGCAAGTGGCGGGTGTCGGAAGGCAGCGGACGACCGGGGGAATTACCGGGTGAGACCGGCGCCCGCGGGCTGCAACGGGGCCTGCTGGGTGGGCAGCGCCTGCACGGGCGCCTGCTGCAAGGGGGCCTGCTGCAACGGCGCTTGCTGCGTCGGCGCCAGCTGCAGCGGGGCGCGCTGGGTAGGCACCTGCTGCAGCGGGGTCTGCTGGGTCGGGACCTGCTGCAGCGGGGTCTGCTGGGTCGGGGCCTGCTGCAGTGGGGCCTGTTGGGTCGGGGCCTGCTGGGCCGGAACCTGCTGAAGCGGCGCCTGCTGGGTGGGCAGTTGCTGCTGCGGTGCTTGGGTGAACGGCGACTGCTGCGCCGGGGCCTGTTGCCCTGGCGTTTGCTGCGTCGGCGCCTGCTGGGTGGGCAGTTGCTGCGTCGGGGCCTGCGGCATCGTCGCCGTAGCCCCGAGGATGCGGACCATGTAGGGGGTCATGCCGTTGGCGCGCACCGGCGAGACCTGCACGACGTCACCGACCTCGAGCATCTGGTTGTTGCCCAGGTACATCGCGACGCTCTGCGTGCCCTCGGGGCCGTAGAAGATCAGGTCACCCTTGCGGGCCTGCTGCGGCAGCACCTTCTGGCCGACCCGGTAGATCGCTCCGGAGGAACGCGGCAGCTTGACGCCGGCGCCGGCGTACGCGTACTGCATCAGCCCCGAGGCGTCGAAACCCACGGTGTTGATGCCGGTACCGGTGCCGCGGGTGGGGCCGTTGATGCCGCCGCCGGCCCAGGAGAACGGCACGCCGCGCTGCGACAGACCGCGGGCGATCACCACGTCGGTGGCCTGCTGATAGTCCATCGACCTGGCGCCCGGGTCGGCGGTTGCGATGGTGGGAACCACCATCGGCGCCCCGAGCAGGGCCAAACCGATCGCGAAGGCGTAGATGCGTTTCATTTTTCTGGCCTTTCCCTGGCCTTTCCAGGCGCTCGTGGGGCCTCGACGCGGTGACCTCGCGCGTCCGCCCCCGGTTCATGAACCGCGCGCCGGCCCCCACGCTGGGGCCGCGCCGTTCATGGCACTTGCGAAGTGAACCGGCCCGTCAGACGAGCGTATTCACATCAGTCACAACAGCCACTTTGACAACAGTAAGGTGTTAGCCGCCAGTCCCCGGGGGATTTTTTGTCGTACCGTGACCGGACGGTGACTGGTGTGCCCCAATCCCGTATGCGCAGTTGTGATTTCGGTCTCAGCCGGCTTTGAGACGGCCAGCCGCAGCGCCGCCGTCACGGGACGGTGACGGCGGCCCGGTCAGAGCCAATAGCGTTCGCTGAACAGGGTCAGCATCGATCCCGCCGCCGAGCTCACCATCACCAGCGCCAGGGCCAGAACCGGCCAGAACGACATGTACCAGCCCTTCAGGATGGACACGACCGGCCCGATGACCGCGGCGGTCAGGGCCGCCCCGATCCCGCCCCACACCACCGGGTGGATGTAGAGATCCAGCCCAAAGGGAACCGGCCCGCAGGTTTCGTCCGCGCAGACATTCGCCAGGAAGCCGAAAAGCCGCGACGGCCAGGTGGTCGCCGTGGCCAGCACGGCCAGCAGGACCAGCAGGGTGACGGTGCAGACGACGTCCCACACCGCCAGCCGAACCCGGATCACCCGGGGCGCTTCGGTGTCGTAATCCGCCAGCGGACGCTGGGCTTCCGTGGACCAGCCGGCTTCCGACGCGGGTTCGGGCCCGACGCTGTCGGGCCGGTGCGGCGTGGCCATGATGTCCCATGCTTCCCGACGGCCCGGTTTTGCGCGAATCGGCTGCTTTACCCTCGATCACTATGCCCGCGGCCAAGGCCGGGCTGACGCCCGAGCAGATCAGCGCGATCGACGCCAAGCACCTCTGGCATCCATACAGCACGATCGGCGCCGAATCCATTGCACCCGTCGTCGCCATCGCAGCGCGCGGCGCCCGGTTGACCCTGATCCGCGACGGCGAGCCCGTCGAGGCGCTGGACGCCATGAGTTCCTGGTGGACCGCGATCCACGGGCACGGCCACCCGGTCCTGGACGCGGCCCTGTCCGCCCAGCTCGGCGCGATGAACCACGTCATGTTCGGCGGGCTGACCCACGAACCCGCGGCCCGGCTGGCCCAGCTGTTGGTCGAGATCACCCCGGCGGGGCTGGAGACCGTTTTCTTCAGCGACTCCGGGTCGGTGTCGGTCGAGGTGGCGGCGAAGATGGCGCTGCAGTATTGGCGCAGCCTCCACCGGCCCGGCAAGCACCGGCTGATGACCTGGCGCGGCGGCTACCACGGCGACACCTTCACCCCGATGAGCGTCTGCGACCCCGACGGTGGCATGCATTCGCTGTGGACCGACATCCTGGTCCGCCAGGTGTTCGCCCCGCAGGTGCCGCGTGACTACGACGCCGCCTACAGTGCGGCCTTCGAGGCGCAACTGGCCCGGCACGCCGACGAACTGGCCGCGGTAATCGTCGAACCCGTGGTGCAGGGCGCCGGCGGCATGCGCTTCCACGACCCGCGATACCTGCGCGACCTGCGCGAGATCTGCCGCCGCCACGACGTGCTGTTGATCTTCGACGAGATCGCCACCGGTTTCGGCCGCACCGGTGAGTTCTTCGCCGCCGACCACGCCGGCGTCAGCCCCGACATCATGTGCGTCGGCAAGGCGTTGACCGGCGGATACCTGAGCCTGGCCGCCACCCTGTGCACCACCGACATCGCGCAGGCCATCAGTGGCGGCGAGGCCGGCGCGCTGATGCATGGGCCCACGTTCATGGCCAACGCGCTGGCGTGCGCGGTGTCGGTGGCCAGCGTCGAGGTGCTGCTCGGGCAGGACTGGCGTGCGCGGGTCGCCGAGATCGCCGCCGGGCTGGCCGCCGGGCTCGAACCCGCCCGCGCGTTGCCCGGCGTGACCGACGTCCGCGTGCGCGGGGCGATCGGCGTCATCGAATGCGCCAAGCCCGTCGACCTGGCCATCGCCACCCCGGTGGCGCTGGACCACGGCGTCTGGCTGCGCCCGTTTCGCAACCTCGTCTACGCGATGCCGCCCTACATTTGCACGCCCGACGAGATCTCCCGGATCACCTCGGCGATGGTGCAGGTCGCCCGGCTCGTCGGCGAGCAGTGACGACCCGCCACTAGGCTGAACCCCTATGAACGCCTCCCCGCAGGCACCGATCGAGGTTTCCCCGCTGGCCTGGCTGGAGGCGGTGGAACGGCAGCGCCGCGAGGCCGGGTTGCGCCGCGCGCTGCGGCCGCGCCCGGCGGTGGCCACCGAGCTGGACCTGGCCTCCAACGACTACCTGGGGCTGTCCCAACATCCCGACGTGATCGACGGCGGGGTCGCCGCGCTGCGCATGTGGGGCGCCGGGGCGACCGGGTCCCGCCTGGTCACCGGCGACACCGAACTGCACGAGGAATTCGAATCCGAGCTCGCCGGCTACGTCGGGGCGGCCGCGGGGCTGCTGTTCTCCTCGGGATACGCGGCCAATCTGGGGGCCGTCGTCGCCCTGTCCGGCCGGGGTTCACTGCTGGTCTCCGACGAGTTTTCGCACGCCTCGCTGGTCGACGCCTGCCGGCTGTCGCGGGCGCGGGTGGCGGTGACGCCGCACCGCGACCTCGGTGCCGTCGAGGCGGCGCTGCGGACACGCGACGAGGAACGCGCGGTCGTCATCACCGAGTCGGTGTTTTCCACCGACGGCGCGCTGGCGCCGCTGCGGGAACTGCACGACGTGTGTCGCCGCCACCGTGCCCTGCTCATCGTCGATGAGGCGCACGGCCTCGGGGTGCGCGGCGGCGGGCGCGGGCTGCTGCACGAGGTCGGGCTCGCCGGCGCGCCCGACGTGGTCATGACCACCACGCTGTCCAAGGCGCTGGGCAGCCAGGGCGGCGCGGTGCTCGGCCCGGCGTCGGTGCGCGCCCACCTGATCGACGCGGCGCGCACGTTCATCTTCGACACCGGCCTGGCCCCGGCGGCGGCGGGTGCCGCGCGCGCCGCGCTGTCGGTGCTGCGGGCAGAGCCGTGGCGTGCCGACGCGGTGCTGCGCCATGCCGGCATCCTGGCCGAGGTCTGCGGGGTGCGCGAGGTGCCGCAGTCGGCGGTGGTCTCGGTGATCCTCGGCGACCCCGACGTGGCGGTGGCCGCCGCGACCGCCTGCCTGGACGCCGGTGTGCGCGTCGGATGCTTCCGCCCGCCGACGGTGCCCGCCGGCACCTCGCGGCTGCGGCTGACCGCGCGCGCGTCGTTGGACGCCGACGAGCTGGATGTCGCGCGCCGGGTGCTGACCGACGTGCTCGCCGGGCTTGGTTAGGTCACATCGGTGACGGTCCTGGTTGTCACCGGCACCGACACCGGCGTCGGCAAGACGGTCGTCACCGCGGCGCTGGCGTGTCACGCCCGCCAGGCAGGCATCGACGTCGCGGTGTGCAAACCGGTGCAGACCGGCACCGACTCCGGCGACGACGACCTCGCGGAGGTGGGCCGGCTGTCGGGGGTGTCGGAGCTCGCCGGGTTCGCCCGGTATCCGCAGCCGCTGGCGCCGGTCGCGGCGGCCGAGCAGGCTGGGATGCCGTTGCCCACCCGCGAACAGCTGCTGGCCCTCATCGGGGAGTTGGACCGGCCGGGGCGGCTGACGCTGGTCGAGGGCGCCGGCGGACTGCTGGTCGAACTCGGCGAAAACGGCGTCACCGCACGCGATCTCGCCGTCGCGCTGGGCGCCGCGGTGCTGGTGGTGGTCAGCCCGTCGCTGGGCACCCTAAATCACACCTCGTTGACGCTGGAATCACTTGCCGCGCATAATCTTTCGTGCGCCGGGCTGGTGATCGGCTCCTGGCCCCGGCAGCCGGGGGTGGTGGAGACGTCCAATCGGTCCGCGCTGGCCCGGCTGGCCGCGGTGCGCGCCGCGCTGCCCGCGGGGGCGGCGTCGATGGGCGCGGACGGCTTCGCGGCGCTGTGCGTCGACGCCTTCGACCGCGACTGGGTCACCGCGCTGGCCGGCTGATGGTCCACTCCATCGAGCTGATCTTCGATCGCGACACCGAGGCCGCGATCCGGACCATCTGGGAAACGTTGGCGGCGGCGGGAATTCCCAGCCAGGCGCCGGCCAGCCGGCCGCACGTGACGCTGGCGGTCGCCGAAGGCATCGCCGCCGACGTCGACGCGCTGCTGGCCCCGGTGAGCGATCGGCTGCCGCTGGGCTGCCTGGTCGGCGCGCCGGTGTTGTTCGGCCGCGCCAGCGCCGTTTTCGCGCGGCTCGTGGTGCCGACCGGTGAGCTGCTGGCCCTGCACGCCGAGGTGCACGGGGCGTGCCGGCCGTATTTGTCGCCCGGCCCGATGCCCAACAGCCTGCCGGGTCAGTGGACCGCCCACGTGACGATCGCCCGCCGGGTCGGCGGCGCTCAGCTCGGCCGGGCGTTGCGCATCGCGGGCCGGCCCGCCCAAATCGAGGGCAGCTTCGTGGGTTTGCGCCGCTGGGACGGCAACAAGAAGGTCGAGCACCTGATCTGACTGGTGGCGATCGCAAGCGCGGCGGAGCCGGGTGCAGCGGGTCGCCACCATCTGACTAGGCGCGCGACAGTACGCCTTCCGGTGCCATGGCCTCGTGCACCCTGGCGCGCCGCTCGTCGATGGTGCGGCCCAGGTCTTGCAGTAGCAGGGGTTTGCTTGTCACCAGTTCGACAAGGTGATCGCGATCGATCTCCAGCGCGGTCACCTCGTCGATCGCCTGCGCATCGGAAAGGTTGGGTTGGCGGGTCAGCGCGGTCACTCCCAGGAACGAGCCTTCGTCGAGGCCACCGACTGCGACCGCCGTCCCGTCCTTGGCGGTGGCGGTCAACCGCACGCCGCCGGCGATCAAGAACGTCATCTTGTCGGGAACCCGGCCGGCGTGCTCGACGATCTCGTTCGCCCCGTAGCGAACGATTCTGGCGTGCGCTCCCAAGGCCTGCTGATCCGGTTGACTCAGGCGCAACGCCGGAGCCACCACCGTCCTGATGGACCGCTCGATGCGCTCGGTCGTGGAGATGTCGTCGTCGGCGCCGTCGAGGCGCAGGCCCTCGCGTCGCGCGGCGTACCAGAGCCAACGCAGGAACGTCGCTTGCGCGGCGGAATCGTCGGCGGGCGACCTCAATCCGACGGTGAGGTGATACTCGGCGCCGCCTGCGGGCGCCGCAGCGGCCACCGTGTTGGGCCTGCGCTGCGGCAGCGCGTTGGCCACCCGTTCCAGCAGCGCACAGACCCGGTCGGGCGGGTCGGCCTCGGAAAACGTTGTGGTGATTGCTAATTGGTGGCCGCCGGGCGGGCGGCTGAGATTGGTGAACGAGGTGGTGGCCAGCACCGAGTTCGGGGTGATCTGTAGCCCGCGGCCGGTCTGGATGTGAACGGAACGCCAGTTCGCCTCCACGATCCGGCCTCGGGCCGCGGGCGTGTCCAGCCAGTCGCCGATCCGGAACGGCTGTTCGAACAACATGAAAAGCCCCGACACGATTTGGCCGACCGAATTCTGCAGCATCAGCCCGATCACCACCGAGGTGACACCCAGCGCGGTGAAAAGGCCGCCGACCCGCACGCCCCACACGTAGGAGAAGATGACCGCCAGCCCGATCCCGATCAGCACGAAGCGGGTGACGTCGAGGAAGATGCCCGGAATCCGTTGGCGCCATGTCCCTTGCGGTGCGCCCTCGAACATGGTCGCGTTGAGCCCGGACAGCAGCAGAACCAACACCACGAAACCGAACACCGTGGCCAGAACGCGCACCGACGTCAACTGGGACGGCATCCGCGCCACGTTGACCAGCAGTACCAGCAGGGCGCCCAGCGGGATCACGTAAGTGCGCAACAGGAACGCGGGCCCGGCCAGCGGGCTGTTCTTGCGTGCCAGGCTCTGATGCCATTCGGTGAGGGCGATCAGCAGCAGCGGCAGGCCGACGACCACACCGGCGGCCCAGTACAGCGATGGCGAGTCCAAGGATGTCACGGCCCTGCCCTTATCCTTCCGACAACTTCCAGATCTGCTGTTCGACGCCGGCGACGGTGACGGTGCCCGCCGGCGTGAATTGGCGGATGTCGTGCAGCACCTCGTACACCGTCGAGGTGACAAAGATCCCCGTTTGCGTTGTGCTGCTGCGTGTTTGATGAGCCAGGTTGACCGCCGCGCCCCACATGTCGTAGACGATGCTGGATCGTCCGACCAGTCCGCTGATCACGTTTCCCGTGTTGATGCCGGCCCGCAGGTCCAGGTGGTAGCCCGTCCTGGCGTTGAAGCGCGCGATGATGTCCTTCATCTCGACGGCGAACTCGACGGTGCGGTGGACGCTGTCCAGGCGGGGGAAATTCAGGCCGCAGCTGGCGAGGTAGCCGTTGTGCAGTGTGCGAATCGGCTCGATACCAAGGGATTCGGCCGCCGAGTCGAGTTCTCGGACCAGCTCGTCGACGATGCCGACCAGTTCGCGCCCGGAAAGCTTGCCTGAGATCTCGTCAAGGCCGACGAGGTCGGCGAAGAGGACGGTGACGTCCTGGTGCTCCTCGGCGATCGTCTGTTCGCCCTCGCGGTAACGCCGTGCAACCGGTTCGGGCATCAGCGACCCGAGCAGCCGGTCGTTTTCCTTGCGTTGTTCGCCCAGTAGCTCTTCCTTGATCTGCAGGTTGCGGCTCATCTCGTTGAAAGAGGCGGTGAGTTGACCGATTTCGTCGCGGGAGGTGACGGGGATCGCGACGTCGTAGTTGCCGGCACCGATCTCCTGGGCGCCGGCCTGCAACCTGCGGATGGGCCGCACGAAGATCTGTGCGACCAGCAGTGCCGCCACACAGATCACGAAGACCATTGCGGTGGTGGTGATCACGAGCGTCCGGGTGAGCGACATGACCCGGGCGTTGGCCTCGGCGGTTTCCCGGGTGGCGACGATAGACCAGTGCAGGTCGGAATTGGGCACCGACAACGGGGCGTAGGCCGCGAGTTCGCGCCGGCCCAGATAGCTGGTGTCGGTGAGGGTTCCGGTCTCGCCGCGTTGCGCGGCACGCACGGCCGCGGTGGCCACGGGCTGTACCAGCGTGGTGCCACCCCACCTGATCGCCGTGTCGACGGCGTCGGCCCGGGTTCCGGCCGCGACCGCCTCGCGTTTGTAGCGCTGCGGGTCCTCGAGGAACAACCGCGAATCGGAGCGCATCAGGTTGTCGGGTCCGGCGAGATAGGTTTCGGCGGTGTCGCCCATGCCCGCGGCTTTCCACTGCCTGTCGGCGGTCATGATCCGATTCACCTTGGCGATCGGCAGGGGCAGGGCCAGCACCCCGGCCGCGCTGCCGGGCGGACCGATGGGTGCGGTCAACCACGCGATGGGCTGACCGAGTTGAGCCTGGTAGGGCGCAAAGTCGGTGATCCACACGAAATTCACCGAGTTGGCGGCCATCGCCTTCTCGTAGGCGTCACGCAGGTTGGATTGGCGATAGGGCCCGGTGCGGACGTTGGTACCGAGGGACGCGGATTTCCGCACGCTGTAGACCACGTTGCCACGGGTGTCCAGCAGCAGCGCATCCCGGTATTCGAATCGGGTCGCGATTTCGCGAAAGTAGTCGTTGAACCGCGCGTTGGCGGCCGACCAGGCGCTGCCGTCGCCGGCGTCGTCGGGCGCGGCGCCCATCTGATTCGGGGACCGACTCGCCGCCACGGTGTAGTGCGCCTGCAGGTACTTCTGTGAGTTGTTGCGGGGCAACACGGCGTCGAGGGCCAGCTTCGTGCCGGTGTCGCGCTCGATCGGTGCGATCAGCCTCTCGTTGTAGAAGTCCACCAGCGCGCGTTGCTGCCCGGGGTCCACGGGGGCGTTGGCCAACTGGTCGAAGCCGGCGGTGAATTCGTGCACCGCGTCGAGTGCGGTGGTTCCGTGGCTGTAGACGACCAGCGAATCCGACAGGTCCGAGAACAGCGTCTCGATGGCCCGCTTCTGCGCCGCGCGCATCTGGGTCATCCGCTCGGAAGCCGCGGGCACCAGCGCGTTGCGGGCCGCGACGTACTCGACCGTTCCGATCACCCCCAGCGACGCCAGGCTGGACACCAGCAGCATCAGCATCACTTTGGACTGAATGCTGATTCGGGACAGCCCTCGCGGGCGACGCCACTTCTTTCGGGCCGGGTTCTGCTCGTCCGGGAAGACCGGCTCGGTCGAGCGCCGCGACATCAATCGAGTTCGGCGAGGGATCGCGTTACGTAGGAGCGCACGCCGCAACGCCTACCCACCGAAGAGCAGATACAAACCGGTGAAGGTGTAGCCGACCATCACCAGCATCATGGTCAGCTGCCCGGTGAGCTGATGGCCGGCGGGCAGCAGTCGCAAGGCCTTGTCGTGGGCGGCGATCACCGCGACGATGTGCCCGGTGACCACGCAGGTCACCTTGATCGCGGCCAGCACCGGCGGGTGCATGGACAACACGTAGGCCACGTGTAAGTGCGCCAGGCCGAACAGGTTCCAGCCGCGGCCGAACGGGTCGGCCAGCGCGAACACCGCCTGCTGTCCGCGCTCCACCAGATAGGACAGGTAGTGCGCGAAGATGTAGCCGACCACGATCGGGATCAACGAATGCGCCATCTGGCCCGGCAGCGCGCGCCGTCGCTCGCGGTCCACGCCGCCGGTGGCGCGCGCGGCCAACGAAAACGTCACCGCCACAACGGAAACGAACACGATGAGCCCGAGGGTGCGCAGCACCGACGACGCTAGGGAGGGGGAGGCGCCGAAGTCCCGCGTGAGCCGATCGGCGAAGCCGCGCCAGGTCGGCGACGACGAGAAGCTGTCGAACGCCGTGGACCCGAGCAGCACCGCCAGCAGCATGACGACACCCGGGCGCACCGGCAGCGACGGCAGATGGTCGAGCGGGTTCCCGACGACGATTCGTCCGGTCTCGCGGTTGCGGCGAAACGGTGAGAGCCGGGAGACGGCCATGCTGTACACGCCGAACGGGTCGGCGCGCGCCAGCCAGCGCTGCCCGCACAACCAGGCGCCGGCGAGCATCAGCACCGCGTAGGCCGCGATCCACGTCCTGATCCACGGCAGCGACGCCGGGTTCGGGCTGGCCAGCTCCATCCAGACGAAGGCGAACAGGCCGACCGCGGCGGGCCGGTAGCCCCAGCCCTCCGGGTAGGACAACCGCGGACGCCCAAGGCGCCCGGGGGTGATGCGCCGCAGCAGCAGATACACGGTGCGCATGGGTGAGATCACCCGCCACACCGGGCCCAGGGTCAACGACAGCGCCACCAACCCGACCCACAGCAGCACATAGAACGCGCCGAGCAGCGCATTGGACTCCGACTCGGGACCCCAGATCCCGGCCGCCACCGCCCACAGCGCAAACACCAGCGCCAGCGCCGCCGCCACCCAGCGAGTGGCCCGGGCGTCGACGAATGTCGTCAGCGCAGCCGGCAAGGACTTGCCCGGCTTCAGTGGATCGAACCGGGGCTGTCGCCATGCGAAGGCGACCAGGGCGAACGTGAACGTCAGCGCCCATGCCGCGCCGACCATCGCGTAGGCGTACGGCACCGGGAGGTCGCCCGACCCGCCGAGCCCATGCGCGAGCACCACCGCCGCGGGGGCGGAGGTCACGGCTGCACTTGGATGGTGGCGATGGTGCGGTCGAGATGGTGCAGTTCCACCGCGACATTGCCGGGCACGTCGACGGCGAACTCGAACGTCTGGTGGGGTGCCGCCGCGATCTGGAACTTGTGATCGGGCGTCGAATGTACGTGCAGTTCGTCGGTGGCATCGCTGGTCACGTGCAGGGTGATTTTCTGGCGCACCTTGGCCTGCAGCGTGGCGTTGGTCGGGGTCACCTGTCCGTTGGCGATGGTCACGTCGATGACCAGGGGCGCCGCCGGCGAGGTGTTGGTGGATCCGCCGCAGGCGACCAGGCCCCAGACCAGCGCCGCCAGCCACGCCGCAAGGAGAGAGCCACGCATCGTCATCCCTACGCCGCCCGGGGCGTCGGCTGTTTGTCCTCGACGGGTTCCGGCTCGGTGACGGCGTTGCCGAGCCGCCCCGCACCCCACGTCAGGCCGGCGATCACCATCAGGGTCAGGAACAGCACCATGATCGAGCCGGCGGTGAACAACCACACCGGTGCGTTCTGGTCGCGTTCGCGCTGCAGGATCGTGATTTCCTGCACGAACGGCCGGTTCATCGCCGGCAAGGCCGGCACCTCGGGCGCCGGGATCGCCTCGTCGGCCGGCTCGTAGATCGGCACCGCGGTCATCGTGTAGCCGTCCTGAACCCGCAACAGCGTCTTCCACGAACCCCACACCGGAAGCGGTTTCGTCGACCGGTAATGCCCGGGACCGACCTTCTCGAGCTCGTCGATCTGTAGACCGCGGTTGTTCTCCATCCGGCCCTGCCAGGACAGGATCGTCACCCACTCCGGATGCTGGCTGATCATGTCGGCCGGTTGGAGTTGGATGTCGGCCGACACCATGCGGCGCCCCGCTGCGGCGGGCAGATCGGTCAAGGTGAGGGTGGCGTTGTTCTGGCGCGGCACGACGATATGCAGTCCGTTGGCCACCGCGCCGCCGATCACCAGCACCGTGACCACCACCACCGAGATGCCGGCGGCACGGCCCGGGAGCCGCTGGCCGGTGAGCACCATGCCGAACAGCGCGCCGCACATCCCCATCAGCACCGCGACGGGCACCGCCATGGCCAGGGCCTCGCCCCACATGCCGATCGGCCACGGATAGTGGTAGACCGCCGCGATCCACCGCGACTCCAGCCACAGCCCGACGGTGCCCACACCGAGGCCCGCGACGGCGCCAAAAGCGATGGGGCGCCTGAGAAGCGGGGTCAGCGCGATCAACTCGACCGCCAGCGCGGGGCCGAGATAGAGGGGGAACCAGTTGATCGGAGCGCCCAGGATCGGCCCGACCAGCCATGCCACGCCACCGCGCAGGGCAATGGCGAAGACGGCCGCGATCAGGGCCGCCCCCCGTCCCATCGTGATGCGGGCGGCGACCGCCGCCAGCGCCGCCGCGGCGGCGATCATCATGGGCTGCAGCACGAGGCGAAATTGCTCGACGCCGAAGTCGTATTCGATCTGATAGACCGACAAGCCGATGAACATGCCGCCGAACGACAGGTAGCGCAGGAACGTGATGAACGCGCCGTGCAGGACGTCCGCACCGAGCTTGGCCTCACCTTCGCGCTCCAGCATCAACACCGCGAACAGCGAAAAGCAGGCGCCGCCGATCATCATCAAATGCGTTGGGCCCCAGAGGGTTACATCCTGGCCGAAGATGCGGTGCCAGATGTCGTCGAGCGGGAATCCGATCATCGCGTACAGCCCGCAGCCGGCCATCAGCACACCGCCGACCGGGGCGTGCCAGTTCCGTGTGATCCGCACCGCCGCCGGGCCGGGCTGGTCGAACGGCAAGACAACAGCGGTCATCCCACCCAAAAAGATGCCGAACAGTCCGATGATGATGAAGTAGTGCGCCGGGTTGGCCAGCGGACCGGGGTCGCGGCCGTTGCCGATATGCCAGCTGACGTCCCAGATGAACCCGAACAGCGCGCAGATGATCGACGTGGTGAACACCAGCACCGGCAGGGCGACCCAGCTCGGCCGGTGGAACTTCTCGCCCACTTTGTCCGCGACCCGGGACAACCATCGGATGCGGTGCGTGCGGTGGGCGTGGCCCACCCACAGCATCAGCAAGGTGATCACCGCCGCGGCGATCGAGAGCCCGATCACCTGGTCCAGCCCCGCACCGCGGGCTGGTGCCTCAGCAACAATCGTCAGTTCGTCCGACCGCATCGTCGTGCCTCCTCACCGCGCCGGGCCGCCCCGGAGGATCCGATTGATGTCAACCGCGTTATTACTGTCAAGTAGGTTCGTGATTGATTGTTTAATGCCCCGATCCGGCACCCGTCAATCACGCTCGCGATCGGGCGTGTCGGGTTTCGCCGCGTCGGTGGTGGACGTCGTGGCGTTGCGACCTTCCCGGCGGTCGCGCAGCGCGATGTACAGGATCACGGCGACGACGATCACCGCAGGCAGAAATGCCGGCGCCGCCAACAGCAGGTAGTGGTGCGCCAGGAATTCGATGTGCGGGGTCACCATGGTCGTATACCCAGGGGTAGGCCGAGTCCTTCGGCCGTTACCCTACTTTGAACACCTTTTCATTCAGGCTGCCACCACGGGGCAGATGTGTCCCCACGCGCGGACACCAGAAAGAGGCAAGGGAGTACCTGGTGACTCAAGCGGCAACCCGACCGACGGCCGAAACCGGCAACGACGAGGACATCCTGGCGGTGGCCCGGCAACAGGTGCTGGAGGATGGCCAGGGCTTGAGCCGTGACCAGGTCCTGCGGGTGCTGCAGCTGCCCGACGACCGGCTCGACGAGCTGCTGGCGCTGGCCCATGAGGTGCGGATGCGCTGGTGCGGCCCCGAGGTTGAGGTCGAGGGCATCATCAGTCTCAAGACGGGCGGCTGCCCGGAAGACTGTCACTTCTGCGCGCAATCGGGGCTGTTCGAATCGCCCGTGCGCAGCGCCCGGCTGGACATCCCCAGCCTGGTGGAGGCGGCCAAGCAGACCGCCAAGTCCGGCGCCACCGAGTTCTGCATCGTCGCCGCGGTGCGCGGGCCCGACGAGCGCCTGATGGCGCAGGTCGCGGCCGGCATCGAGGCGATCCGCAACGAGGTCGAGATCAACATCGCCTGCTCGCTGGGGATGCTGACGTCCGAGCAGGTGGAACAGCTCTCGGCGATGGGCGTGCACCGCTACAACCACAACCTGGAGACCGCGCGCTCGTACTTCACCAACGTCGTCACCACCCATTCGTGGGAGGAGCGCTGGGAGACCCTGTCGATGGTGCGCGACGCCGGCATGGAGGTGTGCTGCGGCGGCATCCTGGGCATGGGCGAAACCCTCGAGCAGCGCGCCGAATTCGCCGCCGAGCTCGCCGAGCTCGGGCCCGACGAGGTGCCGCTGAACTTCTTCAACCCGCGCCCGGGCACGCCGTTCGGTGACCTGGAGGTGCTGCCGGCCAGCGAGGCGCTGAAGTCCGTCGGCGCGTTCCGGCTGGCGCTGCCGCGCGTCATGCTGCGCTTCGCCGGGGGCCGCGAGATCACCCTGGGCGACCTCGGCGCCAAGAAGGGCATGCTGGGCGGCATCAACGCCGTGATCGTCGGCAACTACCTGACCACGCTGGGCCGGCCGGCCGAATCCGACCTGGAACTGCTCGGCGACCTGCAGATGCCCCTCAAGGGCCTCAACGCCAGCTTGTAAGCGACGCGCGCGGCTAGGGTTGGACACTTGTGGTTGGCGATCTGGGCGCTGCGGTCAGCGCCGGTGTCTACAACGTCTACACCGGGGAATTAGGGGGCACCGTCGTGCCGACAGCGGCTCAGTTGGGTCTTGAGCCGCCCCGGTTCTGCGCGGCGTGCGGGCGGCGGATGGTGGTGCAGGTTCGGCCCGACGGCTGGCGGGCGCGCTGCTCGCGCCACGGTGAGGTCGACTCCGCCGACCTGGAGGCGCAACGGTGAGCGAGCCGGCCAAAAGCGACGCCCCGGACTCGCCCGGCACCGCAGCCCGCCGGGCACGGGTGCGCGCGCTGCTGTTCGTCGCCGTGGGCTCGGCGGCGACCGGTGTGCTGATCGGTGCGCTGTGGGCGTGGATCGCGCCGCCGATCCGCGCCGTGGTGGCACTCACCCGCTCGGGCGAGCGGGTGCATGACTACCTGGGCAACGAGTCCGAGCATTTCTTCGTCGCGCCCGCCCTGATGCTGGGCCTGCTGACCGTGCTGGCGATAGTCGCCTCGGTGTGGGCGTGGCAGTGGCAACAGCACCGCGGCCCGGGAATGGTCGTCGCCCTGTCGGTCGGCATGCTGACCGCCGCCGCGGCGGCCGCCGCGGTGGGGGCCGGGCTGGTGCGGCTCGGCTACGGCGCCTTGGACTTCGACGCGGTGCCGCTGAGCAAAAGCCCGTCGGTCGCGTACGTCATCCAGGCGCCGCCGGTGTTCTTCTCCGACCGTCCGCTGCAGATCGCGGTCAGCTTGTTGTGGCCGGTCGGCATCGCCGCGTTGGTGTACGCGGTCCGGGTGGCCGCGGACGCCCGTGACGACCTGGGGGCGCTTCCGCCGGAGGGCCGGACTTCCGATGAGCTGCCGGTGGGAAAGGGTGGCGCGACGGAAGCCACCGTGTCATAGCGGACGGCGGCGAATCCTGCGGCCCGTGATCACCTTGGCCGCGATCTTGGCCAGCCGGGCCATGCCGACGTAGGTCATCGGGTTGAACATCGTCGGCCAGGTGGTGCGCACCAGGTGCTCGGTCAGCGGTCGACCCTCGAAGCGATCCGTCAGCCAGCGCAAGGTCATCGGCGCCGACAGCGGGTGCAACATCATGTGTTCGTTGAACGCGTCGCGGTGGTAAGTGACCCGCGCGCCGCCCGCCGAATAGGCGTCGGCCAGCACGTCGATGTCGTGGACGTCGATCAGGTAGTCGTGAACGGCCTGCACGATCAGCACCGGCGGCGTCGGCACCGCGGCGCCCAGCTTGATGTGGTCGAAGACGTACGAGACTTCCGGGGTGGACAGGATCTTCTCGAGCGGTTCGTCGAGGTAATCGCCCATGTTCTTGCCGGCCATGCGGACGACGGCCCCCACGGTAGTCATCTTCTCGAGCGAGTCGAGCAGGGCGCGCCCCTCCTCGTTGGTGTGCTCGCGGATCACCCGGTCCAGGTCGGGATAGATGTGCGCGAGCGCGGCCACCACCAGCGCGGGCAACCCCGACAGGAAGCTGCCGTTGAGACGGCGGAACGTGTTGCCCAGGTCCCCGACGGGCGAGCCCAGCACCGCCCCCACGATGTCGAGTTCGGGCGCGTATTCGGCGCACACTTCGGCCGCCCACGCGCTGGCCAGACCGCCGCCGGAGTACCCCCACAGCCCGATCGGGGCCGACTTGGACAGCCCGAGACGCTCCCCACTCAGCGCGGCCCGGATGCCGTCCAGGACGCGGTAGCCGGGCTCATACGGCGCCCCCCACAAGCCCCGCAGGCCTTCGTGGTCGGGCACCGAGACGGCCCAGCCCTCGGCGACGGCGGCGGCGATCAGGAAAAGCTCGAACTGGCCGATCGCCCCGAACGCCTTCGCGCGGCGCCGCAGCGCATAGGAGGGGAAGCACCGCGACGACACGGCGTCGATCGCGCACTGGTACGACAGGACCGGGCAGGGGCGCCCCGGGGCGAGGTCGGCCGGCGCGATCACCGTCGTCGCGGTCGCCTCGGGCTCGCCGTTCATGTCCATGGTCCGGTACAGCAGCTGGACGGCTTTGATGGGCTGCGGGATCAGGCCCAGGAAGGCCAACTCGACATCGCGCGAGCGCAGCACGGTCCCGGGCTCGGCGTGCTGGAAACCCAGCGGCGGCTGGTAGAACGGGTCGTCCGAGGGCAGCAGCGGACGCACTTTGCGCTGCAGTTCCTCGTGGCGCGGCCGGGCGATCCATTCCGCGCCGTGCGTGCCTGCCAGGTTGCCGAGCTCAGCCATTGAGGCTCCCTTCGTGGCCACCCGGCATTCTCGCGCACGAACGGCAGGTAACCAAAACGTCGTCGCCGCATTGTGAGCGACTTCTTCCTCACCGCGGGCAGGTCAGACACGTCACGGGTGCCGCCCGGATGGCGCGTCGCCCGAACGACGGGTTCGGATAAGCCTAGCCGGGGACCCCGGGCGGCCTGAGCGCGGCGAATTCGTCGGTGACCCGCAACGCCGCGTCGGTGAACCGGTACAGCGCGGCCGGGCGTCCGCCGCTGCGGCCGGATTGCGCGATGGTGCCGGTCGCGGTGATGACGCCGCGCCGCGCCAGCACCCGCTGCAGGTTCGTCGCGTCGACCTGATAGCCCAGGGCGGCCCCGTAGATGTCGCGCAGTGTGGAGAGCGCGAATTCCCTTGGCGCCAAGGCGAACCCGATATTGGTGTAGGACAGTTTGGCGTTCAGCCGAGTGCGAGCGTGGTCCACCATCGGGGCGTGGTCGAAGGCCATCGGAGGCAGGCGGTTCACCGGGTGCCAACGAGTATCCGGCGGTAGCTCGGGGCTGGCGGGGGAGGGCACCAGGCCCAGGAAGGTGGACGCGATGACCCGGGCGCCCGGCACCCGGTGCGGGTCGGAGAACACCGCCAGCTGTTCGAGGTGGGCCAGCTCCTTGAGGTCGACCTTTTCGGCGAGCTGGCGCCGGACCGAGGTGATCATGTCCTCGTCGTTGCGGACCTGCCCGCCCGGCAGCGACCACGTGCCGCGTTGCGGGTCCTTGGCGCGCTGCCATAACAGCACGTTCAGCTGCGGTTTCGCCGTCGGGCGCCCCTTCGTCACCTCGTCGCTGACTTCGCGAACCTGGAACACGACCGCGAGCACTTCGTGGGCGGTGCTACGATGGGCCATGTTTTCGATTATAAGTCGAAAACCTCCTGGCTGAAAGGAGCCCCCATGACGGTGATCAATCGCATGGACACGCTCGCCGAAGACATGGTTGCCGACATCACGAATTCGCCCACCGGCTACGCCGGCGTGGTCGCTGATGCGCAGTGGGCCGCGGAGATTCGCCGCCTGGCGAAGTTGCGCGGCGCCACCGTGCTCGCGCACAACTACCAGCTGCCCGAGATCCAGGACGTCGCCGACCACGTGGGCGACTCGCTGGCGCTGTCGCGGATCGCCGCCGAGGCGGCCGAGGACACCATCGTGTTCTGCGGTGTGCACTTCATGGCCGAGACGGCCAAGATGCTCAGCCCCGACAAGACGGTGCTCATCCCGGATCAGCGCGCCGGCTGCTCGCTGGCCGATTCCATCACCGCCGACGAGTTGCGCGCCTGGAAGGACGAGCACCCCGGGGCGGTCGTCGTCTCCTACGTCAACACCACCGCGGCGGTCAAGGCGCTCACCGATATCTGCTGCACGTCGTCCAACGCGGTCGAGGTGGTCGAGTCCATCGACCCGGACCGCGAGGTGCTGTTCTGCCCGGACCAGTTCCTCGGCGCGCATGTGCGCCGGGTGACCGGCCGTAAGAACCTGCACGTGTGGGCCGGCGAATGCCACGTGCACGCGGGGATCAACGGCGACGAACTGGGCGACCAGGCCCGCGCGAATCCCGACGCCGAGCTTTTCGTGCATCCCGAATGTGGTTGCGCCACTTCGGCCTTGTACCTCGCCGGCGAGGGCGCGTTCCCGCCGGACCGGGTGAAGATCTTGTCCACCGGCGGCATGCTCGACGCCGCGGGCCAGACCAACGCGCGGAAAGTGTTGGTCGCCACCGAGGTCGGCATGCTTTATCAGCTGCGCCGCGCCGCCCCGCAGGTCGACTTCCAGGCCGTCAACGACCGCGCCTCCTGCAAGTTCATGAAGATGATCACCCCGGCGGCGCTGCTGCGCTGCCTCGTCGAGGGCGCCGACGAGGTTGACGTCGACCCCGACATCGCCGCCGCCGGCCGGCGCAGCGTGCAGCGAATGATCGAGATCGGCCAACCGGGCGGTGGCGAATGACCGCCCGTCCCCAGTGGACTCACACCGCCGACGTCGTCGTGATCGGCACCGGCGTCGCGGGATTGGCCGCCGCGCTGGCCGCCCACCGGGCCGGGCGCAGCGTCGTCGTGCTGAGCAAGGCCGACCAGGCGCGCGGCGCGACGGCGACCCACTACGCGCAGGGCGGCATCGCGGTCGTCCTGCCCGACAACGACGACTCGGTCGAGGCGCACGTCGCCGACACCGTGGTCGCCGGGGCGGGCCTGTGTGATCCCCAGGCGGTCTACTCGATCGTCGCCGACGGGTATGCGGCCATCTCCGAATTGGTCGGTGACGGAGCGCGATTCGACGAATCCGCCCCCGGCCGGTGGGCGCTGACGCGCGAAGGCGGGCACTCACGGCGGCGGATCGTGCACGCCGGGGGCGACGCCACCGGGGCCGAGGTGCAGCGCGCACTCGACCACGCCGCGCGCACGCTGGACATCCGCACCGGGCACGTAGCCCTGCAGGTGCTGCACGACGGGGCGGCCGTGACCGGCGTCCTGGTGGGCACCCCGCGGGGATACGGAATCATCAGCGCGCCATCGGTGATCATCGCCAGCGGCGGCCTCGGGCACCTGTACGGCGCGACCACCAACCCGGAGGGATCCACCGGCGACGGAATCGCGTTGGGCCTGTGGGCCGGCGTCGCGGTCAGCGATCTCGAGTTCATCCAGTTCCACCCGACGATGCTGTTCGCGCCCGGTGCCGCCGGCGGCCGGCGGCCGTTGGTCACCGAGGCCATCCGCGGCGAAGGCGCGAGACTGGTTGACCGGCAAGGGGATTCGGTAACGGCCGGTGTTCATCCGATGGGAGACCTGGCGCCCCGCGATGTGGTCGCCGCGGCCATCGACGCGCGGATGAAGGCTACCGGTGACGCGTGCGTCTTCCTCGACGCGCGCCACATCGCGGACTTCGCGAACCGGTTCCCGACGGTGACGGCCGCCTGCCGGGCCGCCGGCGTCGATCCCGTCCGCCAACCCATTCCCGTTGTGCCCGGGGCGCATTACAGCTGCGGGGGCATCGTCACCGACGTGTGCGGCCAAACCGAGCTGCCCGGGCTGTTCGCCGCGGGCGAGGTGGCCCGCACCGGTCTGCACGGCGCCAACCGGTTGGCGTCCAACAGCCTCTTGGAGGGTTTGGTGGTGGGCGGTCGCGCCGGCAAGGCGGCGGCCGCGCACGCCGCGGCGGCCGGACCCGTGCGGGCGCTCGCACCCGAGCCCGTCGTGCACACCGCCCCCGAGCGCGGCGAGCTGCAGCGCGCGATGGGCCGCGACGCATCGGTGGTGCGCGACGCCGCCGGGCTGACCCGGCTGTCCACCACGCTGTCGCAGGCCACGGTGCGCGCCGTGGCGGGCCGGCGCGATTTCGAGGATGTCGCGTTGGCCGTCGCCGCCCGCGCGGTGACCGCTGCGGCCCTGGCCCGCACCGAAAGCCGGGGCTGCCACCACCGCGAGGAGCACCCGCAGACCGTGGCCGAGCAGGCGCGCAGCAACGTGCTGCGGCTCGCCGACGACCAGAATTCGGTGCTGGTGGAGGCGCTGGCGGCGGTGGTGTGACGATGATGTCGGACTGTGAACTCACCGCCGCGCGGGAAACCATCAAGCGCGGCCTGGTCGAGGACCTGCGCTACGGGCCCGACGTCACCACGCTCGCGACGGTGCCCGCCGAGGCGGTGGCCACCGCGTCGATGGTGCCCCGGCAGCCCGGCGTGATCGCCGGCATCGACATCGCGCTGCTGGTGCTCGACGAGGTGCTCGGTGCGCGCGGCTACGAGGTCGTCGACCGCGTCGAGGACGGCGCCCAGCTGCAGGCGGGCCAGCCGGTGCTGACCGTGCGGGCGGAAACCCGCGGGCTGCTCACCGCCGAGCGGACCATGCTGAATCTGATCTGCCACCTGTCGGGGATCGCCACCACGACGGCGCACTGGGTGGCCGCCGTGCACGGCACCAAGGCCAAGGTGCGTGATACCCGCAAGACCCTGCCAGGCCTGCGGGTGCTGCAGAAATATGCGGTGCGCGTCGGCGGGGGCGTCAACCATCGCCTCGGGCTCGGCGACGCGGCGCTGATCAAGGACAACCACGTGGTGGCCGCGGGCTCGGTGGTCGACGCGCTGCGCGCGGTGCGCGACGCGGCGCCGGACCTGCCGTGCGAGGTGGAAGTGGATTCGCTCGAGCAGCTCGATGAGGTGTTGCCGGAAAAACCCGAACTGGTACTGCTGGACAACTTCCCGGTGTGGCAGACGCAGATGGCGGTGCAGCGCCGGGATGCGCGCGCCCCCGCCGTCCTGCTCGAATCTTCCGGCGGGCTGAGTTTGGAGAACGCCGCCGCCTACGCCGCGACCGGCGTGGACTACCTGGCCGTCGGCGCGCTGACGCATTCTGTGCGGGTGCTCGACATCGGCCTGGATATGTAACGCGGGTTCGCTTCCCTTCGTCGCGCCGCCCCCGGCGTCGAGTGTGAATCCTTGGCTTTCGGCGTGCATCCTCGGCGGCATTCGTCGGCGTGTCGCCGCCGTGAGTTAACTGTCGACGCCGCCAGTGCACACTCGGCGCAAGCGCGACAAGATTTCAGGCGATGTCGGCGACGAAAACCCCGATCCGGCGCAGCTGCATGCGCGCCAAAGCGGGCAGCCCTTGAACGTCGGGGCCGTCGAAGCCGGCGGGCAGGATCCGCGGATTGATGAGGTGCAGCGTGCGGTTGCGGCTCAACTCCACGTCCGCCTGCCCGGCGGCCAACACGTTCTTCACCCAGTTGGTCTTGCCGTGGCCCAGCGCGATCGCCAGGGTGTTGCCCTTGCGGTAGGTGGTCACGATGGTCTCGTAGGGCTTGCCGGACGTGCGACCGCGATGCTTGATCGTCGCGGTGCCGGGCAGGTAGCGCACCACGGGCTTGAGCGCCGGGTTGACGTACTTGATCTGGAAGCGCTCGAACCAGGGCGGAAAGACCATCGGGACGCCGGAGGCGTAGTTGGGGTGATCCTTGGCTGACATCGCGGCTCCCTGCGGTATGGCCTCTTTACCGGCACACTACCGGTCGGATATTGATTTGAGTTCCTCTGGGACAATGGACACCGTGAGCACCACCCGACCGTCACCGTTGGCCCGCATCGACCTGCGGGGCGCGGAATTGACGGCTGCCCGATTGCGGGCGGAGCTGCCGCGCGGCGGTGCCGACGTGGAGGCGGTGCTGCCCAAGGTGCGCCCGATCGTGCAGGCCGTCGCGGAGCGCGGCGCCGAAGCCGCCCTCGAGTTTGGGGCCTCCTTCGACGGCGTGCGGCCCCCGGCCGTCCGGGTGCCCGCGGCGGCGCTCGAGCAGGCCCTCGCCGAGCTGGACCCGGCGGTCGCCGAAGCCCTGCGCGTGATGATCGACCGCACCCGCGCGGTGCACGCCGACCAGCGCCGCACCGACGTCACGACGACGCTCGGCCCCGGCGCGACGGTCACCGAGCGGTGGGTCCCGGTCGAGCGGGTGGGCCTGTACGTGCCCGGCGGCAACGCCGTGTACCCGTCCAGCGTGGTGATGAATGTGGTGCCGGCGCAGGCCGCCGGCGTCGCCTCGCTGGTGGTGGCCAGCCCGCCGCAGGCAAAATTTGACGGCCTGCCGCACCCGACGATTTTGGCCGCGGCCCGGCTGCTGGGTGTCGACGAGGTGTGGGCCGTCGGCGGCGCACAGGCGGTCGCGTTGCTGGCCTATGGCGGCACCGATCTCGACGGCGCCGAGCTGGCTCCCGTCGACATGATCACCGGGCCCGGCAACATCTACGTCACCGCCGCCAAGCGGCTGTGCCGCTCGCGGGTCGGCATCGACGCCGAGGCCGGGCCGACGGAGATCGCGATCCTGGCCGACCACACGGCCGACCCCGCGCATGTGGCCGCCGACATGATCAGTCAGGCCGAACACGACGAAATGGCCGGCAGCGTGCTGGTGACCCCGAGCGAAGACCTGGCCGCCGCCACCGACAAAGAACTGGCCGCCCAGTTGCAGACGACCGCGCACCGTGAGCGGGTGACCGCCGCCCTGGGTGGTCGCCAATCGGCGATCATCCTGGTCGACGATGTGGACGCCGGCGTGAAGGTCGTCAACGCCTACGCCGCCGAACACCTGGAGATCCAGACCGCCGACGCGGCGAGCGTGGCCGGGCGGGTCCGCGCGGCGGGAGCCATTTTCGTCGGCCCGTACTCGCCGGTGAGCCTCGGGGACTACTGCGCCGGTTCCAATCACGTCCTGCCGACCGCGGGCTGCGCGCGGCATTCCAGCGGCCTGTCCGTGCAGACCTTCCTGCGCGGCATCCACGTCGTCGACTACACCGAGGCGGCGCTCAAAGACGTGTCCGGGCACGTGATCACGCTCGCCGAGGCCGAGGACCTGCCGGCGCACGGCGAGGCGGTACGGCGGAGGTTCGAGCGGTGACCGGAGCATCCGAACCCACACTGGACGACCTGCCGCTGCGCGACGACCTGCGCGGCAAGTCGCCCTATGGCGCACCGCAATTGGCGGTCCCGGTGCGGCTGAACACCAACGAGAACCCGCACCCCCCCAGCAAGGCGCTGGTGGACGACGTGGTGCGCTCGGTGGCGGAAGCCGCCGCCGACCTGCACCGCTACCCCGACCGTGACGCCGTCGCGCTGCGGACCGACCTCGCCAGCTATTTGAGCGCCCAGACCGGAGTCCGGCTTGGAGTCGAAAATCTCTGGGCGGCAAACGGTTCCAACGAGATTCTGCAGCAGTTGCTGCAGGCGTTCGGCGGCCCGGGGCGCACGGCGATCGGGTTCGTTCCCTCCTACTCGATGCACCCGATCATCTCCGACGGCACCCGCACCGAATGGTTACAGGCCGCCCGGGCCGACGACTTCAGCCTGGACGTCGAGGCCGCCGTGGCCGCGATCGCCGGCCGCAAACCCGACGTGGTGTTCGTCGCCAGCCCGAACAATCCGTCCGGGCAGAGCGTTTCGTTGCCGGATCTGCGGCGGTTGCTCGACGCGGTGCCGGGCATCCTGATCGTCGACGAGGCCTACGGCGAATTCTCGTCGGAGCCCAGCGCGGTGGCGCTGGTGGCGCAGTATCCGACCAAGCTCATCGTCTCGCGCACCATGAGCAAGGCGTTCGCCTTCGCCGGCGGCCGGCTCGGCTATCTGATCGCCACGCCGGCGGTGATCGACGCGATGCTGCTGGTGCGCCTGCCGTATCACCTGTCGTCGGTCACTCAAGCCGCCGCGCGGGCCGCGCTGCGGCACGCCGACGACACGCTGGGCAGCGTCGCGGCGCTGATCGCCGAACGCGAGCGCGTCTCAAAAGAGTTGAGGCGCCTGGGTTTCCGGGTGATTCCCAGCGACGCCAACTTCGTGCTGTTCGGGGAGTTCGCCGACGCCCCGGCCACCTGGCAACGCTATCTGGACGCCGGCGTGCTGATCCGCGACGTCGGAATCCCCGGCTACCTGCGGGCTACCACAGGCCTGGCCGGGGAGAACGACGCCTTCCTGCGGGCCAGCGCCCAGATCGCCGCCACCGAGCCGGCCCCCGTCAACGTAGGAGCGATCGCAAGCGCGGCCGAGCCGGGTGCAGCGGGTCGCGACCATGTGTTAGGAGCGCCATGACAGCCACCCCCGCCCGCCGTGCGCGCATCGAGCGCCGCACCAAGGAGTCCGACATCGTCATCGAACTCGACCTCGACGGCACCGGCCAGGTCGACGTCGACACCGGCGTGCCGTTCTACGACCACATGCTCACCGCGCTGGGCAGCCACGCCAGCTTCGACCTGACCGTGCGGACCAAGGGCGACGTCGAGATCGAGGGCCATCACACCATCGAGGACACCGCCATCGCCCTGGGGCAGGCGCTCGGCCAGGCCCTGGGTGACAAGCGGGGCATCCGCCGGTTCGGGGACGCCTTCATCCCGATGGACGAGACGTTGGCGCACGCGGCGGTCGACGTGTCCGGCCGGCCCTACTGCGTGCACAGCGGGGAGCCGGATCACCTGCAGCACACCACCATTGCCGGCAACTCGGTGCCGTATCACACCGTCATCAACCGGCACGTGTTCGAGTCGCTGGCCGCCAACGCGCGCATCGCGCTGCACGTGCGCGTCCTGTACGGGCGCGACCCGCACCACATCACCGAGGCGGAATACAAGGCGGTGGCCCGCGCGTTGCGTCAGGCGGTCGAGCCCGATCCCCGGGTGTCGGGTGTGCCGTCCACCAAAGGTGTTCTGTGACAAAGAAATCGGTCGTTGTCCTTGATTATGGCTCGGGCAACCTGCGGTCGGCTCAGCGCGCGCTCGAACGGGTCGGTGCGTCGGTCGAGGTGACCGCCGACGCCGCCGCCGCGGCCGGTGCCGACGGCTTGGTGGTGCCGGGCGTCGGCGCCTACGAGGCGTGCATGACCGGGCTGCGCACCATCAACGGGGACCGCATCATCGCCGACCGGGTCGCCGCCGGGCGTCCGGTGCTGGGGGTGTGCGTCGGGATGCAGATCCTGTTCGCGCGCGGCGTCGAATTCAGCGTGGAGACCGAAGGATGCGGGCAGTGGCCGGGATACGTGACCCGGCTGCAGGCGCCGGTGATCCCGCACATGGGTTGGAACGTCGTCAATTCCGGGCCCGGCAGCGTCCTGTTCACCGGGCTCGACGCCGACACCCGGTTCTACTTCGTGCACTCTTACGCCGCGCAACAGTGGGAGGGCTCACCCGAGGCGGTGCTGACCTGGGCCACCCACGAGGGGCCGTTCTTGGCCGCGGTCGAGGAAGGACCGCTCTCGGCCACGCAGTTTCACCCGGAGAAAAGCGGTGACGCCGGCGCGGCCGTGTTGAGCAACTGGGTCGAGGCCCTGTGACCGCTTCCGCGAAACTGTATTCCACAACGCAAATGCCGAGAAGACCCGCAGCTGGTTGCAGTCTCGGCGTAAAGGAGAAAGTGTGTTGATCTTGTTGCCCGCGGTCGACGTGGTCGACGGCCGTGCCGTACGCCTGGTGCAGGGCAAGGCGGGCAGTGAAACCGAATACGGTTCGGCGCTGGACGCCGCGCTGGCCTGGCAACGCGACGGGGCCGAATGGATCCATCTGGTCGACCTGGACGCCGCGTTCGGGCGAGGCTCCAACCGCGAGCTGCTCGCCGAGGTGGTCGGCAAGCTCGACGTGCAGGTGGAGCTGTCCGGCGGGATCCGCGACGACGACTCGTTGGCGGCGGCCCTGGCCACCGGCTGCACCCGGGTGAACCTGGGCACCGCGGCCTTGGAGAACCCGCAGTGGTGCGCGCGGGCGATCGGCGAGCACGGTGACAAGGTCGCCGTGGGGCTCGACGTCCAGATTGTTGACGGCGAGCACCGGCTGCGCGGGCGTGGCTGGGAAACCGATGGCGGTGACCTGTGGGAAGTGCTGGAACGCCTTGACAGCGAAGGGTGTTCACGGTTCGTGGTCACCGATGTCACCAAGGACGGCACGCTGGGCGGCCCCAACCTGGAGCTGCTCTCGGCCGTCGCCGAGCGCACCGACGTTCCGGTGATCGCGTCGGGCGGGGTGTCCAGCCTCGACGACCTGCGCGCCATCGCGACCCTCACCGACCGCGGCGTCGAGGGCGCCATCGTCGGCAAGGCCCTCTACGCGGGGCGGTTCACGCTGCCACAGGCGCTGGCCGCGGTCGGAGAGTAACGGCGGCATGGACGTAGACGCGTTGGTCGAGACGGCATCGGCAATCCTCGACGAGGCGACGGAACCGTTCCTCGCCGGTCACCGCGCCGACTCCGCGGTGCGCAAGAAGGGCAACGACTTCGCCACCGACGTCGACCTCGCGATCGAGCGTCAGGTGGTCGCCGCGCTGGTCGAAGCCACCGGAATCGGCGTCCACGGCGAGGAATTCGGCGGCTCGGGCGTCGACTCGCCCTGGGTGTGGGTGCTCGATCCCGTCGACGGCACGTTCAACTATGCGGCCGGATCACCGATGGCCGGGATCCTGCTCGGCCTGCTGCACCACGGTGACCCGGTGGCCGGACTGACCTGGTTGCCGTTCATGGCCCAGCGCTACACCGCGGTGTCGGGCGGACCGTTGCGCAAGAACGGGGTCCCGCAGCCGCCGCTGGCATCGATCGATTTGGCCGACGCCCTCGTCGGCGCGGGATCGTTCAGCGCGGACGCCCGTGGCCGATTCCCGGGGCGCTACCGGATGGCCGTCCTGGAGAATCTCAGCAGGGTCTCGTCGCGGTTGCGCATGCACGGTTCCACCGGCCTCGACCTCGCCTACGTTGCCGACGGAATCCTCGGTGCGGCAATCAGTTTCGGTGGCCACGTGTGGGACCACGCCGCCGGGGTCGCGCTGGTTCGGGCGGCCGGCGGTGTCGTCACCGACCTGGCGGGGGAGCCGTGGAGCCCGGCGTCGGATTCCGCGCTGGCGGCGGGTCGCGCCGCGCACGCCGAGATCCTCGACCTGTTGCGCAGAACCGGCCGACCGGAGGACTACTGACATGCACGCCAACCACAGCGGCCTCGCGGTCCGGGTCATCCCGTGCCTGGACGTCGACGGCGGGCGGGTGGTCAAGGGCGTCAACTTCGAAAACCTCCGGGACGCAGGTGATCCCGTGGAGCTCGCGGCCGCCTATGACGCCGAGGGCGCCGACGAGCTCACCTTCCTCGACGTCACCGCGTCGTCGTCGGGAAGGGCCACGATGCTGGACGTGGTGCGGCGCACGGCCGAGCAGGTCTTCATCCCGCTGACCGTCGGCGGCGGGGTCCGCACCGTGGCCGACGTCGACGTGTTGCTGCGTGCCGGAGCGGACAAGGTCTCGATCAACACCGCCGCGATCGCCCGCCCCGAGCTGCTGGCCGAGATGGCACGGCAGTTCGGATCCCAGTGCATCGTGCTGTCCGTCGACGCCCGCACCGTGCCCTCGGGTTCGGTGCCCACCCCGTCGGGCTGGGAGGTGACCACCCACGGCGGGCGTCGCGGCACCGGCCTCGATGCCGTCGAATGGGCTTCTCGCGGAGCCGATTTGGGGGTGGGTGAGATCCTGCTGAACTCGATGGACGCCGACGGCACCAAGGCGGGGTTCGACCTCGAGATGCTGCAGGCGGTGCGCTCGGCGGTCACCGTGCCGGTCATCGCCAGCGGCGGCGCCGGGGCGGCCGAACATTTCGCACCGGCGATCGAGGCAGGTGCCGATGCGGTGTTGGCGGCCAGCGTTTTCCACTTCCGGGAGCTGACCATCGGGCAGGTGAAGGCCGCCATGGCCGACGCGGGAATCGCGGTGAGGATGGCCCGATGACGCTGGACCCGCAGATCGCCGCGCGCCTGAAGCGCAACGCCGACGGGCTGATCGCCGCCGTCGTGCAGGAGCGCGGGAGCGGCGACGTGCTGATGGTCGCCTGGATGGACGACGCGGCGCTGGCCCGCACCCTAAAAACGCGTGAGGCGACCTACTATTCGCGGTCGCGTCGCGAGCAGTGGGTGAAGGGCGCGACCTCCGGCCACACCCAATACGTGCACTCGGTGCGGCTCGACTGTGACGGCGACACCGTGCTGCTGACCGTCGACCAGGTCGGCGGCGCCTGCCACACCGGTGACCACAGCTGCTTCGACGCCGACGCGCTGCTACAACCCGAACGGTAGCCGGCGAACCAGGCGTGTCCGCCGTCACTTTCGGCGTGCACGGCGCATGACTTCGACAAGAATGGCGGGCAATGTCGAAATGGTTGTCCCGGGACGTCTTGTCCTGGAACGTGGTCGTGCCGGTGCTTGCCGTCGTCGTGCTGGCAGTGATCTGGGGCGAGAAGCTGGGACCGGTGCTGGTCGGGGTGGCCGCGCTGTTTCTCGTCGGCGCCGTGATCGCCGCGGTGCATCACGCGGAGGTGGTCGCACACCGGGTCGGCGAGCCCTTCGGGTCGCTGATCCTCGCGGCCGCGGTCACCACCATCGAGGTGGCCCTGATCGTCACCCTGATGATGTCCGGCGGGAACGAGGCCGCGACGCTGGCCAGGGACACCGCGTTCGCCGCGCTGATGATCACCACCAACGGGATCGCCGGTTTGTCGCTGCTGCTCGGCTCCCGGCGCTACGGCGTGACCCTGTTCAACGCCGAAGGCGCCGGGGCCGCCCTGGCCACGGTCACCACGGTGGCCACGTTGAGCCTGGTATTGCCGGCGTTCACCACCGGGCATCAGGGCCGGGAGTTCACCCCCAGCCAGCTCACCTTCGCGGCGATCGCGACGCTGTTGGTGTACCTGCTGTTCGTGTTCACCCAGACCGTGCGGCACCGCGACTTCTTTCTGCCGATCGCGCAGCGGGGCCAAAAGCGCGTGTTCGAGGACGAGAGCCACGCGGATCCACCCAGCAGGCGGCAGGCGTTGAGCAGCCTGGTGCTGCTGCTGTGCGCGCTGGTGGCGGTGGTCGGCCTGGCCGAGGAGGAGTCACCGGCCGTCGAGCACGCGGTGATGGTGGCGGGCCTGCCGCAGTCGTTCGTGGGTGTGATCATCGCGGCGCTGGTGCTGCTGCCGGAGACGCTCGCGGCAGCCCGGGCGGCGCGAAAAGGCCGCATCCAGACCAGCCTGAACCTGGCGTACGGGTCGGCGATGGCCAGCATCGGGCTGACGATCCCGACGATCGCGCTCGCGTCGATCTGGGTCAAAGGACCGCTGGTGCTCGGCCTCGGGCCCATCCAGCTGGTGCTGCTCGCGCTGACCGTGGTGATCAGCGTGTTGACCGTCGTGCCCGGTCGGGCCACCCGGCTGCAGGGCGAGGTGCATCTGGTGTTGCTGGCCGCCTACGTCTTCCTGGCGATCAGCCCCTGAGGGGCCGGCTAGGACCGGGCGCGCAGCGTCGCCAGCGCCTTGTCCGCGTGGGTGTCCATGTTGAACTCACTGGAGATCACGTCGAGCACCGTGCGGTCGGTGTCGATGACGAACGTGGTGCGCTTGACCGGCATCAGCTTGCCCAGCAGGCCGCGCTTGACGCCGAATTGCGCGGCGACGGTGCCGTCGGTGTCCGACAGCAGCGGGTAGTCGAATTTCCGCAGGTCGGCGAACTTGGCCTGCTTTTCCACCGGATCGGCGCTGATCCCCACCCGGTTGGCGCCGACAGCGGCGAATTCCGAGGCCAGGTCGCGGAAATGGCACGCCTCCTTGGTGCACCCGGGCGTCATCGCCGCCGGGTAGAAGAACAGCACGACGGGACCGTCGGCGAGCAGGGCGCTGAGCTTGCGGGGGGCCCCGGTCTGATCGGGGAGTTCGAAGTCGGTCACCGTGTCACCAGTTTTCATCCCGCGAGCGTAACGCCGCTGCGAATCTGAGCGTCCGAAAGCGCAGCCACGTTACGCTCGCGAGCCGACCAACCCCATCTGGGAGGATGAGTCGGTGCACGCCCACCTCGCCGCGACGACCTCACGAGAGGATTTCCGCCAGCTGGCCGCCGAGCACCGCGTGGTCCCCGTGACCCGCAAGGTGTTGGCGGACAGCGAGACGCCGTTGTCGGCCTACCGCAAACTCGCCGCCAACCGCCCGGGCACGTTTCTGCTCGAGTCGGCCGAGCACGGCCGTTCCTGGTCGCGGTGGTCGTTCATCGGCGCCGGAGCGCCCTCGGCGCTGACCGTGCGCGACGGCGAGGCGATCTGGCTCGGCGTGGTGCCGCAGGACGCGCCGACCGGAGGAGACCCGCTGCACGCCCTGCGGGCCACCCTCGAACTGCTGGCCACCGGGCCGCTGTCGGGCCTGCCGCCGCTGTCGGGCGGCATGGTCGGGTTCTTCGCCTACGACCTGGTGCGGCGCCTGGAACGGCTGCCCGAGCTGGCCGTCGACGACCTGGGCCTGCCGGACATGCTGTTGCTGCTGGCCACCGATGTGGCGGCGGTGGATCACCACGAGGGCACCATCACGCTGATCGCCAACGCCGTGAACTGGAACGGGACCGACGGGCGGGTCGACGAGGCCTACGACGACGCGATCGCCCGCCTGGACGTGATGACCGCGGCGCTGGGTCAACCGCTGTCGTCGACCGTCGCCACCTTCGACCGGCCCGAGCCGCGCTACCGCGCGCAGCGCAGCGTCGAGGAATACGGGAAGATCGTCGACTACCTCGTCGAGCAGATCGCCGCGGGGGAAGCCTTCCAGGTCGTGCCCTCCCAGCGGTTCGAAATGGACACCGACGTCGACCCGATCGACGTGTACCGCATGCTGCGGGTGACCAACCCCAGCCCGTACATGTATCTGCTGCACGTGCCGAATGACGCTGGGGGAACGGACTTTTCGATCGTCGGGTCGAGCCCGGAGGCGCTGGTCACCGTCGCCGACGGTGTCGCGAGGACCCATCCGATCGCGGGAACCCGCTGGCGCGGGGAGACCGACGAAGAGGATCAGCTGCTGGAAAAGGAGCTGTTGGCCGACGAGAAGGAACGCGCCGAGCATTTGATGCTGGTCGATCTGGGCCGCAACGATCTCGGCCGCGTGTGCGCGCCGGGCACCGTCCGCGTCGAGGACTACAGCCACATCGAACGCTATAGCCACGTGATGCACCTGGTGTCGACGGTGACCGGCCTGCTCGGCGAGGGCCGCACGGCCCTGGACGCGGTGACGGCCTGCTTCCCGGCCGGCACGCTGTCGGGGGCGCCGAAGGTGCGGGCCATGGAGTTGATCGAAGAGGTGGAGAAGACGCGCCGCGGCCTGTACGGCGGCGTGGTCGGTTACCTCGACTTCGCCGGCAACGCCGATTTCGCGATCGCGATCCGCACCGCCCTGATGCGTACCGGCACCGCCTACGTGCAGTCCGGGGGTGGGGTGGTGGCGGACTCCAACGGCCCGTACGAATACACGGAGGCGACCAATAAGGCGCGCGCGGTGCTCAGCGCGATCGCGGCGGCCGAGACGCTGACCGAGCCGGGCGCGGGCCGCGATGGCTGAGGCCCGCACCGAGCGGCGCCGGCTAAACGGCCGGTGGTTGATCCGGATCGCCCAGGCGATGCTGGTGGTGGCCGCGGGCGCGCTGTGGGTGGCCTCGCGCCTGCCCTGGGTCGTGATCCGGTCGTTCGACGGGCTGGGGCCGCCCAAGGAGGTGACGTTGTCCGGCGGGGCGTGGTCGACGGCGCTGCTGCCGTTGGCGATGCTGCTGCTGGCCGCGGCCGTCGCCGCCATCGCCGTGCGCGGCTGGCTGCTGCGGGCGCTGGCGGGGCTGCTGGCGCTGGCCAGCCTGGGGGTCGGTTACCTGGGAATCGGCCTGTGGGCGCTGCCCGACGTGGCGGTCCGCGGGGCCGAGCTGGCCCACGTCTCGGTGATGTCGCTGGTCGGCAGCGACCGGCGGTACTGGGGCGCCGGAGTCACGGTGGCCGCCGCCGCGTGCGCCCTGATCGCGGCCGTCCTGCTGATGCGATCGGCATCGGACTCCGGGTCGGCACGGTCGAGCGCAACGAAGTACACGACGCCCGCGACGCGCCGCTCGATTGCGCGGCGCACGGACGCCGACGGGGCAACGCCGGAGGGGCGAACGACGCCGGAAATGTCGGAGCGGATGATCTGGGACGCGCTTGACGAGGGACGCGACCCGACCGATGCGCCGGGCGAGTCTGACACCGAGGGTCGGTGACGGGCCGCGAGCCGCGGGCCGCTACCCTTCATTGACGTCGTCGCAATCGGCTGGGGACAAGCGAGTGGCCGTCCGATGACAGCGGGGCGACAGGGCGAAGGGAAACGACAGGCATGAGTCCGGCAACCGTGCTTGACTCCATCCTCGAAGGAGTCCGGGCCGACGTTGCCGCGCGCGAAGCCCTCATCAGCCTGTCGGAGATCAAGGCCGCCGCGGCGGCCGCGCCACCGCCACGCGACGTGATGGCCGCCCTGCGCGAGCCCGGAATCGGCGTCATCGCCGAAGTCAAGCGTGCCAGCCCGTCGGCGGGTTCCCTGGCCACCATTGCCGATCCGGCCAAACTGGCCAGGGCGTACGAGGACGGCGGCGCGCGCATCATCAGCGTCCTGACCGAGGAGCGCCGCTTTCACGGTTCGCTCGACGACCTCGACGCGGTTCGGGCGGCGGTCTCGATCCCGATTCTGCGCAAAGACTTTGTCGTGCAGCCGTATCAGATCCACGAAGCGCGGGCGCACGGCGCCGACATGTTGTTGCTCATCGTCGCCGCGCTGGAGCAGTCGGCGTTGGTGTCGATGCTGGACCGCACCGAATCGCTCGGCATGACGGCACTTGTCGAGGTGCACACCGAAGAGGAAGCCGACCGGGCGCTCAAGGCCGGGGCCAACGTCATCGGTGTCAACGCCCGCGATCTGGCCACGCTGACGGTGGATCGGGATTGCTTCGCGCGCATCGCACCCGGGCTGCCCAGCAACGTGATCAGGATCGCCGAATCCGGCGTGCGCGGTACCGGAGACCTGCTGGCGTATGCCGGCGCGGGTGCCGACGCGGTGTTGGTCGGCGAAGGTCTGGTGAAAAGCGGTGACCCGCGCGCCGCAGTCGCCGATCTGGTCACCGCGGGCACCCATCCGTCCTGTCCGAAACCGGCTCGCTAGTCGCTACGTCACGTCAAGAGCCCCCGCGCTGATACGTTGAACCCCATGAGCCATCCCCGCGTAGAGCCTTGGTGATGGTGGACCTCTCCTCCCAGGCCCGCCCGGACCTTCCGCTTCCGAGCGCCGCTATCGCCGAACCCACCCGTCACGAACCCGATGCCGGTGGCCATTTCGGCGTGTACGGCGGCCGCTACGTCGCCGAGGCGCTGATGGCCGTGATCGAAGAGGTCACCGCGGCCTACGAAAAGGAACGTGTCAACCAGGACTTTTTGGACACCCTGGATTATCTGCAGTCGCACTACGCCGGCCGCCCGTCGCCGCTGTATGAGGCGCCTCGCCTCTCGGAGCTGGCCGGCGCGCGCATCTTCCTCAAGCGAGAAGACCTGAACCACACCGGTTCTCACAAGATCAACAACGTGCTCGGTCAGGCGCTGCTCGCGCAGCGCATGGGCAAGAAGCGGGTGATCGCCGAGACCGGGGCCGGCCAGCACGGCGTGGCGACGGCCACCGCGTGCGCCCTGCTCGGCCTGGACTGTGTGATCTACATGGGCGCCGTGGACACCGAGCGTCAGGCGCTCAACGTGGCACGGATGCGATTGCTGGGAGCCACGGTCGTCTCGGTCCAGAGCGGTTCGAGGACGCTCAAGGATGCCATCAATGAAGCGTTCCGGGATTGGGTCACCAATGCCGACAACACCTTCTACTGCTTCGGCACCGCGGCCGGGCCGCATCCCTTTCCCGCCATGGTGCGCGATTTTCAGCGCATCATCGGCCTCGAGACGCGCGCCCAGATCCAGGCGCAGGCGGGCCGGTTGCCCGACGCGGTGGTGGCCTGCATCGGTGGCGGATCGAACGCCATCGGCATCTTCCACCCGTTCATCGACGATCCCGGCGTGCGGCTGATCGGATTCGAGGCCGCCGGCGACGGCGTCGAAACCGGAAGGCACGCCGCGACGTTCAGCGGCGGTTCCCCGGGGGCGTTTCAGGGGTCGTTCTCCTACCTGCTGCAGGACGAGGACGGTCAGACCATCGAATCCCATTCCATCTCAGCGGGTCTCGATTACCCGGGGGTGGGTCCAGAGCATGCGCATCTGCGCGAGACGGGGCGCGCCGAGTACCGCCCGATCACGGACTCCGAGGCGATGGAGGCATTCCGCGCCCTGTGCCGCACCGAAGGGATCATCCCCGCCATCGAATCCGCGCACGCGGTGGCCGGTGCGCTGAAGGTGGCCTCCGAATTGGGCAAGGCCGCGATCATCGTGGTGAACCTGTCCGGGCGCGGGGACAAGGACGTCGAGACGGCCGCGCAGTGGTTCGGGCTGTTGGGATCCAGCGACCGATGACCGTCAAACAGGGCGAAGCGAGCAGGCTCGGGCCGATCTTCGATGCGTGCCGTAGCGATGGTCGCGCGGCGCTGATCGGCTACCTGCCCACCGGATACCCGGACGTGCGGACGTCGGTGGACGGGATGATCGCGCTGGTCGAATCGGGTTGCGACATCGTCGAAGTCGGGGTGCCCTATTCGGATCCCGGCATGGACGGCCCGACCATCGCCAAGGCCACCGAAGTCGCGCTGCACGCCGGAGTGCGCGTCCGCGACACCCTGGCCGCGGTCGAGGCGATCAGTGCCGCCGGGGGGCACGCCGTGGTGATGACCTACTGGAACCCCGTGTTGCGCTACGGAATTGACGCCTTCGCGCGTGATTTGGCATCGGCCGGCGGATACGGCCTGATCACTCCCGATCTCATTCCCGACGAAGCCGGGCAGTGGCTGGCGGCGTCCGAGGAGCACGGGTTGGACCGGATATTTCTGGTGGCGCCGTCCTCGACGCCGCAACGCCTGGCGATGACGGTCGAGGCGTCCCGCGGGTTCGTCTACGCGGCGTCGACCATGGGCGTGACCGGGGCGCGCGACGTGGTGTCGCATGCCGCGCCCGAGTTGGTCGGCAGGGTCAAGGAGATCTCGGACATCGCCGTCGGTGTCGGGCTGGGGGTGCGCTCGCGCGAGCAAGCCGCCCAGATCGGCGGCTACGCCGACGGTGTCATTGTCGGTTCCGCGCTGGTGTCGGCGCTCGGAGACGGGGGATTGACCGCATTGCGCGCACTGACCGAGGAACTCGCCGCCGGCGTACGCCAAAGGGCGGTCGCGTCGTGACGACGTTCCTCGCTTCTTTCCCGAGTCCCTCGCAGGGCGTCTGGCACCTGGGGCCGCTGCCCATCCGGGCCTACGCGCTGTTCATCATCGCCGGCATCGTGGCCGCCCTGCTGATCGGCGACCGGCGCTGGGAGGCGCGTGGCGGCGAGCGCGGCGTGATCTATGACATCGCGCTGTGGACCGTGCCGTTCGGGTTGATCGGTGGCCGGCTCTATCACCTGGCCACCGACTGGCGCACCTATTGGGGCCCGGGCGGTGCCGGACTCGGGGCCGCCATCCGGATCTGGGACGGCGGGCTGGGCATCTGGGGCGCGGTGGCGCTCGGCGCCGTCGGCGCCTGGATCGGGTGTCGTCGGCACGGCATTCCGTTGCCGGCCTTCGCCGACGCGATCGCCCCGGGAATCATTTTGGCGCAGGCCATCGGTCGGCTCGGTAACTACTTCAACCAGGAACTCTACGGCCGCGAGACCACACTGCCGTGGGGCCTGGAGATCTTCTACCGCCGGGACCCCTCGGGATACATCGACCCGCATTCGCTGGACGGGATCTCGACCGGCCAGGTGGCACTCGTCGTGCAGCCGACGTTTCTGTATGAATTGCTCTGGAACCTGCTGATTTTCGTCGTGCTGATCTATGCGGACCGGCGACTCACGCTGGGGCACGGCCGGCTGTTCGCGCTCTATGTGGCCGGCTACTGCGTGGGCCGCTTCTGTGTGGAGCTACTGCGCGACGACACCGCCACCCACATCGCGGGCATCCGGATCAATTCGTTCACATCGACTTTCGTGTTCATCGGGGCCGTGGTGTACCTCATGGCGGCGCCTAAGGGCCGCGAAGATCCCGAGAGCCTGCGCGGAAATCAATACCTCGACGAGGAATCCGCGGAACTCGAGCCGGCGACCGTTGCGGCGGCGACGGCCGAGGCGGGAGCTGCGGATGCGGCTTACGACGACGTGCCGACCGAATCCGCGGTGGGGACCGCGGAAGTCGCGGACACCGACGCCGAGGAACTCGACCTTGGCGAGCCCGGGGCCGACGCGGAAGTCGAAGAGCCGCAACCGGAAGAGCCCGAAGATGGGGGGGCCGTCGAGGCGGTGGCCGAAGAACCCGAAGCGGAATCAGATGAGCCGGAGGCCGAGGCGGTTGCCGATGAGGCTGAGGTCGGGGAGTCCGAGGCCGAAGAGGTCGAGCTCGACGAGCCCGACGCCGACGCAAAAGCCCAAGAGCCGCAACCGGAAGAGCCCGATGAGAGTGAATCCGAAGAGGCCGTAGCCGAAGAAGCCGAAGCGGAATCCGACGAGCCCGACGAGCCGGAAGACGAAGAGCCCCAACCCGAAGCGGACGCCGAGGACTCCGGACCCGAGGAATCGGAAGCCGAAAGCGCGCAAGCCGCGACGGAAGAACCCGTCACCGAAAAGACCTCAGCGCAACCGCAAACCCGGCGGCGATGGGGCTCGCGACTGCGGAACCGGCTGTCGGGCCGCTGACCACCACGATGGTGCGCCCGGGCGCACCGAGTCTGGCATGCTGGACGACTGTGACCCGTTCGGTGACGCAACCTCAGGCCAACACGCGGGGCCTGCGTCATCGCGGCTACATCGCGGCCGGCACCGCCGTCGCGCTGGGCGGCGCGCTCGGCTACATCGCACTGGCCGACCCGCACGATCCCGCGTCGATCTATCCGCCGTGCCCGTTCAAGTGGCTCACCGGCTGGAATTGCCCGTTTTGCGGCGGGCTGCGAATGACGTATGACGTGGTGCACGGTGACCTGGCTTCCGCCCTGAACGACAACGTTTTCGTGCTGGTCGGAATCCCGATGCTGGCAGCGTGGTTCTTGGTTCGCCGCGTGCGGGGCACGTCATCGGCGCCGCGGACGGCGTTGCTGACCATCGTGGTCGCGACGGTCGCCTGGACGGTTCTGCGTAACCTGCCCGCCTTTCCGTTGATTCCGGCCGTTCTTGGTGGGTAAAAGCACACTGCGCGGCGGCGTTATGTGCGGGCCGTGGGGGTTGCACGCGACTATGCTGGGTCGGCGTGAGTAGACGCGGGAAGATCGTCTGCACCCTTGGGCCTGCGACCAATTCGGACGAGTTGATCCTGGCGCTGGTTGAGGCAGGAATGGACGTCGCCCGGTTGAACTTCAGCCACGGTGATTACGCCGACCACAAAGCCGCCTACGAACGGGTCCGGGTCGCCTCCGACGCCACCGGCCGCGCCGTCGGCGTGCTCGCCGACTTGCAGGGCCCCAAGATCAGGCTGGGACGCTTCGCCACCGGGCCCACCTACTGGGCCGACGGTGAGACAGTCCGGATCACCGTCGCCGACTGCGAAGGCAGCCACGACCGGGTGTCCACCACGTACAAAAAACTGGCCCAGGACGCCGCCGTCGGCGACCGCGTTCTCGTCGACGACGGCAAGGTCTGCCTGGTGGTCGACGGCATCGAGGGCGACGACGTCATCTGCACCGTCGTCGAGGGCGGCCCGGTCAGCAACAACAAGGGCATCTCGCTGCCGGGCATGAACGTGTCCGCACCGGCCTTGTCGGAGAAGGACATCGAGGACCTCACCTTCGCGCTGGACCTCGGCGTCGACCTGGTGGCGCTGTCCTTCGTGCGTTCGCCGGCCGACGTCGAGTTGGTGCACGAGGTGATGGACCGGGTCGGGCGGCGGGTCCCGGTGATCGCCAAGCTGGAAAAACCCGAAGCCGTCGACAATCTGGAAGCCATCGTGCTCGCCTTCGATGCCATCATGGTGGCTCGCGGCGACCTCGGCGTCGAGCTGCCCCTGGAAGAGGTTCCGCTGGTGCAGAAGCGGGCCATCCAGATGGCCCGCGAGAACGCGAAACCGGTCATCGTGGCCACCCAGATGCTCGATTCGATGATCGAGAACTCACGGCCGACCCGCGCGGAGGCCTCCGACGTCGCCAACGCCGTCCTCGACGGCGCCGACGCGGTGATGCTGTCCGGGGAGACGTCGGTGGGCAAGTATCCGATGGCGGCCGTGCGGACGATGTCGCGCATCATCTGCGCGGTCGAGGACAATTCGACGGCCGCCCCACCGCTGACCCATGTGCCGCGCACCAAACGCGGTGTGATCTCGTATGCGGCCCGCGACATCGGGGAGCGGCTCGACGCCAAGGCCCTGGTCGCCTTCACCCAATCCGGCGACACCGTCAAGCGGCTCGCGCGCCTGCACACCCCGTTGCCGCTGTTGGCCTTCACCGCATGGCCCGAGGTGCGCAGCCAGCTGGCGATGACGTGGGGCACCGAAACGTTCATCGTCCCGATGATGACCTCCACCGACGGCATGATCCGCCAGGTCGACAAGTCGCTGCTGGAACTCGGTCGCTACAAGCGTGGCGACCTGGTGGTCATCGTCGCCGGCGCGCCACCTGGCACAGTAGGGTCAACCAACCTGA
Organism: Mycobacterium sp. NTMscope_MAC_269; assembly: GCF_976985695.1. NCBI lineage: Bacteria > Bacillati > Actinomycetota > Actinomycetes > Mycobacteriales > Mycobacteriaceae > Mycobacterium > Mycobacterium sp. NTMscope_MAC_269. The sequence continues at coordinate 1,344,910 of NZ_OZ335668.1, forward strand.
TCCACGTGCACCGGATCGGCGAGGACGACGTCTAGCCCCACGACGATGCGGTCCGTGCAGCGGACCGAGGAGGAGTGGGGCAACTCCACCCAGCCCCAAGGAGAGCCTGTGCCAGCCGGCGGTGAGTTTCAGGAGCCGAACACCGACTTCGCGGAACTGCTGGCGACACTCGACCTTCACCGCGTCTCCGATGATCTGTTCGTCGGTTCGCATCCCAGCAAGAACCCGATGCGGACGTTCGGCGGCCAGCTCATGTCGCAATCTTTCGTCGCGAGCAGCCGGAGTCTGGTGCGCGACGACCTGCCGCCGAGCGCGCTATCCGTGCACTTCATCAATGGTGGCGACACCGACAAGGACATCGAATACCACGTGACCCGGCTGCGGGACGAGCGGCGGTTCGCCAACCGGCGCGTCGACGCGATGCAGGACGGTACGTTGCTGTGCTCGGCGATGGTCTCCTACATGGCCGGCGGCCGAGGCCTCGAGCACGGCATCGAGCCGCCGCAGGTCGCCGAACCGCACACGCAACCCACAATCGGCGAACTGTTGCGCGGCTACGAAGAGACCGTCCCGCACTTCGTCAACGCCCTGCAGCCCATCGAATGGCGCTACACCAACGACCCGGCATGGGTGATGCGGACGAAGGGGGATCGGCTGCCCCACAACCGGGTCTGGGTCAAGGCGCTGGGAGAGGTCCCCGAGGACCCGGTATTGCACACGGCGACAATGGTGTACTCCTCGGACACCACGGTGTTGGACTCGGTCATCACCACACACGGTCTTTCCTGGGGATTCGACCGCATTTTCGCCGCGTCGGCCAACCATTCCATTTGGTTTCACCGGCAGGTCAACTTCAACGACTGGGTGCTCTACTCGACGTCGTCGCCCGTGGCGGCGGATTCGCGTGGGCTGGGCACCGGGCACTTCTTCGACCGGTCCGGGCAACCGCTCGCCACGGTGGTGCAAGAGGGCGTACTGAAGTACTTTCCGTCGTCTCGCCGATAAACCGTTACCCAATAGCTGCAGGACATCCGCCCGAATCCCTCCCGGTAGGGCCCTGATCGGGCGTAACTTTGGCCTAGCCGGGTATTCGGTGCAGAGGCGGCAGACACGCCGCCCAGCTGTTGTCAGCGCATCGGGAGGTGAGTGTGAACGGACCGGTAGTGGACGTCACAGCAAAACCCCGCGCGCGCGAACGCGTTGTCGTCTCGGCCGATTCACTGGCGGTCCGCCTGACCGGCGCCCTGGCGCTGCTGTGCGCGGCGTGCTGGCTGATCGAGATCCTCTTCCGTCACCACAGCCAACCCAACTGGCACTTCGCCGATCGCCTGGCCTGGTCGGTCACCGTCCTGGTCGCGGTGGCATGGATCGCGCGCGGCGTCTTCCTGGGTCGCCCGGTGACGACGATGCACGCCATTGCGGCCGCATTTGTCGTGCTGGTGGGGTTGGGCCTGCACGTGTTGTCCTTCGATCTGCTCGGCGACGTGGTCATCGCCAGCTCAGGCATGGTGTTGATGTGGCCGATGGCGTCGCACCCGCGACCCGCCGACCTGCCGCGCGTGTGGCAATTGATCAATGCGACCGGCGACGACGCGCTGGCGCCGTTCACCATGCAGACCGGCAAGAGTTACCACTTCACCGCCGACGGCACCGCGGCGCTGGCGTACCGGACGCGGATGGGAATCGCCGTGGTCAGCGGGGACCCCATCGGCGACGAGAACCGCTTCCCGGAACTGGTGGCCGATTTCGCCGCCGCCTGTCATGCCCACGGATGGCGCATCGCGGTGGTGGGATGTGGCGAGCGGCGGCTGGGCCTCTGGAAAGACTCGGTGACATTGGGACAATCGTTGCGGGCCATACCGATTGGGCGCGACGTAGTTGTCGACGTGTCGGGCTTCGACATGGTCGGCCGCAAGTTCCGCAACCTGCGTCAGGCGGTGAAGCGGACCCATAACTGCGGCGTCACAACCGAAATCGTGGCCGAGCAGGAGCTCGACGACGCGCTGCTGGCCGAGCTGACCGAGGTGGTGCGGGAATCGTCCAAGGGGGCGCGTGCCGACCGCGGATTCCACATGAATCTCGACGGCGTGTTGGAAGGCCGTTTCCCCGGGATACAGCTGATCATGGCCCGGGACGCCGCGGGCAAGGTGCAGGCATTTCACCGATACGCCACGGCCGGCGGTGGCAGCGACATCACCCTCGACGTCCCGTGGCGACGCCGCAGTGCCCCCAACGGACTCGACGAGCGGCTCAGCGTCGACATGATCATGGCTGGCAAAGAGAATGGGGCACAGCGTGTTTCGCTTGCGTTCGCGGCATTCCCCGAGATTTTCGACGACAAGAACCGCGGCTGGACCCAGCGCGTCTTCTACCGGCTGATCCACATCCTGGACCCGCTGATCGCGCTGGAGTCGCTGTACCGGTACGTGCGCAAGTGGCACGCGCTCGACGCGCGGCGCTACGCGCTGATCTCCATGACCCAGATCGTCCCGTTACTGTTCGTGCTGTTGTCGCTCGAATTCATGCCCCGCCGGCGACATCTCTGAACCCGCCGCCGGCAGTGCGGGACAGCCTGATTGGCAGCAGCTGTCCAGTTTCTAGACAGAACATTCCCACTCTTCGTCGCTACCGTTGATATAGACAGTGGTTGGCTTTCGCATGTGCGTGATCGGATGATCGACGCATAATCCGGATGCCCCCCGAACGAAGCGGTTGAGGTAACTACGGGGAAAGGCAATTGTCATGGGTGATACGTTTCGCGACCCCATTGACCATGCGAGGACAACAAGGCCACATGCGGGCGAGTCGCTGATCGACGTGATGAGCTGGCCGGGGTACCTGTTCATGGTCGTGGGCGTCATTGCCGTCTTTCGGTGCCTCGTCGCCCTCGGCACGGGCCACGAAGGCCGCAGCCTGATCAGTGGCGCGATAGCGATCGCGGCGACCGCGGTCGGGTTGGTGTGGCTCAAGGTCGAACGCGGGCGGATCCGCAGGCTCGAGAACCGCTGGTATGACGAGCACCCGGACGCCTATCGGCAGCGCCCGGCCAGCTGACGGTGAGCGGGAAGCGGTCACGCGTCGGCGTCGACGCATAGTTCCTCGCAGCCGATTTCGGCGGCCAGGTGATGGGTAGCCACCACCACTGTGCGCTCGGGGGACAGCAACCGAGAATCCGGGGCCAACAGGTCGCGCAGGATCTCATCGGCGTCGGTGACGTCAAGGTGTTCGGTGGGTTCGTCGAGCAGCACGATCCTCGCAGGCGACAGGACCGCCCTGGCCAACAGTAGTCGCCTGCGCTGGCCCGCCGAAAGCGCTTGCGCGCCACCGGTCAACACCGTGGCCAAGCCGTCGGGCAGACCGGCGAGCCACGTGCCCAGCCCGACGGCGCTCAGCGCCGCGGTGAGTTCGTCGTCTCGGCAGTCGCCGCGGGCGACCAGCAGGTTGTCTCGAATGGTGGTGGCAAAAACGTGGGCGTCCTCCGCGAAAAAGCCAATGGCGCAGCGCAAATCGACCTCGGCGAACCGAGTCAGGGCGACGCCGTCGAGCAGCACCTGACCCCCCAACGGTGGCAGCAATCCGGCGAGCGTCATCAACAATGTCGTCTTCCCCGAACCGCTGGGACCGGTGACGGCCAAGCGCGCGCCCGGGGGCAGGTCCAGCGCGACGCGGATCGAGCGCGCCACGCCGTGACCGGAACTCACGTCGGCGGATAACCGGCCGGTGCCGACCGGTCTCGGCGCTGCCCGTGTCGGTTCGATGCTCTTTTCGGTGGCCGCGCGCGGGCCCTCGGACACGGTCAGCTCGAGCAACCGGCGCGCGGCGATCCGCGACCGCGTCAGCTGCACGGCCGCGGCCGGCAGCGGCGTCATCGCCTCGAAGGCGGACAACGGCAGTAACATCAGCACGGCCAGCGTCGTGGGCGCGACCGCGTGCGCCAGCCCGATCCCCGCCACCACCGCGCCCAGCACGCTGGCCCCGACGGCCGCGGTCGGCATCGCCTCGGCGATGGCGGCCGGCTTGGCGGCGGCGTCCAGGGCGTCACCCCACGCGCGTTGCCGGCGTTGCGATTCGGTGATGACGCCGGGGAGCAGGCCGGCGACGCGAAGCTCGGACGCATGGTCGAGCGCGACCATCGCCGCGGTGTCGCGCTCGGAATGATGTTGCCGCGCGATGTCTTCCTGGGTCGCGGCGGCCCGCCCGGCCAGACGGGGCGCGACGAAGCCGGCGATCAGCAGGCAGATGGCGAGTACGACGGCCGCCGCCGGCGAAATGGCGGCGACCACCGCGGTTGCCGCGAGCGCCAGCACCGCCGCGACGCCGATCGGTACCAGGGCGCGCACCAAGACATTGGCCAGCTCGTCGACGTCGGCGCCCACCCGGGCGACCAGCTCACCGCTGTGCAGCCGGACGGCCGCGGCCGCGGGTCCGCGCGCCAGCCGTTGATAAACCTGCACCCGCGCGGTGCCTGCCGCGTGCAGGGCCGTGTCGTGGGTGACCAGGCGCTCGCAGTAGTGCAGCACGGCCCGCGAGATCGCGAACAGCCGGACCGCGACCGCCGCGACAGAGAGATCGAGCACGGGCGGCATCTGCCACGCGCGGGTGATCAGCCACGCCGCCACACCGGCCAGTGCCAGCGCGCTGCCCAGCGAGAGGACCCCCAGCGTGATCGCCGCCAGCATGCGAGGCAGCCGGGGACGCAGCAGGGCGGCGGCCGCCAGTAGGGGGCTGGGGTGAGTCGTCGTCGAATCAGGCGGGCGCATAACGCACCCCACGGTCGGCGATCACCTCGACGACCTGATCGGCGACGGCGAGCACCGGCGCGCGGTGCCCGACCACGATCACGGTCGCGCCGGCGCGAGCCCGCTCGACGATGGCCCGCAGGACCCGGTCCTCGGTGCGTGCGTCCAGGTGCGCGGTCGGCTCGTCGAGCAACAGCACGGCGGCCGCCGATCCGAGCGCCCGCGCGAGACCCAGCCGTTGCCGCTGTCCCAGGGACAGCCCGACGCCGCCGCGTCCCAGCACGGTGTCGCCGCCGTCGGGAAGCTCCGCGAGTACTGCATCGAATCCCGATGCAGCGCAGGCGGTTTCGAGGTCATCGAGCTCTCCGAGCAGCGCCAGGTTGTGGTCGACGGTGCCCGGCACGAGTACCGGCCGTTGTGGCAGCCAGGACAGCTGTCCCCACCATCGGGTCTGCTCGAGATCGGCGACATCGAGCCCGGCGACGGTCACCCGGCCCGACGAGGGCGTGGTGATGCCGGCAATCGCCTGCAGGGTGGTGCTTTTGCCGGCACCGTTTCGCCCGGTCAGCACGGTCACCGCGCCGGGCTCGAGCAGCGCGTTCAGATCGCGGGGCGCCTCACCGTCGCGGCCGGCGACGGTGAGGTGTTCGAGGCGGATCCGCGCGCCGCGCGCGGTGACCGTGCGGGTCCCGGCCTTGGCCGGGGTCCGCTCGCCGATCAGGGCGAACGCCTCGTCGGCGGCGGCTCTGCCGTCTTGAGCGGCATGGAATTCCACGCCGATGCGGCGCAACGGCCAGTACACGTCTGGTGCCAGCAGCAGCACCGTCAAGCCCGTGGTCAGGGTCATCTCGCCGAAGACCAGGCGAAGGCCGATTCCGACGGCGATCAGCGCCACCCCCAGGGTGGCCAACAATTCCAGCACCAGTGCCGACAGGAAGGCGATCCGCAACGTCGCCATGGCCGAGCGGCGGTGGGCGGCAGCGAGTTCGGCGATGCGCCGTTCGGGTCCCGCGTCGCGCCCCAGCGCCCGGAGGGTGGGGATGCCGGCGATCAGGTCCAGCAGCCGAGCCTGCAGGGTGGTCATGGCGGCCAGGGCGGCCGCCGAGCGGTCCCGGGTCGCCAGCCCGATCAACACCATGAAGATGGGTATCAGCGGCAGCGTGATGGCCACGATCGCCGTCGATTTCAGGTCGTAGGCCGCGATCACGGCGACGGTGGCCGGCGTGAGGATCGCGGCGAGCAACAGCGTCGGCAGGTATCCGGTGAGATAGGGGCGCAGGCCGTCCAGCCCGCGGGTGACCACCACCGCGGCGGCGTCGCGTTGCGCCGCAAGCTCACCGGGCTGCCGGGCGGTCACCGCGTCGAGCACCTGGCCGGACAGGTCGGCGATGGCGGCGCTGGCACCGCGCTGGCCCAGCCGCGCCTGAAACCAATGCGTCACCGCGCGAATCACCCACAGCGCCACCAGGAGTGACAGCGGACCCCACCAGGCGGTCAGGCCGCCCGCGGGCGGGCCACCGACCACGCGGGCGACGATGCGCGCCAACACGATCGCCGAGCCGATCGCGCAGGCGGAGATCAGCACGCCGCAGGCCACCGCGACGACGAGGTAGCGGCGCAGCGCCGTCGAGGCCCGCCACAGTCTCGGGTCCAGTGGCGCCCGGCTCGCGCGGTCGTTACCGCTCAGGACGGGCGCCTTGCCAGGCCGATGGGTGCGGGTAGCCTGTCGGCCGAGATCCGTTGCCGGAAAACCCAATACGTCCATGCTTGGTATACCACCGTCAGCGGTGCCATGAACGCCGTCACCCACGTCATGACCTTGAGCGTGTAGTGGGTCGAGGAGGCGTTGTAGATGGTGAGACTCCACTGCTTGTTCAGCGTCGAGGGCACCAGGTTCGGATACAGCGAACCGAAAAGCAGAATCACCACGGCCGCCACCACCAGCGCGAGGCAGGTGAACGCCCAGCCGTCGGAGGCGCGCCGCCACACCAGCAGCACTGCCGCCAGTTGCGCGACCACCGCGACGGCCAGCACCAGCCAGGTCCAACCTTTGCCGTACGCCAACTGCGTCCAAAGTCCAAAGCCCGCAACCAGTCCGGTCACCGGAAGCGAGAGCCACACGCCGAACCGGTACGCGTCCTCACGGATGGCGCCGCACGTCTTCAACGCGACGAACACCGCCCCGTACAACAGGAACAGACCGGCGGTCGCCAAACCGCCCAGGACGGTATAGGCGTTCAGCACGTCGGCGACCGACAGGTGAATGTGGCCCGCGGCGTCCACCGGGAGCCCGCGGACCAGCGCGGCGAACGCGACGCCCCACAACACGGCCGGCAGCCACGAGCCGGCGGCGATGCCGAAATCGGCCCAGCCGCGCCACTTTGTGTCGTCGATCTTGCCACGCCACTCGATCGCCACGGCACGCACGATCATGCCGAACAGGATCGCCAGCAACGGCAGATACAGCGTCGAGAACACGGTCGCGTACCAGCCGGGAAAGGCGGCGAACATGGCCGCGCCCCCGACGATCAGCCACACCTCGTTGCCGTCCCAGACCGGCCCGATGGTGTTGAGTGCCGTGCGGCGCAACGGTTCGGCCTCACCGATTCCCACCCGCGCGAACGGTTCCATCAGCATCCCCACGCCGAAGTCGAAGCCCTCGAGAATGAAGAACCCCAAGAACAACACGCCGATGATGACGAACCACACTTCTTGCAGTCCCACTCCGATCAGCTCCTTCCGGCCTCGATGGACCCCAGCACGCCTCAGTAGGCGAACGACAGCGGCGCCACCTCGTCATCGCTGGGCGCGTGCGGGGGAGCGGGTTCCGCGTCGTGTTCCAGTGGCCCTTCGACGGTGTATCGCTTGAGCAGGAAGAACCAGAGGACCGCCAGCACCGCGTAGACGAGGGTGAAGGTCACCAGCGAGGTGATGACCATGCCGGGCACATGGTTGGACACGCCTTCGCGGACGGTCATCCGGACCAACGGGTCACCGGTGGGATTCGGAGCCACCACCCACGGCTGGCGACCCATCTCGGTGAAGACCCATCCCGAGATGTTGGCCAGGAACGGGGTGGGAATCGTGAGTAGTGCGAACCAGGAAACCCAGCGGCTCTTGGGGGTTCGCCCGGCACGGGTCAGCCACAGCACGGCGAGGGAGAACGCCACCGGGAACACCAGGAATCCGATCATCAGCCGGAAGGACCAGTAGGTGACGAACAGATTCGGTCGGTAGTCGTCGGGACCGAAGCGGTGCTGATACTGCTGCTGCAGCTCGTTCACCCCGTGCAGCGTCACGCCGCTGAGCTTGCCCTCGGCCAGGAACGGCAGCACGTAATGCACCTTGATCACCTCGGTGACGCTGCCGCAGTTGTTGTGGGTGCCGATGGTCAGCACCGAGAAATCGGGGTCAGTTTGTGTGTGGCACAACGCCTCCGCCGACGCCATCTTCATCGGCTGCTGGACGAACATCAGCTTGCCCTGGCGATCGCCGGTGAAGAACAAGCCGACCGCGGCGAGCAATACCACCCCACATCCCAGGAGTGCCGCGGGGCGAAACATGGTGCGAGCCTCGGTTTCGGCGGCGGGGGTAGTGGACCCGGGCCGGCGCGAGCGCACCATCCACCATGTGCTAACGGCGGCGACGAAGGTGCCGGCGGTCAGCAGCGCCCCCGCCACGGTGTGTGAAAACGCCGCTTGGGCAGTGTTATTGGACAACAGGGCGAAGATGCTGTCCAGTTCGGCGCGTCGCGTCGCCGGGTTGTAGTGCGCGCCGACCGGGTGTTGCATGAACGAGTTCGCCGCGATGATGAAGAACGCCGAGGCGTTGACGCCGATCGCGACGATCCAGATGCAGGCCAGGTGGAGCAGCTTCGGCAGCCGGCTCCATCCGAAGATCCACAAACCGATGAACGTGGATTCGAAGAAGAAGGCAAACAGCCCCTCCATCGCCAACGGCGCACCGAAGATGTCGCCGACGAACCGCGAGTACTCGCTCCAGTTCATTCCGAACTGAAATTCCTGCACGATGCCGGTCGCCACACCGATGGCGAAGTTGATCAAAAACAGCTTGCCGAAGAACTTGGTCAGCCGGTACCACGCGGTGTTGCCCGTGGCCACCCACACCGTCTGCATGATGGCGATCAGGGGGGCCAAACCGATCGTGAGCGGCACAAAGATGAAGTGGTAGACGGTAACAATACCGAACTGCCACCGCGAAATATCGACGACATTCATCTGTCATCTCCCGACTGCGGAGGCCCGATCAACGGCTACGACAGAGTGTAGTAGATAGGTCGGGTCCTGCGCTACCGGCGCCCGCGTCAGCCGCCGAGGGTGTTGGACGCCTTGCGGATGCCGAAGGACGAAATGATCTCGAAGACACCGATGACCACGAACCACGCGCCGACCACGATCGCCAGGGTGACGATCGATTCGAACGGTGACGCCACGACCACGATGCCGGCGAGCAGGCTGAGCAATCCGAGGAAGATATTCCAGCCCCGGCCCGGCAGGTGCGGGTCGCTGACGGCCGAAATCGTCGTGGCGACACCGCGGAAGATGAAGCCGATGCCAATCCAGATGGCCAGCAGCAGAATTGCGTATCCCTGACCGAAGTGGCGGAACGCGAGCAACGCCAGGATCAGTGACGCGGCACCACTGATGAACAACAGGATCCGGCTGCCCGCCGAGACGTGCAGCGAGAACGCGAAGACGACCTGCGCGATACCGGTGATGAGCAGATACACGCCGAAGGCGACGGCGGCGACCAGGATGGAAATTCCCGGCCACGCCAGCACCAGGACACCGAGGACGATCGACAGAATTCCCGACAGCAGAGCGGATTTCCACAGATGCGGCAGCAAGCTTGGAACGGGATGGGTTCCAGGAGAGCCAGGGGAGATAGTCATGGCCGAAGTCTGACACAAACGCGGTCCCCGGTATAGGGAGTCCGATCAGACGTGGGCGGTGTGTGGTCGCTCGGTGAGCAGGTCGGCAGGCTGTTCGCCTGCCTTGCGGCCGATGAGATACCAGGTGCGCATAACGCCTTTGCCCTTGACGTCGATACGGCCGCGCTCCTGCAGGACGAATTCGTTCTTGAGTCGCTCGTACATCGCTTGGGGCACCTGGATGCGGCCGACCGAGTCGGTGGACTCCATGCGCGACGCGACGTTGACCGCGTCGCCCCACACGTCGTAAAAGAACCGGCGCGAGCCCACGACGCCCGCGACCACGGGCCCACAGGCCATACCCATCCGCAGCGGGACGGCGTCACCGTGCGGATCCTTCAGTGCGGCCGCAACATTGGCCATGTCGAGCGCGAAATCGGCAAGTGCGAAGGCGTGATCCGGCCGAGAGCGCGGGACCCCGCTGACGACCATGTAGGAGTCGCCGCTGACTTTGATCTTCTCGAGGCCGTGTTTATCGACCAGCTCGTCGAAGGCGCCGTAGAGCCGGTTCAAAAACCGCACCAGGTCGGCCGGGGTGGTGGTGCTGGCGCGTTCGGTGAACCCGACGATGTCGGCGAACAGAACGGAGACCTCGTCGTACTTGTCGGCGATGACGCTGCGCGACGAGCTCTTGAGCCGCTCGGCGATGCTGCCCGGCAACATGTTGGCCAGCAGTGCTTCCGAGCGTTCGTACTCGGCTTCCATCACCGCCTCGGCGCGCTGGGTGTCGCGCAGTGCGAACCACACGGCCACGAACACCATCACGCAGGCGGACACGATGGTGACGACGAAGTTCATGGACTGCGCCCACGCCGGCTGTAATCCGGTGTCGCGCGGGACCAGGAACTCCAGCGCGATCACCAGGCCGGCCCCGATCGCCGCGACCACGGCCGCCAACACGGTGTGCTCGATGCCCAGCAGCAGCACCACCAGGCACGCCCCAACGAGGAAGAAAAATTGTGAGCCCGTACCCGTGCCGGCGTCCCAGCAGCTGACGAAGACCGTGACGTAGGCGGCGCCGATGAAGGTCAGCGGCGCAATCAGCTCACCGAAGCGGTGCAGCCATGGCACTGCGGCGAAGATCATCGCGGCGACGGCGTTGAGCGAGATGATCTGCCAGGTCCAGACTCCGGTGACCAACTGCAAGACCATGAAGTCGACGCAGACCAGCACGGCCAGCCAGGCGGCGATCGCGAGCACCCTGTATTGGCGCGCGGCGCTGTCGGCGTAGTGCTGGTTGCGGGCGCGCGACTGGGCCCGCGCCGCGGCTACACAGTCCGGGCGCTTAGACAAGCCGTCTGGCCATCGGGGTGGGCCACCACAATCTTTGGCCGCCACGCAGCAAGCGTAACCGCCGAACAGGCAATCTTGTCGAGAGCCGCCTCAATATCCCGTTTTCGCCCCCGTAAGTTTGCGCGTTCTGATAACCATTTAGTTATCGGGTTTTTGTCGGGTTTACGAGTCATTTGGTTCGGTTATTCAACACGTGTTGGACGCACTGTGTGACACGTGTTCGCCTCGACTAAGGGGTGCCTGATGGCGGGTCTGAAAAGAATCGTCCTTGCGTCGCTCATTGCCCTCACCGCCATGCTCATGGACGGCTGCAGCATCGCCTGTAGTGATCCGAGTTGGCTGCTGCGGGTGGCCGGCGATTCGATCGGCAATTACACCGCGGGGCCGGAGGTTTCGGCCTCGGGCCAGGTGTGTGTCACGCGATCAATCGGCGACTGAACTCTCGGACTCGCCGGTTCTCGGGGGATCGCCGGGCCGATAGCGAGTCGACGGTGGAGGCCGCCGATCACGCCCCGGATTATGAATTCAAGTGATCTTTTTCAACGCCATATCCCGGTGCGAAATGCAGTCAATTATAAATGCGCACAGTTAATAAATACGGGCAAATTCATACCTTTGGGATGTAATCAGGCCGATATCTAAACTTCTGGGCTGGCAGCTGCTGCCGAAACGCCACTTTGGTACCGGAAAGCCGGCGCCGATGGCGCCCGCCGACCGTGTTGCTGGTGGTGCCCTCGGTGAGATTCGAACTCACACTGGACGGGTTTTGAATCCGTTTCCTCTGCCAGTTGGGATACGAGGGCTTGCGGCCTCTTACCTTAGAGGCAGCCTCCCACCATAGAGGATTTGGTGTCCTCACCTGCCACACCGCCCCCGCGCACGCTGGTCTGAGGCGTTCGCGACACAATGTCCGTCATGACAGGCCCCACGACCGACACCGACGCCGCTGTGCCGCGCCGGGTCCTGATCGCTGAAGACGAAGCGCTCATCCGTTTGGATCTCGCCGAGATGCTCCGAGAGGAGGGTTACGAGATCGTCGGCGAGGCCGGCGACGGGCAGGAAGCCGTCGAGCTGGCCGAGCGCCATCAGCCGGACCTGGTGATCATGGACGTGAAGATGCCGCGCCGCGACGGCATCGACGCGGCCTCGGAGATCGCCAGCAAGCGCATCGCCCCGATCGTCGTATTGACCGCGTTCAGTCAGCGCGACCTGGTCGAGCGTGCCCGGGATGCCGGGGCGATGGCCTACCTCGTGAAGCCGTTCACCATCAGCGACCTGATCCCGGCCATCGAATTGGCCGTCAGCCGCTTCGGCGAGATCGCCGAGCTGGAACGCGAGGTGGCGACGCTGTCCGATCGGCTCGAGACCCGCAAGCTTGTCGAGCGCGCCAAAGGGCTGCTGCAGACCGAACAGGGCATGACCGAGCCCGAGGCGTTCAAGTGGATTCAGCGGGCCGCCATGGACCGGCGGACCACGATGCGGCGGGTGGCCGAAGTCGTCCTGGAAACCCTGGACCCGCCCAAGGAGTAGCCCAGGGAGCGGCTTAGGGCAGCCCAAGGAGTAGCCCAGTGCCGTCGAGTGTGAATCGTTGGCTTTGGGTGTGAACCCTCGGCGACGACACGCCGACGATCCGCGCCCAGGCTTCACACCGAAAGCCCAGCCTTCACAGTCAAAGCCGCGGCTTCACACAGCAACCGTGGCTTCACGCCGCAACCCAGGCTTCACACCGCAACCCACGGCCGCGGTAATCCCTAGCGGGCGACGATCACCGACGAGCCGTGCCCGAACAGCCCCTGGTTGGCGGTGACCCCGACCGTGGCGTTTTCCACCTGTCGGCCGGTGGCCTGACCGCGCAGCTGCCACGTCAACTCGCAGACCTGAGCGATCGCCTGCGCGGGGATGGCCTCGCCGAAGCATGCCAGCCCGCCGGACGGGTTGACCGGGACCCTGCCGCCGATCGTGGTTGCGCCGCTGCGCAGCAGCGACTCCGCCTCTCCCTTGGGGCACAGGCCCAGGTGCTCGTACCAATCGAGTTCCAGCGCGGTGGACAGGTCGTAGACCTCGGCCAGGCTCACGTCCTCGGGTCCGATGCCCGCCTCGGCGTAGGCCGCATCGAGGATCTGATCCTTGAACACCCGCTCCGGCGCGGCCACGGCGGCGGTGGAATCCGTTGCGATATCCGGCAATTCGGGAAGATGCTGGGGATACTGCGGGGTGACCGTGCTGACCGCGCGCACCGACGGCACACCGGCTAGAGAGCCGAGGTGCTTGCGGGCGAACTCGGCGCTGGCCACGATCAGCGCCGCGGCGCCGTCGGAGGTGGCGCAGATGTCGAGCTGCCGCAGCGGGTCGGACACCACCGGACTGGCCAGCACGTCCTCGACCGAGGACTCCTTGCGGTAGCGGGCATTCGGGTTCTGTAGGCCGTGCGCGGAGTTCTTGACCTTCACCGCGGCGAAGTCCTCGGACGTCGCGCCGTAGAGGTCCATGCGGCGGCGCGCGAGCAGCGCGAAGTAGACCGGGTTCATCGCGCCGATCAAGTGGAAGCGCTGCCAGTCGGGGTCGTTCTTGCGCTCACCGCCGACCGGGGCGAAGGCGCCCTTGGGTGTGGTGTCGGCGCCGATGACCAGCGCGACGTCGCAGAAGCCGGCCAGGATGTGGGCGCGGGCGCTCTGCAGGGCCTGCGAGCCGCTGGCGCAGGCGGCATAGCTGGAACTGACCGGCACGCCGTTCCAGCCCAGCTTCTGCGCGAACGTCGACCCCGCGATGAAGCCCGGGTAGCCGTTGCGGATGGTGTCGGCGCCGGCCACCAGCTGGATCTGTTGCCAGTCCAGTCCGGCCTCGGCCAGCGCCGCGCGCGCGGCGACCACGCCGTATTCGGTGAAGTCGCGGCCCCACTTGCCCCAGGGGTGCATGCCGGCGCCGAGGATGTACAGCGGTTCGGGAGTACTCATGAGGCCACCTTCCAAGCGTGCACGATGCGCTCCACGCCGTCGGCGTCGGTGAATAGCGGCATGGTGGTCAGTTCCATCTGCATGCCGACCTTCAAATCGGCCGCCAGCGTGCCCTCGACGACCTTGCCGAGCACGATGATGCCCTCGTCGGCCAGCTCCACCGCGGCGATCGCGAACGGCTCGAACGGGTCGGCCGCCGGGTAGGGCGCGGGCGGCGGGTACCGGTTCTCGGTGTAGCTCCACAGCGTTCCCCGGGTCGACAGGGCGACGGCGTCCAGGGTGTCGCTGGTGCAGGCCGGGTTGGGGCAGTTGTTCTCCCGGGGCGGGAAGACATAGGTGCCACACTCGGGGCACTTGCTGCCGATCAGATGCGGGTTTCCGGCGTCATCGGCGGCGAACCATCCGTCGATCGCGGGTTCTTGACTGGTGACCTCTGGCACTCGGTCAGACTACCCAGCCCCAACCCGAAACTGAAACGTGTTGCAGTTCTGCGGGCGGTGCGGTTGCGGCGCGTAACTCGTCGCACCGGGTGCCTAGAGTAAAAGCCGTGCCCGCCACGAAAACCGCCACCAAGGCCAGCGAGGAACAAACCAGGCCGACGCTCATGCTGCTGGACGGCAATTCTTTGGCGTTTCGGGCGTTCTATGCGCTGCCCGCCGAGAACTTCAAAACCCGCGGCGGGCTGACCACCAACGCGGTCTACGGCTTCACCGCGATGCTGATCAACCTGCTGCGCGACGAAGCCCCCACCCACATCGCGGCGGCCTTCGACGTCTCCCGGCAGACCTTCCGCTCCGAGCGCTATCCGGAGTACAAGGCCAACCGGTCGGCGACGCCCGACGAGTTCCACGGCCAGATCGACATCACCAAGGAAGTCCTGGCGGCCCTGGGCATCACGGTGCTCGCCGAGCCGGGATTCGAGGCCGACGACCTGATCGCCACCCTGGCCACCCAGGCCTCGAACGAGGGCTATCGCGTGTTGGTGGTCACCGGCGACCGCGATTCACTGCAGTTGGTCAGCGAGAACGTGACGGTGCTCTACCCGCGCAAGGGGGTGAGCGAATTGACCCGCTTCACGCCCGACGCCGTCGTCGAAAAGTACGGGCTGACGCCCACGCAGTACCCCGACTTCGCCGCCCTGCGCGGCGATCCCAGCGACAACCTGCCCGGCATTCCCGGCGTGGGGGAGAAGACCGCCTCCAAATGGATCGGCGAGTATGGCTCGCTTCAGGCGCTGGTCGACAACGTCGATTCGGTGCGCGGCAAGGTGGGCGATGCGCTGCGCGAACATCTGGCCAGCGTGATCCGTAACCGCGAGCTCACCGACCTGGTCAAAGACGTGCCCCTGGCCCAGACGCCCGACACGCTGCGGCTGCAACCGTGGGACCGCGACCAGATCCACCGGCTCTTCGACGACCTGGAGTTCCGGGTGCTGCGGGACCGGCTCTTCGAGACGCTGGCCGCGGTGGAGCCCGAGGTCGACGAGGGCTTCGATGTGCGCGGCGGCGCGCTGGAAGCCGGCGAGCTGGCGGTGTGGTTGGCCGAACACAGCTCGGGGAAGCGCTTCGGGCTTGCCGTCGTCGGCACCCATTTGGCCTACGACGCCGACGCCACCGCGCTGGCCATCGTCTCCGCCGACGGCGAGGGCCGCTACATCGACACCGCGGCGCTCGATCCCGAAGACGAAGCGGCGCTGGCGTCGTGGCTGGCCGACCCCGGCCCGCCCAAGGCGCTGCACGAAGCCAAACTGGCCATGCACGACCTCCTCGGGCGGGGCTGGACGCTGGCCGGCGTCACCTCCGACACCGCGCTGGCGGCCTACCTGGTGCGCCCCGGGCAGCGCAGCTTCTCTCTCGACGACCTGTCGCTGCGCTACCTTCGCCGCGAGTTGCGGGCCGAAAACCCTGAGCAGCAACAGCTTTCGTTGCTCGACGACACCGACGGCACCGACGACCAGGCGGTGCAGACGCTGCTGCTGCGTGCCGTGGCGGTGCTGGATCTGGCCGACGCCCTCGACGAGGAGTTGGCCCGCATCAACTCCACCTCGTTGCTCAGCGGCATGGAGTTGCCGGTGCAGCGGGTGCTGGCGGGGATGGAAAACGCCGGTATCGCAGTCGATTTGGAGTTGCTGACCGAGCTGCAAAGCGATTTCGCCCACCTGATCCGGGATGCGGCCGAAGCGGCCTATGCGGTGATCGGCAAGCAGATCAACCTGGGTTCGCCCAAGCAGTTGCAGGCGGTGCTCTTCGACGAGCTGGAGATGCCGAAGACCAAGCGCACCAAGACCGGTTACACCACCGACGCGGACGCGCTGCAGTCGCTGTTCGATAAGACCGGTCACCCGTTCCTGCAGCATCTGCTGGCCCACCGCGACGCCACCCGGCTCAAGGTCACCGTCGACGGGCTGCTGAATTCGGTGGCCTCCGACGGGCGCATCCACACCACCTTCAACCAGACCATCGCGGCCACGGGCAGGTTGTCCTCGACCGAGCCGAACCTGCAGAACATTCCGATCCGCACCGAGGCCGGCCGGCGGATCCGCGACGCGTTCGTGGTCGGCGCCGGCTACAGCGAGCTGATGACCGCGGACTACAGCCAGATCGAGATGCGGATCATGGCCCACCTGTCCAAGGACGAGGGGCTCATCGAGGCGTTCAACACCGGGGAGGACCTGCACTCGTTCGTCGCCTCGCGCGCCTTCGGCGTGCCGATCGAGGAGGTCACCGCCGAACTGCGCCGCCGGGTCAAGGCCATGTCCTACGGGCTGGCCTACGGATTGAGCGCCTATGGGCTGTCCGCCCAGCTCAAAATCTCCACCGAAGAGGCCAAAGACCAGATGGAGCAGTACTTCGCCCGGTTCGGCGGGGTGCGCGACTACCTGATGGCCGTCGTGGAGCAGGCCCGCAAGGACGGCTACACGTCGACGGTGTTCGGCCGGCGGCGCTACCTGCCCGAACTCGACAGCAGTAACCGCCAGGTGCGGGAGGCCGCCGAGCGCGCGGCGCTCAACGCGCCCATCCAGGGCAGCGCGGCCGACATCATCAAGGTGGCGATGATCGAGACCGACAAGGCGATCAGGGACGCCGGGCTTTCCTCGCGGATCCTGCTGCAGGTGCACGACGAGCTGCTGTTCGAGGTCGCGCCGGGGGAACGCGAGCAGCTCGAGGCGCTGGCGCGCGACAAGATGGGCGGCGCCTATCCGTTGGACGTACCGCTGGAGGTTTCGGTGGGCTACGGGCGCAGCTGGGACGCTGCGGCGCACTAGCGCGGATCGAAGCGTCTCGGCACACGTCCGGCCTTCGAGCGCATATTTGCTGCTCAATCAGCCGTCGAGCGTAACGTCACGGCGAAGAATCGCCTGAAAATTCGCAGTGGCGTTACATTCGGCGCAACCGTTCGACCAGATGCGGCCGTGCTGAGTTTGGCCAGCGTGTGCACAGTCGAGTAGCCTCGATGGGTAAATCCCAATTGTCCCTACGACCAAACCTGTCCGGAGCACCCCAACAATATGCCGAGTCCCGCCGTCACCTCGCCCCAAGTAGCCGTCAACGACATTGGCTCCAGCGAGGACTTTCTCGCCGCAATAGACAAAACGATCAAGTACTTCAACGATGGTGACATCGTCGAAGGCACGATCGTCAAAGTGGACCGGGACGAGGTGCTCCTCGACATCGGCTACAAGACCGAAGGGGTCATCCCCGCCCGCGAACTCTCGATCAAGCACGACGTCGACCCCAACGAGGTCGTTTCCGTGGGCGACGAGGTCGAGGCCCTGGTTCTCACCAAGGAGGACAAAGAGGGCCGCCTGATCCTGTCCAAGAAGCGCGCGCAGTACGAGCGCGCCTGGGGCACCATCGAGGCGCTCAAGGAGAAGGACGAGGCCGTCAAGGGCACCGTCATCGAGGTGGTCAAGGGTGGCCTGATCCTCGACATCGGGTTGCGTGGCTTCCTGCCCGCCTCGCTGGTCGAGATGCGCCGGGTCCGCGATCTGCAGCCGTACATCGGCAAGGAGATCGAGGCCAAGATCATCGAGCTGGACAAGAACCGCAACAACGTGGTGCTGAGCCGCCGCGCGTGGCTGGAGCAGACGCAGTCCGAGGTGCGCAGCGAGTTCCTCAACCAGCTGCAGAAGGGCGCCATCCGCAAGGGTGTCGTCTCCTCCATCGTCAACTTCGGCGCGTTCGTCGACCTCGGCGGTGTGGACGGTCTGGTGCACGTCTCCGAGCTGAGTTGGAAGCACATCGACCACCCGTCCGAGGTGGTCCAGGTCGGTGACGAGGTCACCGTCGAGGTGCTCGACGTCGACATGGATCGCGAGCGGGTGTCGTTGTCGCTGAAGGCGACTCAGGAAGACCCGTGGCGTCACTTCGCCCGCACCCACGCGATCGGCCAGATCGTGCCCGGCAAGGTCACCAAGCTCGTTCCGTTCGGTGCGTTCGTCCGCGTCGAAGAGGGCATCGAGGGCCTGGTGCACATCTCCGAGCTGGCCGAGCGCCACGTCGAGGTGCCCGACCAGGTGGTCGCCGTCGGCGACGACGCGATGGTCAAGGTCATCGACATCGACCTGGAGCGTCGCCGGATCTCGTTGTCGCTCAAGCAGGCCAACGAGGACTACACCGACGAGTTCGACCCGGCGAAGTACGGCATGGCCGACAGCTACGACGATCAGGGCAACTACATCTTCCCCGAGGGCTTCGACTCCGAGACCAACGAATGGCTCGAGGGATTCGACAAGCAGCGCACCGAGTGGGAGGCGCGCTACGCCGAGGCCGAGCGCCGGCACAAGATGCACACCGCGCAGATGGAGAAGTTCGCCGCGGCCGAGGCCGCCGGCCACACCGCCGGCGAGCAGTCACCGGGCAACGGTGCGCCTCCGGAGAAGGCAGGCGGATCGCTGGCCAGCGACGCCCAATTGGCCGCGCTGCGGGAGAAACTCGCCGGCAACGCGTGACCCTCACCTGAGGACGCCATGCTGCGTATCGGGTTGACCGGTGGCATCGGCGCCGGCAAGTCGGCGCTGTCGACCGCGTTCGAAAAACGCGGCGCCGTCATCGTCGACGGGGACGTCATCGCCCGTGAGGTGGTCCAGCAGGGCACCGCAGGGCTGGCGGCGCTCGTCGAGGCGTTCGGTCAGGACATCCTGCTGCCGGACGGATCGCTGGATCGGCCGGCCTTGGCCGCCAAGGCCTTTCGTGATGACGAGGCCCGCCAGACGCTGAATGGGATCGTGCACCCGTTGGTGGGGAAACGGCGCGCGGAGATCATCGCGTCGGTGCCCGAGGATTCGGTTGTGGTCGAGGACATTCCGCTGCTGGTGGAGTCCGGGATGGCGCCGCTGTTCCCGCTCGTGGTCATCGTGTACGCCGACGTCGAGGTGCGGTTGCGGCGGCTGGTCGACCTGCGCGGCATGGCCGAAGACGATGCCCGCGCCAGGATCGCCGCCCAGGCCAGCGACGACCAGCGCCGCGCGGTCGCCGACATCTGGCTGGACAACTCGGGCAGCCCAGCGGAATTGGGGCAACGGGCCCAGGACGTGTGGGACAACCGGATCGTGCCGTTCGCCCACAACCTGAGCACGCGTCAGATCGCCCGGGCGCCGGCCCGATTGGTGCCGCCGGACCCGAGCTGGCCGGACCAGGCGCAGCGAATCGTGAACCGCCTGAAGACGACCTGCGGGCACCGGGCGTTGCGCGTCGACCACATCGGTTCGACGGCCGTGCCGGATTTTCCCGCCAAAGACCTGATCGACATCCAGATCACCGTCGAATCCCTCGCCGTCGCCGACGATCTCGCCGACGCGTTGTTGACCGCGGGTTACCCGCGCATCGAGCGCATCCTCGAGGATGTCGCCAAGAGCGACGCGCGCAGCACCGCCGACCGCTACGACGGCGATGACGATCCGGCGTTGTGGGCCAAGCGGATTCACGCCTCGGCGGATCCCGGCCGGCCCACCAACGTGCACATCCGGGTGGACGGGTGGCCCAATCAGCAGTTCGCCCTGCTGTTCGTCGACTGGCTGACCGCCGACCCCGACGCGCGCGCCGAGTACCTGGGCATCAAGCGCGCCGCGGAAAGGGACGGCGGGGAAGACACCGCGGCCTACGTCGCCGTCAAAGAGCCGTGGTTTCTCGACGCCTACCGGCGGGCCTGGGAGTGGGCCGACTCGACGGGCTGGAAGCCCTAGCCGGGCAACGGCGCCCCACACTGCAGCGCACCGTTGCCCGGATCGGCGTTTCCGGCCACCGGCCTGACCATTTGGTCGGCCTGCACGAAAACGTTGTCGTCCACGTCGATCTCGCAGTGCACATTCGCCGAGTACGGGAAGTGGAGCACGATGCGCATGCCGGCCTGCTGCGGGTCGGGCAACACCGTGTCGGCTTCGAACGCGTTGCCGGGCATCGAACTGAGCCCGGCCGTGTTCGTCTGGCCGCCGTTGATCACGAACGTGGCCTGGCTGCCCGTCGTGACGCCGTCGATCCTGGCCCGATACGTGATGTTGTGCAGGTCCGCCTTCGCGGTCGCCGGATTCAGCTGGGCGCTAGCGGCGATCACCGCCACCACGGCGATCGGCACCAGCGTGCGGAATTTGCAGCTCATAGCCGGTGACACTACAACCAGCGTGATTTGCGGACCAGATGGTTTGTGCTGGTTTGCGCTACGGCTGGCAGCGCGGACACCACAGCGTCGCCCGGCCGCCTACCCGGGAACGCTCGAGCCGCGCGCCACAGCGCGGGCAGCGCGGGTCGGGCTCGTCACGCACCCTGGTGAGCCACCGCGGCAAGCCCGGAACCCGGCCATGCGGCACCGCGGTGCGCAGCACCCGCGTCATCGCCGTGTGCAGGGCCTTCACCTCCTCGTCGCCCAGTTCCGCCACCGCCACGGTGGGCCGAATCTTCGCCCGCCAGCAGATTTCGTCGACCAGCAGATTGCCAAGGCCGGCGATCACCGACTGGTCCATCAGCGTGGGTTTGAGCTGCCGCGAGCGGGCGGACCGCGAGGCCAGCACCGCGCGGAACTCGCGCAGGCCGAGGCCCAACGCGTCGGGCCCCTGCGGCCCGGTGATGTGCGCGATGTCGTCGGCGTCGTCGGCCAGCCACACACCGCGCAATTTGCGCAAGTCGGCGTAGCGCAGTTCGCCCTTGTCCAGCGCCACCAGCAGCCGCTCGCAGGGGTCGTGGGTGGCCCCGTCGGCGGCATAGTAGGGGCGGCCGGTCATGCCGCTGTGGACCAGCAGCGCCGGGCCGTCCGTGGGGAGCACCAGCCACTTCCCGTGCCGGCGCGGGCCGGCGAAGCGATGACCGGTCAGCTTGCGCGCGAGCGTTTTTGCGGTGGTGTTACGCAGAATCCCTGGATCGTGCACCTGCACGTGCCTGATTCGCCGCCGCGGCAAGGTGGCGGCCAATTGCCGCCGGAACCCTTCGACGTCGGGTAGTTCAGGCACGTGGATTCACCGATCGACGCGACCCGTCGTCGTCAGCGGGTCTCCCGCACCACCTCGGCCGGGTCCGTATCGGTGCGGATGCCGAGATAGCGGGGGTGGCGCAGCTTTCCGTCGCGGGTCCACTCGGTGAATCCGATCTGGACCACCAGCTCCGGGCGCACCCAGCGCGCGCCGGCCTCGCGCACCGATCCCCGGCTGAAGGGCGACGCGTCTTGCTCGTTCGCCGCCAGCCGCTCGTGCAGCCTGCGCAGCGTGGCCCCGTCGAAGCCGGTGCCCACCTTGCCCGCATAGCGCAACTCATTGCCCTGGTAGTACCCCAACAGCAGCGCACCTAACTCGATGCGCGTGCCCTTCGGGCTGGTGTAGCCGCCGACCACAAATTCCTGGTCGCGTACGCATTTGAACTTCAACCACTTGTTCGAGCGACGGCCCTCATAGGGGGAGTCGGCCAGCTTCGCGATCACGCCCTCGTCGCCGCGCTCGCATGCGGCCCGGTAGGCGGCCATCCCGTCCCCGACCCGGTGCGGGGCGTAGCGCAGCGGATCGGCGAACTCGATCGTGTTGCGCAGCAATCTCTTTCGCCACAGCAGCGGTACATCGACGGTGGATTTGCCGTCGAGATGCAGCAGATCGAAAACGTAGTAGAAGACCCGCACCGGCGACGCCCGCGCCACGTCGGGGTCGGTGATGCCGAGCCGCGCCTGCAGCCGGGCAAAGCTGGTCCGCCGGCCCTCGAACGCCACCACCTCGCCGTCCAGGACGAAGCGGGTGACGGGCTGGGCGGTGAGCGCATCCACCAACTCGGGATAGGTTCCGTTGAGCGGCTGTCGATTTCGCGACAACAGCAGTACCCGGTCACCGTTGCGGAATGCAAGGCAACGCATGCCGTCGAACTTGCGCTCGAAGATCCAGTGCGGATCGGAGAACCGGTCCTCGGTGAGGCTGGCCAGAGTGGGCGCGCGCCAGTCGGGCACCGCCTCGTCGTGCAGTGCGTCGCGCACTCGACCGGGCAAAGCAGCGAAGTCCGTCATGGTGCCTAGTTGGGGCAGGCCGGCGGTGGCACGGGAATCGGCTTGTCGGCCGGAGCCCCGGCCTCGGCGACTCGAATCGGCAAGCGGTTCGCGCGGGACAGAATTTCGACCAGCGGATCATCACCATCGGGTGTGGGACGCCGGTGCTGGGCCACGACGACGGGTACGTCAAAATCGGCGGGCAGGCCCGCGCGTACGGATGGCGTCCTCAATGGGCGCGCCACGTCAGCTCCATGCCACCACCGGCCAGCCACCGCGACAGGTCATAGCCGTTGCGGGCCAATCCATCCACGGCCGCCACGGCGCGTCGCACCGCCAGCTCGGCGATCTCGGGAGTCAGCAGGCCGTGGCGGACCGCATCGAGCAACTCGTCGACGTCGGTCAGTTCCGCGTGGGCGCCGGTGCGGACCTCGATGTCCAGGTAATGATCCTCGGAGCGCCACACCTCGGGACCCGGCGTGTATTCGCCCACGTCCAGGTAGTAGTCATGGTCGCGTTCGTGGCCGGCGTTGAAGTGAAAAACTGTGGCGCGCAGCCCCAACGACGGCAGCAGCCACGACTCGAGATAGTGAAACTGAGCGCGGCCGGGGGTGGGGCGAGCCACGTAAAGACCCCACGGGTGCACCGCATACTCGTCCACGGCCCGCACGATCCCTTTGGGATCGGTGTTGGTGCGGCCCACTAGGTCGAAGGTCTCGTGTTTCGGTGGATGAATGGCGCTTCTCCTCCTGAATGAACTCACCCTACCGGCGCAACCGGATCTTCCACCGCACAAATCCGGCATACCACAGCGACAGCGCGGCCAGCATGCCCATGTCGAGCAGCCAGGTCTTCGGCGTGTGCTGCCAGAACCGGTCCTGGGGCAGCAGGGAATCGGGCACCAGGTGGCGCAGGTCCGTCGTCGACGACGCGGCGGCGTAGCCCCAGCGCGCCGGCATCGCCCACGACAGCTGGTTCAGGCCGAGCCGGCCGGTCACGGGCACCATGCCGCCGCACAGCACCAGCTGCGCCATCACCGTCACCACGAACAGTGGCATGATCTGCTCGCTGGAGCGCACCAGCGACGAGATGGCCAGGCCCAGGATGGCCGAGGCGACGCACGTCGCGGCGACGGTGGCGAACAGTTCGACGGTGGCCCCGATCGTGGAGTGGCCGAACAGGTTTGCCCCGCGCGTCGGTGCGCCCTTGCCGGCCACCACGATCGCGGTGACGATCGCCGACTGCAGAATGGCGAAGGCGCAGAACACCGCGCTCTTGGCGAGCAGGTAGGCGGTGGTCGACAAGCCGACCGCCTGCTCCCGCTGGAAGATGGCGCGTTCGCCGACCAGGTCGCGAATTGTCAAGGCGGTTCCCATGAATGCCGCGGCCGGCATGAGCAGGGCAAGGATCTGTGCGGCCTCGTCGGGCGTTCCCGAATTCGGTCCCGGCGCATGAAATCCGTTGCTGCCCGGGACGGTCAAGGACAGCGAACCCAGTATGAAAGGCAGCAGCGCCAGGAAGACGAAGTAGGCGCGGTCGG
Source organism: Mycobacterium sp. NTMscope_MAC_269 (assembly GCF_976985695.1). NCBI lineage: Bacteria > Bacillati > Actinomycetota > Actinomycetes > Mycobacteriales > Mycobacteriaceae > Mycobacterium > Mycobacterium sp. NTMscope_MAC_269. The sequence goes on from NZ_OZ335668.1 coordinate 1,368,838, forward strand.
CGACGACGAGGCGAAACTGCCGCCGGGCGATGGTCGATATCTGGCGTCGCACGCTGGTGTGCACCGGTTCACCGAGCCCACTGGGCTCATCGGCCATGTCCGACAACGGCTTTGCAGGCCGTTTCTGGCCCTTGCTCTGTTCCAGAAAACGGCGGTTGGCTTCCTCCGGGTCGGCACCGACCTGGGTGAAGATCTTGGCCCAGTTGGTGGTCCCCATCGCGTCGCCGATCTGCTCGGGCGAGCCGCGGTAGGCCGTCTTGCCGCCGGGCGCCATCAGTAGTACCTGGTCGCAGACGTCCAAATAGGACAGCGAGTGCGTCACGACCAGTACGACACGACCGGCATCGGCCAGCTGGCGCAGCATCGTCATGACCTGCAGGTCCAGCGCGGGGTCCAGGCCCGACGTCGGCTCGTCGAGGATCAACAACGACGGGCCGGTCAGCAGTTCGAGCGCCACCGACGCGCGTTTGCGCTGCCCGCCGGACAGCTTGTCGACGCGAGTGTCGGCGTGTTTGGTCAGGTCGAGCTCCTCGAGCACCTGAGCGACGACCCTGGCACGGTCCGCCTTGCCGGTGTCGGGTGGCAGCCGCAGCTCGGCGGCATAGCCCAGCGCCTGGTTGACGGTCAGCTGGCGATGCACCACGTCGTCTTGCGGCACCATGCCGATCCTGCTGCGCAGGGACGCATACTCGCCGTGAATGTTGTGTCCCTCGAATGTCACTGAGCCCGAACTCGGTGTGGTGTAGCCGGCGATGAGCCTGGCCAGGGTGCTCTTTCCGGCTCCGGACCCGCCGATCACGGCGGTCAGCGTTCCGGGCCGCGCGATCAGCGAGATGTCGTCGAGCAGTTGTTTGCCGTTGTCGACGACGTACTTGACGTTGCGCACTTCGAGGCCGCCGCCGCGCATCGTAGCTTCGCTGCGCTTGGTGAGCGTGCCGTCACGGAACACCAGGTCGACGTTGCCGATGGTGACGACGTCGTCCTCGGACAGGATCGCCGACCCGACCCGGGTCCCGTTGACGAACGTGCCGTTGACGCTGTTATCCCGGATTTCGGTGCCCAGCGGCGTGGGCACCAACGTCGCGTGCTGACGCGACGCCAACACGTCGGGGACGACGATGTCGTTCTCGGGGGCGCGCCCGATCGTCATGGCGCCGGTCGTGCCCGCGGCCGACGACGCCCGTGGCGAGAGCAGTCTCACAAAACGCGTCGCCAGGTTCGACACGTCGGCCGTTTTGGCGTCGATCACCGTGAATTCCGTTGCCGGCGCGGCCTGCAACCTCGCGGGTGAGCCCGGATCGACGACGGTCAACTCCTCCGGCCGCGCGCCGCGCGGCGGCGACGGACGTGGTGCGGGCTTCGACCGCGGGCCGCGGGGACCGCCACCCCGAACGGAAGGGGGCCGATGACGCGTCGGATTCGTTTGCCCGCCCAGCGCGGACCACGCCAGGGTCGGCGGCCCGGAATCGTGGCTGGGCCGGGTGGGGGACGGCCGGCTGGCCTGGCCCATCCGGGGGCCGATCGCGAAGGTCAGGTGCGGGCCTCGCGGGTTTCCGACGTGAATGCTCTGGCCGTCGTGGATATCGATGACCGGCATCCGGTAACCGTTGAGATAGGTCCCGTTGAGCGAGCCGTTATCGATTGCCAGCCAGCGTCCTTGATCGAAACGCAGGATCAGGTGCGCGCGCGAGATTCGCGGATCGGCGATCCGCACGTCGGCCTGTGCGTCACGTCCGACGACCACTTCGTGTCCGGCCGCGAAAGATCGTTGGGACCCGTCGTGCCGAATGGTCAGGAGAGGCGGGGCGGGTCGAGTCACCACTCAAGTATCGGTGCGTGCGGGCCGTGCCTCTATGGGATCCGGCTGTGACTTCCCTTTGTTTCGACTCGGCTATTCATAGCGCTTTCATAGTCGCCTGAGTCGAATCGCCTACTGGCGTGCGGCATTATTCGAACGGAGGGGGCCACGGGATTGATGGATGAGCACAAGCGACCGACCCGGCGCATCGGCGCCGGGCGACGACTGCTGAGCAACCCACGCCAGGCCCGTGAGGCGCTGCGCGCGGGTGTTCACTCGTTGCCCGCCATGCCGATCGGACAGCTGTTCCGCCGGATACCACCGGTGAATTCTTCGCCGAACGCGAAACCCGAAGCGGCACAACCACACAGCGAGTCCGTTTCGCCGCGCTTCGCGGTGGGAAACGGCGCGCCATTCGCCGGCTACACGATCTTGCGCCAACTGGGCGCCGGTGGCATGGCCGAGGTCTACCTGGCGTTGCATCCCCGGCTGCCACGCCGCGACGTGATCAAAGTCCTCGCCGAGGCGGTGACGGCCGATCCCGAGTTCCGCGAAAGGTTCAATCGGGAGGCCGATCTCGCGGCGACGCTGTGGCATCCCCACATCGTCGGCGTCCACGACCGCGGCGCTTTCGACGGGCATCTGTGGATCTCGATGGATTATGTCGAGGGCACCGACGCGTCGCGGTTGGTCAAGGAAAGCCACCCCGAGGGCATGCCGATCCAGGAGGTGGGTGCCATCGTGCAAGCGGTCGCGAGCGCCCTGGACTACGCGCACGACCGCGGCCTGCTGCACCGCGACGTCAAGCCCGCCAACATCCTGCTTACCCACCCTGAAGACGGAGAGCGCCGAATCCTGTTGGCGGACTTCGGTGTCGCGCGTCACCTGGGCGACGTCAGCGGCATCACCGAAACCAACGTCGCGGTGGGAACCGTGGCCTACGCCGCGCCCGAGCAGCTCGCGGGTGCTCCCATCGACGGTCGTGCGGACCAATACGCTTTGGCCGCAACGGCTTTCCATTTGCTCACCGGCGCGCCGCCGTTTCAGCATTCCAACCCCATCGCGGTGATCAGCCAGCACCTGCACGAGGCCCCGCCGCGGCTCAGCGATTTTCGTCCGGATCTGGCGAGTCTCGACGACGTGTTCTCCCAGGCGCTCGCCAAACGGCCCGAGGACAGGTTCGCGCGGTGCCGCGCGTTCGCCACGGCCGTCGGCGAGCAGTCGGCCGAAACCCGGCCTCGCACCGCCCCGTTGACGCTGCACCGCCGGCGCGGGCCCGGTGGCGCCCTTGCGGCTGTGAACCACCGGTTTTCGTCGACGAGCCGGTGGGCCGCGGCGCTGGTGTGCGCCGTGCTCGTCGCCGTCGCCGCGACCTGGTCGATCCTGTACTCGTTTCAGCCCACCACGCCGCCGCCGAACCCCGCGCTCGCGTCCAAGCCGTCCGTGCCCGCCCCGAGCGCCGCGCCAGCCGCGGGGGGACCGGCGCTGGACGGGACCTACCGGCTGGACTACGACCAGGCCAAGCGGACCACCAACGGCATCGGCGTCCGGCACGGCGGGGCCACCACAGACTGGTGGGCGTTCCGCTCGGCCTGCACCACGAACGGCTGCGCGGCCGCCGGGACCCAGCTGGACGAGACCACCCACAAGCTGGCCAGCACCGGCGGCCAGGCCGACACCCTGCGCTACGTCGGCGGGTATTGGCAGGGGGCGCCCGAGCAGCTGCGGGTGGGCTGCACTCAGCCGAACGGTCACGGCCCGGCCACCCAGCAGGAAACCGTCGCCTGGTCACTGGCGCCGCAGGCCGACGGCACGCTGCGCGGCACCGAGACCGAGACCGTGCTCAGCAACGAGTGCGGAGCGCAGGGGGCGGTGGTGCGGGTGCCCGTGGTGGCCACCCGGGCCGGCGCGGCGCCGGCCGCGGTGACGCTGGGTGACCCGACCCAGGTCATCAACACCTCGACCACCGCGTCCGCGCCGGCGCCTCCCGTACTCGGCGGCTTGTGCGCCGACGTCGGCAAGGTCGCCTACGACCCGACCAACAACGAGCAGATCGTGTGCGAAGGCAGCAGCTGGGCCAAGGCCCCCATCACCATGGGAGTGCACGCGGCCGGTAGCTCGTGCGACCGGCCGGGCACCTCGGTGTTCGCCATGAGCACCTCCAGCGACGGCTACCTGCTGCAGTGCGACCCGGTCACCCGGACGTGGACGCGTCCCGCGGGGTAGCCCGAGTTTTGCCGGGGGGCCGGCCTCCGGGACCAGTTAGGTGAGTTTCGAATCCGCTATCGCACCCGCTAGCACGTTCGGGAAGCATGCTGTCCTTCCCTCCTGATACGCAGGTGACGGATGTGGTTCGAGGCATCCGCCCGCGGCGGTCAGACCAGCTCCGACGCACTTGTCGGTGGCTCGTTCTACCCTGGTGCCATGGCGTTCGCCACCGAACATCCGGTAGTTGCTCATTCGGAGTACCGCCCGGCCGAAGAGGCCGTCGCGGGGTTGGTGCGCGTCGGCGGCCGCTTCGAAGTGGTCAGCCCGCACGATCCCGCCGGTGACCAGCCGGCGGCCATCGACGAGCTGGAGCGCCGGATCAACGCGGGGGAGCGCGACGTGGTGCTGCTCGGCGCCACCGGCACCGGGAAGTCGGCTACCACCGCCTGGCTCATCGAGCGGCTGCAGCGGCCCACCCTGGTGATGGCGCCCAACAAGACGCTGGCCGCCCAGCTGGCCAACGAGTTGCGGGAGATGTTGCCGCACAACGCCGTTGAGTACTTCGTGTCGTACTACGACTACTACCAGCCCGAGGCGTACATCGCGCAGACCGACACCTACATCGAAAAGGACAGCTCGATCAACGACGACGTCGAGCGGCTGCGGCACTCCGCGACATCGTCGCTGCTGTCGCGGCGCGACGTGGTCGTGGTGGCGTCGGTGTCCTGCATCTACGGCCTGGGCACACCGCAGTCCTACCTGGACCGCTCGGTGGAGCTGCGGGTCGGCAACGAGGTGCCCCGGGACGGGCTGCTGCGGCTGCTGGTCGACGTCCAGTACACCCGCAACGACCTGTCTTTCACCCGCGGCTCGTTCCGGGTGCGCGGCGACACCGTGGAGATCATCCCGTCCTATGAAGAGCTGGCGGTGCGCATCGAGTTCTTCGGCGACGAGATCGAGGCGCTGTACTACCTGCACCCGCTGACCGGCGACGTGATCCGCCAGGTCGACTCGCTGCGCATCTTCCCGGCCACCCACTACGTCGTCGGCCCCGAGCGGATGGCCCACGCCATCTCGACGATCGAAGAGGAGCTGGCCGCCCGGCTGGCCGAGCTGGAGGGCCAGGGCAAGCTCCTCGAGGCGCAACGCCTGCGGATGCGCACCAACTACGACATCGAGATGATGCGCCAGGTCGGGTTCTGCTCGGGCATCGAGAACTACTCGCGCCACATCGACGCCCGGGGGGCGGGCTCGCCGCCCGCGACGCTGCTCGACTACTTCCCGGAAGACTTCCTGATGGTCATCGACGAGTCGCACGTCACCGTGCCACAGATCGGCGGCATGTACGAGGGCGACATGTCGCGCAAACGCAACCTGGTCGAGTACGGGTTCCGGTTGCCGTCGGCGTGCGATAACCGCCCACTGACGTGGGAGGAGTTCGCCGACCGCATCGGGCAGACGGTGTATCTGTCGGCCACCCCGGGCCCCTACGAGCTCAGCCAGTCCGGCGGCGAGTTCGTCGAGCAGGTCATCCGGCCCACGGGCCTGGTGGACCCGAAGGTGGTGGTCAAACCGACCAAGGGGCAGATCGACGACCTGATCGGCGAGATCCGCAAGCGCACCGACGCCGACCAGCGGGTGCTGGTCACCACGCTCACCAAGAAGATGGCCGAGGACCTCACCGACTACCTGCTCGAGATGGGCATCCGGGTCCGCTATCTGCACTCGGAGGTCGACACGCTGCGCCGGGTGGAATTGCTGCGCCAGCTGCGGCTCGGCGAGTACGACGTGCTGGTCGGCATCAACCTGCTGCGCGAGGGTCTGGACCTGCCCGAGGTGTCGCTCGTCGCCATCCTGGACGCCGACAAAGAGGGTTTCCTGCGGTCCTCGCGCAGCCTGATCCAAACCATCGGCCGCGCGGCCCGCAACGTCTCCGGCGAAGTGCACATGTACGCCGACACGATCACCGATTCGATGAAGGAAGCCATCGACGAGACCGAACGGCGCCGGGCGAAGCAGGTCGCCTACAACGAGGAGCACGGGATCGACCCGCAACCGCTGCGCAAGAAGATCGCCGACATCCTCGACCAGGTCTATCGCGAGGCGGACGACAGCGAAACGGTGGAGATCGGCGGGTCAGGGCGCAACGCGTCCCGCGGTCGGCGCGCGCAGGGCGAGCCCGGCCGCGCGGTCAGCGCCGGGGTCTTCGAGGGCCGCGACACGACCAGCATGCCCCGCGCCGAACTGGCCGACCTGATCAAGGACCTCACCGCGCAGATGATGGCCGCGGCCCGGGACTTGCAGTTCGAGCTGGCCGCGCGGTTCCGGGACGAGATCGCCGACCTCAAGAAGGAGCTGCGCGGGATGGACGCCGCCGGCCTGAAATGAGTTTGCTGGCAACCGATCTCCGGCCGGTAACCCCGCCACACCCCATACGGTAGAGGGGTGACCGACGCGGCGACTATCACCGGCGGCTGGCGAGAGCTGCTGGGCGCGCGGTATCTGAGGACGTCAATCCTGTTGGCCGGAGGGGTAGCGCTTTACGCCACCAACGAGTTCCTGACCACCAGCTTGTTGCCCAACACCATCGCCGAGATCGGCGGAAGCCGGCTCTACGCGTGGGTGACGACGCTGTACCTGGTCGGCTCGGTGGTCGCGGCGACGATGGTCAATCCGATGCTGCTGCGCGTCGGGGCGCGGTCGTCGTATCTGTTGGGACTCGCCGTGTTCGGCATCGCCAGCCTGGTTTGCGCTGCCGCGCCCACCATGCACGTTCTGATTGCTGGACGGGCGATGCAGGGGGTGGCCGGGGGCTTGCTGGCCGGGCTGGGCTACGCGGTGATCAACTCCGCGCTGCCCCGCTGGCTGTGGACGCGGGGCTCGGCGCTGGTGTCGGCGATGTGGGGAGTCGCGACGGTGGTCGGACCCACGACAGGCGGCCTGTTCGCCCAGTTCGGGATCTGGCGGTGGGCATTCGTCGCGATGGCCGTTCTGACCGTCTTGATGGCCTTGTTAGTGCCGGTGGCACTGGCCCGCGTCGACCCGACGAACGGAATCCCGCGGATGAAGGTGCCCGTGTGGTCGCTGCTGATCATCGGTGTGGCCGCTTTGGCCGTCAGCGTCGCGCAGATTCCACGCAACACCATCGCGACGTACGGGCTGCTCACGGCCGGCATCCTCCTGGTCGGCCTGTTCGTGATCGTCGACTGGCGCATGCACGCGGCCATCCTGCCGCCCAGCGTGTTCTCGCCCGGGCCGTTGAAGTGGATCTACCTCACCATGGGCGTCCTGATGGGGGCCGCGATGGTGAACACCTATGTGCCGCTGTTCGGGCAGCGGTTGGCCCACTTGACGCCGATCGCCGCCGGCTTCCTGGGCGCGGCGCTCGCCCTCGGGTGGACGGTCAGCGAAATTGTCAGCGCCTCGCTGGAAAACCCGCGAACGATGGGGCGGGTGGTGATGGTGGCCCCGCTGGTCGCCGCGTCCGGCCTGGCGCTGGGGGCCGTCGCCCGGCACGGCGACGAATCCGCCTGGACCGCCGCGCTGTGGGCGGTCGCCCTGCTGGTTGCCGGCATCGGGATCGGGATGGCCTGGCCGCACCTGTCGGCACGCGCGATGGCCTGCGTCAACGACCCGGCCGAGGGCGGTGCCGCCTCGGCGGCGATCAACACCGTGCAGCTGACCTCCGCGGCGATCGGCGCCGGACTGGCCGGGGTCGTCGTCAACACCGCCACGGGCGGCGAGGCGATGGCCGCGCATCTGCTGTTCACGGTCTTCACCGCATTCAGTGCCGCGGGTGTGGCGGTGTCCTACGCTGCGACCCGCGCCACGCGCCAGGCGCGGGCGGTTGCCAACGTGGGCTGAGCCGACGGCGATTACCGCCTGGACTTGACCACCTGCGAGTAATGGAACTGCCAACGCTCGACAATGTGGAACCCGAGATAGCCCGGGAATCGGTATGCCGGGGCGCGCCCGAATGCGCTTCCTGGCGGCAGCGATTGTCCCGATTGGTGATCGGGCAGAGAGGCGTCTTTATTGGTAATGGTCCAAATTGTGGAACATTTGTTGATTTTGGCCGTGGTCAGCCACACGGCGACGTGGCCGTCCCACAGTGAACCGACCGTCGGGCCGTACACGCCGCGCTCGACGTCGATCAGCGACCGGAAGGCGGCCGGCCGGGTGGCCAGCAGGGCCCGGATCGGCCCGGGCCGCCACGGCACGGTGTTGTCCACCATCAGACAATCGCCGGGGGCGGCGTGCGAGCCGATCAGGTCGGCGACCTGGCTGTAGTCCCAGCCCTCCTTGGCGTACGGCCAGCGCTGGACGAACAGGTAATTCGGCACCGCGGCAATGACGAACAGCAGCACCCCGGCGACGACGGCCCAGGGCCGGCGGGCCAGCGTGACGATGCAGACGGCCAGGACGATGGCCATCGCGGGAGCGGTGAAGATCAGGTAGCGCGGGTAGTAGATCGGTTCGCTGACGGCCGAATAGATGACGACGAGCGCGGTCGGGATGACCATCCACGCCGCGCAGAGGATCAACAATCGGCGCGGGTCGCCGGCCGGGGCCGGCGCGCCGGCCAGCCGGGCGGCCGCCGCCGCGACGATCACGACGGCACTCAGCACGGCGAAGGCGACGCTGTGGTCGAAATACTGCCGCAGGATGATGTCGAACGCGTAATGCCAGCTCACCGGGTAGATCCAGCCGACCTGCCACACCTGGCCATGGGCAAACAGCGCGAACGGGACCATCGCCCCGACCGCGACGGCCGAGCTGGCGGCCCAGCACAGGACGGGGGATCGGCGGGACCCCGCGGGCAGCAGCAGGGGCAGGATCGCGCCGTACACCGGCACCTGCAGGACGAGGTTGACGTTGAGCAGGATCGACAACATCAGTCCCAGCGCGTACCCAACCCACCAGCGGGGCCGGTTGCGCCGGACGGCGGCCACGAACAAGACCGTCAGCCACACGGACGCGGCCGCCACGAAGCCGTACGACCGCGCCTCCATGCCGGCCCATGTCGTGCGGGGCAGGATGGCGAAGACGACGCCCGCGCACACGGCCGTCGGCCGCGTCGCGAACTGCCTGGCGAACACCGTGACCCCGGCGGCCGCGGCGCCCACCGCCAAGGCGCTGGGAAGCCGCGAGAAGAACTCGGTGGGCGGAAACAGGGCGAACCAACCGTGCATCACCAGGTAATACGCCCCGTGGACCGCGTCGATGTGGCCCAGCAACCGCCAGAGTTCGGGCAGGGTCCGGCTCGCCGCGGCCGAGATGGTGGCCCCCTCGTCGAACCACAGCGAAGGTCGGCAGGCCCAGGCGGCGCTGACGACGGCGGCGAACAGGGCGATCGCCCACGGGTCGAGCAACCTGCCGGAGGGGTGTGCTGCGCCGGGCTTGTTGACAACATCCCCGGCGCGCGGCTCGAAAATCGGCTCGAGGGTGGGCTCGAGCGCGGAATTAGACATGATGGTTGTTACTGTAGGGCTCGGTCGGTCGAACCGGTCACAAGCAGTGCCCGCCGCATTTGCAGGTCGCATCGATGTTCACGAAAAGCGGCGCAATGCAATGCTTTCCGTTGCCGCCCCGGGCATTCGATTGTTCCGCCATTTACGATATTGTCCGTTGGCCCACAAAGAAGCCGCAAATTGCGCGTGCGCCGCGCCACACTGTGTCGCGCATCTATCTCCTCTGTATCGAGCAAACGCGATACTGTCTTGGGTTGGCTGACCAACCGAAACTGGGAGGGTAAATGGGCGCCTATCGGACTGTGGTGGTGGGAACCGATGGCTCGGACTCGTCGATGCGTGCGGTGGAGAAGGCGGCGCAGATCGCCGGGCCGGACGCCAAGCTGATCGTGGCCTCGGCGTACTTGCCCCAACATGAGGACGCCCGGGCCGCCGACGCCCTGCGGGACGAAAGCTACAAAGTTTCGGGCACCGCGCCGATTTACGCCATTCTGCGCGACGCCAAGGACCGCGCGCAGGCGGCCGGTGCGCAGAACATCGACGAGCGCCCGATCGTCGGGGCGCCGGTCGATGCGCTGGTGCACCTCGCCGAGGAAGAGCAGGCCGACCTGCTCGTGGTCGGCAACGTCGGTCTGAGCACCATCGCCGGCCGGCTGCTGGGATCGGTGCCGGCCAACGTCTCGCGCCGGGCCAAGACCGACGTTCTGATCGTGCACACCACGACGTAACCCGCCGCTACCAGCCCCGCGAGCGCCACTCGCTCAGGTGGGGGCGTTCGGCACCCAGCACCGTGTCGTCGCCATGGCCGGGGTAGATGACCGTCGAGTCGTCATACACGTCGAACACCCGGGTGGTGACGTCGTCGAGCAGCTGGTCGAAATCGCCGGGCTGCCACGTCTTGCCGACGCCGCCCGGGAACAGGCAGTCGCCGGTGAACAACTGAGTGACCCCGCCGGTCGCGGGTCCGTCCAAGGCCAGCGCGATCGATCCGGGGGTGTGCCCCCGCAGGTGGATGACGTCGAAGTTCAGCTCGCCGATTTGCACGGTGTCACCGCCCGCCAGCAAACGGTCCGGTGTGACCGGCAGCGCCTCGGCGTCGATTTCGTTGGCGGCGGTCGGCGCGCCGGTCGCCTTGGCCACCGCGTCCAGCGCCTGCCAGTGATCGAAGTGCTGATGGCTGGTCACGATCAGTGACACCTTCGGTGCGTTTTGCCGGATCAGCCCGATCAGGTCGTCGGCATCGTTGGCGGCGTCGATGAGCAGTGTTTCGCCCGTGGCGGAACACGTGACCAGATACGCATTGTTGTCCATGGGGCCCACCGACGCCTTTATGATCGTGGCGCCGGGTAGGGTCCGGCGGGCCGCGGTACCAGGGTCGACGTGTCCCGTGTAGTTGTCGACAAGCTTGTCAGTGGGGCCGTCCTGGGCAGTCATAGCGGCCACGTTACTGGTCACACGCTGCTTGTCGGTATGGGCACATAGCATGGAATGCGCCGTGCGCAACTCCGATCCGGGATCGGCATTGTGGCGATGGAGAAGTAGCAGATAGTTCCTGAGAGGGGCAGCGTTGGCTGACCGTCTGATCATCAAGGGCGCCCGCGAGCACAACCTGCGCGGCGTCGACCTCGACCTGCCCCGTGACGCGCTGATCGTCTTCACCGGGCTTTCGGGTTCGGGCAAATCGTCGTTGGCCTTCGACACGATTTTCGCCGAGGGGCAGCGGCGCTACGTGGAGTCGCTGTCGGCCTACGCGCGCCAGTTCCTCGGGCAGATGGACAAGCCGGACGTGGACTTCATCGAGGGCCTGTCCCCGGCGGTGTCCATCGACCAGAAATCCACCAACCGCAACCCACGATCGACGGTCGGCACCATCACCGAGGTCTACGACTACCTGCGCCTGCTCTATGCCCGCGCCGGCACCCCGCACTGCCCGGTGTGTGGCGAGCGCATCGCCCGCCAAACACCCCAGCAAATCGTCGACCAGGTGCTGGCGATGCCGGAGGGCACCCGGTTCCAGGTGCTTGCGCCGGTGGTACGCACCCGCAAGGGCGAGTTCGCCGACCTCTTCGAGAAGCTGAACGCGCAGGGCTACAGCCGGGTCCGGGTCGACGGCGTCGTGCACCCGTTGACCGATCCGCCGAAGCTGAAGAAGCAGGAGAAGCACGACATCGAGGTGGTGGTGGACCGCCTCACCGTGAAGGCCAGCGCCAAGCAGCGGCTCACGGACTCGGTGGAGACCGCGCTGAACCTGGCCGACGGCATCGTCGTGCTGGAGTTCGTCGACCACGAGCACGACGCGCACAACCGCGAGCAGCGGTTTTCCGAGAAGCTGGCCTGCCCGAACGGGCACGCGCTGGCCGTCGACGACCTCGAGCCCCGCTCGTTCTCGTTCAACTCGCCGTACGGCGCGTGCCCCGAGTGCAGCGGTCTGGGCATCCGCAAGGAGGTCGACCCCGACCTGGTGGTGCCCGACCCCGAGCGCACCCTGGCCGAGGGCGCGGTGGCGCCGTGGTCGGCGGGCCACACCGCGGAGTACTTCACCCGGATGATGGCCGGGCTCGGTGACGAGCTTGGCTTCGACGTCGACACCCCGTGGCGCAAGCTGCCGGCCAAGGCCCGCAAGGCGATCCTCGAGGGATCCGACCACCAGGTGCACGTGCGCTACCGCAACCGCTACGGCCGGACTCGGTCCTACTACGCCGATTTCGAGGGCGTGCTGGCGTTTTTGCAGCGCAAGATGGAACAGACCGAATCCGAGCAGATGAAGGAGCGCTACGAGGGCTTCATGCGCGACATCCCGTGCCCGGTATGCGAGGGCACCCGGCTCAAGCCGGAGATCCTGGCGGTGTCGCTGAGCGCGGGCAATCGCGGCAAGAAGTCCATCGCCGAGGTCTGTGAGCTGTCGATCTCCGACTGCGCCGACTTCCTCAACACCCTCACGCTGGGCCCGCGCGAGCAGGCGATCGCCGGGCAGGTGCTCAAGGAAATCCAGTCGCGGCTGGGCTTTTTGCTCGACGTCGGGCTGGAATATCTGTCGCTGTCCCGCGCCGCGGCCACACTGTCCGGCGGTGAGGCGCAACGCATCCGGCTGGCCACCCAGATCGGCTCCGGCCTGGTGGGCGTGCTCTACGTGCTCGACGAGCCGTCCATCGGGCTGCATCAGCGCGACAACCGTCGCCTCATCGAAACCCTCACTCGCCTAAGGGGTTTGGGCAACACGTTGATCGTCGTCGAGCACGACGAGGACACCATCGCGCACGCCGATTGGATCGTGGACATCGGCCCGCGGGCCGGCGAGCACGGTGGCCAGATCGTGCACAGCGGCACCTATCGCGACCTGCTGGCCAACAAGGAGTCGATCACCGGCGCCTACCTGTCGGGCAAGGAAAGCATCGAGATGCCCGCGATCCGGCGGCCCGTCGACCGGCGCCGTCAGCTCACCGTCGTCGGTGCCCGCGAGCACAACCTGCGCGGCATCGATGTGTCCTTCCCGCTCGGCGTGCTCACGTCAGTGACCGGCGTGTCCGGTTCCGGAAAGTCCACTCTGGTCAACGACATTCTCGCGGCCGTGCTGGCCAACCGGCTCAACGGCGCGCGGCAGGTCCCGGGCCGTCATACCCGGGTCACCGGGCTGGACCACCTGGACAAGCTGGTGCGGGTGGATCAGTCGCCGATCGGCCGCACGCCGCGGTCGAACCCGGCCACCTACACCGGGGTGTTCGACAAGATCCGCACCCTGTTCGCCGCCACCACCGAGGCCAAAGTCCGTGGCTACCAACCGGGGCGGTTCTCGTTCAACGTCAAGGGCGGCCGCTGCGAAGCGTGCACCGGTGACGGCACCATCAAGATCGAAATGAACTTTTTGCCCGACGTGTATGTGCCGTGTGAGGTGTGTCAGGGCGCGCGCTACAACCGGGAAACCCTCGAGGTGCACTACAAGGGCAAGACCATCTCGGAGGTGCTGGACATGTCCATCGAGGAGGCGGCGGAGTTCTTCGAGCCGATCACCGGCATCCACCGCTACCTGCGCACCCTGGTCGACGTCGGGCTGGGCTACGTGCGACTCGGGCAGCCGGCGCCGACGCTGTCCGGCGGCGAGGCGCAGCGCGTCAAACTGGCCGCCGAACTGCAGAAGCGCTCCACCGGACGCACCGTCTACATCCTCGACGAGCCGACCACAGGTCTACATTTCGACGACATCCGCAAGCTGCTCAAGGTCATCAACGGCCTTGTCGACAAAGGTAATACGGTCATCGTCATCGAACACAACCTCGACGTCATCAAGACCTCGGACTGGATCGTCGACATGGGGCCGGAAGGGGGTGCCGAGGGCGGAACCGTTGTCGCGGAAGGCACTCCGGAGGACGTCGCAGCGGTGCCGGAGAGCTACACCGGCAAGTTCCTCGCCGAGGTCATCGGGCGCAGCGCGCCACCGGCCAGCGCTCCCGCGCGCCGGACGCCCCGGCGCCGCAAAGCCACCGCCTGACTCAATCCCGCTCGGGCCGCATCGATTTGCGGATCTGGGTCAGCCGATCTGCCGCGGCGCGCCGGCGTTCGTCGTACTCGGCTTCGGCCGACCGTCCCTCGGGTGACTCGGCATCGAGTTCGGCCGAGCCCTGCGCCGTCGCGTAGCGGGCCTCGACCTTGTCGCGCACGGACTCGAATGTCGGCACACCGGCGTCGTCGTATCCGGCGTCGGCGGTGGGTTCCTCGGGCATGCCGCCACGGTACTGCGCGCCGCGGTCGAAAAAGGAAACATCCGTTGTCAGGTCGGTGGGGCCAATATCTTCGTACCGGGATTGCGGCGGATTCGTCGCTGTGCGTCGCATTTCCCGTGCTCTAGCCCCGACCGGCGTTAACCATAAATCGGCGCGGTCGTGGGTTACTGAACGGTAGCTGACGTATTCGCCAAATCCCATGCGCCGCTGAACAAGCGCGCGCCAAAAATTTCCGCCCGCGCTGCGCGGCCGCCATTAGCCAGTTATGCCACAATCTCCTTGGTTATTTGTCGCGAGTCGAATTGAGAAACGATTCAAGACGCGTTCAGAAAATAGTTCGGATCGCACGGTTAATAGGTGGAGGCAAACCCATGGAAGCGGCTCAGCTCGAAGCAAGAGTGTTTGATGCCCCGCGGTCGGACATTGCGTCCGGTTGGCGCGACCACGCGACGGGATGTTGGGTCGTCGCGTCCACGCCGAGGGCGGAGCCCGCTCTGTGGAATGAATACCTGGAAGGAGCGCTGCACAGCTATCGCCGCCACGGCTTGGATTGGGTGCTCGACGTGGACGCCATTGCGGACGGTGCGGACACGGCGCTGTTCTTCGCCGCGCTCGACCCGCAGGGGCGTGTGGTCGGCGGCACGCGGGTCGTGGGGCCGTTGCGCTCGCCGGAGGACTCTCACGCTCTGGTGGAGTGGAAAGACAGTCCGGGGCTTTCCCTGTTGCGTCATATGATCGCCAATCGGCTTCCGTTTGGCGTCGTGGAGGTGAAAAGCGCCTGGGCCAATTCCCGCGAATATGGCAATCAGTCGCTTTCCCGGGTATTGGCCCGCACGGCGCTGCCGACGATGACGCTGTTGGGTGCTCAATTTGTGATGGCCACCGCGGCGGCCCATGTGCTGGAGCAGTGGCAATCCTCCGGAGGCGTCGTGGCCTCACGCGTTCCGGCCGCCGCCTATCCGAATGAAAACTACCGAACCAAAGTGATGTGGTGGGATCGTCGCACCCTTTCGACCCATGCCGAGCCGGGACAATTCAAGCTGATGTGCGCCGAGAACGCCGAAATCCTCAGCCGCTTTTCGGCATTGGAAGAAATCACGTGTTGACGATGCAGTCCCGGTTGACCGGAAAGTGCTCTAGGGTCGAGTCGTGTCCATCGCTGAGCCCACGCATGACGTCGCCACGTTGCCGTTGGCCCCGAAAAACCCTCTTCCGTATCGCCAACGACTTAAGGCCATCAGGGAATTTCATACCGGCACGAACAAGCTGCGCGACGCGGGTGGTCCTGTCACCCGGGTGACCTTAGGGCCTAGGTGGCTGATCCCGCCGATCGTATTGGCGACATCCCCGCAAGGCATCCGCGACATCGTCACCGTCAGAGACGGTTCGGTCGATAAGACCAGCACGGTGGTCACCGAGCTCCGCCGACTGCTGGGCGGTAACCTGTTCGTTTTGCCGCACTCCGAATGGCTTCCGCGCCGACGCACCCTGCAACCAGTGTTCACCCGCCAGCGTGTCCGTCAGTTCGGTGGGCACATGGCCGAGGCCGCGGAGATCGTCTGTGCCAGGTGGCGCGAGGATACCGAGATCGACCTGGATGCCCAGTGCCGCACGCTGACACTGCGGGCGTTGGGGCGCTCGGTGTTGGGTTTGGACCTCGATGCGCGCTCCGACGCGATCGCCGAGCCGCTGCGCGTGGCGACGAGTTACGCGGTAAGGCGTGCGCTGCGCCCGTTGCGCGCACCCGGGTGGATGCCGACGCCGGCCCGGCGGCGCGCCCGCGCCGCGGCCGGGGCAATTCGGGAGCTGGCTGACGAAATTCTGCAAGCGTGTCGTGCCGATCGCGACAGGGAGGCCCCGCTGGTGCACGCGCTCATCGAAGCCACCGACCCGGAAACCGGGAAAGCGCTGTCAGACAACGATATCCGTGATGAGATGATCATCTTTCTGTTCGCGGGCCATGACACGACGGCGACGACCCTGACCTACGCGCTGTGGGCCTTGGGTCGTCATCCGGAGTTGCAGGAACGTGTCGCGGCCGAAGCCGCCGCGATCGGCGACCGCCAGCTCACTCCCGACGACGTTGCGCGGCTGGGCTTTACGGTCCAGGTGCTCCAGGAGGCGCTGCGATTGTGTCCGCCGGGGCCGACCGGAACCCGGATGGCGTCCCGCGATATCGAAGTCGCGGGCTATCGCGTCAAAGCCGGCACCATGCTGGCATTCGGACGGATGGCGGTACAGACCGATCCGGCCTTGTGGGATGAAGCGCTGCGGTTCGATCCGGACCGATTCAGTCCCCGACACGCCGACGGTCGTGACCGTTGGCAGTACCTTCCGTTCGGGGGCGGGCCTCGCTCTTGCATCGGGGACCACTTCGCAATGCTGGAAGCCACTCTGGCCTTGGCAACCATCGTTCGTCGCGTCGAAATCGATTCCCTGTCGGGAGACTTCCCGCTGGCTGTGCCGTTCACCATGGTCGCGGCCGCTCCGATCAAAGCCAAGGTTCGACTGCGTCGCTGACCTTTCCGTGGCTCCACACCCGCGCGACGCGCCGAGGCCGGTGGGTGCCGTAGGCGGGGTCTCGGACGGGTAGGTCGCGACGAATGCCATCATTGCGGCTATGGCTTCTCGACACGCGCGATTTCGGTTCTTCTATCGGGTCGGCTTCACGCCGTGGGAAGGTCACCCGATCGGGCAGGGCCTGCGGGATCTGGTCGAGGGAACGGGTGACACCGTGGCGCTGCCTGCCGGGTCCGCCCTCGACGTGGGATGCGGCACTGGGGATTGCGCGATCTACCTCGCCCAGCACGGCTGGAACGTCACCGGGGTCGACTACGTTGAAAAGCCGCTCGAAAAGGCGCGGGCCAAAGCCCGCAAAGCCGATGTCGCGGTCGATTTTGCCCGTGCCGATGTCACGCACCTGAGCGACTCCGCGATCGGGACGGGCTTCCAGTTGATCGTCGACAACGGGTGCATCCATAACATGAGTGGCGGCGATCGCGAGGCCTACGTCCGGGAGATCACGGCCGTCGCAGCACCCGACGCGCGGTTGTACATCGTCGCGTTCCCGCCCGGCGGGCGGTTCGGTGTCCCAGGTATCGACCACGCCGAGATTGAAAGACGGTTCACGCCGAGCTGGGCGTTGTTGTCCACGGGTGACGAGCGGCAGCTCGACGAAAAAACCCCGACGCATTACTACTTGTTCCAGCGGCGCGCCTGAGCACCGATCGGTGACGAGGTTCCGCTTTGGCGCGGATCTAGATTGTGTTCTCGTCTCCCGGAGGCCCCGCGTCGGTGAAGTTTATCGGTATGACCCGTTGGGCGAGGAGGGACTCCATTGCCGTGCCGTCTAGCGGGCGGGAGAGCAGAAACCCTTGTGCGCGATGGCAACCCAGGCTCAGCAGCGTCTTGGCCGCAGCCACGGTTTCGACTCCTTCGGCGATGACGTCGAGTCCGAAGGCGTCGGCCAGGGCCATGGTAGAGCGCACGATGGCCAAGTCACCCGGGTTGGTATCCACAGTGCGTACGAAACCTTGGTCGATCTTGAGTGAGTCGACGGGAAGGGATTTCAAATACGTGAGCACACTGTAGCCGGTGCCGAAGTCGTCGATGGCGATCTGTACTCCGATGTCCTTCAACCCGAACAGCGTTTTGCGTGTGGCGTCGATATCTTGGACGACAACGCTTTCGGTGATCTCCAGACAGACGGTACTGGGATCGAGACCAAACTCGTCAAGCGTGGCCGCGACCGTACCAACGATACCGTCTGTGACAAGTTGTACCGGCGATACATTGACCCGTAGCACCGCGCCCTGTCCGACGCCGCGTGATTGCCAAAGCCCGAATTGCGCACACGCCGAACGCATCACGAGACGGCCGAGTTTGGCGCCCAAGTTGATCGATTCCACGACCTGGATGAACGAATCGGGCATTAACAAGCCGAGAGTCGGATGTTGCCAACGGATCAGGGCCTCGGCACCAAGGATGTCGCCGGTCCGCATGTCGAACTCCGGGAGGTAATGGAGCACCAGGGCGCCACCACCACTGTCAATCATCCCCTCCAGGGCCAGTTCGATGTCGTTGCGGATCATGTCCGTTGTCGACATCTGCGGACTGAAAGTTGCGACCTTGTTGCCGCCGGAACCCTTGGCCGACCGGGTGGCCTGGTCGACGCGGCGCAACAGGTCCGAGGTGCTGTCCCGCCCGGGTAGGCCGGTAGCGATGCCGAGACTCACGGTGCGACTGAGCATCTCACCATCGATCGCAATCTGCCTATGAACTCGGCCGTGCAGCTTCTGAGCAAACGGTTCGGCGGCCGGGACGTCCATGGCTGCGGCCGGTACAAAGACAAACTCATCACCGCCAAAGCGGGCGATAACGGAGGGAATGCCCTCGGTCGCCTCACGGAGTAGCGCTGCGAAGGCCTCGATGAATCGATCGCCGGCGTTTTGGCCGAGCCGATCATTGATGACCTTGAAGCGATCCAGGGCGAGGAATACCACCGAGACCGGGCCCGGCTGCCCTTCGGCCAGGCGCTCGTCGAGGTACGCGATGAGCGCCCTGCGGTTCAGCAACCCCGTGAGTTCGTCGTGCTCGGCCAGGTAGTGGATTTGCTCCTCGGCGACGACACGGGCCTGCAACTGTGCGAACAGCGCGGCGATCGCTTGCAGCGCGTTGAGTTCGTCGGGTAGCCATTCCCGGTCTCCGACCTTGCCGAAGGCGAGCGTCCCGGTTGTCACGTCGCCAGACAGCAGTGGCACGGCGGCCAGGGTGACAGTGCCCCAACCGGTGCCTTCGTCGATATTGCGTTGGTAGTCGGCGTTGGCCGGCGCGGGGCGCACGACTTGCGGCG
Source organism: Mycobacterium sp. NTMscope_MAC_269 (assembly GCF_976985695.1). NCBI lineage: Bacteria > Bacillati > Actinomycetota > Actinomycetes > Mycobacteriales > Mycobacteriaceae > Mycobacterium > Mycobacterium sp. NTMscope_MAC_269. The sequence continues at coordinate 1,387,885 of NZ_OZ335668.1, forward strand.
CCTTGAGATGTTCGGCCTGCGCGAACACCGAGTCGGCGTCGGCGAAATAGACAACACCGATCGGGTCGGGATCGGCGTTGCGTGCCGGCCATTCCGCGACGAGCACCGTGGCGTGGATCGTGTGATCGTTGTGGCGCAGAAAGCTGAAGTCCACGCCCAATTCGTGCACCAGGTTGCGGAGCACCCGCTGACTGATCGCGGCGGAGTCAGCCGCGGTGGCTGCCATTAACTCTGCGGCCGCACCGGTGACGAGATAGTCCAACGTGCCCGACATTGCCCCTACCGTAGCTGCATCCGGTGTGTGGCGTTGGTTTCGCGTTCCACGTCACAAATCCGGGCGGGAAACGGACCCCGAATCCCTGGGGACCTCACCAACGAAGCGCTCAACTGAGTACCCGGGTCCGGTCGAAACTGCGGCGGCTGGGTACCGATGCCGCCGGCCCCGCGGTGAATCTGAGTATCAGCACCGCGGATCGCTCGGGCGGTATGCCGGCCAATTCGTGGAAGTCGTGTTGCAATTGGGTGAGCTCCTGGGCGAATTGCGGTGACAGCTCGTCGAATTCGGTCCGGTCGCGGGCGTACAGGAAGACAGGCGAGACCGGCTGGACCGAGAGCCCGTGCCGCTGGGCGACGATCCAGACCAGCTCGACGGCCGCTCCGCCCCGTGCGTAGTCGCAAAGATCGCGTCCGGGCACGGTGATCACTGCCAGTGCGGAACTTGCCGATATCCGGTCGTAGGTGTCTTCGCCGAGCGCGCTCCCGGCGTTCCATTGGGCGAGACGGGACATGACGTCGGTGCGGCGCAAGATGTCGAGCATCGCCAGGTCGCCGTCACCGAGTTCGAGGCTGCGCACATCGATGCCGGTGTCAGGTTCGGGATCGCCGGGCCAGCGCAGCTCGGAGACCATCTCTTGGTGCAGGTGCGGTGTCAGGTAGCGGATGCGGTCGGACGCAGCCAGAATTGTTGCCGCACGGGAGATGCCGTCTCTCTCAGTGACAAGGTGTAGCCGCGCGCCTTCCCCCTGTGCGGCGTTGTCTAGCGTCTCGATGGTGGCGGTGTCGATAGGTCGGGCACTTCCGTGGTGGCGGTTGGTTTCGCGTTCGAGCATCGGTTGATAAAGGTCGGCGAGGCCGGGATCGGTGCCGTCGCTCAATTCCAGGGTGGCGCGCAACGGCGATCCGTCGGCATCGTGCGCGAGGCTGACCTGTCCCAGCACGTGGTGAGCGGCCGCGGCGATTCTGGCGTTCATCAGGGCGGCTCCGACGGCGACGGCGCTACCCCGAAACGCGACGTCCATTGTCGAAGTGTGTTGTGCGGCAATGTCGATTGTGACAGCGGCCGGTGCGGCGTGGATGCACCAAGGCTGGACATTTCCTCCCGACGGCGCGCGGATCGCCGCCGCGGCGATGACGCCGGCGATCCCGGGTAGTTCCGGCGCTTTGTGATCGTCTATTGGCATGGGTTGGTCCCGAGCCATGTCGGGTTCATCAAGTTGGTCGAGCGCCCAGCCGATATCGATGCGAGTACGGCCCGAACGCAGCGTCTCGCCCAGTCCAATCCTGCGCACGCCCTCGGCCAAGGCTGACGCGCCAAGTATGACGTCGGAAGCCACCTGCGGCCAGGTCGACACCGTGCGGTCGATCTCTAGCAACGAGGCGGCCGTGCGCGGTGAAAGGCGTTCGGCCTCAAGGTGACGCAGGATGTGAGGCACCTTCTCGCGGCTGCTCATGCCGGGGAGCAGCCCGACGTCCAGGTCGCCGAGTAGACCATGCAGAATCGGGCGCTGCGGTTCTTGGTCGAAGCGCTCCACGTCGATCAGTCCACGGTCACTGGTGGCCATCAACACCGGAATGCGTCGGGCGCGCGCACCTTCCCGCAACACCGCCTTCATGTCCAGCGAATCGCATTCTTCGATCACGATGTCGAGTCCCTCCAGGAACGTGTCGACGGTAGCGGGGCTGAGCCCGGCGTCAAACACCTCGACCGGGAGGTACGGGTCGAGTTCGGCGATCCGGCGCGCCGCCACACACGCTTTATTGACACCGAGGTCGAATACGCTGGCCGGCACCCGATTCAGGTTTGATAGCTCGAGCTGATCAAAGTCGGCCAGCCGAAGACGGCCACACAATCCCTGGGCGGCAAGGGTGTGCGCGATGACATGCCCGACGCTGAGACCCGCCACGCCGATCCGGAGTGCGCCTAGCCGATCCTGTTCCGCCGGGGTGATGTTGTTGCGGTTGCGGTCCAGACGAACCGCGCGGTAGCCGAGCGGGCCCAGGATAGCCACGACGGCGCGCCGCCACGGGTAGTAGGCCCATCGCCAAGGTTCCGCGAGGAGGTCAGGGTGCGGGCTGGGTCGAAGGCTTCCCAGGCAGGCCACCTGTGCGTCGCGTCGGTCGATGAATTCGACGCTGGGGTCGGCCTGGAGGCGTCGCAACGCCGCGTCGCCGTCGGGTGCATCGGCATCGAGAATCTGCGCGGAGTAAGCGGATACGGCGGACTCATCCATGGTGCTTCGTGTATAGCACCCGGGCGGCAGGTCGGACCGGGTTTGAGCCGGTTTCCGCAGGGCAACCTTGGCGCTGTCGGCGATCTCACACTCGGGGATGACTTGATTCGCGGGGCGCCGCTTCGTCGAGAAATTGGCCATGCCGTATGAGATTGGTGACGGCCGCATCCCAGCGCCGCAATTGCGGTTCGGTAAAGAAAGACTCCCGCAGGTATAGCTCGATGTACGGATGCAGAATGATCGCACCGACGCGCAGGATCAGCGGGTTGAGCGCAGCCCAATCGGGATCGAGGTCAGGGTGGGCCCTGGCCCATTGGGTGAACTCGGCGCGTTGGCCCGCACTGATGCCCAAAAGTCCGCTGAAGATGACAGATCCGAAGGCGCCGCCCTCGGCGAGGGCGCGCCCGAGGTAGGTCATGAGATCTGGGCGTTCGGCCATCAGCGACGTCAGCCGGCGACCGGCCTCGTCGAGCCCGTCGGAGGGCGCCTCGGGAAGCGCCGGCGGTTCCAATGCCTCGCCAACCACCTGCAGCACGTACTGATTGACGGCAGCGGTGAGTGCCTCCTTGGTGCGAAAGTGGTGCTGCACCAGCCCAATCGAAACGTCCGCGGTCTCCGCGATCGCGCGCAGCGTCGTGGCGGCGATGCCGCGAACGGCAAAGCAGCTCAGTGCGGCGTCGCGAATCCGCTCCTTAGGCGGGGGCTCTGCTGGAGGGGGCGGGTCATACGGAAAATGTCGGGCGGGTCCCACGGCCGGACAATACACCCGCACGGCGTCTCGGTATGTAAATATCGGATTACCGTATTTGCGTATCGATTCCGGCGTTTTCGTTCGCTCGAGGGGCACCAGGTCGCCGAAAGGTCACCGCGACCGCCGCTCGAGGTACCGCACCATCAGCTGCCAGTACACCAGGGTCAGCGCCATCTGCGCGGCGACCGCGATCAGCGCCGGCCGCAGCCGGTGGCGGCGGGCGGCGAGCACCGCGCACAACGCGGCGACCGACGTCGCCCCGCTGACCAACGTCGCCGCATCGCGGGGGCGACGGCTGATCCACAGCTCCTCGCCCAGCATCGCCCGGGTCGACCAGGCGCGGTGATGCGCGGGCTCGCCGAAGACGAACGGGTTCACGGCCAGCCACAGCGCAATCCACCCCGCGTGGTTCCATCGCCGCGTCCATGGCGGGACGAGAATCAACGGCGTGCTCGCCCACCGGGTCCATGCGCTCCATGGATGGCAGTGCCGCGCGAAGACCGCGCGCCGAACGCGCGCAACCGATAACACCCGCGCTACCGCATCGCGGTGTTGGAATGTTCCGCCGGGACGACCACCGGGGCGCCGACGGCCGGCGCGGAGGGGGCGGGCAACGGCGTGCGCGAAATGCCCGGGGTGCCCAGCGCTCCGGCCAGCCAGGGCAGCGCGGCCGCGAACACCCGGTCCGCGAACGGCCAATCGTGCCGGCCGGGCTGCGGAACGACGGCGCAGTCGATTCCGTTGGCCCGGCCGAGCGCGCACAGTGAATACGCGGCCGCGGTCTGATTGGCGGGGTTGGCGGCTGCCTCACGTCCGGCCGTACGGATGGCGCCCGTGTCGCTCAGCTGGATTTCCCGGCGTGCCGTCGGTGGGCCGTCCGACGAAATCGCGAACCAGCCGGCCACGTCGCGGTACGGTCCGTGCCGGTTGATTACCGTGGACGGATCGAAAGCCGCCCAGGCGTCGGCGTTTCCGCCGAACAGCCGGGCAATGGTCTGGGCCTTGTTGCCGGCGTTCGGGAAGAAGTCACCGGCGACGTCGACGAACGCGCTGAACATCTCGGGATGCATGACGGTCAAATCCACGGCGCAGGTCCCGCCCATCGACCAGCCCGCCACGCCCCAGTTGGACCGGTGCGGGCTGACGCCGAAAGCCGACACCATATAGGGCACGACATCTTTGGTGAGGTGATCGGCCGCGTTGCCCCGAACCCCGTTGACGCATTCGGTGTCGTTGTTGAAGGCGCCGCCGGAATCCACGAACACCAACACCGGCGCCTTGCCCCCGTGCGCGGCCGCGAAGTCGTCGATCGTCTTGACCGCGTTGCCCGCACGCGTCCAGTCCGCCGGTGTATTGAACTGCCCGCCGATCATCATCACGGTCGGCAGCGGCGGCGGTGGGGAAGTGGCGAACCATTCGGGCGGCAGGTAGACGAGCTCGCCACGGTGTTTGAAGTGCGACCCGTCCGAGGGGATCGCGACCGGTACCACGGTGCCGTGCGGCGGCCGGGTTCCCTTGGCGGCCATCGCCGTAACGGTCGCCTGGTCGGTCTGATCGGGCAGCGGGCCGGACGTCAGCTGGCTCCACGCGGACTGGACGGTGGGAAAGTAGCCCACCCAAAGATTGAGCACCAGCGCCGCGCTCAGCAAGCACAACGGCACCGCCAGTACCGCCGCGCTACGACGCCAGCGGCGCGCGGTGCCCCATCCGAGGACCAGCACCGCCACCGCCATGCCCGTCAGCGCGATCCAGAGCCAAAGCGCCGTCGGCGCCGGCTCCTCCGAGAGCCCATGGTCGACGATGTACCAGTGCGTCAGGTAGGCCGCGGTTCCGCCGCTCAGCGCCGCCGCCGGCAGCCGGACCGTGCGCCAGCGACGCGACCGCCAGCCGACCGCCAACGCCAGCACGACGGCGGCCAGCACCTGGATCGTCGTCGGCACCCAGCCATGCATCAGCGAGGTGTGACTAAGAGCCAGGAACTGCGCGGGCGCACCGTTCGTCGAGGCTGTCACGTGAGTCATTGTGATCTATTGTTTACCGGCCTGGAACCTATTTACCTAATGTTCGCTGACGACGGACTACGCGGCGCGGACCTCGATTAATGGGGCTTGGCCAGCGGGAACGGCAGCGTCTCGCGGATGCTGCGGCCCGTTATGAGCATGACGAGGCGATCGACGCCCATCCCCAGCCCGCCGGTGGGCGGCATCGCGTATTCCATCGCCTGCAGGAAGTCTTCGTCGAGCTCCATCGCCTCGGGATCCCCACCGGCGGCCAACAGGGACTGCTCCTGCAGGCGGCGGCGCTGTTCCACCGGGTCGGTGAGCTCGCTGTAGGCGGTGGCCAGCTCGACACCCCACGCCACGAGGTCCCACCGTTCGGCGACGCCGGGTTCGCTGCGATGCGGGCGGGTCAACGGCGACACCGACGTCGGAAAGTCGATATAGAACGTCGGCTCCTCGGTCCGGTCCTCGACCAGATGCTCATACAGCTCGAGCACCACCGCGCCGGTGTCCCAGTGCGCCCGATACGGGATATGCGCGGCGTCGGACAGCTTGCGCAGGGCGGGCAGCGGCGTGGCGGGGTCGATGTGTTCGCCGAGCGCGTCGGAGACGGCGTCGTACACGGTCTTGACCGCCCACACCCCGGAGATGTCGACCGGTTCGAGTCGGCCCTGGCCGCCTGGGCGCAGGACCGTCTGCTCGCCGTGGGCGGCCTGGGCGGCGTTCTGGATCAGCTCGCGGCAGCCGTCGATCCAGACCTTGTAGTCGGCGTGCGCCTGGTAGGCCTCCAGCAGGGTGAACTCCGGGTTGTGGCTGAAGTCGACCCCCTCGTTGCGGAAGGCCCGGCCCAACTCGAAGACCCGCTCGACGCCGCCGACGCACAACCGCTTGAGGTAGAGCTCCGGCGCGATCCGCAGGAACAGGTCCAGGTCGTACGTATTGATGTGCGTGACGAACGGCCGGGCGGTGGCGCCGCCGTGGATCTGCTGCAGGATCGGGGTTTCGACCTCGATGAACCCCTTGGCGAACAGCGTCTGGCGGACCGAGCGCAACACCTCGCTGCGCGCCGTGATCAACTCACGCGACTCCGGATTGACCGCCAGGTCGACGTAGCGGGTCCGCACCCGGGCCTCCGGGTCGGTCAGCCCCTTCCACTTGTTGGGCAGCGGCCGCAGGCACTTACCGATCATCCGCCAGTCGCCGACGATCAGCGAGCGGGTGCCCTTCTTGGAAAAGCCCATGTGGCCGGAGACCTCGACCAGGTCGCCGAGATCGATGGCCGCGGTGAAGTCGGCGGCCGTTCGCCCGCGCTCCAACTGCGAATTGTCCAGCAGCACTTGCATTTCCCCCGACCAGTCGCGCAGGTGGGCGAACAGCACTCCGCCGTAGTCCCGGATCCGCAGTATCCGGCCGGAAACCGTGATCGTTTCCCGGTCTTCCGCATCGAGCGCCGCGACGACGGTGTGGCTGGGCGGGCGGCCCACCGGATAGGCGTCGATACCGTTGCGTCGCAACACCTTCAGCTTGGCCAGGCGAACCCGAACCTGCTCGGGCAGGCGGGCTCTCGCCTCTTCTTCGTCGGCCGACTCCTGGCGCCTCTGCAGCCCGCTGACGTCCGGCGCGCTGCCGTCGTGATGCAGCAGGCCGGACTCGGCCAGCCGGGCCGGGACGGCCGGATGATGACCGGTGTGCGGCTTGCGCCGGCCGAACGGCATGACAAGGAAGCCCTCGGCGAGGGCCGAGGCGACCCCGACCCGCGGGATCAGGCGGGCGTCCTCGTAGCAGGCATAGCGGGGCACCCAATCGGGTTGGTATTTCATGTTGGAGCGATACAGCGTTTCCAGCTGCCACCACCGCGAGAAGAACAGCAAAAATCCGCGCCACAGCCGGGCGACGGGGCCGGCGCCGAGTTGGGCGCCCTGCTCGAATGCCGACCGGAACATCGCAAAGTTCAGTGAGATGCGGGTGATGCCAAGGGTTTCCGCGTTGAGCGCGAGGTCGCTGACCATCAGCTCGATGGTGCCGTTGGGGGACTGCGGCGATCGGCGCATCAGGTCCAGGGAGACGCCGGTGGTTCCCCACGGGACCAGCGACAGCATCGCGACGACGGCGCCGTCCCGGTCCAGCGCCTCGACCAGCAGGCAGTCCCCGTCGGCGGGATCGCCGAGGCGACCCAGCGCCATGGAGAAGCCGCGTTCGGTTTGGGTGTCGCGCCAGGCGTCGGCGCGGGTGATGGTGTCGGCCATCTCGTCGGCGCCGATGTCGCGGTGCCGGCGGATCCGCACGGCCAGCCCCGCCCGGCGCGCGCGGGTCACGGCCTGGCGGACGCCGCGCATATCGGGGCCGGACAGCTTGAAGTCGGCGGTGCGCAGGATGGCCTCGTCGCCGAGCTCGAGCGCGTTCAGCCCGGCCTCACGATAGGTGCGTGCGCCCTGCGTGCTGGCGCCCATGACGCCGGGCGCCCACCCGTAGGTCTGGCACAGACCCAGCCAGGCGTCCGCCGCCTGGGACCATGCCCGGGGATCGCCGATTGGGTCGCCGCTGGCCAGGCAGACGCCGACCTCGACCCGGTAGGTGATGGCGGCGCGCCCGCTCTGGGCGAAAACCACCGATTTGTCGCGGCGGGTGGCGAAGTAGCCCAGGGAATCGTTCTTGCCGTACAGCTCGAGCAGCCCCCGGATGGCCGATTCGTCCTCACCGGTCAGCGCGTTCTCCGCGCGCTGGGATTGAAAGAGCACGATGGTCGCCATGATCAGTGCGAGCGCGCCGAACAGACCGAAGATCGCGTTGAGGAACACGTGCGGCCGGCCGGTGAACAGGTCGGGATCCGCGAGCGCGAATCCGACCACCCGGTTGGCCACGTAGGGCAGGCGGTCCTGGTGGGCCAACGTTCCGGGGAAGAGCTCGACCAGGCCCCAGGACACCAGGATTCCCACCACATCCCCGGCCACCAGCACCGCGGCCGCCTTGACCAGCGCGCCCTTACGGACCTTGGCCCAGAACTCCCGGTAGGCCAACACCAGCAGGACGATCGCGACGATGTGCAGCGCGAACCCGAGGTTCTCGCCGAAGATCTCGGCGGCGGTGTTGTCCCCGGCGGCGATATCGGCGGCGTTCAAAGCGGCGGCGAGAATCATGTTGCCCAGCAACAGCAGCCAGGCGATCCGCTTGCGCGCGGTCAAAGCCGCGGCCAACAAGGCCAACACGAATGACCACGCGATGCTGGTGTCGGGGAAGTTGAACAGATAGTCGTTGATGAACTCGCGGGGAACCTTGATCAGGTAGCGGATCAGCGGGGACACGCTGCCCAGCAGCGACACGGTGGCGATGACACCCACGGTCCATCCGGCCGCCGCGGGCACCCAGCGATACCGCGAGTTCGACCGGCTACGGGGCCCCAAGCGCGATCCCGAACGGGGACCTGAACGAGGAGAAGCGAGTGTCACAGACCGCGAGGATATGCCCTCAATCCGTGAAAAGCTTGCCGAAGCGCTAAGAGTGGCGGACACGAGTTTGGCCGCGCTTTTCGGGCCCGGTTGACGGCCGGTACGGTGCCCCCGTCCGGCCGAAGTGCTAAAAGGCACCTCAAGGCTGCTAAACTGACGCCTGCGACCATCCCGGCGAACGCCAGGAACAGTTAAGTGGAGTCCCACTCCCACCGCGAGCCGACGAGATCCCTGTGCGGATCTTCAAAGGTTCGGCGGTCCGGTCACAGGCAGCGTGTATGCCTGTTCCGCGCGCAGCGCGGGCGGCCCGAGTAGTCCTCGGCCGCGATCGGTCGGCATTGGGCCCTGCTTGTGCAGGGCTTTTTTGCTCGTGGTGTGGTGTTTCCACCGCTGCTTCCCGACGAACCCAGGTAACCGGTCGTCACCGCAGGACATACATAAAGCCCAACAAGGGAGGCCCCATCAGCACTGAGACCCGCGTCAACGAGCGCATTCGCGTACCTGAAGTCCGATTGATCGGCCCAGGGGGAGAGCAGGTAGGCATAGTGCGCATCGAAGACGCACTGCGCGTCGCTGCGGACGCCGATCTCGACCTTGTCGAAGTTGCCCCGAACGCCAGGCCGCCGGTCTGCAAGATCATGGACTACGGCAAGTTCAAATACGAAGCGGCGCAAAAGGCGCGCGAATCCCGCCGGAACCAGCAGCAGACCGTCGTCAAAGAACAAAAGCTGCGACCCAAGATCGACGATCACGACTACGAGACCAAAAAGGGCCACGTCATCCGCTTCCTGGAGGCGGGATCGAAGGTGAAGGTCACGATCATGTTCCGCGGACGTGAGCAGTCGCGGCCCGAGCTGGGCTATCGATTGCTGCAGCGCCTGGGCGCGGACGTCGCCGAATACGGTTTCGTGGAGACGTCCGCCAAGCAGGACGGCCGCAACATGACGATGGTGCTGGCACCGCACCGCGGCGCGAAGACCCGTGCCAGGGCGCGGCATCCCGAAGAGGCGGGCGGCGCCGCACCGGATTCGGACGCCGACGCCGAACCTACGTCGAACTGACCTAATAGCGAGAACCAAGCGAGAACTAGAGGAAACATGCCCAAAGCCAAGACCCACAGCGGGGCGTCAAAGCGCTTCCGGCGGACCGGAACCGGCAAAATCGTGCGGCAGAAGGCCAACCGCCGGCACCTGCTCGAGCACAAGCCCACGAAGCGGACCCGGCGGCTCGACGGCCGAACCGTGGTGGCGGCCAACGACACCCAGCGGATCAACCGGCTGCTGAACGGCTGACCAGACGCCGGCCAGACCCGCAGCGCGAGCTGGCACGGCGAACCCATTTAACGACCCACGACGCATGAACGAGAGTAGGAATATCCAATGGCACGCGTGAAGCGGGCGGTCAACGCCCACAAGAAGAGGCGCAGCATCCTTAAGGCCTCGAAGGGCTATCGCGGCCAGCGATCCCGGCTCTACCGCAAAGCCAAAGAGCAGCAGCTGCATTCGCTGCAGTACGCGTACCGCGACCGTCGTGCGCGCAAGGGCGAGTTCCGCAAACTGTGGATCTCGCGCATCAACGCCGCGGCGCGCGCCAACGACATCACCTACAACCGGCTGATCCAGGGTCTCAAGGCCGCCGGTGTGGAGGTAGACCGCAAGAACCTGGCGGACATCGCGATCGCGGATCCGGCCGCCTTCACCGCCCTGGTCGACATCGCCCGTGCGGCGCTGCCCGAGGACGTCAACGCTCCCTCGGATTCGGGAGAAGCCGCCTAACCGGCCCCACCGGACATGCCTGACCGGCAGGTGCTGACCGAACGTTCAGCCAGGGTCGCCGCGGCGGTCAAACTGCATCGCCACGTCGGCCGCCGCCGGGCAGGGCGCTTCCTCGCCGAAGGCCCCAACCTGGTCGAGGCGGCCGCGCGCCGCGGCTTGGTCCGCGACGCCTTTGTCACCGAGGCGGCCCAGCAGCGCCATGCGTCGCTGCTGGCGGCCCTGGATTGCCCGGTCCACCCCATCACCGAGCGCGCCGCGAAGGCCCTCTCCGACACCGTCACTCCGGGCGGGCTGGTTGCGGTCTGCGAGATTCCGGCGACTCGCCTTGACGACGTGCTGGCGGGCTCGCCCCAGCTGATCGCGATCGCCGTGGAGATCGGCGAGCCGGGCAATGCCGGCACCCTCATTCGCCTCGCGGACGCCATGGGCGCAGCCGGCGTGATCCTCGGCGGGCACAGCGTCGATCCCTACAACGGCAAATGTCTGCGTGCGTCGGCCGGCAGCATCTTCTCGGTGCCGGTCGTCGTCGCACCGGACACGGCCGCGGCCATCAATGCGGTGCGCGACGCGGGTCTGCAGGCGCTCGCCACCACCGTGGATGGTGAGCGACGGCTGGACGAGGCCGGCGAATTCCTCGGCAGGCCGACGGCGTGGCTGTTCGGGCCCGAATCCCATGGCCTGCCAAGCGAAATCGCGTCGAAGGCCGACCACCGGCTGCGCATCCCGATGTCCGGCGGCGCCGAGAGCCTGAACGTGGCGTCGGCCGCGGCCATCTGTCTGTACCAGAGCGCGCGGGCGCTGCAGCTGCCTACGCGGCCTTGACCGCTCGCTTCGGGCGGCCCCGCCCGGCGCGTAGGCCGGCTAGCGACAACGTCGTATGCACCAACGATCCGGCCCGTTCCAGCAGCGCCCGCGCGGGTTGCAGGGCGGGGTCGAACGGCAACTTGGGCGGTGGGGGAAAGTAGTGCATCGGCAGCCCGCGACGGTCACGCGGCGGCGCCATGAACGGCGGGGCCTCGACCAGCGGCGCGTCGCTGGGCAGCCGCCCCTCGGCGCGGCGGTAGGCGGCCAGCGCGCGCGGGTGCAGCCGGATCTCGTCGGGCACCGCCAGGAACGCGAGCTCGACGAGCTTGCCGAACAACCGCAGCAACACCTCGTCGCCTGGAGTCCAACGCATACCGGCCTTTTCGCGGACCGCGGGTTCGAACAGGCCCGCCGCGATCCAGCGCTGCCCGGCCACCAGGGGTTTGAAGATCCGGTCCCAGACCGGGGTCGGCATCAGCACGAACCGGGGTTTGGGAATCCGGATGTCGAAGATGTCGAGGACCGCCTGGTTGATCTCCAGCTCCTCGCGACCGACCCGCTCCCAGTACTCCTGGAATTCGTCCCACGACCCGGGCACCGGTCGCATGCTCATCCCGTACATCCGGTACCACTGCACGTGCTCGTCGAACAGCTGCCGTTTCTCGGTCTCGGTCAGGCCGCCGCAGAAATACTCGGCAACCTTGACGATCAACATGAAAAACGTGGCGTGCGCCCAGTAGAAGGTGTCGGGATCGAGCGCGTGATAGCGGCGCCCCTCGGCGTCGACTCCCTTGATCGTGCGGTGGTAGCCCTTGATCTGCTGGCCGGTCTGGGCCGCGCGGTCGCCGTCGTAGACCACGCCCATGATCGGATAGACCGACCGGGCCACCCGCTGCAGCGGCTCGCGCAGCAGAATCGAATGCTCTTCGACGGCCGCGCCGAGTTCGGGGTACATGTTCTGGATCGCCCCGATCCATACGCCCATCATTCCGGTGCGCAGATCGCCAAAATACTTCCAGGTCAGGGAATCTGGTCCGAGCGGATCAGCGGATGTAGTCGATCTGGCAGTCATCGCGGCCTCCTGCACCGATTGGCCTCACGATAACTTTGACAACGGACGTTGTCTACAACTTCGGCGATGTGTCGGCGCCGCTGTTATCGAGCATCCATAACGGTGTGCCACCACCGTGATCAGGCGGTGAGGTGCGAGGTGTGACACACACGGCAGGACGGTCGTTGCCTGCTTCTGACGAAACCAAATAACCTGGCCAGGTGGAACTCGCGCGTCGCGATCTGGAGCCGGGCGAGCCCGACGAATCCCCTGCCGCGTACTCCGCTGCGCGGCGCTCACCGCTGTCGGTGCACAACGCGACCCAATGGCTGCACGGCCGAAATCACAGTCCCGGGGCGGTCGCCCTGGTCCGGCGTGCGCGCCGGCTGTTGCCCGGGGACCCCGAGTTCGGCGATCCGCTGTCCACGGCCGGCGAGGGCGGACCGCGCGCCGCGGCGCGCGCCGCCGACCGGCTGCTGGGGGACCGCGACGCGGTGTCGCGCGAGGTCAGCCTGGGAGTGCTGCAGGTATGGCAGGCCCTGACCGAAGGGGTGTCGCGGCGGCCGGCCAACCCCGAGGTGACCTTGGTCTTCACCGATCTCGTCGGCTTCTCGACGTGGTCCTTGCAGGCGGGCGACGACGCCGCGCTGGCGCTGCTGCGTCAGGTGGCGCGGGCCCTCGAGCCGCCGCTGCTCGACGCCGGCGGGCACATCGTCAAGCGGATGGGCGACGGGCTCATGGCCGTGTTCGGCGACCCGATGGTGGCCGTGCGAGCCGTGCTGGCCGCCAAGGAGGCGCTCCGATCGGTCGAGGTGGAGGGTCACACGCCGCGCATGCGCGTCGGAATCCACACCGGGCGTCCGCAGCGGTTGGCCTCGGATTGGCTCGGCGTGGATGTGAATATCGCCGCACGAGTTATGGAACGGGCCACCAAAGGTGGAATCATGGTGTCGAGTTCAACGTTAGATCTCATACCGCAAAGCGAGTTGGATGCGTTGGGCGTCGAGGCCAAGCGCACCCGCAAACCGGTTTTCGGGCCGAAGCCCGCCGGTATGCCTGCAGACTTGGCGATATATCGCCTCAGAACTTATAGGGAGTTGTCAGGCTCAGATGACCCAGCCGAAACAAATCCGCAGTCATAATGGGTGCCAATGATCGGGGGCATCGTGTCCCGGCTCGCCCGGGTCCAATTCACTGTGGGGTATGCGGCGCTCCTGCTCGCCATCAGCTGCGCCATCCTGGTGCTCGGCCCCGACGCGCATGACGTCATCGTCGCGCGCGCCAGCACCAACGTGCACAACCTGGCCCACGGGCACCTCGGCACGCTGCTGGGCAGCGCGCTGGTCGTCGATGCCGGTCCGCTCTACTTCTGGCTGCCCTTCCTGACCTGCCTGCTGGCGCTGGCGGAGCTGCACCTGCGCACCATCCGGCTGGTGGTGGCGTTCCTCGTCGGCCACATCGGCGCGACGCTCCTGGTGGCCGCCGCCCTGGCCGCGGCGGTCGAGTTCGGCTGGCTGCCCGTGTCGATCACCCGGGCCAGCGATGTCGGGATGAGCTACGGCGCGCTGGCGGTGCTCGGCGCGATGACGGCGGTGATCCCGTCGCGCTGGCGGGCCGCCTGGGTCGGCTGGTGGGTGGCCGCGGGCATCGCTTCGGCGATCGTCGGCGGTGACTTCACCGACGCCGGGCATACCGTCGCCGTGATTCTGGGTGTGCTCGTGTCGGCGCGATTCCGGCAGCCGATCCACTGGACACCGGCCCGGTACCTGATGCTGGCGGCTTCGTCGGGCTTCGGTTTCCTCATGCTGGCCCACCACTGGGGGACCATGGCGGCGACGCCGGTGTTCGGCATTCTCGGCGCCCTGGTCGCCTACGCGGGAGCGAAGTTCATCACCGGTCGGGGCCTGCCGGTCGCGCCGCTGGACGGCGACGACCCGTTGACCGGTCCGGCGCCGGCCGTCGCCGGCTGAGCCCCGCCGGGCAACTGCCCAGCGCCCGCCGGGCGCCGCGCAGCGAATCACTATGATCAGCACTCGACCCGTGCCGCGCGGAAAGCACCATCGATGCGGGCAGCCCTAACAGCCTCGTCAGCAAGGAGAGTGTCGCCGCGTGGGTGATCAACCCGTCGACCTGTCGCCCGAGGCGTTGACCGAGGCGGTCAACGCCGCCCGGCAGGCGTTCACCCGGGCCGGCGACCTCGACTCGCTGGCGCGCGTCAAGACCGAGCACCTCGGCGACCGCTCGCCGCTGGCGCTGGCGCGCCAGGCGTTGGGCAGCGTTCCCAAAGACCAACGCGCCGACGCGGGTAAACGGGTCAACGCCGCGCGAGGCGAGGCCCAGCAAGGTTACGACGAGCGCCTCGCGGCTCTGCGCGCCGAACGCGACGCCGCGGTGCTGGTCGCCGAGCGCATCGACGTCACGTTGCCGTCGACGCGCCAGCCTACCGGCGCGCGGCACCCGATCACGATCCTGGCCGAGCACATCGCCGACACCTTCATCGCCATGGGGTGGGAACTGGCCGACGGCCCGGAGGTCGAGACCGAGCAGTTCAACTTCGACGCGCTCAACTTCCCCGCCGATCACCCCGCGCGCAGCGAGCAGGACACCTTCTACATCGCGCCGGAGGACTCCCGCCAGCTGCTGCGTACCCACACCTCGCCGGTGCAGGTGCGCACGCTGCTGGCGCGCGAGTTGCCCGTCTACATCATCTCGATCGGCCGCACGTTCCGCACCGACGAACTCGACGCCACCCACACCCCGGTCTTCCACCAGGTCGAGGGCCTGGCGGTGGACCGCGGGCTGTCGATGGCGCACCTGCGGGGCACGCTGGATGCGTTCGCGCGCGCCCAGTTCGGCCCCGAGGCGCGGACCCGCATCCGGCCGCACTTCTTCCCGTTCACCGAGCCCTCCGCCGAGGTCGACGTGTGGTTCGTCGGCAAGAAGGGCGGTCCCGGCTGGGTGGAGTGGGGTGGCTGCGGGATGGTGCACCCAAACGTGTTGCGGGCGGCCGGAATCGATCCCGAGGAATACTCCGGCTTCGCGTTCGGCATGGGACTGGAACGAACGCTGCAGTTCCGCAACGGGATTCCAGACATGCGTGACATGGTCGAGGGTGACGTCCGGTTCTCGCTGCCGTTCGGGGTGGGTGCCTGATGCGCGTTTCGTACAGCTGGCTGCGCGAGGTCGTCAACGCCGGCGCGCCGGACTGGGACGTGGCCCCCGCCGAGCTGGAGCGGACGCTGGTCGACATCGGCCACGAGGTCGAAGAGGTGCTCACCCCCGGGCCCGTCGACGGCCCGCTGGCGGTGGGCCGCGTCACCGACATCGAGGAACTCACCGGCTTCAAGAAGCCGATCCGGTTCTGCCACGTCGACGTCGGCGAGGGCCAGGACCGCGAGATCGTCTGCGGCGCAACAAATTTCGTTGCTGGTGACCTCGTAGTGGTGGCGCTGCCGGGCGCCACGCTGCCCGGCGGGTTCGCCATTGCCACGCGCAAGACCTACGGACGCACCTCGGACGGGATGATCTGCTCGGCGGCCGAACTCGGTTTGGGCGCCGACCATTCCGGAATCCTGGTGCTGCCACCGGACACCGCCGAACCCGGAGCCGACGGCGCCGCCGTGCTGGGGCTCGACGACGTGATCTTCCACCTGGCCATCACCCCCGACCGAGGCTACGGCATGTCGCTGCGGGGCCTGGCGCGCGAAATCGCCTGCGCCTACGACCTGGACTTCGTCGACCCGGCGGACATCAAGCCGTTGCCGGCTCACGGGGAGGCCTGGCCGCTGACGGTGCAGCCCGACACCGGCGTGCGGCGGTTCGCGCTGCGCCCGGTCACCGGCATCGACCCCGCCGCCGTGTCGCCGTGGTGGCTGCAGCGCCGCCTGCTGCTCTCCGGCATCCGCGCGACCTCACCGGCGGTCGACGTCACGAACTACGTGATGCTCGAGCTCGGTCACCCCATGCACGCCCACGACCGCAACCGCATCACCGGTGGCTTCGACGTGCGCTTCGCCCGGCCCGGCGAGACCGTCGTCACCCTCGACGACATCGAACGCAAACTCGAACCGGCCGATGTCCTGATCGTCGACGACACGGCGACCACGGCGATCGGCGGCGTGATGGGCGCGGCGAGCACCGAGGTGCGCGCCGATTCCACCGACGTGCTGCTCGAGGCCGCGGTCTGGGACCCGGCCGCGGTGTCGCGCACCCAGCGCAGGTTGCACCTGCCCAGCGAGGCCGCCCGCCGCTACGAGCGGGGCGTGGATCCGGCCATTTCGGTGGCCGCGCTGGACCGCTGCGCCGCGCTGCTCGCCGAGATCGCCGGCGGCACGGTGTCCGACACGCTGACCGACTGGCGAGGCGACCCCCCGCGCGACGACTGGTCCCTACCGCCGATCGACATCACCGCCGATCTGCCGGGCCGCATCGCCGGCGTGGCCTACGCCCCGGGCGCGGCCGCCAAGCGGCTGTCCCAGATCGGTGCCGCCGTCGCCGAACGCGGCGACACGCTGACGGTCACCCCACCGAGCTGGCGGCCCGACCTGCTGCAACCTGCCGACCTCGTCGAGGAGGTGCTGCGGCTCGAAGGCCTGGAGGCCATTCCGTCCGTGCTGCCCGCGGCGCCGTCCGGCCGCGGTCTGTCCGCGGTGCAACAACGCCGCCGGGCCATCGGCAAGTCACTGGCCCAGTCCGGGTACGTCGAGATCCTGCCGACGCCGTTCCTGCCCGCGGGCGTGTTCGACCTGTGGGGCCTGCCGACCGACGATCCGCGCCGCGTCACGACCAGCGTGCTCAACCCGCTGGAGTCCGACCGTCCGCACCTGGCCACCACGCTGTTGCCGGCGTTGCTGGAAGCGTTGGTGCGCAACGTATCCCGCGGCCTGGTCGACGTTTCCCTCTATGCCCTGGCCCAGGTGGTGCAGCCGACCGCCGAGACCCGCGGCGTGACGCTGATTCCCGTCCACCGGCGGCCCACCGACGCCGAGATCGCCGCGCTCGACGCGTCATTGCCGCGCCAACCGCAGCATGTCGCGGCCGTGCTGACCGGCCTGCGGGAACGGCGCGGCCCCTGGGGGCCGGGCCGGCGCGCCGAGGCCGCCGACGCGTTCGAGGCCGTGCGCATCATTGCCCGGGCCGCCGGCATCGACGTGCGGTTGCGTGCGGCGCAGCAGCTGCCGTGGCATCCGGGCCGGTGCGCCGAGGTGCTCGTCGGCGACACGACGGTGGGTTACGCGGGCCAGCTGCATCCCGCCGTGACCGAGCGTTCCGGGCTGCCCAAGGGCACCTGCGCGCTCGAACTCAACCTCGACGCGATGCCCCTCGTCGCGGCGCTGCCCGCGCCCCGGGTGTCGCCGTTCCCGGCCGTCTTCCAGGACGTCAGCCTGGTGGTGTCCGCGGACGTACCGGCCGCCGCCGTGGCCGACGCCGTGCGCGAAGGCGCGGGGGAGCTGCTGGAAGACCTGCAGCTGTTCGACGTATTCACCGGCCCGCAGGTCGGCGAGGACCGCAAGTCGCTGACCTTTGCCCTGCGGTTCCGGGCGGCGGATCGCACGCTGACCGAGGACGACGCCACCGCGGCGCGCGACGCCGCGGTGCGCCGGGCCGCCGAAGCGGTCGGCGCCGAGCTCCGCGCCTAGCGGAATGGATTTGCAAAGTACTGCATAACCATGCAGAATCGTCGAAATGGCCGACGTGATGAAGGTGGCAGTTGCCGGTGCCAGCGGCTATGCGGGCGGGGAGATCCTGCGCCTGTTGCTCGGGCACCCGGCCTACGCGGCGGGGCGCCTCTCGATCGGCGCGCTGACCGCCGCGGCCAGCGCCGGCAGCCTGCTCGCCGAGCACCATCCGCACCTGACGCCCCTGGCCCAGCGCGTCGTCGAGCCGACCGACGCCGCCGCGCTCGCCGGCCACGACGTCGTATTCCTGGGCCTGCCGCACGGACATTCGGCCGCGCTGGCCTCTCAGCTCGGCCCCGACACCCTGATCATCGACTGCGGTGCGGACTTCCGGCTCACCGACGCCGCCGCGTGGGAGCGGTTCTATGGCTCCCCGCACGCCGGCAGCTGGCCCTACGGGCTGCCGGAGCTCCCCGGCGCGCGCGAGCGGCTGCGCGGCGCCCGCCGCATCGCGGTCCCCGGGTGTTACCCGACCGCGGCGCTGTTGGCGTTGCTGCCCGCGGTGGCAGAGGACCTCATCGAGCCCGCCGTCACCGTGGTCGCCGTCAGCGGCACCTCCGGGGCCGGGCGGGCCGCCAAGACCGACCTGCTGGGCGCCGAGGTCATCGGATCGGCGCGGGCCTACAACATCGCCGGGGCGCACCGGCACACCCCCGAGATCGCGCAGGGTCTGGGGGCCGTCACCGGCCGCGACGTCACGGTGTCCTTCACGCCGGTGCTGATCCCGACGTCGCGCGGGATCCTGGCCACCTGCACGGCCCGCACCCGCGCGCCGTTGCCACAACTGCGGGAGGCCTACGAAAAGGCTTACGACGCGGAGCCTTTCATCCACCTGCTGCCCGAGGGGCAGCTGCCCCGCACCGGTGCGGTGATCGGCAGCAACGCGGCCCACATCGCCGTCGCGGTGGACGAGGCGGCGCAGACGTTCGTGGCGATCGCCGCGATCGACAACCTGGTAAAGGGAACCGCCGGGGCCGCCGTGCAGTCGATGAACCTGGCGCTGGGTTGGCCGGAGACGGAAGGCCTTTCGGTGATCGGGGTGGCGCCGTGACATCCACTGCTGCCGACGCGCGGTTGCTGCGCGAGCAGGGCGTGACCGCGCCGGCCGGGTTCCGGGCGGCGGGTATCGCCGCCGGCATCAAGGCCTCGGGCAACCGCGACCTGGCCCTGGTCTTCAACGAAGGGCCCGACTACGCGGCCGCCGGGGTGTTCACCCGCAACAGGGTCAAGGCCGCGCCGGTGCTGTGGTCCCAGCAGGTGCTGACCACCGGGGCGCTGCGCGCGGTCATCCTCAACTCCGGCGGCGCCAACGCTTGCACCGGACCGGGCGGCTTCCAGGACACCCACGCCACGGCCGAGGCCGTCGCGGCCGCGCTGTCGGACTGGGGCACCGAGACCG
Organism: Mycobacterium sp. NTMscope_MAC_269; assembly: GCF_976985695.1. NCBI lineage: Bacteria > Bacillati > Actinomycetota > Actinomycetes > Mycobacteriales > Mycobacteriaceae > Mycobacterium > Mycobacterium sp. NTMscope_MAC_269. The sequence goes on from NZ_OZ335668.1 coordinate 1,407,299, forward strand.
GCGCCATCGAAGTGGCGGTGTGCTCCACCGGCCTGATCGGTGACCGGTTGCCGATGGACAAGGTGCTCGCCGGGGTGCGCGCGATCGTGCAGGACATGGCCGGCGGGTTGTCCGGCGGCGACGACGCGGCTCAGGCGATCATGACCACCGACACCGTGCCCAAACAGGTTGCGCTGCACCACCCGGGCGGCTGGACGATCGGCGGGATGGCCAAGGGCGCGGGCATGCTCGCGCCGTCGCTGGCGACCATGCTGTGCGTGCTCACCACCGACGCGGCCGTCGACGCCGCGGCGCTGGACCGCGCGCTGCGCCGCGCCGCCGCGCGCACCTTCGACCGGCTCGACATCGACGGCGCATGTTCGACCAACGACACCGTGCTGCTGCTGACCTCGGCGGCCAGCGGGATCACCCCCGAGCAGGGCGATCTCGACGACGCCGTGCTGCGCGTCTGCGACGACCTGTGCGCGCAGCTGCAAGCCGACGCCGAGGGCGTCACCAAGCGGGTCAACGTCACTGTCACCGGCGCCGCCTCCGAGGACGACGCCCTGGTCGGCGCGCGGACCATCGCCCGCGACAGCCTGGTCAAGACCGCGGTGTTCGGCTCGGACCCCAACTGGGGCCGGGTGCTCGCCGCCGTCGGTATCGCGCCGATCGCCCTGGACGTCGACCGGATCATGGTGTCGTTCAACGGTTTCGCGGTCTTCGCCGATGGGGTTCCGGTGCCGGGCGCGCGCGAGGTGGATCTCTCGGGAGCCGACATCGACATCACGGTCGACCTGAGGCTCGGCGACGGCGCTGCCACCATCCGCACCACTGACCTGTCCCATGGCTACGTCGAAGAGAATTCGGCCTACAGCTCATGAGCGCCTCAACCGAAGCCTTACCCACCGCGGTCAAGGCGCAGGTGCTCGCCGAGGCCCTGCCCTGGCTCAAGCAACTGCACGGCAAGATCGTCGTCATCAAGTACGGCGGCAACGCCATGACCGACGACACGCTGCGGCACGCCTTCGCCGCCGACATGGCGTTTCTGCGCAACTGTGGCGTGCACCCCGTCGTCGTGCACGGCGGCGGCCCGCAGATCAGCGCGATGCTGCGCCGGCTCGGCATCCCGGGTGACTTCAAGGGCGGATTCCGTGTCACCACACCGGAAGTGCTCGACGTGGCGCGGATGGTGTTGTTCGGCCAGGTCGGCCGCGAGCTGGTCAACTTGATCAACGCGCACGGACCGTACGCGGTCGGCATCACCGGCGAGGACGCGCAGCTGTTCACCGCCGTGCGGCGCAGCGTCACCGTCGACGGCGTGGCCACCGACATCGGCCTGGTGGGAGACGTCGAGCGGGTCAACACCGCGGCGGTCCTGGATCTTATTGCCGCACGACGCATTCCGGTGGTATCGACGCTGGCGCCGGACGCCGAGGGCGTGGTCCACAACATCAACGCCGACACCGCGGCGGCGGCGCTGGCCGAGGCGCTGCACGCCGAGAAGCTGTTGATGCTCACCGATGTCGAAGGCCTGTACACGAGTTGGCCCGACCGCGATTCACTGGTCAGCGAAATCGACACGGCCACATTGTCGCAACTGCTACCCACGCTGGAGGCAGGCATGATTCCCAAGGTCGAGGCGTGTCTGCGGGCGGTCACCGCGGGCGTGCCCAGCGCGCACGTCATCGATGGACGGGTCGAACACTGTGTGCTGGTCGAGCTTTTCACCGACGCGGGCACCGGCACCAAGGTGGTGAGCACGTGACCCGCACCGATGACGTCAAGCGGCGGTGGGAAGCCGTGATGATGAACAACTACGGCACCCCCGCGATGGCGCTGGCCAGCGGAGACGGGGCCGTGGTCACCGACGTCGACGGAAAGAGCTACCTCGACCTGCTTGGCGGCATCGCGGTCAACGTCGTCGGCCATCGCCACCCCGCGATCATCGAGGCCGTCACCCAGCAGATGGCGACGCTGGGACATACGTCGAACCTGTATGCCACCGAACCGGGCATCGCGCTGGCCGAGGAGCTGGTCGCCCTGCTGGGCGCGCCCGAGGAGACGCCGGCGCGGGTGTTCTTCTGCAACTCCGGCACCGAGGCCAACGAGGTGGCCTTCAAACTGTCGCGCCTCACGGGTCGCACGAAACTGGTTGCCGCGCAAGAAGGTTTTCACGGCCGGACGATGGGATCGCTGGCGCTGACCGGTCAGCCCAGCAAGCGGGCGCCGTTCGCTCCGCTGCCCGGCAACGTCACCTACGTACCGTACGGGGACGCCGCGGCGCTCGCGGCGGCGGTCGACGACGACACCGCGGCGGTGTTCCTGGAACCGATCATGGGGGAGAGCGGCGTCGTCGTCCCGCCCGAGGGATACCTGGCCGCCGCGCGTGACGTCACGGCGCGGCACGGCGCCCTGCTGGTGCTCGACGAGGTGCAGACCGGGATGGGCCGCACCGGAACGTTTTTCGCACACCAGCATGACGGCATCACCCCCGACGTGGTCACGCTGGCCAAGGGCCTCGGCGGTGGCCTGCCCATCGGGGCATGCCTGGCCGTCGGGCGCGCCGCCGAGCTGATGACGCCCGGCCTGCACGGCAGCACCTTCGGCGGCAACCCGGTCTGCACCGCGGCGGCGCTGGCGGTGCTGCGGGTGCTGGCATCGGAAAACCTGGTCCGCCACGCCGAGGTGCTGGGCAAGTCGCTGCGGCACGGCATCGAGGGGCTCGCCCACCCACTCGTCGACCACGTCCGCGGGCGCGGACTGCTGTGCGGGGTGGCGCTCACCGCGGCGCGGGCCAAAGACGCCGAGGCCGCCGCGCGCGAGGCCGGATTCCTGGTGAACGCCGCCGCCCCCGACGTCATCCGGCTGGCGCCGCCGCTGATCGTCACCGAAGACCAGCTCGACGGGTTCATCGCCGCGCTGCCGCGCATTCTCGACGAGGCGGGTGGCGCAGATGGTCCGCCGGCGACGATGCAGAGCGAAGCGATGAGGAGGAGTGGCGCAGATGGTCCGCCGGCGACGATGCAGAGCGAAGCGATGAGGAGGAGTGGCGCAGATGGTCCGCCGGCGACGATGCAGAGCGAAGCGATGAGGAGGAGTGGCGCAGATGGTTAAGCACTTCCTGCGCGACGACGACCTGTCGCCCTCCGAACAGGCCGAGGTGCTGCAGCTGGCCGCCGAGCTCAAGAAGGATCCGTTCAGCACCCGCCCGCTGGAGGGCCCGCGCGGAGTCGCGGTCCTGTTCGACAAGAACTCCACCCGCACCCGGTTCTCCTTCGAGATGGGCATCGCCCAGCTGGGCGGTCACGCCGTCGTCGTCGACGCCCGCAGCACCCAGCTGGGCCGCGACGAGACCCTGGAGGACACCGCGCGGGTGCTGTCCCGCTACGTCGACGCCATCGTCTGGCGGACGTTCGGGCAGGAGCGCCTCGAGGCGATGGCCGGGGCCGCGACGGTGCCGGTGGTCAACGCGCTCTCCGACGAGTTCCACCCCTGCCAGGTGCTGGCCGACCTGCAGACCATCGCCGAACGCAAGGGGTCGCTGCGCGGCCTGCGGATGTCGTACCTCGGCGACGGCGCCAACAACATGGCGCACTCGCTGATGCTCGGCGGGGTCACCGCCGGCATCCACGTCACGATCGCCGCCCCGGACGGCTTCCTGCCCGACCCGGCGTTCGTGGGCGCGGCCCGCCGCCGCGCCGAGGAGACCGGCGTCTCGGTCACCGTCACCGCCGACGCCGAGGCGGCCGCGCGCGGCGCCGACGTGCTGGTCACCGACACCTGGACGTCGATGGGCCAGGAGGACGACGGCCGGGACCGGGTCAAGCCGTTCCGGCCCTATCAGATCAACGCCGAGCTGCTGTCCCTGGCCGACGCGGAAGCCATTGTGCTGCACTGCCTTCCGGCTCACCGCGGCGACGAGATCACCGACGAGGTGATGGACGGCCCGGCCAGCGTGGTCTTCGACGAGGCCGAGAACCGGTTGCACGCCCAAAAGGCGTTGCTGGCATGGCTTTTGGAGCGGCGCCGATGACTCGTAGCAAGACGACCCCCGAAACCACCCGGGCCGGCCGGCAGGCCCGCATCGTGGCGATCCTGTCGTCGGCCGAGGTGCGCAGCCAAAGCGAGCTGGCGGCGCGCCTCGCCGACGAGGGCATCGAGGTCACGCAGGCCACGCTGTCGCGCGACCTGGAAGAGCTGGGCGCGGTGAAACTGCGCGGCGCCGACGGCGGCGTCGGCGTCTACATGGTTCCCGAGGACGGCAACCCGGTGCGCGGCGTGTCCGGCGGCACCGCGCGGCTGTCCCGGTTGCTGAGCGAGCTGCTGGTCTCGGCCGACGCCAGCGCGAATCTCGCGGTGCTGCGCACGCCGCCGGGCGCCGCCGACTATCTGGCCAGCGCGATCGATCGCGCGGCGCTACCGTACGTCGTCGGCACCATCGCCGGCGATGACACCGTCTTCGTGGCCGCTCGAGAGCCGATGACCGGCGCCGAACTGGCCACCACACTGGAAAAACTCACGTAAGCGATTTCAACCTAAGGAGATTGGTTCATGTCAGAACGCGTCATCCTGGCGTATTCCGGCGGTCTGGACACCTCGGTGGCCATCAGCTGGATCGGCAAGGAGACCGGCCGTGAGGTCGTAGCGGTGGCGATCGACCTCGGCCAGGGCGGCGAAGACATGGAGGTCATCCGCCAGCGGGCCCTGGACTGCGGGGCGGTGGAGGCCGTCGTCGTCGACGCCCGCGACGAGTTCGCCGACGGCTATTGCCTTCCCACCATCCTGTCCAACGCCCTCTATATGGACCGCTACCCGCTGGTGTCGGCAATCAGCCGGCCGCTGATCGTCAAGCACCTGGTGGCGGCGGCCCGCGAGCACGGCGGCAGCATCGTCGCGCACGGCTGCACCGGCAAGGGCAACGACCAGGTCCGGTTCGAGGTCGGATTCGGTTCGCTGGCACCCGATCTCGAAGTGCTGGCGCCGGTCCGCGACTACGCGTGGACGCGGGAGAAGGCGATCGCGTTCGCCGAGGAAAACGCCATCCCGATCAACGTGACCAAACGCTCGCCGTTCTCCATCGACCAGAACGTATGGGGCCGCGCGGTGGAAACCGGCTTCCTGGAACACCTTTGGAACGCACCCACCAAGGATGTCTACGCCTACACCGAAGACCCCACGCTGAACTGGAGCACCCCCGACGAGGTGATCGTCGGGTTCGAGCGCGGCGTGCCGGTGACGATCGACGGCAAGCGAGTGTCGGTACTGGGCGCCATCGAGGAACTCAACACCCGCGCCGGCGCGCAGGGCGTCGGCCGCCTCGACGTCGTCGAGGACCGGCTGGTGGGCATCAAGAGCCGCGAGATCTACGAGGCGCCCGGCGCCATGGTCCTCATCACCGCGCACACCGAGCTCGAACACGTCACGCTGGAGCGGGAACTGGGCCGGTTCAAGCGGCACACCGACCAGCGGTGGGCGGAGCTGGTCTATGACGGGCTGTGGTACTCCCCGCTCAAGGACGCGCTGGAGAGCTTCGTCGCCAAGACCCAGGAGCACGTGACGGGCGAAGTCCGAATGGTGTTGCACGGCGGCCACATTGCCGTCAACGGGCGGCGCAGCGCCGAATCCCTGTACGACTTCAACCTGGCCACCTACGACGAGGGCGACAGCTTCGACCAGTCGGCGGCAAAAGGTTTCGTCTACGTGCACGGGCTCTCGTCGAAGATCGCCTCCCGCCGCGACCAGCGATGACGGTTCTCTGGCGACCAGACACACAATCGCGCTCGGACCGGCGTGTCCATGCGATTCTGTGTCTGCTCGCGGAAGGTCACGCGTGAGCACGCGCGAGGGGTCCCTGTGGGGCGGGCGGTTCGCGGACGGCCCGTCGGAGGCGCTGGCCGCGCTGAGCAAGTCCACCCACTTCGACTGGGTGCTGGCCCCCTACGACATCGTCGCCTCGCGGGCCCACACCGTCATCTTGTTCCGGGCCGGGCTGCTGACCGAAGAACAGCGCGACGGGCTGCTGGCCGGCCTGGACCAGCTCGCCACCGACGTCGCCGACGGCAGCTTCGCGCCGCTGGTCACCGACGAGGACGTGCACGCGGCGCTGGAACGCGGTCTGATCGACCGGGTCGGGCCCGACCTGGGCGGGCGGCTGCGGGCCGGCCGCTCCCGCAACGACCAAGTGGCCACCCTATTCCGGATGTGGCTGCGCGACGCCGTGCGGCGGGTCGCCGCCGCGGCGCTGGACGTCGTCGCCGCGTTGGCCGCCCGGGCTTCCGCCCACCCGGACGCCATCATGCCGGGCAAAACCCACCTGCAGTCCGCCCAGCCGGTGCTGTTGGCCCACCACCTGCTCGCGCACGCCCACCCGCTGCTGCGCGACGTCGACCGCCTCGCCGACTTCGACAAGCGGGCCGCGATCTCGCCGTACGGCTCCGGGGCGCTGGCCGGATCCTCGCTGGGGCTGGACCCCGACGCGATCGCCGCGGACCTGGGCTTCGCGGCCGCCGCCGACAACTCCATCGACGCGACGGCATCGCGGGATTTCGCGGCCGAGGCGGCGTTCGTGTTCGCCATGATCGCCGTCGACCTGTCCCGGCTGGCCGAGGACGTCATCCTGTGGAGCTCGACTGAATTCGGCTACGTCACCCTGCACGATTCGTGGTCCACCGGCAGCTCGATCATGCCGCAGAAGAAGAACCCGGACATCGCCGAGCTGGCCCGCGGCAAGTCCGGGCGGCTGATCGGAAACCTGGCCGGGTTGCTGGCCACGCTGAAGGCCCAGCCGCTGGCCTACAACCGTGACCTGCAGGAGGACAAGGAACCGGTGTTCGATTCGGTGGCCCAGCTGGAGCTGGTGCTGCCCGCGATGGCGGGGCTGGTGCGCAGCCTGACGTTCGACGTCGACCGGATGGCCGCCCTCGCGCCGGCCGGGTACACGCTGGCCACCGACATCGCCGAATGGCTGGTGCGCCAGGGGGTGCCGTTCCGAGCCGCGCACGAGGCCGCCGGCGCCGCCGTCCGCGCCGCCGAGGCGCGCGGTGTCGGACTCGACGAGCTCACCGACGACGAGCTGGCCGCCATCAGCGGGGATCTCACACCGCAGGTTCGTGAGGTTCTGACGATCGAGGGCTCCGTGGCCTCGCGGGACGCGTGGGGCGGCACCGCGCCCGTCCGGGTCGCCGAGCAGATCGAAAATGTCCTGGCCAGCGCCGGCCGGCTCAAAGACCGGCTCGAAGACCGGGCACCGGGCGGCCGTTGAGATGAGCTCGGTTTCCTCACCCGGCGTTGTCATGCCGACTAGACTGCGGGCTCAAAGCGATCCGGATGAACGTTTCGGGCCGGATCCCCGTAACCAAGGGGTGGGAAACCAATGAGCGTCGTCGCCGGCGTCTTCGGTGCGCTACCGCCGCACCGATATTCGCAGCGCGAGCTCACCGACTTCTTCGTCAGCATTCCCGAGTTCGCGGGCTACGAAGACATCGTCCGACAGCTGCACGCCAGCGCCAAAGTCGACAGCCGTCACCTGGTGCTGCCGCTCGAGCAATACCCCACGCTGACCGACTTCGGCATGGCGAACCGGATCTTCACCGAGCACGCCGTGAACCTCGGCTGCGAGGCGCTGTCCGGCGCGCTCGACGAGGCGGGACTGCGGCCCCGGGACGTCGACGTGCTGATCACGACGACCGTCACCGGGCTGGCGGTGCCGTCGGTGGACGCACGCATCGCCGCGCGCCTCGGCCTGCGCGACGACGTGCGACGGGTGCCGCTGTTCGGCCTGGGCTGCGTGGCCGGGGCGGCCGGGGTGGCCCGCGCGAACGACTACCTGCGCGGCGCGCCCGACGCCGTCGCCGCTCTGGTCTCGGTCGAGCTGTGCTCGCTGACCTATCCCGGTTACAAGCCGTCGCTGGCCGGGATGGTCGGCAGTGCCCTGTTCGCCGACGGAGCCGCGGCGGTGGTGGCCGTGGGCGACCGGCGCGCCGAACAGCTTGCGGCCGGCGGACCCGGCATCGTGGATTCGCGCAGTCATCTGTACCCCGATTCGCTGCGCACCATGGGTTTCGACGTGCGATCGGGCGGCTTCGAGCTGGTGCTGTCGAAGGACGTCGCGGCCGTCGTGGAGCAGTACATCGAGGACGACGTCACCCAGTTTCTGGGGGCCCATGGCTTGACCCCGACCGACATCGGCGCGTTCGTCAGCCACCCCGGCGGCCCCAAGGTCATCGAGGCGATCAACGCGGCCCTCAGCCTGCCGCCGGAGGCGCTGGAGCTGACCTGGCGTTCGCTCGGCGAGATCGGCAATCTTTCGTCGGCGTCGGTGCTGCATGTGCTGCGCGACACCATCGCCAAGCCGCCGCCGAGCGGCAGCCCCGGCCTGATGCTCGCGATGGGGCCGGGATTCTGTTCTGAACTGGTGTTGTTGCGTTGGCACTGATGGTCGCTCGTGTATCTCCGTTCCTGGCCTGAGGCGCCCTTTTTGGGCGCCGCGGCGTTCATGGCGGTGGGGCCAAGTCGACTCGGGACTGACCCACCGCGGGAGCCGCGCTGTGAGTGACACGAAAGGCCGCGTTCGATGAACGGCAACAACGAAGAGCTCGTCCGGGCCCTTCGCCAATCGCTGAAGGACAACGAGCGGCTCAAGCGCGAGAACCGCCAATACCTCGCCGCCACCACCGAACCCGTGGCGGTGGTGGGCATGGGATGCCGCTATCCCGGCGGCGTGGATTCGCCCGACGCATTGTGGGAGATGGTGGTTGAGGGCCGCGACGTGGTCTCGGAGTTCCCGTCGGATCGCGGCTGGAGTTTGGCCGGCCTGTTCGACGCGGATCCGGACGCGGTCGGAAAGTCGTATGCGCGCTGCGGCGGCTTCCTTTCGGACGTCGGGGATTTCGACGCCGCCTTCTTCGGGATCGCCCCCAGCGAGGCGCTCGCGATGGACCCGCAGCAACGTCTGCTGCTCGAGGTGTCGTGGGAGGCGTTGGAGCGGGCCGGAATTGACCCCGTCACCCTGCGCGGTTCGTCAACCGGCGTCTTCGCCGGGATATTCCACGGCTCCTACGGGGGGCAGGGCCGGGTGCCGGGACACTTGGAGCGATACGGCCTGCGCGGCTCGACGCTGAGTGTGGCGTCCGGGCGGGTGGCCTACTCGTTGGGGTTGGAGGGCCCGGCGGTCTCGGTCGACACGGCGTGCTCGTCGTCGCTGGTAGCCCTGCATCTGGCGGCGCAGTCGTTGCGGTCCGGTGAGTGCGATCTGGCGCTGGCCGGCGGCGTGACGGTGATGGCCACACCGGCGATGTTCATCGAATTCAGCCGGCAGCGCGCGCTGGCCGCCGACGGTCGGTGCAAGGCTTATGCCGGCGCGGCCGACGGGACCGGGTTTTCCGAAGGCGTCGGCGTGCTTGTGCTGGAGCGGCTGGCCGACGCGCGCCGGCTGGGGCATCCGGTGCTGGCTGTCGTGCGCGGCTCCGCGGTGAACCAGGACGGCGCGTCCAACGGGCTGGCGACACCGAATGGGCCGTCGCAGCAACGGGTGATCCGGGCGGCGCTGGCCAACGCGCGGCTGGGCACCGCGGACGTGGATCTGGTGGAGGGGCACGGAACCGGCACCACGCTCGGGGATCCGATTGAGGCGCAAGCGCTTCTGGCGACCTACGGACAGGACCGGCCGGCGGACCGGCCGCTGTGGTTGGGGTCGATCAAGTCCAACATGGGTCATACCTCGGCTGCGGCCGGCGCCGGCGGGGTGATCAAGATGGTGCAGGCGATCCGCCACGGCGTGATGCCCAAGACGTTGCACGTGGATGAGCCGACGCCGCACGTTGATTGGTCGGCCGGGGCGGTGTCGCTGCTGACCGAACCTCGCCCCTGGCCGACGGCCGACCGGCCGCGCCGCGCGGGCGTCTCGTCGTTCGGCATCAGCGGCACCAACGCGCACGTCATCGTGGAGCAATACGCACCAGAGCCCGAAAGAGCCACGCCCCCAGGCGATGACGTGGTGATCCCGTGGGTGCTCTCGGCCCGGTCTGCCGAGGCGCTGTCGGGCCAGGCGGCGCGGCTGTTGGCGCACGTGAAGGCCCATCCCGCGCTGCGGGTGGTCGACGTGGGATGGTCGTTGATCTCGACGCGGTCGCGCTTCGAGCATCGCGCGGTGATCGTGGGTGCCAACGGCGCGCAGCTGCTGCGCGGGCTGGGCGAATGGGCCGCCGGTGAGCAGGGCTCCGGCGTTGCGGCGGGGCGGGCGCGGTCGCCGGGCAAGACGGTGTTCGTGTTCCCCGGCCAGGGATCGCAGTGGGCCGGTATGGGCGCCCAATTGCTGGACAGCTCGGCGGTATTCGCCGAGCAGCTGCACCGGTGCGCGCACGCGCTCGCCGAGCACGTCGACTGGTCGCTGATCGACGTGATTCGCGGCGTGCCCGGCGCGCCCGGCCTGGACCGGGTGGACGTGGTGCAGCCGACGCTGTGGGCGGTCATGGTGTCGCTGGCCGAGTTGTGGCGTTCGGTGGGCGTGGCCCCCGATGCGGTGATCGGTCATTCCCAAGGCGAGATCGCGGCGGCCTGTGTGGCGGGGGCGTTGTCGCTGGAAGACGCGGCGCGGGTCGTCGCGCTGCGCAGCAGGCTGCTGGTCGGGTTGTCGGGGCGGGGTGGCATGGTCTCGCTGGGCTGCGGCCGCTCGCGCGCGGAGGAGCTGATCGCGCCGTGGGGTGAGCGGTTGAATATCGCCACGGTGAACGGTGTTTCGGCGGTGGTGGTGTCCGGCGACGTGGCCGCGCTGACCGAGTTGATGCCACGGTGTGAAGCCGACAACATCCGCGCCCGCCGCATCGATGTCGACTACGCCTCGCATTCCGCTCAGGTGGACGCGATCCGGGAGCCTCTCGCCGCGGCGCTGAAAGGCATTGCGCCGCGGTCGTCTTCGGTCGCGTTCTTTTCCACCGTGACCGGTGAGCTCATGGACACCGCGGGACTGGACGCCGACTACTGGTTCCGCAGCATCCGGCAGACGGTGCAATTCGAGCGGGCGATCCGCAGCGCATGCGACGCGGGCTATCAGGCGTTCGTCGAATCCAGCCCGCATCCCGTGCTGATCGCCGCCATCGAGGAGACGATGCCCGACACCGAGCAGGGCTGCGTCATCCCGTCCTTGGGCCGCGATGACGGCGGCATGGAGCGCTTCTGGCTCTCTGCCGGGCAGGCGTTTGCGGCGGGCGTGGGTGTGGACTGGCGTGCCGCGTTCGACGGGCTGGGCGGCCGACGTGTCGACCTGCCGACGTACGGGTTCGTGCGGCAACACTTCTGGCTTCCGGGCGGCTCGACGGGATCGTCTGACGTCGCCACCCTGGGGGTCGGGGGCGCCGAGCACGGGCTGCTCGGCGCGGTGGTGCCGCGGCCCGACTCCGGTGGGGTGGTGCTGACGGGCCGGTTGTCGACGACGGCCCAACCGTGGTTGGCCGATCACGCGGTGGGCGAGACGGTGTTGTTCCCGGGCGCCGGGTTTGTCGAACTGGCCATCCGTGCGGGCGATGAGGTCGGCTGCGGCGTGCTCGACGAGTTGACGCTGTCGGCGCCGTTGGTGCTGCCCGCCGGTGACGCTGTGCAGGTGCAACTGGTGGTCGGTGCGGCCGCGGAGTCGGGACAGCGTCGGATATCGGTGTATTCCTCTGCGGTGCAACCGGATTCGGAGTGGGTGTTGCATGCCGAGGGTCTGTTGCGGCCCGGGACCGTGCCGCCGGCTGCGGACCTCTCGGTGTGGCCGCCCGTCGGGGCGGCCGCGATCGAGGTCTCCGGCGCCTACGCCCGGCTCGCAGCGCGCGGCTACGAATACGGCAAGGCATTCCAGGGGTTGCGGGCGATGTGGCAGCGGGGGGAGGAGATCTTCGCCGAGGTCGCCCTACCCGAAGCCGCCGCGCAGGAGGGCGGCTTCGGAATCCATCCCGTGCTGTTGGACGCCGCGCTGCACGCGAGCGGTGCCGCCGGCGCACAGGATCAGACCGTGTTGCCGTTCTCCTGGCAGGGTGTGTCGCTGCACGCGTCGGGCGCAACGCGGGCCCGGGTCCGGATCGCGCCGGCCGGCGCCGGCGCGGTCTCGGTGGACCTGGCCGACGCCGCGGGGCTGCCGGTGCTGTCGGTGGGCTCGTTGGCCATGCGCCCCATCTCGGCCGGGCAGTTGACGACCGCGGCGGCCCCCGCGCAGCGTCCGCTCGTCCAGGGATTGCTCGACGCGACCTGGTCACCGATCTCACTGGGCCGCGAGAACGACGGCGCCCAGTACACGCTGTGGGAGCCGGCCGATCATGGTGGCGACGTGGTGAAGTCGGTGCACGCGGCGGCCACCGAGGCCTTGGAGGTGCTGCAATCCTGGTTGCGCGCCGACGGCGCCGGCGTGCTGGCCGTGCAGACCCGCGGGGCCGTCGCGCTCGCCGGCGAAGAGGTTGCGGACCTGGCCGGCGCCGCGGTGTGGGGCCTGGTGCGCTCGGCGCAGGCCGAGCAGCCGGGCCGCATGATGCTGATCGACTCCGATGGGTCGTTGGATGCCCACGCGGTAATCCCTTGCGGTGAACCGCAGGTGGTGGTCCGCAACGGCGTGGCCTACGCGGCCCGGCTGCGGCCGGTGCGGGCGGACTCCGTGATCGCCCTGCCGGCCGGTGGCTGGCGGCTGGACGCCGGCGGCGAGGGTACCCTAGAGGATCTGGTCGTAAGTCCTTGCCCACGCGCCGAATTGACCGCCGGACAGGTGCGAGTGGCGGTGGCCGCGGTGGGGGTCAACTTCCGCGATGTGCTGGTGGCCCTGGGGATGTATCCCGGCGGCGGGCAGTTGGGCGCCGAAGGCGCCGGAGTCGTCGTCGAGGTCGCCGCCGACGTGACCGGGCTGGCTGCCGGTGATCCGGTGATGGGGTTGCTGGGGGTCGTCGGCTCCGAGGCCGTGGTGGACCAGAGACTTCTGACACCGGTACCCCCTGGGCTGTCGCTGGTTGCGGCGGCCGGCGTGCCGGTGGTGTTCCTCACGGCGCTGTACGGATTGTCGGTGCTGGCGGGGCTGCGCGCCGGCGAGCGCGTCTTGGTGCACACCGCCACCGGGGGAGTGGGCATGGCCGCGGTGCAACTGGCGCGGCACTGGGGCGCTGAGGTCTTCGTCACCGCCAGCCGCGGCAAGTGGGATACCTTGCGCGCGATGGGATTCGACGAGGACAACATTGGGGATTCGCGCACGCTCGAGTTCGAGGAAAAGTTCCGTGCGGTGGCCGGTGACCGCGGCTTCGACGTCGTGCTCAACTCCCTGGCCGGCGAATTCACCGACGCTTCGCTGCGGCTGCTGGCCCCCGGTGGGCGATTCATCGAAATGGGCAAGACCGATGTCCGCGACCCGCACATCGTCGCCGACCGGTATCGGGGCGCCCACTACCGGGCCTTCGATCTGTTGGAGGCCGGCCCGGACAGAACCGCCGCCATGCTGGCCGAAATCGTCGGGTTGCTGACGGATGGGGTCTTGAGTCCGTTGCCGCAGAAGACGTTCGACGTCCGATGCGCCTCGGCGGCCTACCGGTACGTCAGCCAGGCCCGCCACATCGGCAAGGTCGCGCTCACCGTTCCGTCGGGGCCCGGCGAGGTACTCAGCGGGTGCGGCGGCGGGCTGGCGGGGGCCAGCGTGGTGATCACCGGCGGCACCGGGATGGCCGGTTCGGCGCTGGCGCGCCACGTCGTCGACCGCTACCGGGTGGCCCACGTGGTGCTGGTCAGCCGCGCCGGCGCGGAGGCCGCCGGGGTCGAAGAGTTGGTGGACGGCCTGCAGCGGGCCGGCGCCGCCGTGTCGGTTGAGGCTTGCGATGTCGCGGATCCCGACGCGGTGGCGGCGATGCTGGCCCGGATACCGGCGCAGTACCCGCTGCGCGGCGTCGTCCACGCCGCCGGGATCCTCGATGACGGGTTGATCGCCTCGCTGACCCCCGACCGGGTGGACGGCGTGCTGCGGGCCAAGGTCGACGGGGCCTGGAACTTGCACCAGCTCACCCGGAGCCTGGATTTGTCTGCGTTCGTGGTGTTTTCGTCGATGGCCGGGATCGTCGGTACCCCGGGGCAGGCGAACTACGCGGCGGCCAACAGTTTCCTCGACGGGCTGGCCGCCTATCGGCGCGCCCACGGCCTCGCGGGCCTGTCGCTGGCCTGGGGTCTGTGGGAGCAGGCCTCGGCGATGACGGCGCACCTCGGTGACCGGGACAAGGCCCGGATGAGCAGGATCGGGCTGGCGCCGCTGTCCACCGGGCAGGCCTTGGCGGCCTTCGACGCCGCGATGCTTATCGACCGTCCGGTGTTGGTGGCGGCCGCACTGGACCGGGCCGCCCTGTCGGACAACGTCGCCGCGCTGCCGCCGCTGCTGCGCGAACTCGCCGGCGGCCCGACCCGGCGCGTCGTTGACGACACCGACGTCGCCGCGTCCAGCACCGGTCTCAGCGCACGCCTTCACGGGCTGAGTCCCGAGGCCCGACAGCGTGAGCTGGTCGACCTGGTTCGCGGCAACGCCGCGATGGTGCTGGGGGTGCCCAACCCCGCCGACATCAACGTCGGGCGCGCGTTCCAGGAGCTCGGCTTCGATTCGCTGACCGCCGTCGAACTGCGCAACCGCCTCAAAAATGCGACGGGCCTTACCCTTTCGCCGACGCTGATTTTCGACTACCCCACACCGACCGTGCTGGCCGGACACCTGGACACGCAACTGGCGGGGGTCGACGCCGACGTCCAGCCCAACCTGATGGCCCGCGTCAACGACATCACCCGAGAACTGCAGTCGCTGCTGGGCGCGCCGAACTGGAGTGCCGAAGACCGGTCGGTGCTGCGGGCCCGCATCCACACGTTGCTCAGCGCCGTCGCGCCCGATCCGGCCGACTCCGAACAGCTCGACGATGACCTCGCCGCCGCCACCGAAAGCGAACTCTTTGCGATCCTCGATGAAGAACTCGGCCGCTGATCCCCCGCCGGGAGCACCGATGCCGGGCACCGCGCAGCACGTCGACTACCTGAAACGCCTCACGGCGGACCTCAGGCGGACGCGTCGGCGCGTCGAGGAGCTGGAAGGGCAGCTGTCCGAACCGGTGGCGGTGGTGGGCATGGCCTGCCGCTACGCCGGCGGGGTGGACACGCCAGAAGCCCTGTGGGAGCTGGTGGTCGGGGGCCGGGACACGGTCTCGGACTTTCCGCTCGACCGCGGCTGGGACGTCGAGGGTCTGTACGACCCGGACCCGGACGCGAAAGGCAAGATGTACACCCGCCAGGGCAGCTTCCTGCGGGACGCGGGGGACTTCGACGCCGGGTTCTTCGGCATCGGACCGAGCGAGGCGCTGGCAATGGACCCCCAGCAGCGGCTGATGCTGGAGATCTGCTGGGAGTCGTTGGAGCGCGCGGGAATTGACCCGTTGGCGCTGCGCGGCACCGCGACCGGTGTGTTCGCGGGTGTCATCCACGCCGGGTACGGCGGTGAGGTGAAAGGCGAACTGGAGGGCTACGGGCTCACCGGCTCGACCCTGAGCGTCACTTCGGGCCGCGTGTCGTACGTGTTGGGGCTGGAAGGCCCCGCGGTGTCGGTGGACACCGCGTGCTCGTCCTCGCTGGTCTCCATGCACCTGGCCGCGCAGTCGCTGCGGTCCGGGGAATGCGACCTGGCGCTGGCCGGGGGTGTCACCGTCATGGCGACCCCCGCCGCGTTCGTCGAATTCAGCCGGCAGCGGGCGCTGGCGCCCGACGGTCGTTGCAAGGTGTATGCCGGTGCGGCGGACGGGACTTCGTGGTCGGAAGGCGCGGGTGTGCTGGTGCTCGAGCGGCTGGCCGACGCCCGTCGCCTGGGGCACCCGGTCCTGGCACTGCTGCGGGGCACGGCGGTGAACCAGGACGGCGCGTCCAACGGTTTGACCGCACCCAACGGCCCGTCGCAGCAGCGTGTCATCCGGGCGGCATTGGCCAACGCCGGATTGACCGCGGCGGACGTGGATGTGGTGGAGGGTCACGGGACCGGGACGGTGCTCGGGGATCCCATCGAGGCGCAGGCGCTGCTCGCGACGTATGGCCAGGATCGCCCGGCGGACCGGCCGCTGTGGCTGGGATCGATCAAATCGAACATCGGCCACACCTCGGCCGCCGCGGGGGTGGCCGGGGTGATCAAGATGGTGCAGGCGATGCGGCACGGGGTGATGCCCAAGACGCTGCACGTGGATGTGCCGTCGCCGCACGTGGATTGGTCGTCCGGCGCGGTGTCGCTGCTGACCGAGCCGCGGCCGTGGCCGGATCACGGCGGCCCGCGGCGCGCGGGCGTCTCCTCCTTCGGGATCAGCGGCACCAACGCGCACGTGATCGTGGAGCAGGCTCCATCCGAGTCGAGCCCCGAACCCGCGCGCGACAACACGAATCCACTTGTGCCGTGGGTGGTTTCGGCCCGTTCCCCCGAGGCGCTGGCCGGTCAGGCGCAACGCCTGCTGGACCACCTGGCCGCCGACCCGGACGTGCCCGCGGTGGACGTGGGCTGGTCGTTGGCGACCACCCGGGCGGCGTTCGAGCACCGCGCGGTGCTGATCGGCACCGACCGCGCGGGCCTGACGGCGGGCCTGGCGGGGCTGGCCGCCGGGGCGCCGGTCCCGGCCGCGATGACCGGGCGTACCCGGTCGGTGGGCAAGCGCGCGTTCGTGTTTCCCGGTCAGGGCTCGCAGTGGCTGGGCATGGGCGCGGCCCTCTACGCACGATTTCCGGTGTTCGCCCAGGCTTTTGACGAGGCCGCAGCCGCGGTGGACGCCCACTGCCGGCTGCCGTTGCGCGAGGTGATGTGGGGCGCCGACGCGGAGTTGTTGCAGAGCACCGAATTCGCCCAGCCGGCGCTGTTCGTGCTGGAGATCGCGTTGGCCGCGTTGTGGGAATCCTTCGGCATCACACCGGACGTGGTGATCGGTCACTCGGTGGGGGAGATCGCCGCGGCCTGCGTCGCCGGTGCGCTGTCGCTACCCGATGCGGCACGGCTGGTGGCGGTTCGGGGCCGGTTGATGGCGCAGTTGCCACCCGGCGGGGTGATGATGGCCGTGACCGCCACCGAGGCCGACGTGGCACCGCTGCTGAATGGCGACGTCGGTATCGCGGCGGTCAACGGCCCGCGATCGGTGGTGCTGTCGGGTTCGGAGTCGGCGGTGAAGATGATCGCGGACCGGCTGGCGGACGGCGGGGCGCGGGTGCGGCAGCTGGCCGTCTCGCACGCGTTCCATTCCCCGCTGATGGAACCCATGATGGGGGACTTCGCCGCGGGGGCCGCCGTCGTGTCGGCACGAGAGCCGAGGATTGCGCTGGTGTCCAACCTGACCGGACAACTGGCCGGTCCCGACTATGGGACGGTCGCGTACTGGGTCGACCATGTGCGCCGGCCGGTGCGGTTCGTCGATGGTGTGCGGCTCGCTGAATCGCTGGGCGCCGGCGTGTTCCTGGAGGTCGGCCCCGGCGCGGCGTTGACGGCCGCGGTCGACCAATCCCTGACGACCGACCGCGCGATGTCGGTGGTGTCGATGGCCAAGGGCCGCCCCGAGCCCGATTCGCTGTTGTCGGCGGCCGGACAGCTGTTCGTGACCGGTTCGGCGGTGGACTGGCCCGCGGCGTACGCCGGCTTGAACGCCCGGCCGGTCGCGTTGCCGACGTATGCCTTTGTGCGCCGCCGGTTTTGGTTGTCCAGCGACTCGGTGGGGTCGGCGAACATCGCCAGCCTGGGTTTGGCCGAGGCCGAGCACGCGCTGCTGGGGGCGGTGGTGGACCGCCCGGATTCCGGCGGCGTGGTGCTCACCGGCCGGCTGTCGACGGCCGCTCAACCCTGGCTGGCCGACCACGCGGTGGCCGGCACCGTGCTGTTTCCGGGGGCGGGCTTCGTGGAGCTGGCATTGCGGGCCGGTGACGAGGTCGGCTGCTCGGTGATCCAAGAGCTCACTTTGTCGGCGCCACTGGTGGTTCCGTCGGTGCCGGCGGGCGGCGTCGTGCAGCTTCAGGTGGTGGTGGACGCGGCCGACGACACGGGCACGCGAGCGGTCTCCGTGTATTCGCGTGTCGCGGAATCGGATTGGACGCTGCACGCGCAAGGCGTGCTGAGCGACGGCGCCGCCAGCCCAGTGACCGACCTGTCGGTGTGGCCGCCGCTCGGCGCCGACGCGGTGGACGTGGCAGGCGCGTACGACGACCTGGCGGCCCGCGGCTACGGGTATGGCCCCGCGTTTCGGGGATTGCGGGCCGTGTGGCGGCGGGGCGACGAGACGTTCGCCGAGGTCGAACTCCCGCAGCACGCCGGAGTCGCGACCGGTGCCTTCGGCATTCACCCGGTATTGCTGGACGCAGCGTTGCACGCGCTCGGGGTGGCCGACGAGCGGATCGAGACCGTGTTGCCGTTCTCCTGGCAGGGCGTGAGCCTGTATGCCGCCGGGGCTTCGCGGGTCCGGGTGCGGCTGGCGCCGGTCGGCGCCGGCGCCGTGTCGGTCGACCTGGCCGACGCGTCGGGCCTGCCGGTGCTGTCGGTGCGGGAACTGGTGACGCGGGCCGTCTCGGCCGACCAATTGACCGCAGCGGTGGCGGCCCGCTCCGGCGGCGGCGAGCTCCTCGACGTGGTGTGGTCGCCGGTGCCTCCACCGGTTTCTCCGCCGGGCAACGACATTGACGAGAACCTCACGGTATGGGAGTCACCGCCCGGGGCTTCGGTCGCCTCGGTCCACGCGGCCACTCACGAGGCCTTGGGCGTCCTGCAGTCGTGGCTGGCCGGCGAGGGGCCCGGGGCGTTGGTGGTGGTGACCCGCGGGGCGGTCGCGGTTGCCGGTGCGGACGTGTCGGACCTGGCCGGCGCGGCGGTCTGGGGGCTGGTGCGCTCGGCGCAGGCCGAGCACCCGGGCCGTACGGTGCTGGTCGATACCGATGGCTCGCTGGACGTCGCGACGGTGATCGGTTGCGGCGAACCGCAATTGGTGGTGCGCGATGGCGTCGCCTACAGCGCCCGATTGAAGCCGGCCGACGCGCGGCCGCTGTTGCGGTTGCCCGAGGCACCAGCGGTGTGGCGGCTGGCCGCCGGCGACGCCGGGACGCTGGAGGATCTGGCGGTCCAGGAGTACCCGGCCGCGGAGCTGGAAGCCAGTCAGGTGCGGGTGCGGGTGGCCGCGGCGGGCGTGAATTTCCGGGATGTGCTGGTGGCGCTCGGCATGTATCCGGGCGCCGCGCAGTTGGGCGCCGAGGGCGCCGGCGTCGTGACCGAAGTCGGTTCCGGCGTCACCGATGTGGCCGTCGGTGACGCGGTGATGGGGATCTTCGGGTTGGCGGGCTCGGAAGCGGCCGTCGATCGCCGACTGGTCACGCGGGTGCCGCCGGGCTGGTCGATGACTCAGGCCGCGGGCGTGCCGGTGGTGTTCCTGACCGCGTATTACGGGCTGTCGGTGCTGGCCGGGTTGCGGGCGGGTCAGCGGGTGCTGGTGCACGCGGCCACCGGCGGGGTCGGCATGGCCGCGGTGCAACTGGCGCGGCATTGGGGCGCCGAGGTCTTCGCGACGGCCAGCCGCGGCAAATGGGACACGCTGCGCGCCATGGGCTTCGACGACGCCCACATCGCCGATTCGCGGACGCTCGAGTTCGAGCGGAAGTTCGCCGCCACCGGCGACATGGACGTGGTACTCAACTCCCTGGCCGGCGACTTCAACGACGCGTCCCTGCGGCTGTTGGGCCCGGGTGGCCGTTTCATCGAGATGGGCAAGACCGACCTGCGCGATCCCGGGGCCGTCGCGCACGCCCACCCCGGGGTGGGGTACCGCGCGTTCGACCTGATGGAGGCCGGTCCTGATCGCCTCGCGGAGATGCTCGCCGAATTACTGGGGCTGTTCGCCAGCGGCGTCTTGGCGCCGTTGCCCGTCAAGGCTTTTGATGTCCGGTGCGCCGCCGACGCCTACCGGTTCGTGAGCCAGGCCCGCCACATCGGCAAGGTCGTGCTGACCATGCCCGGCGGGCCGGCGGCGCTGGCGGGCGGGACCGCGCTCATCACCGGCGGCACCGGCATGGCAGGTTCGGCGCTGGCCCGTCACCTCGTCGAGCGGTATCGGGTACCTCACGTGATGCTGGTCAGTCGCAGCGGCGAGCGGGCGGCCGGAATGGCCGAACTGGCCGGCGAATTGCGCGACGCGGGCGCCTTGGTGTCAGTGGTGGCCTGCGATGTCGGCGACCGCGACGCGGTCGCCGCCCTGCTGGCACAGGTGCCCTCCCAATACCCGCTGCGGTCGGTCTTTCACGCCGCCGGGGTGATCGACGACGCGGTGGTCGCCTCACTGACGCCCGCTCGCGTCGATGCGGTGTTGCGCGCCAAAGTCGACGGCGCATCGAACCTGCACGAGCTGACCAAAGAACTGGATCTGTCCGCGTTCGTGGCCTTTTCGTCCATGGCCGGCATCGTGGGTGCGCCCGGTCAGGGCAACTATGCCGCTGCCAACAGCTTCCTCGACGCGCTGGCGGCCCATCGCCGCGCCCACGGACTGCCGGGACTGTCGGTGGCCTGGGGGATGTGGGAGGAGCCCTCGGCGATGACACACCACCTCGGCGAGGCCGACCGGGCCAGGATGAGCCGGGCCGGACTGAGCGCCTTGTCCACTCGACAAGCGCTGGACCTGCTGGATGACGCGCTGCTCGGCGAGCAGCCCATGGTGGTGGGCACCCGGCTGGACCGGGGCGCGCTGGCGCACCACAGCGCCGCGCTGCCGCCGCTGCTCAGCCAGTTGGCCACCCGCCCCACCCGCCGGGTGCTGGAGCACACCGACATGGTCTCCCTGACGGGCCTGCGGGCGAGGCTGGACGGCATGAGTCTTGAACAGCGACAAGCCGAATTGGTGGAACTGGTCTGCGGCAACGCGGCCACGGTATTGGGGCACGCCAGCGCGGATGTCGGCGCCGACGACGCCTTCGCTGACCTCGGATTCGATTCGCTGACCGCCGTCGAACTGCGAAACCGGCTCAAAATCGCGACGGGCCTTACCCTTTCGCCCACGCTGATCTTCGATCATCCGACGCCGGCCGCGCTGGCCGAACACCTCGGAACCGAGCTGGCCACCAATGCCGTCGCGGCCCCGGCCACGCCCCCCGATCGGATGGCCCGGTTCGACGACATCGCGCGGGAACTGCACACACTGCTCAGCTCGCCCGGGCTGAGCGCCGCCGACCGAGCACAGCTCGTCAGCCGGCTCGAAGGCCTGCTGGCGACGGCGACCGGTCCGTCGCCGACCGCGCTGCCCGACCACCCCGAGGACGCGTTCGACGACGACCTCGCCACCGCCACCGAGAGCCAGCTCTTCGCGATCCTCGACGACGAAGTCGGTCCCTGACGGTGCCCTCGACACACGTAGCGATCATCGGGCTGGCGTGCAAATTCCCCGGCGCGCCAAACCCCGAGTCCCTGTGGCAGCTCATCAGCGACGGGCGGGAGTACACCCAATTCGCCGGAGAAGCGGAGCAATTCGACGCCGACTTCTTCAACCTGTCGCCGCGCGAGGCGTGCGCGATGGACCCGCGGCAACGACTGGCCCTCGAACTGACCTGGGAGCTGTTCGAGAACGCCTTCGTCGTGCCGGAAACGCTGCGCGGCGAGCCGGTCTCGGTGTACCTCGGGGCGATGACGGATGACTATGCCGCCCTGACGCTGCGCGATCTCGCCGACAACCTCGACCACCACACGTTCACCGGCATCAGCCGGACGATGATCGCCAACAGGATCTCGTACGCGTTCGGGCTGCAGGGACCCAGCATGACCGTCGACTCCGGCCAGTCCTCGTCGCTGGTCGCCGTGCACCTCGGCTGCGAAAGCGTCCGGACCGGGCAATCGTCGCTGGCCATCGCCGGCGGGGTACACCTCAACCTCGCGGACGAAATCGCCATGCTGGAACGGGAATTCGGTGCCGTGTCGGTATCGGGCCACACCTACGCCTTCGATCGGCGCGCCGACGGTTACGTGCGCGGTGAGGGCGCAGGACTGGTGCTGCTCAAGCCCCTGGCCGCGGCCCTGGACGACGGCGACCGCATCCACGCCGTCATTCGGGGCAGCGCCGTCGCCAACGCCGGGCACAGCACCCCCGGCCAGACCGTGCCGTCGGCACTCGGTGAGGCCGCCGTGATCCGCCGTGCGCTCGCCGATGCCAGCCTCGACGCGGCGGACATCGACTACGTCGAGGCCCACGGCACGGGAACCAAGGTGGGCGACGCTATCGAAGCGCAGGCGCTGGGCGAGGTATTCCGCGGGCGCGCACACGATCCGGTGCGGGTGGGATCGGTGAAGACCAACATCGGCCATACCGGTGGGGCCGCCGGCGTGGCGGGCCTGCTCAAGGCCGTCCTGGCGATCCGCCATTCGAAGATCCCGCCAAGCCTCAACCACGCCGGCGCGGATCTCGAAATCGATCTGAATAGCCTTGGGCTGCAAGTCAATACCGCGATGATGCCGTGGCCGTCCACGGGCCACCCGCGGCGGGCCGGGGTGTCCTCGTTCGGTATGGGCGGGACCAACGCGCACGTCGTCGTGGAACAGCCGCCCGCCCGACCCGATGCGGCGCGAGCGGCCTCAGACCACGCGGTGCCCTGGGTACTTTCGGGCCGATCCGAGCGCGCGCTCAACAACCAGGCGCAGCGGTTGTCGGCCTACCTGACCGAGCAGGCGGATCTCGCCCCGCTCGACGTGGCCTGGTCGTTGGTCAGCACCCGGGCGACCTTCGAACACCGCGCGGTCGTGGTGGGGAGCGATCGTGACGCGCTCGCAACGGCATTGGCGGCGCTGGCGACGGGAGAGCCGCATTCGGGTGTGACGGTGGCCCGGGCCGCATCGCCGGGCAGGACGGTGTTCGCCTTTCCGGGCCAGGGCTCGCAGTGGCTCGGGATGGGCCGCCAACTCTATGACCGCTTCGAGGTGTTCGCCCGCGCCTTCGATCAGGCCACCGATGCGGTAGATCGGCATGTGCGGTTGCCGCTGCGCGAGGTGATGTGGGGCGCGGACCCGGAGTTGTTGCAGAGCACTGAGTTTGCCCAGCCGGCGTTGTTCGTGCTGGGGATCGCGCTGGCGGCGTTGTGGGAATCCTTCGGGGTCACACCGGATGTGGTGATGGGTCATTCGGTGGGGGAGATCGCCGCGGCGTGCGTGGCCGGGGTGCTGCCGCTGCCTGATGCGGCGCGACTGGTGGCGGCGCGAGGCCGGTTGATGGCGGGGCTGCCGGCCGGCGGGGTGATGATGGCCGTCGGCGCCGATGAGGCCGAGGTGGCCGCGCTGATGGACGGCGGGGTGAGCATCGCGGCGGTCAACGGCCCGCAATCGGTGGTGCTGTCCGGCGAGCAGACACCGGTGAGGGCACTGGCGGACCGGCTGGCGCAATCCGGGCGGCGCGTGCACCGGTTGGCGGTCTCGCACGCGTTCCATTCGCCGCTGATGGAACCCATGCTGGCCGAATTCTCCACGGCGGCAACAGGTATCGAACCGCGGCGCCCGCGGGTCGCGCTCGTATCGAATGTGACCGGGCGGCTGGCCGATGGCGACTACGGGTCGGCACAGTACTGGGTGGACCATGTGCGCCAGCCGGTGCGCTTCTTCGAGGGGGTTTGCGCCGCCGAGGCGGACGGCGCGGCGATCTTCCTGGAGCTCGGTCCTGGCGCGGCGTTGACGGCCGCGGTGGACCAGTCGCTGAGCACCGAGCGGGCGGTGTCGCTGGCCACCATGCCCAAAGACCGCCCCGAGGCGGAGTCGATCCTGGGTGCGGCCGGACAGCTGTTCGCCCGCGGGCTTGGAATCGACTGGGCGGGCGTCTTCGCCGGCCTCAACGCCCGGCGGGTTGATTTGCCGACGTATGGCTTTGCGCGAGAAAGGTTCTGGCTCGGCGCCGGGCCGGGCGGGTCAGGGGAAGTGGGCGGCCCGGCCGCCACCGTCACGCGCTCACCCGACTTGGCCCGCCAGCTGCACGGCCTGCCGCGCGACGAACAGCAGCGCGTGCTGGTCGAGTTGGTGTGCGAACACGCGGCCGCCGTCCTGGGGCATCCGGGCGGCCACGCGATCGACCACGACCGCGCCTTCGGCGACCTCGGATTCGACTCGCTGATCGGGGTCGAACTGCGCAACCGCCTCACTACGCGTACCGGGACGGCGTTGTCACGAACGTTGATCTTCGACTACCCGACCCCGGCCGCGCTGGCCGATCATCTCCGCCGCCAACTGTTCCATGACGACCGCGAGGAATCCGACGACGAAAAGCTGTGGTCCGCCCTGAGGAAGATTCCCGTGGGTGAGCTTCGCAGGACGGGATTGCTCGACAAACTCCTATTACTCGCCGGTTTGGCGGAAACGCCCGCCGGTGACGCAAATGACCCTGGTATCAGTGGCGACGATATCGACTCTTTGAGCCCGGCCGACTTAATCGCCATGGCGCTCAATTCGGTGGAAGACGAAGATAACGAATGACGAATTCCCCGCTGCCGGACATGATTACGCGAACTCCGCGCGGACATAATCAGACATGTGTCGAATACCGGAAACCTTTGCAAGAGTTTACCCAACCGCATAAACTTCCGGCATTACGCGGAATCCTATTCACGCTGGTTGGCAATCAAGAGAGTAGAGCATGAGCGTCATCGCGGGTGTGTTCGGCGCTTTGCCGCCGCATCGCTACACCCAACGCGAAATCACCGACCAGATCGTCGAGTTGCCCGCGTTGAAGGAACACGAAGAGATCGTCCGGCGCCTGCACGCCGCCGCCAAGGTCAACAGCCGCCACTTCGTGCTGCCGCTCGACCGGTACCGCGCGCTGACCGACTTCGGCGAGGCCAACGAAATCTTCATCGACAAGGCCGTGGAACTGGGCTGCGACGCCCTGCTGGGCGCCCTCGACGAGGCGGGGCTGGGCCCGCGGGACATCGACACGATCGTCACCACGACCGTCACCGGCATCGCGGTGCCCTCGCTGGACGCCCGGATCGTCGGTCGTCTCGGCCTGCGCCCAGACGTGCGCCGGGTGCCGCTGTTCGGACTGGGCTGCGCCGGTGGGGCAGCGGGAGTGGGCAGGCTGCACGATTACCTGCGCGGCGCGCCCGACGGCGTCGCCGCGCTGGTGTCGGTCGAGCTGTGCTCGCTGACCTTCCCCGCGGTCGGACCGACCGTATCGGGCCTGGTCGGGACCGCGATGTTCGGCGATGGCGCCGCCGCAGTGGTCGCCGTCGGCGACCGTCGCGCCGAGCAACTGAGTTCGGCCGGACCCGACATCCTCGACTCGCGCAGCCGGCTGTACCCGGAATCGCTGCACATCATGGGCTGGAACGTCGGCTCGGCCGGGATTCAGCTGGTGATGTCTCCGGAACTGCCCACTGTCATCGAGCGGTACCTGGCCGACGATGTGACCCGGTTCCTCGCCGCGCATCAGCTGACCAAGGACGACGTCGGCGCCTGGGTGACGCACCCCGGCGGCCCCAAAGTCATCAACACCATCGCCAAGTGCCTCGAGCTGCCGCCGGAGGCGCACGAGCTGACCTGGCGCTCGCTCGGCGAGATCGCCAACCTCTCGTCCGCGTCGGTGCTGCACATCCTGCGCGACACCATCGCCAAACCGCCGCCCGCCGGGAGCCCCGGGCTGATGATCGCCACGGGGCCCGGCTTCGGTTCCGAACTGGTACTGCTGCGCTGGCATTGATCGCGTAATCCGGTGCCGTTCAGGGCTATTCGAGCTGCTCCGAAAGCTCCAGCCAGCGGCCCTCGGTGGCGGCGACCTCGTCTTCGAGCGCGCGCAGCTCCTGGGTGAGCCGGGTGATGCCGACATGGTCGGACTGGTCGTGCGCGGCGAGTTCGTCGTGTTTGTCCTTGATCCGGTCGGCCAGTCGCACCAGCTGGCGATCGGCGGCGGCCAGCTCTTTCTCGGCGGCACGGCGCTGGGCACCGGACATCGCCGGCTGCGACGGCTCCGATGGCCACGACGTCCGGGGCGGCCGCGGTTCTCCGGTGGTCGCCTTAACCGTTCGCCGCTCGGCCAGCCGCAGGTATTCGTCGACGCCGCCGGGCAGGTGCCGTAACCGGCCGTCAAGCACCGCGTACTGCTGATCGGTGACCCGCTCGAGTAGATAGCGGTCGTGCGAGACGACGATGAGCGTGCCCGCCCAGGAGTCGAGCAGATCCTCCATGGCGGCCAGGGTGTCGGTGTCGACGTCGTTGGTCGGCTCGTCGAGCAGCAACACATTGGGCTCGGACAGCAGGGTGAGCATCAGCTGCAGCCGCCGCCGCTCGCCGCCGGAGAGATCCGCCACGCGAGCGGACAGCTGGCCGCGTCCGAAGCCGAGGCGCTCCAAAAGCTGGGCCGGGGTCACGTCACGGCCGTCGACCTCGTAGCCGCCGCGCAGCCCGCCGAGCACGTCGGCGATCCGATCGTCCTCGACCGCCGCTAGCGCATCGCCTTGCTGGTCGAGCACCGCCAGCCGTACCGTCTTGCCGCGCTTGACGCGCCCGGCATCGGGCGTGATCGTGCCGTCGATCAACCCCAGCAGCGTCGATTTCCCGGCGCCGTTGGCCCCGACGATGCCGGTGCGCTCGCCCGGGGCGATCCGCCACTCGATGTCGCGCAACACCGGCCGTCCGTCAAACCCGACCGACACGTCGAGCAGGTCGATCACGTCCTTGCCGAGCCGCGCGGTGGCCAGCTTGGCCAGCTCGACGGTGTTGCGCAGCGGCGGCACGTCGGCGATCAGCTGGTTGGCGGCCTCGATCCGGAACTTGGGCTTCGACGTCCGCGCCGGGGCGCCGCGACGCAGCCACGCCAGCTCCTTGCGCATCAGGTTTTGCCGCTTGGCTTCGGCGACAGCGGCCATCCGGTCCCGCTCGACGCGCTGCAGCACGTACGCCGCATACCCGCCGTCGAAGGGTTCGACGATGCCGTCGTGCACCTCCCACGTCGTGGTGGCGACCTCGTCGAGGAACCAGCGGTCGTGGGTGACCAGCAGCAGCCCGCCGGTGTTGCGCGCCCAGCGCGCCTTCACGTGGCCGGCCAGCCACGTGATTCCCTCGATGTCCAGATGGTTGGTGGGCTCGTCGAGCGCGATGACATCCCATTCACCCACCAGCAACCTGGCCAGCTGTACACGCCGCCGCTGGCCGCCGGACAGCGTGGCAACCGTTGCGTCCCAAGCGATATCGGAGACCAGCCCCGCGACCACGTCGCGCACCCGGGGGTCACCGGCCCACTGGTGCTCGGCGGCGTCGCCGACCAGACACCAGCCCACCGTGTGGTCCGGGTCCAGGGTGTCGGCCTGGCTCAGCGCGCCGACCCGCAGCCCGCTGCGTCGGGTGACCCGGCCGGAGTCGGGCTGTTGCTGGCCGGTGAGCAGCCGCAGCAGGCTGGACTTGCCATCGCCGTTGCGCCCGACGATGCCGATCCGCGCTCCGTCGTTGACGCCGAGCGTGATCGACCCGAACACCACCTGGGTCGGGTATTCGAGGTGTACGGCCTCGGCTCCGAGTAGGTGCGCCACCGGCCCGACCCTAGCGGGGCGACGATGCCGGGCGGTTGACGGCCGGAGGAGGAGCCGCGCCATCCGGTCTAGCGGGGCGACGATGCCGGGCGGTTGAGGGCCGGAGGAGGAGCCGCGCCATCCGACCCTGGCGCGGTCCTAGCCGAGGGTCAGCAGCGCCTGGTCCACCTGGCTTTGCGTTTCCGGTGACGCCTTGCTGGCCACGGCGTCCAGGAATCGGCCCGCGACGTCGCGCACCTTGAGGTTTTCCTCCTGGGAGCGCCACACCAGAATGTCGAACGCGCGCTCGGGAGAGATGCCGTAGGCGGTCATCAGCACGCCCTTGGCCTGCTCGATGCGGGCCCGGGCGTCGGCGACCGCCGAGAGCACATTGGTGATATCGGTGTGCAGCGAGTCGGTGACGTCGATGTAGAAGCCGGACGTGCCGGCCAGCGCACCGGTGTCATCGACCATCCGATCGCCGGCGACGACGACGCAGTGGGTGCGCCCGCCGGTGTCGATGATGCGGTGGCGGCTGCTGAACGGTTTCCCTTTCATCACCCGCGTGAGCACGGCCGCGACCCGTTCGCGGTCATCGGGGTGCTTGTGTTGCAGCAGCAATTCCGTGGTGGGTTGCACCTGTCCCGGTTTGTAGCCGTGCATGCGCGCCACCGCGTCCGACCATTCCCAGCGATGGCCGTCCAGAAAAAACCGGTACCGGCCGACGCGCTGCGGATCGCCGAGACCCAGCACCGAGTCGATCGCACTGAGGTCGGTTTCCTCGACGACGTCACGCATGAGCGCCTCGTGGCGCTTCACCGCTTCGTCGTCGGAGTTCGTTGTCATTGGGCCCTGCTCTCCAATCGCTTTCGTGAAAATCCTGGCGTATCGATTCCCGCTTCCGGCCGGGTTGATCAGGCCACCCGGTATTGGTCGGCGTCGCTGTGTTTGAACTCCAGGCCGAACCCGGGGCGGTGCTGATCCGGCCGCAAGGCGCCGCCCTCGGGCGACAGCGCGCCCTCGAAAAGCATGTGTTCGATGCGGTGATGATCGTGGAAGTACTCCAGGTGCCGCAGATTCGGGATGGCGGTGGCGACGTGGGCGTGGAGGTTGGGGGCGCAGTGCCCGGAGACGTCCACGTTGCAGGCGGCGGCCACGGCGGCGGCACGCAGCCAGTCGGTGATGCCCCCGCAGCGGGTGACGTCGATCTGCAGGCAGTCGACCGCGCCGGCGGCCAGCATTCGATGGAAGTAGGCGAGGTCGTAGCCGTACTCGCCGGCGGTCACGTCCGGGGTCACCTGGTCGCGAACCTCCCGTAGCCCGGCCAGGTCGTCGGAGGAGACGGGTTCCTCGAACCACGTGACGTCGTGATCGGCCATGGCGTGGGCCACCCGAATCGCCTGCTTGCGTTGGTAGGCCCCGTTGGCGTCCACGTACAGTTCAGCGTCGGGCCCTATCACTTTGCGCGCCAGTGCAATTCGATCGAGATCGCGACGCTCGTCGGAGCCCCACGATTCGCCGATCTTGATTTTGACGCGCGGGATCTTCCACTCGTCGACCCAGCGTTCGAGTTGGGCGCGGGTGGCGCGTTCGTCGTAGGTGGTGAAGCCACCGCTGCCGTAGATCGGCACTTTGGGGTGCGCCATGCCGAGCAGTCGGCACACCGGCAGCCCCAGCAGCTTGCCCTTGAGGTCCCACAGCGCGGTGTCGAGCGCCGAGATCGCGCACGACACCAAGCCCGGCCGCCCGTTGTTGCGCATCGCCTTGACCATCGACTCCCACAAGGCGGGGGTGTCGACGGCGTTGTGTCCGGTGAGCGTGCCCGCGAGCGGCCCGGTGATCAGCTTGGCCGCAGCGCCGTCACCGTAGGTGTAGCCGATTCCGCGCAGGCCCGCGGCCGATACCTCGGCCAGGACCAGCGTGGTCGACGACCACTCCAGGGTCCCGTCGGCTTCCGGTGCGTCGGTGGGGATCTTGTAGACCTGCGCGGTGACCTCGTCGATGGCCGCGTCGATCCGCGCCGCTGTCGTCATCGCGCCCACCGGCGGCCCGCCCGCGCCGCCAGCCATGCGCCCACACCGGCGGCGCCCAGCGCGCCGGTGCCGCTGACCACCGGGTGCTGCGACGCCCACAGTTGCGGGCTGTGGGCGTGCGACTCGTCGTCGAACTCGCCGCGGGCGCCGTGGTCGCTGCCGGGTTGCTGGTCGAGCGGCTCCCACAGGTTGTGGGGCCGGCCGGCGCTGACGTGCTCCTCGGTCTGCTGCGAGTCGTATCCGGTGCGTCCGAGGTAGCGGTCCAGCAAGGGCGCGACGAACTTCTGCGCCAACAGCGTCACCATGGTGGAATCGCCGACCCAATACTGTTTGCGCCCAGGGTGATCCGCGGCGTAGAGCACGCCGCGGGCGGCGACCTCGGGCTGATAGATGGGCGGCACAGGTTGGGGATGGCGGGGCAGCCGCGACAGCACCCAGGAGAATTGCGGGGTGTTGACCGCGGGCATCTGGACGACGGTGATCCGCACCTTCGAGCCCTCGTGGAACAGCTCACAGCGCACCGATTCGGTGAACCCGTTGATGGCGTGTTTGGCGCCGCAGTAGGCCGACTGCAGCGGGATGGATCGCTGCCCGAGTGCGGAACCGACCTGCACGATGGTGCCGCGGTCGCGCGGGCGCATCTTGGCCAGCGCCACCATGGTTCCGTGCACGTAGCCGAGGTAGGCCACCTCGGTCACGCGTTTGAACTCCTCGGCGCTGATTTCGCTGAACGGCGCGAACACCGAGGTGAAGGCGACGTTGACCCAGACGTCGATGGGACCGAACGCGGCTTCGGCCTCGTCGGCGGCGGCGGCGACGGCCGCGTGGTCGGCCACGTCGGTCGGGATGGCCAACGCCTTGCCGCCGCCGGCCTCGACGTCACGCGCTGCGCCTTCCAGCCCGGCGGCGCCGCGGGCGAGCAGGGCGACGTTTGCGCCGCGCTGCCCGAACTGCTGGGCGGTGGCGCGGCCGATGCCGGCGCTGGCCCCGGTGATCACCACTGTCTGAGTCATCGCAGAAATCCCTTTCGCTCGGTCCGGGTGTCAACCACCCGATCAGTCATGGTGGGCGGCGTCGTCGGTGAGGGTGGCCGTGCATTCCAGCATCAGCGCGTGCGCGAACGCCTGGGGAAGGTTGCCGCGGAGCTGGCGCTGCCGCACGTCGTATTCCTCGCAGAACAGTCCCGGGGGCCCGCACGCGGTGCGGTTGCGTTCGAACCATCGCATCGCGCAATGCGCATGGCCCAGTTGATGTTCGGCCAGCGCCATCATGAATCCACAGAGCAGGAAGGCGCCCTCGGCATCGCCGAGGTCGCGCTCGTCGTGCCGGAAGCGGTAGACGAACCCGTCGTCGGTGAGTTCCCGGCGCACGGCGTCCAGGGTGGCGATGGTCCGGGGGTCGTCGGCGGGCACGGCCCCGCGCACCGGCGGCAGCAGCAGCGAGGCGTCGACATCGGTCAGTCGGGGGCTGCGTTGCCAATACCCGTGTGGGTGCAGGCTTTCCGACGCGGTGTCGGCGAGGATCGCGTCGGCCAGCGACGCGCACGCGGTCACCTCGGGACCGGCGCCGGCCAGCTTCGCGATGGCGCGCAACCCCCCCACGCAGGCCAGGCGGGACTGCGTCCAGCGTTCATTGTCGATTTCCCAAACGCCGGCATCCGGATCGCGCCAACGCTTTTCGATCGCCTTGATCGCGGTCTGCGCCGCGCGCCAGCCGTCGGCGTCGAGCCGGTCGGCCGCACCCGCCTTGGCCAGCAACTGCAACGCCTCCCCGAAGGCATCGAGCTGGAATTGTTGATTGACCCAGTTGCCGATCTTGTCGGAGCCGCCGGGGTAACCGGGCAGGTCGAGCGTTTCTTCGCCGGGCACGGCGCCGCCGGTGACGGTGTAGGCGGGTTTGAGGTTCGGGCCGTCCTCGAGCAGCCGGGCGCCGACGAACTCCACCGCCTGGTCCAGCAGCTCGGTCGTGCCGACGGCGGCGGCGGCCATGCCGGCGTACACCTGGTCGCGGATCCAGGAATACCGGTAGTCGTAATTCTGGTTGGAGTGCGCGCGTTCGGGCAGGCTCATCGTGGCGGCGGCCACCATGCCGCCGCTGCTGCTGGTCAGCCCGCGCAGCACCGCGTAGGAGTTACGCCCGTCGCGTGCAGCGATGGTGCAGTTCAGCTCGGGCACGCTGCGCTGCCAGGCGGCGGCGGTGGCGTCCCAGGCCATGTCGGGGTCGGGCGGCTGGTCGTCCAGGGCATTTTCGGAGAGCTCGAGCACCAGGTCGTGGCGCTGGCCCTCGTCGAGCGTGATCTCACAGGTGAGCAGCTCGCCCTTTTCGTGTGCGGCGCGCACGGGGCGCGCGTCGCAATTGGCCAGCCAGCGCCAGTGCAGCCGCCCCGAGCGACCGCTCCACACCCCGTCGTCCACGCTCGGCTTGCCGGCGGCGTGCCGGCCGAATCCCGCACTCGGTGCCAGCAGCACCCGCACCCGCGCCGTCCCGCGGCAGCCGGTGAGCCGCCGCAACAAGACCACGCGGTCGGGATCGCCCGGAAAAGCCAGCGCGTCACGGCATTCCACGATGCCGTCGCGGGTGGTCCAGCGGTTACGCCAGATCAGGCTGCCCGGCTCGTAGTAGCCGCCCCAGACGTGCCGCACGTCGGTCGGGGTGACGGCGTAAACCCCGCCGCCACCAATGAGATTGGAGAAGACGGCATCGGAATCCCAGTGCGGCGCACACATCCAGGCCACGTCGCCCTGCGGCCCGATCAGTGCGCCTCGCTCGCCGTCGGCGACCAGCGCATACTCGCGCAGCACCCGGGGGGCGAAGGTGGTCGCGGTGTCGATCTTGAGCTCAGCCACGGGCTTCCGCCTTCGACCCCCGCCCCACGCCGGTATCGATCTTGCCCCCGGCCATCCGTTCGGCAAGCCGGGAGGCCAACGCCATGATCGTCAGCGCGGGATTAGCGGAGCCCTGGGTGGGACATACCGAGCCGTCGGCGAGAAACAGGTTCGGCACATCCCAGACCCGGTGGTCGGAGTCGACCACCGAATTCTGTGGTCCGGTGCCCATGCGGGCGCCGCCGATCAAGTGGGCGAAACGCTCGATGGTGAGCACATCCTGAGCGCCGGCGGCGTGCAGGATGTCGCCGATCACCTTGGTGGAGTAAGCCATGTTGGCTTTGTCGTTGTCGCACAGCGTGTAGTCGAACCGGGCGATCGGGATCCCGTACGGGTCCTTCTCCTGCGCCAGCGTCACCCGATTGTCCGGCAGCGCCAACAGCTCATTGAGCACGCCGACGGTCGCCCAGTGGTTGTAGTCGCGCATGTACTCCCGCAGGGCACGGCCCCAGTGTCCGTCGGCCATCACGTGTTCGGCCCAGCCGATGGGCATGGGCGACACCGTCTGGATGGAGAAGCCGCGGGCGAACCCCCGAGAGCGGTCGGTCTCGTAGAACTGTTCGGACGTCACCTCCGGGGGAGGCGCCTTATACATCCGGACCTCCTCGGACCACCGGCCGGCGGATTGTGTGGCGCCCTGCACCATCACATAGCGTCCGACCTGATCGTCGTTGTTGCCCAACCCGTTCGGGAAGCGGGCGCTGACCGAGTTCAACAGCAGGCGTGGCGTTTCGATCGAATATCCGGCCACAGCAACAACTTTGGCGCGTTGCAGCCGTTCTTTGCCGCCCACCTCGTCGTAGTAGACCACGCCCCGGGCTGTGCCGGTCTCGTCGAGTTCGATGCGCGAGGCCATGCAGTTGGCGCGGATCTCAACGTCGTGGGCCAGCGCATCGGGAAGGTGCGTGACGTAGGGGCTGGCCTTGGCGTTGACCTTGCAGCCCTGCAGACAGTAGCCGCGGTAGATGCAGTGTGGGCGGTTGCCGAAGGTGCCGTTGACGATGCCGACGGGCCCGACCCGCATCTCGATGCCGAGCTTGAGTGCGCCCTCCCAGATTTTGGCGGCCGCTCCCGAAATGGGATGCGGGGCAAAGGGGTAACGATGTGGATCGCCCCAGGGCCAGTTCTGCCCGGCTACCGGAAGCTCGAGCTCGATCTGTTCGTAATGGCGGCGAATGTCCTCATAGCGCAGGGGCCAGTCGGCGCCGACCCCGTCCAGGGTATACGTCTGGAAGTCGCTAGGGTGGAACCGGGGGGTGTAGCCGGCGTAGTGCACCATGGAGCCGCCCACTCCGCGCCCGGAGTTGTTCTTGCCCAACTCGATTGGGTCGTCACCGCCGATGATGCGCTTCTGTGTCCAATACAGTGCGTGGGAGCCGGCTTCGTCGGACACCCAGTCCTCGTCGGGGTGCCAGAACGGGCCGGCCTCGAGGATCACGACCCGCCAGCCGGCGCGCGCCAGCCGCTGCGCCAGCACCGAGCCGCCGGCGCCGGCCCCGACGACCACCAGGTCGACCTCGTCGTCGTCGCGGTAGCGGCGCATGGTCTTCTCGCCGGGCAGGTCGCGCGAGTGCACGTCGAGCAGGAACCGCGAGTCGTTGTCCTTGGGTCCGACGGCTCCTTTGAGCAGGCCTCGCCAGAAGTCGCCCATCACACCTCACCGTTCTGCACGACCTGCACGGGGTCTTCGTCGGTGGCGCCGGGGGTTTCGAACGGTTCGCGCGCGGCCGCGGGGCCGGTGGCGCCGCCGAGGCGCATGAACCCGCGCGGGTAGGCGGGGCCGCCGAAACCGATCTCGTTCCACGCCCAGGGGTGGGAGTAGAAGCCGGACAACGTCATTCGCATGCACACCGACCAGGCGCGCTTGACGTTCAGGCTCTCCCAGGCGCCACCCTCCAACTCGCCCTGCGAGAACTGGCCGATGATCTCTTCGCGGGTTTTCAGCCCGGCGGCGGCGAAGGAGGAGGCGCCGTGTTTGGCCGCGGCGATCTCATTGAGCCCGCGCAGCACCAGGCGCCATGTGTCGCGGTCGTCGGGCATATCCGCGTACTGATAGCCATCGAGGCGCCCGTCGGCGAGTTTGGAGTCGATGGATTCCGCCGCCGGCACGCGCGGCTCCTCGTCCTGGGCCAGCACCGTGTCACAGAACGCGCGCAGGCACGGCTCTTCCTCGGCGGTGAAAAACCGCAGCGGGCCGGGAGGTTCGAGCCGGGCCAGCACCACTTTCCTGGTGGCTTCGTCCCAGGTGTCGGCGGTTGCCAGCACGTCGAAATCGGGGTAGCGCCCGATCATCTGCGGTGTGGTGCCGCGGCGCTGCTTGGGTAGCCAGGAAGGGTGCGGCGGCTTGCCGTCGGGGCGCAGGTTGGGCAGGTGGTCGGGGCGTGAGGTGTCGGCCATCTCAGTGATCCCCTCCTGCTAATCCCGGAACCGTTCGCGGCGCAGGATCGACGCCAGCAGCCCCATCCCTCCGACCATGCACATCAATCCCGGCGCCGCGATCGGCGGTCCCATGGGAACGTTGTACGACGCGTGTTTCCACCCGCCCGGCTTGCGGGCGACGCCGCGCGCGTGCAGGTATTCGCCCATCAGCCCGTTGGCCGTGTAAATGCCGGCGGTGATCGGCAGCCAGAGCTTGGCCCAGCGCCGCGAGAACACGCCGCCGATGCCGGCGACGACCACCGGCGGGGTCACCACGATCGGGCTCCACATCCACTTGTTGCCGAAGCTCGCCTTGTAGTGCTCGAAGTAGATTTCGGCGGTCGTGACGAGTGCCGCAATGGCGGTCAACCCGGACAGCGAGCGTTCGAAACGACCGTGTGCGACGTCGTACAGTGCTCGCTCGGCCAGGTTCGAGACCTCGCCCAGTCCGTCGCTGCCGGCGGTGTGGCCTTTTCGCCGTCCGCCGCTGCCCAGCAACAACATGTGAGTCCTTTCTTTCGCTCGCGATTGCCGGGCCGGCGATTACCGGCCCGGGCGGGTTTCCTGGGTGGGTCGTGGGGTGCGCATCGGCACTGCGCTGGGGTATGCCGTGACCGCGCCGGCCGAGTACGTCCATCGCGTCATGAAGTGACCTCTCCTTCGGGCTGGAAGGAACACGGTCCGGCGGTGTTCATAGCGCCCAGCCGTGGGTTTCAACCGAAACGGTCTCGACCACGGTCGTGACCGAAGCGCGTCGGCTGTGTACCCGGTGTCCTACTGCACAAACTGGCGCCCAGCCGATTCACAGCGAGTCACCAGGGGGAGTGAGCCGGACCAGGGCGCGCCTTGTCGTACCCCTGTGGCATTGTCGAATGTATGTTCGATGAAGCGGGGCGGCTTGCGGGGATCGCGGCCCTTGATGAGCTCATCGAGCGCTGTCATCCGTCGGTGACGCCGGAGTCGGCGGCGCTGCTGGACTGCATCGGTGTGGTGGGGCGGGTGGAGAATCGGGCGGCGGCGGCGCAGTTGGTGGCGATCGGGGAGTTGTTTGCCTATCGGTTGTCGCGGTGTTCGGAGACCGAGGCGTGGGCGGTCGATACCGAGGCGGCGGTGGCTGCGGAGGTGGCCGCCCAGTTGCGGATCGGCCCGGGGTTGGCCGCGAGTCGGGTGCGTTATGCCCGGGCTTTGCGGGAGCGGCTACCCGAGGTGGGGGCGGTGTTTGGCGCCGGGGATATCGACTTGCGGGTGTTTCAGACGATCGTGTTCCGCACGGATTTGATCGATGACCTGCAGGTGTTGGCGGCGGTGGATGCCGCGTTGGCGGCCTCGGTGGGCCGGTGGCCGTCGTTGAGTCAGACCCGGCTGGCCGCCCAGGTCGACAAGGTGGTGGCGCGCGCGGACGCCGATGCGGTGCGCCGTCGCACCGAGCGCATCGCCGGTCGGGAGGTGTGGTTCGCCGACATGGGCGAGGGCCTGGCCCATTTGGAGGGCACGCTGGCCGGCCCGGATGCCCACGCGCTGGACCGGCGCTTGGATGCGTTGGCGGCCACGGTGTGTGCGCACGACCCGCGTACCCGTGAGCAGCGCCGCGCCGATGCGTTGGGGGTGTTGGCCGCCGGCGCTGACCGCCTCGGGTGTCGGTGTGGGCGCGCGGATTGTGCGGCCGGGGGTAGGGCGGCGGGCCCGGTGGTGATCCATGTGATCGCCGGTCAAACCGGCCTCGATGGCACCGGTTCGACCCACGGCTACGAGTTTGGCGCTGAGGGGTTGATCCCACCCGAACTCATCGCCGAGTTGGCGGCCTCGGCGCGCCTGGTGGCGCTGACCCATCCCGGTGATGCCCCTGCCGAGCACCGGTATGTGCCCTCGAGGGCGCTGGCTGATTTCGTGCGGTGTCGGGATCTGACGTGTCGCTGGCCCGGGTGTGATCGACCGGCCACCGACTGCGATGGGCGTGTCTCATTGACTGTGTAAGTGGTTGGGCCTGAATGGTGGTCAGGCATGCTGGCCACCGGACAGGAGTGAATCGCTTTGTCTCGATCGGATCCATCGCGCGATGAGGCTGCCAAGCAGTTGGCGCAGGTGCTGCCCCCGGCGGCACTTGATGCCTTGCTTGCCGACGCCGAGGCCTCCGGCATGCCTATCGACGGCCCTGATGGGCTGTTGTCCCAGATCACCAAGAGTGTTCTCGAACGCGCCCTCGATGTCGAGATCGCCGATCACCTTGGCTATGAGCACGGCGATCCGGCCGGCAATGGCTCGGGCAATTCGCGCAATGGCCACGGACGCAAGACCGTGCTGACCACCGCCGGCCCGGTGGATCTGGAAGTGCCTCGCGACCGCAATGGCACCTTCGATCCGGTCATTGTGCCTAAGCGCAAACGCCGGCTCGGCCAGGTCGAGGACATGATCTTGTCGCTCTACGCGCGCGGCATGAGCACCCGTGACATCACCGAGCACCTGGCCGAGGTCTATGGCGCCAGTGTCTCAGCGGCCACGGTCTCGCGGGTCACCGAGGTGGTGGCCGACGAGATCGCCGCCTGGCAGTCCCGGCCGGTCGATCCGGTCTATCCGATCCTCTACATCGACGCGATCCGGCTCAAGATCCGCGATGGCGGCGTGGTGGCCAACAAGGCCGCCCACGTGGTGATCGGGGTCGATGTCGAGGGCATCAAGCAGGTCTTGGGGGTGTGGATTCAGCAGACCGAAGGGGCGAAGTTCTGGCACGGCGTGCTCACCGAGCTGCGCAATCGGGGGTGCCGGGATGCGTTGTTCGTCTGCTGTGACGGGCTGACCGGGCTGCCGGAATCGATCGCCGCCGTCTGGCCCCAGGCGGTCATCCAAACCTGTGTCGTGCACTTGTTGCGGGCCAGCATGCGCTACGCCTCCTATACCGACCGCAAGAAGATGGCCGCCGCGCTGCGCCCGATCTACACCGCAGCCACCGAACAGGCCGCTGCGGTCGCCCTGGAGCAGTTTCGGTCTGAATGGAAGACCAAATCCCCGGGGGCGGTCGCGGTCTGGGACCGGGCCTGGGCGGAGTTCGTGCCGTTTTTGGCCTTCCCCGTCGAGATCCGCAAGATCATCTACACCACCAACGCCATCGAATCGCTGAACTACCAGCTGCGCAAAGTCACCAAGGCCCGCGGCTCATTCCCGTCTGACGCCGCGGCGATGAAACTGCTGTATCTGGCCATCCGCAACATCAACCAGAAACGAGGATCAGCCCAAGGACAAGGAACCTACCGCTGGACCGAAGCGCTCAATGCTTTCGCGATCCAATTCCCCGACCGACTCCCACTATGACAACCCACTAAACACCAACGGCCACAACTACTTACACAGTTATCTTGACAAGCCCACTGCGATGTGGACCATACGATCCCGTATGCCGCCGGTGGGCCCACCCAGGCCTCGAACCTCAAATGTTTATGCCGCACGCATCATTTGGTGAAAACGTTTTGGGGCTGGCGCGACCAGCAGCTACCCGATGGCATCCTGATCTGGACCTCCCCGGCCGCGCGCACCTACGTGACCTTCCCGGGCAGCGCGTTGTTGTTCCCCAGCTTGTGCGCACCCACCGGCGAGGTTGTTGCGCCCGCGGCCGCTGAGCGGTGTGGCGAGCGCACCGCGATGATGCCCCAACGCCGCCGCACCCGCGCCCACGACCGCGCCACCCGCATCGCCACCGAACGCAAACACAACCGCGACGCCCGGCTGGCCCGGCGCGCACCATCGGTCAGCAAATCCTGGCCCGCCACCTACGGCCCCGACGACGATCCGCCACCTTTCTAACTGAGCCCGGGTCTGTTCTCACGGCGGCCGCTGCGCGCCGTATCGGTGTAACCACCGCCCTTCTAGCTGCCCAGATGTGCCATGATGTCCAAGCTGTCAAGACTCAGGGAGCAGCAGTGGATCTCAATTTGTCGATGGTCACACGACCGGTCGAGCGGCTGATCGCCACCGCGCAGAACGGGCTGGAAGTCTTGCGATTGGGGGGCTTGGAAACCGGCACGGTGCCGTCCCCGTCCCAGATCGTCGAGAGCGTACCGATGTACAAGCTCCGGCGGTACTTCCCGCCGGACAGCCGGCCCGGCCAGTCGCCCGTCGGCCCGCCGGTGCTGATGGTGCATCCGATGATGATGTCGGCCGACATGTGGGACGTCACGCGCGACGAGGGCGCCGTGGGGATCCTGCACGCCCACGGCCTCGACCCGTGGGTCATCGACTTCGGCGAACCGGACAAGGTCGAGGGCGGCATGCGCCGCACGCTGGCCGACCACATCGTCGCGCTGGGCGAGGCGATCGACACGGTCAAGGATGTGACCGGCAGCGACGTGCACCTGGTGGGCTATTCGCAGGGTGGCATGTGGTGCTACCAGGTCGCCGCCTACCGGCGCTCGAAGAGCCTGGCCAGCATCGTCACCTTCGGGTCGCCGGTGGACACACTGGCCGCCCTGCCCATGGGCATCCCGGCAAACTTCGCGGCGCCCGCCGCCAACTTCATGGCCGACCACGTGTTCAGCCGGCTGGCCATCCCGAGCTGGATGGCGCGGACCGGCTTCCAGATGCTCGATCCGCTCAAGACCGCCAAGGCGCGTGTCGACTTCGTGCGCCAGCTACACGACCGCGAGGCGCTGCTGCCGCGCGAGCAGCAGCGCCGCTTCCTCGAACGCGAAGGCTGGATCGCCTGGTCGGGCCCGGCGATCTCCGAACTGCTCAAGCAGTTCATTGCCC
Source organism: Mycobacterium sp. NTMscope_MAC_269 (assembly GCF_976985695.1). NCBI lineage: Bacteria > Bacillati > Actinomycetota > Actinomycetes > Mycobacteriales > Mycobacteriaceae > Mycobacterium > Mycobacterium sp. NTMscope_MAC_269. The sequence goes on from NZ_OZ335668.1 coordinate 1,446,831, forward strand.
ACAACCGGATGATGACGGGCGGCTTCGCCGTCAACGGCCAGATGGTGACGCTGACCGACATCACCTGTCCCGTGCTGGCGTTCGTCGGCGAGGTGGACGACATCGGGCAGCCCGCGTCGGTGCGAGGCATCCGGCGGGCGGCGCCGTACGCCGAGGTCTACGAATACACCATTCGCACAGGACATTTCGGTTTGGTCGTCGGAACCAAAGCGGCACAACAGAGTTGGCCGACCGTCGCCGAGTGGGTGAAGTGGCTGTCCGCAGGTGGCGAAAAACCCACCAGCATCGAGCTGATGGCCGACCAGCCTGCGGAGCACACCGACAGCGGGGTGGCACTCAGCTCCCGGATCGCGCACGGCCTCGGGGAGGCCTCCGAGGCAGCCCTGGGAATAGCGCGCGGCGCGGCCAACACCGTCGTCGCGGCCAACAAATCCGTGCGCACCCTGGCCGTCGAAACGGCCCGCACGCTCCCGCGGCTGGTCCGGCTGGGACAGATCAACGACCACACCCGGATCTCGCTGGGCCGCATCATCGAGGAGCAGGCCCGCAACGCCCCGCAGGGCGAATTCCTGTTGTTCGACGGGCGCGTGCACACCTACGAGGCGGTGAACCGCCGCATCAACAACGTGGTCCGCGGCCTCATCGAGGTCGGGGTGCGACAGGGTGACCGCGTCGGCGTGCTGATGGAGACGCGGCCCAGCGCGCTGGTGGCCATCGCCGCACTGTCTCGCCTGGGCGCCATCGCGGTGGTGATGCGGCCCGACGCCGACCTGGCCGCGTCGGTGCGGCTCGGGGGAGTGACCGAGATCCTGACCGACCCGACCAACCTCGACGCCGTGCTGGAGTCGGACGGTCAACTGCTGCGACAGGTGCTGGTGCTCGGCGGCGGGGAGTCGCGCGATCTGCACCTACCCGAGGACTCCATCGAGCAGCCCCAAGTCATCGACATGGAACAGATCGATCCGGATGCCGTCGAGCTGCCCGGCTGGTATCGGCCCAACCCGGGACTGGCGCGGGATCTGGCGTTCATCGCGTTCAGCGCGGCGGGCGGCGAGCTGGTGGCCAAGCAGATCACCAACTACCGCTGGGCGGTCTCGGCGTTCGGCACGGCCTCGACGGCCGCCCTCGACCGTCGCGACACCGTCTACTGCCTGACGCCGCTGCACCACGAGTCGGCACTGCTGGTCAGCCTCGGCGGCGCGGTCGTCGGCGGTACCCGCATCGCGCTGTCGCGCGGCCTGGACCGGGACCGGTTCATCCAGGAGGTGCGCCAGTACGGCGTCACCGTGGTGTCCTACACCTGGGCGATGCTCGGCGAGATCCTGGACAACCCGGCCGATCCGCCCTTCGTCCTGCACGGCAACCACCCCGTGCGCCTGTTCATCGGATCCGGCATGCCGACCGGGCTGTGGGGGCGGGTCGTCGAGGCGTTCGCGCCCGCCCACGTCGTCGAGTTCTTCGCCACCACCGACGGGCAGGCGGTGCTGGCCAACGTGTCGGGCGCCAAGGTCGGCAGCAAGGGCCGTCCTCTGCCGGGTGCCGGTCGCATCGAGTTGGGCGCCTACGACACCGAACACGACCTGATCCTGGAGAACGAGCGCGGCTTCGTGCAGATCGCCGAACCCAAACAGGTCGGGGTCCTGCTCGCCGCCTCCAACGGCCCGATCGACCCGAGCGCCTCGGTCAAGCGCGGCGTGTTCGCCGCCGGCGACACCTGGATCTCGACCGAGTACCTGTTCTACCGCGACGACGACGGCGACTATTGGTTGGCGGGCCGGCGCGGCTCGGTGGTGCGGACCCAGCGCGGGTTGGTCTACGCCGAGCCGGTCACCGACGCGCTGGGCTGCGTCAACGGGGTCGACCTCGCGGTCACCTACAACGTGCCGGTGGGTGGCCACGAGGTGGCGGTGTCGGCGGTGACGCTGCTGCCGGGCGCCTCCATCACCGCGGCTGACCTGACCGAGGCCTTCGCCAAGATCCCGATCGGTTTGGGGCCCGACATCGTCTGTGTGGTCCCGGAGATGACGTTGAGCGCGACATACCGCCCGACCGTCAGCGCGCTGCGGGCCGCGGGGATTCCGAAGGCGGGACGCCACGTCTGGTATTTCGATGCGGAGACCGAACACTACCGACGGTTGACGCCCGGGGTGCGTTCCGAGCTGAGCGGCGCGCAGTCATGATCGACGACGCGCTGTTGAACATCCTGGTGTGCCCGGCCGATCGCGGCCCGCTGGTCTTGGTGGGGCAGGAATTGCTCTACAACCCCCGGCTGCGGCGTGCCTACCGCATCGAGGACGACATCCCGGTGCTGCTCATCGACGAGGCCCGCGATGTCGACGACGACGAGCACACCCGGCTCATGGCACGAGGCCGTCCGGCAGATCCCCAGTGAGGTAGCGCTGCAGGTTGGGCGCGATGGTCCGAGCGATCTGCTCGGGCGGCAGCGACGCGAACGGCTCCAGTTGCAGGATGTAGCGCGCCATCACCACACCCACTAGTTGTGAGGCCACGAACTGGATGCGAATCGTTCCGCTGCCCTCCGGATTGTCCACGCGGGTACCGACTTCGACGGCGATCACGTCCTGAATGAACGTGCGGAACAGGTTGATCTCCGACCCGGCCAGAATCGAGCGCAGCGTCGCGATGAACGCCGCGCCGATCTCGGAGTCCCACAGCGGCAACAGTGTCGACGGAATCTGGTAGCCGAGCTCCTCGACGGGCACCTCACGCAACGAGCCGATGACCTCCATCGGGTCGACCGGGATGTGCACGGCCGCGGCGAACAGTTGCTCCTTGGTGCCGAAGTAGTGATGCACCAGCGCCGAATCCACCCCCGCCGCGGCGGCCACCGCGCGTATCGAAGTGTTACGAATACCGTTGCGCGCAAACAGTTCCCGGGCGCTGTTCAGGATCCGATCGCGGGTGTCGGAGTTGCCGGCCGGCCGCCCCCGCCGCCTGCGGCTTCCGGCGCTTGCGATCGCCACTAGGCCGTCCGTCGCCGCAGCGTCGCCGCCGCCAGGCACAGCGCCGCCAGGGCGAAGCCCAACACCACGATGATGTCGCGCACCGCGATGAAGGTCAGTTCCGGGTGCGTGCCCACCTGTTGCAGGGCCTCGAGCGCGTAGCTGGCCGGCAACACATTGCTGATCCATTGCAGCCAGTGTGGCATCACCGCTCGCGGCACGATGATGCCGGCCAGCAGCAGCTGCGGCACCATGACCAGCGGGATGAATTGCACGGCCTGAAACTCGGTGCGGGCGAACGCACTACACAACAGGCCCAGGCCAACCCCAAGCACGGCGTTGACGATCGCGATCACGAAGACCCATAACGGGCTGCCCGCCGTGTCGAAGCCGAGCAGCCAGAACGACACGGCGCACGCCAGCACGGCCTGCGCCGCAGCGGCCGCTGAGAAGGCGGTGCCGTAGGCGATCAGCAGATCGAGCCGGCGCAACGGGGTGGTCAAGATGCGCTCCAGCGTTCCCGACGCCCGCTCGCGCTGCATGGTGATCGCCGTGATGATGAACATCACGAAGAGCGGGAACAGGCCCAGCAGGATCAGACAGGCGTTGTTGAACGGGGTCGGGCCGCCCGGGCGGTGCGGGGCGTTTTCGAACATGAAATACATCAGGGTGATCACCAGGACCGGCACCAGCAGAATCATCGCGACGCTGCGGTGATCGGCGGCCAACTGGCGCAGTATCCGCGTGGTGGTCGCCGTATATCCCTTGAGCCCTAACCGGCTTCGCGCATGGCGCTGCGCTTGATGATGGACAGAAACGCGTCCTCGAGTGACGTGCATCCGGTGTCCTCTCGCAGTTGGGTTCCGGTGGTGTGGGCGACCAGTCGGCCTTCGCGCATCAGCAGCAGATCGCCGCAGTGGTCGGCCTCGTCCATGACGTGGCTGGAGACCAGCAGTGTGGTCCCGGCGCGGGCCAGTTCGGCGAACTGGTCCCAGAGGTCGGCGCGCAGTACGGGATCGAGGCCCACCGTCGGCTCGTCGAGCACCAGCAGATCGGGCTGGCACACCAACGCGCAGGCCAGCGACACCCGGGTACGTTGACCGCCGGAGAGGTTGCCACACAAGGCGGTTCGGTGATCGCTGAGCCCGACACGCTCGATGGCGGCATCGGCGGCTTGGCCGTCGAATCCGTACAGCGTGGCGAAGTAGCGAACGTTGTCGACGATGCGCAGGTCGTTGTAGATGGTCGGGTCTTGCGGCAGGTAGCCAATGCGGCGGCGCAGTTCGGCGCTGCCGGCGGGCTTGCCGAGCACCCGGACGTCGCCCGAGGTCACGATCTGGGTGCCGACGATGCATCGGATCAGCGTGGTCTTGCCGCAGCCGGACGGACCGAGCAGGCCGGTGATGCTGCCCGTGGCGATCTGCACGGAGAAGTCGTGTAGCGCCGGGCGTTTGCCCCGGATCACGCGCAGGTGATCGATCTTGACCGCCGCCCCGCTCCGGTTCGAGATTAATTCATCACTGGATGAACTCATCATGTGATGAATATTCCTCGTGCGCGGCGGGCCTGTCAAGGGCTACATGGTCGACACCGCGAGGCGGTAACCGCCGACGGGCGCACTCGCGGACTGCGTCGGTGGTTGCAGTCTCGCGGCATCCGGGCCGTCGCGGCCCGCCCTTTAGTTGAAGCGCTCGCCGATGGCGGGGCGGCGCTGCGGGAGATGTCCGTGCACGCCTTCGGCGTAGGCGGTTTCGGCGTGCTGCGTGAGGTCGGCGCCGGTGGTCTCGTCTTCCGTGCTGAGCCGGAAACCCATCACCCGGTCGATCACCTTGCCCAGCACGAATGACACGGCGAACGCGTAGGACGCGACGACCACGATCGCCAGCGTCTGCTTGCCCAGCTGCCCGACGCCGCCCCCGTAGAACAGGCCGCGGGGACCCGCGGTCATGACCGCCGTGGCCAGCAGCCCGATCAAGGACACGCCGACGACGCCACCGACGAAGTGCACGCCCACCACGTCGAGCGAATCGTCATAGTTGAAGCGCAATTTCGCGCCCACCGCGAACGAGCACACGACGCCCGCCGCCAGGCCGACGATCGTCGCACCCAGCGTGTTGACGGTCCCGCAGGACGGGGTGATGGCCACCAGGCCGGCGACCACACCGGATGCCGCACCGAAGGTCGTGGGCCGGCCGTCGCGAATCTGTTCGACGGCAAGCCAACCCAGCATGCCCAGGCACCCGGCGACCAGGGTGTTGAGGAAGATGGCCGCGGCGGTTCCGTTGGCGGCCAGGGCGGAACCGGCGTTGAACCCGAACCAGCCGAACCACAGCAGCCCGACACCGACGAACAGCAACGGCAGGTTGTGCGGCCGCATGGCGTCCTTCTTGAAGCCGATGCGCGGCCCGAGGACCAGCGCGAGCGCCAGCGCGGAGGAACCCGAGACGATCTCGACGACCAGGCCGCCCGCATAGTCGAGGACGCCCAACCTGGCCAGCCAGCCTCGGGGCCCCCAGACCCAGTGCGCGACAACCGAATACACGGCGATCGTCCACACCGGGACGAAGACCATCCAGGCGGCGAACTTGGCGCGGTCGGCGATCGCGCCGCTGACCAGCGCGGCGGTGATGATCGCGAACGTCAACTGGAAGGTGGCGAACAGCAACTCGGGCACCGCGGTGCCGTGCACGGTGTCGGGGGTGATGCCGAGCATCCCGAAATGCCTGAGGTTGCCGACGAGCCCGCTCATCCCGTCCTCAGAGAACGCGAGGGTGTAGCCGACCAGCAGCCACGCCACGGTCACCAGCGGGATGGAGATGAAGCTCATCATCATCATGTTGAGCACCCCGGTGGTGCGGACCATGCCGCCGTAGAAGATCGCCAGGCCGGGGGTCATCAGCAGGACCAGCGCGGTGCTGGCCAGCAGCCACGCCGTGGCGGCAGGGTCTATCGCGTGCATGTGGGCTCCTTTGGGTCCCGGACACCGGGATACTGCCACGTTCGGGCCGCCGGTAGGTTCGTTGGGTTACTGAAAAGAGGATTCAGGATCTTCAATTGGTCGAGGCTGGACGACGATCTCGCGCACGCACGGCTGCGGCTCCGCTGTTGGTCGACCCCGTCGAGGCCGCCCGCCGGCTGCTGGGCGCGACCCTCACCGCGCGGGGCGTGACGGCCGTCGTCGTCGAGGTCGAGGCGTACGGGGGAGTGCCCGACGGTCCGTGGCCGGACGCCGCCGCACATTCCTACAAGGGCCTGCGCGCCCGCAATTTCGTGATGTTCGGGCCGCCAGGGCGGCTCTACACCTACCGCAGCCACGGCATCCACGTCTGCGCCAACGTTTCGTGCGGACCCGACGGCACCGCCGCCGCCGTCTTGCTGCGGGCCGCCGCCATCGAGGACGGCACCGACGCCGCCCGGGCCCGCCGCGGCGAGCTGGTGCACACCGCGGCGCTGGCGCGCGGGCCGGGAAACCTGTGCTCGGCCATGGGAATCACGATGGACGACAACGGAATTAACCTGTTCGATGCCGACAGTCCGGTGACGCTCGAACTGCACGAGCCGCTGAGCTCGGTGTGCGGCCCGCGGGTCGGTGTCAGCCAGGCCGCCGACCGGCCGTGGCGATTGTGGCTCCCGGGGCGCCCGGAGGTCTCGGCCTATCGCCGCAGCCCCCGCGCGCCGGCGCCGGGCGCCAGCGACTAGCCGACGGCCAACGTCGAGTCGTTGGGCGAGAACGCCCGAAACCGCACCACAAGTCGACGCTCGGCGGCGGCGCTCTGGAAGACTCGTACACCATGATCCTCGACGAGCTGGGCTGGCGCGGCCTGATCGCGCAGTCCACCGACCTCGATGCGTTGGCGGCCGAAGCCCAGCGCGGGCCGATGACGGTGTACGCCGGCTTCGATCCCACCGCGCCGAGCCTGCACGCCGGCCACCTGGTGCCCCTGCTGGCGTTGCGCCGGTTTCAGCGGGCCGGGCACCGCCCGATCGTGCTGGCCGGCGGCGCCACCGGCATGATCGGCGACCCGCGCGACGTCGGCGAGCGCACGCTCAACGAGGCCGACACCGTCGCCGAGTGGACCGAACGGATCGGCGGACAGCTGCAACGCTTCGTCGACTTTGACGACTCACCCACCGGCGCCGTCGTCGTCAACAACCTGGACTGGACGCGCCCGCTGTCGGCCATCGAGTTCCTGCGCGACATCGGCAAGCACTTCTCGGTCAACGTCATGCTCGACCGCGACACCGTCCGGCGCCGCCTGGACGGCGACGGCATCTCCTACACCGAATTCAGCTACATGCTGCTGCAGGCCAACGACTACGTCGAACTGCACCGCCGCTACGGCTGCCGCCTGCAGATCGGCGGCTCCGACCAGTGGGGCAACATCATCGCCGGGGTCCGGCTGGTCCGCCAGCAGCTCGGCGCCTCGGTCCACGCGCTGACCGTGCCGCTGGTGACCGCCGCCGACGGCACCAAGTTCGGCAAGTCCACCGGCGGCGGCAGCCTGTGGCTGGACCCCGCGCTGACCACCCCGTACGCCTGGTACCAGTACTTCTTCAACACCGCCGACGCCGACGTGATCCGCTACCTGCGGTGGTTCACCTTCCTGTCGCCCGACGAGCTGGGCGAGCTGGAACAGGCCACGACCGAGCGCCCCCAACAACGCGCCGCCCAGCGGCGCCTGGCGCGCGAACTCACCATCCTGGTGCACGGCGAGGCGGCCACCGAGGCCGTCGAGCACGCCAGCCGGGCGTTGTTCGGACAGGGCGAGCTGGACCGGCTCGACGAGGCCACGCTGGCCGCGGCGCTGCGCGAGGCGTCGGTCGCCGAGCTCAAACCCGGTGGCCCCAACGGGATCGTGGACCTGCTGGTGGCCAGCGGGCTGTCCGAGAGCAAGAAGGCCGCGCGGCGCACCATCGGCGAAGGCGGCGTCTCGGTCAACAACGTCCGCATCGAGAGCGAGGAGTGGACTCCGCAACCGTCGGACTTCCTGCACGGCCGATGGCTGGTGCTGCGCCGCGGCAAGCGCACCGTCGCCGGGGTCGAAAAGGTCTAGCCGGGCGGGCCCCGATCGGCCCCCGCAAAACACGCGCGTGCGCAGATCTTTACCTCACCGTGTCCTCGGCGTGATCCGCGGGGACCACTGTTGTCACGGTGATTTTCGCGACGCGTGTGCGGTTGACCGTCCTGCGGAGCCTGGGGGTGATCACGAGCCTGGTGGCGCTGGCGGCGGCATTGTCGGGGGCGCTGTCGGCGCCGATCCGCGCGGACATGCTCAGCAACGCTTTCCTGTCGGCGCTGACGAACGCCGGGATCTCGTACTCCCAACCGACCGGCACCACGGCGATGGGACAGTCGGTGTGCCCGATGCTGTTCGAGCCCGGCGGGTCCTTCGACGCGGTGACGTCCAAGATGGCCGAGGGCAACGGCATGTCGTACGAGACGGCCGGCAGGTTCACCATCGTCGCGATCGCGACCTACTGCCCGGCGTTGATCGCACCGCTGCTGGGCAACCGGCTGCCAAGTTAGGTGTAGTGCTGCCCGTATTCTCGGCAGCGTGGTCGACGACAGGCAGAGGCACCGCGGCGAGCGGCGGGCGCGGCCGGCATCCGGCAGCTGGTCCGGTCCGGGCCGTGCACGGCCGGCTCAGCCGCAGAGCGCCGCGCGACGGGACGCCGCGGCCGATCGCGCCCCGCAGGACGGGCCGCCGATCCCGCCCGGCGTGGAAGCCAAGCAGCTGGCACCCGACGTTCGCCGCGAGCTGAGCACCCTGGATCGCGCCACCGCCGACGCGGTGGCGCGCCACCTCGTCGCCGCGGGCGAGCTGCTCGACGAGGACCCGGAGGCGGCCTTGCGCCACGCCCGCGCGGCGCGGGCCCGCTCCAGCCGGATCGCCACCATCCGGGAGGCGGTCGGGATCGCCGCCTACCACTGCGGCGACTGGTCGCAGGCGCTGGCGGAGTTTCGCGCCGCCCGCCGCATGGGCAGCAAGTCCGCGTTGCTCGCGTTGATCGCCGATTGCGAACGCGGACTTGGCCGGCCAGAGCGGGCGATCGAACTCGCGCGCGGACCCGAGGCCGCCGAGCTGTCTGGTGACGACGCCGACGAGCTGCGCATCGTCGCCGCCGGGGCGCGCGCCGACCTCGGCCAGCTGGAGCAAGCGCTGACCGTATTGTCCACGCCGCAACTGGATCCCAGCCGCACCGGCTCCACGGCGGCGCGGCTCTTTTACGCCTACGCGGACACGCTGCTCGCGCTCGACCGCTCCGACGAGGCGCTGCAATGGTTTCTGCGTTCGGCCGCCGCCGACGTCGACGGTGTCACCGACGCCGAAGACCGCGTCAATGAACTCGGCTGACGCGACGGACTCGGTGACGTGAGAAGTCTTGCGCAGCAATATGACTGCCTGCTGATCGACCTGGACGGCACGATGTTCCGCGGTCGCCGGCCGACCGACGGCGCGGTGCAGGCGCTGGCCGAGGTGCGCAGTCGCGCGTACTTCGTCACCAACAATGCCTCGCGCAGCGCCGACGAGGTCGCCGCGCACCTGACCGACCTGGGTTTCACCGCCGTCGCCGACGACGTCGCCACCAGCGCGCAAAGCGCGGCCCGGCTGTTGGCCGACCAGCTGCCGCCGGACTCGCCGGTGCTGATCGTGGGCACCGAGGCGCTGGCCAACGAGGTCACCGCCGTCGGTCTACGTGCGGTGCGCAGCTACGACGACCAACCCGCCGCCGTCGTGCAGGGTCTGTCGCAGACCATCGGATGGCCGGAGCTGGCCGAGGCGGCGCTGGCCATCCGGGCCGGCGCGCTCTGGGTGGCGTCCAACGTCGACCTGACCCTGCCCACCGAGCGCGGGCTGCTGCCCGGCAACGGATCGTTCGTGGCCGCGCTGCGGGCGGCCACTGACGCCGAGCCCCAGGTCGCGGGCAAGCCGGCGCCCGCGCTGCTGCGTGACGCGGCGGCCCGGGGCGACTTCCGCGCGCCGCTGGTGATCGGCGACCGCCTCGACACCGACATCGAGGGCGCCAACGCCGCCGAGCTGCCCAGCCTGATGGTGCTCACCGGGGTCAACTCGGCGCGGGACGCGGTGTACGCCAAGCCCTCCCGGCGCCCCACCTATATCGGCCCCGATCTGCGCTCGCTGCACGCCGACGGCGAGCGGCTCGCGGTGGGCCCGCAGCCGGGCTGGCGGATCGACGTCGCGGACACCACGATCACCGTCAGCGGCAAGGGCACGGGCCCAGACCATGGCGATGGCGATGGCGATGGCGATGGCCTGTCGATCGTCCGCGCCGTCGCCAGCGCGGTGTGGGACGCATCGGACCCCGACGCCGTGCGGATCGAGGCTGCCGACGACCGGGCGCGCGCCGCGCTGCAACGCTGGTCTTTGGTGCATACCGACTGACGGGTGACTAGCGTAGGGACGCGATGAGTATCGACCCCGATCAGATTCGCGCCGAGATCGACGCCCTGCTGGCGCGGCTGCCCCAGCCCGGCGACCAGGAGGATCCCGAGAAGGCGCCCTCGCTCGACGAGCTCGAAGAGATCGCGCGCCGACTCTCCGAGGCCCACGACGTCCTGCTGGCCGCGCTGGAGTCGGCGGAGAAGGGCTGAGTGCGCGCATGTCTCGACGTGCCCGCGTTGACGCCGAGCTGGTGCGGCGCGGCCTGGCCCGGTCGCGCCAGCAGGCCGCAGAGTTGATCGGCGCCGGCAAGGTGAGCATCGACGGGATGCCCGCGCGCAAGCCCGGCACCGCCGTCGCCGTCACCGCCGCCCTGACGGTGGCGCAGGACGGCGAACGCGGCTGGGTCTCGCGCGGGGCGCACAAACTCATCGGCGCCCTGGACGCCTTCGGGATTCCCGTCGCCGGGCGCCGCTGCCTGGATGCCGGCGCGTCGACGGGCGGCTTCACCGAAGTCCTGCTCGATCGCGGGGCCGCCGAAGTGGTTGCCGTGGATGTCGGATACGGCCAGCTGGCGTGGTCGCTGCGCAGCGATTCGCGGGTCGTGGTCGTCGAGCGGACCAACGTTCGTGATTTGACGCCCGAGGCGATCGGCGGCGCGGCCGACCTCGTTGTGGCCGACCTGTCGTTCATCTCGCTGGCCACCGTGTTGCCGGCGCTGGCTGGATGCGCCGCACCCAACGCGGATATCGTTCCCATGGTGAAGCCACAGTTTGAGGTGGGGAAGGGCCAGGTCGGTGCGGGCGGTGTGGTGCACGACCCCGGCCTGCGCGCCGACGCCGTGTCGGCGGTCGCGGGTCGCGCCGCCGGGCTGGGTTGGCAGACCGTCGACGTCACCGCGAGCCCGTTACCGGGGCCGTCGGGCAACGTCGAATACTTCCTCTGGCTGCGCGCCCGGACCGATCGTCCGCTCGCCGGTGACGCCCTGGTGACGGCGGTGCGGCGCGCGGTGGAAAGCGGGCCGCAGTGACTCCAGCCGAACGCACCGTCTTGATGGTCGTGCACACCGGCCGCGAAGAAGCCACCGAGACGGCCCGCCGCGTGCAGAAAACGCTGGGCGACAACGGAATCGGACTTCGGGTGCTGTCGGCCGAGGCGGTCGACCGGGGACCGCTGCATCTGGCCCCCGACGACATGCGGGCGATGGGCGTCGAGATCGACGTGGTCGATGCCGACCCGCAGGCGGCGGCGGGCTGCGAACTGGTGCTGGTGCTCGGCGGCGACGGGACGTTCCTGCGCGCCGCCGAGTTGGCGCGCAACGCCGACATCCCGGTGCTGGGTGTGAACCTCGGGCGGATCGGCTTTTTGGCCGAGGCCGAGGCCGAGGCCATCGACCGGGTGCTGGACCACGTTGTCGCACAGGACTACCGGGTGGAGAACCGCCTGACCCTCGATGTGGTGGTGCGCCAGGGCGGCCGGGTCTCCGCGCACGGCTGGGCGCTCAACGAGGTCAGCCTGGAAAAGGGGCCCCGGCTCGGCGTGCTCGGGGTGGTGGTCGAGATCGACGGGCGGCCGGTGTCCGCCTTCGGCTGCGACGGCGTCCTGGTAGCGACTCCGACGGGATCCACCGCCTATGCGTTCTCCGCGGGCGGTCCGGTGCTGTGGCCCGACCTCGAGGCAATCCTGGTGGTACCCAACAACGCTCACGCGCTGTTCGGCCGCCCCATGGTCACCAGCCCGAACGCCACCATCGCGATCGAGGTGGAGGCGGACGGCCACGACGCCCTGGTGTTCTGCGACGGCCGCCGGGAGATCCTGATCCCCGCCGGCAGCCGCATCGAGGTGAAACGTTGTGACACGGCGGTGAAATGGGCCCGGCTGGACAGCGCCCCGTTCACCGACCGGTTGGTGCGCAAGTTCCGGCTGCCGGTGACCGGGTGGCGCGGAAACTGACGGCGCTGCACAGGATCCTGACCGAATGCTGACTGAAATCCGTATCGAGTCGCTCGGGGCGATCAGCTCGGCGGTCGGCGAGTTCGACCGCGGCCTGACCGTACTGACGGGGGAGACCGGAACCGGGAAGACCATGGTGGTCACCGGGTTGCACCTGCTCGGCGGCGCTCGCGCCGACGCCACCCGGGTCCGGTCGGGGGCCGAGCGCGCGGTCGTCGAAGGACGTTTCAGCACAACCGATCTCGACGAGGCCATGGTCGTCAAGCTCGACGAGATGCTGGATGCGTCGGGTGCGGAACGCGACGAGGACGGCAGTGTGATCGCGCTGCGCTCGGTCAGCCGTGACGGGCCGTCGCGGGCCTACCTCGGCGGTCGCAGCGTGCCCGCAAAGTCGTTGGGCGACTTCACCGCCGGGCTGCTGACCTTGCACGGGCAGAACGACCAGCTGCGCCTCATCCGGCCCGAGGAGCAGTGCGCGGCGCTGGACCGGTTCGCCAAGGCCGGGCCCGCCCTCGAGCGGTACGGCAAACTGCGCGACGCCTGGCTGTCAGCGCGGCGCGACCTGCTCGACCGCCGCAACCGCATGCGCGAACTGGCGCTCGAGGCCGACCGGCTGACGTTCGCCCTCAACGAGATCGACGCCGTGGAACCACAACCCGGCGAGGACGACGCACTGGTCGCCGAGATCGTGCGGCTCTCCGAACTGGACAGCTTGCGCGAGGCCGCGGCCACCGCCCGCGCGGCGCTGTCCTCCGAGGAGACGGACGGGTCCGGCCTCAGCGCCACCGACAGCCTGGGAAAGGCAAGGGCCGCACTGGAATCCACCGACGACGCGAGGCTGGTGGCGTTGGCAGGCCAGATCGGCGAGGTGCTGACCGTGCTCGTCGACGCGGCCGGTGAACTGGGCGGCTACCTCGAGGAGCTGCCGGTCGATGCCAGCGCGCTGGAGTCCAGGCTGGCCCGGCAAGCCGAGCTGCGCACCCTGACCCGCAAGTACGCCGCGGACATCGACGGGGTGATCGGGTGGGCCCGGGAGTCGCGGCAACGCCTGGCCCAGCTCGACGTCTCCGAGGAAGGTCTGGCGGCGCTGGCCGCCCGGGCCGACGAGCTCGGCCGCGAATTGGCCCGGGCCGCGGTCGAACTCAGCAGCACCCGGCGCAAGGCCGCCAAGCGGCTCGCCAAGGACGTCACCGCCGAGCTGTCCGGGCTGGCGATGGCCGACGCGCAATTCAGCATCGACGTGACCTTGGACGCGGCGCCGGACGCGGCGTCGGCCTCCGACGACGCGGCCGCGCTGCGGCTTCCGTCGGGCGAGCTGGTCCGTGCCGGCGCCGACGGCGTCGACCAGGTCGAGTTCGGTTTCGCGGCGCACCGCGGCATGGATCAGCTGCCGCTGGCCAAGAGCGCCTCCGGCGGCGAGCTGTCCCGGGTGATGCTCGCCCTGGAGGTGGTGCTGGCCACGTCCCGCAAAGAGGCCGCGGGCACCACCATGGTGTTCGACGAGGTCGACGCCGGAGTGGGTGGCCGGGCGGCGGTGCAGATCGGGCGGCGGCTGGCGCGGTTGGCCCGCACCCATCAGGTCATCGTCGTCACGCATCTGCCGCAGGTCGCGGCGTACGCCGACGTGCACCTGGTGGTGCATGCGGCCGGACCCAAGGGAACCAGCGTGGTGCGGCGCCTCGGTGGCGACGAGCGGGTCGCCGAGCTGGCACGCATGCTGGCCGGGCTGGGCGAATCCGACAGCGGCCGCGCGCACGCCCGTGAGCTGCTCGAGGCGGCGCAGAAGGACGAGATCTAAGGCCGCGAGCGTCGACTTGTGGTCGCCATTTTCCCGATTTCGCGCATCAGGTCGACGTTCGTGACCGGTTCGGCACCGAGCTGTTACTAATGGGACTCTAGATAACTTCTGAGGCTGGTGTTACGGCGCGCCTCCACGCCTCGTCCGCGCATCACCGACAGAATCGCCCCCATGAAGATGTCAGGCCTGCTTTCCCGTAATCCCGCCCGGCCGGGCCTCGTCGGCACTGCCCGCGTTGACCGGAACATCGACCGATTGCTGCGCAGGGTCTGCCCCGGTGACATCGTCGTGCTCGACATCCTGGATCTGGATCGCATCACGGCGGACGCTTTGGTGGAGGCGGACATCGCCGCGGTGGTCAACGCCTCGCCGTCGGTGTCGGGCCGCTACCCCAATCTGGGACCCGAGGTCCTGGTCAACAACGGGGTCACCCTGATCGACGAGGCCGGACCCGACATCTTCAAGAAGGTCAAAGACGGCGCCAAGATCCGCCTGCACGAGGGCGGTGTCTACGCCGGCGACCGCCGGCTGGTCCGCGGCACCGAGCGCACCGACCACGACATCGCCGACCTGATGCGCGAGGCCAAGAGCGGCCTGTCCGCCCATTTGGAGGCGTTCGCCGGCAACACCATCGAGTTCATCAAGAGCGAGAGCCCGCTGCTGATCGACGGCATCGGCATTCCCGACGTGGACGTCGACCTGCGTCGCCGGCACGTGGTGATCGTCGCCGACGAGCCGAGCGCAGAGGACGACCTCAAGTCGCTCAAGCCGTTCATCAAGGAGTATCAGCCGGCGCTGATCGGTGTCGGCAGCGGCGCGGACGTTTTGCGCAAGGCCGGCTACCGCCCGCAGGTGATCGTCGGTGACCCCGACCAGATCAGCACCGACGCGCTCAAGTGCGGGGCCCAGGTCGTGCTGCCCGCCGACGCCGACGGCCACGCGCCCGGGCTCGAACGCATCCAGGACCTCGGCGTCGGCGCGATGACCTTCCCGGCCGCTGGCTCGGCCATCGACCTGGCCCTGCTGCTGGCCGACCACCATGGCGCCGCGCTGCTCGTGACCGCCGGCCACACCGCCAACATCGAGACGTTCTTCGACCGCACCCGCGCGCACAGCAACCCGTCCACCTTCCTGACCCGGCTGCGGGTCGGGGAGAAGGTGGTGGACGCCAAGGCCGTGGCCACCCTGTACCGCAACCACATCTCGGCGGGGGCCATCGCGCTGCTGGCGCTGACGATGCTGATCGCCGTCATCGTCGCGCTGTGGGTCTCCCGCACCGACGGTGTGGTGCTGCACTGGGTCACCGACTACTGGAACCACTTCTGCGTGATGGTGCAGAAGTGGATCACCTAAATGATCTCGCTACGCCAACATGCCCTGTCGCTGGCCGCCGTGTTCCTGGCGCTGGCCGTCGGGGTCGTGCTCGGCTCCGGCTTTTTGTCGGACACGTTGCTGTCCAGCCTGCGTGACGAGAAGAAGGACCTGAACACCCAGATCAGCGGGCTCAACGACCAGAAGAACGTGTTGAACGAAAAGCTCAGCGCGGCAAACAATTTCGACACCCAACTGGTCGGCCGGATCGTGCACGACGCGCTGGCCGGCAAATCGGTGGTGGTGTTCCGCACCCCGGACGCCAAAGACGACGACGTGGCCGCGGTGTCGAAGTTCATCGGGCAGGCCGGCGGGACGGTGACCGGGACGGTGTCGTTGACGCAGGAATTCGTCGAGGCCAACTCGGCGGAGAAGCTGCAGACGGTGGTGAACTCGTCGGTGCTGCCCGCCGGTCAGCAGCTGAGCACCAAGCTCGTCGACCAGGGTTCGCAGGCCGGTGACCTGATGGGCATCGCCCTGCTGGCCAACCCCGATCCCGCGGTCCCCGCCGTGGACGACACCCAGCGCAACACCGTGCTGGCCGCGCTGCGCGACACCGGCTTCATCACCTACCAGGCGAGCGATCACATGGGCGCGGCCAACGGCGCGCTGGTCATCACCGGCGGCGCGCTGCCCCAAGACGCCGGAAACCAGGGCGCGAGCGTGGCCCGGTTCTCCGCCGCGCTGGCCCCGCACGGCTCGGGCACGCTGCTCGCCGGGCGTGACGGTTCGGCGACCGGGGGCGCCGCCGTCGCGGTGGCCCGCGCCGACGCCGGCCTGAACTCCGCGATCAGCACGGTCGACGACGTGGACGCCGCGCCGGGACGCATCACCGCGGTGCTCGGCCTGCACGACCTGCTGGGCGGCGGTCACGCGGGCCAATACGGCACCGGTCACGGGGCGACGTCGATCACGGTTCCTCAGTAGCGGGCGTGTTCGCCGCGGCTCGGCGCCGCGGATGTTAGGGTGGGTTTCCGTGGGTCGGCAGGCCCATCTAGTTGTTCGCTAGGAACATTTTTCAAGCCCTGCCCGTCTTCACGGAGGTCGCCTGTTGCGAAAGCACCCGCAAACCGCTACCAAGCACCTCTTCGTCAGCGGGGGCGTCGCATCCTCGTTGGGCAAGGGATTGACCGCCAGCAGCCTCGGTCAGTTACTGACGGCGCGCGGGTTGTACGTGACGATGCAAAAGCTCGATCCGTACCTCAACGTCGACCCCGGCACCATGAACCCGTTCCAGCACGGCGAGGTCTTCGTCACCGAGGACGGCGCCGAGACCGACCTCGACGTCGGCCACTATGAGCGGTTTCTGGATCGCGATCTGTCCGGCTCGGCGAATGTCACTACGGGGCAGGTGTATTCGACCGTCATCGCTAAGGAACGCCGCGGGGAATATCTCGGCGACACCGTCCAGGTGATTCCGCACATCACCGACGAGATCAAAGGGCGCATCATGGCGATGGCCGAGCCCGACGCCCAGGGCAATCGCCCCGACGTGGTCATCACCGAAATCGGCGGCACCGTCGGCGACATCGAATCGCAGCCCTTCCTCGAGGCGGCCCGCCAGGTGCGTCACGATTTGGGTCGCGAGAACGTTTTCTTCCTGCACGTGTCGCTGGTGCCCTATCTGGCCCCGTCGGGCGAGCTCAAGACCAAGCCCACCCAGCACTCGGTGGCCGCACTGCGCAGCATCGGTATCACCCCGGACGCGCTGATCCTGCGCTGCGACCGCGACGTCCCCGAGGCGCTGAAGAACAAGATCGCGCTGATGTGTGACGTCGACATCGACGGTGTCATCTCCACGCCGGACGCGCCGTCGATCTATGACATCCCGAAGGTGCTGCACCGCGAAGAACTCGACGCCTATGTGGTGCGCCGGCTCAACCTGCCGTTCCGCGACGTCGACTGGACCGAATGGGACGACCTGCTTCGCCGCGTGCACGAGCCGCACGAGACGGTGCGAATCGCTTTGGTGGGCAAGTACGTTGAACTCTCCGATGCCTACCTGTCGGTCACCGAGGCGCTGCGTGCCGGCGGCTTCAAGCACCACGCCAAGGTGGAGATGGTCTGGGTGGCGTCCGACGGCTGCGAGAGCGCGGCCGGTGCCGCGGCGGCGCTGGGCGACGTGCAGGGTGTGCTGATCCCCGGCGGGTTCGGCATCCGCGGCATCGAGGGCAAGCTCGGCGCCATCCACCACGCACGCACCCGGGGGCTGCCCGTGCTGGGCCTGTGCCTCGGGCTGCAATGCATCGTGATCGAGGCCGCCCGCTCGGCCGGGCTGACCGAGGCCAACTCGGCCGAATTCGAGCCGGACACACCGGATCCCGTCATCTCCACGATGGCCGACCAGGTGGACATCGTCGCCGGCGAGGCCGACCTCGGCGGCACCATGCGCCTGGGCGCCTATCCCGCCGTGCTAGAAGCGGATTCGATTGTGGCCCAAGCGTATGGCGCCACGGAGGTGTCCGAGCGGCACCGGCACCGCTACGAGGTCAACAACGCCTACCGCGACAAGATCGCCGAAAGCGGCCTCAGGTTTTCCGGCACCTCGCCCGACGGTCACCTGGTGGAGTTCGTCGAGTACCCACCGGACGTTCATCCGTTCATCGTCGGCACCCAGGCTCATCCGGAGCTCAAGAGCCGGCCCACCCGGCCGCACCCGTTGTTCGTCGCGTTCGTCGGGGCGGCCCTCGAATACAAGGCCGGCGAACGGTTGCCGGTGGAAATCCCCGAGCAGTCGTCCAACGGCATCCAGCATCGGGACAGCGCCGCGCGGCCCATACCTGAGCCCGCGTCCCGTGGCTGAACACAACTTCTCCACGGAGTCCTCCGAAACGCTGTACACCGGAAAGATTTTCGCGCTGCGCAGCGACCGGGTACGGATGCCGGGGGATACCACCGCGGTACGCGAGGTCGTCGAGCACTACGGGGCGGTGGCCATCGCGGCGCTGGACGCCGACAACAACATCCCGATGGTCTACCAGTACCGGCACGCGTTCGGGCGGCGGCTCTGGGAGCTGCCCGCCGGACTGCTCGACGTCGCGGGCGAACCGCCGCAGCACACGGCCGCCCGCGAACTCCACGAGGAGGTCGGCTTGCGGGCGGACACGTGGCAGGTGCTGGTCGACCTCAACTCCGCGCCGGGCTTCAGCGACGAATCGGTGCGGATCTATCTGGCCACCGGGCTGACCGAGGTGGGCAGGCCCGAGGCGCACCACGAGGAAGCCGACATGACGATGAGCTGGGTTCCCATCGCGGAGGCCGCCCGCCGGGTTTTCAGCGGCGACGTCGTGAATTCCATTGCCATCGCCGGGATTTTGGCGGCCCACGCCGTCACGGAAGGGTTCGCGCAGCCCCGGCCGGTGGACAGCCCCTGGATCGACAGGCCAACGGCGTTCGCGGCGCGGAAGGCCGAGCCGTGACGACGGTGGCGTTGGACACCCAACTCCAGGGCTACCTTGACCACCTCACGATCGAGCGCGGCGTCGCGGCGAACACTTTGAGCTCGTATCGCCGCGACCTGCGCCGCTACTCAAAACACCTGTCGGATCGCGGAATTCACGATCTGGCCAAGGTGGCCGAGGACGACGTCAGCGAGTTCCTGGTGGCGCTGCGCCGCGGCGACCCCGAGACCGGGGCGGCGGCGCTGTCGGCGGTCTCGGCGGCGCGCGCGTTGATCGCGGTGCGCGGCCTGCACCGCTTCGCCGCCGCCGAGGGGCTGGCCGAACTCGACGTGGCGCGCGCGGTGCGCCCGCCCACGCCCGGCCGCCGGCTGCCCAAGAGCCTGACCATCGACCAGGTGCTGGCGCTGCTGGAGGGTGCGGGGGGCGACAGCCCGGCCGACGGCCCGCTGACCCTGCGCAACCGTGCGCTGCTGGAACTCCTGTACTCCACCGGCGCGCGCATCTCCGAAGCCGTCGGCCTCGACGTGGACGACGTCGACACCCAGGCGCGGTCAGTGTTGTTGCGCGGCAAGGGCGGTAAGCAGCGGCTGGTCCCGATCGGACGGCCCGCCGTGGCCGCGCTGGACGCCTATCTGGTGCGCGGACGTTCCGATCTGGCGCGCCGCGGACGCGGGACGCCGGCCATCTTCCTCAATGTGCGCGGCGGACGGCTGTCGCGCCAGAGCGCGTGGCAGGTGCTGCAGGACGCGGCCGAGCGCGCCGGGATCACCTCGGGTGTGTCGCCGCACATGCTGCGGCATTCGTTCGCCACCCACCTGCTCGAGGGCGGTGCCGACGTGCGCGTCGTGCAGGAGTTGCTGGGGCACGCCTCGGTGACGACGACGCAGATCTACACCATGGTGACGGTGCACGCGCTTCGCGAGGTGTGGGCCGAAGCCCACCCGCGGGCGCGGTAACTTTTTCCCGCCTCTCGGCCGGTAATTTCCCGCCGAACGTCGACTCGTTGCGCCGATCACCGCGAAATCCCGACAACAAGTCGACGCTCGACGCCGCGTTTTCACCCCAGGTATTCGGACTCGAGCACCAGGTCGGACATCAGCGACTGGTACTCGAGGTGCGTCTTGTGCTCGACCGTGTTCCACGTCTTGCCCTGCTGCTGGTGCATGTACGCGCGATACTTCGGTGCGCCCGGGACGCGGACGTTGTCGGCGACCACGATCGAGCCCGGATGCAGCCAGCCGCGATCCAGGATGCTCTTCAGGTCGTCCAGGTAAGCGTCCTTGTCGTGATCGAGGAACACGAAATCGAGTGCGCCGGAGGCAAACCCGTGCTGATCGGCCAGCGCATCGAGGGTGCGGCCGCCGTCGCCGATGGTGCCGACCACACACGTCACACGGTCGGCGACGCCGGCATGCGCCCAGATCTGACGGGCGTTGGCCGCGTTGGCCTCGGCGAGTTCGACCGAGAACACCTTGGCGTTCGGCGCCGCCCGGGCGATACGCAGCGCGCCGTATCCGCAGTAGGTACCCAACTCGAGCGCCAATGCCGGATCGGCGCGCCGCACCGCGGCGTCGAGCAGCAGCCCCTTCTCGTCGCCGACGTTGATCAGCATCGACTCCTCGTAGGCGAACTTGTCGATGGTCGCCAGCACGTCGTCGATGTCGCCGGCCCGGGCGTTCCGCAGCACGTACTCGACGGCGGCGGCTTCGCGCCCGTCGCCGATCTGGCCCGTGGTGGTGATGTTGCGATTCCCGACGGCCATCCGCCAGACCGACCACCGCAGCAGGGGTATCCGTCGCTTGAGATTCATAGCGGCCACGATAGGCCGATCGCCGGCAGTGCAAGCGCCGGCGGCAGCAGATTTCGACGGGCACATCGCCCCCCAAACTGGTGCTGCTGTGACTGGAGTGAATAGGCTGTCGGGATGTGCGTTTCACCACCGATTTCCTCTCATATTGGCTGGTTAATTGCCTGCGGGTCGCCGGGTTTCGGCGCGCGGACCCGTTAGACTTTCGGTCGATGTTCACCTCCCGAACACCCCCGCCATGACCGAGCAGCCGGACAACGGCGTCGAGCTCGGTCTGACCGGGCGGCCGCCGCGGGCAATCCCGGACCCACAGCCGCGCACCTCGCACGGCCCGGCCAAAGTCGTCGCCATGTGCAACCAGAAGGGTGGCGTCGGGAAAACCACGTCGACCATCAACTTGGGCGCCGCGCTCGCCGAGTACGGGCGCCGCGTGCTGCTGGTGGACATGGATCCGCAGGGTGCGCTGTCCGCGGGACTGGGCGTGCCCCACTACGAGCTGGACAAGACCATTCACAACGTGCTGGTGGAGCCGCGGGTGTCGGTCGACGATGTGCTGCTGCAAACCCGGGTCAAGCACATGGATCTGGTGCCCAGCAACATCGACCTGTCGGCCGCCGAGATCCAGTTGGTCAACGAGGTCGGACGCGAGCAGACGCTCGGCCGCGCGCTGCACCCGGTGCTGGACCGCTACGACTACGTGCTGATCGACTGTCAGCCGTCGCTGGGCCTGCTCACCGTCAACGGCCTGGCCTGCGCGGACGGTGTGGTGATTCCCACCGAGTGCGAATACTTTTCGCTGCGCGGCCTGGCGCTGCTGACCGACACCGTCGACAAGGTGCGCGATCGGCTCAACCCGAAGCTCGAAATCAGCGGAATCCTGCTGACCCGGTACGACCCCCGCACGGTCAACGCGCGCGAGGTGATGGCCCGGGTCGTCGAGCGGTTCGGCGACCTGGTGTTCGACACTGTCATCACCCGTACCGTCCGATTCCCGGAGACCAGCGTGGCGGGCGAACCCATCACGACGTGGGCCCCGCGATCCACCGGGGCCATCGCCTATCGCGCGCTGGCCCGCGAGTTCATCGACCGATTCGGCGCGTGAACGCGACCGTAAACGGTGAGGCGCCCCAGCAGAACGGCTTTCAGGTCCGCCTGACCAATTTCGAGGGGCCGTTCGATCTGCTGCTGCAGCTGATCTTCGCCCATCGCCTCGACGTGACCGAGGTGGCGCTGCACCAGGTCACCGACGACTTCATCGCCTACACCCGCGAGATCGGTCCCCAGCTCGAGCTCGAGGAGACCACCGCGTTCCTGGTGGTGGCCGCCACCCTGCTCGACCTCAAGGCGGCCCGGCTGCTGCCGGCCGGGCAGGTCGACGACGACGAAGACCTGGCGCTGCTGGAGGTGCGCGACCTGCTGTTCGCCCGGCTGTTGCAGTACCGCGCGTTCAAGCACGTCGCCGAGATGTTCGCCGAGCTGGAGGCCACCGCGCTGCGCAGCTATCCGCGCGCGGTGTCGCTCGAGGACCGGTTCACCGAGCTGCTGCCCGAGGTGATGATCGGCGTCGATGCCGACCGCTTCGCCCAGATCGCGGCGATCGCGTTCAGCCCGCGACCCGTCCCGACGGTGTCGGTGGCGCACCTGCACGAGGTTCAGGTGTCGGTGCCCGAGCAGGCCAAAAAATTGCTGGCGATCCTGGAGGCGCGGGGGACCGGGGCGTGGGCGACGTTCTCCGAGCTGGTGTCCGATTGCGAGGCGTCGATGGAGGTGGTCGGGCGGTTCCTGGCGCTGCTCGAACTGTATCGGTCGCGGGCGGTAGCATTCGACCAGTCAGAGCCGCTTGGCGTGCTCCAAATTTCGTGGACCGGGGAACGTCCGGTCAGTGAAGCCTTGGTAGAAGTGCGGGACGAATCATGATGGGCGCCGGTGACGACGCAGAGCGCAGCGATGCCGAGGAACGGCGCTTGAACGGCACGGCCGGTGACGACGCAGAGCGCAGCGATGCGGAGGAACGGCGCTTGAACGGCACGGCCGGTGACGACGCAGAGCGCAGCGATTCGGAGGAACGGCGCTTGAACGGTGCCGATCCCGAACCCAGCGACGTGGCGGCGCCCGACGTCGACCTGGATTCCGACCTCGACGTCGGCATCCCGGACATCGCCGAGGCCGCGCCCATGGAGTCCGAGGAACTCGGCTCGGTGCTGGAGGCGCTGCTGCTGGTGGTGGACACCCCCGTCACCGCGGAGGCGCTGGCGTCGGCCACGCAACAGCCGGTGTACCGGATCGCGACCAGGCTGCAGGAAATGGCCGAGGAGTTGGCCGCCCGAGACAGCGGTATCGACCTGCGCAAGAACAGCGAAGGCTGGCGGATGTACACCCGCGCCCGGTTCGCGCCGTATGTGGAGAAGCTGCTGCTGGACGGCGCGCGGTCCAAGCTCACCCGGGCCGCGCTCGAGACGCTGGCCGTGGTCGCCTACCGCCAGCCCGTGACCCGCGCGCGGGTGAGCGCGGTCCGCGGCGTCAACGTCGACGCCGTGATGCGCACGCTGCTGGCGCGCGGCCTGATCACCGAGGCCGGGATGGACGACGACAGCGGCGCGACGACGTTCGCGACCACCGAACTGTTCTTGGAGCGCCTGGGGCTGACGTCGCTGACCGACCTGCCGGACATCGCGCCGCTGCTGCCCGACGTGGACACGATCGAGGACCTCAGCGAATCCTTGGACAGCGAGCCACGTTTCATCAAACTTTCCGGTGGTCAGGCGGCCGACCCGGCGCTGACGTTCGACGTGGACCAGGATTGATGGTCGAAGCTGAGGGGATCCGGCTGCAAAAGGTGTTGTCCCAAGCCGGAATTGCGTCGAGGCGGGCCGCCGAGAAGTTGATCATCGAGGGCCGCGTCGAGGTGGACGGGCAGGTGGTGACCGAATTGGGCACCCGCGTCGACCCGGACGCCTCGGTGATCCGCGTCGACGGGGCCCGGATCGTCCTCGATGATTCGCAGGTGTATCTGGCGCTGAACAAGCCGCGCGGCGTGCACTCGACCATGTCGGACGACCGCGGCCGGCCGTGCATCGGCGACTTGATCGAACGCCGAGTTCGCGGCAACAAGAACCTGTTTCACGTCGGGCGGTTGGACGCCGACACCGAAGGGCTGATCCTGCTGACCAATGACGGCGAACTCGCGCACCGGCTGATGCATCCGTCCCACGAGGTGCCCAAGACGTACCTGGCCACGGTGACCGGGTCGGTGCCGCGCGGGGTCGGCAAAACGCTGCGCGCCGGCATCGAGCTGGACGACGGGCCCGCGCGGGTCGACGACTTCGCCGTGGTGGACGCCATCCCGGGCAAGACTCTGGTGCGGGTGACGTTGCACGAGGGCCGCAATCGTATCGTGCGCCGACTGCTGGCCGCCGCCGGCTTCCCGGTGGAAGCGTTGGTGCGCACCGACATCGGTCCGGTGTCGCTGGGCAAGCAGCGCCCGGGCAGCTTCCGGGCGCTGGGCCGCGACGAGATCGGGCAGCTCTATAAGGCGGTGGGCCTGTGAGTGGCGTCGCGGTGGCCATCGACGGCCCGGCCGGGACCGGAAAATCCTCGGTGTCAAAGGGATTGGCGAAAGCGCTGGGGGCGCGCTACCTGGACACCGGGGGAATGTATCGGATGGTGACGCTGGCGGTCCTGCGCGCAGATATCGACCCCGCCGACGCCCCGGCCGTCGCGCGCACGGCGGAAGCCGTGACGATGTCGGTCGACTACCACCCCGACGGGGACCGCTATTTCCTTGACGGAGAGGATGTCTCGACCGAGATCCGCGGTGACCGGGTCACCGCCGCGGTGTCGGCGGTGTCGGCGGTTCCGGCCGTGCGCACCCGGCTCGTCGGCCTGCAGCGCGAAATGGCCGACGGCATGGGCAGTGTCGTGGTCGAGGGCCGCGACATCGGCACGGTCGTCCTGCCCGACGCCCCGGTGAAGATCTTTTTGACCGCGTCGGCCGAAACGCGGGCGCGCCGGCGCAACGATCAGAACGTGGCCGCCGGGCTGGCCGACGACTACGAGGCCGTGCTCGCCGACGTCCGCCGTCGCGACCATCTGGATTCCACCCGGGCGGTGTCGCCGCTGCGGGCGGCCCCCGATGCGGTGGTCGTCGACACCAGCGAGATGACCGAGGCGCAGGTGATTTCCCGCCTGCGGGATCTGGTCAAGCAGCGAAGCGGGGCGGTGCGGTGACTCAGGACGGCACGTGGAGCGACGAAAGCGACTGGGAATCCATCGAATTCGGCCTCGACGAACAGGAGGAAGCCGGGCCCGCGCCCGTGGTGGCGGTGGTGGGCCGGCCCAACGTCGGCAAGTCGACATTGGTGAACCGGATTCTGGGCCGGCGCGAAGCGGTGGTGCAGGACATCCCGGGCGTCACCCGCGACCGGGTGTCCTACGACGCGTTGTGGACCGGCCGCCGGTTCGTCGTGCAGGACACCGGCGGATGGGAGCCCGACGCCAAGGGGCTGCAGCAGCTGGTGGCCGAGCAGGCCTCGGTGGCCATGCGCACCGCGGACGCGGTGATCCTGGTGGTGGACGCCGTCGTTGGCGCCACCACGGCCGATGAGGCCGCCGCCCGGATTCTGCTGCGGTCGGGCAAGCCAGTGTTCTTGGCCGCCAACAAGGTTGACAGCGACAAGGCCGAGGCGGACGCGGCGATGTTGTGGTCGCTGGGGCTCGGCGAGCCGCACGCGATCAGCGCGATGCACGGTCGCGGGGTGGCCGATCTGCTCGACGAGGTGCTGGCCGCGCTGCCCGCGGTGTCCGAGGTGGGCCCCAAGCCCGGCGGCCCGCGGCGCGTGGCACTGGTCGGCAAGCCCAACGTGGGTAAGAGCTCGCTGCTGAACAAGTTGGCCGGCGATCAGCGCTCGGTGGTGCACGATGTCGCGGGGACGACGGTGGACCCGGTGGACTCGCTCATCGAGCTGGGCGACAGGGTGTGGCGGTTCGTCGACACCGCTGGGCTGCGGCGCAAGGTCGGCCAGGCCAGCGGCCATGAGTTCTACGCGTCGGTACGCACGCACTCGGCCATCGACGCGGCCGAGGTGGTGATCGTGCTGATCGACGCGTCGGACCCGCTGACCGAACAGGACCAGCGGGTGCTGTCGATGGTCATCGAAGCCGGCCGGGCCCTGGTGCTGGCCTTCAACAAGTGGGACCTGGTCGACGAGGACCGCCGCGAGCTACTCGAGCGCGAGATCGACCGCGAACTGGTGCAGTTGCGGTGGGCGCCGCGCGTCAACATCTCCGCCAAGACCGGCCGCGCCGTGCAGAAGCTGGTGCCCGCCATGGAGACGTCGCTGGCGTCGTGGGATGCGCGGATCGCCACCGGCCCGCTGAATTCCTGGCTCAAGGAGGTGGTGGCGGCCACCCCGCCGCCGGTGCGCGGCGGCAAGCAGCCACGCATCCTGTTCGCCACCCAGGCGACCGCTCGGCCCCCGACGTTCGTGCTGTTCACCACCGGCTTTCTCGAGGCGGGGTACCGGCGTTTCCTGGAACGCCGGCTGCGCGAGGCCTTCGGTTTCGAGGGGTCGCCGATCCGGATCAACGTGCGGGTGCGCGAAAAGCGGGGCGCCCGGCGGCGCTGAGCGCTTGGCGTTCAGGGAACGGCTTCCGATCTCTCCAGGGCCAAGTGGGAAATGGCGGCTACGTTCCCGCGATACGGCAGTCCACATTCGCATTGCGGGATTAGACGTTGACATTAGACGGTCGACGGCCCTAGCGTCTCCCACATAACGGGTTGATATACCCGTATTGCGGGAGCAGCGGAGGCAGTAGTGGAGACCGCGACGCGGTTCAGCGTGCGAGGCAAGTCGATCGTGGTCACCGGTGCGACGGGTGCGCTCGGCGGTGTCGCGACGCGGGCGCTGGCCGAAGCCGGTGCCCGCCTGACGTTGTCCGGCGGCGACGCTGACGGACTCGCGCGGCTCGTCGACGACGCCGGCATCGACGCCGCGGCCGTGGTCAATCGCCGCCCCGAGACCCCCGCCGACGCCGAGGCCATCGTGCAGGCGGCCCTGACTCGGCACGGCCGGCTCGACGGAGTCCTGGTCGCCTCAGGTATGAATCACGTCGCGCCCATCACCGAGATGGCCGTCGAGGACTTCGATCGGGTGATGAACGCCAACCCCCGCGGCGCCTGGCTCGTGTGCCAGGCCGCCGGGCGTGTACTACTCGAGCAACGCACGGGAGGCAGCATCGTGCTGGTGTCCTCGGTGCGCGGGGCGCTGGGCCACCCCGCCGGCTATACCGCCTACTGTCCGTCCAAGGCTGCCACCGACCTGCTGGCCAAGAGCCTGGCGGCCGAATGGGGTCGGGCCGGCATCCGGGTAAACGCCCTCGCACCAACGGTTTTCCGGTCCGAACTGACCGAATGGATGTACGCCGACGATGAGAAGGGGCGCGCCACCCGCGAGGCGATGTTCGCCCGAATCCCGTTGCGCCGCTTCGCCGAACCCGACGACTTCGTCGGCGCCCTGATCTATCTGCTCAGCGACGCATCAGCCTTCTTCACCGGTCAGGTGATGTACCTGGACGGCGGCTACACGGCGTGCTGACCACACCCGACGGAAGGAACTGACACGCATGAGCGCGAATTGGCCACTGGGCGAGGCCGAATCGAGGTTGGAGTTCTACGATTTGTCGCACCCGTGGGGCCATGGCGTGCCGGCCTGGCCCTACTTCGAGGACGTCAAGATCGAGCGGCTGCACAACATGGCCAGAAGCCGGGTGCTGACCCAAAAGATCACCACCGTCATGCATTCCGGCACCCACATCGACGCGCCCGCGCACGTGATCGAAGGCACCCCCTTCCTGCACGAGATCCCGCTGAGCGCCTTCTTCGGCACCGGTGTCGTCGTGTCGATCCCCAAGGGCAAGTGGGGTGTCGTGACCGCCGACGACCTGGAAAACGCCACGCCGCGGATCCGGCCCGGTGACATCGTCATCGTTAACACCGGATGGCACCACAAGTACGCCGACAGCGCCGCGTACTACGCCTACTCCCCGGGCTTCTATAAGGAAGCCGGCGAGTGGTTCGCGGCCAAGGGCGTCAAAGCCGTCGGGACCGACACCCAGGCGCTGGATCACCCGCTGGCCACCTCGATCGGGCCGCACGGTCCGGCCGAGCACACCGGCGGCCTATTGCCTTGGGCTGTCAAGGAATACGAGCAGGAGACCGGCCGCCACGTCCTCGACGACTTCCCCGAATGGGAACCATGCCACCGGGCGATCCTGTCGAAGGGCATCTACGGCTTCGAGAACGTGGGCGGCGACCTGGACAAGGTCACCGGCAAGCGCGTCACGTTCGCTGCCTTCCCATGGCGCTGGGTCGGCGGCGACGGGTGCATTGTGCGGCTGGTGGCGATCGTCGACCCGACCGGTGACTACCGCATCGAGACGGGACGGGCGGCGTGACAACCACCGAACCCGACGCCCGCGCCGGCGGAATCCAGGTCATCGCCCGCGCGGCGGAGATGCTGCGGCTGCTGCAGGCCCACCCCAGGGGGCTCAGCCAAGCCGAGATCGGCGACGGGCTGGGCATGGCGCGCTCCACCGTGAGCCGCATCCTCAACGCGCTGGACGACGAGGGTCTGGTGGCCTCGCGGGGCGCCCGCGGACGGTATCGCCTGGGCCCGGAGATCGCGCGGATGGCCGGCAGCGTGCGCGTCAGCCTGGTGATGGATGTGCACCCGTATCTGGAGGACCTGTCGCGCGAGCTGGGGGAGACCGTGGACCTGTCCATCCTGGACGGAGACCGCGCGACGTTCGTCGACCAGGTGGTCTCGCCGCATCGGCTGCGCGCGATCAGTGCGGTGGGCGAGTCTTTCCCGTTGCACTGCTGCGCCAACGGGAAAGCCATGCTGGCCGCACTGCCGCCGGCCGAGCGGGACCGCGCGCTGCCCAGCCGCCTGACCGCGCTCACCGCGAACACGATCACCACCGCGGTCGCGCTGCGCGACGAACTCGAACAGGTCCAGAGCGACGGGGTCGCCTATGACCGCGAGGAGCAGACCGAGGGCATCTGCGCGGTGGGCGCCGTGGTCAGTGGGCTGACCGAGGAGATGGTGGCGGTCAGCATGCCGGTCCCGGCGCAGCGGTTCTACGGTCGCGAAGCCGAACTCGCCCGGGCGCTGCTGGCCTGGGTGCACAGGGTGGACGCCGCGTTGGGGAAGGTCGATTAGCGGGGTGGCGGGGCGCTTACGGTAGGCTTTCGACCTGCTGCCGGTGGAACCACTGGCGCGCGGGCTGTGGCGCAGTTTGGTAGCGCACTTGACTGGGGGTCAAGTGGTCGCAGGTTCAAATCCTGTCAGCCCGACACAGGTCATAGGGTGTTTTTGGAGTTACTGAGATGTCAACGGTATGGGCAATACCCAAACGCAGTACCCAAACCAGCTTTCGGCCGCCATCGACCAGCAAATATGCGGCGGGGTGACGGCGAATGCTCAGCGAGACGTGGGAAGACCAGTACCGGCGTATGCACCGGCAGTACGAGCTGCTGAGACGAACCGCTGACCAGAACCAATTTGAAGAGATTCACGAGATGAATCGTGCCCGCGACATCGTCTATCACTTCTGTTGCGACGTGTTCCATCTAAAGGACTGGATCTTCTACGCGGACGGTCAGACCGCGGCGATCAAAAATGCCGTGTCGGCGTTTCTGCCGAAGGGCAACCCGAACCCACCCTCACTGGCTGTGGCGATGTGCGCCGACATTGCCAACGGCTTCAAGCACTTGAACCTGACCAGCCCTACGTTCTACACGCCCGGCGGACCCGCCGAAGTGGTCGAGCACACGCAAGGCGCCACGTTCCCGATGACGTTTCCATTCCATTTCTCTGCGAACCATTGGAAGATCCGTGCTCGCGCGAGCGGCAATGAGTACAACGCGCTCGACGTCGCGAAAGATGCAGTTGACGCTTGGGATGCATGGCTGCCGGCGAACGGTCTCACGCTGCCGAGTCTCTGATTAGAGCCCCAAGCGCACCGCTCAGCCCGTCAATCGCCGTTCTGGCGGTGTCGTCGCTGGTGTGCCCGTAGATGTCTCCGGTGATGCTGATCGAGCTATGCCCGAGCAGGTCCGCGACCGCCTTAATATGCACGCCCGATTCCAGCCATGCCACGGCGGCCGAGTGCCGCAGCGTGTGCACACCGACACCCTCGACGCCTGCCTTCGCAGCAGCGATCTCGATGGCCCGCAATAGGTTTCGGGGATCGACTGGGCCGCCGAATTCGGTGGTGAACACCAGGCCGTTGGCCGTCCACTGGTCGCCAGCCGCACGGCGCGCGTTGTCACTGGGTCCAATACACCCAGAACGGCGGCCCGGCTTCGCCGCGGTCGGGCTGCCGGCACGCGGCCCGGTTCCGCCAGTCATTCGCTTCGAGGCAAGCGGTCTCCGGCTGGCGGGACCGGGCGCATTCATGGACTAACCTCCCATTCATGGGAGGTGAGGGCTCCGAACGCAAGTGCATCTTCTGCGGTCGGGCGAAAGGTGACCTTGTCGACCCAATGGACTCAACGTCGCAGAAAGTTATCTTAACTCGTGAACACCTGTTCCGGTCGTCGTGGAAGGACAAGTTGGTAGTCAGCATCCTTCCCGATAACGCCCCGATTGGAAAAAGGGAATTTACAAGGTACGGAACGGATTTCGAACCGAAGTCCTCTCGGCCCGAGCCTTTGTTTGAGCTGGTGGTCAAGCCGGTGTGCGACTTCTGCAACAACGGGTGGATGAATGACCTCGATTCTGCGGTGGAGCCTTGGTTGCTCGACCCATATGCAGATGGCTCGCCATGCGGCCCGGCGGATTTCCGCAGGTGGGCGACGAAGGTAGCCGTGCTGCGGTCGTACTACGAACACCCTGCGACGCCACAACCCGAAGACTTCGCCGCGCTATACGAAGGTCGCGACATAGCCGATTGGCACATTTTTATCGGGCGCACGATGGTCCCGGAGCATAGTCACACCTTCGCCGGCCTCGGGCCCATATGGCCAAGCGGTGGCCGGGCACTTGGTCTGACCCAAGTGTCGTGGTCGCTTGGTCGTACCGTCGTCGTCGCGATTCGCGTTGTGGGCGAAAGTGAGACAGGCGACGGCTATTTCAAGATGTTCAAGACTTCGAACCGGTCAGAGGGCATCTTGGTTGCAGAGGTCGCTACCAACGCCAGATGGCTCCCAAGTCTGGCCGCCTTACCCGAGCTGTCGCCAATCAAGTGGCAGAGCATCGTGTGGTACTTCAGCACCAACCCTCTGTCGCCGATCGCTGACCGGGTTGGTGATATGGACCGCAGATTCCGCGCGACGCTTGCTGAGCGAGGTATCCCGATGCGCGACATGTCGTAGGCATCCAGTCGAGACGATATAGGCGACAATATCGGCGGCGAAGGGACACAGGATGAAGATTACGAAGTACGGTCTGCGGCTTCCGGACGGTTCGATTCAAACCTATCCAAGTCGTGAGAGCGCCATCGGTGCAAGGGGCACGTTCAATCGTGCCCCTGCGACGAGACACGCCGTCGTCGTTGAGCGTGAAGTCGAGATCGGGGAGTGGCGCGAGGCGCCGACTGACTGAGATTGCCAGGCGAAAATGAGTCGTCCAGTAGCGGGATATTTTCTGCGTCGAGGTAGGCAGCAACACTCCTACGTACCCAAACCAGTACCCAAACCAGCCTCGAATCCGCCCCTGTCCGGCAAAGTTCGCTGGCTGTACGAACCGGCATCTAGCTGCGGCAACGTGCATTCCACGAATACCAGCGAACACGCTTGATTTAGCCTGGGGGTCAAGTGGTCGCAGGTTCAAATCCTGTCAGCCCGACACAGGTCAGCCGCAAGCGGAAAAACTTCCCCCCGTGTCGTATCCCTCCGGCGGGGACTTGCCGCCAGTCGTCTCAGGGTCGGCTACTGGCCGTATCAACCGGTCCTGCCGTGCAACCGGGGTTATCCGCCTTTCAGCTGCTCGTCGATTCTGAAGCCCGTGTTCGGGCCGTCGAGGCGATGGTTCGTCATGTTGCGGCACTCGCCATAGAGCTGGAGTTTTCCTCTGCCGCTAACTGGGTCCTGTGTCATGACGGCGACGACGCCGTTTTTGTTGAGGACGTGGCCGTATGAGTGCCAATCGGGCGGAGGTCCGTCGTTCCAACCGTGTGCGGCCATCGTTGTAGCGATTCGCTGAAAGACTGCGTTTGGGCCGGCGGTGGTTTGGCCGTCGGACTGGCCGGTCGGCATGGTGAAACTTATTGATACGACACCTCTATATGGGGGATCGCCTTGGTCGTTGCAGGACGAGTAGTCGAAACGTCCACCGGGATCTTGCAACTGCGCGTAGTTAACGATTTGCTTCGCCGGCTCGATGACTTGATCACGTGTTTGTTGATCCGACAATGGATTAACGGGATGGTCGACATCGTGGCCACGCGGACTCATTTTCGAACATCCTCCCAAGGCGAACAGGGCCAATACCGTCGCCAGGACCCGGAGCGCCGACGAGGGTCGGTGGCGGTGGTTAACGCGGTTGATAGCCGAGGTATTGGTGATCATTTTGAATCGTATTGCGTGGACGGTCATGTTCTGGATCGATGAAAGCAGGGACACCGGGTACCCGGAATGGCCCGACGTGGGGCTGGCGTCGACCATCGGCGACTAATCCGTCTTGTTGGAGCTGGCCGGAATGGCCGCTGGCGATGTCGGTGAGGCTGCGCATCGACTCGCTGCCCATGTCGTAGTAGTGGGAATGGTCGTGCCGGTCGATGTCTTGAGAGCCCATAACTTCGGCGTGGAAGCGGATTGAGCCGTAACCGTCCCCCGCGGGATCTCGCCCCAGGCCGGCATCCAAGGGTACGGGTATGCCGTGTTGGTTGAGCTTTTGTTTGAGCCATTCTTCGGGCATGCCGGTACCTTCACCGAGCCAACTGACGGGGTCGGTGGATGCTGCTCCGACATAGACGTGTCCTCCGTTGAGATGGAAATCCTCGGCGCTGCGCGCCAGATCTGTTCCGGGGCAACCAAGGAGCACTGCGTCGTTGGCCTGCATGTGGCTGTGAGCGAAGGCGTCCGCGACCGTGGTCGAGCCGTAGGAGTGCCCGATGACGGTGATGTGCTCGGGAGTCAGACTGTTGTGGGTGACCGAAAGGCCGTTGACGTCGGCGGCGAGGAGGTCTCCGCCGGACCGGGCGAGTCCGGGTGTGCTGACTCCCTGGACATCTTGGAAGCCGTGCGGTGCTTCGTACCCCATCCAGGCGATCACCGAGGTGTAGTGGTGTTCAGGATCCGCTGCCAGCGCCTGGTCGTACAGGTTGATGGCGTCATCGTGACCCGACATCCATCCCTGGTAGACACTGCTGCCGGTGCCCGGCACGATGACTGCGGTATTGCGGGCGTAATCGGGGTTGCCAATAGCAATCGCGGCCTTGCCCCAGCCGTTGAAGGCCTCCGGGTCATAGGCCCACAACATCACCGGTCGAGAGCCGTCAGTATTGTGCGCTCGGTCGTATTCAAGACCGTCGCGTGTCTTCACCGCGTTCCGATACCGAGTCACGTCGGTGGCCGTGAGCCCATACTTCGTGGGATTCGTGAACAAGTCATTGTCGACGTTGCCGCGCGCGTCCCTGCTGAGGCTGTCCGGTGACAAGCCGTGTTGCCGGGCGGCGGCCTCGACCCGGCTGATGTCATCGTTCATGACTGCTTGGTTGACCGCATCGCGCGGGATAGCGTCGATTCCGTTGAGGTTGCCAAGTTCTTTCGGGTGTTGCGCGATCAGCTGCTCTCTTTGTTCCTGGCTAAGCGAGTTCCACCACCTCTTGACATCTTCGGGATTGGTGTTCGGCGGGGGGATCTGAAGCTGGTCGGGTTTGTCCTGCGCGTCCACCGGCGCCAGAGGCTTGGGGTCAAATCCTTCGGCATGCAAACTGCCCAGCGACTTCTGCAAGGTGGCCGAGTAGCCGTTACGGATGGCGTTGAACTGATAGAGAGCATCCCGGGTGTCGTCGGCGGCGTCGGCTTTGGCGTCGTTGATCAACGATTGCAGTCCGCTCCTGGATTTCGCGTCGAGCGTGGGATCTTGCAGGTCCTGCGTTGCCGCGCCGATGATTTTGTCGAGCAGCTGTAACTGACGTTCCAGCGTTGAGATCGCTTGGGCTCCGGCTTTTTGCGCCTCAGCTAGGGCGGCGGCGATGTTCTCCAAGTCAGTGCCGATCTTGGGCAACTGTAAGGACTGCGCGCCAAGCGATTTGACGGTGCGCTGCACTTCGGCGGAGTCGTTGATCGGGTGATCGCCATTCTGGTGGTTCCAGGCAGCGTCGAAGCGGTTGCGGGCTTGCTCGAACGTCTCGTTGGCCTCCGCAGTGCACCGGCCTGCGGCGTGAAAGGCCTCCGCCAGCCGAGAGATCTGAAATGGGCTGCCCGCTTGCAAGCTCTGGTTGACCGCCCACGGGTCACCACCGGCTGCAGCGATCAGCTCTGCTTGGCTCAGGTATAGGAGCTGCACCGCGACGCCCGATGCCTTGCGGCCTTGCGGTCATCCATGTCGGTGAAGGTTACTACCGCCGACTGGCTGCACGGAGGGTGTCGGGTGAGATTGCGTTGGTGCCCCCGGACCGCCATCCGCTCATCCAATAATTGGTCGATCAGCTCGGTGCTCGGGGTGCGCTGAATCAATTCGCGAGCTGCCCGCCACGCGCCTGTCACCAGTCGTAGCTCCCCGTCGATTAGATCGAGATCGCGCACTGGTGCGAGCCTATGCCTAGAACCCGCTGCTAACCCTTCACCCCTGGGGTCAGCCCGTCCAGCGCCTCGATCTCGTCGTCACCAACGCAGCTCCTCGCGCCAAACGCAGAGAAAGACGAACTGTAAATCCGTAGCGAACGCCAGCCTGCGACGGAGCTGATTGCCCGCCCCGGGCGTCCCGGCAGGTAGGTGTACCGGTGTACACCCAGACGTTTGAAGTGCATCGATGCATTTCGTTACACGCCCGACACGCCAAAATGAAGTCTGGGGGTCAAGTGGTAGCAGGTTCAAATCCTGTCAGCCCGACACAGGCTACGAATGGGAACACAGAACACCTCACCCGCGGCGACCATTCGACGCGATGAGAGCATGGCCCCGATGACCATCCACACCTGCATGGGCTGCGGCCTCAAAACCCGCTACTCCTATGGGCGTAACTGCGTGGGCTGCGGCCTGGAGACCCGGTGCTCGTACCGCGGAGATCGGCCGGATCGGTATCAGCAGGCCGCTATAGCCTTCGCGGCGCCCGCGAGGATCCTCAGCCTGAGCGAAAAGCATCCGACGGCCGCGCTGACGTTGTTGGTGCCGGCCTCGCTCATCGCCATGGCCGCGGTCGCCGCGTACCCATGGTTGTTCGTGCCGTTGCTGTTCTTGCTCACCGTGGCTTTGGTGGCGTCCGTCCGCTACGAGGAAGCCCGCACCGAATCGAAGTAGCCGGGCAGGACGGCGGGGATCGGTTCAATCCTCGCGGTCGGGCTCGGCCAGTTCCGGCGCGTTCTCCCGGGTCGCCATCCCACCTTCGTGGCCGTGATCCGCGGGGCCGGGACGGCCGCCCTTGGGCTCGTCGTCATCTTTTTCCGAGTGCTTGCCCATCGCAACCTCCTTCGTCGACCGAAGGACTACCCGCAACGGCGCAATCCGAAGACCCTTACGACGCCTTGCGGAGATCGGCCAGTGAGTTTCGAAGCCCGCCGTCCAGCCGGATCTGCACGGCCGCCACCGCCACCATGATCGCGGCGGTCACCAGGTGCACCACCGCGTCGGTGACGTTGTTGGGGAAGTTGAAGACATAGGCGACCTGATGCGAGAAGAACGCCCAAATGCCCGGCAGCGCACCGGCTATCGCGGCGAGCAGCAGATACAACACGGACCACGACTTGCGCATCGCGAACGCCAGGCCCGGAGCGAACAGGGCGAGACCGGCGACCGCGTGCCAGCCGTTGTAGTCCATTCCGAGCAGCTGGACGGTCGGCGCGGTGGGTCCGGTCGCGAAGCTGGGATTGAGGATGAACCCGACCACCGCCTGAATCACGTGGAAAACGCAGATGATCAGCAGCCCGACCTGGGCGAAACTCCACCTCACATGGCACCCCCTTGTGCGCGGCAAGATGCCCGAATACTACGTCCTGTAGTAGCTTCCCGCAATGGGGGCGGAAGATGGCGACCTCAGTTCCGGCCGGGGATCTTCATCACCGTCCGCACGATGGGCAACAGCGACTTCTGCCAGAGGGTTGACGGAATGCCAAGCGGCGGATCGAGATTGAACACGCGCGCGGTCGCGATGGTCTGCGATTCGGTGTATTTCAAGAGGCCCTCGGGACCGTGGCGGCGCCCGACGCCGGACTGGCCCATCCCGCCCATGGGTGCGCCCAGGCTGCCCCATGCGAACGCGTAACCCTCGTTGACGTTCACGGTCCCCGATCGCAGCCGGGCGGCGATCTGCTGACCCTCGGCCGAGGAGCCGGCGAACACGCTGGCGTTGAGCCCGTACTCGGTGGCGTTGGCCTTCTCGACGGCCTCGTCGACGTCGGCCACCGGGTAGATCGAGACGACCGGCCCGAACGTCTCGTTGGCCGCGCACTCCATCTCCGGCGTGACGTCCGTCAGTACCGTGGGCTCGTAGAACAGCGGGCCGACGTCCGGTCGAGGCTTGCCGCCGGCAAGCACGTTGGCGCCCTTGGCTTTCGCGTCGTCCACATGATCCGTCACGGTTTCGAGCTGACCGGCCGAGATCAGGCTGCCCATGTCGATCGAGAAGTCATACGCGGCGCCCAGCTTCATCTTCCGCACGGCCGCACCGAACTTGCCGATGAAGTCGTCGGCAATGTCTTTCTCGACGTAGATCCGCTCGATGGAGATGCACAACTGGCCCGCGTTCGAGAAGCAGGCCCGGGTGGCCGCCTTGGCGGCCTTGTCGAGGTTGGCGCCCCGCGTGACGATCATCGCGTTCTTGCCCCCGAGCTCGGCGGAAAAACCGATCAGCCGGCGGCCCGCGTGCTCCGCGAGCTGCCGGCCGGTGGCGGTCGAGCCGGTGAACATCAAGTAATCGCAGTTGTCGATGATCGCGGTACCAACCACCGACCCCGGCCCGGGCACGACGGCATAGAGCGCTCGCGGCAGGCCGGCCTTGTACAAAAGCTCGGCGCACGCGAGCGCGCAGTACGGGGTCTGGCTGTCCGGCTTGAGCACCACCGCGTTACCGGCCAGCAGCGCGGGCACCGAGTCCGATGCCGTCAGGGTCATCGGATAGTTCCAGGGCGAGATCACCCCGACCACGCCCTTGGGCTGATAGCCGACCGTGGTCTTGCCGATCCCGGGCAGCAGCGCCTGCACCGTGCGCGGCTTCAGCAGGTCCGCGGCAACGCTGGCGTAGTAGTTCGCGTTCGCGACCAGGTCGATGAGCTCCTCCTGCGCGGCCCACCGGGCCTTGCCCGCCTCGGCCTGCAACAGATCCATCAGGAACTCGCGGTTCTCGACGACCAGGTCGCGATACCGGCTGACGACATCGACGCGCTCGCCGACCGGACGCTTCGCCCACTCGGCCTGGGCCGCGCGCGCCTCGGCGAATGCGGCCTCGACGTCTTCGGCCGTACCCACGGGGATTGAGGTCAGCGGCTTGCCGGTGAAGACCTCGTCGATCGTTTTGGTCTGGCGTGCGGCGGCGTCTTTGATCGCGGCCAGCTGGCGCAGGCGGTCGAAGACCTCGGCTGACGGTGCGGGCATGTCGTTACCTCTCGGAAAAGCGCAGGCGTCCAAAACACCAGACTATTGGTTTTGCGATGTCAGGCCGGGGGCGCTGGGCTCGACCGGTTGGAAACCACGGTAAACGGGTAGAGCAGTCGACGGTGCGCAATCAAGATCAGTTCGAAGCGATCGCCCGGGAAATGGTCCACGGAGTCTCGGGCGTCTGCTGCGTGCTCCTTGACCGTGAGCTGCGGATCCGGGCGGTAAGCCGGGCCTACGAGCAGGCCACGCTCCGAGAACACGACGAGCTACCGGGGCAATATCTCTTCGATGCCTTCCCGGACAATCCCAAGGACCCGCAATCCGACGGAACATCGAAGCTCGCATCGTCACTGGAGATCGCGATGAGCAGCGGCCACTCCCACAAGATGCGCCTGCAGCGCTACGACATCCCCGATCTCGCCGCGCCCGACGAATTCCTGCCCAAGGTGTGGAGCCCCACCAACTCGCCCCTGCTCGACCACGGCGAGCTGGTGGGTGTGGTGCACTGCGTGAAGGAAGTGTCCGGAAGCAAGCAGCTGCTTGCCGAGGTGGCGCGCGACGTCGAACACGGTGACTCGTGGGCGCCGGCTGACCTGCTGCACACCTTCGAGGCCGTCAGTGCCGTGGAAACCGACCTTCACCTGAAACGCCAGCAGGCGCTGGCTCGCGAGAACAAACAACTGATGCGCGCCGTCGCGACCCGAGACGTGATCGGGCAGGCGAAGGGCGTGCTGATGGAACGTTTCAACATCGACGCCGATCGCGCGTTCGGACTGTTGACTCGGCTCTCGCAGGAGACCAACACCCGGGTCGAGCAGATCGCCCGCAAGCTTGCCGAGACGAGCCGCCCACCGCGCTCGGCCTGAATCCGCGGACCGATGCGGCCAGGACCTCAGACGAGGTGCAGACCCTGCGCCAGCTGCGACACTCCCACCACCGTGAAGAGGATGACCAGGATCTGCCGGTGGTAGGTGCGCACCCAGTCGTGCAGCACTCGCAGTAGGGATTCGGTCTTTGCCGGCGTGGCCACATAGCCGACGAGGATCACCTCGACGACGGCATACATCAGGACGATGAACGCGATGGAAGCGCTGACCTGTGCGGTGAGCGACGCGCCCGACGCCGCGATGATCGCGACGATGAACAGGACACCGTCGACCGGCACCGAGATCAGACCGATCACCCACGCGACCCACGACGACCCGCTTTCCCACGCGTCGTGGACGCGGCCGAGCACGCGCCGGAAGGGGGAGCCGCCGTCGCTCGAGACATCCTGGACCCGGGTCAGCAGCCGCGGCATGGGGATGGGCGCCCCCGAGGCCGATGACAGCGCCGCCGACCGGTCGTCGGGGGAGGGTTGCGCCACCCGCTGACGAGTCACGAAGCGCACCGTCATCGCCGCCGCGATCGTCAGCCCGATCACGCCGAGGCCGATTTGAACCTTCCCGAGGGCCGCACTCGTGCTAGGGGAAGACGAACCGTGCGCGATATGTCCGAACACGGGGGTGAAGTTCAGCAGCATCACGGGGAGCAAGAGTTCGGGCACGCATACCGTCAGCCCGCCGATCCAGTAGGCGAGCAGACTCGGTCCCGGCCGTGGCCGCGAAATCATCAGGAGGGCAAGCCCGAGACGAACCGGGTTGAGCGCAGCCAGAATTCCCAAGCCCAGCACTGACCCCCACATGGCCGCAGCTCTACCCGCGCCGGTCGACGCCTAAACGCCGCCGGATCAGGTCCGCGCCCGGCGCTGCCGTGAAACGCCGCCGGGCAAAAGCTATGAGCCCGCTGTGCACCAATGTTGATCTTGGTCAACGGATTCGGACGACACCGACGAGCGGCGCGTAAGGGCACCCGTGAGATCAATCACAAGGCTTCCGCGCGCGGGCTGCCCGGCCCCGCCGGCCGAAATGGCGCGGCAATCGCGCGACGGATGTAGCCAGTCGTAGGTGCGCTCCGTCACATCCGAGCGTAGCGGCGCCTCGTCGCTGAATCGCCGCTGCGGCAAACCGACTCACGACAGCTACGGCTGAGCTCGGCCCGGGCATCGCGGTCGCCTGGGAGACAAGCTCGGCTTAGCAAGCGTCCGTACGTTTTTGCACGGTGTGGCAAGCGATCTCGGCTGCCGGGCGTCGACGTCAAGCTCGGATCGATTGCGCCGCGAATATGCTGTTAGAGGCGTGATTTAGAACGCACTTGCGGCAGGATAATCGGTTACACCGCGGCCATGGCGCCTCGGGCCGATCGGTCGGACACGGTGAGAGGCAAATATTTTTCGAAGGCATAAGCGACGCACGCATCGCTCCCGCCGGCAAATCCAATATCCACCACGGTGGCTTGTGGAAAAGGGTGCCATGGCGCACGTGTCGGGGCGATATCGCCGATGGCGGTGCTCAAAGTTGTTTTGCTGGGCAGCGAGACACAAGTGCAACAAGGGCCGCTGTTAATGTCTTACGTAGGAACGTAATTCAGATGTTTCGAAACGGGAGCCCGGGGTACACCGCGAGCGTGAATGGCGACATTGACGGTCGTAGGGCCAACCCAGTAGGGGGCCTGCCATGACCGTCATGGCTCAGTCGCCACCGCGTCCAAGCTCACGGGCGCCGCTTTCGACCACATCTGCTGGTCGAGATACCGACCGAGTCTGACGGCTCAATCATCAAGTGCCGCACGGAAGTTCGTGCGGTGCGCGGCGCGCTTTGGAGTTTTCGCTTCGGTGTTAGGGGGTCCATCATGCAGCTCAATCCGTTCGACGACGACAGTGGAAGTTTTTTCGTCATAGTCAATAACGAAGAACAACACAGCCTTTGGCCAACTTTTACTACCGTTCCCGCCGGTTGGAGAGTAGTTTTTGGAGAAGCCGACCGCGCCGCATGCCTGCATTACATCGAAGAACACTGGCCCGACATTCGGGCGAAAAGCCTCCGCGACACGCCGACCCGCGCCGGTTTGTGATGTTTAGACCGATGTCATATGAAGGACTTCGGTAGAGCTTGGGGGGTTTAGTGGGGCGTGGTGGTGACCGGGCACTCCCGGTGACGCGAGGCCAGCTCGATATCTGGCTGGCACAACAGACCGGCCACTTCGACGTGGCGTGGCAGCTTGGTGTGCTGGTCCGCATCGACGGGGCGATCGACCCCGGTCTGTTGCATCAGGCTATGCGACACGTGGTCAACGAGGCCGAGAGCCTGCGGGCTTCGTTCTTCGAGGCCGATGGCCAGGTTTTCCAGAAGGCGGTCGACTACGACGATGTCGACTTGGTCTTCTACGACCTGACCGAATCGCAGGATCCGGAGCGGGAAGTCCGGGAGACCGCGGCATCGATCCAGCGAACGCCGATGGCGCTCACCGGCCCGATGATCAAATTCGCTTTGTTCCGTACGGGTCCCGACGAGTACTACTGGTTCACCGTCTGCCATCACATCGCCATCGACGGCATGGGCATTGCGCTGACGGGTCGACGGATCGCCGCCGTCTACTCCGCGCTGGCCGCCGGCAAGCCGGTTCCCCCCGCCTTCTTCGGCTCCCTGCAGGACCTCGTCAGCGGCGAGCTGGAATACGAAGCGTCCGCCAAATTCCGTGAAGATCAAGAGTATTGGGCCGGACACCGTCCCGCGGGCAGCGGGGCGGACTATCCGGCGCCGGCGCTCGATGACGGGCGAGACCCGTATTCGCCCTCTGCGCCGGTGCAATTGGATCAGTCCGTGGTCGGCAGAGTCAAAGAGGTGTCCAAAACGCTGGGCATCCGTCGATCATCGGTACTCACCGCGGCCTGCGCGCTGCTGGTGCGGGGCTGGTGTTCCGACGGTTCAAACGAAGTCGTGCTCGACTTTCCGGTCAGCCGGCGCGTTGACCCTGAGTCCAAGACACACCCGGGCATGCTCGCCGGGGTGGTGCCCCTGGTGCTGGAGGCCTCGCCGGACACCACGTTCGCCGACTTTTGCCGGCATGTCGACCGACGCTCTCGAGAGGCGTTGCGGCATCAGCAATTCCCGACGCGCACGCTGGACGGCGAGGGCGAATTCAACGGCCCGAGGCAGGCGCCTAATCGGGTGGTCGTCAACTTCGTCCCGGCCCGCCTCACCCTCAGCCTCGACGGTGTCCCGGCGACCGCGACCTACACGAGCTTCGGCCCGGTAGGTCACTTCGGACTGTTCTTCCTCGGATTCGGTGACCAGCAGTTCCTGAGCACGGTCGGTACCGGGCAACCGTTCTCGAATTTCGACGTCGCGGATTTGGCCGAACGGCTGCAGCGCGTGCTGGCGACCATGGTCGCCGACCCGGGCCGGCGCCTGTCGTCGTTGGATGTGCTCCGCACCGCGGAGCGCGCCCGCCTCGAAGAGCTTGGTAACCAAGAGGTTTTGCGCCTGCCGCCGAGCACGCCGGTGTCGGTGCCGGAGATGTTCGCCACCCAGGTGACGCGGACACCCGAGGCCGTGGCGCTGGTCTGCGATGGACGATCGGTGACGTACCGCGAGCTCGATGAGGCGTCGAACCGGCTGGCGCATTTGTTGACGCGCCTGGGCGCGGGACCGGGCGAGACTGTGGCGCTGATGTTTTCGCGCTCGCCCGAGGCCGTCGCGTCCATCCTGGCGGTGCTCAAAACCGGCGCGGCCTACCTGCCGATCGACGCGTCGTCGCCCGAGTCGCGGATCGGGTTCATGCTCGACGACGCCAAACCCGTCGCCGCGCTGAGCACCGTCGACCTGGCCGACCGCTTCGACGGCCACGACGTGACCGTCGTCGATGTCAACGACTCCCGCATCGACGCCCAGCCCGTCGATGCCCTGCCAGCGCCCGGTCCGGACCATGTCGCCTACCTGATCTACACCTCGGGCACCACCGGCGTCCCCAAAGGCGTTGCGGTCACTCATCGCAACGTGACGCAGCTGTTGGGAACTCTGGATGCCGGCCTGCCGCCGTCGGGGGTGTGGTCGCAGTGCCACTCGTATGCGTTCGACGTCTCGGTCTGGGAGATCTTCGGCGCGCTGCTGCGCGGCGGGCGGCTGGTCGTCGTGCCCGAGTCGGTGGCGCGCTCCCCGCAGGACTTCCACGCCCTGCTGGCCGCCGAAGACGTCAGCGTGTTGACCCAGACCCCGTCGGCGGTGGCGATGCTGTCGCACGAGGCGCTGGACTCGGTGTCGCTGGTGATGGCCGGGGAGGCCTGCCCGCCCGAGGTGGTGGACCGCTGGGCGCCGGGACGGGTGATGGTCAACGCCTACGGCCCGACCGAGACGACCATGTGCGTGGCGATCAGCGCGCCCCTGACGAAGGATTCCGGGACCCCGCCGATCGGTTCCCCGGTGGACGGCGCGGCGTTGTTCGTGCTCGACGGCTGGCTTCGTCCGGTGCCGCCCGGCGTCGTCGGCGAGTTGTATGTCGCCGGCGACGGCGTGACCAACGGATACATCGGCCGGACCGGGGTGACCGCGTCGCGCTTCGTGGCGTGCCCGTTCGGCGAGGCGGGCGAGCGTATGTACCGCACCGGCGATTTGGCGTGCTGGGGCGACGACGGGCAGCTGCAGTACTTCGGCCGCGCCGACGAGCAGGTCAAGATCCGCGGGTATCGCATCGAACTCGGCGAAATCCAGGCGGCGCTGGCCGCGCTGGACGGCGTGGACCAGGCCGTGGTGATCGCCCGCGAGGACCGCCCGGGCGACAAACGCCTGGTCGGTTACGTCACCGGGATCGCCGACCCGGCCGAGGCACGCACCGCGCTGGCCGAACGGCTCCCGGGCTACATGGTGCCGGCGGCGGTGGTCGGGCTCGACGCGCTGCCGCTGACACCCAACGGCAAACTCGACTCCCGCGCGCTTCCGATGCCCGAATACAGCACGGGCGAATACCGTGCCCCGGGCAACGCGGTCGAGGAGATCCTGGCCGGCATCTACGCCGAGGTGCTCGGGATGCAGCGCGTCGGCGTCGACGAGTCCTTCTTCGAGCTGGGCGGCGACAGCATCCTGTCGCTTCAGGTGGTCGCGCGGGCGCGCGCGGCGGGCCTGACCTGCCGGCCCCGCGACGTGTTCGTCGAGCAGACCGTGGCGCGGCTGGCCCGGGTGGCCGGAGTGAGCGACGGGGCGGCGGAGGTGGCCGACGAGGGCG
Source organism: Mycobacterium sp. NTMscope_MAC_269 (assembly GCF_976985695.1). NCBI lineage: Bacteria > Bacillati > Actinomycetota > Actinomycetes > Mycobacteriales > Mycobacteriaceae > Mycobacterium > Mycobacterium sp. NTMscope_MAC_269. The sequence goes on from NZ_OZ335668.1 coordinate 1,490,385, forward strand.
TCGGGCCGGTGCTTTCCACCCCGATCATGCGGTGGCTGCAGGGCGCGGAGAAGGACGGCCCGGTCGATCAGTTCAACCAGACTGTGATGGTGCAGGCCCCCGCGGGCGTGACCGCCGCCGACGTCTCAATCATGTTGCAGGCCTTGGTGGATCGCCACGCCATGCTTCGGCTGCGCGTCGATCGCGACGACGCCGACGGCTGGTCGTTCCACATCCCCGAACCGGGCTCGGTACGGGCCGACGACTGCCTGCTGTCGGTGGATGCGCTGTCCGACGAGGCGCTGCTCGGCGCCCGCGCGCGGTTGAATCCGTCCACCGGTGCCATGCTCAGCGCGTTGTGGGTCGAGTCCACAGGGCAGTTGACGGTGATCATCCACCACCTGGCCGTTGACGCGGTGTCCTGGTGGATCCTGTTGGAAGACCTCAACATTGCGTGGGCGCTGCACAGCGCCGGACACCCGGTCGAGCTGCCGCCGGCGGGGACGTCGTTTGCCCGCTGGGCGACACTGTTGAACGAGCACGCGCGCCACCCCGACGTGGTCAGCCAGCTGAACGCCTGGAAGAAGGTGACGGCGACCCCGGCCGCGTTGCCCGCGGCGCGCCCCGACGTGGACACGTACGCCAGCGCCGGGCGCTTGTCGGTCGAGCTGGACGCCGAGACGACCGGGATGCTGCTCGGCGAGGTACCGACCGCTTTCCACGCCGGGATCCAAGACATCCTGTTGATCGCCTTCGGGCTGGCATGGGCGGAATTCCTGGGTGACACCGGCGCCCCCATCGGCGTCGACGTCGAGGCGCACGGGCGTCACGAGGAACTCGGCACCGACATCGACCTGTCCCGCACCGTCGGCTGGTTCACCACCAAGTACCCGGTGTCCCTGGCGGTAGCCGGACTGCGTTGGGCGCAAGTGGTTTCCGGCGACACCGCGCTGGGCCCCGTGATCAAACACGCCAAGGAGCAGCTGCGCGCGCTGCCGGAGCCGCTGACCTTCGGGCTGCTGCGTTACCTCAACACCGACGTCGACCTCGCCGGGCCCGACCCGTCGATCGCGTTCAACTACCTGGGACGTCAAGGCGCAGCGCCTGATTCGGCGAACGAGGGCTGGAGCATCAGCCAGGACGGGCTGTCGTTGATCGGCGCGGCCGCGGCGGTGCCCATGCCGCTGATGCACACCGTCGAACTCAACGCCGGCACCATCGACACCGGCGCCGGCCCGCACCTGCACGCCGAATGGACTTGGGCGCCATCGGTTCTCGATGCCACACAGATCACCCGGTTGAGCCGGCTGTGGTTCGAGGCCCTGACCGGAGTCTGCGCGCACGTCCGCTCCGGCGGCGGGGGTCTGACCCCGTCGGACATCGCTCCGGCCCGCCTGAGCCAGCAGCAGATCGACGAGCTGGCGCGGCAACACCACATCGCCGACATCTTGCCCCTGACCCCGCTGCAGCAGGGTCTGCTGTTCCACTCCAGTACCGCGCAGGGCGGCGACGACATGTACGCGGTCCAGCTGGATTTCACCCTCACCGGACCGCTCGATCCCGATCGTCTGCGCGACGCGGTGCACACCGTCGTCAACCGGCACCCCCACCTGGCGGCCCTGTTCTGCGAACAGTTCGACGAGCCCGTGCAGATCATCCCGGCCGATCCCGTGGTCCAGTGGCGGTACCTCGAGGTCGACGGCGCCGGTGACACCGACGAGCGGATCGAGCACCTGTGCGCTTCCGAACGCGCCGCGGTGTGCGACCTCGCCGGGCAGCCGGCGTTCCGGGCCGCGCTGATCCGCACCGCGGACCGTCGCTTCCGGTTCGTGCTGACCAACCACCACATCCTGCTCGACGGCTGGTCGCTTCCCATCCTGTTGCGCGAGATCTTCGCCGGCTATTACGGGCAGCGGCTGCCCGCCGCCGGCTCCTACCGGGCCTTCCTCACCTGGTTGGCCGAACGCGACCTCGACGCCTCCCGCGAGGCGTGGGGAGAGCTGTTGTCCGGCTTCGAAACTCCCACCCTGGTCGCGCCCGAGGACCGGTTGGGGCAGGGGCGCCGGGGATTTGAAAAGTCCCGCGTGCCCGCGCCGACCACCCGCGCGCTCGGCGAGCTGGCACGCTCGCACCACACCACGCTGAGCACCGTGCTGCAGGCCGCGTGGGCGTTGGTGCTGACCTCGCTGACCGGTCAGCACGACGTCGTCTTCGGCACCCCGCGATCGCGGGTCGGCCAGCTGGAGGTCGACGACGCGGAATCGATGGTCGGGCTGCTGATCAACACCGTGCCGGTGCGCGCGAACATCACCGCGACGACCACCACCGCGGAGCTGCTCGCGCAGCTGCAGGGCAGTCACAACGACGCGCTCGAGCACCAGCACCTGGCGCTCAGCGAGATCCATCGTGTCACCGGCCACGACCAGCTTTTCGACACGCTCTTCGTCTACGAGAACTACCCGATCGACAGCGGCATGACGTTGGGCGACGACGGGCTGGCGATCGCCGAGTTCACCAACCGCGAGTACAACCACTACCCGCTGACGGTGGAAGCGCTGCCCGGCCGCGAACTCGGCCTGCACATCGAATTCGACGCCGACGTGTTCGACCCCGCCGGCATCGCGTCGCTCATCGAGCGCCTGCAACGCGTACTGGTGGCGATGACCGCCGACCCCGCCCAGCGGCTGTCGACGATCGACCTGCTGGACCGCGACGAGCGCGAACTGGTGCTGTCGACCATGGCCGGCGCCGGTGTGCGCGCGCCGGTCGGCGTGGCGCCGCAACTGCTGGCCGCGGCGGTCGCGAAGAACCCGGACGCGCCCGCGGTGGTCGACGGCGCGCGGGAGTTGTCGTACCGCGAACTCGACGAATGGTCAACGCGGTTGGCGCGCAAGCTGATCGATACCGGCGTGGGCCCGGAGCGTGCCGTCGGCGTCGCGATCGACCGCTGCGCCGAGCTGGTGGTCGCCTGGTGGGCCGTCGTCAAGGCCGGCGGTATCTATGCACCGGTGGATCTCGACCATCCCGTCGAACGCGTCGCCTCGGTGCTCGACGCCGTCGACGCGGTGTGCGTATTGACGTGCGGCACCGACGAGGTCGCCGGCGCCGGGACGCGGCCGATCGTGCGAATCGACGATCTCGATTTGTCCGGGCACTCGGCGCAGGAGATCACCGACGCCGACCGGCTCTCGCCGCTGCGCGCCGGCAACACCGCATACCTGATCTTCACGTCAGGCTCGACCGGCGTCCCCAAGGGCGTCGCGGTCGGCCACAGCGGCATGCTGGGCTGGGCCGCCGCCCAACGCGAGCTCTTCGGTCTGGGCGCGGACGCACGGGTGCTGATGGTCGCCTCGCCGACCTTCGACGCCTCGGTCGGAGAACTGTTGCTGGCCGCCGGATCTGGCGCGGCGCTGATCGTGGCGCCGCCGCAGGTGTACGCGGGGGAGGCACTGACCGCGCTGCTGCACAACCAGCGGGTCAGCGCGGCCATCCTGACGCCCACCGTGATCTCGACGCTGGACCGCGCCCGCCTGGACCGGCTGGACACGCTGGTCGCCGTCGGGGAGGCCTGCCTGCCCGAGCTGGTGGACGCCTGGGCTCCGGGCCGCCAGATGTTCAACGGCTACGGCCCGAGCGAGACCACCATCTGGGTCACCTGTGCGCGGCTGTCGGCGGGTGAGCCGGTGCGCATCGGCGCCCCCATTTCCGGCGTGTGCGCGCGCGTGCTCGACGCCTGGCTGAACCCCGTCCCGGTCGGCGTGGTGGGCGAGCTGTACCTGAGCGGGCCGGCCCTGGGGCAGGGCTACCTGGGCCGGATGGAGTTGACCGCAGAACGCTTCGTCGCCAACCCCTTTGGCGCCGCGGGCGAGCGCATGTATCGCACCGGCGACGTGGTGCGCTGGATGCCCGACGGAACTTTGGACTATCTGGGCCGCGCCGACAACCAGATCAAACTGCGCGGGCAGCGCATCGAGTTGGGCGAGATCGAGAACACCCTGCTGGCCTGCCCGCAGGTGACCCAGGCCGCCGTCACCGTGCAAGACAGCGCGACCGGCTCACACCTGGTCGCCTACGTGACGCTCGATCACGCCGCCACCACCGACCGGGACGTCGCGCAGGACGCCGATGACGTCCAGGAATGGCAGCACCTCTACGACGACCTGTATGGCGCCGACCTCGCGGCCACCTTCGGCGAGGACTTCCGCGGCTGGAACAGCAGCTACACCGGTGATCCGATCCCGCTCGAGGAGATGGTCGAATGGCGTTCCGCCACAGTCGATCGCATCATGTCCCTGCGGCCGCGGCGGGTGCTGGAGATCGGCGCGGGCTCGGGCTTGCTGCTCTCGCAGATCGCCCCACAGTGCGAACAGTATGTCGCCACCGACTTCTCGGCCGTCGCGATCGACAACCTGGCCCGCTCGATGGAGCAGCTGCGGTTGCCGTGGCGCGACCGCGTCGAGCTGCTGACCCAACCCGCCCACGTCACCGACGGGCTGCCGCGGGGGCACTTCGACACCGTCGTCCTCAACTCCGTCGTCCAGTACTTCCCCAACGCGGGATACCTGGCCCAGGTCATCGACAAGGCCATGGAGCTGTTGGCCCCCGGGGGTGCGGTCTTCATCGGTGACATCCGTAACCACACCCTGCAGGGCGCATTCCAGACCGCGATCGCGCTGGCGCGTGGAGACGCCGCCGACGCGGCCGCGATTCGCCAGCGCGTCCGCCACGCCATGCTGGGCGAGACCGAATTGCTCCTGGCGCCCGAGTTTTTCACCTCCTGGGCGGGCTCGCGCCCGGAGGCCGTCGGGCTCGACATCCGCGTCAAACGCGGAATGGCCGACAACGAACTGAACCAGCACCGCTACGACGTCGCCATCCACAAGACCCCCGCGGCGGTGCGTTCGGTGGCCGACGAGCCCGCCCTGACCTGGACGCAGTGTGACGGCCTGCGCGGGCTGCACGACACCCTGACCTCGCAGCGTCCCGCCGGCGTCCGCATCACCGACATCCCGCGCGCCGGGCTGATCACCGATGTCGGCGTCGAGGCCGCGCTGGCCGAGGGGCTGCCCCTGGCCGACGCGCTGGCCCAGGCCGACGCCGGCCCCGATGCCACCGTCGCCGAGGAATTGCATCGCCTCGGTGAGAGCGCCGGATATTACGTCGCCGTCACCTGGGGCGCCCAACCCGGAACTCTCAGTGCGGTTTTCATCGCCCGCAGCGATCCCGACGACCAGTCCGTCTCGGCGCTGACCGATCTCTACCTGGCGCCCGACGGGGCCCGGCGGCGCACCAGCTACGCCAACGACCCCCGCACCAACACCAAGGTCGGTGAGGTGCGTGAACGGTTGAGTGCCTGGCTGCCCGAGTACATGGTGCCGACACACATTGTGGCGCTTGAAGAATTCCCGATGACTACCTCGGGCAAGCTCGACCGCAAGGCCCTGCCCGCGCCCGACTACCAGGACGCCGATCGGTACCGCGCCCCGGCCACCGCCGTCGAGGAGATCCTGGTCGGCATCTTCGCCCAGGTGCTCGGCCTGGAACGGGTTGGTGTCGACGACTCGTTCTTCGACCTGGGTGGCGATTCGCTGTCCGCGATGCGCCTGATCGCCGCGGTCAACACCAGCCTGAACTCCGATCTCGGGGTGCGCGCCGTGTTCGAGGCGCCCACCGTGGCCGAGTTGGCCCTTCTCAGCAGCGGAGACGCCGACCGCCCGGACCCGCTGGTGGCGGGCGAACGCCCCGCGGTGATCCCGCTGTCCTTCGCCCAGACCCGGCTGTGGTTCATCGACCAGTTCCAGGGCGCCTCGCCGATGTACAACATCACCGTGGCGCTGCGGCTGCGCGGGCAGCTCGACGCCGACGCGCTGGCCGCGGCGCTCGCCGACGTCGTGGGCCGCCACGAAAGCCTGCGCACGGTGTTCGCGTCGACCGACGGAATTCCGCAGCAGGTGGTGGTTCCCGCCGAGCGGATCGGGTTCGCCTGCGACGTCATCGACGCGCGCGGGTGGCCGGAGGACCGGCTGCGGGAGGCCATGGCTGTCGCCGCCCGGTACACCTTCGACCTGTCAAACGAAAGCCCCCTGCACACCGAGCTTTTCAGCGTCAGCGACGACGAGCACATGCTGGTGGTGGCCGTGCACCACATCGCCGCCGACGGTTGGTCGATCACCCCGTTCGCGCGTGACCTCGGCATCGCCTACGCGAGCCGCTGCGCGGGACAGGAACCCGACTGGGCGCCGCTGGCGGTGCAGTACGTCGACTACACGCTGTGGCAGCGTGCCCATCTCGGCGACGTGGACGACCGCGACAGCCGCATCGCCGCCCAGCTGGACTACTGGGCGGACACCCTGGCCGGTCTGCCCGAGCGCCTACAGCTGCCCACCGATCGGCCCTACCCGCAGGTCGCCGACCACCGCGGCGCCCGGTTGGCGGTGGATTGGCCGGCCGAGCTACAGCAACAGGTCCGCCGGGTGGCGCGCGAGCACAACGCCACCAGCTTCATGGTGATCCAGGCCGCGTTCACCGCGCTGCTGGCCAAGCTCAGCGCCAGTACCGATGTGGCCGTGGGCTTCCCGATCGCCGGGCGTCCCGAACCCGCCCTCGACGAGCTGATCGGCTTCTTCGTCAACACCTTGGTGCTGCGGGTCGACACGGCGGGGGACCCGACCTTCGCCGATCTGCTGGCCCAGGTGCGCCGGCGCAGCCTGGCCGCCTTCGAGCACCAAGACGTGCCGTTCGAACTGCTGGTGGAGCGGCTCAACCCGACCCGGAGCATGGCCCATCATCCGCTCGTCCAGGTGCTGCTGGGCTGGGAGAACTTCCCCGGGGAGGTCACCGCCCCCGCCGCCGGACTGGCGCTGGGAGATCTGCGGGTCACCCCAATGCCGTTGCACACCAACACTGCTCGAATGGATCTGACCTTCTCGCTGGCCGAACGCTTCACCGAATCCGGTCAGCGCGCCGGGATCGCGGTGACGGCGGAATACCGCACCGACGTCTTCAACGCGGACACCGTCGAGGCGATGATCGACCGACTGCAGCGGCTGCTGGCCACGGTCACCGCCGAGCCGGAGCGGCGCCTGTCGTCGGTGGATCTGCTTGACACCGCCGAGCACACCCGACTGGCGCGGTGGGCCAACGAGGCGGTGCTGACCGAGCGCATGGAGCCGGTGACGGTGGTCGAGTTGTTCGCGGCGCAGGTGGTGCGCACTCCGGATGCGGTGGCGTTGACCTTTGGGGATGGGTCGATGACGTATCGCGAGCTCGACGAGGCGGCCAATCGGTTGGCCCATGTGTTGGCCGATCACGGTGTGGGTGCGGGTGTGTTTGTGGCGCTGCTGTTTTCGCGCTCGGCTGAGGCGATCGTGGCGATTCTGGGGGTGCTGAAGTCGGGGGCGGCGTATTTGCCGATTGATCCCGCGCTGCCGGGGGCGCGGGTGCAGTTCATGCTGGCCGACGCCGCGCCGGTGGCCGCGGTCACCACCGCGGAGCTGGCCGACAGGCTGGGCGGGTTCGACCTGACGGTCATTGACGTCGCCGATCCCGCGGTGGCCATCCAGCCCTGCACGCCGCCCCCGGCGCCGGCCCCGACCGATTTGGCTCACCTGATCTACACCTCGGGTACCACTGGTGTGCCCAAAGGTGTTGCGGTGACTCAGCATAACGTCGCGCAGCTCTTCGATGACCTGCGCATCGGTGTCGCGTTGTCGGATGAGCAGGTGTGGACGCAGTTCCATTCGTATGCGTTCGATTTTTCGGTGTGGGAGATCTGGGGGGCGTTGCTGCACGGTGGGCGCCTGGTGGTGGTGCCCGATTCGGTGGCTCGCTCGCCCGAGGAGTTCCACGACCTATTGGTGCGCGAACGTGTCAGCGTGCTGACCCAGACCCCGTCGGCGGTGGGGCTGCTTGCCACCGAGGGGCTGGACGCGACGGCGTTGGTGATCGGGGCCGAGCCGTGCCCGCCCGAGCTGGTGGATCGCTGGGCGCCGGGTCGGGTGATGGTCAACGTCTACGGACCGACCGAGACGACGATGTGGGCGTGCAAGAGCGCACCGCTGCGGGCGGGGTCGGGGTTCCCGCCCATCGGTTCGCCGGTGAGCAGGGCGGCGTTCTTTGTGCTCGACGAGTGGCTGCGCCCGGTGCCCGCCGGCGTGGTCGGCGAGCTCTACCTGGCCGGCGAAGGCGTGGGCGTCGGCTATTGGCGGCGCCCCGGACTCACGGCGTCGCGGTTCATGGCCTGCCCCTTCGGGCAACCCGGCACCCGCATGTACCGCACCGGCGACCTCGTCTGCTGGGGTGCCGACGGCCAACTGCGCTACCTCGGCCGCGCCGACGAACAGGTCAAGGTCCGCGGCTACCGCATCGAACTCGGCGAGATCCAGGCCGCGCTGTCCGCGCTCGATGGGGTCGAGCAGGCCGTCGTCGTCGCGCGCGAGGACCGTCCCGGCGACAAGCGCCTGGTGGGTTATGTCACCGGCACCGCCGAGCCCGCCCGCGCGCGCGCCGCTTTGGCGGAGCGCCTCCCGGGCTACATGGTCCCCGCGGCGGTGGTGGTGCTCGACGCGCTGCCGATGACCGTCAACGGCAAACTCGACACCCGCGCCCTGCCCGCCCCCGAATACCGCAACGCCGATCACTACCGCGCCCCGAGCAGCGCCGTCGAAGAAATCCTGGCCGGCATCTACGCCCAGGTCCTCGGCATCGAGCGGGTCGGCGTCGACGACTCGTTCTTCGACCTCGGCGGCGACTCGCTGTCCACCATGCGCCTGATCACCGCGGTCAACACCGCGCTGGAAACCGACCTTGCGGTGCGCGTCGTCTTCGAGGCGCCCACGGTCGCCCAGCTGGCCCCCCGCATCGCGGAGAGTTCGGGCCGGCTGGAACCGCTGGTGGCGGGGGAGCGGCCGGCGGCGGTCCCGTTGTCGTTCGCGCAGAACCGATTGTGGTTCATCGACCAATTCCAGGGTCCCTCACCGCTGTACAACATGGCGGCGGCCCTGCGGCTGCGCGGGCAGCTCGACACCGAGGCTCTGGGCGCGGCGCTGGCCGACGTGGTGAGCCGCCACGAGAGCCTGCGCACTTTGTTCCCGTCGCACGAAGGCACGCCCCGGCAGGACGTCGTGCCCGTCGAGCACGCCGAATTCGGCTGGGACGTCGTCGATGCCACCGGATGGCCGGCGAGCGAGCTGGATTACGCCGTCAAGGCGGCGACACGCCACACCTTTGACTTGGCGGCCGAAATCCCGATTCGTGCACGGCTTTTCACGGTCGCCGAGGACGAGCACCTGCTGGTGATTGTGGTACACCACATCGCCGCGGACGGCATGTCGCTGACGCCGCTGGGCGCCGACCTGAGCCTGGCCTATAACAGCCGGTGCGCCGGACGTCCCCCCGGCTGGGCCGACTTGCCGGTGCAGTACATCGATTACACGCTCTGGCAACGCACCCAGTTGGGTGACCTCGAGGACGGCGACAGCCGCATCGGCGCTCAGCTGGCGTACTGGGAGCGCGCCTTGGCCGGCATGCCCGAGCGGCTCGAGCTGCCCACCGATCGCCCCTACCCGCCGGTGGCCGATCAGCGCGGCGACAGCGTCGTCGTCGACTGGCCGGCCGAGCTGCAGCAGCAGGTGCGCCGGGTGGCTCGCGAAAACAATGCGACCAGCTTCATGGTGGTGCAGGCCGCGCTGGCGGTGCTGCTGTCGAAGGTCAGCGCGAGTTCCGATGTCGCGGTGGGCTTCCCGATCGCCGGCCGGCGCGACCCCGCGCTCGATCAACTGGTGGGCTTCTTCGTCAACACCCTGGTGCTCCGCGTCGACCTGGCCGGCGACCCCAGCTTCACCGAACTGCTGGAACGCGTCCAGGCGCAGAGCCTGGCGGCCTTCGAACATCAGGACGTGCCCTTCGAGGTGCTGGTCGAGCGCGTCAACCCGACCCGGAGCCTGACACATCACCCGCTGGTGCAGGTGATGCTGGCCTGGCAGAACTTCGCCGGCCACGATGACCCCGCCGCCGGTCTGGCGCTGGGCGACCTCGACGTGACTTCCGTACCCGTGGAGGACCAGTCGGCGCGCATGGACCTGGTGTTCTCCCTCGCCGAGCGGTGGACCGAGGACGGCCAGGCCGCCGGCATCGGCGGGCGCGTGGAATTCCGCACCGACGTGTTCGACGCGGCGACCATCGAGACGCTGATCGGACGCTTGCAGCGGGTCCTGACCGCGATGACCGCCGACCCCGCCCACCCCTTGTCATCGGTGGACCTGCTCGACGACGTCGAGCATGCCCGCTTGCAAGAGCTTGGCAACAACGCGGTTTTGACCCGGCCGGCACCAGCGACGGTGTCGGTGCCGGAATTGTTCGCCACACAGGTGGCCCGGGCACCGGAGTCCGTGGCGCTGGTGTGCGACAGCCTGTCGGTGACCTACCGGGAACTGGACGAGGCCTCCAACCGGTTGGCGCATTGCCTCGCCTCCGCGGGCGCGGGCCCGGGACAGACTGTGGCACTACTGTTTTCGCGATCCGCCGAGGCCGTCGCGTCGATCCTGGCCGTGCTCAAAACCGGCGCGGCCTACCTGCCGATCGACCCGTCCTCACCGGACTCGCGCATCGAATTCATGCTCGGCGACGCCACCCCGGTCGCCGCGGTCACCACCGCAGCGCTGGCCGAGCGGTTCGACGGCCGCGGCGTGACGGTCATCGACGTCGACGACCCCCGCATCGATACCCTGCCCGAAACTGGCCTTCCCGCGCCGGGCACTGACGGCGTCGCCTACCTGATCTACACCTCGGGCACCACCGGCGTCCCCAAAGGTGTTGCGATCACCCACCGCAACGTCACCCAGCTGCTGGGATCGCTGGACGCCGGACTGCCTGCCGCGGGCGTCTGGTCGCACTGCCACTCGCTGGCGTTCGACGTCTCCGTGTGGGAGATCTTCGGTGCCTTGCTGCGCGGCGGGCGGCTCGTCGTCGTCCCCGAGCCCGTGACGGCGTCCCCACAAGACCTGCACGACGTCCTGGTCGCCAAGGACGTCAGCGTGTTGACCCAGACCCCATCGGCGGTGGCCATGCTCTCGCCAGAGGGGCTGGACTCCGTGTCACTGGTGATGGCGGGTGAGGCCTGCCCCGCCGAGGTCGTCGACCAGTGGGCGCCCGGACGGGTGATGGTCAACGCCTACGGACCCACCGAGACCACGATGTGCGTGACCATCAGCGCACCGCTGGAGGCCGGGACCGGGCCGGTCCCCATCGGCTCCCCGGTCCCCGGGGCGGGGCTGTTCGTGCTCGACGACTCGTTGCGACCGGTGCCGCCCGGGGTCGTCGGTGAGCTGTACGTCGCCGGATCCGGGGTGGCCGCAGGATATGTCGGCCGGCCCGGCCTGACCGCGTCACGGTTCGTCGCCTGCCCCTTCGGCGGCGCCGGAACCCGCATGTATCGCACCGGCGACCTGGTCCGCTGGGACACCAGCGGCCAACTGCAATGCCTCGGCCGCGCCGACGAACAGGTCAAGATCCGTGGCTACCGCATCGAACTCGGCGAAATCCAGTCCGCCCTGGCCGGATTCGACGGTGTCGCGCAGGCGGTCGTCGTCGCGCGCGAAGACCGCCCTTCAGACAAGCGACTCGTCGGCTACGTCACCGGCAGCGCCGACCCCGGCCAGCTGCGCGCCGCGCTGACCGAACGGCTGCCCGCCTTCATGGTGCCCGCCGCGGTGGTCCGGCTCGACGCCATTCCGTTGACGCCCAACGGCAAACTCGACACCCGCGCCCTGCCCACACCGGAATACACGGCCGGTCAGTACCGCGCCCCGGAAACGCCCACCGAGGAAATCCTGGCCGGCGTCTACGCCGGGGTGCTCGGCGTCGAGCGGGTCGGGATCGACGACTCCTTCTTCGATCTGGGCGGCGACAGCATCTCCGCGATGCGCCTGGTCGCCGCGATCAACGCCAGCCTGGACACCGGCCTTGCCGTGCGCGTCGTGTTCGAGGCCCCCACCATCGCCCAGTTGGCGCCCCGAGTCGGCGAGGGCGGCAGCGGGCTGGACCCGTTGACGGCCGCCGAGCGGCCCGCGGTGGTGCCGTTGTCGTTCGCGCAGAACCGGTTGTGGTTCCTGGACCAATTGCAAGGTCCCTCACCGGTTTACAACATGGCGGCCGCGCTGCGGTTGGACGGGCCGCTCGACGCCGACGCGCTGGGCGCCGCCCTGGGCGACGTGGTGGCCCGCCACGAGAGTTTGCGGACGGTGTTCGTCGCCCCCGAGGGACTGCCGCAGCAGGTGGTGGTCCCCGCCGACAAGGCAGACTTCGGGTGGGAGGTCGTCGACGCCGGCGCCTGGTCGACAGACCAACTGGAGGAGGCGATCGGCGCCACCGCACGCTACACATTCGATCTTTCGGCCCAAATCCCCTTGCGGGCAGAGCTTTTCCACATCCGCGACGACCGACACGTGCTGGTGGCCGTGGTTCACCACATCGCCGCCGACGGAATGTCGCTGGCGCCGCTGGTCCGTGATCTGGGGTTGGCCTATGCCGGAAGGCGCGACGGGCGCGCCCCCGACTGGGCGCCGCTGTCGGTGCAATACGTCGACTACACGCTCTGGCAGCGTGCGCAGTTCGGCGGTCTCGACGATCCCAACAGCCGCATCGCAGCCCAATTGGCGTACTGGGAAGACGCGCTGGCCGGCATGCCGGAGCGGTTGCCGCTGCCCACCGACCGGCCCTACCCGATGGTCGCCGACCAGCGCGGCGCCACGGTCGAGATCGACTGGCCCGCCGAGCTGCAACAGCGGATCGCCGACGTGGCCCGCCAACACCACGCCACCAGCTTCATGGTGGTCCAGACGGCCCTGATGGTGCTGCTGTCGAAGGTCAGCGCGAGTTCGGATGTGGCGGTGGGCTTCCCGATCGCCGGGCGGCGCGACCCCGCGCTCGACGAGCTGGTCGGGTTCTTCGTCAACACCCTGGTGCTGCGGGTCGATGCGGCCGGCGATCCCACCTTCGCCGAGCTGCTGTCCCAGGTGCGCCACCGCAGCCTGGCCGCCTACGAGCACCAGGACGTGCCCTTCGAGGTGCTGGTGGAGCGGCTCAACCCCGCCCGCAGCCTGACCCATCACCCCCTTGTTCAGGTGATGCTGGCCTGGCAGAACTTCGCCGGCCAGGAAAGCGGCCCCGCCGCCGGGCTGTCCCTCGGCGATGTCGACGTCACCCCCATTCCGGTGGACACCCACACCGCCCGAATGGATTTGACGTTCTCGATGGGCGAACGCTGGAGCGACACAGGTGAACCCGCCGGAATCGGCGGCACCGTGGAATTCCGCACCGACGTCTTCGACCCGGACAGCATCGCGGCGCTCATCGACCGGTTACAGCGGGCGCTCCTGGCGATGACCGCCGACCCCACGCGGGAGTTGTCGTCGGTGGACCTGCTCGACGACACCGAGCACGCCCGGCTGGACGCCCTCGGCAACCGCGCGGCGCTCACCGGCCCGGCGACCGAGACCGACTCGATCCCGGCCCTGTTCGCCGCGCAGGTGGCCCGCACCCCGGACGCCGTGGCGCTGGTGTGCGACGGCCACTCGATGACCTACCGCGAGCTCGACGAGGCGTCGAACCGGCTGGCGCACCTGCTGGCCGGTCGCGGTGCGGGCCCGGGACACACTGTGGCGCTTGTGTTTTCGCGCTCGACCGAGGCCATCGTCGCGATCCTGGCCGTGCTCAAGTCCGGGGCGGCCTACCTGCCGATCGATCCGGCGCTGCCGGCCGAGCGGATCGGGTTCATGCTCTCCGACGCCGCACCGCTCGCCGCGCTCACCACCGCCGGTCTCGCGGACCGGCTCGACGACCATGACGTCACGGTCATCGAGGTCGACGACCCGGCCCTCGACACCCAGCCCGCAACCGCCTTGCCGACCCCAAAACCGGGCCAGCTCGCCTACCTGATCTACACCTCGGGCACCACCGGAGTCCCCAAAGGCGTTGCCGTCACCCATCGCAACGTGACCCAGCTGCTGGCGTCCGGGGGCTCGGGGCTGCCGCGCACCGGCGTGTGGTCGCAGTGGCATTCGCTGGCCTTCGACGTCTCGGTCTGGGAGATCTTCGGCGCCCTGTTGCAGGGCGGGCGCCTGGTCGTGGTTCCCGAATCCGTGGCGCGGTCACCGGAAGACCTGCACGCATTGCTGATTTCCGAACAGGTCAGCGTGCTCAGCCAAACCCCCTCGGCGGCCGGCGCGCTCTCGCCTGCGGGCCTGGAATCGGCCACCTTGGTGGTCGCCGGCGAGGCTTGCCCGGCCGAACTCGTGGACCGCTGGGCGCCCGGCCGGGTGATGATCAACGCCTACGGCCCCACCGAGGCCACGGTCTACGCCGCCATCAGTGCGCCGCTACAAGCAGGCTCACCCGGGGTGGTGCCGATCGGCTCCCCGGTGCCCGGTGGCGCGTCGTTCGTCCTCGACGAATGGCTGCGTCCGGTGCCGCCCGGCGTCGTCGGCGAGCTGTACGTCGCGGGCGCCGGTGTGGCCTGCGGTTACTGGAAGCGGGCCGGCCTGACCGCGTCGCGGTTTGTGGCCTGCCCCTTCGGGGCGCCCGGATCGCGCATGTACCGCACCGGCGACCTGGTGCGCTGGCGCGCGGACGGGCAACTGGACTACCTCGGCCGCATCGACGAGCAGGTCAAGATCCGCGGCTACCGCATCGAACTCGGCGACGTGCGGGCCGCGCTGGCCTGGGTGGACGGCGTCGAGCAGGCCGTCGTCGTCGCCCGCGAGGACCGGCCGGGGGACAAGCGCCTCGTCGGTTACGTCACCGGCACTGCCGACCCGGCCGCGGTCCGCGCCGCGCTGGCAGAAAGGCTGCCCGGCTACATGATTCCGGCCGCCGTGGTCGTCATGCAGGCGCTGCCGCTGACCCCCAACGGCAAGCTCGACACCCGCGCGCTGCCCGCGCCGGAATACTCCGACGCCGACCAATACCGCGCCCCCGACACCGCCGTGGAAGAAATCCTGGCCGGCATCTACGCCCAGGTGCTCGGGCTCGAGCGGGTCGGTGTCGACGACTCCTTCTTCGACCTTGGCGGCGACAGCATTTCGTCGATGCAGGTGGTGACGCGGGCCCGTGCCGCCGGCCTGGTGTGCAAGACCCGCGACATCTTCGTCGAGCAGACCGTGGCCCGGCTGGCCCGCGTGGCCGAGGTGATCGACGCCGACGCCGCCGTGATCGACGAGGGCGTCGGACCGGTGGCCGCCACCCCGATCATCCGCTGGCTGCACGGTGTGCAAAGCGTTGGCGGACAAGTCGATCAGTTCAACCAGGCCATGCTGGTCCAGGCGCCGGCCGGCGTCTCCGAGGCCGACGTGGTGACGGTGCTGCAGGCCCTGCTGGATCGCCACGCCATGCTGCGACTGCGCGTCGATGACCACGGCGTCGAGGGCTCCGGCGAATGGTCGCTGACGGTGCCCGAGGCGGGCTCGATCGATGCCGCCGAGTGCCTGCACGTCGTGGACGAATTGTCCGACGCGGCGGTCATCGAGGCGCGGTCGCGGTTGAACCCGGCCGCCGGGGTGATGCTGAGCGCGCTGTGGGCCGGCGCCACCGGCCAGCTCGTGGTGATCGTCCACCACCTCGCCGTCGACGGCGTTTCGTGGCGAATCCTGTTGCAGGACTTGAACATCGCCTGGGCCCAGCATCACAGCGGGCGGCCGGTCGAGTTGCCCGCCGCGGGCACCTCGTTTGCCCGATGGTCATCGCAGCTGGCCCAGCGTGCACACCACCCCGACGTCGTCGATCAGGCGGAGCGCTGGGCCAAGGCCGCGGCGACCCCGCCGGCCCTGCCCGCGGTGTGCCCCGACGTGGACACCTTCGCCACGGCCGGACACCTCTCGATGGACCTGGACGCCGAAACCACCGCGATGTTGCTCGGCGAGGTGCCGGCGGCGTTCCATGCCGGCGTCCAAGACATCCTGCTGATCGCGTTCGCGCTGGCGTGCGCGGAATCCTTCGGCAGCCGCACGGCCATCGGCATCGACGTCGAAGGCCACGGCCGGCACGAGGAACTGGGCCGCGACATCGACCTTTCCCAGACCGTCGGGTGGTTCACCACCAAGTACCCGACGGCGCTGCATGCGGACGGAATCTCGTGGGGGCAGGTCCTCACCGGCGGCGCCGCGCTCGGCGCCGCGCTCAAAGCCGCCAAAGAACAACTCCGGGCGCTGCCGGACCCGCTGACCTACGGGCTGCTGCGCTACCTCAACCCCGAGATCGACCTGGACGGCGCCGAACCGCCGATCGGGTTCAACTACCTGGGGCGCCAGGGCGGCACGAGCGAGCTCACCGCGGACATGTGGCGGCCCGAGCCGGACGGCTGGTCGATCACGCGCGCCGCCACCTCGATACCCATGCCGCTGATGCACACCCTCGAACTCAACGCGGTCACCGTCGACTCCGCGGACGGCCCACGGCTGCACGCCAACTGGACCTGGGCACCGTCGGCGCTCGACGACGAGCAGGTCACCCGGCTGGGCCGGCTGTGGTTCGAGGCGCTGGTCGGCATCTGCGCCCACGTGAGTTCCGGCGGCGGCGGATTGACACCGTCGGACATCGCGCCCGCGCGCCTGAGCCAACAGCAGCTCGATCAGCTTGCGCGGCAACACCATATCGCCGACGTGCTGGCGTTGACCCCGGTCCAGCAGGGACTGTTGTTCCACGCCAACACCGCACCGGCGACCGACGACCTGTATGCGGGACAGCTGAACATCAGCATCGCCGGCCCGCTCGACCCGGACCGCCTGCGCGACGCGGTGCACACCATGATCGCCCGGCATCCGAACCTGGTGGCCCGCTTCTGCGACCGCTACGACGAGCCGGTCCAGATCATCCCGGCCGACCCCGCGCCGGCCTGGCAGTACATCGAACTCGACGGCCACACCGATAACGACGAGGCGATCCAGCGGCTGTGCGCCGCCGAGCGTGCCGCCGTCTGCGGCGACCTCGCCGAGCAGCCCGCGTTCCGAGTGGCGTTGGTGCGCACCGCATCCGAGCGCTACCGGCTGGTCCTGACCAACCACCACATCGTGCTCGACGGCTGGTCGATGCCGATCCTGCTGGGCGAGATCTTCGCCGCCTACTACGGCCAGCGGCTACCGGCGGCGGCGCCCTACCGCAGCTTCGTCGGCTGGCTGGCCGAACGCGACCCCGACGCCGCCCGCGCGGCCTGGGGCGAGGTGTTCGCCGGCTTCGACACCCCCACCCTCGTCGGGCCCCAGGACCGCACGGAGCTCGGGCGGCAAAGCGTCGAGACGTTCGCGCTGCCCGCCGATCTCACCCGGGCCGTCGCCGACCTGGCGCGCTCCTGCCACACCACCGTCAACACGGTGCTGCAGGCCGCCTTCGCGCAACTGCTGTGCGGGTTGACCGGCCAACGCGACGTCGTCTTCGGCACCACGGTGTCGGGCCGGCCCGCCGAAATCGCCGGCGCGGACACCATGGTGGGTCTGCTGATCAACACCGTGCCGGTGCGGGCGAACATCACCGCAGCCACCACCACCGCCGATCTGCTGGACCAGCTGCAGGGCGCCTACAACCACACGCTCGACCACCAGCACCTGGCGCTCAACGAGATCCACCGCATCACCGGGCAGGACACGCTGTTCGACACGCTGTTCGCCTACGAGAACTACCCGATCGACGCCAGCGCCCTGTCGGGCAACCACGAACTCGCCGTCACCGACATCACCAGCCGCGAATCCACCCATTACCCGCTGACGGTGCAGGCCCAGCCGGGGCAGGAGATGCGGCTGCAAGTCGAATACGACACCGACGTCTTCGACGCGGCACGGATCGCGACGCTGATCGAACGACTGCAGCGGGTGCTGACCGTGATGACCGCCGACCCCGCGCGGCCGCTGTCATCGATCGACGTGCTCGAGCCCGCCGAACACGACCGCCTGGACGTGTGGGGCGACCGCGCGGTCATGACCCGGCCCAGCACGCCGGCGTCCATCCCGGAGTTGTTCACCGCCCAGGCGGCGCGCGCGCCGCACGCGCCGGCGGTGACCTTCGAGGGGCGGTCCATCACCTACCGCGAGCTCGACGAGCGCTCGAACCGGTTGGCGCACTTGTTAATTGACCGCGGCGCGGGCCCCGGCGAGTCCGTGGCGCTGCTGTTCGGAAAGTCGGCCGACGCGATCGTGGCCATCCTGGCGGTGCTGAAGACCGGCGCGGCCTACCTGCCGATCGACCCCGCCCTGCCGGCGGCCCGCATCGAATTCATGCTCGGCGACACCGCGCCCATGGCCGCGCTCACCGTCGCCACGCTCGCGGACAAGCTCGGCCACCCCGACCTGGCGGTCATCGACATCCACGACCGCGCCGTGGCCCGACAGCCCGCCACCGCGCTGGCGGCGCCGGCACCCGAACACGTCGCGCACATCATCTACACCTCCGGAACCACCGGCATGCCCAAAGGCGTTGCGGTGAGCCACCACAACGTGACCCGGCTGTTCGACGCGCAGACCGTCGGCGTCCAGCTGTCGGCCGACCAGGTGTGGACCCAGTTCCACTCGTATGCCTTCGACTTCTCGGTGTGGGAGATCTGGGGTGCGCTGCTGCACGGCGGGCGCCTCGTGGTGGTCCCCGATTCGGTGGCCCGCTCGCCGATGGACTTCCACGCCCTGCTGGTCGCCGAGAAGGTCACCGTCTTGAGCCAAACGCCGTCGGCGGTGCGGATGCTGTCACCGCAGGGCTTGGATTCCGCGGCGCTGGTGATCGGCGCGGAGCCCTGCCCGCCGGAACTGGTGGACCGCTGGGCGCCCGGGCGGGTGATGGTCAACGTCTACGGCCCGACCGAAGCCACGATCTTCTCGTCGACGAGCACGCCGCTGGCCGCGGGTTCGGGCGCGCCCCCGATCGGCTCGCCGGTCCCCGGGGCCGCGCTGTTCGTGCTCGACGGGTGGCTGCGCCCGGTGCCGGCGGGCGTGGTCGGCGAGCTGTACGTGGCCGGCCGCGGCGTGGGCTACGGGTATGTGCGCCGCGCCGGTTTGACCGCGTCGCGGTTCGTGGCCTGCCCGTTCGGCGAGCCGGGATCGCGGATGTATCGCACCGGCGACCTGGTGTGCTGGAGCGCGGACGGGCAGCTGCAGTACCTGGGCCGCGCTGACGAGCAGGTCAAGATCCGCGGCTACCGCATCGAGGTCGGCGAGGTGCGCTCGGCGCTGGCCGCCCTCGACGGGGTGGACCAGGCCGTCGTCATCGCCCGCGAGGACCGTCCCGGCGACAAGCGCCTCGTCGGCTACCTCACCGGCGCCGCCGACCCGGCCGACGCCCGCGCCCAGCTGGCCGAGAAGCTGCCGGCCTACATGGTCCCGGTGGCGGTGGTGGCGCTCGACGCGCTGCCCATGACCGTCAACGGCAAGCTCGACACCCGGGCCCTGCCCGCGCCGGAATACTCCGCCGCCGGGTATCGCTCGCCGACCACCCCCACCGAAGAGATCCTGGCCGGCATCTACGCCCACGTGCTCGGCGTCGAGCGGGTCGGCGTCGACGACTCCTTCTTCGATCTGGGCGGCGACAGCATCTCGGCGATGCGCGTCATCGCGGCGATCAACAGCGCCATGGACACCGGCGTTCCCGTGCGCGTCATCTTCGAGGCGCCCACCGTCGCCCAGCTGGCGCCGCGCATCGGGGAGGACACGGGCCGGCTCGAGCCGCTGGTGGCGGGCGCGCGCCCGGCGGTGATCCCGCTGTCGTTCGCCCAGAGCCGGCTGTGGTTCCTCGACCAGCTGCAGGGACCGTCCCCGGTCTACAACATGGCCGCGGCACTGCGGATGCACGGGCGGCTCGACGCGCCGGCGCTCGGCGCGGCGCTGGCCGACGTCGTGGCACGGCACGAGAGCCTGCGGACGGTGTTCGCCGCGCCAGAGGGCTCACCCCAGCAGGTGGTGCTCCCGGCCGAGCGGGCCGACTTCAGCTGGCGCACGGTCGACGCCCGCCGGTGGTCGGCCGCCCGGCTACGCGAGGCCATCGACATCGCCGCCGCCGAAACCTTCGACCTGGCGACCCAAATCCCGTTGCGCGCTTCGCTTTTCCGCGTCGCCGAGCACGAACACGTGCTGGTGGCCGTGGTGCACCACATCGCCGCGGACGGCTGGTCGCTGCGGCCGCTGGTGCGCGACCTGGGCATGGCCTACGCCAGTCGTTGCGCCGGGCAGGCCCCCGACTGGGAGCCGCTGCCGGTGCAATACGTCGACTACACCCTGTGGCAGCGCGACCAGTTCGGCGAACTCGCCGACACCGGCAGCCGCATAGCCGGGCAGCTCGCCTACTGGCAGGATGCGCTGGCCGGCATGCCCGAGCGGCTGCAGCTGCCCACCGACCGGCCCTACCCGCAGATCGCCGATCAGCGCGGGGCGGCCGTCGAGGTGGACTGGCCGGCCGACCTGCAGCAGCAGGTCGCCGGGCTGGCCCGCGAGTACAACTCCACCAGCTTCATGGTGGTGCAGGCCGCCCTGGCGGTGCTGCTGTCGAAGATCAGCGCCAGCACCGACGTGGCCGTCGGGTTCCCGATCGCCGGACGCCGCGACCCCGCGCTCGACGAGCTGGTCGGCTTCTTCGTCAACACCCTGGTGCTGCGGGTCGACCTGGCCGGCGATCCCAGCTTCACCGACCTGCTCGCCCGGGTGCGGGCCCGCAGCCTCGAGGCGTTCGAGCACCAGGACGTGCCCTTCGAGGTGCTGGTCGAGCGCGTCAACCCGGCGCGTAGCCTGACGCATCACCCGTTGGTGCAGGTGATGCTGGCATGGCAGAACTTCGCCGGCCAGGACGGCGACCCCGGCGCCGGGCTGGCCCTGGGCGACGTGCGGGTCACCTCGATCCCGCTGGACACCCAGGTGGCCCGCATGGACCTGGTGTTCTCGCTGGCCGAACGCTGGACCGAGGGCGACGAGCCCGCCGGCATCGGCGGGCGCGTGGAGTTCCGCACCGACGTGTTCGACGCGGACACCATCCGGGCGCTGATCGGGCGGCTGGAGCGCGTCCTGACGGCGATGACCGCCGATCCGACCCGCCCGGTGTCGTCGGTGGATCTGCTCGACGCGGCCGAGCACGCCCGCCTCGACGCCCTCGGCAACCGCGCGGTGCTGACCGCACCCGCGACCACGCACGCGTCGATCCCCGCGCTGTTCGCCGCGCAGGCGGCCCGCACCCCCGATGCGGCGGCGCTGAGCTACGAAGGCCGCTCGTGGACCTACCGCGAACTCGACGAGGCCGCCAACCGCCTGGCGCACCGGCTGGCCGGCTTCGGCGTGGGCCCCGGCGAGCGGGTGGCCCTGCTGTTCGGACGGTCGGCCGACGCGATCGTCGCGATCCTGGCGGTGCTCAAGGCTGGCGCGGCGTACCTGCCGATCGACCCCGCTCTGCCCGCCGAGCGGATCGGCTTCATGCTCTCCGACGCCGCGCCCATGGCCGCGATCAGCACCGGCGATCTCGCCACCCGGCTGCACGGCCATCACGTCGTCGTCATCGACGTGAACGACCCGGCGGTTGACGCCCAGCCCTGCACCGCCTTGCCGGCGCCGAGCGCGGACGACATCGCCTACCTGATCTACACCTCGGGCACCACCGGCGTGCCCAAAGGCGTTGCGGTGAGCCACCGTAACGTCGCCCAGCTGCTGGCGTCGGGGGACTCGGGGCTGCCGCGCGCCGGGGTGTGGTCGCAGTGGCATTCGCTGGCCTTCGACGTCTCGGTCTGGGAGATCTTCGGCGCCCTGCTGCGGGGCGGTCGGCTCGTGGTCGTGCCCGACTCCGTGGTCCGGTCGCCGGGCGACTTCCACGCGCTGCTGGTCGACGAACAGGTGACCGTCATCAGCCAGACCCCGTCGGCGGCGGATGTTTTGTCGCCCGAGGGCCTGGAGTCGGCCACCTTGGTGGTCGCCGGCGAGGCCTGCCCGACGGAGCTGGTGGACCGGTGGGCGCCGGGCCGGGCGATGATCAACGCCTACGGCCCCACCGAGGCGACGGTGTACGCGGCCGTCAGCGCGCCGCTCGAGGCCGGGACCGGTGTCGTGCCCATCGGATCCCCGGTGCCCGGCGCGGGACTGTTCGTGCTCGACGAATCCCTGCGGCCCGTGCCGCACGGCGTCGTCGGCGAGCTGTACGTGGCCGGCGCCGGCGTGGCCTGCGGCTACTGGAAGCGGGCGGAACTGACCGCGTCGCGGTTCGTGGCCTGCCCGTTCGGGGCGCCAGGATCGCGGATGTACCGCACCGGCGACCTGGTGCGTTGGGGTGCGGACGGGCAGCTGCAGTACCTGGGCCGCGCCGACGACCAGGTCAAGGTCCGCGGCTACCGCATCGAGCTCGGCGAGGTGCGCTCGGCCCTGGCCGCCCTCGACGGGGTGGACCAGGCCGCCGTCGTCGCGCGCGAGGACCGTCCCGGCGCTTTGCGTCTGGTCGGCTACGTGACCGGGGGAGCGGACCCCGTCGAGCTGCGCGCCCGGCTCACCGATCACCTTCCGGCCTACATGGTCCCGGCGGCCGTCGTGGCGCTCGACGCGCTGCCGCTGACCCCCAACGGCAAGCTCGACGCGCGGGCGCTGCCGTCACCCGACTACACCGACGCCGATCGGTATCGCGCCCCGGAGACGCCGGTCGAAGAGACCCTGGCCGGCATCTACGCCCAGATTCTGGGCGTCGAGCGGGTGGGCGCCGACGACTCCTTCTTCGACCTGGGCGGGGACAGCATCTCCTCGATGCAGGTGGTGACCCGGGCGCGGGCCGCCGGCCTGGTGCTGCGGACGCGCGACATCTTCACCGAGCAGACCGTCGCCCGGCTGGCGCGGGTGGCCGGCGTGGCCGACGGCGAGGACGGCGTGGTCGACGAGGGCACCGGCGCGATCACCGCCACCCCGATCATCCGCTGGCTGCGCAGTGTGGACGGTCCGATCGATCAGTTCAACCAGACGATGGTGCTGCAGGCGCCCGCCGGGGTCACCGAGACCGATGTCGTGACCGTGTTGCAGGCCTTGCTGGATCGGCACGCCATGCTGCGGCTGCGCGTCGACGACGACGCGGGTGAGTGGTCGCTTCAGGTGCCCGAGCCGGGTTCGGTGGACGCCGCCCACCGGGTGCTCTCGGTGGACGAACTGTCCGACGCGGCGGTCATCGAGGCGCGGTCGCGGTTGAACCCGGCCGCGGGGGTGATGCTCAGCGCGCTCTGGGTCGCCCCCACCGGCCAGCTGGTGCTGATCATTCACCACCTGGCCGTCGACGGCGTGTCCTGGCGGGTCCTGCTCGAGGACCTCAACATCGCCTGGGGCCAGCACCACCACGGCCAGCCGGTGGCGCTGCCCGCGGGCGGCACCTCGTTCGCGCGTTGGGCCGCGCTGCTGGCCGACCACGCACGCGCGCCGGCGGTGCTCGAGCAGGCCGACGCCTGGCGGCGGGTGGCGGCTACCCCGCCCGCGCTGCCGGCGGTGCGCCCCACGCTGGACACCTACGAGACCGCGGAGAACCTGTCGGCGACGCTGGACGTCGAGACCACCCGCACGCTGCTTGGCGCGGCGCCGGCGGCCTTCCACGCCGGGGTCAACGACATCCTGCTGGTCGGGTTCGCGCTGGCCTGGGCTGAGTTTTTGGGTTCCAAGGTTTCTGCCGGCACGCCGCTCGGCATCGACGTCGAGGGCCATGGCCGCGACGAGGACCTGGCCGCCGGGGTCGACCTGTCGCGCGCCGTGGGCTGGTTCACCACCAAATACCCGGTGGCCCTCAACGTCGGCGGCCTGTCGTGGGCCGACGTCGTTTCCGGCGCGCCGATCCTGGGCGCGCTGATCAAGGACGCCAAGGAGCAGCTGCGCGCCCTGCCCGACCCGCTGACCTACGGGTTGCTGCGCTACCTGAACGACGGCGTCGACCTGGACGGCTCCGACCCGACGATCGGGTTCAACTACCTCGGCCGGCTGGGCGGCTTGAAAGCTGGAGGAGCCGCCGAGCTCTCCGACGAGCTGTGGCGGATCAGCCGAGACGGTTCGCCGGCCACCGCCGCCAGCACCGCGGTCCCCATGCCGCTGATGCACACCGTGGACCTCAACGCCGGCACCATGGACACCGAGGACGGCCCCCAGCTGCACGCCGCCTGGACGTGGGCGCCCTCGGCGCTCGACCGCGAGCAGGTGGCCCGGCTCAGCACCCTGTGGTTCGAGGCGCTGGCCGGCATCTGTGCGCATGTGCGCGCCGGCGGCGGCGGATTGACCCCGACCGATGTGCTGCCGGCCCGGTTGCACCAGCCGCAGATCGACCAGCTCGAGCGGGACCACCGGATCGCCGACATCCTGCCGCTGACCCCGCTGCAGGAGGGGCTGCTGTTCCACGCCAACACCACGCGCGGCTCCGGCGATCACCTCTACGTGGTGCAGCTGGACCTCAGCCTGGCCGGTCCGATCGATGGTGACCGGCTGCGCGAGGCGATGCACACCGTGATCACCCGGCACCCGCACCTCGTCGCACGGTTCTGCGACCAGTTCGACGAGCCGGTACAGATCATCCCGGCCGACCCGGCGATGGCCTGGCGTTACCTCGAGGTCGCCGCGAACGGCTCCGAGCCCGAGGAGCAGATCCGGCGCCTGTGCGCGGCCGAACGCACCGCGGTCTACGACCTGGCCGAGCAACCCGCCGCCCGGGCGGTGCTGATCCGCACCGCACCCGACCGGCACCGGCTGGTGCTCACCATTCATCACATCGTGCTCGACGGCTGGTCGGTCCCGATCCTGCTGAACGAGACGTTCGCCTGCTACACCGCGCAGCGCCTCCCCGCGGCCCCGCCCTACCGCAGGTTCGTCGCCTGGCTGGCCGAGCGCGACCTCGACGCCGCGCGCGCGGCCTGGGCCGAGGTGCTCGCCGGTTTCGACACCCCGACGCTCGTCGGCCCGCCCCAACAGCTGGAACCGGGCGCCCGGGGCGTCGAATCGTTCGCGGTCTCCGCGGAAATCACGGCCGCGCTCAGCGACCTGGCCCGCTCGAGCCACACGACGGTCAGCACCGTGCTGCAGGCCGCGTGGGCGCAACTGCTGGCCTGGCTGACCGGCCAGCACGACGTCGCCTTCGGCACCACCGTCTCGGGCAGGCCCGCCGAGGTGCCCGGCGCCGACTCCATGGTGGGCCTGATGATCAACACCGTCCCCGTGCGCGCGCGCATCACGGCGGCGACCACCACGGCCGACCTGCTCACCCAGCTGCAGAGCGCGCACACCGACACGCTCGATCACCAGCACCTGGCGCTGAACGAGATCCACCGAATCACCGGTCAGGACAAGCTGTTCGACACCCTGTTCGCCTACGAGAACTACCCGCTGGACACCTCGGCGATGGCCGTCGACCACGAGCTGGGCATCACCGACGTCCACATGTTCGAGCGCAACCACTACCCGTTGACGATGCAAGCCGCGCTGTCCGGCGAGGAGATCGGATTCCGGGTCGAATACGACGCCGGCGTCTTCGACGCGCAGACCGTCGGCGCGCTGGGCGAGCGGCTCGAGCGGGTACTGGCCGCAATGACCGCCGACCCGGCCCGGCCGCTCTCGTCGGTGGACCTGCTCGACGCGTCCGAACGCGTGCGCCTGGACGAGGTCGGCAACCGGGCGGTGTTGGCCCGGCCGGCGCCCGAGCCGCCGTCGATCACGGCGTTGTTCGACACGCACACGGCCCAGACCCCGGACGCGGTCGCGGTCCGCTGGGGCGACCTGTCGATGACATACCGCGAACTCGACGACGCCGCCACCCGGCTGGCGCACCTGCTGGCCGGCCACGGCGCGGGCCCGGGACAGTCCGTGGCGCTGCTGTTTTCGCGATCGGCGCAGGCAATCGTGGCGATCCTGGCGGTGCTCAAGACCGGGGCGGCCTACCTGCCGATCGACGCGGCGGCGCCGGCCACCCGGATCCGCTTCATGCTCAAGGATTCCGCGCCGGTCGCGGCCGTCACCACCACGGGCCTGCGCTCGCGGCTCGACGGATGCGACCTGACGGTCATCGACATCGAGGACGCACCGATCGACACCGGCGCGGGCGCGCCGCTGCCGGCGCCTCCGGCCGACGGCGTCGCCTACATCATCTACACCTCGGGCACCACCGGCGTCCCCAAGGGCGTTGCTATCACCCATCGCAACGTGACGCAGCTGCTGGAGCCGCTGGATGCGGGGCTGCCGCGCGCGGGGGTGTGGACGCAAAGCCACTCGTATGCCTTCGACGTCTCGGTCTGGGAGATCTTCGGCGCGCTGCTGCGCGGCGGGCGGCTGGTCGTCGTGCCCGAGTCGGTGGCGCGCTCCCCGCAGGACTTCCACGCCCTACTGGCCGCCGAAGAAGTCAGCGTGTTGACCCAGACCCCGTCGGCGGTGGCGATGCTGTCGCACGAGGCGCTGGACTCGGTGTCGCTGGTGATGGCCGGGGAGGCCTGCCCGCCCGAGGTGGTAGACCGCTGGGCGCCGGGACGGGTGATGGTCAACGCCTACGGCCCGACCGAGACGACCATGTGCGTGGCGATCAGCGCGCCCCTGATGGCGGGATCGGGGACCCCGCCGATCGGCTCGCCGGTGGACGGCGCGGCCTTGTTCGTGCTCGACGCGTGGCTGCGTCCCGTGCCCGCGGGCGTCGTGGGGGAGCTGTACGTCGCCGGATCCGGGGTGGCGGCGGGGTACGTCGGCCGGTCCGGGCTGACCGCGTCGCGCTTCGTGGCGTGCCCGTTCGGCGAGGCGGGCGAGCGCATGTACCGCACCGGGGACCTGGTGTGCTGGCGCCCTGACGGGCAGCTGCAGTACTTCGGCCGCGCCGACGAGCAGGTCAAGATCCGCGGCTACCGCATCGAACTCGGCGAAGTCCAGACCGCGCTGGCCGCACTGGACGACGTCGTCCAGGCGGTGGTGATCGCCCGCGAGGACCGCCCGGGCGACAAACGCCTGGTCGGCTACATCACCGGAACCGCCGACCCGGCCGAGGCGCGCACCGCGCTGGCCCAGCGTCTCCCGGGCTACATGGTGCCGGCGGCCGTGGTCGCGCTCGACGCCCTGCCGCTGACACCCAACGGCAAACTCGACACCCGCGCCCTGCCCGCGGCGGAGTACACCGGCAGCCGGTACCGGGCCCCGTCGAACGCCGTCGAGGAGGCGCTGGCCGCGACCTTCGCCCACGTGCTGGGCGTGGAGCGGGTCGGCGTCGACGACTCGTTCTTCGACCTGGGCGGCGACAGCATTTCCGCGATGCGCCTCATCGCGGCCGTCAACGCCGGTCTGGGTGCCGACCTCCCGGTGCGTACGTTGTTCGACGCGCCCACGGTCACGGCGTTGGGTCAGCGGCTGCGCACACCCACCACGGACGCCGACGAGGTGGTCCCGGTGCAGACCCTGAAGCAGGGCGCCGACGGTGTCCCGCTGTTCTGCGTGCACCCCGCCGGCGGGGTGAGCTGGCCGTATCAAGTCCTCGGAAGCCACCTCGACTGCCCGATCGTCGGGATCCAGCAGATCCCGCGCAACGGCGACGCCGGCCCCGGGTCCATCCGGGCCATGGCTGAAACCTATGCCGACCGGATCCAGGACGCCTATCCCGGCGGCCCCTACAACCTCCTGGGCTGGTCGTTCGGCGGGGTGGTGGCCCACGAGATCGCCATCGAGCTCCAGCGGCGCGGATGCGTGATCGGCCGCCTTATCCTCCTCGACGCGCAGCCCGGCATCGATGCGGGCCTCGATGGCGGCACCGCCCTGCCCGAGCACGCCCTGGGCGAGCGGCGGGTACTCGAAGAGGTGTTGCGGGCCAACGACATCGGCCCCGACGGGAACGGCGACAACGGTGGCCCGCACAGCAAACCGCTTTTCGCGCTGCTGCTGGGAAATCTCAACGACAACCTCGAGCTCTATCGCGACCACCAGCCCGGACGCTTCGAGGGTGACATCACCGTGTTTTCCGCGGAGCGACAAAACAACGATCGCGGCGCGCGACTGTCCCGATCCTGGGCGCCCTACGCGTCCGGCGAGATCCGGGTGCACGCGATCGACTCCACCCACCACGAAATGCTCACGGCGGCGTCGGTCGAGATGTACGGCGAAGCGCTCCGCGACCTTCTGCGCGCGACGCTGCGAGCCACCTCACAATCCCGTCGATCACGGTGATCACCACACGTTGATCGCGGGCGTTGATGGGCCGTTGCAGCGCATTTGGCGGACGTCACGCGCGCGCCGAATCGGGCACCGGTAGGGTCAAAGAGGTGTGCGGAGTCACCGGGGAGGTACGACTCGACGGGCGGGCGCCCGATGTAGCGGCGGTCTCAGCGATGGCCGCCGTGCTGACGCCGAGGGGCCCGGATAGTGGCGGCGCCTGGTCGCAGGGCCGGGTCGCGCTCGGTCATCGTCGCCTCAAGATCATCGACCTGACCGAGGCCGGCTCGCAGCCGATGGTCGACTCCGAACTGGGCCTATCGATCGCCTGGAACGGCTGCATCTACAACTACAAGGAACTGCGCAGCGAACTCAGCGGGTACGGCTACCGCTTCTTCTCGCACAGCGACACCGAAGTTCTGATCAAGGCCTACCACCGGTGGGGCGACGACTTCGTCAGCCACCTGTTCGGCATGTACGCCTTCGCCATTGTCGAGCGTGACAGCGGGAGGGTGTTGCTCGGGCGCGACCGGCTCGGCATCAAACCGCTCTACCTGACCGAGGACAGCCACCGGGTCCGGTTCGCTTCGTCCCTGCCTGCCCTGCTGGCCGGCGGCGGCGTCGACACCCGCATCGACCCGGTCGCCCTGCACCACTACATGAGTTTCCATTCGGTGGTGCCCGCGCCGAACACCATCCTGCGCGGGGTCCGCAAGGTGCCGCCCGCGTCGCTGGTCGCGATCGAGCCCGACGGCAGGCGCACCGTCACCACCTACTGGGCGCCCGACTTCACCCGGCACGCCGACCGCGCGGACTGGTCGGAGCGCGACTGGGAAGACGCCGTGCTGTCAACCCTGCGCTTGGCGGTCAAGCGCCGCCTGGTCGCCGACGTGCCGGTCGGTTGCCTGCTGTCCGGCGGCGTGGACTCCAGCCTGATCGTGGGCCTGCTCGCCGAGGCGGGGCAGCACGGGTTGTCGACGTTCTCCATCGGATTCGAGTCGGCGGGTGGGGTCAAGGGCGACGAATTCCAGTACTCCGACATCGTGGCCCAGCGCTTCGAGACCGACC
Organism: Mycobacterium sp. NTMscope_MAC_269; assembly: GCF_976985695.1. NCBI lineage: Bacteria > Bacillati > Actinomycetota > Actinomycetes > Mycobacteriales > Mycobacteriaceae > Mycobacterium > Mycobacterium sp. NTMscope_MAC_269. The sequence goes on from NZ_OZ335668.1 coordinate 1,519,547, forward strand.
ACCACCAGATTCGGATCGAGACCGACCGCATGCTGCCCGCCCTCGACGGGGCGATCGGTGCGATGAGCGAGCCGATGGTCAGCCATGACTGCGTCGCCTTCTATCTGCTCAGCCAGGAAGTGGCGCGCCACGTGAAGGTCGTGCAGTCCGGCCAGGGCGCCGACGAGGTGTTCGCCGGCTACCACTGGTACCCGCCGATGGGCTCACCGGCCGCCGCGTCGCTCGACGGTGCGGTCGCCGAGTACCGCGGTGCCTTCTTCGACCGCGATTCGGCCGAGATGGCCGGCTTGCTGGGGCGGGGCATCATGGCGCCCGGCGACCCCAGCGGCCGCTTTGTCACCGAGCACTTCGCGCAGGCCGGCGCCGAAACCGGCGTCGACCGCGCGCTGCGGCTCGACACGACGGTGATGCTGATCGACGACCCGGTGAAGCGGGTCGACAACATGACGATGGCGTGGGGGCTCGAGGGCCGCGTTCCGTTCCTCGACCACGAGCTCGTGGAACTGGCCGCGACCTGCCCGCCGGAGCTCAAGATCGCCTACGAAGGCAAGGGCGTCCTCAAACAGGCTGCGCGACGGGTGATTCCGTCGGAGGTCATCGACCGGCCCAAGGGCTACTTCCCGGTTCCGGCGCTGACCCATCTCGAAGGGCCCTACCTGGATATGGTCCGCGACGCGCTCTACGCGCCGGTTGCCAAGGAGCGCGGCCTGTTTCGCGCGGAAGCGGTCGAGGGCCTGCTGGCCAATCCCAACGGCAAACTGACCCCGCTGCGCGGCAACGAGCTCTGGCAGATCGCCCTGCTCGAGCTGTGGTTGCAGCGGCACGGCGTCACGGGGCCGGTTGCATGACCGTGGTCGATCCATCCGGCGACCACACCGAGGCGATCACGCTCGGCCTGCACGACGCTTCGCCGCCGGAGCTGGTCGACGCGATGGCCAAAGATGTTGAGCTCGAACTGGGTTGGGGCCGACTGATTTTCGGGCAGACCTTCGCCGACTCCCAGCAGCTGGTCGAGGCGCTGCGGCGCGAGGGGCCCGGCCGGCGCGACATCTGCATCTACGCCCGCGAATCCCACGTCGTGGTCGCCGAGGCGCCGACGGAGCTTTTCATCGACCCCAGCCACACCTACCGGCTGCGCTTCACCGGCAAGAAGAAGAACTCGCCGCCGTCTCCGCTGGGCGTGACGGTGCGCACGCTCAACGATCCGATCGACGCCGACGCCATGAACCGCGTGTACGTGCGCTGCGGGATGGTCCCGGCCGGGGTCGACGTCATCTGGGACAACCATCAGCACGTGCCGGCGGTGAAATATCTGCTCGCCGTGCGCGACGAGGACGGCGCCGTCGTCGGCACCGTCACCGGCGTCGACCACGAGTTGCTGTTCAACGACCCGGAGGAAGGGTCGAGCCTGTGGACCCTGGCCGTCGACCCGGCCGCCGGGCTGCCGGGGGTCGGCGCGGCCCTGACCCGGGCGCTGGCCGAGCACTTCCGCGACGCGGGCCGCGCCTACATGGACCTGTCGGTGGCGCACGACAACGCCGCCGCCATCGGCCTCTACGAGAAACTGGGTTTCCGCCGCGTCCCGGTGCTGGCGATCAAGCGCAAGAACGCGATCAACGAGCCGCTGTTCAGCCCGCCGCCGGAGACCGTCGACGACCTCAACCCGTATGCCCGGATCATCGCCGACGAGGCGCTGCGCCGCGGGATCTGGGTCGAGGTGCTCGACGCCGAGACCGGCGAGATGCGGCTCACCCACGGCGGCCGCAGCGTCATCACCCGTGAGTCGCTGTCCGAATACACCTCGGCGGTGGCCATGTGCCGCTGCGACGACAAGCGGTTGACCCGGCGCCTCGTCTCCGAGGCCGGCATCACCGTGCCGCGCGCCCGCCTGGCCACCTTCGACGAGAGCGACTTCGCCTTTCTCAAGGAGGTCGGCGAGGTCGTCGTCAAACCGACGCGGGGCGAGCAGGGCAAGGGCATCACGGTCGGGGTCCTTCCCGACAACGGGCCCGACGATCTGTCCGCCGCGCTGGCGCGCGCCCGCAAGCAGTACCCCGACGTGCTCATCGAGCAGCGGGTGACCGGCGACGACCTTCGCCTGGTGGTGATCGACGGCCGTGTCGTCGCCGCCGCGTTGCGGATGCCCCCGGAGATCATCGGCACGGGGGAGCACAGCGTGCGGGACCTGATCGCGGCAGAAAGCCGGCGGCGCGCGGCGGCCACCGGCGGCGAGTCCCGCATCCCGCTCGACGACCTCACGGAATCGACCGTCGCCGAAGCCGGTTGGGAGCTTGACGATGTGCTGCCCCAGGGCACCCGGTTGCGGGTGCGGCGCACCGCGAACCTGCACCAGGGCGGCACCATCCACGACGTCACCGCCCAGGTGAACTCCGAACTGTGCCGGGTCGCGGTGACCGCGGCCGAGGCGATCGGCATCCCGGTGACCGGTATCGACCTACTGGTGCCCGACGTCACCGGCGCCGACTACGCGTTCATCGAAGCCAACGAGCGACCGGGCCTGGCAAACCACGAACCTCAGCCCACGGCAGCGGCTTTCATCGATTTCCTCTTCCCCGGCCACCCTGGGCAGCCGCAGGCCTGGACGCCCGAGGAGTCCCGCTCCGATCGTGGCTGACGCCGCTCGAACCAGAACGGAGACGCCCATGAGTGCCAGCGCGCGCACCAAGTCCATCGCGACGCGGGTGCCCGCCCGGCTCGACCGGCTGCCGTGGTCACGGTTTCACTGGCGCGTCGTGGTCGGCCTGGGCGGGGTGTGGGTGCTCGACGGGCTCGAGGTCACCATGGTCGGCAACGTCTCGGCCCGGCTCATGGAACACAACAGCGGCATCGCACTGAACCCCGCGCAGATCGGCATGGCGGCCGCGATCTACATCGCCGGGGCGTGTTCGGGGGCGCTGTTCTTCGGTCACCTCACGGACCGGTTCGGGCGGCGAAACCTGTTCATCCTCACCCTCGCGATCTATCTGGTCGCCACCGTGGCGACCGCGTTCGCGTTCGCCCCCTGGTATTTCTTTTTGACCCGCTTCTTCACCGGCTCCGGCATCGGCGGCGAATACGCCGCCATCAATTCGGCCATCGACGAGCTGATCCCGGCGCGGGTGCGCGGCCGCGTCGACCTGGTGATCAACGGAACCTATTGGCTGGGTTCGGCGGCCGGCGCCGGCGGCGCGCTGATCCTGTTGGACACGTCTAACTTCCCGCCCGACATCGGGTGGCGGCTCGCGTTCGGTATCGGCGCGATCCTCGGCATCTTCGTGCTGCTCGTGCGGCGCAACGTCCCGGAAAGCCCGCGCTGGCTGTTCATTCACGGCCGCGAGGACGAGGCCGAGCACATCGTCGGCGAGATCGAAAAGGCCGTCGAGCAGGAGACGGGCGAGCCGCTGCCCGAACCGCAGGGCAAGCCGCTGCGCATCCGCCAGCGCACGGCGATTTCGTTCCGGGAGATCGCCGCGGTGGCGTTCAAGCTCTACCCGCGCCGCGCGGTGCTCGGGCTGGCGTTGTTCATCGGGCAGGCGTTCCTCTATAACGGAGTCACCTTCAACCTCGGCACGCTGCTCAGCCAGTTCTACGCCGTGCCGTCCGGCATGGTGCCGCTGTTCTTCGTGCTGTGGGCCCTGAGCAACTTCGCCGGCCCGCTAATCCTCGGGCATCTGTTCGACACTGTCGGCCGCAAACCGATGATCACGCTGACCTACATCGGTTCCGGTGTCGCGGTGGTGGTGCTGGCATTGGTGTTCGTCACCCAGGCCGGCGGTGTGTGGGCCTTCATCGGCGTGCTGATCGTGGCGTTCTTCCTGGCCTCGGCGGGCGCCAGCGCGGCGTACCTGACCGTCAGCGAGATCTTCCCGATGGAGACGCGTGCGCTGGCGATCGCGTTCTTCTACGCGATGGGGACGGCGATCGGCGGCATCACCGGCCCGCTGTTGTTCGGTCAGCTCATCAACTCGGGCCACCGCAGCGAGGTGGTCTGGTCGTTCTTGATCGGGGCGCTGGTGATGGCGGCGGCCGGGCTTGTCGAACTGTGGCTCGGGGTCGCCGCCGAGCGGCGCCCGCTGGAGGAGCTGGCGTTGCCGTTGACCGTGGACGACGCCGCAGACGCCGAAGACACCGCATACACCGCAGACACCGACACCGAAGACGCCGAACGCCAAGGGGATTCGGCGCCCCTACCGGACTGAAGATCCGGACTGAAGAGCCGTGACCCACCCGGGCGGATCAGCCGTACGCGTCCCACCACGTGTGCAGGTCTTCGACGGTGGCCGGGTCGCCGGTGACGTCAGCGGTCGGTGAGCCCCTCGCGAGACAGCGCCCGGACGAATCCGTAGGCCTGCATGCCGGCCGGGCCGGGATTGTCGAAAATCCATTCGTTGATCTTCTCCAGCGCGTTGGCCAGGTCGTCGCGCTTGACCCGGACCAGATACGTCCTGCGGTCGTCGTCCGGGTCTTCGAGGGACTCGGCGATCGCGACGGGATTCTTGAAGGCATACGCGATCCCGTGCACGGCATCGTGGTTCAGCGCCCATTGAATTTCGCTGGGGCGCAGTCGGTTCACCGCCAGGTTTCGATAATCACGGTCGTGGTCTGAACTGCTCACCTGGCCGGTGATCCTTTTCTGTGTGCAGCGGAAAGCGGCGATGAGCCGGGCATTTTTCATCATAGGAAGGGGAGCCGTCCCCTGCATGTCGAGCGCTTTTGCGAACGACCGCGTCTCAGCGGCTGTATTTCAAAAACAGGTAGTCCTCGCAGACCAACGCGTGCGCCAGTCGCATGGTGACCGGCGCGGTCAGCCGCGCCGGGTGTACGCGGTAACCCACCGGCTGGCTCGCGGCGAGTCGGGGTGCGAGCGTGACGCACAGTTCGGTCACGGCGTCGGCTTCCACCAGTTCGTCGAGCAGGGTCGGCCCACCCTCGCACAGGATGCGATGCATGCCCTGTTCGCGCAGCATCGCGACGGCGAGGGCCACATCCACCGTGTCCTCACCGGCGATCAGGAGGCGTAGCCGGTTGTCGTCGCCGAGGCGGGCCGCACCCCGCGCGCACGTCACCAGGATCGGTGGTTGCTCGGGATTGCTGAACAGCCGGGCGGGCAGTTCGCCGCTGCGGCTGACGACGGCGATCGGCGGGGGTGCGAACCGCCCTTCGTGGTGCCGTCTGGCCCGCGCCGCGTCGCCGAGCTTCACCGGGCCGTAGTTCTCGGCCCGGGCGGTGCCCGCCCCGACCAGGACGACGTCGGCAAGCCCACGCAGGATCCTCAGCAGCCGTTGATCAGTGGGACATGACAGGGGTCCGGCGCGGCCGCCGAACGCGGCGGCGCCGTCCGCGCTGAAGATCATGTTGGCGCGCAGGCCATCCGGGGGATCGGCATAAAAGGGCGCGAGTTCGACGATGCTGGGAACGGTGCTGACCCGGGGAGACTGGTCCACCCTCACGCCTCGTGGCCGGGCTCGAGTTGGCGGACGTCGCCGAAGGACACCCAGCTTTCCAGCTCGCGCGGCGGGCTGCCGCCGACGGGTGCCAGCAGGTGCCCGACGTGGTCGCCCAGCGGGAAGCGTTCGAGGATCTCGCCGACGAACCATGCGGCCGCGTCGTCGAGGATGGGCATCCCGTCGGGGCCCGGATGCCAGGAACAGCGGCCGAATTTGTCGATCTTGTCGCTGGTCTGGCTGCCGAAGAGCTCCGCGACGTCCAGGTGGTCGTGATCGAACACGTGCACCGCGAGGTGGGTGGCGTCGCGGGCCGTGCGGAACGTGTGGTTGCGCTGCGACAGGCCGACCAGGAATCGGGGCGGATGGATGCTGGCTTGGCTGGCGAAACCCACCAGGCAGCCGGCGGGGGTGCCGTTGGCCTGCGTGGTAACGACGAACATCGGATAGTTCAGCACCGCCACCAGCTTGTCGAATGCTTCGGTTTTGGGGTCGGCCATCCGGTCAGTCTTCCCCGTCAGAGCGTTGCGGAATCGTGTTCCCGCGATTCGGACGACGAGCGGCCTCGCGCGGCCATCGCGCCGATAGGCTCGCTCACGAGGGATCCCTGTTGCGCCGCAACGCAATTCGGTCAGTGACCCGCCGTGCCATGTAGGCGGCAATACCGATCCCCAACACCGCGACCCCGGACAGCACCGACCACTTTGGCATCGCGAAAGCCAGCACCACGCATCCGAGCAGCCCGATCACCGGGACGGCCCGGGGCGGGGGGCCCTCGTCGCGCCCGAGGCTCAGCGCGGAGGCGTTGGCGACCGCGTAGTAGATCAAGACGGCGAACGAGGAAAAGCCGATCGCGTCGCGAAGGTCGGTGGTGGCGGCCAAAACCGCGACGACGACGCCGATCGCCAGTTCGGCGCGGTGGGGCACCTGAGTTCGCGGGTGCACCGCGGCCAGCGGGTGGGGGAGGTGGCGGTCGCGGGCCATGGCCAAGGTGGTGCGCGAGACGCCGAGAATCAACGCGAGCAGCGAGCCCACCGCCGCGACCGCCGCACCCGCCTGGACCAGCGGAACCAACCAGTGCGCGCCCGCCGCGCGGGCGGTTTCGACCAGCGGCGCGGCGCTGCGGGCCAGGCGGGCCGGCCCCAGCACCGACAGCGCCGCGACGGCCACCAGGGCATAGACGGCCAGGGCGATGGTCAGCGCCAGCGGTATCGCTCGCGGAATGGTCCGGGCCGGGTCGCGCACCTCCTCGCCCAGCGTCGCGATGCGCGCATACCCGGCGAAGGCGAAAAACAACAGCCCAGCGGCCTGCACCACGCCGCCCGCGGTCGCGCCCGCCAGGCGGAACGGATCGGCGTCGGCCCGTCCCGAGCCGAACGCGGCGACGATCACCGCGGCCAGCACCGCCAGCACCAGCGCGACGATGATGCGGGTCAGCCAGGCCGACTTCTGCACCCCGGCGTAGTTCACCGCGGTCAGCGCGACGACCGCCGCCACGGCCACCGCATGGGCCTGCGCCGGCCAGACGTAAGCGCCGACGGTCAGGGCCATCGCCGCGCATGAGGCGGTCTTGCCGACGACGAAGCCCCACCCGGCCAGGTATCCCCAGAAATCGCCCAGCCGCTTTTGGCCGTAGACGTAGGTGCCGCCCGAGGCGGGATAGCGCGCCGCCAGCCGCGCGGAGGACGTGGCATTGCAGTAGGCCACCACCGCCGCCAGCGCCAGGCCCAGCAGCAGCCCTGAACCGGCGGCGCGCGCCGCGGGCCCAAGTGCGGCGAAAATCCCGGCGCCGATCATGGACCCGAGCCCGATCACCACCGCGTCGAAGACTCCCAAACTTCGGCGGAGCTCGTCGCCCCCGGATCGAGCGCTCACCCGAGTGGATTGTTCTGGCGCACACCGCGATACATGCCCCAGCGGACGAACCACGGCATCACCACGCGCTCGACCGACCAGGACGGGAAGCGGAAGGCGTGACCGGTGGGCAGGAAGACCTCCAGGCCGTTGGGCTGGATGCCGACCAACGAACCCCACCGCCGCGTCGGCGCGCGGTAGGTGCGCAGCGGGCGGCCCGTGAACTCGGCGAGCAGGTTTCGCGCCACCAAGGCATCGCCGCGGTTACGCGCGGAGCTACGCAGGGGGTCGGTGGCCGCGACGTCGCCGAGCGCGAAGACGCCCCGTTGTCCGGGCACCTGCAGCTCCGGTGTGACGCGCACAAACCCGCGCTCGTCGAGCAATTCCGGTGGCAGCCAAGCGGTGTTGGGCCGCACCCGCCCGATCGCCCACAGCACCGCGTCGGCGTCCGCTGGTGGCTGCCCGGTGCTCCAGCGCACCGGTTCGCCGGTGAGTTCGTCGCCGGCGAAGCCCTCTTCGATCACCGCGCGGTGGCCTGGGTGCACGCCGACGCCCAGCGCGCTCAAGCGGGTGCGAATCCGCTGCCAGATCCGCGGGTGATGGCCCTCCAGGGCGGACTCGCCGGGGAAGTACAGGTCGATCCGTTTGTCCGGCCAGGTGGTCGCCATGTTCAGGGCGCTGCTGACCGCCGCCGCGCCGCCGCCCACCACGATCACGGACTCGGCGGCGACCAGCCGGTCGTGCGCGGCGCGCAGCCCGGCGCCGATCTCGGTGGCGGACTGCAACGTCGGCTGGCGCCAAAACCCGTTGCTGACCCCGGTGGAGATGACCAGCGCGTCGTAGCCCTCGGTGATCGGCGAGCCGTCCTCGGCCCGACCGAAGACGACGCGGGCGCACAGGTCCACTCCGGTCAGCGTCGCCTGCACCGTGCGGACGCGGTCCAGGCGGCGGAAGCGGTCGAACGGGATCCAGTAGTCACGGGCCCAATCGTGCGGGCGGGAGAGCCGCACGCCGAGTTCCTGGCCGCTCACCAGCCCGGGTTTGGCCGAGATCCCGACGACGTCGGCATGCCGGGACAGCCGGATCGCCGCGAGGACGCCGGCGTCGCCGAGTCCCGCGACGACGACGCGCTTTCGATTCATGCCGCTATCCTGCCCTGCGTACGGTGATCCGATAGCGGGGGAGGCCACGTCGGTTGATCGTCTTAGGCGGACATCGTCGCCCGGTGGGCCCGGGGGGCTCTGCGCACCCCCGAGTCGGCGCTCTTCTGCGCGCCTTGGTGCGGCTCTCGGCCCCCCGTCCCGGCGCGGCACAGCGCGCCGCCACGGATTTCGAAAAGCGCCTCGTCCCGGCGGTGGTCGCCGAGATCCGGTGGGCGTTCACCCCGCCGCGCACCTGGCTGATGGGCGTGGTGGCCAACGTGGTCATCGCCGCCGCCTGGCTGGTCGTGCAGCCGCTGACACCGGTGGGCCGCCACCACGATTGGGTGATCCTGGTGGGCACCTACTTCTCCTCGTGGGTTCTGGCCGACGTCACCACCACCAATTTCCTGGGCGCCGATCATTACCGCATCCTTCGGGGGCTGTCCGCGGGTGTGCCGTTCGGGCGGATCCTGTTGATCAAGAACCTCGCCCTGCTCGTGATCGTCGGGCCGCCCACGCTGGCCGCCGCGACGGTGCTGACGCTGTGGCTGGAAACGCCGGCGCGCCTGGGTATTACGATCCCGACCGTCGCGGTGCCCATCGTGTCGTGGCTGGGCGTGGGAAACCTGATCTCGGTGCTGTACCCGGTCAGCGTCGAGCCGCTGGTAAGACGGTGGCGTCAGCGCGGCGATCTGCGCCGCACACGCAGCTGGCTACTGGCGCTGGCGCTGCCGTACGCGCTGTATTACGTGGCCGACCCGATGAACGGCGTGGAGCACCGCGTGCTGTGGCAGCAGCTGCCCGCCCTGATCTGGCCCGTGTTCGGGCGCGACACCAAGAGCCTTGTCCACGTTGCCATCGCGATCTGTGTGTGGATCGCGTGCAGCGTCGTCGCCGTCGGATGGGTGCGCCGGCGCGGCCTGCAGATCAGGTGACCTGTGGCTTGATCTCTTCGATCACCCACTGCGCGTAATCGAGGTACTCGTCCACGCCGCTGACGGCCGGAACGGGAACCGCGGTCATCGTCACGCCCTGCTCGGCGAGCCAGCCCAGCCGGTCGACGATCTGCGCCGCGCTCATGCCCGGCCTGTCGCTGGCGTCGCGACGGGTGACGTGTCCTTCGCCCACCCGGTTTGTGCCCAGCCCATGCATCACCTCGAAGGGCCGGCCGTCATAGGAAGGTTGGGACTTGATGTAGGCGAGCTTTTCGGCGATCTGCTCCGGTCGTGTCAGGAACGGCCACCACCCCGACGCGTAGGTGGCGGCCCTGCGCAACGCGGCGTCGGCGTCACCACCGATCCAGATCGGAAGATGGGGTTTGCGAACGGGTTTCGGCTCGAAGGCGATGTCGGCGAACGACACGTAGCGGCCCTCGAACCGAGGCGCGTCACTGGTCCACAGTTCGACGATCGCCGCCAGGTATTCGTCGGCGATGCGCCCGCGTTCCCCGAACGGCACGCCGACGAGCTCGAACTCCCGTGCCAGCCAACCCACTCCGAAGGTGACCATCATCCGGCCGCCGCTCATCCAGTCCGCGGTGGCCAGCGCTTTGGCCAGCACGATCGGATGCTGCAGCGGCAGAATGGTGACGCAGGAATTCACGGCGATCCGTTCGGTGGCACCGGCGATGAAGGCCTGGGCCGCCGTCGAATGCAGGTAGTGCGGCCCGGACAACTCCACATGGTCGGTGGGGATGACGAGATGTTCGGGCACCGCGATCATGTCGTAGCCCCACTGGTCGGCGCATCTCATCATGCGCCGCTGTTCGGGGCCTGTGACGGTCGCTTCCCAGGGCTGCGAAATCGCCTTGAGGCGCAGCATGTGCGGAACGGGGAAGGCGAACTTCACGCGGCGACTCCTGTCGAGTTCTCTGGCGGCCATCTCGATCGGCCGCCCTGCAACCATCGCACGGCGTCCCGGCCAGCGGTCCATGGCACGCGAACTTCGTAGCTGGGTTGTTAGTCTGGCGACGTGGACGGGTCTGGCGACAAGCCAACGAAGGCGGCACTTGCCGCTACAAGCTGGGCTCTGCTGGGAATGATGTCCTACGAAGAGGAAGTCTCCGGCTACGACCTCAAAAAGTGGATCGACTGGAGCGTCGATCTCTACTATTGGAGCCCGTCGTACAGCCAGATTTACACGGAGCTCAAAAAGCTCGAGGGCCTGGCGCTGGTCACATCGCGTGTGGAGCACGACGCGGGCACCCGTAGCCGCCGGCTCTACAAAATCACTTCGGCCGGAATGGCCGCTGTCACTGACTGGACGAACAACGCGTCCGTGGATCCGCCGGTCCTCAAGCACAGTGTGCTGCTGCGAGTGACGTTCGGCCATCTCAGTAACCCGGCTCGGCTGAAGGAATTGCTACGGGAGCACGTCGCGTATGCCGAAGCTCGACATCGCAAAGCGGTCGAGGACGCCGAGGGAGCGGAAGTCGAACCCGCTTGGGCGTATTCGGTTATCGCGTTGCGCTGGGCGGCCAAGTACTACGCCGCCGAGCGTGAGTTCGCCTTGGAGCTGATGAAGGACATCGACGAGGCCGACGCTGTCCTGAAGCAGGCAGCGAAGGGCGGCTTCGGGAAGCCGCGCCCCACGCCGGGATATTGGCGCGAGATCGAGCAGCAGGTCCAGGCGAAGCGCGACGCCGACTAGTTCTGGCGGTTGCGACCTAGTTCTTTCGGTAGCGGCCGGCCCCCTGGCCTTCCCGCGGTCGTGTTTTCGGATATCGGAAACGGATATCGAAATCCCTTGTGTAACTGTGGTTTCAGTGGCCACAAAGCGGGGGTTTTTGTCGGTGGGCACCGATAGTTTCGCTCCTATGAGTTCGGGCGGCATCATCGATCGGGACGCGATCGTCGCGGCCTTCGACGCGCTTGATGACGCAATCGAGGGCGTGGGCGCGTTGTGTTTTGATGCGTTGAGTCCCCGAGAATGGCTGGCGCTGTTGGAGCGCTGCGAAAGTGTGCGCCGACGGCTGCCGGTCCCCGAGCATCAATTGATCAATCACCTTGCACGCCAAGCCAGCGTCGAAGAACTCGGCGGCACATTGCCGGACGCGCTGGCCGACCGCACATTGATCAGCCGCAGCGAAGCGTCCCGGCGCATCAAGGAGGCGCGGGATCTAGGACCACGGCACGGGCTGACCGGCGAACCGTTGCCCCCGGTGTTGGCGGCCACCGCCGCCGCCCAGCGCCGGGGCACGGTGGGAGCCGGCCAGGTGGCCGTGATCCGCAAGTTCTACCATCGGCTGCCCGGTTGGATCGACCAGGCCACCCGCGAACGCGTCGAAGCCGACCTCGCCGGCCATGCCGCCTATCACCGGCCCGAGGAACTCGACGGCTTGGCCCACACCCTGGAAGATTGCCTCAACCCCGACGGCACGTTCACCGACGAAGACCGGGCCCGCCAACGCGCCGTTACCCTGGGCCGTCAACAACCCGACGGCATGTCGGCGCTGCACGGGCTGATCACCCCGGAGCTGCGCGCCACCATGGAAGCCGTGGAGGCCAAACTCGGCGCGCCGGGCATGTGCAACCCCTTCGATGAGGTCCCCTGCGTGGATGGCACGCCCAGTCAAGAGGCCATCGACCGCGATCCGCGCTCGAGCGCCCAGCGCAACCACGACGCCCTGCTGGCTGCGCTGCGCGCGCTGCTGGGCTCCGGAGAGTTGGGTCAGCACAACGGCCTACCGGCCTCCATCATCGTTACCACGACGCTGCGCGAGCTGGAAGCCGCCGCCGGGCGCGGGCTGACCGGCGGCGGCACCATTGTGCCGATGAGCGACGTGATCCGCCTGGGCCGCCACGCGAATCACTACCTGGCGATTTTCGACAAAGGCAAGGCCCTGGCGCTCTACCACACGAAGCGGTTGGCTTCGCCCGGACAGCGAATTGTCTTGTACGCCAAAGACCGCGGCTGCACCGCGCCGGGTTGCACCCTGCCGGGCTACTTCTGCGAGGTGCACCACGTCACCGACTACAGCAAGTGCCACACCACCGACGTCAATGACCTCACCTTCGCCTGCGGCCCGCATCACCGCATGCTGCAACCCGGCGGCTGGAGCACCCGCAAAAACGCCCACGGCGACACCGAATGGAAACCACCACCCCACCTCGAACGCGGTCGACCGCGCACCAACAGCTTCCACCACCCCGAAAAACTTCTCCACGGTGAAGACGACGACGAAGACCACAGCCCGGACGCGGCATGACACTTCGTAGGTCGCCGCTAGTCCTGATGGGGGCGACCCGCGTCGCCCGGCTGCGCCGCGCTCGCGATCGCCGCTAGTCCTGATGGCGGTGACCCGCTTCGCCCGGCTGCGCCGCGCTCGCGATCGCCGCTAGTTCAGGCGGCGGGCCGCCGCGTCTTGGGCCGCGATGTATCCGTACACCAACCCCTGCGCGATCGTCGCGCCCGCACCCGGATACGTCGTGCCGAACGCGTTCGCGGCGGTATTGCCGATCGCATACAACCCGGCGATCGCCCCGCCGTCCTCGCGCAGAACCCGCGCCCGCTCGTCGGTCTTGAGCCCGCCGCAGGTGCCCAGGTCGGACAGCACCATTTTCACGGCGTAAAACGGGCCCTTGACCAACGGACGCAGGTTCGGGTTCGGGGTGATCGTCGGATCGCCGTAATAGCGGTCGTAAGCGCTGCGGCCGCGGCCGAAGTCGGGATCCTCGCCGACGGCGGCGTTGTGGTTGAAGCGCGTCATCGTCTCGAAGAATGCCGAGACCGGCACGCCGATCCTCGCGCCCAGGTCGGTGAGGTTATCGGCGCGGGCCGCGATGCCGGCGTCATACCAGGCCTGCGGGATGCGCATGCGCGGAAAGAGTTCGGCACCAAAGACATAACTGTTGCGGTACTGCTGATCGAAAATGATCCACATCGCCTCGACCGGGCTGCCGGATCGCTCAAGCTCGAGCAGCCGCTGCCCAAAGGTCATGTAATCGGTCGCCTCGTTGGCGAACCTGCGTCCGTCCTGGTCGACGATCAGAGAGCCCGGCAGCGAGCGTTCAGCCAGCATCACCACGGGCGCCTTGCCGGGCAGGGGCGCGACGGCCGGGAACCACCATGCCTGGTCCATCAAATCGGTGTCGGCCCCCAGCTCCTGCGCGGCGCGAATCCCGTCACCGGTATTCGTCTCGGCGCCCAGACTCAGGTTCGCGCCCAGCGATTCGGACTGGAACTTCCACCGCAGGTCCATGCTGTGGTCGAATCCGCCCGTGGCCAGCACCACACCGCGCCGGGCGGTGATCGTCACCTCGCGCCCATCGTGATCAAGGACTGCGCCACTCACCCGGCCGTCGTGGCCGGCGAGATGCAGCAGCGTGGTGTCGGTCCATACGGGAATGCCCGCGCGCAGCACTCCCGCGAACAGACCAGCCGTCAGGCCCTGGCCGCCGGCCGCGTAGTGGCGACCCACCATCAGCCCGCCAACGCCCTGGGCCACCCGCTTGACGATCGTCGGGATGCCTTTGCGCGGCACCCGTGCCATCAGGTTCATCCAGCGGTAATCGGCGCCAGTCGTGGGGACCGGGACATTGGCCTCCATGACGCCGGGCCGCAACCGGCTGCGGTATTCGCCCAGCTGGGAAGTGTTGAGCGGACGGCACTCGCAGGTGCGGCCGGCCGCGCTGCCACCGGGCTCCTCGGGGTGGTAGTCGGAATAGTCACGCGCCCAGAACAGCCGCAGCGGTGTCGTGCGGCGCAGCATCTCGACCGTCGCCGACACATGCGCCAGGAACCCGGCGGACCGCTGCGCGGGCGCCGTCCCGGCGACCACCGAGTCCAGGTAGGCGGCGGCGCGCTCGGCGGTGTCGCCCGCGCCGCCTTCGGCCAGCACCGGGCCGGCGGGCAGCCACAGCGCGCCGCCGGACCGGGCAGTCGAGCCGCCCACATACGACGATTTCTCAATGATCAGCACCGACAGACCGAGCTCATGGGCGGCCAGGGCCGCCGCCATGCCCGTTCCGGAGCCGACCACCAGCAGGTCAACACTCATGTCTGCCACCGGTAATCCGGCAGGAATCGTCGTACTGTGCACGGTCACACCGCAGAACAGTAGGCGTGTGGGCCTCGCCCCAGGAAGAGTCGTCCTGATCAGCGGAACATGTCGCCTCCGATCGAACGGTCGCGGGGTTCAATGTGTCCATGAGCTCGCAACCAGACTCCGACGCTGTTCGGCTCATCGAAGCCGGAGCCACGCCAACGCGGTTTGCCCGCGGCTGGCATTGCCTTGGCCTGCTCCGGGATTTCGGTGACGGAAAACCCCACGCGGTCAACGCCTTCGGGCAGAAGCTTGTGGTCTTCCGCGGCGGCGACGGCAAAATCAACGTGCTCGACGGCTACTGCCGCCACATGGGTGGCGACCTGTCCCAGGGGGAGGTCAAGGGCGACGAGATCGCGTGCCCGTTTCACGACTGGCGCTGGGGCGGCGACGGACGCTGCAAGCTGGTGCCGTATAGCAAGCGCACTCCGAGGCTGGCCCGCACCCAGGCATGGACCACCCTGCAACAGGACGGGATGCTGTTCGTCTGGAATGACCCCGAGCGCAACCCACCTCCGGAGGAGGTGACGATCCCGCGCATCGAGGGCGCCACCAGCGATGCGTGGACCGACTGGCACTGGTACACCACGGTCGTGAACACCAACTGCCGAGAAATCATCGACAACGTCGTGGACATGGCGCACTTCTTCTACATCCACGGGTCTCTGCCCACGCAGTTCAAGAACATCTTCGAAGGCCACGTGGCGACGCAGTACATGAACAGCGCGGGACGCCCCGATATCGGCGGCGAGGGCCCCAAGATGCTCGGAACCACCTCGGTCGCGTCCTATTGGGGTCCGTCATTCATGATCGACGACCTGACGTATCACTACGAGGATGCCGACCACGAAACTGTGCTGATCAATTGCCACTACCCGATCGACGCGAATTCTTTTGTGCTGCAATACGGCATCATCGTCAAGAAATCCGACGCCCTGCCCGAGGATGCGGCCATGCAGACGGCGATCGCCCTCGGCGATTTCGTCAAGATGGGTTTCGAGCAGGACGTGCAGATCTGGCGTAACAAGGCGCGGATCGACAACCCCTTGCTGGTCGAGGAGGACGGGCCGGTCTATCAGCTGCGCCGCTGGTATCAGCAGTTCTACGTCGACGCCACCGACGTGCAACCGGACATGGTGGACCGCTTCGAGTTCGAGCTCGACACGACCCGGCCCTACGAAGCATGGATGAAAGAGGTCCAGGCGAACATGGCGGCACAACCCGCCTCGGCCGGTTCGGTGTGATGACACTCGACTGGTCCGCGAGGACCGACAACCGACTGGTCGACATGCCCATGGCCCCGATCACGTGCCGCGAGTGCGGTGCGCGGGTGTCGGTCCGCAAAAGCAGCTGGAACCAGACAAGTGTGCAGTGGAATGAGCGAGCCTCGGCGCGCTGTATCGAGCGCCGCGAGGCCGAGCGTCTCGCCGGCCATCACCGGGGACCGTTCCTGGCGTGTGCCGCACTGCGCGACTCGATCCAGGCCGCTGTGGCCGCAGGGGAATTGGCGGTCGTCGACCCCGTAATCTGATGACCGTGAATGGTGCAGCACGGGTCGCCGTCGTGACCGGAGCGAGCCGCGGCGCCGGACGCGGTATCGCGGCCGCGCTGGCAGCCCGCGACTGGCGGGTGTATGCGACAAGCCGCACCATCAGCGACACTCCGTCCGGCGTCGTGGCTGTCCGCGTCGACCATGGGGACGACGACGCCGTGAAGGGCTTGTTCGACCGCGTACAAGAGGAGTGCGGGCGCCTCGACCTCCTGGTCAACAACGCCGCGACCGTCTCGGATGCGCTGGTCAGCCCAAAGCCCTTCTGGGAGAAGCCACTCGAGCTCGCCGATGTGCTCGATGTCGGTCTGCGGTCGTCCTACGTCGCGACGTGGTATGCGGCGTCGTTGCTCATCGCGGGGGAGCGCGGCCTGGTCGCCTTCACGTCGTCGCCGGGGTCGGTGTGTTACATGCACGGCCCCGCCTACGGCGCGCAGAAGGCCGGGGTCGACAAGATGGTCGCGGACATGGCGGTGGATTTCCAAGGCACCGGGGTTGCGACGGTGTCGATCTGGATGGGCATCCTGCTGACCGAGAAGCTGCGCGCCGCGTTCAGTGCGGACCCGGCCGGGCTGGCCGCGATGGCCGAGCATGCCGAAACCCCGGAATTCACCGGGTATGTGATCGATGCGTTGTGCGGCGATCCGCGACTGGCGGAGCTGAGCGGGCAATCGCTCATCGGGGCGGAACTTGCGCAGCGCTACGGCATCACCGACGAGGGCGGCCGCCGGCCACCCTCGCACCGGGACATGCTCGGCTCGCCCCGGATGCCGAGCAGCGTCGTGGTGCGCTAGCGACGGTCACCCACCAAATACGTCGAGTGCGCCGACATAAGCGCGGTTGGCTTTGACCCGCTCCGTCAAGCACCACGATCCGTCGGGGCGGCGCCGCCACGTGTCGTGATAGTCGCCGATGGTGTAGAACCGCGTCGACGGGTCGGCCGTCGAGTTCAGGTGCACATCGCGGATGTAGGCGCGGCTCACCGCGGTGTCTCCGGTGACGTCGACGACGACGTTGCCCAAGAAGTGTTGGGTGGGACCGCATTTGTCGAGGAACTCGCGAATCACGTCGATGATTGCCGCTGCGCCCTCCAGCCGCCCGGTCCCCAAATCCCCTTGTGCGTCCTCGGCAAGGATGTCGGACATCGCCGCCCAGTCGCGGTCGTCCATGGCGCGGGCGAACAGGTTCAGCGCGCGTTGCACGTCGCGCTCGTCGCACAGCGCCTGCAATCGATCAGTAACCATGTCAGGCGTGTGCCCCACCGTCGACGCGAATCTCCGTTCCGGTGATGAACGCACCGTCGTCGGAAGCCACCATGGCGATCACCGAGGCGACCGCGCTTGTGTCGCCGAGTATTTCGCTGTCATCGCCATGCAACAGCGGGGTTTGCTTGGCCCACAAGCCAAGGTCGTACCCGTCGGGCATCTTCTCCAGCGTGCTGTTGGCCAATGCCGTCGAGATCCCGCCCGGTTGGATATTGACCGCGCGCAGGCCCTGCTTGGAGTACTCCAGCGCGAGCGAATGGGTGAAACTCAAAATGCCGCCCTTGCTGGCGGCATACGCGGCCATATAGGGGTGGGCGAAAGATGCGGCGGTGGAGGTGAAGTTCACCACCACGCCGCGCCCGGATTGCAGCAGCGCCGGTAGCGCCTGGCGGGTCATGAGGAAAGTGCCAGTCAGATTGACCGCCAGCGTTCGGTTCCAGTCGGCCAGGGTGGTCTCGTGGGTGTGCGAACAGGTCTGCACGGCAGCGACATTGACGAGTACGTCGAGGCCGCCCAAGGCGGCTACCGCCGCATCGACGGCGGCAACCACATCCTCTTCGACCGAGATATCCAGCACAGCAGTGGTCAGGCGTTTGCCCGTGCCCGCGTCGTCAGCGGCGGCCGCCGTACGCGCCAACCCGTCCGCAGACACGTCGTAGGCCACGACGGTGGCGCCCTCGCCGAGCACCCGGGCCACGGTGGCCTGTCCGATTCCGGAGCCGGCTCCGGTGACGATGACCCGCCGATCGGCAAAACGATCCATCAGCGCAGACCTTTCCGTCATGCCAGCTGGAAGGCGCTCAGCGGTGCCTCCTCCGGGTAGGCGGCTGGACCACCCAGGTCATAGGCCGCGTTGAGCGCGCTGATGAACTCCGGATCGTGCAGCGGCTCGCTGGGGATATCGAGGTTGATGCCCTTGGCATTGAGGTCGTCGACCATGATGTCGATGGCTTTGTCGACGGTCAGATCATCGGAGCCGTCCATGTTCTTTTTCAGCTCGTCGAAGTCGGAGAACACCTCGGCTGACCAGTGCACCAGAAATCGGAGCTCGTCGGTGTGGTGGCGGGCAATCACGTCCTCGCCGTTTTTCAGCAGCCAATGCTCGCGGCTGGTGGGATCTCCCGTGAACACGGTGTCAAACGCCAGCCCCGCCGGAACTTGTTGTTCCAGTGGGCCATTCGCCTCACCGCGATGCACCATCATTTCGTTTTGCACCACCACACCGCGGTTGTTGATCGGGGGCAGGATGCGTTGGGGCGCCTGGAGCGGGCCGTGCGGCCAGTAGGTGAAGCCGCTGCCGGCGTCCAGTGAGAACCAGGTGATGACCTGCGCCATCTTGATCAGATAGTCGCGGAACAGGCCGGATTTGCCCATGACGCTGGTCAACCAGGTCGGGGCGTTTTCGTGCCGCACACCGCGGAAGCTCGGCGAATCCAGGTGGCCGGGATCGCGGTTGGCGCACGGGCCGTTGATGTTGAACAGCATCAACTCGGGCTTGGCGTATTCGGCGTTCCAGTAGTCCTTGGCCATCTGCAGGAAGCGCTCGTTGTAGAAGCAGTCGTGCAATTGCGGGTAGAGCACCGCGCCGTAGTTGGCGAGGTAGCCGCGGAAGGTCGGGGTCAGGAAAAGATCGAGCGAGGGGCTGAACCCCTCGGGGAACATGCCGCTCATCGTCGCCATCAACTCGTCGGCGGACGCGAAGTGCTGAGCGATGATCAGCTTCCAGGGACCCTCGGTGCGCACCACGTCGAGCAGGCGCTCGCGCTGGTCGTCGGAGTAGACGTTGTCGATTTCGCGGGGCGGGGCGGCCGGCCGCAGCACGTCAGAAAGCTCCATCCGGCGCTCGTCGGTGAGCATCAGCTGTCTCCTTTGTTAGTTCAAGGTTGGTTGATTGTGCGCAGAATCAACGCGACGCGGTCGACGGCTGTCCGGTGATCGGGACGTCGAATCGAAGCGGGTGGGCGAACTTGGCGCGCAGCAGCGCCCCGACCTCCGCGATCGCCAATCGGCCCCGCGCGGTGGCGTCGGAGCGCATCAGAAAGCCGTGGTACACGCCGGGATAGCGGGTGAAGGTGGTCTGCACGTCCGCGTCGCGCAGCCGGTCGGCGTAGCGCTCACCCCAGTCCCGGATCGGGTCGCAGCCGCCGGTGACCACGATCGCCGGTGGCAGGCCCGACAGATCGGCCGCGTACGCCGGGATCAGATACGGGTCCGTGGACGGTCCGGCTTCGCCGTCGGCCAGCGCGTGCATGTAGTCGATGTCGTCGCGGGTGAGCAGCGGCGCGTCGGGCATCGCGGCGATCGAGGCAATGGACATGTCGCGGTCCAGGCCGGGGTAGAGCAGCACCTGGGCGTAGATGGCCGGTCCCTGGCGATCGCGGGCGGCCAGCGCCACCGCGGCCGCCAGCGCGCCCCCGGCGCTGTCGCCGATGACCGCGAGCCGCTCGGCATCGACGCCCAATTGGCTGGCGTTCCGCGACACCCATTCGGTGGCCGCATAGGCGTCGTCGAACTGCGCGGGCGGCGCCGATTCCGGGGCCAGCCGGTAGTCCACGGCCACGACGGTCGCCGCCGACGCCGCGGCGAGCTCGCGCGCCAGCGGCTCGAACGAGCGATTGGATCCCATCACCAGCCCGCCGCCGTGGAAATAGACCAGCACCGGCCCGTCGGCATCCGTAATCGGACGGTAAATCCTGACGGGGACGCTGCCGTCGGCGCCAGGGATGAAAGTCTCGGTGACGCCGGCCATCTCGGGCATGTCATCCGGCAGCGGCGCGGATTCCAGTCCGGCGCGCACCGCGGCCAAACCCCGTTGCCGCATCGGAGCGATCTCGCCGAACGAGGCGATCCGGGCGGCCGCATCGGGATCCAGTGCGTAAGGAGTCATTTCGTCATCGCGTCAGTGTGGTGCGGATTCGAACCGCGTCTCGGTCCGCATGTGTGGGGGCTGTTGTGTGGCAAGCACATTGGCACGCTCGGTCATCGCGGCGCCGACGCTGTCCGGGTGGGTGTGCAGGTAGAAACCGCCCTCGGCGGACTGCCCGAAGATCTGTTCGGCGGCTTCCAGCGGATCCATGGACGCCGCCTTGATGCCGAGCATGGTCGAGCGGTGAGTTTCGGCGGCGACGGCATCGGTGGCCGCGCTGGAGTCGACGCCGCCCGCAGACTCGAAGATGTTGGAGCGCACCGGCCCGGGCAGCACGGCCTGGACATGAATGTGATCGGCGTGCCCCGCGGTCTGCACCTCGAGGTGCAGACATTCGGTCAGCGACAACACCGCGTGCTTGCTCACGATGTAGGGCGCCTGCAACGGCATCGCCACCACCGCCCCAACCGATGCGATGTTCCACACCCACGCCTGCTCGTCGGTGGCGATCATCTTGGGCAGAAAGGCCCGCACGCCGTAGAACACACCGCTGACGTTGATGTCCATGATGCGTTGCCAGTTGGCCACCGGGGTGTCCCACAGGTACCCGAACTGTTCGATGCCCGCGTTGTTCACCAGCAGGCGCACCGGCCCGACGTCGCGGTAGGCGCGGTCGGCGAGGTCCTGCACGGCGCCGGGATCGCGCACGTCGCAGACGACGTCGTGCGCCGCGCCGCCCGCCGTGGACAACTCGTCGCGCAGCGCCGCGACGGCGCCCCCGTCCACGTCGGCCAGCACGACCGTCATGCCCAACCGGCTGGCGTGGCGGGCCAGCCCGGCGCCGATACCCGACCCGGCGCCGGTGATGACCGCGACGCCGCCCCCGAAGGTTTCCCGAGCGTCCATGACTATGAGCCGGCGCCGCTTTCGGCGTGCAGTTCCGAGAGCAGCACTGAATTGGTGGCGTCGAGGACGACGTCCATCTCGGTGAACTCCAGGCCTAGTGTGCCCGCGCCGCCGCGTCGAACGCCGACGTTGACCACCCCGCTGGACACCGCGAACGGCACGAAGTTGGCGATCTGGTTGACGAAGATGTAGAAGCGGACGCGGGTGACCTCGCCGTCGGTGCCGGTGCGGTGCACGTTGGTGGCGTGGTGGCGCAACGGGTACGGGCTTTGCTTGCGATGGTCGGACAGCCATTCCATCACCGCATCGCGACCTTGGAGCTCCGGTGACATCAGTTCTTCGAAAGGGCTTGCGCCGGAATCGCTTCGGGTTAGGTAGTGCACGTCCTCGGCGTAACTGTTGGCCAGCTCGTCGTAGTGGGCCTCGTCGTAGTGGTACCAGAAGGACGCGATGAACTCCTGCAATTCCGGCAGCGTGATGTCGTTGCTCATGGCGCCAGTCAACTCCGGTGTGGCCTCGCTAACACCGCCGATGCCCGGTCAGTGGAACACGGTGTGGAACTCAGCCGGTGATCAGCTCCCACACGCCTCCAGCGCTCGCGTGCATGGCCGCGTCGGTGACCCGCTCGTCCCAATACCGCACCGAGCCGAACTCCGAGCGCCACGCGAGCGCCGCGCGGGTGAACTCGTGCAACCGGTGCTCGCGGGTGGTGCCGATCGCACCGTGCACCTGGTGGGCGTTGCGCACCACCACCGACGTCGCGTGGCCGGCGCACGAACGCGCCACGGCCACAAGGAAATCCAACTCGGGCGTCGACCATTCGCCAACGACCGCGGCGTGCAGCGCGGCCTCCGTCGCCGCTCGGGCGAGTGCGGCGTCCGCGGCGATATCGGAGACGAGGTTCTGTACGGCCTGGAACTTGGACAGGGGGCGGCCGAACTGGACCCGTGCGGTCACGTGCTCGACGCACATGTGCACGATGCGGTCCAGGGCGGCGCTGACTTGGATGGAGCGGACCAGGGCGCCCTTCAGCCGCAGCTGGGTGAGCGAGGCTGCGGTGACCGGGACGCCTCGCAGGCTCGCCGGGTCGGCGGCCACCGTGTCGCGTGGCTCGCCGATCAGGTTCCTACCCGGGGTGATGGTGAGCTGGTCGGCGGCGACATCGGCGACTTGGCGCCCGCCCTCGCCTCGCCATACGACCACGATCCGGTCGGCCGACGCGGCCCAGGGGACCTCGGTTGCGGTCGCCTGCTTGTCGAGCACGCACACGGTCCGCACCGCGTCGTCCGCGGTGAGTCCGCTGCTCTCCAGCAGCCAGCAGGCCAATAAGTCGTGTTCGGCCAACGGGATTCGCACCCCGTGGCCGACGGCTGCGGTGAGGAGTTCGGCGGCGTCGTACCAGGTCGCCCCGCTACCGCCGTGTTGTTCCGCACCGGTCAAGCGCACCAGGCCGAGTTCGTCGAGTTGCCGCCAGAGGGCGGTGTCTCGCTCGATCGTCGCCGCGGGCGGGTGCTTGTCGCGGTAATCGGAGAAAACCGCGCCCATCATCTCGACGAGCGCGTCGTCAACGGTGCCCCCGGTGCTCATCGCATGCCCAGCCCGCGCGCGAGCACGCCACGCAGGACCTCGTTGGTGCCGCCGCGCAGCGTGAAGCCCGGCCGCTGATCCACGGCCGCACCCACCAGGTCGGAGAAGGCCGAGTCGGGGGAGTCCTGCTGGTCGGCGAATTCAGCGATGTCGCCTTCGGTGGTGGTGCCCAGCACCTTGACGACGGCGGCCGCGAGGTCCGCGGGTTCGTGGCGTTCCAGCGCACCGGCCACCGCGGTGGACATCTGATGCAGGCCGGCGATGCGCGCGACCAGGCGGCCCAGATTCGGATCGCGAGGGATGGCGTTGGATGCCATGCGATCGGCGCAGGCCGCCAGCAGCACGAACGTGGACAGGAACCGCTCGGGTCCGCTGCGTTCGAAGGCGAGCTCGGAGGTCACCTGCTGCCAGCCGTTGCCGATTTCACCGAAGACCATGGCGTCGGGGACGAACGCCGACTCCAGGATCACCTCGTTGAAGTGGTGGGCGCCGTTCATCGACACGATCGGTCGGATCTCGATGCCGGACCCGCGCAGGTCGACGATGAACTGGCTCAGTCCGCCGTGCCGGTTCGCCGGGTCCACCGCTGCGGTGCGCGCGAGCGCGATGAACGCGTGCGCAAGGTGGGCGCCCGACGTCCAGACTTTGGTGCCGGTCAGCGACCAGCCGCCGTCGACGCGGGTGGCGCGGGTGTGCACGCTGGCCAGATCGGAGCCGGAGTCCGGCTCGCTCATCCCGATGCCGAAGTAGCATTCTCCGCGCACGATGCGGGGCAGGAACTCCCGCTTCTGTTCTTCGGTGCCGTATTTGAGCAGCGAGGGCACGATCTGGCGGTCGGCGATCCAGTGCGCGGCGACCGGCGCCCCCGCGGCGAGCAGTTCCTCGGTCACGACGAATCGCTCGATGAAAGAGCGCCCGTGCCCGCCGTATTCGGGCGGCACCGTCATGCCCAGCCAACCGCGGGCCGCGAGTGCGGCAGTAAATTTCTCGTCCCAGCCCGTCAGCCAGGCATCGACCGAAGGAGTGAACGCGCCTGCGGCCAGTTGGTCGGCGAGAAAATCACGCACCTCGTTGCGCAACTCCTCGGTGGCCGCGGCGTCGACACTGGCGGGCGGCACCAAACGGGGCACTGCCATCAGCGCGTCTTCCACTTCTCGATGCGCTGCTCGTGCTCGGCGGAGCCGTGGGCCAGCGGTTGCATGGCCGCGGCCATGCCCAATGTCGTGTCGAGTGAGCCCGTGCGCGACTCGCGCAGCAGCCGCTTGGCCATTCGCAGCGCGTGGCCGGGGTTCTTGGAGATCCGCTCGGCCAGCGCGCGGGACTGCGGCAACAGCTCGTCGTGCGGCACCACCCTGCTGACCATGCCCCAGTCCAGGGCGGTCGTCGCGTCCACGCGATCGCCGGTGAACGTCATCTCGGCGGCGCGTTCATAGCCCACCGCGCGTGGCAGGAACCACGAACCGCCGTCGCCGGGGATCAGGCCGAGCTGTACGAAGCTCTCGGCGAACGAGGCGCGCTCCGAGGCGATCCGGATGTCGCACATCAGCGCCAGGTCGCAACCGGCGCCGACGGCGGCGCCGTTGACGGCGGCGATCAGCGGCACCTCGAAGCGCTGCAATGCCCGCGGTATCCGCTGGATTCCGGCGATGTAGGCGTGCCGCTGGTCCAGGGCGTCGAGCCCGAACATGCCGGTGCGGTCGGCCATCTCCTTGACGTTGCCGCCTGCGGAGAAGATCTTGCCGGCCCCGGTCAGGATGACGGCCCGGATCGAGACGTCGGCGTTGGCGGCGTCGACCGCCCGCTCGAACGCGGCGATGAAATCCTCGCCGGTGATCGCGTTGCCGACCTCAGGCTGATTGATCGTCCAGACCTGCGTCGGCCCGAAGGTGGCGATATCGAGAGGCGTGCTCATGCGGGTAACTGTAGGGACTTGGTCTGCAAGTACTCCTCGAAGCCCGCGCGTCCGAGCTCACGGCCGAGACCGGATTTCTTGTATCCGCCGAACGGGGCGATCGGGTTGTACTTTCCACCGTTGATGTCGAGCTGACCGGTCTGCACACCGCGCGCGAAGGCGACGGCGCGGTCGGTGTCCCCGGCCCAGACCGCGCCGGACAGCCCGTACGGGGTGCAATTGGCGATCCGCAGCGCGTCGGCGTCATCGTCGAACGGAATGATCGCGAGGACCGGCCCGAACACTTCTTCCTGGCCCAGTTCACTGTGCGGGTCGACGTCGGCGAAGACGGTCGGGGCAACGTAGTAGCCGACGTCGCGGACCCTCTCGGCGCCGCCGGTGAGCAGTCGCGCGCCGTCACGTACGGCGCGCTCGATGTAGCCCAGCACGGTGTCGAACTGCTTGGCCGACGCCGACGGGCCGATCCGCGTGTCCGGGTCGAACGGGTCCCCGACGGTGAATTTCGACGCCGCGGACCGTGCGATGTCCAGCGCCTCGCCGTAGCGGGACCGCGGCACCAGCATCCTGGTCCAGGCCATGCAGGTCTGGCCCCCGTTGAGAAAGGCGTTACCGACGCCGACCTTGACCGCGGTGGACAGGTCGGCGTCTTCGAGGATCACGTTGGCCGACTTGCCGCCGAGTTCCAAGGCCACCTTCTTCACCGTGCGCCCGGCCAGTTCGCCGACTCGGGCCCCGACGGCGGTGGAGCCCGTGAACGAGACGAAGTCGACGTCGGGATGTTCGGCGATCCGTTCGCCGATCACCGCGCCGCCGCCGGACACCAGGTTCACCACCCCGGCGGGCAGCCCCGCCTCCTCGATGGCCTCGACGAATTCGAACACCGACAGCGGTGCCTCGTTGCTGGGCTTGAGCACCACCGTGCAACCGGCGGCGATGGCCGGCAGGACCTTGGCGACGACCTGGTAAAGCGGATAGTTCCACGGCGTGATCGCCCCGACCACGCCGTAGGGCTCCCGCAGGACCAGCGAATTGCCCACGGGCTCTTCGAATTCGAAGGTATCCAGCACATCGGCGAAACCGCGGGCCACGGCCAGCGGCACCTGCGTCTGCACGGTCTGGGCGATGCGCAGCGGCGCCCCCATCTCGCGGCTGATGGTCTCGGCGATGTCGGGCAGTCGCTTTTCCATCGCCGCGATCACCGCGGCGATCCGCGCCCGGCGCTCGGAAACGCTGATCAGCGGGTCGAACGCGCGCTTGGCGGCCGACACCGCGGCGTCGACGTCGGCCGTGGTGCCGGCGGGCACCGAACCGATCGGCTTCTCGGTGGAGGGATCGATGACCTCGATGGCGTCGTTCCCGTAGGACTCGACCCATTTCCCATCGATGAACAGCGTGGTGCGTTCGTAGTTGTGCATGGTCTTCTTTCGATCAGGGGACGATGCTGGCGCGGATGTCGCGTTTGCCTTCGGCCGCCGCGAATGCCGCGTTGATGTCGTCGAGCGAATAGCTTGCCGCGGCGAGGCGGTCGAGTGGCAGCCGGTCTTGGTTGTGTTCCAGGAAGGTCAGCGCACGCGACAACACCTCCGGGTCGTAGAGCGAAACAC
Organism: Mycobacterium sp. NTMscope_MAC_269; assembly: GCF_976985695.1. Lineage (NCBI taxonomy): Bacteria > Bacillati > Actinomycetota > Actinomycetes > Mycobacteriales > Mycobacteriaceae > Mycobacterium > Mycobacterium sp. NTMscope_MAC_269. Next base: position 1,545,719 of record NZ_OZ335668.1, read on the forward strand.
CGATCATCGTCTTGTTCCCGAACACGAACCGAGAGGGGTCGAACTCGAAGGTCTTGCCGATGTTGATGTTGCCGATCTCGACGTAGCGCCCGAACTGCCCGAGCAGTTTGAGACCCTCGTCGATCGCCGACGGATGGCCCACCACCTCCACCGCGACGTCGGCGCCGTACCCTTCGGTGAGTCTGCGTATCAGCTTGGCCCGGTCCTTCGTGTCGGGCACCTCGGTGATGTCGATGACGTCGTCGGCGCCGAACGCGAGCGCCAGTTCCAGGCGCTCGGGCACGCCATCGAGGGCGATCACGCGTGCCGCCCCGCGCGCCTTGGCGACCGCGACCGCATAGAGGCCGAGGGCGCCCGCGCCCTGCACCAGCACCGTCTCGCCGAGTTGTTGGCCCGCTCGCTCGAGCCCGTACATCACCTGTGACAGAGCGCAATTGGCGCCCGCGGCGATCTCGTCGGAAACCCCGTCGGGCACGGTGTAGACGACCGCCCCTGCCGGCAGCAGGTAGTAGTCGGCGTATCCACCGACGAAGTAGGGTGGCTCGTCGGCGCGGCCGAGCATCGCCATCTTCAGCTTCACACACGCGTTGCGCCGGCCGGCCAGGCAATTCCGGCACCGGTGGCAGCAGAAGAAGTAGGGGAACACCACCCGGGCGCCGGCCCGCAACGGTTTGCCGCTGGAATCCGTGCCGACACCGTCGCCGAGCGCCTCGACCGCGCCGACCATTTCGTGACCCAGAACGGTGGGCAGCTGACCACCCAGCCCGCGGGTGGCGAAGGTGCCATGCCAGGCGTGTACGTCCGAGCCGCAGATGTTGGCCCGAGTGACCTTGACCAGGATCTCGCCGGGGCCAACGTCGGGCAGAGCGACCGTTTCGATTTCGAAGGGTTTGCCCGGCCCGTCGAATCGAGCGATGCGGCCTTTGTACATGGGCAACGAATTCCTTTCAAGCAGAGTGGTTTTCGCGATCAATTGAACGCGTGCTGATCGAGACCGAAACGCTCCCGCAGTGAACGTTTGAGCACTTTTCCGCTGGGGTTCTTCGGCAGCGCGTCCACGAAGAAGACGCGTTTGGGTGTCTTGAATCCGGCCAGGTGCGCCCGGCAGTGAGCGAACAGGTCTTCCTCGGTCAAAACGGTGCCGTCGCGTGCGACGACGGCGGCCACCACCGCCTCCACCCACACCGGGTGGGGCAGGCCGAACACCGCGACTTCTTGAACACCGTTGTGCCGGTAGAGGATTTCCTCGACCTCCCGGCTGGCCACGTTTTCTCCACCGGTCTTGATCATGTCCTTCTTGCGGTCGACGACGTGCAGCAGTCCGTGTTCGTCGTAGTAGCCCAGGTCGCCGGAGTGGAACCAACCGCCTCGGAAGGCGGCCGCGGTGCGTTCCGGATCGTCGAGGTAGCCCGGCGTCAAATGCGGACTGCGGTGCGCGATCTCGCCGACCACGCCGGCGGCGACGGGGTTGTCGTCGTCGTCGAGGATGGCGGTTTCGACGTTGACCACCGGCCTGCCGGCCGAACCAGCGTGCGCGTCCTGCTCGTCCGGGCCCAGAGCCGAGGCCAGCGGTGCCATTTCGGTCTGGCCGTAGAAGTTCCACAATCGGAGGTCGGGCAGCCGTTCGCGGATCTCGTGCAAGATTTCCACCGGCATTGCCGAGGCGCCGTAATAGCCCTTGCGTAGGCTGGACAGGTCTACTTCGTCGAACACCGGTGAGCGCAGCAGCGAGATCCACACCGTCGGGGGAGCGAAATAGTTGGTGACACGGTGGCTCTCGATGGCGCGCAGCACCGCTTCGGGTTCGGGCCGCGGCAGGATGATGCTCGTGGCGCCGAGGTAGATGTCGGTGGCCAGGAAGTTGTCCAGCTGCGCGCAGTGATACAGCGGTAGCGAGTGGATCTCGACGTCGTCGTGCGACATCTCGCCTGCGGCGATCGTGCTGACGTACTGCCACATCAGGCTGCGGCTGGTGTGGATCGCGGCCTTGGGGCGGGATTCGGTTCCGCTGGTGTACATCAGTCGCACCGGTTGGTCGTCGTCGATGTGCGGGCTCGGCGCCGGTGTCTCGGTGGTCAGCCACTCGGCGAAATCGGCCCACCCGCGCGCGCCCTGGTGTCCCCTCGGCACCAGGGCGGCTTTGGTTTTGACCACGCCCCCCTGCCGGATCGCCTCTTCGGCGGTTTCAGTGAGGTCCGCTTCGACGACGACGCCGCTGACCTGACTGTGGCCGAGGATGTAGGCGATCTCCTCGGCGGTCAGCATGAAGTTGATCGGGACCAAGACCACTCCGGCCCGCGCCGTCGCGAAGGCCAGCACGGCGTACTGCCAGCAGTTGCGTGACAGCAGGCCGAGCCGGTCACCAGGTCGAAAACCGTTGTCGTGCAACGCGGCCGCCGCGCGGTCCACCAGACGGTCGAACTCGGCGAAGGTCAGCGCAACGGCCCCGTCGATGACTGCGATCTTGTCCGGGTGTCGCCGGGCGGACCGGCGGGGGATATCGCCGAGTCCGTGGCGACGCGCCCGCGCGATCGCGGCTTCGAGTTCATCGGGCTGCATGCCCGTCACGGTAAGCGCCGACGCCCGCCCGGGGGACGTAAGCGTCCCGCTGAGTAGACAGGACCCTGCCCATGGGCGCGGATCGCCTCGATACTCGTTGATATGAGCACTGGCGTTCCCGTCACGACCCCAACCGCCGGATGGGCGGGTGCGAATCCCCAAGACGTCGACGAACTGCGAGCCAATCTGGCTCAGGCGGATCCCGGGGTCCTCGTCGCCGTACTGGCGCAGCTGACCGGGGATCCGGCCGTCGCCGCGCGGTTCGCATCGAAAATCACCTATGTGCCCGACCCGCCGGAGCAGGCGGGCGTCACCGACCCGGAGACAGCCGCGCAGCTCATCGAGGAGATCGTCACGGCACTGCGGGAGCCGCGCCGGGCGGACGCGATGCCCGCCGACGACCTCGACCTCTTCGCCCGCATCGCCCCGATTGCGCTCGGGGCTGAGATTGCCCCCGAATACCTCGGACTGCTCCTCGAACAGGGTGGCTTCCAGCCTTCACAACCGGTACTGCCGCGCACCGCAAAACTTCCCGCGGGCTTCCGGGTTGTCATCATCGGCGCGGGCATTGCCGGCATCACCGCCGCGCTCGCGTGCGCGGACGCCGGTATCGACTATCAGATCATCGAGCGCAACGACGAGGTCGGCGGCACCTGGTACACCACCACCTATCCCGGCATCGGGGTGGACACGCCCTCGGCGTACTACTCGCTGTCGCGCGACGTCAACGGCGACTGGTCCAGCTACTATCCGCAGGGTGCCGAGTATCAGGCCTACCTGGTGTCGGTGGCCAACAAGAACGACCTCCGCACGCGCACGCGGTTCGGTACGACGGTCGAAGCGCTGTGGTGGGAGGAGAGGCGCCGGCAGTGGCAGATCCACTCGGTCGGCCCGGACGGAACCCGCGACGTCAGTTATGCGAATGTGGTGATCCCGGCCGCCGGGTATCTCAACCGACCGCGTTGGCCGGATCTTGCTGGCCGCGAGACATTCTCGGGAACTTCCATCCATTCCGCGCAATGGGATCCGACGCTGGATCTCAGGGGTAAAAGGGTTGCGATCATCGGAGCCGGCTGCACCGCGGTCCAGATCGTCGACGCGTGCGTGGACCAGGTCGCGCACATGACGGTGTTTCAACGCCAGCCGCACTGGGTCGCGCCGCGTCGGCGGGCATCCGACGATGTTCCGGCCTACCGACGGTGGCTAGGCACCCGGTTGCCGTACTACGCCAATTGGATTCGACTCAAGTCGTATTGGGGGACATCGGACAACAACTATCCGGTTATCCTGCATGACGAGGAGTGGGCGGCCGAGCACCTGTCGATTTCGCCGGCCAACGACGTGTTGCTGCGGATGTGCCTCGACTACATCGATCGCGTGTTCGGTGCGGGCAGCGAGCTCGCCCGCAAGGTCACGCCCGACTTCGCCCCCTACGGCAAGCGGATCATCCGCGATCCCGGCGGCTACTACGCGGCGCTGGCCCGCGAGCACGTCGACGTCGAGGCCAGCGAGCCGGCGAGGGTCAACGAGGCCGGAATCGTGACGGATGACGGTAGGCAAATCGACCTCGACGTCATCGTCTACGCTACCGGCTATTACCTGGATTTCCTTTCCAAGGTGGATATTCGAGGTCGCGACGGCAAGAAATTGACCGACGAATGGGGCGACGCGCCCCGGGCCTACCGTGGCGGGATGGTGCCGGGATTCCCGAACATGTTCATCTCCTCGGCCCCCAACTACAGCCCGGGTCACGGCGCGGGGCACAACTTCGGCGTCGAAGTGATGGTGCACTACGTGATGGAATGCCTGCAGCTGATGGCGCTGCGCGAGGCCACCACCCTGGAGGTGACGCAGCGCGCCTACGAAGACTACGTCGACCGCATCGATGCGACCATGGCCGGCACCGTGTGGCGCCACACGCCGTCGGCCCACACCTACTATCGCTCGGGGGGCCGGATCGTGATCTCCTTCCCGTACCGCCTCGTCGACTTTTGGCACGACCACCGCGCCCCCGTCGAAGAGGATCTCGAGCTTCGATGAGCGGCGGGTTGCTCCGCGGCAAAACGGCTTTGGTTACCGGTAGCAGCCGAGGCATCGGGCGTGCCGTCGCGCAGCGGCTGGCGGCCGAGGGCGCCACGGTGGCGGTCACGGCACGTTCGCACACGTCGTCGTTGTCGACGCGGGCGGGGACGACGACCGCGCTGCCCGGCACCATCGCCGAAACGGTGGAGTTGATCCAGGCCGCCGGTGGTTCGGCGTTCGGCATTGCGGCCGACCTCGAGGACGCCGAGCAGCGCGACGCTTTGGTCGAGGCGGTCCTTGACCGCGCGGGCCGCATCGACATCCTGGTCAACAACGCCGGCTTCGCCGACTACTCGTTGATCGAGGACATGAGCGTGGAAACGTTCGACCGAACCGTGGAACACTACCTGCGTGTCCCGTTCGTGCTGACGAAATCAGCTGTGCCGCACATGCGTAACCAGGGAGCCGGTTGGATCGTCAACATCGGGTCCGTCACGGGCCTGGCCCCGGTCCGGCCGTACCGGGAATACAACAAGATTTCCGGCGACGTGATCTACGCGTCGCTGAAAGCCGGCTTGCACCGGTTCACCCAGGGCGTGGCCGCCGAGTTGCTGGACGCGAATATCGCGGTAAATTGCGTCGGCCCGTCGACGGCGGTCCGCACTCCCGGTGCCGCGCAACTGATCCCGGACACCCTCCCGACCGAACCGGTGGAGTATTTGGCCGAGACTGTGTTGGCAATGTGTCATGTGCCCGCCGCGGAGCGCACCGGATTGGTCGCCTTCAGCCTGCATTATCCGTGGTCGCAGCAACTGACGGTGCACAGCCTCGACGGCACCGAAGTGCTGCCCCCGTTAGAGCCGCCGGCGGCCGCCAATCCCAACATTCTGCCCGCGGGCGTCTAGGTCAGCACCGGGTCGGGGATGGCGCAGAAGCTGTGGCACACCCGGTCGCGGATGATCACGTCGGTGGTCTCCGGGTCGAACCAGCGGTCCACCACCGCCCAGTGGACAGGGTGCATCAGGTAGGGACCCATCAGCGCCTCGACGTCGGCGAATTCCTGCTCGAATACGTGTGTCCACGAGGAAGTTCCGACCGCCGCGGACACCCGGCTCAGTTGCCAGGCACGGATCGTCGGTAGATACCGCGGCATCGAAGACAGCTCGCGCTCGAACCGGGCGAGGGTGGCCTCGGGTGTGTCAGGCTGCACGCGCAGCAGGAGCGCTCGGTAGACCGTGCCGGGCTTCTCGCCGCAGCGAATGGGCGTGCCCCCGTAACCGACGCCGTTGACCCGACCCACCGAGGGATCGGCCAGCACGGCAGCGAGATCATCTGTCGCGCGGTCGCATTGGTCCTCGGTGGCGAACCGCAGATGCACCAGGATGTCGCCCCCGTTGCGAGAGCCGGGCAGCGTCGGCTGCACCACCGAGCGCAACGGCGCCGCCGCACCCACGGCCCCGCGCAGCTCGCCGAGAATCCGGTCGCGATCGGCTTCGCCGACGTCGATCAGCCGCGTGAGGCTATACATCGCACAGTCCGTCCACGTCTTCGGCGGTCGCGGCGAAGGATCGGGACCGCTCGGCCACCAATCCCTCGATCCGCGACCACCATTCGCCTACCGTCGGATCCGGTCGGCCTTTCCAGGTCATCTCCCACCAGGCCCGGGCGCTGGGCAGTCTCCAGGTCGCCGTGACCACGTTGCTGTCGTCCTCAAACCAGATCGGTGGGCTCACCAGGATGTCGCGCAACGTCATGCCCCGTTCGCGCGCTCCGGGGGCGTATTCGGCGAGGTAGGCGTCGACGAATCGGCGAGCACACCCGGGCCGGGTCACCACCCGGTCGATCACGAAGACTTCGCCGTCGGCCATGAGCAGACCGTATGACACGCCGGGTACGCGGCGTCGTCGGCTCCCAGCCACCGGGAACCTACCGTTGACCATCTGCGGATGCGGGGTCAGTGTCGCCGTATGACTGCAGTGCCGCCGGACCCCTTCGCCCCCGCCGTGCTGGGGCCGGTGACATTGCGTAACAGGGTGATCAAGGCGGCTACGTCGGAAGGCCGATCGCCGCAGGGCTTGGTCACCGATGATCTGATCGAGTTCCACCGCGCCTTCGCCCGGGGCGGTGTCGGGATGACGACCGTCGCGTACTGCTGTGTGGCGCCCGAGGGTGCCAGCGCACCGGGACAGATCGTGATGAGCGAGGCGGCCCTTCCGGGTTTGCGGAAGCTGACCGACGCGGTGCACCAGGGCGGTGCGGCGATCGCGGCCCAACTCGGGCACGCGGGTGTCGTCGCGCAGAAGAAACTGACCGGCGTCACCCCCATGGCGCCGAGCAGATTCATCAACCCGGCATCGATGGGTTACTGCCGCGAGATCACCCGCGCCGAGATCGCCCGGGTGATCGACCAATTCGGCGCCGCTGCCCGGGTGGCCGCCGATGCGGGCTTCGATGCCGTGGAACTGCATTTCGGCCACCTGTACCTGCCAAGCTCGTTTTTGAGTCCGTTGATCAACCGGCGCAGGGATGAATATGGCGGTGACATCGACAACCGGTCGCGGTTGTGCCGTCAGATCGCCCGGCGCGTGCGCGACGAGATCGGTGACCGCATCGCGGTAACCGCCAAGCTCGATATGGACGACGGCGTGCCCGGCAGCATCTGGGTCGACGAGGCGTTGCGAACCGCCGCGCTGCTCGATGCCGACGCTGTGCTGGATGCGATCGAATTGACGCAGGGCTCTTCGGTTTTCAAGCCCATGTATTTGTTTCGTGGTGACGTCCCGGTCAAGGAGTTCGCTCAAGTCATGCCCCAGCCGATGCGGACCGGCATCCGCTTCATCGGAAAGTGGGCGATGGGCGACTACCCCTACCACGACCTGTACATGCTGGAGAATGCCCGCCAGTTCGTCCCCCTCATGCGCAACACCAAGCTGATCCTGTTGGGGGGGATCACCGATCGCGAGCACGTCGAGACCGGCATGCGCGAAGGCTTCGATTTCGTTGCGATGGGACGGGCTCTGCTGCGCGAACCGGAGCTGATCTCCAGGATGATCGCCGATCCGGCCACCCGAAGTCGCTGCACCCACAACAACAAGTGCATGGTCACCGTCTTCGGGCGGACCCATTGCGTGCTCGATCCGGGGCAACGCTACGGGGCGGCGGAAGCGTTGGCCGCCAACGAACTACCGCTGCAATAGATCGGCGAGGGCCGCGGTCGCTTCTTTGCGCGCCCGGTGCGCGATGTCGAGAGTCGGCATCGTCATGAACCCGTGGATCCCGCCCTCGTAACGCAATTGCACGGTGGGCACGCCGGCCGCTTCGAGCGCGGCGCCGTACGCCAAGCCCTCGTCGCGCAGCGGATCGTGGCCGGCGACCACCATCACGGCGGGCGGGAGCTCGTGCAGGTCGGCGTTGCGCGGTGTGGCGTAGGGGTGCGCGCGGTCGTCGCGCGAGGGCACGTAGCAATCCCAGTACCACTGCAGCGCCGGCGTGGGGTTGTAGTAGCCCTGGCCGAACAGCCGGTAGGACTCGGTGCCGAAGTCGGCCGCGATCACCGGGTAGAGCAGCAGCTGCGCTGCCGGCTCCGGGCCGCCGCGGTCGCGAGCCATGACCGCGGTCACCGCGGCCAGATTGCCGCCGGCACTGTCGCCGCCCACGACCAGACGCTCGGGGTCGGCGCCGAGCGTGGCGGCGTTCTCGTAGGCCCAGCACGTCACGGCGTACACGTCCTCGGCCGCCGCCGGCCAGGGGTTCTCCGGAGCCAACCGGTAGTCGACCGAAACAACAACGGCGGGAACGAGGTTGGCGACGTTACGGCAGAGCCCGTCGTGGCTGTCCAAGTCGCAGAACACGAACCCGCCGCCGTGGGCATACACGACGAGGGGGAGCGGACGGTCCGCCTCGGGCCGGTATACGCGGACCGGAATCGAACCACCTTGACCTTCGACCGAGCGATCGGCGACCTCGGCGACGGGCTCGGGCTGGGCCGGGGGCACCAGCCTGGACCGGATGAGCGCCCGGGCCTCGGCGCCGCTCATCTCGTGGACCGGTGGAAACCCGCCATCCAATTGCTCGATGAGCGCAGCGATCTGCGGGTCGAGGCTCACGCGTATTGCAGGGCGGGTTGCTGCGCCGGGGCAGGGTGCTGTGGCCGCATGGGGAGCAATGGCCGCAGGGGCTGCAGGGTCGGGGCGACTCGCTGCGGGCCACCTTCCATGTTGCGCCACACGCCCATCGCGGTCATCCGTACCGGGGCGGCGAGGCGCTGGTCAAGCGCCATGCGATTCAACGGGCCGCACACCGATACGGCGGCTATGGCTTCCTGGGCTTCACCGGGACCACCGATAGGAGCTGCGACGCAGCCGAACCCGAGCAGCGATTCTTCGCGCTCGAACGCGACGCCGTGCGCCCTGACCTTGGCCAGTTCCGTCGCCAGTTGCGGAGCGCTGGAGATCGAGTATTTGGTCAGGCGGGTTCCCAGATCGATGTCGGCCTCCTGGTCGCGGTACGCCAAGATCGCCTTGCCGACGGCGGTACAGTGTGCCGGCTGGCGGCCTCCGACCCGGGTGGGGATCGCGCCGATCATGCGGTCGCCGACCTTGTCGAGGTAGACGACGTCGGAGCCGTCCAGGACCGCGAGATGCACGACAAGTCCGGTGGCGCGATGCAATTCCGCCAACAGGGGGGTGGCCGCGCGCACCAGCCGATCCTGGTGCACGGCCAGCGAACCCAGCTCGACGAGCCGCATCCCGAGCTCGTAGTCGCGGCCGCTGCGGCGCAGCCAGCGCAGCTGAACCAGCCGCTCCAGCATCCGGTGCGCCGAGGAGCGCGGCAGGCCGGTGCGCCGAACGACCTGGGCCAGCGTCAGCCGTCCCGGTCCGTCGAACGCGTCCAGGACCAGCGAGATGCGGTCGATGACCGCGGTGGGAGTTTCGACGGGCGCCGGCATAAGTCCTCCTGGCTGGCATATTCCTATTAGGAATATAGTTCTACCACACCCTTGTGGTCGCTGTCACACGCTCACGAGCACGTGTCGACAATCTCGCCGAACAGACGCAAAAGCCCCCGCACGCCGTGCGTGCCGGGGCCTTTTGTGTCTGCTCGTGAAGGAAATCAGCCTTTGGCGGCCGAGCGGCCTGCGCGGCGGCCATAGAAGCTGCCGTCTCCGAGCGAAACGCCGCTGGCATAACCCCACGCGGCCAGGCCGGCGGTGCAACGGCCGGCGGCGAAGAGCCCCGGGATGGGCGCGCCGCTGACATGCAGCACCTCGGCGTCCAGCGTGGTGGCGAGCCCGCCGAGGGTGAAGCCGCCGGTGCTTTCCCGCAAATCGATCGCGCCCACCGGGGAACCGATCGGCTTGATCCACTGCGGCTTCTTGTGCAACAGCGGATCCTCGCCACGGGCGGCGCCCTCGTTGTAGGCGGCCACGGTGGCCTGTAGCGAACCGGTCGGCAGGCCCATGTCGCGTTCCAGGTCGGCCACCGTGTCCGCCACCCAGGTCGCCGGGCGCAGCATCAGCTTTGGCGACCACGAGGCCTCCGCCGCCTCCTGCGCGTCGCCGTCGATGATCAGGTAGGCGACGTTGTCCTGGTGGTAGAGCGTGAGCTGGCCGATCCGGCCCGGGTAGGTGTCCTCGGCGACGTAGCGCTGGCCGCGCCCGTTGACCAGGATGCCGCGCACCAGCTGCTGCGGGTCGACGAAGATCGCGACCTCGGTGGCGTCCATGTGCGCGAGGTCGGCGCCCAGCGCCTGCGCCATCCGGATCGCCTGCCCATCATGCTGCTCGATCGACGCGGCCGGGCGTCCCGCGATGCGCGGCGCGTAGCGCGCGACCATCGCGTCGTTGTAGGCGAAACTGCCGGTGGCGAGCACGACCCCGCGGCGCGCCCGGATGGTCATGTCGTTCCCGTACTGCCGGGCGCAGATGCCCACCACTCGGCCGTCGGATTCCACGATCAGCCGCTGCACCCGCACGTCGTAGAGCGCCCGCGCGCCGGCGGCGGTGGCCGTGTCGACGAGCGGCTTCATCAGCATGTAGCCGGCGCTGGCCTCGCCCTGCTTCTTGTTCTGCATCTGCGGTACGTGCCCGCGCGGCGCGGGGGAGGCGATCGTGTTGAACGGGTAGGAGTTTTCGCCGCCGCTGTACATCAGGCCCTGATCGCCCATGGGCTCCCAGCCGGGTTCACCGAAGAACTCCGCCTTGAACGGCACGTCGCAGCCCACCAGCCAGTCGAAGTGGGCGACGCTGCCCGAGCAGTAGTCGGCGATCCGCTCCTCATCGGCGCCGGGTCCCATCGCCACGTTGAGGAACGCGGCCATGTTGTCGACGGAATCGTCGAAGCCACAAGCCTTTTGCAGGGGCGTCCCGCCCCCGAGATAGATGAATCCGCCGGCCATCGACGCCGCGCCGCCCCAGGAGCCGGTGCGCTCCAGCACCAGAACATCGGCGCCGCAACGCGCCGCTTCCACCGCCGCGGCGGCGCCGGCGATCCCATAGCCGGCGATGACGACGTCGGCCTCGGCGTCCCAGGACGTGATCGACGACGCCGCGACGGGCGTCACGTCAGATTCGCTCATCACATGCGCATGGCCGCGGGTGGTTCCGGAATCCACTCGTGGCCCCAATAGCTGTCGGCGGTGATTTCCTCAGCGGTGTAGTACGTTTCGTCGACCCGCATCCCATCGGTGCCGAATTCGATGTCCCAGTCGCCGGGCGCGCGGACGTAGAAGGACACCATCTTGTCGTTGGTGTGCCGGCCCAGGGTGGACGCGACGGTAAAGCCGTCGGCGTTGACGCGGTCCAGCGCCTGGCCGACGGCGTCGAGGGTGTCCACCTCCACCATGACGTGGACCAGCCCGGGGTCGCGCTGCTGGGCGGCGGGGCAGATCGCCAGGCTGTGATGGCGCGCGTTGATGCCGAGGAACCGCACCCGGATCGGGCCGAACTCCGCGGGCAGCGGCACCCGGAACGCGCCACGAGACCTGAAACCGAGTACCTCGGTGTAGAAGTCGACGACGCCGTTGAAATCGGTCGCCGGCACGACGACGTGGCCCAGACCCTGATCGCCCGTCACGAACTTCGCGCCGAACGGGGTGATCACCGGGCTGTGGTCGAGCACCGCGCTGTGGAACACCTCCAGCGTCGTGCCGGCCGGATCCTCGAAGGTGATCACCTCTTCGACGCGGCGGGCGTCGGCCTCCTGGACGGATAATTCCTTGAAACCGACACCGGCGGCATCCAGCGCGGCCTTGACCCGTTGCAGCGCCTGGTGGTCACGTACCTCCCAGCCGACCGTGACCACCCGGTCGACGTCGCCGGGCACGACGATGATCCGGGCCGCGCGTTCGTCCATCCGCAAGTACAGCGCGGATTCGTCGGGTCCTTTTCCTTCGGCGAATCCCAGCACACCAAACGCGAAATGGCGCCAACGCTCGATATCGGTGGTTGAAACCGTGATGTAGCCAAGGCTTTTCAGGTCAGACATCGAACGTTCCTCAGATCAGGGCCCGCAGAGGGCCTTCGGGTGGGTCGATGCCGATCGAACTCAGCGCCGCCGCGTGATAGATGGTTCCGGGCACATGGATGGCGTGCATCTGGCCGACGTGCACGTCACGCCAATACCGTTGCAGCGGTTTGTCCATGCGCGCCGCGTTGCCGCCGGAGCGGGCGAAGATCTCGTCGACGGCCGAGACCGCGCGCCACACCGCGCGAACCTGCGTGCGCCGCCCGGCCGCGCGGTCGGCGAACGACACCTCCTTGCCGGCCGCGACCATGTCGTAGATGCGGTCGGCGTTGGCCAGCAGTTCCTGACGCGCGGCGTTGATATCGGCCGCGGCCTCGCCGATCGCGTGCATGACATACGGGTCGTCCTTGATCGCCGTCCCGGTGGCCCCCACCCGGCCCCGCTGGTAATCCAGGTGTGCGGCCAGCGCGCCCTCGGCGATGCCGATGGTCGCCGCCGAAATCCCGAGCGGGAACATCGTCGACCAGGGCATCAAATACAGCGGTTCGGTCATGCCGGCCTCGCGCTGGGCGGTGCCGTCCATCACCTTGGCCGCATCCATCGTCCGGTAGGCCGGGACGAACGCATCCTTGACGATGACGTCCTTGGAGCCGGTTCCGCGCAGCCCCACCACATTCCACGAATCTTCGACGATCTCGTAGTCCTTGCGCGGCAGGATCATGTGCAGCATCTGCGGCGGCATCAACGGGACACCTTTGTCGTCGCCGAGCATGGCGCCCAGGATGATCCAGTCGCAATGGTCGGTGCCCGAACTGAATTGCCAGCGCCCGTTGAAGAGGTAGCCGCCGTCGACGGGTTTGGCCACACCCTGGGGCGCGTACGGCGAGGCCATCCAGGTGTCGACGTCATCGGCCCAGATCTCGGCGGCGACCTTCGGGTCGGCGTAGGCCAACTGATATGGGTGCACGCCCACCACGCCGACGATCCAGCCGGCCGCCGGGTCCAGCGCCGCGGTGGCCATCGTCGTCTCGGCGAACTCGCGGGGGTGGACCTCGAAGCCCTGGTACTGCTTGGTCTGCAGCAGCCGGATCAGCCCGGCGCCTTTCATCAACTTGACGGTGTCGTCGGTGAGGCGGCCGAGTTGCTCGGCTTCCGCGGCCTGGTCGCGCAACTGATCGGCCATCGCCACTACCCGGTCAAGCACCCGCTCGCTCATTTTGTTCGTCCTTACGTTTGTGGGCCTAGTGAATGGTTTACCGCAATCCGTACTCCGACTCGCCGATGATCCCAATCAGCGGACGAAATCCGGCCGACTCGGGGCCGCCCGCGCACGCCCATGCGTCGTCGCCGCTATGCCTTGGCCAGCAAGCCGGCATCGACCACGATTTGGGTGCCGGTGATGTAACGCGCCTGGTCCGAAGCCAGGAACACGACGGCATTGCTGATGTCGACCGGTTCTACCCAGGGGATCGGGAGCAGGTGTCGGGAGGTGAGCACCTTTGCGGCGTCCTCGGCTGTCGGGTTGTCCAGATCCGGTCGCAGGCGCCGGAAGGTCGCCTCGTTGAGCACCATCGCGGTTCCGACCGCGCCGGGGTGGACGGTGTTGACGCGAATACGTCGCGGCCCGAGTTCGTTGGCCAGTGTGCGCGCCAGGCCCACCACCGCGTGCTTGCTCGCGGAGTAAGGCGCGCTATTGGCCGTGCCGCGAATACCGCTGGTGGAGCTGATGATCACGATGGAGCCGCCTTGCTGGCCCCCCGCCCGGCCCATGTGGGGCACTCCCGCCTTGACGGTGTTCCACACTCCGGTGAGGTTGATGTCCAGCGTCTGTTGCCAGTTCTCGGGGGTGATCTCCCATGCTGGCGCGCCGGACGGATGGATTCCGGCGTTGGCGACGATCACGTCGAGGCGACCGAGCTGTGCGAGGGCATCGTCGACCGCGGCTGTCAAGGAAGCGAGGTCGCTGACGTCGGCCAGACCGGTCGCAGCACGCACGCCGCGCTGTCTCACCGCGGCGGTGGTCTCCTCGAGGTCGGGCGCCGCTCCGGGCCCATCCAGCGCGATGACGTCGGCGCCTTCGTCGGCGAACCGTTCACAGTGGCTGCGGCCGCTGCCGCGCCCGGCGCCGGTAACCAGCACCACGTGACCGCGCAGACCCGACATCATGTGGTCCATCATCGCGTCTTGATCAGCGAGAATCCCTTGTACCCGGCGTCGGCGACTTCGTTGCAGATGTCGAGGTAGACACCGAAGCCGCCGATGAAAAGCATGAATACGCGGGGCTTTCCGGGCACGTTGGCTCCCAGGTACCACGAATTGGCCTTGGTGAACAGCGTGGCATCGGCCCGGCGTGCACACTCGGCGCCCCAGTCGTCGACCGCGTCGGAAGTCGCCTCGACAGCGGTGTAGTCATGAGCGTCGAGGTAATTGATGCAGTCGGCGATCCAGTTCACGTTCGCCTCGGCATGCAACACCATGTTGGCCAGTACCGCGGGGGCTCCGGGACCCGAGATCAGGAACAGATTGGGGAAGCCGTCGACCGCGATTCCGAGGTAGGTGCGCGGGCCGCCGGACCAGTCGTCGCTCAACCGCCTGCCTTCGCGGCCGACGATATCGATCTTGGCCAACGCGCCCGTCATCGCATCGAATCCGGTTGCCAGCACGATCGCGTCGAGGTCGTAATGGGCGTCGGTCGTGTTGATCCCGGCGGCATCGATCGACTCGATCGGGGTTTGACGCACGCTGACCAGCTTCACGTTCGGCCGGTTGAATGTCTGGAAATAGTTGCTGTCGGTGCAGATTCGCTTCGTACCGATCGGGTGGTCGTTGGGGATGAGCAGGTCGGCCAGCCCCGGGTCGTCGATGACGGCGCGCACCTTCTCCTCGTAGAACTTGCGGGCTTGCTCGTTGGCGACCGGGTCGATCATCTGGTCGCTGAACGTCTTGGAGAACAACACTCCGCCTAGTTCCCAGCGCTTTTCGAACGCTTCGCGCCGTTCCTCCGGGGTGGCCTCCATCGTCAGCTTCGGGTGGGCGACGTGCGGTGAGCCGCCTCCGCTACGCCACGAGGTACGTCGTCGTTCTGCGTAATGGGCTTTTACCTCGGCGCGGTCTTCGTCGGTTAGCGGTCGATTGCCGGCCGGGACACTGTAATTCGGTGTGCGCTGGAATACGTACAACTGTGACGCGTCCTGGGCGATGATCGGAATCGATTGGATCCCCGAGGAGCCAGTGCCGATGACGGCGACCCGCTTGCCGGTGAAGTCCACGGCTTCGTGCGGCCAGGCCGCAGTGTGGTAGACCTGCCCGGCGAAGCTGTCCAGGCCGGGGAACGGCGGAGTCATCGCCGCCGACAGCGGGCCGGTGGCCATCAAACAGAACCGGGCGGTGACGCACTCGCCTGCCTCGGTGGTCACCGTCCAGCGCAGGTTGTGTTCGTCGAGCACGGTGGATGTCACGCGGGCGTTCAGGGTGATGTGGGGGCGCAGCTCGAGGCGGTCCGCGACCCAGTTGATATAGGCCAGGATCTCGGCTTGGGTGGCGTATTTCTCCGACCAATCCCACTCTTGCTGCAGCTCGTCGGAGAACGAGTAGCAGTAGTCCACGCTCTCGACGTCGCATCGGGCTCCGGGGTACCGGTTGAAGTACCAGGTGCCGCCGACATCTGGGCCGGCCTCAAAGACCTTTACGGTCAGTCCGTTCGATCGCAGTTTGTGCAGCGCGTACAGGCCGGCGAAGCCCGCGCCGACGACCACAACATCTACTTCCGCGGCTCCGCGCTCATCGCTGCCAATCCTCACAATTGCCTACGGTAGGTCTCACCGGTTGCATTCAGGCGCAGTATCCCGGTGAACGGACGCCGCCACGGTCGTCTCCCAGCCATCGGAAACATGCGGTCGGCGCCCTCGCCCGCCCAGTCAGAATCGCCGCATGCCAGAAGTCGGAGGACACACCGACGTGCAGACCGTCACCGTGAAGGTGGATTTGGACGGTGAAGTGCATCGTCTGCGGTGGCCGCGAGACAAGTCCCTGGTTGACACCATGCTCGACGCGGGCATCAACGTGCCACACTCGTGCCGTGAGGGCCACTGCGGTTCATGCGTGGCGACGCTGGTTTCGGGTGAGGTGGACATGGATAGTTGCGACGTCCTGGGGCCCGACGATCGCGCCGACGGACTGATCCTGGGCTGTCAGGCGCGTCCGGTGAGCGACGATGCCCATATCGTCTTCTGACGCCTCATGAGTGACGCCGGAAGGCTGATGGGCAAGGTCGCGTTGATCACCGGCGCGGCACGGGGAATCGGGCGCGCCCAGGCCGTGCGGTTCGCTCAGGAGGGCGCTGACATCGTGGCGCTCGACCTATGCGGACCGGTCGACACCGTGATGGTCCCGCACAGCACACCGAGCGACCTCGACCACACGGCCTCGCTGGTGACCGAGGTCGGCGGACGGGTGCACACCGAACTCGTCGATGTTCGTGACCTCGATGGCGTTCGCGCCGCCACCGACCGCGGTGTGCGGCGGTTCGGCGGGCTGGACGTGGTCTGCGCGACTGCCGGCGTCACGTCGCGCGCGATGACGGTCGACATGGACGAAAACGTCTGGCGCACCATGATCGATGTGAACCTCACCGGCGTGTGGCACACGTGCCGCGCCGGCGCACCGCATCTGATCGCGCGCGGCTCCGGCGCCGTAATTCTGACGAATTCCATTGCCGGGCTTCGCGGTCTGGTCGGTGTCGCGCACTACACCGCCGCCAAACACGGCGTGGTCGGTCTGATGCAGAGCCTCGCGCACGAACTCGCGCCGCACAATGTGCGGGTCAACTGCGTGCACCCGACCAACGTTGATACACCGCTGATCCAGAACGACAACGTGCGCAGCGCTTTTCGGCCGGATCTCGATCGCCCCCCGACCCGCGCCGAGTTTGCCGATGCGGCGCGCGAGATGAATATGCTTCCCGTGCCCTGGATCGACCCTGTGGACGTCGCCAACGCCGCGCTTTTCCTGGCCTCCGACGAGGCGCGCTACATCACCGCCGTGTCCCTGCCCGTCGACGCGGGTGCCACGCAGAGATAAGGGGGATCGGTATCCGAACCGCGCGATGTGGCCCGCGAAGGGCTGGACAACCTGGCCAACGGCCCCGTGTTCATCGCCGGCGGCAACGCGGCGCCGTGCACCAGGGCAGCGGACCGGACCGTGCCGCCATCGTTTTCGGCGCGCACAGGACGGTGCAGAAACTCCTGGGCCAAAGCTAATGGGGGGACCGACGGGATCTGGCTGACGGATTGGAAAGGGGAGCAACCATGATCGACGTCGACGAACTGGTGGCTCGATTGGGCCGCCTTGAGGACGAACGCGACATCGCCCGGTTGATTGCGTCCTACGGTCCGGCGGTGGACGCCGGGGATGCCGATGCCGCGGCCCGACTCTGGACCGCCGACGGCAGTTATGACGTCGAGGGGTGGCACATGCGCAGCCAGGCGGACGTGCACGCCATGGTGAGTTCGGCGTCCCACCAGAAGCTGGTGGGTGATGGTTGTTGCCACTTCATCGGGCCGGCAGTGGTGACGGTTACGGGAGATTCGGCGGTGGCGGTCACCGAATCACTGGTTCTCGTCCATGACGGCGAGAGTTATCGCGTATGGCGCTGCACGGCCAATCATTTCGAGCTTCGCCGCATCGAGGGTGATTGGCGGATCACCAAGCGTACGAGCCGTCTCCTCAACGGTGATCCCGGTCCGCGCGCCTTATTGACGGCGGGCCTTGATGGGGCGGCGGCGCCGGCGTTGGGTTCGGGGGAGGCGTGAGGGACTGCCCGCTGGCGTTCTTTTCTTTTGTCGCGCTGAATGATTCGACGCCGGAAGCACACCGCGTTTACAACGAGTGGCATCAACTCGACCACCGTCCGGAGAACCTGGCGCTGCCCGGCGTCGCATGGGGAGACCGCTGGGCGCGCACTGCCGAATGCCGCACCGTGTCGGTTGTCAGCTCCGATCACGCGGCAACCGACTACGTCGCCATGTACTGGTTCCGGGAGCCGCTCGACCGATCGGTGCGTGAGTGGGAGCAACTGGGACGCGACTCGTTCGAATGGGGGCGCGGACCCATGATGCCGGGCGTGAGGCGAACGCTCTTGGCGTTCTTCCGGCCCCTCAAGGGTTATGCCGCGGCTTCGTCTCTGGTGTCGCCGGAGGTCATTCCGTATCGCCCCAACCGTGGGTTGCACTTGACCATGACGAGGTTCGCCGATCCGCTGGGGCCTGATACACACGAGCATCACCGGTGGGAGGACCGCGCGTTGATCCCAGGATTGCTGGACGTTGCGGGAGTGGCTGGGGCGTGGACGTTTTCGCTCGACCACCACCAGGACAATCGGCTGGGCCTTAGGGCCGGTGACCCGGTTGCCGCCGGCGCGGGCCTGCGCATCCGCTTGCTCTACCTTGACGACGAACCGGTGGCCACCACGAACCGCATACGTGATCGCATGAGCGCTACGGATTTGCGGTTACCGGACTCGGCGGCCGCCGGTGGCGTCGTGATCAGCACACCGCTGCGCACGATAATCCCTTGGCAAGATTGGTGATTCGCCCGCGATGACGGGCCGGACGAGGTGAAACGGGGTTCAACGGTGAGTGATGGCAATGGAGACCGGTCACCGGCGGCGTATGAGCCGCTGGCAGGATCGGTACGCAGGCTCATCGATGTCACCATCCGCACCGAGGTTGACGACGCTGCGGCCGCGGGGGCCAAGACGCACGTGGATCGCGCGGTCGAGCAACTGAGTGAGGCTCTCATGCCGGGCTCGTTCGGGCTTCGTGAGGTCGTCGACGGTCAACCGCTGACATCGGGAAACGTGGCAATCGGCGTGCGCAATCCCATCGCGCCGCCGCTGGTGATTCACCACGATGCCGACGGCACGGTGTGGACCGAGGTCATGCTCGGCGCCGCCTACGAGGGACCGCCGGGCCATGTGCACGGCGGGGTGTGCGCGTTGATTCTCGACCACGTGCTCGGCGCGACCGCGCATCAGCCGGGGCGTCCCGCCTATACAGGCACGCTCACTATGCGCTACCTGAGGGGAACGCCGCTGGGGCTGATACGGGCGAGCGCGCATGTCGATCGCGTCGAAGGCGCAAAGACGTTCGCGGTAGGCCACATTGCCGACGGCGAAGGAACCACGGTCACGGCCGAGGGCGTGTTCATCATCCCCAAAAAGCTTGCCGCTGACGACCCGGTGCGCGGTGGGGATGTCCGGGATCACCTGTGACGCCCCCCGATCCGGTAGCGGTCACTTTGTCGGCATGGCGCCGCTTTCTTGCTCGCGTTTGATTTCTAGGGCGATGTCGATGAGTTGGTCTTCTTGGCCGCCGATGAGTTTGCGTTGGCCGGCGCGGTGCAGCAGTTCGTGTGGGGGGACGCCGTAGCGTTCGCCTTGGCGGATGGCGTGTTTGAGGAAGCTGGAGTAAACCCCGGAGTAGCCCATGATCAGGGCGTTGCGGTCGAGTAGGCATTCGGTGGGCATGGCGGGGGCGACGACGTCTTCGGCGGCATCGGCGATGTCGAAGAAGTCGATGCCGGTTTTGACGCCGATTTTGTCGAATACCCCGATCAGGGCCTCGACGGGGGCGTTGCCGGCCCCGGCACCAAAGCGCCGACAGGATCCGTCGATCTGTTTGGCGCCCGCGCGGACGGCCTCGACGCTGTTGGCCACCCCCAGGCCGAGGTTTTCGTGGCCGTGAAAGCCCACCTGGGCGTCCTCGCCGAGTTCGGCGACCAGGGCGGCGACCCGGTCGCGCACGTCCTCGAGGACCAGGGCGCCCGCGGAGTCGACGACGTAGACGCATTGGCAGCCCGCGTCGGCCATGATGCGGGCCTGGGCGGCCAGCTTTTCCGGGGAGATGGTGTGGCTCATCATCAAAAAGCCGACGGTTTCTAGGCCGAGTTCGCGGGCCAGGCCGAAGTGCTGGATCGAGACGTCGGCCTCGGTGCAGTGGGTGGCGATGCGGCAGATCTGCCCGCCGTTGTTTTGGGCCTCTTTGATGTCTTCTTTGGTGCCCACCCCGGGCAGCATCAAAAAGGCGATCTTGGCCTCCTTGGCCGTCGCGGCGGCCAGCTTGATCAGCTCTTGTTCGGGGGTCTTGGAAAACCCGTAGTTAAAGCTCGACCCGCCCAGCCCGTCGCCGTGGGTGACCTCGATGACGGGCACCCCCGCGGCATCCAGGGCCGCCACGATCGCGCCGACCTCGGCGGCGCTGAACTGGTGGCGCTTGTGGTGAGAACCATCGCGCAGCGAGGTGTCGGTCATCCGCACGTCCCAGACCGGGTTGAAAAAAACTTCACTCATCGCGCCACTCCTCCTCATCGCTGCGCTCTGCATCGTCGTTGGCGCGGCTCATGATTGCGCTCCTCCGGCCGTCGCGCTCAAGGACTCCTTGGCGATCTGTTCGCCGACCTTGGTCGCCGCGGCGGTCATGATGTCCAGGTTGCCCGCATAGGGGGGCAGATAGTCGCCGGCGCCCTCGACTTCGACGAACGTGGTGACCAGGGCCTGGCCGCCGGAGTTGATCGACGGGTCGTCGAACTGGGGGTCGTTGAGCAACCGGTAACCGGGCACATAGGTCTGCACCTCGGTGACCACGTCGTGGATCGAGGCGGCGATCGCGTCGCGGTCGGCGTCTTCGGGGATCGCGCAAAAGATGGTGTCGCGCATGATCATCGGCGGATCAGCCGGGTTCAAGATGATGATCGCCTTACCGCGGGCGGCCCCACCGATGCTCTCCACACCGCGGCTGGTGGTCTTGGTGAACTCATCGATGTTGGCCCGCGTACCCGGGCCCGCCGACAGCGAGGCCACCGAGGCCACGATCTCGGCATACGGCACCCCACCAAGGTCGGCCACCGCGCGCGAGACCGCATACACGATCGGGATGGTGGCCTGCCCACCACAGGTGATCATGTTGACATTGGGTGCATCCAAATGCTGGCGCAGGTTGGCCGGGGGGATCACCGCCGGACCCACCGCCGCCGGCGTCAAATCGATAGCCCGAATACCAGCAGCCTCATACTTAGGGGCGGCGTCGCGGTGCACGTAAGCACTGGTCGCCTCGAACACCAGATCGGGCTTGTCCGACTGGGCCAACAACCAGTCCACCCCCTCATGGGTGGTCTCCAAACCCAGCTTGCGGGCCCGCGTCAAACCCTCACTGTCGGGGTCGATGCCCACCATCCAGCGCGGCTCGAGCCACTCCGAGCGCAACAACTTATACAACAGGTCAGTGCTGATATTGCCCGACCCGACAATGGCCACACTCGCCTTCGACGGCATGTGAATTCCTCCTACTCGAAAGACAGCCGGACCGAGCCCAGGCCCGCGAAGTCGGCGATGAAGTCGTCGCCGGGGTGCGCGTCGATGGCTTTCGTGCACGAGCCGGGCAGCACCACATCACCCTTGCGCAACCGCACCCCGAACCCGTCGACCTTGCGCGCCAGCCACGCCACCGCGGTGACGGGATTGCCCAAAACCGCGTCGGTGCGGCCCTGCGCGACGACCTCACCGTTGCAGCGCAACACCGCATCGATCCCCTTGACGTCGATCTCGCGGGGGCAAACCCGGGCCCGCCCCAGCACGAAACCGGCCGACGAGGCGTTATCGGCGATGGTGTCGCACAACTCGATCTTCCAATCGGTGATGCGGGTGTCGATCAACTCGATCGAGGGCACCAGCGCCTCGGTCGCGGCCAACACATCGTCTTCGGTGCACCCCGCGCCCGGCAGGTCCGCGTTCAACACGAAACCGACCTCGACCTCCACCCGCGGATACAGGTAGCGATTCGCCTTGACCGGGGTGTCTTCGAACAACTGCATCTCATCGAGCAAATGCCCGTAGTCCGGCTCGTCGACACCCATCATCTGCTGGATCGCCAACGACGACAGCCCCACCTTGTGACCCAACACCCGGGCCCCCTCGGCAACCCGCTGCCGGATATTGATCAGCTGAATCTCATACGCATCGACCACATCGATCTCCGGATAGGCGGCGGTCAACGGGGCGATCGGCTCACCACTCCGCTCCGCCTGCGCCAACTCGGCAGCCAGCTCGTCGCGCACGTGATGACTAAGCATGGCGCTCGGGCTCCAATTCAGCGGTCGAGGCCATCGCCTTGATGTCCATGCCGCCGAGTGAGCCCACGCCGAGTTCCGCGTTGTGCGCGTGGGCGAAGTGGTGCAGACCGAAGACGGCGTCGATGCCGCTGCGCAGCCCCATGTGGTCCTCGCATTGGTTGATCGACCGCTTCGTCAACGCCAGACCGAAGCGGGGCATTGCGGCGATACGCGCTGCGAGGCTGAGCGTTTCGCGCTGCAGCTCGCGGCGCGGCACTACCCGGTTGACCATGCCGACCTCGTAGGCGCGCTGCGCGCCAAACCTGTCGCCGGTGAAGAGGATCTCTTTGGCGAAGCGCGGCCCCAGCACCCAGGGATGGGCGAAGTACTCGACGCCGGGAATGCCCATCCGCACAACGGGGTCGCTGAAGAAGGCATCGTCGGCTGCCACGATCAGGTCGCATACCCAGGCCAGCATCAGGCCGCCGGCAATACAAGCACCCTGCACCATGGCGATACTCGGCTTCGGGATCTCGCGCCAGCGTCGGCACATTCCCAGATAGACCTCCATTTCGCGGGCGAAGCGCTGATCGCCACCCGGCTTGCCGATGTGGTCCCACCACAGCACGGCGCGATTGTCGTACCTGACGTGGTGGTCGTGGGCGGGGGTCCCAAGGTCGTGGCCGGCGCTGAAGTGCTCGCCGGCACCCGCCAGGACGATTACCTTGACCTCGTCGTCATCGACCGCGCGTTGGAACGCGGCATCGAGGGCATAGGTCATCACCGAATTCTGCGCATTGCGAAAGCGGGGACGGTTCATCGTGACGACTGCGACCTCGCCGGCCACTTCGTAAGTGACTACTTCCTCTTCGTCTGTTGCGTCCATCCGTTGCCCCTTCCGCTGACGCTTTGCCGCGACCATCATCAAGGCGGCCAGGTGAGAAGTTGGAGGTCGATGTCCGCACATCGGGAGCCATTTCGGTCACACACCGGGCGAGCGGTGCACGTTGGACACTCGGCGGCTACGCGACCAGCTACATCCGCACCAGGGCAAAGGGATACGTATAGGTACCACCGGGGCCTCCGTTGCATCCCGCGGCGAACGATGAATCGAGGGAACCGGCCAACGTCACGGCATCCCATGAGTAGACGTCACGCGTGGGGATGACGGGGCCGTAGTAGACATCGCCACATCGCAGACCGTCCGGCACGTCAACGGTCAAGGTATAGCGACCGTCGACGAGTTGCGCCGAACCGCGGTACTCGAAAGCCTTTGCGACAGGCCGTGGTATCGCCTGCACGGTTACGCACTGGCCGGGACACGACGAAATCGTCCAAACCCAGGTGTGAAAGTCGTATCTGCCGGTGATCGCCAGCTCGTAATTGCCGGTGCGCATTTCGGCGTGCGCGACCGGTGCGAGAAGCATCGCCGACAGAGCTGACCAGATGCTGAGCGCCACGGCAGCCAGCCGACTGCGCCGAATCATGCGGGGCCCAATCTTTGCAGGGCGGACTCGTCCATCACCGGAGCATGTGATGAGGCGCTGGGCAGAGGTCACTCAGCGATAGTGTTCCGTCTGGCCGACACTGTCCTTCAGTCCTCCCGGTAGGCGGGACGCACTGTGTTCCAAGCCTCACTTTTCGGGGAAGGTTTCCGCCGGACAGTTCGCCGCCCGCGCCACTTGGCGCGTTGGAGCTTTCTCACCGCGGCGGCAGTGCTATGGAAGCGGCAGTGAGATAGAAGGGGTCAGTTCGAGTGGTGGCCAATGCGTCGCTCCGCTGGACCGTGGGGCGCCCGGCGTTCGGCGGGCACGTGGCTGTACCCTTCCAGGCCGTCGGGGGTCTGGTCAAAATGGCCGCCGACGCGGCAAAATTCCTGTTCCGCAGGCCCTTTCAAGGCCGGGAGTTTTTGGACCAGTCCTGGTTCGTCGCGCGGGTATCACTGATGCCTACGCTGCTGGTAGCCATCCCGTTCACGGTGCTGGTCAGCTTCACGCTGAACATCCTGCTGCGCGAGTTGGGTGCGGCCGATTTGTCCGGGGCAGGTGCGGCTTTCGGTGCGGTCACGCAGGTGGGCCCATTGGTCACTGTGCTCATCGTGGCCGGCGCGGGCGCCACGGCAATGTGTGCGGACCTGGGTTCTCGAACCATCCGCGAAGAGATCGATGCACTAGAAGTGTTGGGTATCAATCCGGTTCAGCGGTTGGTGGCGCCACGCATGCTGGCGTCCGGAGTGGTGGCGTTACTGCTCAACAGCGTCGTCTGCATCATCGGCATCCTGGGCGGCTACTTCTTCTCGGTGTTCGTCCAGGATGTCAACCCTGGGGCATTCGCTGCCGGGATCACCTTGCTCACGGGGGTCCCAGAACTCATCATCTCGTCGGTGAAGGCACTGCTCTTCGGTCTGATCGCCGGGTTGGTCGCATGCTATCGCGGACTGACGATCAGTGGCGGCGGCGCGAAGGCGGTGGGCAATGCCGTGAACGAGACGGTGGTCTACGCGTTCATTTCGTTGTTCGTCATCAACGTCGTGGTGACGGCCATCGGTATTCAGATGACAGCGAAGTAAGCGACGATGGCGTTGCGAGCGGCCTACCCGAATCTGGCCCGTGACATCAACAAACCCATCACCGCGCTGGGTGCCATCGGTGACCACGTCCAGTTTTATGGAAGGTCGATCGCCGGGACACCGTTTGCGCTTACCCGCTACCGACGAGAGATCATCCGCCTGTCCGCCGAAATCAGTATGGGGGCAGGGACATTGGCGATGATCGGTGGGACGGTCGCGATCGTCGGATTTCTCACCTTGGCCACGGGCGGCACGTTGGCCATCCAGGGGTACAGCTCGTTGGGCAACATCGGTATCGAGGCGTTGACCGGCTTTTTGTCGGCCTTCATCAACGTTCGGATCTCGGCGCCGATCGTCGCCGGGATCGGCTTGGCGGCCACGTTCGGCGCGGGTGTAACTGCGCAGCTTGGCGCCATGCGGATCAACGAAGAGATCGACGCGCTCGAAAGCATGGGGATTCGGCCCGTTTCGTACTTGGTCAGCACCCGGCTGATCGCGGGGATGCTGGCGATCACACCGCTGTATTCGATCGCGGTGATTTTGTCGTTCGTCGCCAGCAAGTTCACGACGGTAGTAGTGCTGGGACAATCGAGCGGACTCTACAGTCACTATTTTTCGACCTTCCTGAATCCTGCGGACCTGGTCTGGTCGTTTCTGCAAGCGATCCTGATGGCTCTGGCCATCCTCCTGATCCACAC
The DNA here is from genome assembly GCF_976985695.1 of Mycobacterium sp. NTMscope_MAC_269. Lineage (NCBI taxonomy): Bacteria > Bacillati > Actinomycetota > Actinomycetes > Mycobacteriales > Mycobacteriaceae > Mycobacterium > Mycobacterium sp. NTMscope_MAC_269. Next base: position 1,571,134 of record NZ_OZ335668.1, read on the forward strand.
GTACTACGGCTATTTCGCAAGCGGAGGTCCGTCGGGTGTCGGCGTCGCGGTGGGTAACGCGGTACGGACCTCACTGATCGTCGTCGTCTCGGTGACCCTGCTGGTCTCGTTGGCCATCTACGGGGCCAACGGAAACTTCAACCTCTCGGGCTAGGGGAGAATCCGGTGTCGAACTCCGTTGTCCGCCCGTTGCTGGGTCTGGCCGCCGTCGGCGCAATCGGCGCAATCGTGGCGGGAACCATTTTTCTCTTTCGAGGCGGTGCCACGGAATCGGTTGCGGTAACGGTGTTGTCGCCGCGCACGGGTCTGGTGATGAATCCGGGTGCCAAGGTGAAGCTGCACGGCGCGCAAGTGGGCAGGGTTTCCTCGGTCGAGAACCTGCCCGACGGGCGGGCCGCCATCCACTTGGCGATGGACCCATCGTGGCTGCACTTGATTCCGGCCAATTCGCGGGTCGACATCGAATCGACGACGGTGTTCGGGTCGAAGTTCGTTCAGCTGATCCCGCCGCGCGAGCCGTCTCCGCAGTCGTTGAGAGCCGGCCAGATTCTGGACTCCGAGCATGTCACCGTCGAAATCAACACCGTGTTCCAACAACTGGTTTCGGTGCTGTCCAGAATCGAACCGGAGAAGCTGAACGAAGCCCTCGGGGCGCTGGCGCAGGCTTTCGGCGGCCGCGGCGAAAAAGTCGGCCACACACTCGCCGATCTCGACGCGCTGCTGACCAAGATAGACCCCAGCCTGCGTACCCTGAGCCACGAATTGGCGGTGGCTCCCCGGGTGCTCGACGCGTATGCCGATGCGGGACCCGATCTGGTCAGCACCATAGAGAATGGGACACGCATCAGCGACACTGTCGTCGATCGGCAGCGTGATCTGGACGCGCTTTTGGTCAGCACAATCGCGTTGGCGGACATCGGAAATGACGTGGTGTCAACAAACGCGCGGCCGCTCGAGACCGTCATGCATCTGCTGGTCCCTACGACCGACCTGACCAACAAGTACAACCAGGCCATCACCTGCGCTCTGGCCGGTCTCAAGCCATTGGCCACCGGACCCCCGCTGCCCGTGCCCGGTGTCCTATTGCTGGATTCGTTCCTGTTGGGCACCGAGCGTTACCGCTATCCGCAAAACCTGCCCAAGGTCGCAGCGACAGGCGGTCCACAATGCATGGGCCTGCCCGAGGTCGGCTTCGGCCAGCGCCCGCCGTACCTGGTCACCGACATCGATGCCAATCAGGCGCAGTACGGAAACCAGGGAATTCTGTTGAACTCTGACCGTCTGAAGCAGATGCTGTTCGGCCCGATTGACGGCCCACCGCGCAATACCCCGCAGATTGGGCAGCCCGGATGAGAAGCGCGTGGGGGACCGCCGCCAAGTTCGGAGCGTTTGCCGTGGTGACGCTGCTGTTGACCGCGGCCCTGTTCGCGATCCTCGGCCAGTACCGCACGGGTGCGACGAATGGCTATTCGGCGGTGTTCAGTGACGCCTCCAGCCTAAAACGCGGTGATTCGGTGCGCGCGGCAGGGATTCGCGTCGGGACGGTCAACGGCGTGTCACTGCGGCCCGACAACTCGGTCCTGGTGACCTTCGACGCCAACCGCGAAGTCATGCTCACCACCAGCACCCGGATCGCGGTGCGATATCTCAACCTGGTTGGTGACCGCTACCTCGATCTGCTCGACGCGCCCGGCTCCGCCAAGATCCAACCGCCCGGATCACAGATCCCCGAAAGCCGCACCGAGCCGGCGCTGGACCTGGACCTGCTGCTGGGGGGCTTGAAACCGGTGATCCAGGGGCTCAACCCGCAAGCAGTCAATGCATTGACCCACTCACTGTTGCAGATTCTGCAGGGCAGCAGCGGTGACGTGGAGTCGCTGTTCGCCAGGACCTCCGCGTTCTCGACTGCGCTGGCGGACAACGGCCAGGTGGTAGCGCAGTTGATCGACAATCTCAACCAGGTGGTCACCACGGTGTCCAAGGACGGCAACAAGTTCTCCGGGACCGTGGACCGTCTGGAACAACTCATCACGGGTTTGTCCCAAGAACGTGACCCCATCGGTGACGCCATCAAGGCGCTGGATGACGGGACCGCATCGTTGGCCGATCTGCTCACCCAGGCGCGTCGGCCGTTGGCGGGAACCGTTGACGAACTGAACCGGTTGGCCCCGCTGCTCGACAGCGACAAAGCGCGGCTGGATCTTTCGTTGCAGCGGGCCCCCGAGAATTACCGCAAACTTGTCCGGCTCGGCGCGTACGGCAGCTTTATCAACCAATACCTCTGCGGAATTTCCATCCGGGTCAGCGACCTCGAGGGCCGCACTGCCGTGTACCCCTGGATCACCCAAAACACTGGAAGGTGCGCGGAGCCCTGATGCTGAAATACCGTGGTCCCCACCTCATCCGGTCCGGCTTCATCGGCTTCGTGCTGGTCGTGCTGATTGTCGCCGTCGGCCTGCACCCCCAGCAGTTGGTGTCGATGACAACCTCCATCCGATACCAAGCGCTGTTCGCCGAGGCCGGTGGCCTCACGGCCGGCAATGACGTCCGAGTGTCCGGCGTCAAACTGGGTACGGTTTCCGACGTCGCACTCAGCCGCGGAAAGGCGTTGGTGACCTTCACCCTGGATGCCAAGGTGCGCCTCGGGACGAGCACCTCAGCGCACATCAGGACCGGAACGATGCTGGGTGCGCGGATGCTGGCGGTGGAGCCGGCCGGTAGTGGCGTCATGCGTGGGTCCGACGTCATCCCGGTGTCGCGGACGTCGTCGCCCTACTCGTTGACCGACGCCGTGAGCGACTTCGCGGGTAACACCGCGCAGACGGACACCGCCTCGCTCAATCGGTCGCTGGACACACTGGCAGAGACCATCGACCGGATCGCACCGAACCTGGGCTCGACTTTTGACGGCCTGAGCCGGCTGTCGCGCTCGTTGCACAGCAGGGACGAATCGTTGGCCGGCTTGCTCAAGAGCGCCACCGACGTCACGGCGATCCTGTCGGCACGTAGCCAACAGGTCAACGCCCTGTTGCTCAACGCCAACGACCTGATGGGGGTGTTGAATCAGCGCCGCTACGCAATGGTCAATCTGCTCGCCAACACGTCGGCGCTCGCTCAGCAGCTGTCCGGCATGGTGGCAGACAACGAAAAAGACCTCGCGCCGACGCTGGAGAAACTCAACTCGGTCACGGCGATGCTGGAGAAGAATCGTGACAACATCGCCAAGGCCATTGTCGGGCTGGCGAAATACCAAGTAACACAGGGTGAATCGGTTAACAACGGCTTCTACTACAACGCATTCGTCGGAAACTTGTTGCCGGCGCAAGCCCTGCAGCCGTTTCTGGACTATGCGTTCGGGTTCCGGCGGGGCGCCAATGCGGGGCAGCCACCCGATAACGCCGGTCCGCGGGCCGAATTCCCGTGGCCGCACAACGCTATCCCCGGAGGGCGATGATGGGGGCGAAAAGACCGCACCTCACCAAGGGGCTGATGGCAGTCCTGGTGGGGCTTCTCGTCGCCAGCACGTTCTTTCTGGTGCACCGGGAGTTCTTCGGGCCGAAGGTGATCACCGCATATTTCAGCTCGGCAACGGCGATCTATCCCGGGGACGAGGTCCGAGTGGTCGGTGTCAAAGTGGGCACCATCAAGTCCATCGAACCGATGGGTACGCAGGCCAAGATGACACTCGCGGTCGACCGCGACGTGCCGGTCCCGGCCGACGCGAAAGCGGTGATCGTGGCGCAGAACCTTGTCGCCGCACGCTACGTTCAATTGACCCCGGCGTACGAGGCCAGCGGGTCCGGTGGACCCGTCATGGCGGACGGTGCGGTGATCGGCGCGGATCGCACCGCGGTGCCCGTTGAGTGGGATCAAGTCAAGACGCAACTGATGCGGTTGGCGACGGACCTCGGTCCGGCCAACGGCGTCTCGACCACGTCCCTCGGCCGCTTCATCGACAGCGCCGCCAACGCGATGGCCGGGAACGGGGACAAGCTTCGGCAGGCTATCAGCCAACTGTCCGATGTGGGCCGCATCCTTGCCGCTGGCAGCGGCAACATCGCGGACATCATCAAGAACCTGCAGATCTTCGTTACCGCATTGCGAGACAGCAACGTTCAGATAGTCCAGTTCCAAGACCGACTCGCCACCGTGACCAGCATCGTCGATGACAACCGGTCGGACCTGGACGCCGCGCTCACCAATCTGTCGTCGGCGGTCGGCGAGGTGAAGCGATTCATCGCCGGAAGCAGAGACCAGACTGCGGAGCAGATCGCGCGACTGGCGAACGTGACGAAGAACCTGACTGACAACCGGATGGGCGTGGAGAACCTTTTGCACGTGGCGCCCAACGCAATCGCCAACGGCTACAACATTTACAGCCCCGACAGCGGAACCGCCCGCGGTGCCTTCGCGATGTCGAACTTCGCCAACCCGGTGACCTTGATCTGCTCGGCGCTCGGGGCCGTCAAGAACGCCACCGCCACCGAAACCGGCAAGCTGTGCGCACAGTACCTCGGCCCGGCGTTGCGGCTGATCAACTTCAACTACTTGCCGATGCCGTTCAATGCCTACCTGTCCAAGTCGCCGAGCCCGGAGAATCTGGTGTACTCCGACCCGAATCTGGCGCCCGGGGGCCCGGGGGGCGTCCCTCCGCTCCCGCCGGAGCCGCCGGCCGTGTCGGCCTACACGGGTGCCGATGACATGCCGCCGCCGGCGGGGTGGGGAGCGCCACCGGGTCCGCCGGGGGCGTACGCGCCCAACGGATTACCCGCGGATCCCTCGCCGGCGTTGTTCCGGGGTGCTCCCATTCCGCCTGGCGTGCCCAGGCCGGAGCAGCCGGCGCCCGCGCCGGCCAATCTGCAGGACATGTTGCTGCCGGCCCAAGGGCCGCCGATGACCGCAACACCGCCGCCAGCCGGGGGGACGCCATGACGAGCGCTCGAATGATGTGCCGCATCGCGACGATCGCGTTAGGGGTGGCGGTGACCGCGACCGGGTGCGCGTTCGGCGGTCTGAATTCGCTGCCCCTTCCCGGCACCGCAGGGCGCGGGCCGGGAGCGACGACCTACCACGTCGAAATCGCCAACGTCGGTACGCTCGAGTCGAATTCACCGGTGCTGATCAACGATGTCGTGGTGGGCAGCGTCGGGAAGATGACGCTGCGGAACTGGCATGCCGACGTCGAGATCTCGGTGCGCCCCGACACAGTGGTTCCGGCCAACGCGGTGGCCAGCGTCGGCCAAACCAGCCTGTTGGGCTCGATGCACCTGGCACTGAAACCGCCGGCCGGCCAACCGGCGACCGGAAGACTCGAGCCCGGTGCGACCATCGGCCTGCAGCGCTCGTCAACATATCCGTCCACCGAAAAGACGCTGTCCTCACTGTCGGTCGTCGTCAACGGGGGAGGCTTGGGTAAGGTCGGCGTCCTCGTCAATGAATTCAACGCGGCGCTGGGCGGGCGCGAAGACAAAATCCGCGACCTGCTCACCCACCTGAACGACTTCGTCGGCGTTCTCGACACCCAGCGTGACAACATCAACGCATCCATCACAGCGCTCAACTCGCTGGCAGGCACCGTGGCGGGGCAAAAGGGGGTGGTCACCGCTGCGCTGCAACGGATCCCGCCCGCACTGGATGTGCTGATCAAAGAACGTCCGCGGATCACGACCGCGCTCGAGAAGTTCCGGGTGTTCAGCAACACCGCCACCGGATTGGTCAAGTCCACTCAAGCCGATCTGGTCGCCAACCTCAAAAATCTGGAGCCGACCGTGCGCGCGCTTGCCGACGTCGGTCCCAGCCTGGACACGGTGCTCGCCTTCGCGCCGGCCTATCCCTACCCACAAAACTTCATCGATCGCGCGATTAGAGGCGACTATTTGAACGAGTTCATCACGTTCGATTTCACGATCCCGCGGCTGAAGAGGGGACTGTTACTCGGCACCCGGTGGGGGCAGGAAGGCGCCCAGTTGGTGCCCGCGCCCGGGGACCCCTGGTACAGCACCTTCACCAAAGATCCACTCAATGCTCCGCTCGTCGCACCACCGAATGCGGTGGCGATGCCTCCGCTCGCCGGGCCGAATCCGGGCCCCGCGCCCGTGGCCGCTCCACCGATGACGAAGCCACCAATCCCGGCGCCGACCGATTTCGTGCCGCAGGATGTGGGGGACCGCTGATGTTGACACGCTTTGTCCGAACCCAGCTGATCATCTTCACGATCGCGGCTGTCATCGGCATGACCGTGATGATCGTCGAATATCTGCAAGTGCCGACCCTGCTGGGAGTCGGGCGCATCACGGTCACCCTTGAATTGCCGGGAACCGGTGGGCTCTACCGGTTTTCGAACGTGACTTACCGAGGAGTGGAGGTCGGGAAGGTCACCGATGTACGGCCCACGCGCACCGGTGCGGAGGCGACATTGTCATTGAAGACCGCCCCGAAAATTCCCGCGGATCTGCACGCGGCCGTGCTCAGTGTGTCCGCCGTCGGCGAACAATATGTGGATTTGCAGCCTCTGACCGCTGCGGCGCCCTATCTGCACGATGGCTCGATAATCGCCGCGGCGAACAGCTCGATTCCACAGGCTGTCGGACCGATGCTGGATCAGGTCAGCTCTCTCATCGACAGCGTCCCAACGGAGAAGGTCGGCGGTCTGCTCGACGAAACCTTCCGGGCATTCAACGGATCCGGGTTCGACTTCGGGTCGCTGCTGGACTCGTCGTCGCGAGTGATCGGCGACGTGAACGCGAACGCCGAGCGGTCGCGCACGCTCATCGATGACGGCGGCCCTCTGTTGGACGGCCAGGCGCGCTCCACCGACGCCATCCGGACCTGGGCGCGCGGCCTCGCAGGAATCAGCCGACAGCTGGTCGTCGACGATGCGCAGACACGTGCACTGTTGCATACGGCGCCGGGGGCCGCCGACGAGGCGTCGCGCTTGTTCGACCAGGTAAAGCCAACGCTGCCAATGCTCTTGGCGAACCTCACTACCCTCGGTCAAGTCGGCGTCACATATCACCCATCGCTCGAGCAACTGTTGGTCCTGCTGCCACCCACGATCGCCAGCACCCAGTCCTACGGCGCCCCCAAGAACAATCCCACCGGCTTCTCTCTCGGCGATTTCACACTGACAATCGGCGATCCGCCTGCGTGTACCGTTGGCTTTCTGCCTCCGTCGTCATGGCGATCACCCGAGGACACTTCGGTGATCGACACACCTGATGGCTTGTATTGCAAACTGCCGCAGGATTCACCCATCGGGGTTCGCGGGGCTCGCAACTACCCCTGTATGGGGCATCCCGGCAAGCGCGCGCCGACCGTCGAAATCTGCAACAGCGATAAACCCTTCGAGCCGCTGGCGATCCGGCAGCACGTCCTCGGTCCCTACCCCATCGATCCGAGCCTCCTCGCGCAGGGCATCCCGCCCGACGATCGCGTCACTTTCGGGGACCAGATCTTCGGACCTGTGGAGGGGACGCCGCTGCCGCCCGTTGAGCCCGGGCCGCCGCCTCCCGATCCGGGCGGAATCGCTCCCCACACCGCCCCGAGTGCATATGTGCCGCACGGGCCCGGCCCGTCGGTTGCCATCGCGACCTACGACCCACGCACCGGCCGCTACGCCACCCCGGACGGCTCGGTGTATCGCCAGTCGGATCTGGTCGCTCATGCCGGGACACGATCGTGGAAGGACCTCTTCCCCACATGATCACGCGGCTCATCCGGATGATTCGGACGGCGAAACATGGTGGGATACAGACGATGCGAGCCTTTGCCGCGTTGGGGGTCACCTCCACCGTCGCAGCCGCGGCGATCGCCCTGGGCGGTGCGTCGCCACCGGCCGGCGCCGCCGACGACTGGGGGCTCAACGGCGCTTATATCGCGACGTCCAACGGGGAATGGGCGAAGACCAACGAAATCTTCCGCAACGAGGCCAGCATCAGAAGCACGTGGACCGTGAGCACGACCTGTAGCTATCCCAGCGAGTGCACGGGCACGGTGGTCAGCGATTGGGGCTGGCGTGCTCCGATCTATCAGACCGGGGGCGTCTGGTTCGTCAAGCGTGTCATCGACAACTGGCAGCCGTGCCCGGACGGGCCGGCAGGGCCCGGCCTTCAGGTCTTCCGGTTCGCCCCCACCAGTCCCGACGGTGATTCCGTTGATCCCGCATCACCGATTCTGACCGGTGCCGACGAGACGACCGGCGTCAGCGGCACCTGCGGCGTCAGCAAGACACTGTTCATCTCCATGCCCTTCAAACTGGTCAAGGCGAGGTGACCGGTATGGATGAAACCGCTTGCACAGTAGAACATTGCGTCTCCGGAATCGCCCCACGCGGTTGGAGGAGGGCGGTGGGACCGATGCTGGCAGCGCTGACGCTGATGACCGCGTCCGCGGCCGTCGTGCCACTTGCTACTGCCAATCCGTCATCGTGCGATGACCCGTCGTGCGCCCCGGGGGTCGCCGGCGCTGTGGTGCTGGGCGCGCCGTGCCCGGATACCACCCACTTCGTGTTCGGCACGACCTCCTGGGGGCGGTTGGTCTATTGCGGATCTCCGCGGCGATACGAACCCAGGTACTTTCGCTCGCCGTCGATGCGCGGAATCAAGGATGAGAACTCCAGCTGTGCGGGATTCGAGAATTCGGTCGCGCAGGCGCCCGACGGTCTGTTCCTCACCTGCCTGTCGGTCGACGGGGCACCGCGCTGGGTTCGTGGTGACACCTAAATCGCGCGGCGTGCGGAAATGAACCGGGTGCGCCGGTGCGTGGCCGGGCTGGTCATGCCGCAACTCATCCTGACCGCTGTGGGAGGGACCGCGGCCGCGGACGCCGACGAGCCGGTCTTGCACCACGTCACCTACACCGTCACCGCGGACCGGCCCGTGAGCGTCGACATCTATTTCCGGGACACCGACCCACCCAACTGGGCCGAATACAGCCACAACCCATACCTATTCAGCCCCAAAGTCGAGGCCGATCTGGGCCCCGGGGGGCGATGGACGCGCGACGTCATGTTGGCGTCCCCCGATCAGTGGGCGATGGTGAGCGTCACCAGTGGATCGGCGTCGGTGGCCCCGCGCTTACGTTGCGAACTGGCGGTGGACGGGGCCGTCGTCATGACCGAGAGCGGCGCCAAGGGGGCGCTGTGTTCGGTCCGGCATTGGTGAGGCGGAGATCCGGCCTGGCGAGCCGAGTGCTCACTGAGCGGGAATCCGGGCCGGAGTCAACCGCTTTCCGGGCTACATTGTCTTCTTCAATCCGCGTTCATTCCCACCCCAGCCCGGTTCCGGCAGCCGGCGGATACCGAGAGAGGACGGCAATGTCTGGCCCGAATTCGCCTTCCGAACTCGACGCCGACCCTGCCACCCTCGCCGAAGCGGAGGCTGAAGCCGCGCGAGCCGAAGCGCTCGCGGCCGCGGCCAGGGCACGCGTACGAGCCATGCGGTCACGCCGGCACGTCGAGGCGAGCGACGATGTGCCATCGAAAACCTCGGAATCCGCCCTCGTCGAGGGGGCCTCAAGCGCCGCAGAGCCGAAAGTTGAACCGGTCTCTTCGGCAATTGTGGACGCCGCTGCCGCAACAACGCCGGATGGCGCCGCGACCGATGCGGGAAGCGTGGTGCCTCAAAGAACGTGGCGCAGGCTCCGGCGCCCCAGGCGAACAACCGTCGCCGTCTGCCTCGCCGTCCTCAGCACGGCAGCGCTTCTGGCCGCAAGCACCATGATGCTGCGACACCAGCAAGACCTTGAGCACAAGCAACAACGCACCGCGGAGTTCACCGCTGCGGCACGACAAGTCGTCGTCACATTGATGTCCATTGACGGCGCCAGCGCCAAGGATGACGTGCACCGAATCATCGACAGCACGACGGGTCAATTCAGGGACGAATTCCAGCGCGCAGCAGACGATTTCGCCAAAGTTGCACAGAACGCGAAAGTCTCCACCAAGACCAGCGTCCAAGGCACGGCCGTCGAGTCGATGACCGACGACACGGCGGTTGTGCTCGTCGCCGCCAGATCCACCCTCACCAATACGGCTGGCGCCGCGGAACAGCCACGGTCCTGGCGCCTGAGCCTCAAGCTGGCCAGGGAAGGCGGGCAGATCAAGATGTCGAGCATGGAGTTCGTCCCATGACCATCGGGCACCTGGAGGTTCTGGACGCCGCGCCAGTTGACAACGCAATAGCGAACGGCGACAACGTGGGTCGCGGCGGTGATATTGCCGGCGGCGACCGGCTCACCGCGGCGAAGTCAGTACCCGCGCGTCGCGGCTGGATACGCCGCGCGATCTCGCGCTGGCCGTTGGTCCTCGTCGGGCTGCTGTTGGTGGGTACCGCCGCGGCCACGGCCACGTTGTACTTCGGGCAGTATCGGGATGGCGAGCAGATCAACGAAGCCGCCGCGAGGTCGGCAATTCGTGCCGCCTCCGACGGGACCGTCGCGCTTCTCTCGTATTCTCCTGACAAGTTGGAGGGCGACCTGGTGGCCGCGAAATCACATCTGACGGGTGAGTTTTTGACCTACTACAGCAAATTCACCGATCAGATTCTGGCGCCGGCGGCCAAAGAGAAGGCGGTCAACACCAAGGCCGAGGTACAGCGTGCGGCGATCACCGAACTGCATGCAGACACCGCCAGGGTGTTGGTGTTTCTAGATCAGACGACGACCAGCAAGGACGCGCCCGAGCCCGTTCAGACCGCCAGTAGTGTCATGGTCAGCCTGGCCAGAGTCCATGGCGCGTGGCTCATCTCGTCGTTCGATCCGGTATAGGTCGCCCGCAACAATGGGCTGTCCGCGGGGGCCGTCCACGGCGACCCACCCTGCAATCAGCCGCGCGAAAGAAACGCAAGCACCGTGCTTTCGAAGGCCTCCTTGGCCTCGATCATCGCCCAGTGCCCGGAGTTGGGGAAGATGTGTAGCTCCGCATTGGGAATGGTGCGCATCGGGATCAGCGCCATGTCCGGTGGGCTCACTCTGTCGTCTCGGCCCCAGGTCAGCAAGGTCGGCGCGGTGAGCTTGTGCATGACCGCCCACGGCAGCGGCCGGTCGGACGCGGCCAGCGCGGCGTTCATACCGGCGAACGCCGCTTTGCCGTACATGCGGCGCGCCGCGGCCAGGGTGTCGGGGTCGGTGGCCAGCTGCCAGCGCTCCTCGATCAGCTGCTCGGTGACCAGCCCCTGGTCGTAGACCATCGATTTGAGCCAGTCGACCAGACGCTGGCGCGTCGGATCCTCGACGAATTCCTGCAGCAGCCGGATGCCCTCGCTGGGGCTGGGGCTGAAGATGTTGGTGCCGATCCCGCCGATGGTCACCAGCCGTTCGACGCGCTCGGGATTGTGGGTGGCGAAGTTGATGCCCACGCCGCCGCCCATCGAGTTGCCGACGATGTGCACCTTGGCGACGCCGAGCGCATCCAAGAAGGGCGAGACGGTGGCGAACGCGCTGACCATCGGGTGGCCGCCGAAGTCGTCGCTGACTCCGAAGCCGGGGAATTCCAGGATCAGGCAGCGGAACCGCTCGGCGAAGGCCGGCAGTACCCCGCGGAAGTTGCGCCACCCGGTGACGCCGGGCCCGGACCCGTGCAGGAACAGCAGCACCGGGGCGGAATCACCACCGCCGCTGTCCCCAGTGTCGTAGTAGCGCAAAGCGCCTTTTTCCGTGCTGATTTCACGCAGGTCCTGCTCCGCGAGAGTCTGTCCAGAAGTGTCTGCCACGGATGTCACCCTGCCATGCCACGGCCCCGAGGGGGGACGGGGTTCCGCTGAACGGGCCAGCAAAGGGTTCGGGTCAGGTTCGGCCGCGGACCGGCGCGTTCGAATTCATCAGCTCGTCGAGGGCGACGGGGAACGCGTCGGCCAGGTCCCACAGGTCGGGCACGAGGTCGGGGCAGGAAATGATGCCGACGCCGAGCCGGCCGCCCAGCGACATGACGGTGATGTTGAGCCCGGCGCCGGCGATGATCGGTCCCAGCGGGTACATCGCGTCGAGCCGGCAGCCCAAAAAGTAGAGCTGGTCTCGCGGTCCGGCCACGTTCGACATCACCAGGTTGTGCGGCGGCTTCTCGGGCAACCGGATGCGGGGGAGCAGTTTCATCGCGGCGCCGAACATGGTCTGCCCAGCCACTTGCGTCCAGTCATGCAGCAGGGTAGGGCCCATCGCGGCGGAGTGGTCCTTGGCCGCGGCGTTTCCGCCGGCAATGCGGGTAAGGCGTTCGACGGGGTCGGCGATGTGGGTTTCGAGCCGGCACAGCATCCAGGTCGTCTGGTTGCGGCCCGGTCGAGTCGACTTGCCGTGCACGGACACCGGCACGCTGGCGACCACCGGGATGTCCGGCAGGGCATCGCGGTCGGAGAAGAACTGGCGGAGCGCCCCCGCGCACATCGCCGTCACCACGTCGTTGACGGTCACGCCGAACCGTTGTTTGACGGTTTTGACATCGTCGAGGTCGACGCTGGCCAGGGCGACGTTGCGGCGCCGGGTGAACCGGCCGTTGAACGCCGTGGGCGGCGCCGCGAACGGCGCGGCCATCGTGCGACCGCCACCGCGGGCGCGCAGCACCGTTTGCGCCAGCGTGAGCGCCGTGGCCGGCACCACCCGGGCCAGCCGCCACGGCCGCAGCGCCGCCCCGATCAGCCCGCTGGCCGCGATCTGCAGGGGGTTCGCCGCGCCGGTGCGGGCGGCAGGCTCCGGCGGCGGGCCGTCGGGCGCGGGGCTGCACAACTGCGCGAGCAGGTTGGCTCCGCCCACGCCGTCGATCACCGCGTGGTGGGCCTTGAGCACGACGGACAGCGCGTCGCCGCCGCGCAGGCCTTCGATCACCCACATTTCCCACAGCGGGCGATCGCGATCGAGCGCCAGACCGGCGACGTGGCCGCAGATGTCCGCTAATTCTTCGGGTCCGCCGGGCGAGGGCAGGGCGACGTGGTGAAGGTGGCGAGCCAGATCGAAGCGGTCGTCGTCCACCCAGACCGGATGGTCGAAGTTCAGTTGGTTGTCGGCCAGCTTGAGGCGGAATTCGGGCACGGCGTCCACCCGCGCCGCCAGCGCCTCACGAAAGCGCGCGAAGCTGTAGCCGCCGGGCATGGTCGTGGGGTCGAGCTCCAGCACGCAGCAAACGTTCAGCGGCTGCGTCGGGGATTCGAGGTACAGAAAGAACGCATCTAGCCCACTGAGTCGTTGCATACCCGCTCGTCTCTTGTGTGCGGCTCTGACCGCTGGTCACCTGACCATCGGTCATCCCGGGCCTCGCGAGGGAACGCACCATCGGGGCGACCGCAAGTTGTTGGTGTGACACTTGTCTGTAGCCGGTGAGGGGCTTCCGGCAAACATCACGCCGGTGCGCGGATCGAAGTCGCCGCCGCGTGGACGGCTCGCCGCGGCCCCGGCGCGGCACGAAAACCATACGCGGCCAACGGTATTGGATGGGTTGCGACGACGTCCGGGTGCGCTACCGGGCCATCGCCGAGTCGGGCGCGGCCCAGTCTGTCGACACCTGGCGGTGCTTGATCAGCCAGGTGTCACCGTCGGGCACCAGGGTGTCGCGGTAGCGGCCGCAATGGTCGAGCCCGATATGAGTGACCACGGTGAAGTAAGACTTGACGCGCGCCCGGCCGGGCTCGAGTTCGGTGAACAACACGTTCGCGACGTTATGGCGCACAATCGGTTTGACGCCGACGTCGACGGCGATCTTTCCGGTGACACCGCCGAGGAACTCCGCGATCGCCGATCGCCCGCGCAGTGGCTCGAAACCGCGGATCTCGAGGACGCCGTCCCGGCAGAACGTCTCCGCGAGGCCGTCGAGCGCGCCCGCGTCACCGGACCAGTTGTAGCGGGCCAGGGTGTCGCGGATGTGCTCACGGGCCTTTAGCTCCCACATTTCCACTGTTACGGCTCCTCCCGCCGCGGACCGGGTCGCCACGCTATCGAGTGACCAGCGTAACCGACACGCCGGGGCACTCCGGTGGGGCCTGACCAAACACACTGAACGGCAAAGTAATTAGCGCTGTGGCGAAGGTGACTTTCGACCGAGGTTTTGGGAACCGACCGGTTGGGCAATAAACGCTGAGCAGGACACACGACACGGAGGGAATACGTATGTCGGACAGGAGCGGTCCCGAGGAAGCCATCGAAGGCGTCGTCGAGGGAGTCGAGGGCAAGGTGAAGGAAGTCGCCGGCGCGGTCGCCGGACGCGACGACCTGATGCGCGAAGGCCAGGCCCAACAGGACAAGGCCGATGCGCAGCGCGAGGCCGCGCAGAAGGAGGCTGAGGCCGAAAGCGCCCGAAAGGCCGCCGATATCAACGAAGCACGCCAGAAGGCCGAACAGTAGCGGCGATCGGTGGTGGCCCGGTCACGTGCGTGGCCGGGCCACCACTTTAGGCGGCCCGTGTCTTTGTTCCCGTCGATGTTCGCCGATCGGCAGTCCGACAATCCGGCCAGATTCCGCCCCGCACAAGCGCTTTGAGGACGCCCGCAGAGACTCAGGGATCGACCGGCCGATTCGTCCACGCGCGGCCGGGCCGGCGCGACGAGCGGAACCATCCGCCGGCCGCACCGGTGCCGCCGTCGGTCGCGATGGTGTGACCCGTGACGAACGCCGACAGATCCGAGGCCAGAAACAGGATCACGCGGGCCTGATCTTCGGGCAGACCCATCCGGCCGACCGGGACCCACTGCGGCCATTGCGCCTGCTCGTCGGGCGAAAGCCATTGCGAGTAGGGCACTTGCAGGGACTCGGTGACGTCGTGGGCGATCGCATTGACCCGTACGCCGTGGTGGCCCACTTGCACGGCGAGGCTGCGCGTGAACCCGATCAGGGCCGCCTTGAACGCCGCATACACCGGATCCTCCGGATAACCGCGCAGCCCCTCAACCGACGAGACATTCACGATCGCACCGGCGTGCCGGTCCACCATGGCGGGCAGGAACGCCCGGGTGAGCAGGAAAACGTGGTGCAGGTTGACTTGGTACAGCTCATCCCAGAGCTGCGGGTCAGTGTCGACGAAGTCTCCGGGGTGGCGCAGCCAATGGCCCACATTGTTGACCAGGACGTCGACCCGGCCATACCCGTCCAGGACGGCGCGGGCCAGGCGGGCGACCTGGTCGGGATCCCGGACGTCGGTGACGACGGACCGCGCGGCGCCGCCGGACGCCGTGATTGCGTCGGCAGTCGCGCCGGCCAACTCGCCATCGATGTCCGCGATGACGACGTGCGCACCGTGCCGGGCGAAAAGCCGCGCGGTGGCCGAACCGATGCCGCCCCCGCCGCCCGTGACGACCGCCACCCGGTCGGCCAGCAAAAAGTCGGAGCGCTCTGCGTGTGTCATCGCTCATATCTTGGGCCATTCGGCAGCCCGGACACAGCCGGTCGGGCCGAAATCAGGCCGCGCGGCAACCGCGATCGCGATCAACGAGTGGTACCCATCTCCGCCGCCGGCAAACGTGACGCACGCGACAGTTGCTGCGCGCGGGGCCAACGGGTACGCCGGGTACCCGGTGTCCACTTAGGAGTTGATGACACATGGTGAGCACAATCGATCCGGCCCACATCTTGCCGAGCGTGGCGACGACACGGCGCATGCACCATGGGCATAGCCCGCAGTCGGTCGCGGTGTCGCTCGCCAGCCGCCTGATCGTGAAGAACGCGGTCCGCGCGTGGGCGATGACGCCCAACCTGCACTGGCCGTTCGAGTACGTCGACGCGCTGGCGGGCATGTTCCCCCGTACCGGATCTGCGGCGCACACCGAATCGGTGCGGCTCGAGCACTGCGCCGCGGAGTGGATTCGCGCTCCCGGCGTCTCTGGGGACCGGGCGATCCTGTATCTGCACGGCGGCGCGTTCCTCACGTGCGGCCTCAACACGCACCGCTCGATGGTTACCCGCTTGTCCGAGGCGGCCGACGCCCCTGTGCTCGCCGTCGCGTACCGGAAGTTGCCCACGCATCAGATCGCCGATGCCATCGACGACGGGGTCGACGGCCTGCGGTGGCTACAGGATCGCGGCTACGACGGCGATCGGGTCGTCGTGGCCGGCGACTCGGCCGGGGGATACCTGGCGTTCATGACCACGCTGTTGGCGATTCGCGAGGACGTCATGGAGCCGGCCGGGGTCGCGGCCGTCTCGCCGTTCACGGATGCTGACCCGGCGCGAAAACTCAAGCACCGCAACGCACGCAAGTGCTCGATGTTCACCCGCCGCGCCTTCTCGAGGTTCGCCCAGTACCTCGGCGACGCACAGGTGGTGGAAGGTCGGGAAGAGTCCACGGTCGCCTCGCCGGTGGATGCTGACCTGTCGTCGCTGCCGCCGGTCACCATTCACGCGAGCGCGGACGAGTTGCTGCTCGCCGACGCCGAGCTGATGGCGAAGCGCCTGGAAGCCAGCGGGATCCGGTGCGATCTGCACCTCTGGGATGGGCAGATTCACGACTTCCCGTTGGCGGCCGACATCCTGCCCGAGGGCAGGCGCGCCATCAAATACCTCGGCGATTTCGTCAAGGACGTCACCCCGACCGCGGACGCGGCCCGGAGTAAGGCGCGCAACGCGCGCCGCCTGCGCGGCGCCGCGGCGGCCGGTTGAAAAAGACGAAACTAATTGTGCTGCAGGGCAATTCGGTGGGCGGCGCCCTTCTTAGATTTCGCGCGCTGTCGTCGTTGCCCAGCGTTGCCGCGCGCGGAAGGCGGCGGCCGGGAACCAACGGCGCGCCCGACCCGCAGCGCGGCCGTTACAGTTGGTCCTGATGAGCCCACCAGCCCCGCCTGCGCTGACCGTGCGCTACGAGGGAGCCGAGCGCACCTTCGCGGCAGGCAACGACGTAGTGATCGGGCGTGACCTTCGCGCGGACGTCCGTGTCGCCCACCCCCTGATCTCCCGCACCCATTTGATCGTGAGGTACGACCAGGGTCGATGGATCGCCATCGACAACGGCAGCCTCAACGGCCTTTACGTGAACAACCGCCGCGTGCCCGTCGTCGACATCCAGGACGACCTGCGCGTCAACGTCGGCAATCCCGACGGCCCGGCGCTGACCTTCGAGGTCGGCCGCCACCAGGGTTCGGCCGGGCGGCCGCCGCTGACGACGTCGATACCGATCGTCAGCGCGGCCGGCGGGCCGCTGGTGGGGGTGGCGCAGGGCCCGCCGACCGGCACGCAGCGTCCCGCCCAGCCTCAGCAGCCGGCGTCGGCCTCGTTCCGGCACCCGGTGCACCCACCCACCGCCACACAGCCCGGCCAGTCACCGAGCGGACCCATCGGGAGCCAGCCGCCCAGCGGGCCGACCCCGAGCTATCCGTCGGGGCCACAGCCCCGCTACCCGACCAGCGGCCCCCTGGCCGCGCCGCCCAGCGCGCCCCAGCCGGCGCCGCAGATCTACCGGGCGCCATCGGCGCACGCGGCCCCGCCCACCGCCGCGCAGCCGGCGGCCTCCCAGACGGGCCGCATCGGCGGCGACTCGTCGGTCATCGCGACCTCGATGATGAAGATCCTGCGGCCGGGCAAAGCCGGGCTGGACGTGCCCGGCGCGATCAAGATCGGGCGCGCCAACGACAACGACATCGTCATCCCCGAGGTGCTCGCGTCGCGCCACCACGCCACCCTGGTCCCGGCGCCCACCGGCACCGAGATCCACGACAACCGCAGCATCAACGGCACCTTCGTCAATGGCGCCCGGGTCGATTCGGCCGTGCTGCACGACGGCGACGTCGTCACGATCGGCAACATCGACCTGGTCTTCCATGACGGCACCCTGGCCCGTCGTGACCAGACCGCCACCGCGACCCGGACCGGTGGCCTCGACGTGCGCGGGGTGACCTGGACGATCGAGAACAACAAGACGCTGCTGGACAACATCTCGCTGACCGCGCTTCCCGGGACGCTGACCGCGATCATCGGGCCGTCGGGCGCCGGCAAATCGACGTTCGCCCGGCTGGTCGCCGGGTACACCCACCCCACCACGGGCACGGTGGCGTTCGAGGGCCACAACGTCCACGCCGAGTACGCCTCGTTGCGCAGCCGAATCGGGATGG
Source organism: Mycobacterium sp. NTMscope_MAC_269 (assembly GCF_976985695.1). NCBI lineage: Bacteria > Bacillati > Actinomycetota > Actinomycetes > Mycobacteriales > Mycobacteriaceae > Mycobacterium > Mycobacterium sp. NTMscope_MAC_269. The sequence goes on from NZ_OZ335668.1 coordinate 1,589,148, forward strand.
TGCCCCAGGACGACGTGGTGCACGGCCAGCTGACCGTCCAGCAGGCGTTGATGTACGCCGCCGAGCTGCGTCTGCCGCCGGACACCACCAAGGACGACCGCGCCCAGGTGGTGGCCCGGGTGCTCGAGGAACTCGAGATGACCCAGCACCTGCACACGCGGGTCGACAAGCTGTCCGGCGGCCAGCGCAAGCGCGCGTCGGTGGCGCTGGAGCTGCTCACCGGGCCTTCGCTGCTGATCCTCGACGAGCCGACGTCCGGGCTGGACCCGGCGCTGGACCGGCAGGTGATGACCATGCTGCGGCAGCTGGCCGACGCCGGCCGGGTCGTGCTCGTCGTCACCCACTCGCTGACCTACCTGGACGTGTGCGATCAGGTGTTACTGCTCGCCCCCGGCGGCAAGACGGCGTTCTGCGGGCCGCCCAGCCAGATCGGTCCCGCCATGGGCACCACCAACTGGGCCGACATCTTCAGCACCGTCGCCAACGACCCCGACGGCTCCCGGGCGCGCTACCTGGCGCGGACGGGCCCACCTCCGGCGCCGCCGCCGGCGGAGAAACCCGCAGAACTGGGCGACCCCTCACACACCAGCCTGTTCCGCCAGTTCTCGACGATCGCCCGGCGCCAGATGCGGCTGATCGTCTCCGACCGCGGCTATTTCGTGTTCCTGGCGTTGCTGCCGTTCATCATGGGTTCGCTGTCGATGTCGGTGCCCGGCGACGTCGGCTTCGGCATTCCGAACCCGATGGGCGCCGCGCCCAACGAGCCGGGTCAGATCCTGGTGCTGCTGAACGTCGGCGCGGTGTTCATGGGCACCGCGCTGACCATCCGCGACCTCATCGGGGAACGCCCGATCTTCTTGCGCGAGCAGGCGGTTGGCCTGTCCACGTCGGCGTATCTGCTGGCGAAGGTGTGCGTCTACACGATCTTCGCGATCGTTCAGTCGGCGATCGTGAGCATCATCGCGGTACTCGGCAAGGGAGCGCCCACCCAGGGTGCGGTCGCGCTGGGCAAGCCCGGCCTGGAATTGTTCGTCGACGTCGCGCTGACGTGTGTCGCCTCCGCCATGCTGGGGCTGGCGCTGTCGGCCGTCGCCAAGTCCAACGAGCAGATCATGCCCCTGCTCGTGGTGGCCGTCATGTCGCAGCTGGTGTTCTCCGGCGGGATGATTCCGGTGACCGGCCGGGTGGGCCTGGATCAGATGGCGTGGGCCACGCCCGCCCGATGGGGATTCGCGGCGTCGGCGTCCACCGCCGATCTGACCAAACTCGTGCCCGGCCCCCTGACGCCGAAGGATTCGCACTGGCAGCACACGCCGGCCACGTGGTGGTTCGACGTCGGCATGCTGGCGCTCATCAGCGCCGTCTATCTGGGTTTCGTGCGCTGGAAGATTCGCCTCAAGGGGGGCTGATCCCGCGCGGCGGGGGTCGCGTCCGTCAGGCGCCTTTGCGGACCACTTGGTCGGCCGCGGCGCGCATGCGGTCGGACAATTGCAGCAGATTGTGCTCGGCTACGCCCAGCGGCAGGGTGTATGCCAGCTGCCTCAGCTCGACGGCGTAGTTGCGCAAATCTTCGCGGAGGCGCGTCTCAACAGTGGGCATGATTTCTCCCTCGGGCTAGGGCAGAGGGCCGGGTCCGCGTCGACCAACCGATTCGAAAATCTTCGCAGTACTCGGCCGAATCCGCCAGAGCGTCGACGGGTTTTAACGGGGGTTTGACAGTGGATTTACAGTCCGGCCCCCGGCCGTTCGCAACGGACCCGCTGCGGAATGCCACGCGTGAACTCACGCCGGCGTTACGCTGGCGCTGCTCGATGTAAGGCCCTCGAGGCTCCGAGAAAGGCACAGGCGCGGGAATGGATTTCGAACTCGACGCCGGGCAGCACGCCTGGCTGGCCGAGGTCCGCGAATTTCTGCACGACAACGTCACGCCCGCCCTGCGCGCCGAGCTCGCCGCGCACGACCTGGAATTTCCGGACGGCGAGGTGGCGCGCTTCCGCCGCAAGATCGGCGCCAAGGGCTGGTTCGGGCTGAACTGGCCGCGGGAGTACGGCGGACTTGGGCTCGGCGCCGTTCACCTGCACCTGTTGATGAGCGAATTCGAATACTGGGGTGTGCCCGGACCCGACCTGACCGTCACGTCGGTGGCGCCGATGATCATGCGGCACGGCACGGAGCGGAACAAGAACGAATGGCTGCCCCTGATCGCCCGGGGCGAAATGATCTGTGCGGTCGGCTATTCCGAGCCCGAGGCCGGTACCGACCTGGCGAGCCTGCGGACCAGCGCGACCCGTGACGGCGATCAATGGGTGATCAACGGGACCAAGATCTGGAACAGCGGCGCGCAGCGGGCGACGCACGAATGGCTCTGCGTGCGTACCGATCCGACCGGTGCCCGCCACCGCGGCATCTCGGTCATCATCGTCGGAATCGACAGCCCGGGCATCGAGATCCGCCCGCTCTACGCGTGGTCGGGCTACCGCACCAACGAGGTGCACTTCCATGACGTGCGAGTGCCGGCCACCAACCTGGTCGGCGAGGTCAACCGCGGCTGGACCTACATCACCGGCGCGCTCGACCTCGAACGCGGCGCCCTGACCAACGCCGGGGACCTGCGCCGCGCCGTCGAGGAATTGCACGACCTTTCGCGCAGTCCGCGCCGGGACGGGACGGTCCCCGCCGACGACCCGGCGCTTCGCCGTCGCCTGGCGCAGGCCGAAGCCGACGTCGCGGTGGCCACCCTGATGGGTTATGAGGCGGCGTCGATCCTCGACAGCGGCGTCATCCCGACCGTCGAGGTGAGCGTCGAAAAGGTGTTCACCAGCGAACTGCGGCAGCGCATCGCCGCCCTGGCCCTCGATCTCCTCGGCCCGGACGGCCTGCTGGCGCACCGCAGCGAACAGGCCCCGCTGGCCGGCAAATTCGAGCGGCTCTACCGGGCCGCCCCGCTGATGCGTTTCGGCGGGGGCACCAACGAGGTGCTTCGCGACATCATCGCCCAGCGTGGCCACGGGATGCCCTCCTATGGACGCTGACTCCGAACCCGCACACCACCGATGAAGACGATTCCCACCGCCGAACAGCGCGAGTTCGCCGCGGCCTTGCGCGCCCTGCTGGCCGCCGAAAACCCCGTCAGCGCCGTGCGCGCCCTCGACCAACCAAGCGCGGACCGCCGCACACCGGCGTTGTGGAAGGCGCTGGCCGACGCGGGTGTCTTCGGCCTCGCCGTCAACGAGGAGTACGGCGGCGCCGGCGGCTCGCTCGACGACCTGGCCGTCTTCTACACCGAAGCCGGTCGCGCGCTGTGCCCGACGACGGTGCACGGCAGCGTGCAGGCCACCCTCGCCGTCGACCAGTTCGGTTCCCCGGATACCAAGGCCGCATGGCTGCCGCCGCTCGCGTCCGGGCGCGTCCGCGCCACCACCGCGCTCTGGAACGCCCGCGACGCCGCGCTCGTCGCCCCGCCGCTGCGCGCCGAACCCGCCGCGAAACGCTGGCGGCTCAAGGGAACCGCGGATTACGTCGCCGACGCCGACGTCGCCGATCTCATCGTGGTTTCCGGCGCCTCCTCGCGGGACGGCGCCGAACGAACCCTGGCCTTCGTCGTCGACGTGCACGCCGGCGGCGTGACCTTCGAGCCGCTCGACATGGCCGGTGCGCACCGAGCATTTACCGTGCGCTTCGACGACGTGGTCGTGCGCGACGATGCCGTTCTCGACGGCGTCACCGCGCCCGGATTGCGCCGGCTGGCCAACACCGCCGTGGCGCTCGGATCGCTCGACCTGGTGGGGGTCGGGCAGGCGGTGCTGGACCGCACCGTCGACTACACCAAGCTGCGTCATCAGTTCGGCCGGCCCATCGCCTCGTTTCAGGCGGCCCAGCATTTGATCGCCAACATGCACATCGCCCTGGCGGCCGCGCGATTGGCGGCGCATGCGGCGGTGTTCTGGCTGGGGCGCGGCCACACGGCGAGCAGGGAGACGGCCGTCGCGCGCATGCACGCGGCCACGGCCGCCCGGCTGATCACACTGGACGCCCACCAATTGCACGGCGGGATGGGCTATGTCACCGAGACGGACCTGCATTTGTGGAGTGAACGGGCCCGCGTCGGTTCGACGCTCGGCGGCGGCGCCGACGTCGCCGCGTCGTGGCTGCAGGAGAGCATGCACGAGAGGAGCGCCGGTGAGTGAGGACAGCTTGATCGACGCCGAGTCGGCCGCGCGGGTGGGCACGGTCGCCGCGTCGGCGACCGGTGAGGTGAACCGGCGCGACTGGCAACGGTGGGCGGCCGCGGTGGGCGAGGACAACCCGTTGTATTTCGACCCGGAGTACGCCCGGGCCAACGGCTTTCGCGACGTCATCTGCCCGCCCCTGTTTCTGCAGTACGCGATCCTCGGGGTGTCGCGGCTCGAGTCGCTGCGCCCGGATGGATCCTCCGGTGCGGTCTCCGGCGGCCTCGCGTTTCCCCGTGCCCCCAAGCGGATGGCCGGCGGGGAGAGTTTCACCTTTCACCTGCCGGCCTACCACCGCGACGAAATCGAGATGGTCCGCACGATCTCCTCGATCGTCGAAAAGCAGGGCCGCTCCGGCAGATTCGTCCTCGTCACCTGGCACACGGTGTACCGCAACCAGGACCGCGAGCTGCTGGCCGAGGCGACGACGTCGATGATCGCCCGTCCATGACCGATCAGCAACCGTACTATGACGACATCGCCGTGGGCGACCGCATCCCCACGTTGACGGTCACCGTCGATGAGACCCAGATGTTCTTCTTTTCCGCCGCCACGTACAACGGCCACCGCATCCACTACGACAAGCAGTGGGCCCGCGACACCGAAGGATACGACAACGTCCTGGTCCACGGTCCGCTGCAGGCGGCGCTGCTGGCCCGCGCACTCGGGGACTGGATCGGCGGGCGGGGGCGGCTCGTGACGTTCTCGGTGCAAAACCGGGCGATCGCCTATCCCGGCGAGCCGCTGAGTTTCGGTGGCACGGTCACCGGCAAACGCTTGGGCGACAATGTTTTTAGGGGAGCCGGGTTGGTGGATCTGGACATCGCCGGGCGGCGCGACGACACGATGCTGATGCCCGGCACCGCCACCGTCGCGCTGCCGCGGCGGGGGAACCAGACATGAGCGGGCTGCGGGGCGAGGCCGCGATCGTCGGCATCGCCGAGCTACCGGCCGAACGGCGTCCCACCCGGCCGGCGCTGTTCACCCTGGATCAATACGCGCTGCTGGCGAAAACGGTGATCGAGGACGCCGGTGTCGATCCGGGTTGTGTCAACGGCCTGCTGACCCACGGCGTCGCCGAGTCGGCCATGTTCGCCCCCGCTACCCTGTGCGAATACCTGGGCCTGGCACTCGATTTCGGTGAACGCGTCGACCTGGGCGGTGCCACCGCGGCCGGCATGATCTGGCGGGCGGCGGCCGCCGTCGAACTCGGCATCTGCGAGGCCGCCTTGGCCGTGGTGCCGGGCTCCGCCTCGGTCCCGCAGTCCGAGCGGCGGCCGCCGCCCGATCCGAACTGGTATGGCGCCTCCTCTAACAACTACGGCTCGCCGCAGGCCGAATTCGAGATCCCCTACGGCAACGTGGGCCAAAATGCGCCCTACGCGCAGATCGCTCAGCGGTACGCGGCCGAATTCGGTTACCACCCCGCCGCGGTCGCCAAGATCGCCGTCGACCAACGCACCAACGCGTGCGCCCACCCCGGCGCGGTCTTTCACGGCACCCCGATAACGGTGAAGGACGTGCTGGACAGCCCGATGATCGCCGACCCCATCCACATGCTGGAAACGGTGATGCGAGTGCAGGGCGGAGCAGGGGTGCTGATCGCCAACGCCGACATCGCGCGCCGCGCCCGCCACCGCCCCGTCTGGATCACCGGATTCGGCGAACACATCGCCTTCAAGACCCCCACCTACGCGGAGGACCTGCTGTCCACACCCATCGCACGCGCCGCCGAACGTGCCTTCGCGATGGCCGGGCTGAACCGCTCCGATGTCGACGTCGCCTCGATCTACGATTGCTACACCATCACGGTGCTGATGACCTTGGAGGACGCCGGGTTCTGCGCGAAAGGCAAGGGCATGTCGTGGATCACCGAACACGACCTGACCCATCGCGGGGAATTCCCGCTCAACACCGCGGGCGGGCAACTGTCCTTTGGCCAGGCCGGGATGGCCGGCGGCATGCACCACGTGGTCGACGGCGCGCGCCAGATCATGGGACGCGCCGCCGGCGCGCAGGTGCCCGACTGCCACACCGCGTTCATCACCGGCAACGGCGGCATCATGAGCGAGCAGGTCGCGCTGCTCATGCGGGGCGATTAGCGATGAGCCGGCCCATCCCCGAGCCCACACCCGTCTCCCAACCGTTCTGGGACGGCCTGGCGCAACACCGGATCCTGGTGCAGTACTCGCCATCGCTGCAGCGCCACGTGTTCTACCCGCGCACCCTGGCCCCGGGAACCCTGGCCGACGACCTGGAATGGCGCGAGATCGACGGCGCCGCAACGCTGTACACCTTCACCATCGCGCGCCGGCCCACCGGCCCGCCCTGGGCCGACGCGCTGCCGCAGCTGCTCGCGGTGGTGCAGTGGGACGCCGGCCCCAAATTCAGCACCGAGCTGATCGACGTCGAGCCCGGTGACATCCGGATCGGGATGCGCCTGCGGCCGGTGTTCTGCGATCTCCAAGACGGCGTCACGTTACTGAAGTACCGGCCCGCATGACCGAGGCGAGCGACGTCATCGTCATCGGCGCCGGGTTCGCCGGGCTCTACGCCGTGCACCGCGCCGCGTCGGCGGGCCTGTCGGTGACCGCCCTCGAGGCCGCGCCCGACGTGGGCGGCACCTGGTACTGGAACCGCTATCCGGGCGCGCGTTGCGATGTCGAAAGTGTGGACTACTCCTACTCTTTCGACGACGAACTGCAGCGCAGCTGGCAGTGGACGGAACGCTTCGCCGCCCAACCGGAGATCCTGGCCTACCTTCGGCATGTCGCCGACCGCTTCGACCTGCGCCGCCACTACCGGTTCGGCGTCGACGTCGTCGCCGCGGCCTTCGAGCGGGGCCGTTGGCAGGTCGACACCGCGACCGGCGACAGCCATGCGGCGCGGTTCCTCGTGTGCGCCACCGGCTGCCTGTCGGCGGTCAACCGGCCCAATATCCCCGGCGTGGCGAACTTTACGGGCGAGGTGTACTTCACCGCCGCGTGGCCGCGCGAGGATCCGGATCTGCGCGGCAAGCGGGTAGGGCTCATCGGCACGGGATCGTCGGGCATCCAGGTGGCCCCGATCATCGCCGCCCAAGCCGAAAACCTGGTCGTCTTCCAGCGATCCGCCAACTACACCATCCCGATGCCCAACCGGCCCTGGTCGGCCGACGAACAGCGGCAGATCCAGGAGCAATACCCCCAGCGCCGCCGCGCCTCCGCCTACGCGACGTCGGGCACACCGCACGGCACCTACCACAAGAACGCCGTCGACACCGACCCCCGGGAGCGGGCCGAGGCGCTGTGGAAGCGCTGGCGCGAGGGCGGCGTCCTGTTCGCCAAGACCTTCCCCGACCAGACCAGCGACCCGGCCGCCAACGAGGTCGCCAGGAAGTTCGCCGAGGAGCGGATCCGGGAAATCGTCACCGATCCCACGGTCGCAACCGATCTCATCCCGGTCGATCACCCGATCGGCACCAAACGGATCTGCACCGACGACGGCTACTACGCCACCTTCAACCGCGACAACGTGCGGCTGGTGAACCTGCGCCGCGAGCCCATCGAGGCGATCACCGCCGACGCCGTGCGGACCGCGGCGGCGACGTACCCCTGCGATGTGCTGGTGTTCGCGACCGGGTTCGACGCCATGACCGGGGCGTTGACCAGAATCAACCCCCGCGGGCCCGGGGGAGAGCGGCTGCGCGACATCTGGTCCGACGGCCCCGTCACCTTTCTCGGCCTGATGGTGCCGGGCCTGCCGAACTTGTTCACGGTCAGCGGGCCGGGCAGCCCGTCGGTCCTGGCAAATATGGTGCTGCACGCCGAAGTTCAGGTCGACTGGGTCATCGACCTGGTGCAGACCGCCCGGCGACTCGGCGTGAGCGAGGTCGAACCCCGCCGCGACGCCGCCGTCGCATGGACCGAGCAGGTGGCCGAGGCGGCCGAGCGGACGCTGTTCCCGAAGGCGGCATCGTCGTGGTACCTCGGCGCCAACATCGAGGGCAAGAAGCGGGTCTTCATGCCCTACATCGGCGGCTTCGGTACCTACCGGCGGCACTGCGACGACGTGGCCGCCCGCAACTACGCCGGGTTGGTGTTCACGACCCGATGACGTCACAGAGGAAGTGAGACAGTGCTGGAGACGGTTCAGCAGCTCTTTCGGCAGCGCAGGCAGGAGGACACCCCGGCGATCGCCCACGGCGGCCGGACGTGGACCTGGCGCGAGCACGTCGCCGAAGCCGAGGCCGAAGCGGCGGCACTGATCGGGCGCGCCGATCCCACCCGGCCGCTGCATGTCGGTGCCGCACTGGGCAATTCACCGGCCATGCTGCGCGCGATGGCCGCGGCCGCGCTCGGTGGCTACGTCCTGTGCGGCCTCAACACGACCCGCCGCGGACCCGCGCTGCTCGCCGACATCCGGCGCTCCGACTGCCAGATCCTGCTCGTCGACCGCGATCACCTGCCCTTGCTGGAGGGGTTGGATCTCCAGGGAATCCAGGTCTTCGACGTTGGCGGGACGAGTTACGCCGATGCGGTCGCCGCGGCCCCACCGCTGATTCCGCACCGCGAGGTCGCCGGCCCCGACACGTTCATGATGATCTTCACCTCCGGGACGAGCGGTGACCCCAAGGTGGTCCGGTTCGCGCACGGGATGGCCATCATGTGCGGTGCCAGCCTGATCTTCCAGTACGACGTCACCGCCGCCGACGTGTGCTATCTGGCGATGCCGCTGTTTCACTCCAACGGCGTCGCCGCCGGCTGGGCGGTGGCCGTCGGCAGCGGGGCCACCATGGTCCCCGCCAAGTTCTCGCCGTCCCGCTTCCTGGCGGACGTGCGCCGCTACCACGTGACCTACCTGAACTACGTCGGCAAGCCCCTGGCGTTGATCCTGTCCACCCCGGAACGCCCGGACGACGCCGAGAACACGCTGCGCGTGGCCTACGGCAACGAGGCGACCGATCGCGATATCGCCGAATTCGCACGGCGTTTCGGTTGCCGCGTGGTGGATAGCTTCGGATCCAGCGAGTTCGCGGTGATCGTGGTGCGCGAGGACGGCACCCCGCCCGGGTCCATCGGCAAGCCGTATCCCGGGGTGAGCGTCTACAACCCGACGACGCTGACCGAATGCGACGTCGCGACGTTCGACGCGCACGGGGCGCTGACCAACTTCGATGAGGCCGTCGGCGAACTCGTCAACACCGCGGGCGCGGGGCCCTTCGTCGGCTACTACAACGATCCTGGCGCTACCGCCGAGCGTATGCGGCACGGGATGTACTGGTCGGGCGATCTGGCCTACCGGGATGCCGACGGCTGGATCTATCTGGCCGGCCGGACCTCCGATTGGATGCGGGTGGATGGTGAGAACCTGGCGGCTGCACCGATCGAGCGCATCCTGGCGCGACTGCCCGCCATCAGCCAGGTCGCCGTGTACGCGGTTCCCGACGACCAAGTCGGCGACCAGGTGATGGCCGCGGTGGTGTTGCGCGCCGGGGCGGACCTGGCCCCCGACGAGTTCGAGAAGTTCCTGGCGTCGCAGCCCGACCTGTCGCCCAAGGCGTGGCCGCGCTACGTGCGCATCAACGACCAGCTGCCCGCGACCGCGACCAACAAGATCCTCAAGCGCGCGCTCATCGCCGAGGGCGTCGGCGCGGCGGGCGGGGTGCTGTGGGCGCGGCCCCCGCGCGGCACCACGTACGCGTCGGCGGCGCAAAACGCCTGCGGCAGCGGGGGATCCACCATCGGGCGCGCCTGAGTCAGAGGCCTGAAACGGGGGAAGACTCAGCGGCCTCGGTGGGTCCGGGCGCTTCCCCGAACCGCGCCAGCACCAGTGTCGCGGATACCGCGACGGCGAATCCCGCGATCACCAGCCAGCCGAGCCCGTCGCGCGCGGTGTCACCCAACCACACCACTCCGACGAACGCGGGCGCGACGGTTTCGCCGACCACCATCCCCGCGACCGCCGTGGTCACAGATCCGCGATGCAAGGCAGAGGTGAGCAGCAGGAATCCCGCGGCGCCCCCGGCGGCCGCCGCGTAGAGGGCGGGGTTGGTGTAGAACTCGCGCCTGGTGGGATCGAACACATCGATGAGGCGAACGGCGACCTCGACGACGCCGAAGCCACTTCCGGCACCCAGACCCAACGCGAGCGCACGCGCGCGATCGGGCAGACGACCGGCGGCGGCACCGGCGATGAATATCGCGGCCACCACGCCCAGCAGCCCCCAACCGAGCCCGGCCGGGGCATGTCGAAAGTGCCCGGGTCCGGCGGCCAGAGCGAGGACGACGAGGCTGGCACAGACCACGCCGACGGCCACCCACTCGGCCGCGGACAGTCGCGCCGACAACACCGAAGCAGCCGCTACGCCGGTGACCGCGATCGAGGCGGCCAACGCCGCCGCGACGACGTAAATCGGAACCAAGCGCAGCGCGGCCACCTGAAGCAGGAACCCCGCGACGTCCAGGCCGACGCCGACCAGGTAGCGCCACTGCCGGACGGCTCGCAACAGCAACACCGTGTCGACGCCCGACCCGCTACCCGCTTCCACCGATCGTGTCCCGGCCGCTTGCAGCACGGTCGCGGTGCCGTAGCAGACCGAGCAGCCCAACGCGAGGATGAAGCCGATCAGCACACTCACAGACAATAGGCGTCGCCGTGCCCGCGCGGCCGCTCAGCGCCCAGCACTGAACAAATGTTTGGGCGCCGGCTGCCGAGGGCACGTCTGACATTGCGTCTCTCGCCGGCCCGGGACCGCCCCGACCATCGCCAGTGAACGAATATGCGATGAGACGTTTTGCATTGCGCATATGTCAAACGTTGTGCTGCAACGATATTCAGATGAATGTTTAGCGTCGGTGTACATCTGTGTACTCTCGGGCTATGGCTGAACGCGGCGCCCAGCCCCACGTCCCCCGCGGACGTCGGATGTTCCTGCGGGCGGTCCGCCGCCTGTTCAGCCCGCTGCAGCCCGACGACTACCTCGAGATGATCAACCCGCTGTGGACCACCAAGGAGCTGCGCGGAAAGGTCGAGCGCGTCGAGCCGCAGGGCTCGGATGCCGCCAGCGTGCTGATCAAACCCGGCTATGAATGGCCTGGTCACAAGCCCGGACAGTACGTGCGGCTCGGCGTCGTCATCGACGGGGTCTACCACTGGCGCGCGTATTCGCTGACGTCCGACCCGGTGCCCGAAGACGGGCTGATCAGCGTGACACCCAAGAAGGTGGACGGCGGCGTGGTGTCGCCGTATCTGGTGCAGCGCATCCAACCAGGGGATCTGGTCCGGCTCGGTGAGATCGAAGGCGTGTTCACGCTGCCCGACCCGCTGCCGCCCAAGCTGCTGTTCATCAGCGCCGGCAGCGGCATCACGCCCGTGATCAGCATGCTGCGCAGCCTCGACCATCGCGGCGCATTAGGGGACGTCGTGGTCATCCATTCCGCCCGCACACGCGAGCAGGTGATGTTTTTGCCCGTCCTCGAAGACCTCGACCGCCGCCACCCCGGCCTGCGGCTGGATTTGCGCCTGACCTCCGAGCGTGGCCGACTCAAGCCGGACGACCTGGACGAAGCCTGCCCGGACTGGCGCGAACGCGAGACCTTCAGCTCGGGTCCCGGCGACATGCTCGACGCACTGATCGAACACTGGGAAGGCGGCGCCGACCGGGACCGGCTGCACTTCGAACGCTTCCAGCCCAAGATCGGCGGCGACGCCAACGCCGGCGAGGGCGGCACGGTGTGCTTCCTCGACAGCGAGAAATCTGTCGAATGTGACGGCGGCACATCGATTTTGGAGGCGGGGGAGAAAGCCGGCCTCAACCTGGCCTACGGCTGTCGAATCGGCATCTGCCACACCTGCGTCGGGACGCTGAAGTCGGGCAAGCTGCGTGACCTGCGCTCAGGTGACGTCATCGAGCCCACCGAACAGGACGTCCGGATCTGCATCAACACCGCAGAAGGCGACGTGAAACTCGAATTGTGATCGAAAGGAGCGGCCAATGACCAGTGCCGTGAAGAAATCCAGGGGAGAAAGCCCGCTGAGCCGGCTCAGCGAGCAGGAAATCGAAAAGCTCGCCAAAGAGCTGGACGCGATTCATGACGAGGTCTTCGCCGACCTGGGGGACCGGGACCGTCGGTACATCAAGACCGTCATCTCGGCGCAGCGGCAGATCGTGGTCGTCGGCCGGGTGCTTCTGCTGGCCTCGAGGTCGAAGACCGCGTGGGTGCTGGGCACCGCCTGCCTCGGCATGGCCAAGATCTTGGAGAACATGGAGATCGGCCACAACGTGATGCACGGGCAATGGGATTGGATGAACGATCCCGATATCCATTCCTCGGTGTGGGACTGGGATACCGCGTCGACCGCGGAATCCTGGAAGCACTCCCATAACTACATCCACCACACGTACACGAATATCCTCGGCAAGGATAAGGACCTCGGCTACGAACTCCTGCGGATCGACCCCGCGCAGAAGTGGGTGCCGCGCTACCTGTTTCAGCCGATCTCCAACGTGCTGCTGATGCTCCTGTTCGAGTGGGGCGTGGCCATTCACGACATGGACATCGACGCGATTCGCAAACGCGAGAAGCCGTGGTCGGAGGTGCGCAAGGACCTCAAGGGCATCAGCGGCAAGGCGCGCGCGCAGATCATCAAGGACTACCTCGGTTGGCCGTTGATCAGCGCCGGTGCATTCGCCCTGGCCCAGCTGGCGTTGGGCGGCAGGCTCGAGCAGCCGGCGCGGTCTCGCCTGGGCAAGCGGATGCGCAAGGTGTCGAAAAAGGGTCGCATCGCGGCGCTCGCCGGTTTCCTCGACAAGACCGCGCCCGGCGTGGAAAGCACCTACCTGCGCACCCTGGGCGCCGACGCCGTCGCCAACCTGATCCGCAACGTGTGGTCGAACGCCATCATCTTCTGCGGCCACTTTCCGGACCAGGCTTACAGCTTCACGCAGGAGGAGGTCGAGGACGAGACCCGCGGCGGTTGGTATGTGCGCCAGTTGCTGGGCGCCGCCAACATCGAGGGCAGTCCGCTGTTCCACATCATCAGCGGCAACCTGGGCTACCAGGTCGAGCACCACCTCTACCCCGACATGCCCAGCAGCCGATACTCGGAGATCGCGCCGAAGGTCAAGGACATCTGCGAGCGCTACGAATTGCCTTACAACTCCGGCCCGTTCGGTAAGCAGTGGCTGATGGTGCAGCGCAGCATCCTGCGGTTGGCATTTCCCGGTGGCAAGGCCCGCCCCAAGCCGGGCCCGTACCACGATCCGGGCGGCCGGTCCGGTCCCGCCCGGCCCAGCGAAGGCACCCGGTTCAGGGAGCGGGTCCCCGCCGAACACCCGGCCGCCGGTCCCGAACACGAGGCCACCGGCGTCGAGGTGCAGCCGCCACCGCGCGGCGAAGACTGACGGCATCAACTGCGACGATCATCGAAATGAACCACGATCGCCGGCCCCTCGTGAATGATGATCGATGGTGCATATCATCCGGACCGCCAGCGCCTTTCCCGCGCGGCTGTGGCGCAGCCCGCTGCGCGGTCCCTGGCTGACGTCAGTATTCGCCTCGGTGCTGTTGGTGACGCTGCCGATCGTCATCCTCACCGGCTTGCTGTCCTACATCGCCTACGGGCCGCGATTCGGCCAGGCCATCCCCGCCGACGTCGGCTGGTTGAAGCTGCCGACCTTCGACTGGCCCACCCACCCGTCCTGGCTGTACCGGCTGACCCAGGGACTCCACGTCGGACTCGGGCTGGTCCTCATCCCCGTGGTGCTCGCCAAGCTGTGGTCGGTGATACCGAGGCTATTCGTGGTGCCGCCCGCGCGGTCGATTGCCCAACTGCTGGAACGGCTTTCGCTGCTGATGCTGGTCGGGGGCATCCTGTTCGAGATCGTCACCGGAGTGCTGAACATCCAGTACGACTACATCTTCGGGTTCAGCTTCTACACCGCCCACTATTTCGGCGCGTGGGTCTTCATCACCGGATTCGTCATGCACGTGGCGATCAAGGCCCGTCGCATGTGGTCGGGCCTGCGCTCGATGTCCCTGCGCGACGTGCTGGGCACCGCCCGCGCGGACACCAAGCCGCAGCCCTGGCAGCCCGACGGGCTGGTGGCCGCCGACCCCGGCCCCGCGACGATGAGCCGGCGCGGCGCGCTAGCGCTGGTGGGCGGCGGTGCGTTGTTTCTCGCGATCATCACCGCGGGTCAAACCGTCGGCGGCTACACCCGGCCGGCCGCTTTACTCCTGCCGCGCGGGCGCGGCCGCGGGAAGGGGCCCACCGACTTCCAGGTCAACCGGACCGCGAAGGCCGCAGGCATTTCGCCCGAGGACACCGCCGACCGATGGCGGCTGACGCTGAGCGGCGGGCCCCGGCCGGTGTCCGTGGACCGCGCCGCGCTGCTCGCGATGCCGCAACACACGGCCGTGCTGCCGATCGCCTGCGTGGAGGGCTGGTCGACCACCCAATCCTGGAGCGGGGTGCGGCTGGCGGACCTGGCGCGGCTGGCCGGTGTGGCCGCACCGGACTCGGCGCGGGTGTCGTCGTTGGAACGCGCCGGTGCCTTCGCCGGCGCCACCCTGCAGGGCAGCCAGGTGATGCACCCGGACGCGCTGCTGGCACTGCGCGTGAACGGCAGCGATCTGTCGCCGGATCACGGCTTCCCCGCGCGCATCATCGTGCCCGCGCTGCCGGGCGTCCACAACACGAAATGGGTGGCCGCCGTTGACTTCCGGACGGCCGCACGTGCGTAACGCGTTCGCTCGGCTCTATGGATCCCGCCCGCTGCACCTGCTGACGATGATCGCCGGATTCGCGCTGCTTGGCTACGTGGTCGCCACCGTGAAACCCGCCACGTTGTGGAACGCCGGGGTGTGGTGGCAGTCGATCGTCGTGTGGTTCGCCGCGGCCGTCGTCGCCCACGACCTGGTGCTGTTCCCGGTCTACGCGTGCCTCGACAGGCTACTGTCCCGCCGGCCGTGGCGCGCTGCTCCCCATGTTCCCGTCCTCAATCACCTCCGGGTGCCCGCGCTGGGCGCGGGCCTGACCCTGTTGGTGTTCCTTCCCGGCATCATCGAACAGGGCGGCGCCACTTACCGGGCGGCGACCGGCCAGACCCAGGACCCATTCCTGGCTCGGTGGCTGCTGTTGACCGCGGCGATGTTCACGGTCAGCGCCGGAATCTATGCCCTCCGGACGGCGATGGCGCGGCGGCGGACGCGAGCGCGGGAAATAGCGCCTCGGACAACGAATCAGTTGCCCGGCGATGGGCCTTAAAGGTTTCTTTGTGACTCCTGGCAGTGTCCTACCGGGCCCGCGCGGGTCCTGTTGATTCCAGCGGGACTAACTAAACTCGCGCCATGTGGGGAGCTATAGCGAAAGGACAGCAGCCGCGTTCTGCGTGGGGGTAGCCGCGTTTGTCTTCGCGCTGGGTTCCTCGCCTGGCGGCACGACGGGACCCACGACCTCAACCGCTTTGTCCATGACCCCCGTATCCGTGTCGCATAGCGGCTCGGTGGGCGCACTGCCCGTGCAACCCACCGGCGGAGACGGATGCATCATCGGCCTCAATTGCGGGTGCCTGCGCAATTGCCACAAGTCGCATCCCCGCCCTCCGAATGTTCCCGCCAAAACGCAACGCTCCACTCCCGCGCCGGGGAATCCCTAGCCTGCTGATTCTCGACGGGAGTGCGACCACGGCGCGCGTCGCTTTCCTATCATTGATCGAATGAGCGCCGACGGGCTGGATATCGAGTCGTCGCCGGCATTCTCCGAGCAGGACCCGGCCCGGTTTCGCGCCGCGGGCTGGTGGTCCGATACGACGCTGTCGGACGCGGTGTGTAGCAACGCCGCACAGACGCCGGACCGTCCCGCCTACGTCGACCATGCCAGAGTATCGCTGACATGGCGCGAATTCGACGCCGCCGCAACGCGTTTGGCCCAGACCCTGGCCGGTGTCGGCGTGGCCCGCGGGGATCGGGTCGCGGTATGGCACGGTGACTCCGCCGCCATCCACGCCCTGTTCGTCGCGATCGAACGTTGCGGGGCGGTGGTCGTCGGCGTCGGCGCGCGGGCCGGCACCCGCGAGGCGACCGCGATCCTGCGCACCGCCCAGCCGAAGGCCCTGATCAGCGACGAAACCCACCGCGAGGCCGCGGCGGGCGTCGCCGACGGACTCGGGGTGCCCGCGCTGCTGCTGAGCGGGAACCTTCGCCTCGACGTCGACGCCGAACCCAGGGCGCTCGCGGCCGCGTCCCGGCTCGGTCCCGACGACGTTTTCCTGATCAATTCCACCTCCGGGACCACCGGGCTGCCCAAGTGCGTCGTGCACACCCAGAACCGTTGGTATTTCTTTCATCAGAAGGCCGTCGCCAACGGGCTGCTGACGCCGGACGACGTATTCCTGCCGGTGATACCCACGCCGTTCGGGTTCGGGCTGTGGACCAGTCACACCACCCCGATCTACCTCGGCGCCACCGCGGTGCTCTTGGACCGGTTCGCCACCAAGGCCACGTGCGAGGCGATCGCCCGACACAAGGTCAGCGTATTATGTTGTGTCAGCACGCAATTGACGATGTTGATGGCGGACCCGGCCAGTCGCGAACACGACCTGAGCTCGCTGCGCGTCGTCTACACCGGCGGGGAGGCGTTGCCGTATCGGCCGGCGGCCGAATTCGAGGAACTCACCGGCGCCACGATCCTGCAGTTCTTCGGCTCGAACGAAACGGGGATGCTCAGCGCGACCACCGTCGACGACCCGCGCGAACGCAGGCTCCGCACCGGGGGCCGCATCATCCCGGAGATGTCGGTCCGGCTCTTCGACGGGGACCGCGACGTCACCGGTACCGGGCGGGGCCAGCCCGCGTGCCGGGGCCCGGCGACCAGCCTCGGTTACCTCGGCGGCGCCGACCACGACAAGCTGTTCACCCGCGACGGGTGGATGCGCATGGGCGACATCTGCGAAATCGACGCCGACGGCTATCTGCGGGTCACCGGGCGCACCTCCGATTTCATCGTGCGTGGCGGAAAGAACATCAGCGCGAGCCAGGTCGAAGACGCCGTCACCACCCATCCGGCCATCGCGGTGGCGGCGGCGGTCGCCATGCCCGATCCGGTGTTCGGCGAAAAGGTCTGCCTCTACGCCGAACTCACCGACGGCGCCGGCCTCGATCTCCCCGAGCTCGTCGAACACCTGCTGGCGCTGGGCGTTTCCAAGGAATTGCTGCCCGAACGGCTCATCATTCTCGACGAATTGCCCCGGTCGTCGGGCGGAAAGATAGCCAAAGGCCGACTTCGCGAGGATATTGGAGCCAGGATGGAGGCTGGTCATGAACGCACCTGACGCACGCCGCGGCGGGCTGGAAGTCTGGGCGCCGTCGGTGGTTCCGCCGATCGGCGTCGAGCTCTCTTACGAGCAGGCGCTTGCCGTCGCGTTCCGTCACCTCGCCGGGATCGGGTTCGCCGAGAACATGGCCGGACACATCACCTGGCAGCTCGACGGCCAGACGGACATGTTCGTCAATCCCTGGGGTCTGTGGTGGCAGGAGATCACCGCCTCCGACATCTGCGTGGTGGATGTCGATGCGCGCGTGGTCAACGGTCGCTGGGACGTCACCCCGGCCATCCACATCCACACCGAACTGCACCGCGTCCGCGACGACGCCCGCGTGGTCATCCACAACCACCCGTATTACGTGTGCGTGCTCGCCGCGCTGGGCAGGCTGCCGGAATTGGTGCACCAAACCGGAGCGCTGTTTCTCGACGACCTGTGCCTGGTCGAGACCTACGACGGCGAAATCGACAGCCCCACACGGGCCGCGGATCTCGCGGCCCGCATCGGTGGGGCCAACCTGACCATTCTGGCCAACCACGGCGTCATCGCGACCGGCCGCAACCTGTCCGAAGCCGTGTATCGCGCGGCCTCGATCGAACGAGTCTGCAAGCTGGCCTACGACGTCATGCTCACCGGCAAGGAGCCGGTGGCCATGCAGTGGTCGGACATGGCCGGCATGCAACGCTCGCTGATCGAACGGGCCGCCGACGTGTACTGGGCCGGCGCGGCACGCATGACGATCAAGGCCGATCCCGATGTGCTCACCTAACGCCCTCGGGCCACCTCACGGGAGTGACGCGTGAAATCGATCGACGAACTGGCCACCGACTTGGCGTTCACCACGGCGAAGACCGGCGCCGAGCGTTCGGTCACCTTGTTGCCCGACCCACCCAAGGCGCAACGCCGCTATACCGTGATCTCGGTCGACGACCACATCGTCGAACCCCCGGACACGTTCACCGGCCGCCTGCCCCGAAAATTCGCCGACCGCGCGCCCAAGGTCGTCGACACCGACACCGGGGGACAAACCTGGGTGTACGACGGCCGAGAGCTGCCCAACGTCGGCTTCAACGCCGTGGTCGGGCGGCCGGTGGCGGAGTACGGCTTCGAGCCCGTCCGGTTCGACGAGATGCGCAGGGGCGCATGGGATATCCACGAGCGCGTCAAGGACATGGACCTCAACGGGATCTACGCCTCGCTCAACTTCCCCTCGTTTCTGCCGGGCTTCGCCGGACAGCGGCTACAGCAGGTAACCGCCGATCGCGACCTGGCGCTGGCCTCCGTCCGGGCGTGGAACGACTGGCATTTCGAGGTCTGGGCGGGCTCGTACCCCGACCGCATCATCGGATGCCAATTGCCCTGGCTGCTCGATCCCGAGCTCGGCGCGGCGATGATCTACGAGAACGCCGAGCGCGGCTTCCACGCCGTGACGTTCAGCGAGAACCCGGCGATGCTCGGCCTGCCGAGCATCCACACCGACCACTGGGATCCGATGATGGCCGCGTGCGCCGAGACCGGCACGGTGGTGAACCTGCACATCGGTTCGTCCGGCTCGTCGCCGTCCACCACCGCGGACGCACCCCCCGACGTGCAAGGCGTGCTGTTCTTCGCCTATGCCATCTCCGCGGCCGTCGACTGGTTGTACTCGGGACTGCCCAGCAGGTTCCCCGATCTCAAGATCTGTCTGTCCGAGGGCGGAATCGGTTGGGTGGCAGGGCTGCTCGACCGGCTCGACCACATGCTCAGCTATCACGCGATGTATGGCACCTGGCAAGCGCTCGGTGAGCGACTGACCCCCGCGGAGGTGTTGACCCGCAATTTCTGGTTCTGCGCGGTCGAGGACAAGTCGTCGTTCGTGCAGCGCGACCGGATCGGTGTCGAGAACATCATGCTGGAGGCCGACTACCCGCACTGCGACTCGACGTGGCCGCACACCCAACAAACCATCCACGAACAGATCGGCGACCTGCCGCCCGACGTCATCCGTAAATTCACCTGGGAGAACGCATCCCGCTTGTATCGGCACCCGGTGCCGGTCGCGGTGCAGCAGGATCCCGAGGCGTTCTGACTCGGACCGTATCGGTCCGAACCCTGAGTTCCCGGCGGGGTTCCGTGCGCGGGCCGCTTGGTGTACGTTACGTTTAGTATGTACTGAACGATCTGATGGAGTCGCATGTCGCCGGAAGAGGCCGAGTTCGTCGACCGCCTCGGGCTGTTCTTCGAGCTGCTGGGGGCAACCCGCACCATGGGCCGGCTCTACGGGTGGCTGTTGATCTGCGATCCGCCGCAGCAGTCGCTGACCGCGCTGGCCGCCGCGTTATCCGTGAGCAAGGCGTCGGTCAGCACCGTTGCCCGCCAACTGCTGGAGGGCGGCATGGTGGAGCGGTTGCCGAGCCCGAATCGCCAGCACCTCTACCGGGTCACGCCGGGCGGGTTCACCAGCGTGCTGGAAACCCAGTTGTCGCTGATGCGGCGGGGGATCGAACCCGCCGAATTCGCGCTGTCCGTGCTGGGAGACGACCGCGCCGAACAACGGCAACGTGTCGAGGACTTCCGCGATTTCTGCGAGTTCTGCACGCAGGCCTACCGCGACCAGCTCATGGAAATGTGGACGGAATACCGCGCGAAAAGGAAGCAGCGATGACCGCAACGGACAAAGTCGACTTCACCTCCGTCGCCTGGGGCTCGGTGGAATGGACGAACCTCGTCACGTTGTATCTGCGCGCGTGTGAAAGTCGTTCGAAGCAGCCGGTTTTGGGGGACAGGGTAGCCGCGGACGCGGTGGACCGGATCAGCTACGACTTCCAGCGCATGCGGCGGAGCACGTTGCCCGCCTCGAACCAGTACCTGGTCGCCTTGCGCGCCAGGAAATTCGACGACTGGAGCGCCGATTTCCTCGCCCGTCATCCCGAAGCCGTTGTCCTGCACCTGGGTTGCGGTCTTGACGGTCGAGCCTTCCGGCTCGACGTACCGCCGGGGGTCTCGTGGTTCGACGTCGATCAGCCCAGCGTCATCGGGCTGCGGCGGCAGCTCTACGACGATACCGAGCGCTACCGGATGGTCGGCTCGTCGGTGACCGAACTGCAGTGGCTGGACGAAGTCCCCACCGGGCGTCCCACCCTGGTGGTGGCCGAGGGCCTGCTGATGTATCTGCACGAAGAGGAAGTCCGTCGCCTGCTGCAGCGTCTGATCGACCGATTCCCCGGTGGCGAAATGCATTTCGATACGCTCTCGGCCCTGGCGCCGCTGCTGTCCAAGGTCTTCACCAGGGGCATCATCACCTGGGGCATTCGGGATGCGCGCAGGATGGCGGCCTGGCATCCCCGGCTGCGGTTCCTAGAGCAGACGCCCGCGCTGGCCGGCTACGAGCACATCCCGTCGAGCATGGTGCGGTTGCTCTATCACGTCACGTGGGTGAGCGGCGGGCGCGGCTACGACGTCCTCAACCGCTTCGCATACTGAACTGTCACAGGTCGGATGCCAGCCGGCGCAGAATGTCGGTCGCGGGTTCGGCGGTGGCGTGCCGAAAGCCGGTGCCCGCCCACAGGTGTACGTAGTCCGGCCTCCCCGCCGCCGCGGCCGCCTTGCGCAGCGGGCTGGTCAGGTGGTGGATGGCGGGATAACCCATTGGCGCCTCGGCTTCGTGGGCGTCGATGAACGCGTTGCGCAGGCCCCGGGCCGGGCGGCCGGTGAAGGCCCGGGTCAGCACCGTCTCGGTGTACGCGGGATCGGCCAGTGCCGCCTGATGAGTGGCCGACGCGCCGCTTTCGGTGGCGCGCAGCAGCACGGTCCCGACGGCGGCCGCGGCCGCCCCCGCCCGGATCACCTCGGCCACCGCGGCAGGCGTGGCAATCCCGCCGGTGGCCAGCACCGGCAGGGGAACCGTCGCCACGACCTGCCTGACGAGGTCGACAATCCCGACGGGCGCCACAGGTCGCAACGGCGACAGGGTGCCCGAATGCCCGCCGGCGTCCGCCGCCTGCACGGCGAGCATGTCGACCCCGGCATCGCGCGCCTGCGCCGCCTCCTCGGCCGTGGTGACCGTCTGGACCACCACGCTCTTGGCCCGTTGCAACGCCGCGATCACGTCGCGCGGTGGGATTCCGAACGTGAAGGACACCATCGGAACCGGGTCGTCGAGCAGTAATTCGATCTTCTCGTCGAATCTGTCGTTGTCCTCGATCGGCTCGGCCGGCAGCGTCAGGCCGAACTGGTCGGCCTCGGCCTGAATGATCGAGGCGTAGGACCGGTAGCGCTGCAAGTCGACCGGCACGGGGTTCGGGGCGAACACGTTGACCCCGAATGGGATCCCTTCGGCGCGAACGGCTTTGATCTCGGCTTCGAGGGCCTCCACGGTTTTGTAGCCGGCGGCCAGCATGCCCAGGGCGCCCGCACGGGCGGCGGCCGACACCATGGCCGGCGTGGTCGGTCCCCCCGACATGGGGGCCGCAACCAGCGGAATGGACATCCCGAACTGCGCCAACGTCTCCATGCCTCGACAATATCGGCGGATATCGGCGGTGCGACAGGTGCGCCAGCATTCCACCCCGCCCGTCGACCTGGCAGGATGCTTGAGCGTGAAGCGCCCCAACTTCCTCGTGATCGTTGCAGACGACCTCGGGTTTTCCGACCTCGGTGCATTTGGCGGCGAGATCGAAACCCCCAACCTCGATCGGCTGGCCTACGCCGGGATCCGGCTCACCGATTTCCATTCGGCGCCGGCCTGCTCGCCGACCCGGGCGATGCTGTTGACCGGAACCGACCATCACATCGCCGGCATCGGCACCATGCTCGAGGTCGCGTCCCCGGAGTTCCGCGGCGCGCCCGGCTACGAGGGCTACCTGAACGACCGGGTGGCGGCGTTGCCCGAACTCCTGCGCGACGCCGGATATTTGACGCTGATGTCGGGCAAATGGCACCTGGGCGCCACCATCGAGAGGTCGCCGTGGGCGCGTGGTTTCGAGCGTTCGTTCGCGCTGCTGCCCGCCGGCGCCAGCCACTACGGGGGTGCGGGGGCGCGCGGGTTTTCGCCCGTGCCAACGCTTTACACCGAGGACGACCAATTCGTCACCGTCGACGACGACTTCTACTCGTCGGACTCCTACACCGACACCTTGCTGCGGTACCTGGGCGAGCGCGCGCCCGACGACGACCGCCCCTTCTTCGCCTACCTGCCGTTCCAGGCGCCGCACTGGCCCCTGCAGGCGCCCGACGAATCCGTCGCCAAATACCGCGGCCGCTACGACGAGGGACCGGACGCGCTGCGCGAGGAGCGGTTGGCCGCCCTCAAGCGGCTCGGCCTGTGCCCACCCGACGTCACCGCGCACCCGGTGGTGGCCGACGGGGCGCCGGAGTGGGCCGACATGACCGACGAGGAGCGCGCGCGCTCGGCCCGCAGCATGGAGGTCTACGCCGGGATGGTGGACCGGATGGACCACAACGTCGGCCGGGTGATCGACTACCTGTCGGCCAGCGGCGAACTCGACGACACCGTGGTCATCTTCCTGTCCGACAACGGCGCCGAGGGCGCGATCGTGGAGGCGATGCCGCTGCGGGGCGCCGAGATCGCCGCGCAGATCGAAAAGCATTGCGACAACAGCCTCGACAACCTCGGCCGGCCCACCTCCTTCATCTGGTACGGGCCGCGCTGGGCGCAAGCCGCGACCGCGCCGTCGCGGCTGCACAAGGCGTTCACCACCCAGGGCGGCATCCGGGTGACGGGCTTCATGACGTGGCCGGGCTTCGCCCGGCAACAGCAGATCGGCACGGCGTTCAGCACCGTCATGGACATAGCGCCCACCGTGCTGGAGCTGGCCGGCGCGGCACATCCGGGCACGTCCTACCGCGGTCGCGAGGTGGCGCCCATGCGCGGCCGTTCCCTGGTGGAGTATCTGAACGGCGACGCGGAGAGCGTGCACGACGCAGACACCGGTACCGGTTGGGAGCTGTTCGGCCGACGCGCCATCCGGCAGGGCGACTGGAAGGCGTTGCACCTGCCCGCGCCGTACGGCCCGGGCCGTTGGCAGCTCTACGATTTGGCGTCCGACCCCGGCGAGGTCGACGACCTGGCCACGTCGCATCCCGACAAGCTCGCCGAGCTGGTGGCGCTGTGGGATCGCTACGTCGAGGAAACCGGCGTGATCCTCGACCCGGTGTCCGTCTTCGACACCGAGCTCTAGGTGGCGGCGGGGCTGGGTCGGACGGCCTCGAACAACTCGACTGAACCGCTGTGGCGTGCGGCCACGACGTCGAGTCCCGCATCCCTGAGCCAGCGCTCCACGTCACCGGCCTGGGGCGTATTCCCAAAAAAGCCGGCCGCCTGCAGCGCCGTCACAAAACGATCTTGGCGCCAGCCGCGGCCGCGCACACACGTGCTGCCGCGAAGAACTCCACCCGGCTTCATCACGCGGGCAAGCTCGACGACCGCGGCGTGCGGGTCCGGAAGACAATGCAGACCGTTGAAGGTCAAGATCAGGTCAAAGGTGTTGTCCTGGAAGGGCAAATCCGTGACATCAGCTTCGGTGAACTCCATCAGGGCCGCCACGCCCAACTGAGCTGCCCGGCTGCGCGCGCGCCCGAGCATGTCCGGGGAAATGTCAGCGGCCACGTAGTGGCAGTCCTGGCCGGGGCGCAAGCCGCGGAAGGCAAAGCCCCCACCGCACGGGATGTCAAGTACATGGGCGCCGGGGGGAGCATCAGCGACGCGCTCAACCACCGCCAACAGATCGGGTAACGCCAATCCCCACAACGCTTTTGCGCCCACCGCAGCGATACCGTCATTCATCGCCGCCGTGTTATATAGCGCCGATGCCACCCGAGCGGCCCGCCAGCGGTCCGTTACCTGCCCCATACGCCGACTCTAAACTGCGGAACGCTCCGGCGACAGGGTTGTCCGTGCGTTGTGCGCGTTGCGCTGGGTTATCCGGCCGGAACGTCGGCCAGGAGCCGGCGCGCCGCCTCGACGCAGGGGCGCAGGCGCTCGATCGGGCTCGCCCCAGCCAGCGCCAACGACCTTCGAGGGACTTCGATCTCGATGACTGTGTCACCGGGAAGCGCCGACAAGATGTCGCGCAGCGGCAGTTCCCCCTCGCCGGGGACCATGCGCTCGAACATGGCCTCCTCCATGTAGGTGTTGTCGATGCGCGGCCGCAGCGTCGTGTCGTTGAGTTGGGCATAGCCGATGCGCTCGGGATCGACGGCGGCCAGTTCGGCGGCCCCGGCGCCGGAGCGCACCAGGTGCATCGTGTCGATCAGCAGCCGGAATTCGCTTCGCCCGACGTACTCCGTGGCGGCCAGGCCGGCCGCCAGGTCGCCGATGGTCAGGCCGGGCACCGGTTCGACGACGGTACCGATGCCGCGCTGGGCGGCAAACTCGGTCAGCGCCGCGAACTGGTCAAGGGTGCGCGCAAGGTCCGGCTCGAGGCTCACCGCGTTGATCCGGGGGACGCCGAGCGCGGCCAGCACGTCGAGGTCGGGTTGCAGCGCGTCCACGTCGGCCCCGGGCAGCACGAGGAATCCGTCGCCGAGCGAAATGGTGACGCCGCGATCATCCATCGCGGCGAGCAGATCCTTCCTGAGCGCGTCGTCCTTCAGCGAGAAGGGCGGGTAGCCCAGCGGCACCAGCGGCATCCCCTGAACGGCGACCGAGATGTGACGGCAGCCGAGCTGCGCTGCCAGATCCACGAATTCGATTGGAGGAAGACCGAATACGCTGAGCATGCCGAGGGCGAGGCGATCGAAACGCCCCGTCGCGGTCACGCGGGGCGACCCGCCAGCTGGGCCAATTGTGTTGCCCCGTCGGCCGTTTGGGTGGTGAACACGATCCGCCCGGAGGTGACCTGTTCCTCGATGATCGGCGCTTCCAGCACCAGGTTGTCCCGGATGAAGGCCACGTGGTCTTTCAGATGCGCGGCGGTGAACGACGCCCAGGCCGCCGTCGACGGCGGGTCGAGCACCAGGGTCACCTCGTAAAAATCCGCCGTCAGGGCCTTGGGCGGTTCCACGTGTATCAGCCCGAGCTGCAGGGCTTCCGGACCCAGCGTGTACACGTTGGCCCGGCCTGTGTCGCAGGTGTTGAGGACGTCGGTCGGGGCGACCGGAACGTCCGGACCCATGTCCGGGCACTTCGTGGCGGGCGTTGTCGGATGTGACTTCGTCACCGGCCGAACGGGCAGCGGCGCAATCTTCACGATCGGCGGCGGCGCGGGCGGCGGGGCGGAAGTGGTGGGCGCCTTGGTCGCCGTGCTGGGCGGCGCGGGCGGGTGTGCCTGGTGGCAGCCGCTGGTCAACGCGGCAAGTAGACCGATGGACCCAAGCCAGGCAACGGCATTGCACACGCGAACTCGACGGGGGCTCATCGAAACACACTCTACCCAGGTATTCGTCGGAACCTCGGAACTCTTGCACCGCAGTTTCTTTGGCGACGCGTGGTGCGAGCCCGCCGGGACGCGCCTACCGGGCCGCCGCCGATGCGTCGACGCGCTCCGCGGAAGCCATCCTTTACTGACACTACGAATATAGAGTAGGGTCTCCATCCTGAATAGCAATGGACAAACGACGAAAGCCTAATCCCGCCGAGCGCCGCCGCGATCTATGCGATGCGGCGATTCGGTTGTTGGCCGATGACGGGGCCAAAGGACTGAGCCATTTGAAGGTGGACCGCAAGGCGGGCGTACCGGACGGCACCACGTCCTTCTATTTCCGCACCCGGTCGGCGCTGCTGCGGGCCGTCGCGGAGCGCTCGGCCGAGCTCGACCTCGCCGAACTGCAAGCGATCGCGGACAGCTCCGACGCCGACGATGAGGCTGCCACACCCTCGAGGTTGTCGCAGGTCGTCATCCAGGCCGGCAGCGACCCGCAGCTGTACCGGACCAGGGCTCGATACGAGCTGACCATGCAGGCCACCCGCGACCCCGCGCTCGCCGCGATCCTGCAGCAGGCCACCGACGAGTTCACCAAGCTGCACCGGGAGATCCTCGTGCAGCTCATGCCGCACGGCGCGGACCTGGATCCGGCCGTCGTCGAGGATCTGAGCAACGTCACGCTGACGTTCATCAACGGCCTGCTGCAGCGGTTTGCCCATGGTGACCGGATCGTCGACAGCGCCGAACAGCTCGACGGCGTCTTGTCGGCGATCGCGGCCGGGATCTTGAGGAGTTCGGACAAGGGCCGGCTCACCCAGGCGGGCGGTCTGCGGGTGCTGCGCGGCGGGGCGGCGGGATCCCGATGAGCGCCCCGGCCGGATATGGCGCGCGGGCGTCTGGGCCTTGCCACGGCACCCGCAGTATGGTTCTCTACGAGAATAGAGTGAGCCCACGTTCATGCGCCGTTTTCAGCCGAAATTGTGCACATGCCAGAGCGACGCAATTAAGCGGAGTGTGTAAATTGCCCCGGACCGAATCCAGCGCTGCCACGCTGGCAGCGCGAGCCCTGGGGACGGTAATGCGGGTATCCAAAACTGCGGCGGTAGGAGGGGTTTCGTGACGGCGAGCACCGACAGCCATGTTCGTTTCGATCCATACGACGTCGGGCTGATCGCCGACCCGTATCCGATGTTCGCGCGGTTGCGCGAAGAGGCGCCGCTTTACTACAACGCCGAATTCGACTTCTACGCGGTGAGCCGCTACGCCGACGTCAGCAAGGCGCTCGTCGATCACGAGACGTACAGCTCGGCGCGCGGCGCGATCCTGGAGCTGATCAAGGCCAACCTCGAGATCCCGTCGGGCATGTTGATCTTCGAAGACCCGCCGATTCACGACGTGCACCGCAAACTGCTCTCGCGGATGTTCACCCCACGCAGGATCGCCGCGCTCGAGCCGATGATCCGCGATTTCTGCGCTGCGCTCCTCGATCCGCTGGTGGGCTCGGGACACTTCGACTTCGTCACCGACCTGGGCGCGCAAATGCCGATGAAGGTCATCAGCATGCTGCTCGGCATCCCCGAAAACGACCAGGAGTACATCCGCGACCGGGGCAACGCGCAGCTGCGCACGGAGGCCGGCAAGCCCATGGACGCGGCCCAGCACGGCCTGTCCGTGGGCGAGCAGTTCGAGGCGTACATCGACTGGCGCGCCGAGCATCCGTCCGACGACATCATGACCGAACTCCTCAACGTCGAGTTCGTCGACGAGACCGGCACGACCCGGCGGCTGTCCCGCGAAGAAATTCTCGTCTACCTCAATGTCGTCGCCGGCGCGGGCAACGAAACGACCACACGGCTGATCGGTTGGTCCGGAAAGGTTCTCGCCGAGCACCCCGACCAGCGCCGCGATCTCGTCGCGAACCCCGCACTCATCCCGCAGGCCATCGAAGAGCTGCTGCGTTACGAGCCGCCGGCCCCGCACGTGTCCCGGTATGTGACCCGCGACGTCACCGTGCACGACCAAACGGTGCCCGAAGGCAGCGTGATGATGATGCTCATCGGATCGGCATGCCGCGATGAGGCCCAATTCGGGCCCGACGCGGGCGAATTCAACATCCACCGTTCGGTCCGTCCGCACCTCACCTTCAGCATGGGCACGCACTTCTGCCTGGGCTCGGCGCTGGCGCGCCTGGAGGGCCGCGTCGCCCTGGAGGAGATTCTCAAGCGGTTCCCCGATTGGGAGGTCGATCTGAGCAAAGCCACCCTCAGCCCGACCTCCACGGTGCGGGGCTGGGAGTGCATGCCGGCGCTGGTGTCGCGATGACAAGTCGGGTGAATGGGCGGGTCGAAGGGAAGGTAGCTTTCATCAGCGGCGCTGCCCGCGGTCAGGGCCGCAGCCACGCCGTGCGCCTGGCGCAAGAGGGCGCCGACATCATCGCCATCGACGTCTGCGGGCCGATCGAGAACCTGGCGTATCCCCACTCGACACCGGAAGACCTCGACGAAACCGCCGATCTGGTCAAGGCTCTCGACCGCCGCATCGTGACCGCACAAGTCGACGTCCGCGACTACGACGCGCTGAAGGCCGCCGTGGACAGCGGGGTGGAGCAGCTCGGCCGACTCGACATCATCGTCGCCAACGCCGGCATCGGAACCTTCGGCAACAAGCTGCACAAGATCCGCGAGAACATCTGGCGGGACATGATCGACGTGAACCTCTCCGGCGTCTGGCATACCGTCAAAGCCGGTGTGCCACACCTCATCGCGGGTGGACGCGGCGGTTCCATCGTGTTGACCGGCTCTGTCGGATCGCATAAGGCCATGGCCCACACCGGCCACTACATCGCCGCAAAGCACGGGGTTATGGGGTTGATGCGGGCCTTCGCCGTCGAGCTGGGCGAGCACAGTATTCGGGTCAACTCGGTACACCCGAGCCAGGTCAACACCCCGATGACGATCAACGAGGTGACGTTCCGGTTGTTCCGGCCCGACCTGGAAAATCCCGGGCCGGACGATTTCGCGCCGTTCTCACAAATGATGCACATGTTGCCGGTACCGTGGGTGGAAGCGGTCGACATCAGCAATGCCGTCCTGTTCCTCGCCTCTGACGAATCTCGTTACATCACAGGCGTTTCGCTACCCGTCGACGCGGGCGCTTTGCTCAAGTAGGCGTTAACACAAATTCAACTGAAGGAAGAAGACTATGCCCGAATACGACTACGAAGAAATGAAGAAGGAAGCCGAGCAGTACATCAAGTTCGAGAAGGACAAGAAGAACCGCATCGCCTACATCACCTTCGACCGTCCCGACGCGCAGAACTCCACCACGCTGGGGATGCGGCAGAACTACGCCGACCTGATCCACAAGTGCAACGTCGATGACGACGTCAAGGTCGTCGTGATCCGCGGCGAGGGTGAGGATTTCGGCAGCGGCGGGGACCTGCCCGAGCAGCGTGGGATGCTGGAGAACCCGGGCATGCCGCTGTTGCACGAGCTCGCGATCAACGATGACGACGTCAAGTACCCGCCGGGCGGCTCCTACCGCTACCTTTCCACCGTCACCGATTTCTACGCCAAGGCCAAGGCGGGAAACCGTCCGCTGCAAGAACTTCGGAAGATCAGCATCATCGAGGCCAAGGGCTATTGCTACGGGTGGCATTTCTACCAGGCCGGCGACGCCGACCTGGTGATCTCCTCCGACGACGCCCTCTTCGGCCACCCGGCGTTCCGGTACGTGGGCTGGGGACCCCGGCTGTGGTGGTGGGCCGAGACGATGGGCCTGCGCAAGTTCTCCGAAATGCTGTTCACCGGAAGGCCGTTCAGTGCCAAGGAGATGTACGACTGCGGCTTCGTCAACAGCGTGGTGCCCCGCGACAAGCTGGAAGACGAGACCCTCAAGTACGCGCTGGCGTGCTCGAAGGCCCGCCCGACCGACACCGTCGCCGTCCAGAAGACCTTCCTCGAGCTCTACAAGCAGCACAAGGGTGAGTACTTCGGCAGCCTGCTGACCGGCATGGTCGAGGGCATGCTGCCGATGATCGCCAATGATGCGCAGGAGGTCGACCTGACCGCGGGCACCTTCGAGAAGGGCCTCAACAACGTGGTCAAGGACAACGACATGAACTTCCCGCCGGAGTGGCGGCTGAGCCGCTCCGGGCGCGCGAAGCCCTGACCGCATTGCGAGGGCGCGCATGTCGGCGCTGACGGCCTTCAGGGTCATCGAGTTGGCGGGATCGGTCGCGGGGGAGTACTGCGGAAAGCTGCTGGCCGACTTCGGCGCCGAGGTGATCAAGGTCGAGGCGCCGGGGCGCGGCAGCCCCACCCGGGCCATGGCGCCCCGCCTCGCCGACGGGTGCGAGGGCAGCGGCCTGTTCGCGTACCTCAACACGAACAAGCAATCGGTGGTTGTGGATGCCGAACGGCTGCGACAGCTCATCGACACCGCCGACGCGGTCATCGACGACGGCGCCACGGATTGGGCGCAGCGGCACCCGAGCGTGGTGTTCTGCTCGATCACACCGTTCGGCGGGAATGCTTCCGCCGAGTACGCGAATGCCAAGAGCATCAACGTGTTCCACGCCAGCGGTTGGGGCTATCACACCCCCAGTCATCCGGACCCGACCAGGCCGCCGCTGCGGGGGCCCGGCCGGTTCCTGGCCGACTACGAGGCGGGGCTGGAGGCGGCCCTGTGCATCGCGGCGGCGTTGTTCGGGCGCCTGCACTCCGGCCGGGGCGAGGGCATCGACGTCTCCCAGCACGCCGTCCTGGTCTCGCGCGCCGACTGCATTCTGGGACGCCTTGTCACCGGCGAAGTCCCCGCCCTCGGCGCCCGCGACGACTACGACCAGCAGGGCCCGGCGTCGTTCTTCGCGTGCGCCGACGGCTTCGTCTATCTGTACATGACCAGCCGCGCCCACTGGCTCGGCGTCAAACAGCTGATGGGCCACCCCGGTTGGCTCGACGACTTCGACGACGACTGGCTGGAGTTCTCCGTCACCCCGGCCAAGGTCGCGGCGTTCCAGCGGGGTTTTGCGGCATGGGTCCGCGATCTGTCCAAGGAGACCGCGGCCGACGAGGCCCAGCGCCTGGGCGTGCCGCTGGTGCCGGTCAACGAGGCCGCCGACCTGCACCGCTCACCCCAGTACCTCCACCGCGGGTTCTTTTCCGACGTCAGCCACCCCGTGGTGGGCGATGCGGCATACCCCACGGTGCCGTACCTGTTCAGCGCTTCCCCGGCGGAAATCCGCTCTGCGGCACCGGCTCTCGGTCAGCACACCGCCTCGGTCCTGGACCGCCTCGATGCCCCGCACGCGCCACCGGCAACGAGGGCGGCGCAGCTGAAGCCGCCGAAGACACCGCGTGGGGGACCCTTGGAGGGCGTGCGCGTCGTCGAGCTCACCAAGGTCTGGGCCGGCCCGTATGCCGGCAAGCTGCTGGCGCTGTTGGGCGCCGAGGTAATCAAGGTCGAAACTGCGGCGATGCCCGAGGAGATGCGCGCCTACGGCGGCACCGACGTCAACCACGCGCCGTTCTTTCTGAGCATCAACCCCGAGATCTTGAGCGTGGACATCGACATCAAGTCCGCCAAGGGCATGGCGCAACTGCGGGACCTGATCGCCCGCAGCGATATCGTCATCAACAACCTGCGGCCGGGGGCGATGGAACGCCAAGGCCTCGGGTATCGGCAGCTCACCGAGATCAAACCCGACATCATCTCGGTATCGATCAAAATGTGGGGCAACGACGGACCGTTAGGGCATCAGACCGGCTATGCGCCCTGCTTCGCCGCGCTCGCCGGACTTGCGCCGCTGGTCGGCTATCCCGGTGGGCCCCCGCTCGGAACCAGCATGCGCTACGGGGATTCCACCGTCGGCGCGGCGGCCGCCTACGCTGCCATGGTGGCGCTGCTGCATCGCGAGCTCAACGGCGCAGGGCAATTCGTCGACGTGTCTGCCGTCGAAACCCTCTCCTCGATGATCGGGGACTGCCTGCTCGAACAAAGCCTCACCGGGCGACGACTCGGGCCCGACGGGAACCACCACCCCGACATGTGCCCGCACGGCTGCTACCCGTGCGCGGAAGGCTCCTGGGTCAGCGTGGCCGTCACCAACGACATCGAATGGCAGCGGTTGTGCGGCGTGCTCGGTGCCGCGTCACTGGCCGACGACCCGCGCTACCTCACCTCAGAGGACCGGCACCGGCATTCCGACGCCCTCGACGCCGATCTCGCGGAACTGACCCGCAATCTCGATGCCGAGGAACTCGCGCACCGGCTACGGACGGCGGGAGTGCCGGCCACCAAGAGCGCCACCGCCATGGATGTGATTGCCGATCAACAGCTCTGGGACCGCGGACTGTATCGATTCGTTTCGGATCATCGCGAAGGCCAGCGACCGGTGCTGGGGCCGGCCTGGCGGATGACGCGCAACCCCGCGCGGATCGCGCGCGGCGCGCCGGACCTGGGCGAGGATACGGACTACGTTCTACACGAGATCTTGCGGGCGCCTTCACGCGCGGCCGGATCGCGACCGATGGGTGGATCATGACGACACTGGCGCACACCGCGGCTCTGGTGACGGGCGCCAGCAGTGGGATCGGGGCGGCGACGGCCAAAGCGTTGGCCGCCGAGGGCGCGACGGTGGCGCTCCTCGCTCGCCGCGGCGACCGGCTGGCCGAGCTGAAAGACGAGATCGAATCCGCCGGCGGCACAGCACTCGTCGCCACTGCCGATGTCACCGACGCCGAGCAGGTCGCGGCCGCCGTGGGGCGCACCGTCGCGGAGTTCGGGCGCCTCGACACCCTGGTGAACAACGCCGGGCTGATGCAGCCGGCGCCGGCGACCGAAGCCGCCCTGCAGGATTGGGACAACATGGTGGCCGTCAACGTGCAGGGCGTCCTCTACGCGACCCGCGCGGCGCTACCGCACCTGATCGACGCCGCCGCCGACTCCCCACGCGGCGTGGCGGACCTGGTCACCATCAGCTCCACCGCCGGGTGGGTGGCCCGGCCGAACACCGCCGTGTATTCGCTCACCAAGTTCGGGGTCAACGCGTTCAGCGAAGGCATCCGCCAAGAGGTGCTCGGCAAGCGCGTGCGTGTCGGCGTGGTGGGCCCCGGAACGGTCGATACCGAAATCTTCAGCCATCTGGCCGAATCCTCGCGGGAGGCCTTCGAAAAGCAGACGTCCGGCATGGTCATGCTGCGGCCCGAGGACATCGCCGACGCGGTCCTGTTCATGATCACCCGCGACCGGCGGGTCGCGGTCAACCACATGCTGGTCCGCGCCGCCGAACAGACCTGGTAGCGGTGTGAGTTCGCATTGGGTGCTCGGTGATCAGTATGGATTGCCGATCCCGGCGGACCCTGCGACCTTGCTCAGCGGCGGAGCATCGTTGCTCACCAAGGCCTTTCGCGCCGCCGGGACACTCGGCGACAACAGCGTTATCGGCATCAGCGACTATCGCGAGATCAGCGGCGGCAGCACGGGACGCAAAGTGGTGCTATCGGTCGAATACGACCGTCCCGCACCCGATCTGCACACCGATCTGTTCGTGAAGTTTTCACGCGATTTCGACAATCCCGTGCGCGACCGCGGCAAGACGCAGATGGAGCCCGAGGTCCGCTTCGCTTCCTTGTCGCGCGCCGCGGAATTTCCCATCACCGTGCCCAGCCCCCTGTTCGCCGACTACCACCGTCCCACCGGCACCGGCCTGCTGATCACCGAGCGAATCAGCTTCGGCAGCAACGGGATCGAGCACCAATACCACAAGTGCCTCGACTACGAAATGCCCGAACCCCTGGGGCACTACCGCGCACTACTGACCGCGCTCGCTCGCCTCGCCGGCACCCACCGCTCCGGCCGGCTCCCGGCGGAATTGACCGCGCCCTTTCCGGTGGACGTGCAGGCCGCGACGGTGGGAGAGCGGACGCCGGCGTCCGCGGAAAAGTTGGACCGAAGGGTGAGCCAGCTCGCCGAATTCGCGCAGACCCATCCCGGGTTGCTGCCGGCGAATGTCTGCTCACCGGAATTCCTGACCCGCTTGCGGGACGACGTGCCCCGCGTGGCGCTCCACGAGCAGGCGATCGCACGCCAATTGGCCGACGACTCCGACTATGTCGCGCTGTGTCACTGGAACGCCAACATCGACAACGCATGGTTCTGGCGCGACTCCGGCGGCACGTTGCGTTGCGGTCTGATGGACTGGGGATGCGTCGGCCAGATGAACCTGGGCATGGCGCTGTGGGGCGCGATGTCCGGTGCCGAGACCGAGATGTGGGACGGCCATCTCGACGATCTGCTGCACCTGTTCGTCACCGAATACGAGCGGTGCGGCGGTCCGCAACTCGAGACCGGCCGGTTGCGTCGGCACATGCTGCTCTATGCGGCGGCCATGGGGGTCGCCTGGCTGCTGGACGTACCGGCCTTGATCCGCAAGCGATTCGACACCGTGCCCGCCACGCGTAAGGATCCGCGCATCCGGGATGACGAAGGCGTGCGCGCGCCGCTGCAGATGCTGTCGAATCTGCTGAGTTTGTGGGAATGGCACCGCGTGGGGGAGCTACTGGAAGAAGTGCTGCCGTAGCGTCAAACGGGGTCGTCGTCTTGGTCGTAGTTCAGGTTTCGTTCGGGGTGGTGGTAGGTGTTGGTGCGGGGTTGGTCGCGGTCGAATTCTGGAGGTGGTTTCCATTCGGTGTCGCCTTTGGCGTTTTTGCGGGTGCTCCAGCCGCCGGGTTGCAGCATGCGGTGATGGGGGCCGCAGGCGAAGGTGAGGTCGTTGACGTCGGTGGTGTGGCACTTGCTGTAGTCGGTGACGTGGTGGACTTCGCAGTAGTAGCCGGACACGGTGCAGCCGGGTGCGGTGCAGCCGCGGTCCTTGCCGTACAACACGATTCGCTGCCCGGGTGAGGCCAGGCGCTTGGTGTGATACAGCGCCAGCGCTTTGCCTTTGTCGAAGATCGCCAGGTAGTGGTTGGCGTGGCGGCCCAGGCGGATCACATCGCTCATCGGCATGATGGTGCCGCCCCCGGTCAGGCCGCGCCCGGCGGCGGCTTCGAGCTCGCGCAGGGTGGTGGTGACGATGATGGAGGCCGGTAACCCGTTGTGCTGGCCCAGCTTCCCGGAGGCCAACAGCGCGCGCAGCGCGGCCAGCAGGGCGTCGTGGCCGCGTTGGGCGCGCGAGCGGGTGTCGGCGTCGATGGCTTCTTGGCTGGGCGTGCCATCCACGCAGGGGGTCGGGTCGCCGGGGTTGCACATGCCCGGGGCGCCGAGTTTGGCTTCCACGGCTTCGAGGGTGGCGCGCAATTCTGGAGAAATCAGGCCCCGCAACGGCGACATGCCGTCAGCGTGTTGGTTGCCCAGGATCAGGCCGCGCTGGCGGGCGCGGTCCTCATCGGTGAAGGAGCCATCGGGGTTGAGGGCATTGGCCAGTCCGCGGGCCAGCTCTTTGAGGTGTTCGGGGCCGAATTGGGTGCCGAGATCGGCCAGTTGGGCTTCGGCGACCTCGCGGGCCGCGGCGCTGACCCAGCCGGGTAGGTGGTGGCAGAAGTTGCGGATCACCGCCACCTGGCCCGCACCCAGGGTGCCGGCGCGTTGGGCGGCGGCGGTGGCGGCCAGGGCGGGCGGCAAGGGTTCACCGGTCAGGCCATGGCGTTGACCTAAATCGGCGGCTTCTTTGATGCGCCGGGAGGCTTCGTTGCGGCTGATCAGGGTGCGCTCGGTCAACGCGTGGGAGAGCCCGGCGCCCAGTTCTCGGGAGGGGACCTGGCGGGCAAGGGAATTGAGCAGCGGATGCTCGATGACCGGAAGGCGCCGGCGGAGTTTCTCACAGCGCTCCAACACCGCCAGCTGCTGCTGGATGGTCAACGCATCAAGCACCAACCCGCACGCGCGGTCCACCTCGGCATCGAGCGCGTCGAACACCGCATCGACATCGGGCAGACCAGTTGGACTCACACCGCCAAACAACGACACCCACCGACAGAAAACCCCGGATTGTGACTACTGAAACCACAGTGACACAAGGTATTTCGGTATACGCTTCCGATATCCGTAATCGCGCCCGCGCGAGGCGGGGAGCGCCCGCCGCCGTTAAGCTACGCCCAAACCGGACTGTGGGTCAGCACGTCGGGACCGTCCTCGGTGATGTGGACGGTGTCGCGGCGGAACACCGCCCCGACGCCGTGTCGCCACACGTAGCCGGTGATCGCCAACACCATGCCCGCCTCGAGGTGGTCGTGTTCGCCCGCGGCCACGAGTGTTTCGGACACGACGGGCGGGTCGAAGCCCAGCCCCAGGCCGTGCGCGATCGGCATCGGCGGTATCGGCTCACCGACCGCCTCGTAGGCGCCCAGCAGGTCACGGGTGGGCGCGCCGGGACGACAGGCGGCAAGCATCCTGTCGTACAACGCGTTTGACCGTTCGAATAGCGCGCGGGCGTCGGCCGTATCGCCGACCGGCCAGGTGCGTCCCACCTCGGCGACGTAGCCGTCCGCCAGCGCGCCGGCGGCGAACGCGACGAGGTCGCCCGACCGGATTTCGTGCGCGTCAGCGCGGCGCCACGGCTGTTCCCGCGACGTCACCCACGCGGCGTCCTGGGTGGCCGGCGTGCTCACCCCGCCGGCGGCCATCGCCTCCATCATGACGCCGGCCAGGGTCCGCTCGGATGCACCCGGCGCCAGTTCGCCCAGTGCCGTGGCGAGTCCGTGTTCGGCGACGCGTAGGGCCGCGTCCATCGCGGCGATTTCGTCGGGAGTCTTGATGCGCCGCGCCTCGCGCATCGCCGGTTCGGCGTCGACGAGTTCGGCGTTGGGAAACGCCCCGGGGAGCAGCGCCGCGAAAGTCGGTGTGATCGCGTCGGTTCCGACCCGCCGGGCCGACTCGGCGCCGTCGACCTTCTTCAGCACGTCGACGAGCGTCACGGGATTCCACGCCAGGCCGTAGAGGTGATCGTGGTCGATCTCCTCCGGGACCCCCTCATCGTCGGTGCTGTTGAGGTAGATGTCTCCGGTGGCACGCACCAGCACACACATCGGCCCGAACGGTCGTGTCCCGGCGATCCACAGCTGCGGCGCGCCGGTGACGTATCGGATGTTGGCCTGTCGCCCGAGCACCAGGATGTCGAGACCGTGCTCGTCCATCTGGGCCAGCGCCCGTTCCCGGCGCCCGGACCGCAGCGCCCCGGGGTCGGGCAGAACTTCAGTCGCCATAGGGCGTGTAGGGGTAGTCGGTAATCGGCACGTAGCCGTCCTCGGTGATCACCACGATCTCCTCACTGCGATAGCCTCCTGTGCCGTCCTCCCACATGACTGGTTCCAAAACCAACACCATGCCATGCGGGAAGACGAAGTTGTCGTCGAACTCCTCGCCGAGATCCGTTCCGATCATCGGTGCCTCGGCGGGATAGGTGCCGATGCCGTGCCCCAGATAGAAATGCGGAAGCCACGGTTTGCGCCCGCCGTTGGCGGCGATCGCCGCGCGGGCCAAATCACCAGACGTCGCACCGGCTTTCGTCACCGCCAGCACCGCGTCCAGAACGGTGCGCCACCGCCGGAACTGGTCCTGCTGCCGCGGCGTGGGCCGCTCGCCGACCACCCACGTTCGGCCGAAGTCGGAACAGTATCCGGCGTAGGTGATGCTGATGTCGGTCCACAACACATCGCCGGCCGCCAGTTCGCGATCGGTGGGCAGCAGCGGTAGCGCTAGGTCTCCGTGCGTGGTCCACACCCCGGCCTCCCGGGAACTCGGCATTACCTGCCAGATCGCCTCCAGCATGTTGGTGGTGGCGCCCAGCTCGAACGCGCGCCGGACGAAGGTGGCCGAAAGATCGATCTGGCGGACCCCCGGCACCAACGCCTGCTGCACGCCCACGATGGCCTGCTCGGTGATGCGGGCCGCCCTGCGCAGACAGGACAATTCGTCGCGGGTCTTCACCAACTGCGCCGCGCCGACCACGACCGCCGCATCCGTCGGCGGGCCCGCCGGGAAAAGCTTGGGCGCCGCCCGCCGCATCGCCCCGGTGAGTTCGTCGACGGCGATGCGGGCGCCCGGCGGGACGATCCCGGCCAGGCGTCGCGCGAAATCCTCGACACCATGGTCGAATTCGAGGTAGGCGGGGCCGTGCAAGTGGTCGTCGGGCACCGGCGCTTCCACCGACGCTCCGCTGCGGAATGGCATGAACAGGTGCGGATGCACGTCGTCGGCGAGCACGACCGCAACCGGGCGCTCCACGTGGGACAGGCCCGCATCCAACAGCGGCCAGCTGGCCCCCGTGGCGTAGCCGACATAGCCATTCAGCAGCAGTATCAGCGCGTCGACGCCGTGCTCGGCCATCGCCGCCCGCAGCCGCGCTCCCGTCTCGGTGCGCATGCGGGGAAAATCCGGCTCGTCGGGGATGTCGAGCACCGAGCCGAGGGCGGTCGCCGAGTTCGTCATGCGGAGATTCCCAGGAATTTCTTGATGTTCCCGCCGACAA
The DNA here is from genome assembly GCF_976985695.1 of Mycobacterium sp. NTMscope_MAC_269. Taxonomy (NCBI): domain Bacteria; kingdom Bacillati; phylum Actinomycetota; class Actinomycetes; order Mycobacteriales; family Mycobacteriaceae; genus Mycobacterium; species Mycobacterium sp. NTMscope_MAC_269. The sequence continues at coordinate 1,627,515 of NZ_OZ335668.1, forward strand.
CGCGCACGGCGTCCTCGGGCCCGACGGCCTCGACCACCGCGGCCAGCGACCTCTCCGAATAGCCGAAAGTGCTTTCGTTGTGCGGGTAGTCCGACGACCACATCACCTTGTCGATGCCGATCTCGTCGATCTGCCGCAGGCCCACCGGATCGACCATGAACGAGGCGCACATGTGCGTGTCCCAGTAATGGCGGACGTCACGCTCGGGCTGGTGCGCCAGCATGTGCCGATACGAGGCCAGCACGTGCTCGGCGTCCTGCAGCGCCGTGGGCACCCAGGCGATCCCGCCCTCGAACCAGCCGATGCGCAACCGCGGGTGCCGGTCCAGGATGCCGCCGAAGATGTACTTGGAGAACATCTCTCGGAATGAGTCGATGTTGACCATCATGGCCACCGCCACGCTGTTGACCTCGCTGGGGAACTTGGGCTGACTCTCGCCGATGTGGTGTGTGACCGGCAGACCGGCCTCTTCGATCTCGTCCCATACCGCGCTCATCGGCGTGCTGGAGTAATCGATGGGTCGACCGTCGCGGTCGTTTCCCGGACTGATCGGCATCAGGAACGTGGTGAGCCCCAGCGACTTCAGTTCGGTCAGCGTGCGGCGGGCGCCAGCCGGATCCCACCAGTTGATCAAACCGACTCCGTAGCAATGCCCGTCGGAGCGCTCCTGCACCTCGGCGATGTGCTCGTTGTAGACCCGAAAGATCCGCTCGCGGATCTCGTGGTCGGGATGATGGAACAGCGCGAGCACCGCGTTCGGGAACGCCAGTTCCTTGTCCACGCCGTCTTCGGCGAGCTCGCGCACGCGGGCTTCGACGTTGTTGGTGGCCGCCCCGGCGAGGTCGTCGTACTGCATGAGCACCGCGCTGAAGTCGCCGACCACCATCGACTGCCCGGCCGGGCCGAGCAGATACGCGCCGTCCTCATACCAGATCCGCGGGGCCTGACCCTTGAGCTCGTCGGGAAATCGCTCGTAGAAGATGTCGTCGGCCACCGAGATGTGGTTGTCAGCGGAAAAGACTTCGGTGCCGGCCGGCAGGCCGGTGCTGAACTCCGCGGCGTGACCGCGACGGTCCTTGGGCGCACCGATCACGCCGTCGGGGTAGAGGGTTGGGGCTGGGCTGGACATCATCGTCCCTTCGTTGCGATCACCTGCGGAGCACACCGATCCGTTCCAGGTCGGCGAGGTACTTCTCGATCAACTGCTGCGAGACATGGGGGATGGTGCGACCCGCGTGTTCGACTGCGGACCGGAATCGGTCTCCAGGCACCGGCGACCCGGCGACCGCGGTCATGGGCTCACGGTAGACGTCCAACACCGTCAGCACCGAGTGCGTTCGCTGATTCTCCGGCAGCGCGCGCATCGCGGTCTCGAACCGGGACAGCCAGGTCGGGTAGTCGTCGATCTTCTCGACCGGATATCCCGCCCCGATGATCCAGTCGACGAAGGTGTCCAACGAGATCGCGTCGTCGTGCGGATTGGTCGTGTTGTAGGTCTGGAAGCTGCTGCCATGCCGTGGCCCGACCGCGGCGATCGCGTCGGCCAGGAAGTCGACTGGCAGCCCCTCGTAATGGGGACGGCCGCCGTCACCCCGGTAGAACGAGCGCGGCGCGACGCCGGTGGCGACCAGGCTGAACAGCAACCGGGTGAAGATGTCGGGCACGTTGAGCTGTCCCGCGTAGCGGCTGTCGGCCAGGATCATGCCGGGCCGGAACACCGCAATGGGTAACCCGCACAGGTCGTGTGCCTCGCGCATCAGGACCTCGCCGGCCCACTTGCTGATCCCGTAGCCGTTGGCGTAACCGTCGTCGACGGCGCAGGTGGGCACCGAGCGACGAATGTCGGTGTCTTCGTCGACGAGTTGATGTGCGACGGCGCTGACGCCCATGGTGGAGACGTAGTGAATCGGCTTGAGCCTGGCCGTGATTGCCAGCCGGACGATCTCGGCGGTGCCCACTACGTTGGTCGTGAACAACTGGCGATAGGGCAGCACATGGTTGACGTGGGCTGCCGGGTGCACGACGAGATCGACCTTCTCGGCCAGGCGTCGCCACGTCACCTCGTCCAGCCCGAACCCCGGCTCGCCGATGTCACCCGCGACGACCTCGAGGTGCTCGCCGGCCAGGGCTCGGAAGCGCTCCAGCAGTGCGGGGTCCGAACCCAGCGCCGCCTCGATGCGCCCACGGGCCTGCGCGGCATCGGCGCCCCGGACCAAACAGATCACAGTGCCACCCAGGCGCGCGAGTCCCTCGAGCCATTCCATGACGAGGAACCTGCCGAGGAATCCGGTTGCGCCGGTGAGGAAAACGGTGCGAACCTCGGCGGTCGGCCTCGGCAGCTGCGTCGCGGTTTTCAGGATGTCGTCGTCAATGAACTTGTTCAGGGTCAGGTCCTCGGCGCGCACCTCGGCGGTGTCGGTGTCGTGCACGGACGCGTATGTGGGCGCGGCCGCGCCCGTGGTGCGCCGACGTTCGATGTGGCCGGCGATGGTGAGCAGGTCGCCGGTCGGGTCGATCACCACGCCGACCGGGACTTCGATGCCGTAAATGTCTGCGAGCAGTGTCGAAAAGGTGAGCGCCGACAGGGAATCGCCGCCCAGGTCGACGAACCGCGCCTCGGGGGACACGTCGGCCGCGGGCACGCCGAGGGTCGCCTGCACGGCCTTGGTGACGGTCGCGAGCACCGGCTGATCCGCGCCGCCGGTCCGCAGCGCGCGAAGCTGGCCGAGCTGATCGTCGGCCATGCGCGTGTACAGCTCCTCCAGGCGGTCTCCGTAGCGGGCTTTGAGCTTGGGCCGCAGGAACTTTCCGACGCCGGAGAGCAATCCGTTGGCAAGGCTGAACGGCTCCGTCTCGATAAGGAAGTCGCGGGGGATCTCATAGCCGTTGAGTTGGTTGTCGCGGGCGATCTCCCGCAGCGACCGGGCGATCGCCGACGGGTCCGCGCTGCCGTCGGCCGGCACGACCACGGCAAGCAGGAACGAGCGGGCGCTGTTGCCATAGATGTAGATCTGATGGACCAGGGCGCTGGTCGAATACAGCGCCTCCAGGCGCGAGACCGCCACGAACTCACCCTGGGCGAGCTTGATGACGTTGTTGCGGCGGTCGACATAACGCAACCGGTCCGGGCCCACCTCGGCCATGATGTCACCGGTCTTGTAGTAGCCGTCCTCGTCGAACATCGTGGCGGTCAGGTCGGGCCGGTTGTAGTAGCCGGCCATGAAGCGGGCCGACTTCACCGCCAATTCGCCTCGCGGATAGGGCTTGTCGGTGTTGAAATAGCCGAGCTCGGGAACGTCGAGAAGTTTGTAGTCGATCACCGGCGGCCGCAGCACGTGCTCGTCGGCCACGATCATCCCACCGGCGATCTCGGTCGACGAATAGCCGATCAGCAGGTGCTGATCGAGCACGTCTTCCATGAAGTCCTTGATTTCGGGAGACAACGCGGCCGAGCCGCAACCGACCGCCAGCACGCGGCCGCCCAGGATCTCCTCGCGGATGGCCGTGGTGATCTGTGCACCGGCGGTATCGGGGTCGGCGCCGGCCATGACGTGGCGGTCCAGTTCGCGCTGGTAGTGGTGATAGAACATCTCGCAGACGCGCGGCACCAGGCTCATCGACGTGGGCCGCACCAGCGAGAGGTCCTCGAACAGTGTCGAGAGATCGCTTTTGGCGGCGAAATAGCTCGTGCCGCCGTTGGCCAAAGTCAAGATGACATAGCCGTAGCCGATCAGGTGGCTCATCGGCATGTAGCTCAGGGTGATGACCGGCTGGTCGGACTGCGCGAGCCAGGTGCCGATGCACAGGCTTTCGGTGAACATCGCGCCCTTGGGTGTTCCGGTGCTGCCCGACGTGTAAAACACCCAGGCCAAGGGGTCTTCGCCAGCCGGAGCGACGTGCAGGGGAGCGGGCGGCAGGACCGCACCATGGGTGGCGACGGCATCGATCGTTTCGAGGGTCAGCGGGCTGGCCGCTTCGGACAGTCGCGCCCGTGCGGCCTCGACGCCGGCGCGCTGGTCGTCGTCGCGCGGTTCGTAGTCGAAGACGATCAAGCGCTCCGGCGGGGTGCCCGCCAATGCCGCCTCGACCGCGGTCGCGAGGTTGTCGACGCCCACGGCCAGGATGCGCGGTCGGGTTTCGGCGAGGATCGGGGCGTGCTGGCCGGCCGGCGCGCTGGTCTGCAGTGGCACCACCACGGCACCGAGGTGGATGCAGGCGCACTCGATGGCCGTGTAGTCGATGCTGGCGAATCCCAGCACGCACACGAAGTCCCCCGCACCGACCGGGGCCCGTTCGTGGTGATGCCAATCGGCCGCCAAGGCTCGCACGCGGGCCCACAGATCGGCGTAGGTGACGGGCTCGAACCGCGGCAGGAAGCGCAGCGCCGAATGCCCGGTCTCCGGATCGGTGACGACCTCGCGAGCACGTCGCGCGAGCGCCGGCCGCCCGCCGTAGCCCTGCAGGACGGTCGCCATCACCTCAGCGATCCGCAGCCCCGGCGCGCGTGCGGCCGCGGCGATGTCGTCGTCGGGCCGGGTGGTGCGGAACTGGTCATCGTCGGTGTACAACCGCTCGCGCCGCCGCGCCAGGCGTTCCCATTGGTCCTGCTGTGCACCCGGATCTTTGACGTCACTGCGACCGACGAACGCCATCTCTCACCACTTTCTGATGTCAATCCGGATAGCGGATGCCGGTGAGCTGTTCGGAAAGCTGCCACAGCTGGCGCATATCGGTTTCGCTGCGCGCCAGCCGCGGGACGCCCGCGAAAGTGACTCCGCCCCTGACCGTTTCGTAGAAGCCGCGCGGGCCGTAGTATTTGCCACCCTGCGCATCCGGGGACACCGCGGCATACAGGGTCGGCTTGATGCCTTCGTCGACGTTGAGCCACATGAACGGCATCACGCGCCAGGTCAGTTGCGTCAACCGGGCCTGCAATGTCGGCTTCGCGCGGCCGTACGAGGCGCCGCTGAGCAGATTCGTCTTGGTCAGGCCGGGGTGGGCGGCGTTGGACATCAACCCCCAACCACCCTGGCGGCTGCGCCGATCCAACTCGACGGCGAACATCAGTTGCGCCAATTTGGCGACCCCGTATGAATGCATGGGCTTATAGCCACGCTGCGCGTTGACGTCGTCGAAGTCGAGCTTGCCCTGGGTCGCGGCCAGGCTGCTGACCGTGACGACCCGCGCGGACTCCGCCGCCCGCAGCAACGAGAGCAGCCGCCCGGTCAACGCAAAGTGGCCTAAATGGTTTGTCCCGAACTGCAATTCGAAACCGTCGCGGGTCTGCTGCCGTTGCGGCGGGGTCATGACGCCGGCGTTGTTGACCAGAACATCGATCGGACGCCCCTCGGCGGTGAGCTGTTCACCCAGCGCCGCCACGCTTTCCAGCGACGACAGGTCGAGCTGCCTGATGGTGAGCTTGGCCTGCGGTACGTCTCGCCGGATGTCGGCGACCGCGCGTTCGCCCTTGTCCCCGTCGCGGATGGCCATCACCACGTCGGCGCCCGCCGCGGTCAGCCGCTTCGCCAGGCCGAAGCCCAAACCGCTGTTGGCCCCGGTCACGACGGCGAATTTGCCGCGCAGATCGGGAACGCTCAGCGCGAGATCGGGCTTCACCATGTCACGGGCAGCTCGTAGAGGCCGTAGGCCAACGCATCGTGTTTGAACGGAAGTTCGTCCAGCGGCACGGCAAGCCGCAGCGTCGGGACGCGGCGCAGCAACGTGGGCAGGACGATCTGCAATTCCATCCGGGCCAACTGCTGTCCCACGCATTGGTGGCGACCGTAGCCGAATCCGACGTGCGGGCCGTCCTCACGCAGCAGATCGAGGCGATCCGGGTTGGGGAACTGGCGCTCATCCCAATTCGCCGGGGCGACGTCGAGGATGATGCCATCGCCGGCGCGGATCGTCTCGCCGCCGATCTCGATGTCCTCGACGGCGATTCGGCGCTGGCCGGTCTGGATGATACTCAAGTAGCGCATCAGCTCCTCGACCGCGGTCGCGATGACATTCGGATCATCGGTGTCGCACAGCAGCTTCCGCTGATCGGGATGCTCGAGCAACGCGGCGATGCTCAGGCTGATCATGTTCGCCGTGGTCTCGTGACCCGCGATCAGCACGCCGACGGCCAGTTGCGCGGCCTCGCGCACGCTGATCTCTTCGGCGTTGACCCGCTCGGCGAGGTCGGACACCAAATCCTCTGAGGGGCTTTGCATTTTCGTCCGGACCAGGTTGGCCAGATACTTGGCCAGCGAGGCGGCGCCCTGGGCGGTGTCCTCCTCGGTCGCGTAGCGGCTCACGCCGCGCTGGGCGTGTGTCTGGAAGAACTCCGCGTCCTCGTACGGCACGCCGAGCAGTTCACTGATAACCAGCGAGGGGACCGCCAGCGACAAGGCACTGACGACGTCGCCCGGCTTCGGACCCGCCAGCAGGGCATCGATGTGGTCATCGGTGATCTTCTGCACCGCCGGCCGCAGCGCTTCAACCCGCTTGAACGTGAACGGTTTCGACAGCATCCGGCGAAAACGGGTGTGCTCCTCGGCATCGGAGGTGAACACCGAGCGCGGGCGCTTGTGCACCGTGGCCAGCATGCCTTCGTTCCAGTGCGGGTAGCCCGGCAGGCGGTCGTCGACGCTGGTGCGGGAATCGGTGAACAGCGCGCGGATCGCGTCGTAGCCGTGGATGAGCCACGGGGTGCTGTCGTCCCAGATCCGCACCCTACTCAACTGCTTGTCGGCATTGAGCTCCAACACCTTCGGAGGCGGGGCGAACGGGCACCCCGGCGCCCGCGTCAGCGGAAACTCCGGGATATCGGTGGCGGTGGATCCTTCGGTCATCGTGCTCCTCAGTGGTCGGCTTGCGCGGTCGTCGTCGGTGGTGGCTGGCCGCCGGCCGCGGCCACGTGGACCGGCGCACGCCACAGACCGACGATCGCGTCGATCAGCCCTTCGCCGGCGACCGGCCAGGCCGAACGAGATCGCGGCCCGTGCTCGGCCAACGCGCCCTCGTGCTCGGCGCACGTGTGCATCAACAGGTTGCGCACCATCACCATTCGTTCGGAACGCACCCGCTTGGGTAGCTCGGGAAGGCAGCGGTCGATCCCGTCGAGCGTCCGCACCAGTAACGGCGAGGCCAGCGCGTCCTTGGTGACCACGTGGCGATACGTGGGATCGGCCATGGCCTGGGCGGCGAACCGCGCGTACCAGGTCGGGCTGCCCAGCGCGGACAGATGATCGGTCAGCGGGCGCACCAACGCGCCCACCCAGTCCCGTAGCTCGGCGGAGTCACCGACCGCGACCAGCATTTGCGCGCGCAACTCCTCGATCGGCTCGCGGTGCTTGGCTTCGATCGCGCGCAACAGGTCGACCCTGCTCCCGAAGTGATAACACGCCGCGGCGTTATTGCCCTGCCCGGCCGCTTCGCTGATCTGCCGGTTCGACACCGCATACATGCCGCGTTCGGCAAACAACACTTCGGCGGCCGACAAGAGCGCCTCTCGGGTACCCGTCGACCTTTCGGAACGAGCAATCCGCTCGGCGGTCATCGCCTCAGTGAACACCGGCCGCCTTATTAAATCAAGCAGTTTATTTAGTCGTGGTCCGCGAAATGGCGCGTCGTCCCGATACCCGGGTCGTCAGGGATATTTCATCGGCCCGACGCCCGGATGCGGCCCCCGACGAATACAGTCGCCGCATGAATCCGCTGCGTCGGGTGGCCCGCAACCCGACGGTCTACCGGTTGCTGATGCGCAGCGGACCGCCGATCGTCGAACGCTTCGAGTCGCTGCTTCGGTTCGCGACGAGCGGGCGGCTCGGCGTCCTGGACCTCGTCGGTCTGCCCAACGTGCGCATCACGACCGCGGGCCGCAAGACGGGGCTTGCCCGCAGCGTGACGGTGCAGTACGTCCCCTTTCGCGCCGGCCTACTGCTGGTCGGATCGAACTGGGGGCGAGACAGCCACCCCTCGTGGTCGGCGAATCTCAAAGCAGCACAACGGGTCACCGCGCGCAGGCGAGGCAGGCGATTCGTGGCGAAGGTGCGGCTGCTCGGTGGCGCGGAGCGCGACGATGCCTGGGGCGCGGTGCTGGATCATTGGCCGAACTATCGGGTGGCGCAAGATCTCGCCGGCCGGCGCCAATTCCGGCTGTTTCTTCTGACGCCGCTCACCTGATCGTGACGACGCTCGCGCCGCCGACATCCGGCCGCCGGGGCCCTTCTTAATCGCCAGATTCTTTTCGCCGACATCGTTCTCTAAGCCCGCCGCGGCCGGGGGCATCGGAAGACCGTCGAATTCGAATTCGCGGCGCTGCCGTCGGCGAATTTCGTCCTCGCCAAGCCGGTTAGTTGATCGGGAAAGCGGATCTCCGCATCCGGGCAGGTCGGACGCTGTCATGCACGGCTGCTAACGCCACAAAAGCCCTGCTACCGGCGTACCGCGTGGGAACCGTGCCACCGCCCCTTGACGAAATTGGTCCTGCGATGTGTAATCCGGACGAGAAATCGGGAGGCTAACCGGTGGTCGCAATCGACACGCGGACCGTGGATCGGACGGGGCTTCACCGCATATGGAAAGCGATTCTTATCGGCATCGCGTTCATTGCGTTTGCGGCATGCTACTTCAAGCCAGTTCTCCTCATCGGGGTCGCCGCGATTGTTCTGTCGCTGTTGTGCGCGCGCTTGGTCTATAAGGGCCGGGGTCGGTATATCCCCAATTTGTATGCGCGGGACATCGACATTTATGACGCTGCATACCGCTCGTTTATCGACCGCACGCTCACCGAGCTGCGTCAGTGCAAGATCGGGGGCCACACGTTGCTGTGGGAGGCCTCGCGCCTGGCGCCGCCCAGCCGCGGCAACTCCGACGAATTGCTGCTTGACCTAGGCGTCTGGGCCGGGTGGTCGACGCGGCTCATCTCCGACGCCTCCGACCGCACGGTGTACGGATTCGACACCTTTTCGGGACTCGTCGAGGACTGGCCAATCGACGACCACACCGTCATCAAGCGCGGGACCTTTTCACTGGCGGACCCGGTGGCGAAGCGGTTCCTGCGGGACACCGGCGTCAGCTTGCACGACGGCGTGCCTGACGCGCTCGGCCGCAAGGTGGAGTTCGTCAGGGGAAGCACCTACGACACGCTGGCCCCATTCCTGGCCGACCGGCCCGGCGCCCCCATCAGGCTTTTCCATATGGATCTGGATACGTACGAGAGCTGCCTGCACGCGCTGGAAACCTGCAAGCATCGCTTCGTCGAGGGATCGATCCTTGTGTTTGACGAATATCTCGTCACGAATGGCGAAATGCTGGCGTTCTACGAGTTCCAGAACAAGTACGAGTTGCAATGGCGGTACCGCGCTTGGGGTCTCGAGGCGTGGGAGATGAATCTCGAGATGGTTACCGCGCGCCCGAAACGCGCTGTGTACTACCTGATCACGATGGCGTTGCATTGGACGATCGGGGGCGGAAGCTACGCCTGGACAATCTTCCGCAGAAGGTTCTGGCGGTTTTGGTTGGGCGCACCGGTCGCCGACATGCTTTTCATGCTTGGCGCTGCCGGACAACGTAAGTCGGTCAGCCTGGAGATCACCGGACTGGGCAAACTCGATCGACACCGCCCCTCAGAGCACGCCTAGCCGCCCCAGACCGCTTGGGCGCCCGCATCACCCACGCGGTAGATCTGGAGCGTCGACGCGACGCCGGTCGCGAGCACCACGATCGCGACGAGGACGTGCAGTACGACGCGGCGCCGATCGGAGCGGCGCTCGATGACGCGCAGCGCGATGAGCAGGACGGCGACCACGAGCAGGGCGGCGGAGAAGTAGGTCATGACGCCGCCCCGGGCGGCGTGTTCGCGCAGGATCGGGCTGGGGTTGGCCTGGCGGTCATAGAGCCACGCTCCGGCGTTGACGGTGATGGGCGTCAACACGAGCGTGACCGCCGCCAAAATCAGCGTGAGCCACATCAGTTGCCCGCGCCGGGCGGCCGGCCACAGCCCGCACACGATCTCGAGAACCGCGGTCAGCGGAACGAGCACCAACACGAAATGCAGCAATAGCGCGTGAGCCGGCATCCCGTTGATGACGTTCATGGCATCCCTGGTTTGCGGTTCGCGCGCCGCCTAGCCGCCGAGACCCTTCTTGATGGCCGCATCCTGCTTCTGGCCGACATCGCCGACGAAATCTGGTGGGGCCAGCGTGTCCGTCGGGCCGTCGAACTGCAGCGTGGCGAGCGCCCGTCCCTCGGTGAAGAGCAGGACCACCACACCCTTGCTGCGGTCGGGTGCGTTGCCCATCAGCATCGTTCCGCCGGTGCCGACGTTCGAGGGTTGCGTGGTCGGGTCTTTGATGACACCGCCCTGTTGGCCCTTGGCCGCGTTCAGCGCGTTCGTCGCCGCTTCGGGGTCGTCGTAGACACTGATGGTGACCTTGATGGCATGGCTGCCGTCGTCGTCCTTGAAGGTTGTCGCCACGCCCGGTTGCCCATTGGGATTGTTCGTGGGCGGAGCGGCGGTAAAGGGCACCGGCGCGTTGATGTCGCTCGCCTGGATGAGCAGCTTGGCGTACTCGTTGGGCTGTGCCGGGGCCGCCGACGATGACGGCGGTGCCGCGGGGCTGCTGGTGGCGGAGGTTGCCGAGGTAGCGGATCCGGTCTTCGAGGCCGACGGTTGCTGCTTGTTGTTGCCGCAACCGGCCACCGATACCGCCAACGCCGTCGTCGCCGCAACACCCGCTATCAGCGCTCGTGACATCCTCATCGCATCGAGCTCCCTTCCAGGTCTTCCCGGCGACTACGTCGGGGCCGTCCTTCGAATCGCACAGTACATTGCCCCGCGGCGGCCGACGCCGCGGAGCGTACTGGTGGGAGCCGGACGGGCTACTCGAGTTGGTCGCGCAGGCAGCGCAACGTGTTTGCCAGGATGCGCGAGACCTGCATCTGCGACACCCCGATTTGCTCCGCAATCTGGCTCTGCGTCATCGACTCGAAAAACCGCATGTGCAAGACCTCGCGTTCGCGCGCCGGCAGGGTGGCAACGAGCACGCGCAGCGCCTCGCGGTTGGTGATGTGCTCGATCTGCGGATCGATGTCGCCCACCGAGTCGGCCACCGAGCGCGATGTTCCGGAACTATCGGCGCCCAGCGGCGCGTCCAGGGAATCGAGCCGGTAGGCATCACCCGCGACGAGGCATTCGACGATCTCCTCCCGCGGCACCTCGAGCATCTGTGAGAGTTCGCCGGCGTTGGGTGCGCGCCCGAGCTGCTGGGCGAGATCGGCGGTGGCCCTGCTGATCTGCACGTGCAGTTCACGCAGCCGACGCGGGACACGCATCCCCCAGCTGTAGTCGCGGAAGTAACGCCGAACCTCGCCCATCATGGTGGGCACCGCGAACCCGATGAAGCTGGGGCCCTTCGCGGGGTCGAACCGGTTGACGGCGTTCATCAGGCCCAGGCGCGCGACCTGAATCAAATCCTCGAGACCTTCGCCCCGGCGGGCGAAGTGGCTGGCCACGTGGTCGGCCAGCGGCAGGCATCGGTCCACGATGCGTTCGCGCTGGCGGGCGTACTCATGCGATTCGGCCGGCATCTGATGCAGCGCCACGAACATGTCGACGACGTCATCGTATGAATCGTCGGAACGTCTGGCCGGCGCCGCCGCCGGAGGGGTAGGGGCAATCGTGTTGGTCATCGGGTGGCGCACCCTGTGTTCACTCGATAAATCGTGTAAACACCTGCGCGAGAACAAGTTTGCATTGCTGACTCACTTTCCTGAGTCTATGCAGAAAGACATCGCGGAAATCCGCACAGTCGCCTCCACTGCATCCTGATCCGCAGGACTTGTCGTTCGCCCACCGCACACGCGCTACCAACGGGAAGATGACTCTCGGGGCTGTGATCGCCGGAACCAGTACCGAGCTCAGTAGCCGTGGGGCTGACTGGCCGCTTTGAGCTAAACGGCGACAGGTCCGAAAACGGACTTCAGTGGAGACTATACGCCCCCGCGCATCGCCCGGCGATCGGTTCCGGCGGCGGGTTCGTTCCATCACTTAACTGTTTCCGTTGTGTATTCCCGGCGGCTCAGCAACGCTTCGTCCGTTTGGCGGCGCCGATGCGCTGGAATATGCGCGCCGCATCGAGCTGCGGTGTTGCCACCCGCGCCCGGCCCGACGCCGCGGGCCACGGCCTCGTCGGCAAACGAAAAACACGCCCCACGCCCGCTGATTGCGACCCGGTTGCAGGTGCGCTGGTGAGCAGCCAACGAACCCTGCCCCCAGCGGGGTAGCGGGTAGGCAACCGGCGCAAACACCCCGGTTCGGGCGCGGACTGCTGCCGGGGTGGCCGTGAGACTGTCGGCTTCAATCCTCGTTTCGGTATCGTTCGCCTAATGTCCATCACCCCCGCGAGCGGTACGCTTCGCGCAAATGCCGAGAGCGATTCGCGCGCAACGCTTTACGCCGAACGCGGGGTAGCCACCTGCCGGAGTTCCCGGTGAGCGGGGATGGTGCGCACGCCCTGCTGGACGGGCGCGGTGTGGCGATATCCGGTGGTAGCCGTGGCGTCGGACGCGCGGTCGCTGAACTGCTGGGCAGCCTGGGCGCCGGCGTGGTGGTCAACGGGCGTGACGGGGACGCGGTGGAGGAGACGGTCGCCGCGATCGGCGCGGCGGGTGGGCGTGCCACCGCGGTGGTGGGGGCCGCGGATGACGAGCGGGTGGCCCGAACGCTCATCGACGCGTGCGTCGGCACGTTCGGGCGGCTGGACACGCTGATCAACTGTGCCGGCATCGCCGAGCCGCCAGGCTCGTCGATCCTGACGATCTCGGCGGCCGAGTTCGACCGGCTGATCGGCGCCCACCTGGGCACGGCGTTTCACACGTGCCGGGTGGCCGCTGCGGTCATGGCCGCGCAGGGGCACGGATCCATCATCAACACCAGTTCGGTGGCCTTTCTGGGCGACTATGGCGGGACCGGCTACCCGGCGGGCAAAGGCGCCGTCAACGGCCTGACGATGGCCATCGCCGCCGAACTGAAGCCGCACGGCGTCCGGGCCAACGTGGTGTGCCCGGGCGCCCGGACGCGCCTGTCGACGGGTGTCGAGTACGAAAGACACATCGAAGACCTGCACCGGCGCGGGCTGCTCGACGAGATGACCATGCGGGCCTCGCTCGACAGCGCCCCGCCGGCATTCGTGGCCCCGGTCTACGCCTACCTGGCGAGCGACCTGGCCCGTGACGTGACCGGCCAGATCCTCGTCGCCGCAGGCGGTTTCGTCGGCAGTTTCGACCGCCAGACGCCTCGCCTGCTGGGTTACCGCGACCACCATCTGGCCGGACCGTGGTCGGTGGATCAGGTGCACGCGATGATCGGCACCGCGACGGAGGCGCGATGAGCGTCGGCTCGGCGGGTCGTGACCATCCATTTTAATGGATATGTCCGCTGGTCCGCGGTTGGGGCCCGACCGCAGGGCGGCTCCGACGGTCCGGTCAGGACGCTTTTGGCGAGCGCCGACGCGTTCGCGGCGGCTCGGCGGTGCCCAGCGCATCCATCGCGCGGACCATCTGCGGGTAGGCGATCGCCGGTCCGATCCAGCGGGTGAGATAGCGCCGCAGATCGGCGCCGCTACGGGGCGGCCGACCCGGGTCGGCGAGAAAAGAATGCAGGACCCGCAGCGAGAACTCGTTCAGCTCGTCCAGGCCGGCCTCGTCGAAACCGTAACGCTCCCAATCGATGTCATAGCGATGCAGCATCGACCGGCCGAAGGCCAGAGCGGTGTCGGAGATGATCGAAACCTTCTGGCCGCCGTGATGGCGTTGGTTGAGCACGAATTCGACCTGATTGTCGGTGGCCAGCTCCTCGACGGCGAAGGCCATTCCCTCGGTGATCGCCACGACCGGGTCGGTGACACCGTCGAGATGGGCCGCCATGCGATCGAGGAAACCGTCGGCCGAACGCATCGCGGAGGCCACCAGCAAGGCCTGGGTTCCGGGAAAGTATCGATAGACGGTCTGGCGGGTGACGCCCAGCGCCCGCGCCACGTCGGCGATCCGCAGCGCCGAACCGCGTTCGTCGATGATCTTGTCGGCGGCGTCGAGGATGCGCTCGATCGCCTCGGCATCGGAAGCCGGCGTGTTTCCTGCCCAACCGTGACTGCGCATGATCAGCCAACGGCAAACCGGTAGGCGGTGATCCCCACAGCTGGATCATAGCGTCCGCCGCGACGCCGGCGTTGCTGGCTAACCCTCGCGTCGCGGGGCGATAACGTGGCCAGACACTATGTCCAGTATGTATGATCACTGCGGATCCAGACCGTGGGAGGCCGACCGATGCAGTACGACACCGTGATCACGAACGGGCGCTGGTTCGACGGGACTGGAGGACCTTCGGCCCTGCGGGACATCGGGGTGCGCGACGGGCGCGTCGTCACCATCGCCGAGGGGCCGCTCGACACGACCGGCGCCGACGTCATCGACGCGACGGGCCAATGGGTGATCCCCGGCATCATCGACATCCACACGCACTATGACGTCGAAATACTTTGCGCGCCCGAACTTTCCGAATCGCTACGGCACGGTGTGACGACCGTGATGCTGGGATCGTGTTCGCTGTCCACCGTTTACCTGGACAGCGTCGATGCCGGTGACATCTTCGGCCGGGTCGAAGCGATTCCGCGGCGCTACGTCATCGAGCACCTCGACGCGGCGCGGTCGTGGACCAGCCCGGCGGAATATGTGACCGAACTCGAACGCCGCAATCTGGGCCCGAACTTTGCGGCGTTCATCGGCCACTCCGATTTGCGCGCCGCGACGATGGGCCTGGACCGGGCGACGCGCAAGGACGTCCGGCCGTCCGCAGCGGAACTCGCCCGCATGGAATCGATGCTCAACGACGCGCTCGACGAAGGGTTCGTCGGGATGTCGTCGCAGCAGCTGCTGTTCGACAAGCTCGACGGCGAGGTGTGCAGATCGCGCACGCTGCCGTCGACGTACGCGTCGTCGCGCGAGCTGCGCCGCCTGAACGCGATCCTGCGGAGGCGCGACAAAATTTTGCAGTCCGGCCCGGACATCAAGAACCCGCTGTCGGTGGTCTCCCAGCTGCTGACGTCGCTCGGGTTCCGCCGGCCGCGGCTGAAGACCAGCCTGTTGTCGGCGGCCGACATCAAGGCCATCCCGTTCGTCATTCACGTCATGGACCGGCTCGCCCGCGTCGTCAACGCCCTCGGCGGCAACTTCCGCTGGCAGCATCTGCCGGTACCGTTCGAGGTCTACGCCGACGGGATCTCGTTGGTGGTGTTCGAGGAGTTCGGCTCCGGTGCCGCGGCGCTGCACCTGCAGACCGAGATCGAGCGCAATGCGCTCATGCGTGATGAGCAGTACCGGCGCACGTTCCGCAAGGACTACGACAGCAAATTCGGGCCGCGGGTCTGGCACCGCGACTTCTTCGATGCCGAAATCGTGGCCTGCCCCGATGACTCCGTCGTCGGCAAGTCGTTCGGGCAGGTCGGCGTGGAACGCGGCGGGCTGCACCCGGTCGATGCCTTCCTCGACTTGGTGGTCGAACACGGCGAAAAGCTGCGCTGGCGCACCACGATCTCCAACCACCGCCCCGAGGTGCTCCAAAAGATGGCCCAGAGCCCGACCGTTCAGATGGGGTTCTCCGATGCGGGCGCGCATCTGCGCAACATGGCGTTCTACAACTCCGGGCTGCGCCTGCTGCGGCACGCGCGCGATGCCGAGAAGTCCGGCAGGCCGTTCATCTCGATGGAGCACGCCGTGCACCGGCTGACCGGTGAGCTCGGCGACTGGTACGGCATCGACGCCGGCACGCTGCGCGAGGGTGACCGCGCCGACATCGTCGTCATCGATCCCGACAAGCTCGACGAGTCGCTGGACCGCTACGCCGAACATCCGGTCGAGGCCTACGGCGGGTTGTCGCGCATGGTCAACCGCAATGACGAAACGGTCACGGCCGTGCTCGTTTCCGGGAAACTCGCGTTCGGCGCGGGCAAGGCGGCGCCGGCGCTGGGCAAGGAACGATTCGGTCAGTTCCTGCGGGCGGGGCGCCCATCCCGAAAGCTCGCCGCTACCGGCTAGTTACGCGGCACAGCGAACCAATGAGCGTGGGCCGCCGCCGTTTTCACGCCACCGAGGCGCCCAGGATGAGGTTGACCGCCTCGTCGAGCTGTCCGGCGATCTCGGCGAAGCTGATGAATCGGGCCGTCATCAGCGCGCCGGAGAAGGTCATCTGCAGCGTGGACTTGACCGCGCGCGGCCAACCCGGGCCCAACGCGGCACCGATCCGCCTGGACACCTCCTCGCCGATCTGTTCCCGCAGTGGCGTGACCGCCGGGTCGTCGGCCATCAAGGCCGCGCCGCAGGCGGCGGTCAACTCCGGCTCATCGGCGACGACCACCGCCATGGCGCGCAGCGTGGCGCTGACGCGGGTCTTGGTCGTCTCGTTGACGTCCGTGTGCAGCGGCAGGTCGCGCAGGAAGCGCAGGTACACCGCCGCGACCAGCGCGCTTTTCGACGGGAAGTAGGTGTAGGCGCTGGCCGGGGACACCCCGGCGCGAGTCGCCACGGCCCGCATCGTCAGGTTCGCGTACGACGATTCGCGCAATTCCTCCAACCCGGCATCGAGAACTTTGCGAATCGTCTGGCCCGGGCGGCGATCCGACCTGCGGGCCGCACCCGCGGCGGCGCGGGCGGAAACGGCCGGGAACGGCGTCTCTTTGGACACCCGTCCAGTGTAGGAAGGGGGCTCGCCCCCAAACAACTACCGTTCACCGCGGTCGAATTGCCTGTGCGATGCCAATAACAGACAGCTGTCCAGAAGAAACCCGGGTCCTAGAGTGTCGCGTATGGGTGATTCGGACCGGCGCCGATGGGACGAGCGGTACGCGGCGCAGGCACCGCCGGCGCTGGATTCGGTTGCGCCACCGGGTATTTTCGCGCGCCACGCGCAGGAGTTTCCCACCGCCGGCACGGCGCTCGACCTGGCCTGCGGGCAGGGAACCGGCTCGGTCTGGTTGGCGTCGCGGGGCCTGCACGTGCTGGGGCTGGACATCTCCCCGGTGGCGGTCGCCCACGCGCGCGATTTGGCCCGGCGTGCCGCGGTGGCCGACCGCTGTCGCTTCGACGTCGTCGATCTCGACGGCGGTCTGCCGGCGGGGGCACCCGCCGATGTCATCCTGTGCTGCAGGTTCCGTGACCGTCGCCTCGACCGTGCGATCATCGAGCGCCTGGCGCCCGGCGGGCTGCTGGCGATCGCCGTGCTCAGCGAGGTGGGGGCGTCGCCGGGTCCGTTTCGCGCGGTGCGCGGCGAGTTGGCCGCCGCATTCGCCGAACTGGACCCCGTCGCCGCCGGCGAGGGGGAGGGCCAGGCCTGGCTGCTGGCGCGCGGCTGACCCGTTGCGGTCTTATCCGGCGCTTCCTTGCGCGCGGCTCGCGCGGCGCCGATCCACCCGCCGCGTCGCGGTGGTGCCGCGGTGCGTTGTCGCGGTGGCGCCGCGCTGCGGTGTCGCGGTTTCGGCGCGGGCCGGGTTCTTCCTCGGCGGCTTGCTGTTGCGGCGGCGCCGCTGCCCGCCGGGATTGGACCGATGTTGCGCAGGGGGACTCGACGGGGCCGGGGCCTGGTAGGGCGCGACCTCGCCCACGAGCGCCCGCACCGCATCCGAGGTCGCGGTCACCTGCTGGGGAGCGACCTGGATGCCGGCCTTGCGCAGGAGCGCGCGGGTGTCGTGGCGTTGCTCGGGCAGCACCACTGTGACGACGTCGCCGGCGCTCCCGGCCCGCGCGGTCCGCCCGGACCGATGCAGGTAGGACTTGTGCTCACTGGGAGGGTCGATGTGCACGACAAGCTCGACCTCGTCGACGTGCACACCACGCGCGGCGATATCGGTCGCCACCAGCACCCGGGCGCTGCCCGCGGCGAACCTCGCCAGGTTGCGTTCGCGCGCCGGCTGAGACAGGTTGCCGTGCAAGTCGACTGAGGGAATGCCCGATTCGGTGAGTTGCTTGGCGAGCTTTCGCGCTTGGTGCTTGGTGCGCATGAACAGGATCCGGCGCCCGGTGCCGGAGGCGAGCCGGTGCACCAGCTCCTTCTTGGTCTGCGTGCTGTCGACGTGGAACACGTGATGGGTCATCTCGGATACCGGGGAGTTGGCCTCGTCGACGGAGTGCAGCACCGCGTCGCGGAGGAACCGCGTGACGAGCTTGTCGACGCCATTGTCCAGGGTCGCCGAAAACAACAGGCGCTGACCGTCATTCGGCGTCGCGGCCAGGATCCTGGTAACGCCGGGCAGGAAACCGAGATCGGCCATGTGATCCGCCTCGTCGATCACGGTGATCTCGACCGCGTCGAGGCTGATCAAGCGCTGCTTCATCAGATCCTCGAGCCGGCCGGGGCAGGCCACCACGACGTCGACGCCGGATTTCAATGCGGCCTCCTGACGGGTCTGCGAGACGCCGCCGAAGATGGTGGTGACCCTCAGATCGCACGCCGCCGCCAACGGTTCGAGCGTGGCGGTGATCTGCGTCGCCAGCTCGCGGGTCGGGGCGAGCACCAGTCCCGACGGGCGTGCGGGGCGCCGGTTTCCGCGCGGGAGGCGGCTGATCAAGGGGATCGAGAATGCGAGAGTCTTTCCGCTGCCGGTCTTCCCGCGGCCGAGGACATCGCGGCCAGCCAAGGTGTCGGGCAGGGTCACCACCTGAATCGGGAAGGGATGGGTGAGGCCGCGCGCCGCGAGCGCGCTGACGAGGTGTGTGCCCACGCCGAGATCGGCGAAAGTCTTGTCGGTAGTCACTTTTCGGTGCCTTTCAGGCATCGGTGGTGCCGCGTCGGGGACGAGGTGGTCCCGCGGGCGACGGCACGAAGGTGGCGAGATTGCCGGATGGCAAAATCGATCGCCGCGAGACAAGCTAGTGCGGATGCACGGTCATCGAGGTGCCCAGCGCGATCTTCGGACTGGCACCAGTGGGATGAGGAAGCGTTCCACGACGGTGTTGGCAGGTAATGCGATTCAGCCAACGTTGTCGCCAGCCTAGCGCATCGTCGCAGGAAACCTATAATCGGCCACGGTAACCAGGGGCTGGGCCCGTCGTGGCGCGCCGGCGTGGCTCAGGTTTCCAGCCTGGTCCGCACGGCGGTCAGCCTTGCCTCGAGTTCGGATTCGTCGATGACGCCGCGCGCGACGAGGGAGTGGGCCAAGGCGACGAGCCGGTTCTCCGGGTAGGGCAGTCCGGCGTAGACGGTCGCCGACAGCGCGTCCTCGTCGTCACGCCGCTCGGCAAATCCGAGGACCTGTGCGCCGCAGGGGCTTTGGTCGATTGCATCGCAAATGCCGTCGAGACTCGTCTGCCAGGGCGGTACCGGGTTACCGACCCCGTACTTCGCCGCCATGCGGCTCCAGACCTGGTTGCGTTCAACGATTTTCGTCAGCGCCGCGACTGTGGAATCCGCGATCGGACGTGGGGTGTGCGCGGTGCTCATCGGTGCCTCAGGGCTGTACGGGATGGACGGCGGAGCGGGTCTGGGTGACGGCATTGGTGGTCACCCCCGGCTTGGGCAGCGCGACACCGATCAGGCAGTCGCGCGTGATGATCTCGGCGAGTTGGTCTTCGGTCCACCCCTGCGTTCCGTCAGGACGGACGGGCATCACCATGAACCGGTGCTTCTGGTTGGAATCCTCCACCCGGATCTCGACGTCCTCCGGGAGGATCAGGCCGAACTCCGCGAGCACCTGGCGGGGCCAGCGGACGATGCGGCGGCGGTAGTTCGGAGTCCGATACCACTCGGGAGAGTTGCCCAGTATCGGTCGCGGATAGCACGAACACAGCGTGCAGACGATCACATGATGCAGCGTCGGGGTGTCTTCGAGCACGTGCAGGGCCGTGAAGTCGCTCGGCGTTCCGAAGCCGGTCGGTTCCAGCCAGTCGACCCCCACCTCCCTGCTGGCGGCCAGCGGATCCGAGCCGACGAGTTGCTTGTAGTCGGGATCGAGCCAGGCCCGCGCCACCAGGTGCGCCGCGGGTGTGGGGCCGATCTGCTCGGCGAACTCGGTGAAGCGGCGATGCTCCTCCGCGGTGAAAAGACCCTTCTCGATGCACAATTCGCGAAGCGCGATCTCGAGGACCTCGAAGTCGGTGATCTCGTCGACCATGGGCGCAGCGGTGCGTTCGTGATCGTGTTCGTCAGCGCTCATGCCGTCGTCCTTTCGGAGAACCAGGGCCCGTGACTAGGCCGATTCGAGCCACCGTTCCGGGATCTCGGTCTGCAGGGTGTCGTTGCCGGGCCCGGTGTAGCCGTGCCATAACTCCGAGAGGTTGAACCGGACGATGTAGAACCACTCCGGCCGTTGGTCCGGGCCGTCCCACGCCTCGTCCTCGGCGGCGGGGCTTTCGTAGGACACGACCGCGATCTCGCCCGTCGCGCCGCGCACGTACTCCTGGGTGCGGGTGTAGAGCAACACCGGGAGATCCCGCACCACGACTTTGTCACCCACGGCGAACTTCGGTGCGCCGGCCTGCCCGCCGTAGACCTGCGGATCGCCCTTGCCCACGGCATGGGTGTGGTGCCGGTTGCGGGTGACGGCGTCGGGATCACCTTCGAATTTCGGCGTGGCCGCCAAGGACTTTCCGTTGACGCCGTCCGCGTAGCGTGCCTTGACTTCGGCCATCCGTTCGGCCAATTCGCTCAAGCCGATGTGGTGCTTTTCGGCGAGCACACGTGCCACCGCCAGCAGCCACCGTCCGTAATAGGGCAAGCCGAGATAAATGGCGCGGCCGAGGTCGACGTTGCCCATCCGGCGCCGTTCCTCGGACAACCAGATCCCGCGCCAGCCGAGCACCTCGCACAGGACATAGGTGTTGTGCTCCCAGATTTCGTACTGCTTGTTCTCGAACTCGATCGGGGCGTCCGGCTCGCCGCCGACGTCGTGCGGAGTCTTGACGTAGGCGGCGAATCGCTTGTGGTCGATGAGATCCGGTGTGGGAGCCTCCGGAAGCTCGGGATAGGAGGATTTGAGCCGCGCCACGAGGTCCAGCTGCTGCACCCGGTCGATAGGAGTCGCCATCTCAGCCCCATCCGTCGTCACTGCGCACCGCTACTACAGCTCACTCCTCGCTCCGCGATCGCGCAACCGTCAAAT
Source organism: Mycobacterium sp. NTMscope_MAC_269 (assembly GCF_976985695.1). Classification (NCBI taxonomy): domain Bacteria; kingdom Bacillati; phylum Actinomycetota; class Actinomycetes; order Mycobacteriales; family Mycobacteriaceae; genus Mycobacterium; species Mycobacterium sp. NTMscope_MAC_269. The sequence continues at coordinate 1,648,649 of NZ_OZ335668.1, forward strand.
CAGCGGTGCGTAGCGTGCGGAAGGGTATGGTCCGACCATGGAGCGGCGCGAGCTCGAAGCGGTCATCTACGAACGCGAACCGCCGATTGCGCGGATCATCCTGAACCGGGTGGACAGGGCCAACACCAAAGACGCGATCCTGGTCTCCGAGGTCGACAATTGCCTGCACGAGGCCGACCGCGACAAGGACATCAAGGTCGTCATCCTCAAAGCCAACGGCAAGGGATTCTGCGGTGGGCACGTGGCCCGCTGGGGCCCGGACGAAAACCCCTATCCGGATTTCGGCGAGACGTTCGAGGACCTTTACAAGGGCACCGCCGACCTGTTCCTGTGGCCGACGTTGTACCTGTGGGAATTTCCCAAGCCCACCATCTCGCAAATCCACGGCTATTGCATGGGCGGCGGAATCTATCTGGGCTTGCTGACCGACTTCTGCGTGGCCTCCGAGGACGCGTATTTCCAGATGCCCCTAGCCCAAAGCCTCGGCGAGCCCGGCGGGCACACCATGATCGAGCCTTGGCTGCTGATGAACTGGCACCGCACCATGGACTGGCTGTTGCTGGCGCCGACCCTGTCCGCCCAGCAGGCCCTGGACTGGGGTCTGCTCAACCGCGTGGTGCCGCGCGATCAGCTCGAGGACACCGTCGAGGACATGGCGCGCAGGATCGCCCAAATCCCGTTGACGACACTGATGGCCGTCAAGAACAACGTGAAGCGCGCGTGGGAGTTGATGGGCATGCGGGTGCACCTGCAGGTCAGTCACATCCTGACGAACATGGTCGGCGCCGCGTCCGATGTGCAGGCGCGCCGGGCCGAGCTCATGCAGTCGGGTCTGAAGCCGCGCGACTTCGTCGACCGCGACGAAAGTTCCTAGCGCGAGACCCCCTAGCGCGAGCAGACGCAGAATCGCATATTTCGGAACGAAATCGTGCGATTCTGCGTCTGCTCGCCGTTACTTGCCGGCCGCGTGGCGCGCGGCGACGTAACCGAACACCATCGAGCTGGCGATGCTCGCCCCGGCGCCCGGATACGTCCGGCCCATCACCGTCGCCGTGGTGTTGCCGGTGGCGTACAACCCTTCGATCACCCGATCCTGTTCGTCGAGGACCTGGGCGTGCTCGTTGGTGATCACACCGCCGCACGTCCCGACGTCGGCCGGGAGCACCCGGGTCGCGTAGTAGGGCGCGGTGTCGAGCGGCCCGATGGCGGCGTTGGGCCGATACCCCGGATCGCCGAGGCAGTCGTTGTAGGCCGACTGACCGCGGCCGAAGTCCGGATCCAGCCCCCTGGCGGCGTACCGGTTGAACCGCTGGATCGTGCGGGCCAATTCGTCGGCGGGAAGGTCGATCTCGCCGGCCAGCTCGGCAATGGTCGCGGCCCGCTTGACGGCGCCGGACTCGATCAGCGCCGGTGGCAGCGGCTGGTTTCGCTTGAGCGGGTTGGCGCTGGTGACGTATCGGCGGACGTATCCCTCGTCGAAGATCATCCAGCAGGGCACGGCCTTGTTGGCGTACATCGCTTTGCCGACCTCGACGTAGGAGTTCGACTCGTTGCAGAACCGCCGGCCGCTCGGGTCGACGTAGATGGCGCCGGGCCGCTGGCGGCCCGACCCCAGGGAGGCGGCGACTGCCCCGCCGTTGGCGATGAAAACCGAAGGCAGCCACCACGCTTCGTCCAGCAGATCGGTCTTGGCGCCCAGTCGCATCGCTGCCTCCAACGCCTCGCCGGTGTCGCCGGCGTTGGCGATCGACCACCGCCCGTCGTTGGGCTGATCGCCGCTGTAGCGGCGGCGCATCTCCTTGTTGTGGCCGAATCCGCCGGCGGCCAGCAGGACTCCTTTGCGGGCCTCGACGGTGCACGGTGTGCCGTCGCGCACGATGCGCGCGCCGACCACGCGGCCGTCCTCGACGACGAGGTCCGCCATTGCGGCGTCGGTCCACAATGGGGGAGGCCCGTCGCTGAGCTCCATCAGCGCCTTGAGCAGCTGGGCGATCAACGAGGCGCCGTTGGTGAGGATCTGGCGCCGCCGCGCCCGCGCCGCCGCGGTGCGCAGGAACACCCGGGCCGCCACGGCGAACGCGCGCGGCGAGCGGTTGAAGTATTGAACCGAACGCAACTCGTTGGTCAGCACCACGTATCCGTAGTTTTTGGCCAACGGCGGCTGCACCTTGTCGCGCCAATCGCCCAACCGCGCGGCGTCGAACGGCACGCCCTCGACCGCGCGGCCGGACGCGTTGCCGCCCTTGTGGTTCGGGTAGTAGTCGCTCCAGCCCGCACACCGGATCAGTTCCACACCCTTGCGGGTGAGGAAATTGATCATCTCGTACCCGGCCCGCAGGAACACGTCGCGCCGCTCCGGCGAGGACGGCGCACCGATGTCGCCGACCACGTCGGCCAGGTAGGCCAAACCGTCCTCGTGCGAGTCGGCGATGCCGTCCCTGCGCATCAACGGGTTGTTCGGCAGCCAGACGATGCCACCGGACAACCCCGTCGAACCGCCGACCAATGACTGCTTTTCGATGATGAGGGGCTCGAGCCCGCAGTCCAGGGCGGCCAGCCCCGCGACCATGCCGCCCCCGCCACTGCCCGCGATGAGCAGGTCCACGGAGTGGTCCCAGCGGGGGCTCATCGCGCCTGCACCGAGCTTGTCGTGAAGCCGAGATCGGCGATCGGCACGTCGATGGTGGTGTTGGTCTTCTGGATCGCGGGCACCAGCGCGTCGTACGGCAGGCCGGCCAGGAAGCCGTCGATGACACGCTCGAAGTTGGAGATCAATCCTTCGATCTGGTTGGACAAGCGCATGAAGTCAAAGCCCTTGGAATGCAGTCCCTTTTGTTGCCTGGGCAAGTTGGAGAAGTCCTGGGCGGGAATTGGTGGCCAGCGCGGGTCGTCGGGTGCCATCGGCTCCGGTGGTGTCGGTTTGCCGGCCGAGGCGTCGTCGGGAAACCGGGTCAAAGACCAGATCTCGAACAACGTGTCCTCGGGCCCCAGCGGCCGGATGCGGTACGACGACGCGCTGCTGTACGTCGGCAGGATGAAGTAGTGCGGGAAGGCGAACCCGATCGCGTCGGTGATCCCCCGGCGGACCAGCTCGTTGAGATCGGGCATGGTGCTGCCTCGGGCGCGATGCCAGTTGACGACGGCGTCGTTGAGGGCGCTGCGCCACGCGGCCATCGCCTCCGCCGGGTCCGACGGCAGCTCGATGGTCTGCAGGCCCTCGGCGATGCGGATGTCGTTCTCGTGCGTCATGCCGCCCATGCCGTTACCGAGGGTGCGCATGAAATACAGGCTGCTCGCGACCACCGGGTGTACCGGCGCGCCGGTATCGGCGGGCTGCGCGGTCGGCAGCAACTGAGGATGGGTCTGCGGGACGTGATAGCCCTCCATGAACGCCGCCGAGGCCACCTTCCAATTCACCGGCAGCCGGCACGATTGCCACCACTCGACGCGCAGCGCGTCGACCCGCCAGGCGTCGTAGACGGACGCGAAGGGCTCCATCCAGTCGCGCAGCGCACGCGCGTCGTCGTCGAGGTTGATCCACGCGCAACCGCCCCAGAGCTCGCATCGGACCGGCACGAGCCGAAGGTCGTCGGCGGCCAGGTTGCCTTCGGCGAACGCCTCGGGCCGCAGCACGAAGGTGTTGTGCCCGTCGAGGCCCCAGCACCAGCCGTGGAACGGGCACACGAAGGTGCGCCGATTTCCGTTGCCCTCCACCAGTTTCACGCCGCGATGACGGCAGGCGTTGTGGTAGGCGCGCACCGTCTGCCCGTCGACCCGCACCACGATGACGGACTGGTCGAGGATTTCGTATTCGACGAAATCGCCGGGCTTGGGGATCTCCTCGAGCCGGCACGCCATCTGCCACACGCGGGGCCACAACATGTCGGCTTCCAGCGCGTAGAACTCGGGGTCGTAGTAGCGCTGCTTGGGGATCCGGTCGGCGGTCCGAACCGCCCACGGCACGTTCCTCGTGTTCTTTGACATCCTCAGCCATCCTCGTTCATACAATTCGCGATACCCGGCCCTGCCAGTACCGTTCGCGGATGCGCCTCTTGTAGAGCTTTCCGTTCGGGTCCCGCGGCAGTTCCCGGGCGAATTCCACGGTGCGCGGGCATTTGTAGCCGGCCAGGTGGGCCCGGCAGTAGTCGATGAGTTCGGCTTCGAGGTCCGGCCCGGGCATGACGCCACACGCCGGCTGCACGACGGCCTTGACCTCTTCGCCGAATTCTTCGTTGGGGACCCCGAATACGGCGGCATCGACCAATTTCGGATGCATGACGAGCAGGTTCTCCGCCTCTTGCGGGTAGATGTTGACCCCGCCGGAGACGATCATGAACGTCGACCGGTCGGTGAGGTACAGGTAGCCGTCCCCGTCGACGTATCCCATGTCGCCGAGCGAGCGCCAGCCGCGATCGTTGTACACCGACGCGGTCTTGGCCGGGTCCTTGAAGTACTCGAAGTCGGGTCCGCCCTCGAAATAGAGCTCGCCCGATTCGCCGACGGGGAGTTCCCGCCCGTCTTCGTCGAGCACATGCACCGGGGCCATCGGGATCCCCACCGACCCGGGATGGGCGAGCCATTCCTGTGGTCCGATCGTGGTGCCCGCGAATCCTTCGGTGCCGCCATAGTATTCGTGGATGATCGGCCCGAACCACTCCATCATTTGGTGCTTGACGTCGACGGGGCACGGCGCGGCCGCGTGGATGACGCAGCGCAGGCTCGACACGTCATACGTGTTTCGAACGTTCGCGGGCAACTTGAGCATGCGCACGAACATCGTCGGCACGAACTGGGCGTGCGTCACCCGGTTCGTCTCGATCAGTCGCAGCACCGTCTCGGCGTCGAACCCCTTCACCAGGATCGACGCGGCGCCGACGCGGTTGGCCGCCATGGCGTAGTTCACCCCGGCCGCGTGATACAGCGGCGCGGGGGACAGGTACACGCTCGAGGGGCTCATCCCGTATTTGTGGATCAGTGCTTTCTCGAGCACCGCCTGGGCCCAGGACCCGTTGCCGTCGGAGGGAAGTGGTCGTCGCACCGCCTTGGGTCGTCCCGTGGTGCCCGACGAATACAGCATTTCCGATCCGTCCGTCACCGGCGGCGCGTCGCCAGCAGCGGCCACCGCGCCCTCATAAGACCGCCACCCGGCCACCGGGCCCCCCACGGCGAGGTGGGCGACCAGCGCGGCATTGACGGCACGAAGGTGCGCGGCCAGTTCGGGCATCGCGGCGTCGACGAAGACCGCCTTGGCGTCGGAATCGTCGATGACGTAGGCCACCTCGTCGGGTGTGAAGTGGGTGTTGACCGCTGTGTAGTACAGGCCGGAAAGCTGGCAGCCCCAGGTGATTTCGAAGAACTCTCGCCGGTTCGGCAGGACCAGCGCCACACCGTCGCCGGGGCGCAGCCCGGCGTCGTGCAGCAGCGCGGCGACCCGCCGGCTGCGGGCGTGCAACGTGCCGAAGGGGATCACATCGCCGTCCGCAACGATCAGTGCCGGCGACTGCGGGGCACTGATGGCGTGGTCGGCGATGTTCACCGGTGAGCCCTATGTGGTTGCGGCGCCGTCGGTCTGGGCGGCCGCGGCGGCCTGGCGGCGGGCATGTTCGGAAGGCAACACCTTGTCCTTGAAGACGGTCTGAATCAGCTGCTGCACGTCCTTGCTGATCGAGGCGAGCGCGACCAGGTCGTTGGAGCTCTGCCAATGCACTCGCATGCCCATCAGCTCCCAGGCCCGTTTGAGGTTGGCCTTGGTGAGCATCAGCGTCGTCAACGGCGCCTGGGCGATGTGGCGGGCGATCGCCTCCACCCTGTCGTCCAGGTCCTCGCGCTTGACCACCTCGTTGACGAGGCCGACTTCCAGCGCCCTCTTGGCATCGATCACCTCGGCGGTGAACAGATAGTAGGCGGCGCGCCGCCAGTTCATGAACACCCAAGGCTCGATGGAACATTCGCCCGAGGGCATGCCGAACCCCTGCAGGGGTGGGTAGGAGAAGTAGGCGTCCTCGGAGGCGATGACGATGTCGGTGGTCAGGCCCATATGCGTGCCGCCGCCGACGCAGTAGCCGTGCACCTGCGCGATGGTGGGTTTGGAGAATTCCCACAGGTTCAGTGTCGGTTTGACGAACAAGTCGCTCTGCGCTTTCCAGGGGTGGCCGGTGACCATGGCGTTCTCGACGAACGACGGGTAATCGACGGCGTTGTTGCCGATGGCGTGCCCCGAGCAAAAGCCCTTGCCGTTGGCCTTGAGGACGAGCACCTTGATGTCGTAGTCGCGGTCGGCGTCGGCCAGCGCGGCATCGACTTCCTCGGCCAGCTTCTGGTCCTGGGCGTTGGCCTTCTCCGGCCAGTTCAGGGTGACGCGGGCGATGGGGCCGTCCTTTTCATAGATGATTCTCTCGCGGGTCTCGTTGAGATCCATAGGGCTTACCTTTCTTCGTTAGGACGAGATGACGCCGATTTCGGCGCCGATGTCATAGGTGGTCCCGACCTGGCCCGTCCACCGCACGGTGCCCGTCGCCCCGGCTTCGATCTCCTGCTCGACCTTCTCGGTGGTGATGACGTAGATCGGCGTGCCCGCCTCGACGTGCTCGCCGGCGCCGACGAGCAGCCCGGTCAGTTCGGCCTCCGAGACCGCCACCGAGACCCGGGGGATGCGAATGATGAAGTCAGCCATTCACTTTCGCCTTCTCGCAGGTGCGCCGGGCCGCTTCGACGATCCGCTGCGGCGACGGATACATCTGGGCCTCGAGCGCCGGCGCGGCCGGGTTGGGGACGAATCGTGCGGCGACCCGCTCGACGGGCCCGGCGAGCTCCCCGAAGAGCTCCGCGTGCAGGATCGCGGCAATCTCCGCACCGGGACCGCCGAATTGCACGGCGTCGTGGACGATCACGGCGCGTCGCGTGCGGCGCACGGACCCCGCGATGGTGTCGACGTCGAGTGGTACGAGGGTGCGCAGGTCGATCACCTCGGCGCTGATGCCCTGCTCGCTGAGCATCGCGGCGGCGCTCAGCGCATCGTGCACGCAGCGGCCGTAGGCGATCAGGCTGACGTCGGTGCCCGGGCGCTTGATGTCGGCCTGGCCGAGCGGGATGGAGAACCCGGGTTCGGTGGGGACGGGGCCCTTCTTGCTTTGCAGCCGAATCGTTTCGATGAACAGGCACGGATCGGGGTCGAAGATCGCCGCGGTCAGCAGCCCCTTGCCGTCCCGCGGGGTGGAGGGCACGATCACCTTCATCCCCGGGATGTGCATGAACCACGCCTCCAGGCTCTGCGAATGCGTTGCACCCGTGGATAATCCGGCGTACACCTGGGTGCGAATGGTGATGGGCGCCGACGTGCGCCCGGCCGTCATGAACCTGAGCTTGGCGGCGTTGTTGATCAGCTGGTCGGCGGCGATCCCGATGAAATCCATGATCATGATCTCGGCAACGGGCAGCAGCCCGTCGATCGCCGCGCCGATGGCCGCGCCGACGATCGCGGCCTCCGAGATCGGCGTATCGAGGACGCGGTCGTGGCCGTACTTCGTCGACAGGCCCGCCGTCGGCCCGGAGGCGCCGGGATCGGCGATGTCCTCACCGAGCAGAAACACGCGGTCGTCGGCCGCGAGCGCCTGGTCCAGCGCGAGGTTGAGCGCCTCGCGCATCGTCATCTCTTTGTCTTCCACGGGCGTTACGCCGGGAACTTGATCGCAGTGGCGTACACGTCGCGGTCGAGTTCGTCGAGCGACGGTGGGTCGGCTTCCAGCACCGTGTGCAGGGCAGCCTCCACCGCGGCCGCCGCGTCGCTGTCGATGCGGTCGAGTTCGTCTTGATCGCAGACCCCGGTCGCGGCCAGGTGGCTGCGGAAGCGAGGCACCGGGTCGGCCGCTATCGCCGCCTCGAGTTGTTCGGTGGAGATGTAGGGTGCCCGGTCGCCGAAGTAGTGGCCGCGAAAGCGGAACGTGACGCATTCGATGAGCGTCGGGCCGCCTTGTTCGCGCGCTCGCCGCAGCGCGTCGTCGAGCGCCGCTTTCACCGCGAGCGGGTCGTTGCCGTCGACGCGAACGCCCGGCATGCCATAGCCGGCGGCCCGGTCGGCGACGTGCTCGAGCTTCATGGTGTCGGCCGTCGGTGTCATCTCGGCGTAGAGGTTGTTCTGGCAGACGAACACGATCGGAAGGTCCCACAGCGCGGCCATATTGGCCGCCTCGTGAAACGAGCCGGTGTTCGTGGCGCCGTCGCCGAAACTGACCACGGTGACGCGGTCGATGCCCTTGCGTTGGGCCGCCATCGCCAGCCCGACGGCCACGGGCGGCCCGGCCCCGACGATGCCCGTCGAAAGCATCACGCCCCTGGCGGGATTGGCGATATGCATGGCGCCGCCTTTGCCCCGGCCTGCGCCGACCGTGCGGCCCATCATCTCGCCGTAGATCTCCTCGAGCGGGACGCCCTTGCCGATCAGGTCGTGCAGGCCGCGATAGGTCGTCACCAGCTGGTCGTCGGGCCGCAGCGCCACCCCCATCGCGGCTGCGATCGCCTCCTGGCCCCGCGAGGGCCAGTACACGCACATGAACTCGCCGGTGCCGATGCCCTTGGACAGTCGATCGTCGGCCGCCTTCATCAAGACCATCAGTTCGTAGAGCCGACGCTCGACTCCCTCCGAGCCCGATTGCGGTGCATCGTCTTTGGTGGTCATCATGCTCCCGACCACGGTTTGACCTTGAGGAAGCCTCCGGCGTCGACGCGCAGCTGCTGGCCGGTGATGTAGCGCGCCGCATCCGAAGCGAGGAACAGCACCGCCTCGCTGATGTCTTCGGGTTCGACGTAGGGGACCGGCATCGCCTGCACGAGTGGAAACACCGGCTCGGCGTCCTCGCGGGCCGGCTCCTTCAGATCGGGCCGGAACGCGCGGTACATCGGCGGACTGTGCAGCATGTCGGTGTTGACATTCGTCGGATGCACCGCGTTCATCCGGATGGAAAACCGGGCGAGCGCCAACGCGAAGTCGTTGACGTAGTGTGCGGCAGCCAGTTTCGCGAAGGCGTACCCGGCCCCGCCGGGGCCACCGACCCCACTCTCAGCGCCGGAGGTGCTCAGGGATGACATGAAGGCCGCGTTGGAGCCGATGACGATGATCGACGCACCAGCGTGCAGATGTTTGAGGCTCGCGTGCACCAGGTTCAGCACACCGATGAGATCCACGTCCACGGCGTCGGCGAAGGCCTGCGGCGGCAGACCCGCGGTCAACGGGCAGATGCCCGCGTTGGCGACCACGATGTCCAGGCGCCCGAACTCGGCGACGCCGGCATCGATGGCCGCGGACAAGGCCACGCGGTCGCGCACGTCCGCGACCGCGGTGTACGCGCGTTGCCCTTCCTTTTCGACCAACCGCGCCGTCTCGTCGAGGTCCTCCGGACGCGCCAGCGGGTACTCGTTGGTTTCGATGTCCGCGCACAGGTCCACGCCGATGATGTCGGCACCTTCGGCGGCCAACAACCGCGCGTGCGAACGGCCCTGACCGCGCGCGGCGCCGCTGATGACGGCCACCTTGCCCGCTACTCTGCTCATCCCTCGTCCTTCGTTCGTGCGGCTGCGTCGCGATTCACATAGGGGTCCAACGGATTTCGGTCTGATGGCCGTCGTTGCGGCGGGAATAAACGAGGTGGGCACCCGCCGGTGCCGGGATGCGACACGCGATCACCGCGGCGGACGGCGAAATGAGACCTTCGGCCGGCTCCATCGCATCTCTTCCCCGAAAAAACTGCGCTGACCTGCGGATGGGCTATCACTATGCCCAAGACTAGCTAGAATATCTAAAATAGCAAGGAATGGCCGGTGAGCGAGGGGGTTGGCGATGTCCGACGGTGTTCTACGGGGCGTGCGGGTGGTCGAATTGGCGTCGTGGACCTACGTGCCGTCGGCCGGTGCCGCCCTGTCGGACTGGGGCGCCGACGTGATCAAGGTGGAGGGCGTCACCTCGGGTGACCCCGGCCGCGCCCTCGTCGTCGGCGGCTTCACCCGGCAAGCCGCCCGCCCCGATGCCGACTTCATCCTCGAGTCGGGCAACCGCGGGAAGCGCAGCATCGCGATCGACATCAAATCGGCGGCCGGCCGCGACCTGTTCGGCCGGCTGCTGGCCAGCGCGGACGTCTTCTTGACCAATTGGCTACCGGGCGCCCTCGAGCGGGCGCGCCTGACCGTCGACGACATCCGGTCGTTCAACCCGAAGATCATCATCGCGCGCGGCACCGGACTGGGAGTGCGCGGACCGGACCGCGACAGAGGAGGGTTCGACGCCGCGACGTACCTCGCGCGGGGCGGGGTCGCCTACACGCTCACCCCGTTCGGCACCGAGACTCCGGCCGTCCAGGGGCCTGGCTTCGGTGACCTGCAGGGTGGGGCGACACTAGCCGGCGGCGTCTGCGCCGCCCTGTTTCATCGCGAACGCACCGGCGAACCGACGATCGTCGACTCCTCGCTGCTGGCCCAGGCGATGTGGTCGATAGCGCCGTCCATTTCGGCGGCCGACTTCTTCGACATCGACGGGATCCCGGGAGCCCCGCCGGGGCTGGCCATCAACCCCCTCGTCAACCGGTACCAGACCAAGGACGGCAGGTGGATCCAGCTGGTGTTCTTGCAACCGGACAAATTCTGGGCGGGTTTCTGCCGACGCATGGGCCTGGCCGAGCTGGCCGACGACGAGCGGTTCGTCCCGTCGAGCAACCTGATCGCCAATGCGGCCGCGGCGACCGCACTTTTCGTGGACGCGTTCGCCCGCCACGACCTCGCGCACTGGCAAACCGTGCTCGCGGACGAACCCGGCGTGTGGGGCGCCCTGGCGACGCCGCGAGAGACGCTGAACGACCCGCAGGTCGAGCCCAACGGGTACGTGGTGACCAACGTCGACGACCACGGCGAGAAGTACCGGATCGTCGCCGCGCCTGTGCAATTCGACGAAACTCCGCCGGCGCCGGCGCGCGCACCCGAACACGGCCAGCACACCGAGGAGATCCTGCTGGAGCTCGACATCGATTGGGACGACATCGCCAAGGCCAAGGACCTCGGGGCGATTCTTTAGGACACCGCGACAGCAACCTAATCGCGGTAATTCGCAACCAGTTTCGATACCATGAGTCGCGGATTCCGTGGTTAGCAGCCGATTCCGAAACGGTCACGGGCGCATATCAATGTCGGCGGTGGTCTGGCAGAACGCGCGCGTTCGACAAATCATGGCACAGGGCGCTTTTGAGGTATGCGGCCGCGACGATGCGTAGCACACACGAATTCCTCGTCCGGTACGTGAGTGGCGGATTCATTAACGGCGCCGCAGGAGGTATCCACAGCATGACATCGAACTGGGTTCCCGCCCAGACTTCGTGCGGCCCGCATTCCGGCCGCATCCTGGACACCGCGCGGGGCATTCTCATCGGTCTGCGCCGATGCCCGTCGGACGCCGCCTTGGACGAATTGCACAGCGCGGCATTGCGGCACAAGGTTCCGGTATTCGCGATGGCGTGGGCGCTGGTGCACCTGGCCGGCGATGGCCAACAGACTCCCAGCTTCGTCGATGCGCAATCCGCGGCTCGGCACGAATGGGGTCCGCTGTTCGAGTCCGCCGCCGTGTCCTGTTGAGCGGGTGCTGTTGAACGGGCACCAAGACGTTGGGACGGCCGAGCTTTCGAGGGGTAACCCGGCCGTCTCCAACTCTTTCGACAGCTCCTTGGACGAAGCGCAGGAACGCTGCGCCGGCCGCGCCTTTGGAGTCGAGCTCTATTGGCCTGCACGCGGGCGGCCAAGCAAGCGCTGGCGGAAGATCCGCGCGGCCGATCGACCGATGTACGAAATCGACTACGGCATCAGTCTATTCCGCTGAGCGCTCCCGCGAATCGACACGACTAGCGTGTCCAGGCCGGCGAGTCGGCGGCGACCCGCAAGGCGTCGACGATCCGCCGCTCCTTTTCGGCGAAGCGCTCGGTGGGGGCAGGGACCGAGATCGCGACCACGATGTCGCCGACCGTTCGGCGCGCGACGGCCGCGGCGGAGATGCCAGGGGTGTGTTCGTCGCGGTCGAAAGCGACGCCGGTGCACCGGATCTCGGCGATCTCGGCCCGCAGCCGATCGGCAGCATCGGGACCGAGCCGGGCCAGCACGGCCTCGGCCTCGGGATCGTCGAGCGCGGCCAGGGCCGCCTTTCCGTTCGCGGTCGACTCCAGGGGGAAGCGCACGCCGATCGCCGAGACGGCCCGGAGCCGATGCGACGACTCGATCTGGTCGACGAACCACATCCGCTGCCCGCGCAGGATGGACAAGTCGACCGTCTCGCCGTCGGTCGCCCGCGCCACTCGCTCGATCGTGGGGCGGAACATCGCCGCGACCTGCGCCCCGTCGGCTTTGCCGAAACCCAGGAGGCGCTCGCCCAGAAAAAAGCGCCCCTGCGGGTCGACGCTGGCCAGTCCGACCTCGACCAGGCCCACCAGCAACCGGCGCGCCGTCGATTTGGCCAGCCCGAGCCGTTCGCCGAGGTCGACGAGGCGCAGGCGTCCCGGCTCTGCGGCGATCTCGTCCAGCGCGGCCGCGGCGCGGCGTAAGACCTGGATGCCCTCGTCGCGATTAGCTGGCAAATTTTCTCCCGTTGGCGCCACAGTGCAACTATAGTGATCCGCATCACGGATCGACCAGATCCACAATACGGATCACACGGTGTGGACGGAAGGAGCTCCGGATGAGCGCTTTACCTGCCGGGCGGCATTGTTTTCGTGGCGACGAAGGTTATGAGGAAGCGCGGCGAGGCACCGTGTGGCACCGGCGGGTGCCGGACCGCTACCCCGACGTGATCGTGCAGGCCGCCGGCGCCGACGACATCGTCGCCGGCATCCGCTATGCCAAGGCGAACGGGCTGCGGGTCAGCATCGTCTCGGGAGGACACAGTTTCGCCGCCAGCCACCTGCGCGATGGCTCCGTGCTGCTCGACCTCAGCCGCCTCGATCACGTCGACATCGACGCCGAGAAGGGCCTCGCCGTCGCGGGCCCGGGCAAGGGCGGCAGCATGCTCATGGCGGACCTGGAGGCGCAGAACCTGTTCTTCCCCGGCGGCCATTGCAAGGGAGTGTGCCTCGGCGGTTACCTGCTGCAGGGCGGGTACGGCTGGAACAGCCGGATTTACGGCCCAGCCTGCGAGAGCGTCGTCGGCCTCGACGTCATCACCGCCGACGGCGAGCAGATCCACTGCGACGAGGATCATCACGCCGACCTGTACTGGGCCGCCCGCGGGGCCGGCCCGGGCTTCTTCGGCGTCGTGACGTCGTTCTACCTGAAGCTCTACCCGCGGCCGGCCGCCTGCGGCACCAGCGTCTACGTCTATCCGTTCGACCTGGCCGACGAGGTCTTCACGTGGGCCCGCGCAGTCAGCGCCGACGTCGACCCGCGGGTTGAGTTGCAGGCCGTCGCCTCACGCGGCGAACCCAACCTCGGCGTCGACGTCCCGGTCATCTCGCTCGCGTCGCCCGCGTTCGCGGACTCCGATGCCGAGGCGGAACAGGCCCTCGCCTTGTTCGGCACGTGTCCCGTCGCTGACCGGGCGCTCGTGAAAATCCCCTACATGCCAACAGATCTGCCTACTTGGTATGACGCCGCGATGAGCCACTACCTGTCCGACCATCACTACGCGGTGGACAACATGTGGACGTCGGCGTCGGCCGAAAAGCTGCTGCCGGGCATCCGGACGATCCTGGACACGATGCCCCCGCACCCGGCGCACTTCCTCTGGCTGAACTGGGGCCCGTGTCCTGTACGCCAAGACATGGCGTACAGCATCGAGGGCGACATCTACCTGGCGCTCTACGGCTCCTGGAATGACGCGACGGACCCTGCCGACAGCGAGCGCTACTCCGACTGGGCGCGGACGAACATGGCCGCGATGTCCGAATTCGCCATCGGGATTCAGCTCGCCGACGAAAACCTCGGGCGGCGCCCCGCACGGTTCGCCAGCGACGCCGCCATGGCCAAGCTCGACCGCGTGCGCGCCGAATACGACCCCGACGGCCTGTTCAACAGCTGGATGGGGCGACTCTGATGGCCGCCGACCTTTATCTGGGCTACCGCGACGACGACGCGAAGACGCCGTTCGGCAAGTTCTTCACGCCCGAAATGGCCTCGCTGCCAAGGCATGTCGTCGAGGCGCTGCAGCACGGGCCGCAGGGTGGCATGGCCCTGCTGGCGTTCGACGAATCCGCACGCGTCGCCGACGACGGGTACCAACGGACCGAGAACGGTTACGGGGTCCTCGACGACGGCGGCTACCACGTGTCGGTACGCACCGACATGCCGGGCGTCACTCCGGCGATGTGGACGTGGTGGTTCGGCTGGCACGGCTGCGACACACGCCGCTACAAGCTGTGGCATCCGCGGGCGCATCTGTCTGCCGCCTGGAAAGACGGTGATGACGCCGACCGTCGGGGCGCCCAGCGCTACATCGGCCGCTGGTCGTTGATCAGCGAGTACATCGGCTCGGCAATGCTCAATGGCGCAATACAATTCGTCGATCCGGCGAAAATGGGCTGCCCTCCCGACAGCGACGACGCGGTGGCGATCTGTGCCCGGCTGGGCTCCAGCGAAGCCCCCGTCGACGTCGGATGGTTCATCCACCACGTCCGGTCGACCCCGGACGGGGCCGAGATGCGGTCGCGGTTCTGGATGGGCGGACCATACATCGCGCTGCGCAACGTCCCGGGCGTCGCGTCACGGGCGGTGCGCCCGATCGCGTCGCGAGTCCTGGGCAACCCGGAAGCCAACGCCCGCAACCTGATGGTGCACTGCGCCCAGGAGATGAATCATTTGGCCGGCTTCTTGCCGGAGCTCTACGAAGCCTTCGGTTCCGAATAGCGCCAGGCTAATTCGCCGGCGGCAGTTGACGCGGGCCTTCGCGCGGACCCACCTGCTGCGATGCGTCCCGTTTCGTCAACTCCGGTTGGTGCTCACCCGCGGGCAGGCGAGCCGTACCCTTTTGGCGCCGCGATGAGGTGACGAATTCCGCGTGGGCAGAGGGGGTCTCGGTGCCCTCGGCGGTTTGGGACAGCTCGGCGCTCGAGGCCTCGGAAGTGACCGTCACCTTGCGGGTGCGTCTGAGCGCGAACGTGATCTCCTCGGTCTCTTCGAGAACCCCGTCGAACACGTGGCGCGCGGTGCGCAGTGGCTGGGTGGTGGTGTCGATCACCCGCGCCACGAACGGCGGTACCAGCGGCCGGATCCAGCGGGCGGCGGCCTTGGTCGCGTCCGGAATCGACGGGATCAACGGCGCGCTTCGCTCGTGGTGCGGCTCGACCTCGCCACCGGGCTCGGGCACGGGCAGCCGGGTGATCGCCCGGCTGGCCGCCTCCGCTTCGGCGGCGATCGGCAGATACACGTCTTCCTCGGCGGAGTCGAAGTCGGCCGCCTCGAAGGTCCGCTGTGACGGTGCGTGCACCGGACTCTCGAAGGCCTGCACAACCCGGCGACGCTGGTGCTCGCGGTCGATCTCGATCTGCGCCTCGATGGCGAGCCGCGCCTGCGTCAGTTGGTGCTCGGCCCACATGATCTCGGCCTCGCGGCGAACCTCGGCCCGCTTGATCGCGATGGCGGTGTCGGCGTCGAGTTCGGCGCGATCACGCTCCGCGCGCGCGACGGCGTGGCGATCGTGGGTTGTCTGCCCGCGCCACAACCCCAGGATCAGCGGCGCCAGGTACAGCAGCACGCACGCCGCGATCGTCAGCAGCCGCAGGGCCTGGGCGCCCGCGTCCTCGGAGGCGAGGTCGTTCAGGGCGACCCAGCGCGCGCCCAGGCCCCGGCCGGCGTCTGCCATGACGCCGCGCCGCGCATCCTGCAGGGCTTGCTCCTGGGCCGAGATCGTGGCGTCCAACGCGGGCGCGTGGTTGTCCCGGGCAGCCAGCGCGGCGTCCAGTTCACGCTGGGCATCGCCGAGAAGCTCGTTGGCCGTGCGTGTTTCGGGTCCGGGGCCGAAAACGCCAGTGATCCGGGTCTGCGGGCAGCCGGGCGTCGGGTGATATTCGCAGCGCGCGACGACCAGGGCCTTGTCCTGGCGGTCGCGGGCCTGCGCGACGGCACCCTCGAGCGCGGCGCGTGCCTCCCTGGTCCGCTGCAGCGATGCCGATGCCTGCGCGACCGGAGGCGCCGATTCCGCGCTGCGCGAGGCGCGTTCGTCGAGGCGCTGCTCGATCGAGGTGGAGAGGATGACCAGTGCGGCGAGTTCGCCGACGATGACGCCCACCGCCGCCGCCACCGCGGCGCGTCCCACGATTCCGCGCCGGCTCCGGTTGGGCCCCGGCACGGTGCCGCGGATCATCACACCGACCAGCAGGCCGAAGACCAGGGTGAGCGGCACGACGGCGAGGAGTGGCCAGTGCGCGGATCCGATCACCGCCAGGGTCGCGGCCAACCAGGCCAGCACGGCTCCCAGCGCGACCACCGCGCCGGCGACGGCGTGGGCGGATCGCTCGTGGTGTTCGCCGAGCTCGCGGCCGTGTCCACCACCGAGCCAGACGAGCGCCGCGGCGCTGGCCAGGTCAGGGCGCTGAACGGTTGCTTCCTGGGGCATGAGACTGAAAACACCTCCGCGATAAGCGTCCCAGGCCGAGGCCTGGCGCATCGAATCGAAGCCGCCGCGTGTGGCGGGCTTCACAATCCGGTGGGATCGGCGCCGATCACCAGCGGGGCACCAGCCGGGCATGGGCCGAGCGGGGCCCGTCCGACGGAACCGCAACTGACGCGTATTTCCTGCGACGCGAGCGGATCAGCGGCCGTTCGGTCAGGTGACGTGAGACGGTATAAGCCTATGTCGAATCACGATTTTGTCACCTACGAGGAATTCGGTCGCCGGTTCTTCGAGGTCGCCGTCACCCCCGAGCGTGTCGCCGCGGCATTCGCCGACATCGCCGGCAGCGAATTCGCCATGGAGCCGATCGCGCAGGGACCGGGCAAGATCGCCAAGGTCAGTGCGAATGTATCTATCCAAGAGCCCCGCGTCACCCGCCGGCTGGGCGACAGCATCACCTTCGTCATCCACATTCCGTTGTCGATCGACCTGTTGGTGGACCTGTGGGTCGACAAGCAACGCTTTGTGGTCTCGGGTGATATTGCCCTGCGTGCGACGGCACGAGCGGCCGAACCGCTGCTGCTGATCGTCGACGTCGCCAAGCCACGGCCTTCCGACATCACCGTCAACGTCTCGTCGAATTCGATCCGCGGTGAGGTGCTGCGGATCCTGGCGGGGGTCGACGGCGAGATCCGGCGTTTCATCGCGCAGTATGTCGCGACCGAGATCGACGCGCCGGCGTCACAGGCCGCGCAGATCATCGATGTCGCTGCGCAGCTCGAACAGGCGTGGCCCTGAGCCTGGCCGACGAATAGGCCCGGCGGTGTTGGGGTACTCAGCCACGGTTGTGCGTTTGCCACCCGCTGGGGTGTCGACGCGTGTGATCTGGCGGAGGAGCGGAGGAATGCCTTGGCTCGGGTAGATGTTTCGGTGTCGTCGAAGGTCGAGCCGGAGGCGGCCTGGAAGTTGGCGTCGGACCTGGACCGATTCGACGAATGGATGACGATTTTCGCCGGATGGCGCAGTCCCGTTCCCGCCACGATCGAGAAGGGCACCTGCGTTTCGTCGTGCGTGAAAGTCAAGGGTTTCCGCAACGTCATCCATTGGACCGTCACCCGGTACGACGAGCCGAAATCGATTGAGCTGCAAGGCCGCGGCCGGGGCGGCATCCGGCTCAACGTGGAGATGAGCGTCTCCGCGGACAACCCGGGATCGACCTTTCACCTCTCCGCCGATCTCAAAGGCGGCTTGCTCAGCGGGCCGATCGGGGGACTGGTCGCCAGGGTGCTGCGTTCGGACGTGCAGAAGTCCGTGGATAACCTCGCGGCGTTGCGCTAGGGCGTCTACCGGCCTGGGTGGCCGATCACCCATTCGCGCTGCGCTTGGCGAATCCGCCTGCGGTCCATCGCAAGCCACGCCAGGCCGGCCCCGAACGCAAGCATTGCGACGATCGCCGCGGTGACGCCTGCGCGCGCCTGTCCCAAAGCGAAATTCGCCACGCACACCAAGAACGCCAGCGCGGCCGCGCACACCGCGACCAGCCCGGGCGTCTGCCCCACGTCACGCACCGACTCGTCGCGATAGGGGGCAGCGGTCCGATCATGGTCGACAGGGCTGTGCCTCATGGGCGTCTCCTCTGCTGTCGCTTCCGTGTGGCCGATGCTGTGGAGTTACCCAAAACACCGGCTGGACAAACGAATTGGAGGAGTTGACGGGCCCTACAGAGTTTGGTGGCGCCCGAAGTATTTGTGGTCTTCGCTGTAGCCGCCGTAACCGCTTCCGATGTCGTGGTAGTCGGCGACGAACTCGATTCCCTTGATCCACTTCACCAATTTGAAGCCGTGTTGCAGCTCGTTACGCAGCCGCAGCGGCCTACCGTGCATGTACGGCAGCTGCTGGTCGTTCATGTTGTAGGCCAGCATCGTCATGTGGTGGTCCATCTGACCGATGTGGTGGGCGTTGTAGTAGATGCCCCCGGTGGCGCCCAGACCCATCGAATAAAACACCGCCCATTTCGCCTCCGGCAGCGGCTTGACGATGTCCATGATCGTTTTCATTTGCACGCCACCCCATTTGGCGACGCCTGACCACGCCTGGATGCAGAAGTGCTGGCTGATCTGCTCGTGGTAGGGCAGTGCCATCAAGTCCTCGAGCGAGAACTCCATCGGGTGCTCGACCAGGCCGTAGACCTTCAGCCGCCAGTTCTTGAAGTCGTCGCGTTCGAGCTCTTTGTACTCGACGGTCTCCGGCAGCCGGCCGTTGCGCCAGTGGTGCGGTGAGATGTCCTTCTCGGTGAAGGCGCCGGGCTTGGGGTCCAGCTGCTCGAGCATCCGCTGGAAGGGACCGACCAGCGCGTAGCCGACCCGCTGAACGACCCGGGGGTGCTTGATGGTGAACGGGGTGGCCCACACCCACGCGACAGCCGTCACCAGCATGGCCACGGCGAAGATCCCGAAACCGATCCAGCTGTTGTCGTCGCGCGAGGCGAACATGTGGTTGAGGTTCCGCAGCGCCTCGGTGGTCAACACCATCGTCACGTGCACCAGGATGAAGAACAGGAAGTACACCAGCACCACGAAGTGCAACGAGCGTGCGTGCTGAATGCTCAGGCGCTTGCTCAGCCAGTGCACGCGCTGCGACAGCGCCGGCGACATCCCCAGGCCGGTGATCAGCGCGGCCGGGGCGGCGATGAAGACGGTGGTGAAGTACGCCAGCAGCTGCAGGCCGTTGTAGGCGACCCAGCCGTTATCGATCGGCCAGTCAAGCGACATGTACTGAATCGCGACCGACGCGGCGTTGGGGAAGACGTCCCAGCTGGTCGGCACGATGTGGCGCCACTGTCCGGTGGCGAACAACAGCACGTAGAAGACCGCGCCGTTGAGCAGCCACAACACGTCGATGCCCAGATGCCACCACCGGGCCAGCCCGATGGAGTGCCGGAATCCGGGCAGGCCGAGTTGCGGCGGCAGGGCGACGGTGTCGGCGTTGGCGGTCCACAGTTCGTCGTCCGGAACCGGCGGTCCGACCCGCAGCCACTCGTCCTTGCCGGGGGTCGCGTTGCGGCTGAAGTAGAGCCGGGGATGGTCGCAGAGAATCTGGATGCCCGTCCTGATGATGAACATCATCATGAAGAGGTTGAAAAAGTGCGTCCAGCCGATCCAGGCGGGCAGGCCCGCGGGGACCCCGGTGCTGTCGGTGCCGGGGTAGCGCTGGATGAACGACTGCACTGCCGGCACGTTGTGCAGACCCTTGCCGATCGCCACCGACGCGATCAACACCGCGAAGCCGATCGGTATCAGCCATAGAAGGTTGAACCACCGGTCGCGGCCGATCCGCAGGCTCGGCGCGGTCGCCCGCCTGGTGAGATCGAAGCCGCCGCCGTATTCCTCGACATCGATGGTGTCGTGGGCGGTATGGATCTCGCTCCGGAAATCCGGATCGGATGTCAGCGGCGTGCCTGCCGCCAACGTCGAGACTGAGCCGTTCCCCACCGGGTCAACACGTTTGCTTTCGGCATGCGTCACGGGGTTGAAAATACACGAAAACCCCTGGATAAATCCAAGTTTGATTGGAAAAAAAGCCGTTGTGGCGCCGCGTGTCGGGCCGTGTGGTCGTCGGCAATAGTTGCCGGGGGGCAGAATCCGCCCGGTGGCAGGAGGCGATTGCCGCAATTGCCTACGGACAGCTCGATTCTCTCCGCAAACTCGGTTCCTTGGCGATTGCTGTGAGTTTGCTCACAACCCACTAGCAGTCGCGGGCTAGGCGGTGTCGTGCGGTAACAGCCGGCGCACCGGGCGTGCCTCGATGGCGATGAGCGTCAGCGCCCGCCGGCCGATCCGCCAGCCGGCGGCCGTCATCTCGTATACGTCGTCGTAGCGCAGGTGCCACACCACATCCACCAGCTCGTCGCCGCGGTGGTTCCAGTGGTGGGCGACGCACGCGACGCGTCCTCGCGCGGCGCCCGGCCGTCCGTCGGTCTCATACACCTCACCGACGATCGCGTGCTCGGTGCGCTCGACGGCGGCGACGGCCGCGACGGCCGAGGCGATGGCGTCCCGGCCGCGATGCGCATGTGTTGGCAACAGATCGGCCGGTGGCGCGGGCACGACCAACTCGGCCTCGGCGGTGAAAAGCTCCGCGACGGCGCCGAATTCACGGTCGTCGACGTGGGCGGCGTAGCGGTGAACCAGATCACTGAGCGCGATTCGCTCGTCGGCGGACAGCGTCATCGCCTCACGCTTTCTGGGCTTGCCGCGCCTTGCGGGCTCTCTTGGTCGGCGGGGGCGATGGCGGCGCGCACGGCCTCGGCCAGCGCGGCCGCCCGAGGATCGATGAATACGTCCTCGAGCATCACGTCGCGCCCGTCCGGGCCGGTCAGCGGGACCCGCCAGTTGGGGTATTCGTCGGTGGTGCCGGGTTGGTTCTGGGTGCGGCGGTCACCGACGGCATCAGTCAGCGCCACCCCCAGCAGCCGCGACGGCGTCCTGCCCAGATACCGGTACAGCGCCAAAACAATTTGCTCCGGGTCGTCGTCGCCGTCCTCGAGCAGCCCCACCCGGCGCAACTCGCCCAGCCACGCCGCCAAGTCGGCACGGTCGGACTCGAGCTCCTCGGCGGCGGGCCGGGTCAGCAATCCCAGCGCATCGCGCAGCCGCACGTGGTCGCCCGCCAGGTAGCCGGCGGTCGGCGGCAGGTCGTGGGTGGTGACCGAGGACAGGCAGTATTCCCGCCAGCGCTCGGCCGGCAGTGGGCCGCCGTTTCCTTCGCGATCCAACTCGAACCAGAGGATCGAGGTGCCCAGCAGGCCGCGCAACAGGAGGTAGTCCCGCACCCACGGCTCGACCGTGCCGAGATCCTCGCCCACCACCACCGCGCCGGCCCGATGTGCTTCCAGGGCGACGATGCCGATCATGGCTTCGTGGTCGTAGCGCACGTAGGTGCCCTCGGTGGGTGATGCGCCCCGCGGGATCCACCAGAGCCGGAACAACCCGATGATGTGGTCGATGCGCACCCCGCCGGCATGTCGCAGCACCGCGCGGATCAATGCCCGAAACGGCCGGTACTCGTGCTCGTCCAACCGGTCCGGGCGCCACGGCGGCTGCGACCAGTCCTGGCCGAGCTGGTTGAACTCATCCGGTGGCGCTCCGGCCGTCACGCCCAGCGCCATCACATCCTGCAGCGCCCAGGTATCGGCGCCGTTGGGGTGCACGCCGACGGCCAGGTCTCCCATGATGCCCAACGACATTCCGGCCCGCAGCGCCTGCGACTGCGCAGCGGCCAGCTGCTCGTCGAGTTGCCACTGCAACCAGCGGTGGAAATCGACTGTGTCGGAATGTTTTTCGACGAAGTCCGCGACCCCGGACGCGTCGGGATGCTGCAGCGTTTCGGGCCAGGAATGCCAGTCGTCGCCGTACTTTTCGGCCAGCGCGCACCAGGTCGCGAAGTCGTCGAGCGCGCGACCCTCCCGGCCGCGAAACGCCGCGTAGGACAGCTCCCGGCCCGCCGATCGCGGCTGATCGTGCAGCAGCTTGAGGGCCACCCGTTTGGCCGCCCACGAGCTGTCGCGGTCGATGGCGTCGAGGTCGGCGGCGCGCTGCTGGACCTCCGCGCGCAGCCGGCGGACCCGGCTGCGCTTGCTCAGGTCGGCGAATTCGGGGATCGCCTCGACGCGAAGATAAATCGGGTTGACGAAGCGCCGCGACGTCGGCAGGTACGGCGACGGCTCCATCCGGCTCTTCGGACCGGGCGGCGCCGCCGCATGCAGCGGATTGACCAACACGTAATCGGCGCCGTGGCGCGACGCCGACCACACCGCGAGGTCGGTCAGATCGGTGAGATCCCCGACGCCCCAGGACTGCCGGGACCGCACGCTGTAGAGCTGCGTGGCCAAGCCCCAGGCGCGGCGGTTGCCCAGCTGCTCCGGCAGCCCGAGCCAATCCGGCGTCACGATCAGCGCGGTGCTGGTCTCGGACTCCCCGGAACGCAGGTGCACCCGGTGATACCCCAGCGGCAGGTCCGCCGGCAGCACGAAGCTGGCCTCACCGATCCAGCGTCCGTCGAGGTCGAAGGGCGGGGTGAAGTTGTCGACCTGCGCGACGCCGCCGCGCACCGTGCCGTCCTCGAGCGACAACCACACCTCGGCGGGATCGCCGTGGGTGACGTGGGCCCAAAACCGGATCTGCTCGCCGGTGCGTCCAACGATGGTTGCGGGCAGCCGTCGTGCCCAGTGCGACCGCAGCTTGGCGCTCAGCGCGACGTTGCGTTCCTGTTCGTTGTCGGCCGCGACACCGAGTGAGGCCAGCACGGCCTTCAGCGTCGCCTCGGAAACCCGCACCCGGCTGCCGCTCCAGTCCTCGTAGTCCGTCGCGATGCCGTACCTCCGGGCGAGTTCGATCAGCGACGGCGCGAGTTCGGTCATAGGGCCATCTTGCTGCCAGGATTCGTGGACCGGCGACCCGGACCCGAGGCACGTTGGCGCTTTATTTGCTGGATGGCCTCCTGCCGTTCATCTGACTCGCCCGTCGGTAACCCGCTCGCGCGCTCAACAGGACGCCGGCGCGACGGGCCACTACGATGCCCTGAGGGGACCGACAGGAATCCGGTGAACTGATCCGTGGGGGAACAGAAACTGCCAGCTCAGTGGTGCCAGCCGCCGCCGTCCGCGGGGCGGGTTCCGGCGCGGTGAATTGGGCCGGATCCGGGTGCCCGAAAAGATATGGAAATGAATGCGCTTCGGCGCCGCATGGCGAGGTCCGTGCAGGTGCCTTACCGTTGTCATGTAATTCGCGCTGGATCGGTTCGCAGGGACCAAATCCAGGCGTTCGAGCAACCCGGATGGTGAATTAGTGGCGGAAGAGAGTCGCGGGCAGCGCGGGTCGGGGTACGGCCTCGGGCTGTCGACGCGGACCCAGGTCACCGGCTATCAGTTCCTTGCCCGCCGGACCGCGATAGCGCTGACCCGGTGGCGCGTGCGCATGGAGGTCGAGCCCGGTCGGCGCCAGAACCTTGCCGTGGTGGCGTCGATTTCGGCCGCGCTGGTGATCTGCCTGGGCGCGCTGCTCTACTCCTTCATCAGCCCGGCCGGCCAGATCAACGAATCGCCGATCATCGCCGACCGCGACTCCGGCGCCCTCTATGTCCGCGTGGGGGACCGGTTGTATCCCGCGCTGAACCTGGCGTCGGCGCGGCTGATCACCGGTCGGCCGGACAACCCGCACCTGGTTCGTTCGAGCCAGATCGCCAGCCTGCCGCGCGGCCCGATGGTGGGCATCCCGGGTGCGCCGTCGAGTTTCCACCCCACCAGCCCGGGCGCGTCGTCGTGGCTGGTCTGCGACACCGTCGCGAACTCGACCGGTGCCGGGGCGCCGTCCGGCGTGACGGTGACCGTCATCGACGGCAATCCCGACCTGAGTCACCACCGACGGGTGCTGACCGGGACGGACGCGGTGGTGCTGAACTACGGCGGCGACGCCTGGGTGATCCGCGACGGGCGCCGCTCGCGCATCGACGCGGCGAACCGGTCGGTGCTCCTGCCGCTGGGCCTGACCCCCGAGCAGGTCAGCATGGCCAAGCCGATGAGCCGCGCCTTGTACGACGCGTTACCGGTGGGTCCGGAACTGACGGTGCCCCAGATTCAGAACGCGGGTACCGGCGCGTCGTTCCCGGGCGCGCCCGGACCGATCGGCACGGTGATCGTCACCCCGCAAATCAGTGGGCCGCAACAGTATTCGCTGGTTTTGGCCGACGGCGTGCAGACGCTGCCGCCGTTGGTGGCCCAGATCCTGCAGAACGCCGGGCCGGGCAACACCAAACCGGTGACCGTGGAACCGTCCGCGTTGGCGAAGATGCCGGTGGTCAACAAGCTGGACCTGTCGTCCTACCCGGATGCGCCACTGAATGTGATGGATATCCGCGAGAACCCGGCGACCTGCTGGTGGTGGCAGAAGACCTCCGGTGAAAACCGGGCCCGTGTGCAGGTCATCTCGGGCGCGACCATTCCGGTCGAGACGAAGGACGCCAACCGGGTGGTGTCGCTGGTCAAGGCCGACACCAGCGGCCGCGAAGCCGACCAGGTGTTCTTCGGGCCCGAATATGCGAACTTCGTCGCCGTCACCGGAAACGACCCCGGCGCCAAGACGACCGAATCGCTGTGGTGGCTCACGGATGCCGGCGCCCGGTTCGGGGTCGACGACACCCGTGAGGTCCGGGAAGCGTTGGGGCTGAAGACAAAACCGGCCCTGGCGCCGTGGGTGGCGCTGCGGCTGCTGCCGCAGGGACCGACGTTGTCGCGCGCGGATGCGCTGGTGCAGCACGACACGCTGCCGATGGATATGTCTCCAGGAGAGTTGACGGTACCCAAGTGAAACGTGGATTTGCCCGGCCCACACCGGAGAAGCCCCCGGTCATCAAGCCGGAAAACATCGTCCTTCCGACCCCGCTGAGCATTCCGCCGCCGGAGGGTAAGCCCTGGTGGCTGGTCGTGGTCGGTGTGCTGGTCGTCGGCCTGCTGATCGGGATGGTCGGCATGACCTTCGCCAGCGGCTCGCACGTTTTCGGCGGCGCCGGCGCCATCTTCCCGATCTTCATGATCGGCGGCGTCGCGATGATGATGTTCGGCGGCCGATTCGGCGGCCAGCAGCAGATGAGCCGGCCCAAGCTGGACTCGATGCGGGCCCAGTTCATGCTGATGCTCGACATGCTGCGCGAGACCGCCCACGAGTCGGCCGACAGCATGGACGCCAACTACCGGTGGTTCCACCCCGCGCCCACCACGCTGGCCGCCGCGGTCGGTTCCCCGCGTATGTGGGAACGCAAACCGGACGGCAAGGACCTCAACTTCGGCGTCGTCCGCGTCGGCGTCGGGATGACACGCCCCGAGGTGACCTGGGGTGAGCCCCAGAACATGCCGACGGACATCGAGCTCGAGCCCGTGACCGGTAAGGCGCTTCAGGAATTCGGGCGCTATCAAAGCGTCGTGTACAACCTGCCCAAGATGATCTCGGTGATGGTCGAGCCGTGGTACTCGCTGGCCGGCGATCGTGAGCAGGCCCTGGGATTGATGCGGGCGATCATCTGCCAGCTGGCGTTCTCCCACGGACCCGACCATGTGCGGATGATCGTGGTCAGTTCGGATTTGGACGAATGGGACTGGGTGAAATGGCTGCCCCACTTCGGTGATCCGCGCCGCCAGGACGCCGCGGGCAACGCGCGGATGGTGTACAGCTCGGTGCGTGAATTTGCCGCCGAACAGGCCGAATTGTTCGCCGGCCGTGGGTCTTTCACGCCCAGGCACGCCAGTTCGTCCGCCCAGACGCCGACACCGCACACCGTGATCATCGCCGATGTCGTTGACCCGCAATGGGAGTACGTGATCAGCGGCGAAGGTGTCGATGGGGTGACCTTCTTCGATCTCAGCGGCTCGGCGATGTGGAGCGCGGTCCCGGAGCGGACCCTGCGGTTCGACAAGATGGGTGTGATCGAAGCGCTGCCCCGCGACCGCGACACCTGGATGGTGATTGACGAGAAGCCCTGGTTCTTCGCGCTGACCGACCACATCAGCATCGCCGAGGCCGAGGAGTTCTCACAGAAGTTGGCGCGCTGGCGGCTCGCCGAGGCGTACGAAGAGATCGGCCAGCGGGTGGCGCACATCGGCGCCCGAGACATCATGGCCTACTACGGAATTGACGATCCTGGACGCATCGACTTCAAGGCGCTGTGGGACAGCCGCAATGACTCGATGGGCAGGTCACGGTTGCGGGCCCCGTTCGGTGTGCGTTCCGACAACGGTGAGCTGCTGTTCTTGGACATGAAGTCGCTGGACGAAGGCGGCGACGGCCCCCACGGGGTCATGTCGGGAACGACGGGTTCGGGGAAATCGACCCTGGTGCGGACCGTGATCGAATCGCTGATGCTCAGCCACCCGCCGGAGGAGCTGCAGTTCGTGCTGGCCGACCTCAAGGGTGGGTCGGCGGTCAAGCCGTTCGCCGGGGTGCCGCACGTGTCCCGGATCATCACCGACCTGGAAGAGGACCAGGCGTTGATGGAGCGCTTCCTCGACGCGCTGTGGGGCGAGATCGCACGCCGTAAGGCGATCTGCGACAGCGCCGGTGTCGACGACGCCAAGGAATACAACTCCGTGCGCGGCCGGATGCGGGCGCGTGGCCAGGACATGGCGCCGTTGCCGATGCTCGTGGTCGTCATCGACGAGTTCTACGAATGGTTCCGCATCATGCCCACGGCGGTCGACGTGCTCGACTCGATCGGCCGTCAGGGCCGCGCCTACTGGATCCACCTGATGATGGCGTCGCAGACCATCGAAAGCCGCGCCGAAAAGCTCATGGAGAACATGGGTTACCGGTTGGTGCTCAAGGCGCGTACCGCCGGCGCCGCGCAGGCGGCCGGCGTGCCGAACGCGGTCAACCTGCCCGCCCAGGCGGGCCTGGGGTACTTCCGCCGCAGCCTGGAGGACATCGTCCGGTTCCAGGCCGAATTCCTGTGGCGGGACTACTTTCCGCGTGGCCTCAACGATGACGGGGACGAGGCGCCGGCGTTGGTGCACAGCATCGACTACGTCCGCCCGCAACTGTTCACCAACTCGTTCACCCCGCTGGAGGTCAGCGTCGGGGGGCCCGAAGTGACCGCCCCGGCCATTCCCGGCGACGGGTTGCCGCTCGAGGTCGAGGGCGCGGACGACGATGCCGAAGGGATCAGGACGCCCAAGGTCGGTACGGTCATCATCGACCAGCTGCGCAAGATCGACTTCCAGCCGTACCGGCTGTGGCAGCCGCCGCTGAACCAGCCGGTCGCCATCGACGAGTTGGTGAACCGGTTCCTCGGTCGCCCGTGGCAACAGGATTACGGCACGGCGCGGGACCTGGTCTTCCCGATCGGGATCATCGACCGCCCGTTCAAGCACGACCAGCCGCCGTGGACGGTCGACACGTCGGGTCCCGGCGCCAACGTCCTGATTCTGGGGGCCGGTGGCTCGGGCAAAACGACTGCGCTGCAGACCCTGATCTGCGCGGCGGCGCTGACCCACACGCCCGAGCAGCTCCAGTTCTACTGCTTGGCCTACAGCAGCACCGCGCTGACCACGGTCGCGCGGCTACCCCACGTCGGTGAGGTGGCCGGTCCGACCGACCCGTACGGCGTGCGCCGCACGGTGGCCGAGTTGCTGGCGTTGGTGCGGGAGCGCAAGCGCACCTTCCTCGAGTACGGGATCGCCTCGATGGAGGTGTTCCGGCGGCGCAAGTTCGGCAACGAGCCCGGCCCGGTCCCCAATGACGGGTTTGGCGACGTCTACCTGGTGGTGGACAACTACCGGGCGCTGGCCGAAGAGAACGAGGTGCTGATCGAGCAGGTGAACGTGATCATCAACCAGGGCCCCTCGTTCGGGGTGCACGTGGTGGTCACCGCCGATCGCGAATCCGAGTTGCGACCACCGGTGCGCAGCGGCTTCGGTTCCCGGGTCGAGTTGCGGCTGGCCGCCGTCGAAGACGCCAAGCTGGTGCGTTCCCGGTTCGCCAAGGACGTTCCGGTCAAGCCGGGGCGCGGCATGGTCGCGGTCAACTACGTCCGCCTCGACGCCGACCCGCAGTCCGGTCTGCACACGCTGGTGGCCCGGCCCGCGCTGGCCAGCACGCCGGAGAACCGATTCGAGTCCGACAGCATCGTCGAAGCCGTCAGCCGGATCGCGAGCGGCCAGGCGCCGCCGGTGCGCCGGTTGCCCGCGACGTTCGGGGTGGAACAACTTCGGGAGATTGCCGCCCAAGACACCCGTCAGGGCGTCGGCGCGGGCGGAATCGCTTGGGCCATCTCGGAATTGGACCTGTCGCCGGTCTATCTCAACTTCGCCGAGAACGCGCACCTGATGGTCACCGGCCGTCGCGAATGTGGGCGTACCACGACGCTGGCCACCATCATGTCCGAGATCGGGCGCCTCTACGCGCCGGGAGCGACCAGCGCTCCGCCGCCGCCGGCGGGGCAGCCCTCGGCGCAGGTCTGGCTGGTGGACCCGCGGCGTCAGCTGCTGACCACGCTGGGTTCGGACTACGTGGAGAAGTTCGCCTACAACCTCGACGGCGTGCAGGCGATGATGGGTGAACTGGCCGCGGTCCTGGCCGGCCGCGAGCCGCCGCCGGGTTTGTCCGCCGAGGAGTTGTTGTCACGGAACTGGTGGAGCGGACCGGAGATCTTCTTGATTGTCGACGACATCCAGCAGCTGCCGGCAGGTTTCGATTCGCCGCTGCACAAGGCCGCACCCTGGGTGACCCGTGCCGCCGACGTCGGCTTGCACGTGATCGTCACCCGGACCTTCGGTGGTTGGTCGTCGGCGGGCAGCGACCCGATGTTGCGGGCGCTGGCCCAGGCGAACGCGCCCCTGCTGGTGATGGACGCCGACCCCGACGAGGGATTCATCCGCGGCAAGATGAAGGGTGGCCCGCTGCCCCGCGGCCGTGGCCTGCTGATGGCCGAGGACACCGGCGTGTTCGTTCAGGTCGCGGCAACCGAGATACGCAAGTAGAACGACGAGGCGACAGTCGCTGCGCCGGGCCTTTCTGGATGCACCCCGGGGGGTTCAGCCCCAGCGCAGCGGCAACTCCTTGAGCGCGAAACTGTGTGAGGGGTAGTTGATCACGGGGGAGTAGCCTGCGGGCAGCTCGAAATCCGGAATCTGGGTGAGCCACTCCGCGACGAGCACCGTCAGCTCGATGCGCGCCAGATGCGAGCCCAGGCAGCGGTGCGGGCCGCCGCCAAACCCCCAGTGCCGGTGCACCTTTCCGTCCATGTTGAGCTCGTTGGTGGACATCGAGTCGCTGTCATCACGGTTGATGGCCGCCATGCAGAGCCGTACCGAGGTGCCCGGCGGCAACGTCATGCCGCCGACTTCGACGAACTCGGTGGTGATCCGCGGCGCCACCGGCGCCGACGGTTCCAGCCGGACGATCTCTTCGATGAAAACCCTGATCTGCTTGGGGTTGTCGCGAAGCTCCGCGCGCAGCTGCGGCCGGCGTGCCAATTCGAAGAGCGAAAAACCGATCGCCGCGGTCACCGTATCCAGGCCGGCGAGGATCAGCAGGTGACTCATGCCGAGCAATTCGATGTCACTGAAGTCACCGTCGCCGGTCATCACCCGCGACAACATGTCCGGGCCCGGGTTTTGCCGGCGCTGGGCGATGGCGTCGACCAGGTATTGCAGCAACTGCTCGCCCTTCGCCATATCGGCCCGGGTGAGAAAAGGCTTGTCGGAGACGACGGCATCTTTCCAATCGATCAGGCGATCGCGATCCTCGAGGGGCAGACCGTAGAGGTCCAGGAAAACCTGAAACGGGTACAGGCTCGCGAGATCGGCCATCACTTCGCACTCACCCCGGCCGGCAAGCGCCGCGATCATCTCGCGTGCGTGGCGCTGCAGAGCGGGACGGGACTTGTTCAGCGCGTGCGGGCTGAAATACGGCTGGAGGACTTTGCGGTAGCGAGTGTGTTGCGGTGGGTCAAAGGCCAGCGGCAGCACCGGCAGCGGGTTGCCGGGGGGCTGCAGCACCGTCGAGGAGAAGACCTTGGTGTTGCGCAGCGCGGCCAGCACGTCTTCGCGGCGGGTGATGTAGTAGTGGCCGTTCATGAACACCACCGGTCCCGCGTCGCGCAGTGTCTTCCATCCCAGCCCGCGATCGGCGCTCATCGGCAGTTTGGCGAACTCCAGCCGGGGTAAATGGAACGCGCCGTATTGGCCGTCGCTCATGCGCGTCGGTCTCCGGTTGTTTGTCGATGCTCGGTAACCCCGAGGCCATGTCGGCGCATTTCCATCACCGCCGACACCAACGTTTGGGGGCGCTTCAATATTGCATGGGGGGCAAAGGAACACGGATCGGCATACCCGAGCCCATCGGAGTAGTCCGGCGCTCGGCCTCGATGGCGAACATCTTCGATACTTTACCGACCGACTAACCTGGGTATCGGACCGTAAGTGCCGTATCGGGCCGCCTAGGGAGGAACTTCGTGAGGGTTCGTCTGGATCAGTCGAAATGCGTGGGCCACGCTCAGTGTTACGCCGTCGACCCTGATCTTTTTCCCATCGACGAGTCCGGCTATTCGATCCTTCAGGAGCACGACGTCCGGCCCGAAGACGAGCAAGTGACTCGCGACGGCGTCGCTTCCTGCCCCGAGATGGCGCTGATTCTCGACGAGGAGTGACGGCGCGACGGCGCTGGCCGGCCGCCGCTAAACCGGGGCGTGGCGTGGCGGCAAGCAAACGGCTAATGAACAAACCGTTGCCCTAAATGAACTGCTGCCGACCGGGAATGAACAGTGGTTGGCCATTGATAAACAGCGGCCTTTGCGTGTCGGCGTTTGCCTCATAACGAACTAATCTCAGTGCCGGGCGGCAGTTCGGAGACATTGGAGCTGTCGCTCGGTTGCTGAAAACGGGATTGGCCGAGGCAGAAGGTGCATGTCGTTCCTGACCAGACGTCCGAGAAGCGTGGTGGCATATCACCTTTCCGGGCGCAGCCCCTTGGTCAGCATGCGCCGGCCCGCCCGGCCTGCCGAGTCGCGAGCCGAAGGGCCGCCGGCGGACTCCCGTGGAGGCAGCGATCGACCGGTGGGGTCGTTTACAGAGCCGTGATTACCGCCACCACTGATTCCCATGTGACAGCCGAAATCGCCTGCGGGCTCGGCCAACTGAGGAGGATAGGTGCTTGAGTTCGGTGCGTTACCGCCCGAAATCAATTCAGGTCGCATGTACGCGGGTCCGGGCTCGGGGCCGATGATGGCCGCGGCCGCCGCCTGGGACGAGATCGCGGCGGAGGTGGGCGTGGCGGCCACCGGCTACAACTCGGTTATCACCGAGCTCATCAGCGGGCCCTGGGTGGGGCCGGCATCGATCTCGATGATCTCGGCGATCACCCCGTTCATCAGCTGGCTCAGCGCCGTGGCCGCGCTGGCAGAAGAGGCGGCCAGCCAGGGCCGGGTCGCCGCGGCGGCGTTCGAGGCGGCGTTTGCGATGACGGTGCCGCCGCCGGTGATCGCGGCCAACCGGGTGTTGCTGGCGAACCTGGTCGCGACGAACTTCCTCGGGCAGAACACCCCGGCGATCGCGGCCACCGAGGCCCAGTACATGGAAATGTGGGCTCAGGACGCTGGGGCGATGTACGGCTACGCCGCATCCTCGGCGACCGCCTCGGTATTGCCCCCGTTCGCGCCGCCGCCGAAAACGTCGACGCCGGACGCGGCAAGCAAGCAGGGCGCCGCGGTGGCCAAGGCCGTCGCCGAGCCCGCCGGCAACACGGCACAAAACACGTCGCAGCTCGGTTCATCACAAGCGTTGTCGCTGAATGCATCTCAGGTCACGCAAGCGCCGACGACCGCAACGAATACGGCATCTGCCGGGACCACGACCTCGCTCAAGAACATCTTCGGGGACCCGACCTTCAACACGATCGTTTTCAAACAGACCTCGGGTCTCGGCTATTTCTCGAATGGTCTGGCGCAGTTCAGTTCGTCGATCGCGCAGCAGTTGACCTTTGGTCCCGGTGGTAGCACGGCGGGTGCCGGTGGTGCGTGGTACCCGACGCCGCAGTTCGCGAGCCTGGGTCTGGGCAACCTCGGTGGCGGCGGGGTGGGTCACGTGGGCGCGGTGACCGCGGGTGCCGGGCAGGCGGCCCGGATCGGGACATTGTCGGTGCCGCAGCACTGGGCCACGTTGACCTCGGCGGTCAGCCCGGCGACGGTGTCGGAGCTCGACGCCACCCCGGTGCAGGCGGCCGCGACGGGGACCACCGGACCGGCCAACGGGTTGCTGCGGGGTATGCCCGCGGGTGCGCTGGGTCGTCGGGGCGCCGCCGCCGGCTATGTCAACAAATACGGGTTCCGCTACAGCGTTCTAACACGCCCCCCATCGGCCGGATGACTCCCATGGACGCCTCGATAACCCGGAGGAACGCCCGCGTGACCCCCTGGTCCGACGGAACGGAAGGAATCCAGATGTCGTTTGCGACGGCGCAGGCCGAGGTGTCGGCGGCGGCCATCGAGGAGATGTTTGTCAACACTCTGAGCGCACGCTCCGGGTCGTATGCGGTAACTGAGGCGGCCAACGCGGCCGCGACTAGTTAAGGAGTCAATGATGTTGGATTACGGGGCTTTTCCGCCGGAGTTCAATTCGGCGCGGATTTATACGGGCCCGGGGTCGGGGTCGTTGATGGCTGCGGCGTCGGCGTGGAGTGCGTTGTCGGCGGAGCTGAATGCCGCGGCGCTCAGTTATGAGCAGGTGGTGACCTCGCTGAGCAGTGAGGAGTGGTTGGGCACGGCGTCGGCGACGATGGCCCAAGCGGTGGAGCCCTACATCGCGTGGATGACCACGGCGGCTGCGCAGGCTGAGGAAGCCGCGGCCCAGGCGCGAGCGGCGGCGGCGGCTTATGAGGGCGCGTTGTCGGCGTCGGTGCCACCCCCGTTGGTGGCGTCTAACCGCATGCAATCCAAGCAGTTACAGGCGACCAACGTGTTGGGGCAGAACACCCCGCTGATCGCCCAACTCGAGGCCCAGTACGGCGAGTTTTGGGCCCAGGATGCCGGCGCGATGTACAGCTATGCGGGCCAGTCGTCGACCGTGACCAAGCAGACGCCGTTTAAAGAGGCGCCGAAGATCACCAACGATTCCGGGACGGCCAACCAGACCACTGCGGTCACCCAAGCGACGAGCAACTCGACGGCGACCAACACGTCAAAAATCTTGCAGACGATGGCGACACCCGGCTCGAGCGGAACCGACTCGACCCCGACCGTGACCCCGCAGGTGACCGCACCCAGCTCGGGCGGGAGCACGAGCGGGAGCCTGAGTGACCTCGTCAGCGCCTACAACCCGTTCTCCAGCCTGTTCTACAACACCGAGGGTCTGCCGTACTTCAGCATCGGTATGGGGAACAACTTTGTGCAGATCGGCAAGTCGCTGGGATTGATCACCAGCGCTGCTCCGGCGGCGGCCAAGGCCCTGCCCGCTCTTGGCGGTTTGGGCGGGATGCTCGGTGGCGGTGCGGCCGCGGCGCATCCGGTGGCCGCCTTGGGCAGTGCGGCCTCGATCGGGGGCAAGTTGTCGGTGCCGGTCGCGTGGTCGGGGGCACCGGCTGCCGCGCCGGCGCTGGGACATGCGATCCCGGTCAGCACCATCAGCGCGGCCCCCGAGGCCGCCGGCGGTCCCGGAAACCTACTCGGCGGCATGCCCCTGGCCGGCGCCGGTGCCGGCGGCCACGGCGTGGCCGGCCCCAAATACGGCTTCCGCCCCACCGTCATGGCCCGACCACCCTTCGCCGGATAGCCTCCAGGCCCGGCGACACCGCGCGATCCGAAACGCGCCCTGCCCCGAAAGCACCAGCGGCAGGGCGCGTTTCGGCGTTTCCGCGGCCACCGTGCCGGCGCCGATAGGGAATTGTCGGTCTTTCGCGCCCGGGTGGGGCACCGCCGGGGCGGCGAACCTCGCACCGGCTTTAACCGCGACCGGATTTTTATCCCACGACGGGGATTTTGACCTTCGCGCAGACACGCGGAATCGATCCGCCCGGTCGGTTGACGGCCCGCCCTGTGGCGCGCTGACGCGGTGTTCCCGCAGCTAAGCGGTCATCGCGGCGGGACTCGCCTTGGCGCAACGGGGCGCCGGGCCCGTCGCGACACCGTTCGGGCAGCGGTCGCCGCCGCATCCGTCTGCCGGACGACGAAGCGGCGGCGGCGCGGTGCGCGCATTTAGCCTTCCCAGGCAAGCAACTGCGCAATGTCAATCGACCTTCACGACCACGTACGAGGGGATACATGTCGTTCGAGCCGGGCGCTTCATAGCCATGGACTTCGGGGCATTACCACCGGAGATCAATTCCGGTCGCATGTACGCGGGTCCTGGCTCGGCGCCGATGATGGCCGCGGCCGCGGCGTGGGACGGACTCGGCGCCGAGTTAGCTACGGCCGCAAGCGGTTACGCGTCGGTGATCTCGGAACTCACGCACACTCCCTGGGTGGGTCCCGCATCCGTGTCGATGCTGTCGGCGGTTATGCCGTATGTGACCTGGCTGGGCATCCTGGCCGCGCAGGCAGAGGAGACGGCCGGGCAGGCCCGCGCTGCCGGGGCGGCGTTCGAGGCGGCGTTTGCGATGACGGTGCCGCCGCCGGTGATCGCGGCCAACCGGGTGTTGCTGGCGAATCTGATCGCGACGAACTTCCTCGGGCAGAACACCCCGGCGATCGCGGCCACCGAGGCCCTGTACATGGAAATGTGGGCGCAGGACGCCGGGGCGATGTACGGCTACGCGGGTTCGTCGCTGGCCGCGTCGGAGTTGGCTCCGTTCACGCCGCCGCCCAAAACCTCGGACCCGGACGCGACAAGCAAGCAGGCGGCCGCGGTGGCCAAGGCCGTCGCCGAGCCGGCCGGCAACACGGCACAAACCACGTCGCAGCTTTCGTCGCCACAAACGTTGTCGCTCAGCGCATCTCAGGCCGCACAGACGCCGCCGGCGGCGAACATGGCCGCACAGGCGACTACCTCGACTTCGACGTCCACGTCCACTTCGGCCTCGACCACCTACGCCACGATTATGAAGAACACCGTCGGTTTGGCGTATTTCTCCAACGGTATGGGGCAGTTTGCATCGTCGATCGCCCAGCAGCTGACCTTCGGCCCCGGTGGGAGCACCGCCGGTGCGGGCGGTGCGTGGTTTCCCACGCCGCAGTTCGCACACCTGGGTTTGGGCAACCTCGGTGGCGGGCTGAGCCATCTCAGTGGGGTGACCGCCGGCGCCGGGCAGGCGGCGCGGGTCGGGGCATTGTCGGTGCCCCAGCATTGGGCGACGTTGACCTCGGCGGTCAGCCCGGCGGTGTCGGAAATGGAGGCCACCCCCGTGCAGGCCGCCGCGGCGACGGGGACCACCGGGGCATCGCCCAACGGGTTGTTGCGTGGCATGCCTGCCGGTGCGCTGGGTCGGCGCGGCGCCAGCGCCGGCTATGTCAACAAATACGGCTTCCGCTACAGCGTGCTGACACGCCCACCCTCGGCCGGATAAGCGGCGGAATTCGGCATGCACACCCTCACCTTTAGCCGCGCCCGGATTTTATCCCCGCCCCGCATTCCCGTGCCGTCGGCGCTGACGACATCGCACCGGGGTGGCGTGGGCGGGCGAACGCTCAGCTCCCGCCGTTTCCGCTGCTCCCGAGCCTTATCCGGGCCAGCGTCCGCGCGGCCCGCCGGCGGCGAGCGGCTGGTGGCGCCGGCCAGCGGAGCGGCAGACCGCCACGCCGTCCGCCGTCCGTCCGGGGCAGGGCCGGCCACCAGCGCATTAACGTCTTTTGCAACTCGACGCACCGATTCGCGCATCACAGGTTAAGGGGCTATTCGTGCTGGATTATGGGGCTTTTCCGCCGGAGTTCAATTCGGCGCGGATTTATACGGGCCCGGGGTCGGGGTCGTTGATGGCTGCGGCGTCGGCGTGGAGTGCGTTGGCGGCGGAGTTGAATTCGGCCGCGCTCAGCTACGAAAAGGTGGTGACTGGGCTCAGTAGTGAGGAGTGGTTGGGTGCGGCCTCGGCGACGATGGCTCAGGCGGTGGCTCCTTATATCGCGTGGATGACGTCGGCGGCCGCGCAGGCTGAGGAGGCCGCGGCCCAGGCGCGGGCGGCGGCGGCGGCTTATGAGGGGGCGTTGTCGGCGTCGGTGCCACCCCCGTTGGTGGCGTCGAATCGCGTGCAGGTCACTCAGTTGCAGGCGAGCAATGTGTGGGGGCAGAACACGCCGTTGATCGCGCAGTTGGAGGCGCAGTACGGCGAGTACTGGGCTCAGGATGCGGGCGCGATGTATCGCTATGCGGGGCAGTCGTCCTCGGCGACTGAGCACCGGGCGTTTCAGAAGGCGCCTGAGATCACCAACCCGTCGGGGGAGGCCAACCAACAAGCGACGACTGCCAATGCGGCCACGAATTCCACCGCGACCGATACCTCCAAGCTGCTGCAATCGATGGCGCAGCCCGGCGCGGGCACGGCGCTCAAGGCGGCCGCGGCTCCCGCCGGGTCCTCGGGGTCCTCGTCCTCCTCGTCTCTGTCATCGTTTGCCAGCAGCTACAGCCCGTGGGCCAGCATCTTCTACAGCACCGAGGGTTTGCCGTACTTCAGTATCGGTATGGGAAACAACTTTGTGCAGATCTCGAAGTCGCTGGGGTTGATCGGTAGTGCGGCCCCGGCGGCGGCGAAGGCCCTGCCCGCGTTGGGTGGTTTGGGCGGGATGTTGGGTAGTGGTGCGGCGGCGGCGCATCCGGTGGCGGCGTTGGGCAGTGCGGCCTCGATCGGGGGCAAGTTGTCGGTGCCGGTCGCGTGGTCGGGGGCACCGGTTGCCGCGCCGCCGCTCGGGCATGCGATCCCGGTCAGCACCATCAGCGCAGCTCCCGAGGCCGTCGGCGGCCCCGGAAACCTGCTCGGCGGCATGCCCCTGGCCGGCGCCGGTGCCGGCGGCCACGGCGTGGCCGGCCCCAAATACGGCTTCCGGCCCACCGTCATGGCCCGACCACCCTTCGCGGGCTGAGCAGCGGTCTCGGTGCGACAACCAGCTGAAATGGCGAAAGGAGGTTTCTCCGACGCGGTAGCCGCCGGGTCAAGCGGCCGTCAGGTTTTCATGTCGGCCGACGCGATGCGGCACCCGGTGTGGCCGTTACCAGCAAACTTCTTCGACGGTGGACCGATACAGTCGGTCCTCACTCTCGCGCGAAGGGCTGCGATCGAGGTCAGACGCTGTTACTGTGTCGTTAACGAAAGTGAATTTGCCGTACCACCACGTGAACAATTGCAAACACGCTGCGTCCACCCCGGCCTGGGGGGTCGCAGTCATCTACTCTCGCAGAGTCGGGGAAATGAACTAGGAGGGAAACAAATATGTCGTTCGTGACCACACAGCCGGAGGCTTTGGCCGCGGCGGCCGGGAATCTGCAGGCTATCGGGTCGACCTTGAGCGCCCAGAACGCAGCCGCTGCAGCCCCAACGACGGGGGTGGTACCCGCCGCTGCCGACGAGGTGTCGGCCTTGACCGCGGCACAGTTCGCCGCGCACGCGCAGATGTACCAGGCAGTGAGCGCCCAGGCTGCGGCCATCCACGAGGCGTTCGTGAACACCCTGTCCACCAGCTCCGGTTCGTACGCTGCGACCGAGGCAGCCAACGCGGCCGCCGCCGGCTGATTCGCATCGGCGGGTTGGGGACTTGGGGCAGATTGTCACCGACGTGGGTTCCAACGTAACCGCCCACCGGGGGCCGAGTGCGGGTCCGCAGGGGCGGTCCTGCACAGCGTCCCCCACAGCAACAGGCACTCCGTCAACTCAAACGCCGCGGTTCGGGTCTGACGTCCGTCTCACCGTGACAACACCCGGTGGCCGCCGGCTGACGGGAAGGGGGGGTCATTTCTATTTATTCGGCACGGCGGTTGCGTAATCCGTAAACGATCCGGCCACCGTCTTAAACCACACCACCACTAATCACGTAATAAGGAGACAGCCGACATGGCAACACGTTTTATGACCGACCCGCACGAGATGCGGGCGATGGCGGGCCGTTTCGAGGTGCACGCCCAGACCGTCGAGGACGAGGCCCGCAAGATGTGGGCGTCGTCGATGAACATCGCCGGCGCGGGCTGGAGCGGCCAGGCGCAGGCGACGTCGTATGACACCATGGGCCAGGTCAACCAGGCCTTCCGCAACATCGTCAACATGCTGCACAGCGTGCGCGACGGGCTGATCCGCGACGCGAACAACTACGAGCAGCAAGAGCAGGCCTCGCAGCAGATCCTCAGCAGCTAGCGCCGAAAACCGCCGCTGCCTACCATTTCGAGACATTAGGAGAACACCGATATGAGCATTAACTACCAGTTCGGCGACGTAGACGCCCACGGTGCCCTGATCCGCGCCCAGGCCGCGTCCTTGGAGGCCGAGCACCAGGCCATCGTCCGCGATGTGCTTGCTGCCGGCGACTTCTGGGGCGGCGCCGGTTCGGTCGCGTGCCAGGAGTTCATCACCCAGTTGGGTCGCAACTTCCAGGTGATCTACGAGCAGGCCAACTCCCACGGACAGAAGGTTCAGTCCGCGGGCAACAACATGGCCAGCACCGACAGCGCCGTCGGGTCCAGCTGGGCCTGACGCCTCGACCACAGGCGCGGCAGCACACCACCCGTCGGTGTGCTGCCGCGTCCTGCGGTTACCGAGCACTGTGACGCTTGAGTTATCCAGGGACCAGCTGAGGAATTGATGGACCAACAGAGCACCCGCACCGACATCACCGTCAACGTCGACGGCTTCTGGATGCTCCAGGCGCTGCTGGACATTCGGCACGTCGCCCCCGAGTTGCGGTGCCGGCCCTACGTTTCCACCGACTCGAACGACTGGCTCAACGAGCACCCCGGAATGGCGGTGATGCGCGAGCAGGGCATCGTCGAGAACGACGAGGTCAACGAGCAGGTGGCCGCTCGGATGAAAGTGCTCGCCGCGCCCGACCTCGAGGTGGTCGCCCTGCTGTCGCGGGGCAAGCTGGCCTACGGCGTCCTCGATGACGAGAACCAGCCCCCGGGCTCGCGCGATATCCCTGACAACGAGTTTCGGGTGGTCCTGGCCCGTCGTGGCCAGCATTGGGTGTCGGCGGTCCGGGTCGGCGGCGAGATCACCGTCGACGACGTCGCCGTCGCGGACAGCGCCTCGATCGCGTCGCTGGTGATCGACGCGCTGGAATCCATTCACCACGCCGAGCCTGCCGCGATCAACGCGGTCAACGTGCCGCTGGAGGAGATGCTGGAAGCGACGAAGTCGTGGCAGGAATCGGGTTTCAACGTGTTCTCCGGCGGAGACCTGCGCCGGATGGGCATCAGCGCCGCCACCGTCGCCGCACTGGGCCAGGCGTTGTCGGACCCGGCCGCCGAGGTCGCCGTGTACGCCCGCCAGTACCAGGATGACGCCAAGGGCCCCAGCGCGTCCGTGCTGTCGTTAAAAGACGGCTCCGGTGGCCGCATCGCGCTCTACCAGCAAGCCAGGACGGCGGGTTCGGGGGAGGCGTGGCTCGCCATCTGCCCGGCGACCCCGCAACTGGTGCAGGTGGGCGTCAAAACCGTGCTCGACACACTTCCCTACGGCGAGTGGAAAACTCACCGCAGGGTGTGACGCACGCGCGAAACACAGATTTCATTTATGTCGTCGCACTCAACATGCGATTGAGCTGCGAACACGGCATACTTCTGTCAAGGCATCAGCAAATCCAAAACCGGTGTCAACCACAACTCTTAATCGCAAGGCGAGGCAGATGGAATTCCAATTAGTCGGAATGCGCTGCGGGGGGGATCGCAGCACCTCGGCGAGAACACCGGCGCCGGCCGGCGCGCGACCGTCGGCACGGGTTCACACATTCATCACGGTAGGGAGTGCAAGGCGATGACTGCGGTCGTTGAAATACCACAGCCTGACGTAGAGGGCATCTCACAGCCCCAGGCGGTCGTTGTCGGCGTGATGGCCGGCACGGGTGTCCAGATCGGGGTCCTGCTCGACGCGAACGCCCCCGTCTCGGTGATGACCGACCCGTTGCTGAAGGTGGTCAACGGCCGGCTCCGCGAGCTCGGCGAGACTCCGCTGGAAGCCACCGGTCGCGGCCGGTGGGCGTTGTGCCTGGTGGACGGGTCGCCGCTGCGGGCCACCCAATCGCTGAGCGAGCAGGACGTCTACGACGGCGACCGACTGTGGATCCGGTTCATCCCCGACACCGAGCATCGCTCGCAGGTCATCGAGCACATCTCCACCGCGGTCGCGGCGGACCTCAGCAAGCGCTTCGCCGCCATCGACCCGGTGATCGCCGTGCAGGTCGGTGCGTCGATGGTGGCCATCGGGGTGACGGCCGCGACCGGCCTGCTCGGCTGGTGGCGCTGGCACCACAACTCGTGGCTGCCGACGGTGTACGCGGGCGTGATCGGCGTGCTGATGCTGGGCGTTTCGCTGTTGCTGTTGATGCGGGCGAACACGCTGCAGGAGCGGCGCGTCGGCGACATCATGCTGTTGAGCAGCCTGGCGCCGCTGTCGATCGCCGCGGCGTCCGCGCCGCCGGGTGGCGTGGGGT
This sequence comes from Mycobacterium sp. NTMscope_MAC_269, assembly GCF_976985695.1. NCBI lineage: Bacteria > Bacillati > Actinomycetota > Actinomycetes > Mycobacteriales > Mycobacteriaceae > Mycobacterium > Mycobacterium sp. NTMscope_MAC_269. Next base: position 1,689,309 of record NZ_OZ335668.1, read on the forward strand.
CGCCGCACGCGGTGCTCGGCTTCGGCGTCCTCACCATCGCCGCGATCCTCGCGCTGCGTTTCACCGGACGCCGGCTGTCGATCTACACCGCGATCGTCACCGTCAGCTCGATCACGGCGGTCGCCGCGCTGGCGCGCATGGTGGCTATGACCAGCGCCGTGACCCTGCTGACCTGCGTCGTGCTCGTGTCGGTCCTGATCTACCAAAGTGCGCCGGCGATCTCGCGGCGGCTGGCCGGCATCCGCCTGCCCGTCTTCCCGTCGGCCACCAGCCGATGGGTGTTCGAGGCCCGGCCCGACCTGCCCACCACCGTGGTGCGCTCCGACGGCGGCCCCCCGGTGCTGGAGGGGCCGGCCTCGGTCCGCGACGTGCTGACGCAGGCCGAACGCGCCCGCTCCTTCCTGTCGGGTTTGCTGATCGGGCTCGGCGTGCTGATGGTCGTCTCGCTGACCGCCCTGGCGGACCCGCACACCGGGCAGCGCTGGTTGCCGGTGCTGCTGGCCGGCTTCAGCGCGGGGTTTTTGTTGCTGCGCGGCCGCTCGTACGTCGACCGCTGGCAGGCGATCACCCTGGCCGGCACCGGGGTGCTGATCGTCGGCGCCGTCGTGGTGCGCTACGCGCTCGTGCTGCAGTCCTCGCTGGCGGTCTCGATCTGCGCGGCGATCCTGGTTTTGGTGCCGGTGGCGGGGCTCACGTCCGCGGCCGTCGTGCCGAACACGGTCTACAGCCCGCTATTCCGCAAATTCGTGGAATGGATTGAATACCTCTGCCTGATGCCAATTTTCCCGCTGGCATTGTGGTTGATGAATGTCTATGCAGCAATCCGCTATCGCTGACCGCAAAGTGCGGCGTGGCCGCGCAACCGCCGCGACCGTCGCCGCCATCTTGCTCGCATCGGGCGCGTTGGCGAATCTGCCGCCCGCCTATGCGATTTCGCCTCCGACGATCGACGCCGCGGCGGTGCCTCCGGACGGTCAGCCCGGACCGGGGGCGCCGATGAAGCAGAACTCTTACTGCACCGAGGTGGGCGTGCTGCCCGGGACCGACTTCCGGCTGCAGCCCAAATACATGGACATGCTCAATCTGCAGGAGGCGTGGCAGTTCGGTCGCGGCGCCGGTCAGAAGGTGGCCGTCATCGACACCGGCGTCACCCCGCACCCCCGGTTTCCGCATCTGATCCCGGGCGGCGACTACATCATGTCCGGTGACGGGCTGTCCGACTGCGACGCGCACGGCACCATCGTGGCATCGATGATCGGTGCGGCACCGGCCAACGGCGCGGGTGTGCCACCGGCGGCGCCGCGCAAGCCGGTCACGATTCCCACTACGGAACCACCGCCCAAAGCACCGCCGCCGCAGACGGTGACCCTGTCACCGCTGCCCCAAACCGTGACGATGGTTCCCCCTCCGCCCCAGGATCAGCCGCCTCCCGGCCCCTTCGGGGCGCCCCCGCCGCCACCCGCGGCCCCAGCGCCCGGCGGCCCGCCCCCCGGACCACCGCAGGGCGGGCAGGCGCCGGCGGGCAACCACGGCACCGGCACGGTGACCATCCCCGGCTATACCGGCGGCGGGCACGTGGTCAACGTCGACAACCCGCGTCCGCTCGACCCGCCGCCACCGGCACCGCCGCCACCCGCGCCGCCCAAGGGTGGGCCGGATGCGTTCAGCGGGATCGCACCGGACGTCGACATCATCGCGATCCGGCAGACCAGCCAGGCCTTCGGCCTCAAGGACGCCTACACCGGCGACGAGGATCCGCAGACGTCGGCGAAGATCGACAACGTCCAGACGATGGCGCGCGCGATCGTGCACGCCGCCAATATGGGCGCGTCGGTCATCAACATCTCCGACGTGACGTGCATGAGCGCCCGCAACGTCATCGACCAGCGCTCGCTGGGCGCCGCGGTCCGCTACGCGGCGGTCGACAAGAACGTCGTCATCGTGGCCGCGGCCGGGGACACCAGCAAGAAGGACTGCAAGCAGAACCCGCCGCATGATCCCTTGCAGCCCAACGATCCTCGCAACTGGAGTTCCGTCACCACCGTCGTGACCCCGTCCTGGTTCAGCGACTATGTGCTGACCGTCGGGGCCGTCGACGAGGAAGGGCGCCCGCTGAGCCAGGGCAATCAGGGCCAGGCGTCGACGAGCGTGGCCGGACCGTGGGTGGGAATCGCCGCCCCGGGAACGGACGTCGTCGGCCTGTCGCCACGGGACGACGGGCTCATCAACGCGATCGACGGACCGGACAACACGCTGCTGGTACCGTCCGGCACCAGCTTTTCGGCGGCGATCGTGTCGGGGGTGGCCGCGCTCGTGCGCGCCAAGTTCCCGCAGCTGTCGGCCTATCAGGTCATCAACCGGCTGACGCGTACGGCTCGCGCGCCCGCACGCGGCGTGGATAACCAGGTCGGCCACGGGGTCGTCGACCCGGTCGCGGCACTGACCTGGGATGTGCCCGACGGTCCGGTGAAGCCGCCGCAGCAGCTGTCGGCGCCGCTGACCGTTCCGAAACCGGCCCCGCACCGGGATATGGTGCCAGTGTGGGTTGCCGCCGGAGGATTGTTCGTGGCGTTGCTCATCGGCGGCGGCGTGTTCGGTACGGCGATGCTGATGAAGCGATCTCGCAAACAGCAATAGAAACAGCAATAGGGGCGGAGCAGCACTCATGAAGGCGCAACGCAGGTTTGGGTTGTCGTTGTCGTGGCCGCGGCTGACCACGGTGTTTTTGGTCGACGTCGTGATCATGGCGGTGGCCAGCCACTGCCCGGAGTCCTGGCAGGGCACCTACCGCATCGCGTTCTGGGTGGGCGTCGGGCTGGCCGTGCTGATCACGCTGCTGTCGTTGGTCACCTACCACGGCCTGACGGTGACATCGGGGCTGGCGACCTGGCTGTGGGATTGGTCCGCCGATCCGGGCTCCGCGCTGGCCGCCGGCTGCACCCCGGCCATCGACCACCAACGCAAGTTCGGCCGAGACACGGTCGGGGTGCGCGAATACCAGGGCCGGCTCGTCACGGTGATCGCCATCAACGGCGGCGAGGACGACCCGGCCTCGCGGCATCGGCACCGGTCGTCGCGCCCCACCCTGCTGGTGCAGGCCGTCGCCTCGGGCCTGCGCCAGTTCGACATCCACCTCGATGACATCGACATCGTGTCGGTGAAGGTGCGCCGCGGGGGTAATGCCGCCGAGTTGTCCAAGCTCGACGACTGGGGCCCCGAGGAATGGGAGGTGGCGAACGATCAGCCCACCTCGTATGTGCGCCGGACCTGGCTGGTGCTGCGAATGAACCCGCAGCGCAACGTCGCCGCGGTGGCGGCCCGCGATTCGCTGGCGTCGACCCTGGTGGCGGCCACCGAACGGCTCGCCCAGGATCTCGACGGACTGACCTGTGCGGCAAGGCCGTTGACCGCCGAGGAGCTCGCCGAAGTCGACCGCGCGGTGCTCGCCGATCTGGAGCCGACCTGGAGCCGGCCCGGATGGCGCCGCCTCAAGCACTTCAACGGGTTCGTGACGAGCTTGTGGCTGACGCCGTCGGACATCACCACCGACAAGCTCGAAGAGCTCTGGGAGGACGACACTTTCGCCACCGTGCTGACCATCCGGCTCACCTCGCGCGGCGGGCGTCCGCAGGTGTCGGCGTGGGTGCGCTATCACACCGAGAAGCGGCTGCGCAGAAACGTCTCGTCGGGACTCAACCGCCTCACCGGTCGTCAGTTGGCCGCGGTGCGGGCCACCCTGCCCGCCCCCGCAGCCCGCACACTGCTGGTCGTGCCGAGCCGTCCGTTGCGCGCCGACGACGATGAGCTCTCGCTGGCCGTCGATCAGCCGCGAGAGAGCCCGGCGGGCGTGCCTGTAGCGCAATGACGAGGCCCCAATCAACCGCCGAAGGCGCCCGTAACGCGATGGTCGCGGGTCTGCTGGCGTCGGGTGTTTCGGTCAATGGGCTGCAACCCAGCCACAACCCGCAGGTTGCGTCGCAGATGTTCACCACCGCGACCAAGCTGGACCCGTCGATGTGCGACGCCTGGCTGGCACGGATGCTCGCGGGGGAGCAGAGCCTCGACGTGCTCGCCGGCGCCTGGTCGTCCATCCGGACGTTCGGATGGGAGACCCGTCGCCTCGGGGTCACCGAGTTGCAGTTCCGCCCGGAGGTGTCCGACGGACTGTTCCTGAAGCTCGCGGTGACCAGCGTGGAGTCGCTGGCGTGCGCGTACGCCGCGGTGCTCGCCGAAGCCAAACACTATGCGGAGGCTTCGAAACTGCTCGACGGCGTCGAACCCCGCCAGGCGTTCGAGGAGGAGCTGGTCAGCTATGTGCGCGGCGTGCTGTACTTCCGCACCGGGCGGTGGCCGGACGTACTCAATCAATTCGCCGAAGGCAAAGGCTGGCGCCAACCCGAGCTGAAGGCCGCAGGGGCGGCGATGGCCACCACGGCCCTGGCCTCGCTCGGCGTGTTCGAGGAGGCCCTGCGCCGCGGCCAGGAAGCCATCGAAGGCGACCGGGTACCGGGTGCAGCCAACATTGCCCTGTACACCCAGGGCATGTGCCTGCGTCATCTGGGGCGCGAGGACGAGGCCGTCGAGCTGCTGCGGCGCGTCTATTCGCGGGATCCGAAGTTCGCCCCGGCACGCGAAGCGCTGGACAACCCGAACTATCGCCTGATCCTGACCGACCCCGAAACGATCGAGGCCCGCACCGACCCGTGGGACCCCGACAGCGCGCCCACCCGCGCGGAGGCGGAGGCCGCCCGCCACGCCGAGGAGGCGGCCAAATACCTGGCCGAGGGCGACGCCGAGCTGAACGCCATGCTGGGCATGGAGCGGGCCAAGCGCGAGATCAAGTTGATCAAATCGACGACGAAGGTGAACCTGGCGCGCGCCAAGATGGGCCTGCCCGTGCCGGTCACATCGCGCCACACCCTGCTGCTCGGTCCACCGGGAACCGGAAAGACCTCGGTGGCAAGGGCTTTCAGCAAGCAGCTGTGCGGGTTGACCGTGCTACGCAAACCGGTGGTGGTGGAAACCAGCCGCACCAAGCTGCTGGGCCGCTACATGGCCGACGCGGAGAAGAACACCGAGGAGATGCTCGAGGGCGCCCTGGGCGGTGCGGTGTTCTTCGACGAGATGCATACTCTGCATGAAAAGGGCTACCAGCAGGGTGACCCCTATGGCAACGCGATCATCAACACGCTGCTGTTGTACATGGAGAACCATCGCGACGAGCTGGTGGTCTTCGGCGCCGGCTACGCCAAGGCCATGGACAAGATGCTTGAAGTGAATCAGGGTCTGCGACGGCGCTTTTCGACGGTGATCGAGTTCTTCAGCTACACCCCGGACGAACTGGTCGCGTTGACCCGGTTGATGGGCCAGGAAAACGAAGACGTCATCACCGATGAATCCGCGCAGGCCCTGCTGCCGTCGTACACCAAGTTCTACCTCGACGAAACGTATTCAGAAGACGGCGATCTCATCCGCGGCATCGATACTCTCGGCAATGCCGGTTTCGTACGCAACGTGGTGGAAAAGGCCCGAGACCACCGCAGCTTCCGTCTGGACGACGAGGACCTCGACGCGGTCCTGGCCAGCGACGTGACCGAGTTCAGCGAGCGCCAGCTGCTGCGGTTCAAGGAGTTGACCCGCGAAGATCTCGCGGAGGGCCTCAACGCGGCGGTGGCGGAGAAGAGCGACTAACGGCGCTGCCGCCGACGCGGCAGCAAGATCCCAGCCGCGCGCAGCGGATCGCCACCATAGGCCGTGACGCCCCCGTCCGCGGGCGGTTGGGATTGTGTTGTACGTCAATTTGACTCAACGAAGCCCGAGTGCCACCATGGCCTGTGCAAGCACCTCGCTAGGCGAGGCGTCTGCACGGACATAGGCCACTGACCTCGAACGTCGAGAGACGCCCAGGGTCAGGACAGCTCCTCCCGGATTAAGGGTTGAGCCCAAGTGGCTTCCGGATCTGGTGACCGGATACGCCGTGTGGTGCCGAAGCTCTGACGAGAGGGGTGCGCGCCCAACGGTTCTCGCGTTGGGTGCTTATCCCCGTGTGCGACGTATGGCATCCCCGTATGCCCTGGCCGCGAGGAGGTGAGAGCGAAATGAGTCCCGGAGATAGTCCGTATCCCAGATCGATGACCATTTCGTTGCGATCCGACCCCGGCCACGTTTCGTAGCCTGAATCGGCTTATTCCACATATTCTCGCGCACGCCAACGCTTTACGCGTGCGTGCGCGAGTGTGCGCGGAATTTTCCCGATGGGTGAACCACGGCTGAGTTCGGTTCTCTTCCGCGAGGAGAACTCCCATGCCCTTTTCGATGACGCGGCGCCCAGCGGTGGCCGCGGCCGCTGAGTTATCCACAATGACCGCACCACAATTCAGCGCCGAGACCGGCGTCCGCTGGACGCAAGCGCTGACCGTCACGAGCGCGGCGCACTAGGGGAGGGGGCGGAAATGTTCGTGGACTTCGCAATGCTTGCACCGGAGATCAACTCAGCGCGTATGTATGCCGGACCGGGTTCGGGCCCGATGCTGGTCGCCGCGTCGGCGTGGAACGGCCTGGCCGCGGAATTGCGTTCGGCCGCACTGTCGTACGGGTCGGTGCTCTCGGCGCTGACTAGCGAGGAATGGCACGGGCCCGCATCGGCGGCGATGGCCGCCGCGGCGACGCCGTACGTGGCCTGGATGAGCACCACCGCCACGCACGCCGAGCAGGCCGCCGCCCAGGCCGAAGCCGCGGCGGCGGCCTACGAGGCGGCGTTCGCGGCCACGGTGCCGCCGCCGCTGATCGCGGCGAACCGTGCGCAACTGGCGACGCTGGTCGCTACCAACGTGCTGGGTCAGAACACTCCTGCCATCGCGGTCACCGAGGCGCAGTACGGGGAAATGTGGGCCCAGGACGCGGCCACCATGTACGGCTACGCCGGCTCGTCTGCGGCCGCGACACGCCTGGCCATGTTCACCGAGCCGACCCAAACGACCAGCCAGGACGGTCAGGCACGCCAGGCCGCCGCGGTGGCCCAGGCGACCGGCACCTCGGCGGGAAACCAGCAGGCGACGCTGTCGCAACTCAACACCGCCGTTCCCAACGCGCTGCAGACCCTCTCGTCACCGACGGAGTCATCGACATCCTCGACGTCGGGCCTGTCGTCGATCCTCGACCCGAACAGCAATTTCTGGAACACGATCACGTCGACCGGGGCGCTCGATCCGGCCCAGGTCGTGCAGACCGTCACGAGTTCGACGCTGGTCGGCGCCAGCGCCGGCGCCCTCAACGACCTGGCAAGCGGGGCGCCGCTGGCGACGGGCATCGGCACCAGCACCCAGGGCTTGTCGGGCTTGGCGGGTGTGGGCAATGCGGGCGCATCGGTATCGGCGGGGCTCGGCCGGGCGTCGCTGGTCGGGCCACTGTCGGTGCCGCCGAGCTGGGCCCCACCCGCGCCGGTGGCCAGTCCGTTGGCGTCGACGCTGGGGGGCACCCCGATGGTGGCGCCGCCGCCGGCGATGGCGGCCGGCATGCCCGGGATGCCGTTCGGCGGGATGGGCGGCCAGGGACTCGGACGCGCCGTTCCGCAGTACGGTTTCCGGCCGAATTTCGTGGTACGTCCGCCCGCCGCCGGCTAGCCCAAGTCGCGGGCCACCTGACACTCGCTGCCGCCCAGGGCAATTCATCGTCAGTGAAAAATCGGCGGCGCCTACTCCGGGCCGATCTTTGGTCGATCGGGATATATCACAATCGAAAGTCGTTGTGTGTGAAGAAAACCCATTCACAGCGAACTACCAGTCGCTAATCAGTGCCACAGCAGGCTCGACGCGTCTAGTCGTATGAGTAGACGTTAGGAGGCCGGTGTGACCATCAACCGCCAGTTCGACGATGTCGACGCCCATAGTGCCCTGATCCGTGTCCAGGCCGCGTTTTTCAACGCTGAGCACCAGGGCATGCCGCGGTGGACGTCGTGGCGACTCGGCTTTGGGAACGACTCCTGGTGATCTTAAAGTCGCCAACTGCCATGGACAGACGATTCCGCGGTCCGCGGAAAGCAACGTGGCCGCCGCCGACAGCGCCGTCGGGTTCCAGCTGAGGTAGTCATATTCCGCGGGAATTGCGGAATCAGACGAGTGAGACCCGCGATACGTGACAGTGACGTCGCACTGAACCGGTTTTTTCAACGCCCAAAATATTGCTCACCCATTGTCAGACGTGAACGAGAGAGAAGACTTCTAAACGCTGCATTTCGGTGCAATTTTGGGGGAAATTAGCACATCGATGAATGTCACCTAGACGGTTATCGCCTGCCAGGTAGACGGATTAATGAATCGATCCGATAACCCGTGAAGGAAGGCTGGCCAAAGCCAGGAGGATGAGTGATTCACGCCACTAACCTGCCGTATTCACCACGCATTCTCACATGCAGCAGGAGGCCCACGACATTGATGTTTTACCTGAGTTTACGCGACGGGAACGTCGACTGAAATAACTTTCGTGCACCCTTGTGAGTGCAATAGCAACGAGGCTAACCATTAATTTGTTCGCCAATCATGGCGCCCGATCTGCAGCAGGGGAGTGGACGCTTGCTGTCTGCGACGCACGGAATCTGTACATCCGTTTGAAAGCGAATTTCACGAACACCCTTGGTACTGCGGGTTTGTCGAGGCGTGGCCCGCGACGCCGTGGTCACCACAGCCGCCACTCGAGGAGGTCCTGAATGCTGGATTTCGGTGCGTATCCGCCCGAATACAACTCAGGGCGGATGTATGTCGGTGCCGGCTCGGGACCCCTGCTGGCCGCCGCTGCGGCCTGGGACGAGTTGGCCGCGGAATTGCAGACGACGGGGGCGTCGTACAACTCGACTATCGAGGCCCTCGCGACGGGCCCCTGGACCGGGCCCTCGTCGCTGGCGATGGCGGCCGCGGCGGCCCCGTACGTGGCGTGGATGCATGCCACGGGCGCGCAGGCCGAGGAGGCCGGCGCGCAAGCCAAGCTCGCCGCCGGCGCCTATGAGGCGGCGTTCGCGGCCACGGTGCCGCCGCCGGTGATCGCGGCCAACCGCGCTCTGCTCGCCACGTTGGTCGCCACCAACATCCTGGGCCAGAACACCCCGGCGATCGCCGCCACCGAAACCCACTACATGGAGATGTGGGCGCAGGACGCCGCCGCCATGTACGGCTATGCGGCCTCCTCGGCGAGCGCGTCGACGCTGACCCCGTTCGCCGAACCCCCGCGCACCACCAACGATTCGGGCGCGCCGGCGCAAGCCGCGGCTGTCGCACAGAGCGGCGGACAGGCCGGTTCGAACACCGCCACCCAGCTGTCGCAGCTGAGCGCCACGCTGCAGCCGGCGGCGCAATCCGTGACGAACGTCGGCACGACGGGGGCAACGTCGGCCGAGCTGACGACGCCGAGCTTCATCACCAACTGGAACGAATTCTGGTCGGTAGTGACCGGGGTGTACTCGCCGCAGTCGTGGACCACCATCCCCGGGGGCCCCTTCCTGTCGTTCGGCCAGGCGTACGCCTGGGGCCAGAACGGACAGGGCGCGGCCGCCTATCTGGCCGGGCCGAAAGCCATCTCGGGCGCGTTGGCCCCCCTGACCAGTGGCGCCAATGCCGTCAAGCCCATGCTCAGCTCCGCGGTCGGAGCCGGCCAGGTGTCGGGGTCGATGGGCAAAGCCGCCCTGGTCGGCAGTATGTCGGTGCCGCAGGGCTGGACCGAAGGTGCCCCGGCGCTGCGATCGCTTACCCAGGCGTTGCCGGCCGACTTGGCGGCGCCAACGGCTGCGCTGGCCGGCGAGGAGGGCGTGTTCAGCCAGATGGCCCTGTCCAGCCTTGCCGGACGCGCCGTCGCTGCCGCCGCCACCCGTCCGGCTGGCGGCACCGCCTCGGCAGTGGGCGCAGTGGGCGGCGTTGCCGCAGAGGCCGATCCGGCCGCAGCCACCATCATCGTGATCCCGTGCATCGAGGAGTGATCGCGATGACCACACCGCGCGCAGCCACGTGCAGTCCACCCGAACGCCGAGGTAGGGGGTAGCAGGGATGTTTTACGGAGCTTTTCCGCCGGAGTTCAATTCGGGGCGGATGTACAGCGGTCCGGGTGCGGGGTCGCTGGTGGCCGCGGCGACGGCCTGGCAGAGCCTGGCCACCGAATTGCAGTCCACCGCAACGTCTTACTCATCGGTGCTTGCGAACCTGACGGCTGGGCCCTGGGTGGGCCCGTCGTCGTTTGCCATGGCGTCCGCGGCCGCCCCGTACGTGGCGTGGATGCAGCAAACCGCCGCCGCGGCCGCACAATCCGCGGCCCAGGCCACCGACGCCGCAACCGCTTACGCGACGGCATTCGCCGCACATGTGCCGCCGGCGGTGATCGCCGAAAACCGCGCGCTGCTAGCGCAATTGGTGGCGACGAACCTCTTCGGGCAGAACACCTCGGCGATCGCAGCGAACGAGGCCCAATACGGCGAGTTCTGGGCTCAGGACGCTACGGCGATGGACACCTACTTCGCCTCGTCGGCGACCGCCTCCAACAAATTGACGGAGTTCAGCCCGGCGCCCGAGACCACAAGTGCGGCAGCCGAACCGATGCAAGCGGCCGCGGTGACGTCAGCCACCGCCGCGCCGGCCGCCAATGTGGCCAGTACCGCGGCGGCGGCAGCGACGACCACGCTGCCCTACAGCGGGGCCTTCTCCGGCGCGGCCAACCTGGCGTACCTCTACCAGACGTTCATGACGAATCTCTTCAACACCGTCCCGGGCGGGGCGAGCTTCTACACGGCGATGTACAACGCCGTAAAGGTGCCGTTGGGTCTGACCACGCAGTTCAACGACATCGGATTGTTGGTCAACTTTCCGTTGTCGCAGTGGCTCAAGTTCGCCCCACCCGTCGCCTACGGGGCGTTGCCCAAAGACGCGCTCGGCGCCGGGCTCGGGGCGTTGGGCTTCGGTCGCGGGACCCTGTACAGCGCGGTCAGCCCCATTGCCGGCATGGGTAATGCGGGCACGCTGGTGGGCAAGCTGTCGATCCCGCCCAGCTGGGCCACGGCCACACCGTCGGTCAGGACCGTCGCCGCGGCGCTATCGGCCGCCGGGGCCGAGGCCGTGCCGGCGGCCGCGCTGGGCGAGGGAAGCCTGTTCAGTTCGATGGGCCTGGCCGGGATGCTGGGCAGCGCGGTGGGCTCCGGGGGGCCGACGGTGGTCCGCGGCGGCGTGCGCAACCGGATGGCCCCGATCAAGGACCTCAAAGACAAGCAGTCGCCGGAACAGCTCAAACGCCTTGTCGCCCAGATCTCGGAGAAGCCCGAAAGCGTACAGCACCACAACGTCGATCAGGAAAACCTCGATGCGCTGCTCGAGCAGCTTGCCAAGAAGCCCGGCATTCACGCGGTGCATCTGAAGAAGGGAGACAAGTCCAAAGTCCTGCCGACCGAAGCCCAATTGGGTTAGGGGACAACGTAATCATCGTTCACGCCGCTGGCGATGGTGACAACAGAAGGGTAATGAATCATGAAACGACTACTGGCGCTTCTCGGCGCGTTCACAACGATCGGCCTGGCCCCGCCGGCTTACGCGAGCCCTGTGCCGCAACCGGACGGCGACGATGGCGGCTTCGTCGCTGCGCTGCAGCAAGCCGGCTTCAGCTTTGCCACACCGGGTTCGGCCGTCGCCGCCGGACGGGCGGTGTGCTCGTGTTTGGACAACGGCGAATCCGGCCTGGAGGTCGTCCACGACGTGAAAACCCACAACCCCGGCATGGATATGGAGATGGCATCCGATTTCGCCCTGCTTTCCGCGAAGTTCTACTGCCCCCAGCAACTCTCCAAAGCCTGAACCGCCGGGCCGGTTGAATACGTTGTCGCGCAGCATGTCTGCGGTGTCCACGCCCGGCGCTGCACGCGTGGTCGCGGCATGGGAGAATCATGAGTCATGAGACTGCTGCTGGCGCTGGGCGTCGGCGTTTCGGCCGCCCTGGGTCTGGCCCCGCTCGCGCACGGCGAACCGGGAACCGGCGGTGGCGACGAGGCCGGATTTCTTGCGTCGCTGCGCGGCGCGGGCATCACGTACGCGACCCCGGACGGGGCGGTGAAGTTCGCCAAGGCTGTATGTGTGTCGATGGGGAACGGCGAGTTGGGGCCCCAGATGGTGGACGAATTGAAGAACGAAAACCCCGGACTCACCAACGAACACGCGACGTCGTTCTTGGCGATCGCGGCGAAATACTATTGCCCGCAGCAACTTAACAGACGGTAGCTCCGTAACCCGTCGGCCGGATATTCCGACCGGAACGCTGGTGTACAACACAATTCGTCTCACACTCAACAGGTTTCGGTAGGACGAACCATGCCGGTCCGCAAGCGATACGTCGCGTCCGCTGGCCGCGCGGAATGCCAATCCTGAGAATTTCTCAGTCGGAGACGGTCTGGGAGCCGTCGGTGGAACACATGGAATACACATATGCTGCACCGGCGAATCTCATGAATTCCATTTGAGCCGCAGCTTATTTGCGGGATGGCCGCATATTCGCTCCTACCCTGGCACCAGAGCAGGACGGGAGGCGACGGGTGGACTTCGGGGCTCTGCCACCAGAGGTCAATTCAGGACGGATGTACGTGGGTGCCGGATCGGGGCCCCTGCTGGCCGCCGCCGGGGCATGGGATGCGCTGGGGGCCGAACTGTATTCGTACGCGGCGGCCTACAGCTCGACGATCGCAGGCATGACCGTCGGGTCCTGGCTAGGACCGGCAGCGGCGTCGATGAGTGCGGCGGCCGCGCCCTTCGTGGCGTGGGCCGCGGCGAGTGCTGCCCAGGCAGAGCAGGTGGCGGTGCAGGCCGGGCTCGCTGCCGCAGCCTATGAGGCCGCGTTCGCAGCGACGGTGCCTCCGCCGGTGATCGCCGCCAACCGCAGCCTGTTGATGACCTTGATCGCCACGAACGTGCTCGGCCAGAACACCGCGGCGATCGCGGCGGCTGAAGCGGAGTACGCCGAAATGTGGGCGCAGGACGCCGCTGCGATGTATGCCTACGCCGCCTCGTCAGCAGCGGCCACGCAGCTGACGCCCTTCACCGAGCCGCCGCAGACTACCGATTCGTCCGCGGTGGCAAGACAATCCGCCGCCGTGACGCAAACGGCCGCGTCGGACCTCCGATCCGAGCTGTCGGCGCTTGTCGACGGGACGCCCACAATGTTGCAAACCCTGGCGGCGACCCCGTCGGCAACGGCAGCGACGCCGGCGGCCTCGATCATCGAAGCGATTTACCCGATCACCGCTGCGCTGCGGCCCTTTTTTGCCGCCGTCACCGGCGCTTACAGCCCCATCGGGGCACTCATCGTGCCCGGGGGCTGGTTCCTGTTCGCCCTCCAGCCCTTAGGTGTCGCCCAAAACGTGCCAGGCGTCGCCGAATTGCTCGGCGGCGGCAAGGACATCGCCGGGGGATTGTCGCCGCTGGCGCCGCTGCGGGGCGGCTATGTGTCCGCGGTGACGCCGGACATCGGCGCCGTGGCGGGCTCGATGGGCCGCGCCACCCTGGTCGGAGCGCTCTCGGTTCCGCGGGGCTGGGCCGCCGCCGCCCCCGTCATGAAGACGGTTGCCTCGGTGCTGCCGGGTGCGAGTCTGGGCGCCGTCCCGGCGATGGCCGCCACGTCACAGGGGGCCATGTTCGGCGAGATGGCCATGGCGAGTGTCGCAGGGCGCGCGCTGGCGGGCGCGGGTGTGCGCACCGTTAGCAACGGCACCACCGGCGTCGCCGCACCCGCTGCGGACGGCGTCGCGACCACCGCCACGATCATCGTGGTGCCGGCGGACTGATGGGCCTTCGACGTGACACCCCGGTCGGCACCGATCCAACGGACAGCGGAGGACGCGCCATGTCCTCCGTGATGTCACCGCCGCAAACGTCGGCGATGCACGGGATGTTTGCCAGTACTCCCGATTCGTCGGCGGCAGGCACGGGAAGGGCACGCCGATGAATTTCGCGTTCCAACCACCCGAAATCACCTCCGGTCGGATGTACCTGGGCCCGGGCGCGGGGCCGATGTTGACGGCCGCTGCCGCGTGGGACGCGTTGGCGGCCGAGCTGCAGTCCACGGCGTCGTCCTACGGTGCGATCGTCGAGGGACTGGCCGACGAGGCGTGGGCCGGCCCGTCAGCCGTCGCCATGGCCGCCGCCGCCGCACCGTACGTGGCATGGATGTCGGAGACCTCGGCGCAGGCCAAGACGGCAGCCGTGCAAGCCACCGCGGCGGCGGGCGCCTACGAGAGCGCCTTCGCGGCGGTGGTACCACCGACCCAGATCGCGACCAATCGCACGCGCCTGGCGATGTTGTTGGCGACCAACGCTTTCGGGCAGAACACCGCCGCGATCGCCGCCACCGAGGCCGAATACGGGGAAATGTGGGCGCAGGACGCCGCCGCGATGTACGCCTATGCCGGCGCGTCGGCGGCCGCCACGCGACTGGCACCGTTCACCGAGGCACCCCCGACCACCAACGAAGCGGGCATCGCCGCGCAGGCGGCCACACTGAGCGAAGCCACCGGCCTGGCGAGCGGTACCGCGGCGGCCACGGACGCCACGGCCCCACCGTCGGGCATCTTCAGCCAGCTACTCGAGGCCATCGGCAATGCTTCCCGCGGCTACATGGACTTTTGGGACCAGGTGCTCAATAGCCTGACGGGTTCCCCCTTGGCCGGGACGACGTGGCAGAACACCTTCGGGATCCTGGCCGACATCGGCCGGTTCAACACGGTAGCCAGCGAAGCCCTGGCCCCGTTCAACCTTGCTATGACCGAGTTCAAATATTTCTATAACCTCCCGGTCGAGGGCGCCGACATCCCGAAGTCCGCGCTGGGAGCCGGGCTCGGGTTACGGTCGGCCGGTGCCAGCCTGACCAGCGCTGTATCGGCGGGCATGGGTGAGGCGAACGTGGTGGGCAGGCTGTCGGTGCCACCGACCTGGGCGTCGGCCACCCCGGCCATCCGGTTGGCCAGCGGGCTGGCGCCGAGCGCCAGTATCGCCGCGGCGCCCGCGGTCGGCATCCCGGGAAGCCTGCTCGGTCAGATGGCACTGGGCAGCATGACCGGGGGTGCGCTCGGCGCTGTCGCGCCGCAAGTCGTGAGCGGCAGGGGCGTCCGGGCCCGCGCCGGGGGAGCGACGAAGGCCGCCGAACCCGTCAAGCTCGACGACGTCATCGCGAAGCTGCAAAAGCAACCCGAGGCCGTGCAGCACTGGAACGTCGACAAGGCAGGACTCGACGCCCTGCTCGACCAATTGTCAAAGAAGCCCGGCATCCATGCGGTCCATGTGTCCAGCGGCGACAAGCCCACGGTGACCTTGCCCGACGCCCGGCTCGGAAAGGCGGGAACGGCATGAAACTTCTCGTAGCGCTGCTCGGCGCCCTTGGGGCGATCAGTTTCGCGGCACCCGCGCACGCCGAGCCGCAGGGCGACGATGCGGCGTTCTTGGCCACCCTGAGCAATTCCGGCATCACCTACAGCAGTCCCAGCCAAGTCATCACGTCCGCCAAGGCCGTGTGCGGGTTGATGGGCAGGGGCGAAACCGGGTTGCAGGTCGTCAGCGACATCAAGGATCAAAACCCCGGGATGACGATGGACGCCGCCGCCAAATTCGCGGCGCTCGCCTCGAGCGCCTACTGCCCCCGCCACATCACGCCCAAAGCCGGTTAGCCTGAGAGCCGCCTGTCGGGCGATACCGCCCGACGTCAGCGGTTCGGTTGGGCTCCACTTGCGGTTAACCCGGATTTGGTTAGCTCCCTTCGCCGTCTTGCCACCGGGAAGGAGCGTGTCGTGCAAACGCTGAGTGCCGTCGACTTCGCGCTTCGCCTGGGCGTCGGCGTGGGCTGCGGCGCCCTCATCGGCCTGGAACGGCAGTGGCGGGCCCGTCGGGCCGGGCTGCGCACCAACGCGCTGGTTGCCGGGGGCGCAACCCTGTTCGTTCTCTACGCGGCGGCCACGTCGGATTCCAGCCCCACCCGGGTGGCGTCCTATGTGGTGTCCGGGATCGGTTTCCTCGGCGGTGGGGTGATCCTGCGGGAGGGCGTCAATGTCCGGGGCCTCAACACCGCCGCCACCCTGTGGTGCTCGGCGGCCATCGGCGTGCTGGCCGCTTCCGGGCACCTGGTCTTCGCATTGATCGGCACCGGAACGGTCATCGGCATTCACGTGCTGGGGCGTCCGCTGGGCCGGTTGATCGATCGCGACAACAGCGCCGACGAAGACGAGAGCCTGCTGCCCTACCTGGTGCAGGTGGTCTGCCGACCCAAGCACGAGAAATACGCGCGCGCGCAGATCGTCCAGCACGCCGGCGGCAATGACATCACGCTTCGCGGGATCCACACCGGGCATCCGGCCGATGACGAGATCACCCTGACGGCGCACCTGCTGATGGACGGCGACGCCCCGGCCCGGCTGGAGCGGCTGGTAGCGGAGCTATCCCTGCTGCCCGGCGTCCGGGCGGTCCAGTGGTACGCCGGGAGCGACATGCAGTCCGACGATCGTCGCTGAGCATCGCGGCGTTCGTCGTAGTCTTACCTCTGTGAGTGCCGTCTCCGGTTTCCTGTCCGCGCTGCCTCCGCAGATGCGGGATCCGGTGCTGCTCGCCATTCCGTTCTTCTTGTTGCTGCTGACCCTCGAATGGACCGCGGCCCGCAAGCTCGAACACCTCACGGCCGACGCCGACCGCCCGGCATCCGGCGCGCACCGCACCCGCGACTCGCTGACCAGCATCTCGATGGGGCTGGTTTCGGTGGCCACCACCGCCGGCTGGAAGACCCTGGCGCTGCTCGGCTACGCCGCCATCTATGCCTACCTGGCGCCGTGGCACCTGTCGGCGACCCGCTGGTACACCTGGGTGATCGCGATTCTCGGCGTGGACCTGCTGTACTACGCCTATCACCGGATCGCCCACCGGGTGCGGTTGATCTGGGCGACGCACCAGGCCCACCACTCCAGCGAGTACTACAACTTCGCCACCGCGCTGCGGCAGAAATGGAACAACAGCGGTGAGATCTTGATGTGGATTCCGTTGCCGCTGCTGGGAATTCCGCCGTGGATGGTGTTCTTCGCCTTCTCGGTGAACCTGATCTACCAGTTCTGGATCCACACCGAGCGGATCGACAAGCTGCCGCGGCCCTTCGAGTTCGTCTTCAACACACCGTCGCACCACCGGGTGCACCACGGGATGGACAAGGCGTACCTCGACAAGAACTACGGCGGCATCTTCATCGTCTGGGACCGGCTCTTCGGCACCTTCCAGCCCGAACTGTTCCGCCCGCACTACGGCCTGACCAAGCAGGTGGACACCTTCAACATCTGGAAGCTGCAGACGCGCGAATACGTCGCGATCGCCCGCGACTGGCGAACGGCGACCCGGTTGCGGGACCGGTTGGGCTACGTGTTCGGCCCGCCCGGCTGGGCCCCGCGCACCGCTGGTCAAACCGAGGCCGCCGCCTCGCTCGTGACCTCTCTGTAACATCGGGGCGGCCCGGCGCGAAAAGCCGAAGGGGAGGACGGGCAGGCCGTAACCTCGACCTCCCGTCGGTATCCGCCCGATGGATCGGAGTTCATGGTGCATCGCCTGGCACTGCGCGCCTTCGCCGCGTCGGTTACTGTCGCCGCGCTCGCCTCCTCGTCGCCGGCCGCGCCGGCAAAAGCCGACGTACTGGTGTATCCGGGCATGGAGATCCGCCAGGACAACCGCGTCTGCACCCTGGGATACGTCGACCCCAGCCTGAAAATCGCATTCACCGCGGGACACTGCCGGGGCGGGGGTGGGGTCGTCACGGATCGCGGCGGCACCGTCATCGGCCGCCTGGCCGCCTTCCGGGACAACACCCCCAGCGGGACGACGGTGTCCACGAGCCAGGTCATCAGCGACTACGAGGCGATCGTGCTGGACAACGACGTCACGGCGAACAACATCCTGCCCGGCGGGCGCCCGCTGGTCTCCGACCCCGCGCCGGCGCTGACGCCCGGCCAGCCGATCTGCCATTACGGCGTGATCACCGGCGAAACCTGCGGCACGGTGGAGAGCGTGAACAACGGCTGGTTCACCATGTCGCACGGCGTGCAGAGCCACAACGGCGATTCGGGTGGGCCGGTATATCTGGCGCCCAACGGCGGGCCGGCTCAGCTGGTCGGCATCTTCAACAGCGTCTGGGGGGACTTCCCGGCGGCGGTGTCATGGCGGGCCACCTCCGAGGAGGTTCGCCAAGACCTCGGGGTGCGGGGGTAACGCGCCGCAGCGGCCCGCTGGGTCCCGTCAGCCTGCCTTGGTCAGCGCGAACACCGGAATCGTGGGCGCCGCGGCGCGGAACTGCTCGTCGCTGCTGTCCGGCGTCAGCCCCGCGACGTAATCCTTGACCTGCCAGTACCACCGGGCCAGGTAGCGCCTCAGCAGATCGGGCTTGGCCGCGTCGTCGACCTCACTGACCCGAGCACGTTGCCGGCGCCACCGTGGACCCACCTCGACGGCGGCCGCGGCTCGGACGTTGCGCGCCCACTGGGTGTTGCCGCGCGGCGAGACCAGATAGTCCACGCCGTCGACGGTCAGGAGGTTGACCACGACCGCGCGCTGCTTGCCGGACTTGCGGCCGCGAACGCGCAGCGCGCGGGTGCCGGCGATGCTGATCCCCGCCTCTGCAAGCCAGCGGATCACCACGTTGGCGGCCCGGGCGGCCCGGTTCGGCTGCTCATAGCGCGTGGACATGGCGGGTCCTCTCGACAGATTCAGAGAGCGGTGCTCTCGCTTGTGATGACGTTGCCACACCCCGGCCCGAAAAGCAAGAGCAGTGTTCTCGATTGTGTCAGACTGGCGGCGTGGGCAAACGCCAGGAGTCACGCGAACAGATCGAGGCGCGGATCATCGAACTCGGTCGCCGCCAACTGGTCGAGCGCGGCGCGGCCGGATTGTCCGTGCGGGCGATAGCCCGCGACCTGGGCATGGTGTCCTCGGCGGTGTACCGGTACGTCTCCAGCCGCGACGAGCTGCTGACCTTGCTGCTGGTCGACGCCTATTCCGACCTGGCCGACGCCGTGGAACGCGCCCGCGACACCGTCGGAGAACTGTGGAGCGACGACGTGATCGCCATCGCGCGGGCGACCCGGCGATGGGCCGTCGCGCACCCGGCATGCTGGGCCCTGCTGTACGGCAGCCCGGTCCCCGGATATCACGCGCCCCCCGAGCGCACGGTTGCCGTCGGCACCCGGGTGGTCGCGGCGCTGTTCGACGCCGTGGCGGCCGGAATCGCCACCGGGGACATCCGTCTCACCAATGATGTTGCGCCGCAACCTATGTCATCGGACTTCGAACGGATCCGGCACGAATTCGGGTTCCCCGGTGACGATCACGTGCTTGCCAAGTGCTTCGTGTTGTGGGCCGGGGTGCTGGGCGCCATCAGCCTCGAGGTGTTCGGGCAGTACGGCGCGGACACCCTCACCGACCCGGAAGCGATCTTCGACACCCAGCTGCGGCTGCTGGTGGACGTGCTGAGCCAACATTGATGCCCCCGCGCGGAGCGAACGAGCGAAAATAGAACGTGTTCACCCCGGGATTTCCGGCCCGGTACGGCTCGGCACGGCAAAGTCGTTCGGCCCCTTTCTGTCGGCCCGGCGGCTGGACTATTCTGCGAGACGATGACCGTCCCCGCTGAATCGCCGACGCAGATCGCCTGGGTCACCGCCGACCTCGACGCCACAGAAACGGCGCTCACCGGCCTGTTAGGCGTGCGGAAGTGGGTGCGCATCCCCGACGTCCACTTTGCTCCGGACGCCTGCAGCTACTACGGCAAGCCCGCGGATTTCGTCGCCAGCATCTCCCTGAGCTACCTCGGCGACATGCAGTTGGAGCTGATCCAACCGATGCGGGGCGAGAACATCTATAGTGACTTTTTGCGCGATTGCGGCCCGGGTCTGCATCACGTCTGCATGGAGGCCGAAAGCCCCGACCAATTCGCGGCGGCATTGGTCCACGCCGCCGAGCGAGGCGCCGCGGTTGTGCAGCAAGGCGTGATGCCCGGCGGAATCCAGTTCGCCTATGTCGCAGCGCCGCAGGCGGGAGTCCCGTTTGTGGAGTTCGCGTACGTCGCGCCCGAAATGAGGGCGTTTTACGACTACATCAAACAGGAGCAGCGCCGATGAGCCGCGCCAACGACGATGCAGAGCGCAGCGATGAGAAGGAGTGGCGCCGATGAGCCGCGCCAACGACGATGCAGAGCGCAGCGATGAGAAGGAGTGGCGCCGATGAGCACCGAGATACCGGCAACAGTCAGTGCTAACGACGTGACGTCGTGGTCCGACGAGGTCGACGTGTTGGTGATCGGCTTCGGCATTGCCGGCGGCTGCGCCGCGGTCAGCGCGGCGGCCGAAGGGGCGCGGGTGCTGGTGCTCGAACGGGCTGCCGTGGCCGGTGGCACCACTTCGCTTGCCGGAGGGCACTTCTACCTCGGCGGCGGGACCGCCGTGCAGCAGGCGACCGGTCAGGACGACTCGGCCGAAGAGATGTACAAGTACCTCGTCGAGGTATCGCGTGAGCCCGAACTCGACAAGATCCGCGCCTACTGCGACGGCAGCGTCGAGCATTTCAACTGGCTCGAAGACTTGGGCTTTCAGTTCGAGCGCAGCTACTACCCGGGCAAAGTCGTCGTGCCGCCCGGCACCGAGGGCCTCAGCTACACGGGCAACGAAAAGGTCTGGCCCTTCTGCGAGCGGGCCAAGCCGGCGCCGCGCGGGCACTCCGTGCCGGTGCCGGGCGAGCTAGGCGGCGCGGCCATGGTCATCGACCTGCTGGTGAAACGCGCCGACGCTCTGGGCGTGCAGACCCGTTACGAGACCGGGGCGACCAATCTCATTTTGAACGACGACGGCGCCGTGGTTGGCGCCGCGTGGAAGCACTTCACCGAAACGGGCGCCGTCAAGGCCAAAGCCGTCATCATCGCGGCCGGTGGTTTCGCGATGAATCCGGAGATGGTTGCCGAGCACACTCCCGCTCTGGGCCAGCCGCGGCGCACCAAGCATCACGGACTCGCGGCGCCCTACATCCTGGGCAACCCCAACGACGACGGGCTGTCCATCCGGATGGGGGTCTCGGCGGGCGGCGCCACCAAGCACATGGATGAGTTGTTCATCACCGCGGCGGCCTATCCGCCCGAAATCCTGTTGACCGGTGTCATCGTCAACAAGGAGGGCAAGCGCTTCGTCGCCGAGGACTCCTACCATTCGCGCACTTCCGCTTTCGTGCTCGAGCAGCCGGAACAGACCGCATACCTGATCGTCGACGAGGCACACACCGAGATGCCGGCGATGCCGCTGATCCGATTCCTCGACGGTTACGAGACGATCGCGGAAATGGAAGCCGCGCTGGGCATCCCGGCGGGCAACCTCGCGGCCACCCTGGACCGCTACAACGAGCTCGCCGCCACCGGCGAGGACCCTGATTTCCACAAGCAGCCGGAATTCCTTGCGCCGCAAGACAATGGGCCGTGGGCAGTGTTCGATTTGTCGCTGGGGCGCGCGATGTACTCGGGATTCACGATCGGCGGTCTTGCCGTGAGCGTCGACGGCGAGGTGCAGCGGGCCGACGGCACCGTGGTGCCCGGCCTCTACGCCGCGGGCGCGTGTGCGGCCAACCTCGCGCAGGACGGCAAGGGGTACGCGAGCGGGACACAGCTGGGTGAGGGCTCGTTCTTCGGGCGCCGCGCCGGAGCGCACGCGGCTAGGCGGGCCGGGGGAGCGTAGGCGCTAGACCTGCGCGGGCTCCTTTTCGACCGGACCCAGCTGCCACGCGCCGCCACCGAGCAGGTGCAGCTGCTGCTCGTGGTGCTGCTCGACGGCAGGCCGATGGCTCACGCTGACCATGACGCACTCCGGCAGCTCGGCCCGAACCAGTTGATACAGCGCGTATTCCAGGCCGCTGTCCAGCGCGGAGGTCGCCTCATCGAGGAAGACCGCCTTCGGTCGGGTGAGCAGGATGCGCGCGAACGCGACGCGCTGCTGCTCGCCGGGGGACAGCACCTTGGCCCAGTCCTGCTCCTCGTCCAGGCGGTCGATGAGTGGCGCCAGCACCACCTTGGTGAGCACGTCGCGCAGCTGGTCATCAGAGACGCCGTCCGGCGAATTCGGATAACACACCACGGTGCGCAAAGTGCCGAGCGGCACATACGGCAACTGCGACAAGAACATCGTCTCGTTGTCGCCGTCCGGGCGGCACAGCGTCCCCGAGGCGTACGGCCACAATTCGGCCAGGCTGCGCAGCAACGTCGTCTTGCCGGCCCCCGAGCGTCCGGTGATCACCAGGCTGTCACCCAAATCGAGCTGGATATCCAGGGAGTCGACCAGCGGGTCGCCCTCCGGCGTCCGCACCTCGATGCCGCGTAGCTCCACCGCGGTCTCCTCGCTGGGTTTGACCAAGATAGTGGGCAGCGCGCGGCCCTTGCTGTTGGCGTCGACGAGGCCGTGCAACCGGATGATCGCGGCACGGAAGGCCGCGAACGCGTCATAGTTGTTGCGGAAGAACGACAGTGAGTCGTTGATGTTGCCGAAAGCCTGCGCGGTCTGGGTGACATCACCGAAGGCGATCTCCCCGGCGAACAGGCGCGGCGCCTGAATCGCCAGTGGAAGCGGAATGATGGTCTGCGTCGCCGACCAGTTCCATCCGTTGAAGATGATGGTCCGGCGGACGAACCTGCGGTAGTTGTCGATGATCGGCGTGAAGCGCCGCCACAATTGGGCACGTTCGACGCGCTCGCCGCGGTAGAAGCCGACCGCCTCCGCGGCGTCGCGCAACCGCACCAGGGCGTAGCGGAACGCGGCGTTGAGTTTCTCGTTGTTGAAGCTGAGCCAAATCAGCGGGCGCCCAAGCCAAATCGCGACCACCGTCACGATCAAGACATAGATCAGGACGGTCCAGAACATCGCACGCGGCACGTTCACACCGAAGAGGTTGAAGTCGCCGGACAAATTCCACAGGATTGCGGTGAACGAGATCACCGACGCCACCGCGTTGACGGCGCCGAACAGCAGGGTGCTGGTCGTCCCGTTGGAGGGGATGTTCGGTGTGCCACCCACCCCCGCGGTGAAGATGTCGACATCCTGCTGGATGCGCTGGTCGGGGTTGTCAATGGTGTTGTCGATGAACAGGTCCCGGTAATACGCGCGGCCTGCCAGCCAGTCGTCGGTGAGATGGCCCGTCAGCCACATGCGCCAGGCGATGATGAACCGCTGCGTCAGGTAGATGTCGAGGATCACCCGGGCGATGAAGATGGCCGCCAGCAGGATGAAAATCCCGAGCGAGACCCAAAAGTTGTGGATCCCGGAGTGTTTGACTTCGTCGTTACCCGTGGCGAGCCCTTTTAGTGCCACCTGCAACGCCGTGTACATGTCGTTGCTCTGATAGCTGAACAGCACGTTGA
The DNA here is from genome assembly GCF_976985695.1 of Mycobacterium sp. NTMscope_MAC_269. Lineage (NCBI taxonomy): Bacteria > Bacillati > Actinomycetota > Actinomycetes > Mycobacteriales > Mycobacteriaceae > Mycobacterium > Mycobacterium sp. NTMscope_MAC_269. Next base: position 1,712,718 of record NZ_OZ335668.1, read on the forward strand.
GCCGGACCGAGAAAAGCACCAGCAGCAGCAGCACCCCGAGCCCCAACCACGCCTTGACGCTGGTCGGTCCGACGAAATAGCCGCGCGTGATCCGCCAGAATTGGCGGCCCCACGGGGTCAGATACCTGGCGGCGACCAACGCCGCCAGCAGGCAGACGGCACCGATAACCCACGCGATGGCGAGCCACCGCAGGGAATCCTGAAATGCCGACGACCAATCGATGGACGGTTTGAACAGCTTCGAGTCCAATTTCGGCGTCTCCTTCTAGCGGTCGGCACTTCCCGCAAGCTACCCGAGCGGTTCTCGAATAGGCTGCGCAGATGAGCATCGACGCTCCGTCCAGCCAGACCGTACATGCCGGCCGCCTCGTCGCGCGTCGCCTCAAAGCCAGCGGAATCGACACCGTCTTCACGCTGTCCGGAGGCCACCTGTTCTCGATCTACGACGGCTGCCGCGACGAGGGTATCCGGCTGATCGACACCCGCCACGAACAGACGGCGACCTTCGCCGCCGAGGGCTGGTCGAAGGTCACCAGGCTTCCGGGGGTGGCGGCGCTGACCGCGGGGCCGGGCATCACCAACGGGATGAGCGCGATGGCGGCGGCGCAGCAGAACCAGTCGCCGTTGGTGGTGCTGGGCGGCCGGGCCCCGGCTCAGCGTTGGGGCATGGGCTCGTTGCAGGAGATCGACCATGTGCCATTCGTGGCGCCCCTGTCCCGTTTCGCCGCCACCGCGCAGTCGGCGGACGACGCCGGCCGCCTCGTCGACGACGCGTTGCGCGCCGCGGTCGGTGCGCCGTCGGGTGTGGGATTCGTCGACTTCCCGATGGACCACGTGTTCTCGATGTCGGACGATGACGGGCACCCCGGGGCCCTCGTCGACGTCCCGCCGGGGCCCGCACCCGATGACCAGGCGGTGGCCCGCGCCGCCGGACTGCTGTCGGCGGCCCAGCGCCCGGTGATCATGGCCGGCACCAACGTGTGGTGGGGGCACGGGGAGGCCGCCCTGCTGCGCCTCGCCGAGGAGCTCCAGATCCCGGTGCTGATGAACGGGATGGCCCGCGGCGCGGTCCCGGCCGATCACCCGCTGGCATTCTCCCGGGTTCGCGGAAAAGCGTTGGGGGAGGCCGACATTGCGCTGATTGTCGGCGTGCCCATGGATTTCCGGCTGGGCTTCGGCGCGGTGTTCGGGCAACAGACCCAGCTCGTGGTCGTCGACCGTGTCCAACCCGAGCGCCGCCATCCGCGCCAGGTGCAGGCCGAGCTCTACGGCGACCTGCTGACGAGCCTGGCGGCGCTGGCCACCGCCGGGGGCGGCGGGCACCGAGACTGGATCGAGGAGCTCCGCACGGCCGAGACCGCGGCGCGCGCCACGGAGAAGGCCGAGCTGGCCGACGACAGCGTCCCGTTACACCCCATGCGGGTGTACGCGGAGTTGGCGCCCATGCTCGACCGCGACGCCATCGTCGTCATCGACGCCGGCGATTTCGGCTCCTACGCCGGCCGGGTGATCGACAGCTACCTGCCTGGATGCTGGTTGGACAGCGGCCCGTTCGGCTGCCTGGGTTCGGGGCCCGGCTACGCCCTGGCCGCCAAGCTGGCCCGGCCGGAGCGCCAGGTGGTCCTGCTGCAGGGCGACGGCGCGTTCGGCTTCAGCGGCATGGAATGGGACACCCTGGTCCGGCACAACGTGCCCGTCGTCTCGGTGGTCGGCAACAACGGAATCTGGGGCTTGGAAAAACACCCCATGGAGGCGTTGTACGGCTATTCGGTGGTGGCCGAATTGCGCCCCGGGACCCGCTACGACGAGGTGGCGCGCGCGTTGGGCGCCCACGGCGAGTTGGTGGCCGCGCCCGGCGAGCTGCGGCCCGCCCTGGAGCGGGCCTTCGCCAGCGGCCTGCCCGCCGTCGTCAACGTGCTCACCGACCCCAACATCGCCTATCCACGCCGATCCAACCTCGCTTGATGAGGGTGCGCGGTGGCCCACCGCGTACCGTTGACCTGTGCCTAAGACGACCCGCGCTCAACCCGGCCGGCTGAGCAGCCGCTTTTGGAAGCTGCTCGGCGCCAGCACCGAAAAGGACCGCAGCCGCTCTCTCACCCAGGTCAACGACTCCTCGGAATACGACGACGAGGCGGCCGGTCTGACCGACGAGCAGCTGCGCAAGGCGGCCGGGCTGCTCAACCTCGAGGATCTCGCGGACTCCGAGGACATTCCGCAGTTCCTGGCCATCGCCCGGGAGGCGGCCGAGCGGGCGAGCGCGCTGCGACCGTTCGACGTTCAGTTGCTGGGCGCGCTGCGCATGCTGGCCGGCGACGTGATCGAGATGGCCACCGGCGAGGGCAAAACCCTGGCCGGCGCGATCGCCGCCGCCGGGTACGCGCTGGCCGGGCGGCACGTGCACGTCGTGACGATCAACGACTACCTGGCGCGCCGTGACGCGGAATGGATGGGCCCCGTCATCGAGGCCATGGGGCTGACCGTCGGCTGGATCACCGCCGAGTCGTCCAGCAAGGAGCGCAAGGCCGCCTACGGCTGCGACGTCACCTACGCCTCGGTCAACGAGATCGGCTTCGACGTGCTGCGCGATCAGCTGGTGACCGACGTCGACGACCTGGTGTCGCCCAACCCCGACGTCGCGCTCATCGACGAGGCCGACTCGGTGCTGGTCGACGAGGCGCTGGTGCCGCTGGTGCTGGCGGGAACCACCCATCGGGAGACCCCGCGGCTCGAAATCATCAGGCTGGTGGGCGAATTGAGCGCAGACACCGATTTCGACACGGACTCCGACAGCCGCAACGTCCATCTGACCGAGGTGGGCGCGCGCAAGGTCGAAAAGGCGCTCGGCGGCATCGATCTGTACTCCGAGGAGCACGTCGGTACCACGCTGACCGAGGTCAACGTCGCGCTGCACGCGCACGTGCTGCTGCAGCGCGACGTGCACTACATCGTGCGCGACGACGCGGTGCACCTGATCAATTCCTCGCGCGGGCGCATCGCCCAACTTCAGCGCTGGCCCGACGGGCTGCAGGCGGCCGTCGAGGCCAAGGAGGGCATCGAGACCACCGAAACCGGCGAGGTGCTCGACACCATCACGGTGCAGGCGCTGATCAACCGCTACGCCACCGTGTGCGGCATGACCGGCACCGCGCTGGCCGCCGGGGAACAGCTGCGCCAGTTCTACAAGCTCGGTGTGTCGCCGATTCCTCCGAACAAGCCCAACATTCGTGAAGACGAGTCCGACCGGGTCTACATCACCGGCGCGGCCAAGAATGACGCGATCGTCGCGCACATCGCCGACGTCCACGAGACCGGGCAGCCGGTGCTGGTCGGCACCCGCGATGTCGCCGAGTCCGAGGATCTGCACGAACGGCTGCTGCGCCGCGGTGTGCCCGCGGTGGTGCTCAACGCGAAGAACGACGCCGAAGAAGCCCAGGTCATCGCCGAGGCCGGCAAGTTCGGCGTCGTCACCGTATCGACGCAGATGGCGGGGCGCGGCACCGACATCCGGCTGGGGGGCTCCGACGAAGCCGACCACGACCGCGTCGCCGAGCTGGGCGGGCTGCACGTGGTCGGCACCGGCCGCCACCACACCGAGCGGCTGGACAACCAGTTGCGGGGCCGCGCCGGGCGGCAGGGCGACCCGGGGTCGTCGGTGTTCTTCTCCAGCTGGGAAGACGACGTCGTGGCGGCCAACCTCGACCACAACAAGCTGCCGATGGACACCGACGAGGACGGCCGGATCGTCAGCCCCAAGGCGGCCGGGCTGCTCGACCACGCCCAGCGGGTCGCCGAGGGCCGCATGCTCGACGTGCACGCGAACACCTGGCGCTACAACCAGTTGATCGCCCAGCAGCGCGCCATCATCGTCGATCGACGGAATACGTTGCTGCGCACCGCAACCGCGCGCGAGGAACTCGCCGAACTGGCGCCGAAGCGCTACGAGGAACTGGCCGGGGAAATCTCCGAAGAACGCCTCGAGACGATCTGCCGGCAGATCATGCTCTATCACCTGGACCGCGGTTGGGCCGACCATCTGGCGTATCTGGCCGACATCCGCGAGAGCATCCACCTGCGGGCGCTGGGCCGGCAAAACCCGCTCGACGAGTTCCACCGGATGGCCGTCGACGCGTTCGCCTCACTGGCCGCGGACGCGATCGAGGCGGCCCAGCAGACCTTCGAAACCGCCAACGTCCTCGACGAGGAGCCGGGGCTGGACCTGTCCAAGCTGGCGCGGCCGACCTCGACGTGGACGTACATGGTCAACGACAACCCGCTGTCGGATGACACGCTGTCCACCCTGAGCCTGCCCGGGGTGTTCCGCTGAGCTGAGGCGCTGATCAGCCACCGCCGCGAGCGTGACGTCACTGCGAAAAATCGAGCCGGAAATCGCAGTGCCGTTACGCTCGCGTCGCCGGTCCGTCGTGCGGACCGCATCGTCGCCGGGCGTACCCGATGGCCCGCCTCCTCAGCGGTCCGTCGTGCGGACCGCATCGTCACCGGGCTAAGGTCACGGCTCATGGAGCCGGTGCTTCCGCCCAACCGGGTGCTGACGGTCCCCAACGCGCTCAGCGCTATCCGCTTGGCGCTCATTCCGGTGTTCATCTACGTCCTGCTGGTCGCGCACGCCCCCGGGTGGGCGGTCGCGATCCTGATGTTCAGCGGCGCCTCGGACTGGGCCGACGGCAAGATCGCCCGGACACTGAATCAGTCCTCGCGGCTCGGCGTGCTGCTCGACCCCGCCGTCGACCGCCTCTACATGGTCGCCGTTCCGGTGGTGCTGGCGTTCAGCGGGATCGTGCCGTGGTGGTTCGTCGCCGTCCTACTCGCACGCGATGGCCTGCTGGCGGCGACGCTCCCGCTGCTGTGGAGCCGCGGACTGTCGGCGCTGCCGGTGACCTACATCGGCAAGGCCGCGACGTTCGCCCTCATGTCGGGCTTCCCCTTGGTGCTACTGGGCACGTGGGATGCGCTGTGGAGCCGGGTGGTGGGCGCCTGCGGGTGGGCCTTCCTGATCTGGGGTATGTACGCCTACCTGTGGGCGTTCGTGCAGTATGCGGTTCAAATGACACTGGTATTACGTCGCATGCCCAAGGTCGATCGCGGTTCGCGCCCGTCGGCCGCGGCGAAGGTGGCCGACCATGGCTGACGCGGACCGCCTGCTCGGCGGCTATGACCCCAACGCCGGTCACAGCGCGCACGTGGCGGCGCGGCCACCACAGATTCCGGTGCCCTCGCTGCTGCGCGCGCTGCTGTCCGAGCACCTGGATCCCGGCTACGCCGCGGCGGCGGCCAGGCGAGCCGACACCGAGGGCTCGCGCAGCGGACGCCCAGGGGCCCTCGGCTGGCTCTGGCAGGCCCTTGCCGCGCTGCTCATCGCCACGGTCTTCGCCGCCGCGGTCGCGCAGGCCCGTTCGGTAGCCCCCGGGGTGCGCGACGCCCAGCAACTGCTGTTGGGCAACGTGCGGGCGACGGAAGGCTCCGCGACCCAGTTGGCCCAGCGCCGCAACCACCTCTCGACGCAACTCGACGACGTGCAGCGCCACGCGCTGGCCGACGACGCCGAGGGGCAGCGGCTGCTGAAACGCCTCGACGCGCTCAGCCTGGCGGCGGCCAGCACGGCGATCATCGGTCCCGGCCTGAAGTTGACCGTGACCGATCCAGGCGCCAGCCCGAACCTCTCCGACGTGTCCAAGCAGCGGGTCAGCGGCAGCAGGCAGATCATCCTCGACCGCGACTTGCAGCTGGTCGTCAACTCGTTGTGGGCCAGCGGCGCCGAGGCCATCTCGGTAGGCGGCGTGCGGATCGGGCCCAACGTGACCATCCGGCAAGCCGGCGGCGCGATCCTCGTCGACAACAACCCGACCAGCAGTCCGTACACGATCCTGGCGATCGGGCCGCCGCGGTCGATGCGCGATGTCTTCGACAACAGCCCGGGGTTGCAGCGCCTGAGGCTGCTGGAGATTTCCTACGGCGTGGTGGTTACGGTGGATGTCGCCGACGGTCTTTCGCTGCCTGCCGGATCCGTCCGGGATGTCAAGTTCGCCAAGCAGATTGGGCCACAGTGAGAAAAGTCCCGAACAGACAGCTTCGCCTGTGCGAGACGGGAAACCCCGCATGATCGGTATCGCGGCGCTGGCGATCGGCATCGTGCTGGGCCTGGTTTTACACCCCGCGGTCCCCGAAGTCGTGCAGCCCTATCTGCCGATCGCGGTGGTCGCGGCCCTCGACGCCGTGTTCGGTGGGCTGCGTGCCTATCTGGAACGGATCTTCGACCCCAAGGTCTTCGTGATCTCGTTCGTGTTCAACGTCTTCGTGGCCGCGCTCATCGTCTACGTCGGCGACCAGCTGGGCGTGGGCACCCAGTTGTCCACGGCCATCATCGTCGTGCTGGGCATCCGCATCTTCGGCAACGCCGCGGCCCTGCGCCGCCGGCTCTTCGGGGCGTGAGGCCATGACCGCACCGGCGACGATGCAGAGCGACGCGATGAGGAGGATCGGCGCCATGATCCCGGCGAGGTCGACGTGAGCCAGGACCCGACCGATCCCGGCGCCGACGCGACGCCGGATCAGGACGCGGCGCGCGGACGTCACGAACTGCGCGGGAAACGACCCCGTACCGGGCTGTCCGGCATGCTGGCCGGCGGCCGCTCCCGGCTGGGTTTCGGGACGCTGGCCGTCCTGTTGTGTCTGCTTCTCGGCGTCGCCATCGTCACCCAGGTCCGCCAGACCGAATCCGGCGATTCGCTGGACACGGCTCGCCCCGCAGACCTGCTGGTACTGCTGGATTCGTTGCGCCAGCGCGAAGGCACGCTGCGCGGCGAGGTGAACGAGCTGGAGAACACGCTGAATGCATTGCAGGCGTCCGGCAACAACGACCAGGCCGCCATCCAGTCCGCCCAGTCGCGGCTGGCGGCGCTGTCCATCCTGGTCGGCGCCGTCGGCGCCACCGGGCCCGGCGTGACCGTCACCATCGAGGACCCCGGGCCGGGGGTTTCCCCCGAGGCGATGCTCGACGTGATCAACGAGTTGCGTGCCGCCGGCGCCGAGGCGATCGAAGTCAACGATGCTCACCAGTCCGTACGGGTGGGCGTCGACACCTGGGTCGCGGGCATGCCCGGGTCGCTGACGGTCGACTCCAAAACGCTGTCGCCCGCGTATTCGATTCTGGCGATTGGTGATCCGCCCACCCTGGCCGCGGCGATGAACATTCCCGGTGGCGCCCAGGACACCGTCAAGCGCGTCGGTGCGCGGATGTCCGTCCAGCAGGCCGACCGGGTGGACGTGACCACCTTGCGGCAACCAAAACCGCACCAATACGCTCAGCCCGTCAAGTGAGCAATTTCCGAACAGACAGGATCACTCGTGAGCGATATCCCGCCCGATCTGCACTACACCGCCGAACACGAATGGGTTCGTCGAAGCGGTGATGACACCGTGCGGGTGGGCATCACCGACTTTGCGCAGTCGGCGTTGGGCGATGTCGTCTTCGTTCAGCTGCCCGACGTGGGCGCGGAGCTGACCGCGGGTGAATCCTTCGGGGAGGTCGAATCCACGAAATCGGTGTCGGACCTGTACGCGCCGGTGTCGGGCAAAGTGTCGGCCGTCAACGCCGATCTGGAAGGCAGCCCGCAACTGGTCAACTCCGATCCGTACGGGGCAGGGTGGTTGCTGGATGTGCAGGTATCCGACGTCGCCGAAGTGGAGTCCGCCATTTCTTCGTTGCTCGACGCGGAGGCCTACCGCGGAACGCTGACCGAATGACGATTGCTAATGTCCCTGCAGCCCCGCACGGCGAGGCGAACGGTGCAGCCGGCACATGGGGGAACCGAAGTTTCGGATCGTCAGGTGGTGGGCGCATTACAGGCAGGTGCGCGGTACCGTCGACAGATCTACCTTTTGAAGACCGGCACACCGGGCAACAAGACCTGGTGCGGAAGCCGGCCGAGCGGCCCGGACAGACAACGCCACAGCGGCCAGTGAGGAGCAGCGCGTGACGGACATGGACTCAGGAAGTCAGCAAGACCAGAATTCGGACGAAGTCACGGTAGAGACGACCTCTGTCTTTCGCGCCGACTTCCTCAACGAGCTCGACGCACCCGCGCAAGCGGGCACGGAAAGCGCGGTATCCGGGGTCGAAGGACTCCCGGCGGGTTCGGCGCTGCTGGTCGTCAAACGGGGTCCCAATGCGGGATCGCGGTTCCTGCTCGACCAGCCCACCACGTCGGCCGGACGGCACCCCGACAGCGACATCTTCCTCGACGACGTGACCGTCAGCCGCCGGCACGCCGAATTCAGGTTGGAAAACAACGAATTCAGCGTGGTCGACGTTGGTAGTCTCAACGGCACTTACGTCAACCGTGAGCCTGTCGATTCCGCGGTGCTCGCCAACGGCGACGAAGTGCAGATCGGCAAGTTCCGCTTGGTGTTTCTGACCGGACCCAAGCAGGGTGAGGATGGAGGATCTTCAGGCTAGTGAGCGCACCCGATAGCTCGGCACTGGCCGGGATGTCGATCGGGGCGGTCCTGGAATTGTTGAGGCCGGACTTCCCCGATGTCACCATCTCCAAGATCCGCTTCTTGGAGGCCGAGGGGCTGGTGACGCCGCAACGGGCCGCGTCGGGTTACCGAAGATTCACCGCGTACGACTGTGCGCGGTTGCGTTTCATCCTTACCGCGCAACGCGATCACTACCTGCCGCTGAAGGTGATCCGGGCGCAACTCGACGCCCAGCCCGACGGCGAGCTACCGCCGTTCAAGACCTCGTATGGCGCCCCGCGCCTGGTGTCGGTGACGAGATCCGGAGACACCGCCGACGGCGCGGACGGGGGGATGCGCTCCGACACCTCGGCGGTGGCGCCCACGCACGTCCGGCTGAGCCGCGAAGACCTACTGGCGCGTGCGGGCGTGGAGGACGAGCTGCTGATCGCATTGCTCAAGGCGGGCGTCATCACCACCGGGCCTGCGGGTTTCTTCGACGAGCACGCGGTCGTCATCCTGCAATGCGCGCGGGCGCTGTCGGATTACGGCGTCGAGCCGCGGCATCTGCGCGCATTCCGGTCGGCCGCCGACCGCCAGTCGGACCTGATCGCCCAAATCGCCGGGCCGGTAGTCAAAGCCGGCAAAGCCGGTGCCCGCGATCGCGCCGACGATTTGGCGCGTGAAGTTGCGGCGCTGGCGATCACGTTGCACACGTCGCTGATCAAATCCGCCGTTCGCGACGTTCTGGATCGCTGAGGACTAGACTTCGTTCGACAGCTTGGTTTCGGCGGTAGGGCGGATTTCTGACCTCGCCGTCGCTGGAAACACCAATCCAACCGGGCGCCACGAATGCGGAGGACAGACACAAATGGGTGAGGTTCGTGTTGTCGGCATTCGCGTAGAGCAGCCGCAAAACCAGCCGGTGTTGTTGCTGCGCGAAACCGACGGTGACCGTTACCTGCCAATCTGGATCGGCCAGTCGGAGGCTGCCGCCATCGCCCTCGAGCAGCAGGGGGTCGAGCCGCCGCGTCCGCTGACGCACGATCTGATCAGGGATGTCATTGCGGCGCTTGGGCATTCGCTGAAAGAAGTGCGGATCGTCGATCTGCAGGAAGGCACTTTCTACGCCGACCTGGTGTTCGACCGCAACATCACCGTGTCGGCGCGTCCCTCGGATTCGGTGGCGATCGCGCTGCGCGTCGGCGTTCCCATCTACGTTGAGGAGCCCGTGCTCGCCCAGGCCGGGCTGCTGATCCCCGACGAGACCGACGAGGAGGGCGGCACCGCCGTCCGCGAGGACGAGGTGGAGAAGTTCAAAGAATTTCTCGACAGCGTGTCTCCCGACGATTTCAAAGCCACCTAGCCCGCGCAGCGGGCAGGCGCCGCTGGACTAGCCTGGTGGGGACATCACGGATGCGTCTCAACTGGCAACGTGATCTCGACACGCTGGCGGATAGCCCGCCCAGTTGGGCCCGAGGCGGCCATACTTTGATCACGACTTCAGGCGCGGCGGCTATCGGAAAGCGTAAGCTCACTAGCACTCGGGCCTGAGCAGACGTGGCTGCGGTGCAGCCAAAGACGCAGCTAACGACGAGAGCGCGATCGCGGAGAGGAACCACCGTGAGCGAGCAGCCACGCCAAGAGCAGCTCAACCTAGCTGAGCAGGGAACCGCCGCGAGTAGCGACCGCAGCGTCACCGCGGCCAGCGCCCCCGTGCAGCCCGGGCTATTCCCGGACGACTCCGTGCCGGACGAACTGGTCGGCTATCGAGGGCCCAGCGCGTGCCAGATCGCCGGCATCACTTACCGGCAGCTGGATTACTGGGCGCGCACCTCGCTGGTGGTCCCGTCCATCCGCAGCGCGGCGGGCTCCGGGAGCCAGCGGCTCTACTCGTTCAAAGACATCCTGGTGCTCAAGATCGTCAAGCGGTTGCTCGACACCGGCATCTCGTTGCACAACATCCGCGTCGCGGTCGACCACCTGCGTCAGCGCGGTGTCCAGGATCTGGCCAACATCACCCTGTTCTCCGACGGCACCACCGTCTACGAGTGCACGTCGGCCGAAGAGGTCGTCGACCTGCTGCAGGGCGGGCAGGGCGTGTTCGGCATCGCCGTGTCCGGCGCCATGCGCGAACTGACCGGCGTCATCGCGGACTTCCCGGGCGAGCGGGCCGACGGCGGCGAGTCGATCGCCGAACCAGAGGACGAGCTGGCATCCCGGCGCAAACACCGCGACCGCAAGATCGGCTGACGGCGCGCCCCGAGAGCGCACACCTGGCCGCGCACGCGGCCGAGTAAACTAGGCCGCGCATCGTATTCGAGCGGGAGAGTTCCGTGACGGCCAGTCACGGACGCCGAAGGAGCAACACCTCTCCGTCAACCTCTCAGGCACCCGGACCGCGCGAAAAGTGATGCCTCTGGAAAGCGGTGGAGACCTTTGCGGGTCGACGCCCGCCGATGGGGAAAGGCACTTGGCAGCAGCGTCCGGTGCCGAATCTCTCAGGCGCCCGGCGAATGGGTGAAGACAGAGGGGGAGGACCGTTCGTCCTCTGCCCTTGATCTGTCTTCGTCCGCCTACTCAGGAGTTTCCAGTGCCCGATCAATCCACGTTCGCAGCCCGGCACATCGGCCCGGACAGCCAGGCGGTCGCGGCCATGCTCGCCGTCATCGGTGTCGACTCCCTCGACGAGCTGGCGTCCAAGGCGGTCCCGGCGGGCATCCTGGACCGCCTCACCGACGGCGGCGCCGCGCCGGGCCTCGACCAGCTGCCGGCGCCCGCCACCGAAACCGAGGCGCTGACGGAGTTGCGGGCCCTGGCCGAGGCCAACACGGTGGCCGTGTCGATGATCGGGCAGGGCTACTACGACACGCTCACGCCCCCGGTGCTGCTCCGCAATATCTTGGAGAACCCGGCCTGGTACACGGCGTACACGCCGTACCAGCCTGAGATCAGCCAGGGCCGGCTCGAGGCGCTGCTGAATTTTCAGACGATGGTGGCCGACCTGACCGGCCTCGAGGTCGCCAACGCCTCCATGCTCGACGAGGGCACCGCCGCCGCCGAGGCCATGACGTTGATGCACCGCGCCGCCCGCGGCAAGACCAACCGGCTGGCCGTGGACGCCGACGTGTTCGCCCAGACCGCGGCCATCCTGGCCACCCGCGCCCGGCCGCTGGGCATCGAGATCGTCACCGCCGACCTGCGGGACGGCCTGCCCGACGGCGACTCGGACGGCGGCTTCTTTGGTGTGATAGCCCAGCTGCCCGGCGCCAGCGGCCGGGTCACCGACTGGACCTCCCTGATTCAGCAGGCGCACGAGCGCGGCGCGCTGGTCGCCATCGGCGCCGACTTGCTTGCCATGACCCTGATCACCCCTCCCGGGGAGATCGGCGCCGACGTCGCCTTCGGCAGCACCCAAAGATTTGGTGTGCCAATGGGATTCGGCGGTCCGCACGCCGGCTACCTGGCGGTGCACGCAAACCACGCGCGCCAACTGCCGGGGCGGTTGGTGGGGGTGTCGCTGGACGCCGACGGCTCGCCCGCCTACCGGCTGGCGCTGCAGACCCGCGAGCAGCACATCCGCCGCGACAAGGCGACCAGCAACATCTGCACCGCACAGGTGCTGCTGGCGGTGATGGCCGCGATGTACGCCAGCTATCACGGCGCCGAGGGGTTGACCGCGATCGCGCGCCGCGTCCACGGTCACGCCGAGGCGATCGCCGCGGGGCTGGGCTCGGCGGCGGACACAGCGCTGGTGCACGAGAAATATTTCGACACCGTGCTGGCGCGGGTGCCGGGCCGTGCCGACGAGGTGCTCGCCGCGGCGAAAGCTCACGGCATCAACCTGTGGCGCGTCGACGCCGACCACGTCTCGGTGGCCTGCGACGAGGCGACCACCGCCGAGCACGTCGATGCGGTGTTGGAGGCATTCGGCGCGCGGGCCGCCGATCCGGTGTGTGCGGGCATCATCACCCGCACGTCGGAGTTTTTGACCCATCCCGCGTTCACCCAGTACCGCACCGAGACGGCGATGATGCGCTACCTGCGCGCGCTGGCGGACAAAGATATCGCCTTGGACCGCAGCATGATTCCACTCGGCTCGTGCACCATGAAACTCAACGCCGCCGCCGAGATGGAGCCGATCACGTGGCCGGAATTCGCGCGTCAGCATCCGTTCGCGCCGGCCTCCGACACCCCCGGGCTGCGGCGCCTGATCGCCGACCTGGAGACCTGGCTGGTGCACATCACCGGGTACGACGCCGTCTCGCTGCAACCCAACGCCGGGTCGCAGGGCGAGTACGCCGGCCTGCTGGCGATCCACGACTACCACGCCAGCCGCGGCGAACCGCACCGCGACATCTGCCTGATTCCGTCGAGCGCGCACGGCACCAACGCGGCGTCGGCGGCCCTGGCCGGGATGCGGGTGGTGGTGGTGGGCTGCCACGAGAACGGCGACGTGGACCTCGACGACCTGCGCGCCAAGGTGGGCGAACACGGTGACCGGCTGTCGACGCTGATGATCACCTATCCGTCGACGCACGGCGTCTACGAGCACGACATCGCCGACATCTGCGCGGCCACCCACGACGCCGGGGGTCAGGTCTACGTGGACGGCGCCAACCTCAACGCACTGGTCGGCCTGGCGCGGCCGGGGAAGTTCGGCGGCGACGTCAGCCACCTGAACCTGCATAAGACGTTCTGCATTCCGCACGGGGGCGGCGGCCCGGGCGTCGGGCCGGTGGCGGTGCGTTCGCACCTGGCGCCGTTCCTGCCGGGGCACCCGCACGCCCCCGAACTGCCCCAGGGGCATCCGGTGTCCGCGGCGCCGTACGGGTCCGCCTCGATCCTGCCGATCAGCTGGGCCTACATCCGGATGATGGGTGCCGAGGGCTTACGCGCGGCGTCGCTGACCGCGATCACCTCGGCCAACTACATCGCCCGTCGCCTCGACGAGTACTTCCCGGTGCTCTACACCGGCGAGAACGGCATGGTGGCACACGAGTGCATCCTGGACCTGCGGGGCATCACCAAGGCCACCGGCGTGACCGTGGACGATGTCGCAAAACGCTTGGCGGACTATGGCTTTCACGCTCCCACGATGAGCTTCCCCGTGGCGGGCACGCTGATGGTGGAACCCACCGAGAGCGAGACCCTCACGGAGGTCGACGCCTTCTGCGAGGCCATGATCGCGATTCGCGGCGAGATCGACCGGGTGGGCGCGGGGGAGTGGCCGGTCGACGACAACCCGTTGCGGGGCGCCCCGCACACGGCCGAGTGTCTGGTGATCGGCGAGTGGGACCACCCGTACTCCCGCGACGAGGCCGCCTATCCGCTGGGCAAGGACTTCCGGCCCAAGGTCTGGCCGCCGGTGCGCCGCATCGACGGGGCCTACGGCGACCGCAACCTGGTCTGCTCGTGCCCGCCCGTGGAGGCGTACGCCTGACGGCGGGGTCGGTGCGGAATCACCCCGGCGTTCGCGCCGGGGCCTGCAACACCAGCGGCACCAGGTACCGGCGGGCGAAATCGCGGGCCTTGTTCAGGTTGTAGATCGGGATGACGGACTGGGGCGTCTTGATCAGCGAGATGATCAGCCGTCCGATCATCTCCCCGACGACCTCGGTGTCAAGATCGGCGGGCAGTTCGCCACGCTCCTGCCAGCGGCGCAGCCACGTCGCGATGTAGCCGCGCGTCATCGCGATCAGGTTCTCGTCGGTCAGGTACGCGGACAGCTCGCCGGCGGCGGGGGACTCGCGGATGCTTCGGGTCAGCAGCTTGGGGGCCGAGGCCTCGTGAACGAACGCGGCGAAGACTTCGGCGATGCCTTCTTCCGGTGATCCCGCGCGACCCGCGACCTCGGAAACCAGCGTGCTCAGCCGAAGCGATTCGTCCATGATGGTCAGCCGCACCAGGTTTCGCTTGTGCCGAAACCGGCGGTACACGGTGGCGACGCCGACGCCGGCGTCCTCGGCGATGTCTTGCATGGTGGTGTTGGAAAAGCCGCGCTCGGTGAAGCAGGTTCGTGCGGCGGTGACGATCGTGCGGGCGGTCGGATCGAGGGTGGCCAGACCGTCGGGCAGCACGCCGAGCAGCATCGCGGGGTCTACCATCTGCCCTCCAGCCGATTGGGGTCTCACGTCAATTCTGCGCTCCATCAGCGTATTCGCCGGGAGGTTTGCGATCGCGGCGCGGTCGCTGCAGCGGCCGTGCCGGTTCAGGTGGGGTTGGGTGCCGCGAAGGAATCCAGCAGCACCGAACGGTAGCGGTCGCGCAGCCGCTCGTACTGGTAGCGGTTGTAGGCCAGGGGTTCCAGCGTGAGCCGGCGCGGCAGCCAGCGCCAGCCCATCTGCAACGCGGCGACGTAGACGACGAACTCGACCTGCTCGCGCGCGCCCCACCGCACCCCGAGCAGCCGACGCATCGTGGGGTGGGCGACGGCGGCCGAACACACGACCACCGGGCGGGAGGCCAGCGTGGTCAGCACCGGCCAGACCAATTGCAGCACGGGCCGCAGCTGCCGGGAAACCAATAACTTCGGGATCGGCGGGGCGACGAAGCTGCGGTTGGCGAATTGCAGAAACTCGTTGTCGCCCAAGTCATTTGTGGCGACAGCGTCGTAGTAGCCGAGCATGTCGTGCAGGGTTGCCGGTAGCTTCCCCTGCTTGCTGGGAAGCTCCAGAAACTGCAGTTCCGAGCGCAGCGTCTGATAGACGACCTCCTTTTCGGCGAGGGTGAGGCGCCGCCCGCACACCCGCAGATAACCCTGGTACAGCAGGTTGAGTCCGCTCACGGCCACCCAGGTCCACACCTCGGGCTTGAGCGCGCTGTAGCGGGTATCGCTGAACGAGTCTTTGCCCGTGCCGCGCACGTCGCGGTGCAACCGTTTGAGATCGGCGCGCGACGCCTTCACGTCGGAGCTGTCGCCGAAGGCGGCGAGGGCGGTGAATGCGGCGCTGCGGATCCCACGATCGGTGAAGTTGTCGGCGAAGCGTCCGCTGCGATCCACCGCGGCCGCGATTTCGCGATGCGCGACCTGGTCGAGGGCCAGGCGACCGAATGCCGCCGCCAGCGGCGACCCGGCGAACCATCTGACGTCGTCGGCGAGCGCCCGGTGTGCGGAATTCCATTCCGCTTCGGGCGGAACGAACGTCGCTGCGGAAGCGTTGCCGCGTCGTTCGATTCGGGTTGTCGTCGTCATCCCGTTCCTCCTTGTGCGCGTCGGTCGGTTGTCACACGACGGTGGCCCCGATGCGGTGCCGTAAACGCATGTCCCACACGACCGCCTGAACGCCGAGGCGCGTCAAGAACCGCGGTGTGAACAGGTCCAACGCCCCGAGGACGCGCTGCCAGCGGGCGAATCGGCGTTGCTGCTTTTCCGACCAGCCGAATCCGAGTTTTTCGCGCAGCTGCGGCGGCAGGTACCCCAGCGTCATGAAGAGATTCCATCCGCCGAACAGCGCCGAAATGGGGGCGGGCAGGAAGGTGAGGCGCGCGATGCCGATCAGGTAGCTGCGCATGCGGTCGTCGAAGTCGAGCCGATCGAGTTGCTCCTGCCAGTAGCGGTCGGCGGCTTCCCGGTCGACGGGCCACATGTCGGGCGGGACCTGCAGCATGGTGGCGAACACCGATGCCGCTTGGTGGACGGTTTCGGGGTCGCGTCGGGAGCGCCCGCCCCGCAGCCTGCGGGTGTCCTCGAAAACGGCGGCCATGCAGGAGGCAACCCACAGCTGTAACCCCGGGTCGAAGGCGTTGTAGCGCACCGGGCTCTGCGGGCCGGAGCGCACCTGGGTGTGTGCGGCGTTAACGGCCTCCCGGTATATCCGGCGGTCCTGCGCGTTGCCGGCGATGGCCACCGCGATGTAGGTGAACGTGGTGCGGGCCCGTTTGAAGGGGTGCTTGTACAGGTTGCCGCTGTCGACCTTGCTTTCCATCACGCCATAGGCCACACCGGAATTCGCCAGCTGCATCACGACATTCGCCGCGCCGTAGGCGGGGGACAGCCACGGCGAGATCTCCTCGGCGAGAAACGATGTGTCCGCCGAATCCGTATCCACGCGTTGCGCGCGCCGGTCAAGCCGGGCTCCGACATCGTCCGGATCGGTGGGCAGGGGATGGGCCATGGTGTGCCTTCCTGGATCAGACAACGGCTCAACGGGATTCGGTGCGGTGGGCGGCTGGGTAACGGATGCGGTCGGGCAGCGCCCGGTCGAGCGCACGCACCACGGTCACGGCGCGCTGGAAACGTTGTTCGCGGTCGGTGGACCATTCGACGCGAAGCCGGGCCCGGACCGTATCGGGCAGCAACCCGGCGGTGGTCAACCTCAGCAGTGCGGCCAGCGGGATCGCGGCCGAGTTCCACATCAGTTGCGGCACACGCAGCGTCGGGGGCGCGGGCATCGGATGACGGTCGAGTTCGAGGAGCAGCTCCGTCGCGGCGGTGCGTTCGAGGCGATGCTCGACGGTCTCGTGGTAGTAGGCCCAAAATTCGGCGCGCGTGGACGGGACGACCCGTTCGGGGATGCGCAAGATCGCGGCGACGTCGCGCCATTCGCGGAATAACGCGTCCTCACCGTCGTCATCGAGCGTTCCGCCGAACACCCGGCGGACGTCGGCGGCGCTCGAATAGGCGACCGCGTGCACCCACAGGTAGGCGTCCGCGTTGAGCGCGTGATAGCTCCGTCCGAGCGAGTCGACCCCGGAGATGTTGCGATGCAGGTCGCGCAGCCGCTGCCCCTCGTCGATGGCGGCCTGGGGTCCGTGGAAACCGGTATAACGGCGCATCGCGGCGAAGGTCCGCGAGATGCGGCCCCACCTGTCCCGCAAAAACTCGGAGTGATCGATCACGCCGGCGCCGACGACCGGGTGGGCCACTTCCAGCAGCAGCGCCGCCCGGCTGCCGAGCAGCGCGCGCCAGTCGATCCCGCGCCGCCAAGTGGCCGAACCGGGTCCGATCGGGCGCAATGCCGGCGCCGCGGCGGCGTCCGGTGGTGCAGAGGACATCTTTGCGCTGCGTCTTTCTGGATCAACGTTGATAGAAAGAACGGTAAGTTCTATCAGGAGTGTGGCACAGCCGATCGCGATTGGATAGATGGCGGCCGGAATTTATCTGGCGACGCGCGCGGTGGCGCCGGCCCTGCGGGTTAGCTCAAGAACGCGTTGACCGCCGTCGTGAGCTCGGGGGTCGCCGATGAGGCAATGTTCTGGTAGCTGCCGCCGCTGAGCTGGGCGACCGCTTCCCAGGTCGACCGGTCCGGATCGGCGCCGAAGTTGATGACGTTCACCGCGATCGGCTTGGCCGGGTCGGCGCTTTTGCGGATGAAATCCTGTAGCCCCGGCCCGTCCAAGGTTTGGTCGGTGTGCGGTCCGGCGGTGATCACCAGCAGCGAATTCGTTTGGCCCGCACGGTAATTAGCCTGCATATCCTGGTAAATCATGCGCAGCGTGGTGAACGACACCGCACCGCCACCCGACGAGTACTGCTTGTCCAGCGCGGCCGACAGTGCCGCCGAGCGCGGCTGGCCGTTGACGGCGTCGGCCAGCGGGCCGCTGGCCACCTCGGAGCGACCCTCGTGACCGTCGAAGGTCCACAGGCCGACGACCGCGCTGGGGGGCAGGGTTTTGATCCTGTCCTGAAGCGCCGCAATCACGTTCGCCAGCCGGGACTTTGCGCCTTCCTGGCCGGGCATCGACTGGTCGAGCATGATGGTCGTGGCCTGTCCGGTCGACGGGGCGGCCATCGCCTCGGCAAGGGTGGCGCGCATCGGGTCATCGCCGACCGAAAGGGTGGACGGCAGCGCCGGGAAATTGGTCACCGGGCTGCTGGGGGTTTTGCCCCCGTCGACCCGGAAGCCCGCCTTCGCCAGCTTGGCCTGCTGGTCGGGCTTGCGCATGTAACGGGAGAACTCGCTGGCCGCCGTGGCCTGTTCGCGGGTGAGCCACGAACCGCTGAGCAGCACGGCCGGGTAGTCGGCCACCGGCGCGGGCCCGGGCGGAAGCCAGGACGCCAAGGCGCCCTTGGCGTCCGGAAGCGATTGGCCGCGCTGGAACAGCTGCTGTTCGGTGGTGATCACCGCGTGCACCGGTGCGGTCGCGGCGTCACCGGGCTTCAGCAGCGTGTTCATCGCCTCGCTCAGCGAATTGTCGGCGAGCTTGGGTTGCGCGCTCAACAGGGTGTGCACCGCACCGGTGCCCTGCGTCACCGGGGCGCCGGGCGGCACCGATGCGGCCGCTACCGCCTCACCGGCGAGAAACGCCGCGTCGCCGTTGGCGCCCATCGGCAGCGCCAGTCGCAGCGAACCCCACGCGGGTAAATTCAACCCGGCCAACGCATTCGGGTTGGTCTGCAGCCCGGGCAGTGCCGCCCAATTCTGCTTGGCGAGCGCAGGCGCCAGCTCGGGGCGTACGGCAAGCACCACCGGGGAGCTGACCAGTGAATGGCTCTCGCTGATCGTCTTCTGGGCCGCGGCCCCCGCCAGCCGTGCGGCGGAGATCGAGCTGCCCGGGATCCACAGTGCCGGTTGGCCGCCCAGTTCCGCGGGCCACTTGCCGATGAAACCGTTGAGCACGGCGTCGGAGTCGGCCGGCTTGACGTTGACCACCATGCAGCGGTCGCCGATCGGTCCCGCCGACTTGTTGTAACTTTCCGCGAGTTCCTGCACGGAGGCGGCGATCGAGGGATCGGCGACGACGGCGACGGTCTCTTGACCGCCCACGCAGCGGCCGGCCGCCTTGTGCGACCGCTTGGACAGCACGTCGCCGAAGAAGCTCCACAGGATGACCGAGCCCACCACCACGACGACGGCGACCAGCGCGACGATCACGCCGATGCTGACGCCCCGGCGTCCGCCCTCGCTGCGATGACCGCCCCGCCAATCGGCCAGCCCCCGATGCCCGCCCCGGAACAGCGACGACGGTGAGGCGGCCGGTGGCTCCGAATCCGACGGGCCGCCGCGGCGCGGCGGAAACTCCGGGTACTCGTCGGCCGTGCTGTCGGCGAACGCATCGCCCGCGGCGAACGCATCGCCCGCGGCGTACGGCTCGTCGTCGGCGTAGGGCTCATCGTCGTCGGCGTAGTGGCGTTCGTCCGAGTAGTAATCCTCGTCCGTGTAGACATCGGCGCCCGAGTCATCGGCGTCGAAGTCATCGGCGTCCGTGTCATCGGCGTCCGAGTAGTAATCGGCCGCCTCGTCGGCGCCGTCATCCCGATGCTGATGTCCTGCGTCGTCACCTCGGGACGGCTCGTCGACCATGTCGTCGCGAGAAGGCTCGTCGAGGGAGTCGTCAGGGTCGGGCGCACTGTGCCTACCCATAGCAGTGCCCGCGGCCTTTCCGTCGATCCATCCGAATGAACTCGCCGCCGATTTTAGCCATCCGCGGCCTCCTACACGTGCGAACCCGATTCGAGCGCAGGCTCAATTCGACTGCGCGGCGCGCGCCTTGGCCTCGCGCCGGCGGCGGTGCAGGATCGGCTCGGTGTAGCCGTTGGGCTGCTGCGTTCCGGTCAGGATCAGGTCCTGCGCCGCGAGGAATGCCAGGCTGTCGTCGAAGTTGGGCGCCATTGGCAAATATGCCGCATCCTTGGCGTTCTGCTCGTCCACCAACGGGGCCATCCGCTCGAGGCTGGCCCGCACGTCCTCCTCGGTGATCACGCCGTGGCGCAGCCAGTTGGCCAGCAGCTGGCTCGAAATCCGTAGTGTCGCACGGTCTTCCATGAGCGCGACGTCGTGGATGTCGGGCACCTTCGAACAGCCGACACCCTGCGCGACCCAGCGCACCACGTACCCGAGGATGGACTGGCAGTTGTTGTCGACCTCCTCGCGGATCTCCTCGGAAGCCCAGGCCAATTCCTTGGCCAGCGGGACGGTCAGCAGCTCATCGATGTTGGTGCGCTTCTTGCCCGCCAGCTCCTCCTGCACCGCGCCCACGTCGACGTAGTGGTAATGCATCGCGTGCAGGGTGGCCGCCGTCGGCGAGGGCACCCACGCCGTGGTCGCGCCGGCCTTCGGCTGGCCGATCTTCTGCTCGACCATGTCGGCCATCAGTTCGGTCATCGCCCACATGCCCTTGCCGATCTGCGCCTTGCCCTTGAAGCCGGCGGCCAGGCCGATGTCGACGTTCGCGTCCTCGTAGGCCTTGATCCAGGCGGTGCTCTTCATCGCACCCTTGCGGATCATCGGACCGGCTTCCATCGAGGTGTGGATCTCGTCGCCGGTGCGGTCCAAAAAGCCGGTGTTGATGAACACGACCCGGTCGGCCGCGGCCTTGATGCAGGCCTTGAGGTTGACGGTGGTGCGCCGCTCCTCGTCCATGATGCCGACCTTGAGGGTGCCCTGCGGCAGGCCGAGGACGTCTTCGACCCGGCTGAACAGCTCGCACGTGAACGCGACCTCGTCGGGCCCGTGCATCTTGGGCTTGACGATGTAGATGGACCCGGTGCGGCTGTTGGCCAGCGGTCCGTTCGCCTCGGTCGTCTTGAGCCCGTGGATCGCGGTCAAGCCGGTGAACAGCGCATCCATGATGCCCTCGAACACTTCGTTTTCTTCGTCACCGTCGCCGACGGAGACGATCGCGTCGTTGGTCATCAAGTGCCCGACGTTGCGGACGAACAGCAGGCTGCGGCCCGGCAGGGTCAGTTCGCCCTCGCCGTCGGGCGTGGAATAGGTGCGGTCCTGGTTGAGCACGCGGGTGAACGTCTCGCCGCCCTTGTCGACGTCCTCGGACAGGTCGCCCTTGTTCAGGCCGAGCCAGTTGCGGTAGCCGAGCACCTTGTCGTCGGCGTCGACGGCGGCCACCGAGTCCTCGAAGTCCATGATCGTGGTGACGGCCGATTCCAGGATCACGTCCTTGATGCCCGCGGCGTCGGTCTTGCCGATCGGCGAGTCCGGATCGATGAGGATCTCGATGTGCAGGCCGTGATTGACCAGCAGCACCGACCAGTTGGGGGAGCCGAGCTCGCCGGTGTAGCCGGCGAACTTGTCCGGGTCGGCCAGACCGGTCGAGCCCTCGGCGGTCGCCACCTTCAGGTGGCCGTCCTCGACGGACAGGCCGGTCGTATCGGCCCACGAGCCGGACTCGAGGGGCACGGCCTCGTCCAGGAATTTGCGCGCATAGGCGATGACCTTGTCGCCGCGAACCTTGTTGTAGCTCGACCCCTTTTCGGCGCCGTCATCCTCGGAGATGACGTCGGTGCCGTAGAGGGCGTCGTAGAGCGAACCCCAGCGGGCGTTGGCGGCGTTCAGCGCGAACCGGGCGTTGAGCACCGGCACCACAAGTTGGGGGCCCGCGGTCGTGGTGATCTCGTCGTCGACACCCGAGGTCGTGATGGTGAAATCCGCGGGTTCGGGTAGCAGATAACCGATTTCGGTGAGGAACTCGCGGTAGGCGTCGATATCGAGCGGCTCGATGACGCGCTGCCGGTGCCACTTGTCGATCTGCGCCTGCAGCTCGTCACGCCGGCGCAGCAGGTCCTGGTTCTTGGGAGTGAGGTCGGTGACCACCTTGTCGACGCCCGCCCAGAAGCTGTCCGGGTCGATATCGGTGCCGGGCAAGGCCTCTTCGTTCACGAAGTCGTACAGCACCCGGGCGACGCGCAAGTTCCCCGCCGACACGCGATCAGTCATGATTCTCCTCCGTCATGGGCCGCCCTGGACCGTCCATGGGCCATCCACGGGCCGGAAAGGCCCAGCATGGCCCCAGAATGGCAATGTCATCAGCCTACCGAGCTCAGCCTGGCGAGCGTTATTCGCCGACCCGCCATAGCAGGTCAGGACACGCTGACAGCCCCAAGAACGATGCTGCGACGGGCGCCGGAATCGATGTCCAGCAACGCACATTCCGCGCGCACGCGGCACTGTGTGCGCTAGCGCCCTCCAGCACTTTCTTAACTGGTAGCCGTGAAAGATCATACGGGCTGCGCGCGGTCGGCCCCGCCGGACAGTGCGGCTAGGCCTCGCGCATGGTCCCGACGAAGTCCTCGACCAGGTCTTCCATCGCGACCATGGCCACCACCGCGCCGCGCTCGTCGGTGACCAGCGCCAGGTGACTGTTGTTGCGGCGCAGCCGCGACAGCGCATCGGCCAGCGGCAGCGACCGCGGCAGCCCCGGCAGGGGCCGCACCTTTGCCAGATCGATCACCGTCTGCGGATCATCGTCGAGCGTCAGAACGTCCTTGATGTGCAGATAGCCGACGAAGCTGCCGTCGAGGTTTGCCACCGGGAAGCGGGAGTAGCCGCTCTGGGCCAGGGCGTCCTCGACCGCTCCGACCGTGGGGCCCTTGCCCGCGCCGGCCACCGGCACCGCGCGCACCCCGGACAGCGGTACTGCCACGTCGCCGACCACCCGGTGGCGGATCTGCAGCGCCCGGGCCAGCCGGGTGCCTTCCTCCTGGTCCAGCAACCCTTCCGACGCGGACTCGGCGATCATCTCGCTCAGCTCGACGGGGGAGACCGTGATCTCCAGCTCCTCCTTGCGCTCGACGCCCAGCGCGCGCACCACCACGCTGGCGCACTTGTCGTAGAACACAATGAACGGCCGGGCCGCCCGCACGTAGGCCAGATACGGCGGGACGAGCAGCATCGCCGTGCGCTCGGGGCCGGCCAACGCGATGTTCTTGGGCACCATCTCGCCCAGCAGCACGTGCAGCGTCACCACGATGACCAGCGCGACCACCAACGACAATGTGTGCAACAGCGCGGGGTGGATCGCGGTCAGCCCGAGCGCCGTTCTCAGCAGGTCCGAGACCGCCGACTCACCGATCCGGCCGAGCAGCAGCGACGCGGCCGTGACGCCCAATTGGGCGCCGGCCAGCATGGCCGGCAGCTGCTCCCCGGCGCGGATCACCGTGACCGCGGCCGCCTTGCCCTGTTCGGCCAGCGCTTCGAGCCGGTCGCGCCGCGCCGAGATCAGCGAGAACTCGGCCCCGACGAAGAACGCGTTCACGGCGATCAGCAGGCACGCGAGCAGCACGCCCATGGTGTCGCTCATCGGTGCCCCCCTGCCGCGGGGATTTCGTCGTCGTGACCGCTGAGTTCGGTCAATTCGAGCAGGTCGATGCGGCGGCCATCCATCCGGATCACCCGCGCCTGCCAGCGCGTCACCGCTTCCAGCAACCCGTCGGCGTCCAGGCCGGGCAGCTTCACGGTTTCACCGGCCGCCGGGATGTGACCGATCTCGCGCAGCACCAACCCGCCGATCGTCTCGTAGGGGCCTTCGGGTGCCCGGAAGCCGGTGGCGGTGGCCACCTCGTCGATGCGCAACAGGCCCGACACCCGCCATCCGGTGCCGGCGGGCACCACGTCGGGAGTGGCGTCGTCGTGCTCGTCGCGGACATCGCCCACGATCTCTTCGATCAAGTCCTCGACGGTCACCATGCCCGCGGTGCCGCCGTATTCGTCGACGACGAGCGCGGTTTGCAGGCTGTTGGCCCGGATCTCGGCCATCACCGCGTCACCGTCGAGCGTGGACGGCACCACCGCGACGGGTTGCGCCACCGTGGTCAGCAGCGTGCGCGCCCGCTCGGCCCGCGGGATCGCGAACACCTGCTTGACGTGCACGATGCCGACGGTCTCGTCGAGGTCGCCGTCGACGATGGGGAAACGGGAAAACCCGGACTCCGCGGCCGCGGCCACCAGGTCGGCGACGGTGTCATCGGTCTGCAGCGCGACGATCTTGGACCGGGGCGTCATCAACTCCTCGGCGCTGAGGGTTCCGAACTGCAACGATCGGCGCACCAGGGCCGCCGTCGGGGCGTCCAGCGCTCCGCTGCGTGCCGACGAACGCACCAGCGACAACAGCTCTTGGGGGGATCGGGCGGACCGCAGCTCCTCGGCGGGCTCGATGCCCAGCCGGCGCACGATCCAGTTCGCCGCGCCGTTGGTCAACCGGATCGCCGGGGTCAGCAGCAGCGAGAACAGCAGCTGGGCGGCCACGACGGCGCGGGCGGTCGACAGGGGTCGCGCCACCGCCAGGTATTTGGGGACGAGCTCGCCGAACACCATCGACACCGACGTCACGATCACCAGCACCAGGGCGGCCATGATCGCGTCGCCGACCCTGTCGGGGATGTCGAGCGCGTCCAGCCACGGGTGCGGCAAGTCCTCGACCATGGGATCGGTCAGGTAACCGGCCGCCAGCGTCGTGACGGAAATCCCGAGCTGGGCGCCCGACAATTGAAACGACAGGCGCTGGTGCGCGCGCCGGATCCACCGGTCGCGGCGGCCGCCGCCGCGGGCGTTCGCCTCCACGGCGCTGCGGTCCAGCGTGGTCAACGAGAATTCGGCGGCGACGAACACGGCGTTGCCGAAGATCAGCACCGCGATCGCCACAATGCTGATCACGGTGACGGTGACGTTCATGAATTACGCCGCCCGCGGGTCGAGGAACGCGCCGGGGGAGGCTCCGCATCGGGCGGCTCGTCCGACGGCCCGTGCGCCGGCAAGCCGATGGCCTGCGCGGGTGCCTGCGGCACGTCGATCCTTTCGCTGCCTGGTGGCCGAGCGGACGCGGTTGCTTCCGTCTTTGCTGCCTTATGCTAGCCCGGGTTACGGCGCTTCGGCGCCGACCGTTCGCGGCGTCGCCGCAGCCGGCCCCGGAAACAACCGCTGAGCGGGCCCAACTACGGTATGCCTACCCTTACTCAGGTACGCTCTGCGCACTATGCCCGACGCCCCAGCGGAAACGCCGTCCGTTCAGATCCTGCCGCGCCAGCGCTCCGACATCGCCGACGAGGTCGCCCAGATCCCCCGCCCGCCCACGCCGTCCCTGGATGCCCCCTTCGCGCTGCGCGTCGCCCAGCTCGAGGACGCGGACATGGTTGCCGAGTGGATGAACCGGCCACACCTGGCCGAGGCGTGGGAGTACGACTGGCCGACACCGCGCTGGCGGCAGCACCTGGATGCCCAACTCGAAGGCACCTACTCCCTGCCGCTGATCGGAACCATACGCGGCAAAGATTGCGCCTACCTCGAACTATATTGGGGCGCAAAAGATCTCATCTCGCGCTATTACGACGCCGACCCCTACGATCTGGGGCTGCACGCCGCCATCGCGGATGTGAAGCTGGTGAACCGGGGCCTGGGACCGATGCTGTTGCCCCGCATCGTGGCCAGCGCCTTTGCGGCGGAGCCGCGGAGCCGCCGGATCATGTTCGACCCCGATCACCGCAACACCGCCGCGCGCAGACTGTGCGAGTACGTGGGCTGCACGTTTCTCGGCGAGCACGACACGACGAACCGGCGCATGACGCTCTACGCGCTAAAAGCCCCGGCATCGCCGACCAGCGACGCATAGCCGCTGTAATCGGGCGCCATCCCGGCGGCGACCAACTCCCACAACACCTCGTCGGTGCCGCCGCCGACCCGGGCGAGCTTCATGTCGCGCCACCACGCGCCCAGCGGCGTCTCGTCGATGAGGTAGCCCGCGCCGCCGAAGATGTGCATGCATTCCGACATCACTTCCTCGCCGAGGCGGGCCGCGGTCACCTTGACCCCCGCGGCCGCACGCAGGTCCAGCCGGCCCTGGGCCGCGATGCCGTGCAGGCCAAGCCGCAGCAGGTCGACACGTGCCTGCAAATCCGCCATCCGCAGGCGCAACGCCTGGTGTTCGAACAGCGTGTGGCCGAACTGGCGTCGAGTCATCATGCGGGCCAACGTGATCCCGATCGCCCGCTGGCACGACGCGGCGATCTGACCGGCGATCGACATCCGCTCGTGGGCCAGCCCCCAACTGATAGCCGCCAGCCCGGTGCCGGCGCGCGCGACCAGGGCGTCGGCGGGAACCCAGGTATCGATGTGCACGGCGGCGGTGTCCAGCGGACCGGCGCCGACCTTGTTGTAGGGCCGCTGCACGCTGACCTGGGCGGTCGGCACCGCGATCAGCGCGACGTTGCCGTACTTGCTCGTCGCGTCGTGGTCGACGCTGCGCGCCACCACCATGATGTGATCGGCGATGGGGGACAGCGAGACGAACTTCTTGGTGCCGCGGACATCGAAACCGCCGTCGCGCGAGGAGATCTCGGTTTCGACGATCTGTAGATCGGAGCCGCCGGACTCCTCGGAGGCGCCGAGGCACAGCACGGCCTGCCCGCGTATGGCCCGTTCGCAGATGTCCCGCAGATACTCCGACTTGCCGAACCGGCGCAGGACGGAGATCGCCGAGTCGTGCAGGCTGACGCCCACCCCGATGCCGGCTGAGGACAGCCCGCCCAGGGCGAACGCGAGTGCGACCAACTTACCGACGTCGGGTAGTGGGCCGTCGCCCCACTTTTCGCTGAAAACCCCGCGGGCGCCGAGGTGTTCGATCAACTCACGTGGAAACTGTTGCCGCGCCTCGGCTTCCGTCGTCCATGCCAGGACCTGCTCGTTGAACGCGTCGGCGAGCAGGGACCGGTAGCCGTCGAGGTCGGTCTCGGTTGTCTGGGTCATTGCCGTCACTTAGTCCACGGTCTCGAGAGAGCGCCGCACGTCCAGGCGGCGCAGTTTGCCCGACGACGTTCGGGGCAGCGACCCCGGTGCCATGAAGATGACGTCGGAGGGAACGACGCCGCACACGGAGGCGACCCGCGCGATGACGTCGGCGCGCGCGCCCGCCTGATCCGCCCCCCGGAATTCGGCGGCGACGATCAGGCCGGGGCGCGCGGAATGCTCGCCGGTGGCCAGCGCCACCACGGCGCCTTCGCGCACCCCGCGGACCTGCGCGGCGACCGTCTCGATCTCGGTCGGGAAGATATTGCGTCCGGCGATGGTGATGAGCTCCTTGGCCCGGCCGCACACCACCAGCCCGTCGTCGGCGAAGAAGCCGAGATCGCCGGTGGGAAACCAGCTTTCGCGGTCGACGGGGTCGTGGCCCAGGTAGCCGTCCATCATCGACGCGCCGCGGATCTCGATCTCACCGATGTCGCCCGGTGCGCCGTCGCGCGGCGAGATCCGAATCTCGGTGCCTGGAATGGGCGCGCCCAGCACCGCGTGGCGGCGCGACCCCGTCTCGTCGGTGACGTCGGCGAACCGCAACCCGGCGCCCGGGGTGGGCACGCTCACCGCGCACGTCGACTCCGCCAGGCCGTAGGACGGGGTGGCGGCGCCGGCGTCGAACCCGAAGGGGCCCATCGCCTCGGCGAATCGGCCGAATCCGTCACAGTCGACCGGCTCGCCGCCGTTGATCGCCACCCGCACGGCGCCGAGGTCGACGCCGGAGACGCGGCGGGCGTAGCGGCCGACCAGGTTGTAGGCGAAGTTCGGTGCCGCGGTGATCGTGGCGCGGCCTTCCGACAGCCAGCCCAGCCAGCGAAACGGCGAGGCGGTGAAAGCCGATGTGGGGGCGAGCCATACCGACATGCCACCCAGCGTTGACGCGAGCAAGAAGGACAGACCCATGTCGTGGTAGAGCGGCAGCCACGAGCAGCCGACGTCCGCCGGGGTGACCGCGAGCCGTTGATTGAGGCCGCGCAGGTTGGCCAGCACCGCGCCCGGCGACAGCGCCGCGGTTTTGGGCGAGCCGGTGGAGCCCGCGGTCCCCTGCAAGATCGCCGGATTGTCGCTTCGGGCCGGCGGCTCACCGCATGAGCGTCCCGTACGTGCCGCGGGCCCAACGTCTTCGACGAGCATGCCGTCGTCGAGGCCCGCCGGATCCAGCGATTGCAGGCCGTCCAGGTAGGAGCCGTGACTGAGGACCGTGCGCACGCCGATGCCGCGGAAACGGGTCAGCGTCGCCTCCGCCCACCGCCGGCCATCGGCGCCGCGCACCGGCCCGGGCAGGATCGACACGCTCGCGCCCGTCAGCCACGCACCCTGGATG
This sequence comes from Mycobacterium sp. NTMscope_MAC_269, assembly GCF_976985695.1. NCBI lineage: Bacteria > Bacillati > Actinomycetota > Actinomycetes > Mycobacteriales > Mycobacteriaceae > Mycobacterium > Mycobacterium sp. NTMscope_MAC_269. Next base: position 1,740,981 of record NZ_OZ335668.1, read on the forward strand.
GCGGCGACGAACTCGACGGTCGGTTCGCCGACCAGCCCGATGGCGGCCGGCCGGCCCCGGTCCAGCAGCCACGCGGCGATGCTCTCGGCCAGCCCGTGCACCTCGGGCCACGGGTGGCGGCGCCACGCCGAGGTCTCGCGGTCGAAGACCACCAGATCGCTGGTGCCACCGCGCATCGCCGCCGTCAGCGCCGCGGCCAGCTCACTCATCGCGATGTTTGGCGGCGATCGCGGCCTGCAGGTCGCCGACCGTCTCGCAGTTCAGCAGTTCCTCTTCGGACAGCGAGACTCCCAGCCGTTCTTCGATGGCCACCATGCCCACGGCGAAGGCCACAGAATCCAGCCCGACGTCGTCGACCAGCCGGGCGTCGGGGGTCAGGCGGGACGCGTCGACGTTGAGTTCATCGCGCAGGATGCTCAGCAGCTCGGCGCTGACGGTAGGGGAAGAGGAGGCCATGGCGCAGTAGGTTAGCAGGCCCTATTAGGCAAGGCTAGCCTTACCCGCGCGTGTCACCACCCCAGCGGTAGCGGGTGGCCCTCGGCGAAGCCCGCGGTCGACTGCACCCCGACCACGACCCGCTCGTACAGTTGCGCCAGGTTCGCGGCGCCGACGTAGGTGCAGGTGCTACGCACGCCCGAGGTGATGTGATCGAGCAGATCCTCCACACCGCCGCGGGCGGGGTCCAGCCCCATCCGGGACGTCGAAATGCCTTCCTCGAACAGCGATTTGCGGGCACGGTCGAACGCGGTGTCGGCGCCGCTGCGGGCGACCACGGCGCGCTTGGACGCCATGCCGTAGCTCTCCTTGTAGGGCTGGTCCTCGCGGTCGCGCATCAGGTCACCGGGCGATTCGTAGGTGCCGGCAAACCACGACCCGATCATCACGTTGGACGCGCCGGCCGCCAGTGCCAGCGCCACGTCGCGCGGATGGCGGACGCCGCCGTCGGCCCACGCATGACCGCCCAATTCCCTTGCGGCCGAAGCGCATTCGACGATAGCCGAGAATTGCGGGCGCCCGACGCCGGTCATCATCCGGGTGGTGCACATCGCGCCCGGGCCGACGCCGACCTTGACGATGCTCGCCCCGGCGCCGAGCAGGTCGCGGGTGCCCTCGGCCGAGACCACGTTGCCCGCCGCCAGCGGCACACCGAGATCGAGCGACGCGACCGTGCGGATCGCCTCGAGCGTCTTGACCTGATGCCCGTGGGCGGTGTCGATGACCAACAGGTCGATTCCGGCCTCGACCAGGGATCGCGCCTTGGCCCCGACGTCGCCGTTGATGCCGACGGCCGCGCCCACCCGCAGCCGGCCGCGCGCGTCGACGGCCGGGGTGTACAGACCGGCGCGGATGGCGCCGGTGCGGGTCAGCACCCCGGCCAGCGTGCCGTCGGCGTGCGTGACGACCGCGACACCGATGGGGGCCTGCTCGAGCAGATCGAAGATCTTGCGCGGCTCGGTGCCCACCGGGGCGGTGACGAAGTCGGTCATCGCCACGTCGCGCACCCGGGTGAAGCGATCCACCCCCAGGCAGGACGATTCGCTCACCAATCCCAGGGGACGACCCTCGAAGGCGACGACGGCGACACCGTGCGCCCGCTTGTGGATCAGCGCCGTCGCGTCGGAGACCGAGTCGTCGGGCCCCAGCACCACCGGGGTGTCGAGAACCAGGTCGCGGCCTTTGACGAACTCGACCGTCTGCTCGACCGCGGTGATGGGCAGGTCCTGCGGCAGGATCACCAGCCCACCGCGGCGCGCCACCGTCTCGGCCATCCGTTTGCCGGCCACCGCGGTCATGTTGGCGACGACGACCGGGATCGTGGTGCCCGACCCATCCCCGGTGGACAGGTCGACGTCGAACCGCGACGCGACCTCCGAGCGGGTAGGCATGATGAAGACGTCGTTGTAGGTCAAGTCGTAGCCGGGCCGGTGCCCGTCGAGAAACCTCATCGCAACTCGAACCCCCTCACGCCCTCCAGTGTGGCAAAGCTAGGCGGGCACTTCGGTGCGATCGCCGCTCCACAGCGTGTGGAAGCGCTTGTCGGGCTCGTCGTCGATGCGGCCGTAGGTGTGCGCGCCGAAGAAGTCCCGCAACCCCTGAGTCAGCGCGGCGGGCAGCCGCTCGGTGCGCAGTGCGTCGTAGTAGGACAGCGCCGAGGCGAAGCCCGGGATCGGAATGCCGAGCTGAGTGGCGGTCACCACGACCCGGCGCCAGCTGTCGATCGAGGCCTCGATGGCCTCGCGAAAGTACGGGGCGACGATCAGCGTCGGCAGGTCGGGGTTCTCGTCGAAGGCCTCTTTGATGCGGTTGAGGAACTTGGCCCGGATGATGCAGCCGCCGCGCCAGATGGTGGCCATGTCGCCGGGGGTGATGTTCCAGTCGTATTCGGCGCTGCCGGCCTGGATCTGGTTGAAGCCCTGGGCGTAGGCGATGATCTTCGACGCGTACAGCGCGCGGCGCACATCTTCGGTGAACTGTGTTGCGTCGGAGGGCTTTTCGCCGAGGTCGCCGGACGCCAACCCGGTGGTGGCCTTGCGCTGGGCGACCGATCCCGACAAGGCGCGCGCGAAGACCGCCTCGGCTATGCCAGTGACGGGCACACCGAGGTCGAGGGCCGATTTCACCGTCCAGCGCCCGGTGCCCTTCTGCTCGGCCTCGTCGAGGATGAGGTCGACGAGCGGCTTGCCGGTCTTGGCGTCGGTCTGCTTGAGCACCTCGGCGGTGATCTCGATGAGGTAGCTGTCCAGGTCGCCCTTGTTCCAGTCGGCGAACACGTCGGCGATCTCGCCCGCGGTTTTGCCGAGCCCGTCGCGCAGCAGCTGGTAGGCCTCGCCGATCAGCTGCATGTCGGAGTACTCGATGCCGTTGTGCACCATCTTGACGAAGTGCCCGGCGCCGTCGGGGCCGATGTGGGTGCAGCACGGGACGCCGTCGACGTGCGCGGAGATCTCCTCGAGGAGGGGGCCCAGCGACTTGTACGACTCGGCCGGCCCGCCCGGCATGATCGACGGCCCGTTGAGCGCGCCCTCCTCGCCGCCGGAGATGCCGGCGCCGACGAAGTGCAGGCCGCGCTCGCGCATCGCCTTCTCCCGGCGGATGGTGTCGGTGTAGAGGGCATTGCCGCCGTCGATGATGATGTCGCCGTCTTCCATCGCGTCGGCCAGTTCGTTGATCACCGCGTCCGTCGGGTCGCCGGCCTTGACCATGATCAGCACGCGTCGCGGCTTTTCCAGCGCGTCGAGGAATTCGGCGATGGTCTCCGACCGCACGAACTTGCCGTCGTCACCGTGCTCTTTGAGCAGCGCGTCGGTTTTGGCGACCGACCGGTTGTGCAGCGCCACGGTGTAGCCGTGCCGGGCGAAATTGCGGGCGATGTTCGACCCCATCACGGCCAGGCCCGTGACGCCGATCTGCGCGGTGCCGGTCTTGGAACCCGCCTGGGTGTCCGACGAACTCATGTCTTCGCCTCTCAATCGGGAGAACTTCTTCGGCAAAAGCTTTCGGTGACACTGTGGCACAGCGCATGGATGCGCGCCCGGGGTGATCGGCCGTCGGCGGCGTCAGAGGTTGAACAGGCGTTCCAGCTCGGTGAGCCAGGGCACGGCGAGCGCGATGGTGGGCACCACGAATACCGCCGCCGCGGCAAGGTAGGCGGCCGCCGACAGGGCGGCGCTGTTGCCGCGGCCGCCCAGCCGGCGCACGCGCAGCACCGTGCTGGGGCCGCTGGCCGCAAGCGCGCCCGACGGGGCCCGCCCCGACGCGCAGGCGACCAGCGCCCGGGCCAGGGGAGCGCGCCCGGCGGCACGCACCGCGGCATCGTCGGCGAGCAACTCGACCAGGAGCTGGACCGCGCCGAGCGCGTTGGCGCTTCGCACCAACCGCGGGAAGGCCGCGTGCACGGCGGTGAACGCCTCGAGCACCAGATCGTGCCGGGCCCGCAGGTGGGCCCGCTCGTGGGTGAGGATGGCCGCGACCTCCGCGTCGGCGAGCGTGCTCAGCGTTCCTTCGCTGACCACCACTCGGCTGCGCACGCCCGGCAAGCAGTAGGCGAGCGGTTGCGGGACATCCAGCACGCGAAGATCGCGGGTGCGGGTGCAGGACTGGGAGAGCGCCGCGTCGTGGCCGACCCCGACCAGGTCAACGACCATTCGGTGGTGGGCCCGTCGCTTCCGATTGGCGATGGCCACCCGGGCGATGGCGACCATCAACCGGGCGCCGACCAGCACGGTTAAGGCGAACACCCCGATGTAGGCCGCCCACAGCGGCCATCCGAGCCGGTCGGCGGCGCCGATGATGCTGGTCGTGGGGCGCCCGTCGGGACCGGGCATGAGCAGGCGGGTGGCGATGGCGATCCCGGCGCTGAACGCCGACAGAACCGCGGCCAGCGCGACGGCTTGCCACAACACCATTGCGGCGCGGGGGGCGCGCAGCGGCCAGCGCGCACGTGCCAACATGGCCGGCACCGGGCCGGTCAGTAGCACCGCGAGAATGATGAAAGCCAGCGCGGACACACTGTTAGTGTCCCTCAGCCCTCCGGGCCTGCGCCAGCAGATGGCGAGTTATTGCGTTGATTGGCTTCCAGTTCAGCGAGCGCGCGCCGAAGGGCCTCGGCCTCGTCGGCGCCGACGCGCTCGACGAAGTGCACCAGCGCGGCCTGCCGGCCCCCGGAGTCTTCGGCCTGGGCGAGCGCATCCACCATGAGGCCGGCGACCAGTTCGTCGCGGCCGTGCACGGGGGCGTACCGGTGTGCCCGATCGTCGCGGATCTGGGAGACCAGGTTCTTCTTGGCCAGCCGCTGCAGCACGGTCATGATCGTGGTGTAGGCCAGGTCGCGCTGCGCGGACAACGCCTCATGGACCTGGCGAACCGTCTGAGGCTCGGGCGTCGACCACAGATGGTCCATGACGGCCCGTTCCAGATCCCCCAGCCGTGTCAGTTTGGCCATAGTTCGTTCATCTCCTGAGCGTCGAAACCAGACTACTCCCGCTTACTACCGGCCGTCGTACGGAAAGCTGACAAATCACTGTGCCGGCCTCCGCGCGCGCCCGTTACGAACAAGTCGAACAATACCCCTTGCAAAGTTAGGGCAGCCTTGCCTATGCTAATCGAGTCGAGCGATAACGGACCGCGTGAGAGTCCTGAGGGCTGCAGTGACCCCCGGTCTTACTCGATCGGCGAGCCCCGTGCCTAGTGCACGGGGCTCAGCCGTTTCCGGGGGTGTTCTGCGGCCAGTTGTCCTGCCGCGTAAGCCGTCCCGCACGCCATGGTGTAGACACAGGGGCGTGCCAGAGCCGCAGGAAACCATCATTCCGCCGCATTTCTCCGCGCCCTTCGACCGCGAGATCGGCTTGCAGTTCACCGAACTCAGCCCCGACGGCGCGCGCGCCCAACTCGAGGTGACGCCCAAGCTGCTGCAGCCGATGGGTCTCGTGCACGGCGGCGTCTACTGCTCGATGATTGAAAGCATGGCGAGCGTGGCGGCCTACACCTGGCTGGCCACCCGCGGCGGCGGAAATGTCGTGGGAGTCAACAACAACACCGACTTCCTGCGCTCGATCGGCTCGGGGATGGTCTACGGCACCGTCGAACCGATCCACCGCGGCCGGAGCCAGCAGCTGTGGCTGGTCACCATCACCGACGACGACGATCGCGTTGTCGCCCGGGGCCAGGTGCGCTTGCAGAATCTCGAGCTACGCGAGGGCTGATCGCCGAATCGCGAAGTCCGGGAACAGGACTGGGGAGCCGAGCCTAGCTGGCCCGTCGGGCGACCGGTCGCTTGGTCTCCGCGGCCAGCACCGCCAGCTGCTCGAGCCGGGTGCGGGCGAACGCCTGCTGTTCGGTGATGGTGAGTTGACCCCGCCGGGTGCTCAGGAACGTCACCGTCCACGACAGCAGCGTGCTGATCTTGGTCTTGAACCCGACCAGGTAGACCAGGTGCAGGACGAGCCACGCGAACCAGGCGAACAGGCCGCTGAATTCGACGGGACCGATCTTGGCCACCGCGGAGAATCGCGAGACCGTGGCCATGGATCCCTTGTCGAAGTACTGGAACGGTTCCCGCTCGGCCGGGTTGGCGCCGTCGAGCTCGGCCTTGATCGTGTTCGCGACGTACTTGGCGCCCTGAATGGCGCCCTGGGCCACTCCCGGCACGCCTTCGACCGCGGCCAGGTCGCCGACGACGAACACGTCGGGGTGGCCCGGGACGGACAGGTCGGGCAGCACCTTGACCCGCCCGGCCCGGTCGAGTTCGACCGTCGACTGGTCGGCAAGGTCGCGCCCCAATGGACTGGCCGAAACGCCGGCGGACCATACCTTGCAAGCGGATTCGATGCGCCGGACGGTGCCGTCGGAGTCCTTGACGGTGATGCCGTTGCGGTCGACGTCGGTGACCATGGCGCCCAGCTGAATCTCCACGCCCATCTTCTCCAGGCGGTCGGCGGCCCGTTGACCCAGCTTGTCGCCGAAGGGCGGCAGCACCGCGGGGGCGGCGTCGAGCAGGATCACGCGCGCCCTGGTGGAGTCGATGTGACGGAACGAGCCTTTGAGCGTGTAGGTCGCCAATTCCGCGATCTGCCCGGCCATTTCGACGCCAGTGGGGCCGGCGCCGATCACGGTGAAGGTCAGCAGCTTGGCCCGTCGTTCCGGATCGCGGGACCGCTCGGCCTGTTCGAAGGCGCTCAGGATCCGCCCTCGCACCTCGAGGGCGTCGTCGATCGACTTCATGCCCGGGGCGAACTCGGCGAAATGGTCGTTCCCGAAATATGACTGGCCCGCGCCGGCGGCGACAATCAAACTGTCATAAGGGGTTTCGTAGGTGTGGCCGAGCAGATCCGACACGACGAACTTGCCGGCCAAGTCGATGTGGGTGACGTCGCCGAGCAGCACCTGGACGTTGCGCTGCCGGCGCAGGACGACGCGGGTGGGCGGGGCGATGTCGCCTTCGGACACAATGCCCGTCGCCACCTGGTAGAGCAGCGGCTGGAACAGGTGGTGCGTGGTGCGGGCGATCAGCTTGATGTCGACGTTCGCGTGCTTGAGTTTCTTTGCAGCGTTGAGCCCGCCGAAGCCCGACCCGATGATGACGACCTGGTGGCGGCGCTCCGGTTCAGCTGTGCGACCTGGCTGGGGGCTCATGTTTCCGCTGCTCCTGACGAGGGCTTTTGGACGCGCGACTGCAATTAGCAACCACGCTAGTCAGGCGGATACCCGAAACCTAACTCACAACATGTGTAATCAACCACACCGTGCGCATCACTCCTGGTCGTCGAACGTGATTCTCGTCATGTCCACCCGGCCGGTGCGGCGCGGGCCCGGCGGCCTACAGCCCGACGAGTGGGCGCAGCGCTTCGCCGGCCGCCTCGACGACGCCGAGTGTGTAGAAGGGCAGGTTGATGATCACGCCGTCGACGCCCGCGTCGACCACCTTGGTCTTGATCTGGTCGGCGACCGAGTCCGGGGTGCCGACCACCATGCGCTGCTTCATCTCCGCGGGAATCTGGTCGAGGCTCGCATTGTCGTCGATCAGGACAGTGGTCAGCGTGCTGGTCTCCAGGGTCGCGGGGTCGCGGCCCACCTCCTCGCAGGAGCGCCGCACCGCCTCCAGCTTGCCGGGCAGCTCGTCGAAGCCCGCGATCACGTTGAGGTGGTCGAAATGCCGTGCGGCGAGCGGGATTGTCTTCTTCTCGCCACTGCCGCCGATCATCAGCGGAATGTGGTCTCGGAAGCGGGGATTGGCGAACGCCTCGCTGGTTCGATACCACTTGCCCGAGAAACTCGCCCGCTCGCCCTTGATCATCGGCAGGATGATCTCCAGGGCTTCGTCGAGCCGGTTGAATCTATCGGTGAAGGTGCCGAATTCGAAACCCAACTGGTCATGCTCGAGCTGGAACCAACCGGTGCCGATGCCCAGGATCGCGCGACCCTGACTCACCACGTCCAGCGTGGTGATGGTCTTCGCCAGCAGGCTGGGGTTGCGATACGTATTGCCGGTCACCAGGGTGCCCAGCTGGACCCGCTCGGTGGCGGTGGCCAGCGCCCCCAGCGCGGTGTAGGCCTCCAGCATCGGCTGGTCGGGCGACCCCAACATCGGCAGTTGATAGAAGTGGTCCATCACGAAAACCGAGTCGAAGCCAGCGGATTCGGCCTCGCGCGCCTGGGCGATGACGGTGGGGAAGAGTTGCTCCACCGCGGTGCCGTAGGAAAAGTTGGGAATCTGCAAACCGAGTCGAATAGCCACGCTGATCACCGTAGCGATCGGCCGGGCGGGGGAGAAGGGTTTGCGACCGGCGCGGGTTACGCCTCAGGCGAACTGCGCCAGCGCGCCGTGGCTCACGTGCAACGTCTGACCGGTGATGTGGCGCGCCGCCGACGTGGTCAAGAACAGCGCCAGGCGCGCGACCTCCGCGGCCACCGGCGCCGGCGTGTGGGTGAGCCCGTCGTAGCCGGCCTGAGCGCTGCGACCACTGGCGACGGCGTTGACCGTGATGCCGCGTGTGCCGAAGACGCTTGCCTGTCCCGCGGTCCAATTCGTCAGCGTCGCTTTGATTGCGGCGTCGGCGCTGCCCGCCGGCGGGTTCTCGGGCACCACGCTGATGATCGACCCGCCCGAGCGGAGGTGATCGCCCACGGTCTGCAGCGTCAGCACCGCCGAAAGGACCGTCGCGTCAAGCGCTTTGCGCCACGCGTTGGCGGTGTCGGCGATCGAGTAGGTGCGCGGGTCGCCGGCCTCCCAGGTGGGCGCCGGCACGTTGACGATGGTGTCCAGGTGGTGGGGGAACAGCGGGCGGGCCTCTTCGAGGCTGGCCGGATCGGTGGTGTCGCAGACGATCGCCTCGACCTCGAGTTCCTTGGCGGCGATCTCCAGATCGCTCTTGCGCGCGCCCACCAGGGTGACTTTGTGGCCGTCATCGCGGAAGCCCTCGGCCACCGCGCGCCCCAGCTCCGTGTCTCCGCCGGTAACCAGTACCTCCACTGCCATGACCTCCTCTACCTGGGACCTCAGCGCGTTATGGCGTCAATCCCCGTTTATGTTACTGGACAGTAGCTAGCTGGCGAAATTTTCGCCGCCGCGACGCGCGGATCATTTGGGTAACTATTTGTGCGTCACTTTTTGCGGCGATTCAGCCACCAACCGGACCGCATCATCGGCGGGCTAGGGTGCATCCATGCGTCGGATCGGGTTCCTGACCGGGTTGGCTTCGACGGTGCTGCTGGCGGGACTCCTCGGCTGCGGTTCCACACCGCACCCGGCGCAGTCGTCGCAGGCGTCCGGGAAAGTGATGGTGTTTGCCGCCGCATCGCTCAAACCGGCGTTCACGCGGCTGGGCCAGCGGTTCACCGCCGAAAACCCGGGCAGCGGCGTCGAATTCGAGTTCGCCGGCTCCTCCGAGCTGGCCACCCAGTTGACGCAGGGCGCGAGCGCCGATGTCTTCGCGTCGGCCGACACCGCGCAGATGGACACGGTCAGCAAGGCCGGCCTGCTGAGCGGCGACGCGAGGAACTTCGCGTCGAACACGTTGGTCATCGTCACCGCGCCGGGCAACCCGAAAAAGATCGGATCCTTCTCCGACCTGGCCAGGCCCGGCCTCAACGTGGTGATCTGCCAGCGGCCGGTACCGTGCGGCGCAGCCACGCGGCGCATCGAAGACAGCACCGGGGTGCGGCTCAATCCCGTCAGCGAGGAACTCAGCGTGACGGACGCCCTGAACAAGGTCACCAGCGGCCAAGCCGACGCCGCGCTGGTCTACGTCACCGACGCCAAGACGGCCGGGAGCAAGGTCGCGACCGTGTACTTCCCCGAGGCCGCCGGCGCGGTGAACGTCTACCCCCTCGGGGTGCTGAAGAAGGCCGCCCATCCCACGCAGGCACAGAAATTCGTCGACCTGGTGACGTCCCCGGCCGGCCAGCAGATCCTGGCTGGGGCCGGCTTCGCCAAGCCCTGATCGCCGCGGCGCCTAGGGCTGAAAGGCCGGAAGAATGGAGCCGGAATCGCGAATCTCCCAGATGCTGCTTTTGGTCACGCCATCGAAGTTGATCTTGTTCAACGTCGCCCGCGAGTAGGTGAGGTCGATGGCGACCTGGGTCGAGGTATTGCCGTACGGGTCGGTCATCGGGAAGGTGCCCTGAACGTTCACGGCGGACGCATCGGGATAGGTCGCTCGGGCGTATCGGAGGATGTCGATGGTGTCCAGGCGCGCACCGTCTCTGATCAGCTGCTCGGTGTAGTTGTCCCGAATGGCGAATCGGGCGTCGACGATGTCGCCGTCGGGGCCTGGAGCGGTCGTGAAGGTGACCCCGTCGGGTTTCTTGGGCCCGGCCGGCGTCGGTGGCGCCGCCTCGGTCAGTGTCGACGGTCCCGCCGTGGTCGCACTGCCCGATGAGGATTGGCTGTCGTTTCTTCCGTCGAAACCCCAGCTTCTGCCGACAATGACGAGGAGGACGAGCACGGTGAGTACCGCGAGCGCCAGGGCCACCTTTCCGGAGACCGGCTTCTTGGGCGGCTCGGCGGCGAAAGCCCATTCGCTGGTCCAGTTGGTGCCGTCGAAATACCGTTGCAGCCCATGGCCTACCCCTGCGGGATCGGGGTACCAGCCCGGCGCCGATTTGGGCGGGGGCGGCGCCTGTTCAGATGGCATCCATGCACCTTCGTCCTGACGGTGACCTTCGGGCTACCCGCGGCGATGGCCGCGCAAAACCATTCTCGCCGGTCCCACTGACCACCGGTCGCCGGGCCCACCACTTACCGCGCGTCGGCGGGTTTCGGTGCCACGACGGCACGGAGCCCAGCGCATTCCGGTCTAATGCGAGGGGTGGGTGAGCAGTCCCGCGTGAGTCGTCGAAGCGACCGTCGGCAGGAGGGTAGGTATTAGCGCGCATAGCTCGGGTCTGCCTCGCTGGGTGTTTGTGCCTGCGGCCGCGGGGACCGTCTTCGTGGTGCTGCCATTGCTGGCCATCGCGGTCAAGGTCGATTGGCCGCATTTCTGGTCGCTGATCACGAGCTCGTCGTCACGCACCGCGCTGGCGCTCAGTCTTCAGACCGCCACCGCCAGCACGGTGTTGTGCGTGGCGCTCGGCGTGCCGATGGCGCTGGTGCTCGCCCGCAGCACGGCTCGGCTGGTGCGGTTGCTGCGCCCGCTGATCTTGCTGCCGCTGGTGCTGCCGCCGGTCGTGGGGGGGATCGCTTTGTTGTATGCGTTCGGGCGGCTCGGATTGCTCGGCCGGTACTTGGAGGCCGCCGGCGTCAGCATCGCCTTCAGCACCACCGCCGTGGTGCTGGCGCAGACGTTCGTCTCGCTGCCGTTTTTGGTGATTTCGCTCGAGGGGGCGGCGCGCACCGCGGGGGCCGATTTCGAGGTGGTGGCCGCGACGTTGGGGGCGCGGCCCGGCGCGGTCTGGTGGCGCGTCACGTTGCCGTTGCTGGTGCCGGGCGTCGTGTCGGGCGCGGTGTTGGCGTTCGCCCGATCGCTGGGTGAGTTCGGCGCCACCCTGACGTTTGCCGGCTCGCGGCAAGGGGTGACCCGCACGCTGCCGCTGGAGATCTATTTGCAGCGAGTGACCGACGCCGACGCCGCCGTGGCGTTGTCGATCCTGCTGGTGGTGGTGGCCGCCCTGGTGGTGCTGGGGCTGGGCACACGCCGGCTGACCGGGGCCGACGCCAGGTAGGGCCGGATCATGAGCGACTTGGAGCTGCACGCGGTCGTCTCCGACCGCCAGGTGGATGTGGAGTTCTCCGTTGCCGCGGGGGAGGTGCTCGCGGTGCTCGGCCCCAACGGCGCGGGCAAATCGACTGTCCTGCATGTCATCGCGGGTCTCCTTCGACCCGACCACGGAACGGTGCGGCTTGGCGAGCGGGTCTTGACCGACACCGCGACCGGGATCGACATCCCGACGCACGACCGCCGGGTGGGGCTGTTGCTGCAGGACGCACTGCTGTTCCCGCACATGAGTGTTGCCGCCAACGTCGCCTTCGGACCGCACAGCCGTCGCGCGCGGCTGCGGCCGGCCCGTGCGGCGCAGAAAGCGACGGCGGCGCGCTGGTTGCGCGAGGTGGACGCCGAGCGCTTCGCCGACCGAAAACCGCGACAGCTCTCGGGCGGACAGGCTCAGCGGGTCGCGATCGCGCGAGCGCTGGCAGCCGAACCCGACGTGCTGCTGCTCGATGAACCCCTGGCCGGGCTCGACGTCGCCGCGGCCGCAGCGATCCGGGCGGTGCTGCGCAAGGTCGTCAGCCGCAGCGGCTGCTCCGCGATCCTGGTCACCCACGACCTCCTGGACGTGTTCACGTTGGCCGATCGCGTGCTGGTCCTCGAGTCCGGCAAGGTCGCCGAAATCGGCCCGGTGCCCGACGTGCTCACCGCGCCCCGCAGTCATTTCGCGGCCCGCATCACCGGTGTCAATCTGGTCAATGGAACGGTCGACCCCGACGGCGCGCTGGTCGCGCACTCCGGGGACCGCTGGTACGCGGCCCCACGAGAGCAAGGTGCGCTGGTCCCAGCCGGGCGGCACGCGATCGCGGTCTTCCCGCCCACGGTGGTCGCCGTCTATCGCGACCGGCCGCACGGCAGCCCCCGCAACGCCGTTGAGGTCGCCGTGGCCGAGATGGACGTCCGCGGCTCGGCGGTGTTGGTGCGCGGCGCTCAGCAACCCGATGGGGCGCCCGGCCTGGCCGCGGAGATCACCGCGGACGCCGCCGCGGAGTTGCGGTTGACGCCGGGGGACCGGGTGTGGTTCTCCGTGAAAGCCCATGAGGTGACGCTGTATCCGGCCGCGCACTGAGCATCGGTCGCGCAAAGTCCGGTAGCACTCGATGTCCCGGCGGCGCTCGGCAGGTTGCACATTGGCAACATCGACACAACTGCGCTGCAATAGTCCGCAAAGCTCCTTGCGTCACAGCGGTAACACGGTAGGTTCGTCGCCATGGAGCAGGTGGAACCGACCTCGACACGCCGCAAAGGACTGTGGACGACGCTGGCGATCACCACGGTGAGCGGGGCCAGCGCGCTCGCCATCGCGTTGCCGGCGACCTCGAACGCCGATCCCGAAGTCCCGACCCCCGTCCCGCCGAGCACGGCCACGGCCCCGCCCGCGGCGCCAGGGGCACCGGCCGCACCTGGTGCGCCCGCCGCGCCGGCGCCGAATGGGCAACCGGCACCGGGTGATCCCAACGCGGTCGCGCCGCCGCCCGCCCCCAACGGGGCACCGCCGCCGCCCGTCGACCCCAACGCACCCCCGCCGCCGCCCGTCGATCCGAACGCGCCGCCGCCACCGCCGGTGGACCCGAACGCCGGACGGATCAACAACGCCGTCGGTGGATTCAGCTACGTCCTGCCCGCAGGCTGGGTGGAGTCGGACGCTTCCCACCTGGACTACGGCTCGGCACTGCTGAGCAAGGTGACCGGTCCGCCGCCGATGCCCGACCAACCGCCGCAGGTGGCCAACGACACCCGCATCGTGATGGGCCGCCTCGACCAAAAGCTTTACGCCAGTGCGGAAGCCGACAACGCCAAGGCCGCGGTGCGGCTGGGTTCCGACATGGGTGAGTTCTTCATGCCCTATCCCGGCACGCGCATCAACCAGGAGAGCACCCCGCTCGCCGGCGCCAACGGAAGCACCGGCAGTGGGTCGTTCTACGAAGTCAAATTCAGTGACGCCTCCAAGCCGAACGGGCAGATCTGGACGGGCGTGATCGGCTCGGCCAATGGCGGGAATGCGCAACGCTGGTTCGTGGTGTGGCTCGGAACCTCCAACGACCCGGTGGACCGGGGCGCGGCCAAGGCGCTCACGGAGTCGATCCAGGCTTGGACGCCGCCGGCTGCTCCGCCTGCGCCTCCGGGAGCCCCCGCGCCCGCGGTCCCCGGGGCGCCCGCAGCACCGGTGGCGCCAGGAGCGCCAGCACCGGCTCCCGCGCCGGTTCCGGGCCAGGCACCAGCCGTGGAGGTCGGCCCGAGCCCCGCGCCGGCACCGCAGCAAACTCGCTCAGCCTGACCGTCACGGCCTGATCGCAGGCGCGACGGAAAACCGGTTGGTCAACCGTCTCCGATTCGGCACTCGTTTCGTGACCCAAACTGGGTATACCGAAGTGACGGCCCAGCAAAGCGCTGGGCTTTGCCAGCGATTGCAAGGAGACCCGCGATGGACATCATGGCAGCTACGGAATTCCTCGCTCGATCAAGCACACTCACCAGCGTCGGCTGGATTGGCTACATCATCATCGGTGGTATCGCCGGTGCGATCGCCAGCAAGATCATCCGCGGTAGCGGAGCCGGCATCCTGATGGACATTGTGATCGGCATTGTGGGCGCACTGGTCGGCGGCTTCATCCTGAGCTTCTTCGTCGACACCGCGAGTGGCGGCTACTTCTTCACCTTCTTCACCGCGCTGCTCGGCTCGTTGATCCTGCTCTGGATCGTCGGCATGGTGCGCAGGACGTAGTCTGCCGAACCCGTTGCGGCCGTGGTGGTTAGCGGCATGATGGAGCGATGGCATCACCGGTGACCACCACGGCAATGCGCGCCTGGCGCGTGCGTCGACCAGGGCCGATGGATACCGGCCCGCTCGAGCAGGTCACCACCGAGGTGCCGCGACCGGGCCCGTCCGAACTGCTGGTGGCCGTGCGCGCGTGCGGGGTGTGCCGCACCGATCTGCATGTCACCGAAGGCGACCTTCCCGTCCACCGCGACCGGGTCACCCCCGGACATGAGGTGGTCGGAGAGGTCGTCGAACTCGGCCCCGAGGCCGGCGACGAGTTTCGGGTGGGGGACCGGGTGGGCATCGCCTGGCTGCGCCACACCTGCGGCCTGTGCAAATACTGCCGACGTGGCGACGAGAATCTCTGCCCGCAGTCCCGCTACACCGGCTGGGACGCCGACGGCGGCTACGCCGAATTCGCCACCGTCCCGGCCGCTTTCGCTCACCCCCTGCCCGATGGCTACAGCGACAGCGAACTCGCCCCGTTGTTGTGTGCGGGCATCATCGGCTACCGCTCGCTCCTTCGCGCCGAGCTACCGCCCGGCGGGCGCCTGGGTCTCTACGGTTTCGGCGGCAGCGCGCACATCACCGCGCAGGTCGCCGTGGCGCAGGGCGCCGAGGTGCACGTGATGACCCGCGGCTCCCGGGCGCGCGAACTGGCATTGGACCTCGGCGCCGCATCCGCACAGGGCGCGGCGGATCCGCCACCGGCGCCGCTGGACGCCGCGATCCTCTTCGCCCCGGTCGGTGATCTGGTGCTGCCCGCGCTTCAGGCGCTGGATCGCGGTGGCACGCTGGCGATCGCGGGCATCCATCTGTCGGATATCCCCGCGCTGAACTACCAGCGCCACCTGTTTCAGGAGCGCCAGGTCCGGTCGGTCACCTCAAACACCCGGGCCGACGCGCGGGCCTTCCTCGACTTCGCGGGTCAACACCACCTCGAAGTGACGACGCCGGAATACCCTCTCGGGCAAGCCGATCGGGCCCTGGGGGACCTGAGCGCCGGGCGCATCGCGGGCGCAGCGGTACTGCTCGTGTGACCGGCGTCAGGTGGTCAGGTGCCACACGAACGCGGCGGCGAGCGCACCGAGCCCATTCAGTGACCAGTGCAACGCGATCGGCGCGATCAGACTGCCGCTGCGCCGGCGAAGCCAGCTGAAGACGAACCCCGCGGCCCCCGTCGCCAACACGGCGCCGGCCACCCCCGCCAGCATCCCCACGATCCCGCCACCGAACAGCCGGGTGAAACCCACGTTGCTGCTGGTCAGTCCGAACGACGTCGCCACATGCCACAGCCCGAACAGCAGCGACCCCGCCAACGCCACGCCACGGAAACCCCATGCCCGATTGAGCGCGCCGTGCAGGACGCCGCGAAACGCCAACTCCTCGGGGATGACGGTCTGCAGCGGGATGATGACCATCGAGGCAACCATCGCGCCCGAGATGGTGGCGTAACGGTTGTTCAGGAACATCGGCCGGGTCGCCGGCAGCAGCACGCCGACCGCGATCACCGACGCCACAACGGCCACGGCCGCCAGCGCATAACCCAGCCCCGGCTTCCAGTGCTCGCGGCCGAGGCCGAGGTCCGCCCAGCCCAAACCGCGGCACCGCATCAAGATGACCAGGCCCACGGCGGCGGCCGGGACCGTGGCGACGCTGGCCCACGGCGTGGTGAAATGCGCGATCAGGTCCGTCAGTACGAGCACCACGACGACGACGGCAATGTCCAGATGAATCCGGAACCGGTGCAGCGCCGAAAGCTGGGACACCAGCGGGTGAACGTCGGCTGTCCCGGTGGCCTCAAGCATCCGGCCAGTCTACCGGCGGGACCGCGCCCGACCGGCCAAGGCAATTGCCGTCACGCGAAGCTCACTCGCTCGCCTCCCAGTCAGATGGGTCGCCTCGCTCGCATCCCTCACTACGCTCGTTCTGCTCGCTCGCCTCCCAGTTAGAAGGGTCGCCTCGCTCGCATCACTCACTACGCTCGTTCTGCTCGCTCGCCTCCCAGGTCCACCCCGAAATTTTCGGGTCGTCCTCCCCGTGCTCGCGGGTGTACATCCGCGCGGCCAGGCGGGCGTCGACCATGCGCTGCCGCAGCATGGCGGCGCGACTGGCCAGGCCGTCGACCCGGTCGATGACATCCATCACCAGATGGAAGCGATCCAGGTCGTTGAGCATCACCATGTCGAAGGGCGTCGTCGTGGTGCCGCGCTCCTTGAAACCGCGCACGTGCATGTGCGCGTGGTTGGTGCGGCTGTAGGTGAGCCGGTGGATCAGCCACGGATAGCCGTGGTAGGCGAAGATGACGGGCCGGTCCGGGGTGAACAGCGCGTCGAACTCGCGGTCCGGCAAGCCATGTGGGTGCTCGGTATCGGGCTGCAACCGCATCAGGTCGACGACGTTGACCACCCGGACGGCCAGCTCCGGCAGGTCGACGCGCAGGATGTCGGCGGCGGCCAGGGTCTCCAGCGTCGGGATGTCCCCGGCGCACGCGAGCACCACGTCGGGTTCGTCGGTGGCCGTGCTCGCCCACTCCCAGATGCCCACGCCGCGGGTGCAGTGCGCGATGGCCTCGTTCATGTCGAGATAGGCCAGCGCGGGCTGCTTGCCGGCGACGATGACGTTGATGTAGTCACGGCTGCGCAGGCAGTGATCGGCCACCGACAGCAGCGTGTTGCCGTCCGGCGGGAGGTAGACCCGGGTCAGCTCGGGTCGCTTGTTGGCGACGAGGTCGATGAAGCCGGGGTCCTGGTGGGACGCGCCGTTGTGGTCCTGGCGCCACACGTGGGAGCTCAGCAGGTAGTTCAGCGAAGCGATCGGCCGCCGCCACGGCAATTCCCGGCTGGTCGCAAGCCATTTCGCGTGCTGGTTCATCATCGAGTCGACGATGTGTACGAACGCTTCGTAGCAGTTGAACAGGCCGTGCCGCCCGGTCAGCAAGTAGCCTTCCAGCCAGCCCTGGCACAGGTGCTCGGACAGCACCTCCATCACGCGGCCGTCGGGCGCCAGGTGCTCGTCGTCGGGCTCGACCTCCGAGAGCCACACCTTGTCGGTCGCACCGTAAACGGCGTCGAGCCGATTGGAGGCCGTCTCGTCGGGCCCCATGAGCCGGAACCGATCCTTGTTGCGGGCGATGACGTCGCGCAGGAAGGTGCCCAGCACCCGGGTCGCCTCGTGGGTGACGGCGGCCGGCCGCTCGACCGGGATGGCGTAGTCGCGGAAGTCGGGCAGGTCGAGGTCGTGCAGCAACAGCCCGCCGTTGGCGTGGGGGTTGGCGCTCATCCGCCGATCCCCGGCGGGTGCCAGTGCCCGCAGCTCCGGGCGCAGCCGGCCGGTTTCGTCGAAAAGCTCCTCGGGCCGATAGCTGCGCAGCCACTCTTCGAGCTGGGCACGGTGCTCGGGATTGTCGCGGGTCTGGGCCAGCGGCACCTGGTGCGAGCGCCAGGTGCCCTCAACCTTCTTGCCGTCCACCATCTTTGGCCCGGTCCAGCCCTTGGGGGTGCGCAGCACGATCATCGGCCAAACCGGGCGCCCGACCTCGTTGCCGCCGCGCGCCGCGCTCTGGATGGCCGCGATGTCGTCGAAGGCCTCGTCGAGGGCGGCGGCCAGCTGTCGGTGCACGGCGGCCGGGTCGTCACCGGCAACGGTGATCGGCCGGTACCCGTAGCCGCGCAGCAGCGATTCGAGCTCCGCGTGCGGGAGGCGGGCCAGCACCGTCGGGTTGGCGATCTTGTAGCCGTTGAGCGCCAGGATGGGCAGCACGGCGCCGTCGGTCACGGGGTTGAGGAACTTGTTGGAGTGCCAGCTGGCGGCCAGCGGCCCGGTTTCGGCCTCGCCGTCACCGACGACGCAGGCCACCACCAGATACGGGTTGTCCAGGGCGGCGCCGTAGGCGTGCACCAGCGCGTAGCCGAGCTCGCCGCCTTCGTGGATGGATCCCGGCGTCTGGGCCGCGACGTGGCTGGGGATGCCGCCGGGAAAGGAGAACTGCCGGAACAGCTTGCGCAGGCCCTCGCTGTCCTCTTCGATCCCGGTGTAGACCTCGCTGTAGGTGCCCTCGAGGTAGGCGTTGGCGACCAGCCCGGGCCCGCCGTGCCCCGGCCCGGTGACGTAGATGACGTCGGCGTCGCGGCTCCGGATGACGCGATTCAGGTGCGCGTAGACGAGGTTGAGCCCGGGGGTGGTGCCCCAGTGCCCCAGCAACCGCGGTTTGACGTGATCGATGGTCAGCGGCTCGGCGAGCAGCGGGTTGTCCAGCAGGTAGATCTGCCCGACCGACAAATAATTGGCGGCGCGCCAGTACTTGTCGATCAGGTCGAGTTCGTCGTCGGAGAGCGCGGTTGCGGCGGTCATCTCACCGATTGTTCCCACCGATCCCTTCCGCTATTCCTCCCCGCGGGCGCGGGCTTCGTACGCCTGGCGCTTTTCGACGTCGACGTCGTCGGTGAAGACGTGGTCGCCGCCGAGCATCCGATTGAGGCCCTCGGCGACTCGTCGCGGCCAGAATTTCTGGGACACCACCATCGCGCCCGCGGCTTTGGTGACCCGCACCCGTGGCTTGGGGTGGGCCACCAGCCTGACGATCGCGTCGGCGATCTCGGCGGGTTCGGCGTTGCGGAACCCCTTCATTCCCGGCGTCCCGGCGACCAGTTCGGTGTTGACGAACGTCGGCAGCACCGCGGAGAACTTCACCCCGGACGAGCGGTACTCCAGCCGTGCCGAGTCGGTGAACGCGAGCACCGCGTGCTTGCTGGCGCAGTAGGTCGCCAGGCCGACGATGTAGAGCTCACCGGCCAGGGAGGCGACGTTGATGACGTGGCCGGCGCCGCGGGGCGCCATGCGCTGGGCCGCCAGCTTGCTGCCCAGCATCACGCCGTAGACGTTGATGTCCAGAATCCGCCGCGTGACCGCGTCCGGCTCGTCGACGATGCGGCCGACGGGCATGATGCCGGCGTTGTTGATCAGCACGTCGATGGGGCCGAGCTGGCGTTCGACCTCGTCGAGGAAGTCGGAGAACGAGTGCGGATCGGTGACGTCGAGCTTCCCGTAGACGTCGAGGCCCAGGTCCGCGCCCGACTCCTTCACCCGCACCTCGTCGACGTCACCGATGGCGACCGTGGCGCCCAGGTTGTGCAGCGCGGTCGCGGTGGCCAGCCCGATCCCGCGGGCTCCACCGGTGATGACTACCACCTTGTCGCGAACTTTTCCGCGGACCTTGAGGGCGAGGGAACCCGTGTCTGCCATATTCGGTGCCTTCCAGATTCTTGACGGGTGTCAACTAGACAATCCGGTAAGCACAGCACTCGAAGTCCGGCCGCGCAACAGCCGGTCGGACCGCGGGTGGCCTCAGCGCACGGCGAGCCACACCAGGCTGGCTCCGCCGGCCAGGGCGCAGTAGATCGCGAACGGGGTCAGCGTCCGGGTCTGGAAGTACCGGGTGAGGAAGCGCACGGCGAGGTAGGCGCAGACGAACGAGGCGATGCTGCCGGCGAGCACCTGGCCGCCGACGCCGGCGCCCAGCGGCCCGAAGAGTTCGGGGATCTTGTACACGCCGGCGGCCAGGATGATCGGGGTCGCGAGCAGGAAGGAGAAGCGCGCGGCGTCCTCGTGCGACAGACCACGCCACAGGCCGGCGACGATGGTGATACCCGACCGGCTGATGCCGGGGAACAGGGCCAGGATCTGCGCGGCACCGATCACCAGGCCGCGCGGCAGCGGAAGTTGGGCGAGCCGCTGATCCGAGGCTTCGTCGCCGTGTTCGAGGTCGGCGTCGGCCGGGGCGGCCTGCCCCGGGGCGGGAGCGGGCGCGATGCGGCGGCGCAGCACCTCGCCCACGTAAAGGGCGATGCCGTTGAGCAACAAGAACGTCGCCGCCGGCACGGGTTTGCCGAGCGTGGTGCGGAACATATGCTCGAGCGCCAGGCCGGCCAGGCCCACCGGGATGGTGCCCACCACGATCAGCCAGGCCAGGCGCTCGTCGGCCGTCTGAATGCGGCGATGCCGCAGCGACGTGAAGAACCCGGACAGGATGCGCACCCAGTCGCGCCAGAAGAAGAGCAGCAGGGCGGCGGCGGTCGCCACGTGCAGGCCCACGATGAAGGCCAGGTAGGGCGAGTGGGGGGCCGAGACGCTGAGGTCCTGAGCCCACCGCCCGCCGACGAGCGCCGGCACCAACACCGCGTGTCCCAGGCTCGAGACCGGGAACAGCTCGGTGACGCCCTGGAACGCGCCGACCACCACGGCCTCGACGTAGCTCAGGTGCGCGGTCATAGCAGATGCCTCCATCAGACGACGGGTCGCGGTCGGCCTGTGACGATAGCCCACGCGAGTCCGCGAGTCATCGTCCGGGCCGGACCCGGGGGGCGCGCCGAATCCGCTTGCCCACCCGGCATTTTGGCCGCCTTCACACCCCGTCCGGCGGGTGAGCGCCCGCCGTGCAGCGCCCTGACCAGGCAGGTACGGTGTGCAGATGGTCGACGGGTTGCTCGATGCCGTGCGCGTCCTCGACTTGTCGGGTGGGGTCGCCGATGCGGTGACCCGCCTGTTCGCCGATCTGGGCGCCGACGTCCTGAAGGTGGAACCGCCGGGCGGCTGCCTGGCGCGCGACGCGCTGCCGACGCTGCGCGGCGCCAGCATCGCGTTCGCCGTGCACAACGCCAACAAGCGCAGCGCCGTGCTCGACCCGTTCGACGACGAGGACTGCGCCCGCTTCCTTGAGTTGGCCGCGGACGCCGACATCGTCGTGGACACCGGCGCCGACGAGCGCGGGGCCATGTTCGGGACGTCCGGCGAGGAGCTGGCCGGCCGCTACCCGCACCTGGTGGTGCTCTCGATCACCGACTTCGGCGCGACGGGCCCGCGGTCCTCGTGGCGCGCCACCGATCCCGTGCTCTACGCGATGTGCGGAGCGCTGTCGCGGTCCGGCCCCACCACGGGTACCCCGGTGTTGCCGCCGGACGGCATCGCTTCGGCCACCGCGGCCGTGCAGGCGGCCTGGGCCGCGCTCGCGGCGTACTACAACCGATTACGTTGCGGCACAGGCGATTACATCGACTTCTCGTGGTTCGATGCCGTCGTCATGGCCCTCGACCCGGCATTCGGCGCGCACGGGCAGGCCGCCGCCGGCATCCGGCGCACCGGGCGGTGGCGGGGTCGCCCGAAGAACCAGGATGCCTACCCGATCTATCCGTGCCGGGACGGCTACGTCCGGCTGTGCGTGATGGCGCCGCGGCAATGGCGCGGCCTTCGGCGCTGGCTGGGGGAGCCGGCAGACTTCCAAGATCCCGAATACGACGTGATCGGCGCGCGGTTCGCGGTCTGGCCGCAGATCAGCGAGCTGCTGGAGAATCTGTTCGCCGGGCAGACCATGAAGGACCTGGTGGCCGCCGGACAGGCGCACGGGGTGCCGATCGCGGCGGTGCTGACGCCGGCGCGGATCCTGGGTTCCGAACACTTCCAGGCGGTCGGCGCGATCACCGACGCCGAGCTCGTCCCCGGCGTGCGCACCGGCGTGCCGACCGGGTATTTCGTGGTCGACGGCCACCGCGCGGGTTTCCGCACGCCGGTGCCCGCCGCCGGGCACGACGAACCGTACTGGCGAGGCAATCCGTCGGTGGTGCCGTCGGCCTCGGGCCGACTCGGCAACTATCCCTTTGCGGGACTGCGGATTTTGGATCTGGGCATCATCGTCGCCGGCGGCGAACTGAGCCGGCTGTTCGGCGACCTGGGCGCCGAGGTGATCAAGATCGAAAGCGCCGATTACCCCGACGGATTGCGGCAGGCCCGCGCCGGCGAGGCCATGAGCGAGTCCTTCGCCTGGACACACCGCAACCACCGGGCGCTGGGGCTGGACCTGCGCAGCGCGGAGGGCAAGAAAATCTTCGGCCGGCTGGTCGCCGAAGCCGACGCGGTCTTCGCCAACTTCAAGCCGGGAACCCTTGCCGCGCTGGGCTTTTCCTACGACGAGCTCCGCGCCGTCAACCCGCGGATCGTGCTGGCCGAAAGCAGCGCCTTCGGCGACGCGGGGCCGTGGAGCGCGCGGTTGGGGTACGGCCCACTGGTGCGCGCCACCACCGGCGTCACCGCGCTCTGGACATCCGAGCGCCCGGCGGACGAGTCCGACTCGGCGCGGCACGCGTTCTACGACGCGACGACGGTGTTCCCCGACCACGTGGTGGGCCGCGTCACCGCGATCGCCGCACTGGCCGCGCTGATCCACCGCGACCGGGCCGGCAGGGGAGCCCACGTCCACATCTCGCAGGCCGAAGTCGTGGTCAATCAGCTCGACACGCTCTACGTCACGCAGGCCGCGCTGGCGGCGGGCGTCGCCCAGATCCGCGAGGACACCGGCCTGCACGCCGTCTATCCGTGCGCGGGCGACGACGAATGGTGCGTCGTCTCGATCCGCTCGGACGACGAATGGCGGCGCGCCGCTTCGGTTTTCGATCACCCCGAATGGTCGGACGACCCACGGTTCACCGCCGGCCAAGCGCGGCTGGACAATCGGGGCGAGTTGGTGGAACTGGTCTCGGCCTGGACCCGCACCCGCACCCCGCTGCGGGCCGCCGAGCTGCTGCAGTCGGCGGGAGTTCCGGCCGGGCCGATGAACCGTCCGCCCGACATACTCGAGGACCCACAGCTGATCGCGCGAAACGTGTACAGCGCCATGACCCATCCGCTGATCGAGAACCCGCTGCCTGCCGAGACGGGACCGGCGCCCTACCGCCACATTCCGTCGGCCCGGCAGGCCCCGGCGCCTCAGCCCGGGCAGGACACCGTCGAGGTCTGCCGAAACGTGCTGGGAATGAACGCCGCCGACGTCCAGCGGTTGATCGACGACCGCGTGCTCTTCGGCCCGGTCGACAACTGACGCCCGCCGCCGTTCGCCCGAATGTGCGGCCGGCCGCACCCTCGCGCCCGACTGTGCGGCGAGCCGCATGTTCGGGGTCCGATAAATTCGTCCTATGACCGTCGACCCCAGGACCCCGGTTTTGATCGGCTATGGCCAGGTCAACCATCGCGACGACATCGATCCGTCAAAGCGGTCCGTCGAGCCCGTCGACCTGATGGTGGCCGCCGTCGAGCGGGCCGCCGACCCCGCGGTGATCGAAGCGATCGATTCGATCCGGGTGGTCAACATCCTGTCGGCCCAATATCGGGATCCCGGTCTGTTGCTCGGCCAGCGCATCGGCGCCTCCGACTTCACCACGCTGTACAGCCCGGTCGGCGGCAACGTGCCGCAATCGCTGCTCAACCAGGCCTGCCTGGACATCCAGCGGGGCCGCGCGGGCGTCGTGCTGCTCGCCGGCGCCGAAACGTGGCGCACCCGGCGCGGGCTGCGGGCCCAGGGCGGCAAGCTGGTGTGGACCGAACAGGACCGCTCCGTCCCGATGGCCGAGGTGAGCGGCGACGACGTCCCGATGGCCGGCGACGCCGAAATCAGGATCTCTCTCGATCGCCCGGCCTACGTCTACCCCCTGTTCGAGCAGGCGCTACGGGTGGCGAACGGCGAGTCGATCGACGATCACCTCAAGCGCATCGGGGAGCTGTGGGCGCGGTTCAACGAGGTGGCCGTGGACAACCCGCACGCGTGGATCCGCAAGCCGTCGACCGCCGACGACATCCGCCACGCGGGCCCGCAGAACCGGATGATCAGCTGGCCCTACACCAAGTTGATGAACTCCAACAACATGGTCGACCAGGGCGCTGCGCTCGTTGTGACCTCGGTGGAGCAGGCGAGGAGGCTGAAGATCCCGGCGCAGCGGTGGGTATACCCGCACTCGGGCACCGACGCGCACGACACACCGTCCATCGCCGAGCGTCACGAACTGCACCGGTCCACGGCCATCCGGATCGCCGGTGCGCGGGCGCTCGAGCTGGCCGGCCTCGGCGTCGACGATCTCGATTACGTCGACCTGTACTCGTGCTTTCCCTCCGCGGTGCAGGTGGCGGCCGCCGAACTCGGGCTCAGCGCCGACGACCCCGCCCGGCCGCTGACCGTGACCGGCGGGCTGACGTTCGCCGGTGGTCCGTGGAGCAACTACGTGATGCACTCGATCGCCACGATGGCGGAGTTGCTGGTGGCCAATCCGGGCCGGCGCGGTCTGATCACCGCGAACGGCGGTTACCTGACCAAACACAGCTTCGGCGTCTACAGCACCGAACCGCCGGCCGAATTTCGTTGGGAGGACACGCAACCGGCCGTCGATCGGGAGCCCACGACCGAGGCGGTGGTCGAATGGGAAGGCATCGGCACCGTCGAGGCGTGGACCACGCCGTATGACCGCGAGGGACAGCCGGAGAAGGCCTTTCTGGCGGTCCGCACGCCCGAAGGGTCGCGTGCGCTGGCCGTGGTCACCGATGCCGCCGCGGCGCGAGCCTCGGTGCGTGAAGATCTCGGTGGCGCCAAGGTTGCCGTCGCCGCGGACGGCAGCGCGACGCTGCAGTAGCCCCGTCGCGGGCACGACGCCGGGTCCGTGCGCCCATCGTGGGGTAACGGTCGCGTAGCCCATGCCGACGTGCCTATTGTTGAGTTCCTGAGGGTTGGGGGAGGTGAGCCCAGGTGCACATCCTGGTAACCGACGCCACCGGCGCACTCGGGCGCCTGGTCGCTGGGCAGCTCATCGCTGCCGGGCACACGGTCAGCGGCATTGCTGAGCTCCCGCATCCCTGCCTCGACCGCAACGTCGAATTTGTTTGCGGATCGCTGCGCGACCGCGTCTTGCGCGAGCTCGCCGACGCGGCCGACGCGGTCATCCACCTGGCCCCCATCGATCCCACCGCGCCCGGCAGCGCCGGCATGGACGGGCTTGCCCTGGTCACCGATGCGGCCGCCCGCGCCGGCTCCCGCCTGTTGTTCGTGTCGCAGGCCGCGGGGCGACCCGAACTGTATCGGCCGGCCGAGGACCTGGTGTCTTCGAGCTGGGGGCCCACCGCGGTCATCCGGATCGCACCGCCGGTCGGACGCCAACTCGACTGGATGGTGTGCCGTACCGTGGCCACGCTGTTGCGCAGCAAGGTCTCCGCGCGACCCATGCGGGTGCTGCATCTCGACGACCTGATGCGTTTTCTGGTGCTGTCGCTGAACACCGACCGCACCGGCGTGGTGGACCTCGCCAGCCCGGACACCGTCAACATGGTCACCGCCTGGCGGGTGTTGCGGGCCGCTGACCCGCGCTCCCGGCTGCATCGGGTCCGCAGTTGGGCGCAGCTGACGCCGGAGTTCGAAGTCGCTGCGGCACAAGAGGACTGGATGTTCTCATACGGCTGGCACGCGCTCGACGCGGTCGCCGATACCGCGCGGGGGCTCGTCGGCCGCCGGCTAGACACCGCCGGCGCGATCAACCAGGGGGGACAGCTCGCGTTGCCCGTCGAGGTGCTGCCGCCCGCCCGGCGACCGGCCGACGACGACGTGCACACCGCCGCGCCGGAAGGTATGGAAGGCGAATTCGACGATCAGATCGATTCGCGGTTCCCGGTTTTCAGTGCCGCCGCATTGGCCGAGGCGCTGCCCGGACCGCTCACCCCGATCACGCTGGACGTCCAATTGAGCGGACTGCGTGCCGCGAGCCGCGTGCTGGGGCAGGTGCTCGCGCTCGGCGGCGTGGCCGACGCCGAATGGGGCAGCAGGGCGATCGCGGTGTTCGGCCACCGCCCCTACGTCGGTGTGTCGGTCAACATGGTGGCGGCCAGCCAGCTGCCCGGCTGGGATCAGGACGCGCTCGTCCGCGATACCCTCACCGGTCAGCCCCAGGTCGGTGATCCTCTACCGTTCGGCGAGCCGGCCTGGACGGCGGGGGCGCTCGGCTCGGTCGCCAGGGCGCTCGCCGCGGGACGCTCGGTTGCGCTGTTGCGTCACCTGCGGGCGGACACCCGCGCCTATTGCGCCGCCGCGGGCGCCGAGCACCTCGAAGCCGGCCAACTGGCGTTGCTGCCGGAAGCCGCTCTGGAAGTGCGGCTCCGGCTGTTGCGCGATCGCATCCACCAGGGCTGGATCCTCAACGCGCTCTGGTTGATCGACAGCGGTGTCACCGCGGCGGCGCTGGTCCGCAGCCAGGCGGGTCGCAGTGTGCCAGGGATGGGCATGATCACCGACAGCGGACTCGTCGCGGCGGAGACCGCGCAGTTGGCGTCGGTGCTGCGCGCGGACCCGCCGTTGCGCGCGCTGGCCGCCGAGGGCAATCTCGCGAGCATTCGCGCGCTGTCGCCGAAGACCGCCGCCACCGTGGATGCCGTCGTCGATCGAATCGGGCACCGCGGCCCGGGCGAGGCCGAGCTGGCCAGCAAGACCTTCGCCGACGACCCGACGATGTTGTTAACTGCGGCCGCGGCCGCCCCGCCCCCCGAGCCCGCGCCGGCCACGCTGTCCGAGCGGCTCAGCGCCAACGCGCGCGGTTCGCGGGAGCTGGCCCACGACACCACGATGCGGTTCACGCACGAGTTGCGGATGACGTTGCGCGCGTTGGGATCTCTGCGCGTCGAGGCGGACATGATCGACGCCGTCGACGACATGTACTACCTGACGTGCAACGAACTGGTCACCATGCCGGGTGATGCGCGCCTGCGGATCAAACGTCGCCGCACCGAACGCGAACGCCTGCAGGCGCAGCACCCGCCGGAGGTCATCGACGGGGCCTGGGCGCCCACTGCGCACAGCGCCGACGGCTCGGGACCCGAGCCCGATGCCGAGGCGGGCTCAGCCGAGCAGCTCGCCCAGGGCTAAGCGCGGGTCGGCGAGATTGTCGGGGTCGACGGAAGCCTTGGACCGGATCAGCGCTTTGACGTCGTCGAGCACGTCCCAGATATTGACGTT
The DNA here is from genome assembly GCF_976985695.1 of Mycobacterium sp. NTMscope_MAC_269. NCBI lineage: Bacteria > Bacillati > Actinomycetota > Actinomycetes > Mycobacteriales > Mycobacteriaceae > Mycobacterium > Mycobacterium sp. NTMscope_MAC_269. The sequence continues at coordinate 1,768,255 of NZ_OZ335668.1, forward strand.
CATTCCGGCCAGCACCCGGTTGTCGCCGTCGAGCCAGAACGCGACGAACTCCCGGCCGGCGACGTCGCCGCGGAACACCACCCGCTCGAAGTCGGGCGCGTGGCCGACGTACTCCATCCCGAGGTCGTATTGATCGGTGAAGAAATAGGGCAGCTCGGCGTATTCGCCTGGCGTGCCCAGCATTCCGGCCACGGCCACGGCGGGCTGCTTGAGCGCGTTGGCCCAGTGCTCCGTGCGGATCCGGGTACCGAACAGCGGGTGATCGGCGGCGGCGATGTCTCCGACCGCATAGATGTCGGGATCGCTGGTGCGCAACGACGCGTCGACCAGCACCCCGCCCTCACCCAGCGACAGTCCGGCCTGCTCGGCGAGTTCGATGTTGGGCTTGGCGCCGACGGCCACCAGCACGGCGTCGGCGTCGATCGTCTCGCCGTCCCGCATCCGCAGGCCGGTCGCCGAACCGTCGGCCCGGGTGATCTCCTCGACCTGCGTCTCGAGTCGAAGATCCACCCCGTGCTCACGATGCAGGGTGGCGAACACCTCGCCGACGGTCTCACCCAACGCGGCCATCAGCGGTTGTTTGGCGGCCTCCACCACGGTGACGTTCACACCGCGCTGACGTGCGCTCGCGGCGACTTCCAGCCCGATCCACCCGGCGCCCACCACCGCGAGCGACGCCCCTTGGGTGAGAACGGCATTCAGCGCGGCGGCGTCTTCATAGGTGCGCAGGTAATGCACGCCGCCGGAGTCCGATCCCGGTATCGGGGGGCGCCGCGCGGCCGATCCGGTCGCCAGCAGCAGCCTGTCGTAGGAGACGGTGGTGCCGTCGGGCAGTCCCACGGTGTGGGCGGCGGCGTCCAGCGAGGCCACCCGCGTGTCGAGCCGGAGGTCGACGTGGTTGTCCCGGTACCAGTCGGAATTCTGCACCGTGAAATCGGTCAGCGACTTTTTGCCGGCCAGATATTCCTTCGACAGCGGCGGTCGCTCGTAGGGCAGATGCTCCTCGTCGGCGAACACAATGATGTGTCCATCAAAATTGTTGTCGCGCAACGCCTCTACGGCTTTGGCTGCCGCGAGTCCGCCGCCGACGATGACGAAGCTGGTCGAATTGGCCATGGACGGTGCTCCGTTCTGTGCAATCTTGAGCCTACTCGTGGGCGCTCAACGCAACAGCTCGCGTAGGTCGAGCGCGTTGCGGACGGCGTGGCCGCCCAGGTCGTTGTTGAAATACATCCACACGTCTTTACCTTCACCGTCCCAGCGGGCCAGCAGCTCGGCCCAGCGTCGCAGGTCGTCGTCGGTGTAGGAGCCGGCGTAGTTCGCCTCGGGATCCGGCCCGTGCATCCGGATGTACACCAGGTCGGCGGTCGCGCGGGGAATGCACTGCAGCCCGAGTCCACTCATCACCACATACGCGGCGCGGCGGCGCTCCAATATCTCGAAGACCGCGGGGTCGTTCCATGACGGGTGCCGCAGCTCGACCGCGACGCGTATCGACGCGGGCATGCACTCGAGGAACGAATCCAGGCGCTCGTCGTCGCGCTGCTGGTCGGGGTGCAGTTGCACCAACAGCACCCCGTGGCGATCACCCAGCAGCTGCCAACTGCGTTCGAACCGTTCGATCCACGGCTCGGGGGAGGCCAGCCTGCGATAGTGCGTCAAGCCGCGATGCGCCTTGACCGACATCGTGAAGCCGTCCGGTAGTTGATCGCGCCAACCCTCGAACGTCGAATCCTTGGGCCACCGGTAGAAACTCGCGTTCAGTTCGACGGTGTCGAACACCTCGACGTAGCGGGCGAGCCGGCGCGCTGACGGCGTTCCCGGTGGATACAGCACATTGATCCAGTGGTTGTAGGACCACCCCGAGGTTCCGATTCGTATGGCCACCGCGCGCTCAGCCGGTCACCTGCTGACGCACATCGTCGTCCAGCGACGCCCTGACCAGCGCGGCGGCCAGCCGCGCGTTGGCCCGCGGCGCAAGAGTTCCCAGCTTCTTCGGATCGGCGGGCAGACCCAACCGCTTGGCGGTCCCGGTGGCCCGGTCATCGAAGTACGGCCGCACCCAGGTCCACACGTCCTGCACTTCACGAAGGTAGATGTCGGCGCCCGTGTCGCCAATTCCCTTGAACTTCTTGAGCATCCGTTTCGCCGCGGCCACGTCATGTCCGCTGCGATCGGCCAATTCGCGCATATCGCCGGAGTAGTCGTCGCGGAGCCGTTCGGCCATGTCGGTGAGCCGGGTCGCCGAGCTCTCGTCGTAGCGTACGTAATGCGCGCGTCCGAAGGCGTCGATCATGGTTCGTCGATCCGAGGCCAGCACGGCTTTGGGCGTCCGCAAGCCCGCCTCGAAGAGTTCACGCGCGGCTCCCGTGGCGATGGCCGCATCGATCGGTTTGCTGGCCAGCATGCACAGCACCAGAAGCTGAAACAGCGGCATCGGCTTGTCGCTCATCGTGATGCGCGCCTGCGCCGCATACGTCGTGCCGGCCACATCGAGCAGTCGTCGCACCCGCTTGTCCATACCGCGGGGCGTACCCGGACGCCGCTGGGGCAAACCGCAGGTGCTATTTGGGCGGCAGGTTGCGCGCGTGGTCGACCCCGCGGGTGACCCAACTCTGAAGCTGGCGTTTGGTGTGCACCCCGGCGGCCTCGACGCGCAGCCAGCCTCGGGTTTCCCGCCCGGCCATCACCATGGGGCTGACGTGCGCGCGCCCGATGAGTTTGTCGGTGTCCTCGCGCGGCACCCGCACCAACAGTCCGCCCTGGCCGCTCACGGCGACCGACATGTTGCCGTGGACCAGGAACGCCAGGCCGCCGAACATGCGCTTTTCCTCGATGCCCGGCTCGGACCCGAGGAGTTCGCGGATCCGGTTGGCCAGGTCTTCGTCGTAGGCCATGCGCAGACCTTAAGGCCGACCGCCGACGTACACGCGGTGTCAGTCCAGATCCACCCGGATGGTCAACAGGTCGCTGCCCATCAGGCGCACCACCGCGCTGTTGAGCTTGGGCAGATTGCCGAGGCGCTGCAATGGGTCGTCGTCGGGCATGAGGTGGGCGGTTCCGGTTGCCCACCGGCCGCCCAGTCGCACCCGCACGGCGGGGTCGGCCTTGATGTTTCGGACGTAATCGGAACGTTCGCCGTGTTCGGAGACCATCCAGAACTGGTTGTCCACGACGCGCCCGCCCACCGCGGTGCGGCGGGGCTGTCCCGACTTTCGGCCGATGGTCTCGAGCATTGTCACCGGCAGCTGTCGGCCCACGGGGTTCACCACCATCCGTTGAACTCGATGGACCACTTGCCGTTTCAGATCCCGGATGTCAGTCATGTGTAGCAATTCTGCCCCACGAGAACAGCCGCCGCAGGTGAGCGGCGGCTGTCCCCTCGTGCGGGTTTAAGTCGCGTATGCGACGAACTGACCGCCGGGCAGGAAGACGCCCCACTGGTTTACGGCCGGGTTAAAGACGACTGGAAAGTCGCCCGGCTGACCCGGCGGCATCCAGCGGGCCGGAAGCCCGTAGCCGATCGGGTCGTTGTACTGGCCCGGTGGCGGGAATCCGTTCTGCCCGGGCGGAAGCGGCGTGCCGGGGGCATTGCAGTTCACCCCAGGTCCCCCGTTACAAATCGGCATGCCCTGTCCCGGCAGCGGTCCCGGTACATTCTGGCCCGGAACAGGCCCCGGCCCCGGCACATTCGGGCCAGGCACGGGCCCCGGGCCGGGCACGTTCGGGCCGTTCGGATCGGCTTGCGCCATGCCGGCACCAATCCCGAGCGCACCGGACGTCAGAGCACCTGCAACTACGGCGCTAGCAGCGATTTTGTTCAACCTCATGATGAACTCCTTGTCGAGCCGATCGGCTGCCATCCGGCGGCCTCACAGCAGTGATTTGTTGTTCGTCATCCGCGCCGTTTTGACGTCGGATAGAGGTCATCCCCCCTCGGCCGGTCTTCCCTCTGCGCTAACGCGTACCCGTCCCCGGGGTTGGCCAAAACTTCTGGCCATCCCCGGGGCAGCGCGTCAGGAATGACCCCGACAGGGATTCAGCGGGACTCGCGGTCAGGCACCCCACCGCATCAGGCGGCCAGCGTGTCGGCCCCGGCCGCCGGTGCCAACGCCTGGGCCACGATCTCGGCGACGTCGGTCATGGGCCGGACGTCCAGCGCCTCGAGCACCTCGGCGGGCACGTCATCGAGATCTGGCTCGTTGCGTGACGGAATGAAAACCGTTGACAGACCTGCGCGTTGGGCGGCCAGCAGTTTCTGCTTCACACCCCCGATGGGCAGCACCCGGCCGTTCAGCGTGACCTCGCCGGTCATGCCGACATCGGAGCGGACCTGGCGCCCGGTGGCCATGGAGACCAGGGCGGTCACCATGGTGACACCGGCCGACGGGCCGTCCTTGGGCACCGCGCCCGCGGGCACGTGCACGTGGATGCGCCGGTCCAGCGCCTGGGGGTCGACCCCGAGTTCCGCGGCATGCGAGCGCACGTAGGACAGCGCGATCTGCGCCGACTCCTTCATGACGTCGCCCAGTTGCCCGGTCAGCTGAAGACCCGGGTCACCCTCGGTGGACCCCGCCTCGATGTAGAGGACATCCCCGCCCAGGCCGGTGACGGCCAGCCCGGTGGCCACGCCCGGCACCGCGGTGCGTTCGGCGGACTCCGGCGTAAACCGCGGGCGGCCAAGGTAACCCACGAGATCGGGTTCGTCGATGCTCAGCGGTTCAGTACTGGCGGCCAGCTTGGTGGTCGCCTTGCGCAGCGCCCTGGCCAGCAGCCGCTCGAACTGTCGCACACCGGGCTCGCGGGTGTAGTCGGCGGCGATCTTGCGCAACGCCGCGTCGGTCACCGCGACCTCGTCCTCGGTCAGCGCCGCGCGCTCCCGCTGCCGCGGCAGCAGGTAGTCCCGCGCAATAGCGACCTTGTCGTCCTCGGTGTAGCCGTCGATGGCCACCAACTCCATGCGGTCCAGCAGGGCCGACGGGATGTTCTCGATCACGTTGGCGGTGGCCAAAAACACCACATCGGACAGGTCCAGATCCAGATCCAGGTAGTGGTCGCGGAAGGTGTGGTTCTGCGCGGGGTCGAGCACCTCGAGCAGCGCCGCACTCGGGTCGCCGCGATAATCGGAACCGACCTTGTCGATTTCATCCAGCAGCACAACGGGATTCATCGATCCCGCCTCACCGATCGCGCGCACGATCCGGCCCGGCAGCGCGCCCACGTAGGTACGACGGTGCCCGCGGATCTCGGCCTCGTCGCGCACACCGCCCAGGGCGACACGCACGAACTTACGGCCCAGCGCGCGGGCCACGCTTTCACCCAGCGACGTCTTGCCCACGCCGGGCGGACCGGCCAGCACCATCACCGCACCCGAGCCGCGGCCGCCGACCACCTGCAGCCCGCGCTGGGCGCGGCGCGCCCGCACGGCCAGGTACTCGACGATGCGGTCCTTGACGTCCTCGAGCCCGTGGTGATCGGCGTCCAGGACTTCCCGCGCCGCTTGGAGGTCGGTCGAGTCTTCTGTCCTGACGTTCCACGGCAGGTCGAGCACGGTGTCCAGCCAGGTGCGAATCCAGCCGCTCTCGGGGCTCTGGTCGCTCGAGCGTTCCAGCTTGCCCACCTCGCGCAGCGCGGCTTCACGCACCTTTTCGGGCAGGTCGGCCTCCTCGACGCGGGTGCGGTAATCGTCGGAACCGTCGGGCTCACCCTCGCCCAGTTCCTTGCGGATGGCAGCCAGCTGCTGGCGCAACAGGAATTCCTTCTGCGTCTTCTCCATGCCCTCGCGCACGTCTTCGGCGATCTTGTCGCTGACTTCGACCTCGGCGAGGTGCTCGCTGGTCCAGTCGATCAGCACCCGGAGCCGCTCGGCGACATCGACGGTCTCCAACAGCTGCCGCTTCTGCGCGTTGGTCAGGTAGGACGCGTACCCCGAGGTGTCGGCCAGCGCCGACGGATCGGACAGCCGGTTGACGTAATCGATGATCTCCCAGGCCTCGCGGCGTTGCAGCATGGCCAGCAGCAGTTTCTTGTACTCGGCCGTCAGCGCCTTGACCTCGTCGGTCGCCTCGAGCTCGGGGACCTCGGTCACCTCGACCCACAGCGCCGCTCCCGGACCCGACGCACCCGCCCCGATGTGGGCCCTGCGCTCGCCGCGCACGACCGCGGCGGTACCGCCACCGGCGATGCGCCCGACCTGCAGGATCTTCGCGATCACGCCATGCGATGGGTAGCGGTCCTCGAGCCGGGGGGCGATCAGCAGCTGTCCCGACTCGCTGGCCTGGGCGGCGTCGATCGCCGTGCGGGCGGCGTCGTCCAGCGCGATCGGCACCACCATTCCCGGCAGCACGATGGTGTCAGTGACAAACAGCACCGGCACCGACTTTGCTTCAGCCATCAAATCCTCCAAAAGTTGAGTCTGATGCGCTTAACCCAGCCGGAAGCCGGTTTGTTCCCGAGGCGCCCGGTGATCACGTCGGCGTGACGCTGGAGCTCGAGCGTCGCGCTGGCGTTACGCCGGCGGCGAAATCGGCCCGAGCCGTCGGAGTTGCGTGACGTGCGTGGGCGCCAGTTCCTCGAGGCACGTGACGCCGAGCAGCCGCATCGTGCGGATCACGCCCTCGGCAAGGATGTCGATCGCGCGGCTCACCCCCGCCTCACCGCCGGCCATCAGGCCGTACAGGTACGCCCGCCCGACGAGCGTGCACCGGGCTCCCAGTGCGATCGCCGCGACGATGTCGGAGCCCGACATGATGCCGGTGTCCACCAGGATCTCGGTGTGCTGCCCCAGCTCCCGTGCCACCGTGGGCAGCAGGTGGAAGGGCACGGGCGCGCGGTCCAGCTGGCGGCCGCCGTGATTGGACAACACGATGCCGTCGACGCCGCGGTCGACGACCGCGCGGGCATCGTCAAGCGTCTGAATCCCTTTCACGACGAGCTTCCCGGGCCATTGCTCCTTGATCCACTCCAGGTCGTCGAAGGTCAGGCTGGGATCGAACATCGTGCTCAGATATTCGGCGACCGTGCCGGGCCAGCGGTCCAGCGAAGCGAACGCCAACGGCTCGGTGGTCAACAGGTCGAACCACCACTTTGGGTGGGGCACCGCGTCCAGCACGGTGCGCAGCGTCAGCGTGGGCGGGATCGTCATCCCGTTGCGGTTGTCGCGCAGCCGCGCGCCGGAGACCGGGACGTCCACGGTGGCCAGCAGGGTGTCGAATCCGGCGGCGGCAGCGCGTTTCACCAGCTCCATCGAGCGTTCGCGGTCACGCCACATGTAGAGCTGAAACCACTTGCGGCCCTGCGGGACGGCGGTGACGAGGTCCTCGATCGCGCAGGTGCCCAGAGTGGACAACGAAAACGGGATCCCCGCCCTGGCCGCCGCTTGCGCCCCGGCGATCTCGCCCTCGGTGTGCATCAGCCTGGTGAATCCGGTGGGCGCGATCGCGAACGGCAACACGACCGGCTGGCCCAGCACGTTCCAGCCGGCGGTGACTTGGGAGACGTCACGCAGGATCGTCGGATGAAACTCGATGTCGCGGAAGGCTTGTCGGGCGCGCTCAAGGGACAGCTCGCCTTCGGCGGCGCCGTCGGTGTAGTCGAATGCCGCCTTGGGAGTGCGTCGCTTGGCGATGCGCCGCAGATCCTCGATGGTGTAGGCGGCGGCGAGGCGGCGCTTGGTCGCGTTGAGCTCCGGCCGCTTGAACTGCATGAGCGGGGCAAGATCGTGCACTCTGGGCACTCGTCGGTGGACGGCCATGTGTGCAACCGTAGTGATATGCAATCGGTGGGCGACCCGTTCGACCTTCAGCGCTTCGTGGACGCGCAGGAGCGGGTCTACAGCGACGTCGTCGATGAGCTGCGCGACGGACGAAAACGCAGTCACTGGATGTGGTTCGTCTTCCCGCAGCTGCGTGGTCTGGGCGGCAGCCCGACCGCCGTTCACTACGGCATCTCCTCCCTCGACGAAGCGGGCGCCTACCTGCGCCATGAGCTGCTGGGGCAGCGGTTGCGCGAGTGCGCCCGGCTGGTCACCGCGGTGCGGGGCCGCTCGGTCGGCCAGATCTTCGGCTCGCCCGACGACCTCAAGCTGCGCTCGTCGATGACGCTGTTCGCCCGTGCCACCGAGGACGATAAGGACTTCGTCGCGGTGCTCGAGAAGTATTACGACGGACGCCAGGACGAGGTGACCTTGGAGCGGCTAGGCCAGATGGGGACGACCCGCTTCGCCCGGCTACGCCGCGCTCGCGATCGCCCCTAGGCCAGATGGGGGACCGGACTTAGGATCCGCCACCCATGCGGCTCGACGGCAACGGTGTCGACGACCTGCGGCGGCGGTGCCGCCGACCCGCCGATTACCTGCGCGCGTCCCGTGCCCAGCTCTGACAAGGACACATGCACTGGCTCGTCGTCGATGTTGAGCACCACCAGCAGCGCATCGTCGCCATTGCGCGTTTCGTAGACGTAGTGCCGGTTTTGCAGCCGCAGCGCGGTGGTGGATGCCAGGTGCAGCCACGGGTGGCGCCGTCGCAGCCCGACCAGGTACTGGTGCAGCCCCCAGGTCTCGACGCCGAAGTCATCCAGCTGCAGTGGGGGAGAGCCGAATTCGGGGCGGACGGCGTCGTCGCCGCCGAACCGTTCTTCCTTGACGCCGCGGAACCCGAGCTCGTCGCCGGCGTAGACACTGGGCACCCCGCCGATGGTGAGCAGCAACACCAGTGCGTGCGCCACATGCGCGGGGTTTTCCAGGCGGCTGGCGACGCGGGTGACGTCGTGATTGCCGATGAATGTCAGCGGCGCGAAGCGGCTCAGAAAGTCGTTGTGGCGCTGCAGCGCCCAGTCCAGTTCGAAAAAGTTGCCGTCGTTGAGGCTGCTCCAGGTCGCCTTCCACAACTCGTATTGGGTGGCCGAGTCGAACGATGCAGCCTCGACGACGGCGGCGTAATCGCCGTGGATGAGTTCGCCGACGAACCAGGCGTCCGGATGCCGCTCGCGCACCCGCGGCAGGGTCGCGGCCCAGAAGTGTTGTGGCACGGCGTAAGCCGCATCAAGCCGCCAGCCGTCGGCGCCGCGCCCCAACCAGTGCGCCATCACCTCGACGGTGTAGTCGACGACCTCGGGGTTGTCGTGGTTGAGGGTGATCAGCCCCTCGTGGCCCTCGAACGTATGAAAGCGCCCCGGACGCCCGCGAAACCAGCGCGCCGCGGAGTCGTCGTCGGCGGCCTCGCGGTAGCGCGCGAAATCCACACCGACGTGGTTGAACACGCCGTCGAGCAGGACGCGCAGGCCGCGACGATGCGCTTCGGCGACGAGGTGGTCGAAATCGGCGTCGTCGCCGAGCCGGGGATCGACGCGGTAATGGTCGGTGGTGTCGTAACCGTGTGTGCGCGAGGCGAAGATCGGGCCCAGCGCGATGCCGGACGCCCCAAGTTCGATGGCGTGGTCCAACCAGTCGACGAGCCGCCGCAACCGGTGTTCCTCCGGTCGCGGCGGCTCGTTTGACTCCGGCACGGGGAACGCACCCACGAACCCCAGGGGATAGACCTGCCACCAGATCGCGTGTTGGACCCAGTCGGGTCCCGACACGGCGCTGGTCACGACGGCGCGATCAGCCGACGGTCGCCAGCGTCTGGGAAGCGACGATCGCTTGGGCCACGCCGGAAACGATCGCCGCGGCCTTTAGTGCTTCCTGGATGGTTTCCCGGCTGACGCCGGCCTCACGCAGCGTGTGCTCATGAGCGGCCACGCAATCCGGGCATCCGTTGATCGACGAGACCGCGAAGCACCACAGCTCGAAATTGACCTTCTCCACACCGGGATTGGCGATGATGTTCATCCGCAACCCCGCGCGCAGGTCGTCGTACTTGCCGTCGAGGAAGCCCCGGCCACGGTAGAACACGTTGTTCATGGCCATGACCGATGCGGCCCCCAGCGCCGCGTTGTATGCCTCCGCGGACAGCGTGTCGGCCGCCTCGACACCAATCTCGCTGAGCACCTGCGTGTTCCGGGTCGCCGCGGCGCTCGCCAACAGCGTGCCCCACAACTGCTCCTCGTTCAGCTCGGTCGTCCGCGTGATCGAACCCAGGTTGAGCTTGAGGTCCTTGGCGTACTCCGGCAGCGCTTCCTTGAGGTTCTCTACGCTCATCTCGCCTCCTAATCAGACCCTACGGGATCAGGCCCGAATCAGGCCGACTGCTTGAGCAGCTCGGTGGCATCCAGCGTCGGGTCGCCCTTGCGCCAGTTGCACGCGCACAGCTCGTCGGACTGCAGCGCGTCGAGCACCCGCAACACTTCCTCGACGTTGCGGCCCACCGAACCGGCGGTGACCGAAACGAATTGGATCTCGTTGTTCGGGTCGACGAGGAAGGTCGCGCGGTCGGCCACGCCGTCGGCGTTGAGCACGCCGGTGCCCAGGCTCAGCTCCCGCTTGATGTCCGAGAGCATCGGGAAGGGAAGCTTTTTGAGGTCCTCGTGCTGCGCACGCCAATTGAAGTGGACGAACTCGCTGTCGATCGACACACCCAGGACCTGGGCGTCGCGGTCGGCGAACTCGTCGTTGAGCTTGCCGAAGGCGGCAATCTCGGTCGGGCACACGAAGGTGAAGTCCTTCGGCCAGAAGAACACCACACGCCACTTGCCGGCGTGGTCCTCGCTGGTGATGGTGGTGAAGTAGTCGTCGGGCTGCTTGGCGTCGACCTGGGACAGGTCGCCGGCAATCAACGCGGTGAGCTCGTAGTCGGGGAACTGGTCGCCGATGGTCAGCAGAGGCATGTCCGCTCCTTATCTGGAATAACTCAAGATTAGCTTTCTTCCCCCATGTTGCCGCGTACCCTTCTTGAAGTAAAGGTGATACTTCCCACTATACTTATAGGTATGACCGATAAGAGTTATCAGCCGACGCTCGCCGGTCTCCGCGCGTTCGTCGCGGTGGCCGAAAAGCGCCAATTCAGCAGTGCTGCAGTAGCTCTCGGCGTCAGCCAGTCGACCCTGTCGCAAGGCCTTTCGGCGCTCGAGGCGGGCCTGGGCACCCGGCTCGTCGAGCGCTCGACACGGCGTGTCTTCTTGACACCGGAAGGCGCGGAACTGCTGCCGCACGCCCAGGCCGTCGTCGAGGCGACCGACGCGTTCACCGCCGCCGCGGCGGGCGCCTCGGATCCGTTGCGGGCCGGCATGCGCCTGGGGCTGATTCCCACCGTGGCGCCCTACGTGTTGCCGACCGTGCTGGCCGGGGTCGCCGAGCAATTGCCGGGGCTGACGCTGCGGGTGACGGAAGACCAGACCGAGCGGTTGTTGGCGGTGTTGCGCGAGGGGGCGCTGGATGCGGCGTTGATCGCCCTGCCCGCCGAGACCGCCGGGGTCAGCGCGATTCCCATCTACGACGAGGATTTCGTTCTCGCCCTGCCGCCTGGCCATCCGCTGGCGGGCAAGCGCCGCGTTCCCGCGACCGCGCTGGCCGACCTGCCGCTGCTGCTGCTCGACGAGGGGCACTGCTTGCGCGATCAGGCACTGGATGTGTGCCAGAAGGCGGGGGTGCGAGCGGAGCTGGCCAACACCCGGGCGGCGTCACTGGCGACCGCGGTGCAATGCGTGACGGGCGGTCTGGGCGTGACGCTGATTCCGCAGAGCGCGGTGCCGGTCGAGGCCTCGAGAAGCCGCCTGGGCCTCGCACAGTTCGCGACGCCGCGCCCGGGCCGGCGGATCGGCCTGGTCTACCGGTCATCGAGTGGCCGCGACGAGTCCTACCGCCGGCTGGCCGCGCTCATCGGGAAGTTGATCAGCAGCCAGCACCAGGTGCGGCTGGTGAAGTAGGTCTACCTGAGGCCCCGCCGACGGTAGGTTCGGCCTATGGAAAAGGTAATCGCGGTGCTCATGCGCGCCGACTCCGAGGACGACTGGTGCGAGCGGCAGCGGGGGCCGGTTGCCGATGCGCTGCTGGAGCTCGGTCTGCTCGGGCTGTCGGTCAACGTCCGTGACGACGCGGTGCGCCAGTCGTTGATGACTCTGACGACGCTGGACCCGCCGGTCGCCGCGGTGGTGAGCATGTGGACCCAGCAGTGCTACGGCGAGCAGCTGACGGCCGCGCTCGACCTGCTGTCCAAGGAGTGTGAGCAGCTCGCCGCGTATCTGGTGACCGAATCGGTTCCGCTGAGCGCACCGGCTGTCGAGTTCGGTTCCCGCACACCGGGTTTGGCTAACATCGCGTTGCTGCGTCGGCCCGCGGGCATGGACCAGGCGACGTGGCTGACCCGTTGGCAACGCGACCATACGCCGGTGGCCATCGAGACGCAGTCGACGTTCGGCTACACGCAGAATTGGGTGGTGCGCGCGCTCACCCCGGATGCGCCGGGAATCGCCGGCATCGTCGAGGAGTTGTTCCCTACGGAGGCGATCACCGATCTTCGGGCGTTCTTCGGGGCCGCCGACGACGACGATCTACAACATCGGTTAGGACGAATGGTAGCCAGCACGACGGCCTTTGGCGCCAACGAGAACATCGACACCGTGCCGACGAGCCGCTACGTCATCAGCACACCGTTCAATGGCATAAGGGGTTCAGATGACCACACTGCGCGACGCCGTGGCATTGGCCGCGGCGGAAAGCGGGCTGGCGGTGGTATCCACCGTTCGCGCTGACGGGACGGTGCAGGCGTCGCTGGTCAACGTGGGACTGTTGTCGCACCCGGCGAATGACCAACCGGTGCTGGGCTTTACCACCTACGGCAGGGTCAAGCTGGCCAACCTGCGCGCCCGGCCGCAGTTGGCCGTCACCTTCCGCAACGGCTGGCAGTGGGCGACCGTCGAGGGCCGCGCGGAGCTGATCGGCCCCGACGACGCCCAGCCATGGCTGGCGGATCCCGATCGGCTGCGGGCGCTGCTGCGCGACGTGTTCACCGCGGCCGGCGGTACCCACGACAACTGGGACGAGTACGACCGGGTGATGGCTTCCGAGGGCCGCGCCGTGGTGCTGATCGCCCCAACCCGCGTCTACAGCAACGGCTAGCCTCGTTAGGCTGCGGGGGTGACGCTGCAGATCGATGACGACAAGCGGGTACGCACCCTCACGCTGAACCGCCCGGAGGCGCTCAACGCCTTCAACGAAGCCCTCTACGACGCCACGGCCGAGGCGCTGCTGGCCGCCGCCGACGACCCCGAGGTGGCCGTGGTCTTGCTGACCGGCGCGGGTCGCGGGTTCAGCGCCGGTACCGACCTGGGCGAGATGCAGGCCCGCATCACCGACCCCGACTTCACCCCGGGCAAGCATGGCTTCATCGGACTCATCAACGCGCTGAGCGCCTTTCCCAAGCCACTGATCTGCGCGGTGAACGGCGTCGGCGTGGGGATCGGCGCCACGATTCTGGGCTATGCCGATCTGGTGTTCATGTCATCGACGGCCCGCCTGAAGTGCCCCTTCACCAGCCTGGGCGTGGCCCCGGAAGCGGCGTCGTCCTATCTGCTGCCGCAGCTGGTGGGCCGGCAGAACGCCGCGTGGCTGTTGATGTCCTCGGAATGGGTCGACGCCGACGAGGCGCTGCGGATGGGTCTGGTCTGGCGGGTGTGCCAACCGGACGAGCTGCTGCCGCAGGCGCGCCACCACGCCGAAATCCTTGCCTCCCGGCCGATCTCGAGCTTGATGGCCGTCAAACACACGATGATGGAGCCGGTCCGCCCGGAGATCGCGGCGGCCACCGCGCGGGAAAACGCGCACTTCGCAGAGCTCATGGGCGCGCAAGCCAACGCGGCGGCCCTGGCCGATTTCAATAAGGGCTGACGCGACGCTCCGGCGTCAGGCCGACGGCGCCGTCTCCAACTTTGCGGAGTCGGCGAGGATCGCGCGCAGGGTGCGCCGGCAGCGACCGCAGTCACCGCCCGCCCCGCACGCGGCGGCGATTTCTTTCGAGGTCGACGCGCCCTGCGCGACGACGTCGCACACGGTCTGGCTGGTAGCCCCGACGCACAGGCACACGTACATCAGCGCACCTCCTGCATGTCGGCATCCCCTTCGTCGACGACTCGGCCGGGCGATCGCATGTCAGCCCTCCCGGGGTACTCGGGAGCCCGCCGAAGGGGCCGAACACACACGCCGCATATTAGTGGAGTCTAACCTAACCTGATTAGTGAAGTCTAACCTAACAAAGGGGTGCTTAGACTAGCTCGACAACGCACTGAGTGCAGCCAAACCTTGCTAGAACATTTGCGGCGGCCGTGGCAAAGTGCTGCTACAGCCCAGGTTTGTGCGCTTCAGCCCAGCGCACCGACCGCGGCCGAACATGACAGCCGCAGACACCGTAGGAGTGAAAATGCAAGGGGATCCGGAAGTTTTGCGTCTACTCAACGAACAGTTGACCAGCGAGCTCACCGCGATCAACCAATACTTCCTGCACTCCAAGATGCAGGACAACTGGGGGTTCACCGAGTTAGCTGAGCACACTCGCGCCGAGTCCTTCGACGAGATGCGACACGCCGAGGCCATCACCGACCGCATCCTGTTGCTCGATGGGTTGCCGAACTACCAGCGCCTGTTCTCGCTGCGCATCGGCCAGACGTTGCGCGAGCAGTTCGAGGCCGACCTGGCCATCGAATACGAGGTGATGGACCGCCTCAAACCGGCCATCGTGCTGTGCCGGGACAAGCAGGACTCCACCACCGCCACCCTGTTCGAAGAGATCGTGGCCGACGAGGAAAAGCACATCGACTACCTCGAGACGCAGTTGGAGCTGATGGACAAGCTGGGCGTGGAGCTGTACTCGGCGCAGTGTGTCTCGCGGCCACCCAGCTGACCCGGGCGGCGGCGAAAGTCGGTAACGTCGGGCCGGCATGACGAGCCCGAGAGCAGCGGTGACCCAGGCGAGCCCGGCGGCGAATTCCGCGGCCAGCGGCGAGCTGATCAGTCCGCAGCGGCGCAACCTGATCTTCGTCGCGATCGTCCTCGGGATGCTGCTCGCGGCGCTGGACCAGACCATTGTTGCCACGGCGCTGCCGACGATCGTCGCCAACCTGGGGGACGCCGGCCATCAGTCCTGGGTCGTCACCAGCTATCTGCTCGCATCGACCGTCGTCACCGCGCTGGCGGGCAAGCTCGGGGACCTCTATGGGCGCAAGCGGGTGTTCCAGGCGGCCATCGTCTTCTTCGTCATCGGATCGGCGTTGTGCGGGCTGTCCCAGTCGATGGCCATGCTGGTGGGATCGCGTGCCCTGCAAGGGATCGGCGGCGGCGCCATCACCGTCACCGCCAGTGCGTTGATCGGCGAGGTCGTTCCGCTGCGGGAGCGGGGCCGCTACCAGGGCATCCTCGGGGCGGTCTTCGGCGTCACGACCGTTATCGGTCCATTGCTGGGCGGCTACTTCACGGACTACCTGACTTGGCGGTGGGCGTTCTGGATCAACGTGCCGATCTCAGTGGTCGTGATTTTCGTTGCCGCCGCGGCGATTCCGGCGCTGTCCGCGTCCGCCAAGCCGCTCATCGACTACTCCGGAATAGCGTTCGTCGGCCTGGGCGCGGCGGGCCTGACGCTGGCCACGAGTTGGGGCGGAACGCTGTACGCGTGGGGGTCGCCGACGATCATCGGCTTGTTCGTCGGCGCCGTGGTGGCGCTGGGCGTTTTCGCGGTGGTGGAACGGCGCGCCGCCGAGCCGATCCTGCCCATCCGGTTGTTCGCCAGTCCGGTGTTCACGGTGTGCTGCGTGCTGTCCTTTGTCGTGGGCTTTGCCATGCTGGGCGCGCTGACGTTCCTGCCGACCTATATGCAGTACGTCAACGGCGTTTCGGCGACCACCTCGGGCCTGCGCACGCTGCCCATGGTGGTCGGGATGCTGATCACCTCGACCGGCAGCGGCACCCTGGTCGGCCGCACGGGGCGCTACAAGATCTTTCCGGTCGCCGGCACCGCGCTGATGGCGCTGGCGTTCTTGCTGATGTCGCGGATGCAGCCCTCCACGTCCGCCCTGATCCAGTCGCTGTACCTGGTCATCCTGGGCGCCGGCATCGGATTGTCCATGCAGGTGCTGGTTCTCATCGTGCAGAACACGTCGAACTTCGACGACCTCGGCGTCGCCACGTCGGGGGTGACGTTCTTCCGCACCATCGGAAGTTCTTTCGGCGCGGCGATATTCGGATCGCTGTTCGTGAACTTCCTCGACCGCCGCATCGGCCCGGCCCTGGCGGCCAGCGGCGTGCCGCCCGGCTCCGTCAGTTCGCCCGGTGCCTTGCACCGGCAACCGCATGACGTGGCCGCGCCCATCGTGGCGGCCTATGCCCAATCGCTCACCGAGGTCTTCTTCTGGGCCGCCCCGGTCGCCCTGGTCGGTTTCGTGCTCGCGCTGTTCCTGCGCGAGATCCCACTGCGGGATATCCACGACAGCACAGTCGATCTCGGCGACGCGTTCGGCATGCCGACCACCGAGACACCCGAACAGATGCTGGAGAACGCGATCGCGCGGATGCTGCGCGGCGAAACCGGGATGCGGTTGCGCAGCATCGCCATGCGGCCCGATTGCCGGCTCGACGTCGCCGGGCTGTGGGGGGTTCTGCGCATCAACCGCTTCACGCAGATGTACGGGGCCGCCCGCCTCACCGACATGGCCGACTATCACCGGATCCCGTTCGAGGTCCTCGAGCCCACCTTCTCGCGCCTGGTGGCCGGCGGTTACGCGCACGGCGACGGCGAACAGCTGTGGCTCACCCCGGCCGGCGCCCAGCAGGTCGGCTACGTGCACTCGCTGCTGGTCGCCTGGCTCGTCGACAAGCTCGCCCGCTCACCGGGCTTCGAGGGCCGCCCCGACCGCCGCGCGGTGCAGGCCGCGCTCGAACGCGTTGCGCATCGGGTTCTCGCCCAACGTGATTGGCACGACGAAACGCCAACCACCGCCATCGGCTCGGCCGGCCGCTAGCCGGCGGCGCCACCCGTTTCCCGGCAACCGCAACCGGCGCGCGCGCCCGGGCGTACCATCACGCCATGAGCCGAATCGGAACATTTGCTGACGACGACCTGGCCGGCTGGTTTGTGAAGTCTCCGGACATCGGCGGCGCCCTCGGCGCCTTCAGCCAGGCGGTGTACACCAAGAACCGGTTGCCGTTGCGCACTCGCGAATTGGCGCGCGCCGTGATCGCGCATCGCAACGAATGCGTCGTCTGCGTCAACACCCGCGACGAGGACGGACCCGCCGCGGGCGTCGACGAAGAGCTCTACGACCACGTCCACGAATGGCGCACCTGGCCCGGATACAGTGACCAGGAGCGGCTGGCGGCAGAGTTCGCCGACCGCTTCGCCACCGATCACACGGGCCTGCGCGACGACGAAGACTTCTGGGCGCGCTGCGCCGGACACTTCTCCGATGAGCTGCTGGCCGACCTGGCGCTGTCCTGCGCGCTGTGGGTGGGGATGGGCCGGGTGTTGCGGACCCTCGACATCGGCCAGGCCTGCAAGCTGACCATCCCCAGCCGCGTCTAGCCGTTTCGCGCTCTCCGAGACCGTGCGACCGGCGACGCCCGGCGCCACGGGTGAGGCAACGCAGAGGGAGGCGCCGGTGAAGGTGCGCTTCGGCGTCGGGCTGGGAGCGGACACCGCCCCGCATCAGCTCGCCGGCATCGTCGACCACCTCGAGGCCAACGGCGTGGATTCGCTGTGGTTTTCCGAGCTGGTCTACTCGCCGGCGGTGGATCCGATGATCGGGATGGCGTACGCGCTCGCCCGGACCAGCCGGTTGAAGGTGGGCACCTCGGTGGCCGTGCTGCCGGGCCGGCACCCGGTGCTGGTGGCCAAGCAGCTCGCGTCGTTGGCGGCCGTCGCCCCCAAGCGGGTCCTTCCGGTGTTCGGTTTGCGCTCGGCGATTCCGGCCGAGCGCGAGGTGTTCGTGGTTCCCGACGGCCGGCGGGCGGCGGTCTTCGACGAGTCGCTGCGGGTGCTTCGTGCGGCGCTGCAAGGCAGTCCCGCCACATTCACCGGCGAATACTTCACCGTCACCGGCGCGGCCGTCGCCCCGAGTCCGGCACCGCCGCTGGACATCTGGTTGGGCGGCTCGGCGCCGGCGGCCTTCCGGCGCACCGGCGCGCTGGGCGACGGCTGGCTGGGCAGTTTCCTCACCCCGGCCGAGGCCAAGGCCGGCCGCGAGACGATCGAGCGGGCCGCGGCGCAGGCCGGGCGGCACATCGAACCCGACCACTACGGGATCTCGCTGGCCGTCACCGACGGCGAGCTGCCCGCGCCGTTGGCCGCGGCGGTCCGCAACCGCCGCCCCGACCTCGATCCCGCCGACCTGATCGCCGCCGGATGGGATGAGCTGCACCGTCAACTGGACGCCTACCTCGAGGCGGGGCTGACAAAATTCGTCATCCGGGCCGCCGGTGGCACACCCGTGGACGAATTTCTCGATCGGTTCGTCTCCGAACTCGTCGCCCGCCAGAACTGACCGGCCAGGCGGGTGACGGCGCGGTTTGCCCTACCCGGGCACCACGAGGCTGCAGAATGACTGCCATGACCGGCACACCGCTTGCCGCCGCGGCGATCGCCCAGCTGGAGGCCGAGGGCGTCGACACGGTCATCGGCACCGTCGTCAACCCCGCCGGACTCACCCTGGCCAAAGCGGTTCCGATCCGCCAGACGAACACTTTCGCCGATCCCGGCCTGGGCGCCAGCCCGTCCTGGCACGCGTTCGCCATCGACCAGAGCGGGATCGCCTTCACCGCTGAGGTGGGCGTGGTGGGCGACCAACGGCTCCGGATCGACCTGTCGGCGTTGCGCATCGTCGGCGACGGCCTGGCATGGGCCCCCGCCGCATTTTTCTCCCAGGGCGGCACGCCTGTACCCACCTGTGGCCGGGGAACGCTGCGGCGCGTCGAGGCCGCGCTCGCCGACGCCGGGATCGAGGCGACCGTCGGGCACGAACTCGAATTCCTCTTGGTTTCGCCCGACGGCGGCCGGCTGCCGTCGACGCCGTGGGCCCCGTACGGCCTCGCCGGCGTGCTCGAGCGCGAAACGTTCATCCGGGAGGTGATCGGGTCGGCGACGGCCGCCGGCGTCGCGATCGAACAGTTCCACCCCGAGTATGGCGCCAACCAGTTCGAGATCTCGCTGCCGCCGCAGCCGCCGGTCTCCGCCGCCGATCAGCTGATCCTGGTGCGGCTCATCGTCGCCCGCGTGGCGCGCCGCCACGGCCTTGGCATCAGCCTGTCGCCCGCCCCGTTCGCCGGTGACGTCGGATCCGGTGCCCACCAACATTTTTCGCTGGCCACACCCGACGGTCCGCTGTTCTCCGACGGCGCGGGCGCCGCGGGCATGACGCCGGCGGGGGAGAGCGCGGTGGCGGGCGTAATCCGCGGCCTGCCGGAGGCCCAGGGCGTGCTGTGCGGATCGATTGTCTCGGGTCTGCGGATGCGGCCCGGCAACTGGGCCGGCGCCTACGCATGCTGGGGCACCGAAAACCGCGAGGCCGCAGTGCGATTCGTCACCGGCGGACCCGCCAGCCCGCGCGGTGCAAACGTCGAGGTCAAGATCGTCGATCCCTCCGCCGATCCGTACCTGGCGTCGGCGGCCATCCTCGGACTCGCGTTGGACGGCATCGGATCTCAGGTCGCGCTGCCGCCGGAGATCACGGTCGATCCGGCCGCCCGGACCGATGCCGACCTTGCACGGGACGGCGTCGTGCGCCTGACCGATTCGCAGGCCAAGGCGATTGCAAGACTTGATGATTCGGCGCGAATGCGGTGCATTCTGGGGGATCCGGCGGTCGACATGGTGGTCGCGGTTCGCCGCCTGGAACACGAGCGCTACGGCGATCTGGACCCCGAGCAGCTGGCGGATCGGTTCCGCATGGCCTGGAGCTTGTGAGCGGCCGGTGATGAGCGCCGACACCCGTGACCTGACCGAGCACATCGGCTCGGTGTCGCTGATCGATCAGCATGTCCACGGTTGTTGGTCGACGGCCGGAGACCGGCAGCGATTCGAAAACGCACTCAACGAGGCCAACACCGAACCCATCACCGATTCGGGTTTCGACTCACAGCTCGGGTTCGCCGTGCGCGCTCACTGCGCCCCCGCGCTGGGTCTGCCCGAACACGTCGACCCGCAGGCCTATTGGGACCGTCGCCGCCAGTTCGGGGAAGAGGAACTGGCGCAGGTGTTCCTGGCCGGCGCCGGCGTCGGAGACTGGTTGGTGGACACCGGGATCGGCGGGGGTGGAGTCGCCGGGGTCGGGCAGATGGCCCGGTTGTCGGGCAACCGCGCGCACGAAATCGTGCGCCTCGAGGAGGTGGCCGAACAGGCGGCGCGAACGCCGGGTGATTATGCGGGGGCGTTCGAGGAGATCCTGCACGGACGCGCGGCCGGCGCCGTTGGCACCAAATCGATCCTGGCCTACCGGGGCGGTTTCGAGGGCGACCTCAGCGAGCCGTCGACGGCGGAGGTCGCCGAAGCCGCCGACCGGTGGCGCGAGCGCGGCGGGACGCGATTGCGGGATCGGGTCCTGCTGCGGTTCGGGTTGCACCAGGCGCTGCGACTCGGCAAGCCGCTGCAATTCCACGTCGGGTTCGGCGATCGTGACTGCGATCTGCACAAGGCCAATCCGCTCCTGCTGCTTGACTTTCTGCGCCGGTCTGCGGAGGTCCCGATCGTGCTGTTGCACTGTTATCCCTACGAACGTGAGGCCGGCTACCTGGCGCAGGCGTTCAACAACGTCTACCTCGACGGCGGATTGAGCGTGAACCACCTGGGGGCGCGGTCGCCGGCGTTCCTCGCGCGCCTGTTGGAGCTGGCGCCCTTTTCCAAGATTCTCTACTCGTCAGACGGATTCGGTCCCGCGGAACTGCACTTTCTCGGAGCGGTTTTGTGGCGCCGGGGGCTGAACCGAGTGCTGCGTGCCTTCGTCGACGGCGGCGACTGGAGCGAGGCCGACGCCATCCGGGTGGTCGATCTCATCGCCCGCGAGAACGCCCGCAGAATCTACGACCTCCCGTCGCCCGGCGCCGGACCGTGAGGAATCGGGGTCGGCACAAAATTTTCACAAATTCCGGTGTAACCAACCGTCGGGGCGCATAGGCTTCGGGAGACGAATCGGGCAACGTCACCAAACTGAGGCATCAAGGAGGTTTGGGCACATGTTGTCCCGCGCTGCGTCCGTCGACGCAGCCATCGTTACCGTCGCCGCCGCTTTGGCGCCTCCGACCTACGCGTCACCCAGTGCGGGTTGCTACACCGCCGGTTCTGGTGACTGCGTGTCATATCCGCAACAGGGCACGTTGTAGTCACGCCCTATCGCCGTTTGTGCCGAGGATTGCCGGAATGGTCTATGAGGGGTGGCCATGCCGGCATTCCAACGGCACCACGCGCCGTATCGGCGTATTGCCGTGGGCAGCAGCGCAAATCACGCGCCGCTCGTGAAAAGGGACGCTCAGACGAGGGCTGACGCGTCGAACACCCAGCTCACATCGCCGGTCGCCAAACCCTCGAAGTGGTTCGGGGGAGCGAAGGCCACCAGGCTGTTCATGTCCCAATAGTCTTTCCAGACGGTGATCTTGCCGTCGACGACTTTGTGGACCGTCACGAATCGAAGTACGCCCTGCTCGCCCGTCGCGAATGTCCATGTCTCGGAGTGCTCGTAGAGCACGTCGGAACCGTTGGACACCAGCACGCCGGTGTGGTTCTCGTAGCCCGCCAGGTGCTCGAGACCCATCTTGAGTCGTTTGACGATGCCCTCGGGACCGCGGGCCGATAAGGCCGGAACAGGCATGTCGACGTAAAGGCAGTCGTCGGACAAAAACGTCGGGATCGCCTCCCAATCACGCTGCGAAAGGGCCTGCCACAGCCCGCGGACGACGTCCTCGACCGCGATCATAGATACCTCTGTCATACCGGCAAATAAACTCGGTCGCCGCGCCGGTGTCAACCATCGCGCTGGATCGCGGCCAGTCAGCCTCCGGCGGCAGCCATCGACCGGGCCGGCCCGAGCGTCACGGGCAGTGACGACCATCCCCGCAGCACGCGGGTCTCGCGCCTGCTTCCGGTGCCCGCGGCGCGCACGTCGGGGAAGCGGTCGAAGAACGTCCGCAGGCCCACTTCGCCCTCGGCGCGGGCCAACGCCGCGCCGAGACAAAAGTGCCGGCCGCCGGAGAACGCGAGATGCCTTCCGGCGTTTGGCCTTTCGATGTCGAAGCGGTGCGGGTCGCTGAAGACGGCCGGATCCCGGTTCGCGGCGGCCAGATACACCAGCACCAGGTCACCACGGGCGAGTTGGCGTCCCGCGATCTCGACATCGCCCCGCGCCACCCGCGCGGTCAGCTGCACCGGCGATTCCAGGCGCAGGATCTCCTCGACGGCGTTGGGCCACAGCTCCGGGCGTCGCCGCAGCGCATCGAGGTGCTCGGGCGCGTCCAACAGCATGCGAATCCCGTTGCCGAGCAGGTTGACCGTCGTCTCGAAGCCCGCCGCCAACACCAGTCCGGCGATCGCCTGAAGTTCGTTCTCGTCGAGATACGTGTCCGCAGAGCCGCTTTCGGCGTTCTGGATCAGCTGGCTCATCACGTTGTCGCTGGGATTCAGGCGCAGCCGTTGCAGGTGTTCGGCGAGCCAGGAGCTGAAGCCGGCGATCCCGTCCTGCACGCTGCGGTACTGCCGCCACGGCAACCCGATGTCCAGGCTCGGCGCGGCAAGCTCGCCGAATTCCAGGACGCGCGGCCGATCCGACTCGGGCACGCCGAGGATCTCGCTGATGATCGAGACCGGCAGTCGCGCGCAATAGCGTCCGACGATGTCGACCACGCCGGACTCGCCGGTGAGCCGCTCGAGCAGGTCGGCGGCCGTGTGCTCGACCCGCTCTCGCAGTGCGGCGACCGCCCTGGGCGTGAACACCGCCGACACCGTCTTGCGGTAGCGCGTGTGGTCGGGGGGCTCGACCGCCAGCAGCGAGGGGGCGCGCAGCGGATGCAGCAGGTCGTCACGGGTGCGGCGCTCCAGCCACCGCAGGGGTGCGGGCAGGTTCGATCCGAAGATCAGCACCCGGAAGTCGTCGGACCGCAACAACTCCTGGGCAACCGCGTGATCGGCCGTCAGATAGGCGACGCGGCCCTTGACCAATTTGCCCCGGGCCCGGACTTCGTCATAGAAGCGCACCGGATCGGCGGCCACCGCCGGATCGGCGATCAACCTGGCCTGGACGTCGCCGCGGCGGGCACCGAAAGCGGCCACGCCGCGGATGAAGCCGTGCATCGCGAACCAGTGGAGTCGCTCCTTCACCGGCCCTCCCTCGCTCAGGTGTCGGTACGAGCGTAGGCCTCGCGCATCGGGGCCCTCAGCACTGCGCGACGATCTTGAAGTCGGTGGTCACCACTTTGTTGGGATTGCTGCTGTTGATGCCGTACGCACTCCCGGTGATGGTGTACGCGTCATTGGTCAGGTCGACGTGCGCGTCCCCCACGCCGCCTTGCCAAAAGCTGCCGGTGAAGCCGTCGACATTGCGGATCTTCACCCACTGCGGCATGACCCGGTAGCCACTGAGCAGCACGACCGCTTCGACGCCACCGTCGTGGTCCGGAATTTTGATGGTCCGGTACATCTGGTCTTGGCGGCACGCCGGGGGATGTGTGGTGTGTGTGGCGCCGTCGATGGTCAGGCGGGCGGCCCGGCGTGGTGTGGTCTGCGCCGCGCTGCATCCGGCGACGCTGACGACCACCGCCGCCAGGACCAAAACGACTGTGGGCAAGCGGTTTTGCACCAGCCGACCTCCTTACTGCCGCTTCGGCGAGAGCGCGGGTAGGGCCTTGACGATACTGCGTCGCACCAATTCGGGGCTCAGGCCCTTGAAGAAGTCGATCAAGCGAATGCTTTTGGGCACATACCAATGCAACCGCTTCTGATGGTGGTAGGCCTGCCACGCCGTTTCGGCCACGCTGCTGGCCGGCATCAACCGCAGCGGGCCCTTTCTGGGAGCGGTGGCGCGCAACTCCTCGGCGGTTCTCGGCGCGCCACCGTCATCGGAATGGTTGGTCGTCGTGGTGAGGATGGCGGTGTCGATCAGACCGGGCAGCACGTCGGCGACGCGCACCCCGTGCCGCTGCCATTCCACGCTCAGCGCCTCGGTCAGCCCCTTGACCGCGTGCTTGGTCGACGAGTAGACGGCGAGGCGGGGCATGCCGTAGGTCCCCGAGGAGGACGACGTCGAAAACATCATGCTGCCGTGGGTTTTCTTGAGGTAGGGCAGCGCGCCGTAGGCGCCGGTCAGCACGGCTTTGTAGTTCACGTCGACGAGGCGCATCGCCGCGTCATAGGGCACGTCCTCGAACCACCCGGATTCGCCGACGCCGGCGTTGTTCCACATCATGTCCAGGCCGCCGCCGGTGTTACCGGAGCAGAAGTCGGCCAGGGCACCGTCCAGGGCGGCCTTGTCCGTCACGTCGACGGCGCGGGTCCACAGCCGCTCGCCACCCAGTTCTTCGGTCAGCGTGGCCAGGCCGTCGTCATTGCGATCCACCGCACCCACCCGCCAACCCTTGGCATGGAACAGCTTTGCGCCTTCGCGCCCCATTCCGCTGCCCGCGCCGGTGATGAAGACCGATTTCACGACGCGTCAGCCTCGACCACATCTTTGATGCGGTTCAGCGTCTTGGTCATGTCGCGGATGTTGCGGCGCTTGCGCAGAAAGCCGCCGAACAACCAGTACATGCCGAGCCATGGCGCGGGGTTGAGCCGAAACGACTCGGTGACGTCGGTCCCGCCGCCGCTGGGCGCCAGCCGGTAGTGCCAGTTGTTGACCTCCCGATCACCGAGCAGCACCGTGAAGCCGAATTCGCGGCCGGGTTCGCACGCGGTGACCTTGCAGGTCGTCCAATACACCGGTCCCATTTCATTGCGCCGGACGTGGCCGCGGAATTTCGCGCCGAGGGCCGGGCCGGTTGCATCGCCCAGCCACTCGGCTTCGAAAACCTCCGGGGAAAACCGTCCGGTGTTGCGCACGTCCGCGATGAGATCCCAGATCTTGGCCGCAGGCGCCGCCATGTGAACAGTCGCCGAACCTTCCATGGGCTGATCCAAACACAGCTTCGTGTCGGGTCATAGACCACACGGGTGTGTCATCAGCGCGGGATGGCCGCCTGGATCAACCCGTTGATGATCTGCTTGATGCCCTGAGCCGGATGCGAGTACCAACCGATCGGCAGGCCGGACTGCGCACCGCACTTCGGCCAGGGCTCCACGCCTTCCTCGGCGAAAACCCGGTTGGCCACAGCGATTTGCTGCTCCCTGGATGCGGCCGCCGGGTTGCCCACGCCGCCGTAGCGAGCCCAGGTACCGGGTTTGAATTGCAGTCCACCGTAATTGCCGTTTCCGGTGTTGGCGTGCCAGTTGCCGCCGGATTCGCATTGAGCGATCGCGTCCCAGTTGGGAGCAGCGTCCGCGCTCACCACACCCGTGGACGAAGCCATCGATGCTGCAACGAACCCGCCGACCGCTACGGACTTGACGAGAAGCTTGCAGAGATTCTTCATGTCAAGCTTTTCGGCGCGTGTGGCCAAAGCGTTACCTATTCGAAAATGGCGCGAGATATGCCTTCTATCTGCGGAAATCGGCTTATCGCCGGGCCAAATTCGTCGGTTAGGAAATGGTGAGGAAAAATTAAATTATTGCTGGCAATACGATTGCGTCGCTGACCAGAGGGCCCGTCGGTAAACGCCGTCGAGCTGACGACTCCGGACGATGTCGGCCCTCGCGGCATCGAGCTGCGGCGCGCACAGCGGCGAATGCAGCGTGTCCCAGTTGGCCGATATCTGGGTCAGTATCGCCTGGCTGAGGGCATCGATCTCCGACCGCGACGCCGCCAGGTCCGGGGAGTCGGCCGGGGCGTCACCCGGATTGAGCTTCCAGTCCGCGAACCGGCTGTACTCGATGGCCTCGGTGGCGCTGATCTGGTCGGTGAAGACCCGGGTGACGTAGTCGCGCTCGATGTGCGCGGCGACGGCGCCGTCGCCCAGCTTTGCCAGCTCCTGGCGGACACGCACCGGGTCTTCGATGGCCCCATGGGTCTTCCATTTGTACGCGGCCACGGGATCGGCGACCTGTAAGCGCTGCGCGGCGGCGTCGACCAAGGGGGCCAGGGGATTGACGCCGTCGGCCCGAGCGGGCGCCGCCCACACCGCCAGGCCGCCGGCGACGGCGACGCACAGCGCAGCCAGGGTGATGCGGCGCGAACGCGTGCTGCTGGGCATGACGAAGATTCTGCTGCCCCTTAACGCACTACTGCGCCTGACGGTGTCGTCAAGCGCAGTAGTGGCGTCAGGTGAATAAGTTATCCGCCGCCGCCCGAGGAAGCGCCCAGGGCGCTCTGCAGGTCCGGCTTCATGGCGTTGAGCTGGGCTCCCCAGTACTCCCAGCTGTGTGTGCCGTTGGCGTTGAAGTTGAACACGGCGTTGTGGCCGCCCGCGGCGTTGTATGCATCCTGGAACTTCAGGTTGCTGCTGCGCACGAAGTTCTCCAGGAACTCCGCGGGCATGTTTGCCCCGCCCAGCTCCGACGGTGTCCCGTTACCGCAGTACACCCAGAGCCGCGTGTTGTTGCCGACCAGCTGCGGGATTTGCAGGCTCGGGTCGTTGCGCTGCCAGGCCGGGTCGCTCGACGGGCCCCACATGGCGTCCGCCTTGTAACCACCGGCATCTCCCATCGCCAAGCCGATCAGCGAGGGGCCCATGCCCTGGGACGGGTCCAGCAGCGCCGAAAGCGATCCCGCGTAGACGAACTGGTTGGGGTGGTTCACGGCCAGGATCATCGCCGACGAGCCGGACATCGAGATGCCGATCGCGGCGCTACCGGTGGACTTGACGCTCTTGTTCGAGGCCAGGTATTGCGGCAGTTCGCTGGTCAGGAAGGTCTCCCACTTGTAGGTCGAGCAGCCGGCCTTCCCACACGCGGGCTGGTACCAGTCGGCGTAGAAGCTGGACTGACCGCCGACCGGCATGATGACCGACAAGCCCGACTGGTAGTACCACTCGAACGCCGGGGTGTTGATGTCCCAGCCGTTGTAGTCGTCTTGAGCTCGCAGTCCGTCCAGCAGGTAGACCGCGGGGGAGCCGTTACCACCGCTCTGGAACTGGACCTTGATGTCGCGGCCCATTCCCGCGGATGGCACTTGCAGGTATTCGACGGGCAGGCCCGGACGCGAAAATGCATTCGCGGTCGCCGCGCCGCCGGCAATGCCGATCAGGCCCGGCAGGGTTACAGCCGCGGCTGCACCGACCACAAGTCGGCGCCCCCAGGTCCGGACCTTCTCGCTCAGATCTGTCATACCTGCCCCTTGTCGGATGTGGTCGAATGTGATCGCGGTCTCACAGGAATTTACCGTGTGAGTCCGTCAAATGTCGATTGGGACGCGGACGCGTCTCGGTTTCGCATCGCTTTTTACCTCGCAATTTCGCCACCCGGGGATCCGGGCGGCGACGATCGGCGGGTACCCGCTCGACGTCCGACTAACCGGACCGCCGCAAAATTGGCCCGCCGGTTGCGCCGTCCGGCGTGCAGAGCGCCGAAAGCGCTTGATACCGCGCGATAACGAAGCACCGATCCGATTTCGGCGGGAGTCAGCGATGACGCGCGCCGCGCCGTCAACGGTTTGATCCCGCCATCGGCGGACCGCGCCACCGGAATTGTGTGCATATCCGATGAGACGGTGCGGCACCCCTTACCGATCAACCACAAATTGGATTACCGGCGTGTCGCGAGGCGATGTGGACCGGGGCGGCCGGGCTTGCGCCGGGCGCGTAGGCTCTCTCGAAGCAAGCCGATGAAGACCACGCTATCCCGTGTCTGTTCCGGCTCTCACGAACCTCCGCACCAGCGGTTTCCTGGTGCGCGCCGGTGTGTCTGGGAGCCGAGGCGCGGGACCGATTGGGGCATAGAATTTGGACACGGTACTTGGCCTGTCAGTGACGCCGACCGCCGTCGGGTGGGTCCTCGCTGAGGGACACGGCGCAGAAGGCACCATCCTGGATCACCAGGAGTTGGCGCTGCGCGCCGGCCGGGGTGTCCGTGCCGTGAGCACCGCGGAGCAAGTGGTAGCCGAGGTTTTGCGGGTGGAGACGGCGGCGGCCGCGAGCGATCACCGCCTGCGTGTCATCGGGGTCACCTGGAACGACGACGCGTCGGCTCAGGCCGCGCTGGTGCAGGAGGCGTTGACCGACGCGGGTTTCGACAACGTCGTGCCAGTCCGGTTCCTCGAGGCCGTCGAGACCCTGGCGCAGGCCATCGCACCCGTCATCGGCTACGAACAGACCGCGGTGTGCATCCTCGACCGTGACGCCACGACCGTCGTCATGGTCGACACCCATGACGGACAGACCCAGACGGCGACCAAGCAGGTGCGCGGCGGCCTCGACGGCCTCACCCGCTGGCTGACCGGCATGTTCGACCGCGACGGATGGCAGCCGGGTGGGGTCGTCGTCGTCGGCGCACACCGCGACATCGACGGGTTCTCCTGGCAACTCGAAAAGGCTTTGCCGGTGCCGGTTTTCGTGCAGTCGATGGCCCAGGTGACGATCGCGCGGGGCGCGGCGCTGTCCGCGGCCCGCAGCACCGAGTTCACCGACGAACAGTTGGTGGCGCACCGCAGCGAACCCGTTCCTTCAGCCCCGGCACGGCAGCGGCACCTGTCCTACGCCGGGGCCCTCACCGCGTTGGCGGCCGGCGCGATCACCTTCGTCGGCTCGGTGTCGCTCGCGGTGGGGATTCACGTCGGTCCGGCCAGCGCGCCCGCGGCGAAGCACACCACCCATCCACCCATACCCCAGGCCGCCGAGGCGGCCAAGGCCGTCGCGCCGCTTCCGGCGCCCCCACCGGTCAAACGCCCCGGCACGCACGCCGCGCCCCCCGCCGGCGAACCCGCCGCCGGACCGGTCACGCCCGACGAGCAACCGGGCGTTGGTGGCGACCGCCAGTCGGACCCCGGCAACGGGCAGCCCTACTTGACTCGGGTGCTCGAGCACATCCCCGGCGACGCCGGCGACGCGGCAACTGACCCGGCGCCCCGCACAGCGACTGAGCCACAGTCCTGATTCTCCCCGGCGGGTAACTCACCCGTCCTTGGCGTGAACCGCGGTAAAGGTCAATGACACGTCGTCTGCGACCTGGACCGACCCCATCAACAGCGAGTAGGGCTTGACGCCGTAATCGGTTTGACGGACGGTGGTTTCACCGGACATGCGCCATGACTCCCCGAGATCTTCGGTGCGCAAGTCGATTACGTGGTCTCGCGAGGTGCCCCGGATCTCGAGCGTGCCGGTGAGGCGGAACCCGTCGTCGGCCCGCTCGAGGGCATCCGCGATATAGCGAATCTCGGGGAATCGCTTGGCGCGCAACGACTTCAAGGCGTTAGACCGTACCTGTGCCTTCTCGATCGTGGAAAGGCCTTTGATGCCGCCCTCACCGCTTCGCACGGCGAAGGAATCGACGTCGACCGCGAGTTCGGCGCTGACGGGGCGGGTGCCCGCCCAGTGCACGGTGGCACGCCAGCGCGACATGGCAATGGTGAGGCGGTGGCCCATTCGTGCCGCCCGGCCGGTGACACCGGTGTGGAGCAGCAATTCACCGTCGGTCGGGCCGATCGTCCACGTCGCACCGTTGTCAGAAGTCACGGACCGACAGTGTCACATGGTCAAGACG
Organism: Mycobacterium sp. NTMscope_MAC_269; assembly: GCF_976985695.1. NCBI lineage: Bacteria > Bacillati > Actinomycetota > Actinomycetes > Mycobacteriales > Mycobacteriaceae > Mycobacterium > Mycobacterium sp. NTMscope_MAC_269. The sequence goes on from NZ_OZ335668.1 coordinate 1,797,876, forward strand.
GTGCGGTAATGCGCTCGCCCCTGTTCCAGCGCCGCATAGCCCTCGGCCGCCTGGGTCAACGGCAACTCCTCGATCCAGGCCCGAACGCCGGACAGGACCGCGAAACGCATGGTCTCCTCGACATCTTTGGCCGTCCCGGAGGGATGACCGACGATGCTGAGTCCGGGCGTGATCAGCTGTACGGGACTGATCGGCAACGGCTCGGGCGTGACGCCGATGGTGACCAGTTCGCCTTGGGGGACGATGCCGCCGACCGTGGCGGCCATCGCCTTCGAATTGCCCGCGGTGGCCAGGACGACCGTCGCGCCGCCCAAATCCTTCAGCGCTTCGGCGGGATCGTTGGCGGTGGAATCGATGTAGTGATGGGCGCCCAGTTTGCGGGCGTCATCGGCCTTTCCGGCACCGCGATTGATCGCGATGGTCTCGAAGCCCATGGCCCGGGCGAACTGCACGCCGAGGTGCCCCAGGCCGCCGACGCCGAGTATCGCTACGCGATCGCCGGGCAGCGCTTTGGTGTGACGCAAGGCGTTGTAGGTGGTGACACCGGCACAACCCATGGGGGCGGCTTCGGCGTCGGAGAGCTCGGCCGGTACTCGGGCCAGGGCGTTCGCCGGCACGGTCACCGACTCCGCGTATCCGCCGGGATACTGCCAGCTCGGCACCTTTCCGTTCTCGCAGTGAATGAACAGGCCTTTGCGGCATTGATCGCAGTGCTGGCAACACCCACCGAACCAGCCGACCGCGACGCGATCGCCGACCGCGAAATCCTCGACACCGTCGCCGACTTCGGCGATCTTGCCCGCGATCTCATGCCCGGGGGTCAGCGGCCACGACATCCCCGGAAACCCGCCGGAGACGAAATGGGCATCGGTGCCGCAGATGCCGCACGCGGAGACTGTCAGCCGTACCTCGTCACGGCCCGGCGGCACCGTATCGACGTCGACGAGTTCCAGCGGTGCGCCGGCGGATTGGACATGAACAGCACGATGGGTTGTCATGCCGTGATGCTACTGCGCGACAGGACTTTTCGTCCCGTCAGGTGTGGTAGTCGACCTGCCAGTGCTTGATGCCGTTGAGCCAGCCCGACCGTAGCCGCTCGGGCTTGCCGATGGATTCGAGGTTGGGGATGCCGTCGGCGATCGCGTTGAACATCAGGTCGATCGTCATGCGCGCCAGGTTCGCGCCGATGCAGTAGTGGGCGCCGGTTCCGCCGAACCCGACGTGCGGGTTGGGATCGCGCAGGATGTTGAAGGTGAACGGATCGTCGAAGACGTCCTCGTCGAAATTGGCTGAGCGGTAGACCATTACGACCCGTTGGCCCTTCTTGATCTGGACGCCGGACAGTTCGTAGTCCTCCAGCGCGGTGCGCTGAAACGACGTGACCGGGGTGGCCCACCGGACGATCTCGTCGGCCGCGGTGCCCGGTCGCTCCTTCTTGAACAGCTCCCACTGGTCGGGAAAGTCGGTGAAGGCCATCATGCCCTGGGTGATGGAGTTGCGGGTGGTCTCGTTTCCGGCCACCGCCAACAGGATGACGAAGAAGCCGAATTCGTCGTCGGAAAGCTTGTGCCCGTCGATGTCGGCCTGGACGAGCTTGGTGACGAGGTCTTCCCCCGGATTCGCCGTCCGGTCGGCGGCCATCTGCATGCCGTACATGATGAGTTCGACCGAGGCGGTGATGGCGTCGTTGTTGGCGAATTCGGGGTCCTGGTCGCCGACCATCTCGTTGGACCAGTGGAAGAGTTTCTTGCGTTCTTCCTGCGGCACGCCCATCAGCCCGGCGATGGCCTGCAGCGGCAGCTCGCACGACACCTGTTCGACGAAGTCGCCGCGGCCCTCGGCGGCCGCTTCCTCGACGATGTGGCGGGCGCGCTCGGCGAGGTCTGAGCGCAGGCGCTCGATGGCGCGGGGGGTGAAGGCCCGCGAAATGATCTTGCGCAGCCGGGTGTGCTGCGGCGCGTCCATGTTGAGCAGGACGAACTTGCCACGCTCGACCTGCTCGCCGACCGTGCCGTCCTTATAGCGCGGCAGCGCCGTCTTCTCCAGGCTGGAAAACACGTCGCTGCGCAGCGAGACCTCTTTGACGTCCTTGTGCTTAGACACCACCCAGAAACCGCCGTCGTCGAACCCGCCGGCGCCGATCGGTTGCTCGTTCCACCAGATCGGCGCCGTGCGGCGCAGCTCGGCCAGTTCTTCGACCGGCAATCGCTCGGCGTGGATGTCCGGATCGGTGAAGTCGAAGCCGGGAGGCAGATTGGGGACCGGCTTGGTGCTGGGCTCGACGATTGACATGCCGCACTCCTCGATACGAAGTCGTCTAGGCGTCCTTGTGCAAGGAAACCATTGCCGGACCACGGTTGGGAAGCATTGACGCAAGATCGCCGGCGGCAAATTGGAACGTGTTCCGCAGGTGCGGTTTTTCCGCCGCGGCGGGCCACCGCCGGGGATCGCGGCCGCACGCACAAACCGTCTTGTGGGCGGCGGCCCGACCGATATGCTTTGGTGCAGGTCACCGGCGACGACAGGCGGGGTGGAACATGATTCGGGAATTGCTGAGCGCCGCTTCGATAGCGGGCATCACGATCGGCATGGCGCCGTGCGCGGCCGCCGACCCGCATTACGACGGCGACGTCCCGGGCATGAATTATCAAGCTTCGCTGGGCGCCCCCTGCGACAACTACGAGCGCTTCATCTTCGGCCGAGGACCCAGCGGCCAGGCCGAGGCCTGTCATTTCCCGCCGCCCAACCAGTTCCCGGCGGCCACCATCGGGTACTGGGTGGCTTCCTACCCGCTGTACGGCGTCCAGCAGACCGGGGCGAAATGCCCCGGCTCGCAGGCGGCGGCGCAGACTCCGGACGGGCTGCCCATGCTGTGCCTGGGAGATCAGGGGTGGCAACCCGGATGGTTTACCGGGGCAGGGTTTTTCCCGCCCTCCGACTGATCGGTACGACGATGAAGCGTAGCCAGCCCGATGCGTCGCCCGTGCCCCGCTGGCTGCGCTTCGTCTTGGCCTCGGATCGCGCCGGGTCGGCGTGGTACATCGGCACCGGATTCTTCTTCGCGCCGCTCCTGGCCGTGTTCTCGCCGTGGCCCGCGGTCACCACGGTGTTGTGGGGCATCATCGCGTTGGCCGGGCTCTGGTTAGGGCTGTTGGGCATCGCGATGGCCATCGGGCTGGCCCGAATCCTGCGCTCCGGGGCCGAAATTCCCGAGGACTACTGGCGCACCCTGGTGCACTACTGAGGCCCACTACAGGCCCGAGGTCGCCGAGAAATGGCGCGCCGCCCGGACTAGAGTTCAGGGCAACGAACCTGCGACAAAGGAGACCCGGAGATGGCCTTCAATCCCAAAGATGCGGTCGACGCGGCGAGGGACATCGCGACCAACGCCGTCGAGAAAGCCTCCGACATCGTCGAGCATGCCAGCGACATCATCCGGGGTGACGTCGCCGGCGGGGCCAGCGGAATCGTTCAGAATTCCATCGACATCGGCACGTACGCGCTGGACCGGACGAAGGAAGTGTTCACCGGCCGCCAAGACGTCGACGACGTTTAGCCCCGGGCGCCCCCGTCGTCAGACGGAGGCGGCCTCGTTGAGCTCGTCCAGCCTGTTGGTCGCCTCCAGGTACTCCTGCACCCAGCGTTCGATGACCGTCGATGTCTTCTCCACCTTGGTGAACTGCCCGACGACCTGGCCAACCGGGTTGAACGCGACATCGACGGATTCGTTGGGGTAGCGGTTCGTGGCACGAACCGCCATGCCGGACACCATGTACTGCAACGGCATTCCGAGGGGCTTCGGGTTGTCCGGGGCTTCCCACGCCTCGGTCCAGTCGTTGCGCAGCATCCGGGCGGGCTTGCCGGTGAACGACCGGCTGCGCACGGTGTCGCGGCTGCCGGCCTTGACGTAGGCCTCCTGCTGGACCGGGGTGTTCGAGGATTCCTCGACCATCAACCACTGCGACCCGGTCCACGCGCCCTGCGCGCCCAACGCCAGCGCGGCCGCGATCTGCTCACCGCTGCCGATGCCACCGGCGGCCAGCACCGGAACCGGGGCGACCTCCTTGACGACCTGCGGCCACAACACGATCGAGCCCACCTCGCCGCAGTGCCCGCCGGCCTCGCCGCCCTGGGCGATGATGATGTCGACGCCCGCGTCCGCGTGCTTGCGGGCCTGCGAGGGGGAGCCGCACAGCGCGGCGACCTTGAGTCCGGCGTCGTGGATGTGCTTGATCATGTCGGCCGGCGGGGTGCCCAGCGCGTTGGCGATCATCTTCACCTTCGGGTGCTTGAGCGCCACCTCGACCTGGGGCGTGGCCGTCGCCTCGGTCCAGCCGAGCAGCTGCAAGCTGTCGCCGTCGCTGTCCTCGACCGGCACACCGTGGTCGGCGAGGATCTTCTTCCCGAAGTCCAGGTGCTCCTGGGGCACCATCTTGCGCAGCGTGTCGGCCAGCTCCTCCGCGGACAGGTGCGAGTCCATGCCCTCGTACTTGTTCGGGATGACGATGTCGACGCCGTAGGGGTGGTCACCGATGTTCTCGTCGATCCAGTTGAGCTCGATCTCGAGCTGCTCGGGCGTGAAGCCGACGGCCCCGAGCACGCCGAACCCCCCGGCCTTGCTGACCGCCACGACGACGTCGCGGCAGTGGGTGAAGGCGAAGATCGGGAACTCGATGCCGAGTTCGTCGCAAATAGGGGTGTGCATTACAACTCCTGGGATGCTCGCCGAATTGGAACGTGTTCTAGTTTAGTACGGAGCTTCCTGACGTGGCCAGCGGGTCCTGACCTGCGCCTTATTACTACGATCCGTCGTGCAATTCAGATTGTGGTGCTGACCGCAGCCCACAGGATGAGAAACGCGAACATGCAGCCGGCGCACAGCACATGGTCCCGGCAGACCGACCGAGCCAGCCGCGTCTGCTCGGGCGGGCTGTCCTCACGGTGGCCGAGCCGCACCGCGTTGGGCACGGTGTGCGTCATCGCCAGCATGATCGGAACTCCGGCGAGCGCGGCCGAGATCACCAGCAGCCGCCCGGGGTCGTGGCCGCGCGCGGACCTCAGCACGAGCGTTCCCAGCAGCGCGGCCATGACGAGCGCGATCACATGGCTCATCGGCCGCGATGACGTCGTCGCGCGGTGGTAATAAGCCGCGATAGACGCAAGCACGGACTCGGGCAGTTCGGTTGCGTTTCGGTAGCGCAGAACCTGGACGTCAAAGATCAAGTCCATCCACAACACGGCGAGCAGGAACCCGCTGCAGGCCGTGAGCAACGGGGCCATGGCGCTCACCCACTTCCGATTCACCCCCGGCGCAGCGCCGCACCGCAGTCGCCACTTGGGCCCATTGTTCTCGGCGGCGCAAGGGGCGTCGGGGCGCCGGCAAAGCCCGCGGTCGCTGGTCGCGATTCGCATGCGGACCGACAAACGTGAGCCTAGGGTCGACGAATGAACTGGATGACGCTGGTGCTCAACGCCGTCGTACCGCTTGCATCCGTGATTTCGAGCGCAACCGTCGCGATCTGGACGAAGCGCATCGACGCCAAGAACAAGGCGGAAGACCGCCGCCACGAACGCGCGCTCGACTTCGAGAAGCGGGCGGCCGATGACAAGAAGGCCGTATTGAAGTCGCTTATCTCTGCGACCGTATACGTCAAACGCGCGGCCCAGTACGAAGGCGTCGGCACCGCCGAGGAGATCGCGAGCCAGCGCCGCGCCGAGGCCATCCGGGAGCTCTACGACTTCCGCATGCGTCTGGGCCTGGACGACGGGGTAGCCGAGCTGTTGGTCTACGCCGCGCCGCCGGTGCGCGAATTGGTGAGTCTGCTCCTCGACCAGTGGGATCGTCAGTTCCGCGAGCACGGCTACTCACTGACCCAATTGGATTCGTGCAAGCGGGAATTGGCGCAGACTACGGCCTGCCCTGCTCCCCGTGAGGACGTGACCGTGTATTACGAGGGCGAACTCAAGTGGTCCGAGCTGAGGAAGGTGGAGACGGTCTGGCTGGAGAGGTTGGGCAGGGAATCGGACCTCGATCTCGGCGCACTCGTGGACCTGTGCGACCGCACCCTGGAGGCCGCGCACAAGGACTTGCGCGGCGGATACGGGCTCGAGTGAATCGGTGCCCACCACGGACCGACGCCTTCGGTTGAAACGCCTCGCGGATACGGACGGCGAGGCCGACGAGCCGTAGCGTCCGATGCCTTGATCCCGCGCCGAGCGACCGGGTAGCGTAATGCTGCCAATTACGAAACCATCCGTAGCGTAATTGGCCCTCCACACCACCGAGAGGATCTCCCTTGATGCGCAGCCGCTACGCCGGCGATCCCTTCACCACGCCCACGCCCGAGATCGCTACCGCCCTCGAGGATGTCAGCATCCCGACGCTGTTGCTCTCCCTCGTCCATATCACCGGCGACCCCCGGTTCATCCGCGACTACAAGCAGATGGGCATCTTCCTCAACGAGGTCCAGGGGTTCATGTCGGAGGAGGACAAGGCGCGCGCCCGCGCGGAGGCGCTATCGGTGATCACCGAGTATCGGGACCGCGGCTGCCCCGAGCCTGCGCCGCTTAGCGCGGAGCTCATCAGGGAAATGATGGATTGGGCGGCGTGTGAGCACGTTCCCGACGACTATCTGTCCTTGGTCGCCGAAGAGCTGGACCTCGACGGCGCCGATCCGCGGCGGCCGGCCGCCTTGCCGGCCGAGCGCGCGCAGCAGCTTCCCGTCCTGGTGGTCGGGTGCGGCGAATCCGGCATCCTGGCCGGCGTCCGCCTCAAGCAGGCCAACATTCCGTTCACCATCGTCGAGAAGAATGCCGGCCCCGGCGGAACATGGTGGGAGAACAGCTATCCCGGCGCGCGCGTGGATGTGGCGAACCATTTCTATTGCTACAGCTTCGAACCCAACAACGACTGGACGCATTTCTTCGCCGAGCAATACGAGCTGCAGGACTATTTCACCAAGGTCATCACCGAACACGACCTGACAGACCGGATACGTTGGCAGACCGAGGTTCTCGCCGCCGAATGGGACGACGACGACGGCACCTGGAACGTGTCGCTGCGCTCGGCAGACGGCCACACCACCACCGCGCGCGCACGCGCGCTCATCACGGCGGTGGGCCAGCTGAACCGTCCCAACATTCCCGAATTCCCCGGGGCGCGGACGTTTCGCGGCCCGGCCTTTCACTCGGCGGCCTGGGATCACTCGGTCGATCTGACGGGCAAGCGCGTCGCGCTCGTCGGCGCCGGGGCCAGCGGTTTCCAGATCGCGCCCGCCATCGCCGACGACGTCGAGCACCTGACGGTGTTCCAGCGGACCGCGCAATGGATGTTCCCGAACGCGATGTATCACGACGAGGTCGGCGACGGGGTGCGCTGGGCGATGCGCCACCTGCCGTTCTACGGCAGGTGGTACCGGTTCCTGGTGCTGTGGCCCGGCTCGGACAAGGGCCTCGACGCCGCCGAGGGTGATCCGAACTACGCCGATCAACGCCACGCCGTCAGCGACATCAACGCCGCCGCGCACATGATGTTCTCCCAGTGGATCACCAGCCAGGTCGCCGACGATTCGGAGCTGTTGGCCAAGGTGATGCCGGACTATCCCGCCTGTGGCAAACGCACCCTGCAGGACAACGGCAGCTGGTTGCGAACGCTACAGCGCGACAACGTCGAATTGGTGCGCACCGCCATCGAGCGGATCACGCCGAACGGGATCGTCACCGAGGGCGGAGTCGCGCATGACGTTGACGTCATCGTCTACGCCACCGGCTTCCGGCACACCGATGTGCTGTGGCCGCTCAAGGTCACCGGCCGCAACGGCCTCGACCTGCACGAGATGTGGGGGAGCAGGCCGTATGCCTACCTCGGGATCACCGTCCCGGAATTCCCGAATTTCTTCATCGTCTATGGGCCCGGAACCCACCTCGCCCACGGCGGCAGCCTGATCTTCCAGTCCGAATTACAGATGCGCTACATCGACCAGTGCCTGGCGCGCCTGGCCGAGGCCGACGTGCAATCGATCGAGCCAAAACCCGACGCCGCCACGGACTGGCATCGAAGGACGCAGACCCAGATCAAGAAGATGGTGTGGTCACACCCGGCGGTCACACACTCGTATTTCAAGAACGCCGACGGCGAGATCCACACCGTCAGTCCGTGGCGCCTCAACGAGTACTGGTCGGCGGTGCGCGAACCCGACTGGTCACAGTTTGTGGTGCGCCAGAAAGATCAAGCGCGACAAGGAAAGTGAGCACACCGATATGCGCACGGTAGTCGTCGATGGGCCCCGCAGCATCCGGGTCGACACCCGCCCCGACCCCACGCTCCCGGGACCCGACGCAGCGATCGTCGAGGTGAGCGCCGCCGGAATCTGCGGTTCGGACCTGCACTTCTACGAGGCCGACTTTCCGATGCCCGATCCCATCGCCCTCGGCCACGAAGCCATCGGCACAGTCGTAGACGCCGGACCGCGGGTGCATAACGTGAAGATCGGCGATCAGGTCATGGTGTCTTCGGTCGCCGGCTGCGGGGCCTGCGCGGGGTGCGCCACCCGCGATCCGGTCATGTGCCACTCCGGCTTTCAGATCTTTGGCGGCGGCGTGCTCGGTGGCGCGCAGGCCGATCTGCTCGCGGTGCCCGCCGCCGATTTCCAGCTGCTGAAGGTGCCCGAGGGCATCACTACCGAACAGGCGCTGCTGCTCACCGACAATCTCGCCACCGGCTGGGCCGCGGCGCAGCGCGCCGACATTCCGTTCGGCGGGACAGTGGCTGTCATCGGCCTCGGGGCGGTCGGCCTGTGCTCGCTGCGCAGCGCGCTCTTTCAGGGCGCGGCAACGGTTTTCGCGGTTGACCAGGTCGACGGCCGGTTGCAGCGCGCCGCCCGGTGGGGGGCGACCCCCGTCAAGGCGCCGGCGCTCGAGGCCATTCTCGCCGCCACCGGCGGTCGCGGCGTCGACGCGGTGATCGACGCGGTAGCCACGGACACATCCCTGACCGAGGCGCTCAACGCCGTTCGGCCGGGTGGCACCGTCTCGGTCGTCGGTGTGCACGACATGAATCCGTTTCCGCTCAACGCGCTGGGCTGCCTGATCCGCAGCATCACGCTGCGGATGACCACCGCGCCGGTGCAGCGAACCTGGCCGGAACTGATCCCGCTGCTGCAGTCCGGCCGCCTCGATGTCGACGGCATCTTCACCACGACAATGCCTTTGGACGAAGCGGCCAAGGGCTACGCGACGGCGGAGTCGCGATCGGGCGACGACGTGAAGATTCTGTTGAAGCCCTGAGTGCTCAGCGCGTGGCGGTGATGTATTGGGACCGCATGAAACTGTCGATCTTGACGTCGACCTCCGGCGGGGTCATCCCGTAACCGGCCTGTAGGTCGAGCGTGGTGCGGACGGGTTCGACCGCCCACCCGTGCCCGGCCAGCCACTCCGCGGGATCGGACTGCGGTTCGTACGTCAGAGCCGAAAAGTCGACGTTGCCCGACACGTTGACCCCCGGGTGATTCGTCTCCAGGGCGTGGAGCTGGTCGTGGTCCAGGCGCGACCCCAACGCGCCGACGGCGATCCGGCTGCCGGGCGCGCTGAGCCCGCTGATCCGAGTGAACAGCGCGTGTTGCGCCTCGTCGGTCAGGTAGGGCAGCAACCCTTCCACCGACCAGGCGCTCGGGCTCTCGACGTCGAAACCGGCGGCTTCCAAGGGCCGAGACCAGTCGGTGCGCAGGTCGGCGGCGACCTCGATCCGGCGCGCCTTCGGCGCGGCACCCTGCTCACCGAGGACGCGCGCCTTGAATTCCAGCACCTTCGGCAAATCGACTTCGAAGACCCTTGTGCCGTCCGGCCATTCAAGGCGGAACGCCCGCGAATCCAGGCCGGCGGCGACGATCACCGCCTGCCGGATGCCTGCCTGCCCGGAGGCGGCGAAGAAGTCGTCGAAGAACCGGGTCTGCACGCCGTACAGGCGCGGAAAGGCCATCTCGTCCTCGGAGCTGCCCGGATTGGCAAGCACCCCCGCCAGATACGGGTCGCGCGAGGCGGCGATGAAGACTTTCGCGTACTCATCTCGCACCAACGGCTGCGGGCTCACGGCGTGCAGCGCACGCCATCCCGCCACGAGCAGCGCGGTGTAGCCGACGCTGCTGACGATGTCCCAGTTGTCGTCGTCGGAGCGAAGCGATCCGAATTCGGGTGTCGTGCCCACGGGGCCAACGTACCTGCGGGGCGGCTTCAGAGTTCGAGAAGCACCGTCACCGGGCCGTCGTTGACCAACTCGACCTGCATATTCGCGCCGAACACCCCGGTCTGTACCTCGGCCCCCAGCCCCGCCAGCGCCGCGGCGAACTCCGCCACCAGCGGCTCGGCCACCACCCCGGGAGCGGCCGCATTCCACGAGGGGCGGCGGCCCTTGGCGGTGTCGGCGTACAGGGTGAACTGACTGATGACCAGGATCGGGGCGCGGGCGGCGGCGGCGGACCGCTCCTCGGCGAGAATCCTTAAGTTCCATAGCTTCTCGGCGAGCCGGTGCGCCTTATCGCGGTCATCGGCGTGGGTGACACCGACGAATGCCAACAGTCCCTGGCCATCCGGTCGGATCGCGCCCACCACCGCGCCCTCGACCGACACCGTCGCTGACGAGACCCGTTGCACCAACACCCGCATGGCCCTCGATGGTGCCAGACCCACCGCGATGGGGTGGGTACGCTCGAAAGGGTGTCCGTACTCGTCGCGTTTTCCGTCACCCCCATGGGGGTCGGCGAGGGTGTCGGCGAGATCGTCGCCGAGGCGGTCCGCGTCGTTCGTGAGTCCGGCCTGCCCAACAAGACCGATTCGATGTTCACGGTGATCGAGGGCGACACGTGGGAGGAAGTCATGGCGGTGGTGCAGCGCGCCGTCGAGGCCGTGGCCGCAAGGGCGCCTCGGGTCAGCACGGTGATCAAGGCCGACTGGCGCACCGGGGCAAACGACGCGATGACGCAGAAGGTCGCCTCGGTCGAGCGCTACCTGTCGGAGAGCTAGCGCCGCGCCGCGGCCCGAAACGCTTGCTCGGCCGTATCGCCGTGCACGGCGAACACCACCTTGCGCAGTGAACGCGGCCGGTGTCGCCGGACGGTGTCGACCATCAGCCGGGCCGCCTCGTCGAGCGGGAAGCCGCCGACCCCGGTGCCGAAGGCAACCAGCCCCAGCGTGCGGCAGCCGAGTTCGTCCGCCTTGCGCAACGTCGAAGCCGTGGCGGCGCCGATGATCTCGGCCGAGGTCGGGCCCCCGAGCTCCATGGTCGCGGCGTGGATGACGTATCGGGCGGGCATGTCGCCGGCCGTGGTCTCGATCGCTTCGCCGAGCCCGATCGGCGCCTTCTCGGTCGATTCGCGCTGCACTTCGGGCCCGCCGGCGCGGGCGATGGCCGCGGCGACGCCGCCGCCGTGCCGCAATTGGGTGTTGGCGGCGTTGGCGATCGCGTCGACGTCCAGCTTGGTCACGTCGGCCTGACGTACCTCCAACTCGATCATCGAGTCATTGTCTCTCAGCGGCGTCGTCTCTGAGTGGCGTCGTCTCTCAGCGCGTCGTCTCTCAGCGCGTCGTCTCTCAGGGGCGTCGCGAAGGCCCATGCGTAGGCTCATCCCGGTGAGCGCACGCGCAGGCATCGTTGTCACCGGAACCGAGGTCCTCACCGGACGCGTCCAAGACGCCAACGGCCCGTGGATCGCCGATCGTCTCCTGGAACTGGGCGTCGAGCTGGCGCACATCACGATCTGCGGCGACCGGCCCGCCGACATCGAAGCGCAGCTGCGGTTCCTCGCCGATCAAGGTGTGGACCTGATCGTCACCAGCGGCGGCCTGGGGCCCACGGCCGACGACATGACCGTCGAGGTGGTGGCCCGCTTCTGCGGGCGCGAGCTGGTGTTGGACGCCGAGGTCGAAGAAAAGATTGCGAATATCCTCAAGAAGCTGATGGGGCGCAATCCCGCGTTCCAATCGGCCTTGGACCCCGGCACTTTCGAGTCGCTGCGGGCCGCCAACCGCAAGCAGGCCATGGTTCCGGCCGGGGCGCAGGTGCTCGATCCGGTCGGCACCGCGCCCGGCGTCGTGGTGCCCGGCGAGCCCACCGTGATCGTGCTGCCGGGGCCGCCGCGTGAGCTGCAGCCGATGTGGCACACGGCCATCCAGACGCCCGCGGCGCAGGACGCGATCGCCGGCCGGACCATTTATCGGCAGGAAATGCTGCGGATGTTCGGCCTGCCCGAGTCGGGGCTGGCCGAGACGCTTCGCGACGCCGAAAAGGCCGTCCCCGGCTTCGACCGGCTCGAGATCACCACCTGTCTGCGGCGCGGGGAGATCGAAATGGTCACGCGCTACGAGCCGGACGCCGTCGACGCGTACGCCCAACTCACCAAGCTGCTGCGCGAAAGACACGGGCATCAGCTGTACTCCGAGGACGGCTCGCGTGTCGACGATCTGGTCGCGAAGCTTCTCGCCGGGCACCGGATCGCGACGGCGGAGTCGTGCACCGCGGGACTGCTGGCGGCGCGGCTGACCGACCGGCCCGGCTCCTCGGACTACGTGGCCGGCGGGGTTGTGTCCTACTCCAACGAGGCAAAGGCGGAGTTGCTAGGCGTCGACCCGGCGCTGATCGAAGCCCACGGCGCGGTGTCCGAGCCGGTGGCCGAGGCGATGGCCGCGGGCGCGCTGCAACGCTTCGGCGCCGACACCGCGGTCGCCATCACCGGGATCGCCGGACCGGGCGGGGGAACGGAGGAAAAGCCGGTGGGCACGGTCTGTTTCACCGTAACGGTCGCCGGTCAAACCGATACCCGCACACTGCGCCTTCCCGGCAACCGGTCCGACATCCGGGAACGCTCGACGACGGTGGCCATGCACCTGCTGCGGCGCCTGCTGAGCGGCACCGACTAGCGTTGGGTCACTTCGGTTGCAAGGAAAGCACTTTCCTTCGTGCCGAAGCGGATTCCCGTCGCGTCCTTTCCGATCAGCGTCAGGACCACCACCGCGGTCAACACCGGCACGATCGTGGCCGCCAAGGCGAACGGGTAACCGTGGGATTCGGCGAGTCGCTCCTGGATCGGTAAATTGAACGCCGCCAACAGGTTTCCGAGTTGGTAGGTCACACCGGGGTAGAGGCCGCGGATGGCATCCGGCGACATCTCGGTGAGGTGGGCGGGGATCACGCCCCACGCTCCTTGGACGAACAGCTGCATCAGAAACGACCCCAGGCACAGCATGGCCGCGCTGCGCGAGTAGGCGAACAGGGGAACGATCGGCAGCGCCAACATCGCACAGAAGACGACCGTGTGACGCCGACTCCATCGTTGCGACAGCGTTCCGAAGACGAGTCCTCCGATGATGGCGCCGACGTTGTAGACCACCACGAGCGACTTGACCGTCGCGCTGGACAGGTCCGCGCCCTGATTTGCGTGCGCGCCCAGGAAGGTGGGGTAGACATCCTGCGTGCCGTGGCTCATCCAGTTGAACGCCGTCATCAGCAGCGCCAGGTAGACGAAGCGCCGGATGATCGCGCCGTCGCGCAACACGTCGCGGATCCTGGTGCTGGTGAGCTTCATCCGGTCCTGGGCCGCCTCCCACACCTCGGATTCCTCCACCCGGTAGCGAATGATCAAGCTGATCAGGGCGGGAACGATGCTCAGGCCGAACAACCATCGCCACGAAAGCTCGAGCCAATCCATCACCACCAGAGCGGCGACGCTGGCCAGCAGGTAGCCGAACGCGTAACCCTCCTGCAGCAGCCCGGAGAAAAATCCCCGCCGCTCCACCGGAACCTTCTCCATGGCGAGCGCGGCACCAAGCCCCCATTCACCGCCCATGCCGATGCCATACAGCAGGCGCAGGATCACCAGCACGGTGAAGTTCGGCGCGAAGGCGCACAGGAAACCCACGACGGAATAGAACATGACGTCGACCATCAGCGGCAGCCTCCGACCGACGCGGTCGGCCCACAGCCCGAACAGCAACGCGCCAACGGGACGCATGATCAGGGTGGCAGTGGTGACGAACGCGACCTCGGCCTTGCTGTGGTGGAACGTCTTTGCGATGTCGGCGTAGACGAGCACCACGATGAAGTAGTCGAAGGCGTCCATCGTCCAGCCCAACAACGCGGCGATGAAGGAGTTTCGCTGGTCGGCGGTCAGCTTCTTTTCAGGACGCGGTGTGGTCACGTCAGCATCGTGCAGTACCGGGCGGCATTGCGCGAGAGTAAGTTGCCGATACATGCGAATCATCGATGCCGACGGGCATGTCGCCGAGAACTCCTCGCTGGCGGTCGAGGCGATGAAACGCTGGCCCCATCACGTCAAACCGGCGGCCGACGGCAGCCGGATGACGTTCGAGGGCCGCAGCTATCCGCAGGACGAGGGCCCGGGCGCGGGTTGCCCGCCCGCGCACGGGATCAGCAAGGCGCCCGACATCAATTGCCGCTCACCAGAGGGCGTGTTGGGGGATGCCGACCGCGATCACATCGACACGATGGTGCTCTATCCCAGCCTCGGGCTGTGCGCGCCGAGCCTCGAGGACCCGGAATTCGCCGTCGGATTCGCTCGGCTCTACAACGAGTGGATCGCCGACTACTGCGCCGATTCGGGCGGGCGGCTCAGGGGCGTCGCGGTAACTCCGATCGAACATGGCCGGCTGGCGATCGATGTCATGACGGAAGCCAAAGCCCTTGGGCTGGTGGCGACTTTGGTGCCGCCGGCGCTCAAGACCCGCAACCTCGACCACCCCGACCTCGACGCGTTTTACGCCGCCGCCGTCGAACTCGGGATGCCGCTGGGCGTGCATGGCGCCCCCGGCATCCATCTGCCCAAGATCGGCGTGGACCGCTTCACGAATTACATTCAGGTGCACTGCATCAGCTTCCCGTTTGACCAGATGACCGCGATGACCGCGATGGTCTCGGGCGGTGTCTTCGAGCGCCACCCGGAGTTACGGGTCGCCTTCCTCGAGGCGGGCGCCGGCTGGGTTCCGTTCTTCATCGATCGGCTGCACGAGCATTACGAGAAGCGCGGCGACTGGGTCCAGGGCGGCTGGCGTCGCGATCCGCACGACTATCTGGCCGCGGGCAACATCTGGGTGACCTGTGAACCGGAGGAGCCGATTCTGCCCGGGGTGATCGACGTGCTGGGCGCCGATTTCATCATGTTCGCCAGCGATTACCCGCACTGGGACGGCGAATGGCCGGAAAGCACCAAGCACTTGCGAACTCGCGCCGATATCAGCGAGGAAGCCCGGGAGAAGATCGGCGGGCGCAACGCGCAACGCTTCTACAACCTGAACTAGCGGCGATCGCGAGCGCGGCGCAGCCGGGCGAAGCGGGTCACCGCCATCAGAACGAGCGGCGATCGCGAGCGCGGCGCAGCCGGGCGAAGCGGGTCACCGCCATCAGAACCAGCGGCGATCGCGAGCGCGGCGCAGCCGGGCGACGCGGGTCACCGCCATCAGAACCAGCGGCGATCGCGAAGCGTCATGCGGCGCCCGGACTGTGGTCTTCGTCGTCGTCGCCGTCGCGTAGCAGCTTCTCGGGGTGGTGGAAGGTGTTGGTGCGGGGTTGGCCGCGTTCGAGGTGGGGTGGTGGTTTCCATTCGGTGTCGCCGTGGGCGTTTTTGCGGGTCCTCCAGCCGCCGGGTTGCAGCATGCGGTGATGCGGGCCGCAGGCGAAGGTCAGATCGTTGACGTCGGTGGTCTGGCACTTGCTGTAGTCGGTGACGTGGTGGACCTCGCAGTAGTAGCCCTTGACGTCGCAGCCCGGTGCGGTGCAGCCGCGGTCCTTGCCGTACAACACAATTCGCTGTCCGGGCGAGGCCAACCGCTTGGTGTGATACAGCGCGAGGGCCTTGCCTTTGTCGAAAATCGCCAGGTAATGGTTGGCGTGGCGGCCCAGGCGGATCACATCACTCATCGGCATGATGGTGCCCCCGCCGGTCAGGCCGCACCCGGCGGCGGCCTCGAGCTCGCGCAGGGTGGTGGTGACGATGATGGAGGCCGGTAGGCCGTTGTGCTGACCTAGCTCTCCGGAGCCCAGCAGTGCACGCAGCGCGGCCAAAAGGGCGTCGTGGTTGCGCTGGGCGGCCGAGCGCGGATCGCGGTCGATGGCCTCTTGACTGGGCGCGCCGTCCACGCACGGGACCTCATCGAAGGGGTTGCACATGCCCGGCGCGCCGAGTTTGGCCTCCACGGCTTCGATGGTGGCGCGCAGTTCGGGGGTGATCAGGCCGCGCAGCGCCGACATGCCGTCGGGTTGCTGGCGGCCCAGGGTCACGCCGCGTTGGCGGGCCCGGTCTTCGTCGGTGAAGGTGCCGTCGGGGTTGAGGCAATCTTCTAGGGTGTGGCCCAAGCCGTCGAGTTCCTCAGGCCGGTGATGGGCGGCGAGGCCGGCCAGGTCGGCTTCGACGCGTTCGCGGGTGGCCTGGTCAATCCAGCCGGGCAGGCGGCGATAGAACTTGCCGATCACCGCGACATGGCCGGCGCCCAGTTCGCCGCGGCGTTGGGCGGCGGCGGTGGCGGCCAGCGTCGGCGGCAAGGGTTCGCCGGTCAGGCCGTGCCGTGGGCCTAGATCGCGGGCTTCTTGGACGCGCCGAGAGGCTTCGGCGCGGCTGATTCGGGTCCGGTCGGCGATCGCGTGATCGAGTCTTCCGCCGAGTTCTTCGACGCTGGCTTGGCGCGCAAGGTGATTGATCAACTGATGCTCGGGGACCGGCAACCGTCGGCGCACACTTTCGCAGCGTTCCAACAGCGCCAGGCACTCGCGCGGCGTCAACGCATCAAAACACAACGCACCCACGCCCTCGACCGCGTGATCGAGGGCGTCGAAGGCCGCGACGATCGCGTCCCGATCGATGATGCCGCCCGAACTCATAGGAGCGAAACTATCGGCACCCGCCGACAAAAAACCCCGACTTGGGACGCCTGAAACAACTGTGATACAAGGGATTTCGTTATCCGTTTCCGATATCCGTAATCGCACCCACGCGAGGTGCGAGAAACGGCGGGCAAAGCCGGTCACCCCGGGTCAGAACTAGCCGACCGGATTTCGGCTTACCTTCGCGGGCTCCCGGGTGGCAGGATTTAGCGGCATGGGCCCATTCTTGTTGCGCGCCGCGCTGACCGGATTCGCGTTGTGGATCGTCACCCTATTCGTGCACGGCCTGAGCTTCGTGGGCGGCAGCACGAGGCTGGAACGGGTCGGCATCATCTTCGTCGTCGCCGTGATCTTCGGTCTGGTCAACGCATTCATCAAGCCGATCGTCCAGATCCTGTCGATCCCGCTCTACATCGTGACGCTCGGCCTGTTCCATGTCGTCATCAACGCGCTGATGCTCTGGATCACCGCGTGGATCACCGAGCACACCACCCACTGGGGGCTGCAGATCGACCACTTTTGGTGGACGGCCATCTGGGCGGCGATCGTCTTGTCGATCGTCAGTTGGTTGTTGTCCTTGATCATTCGCCGCGCCGGCGCCTGAGGTCAGCGGCCGCCGGCCAGCCTCACCACGTCACGCGCGCAGCCCCAGGACAGGGTGACGCCGTTGCTGCTGTGGCCGTAATTGTGGATGCAGCGCGCCCGCCCGAGCGGTTCGGCTTCCACGCGCACCGACGGACGGTCGGGGCGCAGTCCGGTGATGACCTCGATCACCTCGGCGTCGTTGAGGCGCGGCTCGACTCGTCGGCAGCGCTGCAGGATGTGTTCGGTCACATCGGGTTCCGCCGTGGTGTCCCACCGGTCGGGGATGCTGATTCCGCCGCACACCACCCGTTGGGGATGCGGGAAGTAGCAGGTCCACTCGGGGCCGTCGTTCAGTTCCAGAAACAGTTGCTGCAGACCGGGATTGGTGAGCACAACGTGTTGGCCGAAGAGCGGCCGCAGGGTGGGGTCGCCGGTGAGCGTGGCCGCGCGAAGGCCGGCGCAGTTGACGACGATGTCCGCGGTGGCGGCGGCGTCGGCCAGGGATCGAACGGGATGTTCTTCGATTTGGCAGCCGGCCGCCGCCAGCCGGCGGGTCAGGTAGTCGAGATAGTGCGGCATGTCGATCATCGGCACGGTGGCGCGAAATCCCGTCCCGAAACCTGGGGGAAGGTCGGCCGGGTCGGCCGGCCGCAGGTCGGGGATCAGCGTGGCCGCCGACGACATCGCCTCGGCCGCGGTCAGCTCGCCGACGGCCAGCGCCGGCGCTAGCAACACACCCGAGTCGGGATCACGGGCGAGATCACGGAACACCCGCAGCGAGTGCTCGGTCCAGCGCAGCGTCTCGTCCGCGCGTTCCGCGGGCCGTGGGGGAGCCCACACCGCGCCCGCCACCGCCGAAGTTGTGCGCTTCGGCATCGTGTCCGCCCAGACCCGCACCGGCCAGCCCGCCTCGGCCAGGCTGATGGCCGACGTCAAGCCGCTGACGCCGGCGCCGACCACGACGATCTGGTGCGTACTGGCCACGGCGCTAGCGGCGCCGATCAGGAATGCGCGGCCTGCGGGGCGACCGGGGTCGCGGGCGCGGCCGCCGGAGCTTGCGGGGTCGCCGGGGTTGCGGGCGCGACCGCCGGAGCTTGCGGGGCCGTCGGGGCAGCCGGGGCTGGTGCAGGTGCTTGCGGAGCGGGCGACGCCTGCGGGGGGCGCTGTGCGCCTCCACCCAACAGGCTGTTGAGGATGCCGAGCGTGCCCTGCACGCCGGCGGGCGGCGCTTGCGAGGGCGGAACCGCGTCCGGGGTCAGTTGCCACGGCTGGCAGCCCGAGGTCTTGAACGATTTGTCGCCGGGATCGATCTGAACGACCTGCGCCTTTTTGGTCATTGCGTTGTCGATGAGCGCGCCGTCGGGGTTGCTGGTCCGTTTCCAGTAGCACGTGCCGTTGTCGACGGGGCCGCCGGAGCTGTAGATGCCCGGGGCGATGTCGGTCCCCACCGCGTAGATGCCGTCCTTGTCGATGGTGGTCTTCGGCCCCGGAGGGGCGGGCGCCGGCGAGGCCCCTGGGGACGCGGCGGGCGGCGGCGCCGCCGGAGGTGCTGATGCCGGTGCCGGCGACGCGGCCGGGGCCGGCGACGCGGCGGGGCCTGGCGCGGGTCCGCGCGTTTCGTCCGGATCGGCGCTGGCAACGACGGTCGACGCCGCCCACCCCGCGGCCATCAAACCCACGGCGGCCAAACGTGCCGCAGTAGCTACTCCACCCATAGAAATCGAGGGTACCGGGGTCAAGTACCTAATTCATGTCGTTGCGAAATGAACGCGGCAGCAAAAGACGCCTAGACGAGGCGCCGCACCTTGCCCGCGTAACCGAGCGCACGCTCGTACGTCGCGAGGTTGTCACGGGAGATTTTGGCGTAAACCGGGCGTTCGAGAAAGACGCGCAGCACCGGGTTGTAGGCGCGATACGTCTCGTGGAACGTCAGCACGGTGGTTCCGTCGGGCTGCTCGTCGAGTCGGTGATACCCCTCGGCGCGCGACCACAGCGGGGCCCCGACGGCCACGTAACGGGACAGCTTGTAGATCTCGGCTTCGGTCACGGTTTCCCAGGAACGCGCCCGCCCGCGGGTCAGCAGGTATTTGGGCACTTCGAAGACGCAGGTGCGCACCAGGCCCTCGCCGGCTTCGTTGCCCTCGTTGAGGATTTCCATGCTGCCGGTCGGCCACGTCAGCACCCGCGGGCGCGGGGAGTTCGGCGGCGCCGGCGGATGCAGCGCTCGCCACACTTTCCGCGGCGGGGCGTCGACGTGGAATCGCACGGTGTAGGACTGCATCAACTGTCTCCGCCGGGCTGTTCCCAACCTTCCCAATACGTGATGGTCGCCGCGGGCGGCCGCGCAGCCGGCCGGAAGTCGGTGCCGATCGTGTAGGCGACCGGGAACAGCGCGGCCTGCGTGACGGTGGGTGGAATGCCGAGCAGCTCGGCCACTTCCCGCTCCTTGAACAGATGCATCGTCGTCCAGACCGATCCCAGCCCGCGCGAGCGCAGCGCCAGCAGAAAGCTCCAGCCGGCCGGGATGATCGACGCCCACGCCGCCGCGGCGATGCCGGGTTCGGCGGTGTCGATGCGCTGGTTGAGGCAGGGGATGACGTGCACGGGAACTTGTCCCAACGTGTCGGTCAGGCTCATCGCGCTCTGGTACACCCGCTGCGTCTGCGGGTCCGTCGCGTTGTCGGCCGCGTACGCCAGGTACTGCGCACCGATGCTGCGGTAGATCTCGGCGATGGCCGCGCGTTTGTCCGGGTCCGTGATCACCAGCCAACGCCAGTCCTGCGTGTTGCTCGCGGTGGGCGCCTGCATCGCCAGCTGGATGCACTCCAGGATCACGTCGCGGCTGACCGGTCGGGTGAGGTCGAGCCGTTTGCGCACCGACCGGGTGGTGCTCAGCAGTTCGTCGACGGTGGCGATGTCCATGGGATCCTTAGGAGTCGGCGAATCCTGCCCGGGAAATGGGATATCGAGCTGAGCAAACCAGACCTCGAGCTCGGCTGTCTAGGGCCCGGCGTGCCGGTTGAGGATGCGTGCCGCCTCGGCGACGATGTCGGTGATGATGTCCGCGGCGGGACGGACGTCGCGGACGCGTCCCACCACTTCGCCGGTCAGAATGGCCGCGGTGTCGAAATCCTCTGCGGCAACGGCCTTCTGGTAGCCGACGACCGCCTGGGGCAGCTGGTCCGACAGCTCGGCCTCGTGACCGTGCCAGGTGTCGAGGAACTTGTTGTCCAGCGCCCGGGCGTCGTATCCGGCGGGCCAATCTAGGCGGCGCACAACGTCAAAGATGCGGGTGCGCACGGTGTCGTCGCCGCGGGCCGCCACGGCGCGCTGCTGCGCCCGCGGTGACACCAATGCCTCCGGCGACGCCCACAACCTGGTCCCCACGACCGCGCCGTCGGCACCCAGTGCCAGCGCGGCCGCCAACCCGCGGCCGTCGCCGACCCCGCCGGCCGCCGCCACCAACGTGTCGGGCGAGCGGTCGGCCACGAGGTCGACCACGTCGGGCACCAACGTGAAGGTCGACCGTCCGCTCATTCCATGTCCGCCCGCCTCGCTGCCCTGCGCCACGATGACCTGCGCCCCGGCGTCGACGGCCCGGCGCGCCTGGTCGAGGTTTTGCACCTGGGCGGTGAGCGAGACGCCGGCCGCGTGGATGCGATCGGCGAACGGCCGTAAGTCGCCGAAGGACAACATGATCGTCGCCGGCCGGCGGGCCAGCGCAAGGTCGAGCGCGCGCGGATCGTGGGCCAGGCTCCAGGTGATGAACCCGCATCCGATCCGGGCGCCGGCGGCGTGGTCGAATTCGCGGCGCAGCCAGTCGACGTCGCCATAGCCCCCGCCGAGCAGGCCCAGGCCGCCCGCCTTGGTCACCGCCGCCGCGAGCCGGCCCCCGGAGACCAGGGCCATCGGCGCGAGCAGCACGGGGTGCTCGATACCGAAAAATTCCGTCAGGCGCGTGGGTAATGCCATGGTGTTACTCACTTCAGCACACCGTCGCGCGATGCGTGCGGCCGGCCGCGGATAAGGGTTGCTTAGGCAAGCCGCGCCAAACCGGAGCGCACCAGCTCCAGGCCCGCGGCGACGTCTTGGCCGAGGTCGCGGGTGCATCCGTTGCGACCCCAATTCTCCACCGCCGCAACGAGGGCCGCGGCCAGCGCGGAACCCGCCACCTGCGCGGCCAGGTCGATGTCCGCCATATCCGGATTGCGCTTCCGGACGAAATCGGTGAGTACCCCGGCGAACGAGGACTGCACCACCCGTAAATGGCCGGCGATCTGTTCGGCGCTGATCAGCTCCGCGCGCGCGGTCGCCGCCTGGCGAACCACTTCGAGGTCGTGCGGGAACGCGGAAACGCTCGCCAGCACCGCATCGAACAACGACTCCGACGGCGGGCGTTGCGCGAGCGCCTCAGCCAGCCATTCCAGCTGCGTCTCGTAGTCCTGGAAAAGGACGGCCTCCTTGGTGGGGAAGTGCCGGAAAAAGGTCCGCTCGGTGACGCCGGCCTCGCGCGCCAGCTCGGTGACGGTGACATTCGCAAAACCCTTGCGGGCGAAGCTCTTCAACGCCGCGCGGCGAAGGGCCTCATGCGTCGATCGTCGCCGTTGTTCATGACGGTTGGCCGGGGCGGTCATCTCAGGGGAATCGTATCCCAGCCGAAGTAGTCAACACCGACATCTTCCCATTATGTCAGTACTGACATATTCTGCATCCGGTAACCCGACGGAGGTGAGGGCCATGAGCACAACGGATTACGACGCGATCGTGGTGGGGGCCGGTCATAACGGGCTGACCGCGGCGGCGATCCTGCAGCGCGCGGGTCTGCGCACGGTGTGCCTGGAAGCCAACACCTATGCGGGGGGCATGGCAGCGACGGTCGAATTGATCGACGGCTTTCGCTACGAGATCGCCGGCTCGGTGCAGTTCCCCATGGCAAGCCAGCTCACCAAAGACCTCGGGCTCGACACGCTGCCGGCGGTGGAGCCCGAGGTGATGTCAACCAACATCGGCGAACACGGCGAAGAGCCGATGATCTTCTATCGCGACCCGATGCAACTGATGACGCACCTGGGCGAGAAACACGGGATCGAGGCCGTCACGGGCATGGCCGAATTGATCGGTTGGAGCCAGGCGCCGGCGAAGGCGCTCGGCCGCTTCGACATCCGCCGGCCGCCCAAGACGCTGGACGAGATGTACGCCTGCGCCACAAACGACGCCGAACGCCGGGCGATCCACGAGATGCTCTTCGGCTCGGCGATGGACGTGATCGACCGCTACCTGCCCGACCGCGAACAGCACGCGGTCATGCGCGGCATGCTGGCATTCCTGGCCGTCAACTCGACTTACCGCGGCCCCTACACACCTGGTAGCGCAGCCTGTTTGGCGTTCGCGCTGGCGGCGCCCGACGGTAGCACCGCGATGATGACCAAGCTCAAGGGCGGCATCGGCGCCCTCACCGAACACCTGCGTGAGCTGTTCGTCTCCCATGGCGGCGAGATCCGCTTCCGCACCAAGGTCGAGGAGATCCTGGTCGACCGGCAGAAGGTGACCGGCGTACGGCTGCGCGACGGGTCCACGATCTCGGCGCCGATCGTGGTGTCCAATCTGTCACCCGATGTCACCCTCACCGAGCTCATCGCTCCCGAACACGTTCCCGCGGAGCTTGTCTCGCGCGTGTCCGGCCGCGACCACCGCGCCTCGTTCGTGCAGATCCACTTCGCGCTCGACGGCCTGCCCGAATTCGCCCCGCCATACGAATTCCTCAACGCCGACGGCATGCAGCAGTCGATCGGTATCTTCGGGTCGCCCGAATCCCAACAGCTGCACTGGGAAAACTGCCGGCGGGGCATTGTCCCGGACAACCCCTCGATGGGTATGCAGATCCCCTCGGTCCACGACCCGGCCATGGCGCCACCGGGCAAACACGCGGCGAGCGCGTTCGCCTACGCGTTTCCGGTCGAGGTCGACCGAGCGCAACACGGGCGTCTCAAAAACGAGATGGCACAACGGGTTATCGACAAGATCACCAGGTTGGCGCCGAACTTCAAGGACATCGTGATCCGCCATATCACGTTCGCGCCCTACCACATGAACACCATGTTCGGCGCGCCCGACGGGGACTTCTGCCACGGGCTGTTGCACCCAGACCTGATGGGCCCCAACCGGCCCGGCCCGAAAGGCTTCCTCGATTTGCCGATCGGAATCGATGGCCTCTACCTCGGTGGCGCGGGCTGCCACGGCGGACCGGGCATCACCTTCACCCCCGGATACAACGCCGGCTACCAGGTGCTCGACGACGCGTCCTGACCCAGGCCGATCAGCCGCCGAACGCCCCGACGAGCTGCGCCTGCGCGGTCGCGGCGCCGGCGATCGTCTGGGCGGCCTGCACGCCGCCCAGGCCGCCGGGCAGCTGATAGTCGTTGGGCAGCTGATAAAGCGTGAACCGGTACCGGTGTGTGCCGGTACCCGCAGGGGGACACGGGCCCTGGTACGCCGATTGGCCGGCCGTGTTGGGCAGAGTGGTGGCGCCGGCCGGTGACTGGCCCTCGGCCGTGCTCCCGGCCCCGGGGGCGATCCCGATCACCACCCAGTGGACGTACAACCCGGCCGGGGCGTCGGGATCGTCGACGACGAGGGCCCCGCCCAGCGGCGCCGACCACGCCAACGGCGGTGCGATGTCGGCGCCTTTGCAGGTGTACTGCACCGGAATCGGCGCACCATCGGCGAACGCCGGGCTGCTGATCGTCAACGGCCCGCCGGCGGGAGCGTTGGGCGCCGTCTTCCCGAGCGTCGTGACTCTCGGCCCCGGGGACGGGGTCGGCTGGTTGTCGCCGCCTCCGCTGCAGCCGGCCAGTGCCCCCAGCAGCACCGCCGCGCCCACCAGGGCTGCGATTCGGCGAAACACCCGCCTGGACTCCATGCACACAGTCTGAACCGCGCGGTCCCGCTGCGGAAGCATCCGTTTGCCGGCGACGAACGCGGCTACTCGTCGCGCTTCTCGACCGCGAGCACCCGCTTGCGCAATCCCTCGGTGGCCGTGTCCATCAGCGACTTGGCGCCCTTCTTGACCAGGAATCCGGGGACGGGCGCCACCAGATCGACGGTGAGGTCGAAGCGGACCCGGGTGGAGTCCCCGTCGGGCGTCAACGTGTACCGGCCCTCCTGAGCGCGTTGCTGTTTGGAGCTGATCAGGGTCCAGCCCACGCCGTCGTCGTGAACGGTGTAGGCGAGTTCCTGTTCGTCGCTGACGCCGACGAGTTTGACCACCTGTCTGGATCTGGTCGGGTGGTTCTGGTCGTCCCGCTCGAGCACCTCGACCTTTTTGTGGGCCGACGACCATTCGGTCAACGACTCGAGGTCGAACAGCACGTCCAGGATTTCGTCGGGCGTCGCTTCGATGACGACCTCGCGGGAATCGGTGATAGCCATCTCGGGGAGATAGCCGGTGCGGTCACGCTCGAAACCGGCCGCGTCGGCCCCTGGAAGCCAACCCGGCTACCTTTCTGGGTGTGCACTTCGCCTGGGAAACGCTGACCAGCGGTGTGCATCGCTGCCGGCTCCCGTTCTGCGATGTGACCATCGGCCTGGTGGCCGGCAGCACCGCAACGTTGCTCATCGACACGGGTAGCACGCTGGCCGAAGCGGCCGCCGTCGACGCCGACATCCGTCGGCTTGCCGGGCGACCGGTGAGCCATATCGTCTTGACGCACAAGCACTTCGACCATGTCCTGGGCTCGTCGCTGTTCGACGGCGCGGAAATCCATTGCGCGCCCGAGGTCATCGGGCACCTGACATCGGCGACCGATCAGATCCGCAGGGACGCGCTGCGTCACGGGGCGGACCCCGCGCAGGTGGACGCCGCGATCGCGGCGCTGCGGCCACCGCACCACGGCATCTACGACGCCGCGATCGACCTGGGAGACCGCACGGCGACGATCACCTACCTCGGGCGCGGCCACACTACCTCGGACCTGGTGGTGGTCGCTCCGGCGACCTGTGCCGGCGAGCCGGTGGTGGTGTTCACCGGCGATCTGGTCGAGGAGTCCGCCGACCCCGCGATCGACGCCGACTCCGACGCGGCGGCCTGGCCGGCGACTCTCGAGCGGCTGCTCGTCCTCGGCGGGCCCGACGCCATCTACGTCCCGGGCCATGGCGAAGTCGTCGACGCCGGATTCGTCCGTCGTCAGCGGGACTGGCTGGCCCGGCGCGCGGCCGGACAATAATCGCTGGTATCGAATTACGTTGCGCCCCAGTATCTTTGCAGCCGATTTGGTTCAGTCTTTCGACTCCTGATTGAACTGCCCGTCGCGGGGATAGACTCACGATCAGTGGAGTCGTGCCGGAGAGGGGCGTAAGACATGGCGATCATCGACAAGGACACACAAGTCCGGCCATCGTTCGACGACGAGGTCGCTGCCACGCAGCGATACTTCGACGATCCGCGCTTTGCTCAGATCACCCGCCTGTACACGGCCCGCCAGGTAGCAGAGCAGCGCGGCACCATCCCGACCGATTACACCGTGGCACGCAACGCGGCGGCGGCCTTCTACGAGCGGTTGCGCGAGCTGTTCGCCCAGAAGAAGAGCATCACGACGTTCGGCCCGTACTCGCCCGGGCAGGCGGTCGCGATGAAGCGGATGGGCATCGAGGGGATCTACCTGGGCGGCTGGGCCACGTCGGCCAAGGGGTCTACCACCGAAGATCCCGGCCCCGACCTGGCCAGCTACCCGCTGAGCCAGGTGCCCGACGACGCCGCGGTGCTGGTGCGCGCCCTGCTCACCGCCGACCGCAACCAGCAATACCAGCGCCTGCAAATGAGCGAGAAGCAGCGCGCGGCGGCCACGGAGTACGACTACCGGCCGTTCATCATCGCCGATGCGGACACCGGTCACGGCGGCGACCCGCACGTGCGCAACCTGATCCGCCGGTTCGTTGAGGTCGGCGTGCCCGGCTACCACATCGAAGACCAGCGCCCTGGCACCAAGAAGTGCGGTCACCAGGGCGGCAAGGTCTTGGTGCCGTCCGACGAACAGATCAAACGCCTCAACACCGCGCGCTTCCAGCTCGACATCATGAACGTGCCGGGCATCATCGTCGCGCGGACCGACGCCGAGGCCGCCAACCTGCTGGACAGCCGGGCCGACGAGCGTGACCAGCCGTTCCTGCTCGGGGCCACCAACCTCAAGATTCCGTCGTACAAGTCGTGCTTTTTGGCGCTGGTGCGGCGCTTCTACGAGCTGGGTGTCAAGGACCTCAACGGCCACCTGCTCTATGCGCTGCCCGAAGCCGAGTACGCCGAGGCCGCAGCATGGCTTGAGCGCCAAGGGATCCAGGGCGTGATCTCCGACGCCGTCAATGCCTGGCGCGAGAACGGTCAGCAATCGATCGACGACCTGTTCGACCAAGTCGAGTCGCGGTTCGTGGCGGCTTGGGAGGACGACGCCGGCCTGATGACCTACGGCGAGGCCGTCGCCGATGTGCTCGCCTTTGCCGCCAGCGAGGACGAACCGGCCGACATGACCGCAGACGAATGGCGGGTTTTTGCGGCGAGCGCATCGCTTTATTCCGCCAAGGCCAAAGCGAAGGAGTTGGGCGTCGACCCTGGTTGGGACTGCGAACTATCGAAGACGCCGGAGGGGTACTACCAGATCCGTGGCGGCATCCCGTACGCCATTGCCAAATCGCTGGCGGCCGCGCCGTTCGCCGACCTGTTGTGGATGGAGACCAAGACCGCCGACCTGGCCGACGCCAAGCAGTTCGCCGACGCCATCCACGCCAAGTTCCCCGACCAGATGCTCGCCTACAACCTGTCCCCGTCGTTCAACTGGGACACCACCGGCATGACCGACGAGCAGATGAAACAGTTCCCCGAGGAACTGGGCAAGATGGGTTTCGTCTTCAACTTCATCACTTACGGCGGACACCAGATCGACGGCGTCGCCGCCGAGGAGTTCGCCACCTCGCTGCAACAGGACGGCATGCTGGCCCTGGCCCGCCTGCAGCGCAAGATGCGCCTGGTCGAATCTCCTTACCGCACACCGCAAACCCTGGTCGGCGGGCCGCGCAGCGATGCCGCGCTCACCGCTTCTTCGGGCCGCACCGCAACCACCAAGTCGATGGGCGAGGGCTCGACCCAGCACCAGCACCTGGTGCAGACCGAGGTGCCCAAGAAGCTGCTCGAGGAGTGGCTGGCGATGTGGAGCGAAAATTACGACCTCGGCGAGAAACTGCGGGTGCAACTGCGGCCTCGCCGGGCCGGTTCGGATGTGCTCGAACTCGGCATCTACGGCAACGACGACGAACAGCTGGCCAACGTGGTCGTCGATCCGATCAAGGACCGGCATGGCCGCAGCATTCTTCAAGTGCGCGACCAGAACACCTTCGCGGAAAAGCTCCGGCAGAAGCGGCTGATGACCTTGATCCACCTTTGGCTGGTGCACCGCTTCAAGGCCGACGGGGTGATCTATGTGACGCCGACCGAGGACAACCTCTATCAGACCTCGAAGATGAAATCCCACGGCATCTTCAGCGAGGTCTACCAGGAGGTCGGCGAGATCATCGTCGCGGAGGTCAACCAGCCCCGCATCGCCGAACTGCTGAAGCCCGATCGCGTGGCGCTGCGCAAGCTGATCACCAAGGAGGGATAGCCGCAATTTCGGCTGCGGCCCTGGTCACAGCCTTGCGCGGCCGCCCAGGCGGGTTCCGGAGAAGGTCTACTTAGTGAATATAAGAAATTTTCTAATTTACGAGTAAGTCATTTGGCATACGGCGAGGCCCGCACACAGATACGATTTGTTTCGCCGATGGTCCATAGGCCCGAGATGGGCCATCGGCTTCAAAAACCTCGATGGTCACGATCCCCGTGTTGGCCAGATTCCCTTGTGCCGCTGCGGCTCCGCCGATGGATCGCCCGACGACCACTTCCCCCCACGGCCGCGGCGCACCTGCGGGGCGGCCCTCGTCTTGATCGCAATCTCGGCGCCGGAAGTAGTTTGCGCGCCCGCGGCCCGGGGTAAGAAACAGTGGGCGCCGCGATGTGGCGCAAGTGGAGATTGGGGGATCTGATGGGATCTGGACCGAGGACAACGGTCGCCCTGTTCGGCGGCGCGGCCATGCTCGTATTGGCGGTCGGCTGCGGCGGCGGCCATAAAGAAGGCCCGAGCAGCACGACCACCCCGACGACCACACCGTCTTCGAGCGTCGCGCCCTCCACGGCACCCGGTGAGGGCGGCGGTGGCCCGACCGGCGGCGGTGGCCCCGGCGGCGGCGGCGGCGGCAACGTGCCCGGCGGTCCGACCGGCGGCGGTGGCCCCGGTGGCGGCGGCGGCAGCGTGCCCGGCGGTCCGACCGGCGGCGGCGGCCCTGGTGGCGGCGGCGGCAGTATCCCCGGCGTCGGCGGTGGCGGCGGTGGCCCGGGCGGTGGCGGCGGCTGCGTCGGCAACGTCTGCGGCGGCTACCCGTGATCAGCCACTCTCGTTGAGCCTGTTCTAGTTCGAAGTCCCAGACTTGTTTCCCTAGCCGGTGGGGCCATGGTTACCTGGCCCCACCGGCTGAAACCTTTTCGGTTTTTTCTTCCGGCTTCCTGCAGCGCCCTTTGAGCTATGGTTCGGGGGACTCGACTGCAAAGGGATCCCATGGGCAAGCTCAGGTTTGGATATTTCATCGCCCCCTTCCACCGCGCGGGCACCAATCCGACGTTGGCTCTGCAACGCGATCTCGAATTCATCGAGCACCTCGACGCGCTCGGCTTCGATGAAGTCTGGATGGGCGAACACCACTCGGCCGGAAGCGAAATCATCAGTTCGCCCGAGATCTTCATCGCCGCGGCCGCCGAGCGCGCGAAGCGAATCCGGTTCGGCACCGGAGTGATTTCGCTGTCGTACCACAATCCGCTGTGGGTCGCGGACCGGCTGATGCTGCTGGACCATCTCACCCACGGCCGCGTCATCGGCGGCGTGGGGCCGGGCTCGCTGCCCAGCGACTCGTCCATGATCGGGCTCACCCCGACCGACACGCGCGAGCTGCTGGAAACGAACCTCGACATCGTCGTGCGGCTGTTGGCGGGGGAGACGGTGAGCGCCAAGACGGCGACCCACCAGCTGTTCGATGCCAGGTTGCAGCTGGCCCCGTATTCCGACGGCGGTATCCCGCTGTCGGTCGCCGCCGTCGCGTCGCCGACGGGGGCTCGGCTGGCCGGCAAGCATGGGATCGGGCTGCTGTCCATCGGGGCGACGCTGACCGTCGAAGGCTTCAACGCGCTCTCGTATCACTGGGACATCGTCGAGGAACGCGCGGCGACCTTCGGCGCGCAGGTCGACCGCAAGAACTGGAGCCTGGTCGGCCTGTTCCACCTCGCCGAGACCGAGAAACAGGCCCGCGAAGAGGTCAAGTTCGGCATCGAGCCGTGGTTCCGGTACTTCCAGAAGGTCGCCGCGTTCCCGCAGATGACGATGCCGGGAGAACAGCTCCACGAGATGATCGACGTCATCAACGACAACGGGGCCGGCGTGATCGGCACGCCCGAGCGGGCGCGCGAGCAAGTGCAGCGGCTGTGGGATCAGTCCGGCGGGTTCGGCTGCATGCTGCAGATGGGTCACGAGTGGGCGAACCCCGCCGCCACCAGGCGATCCGCCGAATTGTTCGCCGCCGAAGTGATGCCCCACTTTCAGGGGCAGGCCCAGCCGACGCTGGACGCCGCGGCGCGCGCCGGACAAGCCCGGGAGAGCCTGGCGCAGTCGCAGCTCGACGCCGTGGCGCACATGACCAAGAAATATCAGGACGAGGTCGAGTCCAAGTAACGGCTCACAGGCCGAACCGTCGCGAGTGTCCTTCGCGGACCGCGCATTTCGGCGGGGTCAGCGCCCGGCGTTCGACTCGCGTTCGGCCGCCGTCACCAGCCGGCCGGCGAAGAATCGCACCGCCCCGCCCATGGCGGCGCGCATCACCGGCCCCGTTCCGCGAACGCCTTCGGTGAATGAGCCGGTCCAGCGGATGTCCGTGCCGCCGGCCGCGTTCGGCGTGAAGGTCACCTCGCCGGCGTAGTCCTGGGCCGGGGTCGGCGGTCCGACCAGCTTGTAGGCGTGGCGGCGGTCCGGCTCGTACGCGACGGTCTCCTCCTGTACGAAGACGGGCCACATGCCGACCTTGCGGATAGCCCCGACCCCACCCGGGGCGGGATCGCCTTGGCGGGCCCAACTCGAGCGGAAAACGATCGGCTTGGCCCACTGCGACCAGTTGGCGCCGTCAGCGACGAGCCGAAACAGCGTCGCGGCGGGCGCGCTGCTGGTACGCGTGATTTCGAAAAAGAATTTCCGGCCCGACATGGCAACTCCTGGTGATAGCAAACGCTGCGCCCCTTGATGGCCCTCGATGGCCCTCGACACCGCTCGCCGGTAGGCTACCGCCCACGCCGCGCGCCGGACGGATCGGGTTGATCCGCCCGCCCGGTGCCCGCGCGCAATGCGGCCGCGAGGGCTGACCTCCCTGCACGAATGCGGCCGCCGCGCTTGGCGTTTGCCCGCCTCGCGGGAACCGGAGCCCATGGGCGGCTTGCCTAGACTTGCGCTCATGGATCACGGTTCCCGACCCGACGCCGGTGTCCCCGGCCTGCTCCGAATCGAGGACTGCCTGGACGCCGACGGCGCTATCGCGCTGCCACCCGGCGTCAACCTGATCACTCTCATCGACCGCAACATCGCCAACGTCGGCGACGCCGTCGCCTATCGCTACCTCGACTACAGCGGCCCGGGGGACGGCAATGCCGAGGAGGTGACTTGGACTCAGTTCGGTGTCCGGCTGGAAGCCATCGGCGCGCGCATCCAACGCCTCGCGGGCCGCGGCGAGCGCGTAGCGGTCGTCGCCCCGCAGGGCATCGACTACGTCGCTGGCTTCTACGCGGCGATCAAGGCAGGAACCATCGCGGTCCCCCTGTTCGCCCCGGAGCTGCCCGGGCATGCCGAGCGCCTGGATACCGCGTTGCGCGACTCGACGCCGACCGTCCTGCTCACGACCACGGCCGCGCAAGGCGCGGTCGAGAAATTCTTAGCCGCCCACCCACACCTGGGCCGGCCGCAGGTGATTGCCATCGACCAGATTCCCGACTCCGCGGGGGACTCGTTCGTGGCGACCGAGCTCGGCATGAACGATGTGTCGCACCTGCAGTACACCTCGGGCTCTACCCGGCCGCCGGTCGGCGTCGAGATCACCCACCGCGCGGTCGGCACCAACCTGGTGCAGATGATCCTGTCGATCGACCTGCTGGACCGAAACACCCACGGCGTCAGCTGGTTACCGCTCTACCACGACATGGGGTTGTCGATGATCGGCTTTCCGGCCGTCTACGGCGGGCATTCCACACTGATGTCTCCGGCCGCGTTCGTCCGTCGGCCGCTGCGGTGGATCCAGGCGATGTCCGACGGCTCGCGACAGGGCAACGTCGTCACCGCGGCGCCGAACTTCGCCTACGAGTGGGCGGCCCAGCGCGGCCTGCCCGTCGACGGCGAGGACATCGATCTTCGCAACGTCGTGATGATCATCGGCTCCGAGCCGGTCAGCATCGACGCGATCAGGACCTTCAACAAGGCGTTCGCGCCATACGGGTTGCCCCGCACCGCGTTCAAACCGTCCTACGGCATCGCCGAGGGAACGCTGCTCGTCGCGACCATCGCGCCGGCGGCCGAAGCGACGGCGGTGTACTTCGACCGCGAACAGCTGGGCGCCGGGCGTGCGGTGCGCGTTCCCGCGGACGCTCCCAACGCCGTCGCTCAGGTGTCATGCGGACAGGTGGCACGCAGCGAATGGGCCGTGATCGTCGACCCCGGCAGCGCAGCCGAATTGCCGGATGGCGAGGTGGGCGAAATCTGGTTGCAGGGCAACAACATTGGCCGCGGATACTGGGGACTGCCCGAGGCAACCCGGCGGGCCTTCGGCGCCGAGCTGCGATCGCGACTCGCCGAGGGCAGCCATGCCGGCGGCGCCGATCTCCAACGCCCGTGGCTGCGCACCGGCGATCTGGGCGTGTACCTCGACGGGGAGCTCTACGTGACGGGACGGACGGCGGACCTTGTCACGATCGACGGCCGCAACCACTATCCGCACGACATCGAGGCGACCGTCGCGGAGGCGTCCCCGCTGGTTCGGCGCGGATACGTGACGGCGTTTGCCGTACCGGCCGAAAAGAACCCGGGCGCCGACCGGCTCATCGTCGTCGCCGAACGTGCCGCCGGCACCAGCCGTCAGGACCCCGCGCCGGCGATCGCGGCGATCCAGGACGCGGTCTCGCAGCGACACGGTCTGACCGTCTCGGACGTGCGCCTGCTGCCGGCCGGAGCCATCCCGCGGACAACCAGCGGCAAGCTGGCCCGTCGGGCATGCCGCGCCGAATACCTCGGCGGCGGCCTGGGCGCCCACTGACGTGGCCGGGCGCCCTCTCGTGGCGCCGAGTGTGGGTCCCGGGTACGGGGATTGGCCGGGATTCGTCCATAACCCCCACACGCGGCGGCGGCCGCCGCCCTGATGGCATCCTGGCCGTGTGGGCTTGCTATTCCGGTTGGCGGAGCTGCTGATCGTCATCTTGCCGCTGACCGGTGCGATCGTGGCCGCGGTGCGCGCGTTCGGCGCTTACCGGCGGCGCGCCGACGAGCATCCGCCGGAAGCCGATCGAACGCCACTACCCGACGCGTCCACCGGCGCCGCGAACAATCACGCGGCCCAGTGGCGTGCCATCCGGCGCGTCCTCGACGAGCACGCACGCACCGACGACCGCTGGCTCGAGTACGAACTCGACGTCGCCAAGCTGCTGGACTTTCCGGTCATGACCGACATGCGCGATGCGCTGACGGTCGCGTTCCACAAGGCCAAACTCCGCGCCGACTTCCTGCGGCCCGGCAAGGCCGAAGATCTCCTCGACGATCGCGAAGCCGCCGCGCAATACATGGCCGCCGTCGAGGATTACGCGACCGCGTTCAACGCCGCGGAGGCCGAAGCGATGCGCCGACGCCGCAACGACTTTTCCCGCGCGGACCAACAACGGATCGCGCGCGCGCAGAGCCTGCTGCGGGTGGCGGGCGACCCCGCGGCGGCCGCGCAGGAACGCCAGCGCGCCTACGAGGTGGCCCGGCACGAACTCGACGGCCTGCTGGTGCTGCCGTCGGGCACCCAGGCCAACATCGAGCGCGGGATCTCCGGCGAGCTCGAGCGGTGATGCACGCTACGGGCAGCTGTATCCGCCGTCGATCACCAGGTCCGAACCGGTCATGTAGCTGGACGCCTCGCTGGCCAGATACAGGTAGACGCCGGTGAGTTCCTCGGGCCGGCCGATGCGGCCGAGCGGAATCTTGGGCTCCCACCGGCGGTGATACTCCTCGAGCGGCTCGACGAGTTCGGTGAGGATGTAGCCGGGGCTGACGCTGTTGACCCGGATCTGGTGGGGCGCGAATTCGACGGCCATCGCCTTGGTCAGGTGGATGACGGCCGCCTTGGAGGCGCAGTAGTGGCCAACCTGCTGCGGGACGTTGATGATGTGGCCCGACATCGAGGCCGTGGTGATGATGGCGCCGCCTCGTCCCTGCCGGACCATCGCCCGGGCGGCCGCCTGGGCGGTGAGGAAGACTCCGGTCACGTTGGTGTCCTGGATGCGCTGGAAGTCTTCCGGCGACATCTCCAGCATCGGGATGACGGCGATGATGCCGGCGTTGCACACGGCGATGTCGATGCCACCCAACTCCGCGACCACCCGGTCCACCATGGCGGCCACCTGGTCCGGTTGCGTCACGTCACAACGGATCGGCACCAGCCTGCCGTCCCCGTCCGCGCCCAGCTCGCCGGCGATGCGTTGCAGGGCTTCGAAATTCCGCGCCGCAATGGCCACATCGGCACCGGCTTGCAGATACGCCTGGGCCACCTTCTTGCCGATGCCGCTGGACGCCCCGGTCACCAACGCGCGCTTGCCGCGCAAGTCGAACAGGTCGCACACGTTCATTCGATAACCCTATTCGCAACCGGCAACCTAAAACCGAAACACGTTCTAATGTGTCCGCCATGGGCAAATTCACCAGGGCGGAAATCGACAGGGCCGTCGAGAACTACACCAAGGTCGTCGAGGGGTGCAGCGCGTCGGGCGACTGGCGCCCGTTCGCGGATCTGTTCACCGAAGACGTCGTCTACACCGAGCATCACTACGGGGTCTTCCACGGCCGCGAGGCGGTCCGGGACTGGATTGTCGCGGTGATGGCGCCGTTTCCGCACATGCGCTTTCCCAACGACTGGATCGCCCACGACGAGGACAACGACGCAGTCGTCGTCATGATCAAGAACCTGCTGGACCACCCCACCGATCCGGACGGCGAACCGTTTTGGTTCCCCAACTGGACCCGGCTGGTCTACGCCGGCGACGGCCTGTTCTCCAGCGAGGAGGACATCTACAACCCCGACCGTGACGCGCCCCGTGTCGTCGCGGCCTGGATGCAGGCCGGCGGGCAGCTCGCCACGACCGAGATCCTGCAGCCCAACGCCTAGCGCCCTATCGCCGAGCGTGCGGTGTGCGACGCATCACCGGCGTGTCGAGTCGTGAATCGCACACTCGGCGTTGGTATTCGACCGCCTGCGCCGGCGTGACCGCACCTTGCCCAGCGCCTGGTCCCAGGCCAGCAGGGTCGTGGCCTTGACGTTGGCCGGCTTCACACTGTCCTTGGACAGCAGCGCGGTCGCCGCGGCCTTCGTGGCCGCCGACGCCTTCGACATGTGGCCCGAGTCGAATGGTGGCTGCGGGTCGTATTCGAGTGCGAGTTGAATTGCCCTGGCGCGGTTTTCGCCGCCGATCTGCCCGGCCAGCCACAACGCGAGGTCGAGTCCGGCGGACACGCCCGCGCTGGTGACGATGTCGTCTTGATGCACGATCCGTTCGTCGGCCACCGGGACCGCACCGAACGCCTTCAGCGCGGGAATCGTCAGCCAGTGCGACGTCGCCCGCCGCCCTTCCAGCAGGCCCGCGGCCGCCAGGATCACCGAGCCCGAACACACCGACGCTGTCCAGCTCGCACTGCGGTGCGCGCGACGCAACCAGTCGAGCAGCGCGTCGTCGCGGGCATGAACCGGGGTCGACGGGCCGCCCGGGACGAGAATCACGTCGGGAGAAGGTGTTTCGGCCAGTGAGTGCGTGGCGCCGATGACGAGCACGCCGGAGTCGGCGGTGATCGGCCCGGCGTCGTGCCAGACGAACCGCACCTCGGCGCCCGGCAGGTTGCGCAACACCTCATAGGGGCCGATCATGTCCAGCGCGGTGAATCCGGGATAGGCCACGATGGCGATTTGGGTCATCTGAGACATCCTTCCTTTTTCCTTCAAGCGAACGCCTTGCGGTACTGGTCAGGCGAAATACCCACGCGGCGAAGGAAATTGCGGCGCATGGTCTCCGCGGTACCGAAGCCGCACCGGGCGGCGATCGCGACGACGGTGTCGTCGCTCTCCTCCAACTGGCGGCGCGCGGCCTCGGTGCGGATGCGCTCGACGTACTGGCCGGGAGCCTCGCCGATTTCGGCGGTGAACACCCGCGTGAAGTGCCGCGGGCTCATCGCGGCCCGGCGGGCCAACTCGTCGACGGTGTGTGGGCCGCCCGGCTCGGCCTCGATCGTTTCCTGCACCTCGCGGATCGAGTCGCGCCTGGCCCGGGGCATCCATACCGGCGCCGCGAACTGCGTCTGCCCACCGGGGCGGCGTAGATACAGCACGAGCCAACGCGCCACCGTCTGGGCGACCTCGGTGCCGTGGTCCTCCTCGACCAGCGCGAGCGCGAGGTCGATGCCCGCCGTGACCCCCGCGGCGGTCCATACGGTGTCCGAGGTGCGGACGAAGATCGGGTCGGCGTCGACTTCGATGGCGGGGAACTCGCTCGCCAGGCGTTCGGCGAAGGCCCAGTGCGTGGTCACGCGCTGCCCGTCCAGCAGGCCCGCCTCGGCGGCCAGGAACGCGCCCGTGCAGACCGTCACCATGCGCCGGACATGTCCGGCGACGGCCTTGACCCATGCGACGAGCTCGGCGTCGGCGCGCGCCGTGTCGACGCCGGCGCCGCCGGGCAGCACGACCGTGTCGATCCGCTCGCCCGGATCTGGCAACGGCGTCGCGACGAAGGCCAGCCCGGTGACCGTCGACACCGGTTGCCCGTCGACCGAGGCCACCGCGACGTCGTAGCTGCCGCCCGTCAACAGCGATGCGGTCGTGAACACGTCGTGCGGCCCGATCACATCGAGCGCCTGCACGCCGGGATACCCGGCGATCACCACCTTGCGAGGCATGAACCCAGTGTTCGACACATCGGGGTGTGTCGTCTACGCCATGTACCCCACGAATCAGGACACGGGGACCTGCACGCACCCTGCCCCCGGGCGCCCGGGGCGGTGTTGGCAGACTGTGCGCATGGCACAAATAACGTTGCGTGGAAACCCGATCAACACAGTCGGCGAGCTGCCTGCCGTCGGATCCAAAGCCCCGGGCTTCAGTCTGGTCGGCGGCGATCTGGCCGCGGTCAGCAGTGAGCAGTTCGCCGGTAAGCCCGTGGTGCTCAACATCTTTCCGTCAATCGACACGCCGGTGTGCGCGACCAGCGTGCGGACCTTCAACGAGCGCGCCGCCGGGGCCGGGGCGACCGTGGTGAACGTCTCGAAGGATCTGCCGTTCGCCCAGGCGCGATTCTGTGGCGCCGAGGGCATCGAGAACGTCAAGACCGGCTCCGCCTTCCGGGACAGCTTCGGCGAGGACTACGGCGTCACCCTCAGCGACGGCCCGATGGCCGGGCTGCTCGCGCGGGCCATCGTGGTGATCGGCGCCGACGGCAACGTCGCCTACACCGAACTGGTGCCCGAGATCGCGCAGGAGCCCAACTACGACGCTGCGCTGTCCGCGGCCGGCTGACCTTCCGGAACGCTAGGCGCCCTCGCCGACCGTCCCGAGGCGGTCGGCGGTGGCGGCCAGCGCCTCTCGGCACCCTTTCCACATCTGCTCGATGATGACGGCGGCCGGCGGCAGGTCGTGGATGCGGCCGGCCACCTGGCCGGTGTTGGCGACGCTGGCGTCCAGGTCGCCGTCGAAGTAGAGCCGCTGCACGCGTTGCAGCGCCGCGGCGCCCTCGCCGGCCGACGTCGCGGCGTCCAGCCGCTCGGCGGCGGGCGTGCGGATGACGCGCATCATTCGTTTGCCGTCGAGGGGGAGCAGGACCGTACCCGTCTCGTCGGCGTCGACGACCGCTTGCTTGAGGTTGCCGTGCACGGGGGAGTCCGCCGAGGCCAGTAGCCGCGTGCCCATCTGCACCGCCTCGGCGCCCAGGACGAAAGCGGCCGCCATCGATCGGGCGTCGCAGATCCCGCCGGCGGCCACGATCGGGACGTCGACGTGGGCCGCCACCAACGGCAGCAGCACCATGGTGGAGGCACCGAAGCGGTTCTTGAACCCACCGCCCTCCACGCCTTCGACCACGAGCCCGTCCACCCCGGCGTCGACCGCCTTGCGCGCCGCGGCCAAGGTGCCCACCACGTGGAAGACCGTGATGCCCGCGTCGTGCAGCCGACCGGTGAACAGCGAGGGGTCGCCGGCCGAGGTGGTCACGAACCGGATGTCATTGGCGACAAGCAAATCCAGCATGGCGGGATCGCGATTGAACAGCAGCGCGATGTTGGCGCCCACGGCGCCGTCGGTCAGGTCGCGCACGCGGTGCAGGTCGGCTCGGCCCTGATCCGAGGTGGTCTCGATGATTCCCAGCGCACCGGCGTTGGACACCGCCGCGGCCAGCCGGGCCCCGGCGATGTAGGTCATCGGCGCCTGCATGATCGGGATGTCGATGCGCGCGAGCGCGCAGACCCGATTGGTCGCGGGGGCCGGGTCGCCGGTGGTCATCGGTCGCGAGGATCGACGAGGTCGCGAAAGCTTTCCGACCGGTGGACGGACGCGCCCAGGCTTCGCACCCGTTCGGTCAGCGCACGGTCGGACGTCACCACGCGAATGTCGTGCGGCGCAGCGTCGGCCGCCACCAGCCGGACGATCTCGTCGTCGGCCGAATTCGCGGCCGCCCTGGGCGCGTGCGCAATCTCGACCACCGGCGACGCGATGGCCGTCGACGGCGGTCGTTCAAAAACCACTGTCACCTTTTCTCCTTGACTCGAGGCCCATCGATTCAGCCTTTCCACCAATGCGACCATCGCGCCGTTGCGGTCCTTCCACCAACCATCGGGACGGCTGCCGATCACATTCATGCCGTCGACGATCCAGCGCACGAATACACGGTAGGGGACGGCCCTGGCTCCAGGGCCGCGTTCGCAATGTCGCGAGTTCTTCGGTTCGCCCCGTTAGCATTGCCCGGGGGCGAACCGACGAGAAGGTGAAACTGACGCGATGCTGGCGGGTTTCTATATTCCCAATTTCGGCTGTTGCGGCGACGCGAACGTGCTGGCTGAACTCGCGCGAGAAGCCGAGAGTGCCGGCTGGGATGGCATCTTCATCTGGGATCATCTGCAAGTCATCGAGCCGACCGTGGATCCGTGGATCGGGTTGGCCGCAATGGCGTTGGCCACCGATCGCATTCGGATAGGCACGCTGGTCACGCCGATACCGCGGCGGCACATCGCAAAACTTGCCCGCGAAGTCAGCACACTGGACCAGCTTTCGCACGGTCGGGTGATCCTCGGCGCCGGAGCCGGATACGCCGCACTTCCGGACTACTCGGCGTTCGGTGATGACGGCGATGCCAAACAGCGCGCCGCCAAGCTCGACGAAGGCCTCGACGTCCTCGCGGCATTGTGGAGCGGAAAACCCGTCGACCACTCCGGCCCGAATTTCACTGTCAAGACCGAGGGATTCGCGCCGCCCGTCCAGCGCCCGCGGGTTCCGGTGTGGACGGCGGCCACACTGGCCGCCACCAAACCGCTGGCCCGCGCCGCGCGTTGGGATGGAATGATCTGCGCCGACCGGTACGGCCTGGAGGTCGAGCCGGCAGACCTGCACAACATGGTGCGCGCCGTGAAAACACTGCGCCGAGAGCACGATTCGACGTTCGACATAGTCCGCTTCGGCCAGACCGCACACGCAGCGGACCATGCGACGGTGACCGCGTGCGCGGAGGCCGGCGCAACCTGGTGGATGGAGTACACCTTTCCGACAATCGATTCGCTGGAGGCGACGCGTGAACGCCTTCACGCAGGTCCGGCTCGTCCCTGACGCGGTGGCGGTTGGTACGGTCACCGGGTATCAGCGCTTCCGCTGACGCTCGCACGATGATGGGAGTGGGCCGATGACCTCGATCGCCGACACCGAAGACCGGGTTGTCGCGCTGGCGCGCGGCATGCGCGAGCTGGTGGCTGACCAGGCCGCCGAATCCGAACGCCTGCGCACCTTGACCCCGGCGATCGTCGATGAGATGTGGGCCAGCGGGCTGATGTCCGCGTTCAACCCGGTCGCCGCGGACGGTGTCGAGCCGTCGTTCACCGAGATGATCGAGACCTGGATCGAAATGGCCTGGCAGGACGGCTCATTCGGCTGGGTGGGGATCGCCAACCTGCCGTCGTCCTTCGCTGCCGCGGCGTACCTGCCGGACGAGGGCTTCGCCGAGGTGTTCACCGCCAACGACAACCGGGTCACCATGGGCGGCCAGTTCTTTCCCAACGGACAGGGCGCCGCCGTCGACGGCGGTTACGTAATCACCGGGGCGTGGAACTTCGGTTCGGGGGTCGGGCACTCGCAATACGTCGCGGCCGGATTCCTGCCGACCGACAACGGCGAGATGCGCTGGATCAGTGAGGGTTTCCCCGAGATGCGCGTCGCCATCATTCCCCGCTCCGAGATCAGCTTCAACGACGGCTGGTTCGTCCAAGGACTCAAGGGAACCGGTTCCTACGACTACAGCGCCGCCGAGGTGTTCGTCCCCTCCGGCCGCACGTTCGAACTGTTCACGCGGCGGCCGCAGCGCGGCACGTCGCCGGCCACCCGGATGGGGTTGATGCCCGTCACCGCCGCCGGACACGCGTCGTGGGCGCTGGGGGTGGCCAAGAGCATGCTCGACGACGTGCAAGAGCTGGCCGCGACGAAGTTCCGGATGAGCGACATGGCGTCGCTGGCCAGCCGCCCGACCTTCCAGAAGGGGCTGGCGCACCACCGCGCGGCCTGGCGCGCGGCCCGGCTGCTGGTGCTCGACGCGTTCACCACCGCCGAGGCCGCGGTGGCGTCGGGGGAGGAACTGACAGCGGGCCTGCG
Organism: Mycobacterium sp. NTMscope_MAC_269; assembly: GCF_976985695.1. NCBI lineage: Bacteria > Bacillati > Actinomycetota > Actinomycetes > Mycobacteriales > Mycobacteriaceae > Mycobacterium > Mycobacterium sp. NTMscope_MAC_269. The sequence continues at coordinate 1,838,575 of NZ_OZ335668.1, forward strand.
TGCGGACATGCGGGTGGCCGCCGTCTACGCCACCGACACCGCCCGAGCCTGCGCCGAGTGGGCGCACCTGGTCGCCGGGACCAGCTCGATCCGGGAGGGCAGCCGGCTCGAGCGCGCGTTCCGCGACATCTACACCGGAACCCAGCACGCCTTCATCAGTGAGAAGGTGGCCATCGACGTCGCGCAGATATGGCTGCGCATCATCGACGACCAGCCCGGGTTGTGATTCGCCGCCATCCCGCGCCGGCGAACGTTGACGGATCCACTGACGGCCGATCGGCTGCTCGCTAGCATTGCGCCCATGCGCGGCAACAAGATCCTGATCACCGGCCCGACCGGTCAAATCGCGACCCCGATCGCCCGGGCGCTCGCGACCGACAACGAAGTGTGGGGAATCGCCCGCTTCACCGACTCCGGCGGCCGGCAAAGCCTCGAGGCGGCCGGAATCCGATGCGAGACGGTGAATTTGGCGTCCGGCGACTTCACCGGTCTGCCAAAGGATTTCGATTACGTCCTCAACCTGGCGGTGGCCAAGAGCGGCAGTTGGGACAAAGACCTGGCGGCCAACGCGGAGTCGGTCGGCCTGCTCATGGCCCACTGCCGCGAGGCCAAGGCCTTCCTGCATTGTTCGTCGGCCGCCGTCTACGACCCACCCGGCGACGACCCGCGCAGCGAGCGCTCCGCCCTGGGGGACAACCACAAGCCGCTGTTCCCCACCTATTCCATCTCCAAAATCGCCGGGGAGGTGGTCGCCCGTTCGGTGGCGCGGGTGATCGGACTGCCCACCACGATCGCCCGCCTCAACGTCCCCTATGGCGACAACGGGGGGTGGCCGTTCTACCACATGGAGATGATGCTGGCCGGCATCCCGATTCCGGTCCCGCCCGGTGAACCCGCCCGCTACAACCCGATTCACGAGGACGACATCATCGCCACCATCCCCAAGCTGCTGGAGGTCGCGTCGGTCCCGGCGACCACGGTCAACTGGTGTGGCGACCAGACCGTGAGCCTGCAGGAGTGGTGTGACTACCTCGGCTCACTGGTCGGCAAGGAGCCGATCTTCGAGGCGAGCGAACAAGCGCTACGCGGCAATCCCACCACCATCGACCGGATGCACGAGCTCATCGGCGGCACCACGGTCGACTGGCAGGAGGGAATTCGTCGCATGGCGGCCAAGTTTCACCCCGAACTGGTGGCCTAGCTGCGCCCAGCGCCGACCCGTCGCGGCGATCCCGTGAAGTAGTCGCCGACAACGCGAGGTTCGGCGGCCCGCCACCGGCCGCTTGACCAGCCGTGTGCAGAATGCTAAGCAAGTGCTCAGCACTGAGCGCATTCGGCGCTGGGCGCGACGACTGGCCAGACGGAAAGGGATCAGATGACTGTGCAGGCGGTACTGGACGACATTCGAAAGCGCCCGGGAACGGGTGACGTCATCACGGTCATCGATCCCGCGACCGAAGAGGCGATCACCGAGTTCACCGACTGCGGCCAGGAAGCGGTCAACGACGCCGCCGCGCGGGCGAAGCAGACGTTCGAGTCGGGTGTCTGGTCCGATCTTCCCGGCCGCGAGCGGGCCAAGATCCTGTGGCGGATCGGGGATTTGATTGACGAACATGCCGAAGAGTTCGCCCAACTCGACTCCCTGAACACGGGAATGCCCTTGATGCAGGCCCAGTTACAGATGTCCACCTGTTCGGAGTTCTTCCGCTACTACGCCGGTTGGTGTTCGAAGATCAACGGCGTCGCCTACGACGTGAAGACCGACGGCATCGCGACCGACAACTACGTCAACATGCACGCCTACACGCTCAAAGAGCCGTACAGCGTGGTGGGCCTGATCTTCCCGTGGAACGGCCCGATCTTCAACGCCAGCGCCAAGCTCGCGCCCGCCCTGGCCGCGGGCGGCAGCCTGCTCGTCAAGCCCGCCGAGGAGACGCCGCTGTCGGCGCTGTTGTTGGACAGGCTCATCCACGAGGCCGGTGTGCCCGAGGGCGTCGTCAACCTGCTCACCGGTTACGGGCACACCGCGGGCGCCGCGATCACCGCGCACCCCGACGTCCAGAAGGTCGCCTTCACCGGCTCGACCGAGGTCGGCAAGGAGATCGTGCGTGCCTCGGCGGACAACCTGAAGAAGGTCACACTCGAACTCGGCGGCAAGTCGCCGGTGCTGATCTTCGACGACGCCAACCTGGACAACGCCATCATGATGGCGTCGCTGGGCATCTTCGTGCACTCCGGCCAGGGCTGCGTGTGCGGGTCGCGTATCTTCGCCCAGCGCGGCGTCTACGACCGGGTCGTGGAAGGCATTGCCATGATGGCGAATTCGTTCAAGCTGGGCGCCCCCAGCGAGGAGGGCTGCGTCAGTGGCCCGCTGATCAGCCAGAAGCAGCTGAACCGGGTCATGGGGTTCATCGACGAGGGCAAGAACGACGGCGTGGAAGTGGTCACCGGCGGCCACCGCCTGGACCGTAAGGGTTACTTCGTCCACCCGACGGTGCTCACCAACGTCGACCCGGGCATGCGGCTCTACCAGCAGGAGATCTTCGGGCCGGTGGTCACCATCCTGCCGTTCGACGACGAAGACGAGGCCGTGGCCCTGGCCAACGACACCACCTACGGCCTGGCGGCCACCGCATGGACGGAGAACCTCGGTCGGGCGCACCGGATCATGAGGCGGCTGCAGGCCGGCAGCGTTCAGGTCAACTGCCAGTTGGTCTTCGACCACGATGTGCCATTCGGCGGCTACAAGCAGTCCGGCTGGGGCCACGAGTTCGGCAAAGAGGGCCTGGAGATCTACCTCAAGACGAAGTCGGTCTGGGCGCAGCTCTAGAACCATCGGGGTAATCACGCGGCGCGGGCTAGCCCGACGCGCGAGAGTGCAACTGCCGACACGTTTCCCGAGAGAGACCGTCGACAGTCGCACTCTCGCGCGAAAGCTGCGGGGGAGGGCCCGTCCGTCGGGCGGCGACGAAGCTGCTATAACGCACCTATGTCAGGCGCCGCGCACGCGATTACCCATGTTTCCGATACGGCCCGGTGGACGGCGTTGCACCGGGCAACCGAATCGGCCCGTCCCGACGCGTTGTTCAGCGATCCGCTCGCCGGACTGCTCGCCGGTGAGCACGGGCGCGCGATCGTCGACAACGTGCCCCGCACGACCCGCAACGGCTGGTGGCTGGTCGCGCGGACCAAGATCATCGACGACGCGATCGCCGACGCGATCGCCAACGGATGCGACCGGGTGCTGAACCTGGCCGCCGGGTTGGACACCCGGCCGTATCGGTTGGACCTACCGCCCGACTTCGTCTGGGTCGAGGCGGATCTGCCGAAGCTCCTCGCCGAAAAGACGGAGGCACTGGCCGAGCAGGTACCGCGCTGCCCCTTGACGCGGGCCGCCGTCGACCTCGCCGACCCGCAGGCCCGGGACGCCTTCCTGAACGAGGCGCTCGACGGGGCGACGAAAGCGCTGGTGCTGACCGAGGGCCTGTTGATGTATCTGAACGACGCTGACGTGACCGCCCTTTCCGCGGCGATCAAGCGGCCCGAGGTCCACTGGTGGATGCTCGACTTCGCCGGGCCCGGTTTGAAGAAGATGATGAACAAGAAAATGGCGGGCATGTTGCAGAACGCGCCGTTCAAGTTCGCACCCGAGAACGGGCTGGCCTATTTCGAAAGTCTCGGCTGGCGCACCGCCAACGTAGAGGCGCTGTATCTGGCCGCTCACCGGATGCATCGCCTGCCGCTGGTGATGCGCCCGCTTGCGTGGCTGCCGCAGCCAGATCCGCGCCACCCGGGTGGCAGGGCCTGGAGCGCGACCGCCCTGCTGACGCACTGAGCGCGCCCGTCTACCAGACGCGGATCCAGTCGATGAGCATGTCGGCGGGGTAGGTGCCGGGGCCCGGATCTTCGCCGCCCGATCCGGCCACTGCCAGGTTGAAGACCGGATAGACCGTGTAGCCCGCACCGTTGAACGGCCAGTCCGGCAGCGAGCTCGCCGGCACGTCGAAGTAGGGCGCGGCGCCGTCGGTGTAGTCCTTCCAGAACCGGATGCCCGCCTCGTCCCACTGCGTGCGCCAGGTATGCCAGGCGCTGTCCACGGCGATGTTGTGCGTCTTCCATTCGCCGCCGTTGGCCTTGGCGTGCACGGTGGTGGCCGACGGCCACTTGCCGTTGCCGTACCACTCCATGACGTCGATCTCGCCCTGATCGTCATTGCCGAGCCAGTAGGCGGGCCAGGCGCCGGCGGTCAGGCAGTTGAGCTTGATCCGGGCTTCCCAGGTGTGGCCGACGCCGCCGCGCCACAGGCTCTGAACCTTGCCGCTGTAGTAGGTGGGCCCGTCCTTGGCGGCGCGCAGGACCAGGTTGGACTTCCCGTCGAGGAAAACGTTCCGGCGATCATCGCGGTACTGGCCGATGTTCTCGGGTCGCTCCCAATAGGTCGGGTCCTTGATCGTCTCGCGGGCCTTGGCCACCGCCCATTTGGTCGCGTCGGGTGCCGAACCGGCCGGGCCGTCGAATTCGTCGGCGAAAATGTAGGTCCCGGACTGGCCGCTGGGCGCGGCAGGCGCCGGTATCCGCCCGGCGGGCGCGTCCCGTCCGGCCGGGGAGGCCCAGGTTTTCGGGGCCGGCAGCGCGGCCGCCAGCACGCCGATCCCGGTCGTCAAAATCATGCGGCGGCGATCGATCTCCGGCATAAGCAAGGGACCCTAGCAGCCGACCGTGCGCGACGTTAAACGGGAATTGTCGGACCCTGCCGCTATGGTTCGGATCGCGGTCGGCCCAGCACGGGTGGCGGCACAACAGTGGCATACGGACAAGGGTTTAGGAATTCATGGCCAATTCTCACCTTGGCGAATGGTTTGGTCTCAGGATTCGGCGGGCATTCTGGAATCACGATCCGATAACCACTGTCCTAGCTTTTGCGGGTGGTCTGAGAGGAGTGACGATCGTGGCGAATACCCAAGAAGGCACGGTTATCTTCCTTCAATCCCATCCGGTATGGGCCGCCGCCCAACGCCGTGAACGCGAACGGAGCGAAGCGATGCGTCGCCACCCGGCGTTTCGCGCCCGTCAGCGCGCCGCGGCCTCGGGCAATGAAGTGGTTCCGCTGATCCGCAATTTCCGGGCCTACTCGAGCACTAACACCCCGGCCTAATTTTCTTTTCGAATCGCCGCGCGACGCCTTTGGCGTTTTGCCCGGCGGCCGGTGGCCTTACCCTCGCGATCGGTTTGAATCCGTATGCCGAAAGACTGTGCCATCGGCAGCGTATAAGCCCCGGCGGCCGGAACCGCGCCTTCGACGCCGATGAGCGCCGCTACCGCGGGGCTGGGCACCGCCGTCACCGGGGCCGCCGCTCGACGCCGATCCCAGGCGGCGCCGCTCGGCCGGATTGCATACAACAAAGGGCATGCAACCGTTGACGACTGGTGAATGGTCATTGACACCTGTCAAATCGGCTCTACTGTATACAAAATGGCCGTCTCGCTCGATGCGCTGTCGTCCGCCTCCGAACTCGACGACCTCCGCGACATGGTGCGCAAACTCGTCGCCAAACACCTTCCCCTGGACCAGATGCGACACGCCGATCCGGCGTCGGCGCGGCAAGCCGGGTGGGCAGCGCTGGCCGACCTGGGATTGCTCGGCATCGCCGTTCCCGAGCACTACGGCGGCAGTGGCGCCGGCCTGGCCGAGCAGGTCATCGTCTGCGAAGAACTCGCGCGGGAGCTGGCGGCCGTACCGTTTCTGCCCACAGCCTGCCTTGCCGTCGAGGCGCTGTTGGCCTCCGGAGACGACTCAGCCCGCACGGAGCTGCTGCCCGGGCTGGCCGCCGGCGCGCTGACCGCGACGCTTGCCCACGGCGCTGCCCGGGCCGAACGGCGGGGGAGGTCCTGGGCGATCACCGGCGACTTTCACCACGTCCCCGATGGCGCCGACGCTCAGGTGGTGTTGCTCGCTGCGGAGACGGACGGCGGCCCAACGCTTTACGCGGTGACCGGGCCCGATGGCGTGCACCGGGACCGACTTTCCACCCTGGACGGCACCCGCGGCCTCGCCAACCTCCGGCTGGTTCAGGCGACGGGCCGCCGGGTCGGTGCGGTGGGAGCGGCCGGGTCGGTCCTGGCCCGGGTGCGCCTGCGGGCGACGGCACTGCTGGCCGCCGAGCAGGCCGTGCTGGCCGAACACTGCGTCGCGCTCACCAAGCAGTACCTGCTGGATCGCCGGCAGTTCGGCCGGCAGATCGGTTCGTTTCAAGCGCTCAAGCACCGCCTCGCCGATGCCACGGTGCGCGCCGAATTGTGCGCCGGCAGCGCCTGGTACGCGATCCGACAGCTGGCCGACGGCGCGGCCGACGCGGAGTTCGCCGTCACGGTGGCCGCGGCCGCATGCGGAGAGGCCGCCGTGCAAAACGCGGCCGAGATGATCCAGCTGCACGGCGGAATCGGCTACACGTGGGAGCATGTCGCGCACCTGTACCTGCGTCGCGCCAAGGCCAATCAGTACCTGTTCGGGACGCCGTCAGCACTACGTAACCGGCTCGGCAGCGCGGTAGCCGAAAACCGTTCGACGGCAACCGAATCCGTATCGGCGGTCAGGCAAGGCGGATCGCCGGCTCTCGACGACCTGAACCGGTGGCTGGCCGACAACCTGACCGACGAGATCGTCGAGGATCACGCGGCGCCGCCACCCGGCGCGAAATACTCACCGTTGCGCCGAGACTGGTATCGCCGTCTCGGCGACGCAGGCTGGGCCACGCCGACGTGGCCGACCGAATACGGCGGCCGGGGCCTTGGGCGCGACGAGGGCGGGGCCGCCGTGGAGGAGTTGCGCCGCCGCGGGGTCGACCGGCCCGAAAAGGATTTCGTCGGGGTGTGGCTGGCCGGGCCGACCATCTTGCAGTGGGGTACCGACGAGCAACGCGATACCTACCTGCGCCCGCTGGCACGCGGAGAACACCGCTGGTGTCAACTCTTCAGCGAGCCCGGCGCCGGGTCGGACCTGGCGTCGTTGTCGACCTCGGCGGTGCCGCTCGATGATGACCGCTGGCTGGTCAACGGGCAGAAGATCTGGAGTTCATTCGCCAACACCGCCGACTTCGGGCTGCTGATGGCCCGCACCGATCCGACGTTGCCCAAACACGCCGGCATCACCTACTTCCTGCTCGACATGCGCACCCCGGGTGTGGAGGTGCGTCCGCTGCGGCAGATGACGGGCGATGCCGAATTCAACGAGGAATTCAACGAGGTCTTCCTGACCGACGTCGTGGTGCCGGATTCGGCGCGACTCGGCCCGCTGAACGACGGCTGGAAGGTCGGCATCAGCACGTTGATGCAGGAGCGCAACAGCCTCACCGGCCCGCCCGTCGTCGGCCCGGGAGTCGCCGATGAGCTCATCGGCGAGGCGGTGGCAAGCGGAGCATGGCAGGACGCCGATATACGGGATCGTTTGCAGCACATGCTCGTCGACGAGCGCGCGCTACAAAGCGCCGGCTTCCGCGCCAGCGTCGCCGCGGACCGCAATCCCGGGGCCATCGACTCCATTCGCAAACTCGTCAGCGCGGACCTGCATGAGCGGGCGGGGCGCGTCCGCATCGATCTGCGGCCCGAGCTGACGATCGGCTGGGCGGCCGACGCCGAAATGCCAGCCGGCACACGGTCTTTCCTGGAGATGAAGAAGTACTGCATCGCGGGGGGCACCTCGGAGATCCAGCGCAATATCATCGCCGAGCGGGTGCTGGGGCTGCCCCGCGAGGCCGATCCCGACCGTGACAAGCCGTTCAACCAGCGGACCAGTCGATAGAGGAGAACGCAGCGACCATGATGACCGGCGAGCAGTACAAGAACTCACTACGAGACGGGCGGCGCATCTATCAGGACGGCAAGCTGGTCGCCGACATGGACACCGATCCGTTACTGGCGCCGGCGCTGGACGCGGTGGCCGCCGGATACGACGAGTACTACCGGCCGGACGCCGACGCGGTGAACCCGCTCGTGGAAGCGCCGCGCAGCGTGGCGGAGCTGCGCGAGAGGGTACCCATCCTCACCAGCATGGACCTGCTGCTCAACGTCACCTACCAGTCGTTGATGACACTCGTGGTGGCCGCGGCGCGACTGGCCGATGCCCACCCCGAGTTCGTCGCCCGCATCAATGCCTATGTCGCACAGGCCCGCCGGGACGACATCCGCATCGCCGAGTGCATCACCGACTCCAAAGGCGACCGATCGAAGGCGCCGTCCGCGCAGGACGACGCCGACCAGTACGTGCGCGTGGTGGAGCGCCGCGACGACGGCGTGGTGATCCGGGGCGCCAAACTGCACATCAGCGCCGCACCGTTCGCCCATCACCTGATGGTGATGCCGACCAAGTCGATGAAGCCGGGGGAGGAGGACTACGCGATCGCGTGCGCGGTACCGGTGAACGCCCCCGGGGTGCACGTGATCAGCCGCACCGTCCAGGCCCGCGGCGGCGACGAGCGCGACTACCCGGTGAGCGCGCGGCGCAGCATGCCCGACGGATTCGTCATCTTCGACGACGTGTTCGTCCCGCACAAACACGTGTTCCTCGACGGCGTCGCGGCGCAGGCCGGGATCTTCGCGCACTCCCTGGGCCTGTGGGAGCGCCTCGGCGGCACCGCGGTGATGGTGGAACAGGCCGACGAGATGGTGGGCCTGGCCCAGTTGATGGCCGAAGCCAACGGGACCGCCCGGGTGTCACACATCCGGGAGAAGATCGACGAGATGATGATCCACGCCACCAACTTGCGGGCAGGCATGGAGGCCGCGATCAGCAACGCCCACACCACACCCGAGGGCTACTACTATCCGGACGACCTGTACACGAACGCAACGAAATACCTTGGCGCGGCGAACTTCAACCTGATGGTCCGGCATCTGCACGACATCGCCGGGGGCGGGGTGATCACCACGCCGTCGATGGCGGACCTGGACAATCCGGACGTCGGCCCGCAGCTGCGCAAGTATCTGACCGGTGCATCCGATGTGTCCGGGGACGCCCGCGCCAAGCTGTTCCACGCCATCCGCGACACCACGGCCGATTCCTACGGCGGCTGGCATCTGGTGACCAACGTGCAGTCCGGGGGCGGACTTTTCGCGCAGCGCCTCGTCACGCGCAAGCACTACGACATGGAACGCGCCAAGCGCCTGGCGCGGCACGCGGCGGACCTCTGACCGCCGGAGGGCAACACCGACGTCGCCTCTCGGGAAACGCGTCGGTGACTACGCTCGCGCGGCCGAAAGGCACAAGCACCACCTTGCATGAACGTGAACGTAGACGTAGATTCACCTCATGCGCTTTGGTGTCTTCATCGCGCCGTACCACATGGTCGGCGACAATCCGACGCTCGCCTTCGAGCGTGACCTGCAACTAGTCGAGGCCGTCGACAACCTCGGCTACGAGGAGGCCTGGTTCGGCGAACACCATTCCGGCGGAACGGAAATCATCGGAGCGCCAGACCTCATGATCGCGACGGCCGCGGCCCGCACCAAACGGATCCGGCTCGGCACCGGCGTGGCCTCCCTGCCGTACCACCACCCCTTCATGTTCGCCGACCGCATGGTGCAACTCGACCACCTCACGCGCGGACGCTTGATCGTCGGCGTCGGCCCGGGCGCGCTGCCCGGCGACGCATACATGATGGGCATCGAGACCACGCGACAGCGGGACATGATGCTCGAGTCCCTGGACGCGGTGCTGGAACTGTGGCGAGACGAAGCGCCGGTCAACCGGGAGACCGACTGGTTCACCCTGCGCGACGCCCGGTTGCAGCTGCGCCCGTACAGCAAACCCAACATCGAGGTCAGCGTGGCGGTGACGGCCTCGCCCTCCGGTCCGGTGGCGGCGGGCAAGTTCGGCATCGGACTGCTCTCCATCGCGGCCACCCAGAAGAAGGCCTTTGACGCGCTGGCCCGCAATTGGCGCACCGCAACCGAAACCGCCGCCGCGCACGGGACCACGGTGAGCCGCCAGGGCTGGCGGATGTGCGGGCCGATGCACATCGCCGAATCCGAGGAGCAGGCCCGCAAGGAGGTCGAGATCGGCCTGGCGCAGTGGGTGGACTACTTCCAGAATGTCGGGGCGATACCGATTTTGGGCGACTTCGATCCCGGCGAGGACATCGTGGCCGCGGTCAACGAGACCGGCGTGGGGGTGATCGGCACCCCCGAGATGGCGATCGAGCAGCTACGCCGGCTCGAGAAACAATCCGGTGGCTTCGGCACCTACCTGCTGATGGCGCACGAGTGGGCCAACCGCGAGGCCACACTGCGTTCCTACGAGCTGTTCAGCCGCTACGTCATGCCGGTGTTCCAGGATTCCCTCGAACCGCTCGAGCGCAGCCGCGACTGGACGATCTTCCACCGCGAAACCCTGATGGGCAACATCACCAACGCGATCGTCGGTGCCACACAACAATTCCTGGAAGAGCGCCAGGCTCGTCGCCGCGCCGAGAACGAAACCCTGCACGCAAGCCGGTGATCGACTTCGGGGCGCTGCTGTTTCCCAATACCGCCTGGGCCACGCTGGTGGACCGCTGCGAACGAGCAGAAGAGTTGGGCTTTCGTAGCCTGTGGATCGACGATCATGGCGTCAATCCGCAAGCGCCCAGGTCGAATTGGTTCGAAGCCTTCACCACGCTGGCCGGCCTGGCCAACTGCACCCGGCGCATCTTGCTGGGCCCGCTGGTCTCCAACATCATCCTGCGGCACCCGGTGGTGCTCGCCCGCCAGGCCGCCACCATCGAATGCATGTCGGGCGGGCGGTTGCAACTGGGACTCGGCGCCGGTTACGCCCCCACGGATCACGAATTCGTCGGCACCGACCCCTGGTCGCGCGACGAGCGTGCGGCGCGGTTCGCCGAGGCGGTCGAATTGATCGACGGGCTGCTGCGCGCCGATCCGGTCGACTACTGCGGCGCCTACTATCAAGCCCGCGGCCTGCGGTTGCGGCCCGCACCCCTGCAGCGGCCCCGGCCGCCGATCTGCGTTGCCGCACACGACCGTTCGAGCCTGCGATTGGTCGCCCGGTTCGGCGACATCTGGAGCTCGTTCGGCGGCTGGGGGTTGTCGTCGCAGCGGCTGATGCAGATCACCGCACGGCGGTCGGCAGCCCTCGACGAATTCTGTGCCGAATCGGGCCGCGACGCCTCGACCATCCGCCGACAGCTCCTGGCCGGCAATCCCGCGACCACCCCGGATCCCATCTGGTCGTCGACGCAGGCGTTCGACGACTGGGTGGCCGGTTGGCGGCAGGTGGGCATCGACGAAATCGTGCTGTACTTCCCGCCGGAACTGCTCTACGAGCCCGACCTGATCGACCCCGCCGTAACCGAGCACCTGCGCGGCCTGCTGTTCGCGCGCCGCTCAGGTGATCAGGGCGCCACCGTCAACGGGCAACACGGCCCCGCTGACGAATGAGGCGGCCGGGCTCGCCAGGAACAGGACCGCGGCGGCGACCTCGTCGGGTTCGCCCAGCCTCGCCGCGGGCACGCGGGTCGCAACGAATCCGTCGTTGAAGCCGTCCGGGGTGAGTTTGGTCAGGCCGGTCGACAGGAAGCCGGGCGCCACGGCATTGACTCGAATTCCCTTGCGGCCGGTCCACTGCCGGGCCAGATCCCGGGTCAGGCCGAGCAGCCCCGCCTTGCTCGACACGTAGCCGGCCTGCGGCAGCGATGTCGTCGTCAGCCCCAGGATGCTGCTGATCATCACCACCGCCGAACCGGGGCGCATCAACCGTCCGCACGCCTGGCTCATCCAGTATGCGCCCATGAGGTTCACCTCGATGGTGCGCCGGAACTGGTCGGGCTCTTCGCGCGTCGCCGGCGCAGCGGTACCCACGCCGGCATTGTTGACCAGCACGTCCACGCTGCCGAACCGGTCTAGCACCTGGCTCGTTGCGGTCGTGCAGGATTCGGGTTCGGCCACGTCGACCTGAAAGGCGGTGGCGTCGATGCCGTCGTCGCGCAGCGCGGCGCACCTGGTTTCGATATCGCCGACACGCCGGCCCGCCAATGCGATTCGCGCCCCCGCGGCTCCGAGCGCCCGCGCGATCGCCACGCCGAGTTCGGACGTTGCCCCGGTGACCACGGCGACGCGCCCGTCCAACCGGAACCGCTCACCGACACCGGCCGTCACGAAGCGTGCGTTTCGGTCTCGCGTCCCTGTTGCGACCGCAACGCCAGCAGGGAATCGCGGCCCTGCAGGATGTGCTCGGCCATCAATGCGCCGGCCCGCTGTGATTCGCCGTGCGCGATCGCGTCGCGCACCATGCGGTGGAACAGGTTGGACCGCTCACGCTCCTGTCGCGTTTGATGCCGAAACACCTGATACACCAAGGGGATATCAACGGCGTGCTCCAGCAGCGCGGACAGCCGCCGATGCTGTGCGCCCACGACGATCGCCTGGTGAAAGGCACTGTTGGCGGCGGTGATACGGCGCAAGCCGGCATCGGGCGAGCCGCCGGACATCAGTTCGACACCCGCGTCGAACTCGGCGATCGCGGCGTCGAGGGCCGCGACACCGTCAGCCCCCATCCGCGTCGCCGCGCGCTCGGCCGCCAATGATTCCAGTCGCGCCCGCAGCTCATACTGGTCGCGGATATCGGTGTCGGACATCGTCGCGACGATGGCACCGCGGTTGCGTTCGATGGTGACCAGGCCGTCGGCGGCCAAGGCCCGCAACGCCTCTCGCACCGGCGTGCGGGATAGCTCGAACATCTCTCCGATGCGCTGTTCGACCAACCGCGAGCCCGGCTCGAACTCGCCTTCGGCGATGGCGCGCCTGATCAGCCGGTACGCCAGCTCCGAACGGCCATCCATCTCGCCCATGTCAGTCACGCCCAGAGGTCGCGGCGCCGATGTCGAGCACACCGCCGCCGTCCGGGTCGGCGACCTCAACGGTTGGGTCGTCGACGTCGTCGAATTCCAGCCGCAGCGCCCGGGACATGATCGCGTGCATCACGTACATCGTGGTGGTGTAGGTGAATTCGAGGATCTCGGTGTCGGTGAAGACCTCCCGCATCTGGTCCATCAGCCGCTCCGGCACCCGACCATGGTGTCCCGCAAGGCAGTCGGTGTAGGCCAGCAACAGCCGCTCGGTCTGGTCGAAACAGTCGGCGGTCTGCCAGGACGGGATGGCCGCGATCTTCTCCTCGGACAATCCCGCCGACCGGCACGCCTTGCAGTGTTGCGAGAAGACGAACTGGCTGCCGACCACCCAGCCCGCCCGGATCTGGCCCAGCTCACGATGATCGGCGCGGATGGACACCTCTTCGCGGTACAGGCGGAAACCGCGCACGGCGTGACGAAGGGCGGCGGGGGACTGCGCCATCACCGTCCACCAGTTGCCGGGGGTGCCGCCGACGGTGCCCGGTTCGGCCACGGGATCTCGGTCGCCGAACATGAAGTCGTACATCTTCAGGGTGAACTCGTCGGTGACCTCGCCCCGGGGGATCGGCTCCAGACGCGGCATTGCGACTCCTCTCGGTTGGCGGGTCGGTCGGGCAGCGCTGCAGATTGCATTCAATCCCAGGATCCGTCCACGCGTCAACGCAGCTCGCGACGGGCTACGCGGCGCGATTGCGTACAGTCTGGGGTCAGGGGCGCAGGCCGGAGAGCACCATGGCGGCGAAGGCGTCGCCGATCTCGCTCAGGGAATTGCGACCCCCGGGCACATACCAACGGTGGATCCAGTTGTGCATGCCCAAAATGCCGAGCATCGCCAGCCGCGGGTCCAGGTCCGAGCGGAACACCTCGCCCGCGACGCCCTCTTCGATGATCGCCAGCAGCGTCTTGCCGTAGGCGTCAGCGTTGGAGACGATGCCCTGGGCCTCCGGAATGGTTGCGATGTGCTGGGATTCGCCGAACAGCAGGAAGAGCTCGGGATAGGCGGCGAGGTCGCTGATGTAGGCACCCAGCGCGCGGCGCAACTTCTCGTCCGGCGCGGCGTCCGACTCGAGCGCTTCGCGGCAGTGCCGGGTCATTTCGTAGGCCGGCTGTTCGATGAGCGCGACGAGCAGCTCCTCTTTGGTGCCCACGTAGTAGTACAGCGAGGCGCGATTGATGCCCACCTCGACGGCGACATCCTCAAGCCTCGCCCGGGCGAAGCCCTCGCGGAGGAAGACCTCCGTCGCGCCCTTGAGGATCGTCTGCCACCGCTCGTTGGACGCGCGGCGGTCGGCATTGCGTCGCTCATGGCGACGCCGAGCGTTGTCGCTCTGCTGGCGTGCGGCTGGAATCGTCGGCCTCCTCATGTGACGAGTTGTCGCCCTGTCAAAAATACGCCATCAGGCAAGCTGACCTGAGGATTAACGCGATTATCAACGTGAACGTTGACGTTGACAAACATGGCACGGCGTTTTAGCGTCCCTACTGATGCAAGCCTCATCCGCGGCCCAACTTCGCCATCGCCGCACGAAAGTCGTCGTGCTCCATGGCGGCCGCCTCGAGGGCGAGGGAGAAGGGCAGCACCGCGCCGGAGGCCATTGCGAGCAGCCGATGCATCGCCGCCTTGGTGCCCTGGACGGCCTGGGGCGCCAGCGCCGCAAGCCGCTGCGCCATCGCCATGGCCGACGGCCCTACGTCAGCCGGCGGGACGACGCGGGAGATCAGCCCGAGACGTTCGGCCTCTGCGGCGGTGAGGATTTCGCCCGTCATCAGCAATTGTTTCGCGCGGTTGAGCCCGACGAGCAGCGGCCAGATCACCGCGGCGCCGTTGCCCGCCGGCAGCGCGGCGTGGACATGCAGATCGCCGAGCTTCGCCGACTCGGCCATGTAGGAGACGTCGGCCAGGGTCGCGAGCACCGCACCCAGCCCGATCGCGTGCCCGTTAACTGCGGCGACCAGGGGCTTGGTCAGCCCCACGATGTCGTCGACGATGTGACGCGCCTCCTCGATCGGGGTGCGGCCCGAGGCGGTCGCGTACTGGCGATCGCTGGACTCGTCGCCGCCGGCGGAAAAGGTCCGGCCCGCCCCGGTCAGCACCACGGCGCGCACGCGGGCGTCGTCCTGGGCCGCCGCGAAGACCACGGACAGCTCCGAATGCATTGCGTCATCAACGGCATTGGCCTTGTCGGGCCGGTTCAACGTCAGCACCGCAACGGCGGTCGCGCTGTCCACCGCGACATCGATGGTGCGGTATGCGGCGGGATCGAGCATCTGACGCCCCCTTGCTGAACAACTTGAACATGAACGTTGACGTAGATTATAGGAGCTGGACGGCATGCTGAGATTCGGAACCTTCATCGCGCCCTACCACCCGGTGCGTGAGAGCCCGCTGACCACCTACGAGCGCGACCTCGAGCTGATCGAGTGGTGCGACCGCTGGGGATTCGACGAGGCGTGGGTCGGCGAGCATCACTCCGCCGCATGGGAGAACATCGCCGATCCCGCGATGTTCCTGGCGGTCGCCGGACAACGGACGCAGCGGATCCGGCTTGGTTCCGGGGTGGTCAGCCTGCCGTACCACCACCCGATGATGGTCGCCGACCGGTTCGTGCAACTCGACTACCTAACCCACGGCCGCGCCATGCTGGGCGTGGGTCCGGGTGCGCTGATCTCCGACGCGACGATGATGGGCATCGACCCGGTGACCCAGCGGCCGCGCATGAACGAAGCGCTCGGCGTGATCATTCGGCTGCTGGCCGGCGAGACCGTCACGCACCACAGCGACTGGTTCACGTTGGAAGAGGCTCGGCTGCAACTGCTTCCGGTGAACGGCTCGATGCCGATCGCCGTCGCGTCCAGCACCTCGCCGTCGGGCATGACGGCGGCGGGCACGCATGGGGTCGGTGTGCTGTCGCTAGGCGCCGGGCTGATCGGCGGGAAGAAGGATCTGGCGGCGCACTGGGCACTGGGGGAGAAGGCCGCCGCGGACAGCGGCAAGCAACTGCGGCGCGAGGAGTGGCGCCTGGTGATTCGCGCGCATCTGGCGCCCACGCGGGAACAGGCCAAGGCCGAGGTGCGCGAGGGGCGCGAAGCCGAACGCGTCGGGTACTTCAAGCGGGTCGCCGGGCTGAAGAACGACTACACCCTGGAACAGGAGATCGAGGAGGACGCCGCCATCGTCGGCACGCCCGACGACATGATCGAGGCGTTGCACCGGCTGCAGAACCTCACCGGCGGGTTCGGCGGCTTCCTGGTGCTGGCCGGCGATTGGGCCGACCGTGAGACCACGCTCCGCAGCTACGAATTGATGGGACGCTACGTGATCCCGGAGTTCCGTGGGCATTTGGACCCGCTGCGGGCCAGCTACGACACGGTGGTGGCGAAGAAGCGCGATTACGGTGCACCGGCGATGGCCGCGATCAAGAAGGCCTACGAGGACGCCGGCCAGCAGATGCCCGACGACCTCAACCCCACCAACCTGCGCTAGGCGTGGGCGCGCGGCGCCAACGTACCGCGACCGGTCAGAGCTTGCCCGCGACGAAGTCCGCGGCCTGATTGGCCATGCCCGCATCGATGTAGGCGCCGGCAAGATGCTGCGGCCAGTTCTGTTTCCAGGTGTTCGGATCGGCGGGGTTGCAGATCGGGTCGGCGCCATGGCACAGCTCGATGGTCCGGTCGTTGTAGGTCGGATTGAAGTTGGTGATCGGCCCAACCCACTGGCTTCCGTTGCCGAACAAGGCGACCGCGGCGATGTGCTGATCGACGCCCGGCGGCAGGGGGCTGTCGAAACCGAACGCGCCGATGGGCGCCGCGAGCACGACGTCGGTCACTGCCGCGCCCAGCGAGTAGCCGCCCAGCACCAGCCTGGTGTCCGGGCAGTTGTTGACCACGTCCTGGATGTGGTGGCTCATGTCGTTGGCGCCCTGGGCGACCTCGGTGTCGGCGGGGTATCGCACGGCATAGGCGTCGACGGTCCTCGAGACCTTGGAGCGCAGGGCGCTGATGAACGCGTTGCCCAGCACGCCCGGCCCCGGCGATTCGTTGCGGCCGCGGGCGAACACGACCTGCACCGGCGGACAGGCGGCGGCGGCCACGGGCGCCGCGAGCGGCGACGACGGCGGAACGGCCGCGGCGGCCAGCACCAGGGCGGTCGCGGCGGTGACCGCGGCGAGGCCGGCGGCACCGCATTTACGGAGAGGCAAGGCGCGCACGCCCATGATGGTAAAGCGATCTCACCGCGTCCGCTGGCCGGCCGGCACGCGGACCTCGTGTGATCGCTCAGCGCGAACATCGACCACGCTGACGGCGGCGTCGATCCAGGCGATAGGTTCACCTGATGGATCACGTCGCCACGGGTGCGCCCGAGCGCTTGTTCGCACTGGCCGAACAGGTACAAGGTTTCATGCCGCCCGACGAAGGGCGCGCGCTCTACGACGCCGCGCTGCGCTATCTCGACGGTGGTACCGGCGTCGAGATCGGCACGTACTGCGGCAAATCCACCCTTTTGCTGGGCGCGGCGGCGCAGCAGACCGCCAGCGTGGTCTTCACGATCGACCACCACCACGGCTCCGAGGAACATCAGGCCGGCTGGGAATACCACGACGCGTCGTTGGTGGATGAGGTCACGGGCTTGTTCGACACCCTGCCGACGTTTCGTCGCACCCTCGACGCCGCCCAGTTGGACGAACACGTCGTCACGATTGTCGGCAAGTCGCCGCTGGTGGCGCGGGCATGGCGGACGCCGCTGCAGTTCCTGTTCATCGACGGCGGCCACAGCCAGGACGCCGCGAACCAGGACTTCGACGGATGGGCCAAGTGGGTCGCCGCGGGCGGGGCGCTGGTCATCCACGACGTGTTTCCCGACCCCAAGGACGGCGGACGGCCGCCGTACAACATCTATTGTCGCGCAATCGATTCCGGGCAGTTCCGGGAGGTATCGGCCACCGGATCGCTACGGGTGCTCGAACGTGTCAGCGGCCGGCCCGGCGAGCCGGTGTAGCGGGCGGTCTCGGGTTACCGGCCGGGGCCGGTCGCGACGCATTCGCAGTCGAAGTCGGTCTGCAGGCCCATCGGCAGCGCGTCGCCGCGGAAGATCCCCGCTCCGGGAGTCGCGTTCGACAGTGCGTCGGCCGCCAGGATCATCGCGGCGCCTGTCCAGGTGGTGCGCTCCTCGGGCCAGCGTTTCCCGTCCGCGAAAACCAGGCCGGTCCAATAGGATCCGTCACCCTCACGAAGGTGCTGCATCGCGGCGAATTGGCGGTGAGCGTCGGAGCGCCGGCCGAGGGCATCCAGCGCCATCACCAGCTCGCAGGTCTCGGCGCCGGTCACCCAGGGGCGATCGCCGACGCATCGGATGCCCAGGCCGTCGACCACGAAGTCATCCCAGCGCTGCTGGATGCGCGCGGCCGCGGCCGGGCCCCGCAGGGCACTGCCGAGAATGGGGTAATACCAGTCCATCGAGTAGCGCTCTTTTTCGGTGAACGCCTCCGGGTGGTCGGTGATGGCGTGGCCCAGCCGGCCCACCGCGAGTTCCCACTCCGGCTGCGGGTCCTCGACGAAGGCCGCCAGCGCGAGCGCGCAGCGGATGCTGTGATACACGCTGGAGCACCCTGTCAGCAGGGCTTCCGGCAACAGCCCGGATTCGCTTCGCGCCCAGGCGATTTCACCGTTGCCGATCTGCATGTCGATGACGAAATCGATCGCCTTGTGCACGACCGGCCACATCTTTGCCGCGAACGATTCGTCGCCGGTGACCAGGACGTGGTGCCAGACACCGGCGGCGATGTAGGCGCAGAAGTTGCTGTCGCTGTTGGCGTCTTCGATCACGCCCGCCCGAAACTGGATGGGCCAGGAGCCGTCGGGCCGCTGAGTGCGGCGGCTCCAGTCGAAGGCCGCCCGCGCCGGGTCCAGCAGTCCGGCGGTGGTGAGCGCCATCGCGCACTCCACGTGATCCCACGGGTCGGTGTGGCCGCCGTCGAACCAGGGGATGGCGCCCGAGGATTCCTGTGCGGCAACGATGGACAGCGCGGTCTGCCGGCACTGTTCGGCAGTGAGCACCCCCGTGACCGCGGGCGGGTTAGACCGAGGCAACTGAATATCCCGGACTCGCTTGGCTGTCGGCCTCCTGTGGTTTGACGAAGTACATCGCCACGCTCTTACCCACCAGCGGATTGAGCAGCGACTCCGCCAGCTGGGTGATCTTGGGCCGCTGCATCAGATCCCAGACCAGAAGTTTGTGGTAGGTGGTCACCGCCCGGTGGTCGGTGTTCGAGACGCCCACAGCGCATTTCAGCCACCAGAAGGGCGAATGCAGCGCATGCGCGTGATGAGTGTGCGTCAATTCCATTCCGCCACCGAGGATCTTGCCGCGTAGTTCATTGGCGCGGTAGATGCGCACGTGGCCGCCCTCGTTGGCGTGGTATTCGTCGGACAGCAACCAACACACCCGTTCGGGTAGCCAGCGGGGCACGCTGACTGCCAGCGTGCCACCGACTTTGAGCACCCTGATCAATTCGGCGATGGCGATGTCGTCTTGCGGTATGTGTTCCAAGATCTCCGAGGCGATGACACAGTCGAAGGTCTGGTCGGCGTAGGGCAACTTGAGCGCATCCCCGACCACCACCTTCGCCGACGCCTCGGCCGGCGCCTCGCCGTTGTCTGCCATCGCGCGCAAAATGGTGTCAACAGACCGTAATTCGTCTTCATCGCGGTCGAAAGCGACAACGTCGGCGCCACGGCGATACGCTTCGAACGCGTGCCGGCCGGCGCCGCAACCCACGTCGATGACCTTGCTCGACGGGCCGATCCTCAGCCGGTCGAAATCGACGGTCAGCATGTCGCTTCGCCTCGCGCGGTGCGTGCGATCGCCCGCTCGTAGACCCGAACGGTCTGCGCGGCGACGGCTTCCCAGCTGAACACGTCGACTGCGCGTGTTCGTCCCGCCTTGCCGAGGCTGCGCCGCTTTTCCGGGGAATCCAGGAGTTCACCGAGCGCGTGGGTGAGGGCGTCGACGTCCGCGGGCGGCACCAGCTCGGCGCAAGCGCCGTCCGTCCCAAGGACTTCCGGCAGCGCGCCCACCCGGCTGGCGACGATCGGCGTGCCGCTGGCCATGGCTTCCACCGCCGGCAACGAGAACCCCTCGTAAAGCGACGGGATGCAGGCCACCTCCGCGGACGCGAACAACGCCGCGAGCTCGGCATCGGAGAGCCCGCTGGTGATGTGCACGATGTCGGAGATGCCGAGCTCGGCGATGAGTTTGTGGGTCGGCCCGTTGGGTTCGACCTTCGCGACGAGCCGCAATTCGAGATCCCGGACGGTGCGCAGCCTGGCGACCGCGTGCAGCAGCGTGCGGACGCCCTTCAGCGGGGTGTCGGCGCTGGCGATCGCGATGATGCGACCCGGCTCCCGCGGTCCGGAGCCCGGTTTGAACAGCTCGGTGTTCACCCCGAGCGGCACCACATGCAACTGGTCCGGCGAGACGCCGAAGTCGCTGACGATGTCGGCGGCCGACGACGACGAGACCGTCAACAGGTCGGGGATGTGGCGGGCGACCTCCTGCTGCATGTCCAAGAACCCATACCAGCGGCGCACCAACGGTTTTCGCCACCAACGCGCAGCAGCAAGGTCCAGCACCCGATCGCGGGTGATCGGGTGGTGCACGGTGGCCACCACCGGCAGCCCCGCGTCCGCGATGCTGAGCAGTCCGGTGCCCAGGCTCTGATTGTCGTGTACGACGTCGAAATCGGCTGCCCGCTCGGCCAATAACCGCGCGGCCCGCATGGTGAACGTCCGAGGCTCGGGAAAGCCCGCGGTCCACGTGGTCAGCAATTCCAAAAGGTCGATGGAATCGCGAATTTCGCTCGGCCGCGGCACCCGGAACGGGTCAGGTTCCCGATACAGATCAAGGCTCGGAACTTCGGTGAGCCGGACGCGAGGGTCGAGCAGGTCGGGATATGGCTGCCCGGAAAACACCTCGACGTCGTGACCGAGCTCCACCAGACCGTGGCTGAGATGGCGCACGTAGACGCCCTGTCCGCCGCAATGGGTCTTACTACGGTAGGACAGCAGGGCAATTCGCATACTCAACTCTTCTGTGCTGGAAAATGACCGCGGAAGGGCGCCGAATCCATCGCTGTCAACGGGCTCCCGAACTCCGTGACAGCAAACTGGACATGTGTCCAGACTATAGTTCGATCACCTAAGCGAGCGCAACGAGGCTGAAATCCACCGTCTCGCGCACAGACGGCCCCCGGGATGTCCGACACGCAAAGATCATGCCACTGGCGGGCGGCCGCCGGCTTTCCGGCCGGGGGGTTCTGGGTGCTGACCGGCGTCAATGAGTGGCTGAGGGGGCTTTGTTACCATCGCGCGGTGCGGGATTCGGCTGCACCGGCGGGGCACGCGCCGCGATCTGTTTCCAGACGCGACGTGCTGAAGTACGCGTTGGCCCCGGCCATCCTCAGCCTGCCAGGCGCGATCGCCGACGGGCCGAAAGCGGCGGCCGCGGGTCTGACGCTGATCGATTTCGCCGAGAAGCGGATCGCCCCGGAGGAGATCAAGGCCGCGGGATACGGCGGCGTGGTCAACTATGTGTCGGAGTCGCGCCCGGGCGCGAACTTCGAGGCCAAGCCCATCACCCGCCAGTACGCCGACTCGCTGCGCGCGGCGGGACTGCAGATCGTCAGCAATTTCCAGTACGGCAAGCCGGGGTGGCCCGACCCGTCGGACTGCACCCGCGGGCACGACGGCGGCGTCGCCGACGCCCAGACCGCGATGCGGCTGCACGCCGCGGCCGGGGGACCGGACTCCGCGCCGATCTTCTTCAGCGTCGACGACGACATCGACGACAACGCCTGGAATAGCGTTGCCGTCGACTGGTTTCGGGGGATCAACTCGGTGCTCGGCGCGGGTCGCACCGGCATCTACGGGCATGCCAGGGCGTGCGGGTGGGCCATCCGCGACGGCGTCATCGGGAGCTCCAGCACGCCCGGGCACCGGTGGGCGTGGCAGACGCGATCGTGGTCGCACGGGGAGCGCGAACCGGCGGCGGTCCTCTACCAGGCCGTCGTCAACAGCCCGTCGAACCCGGGCCCGCTGCTCGGCGGGATCAACGTGGACGTCGACGACGTCCTCGCGCCCGATTACGGGCAATGGGATTTGGCCCGCTGAGCCTCCCTGATCCGCGCTGATTCAGGCCGGTCCACACGTCGACCGTGGGTCCTATGCACGAAAAGCGGCCCGATCCAGTGCATACGGCCGACGCTCGACGGTTAGCCCCACCAAGACGACACCCCGCGAGCCGAGGGCCCGCGGGGTGTCGCTCGCTATCCGGGTTCTACTTGAGGTCGAACCGGTCGTTGTTCATGACCTTCACCCACGCCGCGACGAAGTCCTCCACGAACTTCCCCTGGGCGTCATCCTGGGCGTAGACCTCGACCAGTCCACGCAGCACCGAGTTGGAGCCGAAGACAAGGTCGTTCGCGGTGGCGGTCCACTTGAGCGCGCCGGAGGACCGGTCGTGTCCCTCGTAGACGTTCTCCGCGGTCTCCGACGCCCTCCACTCGGTGCCCATGTCGAGCAGGTTGACGAAGAAGTCGTTGGTCAACGCGCCCGGCTTGTCGGTGAACACCCCGTGCTTGCTGCTGCCGTGATTGGCACCGAGGGCGCGCAGGCCCCCGACGAGCACGGTCAACTCCGGACCGGTCACGCCGAGCAGGTACGCCCGCTCCATCAGTAGCTGCTCGAGCGGCGCCTTCTCACCCGGCCGGATGTAGTTGCGGAATCCGTCGGCCCGCGGTTCGAGCACCGCGAACGACTCCACGTCGGTGCTCTCCTGCGAGGCGTCGGTGCGGCCCGGCGCGAAGTGCACCGCGATCTCGTAACCGGCGTCCTTGGCCGCCTTCTCGACGGCCGCCGAGCCCGCCAGCACAATCAGGTCGGCCAGCGAGATCTTCTTGCCGCCGGAGGCCGAGGCGTTGAAATCCTGCTGGATCTTTTCCAGCACCGGCAGCACCTTGTCGAGTTCGGAGGGCTCGTTGGCCTCCCAATTGCGCTGGGGTTGCAGGCGCAGCCGCCCGCCGTTCGCCCCGCCGCGCTTGTCGGTGTTGCGATAGCTCGCCGCCGCCGACCAGGCCGTTTTGACCAGCTGCGGGATGGACAGCCCGGAGTCGAGCACCTTCTTCTTCAGCGCCGCGACGTCCTTGTCGTCGACGAGCTCGTGGTCGACGGCGGGGACCGGGTCCTGCCAGAGCTGGGGCTCGGCGACCCACGGACCCAGGTAGCGGGTGATCGGGCCCATGTCGCGGTGCAGCAACTTGTACCACGCCTTGGCGAACGCGTCGGCCAGCTCCTCGGGGTGGTCCAGCCAGCGGCGCGTGATGTCGGCGTAGATCGGGGATTCGCGCAACGAGATGTCGGTGACCAGCATCGTCGGTGCGCGACCCGCGCCGCCGAACGGGTCGGGGATCGTGCCCGCACCCGCGCCGTCCTTGGCGGTGAACTGCCACGCGCCGGCGGGGCTCTTGGTCAGCTCCCATTCGTAGCCGTACAGCGTCTCCAGGAAGCTGTTGTCCCACTTCGTCGGGGTGGGCGTCCAGACCACCTCGAGTCCGCTGGTGATCGCGTCCTTGCCAGAACCGCTGGCATACGAGCTCTTCCAGCCCAGCCCCTGCTGTTCGATCGGCGCGGCCTCGGGCTCCGGGCCGACCAGGTCGGCGTCGCCGGCGCCGTGGGTCTTGCCGAAGCTGTGACCCCCGACGATGAGCGCCGCGGTCTCCTCGTCGTTCATCGCCATCCGGCCGAACGTCTCGCGGATGTCGATCGCCGCGGCGATCGGATCCGGTTTGCCCTCCGGCCCTTCGGGATTGACGTAGATCAGGCCCATCGTCGTCGCGCCGTAGGGCTGCGCGAGATCGCGCTTACCCGAATAGCGCCTGTCGGTGCCCAGCCATTCTTCCTCTTCCCCCCAGAGGATCTCCTCGGGCTCCCAGACGTCCTCGCGCCCGAAGGCGAAGCCGAAGGTCTTGAACCCCATCGACTCGAGGGCCACGTTGCCGGCGAGGGTGATGAGGTCCGCCCAGGACAGCTTGTTCCCGTACTTCTTCTTGATCGGCCAGAGCAGCCGGCGGGCCTTGTCCAGGCTCGCGTTGTCCGGCCAGCTGTTCAGCGGGGCAAAACGCTGCATGCCCTGGCCGGCGCCGCCGCGGCCGTCGTGAATGCGGTAGGTGCCCGCGGCGTGCCAGCTCATCCTGATGAACAGGCCGCCGTAGTGGCCGTAGTCGGCGGGCCACCAGTCCTGCGACGTGGTCATCAGCGAGATCATGTCGGCCTTGAGCGCGTCGACGTCGAGCTTGGCGAACTCCGTGGCGTAGTCGAAGTCGTCGCCGAGCGGGTTGGACTGCGGCGAGTGCGGGTGCAGCCTGGAGACGTCGACCTGGTCGGGCCACCAGTCCTGGTTGGTCAGCGGGGCGTGGGCCTTCGGCTGCGGCGAAGGGATTGCTGGGTTTTCGCTTTCGCTCTTGCTAGCCGTCCCGGTGTCTGGTTGGGGTGGGCGGCTACCGGATGTATCAGATGACACAGCATTCCTTTCGAGGTGGGTGAATCGGGCTGCGATCTAGGAGCCTGCAGTCGAGCAATCGGCGCACAGGCCCCAGTAGATGACTTCGGCCTCGTCGAGAACGAAGCCATCAAGAACGTTGTCGTCGTCCGACGGTGTGAGGCACGGGGCCTCGCCGACGGCGCAGTCGATGTCGCCGATGATCCCGCAGGTCCGGCAGACGACGTGATGGTGGTTGTCGCCGACCCTCGACTCGTAGCGCGCGACCATCCCCAACGGCTGGATGCGCCGGACCAGACCGACCGTGGTCAGCGCGTTGAGGACGTCGTATACGGCTTGGCGGGACACATCGGGCAGGCCCCTGCGGACCGCCGAGAAGATCGTCTCGGTGTCGGCGTGCGGGTTGGCGTCCACGACTTCCAGCACGGCAACCCGGGGACGGGTCACCCGCAGATCGGCCATCCGCAACCTGTCCGCGTAATCGGCCGTCGATGACACCGCACCAATATGACGCACTTATCTGGAACGAGTCAAGAGTTTCTTGTGAAGTGGAGCACAATTGTGGGTGACGAATGGGCTGGGTCATGTTCCGGCCACACCACGTCAGGCGGGCTTGAGCGCACTGCCTTCGCGCCATTGGTCCCAGTTGAGCGTCCAGTCGCCGTTCTGCTCGAGCGTCAGCGGCGGACCGCCGCTGTTGCGGACCTCGACCACGTCGCCGGGCACCGAAAAGTCGTAGAACCATTTCGCGTTGTCGGCGTTGAGGTTCAAGCACCCGTGGGACGTGTCGCGGTGCCCCTGGGCCCACACCGTCGCATCGAGCTCATGCAGATAGATGCCGTCGCTGCTGATCTTCGTAGCCCAGTTGATGGTTTCGCGATAGCCGAGCCGGGAGTTCTTGGGCAACCCGAAGGTCGAGGAGTCCATCACCACCGGATTGCCCTTGTCGAGCACGGTGTACACACCCGGCGGGGTCCACAGCGAGATCTTGCGCCCGCCGACGTCTTCGGTGCCGCCCATCCCCATGCTGGTGGGCATCGTGCGCACCAGCGCCCCGTTGTCGAAGACGCTGACCTGTTTGGTGGCATCATCGGCGATCGAGACGTGGGCGTCACCGATCCGGAACGAGACCCGGGTGTCGTCCTGCCCGAATAACCCTTCGCCCAAAGCGATTCCATAGATCTGCGCCTCGGCCGTGATCTGTGTGTCCGGGGCGTAGTAGCGCTCCGGGCGCCAGTGTGCGTTTTGACCGTCGACCCAGAACCATGAGCCCTCGACCTTAGGGGTGGTGGTCACCGCCAGGCGTCGCTCGGCGGCGGCCCGGTCGGTGATCTGCTCGTCGAAGTGCGCGACGATGACCGTTCCGACGCCGTAGGTGCCGCCGTCGCGCAGCGGCGCCTCCGCGGTGGTTTTGAACGACACCTTGGTCTGATTGGAGGGCCGCAGCGTGGTGAACGTCGAGACCTGTTTGGCCGCAACGCCGTTGGTGCCGCGACTGGTGACCGTCAGCGTGTAGGTGCGCCCGTAGCCCAGCGGGACGGTGGGCTTCCACACCAGGTTGTCCGGGGTCATGACACCCTGGACCGAAGTGCCGGACTCATTGACCATGTCAACGCCGGCCAGCGTGCCCACCTCGGCTTTGACCATCACCGGGGCGACCGGGTCGACGTCGTGCGCGTCGGGACCGGGGGTGAACGTCACTTGCGCCGGGCCGGGCGGCGTCGCGGTGGTCCGGGGATGATGATTCGGCGATGCGATCTGGATCGCGCCGACCACCCCGACGACAACGAACACGGCCAGCAGGAGCCGGCGGGACCAACGGATTGTCATGTTGTGCACCTGATAACCCGCGGCGCGCTCCCGGTAAACGTGCGGTGCCCTGCGCCGAACGTGCATTCGTGGCGAAGAATTCGTCAATAGTCGCCGTGAGTACACGCTCGGCGCAACGGTTCGGGCCTTCGGCCGGCCCCCGGGGGGATCATGGCTTCATGGCCGACGAGGAACTCGACGATCTCTATCGCGCGCCGCTCAAGGAGTTCACCGCGGAACGCGCCAGGTTGACCGCCGCGGCCAGGAAACGCGGTGACGACGAGGCCGCCAAACGCATTGCAGCGGCCACCAAGCCGACGACGGCGGCGTGGATCGTCAACCGGCTGGCCCTGCGGCACAAGGACACCCGGGAGCGTCTGGCGGACCTCGGTGAGCGGTTGCGAGACGCGCACGCCGCGATGGACGGCGCGCGCATCCGCGAGTTGTCGGCCGAGCAACACAAACTCATCGACGAGCTCACTCGGGACGCGCTGCACGCCGCCGAGGTGAAACAGCCGTCGGCGTCCGTGCGCGAGGATCTGACCAGCACACTGCAAGCCGCGATCGCCGACCCGCAGGTGCGGGCGCGGCTGGGGCGGCTGACCCGCCCCGAGCAGTGGTCGGGTTTCGGCGCTTCCGGTGACGCGGCACCCGAACCGGCTCAGGACAAATCCCGTAGCCGGCGCAGCGAGAAGCTCACCGCGGCCGTCGCCGCCGCCGAAGCGGCCAAAGCCGAGGCCGACGAGCGGTTGTCGGGACGGGGAGCCCAGCGCGACGAGGCCCGGCGGCGCCGCGACGAGGCGGCCAGAGCGCTGCGGGCGGCCGAGCGCGACCTCGGCCGCACCGAACACGACTACGACCGGGCCGCCGGAGCCAGCCGGGCGGCCGCCGAGGAACTCAAGGAGGCGAAAGCCCGGTTGAAGCAGGGGTGAGGCCGCGCGGCGTTTCCTCGTGCCGGGTTGGGGTATCTGCACAGCCGTGACTTCTTTGTGGATGACCGACCGTACCGAACGGCCTTGGGCGGCAAGCCCACTTGACCAGGGCCCCGCGTCCGCCGATGTCATCGTCGTGGGCGCCGGCATCACCGGGCTGATGACGGCGGTTCTGCTGGCCCGCGCGGGCAAGGACGTGCTGGTGCTCGAGGCCCGCACGGTGGGTTCCTGCGCAACGGGGAACACGACCGCCAAAATCAGCCTGCTGCAAGGCAGCCAGCTCTCGAAGGTGCTGCCGCGGCATGGCCGGGAGGTGGCGCGCGCGTACGTCGACGGTAATCGCGAGGGGCAGGAATGGATCCTGGGCCATTGCGAGGCGCACGGGGTGGCGGTGCAGCGCGAGGATGCCTACACCTACGCGCAGTCGACTCGGGGCGTGCCGTCGGCGCGGGCCGAACTCAAGGCGTGTCAGACGGCCGGTCTGCCGGCGGTGTGGGAGGACGAGGCCGACGTGCCGTTCGAGTATCACGGCGGCGTGCGGCTGGCCGACCAGGCGCAGTTCGACCCGATGCCCTTCCTCGACTCGTTGGCCGTCGAGCTGCTCAACCGCGGTGGTCGGCTGGTCGAGCACAGCCGGGTGCGACGAGTCTCCTCGCGCGGCAAGGGCGTGCGCGTGCACGTCAACGACCCTGCCGGGCAGGATGTCGAGCTTCAGACCGGGCAACTGGTGCTTGCCACCGGCATCCCGATCCTGGATCGCGGCGGCTACTTCGCGCGGGTCAAGCCCAGCCGGTCCTACTGCCTGGCCTTCGAGGTTCCCGGCAACATCACCCGACCGATGATGATCACCGCCGACTCGCCGACACGGTCGGTGCGCTACGCGCCGGTCGCGGACGGGCAGAGGCTGATCGTGGGCGGAGCCGGCCACACCGTGGGCCGCGAGAAGAGCCCGTCCGAGGCGTTGGGCGAGCTGGCGTCCTGGACGCGCAGGCATTACCCGGGCGCCGAGCAAACCCATTTTTGGTCCGCGCAGGACTACACGCCCATCGACCATCTGCCCTATGTTGGCCCCATTCTGCCGAACAACGAAAGCATCTTTGTCGCAACGGGTTTCAACAAATGGGGCATGACGAACGGTGCCGCGGCGGCGCTGGCACTGTCGAGCCGGATGCTGGGCGGGCGGATGGACTGGGCCCGCGCGTTCGCCAGCTGGAGTCCGCACGAGCTGACGGGTTTGGCGACGGCCCTGCAGGCCAACCTCGAGGTCGGCTTCAACTTGACCAAGGGCTGGATCACCCCGGCTGCGCGTATCGGCCGCCGCAGCCCCGTCGACGGGGAAGGCGGCGTGGTGAGCGGTCCGCCGTGGCACCTGGAGGCCCGCTGCCGAGTCGACGGCGTCGAGCACCGTGTCTCACCGGTGTGCCCACACCTCGGCGGGATCGTGAACTGGAACGACGCCGACAAGGCGTGGGAGTGTCCGCTGCACGGGTCGCGCTTCGCGCCCGACGGCACGTTGTTGGAAGGGCCGGCGACGCGCGATCTGACCGCCTAGACGTCAGCGAGCGGACAAGGCTCAGCCGGTCTTCTCGAACACGAGCCAGCGCAGCTCGATCGGGGAGTCGTCTCGCTCGACGTCGAACACGTCGATGCCGGTGGCCCAGCCCTCGAACCACGCCGTGGGCGGCCACGCGTCGGCGGGTAACCGGGCTTTTTCGTAGTCGTAGGCGGAGTCGTCGGCCACGGGTTCGAGCGCCAGCCCGGCCACCGCGCCACTTACCTCGTCGCGGGTGAAGATCATGCTGTTGCACTGCTGGCCGAGTTGCACCGCCGCGTCGTCGGGCACGTAGCCGTCGCGGGCCAGGAAGGTGTTGAAGACCAGGCGCCCCCCGGGGGCCAGACAATCGGCGGCGAGTTCGAACATGCCGCGCAGCTCGTGCCGAGTCCGGAAGTCGGGCACCACCTCCGAGAGCACCATCAGGTGATATTCCGCGTGCGTCCCCTCCATCGCCGTGAACACATCGCTTTGGATGACGTTCACGCGCAGCGCTTCGCTGTCCGCTTCGGCGCGCATGACGTCGGCGAACTTCGGGGTCATCTCCACCGCGTCGACCGGATGGCCGCGGCGGGCCAGGGCCAGGGCGTTGCGCCCGGTCCCCGCGCCGACGTCGAGCACCCGGCAGGCGGCGGGGTCGGCGGCCTGCGCGGCGAGGTCGAGCACGCGCGCGTCCGGCTCGGTGCCGAACAGCGGCGGCGGGCGCACGGCGACCCATTGTTCGTAGTCGGCCTCGATGGTCCGCGCGTCGGCCTGGACGCGGAAGTTCACACCGCTTGACCCGAAGGCGGTCTGGTAGGCGATGACCACATCGGATCGGGGAGAGGCCTTGAACGCCTTCGCCAACTCGACGTCCAGTGCGGCGCGCAGTTGGGCGGACTGTTCGGGGGTGTACCAGACGCCCAGCGTGGCGCAGACGTTGCCGCACAATTGCACGTACTCGTCGATCAGGCCGGGCACGGCCGGCACCCTGATCCGGCCCTCGGCCGACGAGCGCCGATACATCCGCCGGATGAGCGCTTCGCGCAGCATCAACGCATCGAATGATCCATTCGGCGGTTCCTGCACCAGAACCTTTTACACGACCGACCGGCTTTGCACCACCGCGCGGCCGGTGCGCCGATCGGCTTGACCACCGCATTAATCGCCACCGGGCGGTGCCCCGGCACCCGAATCGATGCGGAAGCCTCGGGTCCCACTGAGAGCGGGCTGAAAACGATTTGCGCGGCACGCGCCAAACCCTTGTCAGTTTCGAGTGTCATGTGCCGGTAACCTATCGTTAACCCATCGCAACAATTTCGCTGTATTCGTTAACGTTGGGCCACACCTGCAAACGTGTGAGACCGACCCCTCAGCAGTGGGGACGGTCTCATTAGGTCGCCTTCCTTCGTGGTACCGGCACTGCCCGAAGGGTCGCGATTTGTTTGCTGTTCGGCTGGCTACCCCCATACGACGCGCACCGGAGCCGTCGACGCCCTCGCGGCCATGAAAGCGATCGGAGGAGAACGTGGACTTCGCAGTACTACCGCCGGAGATTAACTCCGCGCGGATGTACGCCGGTCCGGGCTCGGGACCGATGCTGGCCGCCGCCATGGCCTGGGACGAATTGGCCGCGGCGCTGCAGTCGGCGGCGGACTCGTACCAGACGGAGGTCACCGCCCTCACCTCCGGTCCGTGGGTCGGCCCGTCGGCTGCGGCCATGACCGCGGCGATCGCCCCCTATCTGGAGTGGATGCGGACCACCGGAGCCCAGGCCGAGGAAGCCGCCACCAAGGCCCGGGCCGCGGCCTTCGCCTACGAGACGGCCTTTGCGGAGACGGTGCCGCCCCCGGTCATCACGGCCAACCGCACCCTGCTCGCGTCCCTCGTCGCGACCAACTTCCTCGGGCAGAACACGCCCGCGATCGCCACGACCGAGACCGAGTATGCGGAGATGTGGGCGCGTGATACCGGGGCGATGTTCGGCTACGCGGGATCTACGGCGTCGGCGACCACGCTGACGCCATTTGTCGAGCCGGATCAGACCACCGACTCCGGCGCCGATCAATCCGGAGCCGTAGCCCAAGCCACCGGCACCGCCGCCGGGAGCACACGCAATGCCGTTACGCAGCAATCACTTTCGGCGGTGCCCAACATGCTGACCAGGGCTGCCGTGAGTCCGGATCTAAGCGCCGTCGACCCGTCCGCGCTGAGCGCGTTGGACCTGGAGGCCGATCTCATCACGATCTTCCTGGACGCGCCGGGCAGCTTGGTCACGTTTTTTGTCGACGCACCCGCGGCTACGATTGCCCTTCCCTACGACATCGCCGGTGCCCTGACTGGTTTCCACACCGATGACATCGTCAGCGGCTGGGCGGGGGTGCAGTCGTTTCCGGGGACCGGCGCCGTGCCGCCGTCGCCGTTCCCGGTCATCACGAATCCGGCCGGCGGATTCGGAACATTGGCGTCAGCCGGGCTGGGGGAGGCCAACACCGTGGGCAGCTTGTCGGTGCCGCCCGGGTGGACGACCGCCGCCCCGGCGATACGGCCGGCCGCCTTGGCGTTGCCGGCCACCAGCGTCGGTGCCGCCGCGGAGGCCGCCGCCGCGGCCGCCCCCAGCGGTGCCGGGAGTCTGTTCGGCGAGATGGCGGTGGCGAGCATGGCCGGACGCGCGATGGCAGGCACCGGTGGCGCCCTGGGTCGGGAGCGAAGCCGGGCCGAGACCGCCAAGGCCCCGCGCGACCCCAAGAAGAAGGACAAGGCGGACGAGTCGGCAACGATCCCGCAGGTTTCGCCGGGGGGACCGATCACGAGCATCGCCGCCGAGCTGCGCGAGCTGGCATCGCTGCGCGACGCCGGAATCCTGACGCAACAGGAATTCGAAGAGCAGAAAAAGCGCCTGCTCCCCGGCTGACCCATCGGTGCGCCTCGCCCTTCTGATCAGTGGTAATGCCCTGCCGTTTAGGGCACAGTGGGCAGTAACCTCGAGTGAAGGTTCCTATGGAGAAGTCGTCGGCCGGTGCCGTGCAGATGCGCGTGGAGGCGTTGCTTCGCTACCCGGTGAAGTCGATGCTCGGCGAAACGCTGGACGTTCTGTCGGTCGACGAGCGCGGCGCCGAGGGCGACCGGCGGCTCGCACTCCTGGACGGCGAAACCGGCCATGTCGCCAGCGCCAAGAATCCACGCCTGTGGCGCAACCTCTTGACGTGCACCGCCCACGCGGGTGCCCAGGGCGTGAACATCAGGCTGCCCGACGGGACGAACGTGGCCTTCGACGATCCCGGTGTCGACGAGCTGATCTCGCGATTGACCGGACGACAGGTCCGGCTGGTGGCGCAGCGCCCCGACGGGGCAACCCTGGTCCGACCCGACCCCGAGAAACTGCTCGAACTCGGTCTCGACGCCGAGGTCGACGGACGCATCCTGCGGATCGCCCAGGCCACCCCGGGTGACTCGTTCACCGACGAAGCCCCACTGCACGCGATCACGACGTCAACCCTCGAGCACATCGGCGTGGAGGCGCTGCGCTACCGACCGAATCTGGTGATCTCGACGCCGCCGGACTACCCGCCGTACGCCGAAAACGACTGGGTCGGAAGCGATATCACTGTCGGCGGAGCGCGGTTGCGCGTGCTGACGGCCACGTCCCGGTGCGTGGTTCCCACCCTTGAACACGGGATGCTGCCGCGGGCTCCGCAAGCGCTTCGCATACCGGCGGCCGAAAACCGTTTGAACACAGGAGGTCACGGGGCGCAAGCCTGCGCCGGAGCCTACCTCTCGGTGCTGTCCAAAGGCGTTATCCGCGTGGGCGATCCCGTCAGCGTCGGGCTGTAGCCGTGGCGTCACCCACCCAGATTGCGCACCGCCGTGTCGAGTTCTTCGGCCTGCTCAGCCAACTCGCGATCGGATAACTCTTCCCGCCCGATCCGCTGCACCAATTCCTGGCGCGTCGCGACCTGCAGGGCGCCTCGATATTCGGCGGAGTTCAGCTCTTCCGGCGTGACGACCGCCGCGCGCCCCTCGAGCACCACCAGTGCTGCGTCCTGTTCGTGGCGGGCGAGCAATCGACGAACGTCGTCAGCCCCGATCGTCATGAGTCGCCCCGCCCGGTGCGCCGCTGCAAATCGTCGATGAGGCTGGACGCCTGCGCCTTGGTGAGGTGTTCGGGAATCTTTTCGCCTGCTTCTTGCGCCAGCGTGTTCAGGTAGCTGCGCTGCGGACCGGTCATGGGCTCATCGCCGGTCACCCATTGCGACTGGTCCTTCTCCGGGTTCTCCTGTGGCGCCTGGGCTGCATCGTCGACCATGCATGTGACTATGCCCGCTACGGGGCCGCCGTAATCAGAACGCGTCGTTGAAAGCCGCGACCCGCTAGCCGGTCCGGTCGCGTCGCCACCCGGATACTCGTTGGCCGCAACGCCCGTGCGGAACTCGTCGACAGGGGGGCCGCTAACCGAATCGACTGCACGCCAACGCATTTTGTCCGACCCGCCGCGTTCACCAAACCGCCGCCAGATCTGCGCCGACCATAGGGGCCTTAGTTGTCCGAGTTCGGTGTGGGGCTTTGCGCGGATTCCCACTTCGCCTCCAGGGACCTCTCCACCGTGGTGCCGGCGGCCAGGTCGAGCTGGAAGGTCTCCCCGCCGTCGCTTTCCAGCGTGACGAGGTACCCCTCGTCGGTGGGATCTTTGAACACGACTTTGTAGGGCTGCGCACCGGAGCCGCGGTCGACGGCGATGATGTCGCCAGGGGTGACGTCGTCGATGAGGTCGTTACCGGAGGCCTTGGACATACCGTCGACCGTAGCCGATGGTGGTCGGCTGCCCGCGAGGCCCGGTCAGGGCCGCAGGAACGCCTTGATGGCGCGCCGTTCGTCCATGGCCCGGTAGGCCTCGGCGACTTCGTCGAGCGGCAGGTGCAGGTCGAACACCTTGCCGGGATTGATGCGTCCGTCCAGCACCGAGTCGATCAGATCGGGCAGGAAGTGCCGGACCGGAGCGGGACCGCCGCGGAGCCCAACCTGGGTCTTGAAGAGTTGCTCGCCGGTGATGCTGACATCGTGGGGGAC
Source organism: Mycobacterium sp. NTMscope_MAC_269 (assembly GCF_976985695.1). NCBI lineage: Bacteria > Bacillati > Actinomycetota > Actinomycetes > Mycobacteriales > Mycobacteriaceae > Mycobacterium > Mycobacterium sp. NTMscope_MAC_269. The sequence continues at coordinate 1,872,364 of NZ_OZ335668.1, forward strand.
ACCCACGAACCCGACGAACGCGCCGGGGCGGGCGGATTTGATGGCTTGTTGCATGGATTGGCCGGTGCCGACGCACTCCAGGACGGCGTCGGCGCCGACGCCTTCGGTGATCTCCTTGATGACGGCGACACCGTCGTCGCCGCGCTCGGTGACGATGTCGGTGGCGCCGAACTCGCGCGCCAGTTTTTGCCGGGGCTCGTGGCGGCTCATCGCGATGATCCGTCCGGCGCCCTTTTCGCGGGCGGCCAGCACCGCGCACAGGCCGACCGCGCCGTCACCGACGACGGCCACCGTCATGCCCGGCGCGACGTTGGCCGCTTCGGCGGCGAACCACCCGGTCCCCATCACGTCCGACAGGGTCAGTAGGTCCGGGATCGATTCGTGGTCGGGTTGGTCGGCGAGCGCGACCAGGCTGCCGTCGGCCCACGGAATGCGCACCAGCTCCGCCTGGCAACCGCTCATCAGCACCCCGTGCACACACGAGGTCTGAATTCCGTTGCGGCAGTTCGGACACGTGCCGTCGGAAGCGAAGAAGGATCCGATGACGAACTGGCCGGGCGTGACCGAGGTGACCTCGCTGCCGACGGCTTCGACGACGCCGCAGTACTCGTGGCCGAACGGCTTGGGCTCGGGAACGGGATTGATGCCGCGGTAATCCCAGAGATCCGAGCCGCACACGCACGTGGCGGTGGTGCGGACGATCGCGTCGGTGGGGGCGACGATCTCGGGATCCGGAATGTCCTCGAAACGGACATCACCGGCGCCGTAGATGACAGCTCCTCGCATGGTGCCTTCCCTCTCCAGGTGCTGGCAGCCGACCTACCCCGAATCGAGCGGTTTCAACCGCGCCCGGCGCGGCATCAAAGGGTGGGGGCCGGCGATTGCCTCGTGGGGCTCAGGCGCGCGGCGCGGCTTGGTTGATCTTGTCCACCGCGAACGTCGCCGCCTGGGCGGTCATCCCGGCGTCGATGTAGGAGACGTGCGCCATGATGTTGCCGCCGCCGGAGCAGATCGGGTCGTCGGGGGCGCACAGGCTGATGACCTTGGCGCCGTATGCCGGGTTGATCGTCGGGAGCGGTTGACCGCCCCACAGCATGGTGGAGAAGCCGCTGGACGGCTCGCCGAAGAGGGCTACGGCGGCGACATGAGAGGCCACCGACGGGTCCATCGAATTGGTGGCGAGGTCGATCACCGTCGAGCCCTGCGAGTACCCGCCGAGCACGATCCGCGAGTTCGGGCAGCCGGCCACGGTGTCCTGAATGTGTGCGGCCGCGTCGTTGGCGCCGGCGTTCGCGCTGTTGTGGTAGTCGTCGTTGGCCGGGTAGTTGACGGCGTAGACGTCGACGGACCGCCCGCCGAGCTGCGACGTGAGCGAGTCGACGAACGCCTGCCCGATATTGCCGAGGCCGGGCTCCTGGTGGGTGCCCCGGGCGAAGACCACCGAGACGTCCGAGCACGGATCGGCGGCGGCGCTAGGAGCGCCGATGGGTGCACTGAGCAGCGCCCACGCCGTCACCACCGAGATACCAACGAAGCGAGCAAGTCTGCGTGCATTCATCCCCGAATCCTGACACATGCCCGGCGACGACGGTGGCGGCGGCCGGTTTCTGCGTCATCCGTGACGTCTCAGCGACCGCGCCACTGCGGCTTGCGCTTCTCAGCCCAGGCCCGAATGCCCTCGGCCACATCTTCGGTGGCGCCGGCCACCTTGCGCATCGTCTCACCGAAGCGCACCGATTCGATCCAGCCCATGTCCGCGGTCCGCCAGGCGACTTCTTTGGTCGCCCGCTGGGCCAGCGGGGCCGCCTCGGTGAGGGTGCGGGCCCAGGCCTGCGCTTCGGCCTGCAGTTGGTCGGGTTCGACGAGTTTCCACACCAGGCCGACCTCTTTGGCCCGTTCTGCGCTCATCGGCTTGCCGGTCAAGAGCAGTTCCATGGCGTTGGCCCAGCCCACCCGCTGCGGCAGCCGGATCGCCCCGACGATGGTGGGCACCCCGATCGAGACTTCCGGGAAACAGAACGTGGCCTCGGTGCTGGCGATGACGAAGTCACAGAACAACACTCCGGTCACCCCATAGCCGATGCAGGGTCCGTGCACGGCGGCGATGGTGGGCTTGAAGAGTTCCATGCCGGATTCAAACGAGTTGATTGTCGGTTTCTCCCAGAAGGTTCCGCCGAACGTGCCGACGGAGCCTTCGCCGTCCTTGAGGTCGCCGCCGGCGCAGAACACGCTGCCGTTGGCCGTCAGGACCCCGACCCAGGCGTCCAGGTCGTCGCGGAAGCGATCCCAGGCGGCGTTGAGGTCCTGGCGCAGCGCGCCATTGATGGCGTTGCGCGCCTCCGGGCGATTCAGCGTGATGGTGGCGACGTGATCTTGCAGCTCATAGGTAACCAGGCTCATGACTGCAGACTATTGCGCCGGGCCCGACGGCCTCCCCATAACCGGGGGCGGGCGTTCCTCATGGCGTGCGGGAGCGCCTGGTGTCGTCGTAAACCTTAAGGCGCCCAATGGCTTTCGCGGGTAGCCGCCTGACATCATCGAATCGCACGCTGACACGCTCGAAGGCCTTGACGCGTTCGGCTTTGACTTTCTTGGTGTAGGTCCTGCGGTCGGCGGCGGTGAGGTCCGCGTCGTCGCTGAAGGCGCTGAGCAGCGCGCGCGGGTACAGCTTTTCGACCAAGACGACGTTCACCTCGGCGCACAACACCAGCGCCACGGACGCGAGGAACAGGAAGGCCAGCGCCCCCAACACCAGTGCGAACACACTGTTGGTGGCGCTGGCCCGCTTCACGGTGTGCGCGACATAGCCCGCCCCGAACCACTGCAGCATTTGCCAAATGAAGGCCGCGGCGACCGCCCCGGGCAACACCTGCCGGTAGGTCAACGACCGCGCGGTCGTCACGCGAAAAGCCACCAAACAGATCAGCGCGTTGATCGCGACGGCGGCGAGCGCGAGTCCGACGGATTCGGCAATGCCAACGGTGCCGGCAGCGTGACCGACCGCGGCCAGCACGGTGGCCGCGATGGCCGTCGAGCCCAGCACCAAAAGCAACAGCATGCTGCGCAGGCGTGATCGAATGGGGTTGGGCCGCTTGTGCTTTGGCACCGCCCAGATGGAATCCATCGCGTTCTGCAGCGCCTGTCCCACACCCAGACCGCCGTAGAGGGCTCCGAGCAGGCCCACGATGACGCCCACCATGCCTCCGCTGAGCCCCTCTGGGTGGTGCAACTGGCTGCCGAGGACCGGGAACTGGCTCAGCGTGCTGTGCAGCACCTGCGCCTGCAGATCGGGTCGCCCGGCCAGCACCACTCCCAAAGCGGTGGTCAGCAGCAACAGGAGCGGAAACAGGGACACCAACGCGTAGTAGGTGATGAGGGCGGCGAGGTAGCCGCCCTGGTCATCGTTGTATTTATAGATGACGGCAATGATCACGCCGACGGTTCGATTCCGTCGCTGCAGCTCGTCTAGCCAACCGACCATCGCCGATCACGTCCCCCGCACAAGCCCACATCCAATTCGATGCGCTCGCGGGGTCATACCCGAAATCGGCTGCACCCAATCGCGCTGGTCGCCCCGGGGGTGGAGGCCCCGCCCGGGGAGGTGCCTATTCTGTGCGGAGTGGCCGAACCGTCTGCAGCGCAGTTGCGCAACCAACTCGACGGCCTGACCTTGCGCGACGCCGCCCGCCTCGGCAGGCGCCTGAAGAGCCTCCGCGGCGCCCCGCCCGGCAAACTGCGGCGGCTCGCCGACGAGATCGCGGCCGCGCAGCCGATCGTCGCGGCCCGGCGCGCCTCGGTCCCGGCGATCAGCTACCCCGAGCTGCCGGTTAGCGAACGGCGGCAGGAAATCGCCGACGCGATCCGCGCGCATCAGGTGGTGGTGATCGCCGGGGAGACCGGCTCGGGGAAGACCACCCAGCTGCCCAAGATCTGCCTGGAGGCCGGCCGTGGCATCCGCGGAACGATCGGGCACACCCAGCCGCGCCGGCTGGCCGCGCGCACCGTCGCCCAGCGCATCGCCGACGAGCTGGGCAGCCCGCTCGGCGAGACCGTCGGCTACACCGTGCGGTTCACCGACCGGGTCAGCGACCACACCCTGATCAAGCTGATGACCGACGGCATCCTGCTCGCCGAGATCCAGCGCGACCGCCGTCTGTTGCGCTACGACACCCTGATCCTCGACGAGGCCCACGAGCGCAGCCTGAACATCGATTTCCTGCTCGGCTACCTGCGCGAGTTGCTGCCGCGCCGGCCCGACCTGAACGTGATCGTCACCTCGGCGACGATCGAGCCGCAGCGCTTCGCGGCGCATTTCGAGGGCGCGCCGATCATCGAGGTGACTGGGCGGACGTATCCGGTCGAGGTGCGCTACCGGCCGCTGGAGGTCGCCGTGCCCTCCGGCTCCGGCGAGGGGTCCGGCGATCCCGACGATCCCGACCACGAGATCGTCCGCACCGAGACCCGCGACGAGATCGAGGCGATCGTCGACGCCATCGGTGAACTCGAGGCCGAGCCGCCCGGCGACGTCCTCGTCTTCCTCTCGGGCGAGCGCGAGATCCGCGACACCGCAGAGGCTTTGACCTTTTTGGCGGCCGGTCCACGCCACACCGAGGTGCTTCCGCTGTATGCCCGGCTGCCCACCGCCGAGCAACAAAAGGTCTTCGCCCCGCATACCGGGCGCCGCGTCGTGCTGGCGACCAACGTCGCCGAGACGTCGCTGACCGTGCCGGGCATTCGCTACGTCATCGACCCGGGCAACGCCCGAATTTCGCGCTACAGCCGCCGCCTGAAGGTGCAGCGTCTGCCGATCGAGCCCATCTCGCAAGCTTCCGCCGCGCAGCGGGCCGGCCGGTGCGGCCGCGTCGCGCCAGGCGTGTGCATCCGGCTGTACTCCGAACAGGACTTCGCGGCCCGGCCGCGCTACACCGAGCCCGAGATCCTGCGGACGAACCTTGCCGCCGTGCTGCTGCAGATGGCGGCGCTGCAACTCGGCGACATCGAAAGATTCCCGTTCCTCGACCCGCCGGACCGACGCAGCATCCGTGACGGCGTCCAGCTGCTGCAGGAACTCGGCGCGTTCGGCGGGCAGGGCGCGATCACCGGGCTCGGTCGCCGCCTTGCCCGGCTGCCCGTCGACCCGCGGCTGGGCCGCATGATTCTGCAGTCCGAAACCGAGGGGTGCGTGCGAGAGATGCTGGTGCTGGCCGCGGCGCTGTCCATCCCGGACCCGCGGGAACGGCCGAGCGACCGCGAGGAGGCGGCCCGCGAAAAGCACGCCCGCTTCGCCGACGAACACTCGGACTTCATGTCGTACCTGCTCCTGTGGCGCTATCTCCGCGACCAACGGAAGTCGCTATCCGGCAGCGGGTTTCGACGGATGTGCCGCTCCGAATTCCTGCACTATCTGCGCATCCGCGAGTGGCAGGACCTGGTCGGCCAGCTACGCAGCATCGCCCGCGACCTGGGCATCGTGGAAGGCACCGAATCCGAGGAGCCCGCCGACCCGGCCCGCATCCACGCGGCGCTGGTCGCCGGGCTGCTGTCCCATGTGGGCATGCGCCGCGAGGACACGCGCGAATATCTGGGCGCGCGTAACGCGAACTTCGTGCTGGCGCCGGGCTCGGCGCTCACCAAACGGCCGCCGCGCTGGGTCGTCGTGGCGGAGCTGGTCGAGACGAGCCGCCTGTATGGGCGCACGGCCGCGCGCATCCAGCCCGAGGTCGTCGAGCGGGTCGCCGGCGACGTGGTGCAGCGCGCGTACAGCGAGCCGCATTGGGACGCCAAGCGCGGCGAGGTGATGGCCTACGAGCGGGTGACGCTCTATGGCCTGCCGCTGGTGGCGCGCCGCCGCGTCGGATACGCCCGCATCGAGCCGGTGGTGGCGCGCGAGCTGTTCATCCGGCACGCCCTGGTCGAAGGGGAGTGGCAGACCCGTCATCATTTCTTTCACGACAACGCCCTGCTGCGGGCCGAGGTCGAGGAGCTCGAGGAGCGTGCCCGCCGCCGCGACCTGCTGGTCGGCGATGACGACGTCTACGCGCTCTACGACACCCGCGTCCCCGCCGAGGTGGTCTCGGCGCGGCATTTCGACGCGTGGTGGAAACGGCAGCGGCACAAGACACCTGAGCTGCTGACGTTCACCCGCGCCGACTTGCTGCGCACCGACGTCCACGCCGGCGACGATCGGCCCACCACCTGGCGGACGGGTGATGCCACGCTGCCGCTGACCTACCGGTTCGAGCCGGGCACCGCCGACGACGGCGTCACGGTGCACGTCCCGATCGACGTGCTGGCGCGCCTGGGCGGCGACGAATTCGCGTGGCAGGTGCCGGCGCTGCGCGAGGAGCTGGTGACCGCGCTCATCCGCTCGCTGCCGAAAGACCTGCGCCGCAACTTCGTTCCCGCGCCGGACACGGCCCGCGCGGTGCTGGCCGCGATCGATCCGGGCGGCGAACCGCTGCTGCCGGCGTTGCAGCGCGAATTGCGCCGTCGCACCGGGGTTTTGGTGCCCCTCGACGCGTTCGACCTGGAGCAGCTGCCGCCGCACCTGCGGGTGACCTTCGCGGTCGAATCCGCCGATGGCGCCGAGGTCGCCCGGGGCAAGGATCTGGAGGAGCTGCAGGAGCGCCTTACCGCACCGGCCCGCCGGGCCGTCGCGCACGCGGTCGCGGGTGAGCTGGAGCGCACCGGATTGCGCGACTGGCCCGACGATCTCGACGAACTGCCGCGCGTCATCGAACGCGAAGTTGAGGGTCGCACCGTGCGGGGCTTTCCCGCGTTCGTCGACACCGGCGGCGCGGTCGACCTACGCGTGTTCGCGACGCCGGACGAACAGGGCCAGGCGATGGGACCCGCCCTCCGGCGGCTATTGCGGCTCAGCGTCAGCTCTCCGGTAAAAGTCCTTGCCCGTGAATTTGATCCGCGTACGCGTTTGACGCTCGGCGCCAACCCCGACGGCGACCTGCCCGCGCTGCTGGAGGACTGCGCCGACGCCGCGGCCGACTCACTCATACCGGCACCGGTGTGGACACGTGGCGAGTTCATCGCGCTGCGAGAACGACTGGGAAAGACCTTGGCGCCCACGACCGCCGAGGTCGTGCCGGGGGTCGAGCGGGTACTGACCGCCGCGCAGGAGGTGCAACTCCTGCTGCCCGCCGATCCGCCGCCTGCGCAGTCCGAGGCGATCGACGACGTGCGCGCCCAGCTGCACCGCCTCTTGCCGCCGGGCTTCGTCACCGCAACCGGCCGAGCCCACCTCGCCGATCTCACCCGCTATTTGCTCGCGATCCGTCGCCGCCTCGACGGGCTGGCGCACGGCGTTCGGGCCGACCGGGAGCGGATGAGCCGGGTGCACGCCGTGCAGGACGCCTACGACGACCTGCTACGCGAGCTGCCACGGGCGGCGCAGACGGCTACCGACGTCCGCGATATCGCCCGCCAGCTCGAAGAACTCAGGGTGAGCCTGTGGGCCCAGCAGCTCGGCACCCCGCGCCCGGTCAGCGAGCAGCGGATCTACCGCGCCATCGATGCCATCCGCGATCGTCGCTGAATGCTTTTCCCCGCCACTTTCAACCTATAGCGCACCCGGGGGCTTGCCGCAAGGCCCGGGTGATGCCGCAAAATCGCTGTCCGAAACCGAAATTCGGGAGATCCGGGGGAGGCGAAGTGGTTGTTTCGCGGCGGTCAGACGAGGTGAGCGGCGAGGTCGAGCATGCGGTGCTCATCGCTGGAGGTGGCCCGACGGGGCTGATGCTGGCGGGCGAACTGGGTTTGGCGGGGGTCGACGTCGCTATCATCGAGCGGCGCGCCAACCAGGATTTGATCGGTTCACGCGCCGGTGGTCTGCACGCCCGTACCATCGAAATCCTCGATCAGCGCGGTATCGCCGATCGGTTCTTGTCGCAGGGACAGGTGGCGCAGGTCGCCGGTTACGCCCAGATTCGGCTGGACATCAGCGACTTTCCCACCCGCCACCCCTATGGGCTGGCGTTGTGGCAGAACGAGATCGAACGAATTCTGGCGGAGTGGGTCGGCGAGCTCAGCGTGCCCATCTATCGCGGCGAAGAGGTGGTCACTCTCGCCCAAGACGACACCGGAGTCGACGTCGCCCTGACCGATGGCCGGGTGATGCGGGCGGGCTATCTCGTCGGGTGCGACGGCGGACGCAGTGTGGTCCGCAAAGCGGCCGGCATCGAATTTCCGGGATGGGATGCCACGACAAGCTATCTGCTTGCCGAGGCCGACATGGATTTCGAGGATGCCCCGCCGTGGGGCATCCGCCGGGACGCGCTCGGTGTCCATGCCTTGTCCACCACCGGGGAGGGTGGGCCGGTGCGGATCATGGTCACTGAAGAGCGCCTCCGAACCTCCGGCCAACCGACGGTGCACGATGTGAGCCGGGCGCTCGTCGCCGTCTACGGGTCGGATTATGGGATCCACAGTCCCCGTTGGGTTTCCCGATTCACCGATGCCGCCCGGCAGGCCGCGTCCTATCGCGCCCGACGGGTGCTGGTGGCCGGCGACGCCGCGCACGTCCATCATCCGGTCGGCGGGCAGGGGCTGAACACCGGCGTCCAGGATGCGATGAATCTGGGGTGGAAGCTGGCCCAGGTGGTCAACGAGACGTCACCCGACAGCCTCCTCGACACCTATCACGCCGAACGGCACCCGATCGCCGCGCGGGTGCTGCGCAACTCGATCTCCCAACTGGCGCTTCTTCGCTCGGACGACGGCACCGAGGCCCTGCGAGACACCATGAGCGAGTTGCTGGGCATGGAGGAGCCGCGCAAACGCTTCGCGGCGATGATGTCCGGGCTGGACATCCGGTACGACCTCGGCGAGGGGCATCCGTTGTTGGGGCGCCGCATGCCCGATCTGGACCTGGTCACCGCCGACCGCCCGCTGCGGGTGTTTGCCCTCCTGAGAGGCGGCCGGCCCGTGCTGCTCAATTTCGGCCGGACCGGGCGCATCGACATCGCGCCCTGGGCGGGACGGGTGCGACTGGTCGACGCGAAACACATTGGGGATTGGGAACTTCCGGCCCTGGGGACGGTGAGTGCACCGGCGGCGGTGTTAATTCGACCGGACGGTCACGTCGCCTGGGCCGGTGACGGAACCGACCCCGCGCTGCGCGACGCCCTCAGCGTCTGGTTCGGGCCACCGGGCGCGTGACCGACGCGAGTCGCGAGCCGACAAAAGGGTGACTTGTTTTGCCGGGCCCACGGTGTATCGTGCGTGTTCCCTGATCATGAGCAGGAAGCACGCACCGTGGACATGGCAAGCGACCAACCGTCGACACCTCCGCTGGATTGGGGCGAAGCCCAACCCTTGCTGAGGCCGGTGCTGCGGCCGCAGAGTTACGCCAATCATTTGGTCAACAACGGGGCGCAGCCCTGGGTCCGCCCGGTGTTCCCGCACATCAACGAGATGGTCGTCGTCGACCTGCCCACGGTGCGGGCCATGGTGACACCGGCCGAAACAGGGGCGTGGGGCATCACCGGCGACCAGGCGTTCGCGGTGGCCCGGGAGAATCTGACCGCGCGTCAGCAGGCCTTCACACCGGGTGAGAAGTACCTGTTGAAGGACGACGACGGCGCCAGCTACGTCGACTCCATGATCTTGGCCGCCGGATGGCTGGGTTCGCTGGCGGTACCGGGCGGCCCGCGACCGCTGGTGTTCTTTCCCGGGGACGGGGCGCTGGTGTTGGGCACCGACGCCCCCGACCAGGTGGCCGAACTCTTCGAGGTCGCCGAGCAGCTGTACCGCGAGGCCGAACAACCCGTGTCGCCACAGGGTTACACCATTGAGGGCGCCATCATCGTGCCGTTCGATCAGGCCGGCCCGCACCCGCTCCGCGGGTTTGCCCTGACAGCTCGAAGCCTTTTGGCCGCAAGGGAATACCAGCTTCAGACAGACTATCTGCGGCAGCACTACGAGCGTGAACTATTCCCGCAATACGTCGGCGAGGCGCAGGTGATCGACACTCCGTGGGGGCGGCGCACTACGACGGCCTGGGGGGAGGGCCCCGCCTGGGAGCTGCCACACACCGATTACGTGACGTTTCTTGTCGGCGACCCGTCGAATGTGTCGGACAAGTTCACCGTGCCGTTCGCCACGGTGGTCGACGTGGTGGGCATCCTTCCCGTCTCGGGGATCACCCCGGCGCGATTCCGCGCCAACGAATGGCCGTCACCGGAAACGCTGGCGACGCTGAAAGCTCACGCCGTCGACCTGCCGAGCGGATGACCTGCTAGTCCGGCGGCTCGTTGTCCGAGCCTCGGACAGCGGCATGCTCCCGGTCGCTGGGCTTGCCGGGGACGTCTTCGGCTTCGCGGTCCTCGGCGACCTTCTCCTCGAGCTGATCGACGATGTTCTCCAGCTCCTGAGCGCGGCTCAGTGGGTCTTTGTCGGGTCTTGTCATGTCGCTTTCCGTTGGCTTGGTGGCGCGGCGAACCCCGACGCCGGGGCCCGCCGCTATCCCATACCCGCTCGCGCGATCGCTAACCGGACGCAACCGGAGAACAGAGGCGACAGAGCGCCGCGGCGGTGGAAGTATCGCAGGGATGGCCACCGCGAAACCTCAGACCATCTCGTACCCGGCGCCCGACGCACGCCCTCGTCGGCACCACTCCGATCCCCTTGACCCGCACGTCATCGTCCTCTTCGGGGCGACGGGGGATCTGGCCAAGCGAAAGCTGATCCCCGGCCTGGCGTACTTGGACCAGTCCGAGCTGGCGCCCGACATTCAAATCGTCGCCACGTCCCTGGAAGATCTGACCAACGACGAATTTCGCGATCTGGCCAAGAACGCGGTCGACTCGTTCGGAACGCACAAGCTCACGGACGACCAATGGGCGAACTTCGCGAACATCATCACCTACGTCCCGCAGGGCGACGGACCCGAAGCGCTGGCCGCCGCCGTGGCCGACGCCGAGGCCAACCTGGGCCCCAAGACCCGGCGACTGCACTACCTGTCGGTGCCGCCCAAAGCCGCCCGGGCGGTGATCACCATGCTGCGCGACGCGAAACTGGTCGAACGCTCACGCGTGGTGATGGAGAAGCCGTTCGGCACCGACCTGGCCAGTGCGGTGGCGCTCAACGACTTCGTGCACGAAACCTTCGAGGAATCCCAGATCTTTCGTATCGACCACTTCTTGGGCAAAGAGGCCGCGCAGAACATCTTGGCGTTCCGCTTCGCCAACGGTCTGTTCGAACCGATCTGGAACCGCAACTTCATCGACCACATCCAAATCGACATCCCCGAAGCTCTGGGCCTGGATCAACGGGCGAGCTTCTACGAGGAGACCGGCGCGTACAAGGACATGGTGGTCACCCACCTGTTCCAGGTGATGGCGTTCGTGGTGATGGAGCCGCCGACCGCGCTCGAACCGTTTGCCATCAGCGAAGAGAAGAACAAGGTGTTCCGGTCGATGCTGCCGGTGAAGCCGTCGAACGTGGTTCGCGGTCAATATCAGGGATATCGCGAAGAGGACGGCGTGGCAAGGGATTCCGACACCGAGACGTTCATCGCCCTCAGGGTCGGCATCGACAACTGGCGGTGGGCGGGGGTGCCCATCTATCTGCGCACCGGCAAGAAGATGGCCGAGGGCATCCGCGTCATCTCGATCGCGTTCAAGGAGGCGCCGCGCACGATGTTCCCGCCCGGATCCGGGGTGGGAACCCAGGGCCCCGATCACCTCACCTTCGACCTCGCCGACAACTCGAAGGTGTCGCTGTCGTTCTATGGCAAGCGGCCCGGCCCCGGCATGAAACTGGACAAGCTGTCCATGCAGTTCTCCTCGCAGGAGATCGACACCGTCGTGGATGTGCTGGAGGCCTACGAACGACTCATCCTCGACGCGATGCGCGGCGACCACACCCTGTTCAATACCGCGGAAGGCATCGAATCTTTGTGGGAGCGTTCGGAAGATCTCCTCACCGATCCTCCCGCAGCCAAGCTGTACCAGCCCGGGACCTGGGGGCCCAACGCGATTCACCAGTTGATCGCGCCCAATGCCTGGCGGTTGCCGTTCGAACGGGAATGGCGCGACGCCAGGCCCTGACGCTAAGCGGGCTCAGCTCAGTTCGGCGCTGAGGTAGCTGATGGCGTGGCGGAATTGCTTGAGGATCTCGTTGTCGGGCACCACGAAACCGTAGTCGGCATAGACCTGTTCGGTCGGGTGGCGGGTGACCTTCCAGCCGGTGGCGGACAGGTGCTCGGCGGCGGGACGGCGTTCTCCGAGCCAGACGAGTTCGGCGACGTCGATGTCGAGTCCGTGCTGACGCCAGTTGTTGCGCATCGCCCGGGCGCGCTCGTCGGTGAACACGCTCATGTCGGTGATGTTCTCCGTGGCCAGGCGGCTGCCCGGGGCGCTGAGCGCGGTGATGTTGTCCAGCAATCTGTCTTGGGCTTCCGGCGGCAGGTAGGGCAGTAGGCCTTCGGCGATCCAGGCGGTGGGTGTGCTGGTGTCAAATCCGCTGCCGCGCAGGGCGGTTGGCCAATCATCGCGCAAATCGATTGCGACGGTGCGGCGCTCGGTGGTGGGTTCGGCGCCGAGCTGGGCGAGCGTGTCGGTCTTGAAGGAGATGACCTCGGGCTGGTCGACCTCGAAAACCACGGTGCCCGCCGGCCACGGTAGCCGGTAGGCCCGGGCATCGAGACCGGCGGCCAGGATGACGGCCTGGCGTGCGCCGGCCGCCGTCGCGGCGCGGAAGAAGTCGTCGAAGAACCTGGTCCGCACCGTCATCTGCTCGCGCCGCTGCTGCAGCGTCATCGGCGAGTCGTCGGACTCGAGCGGAACTTGGCCGTCCAGCATCCGGGTGAAAAAGGGGTGCCCGACCGCCCGCACCAAGGGCTCGGCGAACCGGTCGTCGAGCAGCGGGTCCGGCTCGCGAGAAGCCAGCGCCCGAGAGGTCGCCACCATCGTCGCGGTCGCGCCCACGCTGGAGGCCAGGTCCCAGCTGTCGCCCTCGGTCCGTGCCGAATCGAACGATGACATCCGTTTTCCCTTCCGCGATCGAGCCGCCGCGCCGGCCGATTCGGCCTCTGCCCCGCCGCCACCGCGACTGCACCACCGCTACCGAAGAGTACTTTCTGCTATGCCGCGGTCACCACGCGCCCGCCGCGTCGCTAGCGCCCGACGACAGGAAGTGAATCACGTTATGGCACCGACCTTGCGCCCGCGCCGATCCGCTCTGTATTTGCCCGGCAACAAACCTCGGGCGCTGGAGAAGGGCAAGTCGCTGCCGGCGGACGTGCTGATATTCGACCTCGAAGACGCCGTCGGGCCGGACGCCAAGGCCGAATCGCGGGCGACGGTGTGCGAGGCGGTCTCGTCGGAGAGCTACCGGCCGCGCGAGGTCGTGGTGCGCATCAACGGGTTGGACACCGACTGGCACGGCGACGATTTGGCCGCGGTGGCGGGATCGGCCGCCGACGGGGTGCTGGTGCCGAAAGTCGAGACGGGACAACAGGTTCAGGCGCTGGCCGACGCGCTCGGCACATTGGGCGCACCGAAGACGTTGCAGCTATGGGTGATGATCGAGACGCCCCGGGCGTTTCTGAGGGCCGAGGAGGTCGCGTCGGCCAGCGAGCGCCTCGCCGGGCTGGTGGTCGGCACCAACGATCTGGTCAACGAACTGCACGGCCTGCACGTCCCGGGGCGCGCGCCCGTCGTGCCCGCGCTGGGCATGGCGCTGTTGGGGGCGAGGGCGGCCGGAAAGGTCATCTTGGATGGCGTGTTCAACGACATCACCGACGAGGGCGGATTCCGGGCCGAGGCCCAGCACGGCCGCGAAATGGGATTCGACGGCAAGACACTGATCCACCCGTCCCAGATCGCCCCGGCGAACGAACTGTTCGGCCCGTCGCACAAGGAGTTGGACGACGCCCGCAAGATCGTGTCGGCCTACGAGGAGGCGCGGGCCGCGGGTGCCAGCGTCATCACGGTCGATGGCCGCATGATCGAGAGCCTGCATGTGCGCGACGCTCAGCGAATACTTGCCCTGGCCGATTTGATCTCGGAGAGGGAAACCGCGTCCTAGCTCGGAATAGGCCGGGCCGGGCGATCGGGACCGGCCACACGGTAGGTTGTACGCGATTCCCGACGACTCGAGAGGAGACGAGGTGGCCAAGACCGCGGCCATGGCCGAGGCCGACCGCACGTGGATGATCGACACGCTGCTCGCGCTGCTGCAGACCCCGAGTCCGTCGGGGCGCACGGACGCGGTGATGCAGGTGATCGGCGACATCCTCGACGACTTCGGCGTGCCGTTCACGCTGACGCGGCGCGGCGCGCTGACCGCGGAACTCCCGGGGGAGTCGGCGACCACCGACCGGGCGCTGGTGGTCCACTCCGACACCATCGGCTGCATGGTCCGCGACCTCAAGGACAACGGCCGCTTGGAGCTGGTCCCGGTCGGCACCTTCTCGGCCCGGTTCGCCGCGGGGGCCCGCGTGCGCATCTTCATCGACGACCCCGACGAGTTCATCACCGGCACCGTCATGCCGCTCAAGTCCAGCGGGCATGCGTTCGGTGACGAGATCGACACCCAGCCCACCGACTGGGACCACGTCGAGGTCCGCATCGACCGCAAGGTGTCCTCGCGTGAGGATCTGCTTCGCCTCGGCCTGCAGATCGGCGACTTCGTCGCGTTGATCACCAGTCCCGAGCTCACCGCCGACGGCTTCATCGTCTCCCGTCACCTGGACGGCAAAGCCGGTGTCGCGATCGCGCTCGCGCTGGCCAAGAACTTCTCCGAGAACAAGGTGGTGCTGCCGCACCGCACCACGATCATGGTCACCATCACCGAGGAGGTCGGCCACGGAGCCAGCCACGGGCTGCCCGCGGACGTCGCCGAGCTGGTGTCGGTGGACAACGCGGTGTGCGCGCCCGGGCAGCACTCGCTCGAGGACGGCGTGACGATCCCGATGGCCGACATGCACGGCCCGTTCGACTACCACCTGACCCGCAAGCTCTGCCGACTCGCCCAGGAGCGGGGAATCCCGTTCGCCCGCGACATCTTTCGCTACTACCGGTCCGATGCCGCCGCGGCGATCGAGGCGGGCGCGAACACCCGCGCCGCGCTCGTCGGCTTCGGGCTCGACGGCAGCCACGGCTGGGAGCGCACTCACATCGATTCGCTCGAAGCCGCCTACAACCTGCTGCACGCGTGGCTGCAAACGCCGCTGACGTTCGCCAAGTGGGACGCCAAGCCGACGGGCAGCCTGCGCGACTTTCCGTCGTCCAAGCAGCCCGCACCCAGCGAGCGGTGGGTGCCGCTGTCCCGCGGCGACTACGAGAGCCCCGGCGAGGCGTCACCCGGGACGCCCTGGCCACCGTCGGAGGGACCCCAGGCCTAAGCGCCGCGGGCCATCCGGTCGGCGCGCCAGCAGCGGGACTGCATGGGGACGTCGATCGTGTCGGCCCCTCCGAAGCGATCCCGCAGCGCGGCGCGGGCACTGGCGAGCCGCCGCGCGCGGTCCTCGGGAGACGCGGTGATGAGCCTGCTGTAGGTGCCTACCATCGCGACGACGTCGTCGACCCGCATCGTGCGCACGAACGTGAACGCCTCGCGGGCCACGCGGTGGAAGATCTGCGGTTCGGGGAGCGCGACGTTTTCATGGAGCCGCCGGAAGCGGCCGGGTGCATCCGCGTCGGTCGCATCGTCGCCGGGCAGCAGGTCGAGGTCGCGGACCCAGTCCACGTCGCGATCGCGACTGGTCCAGATCAGACCGAACCGTCCGCCGTCGCGAAGCACCCGCCCGATTTCGGGAGCCGCCCGTTCGGGATCCATCCAGTGCCACGCCGCCGAAACGAACACGGCATCCGCGGCGCGGTCGGGGAGGGGGATCGATTCACCGCTGCCCTCGAGGACACGGACGCCGGGGGACCGGTCGGCCAGGACCGCCCTCATCCGGGCGTCGGGCTCGACGGCGATGACGTGCGCCGCTCTGCCGAGGAGCGTTCGGGTGAACAAGCCCGTGCCCGCGCCCACGTCGACGGCCACCTCGCACTCCGACGGCATCAACCAGTCCACCGCCGACTGCGGGGCTCGCGGCCGCAGGCCGTCGTAGTCCTCGGCGATTGATCCGAACGACATTGCGCGCGCTTGACGATCAGTCACACGCGACAACGTAATCCGGCTCGCTATGCGGAACGTGAGAAAGGAGCGCGCGTCACCAGAGGGCGCTGTGGTTGACGAGCGCATCGGCGATGAGGCCGACTCCGAAAACGAGAAACAAAAGCCGCACCGACATGGGGCCGTAGCGGGTGAGCACGCGCACCAGGCCCCGCTGAATGCGCATGGCCCGCACCGTTCGTCTCATCGACAGAGCAAGGATTGCCAGCGGAGGTGACACCGCGATCGCGCAGTAGGTGATGATGACCAGCGGCCACAGCGGCGGCCGTGGGTGCAGCGCTGCCAGCATGGCCAGGCCCGTGAGGTAGGGCACGGCGGTCGGCGCTTGCCCGCTTCCCACCGCCAGGCCGAGGAATCCGAGCAGCCACGGACGTTTGCGCATGGCGGCCATCGCCCAACCGGGAGCCGACGACTGCGCGGTCAGCGGGAAGTACGCCAAGCCGATCAGCACGATTCCCAACAGCAGTTCGCCACGGAACCGGATGGCCGGCGTGATGTGAAAATCGAGGGCCTCGGTGAGGAAGCTGATGCCCAGCACCGTGCACAGGCCGAAGGTGGTCGTCACAGCGAACACGCCCGCGACGAAGCTCAGGGCGCCCGGGATGGGCGAGCGGCGGCTGAGCCGGCTGTCGAAGATGACCGCCGAGACGACCCCCACGTTGAGGACGTTGAGCGAATCCAGAAACGCCAGGCCCGCCAGGGCAAGTATCAGGGCTGCCACGCGCCGCTACCGGGCCTAACGTGCGCCGAGCGCGAGGGAGCGGCTGGGCACTGACCACGGCGACACGATCAAAGCGGCGATCATGCTGCAGACAATACGAGTCAGACGCGGTCTGGGTCGGGCAAGGCCACCCTTGCGCGCCCCGGGCGAATGCTCTCGCCGGTCCGATACTGTCAGCGCGAGCGCTTCGAGGCATTATCGACCGATGACCACACTGACACCGCAGGAGCTTCGCGAATACCTCATCGGGGCTTGGACGTTGGAGTCCTATCAAAGCTCCGACCTGGACGGCTCGAACCTGCGCTACCCGTTGGGTCCGGACGCGCGTGGCATCATCATGTACTCCGGCGACGGATACATGTCGGCCCAGCTCATGCGCGCCGACCGTGCGCCGATTAGTCGCGGTGACCTCCAGATTGCGGACACCGACGAATTGGTCACCGCGGCCAAGGGATATCTGGCGTACGCCGGTCCCTACAGCGTGCTCGACAGCGGCGTGATCGCCCACCACGTCGACGTCAGCCTGTTGCCGAACTGGATCGGCGGGACGCAATACCGCGCCGCCCAGGCCGGCGGTGGACACCTGGAACTGAGCCCCGCCGAGCCCGTCGTCATCAAGGGAAAGCCGCGCCACGGCCGCTTGCTTTGGCAGCGCGCCAAGCCCACCAAATGATCTGATACCCAACCGAACTCGCCGACATCAGGAGACTGAATGGGACTGCTCGACCGCAAGACCGCCGTCGTCACCGGCGCCAATTCCGGAATCGGGTTTGCCAGCGCCGAGCGATTCCTCGCCGAAGGCGCCGCACGGGTGTTCATCACGGGGCGGCGTCAGCGCGAACTCGACGCTGCGGCAAACACATTGGGGCTGCGTGCCACCGCGGTGCCCGGCGACGTCGGGACGCCGGAGGACGTGGATCGGCTCTACGCGGAGGTCGCGTCCGCCGGCCAGGGCCTCGACATTGTGATGGCCAACGCCGGATCGACCAGGGTGGCGCGGTTAGGGGAGATCACCGACGACGACCTCGACACGTTGCTGACCACCAACGTCAAGGGAGTCGTGTACACCGTCCAAAAGGCGCTGCCGCTGCTCAACGACGGCGCCTCCGTCATCCTGACGGGCTCCACCACCGCCGACCGCGGCCGCGCCGGGCTGAGCATCTACGCCGCCACCAAGGCCGCCGTCCGGTCACTGGCCCGTGCCTGGGCCAACGAGCTCGCCGACCGCAACATCCGGGTGAACGTCATCGTCGCCGGTTCCACCGCCACCCCGGGAAGCAATGCGCTGGCCGCACAAACCGACCCCGACGCCTCGATCGAAGAGTTCAGGGCCGGTCGCATCGCGACCATTCCGATGGGCCGCTTCGCCGATCCCGTCGAGATCGCCAACGCTGCAGTCTTTTTGGCGAGCGATCTGTCCAGCTTTACCACCGGGTCCACGGTGACCGCCGACGGCGGATTCAACCAGGTCTGAATCGATCAGCCGGGGGAGCGCCGGCTTCGCTCGTTGTCGGCGAGTTCATCAAGCATCGTCTGATTTAGGCCGAAAGCTATTTTCACCTCGGCGACGATGCGATCGATCTCGCCTACGTCGAGGCAAAGTGCGTCAAGGCGTGCCCGATAAGCGTCTTTATACGGCTTGGGCCGCACCAGGAATTCATAGAACGCCAGACCTGCGCCACCAAGGTCAAACGTGCGGTCCAAGATCTTGCCGATGCCCCGTCCGCCAGAGAGGTCTCCGAGGTAGCGCACGTAGTGATGAGCCGCAAGTTCGCCACCCCATCTGAGAGCGGCCAACCGCTCCGCATACGCCGCTGCCGCGGGGGAGTTGACCTCGGTTGGAGTACCTCGGGGCAGCCAGTACTCGAGATCGGCATCGATAGCCGTGAGACGCTCTAACGCTGGGTCATACACGGCGGAGACCACAGGATCGTCGAGGCGGGCCCGCAAGGCGGCCTCTAACGCGGCATAGACCACGCGTAATCGGCGCAAATAGTCCGAATAGCCTTCTCCGGTAACTCGGCCGACAAGCAGTTCGGACATAAACGGGCTCTGCTCGGCAGCATCGTGTTCGGCTGCCGAGCCCTCCTTCATCGCAACCGAGAGGCGGCGGGCAGTAGGGAGCGCGTTCGAATGCATGACCTGCTCAGATTACATTGATGAGGACGGCACATGCCTTGAGCGCGTGGGCAAATTCGTGCCGATGAACCTTCCGCGGCAATGCGAACCGCGGTTGACCTGGTCCAGAAGTGCGACACACATTGATAGCTTGGAGGTCTGGCTGCTACCCCTCATCATTCCGATAAGAGCGCTCGCGTGACCGACGACGCGCGGTTCGTCCGGCCATCGGCACATGGGGGTCATCCGATCGACGATCTCGTACCGGTGGGCATCCCGATCGACCTGGACAACTGCGCGCGTGAGCCGATCCACATCCCAGGCAGCATCCAACCGCGCGGGGTACTTGCGGTGGTGCGTGAGCCCGCATTCGAGGTACGCCAGGTCAGCGCCAACGTCGAAGACCTACTCGGCCGTCCCGTCGATGCGGTTTTGGGCGAGCACCTGTCGGCACTTATCGGTTTCGAACAAGCCGACCGCATCGCGAAAACTGCGGCGACATTTGGCAGTTTGCGCCAGGACAACCCGATCGAGGTCACCATCGATGTCGCCGGCGAGCCGCGGGCCTTCGACGCGATATTGCACCGCGAGCCGGGTGGTGTGCTGCTGGTGGAGCTCGAGATCGCCTACGGCGAGCGGCCGTTTTCCTTCCCGAACACGTATCAGGCGGTCCGTGGCGCGGTGGAGGAGTTGAACCGGGCCTCCACGCTGACGGAGTTGTACGCCACTGCCGCACGCGCCGTCCGCGATTTGACCGGCTTCGACCGGGTGATGGTCTACCGATACGACGAGGAATACAACGGCGAAGTTGTCGCTGAATCTAAACGCGACGACCTCAACTCCTTCCTCGGTCTGCATTACCCGTCGACCGACATCCCGGCGCAGGCGCGCGCACTGTACGAGAAGAACTGGATTCGGCTAATTTCCGACGTCGACTACACGCCCGCACCCCTGGTGCCGAGCATCGACCCGTTGACGAAGGCGCCGCTGGACCTGACGTACGCCACGCTACGAAGCGTCTCGCCCATCCATGTCGAATATCTGCGCAACATGGGTGTGCATGCATCGATGTCCATCTCATTGCTGCGGCAGGGTCGGCTGTGGGGGCTGATCGCCTGTCACCACTACGCCGGTCCGCACCTGCCACCGTTCGGCACCCGGGCGGCGGCCGAGTTCCTCGGCTCGACCCTGTCGTTGCGACTCGTCGACCGGTTCGAGGACGAACAACTGCACAAGCGGTTGGCCGCGCAGGCGGTGTTGGCCAAGCTCCTCGCCGCCACTCTCGATGATGGCGAAGCGCTGTCGGAGGCGCTGCTTGGTGCGCCCGACCTACTTGACCTGGTGCCCGCTGACGGCGTGGTGGTCGACATCGGGGGCGATCTCCGGATACGTGGCTCGGTTCCACCGCCGGACATTGTGGCCGCCGTCGCCGCCTGGGCGCGTGAGGTTGACGACGACATCGCCAGCAGCGAGTGCCTGTCCCGCGCACTACCCGAGCTCGATCTCAACCCCCAGACGGCTGCCGGCGCGCTGGTGCTCAACCTCCCCGACGGGCAATATGCCATCTGGTTCCGGCGCGAGGTGCTGCGCTCGGTCGATTGGGGTGGTGACCCCTACAACAAAGCGATCGCGGTCAGCGAGGGTGACCACCTTCGGCTCAGCCCGCGCAAATCATTCGACCGGTGGCGCGAGATCGTCCACCAACGCAGTGAGCCGTGGTCGCTGAACGAGACGGAGGCCGCGGCGTCGTTACGACGCCACCTCGTCGAGTCGCTGTACCGCCGTACGCGCGGGGCGCTGCGCGTGGCTGAGACGCTGCAGCGCAGCCTGCTGCCCGAGTCGATACCGACGCTCGAAAGCTGGGAACTGTCGGCGCATTACGAGCCGGCGGCCGGGGACAACGTCGGCGGCGACTGGTACGACGCGTTCAAGCTCCGCGACGGCCGGCTGATCGTGTTGATCGGCGACGTGGCCGGGCACGGCATCGCCGCGGCCGGCACCATGGCGGCGCTCCGCAACGCACTGCGCGCGCAATTGTTCGCCGGGGCCGCACCGGCCGAGGCTCTCGAGCAGCTCAACGAGTTCTGCCTGCACATGCTGCGGGGCGCGTTCGCCACCGTCATCGCCGCGCGGGTCGATCTCGTTTCGGGTCAGGTAGAGGCCGCCTCGGCCGGTCACTTGATGCCCTTCTTGACGAACTCGACGGCGCCGGCGTTCCCGGCACCGATCAACCTCTCACCACCGATCGGCGTCAAAGGGGGGACGTACGCGCCCAGCGCGTTCACGCTGGAACGCGGGCACGGCTTAGTTCTGTTCTCCGACGGCTTGGTGGAACGGCGCGGTGAGTCGATCGACGACGGATTGGAACTGCTTGCCGCGAACCTCGGCCGAGCGGGCGATGCCGCGGCGACCCGGATCTGGACGGCGATGGCTTCGGGTCACACCGACGACGATGTCACCATCGTCATGCTGCACCGTTCCTGACCTTTCGCTAAGCGATTTGTATATCAGCGCCTAACCCGGCAGCGGCCATCTACAGTTCGACGGATGACGAACCGTAACCGCCCCCAGAGGACGATGTGATGGCGAAAAGTGTTGCGACCAAAAACGACAACGAGAAGATCGTGGTCGAATTTATACACGCCGCTTACGGCGAGAGCATGGACATCGATGCGATGACCGCACTCATGGCCGACGACTTCGCTTGGCAACTCCACGTCCCGCTGTCACCGGTCGTTCGAGGACGCGACGCGGCGCGCGCAGAGCTCGAGAAGCACAACACGCTGTCAACCGGCATGATCGAGGGGAGCGAGATCCGCACGATCATCTCTGACGGCGACACCGTCATCGTCGAACGAGTCGACGTGAACTCCATGAACGGCATGGCCGTCACGTTCTATGTCACAGCGATTTTCGAGATTCGCGATGGCGCGCTCACTCATTGGCGCGAGTATTGGGACACCGCCCACGTCGCGCAGCAACTCGGCATCGATCCCGCGCTGATGTTCGCCCCGCTGGGTAATTGATTTACGGCGCGGGTCAGTTGGCCGGGCGACCTAGCCCGATGCGCCGAGGATCTTGATCGCGAAAACCAGCGTGTCGCCCGGGCGGATCCCGGCGCTGGGCTGGCCTTCGGGGTAGCCGTCGGCGGGAACCATCGCGACGGCGACGGTGGACCCGACCTTTTGTCCGGCGATGGCCTTTTGGAAGCCCGGCACGACTCCGGTGAGCGGGAAGTCAACGGGGGCGCCGCGTTGGTAGCTGCTGTCGAACACCGACCCGTCGCGTCCGTTGACGCCCATGTAGCAGACGGAGACCTTGGCGGTGCTCGACACCACGGGTCCATCTCCGGCGTGCAGCGTGTGCACCTGCGTCTGGGTCACGGCGAACGGTGGCGTCACGGTCACGCGCGGTGCGGTCGTATCGGTGGACCCGGTGACTGCGACGCTGCCCGTGTTCCCGGCGAGGGTCCAGTCAGGCGTTCCACCATTCTGCGGTGTCGCGGTGGGGCAAGAGCCGGCCGCGTTTGCCGTGCCCGGTCCAGCGAGCAGGAGAACGGCTGCCGCGGCACTGGCCGCGAGCGCCGCAGACGAATACATCCGGAAGGAGTTCACCGCGGTCACGCTACAGCGACGCATCGTGCCCCTTGTTCGTAGCCCGTGTGGGCCGGGCTGGCGGCGTCGCTGTGGGAACTGTCGCCGGCCCGATCATCAGCCCTATGCGCCGCGGGCCCATTGGCGGACCCGTGGGCTGGAGGCTTATGCGTTACGGGATTGCGCGAAGCGACCCGCATTTATCAGCAGCGACGACGGAGAAAAATTTTGAAGAACCCCGCATTGTCGCAATAAGACAAGTGCACAATAGCGCTTATTTCTGCCATTAATCACGTGTGGTAAGGAAACTTGCGGAGCGGAAGAGCGCGGCTCGCGCGCCATTTCCCTCCAGTGTGATGTAACTAACAGTTTGGATCCGGCTCTAGTGTTGCCCACATTGCCAAATGTACGCTAACGCGAGCCGCGAAAGCCCCTCTGACGTGCGCGTATGATCGTCTTTTCATGCGCCGCCATTAGTAGACATTCGTGGAATAACGCCATCGATTTTGATCGAGTGGCCCTTAGTAGACATTTGTTAAATAGTCGTCCGTAGGTGCCACATCCCTCTGGGTATGGTGCCGCAATCGCTGCGGCCAACGGCAATTTTGCCGTGGCCCCGAGGAGGTTTTGTGGTCACATTTGGGACGGTCCATAACTGGGATCCAGGGACCGGGGCGGTCATTTCTTGGCACGCGACACCGGCGGCGCACCATAAGGCTCGGCAGGCGCCAATAAGTGACGTTCCCGCAAGTTATCAGCAGGTTGAGCATCTTCGGCGTTTCAGCGACCACGCAACCCGCGGACTGGATATGACACGCCTGAACGTCGGCGCCTGGGATATGCCCGGCACGTGCGAAATAGCCGCCATGACCCAGGCGATCAACGCTCACCTTCGCCGGCACGACACGTACCACAGCTGGTTTAGGTATCGAGCCGGCGACCGCGTTGTCCGGCACACCTTCAGCGATCCCGCTGACATCGAATTTTCGCCGCTCGAGCGAGGCGAAATGACGCCCACCGAACTGCGCGCGCACATCTTGGCCACACCGAGCCCGCTGCGGTGGGACTGCTTTACCTTCGGAGTTGTCCAGCACTCGGATCACTTCACGTTCTATATGAGCGCAGACGATTTGGTCATCGACGGGATGTCGGTCGGCGTGATCTTTTTCGAAATCCATTCCACGTACGCCGCGTTGGTGGGCGGCGGGGCCCCGGTGCAGCTACCCGAACCGGGCAGCTATGACGATTACTGCGTCCGGCAGCATCAGCACACCGCGGCGCTGACTCTGCAGTCCCCACAAGTGCGCACATGGATTCGGTTCGCGGAAAACAACGGAGGAACACTGCCGAGTTTTCCGCTGCCACTTGGCCATCCGTCGGTGCCGTGCGGGAGCGGCGTGGCCGTCGTACCCCTCTTGGACGAGGATCAGACAGAACGGTTCGAGACCGTGTGCACGAACCTGGGCGCCCGCTTCAGCGGTGGGGTGTTTGCATGTGCCGCGTTCGCCGAGCACGAGCTGACCGGGGCGCAAACGTACTACGGAATCACGCCATACGACACGCGCGGCACGCCAGCCGAATTCGTAACGCCGGGCTGGTTCGCGAGCTTCATCCCGGTTACCGTCCCGGTCGCAGGACTGACTTTCGGTGATGCCGTCACCGCGGCCCAGGCATCGTTTGATGCCGGAATCGACCTGGCCGATGTCCCCTTTGAACGGGTCGTGGAGCTGGCTTCCGTGGGAGGGCATATCAGACAGCCCGCAGGCAAGCTCCATATGTTGTCGTACGCCGACGTGCGAGGGATCCCGTTCAGTTCTGAATGGGACGGTTTGAATGCCGGAATCTACGGCGACGGTAGGTCGTCGGATGACGTGCGCATGTGGGTGAATCGATTCGAGGACGAGACCACGTTGACGGTCGCATTTCCGCAGAATCCGGTTGCCCGCGATTCGGTGGAGCGGTACGTCCGGGCGCTTAAGGCCACGTGTGTTCGCGTCGCCGAGCACGGTGCCGCGGTGATACCCAACCGCCGCCGGCTGGCGGCCGCAGTCAACGCCGCGGCCGCCCAATCGCTTGCCGACCGGGCCGACTCCGCGAGTCGTCTGGTGCAAAGCGCAGGTCTTCACTTGTAGCGATAACCTTCTGCACAAGTCCGCACAAACTGGCCTGTTCGCACAAAATGTACAAAATGGCTAAGATGGTGGGCGTGCAGACCAAAGAGGGGAGCGCCATGTCCACCGTCTCGTTCCGCAACCGCGACGGCAAGCTCATCGATGTCCCCTCGGTGACCGCCAGCCGCCTCAAAAACGAGTTCGGCACCGTCTTCGATGAAGCCGCGGTCAGCGGGGCAGTGGTAATCACCAAGCACAACACTCCCAGGGCGGTGCTCCTGTCGTACGCCGAATTCGAGGCTTTGGCCGCCACAACGGCACCCGCGCTCGACGATCTCAGCGAGCGCTTCGACAGGCTGTTGGCGACCATGCAAACACCGAAGGCCAAGGCCGGGGTCGCCGCCGCGTTCGACGCAACGCCGGAGGAACTCGGCGCCGCCGCGGTGAAGGCGGCACGCACCGCGCCGCTGCGCTGATCCAGCGCGGCCCATGGCTCGCACGACAAAGGTGCCCGCGCAGATACACGTGCTGGCAGGCGTCAACGGCGCCGGCAAGAGCAGCATCGTGGGCGCGACGATCCGCGCTAAGGGCGGTGAGTACTACAACCCCGATGAGGCCGCGCGGGAGATCATGGCGGCCAACCCGGGCCTGACCCAGGCCGAGGCCGACGCGGCGGCCTGGGAACAGGGCCGAAAGCTGCTGCAGCGGGCGATCGATCAAGGCCTGGACTTCACCTTCGAGACCACTCTCGGCGGCAACACGATGCCGGCACTACTGAGCGAGGCCGCCAACCGCGGACTCGAGGTGCAGGTCTTCTACGTGGGGCTCGACAGCGCCGACACATGCATCGAACGGGTGCGACAGCGGGTCCGCGGCGGCGGACATGACATTTCTGGCGCCGACATCCGTCGCCGTTACCGCCACAGCCTGATCAACCTCGTGAAACTACTACCGGCGCTCACCGGGCTGCGGGTGTACGACAACACGGCGAGTGCCGATCCCGCAGCCGGGCAGGCGCCGAAGCCGCTCTTGGTATTGCATATGGACCGCGGCCGCATCGTCGGGCCCTCCGACTTGACCTCGACACCGGCGTGGGCCAAGCCGGTCGTCGCCGCCGCGCTCGAGCTCGCACAGGGGTCGTGAGCGGGAGCGCTTTCTTCGTCCGGGCGTAATCATCGTTCAGAGATGGCACGTGGCGGGCCTGAATGATGTTGTGGGATCAGAGGTTATCGCCGTTGAGCCGATGGGCAAGCGCAGGCCAACCGGGACCGCTGAGGTCGGCCAGAGCGACGCAACGACCCGAGGCCGCGAGAAGCATGGCACAGCTCGCCGGTCTATGCGGTCTCCGTAGGTCTTGACCTGTATGCGCCGGCTCGGTTCGATAATGCATAGACCACAAGGGAAAGGCCCGCACATGAAGGGATTCATTCGCCGTCTCGTTCCCGCCATCTTGGTGGCGTTGGCATCGATGGCGACCGTGACAATCGCGACGCCGGCGGTCAGCAAGGCCGACTGCGCGGACGGCGAGTGGTGGGATCCGACGGGCAAGGTCTGCCGACCGCTCGGCGTCGGACCACAACCGTTGGCCTGCGACCCGGGCCAGTGGTGGGATCCGACGGCCAACGTCTGCCGACCGCTCGGCGTCGGACCACAACCGCTCGCGTGCGACAACGGCTGGTGGTGGGATCCCGGCGCCAACGAATGCCGTCCGCCGGCCGGCTGACCTTGCAGGCGCCTGGATGTGACACATCTGCCGAAACATCCCTGCTCTCTGCGTCATTCAGCTCATTCGCGCGTAAGCGACGGCGCCGAAAACTCGCCAGCCCATCTGTCAGGATGAACGATGGCAAAGCGCAGGAGTTATGCCTGCGGCGATCACCGGCGCGGTTCGACTGGCTCGCTATGAAGTGACATACCGCGAATCTCTTACTGCGGGAGTCGATGTCAAATGCTGCGGGTTGCAAAGTGGTTCGATGTGAATCTGGCAGCGCGTTGTTCACTCGACGAGGTCGTCGTCTGGCGGACGCATCCCTTCGTTGCTGAAGGCCGGCAGCAGGTCTGTGAAGGCGGGCAGTAGGCCTGCCGGGTCTCCATGCCAGGGCAGCGCTAATAGTTGCCGGACACTGCGTCGGCCGCCGAAAGCACGCAGCGCCTCGAAATCAGAGATTCTGAGGGCGAGTTGATCTCGCTCGGCGTGTGGATCGCCAAGTTGTACAGCTCCGTTTGTGGGCGTTACTAGCCTGAGCGTCGGCAGCCCCGCTTGTCGGATAAATTGATCACCCATTGTTGCAACGAACCCGATGGCGACCTCGAATGCGAGATCACCCGTGCGAGAACCAGGTTCGCTTAAGGCGCCGCGGATGTCGTGCTCATGGGTGAGGGTATCGAAGACGAGTTGGCCTGCGGATGCTTGAGGCGCCAAAGCGAGCGTCGTTGTCACCGGGTCGATCATCTGCCCCCACAGGTCAAGTAAGTCGTCGAGGCTATGTCTGTCGAGGCGATCGACCTGCGCGCGGGTCCACGAGTCGGCGGCCTTTTGCGCCATATTCAGTGAAACGATGTCGTGCGCGACTCCAGCCAGATGAGCAACCGTCTGTCGAATGGTCCAGGTGGGGCAGGCCGGCACAGTCAGTTCCGCGCCTTCAGCGCGACCGCGGACCAGCGCATCGACACGCCCGTAGATAAGGCGGTAAGCAGTTGCCGCGTCGGAGATCGACAGCAGTTGGGGTGGTCGGCTTGTGCCAGACCACGCCGATTCCTTCTGGAACTTAGGGTTTTGCACCTCATTGACCTCTCGCCGCGAGCCTTGACGCTCTAGGCAGTGGCTTCTCATCCATGACGAGCGACCATACACCAAAAATAAGAAATATAAGAATATTCTAAGCTAATGGTAAGACTGTCGATTGGCTGAACGCATCTCGCGTCGGGTTCACGAAGGCAAACGACGCCGGGGGAGACGTGCTTATTTCGATTGCGCAGTGTCACGCCGACATTGAGCAGATTCATCTGTGGACGACGCTGCCCATGTCTCACGCGAGACCTGACAATCGCTCGGCCGCAGGACAACTGACACTGATCGCTGATGCGCGATCAGCCCCCGCGGCCTTCGGGCTAGTTGTCGCGTCTGAGTCCTTGAAGAACCAGATGCACGGCCTGTCGGAGATCTCGCCGGATGCGTTTGCGGCGGCGCGCGGGGGCTTCGGCGAGTGCGATTCCGGCGTGGGTGATCATGCCCGCCAAAATGTCGGTCATCGCTGCGGTGGGGGCGTCGGCGGGAAAGATCCCGGCTTGAATGCCTTGTAACAGCATGTTGTGCACGTTGCGGTGGGTGTATTGCCGCTCGCATTCACGCCAGCGTTTCCAGCCCAGGCCAATGGGCCCTTCCAGGTAGATCAGCCGTCCTGCGACGGGGTCTGCGCACACATCTAGGGTTGCGTCCAGAGCCGCGGTCGCCGCACCCCAGACATCATCGACGTGGCCGGCGATCGCTTGGTGCACCTTCTGTTGCGCTACCTCGTTGTGATAATTGATCACCGCTTCAAAAAGTCGCTGCTTGTCGGGAAAGTGATGATAGACAGCACCTTTGGTGACGCGCGCCGCTTCGGCGATCTGCGTGATCGCTGTCGCCGTGAATCCCTGGTCGGCGAACGCCGCAGCCGCGGCGCTGAGTATCGCTGCACGCGTCTGTTCGGCGTACTCGGTACGACGACTCTTGACGCCCTCCACGTCCCCGAGAATAGTCGGCCGTACCGGCTTGGCATACCTGGAGTATGCGACATTGCAACAGTATCTGAACCGAAGGCTTTTGGCATGGACATATCCACACTGGAACACCACCGGCGTTATGCCGACACGCCTTCGGGTCCGATCAGCTACCTCGACGTCGGCTCCGGGCGTCCCGCGGTGTTCATCCATGGCATCCTCGCCAACAGCGTGCTGTGGCGGCACGTCATTGCCGCAGTGGCTGGGGACCAGCGGCGCTGCATCGCGGTGGACCTTCCCGGTCACGGGCACACCCCACCGGCGCCGGCCGGCGCGGACGTGAGCTTGACGGGATTGGCGCGTCGCGTCATCGAGCTCTGCGAGCATTTGGGCCTGGATCGGTTTGACTTGGTGGGCAACGACACCGGCGGGGCGGTGGCTCAGATCGTCGCTGCGCACCTGAGTACGCGGTTATCGACGTTCACGCTGACCAATTGCGACACCGAAGGCAACACCCCACCGGCGCTGTTCAAACCCGTCGCCATCGCCGCGCGCCTGGGATTACTCGCCCGGCTCGGGTCGCGGGTGGCCGCCAGTCGCCGGCTCAAGCTCAGTGGGCTGGCGGCAGGCTGTCCCCATCCGGGTCGACTCCCTACGGAAGTGGTGGATGCCTACTACGATCCCGTCTTCGGGACACCAGAATCGTCGCGTGCCTTCGCACGTCTGGTCGCGGCGATTTCCTCGACCGACCTGGCTGCGGTACGGTCCGAGCTCGCCGCGTTAACGGCGCCTACCCTGATCGTGTGGGGGACCGGTGACGTGTTCTTTCCGCTTAAATGGGCTCGGCGTCTCGCCGATTTGATACCCGGCACCGTAGGAATCACCACGGTCGAAGGGGCCCGGATGCATTTTCCAGACTATCTGGCCGATCAGTTCATCCCAGTGCTGCAACGACATTGGGCGCAGCACGGCGCTTGACCAGCCGGCCAACTGCGACCGGCCAGCGAACCCACGCCTATATCGTGATCGGCATGTCTAACCCACTGATGGTGAGCTGCCGTCGAGACCGGCATGTGTCTCGCATTTGCGTTGTACCTGAGGGTGGTTCGCGGTGTACTCGCTAAAGATGTTGCGCCGCAAAGTCCGCACCTTGGTCTACCATGCCGTTAGCCGCGTACAGGGTGTGAGCGATGCCCGGCGGCCCCGGAGGCGCGCCGTTGCAGATCGTGTCGTCGGGGGCGCACAGCTGGATGGTCTTGCCTGCGTATAGGGGACCGATCGTGATCGGCGGCGCGCCGGCACCGCGCAGGAATTCGTTGGACGGTGTTCCGAAAAGGACCACCGCCGCCACATGATCAGCGACCGCTCGTGGCAGCGGCTGAGGCACGTAGGACACGAACTCTTGTGGCACTTCCTTGGGCACGGCGGGGGAGGTGACGAAGCCGGCTACGGCGGCGCCCTGGGAATATCCGCCGAGCACCACTTTGGTGTTGGGGCAGTTCGACGCCGTGGATTCGATGTGGCTCCCGGCGTCTCTAATCCCGTCTACGAAGGTTCTGGCGAACTCGATGCCCCCGTTGAAGTCGCCGCTCGCCTCGTAGTTGACCGGATACACACCCAGCGACTTGCCGCCGACTCGTGACCCGAGCGCATCGACGAAAGCCTGCCCGACCCCGCCGACCCCGGGTGGCTCGCCGGTACCGCGGGCAAAGACCACCTCGACGTTGGGGCACGGCTCGGCAGAGGCCGCCGGGACGGGCGCAGTCAACAGCGCCGCCCAGGCTGTTACTACCGCGGTAGTGAAAAGACGAATGGATAGTCGCGAGCTCATGCCTGCGAATGCCCAGACGTCGTTGGGCCGAAACCGGCGGTTTTCGGGATCGGAGGATTGGGGCCATCGGGGAGCCGGGGGCCAGGCCTGAGCGATGAGTTTCGGCGTCGCTTCCGGTCTGTATGCGCAACACCCATCAACGGCGCCCGCGGAGACTATCGATGACCGTTACCTATACCTTCGACGTCTTTTCCAGCCTCGACGGCTTCGGCGGAGTCAGTGGTGGCGACTGGGGCGGTTACTGGGGCAAGCAAGGCCGCGAACTGCTCGACCACCGCCTCGCGCTGTATGACCGGGAGCAACGAATGGTCTTCGGCGCCAACACTTATCGGTTGTTCGCGCAAATGGTGGCCGAGAGCACCGAGGACTCCGAGGTGTACGACCCGTGGGTCACCAAGATGAGGCACCTGCCGGCGACCGTGGTGTCAACGACCCTGGATGGACCTCTCGACTGGCCTGACGCGACCGTCGCGAGCGCGGACGCAGTCGACGTCGTCGCGCGGCTCAAGGAAGAGTCCGACGTGCCGTTGCGCTCGCACGGCAGCCTGTCGATGAACCGGGCGCTGATGGCCGCCGGCCTCGTCGACCGCGTCCAGGTGACGCTTTTCCCGGTGATCACCGGTCGAACCGGGGATGACCCGATCTTTCGCGGTGCGGCCGACTTCGACCTCGCGCTGCTCGAAACCCGGACGCTGGACGGCAATATCCAAGAGCTCACCTACCGGCCCTCGCTGCATGCCTGAACCCATTTACGCACCGCCCCCTGGCAGTCGAACCCACGTCCAGGTCTTGAACCTATGTCGCCCGCTGATCGTGTTCACGGGTGCGGCGCCCGGTCAAACGGATGGGGGAACTTCGGAATGCTCAGTGTTGCGATCCGAGACGAGTTGGCCGACGACCTCGCCCAAGCCGAGCGCAGCCGCGAGCCTATCGCTCCGTTGATTTCGGCCTATCCGGAGATCGACGTAGTCGATGCTTACGAGATTCAACTGATCAATATCCGTCAGCGAGTGGCCGGAGGGGCGCGGGTGGTCGGCCACAAGGTGGGATTGTCGTCGTTGGCAATGCAGCAGATGATGGGGGTCGACGAGCCGGACTACGGTCATTTGCTCGACGAGATGCAGGTGTTCGAGGACATCCCGGTCGAGGCGGCGCGCTATCTATACCCCAGGGTCGAGGTCGAGGTGGGGTTCATCCTGTCTGAGGACCTACCCGGCGCCGGCTGCACTGAGGACGACGTCGTGTCGGCCACCGAGGCCCTGGTCCCGTCCATCGAGTTGATCGACACACGGATCACCGACTGGAAGATCGCCCTGTGCGACACGATCGCCGACAACGCGTCTTCGGCGGGCTTCGTGCTGGGGGAGGCGCGGGTGCCGCCGGACGGTCTCGATGTCAAAGCGATCGACGCCGTGTTGACGCGCAACGGCGAGGTGGTCGCCGAGGGCCGCGGGGACGCCGTGCTGGGTAACCCTGTCACGGCCGTGGCGTGGTTGGCTCGCAAGGTCGAAAGTTTCGGCGTGCGATTGCGCACGGGGGACATCGTCTTACCCGGGTCGTGCACGCGGGCGATCGACGCGCGCCCCGGCGATGAGTTCGTCGCCGACTTCGCCGGCCTCGGTTCGGTGCGTTTGGCGTTCGAATAGGTCAGACAGCCGGCGGACGTCGCGTCATTGCCGGGTCGAGCTTATGGCGAAATGGATTACGTTGCCGCACAGTACGTCAAGCGTCAGCGTCCGAGTCGGGCATGATCTCAAGAGGATGTTCGCTCATGGGCTCGATCACGATTCCCATGTGTTTCATCAGACCGATCGAGGCAGTGGTGTCCATCACGCTCTTTATGTCGCCCTTGAGTATCACGTACGCGGCGCGGTTCATTCGCTCATAGAACTCTCGCATCGACTCCGCGCTACGGAACACCGGAAAGTACTGCACACCGTCTCGCTCAAGCAGGAACAGCTTTTGTTTGCCGTCTTTTGTGTCGCCAAATGGGGTGGAGTAGTAGATCGTGGCCTCACCAGCAGCGGTGTTGGCCCGCTTCTTCTTCTTAAATAGGCCCACGGTATCTCCTCTAGGGTGGGCGCCTTTGACTCCGCGACATGCGGCGCCATATCCCCCTGAAGCGCGAAGGTCGCGTCGCAGTGCACGACGACTCGACCATACATTCTCGTCATTCCGCCTGTCGTGCTGATGATCCGGCAGGCCTTAATGCGCCTGGAACGCAGCGCCGAGGGTCAGCCGTCAACGGCTCTCGAGGCCAGATTTCATGACGGTTTCAGTTGAGCAAAGGTACTGCAGCTTACCCGCGCTGCGCGGGCCCAGATCGCTGCTTGGCTCTAGTGTGGCAGCTATGGCCCGTTCGGAGAACTACGTGAAGCGCTGCCGCGCAGCGCTTCACGTAACCATGTCGGCATTGATAGTTGCCGTCCTGGGACTCGCCATCGCACCCGTAGCGCATGCGGCTGCGGCCACCGCGACGTTGGCGGTGGAACATACGTGGCAGACCGGCTTCATCGCCCGCTTCACCATCACCAACTCAAGCATGGCGCCGATGAGCGACTGGAAGCTCGAATTCGACATGCCGGCAGGACAATCCGTCTTGCACACCTGGAATAGCACCGTTAGTCAATCCGGCACGCACTATGTTGTCACCCCCGCGAACTGGAATCGCGTCATCGCACCCGGCGGTTCAGCAACCGGTGGTCTAAGAGGCGGACTGACCGGTTCCTACTCGCCACCGGTGAACTGTGTGCTCAACGGGCAATATCGCTGCACCTAGAGGCGGCTGCGCACTTAGCCTAGACAGCTCCGCAAACGCACTAACGCCGAGAAATGCCGGCGATTAGTTTGCCTCCGGTTGGTCGCCACGGCGATGTTCAGCGATGCGGACCTACGCTGCTTTAGGGTCATCGGATGCGCGATTTTCTTCGTTCGCTTCCTGTGTTCACCGCGTCGGTGCCGGAATTCGACACGACCAGTCTGTCTAACGGCCCGATCCAGTTGTTCGAGTCGTGGCTGCGAGACGCGGTCCACGCCGGTGTCTCCGAACCCCACTCCATGACGCTCTCTACATGCGACACCGACGGGCACCCTGACGCCCGGGTCCTCATCTTGAAGGACCTCAACGAACAGGGCTGGTGGTTTGCCAGCAACGCCGAAAGCGCCAAAGGGGACCAACTTTCCCGTCGTCCCGTGGCCGCCCTGACGTTCTACTGGCCCCAGCTCGCCCGTCAGGTACGAGTACGCGGCCCCGTCGAAGCGGGCGGGCCCAACCTCAACGCGGCCGACTTCTTATCCCGCGGAATTGGTGCCCGGGCAGTGGCATTGGCCAGCGCCGAAAGCAAGCCGCTAGAGAGCCGGGCCACCTGTGAACGCGCCGTCGCCGACGCACGGCAACGACTCATCGACGACCCTGAACTTGTGTCGCCCTCCTGGTGCGCGTATGTGGTGGCCGCGCAAGTGGTCG
This sequence comes from Mycobacterium sp. NTMscope_MAC_269, assembly GCF_976985695.1. Lineage (NCBI taxonomy): Bacteria > Bacillati > Actinomycetota > Actinomycetes > Mycobacteriales > Mycobacteriaceae > Mycobacterium > Mycobacterium sp. NTMscope_MAC_269. Next base: position 1,906,046 of record NZ_OZ335668.1, read on the forward strand.
AGTTCTGGCAAGCCGACGAGCAACGCATGCACACCCGCGTGCAATATCGCCGCCATGCTGACCGCTGGGAACACACGTTGTTGTGGCCCTGACCCGATGTCGGCCACTAAAAGATTGAGCGACGGGATGCTGGGCCGTCGTTGGTCACGCGCATGAAGGCTATGAGAGCTCGTCTTCGGCGGGGGAGTCGCCGTCTTCTGCCAGGTGGCGCAGGACTCGTTCGTTGAGGGCGGCCAGCATGTCGAGCTCAGCCGGGGTGAGCAGGTCGATGAACTTCCGGCGGACGTCCGCCACGTGCCCGGGTGCCGCCTTCTCGATGGCGGCGCGGCCGGCCGGCAGCAGGCAGACCATCGTGCTGCGGGCATCGTCGGGGTTAGGTTCACGACAGATCAACCCGTCCTTCTGCATGCGTCGCACCTGGTGGGAGACACGGCTCTTCTCCCAGCCCAAGGTGTTGCACAGGTCGCGGGCGGGCATGCGGCCCCCGTCGTGAGCTGAGAGCACCGCCAGGATCTCGTAGTCGGCCCCGGACAGGCCCGATTCCTGCAGCCCCCTGTTCAGGTGCACGTCGAGTCGATGATGCGCATGCTGGAAGGCCCGCCACGCGCGGTCTTCACGAGAGTTGAGCCAGTTCGGTTCCATCAGCCTCCATGCTACCCCAGTTGGTTGACGCATCATCAAAATCTGCTTACGGTGGACGTGTCAACCTTTTGGGCGTTTGAATCTAAGACAGGACACTCCATGAGCAACATCAGCATCATTGGCACCGGAAACATGGCCCGCGCCATCGGCGCGTTGGCGGTAGCTGGCGGCAACACCGTCGAGGTCATCGGCCGCGATCAATCCAAGGCGGCCGACCTGGCCGAGGCTCTCGGCGACGGCGCCACAACGGGGGAGTTCGGCGCCGTTCCGGCAGGCGACATCGTCATCGTTTCGCTGTTGTACGCCAATGTCGTTCCGGTCGTCGCCCAATATGGAGAGGCCCTCGCCGGCAAGGTCATCGTCGACATCAGCAATCCCTTCAATTCCACCGCCGATGGGCTGGCCATCCCCGATGACACCTCGATCGCGCAGGAAGTTGCCAAGGCGGCCCCGGCCAGCGCCAGCGTGGTGAAGGCATTCAACACCATCTTCGGCGTGGTCCTGGACCAGGGCCGGACGCTCGACGTCTTCATGGCCGGCGACGACGCGCGCGCCAAGGCGGGAGTGGGCGAGTTCATCGAGAGCCTCGGGCTGCGCCCGCTGGACGTCGGTGGCTTGAACATGGCGCATTGGCTGGAAGGGACGGGCCTGGTCATGATGGGTCTCGCCCGTCACGGGGTGGGGAATTTCGACTTTGCGCTCGGCGCCGCCGTTCCCGCCTGAGCCGCACCGCCGCCCCCATGCTGCAAACGAACGGGGGAGCGGTGCGCCCTAGTAATGGTTGATCGATCACCGAAAGGATTCTTGCGATGAAGCTTGGTTTCGCACTGCCCATCGTCGGGCCCGCTATCAGCAGCGCCGCCGGTCTGAGCGCGTTCTGCCGCGGACTCGAGGACCTTGGCTACGACACGCTGTGGGTCGGCGATCGCCTGGTCACGCCGGTTGATATGCACAGCACCTATCCGGGTAAAGAGCAGCCGTACCCGTCTCAGATGACCCGTTACCTCGATCCGGTGCTGCTGTGGACGGTCGCCGCGACGGCGACCAGCCGGGTGCGGCTGAACGCCAGCACGCTCAGCACGTTCTACTACGAGCCGGTGCACCTGGCCCGGCTGCTCACCACGCTCGACGTGCTCAGCGACGGCCGCCTCGACGTTGGCGTGGGAATCGGATGGATGAAGGACGAACACGACATCGCCCGCAGCGCGGACTGGCGCCGGCGCGGACAGATGCTCGACGATCTGCTGGCGTTCCTGCACGAGTGGTGGACGACCACCCCGGTGTCCTGGGACAGCGAGTTCTTCTCGCTGCCGCCGGTCCATGCTGACCTGCGCCCGGTCCAGACCGGTGGTCCGCCCATCTGGATCGGCGGTGCCAGCGAGGCCGCGATGCGCCGGGTCGGCCGCAGCGGCACCGGCTGGCTCGGGGTTGAGGGGCTGCAGGACGAGGTCACCGACCACTTGTGGTCGATTGCGCGCCATGCGGCGAAGGACGCCGGCCGCGATCCGGACGCGCTGAAGACGGCGATGCGGATCAACCTCGAACCGGGCACGTCCGTTGACGCTGTTGCGGACAGGCTCGAGCGCCTCGCCGGCTCCGGTGCTGATGAGGCGATCGTGGACGCCTTCGCAATGTTTTCCAGCCTGGATCAGATGCTTGACTTCGCCGGCCAGGTGATCGCCCGATGGAGTGATCGCGGGGCCGCTTGACGGCAGGACCGCGGGGAATGGGGTGTCATGGAATTCGACCAACTCAGGCGCTCTGGCTCGCCGTCGAAGACTGCGCGTAAGTTCGTTCGGAGCCACGAAGACCGCGACCGCTCGCGCAGCTCGAGGGGTTCGATTTCAGTTTCGGCCGGGCAAGCAGGGTCAGCTGCGACTTGACCCACCACAGGACGACGCGAGAGGGAGCCGATGAGAACGATCACATACCGCCGGGCCGGAGTCGTCGGCCTGGCGGCCGCAGCGCTGATCACCGTGGGCTGCAGCAATGGCAAGAGCGTCGACGCGTCCGCGCCGCCTCAGAGCGGGGTGAACGCCACGTCCACGTCTAAGACTCCGGCGCCACCCACCGAGGTGAAGCTCACTGGGGACCGGGACGTCGAGGTGACTCTGACCGGCTCGATCGCCGCCAAGTACTTGTCGGCCACCGAGGATCAGAAGAAGGCTCTCGGCAAGCCGCTGACAGGTGACCGAAACGCGGGAAAACGGGAGAGCGGCTTGGTATTTCAGCAGTTCCAGGGCGGGGTGATCACCGCACAGAACGACCAGGCCGGCACGCCCGCGTATATCACCACGGGCAAGATCCGGGAGGCCTGGAATGTCCCACGCGACCCGAACGGCGTGCCTGCGGTCACCGGCACTAACGGGTCGGCAGGTCCGCTGGGCTTTCCGACCAGCGACGTGAACACCGTTGGCGATCTGTTCGTGTCGAACTTCGAGCACGGCAAGATCGAGTACAACCCGAAGACCGGCCAGGTCGAGGTGACGGTCAACGGCAAGGACGTGCCATCCGGGCTGTAGCTGTCAGATGGTTCTGGAAACCCGGCCGAATTCGGACAGTGCACCGCAACCTAACTCTGGCGAGACGACGCTGGATTAGCGGCGTTTGGAAGTTATTGGTGCAGAACGCAATTTCCCTCTACGGGGAACCCATCATATTTGATGCCGCGGAATTCCTCTCGGTGCGGAGTGTCGGATCGAGCGAGTGGGGACAGGGGAGGGGCCGCTGGTGGACGTCGAAGTGCGGCCGGGTGGTCGGGCGCATCGTATGAACCGCGATGTTGGCAGTAGCTTGCTGGCTACCGGCGATGTCGCGAACAGGATTAGCTTCACGCAGACGTCGCGGGCTGATCGATGTCCAAAACTGTAACGAGTGTGTTCACCCACCACCGCCGTTGTCGTCGGTGTCGGCTGGCTTCAGGTTCCTCGATTCCTGCGCTACGGCGAAATGCCGCCCCGTAGGCGGATTCGGTGGCCACCGCCTGGTGCAAGGCGGCGACCGCCAGGCGTGTATCGCTACGCAACGGGCGACGACCGCCGGACCCCTTGCGGGCGGCATGCAGTGCATCGACGACCGGATCGAGAATCCCGCCACCGTCATCGCGCCACCCGGCGGCATGAAGCGCCATCGCGAGTTCCCCATAGCCGTCTGCGTACACGTCGGCGATGCAGTCCACGAGCTTTGAGACCTGCGCGCCGCGGCGCACCCAGTCCTGGGTGGCGTGCTCGATCGCGTTGCGAACGCGCCCACCGCCGTGACGTAACAGCGCGACGAGCAGACCGTCGCGGCCCTCGAAATGATGGTTGACACCGGCATCGGTCATACCCACCCGGTCGGCGACAGCACGTACCTCCACGGCGCGGGGGCCGCCCTCCACCAGCAATTCCTCAGCAGCTTTGAGGATTAACGACTTGGCCTCGTCGGGACGGCGGCGGATCCGAGGCTGGTTCATACCAAAAGGATACCTTGACTTCTCAAAGTAAAGAAGTTATACCTTGAGTAGCCAAGGTATAGGAGCCTCCAATGCTGTCGATGAACGACATTCAGCACAGACTGCCCGGTGTCGAGGAGGACGCGTCGCTGGTCCCGCTATTTCGGGGAGTGTGGTCGCTGGCTCCCTACATCGTCTTGCCTGAAACTCCGGCTGGCACCCGAGCGATTGTCGAGATGACCCAGGGGACGCTCGAGGGTCGAGGCGTTCGCGCGCATGCGAGGCCCCACGCCTGCGCCGATTGGGTGATCGTCGGCGCGGACGGTACGGGCACGATGGATTATCGCGGCACAGTTGAGACCGAGGACGGCTACGTGATCTACCTCTACGGCGGCGGTCGTTGCGACCTGTCGAGCGGCTTTGGGGGCGGCGCGATCCTACGGGGGGCGGTGCATTTTGAAACCGGCTGCGACCGGTACCGCTGGCTCAACCACGTGCATGCGGTGTTTCGCGGCGTCGTTGTCGGCGACAATGCGGCGGGGACGGGCACACTTCACGATGAATGGTTCGAAGTCCGTTAACCACCGATCCAGGTATCACAGCCGATTCCTCGGCGATCCGCTGGCGCAAGTGATGTTGAGCAGCAACAGTTCTCGTAACCAGACGACTGACTGCATTGGATATGGAAGTGGACAGGGACGCCGAATCGGTTGTCCATTGGCTGCGTGAACAGGGAGCCGAGTCGATCGAGCATCCCGGCGGATCGCTTCTCCAGCACCTGGTCCGCGTGTACCACAGGCTCTCCGCGTGGGGGCTCGATTGGGATGCCCGCCTCGCTGGTCTGTGTCATGCAGCGTACGGCACTGAAAGATTCGCGCCGGCACTGCTGACCACACGAGCACGACACATCCTGGTGGACCGCATCGGAAAACGAGCAGAATCATTGGTCTATCTCTATGGCAGCTGTGATCGCCGATCGAGCTATCCAAGCTTCCGCTGTCCCAACGCCGGGGTTGTGATCGTCAATCGGTTCACAGGCACGCATTCCGCCCCGACAGCCTCCGAGGTTTGCGGCTTCTGCCATATCACGATCGCTAACGAACTTGATGTTCTAGTCCACAGCGCCGAACGCCGAACGCTCCTCGTCGAGTCCCTTCGACAGATGGCTGCGGACATGGCCCCATGGCTGATCAGTGACGCGGTTATCGACTCCCTACTTACCCTCGGGCAGTGAATGAAAGTTCACGATCAAACGATCGTGTGCGCGACTATTAGCAGCACGTGTACTCGCACTACATGCGAAGAACCAACCTACTACCGGTAAGTCTCCATATTCGATTCGTGCATATTCCCCGATCGACTGGGGGAGAGGATCACCGATTGTTAGCTCAGTAGGCGCCCAAGCCCCTTGAGCACCCCAACCGGATCGGTCACCAGCGAATTGCGCGGGCCGAGGAATGTGCCGCAACTGATCGAGCACTGCCGCGCACGCTCGAGTCGTCGGCCCGGCATTAACTCGCAGGTCGCGCAATCCGGTTGGCGATCATGTCGGTCCAGTCAGTGATGTAGTGCTCGTCGTTGCTGTCGATGTGGTTGGCGTGGAACACGATTCGCGATGCGCAGCGGCCGAGTAGCGCGTCGATTCCGATGGCGGCAATTCGCTTGGCCTCAGCTGGGTCCAGGGTTGGGGCACCGCCGGTGATCCAGTCACCGAGTTCGCTGTAGAGGCCGTCGACCAAGGCGGCGTACGCGTCGGTGAGGCGGGGCGATTCTTCGACGGGTGTGCGGGCGGCGACTTGCAGGAATTCACTCTCCTGCTCGAGGACGTTGATCAGATAGCGGCAGAGCAGTGACAGTTCGGTGCGTAGGTCGCCGCGGCCGGCGAACAGTGCACTGATGTCGTGCATAGCGCGACGGCGGTCGAGTTGGCGGTCGATGACCGCGGACAGGAGTTCCTGCTTGGTTTTGAAGTGGTTGTAGAGCGCTCCGCACCCGGGTACTAGGCCTGCTGCTTTTTCGATTTGGTTGACGCTGGTCGCGCGGTAGCCCTGTTGGCCGAAGAGTCGCATTGCTTCGGTGACCAGTCGTTCTTTGGTGGTCGTCGTCACCCTTGACCGCCTCATAAGTAGTTGCTTATATTCGGTAATAGGTCACTATATCAAGCTCCGAGCGCTGGGAGGGGGCCGCGATGACCGAGACTGGGGCGCCGGTTCCGCGCGGCCGAGTCCGCCGCACGATGCCCATGGCCGGCTTCACCGCCCGCGCGGCGGGCGGACGCATGCTGGCCGGGCTGCGCGAGAAGACCGGCGACACCAGCGCGGTGGCGCGATTCCATGAGCGCAACGCCGAGCGCTACGCGGAATTACTCGGTCGTTCTAAAGGCGTGCTGATGAAGGCCGGGCAGATGGTGTCGATGGTGGACACCGGCGCGCTGGGCGATGGTGAGCTGTCCCCGTATCAACGGGCGCTGACCCGGCTGCAGGCTGATGCCCCGCCGATGGACCCCGCACTGGCGATGCAGCTCTTGCAAACTCAGTTGGGTCGGCCGATCGATGCAGTGTTCGCTGACTTCAGCGAAGAGCCCATGGCCGCGGCGTCCATCGGCCAGGTCCATCGCGCCGTGCTGCGCGACGGCCGCCAGGTTGCCGTCAAAATCCAATACCCCGGTGTCGCCCAAGCGATCCAGGACGACCTGGCCAACACCGAGCTGCTCACCACACTGTTCCGTTTGACCGCCGGTGCATTCGGTGCGGCGATGCCCGACATCGACAGTGCCTCAATCGAAATCGCCGACCGCATTTCTGAGGAAGTCGATTACCGGCGTGAAGCCGCCAACATCACCGTCTTCGCCAATCTGTACCGCGAGCATCCCTTCATCCGGGTACCCGAGGTCATCGCTGAGGCTTCCTCAGGCCAGGTGCTGACCATGACCTATCTCGACGGAATGGACTGGGCTGCAGCCCAACACGCCGACCAAGACCTCAAAAATCGGTGGGCCGAGATCATCGCCCGGTTCGTGTTCGGCTCCTACCGGCACGCCAACCTGTTCCACGCCGATCCGCACCCGGGCAACTACCGTTTCGGCGCTGACGGCACCGTCGGGTTCGTCGACTTCGGCTGCGTCAAGCACCTGACCGAGCCCCAACGCCAACGCATCGTCCAAGTCGTGCGCGCCGCCGCCGACGCCCGCAAAGACGACCTGCGCGAGATCATGATCGACAACGGTTTCTTCACCGCCGATTCCCCGCTGACCGCCGACGACATTTACCGGTGGTGGCAGGGCATCCTCTACGAGACCCTCGACAGCCAGCCGGCGACCTACACCGAGCAGGCCTCCGCGCGAGCGATCCAGTTCCTGCTCGATGTCCGCGCTCCCGATCACCCGATGCGCCAGATGTCGATTCCGGCCGATCTGGTGTTCTTCTCCCGGATCAACCTGTCCATGAATGCGGTGTTCTCCGCGCTGCGCGCCACCATTTACACCCGGGCGCTGCTCGATGACATGGACGGTGTCGCGCCCCCAGTCACCGAGCTGGGCCGCCAACACCTCGCGTGGGTTTCCCAGCGGGGCTTGCTGTTTGGAGTTGATGACCATGACCAGCACTGACCTCGCCAGCATCCGGTTGCCGTGGGATGCCGCCGACCCCTACCCGTTCTACGAGGCGCGCCGCGCCCAGGGGGAGGTGGTGTGGGATGACACCGCGCAGGCCTGGCTGGCCCTGAGCTACGGGGCGGCGCGCGAGATCCTCGGCGGGCCCGGCTGGACGAGTGACCCGTTGGCCAACCCGTTGGCGCGGGCCGCGATCGATCCGCTCAGCGCCGACATGTTCGCCGGGTCCATGCTGTTCGCCGATGGCGCCAATCATCAGCGTCTGCGCTGCGCGGCGAGTGACGTGTTCACCCGATCTTTCGTCACCGAGCTGCGTGAGGGGGTTGAGGCAATCGCCGCGGCTCTGATCGAAGAGCCGGAAGCCGGGGTGGCGTTCGACTTCATGGCAGAGATTGCGCTGCCGCTGCCGATCGCGGTGATCGGGGGTTGGCTGAATCTGGAACCCGGCAGCGCCCGGCTGCTGCGGGAGTTGTCGCCGGTGATCATCCGGATGCTGGGCACCCTCGCCGACCCTGACGAGATCGCCGCCGGCGCCGGCGCCGGCGCCGCGTTGATGGCCGAATTCCTTCCCTTGGCGGCGGATCGCCGGATTCACCCCGGCGACGATCTGCTCAGCTTCATCGCCGCCGACCCCGCAGTCTCACTGGAGGAGGTGGTGGCGACCGCGGTCCTGATCGCCGTCGCCGGCCACGAAACCACCGCCAACATGCTCGGCGCCGGCCTGATCGCGCTGCTCACCCCGGCCGACGACGGCAGCCGCCTCGTTGACCGTATTGATCCCGAAGACCCGGCGCTGGTGACCGAACTGCTGCGACTGCACGGCCCAGTGCAATCCACCGCGCGCACCGCCACCACTGACCACACCATCGCGGGGGTCGAGATCGCCTCCGGTCAAACGGTTCTCGCTGTCGTCGCCGCCGCCAACCGAGACCCTGCCGTGTTCGACCAACCTGAGACTTTCCGGCTCGACCGATCCGGGCCCGCGCCTTTGTCGTTCGGGTACGGCGCCCACTACTGCCTGGGCGCCGCCCTCGCACAGCTCGAACTGCGAACCGCGCTACCGAAAATCCTTGTCCGCCAACCTGCCCTGGCCGGGCCAGTCCACTGGCGGGACGCACCGGCCATCCGCGGCCCGCTCAGCGTGCCGGTGATCTTCAACCCGACGTAGTACGCGTTCAGAGTTAGAGGGAGTGGTTGATGCGGATCTTCGTCACGGGTGCCACCGGTGCTATCGGCACCTACGCGGTACCCGCCCTGGTCGCCGCGGGACACACCGTGTCGGCATTGGCTCGCACACCGGGCAAAGCCGCAACCCTGCTCGGGCAAGGGGCGCGACCAGTCTCGGTGTCCCTGTTCGATCGTGATGGGCTCTGCCGTGCATTCGATGGCCATGACGCGGTGGTGAATCTCGCCACGGCGCTGCCGGCGACACACAAGATGATTGTCATGTCGGCCTGGACCGAGAACCACCGCGTCCGCGGCGAAGGCTCCACCAACGTGGTCGACGCCGCCCTCAAAGTCGGCGTCCCGCGGCTGATTCAGGAGTCAGTCGTGATGTTCTACCGCGACGGAGGCGACAGCTGGATCGACGAGGACTGGCCCACCGACCCCCTTCCCACTGCAGCCGGAAACCGTGCCGCCGAAGCCAACGCCCGCCGATTCGCCCAAGAGAGGGGAGTAGCCGTGGTCCTGCGCTTTGGCATCTTCTACGGCCCCGGCGCCGCCCACAGCGAACAGTTCATGGCACTCGCCCGTCACCACATCGGATTTCAGGCCGGCCGCCCCGACAGTTACGTCTCGTCAATACATCTCGCCGACGGCGCCGACGCGGTCACCGCCGCCCTCGAAGCGCCGACCGGTACCTACAACGTCGTAGACGACCAACCCGTCACCGCGCGCGACAACACCAACGCCCTGGCTGAGGCCGTGGGAACCGCTGCGTGGCTTCGCGCTCCCGGCCGCGCCGGTTTGCTACTCGGGAAGCGCACCACGTCGATCACTCGCTCCCTGCGAGTCAGCAACAACCGGTTCCGGGCGTCCACCGAGTGGAAGCCGCGCTACTCAAGTGTGTGGGATGGTTACCGCGCGATGGCAGAGGCCGACTAACGATTATTCTGGGCAAACTAGTGGCAAGTGCGGTCCGCCAGTTTGCTGACCGTACCTATTCCGCAGGTCTGGGTACGGCCCCGGGGTCCTCGGCTGTATTTTTCAGTGCGCGCAGTGTGCGCTTCATGTCGTTGATCATTCGAGGTCCGCGCAGCCAGCCCAGCATCCGCCAGTACAGGCGCATCGCGGGGATGTCGTCGAGTTCGAACTGCTCGGTGACCAGCGTTCCATCGCTATTCGCGGGTTCGAATGTGTAGCGCCATGTCAGGCAGACGGTGTTATTGGGTGCGATCGGAAGTCCCATCGGTCGTGAGCGCACCGTGAAAGCGAATACTCGATTGGGTTCACATTCGGTGATCATGCAGGACGTCCAGTAGGTGGGTCCTCTTTCGTTGCGTTTGACCCGGCCCCGGAACTTCACGCCGGGACTGGGACCTGTTGCGCCGTTGAGCCATTCGGCTGCGGTGGTCTCTGGGCTGAATCGTCCGATCAGGGTAACGTCGCTGACCAGGTTCCATACAGCCGAGGGTGGGGCGCTGATTCGGATCGTCGCTGACCCCCGCATGGATCGAGAATCGCCGGCCTCCCGCCCGGTTAGGCGTGACAACGGTCAGGTCCTTTCTCTGTGAAGCCGATTCGGACGTGCGGGCGGAGGGAGCCCCAGATAAACCATCGACCACAGAGCAAGCGAGATGCGCGGCCACCGTCTTGACATCCCAGCCTGAACACAGACTCGGCGTTGCCGCGGTCCAATCGCACGGGAACGACTCTAGGCCGAACTCGGGCACGCGGAGAAGTGGCCGTGAGCACTCGCGTGGCCTTTCGGATATCTGACATAATGTCGCTTATCGGTACAAGCTGACCATTAAGTTCATCAGGTCACCCGGCGGGCGCCAAGACGTTGAGCCAGCGGCCCAACGGCTGACGCCCACTGCACTTGCCCACCCGCAGAGGTGCCGAATGCAAACCGCGCTCCGACGGACCGACAACTGAGCGTCGTTCCAACTGGACGGCCCATCGCGCGCAAAACGGGGGCGATCGTTTCTCCCCGCCTCTTACCCAGACAGGCATCAAATTGTCACTGTGACGGATTGCGATGGGTCACCTGGGCTTTCGGGTTATCGCCCGGGCCCCGGTTCCGGCCGTCAGCAGGCGTGGCTTTAGTGGTGCCACCCTCGCACACACTCCGGGCCTCACCGATCCAACGGGGCCGGAACGCCGTACCCCGCGGCCCACCAGGGCGTTGCAGCCCGCACCGTCCCCCAGACGCCCCGATCTCCCCTTCCCGCCTATCGCCACCAATACGTCACTGTGACGAATATGATTGCGGCGCAATGCTTTTGGGAAGCAACAGTAGCCGGAATAGTTCGACCGCTAGCCCCACCGCGTGGGGCGCGAACGACGATGGGTGTCGGTCGACCAGAGGTGGCCGCAATCCGAACACTGCAGGTGAACCAGCGTGCCCTTGTTGCTCAGCAGGTACTGCCAGTGCGTGTCGCAATTTCGGGTGCTTCGGCAATCACCGCATTTCGTGCGGTGGTCGCAGCGCGGGCACGGCAGCCATGCGCGGCGGCCGCGGTCGGCGGTCGGATCAATCGGCAGCACGAGCACTGGTCCGTTCGGGCAGAACGCCGGCGCGGACCAACTCGTCGTAGACCCGTTGCTGTTCGTCGTCGAGATTCGAGTACAGCATGTCGTAGGCCTTCTGCTCCTCGCCCAGGACGGCGACCGGGTCCCAGTCGTCACCGATCGCGTCGAGCACAGCGCTGCGCCTGCGCGCCTCATCGAGGGTCAAGTCATAGGCAAAGTCAAGGTTGCCCATCGCGCTCCCAGCCGTTAGATATGCAAACGAACGGTCAGGATGACCCGATGAACCTCGGTTGGGCTATGACCTACGCCACTGTTGCCGGTTGACCTTCGTCACACTTGGCGCCGGCACGCGCGGCATTGACCGTCCACGCGTCCGCGGGTGATAGGCGGAGCCGCAGAAAGCCCGCATACCCGAACCGGCCCGCGGACGGACTCCCCCTGCACTCTCCCCGCCTATCGCCGTCAATACGTCACTGTGACGAATATCCTTGCAGCGCAGGGACATTGACGACGTGCAGCCGGCCCGCCTAGCCCGAGGCGACCACCGAGGCAGAGTTCCAGGGAGCCAATGGTTCGGATGCGCCGTTGCCGTCAGGAAGGTCGTCACTGACATCCCAGGTAGCCGACAGCCTGCCAATACCCAATGCGATGGCGCAGTGGAGGCCGAGCTCGACCAGCTCGTCCTCGGTGAAGTGCGCGCGTAGATCGTCGTAAACCCCGTCGTCGATCGCGAGATGGTTGGTGGCGAACAGTTCGGCGAAGCGCAAAGCCGAACGTTCGGCTGGCGAAAGGTTCTCCGCGTCGGCGGGGCTTTCCAACGAGCAGACGGCGTCCTCATCAAGGCCGTCGTCGATGGCGCTTTGGTAGCGCACCGCGATGCAGCTTCGGCATTGGTTGAAGAACGCGATGCGCAGGCGCATGAGTTCGATGAGCCGCGGCGGTAGGGTTCCGCTGGCGCGCAGCGCCGAGTTCAACGTGCCAAGCGCCTCGGCGACTGCCGGCAGGCGACCAACAATGGCGGCGACTCCGAGGTTGATCCGGTCCCCTTGGCCGAGTTCCTCCGTTGGCACCGCGGCGAAAGCGGTCGAAGGTGCGATCCTGGTCATTCGTCATCTCCTTTGCCGGACAGTGTGTCTGAAGCGGTTGCGGTTCAGGGTGTGTGCGGCGGGAAGTACATCTCTTGTTTGACGGTGCACACCAGTTCCCCGCTGCGGTTGAACATCGTCCCACTCGCCAGCGCCAGCGAACCAGCGCTGCTCGGCGACGACCGGTCGTAGAGAAGCCAATCCGACAACGTCGCCGGAGCGTGGAACCACACCGAATGGTCACGCTGAGCCGATCCTCCGACACCGCCGCGCGCTGCGTAAGCAGGCTCGGTCAGCGTCACCGCCGACAGGTAGGTCACGAGGCTGGCGGTCAGCACCGAATCGTCGGGAACCGCCCCATCGGGTCGCCACCACATCGGCGCCCGTGCGGGCGGGGCGGGCTCGGTGTCGATGATCCGGCGCTCGAACCAGCGCAGGCTCGCCCACCGCCCTTGGGTGCTCGCGTCGGACTCCGCCAGGTGCGGCGCAACCCACGGTAGCGACTCTGGGCTACAAGCCTTCGGCATCGGGGGTTGGTAGGCGACCTGGGCGGGCGCGGAATCGGTGACTTTGAACGACGACATCGCCTCCATCAGGATCTTGCCGTCTTGGCGTGCAGTGACCCGCCGAGACGAAAACGTCCGGCCTTCTTGGAGATCAACAACCTCGAAGTCAACCGGCCGACGCGAATCACCCGGCCGCAGGAAATACGTGTGGACGCTGTGCGGTGCCCGGCCCGGCGCGGTGTGGCTTGCCGCCAACAAAGCCTGAGCCGAAATATGTCCGCCGAGAATGTGGTTGGCGGGCGCGGGCAGTTGCTGCCCGACAAAGAGCCACTGGTTGACCCGCTCGAGCTCCAAGGTGGCGAGCACGTCGCCCAGCGAAGATGACATCACGACGGTATCTTGCCGGATCATTGCTCACGCGCTAAGTCGCCGGTAGCGCTGAAGCCGCCGCACGGCCTGCGCCGACGCCGCACCCGGCGTGGGCAGCAGCGCGTTGTCGAGTCGCGCGCGAACGGCGGGCACGTCGAGATGCATCCCGATCGCCACCAGGCAGTTGGCCGTGGCCCCCGGCGGCGCCTTGCCGATGTGGATTGCGCCACCCACCAGGTTGACGATGTAGCTCTGGACAGTCGCGCGGTGCCGCACCGCCACGACGCCCTTAAGCCTGAACACGTGCTGCGGCGGCTGCTCGAGAAGGTCGAACAGGGCGTCGGGGTCGACGCATCCGTCGCTGCTGACGGTGACGGCATCGGCATGGACGTGGTCATGGTCGTGCTCGGACACTAGATCCAGAAAGGAAAGCTGCCCGCCCTGCCCGGACGTCGCGGACACGTCGAAGAGCAGCTCGGGGTCAATCCGGCCACCGGTTGTGCCCACGACATGTGCGCGCGGGTTGCGTTGCGCCGCTCGCTGTGTGACACGCTGCACGACAGCCGACCGCTCCTTCTCTGGGACCTGGTCAAGCTTGTTGACCACAATCAGCGACGCCGCCCCATAGCGCATCGGCGCGAGTGTGCCGCGATCGACCGTGTCGAAGTGGTGCACGGCATCGACCACATCGACGAGCCCACCGGCCCGGACCCCGCGTATCTCACTGAAGCCGATGATGCGCGCGATCGCCACGGGGTCGGCCAGACCACTGGCCTCCACCACGATGGCATCGAGGCGCCGAGCCGGGTCGGCGAGCTTGATGAGCGCGTCATCGAGCCCGCCACCGTCGGGCAGGCAGCAGATGCATCCTCCGGCGATGGAGGCCGGCTCGTCGACCTGGCCGGCCACCAGGCCCACGTCGATATTGATGTCACCGAAATCGTTGACCACCACACCGATTCGTGCGCCGGGCTGGCGTAACAGGTGATTGAGCAGCGTCGTCTTGCCGGCGCCGAGATGACCGGTGAGCGCGATGACCGGTATCGCAGCCAAAGCCCACCCCCCGCATCGACGTCCGGACATCCGATGCTAACCCGTGGCAACGTTCACAAGCTGTGCCGACTGAGGCTCCTGAGCTCTCATCGTCGATCCGCGCACCTTTGACCGGACGTCGATACGTAATAGAGCGCCTGCTCTGTTATAGTGGCCGCGTGCCGCGCCCGCGTATGCATGATCCCGACGTCGTGCTCGACGCCGTCGAGGACCTCGTGGCCCGGTCGGGCCCGAATGCGGTCACCATCCGCGCGGTCGGCGCCGCCGTGGGCATGTCCAACGGCGCTGTGTACCACACGTTCACCTCGCGAGCCGGGCTGATGGGCCGGACGTGGCTGCGGGCGGGCCGGCGCTTCCTGGCGGTACAGACGGCACTGGTCGACGACGCCGCTGGTGGTCCTATCGAAGCCGTGGTGGCCGCCGCCGACGCACCGGTGGTCTTCACAGAGCAATACCCCGGCTCATCGACGCTCCTGTTGCGTGTACGCCGCGAAGAAGTGCTCGCCGACGATGTCCCTGACGATGTTGCCGATGAATTGCGAAGCCTCGACAAACTTCTCGTCGATTTGATGGTGCGGCTTGCGGTCATGGCGTGGAACCGCAAAGACGCGGCCGCGGTGGACACGATAACCAGCTGCGTCGTCGACCTGCCCACCGCGCTGCTGCTCCAGCGAAATCGCCTCCGAAGCGCCACCGCGCGAGCGCACCTGCACGCGGCCGTGCGCGCCGTGCTCGAGGTCGGGCCTCCCCCTCAGCGGCAACGGCGCCGCTGACCTTCCGTGAGCAATACGAGTGGAATACAGAGGAACACATGACTGTGAAATTGGACTATGCCGACAAGGTCGCCATCCTTCGCCTGGGCGACGACGAGAATCGTTTCTCCCCAGCCTTTTTGGATGACGTAGATCATGCACTTGACCAAGCCATCTCGGACGGCGCCCACGGCCTGGTCACCACCGCCGGCGGAAAGTTCTACTCCAACGGCCTGGATTTGGAATGGCTGAGCGCAAACACCGACCGGGGCCAGTGGTACATCAACCGGGTTCACCATCTGCTCACGCGCGTGCTGACCCTGCCGATTCCGACGGCTGCCGCCATCGTCGGCCACGCGTTCGGCGCTGGAGCGATGCTGGCCGTCGCGCATGACTTTCGCACGATGCGCGACGATCGCGGGTACTTCTGCTTTCCCGAGGTCGACATCCGGATCCCGTTCAACCCCGGCATGGCCGCGCTCATCCAATCCAAACTCACTCCTCGCGCCGCGGTGGCCTCGATGACGACGGGCCGCCGCTTCAGCGGACCCGATGCGGAACGATTCGGCATCGTCGACGTCGTGGTTCCGGCGGAAGCGGTCACGGACACGGCGGTCGACGAGCTTCGCCCCCTGGGAGGCAAGGATGCGGGCACGCTCGGAGCGATCAAAGAGACGATGTTCGGTCACGTCGTGCGCGCACTGACCGACGCCGACGACGAGACACCCTGAAACGGGCTGTGCCGCTTGGCTAATGCATAGATAGCTTGGTCCAAAGGATGACCACAGCCCAGGCCGCTCAAAGTCGTCCAATTTCCGCCCGTGGACACTACGTCCGTCCTGTATGGTCAGCATGTCTGCCGGTGCAAGGGAACAGAGGGCATTCGATGGCAAACAGGCTCCCCGACAACGCCTTCACCTCGCCCCACATCTTGGACCCCGGTCTTCGCAAGGTCGCCCGATTCGTGCCCCGGGGCTATGCCTTGCATCGCGGCTACAAGCTGCAGCGCACCCTCATGAACCTGATGGGCAACGCCGGCCGCATCCGCACCGTGCCGGAGGCCGCGGTCAACGAGCACGTCAGCGTCCGTCTGCACCGCCCGGCCGGCCTGCCCGACCACGCACCCGCGCTGCTGTGGATCCACGGCGGCGGCACCATCATGGGTCACGCCGCCCAGGACGATAAGTACCTCCGCCAGCTGTCGCAGCGCACCGGCGTCGCCGTCGCGGCGGTGGAACACCGGTTGGCGCCCGAGCATCCGTACCCGATACCGGTCGAGGACTGTTATGCGGCCCTGCTCTGGCTGGCGCGCCAGCCCTGGGTGGACCCGGATCGAGTCGCCGTGGGCGGCGCCAGCGCCGGCGGCCATTTCGCCGCCGCGGTCGCGCAGCGGGCGCACGACCGCGCCGACGTCAAAATCGCCTTCCAAATGCTGGTATATCCGCAACTCGACGATCGCACCGGAGCCAGGCGCGACGGCCCGAAGCGGATCATGTGGACAGAGTCCGACAATCAATTGGCCTGGCAGTGGTATCTCAACGGGGCCGATCCCGAAGAGGCGGCACCGGCTCGCCGGAAGGATTTGTCCGGCTTGCCGCCCGCGTGGATCGGCGTGGGAACGCTGGACCTCTTTTACTCCGAGAGTCTGGAGTACGCGCGACGCCTGCGAGAGGCGGGCGTTCCGGTGCAGGAGGAGATCGTTCCGGGCGCGTTTCACGCGTTCGACCAGATCGCCGATAAGGCCGCGATCTCGGCGAAGTTCTTCGAAAGCCAATGCGACTATTTGCGGGGCGCCCTCACCCCGAGCGGATGATCCGCCCGAGCCCAGCTCCTGCAACTCCGCGGGAAGCCGAATGGTGTTGTGCGAGAACAATTATGGTGCGCCACACCGATGGACCTTAACGCGGCCCCGTTCAACGGGCGACCCGGGCGAGCCTTGCCTCCGCACGGGCAACATGGCACCTTTTGACTGCAAACTGTGCACAACGTGCAACTATATGGGTATGGCCAATCCCCTGGGGCTGCGCGAGCGCCGTCGCCGGCAGACGAGCGCCGACATCCGCGACGCCGCCGTGCGGCTCACGCTGGAGCGGGGATTCGACAAGGTCACCGTCGACGAAATCTGCGCCGAAGCCGGTGTCTCCACCCGCACGTTCTTCAACTACTTCCCCAATAAGGAGTCCGCGCTGGCCTACGGCCCCTCGGACATCCCCGCCGAGCTGGCCGAGGATTTCGTCGCCGCCGGACCCGCCCCCTACTCCGTCGTCCTGGCCGAGCTGATCACCCTGGCCGCGCACCACCTGCGCGACGTCCCCCCTCAGCGCGAGCACGCGGCTCACATGCTCGAACTCGCCAAGACCTCGCCCGCCGTCCTGGCGGCGTTCCTCGCCGATCTGGAACGATTCCAAAACCAGCTGACCGACATCATCGTCCGCCGCCAGGCGATGCAGCCCGACGACGAGATGGCCGCGCTCATTTCCGCGCTGGCGCTGACGGCGGTGCGGTCGGGACTCGAACGCTGGGCCAGCGGCGAGGCGAGTGAAACCGCCGACACGCCGATGCCCTATGTTGAGCGTGCCGCCGCCCTGGTGAACAGCATCTTTACGAAGTGACCTGAAACACCACCAGCAAATGTTGCATACACTGCAAGATATGCACATCATGTACTATGCGCTGGTGGCGGTACCCGGGGAGGCTTCAGCAACAAAGTGAGCCGGGTGTCGGTGCCGGGGACGTCAGCAGTGGGGATCGGCGACTTTCACCGCGTTTGACGGTCTTGCGCGCGAACCAAAAAGCAATCGACGTAATTCGTTGTTGATCGGTGCGACTTGTGGGCACTCGCCTGTCCACGACCTCCAGTCGCGCAAACGCTGATCCGCGTCACGTCCGCGTGATGAGGAAGGGATCACCTAGGTGCAGATATCGAGACTTGTGCGCAACGCCTGGCTGCCGCTGTTGATCGTGGCGGTTGTGCTGGTCGGCGGGTTCGCCGTCACTCGGGTCAAGTCGTTCTTCGGCGCCCACGACACCGGCGTCATGACCAGTCCGCGGCTCGATGAGTCCAAGCCGTTCAAGCCCAAGGTCGTCAAATACGAAGTCTTCGGCTCGGCTAGCCAGGCCAACGTGAACTACTTGGATCTCTCCGCCGACCCGAAGCGGATCGACGGCGCACCGCTGCCGTGGACGCTGGTCCTGTCCACCACAGCCCCTTCGGTCTTCCCGAACCTTTCGGCACAGAGCGACGGCAACTCGCTCGGTTGCCGCATCACCATCGATGACGAAGTCAAGGACGAGAACATCACCCACGGCGTACACGCCCTGACCTTCTGCATGGTGAAATCCGCATGAGCACAACGTTCAACGACGCCCGTACCGACACCATCCCCGTCGCCAGCGAGCCCGTGCGGGACAAGATCCCCCGGCTCATCCGGACATTCGCCGTACCGATCATCCTGGGCTGGATCGCGATCATCGCCGTGCTCAACGTCTCCGTCCCCCAGCTGGAGGAGGTCGGCAAGATGCGCTCGGTGTCGATGGCCCCCGACGACGCGCAGTCGGTGGTCGCGACCAAGCGCATGGGCGCGATATTCAACGAGTACAAATCCAATAGCTCGGTGATGATCGTCCTCGAGGGTCAGAATCCGTTGGGCGCGGATGCGCACGCCTACTACGACGAGGTCGTCAGAAAGCTCGACGCCGACACCAAACACGTTGAACACGTACAGGATATGTGGAGCGATCCACTGACCGGAGCGGGCGCGCAGAGCAACGACGGCAAGGCCGCCTACGTCCAGGTCTACCTCGCCGGCAACCAGGGCGAGGCCTTGGCCAACGAGTCGGTGGAATCCGTCCAGAAGATCGTCAAGAGTGTAAAGCCGCCCAAGGGGGTCAAGGCCTACGTCACCGGCCCGGCGGCGCTGTCAGCGGACCAGCACGAGGCCGGCGACCGCAGCATGCAACTCATCACGGCGGCCACGTTCAGCGTCATCATCGCGATGCTGCTGTTGGTCTATCGGTCGATCATAACGGTGTTGCTCACGCTGGTGATGGTGGTGCTCGAGCTGTCGGCCGCGCGCGGAATGGTCGCGTTCCTCGGCTACTTCAAGCTCATCGGGCTCTCGACGTTCGCGACAAACCTATTGGTCACCTTGGGGATTGCGGCCGCCACCGACTACGCGATCTTTTTGATCGGCCGATACCAGGAAGCCCGCTCTATCGGCGAGTCCCGAGAAGACGCGTACTACACGATGTACAAGGGCACCGCGCACGTGGTGCTCGGGTCGGGCTTGACCATCGCCGGCGCCACGTTCTGTCTGCACTTCACCAACCTGCCTTACTTCCAGACGCTGGGCATCCCCCTGGCAATCGGCATGGTGGTGGTCGTCGCGGCAGCGTTGACACTTGGCCCCGCGGTCATCTCGGTGGTGGTGCGTTTCCGAAAGACGCTCGAGCCCAAGCGGACACAACGGATTCGCGGCTGGCGCAAGATCGGTGCGCTCGTCGTGCGCTGGCCCGGCCCGATCCTGGTCGTCACCATCGGAGTGGCCCTGGTCGGTTTGTTGACGCTGCCCGGATACCGCACCAACTACAACGACCGCAACTACCTACCGACGGACCTTCCGGCCAACGAGGGGTATGCCGCCGCGGATCGGCACTTCTCGCAGGCGCGGATGAACCCCGAAGTGCTGATGATCGAAAGTGACCACGATCTGCGCAACTCCGCAGACTTCCTGGTGATCGACAAGATCGCCAAGACCGTCTTCCGGGTCCCGGGCATATCGCGCGTGCAGGCCATCACCCGTCCGCAGGGCACGCCGATCGAGCACACGTCGATTCCCTTCCAGATCAGCATGCAGGGCGTCAGCCAGCAGATGAGCCAGAAGTATCAAGAAGATCAGATGGCCGACATGCTGCACCAGGCCGACATGATGCAGACGACCATCGACAGCATGGAAAAGATGTCCAGCATCACCGTGCAGATGGCCAACGACATGCACGTCATGGTCAAAAAGATGCATGACATGACCATCGACATCAACGAATTGCGCGACCACATGGCCGATTTCGAGGATTTCTTCCGGCCCATTCGCAGCTACTTCTACTGGGAAAAGCACTGCTATGACATCCCGGTATGCTGGTCGATTCGCTCGGTCTTCGACGGCCTCGACGGCATCGACACCATGACCGATGACATCGAGAGCCTGCTTCCGGTCATGGATCATCTCGACACCCTGATGCCCCAGATGGTGGCGCTGATGCCTTCCATGATCGAAAACATGAAGGCCATGAAAACCACGATGCTGACCATGTATTCGACCCAAAAGGGCCTG
This sequence comes from Mycobacterium sp. NTMscope_MAC_269, assembly GCF_976985695.1. NCBI lineage: Bacteria > Bacillati > Actinomycetota > Actinomycetes > Mycobacteriales > Mycobacteriaceae > Mycobacterium > Mycobacterium sp. NTMscope_MAC_269. The sequence continues at coordinate 1,926,522 of NZ_OZ335668.1, forward strand.
CAGGATCAGCAGAAAGAGGCGCAGAAGAACTCCAGCGCCATGGGTAAGGCGTTCGACGCCTCGAAGAACGACGACTCGTTCTACCTGCCCCCGGAGACCTTCAACAACAAAGAGTTCAAGAAGGGCATGAAGAACTTCATCTCCCCCGACGGGCACGCCGTGCGCTTCATCATCAGCCATGACGGCGATCCGATGTCGCAGGAAGGCATCTCGCACATCGGGGCGATCAAGAAGGCCGCCTACGAGGCGCTCAAGGGCACGCCGCTGGAGGGCTCCAAGATCTACCTCGCGGGCACCGCATCGATCTATAAGGACCTCAGCGACGGCAACACCTACGACCTGTTGATCGCCGGAATCGCTTCGCTGTGCCTGATTTTCATCATCATGCTGCTCATCACGCGCGGTGTGGTGGCCTCGGCGGTCATCGTGGGAACCGTCCTGCTTTCGCTGGGCGCGTCCTTCGGGCTGTCGGTGCTGATCTGGCAGCACCTTATCGGCATCGAGCTGCACTGGATGGTGCTGGCGATGTCGGTGATCATCTTGCTGGCCGTGGGCGCCGACTACAACCTGCTCTTGGTGGCGCGGTTCAAGGAAGAGATCCACGCCGGCCTGAACACCGGGATCATCCGGTCGATGGGCGGCACCGGCTCGGTGGTGACCTCAGCGGGGCTGGTGTTCGCCTTCACGATGATGACGATGGCGGTCAGCGAATTGACGGTCATCGGTCAGGTGGGTACCACCATCGGGCTGGGTCTGTTGTTCGACACCTTGATTGTGCGGTCGCTGATGACACCATCGATTGCGGCACTGTTGGGCAAGTGGTTCTGGTGGCCGCAACATGTGCGCCAACGCCCGGTCCCGTCGCCGTGGCCCCAACCGGCCAAAGAGCGCGAATCGGTAAGCGCCGCTACATAACCCACTTCGCCGCGAGACTGTAACTGCCGACGCCGCTTCTCGGGAAACGCGTCGGTAGTTACAGTTTCGCGGCAGAGGGCTACGTGACCCAGTCCGGCTGCGCGTCGGTCTCCACGTTGGAGAAGTCCTTGTGCCCCAGCCCGGCGGTGGTGCCGCCGTCGACGACGAACTCCGAGCCGGTGGAGTAACTGGACTCGTCGCTGGCCAGATAGACCACCAGGTTGGAGACCTCCACGGGTTGGGCAGCCCGGCCCAGCGCCGTCTGGAAGATGTCGTCGGGGACCCAATCGGTCATCGGGGTCTTGATCAGCCCGGGATGGATTGAGTTGACCCGGATTCCGCTCGGCCCCAGTTCCAGCGCGGCCGACTTGGTCAGCCCGCGCACCGCGAATTTGGTTGCCGTGTAGCCGTGGCAGGCGATGGTGCCGGCCATGCCTTCGATGGAGGAGATGTTGATGATCGATCCCCGGCCCGCTTCCTTCATCGGCTTCACCACGGCGCGGATCCCGAGGAACACCCCGGTCAGATTGATGTCGAGGATGCGCTGCCACTCCGAGAGCGCGTAATCCTCCAGCGTGCCGATGTTGATGATGCCCGCGTTGTTGACCAGCACGTCGATGCGGCCGAACTCGCCCAGGGCGGTGGCCACCGCCGCGTCCCAATCCTCGGGCTTGGTCACGTCGAGGTGCAGGTAGCGGACCGCGTCACCGACCTCGGCCGCCACCGCCTTGCCCTCGTCGTCGAGGATGTCGCCGAACACCACCTTGGCTCCCTCGGCGACCAGCGACCGCACGTGCGATGCGCCCATCCCCCGGGCTCCGCCACTGATGAGGGCGACCTTTCCCGCCAACCGTTCTGCCACTGCGCTACTCCTGTCGTGTGAGCTCGTCTATGCACCATACGTACCGGAAGCTATGTATGGCCATAGTGAACGAGGCCGGGCGCGACGGTCAGGAGTCGTACGCCCGCAGCAGCGCCCGCGTGCGAGCCCGGCCCTCCGGTGACGGATCGAATGCCGCGGCGACGTACTCGTCGACGCCCGCGCCGCGCAGTTCGTCGAGCCGGCCGCGGACGGTGTCCTCGTCGCCGATGATGGCGGCATCCTGGGGTCCCGCGTAGCCCTCGCGGTCGAGCATCGCGCGGTACGACGGCAACTGGCCGTAGATCGCGAACTGCTCGGCCGCCTGCTTGCGGGCGGCGTCGACGTCGTCGGTGACGCTGACGGGCAGCGACGCGGCGACACGTACCTGCCCCTCGCGGCCGGCATCGGCGGCCGCCTGCCGCAGCGTTGGGCCGACATGCTCGCCCAGCGTTTTGGGGCCGGTCATCCAGGTGCAGGTGCCCGACGTGCGTCGCCCGGCGATCTTGAGCAGCTGCGGCCCCAGGGCCGCGATGTACACGTCGGGCCGCGGCGCGCCGGAGATCATCAGCGCACCGCGGGTGGTCACCGTCTCCCCTGCCGCGGCGGCGGGTTCACCGCCCAGCAGCGGCAACAGCCCGTCGAGGTACTCGTTGAGCCTGCGCACCGGCTTGTCCCACGGGATGCCCCACATCCCCTCGGTGACCGCCTGATGGGTCATGCCGAGCCCGAGCGTGAAGCGGCCACCGGAGGCGAGGCTCAACGTGAGGGCGCGCTGCGCCATGAGCATCGGATGCAGGTTCTGGATCGGCACCACACCGCTGGCCACCTCGATGGTGTCAACCTCGTGCAACGCGATGGCCAGGATGGTGAGAAGGTCTGGCTCATAAGGTAATTGACTCATCCACACCCGCGTGAAGCCCTCGTCGCGCAGCATCTCGAGGTTGGCGATCGTCGCGTCAATCGGCGACTGACTGCCCGATCCGCTGAGTTGCCCGAACATAGAAACCTGCATGACCACCACGCTCCTTCGTCGCCTTCGGGAAGGTTATCCTTCCCGCCTGGGCGATCCCAACCAGCTCCCAAACGGGCGCGGGACCCGGCTCAGCCGACGACGTCGAAGACCGCCGCGGCAGACGTCACGGCCTTGTCGGCGTTGCCCTCGTCGTGCAGCAGCATGCGCACGCCGACGCGCCCAGGACCGCCGGAATGCGCGGTGCCCTCGACCCGGAAGGGCCCCACCTTGCCGCGAGACATGAACATGACATGCCAGCTGACGACCTGCAGCTTCTTGGTTCCCGCCACCTCGGCGGCCAGGTCGATCGCCGCGGTCTCGAGGACGACGTGCTGGGGCCCGATGTGCAGCGCGGCGTCCGGTGACGCGAGTTCGGTGCTGAGCTCGGGCAGGATCCAGTGGCCGTCGCCGCGACGGCTGGCGCCAAAGGCCCGCCACAGCGGCGGCAGCTCCGGAGAATCCTCGACCACCAACTCCGTGCCCGAAACATCCATCCTGTCCAGGCCTTCGGGTGGGATGCCGATGATCGCCCCCTGCCCCTCGTTGAAGGCGATCACCCGGTTCGGGTTGTCTGCGTCGACGATCGTGCATCGCCCGTAGCCCATGGTGCGGCCCTGGTGCACGATGCCGGACCCGACGATCTCGACCCTTTTCACGTCGTAGCCGGGGTCGACGATCTGTACCGATGCGATCACCGGGTTGGGCACGGCGACCATGTCGGTCTGGCAGCCCTCAGGGGAGGAAATGGCCAACGGCGCCACCATGATTCCGCCCGCCTCGTTGCGCATGTCGCGGCGGATGATGACGGTATCGTCGGTCTCGCCGAGATCCATCGACGAGTGTTTGCGGCCGATGTAGCGGTAGCTCAGCAAGCCCGTCCAGCGCCGGTACAGTTCGTCGCGGTAGGCGTCGGTGTCCCCCGCCAACTCTCGGATGTCACGAAGCTTCTCGCTCAATTCCGTTCGCCTCCCGGGCTTTTGCCGCGCCGCACCTGATTGAACGGAACTCCGCGGTCGTCGGCGCGCTCGCGCGGAAAGTTCAGCACCCGCTCGCCGATCACGTTGCGCGCCATCTCGGTGGTGCCGCCGCCGATGCTGGCGGTCTGCCGGCCCAGATAGCGCGTCCCGATGTCGAGCAAGGCGCCGGCGTCCTCGACCACGGCCGACGTCCCCGACACTGCAAGGGCGGTGTCGGTTTCGACGTCGTGAACTGCGGCCATCGAAAGCCGGATGATCGATCCGGCGGTCGGCGGCAGGGTGCCTCCGGCGACGGCGTGAAAGACGTGCTCGCTGAGTTGACCGTGGACCGTGCGGTGGACCAGGGCGCGCCCGATCATTTCCCGGATCCGTTCGCTGTCGTGCTGGTCGGTCCTGTCGACCAACGACAGCAGGTCAACCGAAACATCTTCGGCCTCAGCGATTCCCGGGCCGCTGGTGTACTCCGAACCGTCGCCCATGCTGCGGCGCTCGTGATAGAGCTGGCGCGACGCGACTTCCCAGCCCTTGCCCGGCTCGCCGACGACGGCGTCATCTCCCACGTCGACGTCGTCGAAGAACTCTTCGCAGAATTCGATCGACCCGTTGACCTGTTCGACGCGGTTGATCGTGATGCCGGGATGGTGAAGCGGCACCAGGAACATCGTGAGCCCCTCGTGTTTGGGCACGTCCCAGTTGGTGCGGGCCAGGCACAGTCCGTAGTCGGCTGCGAATGCCCAGGTGCTCCAGGTCTTGGCGCCGTTGATGATCCATCGTCCGTCCCGGCGCTCGGCGCGGGTGATGACGCCCGCCAGGTCCGATCCCCCGCTGGGTTCCGAGAGCAGCTGCACCAGCACCTCGTCGCCGCGCAGCGCGGCGGGGATGTGAGTGCGCTTTTGCTCCTCGCTGCCCATGTCGAGAATCGTGGCGCAGCAGATGGCGAAGGACGGGACGTTGAGCAGAAGCGGCGTCTCGTAGCCGAGCGACTCGGCGTCAAAGGCCTTCTTGTATTCGTAGCTCAGCCCGAGGCCGCCATACTCGCGCGGGAAACAGATGCCGGCGAATCCGCCCTCCCACAAAAGCTTCTGCAATTCGCGCGCCCGGTGCCACGACGGCAGCTGATCTCGCTCCAGCGACGCCGCCCTGGCGGGATCGAGTCGTGGCATATTCGCGGCGAGCCAGGCTCGGGCCCGGCCCCGAAATTCCTCGACCGACTCGGAAGTCACCGGCTGGCCTCTCATTCGAGCATCGACCTTGTGCTGGGCGACTGTACAGCAGCGGCTACGCGGGTGTACAGATCGGCCCTTACGACGTGTTCAACTCCGCCGCGGCACGGACGAGCGCCATCAACGCCTTCTCGTCGATCGCGTCGCCCTGGTGAAAATCGATCGCGCGCCTGGTATTGCCCTCGAGGCTGGAATTGAAGAGACCCGACGGATCCTGCAGCGACGCGCCCTTGGCAAACGTCATCTTCACGACGCTCTTGTAGGTCTCGCCCGTGCAGATCATCCCGTCGTGGTACCAGGTTGGAACGCCCCGCCATTTCCACTCCTCGACGACGTCCGGAACGGCGCGCTTGATCAGCTGCCTGAGGCGAGCGAGCGTCTCGCCGCGCCAGTCCCCCAGCTCCTCGATCCTGGCATCGATCAGCTCGGCGGGAGATGCGGTTGCGGTGTTGTCCTTCGGGTCGGCCATCGCGTTTCGCTTTCCGTGGGGTTGTCGCTCGCCGGACCGTACCTCACCCAATGGTGTTCGGCCGCCCCACGCGCCCGGACCCCGTGTCCGGCGGGCAGGCCGCGCGCAAGTAATCTGCGGTCGACCAACATGACCGACACACATCCTTTCGATGAGGCCGTCCGCCTCGATCCGATCAGCGCGGATGTCAGACGCGGGCGTACGCACGCGGAGTGGGCCAACATGGTCGGACCGTTCGGTGGCATCACGGCCGCCGTCATGCTGGCCGCCGTCGACGGGCACCCCGAGCGCATCGGGGATCCGCTCGCCCTGACCGTCAACTTTGCCGCACCGATCGCCGACGGCGACTTCGACATCGGGCTTCGCGCCGCGCGCACCAACCGCACCAACCAGCATTGGATTGTCGAGCTCAGCCAGGACGGGGTGGTCAAGACCACGGCGACCGCGATCTTCGCGATCCGGCGCGAGAGCTGGGCCGACACCGAAGCGCATCCGCCGAGTGCGCCGGCCCCGGAGCGGTTGTCTTCCGTCGATCCGGGCCTCGTTCGATGGACCGGCCTCTACGACACGCGGTACGTCGAGGGGGCGATGCCCGGCAAGGGCGGGGATCCGAGCCCCTCATCGACCTCCACGCTGTGGGTGCGTGACCGCGCACGCCGCCCAGTCGACTACCCGGCGCTCGCGGCGCTGTGCGACATCTTCTACCCGCGGGTGTTCCTGCGTCGCGGCGGTTTCCTTCCGTCCGGGACGATCTCGTTGACCACGTATTTTCATGCCGATCAGCAACAACTCGAGGCGGTCGCGGACGACTTCGTGCTGGCCACCGCGCACGCCAACCGCTTCGCCGACGGCTACTTCGACCAGAGCGCGCAGGTATGGACGCGGGCGGGCGGTCTTCTGGCCTCCACCCATCAGATCGTCTACTTCAAAGGCTGACAGGTTTACACTTCGCCAGGGAAACGTCACGCCAGGACGCTTAGGGAAAGAATCGAGCCGCAATGACAGAGCCCGCGGAAAGCCTGGTCGCCGACACGTTGCCGGCGATCGAGTCCATCAAGCAACTCAAAGCGCGCTACTGCCGCCACCTGGATACCAAAGACTGGGCGGCCTGGCGAACGATCTTCGCTGACGACTTCGTCAGTGACACCTCCGAAGCGGGCGGCAAGGTAATCGCCGGCGCCGACGACTTTGTGGCCTTCACCCGCCAGGCCCTCGGCCGCCCCACCCAGCCCACCGCGCACCAGGTGCACACCCCCGAAATCCAGCTCACGTCGGCGACGACGGCCCGCGGAATATGGGCGCTGCAAGACGTTGTGCGGTTCGGGCCCGGGGTGACCTTGGTCGGCTACGGCCACTACCACGAGACCTACGAAAACGTCGCGGGCCGGTGGCTTATCAAGAGCTCCAAGCTAACTCGACTCCGCGAGGACATCGCGACTCCGCTATTCTCGATCTACGTATCCCCCCGAATCCGCACGGCGATCGGCAAAATCGCCGGCCGGCTGATGGAACAGTGACGCGCCCATGACTGTCGACACCGTCCTGGTCACCGGCGCGTTCGGACAGGTGGGGAGGCGCTGCACGCAGCTCCTGCTCGACCGGGGGCGCACCGTCGTCGCAATGGACCTGCGCAACGACAACACCGTGGCCGTCGAAAAACAACTGACCGCCGCGAGGCACCCCGGGACGCTGATTCCCGCCTACACCGATCTCCTGGACGCCGACGCAGTGCGCGATCTTCTCGCCGCGCACCGGCCCGGAGCGATCGTTCACCTCGCCGCCATCGTCTCCCCGCCGTCGTACCGCAATCCTGGGCTCGCCCGGCGCGTCAACGTCGGTGGCACCGAGAATCTATTGGCGGCCTGCGCCGCACTCCCCCACCCACCGCTGTTCCTCATGGCGTCCAGCGCCGCGGTGTACGGATCGCGAAATCCGTTCCGCCAGCCCGAGCGGATCACCCCGGACACCCCGGTCAATCCCATCGATCAGTACGGGCAGGACAAAGTGCTTGCCGAGGCGGCGATCCGCGCCAGCGGCCTGCCCCACGCGCTCTACCGCCTCGCGGGCGTCATCTCGCCGGACACCCAGGCCAGCATCAATGGTGACTACCTCATCCTGATGCGGTCGATGCCAAGCGATAACCGCATCCATGCGGTGGATGCGCGTGACGTGGCGCTGGCCTTCGCCAACGGCGTCGATCGCGAAGCCGCAATTTCCGGCAAGGTGTTGCTCATCGGCGGCAACGAGACGTACGTGCTTCTGCAGCACGGCCTGCAGGACGACCTCATGACCGCGGCGGGCCTGGGCCCGCTGGGACCCTCTGCCGGCCTGCCGGGCGATCCGGGTGACGACCGTGGCTGGAGTTTCACCGGCTGGTACGACACCACCGAAGCGCAGGCGCTGCTCGATTTTCAGGAGCACGACTGGCAGCAGACCGTGGACTGGGTCGCCGAGTCGCAGGGCCCCGCGCGAAACGTGCTGCGGCTGCTCGGCCCGGTCTTGCGACCGATTCTGCGTGCCGTGTTCATGGTGCAGCGCCGGATGGAGGGACGCGGCCCCTACGCCGACCCGTGGGCATTGATCGAAAAGAAGTACGGCACAGCGGCGTTGGCCAGCAGCGACTAGCGCGAGGCGAACCAGAGCGCGGCCTTGCGGATCGAGTCCTCGACGGGTTCGGGAGTCCATCCCAGTTCGCGGGTGGCCTTGGAGTGATCCAGCGGCGACATCAATTCGGCCATCCGGATTCCCGCGTGGGCGAATGGCAAGTCGCGGCGGAGCAGGCTGGCCGCCACGTCGTTGACCCGCGCCCCGGCTCGCAGCATCGACATCGGGATGCCGATGCGCGGCGGCCGCCTGCCGACGGCGGTGGCGGCGATCTCGTGCAGCTCCCGGATGCTCATGTACCTGTCGGAGACGATGTAGCGTTCGCCGTTGCGCCCGTGCTCGGCGGCGAGAAGCATTGCCCTGGCAGCGTCTTCGATGCCCACGACTTCGGCCGAGTAATCGAAATAGAACGGGAAGCGGCCCTTGGCGACCATGGCGATCAGCGACCCATGCGGTGTGGGCGCCCAGTCCCCCGGGCCGTAGGTGGTGGAGATACACATCGCCACCCCGGGCAGCCCTTTGTCCCGCGCATACGACAGCAGCAGGTCCTCGCCCGCCACCCGCGCTTCGATGTAGGCGCCGCCCTGGTCCCAGTTGTGCGGGTCCTCCTCGGTGACCGGTTTGCCGTCGCTGATCGCCAAAGCGCCTGTGGTGCTGGTGTATACGAACCGTTTCAAGTCGGCGCCCAGGGCCGCGTCCAGAACGTGACGCAGGCCCTCGACGTTGGTGCGGAACAGCGGTGCCGGATCGCGCAGCCACATCCTGGCGTCGACGACGCAGTAATAGACGACGTCGCAGCCCGTCATCGCGGCGCGCAGCGCGGCGTCGTCGAACACGTCGCCGTAGCACCGCTCGACGCCGAGATCGTCGATACCCGCCGTGGAGCTGGTGCGCCGCAACATGACTCGTACGCCTTCGCCCGCCGTCACCAGCTGTCGGGTGACGTGTGAACCCAGAAACCCGCTGGCGCCGATCACCAGCTTCTTGTCGGCCACTAGCGGTCGATCCATGCCATTTGCGCCTCCGCGTGGTGCCCTCCCACCGGAGGGGTGAGGCGGTCGAGCCGCGCCACCTGGTCGCGGGTCAGCTCCAACGTGTCAGCCCCGACGTTTTCTTCCAGGCGGGTGACGCGTTTGGTGCCCGGAATCGGCACGATGTCGGGGCCTTTCGCGAGCAGCCACGCCAACGCGACTTGAGCCGCCGTCGCGCCGGCGTCCGCGGCGATGTCGCGCACTTCGTCCGCGCAGCGCAGGTTGTGCTGGAAGTTCTCGTCGAAGAACCGCGGGTTTGTCTTGCGGTAATCGGTGTCGGGTAGCTCCTCGGTGGAGCGGACGGTGCCGGTGAGGAAGCCGCGGCCCAGCGGCGAGTAGGCGACGAACCCGATGCCCAGCTCCCGCAGGGCCGGCAATACCGCCGGTTCTTGGTCGCGCGTCCACAGCGAATACTCCGACTGGACGGCCGTGACGGGATGCACCGCGTGGGCGCGGCGGATGGTGTCTACGCCGACTTCGGAAAGGCCGATGTGCCGGATCTTTCCGGCGGCGACCAGCTCGGCCAACGCGGACATCGTGTCCTCGATCGGGGTGTGGCGGTCGAGGCGATGCTGGTAGTACAGATCGATGTGGTCGGTCGCGAGCCGCCGTAGCGAACCGTCTACGGCCAGGCGGATATTGGCGGGGCTGCTGTCGAGTCCGTCGCGGCCGGTGTGCGAGATGAGGCCGAACTTGGTCGCCAGCACCACCTTATCGCGGCGGCCCCGCAGGCCACGCGCCAGAAGTTCCTCGTTGACGTAAGGGCCGTACACCTCGGCGGTGTCGATCAGGGTGACACCGAGGTCGATGGCGCGGTGGACGGTGCGGATCGATTCGGCGTCGTCGCTGCCGGCGCCGGCATAGGCTACCGACATTCCCATCGCGCCCAGTCCGAGGCGACCGACCCGCAGCTCGCCGAGTTGAGCCTGTTGCATGGCCCTTCTCCTGTTCTTGACGTGATTCAGCGAGGCCTCGCTGCGCCGGACGGTACCGTGGCGCTGTGTCCCGCGTCGAGCTTCCCCCGATCTGATGGGCCGCGCAAACAGCCCGCGCCCGACCCGCGATCTGGCGGTCGACTATTACCGCGTATCCGGAGTGGTGCTGATCGTGCTGGGACACTGGCTGGCCGGGTCGGTGACCTACCACGATGGGCAGTTCGGCCGGCAGAACCCGCTCGTCGACATGCCGTGGACCCAGTGGCTGACCTGGCCCTTCCAAGCGGTGCCAACTTTCTTCCTGGTGGCCGGTTACGCCGGCGCGGTGTCGTGGATGCATCGCCGTGACACCCAAGGGGTCTCGCGCCAGACGTGGTTGCAGCATCGGCTGGCCCGGGTGCTCGGCCCGACCGCCGCGTACGCGGTGCTGGTGTCGGTGGTCGTGGTCGTGCTGGGCATGTGCGGCGTCGCCGGTTCGGTGCTCGAGTACGCCGGCTGGGCGGTGGCGATGCACCTCTGGTTCCTGGCCGTGTATCTGGTGGTGGTCTCGCTGACGCCGGTTGCAATTGCCGCACACCGCCGTTGGGGACTGTGGGCGCCGGCGGTCCTCGCGTTGGCCGTCGCGGCCGTCGATGCGGTCAGGCTGAGCACCCACGTGCACTATCTCGACTGGGTGAATTACCTGTTGGGCTGGGGCGCCTTGTATCAGCTCGGGATCGCTTGGCGCGGTGGGCTATTGACGGGACGCAGGCCCTGGCTGCTGGCCGGCGTCTCGGCGGTGGCGCTGGCGGTGTTGATCTGGCTGCGGGTCTATCCGGTCAGCATGATCGGCGTCCCCGGCCAAACCATCGACAACACGACACCGCCCACCGTGGCGCTGTTGGCCTTTGCAGGCGTGCAGACCGGCATCGTGATGGCGCTCGCGCCCGCCCTCAACCGCGCGCTGCGCGCCATCCGCGTCGAGCGGGTGCTGTCCATCGCCAACAACAACATCATGGCCCTCTATCTGTGGCACATGATTCCCGTCGTGATCGTGGCGATCGTCGGGTACCCGGCCGGGCTCCTGCCGCAACCTCCCGAAGGCAGCGCCGCCTGGTGGCTGGCCCGATTGGAATGGGTGGTCGTCCTCAGCGTCGTGACGGCGGTCGAGATCGTCCTGTTATGGTGGGCGCGACGGATTTTCGCGTCTCCCCTGCCGTTGCTCGGTGTCCCGCTCACCGAACGCTGGGCGGAACCGGTGATGTTCGTCGGCGCCGCGCTGGCCGCCTACGCCCTCGCCGTGGTCGCGGCCGAGGGCTTCGCTCCCGACGGGCGCTTCCCGTGGCCAATCGCGATAGTTTTCGCCGCCGGAGCGCTCTTCGCGGCGTTGCGCCCCGCGGCCCGTTCGGCCGTTCGCGGGCAAACCGTGTAGTCGCGCCGGCGGCGTCGCACTAGATCTAACGGAAGACATCGCGACGGCTCGCCGCCGGCTCCCGAGGTGCCGCACGAGCGGCCGCACCGGGACAGCTGAATTCACTCAGCCGAACAGTCTTTGGCCGATGTAGTGGCCTTCGGCCGGCGCGGGAGGCACCGCGAAGATTGCTGATCCGATGTGGCGGATGTATTCGTTGAGCAGATCGTGGGCGCCGAGGCGGTTCTGCAGGTGGATAAAAGCTTGCGGATCGTTTTGATACGAGATGAACAGCAGGCCGGCATTGAGTTGGCCGTTGGCGTCGAGACCGTCGGTGTAGTTGTAGGACCGTCGTCGGATCATGATGCCGCCATTGTTTTCCCGGGCCGCCAGGCCCACGTGGGACAACGGATCGATGAGCGGGTTGCCGTCGGCTCCTTTGGCGGCGAAGTCGGGCGTATCGAATTCAGCCTTGCCGCTCAGCGGCGCCCCTTCGTCCTTGGTGCGGCCGAAGATCCTCTGCTGGTTGCCGATCCGGTCGACATCCCATGTTTCCAGCAGCATCCGGATCTTGCGGACGACCTGGTAGGTTCCGCCGTTCATCCAGGGCTGGTCGCCGCTGGCGACCCAGACGAATTTGTCGTACTCCGCGGCGGTCGCGACGTTGCGGGTTCCGTCTTTGAATCCCAACAGGTTTCGCGGTGTGTGCTGACCGGGGCCAGCGGACGCGCGACCGAATCCCAGCACCGCCCAGAACGGTGAGACGATGTTGCGACCGAGCCGGGCCACGTTGCGCACGGCGTGGTAGCAGACCTGCGGATCGTCGGCGCACGCCTGCACGGACAGGTCGCCGCCGTGCAGGCGAGGGTCGAAGTTGTCCCCGTTGAGCGGTGGCAGGTCGGTGAACCCGGCGGGCCGTCGAGCGGCCAGTCCGAACCGGTCACCGAACAGCGCCGGGCCCAGCCCGACGGTGACGGTGAGGCTGGCGGGGCTCAGCCCATAGGCTTCTCCCGTGTCGGCGGGCGGCTGCACGTCGACCTGCGGCTGTACGGTACCGACGGGTTTTCCCTGCTGCAGGACCGCGACCGCGGCGGACCAGCGCGCCAACAGGGTCTGCAGCTCGACGCGGCCGGCGCCGGCGGCCATGGAGAAGGACATGAACATGGCGTAACGCTGCGGCGGGGTGTCGACTCCACCCTGGTGCGCCTGGCCGTAAAAGGGGTAACTGCGACGCAGGTCGACGGTGTCGTCGTCATCGCCGCGCTGTCCGGCGGCCATCGCGTGCCCGGCGAGGCCTCCCCCCACGGCACCGAGGGCGGCGCCGCTGAGCCCGGCCAGCATGGCACCGCCGAGCGCGCGGCGGCGCGACACCGCAGGCGAATCTTGCTGCTCCCCAGAACTTCCCGAACTGTCGTCGGCGAAATCCATCCTGTCGTCGGACACGATCAGCCGCCCGCGACGACTTTTTGGGCGACGGTGGACAGGCTCTGGTGCAGCGGCTGGATGACCGCTGTCAGCTTCGGCGCGTCGCTGGCCCTCAGCGCCGGCGTGTAGATCTTGTAGCCGCCGAGGGCGGTGGGGTCGCGGTAGCCGTCCAGCGTGGCGAGCACGCTCTGAAACTGCTGATCGATCTGTTTGACGAGATTGGCGTCGATCCTGTCCAGGCCCGGCCGCAGCGACGCGTACGCCTGCTGGGCCCCTTCGACGTTCCCCGAAAAGTCCATCAGGTCAATGTGACTGAAGGCCTCTTCCTCGCCGGTGATCTTGGTGTTTTGGATCTCTTCGATCAGGTCGCTGGCGCCGTTGGCCAAGTCCTCGGGCTTGTACGCCAGGGTGGTGACGATGCCGTTCAATTTGCCGACGTTGCCGACCAATTCGGTACTGAACGCCTTTGTTGCGGTGGTGATCGCGCCGCCCTGCCAGAGATCACGTTCGATGGCGTGGAAGCCCTTCCACCCGACCTTGGCGTCGACCGGGGTGGACTCCCGCATGTCGATCAGGTAGTCGAGGTTGCCGGCGTTGTCACCGACCGCGAACCCCGGCAGCACGAAGCCCTCCACGGTGGACTCCGCACGCTCCCAGAACAACCGGGCTTTGGCATAGGACGCCTTCGCGGCGTCGAGGTTGCCCGACTGCACCGCGGCATCGAGGGCCTTGACGCCGTCGTCGAGTTGGGCGATCTGGTTGACGATGTAGGCCGCGTAGTCCTTGGTGCCCTGGTTGAGGATGCTGGCCACGGTGCCCGTCGGCGTCGCCGGCGCGGTACCGGTCACGGTCAGGGTCTGGTATTCGGTGCTCGCCCCCGGGCAGTAGAGCTGATAGGTACCGCCGTCCAACGTGACGGTGAACGACACGGGATCCAGGCCGGGCGCGAGGTTCTCCTTCTCGCCGACGATCCGCTGGTCTCTGAGCAATTCGAGTTCGTTGATACCCGGGGCGTTGGTGTTGGCCACCGTGAAGGTCACCGGTCCGGCGGGCACGCTGGTGATGTCCAGTGTGCAGCCGTCCCTGCCGGAATCGTTGGCCATGGTGACCTTGACCGCGTTGGTGACGCCGGGTTTCGGTTGCGTCGCGGGGCCCGAATGCGTGCTCGAGTGCCCGCAGCCGGCCGCGGCGACGGCCATGACGGCACCCAAAGCCGTTGCGGCCGAGCGCATCGTCAAGGACCGTCGCCCCGCCCGCGGGCTACGATTCACCATCAATCGTGTGTCCTCTCTCGTGGGCCGGCTCCCGTTGCCGCATAGAGGCTATAGCGCCGAGACCGCACATCAGGGCGAAACCGCCAAGCATCAACGGAAGCCAGACGTTCCACAGCTGCCGTTCCCCGCGATTGCGTCCGCTCGCGGCGATGTCGGATGCAGTCGAGTGGTCTTCGGCACCGGACGTGGACCAGTCCGTCACTAGCCCACCGAGACTTACGGTCTTGGCCCCGATCAGCCCGCCTCCGGTCAAAATCGCCGTGCGGTTGCTCGTCGCTTGCGCACTCACGACGGAATCACCCTGCGCGAGCACGGTATACACGGTGGTGGTTGACCATTGACCCTGAAACGGCCCCGGGGTGCGGCCGATCCCGAGACCGACGGGCAGGCGGCCGCCCGTCATGCTCAGCAACTGATCGAGGGTGACTTCCGGCGCACCATCGGCGCCGGCAGCCTCGGACGCCTGCCATACCTGGACCGGCAAGCCGTCCACGGTCTGGTGGTCAGCCGGGACAAGCAGAATGTGGCGGACGGTCGCGGTGCCCTCGGGGACCACGGTCAGCTCGCGTCCGTGCGGCCCGATCCCCATCGATACCGCCGCGGTGTGGCCGGACCGGTCGGTGACGGTGCGGGCCCGCACGTTCGGCGAGGAGCCGTCGGCGGGCGTCATGAGCGCCAGGCCCCCGGCCGCGATGAGCAGCAGCGTCGAGGCGGCCGCCAGCAGCCGGCTCCGGGCCCGCGGCGCGGCGGCGAGCCGGGCCGGCCACAGAAACACGACGAGCACCGGCACGGCATACAGCAGCCAGCCCAGCGCCTCGATCAGGCGCGGGTCGGCGGGGATGCCGAACACGCCCGCGGTCACCGCGCCCAGGACGGAATTGCCCGGCATCCACCCGGACAGGTCGAGCACCTGCTGCTGGCCGATGCTCACCCAGCCCGCCTCGTGTGCGGTGCGCAAGGCTCCCACCACCAGCCCGGCGGCGATCAGCACCAAAAACACCCCGGTCACCCGGAAGAACCGGCCGAGGTTGAGTCGCACGCCACCGAAGTACAGGCCCACGCCGAGCCCGATCGCCGTCGCGATGCCCACGGAACCGCCGAGCAGGGCGAACCACCGGTTGCCGTGCGACGTCTCGGCGGCGGCCAGCAAGAACACCGACGTCTCGAAGCCCTCCTTGAGGACGGCGAGGAACGCCATCGCGGCCAGCGCCAGCGCGCCGCCGCGGTTGACCGCCCGCCGGGCTTCGCGCTCGAGCTCGCCTTTGAGCTGCGCGGCGTTGCGGTTCATCCAGATGATCATCGACGTCACGAACACCACGGCGATGGCGTTGATGACGGTTTCCATCATCTCTTGCTGGACCTGCGGCAGGCTCGCGGCGAACAGGTCGAGGCCGACACCCACCGCGACGCTGAGCACCACGGCCAGGACCACGCCGGCGAACATCGGGCGCAGCGTCTGGCCGTTGCGCTTGAGGAAGGCGCCGACGATGCTCACGATGAGCGAAGCCTCGAGGCCTTCGCGGAGGCCGATGAGGAACGTGCCTATAAATACGCCGAATACGCCCTGCATGCGCCCTATTTCTGTCCCGCCGATCAGGACTTGCGGCTTAGCGTAGCCGACCTAGGAGGCGCCCGATCGGCCCTGGCCGTTCGGACGCCGAAGTCAGGTGGCCGGCTGCGTCACGAAGTCGATGAGTTCCTCGACCCGGCTGATCAGTGCCGGCTCCAGGTCGTTCCAGTCGCGGACCCGCGACCGGATATGCCGCCAGGCCCTGGCGATGTCCGCCTGATCGGCATGCGGCAAGCGAAGCGCCTGGCATGCACCGTGTTTCCAGTCCACCTGCCGCGGCACGTCCGGCCAGGCGGCCAGCCCCAGCCGCTGTGGCTTCACGGCCTGCCAGATGTCGACGTAAGGGTGACCGACGACGAGGGTGTCGGTGCCGCCCGGGCCCCGTCGCACCGCGTCGGCGATGCGGGCTTCTTTGGAGCCGGTGACGAGGTGGTCGACGAGCACGCCGAGGCGCCGCCCCGGGCCCGGCGCGAACTCCGCGACGATGTCCACCAAATCGTCGACACCGCCGAGTTGCTCGACGACGACGCCTTCGATCTTCAAGTCCTCGCCCCACACCTGCGCGATGAGTTCGGCGTCGTGGCGGCCCTCGACATAGATCCGGCTGGCGCGAGCGACTCGCGCGCGCACACCCGGCACCGCCACCGACCCCGACGCCGTTCGTGCCGCCGCGACCGGTGCCGCCCGCCGCGGGGCGGTGAGGATGACGGGGCGGCCCTCAAGCAAATACCCAGGGCCCAAAGGAAAGCCGCGCACATGACCTCGCCGGTCTTCCAGGTCCACCCGACCGTATTCGACGCGCACCACCGCGCCGACGTAACCGGTTTCGACGTCCTCGACGACCAAGCCCAGGTCGGCCGGGTGTTCGGTCGAACGGGGCTTGCGTCGTCCCGCGGCCAGCACATCGGTTCCATAGCGATCCACCACGCGGCAATACTAGAAAGCCTTGCGGCCAAACAGCGTTACGGCGCGCCACGGCGTGGCGAGGGTCGGCAAGATCACTCTCGCGACATCAACGCGGCCGAGCCGTAAAAAGGTGCCTTTAACTGTGTGGCGTTACCTGGCTGATGACGTCGCCGATGGTACGTTGCTAGCTAAGGCAAGCACTGCCGCTCATGCGCAACTTGCGGCGGTTAGCGAGGTGGACTATGGACTTGTCGCACTGGGTGACAAGCATTGTGGCGTTTGTGCGAGCCGGCTACCCCACCGGAATGCCGGCCCCCGGCCACGTGCCGCTGGTGGCTTTGACACGCCGGCGACTCTGCAACCACGACATCACTGCCATCGCAAGCGATCTCATCGCACGACGCGTCTGGCCGATCAGCCCCATCGACATCGGGGTGGAAATCACCCGGATCACCAACCAACTGCCGACACCCGATGACGTCGAGCGTGTCCAGCGGCGCGTTCACGCGATTCGCTGCTCGCGCGGATAGCAGCGGCCGGCATTTCACCGCCGTCGCGGTGAATTGTGCACCGGGCCTCCGCACGCTGCAAGATAATCCGCATAATTCCACGTCTGCAGAAACTGTTGGCCCGCTTGCAATCCTCGTTGGTAGAGGGCTTCACGCTGCTGCACCGTGATGTCGAAGTCGATCGGGCTGACTTCGTCGGCATCCACGAAGATGGTGCGCCGTACGGTGCACGGATCATCGATGTAGGCGTTGTCCTGGTTGCTCACCAGCGTCTCTATCGCGGCCAGCCCCAACGAGACCGGCCCATGGACGGGATGCGTGGGTGGGATGCCGGGACGCGCGGACAGCCGGATTCCGAATGTGGGCCACCGCGGTTGGGCATCCGGCCGATCGAACAACTGGACCGGAAAGTCCGACAGCAATCCACCGTCCACCCACGTCGCGCCGGCGACCCGGACGGGCTCGAACACGTACGGGATGGCCGACGAAGCGTGCACCGCGCGTGCCACCGAAAAGTCATCGGGGTCGATGCCATACGTGCTGAGGTCCCATGGGATTCGCACCAGGCGGCGCCGTGACAGGTCGCTTGCCGTCACCACCAGGGACCACGCGAACTGTTCGGGCTGCTCGCCCGTGCGCAGATCGCCGAACGTGCGCACGCCCAGGTCCGCGAGCAGGCCGGCGAGCAACTGTTCGAGGTAGGCCCCGCGGTACACACCGTCCGACGTCAGCAGGGACAGCGCCCCACCGATCAGCGGAACCCGTCCGATCAGATTGCGGTCCAGGAATTTCCGGTAATCGATGGCGCGCATGATCTCAGCCAAGCGGCTGAGCGGCTCACCGGCGACCTGCAGGACGGCCACCAGCGAGGCGACAATGGCGCCCGCACTGCTTCCCGCGACGCGGGGAAATCGGTACCCGGCCTGGTCGAGCGCATCCACCGCTCCCACCAGCCCGATCCCCCGGACACCGCCGCCTTCGCACACGAGGTCGGCACGCACATCACTCACTGCCACCAGCCTAGCCGGGCCGGGCCGGGCTGTGCCTGCACGGCACGCCGAGATCCGCGAGCGCGATCAACACAGCCGGTGGCCGTCCACACCGAAGAAATGGAGGTGTCCCGGCTGCGGGTGCAGGCGCACCCTGCTGCCCCGCGCCGGCGGATTGCGCCCGTCGGCGCGCGCCACGATCGGCGCGTCGATTACCTTGCCGGAGCCGGTGATTCGCCCGTACAGGTAGGCGTCGGCACCCAGCTCCTCCACCACGTCCACCTCCATCTCGACACCGAGGCCACCCAACTCGAAATGCTCGGGTCGGACCCCGACGACCACCTCGCCTGCGGCGCCGGCGATCTCGCGCGGCACCGTGATCGGCCAATCACCAAGCGACACCGCGGAATCCACGATGGGCAGGGTGAACAGGTTCATCGCCGGCGAGCCGATGAAACCCGCCACGAAAACGTTGTCCGGGTTTCGGTAGAGGTCACGCGGCGGGGCGAATTGCTGCAGCACACCGTCGCACAGCACGGCGACGCGGTCACCCATGGTCATCGCCTCGACCTGATCGTGGGTCACGTAGACGGTGGTCGTACCCAGCCGCCGTTGCAACGCGGCGATCTGGTTGCGGGTCTGCACCCGCAGTTTCGCGTCGAGATTGGACAGCGGTTCGTCCATCAGGAACACCTGCGGCCGGCGCACGATCGCGCGGCCCATCGCCACGCGCTGGCGCTGCCCGCCGGACAGGTCTTTCGGTTTGCGGTCGAGATACGGTTGCAGGTCAAGCAGTTTCGCGGCGTCCAACACCCGTTCGCGGATCTGCGCCTTCGGGGTTTTGGCGATCTTCATGGCAAACCCCATGTTCTCGGCCACCGTCATGTGCGGGTAGAGCGCATAGTTCTGGAAGACCATCGCGACGTCCCGGTTTTTGGGATCGACATTGGTGACGTCCCGGTCGCCGATCCGGATCCGCCCGGAATCCACGGTTTCCAGCCCGGCGACCATTCGCAGCGAGGTGGTCTTGCCGCAGCCCGATGGCCCCACCAGAACGACGAACTCGCCGTCGCCGACAACGAGATCCAGGTGGTCCAGGGCCGGGCGATCCGCTTCGGGGTAGCGCCGCGTCGCCTGCTCGAAGCTGACCGAGGCCATGATCACCCACCCATCCCCGTGACCGCGATGCCGCGGACAAACGAGCGTTGCGCGAACGCGTAGATGACGACCAGCGGCAGCATGATGAGGATCGAGGTCGCCATCAGGACCGGCCATCGGGCAACGTATTCGCCCTTCATCCGGACCAGCCCCAGCGTCAGGGTGGCCAGGCTGTTGCGCTGAATCATCAACAGCGGCCAAAGAAAATCGTTCCAGACGTTGACCCAGGTGAGCACCGCGAGCACCATCACCGCCGGCCTGGCGTGGGGCAGCAGGATCCGCCAATAGACCTGCCACGGCGAACAGCCGTCGAGTATCGCGGCTTCCTCCAGATCGGTGGGCAGGGTGCGGAAGAATTGCCGCATCAAATACGTGCCGAACGCACTACCGAAGAAGCCCGGCACGATCATCGCCCAGGGAGTGTCGACCCATCCCAGCGTCCGCATGACGAGGAACTGCGGGATCACCGTCACCGTCAGTGGCACCATCAACGTGCCCAGATACACCACGAACAGCGCATCGCGGCCGCGAAAGTCCAGCCGCGCGAACGCGTATCCGGCCAGTGAACAAAAGAAGACGTGCCCCGCGGTGACGCACCCCGCGTAAAGCACGGTATTGAAGAACATCCGGCCAAACGGCAGCAACGTGAACACCTCGGTGTAGTTGGACCACCGCGGGTGCACCGGCAGCAGTGTGGGCTCGCTGACCTCGCCCTCGGTTTTCAGCGAGCCCGACACCGCCCACGCAATCGGGAACAGCGCGCACCAGGCAATGCCGAGCAGCGCGGCATAGACCATCCCCCCGCGCATCGCGGTGCGCCTGATGACGCCTTCACTTAAGCCCACGCGAAGTCTCCAAAGAACGTCGATGGCTGACTTTCAACTGGATTACGGTCAGCACCAGCAAGACGGCGAACATCACCCACGCCAGCGCGGACGCGTATCCGAATTCGAGGAACGAAAACGCGTGCTGGAACAGCATGATGCCAAGGACGTAGGTCGCCGATTCGGGACCGCCATTGGCGCCGGTGAGGACGTAGACCATGTCGAACGCCTGAAAGGCGTGGATGACCGAGATGATGACCACAAACGAGATCGACCCCCGGATCAGCGGCACGGTGATCGAGACGAATTGCCTTATCTCGCTGGCTCCGTCGATTTTTGCCGCCTCGTATACCGTCCCGGGGACGCCCTGCATCGCGGCCAGCAGGACGACCGCGGCGAACGGCACGCTGCGCCAGACGCTGACGATGCACAGCGAAACCATGGCCCAGCGGGGCTCGACCAACCACGGCACCGGGCCGAGCCCGACCCAGCCGAGCATGATGTTCAGCAAGCCATTGTCGGTGTTGAAAACGAACTGCCACACCACCGCCATGACCACCGAGGAGATGGCCAGAGGGAGAAAGACAATGGTGCGGAAAAAGCCGATGCCCCTGACTTTCTGGTTCAGCACTCCGGCGACGGCCAGACTGATGACGACCGTGGGCACCACCGTCCCCAGCGTGAAGATCACCGTGTTGCGGATCGCGATCAAAAACAGCGGATCCGAGGTGAAAAGTTCCTCGAAGTTCTTCAGCCCCACGAATTTCGGCGACGTGAACACATCCCACCGCGCAAAGCTCATGTACAGCGAGAAGCCCAGCGGGAAGAGCATGAACACAGCGACCGCCACCAGGTTGGGGGCGACGAACAGCCGGCCCGCCCAGGCGTGCCGGCGCCAGGGGCTTGGGTTTTCCGGGTTCACTCCGGCCGCCGTTCGCGCCGGGGCGGCCGCGCCGCCTGAGTGCGTCGCGGTCATGGACTGCGCAGCACTTCGTCGACGGAACGGGACAAGCCGGCCAAGGACGTCGCCGGTTGGCGCCCACGCAGGATGGGACCAAAGTTACGGTCCATCAAGGCATTCACCTTCTCCCACGCCGGAGTGATCGGCAGGCCTTCCGAAAACGCCGGGCCCTGGGTGAGCACGCTGAGATTGCCGATCCGTCGATGGGCATTGGCGAATCCTTCCGATTGGAGGGCCGAGCGCAGCACGGGAACGAACAGGCACGATTCACCGATCAACGCCTGCCCGACGGGACCGGCCGCGAACTTCACGAACTCCCAGGCCTGCTCCTTGCGGGGACTGGTCGACGAGATGCCCAGCCCGGTCGCGCCGATGTCGGAACACGCCGCGCGTCGGTTGGCGAGCGCCGGGCCGACCGGCAACGGCGCGACATCGAAATCGAGATCCTCAGCGCGCAGGTAGGTCTGGTAGCGCCAGTGCCCGCTCAGCGCGATCGCCGCACGCCCCACCGCGAAAAGGTTGGGGGTGGACATCGACTGCGTCTCCGAGGCGTTCGGCGCGACCTTGTATTCGTTGGCCAGGTCGGCGTAGAACTGCACCGCCTCCTGGAAGGCGGCATCGTCGAAATTGAGGTGGGTCGGATTCACCCGCGGGCTGGACCACGGGACGCCGTTGTTCATCGCGAACAATCCCGCCGAGTAGGTCGACACCCAGGTGTTGACGAAGCCGTACTGCGCGGCGCGCCCGGAGGCGTCGCGCTTGGTGAGCGCGCGGGCAGTCTCCAGGAATTCGCTGAAATCCCAAGGCCGTTCCCACGTCGGGGGCGGGGCCGGCACCCCGGCGTCGGCGAACAGCCGCTTGTTGTAGAACAGGTAGTTGCCCGACCATTGTTCGGGAAGCGCGAACTGTCTTCCGTTGAATCTGAAGGTTTCATACAGCGCCGGGATGCTGTCCCCCTTGAGCTGCTGGGCGAACGCTTTGTCCCGCGCCAACAGGTCGTTCAGGTCAAGCAGCACGCCGCGGTCGGCGAGTTCGGCGTACGAGAGTTCCCACGTCATCAGCACGTCGGGGCATTTGCCACCGACACAAAACGTCGAAAGCTGTTGCATGACGCCCGGCCCGGACAACACCGCACGCACCTTGATGTCCGGATGGCGGCGCGTGAACTCGTCGACGATGCGCATCCGTGCCTCACGCTCGTCCGGATTGGCCGCGAAGAAGAAGGTCAGCGCGTCGTCGTCGGGGGCGCAGCCGGCGGACCACGGTGCCAGCGCGGCGGCGGAAAGCGCGCCGGCGCCCCGCAGCAGGCTGCGCCGTCCGAACGGCTTATCGAGCATGGCTCTCCCGGTCTAGCCGTGTTCCCGGCCGTTGGCCGGCTCTGTCTGACGTCCTTGGTACCCGATGAGGTTGTGATGTTCCTGGATCGGTCGGCGCGGCAGCGCCAACGCCGCCCGGCGGATGCGTTCGGCATCGCCGGTGATGTCGATCGTGCGGATGCGATCGTCGGCCCCGATGCCGATCACCAGCAGGACCTGGGCGCGCCCGCGGGCGACGAGCACGATGCCCGGGGCCCCGTCGATGAGCATGACAGCGCCGGCGCGCGCCCGCCGGGCGAACCGGCGGGTCTCCTCGGCGACCTGCCTGGCGCCGCGCACCGTGCTGGGCACGTCCGCGGGGACCAGGGCCCGGTCGACCGTGCGCACGACGTCGGGCGCCAACAACTCGAGCAGACCGGCGATATCGCCGCCGCGGGAGGCCGCCAGAAACGCCGCCACCACCTCGAGGTGGCCGGCCGTGCGGCGGGGTTCGGCGGCCGGGTCGGCGTGCAGGCGGCCGCGGGCCCGGCTGGCGAGTTTCTTCGCGGCATCCGGCGTCCGGTGCAACAACGCGGCGATCGTCTCGAAGGGCATGGCGAACACGTCGTGCAGCACGAAAGCGACGCGCTGCGCCGGCGAGAGCCGGTCGAGCACGACGAGCAGTGCGCTGCTCACCGACTCCGCCAGCAGCGCGTCCTCGTCGGCCGGTGCCGACGCCGCCTCCGCCAGCCGGTCGAGCTCGTCGGGCTCGCCGAGGGGCTGCTCGGCCCGCCGCTTGCGCGCCCGTAGCTGGTCGAGCGCCTCGCGCGCGGTGATCGTCGTGAACCAGCCGGAGAGGTTGTCGACGGCCCGAAAGTCCGCGTGGCTGGCCTTCAGCCACGCCGACTGCACCGCGTCGTCCGCATCGGCCACCGAGCCCAGCAGCTGATACGCGACCGACCGCAGGTGTCGCCGATCCGCGTCGAAGCGCTGGGCGAGGGCCACCAAATCCGTTGTTGCGCTCATGGGTCACCTTTTCTGCACGGAAATCGTCAAGGAGATGACCGCATCCACCGGACTTCCTGTTGCGAAGGAGACCAACACCATGACCCTACCGATTGTGCGCCCCGGCGCGCTCTGTCACCATGCAATTCACCGCTGCGGAATTCGCTGCGCGACAAGGGATTGATTCACATGAACACCGCACTTGTCGTGATCGCCCTGTCGACCGCGGCGGTCACCGCCGCCATTGCCATCGCCGATCTCGTTCCGGCTCGATTCGTGTTGGCGAACTCCGCCGAAGTCGGGGTGCCGCGTTCGTGGTTACCGGCGCTGGGCGCGGTGAAGTTGGCCGGGGCCGCCGGGATCGTGGTCGGGCTGCTGGGCCCACGCGAATTGGGAATCGCGGCCGCCGCCGGTCTCGTCCTGTTTTTCATCGGCGCGGTGTTGACGCACGTCAAGGCGCGCGTCCTGTACAACATCGCGTTCCCGGCGGCCTACCTGTGCCTGGCCGCAACGTCGCTGGCGCTGATGGTCGTGCACTGAACGCCGGCCGATCAGCCGGGAAAGTACCGGATCCGCTCGATCGCGTTGCCGCGCCACGCCACGTCGGCGAACATGATGGCGCGACCGTGGTCCGAGTTGATCGAGACCGCCACCGTCGGGCCGGCGCTGTTCATCTTGGTCGCGCCGGCCCCGTCCAGTTGCTCGACCAGTTCGGCCAGCTCGAGCGGGTCGCGATCACCCAAAGTTATTGCCGCCCTTGAGGACAACGTCCGGGCCGCGGCGAACGTGTCTTTTTGCGCGACCGCGGCGAGAAAGGTCTGCACGAGCCGCTGGTGGCGCGCGCCCACTCGACGGAATCCGGCCGTGAATCCTGCGGTCCCCCGCCATCCTTGATTGGACAGCAGGCCTTTGGACAGGTGCAGCGCGGGGCGCACCGCGCCTCGGCCGGCACGCAGGAACTGCGCCATCATGGCGGGCAGCTCCCAATACGCCCGTAGTTCGCCGATCAGCCACTCGCCGTTGGCTTCTCGGAGGTCATAGCGCAGGAACGCGGGAATGTACATGGTCACGGCCGGGCCCATGGCCACCTCGAGCTCGAGATCGCGCAGCACCACCGTGCCGAAGACGACGTCGAGATCGCGATGGAATTTGATGTCGCGCGGGCCGATGAACGTGTCGTAGAAGCGGCCGATCTGTTCATGCCCCACGTGAGGTCGGGAACCCACCGGGTCCTCGACCCGGCCGTCGCCGGTGAACAGCCCCACCCACCCGGCGCGATCGTGCGCGGCAGCCGCCTGTGGTGAGCGCTCCACCGCCGCGAGCAGATGTTCCCGGTCCAGTGGCACCACCATTACGGTCCCCCCACCAATTCGATGCCGCCGGATTCCATTTCCGCCAGCGCCTGGGCGGCCGAATCCGGTGCCGCGGCTGCGGTCAGATCCATCAGCACCCTGGTCCTCAGACCCGCCTTGGCGGCGTCCTCGGCGGTCCGCCGGACGCAGTGGTCGGTGGCGATGCCGACCACGTCGACGTCGTCAACCCCGCGCTGCCGCAACCACTCCAGGAGGGGGGTGCCGTTCTCGTCGGCACCTTCGAAGCCGCTGTACCCCGCGGAGTAGGCGCCTTTGCGAAAGACGGCATCGATGCGCGTGGTGTCCAGGTCGCGGCGAAGATCCGCGCCCGCGCTTCCCGCGACGCAGTGCGGGGGCCACGACGTGGAATAGTCCGGCCGGTCGGAGAAATGGTTTCCCGGGTCGATGTGGAAGTCCTGGGTCGCCACCACGTAGCGATAGCCCGGCCCGCCGGCCAGATAGGCGTTGACGGCGGGCGCGACCGCGGCGCCGCCGGTCACCGGCACTGCGCCGCCCTCGCAGAAATCGTTTTGCACGTCGACGATGATCAACGCTCGCACGGGCTCCACACTATCCGCGTGGACCGCGGCGCTGCCCGAGCTGCGCAAATCGGCGCCACGGTTTGCTCGACAGGCAGTCGGGTAATACACGGGCCATGGTGATCAGGAGAATCGCGCGACCCCTGTTGTCAGTCGCATTCATCGGGCAAGGAGTCAATTCACTACTCAATCCCAAATCGGCGGCCCAGGCGGCGGCGCCGGCGGTGGACGGCTTGCAGGCGCTGCCGGATTCGGTGAGCGGCAACATTCCGAGCGACCCCGAGACGGTCGCCCAAATCACCGCAGCCGTCCAGATTGGCGGCGGCCTGCTGCTCGCTACCGGCAAGCTTCCCCGCGTCGCATCGGCCGCGCTGGCGGTGACGGTGTTACCGGCCAACATTGGGGCGCACTCGTTCTGGAACGAAAGCGATCCGGCTGCCAAAGCCCAGAAGCGGCAGCAGTTTTTGACCGACCTCAGCCTGTTGGGCGGACTGTTGATCGCCTCCGCCGATACCGCGGGCAAGCCGTCGCTGGGGTGGCGCGGGCGGCGGGCGGCCGAACGGCTCTCGGAGCGGGTGTCGTCGGCGTGGCCCGGATCCGACGATTCGGCCTTTGATGCCGACTTTTCGGAGCTGGGTGACCGGATTGCACACGGTCTGCAGGTCGGCGCGGAACGCGGCCGCGAGTTGGCCAGCACCGCGGCGGAACGGGGTGCGCCCTACGCCGAAGCCGCGCTGGAACGCGGTCGCGAATTGGCCAGCACGGCGGCGCACCGCGGCGCCCCGTATGCCGAAACCGCGTTGGAACGCGGCCGCGAGCTGGCCAGCACTGCGGCCGAGCGCAGCAAGCCGCTGGCGAAGAAGGCCCGCAAGCGCGGGGAGGAATGGGCCGACGAGGCCGCCGACCGCGCCGCGTACCTGGCCGAGAAGGCGCGCAAGCGCGGCGAAGAGCTGGCCGACGAAGCCGCCGATCGGGCCGCACCGCTGGCCAAGAAGGCGCGCAAACGCAGCGAAAAGCTGGCCAAACGGGCGCGCAAGCGCAGTGAGAAGCTCGCCGACACGGCTCGGGCGCGTTCCGAGGAGCTCGCCGAGACCGCGCGCAGGCGCGGCAGCCATTGGGCCGACACCGCACGCGAGCGTGTCGGCGACCAGGTCGAGACCGGCCGCCGCAAGCTCGCCTGGTGACTACGCGGCCTTGTCCGGCCAGCGTGACCGCAGGGTCGCCGGTATCCACGCCGGCCAGTCGGGGCAGCCGATGGTCATGCCGCCGCTGAGGCGGGCGACGATGCGCGGCCCGCGCAGGCGGCTGTTGTCGTAGCCGGTGGCGGTGTCGGAGAGCGCGATGGCTTCGGTGACCGGTGTCCATAAGCGGCGGTGGCGCTCGCGGACCTTGGTTTCCGGTACGTCATGGCCGCCGGCCCGCACGCGGTGTCGGACGCGTTCGACGGCAAGGCCTTCCGGGATGAGCAGTGCGTGCAGGACGACGGTGAAGCCCGCGCGGCGGGCGGCGTGGACGAGGTCGAGTT
Source organism: Mycobacterium sp. NTMscope_MAC_269 (assembly GCF_976985695.1). Lineage (NCBI taxonomy): Bacteria > Bacillati > Actinomycetota > Actinomycetes > Mycobacteriales > Mycobacteriaceae > Mycobacterium > Mycobacterium sp. NTMscope_MAC_269. Next base: position 1,953,272 of record NZ_OZ335668.1, read on the forward strand.
TCGACGGGTGGGAAAACACGGTCTCCGCGATGAACGACCGGCCGAGGTCGAGGAGTTTCGCGCGGGTGTCGGCGGCGACCCGCGCGGCGTCGTAGGCGCGCGCCGCCGGATCGTCCGGCCAGCGCTGCCTCGCGATTTCGTCGGCGTTGACCACGAGGCTGCCCGGCAGTAGCGGCGCCAGGGTGAACGCGATGAAGGTCGATTTGCCTGCGCCGTTCGGCCCGACCACCAGGTCAAGTCGCCGCATGAGGCGTCGCCCGCGGGTGCCGGGTCAGCGCCCGGGCGCCAGCACCACGGCGGCGCCGTCGGGCCGGTGCTCGACGATGTCGCCGTCGTCGTTGAGCGCGACGGTGGTGACGCCCTGCCCGGCCAGCGTCGCCCCGTAATTGGTGCGCGCCAGGCTTTCTTCGATGGCCGCGGAGATCTCGGCGTTGAACACGACGCCCTCCTCGACGGTGAGTTCGCCGGTCGTCAGCCGGCCGGCGAGCGCGGCTTCGACCCGCCGCCGCGAGGCGGTGTGCTGGCTGGAGACCGCGCGCCCGACCCGCGCCCAGTGGTCGAGTTGCTGCTTGGCCGAGCGGCTCTGGCGGGCTCCCTCGGCCGCCGCGCTGTCCATCAGGTCGGACGCCACCCGAGTGACGCGATCGGCAGCGTCGGCCATGACTCCTCCTAGGTGCAGCACACCGTTACGTTTGTAGCACAATGCTACCCGTCCGTTGGTCGCAGCTAGCGACGTTGATTGAGGACCTCACCGATGATCTCGTCCACCTCGCGTCCGGCATCGACGGTGATGCCGGCCTCGTCGGGGCCGAGGGTCTGCAGTGTGTCCAATTGCGAGCGCAGCAGCGCGACGGGCATGAAGTGATCGGTCCGGGCCGCCAGCCGGCCGGCGATGAGTTCCGCCGAACCGGACAGATGCAGGAACTCGACGCCCGGGCAATGCGCGCGCAGCTGGTCGCGATACGTCCTTTTCAGCGCCGAACAGCTCGCCACCCCGCCGTCGCGGTGAGCCGCGAGCCATTCGCCCACCGCGTCCAGCCAGGGATAGCGGTCGTCGTCGTCGAGCGGATCCCCCGCCGCCATCTTGGCGACGTTGGCGGCCGGGTGCAGGGTGTCGGCGTCGACGAACGGGACCCGCATACGTCGCGCGAGCGCCGCCCCGACGGTCGACTTGCCCGACCCGGATACGCCCATCACGACGACGGGAGCCGATCCGCTCACCTAAGTGTGTTCGCCGAGGTTGCGGTTCCATTCCAGCCAGCCGACACCGGCGCGCCCGTCGGCGGTGGTGATCGTGGCCCAGACGCGTGGGAACTGGCTGACGCGCCCGTCGGCGGCGACGAGCCGGACCGGCGCCTGGCCGCGGACGTTCACGGTGGCGGTGATCTCCCCCGGGCCGAGCGTCAGCGTCGCGTCCACGGGTAACCCGTTGTCGGCGAAGGACTCTCGTGAGTCAACGGTCTGCAGCTCGGCGACCCGGCCGTCGGCGCCCTGGGTGTAGCCGATGCTGAACGCCGGTGCGCCGGGAATCCGGATGTTGACGCCGTGCAGATGGGTGCCGTCGTCGAGGTGCAGCGCGCTCCAAATCCAATCCATGCTCCACCAATCGCGTACCCCCCAGGAGTGATCGCGCTGGCCGGGAACCGCGTCGAGGCGGTAGTTGGTGTCCTCGATCGTGACGGTGCCCGAGACGGTGCAGGGAATTTCGTACCGCGTCGTCAGCCCGTACTTGTACGGGGTGCCGTCGGTGTCCCACACCAGGTTCATGGTCATCTCGACGGGCGTGCCGGGTTCTCCGCGTAACAGCGCCGCCGGGTCGGCGTACGCCTGCGCCCGCGCGCGCACGTCGACACGGTAGCTCTGCAATGGTGTACCGGCGGAATGGCCGAGCTCGAACTCGTCGCTGCGCACCGTCCACGGGTCCGACGGCAGCGGAACCTGCGCGTCGACGGCGACCGTCGGCATGTCGGGGCCGCACAGCAGCACGTGCACCCATGCGGTTTGCTCGTTGGCAACCAGGCCGAGGCGAAACCAGCCGCCCAATCCCTGTGCGGTGTCGGCGAAGTCGGCGTACCAACTCTCGCTCCACAGCGGCTCGGCGGTGGGATCGTGGGCGAGTTCATCCTCGGGCGAGGGTTGCAGCGGCTCGGGTGCCACCGCGGCCGGCAGCGTCGCCAGTGCGTCGGTGTCGAGGACATGATCGCAGTGCCGCCGCAGCATCGTCATGAACATCTGGTCACCACGGTCGGTGCGCTCCACCAGCATCGAGGAGACGATCGCCATCATCACGCCGAAAAAGCTTTGCCGGCGCACGCCGTCGGCGACGTCGGCCAGGGTCAGCGGCGCGGCGGGACCCAGCGCCTCGTGGTAGGCGCTCAGCAGCGCGTCGTAGTGCTCCCGGCGGTCCGCGGTGGGCAGCGCGCACCCGAGGAAGTAGGCAAGGTCGGTCAGTGCCGGGCCCCACGACACGGTCTGCCAGTCGACCACCGTCAGCGCGCGGTCGGCGCCGGCGGTACCGAACAACATGTTGTCCAACCGGTAGTCACCGTGCACCAGGCCCTGGATGCCACCCTGCTGTGACGCCTGCGCTTCTTGAGCGAGGTAGGCGTCGAACGTGGCCACCAGGCGTTCGCACACCACGCGATGTTCCGGCGCGATCTGGTCGCCGTAGCGGTCGATGAATCCCGCGTACAGCGGTGTGATCATCGCCTGGTTCAAGGGCGCTTCGCGGTTGAGCCACGGCGCTTCGGCCAGCGAGACGTCGCCGAGCAGCGGCCCGTGCAGCCGGCCCAACTCGACGGCACCCAGGCGCGCCTGTTCGATTGTGGCGCCGGCGATTTCGTCGCCGACCACGGCCGGACCGGCGTCGCCCAGCAGCAGGTCGAACACTCCCGTCGAGGTGTCGACCGCCGCGTGGTAGCAGGGCGCGATCGGCCCGCCCAGCCGCGGAGCGATGTCGCCGTAGAAGCGGACCTCCCGCTCGTAGAGTCCCAGGGCCAGCCCGGTCTGTCGGCTCACCGGGTCGGTGGCCGCAACCTTGAGCACCACCGACCCGGGCCCCCCGCCGGCGTCGGCGTAGGTGAGCCGGATTCGGTAGCACTCGCTCATCTGGCCGGTGCCGATGCGTTCGACCGAGAATTCGGCGATGGGAGCGGTGCCGATCACTGCGGCCAACCAGGAGGCCGTGAGATCACTGGGGGTTTCGATGACTTGCTCGGTCTCGGCATGCATGAGGGTTAGCGTGCCAGGTCACTGCGCGAGTGAGAAGCCGTCCCACGCCATCCGGCGGTGCGGGTGCGGATCGAACTCGACCCGGGATTTGCGGTCGAAGACCATCACGGCGCGATCGTCCGCGTCGTAGCGGGGCCAATCCTCACCCGGAACACCGGTGCGGCTGAAGGCGCGCCAACGCCGTTGCACTTGGTTGCTGACCCGCAGCGCGGCCCGCCGGTCCGCCGCCGCGGTCAGCAGCGCGCCGAATCTGGTGCGGTAGACGTCGAAGACGGCCAACAACTCGGTGGCATGGGTGGCGCCGAAACCCGACCAGCGCAACGTGCGCGGGGCGTAGTCATACCGGTAGAGGTAGGTCGGCGCGTGCGTGCCGTGGGCTTCGGCGATCTGCCATGCCGCCGATCCGAAGGCGAAGTCACCGCCGAGCTGGATGCATGCCGCCCGCTCGGGGTACTCCGGGTACGCGGCGGTAATGCGTTCGCGGATAGCGGGTTCCGCCTCGGCCAGCAGCTCTTCGACCATCGATTCGTTGGTGGGCAGCATCGCCAGGAACCGGGTGAACAACCGACCCTCTTCGGCGTTGGTGCCCACGATGAGGGGTACCGGATGCGCCTCACCGCGCCGCATCGCCTCCACGGGATCCATCGGCAGCACGTCATCCCCGACGACCGGACCAATCGGGAAGGCGCCCAGCCTGTTCTGCATGCCCTCGTCGATCAATGCGTGTTGGGTCTTTACCAGTTGTGCCGCGGATGCCCGCATCAGCGCGTCGGCCGCGTCCTGCTTGCGCACGCCCAGCAGGCCGGCGAAGCGGTTCGCAAATTCGGCGGCAACCTCCTTCGAGCGCACCAAGCCCGAAGCGGGGCTCTCCGAAATCGCTTGGGCGAAAAGTCCTTTAGCGGCCGGCACCGCCAGCAGGGAGGCGGTGATACACGCGCCCGCGCTCTCACCGAAAATCGTCACCTTGTCCGGGTCACCGCCGAATCCGGCGATGTTGTCGCGCACCCACTGCAACGCCAGCACCAGATCGCGCAGATACAGGTTGCTGTCAATGGTGATATCGGGAGTCGATAGCGACGAGAAATCCACACATCCCAGCGCGCCCAGCCGGTAGTTCACGGACACGTACACGCATCCGCGGCGCGCCAGCGCCGCGCCGTCGTAGAGCGGTGTCGCCGAGCTGCCCAGGAAGTAACCGCCGCCGTGAATGAAGACCATCACCGGTAGCGGCCCCTCCGCGGCGCGCTCGGGTGCCACGACGTTGAGGGTGAGGCAGTCCTCGCTCATCGGCTGATAGCGGCCGCCCAGACCCGACAGACCGAGCAGGGTGTAGCGGCGCTGCTGGGGCGCGCAATTGGCGAAACCGTGGCAGTGCCGCACGCCCGACCACGGCACCGCCGGCTGCGGCGCCCGGAAGCGCAGGTCGCCCACCGGTGGACGGGCATACGGGATCGACCGCCAGCGATTGACCCCGTCGCGGGTGAAGCCCTCGACGGTGCCGATGGCCGTGCGTGCGCGGACAGTCCGGTCATGCATAACCCGACGGTAACCGACATGACGGCCGTAACGCGCGCGCAGCGCCTTATTTGCCCGGCGCGGCGGTTAGCCTGACTGCATGCGGATAGCTGCGATGATCGCCGCGTCGTTACTGGTCGCGGGGTGCTCACACACCACCGGCGGCCACTCGGAGTCGACGCCCGGCGCCACCCCGTCATCCGCCGGGCCCGCCGCCGGCCCGTCGGGAGGCAAACCGCCGGGAACGGCCGCGGCGCCGGCCCCCGGCTCCGCGGTCTCCGACGTCATCGCGTGGATAGCGGCGGCCCACCCCACCGATCCGGCCCGCTACCACACGGCCACCCGCGACGGTGTGGCCACGCCGCTCGGTGACGACATCGCTTTGGCGGGTGTGGGCGGCAAAGTCTCCTGCATGACGGACGCCGCACACACCGGCGGCGCCCTGATCTGCCTGGTGCACCTGAACGCGCCGCCGCCGGCGCCCGCGACGGCCTACGGCGACTGGCAGGGCGGGTGGGTCACCTTCGACGGGGTGCACCTACAGGTGGGTGCCGCCCGCGCCGACCCCGGTCCGTTCGTCAACGGCAACGGACCGGAATTGGCCAACGGGGATTCGCTGTCCTTCGGTGACTATCGGTGCCGCGCCGACCAAGCAGGCGTGTTTTGCGTGAACTACGCGCATCAGTCCGCGGTGCGTTTTGCGCCCGTCGGCATCGAACCCTTTGGCTGTCTGAAATCGGTGCCGCCGCCGGACGGGACCGGTGCGGCGTTCAGCTGCTGAGTCCGCCCATGATGCTCGCGAAGAGCTCGCTCATCTCGTCGCCGGGCCCGCCCGGAACGGTGTATCCGGCCTCGTCGCGGATCTCGTCGAGGTGATCGCGCACGTCCTCGATGCAGAGGCCGGGGCGGTAAAAACCCTTTGTCCTGCCAATGAAAAAGCGTGCGACGTGGCCCGCACCCACCGTGTAGATCTCACCGGAAACGGGGCAGTCTCGGTGGGCCAGGAAGGCCGCGACGGGCGCGACCTGCGTGGGGTCCAGCTTCTGGAGGTATTGGCCGACAAGGTCATTCAGCACCGCCTGTGACGCCGCATCATTGTCGGCGGCATGCTGACCGGTGGCCGCGTCGAGCGAATGCGTCAACATCCGCGTATAGGCGATCGGGGAAATGGCGTTGACCTTGATGCCGTGCGCGGCGCCTTCGGCCGCGAGCACCCGCGTCAAGCCCACCAATCCGGTTTTCGCCGCCCCATAGTTGCTCATGCGTTCGGCGCCAAGGATTCCCGCGGCCGAGCAGGTGTTGAGCACGCGGCCGTACCGTTGCTGGCGCATCACCGTCCACGCGGGACGTGTCACATAGAACGCGCCCCTCAGATGCACGTCGACCAGTGGTTCGAGCCGCTCGGCGGTCATGTCCTCGAACGGTGCGTCGCCGACGATTCCCGCGTTGTTGATCACGATGTCGACGCGCCCCCAGGTGCGCAGGGCGGTATCGACAATCGCCTGCGCACCATCGGGATTCGTCACGCTGTGACTGTCGGCGATCGCCTCACCGCCCCGGTTTCGGATCTCCTCCACGACGGCGTCCGCCGCCCCGGCGTTCGAGCCGGCCCCGGTCACCGACCCGCCGGTGTCGTTGACCACGACGCGTGCTCCGCGCGACGCGAGAAGCAGCGCATACTCCTTGCCCAATCCCCCGGCGGCGCCTGTGATCACGGCTACCTGTTGGTCGAACCGCAGCGGCATGCTCGCCATCACCAGGTGACCGGAAGCTCTTTCATGCCGTAGATGTCGGCGTGTTTGAAACGCAACTCCTCCGGCGGAACGGCCAGCTTCAGCTCGGGCAGCCGCCGGGCGAGGGTGGCGAACGCGACTTGCATCTCGACGCGGGCCAGGTTGGCTCCGATGCATTGATGCACGCCGTATCCGAAACCCAAGTGCCCGCGCGTGTTCCGATCGATGTCGAAGCGCTCTGGATCGTTGACGTATTCGGTGTCCCAGTTTCCGGCGGGCAGGTTCATCATCACGAATTCTCCGGCGCGGATCAACTGGCCACCGATCACCAGATCTTCGGTCGCCACGCGGTCGACCTGGCTGTGCACGATGCTCAGATAGCGCATCAGCTCTTCGACGATGTTGGCGATGACGGCGGGATCGTCGGTTTCGCCCAGCCTCTCGAAGGCGGCCGGATGCTGTAGCAGCGCAACCGTTCCCAACGAGATCATGTTAGCGGTGGTCTCGTGACCGGCCTGCATCATGATCACACTGTTCATCGCCGTCGTCGCGTGATCGAGTTGGCCGGTTGCGACGTATTCGGTGATCAGCCGGCTGATCAGATCGTCGCCGGGTTCGCGCTCCTTGCGTTGAACCAACTCCTGGATGTAGGCGTACATCGCCCCGAAGGCCTGGCCCTTTTCCGCGTCGGATGTCTTCTGGTCGAGCCCGGCGGTGGTGTTGTGCTGGAAGAGCTCCAGATCTTCGGGCGGCACTCCCAGCAGCAGCGCGATCACCAATGATGGTACTGGCAAGGCGAATTCACGCACGAGGTCCGCCGGTGGACCGGTGTCGATCATTTCGTCGAGAAAATGGTCGACCATCTCCTGAATCTGGGGCCGCATCGATTCGCAACGTCTGAAGGTGAAGTTGCCGGTCATCATTCGCCGGATCCGATGATGTTCGGGATCGTCGGTGCGCGCAAACATCACCGGGACTTTGTTGTCGGCGTCCGTGGGCATGATGGACTCCGGAATGGTCTTCGCGGACAGGCGCGGATCGACCAGCGCCGCCCTGATGTCCCGGTAGCGGCTCACCACCCAGACCGGGTTGCCATGGAACATCGCCTGACGCAATCCGGGCTCGTCCCGCCAGGTCGCGAACTCCACCGGCGTAGCGAGCGGGCACTGCGCGGGGCGCGGTACGGGCAGTGCCGGAAGCTCGGCATCAGAGCAGGAATTGGACGTCTCGAAAGATATTGACATAAGCCGCGTTTCCCGTTAAGTGTCAGGTATCTGCCAGTTATAGAGCGTAAAGCGACCCTTGTCGGTAGTCAACTGTCAGTTACGCTGTCTCAATGACCGCGGTGGAAGACCGGCCGTTACGGGCTGACGCGGCGCGCAACGTCGAGCGCATACTGCGCGCGGCGCGCGAGGTCTACGGCGAGTTGGGTCCCGACGCCCCGGTGGAGGCGGTCGCCCGCCGGGCCGGCGTCGGAGAACGAACCCTCTACCGCAGGTTCCCCGCGAAGGCGGACCTCGTCCTGGCGGCGCTGGAACAGAGCATCGCCGAGGATCTCACCCCGGTGATCGACAGCGCCCGCCGCGCGAAGGATCCACTACGTGGCCTGACCCAGCTGATCGAAGCGGCGATATCGCTGGGCGCCCGTGAACACAGCCTGCTCGCCGCCGCGCGCCGGGCCGGATCCCTCACGTCCGACATCTCGGTGTCGCTCAACGCCGCGCTCGGCGAGCTCGCGCGCGAAGGCCAGCGACTCGGCAGGATCCGCGCCGATCTGGTCAGCGACGACCTGCCCCGACTGATCGCGATGCTCTTCAGCGTGCTCTCGACGATGGATTCGGACAGCGATGGATGGCGACGCTATGTCGCCCTTGTCGTCGATGCGATATCGGTCGACGAGCGACGGCCATTGCCCCCGGCGGCCGAACTGCGCTACACGCTGCAGCCGGACGCCTGGCCGCTGTGACGGGACGACCGCTCAGCTAGCGGGCAGGCCCGCCTTGACCGCAGCGTCCTGTTTGCGGGCGAGGTCGAGCAGGACCTCTGCTGGCGTGGGATTGCCTGTGACACAGTCGATTTCCAGGTCCACCATGGCTCTACCCTCGACGAATACCGCCTCGGAGATCTCCATCGGATTGGCCGGATCGGCGCTCTGACCGATCACCATGAACCCGTTTGAGCCGACGTCGATGGGCTGCTGCTCGCCGCTGACCTTCTTGCCGACGACGTCGCGCATGTTCGCCGCCGTCTGGTCGGCGGTCGCTGCATCGGGAAAGACCGCGATCGTATCGACGATGGTGCGCTTGCCGTCGGGATTCTTGAAGACCTGCCCCACGCCGACGATGCCGCCCGGGTTCTGACTGGGCGGCCCGTCGGCGCTGGCGTGGGGGCCGACGTCGGCGGGCTTGATCAGCAGGGAGCTGTAGCCCGGCGCGGGCGAGGGGCTCGAGGAGATCGCCGTGTTCGACGACGGGGCCGAGTCCGATGACGCCGACGGGTTCTTGCCCTGGCCACAGCCCACCATCGCGGCGCTGAGCAACATCGCGGTGGCCGTCAGACCGATCGCGGAAATCGGGACCGTTGTCATGAACCCTCCTTTGTGAGTTCAGCCATTTGTATCCCGTACCCCGGCCACCCGCGATACGAACACGCAAACCCGCGCGGACGCCGTTGCGGCGTTTCGCCCGAACCGTCAGTTGATCGTGACGCCCGCGTCGACCTTGAACTCCAGCCCGGTCACGTATCTGGACTCGTCCGAGAGCAGGAACAGCACCGCGCTGCTGACGTCGGCGGGCTCGACGGCCGGCGTGGGCATCGCGTTGACGAAGATGGGAATGAGATCGGACCGCTGCTCCCCCAACAGCGGCCCGAACGACGGTGGGACCATGCCGGTGGGGACGCCCGTGGGCAGCACGGTGTTGACGCGCACGTTCTGTGCCGCGAGTTCGTTCGCCAGGGCCAACGTCAACCCGACGACACCGTGCTTGGCCGCTGTGTAGGGCGTCTGCAGCGGGAATCCCTTGATGGCGCCGGCGGAGCTGACGGTGACCAGGCTGCCCCCGCCCTGCTCGAGCAGATGCGGTAACGCGGCCGCACAGGTGTTCCAGACACCGATCAGGTTCACGTCGACCACCGTGCGCCATTGCTCGGCGGTTGTCTTGTCCCACGACGCCACCGTGAGCACACCGGCGTTGGCGACCGCGCCGTCCAGTCCGCCCAGCTCGCCGACTCCCTCATCGACCGCGGATCGCAGTTGCGCCTCGTCACGGACATCGACGACGCGGCTCACACAGCGGCGACCGAAATCACCTACAAGTCTTACCGTTTCGGCCAGGTCACCCTCAGTGGCCAACGGATACTCGATCTGCGGCAGGGATCGGCAGATGTCGACGAGGATGAGGTCCGCACCCTCTTGCGCAAGCCGCAGCGCATGGCCGCGGCCCATGCCGCGGGCGGCGCCGGTGATCAGAATGCGTTTCCCGGCAACGCGTCCTGGAGCTGAGGCCGTCAGTTCACTGCTCGTTCCACATCAGCCCGCGCATCGTCGCGGACAATGGGATGTCCTCCACCCCGATCAGCCCTTGGGGTGCGCGGCACACCCAGTCGATCGCGTTGACGGCCCGACCGGCCGTCGAGATGCAGCCGGCGTCGGTGGAGTCGTAGAGGGGGTGGGATACGTGGGTGTTGATCTCCACCCGCGGTTCGCCCTCCACGACGACGCGGTGCACACCGGTGTGGCCTTCGGGCGGGAACTCCCAGTCGGGCGCGGCGGCCGAGGTGAGCCTGGTGACGTGCTCGAGGGTGATGACCGGTTCGCCGTCGCGCACACCCTCGGTGGCAAATCGGACCGCGGCCATCTGTCCGGGCTCGACCGTCATCATCGTGCACTGGATGCGCTCGGGGGTGTACCACGGTTCGCAGCGCTGGCGCACGTCGTCGAGCTTGATGTCGAGATGGTCGGCCAAGCTGCGGACCTGGCCACCCCACATCGCGACGATCACTCCGGGTAAAAACATCATCGGCGATTCGTCGTCCCGTGTAGTTCCGAAACCCATTGCCGCACCGGTGAACTCGGCATCATCGTAGTTTCCGTAGTCGAAGATCTCCTGTACGGTGATCGATGAGATCCGCGTGGTCAGGCTGGCCGCCGAATGCACCAGCGTATCGCCGGAGAAGCCGGGGTCGATGCCGTTGACGTAGAGCGAGGCGTTGCCGGACGCGCACGCACGCTCCAAGGGCTCCCGCAACCAATCGTCGGCATGGCGGGGCGTCACCAGCCAGACCATCGACGTGCCAACCACGTTGACGCCCGCCGTGAGGAACTTGGCCATCTGTTCGAGGGCTTCCATCGGCCGCGTCTCACCTTGCGAGGTGTAGACGACGCAATCGGCACCAAGGTTGAGCAGCGCGTCGATATCGTCGGTGGCGATGATGCCGGTCGGTTCGTCCAGCCCGCAGAGCTGCGCCGCGTCCTTGCCTATCTTGTCGGCGCTGGCGGCGTGCACGCCGACGAGTTCCAGATCCGGTCGGCCGATGATGGCCCGCAACGAATGCCGGCCCACATTTCCGGTGGAGAACTGTATGACTCTGCGCACTTACCCTCATCCTTCCGACCGCGGGCGATGACCCATCATGACGCGTTGCATCGCAGTCCAGGTCAGTAATCGGGGATTGGCAGTGGCGAATTGTTCGAGTCGATGCCGCCGTCGACGTGGAAGGTCGCGTTCGTCGCGTAGCAGTCGCGGGTGCACAGATACACCGTCAGCCGGCCGAGGTCCTCGACATCACCGAGCCGATGCAGCGGTGTGGCCTCCTGCATTTTCTCCAGTGACCCGGGCATCAAGTCCAGGCTGCCCCGCAGCCCATCGGTGGCGAACGACCCCAACGCGATGGCGTTGACGCGGATCTTCGGCGCGAGTTCCTGTGCCATGGCGCGGGTGAGCGCCTCGAGGCCGCCCTTCGCGACGCAGTAGGCGGTCAACGCACGGATGCCGAACCGGGCGGACCCGGACGAGATGTTGACGATGGATCCGCGTCCAGCACTGAGCATGTGTGGGGCGACGAGTTGGCTCATGATGAACGCCGATGTCACGCACCAGTCGAAGGTGTGCCGGAAGTCCTCGTCGGTGATGTCCAAAAACCGTGCATACGTGGAGCCGCCGACATTGTTGACGAGAATGTCGATGCGGCCGAACCGTTCCACCGCGGTGTTCACGACGCGCTCTGAATCGGGACGACTCATCGCGTCGGCCACGAGCGCCAACCCCTTGCCGCCCGCGGCCTCGATGCCCTCAATCGTGCCGACGATATCCGCCTCGGTGCGCGCGGTCCCGACTACTGTGGCGCCCGCCTCCGCCAGCACCCGGGCGATGCCCGCCCCGACACCCTTGCCGGCGCCCGTGACGATCGCGACCTGCCCATCAAGCCGGAACTGTTCCAACGCCATGCCGAGCTCCTTCGATCGCGCGTGGGGTGCGCCGTTCAATCTATGAACCAAGCTGACTAAAGTCAACGAACTTGGGCGATCGATATCCGTAGCGCGGTCATTTGTCCAAGAATGATCAAGTTATGCAAGCCTTTCTGATGCGAACACGGCATAATGAGGCGTTGAGCCCTGCAACTCTCGCATGAGTCGGGTCAACTGTGAGGAATGAAATGGCTGTGACGGATCGGCTGTCGGCACGTGAAGCGAAGCGCCTGCAGACGAGGGAGCGTTTGATGGGCGCCGCGATCGCGGAGTTCGCCCGCGCCGGCATGGCGGAGGCGGATGTCAGTGCCATCGTGGCCGCCGCGGGCGTCGCGCACGGGACCTTCTTCTTCCACTTCCCCACCAAGGAACATGTGCTGCTGGAGCTCGAGCGCCGCGAAGAGGATCGCATCGCCAAGCAGTTCGCCCAATCCTTGAAGTCCAAGCACGACCTTGCTTCCGCATTGAATGAGGCGGTCCGCCTCGTGGTCGGGCTGGAACGCCGGCTGGGCGATCGGCTCTTCAATGACTTTCTCGCGCTGCACTTCTCCCAGACCCGTCCCCAGACCGAGGACGGCAGGGATCACCCGTTGATCGTCTTGGTCGCCCAGGAAATCGCGCAGGCGCAGGAGCGCGGAGAGACGGATCGGGGCGTCAACCCCATGAACAGTGCGGTGTTCTTCTTGCTGGGCCTCTACGCCCTGTTGATCACCACCAACCACTGGCCGACGGGCCACACGCTGCTGGAAGACTACGTCGCGAGGACGTTGCGAAGTTTGAAGCCCTGACCCGGCGCTAGGGCCGTATGACGCCGCGCAGGGGCATAAGCCCGAGTTCCTGGTGGGACATGAACCCCGGAGGAGCGTCACAGACCGCCGGAATGGCATTCGCGGGGCCCATCGCGGTCCAGGTGTATCCGGGCAGCGCGTAGCCGCCGTTCGGGTCCTGCGCTCCCTGCAGGATCAACTCGGTGGAGGAATCGCCCTCGATCACAATGCGGTAGTGGTAATGCTGGGGCCAATCCTCCTGCGGTTCAATAGCATCGAAGGTATCCATCGTGTAGATCTCGTGAAAGACGATCAGCGGCTTACCGTCCACCCACGCCGTCCACTTGTGATGCTGGCGGGCGACAGTGCCCTTCTTGATCACGCCCTTGAAGCCCGGCATGTCGCTGCTCTCGCCTCCCTCGAAGGGGATGTCGCGGGTGGCAGTCCCGAGGTCCACCTCGGTCGTGTATTTTTCGACGGTTTTACCCATGCCCTCGACCACCATCGCCATCGACTGGGCGAACAACGGCCATGCCTGCCCCAACAGGTTTGGGCCATCCTCGAACCCGGCCGGGTCGCTGCCCATCCCCATCTCATAAAGGTATTTCAGGGTGTCCCGCCCGAAGTTCACCACCTCGTAGATGTGAATCGTGTCGATCTGACTGACGATTCGGGCCAGCGTCAGGACGAGCAGGTCCCCGGCGAACCCCGGGTTGACGCCGCCCGCGTGGAACGACGTGCCGCCCTCGTGGCATGCGGCATCGATCTTGTCGATGTCGGCCTGACTGTGCTCGGTCCGATACCACCACGCGCCGCCCGACGCGACGACATTCTTACCGCCGCGCAGTAAGCGGCACACTTCGTCGGGGTCAGACCACAACGGCGCATAGAACACGCAATCGGCGTCGAGTGCCTCGATGGCCGCCTTGTCGGTGGTCGCCCGAACGCCGGTCGGCGGTTTGCCGCAGAGCTCACCGGCGTCCTTGCCGACCTTCTCCGGACGATTGCACAGGACCCCGACCAGTTCGTAGGCGGGGTTGTGCACAAAATGACGCAGCGCTATGGTCCCGACATTGCCGACGCCCCACTGGATTACGCGATATTTCTTCTCGGCCGGCGACTTGAGCGTCATCGCTACTCCTTTGCATGGCCAGAACGCCTGAGCGCTCGCTGAGCGTAGGCGCCCGCCAAAGGGTGTGTCAACGATTACCAGCTGACTTTCGTCAGTATGGTCGCGCGGTTGATGCGACACTCGCGGCGGCGCGGCTCGGGACAATTAGTCCTGTGGTACCCGATAACTGCAGGGCGCCCGGCGGACCTCGCGGCGCGATCACGGCCGATGATGCCGACGTCTTCTGCTGACTGCAGTCAGCCTGTTATAGTTCACGGGCCGATCCAATCAGTGTCGATGGCGGGGAGAATTCGTGAATTTGCCGAAGCTGCATCAACGCGATACCGAGACAGGTGCAGCCACCCGATCGCCCGGTTCCGCCCCGCCGGGCATGACCATCGACGAGCACATGGAACGCTCGCATCTCGCGCAGCGCCGCGCCGACAAATGGCTTATCTCCGGAAGTCTCCTGATCGGCACCGCGGCCTTGGGCGTCTTCGGGCTGCCGCTGTTTCTCTGGGGAGTGCGGCTGTTGCGCCGGGCCCAGCGAGACGGCCTGTCCGTTCGACCCATGCTCATCACCCTGCTCGGCTATCTCGTCATCATCGACGCCGCCATCAACACCGTCGGGTGGGCGCTCGACCTGGTGGCAAACCACACCATTCTGGCCCGCGTGCTGCTCAACGGCTGGGGCAACATGTTCGACGCCGGTTACTTCTGGCACTACAACGAGCTGTGGGTCGGCGGCGCGGCCGGTCCGGGTGAAAAGGCCCTGGAGGTCGGCCTCATCCTGACCGTCTTCACCATGCGGATCGCCGCTGCCATCGGCTTCCTGCAGATGAAGCGCTGGGGCCACCAGTGGATGGTCATCACCTGCTGGATGGGCGTGGTCATCTGGATTACCTACGTCTTCAACATGACCATGTTCGCCGACGTTCGCTTCGCCGGCGTCGTGCTGCCCGTCGTTGGCTGGTGGCTCTACGACATCTTCTACATCACCCCGTTCCTGGCCATCCCCTATCTGCACACCGTCAACCGCGAACTGTTCTCCGACTGAAATGCGCAAGCCGAAATCCACTACGCCACCGAGGAAGTCACATCATGGGCTATCTATGGGAAATCCTTCGCTACGTCGCCGCGTGGGGCGGCACCGGACTGATCATCTGGTTTTGGTACTGGCTGTTCTCCAACATCGGCACGTTCTGAGCCACGGTCGGGGAAGGCGGAACGCGTGGGATCGCGCCGATGACTGAGCCTTCCGACGGCCACGCCATGGCGCTGGAACGCAGTTGCGCGGTGACGGCGGTCGCGCTGAGCGAGCAACGCCGCGAGGGCGTCCGGCTCGTCACCGGCGAGCGGCGAGGTTTCGGCTTGAACGCCGCGCTCACGTTCGTCCATGTCCCCTACCCCGCTCCCCGCCTCTATGGGTCCGACTGGACACGTAGAACCCTCACCTGCGGTGTGGCCCTGCAATGTTCGCCATCAAAGGAACGCATCACCGGATACCGCCTGAACGAGCTCTCCGCTCGCGAACTGCGAGCGCTCACGCTCGTCGAAGCCGGCGTCGCCGTCGGCTGGATCGCGTCGCGGTGGCCCGGCCTTTTTCCCGAGGTTCGACGGCTACTGCCCGAAATCCAGCCCATGGCCGCGGACATGGCTGCCACGCAGATGCTCGACCGGGCAATCGCATTGGCGGCGACCGGCCAGGAACTCACGGTCCCTGCGCTGCTGGGCGCCTTGCCGCTGGCCTACACGGCGCCGCACGGATTGACCGACAAGCTGCGACGCAGCTTCGGCAGGATGCCGTGGACCACCACGCAGAAGCGACGCCCGCGGCCGTACTCGGTCCCGGTCGGCGGCGATGGGGGTGTCCGCAATCCCAACCTGCCGCCGCCGAGCCGGCCGCAGGACAACGACCTCGACGTCACGCCCCAGCATCGCCCCGGGATCCCGTATCCCGAATGGAACATGTGGACACAGCGATTCATGCACGACCACGTCGCCGTCATCGAGCACGCCGAGGGTCGACACCTCCGCCGTCCGGTGCCGGTGGCCGTCGACGTCCGCAAGTGGTTCGAGGAACATACCCACCGCGCGATGACCAGTCGCCTCGAAGACGGCTCCGACCTTGACGTCGACCAATACGTCAACCACTACATCGACCTGACGACGGGTGAGGCCAAGGAGCCGAGGGTGTTTCGCGACCTGCTGCCCAGCAGCCGCGACGTCGCCACCGCCCTGCTGCTCGACGGCAGCTCGTCGTTGGGGGTGCACGGTGGGCGCGTGTTCCAGCTCGAATTGGCCTGCGCCGACGCGCTTTCGCGTGCCATGGCACTCGCGCGCGAACGTCATGGTGTATTCGTGTTTACCGGCAACACCCGTCATCGGGTCGAGGTGCGGTGCCTGAAAGACTTCGAAGACCGCCGGTTCGTGCCGCCGAGCGGCCTGGGCCTGTCCACCCGCGGCTACACCAGACTCGGTGCGCCCCTTCGCCATTTGACCAGCCGCCTGCTGGCGCAGCCCTCCGAGCGGCGCCTGCTGATCATCATCGGTGACGGGCTGATCTCCGATGAAGGCTACGAGGGCCGTTACGCCTGGGCCGATGCCGCACACGCCGTCGAGGAGGCCAACGAGGCGGGGGTGTCGATGTATTACGTGGGCGTCGGTCCGACCCGAGTCGATCCCCTTCCGGAGGTGTTCGGGCCGCGCCGGTCGCAGCGGATCCGGCGCATCGAGGAATTGCCCCGGGTATTGGCCCATGTCCATCGCGAACTGGTCGCCGCCTGACCGCCGGCCACCTGATGAGGAAGAGATGACCACCGAGACATATTTCGCCAACGGCAACGAAGTCCAGCTGTTCGAGCAGTCTTTTGCGCGGCGCCTGCCGGTGATGCTCACGGGCCCAACCGGGTGCGGCAAAACCCGATTCGTCGAACACATGGGCTCGCTGCTGCAGCGGCCGGTGGTCACGATCAGTTGCCACGACGACCTCACCAGCTCTGACCTCGTCGGCCGCTTCATGGTGACCGGCGGCGATGTCGTCTGGACCGACGGCCCGCTGACCCGAGCCGTCAAAGCCGGTGCGATCTGCTATCTCGACGAAGTCGTCGAGGCTCGCCACGACTCGTTGGCGATCCTGCATTCGCTCACCGACCACCGGCGGTCGTTGTACCTCGACCGTGCCGGCGAGGTAGTGAAAGCCCCCGCCGAGTTCATGCTGGTGTGTTCCTACAACCCGGCGTATCGCAGCTCACTCAAGGAGCTCAAACCGTCGTTCCGCCAACGGTTCGTCACGCTGGCGATGCAGTATCTGCCGCCGGACCGCGAGGCCGACGTCATCGTCGCCGAATCCGGCATTCCCCTGGCCAGCGCCCGGCGATTGGTCGGGTGCGCGGTGGCGATCCGCACCGCCGACGAAGCCTTCCACTTCGAGCCGCCGTCGACCAGGGTGCTGGTCACCGCGGCCCAGTTGATCGCGGCCGGCGCAACCGAATTGGACGCGGCCGACGCGTGCATACTCGCGCCCCTGAGCACCGACGGCGCGGTCACCGACGGTCTGCGTGAAGTCGCGGCCGCCCGCCTGGCCACCTCGAACAGTTCGTCTTAGAGAAAGGAGCAACCGGCATGGACCGACAGGAGGAGAAGCGCAAAAGAGCGCTCATCATCTTCCAAATTTTCATCTACGGCTACCTGCTGGCGATGTTCGGAATCCAGCTCTACATGTCGTTTGCGCGGGGGTGGTGGAATCTGTGAATGTGCCACTGTTGAAGCGGAATTCGGGAGGAGCGCCGGATCCGGCCGACGCGTCTGTCAGCCTCGAGGATCACCACGACGAATCGCGCCAGGCTCAGCGCCAGGCCGACAAGTGGATGATCGTCGGCGCCGCCCTGATGGGTATGTGGGCGCCGGGTCTGATCGGGTTTCCCATCTTCATGCGCGGGGTATGGCTGCAGCGCCAGGCGTTGCGCGCGGGCCTGTCGGTCCGGCCCATGATCGTCACCCTGATCGGTTACCTGACCCTGATCGATGGAATGCTCAACAGCCTGGGCTGGGCCCTGGACCTGGTCGCCAACCACACGTTGATCAACCGCGTGCTGATGGTCGGCTGGGGCAACATGTTCGACGCCGGCTATTTCTGGCATTACAACGAGCTGTGGGTCGGGGGCGCGGCGGGACCGGGCGAAAAGGCCTATGTGGCCGGCCTTATCCTCACCGTCTTCTCCATGCGGGTGGCCGCGGCGATCGGCTTCTTGCAGATGAAGCGGTGGGGGCATCAGTGGATGGTCGTCACCTGCTGGATGGGCGTGGTCATCTGGTCGGCCTACGTGTTCAACATGACCATGTTCGCCGACGTGCGGTACGCCGGTGTCGTCTTCCCGGTCATCGGTTGGTGGCTCTACGACATCTTCTACATCACACCCTTCCTCGCCATCCCCTATCTGCACACCGTCAACCGCGAAATCTTCTCCGACTGACAAGGAGTAGGACAATGAGCAGTCCTTCCGCACCGTCCACCACCGACGACAGAGATCCGGCCACCGATCTGGAGCCGGGCACCACGCCCTACTACGCGCGCATGCACAAATGGATCAAGCGCGCCGTGCTGGTGTGCCTGGTGGCACTCGTGATCGAAGGAGCCTTCACGCTGCCGTTCATGGCGATCTACTACGGCTATCCGACCTTGAGCCTGACCCAGATCTGCAGCGAGCTCCTCAAGATCCGGTACTCCAACGACACTTTGGAGTGCAAGTACCCTTACCCGCCGTTCGGACCGCCCGAGGGCGCCGAGGGCAAAGCCACCGCGCAAGACGTCTGGGGCATCCAGCCGATACCGAAGTATCACCGGCTCGGATTCCGCGAACTCGTCAGGATCCACGACGAACGGCTCGCCCGCCAAGCGCAGGCGGCGACGCACCCATGACGGGCCCGACCCGGTGACCTATCGGGTGGTCCAGTGGACGACCGGTAACGTCGGCAAGAGTTCGGTCCGGGCGATCGCCGCCAACCCGACGCTGGAGCTTGTCGGATGTTACGCGTGGTCGCCGGAGAAGGCCGGCCGCGATGTCGGCGAGCTGTGCGGGATCGCGCCGCTCAATGTCAAGGCCACCAACGACATTGACGCGCTGCTCGCGCTCAAGCCGGACTGCGTGGTCTACAATCCGATGTTCGCCGACGTCGACGAGCTGGTCCGCATCCTCGGCGCGGGCATCAACGTAGTGGGGACCGCCGAGTTCATCACCGGCCACTTCCTCGGCAAGGGGCGGGAGCGCATCGCCCAGGCCTGCGAAGCGGGCGGATCGAGCATCTTCGGCAGCGGCATCAACCCCGGCTTCATCCAACTGTTCACCATCGTGTCCGCGGGGCTCTCGGATCGGGTGGACAAGGTGTCGGTACTGGAATCCTTCGATACCACGATCTACAACTCGCCGGCGACCGAAATCCCCATGGGCTTCGGCTATCCCATCGACCAGCCGGACCTACCGGCCGTCACCGAGAAAGGATCCGGCATCTTCCGCGACGGCGTGTTGCTGCTCGCCGATGCCCTCGGCGTCGAGCTCGACGAAGTCCGCTGCGAAGCCGAGTACGCCCAGACCACCGAGGATCTGCACCTGCCCGGCGACTGGACCATCGCGAAGGGCTGCGTCGCCGGGATCCATGTTCGCTGGAAAGGGATATTGGCCGGCCGAGAGATCATCGAAATCGGCGGGCAATGGCGCAAAGGCCAAGCGCTGGAACCGGACTGGCCGCTGGACATGGGCTACACGGTCGAGGTGCAAGGCCGACCGACGATAAAGACCACACTGAGCTTCCTTCCACCGCCGGACTTTGAGGGCCAGACGTTGGACGACTACATCATGCTGGGGCTCACCATCACCGCGGTGCCGGCGCTCACGGCGATTCCCGCCGTCGTCGCCGCTCCGCCCGGCATCGTCACCTACACCGACCTCCCCTTGTTGCTACCCCGCGGAGTCCTGACACCATGACAGCAAACCAAGAACCCTCGCTCCATCACGTCGTGTTCGCCGTGGCACCGGAAAGGCATGCCGCCGCGGCACAAATGTTCAGCGATCTCGGATTCGTCTTGCAACCGCTGCAGCTGGCCGAGCTCGGCCTGGACATCCACCTCGACTGGAATCGGGGCATCGAGCTGATCAGCCCGATTCCCGGGTCGACCGGGGATGTGGCCGTTTCGGTGACCGAGTTCCTCGAGCGCCACGGCGACGGCGTGTTCACCGTGGTCATCGGTGTCCCGGAAGCCGCCACGGCCGACGGTGTCGCCGAACGCTACGGCGCGACAACGCGATTCCGGCAACACATGGAGGGCGATGGCACCTACCTCGACGAAAACGACGTATCGATCCTGGGGCTGCCACTGACATTCCTGGCGACCAACATTCCGTGATGGGAGACGGCATGGCGCAACAGCGTGACCCGCGGGAAAGTGCCGAGGTCGACTTGGACGATCTGCCCATGGCACGCGACCACGGCGTCGGATGGGCGGCGCTGCGGATCCTCGCCACGGAGAGGTCATGACCGATCTTCGGTTCGACGGAAGGGTCGCGATCGTCACCGGGGCCGGCGGCCAGGAGCCCAGCCTGGGTCGCTCACACGCCAAGCTGCTTGCCCAGCGAGGAGCCAAAATCGTCGTCAACGACCTCGGCGTCGGGCCTGACGGCCGAAACATTCTGCGGGCCAACGCCGAGCAGGTCGCCGACGAAATCTGCGCGGCGGGCGGTGACGCGGTGCCGGATCTGCACAGCGTCGCCGATCAGGATAGCGCGCGCCAAGTCGTCCAGACCGCGCTGGACGTGTGGGGCCGCCTCGACATCCTGGTGAACAATGCCGGAGTCTGCTTCATGGCGCAGTTCGACGAGATCTCCGACGCCGACATCCGCAACGTCATCGACGTGCACCTGATGGGAACCGTGTGGATGTGCCGAGCGGCGTGGCCCCACATGCGGGACGCCGGTTACGGCCGGATTGTGAACACCACCTCCGGGGCGATGTTCGGATTGGAAAATCTTTCCATCTACGGTGCGGCCAAGGGCGGAATCTTCGGGCTCACACGCGGTCTCGCCGTCGAAGGGGCGCCGCTGGGCATCAAGGTCAACGCGTTGGGGCCGGCCGCCAACACCAGTGCCGTGCGGCATTTCAACAACCCATCCGCCTTCACCAAGCTGATGGAGGATCACTTCCCGACTGGTCTGGTGTCACCGGCGGTGGCGTTCCTGGTTCACGAGAATTGCCCGGTATCCGGAGCCAACCTCGAGGCGGGCGGGGGAAACGTGGGCATTCGGGTGTTCGGTCAGACGACGGGCACATACGACGCCGATCTCACCATCGAGAAGGTGCGGGACAACTTCACGGCGATCACCGACACGTCCACGGCCAGGTTGATGCCGGATTTGCCCGACTCCGGTGAGCTGGCCCCCGGAGAGGCCATTTCGGCGCCGATCGAGGTACTACCAAAGCGCTACCAACCGAACTGATTTCGGCCGAGGAGACACCATGACCGTCGACACCGCAGCACCCAGCGTCTTCGACGCCGGCCTCCCCACGCTGCACTACGACATCACCGACACCGTGCACCAGGTCGCCCCGCGGATCCGCGAGGCGCGCAAGCGTTCTCCGATCGCTCTGGGGCCGTTGGGACCCGAGGTGCTCGGCTACGAACTCGCCCGAGGAATACTTCGGGATCCCCGGTTCGTCTTCCCGCCCGGCATGCACATGACGGCTCGCGGGATAACCTCCGGCCCGCTCTATGACCGGGTGCTGGGCACCATCCTCGGGATGGAAGGCGAGGAACATCGGCGGCTGCGCAGTCTGGTGTCCAAGGCCTTCACGCCGCGGGCGTCCGCGCGCATGGAAGACACCATCGACACGGTGATCAACGAGTTGATCGATCAGGTCGCCCAGGCCGGCCGCTGCGATTTCGTCACCGACATCGCCCGGCCCTACCCGATCCCGATCATCTGCGCGTTGTTGGGCGCACCACCGGAGGACTGGGAGCAGTTTTCGCTATGGGCGGAGGACATTTTCAAGATCGTGCGGTTCGACTCCGACCTGGCGAACGAGCAACACATCGTGATGCGGGCGTGGGACGAATTCGACTCCTACATCGACGACATGATCGCCGAACGCCGGAGCCGGTTGACCGATGACTTGATCTCCGAACTGATCCGCGCGCAGGACGACGGCGACCGGCTGAGCAACTCGGAGATGCGCATGCTGGCGTTCAGCATCCTGTCCGCCGGCACCGACACCACCCGCAATCAGCTCGCCGCGTGCATGCACGCGCTGTGCGATCACCCCGACCAGCTGGCGATGCTCCGCGACAATCCTGCCCTCGCGATGCCGGCTGTCGAGGAATGCATGCGCCATTCGCCCGCGGTCTGTACCACCCTGCGCACCGTCCTCGACGATGTCACATTCGCCGATTACACCTTTCCGGCCGGCACCTTTATCTCGGTGAATACCTTTGCCGCCAACTGCGATCCGGAGGTCTATCCGCACCCGGGCCGGTTTGACATCACCCGCGAGGACCCGCCGCCCATCCTGACGTTCGGCGGCGGTGCCCACTATTGCCTTGGCGCGAACCTCGCCCGAACGGAACTCGCCGGAGCGCTCAAAGTCCTCGCCCGACGCATGACCAACCCACGCCGCGTGGCGACGGCACAGTGGAAACCGATGCTCGGGCTGAGCGGACCGGTCGGTCTGGAGATGGAGTTCGACTAGCTCGGCGCGTCGTCCGCAGGCAGCTCCAGGACGTGGATTTCGCCCGTGGCACCGTCGACCTCGACCAGGGCGCCCGGCGGCAACGCCCGCGTGGCCCCCTGAACGTCGACCACACAGGGGAAACCGAATTCGCGGGCCACCACGGCGGCGTGGGACATGGGGCCACCCAGTTCGGTCACAACGGCTGCGGCGTAACAGAACGCAGCCGTGTATCCGACGTCGGTGACCTCGGCGACGAGGATCTCGCCGGGCTGCAGGTCATCGATGGTTCCGGGGCGCACGATGCGCACCCGGCCGCGCACCCGTCCCCCGCACACGCCGACACCGCGCATAGTGCCCCCGCTGGCCAGGGCCGCCGACGAGGGCGCAGTCGGCTGCCAACTTCCGCTGAAGACCGTCGGCGGCGCCACCGCGACCAATCGGCGTTGTTCGGCCCGGCGCCTGGCCACCAGCGCGCCCACATCCGCTGGCAGGGCATCCAGTTCGTCGACGAGCAGATAGAACACGTCATCGGCGTTATCGAAGACCCCCGCCCGCACCGACCTGCGCCCGAACTCGCGCAGCAGCTTGCGCAGCACCCAGTTCGCCCGCACCACCTTGTCGCGGCGGACCTCACGGTCGCGCAACTGTTGGGTGGCCAGCACCGCAATTGGTTTGGCGTGCAACGGAATCTGGGGGCGCTGGGGTTGCTGCGCGGACGGCGCGCTCATCGCCCTCGTTACCATCCGGACCAGCAGCTCGGGGTCGTCGGCGTAGCTGGTCGACAGCATCTCAAGCTCGGCCGGACCGCGATGGCCGATGAGCGCGAGCTCATCCAGCAGAGCGGCATGGAATTCCGGTGCCTCGACGGCGAGCTTGTCCAGCCGGTCCCCCGGTTCGCCCAGCAGTGCCGTCACTTTCGGATCGCGCTGCGCGGCGACCACCAGCCGCTGCATCGCCTCGACCGAACGCGCGCTGACCAATTCCGGACCACCGGGCGCGGCGATGTCTCGTCCGCTCAGCCCGCGCAGCAACACGTTGAACGCCGCACACAGCAGGAACGAGCCCGCCGCCAGCACCCAGCCGTGCACCACCTGATCCCGTGCCAGCGAGATCAGGCTCAGCAGCCGGCGATCGTCGATTCCGGCCAAGTCGCCGTCGGTCAAGCGTTCCAGGCGATCGACGTCGGCAACGAAGTCGCGGGTGTCGGCGGGCGCGCCGGCCGACAGCCCGATCAGGTTGACGCCGAACACCCCGATGTTGCGGACGGTGCGCAGTTGCTTGCGGATTCGATCGGTGTCCGAACGCGGATGCTCCTCGCCGAAGATCGGCAGGGCGGCCATGCTCGGGCCGAAGAATCCGCTGTTGCTCACCACCGTCGTGGGCTTCACGAAAGGCACCGTCTCGGCCATGAAGTGCGCGGTCGTGATCGCGCCGTACAACCGGTGGGCGAACACCGCGACCATGCGCATCGCGATTTCGCGCTGAATCATCCCCCCGGGCCGTAACCTCTCGGCAACGCACACAGCGCTGGCCCGCAGTCCGCGGACCGTCGCCGATGCCGACGCCGGCGAGAACGGGCCCGGGAGCGCCTCCGACAAGTTCGTGGCCAGAAACGTGGGAAAGCGCGGGTCGATCGGTGTGTCGAATTCCCCGTTATCTCCTGCTGCGCCCGCCAAATTGGGTTTCACGCCGTCCTCGCTCGGCGCGTCGACCGAAGGCAGGTCCTGGATGTTGGCCAACCGCCACGGCAGCGATACCACCCGTTTGCCGACGGTGACCCGGCCGCGCACGGCCAGCGCGAAATCGTCAATGCACTCGCCGGACTCCCAGGTCGGCTGGAATGCCCACTCTTCGACCAGCCGCGAGGTGTCCATGAGCGCGGCTTCCCGCAACTGTCGCACCTCGACCGGCTCGACGCCCCACCGCACAACCGGGCGGCGCAGCGCGGCGGCGATCTGCCTGAACGTCACCTCTCCGGGGGCTGCGAGATTCACCGGACCACCGCCGATTTCACTTTTCACGATCGCAAGGTGGAACAGCCGAAGCGCGTCGTCGAGGTGGACGACCTGCATGCGGCGATCGGTTGACCCGGCGGGAAACATTGGTCGTGCCAACAGCCAGCGCACCCAGTTGTCGACGCTTCGGCCGACGATCAGCGCGGAGCGGATCGCGACCCACTCCCTGCCCGACTCCGCCAGCATGCGTTCGACCCGGGCGTTGAATTCGCCGTCAACGGTGACCGGGGCCAAGGCGTCGTGTTCGGCCTTCGGCGCATTGCCCCCGCCATAGACATGCGCGGTCGACGCGAAAACGATTCGCCTGGACCCGGTCTCGACCATCGCGTCGAGCACATTGTGGGTGCCGTCGATATTGACCTCGTGGCCGATCCGTTCGTCGTGCCCGGGAGCGTTCGCCCACGCGCAGTGCGCGACCACTTCCGCGCCGGCCAAGGCGCGCTTGACCGCGGCCGCATCACGGATGTCGGCGTGGACGAAGTCGGCCGCGCTCGGCCAGCTTTCGGGGCGGTGGCGGGCGACGCCGACGACGTCGTGGCCCTGGGTGAGCAGCCGCAGGGCGAGGCCGCGGCCGAGCACTCCGCTGGCCCCGGTGACAGCAATTCTCACTGGGTGCCCTGGTTACTCGTCGTCATCGTCCAGTAGCGCTGCGTTGACCAGATCATCGAGGTCCATGTCGGCGATGTCCTTCTCGGTGGTCGCGGGTGCCGCGGACTGCGCGTTGCCGTTGGATTCGTCGGCCAACGCCAGCAACAGTTCCAACACCCCGGCCTGTCGGAGCCGCTTGACGGGAATGGACCCGACAACGCGCTGGATCTCGGCTTCGCCCGGTGCCGCGGCCGCCGGGGTTTGTTCCGAGGCGCCGAGGAGCTCCCGGTGCATGTAGCCGGCCAGAGCCGCGGAGTTCGGGTAGTCGAAGATGAGCGTCGGCGAAAGCGCCAGTCCGGTCGCGGCTTTGAGCCGGTTGCGCATCTCGACCGCGGTCAGGGAGTCGAAGCCGAGCTCCTGGAACGCCCGGTCCGGGTGGATCGCCTCCGGGCTCGAGCTGCCGAGCACGGTGGCGATGTGGGAGCGCACCAGGTCCAGCAGGATCGCCTGCTGCTCGTCCTCTGGCAGCCCTTCGAGGCGTTGCAGCAGAGCGGATTTCGACTTGGCAGCGGCCAGCGAGTCGTCGACCTGACGCCGCGTCGGCGCATTGATCAGATCGACGAACATCGGCGGCAACGTGCCCGAGTCGAACTTGACCCGCAACGCCGCGAGGTCGATGTGGGCGGGCAACATGAATGGCTCGTCGACGATGAGCGCGGTGTCCATCAGCTCCAGCGCCTCCTGCGAGGACATCGCCACAATCCCGTCCCGCCCGAATCGAGCGAGGTCGGCCGCGCCCAGCCCACCGGTCATGGCGCTGGCCTGATCCCAGAGCCCCCAACCGAGCGAGATCGCCGGAAGCCCGTGGGCGCGCCGGTGCGCGGCCAACCCGTCCAGAAATGAGTTGCCCGCCGCGTAATTGGCCTGGCCCGAGGCGCCCGCCAGCCCGGCGATCGACGAAAACATCACGAACGCCGACACATCCAGATCGCGGGTCAACTCGTGCAAGTTCCATGCCGCGTCGACCTTGGACCGCAGCACGGCGCCCATCCGCTCGGGACTCAGCGACGTCACCACGGCGTCGTCCAAGACGCCGGCGGCATGGATCACGCCGGTCAGCGGGCGCTGCATCGGGATGTCGGCGATCACCTTGGTCAATGCCTCGCGGTCCGCAGCGTCGCAGGCCACCGTCTCCGCGTGCGCGCCGGCAGCGGTCAGCTCGGCCACCAACTCCGCCGCACCCGGCGCATCAAGACCGCGCCGACTGACCAACACGACGTTGCGCGCGCCGTGACGGGTCACGACGTGCCGCGCGACCGCCGAACCGGCCATCCCGGTGGCGCCGGTAATCAACACCGTGCCCCCCGTCCACGCGTCCGGCATGGTCATCACGACCTTGCCGACGTGGCGGGCCTGGCTCAGGTAGCGCAGCGCGGCGGGAGCACGGCGCACGTCGAATCGGGTCACCGGCAGCGGCCTCAGCACATCTTCGGCGAACATCGCGGCGAGCTCGTCGAGCATCTGCGCGATGCGATCCGGTCCGGCTTCGAAGAGGTCGAAGGCGCGGTAGCGCACGCCGGCGTGGTCCCGGGCGACGGCCTCGGGGTCGCGGATGTCGGTCTTGCCCATCTCCAAGAACACCCCGCCGGGCGCGACCAACCGCAGCGAGGCGTCCACGAACTCACCGGACAGCGAGTCGAGCACGATATCCATGCCGGCCCTGCCGGTGACCGCCCGGAATTTATCCTCGAAGTCCAGGCTGCGCGAATCGCCGATGTGGTCGTCGTCAAAGCCCATGGCCCGCAACGTGTCCCACTTGCCGCGGCTGGCCGTCGCGAACACTTCCAGCCCGATCTGGCGGGCCAGCTGGACCGCGGCCATTCCCACCCCGCCGGCGGCGGCGTGCACCAGCACGCGTTGACCGGGCTTCGCGGCGGCCAGGTCCACCAGGGCATAGCGCGCCGTGGCGAACACCACCGACGCCGTCGCGGCGGCGGTGTGTGACCATCCCGCCGGCACCCTGACGAGCAGGCGCTCGTCGGTCTTGGCGATCGTCCCGGTACCGTCCGGGAAAAGCCCCATGACGCGGTCGCCGATCGCGAAACGCCCGTTCTGCGTGGCGGTTTCGGTGATCACGCCGGCGGCCTCGATGCCCATGATCGCGTCCGGATCGGGATACAGGCCCAACGCGATCATGACGTCGCGGAAGTTGGCGGCGATGGCCGACAGCGCCACGCGCACCTGCCCGGGCCCCAGCGGGGCGTCGGCGTCGGGAATCCGCTCTATCCGCAGATTCTCGATCGTGCCGTAGCTACTCATGCCCAGCCGCCACGGGCCCTCCTCGGGCGGTGTCAGCAAGCCGGCGACCGCGCGGCTGCCGAGCACCCGCGCGGTGTAGACGGTCCCGTTGCGTACCAACGCCTGCGGTTCGCCGATCGCCAACACGGCGCCGATCGCGTCGGGATTCAGTGGTGCATCCGCGTCGACGAGCACGATCCGGCCGGGGTGTTCGGTCTGCGCCGACCGCACCAGGCCCCACACCGCCGCGCCGGCCAAATCGGTGACGTCCTGCCCCGGCAACGTCATCGCGCCGCGGGTCGCCACCACCAGCGTCCCGGCGCCGTCGCGGGACAGCCAGGACTGCAGCACGGGCAGCACGGCCCGCGTCGCCGAGTACACCTCGGTGATCACGTCGCCGCAGACCGGCGCCGATTCGAACAGCACCACCGATCGCCCGGCCCAGGCCTCATGGGACTCCATGGATTCCGGTGCACCCCAGGCACTTACCGTGATCGGCTCCACCGCAGGTGATGGTTGGGCGGACCAGATCAGCTCGAAGAGCCGGTCCGGTCCCGAATTCGACACCGCGGCCAGGAGCTGCTGATCAGTCACCGGGCGGGCCACCATCGATGCCACCGAGAGCACCGGCAGACCCAGGCCATCGGCCAATTCGATCGACACCGCCGAGGGGCTCACCGGCATGATCCGCGCGCGCACCGCCGCCGCGCCCGCGGCGTGCAACGACACCTGCTGCCACGAGAAGGGCACCAGTATCGAGCCCGGGGCGAGCTCGTCGTTCTCGGACGCCAAGATGACCGCGTGCAGCGCCGCGTCGAGCATCACCGGGTGGACCCCGAACCCGGTCACCGACACCCCGGTGTCGGCGGGCAGGCTCACCTCGGCGAAGATTTCGTCGCCACGACGCCACATCGACGTCAGGCCGCGGAACGCGGGCCCGTACCCATAGCCACGCTCGGCCAGTTGCTCGTACCCGTCGCCGACATCCAGCGGGACCGCACCCACCGGCGGCCACACGGACAGATCCGCGCCGGGCTGTATCGATCCCGCCCGCAGTACGCCTTCGGCGTGCAACGACCAGCCCGAGCCCGCTTCAGCGCGCGAGAACACCGACACCGCACGCGTGCCCGAATCGTCCGGGCCGCCGACGACGACCTGAACCGCGACGGAGCCTCCGGTCGGCAACACCAGCGGCGCAGCCAGATTCAACTCTTCGACGACTCCGCAGCCGACCTCGTCGCCGGCGCGGATCGCCAACTCGACGAATCCCGCGCCGGGGAACAGCACGACACCGCCGACTGCATGATCGGTCAGCCAGCCTTGCGTGCCCGGCGACAGCCGGCCCGTCAGCACCACCCCGCCCGACGCCGGCAGCTCGACCACCGCGCCCAGCAGGGCGTGTTCGCCGGGGGCCAGACCCAGTCCCGTGGCGTCGGCCGGGGCACCGTCGCGCGAGAGCCAAAAGCGCCGCCGTTCAAAGGCATACGTCGGCAACTCGACGAGATTCGCCGCGCCGATGGCGCCGCGCCAGTCCACCGCCATCCCGGCGACGAACCCGTGCGCGACGGCGTTCACCAGGGCCACCGGCTCGGGCCGGTCCTTGCGCAGTGCGGACATCGCAAAGATCTCCGTCACCGGGTTGTCGGCCAGCGTTTCTTCGATCGAGGCCGTCAGTCCGCTGCTCGGCCCGACTTCGAGGAATCGGTGGCCGCCGGCGGAATGGACGAATCGGACGCTGTCGGCGAATCGCACCGCCTCGCGGACGTGGCGCTTCCAGTACGCCGCCGTTCCGAAGTCATCGGTGGCCAGCCCGCCGGTCACGTTCGACACGATCGGGATGGTCGGCTTACCGATGGTGAGTCCCGCTGCCACAGTGCCGAATTCGTCGATCATCGCGTCCATCAACGGGGAGTGGAACGCGTGCGAGACAGCGAGTCGGTGCACGCGGCGCCCGTCGGCGCGCAGCCGGTCCGCGATCGCGGTCACCGCCTCTTCGGTTCCCGAAATCACCACCGAAGCAGGGCCATTGACGGCGGCGATGCCCACGCCGGCTTGTTCGAAAGGCACGAGTAGCGGCCGCACCTCGTCTTCGGTGGCCTGCACGGCGATCATCGCCCCGCCGACCGGCAGCGCCTGCATGAATCGTCCCCGGGCGGCCACCAGGACCGCGGCGTTCTTCAGCGACAGGACCCCGGCGGCGTGGGCGGCCGACAATTCGCCGATCGAGTGGCCCATCACGAAGTCGGGGTGTACGCCCCAGGACTCGAGTAGCCGGAACAGCGCGACCTCCACGGCGAACAGCGCCGGCTGGGCGAATTCGGTGGTGTGCAACAAGCTTTCGTCGCTGCCCCACATGACGTCACGCAGGGGACGCAGCAGGTGTTGATCCAGCTCGGCCAGGACGGCGTCGAAGGCCTCGGCGAAAATCGGGTACGCGCCGTGCAATCCCCTACCCATGCCGAGAAGCTGGGAGCCCTGACCGGGGAAGACGAAAACGGTCTTGCCGCCGGGTGCCGCCGTACCCCGAACGATCGAGGGCGCCAACTCGTCCGCGGCCAGCTCGTCCAGCCCGGCCAGCAGGCGGTCGCGGTCGTCACCGACGATGACGGCCCGCTGTTCGAAGGTTGACCGGCCCGCCAGCGTCCAGGCCACGTCGACGATGTCCAGGTCCGGGTGGGCGCGCAGCTGGGTCGCCAACCGGGCGGCCTGAGAGCTCAACGCCGACGGTGATTTCGCCGACACCACCCAAGGCAGGACCGGCACCTCGGGCCGCTCGGCCACCGGAACAGGGGTCGGGAGGGCCTCAGACGGGACAGCCTCGATGATCACGTGCGCGTTCGTGCCGCTGATGCCGAACGACGACACCCCGGCCCGGCGCGGGCGCTCGGCACGCTCATCTTTCCAAGGCCGGGCTTCCGTGAGCAACGACACCGCACCCGCCGTCCAGTCGACGTGCGGGCTGGGCTCGTCGACATGCAATGTGGCCGGCAGGATCTCGTGGCGCATCGCCAGGACCATCTTGATCACACCGGCCACACCCGCGGCGGCCTGCGTGTGGCCCATGTTCGACTTGATCGACCCCAGCCACAGCGGCTCGCTGCGATCCTGGCCGTAGGTGGCCAGCAACGCCTGCGCCTCGATCGGGTCACCCAAGGTGGTCCCGGTGCCGTGGCCTTCGACGACGTCGACCTCGGCCGCCGAAAGGCCGGCGTTGGCCAGCGCCGCGCGCACCACCCGCTGCTGCGAGGGGCCGTTGGGCGCGGTCAGCCCGTTGGAGGCGCCGTCCTGGTTGATGGCCGAACCCCGCACCACCGCCAGCACCGGGTGACCCAGGCGCTGCGCATCCGACAGGCGCTCCACCACGAGCATGCCGCCGCCCTCGGAGAATCCGGTGCCGTCGGCGGCGCCCGCATACGCTTTGCATCGGCCGTCGACGGACAGGCCGCGCATGCGGCTGAACTCGACGAAGATGTCGGGCGTGGCGTTGACCGTGACGCCGCCGGCCAGGGCCAGATCGCACTCCCCCGAGCGCAACGACTGCGCCGCCATGTGCAGCGCCACCAACGACGACGAGCACGCCGTATCCACCGACACCGCCGGGCCCTCCAGCCCCAAGACATACGACACCCGGCCCGACGCCACACTCGAGGACTGGCCGGTCAGCCGGAAGCCCTCCGCGGTGGGCGCGGCGTCGATGCCGTAGCCCTGCGTGTATACGCCGGCGAACATGCCGGTGGCACTGCCACGCAACGCGCCGGGTTCAATTCCCGCCCGCTCCAAGGCTTCCCAGGAGAGCTCGAGGAACATGCGTTGTTGCGGATCCATCGCGAGCGCCTCGCTGGGCGCGATGCCGAAGAAGGCGGGGTCGAAGTCCGCGACGCCGTCGACGAACCCGCCGGTTCGCGTGTAGCAGGTGCCCGGAACGTCGGGATCCGGGTTGTACACGCCGCTCAGATCCCAGCCGCGATCGGTCGGAAATTCCGAGAGCACATCACGGCCCTCGGTCAGCATCCGCCACAGATCCTCCGGCGAATTCACCCCGCCCGGATAGCGGCACGCCATGCCGACGATCACGATCGGATCGTCCTCGGTGGCGCGCGCGACCGGGCCATGCTTGATCTCCCGCGGGGCCCCGGCGAGCTCGGTGCGGATGTAGCCGGCCAGACCGTTGGGTGTCGGGTAGTCGAAGATCAGTGTGGGTGAAAGCGCCAGTCCGGTCGCGGTTTTGAGCCGGTTGCGCATTTCGACCGCGGTCAGCGAGTCAAAGCCCAACTCTTGGAAAGCCTTGTCCGGGTCGATCGACTCGGCGGAGGTGTTGCCCAGCACGGTGGCGATGTGGGAGCGCACCAGATCCAGCAGCACCGCGTGCTGCTCGGCATCGGACAGCCCGTCCAGGCGATGCGCCAGAGCCGATTTCGACTTCGCGGCCGCCAGCGAGTCGTCGACCCGGCGCCGTGTCGGCGCGTTGACCAGGTCGGCGAACATCGGCGGCACCGCGACCGCATGGGCGCGCAGCGCGCCGAGATCGATGCGGGCGGGCGCCAGGAACGCTTCGTCGACAATCAATGCCGTGTCGAACAATTCCATGGCCTCGTCCGAGGACAACGCCAAGATTCCGTCGCGGCCCAGCCGGGCGAGGTCGGCGGCGTCGAGCCCGCCGGTCATGGCGCTGGCCTGGTCCCACAGCCCCCAGCCCAACGAGGTCGCCGGCAGGCCGTGCGCGCGCCGATGCGCCGCCAGCCCGTCCAGGAATGAGTTCGCGGCCCCGTAGTTGCCCTGGCCCGACGAGCCCACGAGCCCGGCCATCGACGAAAACATCACGAACGCCGACAGATTCATGTCGCGGGTCAGCTCGTGCAGGTTCCACGCCGCATCGACTTTGGCCCGCAGCACCGCGTCGACGCGCTCGGGTGTCAGCGAGGTGACCATTGCGTCGTCGAGCACGCCGGCCGCGTGGATCACGCCGGACAGCGGCCGCTGCGCCGACAGTTCGGTGATCACCGCGGCCAGTGCGGCCCGGTCGGCCGCGTCGCAGGCGATCACTCGCACCCGGGCGCCGGCCGCTTCCAGCTCGGCGATCAGCTCGGCGGATCCCGGCGCGTCCGGCCCGCGCCGGCTCAGCAGTGCCAGGTGCTCGACGCCGTGGTGCGCCACCAGGTGACGCGCCAACGTCGAGCCCGCCATGCCGGTCCCTCCGGTGATCAGCACCGTGCCCGAGGCCAGGCCGGAACCCGGCCCCGAAGGCACCGTCATGACGACCTTGCCGACGTGGCGGGCCTGGCTCAGGTACCGCAACGCCGCGCGACCGCGTCGCACGTCAAAGGTCGTCACCGGCAACGGGCTCAGAACGCCGGCGTCGAACAATCCGGCGAGCTCGATCATCCATTGGTGCATCCGCGGACGCCCGGGCTCGAACAGGTCGAAGGCGCGGTAACGCACGCCCGGGTAGTCCTGGGCCACCACGCCCGGGTCGCGGATGTCGGTTTTGCCCATTTCCAGGAACATGCCGCCGGGGGCGACCAGGCGCAGTGAGGCGTCGACGAAGTCCCCGGCCAGCGAGTCCAGCACCACATCCATTCCGGCGCCCCCGGTGATCGACCGGAACTTGTCCTCGAACTCGAGGCTGCGGGAATCCGAGATGTGGTCGTCGTCAAAGCCCATGGCCCGCAGGGTGTCCCACTTACCGCGGCTCGCGGTGGCGAACACCTCCAGGCCCAGGTGCCGGGCGAGCTGGACGGCGGCCATCCCGACCCCGCCGGCGGCCGCGTGCACCAACACCCGTTGCCCGGGCCTGACCTCGGCCAGGTGGATGAACGCCATGTACGCGGTGGTGAAGACCGCCGAGATGCCGGCGGCTTCGGCGTAGGACCAATCGGCGGGCTTGCGCTGCAGCAGACGGACGTCGCCGGGCACCAGGGTGCCGCTGCCGTCGGGGAAGAAGCCGTACACCGAATCGCCGACCTCGAAGTCGGTGACGCCCGGCCCGACCTCGACCACCACGCCGGCGCCTTCGCCGCCGAGCAGCGCCTCGTGGGTGAACATGCCCAGGGTGATCATGACGTCGCGGAAGTTGGTGGCGATCGCGCGCAGGGCCACGCGAACCTGACCCGGCTCCAGCGGGGCGTCGGCGTTGGGAACGGGCTCGAGTTGCAGGTTTTCGAAGGTGCCCGCGCTGCTGATTCCCAGCCGCCACGGGCGGTCGTCCGGCGGCGTCATGATGCCGTCGACCGCGCGGCTGCCGCGCACCCGTGCGGTGTGGGCCTTGCCGCCGCGCAGCAGCACCTGTGGTTCGCCGACCGCGAGAACGGTCGCTATCGCGCTATCGTCCAGCGCGGCATCGGAATCCACCAGCACGATCCGCCCGGGATGCTCGGTCTGCGCCGAGCGCACCAGTCCCCACACGGCCGCGCCGGCCAGGTCGGGGACGTCCTCTCCCGGCAGTCCCATCGCGCCGCGTGTCGCGACGACGAGCACCCCGGAGTCATGCTCGGTCAGCCACGACTGCACGGCGGCGAGGGCCTCGTGTGTACGGCGATACGAATCGGCGACCGGATCTCCCTCGGCCGCAAGGGATTCGAACACCT
This sequence comes from Mycobacterium sp. NTMscope_MAC_269, assembly GCF_976985695.1. Classification (NCBI taxonomy): domain Bacteria; kingdom Bacillati; phylum Actinomycetota; class Actinomycetes; order Mycobacteriales; family Mycobacteriaceae; genus Mycobacterium; species Mycobacterium sp. NTMscope_MAC_269. The sequence continues at coordinate 1,987,299 of NZ_OZ335668.1, forward strand.
CGTGCGCGGGCGACTCGCCGGTCGCGGCGGTCGCCGGCGACCAGTGCACCTCGAAGAGGCGGTCCGGACCCGAGGCGGACACCGCCGCGCGGAGCTGCCGCTCGCTCACCGAGCGCGCCACCATCGCGCGCACCGACAACACCGGCAACCCCAGGCCGTCGGCCAGTTCGATCGATACCGCGCCGGCGGCCGCCGGCGCGATGCGTGCGCGCACCGCCGACGCGCCCGCGGCGTGCAACGACACGCCCTGCCAGGAGAACGGCAACACCACTTCGTCGGTGTGGTCGCCGATTTGGTGGCCGATGACCAGCGCGTGCATGGCCGCGTCGAGCAGTGCCGGGTGCACCCCGAACCCGTTGACACCTCCGGCGGCGTCGGGCAGGCGCACCTCGGCGAACACCTCGTCGCCGCGTACCCAGGCCGCGGTGAGGCCCTTGAACGCCGGGCCGTAACCGTAACCGCGCGCGGCCAATTGCTCATAGCCGTCCGCCGGGTCGACCGCGACGGCGCCCGCCGGCGGCCACGCCGACAGATCCGCGCTCGGCTCGACCGAGCCGGTACTCAACGTTCCCTCGGCGTGGCACACCCAGCCCGCGCCGGTGTCGGGTCGCGAGAAGATCGACACGTCGCGCTGACCGGATTCAGTGGCGGGACCCACCACGACCTGGACGGCAACCGACCCCGAGCCGGAACCCTTGGCCGGCAACATCAATGGCGCTTGCAAAGTCAGTTCGTCGACCGTCGAGCACCCGACTTCGTCGCCCGCGCGGATCGCCAATTCCACAAACCCGGTGCCGGGGAACACGACCGTGCCGGACACGGCGTGATCGGTCAGCCAGCCCTGCAGGCTGGGCGACAGGCGACCCGTCAGCACGACCCCGCCCGAGGACGGTAGCTCGACGACCGCGCTCAGCAGCGGGTGCTCGCTGGTGCCCAGGCCCAGGCCGGTGGCGTCGGCACCGACACCTTCGCCGGACAGCCAAAACCGCCGCCGGTCAAAGGCATACGTGGGCAGCTCGACGAAACCGGCCCCCTGAAGCGCGCCGCGCCACGTGACGCTCACGCCCGCGACGAACGCGGTAGCCGCCGATGTCAGGAATCGGTCGAGTCCGCCGTCGTCGCGGCCCAGGGTCGGAATAACCTTGGCTTCGGCGACCTCGGCGTCGCGGCCCGCCTGGTGGTTGGCGGTGTCCTCGATGCCCGCGACCAGGGCCGGATGCGGGCTGGATTCGATGAACGTCCGGTATCCGTGCTCGGTCGCGCTGCGCACGGCCTGGTCGAACTGCACGGTCTGGCGGATGTTGCGGTACCAGTAGTCGGCGTCCAATCCCGCTGTGTCAAGGCGGCTTCCGGTCACGGTGGAGAAGAACGCGATGCGCGAGGAATGCGGCTCGATGCCGGACAGCGCCTCGGCGAGATCGTCGCGGATCGCCTCGACCTCCACCGAGTGCGAGGCGTAGTCCACGTCGATCCGCCGGGTGCGCAGTTCGAGATCGGCGCAGAACCCGACGAGCTCGTCGAGGGCGGCCACGTCGCCCGAGACCACGACGGCCGAGCGGCCGTTGACGGCGGCGATGCTGACCCGATTGCCGTAGGGCGCCAACAACTCCCGGGCTCGCTCGGTGCTACAGGCGATCGACAGCATGCCCCCGGGGCCGGCCAGCGAACGCAGCAGCTTGCTGCGCAGGGTGACCACCCGGGCGGCGTCGCGCAAAGACAAGGCGCCGGCGACGTAGGCCGCGGCGATTTCGCCTTGCGAGTGGCCGATCACCGCGTCCGGGCTCACCCCGACCGATTTCCACAGTTCGGCCAGCGACACCATCACCGCGAACAGCACCGGCTGCACCACGTCGACGCGGTCCATCCCCGGGGCACCGGGTGCGCCGCGCAGCACGTCGATCAGCGACCAGTCGACGAACTCCGAGAACGCCTCGTCGCATGCCTGGATCTGTTGCGCGAATACCGGTGCGGTATCCAGCAATTCGATACCCATGCCGAGCCATTGGGAGCCCTGGCCCGGGAACACGAACACGGTCTTGCCCGCCGGCGTCGCGGCGCCCCGCAGGACCGTCCCGGCCGGGTCATCGTCGGCCAGCTCGTCCAGCCCGGCCAGTAACCGGTCCCGGTCGGCGGCCACCACGACGGCCCGATGCTCGAATGTCGACCGTCCCGCCAGCGTCCACGCCACGTCGGCGACGTCCAATTCATCACGCGCACGCAGGTATTCGGCCAGCCGCGCCGCCTGCGCCGCCAGCGCCGTCGTCGACTTCGCCGATACCACCCACGGCACCATCGGCCGCGACGGACCCGCCTCCCGCTCTGGCTGGGCCGGGGCGGCCTCGACGATCACGTGCGCGTTGGTGCCGCTGATGCCGAACGACGACACCCCGGCCCGGCGCGGGCGCTCGGCACTCCAGGGGCGGGCCTCGGTGAGCAACGACACCGCACCCGCCGTCCAGTCGACGTGCGGGCTGGGCTCGTCGACATGCAGCGTCGCGGGCAGCGTCTCGTGGCGCATCGCCTGCACCATCTTGATCACACCGGCCGCACCCGCGGCGGCCTGCGTGTGGCCCATGTTCGACTTGATCGAGCCCAGCCACAGCGGCTCGCTGCGATCCTGGCCGTAGGTGGCCAGCAACGCCTGCGCCTCGATCGGGTCGCCCAGGGTGGTCCCGGTGCCGTGGCCTTCGACGACGTCGACCTCGGCCGCCGTGAGGCCTGCGTTGGCCAGCGCCGCGCGCACCACCCGCTGCTGCGAGGGGCCGTTGGGCGCGGTCAGCCCGTTGGAGGCGCCGTCCTGGTTGACGGCCGAACCCCGCACCACCGCCAGCACCGGATGCCCCAGACGCTGCGCATCCGATAACCGCTCGACGACGAGGATCGCCCCGCCCTCCGACCAGCCGACGCCGTCGGCCGCGCCGGCGTACGCCTTGCATCGCCCGTCGGGGGCCAACCCCCGGTGACGGCTGAATTCCACGAAGACCGTCGGCGTGGCGTTGACCGTCGCACCGCCGGCAAGCGCGAGGTCACACTCCCCCGAGCGCAGCGATTGCACCGCCATGTGCAGCGCCACCAACGACGACGAGCACGCCGTGTCCACCGACACCGCCGGGCCCTCCAGCCCCAAGACATAGGACACCCGCCCCGAGGCGACGCTGGAGGTCATCCCGGTCAGTCGGTAGCCCTCGATTTCCTCGGCGAGCATGCCGTAGCCCTGGACGATGAGCCCCGCGAACACCCCGGTGGCGCTGCCACGCAGCCCGCTGGGGTCAATCCCGGCCCGCTCCAACGCTTCCCACGACAGCTCCAGGAGCATCCGGTGCTGGGGATCCATGGCCAGTGCTTCGCTGGGCGCAATGCCGAAGAAGGCCGGGTCGAAGTCCGCGACGCCGTCGACGAACCCTCCGGTATTCACATAGCACTTGTGGCGGGCGTCGGGATCGGGGTCATAGAGCGCCCCGAGGTCCCAGCCGCGGTCGGTGGGAAACTCCGAGATCACGTCGCGGCCGTCGGCAACCATTTGCCACAGCGATTCGGGGCTGTCGACGCCGCCGGGGAAGCGACAGGACATACCGACGATCGCGATCGGCTCGCTGGACCGTTCCAGCAACGCGCGGTTGGTGCGCTTCAGGCGTTCAACCTGGACCAGCGCTTTCCGCAGCGCTTCGGTCGCATGCTGGAGTTGGTCCACCATCACTAAACCTCGCCCTAACCCTCACCTAATGTGTGGCCGTCTTGTCCCGCCGGATGCGGTTGTCGCCGATTCACGGGATTTGCTGCACAAGGCGACGCCGTGTTTCGTGCGGCCAGCGTCGTGCTGCTCTCCGGCCCAAGAATATTGCTGGTGAGTATGGCCAACTCCGACTGGATTTCAAAACGTCCGCTACTCCCGGCTGCTACAGGAGGACCGGCTTGGACAGGTGCGACGCCCCGCTCGGGCGAGATGCGCCGCGGGGAGCCCGGTGAGCTCGGTGGACGACGGTTCGCGCTAGACGTGGCCCGTGGTCCATGGCGAGACTGTACCCGGCTGGCCATAGTTGGTGGTCAGGCGCGTGTCGTGGGAAGTTCGGCGGCGCGTCTGGTCCGGGCGGCACGGGCCGGGCAACGCTTTCAGACAAGCCTTCAGACACCCGCTCGGCGCCAGCCGTCGGCGGCCCGGGCGGCGTGGATGAGGGTGTCGCACAGCTGGCGCAGCTCGGTGGCCGCGGCGCCTTCCTCGAGGGCGGTGGCGACGTCCTCGGCGGCGCAGCGAACCTGGTAGACGCGATCCGAGAGGTCCGCCGCGTCGTCGGCCGACAACACCACCGCGTCGTCGGGCACGGCTGCCGCGCCATGCCGGTTCAAGGACGCCCGTTGCTCGTAGGCCCGCTGCCGGCACGACTGCCGGCAGTACTGGCGGCGGCGGCCCATTCCCGCATCGGTGACGTCTCGACCGCACCAGCGGCAGGGCTGCGGGTGGGTACGGCGGCTCACGCCTGCGACATTAGTCGGGATTGTTCAGCGATCCCGGTATCATTGAGGGTCGCGTCGCGTATGCCGGCCGTCCGCCGGGGAACTGCGCAGATCGCCGCAGCGTTGCTAATCGAGAGAGAATTGCACTACAGGGGCCGCAGAGCTCCGAAACGACGTCAAAGGAGTAGCACCCATGGCCGATCGCGTACTGAGGGGCAGTCGCCTCGGAGCCGTGAGCTACGAGACCGACCGCAATCATGACCTGGCACCGCGCCAGCTCGCGAAGTACCGCACCGAGAATGGCGAGGAGTTCGAGGTTCCCTTCGCCGACGACGCCGAAATCCCCGGCACCTGGCTGTGCCGCAACGGCCTGGAAGGCACCCTGATCGAGGGTGACCTGCCCGAACCGAAGAAGGTCAAGCCGCCGCGCACGCACTGGGACATGCTGCTGGAGCGCCGCTCGGTGGAAGAACTCGAAGAGCTGCTCAAGGAGCGCCTCGAGATCATCAAGACCCGTCGGCGGGGCTGACCCCGCGGTTCAGCTGCGGTTGTCGGCCCTGCTGGCCCGCGTGCCCGACCGACGGCCCTGGACACCCCACCGGGTCACTTTGACCAGGGCTTCGCGGATGTTGGATCCGCTCATCTTGGACACGCCGAGCTCGCGCTCGGTGAACGTGATGGGCGCCTCGACGATGGTGAAGCCGTTGCAGATGGTGCGCCACGTCAGGTCGATCTGGAAGCAGTAACCCTTGGAGTCGACGCCGTCGAGATCGATCGCCTCGAGGACCTCGCGGCGGTAGGCGCGGTAGCCGGCGGTGATGTCGTGCACCCCGATGCCCAGCGCCAGCCGCGCATAGGTGTTGGCCGTCCAGGACAGCGCCCAGCGCCGCCACGGCCAGTTGCGGACCGTCCCGCCGTCGACGTAGCGCGAACCGATGGCCAGGTCGGCGCCGTCGTCGACCGCGTCCAGTAGGCGGTGCAGCTGTTCGGGCGCGTGGCTGCCGTCGGCGTCCATTTCGACGAGCACCGAATAGTCGCGGCTCAATCCCCAGGCGAAGCCCGCCAGGTACGCCGCGCCCAGGCCGTCCTTGGCGGTGCGGTGCATGACGTGGGTGCGACCGGAGTCGGCCGCGGCCAGCTCGTCGGCCAGCTGGCCGGTGCCGTCGGGGCTGCTGTCGTCCACGATGAGCAGGTGCACGTGCGGGCACGCGTCCCTGAGGCGTCGGTGGATTACCGGCAGGTTCTCCAGCTCGTTGTAGGTCGGGATGATCACCAAGACGCGCTGGCTGGGACGATTGCCCGGGGCGTGGGGCGCCGACTGGCCGGTGGTCATGTAGCTCCTCTGTGTCGCCCGAAATCGAAAGAAAGTCGGCCGTCCCCGGTGGGACGGAGTGTCGTCACCCGCCGTCGTCTGCCGGCGTGTGATCCCCGCCCTCGTCGGGCGCGGCGTCTGAGTTGTGCTCGCCGGGCGGGTGTGCGCCCGGGGTCGTACCGGCCGTTTTGGAAGGACGTGCCGACCGACCCGAGGACCTGGGCCTGAGACGAATCGGACGCGGGAACCATCCATTGTGCCGTATCCCGGCCAAAATGACCGCCCCGGCCGCTGCCACCATGACCCACTGCAGCAGCGGCGCCCAGCGGGTCGCCGGCGTCAACTTGGTCTTGAGACGCACCGGCATGTCCAGGTACGCGGGCGCGAAGAAGTCGGTGCGCGCCAACTCGCCGCCGTCCGGCGCGATGACGGCGCTGATCCCCGTCGTGCCCGCGACCACCACGTAGCGGTCGTGCTCGACGGCCCTGACCTTGGCGAACGCCAGCTGCTGTTCGCTCATCTTCTTGTTGAAGGTGGCGTTGTTGGCCGGCACGGCCAGCAGCTGGGCGCCGCCCAGGACCGCATGTCGGGGGACGCGGTCGAAGATCACTTCCCAACACGTCGCGACCCCGACTGGCACCCCCGCCATGTGTACGACGTCACTGCCCGGCCAGGGCACCATGCTTCCGGCGCGGCCGGCGTACCCCGATAGATGTTTGAACAGCCAGGGCATCGGCAGGTACTCGCCGAACGGCTGCACGATCTCCTTGTCGTGGCGTTCGGCCGGCCCGGTGGACGGGTTCCACACGATCATGGTGTTCGTGTAGTGGGGATCCTCGGGAGGGCGCCCGGGGACTTCGAGCACGCTGCCGATCAGGATCGGGGCGCCGATCGCCGCCGCGGCCTGCGATATCTCGAGTGCGGCGTCCGGGTTGACCAACGGGTCGATGTCGGAGGAATCTTCCGGCCAGATCACGAACTGTGGTTGCGGCGCGGCCCCGGCACGCACGTCGTCGGCCAGCGCCAGGGTCTCGCGGACGTGGTTGTCCAGCACGGCTCGTCGCTGCTCGTTGAACTCGAAGCCCAGCCGCGGCACGTTTCCTTGCACCGCCGCGACGGTCACCGACGGTTCGCCGCCCGAGCCGGTGCCGGCGTGCCGCACCTGCGGCCAGACGAGGACCGAGGCGAGCAGCACCAGGCAGATGCAGACGCCGGGCAATACCACCGCCGGCGGCGGCGCGGTGTCCGCGCCGTCGGCCGCGTCGCGCAGCGGGTGACCCGAGCGCCACCACTTCACGATTTCCAGCGCGATGGCGGTCGCGCTGAAGCCCACCAGCATGATCGCCGCGGACAGCAGCGCGACGCCGCCGAGCTGAACCAGCGGCAGGAACGGTCCATGTGTTTGGCCGAAGGCCACCGAACCCCAGGGGAAGCCGCCGAACGGGAAGACCGACTTCAGCCATTCCTGTGCCGCCCACACCAGTGCGAACCAGATCGGCCAGCCGGGCAGCCCGCGAACGAGGACGGCGAACAGGCCGAATGCGGCGGGAAACAGCGCCGAAACCGCCGCCAGCGCGAGCCACGGAACGGAACCGACCAGCAGCCCGACCCACGGCAGCAGTGGTAGGTAGAACGCCAGCCCGAAGAGGAACGCATAACCCAGCCCGCCCGCCGGCGTCGTCGCGGGGTGGGTCAGCACCCACGCCAGCAACGCCGCCGCGACGACGGCGCCCCACCACCAGTTCAGTGTCGGGAAGCTGGCACACAGCAGCAGGCCGCCCACGACGGCGCAGATCAACCGGGTCAGCCGGGGCAGCATGGCGGCCTGGGCGGCGGGCAGCCGCGCGATGACCGCGGTCACCAACCCGGTGGCCGTCCGGCGCACCGCGCTGGCCAGTCGATCGGTCAATCGTGCGCGCTTGTCGGGGTGGATGTCGGCGGGCTCGTCGTCGCGCTCCGATTCGGCCTCGTCGCAGATCGGGTCGGGCTGCTGGTCCCCCGGATCGTCCGCAGTGGTCTGGTCCGGGGGTTCGTCGTGGTCCGGCGGTTGGCCGCCGGGCCAGTCCCTAGCCATGGATGACAGCGCCCCGATGCACGGTTCGCCGGCATCGCGGCAGGGCATCGGTCGGGCCCAGGCGCGGCAACGCGGGCACCCGGGAACGCGGATCGGTCGACCAGCGCTGCACGGTGTCGCGCGGTGCATGCACCTCCAGCGTTCCCGTATCCCAGATGGCGTAGGACGCCGGCGCACCCGGCGTCAGGGTGCCCGCCTTGCCGTCGCGGACGCCGGCGGCCCGCCAGCCACCGCGGGTGGCGGCGGCAAACGCGGCCCGCGCCGAGACCGCGCTGCCCGTGGTGCGATGGTTGACGGCCGCACGCACGCTTGCCCACGGGTCGAAACCCGTCACCGGGGCGTCGGAACCTAGCGCGAGGGGCACGCCTTGGGATGCTAACAGCGCAAACGGGTTGAGCCGACTGCCTCGCTCAGCGCCGAGCCGCCGCGCATACATGCCGTCGGCGCCGCCCCAGAGCGCATCGAAATTGGACTGCACGCTGGCGATGACGCCCCATTGACCCAGTTTCATGGCCTGCTCGGCGTTGATCATCTCGACGTGCTCGAGGCGGTGCCCGCACCGGGCGACGGCGACCGGCCCGAGGTCCGCGGCGACCCGCTCGAACGCGTCCACCGCGGTGGCGACGGCGGCATCTCCGATCACGTGGAAGCCGGCGGTGATCTCGGCCGCGGTGCACGCCCGCACGTGGGCCTCCACGGCGTCGGCGTCGAGATAGCTGGTGCCGGAGCGGTCGGGTGCGTCGGCATAGGGCTCGTGCAGCCAGGCGGTGCGCGACCCGATCGCGCCGTCGACGAACAAATCACCGGCCAGCCCGCGAGCCCCGGTGGCGGCCAGCAGCTCCCGTGCCTCGTCGGGGGTGCGCACCGGCTCGCCCCAGTAGCCGATCACTTCGACACCGTGTTCGAGCGCCCGCAGCTGCCGCCAGTCGTCGATCCCGCCGATCTGAGGTCCGGCGCACTCGTGCACGGCGACGATGCCGGCCCCCGCGGCGGCGTGGAGCGCCGCGGCGCGGGCTTCGGCGAGCTGCTCGGCGGTCAGCAGGTCGCGGGCGGCGGCGCGCACCAGATGGTGCGCGTCGCCGGCGAGCGGCCCCTCCGCACTGAAGCCGGCCGCCGACGGGAGCTCGGCGACGAGCCGGCGCAGGCCCGTCGAGGCCAGCGCGGAGTGCACGTCCACGCGTGTCAGGTAAGCGGGGCGGTCGCCGAGGACGGCGTCGAGGTCACGGGTGCCGGGCGGGACTGCTTCCGCCCAGGCGGTTTCGTCCCAGCCGTGCCCCCATATCGGTTGGCCCGGGTGGGCGGCGGCGTAGTCGGCGATCATGTGCAGGCACTGCGCGCGCGAGCCGACCCGGCGCAGATCCAGCCCGCTCAGTGTGAGGCCGGTAGCGGTCAGGTGGATGTGGCTGTCGACGAATCCCGGCGCCACGAAACCGCCGTCGACATCTTCGATGTCGGCCTCGGGGAACATGGTCCGGCCGACCTCGTCGCTGCCCAACCAGGCGATGACGCCGCCGCGGACCGCCATCGCGGTCGCGTCGGGGTGAGCGGGGCTGTGCACCCGGCCGTTGATGAGCAGAGTCACCGGGGCGGGGTTATCGACCCCGTCCCGTGACGATGCAGGCCGTGAAACGGCCTGAGGAGGAACGGGACCATCGACCACGCCCCAAAACTACGTGCAACGGTTCGCGCGGCGATAACGATCAGCGGATGTGCACGATGCGAGCCGCCTCAGCGCCCGTCGAAGCGTTGCGTTCGCACCGGCTCGACTTCTATGACGTCGATGACCTCGCCGTCGATGTAGTCGCCGCGGCCGCGGGCGTCACCCGGGTAAGGAGCGGCCGGATACGGATCCGGGCGGAAGGTGCTCACGTAACTGATGCCCGGCATCTGGCGGCGCAACGTGCGCATCGCCATGGCGCCCAAACCGGGGGCGGCGACCGACCGGACCGGCGGAATGAGCAGCAACAAACCCAGCGCGGTGCTGACCAGCCCGGGAACGAGCACGAGCAGCGCGGCCACACTGACCAGCGCGCCGTCGCCGGCCACGTCGCGTGATGCGGCCAACCCGGAGCGCAATCGCCCGATCCGACGGATGAGGTGGGACCCTGCCATCGGGGCGACGATGCCCCACCCGAGCAGGAAGGTCGCCAACAGCAACAGCAGGGTCCAACCCCATCCGATCGTCGACACCAGCGCGAAGATCACCGCGAGTTCGACGACGGCATAGAGGAGCAACAGCCGCGACACCATGTCAGGTCAACGTCCGCGAACCGCGTCGGAGTTCCCGTGGTGCGATCCCCGGCGATTGCAGTTAGATGACGCTATGACGACGATTCAGATCGATACCCCCGACGGACCGATCGATGCGTTACTGAGCACACCGCCGGGCCAGGGCCCTTGGCCGGGTGTGGTGGTGATCCACGACGCGTTCGGCTACGGCCGGGACAAGCAGTCGACCAACGATCGCATCGCCCGGGCGGGTTATCTGGCCCTCACCCCGAACATGTACGCCCGCGGCGGCCGGATCCGCTGCATCTCCCGGGTCATGAAGGAGCTGCAGACGCAGCGCGGCCGGGCCCTCGATGACATCCTGTCCGCACGCGATCACCTCAAGGCCATGCCGGAATGTTCGGGCCAGGTGGGCATCGCGGGCTTCTGTATGGGCGGCCAGTTTGCACTCGTCATGTCGCCCAAGGGTTTTGGTGCTGCCGCGCCGTTCTACAGCACTCCCCTTCCCCGCAATCTGGACAAGACGCTTGATGGGGCGTGCCCGATCGTGGCCAGCCTGGGTGCGCGCGACCCGCTGGGTCGGGGTGCACCCGAAAAGCTGCGCAAGACGATCGCGGACAAGAACATCACCGCCGATGTGAAGGTCTATCCCGGCGCCGGGCACAGCTTCGCCAACGAGCTTCCCGCGCAGGGTCTGCTTCGGATCACCGGTTTCGGCTATAACGAGGCCGCCACCGAGGACGCCTGGCACCGCGTTTTCGCGTTCTTCGGCGAGCACCTGGCGGCCGGGGCAACGGCGTAGCGTTCAAACGACTTTCAGCTCGAGCCCGACGTTGTTTTCCATGCCGCCGCGCAGCTTGCTGAACAAGTTGAACACCTTGCCCACGATGCCGTAACGCTTGCCGATCGCATCGTAGACCGCGGCCGTTTGCGACTTGTCGAGGATGACGGCGGTCCCCTCGACGGCCTCGCTGGTCGGGCGGCCGTTCATCGTGCAGGTGGCCAACGTGACGCGTGGAGTGTTGCGAATCCGCTTGACCTTCCACGACTTTTCCTGGGTGATGACCAGGAGCCGGCCCTGATTCATGGCGGCCCAGATGGGCGTCGGCTTGGGCCTGCCGTCCTTGGTGAAGGTGGTCAGCAAGATGTATTGCGCCTTGGCGAGATCGGCAAAGGTTGGCGTCACGCTGTCAACCTACCGTCGTTGGCGATTCGGCGTTGACATTCTCACCGCCTCGCTGCGATAGTCATAAGACCTTAAGTGAAAACGTCATTTTCACTTAAGGACCGGTCCCGAGAGATGCAGGCAATTGTGAGCGCTCCCCGCATGCGGCAACGCGAGAAGCTGGGCCCCGATCCGGCGGTGCGCCGCCAGCTCCTGGCCGCGGCGACGACAACGTTGCGCGAACGTGGAGTCGACGGCCTCAGCATCGCCGCCGTCCTGCAACGGGCCGCCTTGAGCACGCGGGCGTTCTATCGGCACTTCGGGTCGAAGGATGAACTGGTGGCCGCGGTCTTCCTGGAGGGTGCGCGCACCGAAAGGCGGCGGCTCACGCGTCGAATGTCCTGTACAGCAACGGAAATCGAGGCCGTCGCGGCATGGATCGACGGCAGGCTGGACCTGGCATTCGACGTCCGCCTCGGAAACGATCTGCGGCGCCTGTCGTTAGAAGCTCAATCGCAGATCTTCGCGTCTCCCGGTCTGGTCCAGCCGGCATATGCGGAGATACTCACGCCGCTCAGCGAGGCGATTCGGCGGGGCCTGCGCGACGGCGTTTTTCACCGGGTCGATCCGGTGACCGAAGCCCGGTTCATCCATGGGGTGGTATGGGCGGCGATCGACCAGCACTGGGCGAAGGGCGGTTGTGACCGCGAGGATCTGCGCCGGCGCATTCAGCGGTTTTGCCTGCGCGGGCTGGGCGTGGCGTCCGAGGCGCTCGAACAGGTTTGTTCGACATGATCGAAAGGGATTAGCGATGGACCTGGGTCTTGCGGGATCGACGGCCGTGGTCACCGGCGGCAGCAAGGGCATGGGGCTGGCTATCGCCGAAACCCTTGCAGCCGAAGGGGCCAGAGTGGCGGTGATGGCCAGGAGCCAGGGTGCGCTCGATGAGGCCGTGGCATCGCTGCGCGGGGCCGGCGCTCCCGACGCCGTGGGGATCAGCGTGGATATGACCGATCCCGCATCCATCGCCGTCGGGTTCGCCGCCGTCGCCGATCGTTGGGGGCGCCTCAACAGCCTGGTCCACACGATCGGGCCGGGCGACGGCTATTTCGAGCAGATGGACGATGCCGAGTGGGACGAGGCGTTCACGCTCGGCACGATGTCGGCCGTGCGATCGATCCGCGCCTCCTTGCCGCTGCTGCGCTCGGCGGATTGGGCCCGCATCGTAACGTTGTCCGCGCATTCGATCCAGCGCCAGAACCCGCGCATCGTCGCCTACACGGCGTCGAAGGCGGCGTTGGCCAGCGTCACCAAGAATCTGTCGAAAAGCCTTGCCAAGGACGGCATTCTGGTCAACTGTGTGTGTCCCGGGACCATCGTGACCGCCAGCTTCACCGAAAACCTCAAGGACATCCTCGCCGCCGATGGCCTCGACGCCACCAACCCGGTCGACGTCATGACCTGGATCGACAACAACTTTCACCAACCCTGCGACCTCGGCCGTGCCGGCCTTCCCGAAGAGGTCGCTTCCATCACCACCTACCTGGCGTCGCGGCGGAATGGCTATGTCACCGGCGCGACGGTCAACGTGGACGGGGGGTCGGACTTCATCTAGCGCCGAGTGCGCAGCCGGCCACTCGTTCGGTGCCGAGTGTGCGGGCGGCCGCGCCCGCGCCGCTCAGCCCTCCAGATCGCCCTCGGTTTCCAGCAGCGCCCGGCGCAGCCCGTCGAGGGTCTCCGGTTGCGGCTGCGCCCACATGCCCCGCCCGGCCGCCTCCAGCAGCCGTTCCGCCATGCCGTGCAGCGCCCAGGGATTCGACTCGGTCATGAATTTCCGGTTCTCCGGGTCCAACACATAGCGCTCGGTGAGCTGTTCGTACATCCAGTCCGCCATCACCTGAGCCGTCGCGTCGTAGCCGAACAGATAGTCCACGGTCGCCGCCATCTCGAACGCTCCCTTGTAGCCGTGCCGCCGCATCGCCGCCATCCAGCGCGGATTGACCACCCGGGCGCGGAACACGCGCGTCGTCTCCTCCGACAGGGTGCGGGTGCGGATCGCGTCGGGTCGGGTGTTGTCGCCGATGTAGGCCGCCGGCGCCTGGCCGGTCAGCGCCCGCACCGTTGCCACCATGCCGCCGTGGTACTGGAAGTAGTCGTCGGAGTCGGCGATGTCATGTTCGCGGGTGTCGGTGTTTTTGGCGGCCACCGCAATACGCCGATACTGCCGGTTCATGTCGTCGACCGCCTCGCGGCCGTCCAGGTCGCGTCCGTAGGCGAACCCGCCCCACGCGGTGTAGACCGCGGCGAGATCGGCGTCGTCGCGCCAGTTGCGGCTATCGATGAGCTGCAACAGCCCGGCGCCGTAGGTGCCCGGCTTGGATCCGAAAATCCGTGTGGTCGAACGGCGTTGATCGCCATGCTGGGCGAGGTCGGCCTGGGCGTGGGCCCGCACGAAGTTGTCGTCGGCGGGTTCGTCGAGGCCGGCGACCAACTGCACCGCGTCGTCGAGCATCGTCACCACATGCGGGAAGGCGTCCCGGAAGAAGCCGGAGATCCGCACCGTCACATCGATGCGGGGGCGCCCGAGCTCGGCCAGGGGAATCGCGGCGAGGTCGACGACACGGCGCGACGCGTCATCCCACACGGGCCGAACGCCCAGTAGCGCAAGTACTTCGGCGATGTCGTCGCCGGCTGTGCGCATGGCCGAGGTCCCCCACACCGACAGCCCCACCGATTGCGGCCACCGGCCGTGGTCGTCGCGGTAGCGGGCGAGCAGCGAATCCGCCAGTGCCATACCGGCTTCCCAGGCCAGTCGGGACGGCACGGCCTTGGGGTCGACGGAATAAAAGTTACGCCCGGTAGGCAGGACGTTGACCAGGCCACGCAGCGGAGACCCCGAGGGGCCGGCCGGGATGAAGCGTCCGTCCAGGGCGCGCAGCACCTGCTCGATTTCGGCGGAGCTACCGGCCAGCCGGGGCACCACTTCGGTGGCCGCGAACCGGAGTACTCGCGCCACGTCCGGGTTGGCGGTGAGCCGTTCGACCGCATCGGGATCCCAACTGGACGCCTGCAGCGCCGCGACCAACTCCCGCGCCGCGGCCTCAGTCGCGTCCACACTGGTTCGTTCGTCGCTGCCGTCCTCGGCCAGACCCAACGCCTGGCGCAGGCCGGGGATCGCGTGCTCGCCGCCGAACAACTGGCGGGCACGCAGGATCGCCAGCACGAGGTCCAGTTCGGGCTCCCCCGTGGGCTTTTGGCCGAGGATGTGCAGGCCGTCGCGGATCTGGACATCCTTGATCTCGCACAACCAGCCGTCGACGTGCAGCAGCATGTCGTCGAACGAGTCCTCGGCGGGACGTTCGGTGAGCCCGAGGTCGTGGTCCATCTTCGCGGCCCGGATGAGGGTCCAGATCTGCTGGCGGATGGCCGGCAGCTTGCCAGGATCCAGCGCGGCGACATTGGCATGCTCGTCGAGCAGCTGTTCCAAACGTGCGATGTCCCCGTAGGTTTCGGCGCGTGCCATTGGCGGGATGAGATGATCGACGAGCACCGCGTGCGCGCGCCTCTTGGCCTGGGTGCCCTCGCCGGGGTCGTTGACCAAAAACGGATAGATCAGCGGCAGGTTGCCCAGCGCGGCATCCGGTGCGCAGCCCGCTGACATGCCCAGGGTTTTACCCGGCAGCCATTCGAGGTTGCCGTGTTTGCCCAGGTGCACCACCGCGTGCGTTCCGAACCCGGCGTCCAGCCAGCGGTAGGCGGCGAGGTAGTGGTGGCTGGGCGGCAGGTCCGGGTCGTGGTAGATGGCGACCGGGTTCTCGCCGAAGCCGCGGGGCGGCTGCACCATCAGCACCACGTTGTCCGATTTGATTGCGGCGATGACGATTTCACCGTCAGGATCGTTGCTGCGATCGACGAACAGCTCCCCGGGCGGCGGTCCCCAGTGCGCCTCGATGGCGTCAATGAATTCGGCGGGCAGCGTCGCGAACCACGCGCGGTAGTCCTTGGCGGAAACCCGGATCGGGTTGCCGGCCAATTGCCCCTCCGTGAGCCAGTCGGGATCCTGGCCGCCGCGTTCGATGAGCGCGTGGATCAGGGCGTCGCCATCGTTCGCGTCGACGCCCGGCAGGTCACCGATCCGGTAACCGCGGTCGCGCATCGCCCGCAGCAGCGCGACGGCGCTGGCCGGCGTGTCCAGCCCGACGGCGTTGCCGATCCGGGCGTGCTTGGTGGGATAGGCCGAGAACACCAGGGCGACCCGTTTGTCGGCTGGGGCGACGTGGCGCAATACCGCGTGCCGCACCGCCAGGCCCGCGACGCGGGCGCAGCGTTCGGCGTCCGCGACATAGGAGATCAGGCCGTCCTCGTCGATCTCTTTGAAGGAGAACGGCACCGTGATGATGCGGCCGTCGAACTCGGGCACCGCCACCTGACTGGCCACGTCGAGCGGGCTCAGTCCGTCGTCGTTGTCGCACCACTGGGCGCGCGGGCTGGTCAGGCACAATCCCTGGAGGATCGGAATGTCCAGCGCGGCAAGGTGTTCGACATTCCAGCTGTCGTCATCGCCGCCGGCGGACGCGGTGGCCGGTTTGAGCCCGCCGGCCGCCAGGACGGTCACGACCATCGCGTCGGCCGCGCTCAGCCGTTGCAGCAGTTCGGGTTCGGCGGTGCGCAGCGACGCGCAGTAGACGGGCATCGGGCGCGCGCCGGCGTCCTCGATGGCCTCGCACAACGACTCGACGTAGCCGGTGTTGCCGGCCAGGTGCTGGGCGCGGTAATACAACACGGCGATCGTCGGGCCGCCGGGATCGGGCGCGTCCGGCCGGGCCAGCTCGCCCCACGTCGGCGTCACGACCGGCGGGGTGAACCCGAACCCGGTCATCAACACCGTGTCCGAGAGGAAGGCGTGCAGCTGGCGCAGGTTGTCCACCCCGCCGTGAGCCAGGTAGATGTGCGCCTGTACCGCGATGCCGGCGGCCAATGTCGACAGCCCGGTGAGCTCGGCGTCGGCGGCCTGCTCCCCGCTGACCAGCACCGTGGGCACACCGCTGGCGATGACGGTGTCGATCCCGGTCTGCCAGGCCCGGTAGCCGCCGAGGATCCGCACCACCACGATGGCGACGTCGGTCAGCAGGTCGGGCAGTTCGTCCTCCGACAGCCGCGACGGGTTGGCCCATCGATAGTTCTTCCCGCTGGATCGGGCGCTGATCAGGTCCGTGTCGGACGTCGACAGCAGCAGGATGGTCGGCTCAGCCACCCATCATTCGTACCGCAGCGGCAGCGGACGGCCGAATCGGCACGTAGGGTCCCTCTATGAGCAGAGGATTCGTCGTCGCCTTCGCGGTCGGGGTGATCGTCGCGTTGTTCGGTGTGATCTGGGCACTGCAGGGATTCGGGGTGCTCGGCGGCAGCCCGATGAGCAACACCACCACCTGGTCCGTCATCGGGCCGATCACGGCGCTCGTAGGGATAACGATCGCGGTGATCAGTTGGCGGAGACTAACGTCGAAATAGGTTGCTATGCCGGCACGACGGCGAAGTTCGCCGTGTGCCAGCCGGTGGCACCGTCGGGGACGGGATTGGCGCGCTCTTCGGTTTGGACGGCACCGGTATTGTCGATCGCCCGCACGGTGATGGTTTCTCTGCCGGGGTTTTTCGCCTGCCACGCAAAGCTCCACAACCGCCATGTCTCATTGGAATAACTCGCGCCCAGTTCGGCCGGCTCCCAACCGCCGTCGCCGATGCGGACTTCGACCGCCCGCACACCACGATTTTGTGCCCACGCAACGCCGCCGAACACCACCGGCCCCACCGGCACCTTCTGGCCGCCTCTGGGCACGTCGATCCGCGACTCCGTCTTGATCGGCGCCTGCGCCGCCCAGCCCTGCCGCGTCCAGTAGGCCTTGGCCCTGTCGAACCGGGTCAGCTCCAAATCCACCACCCACTTGGTGGCAGACACGTAGCCATAGAGACCGGGTACCACCATGCGGGCCGGGTAGCCGTGCTCGACCGGCAGCGGTTGACCGTTGAGGCCGACCGCCAGCAGCGCGTCGCGGCCATCCGTGAGAGCCTGCACGGGGGTGCCGACGGTGAATCCATCGATCGAGGTGGAGAGCACCATGTCCGCGTCCCGGTGCACACCGGCCGCCGCCAGCAGGTCCGCCAGCCGGTAGCCCGTCCAGATGCCCGTTGAAATGAGGTCTCCGCCAACGGGATTGGATACACATGTCAGCGTGGTCACGGTCTCGACGATGTCGAAGCGGGCGAGGTCGTCGAAGTTGTAGGTGGTCTCGCGATCCACCATCCCATGGATACGCAGGCGCCAGTCGCGGCGGCTGAGCTGGGGAACGCTCAGCGCGGTGTCGACACGGTAGAAGTCGGCACTTGACGTGATAAAACTCGGCAATGCAACGCCCTTCGGCTGCACCTCAGTGGGTATCGGGCGCGCCGGGGATCGCGGTCGGGGCAGGGCGAATGTCGTACGGTCGGCTTCCACCGAATGCGCCAGCCGCGCGCCGAGTGCCCCCACTACCCCACTGACGACGCCCAGTCCGAGCAGCCCGTACATGACCAACCTGCGCCGGCCGGGATCTGCCTGCTTCTGGTCGTCTGCGTCGTCGTCCGGCTCGGGCCAGAACCGACGGCTGAGCACCCGCAGCACCCCTACGCCGCACACGGCGCCGACGACGGTGGGGATCGTGTCGAGTGCGGTCCCGCCCGGTCGGGACAGCACCGCAATGCAGCCAAGGACGCCCGCCGCGGCGATCACAGCGCTGCCGAACGGGCGGCGCCGAGTCTCGAGAGTCCCGGCGATCGCCGCGATCGTCGCGATCACCACGAGCACGACGACGGCCAGGAAGGGTTTGTCGAGCGGACCGAGCGTTTGGATCGCCCACTCCTGGACGGGGCCCGGGGTCAGGTCGACGACCGCGGAACCCACGGCGGTGCGGGCATCGGCCCGCGCACCGAACGGGATGCTGGCCAATTGGGCGACACCGAGCGCGACGGCGGCAGCGGCGACCCCGGCGATCATCCGGTCATTCGACGAAGCCACGGCCACCGAAGTCACTCTACTCGCGCTTCATCTCGACGCCGCAAAACTCTTGCAGCACAGTGTCGGTGGCGTCTGGCACGGGTGGGGTTCCGCGCGACTGCGTGGAATGCGAGAAGCGCCAGACTTGCGCACGGCGCATCGGGTCGTCGTGAATCCTCAGGTAGTTCAGTGCCAAAGTCGTTATCTCGTAGAGGAACTCGTTTCGGTCGATGTCGGGCCGGTCCAGGATGTAGCGGACAGTGAGGTGCTCGATCATCCGCACCAGCATCCACGCGGCTGCGGCCGCGATTCGGTTTGGTGGATGCGCCGTCGTAGCCGTGGCCGATCATGCCTCCTGAGCGGCGTCCAGGATGCGTTCCACCGGCACCCGCGACCGCTCCTGGATGGGGCGGCGCCCGCCTCGCGGACAGATGATTCGCGTCGGCGATCAGCGACCGATTAGAGCCGCAATCCGGGCGGCGACCTCCCCGGCGATCCGCAGCGCCTCCTCGCTCGTCCCTGGTTCGTAGCGATCCGCCACCGGGTCGTAGTCGGCACCGGCGATGGAACCGTGGTCGGCGTCCAACTCCACCATCTCGACCGGCCAGCCGACCCGTTCCAGCCCGGCCGCGAAGTCCCTGCTGGCGCGCACGGGGACGGCGTCGTCGGCCAGCCCGTGCAGCAGGGTGAACGGCGTGCCGACGCGGCCTCCCGCCAGCGCGTCGGTCGGCGCCCGACCGGAGAACGGATCGGGCACCATGAACGCGCCGGCCAGGCAAACGGTGTGCGCGAGGCTGACGTCGAAACGCGCCGCGTTGAGCGTCAGGCCCGCCGCGGCGCAACCGCCCATGGACCACCCGACGAGCACGATGCCGCAGCCCGCGCCCGCAAAATCACGGGTGAAGTCGAGTGATCCCAACAGATCCGCGCGCCCGCCGTCCTCGGCGTGGGAATTCCAGTCGGGCGCCACGACGGCCGCGCCGCGGCCGGCGAGCATGCCGGCGAGCGGACCGAAGGCCGCGCGCGCATCGGTCTGCATGCCATGCCACAGCAGGACGGTGGGCCGGCTGGGGTCGCCCCAGACGTCGGCCAAACGTCCTGGCGCGTATTCCACCGTGTCCACGGGTACGAGTGTGCCCGCCACAACGAGTCACCCGCACCGGCCGGGCAGCAGCAGGTGAGCCACAACAGCGATAGGAGACCGTTAGACCTCATGCTGCGCGGTGCCGCTCATCCCCCTGTCTTGGCGTGGAGCCGTACCGTGGACGCGTGGCCAGGACGCGCGACACCGACGCTTGCCCGGGTGCGCTGCAAGTGCACCAGGCCGCCGACGGTGCGCTGGCCCGGGTGCGGCTGCCCGGGGGCATGACCACGGCCGCCCGGCTGGCGGCGTTGAGTGCCGTTGCCACTCAGGCAGGGGCGGGAACGCTCGAACTCACCGCCCGGGGCAACGTGCAGCTGCGCGGGCTCACCGACGTGAGCGTGGTCGCCGAGGCGATCGCGGCCGCAGGACTGTTGCCGTCGACCACCCATGAGCGCGTCCGCAACATCGTCGCGTCACCGCTGTCGGGCCGGGCCGGCGGCAACCTCGACGTGCGGAGCTGGGTCGGTGAGCTCGACGCCGCGATCTGCGCAGAGCCCCGGCTCGCCGACCTGGGCGGCCGGTTCTGGTTCAGCCTCGACGACGGGCGCGGCGACGTGTCGGGGCTGCGCGCCGACATCGGTGTGCACGCGTCGCCGGGTGGTTGCGCCCTATTGCTGGCCGGTCGCGACACCGGCGTCCGGCTGGCCGCCGACGAGGTGGTCGAGAGGCTGGTCGCTCTGGCGACGCGGTTCGTGGACATCCGCGAAACAGCTTGGCGGGTACAGGAATTAGGCGATATCCGCCGGCTGCTACCCGACGCCGAACTCGACAGTGCGCCCTTTCCCGCCTTAGCCAAGGCGCCGGTGGGCTGGATCAACCAGGATGATGGTCGCATCGCGCTGGGCGCCGCGGTACCGCTCGGTGTCCTGCCCGCGCGGGTCGCGGAGTACCTGGCCGCGATCGAGGCGCCGCTGGTGATCACCCCGTGGCGATCGGTGCTGGTGTGCGATCTCGACGAATCCGTCGCCGACACCGCGCTGCGCGTGCTGGCCCCGTTGGGACTGGTGTTCGACGAGAACTCCCCCTGGCTGACCGTCAGCGCCTGCACCGGCAGCCCCGGTTGCGCGCACTCGGCCGCGGACGTGCGGGCGGACGCCGCCCAAGCGCTGGACTCACAGGACGCGGCTGCGGGACACCGTCACTTCGTGGGCTGCGAACGCGCGTGCGGCAGCCCGCCGGCCGGTCAGGTGCTGGTCGCCACAGGCGACGGATACCGAATGCTTCGAAACTGACAAGCCTTAGGGTGAGCGGGTGCTCGACTACATCCGCGACGCCGCGGAGATCTATCGCCAGTCGTTCGCGACCATCCGCGCCGAGGCCGACCTGGCGCGATTCCCGGCCGACGTGGCCCGGGTCGTCGTCCGGTTGATTCACACCTGCGGCCAGGTCGACGTCGCCGAGCACGTCGCGTTCACCGACGACGTCGTCGAGCGTGTCGGCGCGGCGCTGCGAGGCGGGGCCCCCGTGTTGTGCGATTCGTCGATGGTGGCCGCCGGGATCACCACCGCACGGCTGCCCGCCGGCAACGAGGTGGTGTCGCTGGTGGCCGACCCGCGGGCCCCCGAGCTGGCCGCGCGGCGGCAGACCACCCGCTCGGCGGCCGGGGTCGAGCTGTGGGCCGACCGGCTCGACGGCGCCGTGCTGGCCATCGGCAACGCACCGACGGCGCTGTTCCGGCTGCTCGAGCTGATCGACGACGGGCTTTCGCCGCCGGCCGGGGTGTTGGGTGGTCCGGTGGGCTTCGTCGGCTCGGCGCAGTCCAAGCAGGAGCTCATCGAGCGTCCACGCGGAATGTCGTATCTGGTGGTGCGGGGCCGCCGCGGCGGCAGCGCCATGGCCGCGGCCGCCGTCAACGCGATCGCGAGCGACGCCGAATGACCCGGGGGACGCTGTGGGGGGTCGGGCTGGGACCCGGCGACCCGGAGCTGGTGACCGTCAAGGCCGCGCGGGTGATCGGCGAGGCCGACGTGGTCGCCTATCACAGCGCCCGGCACGGTCGCAGCATCGCACGCGGCATCGCCGAACGCTATCTGCGGACCGATCAGATCGAGGAGCACCTGGTCTATCCGGTCACGACCGAGGTCACCAACCATCCGGGCGGCTATGCCGGCGCGCTCGAAGACTTCTACGCCGAAGCCACCCGACGTATCGCCGCGCACCTGGACGCCGGACGCAACGTGGCCCTACTGGCCGAGGGCGACCCGCTGTTCTACAGCTCGTACATGCACCTGCACACGCGACTGACCGAGCGATTCAACGCGGTCATCGTCCCGGGTGTGACGTCGGTGAGCGCCGCTTCGGCGGCAATTGCGACACCGCTGGTGGCCGGCGACGAGGTGTTGTCGGTCCTGCCGGGCACGTTGCCGGTCGCCGAACTGACCCGCCGGCTCGCCGACGCCGACGCCGCCGTGGTCCTCAAGTTGGGTCGCTCGTATCACGTTGTGCGGGAGGCTCTTTCGGCGTCAGGACAGCTCGACAACACGTTTTACGTCGAACGCGCCAGCAGCGCGGGGCAGCGCATCCTGCCGGCGGCGGAGGTCGACGAGACCAGCGTGCCCTACTTCTCGCTGGCCATGCTGCCGGGTGGCCGCCGGCTGCCCCGGCGCTCCCCCGACCGGGCGGCGGCGGGCAGCGTCGCGGTGGTGGGCCTGGGCCCCGGCGATCTGGACTGGATGACGCCGCAGAGCCGGCGGGAGCTGGCGTCGGCGACCGACCTGATCGG
This sequence comes from Mycobacterium sp. NTMscope_MAC_269, assembly GCF_976985695.1. Lineage (NCBI taxonomy): Bacteria > Bacillati > Actinomycetota > Actinomycetes > Mycobacteriales > Mycobacteriaceae > Mycobacterium > Mycobacterium sp. NTMscope_MAC_269. Next base: position 2,009,427 of record NZ_OZ335668.1, read on the forward strand.
CTACGGCGGCTATTTGGATCGCGTCCCGGTTCGCGAGGGCCAGCAGCGCCACCCCAGCGACAATCGCGACGAACCCGAGCGCGCGCGGCTGGCCTGCGCGCTGGCCGAGCAGGGCCGGGCGGTGGCGGTGGTGTCCTCGGGCGACCCGGGCGTCTTCGCGATGGCGACCGCGGTGCTGGAAGAGGCCAAACAATGGCCGGGCGTGCAGGTTCGGGTGATTCCGGCGATGACCGCAGCCCAGGCGGTGGCCAGCCGGGTCGGCGCCCCGCTGGGGCACGACTACGCGGTGATCTCGCTGTCCGATCGGCTCAAGCCGTGGGAGGTGATCGCCGCGCGGCTACAGGCCGCCGCGGCCGCAGACCTGGTGCTGGCTGTCTACAACCCGGCGTCGAAGACGCGGACCTGGCAGGTCGGCGCGATGCGTGACATCTTGCTGGCCCACCGCGAACCCGGTACGCCGGTGGTGATCGGCCGCAACGTGTCCGGCGACGACGAAGACGTCCGCGTGGTGCGGCTGGCCGATCTCAACCCGGCTGAGATCGACATGCGCTGCCTGCTGATCGTCGGGTCGTCGCAAACCCAGTGGTACTCAGCCGATTCCACCGACCGGGTCTTCACTCCCCGGCGCTATCAGCGGTAAGACTCAGCCCCGGTCCCAGGTGCTCGGCATCATCGGCACACTGGGCCCGTCGCTCAACCCGTCGCCGGCCAGCGTCGCCAGCCCGGCGGCCCGGGCGTCGGATCTGGCTGCGGCACCGGCGAATCCGAGTGGCCCCGCGCTGTCCTCGGAGGGCCTGGCGGCGTACGGATCCTCGGCATCGACTCCCGGATCCAACTCCTGGTCCAGGTCCATGAATTCGTAGCGGTAGGCGCGCTCGGTGGCGGTGCCGCCGCGGCGCCGACGAGCCCGGGCCTTCTTCTTGGCCGCGGCGGCCGCGGCCCCGGCGGCGGGCGCGTCGAGGTCGTCGGAGGACGGCTCCTCCGACTTACGGCGCGACCGACTGCTCGCGCTGCCCCGCGCCGAGAGTCCCGACAGCCCCACCGCGTACAGCGCGTTGGACAGGCCCGCGCCGATACCGTCGGTCGCCGTCGGGCCGAAGCCCACTCCGGGTCCCCCACCGACCGGTCCGCCGCCGGCCGATCCGGCGACCGTCGTCGCGGGGGCGGTGGACGGGGTCGGCACGTGGCTCACACTCGCGGGCGCGCTCGCGATGACCGGCGCTGGAGCGGCCACCGGCACCGGCGCCGCCGCCACGGCCGGCAGGGGCGGCGCCATCGAGAGCGGGGCCGCGACGCTGATCGCGGTGACCGCGGCCGCCGCCCCACCGGCCGCGGCCGCGCCGATGGCGGCCACGACGACCGGCGCGAGCACCACCGCCATCTGGATCGCCAGCTGAATGAACGGCCAGAAGATCATCAGCGTGTGGAAGATGGCCCAGCCCAGCGCGGTCGACAGTGCGGGCGACAGTCCGAGCTGCCCGAAAAACGAGGCGAGACTGTTGACCCACGGCACCGGCGGGAAGGGCCACCCGCCGGGGTTGAGGTCCTTGGACACCGGCCACGCGAAATTCTGGGTGTACTGCTGCAGCCACTGGGTGAGCTGATCCATCCAGGACGGGTACTGCGTCGTGGTGGCCTGCTGCTGGGCGCTGGACGTATCGGCGTTGTTGAGGTTGGAACCGGAGTCCGCCGCCGGCGCGACGGCCGCCGCTTGCATCGCCGCGACGCCCGCGGTGCCCGCCTCGGCCCCCGGGACCACGATCGGCGGCGCGGGTGTGGTCGGCGGGACCGCGGCCAGCGCGGATTCACTGACCGCCTGATAGGTGGTCATCGTCGTCGCGGCCTGCACCCACATCCGCGCGTAGTCGGCTTCGTTGACGGCGATGGGGATGGTGTTGATGCCGAAGAAGTTCGTGGCGACCAGCGTTCCGTGCACCACGTGATTGGCCGTGAGTTCGCCCATCGTGGGCATGGCGGCCAAAGCGACGGTGTAGGCGGTGGCCGCGGTCTCGTGCAGGCTGGCCGCGGTGGCGCTCTTGGCCGCGCTGTCCACCAGCCAGGCCTGGTAGGGGACGTGCGCGGCCACGTACTGGTCGGCGCTGGGCCCGTCCCACGCGCCGGCCTGCACGGTGCCCAGCAACCCGCTGAGTTCGGCCGCCGCGCTCGCGTAGTCGGTGCTCATCGCCGACCAGGCCGTCGCGGCGGCCAGCAGCGGGGCCGGGCCGGGACCGCTGCTGAGCATGCTCGAGTGCACTTCCGGCGGAAACGCCGCCCAGATCGGGGCGGTCATCGTCGGGGGCCTTCAGGCAAGAACACGAATACCTCTTCGGAATCTCGTGGATGGGCTGGGCGATGCGTACGACCAGAGGTCGGTTGCCGCGGGCGTTTAGTTCCCTGCGATTTCGTTCGGGCGTCAAATTGCGGGAGTCTTTGCGCGCGGAGCGGCCCTGCTGCAACGATGCAGGGATGCGGTGTGAGGTTGCGCGTGAAGCGCTATCGGCTCGATTGGACGGCGAGCGCCCCGAGGTGCTCGCGCAGCAAGTCGACGCCCACCTGGAATCGTGCCGCAGTTGCCGCTCCTGGCTGATCGGGGCGGCGGCGCAGACCCGTCGGTTCGCCTCGGTTGCGCCCGGCGAGGGGCCCGACCTGGTCGACAAAATCATGGCCAGCATCGGCGAGCAGTCCTCCGGACACCCGAGTTGGATGCGCTGGTTGCGGTCGCACTACCGGCGCTGGGGCCTGATCGCCGTGGGCCTGTTCCAGGTGGCGATTGCCGCCGCTCAGATCAGTGGCGTCGACTTCGGCATGGTGTCCGGTCACATGCACGGCGCGATGTCGGGCGAGCACCTGATGCACGAGTCCACGGCCTGGTTGCTGGCGTTGGGGTTGGCGATGGTGGCCGCCGGCGTCTGGCCCGCCTCCGCCTCAGGAGTGGCGGCGATCACCGGTGTGTATTCCGTTGCGCTGCTTGGCTATGTGATCGTCGACGCCTTCGACGGGCAGGTCACGGCCACCAGGATCGCCAGCCACATGCCGCTTTTGTTGGGCCTGGCATTCGCGTTGTTGGTGGCGCGGGAGCGCGTGGGCTCGCACCGGCGCCGCGGCTCCGACGGCTCGGTCGACTTTGACTATCCCGCCTCGGCGACCGACTCCCCCAGCAATCGACGGCGCGGGCATTTGCGGCCGATCAACCACGCCGTCCCCGACCACGCCGCGCCCTCTACGACGACCCGTCGTAGGATCGGAAAACCCGCGCAACTAAGGTGGTTGAGCATGATCGCGCCGAGCGACGACGAGGCGGTAACCGAACTCGCGTTGTCAGCCGCGCGCGGCAACGCGCGAGCGCTCGAGGCGTTCATCAAAGCCACCCAGCAGGACGTATGGCGGTTCGTCGCTTACCTGTCCGATGCGGGCAGCGCCGACGATCTGACCCAAGAAACATTCCTGCGCGCCATCGGCGCCATCGAGCGGTTCTCCGGGCGCTCGAGCGCCCGCACGTGGCTGCTGTCCATCGCGCGCCGGGTCGTGGCCGATCACATCCGCGCACTGCAGTCGCGGCCGCGCGCCGCCTTGGGCGCCGATCCCGAGCACGTGGTGCGCGGTGATCGCCACGCCCGCGGGTTCGAAGACCTCGTTGAGGTGACGACGATGATCGCCGGCCTCAATCCCGAACAGCGCGAAGCGCTTTTGCTCACCCAGCTACTCGGGCTGCCCTACGCCGACGCCGCCGCCGTGTGCGGCTGCCCGGTGGGCACCATCCGGTCGCGGGTTGCGCGCGCCCGCGATGCGCTGCTGGCCGACGGCGAGCGCAGCGACCTAACCGGCTAGCGCGCCAACCCAGTCGGCGGCCTCGCGTACCGATCCCACGGCCGATACACCCGGCGGTAGCGGCGGCCGCGCCACCATCACCACCGAGACATCGAGCGCCGCGGCCGCATCCAGTTTCGCCCTCGTCATCTGACCGCCGCTGTTCTTGGTGACCAGCGCGTCGATGCGGTGCTCGCGCAGCAGCGCGAATTCGTCGTCGTAGCGGTACGGGCCGCGGGAGAGCACCAGCCGGTGATGACGCGGCAACGAGGTGCTGTCCGGTTCGGTGACCGCCCGGATCAAAAACCACGCGTCGCTGTCGGCGAAGGCGTTGACGCCGGAACGGCCGGTGGTGAGGAAGATACGCGAATAGCCGTGCCGGGCAACGGTTTGCGCCGCATGGGTATCCGACTCGACGACGAGGGCCGCGCCGGGATCCCAGGCCGGGCGCGCCAGGATCAGATGGGGTATCCGTAATTCGCCGCACGCGGTGGCGGCGTGCGCCGTCATGGTGGCCGCGAACGGATGGGTGGCGTCGACGACGGCGTCGATGCGTTCGTCGCGCAACCAGCGCCGCAGACCGTCCACCCCGCCAAAGCCGCCGACGCGCACGGGGCCGACCGGCAGCGCGGGGTGCGGAACCCGGCCCGCCAGGGAACTGATGACGTCGATGCGGGGGTGCAGGGCTTTCGCCAGCGCGCGCGCCTCGCCGGTGCCGCCGAGCAGCAAGACGCGCATCAATGCCTGCTCCTTCGCGCCCGCCCGGTCGAATACAGGTAACTGTCGGTGAAGTTGCCCGCAGTCAGCGCGTCGCCGACGACGATGACCGCGGTTTTGGTGATGTTGGCCTCGTGCATCTGGTCGGCAAGGTCGGCGAGCGTGCCGCGCAGCACGCTCTCCTGCGGCCAGCTCGCGAAAGCCACGACGGCTGCGGGTGTTTCGGGGCGGTAGCCGCCTTCGAGAAGTTGCGGGACGATGGCGTCGATCTGGGCGGCCGCCAGGTGCAGGACCAGGGTGGCGCCGGATCGGGCGAGCGTCGCCAGGTCTTCGCCGGGCGGCATGGCCGTCGACAGGGTCGCCACCCGGGTCAGCGTCACCGTCTGCGCCACCCCGGGGACGGTGAGCTCGCGTTTCAGGGCGGCCGCGGCGGCGGCGAAAGACGGTACGCCCGGCACGATTTCGTAGTCGATGCCCAGCGCGTCAAGCCGGCGGCACTGCTCGGCCAGCGCGCTGTACAGCGACGGGTCACCGGAATGCAGCCGCGCGACGTCGTGTCCGGCGGCGTGCGCCTCGCTGAGTTCGGCGATGATCTGCTCCAGCGTCAACGGGCCGGTGTCAACGACTTTCGCGTCCTGCGGGCAGAGCGCGAGCAGGTCGTCGGGCATGATCGAGCCCGCGTACAGGCACACGCGGCATGTTTGGAGGAGCCGTTGGCCACGGACGGTGATCAGGTCGGCGGCGCCCGGGCCCGCGCCGATGAAGTACACGGTCATTTGGTCATCACCCACTGGGTGACCGGGTAGTGCGGCTGCCAGCCCGTGAAGGCGCCCAGCGCCGTGCCGTGGTAGTGCTGGAAACGTCGCAGCTGGCCGCCGAGACGCGTATATGCCTGCGTAACAGCGGCTTCCGACTCGGTGGTGACAACGTTGACGACCAGCCGCCCGCCGGTGGGCAAGTGGTCGAGGCAGGCATCCAGCAGGCCCGGCTGGGTCAGCCCGCCGCCGATGAAGATCGCCGAGGGTGGCGCGGCGCCCTCGAAGGTGTCGGGGGCGTCGCCGCGCACCTCGATGCCGACGCCGAAAGCCGCGGCGTTGTATTCGACGTTATGACGGCGTCGTTCGTCGCGTTCGAATGCGATTGCCCCACAACCCGACCCGCTCAGACACCACTCGACGCTGATGCTGCCCGACCCCGCGCCGACGTCCCATAACCGCTCCCCCGGCCGCGGCGCCAAGGCGGCCAGTGTCACCGCGCGGATCCCCTGTTTGGTGATCTGGCCGTCGTGGGTGAACGCGTCGTCGGGCAGGGGCGAGACGCGTTCGTCGGGCAGGTAGCGCACGGCGATCACGTTGAGGTCGTCGACATGTCCGGCGGCGCCGTCGGCCCAGTCGCGGGCGGTGCCGTCGCGGCGGCGTTCGTCTGCGCCGCCGAGCCTTTCGAGCACGGTGAATTGCGAATCCCCACGGCCGTGCGCGTTGAGCAGGGCGGCCAGCTCCGCGGGGGTGGATTTGCCTTGCGACAGCACGATCGCCCGTCCGCCGCGGCGCACGGCGGTGTGCGGCGCCGCGGTGACCAGGCTGATCACGTCGGTGTCGTGGACGTTCCAGCCCATCCGGGCGCACGCCAGGGTCACCGACGACACGTGCGGCAGCACCCGCACCTTCTCGGGGCCGTACAGGCGGATCAGCGTGCCGCCGATGCCGTGCAGCAGCGGGTCCCCGCTGGCGACGACATGGATGTCGTCGTCCGCGGGCAGCGCTTTGAGGGCGGGAAGCATCGGCGAGGGCCACTCCCGGCGGGGGGCGGCCACCGTGTCGTCGAGCAGATCGAGCTGGCGCTTAGAACCGTAAATTACTGCGGCCCTGCGCAATTCGATGCATGATGTCTCGGCGAGCCCCGCCATGCCATCGGCACCGATGCCGACCACGATAATCATAAGCGCCGCTCCTCATCGCTGCGCTCTGCATGGTCACCGGCGGGGCTCATCGCGGCATCCTGCGCCAGATGAACGCCGGCAGCAACCGCATCACGGCGGCCGCGGGCCCCAGCGCCCACGGGATCCACACAGTGCGTCGGCCTTTGGCCAGTGCCCGCGCGGTCGCGGCGGCCACCTGCGCCGGCGTGCTGGCCAGTGGCGCGGGCGTCATGCCTTCCGTCATCCGCCCGATCACGAATCCCGGGCGTGCGATCAGCAGCCGCACCCCGGTGCCGTGCAGCGCGTCGGCCAGGCCGTTGGCGAAGCCGTCCAGGCCCGCTTTCGCCGAGCCGTAGACGTAGTTGGCGCGCCGCACCCGCGCGCCCGCGATCGAGGAGAACACCACCAGTCGGCCGTTGCCGGCGTTGCGCATGGCGGCGGCCAGGTGGGTGAGCATGCTGACCTGGGCGACGTAGTCGGTGTGCACGACGGCGACCGCGTGGGCGGCGTCGGTCTCGGCGCGGGCCTGGTCGCCCAGGATGCCGAAGGCCAGCACCGCGGTGCCGATGGGTCCGTGATCGGCGACGACCGACGCGACCAGCGGGGCGTGCGACGCCAGGTCATCGGCATCGAACTCCTTGGTGTCGACCGCGGTGGCGCCGGCGGCTTTGACCGCGCTGACCTGGTCGGCCAGCTGATGGGCGTTGCGCGCGGCCAGCACCACCGTCGCCCCGGGCGCGAGGTGCCGCGCCAGCTCGACCCCGATTTCGCTGCGTCCGCCCAGGATTAGTACCGCAGCCGCGCCCGTGTCGTCCACGGCTGCGATTATTACCTGCGCTAGCGTGAGCGGTGATGGCGAATACCACTACCCGGCTCACCGACGAGGCCCTCGCGTTTCTGTCGGAACGCCATCTGGCCATGCTCACCACGCTGCGAGCCGACAATTCACCGCATGTGGTGGCGGTCGGTTTCACCTTCGACCCCAAGACGCACATCGCGCGGGTCATCACCACCGGCGGTTCACAAAAGGCGGTCAATGCGGATCGCGGCGGGCTGGCCGTTCTGAGCCAGGTCGACGGGGCGCGGTGGCTATCGCTGGAGGGCCGTTCCAAGGTGAACAGCGACGTCGACGCGGTCCGCGACGCCGAGCTGCGCTACGCCCAGCGCTACCGTACGCCCCGCCCCAACCCGCGCCGTGTGGTCATCGAGGTTCAGGTGGAACGGGTGCTGGGTTCGTCGGATCTGTTGGACCGGGGCGCGTCGTAGCTTTTTGCAGTATTCCCATTCTCGGTTCGACGGGTTCTTCAGACGACCGGAACGACGATCAGTTCGTGCGGCCGGTTGTTGACCGCCAGGGCGCCGTCCTCGGTCACCACGACGATGTCCTCGATGCGCGCGCCCCAGCGGCCGGGGAAATAGATGCCCGGCTCGATGGAAAACGCCATGCCCGCGGCCAGCCGCAGGTCGTTTCCGGCGACGATGTAGGGCTCTTCGTGCACCGACAATCCGATGCCGTGCCCGGTGCGGTGCACGAAGTACTCGGCGAGCCCCTCGGCGGCCAGCACGTCGCGGGCGGCCGCGTCGACCTGTTCGGCCGTCACCCCCGGACGCACCGCCTCGTACGCCGCGCGCTGGGCGCGCTGTAGCACCGAATATTGTTGGGCTACTTCGGGGTTCGGCTCACCGATGCTGTAGGTGCGCGTCGAGTCGGAGTTGTAGCCGGGTTCATACGCGCCACCGATGTCGACGACGACGATGTCACCCTCCTGCAGTTCGCGATCCGAATACCCGTGGTGCGGATCGGCGCCGTGCGGCCCGGACCCGACGATGATGAACGCCACCTCCGAATGTCCTTCGGCCACAATGGCGTCCGCGATATCGGCGGCGACGTCGGCCTCGGTGCGGCCGGGCACCAAAAATTCCGGCACCCGCGCGTGCACGCGATCGATGGCCGCGCCGGCTTTGCGCAACGCGTCGACTTCGCACTCCTCCTTGAGCATTCGCAGCGTGCGCAACACGTCGGTGGCCAAAACGGGCAGCAAGCCGAGCACACCGGCCAGCGGCAGCAGATGCAACGCCGGCATCGAATCGGTCACGGCGGTCGCGGCGGGGACGCCGCCCAGCGCGGCGCCCACCAGATCGTAGGGATTGTCGCCGTCGACCCAATCGCGCACCGCCAGCCCGAGTTCGGCGATGGCCGAACCCTTGAGCGAGGCCAGCTCCAGCCGCGGCACCACCACGGTCGGATCACCGGCCGCGGGCAACACCAGCGCGGTGAACCGCTCCAACGTCTGGGCGCGAGACGCGACCAGGTACCGCAGGTCATACCCGGGGGTGATCACCAGGCCGGCCAGACCCGCGTCGGCGGCCGCACCGGCGGCCGCCCCCAGTCGGCGGGCATACACTGCGGCGTCGAACCGGTGTGAGTCCATGGCAGCCAGGCTAACCCGCCCACCGAACGTCGACTCGTTGCGCCGATTTCTCCAATCGCCCGACAACGAGTCGACGTTCGGCGGTGTGGGGTCCCGGCCCGTGCCGTGACAAGATAGCCGGCATGCCCGGACCACTAGTGCTGCTCGATGGAGCCAGCATGTGGTTCCGTTCGTATTTCGGGGTCCCGTCCTCGATCACCGCCCCCGACGGCAGGCCCGTCAACGCCGTTCGGGGATTCATCGATTCGGTCGCCGTGGTGATCGGCCAGCAGCGGCCCAGCCGGTTGGCGGTCTGCCTCGACCTGGATTGGCGGCCGCAGTTTCGGGTGGACCTCGTGCCGTCCTACAAGGCGCACCGCGTGGCCGAAGAGGAACCGAAAGGCGAACCCGACGTCGAGGAGGTCCCCGACGACCTGACGCCCCAGATCGACATGATCGCCGAACTCCTTGACGCCTTCGGGATTCCGACGGCGGGCGCGGAGGGCTTCGAGGCCGACGACGTACTGGGCACGCTCGCCGCACACGAGCGCGACGACCCGGTGGTGGTGGTCAGCGGAGACCGCGACCTGATGCAGGTGGTGTCCGACGATCCCGTCCCGGTACGGGTGCTCTACCTCGGCCGCGGGCTGAGCAAAGCCACGTTGTTCGGGCCCGCCGAGGTGGCCGAACACTACGGCGTACCGGTCGAGCGGGCCGGGCCCGCCTACGCCGAACTCGCGCTGCTGCGCGGCGACCCGTCCGACGGCCTGCCGGGTGTCCCCGGCGTCGGTGAGAAGACCGCGGCGACCCTGCTGGCCCAGCACGGTTCGCTGGATCAGATCCTGGCCGCCGCCCACGACCCGAAGTCGAAGATGGCCAAGGGCCTGCGGGCCAAACTGCTGGGCGCGCTGGACTACATCGAGGCGGCCGGCCAGGTGGTGCGCGTCGCCACCGACGCGCCCGTCACGTTCTCGACGGCCACCGACGCACTGCCGTTGGTCGCCGCCGACCCGCAACGCACCGCCAAGCTGGCGACCGAACTGGGCGTCGGCTCGTCGATCGCCCGCCTGCAGAAAGCGCTGGACGCCCTGCCGGCGTGACTACTGGGGACGGCCGACCTCGTAAGTGCCCTTGTTGTCCTGGAAGGTCACCGTCACGTGCTTGGGCGCGCCGTCGATGCTGACGTCGCAGTCAAACGTGGCACCCTTCTTGACGGTCGGGTTTTGGCCGTGGTTGCACTTGACGTCCTTGACGTTCTTGGCGCCGTAGCCGTTGGTTTCGTCGCTGAGAACCTGCTGCACCCCGGCCTGCGCCTTGCTGACGTCCAGCTTGGTGGTGACGAAGAAGCCCGGCTGCCAGAAGCCCAGCACCAGCACGACGACGACGAGCAGCAACGCGATCCCGCCGCCCACGCCCGCGACCAGCCCGGTCGGCCGCTTCTTGCCGGGCTGCTCATACGGCGGGTACTGCTGCGGGTACTGGCCCGGCTGCCCGTATTGGCCGTACTGGCCGTATTGGCCCGGCGGGGGGTATTGGCCCGGCTGCCCGTACTGGCCGGGCTGCGGGTACTGACCCGGTTGGCCGTACTGACCCGGCTGGGCGTATTGGCCGGGCTGCCCGTACTGCCCGGGCTGGGCGTAACCCGGCTGCTGCGGGTACTGCTGCGGATAGGCCTGTTCAGCCGGCTGCTGGTACTGGGGGTACTCGGCCGGCGGGGTGTAGGCGGGGGCCTGCCACGAGGCTTCCTGGGTCGACTGGTCATGCCACGTCGGCGCCACCTGAGTCGGGTCAGACGAGTGCTCGCTGCCTTGACCTTGACCGGGCGGTTGCCACTGCTGGTCCGGTCCCTGCGGTCCGCTCATCTTTCTCCTCAGCCCCTTGTGTCTCGGCATGAACTATCGGCGCTTAACGGTAGCTCCGGCCTAGCCTACCCGGCGTCAACTGCGACGACGCCGCGCCGAATGTCGTTGATGGCCCGCTTGGCGGTGGCCCGCACCTCCGCGTCGGGAGCGGCGTTGCGCACCTGATCCAGCAGGTCAAGCGCCTGTCGGCACCAGCGCACGAAATCGCCCGCCAGCAAGGGCGAGCCGGTGCCCGCCGGGTCGGCTGCCGCCAGCGCGGCGGCCAGATCACCAGTCCGTGCCCAACGGTAGATGACGTTGACGAAGCCGTCGTCGGGCTCGCGGCTCGGGGCGATCCGGTGCGTCTGCTCGTCGGAGCGCAACGCCATCGACAGCCTCGACGTCTGCTGCAGCGCCTGGCGCAGTTGCTGCGTGGGGGCGTCGGCCGCGAACCCCGCGCCCGGCCCCTCCCCGCCGCGGCTCTCATACAGGACCGACGACACCACCGCCGCCAGCTCGGCGGGCTTCAACCCCGACCACGCGCCGGTGCGCAGGCATTCGGCGACCAGCAGGTCGCTTTCGCTGTAGATCCGCGCCAGCAGCCGCCCGTCGTCGGTGACCCGGGGATCGCCGTCGCTGCCTTCGATGAAGCCACGCTCGGTGAGCAGCCCGACGATCCGATCGAAGGTACGGGCCAGCGAATTGGTCGCTGCGGCAACTTTTTTCTCCAACTGCGCGTTGTCGCGTTCGATCCGAAGGTAGCGCTCGGCCTCCCTGACCTGTGTTTCCAGGCCGGCGGAGTTGTGCGACGGGTGCCGGCGCAGCTGTTCGCGCAACGACGCCAGCTCCGGGTCGTGAAATTCACCGTCGGCATCCCCGCGGCCGCGACGCGCGGCCGGAATCGTCAGCCCGGCGGCCGCCGACCGCAGCGCCGACGCCAGATCCCGGCGGACCCGTGGCTGCCGGTGCTCGACACGCTTCGGCAGTGGCATCGAACCGACCGGCGCGGCCGCGCCCGAATAGTCCGCCGAGGAAATCCTTCCCGCCCAGCGGTTTTCGGTCAGCACCAACGGCCGCGGGTCGGAGCTGTCGCGGGCCGATTCCAGCACCACGGCCAGTCCACCGCGCCGGCCGTGGGTGATGTTGATGATGTCGCCGCGGCGCAGCGCGGCCAGCGCGTCGGTGGCCGCCTGCCGGCGTTGCAGCCGCGACGCGCGCGACTGCGCGCGTTCCATCTCGGAGATGCGCGCCCGCATCCGGGCGTACTCCAGGATCGGCGCCTTGGGCCCGCCCAGCTCGGCAGCGATCTCGTCGAGTATCGCGTTGCCCCGCTCGATGCCACGCACCAGCCCGACCACGGAGCGGTCCGCCTGATACTGCGCAAATGACTGCTCTAGCAACCGATGTGCCTGTTCGGGTCCCATCTGGTGCACCAGGTTGATCGTCATGTTGTACGACGGGGCGAACGAACTGCGTAGCGGGAAGGTGCGGGTGGAAGCCAGCCCGGCCACGGCCGAGGGTTCGGTGGTTTCCTCGGTGGGACTCCACAGCACCACCGCGTGGCCCTCGACGTCGATGCCGCGCCGCCCGGCGCGCCCGGTCAGCTGCGTGTACTCCCCCGGGGTCAGCGCGACATGCTGCTCGCCGTTGAACTTGACCAGCCGCTCGAGCACCACGGTGCGGGCCGGCATGTTGATCCCGAGCGCCAGGGTCTCGGTGGCGAACACGGCCCGCACCAACCCGGCGGTGAACAGCTCTTCGACCGTGTGCCGGAAGGCGGGCAGCATGCCGGCGTGGTGGGCGGCCAGGCCGCGCAGTAGCCCCTCGCGCCACTCGTAGTAGCCGAGCACGGCCAGGTCCGCGTCGGCCAGATCCCCGCAGCGGTGCTCGATCACCTCGGCGATCTGCGCGCGCTCCTCCTGAGTGGTCAGCTGCAAGGACGAACGCAGGCATTGCTGGACGGCGGCGTCACAGCCGGCCCGCGAGAACACGAACGTGATCACCGGAAGCAGCCCTTCGGCATCCAGTGTCGCGATCACGTCCGGGCGCGGCGGCGTGCGGTAGAGGCGGGGACGGGACGGCCGTCCCGAGCCTCCCCTTCCCGGCTGGCGCCGGGGACCACGCCAGTCGGCCATGCGGTCCGCCTCGCGCCGATGCGAAATATGGCGCAGCAGTTCGGGATTGACGCGCGGTTGACGATCCGCGGCGGGCTTCTCGTTCTCGTAGTCGAACAGATCCAGCAGGCGCTTGCCCACCAAAACGTGTTGCCACAGCGGCACCGGCCGGTGCTCGTCGACCACGACCGTCGTATCGCCCCGCACGGTCTGGATCCAGCCGCCGAACTCCTCGGCATTGCTCACCGTCGCCGACAGGCTGACCACGCGGACCTCGTCGGGCAGGTGCAGGATCACCTCTTCCCACACCGGGCCCCGCATCCGGTCGGCGAGAAAATGCACTTCGTCCATCACCACGTAGGAAAGCCCGTGCAGGGCAGGCGAATCCGCGTAAAGCATGTTCCGTAGCACTTCGGTCGTCATCACCACCACGGGCGCATCGGCGTTGACCGACATGTCCCCGGTCAACAGGCCGATGCGGTCGCGACCGTAGCGCGCGGTCAGGTCGGTGTGCTTCTGGTTGCTCAGCGCTTTGAGCGGCGTGGTGTAGAAGCACTTGCCGCCGGCCGCCAGCGCCAGGTGCACCGCGAATTCGCCGACGACCGTTTTGCCGGCGCCGGTCGGCGCGCAGACCAGCACGCCGTGGCCGCGTTCGAGCGCCGCACATGCCCGATGCTGGAAGCCGTCGAGCGCGAAGGGCAGATCCGCGGCGAATCGGGTGAGCTCAGCCAGCTCCGCCACGTCGTGGGGCGCCGACGGTTCAGGTGACATCGTCGTGTTGCCCGGCGGTGACTGAGGGCTCCGGTATCACGGTGGGCCGATCGATGACCGATGCCTCGTCGTCGGGGATCTCCGCCTGGGCTTCGCGTTTGGCCTTGCGCTTGTCGTGGACGCGGGCGATCTGGATGGCGAACTCGAGGAGCACGCTCAGCGCCAATCCGAGCGCGGTCATCGAGAACGGATCGGAGCCGGGTGTGAAGATCGCGGCGAACACGAACATCGCGAAGATCAGCCCGCGCCGCCACGACTTGAGCCGCTGGTAGGTCAGCAGTCCCACCGTGTTGAGCATGACGATCAGCAGCGGGAATTCGAAGCTGACACCGAAGACCACGAGCAGATTGATCAGGAACCCGAAATAGCGGTCGCCAGACAGGGCGGTCACCTGCACATCGCTGCCGACCGTCAGCAAAAAACCCAGCGCCTTGGAGAGCACCAGGTAGGCCAGCGCCGCGCCCGCACCGAACAAAACCACGGCCGGGACCACGAACGCGATCGCGAAGCGGCGCTCCTTCTGGTAGAGCCCGGGGGTGATGAACGCCCACAGCTGGTAGAACCACACCGGGCAGGCCAGCACCACCCCGGCCGTCAGCCCGACCTTGAGCCGGAGCATGAACTGGTCGAACGGCGCGGTGGCCAGCAGCCGGCATTGCCCGTTGGCACTGATCTCAGCGCGCGCCGACTGCGGCAGCGAACAGTAGGGATGACGCAACCACTCGCCGAGGCTTTCGAGCCCGAACATCGAATGCGAGTACCAGACGAACCCGAAAATCGTGGTCAGCACGATCGCCGCCAGGGAAATCAGCAGCCGCGTGCGCAGTTCGGTGAGGTGGTCGACCAGCGACATGGTCGCATCCGGGTTGGTGCGACTGCGTCTGTTGCGTGGGTTGAGGCGCTTCAGCAGGCCGGAAGTGCGCGCTGAAACCTTGAGTGCTTTCACGATGCTCGTCTAAGGCTCGGTCAGGGGCGCTCGGGCACCGCGACGATGACGGCTACGCCGGGCGTGCTTCGCTGTGCCCCGGCTCGCTGGGCGCCGGAGCGTCGGCCCGCTGCGACTGCACGGGCGTGGGGTTCGCCGCCGAGGCGTCACTTTGGGTCCCCAAAGCCGACGTCTCCGGCTTGTTCTCGCTCTGCATTTCCCGGATCTCGGACTTGAAGATCCGCATCGACTTGCCCAACGAACGCGCCGCATCGGGAAGCTTCTTGGCACCGAACAGCAAGATCACCACGACCGCGAGGATCGCCCAGTGCCACGGACTAAGACTGCCCACTTTGATTACCTCCAGACGTTGACCCGATGTTACCGCAGTAGCGCCACGTGGCGGTGGGCCCGCGCCGCGCCGCGGGGGCCACATTGCCTGGACTTTTATGAGCTCAGGGCGTCATACGACGTCACGGCGGCCGCCGCGGCATCACGCACCCGCCGCGCCAGCGACTCCGGCGCCAGCACCTGAACGGCGGGCCCCAAGCCCAGCACCAGCCGCGTCATCCAGTCCTCGGAGGCGTAGGTCATCACCGCCTCGCAGGACCCGTCGGCCAACTCGCGCACGTCGCGCATCGGGTAGTACTCGAACATCCAGGACGCCGCGGGTGCCACCAGAAGCTTGGCGAACGGCAGCGAGGGATCGCCGTCGAACAGCGAGGTGTCGGGCGGCGCGTGCCGTACCGGCTCGGGCGGCGCGGCGGGCTCGTCGAGTTCGCTGGCCTCCACGATGCGGTCGAAGCGGAACAACCGGACCCCCTCGGCCTCCCGCGACCAGGCCTCCAGGTAGCTGTGGCCGCCGACCAGCAACACCCGAATGGGGTCGACGACCCGGCTGGTCAGGGTGTCGTGCGAGGCCGAGTAGTAATCGATGGCCAGCGCGTGTTGGGACTGCACGGCCGC
The DNA here is from genome assembly GCF_976985695.1 of Mycobacterium sp. NTMscope_MAC_269. Classification (NCBI taxonomy): domain Bacteria; kingdom Bacillati; phylum Actinomycetota; class Actinomycetes; order Mycobacteriales; family Mycobacteriaceae; genus Mycobacterium; species Mycobacterium sp. NTMscope_MAC_269. The sequence continues at coordinate 2,024,897 of NZ_OZ335668.1, forward strand.
GCGCACCGCGGCGGCGGCCCGGCTTTCCACCGGCGCGGGCTCGTCGACGGCCGTCGCCGCGTGCGTGGCGTCGTGGCCGAGGGCGCCGGCGGCGTCCTCGATCTTGGCGATCGCGCTGCGGGCCGCTTCGGGGTCGACGACGCCGGGAATGTCGGCCAGCGCGCGCAGCGCCACCAGCAGGCCGGTGGCCTCCGGCGAGGTGAGCTTGAGCGGGCGGTCGATGCCGGCGGAGAAGGTCACCTCGATGGTGTCCCCGGAGAACTGGAAATCGATGAGGTCGCCCGGGAAGTAGCCGGGAAGGCCGCACATCCAGAGCTGGTTGAGGTCGTCTTCCAGCTGCTTGGCCGATACCCCGAGGTCGGCGGCGGCCTTGGCCCGGGTCACCCGCGGGTTGGCCTGGAAGTACGGGACCATGTTCAGCAGCCGGACCAGCCGGGTGGAGATGGGGGTCATGCGGACACACCCGCGTGCGCCCGCAACCGGGCCAGCACGTCGTCGCGCAGCGATGGCGGCTCGAGCACCACGGCGTCGGCGCCGTAGCCGGCGATGTCACGTGCCAGCTGGTCGATCGATCGGATGTCTAGTTCGATCACCTCGCCGTCGCGCCCACCCAGCCGACGACCGCCGACCGGCCTGCCCGCGCGGCGCAGCGCGGTGGCCCGCCCACCGGCCACCCAGACCCGGGCCTGGCCGCCGGCCGGCGCCGCCGAAGCGTCCGTGACCGTCTGCGCGACGATCCTGCGCAGGTCAACGCCTTCGGGCACGGTGACCGTGCCCGCCGGGCCGATCGGCGTCACGTCGGGACCGATCCGGGAGAGCCGGAAGGTGCGGGTGGCGTCGCGGTCGCGGTCGTGGCCCACCAGATACCAACGGCCCTTCTCGGTGACGACGCCCCAGGGCTCGACGGTGCGGGTAGCGTACGGCTCGGCTCGCGACGACCGGTGCGGAAACTGGACGGCCTGCCGGGAATCGATGGCGGACAACAGGATTCCGAGAACGTCCTCCGAGCCGCGCAGGCCCGGCACCCCGACCGGTGACGCGATGGCGACCGGTGCGTCCGGATCGACGTCGACGCCGGCCGCGCGCAGTTTGAGCAGGGCGCCCTGGGTGGCGGTGATGAGTTCGGGCGACTCCCACAGCTGGGTCGCGACGGCCACCGCGGCCGCCTCGTCCGGGGTCAGCTCGACCGGCGCGAGCGAATAGGCGTCGCGGTTGATCCGGTAGCCCTCGGTCGGGTCCCAGGCCGAGACCCTGCCGACCTCGAGCGGGATGCCGAGGTCACGCAGCTCGTTCTTGTCGCGCTCGAACATGCGCGAGAACGCCTCGGCGCTCGCGCTGTCCGAATAACCCGCCACGCTCGCCCTGATCTTTTCCGCCGTGATGTACCCGCGGGTGGACAACAGGGCGATGACCAGGTTCACCAACCGTTCGACTTTTGACGTCGCCATCGGCACCAGATTATTCGATGGTCGTCGCCCGGCGCTTCCACCGGCACACCGCGTCGCAGGATTGACGACCTAGCGGGTTTGCGCTTCGCGTTTCGCTGCTGGGACGGCAGCCGCTACATGCTCGCGATCAGCCGCTTGACCCGCTCGTCGACCGCGCGGAAGGGGTCCTTGCACAGCACGGTCCGCTGCGCCTGGTCGTTGAGCTTGAGGTGCACCCAGTCGACGGTGAAGTCGCGGCCTGCCGCCTGGGCGGCGCTGATGAACTCGCCACGCAGCCGGGCCCGGGTGGTCTGCGGCGGATTGTCGACCGCCTCGGCGATCTCCTCGTCGGTGGTGACGCGGGTCGCAAGTCCCTTGCGCTGCAGCAGATCAAAGACGCCGCGCCCGCGCTTGATGTCGTGGTAGGCCAGGTCGAGCTGGGCGATCTTCGGGTCGGACAGCTCCATGTTGTAGCGGTCCTGATAGCGCTGGAACAGTTTGCGCTTGATCACCCAGTCGATCTCGGTGTCCACCTTGGCGAAGTCCTGGCTCTCGACGGCGTCGAGCTGGCGGCCCCACAGGTCGACGATCTGCTCGATCTGGGCGTTGGGCTCGCGGGTCTGCAGGTGTTCGACCGCGCGGCTGTAGTACTCGCGTTGGATGTCCAGGGCGCTGGCCTGACGGCCACCGGCGAGCCGCACCGGCCGCCGGCCGGTGACGTCGTGGCTCACCTCGCGGATGGCGCGGATGGGGTTGTCCAGTGAGAAGTCCCGGAACGGCACGCCGGCTTCGATCATCTCCAGCACCAGCGCGGCGGTGCCCACCTTGAGCATGGTGGTGGTCTCGCACATGTTGGAGTCGCCGACGATCACGTGCAGCCGCCGGTACTTCTCGGCGTCGGCATGCGGCTCGTCGCGGGTGTTGATGATCGGACGGCTACGGGTGGTGGCCGAAGAGACGCCCTCCCAAATGTGCTCGGCGCGTTGGGAAAGGCAGAACGTGGCGGCCTTGGGGGTCTGCAACACCTTGCCGGCGCCGCAGATCAGCTGGCGCGTGACCAGGAACGGCAGCAGCACATCGGAGATCCGGGAGAACTCGCCGGCCCGCACGATCAGGTAGTTCTCGTGGCACCCGTAGGAGTTGCCCGCCGAGTCGGTGTTGTTCTTGAACAGGTAGATGTCGCCGCCGATGCCCTCGTCGGCGAGGCGCTGTTCGGCGTCGACGAGCAGGTCTTCGAGGACCCATTCACCGGCGCGGTCGTGGGTGACCAGCTGCACCAGGCTGTCGCACTCGGCGGTGGCGTACTCGGGGTGGCTGCCGACGTCGAGGTAGAGCCGGGCGCCGTTACGCAAAAAGACGTTGGAGCTGCGGCCCCACGACACGACGCGCCGGAACAAGTAGCGGGCCACCTCGTCCGGGCTGAGCCGCCGGTGGCCGTGGAATGTGCAGGTGACCCCGAACTCGGTCTCGATGCCCATGATTCGTCGCTGCACGTAATCGAGCGTACTGGTTGTGCGAGCGCGACGGTGAGCAAGCCGCGCCTATCGATCGACGAAGTTTTTCGCGCGCCCGTTTCTGGTGCGCCGGCTCGGGTGACGGGCTCCGGCGCACGCGCTGGTGACGCTAGGGATCACCAACACCTTGAGCACCAACAGCCACACCGTTACCGGATGAGGACCGCTGATCCTTACTCGGAGCGTGCTAGTCGGGCGATCCGCCGTTCGAATCCGACTCGTCGCCGTCGCCGTCGTCGGAACCGTTCGAATCCAGCTCGCGCAGCAAATTTTCCAGGGTGGCGCGGTTGATCCGCCGGAACGCCCGCCGCGGGCGGTTGACGTCCAAGATGGCGACCTCCAGGCTGCCCACGTCCAGGCTGGACTGGTCCCCGTTGGAGGATTCGTTGCCGGCCCGCAACGCCTTCACGGCGATGCGCGTGGCCTCGCGCAGGTTGGCGTTCTCGGCGTACGAGTCCTTGAGCGCGGTCGTGATCGGCTCGGTGGTGCCACCCATCACCACGAAATGCGGCTCGTCGGCGATCGATCCGTCATAGGTAATGCGGTACAACTCAGGCGGTTTCGCCTCGCCGTAGTGCGCCACCTCGGCGACGCACAATTCCACCTCGTAGGGCTTGGCCTGTTCGGTGAAGATGGTGCCCAGCGTCTGCGCGTAGACGTTGGCCAGCTGGCGGCCGGTGACGTCGCGACGGTCGTAGGCGTAGCCGCGGGTGTCGGCGAATTGGATTCCGCCACGGCGCAAATTGTCGAATTCGTTGAACTTGCCCGCGGCCGCGAAGCCCACACGATCGTAGAGCTCGCTGATCTTCTGCAGCGACCGCGACGGGTTCTCCGCGACGAACAGCACGCCGCCGGCGTAGACCAGGGCGACCACGCTCTTGCCCCGGGCGATGCCCTTGCGGGCGAGCTCGCTGCGCTCGCGCATCGCCTGTTCGGGCGAGATGAAATACGGGAAACTCACTTCTCACCACCATCGGGGCCGAAAGTGTCAGCGCGCGAACGGCTTTGGATCACCTCGCGCGCCAACTCGGCGATGCGGCCCTCCGGTACTTCCAGCGCCCCGTCGGCGCCGATGGTGACGGCCGTGGGATAGATGCCGCGGACCAGGTCCGGGCCACCGGTCGCGGAGTCGTCGTCAGCCGCGTCATAGAGTGCCTCGATCGCGACCCGCACCGCGGAATCGGCGTCGGTGACCTGCGAGTACAACTTCTTCATCGACGACTTGGCGAAAATCGAGCCCGAGCCCACCGACTGGTAGCCCTCCTCCTCCAGGTTCCAGCCGCCGGCGGCGTCGAACGACACGATGCGCCCGGCGCCCTCCGGATCGGCGGCGTCGATGTCGTAACCCACCAGCAGCGGCAACGCGACCAGCCCCTGCATGGCGGCGGCCAGGTTGCCGCGCACCATGATCGCCAGCCGGTTCACCTTGCCGGCAAACGTCAGCGGCACGCCTTCGAGTTTCTCGTAGTGCTCGAGCTCCACGGCGTAAAGGCGGGCGAACTCCACGGCGATGGCGGCGGTCCCGGCGATGCCGGTCGCCGTGTAGTCGTCGGTGATGTACACCTTCTTGACGTCGCGCCCGGCGATCATGTTGCCCTGCGTCGAGCGCCGGTCGCCGGCGAGCACCACGCCGCCGGGGTACTTCAGCGCGACGATGGTGGTCCCGTGGGGCAGCTGCGCCCCGGCGCTCTCCGAGTGGGACGCCCCGAGGCTGGCCGGCAGCAACTCCGGCGCCTGGCGGCGCAGGAAGTCGGCGAACGACGAAAGATCTACAGCGGGATTTCCCGGAAGTGCGGAGTTGATGGGTAGGCGATCAGAGAACTGCCAGGTCACTGGCCGCCCTTTTGGACGTATGCCCGCACGAAGTCCTCAGCGTTCTCCTCGAGAACGTCATCAATCTCGTCGAGCAAATCGTCAGTCTCCTCGGCCAGCTTCTCCCGGCGCTCCTGGCCCGCGGCCGTGCTGCCGGCGACATCGTCCTCGTCGTCGCCACCGCCGCCACGCTTGGTCTGCTCCTGAGCCATCGCCGCCTCCTGCGTTGTCTGGGCTTGTTGAATGGCCTTTTCAATTGTCCAGCCACGCGCGCCCGTTGGTCTTTCCTACCCTACCGGTCAACGCCGACGTTCCCCGGCTGAACCGGCGGCTAGCTGGTGAGTTGTTCCACCAGTTCGGCGGCGCTGTCCACGGAGTCCAGCAGCGCTCCCACGTGCGCTTTGCTGCCCCGCAGGGGCTCCAGGGTGGGAATGCGGACCAGGGAATCGCCCCCCAGGTCGAAGATCACCGAGTCCCAGCTGGCGGCGGCGATGTCGGCCCCGAACCGGCGTAGGCATTCCCCGCGGAAGTAGGCCCGGGTGTCCGTCGGCGGTTTGTCCACCGCCTCGAGCACCTGATGCTCGGTCACCAAACGCTTCATCGAGCCGCGCGCGACGAGCCGGTTGTACAAGCCCTTGTCCAGCCGGACGTCGGAATACTGCAGGTCCACCAGATGCAGCCGCGGCGCCGACCAGCTCAGGTTTTCCCGCTGCCGGAATCCTTCGAGCAGGCGCAGCTTGGCCGGCCAGTCGAGTATTTCGGCGCACTCCATCGGGTCGCGCTCGAGTTGGTCGAGCACGTGCGCCCAGGTCTCGACGACGTCGGAGGCGCGCGGGTCCGGGTCGCGGCTGTCGACCAGCTTGGCCACCCGATCGAGGTAAACCCGTTGCAGCGCAAGCCCGGTCAGCTCGCGGCCGTCGGCCAGGGCCACCGCGACGCGCAGCGAAGGGTCGCGGCTGATCGCGTGGACCGCATGCACCGGCCGCGCCAGCGCCAAGTCGCTCAGATCGATTCCGTGCGCGGGCCCCTCTTCGATCAGGTCCAGTACCAGCGCCGTGGTGCCCAGTTTCAGATAGGTCGACGTCTCGGCGAGGTTCGCGTCGCCGATGATGACGTGCAGGCGCCGGTACCGGTCGGCATCGGCGTGCGGCTCGTCGCGGGTGTTGATGATGCCGCGCTTGAGGGTGGTCTCCAGACCGACCTCGACCTCGATGTAGTCCGAGCGCTGCGACAGCTGAAAGCCGGGCTCGTCACCGGAAGGTCCGATGCCGACGCGTCCCGAGCCGGTGACCACCTGCCGCGAGACCAGAAACGGCGTCAGCCCGGCGATGATCGCCGAGAACGGCGTCTGCCGCGACATCAGATAGTTTTCGTGCGACCCGTAGGAGGCGCCCTTGCCGTCGACGTTGTTCTTGTAGAGCTGCAATTTCGCGGCCCCGGGCACGCTGGCGACGTGTCGGGCGGCGGCCTCCATCACCCGCTCGCCGGCCTTGTCCCAGATCACGGCGTCCAGCGGGTCGGTGCACTCCGGGGCGGAGTATTCGGGGTGCGCGTGGTCGACGTAGAGCCGTGCCCCGTTGGTCAGGATCATGTTGGCCGCGCCGACTTCGTCGGCGTCGACCACCGGGGGCGGGCCGGCCGAGCGGCTCAGGTCGAATCCGCGGGCGTCCCGCAGCGGCGATTCCACCTCGTAGTCCCAACGGGTGCGCTTGGCGCGCTGAATGCCCGCCGCTGCCGCATAAGCCAAAACCGCCTGCGTCGACGTGAGGATCGGGTTGGCCGTCGGGTCCGATGGTGATGAAATGCCGTATTCGACCTCCGTCCCGATAATCCTTTGCATGCTTCAAAGACTAGGCGAGGTGCGGAATTGACGTTCTGCCGGGCGTCGGCCCCCGAAGTGAGCTGCGTCGACAACTGGTTCATCGATGACCGCGCGTGCTGTTGACGTCGCTGACGGCGGTGATTAGCTTCACGGGATGACCGACCTATCCGGGAAGCGTTACGGCGAAGTGCTTCTCGTGACGCCCGGGGAGGCGGGACCGCAGGCCACGGTGTACAACAGTTTCCCGCTCAACGACTGCCCGGCCGAGCTGTGGTCGAAGCTCGACGCCCAGGCCATCGCGAAGGAGCACGGGGCGGCCACGGCGTTGCTCAACGGTCCGCGCTACTGGCTGATGAACGCCATCGAGAAGCAGAGGCAGGGGCCGCAGATCACCAAGACGTTCGGCGGTATCGAGATGATTCAGCAGGCTACGGTCCTGCTGTCGTCGATGAATCCCGCGCCCTACACGGCCAATCAGGTCAACCGTCACACGGTTTTCGTGTTCAACCCGGGCGAAGAGGTCTACGAGCTCCTCGATCCGGGCGGGCAGCGCTGGGTGATGCAGACCTGGAGCCAGGTCGCCGACCCCACCCTGTCGCGCGCCGATCTGCCCGGTCTGGCCGGCCGGCTCAATTTGCCGCACGGGTGGGCCTACCAGCCGCGCGTGCTGACCGAGGCACTGCGGGTGGATACCCGGACGCGTCCCGCCCAGGTCACCCAGGACGACCTGACGAACAGCTACTCACTCGAGCTGGACTGACGCCGCACCGTCAGTGATTCGCCATCCAGCTGCGATGCCGCACCGCCGCTTTGCGCGCGGCCTTGGCCAGTGTTCGATCCGGCAGATGCCGGCCGAGCGCGTCGAGCACGAGCGCGGTCTCGGGCGCGGGATGGCGCCAGATGTCTTCCAGCAGCTGCGGCGGATCGGACATGCCGGCGAAGAGGCTGCACAGCTCTTCGGGAGAGTCCATAGACTCCGCGAGGACGTCGACGAGCACCGCGACATCGACAAAGCTCGCGAGCGTCTCGGAATCGGCGCGGTCCCGCTGTATCAGCCACAGCGCGGCGTGGCCGGCGACCGGCGTGTCCAACAGCTGACGCACGAACGGTTCGGCGACGTCGATGTCGAACTCGTCCAGCGCGGCGAAGCCCATCGTGCGGCCGGCCGCGGTGTCCATGGCCGCGGCCGCCTCGGTGACCATCTGCACCCGTTCGGCATCCGGGCGCCCTGACTTCCAATTGGTTACCAATGACGCGTGAAGGTCATTGTCCACCAACAACATTGCGCCGATCAGGGCCGCCCCGTCCCAGTCGTCGAGGCGGTCGAGGCGGCGCAGCGCGAATCCGGCGTCCTCCAGGTATTCCGGCAGGACGTGGCGCCCCAGGGCGGTCAGCGCCACGGTCCCTCCGGTCCAATCGCTCGGCCCAAGTGGCTGCGGCCTTTCGACCGGATCGGTCCATCGCACCACCCCGGCCTCCCGGAGAACTTCGAGGAGACGGCCCATGTCGTCGTCGACGTATGCCTCGAGCGCGTCCTCCTCGTCCGCATGCCAGCGCTGCGGCGGCCGGTGCGCGGCAACCAAGGCGTGCACCCACTCCAGCAGGGAGTCGAACGGGAGTTCCGCGCCGTCTTGCAGCAACGGCGCCAGCCAGCACACGATCCCGTCATCGAGCAGTTCGTGCATGGCGTTGCGCTCGGGGTAGAGCTGCGACGATTCCCACCGCAGCGGGCGGGACAAGAGGATCGCCGCGAACAGCGACTCCGCCCGTTCCACGACCGAGCGCGCCCCCCACTCCTGCGCCGGCACCAACCGGTGTCGGCGTACGTCCACCGCGCCTGCCTCGATCGCCACGTCGATCGTGAAGTTCAGACGCCGCAGCGCCGCCGTCGAGCGAACCGGGAGTTGCCGGTCGCCCAACTCGACATCCAACACGTCGCCTGTGTCGAGCAGTTCCACCAGCGCGCGACCGTCAGCCAGTTCGAGGTTTCCCTTGTCGGTCAACGGCTTACCGTCCGAGCCGAGATAGTCCCGCAACGCCTCGAGTGTGGCGAGCAGCGGGACCGCCTCCGCGGCGGCCGCTACGTCGGCCGGGGACGGCGGAATGTGGAGAAACGGCAGTTCCAATGGCTCCGGCGCCTCGGCCGGGTCCGGATGATCCTCGACGGCGGGGGCGCGTGTTTCTGATCGCACGGTCAACGCAAGGTCGTCGGCCAGCCTCCGCAATCTGGCGGCGCGCTCGGCACCTCCGACCAGCCGGCCCGTAGCTGCCATGAAGTCGACGTACACACCGATCGCGAAGCACAGGTACACCGCGTCATCCGGGCGGCCCCTGAACCGGGGCGGGCACCACTCGAGCAGAAATTCCGCGATGTCGGCGGGGACGAAGTCGTCGAGGACACCGGTGGAATCGCCGTACCGCCAGTCCAGGAAGACGGCGACGTCGCAGACGACGGCCTCGCGATCCGAGGCGGGCCCGTCCCACCAGCCCTTGAGCTCGTCCAGCAGCGTGCCACGAGCCTGGTCGTAGGCGTCGTCGTCGCCGGGAGCGTCAAAGCGGAGTCGCACGGGTGCGACGCTAGTCGGTGGCGCCGACAAATGTTTACAAGTACTGACCCAGGTTCGACTCGGTGTCGATGGCCCGCGACGCGCTCGAACTCTTGCCGGTGACCAGCGTGCGGATGTAGACGATCCGCTCGCCCTTCTTGCCCGAAATCCGCGCCCAGTCATCGGGGTTGGTGGTGTTGGGCAGGTCCTCGTTCTCGGCGAACTCGTCGACGATCGAGTCGAGCAGATGCTGGATGCGCAGACCCGGTTGGCCGGTTTCCAGCACCGACTTGATCGCGTTCTTCTTCGCCCGGTCGACGACGTTCTGGATCATCGCCCCGGAGTTGAAGTCCTTGAAGTACATGACTTCCTTGTCACCGTTGGCGTAGGTGACCTCCAGGAAACGGTTGTCGTCGATCTCGGCGTACATCCGGTCGACGACCTTTTCGATCATCGCCTTGATGCAGGCCGACCGGTCGCCGTCGAACTCGGTGAGGTCGTCGGCGTGCACGGGCAGCGCCTCGGTCAGGTACTTCGAGAAGATGTCTTGCGCCGCTTCGGCATCCGGGCGCTCGATCTTGATCTTCACGTCGAGGCGTCCGGGCCGCAGGATGGCGGGGTCGATCATGTCCTCGCGGTTGGAGGCGCCGATCACGATGACGTTCTCCAGTCCCTCCACACCGTCGATCTCACTGAGCAGCTGTGGGACCACCGTCGTCTCGACGTCCGAGGACACCCCGGTGCCGCGCGTGCGGAAGATCGAGTCCATCTCGTCGAAGAACACGATCACCGGTGTGCCTTCCGACGCCTTCTCGCGGGCGCGCTGGAAGATCAGCCGGATGTGGCGCTCGGTCTCGCCGACGAACTTGTTCAGCAGCTCGGGGCCCTTGATGTTGAGGAAGTACGACTTGGCCTCGCGAGCGTCGTCGCCGCGCACCTCGGCCATCTTCTTGGCCAACGAATTGGCCACGGCCTTGGCGATCAGCGTCTTACCGCAACCGGGCGGACCGTAGAGCAGCACGCCTTTGGGCGGACGCAGGGCGTACTCGCGGTAGAGCTCCTTGTGCAGGAAGGGCAGTTCCACGGCGTCGCGGATCTGCTCGATCTGGCGGGTCAGGCCGCCGATGTCCAGGTAGCTGACATCGGGCACCTCTTCGAGCACCAGGTCCTCGACCTCGGCCTTGGGAATGCGCTCAAACGCGTAGCCGGCCTTGGTGTCGACCAGCAGCGAGTCACCGGGCCGCAGCTTGCGCGGCCGGGTGTCGTCGTTGAGGGCGTCGGGATGACCCTCCGGCAGATTCTCGGCGACCAGCGGCTCGGCGAGCCAGACGATTCGCTCCTCGTCGGCGTGACCCACGACCAGTGCCCGGTGCCCGTCGGCCAAGAGCTCACGCAGCGTGGAGATCTCGCCGACCGACTCGAACGTGCCCGCTTCCACGACCGTCAGGGCCTCGTTGAGGCGAACGGTCTGGCCCTTGCGCAGCAACGCGACTTCGATGTTCGGCGAGCAGGTCAGACGCATCTTGCGCCCGGACGTGAACACGTCGACGGTGTCGTCTTCGTGCGTGCCGAGCAGGACGCCGTACCCGCTGGGCGGCTGCCCCAGCCGGTCGACCTCCTCACGCAACGCCAGCAGTTGCTGGCGGGCCTCTTTGAGGGTCTCCATCAACTTCGAGTTACGGGACGCGAGGGAGTCGATGCGCGCTTCAAGCTGATGCACATCGCGGGCAGAGCGGGCGCCGCCCTGCGTTCCGACCGCATGGTCGAGTTGCTCGCGCAGCATCGCCGCCTCACGGCGTAGCTGCTCCAACTCGGCCTCGTCGCCGCTGGACAGGTCTGATTCGTGGGGGGTTCCGAAGGCTTCAGAACGCTCTGAGCTACCCATCTTGCGCTCCTTTCCCACACCGAATTGGCGCGGCGGATACTTCAAAGCTACCGGCGATTGACGATTGATGTGCGTAGTCAAATACCCACGAAAAGTTAAGATTTTCGTCACGCTGGTAATCTCGGCCACTAATCGTGATGATCGAAACGGCCTTGGGAGGTGGCAGAGTGACCGCAAAAAGCCTCGCCACCGGCTCGGCTCGCGGCACTGTCACCGTCGGCGCCGCCGGTGTGACGTCAGTTGCACCCATCGGCCCGACCTTAGCGACATCGTTCCCGCCCCAAGCGGCCAGAGCCGCCTAGCCGGCCGACCGACCGGATGCACCGACCACTGTCCGTAGCGCTCAGCACCGCCACCACCCTGGCGGCGCTCGGGCTGGCGGCGTGTTCGGCGAAGCACCCCATGAGTGAGTCGTCGACGGTTTCTTCGCTGCCGCCGGCCACGTCCAGTCCGGTTGCTGCGCCCATCACGGCTCCCCTGCCACCACCGGAAGCCCTCACCGATGTGCTGACCCGATTGGCCGATCCGAACGTCCCCGGCGATGCCAAGGTGACTCTGGTGGAAGGCGCCACCCCGGAGAGTGCGGCCACCCTGGACAAATTCACCAACGCCTTGCGCGACAACGGGTATCTGCCCATGACCTTCGCGGCAAACGACATCGCGTGGTCGGACAAGAACCCCTCGAACGTGAAGGCCAGCATCGCCGTCCACACCGCCCAGGCCAACAACGCCAACTTCACCTTCCCGATGGAATTCGCGCCCTTCCAAGGCGGTTGGCAGCTTTCCCGGCACACCGCGGAAATGCTGTTGGCCCTGGGCAAGTCGCCGGCGACCCCGTCTTCGGGAGCTCCCGCGAACCCGCCAGAACCCGCTCCGCCTCCCGCGCCGCCGCCACCGGAAGCCCCGCCGGCGCCCTCCCAAAATCCGCCAGGCTGATCCGCGGGATGTGGATCGGCTGGCTGGAGTTCGACGTGTTGCTGGGCGACGTTCGCTCACTCAAACAGAAGCGATCGGTCATCCGTCCCGTCGTCGCCGAGTTGCAGCGCAAGTTCAGCGTGGCGGCGGCCGAGACGGGTTCGCATGAGCTGTACCGACGGGCCGGCATCGGCGTCGCCCTGGTCTCGGGCGACCGCCGGCACGCCGTCGACGTTCTGGATGCGGCCGAGCGGCTGGTGGCCGCGCATCCCGAGTTCGAGCTGCTGTCGGTACGACGCTCGCTGGTGCGCCCCGACGATTTGGCCTAGGGCCGATGGCGGCGACCCGCCGCGCCCGGCTACGCCGCGCTTGCGATCGCCGCTTAGCCGTCCCTGCCTTCGCGCTTGCGGCCCAGCGGCCTGGGCGCAATCACCCCGGGCGCGAGCCGACGCGTGAAGATCAGGAAGGCCGTGTGCCCGCGCATCGAATGCTGCGGCCGCACCGCGAGCCCGACGACGTTCCAGCCGCGCTGCAACGTTTCCCAGGACCGCGGCTCGGTCCAGCACTGCTGCGCCCGCAGCGCCTCGACGGTGCGCGACAGTTGGGTGACGGTGGCCACGTAGATCATCAGCACGCCGCCGGGAATCAGCAGCCGCGCGACCGACTCCAGCACGTCCCACGGCGCGAGCATGTCGAGCACAGCGCGATCGAAGGATCCGTCCGGCAGGTCGGAATCGGTCACATCGCTGACGATCAATTGCCAGTTGTCCGGCACCTCACCGCCGGCGAACACCGACACGTTGCGTTCGGCGTGTTCGGCGTGGTCGGCGCGCTGCTCGTAGGAGACCACCCGCCCGTCGGGCCCGACCGCGCGCAGCAGTGAACAGGTCAGCGCGCCCGAACCCGCCCCGGCCTCGAGCACCCGGGCGCCGGGGAAGATGTCGCCCTCGTGGACGATCTGCGCCGCGTCCTTCGGGTAGATCACCTGCGGCCCGCGCGGCATCGACATCACGTAATCGATCAGCAGGGGCCGCAGCACCAGGTACGCGGCGCCGTTGCTGGACTTGATCACGCTGCCCTGCTCGAGCCCGATCACCGCGTCGTGCGGGATCGACCCGCGATGGGTGTGGAACTCGCCGCCCTCGGCGAGCACCATCGTGTAGTGCCGACCCTTGGCGTCGGTGAGCTGAACACGCTCGCCCACGGTGAATGGGCCGGTTACGGACACGCGGTCTAGCGTGCCAGCCGACTCACCCCATCGGGTGCTTGGGGGTTGTCGGCCCCCGGTCATAGGCTTCCGAACATGATCGTCCAGCCGGAGGCACCGCAGTCGGCGACGGGCCCCGGGCGGCCGGTGTCCCGCCCGGCGCTGTCACCGTCGCGGGCCGCGGACTTCAAGCAATGCCCGCTGCTGTACCGGTTCCGGGCCATCGACCGCCTGCCCGAGGCGCCGTCGCCGGCGCAGCTGCGCGGGTCCCTGGTTCACGCCACCCTGCAACAGCTTTACGGTCTACCCGCCGCGCAGCGCGGCCCCGACACCGCCATGTCGCTGGTACAGCCCGCCTGGGAGCAGGTGATGGCCGAAACGCCGGAGCTGGCCGCGAGCCTGGAGCCGGCCCAGCGCACCCAGCTGCTGGCCGAGGCGCAGGCGTTGCTCGCCGGCTACTACCGCCTCGAGGACCCGACCCGTTTCGACCCACAATGCTGCGAGGAACGCGTGGAGGTCGAACTCGCCGACGGCACACTACTGCGTGGCTTCATCGACCGCATCGACGTCGCGGCCACGGGCGAACTACGGGTGGTCGACTACAAGACCGGCAAGGCGCCGCCGGCCGCGCGGGCCCTGGCCGAGTTCAAGGCCATGTTCCAGATGAAGTTCTACGCGGTGGCCCTGTTGCGTTCGCGCGGTGTGCCGCCCACCCGGCTGCGGCTGATCTATCTGGCCGACGGCCAGGTGCTGGACTATTCGCCGGATCACGACGAGCTGCTGCGCTTCGAGAAGACCCTGGTCGCGATCTGGCGCGCGATCCAATCCGCCGGCCAGACGGGCGATTTCCGTCCCACCCAGTCGCGGTTGTGCGACTGGTGTCCGCACCAGCAGCACTGCCCGATATTCGGCGGGACACCGCCGCCCTACCCGGGTTGGCCGGAATCGATTGGCGCTCCGATCGATTCGGATTCGGCCGAACCGGCGGCATAACCGTTAGTCGAGCGCCGACATCTCCTGCAGCACCGTCGGAATGAGCTCGCTGACCGTGGGATGGATGTGCATGGTGCGCGAAAGCGTGGTGTAGGGCGCCTTGGCCGACATCACGTCCAGGATGCAATGTATGGCCTCGTCGCCGCCGACGCCGAAGATTGCGGCCCCCAGGATCTCTGCGGTTTCGGCGTCAACCACGACTTTCATGAAGCCTTGTGTCTCACCCTTTTCCACCGCCCGGCCGACTCTGGTCATCGGCCGCTTACCGACGAGCGCCTTGCGTCCCGACGCGCGGACCTGATCGACGGTCAGCCCTGCGCGGCCCAGCGGCGGATCGATGTAGAGCGCGTAGGTGGTGATGCGGTCGCTCACCCGCCGCGGGTCGTCATCGAGCAGATTGGCGGCGACGATCTCGAAGTCGTTGTAGGACGTGTGGGTGAACGCGCCCTTGCCGTTGCAGTCGCCCATCGCCCAGATGTGCGCGACGCTGGTCCTGAGCTGGTCGTCGACGACGATGTAGCCGTGGGCGTCGGTCTGGACCCCGGCGGCCGACAGGCCCAGGTCGTCGGTGTTGGGCCGCCGGCCCACAGCCAGCAGCAGGTGACTGCCCTCGATGGGTGTGTCGCCGTCACGAGGGGTTAGCTCAAAACCGTTGTCGGTCTTGGTGACTCGTACGTCATCGGCGCCGACGACGATGTCGATGCCCTCCGCCCGCAAGATGTCTTCGATGGTGGCCGACACATCCTCGTCTTCGCGGGACGCCAGCCGCGGGCCCCGCTCCACCATCGTCACCCGGGCCCCGAAGCGCCGGTACATCTGCGCGAACTCCAGCGCGATGTAACTGCCACCCAGAATGACGAGATGTGTTGGCAGCGTGTCGAGTTCGAGGATCGACGCGTTGGTGAGGAACTCGACCTCGTGCAGGCCCGGAATGTCGGGCACCACGGCGCGGCCGCCGACGTTGAGGAAGATGCGGTCGGCGCGCATCACGTCGTCACCGACCCGCACCGTGTGCGGATCGGTGAGAACGGCGTGCCCGCGGACGACGGTGCAGCCGTCCATGCCCTCGAGCCAATCTTCGACGCCCTGGCGGTCGCCCAGCATGATCTCGTCCTTGCGGGCCTTGACTTTCCCCAAGTCCACGGTGATTTCGCCGGTGCCGACGCCGTAGTCCGCGCCGCGGCGCGCCAGGTGGGCGGCGTGCGCGGAGGCCACCATCGTCTTGGTCGGGATGCATCCGGTGTTGACGCAGGTGCCGCCGATCAGTTTGCGTTCGACGATCGCGACGCGCTGCCCGGCTGCCGTCAGCCGTGCCGCCAACGGCGGGCCGGCTTGGCCCGCGCCCACGATGATCGCGTCGAAATGTTCTGTCACTTAACGGCCGTCAGCAGGTACTCCGTCAGCACGTGTCCCGTCACCGCCACGATGACCAATCCCCCGATGATCGCGACCGCGTCCTCGAGCAGCGCGATGGGCAGGTCCCTGCCCGCCACCGCGGCCAGCCGCTTGCGCGCCTGGTAGCCGCCGAGGGTGCCGAGAACCGCGCCGATGACGCCGGCGCCCAGCGCGGTAAAGGTCCAGTGCGGCCAGGCGCCCAGCGCCGCGCCCGCGAGGCCGCCCGTGACGATGCGGGCCGCGAAGATCGGCGCCGCCGTACGGGGCGGGGTCTTCGGCAGCTTGTCGTTGATCAGTTCGCCGACGGCCAGGACGGTGAAGACGACCACCGCGATGATGCTGCCCATCCAGGACGCCCACGTGCCGTGCAAATCGATCCAACCAAGAAGGGCGGGGGCGGCGGCCCAGGCGACCACGGCGGGCGCCGTCAGCGAGCGCAACCCGGCAACGACACCAATCAACAAAGCCAGCAACACAACAAGCGCGTGAGTCACGAAGACCTCCTGGAGGACGAAACAGCCGGTGACCTTTCAGGGACGGCCCATACGCCAACCCGGGCAGTCCCCCGAGGCGGACGCTAACACAGCGGCGTTCGCACCGCGTGTGCAATCAGAACCGGCAAAACCTGATATCAGACGCCAGGATTGCCTTGGCTCCGATGGCGGCCAGCTCATCCATGATTTCGTTCACACCGCGGCGCGGCACGAGCGCCCGGATCGCAACCCAATCCGGGTCGGCCAGAGGTGCGATCGTGGGCGACTCCAGCCCAGGCGTGATCGCGGTGGCCTTGTCCAGCACCGAGCGAGGGCAGTCGTAATCGAGCATCAGGTACTGCTGGCCGAACACCACACCTTGGACGCGCGCCACCAGCTGATCGCGCGCCGCCTGCGTTCCGGACCGGCCGCTTTGGTCGCTCTCGATCAGCACGGCTTCCGAATCGCACAGCGGATCACCGAAGGCCACCAGGTTGTGCAGGCCCAGGGTGCGCCCGGACCCGACCACGTCGGCGATGGCGTCGGCGACGCCGAGTTGCACCGAGATCTCCACCGCGCCGTCGAGTCTGATGACGGTCGCCTCAATTCCGCGCCCCGCCAAGTCTTTTCGCACCAGATTCGGATAGGCTGTGGCGACCCGCTTGCCGGCCAGATCGGCGATCTTCCAATCCCGCCCCGCAGGCGCGGCGTAGCGGAAGCTCGACGAGCCGAATCCCAGCGCCAGACGTTCCCGCACCGGGGCGTCGGAATCGCCCACCAGGTCGCGCCCGGTGATGCCGAAATCCAGCTCGCCCGAACCCACATAGATGGCAATGTCTTTGGGCCGCAGGAAGAAGAACTCGACCTGATTGGCCGGGTCGATGACGGTCAGGTCCTTGGAGTCGGTGCGGCGCCGGTAGCCGGCCTCCGCCAAGATCTCGGTGGCCGGCTCGCTCAGCGTGCCCTTGTTGGGAACCGCAACCCGTAGCATGCTCACAGCTTCCGATACACATCGTCGAGGGTCAGCCCGCGGGCGATCATCAGCACCTGCGTCCAGTAGAGCAATTGGCTGATCTCCTCGGCCAGCGCGTCGTCGGGCTCGTGTTCGGCGGCCAGCCAAACCTCGCCGGCTTCCTCGAGGATCTTCTTGCCCAGCCCGTGGACGCCGCCGTCGAGCGCGGCGACCGTCCCGCTGCCGGCCGGCCGGGTGCGGGCACGCTCGCCCAGTTCGGCGAACAGATCCTCGAAGGTCTTCACGGCCAGCGATTGTTTCACGCGACGGTCGGCAAAGTCACGGCGGTTTAACCCCGGCACGGATCGGGGCCTTTCCGGTCAGTCGAATCCGGCGAGGGTCAGCCGCAGCGCTTGTTCCAATTGCTCGTGAAACGGCGGGCTTTCGCCGATATCGGAGGTCAACCAGCCGTCGAGGACGAATTGGACTGTGGCCAAACTGGTGTGGACCAACAATGCGGGTCGGGTGTCCGCCGCCGCATCGACACCCATCCGGCGGGCAATTTGCTCAATCAGCTTGGCCTGATCGCTTTGGCTGACCAGCATGGATTTGCTCAGTAAGTGCGGCGCAGTCGCTACGGCGTGCCGCCAGGTTTCGAGGTTATCAACCCCGCTGACATCGCTGGCGCGGATGACGAACAGCTGGATCAGCGCTTCGACGGGCGACTCGTGGGGCGGTCTCGCGCTGTAGGAGCCCACGATCTCGGCGGCCGCCTCCCGGACGGGGTCGACCAGCAGGCCCTCCTTGGTGGGCGCGTACCGGAAATACGTGCTGATCGAAATCCCGGCGGCTTCGGCGATGTCCTCGGTGGTCACCGCGCCGAATCCGCGCTCGGCAAACAACTGGTGCGCGGTCTGCTGGATCTGCGAGAGCAGCTCGGCCCGCCGCCGGTCCCGCAGCGAGCCGGTGTTTGCTGAGGGCATGCCATCACCTTCGTCAATCCGACATGTGAACTCGGGCGGTTCCGTCCAGCGACGAACTCAGATGAGTGACTCTACACTATTGAAAGTCCCTATCAAGTAGGTTAGTGTGATGCAGCACACATCAATGAACTGCGAAGTCGTGGCAGCGGTCGATCCAATTTTAATAGGATCGTGTCCGATGGCCGCTCAACGTCTTCTGCTCGGCACTCATGCTTAGGGGTGGGAAGAGGGCCGATGATTGCGGTAGCTGGCGCGCGATGACCCGCGCTACGGGTTTGCTATACGGGCGGCGGGCCCGGTGGCCGTGACGACCCAACTTGACGGCGTCGTCGCCATCCGGGACTGGTCCGTCGGGTACGTCAAGCGTCACCCGATCGCCTCACTGACGACGGTGGGCGAACAGTTCGTCCTCGGCGTGCGCACCATCCAATACTTCTTCTTCGACCTGGTCACCGGGCGATTCCAATGGCACGAATTCGTCCGGCAGGGCGCGTTCATGGCCGGCACCGCGGTGCTACCGACGATCCTGGTCTCGCTGCCCATCAGCGTCACCCTGTCCATCCAATTCGCACTGCTGGCCGGCCAGGTCGGAGCCACCTCGCTGGCCGGGGCGGCCAGCGGACTCGCGGTCATCCGACAGGGCGCGTCGTTGGTGGCGGCGGTGCTCATGGCATCGGCGGTGGGGTCGGCCATCACCGCCGATCTGGGTTCGCGCACCATGCGCGAGGAAACCGACGCGATGGAGGTGATGGGCGTCTCGGTGATCCGGCGCCTGGTCGTCCCCCGCCTGGCCGCCGCGGTGATGATCGGTGTGGCGCTGACCGGCGTCGTGTGCTTCGCCGGATTTTTCGCGAGCTACATGTTCAACGTGTACTTCCAGAACGGCGCGCCGGGCAGCTTCGTGTCGACGTTCGCGTCGTTCGCGACCACCGGCGACATGGTGCTGGCGCTGCTGAAGGCGATCGTGTTCGGCGCCATCGTGGCCGTCGTCTCGAGCCAAAAAGGCTTGTCCACCAAGGGCGGACCGACGGGCGTCGCGAACTCGGTGAATGCCGCGGTCGTCGAGGCGATCCTGCTGCTGATGATCGTCAACGTCGTGATCAGCCAGCTCTACATCCTGTTGTCGCCCAGGACGGGGCTCTGACATGACGGCGTCGGCATACGAGCCTTTCGCACCGATTTCGACGCCGCTCATCCGGCTCTACCGCCGGGGCAAAGTGCCGATCATCCGGCTCGGCCATCTGCTGGTGTTCTTCGTTCGGGCGGCGGTCGCCGTGCCGCTCGCCGCGCGCCAGTACAGCGGCGAATTCTTACGGCTGCTGTCGAACATCACGTGGGGCAACGGCTCGATCGTGGTCGGCGGCGGCACCGCGGGCGTGGCGGTGGTTCTCGGCATGACGGTCGGCGCACTCGTCGGCATCGAGGGATATAACTTCCTGGAACTGCTCGGCCTCGGACCCGCCACCGGGTTCGTCTCGTCGTTGGTCAACACGCGCGAGTTGGCTCCGCTGATGGCGTCGCTCGCCTTCGCCATGCAGGGCGGCTGTCGCTTCACCGCCCAGCTGGGATCCATGCGGATCGCCGAGGAGATCGATGCGTTGGAATCGATAGCGATCCGCCCGATCCCCTACCTGGTGACCACCCGGCTGATCGCCTCGGTGGTGGCGATCATCCCGCTCTATGCCGCGTGCCTGGCGATCGGCTACCTGAGCACGCAGGTGGTGGTGGGCATCGGCAGCGGCGGTTCGACCGGGTCCTACCTGCACTACTTCACGCTGATGCTGGCCGGCCAGGACATCGTGTATTCGTTGATCAAGGCCGTCATCTTCGTGTGGATCGCCTCCACTATCCAGTGCTACTACGGGTATTACGCGAGCGGCGGGCCCGAAGGTGTCGGGGTCGCCGCGGGGCACGGCATGCGGGCCAGCATCACGGTCGTGATCATCGTGAACATGCTGCTCACCATGGCGCTGTGGGGCGTCGACTCCGGTGCAAGGTTCGGCGGTTAGGTCGGTGCAAGATGCCCAATTCCCTTGAGCTGGACGGACGCGGCCCCTCGGACCGCCAGCTGTTCGGCGTCGGCATCGCCGTGGTGGTGGTCAGCGCCCTGGTCACCGCCGCGATGTTGATCAAATCCACCGGCAGGCTGAACGATTACGTGCGGGTGGTTGCCGACCTGGTCAACGTGGGCGACGGGCTTCCGCAGAAATCGGACGTCAAATATCACGGCGTGCTCGTCGGAATGGTCAACGACGTCGTCCCGGCCGCGCACGGCAAACCCAACTATGTCCACATCGACCTCAAAGAGGAATACGCCAAGTCGATTCCGGCCGCCGTGACCGCACGGGTGGTGCCGAGCAATGTGTTCGCCGTGTCGTCGGTGCAATTGGTGGGCTCCCCAAACCAGGAGGGCCCCGGGGCGAAAATCCGCCAGGGCGCCCATATCCCGGAGGACAAGCGGTTGCCGACCGTGTTGTTCCAAACCACCGTCAGCAAGCTGCGCGACCTGTTGGCCGCCGCGGGGCGCGGCCGTGACGACAGGTCGGTGGGGATCTTGGCCGCCCTGGGTGCGGCCACCGACCACCGCCGCGTCACCCTGCTCAACGCCGGCGCGCAATTGAATCGCCTTCTTGACCAACTCAATTCGATTGTCAGTACCGACACCGGTCCGTCGACGGTGTCCGCGCTGCTGGACGCGACGACGGGACTCGCGCAGACGGCGCCCGACCTTCTCGACGCTTTGCATCAGGCCGTCGAGCCGATGCGGACCTTCGCCGAGACGCGCGGTCAGCTGACCTCGCTGCTGTCAGGCGCCGACGACACGGTCGGCACCACGCGCCAGTCGTTCGACAACCACATCGACCGACTCATCCGGATCACCACCGATTTCACGCCGGTGATCGGCGTGCTGGCGCAAAAGTCGAACAACTTCGTGCCCGCGGTGACCAAGCTGGACAACCTGGCCAACCAGTTCATGGAGCAGGTCTGGAACCCGGAGAAGAATCTGGGCAACATGCACGCGATGCTGACGTTCACGCCGAGTTCCACCTACACGCGCGCCGACTGTCCGCACTACGGCGAGCTCAAGGGACCCAGCTGCTTTACCGCGCCGCTGATCCCGGTGCGCCCCGATCTGCCCGAGGTATTGCTGCCGCAGAACTACCATCCGCCCAAGGACCTGGCGCCCCCGCCGGGCACCGTGATCGGGCCGGACGGCAACCTGGTCGCGGTGGGCCCGCCGCTGATCAATCCGACCCCCAACCTGACCGATCCCAATCCCCCGCTGGCCCCGGGGATTACGCCGTCGCCGCCCGTGCCCGGGAGCGCGAATCCCGACAACCCCTCGCCGGGGGCACCGGCGACACCGCAACCGCACCAGCCGTGGGTCGCACCGGTGGCACCCAAGGCGCCATGGATTCCCCAGGCCGCGTTCGGGGGGAACGTGGGCCCCGTCGGGAGCCAGTACGAACGAAACCTGTTGGGCGTCATCACCGGAACGCCCGCCACGCCGGCCACCGAGCTGCTGCTCGGCCCGGTTGCCCGCGGCACCACGGTGTCGCTGGCCCATCCGACCGGGGAGGCCCGATGAAGTTTCGCGGCCCGCTGATCGCACTGACCCTGTTCATGATCGTCGCGTTGACGCTGACCTGGCTGGTCTATGTGAGCCTGCGCCGGGACGTGGCCGGCGACACCGCCCGGTATTCGGCGGTGTTCACCGACGTTTACGGGCTACGCGAGGGTGACGACGTCCGTATGGCCGGGGTGCGCGTGGGCCGCGTCGAAAAGGTCGAGCTCGACGGGAAATTGGCGAAAGTCTCGTTCGTTGTCCAGCAGGAACAGCGGTTGTTCGGCAACACCCTCGCGTCGGTGACCTATCAGAACATCGTCGGCCAGCGCTACCTCGGACTGTCGTTGGGCAAGGAGGGCAGTCAGCAGCTGCTCGCCCCGGGCAGCACCATCCCGGTGGAACGCACCGAGCCGTCTTTCGACGTCACCACGCTCCTCAACGGCTACGAACCGCTGTTCAGCCTGTTGAACCCCCACGACGCCGACAACCTCACCAAGGGCATCATCGCCTCGTTGCAGGGCGACACGTCATCGCTGGCCACGCTGGTCGGCCAGACCTCCACTCTGACAGAGACATTCGCGGGTCGGGACCAGGCCCTCGGCAGCGTGATCACCAACCTCAACAAGGTGGTGGGCAACCTCGCGGAGCAGAACGACAATCTCGACGGTGTCATCACCCAGACCCGCAGCGTCGTCGGCGAACTCGACCGGCGGCGCCCCGACCTGGTCGCCTCGGTGGGTTCGCTGGCGCGGGTGACCGGCCGACTGTCGACCTCGGCATCCGACGTCTACCCGGCGTTGCGTGAATTCATCGATCGTCAGCCCGGCGTCACCAGACACATCATGGACGTGGAACCGCAGGTGGCGTTCTTCGGCGACAACATCCCGCTGCTGCTGAAGGGGCTCATCCGGGTCGGCAACCAGGGCGCCTACGGCAACGCCTATGTGTGCGACGTGAACTTCTTGGGGTTCTTCCCCGGTCTCAACGATGTCGTGCCGATCATCATCAACGCCGCCACACCGGGAAATCGGGCGTGGCACACCCCGCGATGCAGGAGCACGGTCGATGGCTGAAAAGTCTGTGCGGCAACGGCTTTCGGGAGTGAGGCAACGCCCCCTGGAGAGCTACAACAAGACCTGGCTCGGGTTCATCGCCGTCGCGGTGGTCGGGGCGGTGATCGGGGTCATGCTGTTGGTTCATGCCGTCGGCGCCGGATATCGGCATTACACCGCGGAGTTTATCCAAGCGGCCTCGCTGCGGGCCGGCAACCCGATCGTGGTCGCGGGCATCCCGGTGGGCAACGTCACGAGCATGAAACTCGTCGGCGACCATGTCGAGGCGGGGCTGAAGGTTCGCGAGAACATCGCGCTGGGCAAGGATTCCCGCGCGCGGATCAAGGTCACCACCATTCTGGGTTCGCGCTACCTCGCGCTGGAACCCAACGGGCCGGCACACCTGCCCAACAACACCTTCGACCTGGCACACACCGAGGTGCCCTACGACCTGCAGGCCGCGCTGCAGGACGCCACCACCACGTTCGAGCAGGTCGACTCGGACAGGTTCGCACAGTCGCTGGCGGTGCTGGGCAAACAGCTCGAGGGTCTGCCCGCGGTTGTGCCGCAGGCGATTACGAACATCAACACGTTGTCGTCGATCATCGCGGTGCGGCGTGACCAGCTGGGACAGCTGCTGCGCGATACCGAGCAGGTGACGAACACGCTGCGGCGCCAGCAGGCCGGCATCGGCAACCTGGTCAACCAGGGCCAGGACCTGTTGGGCCAGTTCGTCGCCCGACGCGCCGTTTTCCACGCGATGATGCAATCCCTCTCGAGTCTCGTCAACACCATGAACGAGGTCGTGGTCAACGACCGGGCGGGCCTGGACTCGCTGATCAAAGACATGCGCGACTTCACCGACTTGATGTCCGCGCACGACGACCTGCTGCACAGCATGCTGCAAATCAGCCCGATCTTCTTCCGGGAAGCGGCCAACCTCACGGGTGAAGGCAACGCGGTCAACTTCAACGCCCCCAACGTGCCGTTGATCGACTCGTGGATGTGCGCGATCAGCGGCCGTGCCAAGCAGTTCGGCATGATCCAGTACTTCAAGGACTGCAAGTGAGGGATCACTCGAACAAGGCCGGGGCCACGCTCGCCGTCAAGCTGGTGGCCGTCGCCGCCGCCGTCGCGGCGATCGCCGCGGTGGCCGGTATCGGTTGGTGGCTTTTGCGCTCCGACGAGGACACGATCTCGGTGACCGCCCAATTCGACAGCGCCTCAGGCCTTTACGAGGGCAACGTGGTCGCGGTGCTGGGCATGCCGGTGGGCAAGGTCACGAAGATCAACCCCAAGGGCGGCTACGTCGAAGTCGACTTCACCATCGACCGTCACGTCAAAGTCCCCGCCGACGCGCAGGCGGTCACCGTGTCGACCTCGATCCTCACCGACCGGCAGATCGAGCTCACGCCGCCCTACCACGCCGGGCCGACCCTGCAGAACCACGACACAATCGGGTTGCCCCGCACCAAGACGCCCGTTGAGTTCAGCAGCGTCCTGGGCGTTCTGGACAAGGTGACCAAGTCACTCGAGGGCGACGGCCACGGCGGCGGCCCGATCGCCGACGTGCTGAATGGTGGGACCGAGGTGGTCAGCGGCAACGGCGAAAAGATCAAAGCGGCGCTGGGCGAGCTGTCCAAGGCACTGCGCCTGTCCAGCGACGGCGGCGCGACGACCCGCGAGCAGATCACCACGATCGTCAAAAACATCAGCACGCTGTTCGACGCCGTGGCCGCCAACGACACGAAATTGCGCGAATTCGCCTCCACCATCCACCAAGTCAGCCAGATCATGGCGGATGAGGACCTTGGCACCGGCAGCACCGGACGCAAACTCGACCGCCTCATCCAGCGGGCCGGCGATCTGCTCGACGCTAATCGCGACCAGGTCAAGCAGGTCGTCATCAACGGCAACACCACGCTCAAGACGGTGACCGACCAACGGCGCGACCTGGCGGAACTCCTCGATGTGGCTCCGCTGTTGGCGGACAACGCCTACAACATGATCGACCGGGCCAACGGCGCCGTGCGGGCGCGCTTCCTCACGGATCGGTTGATCTTCGACAGCCAATACACCAAAGAGATCTGCAACCTGATGGGACTTCGACAACTGGGATGTAGCACCGGGACCATCCAGGACTTCGGCCCCGATTTCGGATTGACCTACGTGCTCGACGGCATGGCCGCCATGGGGCAGAAATGATGCCCCCCGCCAAGCGGGTGCTGCCGGCGCTGCTGGCGGCCGCCGTGGTGACCGCGGGATGCGCCACGAACGGCCTTGCCAGCCTTCCTCTTCCGGCGCCGGGGTTGGGTTCGGGCGGCTATTCGCTGAACGCAGTGTTCTCCAACGCGCTCAACCTGCCGATGAACGCCAAGGTCAAGCTCGCGGGCGCCGACGTCGGGCAACTCGAATCGATGGTCGCCCGCAACTACACCGCACTGACCCGGCTGCGGATCCGGGACGGCGTGCAACTGCCCCGCGGCAGCACCGCCGAATTGCGAACCGCGACACCGCTGGGCGACGTCTTTGTCGCGCTGAAGCCACCGGCCGCGGGCGATGCCGATGCCGACGGGCCGCTGCTGCGCAACGGCGACACCATCGGCCTGGATTCCACAGCGGCCGCTGCGACCGTCGAGTCGGTGCTGAGTTCGGCGGCGATTCTGGTGAACGGCGGTGCGGTGCGCAATTTCACCAACATCATCAACGGCTTCGGCAAGGCCACCGGCGAGAACGGCCAGGCGTTCGGGGACATGATCGGCAAGTCCAACCAGTTGCTGGGGACGCTGGACTCCCGGTCCGATCAGATCAAGAACGCGTTGACCCAATTGTCGCGCCTGGCCGACCAACTCGATGCCAAGAATCACACCATCAGCGACCTGATGGCGGCCGCCAGTCCCGCCACGTCGGCCCTGGCCGACAACACCGCACAGCTTTCCCATCTGGCAGTGCAAGTGGGCGACACGTCCCGGTTGCTGGCCAGGTTCCCGGCCATCGGTGGCACCGACACCAGCGGCCGCAGCCTGATCCGTGATCTGAACACGGTCGCCGGCGCCGCCAACGACGTTGCGGTGAGCCCGGACACCAGCTGGTTGTCGGTCAACCGGCTGATCCCACCGTTGGTCAAATCGACCGCAGGGAACTCGATTTCGGTGAACGTGAGCGTGGACAAGCTCCTGCTCGGATCGCTTCCCGATATCGGATACCCGGGTGACATCGGGCTGCACGGACCGCACCACTACAACGTGAATCTGCTCGTCGGCACCCTCAAGTACACCCTGTGGCGTCTGCAGGAACGCGTGGTCGGCCGGGGGCCGAATTCGCCACAGGTTCCCGTCATCCCGGACCCGACCGTCCCGGGCCAGATCGACGTCGCCCCCGGGCCCCCGCCGGAGCCGGCCCCGCCGCCGGGGCCGCAACCATGATCCGCGCCATCGCCAATGTCGCCAATGGCGTTGTCCGGGCAGTGCGCACGGGCCACCGCCAACAGGTTTGGCTGTCGGTCGCCGGATTGGTGCTCATCCTGGTGGTCGCCACCGCGTACCTGCTCATCGGCGCGCTGCGGGTGAAGCCCTTCGCCTCGTCATACCGGGTCACCGTGCAATTGGCGGAATCCGGCGGCCTGCTCCCCAATCAGGACGTCGCGCTGCGGGGGGTGCGCATCGGCCGTGTCGAGTCGCTACAGATCACCGACAACGGGGTCGACGCCGTCGCCAGCATCACGTCGAAGGTGCGGATCCCGGCGAACAGCGTCGTACACGTCTCGGCGCTCTCGCCCGCCGGTGAGCAGTACATCAACTTCGAAGCGGCATCCGACGCCGGGCCGTATCTGCACGACGGCAGCCGTATCGCGCTGGACCACACCACCGTTCCGGTCAGCCTGGCGCGGCTGCTCGGCGACGCCGACGGCCTGCTGGCGCAGGTGGACCCCCATAAGATCGAGTTGATCAAAAAGGAACTGAGCCTGAGCAAGGAGGGCCCGGCGAAGCTGACCGCCATCGTCGACGGCGGCACGTTCCTGCTCTCGACGCTGGATTCGGTGCTGCCCCAAACCACCAGCATCATCAAGACCAGCCGGGTCGTGCTCACCCTGGCGAGCGACAAGAATTCCGGCTTGGGCGCTGCCGCAACGGAACTCAACCATACGCTGACCGGCGTGGCCAGGATGCAGGCCGGCTACCGCCGGTTGACCGCGCAGACGCCGCGCACGCTTACCGCCGTCGACAATCTGTTCGCCGACAATTCCGACACGATGGTGCAGTTGCTGGGCAGCATGGCCACCATGTCGCAGCTGTTGTATCTGCGGGTCCCGGCGCTCAACGCGCTGTTCCCGGACTACCGGGGGTCGGTCCTGGACGCGGTGACGAGCGCGTTCCACGACAACGGAGTCTGGGCGATCGCCGATCTCTACCCCCGCTACGTGTGCGACTACGGGACACCCTCGCACCCGCCCTCGGCCGCCGACTACTACGAGCCGTTCATGTACACCTACTGCCGCGACGACGACCCCGCGGTCTCGATCCGCGGCGCCAAGAACGCGCCCCGCCCGGGCGGCGACGACACCGCCGGCCCGCCCATGGGTGCCAACCTGGGCCAACGGACGGATCCGACGCCCAAGGGCCGCTTCACCATTCCCACCCCCTACGGTGGCCCGCAGTTGCCCATCGAACCGCCGCACTAGGCACCGAATTATCCGAGCCGATCCCTAGGAGATGATCGTGATCGTGACCTCCCAAAAGAATCCGAAGGCCGAGGCCGTCAAAACGGAGCCGGACGCCGAATCGGCGGAAGTTGCGGCCGACGAGATCGACGATGAGACCGACGATGTCACCGCCGACGAGGCCAAGGAGGCCGGGGAGCAAGACGACGAGAATGGTCTGCTCACGCGCAAGCGTCCCGAGGCCGAGCGCAGCAAAAGACCTTGGAAACAGTATCTGCGCCGCAGCATCCTGCCCCTGTTGCTCGTTGCCTCGCTTGCTGTTTCGGGGTACCTGGGATGGCGGCAGTGGCAAGACCATCAGGTCAAGGTGGCCGGCGATCAGGCCCAGCAGGCGGCCATCGCCTACGCGCAGGTGCTGACGAGCATCGACTCGAACAAGGTGGACGAGAACTTCCGGCAGGTTCTCGACGGCGCGACCGGCGAGTTCAAGGACATGTACACCCAATCCAGCGTGAAACTTCGGCAGCTGCTGATCGACAACAAAGCGACCGCGCACGGCGTGGTGGTGGACTCGGCCATCCAGTCCGAATCCACGAACAAGGTTGTCGTGCTGGTGTTCATCGACCAGACCGTCACCAACACGGCCGCACCCGACCCGCGCATCGACCGCAGCAGGATCAAGATGACCATGGAAAAGGTCGACGGCCGCTGGCGGGCGAGCAAAGTGCAGCTGCTGTGATGCGCCGGCTCATCGCGGCGTCCGTATTGATCGCCGCCGCAACGCTTCCCACCACCGCCCCCGCGCACGCCTCGGCCCCCTCGTTCTGCGGCGAGCTCGGCGGGAACTGGGACGGCCAGTATTGCCACACCTCGGTGACCTCGGAACGCAACGCCGTGCGCGACATCAAGGTCGCGGTGCCCGGGGACCTGGTCGACAATCCGACCGCGGGGCCGGTCATCCGCGACTACCTGCACACCCTGGTCAACAACTGGCGAAACGCCAACTCCAGCATGGCCGCCGACAGCTTCGGCGAGGAGAACTTCGAGGTCTTCCGGCACGCCAACCTGCTCAGCGCGGTGTTTCACGAGGACTATCACGCCGACGGCCCCCAGCCCAACAACGCCTATCGGACCTTCACGTTCGACATGGCAAGCGGAAGGCGGGTGCAGCTGGCGGACCTGACGACGTCAAATCCGTTGACCGCCATTCCCCCACTGGCCCAACCGTTTATCCAGACCGCGCTCGATCAGGCGCCGCCGCCACACGACCCCGGCACCTATCCGTTCGTCGTGGACCGCTGGACGCCGGACAAGGTCTACTCCGGGGCGTACAAGGCCTGGGCGGTGACTCCCGACGAGCTGATCCTCTACATGCCGGACTACCCGGTGGGCCACGACAGCCCGATCAACTTCTCCCCCGGCCTGCCGCAGTGGTACATGGACGGCGGCACCGTGCAGGCACATATCCCGCTGTCCGCCTTGGCATCCGTGTTGCGCATCTAGGCGCGGGTCGGTTCGTTGGTTTCCATACGGGGGAACCACGGCGCTCCCCGCAGGGGGCGATAGTCGGCGACGGCGAAGGCGGTTGCGGCTGATGCGATCAGCGCCCCGAAGACTCCGGGCTGGCGGGTGGCATGCTCGGGGAAATCAAAAGGAATAAACCAGGCGAGCAACAACATCGAGGTGGTGTTGAGCAAGTCGGTTGCGGCGATGAGCGACAGATCGGGGCGGCCCGCGCCAAATTGCCCGCCAGTGATCGCCGTGAGGATTCCGAACGTTCCGGCGGCCAGGAACAGCGCGGCGGCGACCGCGTTGAACGCCCAACCGGTGCGGTCGATGCCCTCGACCGAGGCCCACGGCAGAAAGAGCGTAGCGATCAAGGACGCGCCGCCGGCGCCGGCGATCAGCCGTCGGTACATGGGTGTTGTAGTAGCCATCTCGGTCCTCCGGTAGAGGGCGGCCAGCCCGCCCACGTTGCCATAACGATTGTTATTACTGATCAGGCCCCATATAACGCTTGTTATGGCAAGATGTCAATGATGTCTTCGACCGATACTTCGTTGAGCGCCCGAGACCGCCTCGTGGCCGCCGCATTGGCTGTGCTCGAGCGAGACGGGCCGGCGGCGATCCAAGCCCGCACCGTCGCGAACGAGATCGGCGCGTCCACGATGGCGGTGTACACCCACTTCGGTGGCATGCCCACCCTCATCGAAGCGGTGCTGCGGGAAGGGCTTTCGCGCTTCGCCGAGCACACGCGCGCGGTGCCCCACACCGATGACCCCATGGCTGACCTCATCGCCGGCGGACTGGCCTACGGTGAGTTCGCGATGCGAAACCCGCAGCTGTACCGGTTACTGTTCGGTCTCAGCGATTTCGGTGCCGCCTATAAATCCTTAGCGGATGGGACCACGCCGTGGGATCTCGCCGAAGGCGTCGACGCGTTGTCTGTGCTCGTCGCCGCGGTCGAGCGGGTCATCGAAGCCGGGCGGATCCGGCCGCAGGAGCCGACCGCTGCGGCCACCCAAATCCTCAGTGCCACCCACGGATTCGTGCTGCTGGCAATGAGCGGATTCATCGACTCCCAGGGGCTGCAAGACGTGATGATCCCGCTGGCGGTCAACTTGGTGGTGGGCCTCGGCGACACACGCCGGCGCGCCGAACGCTCGCTGGCCGCCGCCATCCAAGCGCGCGCGCCGCGGTAGGAAGTGCACTTCGCGGGCAATTGTGTTGCTCGTTGCGCTGGCGCCGTGCAGCGACTGCACCCCCGTCGGGCTCAGTCCTCCGGGTTGTAGCCGAGGTTGGAGCTCAGCCACCGCTCCGCTTCCCGCAGGGTCCAGCCCTTGCGCTTCGCGTAGTCGGCGACCTGGTCCTGGGCCATCCGGCCGACCACGAAGTATTGCGACTGCGGGTGCGAGAAATACCAGCCACTGACGGCCGCGCCGGGCCACATCGCCATCGACTCGGTCAGCTCGATGCCGGTCCGCTCCGTGACGTCCAGCAACTTCCAGAGCGTCGCCTTCTCGGTGTGCTCCGGGCAGGCCGGGTAGCCCGGTGCGGGGCGGATTCCCTGGTACTTCTCGGCGATGAGTGCCTCGTTGTCCAAGTGCTCGTCCGGCTGGAATCCCCAGAACTCCTTGCGGACCCGCTGGTGCATCCGTTCGGCGAAAGCCTCCGCCAGCCGGTCGGCGATCGACTCCAGCAGGATCGCGCTGTAGTCGTCGAGGGCAGCCTTGAACTCCGCGATCTTCTCTCCGCTGCCGAGCCCCGCGGTGACGGCGAAGGCGCCGACGTAGTCGGCCAGACCGGTGTCTTTGGGAGCGACGTAGTCCCCCAGCGACCGGTTCGGGATACCTTCCCGGTGCTCGCCCTGCTGGCGCAGGTTGTGCAACCTGGTCAGCACCTGGGTACGGGTCTCATCGGTGTAGACCTCGACGTCGTCCCCGACGGCGTTGGCCGGGAAGAACCCGATCACCGCGTTGGCGGTCAGCCACTTCTCCTTGATCAGGGTGTCGAGCATCTCCTGGGCGTCGTCGTACAGCTTGCGGGCCGCCTCGCCCGAGGCCGGGTTGTTGAGGATGTCGGGGAAGCGGCCCTTCATCTCCCAGGCGTTGAAAAACGGCTGCCAGTCGATGTACTCGCGCAACTCGGCGAGGTCGTATTCGTGGAAATCCCGCACGCCGAGGCCCTGGGCGGGAACCGGCGGCGTGTAGCCGTCCCACTCGATCGGCGTCCGGTTCGCGCGGGCCTTCTCCAGCGGCAACGTCGGCCGCTCGTTCTTCTGCGCGTGCCGTTCGCGCAGCGATGCGTAGTCCTTCTCGGTGGCCTCCAGCAGCCCCGGCCGCTGCTTGTCGTCGAGCAGCGCCGCGGCGACCGGCACCGAGCGGGACGCGTCCTTGACCCAGACCACCGGACCGCTGCGGCGCGGCGATATCTTCACGGCCGTGTGGGCGCGCGAGGTGGTCGCGCCACCGATCAGCAGCGGGATCTTCAACCCCTCGCGTTCCATCTCGGCGGCGAAGTTGGCCATCTCGTCCAACGACGGGGTGATCAGGCCGGAGAGCCCGATGATGTCCGCGTCGTGCTCGTTCGCCGCGGCAAGAATCTTCTCGGCGGGCACCATCACACCGAGGTCTATCACCTCAAAGTTGTTGCACTGCAGGACGACTCCGACGATGTTCTTGCCGATGTCGTGAACGTCGCCCTTCACGGTCGCCATCACGATCGTGCCGTTGGTGTCCTTGGAATCAGCCGTGCCGTTTTCCGCCTTCTCCGCCTCGATGAACGGCAGCAGGTATGCGACGGCCTTCTTCATCACCCGGGCCGACTTCACGACCTGGGGCAGGAACATCTTGCCGGAGCCGAACAGGTCGCCGACGACGTTCATGCCGTCCATCAGCGGGCCCTCGATCACCTCGATCGGGCGACCGCCCGCGGCGGCGATCTCGGACCGCAGTTCCTCGGTGTCGTCATCGACGTGCGCGTCGATCCCCTTGACCAGGGCGTGCGTGATCCGCTCGCGAACGGGGAGGCTGCGCCACTCGGCTTCGGCCGGGTCCTCGGATTTCTCTGAGCTGTTGAACCGTTCGGCGATTTCCAGGAGCCTTTCGGCCGCGTCCTCGCGACGGTTCAGGACGACGTCCTCGATGCGGTCCCGCAGCTCGGGGTCGATCGAGTCGTAGGGCACCAGTGCGCCGGCGTTGACGATGCCCATGTCCAGGCCGGCCTTGATGGCGTGGAACAGGAACACCGCGTGGATCGCCTCGCGGACGGGGTTGTTGCCCCGGAACGAGAACGACACGTTCGAGATACCGCCGGAGATGTGCACCCCGGGAAGGTTCTCCTTGATCCAGGCGCAGGCCTCGATGAAGTCGATCCCGTAGGTCGCGTGCTCCTCGATACCGGTCGCCAGCGCAAAACAGTTCGGGTCGAAGATGATGTCCTCGGGCGGGAAGCCGACCTCTTCGGTCAGGATCCGGTAGGCGCGCCCGCAGATCTGTTTGCGGCGCTCCAGGTTGTCGGCCTGGCCCTGCTCGTCGAAGGCCATCACGACGACCGCGGCGCCGTACTTGCGGCACAGCTGCGCCTCGCGGATGAACTTCTCCTCGCCCTCCTTCATGGAGATCGAGTTGACGATCGGCTTGCCCTGCACGTTCTTCAGGCCCGCCTCGATGACCTCCCACTTGGAGGAGTCGATCATCACCGGGACGCGGCTGATGTC
The DNA here is from genome assembly GCF_976985695.1 of Mycobacterium sp. NTMscope_MAC_269. Taxonomy (NCBI): domain Bacteria; kingdom Bacillati; phylum Actinomycetota; class Actinomycetes; order Mycobacteriales; family Mycobacteriaceae; genus Mycobacterium; species Mycobacterium sp. NTMscope_MAC_269. The sequence continues at coordinate 2,057,319 of NZ_OZ335668.1, forward strand.
CGGCTCCGCCGCGATCAGCTTGGTGAACCGGTCCATCGCGGCAACGCCGTCGATCATGCCCTCGTCCATGTTGATGTCGATGACCTGCGCACCGACCTCGACCTGCTGCAGAGCGACCGACAGCGCGGTGTCGTAGTCCTCGGCCTTGATCAGGTTGCGGAACCGGGCGGAGCCGGTGATGTTGGTGCGCTCACCGATGTTCACGAACAGGGACTCGTCGGTGATGTTGAGCGGCTCCAGACCCGAGAGCCGGGTGGCCACCTCGATCTTCGGCAACTCACGCGGCGGCTTGCCCTCGACGACCTTGGCGATCTCGGCGATGTGCGGCGGCGCGGTTCCGCAGCAACCACCGACGATGTTGACCAGGCCGGCCCCGGCGAAGTCGGCGATGTAGCCGGCCTGACGTTCCGGGGTCTCGTCGTACTCGCCGAAAGCGTTGGGCAGGCCGGCGTTCGGGTAACAGGAGACGAAAGTGTCCGCGATCCGCGACATCTCGGCGATGTAGGGCCTCATCTCCGGCGCGCCCAGGGCGCAGTTGAGGCCCACCGCGATCGGCTTCGCGTGCCTGATCGCGTTCCAGAATGCCTCGGTGACCTGACCGGACAACGTCCGCCCGGAAGCATCGGTGATGGTGCCCGAGATGATCAAGGGCCAGCGTCGTCCGCGCTCCTCGAACAGGGTCTCGACGGCGAACACCGCCGCCTTGGCGTTCAGTGAGTCGAAGATCGTCTCGATGATGAGGAGGTCGGCACCGCCGTCGACCAGGCCGTTGGCAGATTCCAGGTAGGCGGCGACGAGCTGGTCGTAGGAGACGTTGCGGGCTCCGGGGTCGTTGACGTCCGGCGAGATCGATGCGGTGCGCGTCGTCGGGCCGATGGCGCCGGCGACGTAGCGGGGCTTCTCGGGGGTGCTGAATTCGTCGGCGGCCGCCCGCGCCAGGGCGGCGCCGGCGTAGTTCAGCTCGTAGGCCAGGTCCGCCATGTCGTAGTCGGAGAGCGAGATGGCGTTCGCGTTGAACGTGTTGGTTTCCAGGATGTCGGCGCCCGCCTCGAGGTACTCGCGGTGGATGCCCTCGATGATCTGCGGCTGCGTCAGGGTGAGCAGGTCGTTGTTGCCCTGAAGGGCGGTCGGCCATTCGGTGAACCGGTCGCCGCGATAGCCGGCCTCGTCCGGCCGGTCCCGCTGGATCGCCGTGCCCATCGCGCCGTCGATCACCATGATCCGCTGGCGCAGAGCAGCCGTTAGTTCGTCGGTGCAGTCGGGGCGGATCTGGGGCTCAAAGGCCTTTTCAACGGCGTTCACGTACGTTCCTTCCGTAGCGGAAGGCGTCCTTGACTCTGCCGAGCGTGGCGGATACCGGCACAGTCCCGTATCCGTTGCAACGCCTCTCGACCAGAAAAGTCTACGTCGTCACTCGATCGACGCTTGGACGCCCAACCCATCGACGCTATCGACAGCTCGTGAAGTCTGCCGGCGACGTAATAGTTACCAAGGTTAACGAAATCGCGGCCGAACCTATTTCGTCTCGACCGCCGGGGATGTCAGTGTCGCGGCGGTGTTCGTCGGCGGCAGTCACGCCATAAGAATAGTCGTCCTATGCAAAGCTCCCGGTTGAGCGCCAATCGGCCGACATCCCTTGGCCACCGCGCCCCGAAGATCGGGGCCGGAGGCCGTACGCTAATTCTGTGACCCCGCCCGACGGCCCTCCCTTTGGCCTGCCTAGTGGTAAGGCCGCGTTGCCCGAACTGCACCAGACCATCGTCGTGGCCGCGTTCGAGGGCTGGAACGACGCCGGCGACGCGGCCAGCGATGCGCTCGAACACCTCGAGGCCATCTGGGAAGCGGACCCGATCTTGGAGATCGACGACGAGGCGTACTACGACTACCAGGTGAATCGCCCGGTGATCCGGCAGGTCGACGGGGTGACGCGCGAGCTGGTGTGGCCGGCGATGCGGATTTCGCATTGCCGACCCCCCGGCAGTGACCGCGATGTCGTGCTGATGCACGGGGTCGAGCCCAACATGCGCTGGCGCACCTTCTGCGCGGAATTGGTGGCCATCGCCGACAAGCTCAACGTGGACACCGTGGTGATCCTCGGCGCCCTGCTGGCCGACACCCCCCACACCCGGCCGGTCCCGGTGTCCGGTGCGGCCTACTCCCCCGAGTCGGCCAAGCGCTTCGGTCTCGAGGAGAGCCGCTACGAGGGCCCCACCGGCATCGCCGGGGTGTTTCAGGACGCCTGCGTGGCCGCCGGGATCCCGGCGGTGACGTTCTGGGCGGCCGTGCCGCACTACGTGTCGCAACCGCCGAACCCGAAGGCGACGGTGGCCCTGCTGCGCCGCGTCGAAGACGTGCTCGACATCGAGGTCCCGCTGGCGGACCTGCCGACGGACGCCGAGGAATGGGAGCAGGCGGTCACCGAGATGACCGCCGAGGACGAGGACCTCGCCGAATACGTGCAGTCGCTGGAACAGCGCGGCGACGCCGAGGTAGACATGAACGACGCGCTGGGCAAGATCGACGGCGACGCCCTGGCCGCCGAGTTCGAGCGCTATCTGCGGCGCCGCCGCCCCGGTTTCGGGCGCTGACTGGCCGCGGCCGTGGCGATCGCAAGCGCGGCGCAGCCGGGCGCAGCGGGTCGCCACAAGACGGCGCTGCCGAACTTGCCGGCGACCGAACAACTACGGAAGCATCGCTTCGCGACCCACCGATTGGACGTTTCATGCCCGCGTTGCCTGGTGACGGCAACCCCACGTCAGTAGCCGGCGACTTCGGCGAAGACACCGGCTACCGCAAGGGACTCAAAGCCCGGCAAGTGCAGATGATCGGCATCGGCGGCGCGATCGGCTCTGGGCTCTTCCTGGGCGCGGGCGGCCGGCTGGCCAAGGGCGGCCCCGGGATGTTCCTGGTGTACGCCGTGTGCGGAATCTTCGTCTTCCTCATCCTGCGAGCGCTGGGCGAGCTTGTCCTGCACCGCCCATCGTCGGGCTCGTTCGTGTCCTATGCGCGCGAGTTCTTCGGCGAGAAGGCCGCCTACGCCATCGGCTGGATGTATTTCCTGGGCTGGTCGATGACGGCCATCGTGGATACCACCGCGATCGCCACGTATCTGCGACGCTGGACGACCTTCGAATCGGTCCCGCAGTGGGTGTTGGCGCTGCTCGCCCTCGTCGTCGTGCTGTCGATGAACCTGATCTCGGTGGAGTGGTTCGGTGAGCTGGAGTTCTGGGCGGCGCTGATCAAGGTGTTCGCGCTCGTCGCCTTCCTGGTCGTGGGAATCGTCTTCCTGGCGGGGCGCTATCGGGTCGACGGCCACAGCACCGGACTGAGCCTGTTGGCCGACCACGGCGGCCTCTTTCCCTCCGGCGTGCTCGCGATGTTGCTGACCACCTCGGGTGTGGTGTTCGCCTATGCCGCAGTCGAATTGGTGGGCACGGCCGCCGGGGAGACCGCCGAACCGGAGAAGGTCATGCCGCGCGCGATCAATGCGGTGATCGCGCGCATCGCGATCTTTTACGTCGGATCGGTCGCGCTGCTGGCGTTGCTGCTGCCGTACACCTCCTACAAGGCCACCGAAAGTCCTTTTGTCACTTTCTTTTCCACGATCGGCTTCCACGGGGCCGGTGACGTGATGAACGTGGTGGTGCTCACCGCCGCCCTGTCGAGCCTGAACGCGGGGCTGTATTCCACCGGCCGCATCATGCACTCGATGGCCTCGAGCGGCAGCGCCCCCAGGTTCGCGACCCGGATGTCCAAGAACGGGGTGCCCTACGTCGGTATCACGATGGCGGCCGCTATCTGCCTGTTCGGCATCGCCCTGAATGCGGTCAATCCCGGAGAAGCCTTCGAGATCGTGCTCAACATCGTGGCGCCGGGCGTCATCGCGTCGTGGGCGACCATCGTGCTGTGTCAGCTGCGCGCCTACCGGCTGGCCAAGGCCGGGCTTTTGCAACGACCGCAATTTCGCATGCCCTGGGCGCCGTATTCGGGTTATCTGACCCTGGCGTTTCTGGCCGGCGTCCTGGTCATGATGGCCTTCGACAAACAGACCGGCACCTGGACCATCGGCACGGTCGTGGTCGTCATCCCGGCGCTGGGCGCCGGCTGGTTCCTGGTGCGCCACCGGGTGGCGGCCCTCGCGTCGCAGCGCGCGGACCAGACCGGCTAGGACTTGCCGAGGTCTTGGTTATAGGCGCTCGTGGAGCGGCCGAGCGCGGCGACCTGGGCGTCGAGTTGGGGCAATAGCTCGGCGGCGGGTTTGTGCAGGGGGAATTCGCCGACCGGGGTGGACAGCACCGGCTTGACCCAGCGGAGCAGGGCCACCCAGCCGGGCCGGTAAATGCGGGTGCGGCGGCGCTCGATGCCCTTGACGAAGGCGGCCGCGCATTTGTCGACGGTCGTCGTCTTGTTCATCGGCCATGGGAAGCTGGCCAGCAGCTGGTTGAACGCGGACAGGTCGGTCTGGGTATCGCGGACCAGCGCGGTGTTGATCCAGGACATGTGCGCCGAGCCGACGCTCACGCCGTGGCCGGCCATCTCCAACCGCAGCGCATTGGCGAACATCTCGACACCGGCCTTGGAGGCGTTGTAGGGCGCGAGGCCGGGAGCCGCCGTGTACGCGGCCAGCGACGAGACGATCAGCACGTAGCCGCGGCGCTCGATCACCGCGGGCAGGGTGGCGCGCACGGTGTGAAAGACGCCGAGAACGTTGATGTCGAGCACCCGCTTGAAGGCGTCGGGGTCGACCTGGGCCACCGACCCGTAGCTCATGATTCCGGCGTTGGCCAGCACCACGTCGATGCCGCCGAATCGCTCGACGGCGCGGGTGGCGGCGGCCTGCATGGCGGGCAGGTCGCGCACGTCGGCGACCGCGGTCAGGACCCGGTCTTCGCCGAGCTCGGCCGCGAGCGCCTTCAGTTCCGCTTCGTTGAGATCGGTCAGGACGAGTTTGGCGCCTTTGGCGGCCAGCCGGCGGGCGACCTCGGCCCCGATGCCCCGCGCACCGCCGGTGATGAAGACGACTTGGTCCCGCAGCGATCTCATGATCGCCAACGTACCGTGCGGCGCATCTAGAACGCCGGAGCCGGCGCCTGATTTATAAATCGTTCGCAATAAGCGGCAACGGGTCCGGTGCTTCTGTTTGCGGCATCAAGATTTTGATGAAATCGGTTACTGGCTTTTGTGTGACCTTTCCGACTGCGCCCCAACGCTTCTCAACTGGCCGCCAGCCGAACTCGTTGCTGCCCTGGCGGTGCCACAGGCATGTTTCGACGTCGCCGATGGTGGCGTGTGTTACGAAGTTCCACCCCGAACCCTCTGCCGGAGCTGATTTTTCGTGCATCGTTCCTCCGCGCCACTTCTGGGCCACGTCGACGCGTCTTCCGCTGGCAGACCCGAGTTGATAACCCAGTATTCATCCACAAATATATCCCCACCTGGGCAATACAGCAAACCTCAAATACGAGCCGCAAATTCGACGCCTGTCCAATTTTACCGCTGGTTAAACAGGTGTTTCATAGCGCGCCCCGCCGCCCGGCAATGCGGTTGTGGCAAACAAATATGCGGATGCGTAAACAGCCGAATGGGCAGCATCATGTTTCGCGGCGATGACCGTCGTCGCACCCTGTCATCCACGCCGGCGGCCATAGCGCGAGGGAAAATTCTTGCGATGGATTTCGGCCGCGCCGACCCTGCAGTTACAGGGCCACTCCCAGCAGCGCGTCGATCGCAGTCGCCACCAGTCGAGGCGCCTCGGTGTCGTGGCCACCGTATTCGAGCGCATCGGTTGTCCAACCATCAAGTGCGGCAAGTGCTTTAGGGGTGTCGAGGTCGTCGGCCAGATATTGGCGCACCCGCGCAATCACATCGGCGGCGTCCGGGCCGGCCGGAAGCGCGGTCGCGGTGCGCCAGCGCTGCAGCCGCGCGACGGCCTCCTCGAGCACCTGTTCGCTCCAATAGCGATCGCCGCGGTAATGCCCGGCCAGCAGCCCCAGCCGGATGGCCGCGGGCTCGACGCCTTGGGCGCGCAACGTCGACACCAGCACCAGGTTGCCGCGGCTCTTGGACATCTTGTGTCCGTCCCAGCCGATCATCCCGGCGTGCACGTAGTGGCGCGCGAATCTCCTTTCGCCGCGGACACATTCGGCGTGCGCGGCGGTGAATTCGTGATGCGGGAAGATCAGGTCGCTGCCCCCGCCCTGAATGTCCAGGCCGCTGCCGATGCGGCTGAGCGCGATCGCGGCGCACTCGACGTGCCAGCCGGGCCGGCCGTCGCCGAACGGCGATGGCCAGCTGGGCTCCCCGGGGCGCGCCGCCCGCCACAGCAACGCGTCGAGCTGATCGGTCTTACCGGCCCGCTGCGGGTCACCGCCGCGCTCGGAGAACAGACGCAGCATGGTGTCGCGGTCGTAGCCCGACTCGTAGCCGAACTGGGGCGTGGCGTCGGCGCGGTAGTAGATGTCCGGGTAGTCGCCCTCGACGACATACGCCGCCCCGGACGCCAGCATCTTCTCGACCAACTCGACGACCTCGGCGATCGCCTCGGTGGCCCCGACGTAGTCCCGGGGCGCCAGCATGCGCAGCGCCGCCATGTCCTCGCGGAACAGCGACACCTCGCGCTCGGCCAGCTCGCGCCAGTCGATGCCGTCGCGCTCGGCCCGCTCCAGCAGCGGGTCGTCGACGTCGGTGACGTTTTGGACGTAGTGGACGTCGTGGCCCAGATCCAGCCACTGGCGGTAGACGAGATCGAATGCCAGATAGGTTGCGGCGTGGCCGAGGTGGGTCGCGTCATACGGAGTGATGCCGCAGACATACATCGTGGCGGTCGATCCGGCCGCCACGGGACGCACCTGCCGGTCAGAGGTGTCATACAGCCGAAGCTCCGGGCCGCGTCCCGGCACCGCGGGAACCTGTGGGGAAGACCACGACTGCATGGCAATCAGCCTAAGCGCGAGGACGATGCGGCCCGGAATCGCCCTTAGCGCCACGCGTCGCGAATGGCGCCCAGCAGGATCGGTGCCAGCTCGGCGCGGCACATCACGAAGTCGGGCAGGTACGGGTCGAGCTGGTTGTAGCGCATCGGCGACCCATCGAGCCGCGAGGCGTGCATCCCGGCGGCCATCACCACCCCGGCCGGGGCGGCCGAGTCCCACTCCCACTGGCCGCCGGCGTGCACGTAGGCGTCGACGTCGCCGTCGATGATGGCCATCGCTTTGGCGCCCGCCGAGCCGATCGCGACGGGTTGAATGGGCAGCGCCTGCCGCATCCGGTGCAGGACCGCCGGCGGGCGGGTGGCGCTGACGGCAATGCGAATGGTGTCCGTGACGCCGACGCGCGCGGCGCCGGCGGTCACGGTGTCGCTGCGGTAGACGACGTTGCCGCGGGCGGGCAACGACACCGCCGCGTCGGTGATCTCGCGCCGACCGTCGCTGGGACGCTGCCACAGCGCAACGTGGACCGCCCAGTCGTCGCGGCCCGGCGTGGAGAACTCGCGGGTGCCGTCCAGCGGGTCGATGATCCACACCCGGTCGTGCTGCAGCCGGGCCCCGTCGTCGTAGGCCTCCTCGCTCAGCACCGCGTCGCCGGGCCGCTCGACGCGCAGCCGCCGCAGGATCAGGTCGTTCGCCAGGCTGTCACCCGCGTCGCCCAGCGCCCACGGATAGCCGAACCCGACCTCGTCGCGGACTTTGAGCAACAACTCCCCCGCTTCGGCCGCGAGATCGGCGGCCAGCGCGGCATCGGTCATCTCGTCCGACTCGTCGTCGGGGGCACGGCTCACCGATTCAGTATCGCCGACGCCACGCCGCGCTTGCGATCGCCGCTAGAAAGCCGGCCACGGAATCGGGCGATGCCGATTGGGTCCGGGCATCACCGGATTGTCCAGCAGCGCGTGTGCGCGCATGCGCAGCGCCGCGACCTCCGCGGACGTGATGTGCTCGGCCAGTTCGTCCCCGAACGAGCCGGTGAGGGCCTCGGCCAGGCCGGCGACGGCCTTACACGTTTGACCGTCGATCGGCTTGCCGGCCCACCCCCACAGCACCGTCCGCAGTTTGTTCTCCACGTGCAGGCACACGCCGTGGTCGACCCCGAAGATGTGGCCGTCGAGGTCGCGCAGGACGTGGCCGCCCTTGCGGTCGGCGTTGTTGACCAGCACGTCGAACACGGCCATCCGCCACAAGCGGATGTCGTCGGCGTGCATCAATACGACCTCGTCGCCGGCGTAGTCGTGGGCGCGCAGCACCGGTAGGTAGCCGGGCTGGGCCTTGCCGGCGGGAAACAGGTCGACCAGATCCGGGCCCGGCCGCGGATCGGTGTCCACCGTGTCGCCGGGCTGCTGCACCCACTGCTGCAACATGCCCGGGCCGGCCGGCCCGTGGCGAATGATCGTGTAGGGCACGATGTTCCAGCCCAATTGCACCGACACCAGGTACGCACCCCGCTCGCGGCCGGCCAACGTTCCGTCCGGAAAGTCCCACAGCGGCGCCTCGCCGGCGATCGGCTTGTAGACGCAATGCACCGCGCGCTCGTCGAGCGTGGATTCGCACAGAAAGGTGGCGTTGCTGGCCGAGCGGATCCGTCCGATGACCGTCAGCTCGCCGTGCCGCAACACCTCATGGTCGTCATATCTCGGGGTCATCGTCAGACCCGAGCAGCGCGTTGCGCCGATAGCCGTTGGCGCGTGCGCAGATATGTCCCTCCGGGTCCAACGGCTCGTCGCACAACGGGCACGGCGGACGCCCCGCTGAGATCACGCGGTTGGAGCGGGTGGCGAACTGCCGCGCCGACTCCGGCGTCAAGAACACCCGCACCGCGTCGGGACCCTCTTCGGTGTCATCGAGCACCACCGACGCATCGAACTCGGCGTCGGTGACGGCCAGCAGCTCGACCACCACGGTCTGGGCCTCCGAATCCCAGCCCAGGCCCATGGTCCCCACCCGGAACTCGGCGTCCACGGGCGTGATCAACGGCTTGAGGTCCTCGACCTCGGCGGGCTCCGGCGGAACCGGTGTGCCGAACCTGCGATTCACCTCGAGCAACAGCGCGCCGATGCGTTCGGCCAGCACGGCCACCTGCTGCTTCTCCAAGATCACCGACACCACCCGGGCGTCGTGCACCGCTTGGATGTAGAACGTGCGATTGCCGGGCTGGCCAACGGTCCCGGCCACGAAGCGGTCGGGGGTGCGGAAGACGTGAATTGCGCGGGACATGGCACCTCCAAAATACCGGCTGTTGCCGTCGCCGTGCGATCCGATAGTGGTGGCAGCCGAATTAATCCGTCGAACCGCCGACCACGGCGTCGCTGGACGGCACACCGGTGGCCGGTGATGCCTGCGGCTCGCCGTTGGACTGCCCGTCCGTTTCGGCCTTTGGCTCTTCCTTCGGGGGCGGCCCCGCCCGCAGTGCGGCGGACAGCCGCGCGCCGGTGTGGTTGACGTGCAACACAAACGGGCGCAGTTCGGTGTACCGGATCACACTCACCGATGCCGGGTCGGCGGTGACGCGCTGGAACCCGTCCAGGTGGATGCCGTAGGCGTCGGCGATGACCGCCTTGATCACATCACCGTGAGTGCAAGCGACCCACAGCGCGTCGCCACCGTGTTCGGAAGCCAGCCGGCGGTCGTGCTCGCGGACGGCGGCCACCGCCCGCGCCTGCACCTGCGCCAGGCCCTCGCCACCGGGAAAGACCGCCGCGCTGGGATGGGCCTGAACGACCTTCCACAACGGCTCGCTCACCAGCTCGCCGATCTTGCGGCCGGTCCATTCTCCGTAGTCCACTTCGGCGAGCCGCTCTTCGACGAGCGGCGCGAGACACAACGCGTCGGCCAGTGGCTCGAGGGTGCGACGGCAGCGCAACAGCGGCGAGGTGATCAACGCCCAGATCGGCAGATCACCGATCCGGTCGATCAGCCCGGCGGCTTGTTCACTGCCCTTGTCGTCGAGGTCGACGCCCTCCGAACGACCCGCGAGAATGCCCGCGGTATTCGAACTGGATCGGCCGTGTCGCAACAGAATGACGGTCATGTCGACCACGACGCTACCCCGTGCGCGGCCCGAGGACCGGACTCGATCAGCGGGATACCGGCTCCGCGTGCGCCACCGAGTCGCGCACCGCCGCACTCAGGCTGCGCTCGTCGGTGACGTCGATATCGACGAGACCGCGGACTGCGGTGGCGACCACCTCGTCGGCCTGCGGAACAGGCCCGGCCAGGCGTGGCCGGTAAACCTCGACGACCAGCGATCCGCTCTCAATGTGGAACGAAAAACTTCGCCCATCACCGACTTGTCCGTATCCGCTAGCGAAAATACCTGTCGACATGTCTTCGACAGCAAACTCTTTCTGCGTCATATGACGGTCAGCGGTGACGGCCATGAGCCGACGATACCTCGCCGGTACGGCCAGGCGCGGGCAGCATGGCCTGTTGGGCGCGACCGCGTTCCTTAGAATTTGTGTTCCACCGAAGCACCACGAGGGAAAGCAATTGCTGTCACGACCGGGCCGCCACAAGCTAGCAGTTCAACGCGGTTTGTTGAGCCTTGCGGTTTTGCTCGGTGCAGCGGTCGGGTGTTCGTCGAATCCGCTTGCCGCCGCGCCGCGCACCATCGAACCCGCGCTGCCGGCCGTGTCGCCGCCGACGTCGCGGCCGCCGGCTGGCGCGGTGCGCCCGCTGGCCGGCCACGCCGCGGCGGCCGTGTTCGATGCCGGCACCCATCAGCTGGCGGTCCTGGCGCCGGGCGCCGACCCCGCGGCGCCCGCCAGCCTCAGCGTTTTCGGTGACCCGCAGGCCCCGCCACGCGTCGTCGACCTGCCGGGACCGGCCACCGCGCTGACCGATGACGGCCGCGGAACCGTCTACCTCGCCGCGCGCGGCGGCTACTTCGCGGTCGAGTTGTCCAGCGGCCGCACGGCGCAGGTGAGTGTCAGCGAAGCGTCCCAGATCGAGTTCACCGCCGTGGCCCGGCGCGCCGACGGCAGGCTGGTGTTGGGCAGCGCCGATGGCGCCGTCTACACCCTCGCTTCCCCGGCACCGGGCGCGGTGAGCAGTGCGAGCGTCGCCAATCGCAACAAAATCTTCGCGCGCGTCGATTGGCTTGCCACACAAGGAAATACGACGATAGTCCTGGACCGCGGGCAGACGTCGGTGACGACGATCGATGCCGACGGCCACGTCCAGCAGGCGCTGCGCGCCGGCAAGGGCGCCACCACCATGGCCGCCGATGCGCTGGGCCGCGTTTTGGTCGCCGACACCCGCGGCGGCCAGCTGCTGGTGTACGGCGTGGACCCGCTGATCCTGCGGCAGGCCTATCCGGTTCCGCAGGCGCCCTACGGGCTGGCGGGTTCCCGCGCGTTAGCCTGGGTTTCGGCGACCGTTTCCAATATCGTCATTGGTTACGACCTGTCCACCGGAATTCCCGTCGAAAAGGTGCGTTACCCGACCGTGCAGCAACCCAACTCGCTGGCCTTCGACGAAGCGTCGGACACCTTGTACGTGGTGTCGGGATCCGGTGCGGGAGTTCAGGTCATCGACCACGCGGCGGGTACGCGTTGACCGCGGCGCGGCGCAGCCGCCTGCCCGCGGACTGGGACACCGAAATGTCCGACGAATACGAATGGGCGCCGCTGCGCCTGCCCCCCGAAGTGACCCGGGTCAGCGCGTCGACCCGCTTGTCCATCGAGGCCGAATACCGCGGCTGGGAGTTGACCAGGGTGCGGCTCTACACCGATGGAAGCAGACGAGTGTTGTTGCGCCGCAAGAAAACTCGTCTGGATAGCGCTGCCATCGAGGGGCGGCGGCCCGACCAGCCGGAACTGTGACGCCCGCCCGACCACGCGGGGGCGGCCACCGGTTGTACGGCCTACTGCGCCAGCTGTTTTTCGTCATCCCGCCCGAGCGCATTCACACGCTGGTGTTCGGCCTCCTGCGCGGCGTCACGGCCGTCGCCCGGGCGCGGCGGTTGTTGCGCCGGCTGCTGGCCCCGAGCGATCCGGTGCTGGCCAGCACCGTGTTCGGGGTGCGGTTCCCCGGGCCGCTGGGCCTGGCGGCCGGTTTCGACAAGGACGGCCTGGGCGTGCTCACCTGGGGCGCGCTCGGCTTCGGCCATGCCGAGGTCGGGACCGTCACCGCCCACCCGCAGCCCGGCAACCCGGCCCCGCGCATGTTCCGCCTGCCCGCCGACCGGGCCCTGCTCAATCGGATGGGCTTCAACAACCTCGGCGCCGGCGCGCTGGCGATGCGCCTCGCCCGCCAGCGCCCGGAGGTGCCGATCGGGGTCAACATCGGCAAAACCAAGGCGACGCCGACCGATCAGGCCGTCGACGACTACCGCGCGAGCGCCCGGCTAGTCGGCCCGCTGGCCTCCTACCTGGTGGTCAACGTCAGCTCGCCGAACACCCCCGGTCTGCGTGACCTGCAGGCGGTCGAGTCGCTGCGGCCCATCCTGGCGGCCGTCCTCGCCGAGACCACCACACCGGTGCTGGTGAAGATCGCACCGGACCTCTCCGATTCCGACGTCGACACCATCGCGGATCTGGCCGTCGAACTGGGCCTGGCAGGCATCGTCGCCACCAACACCACGGTGTCGCGCGACGGCCTGACAACGCCGGGGGTCGAGGCGCTGGGCGCCGGCGGCATCTCCGGGCCGCCGGTGGCGCGCCGCGCCCTCGAGGTACTGCGCCGGCTCCACGGCCGGGTGGGCGACCGCCTGGTGCTGATCAGCGTGGGCGGCATCGAGACCGCTCAAGACGCCTGGGAACGGATCACCGCGGGCGCCTCGCTGTTGCAGGGCTACACCGGCTTCATCTACGGAGGAGGCTTGTGGGCCAAGCAGATTCACGACGGCATCGCACAACGGCTGCGCGAGAACGGATTCGCCTCGCTCAGTGATGCGGTCGGCTCGGCGGCGCGGCGTTGAGCCGCGCGAGACTGTAACCGCCAACGCATTCCGCGAGTGCAGCCGTCGGTGGTTACAGTCTCGCGGGTAAGAACCGCCCTACCTCTGTTCGTAGGTGGCGTGGATGACGGCGCGCGCGATGGCGTGCTGGAACAGGTTGAAACCGAGGAAGGCCGGGCTGGCGTCCTCGGGCAGATCCAGCTTGTCGGTGTCCACGGCGTGCACGGCGATGTAGTAGCGGTGCGGGCCGTGCCCGGCCGGCGGCGCGGCGCCGAGGTAGCGGCGCAGCCCGGCGTCGTTGACCAGCGTCAGCGCGTCGCCGGGCAGGTCGCTGCCGTCGCCGACGCCCTCGGCCAGCTCGGTGACGTCGGCCGGCAGGTTGGCCACCGCCCAGTGCCAGAACCCGGAGGCCGTCGGCGCGTCGGGGTCATACACGGTGACGGCGAAGCTACGCGTCGCGTCCGGGAACCCCGACCAGCTCAGCTGGGGGCTGACGTCCTCACCACCGGCGCCCATGATCCCGCTGACCTGGGGCTTGGCCAGGGGCTGACCGTCGGTGACCGATTGCGAGGTCAACGTGAACGTCGGCAGCTTCGGCAGCGATGCGTACGGGTCGGGCGCAGTGCTCATGGCGGTCCTCTCGGATGATCGGCTTGCGTTCGTCAACTAGCAGTGGGTCAGGAAGTGGGTCAGCACGTCGGTGCCGAACCGCAACGCGTCGATGGGTACCCGTTCATCGACGCCGTGGAACAGGGCGGTGAAATCCAGATCCGGCGGCAACCGCAGCGGGCTGAAACCGAAACAGCGAATACCCAAGCGCGCGAAGGATTTCGCGTCTGTACCACCGGAGAGCATATACGGCACCGTCCGCGCGTCCGGGTCGAGCGCCAGCACGGCGTCGTTCATCGCATCGACCAGGTCACCGTCGAAGCTGGTCTCGTAGGACGAGAAGTCCTTGATCCACTCGCGGGTCACGTCGGGCCCGATCAGCTCGTCGATTTCGGCCTCGAACGCCTCCTTGCGCCCGGGGAGGATCCGGCAGTCCACCACCGCCTCGGCGATCGCCGGGACGACGTTGGCCTTGTACCCGGCCTTGAGCATGGTGGGGTTCGCGGTGTCGTGCAGCACGGCCTTGAGCATGCGGGCCATCGGGCCCAGCTTCTCGACCGCTCCCCGCAGGTCACCCGAGTCCGTGTCGAAGGTGAGGCCGGTCTCCTCGCTGACGGCCGCGAGGAACTGCGCGACAGTGTCGGTCAGCACCAGCGGGAACTGGTGGCGGCCCAGGCGGGCGACGGCCTCGGCGACGGCGGTGACGGCGTTCTGGTCGTGCACCATCGAGCCGTGGCCGGCCGGGCCGCGGGCGGTGAGCCTCATCCACGACAGCCCCTTCTCGGCCGTCTCGATCAGGTAGAGCCGACGTTCGCCCCCGTCGCGCCGCGGCACGGTCAGCGAGAACCCGCCCACCTCGCCGATCGCCTCGGTGACCCCGTCGAACAGATCCGGCCGGTGGTCGACCAGCCACTGCGCCCCGTAGGTCCCGCCGTGCTCTTCGTCGGCGATGAACGCGAAGACCAGGTCGCGCGGGGGCACGATGTTGTCCCGCTTCAACTGCCGGGCCACCACGATCATCATGCCGACCATGTCCTTCATGTCGATCGCGCCGCGGCCCCACACGAAGCCGTCTTTGATCGCGCCGGAGAACGGGTGCACGCTCCACTCGGTCGGCTCGGCCGGCACCACGTCGAGATGCCCGTGGATCAGCAGCCCGCCCCGCGAGGGGTCGGCGCCCGGCAGGCGGACGAAGACGTTGCCGCGGCCCGGGGCGCCGGATTCGACGTACTGCGGCGGATAGCCGACCTCGGCGAGCTGTTCGGCGACCCACTGCGCGCAGTCGGCCTCGCCCTTCGTGGTCTCCGGTTCGCCGGTGTTGGTGGTGTCGAACCGGATCAGCTTGCTGACCACCTCGACCACGTCGTCGCTCGGCTTGGTCGGCTCCTCGGTCGCCCCGCTCTGAATGGTCACAACCCCCTTTCCTACCATTGCCACGGCCGAACGGCTCGATGCCGAGCGCCGACGCGTCCCAGGGAGCTGGATTGGTTCGCGGCGGGCAATCCGATAGCCTTAGCTGCCAACCCATGCTGGTTTGGCCTTGTCCGAGTGGCGGAATGGCAGACGCGCTAGCTTGAGGTGCTAGTGCCCTACTAATGGGCGTGGGGGTTCAAGTCCCCCCTCGGACACAACATCATGACAGTGCATCGGCGCAGCTAGACGGCAGATATGCGGCGTTTACGGCGCCGGTCGACGGGCGCTTTGGACACACTTTGGACACTCTCCGCGATTTTCGCGTCCAGATTCACGGCCACCGCATCGAGGTCGCTGTCGAACAGATCGGCGTAGATCCGCAGCGTCACGCTCGGATCCTTGTGGCCCAGCATTCGCGACACCGCAAGGACATTCGCCCCCGAACTGACAGCCAAGCTCGCGCACGTATGCCGCAGATCGTGCGGCGTGATCGTCTGCACTTCCGCGCGCTCGACCGCCCGGTTGAACCATCCCGTCGTGTCGTAGCTGGGACGCTTCAAGTACCCGCCGCTGCGCGCTGGGAACAGCAGATCGTCGGCCGAGCAGCCCTCGCACCGCACGGCCAGCCGGGACAGCACCGACGCCGCCACCGGAACCATGCGGTTCTCCTCGCCCTTCGTTTGGCCGACCTCGAACTCTTGCCCGACCTGAACGGCGTTGCGGTGAACCGAAATGCGGCGCTTGAGGAACTCGACGTCCGCGACGGTGAGCGTGATCGCCTCGCCCCACCGCAGGCCGGTGAACGCCAGCGTCAGCACCAGATCGGCATAGCTGCCGGACTCTTCCGCCAGCCGGCACACGTCCGCCTCGGTGAGATAGACGTGACGCTTCGGCGCCATCTTGGGCTTCTCGCCGCGCTTGAACCGGCGGGCCGGATTGATCGCCAACGCCCGGTGCTCAACGGCATCGTCGAGCACGCCGGCCAGGATGCCGATCGCGCGGTTCACGACGGTGGCGCTCGACCCGTCCCGAGTCATCGACGCGGCCCACGCCTTCACATCGAGACTGTCCACCTTGCCGACCGGGACCGCAGCCCACTTGGGTTCGATGTGCTTGCCGTAGGCATTAGGCGATCGTCGACGAACGACACGAACTCGTCTGACCTGGAAACTATCGCTACGGGATCCGGGTAGCCTACTATCAAAGATTAAGGTTTCGAACAAACGTTCGAGCGAAGGACGTGACGGGAGTGCAAGGAGATGGCAAGCAAGTCGGCGATCGAATGGACCGAGGCCACCTGGAATCCGGTCACCGGCTGCGACAGAATCTCCGCGGGCTGCGACCACTGCTACGCCATGACGTTGGCGAAGCGGTTGAAGGCGATGGGGTCTGCGAAGTATCAGGCTGACGGTGATCCACGGACGTCTGGACCGGGTTTCGGCATCACCATTCACCCCCAGGCGCTCGATGAGCCGCGGCGCTGGCGGCAGCCCCGCGTGGTGTTCGTCAACTCGATGTCTGATCTGTTTCACGCCCGTGTGCCGGTGAGCTTCATCCGAGACGTATTCGACGTGTGCCGTGATACGCCGCAGCACACCTATCAGGTGCTGACGAAGCGCAGTCTGCGGCTGCGTCGCCTCGGCGAAACCCTCGACTGGCCAAGCAATCTGTGGATGGGCGTCTCGGTGGAGAATGCCGATGCCCTGCCGCGTGTCGACCATCTGCGCGACGTCCCCGCGGCGGTCCGATTCCTATCGTGCGAGCCGCTGATCGGGGCGCTCGACGGATTGAACCTCGACGGGATCGATTGGGTGATCGCCGGTGGCGAGTCAGGTCCGAACCATCGTCGCGTCGACGGCGAGTGGGTGCGCGGGATCCGCGACGCGTGCCAGGATGCGGGCGTCGCGTTCTTCTTCAAACAGTGGGGCGGCCGGACGCCGAAGGCTCTCGGCAGAGAACTGGACGGTCTGCTGTGGGACGAGATGCCGCTCGCCGTCGGGCTATAGGAAGTCGAACGTAACCTTCGGCCCGAATTGGTGGACCTTTTTCTCTCGGTGCACCGCGATAACGCCGGTCGCCTCGAACTCCTTCAGCACGGTGGTCGCGTGCTTCTCCCGGAAGGGAGTTTCTAGTTCCGTCCACTCCCGCACTTCAGCACCGTTGACACCTTGGCGCCCGCGGAACTGTGCGCTGATCACCCGCTTGAGCGGTGTGAGGTCCGCCTCGGCGACGAACAGGACGTCCTCGCCATCCATGCGGTCTGAAAACCGGTACCTGCCAGAGGGATCGGCGTCCCACATGGCGCCCTTCATCTTCTTCAGGCCCAGAGGATGACCAGTTGCGTGGATCATCGCGTACGAGACATTGCCTGTCTTGTTGAGCATGAAGAATTTCTGAAGGTACTGCAAGCCTGTCTTCTCTCGCAGGGTGTGCATGTACACCTCGACGAGTTGCTCGATCCTTTTCTCTTCTCCGACAACACCTTTCAGTACCTCAGCTACTTCTCTTCCGTACAGCTTCGCGATGGCATCTTCCTGACCTTCGCGCTCTACGAACCGTTGCACGAAACCCACCATGAAGTTGATGAACAGTTCGGTGGCAGGACTTTGCGCAAGCTCGACGAGCAGGTCCATGGGAAAGCGCGTGTATCCGAAGGGATCAATGAAGGCGAACGTGGGTGCGCGGTTCTTGCCTTGCTCCCGCAGTCGCTCGCACATCTGCTGCATTTCATCGTCGAACGACCCGTTGACCACACCCCACATCACGTTCTGGGGAATGGCACCTGAGTCCTCGATCTGTTGAAGCTCGGCCTCCAGTGCCGCGGCGTTGTTCTTGTCCTTCTCGATGTACATGAAGAGGAACTCGGTGTTCGGCCGTTGTGCGAGGATCGGATGTTCGATGAGGGTGCGCAGCGCAAGCTGCGGAGAGCCTTCACTTCCGTCGTCGTAGCGGCCGCGGCCCGCGAATCCGTCGATGTACAGCACCCTGCCGCGGTACTTCGAGATGATCGGAAACCACGCGCTCAGATAGCTGGTCAAGATCTGATGCTTGGCACGGGTATGCCCGGCCATGACCCACTTCTTGGGGTCGGAGTCCATGAGTGACGGCATGGGGTGGTGACTTTCCGGCGGCGGGGGCTGGCGGGGTGTTCCTCGACACCGGCGCGCCGCGACCAACCGAGCCAAGGGGCTGAATCTCGATTTTAGTCGGAGGGGACCGACGTCGACCGTGACGGCGCGCCGCGGCTCGATGCACTGCGCGTGCGGTCCCTCCAACGCTCCCCTTCTGCCGCGGGTCGTGGCCGCGGCACACCGGGGGCCGAATGTGGGACTTACGCGTGCCGCGCGATCACCTCGCCGTCACGCACGCGAGCCAACTCGATGTTCCTCATGAGCGGATTGGCGACGGCCTCGTCGTAGAACTTGCGAGCCGCCGCCTCCGACTGTGGACCAACAGTCGTCTGGTGCTTCCATGCGCCGTTGCCGCCGTTCCCAGAGCTGATTTCGAATCGAGTTTCGTACATTTCGGTGGTGACCGTAGTCATCTCCCACCGTCCTTTCGTTGCGCTTCCATATGGACACCGGCCAAGGTACACCAGCCGCGCAAATCTGGCAAACACTCTGGATTCGGTGACACGGGTCCGGAATACTCGACCTCGTCCGGTCTGCAACGGCTATTACCGCTGATTAGAGTTGCTCTATAGGTTGACTATAACTGGACTGCTGGTTGATGTCGGTTTGATTCTGGGTTGATTTAGCAAACCTATAGGAAAGGTATAGCGCACCTATAGTGTGGTTATAGAACAAATGTAGAAACCCAGCTCAGGCCATATAGTCCGACTAGCCTCACTAACACCCATAACACCGGATATTCGCGGTTGGCGACCCGCGGCGGATTATTCGACGCTCGTCGCCGACAAAGCCGCGGCCCGCATCTCGTCATCGTCGACGGCGGTATGCCGCTGCGTCGTCGCGTGGTTGGAATGTCCGAGCAGCGTCTTGCACCGCCCGTAGGTTGCGGGATCCGCGGTACGCCTCGTCGCGAATCGGTGCCGCAGCGTGTGAGCAGTCAATGGTCGAGCAACGCGCCGGTCATTAGCTTGCCGGCCCACCGCGGCGACAGGTGACCGTCTTCGTCGCCGGGGAACAGGTAGCCGGCGACGCCGACAGCGGCGATGGCCGCAACCAGGTCGTCGCCGAGTGGCACGGTGCGCACCGCGGCAGCACGACAACGCAGCGATTCCACTGGGTACCGCCGCCGTGCAGACGTCGACGACACCGCAGCGGCGACATGTCGAGCGTCCACCCAGACAAGGCCGGACAGCGCGTCCTCGACGTGGAGAGCGCCCGCGAGGTCTTGCAGCACGGCGCGAAACGCGGTGCTTCCGGTCGCGTCTTCCGCGGCCCGGGCCAGGAGGTCGAGCGCGGCGGATTCAGGGGTCGGTCGGGATGCTGATAGCGGTCGTCATGCAGTGAAGTTAACCGCATAAATCCTGAACTATCATGGGCTGCAAGGGAAGTCGCACATATGTCGCGAATAGCACAAATGTCGAGGGGCGACATCTGTCGGTATCCGCACAGACATCGCCGCCGACCCCCTGGGGAAGCACGCTTCTCCCCGGCGAGCCTGGAAACGCTTTGGACACAAAATCCCCTGAATCCGGGATAGCTCGCGTGAACCACAGTCATGTGTTTCAGCAGCTAAAGCTAGTTTTACGTCCCCTGACCTGGGAAGTCTGCGGGGGTTCAACTCCCCCTCGGACACGCGACTGAGGCGAGCGAAGTGGATGCTGGCATTCACCTCTGGGCCGACGGAGCGTGTTGAGCGGCGAAGCCGCGAATCACACCCATGCTGCGGCCCTCCCGTGCGCCGACGGCGTTGCTCGAACCAACATCGTTGCGGCGTCCAATCGCCTTGCCGCGCAACCTCATTGCGCTTGCGCGGGCCAGCCGGCCGAGCGGCGATCCAGAACACCGGCCCGCGCGTAGGCTTTCCCACGTAGGCTGGTATGCGACCCATGAACCGACGGGACGGCTTTCTCCGGCGAACGGCGACACGCATTTT
Source organism: Mycobacterium sp. NTMscope_MAC_269 (assembly GCF_976985695.1). NCBI lineage: Bacteria > Bacillati > Actinomycetota > Actinomycetes > Mycobacteriales > Mycobacteriaceae > Mycobacterium > Mycobacterium sp. NTMscope_MAC_269. The sequence continues at coordinate 2,077,293 of NZ_OZ335668.1, forward strand.
TCGTGACCGCCGCGAGGCCGGTCGCGCGGTGGCCGAGGAGCTGATTTCCTACGCCGGCCGCGACGACGTGCTGGTGTTCGGGCTGGCGCGCGGGGGCGTGCCGGTGGCCTGGGAGATCGCCGCCGCCCTACGGGCCCCGCTGGATGTGTTCCTGGTGCGCAAGCTGGGGGTGCCGGACTGGTCCGAGCTGGCGATGGGCGCCCTGGCCAGCGGCGGCGGCTTGGTGATGAACGACGATGTCGTGGCCAGCTTGCGCGTCACCGACGAGCAGGTGCGCCAGGCGATCGACAGCGAGACGTCCGAACTGCTCCGGCGCGAACACGCCTACAGGGGCGACCGGCCGATCGCCGACCTGCGCGACCGGGTCGTGATCCTGGCCGACGACGGGATCGCCACGGGCGCCAGCATGCTGGCCGCCGTGCGCGCGGTGCGCGCCGCGGGACCGAAATCGATCGTCGTCGCGGTTCCGGTGGGGCCGGAGTCGACCTGCCGTGACCTCGCGCGGGAGGCCGATGACGTGGTGTGCGTGACGTCACCGCCCGGATTCGAGGCGGTCGGGCAGGTCTACGACGACTTTCATCAGGTCAGCGACGACGAGGTGCGCGAACTGCTCGCCATGCCGACCGGCTGAGCGCGCCGAACGTTACTTGGCGGGCTCGTCGCTGCGGCCCTCGGCCGCGACGCCGGATTCCTCCGTCGGCTCCGTCGCCTCGGCGGCCGCCCCCGGCTCGTCCTCGGCGGCAACTTCCTCGGGATAGTCGACGTAGTCGTCCTCGTCGGCAGGGGCCTCTTCTAGATCCTGGCCCGCATCTTGATCCTCATCACCCACGGGCTCGCGCTGCTGACGCTCCCGCAGAGCATCGAGGATCAACAACACCACGCCCACCACGCTGGCGGCGATGCACACCCAGGCGACCAGCTCGTTGCTCGTGACGACCGCGAACACCAGCGCGACGAGCCCGATCAGGGCCAATACCAGCGCAATGACGAGCATCGGGCATCCTCCAGGCGACGAGCGGGACTGCGGTGTTCAAGACCTAGTGTGCCAACCCCGAAGCTCGGCGAGCGTCCGGCACAGCTGAAAGGCTAGTTGTTGCCCCGGTTGAATTGGTCGAACCCGCCGGCGTCCGCGCTAGAGTCCACGGGGGCCGCCGACCCGCGCTGGCCGAGTTCCTCGAGCTGAGACTCCAGGTAGGTCTTGAGCCGGGTGCGGTATTCGCGCTCGAAGGTGCGGAGCTGTTCGAGGCGGCCTTCCAGAACGGTGCGCTGCTGGTTGATGGTGCCCATGATCTCGGAATGCTTGCGTTCGGCATCGGCCTGCAGGGCGTCGGCCTTCTCCTGGGCCTGGCGCAACTGGGTTTCCGAACGGGTCTGCGCGTCCGCCAACATGGCGTCGGCGCGCTGGCGGGCCTCGGTGACCGTGGTCTCGGCGGTGCTGCGGGCCTCGCTGAGAATCTGGTCGGCGTTGGCGCGGGCGTCGGACAGCATCTTCTCCGACTCGGCCTGCGCGGTGGTGGTGAGCCGGTCGGCGGTGTCTTGGGCCAGGCTCAGCACCCGAGCGGCCTTCATGGCCTGTTCCTCGTTGTTGACCGCGGCGGCCGGCGCGGCCGCGGCCTTCACCGGCTCCGGCTCGGGCTCGCGGACGGGGATCGCCTGCGTGGGCGCGGCGGCCGCGGCCGGCGCGGCGGCGCCGCCGCCCGACGCCAGCTCCTGGTCCAGCTCTTCAATCCGTTGCCGCAGATCGCTGTTCTCTTCGATGAGTCGCGTCAGCTCGGCTTCCACCAGATCGAGGAAGGCATCCACCTCGTCTTCGTTGTAGCCCCGCTTGCCGATCGGTGGCTTACTGAACGCCACATTGTGGACGTCGGCTGGTGTAAGCGGCATTGTTTCGTCCCCTCAAGTTCCTGTCGAACGTTCTGGAAAGTGTAGAACGCAGTGGTAGCCGTAGTGCAACTGCCGTCCATCCTGTCACACCAGGCGCGACGGTTGCTGATTAGCCCAATAAATAAGAGCCAATTTCAAACATTGAGGCCAATAAAATCCGAAACCTTAGAAATTTTAAATCGCGGGAACCACACCGACACTAAAACGTGTCCGAACCGTCTCCGGGCCGGAACGGCGGCTGAAGTCCGCGGGTCGGAATCGGGTCACGCGGCGGCGCCGAACGCCAGCTGCATCCCGATGAACGCGACCAGCAACAGCACCATGATCGACAGGTCGAAGCGGACCGCCCCGATGGTGAGTTGGGGGATCAACCGGCGAAGCAGTTTCACGGGCGGATCGGTGATCGACATGATGATCTCGAGCACCACCACGGTGATCCCGGTGGGATGCCAGTCCCGGCTGAACGAGCGGATGAACTCAACGACGACCCGAGCGATGAGCAGCAGCCAGAAGATGAACAGCGCAAACCCAAGGATCTGAAAGAACAACACCAACTGAAGTGCCCCGACCTTATCGATGAGATGCCAAGCGCCGCGGGCGTGCGCGGCGCCTGTCAGCCTACCGACTCGGGGTTACGGGCCCCATCTGACGTGGCCCCGGGAGTCGCTCAACCGTTCGCGGCTGCAGTCGGCTCTTCGAGACGAGCCGACGCCGATCGTCTATTGGTATGCGTAGAAACCGGTTTCGGCGATCCGGCGACGCTCCTCCGGGGAGACGTCGACGTCGGCGGGCGACAGCAGGAACACCTTGGTCGCCACCTTGTCGAAGGAGCCGCGCAGCGCGAAGGCCAGCCCGGCGGCGAAGTCGACCAGCCGCTTGGCGTCGGCGTTGTCCATCGACACCAGGTCCATGATGACCGGGGTGCCGTCGCGGAAACGCTCGCCGATCGTGCGGGCCTCGCTGTAGTCCTTGGGCCGCAACGTCGTGATCTTCGACAGCGGGTGGCCCTCTTCGAACATCATCGCCATCCGACGGGGGTCCATCGCGAGCGCACCGCGGGTGGAGTTGCGCAACCACGACCCGAAGCGCGGGCCGCCGGCCCTCTCGCCCCGGTCGAACTCGCGGGGGTGGACGGCGCCGTAGCGGGGCTCGTCCGCGTAGCCGCCGCGATAGCCGGCGGGCGGCGGGTAGTCGGCGGGTTCGCGGCGCGGGTCGTCGTAGTCGTCTTGGTCGTAGCGGCCGTAGCCCTGGAAGGACTCGTCAAATCGGGGGCGCGGGAAACCGCGGGACGGCGCGCGGTCGTCGTAATACTCGTCCTCGTAGTCGTCCATTGGGGCCATACCGAAATAGGCCTTGACTTTGTGCAGTGTGCTCATTGCGTTGACCCTTCTAGCCCCTGGGATTCCTGGTGTTAGTGATAAAACTGTTACTGCAGTGACTACTTACGGTGACGGTAACCTCCGGCGGCCCAATAGAGCGGTACCGACACGCACACATGTGGATCCGTGTTTGACGGCGATTTCGAAGTCGTTGGACATGCCGGCGGACAGCCCGACCGCGTTCCGGTGCGACTCGAGCACCCGCCGATGTTCGGATTGCAGCCGGTCAAAGGCCTCGTCGGGATCGGAGTCGAGCGGCGGGATGGCCATCAATCCGGCCAGATCCAGGTTGGTCGACTCCTCGACCTGCGCACACATCTGGTCGACGGCCCCCGGCCGGGAGATGTCCACGCCGCCGCGGGACTCGTCGCCGTCGAGGCTGACCTGTACATAGATCCGCATCGGACCGGTGCGGCGGCCCTCGGCCAGCGCCGCCCCCACCCCCTGGTCGAGCGCGGACACCAGGTGGGCGCTGTCGACCGAGTGGGCGGTGTGGGCCCAGCCGGCCACCGACCGGGCCTTGTTCCGCTGGATGTGACCCACCATGTGCCAGCGCGGATTTCCCACGTGGGCCCGTTCGGGAGCCGCCAGGAGCCGGGTGACTTCGGCCACTTTTGCCGTCGCTTCCTGGTCCCGCGATTCGCCGACGGCCCGGCAACCCAATCGGGACAAAGTCACGACGTCCGTTGCTGGAAAGAATTTGGTAACCGGTAAAACTTCGATTTCCGCGACATTGCGGCCCGCCGCTTCTGCCGCCGCGGCAAGGCGGGAGCGCACCGCCGCCAATGCGTGGGTCAATTCCGATTCGCGGTCTCCCCCATTGGATATGTCCACCGCCATCGCGGTCACTCCATCCAGACCAGCGAGGCCAGCCGGCCGGTGGGCGCGCCCCGCCGATGGCTGAACAACGTCGGGTCGGCCACCGTGCACCGCGGATCGATGTCGATCGCCGTGACGCCCAAACCCTTGAGCTGGCAAGCGATTCCGGCCCGCAGGTCGAGCCCGGGGGTTCCAGCGCCGGTGGTGGTACGGCTGCCCGGCAGCGCGGCTTCGACCTCGTCGGCCATCGCCGCCGGCACCTCGTAGTTGTGGCCGCTGACCGCCGGACCCAGCAGGGCCGAGATGTCCTCGGGCTGCGCACCCAGTTCGACCATCGCCTCCACCGTGCGCGCCACCACCCCGCGCTGGGCCCCGACCCGGCCGGCGTGCACCGCCGCGGCCACACCGGCGCGCGCATCGGCCATCAACACCGGAACGCAGTCGGCGGTCACCACCGCCAGCGCCAGTCGCGCCGTGCGGGTCACCAGCGCATCCGTGTCGTCGACGGCGGCCTCGCGCGGGGCGTCGACCACCTCGACCCGATCGCCGTGGACCTGGTTCATCCACACCACCCGGCCGGCCCGCAGGCCGACGGCGGTCGCCAGCCGGCCGCGATTCTCGGCGACCGCGGCCGGGTCATCGCCGACGTGGTCACCGAGATTGAAGGTGTCGAAGGGTGGCTTCGAGACACCACCGGCGCGGGTGGTGGTCACCCTCCGGATGCGCACACTCACGTGACCAGTATCCGTAAGCTGTTGCCCGCCAGGCTGCATCGACGTCGGGCCCACTAAGTTTCGAGGCCGGTTTGTCGCGCACTGGCAAGCAAATTGAGACCTCAGCGGCGCATGAACGGCGGCACATCGACGTCATCGTCGTCGCCGCCGATATTCAAGGTCGATCCGTTCGTGTGCACCGGCACGCTGACCGCGTCGACCGGTTCGAACAACGTCGAGGTGAGCTTGCCGGCCTTCGCCGACTCGATGCGGTGCGCGCCGACCTTTTCTTCCTTGTCGGCAGAGCCGCCGATGACCGGTTTGCGGCCGGGGCCGGTGGCGTCGAAGCCCGCCGCGATGACGGTGACGCGCACCTCGTCGCCCAGCGAGTCGTCGATAACGGTACCGAAGATGATGTTGGCGTCCTGGTGCGCGGCGTCCTGCACCAGCGAGGCCGCCTCGTTGATCTCGAACAACCCCAGGTCGCTGCCACCGGCGATCGACATCAGCACGCCCTGCGCGCCCTCCATCGACGCCTCCAGCAGCGGCGAGTTGATGGCGATCTCGGCGGCTTTGAGCGAGCGGCCCTCGCCGCGCGCCGAGCCGATGCCCATCAGGGCGGTGCCGGCGCCGGACATGATGCCCTTGACGTCGGCGAAGTCGACATTAATCAGACCCGGTGTGGTGATCAGGTCGGTGATGCCCTGGACACCGTTGAGCAGCACCTCGTCGGCGCTGCGGAAGGCGTCCATGAGCGACACCGCGGCGTCACCCATCTGCAGCAGCCGGTCGTTGGGGATCACGATCAGGGTGTCGCAGCTCTCCCGCAGCGCCGCGATCCCGCTTTCGGCCTGGTTGCCGCGTCGCTTGCCCTCGAACGAGAACGGCCGGGTGACCACACCGACGGTCAGCGCACCCAGCTTGCGGGCGATGCTGGCGACGACGGGAGCCCCACCGGTGCCGGTCCCGCCGCCCTCACCGGCGGTGACGAACACCATGTCCGCCCCGCGCAGCAGCTCTTCGATCTCGTCCTTGGCGTCCTCGGCGGCCCTGCGCCCGACCTCCGGGTCCGCCCCGGCGCCGAGGCCGCGGGTGGAGTCGCGGCCCACGTCGAGTTTGACGTCGGCATCGCTCATCAACAGCGCCTGCGCGTCGGTGTTGATCGCGATGAACTCGACGCCTTTGAGGCCCTGTTCGATCATTCGGTTGACGGCGTTGACGCCGCCGCCACCGATACCCACGACCTTGATCACGGCCAGGTAGTTGTGCGGGGGGGTCATCATTCGTCTTCCTCCCTGATGGGCTTGGCTCTCCCGGTGGTGGGCTCCTCCGGACGGTGGCGGTCCTCCCTGGCAAACCCTCAACCTCAACCATAGAGTTAGAGTTATGTCAAGTAGTTCCGCGCAACCAGAACGGTATGGGCACGGCGCGCGCTAACCCCGCAGGCGCGCCGACGCGCGTCCCGCAAATTTTGGTCATTTTTCCGCGGCTAGCGGGCGTGCGTGCTGTTCGGCGGTGCCGCGGCACGTGTGACGTGACGAAGATCGCTACTTGACCGTCGGCAGGTCCGGGCTGGACACGTCGTAGGTCTTGCCGGGCTGGGTCAACAGCGCGGACAGCTTCTCGGCCTTCTCGTCGGTGCGATCGGTGGTCCCCCAGATCACCACCCGGCCGTCGCCGAGCGTCAACGTGATCGAAGCCACCGAGGGCGCCGCGATCCGGCCGACCTGGTCGGAGACCTCGGGACGCAGCGCGGTGAGCACCTGCAGGGCGGCCTTGGTGGCCGGGTCGTTCGGACCCGGATCGGCGACGTCGAGGTAGGGCAGCGCGGGCGGTGGCGGCCCGGTCGCGAAGTCGACGCCGTCCCGGTCGAACAGGTGTGGCCCATCGGGAAAGTCCTTGACCGCCACCGGGACTCGCTCGACGATGGTGATCCGCAGCGCGGACGGATACTGGCGCTGCACGCGCGCGCTGGCCACTCGGCGGATCGCCGCCACCCGGTCGGCCACCTGGCTGGTGTTGATCTGCAGCAGCGGGGTTCCGAGCCGCACCTGCGCCGCGTCCAGGACCTCTTCGCGGGTCACCACGCCGGTGCCGACGACGACGATGTTGCGGGCCGACATCGCCGGCGTGAAATAGAGGAGCAGCGCCAGCCCGATGCCGACGATCACCAGCAATATGGTGACCAACAGCATCTTGAGCCCTCGGACAACGCCGCGCGCAGCGGGTTTGGGCTCGTGCACCGGCCGTCCGGTGGCCCTGCGCTTGGCCTCGCGGCGTGCCTCTTCGATGGCGGTGGCGCGGGCCTGGGCGGCGCGGCGTTCGGCGCGTTCCCGGCGGGCGCGCCGCCGCGGTCCCTCGACCTCCGCCGGACCGGGATCTGCATCGGGTTCTGTCTGGTCGGTGTCCGTGCCGGTGAAAAGCGGTTGGGTGGCGGAGTCGTCCGGGGCCGGGTTGTCGGCCGGGTCTCCGACGACACCCGGGGTGGCCCCGGTCGGGTCGGGGGTCGGCTGGGTCATCGCAGCGCTCCGGGCGCGCCGCGGTTGGCTCGCATCCGCAGCGCCATGACGATCTCGGGCCCCAGCAGGGTCACGTCGCCGGCCCCCATGGTGACGATGACATCGCCGGGCCCGGCGACCGCGGCCACCTGCTCGGCGGCGGCGGAGAAGTTCGGAAGGTAGCGCACCGGAACGCTGACGTGCTCGGCGACGCTGGCGCCGCTGACCCCGGCCAGCGGTTGTTCGCGCGCGCCGTAGACATCGAGAACGAAGACCTCGTCCGCGCCGTCCAGCGCGTGACCGAACTCCTCGGCGAAAGCCTTTGTCCGCGAATATAAATGGGGCTGGAACACCGCGATGCTGCGGCCGTCACCGCTGTGCTCGAGCAGGGTTCGGACCGCCGCGAGCGTGGCGACGATCTCGGTGGGGTGGTGGGCATAGTCGTCGAACACGCGCACCGCCTGGCCATTGCCCGCGGTACCGACCAGCTCGAATCGGCGGCGCACCCCCTCGAAGCCGGCCAGCCCGTCGAGCACCGCGTCGACCGGGGCACCGATCTCGACGGCCGCCAACAGCGCTCCCATCGCGTTGAGCGCCATGTGGCGTCCGGGTACCGACAGCCGCATCACCCGCGGGTGTTGCTCGGGGTCCAGGTCGGGAGCCAGCTGGATCTGGGCGACCGCTTCGGTGCCCTGCTGCTGCCACGACAACAAGGTGGCGGCCATGGGTTCACCGGACGGCGGGCTCGCCGAGCCGTAGCGCAGGACCCGAATTCCCAGTTCGGCCGTGCGCCGGGCCAGCGCCGCCGCCCCGGGGTCATCGACGCAGACCACCAGCGCGCCGCCGGGCGCGAGCCGGTCGACGAACGCGTCGAACACGTCGACGTAGGCGTCGGCGCTGCCGTAGAAGTCCAGGTGATCGGTCTCGATGTTGGTGACCACCGCGACGTTGGGCGTGTACTCGAGCAACGACCCGTCGCTTTCGTCGGCCTCGGCGACGAAGCAGTCGCCGCTGCCGTGGTGGGCATTCGTCCCGGCCTCGCCCATCTCGCCACCGACCGCGAACGATGGGTCGCGCCCACAGTGCTGCAGCGCCACGATCAGCATCGACGTGGTGGTCGTCTTGCCGTGCGTGCCGGTGACCATCAGCGTGGTGCGACCGTCCATCAGCTTGGCCAGCACGGCCGGCCGCAGGATGACCGGGATGCCGCGCCGTCGGGCCTCGACGAGCTCGGGGTTGGTTTTCGGGATGGCGGCATGCGTGGTGATGACCGCGGTCGCACCGCCGGGCAGCAGATCCAGCGAGGACGCGTCGTGCCCGATTTTGATCTGCGCGCCGCGGGCCCGCAGCGCGTGGATGCCGCGCGACTCCTTGGCATCCGAGCCGGAGACCAGCCCACCGCGGTCGAGCAGGATGCGGGCGATGCCCGACATCCCGGCTCCCCCGATGCCGACCATGTGCACCCGCTGCAGCTCCGGGGGCAACTGCTCGGTGGTCATGGGTTTCCTCCGGCCGGCGACCGGCCTCGCTGCGCCTTCCTGGCGATGTCCAGCGCCGCCTGGGCGACCTGGCGCGCCGCATCCGGATGTCCCACGCGAGCCGCGGCCGTCGTCATCGCCGCCAGCCGCGGCGGGTCGCCCATCAGCTCCGCCACTTCGCGGGCGACCAGCTGGGGCGTCAGGTCGGGGTCGGCGACGATCATGCCGCCGCCGGCGTTGACCACCGGCAGGGCGTTGAGCCGCTGCTCGCCGTTGCCGATCGGGAGGGGCACGTACATGGCCGGCAGGCCCACCGCAGAGACCTCGGCGACGGTCATCGCACCGGACCGGCAGATCACCAGGTCGGCGGCCGAATAGGCGAGGTCCATCCGGTCGAGGTACGGAACCGCCACGTACGGCGGGTCGCCCGGCTGGGGTTCGCGCAGGTCGAGCGTGTTCTTGGGGCCGTGCGCATGCAAGACGGCCACGCCCGCGGCGGCCAGCTCGGCGGCCGCCGCGGAGACCGCCCGGTTCAGCGAGGCCGCCCCCTGCGAGCCGCCGAACACCAGCAACACCCGCGCGTCGGCCGCGAATCCGAAGTGGCGGCGCGCTTCGGCGCGCAGCGCCGCGCGGTCCAGCGAGGTGATGGCCTCGCGCACGGGCACCCCGACGACCTCGGCGCGCGGCAACCCGCAATCGGCCACCGCGGAGAGCACCCGCACGGCGCTGCGGGCGCCGACCCGGTTGGCCAGCCCGGCGCTGGCATTGGCTTCGTGGATCACTACCGGGACCCGCGGCTTGCGCGACGACACTCCGCGCGCGGCCAGATACGCCGGGAGGGCCACGTACCCACCGAAACCGATCACCACGTCGGCATCGACCGCCCTCAGCACGGCGCGGGTTTCCCGGACGGCCCGCCACACCCGCGAGGGCAGCCGGGCCAGGTCACCGCTGGGTTTGCGTGGCAGCGGCACCGGCGTGATCAGTTCGAGGTCATAGCCGCGCTCGGGCACCAGCCGGGTCTCCAGACCCCGGGCGGTGCCCAACGCGGTGATTCTGACCTGCGGATCGAGGGCGCTCAGCGCGTCGGCGACGGCCATCGCCGGCTCGACGTGGCCGGCGGTTCCGCCGCCGGCCAGCACGACCGAGAGGGGCCGAAAAGCCGACAACGCGGCACCGGCGGGCAGAGGGTCTGCCCCCCGCCCGCCGGTCGGCTCGTTGACCGTGTCGTTCACCCGTAACGCTGACCTTCCAATGCGCGTGTGCGCCGTTGCTGGCGCCGGCCGGCGGCCTGATTGGCTCCCAGGGTCGCATAGCGCTGGCCAGATCCATGATGCCTCGCCCGGGAGCGGGCGCTACCCGCAGACTGACGCACCGGTCGGCCGGTCGCTCGTGGGGGCGCCGGGCGCAGCGGCGCCTCGCCGCTGCGGGGCGCTTTGCGCCCGGGCGACCCGGCGCCCTTGCGCGGCGCCCCGGCCGGTTGCGGGCGGGTCCGCTTGCGGTCGCGGAACGCCTCCAGGCGCGTCGGCGAATAGGGCTCGGGCAGCGGCAGCCGCAGGAGCCGGTTCACCTTGTCGTCGCGGCCGGCCCGCAGCGCGGCCACCGCCTCGGGCTCGTGACGTGCCGCGTTGGCCATGATCCCGATCATGAAAAGCGTTGCCGCGGTAGATGTTCCACCGGCCGAGATGAGGGGAAGCTGAATGCCCGTCACCGGCAGGATCCCGATCACGTAGCCGATGTTGATGAACGCCTGACCCAACACCCACATCGTCGTGGTGGCGGTCAGCAGCCGCAGGAACGGGTCGGCCGACCGGCGGGCGATCCGCATCCCGGTGTAGGCGAACAGCCCGAACAGGACCAGCAGCCCGAACGCGCCGATGAATCCGAGCTCCTCGCCGATGATCGCGAAGATGAAGTCGTTGTGGGCGTTGGGCAGGTAGTTCCATTTGGCGGTGCCCTGGCCCAGGCCGTCGCCGAAGATGCCGCCGTGGGCCAGCGCGAACTTCGCCTGCCGGGCCTGGTAGCCGGTGTCCTGCGGGTCGTTCTCGGGGTTGATCCAAGACCGCACCCGGTCGGACCGGTAGCCGGCCGACATCGCCAGGATCGCGCCGGCCATGAAGACCGCCATCAGCGAGGTGGCGAAGACCCGCAGCGGCAGGCCGGCGTACCACAGCAGGGCCAGCAGGATGATGCCCAGCGACACGGTCTGCCCGAGGTCGGGCTGCGCGACGATCAGCGCCAGCGCGATCACCGCCGCCGGCACCAGCGGGATCAGCAGTTCGCGCAGGCTGGCACGCTCGAGGCGGCGGGCGGCCAGCATGTGCGCGCCCCAGATGGCGAAGGCGATTTTGGCCAGCTCGGAGGGCTGCATGGAAAAGCCCGCGACCACGAACCACTTGCGGGACCCGTTGGCCAGGTTGCCGATGCCGGGAACGAGCACCAAGACCAGCAGGATCACCGTGACGACGTAGCCGGTGAAGGCGACGCGACGCAGGAAGCGCACCGACATCCGCAACGAGATGTAGCAGGCGACGAGCCCGATCACCGTCCACAGGACCTGCTTGGCGAAGATGATCCAGGCCGACCCGTCGGCGTCGTAGGACCGCACGCCCGATGCCGAGAGCACCATGATCAGGCCGAGCGTCGTCAGCAGGCCGGCGATCGCGATGATCAGGTGAAACGAGGTCATGGGACGGCTAAGCCAGGCGCCGAACCGGTTGGGCGAGCCGCCGTCGGCCTTGTCCTTTTTCGGCTTGGGGGCCTTCGGGGCCTTGGCGGGCTTGTCCGCTGCGACGGCGTCGTCCGGGGCCGTGTCGGTGACCTCCGCCGAGGGGTCGGCGTCCCCCGCCGGTTCCGGCTCGCTCGCGGTCCCGCTGGTCGCTTTACCCCGGCCCAGCAGCCGGGTCAGTGCGTTACCCACGCCCGCCCTACCGGATCGCCGCGCGCACGGCGGCCGCGAACGCGTCGCCGCGGTCGGCGTAACCGGCGAACTGGTCGAACGATGCGCCCGCCGGTGCCAGCAGGACCGTGTCGCCGGGCGCGGCCAGGCCACGGGCCGCGGCCACCGCCGCGCTCATGACCGCAGTGCCGAGATCCCCGCCCAAATGTTTCACTTCTGTCACATCTGCACCAAAAACCACAGCAGTCGCATCCATACCAGCATCCTCGCCTGTCACAACGTGCAGGACGGGGACATCCGGCGCGTGTCGCGATAACGCCTCTGCAACCTCTTGCCGATCTCGGCCGATGAGCACGGCGCCGACCAGCCGCGACGCGATCCTGGCGACCTCGGCGTCGACCGAGGCGCCCTTCAGCAGGCCGCCGGCGATCCAGACGACCCGGGGGTAGGCCAGCACGGACGCCTCGGCGGCGTGGGGGTTGGTGGCCTTGGAGTCGTCGACGTAGGTGATGCCGTCGGCGACGGCCACGACCTCGGCGCGGTGCCGACCCACCCGGAAGGTCGCGAGCGCGGACGCGATCGCCTCGGCCGGCACCCCGACGCTGCGCGCCAGCGCGGCGGCGGCGAGCGCGTCGAGCACGCCGACGGGACCGGGCACCGGTATCGAGTCGACGGGCGCCAGCGCCAGGTCGTCGGCGAAGGCCCGGTCGATCAGGTGCCCGTCGCGCACGCCGAGCTCCCCCGGGCCCGGCTCGCCCAACCGAAACCCGGTGCGCACGGGGGCCTGCGCAGTGGCCAGCAGGGCCGCGGCCCGGGCGTCGTCCAGCCCGACGACCGCCACCCGGCCATCGAGCACCCGCGCCTTGGCCGCGGCGTAGTCGGCCAGGGTGCCGTGCCAGTCCAGGTGGTCCTCGGCGATGTTGAGCACCGCGCCGCCCTCGGGCCGCAGCGAGGGCGCCCAGTGCAGCTGGAAGCTGGACAACTCGACGGCCAGCAGCTCGGCGGGCTGGTCCAGCACGTCGAGCACCGGGCTGCCGATGTTGCCGCACAACAGGTTTGCGCGTCCCGCGGCGGTCAGCATGGCGTGCAGCATCGACGTCGTCGTCGTCTTGCCGTTCGTCCCGGTCACCACCAGCCAGCGGCGCGGCGTGCCATAGTGGCCCGCGGCGTCCAGCCGCCAGGCCAGTTCCACATCACCCCAGACGGGCACGCCCGCAGCGGCCGCGGCGCGCATCAGCGGCGTGGCCGGCGAGAACCCGGGGCTCGTCACGACCAGGGCGTAGCGGGACATCTGCTCGGCGGCCGTCGCCGTCGGCGCGGTCGCCACCCCCGCGTCGGCGTAGCCCCGCAGGGTGGCCGGGTCGTCGTCGCACAGGGTCGGCACCGCGCCGAAACGGGTCAGCGCCGCCAGCACCGCCTTGCCCGTCACCCCGCCGCCGGCCACCAGCACCGAGCCGCCCGGCACCAAGGGGTCAAGACCGCTCATCAGGCACCGATCGCGGCCAGCCACTCACCGTAGAAAAGGGCCACGCCCAGGCCGCAGGCGATCGCGGTGAGCAACCAGAAACGGATGATGACCGTGGTTTCGGCCCAGCCGGCCAGCTCGAAGTGGTGGTGGAAGGGCGCCATCCGGAACACCCGGCGCCCGGTGGTGCGAAACGTCAGGATCTGCAGCACCACCGAGCCGGCCTCGGCGACGAACAGCGAACCCAGCACCACCGCAAGGATTTCGGTGCGGCTGGTGACCGAGATGCCCGCGATGATGCCGCCCAACGCCAGCGAGCCGGTGTCGCCCATGAAGATCTTGGCGGGCGCGGCGTTCCACCACAAAAAGCCGATGCAGGCGCCGGCGGTGGCGGCGGCGACGATCGCCAGGTCCAGCGGGTCGCGCACGTTGTAGCAGCCCAGCCCGGGCGCGGTGACACACGCGTTGCGGTACTGCCAGAAGGTGATCAGCACGTAGGCGGCGGTGACCATCGCCATGGTGCCCGCGGCGAGCCCGTCGAGGCCGTCGGTGAAGTTGACCGCGTTGGACCACGAACTGACGATGATCACGCAGAACAGCACGAACAACGCCGGAGTCAGTGTGACGGTGGCAATTTCACGCACGTAGGACAGATTGGGGCTGCCCGGTGTCAGGCCATTGGCGTTGTGGAATCCCAGCACCAACACCCCGAAGATGACCGCGGCGGTGATCTGGCCGACCGTCTTGGCGGTCTTGTTCAGCCCGAGGTTGCGCGACCGGCGGATCTTGATCAGGTCGTCGAGGAAGCCGACGCCGCCAAGGACGGTGGCCAGGCCGAGGACCAGCAGTCCCGACGCGGAGACGCCCTCGCCGTTGAACGCCAGCCCGGCCAGGTGCGTTCCCAGGTAGCCGGCCCAGATGCCGGCCACGATGGCGACGCCGCCCATCGACGGCGTGCCGCGCTTGGCGTGGTGGGTCGGCGGACCGTCCTCGCGGGTGTGGTGGCCGAACCCCTGGCGGGTGAACAGCCGGATCAGCGCCGGGGTCAACAGGATCGACACGGTCAGCGCGACGGCGACGGCGACGAGGATCTGCCTCATGGACGGGCCCCGCCGCCGCTCGATGGTGACGATCCGCTTCGTCCGGCTTCGCCGCCCTCTGATGCGAGGGCGTCGGCCAGCGCGCCCAGGCCGGCCGCGTTCGAGGCCTTGACCAGCACGACGTCGCCGGGTTGCAACTCGGCCCGCAGCAACGCCAGCGCGGCGTCGCTGTCGGCCACGTTGACGGCACCCTTATCGGCCGAGCCCCACGAACCCTCCATGACCGCTCCGTGGTGCATGGCGCTCATCGACCTCCCAGTTCCCACGACAACGAGTCGAGACACATCTAAGCGCACGGCCAGCCGGCCGATGCGATCGTGCTCGGCGATCGCGTCCTCGCCGAGTTCGGCCATCTCCCCCAACACCGCCCAGCTCCTGCGCTTTTCCGTCGGGCGGTCCCCGCCACCGTGGGCGATCCAGGCCAGCGCCTGCAGCCCGGCGCGCATCGAATCGGGGTTGGCGTTGTAGGCGTCGTCGATCACGGTGACGCCGTCGGCGCGGGTGGCGACGTGCATCCGGTGCCGCGACACCGGACCGGCCCCGGCGAGCGCGGCCGCCACCTGCTCGACGCCGGCGCCGCATTCCAGCGCGACCGCGGCGGCGCACAACGCGTTGGTGACCTGGTGGTCGCCGTAGACGCCGAGCCGCACCTGCGCCTGCCTGGTCCCGGCGGCGTCGCGGTGGTGCAGCGTGAAGCATGGCCTGGCCAACTCGTCGAGCGACACCGGCCCGGCCCACAGGTCGCTGGGGCCGGCGCTGGTGTTCTCGGCGCGGCTGACCCGCACCACCCGGGCCGCGGTCACGCCGGCCATGGCCGCCACGACCGGATCGTCGGCGTTGAGGATCACCACTCCGGAGGCCGGAACAGATTGTGGCAGTTCGGATTTCGTTTGCGCGATGGCCTCGCGCGAGCCGAATTCACCCAGGTGCGCGGTGCCGACGTTGAGGACCACCCCGATCGCCGGCGAGGCGATGTCGGCCAGCGCGGCGATGTTGCCGGGGTGGCGTGCCGACATCTCGAGCACCAAGTAGTCGGTGTCGCGCGTCGCGCGCAGCACCGTCCACGGGTGGCCGAGCTCGTTGTTGAACGACCCGGGCGGGGCGATCACGTCGCCCAGCGGTTCCAGCACGGCGGCCACCAGGTCCTTGGTCGAGGTCTTCCCCGAGGATCCGGTGATCCCGATGATCCGCAGCCCGCCCGCCACCAGCTCTTCGGCCACCGCGGTGGCCAGCTTGGCCAACGCCGCCAGGACCGCCGCGCCGGACCCGTCGGGGTCGTGCTCGAGCACCCCGGCCCGCGATCCCGACGCGCCCTGAGGGACGACGACGACGGCGGGAACCCCCACCGGCCGGGCGGCCAGCACCGCCACCGCGCCCGCGGCGAACGCCGAGGCCGCGTGGTCGTGGCCGTCGGAGCGCGCGCCCGGCAGTGCCAGGAACAGCCCGCCGGGTCCGACTGCGCGCGAGTCGAATTCCACCGTCCCGGTGACGCGGCGGTCCGCGGCGTCCTTCGGGGAGATGTCGGCCAGCGTGCCGCCGACGATCTCGGCGATCTGGGCGACGGTGAGTTCGATCATCGCTTCACCTTTCGAGGCCCCATGGCCTCGCGCAGCGCCTGCGCCAACTCGACCCGGTCATCGAAGGGGCGGGTGTGCCCGCCGGCGCGCTGACCGGTCTCGTGGCCCTTGCCCGCGATCAGCACCACGTCGTTCGGGCCCGCCCAGGCCACCGCGTGCCTGATCGCGTCCCGCCGATCGGCGATCTCGACAATGTCTGCCGCACAACCGCTTTCGACGGCCCCGGCCAGGATTTCCCGACGAATCGACGCCGGGTCCTCGCCGCGCGGGTTGTCGTCGGTGACCACGACCAGGTCGGCCAGCTCGGCTGCCGTCGCGCCCATCGGCGCGCGTTTGCCCGGGTCGCGCTCGCCGCCGGCACCGAACACCACCGCCACGCGACGGCCAGGACGCGCCAGGGTGGTCAGCACCGCGCGCAAGGCGCCCGGCTTGTGGGCGTAGTCGACCAGCGCGAGGAAATCCTGCCCGGCGTCGATCTTCTCCATGCGCCCCGGCACGCGGGTCTGCCGCAGCCCCGCCGCCGCCTGCTCCGGCGACACCCCCACAACATCCAGAAGAGCCAGTGCCACAAGGCAATTGGCGACGTTGTAGTGGCCGGGCAGCGGGACGGTCACCTGATGCTCGGCGCCGGCCGGGTCGATGACGGTGAACTGTTGTCCGCCGGCACCCATCGGGGCCACGTCGACGGCACGCCAGTGCGCGGGCTGAGCCTCGGCGCTGACGGTGATCGCGTCGCCGGCCCGAGCCGCCATGGCCCGCCCGGCGTCGTCGTCGACACACACCACGACGCGGCGCGCCCGCAGCGTCGAATTCGGGTCGAACAGCAGGGCTTTGGTGTCGAAGTAGTCTTCCATCGTCGGGTGAAAGTCGAGGTGGTCGCGGGACAGGTTGGTGAAACCGCCCACCGCGAATTCGGTTCCGTCGACCCGCCCCAGCGCCAGGGCGTGGCTGGAGACCTCCATCACGACGGTGTCCACCCCCCGTTCGGCCATCGCCGCCAGCATGGCCTGCAGGGCGGGGGCCTCCGGGGTGGTCAGCGCGCTGGGGATGTCGGCGCCGTCGATGCGGATCCCGATGGTGCCGATCAGCCCGGCCGTGCGCCCGGCGGCGCGCAGCGCGGACTCGACCAAATAGGTCGTGGTGGTCTTGCCGGACGTGCCGGTGATGCCGACGACGGTCACCCGCTGCGACGGGTTCCCGTACACCGTGGCGGCCAGCGCGCCGAGCACGCCGCGGGGGTCGGGACGCACCAGCGTCGGCACGGCTTCGGCCAGGGCGGCCATCTCGGCCACCCCGGCCGCGTCGGTGAGCACGGCGACAGCGCCCGCTTCGATCGCCTGGGCGGCGTACCGGGCCCCATGGGTGGTCGATCCGGGCAGCGCCGCGAACAGATCACCGGGCAGCACGTCCTGGGCGCGCAGCGTCACACCGGTGATGGCCACGTCGGGCACGGCCGTCCTCCCGTCGGCCGGCACCGCGCCGGCCTGGGCGGCCAGCGCGGGCAGGCGCGCACCCGCGACGAGGCTGGGGCGTAACCCGGTGGGCACCGACACCACTTCCGTCACACCTCCCTCCGGCACCGCATGATCCTCATGATCGGCCATGACACCCTACCGAGGAGTCGTGGGCGCGCCGTCGTCCCGCGCCCATGCAGGCGTTACCGGCTTTTGCGCCAGTCGAGCAAGGGCAGAAAAATGGTGTCGACGATCTCTTCAATCGCTTCATCGGGCAGCGGTTGCAGCGTCGTGAGGATCTCGTAGCGGAACAGCTCCACGGGCAGGCGTGCGATCCGGTCGGTGACCTGTTCTGGCTGGATTTCGCCACGGTCGATCGCCCGCCGGATCACCTGCTCCAAAACGGCGTCGCGGTCGCCCTGAACGAACGCCCTGAGGTCATCCAGACTGCGGCCGGTCTGCTGGTAGAAGCCGCCGAGCCGGGTCATCAAGGCGGCCACCAGTCCCACCCTGAGCTTGTTGCCCTGCCTGAGCAGCTCGATGACGTCAGCCCTGCGCGACCACCCCGACGACATCACCCGCGCATGGGAGCAATACGACCGCGACCAGCGGCCCCACGCGACCAGAATCCAGGCGATGGCGGCACCGGGAGGCGACCTTTTGGCGCCGGCGACCCAAGAACAACTCGACGCCCGAAATCGCGCGCTTGGCGGATTCGCCTCGGCGCCAAGGGATTAGGTGGCCTGCAACGTCAGCGGCGGGCCCGGATCCGGCGACAGCGGCACGTTCTCGCGCTGCATGAGCCAGCCGGCGATGTTGTGGAACAGCGGGGCCGCCGAGTGGCCCGGCGTGCCGTCCGCGTTGCGCTCCGGGTTGTCCATCATGATGCCGATGACATACCGGGGGTTGTCGACGGTGGCCATCCCGGCGAACGTGATCCAGTAGACGTTGTCGAAGTAGCAGCCGCAGGCCGGGTTGATCTGCTGAGCGGTACCCGTCTTGCCGGCCATCTGGTAGCCCGTCACCGCGGCGGCGGGACCGGTGCCCTGCTGATAGCCCATCGGGTCGTGTTGCACGACGGCGCGCAGCATGTTGCGCACGGTCTGCGCCGTCTGCGCCGACACCACCCGCACGCCGTCCGGGCGCGGCTCCTCGGTGCGGGTGCCGTCGGGCGCGATGGTGGCCTTGATGATCCGCGGCGGGAGACGCACCCCGTCGTTGGCGATCGTCTGGTACATGCCGGTCATCTGCAGCAGCGTCATCGAAAGACCTTGCCCGATGGGCAGGTTGGAGAAGGTGCTGCCCGACCATTGGTCGATCGGCGGCACCAGCCCGGCGCTCTCACCGGGCAGGCCGACGTTGGTGCGCTGCCCGAGCCCGAACTTGCGGACCATGTCGTAGAAGCGCTCCGGCCCGACCCGCTGCGCGAGCATCAACGTGCCGACGTTGGAGGACTTTCCGAACACGCCGGTGGTGGTGTAGGGCATCACGCCGTGGTCCCACGCGTCGTGGATGGAGACCCCGCCCATCTGGATCGAACCCGGGACCTGAAGCACCTCATCGGGATTGGACAGGCCGTACTCGATCACCGACGACGCGGTGATCACCTTGTTCACCGAGCCGGGCTCGAACGGCGAGGACACCGCCAGGTTGCCCAGCTGTTTGTCGCCCTGCCGCCCGATGTCCTGGGAGGGGTCGAACGTGTTGTCGTTGGCCATGGCCAGCACTTCGCCGGTCTTCGCGTCGAGGACCACGGCCGAGACATTATGCGCGCCAGACACATTCTTGGCCTGCTGAACCTGCTGTTGCACATAGAACTGGATGTCGTCGTCGAGGGTCAGCTGCACCATCGAGCCGTTGACCGCCCGGTGCCGGTTGCGGTAACTGCCGGGGATCACCACACCGTCGGATCCGCGGTCATAGGTGACCGACCCGTCGGTCCCCGACAGCACGGAGTCCATGGCCTCTTCCAGCCCCAGCAGCCCGTGGCCGTCCCAGTCGATGCCGCCCACGATGTTGGCCGCCAGCGATCCTCCCGGGTACTGACGCAGATCCTGGCGTTCGGAACCGACCTCGGGGAATTTGTCCGAGATCGCGCTGGCGACAGCGGGATCGACGGCGCGCGCGAGATAGACGAAGTTCTCGTCGCTTTGCAGCTTTTTCAGCAGGGTCGCCGAGTCGGGCTTGTTGCCCAGCCGACCCGAGACGTCCTTGGCGATGTCGCGCAACCGCTGCTGCGGGTCGGGCGCCGCCGAATTCTTGGCCTTGGCCTCGTCCAACTGCTTGTGAATGCGTTTGGGCTGAAAGGTCAGCGCACGCGATTCGATGGTGAAGGCAAGTTGATCCTTGCGGCGGTCGATGATGCTGCCGCGCACCGCCTTTTCCACGTCGGTGACCTTGAGTTGTCCGGCCGCCTGGGCGCGCAGCGACGGGGCCTTGGTCACCTGCAGGACGAACAACTGGGCGGCCGCCACCAGCATCAACACCAGGATGACCACGTTGCCGGCGCGATGGCGGAAGACGAACGAGCCGCCGCGGCCGGCCATTTGCGCGATCTGACGGGTGCGCCGTTCTCGCGCCGAATGCCCGGTCCCAGCCGGCTCGGGACGCTGCGTGCCGCCGCCTGCCTTGGGCTGCTTGGCTTTCCGGAATCGTTTCGGTTCGCGAACGTCGCGCCCCTGGTCGGCTTGCTGCGGTTTCGCGCGGCGCTTGGGTTGCCGGACGCCGTTGCCCTCCAAATCCTTACGGGGACCGCGCGTCGGGCGTGCGGCCTGCGACCGGCGTGCCCGCGGGGAATCGCCGCGGCTCACCTGGGAGCACCTGGCGCCGCACCGGGGGGCCCAGGCAGGAAGCCGGTACCCGGTTGCGGCATCGGGGCGGGCGCCGGTGCGACGGGGGCGATCGGCTGAGGGCCGGCCGGGCGGCCCAGCTGAACCGGGACCGGAATCTCCGGCGACAGGGGTGCGGGCACCTGGCCGGGAACCGGAATGGGCAGGCCGCCCAACGGGATCGGGACCTCGGCGGGTACCGGAGGGGCCGCGGGCCTGGCCGGCATCGGCAGGCCCGGCGTCGGCAGGCCCGGCGTCGGCAGGCCCGGCGTCGGCAGGCCCGGCGTCGGCAGCGTACCGGTCAGCGGCCCACCGGGCATGCCGGGCAGCGCACCGGTAACGGGCCCGCCTGGCATGCCGGGCAGCGTACCGGCAGCGGGCGCCCCGGGGGCGCCAGGCGCGCCGGGCACCGGCGGAACTGCCGGCGGGAAGTGTTGACCGCCCACCGTCGAGGCGCCGTCGGGTGCGCGCAACAGCGCCTCGGGCCCCGACCTGGCCGGGGCGGGGCCACCGGGGACCGGATCGAGCCGCATCGGAACCTCCGCGGCGGGCGCGGCCGGCTTCGGGTGCTGGGGCGTTTCGTCGGGGATCTTGGTGTTCAGCGGCGGCGGCGGAACACCGTCGGCCGGCTTGGGGTCGCCCACCACCACCCAGTTCCCGGACGGGTCCTGGACCAGGTGCGCGGTGTCTCGGGTGGGGATCATGCCCTGCTTGCGGGCGGCCTCCGCCAACGCCGGCGCGGCTTCGGCCTCGCGCACGTCGCGCTCGAGCGCTTCCTTCTGCTGCTGCAGCAGCCGGGTCCGCTCGCGGGCGTGACTCAACTTGTAGGAGCGTTCGGCGGAGTCGGTGGACAGCCACAGCGTGAGCCCGAGCCCGACGCCGAGGGCACCGATGATCAACACGACGAACGGAACCTTGCTCGCGAGTGTGCGCGGGCGCAGGTCGATCGACGCCAGCCGGTCGGCCAGCCGCTCGGTGAGCTTCGGGCGAACAACTTTGGGCGCCTTGGCTTTCCGGGCCTTGGCCCGCGCCTTGGCCTGGCTGGTGTTCTTGGGCCGGGCCGACCGCTCGACCGGCCGGGCGACGGGGCCGTTCTGCGGTCCGGCCTTGGGCGCACGGGTTTCGCGCGCGGGCGCCGAGGTCCTGGCGCCGCGGGCGCGCCGCGTCGCGCCGGGTTCCGGCGCCGGACGCTTGCCCCGTCGGGCGGCACCGTCACGGGCGCCCCGGCGGTCGCTACCAGCGCGTCGTGTCGGCGTCTCGCGGTCCGCTTTCATCACTCGCCTTTCCCGGTTGCCTGCTGTGATTCCATTCGCTGCAGAGCCCGTAGCCGCACCGCGGCGCTGCGCGGGTTGCGTTCGATCTCGGTGGCGTCGGCGCGTCCGGCGCCCTGCGTCAGGGCCCGGAATCGCGGCTGGTGGCCGGGAAGTTCGACCGGCAGGTCCACCGGAGTGCGCGAGGCGACGGCCTGGGCGAACAACCGCTTGACGATCCGGTCTTCCAGCGACTGGTACGCCATCACCACGATGCGACCGCCGACGGCCAGCGCGTCCAGGGCGGCCGGCAGCGCGTCGCGCAGCGAATCCAGTTCGTCGTTGACCGCGACCCGCAGCGCCTGGAAGGTGCGCTTGGCCGGGTGCCCGCCGGTGCGCCGGGCCGCGGCCGGAATCGCTTCGTAGAGCAGGGCCACCAAGTCTGCGGTCGACGTGAACGGTTCGCGCGCGCGCCGGCGCACGACATGGGCGGCGATGCGCCGCGCAAACCGCTCCTCGCCGTAGCGGTGCAGGATGTTCGCCAGCTCCGCCTCGTCGTAGGTGTTGAGGATGTCGGCCGCGGTCAGCGGCGCGTCGGGGTCCATCCGCATGTCCAGCGGCGCGTCCTGGGCGTAGGCGAAACCGCGTTCGGCCCGGTCGAGCTGCATGGACGACACCCCGAGGTCGAACAGTATTCCATCGACCGATTCGGTTGCGGCATAACCGGATTCGGTCAGCGCCGCGGCGAGGCCGTCGTAGCGGGTGCGCACCAGCGTGACCCGGTCGGAGAATCGCGCCAACCGCGATCGGGTGATGTCCAACGCGCTGGGGTCGCGGTCGAGGCCGATCAGCCGCAGGCCCGGCAGTTCGTTCAAAAACCGCTCCGCGTGCCCGCCCGCGCCGAGGGTGGCGTCGACGAGGGTCGCCCCGGTCCCGTCCGAGTGGTGGCGGGTCAATGCGGGCGCGAGCAGCTCGACGCAGCGCTCCAGCAGGACGGGCACGTGCCCGCCCGATCCCGACGGCGGCGACCCGCTGCGCCCGGCTGCGCCGCGCTTGCGGTCACCACGGCCGCGCTTGCGCTCACCGCGCCCTGAATTGTCAGCCACCGCAACGCCTCCCCGGATCTGCCGCCACCCGTCGGCCGCCCGAGCGCGCCGGAAAAGGTGTGGCGCCCTTGCATCGAGGTCCCTGTCCGAAGGCACGAACCTGGCGTTGGGGAAGTACGCCAGGGTCGGTTCGGGCAGAGGCCACGTTGCACGGGCATGCGCCTCAGATGATGTCGCCGAGTGCTTCATCGCTGGCCGCGGAGAAGTTCTCTTCGTGGGTCTGTTGGTAGTCCTGCCAGGCCTGCGCATCCCAGATCTCGAGGTAGTCGACCGCGCCGATCACCACGCAGTCCTTGGACAGGCTCGCGTAACGACGGTGATCGGCCGACAACGTGATGCGCCCCTGGGCATCCGGGTGCTGCTCGTCGGTGCCGGCGGCGAGGTTGCGCAGGAAGGCCCTGGCGTCAGGGTTGCTCCGCGAAGCCTTGCTGGCCCGGCGGGCCAGTTGCTCGAATTCCGTCCGCGGGTAGACGGCGAGGCTGTGGTCCTGGCTCTTGGTGACCATCAACCCCCCTGCCAGCGCGTCGCGGAACTTGGCGGGCAACGTCAGCCGCCCCTTGTCGTCGAGTTTGGGCGTGTAGGTGCCAAGAAACACCAGCTCACCTCCCGTTCGAGGTCACCCAAACACTGCAGCCACCATACCCCACAATCCCCCACTTCGCCCCATTCATTGAGTGTCGCCGTGGCGTTTCCCGGGTTATCCGTCGTCACGAGGTCCTCAGTGCCACCCGAGAGGCGTGTCGGGAGCGTTTCGCGCCCGGAATCGGGCCTCCCGGAACAGCGCCATTATCAGGGAAAACGCCCAATGTGGGGCGTAGTGGGGAACGCGGGTGGGGCCCAGTGGGGCTCAGCCGCCGTCCCGCGCCTCGGTTAGGGCTCGGTTGGGCCGCAAAACGGCATCGGCGGTTGCGCCGATCTCAGTCAGGCACTCGGGAGCTGCGACGATGACGCTGCGGCGGCAGGGCCGGCAAGCAAAGCAAAACGGGGCAGCCAATGGCTACCCCGCGCGAATAGGTCGGCGCTAGTCGTCGAAGCGGCGGCGGAACCGATCCTCCATGCGACTGGTGAAAGACCCACCGCCCTTGTTGCGGCGCTGGCGCAGCGAGGTGGGTGCCGAGCCGGAATGGTCTGGCCTGCCTGACAACCGGGGACCGGTGATACCGAACACCACGCCGCCGAACATGACGATGAACCCGACAATGCTGAGGATGGGGACGCTGCCGCCGATCCACGTGGCCTTGAACGCCACCCCGGACACCAGCATCGCCAGGCCGACGACGAACAGCGCCACGCCCTGCAGGCGCCGGCGGGCCGTGGGCGCGCGGAAACCTCCGCCCCGGACGCTTGACGCGAATTTGGGGTCTTCGGCATAGAGAGCGCTCTCGATCTGATCGAGCATTCGCTGCTCATGATCGGAGAGTGGCATTCGTCCCTCCTTGCCGACAGGTTGGCACGTGACTATCGATAGCACGCGGATGCCCGTTGCGAGGGCAACTAATTGAATGATACGAGGTCAATCTGCCCCATACCACTGGTTCCGCGCCGATTCTATCCCGGCCGGATCGCAGCATCCCGCCAGACCGGAAGGCCCGTGCGCTACAACCCGCTTGCCGAACCGCGGCCGTCCGCCGGTTGAGTGCCGCGACCGCTCGTCGCGCCGGGGCACGTGGGTCCGATAATGATCCATAGCAGCCTGGTCCCCCAAGACCACAGGACGCCGAAGCATCGAACGAGTCTGATCACCGGATGAGGAGGGCACCGCGAGTTGGCGATATTCCTCATCGATCTGCTCCCCCACGATATGGAGCGTCGCCTCTCAGACGCCCTGACGGTGTACGTCGATGCGATGCGCTACCCGCGCGGCACCGAGCAGCAGCGCGCCGCGATGTGGCTCGAGCACATCCGCCGCCGTGGCTGGCAGGGGGCCGGCGTCGTCGAAGCCGACGGGGCCGACGACGAGGACGCGCCAACTCCCTCGGCGGAAGATCTGGCCGGCGCCCCGTTGCTCGGCGTGGCCTACGGCTACCCCGGGGCGCCCGGCCAGTGGTGGCAGCAGCAAGTCGTGCTCGGCATGCAGCGCGGCGGCTCGCCACCCCAGGAGATCGCCCGGCTGATGAACAGCTACTTCGAGCTGACCGAGCTGCACATTCATCCCCGCGCCCAGGGCCGCGGCCTCGGCGAGGCGCTGGCCCGACGGCTGCTTGCGGGGCGCGCCGAAAAGAATGTGCTGCTCTCGACGCCGGAAACCAACGGCGAACCGAACCGCGCCTGGCGGTTGTATCGGCGGCTGGGGTTCACCGACGTCATCCGCCGCTACCACTTCGCCGGCGACCCGCGGGCGTTTGCGATCCTGGGCCGCGAACTGCCGCTGTGACGCCGCGGAACCGGGCCCCCGACTCCGGTGTGGCACGTATTCAAGCGGCACATCGGATCTGGCACGATGACCTGGTGCGCGCCAGCTCTCCCCCAGCCCGCGGCCGCGGCTTGGCAGCCCCCGGGGCTCGACGGCGCCGCCTGGTGGTCATCGCGATGTTGCTGCTGTTGGTGCCGCTGGCCACCGGATGCCTGCGGGTCCGGGCCTCGCTCACCATCTCCCCCGACGACCTGGTCTCCGGGGAGATCGTCGCCGCCGCGAAACCCAAGACCCCCAAGGACACCGGCCCCCAGCTGGACAGCAACAACCTGCCGTTCAGCCAGAAGGTGGCGGTGTCGAACTATGACAGCGACGGCTACGTCGGCTCCCAGGCGGTGTTCTCCGATCTGACGTTCGCCGAACTGCCGCAGCTGGCCAACATGAACTCCGACGCCTCCGGGGTCAACCTGTCGCTGCGCCGCAACGGCAACCTGGTGCTCCTCGAGGGCCGCGCGGATCTGACGTCGCTGACCGATCCGGAGGCCGACGTCGAGCTCACGGTCGCCTTTCCGGGCGTGGTGACCTCGACCAACGGCGACCGGGTGGAGCCCGACGTGGTGTCCTGGAAGCTCAAGCCGGGCGTGGTGAGCACCATGACCGCCCAGGCCCGCTACACCGACCCCAACACCCGTTCGTTCACCGGCGCGGTGGTGTGGCTGGGCATCGCGTCCTTCGCGGCCGCCGGCGTGGTGGGGCTGCTGGCGTGGGTCGGCCGGGACCGATCACCGCGGCTCACCGCGCCGCGCGATCAGCCGCCACCCACTTAGCGCTGATCCTGCTGGCAGGGTGACCAGTACGCGAGCATCTCCGCGAAGGTCTGGAACGCCGGCGCGGAAATCCCGTAGGTCGCCTCGAGATGGATGCTCAGCGGGAAGCCGAGGTCGGCCACCCCGTCGATGACGCGCTTGTAGAGGTCGACCATCAGCTGGCGCTTTTGCGGCGGTTCGCACGCGGCAAGCTTGCGCACGAACTCCTGCTCGTCGGCCACCGCGGCGTTGCCCGGGTCCTGGATGAGCCAGTTGATCAGTCCTACGCGGCTTTCCATCTTCGGCACGAAGCCGAAGGACAGCAGGATCTCGGGCCGGTGATCGGTTTGTCTGGCGAACTCGCGCAGGAACCCCACGATCGCGTCGGAGTACAGCAGCTGGGTCATGCCGTAGGTGGCACCCTGGTCGCACTTGAAGTTGAACCGGCCCTGTTCGCCGTCACGGGTGGGGATCAGGATCACGCCGCGGTTGGTCACCAGTTCGCGATAGATCGACAGTGCGTCGGTCGGGGCGACGCCCGACCCCTCGCCGTCGTTCATGGTGCGCGGCACGCCGACGAACACCACGCCTTCCATTCCGGCCGAGGACAACTCGGTCAGCCGGCCCCGCAGCGACGGCTCGTCCATGAACGCGGTCACCTGCGTGCACAAGCCCTTGATCCCGGTCAGCTCAGGCTTGACGACCGACCAGAAGTCGAGCACATCCAGCTTCGGCTTCATCTGAATAGGACGGTCGTCGTCCTCGGCGATGATCCCGGGGATCATCACGTGCCGGATCCGGCCATCCAGACCGGCCTCGGCCGAATGCCGCACCACTTTCTGCGCCTCTTCGAGTGCCCGCCCCCGACCCTCGTCGGCGTTGGGTGGCACCAACTCGAGCGCAATGGTGTTGAGGGTCACGCGGCTTCTCTCCGTCCGACGATTAGTGGCCCGGGGCGTCTTTTGGCCGCGCGGCATCCGCGCGAGCCCCAGCGCACCCGCCAGCATAGGGGCGGGTTAGTGAGGCAGTCGAAGCAACTGGGCGCACCCGGCGACGTCACGGGGAACGCATCCCGGGCGGCGCGACGAATACACTGGTCGGGCCTGGGACACCCAGCCAGCCGAGCAGAAAGGGGCGCCGCGCTGAGCGTCAAAGCCACAGCAGCGGCGGCAACCGTCGAGTTGACCGGCGCGATCACCGAACAATTGCGGCGGTATCTGGACGAGCGGCGCGCCGAGACCGCCTACATCGGCGACGACTACAACGGCCTGATCGCCGCGCTCGAAGATTTCGTGCTGGGCGGCGGTAAGCGGTTACGCCCCGCCTTCGCCTACTGGGGCTGGCGCGCCGTGGCCACCGACGAACCCGATGAGCAAGTGCTGCTGCTGTTTTCCGCACTCGAGCTGCTGCACGCCTGCGCGCTGGTGCACGACGACGTCATCGACGACTCCTCCACCCGGCGGGGACGGTCCACCACCCACGTCCAGTTCGCGACGCTGCATCGCGACCGGCGCTGGCAGGGCTCTCCGGAGCGGTTCGGCATGTCGGCCGCCATCCTGCTCGGCGACCTCGCACTGGCCTGGGCCGACGACATCGTCTTCGGTGTCGACCTGACGCCGCAGGCTCAGCGGCGCGTGCGCCGGGTGTGGGCCAACATCCGCACCGAGGTGCTCGGCGGGCAATACCTCGACATCGTCGCCGAGGCCAGCGCCGCCGCCTCGATCGCGTCGGCGATGAACGTCGACACCTTCAAAACCGCCTGCTACACGGTGTCGCGACCGCTACAGCTCGGCGTGGCAGCCGCTGCCGACAGACCCGACGTCCAGGACATCTTCAGCCAGTTCGGGACCGACCTCGGGGTGGCGTTTCAGCTGCGCGACGACGTCCTGGGTGTCTTCGGCGACCCCGCGGTAACCGGTAAGCCATCCGGCGATGACCTGCGATCGGGCAAGCGGACCGTGCTGCTGGCCGAGGCGCTGGAGCTGGCGGAGGAGTCAGACCCGGTGGCGGCCAACCTGTTACGGAGCTCGATCGGCGCCCAGCTGACCGACGCGCAGGTGGATCGACTGCGCGACGCCATCGAGTCGGTGGGCGCCCTGACCGCGGCCGAACAGCGGATCGCCACGCTGACCCAGCGGGCACTGGCCGCGCTGGCCGCCGCCCCCATCAACACCGCGGCCAAAGCCGGCCTGTCCGAATTGGCCAAGATCGCCACGAACCGGTCCGCCTGAACCGATGACGACTCCGACCGACACCCCGGCCGACGACTCGCCGGCAGCCAAAACCTCTCGCGGCGAACGGTTTTCGCAGCTGAGAGCGTTCGTGGCGGCCGGCGAATCGCGACCGGCAAAACTGGGTTTGTTGGGCTCGGTGCTGATCACCCTGGGCGGGCTGGGGGCGGGCAGCACCCGCCAGCACGACCCGCTGCTCGAGTCAATCCACATGTCCTGGCTGCGCTTTGGTCACGGCCTGGTGCTGTCGTCGATCGTGTTGTGGACCGGTGTCGGACTCATGCTGATCGCCTGGCTGGGCCTGGGCCGTCGGGTGCTGGCCGGCGAGGCGACCGAGTTCATCATGAAGGCCACCACCGGCTTCTGGCTGGCTCCGCTGCTGGTGTCGGTGCCCGTCTTCAGCCGCGACACCTACTCGTATCTGGCCCAGGGTGCACTGCTGCGCGACGGCTTGGATCCCTACGCCGTCGGCCCGGTCGCCAATCCAAACATCTTGTTGGACAACGTCAGTCCCATCTGGTCGATCACGACCGCCCCCTACGGTCCGGCGTTCATCCTGGTGGCCAAGCTCATCACCGTCATCGTCGGCAACAACGTGGTGGCCGGCACCGCGTTGCTGCGGCTGTGCATGCTGCCCGGTCTGGCGCTGTTGATCTGGGCGACTCCACGATTGGCACGTCACCTGGGCGCCGACCCCTCGACGGCGCTGTGGATCTGCGTGCTCAACCCGCTGGTGCTCATCCATCTGATGGGCGGGGTGCACAACGAGATGCTGATGGTGGGCCTGATGGCCGCCGGGATCGCGCTGACGTTCGGCGGCCGCCACGTCGCGGGCACCGCGCTGATCACCGTCGCCATCGCGGTCAAAGCGACCGCCGGCATCGCGCTGCCCTTTCTGGTGTGGGTGTGGGCGCGGGATCTGCGCAACCGGCGGGGATATCGGTCCGCACGAGCGCTTCTCGCGGCCGCCGCGGCGTCGCTGCTGGTATTCGCGGTCGTCTTCGCGATCCTGTCCGCGGTCGCCGGCGTGGGCCTGGGATGGCTGACCGCGCTGGCCGGTTCGGTGAAGATCATCAACTGGCTGACCGTACCCACCGCGGCGGCCAACGTGATCCACGCGATCGGCAGCGGGCTGTTCCCGGTGAGCTTCTATCCGATCCTGCGGGTCACCCGACTGGTCGGCATCGCGATCATCGCGGTCTCGCTGCCGCTGTTGTGGTGGCGGTTCCGCCGGGACGACCGGGCCGCGCTCACCGGCATCGCGTACTCGATGCTCATCGTGGTGCTGTTCGTCCCGGCCGCGTTGCCGTGGTATTACTCGTGGCCGCTGGCGATCGTGGCCCCCCTGGCCCAGTCACGACGGGCGGTGGCGATCATCGGCGGCGCGTCGACCTGGGTGATGGTGATCTTCAAACCCGATGGCTCGCATGGCATGTACTCGTGGCTGCACTTCTCGCTGGCCACCGCCGTCGCGCTGATCGCCTGGTACAGCCTGTACCGGGTACCCCGGCCACCGACCGAGCCGGTCGAGGTTAACGAGCCCGCTCAGTAGGCCATCGCCTGCGCCCGGCGCACAACCTCCCGCGCCTGGTGGGCGTGCAGCGCATCGACGGGGCGGGCATTGCTGAGGGCGTCGCGGCTGCCGTCGCGGGTCACCGTCAGCGACGGGTCCCGGGTGAACAGCCAGCGCACGATCTCGGTGTCGTGATAGCCGCCGTCGTGCAGGATCGTCAGCAATCCCGGCAGGCTTTTGACGACCTCACCGGACTGGGTGAAAAACACCTGCGGCACCACCACGCCCTCCCCGCGCCGGACCGCGACCAGATGCCCTTCCCGGAGTTGTTGGTGCACCTTGGTAACCGAGACTCCGAGCAATTCGGCGACCCGCGGCAGGTCGTAGATCGGCTCGTCGGGATCTAGCACATCTTCGCCGGCAGGAATACTGCTCATCCGCGCAAGTGTAGGCCTTGATACGCGCCTTGAGCCCGTGTTCTACCGCCCAATCACGGCGCCGCACCTACGATGGCCCCGTGGCCCAAGCTCATCCGCCCGGCCGGGCCGGTCCGCATCGTCCGCGGGCCGAAGCCGGGACGGCGGACCCGTTGGACAACGCGTTGCTCGACGGCCGCTACCTGATCCAGGCGAAGATCGCCAGCGGCGGCACCTCGACCGTGTATCGCGGTCTCGACACCCGCCTCGACCGTCCCGTCGCGGTGAAGGTGATGGATTCCCGCTACGCCGGCGACGAGCAGTTCCTCACCCGCTTCCAGCGCGAGGCCCGCACCGTGGCCCGGCTGAAGGATCCCGGGCTGGTCGCGGTCTACGACCAGGGCTCCGACGCGCGGCACCCGTTTCTGGTGATGGAGCTCATCGAGGGCGGCACCCTGCGCGAGCTGCTAGGCGAGCGCGGGCCGATGCCGCCGTATGCCGTCGCGGCGGTGCTTCGTCCGGTACTCGGCGGGTTGGCCGCCGCGCACCGCGCCGGCCTGGTGCATCGCGACGTCAAGCCGGAGAACGTGTTGATCTCCGACGACGGCGAGGTGAAGATCGCCGACTTCGGGTTGGTCCGTGCCGTCGCGGCCGCCGGAATCACTTCTACCAGTGTGATTTTGGGCACCGCGGCGTATCTGTCGCCCGAGCAGGTGCGCGACGGCGACGCCAGCCCGCGCAGCGACGTCTACTCCGCGGGCATCCTCGCCTATGAGCTGTTGACCGGGCACACCCCCTTCACCGGCGATTCGGCGTTGTCGATCGCCTACCAGCGGCTCGACACCGACGTGCCGCCGCCCAGCGCGTCCATCGACGGTGTGCCGGTGCAGTTCGACCAGTTCGTGCAACGGGCGACGGCCCGCGACCCGGCCGACCGGTACGGCGACGCGACCGAGATGGGCGCCGACCTGGACGCGATCGCCGACGAGCTTGCGCTGCCGGAGTTTCGGGTGCCGGCGCCGCGCAATTCGGCGCAGCACCGCTCGGCCGCGCTGCATCACGGCCGGACGAGTCAGCCTCCGGCCACCGCGCAGCGGCCCGCGCCGGTGCGCCAGCCCACCCGCCAACTGACCCGCGGCCCCGAGGATTGGCCGCAACCGCCGCCGCAGCGCCCGGCACCGTCCGTCGCCGACCCTGGCGATGACGACGACGATGACGACGAATACGAGCCCGTCACAGGCGAATTCGCGGGCATCCCGATCAGCGAATTCGTGTGGACCCGCCAGCACAACCGGCGCATGGTGTTGGTGTGGGTGGCACTGGTGCTGGCGTTCACCGGGCTGGTCGCGACCGCGGCGTGGACCATCGGAAGCAACCTCAATGGGCTGCTGTAGCCGCCCACCAACGACGAGCAGACGCAGAATCGCACCAAAACGCATGGTTTTGTGCGATTCTGCGTCTGCTCGCCAAACTCAGTCGCGCAGCATCTCGGCGACCAGGAAGGCCAACTCCAGCGACTGCTGGGTGTTCAGCCGGGGGTCGCACGCGGTCTCGTAGCGGCCGACCAGGTCGGTGTCCGAAATGTCTTGCGCCCCACCGAGACACTCGGTGACGTTCTCGCCGGTGATCTCGACGTGGATGCCACCGGGGTGGGTGCCCAGCGCGCGGTGGACCTCGAAGAAGCCCTGCACCTCGTCGACGATGCGGTCGAAGTGGCGGGTTTTATAGCCGTTGGACGACTCGTGGGTGTTGCCGTGCATGGGATCGCACTGCCAGATCACCTGGTGACCGGCCGCCTGGACCTTCTCCACGATCGGCGGCAGTAGATCGCGCACCTTGTTGTTGCCCATCCTGCTCACCAATGTCAGCCGGCCGGGCTTGTTGTGCGGGTCGAGCCGCTCGACGTATTCGACGGCGAGCTCCGGGGTGATCGTCGGGCCGATCTTGACGCCGATCGGGTTGGCGATCACCTCCGCGAAGGCGACGTGCGCGCCGTCGAGCTGGCGGGTCCGCTCGCCGATCCACACGGTGTGCGCCGACAGGTCATACAGCTGGGGTTCGCCGCCCTCGCTCTCGGACAGGCGCAGCATGGATCGCTCGTAGTCGAGCACCAAAGCCTCGTGGCTGGCGTAGATTTCGGCGGTCTGCAGGTTGCGGTCGGCCACCCCGCAGGCGCTCATGAAGCGCAGGCCGCGGTCGATCTCGGTGGCCAGCGCCTCGTAGCGGGCGCCGGCCGGCGAGGTGCGGACGAATTCGCGGTTCCAGTCGTGGACCAGATGCAGCGAGGCCAACCCCGAAGACGTCAGCGCCCGAACCAAATTCATCGCCGCGCTGGCGTTGGCGTAGGCGCGCACCAACCGCGACGGGTCATGCTCGCGCACCGCGGCGTCCGGGGCGAAGCCGTTGATCATGTCACCGCGGTAGGACTTCAACCCCAGCGCGTCGACGTCGGCCGATCGCGGTTTGGCGTACTGCCCCGCGATGCGGGCCACCTTGACCACCGGCATGCTCGAGCCGTACGTCAGCACCACCGCCATCTGCAGCAGCGCGCGCACGTTGCCGCGGATGTGGGGTTCGGTGTTCTCGGTGAATGTCTCCGCGCAGTCACCGCCCTGCAGCAGGAATGCCTCACCCCTGGCCACCTGGGCCAGCTGCTCCTGTAGCCGGATGATTTCCGACGGCACCGTCACCGGCGGCACGCTCTCGAGGACCGTGCGCATCGCCGACGCCCGATCGTCGGGCCAGCTGGGCTGCTGGGCTGCGGGCTTGGCCAGGGCGGCGTCCAACCGCGCCCGCAGCTCAGCCGGCAGCGGCGGCAGCGGCGGCAGCTGCTCGATCGGGATGTCGACGGTCCAGTTCATCGGTCCATCGTAACCGGGGAGAGGGAGCCCCTGGTCAGGGCTGATCAGCACGAACGCCGCTGATCCGGGGTGGTCGTTTCAGTCTCCCGCCGTGATCAACCGGAAGCGGCGGAGCTGATCGCGGGCGTCGACCAGCGCGTCGTGCGCATCGGAGGACCGCGGCGGCATGCGCGGGCTCCCCCGGTCTTCCCACAGCTGCCGCAATTCCCGGGTGAAACGGGGAATGGCCCGCGGCAACTCCGGCATGGTGCCCCACAACTGGCACAGGGCCACGTGGTCGTAGGCCGCCACCCACGCCCACAGTTCGATCGGCTCGGGGGCCGGCCGCGCAGAATTCAGGCCGAAGAATTCCTCGAGGTCCTCGCGGATCCGCCTGCGCGAGCGCCACAGCTGTGACGCCGGGGGCGGCAACTTGGGCAGCACGTTGGCGCGCACCCACGGCCCGGCGCGCTCGGGATCGAATTCCGTGGACACCGCGTAGTACTCGCGGCCGTCTTCGGCGGCCACCCCGATCGAGATGAGCTCGATGGTGCGGCCGTCCTCGATGAACTCGGTGTCGTAGAAGTACCGCACCGAAAAGAGATTATCTGCCGATCAGGATGGGGCCGGTCGGGGCAGGCGCGGGATGAATCTCGTCGTCCAGCCGGGCGTCGACCGCGCGTTGGTCCGGAAACCGGGGCGTGCCGGCGATCGCGCACTGCAAATACAGCTTGGCCCGCACCACCGGGCGGCGCAGCCGCCGTTCGCGCTGCAGCGCGCGGCGCATCTTGTCCGGCTGGGTGGAGTACCGCCAGCGGGCCCAGGGCGCGTGCGGGCGCGACAACCGGACCGCCCCGATCACCAGCAAGATGACCAGGAACATGCCCAGCAGCCCGGTCCAGACCTTGCCCTTGAGCACCACCACGACGGCCAGCGGCAGCGTCAACGCCATGGCGCCGCCGACCACGGCGCGCAGGGCCACCGAACTGGCGTCGTGCCAGATCGGCAGGAAGAACATCAGCGGGTGCAGGCCCATGATCAACAGCCCGGCCACCGCGACGGCGGCGAACACCGCATCGACCGACGTGCGGCCGTCCTCGGACCAATAGACGTCGGACAGGTGCAGGATCAACGCGTATTCGTCGAGTACGAGGGCGGCCCCGATCCCGAAAAAGGTGGCGGCCGCCATGAACTGCGGCTCGTGCCCGTCGACCGACAAGGTGACCAGCGTCAGCCCGGAGAGCAGGGTGAGGACCACGCCGAACGTGACGTGGTGGATGTGCACGCCGCCGACGTGGACGTTGCGTGGATGCCACCACTTGGTGGGCCGGCCGTTTTCGACGCGGTGACGGATGAATCGCACGAACGTCCGCGTGACGAAAAACGTCAGGATGAAGGCCACCAGGCAGCACAACAGTGGCAGGTGGCCCCTGTCGTGAATGTCATGTTCGAACCATCGGGACAGCTCGTCGACGAACGAGTGGAGCACTCTTGAAACCTACGCCTTCGCGCCCCGGGGCCGTGGGAGCCGCGCTGCACCAGGGATGTCCGCGCGCGGGCACCCATTACGCTGTTGTGCGACATGAGTACACGGCAGGCGCCCGGGGTGGGCTTCGCAGGCAATCGTGGCCCCGGGCGGGCGCTGGTGTGGGGGCTGGCTTGGCTGGCGGCCGCGGCGGGGCTGGGTTACGCGGCGTGGCAGCTGTTCGGGCACATCCCGTATCGCATCGACATCGACGTCTATCAGATGGGCGCCCAGGCCTGGATGGACGGCCGCCCGCTGTACCGCGGCGACGTGTTGTTCCACACGCCGATCGTGGATCTGCCGTTCACCTATCCGCCGCTGGCCGCCATCGTGTTCTGCCCGTTCGCCTGGCTGCACATGCCCGCCGCCAGCGTTGCGATCACCGCCCTGACGTTGGTGCTGCTGGTCTCCTCTACCGTGATCGTGCTGACCGGGCTCGACGTCTGGAGCGTGTCGGCCGTGCTGCCCGGCCCGGCCTGGCTGCGCCGGTGGTGGCTGGCCGTCATCGCCGCCGCGGCGGCGACGATCTGGCTGGAACCGATCAGCTCGAACTTCGCCTTCGGTCAGATCAACGTCGTGCTGATGACGCTGGTGGTCGCCGACTGCGTGCCGCGGCGCACGCCGTGGCCGCGCGGGCTGCTGCTGGGGCTGGGCATGGCGTTGAAGCTGACACCGGCGGTGTTCCTGCTCTATTTCCTGCTGCGCCGCGACTACCGGGCGACGCTGACCGCGCTGGCGTCGTTCGTCGGGGCGACGCTACTGGGTTTCGCGCTGGCCTGGAACGACTCGTGGGAGTACTGGACGCACACGCTGCATCACACCGACCGGATCGGCGCGGCGAGCCTGAACACCGACCAGAACATCGCCGGCGCCCTGGCCCGGCTCGGCCTGTCACAGCAGGAGGGCTTCCTGCTGTGGGTGGCGGCGTCGCTGCTGGTGCTGGCGGTGACGGTGTGGGCGATGCGGCGGGTGCTGCGCGCCGGCGAGCCCACGCTTGCGCTGGTCTGCGTCGCGTTGTTCGGGCTGGTGGTCTCGCCGGTGTCGTGGTCACACCACTGGGTGTGGGTGCTGCCGGCGGTGCTGGTGACGGGGATCTTGGCCTGGCGGCGCCGCAACGCGCCGCTGATGGTCATCAGCGCCGTCGGGGTGGCGTTGATGAGGTGGACGCCGATCGACCTGCTGCCCAAGCATCACGAGGCGAGCGCGGCCTGGTGGCGCCAGCTCGTCGGGATGTCCTACGTGTGGTGGGCGCTGGCGGTCATCGTCGCGGCCGGCTTCACCGTCACCGCGCGCGGGGTGGCGCGCCAGACCGCGCCGGAGCCGTTGGCGCCGGTTACCGCGGTCGGCTAACCGGCAGCGGTCTCGGGAATCCGCACGGCCTCGCCATCGGCCGCGTCACCGCCGCCCTTTTTTAGGCTGGCCGCGTAAATGTCGACGTACTCCTGGCCGGACAGGCCCATCAGCTCGTAGATCACTTCGTCGGTGACCGCTCGCTCGATGAAGCGGTTGCCGGCCAGCCCGTCGAACCGCGAGAAATCCATCGGCTTGCCGAAGCGGACGGTGACCCGGCCGAACCGCAACATGTTGGTCCCGGGCGGGTTGACGACGTTGGTGCCGATCATCGCGACCGGGATCACCGGAACACCGGTCTCCAGGGCCAGCCGCGCCAGCCCCGTCTTGCCCTTGTACAGCCGGCCGTCCGGGGACCGCGTGCCCTCGGGATACATGCCCAGCAGCTTGCCCTGGTCCAGCACCTGTTTCGCGGTGGTCAGCGCCGCCCGGGCGCTGTCGGCGTCGGTGCGGTCGATCGGCACCTGGCCGACGGCGGTGAAGAACCACCGCTGGAACCACCCCTTCACACCGGTGCCGGTGAAATATTCCGACTTCGCCAGGAAGGTGATTCGGCGCCGCACCACCAGTGGAAGATAGAAGCTGTCCATCACGGCCAGGTGATTGCTTGCCAGTATCACCGGTCCGGAGCTCGGAACGTGTTCTAGGCCTTCAACTTTCGGGCGCCCCAGCAAAGATAGCAGCGGGCCGAGGAGCACGTACTTGAACAGCCAGTACCACATGGCCCTCCCTCTCGGCTACACCCCGCTGATGTTCTGCGCCAACTGTACCTATCCCCACAAGAAGGGACCACCTGCGTCGCAGGCTCCTCACTCGTCCAGCGTGACCGGGATGGGCTGATAACGGGTCCGCGGGGCGGCGTCACCGGCGTCGCTCGCGCCGCCCGGCGGGCCCTCGGGCGGCGGTTCAGGCGGCGAAGTGGCCGCCCGGTCGATGTCGTCGACGATGTCGCGGATCACCTGAAGCAAGGCGATGCTGTGGTCGGCGATCGCGGTGAGCAAGGGGTGCTGGTCACCGGTTGCCAACGCGGCCAGCGCGCACACCGGGCACCACACCTGCTGGCACTTGCCGGTGCCGGGTCCCGCGCCCGCGGTCAGCGCCGCCGCCGCTCGCACCGCGGGGTCGATGCCGTCCAGAATCGTCTGGGCGAGCCTACGCAGCTCCGGACCGATTTCGGGATGAGCCCCACTCACTTAGGCCACACCTCCGGATCTGGTCGAAAACGCACCGTCAGCTCGCTGCCCCGCAGGCGTGCGTCCAGCACCGTGCAGCGCCGAAGCACGGACGCCAACCTCACCCTGCGCCGCAATCCGCCGGCGCTGATGATCAGGTCGTCGTCGACTCGCCCCAAGGTCAGCGCCGACGGATCGAGTTGCGGCAACGCTAGCCGCATCCGGTAGACGGACCCAAGTCCCGTCCCGGATTCGAGGTCGACGGTCGGCCGCAACGGGCCCGGGGGCACGGTGCCGCCGCGGCGGCGGGCGGCATCGAGCAGCCCGCCCAGCGCCTTGGCGCCGATCGGCTCGCCGGACAGGTGCGGGGTCATCACGAGGGCCACTTCACCGATGGTGGCGTCGAGTTCGTCGAGCACACTCTGCTGCTCGGCGATGCGCTCGGTGTACCAGTAGAAGGCCGGGTGCTCGGGCAAGTTGCGGTATTCGTATGAGTCATCTTGCAGCAGAACCTGGTTCACGATCAGCTCTTCGACACGCACGCCCATCAAGGCCAGTGAGCCCAGGGTGCGGGCCGCCTCCGCGGCGACCACCCGCTCGGGGGTCAACACCAGATGCGCACTGACCAGTTCGCCGTCGGTGAGCAGCGCGCCGAGCGTCTCCACGCTCGCGCTGATGCGCTCAAGCAGTTCGACCACGGCCGCCGAGCGGGCGTCGTCGGAGCCGACGGACAGCCGGCGATGCCGCGGCCACGCCCGTTCGACGTACAACCCGAAGGTGGCGGGCAACGTCAACATCCGCAGGGCGTCCGCGGTCGACGCGCAATCGACCACCACGCGGTCCCATCGCCCGGAACCGGCCAGCTCGGCCACGGCGAACAGGCCGAGCACCTCCTGAACACCGGGGAGCGCCGAAAGCTCTTCGGGCGCAATGGTGCTCAGTTCGGAGTCGGGGAACCTCCGGTCCAAGGTGGCGACGGCGTCACGCCAGCGGACCTCGAGCAGGGCGAGGGTGTCCAGGGCCAGCGCGTCGAGAAACCCGCCGCCGGCCTCCGCGTCATCGGCGAGTACGCGCACCAGGTCGTCTT
Organism: Mycobacterium sp. NTMscope_MAC_269; assembly: GCF_976985695.1. Taxonomy (NCBI): domain Bacteria; kingdom Bacillati; phylum Actinomycetota; class Actinomycetes; order Mycobacteriales; family Mycobacteriaceae; genus Mycobacterium; species Mycobacterium sp. NTMscope_MAC_269. The sequence goes on from NZ_OZ335668.1 coordinate 2,115,036, forward strand.
GGCCGGGCGGGACGGGCGTGCCCAGCACATCACCCAGCGAGTGCGCCTGGTCGGTGGAGACCACCAGCACCCGCTGCCCCGCGCTGGCAGAACTGACCGCGGTGGCGCAAGCCAGGGTGGATTTCCCTACCCCGCCTTTGCCAACGAAGAGACTGATCCGGGCCGGGGCGGGCGCAGCCGTCTCACTCAGCCTCGACTCGTTTCTTCAGATCCTTTAACGCGGTGTCGGTCAAACGCCTCTCGGCCTTGCGCTTGAGCAGGCCGATCATCGGCATGGCCAGGTCGACGGAGAGTTCGTAGGTGACTTCGGTGCCAGAACCCTTGGGAACCAACCGATACGAGCCCTCAAGGGAGCGCAGAAGCGAGCTCGAAACCAGCGTCCAGCTGACCGATTGGCGATCTTTGGGCCACTGGTAGGACATGACCATGGTGTCTTTGATGACGGTGGCGTCCATGACGATCCGTGCCACCTTCGGGTAGCCGTCGGCGTCCTTCTCCTGAACCTCGGCTTCCTTGTACTCCGAGATCCACTGCGGGTAGGAATCGATATCCGCGATCACCTGCATCACGGTGGCCGGGTCGGCTTCGATGTAGATGGTTTGCGTCGTCTTCTCCGCCACCTGGTTGCTGCCCTCTCTCCCGCATGCGGATCGGCCCCGATTTCTGTCGAACCTGCTGTGCGGGGACCCCCGCGGGTCTAGGTCCGAAACGGTACTCTCTGCGCGGACCCGACCCGGCTAAACTACCGGAGAAACTCCGACCGGACGTGACCGTTCCAGTGTCGTCTTGACCTCGAAGGCCATTTTCTTGCCCGCCACTCGGCGGCGGTGGGTGATTTTCGCCAGATTGAGCTTGGCCAGCTGCCAGGCCGCCACTCCGGTGGGCTCGGCGTGCAGGAAATAGTGCAGCACGACCCCGTCCAGCCCCTCCATCAGAGGTTCCAACCAGACCTCCATGGTCCCGGTCAGCGCGCCGGTGACCGACCACCGGATGCCCTTGTCTGCGCGGTCCTCGACCACCTGCAGCCGCAGGTCGGGCCACCAGCGGCGCCAACTCGCCCGATCCGCGAGCGCGGCGCCCACCCGCGCGCCGTCGGCGGCGACAAACGTCTCATCCGCGATCTGGATGCTGTTCATGCCCACAGCTTCACACACCGGCCCCCGGGCCCCGCCGAGGGAGGTCGGGCGCCACGGCAGGCAGTCGCGGTCCCGGCCGCACGGCTATGTCCGTGCTGGCTCGATGCGCGGATTAGGCTGGTCGACAGCAACCCCGGCTGCCGGGAAACGTCACGAGGTCAATTGAGGTCATAAGAGTGCGTGAGTACAGCGTCCCCGCCCGCTTTTCGGTCGACGATGACGACAACATCGCGGCGATGGTCTTCGAACACGAGCGCGACGACCCGGAGTTCGTGATCTACCAACGCCAAGTCGACGGGCGGTGGACCGACGTCACCTGCGCCGAGGCGGCCTCCCAGATCCGTTCTGCCGCACTGGGTCTGATCGCGCTGGGGGTGCAGGCCGGTGACCGGGTGTCGATCTTTTCGGCCACCCGCTACGAATGGGCGATCCTCGACCTGGCGATCCTGGCGGTGGGTGGGGTCACGGTGCCGATCTACGAGACGTCGTCGGCCGAACAGGTCCGCTGGGTGCTGCAGGACTCCGAGGCGGTGCTGGCGTTCGCCGAAACCGACGAACACGCCGCGATGGTCACCGAGCTGACCGCCGAACTGCCCGCCCTGCGCCGGGTGCTGCACATCGACGGGTCGGGCCCCAAGGCGCTCGACCAGCTCGTCGAGGCCGCCGAGTCGGTGGAACCGGCCGAGCTGACCGCGCGCCTCGATTCCCTGCGGGCCGCGGATCCCGCGACACTGATCTACACCTCGGGCACCACCGGGCGGCCGAAGGGCTGCCAGCTGACGCACTCCAACCTGCTGTATGAGACCCGCGGCGCCAAGGAGAGCCTGCCGACGCTGCTCGACGAGGGGCAGCGGCTGCTGATCTTCCTGCCGCTGGCCCACGTGCTGGCGCGCTCGCTGACGTTGTCCGCGTTCGCCAACAAGGTGACCGTCGGATTCACCAGCGACATCAAGAACCTGCTGCCGATGTTCGCGGTGTTCAAACCGACCGTGGTGGTGTCGGTTCCGCGGGTGTTCGAAAAGGTTTACAACACGGCCGCGCAGAACGCCGCGAACGACGGCAAGGGACGGATCTTCGCCATGGCGGTGCAAACCGCCGTCGACTGGAGCGAGGCCGCCGACCGCGGTCGGCGGGGGCCGGTCCTGCGCGCCAAGCACGCGTTGTTCGACCGGCTGGTGTACCGCAAGCTGCGCGGCGCGCTGGGCGGCGACTGCCACGCGTCCGTGTCCGGCGGCGCGCCGCTGGGGTCGCGACTGGGCCACTTCTACCGCGGCGTCGGCCTGACCATCCATGAGGGCTACGGCCTGACCGAGACCAGCTCCGCGATCACGGTCAACCAGGTCGGCAACGTCAAGATCGGCACGGTCGGAACGTTGTTGCCCGGCAACAGCATGCGCATCGCCGACGACGGCGAGCTGCTGGTGCGCGGCGGCGTGGTGTTCAGCGGCTACTGGCGCAACGAGCAGGCCACCGGCGACGCGTTCACCGACGGCTGGTTCAGGACCGGCGATTTGGGCGTCCTCGACGACGACGGCTTTTTGAAGATCACCGGGCGCAAGAAGGAGATCATCGTCACCGCGGGCGGCAAGAACGTCGCCCCCGCCGTGCTCGAGGACCGGCTGCGGGCGCACCCGCTGATCAGCCAGGCCATGGTCGTCGGCGACAACAAGCCGTTCATCGCCGCGCTGATCACCATCGACCCCGAGGCGTTCGACGGGTGGAAGCAGCGCAACCAGAAGGGATCCGGCACGTCGGTCGCCGATCTGGCCACCGATCCCGACCTGGTCGCCGAGGTGGACGCGGCCATCAAGGACGCCAATCTGGCGGTGTCGCATGCGGAGTCGATCCGCAAGTTCCGCATCCTGCCGGTCGATTTCACCGAGGACACCGGTGAGCTGACACCGACGATGAAGGTCAAGCGCAACGTGGTGGCCGAGAAGTTCGCCTCCGACATCGAGGCCATCTACGAAAAGGACTGACCGCGAGCAGACATAAAGGCACCCGCAGGCCCAGCCTGTCGGGTGCCTTTATGTCTGCTCAGTACCGCTAACCGAGCAGCTCGGCCAGCCGTACCGCCAGGGTGTCCCAGCGCCATTGGGCCATCACCCATTCGCGCCCCGCCGCGCCCATAGCGGCGGCGCGGTCCCGATCGCTCAGCAACCCGGCGACGGCGTCGGCGATTTCGGTCACCGAGCAACCGTCGACGACGAGCCCGGTTTCGTTGTGCCGCACCGTTTCCGGGGCTCCCCCGGAATTCCCGGCCACGACGGGCACCCCACTCGCTGAGGCCTCCAGGAACACGATGCCCAGTCCCTCGACATCCAGGCCGGCGCCGCGGGTGCGGCAGGGCATCGCGAACACGTCGGCCAGCGCGTGATGCGTGGGCAATTCGGCGGCCGGCACCCCACCGGTGAAGATCACCTCGTCGGCCACCCCGCAGTCGCGGGCCAGCGTCTGTAGCGATTCCAGGTAGGGGCCGCCGCCGACGATGACCAGGGCGGCTCCGTCGACGCGCCGCCGGATCGAGGGCAGCGCCTTGATGAGCATGTCCTGGCCTTTGCGGGGCACCAGCCGAGACACGCACACGACGGTGGGCCGCTCGCCCAACTTGTAGCGCCGACGCAGCTCGGCACGGCCGGCCGGGTCGGGCCGGAACTTATCGGTGTCCACCCCCGACGGCAGGTATTCCAGTGATGCTTTGGGCCCGAAGGCCGGCGCGAACCGGGACCGCGTATAGCGGCTGACGAACGTGACGATGTCGGTGTCGTCGCCGATGCGACGCAGCACGGACCGCGCGACCGGCAGCATCGACCAACCCACCTCGTGGCCGTGCGTGCTGGCCAGCACCCGGTTGGCCCCCGCCGCGCGCGCTCGCCGCGCGAGCAGCGCCAAGGGCGCGGCCGCCCCGAACCAGACGGTCTCGATACCGTGGTCGACGATCAACCGCCGCATCCGGGCATCGACCGCCGGGCCCGGCAGCATGAGGGTGCCCGGATGGCGCACCACGCGGTAGCCGGCCGCCGCGTCGTACGCCTCGGCGCCCTTCCAGTCCGGCGCGTACACCGTCACCGAATGCGACGTGGCCTCGACGAGCCGACCGACGAACTCACCGAGGTACGACTGGATGCCGCCCCGGCGGGGCGGAAAGTCGTTGGTTACCAGCAGGACCCGACTCACCTGCGACAGGCTAGCGTGACGGCGATGCGGCGCGTGCACACGGCCTGAGCCCTAGTGGGTAAGCCATTGGCGCCAGAGCGTGAGCAGGCCCGCCTCGCTGGTGTCCAGCACGTCGCGGGCGGCGGTCGCCATGTCGGCGCGCCTGATGCCGCAGGTCGCCAGGTAGAGATCGTGCAGCTTCGGCGTCCCATAGGTGTCGGCCACGAACCGGGCGAACCACCAGGCGCGGTCATAGGCCAACGAGCGCGGCGCGCCGGGCACATCCAGATCGCCGTCCGAAGGCAGCGTCATGGGCAGCAACCCCTCCTTGGGCACCGGCGCCGGGGGGCGGCCGACGAAGTCGGCAACACCTTCGGTGAACCAGCGGGGGGCGTCCGCAACGGTGTCCGCGCGCGCGGCGTAGTGAAAAAGCTCGTGCGCCAACACGATTCGCAGGGACGCCGCGCTCATGTTGGCGGCGCCCGGCGCGAACACGATCCGCTGGCCGAGGGCGACGCGGCGAACGGGATCGACCCGGTCGGAGACCGTCGCGGCGGCGATGTCGGCCCACTGCGACGCCGGTCCCCCGCCGGCGGCGGCGCGAAATTCCTCGTTCGTGCCGGCCGCGACCACCGAGATTTCGCGTGTCCAGTCGGCACCCCAGAACGCCTCGACGGCGCCGATCGCGGCGCCCATGTCGGAGGCGACGCGCGACAACAGACGCTCGCTGGACTGGCCGCCGAGGCCCAGCAGCCGCACGGTGCGGTCGCCGACGACGATCGACTTGGTCGAGGCGCTGACCTGGCTGCGCGCCGGCGTGATCAGCTGCGGAGGCCGGATCCGGCTGTTGCGTTCGGCGTCGAACGGCACGGCCGCGGCCGCAATCAATTCGACGACGAATACCCAGGCCAGCAGTATCGGAAGCCGCCGCCGCAGCGTGGAACGTCTAGTAACGGCGCGCGTCGTAGATCGGGCCCGAGGAATTCATCGGCACGACCTGCACCGGCACCCCGTAGGTCGACGAGTGGATCATCATGCCGTCACCGATGTAGAGGCCGGCGTGCGAGGCGTCGGAGTAGAAGGTGAGCACGTCACCGGGCTGCAGGTCCGAGAGCGACACGGGTTGACCGCCGTGGGCCATCGCCTGGCTGGAGTGCGGCAACGAGATGCCGGCCTGCTGGAACGCCCACATCACCAGTCCGGAGCAGTCGAACCCGCCGGGCGCGGCGCCGCCCCACACATACGACGAACCCACCTGGGTCAGCGCGGCCTGCACAACGGTGGCGCGGTCACCGCCGCCGACCCCGCCGGGAGCCATGCCGGGCATGCCGCCGGGAGGCGGAGCCTCACCGGGCGCCTGCCCGGGTCCCGGGGGTGCGGCTTCCGGCGCCGGGGCACCGGGGGCCGGCGCCGCCGCGGGGACGGCCGGTGCCGGATTGGCGAGCGCGGTCCGCTGGTCGGCGGTCAACGACATGTATTGCGACTTGACCACCGCGATCTGCACCTGCAGCTGACTTTGCTTGGACTGCAAGCTCGCTCGCACCGCCGCGGCCTGCTCGGCCGCGCTCTTGGCGTCGGCGGCGGACTTCGCGGACTCCCGCTCGGCCTTGGCGGCCTGCTCGCCGGCGATCCGGTAGCTCGTCATCTGGCTGGCCATCTGCGTGGCCATCACCCGCTGCACCGCGAGCTTGTCGATCAGCCCTTGCGGCGAGCCGGCGGTCAGGATGGCTTCCATGCCGTCGACGTGACCGCCCATGTAGGTCGCGGCGGCCAGGTTGTTGACGGAGTTCTGGTACGACGCCAGATGGGCCTTCGTCGCGTCCACGGCGGCCTGGTCGTCGTTGTGCTTCTTGTCGGCGGCGCGCTGCGCGGCCACCTTGTCGTTCAGGTCGAGCTGGGCGCTGTGCATCGCCTCGGTGGTCTGCTCGGCCTGCCGGGACAGCTCGTTGAGTTTTGCCATGGCGTCTTCGGCCGGGTCCGCCCACGAGGGGGCGGTCACCACGCCGGACAGAATCGCGAAGCCGGCTAGCGTCCCTAGGGCCGAACGTGTCAGGGCACGCGCAACCGGGTACCTAGAGTCAAGCCTCAAGATTTGCTTCCTTAAACGGCCATCGACGAATCCTGGTCGTCGAGCGGGTTTAGGTCTCAAACAGGTTACGAAACGATATCGGCGTTTGTCCAAAGCGGGCGGTTAAGAAATTAGAAAGAATTCTGTCATTTTCATGTGATCCATTCCGCCTGGGCCGAGGGCCTTTGGCGGGCAAGGCATTTAAGCTACACCAGATCCGCGGCCGCGACGAATCGGGACCAGACGAAGTCGCGGCGCCAGGCCAACCTCGGCGAGAACCTCCAATGCCGCTTGTTCGTCCTCCAATAAAGTATCCGGGACCCCGAGTATCACGCTGACTACACAGTCGCGGCATCCGGGTCCGCGCACCGCGCAGTCGTCGCAGTCGATCACCACGGGCGCGCCCGGCTCTGGCGGCATGGTGACGTCGGTGGGTCCAATTCTTGGTGCCATCGGGATCGGTCCTCTCGGTCTGGCTCCGACGAACATCACGCCGGTCAGCCCGAACGCTAACCGCGGGCACCGACATCTCCCCGCGGCGGCGTGGGATCGCCGCGGATGTCGGTCGTGCTGCTTAACGTCACCCCCGTGGCTGCACGTGGCGCGACTCAGCTGAGCTTCGCCGACGTGGGGTCACCCATCGCGCCCGACGAACTCTCGCTGCGCGAGACCACCTTCGTCGTGGTGGACCTCGAGACCACCGGCGGGCGCACCAAGAGCACCGCCGGGGCGGTGCCGGACGCCATCACCGAGATCGGGGCGGTCAAGGTGCGCGGCGGCGCGGTGCTCGGCGAGTTCGCCACGCTGATCGATCCGCAGCGCAGCATCCCGCCCCAGATCGTGCAGCTGACCGGCATCACCACGGCGATGGTGTCCGACGCGCCGACCATCGACGCCGTACTGCCGATGTTTTTGGAGTTCTCCCGCGACGCGGTGCTGGTCGCGCACAACGCCGGCTTCGACATCGGCTTCCTGCGCGCCGCCGCTCAGCAGTGCGACATCGCCTGGCCGCGGCCGCAGGTGCTGTGCACCGTGCGGCTGGCCCGCCGGGTGCTCAGCCGCGAGGAGGCCCCCAGCGTGCGGCTCGCTTCCCTGGCGCGGCTGTTCGCCGTCACCACCCAGCCCACCCACCGCGCGCTCGACGACGCGCGCGCCACCGTCGACGTGCTGCACGCCCTCATCGAAAGGGTGGGCAACCAGGGCGTGCACACCTACGCCGACCTGCGCTCTTATCTGCCCGACGTGACACCGGCGCAGCGGCGCAAACGGGTGCTCGCCGACGGGCTGCCGCACCGGCCGGGGGTGTACCTGTTCCGCGGGCCGTCCGGCGAGGTGCTCTACATCGGCACCGCCGTCGACCTGCGGCGGCGGGTCGGTCAGTACTTCACCGGCGCCGATCCGCGCGGCCGCATGAAGGAGATGGTCACGCTGGCCGGCGCGGTCGACCACGTCGAGTGCGCCCACGCGCTGGAGGCCGGTGTGCGCGAGCTGCGGCTGTTGGCCGCGCACGCCCCGCCGTACAACCGGCGATCGAGGTTCCCGCAGCGCTGGTGGTGGGTGGCGCTGACCGACGAGGCGTTCCCCCGCCTGGCGGTCGTACGCGCACCGCGCCACGACCGCGCCGTCGGGCCGTTCCGGGCACGCTCCGACGCCGCCGACACCGCCGCCCTGCTGGCCCGGTTCACCGGGCTGCGCACCTGCACGAACCGGTTGGGCCGCTCGGCATTACACGGGCCGCTATGCGCCGAGGCGGAGGTGTCACCGTGCCCGGCCGCCCGCAACATCACCGCCACGCAATACGCCGCGGCCGTCGCGCACATGGCGGCATTGGTCGACGGCGCGGACAACGCCGCGCTGGCGGCCGCCGTGGCCCAGGTCGCCGCCCTCGCCGAGCGGCGTCACTTCGAAAGCGCCGCCCGGCTGCGCGACCGCACGGCCGCCTCGGTCGAGACGCTGTGGCGCGGTCAGCGGCTGCGCGCCCTGGCTGCGCTGCCCGAGCTGGTCGCCGCCGCACCCGACGGCCACGGCGGCTATCACCTCGCCGTCATCCGCCATGGCCAACTCGCCGCCGCCGGCAACGCCCGCCGGGGGGTGCCTCCGATGCCGGTCATCGACGCGATAACCGCTGGGGCACAAGCGATTCTGCCCGCGCCGGCCCCCCTCGGTGGGGCGCTTGTCGAAGAGACCGCGCTGATCGCGCGCTGGCTGGGCGCGCCCGGCGTGCGCATCGTTCGTGTCGACGGGACCGGGGACGGCGCGGGCTGGGCGTCCCCGCTGCGATCCGCCGGTGGGTGGGCGGCCTGGGCGGAGGCGGCGCGCTCGGCGCGCCTGGCGGCCGAGCAAGCGCTGCGGGAATCAGACCTGCTGGCCGAACCCCACCCATCGCGCGAGCAACTGTTCGGCCGACCCGGAATCGATGGCCTTGGTGGCGCGGGCCAACCCGTCCTCCCACGCCGGCAACCATTCGGCGCGACTGGATAACCCGGCGTAGGCCACGATCGCCCCGGCGGCGTTGAGCACGACGGCGTCGCGCACCGGACCCTTGCCCCCGGCCAGCACCGCTCGCACCTCCGCCGCGTTGGCCTGCGCGTCGCCGCCCAGCAAGTCGTCGAGGTCGGCCCGGGGAAACCCGAACCCGGCCGGATCGAACGTCAGCCTGTCCACGGTGCCGGCCTGCACCCGCCAGATCGTGCTGGTGGTCGTGGTCGTCAGCTCGTCGAGCCCGTCGTCACCGTGCACCACCAGCACGCTGGACCGGCGCGCGGCGAACACCCCCGCCATCACCTCGGCCAGGTCGGCGAACGCGCAGCCGATCAGGCCGGCCCGCGGCCGGGCCGGATTGGTAAGCGGCCCAAGGAGATTGAACACCGTCGGCACGCCGATCTCGCGGCGCACCGCGGACGTGTGCCGGTACGACGGGTGGAACAACGGCGCGAAGCAGAACCCGATGCCGACCTCGGCCAGGCTGCGGGCAACCTCGTCGGGTCCGAGGTCGATGCGAATGCCGAGCGCCTCGAGGGTGTCGGCGCCACCGGACAACGACGAGGCCGCCCGGTTGCCGTGCTTGACCACAGGCACCCCGGCGGCCGCCGTCACGATCGCCGCCATCGTGGACAGGTTCACGGTGTTGACGCCGTCGCCGCCGGTTCCGACGATGTCGACGGTGTCGTCCCGGAATCCGCCCCCGGGCATCGGCAGCGCGTGGCTGAGCATGACCTCGGCCAGCTCGATCACCTCGGCCGACGTGGGCGCCTTCACCTGCATCGCCACCGCGAAGGCCGCGATCTGGGCGGCGCTCGCTTCGCCGGTCATGATCTGGTCCATGGCCCAGGCGGCCTGGCCGCGGGTCAGGTCCTGACCGCCCGTCAGCCGACCCAGGACCCGCGGCCACGACGTTGCGGACCCGCCGGACGGCGAAACCTCAGATGACAAAGCCACGCGCCGATGGTCCCACGGGGACCACACCAGCCCCAACCGTCGGCCGCGCACGGCCCGGCCCACACGCGCGCGCGACGCGCGAGGCATCAAATTGCGCCCCGGGTGGAGATCAACAACTACAAAGCGTCATACTTGCGGATGTGACCAGCGCTGTCGGGACCTCAGGTACTGCAATTACGTCGCGGGTTCATTCGCTGAATCGACCCAACATGGTCAGTGTCGGCACGATCGTCTGGCTCTCCAGCGAGCTGATGTTCTTTGCCGGCCTGTTCGCGATGTACTTCACCGCCCGTGCACAGTCGGGCGGGAAATGGCCGCCGCCACCGACCGAGCTGAATCTGTACCAGGCCGTCCCCGTGACATTGGTGCTGATCGCGTCGTCGTTCACCTGCCAGATGGGGGTGTTCGCGGCGGAGCGCGGCGACGTGTTCGGGTTGCGGCGCTGGTACGTGATCACCTTCCTGATGGGCCTGTTCTTCGTTTGCGGGCAGGGTTATGAGTACTTCCACCTGGCCACCCACGGGACCACCATCCCCGGCAGCGCCTACGGCAGCGTGTTCTATCTGGCCACCGGGTTCCACGGCCTGCACGTGACCGGCGGGCTGATCGCCTTCATCTTCTTGCTGGCCCGCACCGCGATGAGCAAGTTCACCCCGGCGCAGGCAACGGCCAGCATCGTCGTCTCGTACTACTGGCATTTCGTCGACATCGTGTGGATCGCGCTGTTCACCGTGATCTATTTCATCCGATGAGCAGGCGCTGGACGAACAGGAGTGCTCGGTTGAAGAAACTGGGGTCTACCCGATCCGGTTCGCGGCTTTCTCAGTCGCAACAAGGGCAGCGTGACCGTTCGCGACGGCGGCTGCGCCGCCGCTTGTCGGGCGGATTGCTGCTGCTGATCGCGCTGACCATCGCCGGTGGTATGGCCGCCATCCTGACCCCCCGCCCTCAGGTGGCCGTCGCCGACGAGTCGAACTCGGCGCTGCTGCGCAACGGCAAGCAGCTGTTCGACACGTCATGCGTGTCCTGCCACGGCGCCAACCTGCAGGGTGTGCCCGACCGCGGGCCGAGCCTGATCGGGGTCGGCGAGGAAGCCGTCTACTTCCAGGTGTCCACCGGCCGCATGCCGGCGATGACCGGCGAGGCGCAAGCGCCCCGCAAGGAACCGATCTTCGACGAGGGGCAGATCGACGCGCTGGGCGCCTACGTGCAGGCCAACGGCGGCGGCCCCACGACCGTGCGCAACCCCGACGGCAGCCTGGCGATGCACTCGCTGCGCGGCGAGGACCTCGGCCGCGGCGGTGACCTGTTCCGGCTCAACTGCTCGTCGTGCCACAACTTCACCGGCAAGGGCGGGGCGCTGTCGTCCGGCAAGTACGCGCCGGACCTGGAGCCCGCCAACGAGCAGCAGATCCTGGCGGCCATGCGGACCGGTCCGCAGAACATGCCGAAGTTCTCCGACCGCCAGCTGTCCTTCGAGGCCAAGAAGGACATCATCGGCTACATCAAGGCGGTGACCGAAGAGCGTCAGCCGGGCGGCTACGGCCTGGGCGGATTCGGGCCCGCACCCGAGGGCATGGCCGCCTGGATCATCGGGATGGTCGCCGCCATCGGGCTGGCACTGTGGATTGGGGCACGAGCATGAGCGACCGGGACGTTCGCGGCTCTGACACGGGCGGAAGCCCGCAGGGCACCGGGGAGAGGGAGCCCGACGACGCGGCGCTGGCCGCGATGTCACAGCAGGAACTGGTGGCGCTGGGCGGCAAGCTCGACGGCGTCGAAACCGTGTTCAAGGAAAACCGCTGGCCGGTCGAGGGCACCAAAGCCGAGAAGCGCGCCGAGCGTGGCGTCGCCCTCTGGCTTTTGCTGGGCGGTGGCTTCGGGCTGACGCTGCTGCTGATCTTTTTGTTCTGGCCGTGGGAGTACAAGCCCAAGGAGGCCGCGGGCAGCTGGCTGTACACGCTGACCACTCCGCTGTACGGCCTGACCTTCGGGATGTCGATCCTGTCGATCGGGATCGGCACCATCCTGTACCAGAAGCGCTTTATCCCCGAAGAGATTTCGATTCAGGACCGCCACGACGGCGCGTCCCGCGACGTCGACCGCAAGACGGTGGTGGCCAACCTGGCCGACGCCTACAGCGGCTCCACCATCGGGCGGCGCAAGCTGGTCGGGCTGTCGCTGGGCGTGGGCCTGGGCGCGTTCGGCCTGTCCACCTTGGTGGCATTTGCCGGCGGCCTGATCAAGAACCCGTGGAAGCCGGTGGTGCAGACCGCCAACGGCAAGAAGGCGGTGCTGTTCACCTCCGACTGGACCCCCCGCTACCACGGCGAGACCATCTACCTGGCGCGCGCCACCGGCAGCTTCGCCGGGTCGCCGTTCGTCAAGATGCGGCCCGAGGACCTCGACGCCGGCGGCATGGAAACCGTCTTCCCGTGGCGGGAGTCCGACGGCGACGGCACCACCCCGGAGTCGCAGGAGAAGCTGCGCGCGATCAACCAGGGTGTGCGTAATCCCGTGATGCTCATCCGAATTCGCCCCACCGACATGCACCGCGTCGTCAAGCGGCAGGGCCAGGAGAGCTTCAACTTCGGTGAGCTGTTCGCCTACACGAAGGTCTGCTCGCATCTGGGTTGCCCGGCGTCGCTGTTCGAGGAGCAGTCCTACCGGATCTTGTGCCCGTGCCACCAGTCGCAGTTCGACGCGCTGCACTTCGCCAAGCCGATCTTCGGGCCGGCGGCGCGTGCGTTGGCGCAGCTGCCGATCACCATCGACACCAACGGGTACCTGGTCGCCAACGGCGACTTCATCGAGCCCGTCGGACCGGCATTCTGGGAGAGGACGACATCATGAGTCCCAAACTGAGTCCCCCGAAGATCGGCGACGTCCTGGCCCGTCAGGGCGAGGACATCGACACCCGCTACCACCCCTCGGCTGCCGTGCGCCGACAGCTCAACAAGGTGTTCCCCACCCACTGGTCGTTCCTGCTGGGCGAGATCGCGATGTACAGCTTCATCGTGTTGCTGCTCACCGGGGTGTACCTGACGCTGTTCTTCGACCCGTCCATGGGCGAGGTCACTTACAACGGCGCCTACCAGCCGCTGCGCGGCGTGGACATGTCGAAGGCCTTCGCGTCGACCCTCGACATCTCCTTCGAGGTGCGCGGCGGCCTGTTCGTTCGCCAGGTCCACCACTGGGCGGCGCTGATCTTCTCGGCGTCGATCATGGTGCACCTGGCCCGCATCTTCTTCACCGGCGCGTTCCGGCGGCCGCGTGAGGCGAACTGGGTCATCGGCTCGCTGCTGCTGATCCTGGCCATGTTCGAGGGTTACTTCGGCTACTCGCTGCCCGACGACTTGTTGTCGGGCATCGGGCTGCGCGCCGCCCTGTCGTCGATCACGTTGGGCATGCCGGTGATCGGCACCTGGCTGCACTGGGCCCTGTTCGGTGGTGACTTCCCCTGCGGCGGCGTCGGAAACGAATGCGCCACAGCGGGTTACATCATCCCCCGCATGTACTCTCTGCACATCCTGCTGCTGCCCGGCATCATCCTGGCGCTGATCGGCCTGCACCTGGCCATGGTGTGGTTCCAGAAGCACACCCAGTTCCCCGGACCGGGTCGCACCGAGCACAACGTGGTCGGCGTGCGCGTGATGCCGGTGTTCGCCGTCAAGTCCGGCGCGTTCTTCGCCGCGATCGTCGGCGTGCTGGGGCTGCTGGGCGGCCTGCTGCAGATCAACCCGATCTGGAACCTGGGGCCCTACAAGCCCTCTCACGTCTCGGCGGGCTCGCAGCCGGACTTCTACATGATGTGGACCGAAGGCCTGGCCCGTATCTGGCCGCCGTGGGAGTTCTACTTCTGGCACCACACCATCCCGGCCGCGGTCTGGGTGGCGCTGATCATGGGCGGGATTTTCGTCCTGCTGATCATCTACCCGTTCCTGGAGAAGCGGTTCAGCGGTGACAACGCGCACCACAACCTGCTGCAGCGTCCGCGCGACGCGCCGGTGCGCACGTCGATCGGCGCGATGGCGATCTCGTTCTACATGTTGCTGACGCTGGCGGCCATGAACGACATCATCGCGTTCAAGTTCGACATCTCGCTGAACGCGACGACGTGGATCGGGCGCATCGGCATGGTGATCCTGCCGCCGATCGTCTACTTCGCCACTTACCGGTGGTGCATCGGCCTGCAGCGCAGCGACCGCGCGGTACTCGAGCACGGCATCGAGACCGGCATCATCAAGCGGCTGCCGCACGGCGCCTACATCGAGCTGCACCAGCCGCTGGGCCCGGTCGACGACCACGGCCACCCGCTGCCGCTCGAGTACCAGGGCGCGGCGCTGCCCAAGAAAATGAACAAGCTGGGTTCGGCCGGGTCGCCGGGCAGCGGCAGCTTCATGTTCGCCGATCCGGCATCCGAGGACGCGGCGTTGCGGGAGGCGGCGCACAGCTCCGAGCAGCGTGCCCTGACCGCACTGCGCGAACACCAGGACGGCCTCAACGGTTCGACGAACGGCGAGTCCGGCCAGCACCACTAGCGCGGCCATCCGACGGCTCGCGGCGGCTCCTCGGGAGCCCGCCGCGAGCCGTTCGCGTTACGGGCCGCTCCCATCCGCAAGACATACAGCGGCGCCGCGGAGCGGGAAGTGCGGTGCGAAACCCTCTGCGCTGAGCCGCAGTACGCGTCAGCGCTCGGCGACCACGCGGCGCAGCTGCCGGATATGCAGCCATTCGACCGCCGGCATCGCCGCGGTGATGGCGCCGGCGAACACATACGCCGTCCAGGACGCCCCGTCGTGGCCGACGGCCATCAGGTAGGTCGCCGTCGCGACGGCGATCAGCGCCGCGCCCATGGTGCCGGTCAGAATGACCGTGCCGCGCAACCAGACTCGGTCGACCGTCTCCCCCGACCACTCCGCGTCCGTTTTCGGCGCCGCCGCCTGCACCGTGGCCTGCCGCGCCCGTTCCGCCGACGTGCGCGGCGCCTGCGACATCAGGCGCACCGGCGGCCGATTCGGTGCGGTCATCGCCCGCGCGGCCGGCTCGGACTGAGACATCCGCCGGGCCCGCAGCAGGATGGGGATCGCGCCCGCGATGATCAGCGCGGAAACGATGATGACCGCGTACAGCACCCAGGTGGTGTGCGGGCTGCTGGCCGATTTGTGAAAGCCCCTGCCCAGGTCGGCGAGCGCCACGGCCGCCGCCACGCTGACGCCCAACAGCACCAGGTAGATGGCGGCGCCCGCGCCCAACAGAATGCGGTCGATCACCTCGGGCGAAATGGTGTCGTCGCCCAGCCCGCGCCGATATGCCGAATATCTGCTGACCATCAGCAGCTCGTCTGCGGCGAGTCGTTGCTGTTCGACGACAACACTGTTCCGTCGCTTGTCGTGATCGAGCAATTGAGCCTGCTGACCCGGAACAGGCTGGAGGCCTCCACCGAGCCGACGTCGGATTGCGAGATCGGGGTAACGGTCATCGACCACGGGATGTACACGTTGTGCTGGGTGCGTCGCCGGCCGGACGCGTCGACGTAGGTCACCGAAATGATGTCGCCTGGCGCCTTGGTGCCGGTCACCGAATAGGTGACTTGCCGCGGACCTGCCGGTGTCGTGGGCGGCGGAGGCGCCGCCGCCGTGGAGGTCGCCGGCGGCGCCGGAGCGGGTGCGGGCGGGGGCGGCGGTGCCGGAGAAGGCGTCACCGTCACAGTCTGTGTCTCCGTTGCTGTCGGGGGCGGCGGCGGTTCGGTCGTGGGTGGCGGTGGCGGCGGGGGCGGGGGCGGTTTGGTCGTGGTTATCTCGTCCTGCATCGGTGGCGTGGACGGGGCGGTGGTGGTGTTGGGGTTGGCCAGCTTGGTGGTGTCGGTCCGCGCGAACAGCAGCGACACCGACACGACGAGCGCGATCGCGGCCACGATGGCGGCGATCCCCACCACCCACGGCCAGCGCGCGGTGCTGTGTTCGTCGTCCCCGTCGGACTCGTCGTAGTCCTCGTAGTCGTAGAGCCGCAGGTCGGCCGGCATGTAGGGGCCACTGGTGAAGTGCTCGGACTCCGGAGCCGAGTAGGCGCGCGAATACGCGTCCGTCTCGTCCGCCGAGGCCGACTCGGCGCCCTCGCCGAAGGGTTCTGCCCCGCCGTCGATGTCGTCGTCGCCACCGGGCTCCAGGTCGTCACCGGGGTCGGCGTGGGGGCTGATCGGGTCGGCAGGATCGGGTTCGTCAGGTTCCCATCCCGGGGGTTTCGACCCGCTCATCTCTGCCCTTTGCCTACCCTGTTCGACTGCATCACCTGCGCGTAAAACTCCGCAATCACCTCGTTGCCGGGCGCGCTGGGAAACTTCTCATTGCCTGGGCGAAACACTACCGAACCCAAAACGGGCAGAGCCGCCGTGGCGAACGGCGCACGCGATCACGTGATCGGATTGTGACCTTTATGCCGCGAATCAGTGCTTCTCAGGGCCCAGGTAGTACTCGAAGACCAGTCCGGCCACCGACGTCAGGACGAACATCACCCCGGCGGCGATCAGCCACGGCAGCCACAGGCCGATGGCGACCGCCACCACCGAGCCCGACAGCGCGATCAGGATGGGCCACCAGCTGTGCGGGCTGAAGAAGCCCAATTCCCCTGCTCCGTCGCTGATCTCAGCGCCTTCGTAGTCCTCGGGCCGGGTGTCGAGCCGCCGCGCCACGAACCGGAAGAACGTGGCCACGATCAGGGCCAGGCCGCCGGTCAGCGCCAGCGCGGTGGTGCCCGCCCACTCCTCCCCGCCGGTGGCGAACAGCGCGGTCAAAACCCCGTAGAGCAGCGCAACCACAAAGAAGAACCCGGCGATGAACTCGAATAGCCTGGCTTCGATATGCATTTGGTGTCCTAACCTACTGGCTTAACTGGCCGCGGCGGGTGTCGAACGGATGCGTGGTCACCGCGGCCGGAGCTTGTCCGATCGCCTGCAGCGCCGCGGCGTTGCTCTTGCCGTCCATCCGCTGCTGCAGGTAGGCCTTGAAGTCGTTGGGCGACACCACCCGAACCTCGAAATTCATCATCGAGTGATAGGTGCCACAGAACTCGGCGCAGTGGCCCACGAACGCCCCGGGCGTGTTGATCTCCTCAACCTGGAAGACGTGCACGGAGTTGTTCGCATCGGCGTTGGGGATGACGTCGCGCTTGAACAGGAACTCGGGAACCCAGAACGTGTGGACGACGTCGGCCGAGGCCAGATCGAATTCGATGCGCTTGCCGGTCGGCAGCACCAGCACCGGGATCTCGTCGCTGGTTCCCAGCGTCTCGACCTTGTCGTAGTTCAGGTAGGTGCGGTCCGAGGTGTTGAGCCCGCGGACGGGACCGACCAGCTCCTCGCCGTGGGCGTCCTTGCCTTCGGGCTTGGACACCATCGCCTTCTTGCGCGCCGGGTCGGAACCGTCGTAGGTCAGCGTGCCGTCCTTGAACGCGACGCGCTGATAGCCGAACTTCCAGTTCCACTGGAAGGCGGTGACGTCGACCACCACTTCGGGGTCCTTGGCGATGTGCAGCATCTTTTCCTGCACCACGACGGTGAAGTAGAACAGCACCGAGATGATGAGGAACGGCGTCACCGTCAGCGCCAGCTCCAGGGGCATGTTGTAGCCGAACTGGCGGGGCAGCTCGGTGTCGGTCGCCTTCTTGCGGTGAAACGCCGACGACCAGAAGATCAGGCCGTAGACGATGACGCCGACCACCAGCGAGGCGATCACCGCGCCGATCCACAGCTCCCGGTTGAGGTGCGCCTGCGGCGTGATGCCCCGCGGCCAGCCCAGGGCCAGCGCGTCGGCCCAGCTGCTGCATCCGCTCAGGAACATCGCGAGCACACCCAGCGTCACGGCCAGCGCCAGCGGCCGCAGACGGCGGGAAAGACCCTTGGCGGAGCCTCCAGGACGGCGCTGAAACCTACCCTGCGACAAAGGTTGCGAACGGTCCTGCTCGCGAGGGGTCACGTTGGCGCCTCCTGCTCGGATATCGAATACTACGCAGCGTAGACCACGCGTCTGAGGCGGGCGACGAAACCCCGGCCCGCCAGTGTCGCGACGTGCCGGGTGGCGTCGTCCACGGGCGGTCTCGACGTGCGGCATACTGGGGCGCCGTGTGTGGTCTGCTGGCGTTTGTTGCCGCCCCCGAGGATGGGGACAAGGAGGCGGCCGCCGCCCGCGCCGACGACGCGATCGCGCGCGCGTCGCATTCGATGCGCCATCGTGGGCCCGACGAGCCCGGCACCTGGGTCGACCCCGGCACCGATGGTTCGGTCGTGTTCGGCTTCAACCGGCTGTCCATCATCGACATCGCGCATTCGCACCAGCCGCTGCGCTGGGGGCCGCCGGAGGCACCCGATCGCTACGTGCTGGTGTTCAACGGCGAGATCTACAACTATCTGGAGCTGCGCGACGAACTGGCGAGCGGGCACGGGGCCGTCTTCGCCACCGACGGTGACGGCGAGGCCGTCGTCGCCGGCTACCACTACTGGGGCACCGACGTCCTGACCCGGTTGCGCGGCATGTTCGCCTTCGCGCTGTGGGACACGGCTACCAGCGAATTGTTCTGCGCCCGAGACCCTTTCGGCATCAAGCCGCTGTTCATGGCGACCGGCGCCGGCGGCACTGCGGTGGCCAGCGAGAAAAAGTGTCTGCTGGATCTGGCGGAGCTGATCGGCTTCGACACCCGCATCGACGAGCGGGCGGTGCAGCACTACACCGTCTTGCAGTACGTGCCCGAACCCGAGACGTTGCACCGCGGGGTGCGCCGGCTGGAATCGGGCTGCTACGCGAGGATCCGCCCCGCCGAAGCCCCCGACATCACCCGGTACTTCACGCCCCGGTTCAACGCGGTGCCGATCACCCGGGACTCCGAACAGGCCCGCTACGACGAGATCACCGCGGTGCTCGAGGACTCGGTGGCCAAGCACATGCGCGCCGACGTGACCGTCGGGTCCTTTCTGTCCGGGGGGATCGACTCCACCGCCATCGCGGCGCTGGCCATCCGGCACAACCCGCGGCTGATCACGTTCACCACCGGCTTCGAGCGGGAGGGATTCTCCGAGATCGACGTCGCGGTGGCCTCCGCCGAGGCGATCGGGGCGCGCCACATCGCCAAGGTGGTCACGCCCGACGAATTCGTCGCCGCCCTGCCCGAGATCGTCTGGTACCTCGACGAGCCGGTCGCCGACCCGGCGCTGGTGCCGCTGTTCTTCGTGGCCCGTGAGGCCCGCAAGCACGTCAAGGTGGTGCTCTCCGGCGAGGGCGCCGACGAGTTGTTCGGCGGCTACACGATCTACCGGGAGCCGTTGTCGCTGAAGCCCTTCGACTATCTGCCGCGCCCGCTGCGGCGGTCGATGGGCAAGGTGTCGCGGCCGCTGCCGGAGGGGATGCGGGGCAAGAGTCTGCTGCACCGCGGCTCGCTGACGCTCGAGGAGCGCTACTACGGCAACGCCCGCAGCTTCTCCGACGCGCAGCTGCGCGACGCGCTGCCCGGCTTTCGCCCGGAGTGGACCCACACCGACGTCACCGCGCCGCTATACGCCGAATCGGCGGGCTGGGACCCGGTGGCCCGCATGCAACACATCGACCTGTTCACCTGGCTGCGCGGTGACATCCTGGTCAAGGCCGACAAGATGACGATGGCCAACTCCCTGGAACTTCGGGTGCCTTTCCTGGATCCCGAGGTGTTCGCCGTGGCCTCCCGGTTGCCGGTCGAGGCCAAGATCACCCGCACGACCACCAAGTACGCGTTGCGCCGCGCGCTCGAACCGATCGTCCCCGCCCATGTACTGCACCGGCCCAAGCTCGGGTTCCCGGTGCCGATCCGGCACTGGCTGCGCGCCGGCGAGCTGCTGGAGTGGGCCTACGAGCTGGTCGCGTCGTCGCAGGCCGATCACTGGGTGGATCTCGCCGCCGTGCGCCGGATGCTCGACGAACACCGTAACGGCGCCGGCGATCACAGCCGCCGGCTGTGGACGCTGCTGATCTTCATGCTCTGGCACGCGATCTTCGTCGAGGGCAGCGTGGTGCCCCAGATCAGCGAGCCGGTGTATCCGGTGCAGCTCTAGGCCTGCTCTAGCGGGCCTTCGGGTGTGAATCCTGGGTTTTCATCGTGAACCCTGGTCGCAGATTTCCGGCGTGTCGCCGCCGTCAGCGCCCACTCGATGCCGTGAGCTCACACTCGAAGGGCCCTGTGACCGGCCCGTGACGTCAGCTCAGTACGGCGGCGATCTCGTCGGCCGCCTCGTCTCCGTAGGCGCCGGCCAGCCGGGCCTTGGCGACCTCGCGGTCCCACGCCCACTCCTGGGTCCCGGTCGACTCCAGCACCAGGACGGCGACCAGCGAGCCGAGCTGGGCCGAACGCTCGAGGTTCAGCCCGGCGCTGCGCCCGGTGAGGAAACCCGCCCGGAACGCGTCGCCGACGCCGGTGGGGTCGGTCTGGCTGGTCTCGGGCACCACGCCGACATGCGTGGTGGTTCCGTCGCGCTCGACGATGTCGACGCCCTTGGCGCCGAGCGTCGTCACCCGCAGGTCCACCTTCTTCTGCACATCGGCCTCAGACCAGCCGGTCTTGGAGAGCATCAGCTCCCACTCGTAGTCGTTGGTGAACAGGTAGGCCGCCCCGTCGACCAGCTTGTCGATCTCCTCCCCGGACAGGCGAGGCAGCTGCTGGGACGGGTCGGCGGCGAACGGCAGGCCGAGCTTGCGGCACTCCTCGGTGTGCACCACCATCGCGTCGGGGTCGTTGGCCCCGATGATCACCAGGTCCGGATTGCCCACGGACGACGCGACGTCGGCGAGCTTGATGTTGCGGGCCTCCGACATGGCGCCGGGATAGAACGACGCGATCTGGGCCATGTCCTCATCGGTGGTGCAGACGAAACGCGCGGTTTTCGCGCTCTGCGAGATCAGCACGTGGTCGCAGTTGACGCCGTGGCCCTGCAGCCATTCGCGGTACTCGCCGAAATCGTCGCCGGCCGCACCCACCAGGGCCACGTCGCCGCCCAGCACACCGATGGCGAAGGCGATGTTGCCCGCCACGCCGCCGCGGTGAATCACCAAGTCGTCGACCAGAAAGCTCAGGGACACCTTCTGCAGGTGCTCGGCCAGCAGGTGCTCGGAAAACCGGCCGGGGAACCGCATCAGATTGTCGGTCGCAATCGAACCTGTCACCGCGATCGTCACGAAATCTCCATCCTTCGTTAGTAAGGTTATCTAGCTTACTCACGCGGCCACGACGGTCGTTGCGTGCACGGTCGCCGCAAGGTCTGCGCTAGCCTCCCTAGGGAACTCACTCAAGTCGCCGGGATCACAATGCTTGGGCCGCAGCCCGCTTGCAGTCCCGCCTACCAGCGTAGGAGAACCACGATGGCAGGCCCGCATTCGCCGAACCACCCTGTCGGCGGCGGCAGCGGCGGACCGAGCGGGCATGAGGCCCCCGGCGAATCCCAGCCCCTCGACTTCCCCGATGACGCCGATACCGGCGGCCCGGGCTTCACCCCGGCTCCGCAGGCAGGACCCGCTTCGGCCAATTATGCCGGGCCACCACCCGGACCGGGGCCGTACCCGCCGCCGCGCTCCAAGCGGCGGCTGATCGTCGGCCTGGCACTGGCCGTCGCGCTCGTGGCGGTGATGACGGTGGCCATCGTCTACGGGGTGCGCACCAACGGGGCCAACACCGGCAGCACATTCTCTGAGGGCGCGGCGAAGACGGCGATTCAGGGGTACCTGGACGCGCTCGAGCACCGCGACATCAACGAGATCGCCCGCAACGCGCTGTGCGGGCTCTACGACGCCGTCCAGGACAAGCGCTCCGACCAGGCGCTGGCCAAGCTCAGCAGCGACGCATTCCGCAAGCAGTTCTCCGAGGTGGAGATCACCTCGATCGACAAGATCGTGTACCTGTCGCAGTACCAGGCTCAGGCGTTGTTCACCATGCGCGTGTCGCCGGTGAGCGGGGGCCCGATGCGGGGGCAGGTGCAGGGCATCGCGCAGCTGCTTTTCCAGCGCGGCCAGATCATGGTGTGCTCGTACGTGCTGCGCACCGGCGGCTCGTACTGAGCTTTCTCATCGCGAGACTGCAACTGCCGACGGCCCTACTCGGGGAATGCGTCGCCAGCTGCGGTCCCGCGGGGAAATCAGTTGAACGAGTCGCCGCAGGCGCACGAACCGCCGGCGTTCGGGTTGTCGATGGTGAATCCCTGCTTTTCGATGGTGTCCACGAAATCGATGGAGGCGCCCTCGACGTAGGGCGCGCTCATCCGGTCCACCGTCAGGGTCACACCCCCGAACTCCGCGATCAGGTCGCCATCCAGCGACCGGTCGTCGAAGAAGAGGTTGTAGCGCAGCCCAGCGCAGCCACCCGGCTGGACCGCGATGCGCAGCGCCAGGTCGTCGCGACCCTCCTGGTCCAGCAGCGACTTGGCCTTGGTAGCGGCGGCCTCAGTCAAGATCACGCCGTGGGTCGTGGCGTTCGACTCGTTTTGCACCGTCATTGCTTCTCCTACATGCCTCATTGTTGAGTGGGACCGATCACGCCCGGCGCCGCCGGCTCGCGCCACGCTGCCCGGACTGCCGGAAAGTCCACACCATTAACGGTACCTTGCAGGACCGCTATTCCCGAGTCGCGCCGCCACAACGGAGGCCAGACCCATGAGTTGATTGGCCGCGTCGGCCTGCGCCAGCCGCACCGACCCGGCGTGCTCGGCGATCGACAGCGCGGCCATGATGCCCGACGAGCGCACCGTCGCGTTGTCCAGATCGACCTGGCCCGCCAGCACCACCACCGGGATCCCCCGCGGCCGGGCCGCGTCGGCCAGAAAACCCACCACCTTGCCGTGCAGGGACTGCTCGTCGAAGCGTCCCTCGCCGGTGACGATCAACTCCGCCGTGTCGAGGTCGTCGGACAGCCGGGTGTGTTCGGCGATGATGGCGGCCCCGGACTCACACCGCCCGCCGAGGGCGAGCAGCCCAGCGCCGATGCCGCCGGCGGCGCCCGCACCCGGCTCGGCGCTGACGTCGCGCCCGGCCACCGCTTCGAGGATGAGCGCCCACGCCTGCAGCCGGACTTCCAGCGCGGCGACGGTCGCGGTGTCGGCACCCTTCTGCGGCCCGAACACCCTGGCCGCCCCCCACGGACCCAGCAGGGGGTATTCGGTGTCGGAAGCGGCGATCAGCTCCACGTTGCCCAGCTGGCGGCGCGCGGTGTCCAGGCCGCCCAGCTCGGCGATCATGCCCTGACCGCCGTCGGTGCACGCGCTGCCGCCCAATCCGACGACGATCCGGGTCGCGCCCACCCGCAGCGCCTCGGCGATCAGCTGCCCCACGCCTTTGCTGTGGGCCGCCATGGCGGTCTCCGGGGTGGGCGGACCGCCGATCAGCGTCAGGCCGCAGGCTTGGGCGCACTCCAGGTAGGCGGTCGCCGAGCCCGGATCGAAGACCCATTCGGCTTCCACCATGGCTTTTAGCGGCCCCGACACCCGCAACCGCCGCATCTCCCCCAGCCTGCTGGCCAGCACCTCGACGAAGCCGGGCCCGCCATCGGACTGCGGGGCGACGATGAACCGGTCGCCCGGCCGCGACCGGGTCCAGCCCGTCGCGATGGCGGCAGAGGCTTCCAGCGCCGACATGCTGTCGGCGTAGCAGTCCGGGGCCACCAAAACTTGCATCGCGGGTAGCTGAAGACGGCCGGGTGCCAGGCCGGGGGCAGCATCATCCGAGGCCATCGACCCGTCGTCCATCAAAGGCAGCCATTCATCACGTGTAAGAGTAGGGCCAAGTGAGGCACTAACGCAGGTCTAATAGCAAGGCATTCCAGGCGAATTCCGGCGCGCGTCATCCGCGAAGTAACCTGGCCCCTGTGAAGCTTTTGGGTCGCAAGAAGGGCCAGGACACCGACCTCGACGAAAACGTTGCCTCGTCGGCCCCCTCCGAGGTTGCTGGCGCCGCGGGCGCCGGCCGGACCGGACCCAAGGGGCGCCCCACACCCAAACGCAACGACGCCCGGCGAAACGCCAAGAAGGGGCCCGTCGCACCCGCGCCCATGACCTCCTCGGAGGCGCGGGCCCGGCGCAAATCGCTGGCCGGCCCCAAGCTCAGCCGCGAGGAGCGCCGCGCGGACAAGACCGCCAACCGCGCGCGCATGTCGGAGCGCCGCAACCGCATGATGGCCGGCGAAGAGGGCTACCTGCTGCCACGCGACCAGGGCCCCATCCGGCGCTACGTGCGCGATGTGGTGGATTCCCGGCGCAACCTGCTGGGCCTGTTCATGCCGTCAACCCTGTTTTTGATGTTCGCCATGTTCGGCGTCCCGCAGCTGCAGCTCTGGGTGTCCCCGGCGATGCTGGTGCTGATGGCGGTGATGAGCGTCGACGGCCTGATCCTGGGCCGCAAGATCAGCAAGCTGGTCGACATAAAGTTCCCCAACAACACCGAAAGCCGTTGGAAGCTAGGTCTTTACGCGGCGGGCCGGGCTTCCCAGATGCGCCGGTTGCGCGCGCCGCGGCCCCAGGTCAAGCATGGCGCCAGTGTCGAATAGCCCTCGCCCGAAAGCCGGCTGACGCCGGTGCGCACCCTGGTGCTCGGCGGGATCAGGTCAGGCAAGTCACGGTGGGCGGAGGAAGCGATCGCCGTCGGGTTGCCGGCCGATCAGCCGATTCATTACCTGGCCCCGGGGCCGGCCGGTGACCACGACGCGGCCTGGGCGCACCGGGTTGCCGAGCATCGCCGTCGTCGCCCCGCGCATTGGTCGACGATCGAAACCGGCGACATCGCAACGCAATTGCGCGAGTCCAACACCCCCACACTCGTCGACGACCTCGGCACCTGGCTGGCCGGCGCCATGGATCGCGAGAACGCGTGGGAAGGAGGCTCGGTGGCGGCGTCGGTCGATGACGTGCTGTCCGCCGTCGGCGAGTTCGCCTCGACGCTGGTGCTGGTCAGCCCCGAAGTCGGATTGACGGTGGTGCCGGCCACCGCGTCCGCGCGCCGGTTCGCCGACGAGCTCGGCGGTCTCAACCAGCGCCTGGCCCGGCTGTGCGAGCGGGTGGTGCTGGTGGTGGCCGGGCAGGCGGTGCCGATCAAACCGTCGGGGGCCTGATGGAATTCGCCGCCGTGTCGCCACCCGACGCGGGCGTCGCCGTCGCCGCCCGCGCCCGCCAGGACTCTTTGACCAAGCCCCGCGGCGCGCTGGGCCGCCTCGAGGACCTGTCGGTGTGGATCGCGTCGTGCCAGGGGCAGTGCCCGCCGCGCCAGTTCGAGCGCGCCCGGGTGGTGGTGTTCGCCGGCGACCACGGCGTCGCCCGCTCGGGGGTGTCGGCGTACCCGCCGGAGGTGACCGCCCAGATGGTCGCCAACATCGATGCCGGCGGGGCGGCGATCAGCGCGCTGAGCGGCATCGCCGGGGCGAGCGTGCGCGTCGCGGATCTGGCGGTCGACGCCGACCCGCTGACCGGGCCGATCGGCGCCCACAAGGTGCGGCGCGGCAGCGGCGACATCGCCGTGGGGGACGCGTTGAGCGACGACGAGACCGCGCGGGCGCTCGCCGCGGGCGCGGCGATCGCCGACGAGGAGGTCGATGCGGGGGCAGACCTGCTGATCGCCGGCGACATGGGCATCGGAAACAGCACGCCCGCAGCGGTTTTGGTGGCGGCATTGACCAACGCCGAGCCGGTTGTGGTGGTGGGCTTCGGCACCGGAATCGACGACGCGGGGTGGGGACGCAAGACCGCCGCGGTGCGCGACGCCCTGTTCCGCGCGCGGCGGGTACTGCCGGATCCGGTCGCGCTGCTGCGCTGCGCGGGCGGCGCGGATCTGGCGGCAATGGCGGGCTTTTGCGCACAAGCCGCGGTGCGGCGCACGCCGTTGCTGCTCGACGGCATGGCGGTGACCGCGGCGGCGCTGGTGGCCGAGCATCTGGCTCCCGGTGCCCGGATGTGGTGGCAGGCCGGTCACCGGTCCACCGAGCCGGGCCATGCGCTGGCCTTGACGGCGCTGGATCTGGAGCCGATCCTCGACCTGCGCATGCGGCTGGGCGAGGGAACCGGCGCCGCGCTGGCGCTGCCGGTCCTGCGTGCCGCGGTGGCCGCGCTGTCGTCGATGGCGACGTTCACCGAAGCCGGCGTCTCCAACCGTCCCGCTCCCCCGTCGTGATCCGTTCGCTGGCAACGGCTTTCGCGTTCGGGACCGTGCTGCCCGTCCCGGGTTCCCGGACCGCGCCGATGGGCCGCGGCGCCATGACGGCGCTGCCGCTGGTGGGCGCGGTGTTGGGGGCGCTGGCCGCGGCGGTGACCTGGGGTGGGGTCCACGCGTTCGGGCCGTCCAGCCCGCTGCCCGGGGTGCTCGCGGTCGCGGCGCTGCTGCTGATCACCCGTGGCCTGCACGTCGACGGTGTCGCGGATACCGCCGACGGCCTGGGCTGTTACGGATCGCCGCACCGGGCGCTGGCGGTGATGCGGGAGGGATCGACCGGGCCGTTCGGGGTAGCCGCCGTCGTCGTGGTGGTGCTGCTGCAGGGGCTGGCGTTCTCGGCGCTGGGTGCCGACGCCGGGGTGCACGGGTTCGTCGGCATTGCCGTGGCGGTTTTCGCCGGCCGGGTCGCCGCGGTGCTGGCCGGTCACCGCTCAGTGCCGGCGGCGCAGGGCAGCACGCTGGGCGCCGCGGTCGCCGGGAGTCAGCCGACGGCGGTGGTGACGGCCTGGGGCGCGGTGCTGCTTGCGATTTCGCTGACGGCCGGGCCGCGGCCGTGGCACGGTCCGGTGGCCGTGCTGCTGGGCTTGGGCTGCGGCGCGGTGCTGGTGCGGCACTGTGCGCGCCGCTTCGGCGGCATCACCGGCGACGTGCTGGGCGCCGCGATCGAACTGACGACGACGGTGTGCGCGGTGGCGCTGGCGGGCTTGGTGCGGTTCTAACGCCGCGAACGTGACTGTGCAGTCACGCTGGGCAGCCCGCCGCGCTAACCGAGCCGGGCCATCCAGCCGTGGGTGTCGGCGAACGTGCCCCGCTGAATCCCGGTGAGCGTGTCGCGCAGCGCCATCGTCACCTCGCCGGGCTTGCCGTCGGCGACGGTGAACTCGGCGTCGCCGTACTTCACGTGCGCGACGGGCGTGATGACCGCGGCGGTGCCGCAGGCAAACACCTCGGTGATCTCGCCGGCGGCGGCCTTCTTCTGCCACTCGTCGATATCGATCTTGCGTTCCTCGACGGAGAACCCGGCGTCAATCGCCAACTGCAGCAACGAGTTCCGCGTGATCCCGGGTAACAACGAGCCGGACAGCTCCGGGGTGACCAGCCGCGCCGACCCGCCGCTGCCGAACACGAAGAAGATGTTCATCCCGCCCATCTCTTCGACGAAGCGCCGCTCGACGGCGTCCAGCCACACCACCTGGTCGCAGTCGTTGGCCGCGGCTTCGGCCTGGGCGGACAGCGAGGCGGCGTAGTTACCGCCGAACTTGGCCGCGCCGGTGCCGCCAGGGCTGGCCCGCACATACTCCGTCGACACCCACACCGTGACGGGGTTGATGCCGCCCTTGAAATACGCACCGGCCGGCGAGGCGATCACCAGGTAGCGGTACTGCCGCGAGGGCCGCACGCCGAGTCCGGGCTCGGTGGCGATGACGAACGGGCGCAGGTACAGGGCCTCTTCGCCGCCGGCGGCCGGGACCCAGGCGTCGTCGACCGCGATGAGCTGGCGCAGGGACTCCATGAACAGCCCGTCGGGCAGCTCGGGGATCGCCAGCCGCCGCGCCGACGACTGCAGCCGGGCGGCGTTGGCCTCGGCGCGAAACGAGACGATCGAGCCGTCCGCCCAGCGGTACGCCTTGAGGCCTTCGAAGATTTCCTGGGCGTAGTGCAGCACGATCGCCGAGGGGTCCAACTCGATCGGGCCGTAGGGGATGACGCGCGCGTCGTGCCAGCCCCGACCGTCGTCGTAGTCGATCGCCACCATGTGGTCGGTGAAGTATTTGCCGAAACCCGGCTCGGCCAGGATGGTTTCGCGTTCGGCGTCGGTTGCCGGACGTGTCGAGCGCGAAACCGTGAACTCGAGGGAGCCACTGGTCATCCGCTGATTGTATATCCGCCCACCGAATCGGATTTCGCCCGCGCAAGCGGCGCGGCTAGCGGGTTTTCACCGCGACGAAGGGCGGGCGCACGACTTCGCATGCGGCGCGACGGCCGCGGACGTCCACAGTGATCTCCTGACCGTCCTCGACTCCGGCATCGGTGTCGATGAGCGCCAGCGCGATGCCGGCCTGCAGCGTCGGGGAGAAGGTGCCCGAGGTGGTCACCCCGACCGGGGTGTCGCCGGCCAGCACCGTCTGCCCGGCGCGCAGCACCCCACGGCCGGTCATCCGCAGCCCGCGCAGCAGCCGCGGCGGCCCCGCCTGCTTCTCGGCCAGCAGGGCCTCGCGGCCGAAGAACGCCTCCTTCTTCCAGCCGATCGCCCAGCCGCAGCGGGCCTGCAGCGGGGAAATATCGAGCGACAGCTCGTGCCCGTGTAGCGGGTAACCCATCTCGGTGCGCAGCGTGTCGCGGGCGCCCAGGCCGGCCGGCTCGCCGCCGGCCGCGCGGACCGCCGCGGCCAGGGCGTCGAACACCACGCCGGCGGACTCCCACGGCGGCAGCAGCTCGTAGCCGTGCTCTCCGGTGTAGCCGGTGCGGCAGACCCGCACCGGAACCCCGGAGAACTCGGTGTCGGCGTAGGCCATGTAATCCATGTCGCTGGGCAGGCCCAGCTCGCCTAGCACGTCGGCCGAGCGCGGCCCCTGCACGGCCAGCACCGCATAGGAGCGGTGCAGGTTGGTGATGGTCAGTTCAGCCGGGGCGGCGGCCTGCAGCGCCTCGACCACGGCGGCGGTGTTGGCGGCGTTGGGCACCAGGAAGATCTCGTCGTCGTCGACGTAGTAGGCGATCAGGTCGTCGACCACTCCGCCGGATTCGGTGCAGCACAACGTGTATTGCGCCTTGCCGGGCCCGATCCGGTTCAGGTCGTTGGTGAGCGCGGAGTTGACGAATTGCGCGGCGCCCGGACCGCGTACCGACGCCTTGCCCAGGTGGCTGACGTCGAACAGGCCGACCGCGTTGCGCGTCGCGTTGTGCTCGCTGACCGTGCCCGCATACGACACCGGCATCAGCCAGCCGCCGAACTCGGCGAAGCTGGCACCCAGGTCGCGGTGACGGTCTTCTAACGGCCCCTGCAGGAGGTCGGCTTCGTTGCTCACGACTCTTCACCCTAAGGGGCCGCGACGGGCGGCCCGTTAGGGTGATGCGGATGAGCACAGAACCCGGTTACGCCTCCCCCGCTGTTAGTGTCGCCTCCTCGCTGCCCCGGCGCTCCGCCGCGTCCACCGTGCTGATCGTGCCCGTCGTCTCGACCGGCGACGACGACAAGCCGGGCGCGGTCTCTGTGGTTGGGGCGTCGGCCGAGCCGTTCCTGTCCTCGGATGCGGTCGCCGAGATCGAATCCGGGTTACGCGCGCTGGAGGCCACCGGCGGCGCCGACCAGGTGCACCGGCTGGTCGCGCCGTCGCTGCCGGTGTCGAGCGTGCTGACGATCAGCCTGGGCAAGCCGCGCCCCGAGTGGCCGGCCGACACCGTTCGCCGCGCCGCCGGTGTCGCCGCGCGGTCACTGGGCAGCACCGCGGGCGTGATCACCACGCTGGGCGAGTTACCCGGAGAGGGCGTCGCCGCGGCGGCCGTCGAGGGGCTGATCCTGGGCAGCTACCGGTTCACCGACTTCCGCAGCGCCAAGACCGCGCCCAAAGACAAAGGGCTGGACAAGATCACGGTGCTCGCGACCGCGAAGGACGCCAAGAAGGAGGCCGCGCACGGTGCGGCGGTGGCGACCGCGGTCGCCACCGCCCGCGACTTCGTCAACACCCCGCCGAGTCACCTGTTTCCCGACGAATTCGCCAAGCGTGCAAGGGCTTTGGGTCAGTCGGTGGGCCTCGAGGTGGAGGTTCTCGACGACAAGGCGCTGCGCAACGGCGGCTACGGCGGGATCATCGGCGTCGGCCAGGGGTCGTCTCGGCCGCCGCGGCTGGTGCGGCTGACGCATCGCGGTTCGAAGCTGGCCAAGCGGTCCAAGCAGGCCAAGCGGGTCGCCCTGGTGGGCAAGGGCGTCACGTTCGACACCGGCGGCATCTCGATCAAGCCGGCGGCCGGGATGCACCACATGACCTCGGATATGGGCGGGGCCGCCGCGGTCATCGCGACCGTCGCGCTGGCCGCGCAGCTGCAGCTGCCCATCGACGTGATCGCGACGGTGCCGATGGCCGAGAATATGCCGTCGGCGACGGCGCAGCGCCCGGGTGACGTGCTGACGCAGTACGGCGGTATCACCGTGGAGGTGCAGAACACCGACGCCGAGGGCCGGCTGATTCTGGCCGACGCCATCGTGCGGGCGTGCGAGGACAACCCGGACTATCTGATCGAGACGTCGACGCTGACGGGCGCGCAGACCGTGGCGCTGGGCAGCCGGATTCCCGGCGTGATGGGCAGCGACGAGTTCCGCGACCGGGTCGCCGCGATCTCGCAGCGGGTGGGCGAAAACGGTTGGCCGATGCCGCTTCCCGACGAACTCAAGGAAGACCTCAAGTCCACGGTGGCCGATCTGTCGAACATCAGCGGCCAGCGTTTCGCCGGCATGCTGGTGGCGGGCGTGTTCCTGCGCGAGTTCGTCGCCGACGGCGTCGGCTGGGCGCACATCGACGTGGCCGGGCCGGCCTACAACACCGGCGGCCCGTGGGGGTATTCGCCCAAGGGCGCCACCGGCGTTCCGGTCCGCACCATGTTCGCGGTGCTCGAGGACATCTGCGAAAAGGGCTAGCGGCTGACGCGCGGCTTGCCTGCTCGGTGACCGAGAGAAACGCGCGAGCTACTTCGTCAGCAATGAAAAGACGGCCCGCCGCACCTTGCGACGCGGCCAGCCGCTGATCCCGTTGGCGGCCAGCGCGGCGTTGGCCGCGTTGCGCCCGCACGCGCCGTGCACCGAACCGCCTGGGGTGGCCGACGCGCTGCCCAGATACAGTCCCTCGACCGGGGTTTCGGCCCGGCCCATGCCGGCGGCGGGACGAAAGATCAACATCTGCTGAAGCTGCGCGGTGCCGCCATTGAGCGCGCCGAGGTGTAGGTTGGCGTCGCTGGCCTCCAGGTCCGACGGGCGCTGCACCACCCGGTCGATCACGGCCGCACCGAAGCCGGGGGCGTGCTCCTCGATGACCCGGTCCACGGATCCTGCGAGCCGCTCGGCCGACGCGTCGTCGGCGACATTGCGCGGCAAATGCGTGTAGGCCCATACGCTTTCGGTGCCCGCCGGCGACCGGGTCGGATCGGCGGTGGTCGTCTGCCCCAACAGCATGAACGGATGCTCGGGCACCGTCTTGGTGTTCAGGTCGGCCATCCAGCGCACCAGCCCGTCGCCGTCGGCCCCGAGGTGGACGGTGCCCACCTCGCGCAGGAGTTGCGCCCGCCACGGAACCTGTTCGCGCAGCGCATAGTTCACCTTGACCACCGGGGGATCCCAGACGAAGTGCTCGAGGTCGCGCCGCACCTTGGCCGGCACCGCGTCGGCGGGCAGCATGTCGCAGAACAGTCGCGGTGCCGTCACGTCGGCCACGATCGCGCGGCGCGCCCGCACCGTGCGGCCCCCGGCCGTCGTCACCCCGACCGCCCGGCCGCCCCGCACCTCGATGCGAGAGACGTCCTCGTTGCATTCGATTCGGACACCCGCGGAGCGGGCACGTTTGACCAGCGCGGCCGTCAGCTGACCCGAACCGCCGACGGGCACCGGCCAGCCGCAGTCCTGCGCCAGCATCGTCATCAGGAAACCCATGGCTCCGCTGATGGGCGCATCGGGCGGGGCGTCGGCGTGCATTGCGTTGCCCAACAACAACACTCGCGGCGCCTCGCCGGCGAACAACTCGCTCACCATGGTGGTGGCGGGCTGCACCAGAAGGCGTGCCACCCGAATCGCCTCCGACGTACCGAGTTCGGCCAGCAACCGCAGCAGTGGCCGCACGGGCGGGAACGGTGCCAGCATGCCGTCGAGCAGCGGCGACTTGATGCGCTCCCACAACTTCACGACGCGCCACCAGTTTTCGGCATCGGCGCGCTCGCGGCGTGCGAATTCCGCGGCGGTGCGCGCCGGGTCGCGGTAGATGATGGGCGGGTCGTCGTCGGTGGCACACCGGGGATGGCCCACCACCGCCGGGGCGTGTGACCACCGCAGACCGTGGTCCTCGAGCTGCAGTGCGGCGATCGCGGGTGAGGCAACCGTCATCGGGTAATACGAGCTGAACAGGTCGGTGATGTAGCCCGGCGTCAGCTCGGCGCTGCGCACCGCGCCGCCGGGCTCGGGCTGGGCTTCCAGCACCAGCACGTCCCACCCTGCGTCGGCCAGCATCGAGGCGGCAACCAACCCGTGGTGGCCCGACCCGATGACGACCGCGTCCGCGGTGTCGCCCGCGATCACTTCACCTGGCTCGGTTCCAGGCGTTCCGCCAGGGATGCCAGCCGCATCAAGCATTCCTTGTTACGCGGGTAGGCCGCGGCCAGCGCGATCGGATCGGGCACGATCCCCATCGCGCCTTCGACGGGCACTTCGACCATTTCGATCCGGCACCCCTGCACCGTCTCGTGCAGCAACATGGTGATCCGCGCGGCACCGAACGGGCCCAGGCGCGCAAGCAGCACCAACTTGTGCGGCGGTTCGCTCACCTCCACGATCGTCGCGTCGTTGATCACCAACGGCCATATCCCGATCGAGTGTTTGATCGA
The DNA here is from genome assembly GCF_976985695.1 of Mycobacterium sp. NTMscope_MAC_269. Taxonomy (NCBI): domain Bacteria; kingdom Bacillati; phylum Actinomycetota; class Actinomycetes; order Mycobacteriales; family Mycobacteriaceae; genus Mycobacterium; species Mycobacterium sp. NTMscope_MAC_269. The sequence continues at coordinate 2,147,615 of NZ_OZ335668.1, forward strand.
GGAGCCGGGCTCCGGCCAGTTCGGATCGACGGCCCGCATGCGGCTGTTGCCCACCACCCACTGGGTGTAGGTCCAACCCTGCGCAAGCACCTCCCAGACCCGCTCGCGTGGGACGGGTACGTCGCGCGTCGCAGTGATCACCACAAGTCCTCTCCGGTTTCGGCTACCGCCGCGGGATACCCACGAAACCGGCGTTGTACCGGTCAACTTCGGGTTTACGGGCGGCGTGCAGCGGCTAACCTCCTACCGCTGAAACCCAGGCGAGAAGGGCGAACCATGACGATGCGACGATTGATCATCGGCGTGGGAGCCGTGCTGTTGTTGGCCGGGGTCATCGGACTGTTGGCGCCGGTCGACGTCACCGACAGCAATGGCCACACGATCGGATGCGGCAACGCGGTCGCGACGGATCTTTCCGCGGCCAGGAACGCCAACAACAGCAGCGTGGCGAACATCCCGATCCTCAACCAGATCGTCCCGCACACCGACTATGTCGCCCAGTGCCAGTCCGAGGTGGGTGGTCGCCGGGCATGGACCATACCGCTGGCCGTCCTCGGGGTCATCGCGATCGGCGCAACGTTGCTCACGGGGCGCCGTGGGGCGGCCGGACCGGGCGCCTAGCCCTTTATCAGATCACCCGCATCCGCGCGGCGTTACGCAACCCCTGCGGTGCAACCCGCGAAAGTCCGTACAGCGCATAGGCTTCCGGCGCGACCGGGCGGATCGGCTTCTTCTTTTTGACCGAGGACAGGATCGCGTTGGCCACCTTGTCCGGGCCGTAGCGCCGCAGCGCGAACATCGTGCCCAGCTGGCCGCGGCGGCCGTCGACCGCGTCGGCCCGCTTTCCCACCGGCGCATCGAATCTGGTGGTGTTGATGATGTTCGTGTCGATGACGCCGGGGCAGATCGTGGTCAGCCCCACCCCGGCCGCGTCGAGTTCGGCGCGCAGGCAGTCCGAGAACATGTACGTCGCCGCCTTGGACGTGCAGTAGGCGTTCAGCGACTGCAGCGGCGCGTAGGCGGCCATCGACGACACGTTGACGATGTGTCCGCCGGTACCTCGCTCCACCAGCCGCCGCCCGAAGGAGCGGCAGCCGTTCACCACGCCGCCGAGGTTGACGTCGAGCACCCGGTCGAACTGCTCGGCCGGCGTGTCCAGAAACCCACCCGCCTGCCCGATGCCGGCGTTGTTGACGATGATGTCGGGCACGCCGTGCTCGGCGCTGACCCGTTCGGCGAACGCCTCCACCGCCTGGGCGTCGGACACGTCGAGCACGTAGGAGTGTGCGACGCCGCCCCGCGTGGTGATCTCGGCGGCGGTGGACTTGACGGCGGCTTCGTCGATATCGCTGAGCACCAGCTCGGCGCCTTCGCGCGCGAACGCGAACGCGGTCTCGCGCCCGATCCCGCTGCCGGCTCCGGTGACCGACACCAGGGTGTCGCCGAACGACCCGCGGGGGCGCCCCACCTGCGCGCGCAGCAGCGCCCGACTGGGGTGTTTGCCCTCGGTCACGTCGGCGAAATCGTGCACCGCGGACGCCATCACCTGCGGGTGCGACATCGGGGAGAAGTGACCGGCCTGGATGTCGCGGCGCCACAGCCGCGGCACGAAGCGCGGCGTGTGGTCGTACCCGTACGGCCGCACGTACTTGTCCCTGGTGTTGACGATCAGCTGCACCGGCACGTCGATGACCGCGACGCCCTCCTTGCGACCGGAGAACGAGCGAAAGTAGTTGGCGGGATAGGTTTTCACCGACTGGGCGGCGTCGCGCGCGAGCTTGTCGGAATGGTGGATCTGCTCGACGGGAATGTTGTCGACCGCGTTGCGGCGCAGCGCCGGGACCGACAGGGTCAGCCGCAGGAACAACGGGGCCAGCACCGGGATCGAGAACAGCAGCATGTAGGTGAACCGCAACGCCTGGCTGATCGCCCGGACGAAGGTGCGGGGGCGCCACGGCGCCCGCAGGCCGGTGAAGATGTAGTCGACCAGTTGCTCCTGACTGGGGCCGGACACCGACGTGAACGTGGCCACCCGGTCGTCGGCGCCGGGGCGCTTGAGGTAGTGCCACACCCCCACCGAGCCCCAGTCGTGGGCCAGCACGTGCACGGGCCCGCCCGGGCTCAGCTCGGCGGTCACCGCGGCGAAGTCGTCGGCGAAGCGGTCCATGCGGTAGGCCGATACCTTTTTGGGCACCGAGGACTCACCGACACCGCGGTTGTCGTAGCGAATGACGCGGAACCGCTCGGCCAGCAGCGGAACGACCCCGTCCCACAGCACATGCGAGTCGGGAAAGCCGTGCACCAGCACCACGGTAGGGCCCTCGGGGTTGCCCTCTTCATAGACGGCGATGCGCGCGCCGTCGGCGCTGTCGACGAAATGTTGGGGTAGCTGTGGTGATGGCGGCATCGGACCTCCCGCTCTAGCTGCAGTGGCCACACCGTAGCAAGCGTGATCGGGGTCACCCGGCCAGCGCGCGGTGTCTGCCCTGGATGTGTGCCGACGAAGCCGCAGTGACAGGATAGTTTTGGATTGCTACTTCGCCTTCCACACGCGAGCTGAACGACCCGCCCCGACCCACGAGCGATCGAGGAGTCAGAAACGATGGCCTTCTCCGTCCAGATGCCGGCACTCGGTGAGAGCGTCACCGAGGGGACGGTCACCCGCTGGCTCAAGCAGGAAGGCGACACGGTTGAACTCGACGAGCCGCTCGTCGAGGTGTCGACCGACAAGGTCGACACCGAAATCCCGTCGCCGGCCGCGGGTGTGCTGACCAAGATCGTCGCCCAGGAAGACGACACCGTCGAGGTGGGCGGCGAGCTGGCGGTGATCGGCGACGGTTCCGAGGACGGCGGGTCGCAGGCCCCGAGCCAGCCCGAGCCGCAGGCGCAGTCCACGCCCCCCGCCCAGGCTCAGCCCGAGCCGCAGGCGCAACCCGAGCCCGAACCCGAGCCGCAGCCCCAGGCTCAGCCCGAGCCCCAGGCTGGCCAGCAGAGCTCCGGCGGCGGTGACGCGACCCCGGTGTTGATGCCGGAGCTGGGCGAGTCGGTGGCCGAGGGCACCGTGACCCGCTGGCTCAAGAAGGTGGGGGATTCGGTCCAGGTCGACGACGCGCTGGTCGAGGTGTCCACCGACAAGGTCGACACCGAGATCCCCTCTCCGGTGGCCGGCGTGCTGATCAGCATCACCGCCGAGGAAGACGCCACCGTGCCCGTCGGCGGCGAGCTGGCCCGCATCGGCACCGGTTCCGAGGCCGCCGCGCCGTCGGCCCCCGCCGCCCCGCAGCCCCCGCCGGCGCCCAAGGCCGAACCCAAGCCGGAACCGGCGCCCCAGCCCCCGGCGCAGCCGAAGCCCGAACCCACGCCGGCCCCCGCTCCGCAGCCCAAGCCCGCGCCCGAGCCGAAAGCCCAACCGGCACAGGCCCAACCGGCCGACTCCAGCGCCGACGGCACCCCCTATGTGACGCCGCTGGTGCGAAAGCTGGCCGCCGAGAACAACATCGACCTGACGTCGGTTACTGGCACCGGGGTGGGCGGCCGCATCCGCAAGCAAGACGTGCTGGCCGCCGCCGAGCGCAAGCAGCAGGCCGACAAGGCACCCGCGGCCGCGCCGGCCCCCGCGCCCGCCGAGGCCCGCAAGCCCGCTGCGGCGCCGTCCCCGGCGCCGGCGCTGGCGCACCTGCGCGGCACCACGCAGAAGGCCAGCCGGATCCGTCAGATCACGGCCAACAAGACGCGCGAATCTTTGCAGGCCACAGCGCAACTCACCCAGACCCACGAGGTCGATATGACCAGGCTGGTCGGGTTGCGTGCCAGGGCCAAGGCGGCGTTCGCCGAGCGCGAGGGCGTGAACCTGACCTTCCTGCCGTTCATCGCCCGGGCGGTGATCGATGCCCTCAAGATTCACCCGAACGTGAACGCGAGCTACAACGAGGACACCAAGGAGATCACCTACTACGACGCCGAGCACCTCGGCTTCGCGGTCGACACCGAACAGGGTCTGCTCTCCCCCGTCGTGCACAGCGCCGGCGACCTGTCGCTGGCCGGGCTGGCCCGGGCGATCGCCGACATCGCCGCGCGCGCCCGGTCGGGCAACCTGAAGCCCGACGAGCTGTCCGGCGGCACCTTCACGATCACCAACATCGGTAGCCAGGGCGCGCTGTTCGACACCCCGATCCTGGTGCCGCCACAGGCCGCCATGTTGGGTACCGGCGCCATCGTCAAGCGCCCGCGGGTGATCGTCGACGAGTTCGGTAACGAGTCGATCGGTGTCCGCTCGATCTGCTACCTGCCGCTGACCTATGACCACCGGCTGATCGACGGCGCGGACGCCGGGCGGTTCCTGACCACCATCAAGCACCGACTCGAAGAGGGAGCGTTCGAGGCCGACCTCGGGCTCTGAGCGCGAACGTGGCCGGTCAAAAGTTCGTCGTCGCGATCGCGGGGTCGTCCGGCCTGATCGGCTCCGCCCTCGCCGCGGCGCTGCGTGCCGGCGATCACCGGGTGCTGCGGATCGTGCGCCGGGCGCCCGGCAACGCCGACGAGGTGCACTGGAACCCCGAAAGCGGCGACCTCGATCCCGACACGCTCAGCGACGTCGACGCCGTCGTCAACCTGTGCGGCGTCAACATCGGCAAGCGCCGGTGGTCCGGCGCTTTCAAGCAGAGCCTGCGCGACAGCCGCATCGCCCCCACCGAGGTCCTGGCGCACGCTGTCGCCGACGCCGGGGTGGCAACCCTGGTCAACGCCAGCGCGGTGGGCTTCTACGGAAACACCAAGGACCACGTGGTCGACGAAAACGACCGTGCCGGAAGCGGTTTCCTGGCCCGGCTGTGCGAGGACTGGGAAGCCGCCACGCTGCCGGCCCAATACGGCGGCGCCCGGGTGGTGCTGGCCCGCACCGGGCTGGTGTTCTCCCCCGCCGGCGGCGCGCTCGGGCGGTTGCGGCCGCTGTTCCGGACGGGGCTGGGCGCGCGGCTGGGCAGCGGACGGCAATACATGTCGTGGATCACGCTGGAAGACGAAGTGCGGGCGCTGCTGTTCGCGATCGCGAACACCGCGCTGGCCGGGCCGGTGAACATGACCGGCCCCGCGCCGGTCACCAACGCCGAATTCACCACCGCGTTCGGGCGGGCGGTCAACCGCCCGACGCCGTTGATGCTGCCCGGTTTCGCCGTGCGGGCCGCGCTGGGAGAGTTCGCCGACGAGGGCCTGCTGACGGGGCAGCGGGCCATCCCGTCGGCGCTCGAGCGCGCCGGTTTTGTGTTCCACCACAACACCATTGGTGAGGCACTCGGCTACGCCACCGCCCGGCGCGAGCGCGACTAGCGCTGTCGACGAGCCCGGACTGGGCCGAAGCGACGCGGACCGAGTACCGTCGCGAACGTGATCGATTCCATCCGGTCCAGCCGGTCCCTGATCGACGTCCGCCAGCTCGGAACCGTCGACTACCGCGCGGCCTGGCGGCAGCAGCGCGACCTGGCCGACGCCCGGGTCGCGGGCGGCAGCGACACGCTGCTGCTGCTCGAGCACCCGGCCGTCTACACCGCGGGTCGGCGCACCGAGCAGCACGAGCGGCCGGCAAGCGGCACTCCCGTCGTCGACACCGACCGCGGCGGCAAGATCACCTGGCACGGTCCCGGCCAGTTGGTGGGGTATCCGATCATCGGCCTGGCCGAGCCGCTCGACGTGGTCAACTACGTGCGCCGGCTGGAGGAAGCGCTGATCAAGGTGTGCGCCGACCTGGGCCTGGACACGGTCCGCGTCGCCGGCCGATCCGGGGTGTGGGTGCCGGGCACCGACGGCGGGCCCGACCGCAAGGTCGCCGCCATCGGAGTGCGGGTGTCGCGCGCCACCACCCTGCACGGCTTCGCGCTCAACTGTGATTGTGATCTCAACGCCTTCAGCGCCATCGTGCCGTGCGGCATCAACGACGCCGGCGTGACGTCGCTGTCGGCCGAACTGCGCCGCCAGGTGACCGTCGACGACATCCGGACCACCGTCGCCGACGCCGTCTGCGATGCCCTCGACGGGGTCCTGCCGGTCGGCAGCATTTGCCCGGCTCCTCCTCCCGCCGTTCCGGCCGGCATCGTCGCCGGGCGGAACGCCCCGGCGCGCGCGTAGCATCAGCGATGTGACTGTCGCACCCGAAGGACGCAAGCTTTTGCGCCTGGAAGTGCGCAACGCCGAGACGCCGATCGAGCGCAAGCCGCCGTGGATCAAGGTGCGGGCCCGGATGGGGCCCGAATACACCGCGCTCAAGAACCTGGTCCAGCGCGAGGGGCTACACACGGTCTGCGAAGAGGCCGGCTGCCCCAACATCTTCGAATGCTGGGAGGACCGCGAGGCCACCTTCCTGATCGGCGGCGACCAGTGCACCCGCCGCTGCGACTTCTGCCAGATCGACACCGGCAAGCCCGCCGAGCTCGACCGCGACGAGCCCCGGCGGGTGGCCGACAGCGTGCGCACGATGGGGCTGCGCTACGCCACGGTCACCGGGGTGGCCCGCGACGACCTGCCCGACGGCGGCGCGTGGCTCTACGCCGAGACGGTGCGCGCCATCAAGGAGCTCAACCCCTCGACGGGCGTCGAGCTGTTGATCCCCGACTTCAACGGCGAGCCCGGCCGGCTTGCCGAGGTGTTCGAGTCGCGCCCGGAAGTGTTGGCGCACAACGTCGAAACCGTGCCGCGCATCTTCAAGCGCATCCGGCCAGCGTTCACCTACCAGCGCAGCCTCGATGTGCTCACCGCGGCGCGCGAGGACGGGCTGGTCACCAAGAGCAACCTCATCCTGGGCCTGGGCGAAACCCCCGACGAGGTGCGCACCGCGCTGGCCGACCTGCGTCACGCCGGCTGCGACATCATCACCATCACCCAGTACCTGCGCCCCTCGGCGCGTCACCACCCCGTCGAGCGGTGGGTGAAGCCGGAGGAATTCGTCGAGTTCGCGCAGCACGCCGAGCAGCTCGGCTTCTCCGGTGTGCTGGCCGGACCGCTGGTGCGCTCGTCCTATCGCGCGGGGCGGCTCTATCAGCAAGCCGCCGGCGCACGCGCCTCGGATGGCGCGGCCCGATAGCCGCCGCGGCCCTACGTATTCTTTGACTATGGCTAAAACCCGCACCGCCGCTGAGAACAAGGCCGCCCGAGCGCAGGCGCAGGCCGCCCGCAAGGCCGCCGCGCGGGAGCGCCGCACCCAGTTGTGGCAGGCGTTCAATCTTCAGCGCCAGGAGGACAAGCGCCTGCTGCCGTACATGATCGGCGCCTTCGTGCTGATCGTGGGCGTCTCGGTGGGTGTCGGGCTCTGGGCCGGCGGGCTGACGATGATCACCTTGATCCCGCTCGGCGTGGTGCTGGGTGCGCTGGTCGCGTTCATCGTCTTCGGGCGCCGTGCTCAGAAGTCCGTCTACCGCAAGGCCGAGGGCCAAACCGGGGCGGCGGCATGGGCATTGGACAACCTGCGCGGCAAGTGGCGGGTGACCCCGGGCGTGGCCGCGACCGGCCACTTCGACGCCGTGCACCGGGTCATCGGCCGGCCGGGCGTGATCCTGGTCGGCGAGGGGTCGGCGACCCGGGTGCGGCCGCTGCTGGCGCAGGAGAAGAAGCGCACCGCCCGCCTGATCGGGGACGTGCCGATCTACGACATCATCGTCGGCAACGGCGAGGACGAGGTCCCGCTGGCCAAGCTGGAGCGCCACCTGACCCGGCTCCCGGCCAACATCACCGTCAAGCAGATGGACACGCTGGAGTCCCGATTGGCGGCGCTGGGGACGCGGGCCGGGGCCGCGGTGATGCCCAAGGGTCCGATGCCCAACGCGGGCAAGATGCGCGGCGTGCAGCGCACGGTCCGCCGCAAGTAATCGATCCGCGCGGTCAAAGCTCAGCGCCGCACCACGGCGGTCGCGGTCAACCGATCCTGCAGCCCGCGGCCGTCCCAGTCGGTGAACAAGGCCGGGACCACCGTGCCGACGAGCAGGCCGCGCACCACCGCGCGGCCTGTGCCGACCAGCCCGCGCCCGTCGACCGTCACCACCTGCAGACCCAGCGCCAACTGGCCGGGGGTGAAGCCGAACAGTCGCACCGAGATCACGCCCAGCACGAACCAGATCACCAGCTCGGCGGTGGCCAGCGCCGACGGGGAATACCATCCGAACCGCATCGCCAGCGCCGCCAGGCCCAACGCGATCAGCCAGTCGATCGTCAGCGCACCCAGCCGGCGTCCCATCCGCGCCAGCGAGCCCGGCCCGCTTTCGGGCAATCCCAGCTTTTCGCCGGGATAGGTGGATCGCGATTCCGGCATCATCGCCTCGGACCGGGGTCCGAATAAACCGGCGGCCGGGTCGGCAACGGTGGGCGGACGGTGCGCTCTGGCAGGAGAAAAGATACGATCTTGCGATCCATGGCCCCACAATAGAACCGCCGCCAAAGCGGCCACTTTTTGCGTGTGGCATGGTCACGTAACGTGCGCGCAACATCGGGTTGACTGACGGGCAACATCTGCTCCCTAGCGTCAGGCCGCGGATCTCACCAAGTAAAGGAGCACTCTGTGACGGAAAAGACGCCCGACGACGTCTTCAAACTCGCGAAGGACGAAAACGTCGAGTTTGTCGACGTGCGGTTCTGTGATTTGCCCGGCATCATGCAGCACTTCACCATTCCGATTTCATTTTTCGACGAGAGCGTTTTTGAGGACGGCTTGGCTTTCGACGGCTCGTCCATTCGCGGATTCCAGTCCATTCACGAATCCGACATGTTGCTCCTGCCGGACCCGGCCACAGCGCAGATCGACCTCTTCCGCGAGGCCAAGACGCTGAACCTGAACTTCTTCGTGCACGACCCGTTCACCCTCGAGCCCTACTCGCGCGACCCCCGCAACATCGCCCGTAAGGCCGAGAACTACCTGATCAGCACGGGCGTGGCAGACACCGCCTACTTCGGCGCCGAGGCCGAGTTCTACATCTTCGACTCGGTGAGCTTCGACTCGCGCACCAACGGCTCGTTCTACGAGATCGACGCGATCTCGGGGTGGTGGAACACCGGTTCCCCCAACGAGCTCGACGGCAGCCCCAACCGCGGCTACAAGGTCCGCCCCAAGGGTGGCTACTTCCCCGTCGCCCCCGTCGACCACTACGTCGACCTGCGCGACAAGATGCTGACCAACCTGATCACGGCCGGCTTCAGCCTGGAGAAGGGCCACCACGAGGTGGGCACGGGCGGCCAAGCCGAGATCAACTACAAGTTCAACACGCTGCTGCACGCCGCCGACGACATGATGCTCTACAAGTACATCGTCAAGAACACGGCCTGGGCCAACGGCAAGACCGTCACGTTCATGCCCAAGCCGCTGTTCGGTGACAACGGCTCCGGCATGCACACCCACCAGTCGCTGTGGAAGGACGGCAGCCCGCTGATGTACGACGAGACCGGGTACGCCGGCCTGTCGGACACCGCCCGCCACTACATCGGCGGCCTGCTGCACCACGCGCCGTCGCTGCTGGCGTTCACCAACCCCACGGTGAACTCCTACAAGCGTCTGGTGCCCGGCTACGAGGCCCCGATCAACCTGGTCTACAGCCAGCGCAACCGCTCGGCGTGTGTCCGGATCCCGATCACCGGCACCAACCCGAAGGCCAAGCGGCTCGAGTTCCGTTGCCCCGACTCCTCGGGCAACCCGTACCTGGCGTTCTCGGCCATGCTGATGGCCGGCCTGGACGGCATCAAGAACAAGATCGAGCCGCAGGCGCCGGTCGACAAGGACCTCTACGAGCTGCCGCCCGAAGAGGCCGCCAACATCCCGCAGGCGCCCACGCAGCTGTCCGCGGTGATCGACCGGCTCGAAGAAGACCACGAATACCTCACCGAGGGCGGCGTTTTCACGCCCGACCTCATCGAGACGTGGATCAACTTCAAGCGCGAGAACGAGATCCTGCCGGTCCAGATCCGGCCGCACCCTTACGAGTTCGCGCTCTACTACGACGTCTAAGTCGGCTTGAGGAAACCACCCGCGTGGCGCTGGCCGCGCGGGTGGTTTCGTTTTGGGTGTCGGTGAGTTGTTCGAGTGCTGGATGCACCATGACGACCTCGCCGGGGACAACGGGTTTGCTCACGAAGTTCCACCGCACCTCTATGAGGCGCTTCCCACGCCGGTGCGCTACCAGCTTCGTGCCGCTGCTGGTTCTGCTTGGCATAGCTATGGTGGCGTCGGCCGGATACGAGGAAACCCGCCGGCCTCGGAGTAATTCGTTGGCCGATCCCGCACCAAGAGTCTTGCGCTGGATATCATTCCGTGCTCGTACCGTTAGCCAGCCTTGTCGCAACAGTGGCTGATCTCGCTACACTCACTTCGTATCGTTGAATACATGACAAGCCTTGAGTCTTCGCCTGCAACTGAGCCATTGTGGCCGACCGCGGGCCTCGCGGTGGCTGATTGGACGATCGCAACCGCTGCGATCGCACAAGTCAGGCTCGGGTCGCCGCGCGGATCTGGCATAAGCAACGGGGCTGCCGTGAACACCCGCGCTCTTCGCTGGCCAGCCAGCGAAGACGAAATCGTGCGAGCGGCGATCGCGGTGATTTTTGCGGCCTTGACGATCATCATGGCGCTGGCCGCATCGGCGATCTTGACGATGGGTTAGCCGTCGAGCGCGAGATCCTTACGGAAGCGCTGCATGCCGTCGATCTTGTCGTCCAGGCTGGCGTCGGGCCCGGCGTAGAACATCCACGGCATCGTGATGATCCCGGTGATGCCGCCCGCCTCCGCGCGCTGGTAGTCGGCCGTGGTGAACGCGTCGGTCAACGGGGTGAGAACCGTGAAATCATCCATGGACAAACCGTTTTCGGCCCGCATCTCCCGCAGCCGGCCGATGGCCTCGAGCGCCCGCTCGGTGTTGATCAGATCACCGATCCAGCCATCGTTACGGGCGGCGCGGCGCAGCGCGATCTCGGACAGCCCACCGACATACACCGGGATCGGCGGCGGGGTGGGCTGCATCTCGAGGCGCGGCGCGGAATAGAACTCACCCTCGAACTCCGTCCAGCCCGGCGACCACAGCGCCCGCATCAGCTCGATCATTTCGTCGGTGCGCTTGCCGCGGGCCTCGAATCGCTCACCCATCAGCGCGAATTCCTCGCGGCACCAGCCCACCCCGATGCCCAGCTCCACCCGGCCCGACGCCAAAACCGCCGCGGTACCAATGGCTTTCGCCGCGGAATACGGGTTGCGCATCGCGGGAATATAGACGGTGTTGACGAACCGCAACCGCGTGGTGACCTGGGCGAGCGCGCCGACGAGCACCCACGGGTCGGGCCAGTCGGTGAAGGGCTGCCAGCGTCGCTCGCCGTCCTTGGTGTACGGGTACGGCGTGTCCAGCGTCTCGAGGTTGACGACGTGGTCGGGGATACCGATCCCGTCGTAGCCGAGTTCGTCGGCCGCCTTGGCGAGCTCGATGATCTCGCGGGTGTTCAGGAAGGCACTGCTGATGTAGAACTTCACTGCTCCTCCGAAGCCCAGGCCGGCTCGATGAAGACGCCCTCGGCCTCGACCGTGACGCCCCCGGAATCCGAAATGGTGCCGCGCGCAAAGACTTTGCGGCCCTGTTTGCCGTCGACCCACGCCTCACAACGAAGCGGGCCCAGCGGGGTGCCGCGCAGGTACTTCACGGTGATGGTCCCGGTGAACCGCGCCTTGGACAAGCCCTCGCTGGCCGCCTCGCCGAGCATGTGGTCGAGCACCAGGGCGCTGACGCCGCCATGCACCAACTTGGGCGGACCCTCGTAGGCCGAGCCGAGGACGAATTCGCTCCAGCACCGCCCCTCGCCCTCGTGGTGCACGACGATGGGCGGGGCGATGGGGTTGCACACGCCGATCGCGGCGTTGCCCAACGGCAGCGGGCGGCCGTCGACGCGGTAGCTCACCCCCATCGGGCGGGTGCGTTGGCGCAACGACGCAGTGACGGCCTCGATCGCCGACCGCGCCTCGGCGACGACGTCGTCGTCGGCCTCGGTCCGGATGGTCGCGTCGACGAGCTCGCGGACCGCATCGGCCAGCGGCGCATACAGCGCGGTCACGCGATCGGCTTCCGTCGCGCTGAGCACCTCGAATATGGCGTCCAACGCGCCGGCCTCCTGACTCAACTTCCAAACACCTTGCGCACGACCGCCTTTGCGCGTCGTGTCACCCGTAAATAGTTGTCCAAGAACTCGCCGCCCTCGTCGGTCGGCCAGCCCGCGGCCACGGCGACCGCGTTCAGCTGGCGCCCGGGGCCCGGCAGTTGGTCGGTGGGCTTACCCCGCACCAGCACCAGCGCGTTGCGGGCCCGAGTGGCGGTCAGCCACGCCTGCCGCAACAACTCCACCTCGTCGGCGGGAACCAGGTCGGCTTCGGCGATCGCATCCAGGCACTCCAGCGTCGACGTGGTGTGCAACGCGGGGATCTCGTGGGCGTACCGCAGCTGCAGCAGCTGCACGGTCCATTCGATGTCGGCCAGTCCGCCGCGGCCCAGCTTGGTGTGCGTGTTGGGATCGGCGCCGCGCGGCAGCCGCTCGGAATCCACCCGCGCCTTGATGCGGCGGATCTCGCGCATCGCATCCGACGACACCCCGTTCGGTGGGTAGCGCGTCTTGTCGGCCATCAACAGAAACCGCTGCCCCAGCTCCTCGTCGCCGGCGACCGCGTGCGCGCGCAGCAGCGCCTGGATCTCCCACGGCTGCGCCCACTGCTCGTAGTAGGCGGCGTAGGAGGCCAGGGTGCGCACCAGCGGGCCGTTGCGGCCCTCGGGCCGCAGGTTGGCGTCAACCTCCAGCGGGGGGTCGACGCTGGGGGTTCCCAGCAGCGTCCGGACCTGCTCGGCGACCGTCGTCGCCCAGCGCACGGCCGCGGAATCCTCGACGCCGGAGGCCGGCTCGCACACGAACATCACGTCGGCGTCGGAGCCATAGCCCAGTTCGGCGCCACCCAGCCGGCCCATGCCGATGACGGCGATGGCCGCCGGCGGCTTGCCGCTCTCGGGCATGTTGGTCCGGATCATCGCGTCCATCGCGGCCTGCAGCACCGCCACCCACACCGACGTCAACGCCTTGCACACGTCGACGACCTCGAGCATGCCGAGCAGGTCCGCCGACGCCACGCGCGCCAGCTCGCGGCGCCGCAGGGTGCGCGCCCCGGCGATCGCCCGCACCGGGTCGGAATAGCGGGCGGCCGAGGCCACCAGCGCGCGGGCCACCGCGGCGGGGTCGGCCTCGAGCAGCCGCGGGCCGCTGGGCCCGTCGCCATAGTCCTGGATGACCCGGGGCGCGCGCATCAGCAGGTCCGGCACGTAGGCCGAGGTGCCCAGCACGTGCATGAGCCGGCGGGCGACGGCGGGCTTGTCGCGCAGCGTGGCCAGATACCAGCTCTCCCCCGACAGCGCCTCGGACAGTCGCCGGTAGGCCAGCAGCCCGCCGTCGGGGTCGGGGGTGTAGGACATCCAGTTCAACAGCCGCGGCAGCAGCACCGACTGCACCCGGCCGCGGCGGCCGCTGAGGTTGACCAGCGCCGACATGTGCTTGAGCGCGGACTGCGGGCCCTCGTAGCCCAGGGCGGCGAGCTGGCGCTCGGCCGCCTCCGACGTCATGCCGTGCGCGATCTCGAGGCCCGCCGGGCCGATCGATTCCAGCAGCGGTTGGTAGAAGAGCTTGGCGTGCAGCTGTGACACCCGCAGGTTTTGGTGCTTCAGCTCCTCGCGCAGCACGCCTGCCGCGTCGTGGCGGCCGTCGGGCCGGATGTGGGCGGCGCGCGCCAGCCAACGCACCGCCTCTTCGTCGTCGGGTTCGGGCAGCAGATGGGTGCGTTTGAGCCGCTGCAGCTGCAGCCGGTGCTCGAGCAGCCGGAGAAACTCGTAGGAGGCGGTCAGGTTCGCCGCGTCCTCGCGCCCGATGTAGCCGCCCTGGCCCAGCGCGGCCAGCGCGTCCACCGTCGACGCCACGTGCAGCGACTCGTCGCTGCGCCCGTGCACTAACTGCAGGAGCTGCACGGCGAATTCGACGTCGCGCAATCCGCCGCTGCCGAGCTTGATCTCGCGGCCGCGGACCTCGGCGGGCACCAGCTGCTCGACACGTCGCCGCATCGCCTGCACCTCGACGACGAAGTCCTCACGTTCGCAGGCGACCCACACCATCGGCATCAGCGCGGCCAGGTAGCGCTCTCCGAGCTCCGCGTCGCCCACCGCCGCGCGCGCCTTCAGCAGCGCCTGGAACTCCCAGGTTTTCGCCCACCGCTGGTAGTAGGCGATGTGCGACTCGACGGTGCGGACCAGCTCCCCGCTGCGGCCTTCCGGTCGCAGCCCGGCGTCGACCTGAAAGAAGGCCTCGGAGGCCAGCCGCATCATCTCGCCGGCCACCCGGGTGGTGAGGGTGTCGGCGTGCTCGGCGACGAAGATGACGTCGACGTCGCTGACGTAGTTCAGTTCGCGGGCACCGCATTTGCCCATCGCGATGACGGCCAGGCGCGGCGGCGTCTTGTCGCCGCACACGGTGCTCTCGGCCACCCGCAGCGCGGCGGCCAGCGCGGCGTCGGCCAGGTCCGACAGGTGGGCGGCGACCACGGTGAACGGCACCACCGGTTCGTCCTCGACCGTGGCGGCCAGGTCCAGCCCGGCCAGCACCAGCAGCTGATCGCGGTACAGGGTGCGAAGGCGCACCATGGCCGAACCGGGGTCGGCCAGCGCCTCCTCGACGCACCCGGTGAACTGTGTGCGCAGCTGGTCGTGGGTGGGCAGTGTGACGTTGCCGCGCAAGCGTTTCCAGGACTGCGGCTGGGCGATGAGGTGATCCCCGAGGGCCAGCGACGCGCCGAGCACACCGAACAGGCGCCCGCGCAGGGGGCGTTCGGCGAGCAGGGCGGCGTTGAGCTCGTCCCAGCCGGCGTCGGGGTTTTCGGCCAGGCGAACGAGGGCGAGCAGGGCGGCGTCGGGGTCGGCGGCGCGCGACAGCGACCACAGCAGGTCGACGTGGGCCTGGTCGTCGTGGTCGTGCCAGCCGAGCTGCGCTATGCGTTCGGCCGCTTGCGGATCGACCAACCCGAGCCGGCCGACGCTGGGCAGCCGGGGGCGCTGCGTCGCGGGTTTGGTCACGACCACGACGGTAGCGCAACCCGTCGATCTTCAGCCTGAGCGGCGCCGGATACGGGCTACAGGGACAGGTAAGTGCTCAGTTCGTACGGGGTGACGTGGCTGCGGTAGTTCGCCCACTCGGTGCGCTTGTTGCGCAGGAAGAAGTCAAAGACGTGCTCCCCCAAGGTTTCCGCGACCAGCTCGGAGGACTCCATGGCACGAAGCGCGCTGTCCAGGCTCGTGGGCAGCTCGCGGTATCCCATCGCCTGGCGTTCGGCGGGGGTCAGGTCCCACACGTTGTCCTCGGCCTGCGGCCCCAGCACGTAGCCCTTCTCCACCCCGCGCAGCCCGGCCGCGAGCAGGACCGCGAACGTCAGGTACGGGTTGCAGGCCGAGTCGGGGCTGCGGACCTCGACGCGGCGCGACGACGTCTTGTGCGGGGTGTACATGGGCACCCGCACCAGCGCGGAGCGGTTGGCCGCGCCCCACGACGCGGCGGTTGGCGCTTCGCCGCCACCCACCAGTCGCTTGTAGGAGTTGACCCATTGGTTGGTGACGGCGCTGATCTCCGAAGCGTGCTCGAGAATCCCGGCGATGAAGGACTTGCCCACATCGGAGAGTTGCAGCGGGTCGTCGGGGCTGTGGAACGCGTTGACGTCACCCTCGAACAGGCTCATGTGGGTGTGCATCGCCGAGCCCGGGTGTTGGCCGAACGGCTTGGGCATGAACGACGCGCGCGCGCCGTTCTCGATCGCCACTTCCTTGATGACGTAGCGGAACGTCATCACGTTGTCGGCCATCGACAGGGCGTCGGCGAAGCGCAGGTCGATCTCCTGCTGGCCGGGCGCGCCCTCGTGGTGGCTGAATTCCACCGAGATGCCCATGAACTCCAGCGCCTCGATCGCGTGGCGGCGGAAGTTCGAGGCGGAGTCGTGGACCGCCTGGTCGAAGTAGCCGGCGTTGTCGACGGGAACGGGCGGCACGGATCCGTCATCGGGACCGGGTTTCAACAAAAAGAATTCGATCTCGGGGTGCACGTAGCAGGAGAAGCCCAGGTCGTTGGCCTTCTGCAGCTGGCGGCGCAGCACGTGGCGCGGGTCCGCCCAGGACGGCGAGCCGTCCGGCATGGTGATGTCGCAGAACATCCGCGCGGAGTGGTGGTGGCCGCTGGGCGAGGCCCACGGCAGCACCTGGAAGGTGGACGGGTCGGGGTTGGCCACGGTGTCGGATTCCGAAACCCGCGAGAAGCCCTCGATCGAGGATCCGTCGAAGCCGATGCCCTCCTCGAAGGCGCCTTCGAGTTCGGCCGGGGCGATGGCGACCGACTTGAGGAAACCGAGCACATCGGTGAACCACAGCCGAACGAAGCGGATGTCTCGTTCCTCGAGCGTGCGCAGCACGAATTCCTTCTGACGATCCATAGCTCGACAGTATGCAACGGCTGTTAATTCTGTGTTACCGATGCCCGCTCAGAACCGTTGCGATGGTCGTCTGCTAGCGGCATTGCAAGGACGCCGGCGGCGGCGTGCCGGCAACGAGGTAGCGCACCACGGCGTTGTCCACGCATTGGTCGCCGTTGAACACCGCCGTGTGCTGCGTGCCGTCGTAGGTGATCAGCGGGCCGCCCAGCTGGCGGGCCAGGTTCACGCCGGCCTGATACGGGGTCGCCGGGTCGTGCGTCGTGGAGACGACGACGACCTTGCCCGGCGCCATGGCCGGGGCGGCGTGCGGCGCCGACGTCGGCGGGACGGGCCAGAGCGCGCACAGATCCCGGGGAGCGTTTCCGGTGAACGGCCCGTAGCTCAGGAACGGCGCGGCCTGGCGGATCCGCTGATCCGCGGCCACCCAGCTGGCTTGGTCCGTCGGATTCGGGGCGTCGACGCAGCGGATCGCGTTGAACGCATCCTGGTCGTTGGAGTAGCGCCCGGTGCGGTCTCGTCCCTGATAGTCGTCGGCGAGCAGCAGCAGGTCGCCGGCGTCGGTGCCCCGCGCCAGTCCGAGCAGGCCGCTGGTCAGGTATTTCCAGTGCGTCGGCGTGTAGAGCGCGTTGATCGTGCCGGTGGTCGCGTCGGCGTAGCTCAGGCCGCGGGGGTCCGCGGTGCGGCCCGGCTTGGTGGCCAGCGGGTCGACCAGCGCGTGGTAGCGGGCGACGGATTGGGACGGGTCGGTGCCCAGCGGGCAGCCCGGCGAGCGGGCGCAGTCGGTGGCGTAGTCGTTGAAAGCGGTTTGGAATCCGGCCATTTGGTTGACGTTCTCGTCGATGGGGGCGACGGTCGGATCGATGGCGCCGTCGAGCACCATCGCCCGCACATGGTTGCTGAACTTCTCCAGGTAGGCGGTGCCCAGCTCGGTGCCGTAGCTGTAGCCCAGGTAGTTGATCTGTTCGTCGCCCAGCGCCTGGCGCACGACGTCCATGTCGCGCGCGACGGACACGGTGCCCGCGTTGGCCAAAAACGCGGTGCCCATCCGGTTGACGCATTGCTGGGCCAGCTGCCGGTAGAGCTGTTCGATGTGCGCGACGCCGGCCGGGCTGTAGTCGACCATCGGCTCTCGCCGATACGCGTCGAACTCGGCGTCGGTGCGGCAGCGCAGCGACGGCGTGGAGTGGCCCACCCCGCGCGGGTCGAAGCCGACCAGGTCGAAGTTGCGCCGCACGGGCGAGTTCTCCAGGTCCGGCGCCATCGCCGCCACCATGTCGACCGCCGAGCCGCCGGGACCGCCGGGATTGACCAGCAACGACCCCATCCGCTGTCCGGTCGCGGGCACACGGATGACCGCCAGTTTGGCCTGGGCGCCGCCGGGGTTGTTGTAGTCGATCGGGACGGACACCGTGGTGCACCGCGCGGCGGGGATATCGCTTGTGTCCGAGACGAATTGGCCGCAGTCTCCCCAGCCCTGCGGAACCGCGGCCGCGGGCGGGTTCGGGGCGGGGGTCTGCCCGGCACCGGGTTCGGGCGTGGCGGCGGCTTGCGGCAGCGTGGCGGAACCGCCGAGCACAAGACCGAATGAAAGCAGCGCCGAGCTCAAGGATCTCAGGCGCGACATGGCTGTCATCGTTGCAGCCGCGGGTACCCGTGGCAGCGCGAAACGATTACGCCTTGGTCTCGGCTGCCCTGCTCACCGAGCGTGCACCCACGGCGACGAATCGGCGAAAATCTCGCCGGGAGTGCACGTTCGGCGCGAGCGGCGGCCTCAGCACTTGGCGCCGCTGGGCGGCGTGGTGCCGCCGACCAGATAGGCCGTCACGTAGTTGTCGATGCAGCTGTCGCCCTGGAAGACGACCGTGTGCTGGGTTCCGTCGTAGGTCAGCAGCGAACTGCGCAGCTGGCTGGCCAGATCCACGCCGGCCTTGTAGGGGGTCGCCGGGTCGTGGGTGGTCGACACCACCACCGTCGGCGCCAGGCCCGGCGCGGAAATGGTGTGCGGCTTGCTCGTCGGCGGCACCGGCCAGAACGCGCAGGTGCCCAGCGGCGCGTTGCCGGTGAACTGCCCGTAACTCATGAACGGCGCGATCTCCCGCGAGCGGCGGTCCTCGTCAATCACCTTGGCGCGGTCGGTAATCGGCGGCTGGTCCACGCAGTTGACCGCCACCCGCGCGTCCGTGGCGTTGGTGTAGTGGCCGTGCACGTCGCGGCGCATGTACATGTCGGCCAGGGCGAGCAGGGTGTCGCCGTGGTGGTCGACGAGTTCGGACAGGCCGTCGGTGAGGTGATGCCACAGGTTCGGTGAGTACAGCGCCATGATGGTCCCGACGATGGCGTCGCTGTAGCTCAGTCCGCGTGGGTCGTTGGTCGGGACCGGCCGGCCGATCATCGTGTTGTTGGGGTCGACCATCGGGTCGACCAGGCTGTGGTAGACGTCGACGGCCTTGGCCGGGTCGGTGCCCAGCGGGCAGGTCGGTTGCTTCGCGCAGTCGGCGGCGTAGTTGTTGAACGCGTCCTGGAATCCCTTGGCCTGCCGCAGGTCGGCTTCGATGGGATCGGCGTTGGGGTCGACGGCGCCGTCGAGGATCATCGCCCGCACCTTGTTCGGGTAGGCCTCGGCATAGGCCGAGCCGATCCGGGTGCCATAGGAGTAGCCGAGGTAGGTCAGCTTGTCATCGCCCAGCGCCGCGCGGATGGCATCGAGGTCCCTGGCGACGTTGACCGTCCCGATGTTGGCCAGAAAGCCCTTGCCCATCTTGTCGACGCAGCGGCCGACGAACTGCTTGGTCTCGTCCTCGATGTGGGCCACACCGGCCGGGCTGTAGTCGACGTTCGGCTCGGTGCGCAGCCGATCGTTGTCGGCGTCGGAGTTGCACCAGACCGCGGGGCGCGACGCGCCCACCCCGCGGGGATCGAAGCCGACCAGATCGAACCGTTCGCGCACCCGCTTCGGCAGCGACTGGACGACGCCCAGCGCCGCTTCGATGCCGGACTCCCCCGGCCCGCCGGGGTTGATCACCAGCGAACCGATCTTGTCCCCGGTGGCGGGGAAACGAATCATCGCGAGCGTGGCGTCGTCGCCGTCGAGGTCGTCGTAGTCGACCGGCACCGCGAGCTTGCCGCACAGCGCGCCGGCCGGAAGTTTGATCTTCGGGTTCGCGGCCCGGCACGGCGTCCACTCCACGGCCTGGCCCAGCTTGGGTTCGGACATAACGGCGCGTCCCACCACCACCCGCGCGCAGCCCGACAACAGCAGCGCCACCGCAGCGATCGACGTCCAGACCAGCAACGTGCGCGCGCTCGTGCCGCGGCGAGACAAACCCATGCCAACATATGCTGCCAGAGGAAACCTGAGACCCTGATCAGCGCCACCTCCGCACGCGGAGCATGGCCTGTGTCACACTGCCGCGCCGGTGCAACCGCGCCCAAGAGATGGCAGAATGACACCGTCAGACGAACCCGGGGACCCGTTCAGGGCCACGAGGATCGACCCGACCACCACTAGGACAATGATGTCTGAGCACAACGTTTACGGTGCCGACTCGTCTGCGCCCGCGCAGCCGCTCACCAAGATCCGCACCCACCATCTGCAGAAGATGAAGGCCGAAGGCCACAAGTGGGCCATGCTCACGGCCTACGACTATTCGACCGCCCGCATTTTCGACGAGGCCGGCATCCCGGTGCTGCTGGTCGGCGACTCGGCGGCCAACGTCGTCTACGGCTACGACACCACCGTGCCGGTGTCGATCGACGAACTGATCCCGTTGGTTCGCGGCGTGGTGCGCGGCGCCCAGCACGCCATGGTCGTCGCGGACCTGCCGTTCGGCAGCTACGAGGCCGGCCCCGCCGCCGCCCTGGCCGCCGCCACGCGGTTCCTGAAGGAGGGCGGCGCGCACGCGGTGAAGCTCGAGGGCGGCGAACGCGTCGCCGAGCAGATCGCCTGCCTGAGCGCCGCGGGCATCCCCGTCATGGCGCACATCGGGTTCACCCCGCAGAGCGTGAACAGCCTGGGCGGCTTCCGGGTCCAGGGCCGCGGCGACGCGGCCGAACAGACCGTCGCGGACGCGATCGCGGTCGCCGAGGCCGGGGCGTTCTCCGTGGTGATGGAGATGGTGCCGGCCGAGTTGGCTACCCAGATCACCGGCAAGCTGACCATCCCGACCATCGGGATCGGGGCCGGACCGAACTGCGACGGGCAGGTACTGGTGTGGCAGGACATGGCGGGCATGAGCAGCGGCAAGGCCGCCCGCTTCGTCAAGCGCTTCGCCGACATCGGCGGGGAATTGCGCCGGGCCGCAACGCAATATGCGCACGAGGTGGCCGGCGGGGTTTTCCCGGCCGACGAACACTGCTTCTGATCCGCGGCGTAACCTGGTAGTAGCGGGCGCGCTGCGGCGTGCCCGCAGCGCAATGATCTGAGGGTCCCGCCTGGTCGACGACGTTATCCCGGTCACATCGAAAGCGCCGAAATGCGTTGTGTGCCAGGGATGTACGATTGCTTGTAGAGAGACGATCCGGACTCGAACAGCAAGGGTGGACCACATCGACCCTGGGAACCGAGGTGACTTCGTGCACCGCCGAACGGTGTTGAAGTTGCCGCTACTGGCGGCAGGAGGCATCGTTTTGGCCCGCGCACCCCACGCGTCCGCGCAGCCCCCGCGCACCACCCCACAAGCGAGCCGCTGGTCACCCGAACGGGCCAACCGCTGGTATCAGGCGCAGGGCTGGCCGGTGGGCGCGAACTACATCACGTCCAGTGCCATCAACCAACTGGAGATGTTCCAGGCCGACACCTTCGACCCGCGGCGCATCGACACCGAATTGGGCTGGGCCCAGTCCAACGGGTTCAACGCGGCGCGGGTCTTCCTGCACGATCTGCTCTGGGCGCAGGACCATCGGGGATTTCAGGGCCGGCTCGCGCGGTTCGTCGACATCGCCGCCCGCCACGGGATCAAACCCCTGTTCGTCCTGTTCGATTCGTGTTGGGATCCGTTCCCCCGGCCCGGTCCGCAGCGCGCGCCCCGGCCCGGCGTCCACAATTCGGGTTGGGTGCAGAGCCCGGGCGCCGAGCGGCTCGACGACCGCGGCTACGTCCGCACCCTGCGCGGCTACGTCACCGGCGTCCTGACCCAATTCCGCAATGACGACCGCATTTTGGGCTGGGACCTGTGGAACGAGCCGGACAACCCCGCGGACACCTACGCTTCGGTCGAGCGCAAAGACAAGCTCGACCTGGTCGCCAACCTGCTCCCGCAGGTCTTCGAGTGGGCGCGTTTGGTCGATCCCCGCCAGCCGCTGACGAGCGGCGTCTGGCACGGCGAGTGGGCCGACCCGGCACGCCGCAGCGTCATTGCCGGCATCCAGCTCGACAACTCCGACGTCATCACCTTCCACTCCTACGGCGAGCCGGCGGAGTTCGAGCGGCGCATCGCCGAGCTGGTCCCGCTCGGGCGCCCGATCCTGTGCACCGAGTACATGGCCCGGCCGCTGGGCAGCACGGTGCAAAACATCCTGCCGATCGCGAAGCGTGCCGGCGTCGGCGCGTTCAACTGGGGGCTGGTCGCCGGCAAAACCCAGACGTACTTTCCGTGGGACTCCTGGGACCACCCGAACCCGGATCCGGCGATGCCGCAAGAATGGTTTCACGACCTGCTGGGTCCCGACGGACGGCCGTTCCGCGACACCGAGATTCAGACGATTCTCGAGTTGAGCGACCTGGCGATGCATCTGCGGCCGCCGCCGGCCGGCTGACCGGGAGGCGTCTAGCGGCACCGATTCTGGAAGTCGGTCAGCGGCTGGCGGATGCCCTCGAGGTCGGCGTGGGTCTGCGGGTTGGCGTCCATGTACTGCTTCAACTGATCACGCATGTCGCTGCGCGGTTGGCCCTTCAAGCTGGTGAAGTAGTCGTTGACGTCGGGGTGCGTGAACAGGTAGGCCGACGTGGACGCGGCGACGCCCGCCGACACCTGGGCCAGATCGGCCGCCGTGCAGTTGGGCAGCGATGCGGGCGCCGGGGCCGGATCGTCCATCGGCGGGTCCGCGGCGGCCGAACCGGCCGTCGCGAAAAGCATTGCCACAGTGGCCGCGCAGGCCGCCAGCCCACCGGTTACGGCTCGGGCCGCCGGGCGAACAAATGACCCCATGCACACGCTCCTTCGTCGACCATCCGGTATTGGTACCGCAAACCATAAGGGGTTTCGGCGGCGCGCACGCGCGAATCAGGCGGCAAAGAAGTAGGGTCGGGCCGTGGCGGAAGTCCTTCAGACCCAGGTTTGCGTTGCCGGTGGGGGTCCCGCCGGCCTTGTTCACGCGTTGTTGCTCGCCCGTGCGGGCGTCCGGGTTGTCGTCTTGGAGAAGCACAATGACTTCCTGCGCGACTTCCGCGGCGACACGGTGCATCCGAGCACCCTGCGAATCATGGACGAGCTCGGCCTGGTCGATGAGCTCCTGCGTCTGCCGCACACCAAGGTCGATCGTGTCGCGTTCGACACCGACGGGACGATTCGCACCTTCGGCAACTTCGGTGTGCTCAAACGACTGGGTTTCAAACAGCCGTACATCGCGTTGATGCCGCAGTGGGATTTCCTCGACTTCCTCGCCGAAAAAGCCTCCGCCTACCCGGAATTCACGCTGATCCGCAACGCCGAAGTCAAAGACCTGATCTTCGACGGCGATCGGGTGATCGGTGCGCGCACGCCCGAATTGGAGGTGCGTGCCGACCTGGTCGTCGGCGCGGACGGGCGCAAGTCCGCGGTGCGGGCCGCGGCCGGGCTGGAGGTCGCCCGGGCGCACTCGCCGATGGACGTGCTGTGGTTCCGGCTGAACTGGCGTCCCGGCGATCCGCAGGAGCTGTACGGCGTGGCCCGCAAAGGCTTCATCATGGCCCTGATCTACCGGGGCGACTACTGGCAGATCGCGCATCTGATGCCGAAGGGATCGAACCCCCGCGACGGATCGCTCGAGGCATTCAAAGAGCGCATCGTGACGGCGCGGCCTCAGCTACGCGAACACGTCAACGACCTTCGCTCCTGGGACGAGACCAGTCAGCTCGACGTGCGGGTGGACCGACTCAAGACGTGGTGGCGCACCGGCCTGCTCTGCATCGGCGATGCGGCCCATGCCATGTCACCGATCGGTGGCGTCGGGATCAACCTCGCCGTCGCCGACGCGGTGGCGGCGGCCAACATCCTGAGCGCCCCGCTGCGCGAGGGCCGGCTGCGCGACGCCGACCTCGCCAAGGTGCAGCGCCGCCGCGAGCTACCCGCCCGGGTCATCCAGGCCATTCAGGTGGTCGCCCAGGATCGGGCCATCGCACCCAACTTGAACGGCGACCTTTCCCCCATCCCGATACCCGCGATCGTGGGTCGCGGCCCGCTGCAATCCATCCCGCCGATCGCCTTCGGACGCGGCCTGCGGCCCGAACACGTCCGCACCCCGGACGTGCACACGGCCTGACGTTTTGCGGCCCGCCCCGGCGATATTCAGATTCTCAGCCCGCCCGCCGCGCGGTGACGGCACAATGCAGGGAGCGCGAGGAAGGAGCTTGCAGATGAATCGCCGCCGCGGGCTTGCCGCATTGCTGGTGTTCTCGGGTGTGGTTGCCGTCCCCGCGATCCTTACCGCGGTGCCGTCCGCCGATCGGGTGGAGGCGACCGTGTGCGTGGGTGCGGGCCGGCGCATCTCGGTGAGCGGCTGTACCAACATCGCCGACAACATCGCCCGCTACGCCCCGCCGCCAGCGGTCTATGCGCCGCTGCCGGAGGACGAGACGACGGCCCCTCCTCCGCCGCCATAACGTCGTCACCTCCGTATGGCAGGCTATGGGTCTCGTCCCCACCGTCCACCACGTTCAAGGCCGCGGCGACGCGCCGTCAACGGAGCCGAAGATGCCTGCAAAAACGCCGCAGACCTCGCGTCATCTGGAGGTAGAGCGCAAGTTCGACGTCGTCGAGTCCACCGTGTCACCGTCGTTCGACGGGATCGCCGCGGTCGCCCACGTCGAGAAGTCGCCGACGCAAACCCTGGATGCGACGTACTTCGACACGTCCGCACATGACCTGGCGCGCAACAAGATCACCCTGCGCCGCCGCACCGGCGGCTCCGACGCGGGCTGGCACCTGAAGCTGCCGGCCGGGCCCGACGCGCGCACCGAGGTCCGCGCGCCGCTGGACGCATCCGGCCCCGGCGGGAACAACACCGTGCCCACCGAGCTGGCGGATGTCGTGCTGGCGATCGTCCGCGATCGTCCACTGCAACCGGTCGCGCGCATCACCACCGAGCGCGAGAGCCAGGTGTTGTACGACGCCGCCGGCGTCGCGCTGGCCGAGTTCAGCAACGACCACGTCACCGCATGGTCGACGCGCGGCGCCGAGGAGACTTCCGATGAAACCCCCGCGCCGCCCACCGAGCTGGAGTGGCGCGAATGGGAATTGGAACTCCTCGAATCCAGCGGCGGATCCAACGGGGCCGCCGGCACCGAGCTGCTGGACCGGTTGAGCAACCGGCTGCTGGACGCCGGCGCCGCGCCGGCAGGACATGGCTCCAAGCTGGCGCGGGTGCTGGGCACCACGCCGCCGGCCAACCGCGCGCAGCCATCGGAGGATCCGTTGCAGCGCGCCATCGCCGAGCAGGTCCGCGAGCTGCTGGTGTGGGATCGCGCCGTGCGCGCCGACGCCTATGACTCCATCCACCAGATGCGGGTGACCACCCGCAAACTGCGCAGCCTGCTGCGTGATTACCAGGATTCGTTCGGGTTGCCCGACGAAGGTTGGGTCCTGGATGAGCTGCGTGAGCTCGCCGGGATTCTGGGCATGGCGCGCGACGCCGAGGTGCTCGCCGAGCGATACGAGCATGACTTGGACGGGCTCGCACCGGAATTGGTGCGCGGCCCGGTGCGCGAACGCCTGGTCGGGGGCGCCCAACGTCGCTACCAGACCGGGCTGCGCCGGTCGTTGATCGCGATGCGCTCGCAGCGCTACTTCCGGTTGCTCGACTCCCTGGACGCGATTGCGGCCCAAACCCCGGGGGCCGCCTCGGCCGAGGAGCAGGCCCCGGTCACCATCGACGCCGCGTACAAAAAGGTCCGCAAGGCCGCCAAGGCCGCCGCCCAGGTCGATCGGGAGCAGCCCGACGACCCGCACCACCGCGACGAGGCGATACACCGAATCCGCAAGCGCGCCAAGCGACTTCGGTACACCGCAGCCGCGACCGGGGAGGCGAAGGTGTCCGAGCAGGCCAAGGCCGTGCAGTCGCTGCTCGGCGATCATCAAGACAGCGTGGTCAGCCGCGAACACCTGCGCCAGGAGGCCGAAGTCGCACACACCGCCGGCGAGGACACCTTCACCTACGGGCTGCTGTATCAGCGGGAGGCCGACCTGGCGCAGCGGTGCCGCCGCGAACTCGACGGCACGCTACGCAAACTCGCCAAGGCGGTGCGCAAGGCGGGCTACTAACCGCCAGCCAGGGTCGCGAGACTGCAACTACCGACGCCTCCACTCGGCGAACGGGTCGCTAGTTGCAGTTTCGCGGACGCCGGGGCGGGCGAGTTGGCCTGTAAGCCGGATTCTGTTCCCCACCGCCGCGCGTGAGCAACGGCGGTGCGGCGGCGACCATCCATCTGGACACACCGTCACCGGGTGCCTCGAGCGGCCTACCCGCAGGCTCGGGCGAGCAGCCCTCAAACGCCTGCGCGGCCGCACCAGAGGTGCGGCCTTCTTGGCCTTGCTTCGGGTGGGGTTTGCCTAGCCATCCCGGTCACCCGGGATGCTGGTGCGCTCTTACCGCACCGTTTCACCCTTACCACCGCGAGGGTGGCGGTCTGTTTTCTGTGGCACTTTCCCGCGAGTCGCCTCGGATTGCCGTTAGCAATCACCCTGCTCTGTGAAGTCCGGACTTTCCTCGAACCGCCTTGCGACGGCCCGCGGCCGCCCGGCCAACTCGTCCGCGACGATAAACGGTACCCGCTGCGCGGGACCAGTGCCAGCAACCGGTTTACCGTGGACTCGGATCACGAATCGGAAGGACGCGGATGTCCCGGTGGAAAAGGCGTGTCGATTCGGGCGATTGGGAGGCGATCGCCGCCGCGGTCGACGAGTACGGCGGAGCGCTGCTGCCGCGACTGGTCACCTCCGGCGAAGCGGCGCGGCTGCGCAAGCTCTATGCCGACGACGCCCTGTTCCGCTCCACGATCGACATGGCGCCCAAACGCTATGGGTCCGGGCAGTACCGCTATTTCCACGCGCCCTACCCCCAACCGATCGAGGAACTCAAACAGGCGCTGTATCCCCGGCTGCTGCCGATAGCCCGCGACTGGTGGGCCAGGCTCGGCCGGGACACACCCTGGCCGGACCGCCTCGACGATTGGCTGGCAGCCTGCCACGCCGCCGGCCAGACCCGATCCACCGCCCTGATGCTGAAATACGGTGCGGGCGACTGGAATGCGCTGCATCGTGACCTTTACGGGGACCTGGTGTTCCCCCTGCAGGTGGTGATCAACCTCAGCGATCCGGCCACCGATTACACCGGTGGGGAATTCCTCCTGGTCGAGCAGCGATTGCGGGCCCAATCCCGGGGCATGGCAACGCAATTGCCGCAGGGGCACGGTTACGTCTTCACCACGCGGGAGCGGCCGGTGCCCTCGGCCCGCGGCTGGTCCGCGGCGCCGGTACGCCACGGTGTGTCCGTGGTTCGCACCGGGCAGCGCTACGCCATGGGACTGATCTTTCACGACGCGGCGTAAGGGTTATCCGTCGCGCCGCAACGCAATCACGTTGTCGGGCACCCTGGCCGTTTCCCCGTTGACAGTCATCTCGCGCTCGACGGAATCGGCCCGCAGCCGAGTCCAGGCGCCTGCGTTCAGCCGCAACGCGGCAATCACCTCCTCGATGCCGAGGAAGGAGTGGTCGTGGTGCTGCGCCGACGGGGGCGCCGCCCCGTGGTCCACGATCAGCAGCACACCACCGGGGTTCACCCGTTCGGCGGCCTGCCGCAACACGTTTTCCCGGTCCAGGCGGGCCGGCGAATGAAAATACTGGGCAGAGATCAGGTCGAACATCCCTTGCGGGAAAGTCTCGTCGAGGTTGTGTCGCTGAAAGTCAATGTGATCGGCCAGGTTTCGCGCCGACGCGGCCTCAGCGGCGCGCCGCAGTGCGGTGTCGGAGACGTCGACGGCGACCACCTGCCACCCGCGCTCCGCGAGCCACAGCGCGTCGGCTCCTTCTCCGCAGCCCAGGTCCAGGGCCCGGCCCGGCGACAGGTCGGCGGCCACCTCGGCAAGCCGGGCGTTGACCCGTCCGCTCCACACCCGTTCGGCGGAACGGTAGCGCTCTTCCCAGAACTGCTGGGCATCGTCGGGTTTGCAAGAACTGTCCACACCGCGAGCTTGCCCATCGTGGATCGTTTTGCCAAGCTGAATTGCCATGCAGGCAAAAACCACCCCCGATATCGACCTCGTGGTGCGGCGGAGACTCCGCGAGCTGCGGGTCCAGCGCGGCATGACGCTGCAGGAGGTCGGCGAGCGGGCCGGCATCGACGTCTCGACGCTCAGCCGCCTCGAGTCGGGCAAACGCCGCCTGGCGCTGGATCATCTGCCGCGGCTGGCCCGGGCCCTGTCGGTGAGCACCGACGAGTTGCTGCAGGCCTCGCACGCGCCGGACCCGCGGGTACGCGGCACCGCGCACACCCACCACGGCGTCACCTACTGGCCGTTGACCCGCCAGGGCCCCGCCGGCGGCCTGCACGCATTCAAGGTGCGCGTCAGCGCCCGGCGCCGCAACCCGCCCGCGGACCTGCCCGTGCATGAGGGGCAGGACTGGATGTACGTGCTTTCCGGCCGGATGCGGCTCATCCTGGGCGACCGCGACTTCACGATCGACCCGGGCCAGGCCGTCGAGTTCTCGACGTGGACGCCGCACTGGTTCGGCGTGGTGGACGGGCCGGTGGAGGCCATCGTGATCTTCGGCCCGCACGGCGAGCGGCTTCACCTGCACGACTGACAGGCGCGGCGCTAGCGTGGTGGTGGTGGACCGGGGCTCGGAATACGCCGTGGCCGCGCCGCGCAGCGCGCCGGGCGTGACGTCGATGGTCGGCTACCGGACCTTGCAGGCACCCGGGGGCGTGCACCGCGGCATGCCGTCCTCGACGTTGACGTTCATCGTCAGCCTCGACGACGGGGTGGAAGCCGGTGACACCGCAAGCGCACTCGAGGCCGCCCGCCCAAACCCGCTGCTGCTGAGCGGCCTGCACGTGCAGGCGAGTCATGTGCGGCAGCGCCGCGGCCAGGCGGGGGTGCAGCTGGCGGTGCATCCACTCGCAGCACGTGCGCTGTTCGGCGTGCCCAGCGCCGAGCTTCCCGTCGCCGGATATGACGCGACCGCCGTCCTGGATCGCGGCGTCGTCGAACTGCATCATCGGGTGACCGAGGCGCCCGGGTGGACGGACGTTTTCGCGCTGGTGGCCGGCTATCTCGTCGACGCGCAAGATCGCCGCGAGCGCGCGGC
This sequence comes from Mycobacterium sp. NTMscope_MAC_269, assembly GCF_976985695.1. Taxonomy (NCBI): domain Bacteria; kingdom Bacillati; phylum Actinomycetota; class Actinomycetes; order Mycobacteriales; family Mycobacteriaceae; genus Mycobacterium; species Mycobacterium sp. NTMscope_MAC_269. The sequence goes on from NZ_OZ335668.1 coordinate 2,176,616, forward strand.
CGTGCGCCCCGAGGTTGCCTATGCCTGGCATCTGCTGGAGCGCAGCCGGGGCCTGATGCCGGTTGCTGCCCTGGCGGACTCGGTGGGGGTGACGGCGCGGCACCTGACGACGCTGTTCCGCCGCGAGGTCGGCCATTCGCCGAAGACGGTGGCGATGCTGATGAGGTTCGAGTGCGCGACGGCGCGCATCGCCGGTTCGGCGCGCCGGTACGGACGCGTCGATCTCGCACGAGTCGCGGCCGCCGCCGGATACAGCGACCAGGCGCACATGACCCGTGAATTCGTCCGGTTCGCCGGTGTGCCGCCGCGGCAATGGCTGGCCGAGGAGTTCCGAAACATTCAAGACGGCGGCCATTCGTTCGGCGCACAGTGGGACCATGACCGCTTCGAATCCGACCGTCTGGTTGACATTGCAGGCCCATGACGCACCCAAGCTGATCGACTACTACATCGACACATTCGGCTTCGTCCTCGCGGCGCGCTACGGACAGGGCGAGACCGTCGATCACGCGCAACTGAATTGGCCGCAGGGATGCGGAGGCATCATGCTCGGCACCTACAAGCCCGGCGCGCAATGGTGCCGCGAACCCGGCACCGCCGGCGGCTATATCGTCACCGCCGACCCCGACGCGCTCTACGAGCGCGTGCTACACCGTAAGGCCGAGGTCGTGCGTCCGCTGGCCGAAACCGACTACGGCGCACGGGAATTCACCGTGCGCGATCCCGAAGGCAACCTATGGTCCTTCGGCGACTACGGCGGCGCGTCGCCGTCAGCCGGCTAGATACGCCGTCTGGTTCACCAACCGCACCGAAGGGGCTCCGTCGGAATAGAACTCGGCGATGCTCAACGACGCCAGGTCGAGATGCGACCGCATGGAAATGCGCCGGGGACTGCATGAATTTCGAGAGCGCACAACGACTGCGAACGCCGTCACCGTGGGCCCCGACGAAATGGCCCGGCGCTGCTGCCTGAATTGACCGCACGCAGCGAAGCTACCGTGCGGCGGAGCCGCCGACCGCCGCCGCGCACTAATCGCACTAAAACAACCGCTTCGGGGTACCCCACAGCGTGAGGTCATCACACATGGTGCAGGAGGCAACGACGTATGGCCATGAACGTCGCTCACAAGCTGATCAGCTCGCATCTGGAGTCCGGGGAGATGTCCCCGGGCGAAGAGATCGCACTCCGCATCGATCAGACGCTGACCCAGGATGCCACCGGCACGCTGGTGATGCAGGAGCTCGAGGCGCTTGGCCTCGATCGCGCCCGCACCGAGGTCAGCGTGCAGTACGTCGACCACAACCTGCTGCAGGGCGACGAGAAGAACGCCGAGGATCACGAGTACCTGCGCACCGCGGCGCAACGCTTCGGCCTGTGGTTCTCCAAACCGGGCAACGGGGTCTCGCACCCGACCCACATGCAGCGCTTCGGCATCCCCGGCAAGACGATGGTGGGCTCCGACTCCCACACTCCGGCGGCCGGATCGCTGGGCATGCTCGCGATCGGCGTCGGCGGCCTCGAGGTGGCGCTGGCGATAACGGGGCGGCCTCTGCACATCCGCATGCCCGAGGTATGGGGGGTGCGACTCGACGGTGAGCTGCCCCAGTGGTGTTCGGCCAAGGACGTGATCCTGGAGATGTTGCGGCGCCACGACGTCAAGGGCGGGGTGAACCGGATCATCGAGTATCACGGTCCCGGCGTGGCGACGCTGACGGCAATGGACCGCCACGTCATCGCAAACATGGGAGCCGAACTCGGCGCCACGACGACGGTGTTTCCCAGCGACGACGCCGTGCGCGAATTCCTGCGCGCCGAGGGACGCGAGGACGACTGGACGGAGTTGCTGGCCGACGACGACGCGGGCTACGACGTCGAGGACACCATCGACCTGTCGCAGATCGAGCCGCTGATCGCCAAACCGTCATCGCCGGGCAACGTGGTACCGGTTCGCGAGGCGGCCGGCGAGGAGATCGCCCAGGCGGTGATCGGCTCCAGCGCCAACCCCGGGCTGCGCGATTTCGCGATCGCGGCCGCGATGGTGGCGGGACGCCAGACGGCCCCGCAGGTCAGCTTCGACATCAACCCGACATCGCGCGAGATCCTGGCCGACCTGACCAAAATGGGAGCGACGCTGGATCTGGTGGTGGCCGGCGCCCGCATCCACCAGGCGGGCTGCATGGGGTGCATCGGCATGGGCCAAGCCCCCGCGGTCGGTCGGAACTCGCTGCGCACGATGCCCCGTAACTTTCCGGGCCGGTCTGGCACCAAGGAGGATGCGGTCTGGCTGTGCTCGCCCGAGACCGCGGCGGCGTCGGCGCTGACGGGAGTGATCACCGATCCACGGGACTGGGCCAAAGAGGAGCAGATGGAGTATCCGAAACTTGATCTGCCCGAGCGCAATTCAGTTAACACCGCGATGCTGGTGCCCCCGCTGGACGCCGAGGAGGCACAACGTGTCGAACCCGTGAAGGGGCCCAACATCTCCAGCCTGCCCGAGTTGTCGCCGCTGCCAGACGAAATCGAGGCGCCGGTGCTACTCAAGGTCGGCGACAATATCTCCACCGACGAGATCTCACCGGCCGGGGTGCAGGCGCTTCCGCTTCGGTCCAACATCCCGAAGCTGGCGATGTTCAGCTTCACCCGGGTCGACGACTCCTACCCCGAACGGGCTCAACAGGCCGGCGACGGTGGGCACATCATTGTCGCCGGGGACAACTACGGCCAGGGCTCGTCGCGTGAGCATGCCGCGATCGCCCCGCGCTACCTCGGGTTGCGTGTCGTCATCGCCAAGTCCTTCGCCCGCATCCACTGGCAGAACCTGGCCAATTATGGGATTTTGGCGCTCGAGTTCGAGAATCCCGACGACTACGACTCGATCGACCAGGACGACACGCTCCGCATCCAAAATCTGCGCGCGATCGACAAAGAGGATGCCCTGCAGGTCGACAATGTGCGTAAGGAATCGTCGTTCGCGGTGCGGCATCGGCTCTCGCCGCGACAAGTCAAGGATGTGTTGGCCGGCGGCCTGATCCCCCGGCTCAACCAGGAGCAGGAGTGAGGTTTACAGGTACGCCGTCTGGTTGACCAATCGCACCGAAGAGGCTCCGTCGGAATAGAACTCGGCGATGCTCAGCGAGGCCAGGTCGAGGTGCAACCGATAGAGGATGCCGGGCCCGGCATCCAGCGCCTCCCGCAGCAACATCTTGATCGGCGTCACGTGGGACACCACCAGCACCGTCGTGCCCTGATGGACGGCGAGGATGCGTTCACGAATGCTCGAGACCCGGTCGAGCACCGCGTCGAAGCTCTCGCCGCCCGGCGGGGCGGTGCTGGTGTCGCGCAGCCAACGACCGTGCAGGTCGGGGTCGCGCTCGGCGGCCTCAGCGAACGTCAACCCCTCCCAGGCTCCGAAATCGGTCTCGATCAGGTCGTCGTCGACGGTCACGTCAAGGCCCAGGGCCTTGGCGGCCGCCGCCGCGGTGTCGTAGGCCCGTTGCAGCGGGGAGGAGAAGACCGCCGAGATCCCGCCGCGCTGAGCCAGATACCGCGCCGCGGCATCGGCCTGCCGCCGCCCCACTTCGGTGAGCGCCGGGTTACCGCGCCCCGAATAGCGGCGCTGCACCGACAACTCCGTCTGCCCATGGCGCAGCAGCAGCAGCCGGGTCGGGGTGCCGCGCGCCCCGGTCCAGCCGGGCGCCGACGGGGCGGGGGCGGTCACGGGTTCGGGCTTTTTCACCGGGGCGGATTGTTGTGCCGGTGCGGGCTTTTCGACCGCACCGTTGGCCTCGGCCGCGGCGTCCATCGCCTCGTTGGCCAACCGGTCGGCGTGCGAATTGCGCTCCCGCGGTATCCACGAGTAGCTGATCTTGTCGAACCGCGCCGCCAGGCGTCGGGCCTGGGCGTTGAGCTCGATCAGGTCGGGGTGCTTGACCTTCCACCGCCCGGACATCTGCTCCACCAACAGCTTGGAATCCAGATACACCGCGGCCTCGCTGGCGCCCAGCTTCAGGGCGTCGTCCAAACCGGCTATCAGGCCCCGGTATTCGGCGACGTTGTTGGTTGCCCGGCCGATGGCCTGCTTGTTCTCGGCCAGCGCGGTGGTGCGGTCCTCGGTCCACACCACGGCGCCGTACCCGGCCGGCCCGGGGTTGCCGCGTGATCCGCCGTCGGCTTCGATGACCACCTTCACTGATCGAACCCCTTGACCCGCAGCAGGATCGCGCCGCATTCCGGGCATCGCACCACGTCGTCTTCGGCGGCGGCCGAGATGCGGGACAGCTCACCGCGGTCGATCTCGAGGCGGCAGGCGCCGCACCGCTTTCCCAGCAGCTGCCCGGCGCCCGGCCCTCCCCCGGCGCGCTGCCGTTCATACAGGGCGGACAGGGCCGGATCGAGTGCGGCGCTCAGTGAGTCGCGTCGCGACGAATGAGCCTCGCGGGCCTCGGTGATTTCGGCGAGCGCGGCGTCGAGTGCTTGGCGCGCGCCGGCCATCTCGGCCTCCAGAGTCTCGAGCGCCCGTTGCTCGGTGTCCAACTGGGACTGCAGCTCCTCCCGACGTTCCATCACCTCGAGCAGGGAATCCTCCAGGCTGGCCTGGCGACGTTGCAAGGTCTCCAGCTCGTGCTGCAGGTCCGCCAGTTGCTTGGCGTCGGTCGTTCCCGACTGCAGCAGCGCCCGATCTCGATCTTCGCGCTGGCGCACCGCGTCGATCTCCGACTCGAGTCGCTTGACGTGAGCGTCGATGTCTTCCAGGGCGATCCGCACCGCGCCCTGCCGGTCTCCGGCGGCCTCGTATTCCTCCTGCATCCGCCGGCAAGCCTCCTGCTCCGGCAGATGCGCGGCCCGGTGCGTGATGCGGGACAACTCGGCATCCAGTTTCGACAACTCGAGCAGCGAACGCTGCTGTGTCACCTCGGCTTTCATGACTGTTCTCCCCCGGACTCGTTGTCACCGTGCTCGACATTCCAGGGGTCGGTACGAATCGAGCTCACCCGCACGGCAAGCTCCCCACCGAAACGCGACCGCAGCAGATCGGCGGCCTGTTCACACCACGGGAATTCACTTGCCCAATGTGCCACATCGACCAGGGCCACATCCGAGGCGCGGCGATGCTCGTCGGCCGGATGGTGGCGCAGATCGGCCGTGACGTAAGCCTGCACCCCGGCCCCGGCCGCGGCGGCCAGCAGCGAATCGCCGGCGCCGCCGCAGACGGCGACCCGCGACACCGCCATCTCGGGATCGCCCGCCGCCCGCACCCCCCAGGAGGTCCGCGGCAGTGCGGCGTGCACGCGGGAGACGAAGTCGCGCAACGGTTCCGGGCGGGCCAGCGTGCCGATGCGGCCCAGCCCGGCGTCGCTGGGCGGCGGCACCATCGCGAAGATGTCGAACGCGGGCTCCTCGTAGGGATGGGCGGCGCGCAGGGCCGCCAGCACCGCGGCCCGGGCCGGCACGGGCGCGACGACCTCGAACCGGTCTTCGGGGACCCGCTCGACGGTGCCGACGCTGCCGACTGCGGGCGAGGCGCCTTCGTGCGGCAGGAACTGCCCGATCCCGGTGACGCTCCAGCTGCAGTGCGAGTAGTCGCCGATGTGACCGGCGCCGGCCTCAAACACCGCCGCCTGCACCGCTTCTGCGTTCTCCTTGGGCACGTAGACGACCCACTTGTCGAGGCCGGGCGCACCCGTCGCCGGCTCCAGCACGGCCTCGACGCTGAGACCGAGGGCGGCGGCCAGCGCGTCGGACACACCCGGGCTGGCCGAGTCGGCGTTGGTGTGCGCGGTGAACAGCGAACGCCCGGCCCGGATCAGCCGGTGCACGAGCGCGCCCTTGGGTGTGCTGGCGGCCACGGTGTCCACGCCGCGCAACAGCAGCGGGTGATGGGCCAGCAGCAGGCCCGCGTCGGGGACTTCGTCGACGACCGCGGGCGTCGCATCGACCGCGACGGTGACCGACTCCAGCGCGTCGTCGGGGTCACCGCATACCAGGCCCACCGAGTCCCACGATTCGGCGAGCCGCGGCGGGTATGCCTCGTCGAGCACCGCGATGACATCGGCCAGCTTGACGCTCACCGGTGCACCTCCGCGATCGCTTGCACCAGCAGCGGCCACTCCCGGCGCACCGCGGCCCGCAAGTACTGCTCGTCCAGGCCGACGAACGTGTCACAGCGACGGATGGCAATCCCCCTGTCCTGCAGTCGTTTTCGCAATTGAACGGCGTCCGGCGCGCGGAACAGCACGAACGGGGCCTGGCCGTCGACCACGCCGGCGCCCACCGACGCCAGCCCGGCCACCATCTCGGCGCGCAGCTGCCCCAGTCGCGCCGCGCCGGCCTCCGCGTCGGCGACCGCCCGCGGGTCGCAGCACGCCGCGATGGCCGTCAGCTGCAGCGTGCCCACCGGCCAGTGCGCCCGCTGGGCGGTCAACCGCGCCAACACCTCCGGCGATCCCAGCGCGTAGCCCACCCGCAGTCCGGCCAGCGCCCAGGTCTTGGTCAGGCTGCGCAGCACCAGCACGTCGGGCAGCGCGTCACCGGCCAGCGATTCCGGCTCCCCGACAATCGCGTCGGCGAAGGCCTCGTCGACCACCAGGATCCGCCCGGGCCGGCGCAACGCGAGGAGCTCGTCGCGGCGGTGCAGCACCGAGGTGGGATTGGTGGGATTGCCCACGACGACAAGGTCCGCGTCCTCGGGAACGGCCGCCGCCGCGAGGCCGAAGGGCGGCCGCAGTACCACGTGGTGCACCGGCACCCCGGCGGCACTTAGCGCCGCCTCCGGCTCGGTGAACGCCGGCGCGATGACCGCCGCCCGCGCCGGACGCAGGTTGCCCAGCAGGGCGAACCCCTCGGCCGCCCCGGCCAGCGGCAGCACCTCGTCGCGGGCCCGGCCGTGGCGCTGGGCGGCCGCGTCCTGCGCCGCGTGGACGTCGTCGATGCTCGGGTAGCGCGCCAGGTCGGGCAACCGCGCGGCCAGCCGTCGCTGCAGCCATTCCGGCGGTTGGCCGTGACGGACGTTCACGGCGAAGTCCAGCATCCCGGGCGCGACGGCCTGATCACCGTGATAGCGCGCCGCAGGCGGGCTCAGGTTCAGACTCGCCATCCGTGAAACACTAGTGCGCCGCGCGGGCCGGCCGGACGTACACCGGCAACACCGTCGCAGCCGGCCGCGCCCATCGAGGACAATGGTGAGGTGACAGGCACAACGTCAGCCGATCCCCAGGCCCCGGGGGCGCAGCTGGTGATCTTCGATCTCGACGGCACACTGACCGACTCCGCCGAGGGCATCGTGGCCAGCTTCCTGCATGCGCTCAACCACATCGGCGCCCCGGTGCCCCCCGGCGACCTCGTCGCCCAGATCGTGGGCCCGCCGATGGACGACACCTTCCGATCCATGGAACTCGGCGACGACGCCGAGGAGGCGATCGCGGCCTTCCGCGCGGAGTACGGCGCCCGGGGGTGGGCGATGAACGCGCTGTTCGACGGGATCGAGGCGCTGCTGGTCGACCTGCGCGCCGCCGGTGTCCGGCTGGCCGTGGCCACCTCCAAGCTGGAACCGACCGCGCGGCGCATCCTCGCCCATTTCGAGCTCGACCGGCACTTCGAGGTCATCGCCGGGGCGAGCCCCGACGGCTCCCGCAAAGCCAAGGTCGAGGTGCTCGCCCACGCGCTTTCGCAGCTGACGCCGCTGCCCGAACGGGTGCTGATGGTCGGTGACCGCAGCCACGACGTGCACGGCGCGGCCGCCCACGGCATCGACACCGTGGTGGTCGGCTGGGGATACGGCAGGGCCGACTTCCCCGACAAAGCCGCGGGTTCCGACGGCGTCACGCACGCCGCGACCGTCGACGAGCTGCGGAGGGCGTTGGGTGTCTGAGCGCGAAGCCCTGCACATCACGTTCGTGTGCACCGGCAACATCTGCCGGTCGGTGATGGCCGAGAAGATGTTCGCCGACCAGCTGCGCCGCCGCGGCCTGGCGGACGCGGTGCGGGTGAGCAGCGCCGGGACCGGCAACTGGCACGTCGGCGAGTGCGCCGACGAGCGGGCCGCCGGCGTGCTGCGCGCCCACGGCTACGCCTGCGAGCACCGCGCCGCGCAGGTCGACGCCGAGCACCTGGCCGCCGATCTTGTGGTGGCCCTGGACCGCAACCACGCCCGGATGCTTCGGCACCTGGGCGCCGACGAGGACCGCGTCAAGATGCTGCGGTCGTTCGATCCGCGCACCGGCGCGCACACCCCCGACGTCGACGACCCCTACTACGGCGACGCAAAAGACTTCGAACGCGTCTACACCGTCATCGAGGCCGCGCTGCCCGGCCTGCACGACTGGGTCGACGAACGCCTCGCACAGGACGGGTCGGGTTGATGCGCCGATTGGCGTTTGTGCTGCGCCCGGGCTGGATCGTGTTGGCGCTGGTGGTCATCGCGTTCGCCTATCTGTGCTTCACCGTGCTCGCGCCCTGGCAGCTGGGAAAGCACAGCAGGACCTCGCGGGAAAACCACCAGATCGAGCACTCTCTGAACACCGCGCCCGTCCCGGTGAAAACCGTGCTGCCGCAGCAGGATTCGTCCGCCGCCGCGCAACAGTGGCGCCAGGTCACCGCGACCGGGCATTACCTGCCCGACATCCAGGTGCTGGCCAGGTTGCGGGTGATCGATTCCAAACCCGCGTTCGAGGTGCTCGCGCCCTTCGTCGTCGACGGCGGACCCACCGTGCTGGTCGACCGCGGCTACGTGCGGCCACTGGAGGGATCTCGTGTTCCACCGATTCCCCGCCCACCGGCCGACACGGTGACCATCACGGCGCGCCTGCGCAACTCCGAGCCCGCCGCGGCGGGCAAGGATCCCTTCATGGGAGACGGTGTGCGGCAGGTCTATTCGATCGACACCGAGCAGGTCGCGGTGTTGACCAAGGTGCCGCTGGCCGGGTCGTACCTGCAGCTGGTCGACGGGCAACCCGGTGGGCTCGGGGTGGTCGGCGTGCCACAGTTGGACGCCGGACCGTTCCTGTCCTACGGCATCCAGTGGATCGCGTTCGGCATTCTCGCCCCGATCGGGTTGGGCTACTTCGCGTATTCGGAGATCCGGGCGCGTCGTCAGGACAAACAGCGGCGGCCCGCACCGGAGGCCGCGCCGGCTGAACACGCGCCGCAGACGGTCCAGGACAAACTCGCCGACCGTTACGGTCGGCGCCGGTAACCGGCCAGCAGCCCCGCCACGAGCGTGGCGCCGGCTTGCACCAGCGACGACAGCGTGACCGCCCGCCGCAGGTCGGCGACGGTGGGTTCTCGGCCGTCGCCAAGCGTGGGCCGGATCTGCAGCTCGTGGCGGTATTGGGTGGGCCCGCCCAGGCGCACCCCCAGCGCGCCGGCGAACGCCGCCTCGACGGGGCCGGCGTTGGGGCTGGGATGGCGTCCGGCGTCGCGCCGCCACGCCCGCGCCGCGCCCGACGCTGAGCCACCCACCAGGGGCGCCAACGCCACCGCCAGCGACGCCGTCACCCGCGCGGCGAGGTAGTTGGCCACGTCGTCCAATTTCGCTGCGGCCCAGCCGAATCGGAGGTAGCGCGGCGAGCGGTAGCCGACCATGGCGTCCAGGGTGTTGATGCCGCGGTACGCCAGCACGGCGGGCACGCCGCCGGCCGCCGCGAAGAGGAGCGGCGCCACCTGGGCGTCGGAGGTGTTCTCGGCGACCGATTCCAGCGACGCCCGGACCAGGCCCGCGCCGTCCAAAGAGGCGGGGTCGCGCCCGCACAGCGACGGCAGCAGCGCGCGGGCGCCCTCGACGTCGCCGCGCTCCAGCAGCTCCGACATGGCCAACCCGGTGCGCGCCAACGAGGTTCCGCCCAGGCAGACCCAGGTGGCCGCGGCGGTCACCGCGATCGGCCACGACCGCCCGCCGCGCGCGGCGGCGCGTTGCGCCGCCGCGCCGAGCAGGCCCAACGACCCGATCAGCACGCCCACGTGCACGGCGCCGGCCGCCCTGCTTTCGCGGTAGGTCAGGTTCTCCAGCTCGGCGGCGGCCGTGCCGAACGCCGCGACGGGATGGCCGCGTCGCGGGTCGCCCAGCGCGCGATCAGCCAGGTAGCCGGCCAGCACGCCGGTCGCGCGGGCGCGCGTCGCAAACACCCCGGCAGCGTCTCACACCCGCCCGGCTGATCGGCTCAGCGCACCGTCGCGAAAAACGCGCGCAGGTCCTCGACGAACAACTCCGGTTCCTCGAACGCCGCGAAATGCCCGCCGCGCGGCATGTCGGTCCAGTGGGTGATGTTGTAGGCCGGCTCGCACCAGCTGCGCGGAGCTTTCAGCAGTTCGCCGGGGAAAGCCGCGACGCCCGTGGGCAATTCGACGCGGTCTCCCCCGCCCCAGACCGCGAAGCTCTCCCAGTACAGCCGGGCCGACGACGCGGCGGTGTTGGTCACCCAGTAGACCATCACGTTGTCGAGCAGTTCGTCGCGGCTGACCGCGTTCTCGGGATGGCCGTCGCAATCGGCCCAGTCCCAGAACTTTTCGACGATCCACGCGAGCTGGCCCACAGGCGAATCGGCCAATCCGTAGCCGAGTGTCTGTGGCCTGGTGGACTGTTGCTTGGAATAGCCGGTGCCCCATTTACGGTGATTGGCCAGCCCGGCCATGGCTTGTCGTTCCTCGTCGGTGGGATTCGACAGTGCGTCCTTGGTGGGTCGGCCCACCGGCATGTTCAGGTGAATGGCCGCGCAATGGCCCCGATTGCGGCCGATCTGGGTGGTGACCGCGGCGCCCCAGTCGCCGCCCTGGGCGCCGTAGCGCTCGTAGCCGAGCCGCAGCATCAGCGTTTCCCACGCCTCGGCGATCTTTTCCACGCCCCACCCGGCGCCAGTGGGTTTGCCGGAGAACCCGTAGCCCGGCAGCGACGGGCACACGACGTGGAAGGCGTCCTCGGCGCGACCCGACGCGGGGTTGGTCAGCGGCTCGATCACCTTGTGGAACTCCACGATCGAGCCCGGCCAGCCGTGCGTGATCACCAAGGGGAAGGCGCCCTCGTACGGCGAGCGTTGGTGGATGAAATGGATGTCCAGGCCGTCGATTTCGGTGATGAAGTGGTCGAAACGATTGAGCGCGGCCTCCCGCGCGCGCCAGTCGTAGTCGTTGGCCCAATAGTCGGCCAGTTCGCGGGTGTACGCCAGCGGCATGCCCTGGCTCCAGTCGTCGACGCATTCGGCCTCGGGCCAACGGGTTCGGGCCAGCCGCGCGCGCAGATCGTCCAGAACATCATCAGCGACGTCGATTCGAAAGGGCTTCACCCGCTCACTGTATGCACGCTCCCGGCTACAGAAACGCCCGGTTGCCGTATCGGTCGAGCGACACGAGTTCTCCGACCGGCCGTCGCGTAGTGGGACCGTATTTCCCCATCGGCCAGCCCAGCGGAATCACCGCGCACGGAGTGACATTGCGCGGCAGGCCCAGGACCCGCTTGGCCAAAAGCGTGCTCCACAGCGGCATCGTGATCAACGCGGCGCCCAGCCCCGCCGCGCGCGCCGCCAGCAACAGGTTCTGTATCGCGGGATAGATGGAACCGTAAGCGCTGCTCGCACCGATCGGGGGCCACGGCGCGACAAAGCCCTTCAGGCATGCCACCACGACCACGGGGATGTCGTCGAAGTGCTCCGCCTGCCATCGCACCGCTTTCAATACCCGCAGCATCTTGTCGTCCGCGCGGCGCTGCAGAGCACGCTGGTAGATGGGTCCGAAGGCCTTCATGGCGGTGCGATTCAGCCGGCCCAGCTTCGCGACCACCTCGCGGTCCTTGACCACGATGAACTCCCAGTTCTGCGCGTTCGAACCGGTCGGCGCCTTCATCGCGAGTTCGAGAAGGTGCAAGACGAGGGCGTCGTCGACGGGGTCGGGCTTGAGACGACGGATGGCACGCTGGGTCCGCATCGCTTCTTCGAGAGGCATGTTCAGGGGTGCTTGTGGGGTCATGCCCTCGATTCAACACGGCCGCGCGTCATAGCTGACTCGCCGCACGCGAGGATGTGACCATGGATCCCAGGCTGACCGCGCGGGTCGAACAGGCTCGATCGATCCCGTTGCTCGTCTGGCGATTCGGCGAGCCGCGGCTGTGCATCTCGTCGGGCCCGCTCGGCGGCGGCGTGGGCGCCCGCGACTGGTTGGTCAACGCGACGGTCCCGCTGGATTACGACCGGATGGACCCGGGCCGCCACCTGACCGAGATCGGTGCCGCGCTGGGGCTCGTCGGCACCGGCTGCGGGTTGCTCACCGCGGTCGACGTGACCCGTCACCACCTCGCCGCGGACGACGGCGTGCACGCCACCGCGACGGTCGGGCTGTCCAGCCCCGCCTGGGCCGCCGCGCCCGACCGGCACTTCCGCCGCGAGGTGCCGGCCGGCCTGCGCACGAGCGCGTTCACCGACTACGAGATCGTCGAGTACCGACCGCTCACCGACGGCGACGGATACCGGGTGGGGACCATCAACATCGTGGTCGCGGCGCCGGTGCGGCTGTCCGGGGCGGCCCTGGTCAACGCCGTGGCCACCGCCACGGAGGCGAAGGTGCAGGCGCTGCACGAGGTCGGGGTGCGCGCCACCGGAACCGCGTCGGACGCGATCGTCGTGCACTGCCCGACGGACGGCGCCGAGGAGACCTACGGCGGGCCGCGGTCGGTGTTCGGCGCCCGGATCGCCCGCGCGGTGCACGCCGCGGTGCTCGCCGGCGCCCGGTCCTGGATTTCGGGGCCCGAATACCGACCCTCCTGGTAGGCAGGCGAGCGTAGACCCCGCGAGCGTAACCGGGCTGCGAAAATCGGCGCCCGAAATCGCAGCCACGTTACGCTCGCGCGCCGTCGCCAGCGATTGTCGCGGCGCGGTCCGGGGTATCGCTGACCCATGGGAACGACGACGGCGCCACGCGTACTCGTGGTGGTGTCCGCGGCCGACCGGATTCCGCTGAACAACGGCCGCAGCGCGCTGACCGGCACCTATCTCGGTGAACTGGTCGAACCGACCGACGCCATGCGCCGGGCCGGGTTCGAGCTTGCTTTCGCCACACCGGGTGCGCGAATTCCCGTCATCGACGGCACCTCATGCAGCCTGATGTACTTCGCCGGCTCGCGGAAAAAGCGAGACGCCGCCTTGAATAGCTATCGGGAACTCCTCGAACTCGGCCTCGCGACGCCGGCCAAGCTCGAAGAAATCGCCCATGACACACAGCGCCTGGACGGGTTCGATGCCTTGTTCGTGCCGGGCGGTCATGAGCCCCTGGTCGACCTGCTGCACCGCGACGCGTTTGCCGACGACTCGCTCAACGACCACTTCGGCGCGCTCGTCCGATACTTTCACGATGCTGGGCGACCAACGGGGTTGATCTGTCACGCTCCGGCCGCGCTCGCGGCGGCTCCCACCGTCGAGGGCCGGTGGACCTACGAGGGCTACCGCATGACCTGCTTCAAGACCGGCGTGGACACGATGTTGTCGACGGCCCCACTGGCGCGCCGCTTCAAGGGACGACTCAACGACGACCCGACCGAGCTGTTGAAGGCGCGCGGCGCCAAGGTTCAACAGACTTTCCTGCCGATGGGCAGCAAGGTCGTCGAGGATCGCGAACTGATCACCGGCCAAGACCCGTACTCCGCCAAGGCGTTCGGGGCCGCCTTCGTCACAAAGGTCCGGGCTCGTGCCGAGGCGCCGCGAGCGTAACGGCACGGCGAAAATCGGCCGTCAAAATCGCAGCCAGGTTACGCTCGCGGACCGGCGGGCCAAAGAGTGGGCGCGGACGGTATCGAACCGCCGACCGCTGGTGTGTAAAACCAGAGCTCTACCACTGAGCTACGCGCCCGTTGCTGCGGGCAGGCTACCCGCCCGACGGCCAAGTCCCCAAAATCAAGCCTTCAACGCCGCCAGGGCATCGGTCCACAGCCGCTGATCGCGCGACTCGCCGGGCTGTTTCATCTCCGCAAATCGAATGATCCCGGACCGGTCGACGACGAACGTCCCGCGATTGGAGTAGCCGGCGTCGTCGTTGAACACGCCGTAGCTCTGGCTGACCGCGCCGTGCGGCCAGAAATCCGACAGCACCGGGAAGGTGAAGCCGCTGTCCAGCGCCCAGACCCGGTGCGTGGGCGGCGGACCCACCGAGATGGCCAGCGCCGCGCTGTCGTCGTTGTCGAAGTCGGGCAGGTGATCCCGCAGCTGGTCCAGCTCGCCCTGGCAGATCCCGGTGAACGCCAGCGGGAAGAACACCAGCAGCACATTCTTGGCGCCGTGGTAGGAGCTCAGCGTGACACGCTGTTGATTCTGGTCGCGCAGAGTGAAGTCCGGGGCGGCGGTGCCGACCGACAGCATCAACGCTTCCCGGCCCGGGACTTGGGCTGCACCAGCCGGCTGGCGCTCCAATCCCCCAGGTTGACCGACGAGGTCGGCATCAGACCGGCGGTGGGAGCCGCCTCGGCGATCTCGGCCGGCAGCACGTGTCCCGGTTTCCCGGTCTTGGGCGTCAGCACCCAGATCACACCGTCTTCGGCCAGCGGGCCGATCGCGTCCATCAGCGTGTCCACCAGGTCACCGTCGCCGTCGCGCCACCACAGCAGCACGACGTCGACTACCTCGTCGGTGTCCTCGTCGAGCAGCTCGCTGCCGCAGGCTTCCTCGACCGCCGCGCGGATCTCATCGTCGGTGTCTTCGTCCCAGCCCCACTCCTGGACAACATGGTCGGGTTGGATGCCCAGTTTGCGAGCGTAGCTCGGGGCGTGATCCGCCGCGACCACCGTGGAGCCTCCTTCAACATCCTCGCGATGTGCGATTCGCCGATTATCGTCGCACAGCGCGAACGCCGTTCACACTTCCGCCTCTTTACGTTGCCAAGCAGAGTTTGATTGCTTTCTTTTTCGTGTCGTTGAGCTGATCGACCCGCCTGTTGAATTCCGACGTCCCCGCGTGTGTCCCAATGGCGTTGGCCACCGAGTGCGCGGCGTCGACGTACGCATTGAACGCGTCCTTCATCTGCTGCGACATCGCGTCACTGAAGCTGTTGGCCACCGTGGTGGCGCTGTCGTTGAGGGCGTCGATCGCCGGGCCCTCGGTGGGGCCGGTGCCGCGGCCCGCGTTGAACGCCTGGACGAATTCGTTGGTCCTGTCGATCGCGTTCTTGCTGGTGGTGATCAGCGACGCGCAAGCGGTGCGCACGGCCTTGGTGGTCAGCGACTGCTGACGCTGGGACTCGCGGACGCTCGAGGTCGCCGACGAGGCTGACACCGACGCGGACACCGACTGGCGGTAGGCGGGGGCCACTTTCGTGTCGGGGGTCGCGGTTCCGTTCGTGACCGACGTACATCCCACGATGCCCATCAACGCGGCGGCGGCACACCCCACCGCCAAAGCACCACGCCGGGGGAAGGCCCCCACCTGCCTCGGGGGGACGGCACGCCACCGGATGAGCACAGGCCTGACGTTACCGGGTGACCTCCTTACTCGCCCCAGACCCGCCGAGTTGGCGTCCCCGATCGGCTACCAGATGGCGGCTGCCCGCCCGAAACACCGGTGCGGCACGATGGTGGTCAGGGTGCGAACCACCCTGACGTCACACATCCCGCCAATTACAGGAGTAGTGGGTTGACAACCGAATTCGTGCGCCACGATCTGGCCACAAATCCCAACAGCGCAACCGAACCCGACCGCGTCCGGGTGATCCGCGAGGGGGTGGCTTCTTACCTCCCCGACATCGATCCCGAAGAGACCTCCGAGTGGCTGGAGTCCTTCGATGAACTGCTGGAGCGCTCCGGCCCGTCGCGGGCGCGCTATCTGATGTTGCGACTGCTGGAGCGGGCGGGCGAACAGCGCGTTGCCATTCCGTCGCTGACCTCCACCGACTACGTCAACACCATTCCGACCGAACTGGAGCCGTGGTTCCCCGGCGACGAGGACGTCGAACGGCGCTACCGGGCGTGGATCCGCTGGAACGCCGCCATCATGGTGCACCGCGCCCAGCGCCCGGGAGTCGGTGTGGGAGGCCACATTTCGACCTACGCGTCATCCGCGGCACTGTACGAAGTCGGCTTCAACCACTTCTTCCGCGGCAAATCGCATGCCGGTGGCGGGGATCAGGTGTTCATCCAGGGCCACGCCTCGCCGGGCATCTACGCCCGGGCGTTCCTCGAGGGCCGGCTCAGCGCCGATCAGCTCGACGGTTTCCGTCAGGAGCACAGCCATCCCGGCGGCGGGCTGCCGTCCTACCCGCACCCGCGGCTGATGCCCGACTTCTGGGAATTCCCCACGGTGTCGATGGGTCTGGGCCCGATGAACGCGATCTATCAGGCCCGGTTCAACCACTACCTGCACGACCGCGGCATCAAGGACACCTCCGATCAGCACGTGTGGTGTTTCCTGGGCGACGGCGAGATGGACGAGCCGGAAAGCCGCGGCCTGCTGCACGTCGGCGCGCTCGAGGGATTGGACAACCTGACCTTCGTCATCAACTGCAACCTGCAGCGCCTCGACGGCCCAGTCCGCGGCAACGGCAAGATCATTCAGGAACTCGAGTCGTTTTTCCGCGGTGCCGGCTGGAACGTCATCAAGGTGGTCTGGGGCCGCGAGTGGGACGCCCTGTTGCACGCCGACCGCGACGGCGCGCTGGTGAACCTGATGAACACCACCCCCGACGGGGACTACCAGACCTACAAGGCCAACGACGGCGGCTACGTGCGCGAACACTTCTTCGGTCGCGACCCGCGCACCAAGGCGCTGGTCGAGGACCTGTCCGACCTGCAGATCTGGAACCTCAAGCGGGGTGGTCACGACTACCGCAAGGTCTACGCCGCCTACCGGGCCGCGGTCGACCACAAGGGGCAGCCCACGGTGATCCTGGCGAAAACCATCAAGGGCTACAGCCTGGGCAGCTACTTCGCCGGCCGTAACGCCACCCACCAGATGAAGAAGTTGCGGCTGCAGGACCTCAAGGACTTCCGCGACAGCATGCGGATTCCCGTCTCCGACGCCCAACTCGAGGAGGACCCTTACCTGCCGCCGTACTACCACCCTGGCCCGGAGGCGCCCGAGATCCGCTACCTGCTGGACCGGCGCCGCGCGCTGGGCGGCTTCGTGCCCGAGCGCCGCACCAAGGCCAAGGTGCTGTCCTTGCCCGGCCGCGATACCTACAAGGCGCTGAGGAAGGGGTCCGGCCACCAGGAGGTGGCCACCACCATGGCGACGGTGCGCACGTTCAAGGAACTGTTGCGCGACAAGGAGATCGGGCCGCGCCTCGTACCCATCATTCCCGACGAGGCACGCACGTTCGGGATGGACTCGTGGTTTCCGAACCTGAAGATCTACAACCGCAACGGCCAGCTCTACACCTCCGTGGACGCCGAATTGATGTTGGCGTACAAGGAAAGTGAAGCCGGCCATATCCTGCACGAGGGCATCAACGAAGCCGGATCCGCCGCCTCGTTCACCGCCGTCGGCACGTCGTACGCCACGCACAACGAGCCGATGATCCCGATCTACATCTTCTATTCCATGTTCGGCTTCCAGCGCACCGGCGACGGCCTTTGGGCGGCCGCCGACCAGATGGCGCGCGGCTTCCTGTTGGGAGCCACCGCGGGACGCACCACGCTGACCGGCGAGGGCCTGCAGCACGCCGACGGCCATTCGCTGCTGCTGGCGAGCAGCAACCCGGCGGTGGTCGCCTACGACCCGGCGTTCGCCTTCGAGATCGCCCACATCGTGGAGAGCGGGCTGGCCCGGATGTTCGGGGAGAACCCGGAGAACGTGTTCTTCTACATCACCATCTACAACGAGCCCTACGTGCAGCCCCCCGAGCCGGACAACTTCGATCCCGAGGGCGTGCTGCGGGGCCTCTACCGCTACCACGTCGCCACCGAGCAGCGCGCCAATAAGGCACAGATCCTGGCTTCGGGGGTGGCGATGCCGGCGGCCCTGGACGCCGCGCAGATGCTGGCCGCCGAATGGGACGTCGCCGCCGACGTGTGGTCGGTGACCAGCTGGGGCGAACTGAACCGCGACGGCGTCGCGGTGGATCGGGCGAGGCTGCGTCACCCGGACCGGCCGGCCGGCGTCCCCTACGTCACCCAGGCGCTGTCCAACGCCGTCGGCCCGGTGGTCGCCGTTTCGGACTGGATGCGTGCGGTTCCCGAGCAGATCCGGCCGTGGGTGCCGGGCACCTACGTCACCCTGGGCACCGACGGGTTCGGCTTCTCCGATACCCGGCCCGCGGCGCGGCGCTACTTCAACACCGACGCCGAGTCGCAGGTGGTGGCCGTGCTCGAGGCGCTGGCGCGCGACGGCGAGATCGACCCCTCGGTGCCGGTCGCGGCGGCCCGTCAGTACCGGATCGACGACGTGCACGCCGCGCCGGAGCAGACGTCCGACCCCGGCGTGGCCTGACGCGGACCTCACCCTCACCGGTCCACGCCCACCGCCCGCCGAACGTGAAGTTGATTTCACGCTGGGCGTCGAGCGTGAAGTTAGTTTCACGCTCGACGCCCGCCGGAGCCACACCGGGGCGCGCCAAGGCCCGCGGCCGGCTACCTTGAGGCGTTCTTAAGAACGCCTTGCGCCTTCTTTGGCGGAAACATCTAGAAAAGTCGCGTAGGTTTTAGGGGTGAGTGACAACCCCTTCGCCGGTCCGTTCGCCAAGCATCCCCGGTCACCGCTGGAAACGCTGGATTCGGTCCCCGACTCCGTGCTGCGGCGGCTCAAGCAGTACTCCGGGCGGTTGGCGACCGAGGCGGTCAACGCCATGCAGGATCGGCTGCCGTTCTTCGCCGATTTGGAGGCGTCGCAGCGGGCCAGCGTGGCGCTGGTGGTGCAGACGGCCGTCGTGAACTTCGTCGAGTGGATGCAAGACCCGCACAGCAACGTCAGCTACACCGCCCAGGCCTTCGAGCTGGTGCCCCAGGAGCTGCAACGCCGGATCGCGTTGCGCCACAGCGTCGACATGGTGCGCGTCACCATGGACATCTTCGAGGAGGTCGTCCCGCTGCTGGCCCGCTCCGAGGAGCAGCTGACCGCGCTGACGGTGGGCATCCTGAAGTACACCCGCGACCTGGCGTTCACCGCGGCGGGGGCGTACGCCGACGCGGCCGAGGCGCGGGGCACCTGGGACAGCCGGATGGAGGCCAGCGTGGTCGACGCGGTGGTCCGTGGCGACACCGGCCCGGAGCTGCTGTCCCGCGCGGCCGCCCTGAACTGGGACACCACCGAGCCGGCGACGGTGGTGGTCGGGACGCCGGCGCCGGGCCGCGACGGGTCGACCGGCCCCGGCGACAGCGAGCGCGCGAGCCAGCACGTCCGCGACATCGCCGCACAACACGGCCGTGCCGCCCTCACCGACGTGCACGGCACCTGGCTGGTCGCCATCGTCTCCGGGCAGTTGTCGCCGACCGACAAGTTCCTCGGGGAACTGCTGGCCGCGTTCGCCGACGGCCCCGTGGTCGTCGGGCCGACGGCGCCCATGCTGACCGCGGCCTATCACAGCGCCAGCGAGGCGATCTCCGGGATGAACGCGGTCGGCGGATGGCGCGGGGCGCCGCGTCCCGTGCTGGCCCGCGAGCTCCTGCCGGAGCGGGCCCTGATGGGCGACGCGTCGGCGATCGTGGCGCTGCACACCGACGTGATGGGGCCGTTGGCCGACGCGGGTCCGACGCTGATCGAGACTCTTGACGCTTACTTAGATTGTGGCGGCGCGATTGAAGCCTGTGCCAGAAAGTTGTTCGTTCATCCAAACACCGTGCGCTACCGACTCAGGCGGATCACCGACTTCACCGGCCGCGATCCCATGCAGCCGCGCGATGCATATGTGCTGCGAGTGGCGGCGACGGTGGGCCAGCTCAACTATCCGACGACTCCCGCTAGCGCCGCGAACAACGCCATGCCCGCGGTTCCGCTGCCGGTCAAGGGGGCTGCCACCGGTCAAATCGGGTAATAGTGACCCAGTGCACAGGTCGCGGGACGATATCAAACCCGTAGCTTACGGAGCCGTTTTGTAGGGTGTGCACAAAAACCTAAGACGAGGTTCATAATCTGTTACACCCGCCAAAACCGTTTCCACAGTGTTCTCTTAAACACGTGATTGCATTGCTTGCGCCCGGACAGGGTTCGCAGACCGAGGGGATGCTCTCGCCATGGCTGGAGCTCGCCGGCGCCGCTGACCAGTTGGCGCTGTGGTCCAAGGCCAGTGGCCTCGACCTCGTGCGCCTGGGCACCACCGCATCGACCGAAGAGATCACCGACACCGCGGTCACCCAGCCGCTGGTCGTCGCCGCCACGCTGCTCGCGCACCAGGAGCTGGCCAAGCGCGGCCTGCTCGCCGGTGAAGACCTGGTCGTGGCCGGCCACTCCGTCGGTGAGATCGCCGCTTACGCGATCGCCGGCGTGATGGCCGCCGACGACGCCGTCGCCCTGGCCGCCACGCGGGGCGCCGAGATGGCCAAGGCCTGCGCCGTGGAGCCCACCGGCATGTCCGCGGTGCTCGGCGGTGACGAGGCCGAGGTCCTCGCGCGCCTCGAGCAGCTCGACCTGTTCCCCGCCAACCGCAATGCCGCCGGGCAGATCGTGGCCGCCGGGTCGCTGGCCGCGCTGGACAAGCTCGCCGAAGACCCCCCGGCCAAGGCCCGGGTGCGCGCGCTGGGTGTGGCCGGCGCGTTCCACACCAAGTACATGGCGTCGGCGCTCGACGGCTACGCCGCCGCGGCGGCCGCTGTCCAGACGGCGGAGCCCACCGCGACGCTGCTGTCCAACCGCGACGGCAAGCCGGTCGCCTCGGCGGCCGCGGCGATGGAGGCGCTGGTCGCCCAGCTGACCCAGCCCGTGCGCTGGGACCTGTGCACCGCCACGCTGCGCGAGCTGGAAGTTGGTGCGGCCGTGGAGTTCCCGCCCGCGGGCACGCTCACCGGTATCGCCAAACGAGAACTTCGGGGAGTTACGGCCCGTGCCGTCAAGTCGCCCGCAGACCTGGACGCTTTGGCCGAGCTCTAAACCAGCTCGACTCCCCAAAGGCCCAGTACAACCACATAACACGTCAGTTCGACTAACTCACAACACATTACGAAGGGAAGCACGCTGTGGCTGTCAGCCAGGAAGAAATCATCGCCGGTATCGCCGAGATCATCGAAGAGGTCACCGGTATCGAGCCCTCCGAGGTCACCCCGGAGAAGTCCTTCGTCGACGACCTGGACATCGACTCGCTGTCGATGGTCGAGATCGCCGTCCAGACCGAGGACAAGTACGGCGTCAAGATCCCGGACGAGGACCTCGCCGGTCTGCGCACCGTCGGTGACGTCGTCTCCTACATCCAGAAGCTCGAGGAAGAAAACCCCGAGGCTGCCGAGGCGCTGCGCGCCAAGCTGGAGTCCGACAACCCCGACGCGGTCGCCAACGTCAAGGCGAGGCTGGAAGCGGACAAGTGAGTAAGCCTTCCACTGCTAACGGCGGTTACCCCAGCGTTGTGGTAACCGCCGTCACGGCGACGACGTCGATCGCGCCGGACGTCGAGAGCACGTGGAAGGGTTTGTTGGCCGGCGAAAGCGGCATCCACGTCCTCGAAGACGAATACATCACCAAGTGGGACCTGCCCGTCAAGATCGGTGGACACCTCAAGGAGCCCATCGACGACCAGATGAGCAGGCTCGACATGCGGCGTATGTCGTACGTCCAACGGCTGGCCAAGGTGCTCAGCACCCAGCTGTGGGAGACCGCCGGCAACCCGGAGCTCGATCCCGACCGGTTCTCGGTCGTGGTCGGCACCGGCCTCGGTGGCGCCGAAAGGATCGTGGAGAGCTACGACCTGATGAACGAGGGCGGCCCCCGCAAGGTGTCGCCGCTGGCCGTTCAGATGATCATGCCCAACGGCGCCGCCGCCGTGGTGGGTCTGCAGCTCGGCGCCCGCGCCGGGGTGATCACCCCGGTTTCGGCGTGTTCGTCGGGTTCGGAAGCGATCGCCCACGCATGGCGTCAGATCGTCATGGGTGACGCGGACGTCGCCGTGTGCGGTGGCGTCGAGGGCCCCATCGAGGCGCTGCCGATCGCGGCGTTTTCGATGATGCGGGCCATGTCGACCCGCAACGACGAGCCCGAGCGCGCGTCGCGGCCGTTCGACAAGGACCGCGACGGCTTCGTGTTCGGCGAGGCCGGGGCCCTGATGCTCATCGAGACCGAGGAGCACGCCAAGGCCCGCGGTGCCAAGCCGCTGGCCCGTCTGATGGGTGCCGGCATCACCTCCGACGCGTTCCACATGGTGGCCCCGGCGGCCGACGGTGTGCGTGCGGGTCGGGCGATGACGCGGTCGCTCGAGCTGGCGGGGTTGTCCCCCAAGGACGTTGACCACGTCAACGCCCACGGGACGGCGACGCCGATCGGTGACACCGCGGAGGCCAACGCCATCCGGGTCGCCGGTTGCCAGCAGGCGGCGGTCTACGCGCCGAAGTCGGCGCTGGGCCACTCGATCGGTGCGGTCGGGGCACTGGAGTCGGTGCTCACGGTGTTGAGCCTGCGCGACGGCGTCATTCCGCCCACCTTGAATTACGAAACCCCCGACCCCGAGATCGACCTGGATGTTGTTGCGGGCGAACCTCGCTACGGCGATTTCCGTTACGCGATCAACAACTCGTTCGGCTTCGGTGGCCACAACGTGGCACTCGCCTTCGGGCGTTACTAAAGCTGGATGGTCTAGAAGGTGGTGACCCGCGTCCCCCGGCCTCGCCGGGTTCGCGATCACCGCTAAGCACGGAAGGAACGTTCGCAAGACCCATGACAGAGCTGGTTACCGGGAAGACACTCCCGAACGTGGTCGTCACTGGCGTTGCCATGACGACCGCACTGGCGACTGACGCCGAGACCACCTGGAAGCTGTTGCAAGACAGCCAGAGTGGTATCCGCACACTCGAGGACCCGTTCGTCGAGGAGTTTGACCTGCCGGTACGCATCGGCGGTCATCTGTTAGAGGAGTTCGACAGCCAGCTGACCCGCGTCGAGTTGCGCCGGTCGGGTTACCTGCAGCGGATGTCGACCATCTTGAGCCGGCGGGTCTGGGAGAACGCCGGCTCGCCCGAGGTCGACAGCGACCGCCTGCTGGTGTCGATCGGTACCGGTTTGGGTTCGTCGGAAGAGATGGTTTTCAGCTACGACGACATGCGCGCTCGTGGCATGAAGGCCGTCTCCCCGCTGGGTGTGCAGAAGTACATGCCCAACGGGGCGGCCGCGGCGGTGGGTCTGGAACGGCACGCCAAGGCCGGGGTCATCACCCCGGTGTCGGCGTGCGCGTCCGGCTCCGAGGGCATCGCCCAGGCGTGGCGCAACATCGTGTTCGGGGAGGCCGACATCGCGATCTGCGGTGGCGTCGAAACGAAGATCGAAGCGGTGCCGATCGCGGCGTTCGCGCAGATGCGCATCGTGATGTCGACCAAGAACGACGACCCCGCCGGCGCGTGCCGCCCGTTCGACCGCGACCGGACCGGCTTCGTGTTCGGCGAGGCCGGCGCGCTCATGGTGATCGAAACCGAGGAGCACGCCAAAGCCCGCGGCGCCAACATCTTGGCCCGCATCATGGGCGCCAGCATCACCTCCGACGGCTACCACATGGTCGCCCCGGACCCCAACGGCGAACGCGCCGGGCACGCGATGAGCCGGGCCATCCAGCTCGCCGGTCTGTCCCCCAGCGACATCCACCACGTCAACGCCCACGCCACCGGCACCTCGGTCGGTGACGTCGCCGAGGGCAAGGCCATCAACAACGCGCTGGGCCCCCACGGCGGCAACGCCGCGGTCTATGCACCCAAGGCGGCCCTGGGCCACTCGGTCGGCGCCGTCGGCGCGGTCGAATCGATCCTGACCGTGCTCGCGCTGCGCGACCAGGTCGTCCCACCGACGCTGAACCTGGAAAACCTCGACCCCGAAATCGATCTCGACGTCGTAGCGGGCAAACCACGCCCGGGCAACTACCAGTACGCGATCAACAACTCGTTCGGATTCGGCGGACACAACGTGGCCATCGCCTTCGGGCGGTACTAAACCGAGCAACACCGGAATATCAGGAGACTGCGATGACTATCACGGCCCCCGAGGCGGTTGGCGAGTCGCTCGACCCCCGCGACCCGCTGTTGCGCTTGAGCAATTTCTTCGACGACGACAGCGTCGAACTCCTGCACGAGCGTGACCGCTCCGGCGTGCTTGCCGCCGCCGGGACCGTGAACGGCGTGCGCACCATCGCCTTCTGCACCGACGGCACCGTGATGGGCGGCGCCATGGGCATCGAGGGTTGCACGCACATCGTCAACGCCTACGACACCGCCATCGAGGAGCAGAGCCCGATCGTGGGCATCTGGCACTCCGGCGGTGCCCGGCTGGCCGAGGGCGTCAAGGCACTCCACGCGGTGGGCCTGGTGTTCGAGGCGATGATCCGGGCGTCGGGCTACGTCCCGCAGATCTCGGTGGTCGTCGGTTTCGCGGCCGGCGGCGCCGCCTACGGGCCGGCGCTGACCGACGTCGTCGTGATGGCGCCGGAAAGCCGGGTGTTCGTCACGGGCCCGGACGTGGTCCGCAGCGTCACCGGCGAGGACGTCGACATGGCCTCGCTCGGTGGTCCCGAGACCCACCACAAGAAGTCCGGGGTTTGTCACATCGTCGCCGACGACGAGCTCGACGCCTACGAGCGCGGCCGCCGGCTGGTCGGATTGTTCTGCCAGCAGGGCCATTTCGACCGCACCAAGGCCGAGGCCGGTGACACCGACATTCACGCGCTGCTGCCCGAGTCGGCGCGGCGGGCCTACGATGTGCGCCCGATCGTGACCGCGATCCTCGACGACGAGACGCCGTTCGACGAGTTCCAGGCCAACTGGGCGCCGTCGATGGTGATCGGGTTGGGCCGGCTGTCGGGCCGCACGGTCGGCGTGCTGGCCAACAACCCGCTGCGTCTGGGCGGGTGCCTGAACTCCGAAAGCGCCGAGAAGGCGGCACGTTTCGTGCGCCTGTGCGACGCCTTCGGCATCCCGCTGGTGGTGGTCGTCGACGTGCCGGGTTATCTGCCCGGCGTCGACCAGGAGTGGGGCGGCGTGGTGCGCCGCGGCGCCAAGCTGCTGCACGCGTTCGGCGAGTGCACGGTTCCCCGTGTCACGCTGGTCACCCGAAAGACCTACGGCGGGGCCTACATTGCGATGAACTCCCGGTCGCTCAACGCGACCAAGGTGTACGCCTGGCCGGACGCCGAGGTCGCGGTGATGGGCGCCAAGGCCGCCGTGGGCATTCTGCACAAGAAGAAGCTGGCCGCCGCGCCCGACCACGAGCGCGAGGCCCTGCACGACGAGCTGGCCGCCGAGCACGAGCGGATCGCGGGCGGTGTGGACAGCGCCATCGAGATCGGCGTGGTCGACGAGAAGATCGACCCGTCGCACACCCGCAGCAAGCTCACCGAGGCGCTCGCGCAGGCGCCGGCGCGCCGCGGGCGTCACAAGAACATCCCGCTGTAACCCGCCTGGATTCCCGCGGGCGTTTCTGCCGAGCAGACGCAGAATCGCATTGCGCGGTCCTCCCGCGTGCGATTCTGCGTCTGCTCGCGCGTCATCCCCAGCGGTGACTAGCTGATTCGAGCCTACCTTCGCATGCTTTCACGGTGCATGCCGATGCGATTGCACTCCTGAAGATGGCCGGCGGGTTCGCGACGACGGCCCAACTGTTGACAGTCATGACTCGGCAACAGCTCGACGTCCAGGTCAAAAATGGCGCTCTCCAGCGCATCTGGTATGGGGTTTACGCAGCCCAGGACCAAGGTCTGTTGGGCCGCTTGGCGGCTCTTGACATCTTCATGGGACAGCAAGCTGTGCCGTGTATGGGCACAGCTGCCGCTCTGTACGGGTTCGACACGGAGAACACGACTGCCATCCACGTGCTTGATCCTGGTGTGCGGATGCGGCCCACCGTAGGTCTGATGGTTCATCAACGTACAGGCGCTCGGCTACAACGGGTGGCCGGGCGTCTCGCAACCGCCCCAGCATGGACGGCTGTCGAGGTCGCAAGGCAGCAGCGCCGTCCGCGGGCGCTGGCAACTCTGGACGCTGCCTTGCATTCAATGCATTGCTCCCGCAACGAAATTGAAGTCGCAGTATCCGAGCAGCGAGGTCGTCGGGGAATCGTAGCAGTGCGCGAACTCCTCGCTGTCGCCGACGGCCGTGCCGAATCGCCTATGGAGAGCGAAGCTCGGCTGGTAATGATCGACCGCGGACTACCGCCTCCGGAGCTCCAATATCCAATCCATGGCCGCGACGGCGAGCTGTGGCGCGTCGACTTCGCATGGCCCGCAGCACGTCTGGCCGCCGAATACGAGAGCATCGACTGGCACGCGGGGCGCGACGAGATGCTCCGTGACAAAAGGCGGTTGGGCAAAATTCAAGAACTCGGGTGGACGGTAATTCCCATCGTCATCCATGACGTAAGACTGGAACCCGACCGTCTGGCCACTCGAATCGCGACGCACCTAGATCGTCTGCCCAAGGCTGGCTAATCGGCGCGAGCAGACGCAGAATCGCATTGCGCGGGCCTCCCGCGTACGATTCTGCGTCTGCTCGCCAGGGCTACTAGCGGCGCAAGATCGCCGAGAGCGCTTGGCGCAGCTCCCCTTCGGGATCGGCGGGTAGCTCGTCGGCACGCCAGCCGACAAAGTCGTCGGGGCGCACCAAGAGCGCCCCTTGCGGCGAGAGTCCCGTGATCGCCGCCCACTCGTCACTATCGATGCGGTGTGCAGCCACCGACGCCGAAGCCGCTGCGGCACACCATCGCTCGTCACCGGTCAGCAGGGTGAAGTCGGGGCCCAGCAGGTCGAGCGTGGAAACCCCGTCGCGCACCCAGACGTGCGGAACCCGGGTGCCCGGTTGGCCGCGCAGCTGCTCCACCAGGTCTCCCTCGTCCGGATCGCCCGCCACGACGGCGGCCGAGCGGTAGCGGTAGCCGATGAGCAGGGCGAACATCGAGCACTCCTCGTCAGCCGGCAATCGCGGGCGGTCATCGCCCAACTGCAGCAAATCGACGATCGGGCTGTTGAGGGACTGGCGGGCGGCGAATCGGCCCACCGGGTGGCGTTCGGCGTGGTAGGTGGCGAGCAACTCCGGCCCCGCCGTGCCCCGCAGCACGGCCGCCAGCTTCCACGCCAGGTTGTGGGCGCTCTGGATCGCGGTGTTGGCTCCCCCGGCCTTGAACGGCGGCATGGTGTGCGCCGCATCGCCGACGAGAAACGCCCGTCCGCAACCGAATTGGTCGGCAACCTGTTCGTAGGGCTGCCATGCCGCGATCTCGATGATGTCGATGTCGATCCGCTCGCCGATCGCCTTGGTCAGCAGCACCCGGCAGTATTGGGGGGTGAACTGGTCGGCGGTCTCGCCTTTGGCGGGCAGGTACGTGGTGATGAACATGCCGAGGCCACCCTCGACCACGATGAATATTCCGTCGACGTCGGCGTTTCGTACTTGTACGGCGTCGCCGTCGCCCAAGTGGGCGACAAACTTTCGCCACGGGGCCCGAAAGTAGATGAAGACGACATAGATCGGCAACGCACCGTACCCAGAGGTGGTGATACCCAGCCGCTTTCGCACCTGGCCGTGCACGCCGTCGGCGCCGACGAGGTAGTCGGCGCGCACGGTTTCCGACGCGCCCGACTCCCGGTCGCGCAGCACCGCGGTGGCGCCGGCCCCGTCCAGGTCCAGCGAAAAAAGCTCGGTCCCATAGCGCACTTCGCTGCCACGCCGACGCGTTTCGGCGAGCAGGATCGGCTCGAGCCTGCTCTGCGGGCAGTACTGCACGACGGGTTCCGGGCTGAGCGTGTCGAGCCCCGCGAACACCGCGTCGAGGTCGATGGCCGGCTCTTCGGCGGTACTGTTCAGCGCCGGCTTGACCACCATGTTCGAAACGTGTTCGGCCACCTCGTGGACCGCGCCGCTGAGCCCGAGGCCGCGCAGGATTTCCAGGGTGCGGAAGCTGACGTTGCGGGCCTTCGGATACAGGAAGGTTTCCCGACGCTTCTCGACCAGCAGCGAGCGGACGCCGTGCTGGGCCAGCAGCGCCGACATGCTCAGCCCGCCGACGCCGGCCCCGACGATGAGGACCGGAACACGAGTCGTCATCTCGCCCCCTCCGGCGCGACACTAAATACCGAGATTGCTCTCCCTACGCTACGACGTGGTGGAAGATCGTCACGTGCACCCCTCCGCGCCTGAAATGCTGGATGTCGCGTACGAGGAAGCGCAGACCGGGCTAACCGAGGGCGGCATCCCCATCGGCGCCGCCCTGTTCACCGCCGACGGCTCCCTGCTCGGGCGCGGCCGCAATCGCCGTGTGCAACAAGGGGATCCGTCGTTGCACGCTGAGGTCGACGCGTTCCGCGCCGCGGGCAGACAACTCGACTACCGGTCCACCGTCATGGTGACGACGCTCTCGCCGTGCTGGTATTGCAGCGGCCTGGTGCGCCAGTTCAGCATCGGCGCGCTGGTGGTGGGCGAGTCCCGCACGTTCAGCGGCGGGCACGAGTGGCTGGCGCAACACGGCG
This sequence comes from Mycobacterium sp. NTMscope_MAC_269, assembly GCF_976985695.1. NCBI lineage: Bacteria > Bacillati > Actinomycetota > Actinomycetes > Mycobacteriales > Mycobacteriaceae > Mycobacterium > Mycobacterium sp. NTMscope_MAC_269. The sequence goes on from NZ_OZ335668.1 coordinate 2,205,144, forward strand.
TGGCGGTGACCGTGCTCGACGACCCGCGCTGCACGCGGATGATGAGCGACTTCATCGCCGAGCACCCCGATGTGTGGCACGAGGACATCGGGCGGGCGCCCTAGCCGAACCGCGCCAGAAACTCCTCGGCCACCGCGACGGCTCGTTCACGGTCGCGGGGCACCAGCCCGATCCGGGTCCGCCGGTCGAGGATGTCGGAGACCTCCAGTGCGCCCTCATGGGTGATCGCGTACTCGAATTCGGCTCGGGTGACGTCGATTCCCTCGACGGCCGGCTCGGTCGCCCGCTCGCAGGCGGCGGTGGCGACGACCTTGGCCGCCTCGGCGCCGTAGCGCGACACCAGCGACTCCGGCAGCCCGACGTCCGGCGCCGCGGTGATCCCCGGGTTGGCCGGCGCCCCGATCAGCGGCAGGTTGCGGGTCTGACACTTCCCGGCGCGCAGCCGCCGCACCCGCACGGCGCGATCCAGCACGTCTTGCGCCATGTAACGGTATTCGGTGAGCTTGCCACCGATGACGCTGATCACCCCGGACTCCGATTCGACGACGGCGTGCTCGCGCGAGACGTCGGCGGTGCGGCCCTCACCGGTGTCGATCAGCGGGCGCAACCCGGCGTAGGCGCCGATCACGTCGGTGGCGGTGAGCCCGGTTCTCAGCGCGGTGTTCACCGTGTCGAGCAGGAACGTGATTTCCTCGACCGACGGTTCGGGCACGTCCGGAATCGGTCCCGGCGCGGCTTCGTCGGTCAGCCCCAGGTAGATGCGGCCCAGCTGTTCGGGCATGGCGAAGACAAAGCGGTTGAGCTCGCCGGGGATCGGAATCGTCAGCGCCGCAACCGGATTGCCGAAGGTCTGCGCGTCGAAAACCAGGTGGGTGCCGCGGCTGGGCCGCAACCGCAACGAGCCGTCGATCTCGCCCGCCCACACCCCGGCCGCGTTGATGACCGCGCCCGCCGACACGACGAACGAGTCCCCGCTGCGCGCGTCGGTCAACCGCACCGAGGTGCCGGTGGCGCGGGACGCCGACACATGGGTGAGGATCCTGGCGCCGTGTTGCGCGGCGGTGCGCGCGACCGCGGTGACCAGCCTGGCGTCGTCGATCAATTGGCCGTCGTAGGCCAGAAAACCCCCGTCCAGGCCGTCACGGCGCACGGTCGGTGCCATCTCCACGACGCGCCGCGCCGAAATCCGGCGCGACCGGGGCAGCGTCGACGCCGGCGTCCCGGCGAGGAACCGCAACGCGTCGCCGGCCAGGAACCCACCGCGCACCAGCGCCCGCTTGCTCGCGCTCATCGATCCCAGTAGCGGCACCAGTTGCGGCATCGCCCGGACGAGGTGGGGCGCGTTGCGGGTCATCAAGATTCCGCGCTCGATGGCGCTGCGGCGGGCGATGCCCACGTTGCCGGTCGCCAGGTAGCGCAGGCCGCCGTGGACGAGTTTGGAACTCCAGCGGCTGGTGCCGAACGCCAAATCGTGTTTTTCCACCAGCGCCACCCGCAGCCCGCGGGCCGCGGCGTCCAGCGTGATCCCCGCGCCGGTGATGCCGCCGCCGATCACCACGACGTCCAACGGCTCACCCTCGGCGAGCGCGGTCAGGTCGGCGGCGCGCCGCGCGGAGTTCAGAGCGGTCGGGTCGGGGATCACGACAGATATCCGTTCAGCGAGTGGGCGAGCTCGGCGGCCAGCGCGTCGGCGTCGAGCATGGGTTCGACGATCCGCGCCGACTGGATGGTCGACTGGGCGATCAGCAACACCATGGTGGCCATCTGGAGCGGGTCGCCGCTTCGGACGCTGCCGTGGCGCTGGGCGGCCCGCAGGCGGGCGGCCAGGGCCTCGATCAGCATGCGCTGGCTGGTCCCGAGGCGCTCGGTGATGTAGGTGGTCGCGAGCTCCGAATGCAGGACCGACATCACCAGCTGGTCGCGGCGCAGCACATCGGCCACCGAAACGATCTGTCGCACAAGCGATTCACGGTCATCGCCGAGCAGGGGCGCGTCGCTCATCACGTCCGTGACGTGGCGGGTCAACAGCGCCGCGACGACCGAGTGGGTGTCCGGCCAGCGCCGGTACACCGTCGGCCTGCTGACACCCGCGCGTCGGGCGATCTCGGCAAGCGTCACCCGGTCCACGCCGAAATCGACCACACAGCTGGCGGCCGCCGCGAGGATCCGCTCACCGACATCCAGCTCGTTACGGATTGACAACATATGTAATACTGTAACGCATGACGCATCCGAAGGGGCTCGTGCCGCCCATGAAATGGAACGCGTGGGGAGATCCCGCCGCGGCCAAGCCCCTCTCGGAAGGGATCCGGTCATTGCTGCAGCAGGCTGTGGGGGTCGAGGGGTCCTCCACGGCCGAACTGCAGCCCGACCAGGTCGAACTGCACGCGTCGAGGCTCTCCCGCTCGGACCGGCAGGCGCTGGCCGCCATCGTCGGCGCCGACTACTGCCGCACCGCGGACTCCGACCGGCTGCTGCACGCCGGTGGCAAGTCCACCCTCGACCTGCTCAACCGCGCGGAACGCGGCCCGCAGGACGCACCCGACGCGGTGTTGTTGCCCGCCGACGAGGGCGCCGTCGCCGCGGTCCTGCGCCACTGCAGCGAGCACCGCATCGCGGTCGTCCCCTTCGGCGGGGGCACCAGCGTGGTCGGTGGACTCGACCCCGAGCGCGCCGAGTTCGGCGCCGTCGTCTCGCTCGACCTCCGCCGTCTCGACCGGCTGATCTCGCTCGACGAGGTCTCCGGCCAGGCCGTCTTCGAGGCGGGCGTCACCGGTCCGGCGGCCGAAAAACTCCTTGGCGCGCAAGGCTTTTCGCTTGGTCATTTCCCGCAGAGCTTTGAGTACGCCACCATCGGCGGCTTCGCCGCGACCCGCTCCTCGGGACAGGACTCGGCGGGCTACGGCCGGTTCAATGACATGGTGCGGGGGCTGCGCGTGATCACCCCGGTGGGCACGCTGGATCTGGGACGCGCGCCGGAATCGGCCGCGGGCCCCGACCTGCGTCAGCTGCTGATCGGCTCGGAGGGAACCCTGGGCGTGATCACCCGGGTGCGGCTGCGGGTCCACCGCACCCCGGAAGCCGTGCGCTACGACGCCTGGTCGTTCCCCGATTTCGAGACCGGCGCTGCGGCGCTGCGGGCCGTCATTCAAACTGCCACCGGCCCCACCGTCGTCCGGCTCTCCGACGAGGTCGAGACGGGGGTCAACCTGGCCACCACCGAGGCGATCGGCGAATCTCAGATCACCGGAGGGTGTTTGGGCATCACGATGTTCGAGGGCACCGAGGAGCACGTCGAAAGCCGGCACGCCGAAACCAGCGCGCTGCTCGCAGCGCGGGGCGGAACCTCACTGGGCGAGGGGCCCGCGCGGGCGTGGGAGCGCGGCCGATTCGGCGCGCCGTACCTGCGCGACTCGCTGCTCGCGGCCGGCGCGCTGTGCGAGACCCTTGAGACCGCCACCGACTGGTCCAACATCCCGACGCTCAAAGCCGCTGTGACCCAAGCGCTCACCGAGTCGCTGGCCGAGTCCGGCACCCCGGCGCTGGTGATGTGCCACATCTCGCACGTCTACCCGACCGGCGCGTCGTTGTACTTCACCGTCGTCGCCGGGCAATCCGTCGTCGCCGGGCAACGCGGCAATCCGATCGAGCAGTGGAAGACGGCCAAAAGGGCCGCGTCGGATGCGATCATGGCCACGGGCGGGACCATCACCCACCACCATGCTGTGGGCACCGACCACCGGCCGTGGATGCGCGACGAGATCGGCGACTTGGGAGTGCAGGTGTTACGCGCGGTCAAGGCGACACTGGATCCGGCCGGAATCCTCAACCCCGGCAAGCTGATTCCGTGACGGCCAGGCGCGAGGTCGGCAAGGTGATCGCGCTGACCAACCCGGTCTCGGGGCACGGGGCCGCGGTGCGCGCCGCGCAGCTCGCGATCGCCCGGCTGCACAAGCGGGGCGTGGAGGTCGTCGAAATCATCGGCGATGACGCCGAAGACGCGCGGCACCTGGTCGGCGCGGCGCTGGAAAAGGGCGCCGACGCGGTCATGGTGACCGGTGGCGACGGCGTCTTCTCCAACGCTCTACAAGTGTTGGCGGGCACCGACGTTCCCGCCGGGATCGTCCCCGCGGGAACGGGGAACGACCACGCCCGCGCATTCGGAATCCCCACCCAGGACCCCGAGGCGGCCGCGGACGTCATCGTCGACGGCTGGACCGAAACCGTTGACCTGGGCCGGATTACGGACGGCGACGGGGTGAGCAAGTGGTTCGGCACCGTGGCGGCCACCGGCTTCGATTCGCTGGTCACCGATCGCGCCAACCGGATGCGCTGGCCGCACGGTCGGCTGCGCTATTACCTCGCGATGCTCGCCGAGCTGTCCCAGTTGCGGCTCTTACCCTTTCGCATGGTGCTCGACGGCACCGAGGAGATCGACGCCGACATCACGCTGGCCGCCTTCGGCAACACCCCCAGCTACGGCGGCGGGATGCGCATCTGCCCCGCCGCCGATTACACCGACGGCCTGCTCGACATCACCATGGTGCACTCGGCATCCCGCGCCAAGCTGGTCCGCCTGTTCCCGACCGTGATGAAAGGCACGCACGTCGACCTCGACGAGGTGAGCACCGCGCGGGCCCACTCAGTTCACGTCGAGTGCCCCGGCATCAACGTCTACGCCGACGGCGACTTCGCGTGCGCGCTGCCGGCCGAGATCTCGGTGGTGCCCGCCGCCCTGCAGATCCTGCGCCCGGCCACGCGGTAGGCCCCGGTCTCCAGGAACCAGCGACGCGCGTTCGAAAGCGCTAGCAGATGCGCTAGCTGTTTTGAGAGTCGCCTACTACTTCCAGAGAGGCTGCCCGATCGGCTACCCGACGCCGCGGCTCAGCCAGGTGACTTCGCCGACGTCGCCGCCGTCGCGATACGCCTCGAGCGCCTCGTCCCAGGCCGTTCCCAGCACGGAATCCAGCTCGGCGGCCAGGGTGTCGGCGCCCTGGGCCATCATCGACCGCAGCCGCATCTCCCCGACCATGACGTCGCCGTTGGCGCTCATCGCCCCGCTCCACAGGCCGAGCTGCGGCGTGTGGCTGAAGCGGTGGCCGTCGACGCCGGGGCTGGGGTCCTCGGTGACCTCGAACCGCAGCACGGACCAGGAGCGCAACGCGTTGGCCAACTTGGCGCCGGTGCCCACGGGACCGACCCAGTTGGTGACCGCGCGCAGCTGACCGGGCATCGCCGGCTGGGGCGTCCAGTTCAGGTTCGCCTTGGCACCCAGGGACGACGACAACGCCCACTCGACATGCGGGCACACCGCCGCCGGCGAAGCGTGCACGTACACCACGCCAGTCGTCACGTCGGCGAATTGATTCGACGCTCGCATTTCCTGCTCCTTCGGTTCCACGAGGGACGTCTTCCCCAACGACCTGTGGACCCCGAAGCAGGGCAGCCTGTGCGAAATCTTCGATTTTTTATGTGTCGTGCGTGTCTATTGTGCCTCGTGATACCCGTGTTGCGCTAGTGTGCAGTCCGAATTAGCTGTATTCGGCAATCACGGCATCGGAAATCTCCGGCCACGGCCGCAGCGCCCACTCCCCGAATTCGCGGTCGGTAAGCACCACCAGCGCGAGCCCGATCTCCGGATCTGCCCAGATAAACCCGCCTGCCTGGCCGAAATGGCCGTACGTTCGCGCCGAGTTCCGCACGCCGGTCCAGTGCGGCGATTTCGCATCCCGGAGCTCGAACCCGAGCCCCCAATCGTTGGGCCGCTGCACCCCGTATCCGGGCAGAACGCCGTCCAGTCCCGGGAACTGCACGGTCGTGGCCTCGGCGTGCAGGCCTTCCGAGACCGTCACCGGGCGCAGCAGGTCCCCGGCGAACGCGGCCAGGTCCGCCACGGTCGACGTCGCGCCGAACCCGGCGGCCACCGCGCCGCCGTCAAGGCGGGTCGCCGCCATGCCCAGCGGCTCGAATACCGCCTCGGCCAGGTAGCGGGCGAACTCGATGCCGGTCTCGCGTTCCACGGTCTGGCCCAGCACGGTGAAGCCCTGGTTGGAGTAGATGCGGCGGGCGCCCGGCGCGGCCAGCACCTTCTCGGTGTGCATCGACAGACCCGAGGTGTGCGCCAGCAGGTGGCGGACGGTGGAACCGGGCGGTCCGGCGGCCGTGTCGAGGTCGACGGCCCCCTCCTCGACGGCGACGTGCACGGCCCGGGCGGCCAGCGGCTTGGTCACCGACGCCAGCTCGAACGCCCGCTCGGTGTCGCCGTGGCCGGCCAGCACGCCGCCGGGCCCGACGACGGCGGCGGCCGCGGCCCCGACCGGCCACTCGGCCAGGACGTCGAGGGCCGCCATCACTTCGTGGCGATGTAGTAGTTGTTGATCGGGTCGGCGTCGATCTCGGCGACGCGCACGTTGTCGAATCCGGCATCGCCGAGCATCGCGACGGCCAGTTGCGTTCCCCAGGCGGTGCCCAGGCCGGCGCCGTCCAGCGCCAGCGACACCGTCATGCAATGCATCAGCGACGTCGTGTACAGGTAGGTGCTCATCGGCACCCCGACGTTGTCCTCGAGCCGGCTCGACGCCTTGATGTCGGCCATCAGCAGGACACCGCCGGGGCGCAGCGCCCGGTAGATGTTTTCCAGGACCCGCGCCGGCCGGGCCTGATCGTGGATGGCGTCGAACACGGTGATGACGTCGTAGGCCTGCTCTTTTGAGGCCACGCCCGCCCCGGCAAGGTCGTGGCTTTCGAAGGCGGCGTTCGTCAGGCCGCGCTCGGCGGCCTCGCGGATTCCGGTGGCGATCGCCTGCTCGGAGAAGTCGATGCCGGTGAAACGGCTGGCCGGAAACGCTTGCGCCATCACGTTGATGGCGTGGCCGCTGCCGCAACCGAAATCGGCCGCGTCGACTCCAGCGCGCAGCCGCTCGACGAGGCCGTCCGCCAACGGCAGCACGACGTCGACGAGCGAGGCGTCGAACACCGCGCCGCTCTCCTCGGCCATCAGCTGGTGGAAGCGCGGAAATTCGCTGTAGGGCAGTCCGCCGCCCGCGCGGAAGCAGCCGATGATCTTCTGTTCGACCTCGCCGAGCAGCGGCAGGAATTGGGCCACCACGGCCAGGTTCTGGGGCCCGGCCGCGCGGGTCAGCACGCCGGCGCGGTGGGCGGGCAGCGCGTAGGTGGCGGTGTCGGCGTCGTAGTCGACGACGTGCCCGGTGGTCATGCCGCCCAGCCATTCGCGGACGTAGCGCTCGTTGAGCCCGGCGGCGTCGGCGATCTGCGCGCTGGTGGACGGCGGGAGTGCGGCCATGGTGTCCAGCAGGCCGGTCTGGTGCCCGATGCTCAGCAGGATTGTGAGGCTGGCGCCGTCGAGCGTCGCGGCGATTCGTTCGGTGAATTCTTCGGTTGTCTCCCAAGCCGTCACGCCCTGCGACGCTACACCGGCTCGATGGGTGGACAGCCCGCCGCGAGATGTATGGCGGCGAACGCCTAAGTTGGAGCCCATGAGTCAGACAGTGCGCGGCGTGATTTCACGCAAGAAGGGCGAGCCCGTCGAGTTGGTGGACATCGTTGTCCCCGACCCCGGGCCCGGGGAGGCTCTGGTCGACGTCATTGCCTGCGGGGTGTGCCACACCGACCTGACTTATCGCGAGGGCGGGATCAACGACGAGTACCCCTTTTTGCTCGGCCACGAGGCCGCCGGCCGGGTCGAGGCCGTGGGCCCCGACGTGACCGCCGTGGCGCCGGGCGACTTCGTGATCCTGAACTGGCGCGCGGTGTGCGGACAGTGCCGGGCCTGCAAGCGCGGCCGCCCACACCTGTGCTTCGACACCTTCAACGCCACCCAGAAAATGACGCTGACCGACGGCACCGAGCTCACCCCCGCCCTGGGGATCGGGGCCTTCGCCGACAAGACGCTGGTGGCCGCCGGCCAGTGCACCAAGGTCAACCCCGAGGCCGACCCCGCCGTCGCGGGCCTGCTGGGCTGCGGGGTGATGGCCGGACTCGGCGCGGCGATCAACACCGGCGCCATCACCCGTGACGACACCGTCGCGGTGATCGGCTGCGGCGGGGTGGGCGATGCCGCGATCGCCGGCGCGTCGCTGGTGGGTGCGCGGCGCATCATCGCCGTCGACACCGATGACACCAAGCTGGACTGGGCCCGTAAGTTCGGCGCCACCCACACCGTCAACGCGCGCGAGGTCGATGTGGTCACCACGATCCAGGACCTCACCGACGGGTTCGGCGCCAACGTGGTGATCGACGCGGTGGGCCGCCCCGAAACCTACAAGCAGGCCTTCTACGCCCGCGACCTCGCCGGAACCGTTGTGCTGGTGGGTGTTCCGACCCCCGACATGACCCTGGAAATGCCGCTGGTGGACTTCTTCAGCCACGGCGGCTCACTGAAGTCGTCGTGGTACGGCGACTGCCTGCCCGAACGCGACTTCCCCACGCTGATCGACCTGTACCTGCAGGGCCGGCTCCCCCTCGAGCAGTTCGTCTCCGAACGCATCGGGCTCGGCGACATCGAGGAGGCGTTCCACAAGATGCACGGCGGCGAGGTGCTGCGCTCGGTGGTGGTGCTCTGATGGCAGAGATCGAGCGCCTGGTCACCCACGGAACGTTCGAACTCGACGGCGGCAGTTGGGAAGTCGACAACAACATCTGGATCGTCGGTGACGGCTCCGACGTCGTGGTGTTCGACGCCGCGCACGCCGCCGAGCCCATCCTGGCCGCCGTCGGCAAGCGCAACGTGGTCGCGGTGGTGTGCACCCACGGCCACAACGACCACGTCACGGTGGCGCCAGAGCTGGGTGCGGCACTGGACGCGCCGGTGCTGCTGCACCCCGGTGACGACGTGTTGTGGCGAATGACGCACCCGGACAAGGACTTCCGTACGATCGCCGACGGCGACACGATCGACGTTGCCGGCGCCGAGCTGCTGGCGCTGCACACGCCGGGGCATTCCCCCGGCTCGGTGTGCTGGTACGCCCCGGAGCTCGGTGTGGTGTTCAGCGGGGACACCCTGTTCTCCGGCGGGCCGGGCGCGACGGGACGCTCCTATTCGGATTTCCCGACGATCCTGCAGTCGATCTCCGGGCGGCTCGGCACCCTGCCCGGCGACACCGTGGTGCACACCGGCCACGGCGACAGCACCACCATCGGCGACGAGATCGTGCACTACGAGGAGTGGGTGGCGCGCGGCCACTGACACCGCTAGGCGCAACTAGCCCAACCACTATCGTTTCCCCCATGCAGCCCGTACCACCGATGCCCGAATCGAGCATTGTGGTCCGCCCCGAGCCGACCTTCACCGAGGCGTCGCGCCTGCGCGCGGCCGGTTTGGCGAAGGCGATCGCGGTGTTCGAGAGGGCCGCCGAACAAGTGGCGCTGCCCCGATCTCCACAGCCGATGGTCCTCGCCGACTACGGCGCCGCCAACGGCCACAACTCGCTGCGGCCGCTGTCGGCGGCCATCGCGGTGCTGCGCCGGCGCACCAGCCACGATCACGCAATCCTGGTGGCGCACACCGACGTACCGCGCAATGACTTCACCGCGTTGTTCGACACGGTGGCCGACGACCCGGAAAGCTATTTGCACCTCGACGGTGCCACGTTCACGTCGGCGATCGGCCGGTCTTTCTACAGCCAGATCGTGCCTTCCAAGACCGTCAACCTGGGCTGGACGTCCTGGGCGACGCAGTGGCTGAGCCGCACGCCCTGCGAGGTGCCCGATCACGTGCATGTCTCGTGCACCGCCGACGATGCGGTGCGCTCGGCGTATTCCGACCAGGCCGCGCTGGACTGGCATAACTTCGTGGCGTTTCGCGGGCGGGAACTGGCGCCCGAGGGCCGGCTGGTGGCGCTGACGCTGGCGGCCGACGAGGACGAGAGCGCGGGGTTCGCGCCGCTGCTCGACGCGATCGTCGGAGCGTTGGACGAGCAGGCACGCGACGGCCTGCTGAGCCCAGATGAGCTGCGGCGCATGACAATTCCCACCTTCGCCCGTACTGAGAAGGATTTTCGCGCCCCGTTCGCGCCCAAGGGGCGGTTCGAAGGCCTGATGATCGAGCACCTCGAGATCTTCAACGCCGAGGATCGATTCTGGGCCCGCTTCCAGTCCGACCACGACGCGCACGCGTTCGGTGCCCAGTGGGCGGGGTTTGCGCGCTCGGCGCTGTTCCCCGCCCTGGCGGGTGCGCTCGACGGCGGCATCCACGACGCACGGGCCGGCCAGTTCGTCGAGCAGCTGCAGGGCGCGGTCACCGAGCGCCTGTCACGCGCACCCGAGCCGATGCGGATCCCGCAGGCCCTGGTTGTGCTGGTCAAGGGCGACGGGTCGCGCTGAGGAGAGTTTCGGCACAGCCGAGCAACGGGTAGTCCCCTGCAATCGTCGAATCTGCGATGCAAGGGGGTAGCTGCATGAGCGTGCAGGACGACAAATCGTCCGGTCAGGATGACGAGGCGCGATTAACTGAAAAGCCGGAGCCGGACGAGGACGACAAGAAGAAGGCCGCCGAGATGATGGAGGCCTACAACGAAAAGCCCACGATCGTGCTGCCGGGAACCGGGGGGAGCGTGTCCGGCACCGCGGTCAACGAGTGGTTGGAAGAGGACGGCAGCCCGAAGCACGAAGTCGCCGAGGGCACGGACGCCCAGGCCGGGGGCACGGACGCCCAGGCCGAGGGCGACGGCCGCGACGAACAGGATCTCGAGGACCAGATCGAGAAGGACAAGGCCCTCAACGAGGTGCTGCGGGAAGCCGCGACCGCGGAGAACAAGGGCGAAAAGGATTGAGCTGAGCGGGAATTCCCGTTCAGGATTCAGCGGGTGGGCAATGGCCCCAGGGCGTTGATGCCCAGGCCGCCCTGGATGTCCTGAATGATCTGGTTGACCCGGTCGAGCCCGGGGATGGGTTCGTTCAGTCCGGGGATCGATGGAATCGGCGGGACCGCGGCCCGATGCGGTGCTATCGGATGTGCGGGCGGGGCCGCCTGGGGAGTGGCCCGCGGCGTCGTGGTCATCGGGGTCTCGGTCCCGGCCGGTGGGTTGGTATCGGAGGTCGACGGCACCGGAACATCCACGGGCCCGGGTTCGGCGGTTGCGCTCGGGGGCGCCGGCGCGGACGGCGTCGTGGTCACGGCGGGCGCGGGCGTCGTCGCCGATTGGTCCGGTGAGTTCAGCCCGACCGTCAGCGCGGTGCCCACCAGCAGCACCGCCGCCGCGGTGATGAGGACCGCGGCCGCCGGCAGCAGGCGCCACCGCGCGAACAACCCCTTGCGCCGTACGGCGGGCGCGTCGATGCGGGTGGTGGGCGCGTCCGCATCGGCGGCCGGTGTGAGGCGCGACTGGTGCGCCGTGGCCGACCAAGCCCGGATCGGCATCGACGCTGGATTCGCGGGCGGCACCTGGGCGGTCGCGGTGCGATCCGGCCTCGCCGCCCTGGCAGTCAGATCAGCCGAGGGTGCGGCGGGCGCGGCAGACGTCGCATCATCGGCGCCGCGCGCCACCCGCAGTGCGGCGCCGACGGCCGCGGTGAGCTGGGGCCGCGGCGTGGTGGCGACCGGGACGCGAAAATGACGCGCCAGCGTGGTGGTGACGGCTGGCAGGTTGGCCCCGCCGCCCACCGAAACCACCGCGACGAGGTCGCGGATTCCGTTGCGCGCCACCGTTTCATCCAGCCGTTCGATGAATCCGGTCAGCGCCGGGCGGATCGCGTCGTCGAGTTCGTGCCGAGCGACCCGCAGCTCGCCGCGCGCCCCGGTCAGCCCGTTGGTCAGCGTCGTCGTGGTGCTCGAGGACAGCTGTTCCTTGGCGATCCGGCACCCGCTGCGCAGCCGGCTCAGTGAGCCGATGGCCGCCGTGCCCGTGGGGAATGCGCCGGTGGTCGGCATGTTGGCCACCACGACACCCAGCAGCGCCTGGTCGATCAGGTCGCCGGAGAAGTCGCGGTGCCGCACGGTCGGCGCCAGCGCCCGGTAGTCGCCGTCGGCGTCCATCAGCGTGATGTTGGTGCCGCTGCCGCCGAAGTCGCACACCGCGACGGTCCCGCGCGACGGTATGCCCGGGTTGGCCCGCACGGCGAGCAGCGTCGCGGCGGCGTCGGGAATCAACAGGATCGGGCGGGCGCGCCCCGACCATTCGGGGATTTCGCCCAGGGCGGCGCCCAGCGCCTCGACCGCCGGCGACTCCCAATGGGCCGGATAGGTCACCGCGACGTCGTCGGGCAGCGGGCGCCCGCCGGTCGCGGCGTAGGCCAGCGCCCGTAGCCCGTCGGCGAGCAGGACCTCGCTGCGGTGCACCGAGCCGTCGGGGGCCACGGTTCCGCGCGGGTCGCCGACGCGGTTCACGAAGCCGGTGAGCACCACGCCCGGCCCCTGCAGTCTCGGGTTTTCGGCGGGGAGGCCGATCTCGGCGGGCCGATCCGGGTACAGCGTCAGGACGGGTTTGCGGGTGATGGCGTTATCGGAGGTCGCGGCCGCCAGGTTGGTGACGCCGATCGACAAGCCCAGTGCGGTCCCAGCTCCATTGGCCATAGTCCGATCCCCGTGTTCGCAGCACCAACTCGCCGCCATTGTGCCGCGAAATCCTGTATCGCGTGTCGGCGGCAGCTATGTGGCCGCTGTGTGTCGGTCAGCGAATGTTGCCCGCGCCGGCGATGAGCGGCAGGTCGAGCGGGGTGACCCAGCCCGGCCGCAGGTCGTTGACCGCCGGCACGGCATTGAGCGCCCGCAGCCCGGTCGCCAGGCAGCCGGCCGCGGCCGCGTCCCTGCCCGAGCCGTCGGTGAACCGGAACGCGGTCTCCTGGAAGATGCTCGGGGTGCCCTCGATGTCCACGCGGTAGACGTCGTTGTCGTGGCCGGTCGGCCAGTCCGGGGCGGCGTCGAGCCCGATCCGGTTGACGTGCTCGAGCTGGATGCGGGTCTCGCCCTGGTAGACGCCGTTGATGGTGAACCGGACGGCGGCGACGTGGCCGGGTTTGATGACGCCCCGCGCGGAGTTGCGCTCCGTCGGTGTCACCCACTTGTCCCAGGTGGTGGTGATCTCGTCGAGCATGATGCCGGCGGCGTGGGCGATCATCGGGACGGTGGCGCCCCACGCGAAGATCAGCATGTCGCGGTCCTGCAGCATCGGCGTGAATTCGGGCTCGCGACCGATGCCCATCTCGAATTCGTAATCACCCTCGTAGTTGGTGTAATCGAGCAGTTCCGACGCGCGCACCCGGCGGATGTCGGAGCACAGGCCCATCAGCGTCATCGGAAAGAGGTCGTTGGCGAATCCGGGGTCGATGCCGGTGGTGAAGCACGACGACTCGCCGAGTTCGCAGGCCTCGGTGATCGGTTCGATCCAGTTCGGCGGGTTCAGGTGCATCGTCGGCCACACCCACGGGGTCATCGCCGTCGAGCACACGTCGATGCCGGCCCGCAGGAAGCGGGTGATCAGCAGAATGTTCTCCTTGGCGTGCATGGCCGTCGGGCCGTAATGCACCAGCGCGTCGGGCTTCAACGCGATCAGGGCGTCGATGTCGTCGGTCGCGAGAACGCCCACCTTCTCGCCCATTCCGCAGATCTCGCCGACGTCGCGGCCGACCTTGTTCGGGTTACTGACACCGACGCCCACCAACTCGAACATCGGGTGTTTGACGATCTCGGGGATCACCATCTTGCCGACGAAGCCAGTGCCAAACACCACCACGCGCTTCGAGCCGTGTCCTGCCATGCCGTACCGCCGCCTTTCGATGCCACCGGCCCCCGCTCGGAACTTCACATTAAGCTTCCCTACCGTCGCCCGTGGTGACACGATGCAATTCATGACGAAGCACCTCACCGGACCTGCGATCCTGTTGGCCGTCGGTTTCGGATTCGTGAATGCCTGCGGCGCGGCCAACGCCCTGCCCCAGATGCCGCAGATCCGCTACGAGGTCAACGGGCCCGCGGTCGCCGAATTCATCTACTACCAAACCGACACCGGTCAGCTGCATCAGGTCAACGCGCCGCTGCCGTGGTCGACGCAGTTCACCGGGTTCGGCGGGGAAGTGTTCACGATCAGTGCGCAGGGGCCGGGCCCCATCTCCTGCAAGATCTTGGTCGACGGCAACGTGGTCAGCGCGGCGACGGCCACCGTCGGCACGCCCGCACGAACGGTCTGCACCCACTGACCGAGCGGTCCCCCGCACGACAGGAGGAGGTCTAGGTGAGCCTCAAGACGGGTCCGAAGAAAGGCCTGGCGGCGCGGACGAACGGGACGGCGCCGCCGGAGATTCCGCTGGCCGACATCCACCTTGAGTCGCTGGACTTCTGGGCGCTCGACGACGACGTCCGCGACGGCACGTTCGCGACCCTGCGCCGCGAGGCGCCGATCTCGTTCTGGCCGGCGATCGAGTACGAGGGCTTCGAACCGGGCGACGGGCACTGGGCGCTGACCAAGCACGACGACGTCTATTTCGCGAGCCGTCACCCGGACATCTTCAGCTCGAGCCCCAACATCACGATCAACGACAACACCCCGGAGATCAGCGAATACTTCGGCTCGATGATCGTGCTCGACGATCCCCGACACCAGCGGCTGCGCTCGATCGTCAGCCGCGCGTTCACCCCGAAAGTGGTGGCGCGCATCGAGGCTTCGGTCCGCGAGCGGGCCCGCCGGTTGGTCGCCTCGCTGATCGCCAACCATCCCGACGGGGAGGCCGAACTCGTCAGCGAGCTCGCCGGTCCACTGCCGCTGCAGGTCATCTGCGACATGATGGGCATCCCCGAGGAGGACCATCAGCGAATCTTCCACTGGACCAACGTGATTCTCGGGTTCGGCGACCCGGACCTGGCCACGGATTTCGGGGAGTTCCTGCAGGTGTCGATGGACATCGGCGCCTACGCCAGCGCGCTGGCCGAGGACCGGCGCTCCAACCACCACGACGACCTGACCACCAGCCTGGTGGAGGCCGAGGTCGACGGGGAACGGCTCACCTCGACCGAGATCGCGTCGTTCTTCATCCTGCTGGTCGTGGCCGGCAACGAGACGACGCGCAACGCGATCAGCCATGGCGTGCTGGCGCTGTCGCGCTATCAAGCCGAGCGGCACAAGTGGTGGTCCAATTTCGACCGCCTGGCGCCCACCGCCGTCGAGGAGATCGTGCGGTGGGCGTCCCCGGTGATCTACATGCGCCGCACGCTGACCCGGGACTTCAAGCTGTCCGGCACCAAGATGAAGGCCGGCGACAAGGCCACGCTGTGGTACAACTCGGCCAATCGCGACGAGTCGACGTTCGACAATCCCTGGGTCTTCGACGTCGCGCGCACCCCCAATCCGCATTTCGGGTTCGGCGGCGGAGGCGCGCATTTCTGCCTGGGCGCCAACCTGGCTCGTCGCGAAATCCGGGTGGTCTTCGACGAATTGCGCCGCGAGATACCCGATATCGTGGCGACCGACGAGCCCGCGCGGCTGCTGTCGCAGTTCATCCACGGCATCAAGACCCTGCCGGTCGCCTGGACTCCCCCGCGCTAGGTCACCTCACGTCTTCTCGCGAGCAGACAGAGAATCGCACGATATCGCCTGCCGCCGTGCGATTCTGCGTCTGCTCGCCGGAGAACCCGGGATTACGCTGACGAGGTGAGCATCCCCGCGTTTCCGCCTGCCGAGGTGCTGGCCGCCCGCCAGAAACTCGTGCTCGACCATTTTCACGACGAGGTGCGCCAGGACTGGGACGACGTCTTGTCGACCTTCCCGCATCCTCGCTACGAGTTGATCCCCCAGATGCTCGTGCACGACGGCGACGCGGCGGTGCGCGGTTACTACACCGACACCCGTACGGCGTTTCCCGACCAGGACCACGAGATCATCGCGCTGCGGCACAGCGCCGACGCGGTGATCGTCGAATTCTGGCTGATGGGCACCCACCGCGGCTACCTGGGCAAGGTTCCGCCGACGGGCAGCCGGTTCCGCGTCCGCATGACCGCCTACTTCGTCTTCGATAACACGGAAACCCTTGTCTGCGAACGCATCTACTTCGACAGCCTGACCATGGTCAAACAACTCCTGGGCGGGCTGGACATGAGGAGGCCGGCGAACTGGTGGCTGGCCGCGCGCTGCGTTCGCGGGTTCCTGTCGATGTCTTCGGGAAAACCGGACCCCGCGCTGACGAACACCTCCTAAACTCCACCCCTAAGAGCAAGGGAGGCCGCGATGCGAATTTCACGCCTTCACCCGGTGGGCGTCCTTGCCGTCACGGCCGTGCTGATTCCCACCGCCACCGCCGCCCCGTTACCACCGGGCTCGCACACGGAGAAATGGATCGACCTGCGGGCCGGTCAGTGCGTCGCCGACCTGCCACCGGCCGACGGGAGCCGTGTCGACGTCACCGTGGTCGACTGCGCGACAGCGCATTTGGCCGAGGTGTATCTGCGGGCCCCGATGGCCGTCGACACCGCCATTGCCACCGTCGCCAGCCGGGATTGCGCCGCCGGATTCGCCCCGTACACCGGGCAACCCGTTGACGGCGGCCGGTTTTCGATCACCTATCTGATCGACTCGAACCAGGACCGCACCGGCGCCAACCCCACCCCGAGCACCGTCATCTGCTTGCTGCAGTCCGCCAACGGGCAACCGTTGACCGGGTCCGCGCACCGCTGAGGCGCTAGGCGATCACGTAGTCGCTGAGCGGGAAGGACCGGCCTTCGCGCACCGCGTTGAGTGTGGACGTCGGCCGCAGCAAGGTCGCCTCACCGCTGGGATTGAAATAGTAAGACCGCGACGTCGCACAGTCGCCCTTGTTGAACACCGAGGTTTCCAACAGTTCGCTCATCCGTTCGCGGAAACGGTTATTAGCTTCCTCGGTCACCTCGAACGTTGTCGCGCGGCGACGCTTGACCTCGCCCAAAAGCCGGTCGATGTGCCGCATCTGGTATTCGATGGTGTGGAAGAACGAGAACCCGGAGAAGGCAAACGGACTGGCCAGGCCCAAGTAGTTGGGGAAGTAGGGAATCGACACGCCCTGGTAGGCCTGAAACTTGGTCTCCCGCCACCACTTTCCGAGGTTGCGTCCCTTGCGGCCGATGACCTCGATGGCCGGGAAATTGGCTTCCCACAGGTCAAAACCGGTCGCTAGCACCAGGGTGTCGATGACGGTCTTACGCCCGTCCGCCGTGACGATGCCGTCGGCCTCGATGCGCTCGATTGTGTTGGTCTCCAAGTGCACATGCGGCTTGGTGAAAGCGCGGTAGAACTCGTTGGACATGGTGGGCCGCTTGCAGCCGCAGTCGTAGTCTGGTGTCAACTTGGCGCGCAGGTCCTTGTCCCGGAGAGTTCTGAACCGGTTGATCTTGGCCAGGTCGGCGAAGGCGATATTCCCCCGCCCCCGGGTCTGCACGAATTTCAGCGCACCGATGACCAGGATGAGCTCCATGACAATGTCGGTCACCCAGCGCAGCGCACGTTGCAGCACGGGCAGCCGGGCAAACATGCGTTGCACGCTCGGAGAGAACGGGAAATCGGGCTTGGGCAGGATGTGCGCCGCGGTGCGCTGGTAGACGGTCAGGTCCCCGGCCTCTTTGGCCAACTCGGGAATGACCTGCACCGCCGACGCCCCGGTGCCGATGACCGCGATGCGGCGCCCCTCATAGCTGTAGTCGTGGTCCCACGCGGTGGTGTGCACCACCTTGCCTTCGAAGCCGGCGATGCCGGGGATGTCCGGCATGTGCGGCTGGGACAGGAACCCCGTCGCGGTGATCAGGAACCGGCAGGTCAGACTCTCGCCGCCGGCCAGTCCGACCCGCCATTCGGCGGTTTCCTCATCCCACTGCGCGCCCTCGACGGTCGTGTTGAACCGCATATGGCGGCGCACGTCGTACTTGTCGGCGATGCCTTCGGCGTAGCGTTTGACCTCCGCGCCCGGCGCGAACAGCCGTGACCACTCAGGATTGGGCTCAAACCAGTACGAGTATGTGGTGGACGGGATGTCGACGGCCACGCCCGGGTAGTGGTTGACATGCCAGGTGCCACCCAGGTCATCCTCGCGGTCGAGGATGACGAAGTTGTCGAATCCGAGGCGCTTGAGCTGAATAGCGGCGCCGATGCCGCCGAAACCTGCGCCTACGATGATCGCGTCGAAACGGTCCGTTTTCACAGCCTTGCTCCGTGCTACCAGTTTCCATACTTAACGAATCATAAGCTTTCCTTAAGATATGTCACTTTAGTAGGACGCCACGCCGAGCGCACCTGAGCGTTGTCGGTATGTGACCATGCCGACACCTGTGCGCTCGCTCAGCAATTTCGGCTCACTCGGAAGCCAATTCAGCGCACCGAAGTCCCGATCGCATAAACCGCCCGCGCATGGGCCGTCGCCGCGGCCCGCCATCACCGAGTGGTGTTGAACGGAAATAGAATCGAAGGTTACGTCGTCGAAACCCGTTTCGCCCGTTGCCATGTCACCGGCCCTCCGGCGGTGAGCGTCACGTGGCCTGTGGCTAGGATGGGCAGCGCCAGACGACGCTAACGGCAGCGACGGCGCAGTGGCTTCGCTTCGATGGAGGCGACGCAGTCGCTATCCGCGCCGCCGCGCTATACAGGAAACGATCACGAAATGGTCGGCAGATTGACAGTTTGGGAGGGGCTCGCATGGGGACTTTGGACGGCATGTTTGCGCGTCACATCGTTCGTTCCGTTGGTCCAGCAGTAGTTATCGCCGCATCCGGGATGGCCGCCTCGGCCATGACCGGTTCCCTGATCCCCACCGCCACCGCCGCATGCCCCGACGTCCAAGTCGTCTTCGCCCGCGGCACCGGCGAAGAGCCGGGCATCGGCCCCACCGGCCAAGCCTTCGTCGACGCCCTGCACCAACGCGTCGGCGACCGCTCCTTTGACGTCTACCCCGTCAACTACCCCGCCACCGACCAATGGGACACCGGCATCGACGGCATCCGCGACGCCAGCACCCACGTCGTCTCCATGGCACACGACTGCCCCAACACCAAAATGGTCCTCGGCGGCTACTCCCAGGGCGCGGCCGTCATGGGCTTTGTCACCTCGGCCGCCGTCCCCGAGGGCGTCGACCCGGCCACCGTCCCCAAACCCCTGGCCCCCGACGTCGCCAACCACGTCTCCTCGGTCGTGCTCTTCGGCATGCCCAACGTGCGGGCCATGAACTTCCTGGGCGAACCCCCCGTCGTCATCGGCCCCACCTACGCCGACAAAACCCTGAAAGTCTGCGCCGTCGAAGACCCCGTGTGCTCCGACGGCATGAACTTCGCCGCCCACAACACCTACGCCGACGACGGCTCCATCATCGACAAAGGCGTCGCCTTCGCCTCCAGCCACCTCGGCATGGGCGCCCCGGCCCCGGCGCCGCCACCGGCGGGTGGGGGCTTCGGCGACTGACTCAGCCGGCCCTGGAGTTCAGAAAGGCGACGATCCCCCGGGTGACTGCGACGGCATATGCCGCCCGGCCGTCAACGCTTTCCATCCGCGCGGCGTCGCCCGCGTTTTTCATGTTGCCGAGTTCGACCAGGACCGCCGGGTACTGCGCCAGATTCAGCCCGGCCAGGTCGTCGCGCCCATACAGGCCGTCGGAGCCGATGTAGTTCGCCGGCGGTAAACCCGACTGGGCCAAGGCATCCCGCATCGCGTGGGCCAGCTGCACAGCGGGCCCGGCCTGGACGTCACCCAGCGGCGGGTTCGAGTAGTTGACGTGGAATCCGCTGCCCGACGGGGGTCCCCCGTCGGCGTGGATGCTCACGATCGCATCCGGGCGCATGGCGTTGGCCGCGGCCGCGCGCTGGTCGATGCACGGGCCGACACCGCTGTCGCTGTCGCGCGAGAGCTGGGTGCGAACGCCCATCTGGTTCAGCGCGTCGCTGACCAGCCCCGCCACCGTCCAGGTGAAGGTGTGCTCGGGGTAGCCGTCGCCGGCGGCGGCGCCCGAGGTCTGGCACGGCTTGGTGCCGCCGCGGCCGTTGGGCACCTGCTGGTTGATCGAGGCGTCGTTGACGGCGTTGTGGCCGGGGTCGAGGAAGACGGACATTCCGGCGACACCGGCGGCCGCGCGCGGCGCGGGCAGCACGGCCGCTGCGCCGAGGAGCGCCGGCATGACCGCGGCGATTTTCAGGACGTCACGGCGCGCGATGGATCGCAGTCCGCCCGGGCGATCACTCACCGCGCGATGGTAACAACCGGCGAGGGACCCGCCCGGTCGCCGTTACATACTAAAAAGTATGTTAGGGTCGGCGGCATGTCCGTGGTCGAAAGCCGTCCCCTGCACGGCATCACCGACGAATTCGTTGGGCGGCTGGCCGATCGCGCCGAGGAGGCCGAGCGGTTGCGGCGCCTACCCGCGGCGACGGTGAGCGATTTCAAGCAGACGGATTTGTTCCGGCTGCTGCTGCCGGCGCGGTTCGGCGGCCTGCAGGCCTCGTTTCCCGAACTCCTGCAACCGATTCGACGGATGGCGCACGGCTGCGCCTCGAGCGCCTGGACGCTGGGTTTCTACGCGCTGCACAACTGGATGCTCTCGTTGTTCGATCCGCGCGCCCAGGAGGAGGTGTTCGCATCGGGACCGGTGCTGGCGCCCGCCCCTCTGGCCCCGACCGGTCGCGGCATCCCGGCCGACGACGGCGTGCGGGTGACCGGCAGGTGGTCGTGGGCGACGGGCGCGATGGACGCCGACTGGATGATCGTCGGCGCGCTGATCGAGCGTGCGGACAGGATCGATCCGGCGCTCGTCGTGCTGCCCGCCGACCAGGTCGAGGTCGTCGACACCTGGCACACGGCCGGCATGCGCGGCACCGGTTCGCATGATCTGGTCGTCGACGACGTCTTCGTCCCCGAGCACCGCTTGGTCGCCGTGGCCGACATCTACGGCGGCACCGCGCCCGGCGCGCGTGAGCACGGGGTCCCGACGTACCGATGGCCGATGGTTCCCGCGCTCGCGCTGACGGCGTCGATGCCCGTGCTCGGCACGGCCGAACGGGTGACCGAGCTGTTCGCGCAGCGGCTGGGCGGGCGGGTGCTGGCCTACAGCGGGGTGGCGCAAAAGGATCAGCCCGCCGCGCAGATCCGGCTCGGCGATGCGCGGGCACGGCTGAGCGCACTGCGGGCGTTGATCGCGGCGACCGCCGACGAGATCGAGACGATCGTGGTCAGCGGCGAGCGGGTGAGCCGGTCGGTGCGCGCCGATGCACGGCTGGCGGCCGCGCGCACGGTGCACGAGTGCCGGGCGATCATCGCCGATCTCATGGAGGCGGCCGGCGCCAGCGCTCACTTCTTGTCCAGCCCGCTGCAGCGCGCCAAGCGCGATGTGGACATCGCCGCGGGGCATGTGGTGTTCGACTACGACACGAGCCGAGAGTTGGCGGGCGCGTTGGCGATTGGCGCGAAGATCTCACCCATCGCCATGGTCTGAGCCGGCGGTCGCGGACTCGCCCAGCATCACGGTCAGGAATCGTTCCCGCTGGGACAGCGATTGGGCCTGCTCGGCCGAGCTGGTGAGGTGCAGGAGTCCGATTCCGGCGGCGAAGGTCAACTCCGCGCGCAGCTTGGCGTCCTCGGGGCTGAACCCGTAGTCGCAGTAGGCGTTCATCACGGTGCGCAGCAGGAGCCGGTCGGCCGCGCGGATGTTCTCGGCGGCGACCGGGTCCAGGCGCGCCCATTCGCGCATCGCCCGCTCGAGCACCCAGTACTGGGGGCTGACCAGCGTGAGCGTCAGGGCCAACAGCCGTTCGCGGGGTGGCAGCTCGTCGAGCTTGGACAGCGCCTGCCGGTCGCGCTCGAGGAACTTGTTCCACGATTCGACAAGCGCCGCCCGGTAATGGTCGATGTCCTCGAAGTGCCAGTAGAAGCTGCCGCGAGTGACACCCGCCTGCTGGCACAGCCGCTCGACCTTGAGTGCGCGCACACCCTCTTCGGCGAGCACGGTGTAGCCCACCTCGAGCCAGTCCTCGGCCGACAGGCGGGTCGACGGCTGCTTGCGCACCACCACACCGTGGACACTACGGGAAGCGCAACCGGCCTGGCGGGGGAACCGCTGGTTACCGCCGCCTCATCGCGTCGGCGGCACCGGGAGCCGCGCGGTCTCGTCGAGGTCCACGTCGAGCGCGTTGAGCATCAGCGCCAGGCCCGCGTATCGGTTGATGACCATCAACGCCTCCATGGTGGCCTCCGAACCCAGGGCCCTGTGCACTGAGGCGAAAAGCGGTGCCGCAACACGGCGCGTGGTGACCAACTCGGTCGTCAGCTCCAGCACGGCTAGCTCGGTGGGGTCGAAATCGGCGGTTTGCCAATCCGATTCGGAGGTGAGGGCGTCGATGCTGTCGTGGTCGATCCCGACCGTTCGTGCGATGTCTTTGTGTTGGCCGAGCTCGTATGCGCAATCCATGAGATACGCGGTGCGCAGGACGATGAGTTCGCGCAGCCTTCTCGGGAGCACCGGGCTGGTCAGGGCGGCGTCGCCGGCCACCATCCAACTGGTGAACACCTTCTCGGCGTTGGCCAGCGCGCGGTAGACGTTGAGATTGCCGCGCCGCTCGGTCAATTCGCGGGCGAGTTCGGGCATGTCCTCGGGGCGGCGGTACGGGATGCGGGTCATGCGGGGGCGTCGATGTCGAGGTCGACGGCGTTGAGGACCAGCGCCAGGCCGTAGTAGCAGCTGACGATCATCAGCATCTCGGTGAGCGCCTCGTCGCCGAGCAGGGCGTGGGCCGCGGCGAACGAGTCGTCGGACAGGCGGCGGGTCGTGCACAGCTCGGTGACGGTGTCGATGACCAGGCGTTCGCTGCTGCTTAATCCGGCCGCGTCCGGGTCCGCTTTGTCTCGCAGGGCGTCGATCTGTTGGTCGGTCAGTCCCGCGTTGCGGGCGAAGATCACGTGCTGGGCCAGCTCGTAGGGCGAGTCCTGCAGGTAACCCACCCGCAGGATGATCACTTCGCGCATCCGCGGGCTGAAGGTCGGGCTCTCGAAGAGCCGGCCGGCCATCAGCGACCACCCGTCGAAGATGTTGGGCGCGTTGGCGATCAGCCGCAGCACGTCGAGCGTGTCGGGACGGGAGAGGAGCTCGCGGAGGTGTTCGGGTTGCTCGTCCGCGTCGGCGAGCGGCATGCGGGTCACGCCTCGACTCTAGTTCAGCTCACTTTGTCCAGCCGGAACGGCAGCGAGATCACCAGCGCCTTGTTGATGCCGCACGCGCCGCTGTCCCCCGTCGTCTGGTCGACGCCCGCCAGGGTCGTGGAGTTGGAATCGGTTGCCACCCAGCCTTTCTCGTCGACCGGATAGAAGCGGTAGATCTGGTGGCCCGTTCGGGCGGCACCGTTCGGGCACGGCTCCCAATTGGGAACGTCGCGCTTGACCACGTATTCGCTGCCGTGCAGCCCGACGTCGGCGCTCCACCCGAGGTCGCTGGTCACCCGGCCGGTGCATTCCAGCGGCGTGCTGCATGTGGTGCTGATCGTCCACCTGCTCCGCACGGTGGCCTCGTTGTGGTAGATGTCGTTGGATTTCGCCCAATCGCCATTGGATGTCGCCAGGTAGGTGCCGTTGAGCCCCCACTGGTCACCGGAGGCGGCGGCGCTCGGCGCCACACCGCCGGCGAGAACCAACGCCGCAAGCGCCATCGAGATCAGCCGCCGCACTCGGTCACCGCCTACGTGATCGGCGTGAATTGCAGGTGTAGTTCGTTGAGCCCGCGCAGGATGTATGTCGGCGCGTAACCGTAGCGGCGATCACCTGCCGGGCCGTGGATGGCTTCGTTGATCCGGATATCGCCCATCCGGTCGAGGATGCGCTCCAGCGAGACGCGGCCCTCGACGCGGGCCAGGGGCGCGCCCGGGCAGCTGTGCACGCCGCGCGCGAACGCGATGTGCTCGCGCACATTGGCGCGGTCGAGCCGGAATTCGTGCGGTTCCTCGAAGCGGTCGGGGTCGCGGTTGATCGCTCCAGGGCACAGCATGACCGTGGTGCCGGCCGCGATGTCGACGTCTCCGACCCGGGTTGCCTTGCGCGCCAACCGGAACGTCGTCTTGACGGGGGCCTCCATCCGCAGCGCCTCCTCGATGAAGGCGGGGATGAGGCTGCGGTCGTCGCGGAGCGCCTGCTGCAATTCCGGCTTGTCGCACAGGATCTGCAGCGCGGCGCCGAGCAGCTTGGCCGTGGTTTCCTGGCCGGCCCCGAACAGGAACGTGGCGGCCCGCACGACGTCGACGACCTCCGGTGTGGACCCGTCCGGGTACCGCGCGGCGGCGAGATCGCTCAGCACGTCACCGCGCGGCTCGCGGCGACGGTCTTCGATGTAGAAGCTGAATTTCTCGTCGAGGAATTCGAGCGGGTTGATCGCGGCCGGATCGTGGTCGAGGTTGCCCGCGGTGTGCGAATTCGCCAGTGCGGCGCGGAATTCCTTGTGGTCTGCTTCGGGCACCCCGAGCAGGTTGGCGACGGCCAGCAGGGCGTAGGGCTTCGAATACGCGTCGAGGAACTCGCATTCGCCGCGCCCGACGAATTCGTCCAGTTGCTGGTCGGCCAGGCTCCACAGGAAGTCCTGGTTCTCCTTCAGCCGTGCCGGCGTGAGCAGCCGGCTCAGCACCGATCGGGCGCGGGTGTGATCCGGCGGGTCCATCGTGACCATGTGCTCGTGCAGCGGCATCTGCGCGCGGTGCTCGTCGATCAGCGCGCTGATGTCGTCGCCGGTGGGTTCGAACGGCAGGGGCGGGAACGGGCCGCCCACCGCGATGCAGCTGGAGAACGAGTCGACGTCTTTGTAGAGCGCCATGGCCTCGTCGTAGCCGGTGACCGCGACCACGCCGTGGTGGGGCTCGGTGACCACGGGGCCCTTGGCGCGCAGGTGGTCGAAGTAGGGGTGTGGGTTGGGGACGAGAGTCGGATCGGTGAAGAAGTCGAGGTCGTCAAAGTCGTTCACTGGCACCCTCCTTGGCGATCGGCGGTCATGCTCGTGCCGCTCCGAGCGCGGCTTTGCAGAATTCCCAGAGGTTTTCCTCGGTGGCCGCCAAGTCCTCGTCGGTCTTGGCCGCATAGGCGTAGTAGTGGTAGATCGCGCGCTGCAACTCGACGATGAACCAGGTGTCCCAATCGGGATTTCGCGGGCGCAGCAACCCCTTGTCGGCGGCGGCCGCGACCTCGGCGCGCAGCAGGTCGACGAACGGCTGCTCGGCCTCGGCGAGTTCGGTCGGGAAGATGCGGTGCAGGTGCCAGTGCGCGGAGACGATGAACCGGATGCCTGCCGCTTCCCGGCTGTCGCCGTGGAATTGCTGCAGCGGCGCGGTGATGTAGGAACGCAGGCGATCCATGGGGTCTGACATGTCGGCGGCGGCCTTGGCCCAGCGGTCGCAGGCCTCGGTCATCGCGTCGCCGATGACCGCCAGTAGCAGTTCGTCTTTGGAGGCGAAGTACCGGTAGAAGGTCTGCAGCGCGACGCCGGCCTCGGCCACCAGTTCCTGGGTGGTGAAGTCGTCCTTCGCTGCGATGAGCCGGCGGGCGGCGTCGAGCATCAACCGCACCTGGTTCGCGATGCGGGTGCGGGAGCGCTGCACGGCCGCCGACCGGTCGACAGCGCGCTCCACCCAGGACTCCGACGGGACTGTCACAACGACTCCCTAAACGCCAGTAACAGTAGAACGATATTCTGATGCTTCAGAGAACGCAACTCTCAGAATGGCTCGGAGGTGTAGACCACCGCGCCACCGAAGTGGGGCGAGGAATGGCAGGCCAGGCCGGTTGTTGCGTTGTGGCGCTGGCGGTCCCCGGCGCGCCGGGCCAGTTGCAGGTAGCACTCGAGCATTTGCGGGATGCCGTGCATGCGCCCGTTGCCGAGCGCTCCGCCCCCCGACAGCGCGGGGATGCCGTCCGGGCTGTCGCTGTCGATGCCGCCGGCCTCGACGAAGCGGTGCGCCTCGCCGGCCGGGCACAGTCCGAGCACTTCCAGCCAGAGCCAGACGAACAGCGAAAAGCCGTCGTACACCTGGGGCAAATCGATGTCGGCGCCGCAGATTCCGGCGCTTTCCCACAGCCGCCGCGCCGTCTGCGCGCCGCCCTCGAGGATGTCGTCCAGCGGCCAGTGCAGCGGAAGGCGTTGCCGGGCGGGCATGCCGGAGGCGTATCCGGCGATGTAGACCGGCGGGTGCGGCAGGTCGTTGGCCCGGTCGGCGGAGGTGAGCACGAACGCGGCCACGCCGTCGACCGGGATGTCGCAGTCGTAGCGGCAGACCGGATCGAAGAGCATTGGCGCGGAGAGGTATTCGTCGGTGTTCAGCGGGCGACCGCGCCAGAACGACCAGGGGATGCGCGCGCCGTTCTTGCGCGCTTCCACCGCCACGGCCGCCATCGACTCCCGTCGCGCGCCGAAGCGCTGCAGATACTCGTTGTGCGGCAGCGCGATCATCGCCAGCGGCCCGAAAAAGCCTTGCGGCGCCGTCCATTGCAACGGGCCGCGCGCCTCACGCATCGGGTTGGCGTGGTAGCGGCCGACGGGGTTGTGCAAGGCGCGGTGCAGCAGCACATAACCGGCGGCGCCGGTGGCGATGGCGTTGACGGCCATGGCGACCGAGCCGGTGATCTGGCCGATGCCGTCGAACCCGGCGACGTAACGCGGTGCGGCGCCGAGGTTTTGGGCGAGCCAGGCCGAGGACACCGTGCTGACGCCGTTCTCGGCGGCCTGACCGCCCGCGCTGGGCAGCAGGCTCGAGCTGACGAATCCGTCGATCTGGTCGAGGCGCAGTCCCGCGTCGGCGATGGCGGCGCGGGCGGTGTCGAGGGCCAGCGCCCCCAGCGGTCGGTCGGCGCGGCGGCACACCTGGCTGTGCCCGTAGCCGACGATGGCGACCTCGTTGCTCGCCGCGAATCTGGCGCTCACGCCAACTCGAATGCGGGGACGGCCACGCCGGGTGCGAGGTCCTCGAAGCCGACTGTGACAGCGTCGCCGACGTGCAGCTCCGCATCCAGAACTTTGGGGCCGTCGAGCAGGCGACCGATGAGCCGCAGCTCCGCCTGCTCGGCGAGCTCGACGTCGACGAGCACGAAGGGCAGGTCCGCGTCGAAGCCAGGCAGGAAGGCCTGGCGAACCACGGTCCAGGATCGGACGACGCCGCGCCCGCTGACCGGGGTGAATGCGAAACCGGGATCGGTTGCGTGGCAATGGGGGCACGCCACACCGGGTGGCATGCTGAAGCGCCCGCATTGCGCGCAGCGCGCCACGGTGAGGACGTGGTCGGCCGCGGCCGACCAGAACGGCGCCGAGGTCTCGTCGGGGACCGGCAGCGGGCGTGCGCTCACGGGATCACACCCTGGTCGGCCAGCGAGGAGATCCGGTCCCAGTCGTAGCCGAGCTCGGCGAGCAGCGCCTCGGTGTGCTCGCCGTGCTCGGGCGCGCGCCGCATGGGTGGCGACTGTTCGTCGAGTTGCACGGGCACGGTGGGCAACCGGTAGGCCTGTCCACCCTCGAGCCGCACCTCCCCCACGTAGCCGTTTGCGATCACCTGTGGGTCCTCGATCACCTCGGTCACGGATTGCACTGGGGCCCAAGGGGCGTCGAGCTTGGCCAGCAGCTCCTTCCATTCGGCGAGGGTGTGGCGGGCGAACACGCCGTCCAGCTCCTCGACGCAGGCTGCGCAGTTGGCGCGCCGGGCGGCCATGTCGGCGAAGCGCGGATCCTCGATCAGGTCGTCGCGGCCGACCAGGCGGCAGAACTCGGCCCAGTAGCGGTCGCCCTGCAGGAACATCAGCTGGATGTGGCGGCCATCTTTGGTTCGGTAGTTGCCGGTGAGCGGGTTGACCTGTGGGCCACGGCCGCCCACGGGTCCGGCCTCGCCGCCGTTGAGCACCGCGAGCAGATCCGAGGACAGCATCCACATGGCGGTGGCCAACAGCGAGACGTCGACGACGGAGCCGGTGCCGGTGTTCGAACGCTGGAGCAACGCGGCGGCGATACCGAAAGCCAGTGCCATGGCGCCGTTTCGGTCGCCCATCGCGCCGCGCTGGCTGATCGGGTAGTCGCGTTCGGGCGGGGTCAGGATGTGGCCCACTCCCCCGCGCGCCCAGAACGCCGAGCTGTCGTAGCCGGGCTGGTTGGCGTCCGGGCCGCGCGTCCCGAAGCCGTGGCCCCGGGCGTAGATCAGACGCGGGTACCGGGCGCGCAGCGTGTCGGCGTCCAGCCCGAGGCGGGCCAGCGCGCCGGGACGCAGGCTGGTGAGGAAGACGTCCGCGGTGGCCAGCAATTCGTGCAGCACGGCCATCCCGGCGTCCTGGCGCAGGTCCAGGGCGATCGACCGCTTCCCGCGATTGGCCAGGGCCATCGACAGATTCACGCCGTCGCGGTCGGTGCCGATGCCCTGGGTCGCCAGCCCCCGGTAGGGGTCGCCCTCGAGGCGTTCGATGCGGACGACGTCCGCGCCCCAGTCGCCCAGCAGCGCGCCGGCCACCGGGACGAAGACCCATTGCGCCAACTCGACGACGCGCAGCCCCTCGAAAGCGTCCATTGATTACCTCCTCAAAGCCTCGTGGTCGGCCACCGCGGTGCCGAGCCGGTGCAGCAGGGTGGCGATGATCGCCGGCTGCACCTTGGTGGTGATGCCCCACAGATAGAATCCGTGCACCATGCCGAAAGCGATGGCCCGCCGGGCGTCATCCCAGGGCGGCGGCGTGACGCCGTGCGAGGCGAGCGCATCGAGGTAGTGCCGCAACAGGTCTCGCTCGGTGCGCCGGCGTTCGTCGACGGTCAGGGTCGAGGCGATGTGGTAGCCGACGTCGAGGTACCAGCCGCCGCGCTGGACGAGCTGCCAGTCGACCAGGCATCCGGCGCCGCGCGCGTCGAGAAAGACGTTGCCCACGTGGGCGTCCCCGTGGATCACGCACCAGGGTCCCGCGTCGGTCGTGACCAGGTCGCGGTAGGCGTCGACGAGGCGTTGCGGGTCGCGCACCTCGGCGGGAACCCGCTGCCCGTTGGGGCCGTTCAGGTTGCGGCCGATGATGTCGAGGGTGGTCTGTAGCCCCCACACCTCCAGGGCGCGCCCCAGCCGCGGCGCCAGCCATGGCACCTCGGCGCAGCGGTGCGATTCCCAGGTCGCGGCGTGCAGGCGGGCGAACTCGGTGAGGGTCTGCGCGGTGTGGTCGGGCGTGTACGGGCTGTTGCCGTCGAGGAACGTCGCGCCCTGCGCCACAACGTCGTCGGTGATGACGACGCCGTGGTGGGTGTGCGGGTCGATGTCGGCGTAGACGCTGTGCAGGGTGCGCACGCCGGTGGCGGCCGCCAGCTCGCGATAGAAGTAGGCCTCTGGAGCCCCGACGTAGCGGGCGGCCCGGCCGATGTCGTTGAAGTAGCCCTTGACGCAGAGACCGCGTGAGCGGCCGTCGGCGGCTCGAATGGTGAATCGTGCGTTGGTGGAGATCCGATCGACGACCGGCCCGGGTGCCACGTCGCGTATCTCGATGCCCAATGCCGCGGTGAGCCATTCGGCGGACAGCGCCTGCTCGAGGGTGTCCGGCACGGGCACGGTCGCCACGCTCATGCCGGCGCGGCCATCCGGGCGAAGGCCGTATGTGCCTTGGCGGTCTGGTCTTTCAGCAGTTCCGCGCGGTCTTGCTCGACGAGATAGCCGGCCCGGATGGTGGCGTCGAGGCTGATCGTGAATTCGGTGAGGTAGGTCTGCAGGTCGCCGTAGCGCTCGGCGAGCACCTCGTGAGGCAGGGGCACCTCGCGGCCGGCGAGCTTGCACAGTGGTCCGGGTGTCGAGTGCGCCTCGTAGCGCGCGAGCGGCGCGTCGAGGAACGGTGACGGCACGCCGCCGATCGCGTTGCCGAACCGGTCGACGGCCGCCTCGGCCACCTGGCCGTCAATGCTCAGCGCGATGCGCGGCGCCCTGGGTGGCGTGATGTCGTCTTCGGCCCACCGGAACAGGTTGCGCAGCGCGGCGCGGACAAAGGCGGACATCGGAAAGCTCGACCCGTCCCCGTCGCAGCCGGGAATCTTTGCGGCGTGCGGCGCGCCCGCGATTTCGTAGAGCCGGAAGCGGTCCCCCGGATCGTCGGCGTCCTCGCGGCGCACCGAGGCGCTGCCGGGGTTGACGAACCCGTCCGCGTCGAATCCTTCGACGTCGCTTTGGGGTTGGATTTCGACGACCGGAGCCCCAGCCGCGCGGATCGGAGCGTACTCGAAGCGCGGCAGGCCATCGCCCACGGCCAGGGGCGTCAGGCTCGCGGCGTGGCAGGCCGGGAAGAAGCCGTCGTAGGCGGGGCGGCCGAGCGCGCCGAACGCCGCCGCGAAAGTGGCGGTGTCGACGCCGCTTTGGGAGTAGCCGCCGAGATAGACGTGCCGGACCGGCAGGTGGCGCAACGGGCTGTGCTCGCCGCCCTCTTTGAGCACCGTCCCGATCGCGCGCAGCAGGTCCCAGGCGAGGTCGTTGGAACCGATCTCGACGTCGGCGTAGCGCCGGGGGTCGTAGCCTTTGAGTTGCGTTGCCGACGTGGCGCGTTCGGTGATGCCGATCCACGCGTCGCCCTGCGCCTGCAGCAGGCTGGCGGCGTGCAACCACAGCGCGTCGCGGTCGACCCCGTAGGTGGTGTTGAACGGTTCGACGAGCACCCGGCCGCTGAAGCGATCCGGGTCGCTCGGGTAGCGGGCCAGCACTCGGGTGACGTAGCGGTGTCCGCCGCTGATTACCGTCGCAGGTCCGATCGCGGGTCCGGTGTAGCGATTGGCGGTGCCCGCGAGCAGATATTCGACCTCCGTGTAGTCCTCGGAGAATTCCGGGAGGTCGTCGTCGAACGCGGACGGCGGGCGGGTGGCGCTGGTCTCGGGAACGCCTGCGCCGATTGAAATCTCCAGCAGGCGGATCACGTCAGCAACCATCTATCGAAAACGCCGTTGTCCAAGTAAAATTGGGGACTCGAACAATGAGGAGCGTCATGGGATTCAAAGTGTTCGCATGCAAGATTCCGGCGCTCCTCGGGTTGCTGGCCGTCGTCGCCGCCCCCGTCGCGCGGGCCGCGATGCCGTTCGGCAACTACGACCTTCAGATCGAGGGCCGATACGACTTTCACACCTGGGTGTGGGCGATCACCGCATGCCCCGGCGGCGGGTGTGTGCATGTGAACGCGCTCGCCAGGCCGGTGGCCAAGGCCTTCCCCTACACCGGCGACGCGCACCTGGCCGACGGGCGGTACACGTTGGCCGTCGACGTTCCGGACGGCCTCCGGTGCGGCGACATCTACTACGGCCCAACGATTCCCACCCATGACGTCTACACCTGGGACGCCGTCACGCTGGCCGGATCGCTCGAGTCCTCGTTCGCCGCGGGCTGCGACGGAGCCCCCGGAACGCAAACGTATCCGTTCGCGCTGTCCCGCATGTAGCCCGACGCGTCGCGGTGGTCACATCCGCCACTGGCTAGAGGCGCAAGGGCATTCGCCCTCCTCTCAGCGACAACCACGGACGCGCCTGAGTTGTCGCTGCAAGGTGGGCAATTCGACATATGCCTTCCGCCCAGTGGCCGGTGTCGCAGGCGAGGTCCTCATGACTGCCCGGCCCGCTGCATCGCGTCCATGCACTGCTGCAGCGCGAACGCGGGGTTCAATTCCAGGGCCCGGGTGCGTTCGGGGTAGATCAGGATGTGGCCGGCCGGAAAGAAATACACCTCACCGGCGGTCGCCGTCTCGTCCGGCCAGTCGGTGTTCGGATAGGTCGCGCGGATCGTCCCTTCGAAGATGAATCCGTAATGCGGACAGGGGCATACGCCGCCGGGAAGCCCGCCGACCTGGTAGAGCGCCGTGCAATCCAGCGGCCCGGTGGTCGTGTAGCCGACCTCCATGTCGCCCCACTGCACCGACCGGAAGTTGTCGCCGGCCAACGGCCACCGACCCCCTCCGCCGCTGGGCAGTTCGTCGGGTTTCGCATGGGGCATGGCGTACCTCTATTTCGATCGGCTACCGCGCGATTTGCGTGTCGTCCCACCCAATGCGGTCAGGCAGAACTGCCACAGTTGCTCTTTGACGTCGACCTGCCGCGGTGCGTAGGCGTAGTAGTGGTACACCGACCGAACCAGTTCGGCGACGAACCACGCGGCCCATTCCGGGTCCGCCGGCGCCAGCAGCCCGGCCTCGATGCCCGCGTTGATCTCGCCGAGGAGCAGATCCACGAACGGCTTCTCGGCCTCGGCGAGCTCGTCGGGGAAGATGCGGTGCAGCCGCCAGTGCGTCGAGACGACGAACTTCGCGGTGCCGCCGTCGCCGCCCTCGCTGTCGAGCACCTCGATGACCGCCGTGACGTAGAAACGCAGCCGCGCGACCGGGTCGGGCAGGTCCCGAGCGGCCTCCGCCCAGCGACCGCACGCGTCGGTCATCGCGTCGGCGATCACCGCCAGCAGCAGTTCGTCCTTGGTGGCGAAATAGCGGTAGAAGGTCTGCAGCGCGACGCCGGCCTCTTTGACCAGCTCCTGGGTGGTGAAGCTGTCGCCCTTTTCCCGAATCAGCCGCAGGGCGGCGTCGAGCATCAGCCTGACTTGGTTGGCGATGCGCTCGCGCGAACGCTGCACCGCCGCCGACCGCTCCGCGGCCCGTTCTTCAGCACGTGACACCGAAGAAATGCTAGCCGTGCTCATGCCGGTGTGAGGACAACGACGGGAATGTCGCGCTCGGTGCGTGACTGGTAGACGTCGTAGTTGGGCCATTGCTCGGTCATGATCTTCCACAGCCGTGGCTTCTCGTCGGCCGTCGCGGTGCGCGCCACGACCGCGAGTTCGTCGGCCTTGACCTGAATGCCGGCGGCGGGATTGGCTCGCAGATTCAAATACCACGACGGGTGGATGGGCGCGCCGCCCATCGAGGCCACCACCAGATAGTCGTCGCCGTCGCGGCCGAAGATCAGCGCCGAGGTGCGTCGTTGGCCGGTGCGGCGACCGGTCGTCGTGAGCAGCAGCGTCGGGACCCCGTTCCAGATGTAGCCGACCTCGCCGCCGCTGTCCCGATACGCGCGGATGTGGTCCTCGCCGAGCAGGGTGAGGTCGGGCTGGGTGTAATCAGACATCGAACACCACCGGGATGGCCGTGGCGCCGCGCTCGTACATCCCGACGAAGCGGGGCGGTTCGGCGTCGGGGTCCAGACGCAGGTTGGGCAGCCGGTCGAGCAGCGCCGAGATCGCGATGGTCATCTCGGCGCGGGCCACGTGCATGCCGAGGCAGATGTGCGCTCCCTGCCCGAAACCCAACGACGGCTTGAACTTTCGGGTGATGTCGTACTCGTCGGGGCGGTTCCACCGCGCGGGGTCCCTGTTGGCGGCGCCGAGCGCGAGATGCACGACCGATCCGGCGGGGATCGCCACGCCGGCCAGTTCGGTGTCGGCCATGACCCAGCGGGAGAACATCGGATCGGTCGGCATCCACCGGATCGCCTCCTCGATGGCGGGGCGCAGCAGGGTCCGGTCGGCGCGCACCGCCTCGAGGAGTTCGGGGCGCTGCAACAGCGTGGTCAGCGTGGTGCCCATCTGCTTCCACGTGGTGCCCGAGCCCGCGCCGAGCAAAAGCAGCACGAAGGAATCGATTTCGCGATCGGTGAGCCGGTCGGTGACGCCGTTCTCGTCGGTCAGCTCGGCTTGGACGAGGATGCTGATCAGGTCGTCCCGGGGCTCCTCGCGGCGCGCGGCGATGACCGGCATGAGCAGATCGACCACCTTCTGCGGGTCCCGTGCCAGCGCCTCCCGGATGTCCAGCGCCTGCTCGACGGGCACCCCGAAACTGCCGGTGATGGTGAGCACGGGGATGGCCGCGCAGAAGTCGACGTTGAGTTCGGCGCGCCCGTCGTGGACGAGGCCGTCGACGAGCAGGTCCACGGTCTCGGTGATCCAATTGTCAATCCACCACTTGCTGTTCGCCGGCAGGAACGACGGTTGCACCAGCGCGCGATATCTCTTGTGCTGCGCACCGTTCATCGACAGCATGCTGTTGGTCAAACCGAGCGGGCCGTTCTCGAGGTCGACCGGATTCGGGGACGAGGCGAACACCTCCGGGTTGCGGTAGACGACCATGCAGGTGTCGTAGTCGAACACCGTGAAATGCGGGCTGTCGGGGTAGGGCAGCCCGTGGAAGAACATCGTGTCGGTGCTGCCGGTCAGCTCGTGCAGGATGCCGGGCAGCACCGGGCCCTCCTGGCGCAGGCGGTGCCACACCGGATAGGGATCGTCCTCGTAAGCGCCACCGGCCCAGGCGTTGTAGGAGCTGCGCAGGTCGAACAGTTCCCGCAGTCGATCGCGGTCTAAGGCGGGCCCCCCAACCTGACTGGTCATTTCGCCACGAACCCGCCGTCGACGGGCAGCGCCACCCCGGTGACGTTGCGCGACGCGTCGGATACCAGATACAGCGCGGCCTCGGCGCAATCCTCGGCGGTGATGGCGCGCCCGAGCGGATGCTGCCCGCCGACCGATTCGGCGATCGCCGCCTGCTGCTCCGCGTCGACCTGAAGCCCGCCCGCCGCCATGAAACCGGTCAGCGGCATGGCGGCCGGGCAGATCGCGTTGACGCGAATCCCGAAGGGGGCGGCCTCGATTGCGACGGCCCGGGTGAGCTGGATGACCCCGCCCTTGGTGGCGCCGTACACCGAGCCGCCCCAGCCGACCAGGCCGGCCACCGACGCGGTGTTGAGGATGACCCCTCCGGAACCCTGCTCCTTGAACCGCAGCACCGCGTACTTGGTGCCGAGGAACACCCCGCCGAGGTTGACCGCGACCAGGCGGTTGAAGTCCTCGAGGGTGTGGTCCTCGAAGATCATCCCGAGGCGCGGCGTCGGGATGCCGACGTTGTTGAACAGGATGTCGAGGCGCCCGTACTGGTCGACGGCCGCCGCGATCATCGCCTGGACCTGCTGCTCGTCGGCGACGTCGACGCCCACGGCGATCGCGGTACCGCCCGCCGATTCGATCCGGCGCACAGTGTCTTTCGCATGGTCGAGTTCGATGTCGGCCGCCACCACGCGGGCGCCCTCCTCGGCGAACCGCAGCGCCGATACCCGGCCGACTCCGGAGCCGGCGCCGGTGACGATGGCGCTCTTGCCGTCGAGCACTCCGGCCATCAGGCGCTCGCGAGGACGGGGGGCTCGGCCGGGGTGAACCGGTACAGGCGTTCGGCGTTGCCGCGCAGCAGCTTGTACTGCACGTCCTCGGGAAGGTCCTTCATGGTGTTGCGGGCGACGTTGATGCAGTCGGGCCAGGTGGAGTCCGAGTGCGGGTAGTCGGTCTCGCACATGATGTTGTCCTCGCCGAGTTCGTCCAGACTCCTTACCGCGTGGCGGTCTTCGATGATGCAGCCGTAGATGTGGTTGCGGAACGTCTCGCGGATGTCGAGCGTGTCGAGGTCGATCGCCTTGCCCGCGCCCGCATGGGTGTCGAACTTCGCGCCGCGCATCACCCAGTACCGCTGCTTGTCCAGCACCTGTTCGGCGCGCTCCAAAAAGTAGGGCATCCAGCCGACCTCACCCTCGGACAGCGCGATCTTCAGGTTGGGGTAGCGCTGGAACATCCCGCTGAACAACCAGGACAGCATGGTGCCCGACGTGCGCGAGGCGCCCCAGGTGAGGTTGGCCATGAACGGTGCGTCCGCGCAGATCTTGGGCAGCGTCGAGGACGAACCGACGTGCATGCTGGCCACCATGTGCAGCTCGTTGGCCGCCGCCATGACCGGCTCCCAGTAGCCGTCGGCATCGTGAATCGTGGGCAGCCCCAACGGTTCCGGGTTCTCGGAGAACGCGAACGTCGTCACGCCCTTGGCCGCCATCCGCTCCATCTCCTTGGCGGCGAGCTTGGGGTCCCACATCGGGATCAGCATGAGCGGGATGTAGCGGCCGGGCGCGGCGCCACACCACTCCTCGACGAGCCAGTCGTTGTAGTGCTGCAGGCATTCGAAGCCGAATTCGCGGTCGCTGGCCTCCATGAACAACTGTCCGCAGAAGCGGGTGATCGTCGGAAAGCACAGCGAGGCGAGCACACCCGAGCGGTCCATGTCCTCGACGCGGGCCTTGGCGTCGTAGCAGCCCGGCCGCATCTCCGAATACGACAGCGGCTCGGGGCTGAACTCTTCCTTCGACTTTCCGACGACGGCGCTCAGGCCCGAGTTCGGGTAGCGCTTGCCGTCGTAGACCCAGTTGTCGATGCCGTGGTCGTCCTTCTCCATGTGCGGGGCGCGGTCGCGATCCTTGGCGGCCACCCGGTCGACCCACAGGTTGGGCGGTTCGAGGATGTGGTCGTCGACCGAGATCAGCCAGTTCAGGTCGTATTCGCTCACTTCAACTCTCCGATCGACATGTGCTTGACCTCCTGGAATTCGCGGATGCCGTCCGGGCCTCGTTCGCGGCCCAGCCCGCTTTGCTTGTAGCCCCCGCTCGGGGCGTAGGCGGAGAAGACGCTGGTGTTGACGTTGACCGCGCCGGTGCGCAGCCGGCGCGCCACCTGCAGGGCCGCGGTCGTGTCGCTCCCGTACACCTGGCCGGACAGGCCGTAGATGCTGTCGTTGGCGATCGCGACGGCGTCGTCGAGGTCGCGGTAGCCCAGCACGCCGATGATCGGGCCGAAGATCTCTTCCTGCGCAGCGGGATTGGCGTTGCTGGGCAGGTCGAGCACGGTGGGCTCGAAGAAGTAGCCGCGGTCCAGGCCCGCCGGGCGTCCGCCGCCGCAGAACACCTTGCCGCCGTGTTCTTCGGCCAGCTTCACGTACTGCTCGCATTTGTCGCGCTGGGCGGCGCTGATGACCGGTCCCATCATGGCCGATTCGTCGCTGGGCGGCCCCACCTTGATCGACCCGTAGGCGCCACTCACCGCGTCGAGCACCTCGCCTTTCTTGTCCTGCGGCACAAGCATTCTCGTCGCGGCGACGCAGGCCTGGCCGGCGGTGGACAGGACCACGATCATCGCGCCGCCGGCGGCGCGGTGCACGGCGTCGGGCAGGTAGATCTGCGCCGACTTGCCGCCGAGTTCCAGCGAGACCCGTTTGACGGTCGGCGCCGCCTGCGCCAGGATCTTGCGGCCCGCGATCGTCGAGCCGGTGAACGACACCATGTCGACGCCCGGGTCGCTGGTGAGCAGCTCCGCCCCGGCGATGCCGGATTCGACGACGACGCTGAGCACGCCGGGCGGCAGGCCGGCCGCGTCGGCGGCCGCACCGAAGATCAGCGACGAGATCGGCGTGAGCGGGCTGGGCCGCAGGATCACCGAATTGCCGGCCATGAGTGCGGGAATCAGCTTCTGGAAGCCCATGATCAGCGCCGCGTTGTACGGCGTGATGGCGGCGACCACGCCGACGGGTTCGTGGCGGCGAACGCTCAAAGCGACCCGGCCGCGCACCAGGTCGTCGACGGGTACCGGGCTGGCTTCCTCGTGGGCCATCGACAGGTAGAGGTCGATCGTTTGGCGGGCGATGGCGGCCCCGGCCCGCAATTGCGTCATCTCGGCGAAGAACGTCGATTGCCCGGCCTCGGCGACCAGCGTGGGAACCAGCGTGTCGCGGGCGGATTCGACGTGGTCGACGAACGCGTGCAGCACGCGTGCCCGCTCGCTCGGTGCCGCGTCGGCCCAGACGCCGTCGTCGAAGCTGCGGCGCGCCTCGGCGATCGCGCGACGCACCTCGGCCAGCGGTGTCGCGGTGATGTCGGCGACGTGAGTCTCGTCGGCGGGATTTTCGACGCTGACTACGTCGTCACCGGTGACCCAACTGCCCGCGACAAAGGTCCGCCGCTCCGCGACTATCGCCACGTCAACTCCTAAATATCAGGTGACGGTAGAACGATATTCTTCTTTGGCCAGAAGTTCAACTCTCAATTTGTGGCGGGTCGAGGCGCCCAGCGCTACGCCCTGTCCCGAATGCTTTGGCGGACAACGTACTTCTGCACCTTGCCGCTGGCGGTGCGCGGATAGTCGTCGACCTGGTGCAGCGATTCGGGCCATTTCTGCTTGGCCACCCCGGCGCGCTCGAAGTGGTCGCGGACCTCGCCCAGGGTCGGCATGAGCTGCCCGGTCTTGATGCGCAGCACCGCCGCGGCGTGCTCACCGAGGCGCGCATCCGGGGCGGAGACCACGACCGCCTCGGCGACCGCGGGCATGCCGAGCAGTACCTCCTCGACCTCCAGCGCGCTGATGTTCTCGCCGCCGCGGATGATGATGTCGGACTTGCGGTCGGTGATGGTCAGATAACCGTCGTCGTCCATGACCGCGATGTCGCCGGTGTGGTACCAGCCGTCGGAGTCGAACGCGCGGGCGGTCAGCGCGGGATCGGTGTAGCCGATGAATAAATCCGGTCCGCGAGAAAGGATTTCGCCGTCGTCGGCCAGCCGTACCTCGACGCCGGTGCGTGCCTTGCCGTCGGTGAAGAGCCGCTTGTCCTCGGGTGCGGTGAAATGCGAACCGGTGATCGACGGATGTTCGGAGCTGCCGTAGGAGCGGGTGACGACGATCCCGAGATCGGCCAGGCGCCGGGTGACGGCGGCCGGGACGGTGGATCCGCCGAGGCCGATGTGGGTGATGTAGCGCAGGTGCTCATCGGTGAACCGGGGATGGTCGAGCAGGCTGGTGACGAAGTACGGCGGTCCCCCGCCGAGCGCGACGCCGTCGGTGTCCATCAGGTCGATCGCCTTGTCCGGGTCCCACACGTCGGTAAGGTCGATCGGCGCGCCGTCGAGGACGGGGATCAGGAACGCGCCGAGCATGCCGATGAAATGGCCGACGGGCAGCGCGGTGAGTTGGCGGGCGCGGCCCGGTGCGTAATTCTCCAGCAGCTGGCGCGTTTCGAAACCCAAACTCTGATGGCTGTGGATCACGCCCTTGGGGTCGCTGGTCGTGCCCGACGTGAACGCGATCACCGCCGGGCCGGCGGGGTCGGCGGCCAGCGTGCCCTCCATCGGTTCGTCGGCCAGCAGTTCGTCAAAGCCTTCACCCACCAGCGCGACGATCGGCACGTCGGCGCAGACCTCGGGCGCGTAGGTCATCCGCCCGAATCCTTCGGCGGTGATGAAGGCCCGCGGCCGGACCGTGGACAGGATGTAGCGCAATTCCTTGGGCCCGTAGAAGTGGACGATCGGGACGACGACGGCGGACAGGAACGCCGACGCCCAGAACGTGGCCGCAGCCTCCACCCAGTTGGGCAGCTGGAACGCGACCACGTCGCCGGGGCCGACGCCGCGCGCTCGCAGGCCGGCCGCGAGCCGGCGGGCCATCAGTTCGACGTCACCGAACGTGCCGGTGAACGGGCGCACCGCCGAGTGGACGCGAAAGGTGGTGTCCTGGTTGTCTTTGAGGCCGCGGGCCAGCAGGTCCCCGAGCGTGTCCGGGGTCCACCAGCCCCGCTCCTCGTAGCGGCGCGCCAACTCGGGCGCGACCACTCGGATACCGGTCACATCGCTCCTCCGGTGACGCTTCAGCCGTGGCCAGCGTAGAACGACACTCTCGTGCTGACCAGTATTGAAGTTCTAGTAATGCGGATGTATCGTTCTGCTCGCTA
The DNA here is from genome assembly GCF_976985695.1 of Mycobacterium sp. NTMscope_MAC_269. Taxonomy (NCBI): domain Bacteria; kingdom Bacillati; phylum Actinomycetota; class Actinomycetes; order Mycobacteriales; family Mycobacteriaceae; genus Mycobacterium; species Mycobacterium sp. NTMscope_MAC_269. The sequence continues at coordinate 2,244,587 of NZ_OZ335668.1, forward strand.
CTACGTGAGATTTGTATCACACCGCGGACCGGTTGGCTTGGAATGACGATGGATCGGGACAGCGTTATGGGGGTCTGTAGCCGGCATGGCCATGCGACTTCCCTTGCCGCACCGGCGATCTGGCGCGTCCGCCCGGGCCCTTGCTTCGGCGAAGGGGCCTAGGTGACCAGACGAATCCAGGCCGTGCCGGCGGGGCTCCCAGCTCCTTCGCCCCTCCCGCCGGCGACCGCCGACCCCCGCGCCACGTTTCGCCACATCTACGCACGCCCGGTCGCGGGATTGGTGACGGTCGTCGTCGCCGTCGCGATCGTCGCCTTGGCGGTCACGCAGTTCCGCGGCGGCTTCACCACCACGGTGCCGGTGACCGTGATGGCCGGCCGCGCGGGGTTGATGATGAACCCGGGCGCCAAGGTCAAGCTGCACGGCGCGCCGGTGGGCAGCGTCGCCTCCATTCAGGATTCGCCCGACGGGCAGGCGGTCATTCGGCTGGCGCTCGAGCCGTCGCGGCTGCAGCTCATCCCGGCCAACGTCCTCGTCAACATCGTGGCGACGACGGCGTTCGGCGCCAAGTTCATCCAGCTGATTCCCCCGCAGAGTCCGTCGCCGCAGCGCCTGCGCGCGGGGCAGGTGCTCGACGCGGGGCGGGTCACCGTCGAAATCAACTCGGTATTCCAACAACTCACCGCGGTACTGGCGAAAGTCGATCCGGCCAAACTGAACGAGACGCTCGGCGCGATGGCCACGGCGCTCAACGGCCGCGGCGCCCGGCTCGGCCAATTGTTCAGTGATCTCAACGCGTTTCTCGGCAAGATCGAGCCGAGCCTGCCCACCCTGAGCCACGACATCGAGGCCACCGCCGACGTGTCGGCCGCCTACGCCGACGCCGCGCCCGACCTGATCACCGTCGCGGACCGCACGACGCGCGTCAGCCAGACCCTGGTCGACGAACAGCAGAACCTCGACGCGCTGTTGATCAGTTCGATCGGCCTGGCCGACCTGGGCAACGACGTCCTGGGCGCCAATCGCGAAAAGCTCGCGCAGGTAACCCATCTGCTGGTGCCGACGACCGACCTCACCAACGAGTACCACCAGGCGCTGACGTGTTCGCTCAAGGGAATGTTCCCACTGGCCCTGCAGCCGCCCACCCCGGTGCCGGGGCTCGAGGTGTTGGGGGGCATCACGCTGGGCGCCGAGCGCTACCGCTACCCCAAGAACCTGCCGAAGGTGGCCGCCCGCGGCGGCTCGCAGTGTGAGCACGAATTGCCGGTGGCCTACAACACTTTCCCGCCGTTTGACGTCGCCGACATCGGCGCCAACCCGTGGCAATACGGGCAACAGGGCATCCTGCTGAACTCCGACGGGCTCAAGCAGTTCCTCTACGGCCCCCTCGACGGACCGCCCCGCAACACCGCACAGATCGGCCAACCGGGATGACCGGCACCGGCCGCATCCTGGTGAAGTTCGGCATCTTCGCCGCCGTGATGCTGACGCTGACGACCTGTCTGTTCTTCATCTTCGGCCAGTTCCGCAACGGCCCCACCCACCGGTACTCGGCCATCTTCATCGACGCCTCGCAGCTGAAGACCGGAGATTCAGTGCGGGTGGCCGGGATTCGGGTCGGCACGGTCAACGCCGTCGCGCTGCAGCCGGACAACAAGGTGCTGGTGGACTTCGACGCCGACGAGGGCGTCGCGCTCACCACCGGCACGCGCGCGGCCGTGCGTTACCTCAACCTGGTGGGCGATCGCTACCTCGAACTCATCATCGGGCCCGGATCGATGCGGGTACTGCCGGCGGGCTCGCAGATCTCCATCGACCGCACGATGCCCTCGCTGGACCTCGACCTGCTACTCGGCGGGCTGAAACCGGTTATCCGGGGCCTCAATCCGCGCGACGTCAACGCGCTGGCCGCCGCGCTGCTGCAGGTGTTCCAGGGCCAGGGCCAGACGCTGCAGTCGCTGCTGGCGAAGACGTCGTCGTTCTCCAGCGATGTCGCCGAAAAGAACAAGGCCATCGAGAGCCTGATCGACAACCTCAACACCGTGGTGCGCACCCTCGCCGACCAGGGCGGCCAGTTCTCCGGCGCGATCGAACGCCTGCAGCGCCTCGTCGGTGAGCTTGCGCAGGAACGCGATCCGATCGGGGATGCCATCCAGGCGCTGGCCACCGGCACCGCGTCGGTTACCGACCTGCTCAGCGCCGCGCGCCCGCCGCTGACCGGCACGGTCGATCAGCTCAACCGCCTGGCTCCCCTACTCGAGCAGGGCAAGGGGCGCCTCGACGACGCGCTGCAGCGGGCACCCCACAACTTTCGCAAGCTCGCCCGCACCGGGGCCTACGGCAGCTTCGTCAACTACTACATCTGCGGGCTCACGTTCCGCGTCACCGATCTGCAGGGCCGCACGGCGGTCTACCCGTGGCTGAAGCAGACCGAGGGAAGGTGCGCGGAGCCCTGATGCTGAAATACCGTGGCGCAAACCTCATTCGCGCAGGCTTCATCGGGACGGTACTGATCCTGCTGGTGGTCTCCGTCGGGCTGGCGCCCGACCGGCTGGTGTCCTGGGCGACGACGATCCGTTACCAGGCGTTGTTCTCCGAGGCCGGCGGGCTCGAGCCCGGAAACAAGGTGCTGGTCTCCGGCGTCAATGTCGGCCTGGTGTCCGCGGTTTCGCTGGACGACGACGGCAACGCCGTGGTCAATTTCGGCGTCAACGGCAAGGTGCGGCTCGGGCCGCTGACCACCGCGCACATCCGCACCGGCTCGCTGCTGGGCGCGCGGGTGCTGACCCTGGAGTCGGCCGGCACCGGCCTGCTGCGTCCGTCGGAGGTCATTCCGTTGTCGCGGACGTCGTCGCCATATTCGCTGACCGAGGCCGTCTCGGAGGCGACCACCAACCTGGCGACCACGAGCACCGACACGCTCAACCAATCGCTGGACGCGCTCTCGGCGACCATCGACCAAATCGCCCCGCAGCTGGGCCCGACGTTCGACGGGCTGACCCGGCTGTCGCGGGCGATCAACAGCCGCGGCGAAACTTTGGACGCGCTGCTCACGAGCGCCAACAACGTCACCGGCATCCTCTCCGAGCGCAGCCAGGGGGTGAACTCGCTGATCCTGGACGGCAACGTGCTGCTCGAAACGTTGGTCCACCGGCGCGACGCGATCAGCGTGCTGCTGGCCAACGTCTCGGCGGTCGCCAAGCAGCTGACCGGGCTGGTGGCCGACAACGAGGCCAAGCTCAAGCCGACCCTGGACCGGCTGAATTCCGTTGCGGCCATGCTGGAAAAGAACCGCGAGAACCTGTCCAAGGCGCTGCCGGGCCTGAAGAAGTTCGAGATCACCTCGGGCGAGTCGGTGTCCAACGGCTTCTACTACAACGCCTTTGTGCCCAACCTGGCGATCCCCGAGCTGATTCAGCCGTTCTTCGACTACTACTGGGGGTTCCGCCGCAACGACCCGAACATGCCGCGGGCGCTGTTCCCCTGGCCGCACAACGCCATCCCGGGTGGTTCGCGATGACCGCGCGCCGCCTCATCGCCGCGCTATTAGTCGGCGTGTTCGTGGCCGCGAGCGGATTCCTGGTGCGGGAGAAGTTCTTTCGTCCGCTGACGATCACCGCCTACTTTCCGTCGGCGACCGGGATCTATGCCGGCGACCAAATCCGGGTGTCCGGCGTCAAGGTCGGCACGGTGGCCTCCGTGCAACCGCAGCCCAGCCGGGCCAAGCTGGTCTTGCACGTCGACCGCCACGTGTCGGTCCCGGCCGACGCCAAGGCGATCATCGTCGCGCAAAACCTGGTGGCGGCCCGCTACGTGCAGCTCACCCCCGCCTATCACCGGGGCGGCGGACCGAAGATGGCCGACGGGGCGGTGATTGACACCGACCGGACGGCGATTCCCGTCGAGTGGGACCAGGTCACCGAGCAATTGACCCGCCTGGCAACCGATCTGGGCCCGGCCGCTGACGTGTCGTCGACGTCGGCCAGCCGGTTCATCACGACCGCCGCGAACGCCCTGGACGGCAACGGCGAGAAGTTGCGCCAGACCCTCGCGCAGTTGTCCGGGATCAGCCGGATTCTGGCCAACGGCAGCGGCAACATCGTCGACATCATCAAGAACCTGCAGAATTTCGTCACCGCCCTGCGCGACAGCAATCAGCAGATCGTGCAGTTCCAGAACCGGTTGACGACGCTGAGCACCGTGCTCGACGACAGCCGCTCGGATCTGGATGCGGCGCTGTCCAACCTGTCGGTGGCCGTCGGTGAGGTGCAGCGCTTCGTCGCCGGAACCCGGGACAAGACCGCCGAGCAGATCCAGCGGCTGACCAATGTCACTCAGGTTCTGGTCGATCACCGGATGGATGTGGAGAACATCCTGCATGCCGCGCCGACCGCGTTTTCCAACGGCTACAACATCTATAACCCCAACACGCCCGGTGCCATGGGCAGCTTCATCATCAACAACTTCTCCAACCCGGTGCATTTCCTGTGCGACGCGATCGGGGCGGTCGCGAACGTCACCGCGACGGAATCGGGGAAGCTGTGCGCGGAGTACGGCGGCCCGGGGATGCGGACCGCGAACTTCAATTACCTGCCCATCCCGACGAACATCATCCTGCAGCAGATCGCCACGCCCGGGAAAATCATTTACGCCGAACCGCGTTTGGCGCCGGACGGCGAAGGGCCGTCGCCGATTCCCCCCGAGTCCCCGCCGGCGGTGTCGGCCTATACGGGCATCAACGGTGACTCGACGCCGCACAGCGTGGAGGACCTGCTGCTGCCCGACCATGGCCGGCCGGCGCCGAGCGATCAGCCGGCGGCGGCCGGCCTGGGGGCGCCGTGATCAAGCGTCTCGGGCTGCTTGTGGCGTGTTTCGCGGTGGGCGGTTGCGCGTTTCAGGGCGTGAACTCGCTGCCGCTGCCCGGCGCGGTGGGACGCGGCCCGCACGCGAACGTCTATCACGTCGAGATCGCCAATATCGGCACGCTGGAATCGAATTCGCCGGTGATGATGGGCGACGTCATCGTGGGCAGTGTCGGCAAGATGCGGGTCAAGGGTGATCACGCCGACGTCGAGGTCTCGGTCAAGCCCGAGGTCGTGGTCCCCGGCAACGCGGTGGCCGCCGTCGGGCAGACCAGCCTGTTGGGGTCGATGCATGTGGAGCTCAATCGACCGCTGGGCGAGCCCGCGCGGGGGCGGCTGCAGCCCGGGGCCACGATTCCGCTGGACCGCTCGTCGTCGTATCCGTCGACCGAGCAGACGCTTTCGGCGCTGTCGGTGGTGCTCAATTCCGGTGGGCTGGGCCAGATCGGCGACATCGTGCATAACTTCAGTGCCGCGTTGTCCGGCCACGAGAACGACGTGCGTCAACTGTTGACGCGCCTCGACGAGTTCGTCGGCGTGCTCGATCAACAGCGCGACCGGATCATGGCGTCGATCGATGCGTTGAACCGGCTGGCCGGCACGTTCGCCTCCCAGCGCGAGGTGATCACCCAAGCGCTGCGCACGATCCCGCCCGCGCTCGACGTGCTGATCCGCGAACGCCCGCGCATCACCGCGGCCCTGGACAAGCTGCGCGTCTTCAGCAACACCACCACCCGGCTCGTCAACGACACCCAGGCCGACCTGGTGAAGAACCTGCAGAACCTGGAGCCGACGATCCAGGCGCTGGCCGACGTGGGCCCCGACCTCAGCACCGTGCTGGGATACGTGCCGACCTTTCCGTTCACACAGAACTTCATCGACCGCGCGGTGCGCGGTGACTACTTCAACGTTTTCGCCGTCATCGACATGACCATTCCCCGGCTCAAGAGAACACTGCTGGCCGGCACCCGCTGGGGCGACCCGGACGCGCCGCTGGTGCCCGCCCCGGGTGATCCCTGGTATGGCAACTACACGTATGACCCGCTGGGGTTCGCCGTCGCTGCCCCTTTGCCGGCGCCTGGTGGGCCTTCGTCGGCGGGCCCGCCTGCTCCCGCTGTTGTGGCCCCTGATCTGAGTGCCATTGCGCCCGTGGATCAACCGACGCGGGGCGGTGGCTGATGCTGCTCACGCGTTTCGTCCGGATTCAGCTGACCATCTTCGCGCTGGCGTCGGTGGTCGCGATGGCGTTCATGTTCTTCCAGTACATGCAGGTGCCGACGCTGCTGGGGGTCGGCAAGCTCAGCGTCACCTTGGAGCTGCCCGACACCGGTGGGCTGTACCGGTTCAGCAATGTCACCTATCGCGGGGTGCAGGTCGGCAAGGTGACCGCGGTCGGCCCGACCGCCACCGGGGCGAAAGCCACACTGGCGATTGACACTTCGCCGAAGATTCCCGCCGATGTGCACGCGGCGGTGCGCAGCATGTCGGCGGTGGGCGAACAGTACGTGGATCTGGTGCCGCGCTCGGGGTCGGGGCCGTACCTGCGCGACGGGTCGGTGATCGCCGCGCGCGACACCAGCATCCCGCGGCCGGTCGGCCCGATGCTGGACAAGCTCAGCGCCTTGGTTAAGAGCATCCCCAAGGACAAGCTCGGGCAGCTGCTCGACGAGACGTTCACGGCGTTCAACGGGTCGGGGTACGACCTAGAATCCATGCTGGACTCGTCGGCCAGGCTCTCGCACGACGCCTCGGCGGTGGTCGACCACACCCGCGCCCTGGTCGACGACGGCCGGCCCTTCCTGGATGCGCAGGTCCAGACCTCCGACCAGACACGGCGGTGGGCGCACAACCTCGCCGGGTTCACCGACCAGATGGTGAAAGACGACGCACAGTTTCGGAAGCTGATGCAGACGGGACCCGGCTTCGCACAGGAGGTTTCGCGGCTCCTCGATCAGGTGAAGCCGACGCTGCCGGTGTTCTTGGCGAACCTGTCCACCATCGGGCAGGTCGGCGTGACCTATCACCCGGCGCTGGAACAGCTGCTGGTGCTGCTCCCCCCGTCGGTCGCGGCGTATGGGTCTTACGGCGTGACCAACAACCCGACGGGTCTGGCGGTCGGCGGGTTCACGCTGACCATCGCCGACCCGCCCGCGTGCACGGTCGGGTTCCTGCCGCCGTCGCAGTGGCGCTCGCCGGCTGATGTGAGTGAGGCCGACACTCCGGACAATCTGTATTGCAAGCTGCCGCAGGACTCGCCGATATCCGTGCGCGGCGCGCGCAACTATCCCTGCATGACCAAGCCCGGAAAGCGCGCTCCCACAGTCGAAATCTGCAACAGCGACAAAGAGTACGTGCCGGTGGCGGAGAGGCAGCACGCGCTGGGGCCGTATCCGCTGGATCCGAATCTGCTGTCGCAGGGTTTGCCGCCGGACGACCGAGCTGGTATCGAGGACAGGACTTTCGGTCCGGTTGACGGGACGCCGTTGCCGCCGGGGGCGGCGCCGGCTGGGACACCGCCGGGGCCGGTTGCGCCGGGGTCGCTCAACCGGCCGCCGACAGCGCCCGATGCGGGTGCCGTGCCAGCGGCGCCAAGCGCGTTTGGCGCCAACGGTTCTGGTGTGTCACCTTCGGTTGCGGTGCTGCATTACGACCCGGGGACGGGGAGGTATGTGGCGCCCGATGGGCAGATGTATCGGCAGTCGGATTTGGTGCGGGCGAAGGTGCCGAAGACGTGGAAGGACATGCTCATCAACATACGGTGAATTGCTACGAAGCCCCGATCAAGCTGCAATTTGCTCGAGAACTACTACGACCATGATTCCGAGCGGCCCGACGGTGCGCATTGCAGATCCGCGCCGGGCAGGCGCACCGGCTCCTCCACTTACGTAAGTCATCGGGCGACGGCCGGCTCAGTCTTGCCACGCCCCGCGCCCAGGCACCTCAGGTATCGGTCACTATTCGTAACATGAGTCAGTTGCTAAACGACGAAGGCGACACTGTACTGCGCACGCGTGACCGCAACATAGAACTTTGCGATATCACCGGCATCGGCAACATTTTGGGTGAGCAAATATTTTTTCATCTTGCCGGTTGGGAATATCAGTACACGTTCGTATGTACGCCCCTTGGATATACCAATATTGATCGCTGAGCAACCCAGGGTATTGGTATTAACGTTGTATCGCAACACGACTGGCCGGTATGTCGCCACGTATTCAACGACTTCGGACGCAGCAACTTGAAAAATACCGTCGTGCCTAGTTGAAGTAGAATTTCGCGACGTAGTCCTGGGAAGGTCCGGATAGAGAGCATCAGCAAAATCGCAGATTTGTTGGTTACACCGGAAGCTCTCGTTGCGCCACTCGATTGTTAACTCGCCAGCCGCTTCCCGTTCCTCGAACCACTTATAGAGGTTAAGGCGTTGATATGAGCTGTGCCTGCGGGTTCTGCTCGTGGTATATGTGCTCTGCCGCGGGTCACCTACCATCGTCAGGCAGACATCAGCTGCGATCAGCAGATCGAGCAGGTCGAGGTCATACCCTACGAGGTCCTGAATCTCATCCACGTAGACGTCATCGTAGATACTTTCGAGGCGGCGCATTACTCTTCCGCTAGAGGCTTCGTTCAGGGCAACGGCAAAGTCCGCCGCGTTGTCACTATATATGTTGGATCCAGAGTCAATGTAATAACCATCGACGTTAGCTTTCTGTGCATAGCGCCCCGGCCGCGTCATAAAATTTATTGAACGGATTCGATTGGTAGTGGTTAAAAAATTCTGATAGGGCTTAATACAATCATTAAGCATGAAAGTAAACCAAGTTTTTATGATAACATTCGGCGGGATTGTTCCTAATCTTTTTGTAAGACGTTCAGATATTTGAGCTAGATTTTCGATGGTATAAGTGGTAATTAGGATACGGCGGGCAGGATCTGCGTTGGCTACGGCCTGGATGATCGACTCTGTTTTCCTCGAGCCGGCCGCCGCCAGAATTACTCGACTATCCGATGGCATTCAGGATGTACTCCGGCATCGCCACCGTCTCACTCGTTCCGAAGATAGCGAGCGCGCAGGTGGTTTTGTTGCGGTCTTTTGTTATGTGATCCAGCATGCTTTCGTCGTCCGGAAAGCTGCTCCCAAGTATCCGATTCATCTTGTCTAAACCATTGAGACTATGGAGGTGCTGCTCAAGGCTTGGCAGATTCGCGTCGCCGCTGCGGTGGATGGTGATGTTGCCATATGCTGCAAAATCTTCGAACTTTTTATCGACAGCTCCGGGATCGCCGTCGTTATCAGTCACGACGTGGACCCGCTTGCCTAACAGCGCAGCGATTTCAAGGAACCGTTTAGATGACAGCCCTCTGGCGTTAAGCACATCGATCCCGTCGTGGATCGGAAGGCGGCCATCATGGGTGTCCATATATGCGCGCTGCACAACCAACTCGTCAGATGGCCCTTCGACGATGATAGTTTCGCGGGCAAGGACAAGGCGTAGCGTGTCGTAACCGGATAACTTCATGAAGTAGTCCTGGGTTGCGGCATCGAGCTCAGTCATCTTAGCGGCTTGTTGATCGTGCAGCAGAACGAGTTTCCCGAGTCCCAGCTTATTTATGACATACGAGCTGTGGGTGGTGATGATCACCTGGCGCTCTTTGCACTTATCCTCGATCTTGCTGATCAGAGTGTTAAGGGTAGCGAACGACAAGTGGTTCTCGGGCTCCTCGATCAAGATGGCATGAGATTCCTCAATACGCCTTGTGATTGCGAGGAGAATCTTCATGGCGTTCTGCTCTCCCGAGCCAATCATCGTGAATGGCAGCTCGTCGAGATGCGGTATAAGCCCCGACTCCCAGCCCGCCTGCTGTGAGACGTCTACACCAAGCGAGAACGTCTTGTCGGTGACGTCGCCCTTCGCGCCGTCGAGCTTTTGATTAATGGCACTGATTGCCGGGTTATCAGTAAAGCTCTGCTTGAGATCACGATATGCCCTTGAAAGCTCAACGCGTTCACGATCAGTTAAATGCCCTTTGATGATTTTCTGTAGATAATAATCGGCACCGTTCTGCAAGCGTATATTTGCAGCATTTATCAACGAAGCTCCTACTGGCAAACTGCGTTGCGTGATTGCACTTCCAGAAAAAGCGGTCCACTCAGCGGTGTAATATTCGACCGGTACAGTAGATGCTCCTCCGGCGACTATAAATGCTTGGTACTCATCAGCAAACTCGTGATTATAGGCTACGCGGATTCTAGCACCGGGAAGATCTTCTCGAGTCGAGTTGTTCGTCCCGCACAGATGCGCAGTCTGGGGATCGCTTGCCAGATACAGATCGATGATCATTTCGGGCGGAAGAACATTCACTCCCTCATTTATTTGCTGGATGTAGCATTTAGCAACATCCTGGTTAAACAAGTGTGGTGAAATATCATTTTGGAGGAGGCGGCCTGCAACGCGGCTAGTAAGTGCGAGGTTGATGGCATCGAGTAGCGTGGATTTGCCTGCCTCATTATTACCAACGATGATGTTGACATCAGCGTTGAATTCTAAGCTGAAGTCTTTATAGCATTTGAAATTTTTTATTATGATCTTCTGAAGCACGCTTCCTCCTTCGGAAGATTTTACGTCCAGCTGGCACAATCCGGAGCATCAACCGCTATTCGGCGTGTTGCGTGCCCTAAGGCCAAAAAGTCCGTGACCGGCGAGCACAGCGAATTCTGACCGATGCGCTTACTGATTACTCGTACAGTCGAGGTGATTTTCAAACTCAAGCCTGGATTCGGCTGGCAGCCGACGATAGGCATTCCAAATACGATCGAGCGGTGTCGGTCCGCGCCTACGCCGCTCAACCCAACGACACAGGCGGTTATAGTCCGTACCATCGAGGTTACGGACGTCCTCAATCAGGCGGCCAAGATCGGGCTTGGGTGATCCCGCACCACCGACACGGCAGCGCTTGCACACCGTTAGAAGTTGTCGATCAGTCGCACCGTCCGCGAGCTGCACGGGCTGCTTTGAGACCCCCAAAACTGCCGTTTCATTGGGTGACTCAGGATATGGTTCACCACCGGCTATGCCACAGTGAACACATTGGTGGCCGTCGGCCGCCATCGTTGCTTGACGCTCTTTTGCTGTGATCGTCTTGAGCTGGACCTGTCGACGAGCCGCCGGGTCCCATACTGCGGCGCCAGCCTGGACAAATCGCTGCTCATCTAGGCTCAGCGCGACGTCGTCTGAGCTCGAGTAGATTACCCATCCGTAGTCACGCAGGTCCCTCATCCTGCGATCGGCCTGCGAAACACCTGGAAATGCCCCTCTAACTTGCTCTTTCGTAAAGACGTTGCCCTCACCGACCACCTGTAACAGCCAAAGGGCTCCTCGAACCATTGTTCCAGCCGACAACTCAGGGTCATTCCACTTAGGCAGTATCACTGTCACTCCATCTGGCGTGTTCGATCTAGTGATTGTGCCCCAGCTGTCGGTAGGAGCTGGCAACATGTCCGTGAGACCAGATAATCAAGGGAGGAACAGACGTCGATGGCGTCAGAGTATGAGATCCCGCCTCACGGCGAGCAGATCTTTGAGATGGTCAGAGCGCGGATCGAAGAAGCATCAAAGTCGAACGGCGAGAAGATCACAATCGAGTGGCGCGGGCAACCAAAACACCTGTATGTGATCTCGATGCCGGTCGACATCCTTTACTACAACCCTGACACACACCGCATCAGGGCGCAGCGGTCGCTGGACCCTGAGCGCGACAAAGCGCTCGAAGAGCAGCCCTGGGGTGCGATTGGCCAAGAGTACCTAAACGCGCTTCTTAAGAGTCAGCCGTCTGATCCGGACAAGGTAGATCCGGACTTTGAAGCGCTTCGCGATGACCTTGAATCCTTCGGCCAGCGTGATCCCGGCCTAATCTCGATCCACGGGGTGCTCGTCAACGGGAACACCAGATGTGCCGCATTGCGCGAGCTTGGCGAGAAGTACATTCGGGTCGGCGTCCTACCAGAGACTTCCGATTGGGATGACATCAACACAGTCGAATTGTCACTTCAACTACGGAAGGAGCAGAAGCGAGATTACTCATATATAAATCGCCTTATCGCGATGGATGAGCAACTCCAGCTTGGGCGTCGCCCGGAAGACATCGCCCGTGAGTTCAGGATCAAGAAGTCGACGCTGGAGCAAGATCAATGGGTCTACAGCGTCATCAAGGACGCAATCGACCGAAGCGCAACTAGTGGCGGCGCGGCTTTGCGGAAGATCGACTTTGAGGACCACCAAGAAAAGCTTCGTGAGCTGTATCGTGCGTACACGAAGGTGGCTGCAACTGATCACGACGCTGCGGACGCTCTCAAAGAGACTCGTCTGGCGATGATCGTCCTTGGTTATGCCAAGACTGATCTGCGCTTCGCGCAGTCCGATTTCTACGAAAAGTATCTCCAATCCAAGTTGCCAGACGGAATCAAGCCGAAAGCTGAAGCGCCCCAGCGGATTAGCATTCCTGGCCTTGCGGGCGTCGAAGTCCCCGCCGCCGGCCCGCAGGCGCGGATGACTAAGTCCCTGACCGACGAATTGCTTAAAGCGAAGGCAGTAGCCCAGGCCCCAACCCCACCAGCAGGGGGGCTTGGCAATGCGAACGCGGCCGCTGCAACACTGGCTGCGGCGCGTGAGTCCTTTGACCGCGCGTTGACTCCTGCTGGGCGGGATGCCCGCCTCCAGAAGCGAAAATTGGCCGCACCAGAGCGTCTTTCAGACGCATGCGACGACATTGAACTGTGCGCTGGTGATCTAGCACAGAGCAGGGCCACACGTGCTATCGATGATTCTGCGTTCGACGACGCCGTTATAAGACTCCGCAACGCGATTGAGAAACTGGCCAAAGAGGCCCGTCGCACATTTACCGAGCCGGGCGAAGGCGTTGACTGGCTGTTGAAGGTGGCCGAGGCGGGTCAATGAGCGAATCCGAGCCGAGCTTGGAGATCAGCTTTGGCGACGACGCTGTGACCGCCCGACTGCATACAAGCGACGGGTATCAAGACGAACTGCATCGGCTGGCGACAAGATTCCGGACTGCACGCCTGCAACCACATGGAGTTGTGGATATTGCCGTCGACGATCTACTGGTGAATCTTGCTGAGCTAGCGAATTGGCCTTATCCCGAAAGTGTAATGTGGCAAGAAGATCTCGCCACGCTGGCGCGCGATACGACCATCGACGCTCAGAATGTAGCTGCACATCTGGCTGACGACGTATCCGACGTCGCAGCTGTGTCACTCGATTCGGTTCAAGAACTACTCGGGGCTGGATGGGTGGGCGAACTGACTCAGTTCCAACGTCGTGATGTCGCCCGTCTCTTGTCCCTCCGACATGGAGCAAACTTCTCGGTTCCTGGGGCAGGCAAGACTCGCGTCACTCTCGCAGTATTTCAGGCACTGCGAAACATGGGCGAAGTTCAGCGGCTGCTCATCATAGGGCCCAAGTCCTGCTATGAAGCATGGGTGTCCGAGAATGCCACTTGTTTTGCGGCCCCGTTGCGGATGAACATCTTCGATGCACGGGTCGACCCGACCGCAGAAGCAATAGTCGTGAATTATGAACGTCTGCGTGGCTCGTTAAACTCGTTGGCGCGCTGGGTGATGGCAGGACCCACACTTCTGGTTCTTGATGAAGCCCATCGAATGAAGCTGGGAGCCGAAGGCGTATACGGCTCGTCATGCATGGCGCTAGGGCCTCGTGCGCGGCGTCGACTAATTCTCACCGGGACTCCGGCGCCTAATGGTGCCAAGGACCTCGAGAATCTCTTCGGGTTCGTTTGGCCCGGACATGGTCGACGCACGGTGAGCAACGCTGTCGCCGGCGGCAATCTTTCCTCTGCTAGCCGGGTTTTACGGCCACTGTTTACGCGCACCACAAAAGGCGAACTTGGCCTTCCGCCAGTTAGACTCAGCCACCGTCTTCTTCAGCTGCCTCCATTACACCGCGAAATTTATGATGGCCTAATTGGAATGTATTCAGCCAGGGCAGCTACATCCCAAGACGACTTGCAACTTCTTGGGAAGATTCTCGTGTACCTGCTCATGGCCGCAGTGAGCCCCGCGCTACTAGCCGCTGGGACAACAAAATATGAGCCGCTCGCATACCAAGTTCCTCCTCTACCTATCCCAGCCGGATCGAACCTAATGAAGCTGATGCATGACCTACCTAGCTATGAGCTATCGCCCAAGTACCAGGAAGCACTCGCAATCGTTGCGTCCAACGCTGCATTGGGACGCAAAACTCTTATATGGTCATCATTCATACGCAGCATTAACACCCTTGCTGACGTGCTGCGCGAGTTTGACCCGGCGGTCGTTCACGGAGGGACCGAGGACCGCGATGGTCAAATAACGCGCTTTAGAGCTGATCCAGGATGCATGGTGCTTCTGTCAAACCCGGCAACGCTTGGCGAAGGGATCAGCCTGCACTATGAATGCCATGACGCTGTCTATGTTGATCGTGATTTCGGCGCGGGCCGCTTTTTGCAGAGCCTCGATCGTATCCATCGGTTGGGGCTGCCGCCAGACATCGACACTCGTGTCACTGTGCTCACAAGCGCCGGAACCATTGACGAAGCCGTGAACCAACGGCTTGAAGCCAAATTGCAGTTTATGGGACGCATTCTGGATGATCCCGCAGTACAAGAACTCGCTGACCTAGACGAGGAACCAGCAATTGGTGGTGGACTCGATCAAAGTGATCTTCAGACGCTAATGGGGCATCTTCGTGCCGATGCCGGCTAGCCCGGTACTTCGGGCAGCAGCACGGTGGCTTGAGCATCGGGGCGAGTCGAGCGACACCCAAATCCGGGCACTGTTCACATCCCACCCCGCCTTCGGCGACATCACACCCACGCAATATGCAGCCGCCTATGTATGGCTCCAAAACAGTGGTCTCCTCTGCATCAGATTCCCGGCAGGGGAATGCAGACGAGCCGTGTTTGAAGCAGCCCTCCAAGAGACACTCTGGTTCGCAGACTCGGATGTTCTTGTCCCCGATAGGGATACGCTGCCCGAGGACGGCGTCTGCGCTGCGGAGGCGCTGAACATCTCGCCTGATGAGGCATTCACTCTGCTTAGAGCTCTTTGGGGCAAAGTGGACGCCGCTGAACGTTCGCGGGTTGGTATTGCGGGTGAACGCGCACTGACAGCCTTGCTCCAAGCCGTTAAAGAGCTTCACGTTCAGCATGTCGCTTTGATCTCGGACGGGTACGGATACGACATCAATGTGGAGGCGGATGCACCTCCAATGCGTCTGCATCTGGAGGTGAAGTCCACCACACGCCGAGGAAGACTACGTATCTTTCTGTCGCGCAATGAGTTCGAAACGATGCAGCGCGACAGCAATTGGCTTCTGGTGGCTGTGCGCCTTAACGAGGAGCTGAATCCCGTCGCCATTGCGACGATAAATCGCGCATGGCTGGTTGCTTCCGCACCGAAGGACCAGCCTGGTGGCAGGTGGGAATCTGTGAAGCTAGATGTGCCACCAGGTGCGCTTAGCAGCGGAATTTCCCCGCTAAGCGAACAAGGATACAGATGCCTTCCCATTTTGCGGGGAAAGCCACAATGGCCGGGTTAATAGCCGTACCCTGTGGATTTGCGTTTGCGGGCAGCGCATGACGTTGCATTCCCGACTTCTCAACCCATTGGAACTTTAAGCTGATCGGGCGACCGATAGCACATCGCTAGCATGGCGACGGCGAGATACCTTGCCGCACAGCGCTTTCTTGATCGCTTGACCAACAGCCTCGGCCACCGGTGGGGGAAAAGCATTCCCAATCTGTCGATACGCAGCTGTCTTGCGGCCAAAAAAATGCCACTCGGGAGGAAAGCCCTGCAGCGCGGCTGCCATTTCTAGCGTGAGACGCGGCGTGTGGCCGAACGGAGTCAACTCGTCCGGACACCGGTTCGCAAGGCCCTTACCATCGACCCCAAGTTCCAACCAGGCGGCCCGGGCGCGTGTGGGGCCCAGGTCGGGGCCCCCATGTTTTCTAGAGCCACCAACAATCGTCGGACCTATCCCATCAGCGCGCCTAGCCCACGCCTCGGCACCAGTCCAGCCATCACAAGCCATGAATGGAAGCAAAACCTCGCCGACCGTCGGCGGCCTTTTCTTTGCCCCCGGCCACTCGAAGTGCTCGAAATACTTCGGCAAAGCCGCGACAAGTATGAATCGTGGGCGCAGCTGCGGTACGCCAAACTCACTCGCGTTCAATACTTGCCAGTCAGACTCATAGCCGAGCTCCGAGAGGCGCGCGCGTACCGAGTTGCGATAGGTTTGGAACTTCGCCGTCGATAGACCGCGGACATTCTCGAGCATCACAGCCTTCGGCTGCGCCTCAGCGACCAGCCTCAGTGCTTCGGGAAATAGATCGCGCTCGTCATCCTCTCCGAGCTGCTTTCCCGCGATCGAGAACGGGGGGCATGGCACGCCCCCTGCAAGTAAGTCGACACCACGAAAGTCGGCGCCGTTAATCTCGCGGACGTCACCCTCATGGATTTTCCACTGCGGCCGGTTGATACGAAGCGTTTCGCAAGGCTCAGGTTCAATCTCAACCGCAAGCTCATGTGCATACCCCGCTTGATCGAGGCCCAGCGATTGACCGCCAGCGCCGGCGCAAATCTCGATGCAGCTCAATCGGCCGACCACCGCAGTCCTCCCGTTCCCATTCGAACATACGTTCGATTCGAAACATTACCGCTTGACCACCCAGGGCGTCAAACACTGGAGAAGTACCGTATCTGGATGGGCGCATACGATGGCGTTGGCGCGCCGACGGCGAGTGAAGTCACGGGATATGTCACATCAGCGGGGCGCTCTCGCAACATGGCCGCAATCAAGCGGCGCGACACCAAGCCGGAGGTCAGACTACGTTCGGCGCTGCACCGATTAGGCTACCGATTTCGCAAGGACCACCCTATCCGGATCGAGGGCAAACTCATCCGGCCCGACATCGCGTTCACCAGGCGTCGCATCGCGGTATTCGTTGATGGCTGCTTTTGGCACTGTTGCCCCGAACATGGACGACAGCCGGGCGTGAACGGAGAATATTGGTCACCAAAGCTCGAAAGGAATGTCAGGCGAGACCACGATCAGACGACCGCTCTCACATCAGCTGGTTGGGTAGTGATGCGCTTTTGGGAGCACGAGGAACAGAGCAAGGTACTCGTGGCCATCGGTCGTGCACTCGCTGAGACACCCAACGACTAAAGCAAGGGGAAACAACCTATTGCGGTTTCGGCGGCAACACCTTCAACCACCTATCCGAAAGCAACTCCAGCAACTGCCCATCCGGATCCCGAATCATCGCCGCGCCGGCGGACACTGACGAATCGACCACCGTTCCCCCGAACTCCGCCACCCGACCCAGAACACCCGGAAGATCCGACACCGACAACGAGATGTGCGTCAGCCCGATCTGGTCCATCACCCGCTCCGAGCCGGCATGCACCTGACGCTTCGAGTAGTCCATCAGCTCGAGCACGAACCCGTCCCGCACCAGATAGGTCGCGTGCACACCGAGCGGCTCGGGCAGCCCCACCAAATGGGACGTCGCACTGTCCGGCGGATCGAGTTCCCACCAGAACTGGAACCCCAGCAGCCCCTCGTAGAACCGGCGCGACCGCTCGCGGTCAGTCACGCACAACCCAACGTGATTGAAAACTGTTCGATGACTACTCAACCCAACCTCCGCAGCAAGTCAGACCCCTCACGAACACGATTAAAACCGACCTTCAACCACGCTTCACCACGCGGCTCGAACGCGCAATAATGCAAAGATAAACCAATAAGCGCCCGTCACCGCCAACTAAGCAGACCGCTTCCGTGGGAGAGCTTTTCGATGGTCACACGCCCGAAGGTCCGACCAGACGCCACCGTCGACTTCGACCATCACTCCGACGCGTTCAACCTCAACGAGCTAGCGGTCAATGCCGAACTGCGGCAACGATGTCCGGTCGCCTGGAACGAGAACTACGACGGCTTTTGGTACCTCAGCAGCTACGACGCGGTGAGCCACACCGCCCGCGACGGCGACACCTTCGCCCACAAATACGAACCGGACGCCGAAGACGGCGTGAATTACCAAGGCGAGATGGGCGTCCCGCGCCCCGACGGCCAACCGGCCCTGGGCATCGGCGAGGTCGACGGCCCCTACCACCAAGCCCTACGGCACGCGCTGGCCCCGTTCTTCTCCCCCGGAGCCGTCGAGAAGCTCAAGCCGATCATGGAGCAATCCGCCCACTGGTTCCTCGACCAACACATCACCCAAGGACACATGGACCTGGTGCTCGACTACGCCAGCCCGGTCCCGGCCATCCTGACCATGAAGCTGATGGGCCTGCCCTACGACAACTGGCACCTGTACGCCAACCTCTTTCACTCCGTCATGGCCGTCCCACAAGAGAGCGACGAGTACGCCGGCGCCATCGCCAAAGTGCCCGCCATGATGCAAGAAGTCATCGAATTCGCCACGGCCAGACGCAGCAACCCGAAAGACGACCTGACCAGCTTCCTGCTGCACTTCGAATTCGACGGCCACCGCCTCACCGACGAACAGCTGCTCAACATCCTCTGGAACCTCATCGGCGGCGGCGTCGACACCACCACCTCCCAAACATCGCTGACGCTACGACACCTGGGCACCCACCCCGACCTCCGACAGCAACTCATCGACCACCCCGAGCTCTACCGCACCGCCACCGACGAATTCCTGCGCTACTTCTCCGTCAACCAAACCCTCAGCCGCACAGTCACTCACGACGTCGTCCTCGGCGGCCAATGCCTCCGCAAGAACGACAAAGTCATCCTCA
The DNA here is from genome assembly GCF_976985695.1 of Mycobacterium sp. NTMscope_MAC_269. NCBI lineage: Bacteria > Bacillati > Actinomycetota > Actinomycetes > Mycobacteriales > Mycobacteriaceae > Mycobacterium > Mycobacterium sp. NTMscope_MAC_269. Next base: position 2,263,292 of record NZ_OZ335668.1, read on the forward strand.
GCTGGCTGTCAGCCAACCACGACGAAAACGAATTCGACCGGCCCGACGAGATCATCCTCGACCGCGCCCCCAACCGCCACGTCGCCTTCGGGCTGGGGCCGCACCGCTGCATCGGTTCGCATCTCGCGCGGCTGATGTCGCAAGCGATGGTCAAGGCCGTCCTCGACCGCATCCCCGAGTATCAAGTCGACGTCGAAAATGTCCACCAATACCTCGGCAATCCGAGCATGACCGGGCTGGGCAAACTCCCCGTCACCTTCGCACCCGGAACGAGCCAAAAAACGTCACGACCCTGGTAAGAGCTCAAAGCACCTGAGCCACAACACCATCAACCAGGCCCTCCGGCGCCCCGGTAATGCCAACCGCGCGCAGGTGGCCGCCGATGGCCAGCGACGCGATGCCGTGCACCAGCGACCAGAGCGGCCCGGCGATCTCCCGAGGATCCCGATCCCCGACGATCCCCGCCTCCTGGCATTGGGTGATCGCGTCGAGGAGGTCCCCGAACGCCTGCGCGCCGGCCACCGCCATGCCCGGCTGCTCCACCTTGAGCGACTCCGCCCCGAACATCACCTGATAGTGATCGGGATGGGCCACGGCCCACCGCACATAGGCGCGACCGAGCTCCATCACCCGCTCTCGCGGATCCGACGCCCGATCGGCCGCTGCGGCCAACTCGGCATGCAGGTCGCGGAATCCCTGTTCGGCGACGGCGGTCAGCAGCTCGGCCTTGTCGGCGAAGTGCCGGTACGGAGCCGCGGCGCTCACCCCGGCGCGTCGCGCCGCCTCCGTGAGCGTGAACCCCTTCGGCCCCTTCTCCGCCACCAACGAGAGCGCGGCGCTGGTCAACGCGCGCTTGAGATCACCGTGGTGATAGCTCTCGCGCCGCCGCGTCGCGGGCCGCTTCACTGCCATGTTGACGACATTAACATTACGGTCTATGTTAATGCTATTCACATCGGCGACCAAGGAGGCGACATGACGAATCTGCTGGACACCACATCCACGCTCGCCGGCACCCGCGACCGGGAGAAGACCGCCGACCTGCTCGGCCAGGCCCTCGCCCAGGGCTACCTGCAGGTCGACGAGTACGACCAACGGCTGCAGAAGGTTTTCCAGACGCAGACCTCCGAAGAACTGCACGAACTCCTCGCCGGCCTGCCGCTCGACCGCATCCGGCGACACGATCCGCGCCGGCGCGCCGCTCGCGTCGCCGCGGCCCGCCGCGGAGTGCGCGCTCACCTCGTGGCGTACCTCGCCATGGTCGTCGTCGTGCTCACGGTCTGGGCCGCGGTTGCCCTGACGACCGACGCGACCTACTTCTGGCCGATCTGGCCCATCCTCGGCGCGGGCATCGGACTCGTCAGCCACGCCGTGTCGATACCGCGCCTCAAGCAAAGCCGTTGGCAACCAGCGCTTTCGGCTGTGCTTGCCCCGGGATCATGTGCGAGGCGCTATCACATTCGCTAGCACGTTTGTAAGTCACGTCATGGTCGGAATCTCGTTACCCCTGTGGCCCATGAGTCCTATGTGAACCAGGACCGCCCGCTTGTCCCCCTCGGCCAGCGCCCAAAAGAGCCGAAAAACCACGCGCCCCTGGCGATTACGACGCCGTCGCGAACTGCAGCACAGGCTCCGCGGAATCGACGTGCCCGTAGCTGATGATCCGCAGCCGGTACGGACGCACCTCGTAGACGACGCCGTCGACCGGATTGGTGACGTCGAATCCGTCCCCGACCCGCGAAGCATTCGAGAGCTCGATGTGGGCGCCGTCGCGAATCCGCTCGCCGCGGTAGTAGTAAGTCCCGCTGAGGTTTTCGCACACCACCGCCAGCGACTTGGCCGTCCGGACCACGGCGGCCGGCGGATTGCCCGGGTCGCAGCGGGCCGTCTCGCCGACGAACCCTAACCCGTCGGCGCCCTTCACCGGACGCGACAATGTCGGCGTCAACGGTGGCGGCGGAGACGTGGCCGACGGCAAAGCCTTGACCGAAGACGGCGGCGGGGACGCCGCATTGTGGTGATGCGTTCCCACCACGGATTTCGCCGACAACACCAGCCCGGCGATCAACATCACCGCGGCCACCGCGCTCACCACCAAAGGCGTGCGCCCGACACTCCAACGACGCGCCGGAGCAGACGAAAGCTCGGAACCGGAGTCGGCATCCGGAAGAGTGACCGCCTGGAACGGCCGGGTGCGCGGCAGCGGAAGTTGGCCGCCCCCAACGGAAACCGGTTCATAGGCCGCGAACACAGCTTCGCTGGCGGCTCGGGCCAGTGAGCCGGCCGAATCAAATCGCGCCGTGCGCTGTTTGGCCATGCCCCGGGTGATGATGTCGTCGTAGTCGCGGCCGACACCGCGGCGCATGATGCTCGGCCGCGGCGCCGGCGACAGCAGGTGCGCGCTCTTCAACTCCCCCGCGTCCTCGGCTTCGAACGGCGGCTGGCCGGTGAGGCACTCGTAGAGCACGCATGCCAGCGAGTAGACGTCGGTCTGCGACCCGATGCGTCCGGTGGTGAATCGCTCGGGCGCCATGTAGGTCCGCGAAATATGCTCGTCGCCTGCGGCTTCGGCGATGCCGAAGTCGGCGAGGTAGGTGAAGTGGTCGTGGGTGAGCAGGATGTTTTCGGGCTTGACGTCCAGGTGCACCAACCCACCAGCGTGCGCGGCGTCCAGGGCGCGCGCCACCTGCGCGGTGATCGACGCCGCGCGCGAGGGTTCCAGCGCGCCCTGCTCGCGCAGCAGGTCCTTGAGGCTACCCCCGTCGTCGACCAGGTGCATGTCGATGAAGGGCGCCCCGTCGATCTCGCCGAAGTCATGCAGCGGCAGGACGTGCGGCTCCTGCAGCCGCGTCACCTTGCGGCATTCACGCCAAAGCCGTTGCTGGAAGCCAGGGTCCGCGGCCGTCTCGCCACGTAACAGCTTGAGCGCGACCATCCGGTCCTTAACCGTGTCGTAGGCCCGATAGACCTCGCCCAGTCCCCCGGTGCCGATCAGTGATCGCAGCTCATACGGCCCGAACCGGGTACCGAGCCGCGAACCGCGGGACGAGGAGGCCACTGCGCAATCCTTCCGCAACGTCGGAGACAGTCCAGCCCGCGTGTTCCCGAATCGGGCGACGACATAACGTGCGCAGGCTCACGCGTGTCGTAACCGCATGGCACCACGGCCGGCAGTTATGGTCCCCCGCCGCACTGCATGAAACCGCGCCAGCCCCACCCTAGCGGCACCGATACAGTGAGCTTCTGTCCGACGCGGGAGAAGGTGGGGCCTTCGATGACCGACATGACGGCGCAGTTCGCGCAGATCGTCGGAGCGCACAACGTGCTCACCGGTGACGCCATTTCCGAGGACTACGCGCACGACGAGGTCTTGACGACGCCCCCGCAGAAGCCGGCGTACCTGGCCAAGCCGGCGAGCGCCGACGAGGTCGCCCGGCTGCTCAAAGTTGCCTCGGACACCCGCGTGCCGGTGACGGCCCGCGGCTCGGGGACCGGCCTGTCGGGCGCGGCGGTCCCGCGGGCCGACGGGCTGCTGATCTCCTTCGAGCGCATGAACGCCGTGCTGGAGGTCGACGTCACCAACCAGGTCGCCGTCGTCCAACCCGGCGTGACGCTCACCGAGCTGGACGCCGCGACGGCCGGCACCGGGCTGCGCTACATGGTCCACCCGGGCGAGCTGTCCTCCAGCGTCGGCGGCAACGTCGGCACCAACGCCGGGGGCATGCGCGCGGTCAAGTACGGCATCGCCCGCCACAACGTGCTCGGATTGCAGGCCGCGTTGCCCACCGGCGAGCTCATCCGCACCGGCGGCAAGATCGCCAAGGTTTCCACCGGCTACGACCTGACCCAGCTCATCGTCGGCTCCGAGGGCACCCTCGCGCTGGCCACCGAGGTGATCGTCAAGCTGCATCCGCGGCTCGACCACAGCGCCACCGTGCTCGCGCCGTTCGTCGACTTCGACCAGGTCATGCAGGCGGTGCCCAGGATCCTGCTCAGCGGCCTGGCGCCCTACATCCTGGAATACGTCGACAACGTGACGATGGCCGCGCTCGTCCACACCCAGAACCTGGAGCTCGGGGTTCCCGACGACGTCCGCGACAGCTGTCAGGCCTATCTCGTTGTGGCCCTTGAGAACCGGAGCGCCGACCGGCTGGACGAGGATGTCGAGACGACGGGTGAGCTGCTCGCCGAGCTGGGTGCGGTGGACGCCTATGTGCTCGACGGCGGCGCGGCGCGCAAGCTGATCGAGGCGCGGGAGAAGGCGTTTTGGACGCTCAAGGCGCTCAACGCCGACGACCTCATCGACACCGTCGTGCCGCGCGGCGCGATGCCGAAGTTTTTGAGTGCCGCGCGTGAAATGGCCGTTGCGGCCGGCGGAGCCGCGGCGGGCTGCGGGCACGCCGGCGACGGCAACGTGCACCTGGCCATCTTCTGCCCGGACGCGACGGCACGAAAGAAGTTGTTGACCGACATCTTCGCGCTGGCAATGGAATTGGGCGGGGCGATCTCCGGCGAGCACGGGCTCGGCCGCGCCAAGACCGCGTACTTCGTGGAGCTCGAGGACCCGGTCAAGGTGGATCTGATGCGCCGCATCAAGGCCGGCTTCGACCCGGCGGGGATCCTCAACCCCGACGTGGTGTTTGCGTCGGGCGGCGGGTAATCAACGCGCCGTGGCCAATTGGCTCACGATGTCGAGCCGAAGGAAATCCGGCGCCTTGATCACCCTGCGCAGCATGAACCGGATGAACGCCGGCATGTCGGTCGCCTTGTCGTCGTGGAAGACGACGGGCGCGCCGAGCTGGTAGCGCCGCCGCCGGGTCTGTAGTTCGCAGCCCCCCGCGGCGAGGACATTGCGCACCCAATCCGTTTCGGGACCGTAGGTCAACGCGATCACAAATCCGTTGTGGCGGCGAAAGACCCACAGCGGCGTGCGGAAGGTGCGCCCCGATTTGCGCCCGCGATGGACGACGACTCCCCATCCCGGCGCCCAGGGGGCGATGAACTTGGTGAACCGATTGAGCCCGATCTTGTTGGCCCGGGCAACCCATCGCGGTGCTGGCATCTCCTTAACTCCTCACTTGGGGAATTTATGCTTCCAGGCTAAAGCGCGGGCATGCGGAAGTCAACGACTGTAGAGTTTCTGGACTGTGCCCCCCATTGGACGACGCCCGGGCAACCCCGACACCCGGAACGCCATCGTGTCGACCGCTCGACGGCTGTTCGCCGATTCCGGCTACGACAAGACCTCGGTCCGCGACATCGCCGCCGCCGCCGGCGTGGACCCGGCGCTGATCCGGCACTATTTCGGCAGCAAGGCCGAGCTGTTCCGGTCCACGATGGGGTGGCCATTTGACCCGGCCGACATCGGCGAGCGCATCGCCGGCAGCAATCGCAAGCAAATCGGCGAGCGCCTGACGCGAGTGTTCTTCACGGCATGGGAGCAGCCGGACTCCCGCGCCTCCCTACTGGCGATCCTGCGGGGCGCCGCCACCCACGACGAGTCGGCCGCTTTGGTGGGCCAGTTCATTGCGGGCCAGCTGTATCCGCAGATGGCCAAGCTGCTGGAGGGGTCGGACACCGAACTGCGCGTCGATCTGGCCATGGCCCAACTCCTGGGCATCGCCTACCTGCGCCACGTCCTTCAGGTCGAGCCGATCGCGTCCGCTCCGGTGGACGAACTCATCGCGCGGGTGGCGCCGGTCGTCACCGCCCACCTCACGTCGCGTTAGACGACACGGAAGTGACTGGGCCGTCGCGTAATTCGGCGCCGCCGCGCGGAGAGACGAAAGTGGCGCATGGGCCCCACCAGCCGGACCCAAAACAACCGACTAACTGGGCCCGGTGACCATCGGCATCAGGTAGTTGCGCACATAGGTGCGCGTGTCGTCGATGGTGGCCAGGTTGATGCCGGTGTGCGGCGTGACGATGAACGACAACGTCAGCCGGGTATGCAGTTCCGCGACGGTGCGCAGGTGGCGCTCTTGGGCCGCAGTGGTTTTCGACGTGCCGTGCAGCTCGGCGCGCAGCAGCCGCATGGCGTGCTCGGTGGCGTAGTCGAGAATCGCGCCCGCGTCGATGGTCAGACTGGGCAAAATCGTTTCGGGCTCGGTGCGCAGCAGCTTTTTGAGCAGGGCGTGTTCGCGCATGAACGTCACCGAGAACACCGTGCTGTGGACCATGCGGTCTTCGAGCGTCGCGCCCTGCGCCCAGGCCTGCGCGTCGCCCTCGAGGAAACGGCGCGCTTCGGCGAGCACGACGGCATCGACGAGTGCCGCCTTGGTCGGGAAACGCCGATAAAGGGTCGCGCGCCCGACGCCGCTACGCCGCGCGACGTCTTCCATGGTGATGCGGCGCATTCCCACCAGTTCGGCCTGCTCGATGGTGGCGGCCAGGATGCGGGCGGTGATCTCGTCGGGACTGACGACCTGGGCTAGGACGACGGGATCGGGCTCGGTGAGTCGCCGCACGAACTCCGCCGTTCGCGTCGAGGTCATCGATCCCTCCTTGCCCGTTCGTCACGGTCGTCGTATCGTTGCCGTCGAAGCATATGAGACATTGAGAGTCTCATTGTATCGCACGTTCCACGAGAGGTTGGGATCGTTATGCGTGTCGGACTGCGGGCCCGGTGGGCAGCCATGCACGGGGTACCGCGGGCATACTTCGCCGTTCAGGCCCGCCGTGGCGACCCTTTGGCCCGACTGCTGCGTACCGCCACCCCGGGTGAGGACCGGTATGCGCTGATGGAGGAGATCCGGGCGCGCGGGCCGGTGGTGCGCTCCCCGTTCGTGTGGGCCAGTGTCGACCATGCGGTGTGTCGACAAATACTGCGAGACAAGCGCTTTGGCGTCACGGCGCCCTCCGAGATGGAATTGCCACGGCCCCTGAAGGCGCTCATCGCCAAAACCGACCCCGGCGTTGCCAACCCGGTGGAACCGCCCGCCATGGTGATCGTCAATCCGCCCGATCACACGCGTTATCGCCAGCTGGTGGCACAAAGCTTTACTCCCCGCGCCATTGACTCGCTGGATACCCGGGTCGCCGAGGTGACCATGGACCGGATCGAACGCATTGCGGTCACCCCGCAGCCCGATTTGATCGCCGACTTCGCGACGCAACTGCCGGTCGCCATCATCGCCGAAATCCTTGGCCTTCCCGTTGATTCCTATCCCCGCATGCTGGCGTGGGGTCGCAGCGGCTCTCCGCTGCTGGATATCGGGATCGACTGGAAGACCTACCGCAACGCCATCGACGGCCTACGCGGCGCCGACGACTACCTGCTTGAGCACTTCCACAAACTGCGCGCCGAAAATCGAAGCGACAATCCCTTTGGCCGCATGGTCGCCGACGGCTCACTGACCGACCGCGAGCTCACCGCCAACGCCGCGTTGATCGTCGGAGCGGGCTTCGAGACGACAGTGAATCTGATCGGCAACGGCATCGTCCTGCTGCTGCAGCACCCCGAGCAGTTGGCCCTGCTGCACGACAATCCGGGCCTGTGGCCCGCGGCCGTCGAGGAGATCCTGCGGCTCGCCAGCCCCGTCCAGATGACCGCACGCACCCCGAGCTGCGACGTCGAAATCGCCGGGGCCCACATCGCCGCCGGCGACATGGTCGGGCTGTTCCTCGGCGGGGCCAACCGCGATCCGAAAACGTTCGCGGACCCAACCACTTTCGATATCACCCGGCCCAACGCGCGCGACCATTTGGCCTTCGCGTCCGGAATCCACGCCTGTCTCGGTGCCGCGCTGGCCCGCATCGAGGGTGCGACCGCACTGCGCGCACTCTTCGAGAGCTTTCCGGATCTGCGCCTCGCCGCGCCGCCACAGCGGCGCGAGCTGATCAACTTGCACGGCTACCTTCGACTGCCGGCCCAACTCGGCGGCCGCAGAACAACTTCCGCCATACTGCCCGTCTAAATCTCAGGAGTCCTCATGTCCCCCAAGGATCACCCCAACAGCGCTCCTGGCCTGCCGATGCTCTTTCCATCGTGGATCGACCGGTTGCAGATGAAGTACATGAACCCGGTCATGCGAAAGGCGGCGCGCTATCTGCCGACGTTCGTCGTGGTCAACCATCGCGGCCGCAAGTCCGGCAAGCCGTATCGGACCGTGGTGAACGCGTATCGCAAAGGCAATACCCTCACGATCCTGTTGGGCCACGGCAAGACTGACTGGGTCAAGAACCTGCTGGCCGCGGGTGAGGCGGATCTGCAGGTCCGCAATCGCGACGTGCACATCACCAATCTGCGGGTGCTACCCACCGGCGCCGACGGTGACGGACTGCCGTTTATCGCGCGGCTGGGCCTGCGCCGGATGGGTGTCCTGGTCGCCGACGTCGCCTGAAACCTTCAGTTACGCAACGACTGTCGACCTATAGCCGGTGTGACGGAGGCGTCGACGTCGGTTTCCTCGTGGTCGGCGAGCCAGCGTTCGGCGTCGATGGCGGCCGAACAACCGCTGCCGGCCGCGGTCACGGCTTGGCGGTAGGTGCGATCCACCAGATCCCCAGCGGCAAACACCCCCTCAATCGAGGTACTGGTGGTACGACCCTGCACCAGCACATAACCGTCGGGATCGGTCTCGAGCACCTCGCGCACCAACTCCGAACGCGGGTCATGCCCGATCGCCACGAACACCCCGCTCACCGCCAACGTCGACTCTTTACCGGTCACCGTGTCGCGCAACCGCAACCCCGTCACCGTCTGGGCACCCTCGACCGCCTCGACCGCCTTGTTGGTCACAAACGTGATCTTCTCGTTGGCCCTCGCCCGTTCCAGCATGATCCGCGAGGCCCGGAATTCCTCACGCCGGTGCACCAGGGTGACGCTGCGGGCAAAGCGGGTCAAAAACGTGGCCTCCTCCATCGCCGAATCCCCACCCCCGATCACCGCGATGTCTTGATCTTTGAAAAAGAACCCATCACACGTGGCACACGAGGACACCCCGCGACCTAACAGCTCCTGCTCGCCGGGCACCCCCAAATACCGGGCCGCAGCACCCATCGCCAAAATGACCGCCCGCCCCCGAACCGTCTCACCCTCGCTGGTGGTCACGCTCTTGATCGGACCATCCAACGACACGGATTCGACGTCTTCCATCCGCAGATCAGCCCCAAAGCGCAGCGCCTGCTCACGCATCTGATCCATCAACTCCGGGCCCATGATCCCCTCACGAAACCCCGGGTAGTTCTCCACCTCAGTGGTCGTCATCAACGCCCCACCAAACGACGTCCCCTCAAACACCACCGGCGCCAACTGCGCCCGCGCCGTATACAACGCCGCGGTATACCCCGCAGGACCCGAACCAATAATGATCACGTCGTGGACGTCGGAGGTGCTCATAAGCGGCCACATTACTGCGCATCCGGTAACCGCCGACCCAATCCCTCTGGCCGCCAAGGCAAAGACGTGAAACAGCGCACACAACGCGTGGTTGTGCCTTCACAACACATGACCTCTACTGACACACCCGCCAGAAGTGCACTATGGAAATCGCGACCCGTGGGTCCAAAGACGAACCTGCGGGTGCCTACAGACCCAACATCATCGCGATGCCGCGGCCCGGCAGCAAGAAGGTCCGCCAAGCCCGCCGTGTGGCCGCACAACCGCCACAATGCGCCGCCGCGAGGAATGAGAACGCCACATGACCACCGCACGTCCCGTCAAGACCCGCAACGAGGGTCAGTGGGCGCTGGGGGATCGCGAACCCCTCAACGACACCGAGAAGATCAAGAACGACGACGGCCCGCTGAACGTCCGAGACCGCATCATCAACGTCTACTCCAAGCAGGGTTTCGACAGCATCGACAAGTCCGATCTGCGCGGACGGTTCCGCTGGATGGGCCTCTACACCCAACGCGAGCAGGGCTACGACGGCAGCTGGACCGGCGACGAGAACACCGACAAGATCGAAGCCAAGTACTTCATGATGCGGGTCCGTTCCGACGGCAAGGCGATGACCGCGCACACGATGCGCACGCTCGGCCAGATCTCGACCGAATTCGCCCGCGACACCGCCGACATCAGCGACCGGGAAAACCTGCAATTGCACTGGGTCCGCATCGAGGACGTCCCCGAGATCTGGCGCCGGCTCGACTCCGTCGGGTTGCAGACCACCGAGGCGTGCGGCGACTGCCCGCGCGGTATCCACGGTTCGCCGCTGGCCGGCGACTCGCTCGACGAGGTGCTCGACCCGTCGTCCGCGATCGACGAGATCGTCCGCCGCTCGCTGGGTAATCCCGAGTACGCGAACCTGCCGCGCAAGTACAAGACCGCGGTCTCCGGTTTGCAGGACGTCTCGCACGAGACGCACGACATCGCGTTCGTCGGCGTCGAGCACCCCGAGCACGGGCCCGGCCTGGACCTGTGGGTGGGCGGCGGCCTGTCGACCAACCCGATGCTGGCCCAGCGCCTCGGCGTCTGGGTTCCGCTGAGCGAGGTGCCCGACGTCTGGGAGGCCGTCACCCAGCTGTTCCGCGACTACGGCTACCGGCGGCTGCGCGCCAAGGCCCGGCTGAAGTTCCTGGTCAAGGACTGGGGCGTGGAGAAGTTCCGTGAGGTCCTCGAAGAGGAATACCTCAACCGTCGGCTGATCGACGGCCCGGCGCCCACACCGGTCAAGCACACGATCGACCACGTCGGCGTGCAGCGAATCAAGAACGGCCTCAACGCCGTTGGCGTCGCGCCGATCGCCGGCCGCGTGTCGGGCAGCACCCTGTCGGCCGTGGCCGACCTGATGGAGAAGGCCGGCTCCGACCGCGCACGCTGGACCCCGTTCCAGAAGCTGGTCATCCTCGACGTGGCCGACGACAAGGTCGACGAGTTGGTCGCGGGCCTGGACGCGCTTGGCCTGCCGTCGCGGCCGTCGTCATGGCGCAAGAACACCATGGCGTGCACGGGAATTGAGTACTGCAAGCTGTCGTTCGCCGAGACCCGGGTGCGCACCCAGACTCTGGTGCCCGAGCTCGAGCAGCGCTTGGCCGACGTCGAGTCCCGGCTGGACGCGCCGATCAGCGTGCATCTCAACGGATGCCCGAACTCGTGCGCCCGAATCCAGGTCGCCGACATCGGCTTCAAGGGCCAGTGGATCGACAACGGCGACGGCAATTCGGTCGAGGGCTTCCAAGTGCATCTGGGCGGCGGGCTGGGCGAGCAGAGCGGCTTCGGCCGAAAACTGCGCCAGCACAAGGTCACCAGCGACGAGCTGGGCGACTACATCGACCGCGTGACCCGCAAGTACCTCGAAAAGCGCGACAGCGGTGAGGCTTTCGCGTCGTGGGCGCTGCGTGCCGACGAAGAAGACCTGCGGTGAGCGCTCTCGTCCTCACCGCGCACGGCAGCCGCGACCCCCGGTCGGGCGCCAACGCCGAAGCCGTGGCCGGGCGGCTGAGGGAAATGCGGCCCGACCTCGACGTGCGGCTGGCGTTCCTCGAGCTCAACACCCCGAACTTCGTCGACGTGCTGGCCGGGCTGCCCGACAGCCGCCGGGCCGTGGTCGCCCCGTTGCTGTTGGCCAGCGCGTATCACGCGCGCCTCGACATCCCCGAGCAGATCGCCCGCGCCGGCGCCCAGGGCATCCGGCAGTCCGACGTGCTCGGCGAGGACGACCGGCTGATCAGCGTCCTGCGCGAGCGTCTCGCCGAGGTCGGCGTGTCCCCGGACGACGACGATCTCGGGGTGATGGTCGTCGCGATCGGTTCGTCGAACCTGGCCGCCAACGCGCGCACCGCCAAGGTGGCGTCCCGGCTGGCCGCCGGCACCCGATGGGCGGGTGCCGCAACGGCGTTCGCCACCCGGCCCGAGGCGTCGGTGGCCCGCGCCGCCGACCAGTTGCACCGCCGCGGCGCGCGCCGGCTGGTGATCGCGCCGTGGTTCCTGGCGCCGGGATTCATCACCGACGGCGTGTCAACCTTCGCCCGCGACAACGACATTCGGATGGCCGAGCCGCTGGGTGCGCACCGGCTGGTGGCCGAGACCGTGCTGGATCGCTACGACGAGGCGCTGGCGGCCGACGCCGCGGCCTGAGCCCGGCCCCGGTGCAGGTTCTATGCCGTTGTGCGGCTGATGATGTGACTCAACAGGTCGCGGATCGCCCCGGCCGGCGGGGTGCGCCCGCCGACCCAGATGGCCCGAAACTTGCGCCGCAGATCCAATTTGGGGATGTGGGCCGCGTGCAGGCGACCCACCGCCAGGTCGTCGGCCACCGCTAGCCGGCTCATGGCTGCCGGACCCGCGCCGGCGAGGACGGCGGCGCGCATCGCCGCCGCGGACGTCAATTCCAGCACGGGCGGGGCTTGTTGCATGCCCTCACCGAGCACCTGACGCAACGCCGCGGCCAGCGAATCGCGGATGCCCGAATGGAGTTCGCGGGAGACCAGCGGCGTCTGCGCGAGTTCGCGTGCGGTCACGATCCGCGACCGTCGGGCCCACTTATGGTCGGGCGGCACGACGATCACCAGCTCGTCCTCCCCCACCACGCAGCTGCCCAAACCCTTTGGCGTTCCGGGGTTTTCGATGAACCCGAGGTCGGCGGTGCCGTCGCGGACCGAGGCGATGGCGTGGTCGCTGTTGGTGGCGGTCAGAATCACCTGCGGCGCGGTGTCGCCGCGCCGCGCCGCATCGGCCTGCAGCGACAGCAGCCAGTGCGGCATGAGTTGTTCGGAGATGGTCTGGCTGGCCGACACCCGGATGCGTTCGCGCCCCTCCTTGCGCAGCGAGCCCAGCCCGGCATCCACCTCCTGGGCGACTTCGAGCAGGCGGGTCGCCCAGTCCGCGACGATCAGGCCCGCGGGCGTCAGCTGGGAGCCGCGCGTGGTCCGGACGGCCAGGGTGACGCCGATCTGGGCCTCCATGGTGGCCAGGCGACGCGAGATCGCCTGCTGCGTCAGCCCGAGTTCGCGGGCGGCGCGGCCGAGGCTACCCGTCTCGGCGATCGCCAAAAACGCCTCGAACGAGGCCAGTTCGGGCAGCCGGGGGCTGAGTGGCATGGTCGACGGCTCACAATCAAATCGTGTGACCACAACTATAGCTTGTGACACCACAACGCCAAACCTCTACTCATGCCCCGCCCGGGCCGGAACCATGGGGACATTGCCGCCCGAAAGGGCCGGTGAGCCGCGCGGACGCGACCGCGCTAAATTAGCCAGCCTGACCGAGTTGCTGCGGCCCGCAGCCGGCTGACCCCGCTAGCCAGACGGAAGGACAACATTCGTGGCCTACGTGATCGCCGAACCCTGCGTCGACATCAAGGACAAGGCATGCATCGAGGAATGCCCCGTCGACTGCATCTACGAGGGCGCCCGGATGCTCTACATCCACCCCGACGAGTGCGTGGACTGCGGCGCCTGCGAGCCGGTGTGCCCGGTCGAGTCCATCTTCTACGAGGACGACCTGCCCGACGAGCACAGCGGCTACCTGCAGATCAACGCGGACTTCTTCACCGAGCTCGGCTCGCCCGGCGGAGCGGCGAAGGTCGGGCTGACCGAGAACGACCCCGCACCGGTGAAGAGCCTGGAGAGCAGAGCCGAGGCGTCGTAGCCGCTCGCTAGTCCCACCCGGACAGGCCGAACGTGTCGCTGGGGCGCCGCCCGGCGAGTTTCTGAACGACCCACTGGTTCATCGACACTCCCTGCTCGGCGGCTTCCACGGCCAGGCGGCCATGCAGCTCCGGGGACGTTCGGACGACGATCGTGCCGCTGTAGTTTCGGTCCGCCATCGCGAGCGGTGGCGTTTCGCCGCACGCCAGCATGGCCTGGACATGCCGGTCGACGGCCTCCTCGATCTCGACCATCGCCTCCGGTGCCGTGCGGCCCTCGCGCCGCATGAACGGCAACTCGACGCACGACGCGTCGTATCGGTCGTAGTGCCGTGACCAGGCGACGCGGTAGGTGTAGTGGTTCACGCCGGGTTGATAGCACGGGCGCTATTAAATCGGCGAGTCACATATCCCCACCCGGAGAGCTGGGCGGGCGGCGGGACCTTGGCGTGGGCGGGTGTCGGGACCAGGCCTGCGCGGGCGCCGGGACCGGGCTGGCGGGGGCGTCGGAACCGCGCGGCCGCGACCGGTGCGACCGGACCGCCCTCTCTTCAGACCATTACCGCCTTCCCAAATCCGCTAGCACCGGCGCTATTGAAAACCAGACGTTTCGTAAGGTGAGGCAATGCGGACAGCTCGAATCATCCACCTCACCCGGCAGATCGGCTCGCTGGTGGTCACCGCGGTGACCGCGGCGTCCACGCTCAACGCCTACCGCCCGCTCGCGCGCGGCGGCTACCCGTCGCTGTACTCCTGGATGGTCGGGCTCGCCGTCACCGAATTGCCGCTGCAGACATTGATCAGCCAGCTCGGCGGCCTGGCCCTGACGGCACGACGCCTGACGCGGCCCGTGCGCATCGCGGCCTGGCTGGTCGCCGGTCTCTCGGCGGTGGGCCTGCTGAACCTGTCCCGCGCGGGCCATCGCGCCAACGTGCCGCTGACCGAGGCGCTGGACGGCGGGCTGGGACCTGACCGGCTGACCGAGTCGGCCAGCCTGTGGCGCCGCCCGTCCGGCGGCGGCACCGCCAAGACACCGGGACTGCTGCGGATGCTTCGGATCTACCGCGACTACGCCCACGACTCCAACATCAGCTACGGCGAATTCGGCGGCGCCAACCACCTCGACATCTGGCGACGCCCCGACCTCGACCCGGCCGGCAAGGCCCCGGTCCTGTTCCAGATCCCCGGCGGCGCCTGGACGACGGGAAACAAACGCGGACAAGCCCATCCGTTGATGAGCCACCTCGCCGAGCTCGGCTGGATCTGCGTGGCGATCAACTACCGGCACAGCCCGCGCAACACCTGGCCCGACCACATCGTCGACGTCAAGCGCGCCCTCGCCTGGGTCAAACAACACATCGCCGAGTACGGCGGCGACCCCGACTTCATCGCCATCACCGGCGGTTCGGCCGGGGGCCACCTCTCGTCGTTGGCCGCGCTCACCCCCAACGACCCGCAATTCCAGCCCGGCTTCGAGGACGTCGATACCCGCGTGCAGGCGGCCGTCCCGTTCTACGGCATCTACGACTTCACCCGCTTCGACAAGACGCTGCACCCGATGATGCCGGGGCTGTTGATCAAGTCGATCATCAAACAAAAGCCCGCGACCCACCGGCAGACATTCGAAGCCGCATCACCGGTCAACCACGTCCACCCCGACGCTCCCCCGTTCTTCGTCTTGCACGGCCGCAACGACTCGCTGGCCTACGTCGAACAGGCGCGCACCTTCGTCGAAAAGCTGCGCCAGAAAAGCGCCCAGCCGGTTGTGTACGCCGAATTGCCCTACACCCAGCACGCTTTCGACATCTTCGGCTCGGTGCGCGCCGCGCACACCGCGGTGGCCGTCGAGCAATTCCTCGCCGAAATCTATGCGCGGCAGCGCCAGGTGGCCGTCGCGTAACGGCAACCGCCGCAAGGACTTAGCGCACGGTCACGTTCAGGGTGTAGACACACCCCGGTTTGGCGCTTTTCTCCACGAAGCTGGTGTACGTCGCGACGATAGTGGTGGTCCCCGGTCGCATGGCCACGAACGTCCACGTCTCGGTGCCCGGCGCCCCCAGCGCGTCGGAGGCCGGCGGCACGAACTCGTGACTGAGCTGCCTGATGATCGCCGAGTCGCCGATCTTGGTGTCGGGCGTCCACCGATAGGGCGTGGTGTAGTTCGACCCCAACTCCACGACCAACGTGTTGCCGACGTCGAGGGTGATGCTCTGGCTGATCTCGCTCTGCGTCAGCACCTCGGTCATGGGGACCTGGAGAGTCTTGGTCGACGGCGGATTCCTGGACGCAAAGTGACAGCCCACCACGGTCGACATCACGAGCACGGCGACTGTTGCCAGCAGCCTGACCTTCACCAGATCCCCCTTCAATTCCGACTCCGGAGCCTAGTACCAGACCGAACATAGGCGACGACGCGATGAACCCTGCGTACGGCAGGATGGGCTGGTGTTTGGCCTCGAACTGATCGTCGCCCTGGTGTCCACCGTCATCGTGGGCACGGTCATCGGCCGGCGCTATCGCGTGGGCCCCCCGGTACTGCTCATCCTGATGGGCGTGCTGCTGGGCCTGGTCCCCCATTTCGGTCACGTGCGGGTCAACGGCGAGATCGTGTTGCTGCTGTTCCTGCCCGCCATCCTGTACTGGGAGGGCCTGAACACCAGCTTCCGCGAGATCCGGGCCAACGCGCGCATCATCGTGTTCCTCAGCGTCGCCCTGGTGATCGCGACCGCGGTGGCGGTGTCGTGGACGGCCCGGGCGCTGGGCATGAATCCGCACGCGGCCGGCGTCCTGGGCGCGGTGCTGTCGCCCACCGACGCGGCCGCGGTGGCCGGTCTCGCGAAGAAGTTGCCGCGCCGCTCGCTGACCGTGCTCAAGGCCGAGAGTCTCATCAACGACGGCACCGCCCTGGTCCTGTTCGCCGTCAGCGTCCACGTCGCGATCGGCGGGGCCGCGATCAGCCCGCCCGAGGTGACCGCCCGGTTCATCGGCTCCTACCTCGGCGGGATCGCCGCCGGGCTGCTGGTCGGCGGCGCGGTGACGCTGCTGCGCAAGCGAATCGACGCGCCCCAGGAGGAGGGGGCGTTGAGCCTGGTGACGCCGTTCGCAGCCTTCCTGCTCGCCCAGTCGATGGAGTGCAGCGGAGTGGTCGCGGTGATGGTGTCGGCGCTGGTGCTGGCCTACGCCGGGCCCGTGGTGATCCGGGCCCGCTCGCGACTGCAGTCCTCGGCGTTCTGGGACATCGCGACCTTCCTGCTCAACGGCTCGCTGTGGGTGTTCGTCGGTGTCCAGATCCCGGGCGCGCTGCGCGGCATCG
This sequence comes from Mycobacterium sp. NTMscope_MAC_269, assembly GCF_976985695.1. NCBI lineage: Bacteria > Bacillati > Actinomycetota > Actinomycetes > Mycobacteriales > Mycobacteriaceae > Mycobacterium > Mycobacterium sp. NTMscope_MAC_269. Next base: position 2,280,137 of record NZ_OZ335668.1, read on the forward strand.
CCGGCGTCGACGGCGGAATTCGCCACGCCCTGTTTGTCGCGCTGGTGGTCACTGCCGTCGTGATCGTGTCGCGCATCTTCTGGGGCGAGATCACCACGCTGCTGATCCGGCTGATCGACCGACGGCAGGTGCAACGCGAACGCCGGGTCAACTGGCGCCAGCGCTTCGTCACCGTCTGGGCGGGGTTCCGCGGGGCGGTGTCGCTCGCCGCCGCGGTGGCCGTGCCGATGACGACGCTGAGCGGCGCGCCGTTCCCCGACCGCAGTCTGCTGATCTTCATCGTGACCGTCGTCATCATGGTGACCGTCCTGGTCCAGGGCAGCACCCTGCCGGCCGTCGTCCGCTGGGCGAAGATGCCCGAGGACGCCACCCACGCCGAGGAACTGCAATTGGCTCGGTGCCGCGGGTCCCAAGCCGCCCTGGCCGCCCTGCCCGCGGTCGCCGACGAGGTCGGCATCAGCGACGACCTGCGCCGGCGGCTGCAAACCGAATACGAGGAAAAGGCCGCCCTGGTCCTGGCCACCGAGGACGGCTCGACCGACCACCGCCTCCTCAAGGGCCGCGAGAAGGTCCGCCAGGTGCGCCTGGGCGTGCTCGAACACAAGCGCCGGGAAATCACCGCGCTGCGCAACCAGAACCTGATCGACGACATCGTGCTGCGCGAGTTGCAGAACGAGATGGATCTCGAGGAAGTGCAGCTCCTCGCCGCGGCCGTCGACGACGGCGACGAGGACGAATAGGGGCGCGTCGGTGGCCGACCGTACAGTCGGCCCATGCTGCAGACCGTCGCTATCCGCGGATATCGCTCGCTGCGCGAGGTGATCCTGCCGCTGGGCCCGCTGTCGGTGATCACCGGCGCCAACGGATCCGGCAAGTCGTCGCTGTATCGCGCGCTACGGTTGCTGGCCGATTGCGGGCGCGGCGAGGTGATCGGGTCGCTCGCCCGCGAGGGCGGGCTGCAATCGGTGCTGTGGGCCGGCCCCGAGCAGGTGGCCGGTGCTCGGCGCACCGGCAAGACCGAGGGCACCGTGCGCACCCGGCCGGCGTCGCTCGAAATGGGCTTCGCCGCCGACGATTTCGGTTACCTGGTGGATCTTGGCATCCCCCAGTCCGCCGGGAAGTCGGTGTTCGCCCGCGATCCGGAGATCAAACGGGAGCTGTTGTTCGCCGGCCCGGTGCTGCGGCCCAGCACGACGCTGGTGCGCCGGTCGCGGGTGTTCGCCGAGGCCAGCGCGGCAGACGGCCGCGGTTTTGACGAGCTGTCCCGATCGCTGCCGTCCTATCACAGCGTGCTGGCCGAATACGCCCACCCGCATGCGCTTCCCGAGTTGGCCGCGGTGCGAGAACGACTGCGCGGGTGGCGCTTCTACGACGGCTTCCGGGTCGACGACGGGGCGCCCGCGCGGCACCCGCAGGTCGGCACCCGTACCCCGGTGCTCTCCGACGACGGCAGCGACCTCGCGGCCGCGATCCAGACGATCCTCGAAGCGGGGTTCGACGACCTCAGCCGCGCGGTCGCCGAGGCGTTCGACGGCGCGACCCTCTCGGTGGCCATCCACGACGGGCTGTTCGATCTTCAGCTGCGACAGCGCGGCATGCTGCGCGCGTTGCGCGCGGCCGAATTGTCCGATGGCACACTGCGTTTCCTGCTGTGGGCCGCCGCGCTGCTCAGCCCGCAACCGCCCTCGCTGATGGTGCTCAACGAACCGGAGACCTCGCTGCATCCCGACCTGGTGGCGCCGCTGGCGTCGCTGATCCGCACCACCGCCGCGAAGACCCAGGTCGTGGTCGTCACGCATTCGCGGTCGCTGCTGGAGTTCCTGGACACGGCGCCGGCCTTGGAGGCCGCCGATGGGCAGGCGATCGAGATCGAGCTGTACAAGCACTGGGGCGAAACGCGCGTCAGCGGCCAGACGCTGATCATCGACGCCGCGGTGGGATTGGGGCGCGCGCTAGGGACTTTCGCGTGCGCGTGGCATGCGTCGCCAACGCCGGGCGTCGAGTGTGAATCCTGGGCATTGCGAGTGAAACCTTGGCGGGCTTTCTCGGCGTGTCGCCGCCGTGGCTTAACTCTGAAAGCCCTCAGTGCACACTCGACCGGCGTAAGCGACCGCGACCGCCGCGCCACGTGAAAGTTGCCCGAAGGGCAATATTGCCTGCCGGGCATGTTTTGCGTACGGTGGCACCTGTGAGCGGACTGCGCGAACGCAAAAAGGCCGACACGCGGCGGGCGCTCAGTGATGCCGCGCTGCGCCTGGCGTTCGAGCGCGGACTGGACAACGTGACGCGCGAAGACGTCGCCACCATGGCCGGCGTTTCACTGCGCACGTTCACCAACTACTTCAGCGGCAAATACGAGGCGCTGGCCTACCGGCAGGCCGAACGCCTGCGCCGCAGCGTCGCCCTGCTACGCGAGCGCCCGGCCGACGAACCGCTGTGGACGGCGATCACCCGCGCCGTGCTGGAACCCTTGGAGGACGACTTCGGCGACATCTACGGCGAGGAGAACCGGGCACCCAGCCGCCAGGAGCTCGTCGAGGTGCGCAAGCTGCTGATGCAGCCACAGGTGCGAAACTCGGTGCCGCAGAACCTTTTCGACGACTTCCTCCACGCGATCGCCGAACGCACCGGCACCGACCCCGAGCACGACCTGTACCCGAGATTGGTCATGGCGGTCGTGAAGGCCGTCGGCGACGCGGCGGCGGACGCCTACGCGTGGGCCGATCCCCCGGTGGCGATCACCACGCTGATCCGGTCGGGCTTCGCCGCCGTCGAGGCGGGGCTACCGGAACCCACCAGAAAGAAGGCGGCTCATGGCTGACGAACAAACCGACGTCGTCATCGCCGGGGCAGGACCCAACGGGCTGATGCTGGCCTGCGAGCTCGCGCTGGCCGGCATCAGGCCCGTCGTGCTGGATACTCTGCCGGGCCCCAGCTCCGAGCCGAAGGCCAACGGCCTTGTCGGGCAAGTCGTTCGGATGCTCGACATGCGCGGCATGTATCAGGGCTTCACCGGTGACGAGGCGCCGCCCCGCCCGAGCCCCGGCTGGATGTTCGCGGCGATGCCGCTCATCTTCTCCGACGGGCGCGACAACCCGATGTATGCGATGCTCATGCCCCAGCCCCGGCTGGTGCGGCTGCTCGAGAAGCGGGCCCGCGACCTCGGCGTGGACGTGCGCTGGGGCCACGAGCTCGTCGGGATCGCGCCGGGGGCGGAATCCGTTGCGCTGACGGTCTCGTCGCCCGAACGCGACTACGCCCTCGCCGCCGGCTACGCCGTCGGCGCCGACGGCGGGCGCAGCCTGGTGCGCAAATCCCTAGGCATCGACTTCCCCGGAACCACCTCGGCGATGGTCGCTCGCCTCGCCCACGTGGACATCCCCGACAAGTACCGCCGCCCGGACATCGCCGGCATCGAGATTCCCGGATTCGGTCCGCTCCGCTTCGGGCACAGCCGCTTTGATCGGGGCGGCATGGTCTACGCCGAGTTCGAGCCGGGCCGCGCGCTGCTCGGGACCATCGAGTTCAGCCCGCCGGTCGACGAGGTGCCGATGAGTCTGTCCGAGCTGCGCGAGAGCACTCGCCGCGTGCTGGGCGTCGACGTGCCGTTCGAGGAGCCGAAAGGACCGGGGCCGCACGCGCTTCGGCGCATCAACGGGCAGAACACGCGGCACGCGGAGCGCTACCGCGACGGCCGGGTGCTGCTGCTCGGCGACGCCGCGCACGTACACAGCGCGATGGGCGGCCCGGGCCTGAACCTGGGGCTGCAGGACACCATGAACTTGGGCTGGAAGCTGGCCGCCGAGATCAACGGGACGGCGCCGGCCGGGTTGCTCGACACCTACCAGTCCGAGCGGCACCCGGTCGGCCAGCGTGTCATGATGCACTCGCTGTCCCAGATCGCGCTCATGGCGCCGGGACCCGAAGTCGCCGCGCTGCGAACGCTGTTGGGCGAGCTCTTCACCTTCCCGGACACGCAACGACACATGGCGGCACTCCTGGCCGGCTCCGACGTGCGGTACGACGTGGGCGACGACCACCCGCTGTCGGGCCACCTCGTTCCCGACCTGACGCTCGATGACGGCCGACGGGTGGCCGAATTGCTCCATGAGGGCCGCCCCGTCCTGCTCGACCTCGGCGGCGGCTTCCAAGCGGCCGCGGCGCAAGGGTGGGCCGAGCGCGTCGACGTCGTCACCGCGAGCGTCGCTGAACGCCCCGCCGCGGCGCTGCTGATCCGGCCGGACGGCTATGTGGCATGGGCGGCCGACGAATTCGGCGCGACTCGCCAAGAGGCCCTGCGCGCGGCGTTGCGCCGTTGGTTCGAACCGCCGGCGAGCAAATAGCCCCGCCCGCAAGCGAAATTCACGGACTGTTCAGGCGGGCGTCGGTTCGGCATTGAGGCCTGCACACGCGCACCGGATGTCCTCGCGTTATGCGCGTTGTCCAGGTCGCCAATTTCTACGGCCCCCGCTCCGGCGGCCTTCGCACCGCGATCGACCGGCTGGGCGCCGAATATTGCGCCAGCGGACACGAGGTCTTCTTGATCGTGCCCGGACAGCGCACCGAGCGCATCCAGCTCTACACCGGGGTGGTGCGAATTACCCTGCCCGCCAGGCTTATTCCATTCACCGGCGGCTACCGAGCGGTGATGCCGGGTCCCGTCAAGGCTCTCCTGACAGCGTTGCGGCCCGACGCGCTGGAGGTGTCGGACCGGCTCACGCTGCGGTCACTGGGCCGGTGGGGCCGCGACCACGGCGCCACCACGTTGATGATCTCCCATGAACGCCTGGATCGCCTTGTGGGCCAGGTACTTCCGGGCCGAGCCGCGCGCAAGTTCGCCGACATGGCCAACGCACGCACCGCCGCGACCTACGACACGATCGTGTGCACCACCGGTTTCGCACGCGAGGAATTCGACCGGATCGGCGCCGGCAACACCGTCACCGTCCCGCTGGGCGTGGATCTGCAGACGTTCCACCCACGCCGCCACTCGCACCTGGTGCGCGAGCGCTGGGCGGCGCCGACACAGCTGCTGCTGGTCCACTGCGGCCGACTGTCGGTGGAAAAACGCGTCGACCGCAGCATCGACGCGCTCGGCGCGTTGTGCCACGCCGGCGTCGACGCCCGGCTCGTGGTCGTGGGCGAGGGCCCGCTGCGGGCCCGGCTGCAACGCCAGGCCGCGCGGCTACCGATCGACTTCACCGGCTTCATCTCCGATCGCGACGTCGTGGCGCAGCTGCTGGCCTCGGCCGACGTGACGCTGGCCCCGGGGCCGCACGAGACATTCGGGCTGGCCGCGCTGGAGTCGCTGGCATGCGGCACGCCGGCCGTGGTCTCCCGCACCTCGGCGCTGACCGAGATCGTCACGCCCGACAGCGGCGCGTCGGCCGACAACGACCCGGCCGCCATCGCGCGGGCGGTCAGCGCCATCGTCGGCCGGCCCGAAGGGCAGCGCCGCATTTCCGCCCGGCGGCGCGCCGAGGACTTCACCTGGCATCGGGCGGCGACCGGCATGCTCGCGTCGATGGGCGCGCCGGCCTTCGACAGCGGCGATTCCGAACGGACCGCATAGCCACCGGCGATCCTCGCTAGTCTCGACGGAGACTACAAGGAGGATCCGGGTGCGCGCACGCGATCGGGTGTTGATCACCGCCGCCGAGCTGGCGAACATCATCGAGGCCGGCGATCCGGTGAGCATCCTGGACGTGCGGTGGCGGATCGACGAACCCGACGGCCGCGCGGCCTATTTGGAGGGACACATTCCGGGCGCGGTGTACGTCTCGCTCGACGACGAGCTCAGCGACCACTCGGTTTCCGGCCGGGGGCGTCATCCCCTGCCGTCGGGACGCGACGTACAGGCCGCCGCGCGGCGCTGGGGAGTCCGGCAGGACGCGCCGGTGGTGGCCTACGACGACTGGAATCGGGCCGGTTCCGCGCGCGCATGGTGGGTACTGACCGCAGCCGGAGTGGGCAACGTCCGCATCCTCGACGGCGGTTTGGCCGCGTGGCGATCGGCCGGCTACGGCCTCGAGACCGGGCCCGTCGACGCGGCCACCGGCAATGTGACTGTGCCGCATGATGATCTGTACGTGGGGAGCCGACCGACGCTGACGGCTGAGCGGGTCGCCGACGGGACGGTGACGCTCCTCGATGCGCGCGCGCCGGAGCGCTACCGCGGTGAGGTGGAACCCCTCGATCCGGCCGCGGGACACATCCCCGGCGCCACGAATCTGCCCAGCGTCGCCGTGCTGGCGGCCGACGGGACCTTCCTCGGTGACGACGCGGTTGCGCAGCTGTTGTCCGATCGCGGGATCGAGCGTCACGACGCCGTGGCCGCCTACTGCGGCTCGGGGGTGACGGCCACGGTCGCGATCGCCGCACTCGCGGCGATGGGCCGGGAGGCGGCGTTGTATCCCGGCTCATGGTCGGAGTGGAGCTCGGATCCCTCCCGTCCGGTGGAACGCGGCTGAATCACGTTGTGCACGGCAGCCTTTTGATGCCGTGGAAGAACGACGAGCGCAGCCGGTCGGGCGGCCCGGTGACGGCCAGGCCAGGCACGTCGCGGTAGAGCTCTTCGAGCATGACGCGCACCTCGAGCCGGGCCAGCTGCGCGCCGAGGCAGAAATGCACTCCCCCGCCCCCGAACGCGGCATGACCGGCGTCGGGGCGGGTGACGTCGAACCGGTCCGCGAGGTCGAAGACGTCCTCGTCGCGGTTGGCCGACAGGTAGTGCATCAGCACCCAGTCGCCGGAAGGGATTCGCTGCCCGCGGATCTCGACGTCACGGGTCACGGTGCGCCGGAAGTGCATCACCGGGGTCGCCCAGCGCAACAGCTCTTCCACCGCGGGCTTGATCGCCGCGGGGTCGCGGGCGAGCAGCGCCTGTTGCTCGGGGTGTTCGGCGAGCGCCAAGATGCCGTGGGTCAGCGTGTTGCGCGTCGTCTCGTTGCCGGCGATCGCCAGCAACAGGAAGAACTCGTTGAGCTGGTCGCGGTTGAGCTTTTCACCGTCGACCTCCGCGGCGAGCAGCGCCGACAAGATGTCGTCGGTCAGGCCGTGCTTGCGCCGATGCTCCACCAATTCCCCACAGTAGGAGAACATTTCGGCCGCGGCCTGGCCCAAAGCTTCCGGTGTGGGGGCGTAGTCGGGATCTTCGATGCCCAGGCTGCCGATGGCGTTGCTCCAGCGGAAGACATCCATGCGGTCCTGCGCGGGAACACCGAGCACGTCGGCGATCACCTGCAGCGACATCTCGGCGGAAATGTCCGTCACGGCGTCGAATTCGCCCTTGTCGGTGATGTCGGCGACGATCTCGCGGGCCACCTGCCGCATCCGCGGTTCCAGGCGCTGGACGTTGCGGACGGTGAAGCCCTGGTTGATCAGCTTGCGGAAGTGGACGTGGCGGGGCGGATCGATGCCGGGCAGCATCGCCGAGTTGGGCCCGGCCTCGGCCTCCACCAGTGTGTTGCCCTTGCTGCTGCTGAAGGTGTCCGTGTCGCGGCTGACCAGCCGCACGTCGGCGTGTTTGGTCAGCAGCCACGCCCGGGGCAGCCCGGGCAGCTGCACCGGGTGCACCGGAGAGCTGGCCCGCAGCCTCGCCATCGCGTCGTACGGGGCGCCGCCGACGAAGGCGTCGGGATCCAGCACGGCGGCCGCGTCGCGGTCGGCCGCGGTGTCCATGTTCTCCGGAACAAGGGATTTCACCAGCGTGGGTTTGGCAACACTCACGACGACACCGATCCTTCCTGAAGCGAGGCCCTGATCCCGGCGACGATCACCTCGAGGCCCGCGCGAAAGTGGTTGGCGGCCTGGCGTTTACCATGCCCGACGGGCCGCGTCTCCTGCAGGCTCACCGAGCCCAGCAGGTAGGTGTACAACACCGAGTGGGCCGGCGCGGCAACCGCTTTGGTGAGGCCGGCCTCGGCGAGCAGCGAGCGGCTGAGCGTGTCGAGCCGGCGGGCCGATTCGCCGCCGCCGCCGGTTTGCAGGACGCCGGCAATGCCCGGCACCGACAGGATCACGTCGCGGGCCGCGCAGTAGAGCTCGGTCAGCCGGGTGTCCCAGGACCCCGTTTCGATGACCGGGATGTCGGCCAGCACGGATTCGGCCAGCAGGTCCAGGGCGGCCCGCTTGCCGGGCACGTGGTAGTAGACCGAGGGCACCGCGGCGCCGAGTTCGGCCGCCAGCTCGCGCATTGTCACGCCCTGCACGCCGACGCGGCGGGCCAGGTCACGCAGGGCGTCCACCACGCGGGCGCGGTCGAGTTCGCCGTAGGGCCGGCGCACCACGGCCGTCATCGCGACACTCCCCGACTCGCAGCGGGCCCAGATTCGAGCACTGTTAGAATCTACCCCGGCATGAATCATCCTGGGAAGACCACGTTATGACCGGCCGGCTGGACGGCAAGGTCGCGATCATCACCGGGGCCAGCACCGGCCTGGGGCCGGTGCTGGGCGCGCTGTTCGTCCGTGAGGGTGCCAAGGTGCTGCTGGCCGCGCGCCGCGAAGAGCTGGTCCGCGCGGCCGCGCAGGCGGCCGGCCCCGGCGCCATCGCCATGCGCGCCGACGTGACCGACGAGGACGACGTCGCGGCCATGGTGGCCCGCGCGGTCGACGAGTTCGGCCACGTCGACATCCTGTGCAACAACGCCGCCGCGCCGGGACAGGACCGCTGGATCTGGGAACAGACGCTCGACAACTGGAACGACACCATCGCCATCGACGTCACCGCCGCGATGCTGTGCACCCGCGAGGTGCTCAACCAATCGATGTTGCAGCGCGGCCGCGGCGTCATCCTGAACTTCTCCTCCACGGTCAGCTACTCCGGCATGGTGCGCAAAACGCACTACGTCACCGCCAAGGCGTCACTGCGGGCGTTCACCAAGGCCGTCGCGCTCGAGGTCGGCCCGCACGGCATCCGGTGCAACTGCATCGTGCCCGGGGCCATCGACACCGACCTGTGGCGCAAGTGGGTGCAGCGCACCGCCGACGAGCAAGGCATCGACGCCGAAGCGGTCCGCGCGAAGCAGCTCAAAGGTGTTGCCTTGCAAGATATCTCCTCCCCCGAGGACATCGCGAACCTGGCGTTGTTTCTTGCCAGCGACGAAAGCCGCACCATCACCGGCCAATCGATCCCCGTCGACGCCGGAGGGTACATGCAGGGATGAGCGGTCATGCCAAACTGTCGGTGGCGACCCCGGTCGTGACGATGTTCCCCCGGAGCAGCGGCGACTGGGAGAAGAACGCGACCATCGAGGACCTGGCGCAGGTCGCCGAGGCCGCCGATCGGCTCGGCTATCACCACCTCACGTGTAGCGAGCACGTGGCGCTGCCCGCGGCCGAGACGGGACGGCGCGGCACCCGCTATTGGGATCCGCTGGCGACCTTCGGCTACCTGGCCGCGCGCACGCGACGAATCCGGTTGGCCACCAACGTACTGGTGCTCGGATACCACCATCCGCTCGAGATCGCCAAACGCTACGGCACCCTGGACCAGGTCAGTGGCGGCAGGCTGATCCTCGGCGTCGGTGTGGGCAGCCTCAAGGAAGAGTTCGACCTGCTCGGCGCGCCCTTCGGCGACCGCGGCCGGCGCGCCGACGACGCGCTGCGGGCGCTGCGCGCCGCGCTGTCGGCACCCGAACCCGAATACCACGGCGAGTTCTACTCATTCGGCGGCATGGTCGTCGACCCGTGCGCGGCCCAAGACCGCGTGCCCCTCTGGATCGGGGGGCAAACGCTGCGATCGCTGCGCCGCGCCGCCACCCTGGCCGACGGCTGGGCGCCCTTCAACGTGAGCCTGCCGCAGGTGCGAGAGTGGCTGGGCCGCTTCGAGTTCGGGCCCGGTTTCGAGGTCGTCCTGCCTACGTCCGCGTTGCTGGACCCGATCGGCGCGCCGGAGCGAACCCGCGACCTGGTGGGCGAGACGGCCGCGCACGGTGCGACCACCGTCAGCGCCGCGTTCCGCCACACCTCGCTGTCGCATTACCTGGAGAACCTGCAAGCCCTCGCCGAACTGCATCCCCCGACCGGCGGCGCGTAATGCGCGTCCAGGCAGGAATTTTCAGCCTCACCGCCGCGGCGCCGCCCGGCGATGACGGCTATCTGCGCTGGCACCTGCTCGATCACATGCCCGAGCAATACCAGTTGCCCGGCATCGTGAACGGGTTGCGCTGGATCGCCGACGGCGAGTACACCGACCACCGCCTCGCGGCGAACGGCCCGCTGGGCGAGATCGGCAACGCGGTCCAGTATCTGGTCACCGACCCGGTCGAAGAGACCTTCGAAGACTTCGTCACCCTCGGCCGCGCGTTACGCGACAACGGCCGCTTCCCCGTCGTGCGGCCGTCGCTGCAAGTGGCCGGCCTGCGCCTGCTGCAGTGGCGGTCCTCGCCGCACGCTTTGGTCTCGCCCGAGGTGGTGCCGTTCCGTCCGCACCGCGGCATCGTGCTGATCGTCGAGGAGCCCACCGACGGCCGACCGGACGACTGGCTGCAATGGCTGCACGCCGAGCACTATCCGGCGCTGCTCGCGACACCGGGCACGGCCGGCGCGTGGACATTCGGGTCCAGCGGCGGATGGAGCCACCTGCCCCGGGGCTGGCGAACCGATCACCAATACATCAGCGTCATCTACCTCGACGAGGATCCGCTGAAAACCGTCGCCGCCCTGGCTCCCCTCATCGAAGAGCGTTGGCGTTCAATGGCCGTGCGGCCCGTGTTCGCCGGGCCGTTGCGCAGCATGATCAGCTGGGAGGTCTGGCCGTAGCGAGCGGGTTTATAGTCCTCATGACCGTCTAGCGGAGGACCGACATGACAAACCTTCGGCCGTGGATCGCTCGTGCCGCCGCCGCGCTCGGCGTGCTGGCGCTGGGGGCCACGGCCTGTTCCGGCAAGGACAGTCACCCGGCGGCCCCCACGAGTTCGACGCCGGCGCTGACGAGCACGACCGTGATGATCGACGGGAACAAGCACACGCTGATCGCCGCGGTCGACTGCACGAGTTCGGCGGCCCAGCCGAACGCGTCGCCGCCGGAATCGGGAGACCTCACCACCCGCATCAGCGTGCACGACGACGCGGCATCGGTGTCCCTGGCCGTCTCGGACGAACGGCCGCCCAGCGTCGACGGCTTCGCGATTTCGCTCAAGCTCGACAACGGCCAGTATCAGCTGCCCTATCAGGGAACCAATTCACCCACGCAGGTCCAGGCGACCAAGGACGGCAAGGGCTACACGATCACCGGCACCGGCCAGGCGACCACACCCGGGCAGAGTGGGGTGCGCGACGTGCGATTCGGAATCCACGTGACATGTCCCTAGCCGTGGTTGTTTGCCGCGAGTTCCTCTGAGAGGCTGACAGCTTGGACATCTTCGCGCAGTGGCAAAGCGGCGGCACCGAACTTCGCTGGCGGTCGACCACCGCGGCCAACGATGCCCGAGAAGTCGCGATCTTCAGCCGCCGTTGCGGCACCCCGGGTGCGCCCGCGCTGGTGCTGGTGCACGGGTTTCCGACGTCGAGCATCGACTATTTCGCGCTGGCGGGCGAGCTGGGCGCGGAGTTCGACATCTACGCGCTGGACTTTCCCGGCTACGGACTCTCCGACAAACCGCCCGAGCCATACGTGTACTCGCTCTACGACGACGCGCGACTGCTCGCCTATGCGATCACCGAGGTGTGGCAGCTGACCGAGTACCGCATGCTCACCCACGACCGCGGCAGCAGCGTCGGAATGATCGCGCTGGGCATGCTGGCGGCCCTTGAGCCGCCGGCCGTGCCTGCCGATCTGATCGTGACGAATGCCAATATCTACCTTCCCCTTTCGAACCTCACCGCGTTCCAGACCGCGCTGCTCGATCCGGGTACCGGGCGCGGCACCGCGGCGGCGACGACGCCGGAGATGCTGGCGGCCGGTTTGGGTGCCAGCACCTTCATGCCGCGGCGGACATTGGAAGATCCGGAGATCGCCGCGTTGGCGCAATGCTTCGCCCACAATGACGGAATCCGCGTGCTGCCCGACACCATTCAATACCTCCACGAACGCGCCGCCGACGAAACCGGTTGGCTGGAAGCGCTTTCCACGAGCGACGTCAACACCACCGTGGTGTGGGGCGTTCACGACAACGTAGCGCCATTGCGGGTGCCCAACCACGTCTGGCAGGCGTATCTGAAGGACAAGCCGGGCCGCAACCGCTACTGGGTGGTGCCGGGCGCCGACCATTATCTGCAGTGCGACGCCCCGGGACAGCTGGCGCAGATCGTGCGCCTCACCGCCCGGGGCGACGACATCCCGTTGCAGACGTTGGGAAACCAGCCCGACGGCGCGGTGTTGGTGGACCAGAGCGCGCCCTAGCCTTCGCCGAGCGTGACGCTGCAGTCACATTCGGCGCCGAGCGTGACTGTGCCGTCACGCTCGCGGACAAACTCACGCGGTGACAACGGGAAGGCGCGCCCACCCGCGCACGCTCGCCGTGTGCGCCCGCTGGGCATTCGCGTAGTCGACTTCCCAGTCCGGCCAGCGCTTCAGCACTTCTTCGAAGGCCACCCGCGCCTCGAGGCGGGCCAGCGCCGAGCCCAAGCAGAAATGCAGGCCCTGCCCGAAGCTGAGATGGGCGCCGCGGCGGTGGATGTCGTAGCGATCCGCATCCGGGAAGTGGCTTTCATCGCGGTTGGCCGACGCGTTCAGCAGCAGCATGAACGACCCCTCCGGAACCACGCGACCATAGTGCTCGGCGTCGCGCGCGACGTAGCGGGCCTGTACCGGTGACGGCGGCTCGTAGCGCAGCGTCTCCTCGATCGCTCCGGGGATGAGCGACGGGTCCGCGACGAGTTCGCGGCGTTGATCCGGGTGATCCGACAGCAGTTGGCCCATGAAACCGATGAGGCGAGCGGTGGTTTCGTTGCCCGCCCCGGCGATCATCGCGGTGTAGGCCAGCACCTCGGTCCGGGAGAGCGGACGCCGGGTGCCGTCGGGCTCGTCGATCTCGGCCCGCAAAAGCTCGGTCATCAGGTCGTCGGAGGGGTTACTGGCCCGCCATTCGATGTATTCGGCAAACAGGGCAATGGAATTCGCGAACACACTCGCATCGACCGCGGCGGGGTCGCTGTCCTTCGTCATTTCGATGTTAGCGACGCTTTGGTCCCGGATCTTCTCCTGATCCGCCTCCGGAATGCCCAGCAGGTATCCGATGGTCCGCATCGGCATCATCGCGCCGAGATCGGCGATGAAATCGAAACCACCCTGTCCGACCAGCGGGTCGAGCTCGCGGACGCAAAACCCCCGGACCAGGTCCTCCACGGCCAGCATGCGCCGCGGCGTGAAGACGCGGGAGAGCAGTTTGCGGTGCAGATCGTGCAGCGGCGGATCCTCGAACAGCAGGATGCCCGGCGGCACTTCGATGTTCGCGAACAAGATGTCGGCGGTGGTGCCCTTGCCCGAGCGGTACGTCTCCCAGTTCGGCAGTTCGCGCACCACGTCGTCGTACCGACTCAGCGCATAGAAGTTGTACTTCTCGTTGTAGTACAGCGGCGCTTCTTCGCGCATCCGCTTCCACACCGGATACGGGTCCGAGTCGATCTCGACGTCGAAGGGGTCGTAGTACAACTCGATGGCGCTGGGACTTGTCATTGTCGGATCCCTATCTCAGTCGTTGCGGTGCAAGAAGCCATGCAGGAGCGCTTGGACGAGTTCCTCAACGATCACCTCCCGCGGCGGTGGGTTGGTCCCGAAGTAGGTCGAACGCAGCGCGGCCATGCCGGCGATCATCGACACGGTCGAATGGGCCGGCAGGTCAGGGTGATCGGACCGCAACCCGCGCAATTGCATGCCTTCGACGCTGATCTCGCCCAGCACCGTGACCGCCCGGCGGATCTCGGCGATGCCGGCGTCGTCCTTCTCCTCGTCGCTGAGACTCTCGGCGGCCATCAGGGTCAACAGCAGACCCTGGTGCTCGACGAACACGTCGTAGAGCTGCGAGACGAACAGCCGGGCCAGCTCCTGCTCGTCGGTCTCCTCGGGAACCACCGACTGCCAGGTCTGGCCGAATTCGTCGACGAAGCTCACGAAGGGCACGACGAGCGCCTCGCGGAATAACGCGGCCTTCGAACCGAAGTTGCGGAACAGCAGGTGTTCGGTGACGCCGGCGGCCTGGGCGATCTCGCGCGTCGTGGTGCTGCGATAGTCCTGGCCGGCGAAGAGCTGCCGGGCGGCGTCGAGCAGTAGCCGACGCGGCTCGCCACGGGGCCGGCGCACCGCCGTGGCCGGTGGCGGCTGCTTGATTGCTCGCTGGGGCACCGATGTCCAATCCTCGAACGACCTTGGGGATAGTATCCACTATCTCGATAGGATAGTATCCACTACCTTAAAGGGGAAACCATCGGAAGGGTGACATCATGGGCGCTGTCATCATGTTGGGCACGCTGTTCGGATTGATCATTCTGATCTTCGGGCTGGTGCTGCGCTTTGATCCCGAGGCGCGCCGCGCGCCGGGCGACGAGGACGGCCGGTGAACACACAAATGACACCGGTGATGGCCGGGGCCCAGTACTTTTCCTACGCCGCGAGCATCGCGTTCCTGATCGCGGGCGTCTACCTGAGCTACCGGCGCCGCCGCATCCACCCACTGCTGCTTCTCGCCATTTCGGCGATCTCGTTCTCGTGGATCGAGTCGCCCTACGACTGGGCGATGTACGCGCAGTTTCCGCCCGCGTTGCCTCGCATGCCATCCTGGTGGCCGCTGAACGTGACGTGGGGCGGGTTGCCGTTAGCGGTGCCGATCGGTTACGTCTCCTATTTCATCATTCCTGCCCTGACCGGCGCCGCCCTCGGACGGTGGCTGAGCGCAAAGTTCAACTGGCGCAGGCCGATTACCCTGCTCGTCGTCGGCCTCATCGTCGGTTTCTGCTGGGCATTGTTCTTCAACGCCTTCACCGGCGCCCAGCTCGGCAACTTCTACTACGGGTACGTGATTCCCGGCCTCGCGATCTTCGAGGGGACCAAGCACCAGTACCCGCTTTACGACTCGCTGGCCATGGGCATCCAGATGATGCTGTTCACATATCTGCTCGGACGCACCGATGCCGAGGGCCGAAATGTCATCGACATGTGGGCGGACAAGAGGGCGAAGAGCCGGGGGCAGTCCGCGGCGCTCTCCGTCGTGGCTGTCATCGTCGTCGGACACCTGGTCTACGGCGCGGTCTTTGCGCCACACCTCATCACGAAGCTGGGCGGCTACGTCACCGCGGGGCCGACGGAGCAGCTGTACCCGGGCGTCCCCAACCAACCGCGCTAGCCGCCGAGCGTCGAGTCGTTGCGCGAGATTGGGCCTTTTTCGACAACAACTCGACGTTGGAACACCTAGGAGTTCAGATGGGTTACGAAAGCAGCGCCGAGCCGATCAAAATTGGCTACCTGATGGATTTCCGCTTGCCCAAGGGATTCCCAAAAACATATTTCGAGGATCTGACGCAGCCCTTCGATTTGGTCTTCGGCAAGGGCGTCGAGCAGGGACTGATCGATCGGCCGATCGAGGTCATCTACCGCGAAGTCGAGGGGCTGCCCAAGGGGTCGGTCAAAGCGGTCATCGACGCCTACGGCGAATTGTGTGACGAGGGCTGCCTGGCCGTCTTCGGCCCGAACATCGGCGACAACGCGATTCCGACCCGAGAGGCCATCGAGGAGCGCTTCAAGGTGCCCTGCATCAGTGTCACCGGGTCCGACGTCGCGCTGGGCGAATGGTTCTTCGCGTTCCCGATGGGCTCGCACACCGACGAGCCGATCTTCTGGTCCGACCTGCTGGCCAAGGGCGGTCACACCGAGATCGGCGTGCTCGTCGAGCAGTCGCTGGTCGGCGAGGCGTATCTGAAGAACCTCCGGGATGCGTGTCGCCGCAAGGGCATTCGCATCGTGGCCGAGGCGTCCATCGCCCAGACCGCCGGGGACGTGACGGCCGCCGTGCAGGCGCTGCACGAGGCCAAGGCGCAGGCCATCGTGCACTGCGGGTTCGGCTTCGGGATCGTGTTCGTCAACCCGGCGCTGGAGGCGCTGGGGTGGGACCCGCCCCGGTTCTGCGGTACCGCTTTCCAGAACGCCTGGCTCAACCCCGTCATGTGGAACGCCTTCATGGGCTGGACCGGGGTCGACCAGTACGACGAGGGCAACCTCGTCGGGCAGAAATTCTTGGACGAATACCACGAGGCCTACGGCCGGCGACCGGAATGGTGTGTGCCGGTGGTGAATCGAGATGTGGCGTTCACGTTGTTGCGGGCGCTCTCAGATGCGCACCCGCTGAGTCCGCGGGGCGTCAAGGAGGCGCTCGAACGCGTCAAGATGATGCCGGCCGCATCGGGTGCTCCGGGAACGCGGGTGTCGTTCGGCAACTGGTCGCGGCGCGCCTGGGTGGGTGCGGGTTATCTGGTGGCGCGGCGCCTCGACGCCGACGGCGTCAACTCACACCTCGTCGATCGGTTCGGCGAGGAATAGGCCGAGGAACTCAGCCGAGCGCCTCGGGCAGCACGACCTCGCCGACCCGCTTGAGATAGGTCCACGCGATGTCCGGTGGCAGGCCGCCGCACAGCGGCGACAGGTTGAGCACCTGACCCGCCTTCACCCGCGAAACCGCCTCTGGCACAGAGATGATGACGTGGGAGGTTCCGGTCTCGCGCAGCTCGTCGACGGTGTTCACGTGGCTGAAGCCGGCCGTGGTCTCATCACCGGGATTCCATGCCGCGTAGGTGCGCACATCGTGCAGCAGGTGGTCGCCGATCTCTTTCCACGCCCGGTCGACGTCGTCGGCGACGAACACGACCGAGGGCGTGTTGCGGTCGGGAAACATGGTCGGGCCCGGCGCGTGGCCGTGCTCGCGGCATGCCTCTTCGTAGGCCTCCCGGATGCCCGGGGCGTTCGCGTTGCCCAGCATGCCCAGCCCGTACCTACCGGCCCGGCGGGCCGCCGCCAACGTTCCCCCGCCCCACATCAAGCCCGGGCCGCCGGGGGTCAACGGGCGAGGCGTCACCGTGATCCGACGCCCGCCTTCGACCACCGTTTCGCCGGCGAGCAGGCGTCGCAGCAGCGCGAGTTTCTCGTCGCAGACGCGACCGCGCTTCTTGATCGGCACGCCGAAGTGCTCGAACTCCTCGGGCCGGTATCCCAGCGCCAAGATGTACGACGCCCGCCCCTTGCTGATGATGTCGAGGACCGCCATGTCCTCGGCGAGGCGCACGGTTTCGTAGAACGGAAGGATCAGGATCAGGCTCAGCGCCAGCCGCTGCGTGCGCGCCGCCACCGCCGAGGCCAGCAAAAACGGCGACGGCAGGTACCCGTCCTCGGAGCCGTGGTGCTCACACAGCACCGCCGCAAGGCCGCCGTGTTCCTCGGCCCAGGCCGACATTTCTGGCGCCGCGGCGTACAGATCGGTTGGGGCCGCGGCCCATTCGGGATCGCGCATGTCGAAGCGCAGTGTGTACACGGCAGACTCCTAGGTGGCCTAATCTTGGTGATGCACGTTACACCTTCAGTCGAAGGCGTAAAGCGGCAGCGTCATCGGCATGTCCAGCGAGCTCAGCAGGCCCGCGGGTGCGGTGACCACGTACGGGATCGCGTTGACCACCCGCATGGCCGTCGACGCCATGGCGGCGTGCCCCGCGGCATGGCCCTGGGCCGCCCCCATCGTCATCTCGCAGTGGACGTCGGGATCACCGTCGATGTCGACCCGATAGGTGGCGTCGGACTCCGAGGACGGCCACTCGGGCGCGACATCGCGAGCCATCCGGATGACGTGTTCGATCACGATGGCCTCCCGGCCGTTCACCACGCCCGCCGCCCGCGTCCGCACGGCGCCGCAGGTGCCTGCCTTGATGGTGCCGAACGCCACCTCGATATCGCGCTCAGTCAACACGCGGTCCAGCGAGCCGCGCACCTCTTCCACCTGCGCCCCGAGTCCGCTGGCGATCAGGTATATCGGTGCCTGCCAAGCCATTTCGATAAAGCCTGGCGTGGCGAGCATCGGTCGGAAGTCCAGCGGATGGCCGAATCCCATCCCGTTCATCATCACGTCGGCCACCGGGTAGTGGTCGTTGAGCGCGACCTCGCTGGCCGTGATGGTCCGGATGCGCTTGGACTGCGTCGCCATCAGCAGCGCGAGCTGATCGGAGGCGAAGCCGGGAAAGATGCCCGACGCGTAGAACGAGGCGCCGCCGGCCCGGGCCGCCGCCTCGAGCTGGTCGCGCCAGTCCGGGGAGAAATACGACGACGGATGCACCAGGCTGGTCGACGACGTCGACACGACGTTGATGCCGGCCTTCAGCAGCCGCAGATAATCGGGCACCGCCGCCCCGTCGCGCTCGGGACCGCTGGCCGCGTACACGACGCAGTCCGGCTTGCACGCGATCAGGGCCTCGGCGTCGTCGGTGGCCGCCACGCCCAGCGGTGCGCCGCCGGCCAGCTCGCCGGCGTCGCGACCGACTTTGTCCGCCGAATGTACCCATACCCCAACGAGTTCCAGATCCGGGCGGCGGCTGACGGCGTCGATTGCGACCTTGCCGACGCCGCCGGTGGACCACACGACAACCCTCATAGCAATTCTCCTCACCTGTCCTGCGCCGAGTGTGAATCCTGCGACGCGACACGCCGCCACGGCGTCGTGGAATTCACTCTCGCGGCCCCGCTGAATCGTGCGCGCGCGCGGCGGCCGCCGCGGCGCGTTCTAGATACGGCCAGGCGACGTCGGGGGCGATGCCGCCGCACAGCGGGTGCAGGGGCAGCGGCCTTCCGGCGCGGACGTACTCGGTCGCCTCGTCGGGGGTGAAGATGCGGTAGGGGCCGCCCTCGTCGCGCAGCGCGCCCACGCTGTCGGCGCGGGTGATGCTGGCCACCGAGTCGTCATGGGGGCGGTAGGACGCGGCCATCACCGCGTCGTGCAACAGGTGCGGGCCTAGGACGTCCCACGCCCGGTCAACGTCGTCGGCCACGAAAACCGCTGTGGGAAGGCCCGGGACGGGGAATTGGACGATCCCGGGTTCGTGCCCGTGGGCGCGGCACTGCGCCTCGTAGAACTCCTTGAGGGCCGGCGAATCCGTTTGGGACACGAAGCCCAGGCCGAGCCTGCCGGCGCGGCGCGCGGCGGCCTCGCTGCCCCCGGCGATGAGCATCATCGGCCCGTCGGACGACCCGCACGCCGGGGTGACGCGCACCGTGCGGCCCCGGTATTCGACGGCCTCGCCGCGCACCAGCGGGCCCCAGCACGGCGAGGATTTCGTCGGCTTTGCGCCCGCGGGTGGCCATGTCGGCGCCGAAGTGGTCGTACTCCGCGCCGCGGTGCCCGACGCCGAACACGTACGACACCCGCCCGTCGCTGATCAGGTCCAGCACCGCCATTTCCTCGGCCAACCGGACCGGGTCCCACAACGGAATCGGCACCGCCGCCAGCATGACGGCCAGCGTGCGCGTGCGGGCCGCTATCGCCGATGCCAGGATCAGCGGCGCGGGCAGGTGACCGTCCTCGGTGCCGTGGTGCTCGGAGAGCACCGCCACGACGGCACCGCGCGTCTCCGCCCACGCGCACATGTCGATGGCCGCCGCGTAGAGGTCGGTGGCCGGCGCGCCCCAGCCGGGGGCGCGCATGTCGAACCTGACCGTGAACATCAGCGCCCGCCCGCGCCCTGCTCAGTGCCCGCCGCGCAGCGACAACGCGGGCCCGAATCGTCGCTCGCACGCGCAAAAAACTCTGATTCGGCCCTCACCGCTGCAGACTAACCTAAAATTTGTTCGCTAAGATAGTGCTTGCTTTCTTAACCCTTACCGCGCGGACTGGCCGCGCGGGTCACGGACACACGAAAACCGCGGCGGCCGTTGGCCTTACGCCACCGGCGCCCGGTATGCACGTAAGGAGGAACAGGATGACAGCTCATCGCGTGGTGGTGTGGGCGACCGGCGGCATCGGCTCGATCGCCATCCGCGCCATCTCCCGGCGCCCCAATCTGGAACTGGTCGGTGTCTGGGTGCACTCGGACGACAAGGTCGGCAAGGACGCGGGCGAACTGGCCGGCGGC
This sequence comes from Mycobacterium sp. NTMscope_MAC_269, assembly GCF_976985695.1. Classification (NCBI taxonomy): domain Bacteria; kingdom Bacillati; phylum Actinomycetota; class Actinomycetes; order Mycobacteriales; family Mycobacteriaceae; genus Mycobacterium; species Mycobacterium sp. NTMscope_MAC_269. The sequence goes on from NZ_OZ335668.1 coordinate 2,300,176, forward strand.
GAACCGATCGGCGTGCAAGCGACCAACGACGCCGACGCGCTGATCGCCCTCAAGCCCGACTGCGTCATCTACGCCGCCAGCGGCCCGGAGCGCGACGCGCTGGCCATCCCGGACTACGTCAAACTGCTCGAGGCCGGGCTCAACGTCGTGACGACCAGCACCACGCGGCTGGTCAACCCGCACGCCTACGAACCCGCCGAGTGGCGCGACCAACTGGTCGCCGCCGCCAAGCAGGGCCAGGCATCGCTGTACGCGTCGGGGATCGAGCCGGGCTTTGCCGCCGACTACCTGCCGCTGGTGCTGTCCACCCAGTCGTCGTTCATCGAAAAGATCCACTCGTTCGAGATCGGCCTCTACGACGACTACGGGGTGCCCGACATCATGAGTGACGCGCTCGGTTTCGGCCGCCCGCTCGACTACCAGCCCTGGATCAGCTATCCCGGCGCGATTGCCGGCGAATGGCAGGGCCAGATCCGGTTGATCGCCGACGCCCTGGGGGTCGAAGTCCAGGAAGTGCGCGAGAGTTTCGATCGCGCCGTCACCAACCGCACGCTGGAAGTCGCGATGGGCACCGTCGAGGCCGGAACCTGTGGCGCGCTGCGGATGCAGGCGATCGGGGTGGTCGACGGTCGCGAGGCCATCGTCATCGAGCACGTCACCCGGCTCGCCCACGACGTGGCCCCCGACTGGCCCACCGGGATCGGCGACCTGTCCTATCGCGTCATGATCACCGGCGACCCCGACCTCGACTGCACCCTGGCGGCGACGCTGCGGGATCCCGGCAGGGCGGGAATCGCAAGCATGACCTCGGGGGCGGGCGCCATGGTCGCCACCGCGATGCGCGTCGTCAACGCCGTACCGTATGTCGTTGCCGCCGAGCCGGGATTGCTCAGCTCGGTCGACCTGCCGTTGACGATTCCGAAGCACGCGTTCGCCACATAATCTGCCTTTGCACATAATCTGCCGGGGTGACCTTTAACCCCTTCGAGGAGCTCACGCTCGAACAACTGCGGCTTCGCACCAGCATGAAGTGGCGTGCGCATCCCGCCGACCTCCTGCCGCTGTGGGTCGCCGAGATGGACGTCAACCTGCCGCCGACGGTGGCCGAGGCGCTGCGCAGGGCCGTCGACAACGGCGACACCGGATACCCCTGCGGCACGTCGCTCGCGGAGGCGGTCAGCGAGTTCGCGGCGCGGCACTGGGAGTGGGATGACCTGCAGGTGGGCCGCACCGCGCTCGTTCCCGACGTCATGCTCGGCATCGTCGAGGTGTTGCGTCTGATCACCGATCGCGGTGATGCCGTCGTCGTCAATCCCCCTGTCTACGCACCGTTTTACGCGTTCGTGACGCACGACGGCCGCCGGGTGATCGAGGCGCCGCTCGCCGATGGCCGCATCGACCCGGACGCCGTGGAGGAGGCCTTTTCCCGGGCCCGCGCGGGCGCCGGCAAGGACGCCAAAGTCGCCTATCTGTTGTGCAATCCGCACAATCCGACCGGCTCGGTGCACACACCCGAGGAGCTGCGCGCGGTGGCCGAGCTCGCCCGCCGATACGGCGTCCGGGTGGTGTCCGACGAGATCCACGCGCCCGTCATTCTGCCGGGATCGCGATTCACCCCCTTTCTGACCGTCCCCGGGGCGGAGAACGCCTTCGCCCTGACCTCGGCGTCGAAGGCCTGGAATCTGTCCGGGCTGAAGGCGGCGGTGGCGATCGCGGGCCCGGAGTCTGCCGCCGACCTGAGCCGGATGCCGGAGGAGGTCAGTCACGGGGCCAGCCACCTCGGCGTCATCGCGCACGCCGAGGCGTTCCGCAGCGGTAGCGACTGGCTTGACGCGACGCTGCGGGCGCTCGACGGGAACCGGGCACTGTTGGGCCAGTTGGTCGCCGAGCACCTACCGGACGTGAAATATCAATGGCCACAAGGCACTTACCTCGCGTGGCTGGACTGCACCGGACTCGGCTTCGACGAAGAGGTCACCGATGGCCTCGCGGTGGTTGCCGACCTGTCCGGGCCGTCCCGATGGTTCCTCGATCACGCGCGGGTGGCGCTCAGCTCCGGCCACGTGTTCGGCACCGGAGGAGCCGGGCACGTGCGGCTGAACTTCGCTACCTCGCGCGCCATCCTCACCGAGGCCGTGTCGCGCATGGGCCGCGCCCTCGCCGAGGTGCGATAGCGTCGCAGGGCTACGCGGAGATCTCTTCGTCGCCTCGCCCCAGATTGCGGAACCCTTCGGCGGGCTCCCTCATGCCCAGGGTGAACGGCAGAGTGTTGAACTCGAACTTCATCGTGGCGCCGAGCCGGCGCAGCAAGCTGCGCTCGGGTGCTACCACGGGAACCTGCAAGGTCGCGAGGTCGATGTAATGCGTCGACGTTTCGCCGATGTCGTCGAACACGTGGGTCAGGGGCGTGCACAGCTCGCGCATCGGCTCGTCGAGGCATTCCGCGACGGGATCGGTCATCAGCACGTATTCGGCAACCGGCACCAGGTTTTTCAGCATCCGGTGCACCACAATGACGTCGAAGCCCGCCAGCTCGACGTGGCGCTTCACCTTCTGATCCGCCACCTCACCCACGTGCACGACGAACTTGAGCGACAGCTTCTCCAGCTGTTCGCAACTCGCACACTGGCAGGCAATGTCGTTCTTCATCTGCTCGCGCCGCTCCAGAAACGACGCGCGCATCCGTGACAGCCGCTCGCACACCACCACTTTGGCGTTGGTGTCCGGTCCCCAAAAGAACGCGGCGTCACCCTCGAGCTTGGCCAGCTTCAGACCCTTGCCGGCATTGATGACCGCCTCCAACAGGCCCGCGACCGTCAGCTGGGCATGGGCAAGGTGCGTCCGGTTCCACTGCATGTAATGCGTGTAACCGCCGATGTCGGCTATGAGCAGAACCGCGCGCCGAATTGCCATGAATAAGCCAGTTTAATGGCCTCGCAGGCCTAGCTCAATGAATCTCCTACTAGACGAATACGCGCCGGCGCGAGAGGCTAGCAGAGGTGCCGGTTCACCGGAGGAGCTGAATATGCATGTGCTGCGGACCCCGGACTCCCGATTCGAAAACCTGGAGGGCTACCCGTTCATAGGGCATTACCTTGACGTCACGGCGAGCGACACCCGGCCGCTGCGCATGCACTACCTCGACGAGGGGCCGGTCGAGGGACCGCCGATCGTTCTGCTGCATGGCGAACCCACGTGGAGTTATCTCTACCGCACGATGATCCCGCCCCTGACCGACGCCGGGAACCGCGTGCTCGCACCCGACCTGATCGGTTTCGGTCGTTCGGACAAGCCCAGCCGCATCGAGGATTACACCTACCAGCGGCACGTGGAGTGGGTGATCTCGTGGTTCGAGCACCTCAACCTGCGGGATGTCACGCTGTTCGTGCAGGACTGGGGATCGCTGATCGGGCTGCGCATCGCCGCCGAACAAGCCGACCGCGTCGGGCGGCTAGTGGTGGCCAACGGTTTCCTGCCGACCGCGCAACGGCGCACCCCGCCCGCCTTCCACCTCTGGCGCGCCTTCGCGCGCTACTCCCCCGTGCTGCCGGCGGGCCGCATCGTCGGCGCCGGGACGGTGCGGCGGGTGTCGTCGAAGGTGCGCGCCGGATACGACGCCCCCTTCCCCGACAAGACGTATCAGGCCGGGGCCCGGGCGTTCCCTCAGTTGGTTCCCACCTCGCCCACCGATCCGGCGGTTCCGGCCAACCGGAGGGCGTGGGAGGCGCTCGGCCGCTGGGAAAAGCCGTTCCTCGCCATCTTCGGCGCCCGCGACCCTATCCTCGGGCAGGCGGACACTCCGCTGATCCAGCACATCCCCGGCGCGGTGGGCCAGCCGCACGCCCGCATCAACGCCAGTCATTTCATCCAAGAGGACCGCGGACCCGAACTGGCCGAACGCGTCCAGTCGTGGCAGCAGGCCCTACTCTGATATTTCGCCAAAACTGATCGACGACAACACTTTTCGACAGAACACTACCGCTCATCCCCGTTGGAATTTGACAATTCGGGATCAGCTGTATGATTGGGTGACTGAGCGGTGAACGGGGTGAGGTCTTCGCATCATGGGCAGGAAAGGGTGGGGCGGCGCGCCGCCGGCCGACGACGAGGAGGCGCGCAAGCGCATCGTCGACGCGGCCATTCGCAGCATGGAGCGCCGTGGTCCGCAGGGGACCAGCCTGTCCGTCATCGCCGGCGACCTCGGCATCACGCGACCCACGGTCTACCGCTACTTCGCCACCATCGACGAGCTCGTGACCGCGGCCAGCGATGTCGCCCTGGGTGGGTGGACCGCGCGGATCGCCGACCTGACGTCGGGCATCAAGGACCCGGTGGATCTGCTTGTCGAGGCGGTGGCCTATCTCGTCGAGCGGCTGCCCCAGGAACCGCTGCTGATGACGCTGCTGGAAACCGACCGAACGCGGTTGATGAGCCGTCAGATGGTGACGGGGGAATCGATCGCACGATCGCGAGTGTTGTTGGAGCACACCGGGATCGACTGGGCGGCGTTGGGTTATCGCGGCAAAGAATTCGACGTTCTGGTCGAGTACCTGCTGCGTCTCATCCAGTCCATGGTGCTGGTCCCCTCCCAGCCGCCGCGCCCCGCGACCGAGCTCCGTGCCCTGCTCAGACATTGGATCGGCCCGGTGGTGATGACGCCGCCGCGCCCCGTGGCGAGCAGACGCAGAATCGCACGAAGTCGCCGGACTTAGTGCGATTCTGCGTCTGCTCAGCGGGTTAGGTCACCTCGCGCGGCGCCTCGGCGGCGGCGACGACCGTCGTGGCCGGCTGCTCGGGCAGCTCGTCGGCGTGAAACCAGCGGAACGACAGCAATCCCTCGGGATGGTCCTTGGTGGATATGGCATTCGGGTGGTCGAGCGCCTCGCGGCTGATCACGATGGTGACGGTGCCGTCGCTGTTGGCGACCGCCGAGCCGGAATTGATTCCGGCACGGCCATATTCGAGGTCGGTCGCGGCCATGTACTGGTTCCAGACCGTGAGGTTCCAGAACCGGCACCGCGGATGACGCGTCGTGATCACCAGCGCCTCGCCCGGCTCCAGCGAGTAGGCGCCCAGGCTGTAGACCGCGTTCTGCATCGAATAGCCATGCGTCGCGCCGCCGGCGCGATACGGGGGCGCGAACGTGTTGTGGAAGAGGTTCTGCCCGTCGGCGAGTTCGGCCGGCTTGCGCTCCTGCAGCACCAGCGGCACGAGGGCGAACATGTCCTGGGCGTAGCGCAGCGCCGACCGCAGCGAATGCGCCACGCCCTCTTCGGTTTTCACCGGAGCGGCCGGCCGGCCGCCGTGATCGATGACCTCGATCGACCAGTCCACCCGTCGGCTGCGCGCGGGGTCTTCGTGGTAGTCACGGGTGAGAACGCCGTGCCCGTCGTCGTCGAGGGCGATGAACGGGCCGTCGTAGCCGGCCGGCCGCGACGGGCCCAGCACACAGGAGAACCGACCGTCGCTGTCGAGGGGCATGTCCTCGCCGTACAGCACGCCGAGGGTGCGATTGGGCCACGCGCCCGGCTCGGGCTCGTTGTAGACGGCGACCGAGTACATGGCGCTGCCGTTCGGGGTGCCGCTGACGCGGTAGGTGCGGTGCGGGTCGACCACGGCGTAGCTGTAGTACGCGTCGGAGTTGTCCCCACCCCAGCGTCGGTCGTGGCGGAACGGTGTCAGCAGATCGAGGAATCGCGGCGCCACCGGGTCGCTGAACAGCGTCACGTCCAACGACAGTCCCAGCATGGTGGCGAGGAACTGATAGCCCTCGGCGACGGCCAACTCGCCGCGGACCGCCTTGGGCCCCTCGAGGAACAGGGTCTCGAAATCGGCGAAGGCGGTGAGCAGTTCGCGCCATGCGGCGGAGGCCGGGGAGGTGGTCATCGCAATATGATACAGTGTATCGTATCTTGTAAAATGTGTAACGCCGACGGTAGGGTCCGAACGTGACCGACGCCATCCACATCACCGACCTCGCCAGGCCGACGTTCACGCCCGAGGCCCAGATGATCATCGACGGCATGGCCGCGATGGCCGACTACTGCCCGCTGACCACCGAAGCCCTGCACGAACAGGCTTCTGCTCAAACGGGTTTGACCGACTTCGGCGATCAGGACTACCGGGGGCGGATGGCCGTCCTGCTGGAGGCCTTCGGCGAACTGCCCCACATGACGGCGTTCGGCCGCACCTACGCGTTCTCGCTGATGCTGACCTTCCTCAAAGGCCGGTTGCGTGTCATCGACCATCTCAAGCACCACCCCGAGATCTTCGACATCGACATCGCGGCGCCGATGGTCATCGCCGGCCTGCCGCGCACCGGCACCACCCACCTGCACAGCCTGCTCGCGGCCGACCCGGCGCTGCGGTCCCTGCCCTACTGGGAGGCCCAGGAACCGCTGCCCGCGCCGGGAGAAGAGGGCACCATCGAGCCGCGCCGCCAGCGCACCGGTGACGCCCTCAACATCTCCAACACGCTGATGCCGTACTTCACGCTGATGCACGAGATGACGATCGACCACATCCACGAGGACATCGGGCTGATGGTCCAGGACTTCTCCAGCGGCTTTTTCACCACTCTCACCCACCTGCCCCGCTGGTCGGATTACCTGCGCGACCACGACCAGACTCCCGGCTACCAATTCCTGCGCATGATGCTGCAACTGCTGCAGCACCAAGACGGCTACGACCGGCGCTGGGTGCTCAAGTCGCCCCAGCACCTCGAGCAGTTCGTCCCGATTCTCAATGTCTTTCCCGACGCGACGTTCATCGTCACGCACCGCGATCCCGTCGATGTGGCGGTCTCGATGGCCACGATGATGACCTACACCATGCGAATGAGCGTCGATGAGGTCGACGTGAAAACAGTTGCGGAGTACTGGATTACCCGGATCGACGAGCTGCTCAGCGCGTGCCTGCGCGATCACGACCGGCTGCCCGCCGACCGCACCATCGACGTGCGCTTCGACGAGTTCATGGCCGACGACCTCGCGATGGTGCGCCGGGTCTGGGACGTTGCGGGCTACCGCCCGTCCGCGGACTCGCGAGAGGCAGTGGCGGCGTACCTGGCCGGCCACCAGCGCGGACGACTGGGCCGCGTCGAGTACCACGCCGAAGACTTGGGCCTGGACAAGGACGACCTGCGCCGGCGGTTCGCCCCCTACGTCGAGCGATTCGTCACGCCGGCGACGTCGCCCTGACCTAGCCGGTCGCGGCGGAGGTGTACCAGCGGGTGACGTCGCCGCCGTCGTCCCAGCGCCGGAACCACCGGTCGGCGAAGTGCGGCACCGGCTCGTGTTCCGGCTTGTGGAACGGGGTTTGGCTCAGCAGCACCCGCCCGGCGGCGACGAGTATCTGCTTGCGGGGCACGGCGGCGAAGGCCGATGGCACACCCTGGCCGCGCGCATCGGGTGAAAGTTTACGTTTCAGATTGTGCGCCGCCCCGTAGGCGGGCAACAGCGTTCGCGCATCGATTTTCCGATCCGACAGTGGCACATGGGCGTTCACGCCGCCGGCGATCACCGACATGACGCGCAGCAGGTGCCGGACGACCGCGGGAAGGGCCCGGATCCGGTACCAGCTGTCGCCGACCACCGCGTCGTAGATCCGCAGCGCCGAGCTGCGGTGCTCGACCTCTTCGACGAAGTGCCACAGGAACAGCGACGCGACCCGATCGTCGCCCGGGCGAAACAGCGTCGCCTCGTTGTCGAGCATCAGCTTGAACGACGGCGTGAAGGTCGCCTCCAGGTCGGCGACGTACGCCAGGCGGAATTCGAGCGGTGCGGTGTCGGTGAGACGGTCGAAGCACGCCATCGCCTCGTCAAAAGTCTGCTGCAGCCCCGGGTAGTGCCTGATGAGGGCGTTCACATGCTTGCGGTGCGAGCTGGAATGCTGGGCCTCCTGCCGCAGGAAGGCGGTGGCCTCGGCCGCCACCTCGGTGCCGACCATGCGCGGATTGGCTTCCCGCACCGCCGCCACGACCATCTGCTCGAAACAGATCGCGATGATCGACGTCGCGTTCATGAAGAAGGAGAACGCCGGATTCTGCGGATGCCACACCCACGGAACATCATCCGTGAAATCGAACCTGGGCCGACGCACCTCGAGATCGGTCACTGACTCATTTCCCGAAAGGAATTATACAGCGTTACAAATGATGTAATATCTGATTGTCGCCGCCTCATGAGGATGAGTCAAGGCCTCATGCGGCGGCACACACAGCTCGATCCGGGGCGTCAGCGGGTAACCGCGAGGACGGCTTCCGCGAGTTCGGGACGGCACACCACGAGGTCAGGCAGCTTCGGGTCCGGCTGGTTGTAGGCCAGGGCGGTCCCGTCGATGCGGGAGGTGTGCAGCCCGGCGGCGCGGGCCACCGCCACCGGGGCCGCCGAGTCCCATTCGTACTGTCCGCCGGCGTGCACGTACACATCGGACAAGCCCTGGACGATCGAGGCCACCTTGGCACCGGCCGAACCCATTTCCACCAGCACACCGTCCAGGGCGTCCCGGACGCTCAGCGCGATGGCGGGCGGGCGGGTGCGCGAGACCACGATGCGCGGCTTGCTCGGCGCCGCCGGGGGTGAGGCGATGTCGGGCGTGGCGAACGTGATGCCCTGCGCCGGCAGCGCCACGGCGCCGGCAACCAGTTCGCCGGCCTCCCACAGCGCGACGTGCACCGCCCAGTCGTCGCGCCCGAGCTCGGAGAATTCCCGCGTCCCGTCCAGCGGGTCGACGATCCAGACGCGCTCGGAGCGCAACCGCACGGGATCGTCGGCGCCTTCCTCGGACAGCACCGCGTCGCCGGGGCGCTCCGCGGTGAGCGCCGCCACCAGGAAGTCGTGGGATCGCTTGTCCCCCGCGGCTTTCCGTTCGCTCGCTTCCGCTTCGGCGAACTCTTGCCGAACCCCGAGCAACAACTGACCGGCCTCGGCGGCCAACCGCGCGGCCAGATCATGATCATTCATCGGCGTCTCCACTGAATCCTCAATAAGTTGGCAGTGATGACCAACTTTACCCTGAGAAGCTACCGCGGGCGCCACCCCCGACGGGAAATTCGTCCGTAATCTGGTGCATGTGAGCGGCAACGCCAACGTCGGATCCTCGAGGCGGTTGCGGCACATCTCGCGGGGGCGCTTGATCGCGATCGGCATCGCGGCGGTGATGCTGGCCGGGGTATTGGCCTTCGTGGGGGTGCGGGTAACCGAAGGCAATCACCGCGCGACGGGCCCGACCACTACCCCACCGCCGTCGGCACCGGAGAGCTTTGCCATCCCGGGCTGCTACAACCCGTCCGTCCCGCCGGTCGCGCGTCCCAAAAAGCTCAACGTGCTCGGGTGCGCCAGCGTCGCCGTTGCGCTGCAGGACATGTCGTGGAACTCCTGGGGGCCGCAGGGCGCCGACGGGACCGGCACGGCCGTGTTCAAACTCTGCGACCCGAATTGCGCGGCCGGATCGCAGCTCACCGAGCCGGTCGTCGTGCACGCGTGGAATCCGCAGCCGCCGCGGCGCGAGGCCATCTGCCAGGTCGGCCTGGAGATCTTCGCCGACATGATCCTGGCCTTCCCCAAGGACCTCCCGCCACCGACCGTGCAGCAGATGAACACCCAGTACGACGGAAAACCGGCGGTGCACTTCGCCAACTACGCCAGCGGCGACACCCGCGGCACCCAATTCATCGGCTACACGTTCTGCAACTGAAGCCGTCAGAGCTCATGGCGGCGACCCGCTGCCCTTGCGATCGCCGCTAGACCTCGATAACGACGGCGCCGCCCTGGCCGCCGCCGGCGCACATCGCCGCGACGCCGATGCCGCCGCCGCGGCGGACCAGCTCGTAGGCCAGCGTGGTCACCATGCGCGCGCCGGACGCCGCGATCGGGTGGCCGAGGCTGCAACCACTACCGGAGAAGTTCACCTTCTCCTCGTCGATGCCGTATTCCCGGCACGCCGCGATCGGCACGGACGCGAACGCCTCGTTGATCTCCCACAACGCCACATCGCCGGGCGACAACCCGGCGCGCTGCAGCACCTTCCCGATGACCTTGACCGCGCCCAGCCCGCAGTCGCGCGGCGGCACACCCGCGGCGGCCCACGCCCGGACCGTGCCCATCACGTTGAGCTTCTCGGCGTCGGCGTACTCGCGGTCGACCAGCGCGACCGCGGCAGCGGCGTCGTTGGTGCCGCTGCTGTTGCCCGCGGTGATCGAGAAACCCTCGATCTCGGGGTGCAACACCTTGAGGCCGGCAAGCTTTTCGACGGTGGTGTCGCGGCGGGGGTGCTCGTCGACGGCGAACTCGATGACCGAACCGTCGGCCTGGGAGATCTTCAGCGGCAGGATCTCGTCGGCGAACTTGCCCGCATCCTGGGCCGCGACGGCGCGCTGATGCGAGCGAGCCGCCCAGGCGTCCATCTCCTCGCGCGTGATGCCGACCGTCTGGGCGGTGTTCCAGCCGACCGTGATCGACATGTCCTTGGCCGGCGCGTCGGGCGTCTCGACGTGCGTCGGCGGCATCCACCGCTCCTCGAACTTCAGCTCGGGCCCGGGGATCCGCCAGTTGGTCAGCGGCGTCATCGACAGCGACTGCACACCGCCGGCGATCAGCACCCGCTCCATGCCGGAGCCGATCTGCGCCGCCGCGTTGCCGATCGCGGTGAGGCTGCCCGCGCAGTGCCGGTTGACCGACTGGCCGGGGACATGCTCGAGGCCGGTCGCGGTCGCCGCGTACCGCGCGAGATCGCCACCGCCGTAATGGGATTCGGCGAAGATGATGTCGTCGATGGCGGCGGGGTCGACGCCGGACCTGCGCACCACCTCGGGAAGTACCGCGGTGATCAGCGTCTCGGGCGGCGTGTTGACGAGCGTTCCCTTGAAGGAACGGCCGATCGCCGTTCGAACGGCTCCGACGATGACGGGTGTACCCATGTTTCCAACCTCGAGCGGTCTGGCGGCGTTCAGTCGCGGCGAATCGTTTCAAATACTGTATAGACAATAGTATTGGTCTAAGTTCGGTGGGGGCCGGTCTGTGACCGCGCTAACAATTAAGCGGTTAGTACACGTTTTCAGGAGGCCTCCCGTTGAAAACCAAAGGCGCCCTGGTCTGGGATCTCAACGAACCCTGGGTGATCGACGAGATCGAGATCGGCGATCCCCGCCGCGGCGAAGTGGCGGTCCAGTTGGAGACGGCCGGTTTGTGCCACTCCGACCACCACCTACTGACGGGTGACTTCCCCATCCCCAGCTTCCCGGTGCTCGGCGGGCACGAGGGCGCCGGCATCATCACCGAGGTCGGCGACGGCGTCGAGCACCTGGCCGTCGGCGACCACGTGGTCATGTCGTTCATCCCGTCCTGCGGCACGTGCACGCCGTGCCAGACGGGGCTGCGCAACCTGTGCGACCTGGGTATGGGGTTGCTGTCGGGCCAATCCGTGGCCGACGGATCGTTTCGGGTCACCGCGCGGGGCCGCGACGTCATCCCGATGTCACTGCTGGGGACGTTCGCGCCGTATGTGGTGGTGCATCACACCTCGGTGGTCAAAATCGATCCCGCGATCCCTTTCGACGTCGCCTGCCTGGTGGGCTGCGGGGTGACCACCGGCTACGGCTCAGCGGTGCGCAGCGCCGCGGTATCCCCGGGTGAGGACGTCGCGGTCGTCGGCATCGGCGGCGTCGGCGTCGCCGCGCTGCAGGGCGCCCGCATCGCCGGCGCCCGACGCATATTCGCCGTCGATCCCTACGAATGGAAGCGCGAGCAGGCGCTGAAGTTCGGAGCCACAGCGGCTTTCGCGGACGTGGGCAGCGCCGCGGCCGGGATTGCCGAGGCGACGCGAGGCATGATGTGCCCCAAGGTAATCGTCACCGTGGGCCACGTGGAAGGCAAAGACGTCGAGTCGTGGATGGGCCTGACGGCCAAAGGCGGGGTCTGCTGCCTCACCGGCATGGCCAGCGTGATGGCCAACGACGTCACCCTCAACCTTGCGGGACTCTCGCTGCTGCAAAAAAGCTTGCAGGGCAGCATTTTTGGCGGCGGAAACCCGCAATACGACATCCCGGCGATCCTCGAGCTGTACAAGTTGGGGCAGCTCAACCTCGACGACATGGTCACGCGCGAGTACGCCCTCGAGCAGATCAACGACGGCTATCGCGACATGCTCGAGGGGCGCAACATTCGCGGCATCATCCGCTTCACCGACGCCGACCGCGCGTAAGCAGCGGGCGCAATGGGCACAATGCAATGTCTTCATGACAATCAGACCCCTCGCCGGCGCTGCCGCCGGCCAGCAACTCGCCTACCGCGTCGCGGCGATGCTGCTCGGCATCGGCACCCTGCACTTCGTGGCGCCCAAACCGTTCGACTCGATCATTCCCGTCGAACTGCCCGGGAGCCCGCGGCTCTACACCTACGGATCGGGGGTGGCCGAGCTGGCGATCGGGGCGCTGCTGGTGCCGCGTCGCACTCGGCGAGGCGCCGCGCTGGCCGCCGTAGCGCTGTTCGTCGGGGTCTTTCCCGGCAACGTCAACATGGTCCGGTTGTGGTGGGACAAGCCGTGGGCGATGCGGATCGTCGCGCTGGCGCGGCTGCCGCTGCAGATTCCCATGATCACCACCGCGCTCAAGATCCGGCGCGACAGCTGACACGACCGTCGGGCACCACCTGCCCCCATGTTCACCGCGGTCGCGTTTGGGCGCACCGGCCCCGCCCCGGGAGGATGAGTGCAAGTGGCGGGCACTTCGCCTGTCGCCCGGCGGAGAGACGCGTGTGGCGTCTGTGACCGGCATGCTGTGAAGATACCGCCACAAAGCCGTTGCGGCGCAACCGATTAATCGTCGAGGACAGGACCAGTGGGCAAGACAGGCATTGCGGCGGCGCTCGCGGTGGCGGCCGCGCTGATGGTCGGCATCGGCGACGTCGTCCAGCAGCGATCCGCTCAACAGGTCACCGATCAACCGGTCGGCACCGTCGCGCTGTTTCGACGGCTCCTGCGCGATCGCCGATGGTGGGTGGGAAGCCTGGTCGCCGCCGCCGGCTTCGGATTCCAGGCCGCGGCGCTGGGCGTGGGTTCGGTGGTCCTCGTGCAGGCGATCTTGGTGACGTCGCTGCTGTTCGCGTTGGTCATCAGCGCGCGCGTGAATCACCGCAGAGTCACGCGCCGGCAAGGGTTTTGGGCCGTGCTGCTGGTGGCCGCGGTCGCGGTGATACTCACGGTCGGAGACCCCCAGGCGGGCACCCCGCGCGGGTCGCTGCAGACCTGGACCATCGTGGGGCTGGTCATGGGTCCGGCGCTGATCCTGTGTGTGATCGCAGCGCGCATGTTCCCGGGTTCGGTCGGCGCGCTGTTGCTGGGTCTGATGTCCGGTTCTCTGTGGGGGCTGTTTTCGGTCGTGACCAAGGGCGTCGTGGACCAGCTCGACCGCGGCATCCCGGCGTTGTTGCGCACACCCGAGCTGTACGTGTTGATCGCGGTGGCGATCGCGGCGACGGCCTGGGAGCAATCGGCGTTTCGGGCCGGCCCGCTCACGGCGTCGCTACCGGCGGTAACCGTCGCCGAGCCCGTCGTCGGGTCGCTGCTCGGTGTCATCGTGTTAGGCGAGACGCTGCACACCAATGGCGCCGGCCTGGCGGCCCTGGGCGTTTCGATCGCTGTGATGGCGGCGGCGACGGTCGCGCTGGCCCACAGCCAGGCCGCTTCCGCCCCGTCGGCTGACGAAAAACCCGGCCTGTCAAGGGAAACGGCCTGATCAGTTCAGGGGCGAGCCGACCCGGTGCGCGGTGCCGTCGGGATCGACGTAGGCGAATTCGCGCAAGCCATAGGGGGTGTCCTGCGGCGCGATCAAGCGGCCCTCGAGATTGACCAGCGCGGACCACTCGGCGTAGAGGGCGTCGGCATCACTGACGTAGAAGTACACGCTCGCGGCGGTGCGCAAAGGGTCGTGTTCGTCCCACTCGGTGAGGTGCAGCGACACCGATCCCCGGTCGACGAAGCCGTAGCGGTCTGGGCCGTCGTATGCGCGGGCATCGAAACCCAGCCGGCGGTAGCGGTCCAGCGCGACGTCGAGATGTCGGACGGGGACGATCGGCGCGACCGAAGCGAAGTTCACTGCTGACACCCCGCGAAGATAGCGCTTCGCGCCGAACCCGCTCGCGGCGCACGGGTGCTGTCGTATGCTCCACCGCAAACGACCCCTGAGGAGTCGGCTCAAGCAGGAAGGGCACCCACCATGCGCCAGCTAACTGCCGCCGTCGCCGTCGCTGCCGCCGGGATGCTCGTCGCGGGTTGCGGGGACAGCAACGCGGGCGACACCGCCGCGCCGTCGAGCACGACCACGACGGCGTCGCCGAAGACTCCCCTCGAGAAGGCCGCGCTGCCCGATCTGATGCTGAGCCCCGACGACATCGACAGCGCGCTGGGCACCCGCGGGACGACGAGCGATCCGCCGTTCACCAATTTCGGCGAAGACCCGGTGCACCGCACCGACTACACCTTTCCGGCCGAATGCAAGTACACGATCCATGCCGGGCTGGCGTCCGAATACGCCGACAGCGGGAGCACCGGGGTGTACGGCTACCACGACCTCGCGCCCACGCCCCCCGGGGCCAATCAATTGGAAGCCCCTGACGTCTACCAGTTCGTCGTGTTGTTTCCGTCCCCCGAGCAGGCGAACGCCTTCTTCACCACGTCGTCGCAACGCTGGCCCGCCTGCGCCAACCGCCAGGACACCGTCCCCGCCGACGGCACTCACCCCGAACTTCAGTGGAAGGTGGGGCCGGTGTCCAACGCCAACGGGATGCTGAGCACCGTGGTGAACGTGGCCGTCAACGGGGACGGCACCAACGTCACGGTCCCCTGTCAGCGGGTCCTGACCGCCCGCCGAAACGTCGTCATCGACGTCGACGCGTGCCGCAAGGATGTCGGGGACTTCGGCGTCAACATCGCCAATCAGATCGCCGCGAAGGTCGACAAACAGTAGCGGTCGATGCACGTCACCAAATGCCTTCTGGCATAACCCTATTGGCGGTTCCGTATCCGGCGGGCCACCTCGCCGTAGCGCTCGAACCGATCCTGGTCGGCCACGGAGTTGTACATCACCAAACGCGTTGCCGTCCCGGCGTATTTGTCGGTCAACGCGTCTGCCAGGCCGTCCCAGCTTGACTCGGTGGCGAAGACGGCGATGTGGTCGTCGCTGACTTGGGCGGCCATCCCAGCGAAGTCGCCGGCCTTCTGTTTCTCCCGGATCCGCGCGGTGGTTCCCTCGAAACCGGCCTCGTCCCAGATGAACGCGTAGTTGGGCGTGCTTCCGTAGAACGCCATGCCGGCGCGCACGACTTCGCGCTGCTTGTCGCGCTCCTCGTCGCTGTCGCCGACGATCGTCATGACGGGCACGATGATCGCGAGATCCGACAACGAACGCCCGGCCTTGGCCGCCCCTTCGGCGACGGTCGGCAGGACGTGGCGGGACAGGTAGCCCGGTTCGCCGATCGGGTGGACGTGCACCCCGTCGGCCACCTCGCCCGCCATCCGCAGCATCCACGGATTCACCGCTGCGATATCGACTTTCGGGTCGGGAGCGTCGATGGGCCCCGGGCTCCACTGCGGGGTGATGAAGTCGAGATCGTAGAAGTCACCGTGGTGGTCGAGCGTGCCCGAGCGGAACGCCGCGAAGCATGCCTTGACGGCCAGCAGGTAGTCGCGCAGCCGCGGCCCGGGGCGCTCGAAGGCCGTGCCGTAGCGTCGCACGACGTGGGTGCGCACCTGGGTTCCCAACCCCAGCCGGAACTTTCCCTTGGTCGCCTCCTGCAGTTCCCACGCCGCGGCGGCGGTGACGAACGGGCTGCGCGGGAAGGCCACCGCGACACCCGTGGACAGTTCGAGATCGGGCGCGGCCTGCGAGGCGACGGCGGCGTTCAGGTAGGCGGTGCGGCCCGTCTCGGTGAACAACAGACCGGAGAAGCCGGCGGATCGGGTTCGTCGGGCAAGTTCGCCGATCTGGCCGAGCGGCTGCGGGGTCGTCATCGCGTCGACGTGCATGGGGGGAGCCTACGTGGCCGGCCGCGCGCGCCGATCGTCGATTCAGCGCTTCGTGGGCCGGCGGCTCACCGGGGCGGTAAAGCCTTCGGTGTCATCGAAGAAGGCCCACTGCCCGTCGTCGTTGACCTCCATGCGCCAGCCCAGTTCGGTGTTGCCGCCCACCGAGTGGACGAACCATGCGTGGGCGGCTTCCGCGTTGGCGAAATTCTTCGTCGCGACGACCCGCCCGTGCGGGTCGAGGACGCGGAACTGAGCCATGGGACCTAAGTATCCCTGCCGGCGGCTTTTCAATCCCGAAAACGTGCCCATCTGCCGATCGGGCCGGGTCTAGATCGTGCGGGCCAATCTGTCGGCCAGCATCTCGGCAAACCGGGCCGGGTCGTCGAGCGCGCCGCCTTCGGCGAGAAGTGCTGTGCCGTAGAGCAATTCGGCGGTCTCGGCGATCTCAGCAAGCGCAGCGTCGTCGGCGGCGTTCTTTTGCGCCTGGCGCAAGCCCGTGACGAGCGGATGGTTGGGATTGAGTTCGAGGATCCGCTTGCCCACCGGGATGTCCTGGCCCGAGGCGCGGTAGAGGCGCGCGAGGGCGGGCGTGATCCCGAAGGCGTCGGTGATCAGGCAGGCGGGCGAGTCGGTCAGTCGGGTGGAAAGCCGGACTTCCTTGACGTGGTCGGCCAGCGTCTCCTTCATCCAGGTGAGCAGGTCGGCGAATTCCTTCTGCTGCTCTTCGCGCTCGGCCTCGCTCTCGTCGCCTTCGGCGCTGAGGTCCACCTCGCCCTTGGCGATGGACTGCAGCGGCTTGCCGTCGAATTCGGTGACGGTTCCCACCCAGACCTCGTCGACCGGGTCGGTGAGCAGCAGCACCTCGTAGCCCTTGGCTTTGAAGGCCTCGAGATGCGGCGACTTGAGGATCTGCTGGCGCGTCTCGCCCGTGGCGTAGAAGATCTGCGTCTGGCCGTCCTTCATGCGCTCGACGTACTGGGCGAGCGTGGTGGCTTCCTCCTCGCTGTGCGTCGAGGCGAACGAGGAGATCTGCAGCAGCGTCTCCTGGTTGTCGAAGTCCGACAGCAGGCCTTCCTTGACGACCCTGCCGAACTGGGTCCAGAAGGTCCGATAGTCGTCGGGGCGCTCAGACTGCAGATCCTTGATGGTGGAGAGGACCTTCTTGGTCAGCCGGCGCCGGATGGCGTTGATCTGCCGATCCTGTTGCAGGATCTCGCGCGAGACGTTGAGCGACATGTCCTGCGCGTCAACCACACCCTTGACGAAGCGCAGGTATTCGGGCATCAGCTGATCGCAGTCGCCCATGATGAACACGCGCTTGACGTAGAGCTGGATGCCGGTCTGGGCGTCGCGGTTGAACAGATCGAACGGCGCGTGCGACGGGATGAACAGCAGCGCCTGGTATTCGAAGGTGCCCTCGGCCTTCATCGCGATGACCTCGAGCGGGTCGTCCCAGGCGTGCGCGATGTGCTTGTAGAACTCCTTGTACTCCTCCTCGGAGACCTCGTCTTTGGGCCGGGCCCACAGGGCCTTCATCGAGTTGAGGGTCTCGGTCTCGATGGTGACGGTCTCCTCGCCGCCCTCCTCAGTCGCCGGTTCGCGCCGCTCCACCTGCATGCGGATGGGCCAGGCGATGAAGTCGGAGTACTTCTTGACCAGACCCCGGAGCTTGAAGTCCGAGGTGTAGTCGTGCAGCTCGTCCTCGGTGTCTTCGGGCTTCAGATGCAGGATGACCGAGGTCCCCTGTGGCGCATCGTCGACCGATTCGATGGTGTAGGTGCCCTCGCCGCTGGACTCCCATTTGGTGGCGTCGCTCTCGCCGGCCTTGCGGGTCAGCAGTTCGACCTTGTCGGCGACCATGAAGCTCGAGTAGAAGCCGATGCCGAACTGGCCGATGAGTTCCTCGGAGGCGGCCTCGTTCTTGGCGTTCTTGGCCTCGCGGAGTTGCTGGCGCAGCTCGGCGGTGCCCGACTTGGCCAGTGTGCCGATCAGGTCGACCACTTCGGCGCGGGTCATGCCGATGCCGTTGTCGCGGATGGTCAGGGTGCGCGCCTGGTGGTCGACGTCGATCTCGATGTGCAGGTCGGAGGTGTCGACGTCGAGGTCCTTGTTGCGGAACGCTTCGAGCCGAAGCTTGTCCAACGCGTCGGAGGCGTTGGAGATCAGCTCCCGCAGGAACGAGTCCTTGTTGGAGTACACGGAGTGGACCATCAGATCCAGCAGTTGCCGAGCCTCTGCTTGAAACTCCAACTGCTCGACGCGCGCGTTCATGGCATTCCCTTCGACAACATGACGTTTCAAATTTACCGAGCCGTCGGTCGTTGGTGTCGGTGGACCCATCCTCTTCGGGCGCGGCCGGCTCTAGGCTGAACGCATGTCTGTTGCTCAACGCGAACGCGCCGCCCTCGTGGAAACGATGCGCGACGTCGGTCCGGACGCACCCACTCTCTGCGAAGGCTGGACGACCCGGGACCTGGCCGCCCACCTGGTGATCCGGGAGTACCGCCCCGACGCCGCCCCGGGCATCCTGATCCCGTTCTTCGCCTCCCACACCGCCAAGGTGCAAAACCAGGTGAGCGAGCGCAGCGAGTGGGACGAGCTGGTCGGCAAGGTCGCAGCCGGTCCTCCGGTGTATTCGCCGCTCAAGTTGCTCGACCCGGTCGCCAACGTGGCCGAGATGTTCATCCATCACGAGGATGTGCGCCGCGCGCAGCCGGGCTGGCAGCCGCGGTCGCTGGAGCCCGCGCTGGCCACGATGCTGCGCCGCACCCTGCCGCTGATGGCCCGCTTGACCCTCGCCAAGGCGCCCGCCCGGGTGGCGTTACGCACCCCGGAGGGCAAGACGCTGCTCACCGCCGGCCAGGGTCCGGCGGTGACGGTGACCGGCGCGCCCGCGGAGCTGTTGCTGTTCTCCGTCGGGCGCGCGGCCCAGGTTGAGTTCGACGGCGACGCCGCGGCGGTGCAGGCGGTTCGCGACGCACCCAAGGGACTGTAGGAATGGCGCCGCGGGCGTAACGCCGCGGCGCAAAATCCAGAGGAATCTCGCCATGGCGTTACATTCGCGCGGGTGGTCGGGCTCGCCTACCCGAAGGCCTCGCGCAGGTCCTTCTTGATCAC
Organism: Mycobacterium sp. NTMscope_MAC_269; assembly: GCF_976985695.1. NCBI lineage: Bacteria > Bacillati > Actinomycetota > Actinomycetes > Mycobacteriales > Mycobacteriaceae > Mycobacterium > Mycobacterium sp. NTMscope_MAC_269. The sequence goes on from NZ_OZ335668.1 coordinate 2,319,313, forward strand.
CTTGCCGAATTGGTTGCGGGGTAGCGTGTCGACGACCACGAGATGTTCGGGGTGTTTGTAACGGCTCAGCCCCCGCGATTGGCAGTGCCGCACAAGGGATTCCAGCGACACACCGTCGGCCGTGGCCGGCACGACGACGGCGCAGACGCGTTCGCCGGTGCGTGCGTCGGGGATCCCGATGACGGCGACGTCGGCGACGGCGGGATGGGTGGCGAGCGCATTTTCGATCTCGAGGGCGGAGATGTTCTCCGCGTTGCGGATGATCGCGTCTTTGGTGCGACCGGTGACGCGGACGTTGCCGTCGGCATCGATCAGGCCGAGATCGCCTGTGCGCAACCAGCCGTCGTCGTCGAACGCCTCGGCGTCGAGCGTCGGATCGGCGTAGCCGAGAAAACATTGGGGCCCCTTGAGTCGCAGCTCCCCTTCCTGCCCGGCGCCCAGTTCGATTTCCCTGGCGCCGACAACGCGGACCTTGACCCCGGGCACCGGCGGGCCGACGGTATGGTCGAGCACCTCCGGCGGGGCGGTCAGGGACGGCGACGTCGCGCACGGAAACTCGGTCATCCCCCACGCGTTGGCGATCCCGGCGATGCCGAAGGTTTCGCGGACCTGGCGGCCCAATTCGGCGGTGATGGGCGCGCCTCCTGCCAGACAACCCCGCACGTTCGTGAACAACCGTCGATCTCCGTGGGCGCGTTGGGCTTCGAGGAACGCCACGAAGAACGGGGTCGCGGTGCCCAGGAAGGTGGGGTTGTGGGCGGCGATGGCCAGCGGCGTGGTCGCCGGGTCGAACGACTCGAACAGGGCCAGCCGCATGCCGGTGAGCAGCGCGGTGGCCAGCATCGCCGCCCCGCCGATGTGGGCGATCGGGAAGGCGATGGGGTCCACGTCGCTACTCGTGGCGCCCACCATGCCCACCACTCCCGCCGAGCCCGCGATGACCGAGGTGTCGGTGTGGCGGATCCCCTTGGGGGCCGCGGTCGTCCCTGAGGAGTAGTAGACCCAGCGGGCGTCGTCAGCCGATCGCGGGGGCGCGGGAAGGGAGTCGGTGTCGGCGTGGGGCAGGCGCAGCCTGCCGGCCGGGGGTGTTGCCAGGTCGAGGGTGATGACCTCAAACTTGTTGTCGCGCGCCAACTCGCGAGCCAGGCCGCCGTGATCGAAGCCGCGCCAAATTTCCGGTACGACAAAGAATTCGGTGTTCAACTGGCCGGTGATGAAGCCGACTTCGCTTTCCCGCAGCAGCGGGATGATCGGGTTTTGCACCGCGCCGAGCCGGGCCAGTGCGGCCATCACCACCATGGTTTCCAGCGTGGTGGGCAGCTGCCAGGACACCACGGTTCCCGCGCGGACTCCCCGTTCCGCGAGGGCGGCGGCGGTTGCGCAGGCGGCGTCGTGGAGTTGGCGTGCGGTCAGGCTGCGTCCATGCTCGTCGGCGAGCAGCGGCCGGTTCGATCCGCGTTGCGCCGCATCGGCAATCAACGCCCAGAACGTGCCGCCCGCCACCGTCACCGCGCCGACGGATTGGTGGAGGGCGGACGAAATCCCGAGTGCGCGACGGCCACCGACACGCCGGTGCCGATCGGCCCCTTCGCATCGACCAGGACCGCGGAGCCACTGGCCACCCCGTCGTGGCTGTGATGAGTGAGAGAGGCCAGCCCGATGTGGGCGCCCTCGGGCAGCCGGGTCAGCGTGAGCGTGTAGTCGACGTTGATGAACTCCAGAGAATTGGTGCCCCAGTTGGCGATCGAGGCCGTGATGTCGCCGGCCATTGCCGCGCGGGTGAAGGCGCTCAGCGGTTCGTCGTCGATCAACGGGCGATTCTCGTGCAGCCAGGTGTATTTCGGGCCGCCGGTCTGTGGCCAGTCCGGATCGGGGTTCTGCACATCCGAGCCCCAGCCGTAGGTGCGCATGAACAGCGTCGGGTACGGCTCGCCCAGCGGGATCGGCGGCATCTGCACCGGTGGTGACCAGACTCGACCGTCGGGCTGGGGACCACGCCGCACGAACAGCGCGCTGGCCTGCGCCACGGGGGCGCCGTCCTGGATGATGGCGGCCTCGACCAGCCGCACTCGCCGTCGGTCCTGGCGCACCTCGGTGTGCACCTCGAGTGGTTTGAGCGCCGTCGGCCGGGGCAGGTCGACGGTCAGCCGCGCCGGTTGCAGATGTGCGTCCTGCGCTTCACGCTCGACCGCCCACGCCAGCAGCCCGCCGACGACGTGACCGCTGAGCGATGGACCCCATCCACCGCGCGCGATTCCGGTTGGTACAAAGTACTTTTCGTCGCGCACGAAGTACGGCGCTGGTTCCGCCCAGCGCGCTTCATCCGGAACGATATCGGGCTCGGCCACTGCATGACCCTTCGCGTGAGGGAGTAGCGGAACCCTGCTGAGACCCGCAACCGTGAATGTTACAGTTGCGCTTCCAGTCGCTGTATGCGCACCGCGCCGGTCAGTCGATGGCGGCGCCCACCAGGTGACCGATCACGTAGGTGATCGTCAGCGCGAGGCTGCCCCCGATGACGTTGCGAAGCACCGCGCGAAGCTTCGGCGCCCCGCCCAGGCCGGCCGAGACCGCGCCGGTGACCACCAAAGCCACGAGCACCGCCGCAATGGTCACGGGGATTCGCCACGTGGTCGGCGGGGCCAGGATGGCGATCAACGGCAGCAGGGCGCCGATCGCGAACGACAGGGCCGACGACGATGCCGCCTGCCACGGATTCGTCAGCTCCTCGGGATTGATGCCGAGTTCGACCTCGGCATGGGCCAGCAGCGGATTTTGATCCGTGAGTTCCTCCGCCACGGTGCGCGCGGTGGCCGGCGTCAGGCCTTTCGCTTCATAGAGTTCGGCAAGCTCGTCGAGTTCGGCGGCCGGGTCGTCGCGCAATTCGCGGCGCTCCTGGTGCAGCAGCGCCTTTTCCGTGTCGCGCTGGGTGCTGACGGATACGTATTCGCCCAGCGCCATCGACACCGCTCCCGCGACCAGTCCGGCGCTGCCGGCGGTCAAGATCGGGGCCCGCAGGGTGGTGGCCGCCGCGACGCCTACAACGATGCCCGCGGTGGAGACGATTCCGTCGTTGGCGCCCAGCACGCCCGCGCGCAGCCAATTCAGCTTCGACGACACCGACCCGACATGGGGTTCGGCCGGATGTGACGTACTCGACACGGCGGCAACGATATAGAGGAAAACTCTGGCCGACTAGCCAACCTAGCCTTGCCAAACCAGCGGTCATGCGGCCGGCCCAAGGATTGCATGGGCCAGACACAGCTGGTCCATAGGAAAGCTATCTAGCGTCTGGATTGTGTCAGGGGGAGGTTCCGAACACATCCCTAGTTGAAGAAGTCCCTAGTGGATAGGTGAAGCATCATGAAGTTGAAGCAACTTGTCGGAGGGGTGACCATCGCCGGAGCGCTCAGCGCGGCGGCCTTGGGAATGGGCGCCGGGTTAGCCAACGCCGCGCCGGGCGGTCCGCCGTCGGGTCCGGGTGGTCATGGCGCACCGAACCCCGGCGGCTTTCACGCCCCTACCGGCCCGAATGATCCCGGCGGTCCTGGTGGCCCAGGCGGTCCCGGTGGACCCGGCGGTCCGGGAGGGCCGGATCATCCCGGTGGCCCGGGTGGGCCCGGCGGTCCCGGACCCGACCACCCCGGCGGACCGGGCGGACCAGTTGGCCCTGGCGGCCCGGGACCCGATCACCCCGGCGGGCCCGGTGGTGCCGGCGGCCCCGGTGGGCCGGGAGGGCCCGGTGGCCCGGGTGGCCCGTGGCACGGCGATGACCAGCGAGGCTACTTCCACGGCGCCCCATGGGGCGAGGGGCCCGGCCCGTGGGGTCCGGGCGCACCGCCGCGGCCGGCCTGGGATCGACCGCTCCCCCCGCCCGGCGGCCAGTGGGGTTATGGCCCGATCAACTACTGGGGCTACCAGGAAACGCCGTACTGGAACCCCCGTTTCAACCAGTGGGGATTTGACTTCTTCGGGGTCTGGATTCCGCTGTAAAGAACGCTGAACGCGATGCCCGCCTCGCCGGTTGGCGAGGCGGGCATCGTCGTTTATTACGTTGGCGGCGAACGCTTTCCGTGCGCGACGCGCGTTCAGCTTTTGGTGCCCACGGTTAACAGGTCGGAGACGAGGCGCGTCCAGACCGGACGCGGGATCCGGTGCTGATCGCCGATCACGAACCCGGCGTTTTCGAACAGCGTCCGCATCTCGGGCGCCGAGGTGTTGTGTTGTGGCTTCCACCGGTTCTGCGCGGATGACTGCAGGCGCGGTTGCCGCGTGCTCAAGGCCGACACGGCCACCATTCCACCGGGCGCGAGCACGCGATGGAATTCGCGCAACGCCGCGGGCTGGTCGAAGAAGTGGAACGCCGATGTCGTCACGACGGCGTCGAGCGCACCGTCGTCGAACGGAAGCTGTTCTGCCGGACCGCGCAACCACTGCACCCGATCCGACCTGGCGCGGGCCTGGTTGAGCATGCCGTCGGACATGTCGACACCGTAGATCTCGTCGGGATTCAGTTCACGCTGGATCCGGTCGCTGAGAATCCCTGTGCCGCAAGCGATATCCGCGATCTTTCGGGCTCCGTGATTGCGCAGCTGTGCGATCACCTCGTTGTGCGGCGGGCGGTACACCCATTGCTGCAGGAACGGCAGGTCATAGGCCGGCGCCAGGAAGGTCCACATCCGGGTGACCGCTTCGTTGAGTGCGCGGCGCTGCGGTGCGGTCACTTGGCCAGCACCGAGTTGAAGTAGACGGTGTCGGCCACCGAGACGGAGTCGTTGGTCTGCGGGATCGAGTCGAGGCCGAAGTCGGCCAACAGCTGACTCATCCGGACACCGACCGACCGCCAGCCCAGGTTGTCGAGATAGACGGCGACGTCGTTGCGCTCACCTTGGTAGCCGAGATCGCCGAATTCCAGGTCGAACCCGTGCTCACGCCATTTCGCGGTGGCCCTGCGCATCATTTCCTGAGCCTTCTCCGTGTCTACCTCGGACATGTCCGGAATAGCTTCGCACGCCAGCCGGCTGCCCTCGGCGCTGAGTGCGGTGATGTTGTCCAGCAGGCGGTCTTGTGCTTCGGGCGGCAGATACCCGAAGAGTCCCTCCGCGATCCATGCCGTCGGCCGGCTCTTGTCAAAACCCGCCTCCACCAAGGCCTTTGGCCAGTCGTTGCGCAGATCGACGGAGACCGTTCGCAGCTCCGCCTGCGGGGCGGCGCCCAGGCCCGCCAGAGTAGTGGCCTTGAACTCGATCACCTGCGGCTGGTCGATCTCGAACACGGTCATATCGGCCGGCCAGCCCAGCCGGTAGGCCCGCGCATCGAGGCCGGACGCCAAGATCACGGCCTGCCGGATCCCGGCATGCGTCGCGCCCTGGAAGAAGGAGTCGAAGAAACGCGTCCGGGCCGCCATCGCGGCGGGCATGTGTTCGAGCTTCCAGCCCGATTCGTGGTCGTCGACCTCGGCGGCGACCAGGTCGCCGGAGATCCAACGCGTGAAAAAATCCACCCCGACCGCACGAACCAGGGGCTCGGCGAATCGGTCCTCGATCAGCGGGTTGTCGGCGTTGGTCGCGATCGCCCGCGCGGCTGCCACCATGGTGGCGGTGGCGCCCACACTGGTCGCAAGGTCCCAGGTGTCGTTGTCTGTGCGTGGCATGCGGCTGTTGTCCCCCTCGGAAGCACCGGTTACTTAGCCGGTATAACGACCGAGGGGCGGGTAGAGTTCCCACCCGTCGGCCATCCGGCGATGGCGCCGACCCGAGTGTCGCGTTGCCGCAGCTGAGCCAGGGTTTTAGTGCGCTCCGGGGTGGCCGGGCGCGCCGGGTCCGCCGGGTCCGCCGGGTCCACCGGGTCCACCGGGGCCGCCGGGCCCACCCGGTCCGCCGGGCCCACCGGGCCCACCCGGTCCGCCGGGGCCGCCCGGCCCGTTTGCGGCCGGCAGCAAGAACACGCACTCGTTCAGCTCGACGCTCCAGCCCCACCCCGGGGCGCATTCCCCGTCGGCGCGGGCGGTCGGAGGTGTCCCGAGCACCGTCACCGGCAGCCCGGCCAGCGCGAGGGCGAACACGCCGATCATGGAGCGCCGCAGATAGCGTCTCATCGCCGACCTCACCTTGTCCTTAAGCAGTGCGGGCGGGGATGTCTCGTCGCATCAAGCCACACCCGCGCACTTCATTGTGCGGCAGGCGACGCGTTTTCGTGCCAAATTGGCGAGCTTGAATGTTGTTGGCAGCGCGGGTCTTCAGTCAGTCATCAATTCGAAGACCGGGATGACGCGATCGGTGCGTTGCTGGTACTCGCCGAAGCCGGGCGCGCGCTCGACGATGACGGAATAGATCGAATCCCTTTCCTCGCGCGGCAATTCGCGCGCGGTCGCCGACTTGGGAGCCTCGGAGCCGATCTCGACGGACACGTCGGGAATGGCGCGGATGTTGTGCACCCACGCGGGATGTTTGTCGCGGCCCGCCGCCGAGCCGACGATATAGATTTTGCCGTCGATGTCGAAGTAGGCGACCGGGTTGACGCGTTGGGCGCCGCTGCGGGCACCCTCTGACGTCAGCAACAGCAGCGGGAAGCCCTCGAACTGTCCCCCGACCTTGCCGCCGTTGCGGCGGAACTCTTCGATGTTGTTCTCGTTGAATTCACGTTCCGAGCTCAGCGCGTCGTCAGCCATTACGCCATCGTGGCATGCGAAAGCAGCATGGGCCAGCAAGAACAGGTTTTATGTTGCGCCGCAAGAAAATTCGGCGCCGGGTAGCTGCGTCAGCGCTTCCTGGTCGGCGGCGCGGGCACGATCGCGGTCAGCTCGGTCAGACCGCTGACCGTGAGGACGGGCATCAGGATCGGGTGCGCGACCAGCTCGATGCGGTCGGCGTGGATGGCCAAGGCGTTGATGGCGGCGCTGTCCAGGTACTCCACGGCGCTGAGATCGACAAGCAGCGCCCCGTCGCTGCCGGTGGTCGCGGTGGACAACGCCAGGGTGAAGGCTTCGATGTTGCTCAGGTCGATCTCCCCCGCCGCGACCAGCACGAGCTTCCCGTCGCCGCCGCGCGCGGTGTCGAGCGTGAGCGGGGTCATCATCAGGTGATTCTCGCGGACAAGTGGACGGTGGTTCCGTCGTCGTCGGGCCGGATGTCCACGTCGTGCATCAGGCTTCGCATCAGCGGGATCCCCCGGCCGCGACGGTGATGGGCGGCCGGCTGCGGAGCCTTCCACGTGCCGGTGTCGGTGATCGTCAACTTCACCTCGTCGCCCACCGCGATCGCGCCCAGTCGGATGAGGCCCTCGGGTCGGTGGCGGTGGCCGTGCTCGATCGCGTTGGCGACGGCTTCCCCGGCGGCCACCAAAACGTTCAGGGTCTCCTCGGGGCCCACGCGCACCCGGGCCAACCAGTTGCGCAAGGCGTTGCGGGTGGGTGCGAGTTGGCTGACATCGGCGGGGAAGTTCAGCTCCAGCGGGGCCGGATGGCGGTAGAGCAGCAGGACGACATCGTCCTGGTACCCGCCCTGTGGCGCGACACGGGTCATGACCTGGTTGGCCAGATCCTCCAGGCCCAGCGCTCGGCCGTCCTGCGCGACGCCGGCGACGCGAGAGATGCCCCGATCCAGCGGACTGCGGCGACGCTCGACCAGCCCGTCGGTGTAGAGCAGCAGGGTCGAGCGGGCCGGTACGGTCACGCGGGCCTCCGGGCGCGACCAGTCGCCGCGTATTCCCAAGGCGATGGTGTGACCGTCGTCAAGTATCTGGGTGCTGCCGTCGCCGTGCACCAGGATGGGCGGCGGATGCCCGGCGCTGGAGTAGACGAGTTCGCCGGTGTCGGGGGTGAGCACCGCGCAGACGGCGGTGGTGCACTGGGCGCCGGGAAGCCGCGCCGCGAAGCGATCCATTCCCGCGAGAGCCGCAGCGGGGCTTGGGTTTTCGAACAGCAGCGCACGGCAGGCGCTGCGCACCTGGCCCATCACGGCGGCCGCGGCCAGGCCATGGCCGACACAGTCGCCGACGACCAACGCGATGCGCCCGTCCTCGAGGTCGACGATGTCGTACCAGTCACCGCCCACCTGCAGCGGCCGGGTGGCGGCCTGATAGCGCACCGCGAACCCGTTGGGCAGATCCGCCGGCCCGAGGATGGCGTGCTGGAGGGCCAGGGCGGTCTCGCGCTGCTGGTCGACTTGGTGCACCCGTTGCAGACCCTGGCCGAGGCGACCGGCCAGCACGGTGAGCAAGGTCTGGTCCTCCAGGGTGAAGGGGCGTTGCTCAGTGAGGTCGATCCAGACGACGAGCACGCCCTCGGGATGCTGCAGCGCGATGCCCGCGGCCCCCGGCTGAGGTGCGGTCGGGGTGAGGAAGTCGCCGTCGCGCAAGGAGCTGAGCGCCTCTTGTGTGTGGGACGGCAGGTCGGCCCACTGCGTGGGTTCACCCACCGATACCACCTGAGGTGCGCCGAAGGCCGTCTCCGTCGACGAGCTGAAGGTCGGGAAGGTGACAGCCAGCACGCGGCGCGCCCGCCACAGCCGGCGCAATTCTTCGGCGGCGGCGTGCACCGCGTCCTCGACGGTGTCGGATTGGGCCAACTCCTGGTTGAGCGCGTGTTCGCGGCCCGCCGCCAGCGCCAACGCGATCGCGGCGTGGCGGGCGAAGTCGCTGACGAGATCGAGGTAGTCGTTGCCGAACGGGGGCTGGTGCGGGTCGCGCGCGACGGCGATGACACCGAGCACCGCGCCGTCGGCGATCAGCGGGATGACGATTGCCGGGCGTTCACCGACATCGGTGAATCCCTCGATCGGGTACTGGAAGGAATCGGTGATCAGCGGTAGACCGCGGCGCGCGACACCGCCGGTGGTCGAGCCGTCCATCGGGACCTGCCGACCGATCACCTCCGAGGAATAGCGGCCCGCCGTCGCGGCCACCACCAGGGTGTCGACCTCGTCGACGGGCGCTTCGGCCTCCCGGGGCACCAGCAAGATCGCCTGTTCCGCGCCGGCCAGCTCCAGCGCCCGGTTGACGATGAGCTGCAGCGGTCCCGTCTGCGGGTCGCCGGACAGCAGCGCGGTCGTGATCTCGCGGCTGGCCTTCGTCCATTTGGCCGATTCGCGCTCACGCTGGAACAGCCGCGCGTTATCGATGGCGGCGGCAGCAGCCGTGGCCATCGCGCGGACGGCGCCCTCCTGGATGTCGGTGAAGACGCGGCCGGGCCGGTCGTCGGCCAGGTAAAGACTGCCGAAATTAGCCGCCCGCACGGTAATTGGGATTCCGAGGAAAGCTCGCATCGGCGGGTCGTGCGCGGGCAGGACCGCCGTCTGCGGATCGGCACTCAGATCGTCGACGCGCAGCCCGTCACCGACCGCAAGGTCACCAAACCGTCGCGCGGTGTCGGCGTCGATCCCCGCGTGCACGAAGGAAACGAGCGCGCCGTCGAGTGCGCGGATACCCAGGGCGGCGTAGCGGGCGCCGGTCAGTTCCATGGCCGCTTTGAGGACCCGATGCAGGGTCACGTCCAGGTCCAGATCGGAGCCGAGCTCGACGATGACGCGTACCAGTTGTTCCATCTGGTCGCGGGCCGCCACCAGGTCGTCGAGCTGGTCGTGCATGCGGCTCACCAGTTCGCGCCGGCCCTGCCAGGTATAGGCGGAGTCCCCCCGGTCGCTGTCCATAGGGACCAAGGTAACGGGTGATGTTTGCCGGTGCGTGGGCGCTGCGGCTTTACTAAATCTTGACCGCGTATTGAATTGCCCCGCCGACGATTGCTGAGGTGAGTACCCTTTTACCGGTGGAACTGGGGGTTTTAGGCCCTCTCCAGGTCCGGCAGGACGGGGCGCCCGTCGCTGTCCCGGGCGCCAAACCTCGCGCCGTCCTCGCGATGCTGGGGCTGCACGACGGCTCCGTGGTATCGGCCGACTTGCTCGTCGAGTTGCTCTGGGGCGAGGATCCGCCGCGCACCGCCGCCAAAGCATTGCAGACCCACATCTCTTCGCTGCGTCGCGCCTTGGGCGACGGCTTTGTTTTGACGCAGGGAACGGGTTGGGTTCTCGCCGACAGCGACGTTGATGCCTCGCGTTACAAACGCGCTACCCGACTTGGCCGCGAGGCCGCCGCGGCGGGCGACATCGGCCAGGCCGTGGCCCGCTTCGAGGAGGCCCTTGCCCTGTGGCGCGGGATCCCCAATCTTCCCGATGGTCGGCGGGGAACGTCGGAGAAGACGCGATGGATCGAGGGCCATGCCGCGCTCGTGGAGGACCGAGCGGACGCGTTGCTGGCGACCGGGCGCGCCGCGGAAGTCGTCGGCGATCTCGAGGCCGCGGTGGCCGACGCCCCGCTGCGGGAAAGGCGATGGGGCCAGCTGATGCTTGCCCTCTACCGCGCCGGCCGGCAGGGTGAAGCCCTCGGTGCGTTTCAGCGGGCACGGTCGCTGCTCGCCGACGAGCTGGGGGTCGATCCCAGCCCGGAACTTCGCCGGCTCGAGGCCGCGATTGTCGCGCAGGATGCGTCGCTGGATATCGCTGTAACACAGCGGGTTACATCAGTGACACGCGCAGTGACATTTCTGCTCACCGACATCGAGGGGTCGACCGCCGCCTGGGAGGCGGATGCCGCGGCCATGGCGGTGGCGCTCGCCCGCCATGACGAGCTGGTCGAGCAGGTCGTCACGTCGCGTGGCGGGCGGCTGATCAAGACACGCGGCGAGGGCGATGCCACGTTCTCGGTCTTCGACCGGCCGTCCGCGGCCGCCTCGGCCGCAATTGAATTGCAGGACGCGATCACTCACGAGCCCTGGACGTTGCGGGACCCCTTGCGCGTGCGGATGGCGCTTCATACCGGTGAAGTCGAGCTGCGCGACGGTGACTACTTCGGTCGGGCGGTCAACCGGGTTGCCCGCCTGCGGTCGTTGGCCGAGGGCGGCCAGATCCTGTGCTCGGGTGCGACCGCCGAGCTCGTCATCGATTCCCTGGCCGACGACGTGGTGCTCACCGACCTCGGAATGCGCCAGCTGCGGAACCTCGCGCGGCCGGAGCATGTCTTCCAGCTGCGACTAGAGACGGGCGAGCAGCGTCCCGAGCCGTCAGCGCCCGAAACGCCGCTGGAGCGCCCCGCACTTCCGGCGGTCCTCATCGGCCCTGGGCCGTTCGTCGGGCGTGGCCGCGAACTCGACGGGCTGCTGTCCGCGTGGCAGGCCGCGCTGACCGGCGGTGTGCGCACGGTGCTGATCGCCGGCGAGCCGGGCGTCGGCAAGACGCGCCTCGCCGGTGAATGGTCGCAGCGAGCCTATGAGCAAGGAGCTGTCGTGCTGTACGGCCGATGCGACGAGGACCTCGGTGCCCCGTATCAGCCGTTCGCCGAGGCGCTGCGTTCGATCGTGCCGTGCATGGGCGCCGGCCGGCTGCGCGACATGCGCGGTGTCGAAGCGTTGCTGCCCCTGGTGCCCGGACTCATTGATGTGGTGCCCGATCTGGCTGCTCCGGCGCACGCCGATCCCGACACCGAACGGTACGCACTGTTCGATGCCGTCGTCGCGCTGCTGGAAAACGCGTCCGGCAGCGCACCTGTGCTGCTGATCCTCGACGACCTGCACTGGGCGGCCAAACCAACACTGCTGCTGTTACGGCATCTGCTGCGCTTCGGCGACCACGCCCGGGTGCAGATCGTCGGCACCTACCGAAGCACCGACCTCGATCGCTCCCATCCCCTGGCGGCGATGCTCGCCGACCTGCACCGCGACGGTACCGCACATCGACTCAACCTGAGCGGCCTCGACGAGAACGACGTGACGGCCTACGTCGCCGAAGCAGGCTACGACGACGAAGAACTCGCCCACGCGCTGGCGTCGGTCACCGGTGGCAACCCCTTCTTCCTCATCGAGGCCCTGCGCCATGTCGACGAGAGCGGCGGCGTGTGGGATCAGAGCACGCTGCCGCAGGGCGTGCGAGAAGCCGTGAGCCGCAGGCTTTCCCGGCTGCCTACCGAGACCAACAAGGCGCTCGCCGCCGCCGCGGTCGTCGGCAGCCGGTTCGCCGTGGAGCTGGTCGAGCAGGTGGTCGGCCACGACCTCATCGACGCCTTTGACGAAGCGCGCAAAGCGGGCATCGTCATCGAAGAACCCGGCGGCCACTACCGGTTCAACCACGCCCTGGTCCGACAGTCGCTATTGGCCGAATTGGCCTCCGTGCGGCGCATGCGATTGCACCAGCGCATCGCCACGACCCTGGAGACGCTGCCCGGCGCCGACGACGAACTGCTTGCCGAGCTGGCACACCACTTCTTCGAATGCGCTTGGGCGGGAAACGCAGCCAAGGCGGTCTTCTACTGCCGGCGCGCCGCGGACCAGGCCATGGCGCGGCTGGCCTACGAGGGCGCCGCCGATTTGTACCACCACGCCCTGCACGCGCTGGAGGAGCTGGACGACGAACTGCCCGACCGCGACGACCAGACCGCGGAGCTGTTGGTCGCGCGTTGCGAGGCTTTGTTGGCCGCGGGCGACGTGGCTTCGGCGGCGGGCGCTGTCTCCCAATTGCGGTCTGCAACAGTGGATTCTGTTCGGCTCGCGGCGTGGGCGACCTGTTTCGACGGACAACTGTCGATGCTGATCCACCCCGAACGGTTGGACGAGGTCGAGGCCGCGCTGGGTGCGGCCGCCGCCAAACTCGCCGAACAAGACGACGCCGCCGGAGAAGCCACGGCGCACACCGGCAGGGCGGGGTGCCTCGCCCGTCTCGGGCGGATCGCCGACTGCGAAGTCGCCCTGGACGACGCGCTGAACGCGGCACGGCGAGCGCGTGAACACCGCCGAGTGAACGCGGTTTTGGCGGGCGCGCCGCTCGCGGCGTTGTGGGGTCCCAACCCGGTTCCGCGCGCGGGTGGGCGGTGTCTCGACGTGGTGCGGCTGCTGCGGATCACGACCGACTCGCCCGCGGTGGAAGCCACCTCGACGCGATGCCAGGCCGTGTTGGAGGCCTTTCGCGGACGTGGTGCCGCGGCGCGTCGGATGATCGAGTCCGCTCGGCGCACGGTGACCGAGCTTGGCCTGCGGCACGCGCTGCTGGAAGTTGAGCAATTCGCCGGCATCGTGGAACTCATCCTCGATGATCCCGCGGCGGCCGAACCGCATCTGCAGAAGGCCTACAACGGTTTTCGTCGCATGGGCCTGGACGCCGATACCGCCGAGACGGCCGCGCTGTTGGGCCGCGCATATCTTGCCCTCGACCGCGAATCCGAGGCCGGCGAATTGTGTTCGGAGAGCGAGCGTCTCGCCGGGCACGCGCTGAAGGCCTCGATCGCCTGGCGCACGCTTCGGGCGCACTTGCTGGCGCGCGGCGGTGATCACGATGCGGCTCGGCAGGTTGCCGAGGCAGCCGTCGCGTTGGCGGAACGTACCGATGCGTTGGTTGATCACGGCGACGCGTGCCTAACACTGGCCGCGGTTTTGAACGGTGCCGGCGACGTCGTGGCTGCACGCCGCGCCGCCGAGCAAGCGGTCGAGCTGTACGAACACAAAGGCGCTGTGGCGCTTGCCGAGATGGCGCGCGTCCTGCTCGGCGAGCGAGTCAAGCCGAGCGCACCCGCGCGACCAGAAGCGCCAAGTGTCGAGCTGAAGAATGCGTGTGTGCGTGCGGGCGAACGCGTGACGTCGGCGATCAATCGTGAGGCGTGGGACGAGTTCGAGCGGCTTATGGCGCCGGATGGATTCATCGAGAGCCGCCGCAAGGTTGTCGGGTTCGGTCAGATCGACGTCCCATCGGGCGAGTTTCCACAGCTGAACAGGCGCGTTTTGGAGAAAATCCCAATGCGGGTCAGCCAAATCGTCATCGCCGTACGAGGCGAGCGTTTTGCGCTCGCTCGATTGATGATAGGCGCGGCCGACGTCAGCCCTGGCGCACCCCACGACGAATTCCTCCTGCTTTATGGCATCGATGACGATGGCCAGATCTCCCTGCAGGTGTGGTTTGACCTCGAAGATATCGACGCCGCGATGGCCGAACTCGATGCTGTGCATGGCCGGTTCGAGGCAGAGCATAAACGTTTGCGGACACTCGACAACGCGGCTACGCGCGCGTACGAACGCTTCTGGTCGTACTTCGCCGAACGCGACTGGGACGCCGTACAAGCGATTGTCTCCCAAAGCCTTTCCGGCGCTGATCACCGACGCGTCGTGAATGCCGGGGACCGAGGAAGTCGAGAATCCGTGATCCAGGATTTGCAGGTAGCCGCCGACCTCGGTTTCACGATAGGGATGGCGGACGTCGTGGCGATCCGCGGCAAAAGCCTCGCCCTCACCCAGGTTCGCGCGTCGGGGCGCGACCCGGAGACGATTCAAAACGATGCCTTCAATCTCATCGAAATCGACGCTAACGAGCAAATCGCGTCGATCGTTATCTTCGACCTGGACGACTTCGACAGTGCCATAGGCGAACTCGAGACCCGCTACCTTGCGGGCGAGGCTGCACCGTACGCGCGCACGTGGGCAGTCATCGCTCGGGCCAATACGGCGTTCAACCGGCACGACGAATTGCCGATAACACCGGACTTTTCAACGATCGACCACCGAGTACGCGCGACGTTGGACGCGGATGGCCTGACCGCGTACCTGCGCACCTCGTGGGACCTCACGCCAGATCTCACGACGTTCATCGAGTCGGTACATCGGCTTAGCGATCTGGGAGTCGTCGCGACCCACGCATCGCGCGGCACGTCACAAGAAAACTTTGAAGCACAGTGGCGACAGATCACGCTTCTGACGGTCCGAGGCGACCTGGGTACCCGTTGCGAAATCTTCGACGAGGCAGACGTCGACGCCGCGATCGCGCGATTCGATGAGCTCAGTCGGCCGGCACCGCGGCGGGAAAACGCTGCGAGCCAGGTAGCCGAGCGCTTCTTTGCGCATTTCGCCGGCCGCGATTGGGACTCCGTGGCAACGCTACTGGCCGACGATGTTACGCACGACGATCGCCGTCGCGTGGTGAACGCTGGAGTCCTACACGGCCGAGATGCCCAAATTGCGAACCTGCAGGCTATCTCTGAGGTCGGGATCACGAATTTTTCGCCGAAGGTCATTGCGACTCGCGGCGCACGTCTGGCCCTCGTCCATACCCGTTCCTCGGGCCCAGACCAAGCGCCCGACGGCATCCTTACTGAGGAAATCGGGGTCGTAGAGATCAACTGCGATAACCAGATTGCAGCCTACGTCACGTTCGACGCCCACGACATCGACGACGCCATCGCCGAGCTCGATGCCCGATACATTGCCGGTGAAGCGGCGGTCTATTCGCATGCGTGGTCGGTTGTGGTGCAGACGTATGCCGCGTCGAATATGCAGCAACTCCGAATAACACCCGACTGCGTGAGCATCGATCATCGACACGTGAGGGCGTTCGCGTCAGGTGAGCTGAGCGCATACATGCACGCCACCTGGAAACTGGCGCGCAACGTCTGGGGGTACGTCGACGCCGTCCACCGGCTGAGCAACGGCGGCGCTGTCGTCAGCCATGTGGTCAGTGGATGGTCGCGCGAGGGGTTCGAGGCCGAATGGCGCGAGGTAATTCTGGCCACGATCGAAGGCGACCTGGTGAATCGCTGCGAGCTATTCGACGAAGCGGACCTGGATGCCGCCATCGCACGGTTCGAACAGCTCAGCCCGCGGCCATCCCGGCTACAAAACAGGGCAGCAATCGTCTTCGAGCACGTCTGGTCGCACTTCGCGACTCGCGACTGGGACGCCATGGCCAAAACGGTGGCCGACAACTACGTCGGCATCGATCACCGACGAGTCGTGAGCGCCGAGACCCAACACAGTCGGCATGACGTGATCAAAGACCTGCAGGCGGCCGCCGAAGTCGGCTTCACGATCTCGATGGTGAGCGCCATTGCGATCCGCGGAGAACGCCTGGTCCTCGCACGAGTTCGCGCCTCGGGCCGCGACCCCGACGCGGTACAGAACGATGCGCTCAACATCGTCGAGATCGACGCCGATCATCGGGTCTCGACCGTGGTCACCTACGACCCCGAGGACATCGACGCCGCCTTCGAAGAACTCGACAAGCGTTACCTCGCAGGCGAAGCGGCCGCTCACGCGCAGACGTGGTCAGTGATCACACGAGGCTATGCGGCGGTCAATCGGCACGAACTTCCCAATATGGCACCGGATTCGGTGTACATCGACCATCGAGCGGTCTTAACGACCGAACGAGAGGATCTGGTGGGATATCTCCCCGCCTTGTGGGTCCTCATGCCGGACGTCAGCGCAGACATCGAGGCGGTACATCGGCTAAGTGACCTGGGAGCGGTCATCACCCATGCTGCGCGTGGCACTTCGCAGGAGGGCTTTGATGCCGAATGGCGGGCTATTGTCGTTGGCATAACGGAAGGCGACCTTTACCGCCGCGTCGAGGTCTTCGACGAAGCGGACCTCGACGCCGCGATCGCCAGGTTTGGGGAACTGCACTCGCAGACGCGGATACCGGAAAACGCCGCCAAGCGGGTGTACGAGCGCATCCTGGCGCACTTCAGTGTTGGTGACTGGACCGCGATAAGACAAATCCTGGCCGAAGACGTTTCCACCGAGGATCGTCGTCGGGTGGTCAATGCCGGCCTTCGACATGGCCGAGACGCCGTAATCGCAGAAATCGCAGGAATCGCCGAGCTCGGAATTACAAAACTTGAATCACACATCATTGCGACTCGTGGAGAACGCCTCGTTTTGACACGTGGTCGCGCCACGGCAGGAGCCCATCGACCCGATGCGTTCCGAACCGATCTCCTTGACGTTGTCGAAATCGCCGCAGACGAACACGTCACGGCACGCGTCATATTCGACCCCGACGACATCGACGCCGCCATAGAGGAACTCGACGCCCGCTTCCTCGCCGGCGAGGGTGCCGCCTATTCACAGACGTGGTCGGTCATCACACAGGCGTATGCGGCGGTTAACCGTCAGGAGCTACCAACGACGGCGCAAGACTGGGTCACCGTCGACCACCGGCGGGCAATATCTTTCGCGCCCGGTGATCTCGAGCCGTACCTCCGCGCCACATGGGACGTGCTGACACCGAATGCCTACATCGAGACCGTACATCGGCTCAGCGCCCTCGGAGCAGTCGTCACGCGAGTGGTGCGCGGGTCCTCCCACTCAGGCTTCGATGCCGAGTGGCGGGAAATCGGCCTTTCGACGGTGCAAGGCGATGGGATCAACCGCTCCGAGCTTTTTGACGAGACAGACTTAGACGCCGCGCTGGCCCGCTTCGAAGAGCTGCACCGGCAGGTATCACGGCTGCAAAACGTGGCAAGCCAAACGTACGAGCGCTTCCGGACGTACTTCGCGGCACGCGACTGGGCCGCGATGGCGGATCTACTCATCGCCGATACATCTGTCGATGACCACCGACGGGTCGTCAACGCCGAGAACAGGCGCGGTCGGGATGTCGAAATCGCGAACATGCAGGCTTTCGCCGACATTGGGGCCAAGACAAGTACCGCGACGGTCATCGCGACTCGAGGCCAACGCCTTGTCCTCTGCCGGACCAGTATCTCGGGCGAAGACCAAGAACCCGGCGCATTCCATATCGAGCTTCTCAACGTTGTTGAGGTCACCGCCGACGAGCAGATCGTCGCGCGGATCGCGTTCGACCCCGACGACATCGACGTCGCCTTCACCGAACTCGAAAACCGTTATCTCGCAGGCGAAGGAGCCGCCCACGCGCAGACGTGGTCAGTAATCTTGCGTGCTTTCGACGCGTTCAACGCACACGAGTTCCCTGCGACAACTCCGGACTGGGTGAACGTTGACCACCGCCACGGACCAGCCTTCTCCCCCGGCGACCTGGTCCCATATATCCGTGCCGCATGGGAACTCGCGCCTCAAGCCAAGATCTATGTCGAGAAAGTGCACCGGCTGACCAATCTCGGAGCGGTCATTACCCAGGTGTTGCGCGGCAAGTCGCCAGACAGCTTCGACGCCGAATGGCTCGAAATCAATCTTCTGACTGTCGAAGGCGACCTGATCAATCGCAGTGAGCTGTTCGACGAGGCAGATCTGGACGCGGCGCTCGCCAAGTTTGACGAACTGCAACGCCAGACGCGGCGCCTGGAGAACGCGGCGAGCCGGGCAGAACAACGACTCTTTGACTGCTCGGCCACTCACGATTGGGCGGCGATAACCGAGATCCTGGCCGCCGATAGTTACGTCGAAGACCGGCGTCGGGTGGTAAATGTCGGCTTCTGGGACGGCCGCGACGCCGTGATGGCAAATATGCGAGCGTTGGCCGAAGGCCTCGCGCAGGTATCGTTGGCCGTGATCGCAACTCGCGGGCAACGACTTTCGCTCGCCCGCATCCGCTCCTTCAATCCGGACTCGCGGCGCGGGGAATTCGCCATCGAGTTGCTGGGAATCGCCGAAATCGACACCGACGGGCGGATCGCGGCCCATGTCTTTTTCGATGCCGACGACATCGACGCTGCTTTCGAGGAGCTCGATGCGCGGTACCGTGCCGACGAAGCGGCGGCTTACGCGCGAACGTGGACGGTGATCGCGCGGGCTTACTCCGGATTCAACCGGCACGAACTTCCTGGCATGACACCGGATTCGGTTCTCGTCGATCGTCGGCCGGTCGTGACGACCGAGGCGGAGGATCTGGCCGCATATCATTGCGGCATGTGGGATCTCATGCCCGACGTCATCGTCCACATCGAGGCGGTGCACCGGCTGAGCGACCGAGGAGCGGTCTTCACCCATGCTGCCCGTGGAACCACACGCGAGGGCTTTGCTGCCGAGTGGCGGACGATCAACACTGGCACGGTCGTCGGTGACCTCATAAACCGCGTCGAAGTCTTCGACGAGGCAGATGTCGATGCTGCGCTCGCCCGCTTCGAGGAACTCGAAAGATAATTCGACCGAATGGCACAACAACTCCAACCGCTCTACCTGCTGGCGGACAGTCAGCTGCTCTTCGAGATGGGTGATGGCCGATCGCTGTTGGACACAATCCTCGATGGATTGGCTCGAGACAAGCCGCTGAGCGCGGCCTACATCGGCGCCTCCAATGGGGACCAGCCAGAGTTCTACGAAATCTTCGAAGCCGCAATGGATACCGTCGGGATCACCAACCGCCGCATGATTGAGTCGTCGTTCGACCGGGCCGACCGCGCCTTCCTTGAGCGTGCCCAGTTGATCGTCCTCGCCGGCGGCGATGTGCGTCGCGGCTGGAACACCTTCGAGGTCACCGGCATGAAGGAGGTGATCCTGGACCGGTACGCCAAAGGAGCCGTCCTGGTGGGCATTTCGGCCGGCGCGGTCCAGCTCGGCCGCGGTGGACTCGTCGAGACACCGGAGTCGCTCGGGACCCACGTGTTCGACCTGTTCAATCTCGTCCCCATTGTGATCGATGTGCACGACGAGCAAAATGACTGGGCGCGGCTACAGCGCACGATGCAGTCGCTGAACGGAGAGGCGACCGGGCTCGGCATCCCTTCGGGCGGCGGAGTCGTCGTGCACCCCGATGCCACCATCGAGTCTCTGCGCCTTCCCGCGCATACCTTCGCCTTCGACGGCACGCGCCTGAAGCGCCTTGACGCCCACCCAGACCACCTGTAATCGTTCGGCGAGACCATGACACACGCCTTCGACCCAATCGGACCCGACGGCCACCCGCGGATTGTCGCCGACCTGCTGCGGCCCGACGCCTATGACCCCCCGGCCCACGACGTCCGTCTTCACGAGACGCACAGCTCGTGGGTCCTGCTCGCCGGACCGTACGCCTACAAGCTCAAAAAGCCGGTGGACCTCGGCTTCCTCGACTTCACCAGCATCGAGCGGCGCCGGGCCGACTGCGACGAGGAGCTCCGCCTCAACCGGCGGTTCAGTCCGCAGATGTACCTGGGCGTCGTCGAAGTCACCGACCAGGACGGCCACTACCGCGTCGGTGGCAAGACCGGGTCCGGCGAGCCTGCGGTGTGGATGCGCCGGCTGCCGGAAGACGGCATGCTGCCGGCCAAGCTCGCGCGCGGCGACGTCGACACGCGACTGGCACGACGAATCGGTCGCACTCTGGCCAGGCTGCACGGCGGGGCCGAAAGCGGACCCGACATCGACGCGTACGGAGCCCCGTCCAGTGTGATCGCGAACTGGCGGGAGAACTTCGACCAGATGGCTTCGTTCGTCGGTCGAACCATTGCGCGCGACGTCAACGACGAGATCCGAACCTACGTCGACCAATTCGTGTGGAACCAGGCGGCATTACTCGAGCGGCGCGTGGCAGACGGGCATGTGCGGGACGGCCACGGTGACCTGCACGCCGCCAGCATCTGCATCGACGAGGGCCAGATTCTGCTCTTCGACAGCCTGCAGTTCGCGCCGCGCTATCGGTGCGCCGACCTTGCCTCCGAAGTGGCTTTCCTGGCAATGGATTTGGAGTACCACGGTCGCGCAGACCTGGCGTGGGCGTTCGTCGACTCCTACATACGCGCCAGCGGCGACGACGGGCTGCTCGACCTGCTCGACTTCTATATCTGCTATCGCGCCTACGTGCGCGGCAAGGTCCGCAGCCTGCGTCTGGCCCAGGCCGAAAAGGTATCCGGCGGTGAAGCCCGCCAACTTGTCGCCGAGGCGCGGGCGTATTTCGATCAGGCATGGGCGCACGCGGGCGGCCTGCCCCGTGCGCCGATCGTGGTCACCATGGGTCTGCCGGCGAGCGGCAAGACCACGCTGGCGCGAGCTCTCGCCGGCCGGCTCGGGCTGGTGCACCTGTCCTCGGATGTGGCGCGCAAGAGGATGGCGGGCATGGAGCCGACCCAGCGCGGCGGCGACGAATTCGGTTCGGGCCTCTACGATCCCGCGATGACGCGGAGCACCTATGCCGCGCTGCGGCGCGACGCCGCACGCTGGTTGCGCCGGGGCCGCGGCGTGGCCGTCGACGCGACGTTCGGCAATCCGCGCGAACGGGCCCAGATCCTGCAGCTGGCGCACCGCCTCGGGGCCGACCTCCGCGTCGTGCTGTGCGACGCCGACGACGCGACGCTGATCGCGCGGCTCGAGCGGCGCGCCACGGAGAAGGGTGTTGTCTCGGATGCGCGGATCGAGTTATGGCCCGAGCTGCGTGCCGCGTTCGCGCCTCCCGACGAGCTGCCGTCGGTGTTGCGGGTCGACGCGACGCGCGACAGCGAGGAGACCGTCGAGCAGGCGCTGGCGCTGCTGCGGGCTTCCTACCGCTAGCGAGCGCGACCCCGTCGCGCGCGGTGCGGTCCCGCCACGTCGGCGTTGGCCAGCGTCTGGGCCTGAGCGGCCAGCGTCGATGCCCGGTTGGCGTGCGCGATCGCCTCGGCGTCGTTGGCGGATTCCTTGCCGTGCGCCGCCGCCAAGTGCCGTTTGGCCTCGTCGAGCCGGGCCTGGGCCTCGGCGCCGACGCTGTCGCGATGCCGGGCGACGTAGTCGGAGATCTGCCGCAGCCTGGTGTCCGCGGTGGACAACGCCTGCGGCAACGAACCGTCGTGGCTTTCAATGCTTCCCTGCCCGCCACTACGACGGGCGCGGCGGCGCCGTCGTGCGCGATAGAGCACGAAAAGCAGCACGATCACCAGCACGACGAGGACGCCGATCGCGACCAGCGGCCAGATCGGCTTCGATGAGCTCGCCGGCTTGGCCGAACTCGCCAGTTTGTCCAGCCCGTCGGCCGCGGCGACCGCCGCACCGCTCCAGTCTTTGGCGCCCACCACGGGCTCAATTTGGTTGCGCCGCAGACTGTTCAGGCTGGCGGCGGTCGGGCCCTGCACCTGCGGCGGCACGCTGAACGTGTACGCCTTGGTGTTGGTGGCGATGGCCAGCAACGCGTCGTGGCCGCCCAGACCGCTGGCGCTGCGGGTGCGGTCGGCCCAGTTGTCGGGCTTGAACCGGGAGAAGTTGTCGACGTAGACCACCCACAGTTGAATGTGCCGGTCGCGGTACAGCCGGTCGATCGCCGAGCTGACCGCCGCGTGACCGGAATCGGTCAGCGCCCCGGTGTTGTCGGTGATGTGATCCCTCAGCGGGGAGGGCGGCTGCGCGCCGGTGGGGCGGGCCAGCAGCAACCCCGCGGTGAGGATCGTCAGGACGGCACCGAAAAGGCGAACAACCCGCATACAGGTAACTTAGCCGCCCCTTCGCGTTGGGTCAGGAGGCTGGCGCACCCGCGGTCCACGGCTTTTCCGCATGTCGGCGACCAGCAGAATCCGCCTGATACTCACGTGCGGCACGACTCCCCCACGCACTGGACACCCAGTGGTTACGCGCGTAACCTCTGTCGCGCAACGACAGCATTCTCGCGAGCGAAAGGCCACGAAGAACCGTGAGTAACGCCATTGAGGTCTTCAACCCGTCCACCGAGGAGCTGATCACCGAGGTCCCCGACTCCGACCAGGCGGCCGTCGACGCGGCGGTGGCCCGGGCCCGCGAGACCTTCGAGTCCGGCGTGTGGCGCAAGGCGCCCGCGTCGCACCGCGCGAACGTGCTCTTCCGCGCCGCCCGCATCATCGAGGAGCGCGCCGACGAGCTCGCCGCGCTCGAGGGCCAAGACAATGGCATGAACCTGACGGCCGCCAAGCACATCATCCCGGTGTCGGTCGACATGTTGAAGTACTACGCCGGCTGGGTCGGCAAGATCCACGGCGAGTCGGCCAACCTGGTGTCCGACGGCCTGCTGGGCACCTGGGAGACCTACCACACCTTCACCCAGCTCGAGCCCGTCGGCGTCGTCGGCCTCATCATCCCCTGGAACGGGCCGTTTTTCGTCGCGATGCTCAAGGTCGCGCCGGCCCTCGCGGCGGGGTGCAGCGCGGTTCTCAAGCCCGCCGAGGAGACGCCGCTGACCGCGCTGAAGCTCGAGGAGATCTTCCGCGAGGCGGGCCTGCCCGACGGTGTCCTGAACGTCATCACCGGCTACGGCGAGACCACGGGCGCCGCGCTCACCGCGCACCCGGACGTCGACAAGATCTCGTTCACCGGGTCGACGGAGGTCGGACGGCTGATCGTCAAGGCGGCCGCGGGCAACCTCAAGCGCCTGACGCTCGAGCTCGGCGGCAAGTCCCCGCTGATCATGTTCGACGACGCCAACCTCGACAAGGCGATCTTGGGCGCGGGCATGGGACTGCTGGCCGGTTCGGGGCAGAACTGCTCGTGCACGTCGCGCATCTACGTCCAGCGCGGCATCTACGACAACGTCGTGCAGCGCCTCGCCGAGTTCGCCCAGATGTTGCCGATGGGCGGCAGCGAAGATCCCGACTCCGTATTGGGGCCGCTGATCAGCGATAAGCAGCGCAAGCGGGTGGAAGGCATCGTGAACGACGGCGTGGCCGGCGGCGCGGAGATCATCACGGGCGGCAAGCCGATGGACCGCAAGGGCTACTTCTACGAGGCGACGATCGTCACCAACACCACGCCCGACATGCGGCTGATCAAGGAGGAGATCTTCGGGCCCGTCGGGTGCGTGATCCCGTTCGACGACGAGGACGAGGTGATCGCCGCCGCCAACGACACGCACTACGGGCTGGCCGGCTCCATCTGGACCGAGAACCTCTCGCGCGCGCATCGCATGGCGAATGAGCTTCGCGCAGGCCAGGTTTGGGTGAACTCCTCGCTCGCGGCCGACCCGTCGATGCCGATCAGCGGACACAAGCAGTCCGGTTGGGGCGGCGAGCGCGGCCGCAAGGGTATTGAGGCCTATTTCAACACCAAGGCTGTCTACATCGGTCTATGACCGGGCCTTCGTGCCGCGCTCGTAACCCCACGGCGAAAGAAGCGCTGATTTTTCGCCGTGCCGTTACACGCGGCGCAAGCCGTAGACTTGGGGCCGCAATAACTTTCAGTGAGACGCGACGAGAGCACGGCCCTCGTCGGTGCAGCCGGCGATAAAGTCGGGACCGGAGTCCACTTGGGCGATCTTCCCGCTTTTGAGGTCGCTCTGAAGGACCCGCTGGCAGTACTGGTTCCAATCGGTGTCAGCACTTAACTGCACGTGATAGTGCTGAACCTGCTCATCGATGGCTTGTTTGCCTTGGTTGTACGACGCTGACCCGGGGTCGGCCGCCGCTACCGGCGCGAAGACAACGGCCGCGGCGCTCATCACCGCTGCCAACGTCATCCCGCGAATGCGACTCACGCAGGCAATCTTACCGAATCGCGGCCGGCTAGAAAGTCCACGAGCCGGCGGTCTGAAGTACGAAGCCACGGTTCAGAATCGGATCGATGCAGGCGGTCAGCCGGTCGGCGCCCACGACGCACGTGATGTCCCCTTTGGATATCTTCTGGCCGACGTTGAGCAGCGGCGACGTGATCACCGGGCAGCCGGTGCCCTTCTGAAAGCCGTAGGCGCCCAGGTCCGTGGGAAGCGATGTCGGCGATCCCACCACCGAGCACCCGTCGCTGCCGACCGGGGCGTTGTCCGGCAGCCCGGGCAGGGGCCCGTCGCAGCTGGCGCTGACGTGATCGCCTGGCTTGGGCGGGTTGGGCAGGACGCACTGGAGTCCGTCAGGTGTCGCGAAATACGCTGCGCCACCGGCGCGGGCGGCGGCGGTATAAGGCGCGGCATCGACCGCTTGAAATGCGTTCAGGTCGGGGAACTTCGGCGGCGTGGCGGTGGCCACGCCGGGGGCGGCACGGGAACACCCCAGACCCAGAACCGCAACCGTCCCGGTTATCACCGCGAAAACCACCCTGCTCAGCATGCGATGTCCCGCCTCCTAGTGTTGGACGCCGAAGGTGGTCGTCCACGTGTTGGGATCATAGGTCGGCCCAGGCGGCCAGGTGCTCACTCGAAGCTGAACCGTCTCAAGCCCAGTCGCCGGATCCAGCGTCGTGCCCGTGATGGTGGGACCGTAGACGGTCGGAAGCTGATTGGGCTCCATCAGCGTTTGGGGGGTCGCCCCCGTCAGGCCTTGCGGTGTGGCGGCGGTGATGCCTTGCACAGGCCCGCCGTTGGTCGCGCCGACGAGCATGAATCCACCACCTTTGAGCGAGACCAGTTGGCTTTCCCGATCACCGGGGAGGCTGACGGTGCCGACGCGCTGCAAGTTATTGACCCAGCTGTTGGGCTTGCCGGGATCGATGGGCCCCGACACCCACAATCCTCGGGTGGTATCGCCTACCCGGTTGCTGGTGTTGCCGACGATCACCATCTGATTGGTAGCGGGATCGTAGACGCCGCTGGCCTGGTAAATCCCAGGCAGCTCACCGACTTTCACGGGATGGGTGGGGTCGGTGTAATCCCATACCGACCCGTTGGTGGCGAATTCGTTGAACCCGGGGGTCACGGACCCATCCGGGTGGCTGAAAAAGGCATAGCGATGACCGTCGGGCCCCAGCGCAGTCCCCGTGGGCAGCGGACGAGTCCCCGGTGGTCCCTGCGCCAACTCCGATGCGGGGCTGCGGGGGAAGCCATCTCGGGGATCGCCCCCGAAGGTTGGGCCCTGGCCATCTTGGAACTGGTCTTGCAGGTCGTAGGTGTTCTGCTCGTGCTGGGGCGGGCCGGCAGGCCCGGTGATCCTGGGGTCACTCGGCGGGGCGTCTTGTCCGTCCCCAAAGCCCGCAGGCTTGAACTCGGCGACCGCGGCAGCGTCCTGGGGGGTGAGGTGCCCGTTGGCCTGCGCTTGACGCAACGATTTCGTGTAGGTGTCGCGAATTGAGGTCATTTGCTTGAGCGCGTCCCGCGTGTCGTCGGCGGCGTCGGCTTTCGCGTCCTTGATCAGGGTCTCGAGCGCCCGGCGGCTGGTCGCGTCGAGGGTGGGGTCCTGCAGATCTTTGGTGGCCGCGCCGATCAGTTTGTCGAGCAGTTGCAGTTGGCGTTCCAACGTGGCGATCTCTGCGGAGCCCTCTTTTTGCGCGGCGGCCAGCATGGCGGCGATGTTTTCCAGATCGGCAGCGACCTTGGGCAACTGGTCGGTCTGCAGACGAAGCGATTTCGTCAGCCGCTGCACTTCGGCGGAGCCGTTGATGGGGTGATCGCCGTTCTGGTGGTTCCAGGCCTCATCGAAGCGCTTGCGGGCCTGCTCGAACTCCTCTTGGGCCGCGGTGGAGCATCGGCCCGCGGCATGAAAGGCCTCCGCCAACTGGGAGATCTGGAATGGATTTCCGGCCTGCAAACTCTTGTTGACCGCCCACGGATCGCCGCCAGCCTGGGCGATCAGATCGGCGACGTTCAACCAGTTCAGCTGCATCGCACCGCCCGTTTGTGCTTCGACCAGCTATTGACGCTACCTCCGCTGGTTCCCCTAGCCCTATTCCACCCGAGATTGCCGAGCAAATCACTTCAGTGCTTGATCGAGCGCCG
The DNA here is from genome assembly GCF_976985695.1 of Mycobacterium sp. NTMscope_MAC_269. Lineage (NCBI taxonomy): Bacteria > Bacillati > Actinomycetota > Actinomycetes > Mycobacteriales > Mycobacteriaceae > Mycobacterium > Mycobacterium sp. NTMscope_MAC_269. The sequence goes on from NZ_OZ335668.1 coordinate 2,345,583, forward strand.
CGAGCGTAACGCCACTGCGAAAGTCGGGCTGATTTTTCGCAGTGGCGTTACGCTCGCCGCGTGTGGTCGAGGCGCGTTTCACTAGCATGGCGACCGGGAGGACGTCATGCCGCGCTTCAAAACCGAAATGGAAGCCTGCCCGCACTGCCGGCGGGCGGCCGAGGCCACGGTCGAATACAGCTACGACAGCGACGGCAAAGTCACCGGCAGGCGGGTCCGGGACGTCAACTGCCGCTACGGGGATTGTCCGGGTAGCGAAGTGCCGCCGCATTGGGGCTAGCCGGTGTTGGTCACCGCGTGCATCTGGATGCGACACGGCCCGGCAGAAACGTCCGACGTGGCTAAGGGTCGAATTTCATGACGAGCGTTGCCGCCCTTGGCGCGCAAGCCGTCGAGCGGCTCGGGATCGAGCAGACCCCGGTCGCGGCGGAATCGGTCGGCTCTTGGCCGTCCAGACCGGGGCTGTATGCGGTCTACGGCACCGCTCAAGTGTGGCGAACGCTGAAACTCGGTGATCCTCCTGACGCACGACCGCTCTACGTGGGCAAGGCTGAGCGGTCGTTGTCAAGCCGAGATGTCGGCACGCTTTGGGTTTGCCGTTGGAGGTGGCAGCAGCATCACCGGGTCATCGACACTTCGGCGCTCCCTTGCGGCACTGCTGCGGACGCCTCTCGGCTTCAGGGGGCGATACCGCAATTCCGCTAGGCCAGAGAAGCCAGCCAATTTCGGCCTGTCCCACGAACAAGACAGGGAACTCAGCATTTGGATGCGTCAGAATCTGCTCGCGACATACTGGGAGATGCCGAGCGTCGCGATTGCACTGAAGGACGTTGAGAAGTCGGTGCTTGCCCGACTACAACCACCACTGAACATCCAGCACGTCGAGCATGAATGGAAAACCCTAGTCAAACAGTCAAGGGCAGTAATGGCTTCCGACTGCTCCCAAGGTTGGTGACGTCAGCGCTTGACGGTGCATCCACTCCCGGGTGGGCGACCTCCTGGACCGAACAGTTCGGGATGGTGACGCTGGTCGCCGCGACGCGCCACCGCTAGGGGTGTCAAGGATCAACCGACCGGTGCCGATTGGGATTTCACAATCCATCGTGAATGACGTGCCAAGCCTTTACGCTGCCGATAATCATGCCGCGTCTTCCGGCGAGGAGGTTGAGCGCATGGAGCCGTCGGTGGCGTCAGATTATTCGTGTAGCAGGGGATTCGATTGGGCCCAATTAGTGAAGATGCCGATCGTGAGCGATGAATGGCGTCATGGGCATCAAATCCTTAACTTCTACCCGTGCCAACCGCTTCGCCAGATACGGCGCCGTGCGGCTGTGTTTCGCACGTGCCACCTTCGTCGGCGGCCCGGCCGCTACGACCCGTCCGCCGTCGCTGCCGGCTCCCGGTCCCAGGTCGATCACCCAGTCCGCCCCCGCGACCATCCGCATGTCGTGTTCGGCCACCACGACGGTATTGCCCGCGTCGACCAGGCGGTGCAGTTGGCGGTCGAGCAGGTCCACATCGGCGGGATGGAGCCCGGTGGTCGGCTCGTCGAGGACGTAAAGGGTGTGCCCTCGCCGGGGTCGCTGCAATTCGGCGGCGAGCTTGATCCGCTGCGCCTCGCCGCCCGACAGCTCGGTCGCGGGCTGTCCGAGACGCAGATACCCGAGTCCGACCTCTTGCAGTGTGGTCAGACTCCGCGCTGCGCTGGCGATGTCGGTTAAAAACTCCGCGGCCTCATCGACGGTCATCGCGAGCACGTCGGCGATCGTACGGTCGCGATAGCGCACTTCGAGTGTCTCGTCGGAGTAACGCGCTCCCTGACACGCCGGGCATGTGGCGTATGTGCCTGGTAGGAATAATAATTCGACTGAGACGAACCCTTCTCCCTGACAGGTGGCGCATCGGCCTTCGGCCACGTTGAACGAGAACCTGCCCGCTGTCCACCCGCGGCGACGCGCCTTTGGGGTCGCGGCGAATTCACGGCGCACAGCATCGAACAGCCCGGTGTAGGTCGCGAGCGTCGAGCGCGGCGTGCGTCCGATCGGGCGCTGGTCGACGGATACCAGCCGGTTGATCTGCTCGGCCCCCTCGGCCGTCACACCGACACTGGCATCGTGATCGAGATCGACGACCCCGCTGTCGGTTTCGTCGTCATCGGATTCGGCCGGCTCGACTGCTCGTCCGGTGCCGAGATGGCTGTGCACTACATCGCCGAGGACCTTGACGACGAGTGTCGACTTGCCCGAACCGGACACACCGGTGACCGCGGTGTACACGCCTAGTGGCAGATCCACGTCGAGGTCTCTCAAATTGTGGAAGCAGATCCCGCGCAGGCGCAGCCACCCGGACTGCGTGCGCGGTTGACGTGACGGCGGGCCGGTCTCATCGAAAAGGTACCGACGAGTGACCGACCCGTCGATGTCGGCGAGACCCGGCACCGGCCCGCTGTAGAGCACACCCCCGCCGAGCTCTCCGGCCCCGGGTCCCACGTCGACGATCCAGTCGGCACGGCGTACCACGTCCATGTCGTGCTCGACCACGAACAACGAATTGCCCGCGCGCCGCAGGCGATCGAGCACCTCGAGTAGCGGTTCGGCATCGGCGGGGTGCAGACCGGCCGAAGGCTCGTCCAACACGTAGAGCACGCCGAACAGGCCGGCGCGCAGTTGGGTGGCCAACCGCAACCGCTGCAGTTCGCCGGGTGACACCGTCGGAGTGCGGCGACTCAGCGTGAGATAGCCGAGGCCGAGATCGATGAGTACCTGCAGGCGTGCGACGAGGTCGGCCGCGATCATGGTCGCCACTTCCGTCAGCTCACCGGATTTCGTGGACTCGTAAGCGGCGGCGGCATCGGTCCGAGAAGCCGTTGGGCGCAACGTATCAGCGAGGTCGGCCAACGGCATCGCGGTGTAGTCGGCGATGGTGCGCCCGGCGAATGTCACCTTGAGCGCCTCCGGCCGCAGCCCGGAGCCGTCGCATACCGGGCACTCGACACTGTCGACGAATTGCAGTACGCGGCGGCGCATCATCGTGCTGTGGGAGTTGGCCAACGTGTGGCGGACATGTCGTTCGGCGCTGGAAAACGTGCCGTTGTAGTAATAATCGGCCTGCACGGGATGCTGGCCCGGATCGATTTCGACTGTCGGTTGCTCGTCGGTGAACAGAATCCAATTGCGTTGCCGCTTAGGGAGTTTACGCCATGGCTTGTCGATGTCGTAGCCGAGCGTGACGAGGATGTCGCGCAGGTTTTGCCCCTGCCACGCGCCCGGCCATGCCGCAACGGCGCCTTCGCGGATGGTCAGCGACGGGTCGGGCACCAGCGTCTCTTCGGTCACCCGATGGATTCGTCCCAGCCCGTGGCATTCGGGGCATGCTCCCACCGCGGTGTTCGGCGAGAACGCATCGGAGTCCAGTCGTTCCGTGGCGCCCCGCGGGTAGGTGCCGGCGCGGGAGAACAGCATCCTGAGCAGGTTCGACAGGGTGGTGACGGTGCCGACCGTCGACCGCGACGTCGCCGAACCCCGGCGCTGCTGCAGTGCGACGGCAGGCGGTAGCCCGGTGATGTCATCCACCTTTGGTGCGCCGGTTGGCAATAGCAGCCGACGGGCGTACGGAGCCACCGACTCGAAATAGCGGCGCTGGGCCTCGGCGTAGATGGTCCCGAAGGCCAGCGACGATTTGCCCGATCCCGAGATTCCGGTGAACGCGACCAGCGCATCCCGCGGCGCTACGACGTCGACGCCCCGCAGGTTGTGGACCCGCGCCCCGTAAACACGCACGCAAGGGTCGATTTCGTCCGTGCTCGGGTAGGACATTTGCGTCATCTTGCTCAGCCGAATACCCCCGGTTGCCGCCGCACAAGCGCGATGACTGGTGCTCGACACCGTTTCAACGCCTGGCCGGCCGGGAATTCCGCCCTGGCCATGACGGAGACATCACCAACCCGCATCCGCTTGAGCCATCACGTGGTGGAACTCGATGACGGGCGCCGGATCGGACTTTCAGTCGGCGGCCGCGGAGTGCCGTTGTTGTTCATGCACGGGCTCCTGCTGAGCCGTAGGGCATATCTACGGATGCTCAGCCGGATCGCCGGAATGGGATTTCTGGTCGTCGCCGTCGATGCCGCCGGTCACGGAGACACCGGGCGACTGCCCAGCGACGCGTGCGGCTTCACCGATCGCGCCGATTCGGTGTTGCGCACTCTGGACGCGCTCGGCATCGGGCAGGCGTTGTTCGTCGGCCATTCGATGGGCGGGCGGATGACCATCCAGCTGGCCGCACGCGCGCCTGAGCGGGTACTCGCCGCCGTGCTGTTCGACCCGGCCGCCGGGGCGAAGTTCGACACAACCATCCCCAAACTCGTGAGGTCCCCGACCAAGGCGTTGGGCGCGGCCTACACCGCGGTCCGCGACACTTTGGGCGACCCGACGCAGCTCTCGCCCGGCGAGCAACTCGGATACTTCCGCGTGCTGGCCGCGGTGGCGGTGCCCAACCTGCGTTATCCACTCGCGGCCGTCCGGACGATCAGGGCCATCATCGAGTCCGGTGACTACACGCCGATGCTGCGCACCATGCGCGACGAGGGGATGCCCACGATGGTGGTGCACGCCGAAAAAGACATGATCGTTCCGTTCCCGCACGCGCGCGACATCGCCGACGAGGCCGACGCCACGCTGTACAAGGTGCCCGACGCGTACCACTCGTGGATGATCGCCAATCCGCGCCAGGGCGCCGACGCGTTTCGCCAACTGCTCGACGGCGAACTGGGTGAGGTGCTTCGCGACGCCGCCGACGCCATGGGCATCGCGGACTTCGATGACCACGAGGCGTGGGAGCGCGAACTGCTGGACTCCGATGCGCTGGTATTGGAGTTCATTCACGGCCGAGACCGAGTCGACATCGGACCCGAGGAGCTCGACCACGTCGATCTCGAACTGGTGCGCAGTACGGAGCATTCGCAGGAACGGATGTCCTGGGCGCGACGAACGTATCGCCGATGGGCGGCCAAGCACCTGCATCAGGCGCGATCGCTGATCCGGCAGAACACCCGGATTCGGCCGGAGCTCCACGAATAGTACTGCGCGGGGCGGGCCGGGCCCAAACCCGCGGCCACTCATTCCCGCGGGTGCCGGCCAGCTGAAGTCAGCTTATCGCCTGCGCCGCAGCGCTTTAGGACGTTGCGAGTACGTTTGCGGTACGCCGTCGGTAGGGCTACTAACCGCCCCTCGGCCGCCGGTATCTCGCTGATACGGGCTTTCTAGCTAGGGCGTGCGGCGCGAGCGAAAACGCCTGCCAATGCATCGAGGGCGGCCGGCACAATCCGGTAGTAAGCCCATTTGCCACGCTGCGACCGTTCGAGCAGACCGGCGTCAACGAGAACCTTCAAGTGATGCGACACCGTCGGCTGCGACAGCCCGACGGGCGCGGTCAGATCACACACGCACGCCTCGCCACCTTCATGACCCGCGATCAGCGACACCAACCGCAGTCGGGTCGGCTCTCCCAGCGCCTTGAGCACCCCGGCCAATCTCTCGGCGGTTGCCGCGTCCAAGACCGCGCCGGTAATTGGCCTGCAACACAACGAAAGATCGCCCGCCAGCAATGAGCCGGCACCTTGTGTTGAGGACGCGGTCGTGGCGGCCATCAAGACAGTATGCCATAAACGCATTGACAATTGTCGATACGTACTGCACTCTTGTCGCATAGATGCTTGTCGATGGGAAGGGAGTATCAGAATGGCCGAGATTGCAGACGGCGAACTGCGCGACCAAGTTCGTGCCCGCTATGGTGAGGCCGCTACCGCGATCATCGGCGGTGCCACCAACAGCGACGTGCTCACGGCCGCGAGCTGCTGCGGGTCAAGCGATTCCGTTGGCGTAGGCACAATCTTTGGTGCCGGTCTATATGGCGTTGACGAGCATTCCGAACTACCCGCGGAAGCCGTTGCGGCGAGCCTGGGTTGCGGCAACCCCATTGCGGTTGCCGACCTTCACCCCGGCGAACGCGTCTTGGACTTGGGCTCCGGCGGCGGGATCGACGTCTTGCTCTCGGCTCGTCGGGTGGGACCGGACGGGTTTGCCTACGGCGTCGACATGACCGACGAGATGCTTGCGCTGGCCGAGGCGAATAAGGCCAAAGCCGGTGCCACCAACGTCGAGTTTCGCAAGGGCACAATCGAAGACATCCCACTCCCCGACGCCGCCGTCGATGTGGTGATCTCCAACTGCGTGGTCAACCTCTCGGTCGACAAGCCAAAGGTGCTCACCGAGATCTTCCGTGTCCTCGCCCCTGGCGGTCGAATTGGAATTTCTGACGTCGTGGCCGAGGACCATCTCACTCCCACCGACCGGGCCGAACGCGGCTCTCACGTTGGTTGCATCGCCGGAGCGCTGTCCAAGCAGGAATACCTCGACGGCTTGGCGGCAGCCGGATTCATCGATGCCTCAGTTACGTTCACCCACGAAGTTGCCGATGGAATGCATGCCGCGATCATCCGTGCCAACAAAACCGATTCGACCAAGTAACGGCACCACATTGGAGGCAGCCTTGGTGCGGTGCACTTGCACGGTGCAACGTGAGCCCCGGCGCGAAGACGAGATCGCCAACCTCTAACTCTGCCCGTTCCTCGGCCCGCAAACCTGCGCACGTGAGCTAGCTCCGCACGTATCGCGCCAAACGCCGGTGCGGCGCCGGTATACGAGCCTGCCGAAGCGCCTGGTAGCTGACGAAAATGCGCCTACCAGCTGATATAAGTGGGGCGGGCGGGGCTCGAACCCGCGACCAACGGATTATGAGTCCCTTTTCGCCGCGTTCGCGACTAGGCGAAATGGGTTAGCCAATCGGGGCATATCGGTTGCACTGCACGGCTTTTGGGCGTTGCTGGTACGGCTCCAGTTCGGGCTAGATTCGCCCTAAAATCGCCCTCGGACGCCGCGTTGACGCCGCGACGAGATGGACGGCGCGGGTTCGATTCCCGTCGCCCGCTCCGACGCGACCAGAGTAGAGCCGCTGAGGGGTTGTTCGCCAGACTCGCGCCGTACCCGAACCACACGTATAGGGTGTGGCTTCGCTGCCGATTGTTGTTGGTGAGGCTCCTGGGACTAAAGTTGCGCCGATATCACTCACCCCTACCCCGCAGACGGCGTGTCGGATTTTATCGAACGCGTGTTCGCGTACCCTGGCCGATGTTGGTTCCGTTCAAGAGGAAGGGGCCGTGCACATACAGGAGTAGTCATGAGTGAAGAAGCCGAAACGGATGGAAAGCCGCAAGGCAAGCCCGCAAAGCGTACGCGCAAGCCCCGGTCATTCCCGAACACGTCTTTCAGCGAAGCGCTGTTCCTCGCGGACGCCATCCAGCGGCATGGCTCCGGACAGAGGATTCGCCGTCTCACCTTATTCGAAGCGCTCCAGCGCTCACCGGACAGCGGGCCGACGCGAAAGCTCATCACAGCCAGCGGTCAATACGGGCTTACGACCGGCAGTTACCAAGCCGAATTCCTCGACCTGACGGAAGAGGGGCGCATCGCATCTGATCCCTCGGCCCCCGTACGCGAGAAGCGGCGTGCTCAGATCAACCTCGCGATCATCAAAATCGATAGCTTCAACGCGGTCTACGAGAAGTACAAGGGCGGCAGGCTCCCCACCATCGAAGTGCTTCGTGACGCCTTCCTTGAGGCGGGCGTCGACGGTGACCGTGTCAACGAGGCCGTCGAGGTATTCCTGGCAAATGCACGCGAACTCGAACTGGTACGGACCATCAGCGGCTCGGAGCACCTGGTGTCGGTCGACGCGGTGATCGACGCGATCGCTCCCGAGCCGGTACCCGACCCCGCCGTTAACAAGCCGGGGGTGTCGGTCCAATCGTTGGGAAATGTTGTCCAGATCAACTCGTTGTCCGGATCGCAAGCAGCGACCACGGCCACTCAGGCGAGTCGAACCGACCTATCCAAGGTCTGTTTCGTCGTCTCGCCTATCGGCTCAACAGATTCTGTGGAGCGTAAGCACGCCGACCTTGTGCTCACCGCATTGATCGAACCGGCGCTTGCCGACCTTGGGCTAACCGCCGTGCGCGCGGACCAGATCGGTAGCCCCGGCCTAATCACCGCTCAGGTCATCGACCATGTAGCGCGGGCGGCCCTTGTCATCGCCGATCTGAGCTTCGCGAATCCCAACGTCTACTACGAGGTCGCGCTTCGCCAGGCGGTGCGTAAACCTATGGTGCAGATCACGCGGTCGTCCGACCCGTTGCCGTTCGACGTCGGTCAGTTCCGGACGTATGTAATCGATATGTCCGACATCTACACCTTGGTGCCGCAGATCGACCTTCATCGGCAAGAAATCACGCGCCAGTGCCGTTCGGCCATCCAAGACGGCGCCCCGGCGGAAAGCCAGCTCTCCCAATTCTGCCCGCATTTCTGGGAACAGATCGCCGAAGGCAAGGCCTAACTCCACAGCGCCACAACATTTCCGGTATACGTCCGCGTCTACATCGCTGCCAGCGCCGCCGTCGCGTCGGCGCGGTGGTTGGTGGTAGTGAACAAGAGGGCGTAGACGCTCAGTTAGCTAGCGCGCCGATCTCGCCGCCGCGCTCCCGCCGCGCGCCGCGACAACGCCGCGACGGGAGACCCGATCGAACCAATCTGGCGGTCGAGAATAACCTCTACCAGGCGAAATACGGTGGGGCGGGCGGGGCTCGAACCCGCGACCAACGGATTATGAGTCCGCGGCTCTAACCAACTGAGCTACCGCCCCCGACGGGGTTGTCCGTAGGAAACCGTAGCCGAAGACCGAAGTCAGCGTCGGTCGGGCGGCACACGCGATGGGCGCCGCACCGTGGCGACGCCCATGGCCAGCACCCGCTCAGGCCGCGGACGGTCCCTGCGCGACCTGACCCTTGATCGCGGGGATCATTTCCGGCGCGTAGACGAAGATTGCGGACTCGACCTCCCACTCAGCCTGTTCGGGCTTCAGGGGGGTCGTGCTGGTCACCATGTTCACGAGTCGCTTCCCGGCGGCCAACGGATTGTCGGCGCTGCGGACCTGGTCGGCGAACCAGCGGCCCTCTGCGGTCATGTTGCAGTCGTTGAATTCGGCGGAGTGGATCATCTTGTTCTGCGCGAGCAGGTTGATGTACTGGTCGTCCTTCGGCGTCATGTTGCAGGATGCCGCCGCTTGCGGCGCCGACAGCAGCGCTTCGCCCAGCATCGACGTCGCCACCACGGCGCCGGCAGCCCCCAACGCCAGCAGCTGCCCGCGCGAGCGTGTACGTCTGACCGTCATCTTTCGAACTCCTTCGCTTAGGAAAATTTGCTGATCCACCTGTCGCACACCAATGGGTACACGGACAGAGCACACGACAAAAGGCGGGAATCGAAACGAGGGGTGAACTAAGCCGATTGAAAACAGCAGCGCGAGAGGCTATTTGAGCGAACGCCCGCTCAGGGATCGGCGAGCCCCTCAACCGGGACGACGGCTTGCGTCATCGTCGTCAGCGATTCAATGTCTCGCGATTCAATTAGCTGACAATTTCAACACGCAACGCATCAGAGCTAAAGCCGTTGCGGCCGTTTAATATTCGGCGCAGAACCGCGCACGCCGGGCTTAGGACTCAGTCGGCCAGTTCTGCTTGGCGGCCTGATCCTTGATCGTCGGGATCAGTTCCGGAGCGTAAACGTAGATCGCCGACTCGACCTCCCATTCGGCCTTGTCGGCCTTCAGCGGGGTCGTGTTGGTCACCATGTTGACCAGTTCTTTGGCCCGGCCGAACGGGTTGGGTGAGCTCTTCACCTGGTTGGCGAACCACCGGCCCTCGGCGGCCTCATGGCAATCGCTGTACTCGGCGGTGTGCACCATGCTGTTCTGTGCCAGCAGGTTGATGTATTGGTCATCCGCGGGGCTCAATTGGCATGTCGCCGACGCCAGCGGGGCAGAAAGCACCGCGCCGCCGAACATCGAGGCCCCCAGCGCGACACCGGCAGCCCATGCCGACGACACCCGCATGCGCGAGCGTGTACGGGTGCTTGTCATGTTCGAACCTCCCTCTGCGCAGGAACACAATTGGCTCCGACGCAAACCCAAGCTACGAATGCTGCAATCAACGAACCGGGAAATCTATGGGCATGGCGGCTAATGACGTACGTCCCATGGCTACCCGGCGGGGGCCACACTGCCATTTCGCTACCGTCACGTCTTAGTGGTCATTTCAGTGTCGGCGACGGGGCTTAAGTTATCCAACGACCCCCACACACAGCGAAAACGCACGCTTGCGCGTCGATGTACGAATGGTTAACATTTCGTGCCCTCGCACCCGGAAGGGCTCACGGCTCACCCGCCAGTCACGCCGCCGTGCAGCACGGCGGGGGCCGCCTCCCCGAACGTTGCGGGACCAGCGGGCTAAATGCCGGACGCCAACCCGCTACCGCAGGGCCACCGGCCGCCGTCAGCTAAATACGGTTTGCCCTTCGGCGTTGATCAGATACCGCTCCGTGCCGCTCTCGACGCGCGGGGCATCGGCGCCCAGGGACACGGCCACCTTGTTGCTGGCATTGCGCATGATGTCGAAGGTGAGCTCGACGGATTCCGCCTCGGAGAAGCGGGAGTGCACCTCGGCGGCATCGTCGGCGGCGAGGTGCGCAGGGGTCCAAATTAACGCATCCGCATAGCGCAGCGCTGCCTTTGCGCGGTCGTCGAGCAAACCCGACGATTCGAAGCGCTCGATCTCCCCGTACAGCGTTTCCGAACCGCCCGCGTCGAGCGCGCCGCCCTCGCGAAGCGAGTTGCACAGCCGGCAATTGTGTTGCGCCGCGCCCCGCAACCGCACCAGTTCTGAGGTGACCGGGTCCAGCGCACGCATTCGCGCCACGGCGATTAAAAAGTCGTTGAACACCAGATCCGACGGGTCGGTGGTGTGATCCCACCGGATCGGTCCGGACGCAAAGCCCAGGTACTGCGAGCCGACGCCGAGCGCGTCGAGCCCGGCGCGCACCCGGGGGACGAAGTCGGCGATGTACATCTGCACGACCACCCCAAAGGTGCGGTCTCCGAGGTGCTTCCACAACCGGGACCGTTGCTCGGCGGCGATCGACGAGACGTCGGCGCTGAATTGTTCGGCGAATTCGACGACGGCGGCCTCGGCGTCCGATTCCGGCTCCCCCACCTCCACGGCCGCGGGCAGCGGCGGCAGCGACACCGTCTGCGCGCACACCCGCCGGATCAACGCCGTGAGGCGAGCCTCGGCGGGCTCCCCGGGAAACAGCGCCACCAGGCGCGTGAGCTGGTCTTCTCGAACCGAAACCGGAGCCGCCATGCGTCACACGCTAGAGCGCGCTGTGCCCGGCGGCAATCAATCTATTGGGCCTGGCTCACCGAGGACATGTGGAAGTCCGGGATCCGCAGCGACGGCATCGCGGCGCGGGTCGCCCAATCCCCCATCTCGCGCGGCAGGGTCTTCTCGCTCACCCCGGCCTCGGTGGCCCGTCGCAGCAGGTCCAGCGGGCTTTCGTTGAAGCGGAAGTTGTTGACGGCCGCCGTCACGCGTCCGTCTTCGATCAGGTAGACGCCGTCGCGCGTGAGCCCGGTGAACAGCAGTGTGGTCGGGTCGACCACCCGGATGTACCACAGTGTGGTCAGCAGCAGGCCACGTTCGGTGGCGGCGATCATGTCGTCTTGGCTAGCCGTCCCGCCGGTCATCACCAGGTTGTCGGCGGCGACCGCGACCGGGGCGTCGTATTTGTCGGCGGTGGCCCGCGGGTAGGCCAACGCGTTGATCACCCCGTCGCGGATCCAGTCCACCTGGGTGATCTCCATGCCGTTGTCGAACACCGACAGCGTCTCCGAGGAGCTGCTCGCCGCGACGAACGGCGTGCAGGCGAGGCCGGGCGCGATCGGATCGGAGAACAGCGTGATCGGCAGGTCGGTGAGCCGCTCCCCCACCCGGGTTCCCCCGCCCGGCGCCGAGAACGCGGTCCGACCCTCCTGCGCGCCGCGGCCGGCCATCGACCACGCCATGTAGATCATCATGTCGGCCACCGTCGACGGCGGCATGATCGTTTCGTAGCGCCCCGCCGGCAGCGCGACGCTGCGCTGCGCCCAACCCAGCCTGGTGGACAGCTGCTCGAGCAGCGAATCGATTGGCACATCGACGAAGTCGGGTGTCCCGACGCCCGCCCACGCGCTGGCGTCGCCGCGTTTGGCGTTGATCTCCACCGCCCCGGTCGGCTGGCTGAAGCGGCGGCGCAATCCGGTCGACGACGCCAGGAACGTCGTCGAAACACTATGGTGCGCAAAGCCGTAGAGCCGGTCCGCGCCCTGGAAGCCGCGGCTCAACGAGTCGGCCACGTCGGCGAAGACCAGCGGCCCGGTGCCCGGCACCGGTGCGTCCCAATCGGCGGGCACCCCGGTATCAGCGAGCAGCGGTGCGGCATCGCCGGCCTCCGGCGCCGAACCGGCGGCGTCCTGTGACACCGCCACCAGCCCGGGCAACACCCGCGGATCCGCCTCGGCGGACACCACCGTGCCGATTCGCGCGCTGGTCCCCCGGCGCACCACAGAGATCACCGACACGCTGCGGCCCACCGAAACCCCGTTGGTGGTCATCGAATTGCCGGCCCAGCGCAGGGTCGCCTCGACCTTGTCGGTGACCAGCACCATGGTCTCGTCGGCACCCCCGAGCTTGGCCGCCTCGTCGAGCACGATGTTGACGACGTGCTGCGCAGTGATCATCGGCGCCACTCCTCAGCATCGCTTCGCTCTGCATCGTCACAGGCGCGGATCATCGGCGCCACTCCTCAGCATCGCTTCGCTCTGCATCGTCACAGGCGCGGATCATCGGCCGCCCTCGGTGCGGGTGTTGAGTACGTTGACGCCGCGGAACAGCGCCGACGGACAGCCGTGGCTGACCGCGGCGATCTGCCCGGGCTGGGCCTTGCCGCAGTTGAAGGCCCCACCCAGTCGCCACGTGGACCGGCCCCCGACCGCCTCCATCGAATTCCAGAACTCGGTCGTGGTGGCCTGGTAGGCGACGTCGCGCAACTGGCCGTCGAGGCGACCGTCGCGTATCCGGAAGAACCGCTGGCCGGTGAACTGAAAGTTGTAGCGCTGCATATCGATTGACCATGATTTGTCGCCGACGATGTAGATGCCGTCCTCGACCCGGCCGATCAACTCGTCGGTGCTGATGTCCTCGGAGGCGGGCTGCAGCGACACGTTGGCCATGCGTTGGATCGGCACGTGATGGGGCGAGTCGGCATACGAGCAGCCGTTGGAGCGTGGCTTCCCCAGGCGCCGGGCGAACACCCGGTCGAGCTGATAGCCGGTGAAGATGCCGTCGCGCACCAGGTCCCAGCTCTGTGCGGCCACCCCTTCGTCGTCGTAACCGATGGTGGCCAAACCGAATTCGTCCGTCCGATCCGCGGTCACGGTCATCACCGGTGACCCGTAGCGCATGGTGCCCAGTTTGTCCGGCGTGGCGAACGATGTTCCGGCGTAAGCGGCCTCGTAGCCGATGGCGCGGTCGTATTCGGTTGCGTGCCCGATGGATTCGTGAATCGTCAGCCACAGGTTCGTGGGGTCGATCACCAGGTCGGTGCGTCCCGGAACGACGGTGGGCGCCTTGACTTTTTCGGCCAGCAGCGCGGGCAACTGGGCCAGCTCATCGGTCCAGTTCCAGACGTCGTCACCGTCCAGGACCTCCCAGCCGCGGCCCATCGGCGGGATCAGCGTGCGCATCGAGTCGAAGCTGCCCGCCGCGGGGTCGACGGTCACCGCGTCCAGGGTGGGCTGGATCCGCACGCGCTGCTGGGTGATCGAGGATCCGAAGGTGTCGGCGTAGAACGTCTGCTCTTTGACGGCGGTCAGCACCGCCGACACGTGGTCGATGCCGTCGGCGCTGAGCAGCCGGCCCGAATACTCCTCGAGCACGGCGATCTTGTCGGTGGTGGAGACGTCGAACGGGTCGATGCGGTAGTTCGAGACCCAGGTGGCGTCGCGGTAGACGGGTTCGGGCGCCAGTTCGACACGCTCGGTGCTCAGCGTCGCCAGCGTGGTGGCGACGTGCACCGCGCGCCGGGCGGTCTCGGCGGCGACCGACGGCACCAACTCCGCGTGCGAGGCGAATCCCCAGGTGCCGTCGACGATCACTCGCACCGCCAGGCCGACCTCGCGGTTGATCACCGAGGTCTCGAGCGCGCCGTCGCGCAGCTGGATGATCTCGGTGGTGATGCGATGAACTCGCAGGTCGGCGTGCGTGGCCCCGGCTGCGGTGGCCGCTGACAGCGCGGCGTCGGCCAGTTCGTGGCGCGGCAGGTCGAGGAAGTCGGCATCGATCCCCCGGTTCGGTGTCACGGCTCCACCGTAACGGCCGCTCACCCCAAACCTCGGCAGCGCCCGCTTTAATTACCCCATGGCCAGCGCCGAACGCAGGAGTCGTCCTCGATCGATGGCGCTGGGCTATGCGCTGCTGGCGCCGAGCTTGTTCGGTGTCCTCGCCTTCCTGCTCTTACCCATTCTGGTGGTCGTCTGGCTGAGCCTGTGTCGATGGGATCTGCTGGGACCGCTGCGCTTTGTGGGCCTGGCCAACTGGCGGTCGGTGCTGACCGACGGCGCATTCGGCAATTCGCTGATCGTTACCGCGATCTTCGTGGCGATCGTGGTGCCGGCTCAGACGGCATTGGGGTTGCTGGCCGCGTCGATGCTGGCCCGCCAGCTTCGCGGCACCGGGCTGTTTCGCACCGTGTTTGTGCTGCCATGGATTTGCGCGCCGCTGGCCATCGCGGTGTTGTGGCGGTGGATCCTTGCTCCCACCGACGGGGTTGTAAGCACCGTATTGGGGCACAGCATCGAATGGCTTTCCGATCCTAGCTTCGCGCTGCCGCTCGTGTCGGCCGTCGTGGTGTGGACCAACGTCGGATACGTTTCGCTGTCGTTTTTGGCGGGCCTGCTGGCCATCCCCGACGAGGTCCACGCCGCCGCACGCACCGACGGCGCCAACGCGTGGCAGCGATTCTGGCGCATCACCCTGCCCATGCTGCGACCGACGACCTTCTTCGTCGTGGTGACCGGGATCGTCAGCACCGCACAGGTTTTCGACACGGTATACGCGCTGACCGGCGGTGGCCCGGCGGGCAGCACCGATCTGGTCGCCCACCGCATCTACGCCGAGGCCTTCGGCGCGGCGGCCATCGGCCGGGCGTCGGTGATGGCGGTGGTGCTGTTCGTGATCCTGATCGGCGTCACGTTGCTTCAGCAGCTGTATTTCCGGCGGCGGATCAGCTATGACCTCACCTAGTCGCGTTAGCAGTGCTGTCATCTATGCCGGGCTGACCCTGGGGGCGTTGATCACGTTGGCGCCGTTCGCGCTCGGGCTGATGACCGCGTTCACCTCGGCACACCAATTCGTCACGGGGACGCCGCTGCAGCCGCCGCGGCCGCCCACGCTCGCCAACTTCACCAACCTGGCCGGGGCCGGGTTCGGCCGCGCCGCGGCGGTCACCGCGTTGATGACGGCCGTGATTCTGGTCGGGCAGTTGACCTTTTCCGTGCTGGCCGCCTACGCGTTCGCGCGCCTGCAGTTTCCCGGGCGTGATGCGCTGTTCTGGGCGTATATCGCGACGCTGATGGTGCCCGCCACGGTCACGATCGTGCCGATGTATCTGATGATGGCCCAGCTCGGTCTGCGTAACACGTTCTGGGCGTTGGTGCTGCCGTTCATGTTCGGCTCGCCCTACGCGATCTTCCTGCTGCGCGAGCACTTTCGGATGATTCCAAACGACTTGGTCAACGCCGCTCGCCTGGACGGCGCCAACACCCTGGACGTGATCGTGCATGTGGTGATCCCGTCCAGCCGCCCGGTCCTGGCCGCGCTGGCGCTGATCACCGTGGTGTCGCAGTGGAACAATTTCATGTGGCCGTTGGTGATCACCAGCGGACACAAGTGGCGGGTGCTCACCGTCGCAACCGCCGACCTGCAGTCGCGGTTCAACTCCCAATGGACGTTGGTGATGGCGGCTACCACCGTCGCGATCGTCCCGCTGATCGCGCTGTTCGTGGCGTTCCAGCGGCACATCGTCGCGTCGATTGTCGTGTCGGGGCTCAAGTGAGCCGGCCCCGTTTTTCCACACTGGTCGCCACGGCGGTCGGGCTGGTCGCGGTGTTGTTGGCGGCAACGGCGGTGCTGCTGGATTATTCCGGCCAACCCCACGGCGGCAAGACCATTGTGACCGTGCGCATCTGGGGCGATCAGATCGGCGCGGCCTACCGGAAATCGTTCCAGGAATTCAGCCGCACCCATCCCGACATCGACGTGCACGTCAACTTGGTGGCGTACTCGACGTACTTCAACACACTGCGCACCGATGTGGCCGGCGGCAGCGCCGATGACATTTTTTGGCTGTCCAACGCCTACCTCGCGGCCTACGCGGACAGCGGCCGGCTGCTGGATATCGGTGCGGCGCTGGGGCCCGCCGCCGCGTCGGACTGGGAGCGTCCGGTCGTCGAGCAGTTCACCCGCAACGGCACCCTTTGGGGCGTCCCGCAGCTCACCGACGCCGGGATCGCGTTGTACTACAACGCCGATCTGTTGGGCGCGGCCGGCGTCGACCCCGCCCAGCTGAACACCTTGCGGTGGAGCGCCGACCGGGGTGACACGCTGCGGCCCATGCTCGCCCGGCTCACCGTCGATGCCACCGGAAACCGCGGCGATACCAAGGGCTTTGACGGCGGGCGGGTGCGGCAGTGGGCATACAACGCGGCCAACGACCCCCAGGGAATCTACCTGAACTACATCGGCTCGGCCGGCGGCGTGTTCCAGCGCGGCGATGAGTTTGCGTTCGACAATCCCGCGGCCGTGACCGCCTTTCACTATCTGGTCGACCTGATCAACCGCGACCACGTCGCGCCGCCGGCCGCCGATACCAATGACAACGGCGACTTTTCCCGCAACCAATTCCTGGCCGGCCGAATGGCGCTGTTCCAGTCGGGCACCTACAACCTGGCGCCCGTGGCCCGCGACGCCCGCTTCCGTTGGGGTGTCGCGACGATGCCGTCGGGCCCAGCGGGCCGGGTCAGCGTCACCAACGGCATTGCCGCGGCGGGCAATGCGGCGACACGACATCCCGACGCGGTGCGCCAGGTGCTCGCCTGGATGGGCAGCAGGCAGGGCAACGAATACCTGGGCCGCTACGGTGCGGCCATCCCCGCCGTGTCGTCGGCCCAGCCGGTCTACTTTCGCTACTGGGCCACCCGGGGTGTCGACGTCACGCCGTTTTTCGCCGTGCTGAACGGCCCGCGCATCGCGGCCCCTGGGGGCGCCGGGTTCGCCGCCGGCAATGACGCCCTGCAGCCGTACTTCGACGAGATGTTCCTGGGCCGTGGTGATGTCGCGTCGACGTTACGCCGGGCTCAGGCGGCGGCCAATGCCGCCGCGGCCCGTCAGTGACCACGTCACAGCGCGCCGCTCGACGCCTCGTCGTTGAGCGCGCTGTGGCGGCGGCCCCAAGCGAAATAGAAGACCAAGGCCAGCGACACCCAACCGCCGAACGCGACCCAGGTGTACCAGTGCAAGCTGGCGAGGATGTATCCGCAGGCCGCCACCGAAAGGATCGGCGTGACAGGGTAACCGGGGACCTTGAAACCCCGCGGCAGGTCGGGCTCGCGCACCCGTAAGACGATCACGCCGACCGAAACCACGACGAACGCGGTCAGCGTGCCGATCGACACCATGTCGGCGAGCTTTTGCAGCGGGATGAAGGCGGCCAGCGTCGAGGCCGCCACCGCGACGATCACGGTGTTGTTCACCGGGGTCATGGTGCGCGGATTCACCGTCGCGAACCTTGCGGGCAGCAGCCCGTCGCGACCCATCGCGAAGAGGATGCGCGTCAGGCCGTACATGGTGACCAGCGTGACGCTGAAGATCGAAATGACCGCGCCGGCCGCAAGGATCGCGCTGGCCCAGCGGCCGTGGGTGACGTTCTCGAGAATCGTTGCCAGCCCGGCGTCCTGCTGACCGGCGAAGGCCTGCCAGGGCTGGGCGCCCAGCGCGGCCACCGCAACGAACACGTAGACGGCGGTGACGGTCAGCAGCGCGGCGATCAGCGCGCGGGGCATGGTTTTCTGCGGGTCGTTCACTTCGTCGCCCGCGGTCGATACGGCGTCGAGACCGATGTAGGAAAAGAAGATGGTTCCCGCGGCCGATCCGATGCCCGCGACGCCGAAGGGCGCGAAGTCCCGCAGATGGTGCGCGTCGAACGCGGTGAAGGCGACGATCACGAACACGACGAGCACGCCGAGCTTGATCATCACCATGATCGCGTTGACCTTCGCCGATTCGCTGGCGCCGCGGATGAGCAGCAGTGCGCACATCCCGATCAACATGATCGCGGGCACGTTCACATAGCCGGGTTGTGTGTCCCACGGAGCGGCCGACAAGGCGTGCGGCAGTTGGTATCCCACGACGTTGCTCAGCAGCCGGTTGAGGTAACCGCTCCAGTTGACCGCGACCGCGGCGGTAGCCACCCCGTATTCCAGCAGCAGGCAGGCGGCCACACCCATCGCCACCACCTCGCCGAGCGTGGTATACGCGTACGAGTACGACGAACCCGAAACCGGTACCGCCGAAGCCAATTCCGCGTAGCAGACGGCCGCGAGACCGGCGGCGAGCCCCGCGAGCAGGAAGGAGGCGATGACTCCCGGGCCGGCTTCGGGGACGGCGACAGACATGACGAAGAAGATGCCGGTGCCGATGGTCGAGCCGACGCCGAACATGGTCAGCTGAAAGGTGCCGATGCCGCGCTGGAGGTGGTCCGCGGCGCCGGGTGCGGCGTGCGCGCCCACCACCGGGCGTCGCCGCAGCATCTGCTCCTTTAGGCCGACCGACGTGGCTGTCAATTGCGCCTCCTGTTTCCGCTTCGGCGATCAGCGCCGGCGCAGTAGCCGAGCCAGTCGGGAGGGCTGCCGGCGTGCTGGCCCTGAGCGGCGAGAAGCGTACGGCCAGGGATGGTTTCGTTCGGGAATTGCGTGGGTCCGAACGTGTTTGAGCTGGGCGCGCAGGTGCTGGCGCAGCTCGTGCAGGTCTGCGTCGGCCCAACGGTTGACGGCTTCGATCGGGTCCGCGGTCAGGTCATAGAGTTCCCACTGGTCGTCGAGCGGCGAGGTGCGGTACGCCTCTCCCCCGAGCCCGTTGGCCGCCAGGTGGCGCACCCCGGGTTCGGTCCAGGTGCCGGGATCGTCGAAGGTGCGCACCAGCTTCCACAAGTGGCCGCCGCCACCGGCGGCCACCGCGTCGTCGACGCGGACAACCAGCCCCTCGAAATTGGATGCCGTGTGCGCCGGGATCCGAATGCGCAGCGGTGCGGGAGGATTGACCGTCTGCTTCAATTGCCGTCCCAGGCCGGACGCGCCGCTGTCCCCCTCGAGCACGTTGTCACGCGTCATCAGGTAGACGGCCCGGGCGTCGTCGGCTGCGCCGCCGTCCACGATCGGCATGAGATTGCGGCCGGGCAGCTCGTGCACTTCGGAAAACGATTCCGCCAACGTGGCGCTCGCCGCGGCCACGTCGACGCCGGCGGCGGCCAGTAGCGTCGGGACCAGGTCCACGTGCGAGGTCGGCGCCGCGACGACCCGGCGCCGCGTCGAGCGCTCACCGATGCGCGCGATGACGAAGGGTACGCGGGTGGCCTCGTCATAGAGGTTGAACCATTTTTGATGCAGCCCGCCGTGAGCTCCGAGGAGATCACCGTGATCGGCCGTGCGCACCAACACCGCGTGCTGCGAGCCGGATTCGGTGACGGCCCGCCGCACCCGATCGATCGGACCGTCCGACTCGGCATGCAGCCGGTAGTACAGGTCGCGGTAGCGTTGCGCGTTGCGGTCGTACGTCCGGTTGATCGCCGGCGCCGGGCCGTATCCGGAGTAGTAGGCCTCGCGGAAGGCAATCTGCGCGGCCGGCTTGGTGGACAGGTCTTCGTCCGCGGTCGGGGCCGGAGGGACCGGCGGCGGGTCCAGCGGCGACGGCTTTACCGGTCCCCGCCGCGACCATGCCGGAAAGAGCACGATGTCATGGGGATTCACGAAGCTGGCCACCAGAAGAAACGGTCGCAGCGCGGCCGGATCTCCGGTCTGACGGCGGGAATAGCGGTCGCCGAGCCAGGCGACGACGCGGTCGGCGATCAGCGGGTCGCGACGAATGCCCGCGTTGGCCAGCGCCGCCCCATGCGGCTCCGGGCCCACCCATCCGGAGAAGCCGTATGGGCCGAGCGGATCGGCCTGTAAGTAGCGGCGCACCGCGGCGGGGTCGACGATTCCGTCATCGTCGTTGGTGGCCAACGGATGCCCGGTTACCGGGTCGGTGAGGTCGGCGTGCGAAATGTGCCATTTGCCGTCGTAGTGGGTGTCGTATCCGGCGGCGCGGAACCAGTTGCCCAGCGTCGGCACTTCGCCCGGGCGCAGCCAGCGCATGCGGGAGTCATCGGCGGATTTTCCGATGCCGTCGGTCTGGGTGACCCCGTGCAGGTCGGGGTAGTGCCCGGTGAAAATCGTCGGGCGGCTGGGCACGCACGCCAGCGAGCCGGTGTAGTGGCGGGCGAAGCTGACGCCGTGATCCTCAAACCATTTGCGTCCCACCAGCGTTCGATCACGCCACGCCATCACCTCGGGTGCTTCGTAGGGCGGCACCGCGCGTTCTTCGTCCGTCATGATGACGATGACATCGGGACGATCAGACACGTCCGTTCTCCAATCGGTTCGCCAGGCCGGCGAGCAGCGCGTCGGACTCTCGTGCGAGCACGCGGCATGCGACGCGTTCGGCCAGCTTGTGACGTGCGCGGGGCCCGATTTCGACGGTGCTGGTCAGGGCCACCAGGGTGACGGATGCATCGCCCGCCGGTGCCAACGTCCAGCGGTTGGTCACGCGGCGCAAGCGGCGGGGCAAGCCGTCGATGTCGTAGGCCAACGCGCGGCCCGGGTCGAATTCGGCGATGCGCTCGACCAGCGCGTTCCGCTTGACCTGCACTCGGCGGGCTGTGCCGACCGGGCCACCATCGGGACCGGCGTGCAGGACACACGAGTGATCGACGTTGCCGGACCACGAACTGAGAGAACCGAAGTCCGCCAGGACATCCCAGACGACGCCGACGGGCGCCGCAATCGTTCGCGTGCGCCGGATGTCGGTCATCTGCTCACCCTGCGCGACGGGCTCATACTGGATGGCTTAATGAAGCTGCACCATCGAGTCGATGACCACGCCGGCGGTCCCGGCGGCGGCGGTGATGGCCAGTGTCACCCAGTCCGCGAGCTTCGGACGCCCGGGGGCGGCCGACAGCTGACCGATTCCGCCTCGGGCGGTGATCGCATCGCCCATTTCGTCGGCGCGCCGCAGTGTCACAACGATTGCCGCGGTGAGTAAGTCGATCATGTCTCGAGCCTGCTGGCGCCGACGGGCGCGCCGGTTGCGCGGCGTCTGGTTGGGACGCAGGCGCCGGGCGGCGTAGAGCACCTGGAATTCCTCGATCAACATCGGGAAGGCGCGCAGCGCGAGCGCCAGGGCAACCGCCCATTCGTCGCTCGGGATCCGCAACCACCGCAGCGGGCGGCCCAAAGCGGCCAGCGCCGGCCCCATTTCGGCGACGTTGGTGGTCCAGGACAGCATCGCCCCGAGCCCGATCAACACGATCGACAGCGCGGTGACCCGGACGAAGTGCAGCGTCCCGCCCAGCCCGATGTGCACACCGGCGATCGAGACCACGGGGCTACCGGCGCCGAGCGCAGCGGTGATGCCGCCCACCGCGAGGGCGATCCATATCCAGCGCCGCGGCGAGGGCAGCGCGCCGCGCGGAATGTGGGCGAGACGGGCCGCCGTGATCAGCAACACCAGCATCAGCCCGACCGTCGCCCAACCCGGGTAGAAGGTCAGCAGTATCGAAACGCCCAGTACCACTAGCAGTTTGGTGCCGGCCCACAGTTCATGGATTTTCGACGTTCCCGGCACCGGGACCAGAAGGACAACCGGACGGGGAGTACGCCGCGTCTTTCCCGTCGCCGACTTGGCGTCCGCGGCCGCGGTCACGGCATTCCCCCCGCGGCGGCCGACGCCGTTTCCAGCGCCCCGTTGCGCAGATAAAGCGATCGCGGGCAAAGCTCCTCCAGCCCGACGATGTCGTGGGAGATGACCACCACGGTCAAACCTCGTTCCCTGCGCAGGTTTTCCAGCAGCCGCAGCAACCCGCGCTGACTGCCGACGTCCAATCCTGCCAGCGGTTCGTCAAGCACCAGCGCCCGCGGGGAACGGGCCAGCAGTCCGGCCAGCACGACGCGGCGCATCTGGCCGCCGCTGAGTTGGTCGATGCGCCGCTTGCCCATCGCCGGGTCCAGGCCGACAGACCTCAGCGCCTCGGCCACCCGGTCCTCGTCGAGATGCGAAAAGCCGGCCGCCGAAGCGACTTCGGCGTCGACGTGGTCGCGCATCAGCTGCAGCCGGGCCGACTGGAACGACAGCGCGACCTCCCCGACGTGCTCGTGGGTGGGCTCGCCGTCGATCAGGCAGATGCCGCCGGTCGGAGTCGTCAAGCCGGCCATGATCCACGCCAAGGTCGATTTGCCCGACCCGTTGCCGCCGTGGATCAACACCCCGTCGCCCTGCTCGACCACGAAGCTGATATCGCGCAGGGCGACCTTGGCCCACGGTGTGCCGCTGGCGTATTCGTGGCTGACGTCGACGAGCTCGAGTACCGGCGCCTGCGAGCGCGGTGTGACGGGAGCGGCCTGTGCGGGAGCGCTCGGGCTTTCGGCCTTGACGGTGTTATCCGGCGAGTCGCTGAGGTTGATGATGCGGTCGGCGGAGGCGGCCTCGTTGTCGTAATGAGTGATGTGCACCAAGGCGCTCTGGTGGCGTTTCGCAAGACCGGAGAGCACGCCCAGCAACGCATCTCGCCCCTGCTGGTCGACCATGGTGGTGACCTCGTCGGCGATCAGCAGCGCCGGCTCCCGCGCCAGCGCCGCGGCGAGCGCGAGGCGCTGCAGCTCCCCGCCGGACAGGCTTCCGGTGTCGCGTTCGGCAAGTCCCTCGAGCCCGACCTCGTGCAGCAATCCGCTGACATCGATCTGTGCGCCCGGAGGCAATCCCCACACCACGTCGTCGGCGACGCGCGTGCCCAGGACTTGACTCTTGGGGTGCTGCAAGACAATTGCGGTGCCCCCCATTTCTCCCAGCCCCACCGCGCCCGGGCGGTCGATGGTTCCCGACGTCGGCTCCCGCCCGGCCAGCATCAACATCAATGTGGTCTTGCCCGAACCGTTGGCCCCGGTCACGGCGATGTGTTCGCCGGCCTGGACATCGAGGCTGATCTCGCGCAGCGCATCCCGATCGGCGCCGGGGTACCGGAACGCCACCTTGTCCAACCGCACCGGGACCGGCCCGACGGGAGCACCGCCGGCCTGCGCGCCCTCGGAAACGTCCAACTTGTGCACGTCGGGGATCTTGCGCATTCGCTCCAGGAGGCGAGACAGCGCCGACCAGCTGATGAACGAAACGACGACGACCAACAAGACCATGTACGGAAAAATCAGCAGCGGCCAGTGGTGTATCCCGTTGGCGACGTAGCGCTTCAGGGCGTCGCCGACGCCGTGCAAATGTACCCAATTCAAGAACGCCGCGACCCCGTTGGCATTGGCGGTGATGACGTCGAAGAACAGCTCCCGCAGCCGCGTCAGCACCGCCAGCACCGCGACCCATCCGGCGCCCCAGAGGACGCCGGCGATCAGCGACAAGAAGGCGACCGTCAGCGTGCCGCGGCCTTTGCGCTTGACGATTCCGCACAATCCACCGACCCAGGCGCAGTCGACGAGCATGAACAGGCTGCCCAGTCCGGCGATCAAGAAGGCGATCACGCCGCCGGCCACCGTCGCGGCCATCAGGGCCCGTGGGCGGTAGCGGTAGGCCAGCAACCCCATGGGTACGGTGCCCAGCACGCCCAGCCCCTGAGCGAATGGGATTACCGCGGCGAGGATCTCGATCGCCGCACAGAGGGCCCCCATGACCGCGGCCTGTGCTAACTCATTCGGACGCAGGGCCCCTTCCCCAGGTTGCCGAAAACGCAGCAAGGTCACTTTGGCGATTCTGCCAGTCCCGGCAGGGGGTGTCCGCTGAAGAAGGGTTTTCGCGCGGCACGCGTCGTCGTTTCGGCCTCGCTTAGCAAAGCTATGCAACGATGGATACATGGACAACGTCGTCGACACCGCAAAGCTCGAGGGAGCGCAGGGGCTCGGGGCCGATCTGCTCGCCGTGGTCGCGCGGCTCAACCGCCTGGCCACCCAGCGCATCCAGATGCCGCTACCGGCGGCGCAGGCAAGGCTGCTGGCCACCATCGAAGTTCACGGCGAAGCCCGGATCGGTGACCTCGCCGCCGTCGACCACTGTTCACAACCGACGATGACCACGCAGGTGCGCCGCCTCGAGGAAGCGGGCCTGGTGACCCGCACGATTGACCCGGGAGACGCGCGCGCCGTCCGCATCCGCATCACCACCAGCGGCAGGCGCACGCTGAACGCGGTTCGGGCCGACCGTGCCGCAGCGATCGAACCCCAGTTGGCGCTGCTCGAGTCCGGTGACCGTCAGGTGCTGGTGCAGGCGGTCGACGTGTTGCGCCGGCTCCTCGACGATGCCTCCCTTGCCACCTCACTCGCGGGCCGCCGTAACCCGCAGTGAACGTCGTATACCTGGTGAGCGGACCGCGAGCGAGGGTAGACACGTAACCGAACGGGCGTGCGGCGCCTGACGGCGAGACCAAATCGAGCTGACCGGTGACGAAAGGTGGCGGCCATGGCGACCGAGGCTTCGGCCGTTCCGGCCTCCCCGCTGACCGTGTGGGCGGGACCGAACCGGTATGTCTTTCCCCCGGGACGCGACGTGCTCGTCGGCCACGGCCCGGGCTGCGACATCCCGCTGGGGCCTCTCGGCCCTGCCGCGTCGGCCCCGCCCGCCCCCCACCCTGATGTGGTGCTGCGGTTCACCGGGACCCAGTGGGTGGCCATCGACCTGAGCCACCGCGGCATCTTCCTCGACGGACTGCGAGTGCCGACGGTCGAGATCCGCGACGGCCTGGGAATCACCATCGGCGATCCGCGGCACGGTCCGCGCCTGGTCTTCCAGGTCGCGCCCGCTCCCGCCCCGCCGGGACACCCACCGCCCGGCGGCCCCGACCCGCGGGTCCCCACCCAAAGCGCCACCCAGCGCATGCCCGTGGTGGTGCCCCCGCCGCCAGCCGGCCAGCAACCCGCGCCGCCGCCCCCACCGGCACCGCCTCCTCCACCTACGCCGCCGCCCCCCGCGCATCCCCCGGTCGCACCACCCGCCGAGCCGGAAAAGGGCCCGGGCCTGATCGAGCGGATGGTCACCTCGAAGCTGCGCGCGCAGCGCCCCCCGACCCGCACCGACGAAGCCAACTCCACCTTCCGCCTGCCGCTGCGAACGGCGGCGCGCACCACCGGGGTGACGGCGTACCAGCTGGGCCTTGCCGTCGACGGGCAGCAGATGCTGTCGGGCATCTCGTTCACGGCCCATCCCGGCACCATGACCGCCGTCATCGGACCGTCCGCAGCGCGCAATTCCACGCTGCTGGCCGTGCTGGCCGGCACCAGGGCACCCAGCTCCGGGCGCGCGACCGTCGATGGGCACGACGTGCACGCCGAACCGCAATCCATGCGCAGCCGCATCGGGATCGTCGCGCGTGACGACCAGCTGCACCGGCAGCTCACCGTCGAGCGGGCCGTGAAGTACGCCGCCGAGCTCCGCCTGCCACCGGAGGCCACGCCCGACCAGCGCGAGCGGGTGGTCGACCAAGTGCTCGACGAGCTCGAGCTGACGCCACACCGCGCCACCCGGATCCGCAAGCTCTCACCCGAGGTGCGCCGGTGCGTCACCTTGGCGGTCGAGCTGATCACCCGGCCGAGCCTGCTCGTGGTCGACGAACCGACGGCCGGGCTGGATCCGGCGCAACAGCGCCACGTCTTGGCCGTCCTGCGCCGCCAGGCCAATATCGGCTGCGTCGTCGTGGCCGCGATCTCGGCTCGCGCGTCGCTCACCGACGTCAACACATGCGATCAGGTGTTGGTACTCACGGGACCAGGCAAGGTCGCATACCTGGGCACGCCCGTGGAGGCCGAAGCCACCATGGGCACCGCCGACTGGTCGCAGGTCCTCGCCAGGGTGGGCGCCGACCCCGACGGAACGCACCGCGCGTTCCGCGGGCGGCCCCAGCCGTTGACCACCCCGCCGGAAGTCGCCGCGCCGTGGACGCCGCCGGCCGGGCTGCCCCGACACCGCCAGGTCCGCCTGGTGGCCCGACGGGAGGTCCGTTTGCTCCTCGCCCATCGCAGCTATTTCGCGTTCCTGGCGATCCTGCCGTTCGCGCTGGCGGGGCTGACGCTGCTGATCCCGGGCGACGCGGGCCTGACGCAGCCCGGGCCGAACAGCGCCAACGGGCACCAAGCCATCGAAATCCTCGCCGCCCTCAACGTCGGCGCGGTCATCCTGGGCACGGCCCTGACGATGCGCGCCCTGGTTCTCGAGCACCGCATCTTCCGCCGGGAACAGCAGGTAGGGCTGTCCGCGCCGGCCTACCTGGCCGCCAAACTCACGGTGTACGGCTTGGCCGCCGCCCTGTGGACGGCCGTCATGTTCGCGATCGTCGTCGCCGTCCGAGGCGGACCGCAGGGCGGCGCCGTATTGCTGCACAACGCCACGATCGAGCTGTATGTCACCGTGGCGGCCACCGCGATCGTGTCCGCGGTGATCGGGCTGACCCTCTCGGCGCTGGGCAACGCGCTCCGGGAGGTCCTGCCGCTGGTGGTCCCGGTGATCCTGGCATCCGCGCTCTTCAACGGGAGCCTGGTGCAGCTGGTGAACCAGTGGGTTCTGCAGCAGATCAGCTGGTTCGTCCCGGCCCAGTGGGGTTTCGCGGCCTCGGCGTCCACGGTGAATCTGCGCAGGATCGACACGCTGGCCGTCAACGTCTTGACGTGGACCCACTACAGCGGCTGGTGGGTCTTCGACATGGCGATGCTCGGCCTGTTCGGTGCCGTCGCTGCCGGGTTCACGCTGTACCGGCTGCGCTCGCCGCTCCCCGCAGAACATCACACGTCGTCCCGGACCACCTGAACCGTCGTTCTTGTTCCCCGCGGCGCGAGCCGCGCATTACTGTCGGCTTATGGCGCCAGAAAAGACAAGCACCGCAGAACATCTCCGCAACGCGCTGGACGGGCGGTGGCGTGATGTCAGGAACCGGATGCGGACGACGCTGACCGAGGACCTGTTCCGCCCCCACTACACCCCCAACACGGTGATCGCGCGCACCAAGGTGGCGGAGCAGATGAGGATCATGGCGGCGTTCGGCGCGGCCGCCGACAGCTTCCGCAAAGAACACGGCGGCACCGGCGACGTCGGCGCGGCGATCACGATGATCGAGATGCTGGCGATGTCCGACTTGTCGCTGATGGTGAAGGCCGGGGTTCAGTGGGGGCTCTTCGGCGGCGCCGTGGAGAACCTGGGCACCGAGCGCCACCACGAGACCTACGTGCCCAAGATCATCAGCCTGGAGTTGCGCGGCTGTTTCGCGATGACCGAGACCGGGCACGGCAGCGACGTGCAGTCGCTGGAGACCACCGCGACCTACGACGCCGAGACGCAGGAGTTCGTCGTCGACTCCCCCACCCCGTCGGCGCGCAAGGATTACATCGGAGGTGCGGCCGAAACAGCCACCATGGCAGCGGTTTTCGCGCAACTGATCACCACCGAGGACGGCAAGCCGGTCAATCACGGCGTGCATTGCGTGCTGGTCCCCATCCGCGACGAGGACGGCAACGACCTGCCCGGCGTCACCACGTCGGACTGCGAGTACAAGGGCGGGCTGCCCGGGGTGGACAACGGCCGCATCGTGTTCGACCACGTCCGCGTTCCGCGGGTCAACCTGTTGAACAAATACGGCGACGTCGCGCCCGACGGAACATACAGCTCGCCGATCGAGAACCCGAACCGTCGATTTTTCACCATGCTGGGCACCTTGGTCCGCGGCCGGATCACCGTGGGCGGCAGCGCGGGCGCCGCCGGCCGGGTCGCGCTGGACATCGCAACCCGATATGCGTTGCAGCGCAGGCAGTTCAACGCACCCGACGATAGCTCCGAGGTGCTGATCATGGACTACCTGGTGCACCAGCGGCGGCTGTTTCCGTTGATCGCGAAGTCCTACGCCCTGCAGTTCGCGCAGAACGAGCTGGTCAGCAAGTGCCATGACGTTCAGAGCGCGGACGCACCCGACGCCGACGAGCAGCGCGAGCTGGAAGCCCGCGCGGCCGGCCTGAAGGCCGCCAACACCTGGCATGCCAGCCGCGCGATCCAGGAGTCCCGCGAGGCCTGCGGCGGCGCGGGATACATGGCCGAGAACAGGTTGATCGGGCTGCGAGGTGACACCGACGTGTTCACCACGTTCGAGGGCGACAATCATGTGCTGACCCAGCTGGTGGCCAAGGAGCTGCTGACGGCGTACGCCGACGACATCAAGAGCATGAGCCCGGTCGAATGGGTGCGCTTCGCCGCCAACACCGTCGGGGAACGCGTTATCAAACGCACTGCGGCAGAAGCGATTATCCAAACGATCATCGACACCCGCCAAGACAGCGAGGAGGAGGGCAGCCTGTTCAACCGCGGCACGCAGATCAAGATGTTCGAAGACCGCGAGGAGTATCTGCTGGCGTCGGTAGCGCGTCGCCTGCAGGCGAAATCCAAAGAGATGTCCGAATTCGACGCGTTCAACTCGGTGCAGGATCACGTGCTGCACGCGGCGAGCGCCCACATCGACCGAGTGGTGCTCGAAGCGTTCGTCGCCGGGATCGACGCCTGCGAGGACGAGGAGGGCCGCGACCTGCTGGGGGTCCTGTGCGACCTGTACGCGTTGTCGGTGATCGAGGACGACAAGGCGTGGTACATCGAGCACCGGTATTTGTCCACGGAGCGGGCCAAGGCCGTCACGCGGGGAATCAACGACCGCTGCCGGGCGCTGCGCCCGCACGCCGAGACACTGGTCGACGGTTTCGGGGTTCCCGAGCGGCTGCGCTACGCCGAGATGCTGCACCCGGAGAACTTGTCGGAGGCCGTCACGAGCTGACCGGCAGCTCGGTGATTGCCTCCCAGTCCGGCCGTCCCGGGGGCTGGAGGCCCCGCCGTGGCCGTACGTACCTCGCCCAGGTCAAGATCGCGGCCGCGACGTACCAGATCATGAACGCCCAGAACGCGGGCGTCTCGGTGCCGGTGCTGGCGTAGGACTGCCGCAGCACCAACGTGATCACCACCCCGCCCAGCGCACCGAACGAGCCGGCGAAACCGATCAAGGCCGCCGACCTCGCGCGCTCCCAATGGCGCCGGTCGATGTCCGACAGGTTCAGCGCGCGGCTGCGTTCTGCGAAAACCGACGGAATCAGCTTGAACACCGACCCCTTACCGACACCGCAAAAGATGAACAGGGCGATGAATCCGGCGATGTAGCCGATGGTCGTGTAGCTCGACACCGGTCCCGCATGGCCACGAGTCAGGTCGTCGTGAGTGCTCACCGCGACCAGCGAACCCCCGGCGACGACCATAGCGATCAGCACCGCGAGCGTGACGCGGCCACCATCGAAACGATCCCCCAACCTGCCGCCGATCACCCGCGCCACCGATCCGAGCAGCGGACCCGTGAAGGCGATCTCCGCGGCGTGCAGCGCCGCCTGCCCATGGCTCTGCCCGCCGGCCATCAAGTTGTGCGCAATCACCTGGCCGAAGGCAAACGCAAAGCCGATGAACGAGCCCGACGCGCACATGTAGAGAAACGAAATTGCCCACGTGTCGGGCACCGCAAGCACCGAACGCACGTGAGCGACCTCGATGAAATGGTCGAGGTTATCCATGAACACCGCAGCGCCCACCCCAACGACCGCCAACAGCACCAGGTAGACCGCGCATACCCAGTACGGCGCCCGGTTGCCCGCCGCCGCCAACACGAACAGCCCGACCGCCTGGATGCTCGCCGCGCCCAGGTTGCCGATCCCGCCGGTGAGCCCCAGGGCGAAGCCCTTGCGACGCTGAGGGAAGAAGGATTCGACGTTGGCCAGCGACGCGGCGTAGTTTCCGCCGCCCAGTCCCGTCAGCGCCGCACATACCAAATACGGCCACAACGGCAGACCGGGATGCGCCAGCAACACGATGGCGGCCACGGTGGGAATCACAAGCACCAACGACGACAGGACAGCCCAATTGCGGCCGCCGAACCTGGCCGTGGCCATCGCGTACGGGATGCGCACCAGCGCGCCCATCAATGCGGCGGTGGCGCCCACCAACAGCTTGTCGCCCGTGGAAAACCCGTAGATGGACTGCGGCATGAACAGCACCATCACCGACCACAGGTACCAGATGGAAAAGGCAACGTGCATGGTCGCAATGGACCAGATCAGATTGCGCCGGGCGATGACCTTGTTACCGGCTTCCCACGCCACGTCGTCTTCGGGGTCCCAGTGCGAGATGCGCCGTGATCGCCCCATCAAACCTGCCTTCCGCGCCGAGTGCCTCGTATTGGATTATCCGATTGTCCCTGTGCCACGCCGTCAGCCGCGCTCAATGGCCAGGAATCTCCGGTTCAAACGTTTCGGCGCGGATGTGATGAGGCGGTGGATTGGCCACGTGCTCCAGCGGGCACCGATCTTTCAGGATGACATTGCTTTTCACAGAATCAAGCACCTCACGGCACGAATTTTCGCTGAATGAAGCGTTCCGGGGCAACGAGCCACCGTGAGGCTTCGTCGTGGCGGCCCGGCCGGAATGGCTTCGCGATCGGCGGTTTTCATCTGCGCTGACATGCGGGCGCTGCCATCTCCCCGAAGCCGCGATCGCTTGACACCCAACGATCCTCAGGCTGAAACCGTTGGCGCGGAACGTTATTGATTCGGAACCGTCCCGACGGTTTGCAGCTTGCCGTCCGGGCCGATGCGAAACTTCACCGTCCCGATCCCGCTCGGGCAGCACAGCTGATCATTTCCCTTCTGCCACCGGTACTGAACGGTCACGGTGTCATCCGAGGGCGCCAGCACAGTGATGTATGGCTTGGCGTTGGGGGTGGCGGTCCCGAGCGGCCTGTTGTGGTCGAAGAAGAGCAGCTGCTGGGGAGTCGACTCGCTGGCGATCGTCGGGATGATCTGCACCCAGGACAACCGGCAGTTGCGGGTATGGCCGCGCCCGATCTCAACCCAGATGGTGCCGGGTATCACGACGGGCACCGCGGTGATCGCCTGCCGCACGGTGTCGGCGTTCGGCCCGTCGGATGCCTTGCAGGTGTCGGGTTTGGCCTGCGGCGGCGCCGTCGGCCTCCCGCCGCAACCGCAGGCCAGCAAAACCAGCAGGATCACAATGAGCCGACGCACGCGGTGAGCTTAGCGAAGACTGTGAATGTTCCGTTGGTTTGGTCGGAAAGCCCGTTCTGAGCAGCGTCGTGCGGGGCGCACGACGTAACCTCGATCCGGGCGGATGGTCAATGGTGACCTGCGGGAATAAGATCCCCCGCCGCGAATTACCCCCGCAATTTCACACCGGCGTGTCGGCCGTTGAGAGAAGAAAGTAAACGGGGGGAAATTTCGGGGAGCGGTGCCGAAACATGCCTGCTCCACAATGAACTCACTCGATACGGAGCTAACCCGTACGCAATCGACGGAGGGACGTGAGCGTGGCCACGGAGTCCATGGCGGAGGAGAACGCCGTGAACACCATGTGCGCGTATTGCGGCGTCGGCTGCGGCATGGTGTTGCAGATCACAACGGATCCGGAAACGGGTCGCGCTCACGTCACCAAGTCGGTTGGCAATAAAGAACATCCGGCGAACTTCGGCCGGCTGTGCACGAAGGGCGCCACCACCGCGGACATGCTCGGCGCACCCGGCCGCATGGACTCGGCGTACGCGCGAGTCGACCGCGGTGAACCGATGGAACCTATCGAGACTGATCAAGCAATCACCCAGTGCGCGAGAAGGTTACGGGCGATCATCGACGAACACGGCGCGGACGCGTTCGCGATGTACGTGTCCGGTCAGATGTCCATCGAGGCGCAATACCTGGCGAACAAGCTGACCAAAGGCTTCATCGGCACCAACCAGATCGAGTCGAACTCGCGACTGTGCATGGCCAGTGCGGGTTCTGGCTACAAGCTCTCGCTGGGTGCTGACGGCCCGCCGGGTTCATATCAGGACTTCGAACACGCCGACGTCTTCTTCGTCATCGGGGCCAACATGGCCGACTGCCACCCGATCCTGTTCCTGCGCATGATGGACCGCGTCAAGGCCGGCGCAAAACTGATCGTCGTGGACCCCCGCCGCACGGCGACCGCCGAGAAGGCCGACCTCTTCCTGCAGATCGCCCCGGGTTCGGATCTCGCGCTGCTGAACGGCCTTTTGCACCTGATCGTCGAAAGCGGGCAAACGGATCCGCATTTCATCGCCGAGTTCACCGAGGGCTGGGAGGTGATGCCCAGCTTCCTGGAGCAGTACACCCCCGACAGGGTCAGCGAAATGACCGGCCTCCCCGAGGACGACATTCGCGCCGCGGCCCAGATGATCGGCGAGGCCGATAATTTCGTGAGCTGCTGGACGATGGGCCTCAACCAGAGCACACACGGCACCTGGAATACCAACGCCATCTGCAACCTACATCTGGCCACCGGGGCCATCTGCAAGCCCGGCAGCGGACCCTTCTCTCTCACCGGGCAGCCCAACGCGATGGGTGGCCGCGAAATGGGTTACATGGGACCGGGTCTGCCCGGCCAGCGGTCGGTAGCCTCGGCCGACGACCGCGAGTTCGTCGAAGACCTGTGGGGTATCCCGCACGGAACGCTGCGCACCGAGGTCGGCACCGGCACCATCGACATGTTCTCCCGGATGGCCGACGGACAGATCAAGGCATGCTGGATCGTCTGCACCAACCCCGTTGCCTCCGTCGCCAATCGCAAGACGGTGCTGGCCGGATTGGAGCGCGCCGAACTGGTGATGGTCCAGGACGCGTTCCTCGAGACGGAGACCAACGAATACGCCGACGTACTGCTGCCGGCGGCGCTGTGGGCGGAGTCCGAGGGGGTGATGGTCAACTCCGAGCGCAACATGACGCTGTTCCAGCCGGCGGTCCCCGCCCCCGGCGACGCGATGCCGGACTGGCAGATCATCGCCCGGATCGCCTGCGAGATGGGCTTTTCGGAGGCGTTCAGCTACACCTGCGCCGAAGAGGTCTTCGAGGAGATCAAGCAGTTCTCGAACCCGAAGAGCGGTTACGACCTACGCGGGGTCAGCTACGAGCGGCTGCGTCGGACCCCGGTGCAGTGGCCGTGCGCGCCGGGCAGCGACGACGACCGCAATCCGATCCGCTATCTCAATGACGGTGTCAGCCAGACACAGTTGGTTCGCGACGACGGCAGCGTGCCGCGGCTGGCCTTTCCGACACCGAGCGGCCGCGCCGCGTTCTTCGTCCGCCCGCACCTGCTGCCCGAGGAAATGCCGGACGACGACTACCCGTTCCTGCTGAACACCGGGCGCCTACCGCACCAATGGCACACGATGACCAAGACCGCCAAGGTCGCCAAACTCAACAAGCTCAATCCCGGACCGTTCGTCGAGATCCACCCCGACGACGCCGCCCGCCTTCACATTGCCGACGACGACCCGATCGAAATCGCTTCTCGCCGCGGCCGCGCCGTGCTACCCGCGGTCGTCAGCGACCGCGTGCGCCCCGGCAACTGCTTCGCGCCATTTCACTGGAATGACGCCTTCGGCGAATACCTGTCGATCAACGCGGTCACCAATGACGCCGTCGACCCGATCTCGAACCAGCCCGAATTCAAGGCGTGCGCCGTCACCCTGACGAAGATCGCAGTCTCCCAACCTGATTCGGACACCCCAACAACGGCGCTCACCGGCACACCGGAATCCGCGCCCACGGAGGTACGAGAAATCAGCGTGTCCCAGATCGACGTACTCGGCGAATTGCTCGGTGTGACAACGCTACCCAAGCCCGAATTCAACGAGCTCGGCCGCGCCTACCTTGCCGGGATGCTGACCGGGCTGCGCTCGGATGCCGGCCGCCGCACCGCCGGGGTGCCCACTCTGCCGGCGAGCGCGCCGTTCGATTCCGGCACCCGGCTATGGGTGGATGGTCTACTGGCGGGATTGTTCTCGCGCGTCGAGAGCCCCCAGCCGTGGGCGCTGCCCGTGGCGCCCGGATCGGCTCCGATGCCGACCGTCGAGCAACCACCCGCCGTGCCGGGTGATACCCCACCCGCGCCCGACCGTGCCCCCATCGTGGTGCTGTGGGCATCGCAGACCGGGACCGCAGAGGAGCTCGCCGCCGACGTCGCGGCGCGACTGGGCGACGCCAAACTGCCGGTCGCCCTGCACAGCATGGACGACTTCCCGGTGGCCGAGCTGACGACGACGCGGGAGCTATTGCTCATCACGAGCACCACCGGCGACGGCGACGCACCCGACAACGGTGCCGGCCTATGGCGGGCGCTGACGTCCGAGGCCGCGCCGCGATTCACCGACACCCGCTACGCCGTGCTCGCGCTGGGTGACTCCAATTACGACGATTTCTGCGGCCACGGACGCAATCTCGACGCGCGGCTCGCCGAGCTGGGAGCGACTCGCCTCACCAACCGGGTCGACTGCGAACCCGACTACGACGACTCCGCGGCCAGGTGGCTGGGCGACATCATCGACGCCCTCACCCGCACCCCCACGTCGGTCGGCACCGATCGCAGGGCCGCGGCGCCTGCCCGCGCTTCGGCGGTGGTGACGCCGTCGCGCCCGAACACGGCCGCGGCAACCACGTACGGCAAGAAACATCCGCTGATCACCGGCATGGTCCGCAACACCATGTTGAGCCAGCCGAAATCGGCAAAAGACGTGCGGCACTTGGTGTTCAGCCTGCCGGAAGAAACCGTGACCTACGAGGCCGGCGACGCGCTGGGGGTGTGGCCGCGCAACAGCGACCAGCTGGTCGACGAATGGCTGTCCGTCACCGGGCTGGACGCACAGACCCCGGTCGAGGTCGGCGAGCACGGGCTGATGTCGTTGCGCTCCGCGCTCACCGAGCGCATCGAGATCGCGCACATCAGCCGGGACCTGGTGCGATTCGTGCAGGAGCGCACGGGCGATGCGAACCTCGCGGAGCTGCTGAAGCCGGAAAACAAGCGCGCACTGTCGGATTGGTCCTGGGGCCGCCAATCCATCGACCTGCTGGCGCAGCTGCCGGTGATCGCGTCCGCCCACGAGTGGCTGCGGGTGCTCAAACGCCTTCAGCCGCGGCTGTACTCGATCTCGTCGAGCCCCAAAGAGTGCCCCGGCGAAGTTCATCTGACGGTCTCCCCGGTGCGCTACAACTTCCAGGGCGTCCCACGCCGTGGCGTGTGTTCGACCTACCTCGCCGACCGCTCCCCCGGCGACCGAGTCGCCGTCTACCTGCAGGCGTCAAGCAATTTCCGGCCGCCGAGCGACCCGGACACGCCAATGATCATGGTCGGCCCGGGCACCGGCATCGCGCCTTTCCGCGGCTTTCTGCAGGAGCGGCGCGCGCTCGGCCACACCGGACCCAACTGGCTGTTCTTCGGCGAACAGCACGCCGCCACCGACTACTACTATCGCGACGAACTCGAACAGATGCGTGCCGACGGCTTCCTCACCGAGTTGGACCTCGCATTCTCCCGGGACCAGCAACAAAAGGTCTACGTGCAGCACCTGATGCGCAACCGCGGCGCACAGCTGTGGAGCTGGTTGCAGGACGGCGCCCAACTCTACGTCTGCGGCACCGCCGACCCTATGGCCAAGGACGTCGACCGCGCGCTGTGCGACATCGCGGCCGAATTCGGCAATCTCGACCCGGACGCGGCGCAGGCTTACGTCCAAGGGTTGAGCGCCGACAAGCGCTACCACCGCGACGTCTACTAGCACCGATTCGCCGCGGACGTCGAACTTGTAATACGGCGGAAACATTGCGCATCCGCCGATGAAACATCCGAGTCGCAGGATGCACTCAAAAGGTCGCGCGCCTGAAGGGGCCGTCGTATGACTCCGGAGTGTGATGGGCCCGATCGGGTCGTCAAGAACGGGTGCCCGCTGCAATGCCGCCTGCGGCACGGCGACGTGACGGAGGAGCCGCTCGACGAGCAGGTGGATTGGGCGGGCCTGCCCGTCAATCTGGACTTCGCCTTCTCGCGCGATCAGCGCGAGAAGGTATACGCGCAGCACCTGATGCGCAGGCGGGGCACCCGGTTCGGGCCGTGGCGGCGCGGCGCGTACGTGTGCGTCTGCGAGACCGCGACCGACGGCGCGGAAGCATCGCGGATCGTCTCGGACACTGTCTGATCGACGGGCCGGAGTCCTTGCTCGGTGACGCGAACACCGGTGAATCCTCGAATGTCCCGGCGCCCCTTGTACATACGGTGATCGCAGCGTCTCCACGTGCGTCGCGTGACGCCGCACTGCAGGCAAATCCATGTCAGCGCAAGATATTCATTCGTGCTGACACTAAACGTGCATGACAGACTGGGATTTGAAGATTCTGGGTAGACTCTGGCGGTGACAAACACCCCGTCGTCATATCTCGTGTTGGCGTCGCAGCGCAGTGGCAGCACGCTACTGGTCGAATCGCTGCGCGCCACCGGCGTGGCCGGGGAGCCCCAGGAGTTCTTTCAGTACCTGCCGTCCACCAGCCAGTCGCCGCAGCCACGGGAGTGGTTCGCCGGCGTCGAGGACGAGTCCATCCTCTCCCTGCTTGATCCTCTGGACGTCGGGACTCCCGACCTCGCGCCGCCGGAGATCTGGCGCGCGTACATCCGCACGGTCGGAAGAACGCCCAACGGGGTGTGGGGCGGCAAGTTGATGTGGAACCAAACACCGCTGCTGCTCAACCGCGCCAAGAACCTGCCGGATCGTAGCGGCGATGGCCTGCTGGCGGCGATCCGCGACGTGATCGGCGAGGATCCGCTCCTGATTCACGTCTACCGGCCCGATGTGATTTCGCAGGCGGTCTCCTTCTGGCGCGCCGTGCAGACCCGGGTCTGGCGGGGCAGGCCCGACCCGGCCCGCGACGCGCGTGCCACCTACCACGCCGGAGCGATCGCCCACGTGGTCACGATGCTGCGCGCGCAAGAAGCGGGCTGGCGCAATTGGTTCGCCGAGGAAAACATCGAACCCATGGAGATCCCGTATCCGGTGTTGTGGCGCAACCTGACTCACGTGGTGGGATCCATCCTCGAGGCGCTGGGGCTGGACCCCCAACTTGCGCCCCAACCGGTGCTGGAGCGCCAAGCGGACCATCGCTCCGACGAGTGGGTGGACCGCTACCGTGCCGATGCCGAAAAACTCGGCCTGCCAACCTGATCGACGGGCGAACTGTATCGGCCGGCCGCCACGCCGTTCCACGGGTTGAACGGCACGCTGCGGGGCGTCGCGTTGGACGAGGGACGCCCCGGCGCACTCCCGGACGCTGCGTCCGCGCATGCTTTCGGTTGCACGCCACCCATGCCGCGCAACCCCGCCACCACCCGCCGGAATTAACCACGCGCTTCACCCGGTTAACAGCTCAAATAGGCTAACGCCTGGGAGCGAGGTCACCGCGCAGATGAGCCGGATCGCCACGCAGGACGAATGTCCTATAGTGGGGCTATGCAACAGGCCGCACAGCCGCGCTTTGTCCTTACGCGCCGCCCCACCATGGGCTGTTGTTGTCGTTGATTTCCTGACGCCTTCCGACGCTCAACGACGTGTGGCGCCAGACGCGGACAGCATCACCAGTTCGCGGGGCCAAGCCAAGTCAGGCGCTGCTCACAAGCCATTCAGGAAGATCAACCAGCAATGATCGATTTGTCTACACCGAGCCGGGTCCCATCCGAGTCCACAACCAACAGTGGCATCCGCTGGCAGGCCGAAACGCCCTGTTCTGACATCGTTGAGGAAAACAGATGAGCATCGCCGAAGACGTCACACAGGTAATCGGGAACACGCCCCTGGTGCGGCTGCGCCGGGTCACTGACGGGGCTGTCGCCGACGTCGTCGCCAAGCTGGAATTCTTCAACCCGGGCAACAGCGTGAAGGACCGTATCGGGGTGGCGATGATCGATGCGGCCGAAAAGGCAGGTTTGATCAAGCCCGACACGATCATCCTCGAACCGACGAGCGGGAACACCGGCATAGCCCTGGCGATGGTTTGTGCCGCGCGCGGCTACCGCTGCGTGCTGACGATGCCCGAAACGATGAGCGTTGAGCGGCGGATGCTGCTGCGGGCCTACGGCGCCGAGATCGTCCTGACGCCGGGCGCCGACGGCATGCCTGGCGCGATCGCGAAAGCGGAGGAACTGGCCAAGTCCGACCAGCGATATTTCGTGCCGCAGCAATTCGAGAACCCGGCCAATCCGGCGATCCACCGTGCAACCACTGCCGAAGAAGTGTGGCGCGACACCGACGGTCAGGTCGACATCTTCGTGGCCGGAGTGGGCACCGGCGGCACCATCACCGGCGTCGCCCAGGTCATCAAGCAGCGCAAGCCATCGACGCAAATCATTGCGGTCGAACCGGCCGCCTCACCCGTCCTGTCCGGTGGCCAGAAGGGACCACACCCGATTCAGGGTCTGGGCGCCGGGTTCGTCCCGCCGGTGCTGGACGAGGATCTGGTCGATGAAGTCATCACCGTCGGCAACGAGGAATCCCTCACCCTGGCCCGGCGGCTTGCCGCAGAAGAGGGGCTGCTGGCCGGGATCTCCTCCGGGGCGGCTGTCGTGGCGGCCCTGCAGGTGGCCCGGCGACCCGAAAACGCCGGCAAGCTCGTCGTCGTGGTGCTGCCCGATTTCGGCGAGCGGTATCTGAGCACACCGCTTTACGCCGACCTGGCGGAGTAGCCATGCTCGCAGCCATACGGCGTGACATCCAGGCTGCTAAGCAGCGGGATCCGGCGGCCCCCACCACACTGGAGGTGATCCTCGCCTATCCCGGCGTGCACGCCATCTGGGGCCACCGGATCAGCCACTGGCTGTGGAACCGCGGCGCGCGGGTGGTGGCGCGGACGTTGGCCGAATTCACTCGCATCGTGACGGGGGTCGACATCCACCCGGGTGCCGTCCTGGGCGACGGACTATTCATCGACCACGCGACCGGCGTAGTGATCGGGGAAACGGCAGAGGTTGGCGACGACGTCACGCTGTACCACGGCGTCACCCTCGGTGGTAGCGGTTCGGACACCGGGAAACGTCACCCCACCGTCGGGGATCGGGTAATCATCGGCGCCGGCGCAAAAGTCCTCGGCGCGATCAAAATTGGTGACGATAGCCGGATTGGCGCGAATGCCGTGGTGGTCAAACCGGTTCCATCCAGCGCCGTCGTCATCGGAGTCCCCGGACAGGTCATCAGCCGCCACGGGCGGAACAGTCCAGACGATTCGATGATGCCCGACCTCGTGGGCGTCAGCCTGCAATCGTTGTTGACGAGGGTCGACAAGTTGGAGGCGCTAAGCGACGGGCAGCAATCTGGCCGGATCATCCGACCGCCCGAGGCTGGAGTCTGGCACGGCGAGGACTTCTCCATCTGACGACGACGACGGCCGCCGACCGCGAAAGCCGCTGCGCATCAGGCTAATTCACCGTCGTGGCGGCGGGGTCATTGGGGTGCGGGCTCAGCGGCGTCACCTCATCGGTACGCCAGACGCGCAGCGGCATCGACGCGAGCACCTCCTCGAGCCGTTGCTCGTTGTCGGCGGCGAACAGGCCCAGGGTGCGCCACTCACCCGGCTGCAGCGGCGGCCGCCATAGGCGAAGCAGGTGTCCCCGCGCCGCCAGCTCGCGGGAATGCGCGGCCTCTCGGGCCCGGACGTCGTCGACAGCTTCCGGCGGCGTGCCGTCGGGAACGTGCGTCGTCATCGTCACCAGGAACTCCATGCGCCCTCCTAATAGGTTGTGCTCACAGTAAATTCAAGAGATGAAGCGCGCCACAGGGATGGCGCGCCGAAACGATGCGCCGGCCAGCAGAGCACGCAAGGAGACAGTCAGTGACCGCCAACCAGGCCAATCGAAAAGTCGCGATCATCACCGGTGCCTCGCAGGGCATGGGCGCCGCCCTGGTCGATGCCTACCGCGAACTCGGCTACGCGGTGGTGGCCAACTCCCGATCGATCGCCCCGAGCGATGACGCAGGCATGGCGGCCGTCGCCGGTGACGTCGCCGATCCCGCGACCGCCGACCGCATCGTCGCGACGGCGCTCGACCGGTTCGGCCGGGTGGACACGCTGATCAACAACGCCGGAGTCTTCGTCCCCAAGCCGTTCACCGAGTACACGGTCGCGGACTACCAGTTCGTGACCGGGGTGAACCTGACCGGCTTTTTCCACATCACCCAGCGGGCCATCGCCCGGATGCTGGCGCAAGGCGACGGCGGGCACGTGGTCAACATGACGACCTCGTTGCTCGAGCAGGCCAACGCCGCGGTTCCCGCCGGATTGACCGCCCTCACCAAGGGCGGTCTGGCGGCCGTGACCAAGTCGCTGGCCATCGAGTACGCCCGTGACGGGATCCGCGTCAACGCCATCTCCCCGGGGAACATCGCCACGCCGATGCACGCCGATGACGACACGACCGCGCTGGCCGCCATGCATCCGCTAGGCCGGATGGGTTCGATCGCCGACATTCTCGAGGGGGTTCGATACCTGGAGGCCGCGACGTTTGTGACCGGCGAGACACTGCACATCGACGGCGGGCAGAGCGCCGGCCACTGAATCCGAAAAGTATTGCTCCCCCGCCTGGACTCGAACCAGGAACCCTTCGGTTAACAGCCGAATGCTCTGCCAATTGAGCTACAGGGGACTAACCCGATCGCGGGACGACTCTAGCGTACTGGCACGACCACGCCCAACTGGCGCGGCCACCCGCAGCGCGCCGGGGATCGACCGCGCGCACACCCCGACCGGTGAGGCAGGATGGAGCCATCGATAGTCGGGAGGAACGCTTTGATCCGGTATGTCGTGGTGCTGGGACTGGGTTACGTGCTGGGCTCGAAAGCCGGTCGCCGGCGATACGAGCAGATCGTCGGCACCTATCGCGCGCTGACCAGCAGCCCCGTGGCCAAGTCGATGATCGAGGGAGGCCGGCGCAAGGTCGCGAATCGGATCTCCCCCGACACCGGCTTTGTGACGCTGGCGGAGATCGACGACCAAACCGCCATCATGGAGCGCGACGCCGAGCCGGTCGACGACGACGCGCTGACGCCCTCTACTCGTCGCCGCTAGCCTGCTCCAGCAGGCTGCGCCGGTAGGCCTCCATCGCCACCAGGTCGCCGAACAACGCGTGATACTCGTCGCCCTGTTCGATCGGCGACATGCGCTGCAACTTCGACTTCACCTCGGCGATCTGGCGGCCCATCCACACCTCTTGCAGCCGGGCCAGCACGCCGGCGATGTAGCGCGGCATTTTCTCCTCGTCGACCTGGATGGCCTCGACACCGAGCTCACTGATCAGCGCCGCCGTCAACGGCGACGACGCGCGATCGCGCACCGCCTCGAGCCACTGCGCCCCGGTGACCCCGCCCGACGTGCCGCCGGCGGTCTCGATGGCCGCGCGGATGGCCGCGTACCCGGGATGGGTGAAGCTCTCGACGGTCAGCGTGTCGAAGACCGGCCCCGCCAGCGCCGGGTACTGCAACGCCGCCTTGAGCGCCTCCCGTTGCGGCCACAGGGTGGGGTCGCGCGGGTCGGGGCGGCTGGCCGCGGGCTGGGCCGCGGCGGAAGGCTCGGGGGCAGAAGCCCGAGCGCGCCCGCGGAGGTCCGCCGAAACCCGGGGCTTCTTGGCCTCATCGCGAACTCGCCCGATGACCTGCGCGACGTCGTCCCAGCCGACCCACCCGGCGAGCTGGCGGGCGTACTCGTCGCGCAGCGTCGGGTCCTTGATCTGGCCCACCATCGGCACGCACCGGCGAAGCGCGGTCACCCGGCCCTCGGCACTGTCCAGGTCCACCTCGGCGAGCGCCGAGCGGATCGCGAACTCGAACAACGGCGTTCGCCGGGCCACCAGGTCGCGCAAGGCCCCGTCGCCGGACTTCAGCCGCAAGTCGCAGGGGTCCATGCCGTCCGGCGCGACGGCCACAAACGACTGCCCCGCCAGGTTCTGCTCGCCGCCGAACGCCTTGAGGGCGGCGGCCCGCCCGGCCGCGTCGCCGTCGAAAACATAGATCAGCTCGCCGCGAAAGAAGCTGTCGTCCATCATCAGTCGGCGCAGCATCGCCAGATGCTCGTCGCCGAACGCGGTGCCGCACGACGCCACGGCGGTGGTGACCCCGGCCAGATGCATCGCCATCACGTCGGTGTAGCCCTCGACGACGACGGCCTGGTGCCCCTTGGCGATGTCGCGTTTGGCCAGGTCGATGCCGAACATGACGTTCGACTTCTTGTACAGCAGTGTCTCGGGGGTGTTGATGTACTTGGCTTCCATCGGGTCGTCGTCGAACAACCGCCGGGCGCCGAAACCGATCACCTCGCCGGCCGAGGACCGGATGGGCCACAGCAGGCGCCGATGGAAACGGTCCATCGGCCCGCGGCGCCCCTGCCGCGACAGGCCGGCCGCCTCCAGCTCCTTGAACTCGAAACCCTTGCGCACCAAGTGCTTTGTCAGTGAGTCCCAGCCGGACGGCGCGAAGCCGCAACCGAAATGCCGGGCCGCGCCGCCGTCGAAGTTCCGCTCGGTCAGATACTGGCGTGCCGGTGCCGCCTCGTCGGATTCCAGCGCCGCAGCGTAGAACTCCGCCGCGGCCGCGTTGGCCGCGACGAGCCGGCTGCGACTGCCGCGGTCGCGCTGCACGCTGGTCGCCGGCCCGGAGTAGGTGATGGTGTGACCGATCCGGTCGGCGAGCAGCTCTACCGCCTCCACGAAGCTGACGTGCTCGATCTTCTGGATGAACGCGTACACGTCGCCGCCCTCACCGCAACCGAAGCAATGAAAGTGGCCGTGGTTGGGGCGGACGTGAAACGACGGCGACTTCTCGTCGTGAAACGGACACAGCCCCTTGAGCGAATCCGCGCCGGCGCGGCGCAACTGCACGTAGTCGCCGACCACTTCGTCGATGCGCACCCGTTCGCGGATGGCAGCGATGTCGCGGTCGGGGATCCGCCCGCGACCCCGGGCACGCCCGTCGCCCTCCGCGCGTGAACCTGCCGGGCTTGCCATCGGGTCAGTCTAAGGCGCGACGCGGACGGCTAGCCGGTTCCGATGACACCGCAGGCGACGCGATCCATCGCGTTCTCGGTGTCCTGGGCCCCGTGCAGCATCAGCGCGGTCTTGTTACCGGCCAGCAGGTCGTCCCGCGTGAACGAGTCGGTGGTGGTGACCAGGTAGGCCGCGCCGTCCCGGCGCACCTCGAGGGTCGCCAGGTCGCCACTCTCGGGCTTACCGGTGTGTCCGGGAGCCTGGTAGTGACCGCCGGCGGACAAGAAGTTGCCGGGCGCACCGCCCGTGGGGGCCACCGAGTTCGGCTCGCACTTGCCGATCTCGTGCACGTGCATGCCGTGCAGGCCGGGAGTCAGGATGCCGGTCGCCACCGTCTTGACGGTGACGGTCACATAGTTGCCGGTGAAGTCGAAGGTCGCGGTGGCCGCCGTCCGACCATCGGGCGTCTTCAATTCCGCGGTGAGCGAGCCGGCACCGGGCGCCGGGGTCGTCGCCTCCGCCGAGGACGCCGGTGCGGCGGTCTTCACGGGAGGGGTGGTGCCCGGCTGGCTGCTCTCATGCTGCGGTGAGCTGCAGGCAGTCATGGCGACGACGGGAAGGCCCATCACGAGGGAGGCCATCAAAGGCGAGCCGCTGAATTTCTTCATGCCGGGCAGCCTAACTCGCGGCGGCCGCGTCGATTCCCGGACCGGACGAGTTGCGGGCGGCAATCCATCACGGACCGGCCTGGCGGGCGTCGATCCGTTCCAGCCGGCCTTCGGTGTAGGAGGCGATTTGATCGACGATGACCCGCCACCGGGCGGCGTCGTCGGCCGCCGTGTTGAAGGCCGCAGCAAAGACCGGGTCGAGGGTTCGGGGCGCTCCCGCGTACAGCCAGTGCGCCACCCGGTGGATGCGCTCACGCTGACCGGCCTGGGTCTCCTGATGCCGCGGATCGGACATGATGAACTGCAGCGCCAGGATTTTCAGCAGGGCGACCTCGGCCCGCACCAGATCGGGGACCTGCAGCTCGGCCCGGTAGCGCACCAGCGGTCCGGGTCCGGCCGCCGCGCGGGTGGTGGCGATGGCGGCCGAGGCGAACCTGCCGACCAGCTCACTGGTCAGCCGCTTGAGCGCGACCGATGCCGCCAGCGTGGCGTCGTACTTCCCGACGGCGGCGACCACCGGCAACCCGGACAGCCGTCGCGCGGCCGCCAAGAAATCGTCGGCGCGCACGCGGGAAAATTCGGTCTCGCCCAGCTTGGCCAGTGCCGCGGCCTCGTCGTCGTCGGCGAGCACCCGCAGGTCGATGCGTTGGGAGACGACGCCGTCCTCCACGTCGTGCACCGAGTAGGCCACGTCGTCGGCCCAGTCCATCACCTGCGCCTCCAGGCACATCCGGCCCTCCGGCGCGCCCGCGCGCATCCAGGCCGCGGGCTCGCGGTCGGCGTCGTAGAACCCGAACTTGCGTTGCCCCTCGCCGCGCGGCCACGGGTATTTGGTGACCGCGTCCAGCGACGCGCGAGTCAAG
The DNA here is from genome assembly GCF_976985695.1 of Mycobacterium sp. NTMscope_MAC_269. NCBI lineage: Bacteria > Bacillati > Actinomycetota > Actinomycetes > Mycobacteriales > Mycobacteriaceae > Mycobacterium > Mycobacterium sp. NTMscope_MAC_269. The sequence continues at coordinate 2,390,330 of NZ_OZ335668.1, forward strand.
TTCAGCCCCGCGCTATTGCCTTGTGCGTCAAGCACTTTGGGCTCGAGGCTGGTCAGGATCCGGAAATTCTGGGCGTTGCCCTCGAAGCCGCCGTAATTCGCCGCGACCTCGTCGAGCGCCTTTTCACCATTGTGGCCGTAGGGCGGGTGGCCGATGTCGTGGGCCAGTCCGCCCAGCTCGACCAGGTCGAGGTCGCAGCCCAGCCCGACGGCCATTCCCCGCCCGATCTGGGCGACCTCGAGGGAGTGCGTCAGCCGGGTGCGCGGCGTGTCCCCTTCCCGCGGCCCGACGACCTGGGTCTTGTCGGCCAGGCGGCGCAGGGCGGCGCTGTGTAGGACGCGGGCGCGGTCGCGGGCGAAGTCGGTGCGGTGTTGCCCTTCGGTGCCCGGCAGACCCGCGGTCTTCGCCGCTTCGGCTACCCGTCGCTGACGGTCGAAGTCGTCGTAGGGGTCGTGCTGTTTCCTGGTCACCGACGCACAGTCTGCCAGGGAATGCGTGCCGAAGCCTGGCTCGGCTCAGGCCTGTTGGGCTGTGTCGTCCCCGGGCCGCACGCGATGCCCCGCTCCGCATCGGGCGCACTGCCACGGAGCTAGATTGGCCCTATGCGCACCGCTCGCCTGCTCGCCGCGCTCGCGACGCTTTTCACGGTCGGCCTCGGCGGCGGGCTGCTGCTGGCACCGCCCGTCGGCGCGCAACCGCCCTTCCGGTTGGCCGACTATGTCACCGACAACGCGGGGGCCCTGACGGATTCCGGTCGCACCACCGTGGCTGCCGCGCTCAACAAGCTCTACACCGACCGCCACATCCGGCTCTGGGTGGTCTACGTCGACGACTTCTCCGGGCAGACCCCGACCGGGTGGGCACAACGCACCGTGCGCGCCAGCGACCTGGGCGGCTACGACGCGCTGCTGGCCGTCGCGACCACCAGCCGCTCTTATGCCTTCCTGGTGCCGTCCACGGTCAAGAGCGTCAACGCCGGCCAGGTCGACAGCTTGCGGCGCAACAAGATCGAACCCGCCCTGCACAACGGTGACTGGAGCGGCGCCGCGGTGGCGGCGGCGAACGGGCTCGACGTGTCGCCCGGCTCGTCGGGGCGGGTGGTCCTGCTGGCCACGCTGGCGGGCATTCTCATCGCGCTGGCCGGCCTGCTGCTGGTGATGCGTCACCGCGGCCAGCGCCGGCGAACCGCGGCGTTGGCCGCCGCGCGCCGCGTCGATCCCACCGACGCCGACGCGTTGGCCGCGCTGCCGTTGCAGACGCTCGACGACCTGTCCCGCGCGCTGGTGGTGGACGTCGACAACGCGCTACGCACCAGCGCCAACGAACTGGACCTGGCGGTCGGCGAATTCGGCGAAGAGCGCACCCAACCGTTCACCAGCGCGGTGGCCAACGCCAAAGCCGCTCTGTCCCAAGCGTTCACGGTGCGTCAACAGCTCGACGACAGCACCCCGGAAACGCCCTCGCAGCGCCGCGAAATGCTCACCCAGGTGATCGTCTCGGCGGCGCGGGCCGACCGCGAGCTGGAGTCACAGACCGAGGCCTTCGAGAAGTTGCGCGACCTGGTGATCAACGCCGCGACGCGGCTGGACACGCTGACGCAGCAGTACGTGGAACTGACCACCCGGCTGTCGCCGGCGGAGCAACGGCTGGCGGCGCTGCATCACGACTTCAGCGCTGCCGCACTGACTTCGGTGTCCGGCAATGTCACGACGGCCAAGGAGCGGCTGGCGTTCGCCGACCGCAACATCGGCAGCGCCCGTGAGCAGGCAGCCCACGCCGTCACCGGCGGGCAAGCCGGCCTGGTCGACGCCGTCCGGGCCGCCGAGTCAGCCCTCGGGCAGGCGCGAGCGCTGCTCGACGCGGTCGACAACGCGGCCAGCGACATTGCGCACGCGACCGACCGACTGCCGTCGGCCATGGCCGACATCACCAACGACATCGCCCGCGCCAACGAACTGCTGCAGAAAAAATCCGCGCACACCAGCGATTTGGTGGCGGCCCGCGACGCGGCCGCCCGGGCCGTCGAGCGCGCCCGCGCCGGCGGTTCCGAAGATCCGCTGGGCGCGTTCGGGGAGCTGACCAAGGCCGACGCCGCGCTCAGCGGGCTGCTGGCCACTCTGGCCGCAGAGCAGGCCGCCGCGGAGCGACTCAACCGATCGCTGGAGCAGGCGTTGTTCACCGCGCAATCGCGGGTGCGCGCGGTGTCCGACTACATCGACACCCGCCGGGGCAGCATCGGCCCCGACGCGCGCACCCGGTTGGCCGAAGCCAAACGCCACCTACAGGCCGCGCAGGACAAGGGCCCGACGAACCCGAGCGACGCGATCGCCCACGCCGATGCGGCATCGACGCTGGCCGCTCAGGCGCAATCGCTGGCCAACGGCGACGTGCAAACGATGCAGCGCGCCTACACCCGTCGCGGCGGCAGCGACATGGGCGCGATGCTCGGCGGCATCATCATCGGCGACTTGCTCAGCGGGGGCATGCGGGGCGGGTTCGGTGGCTGGAGCCCGACCTCGTTCGGTGGCGCCCCGGGTTCTTCCGACGGCGGTTTCATGGGTGGCGGCGGCCGATTCTGAGTCGCCGCGGGATCACCGCGGCGCGTTTCGCTTCTCTACCTGCCGGCCTTCAGCCGGCTGCCGGGGAATGCGGGATCACGCCCACGGGCCGTGGCGCGCCTTCGCCTTCCCACCCGCTCCAGACGTTGTCGGCGACCGCTGTCGGTCGCGGCGCGTCGAGCGTCTCCTCCGCGGTGTCGGCGCTCGCTTCCGACTTCGGCGCCCAATGGTCGTAGTCGTCCGGCGGAACGGCCACTCCCCACTTGAGTGGCACCGATAGACCACCGAGCACACCGGACTCACCGCGTACTGCCGCCACCGTGTCATCGGGTAACGGCGAACCGAGAGGCAAAAGCACCCCTGCCCCCTTCCACAGCCGATCTAGCGTTCGGGCGCTGTGGCGAACTTATTTACACCAACCGGTTCACATCGTAAGACAAACTGAAGAAAATATGCGGGAATTGCCAATTTTCCTTTATATGAGCGTGTATCGGTCGGCGCGGGCCCCGCCCCGAACCTGTCAGGGCATCCGCCGCGCGCGCCGTCGACTGCCGGGCCCTACGTTTTGCCCCGACCACTTGGAGTTGGCCCCGAATGGCGAAGCCCTTGCCGCGCAGTGCTTTACGATAGGTGCCGGCAATCGGATCGCGCGGCCGGTCCCGGATGCCGGTGAGGTTCTCGTACCGATTCCCGCTGGGACAACGCGCGCGAGCGCGCTGTTTTTCCGGGACGTATTAGATGAATTCGCGCGGTGCGATACGACGCCGGCTGCCGTCCCAGCCGACATAATCATTTCGGTTTTCTCACCCGCCGTGCACTCCATGCACACCCGCAACAGCGGCACCGCTGATTATCGGGTGCGCGGCACCACTTTCGGACGGGACCGCACCACCTCCGCCTTGGTCCCGCGGTCCTCCCCCTCGGGGCCCTTCTCGCCCACCGGCATCGCCGTCATCGGCACGCCGCTGCCCGGCCCGGCCGCGCTCGCCGTCGCCGCGGTCGCCGGCGCCCCGGCGGCCACACCCGACATCGCCGGTGCGGGGACGTAAGCCGGCATCGATCCCTGCCACGCCGCGGGCACCGACATAGCCCCGACGAAGCGCGCGCTCCCGAGGCCCGCCGACGCGACGCCGAGGGCGCCGAGGCCTCCGCCGGTCAACGGTTGCAGGTCGGACAGCAGGCTGTGCGCGCTGTGCGGCGCCTCCGCGGTCACGTTGGTGGTACTGAGCATTACCGGAGCCGGCGCCGCCGCGGGCGTGACCGCCGCCGGCCCCGTGGTTTGGGCCAGCGCCACCATGGGCGGCATCAGCGCACTTGCCGGATACATTCCGGCCTGGGCCACCGTCGTCAAGGTCGCCACCGGCGTCGACGTCATCAACGACGTGAGCGACGAGACGGCGGGCGAGAGCGCCATGAAGACCGACTGCAGCTGCGAGGCGAACGCGGTCCCCAGCGACGACAGGCCCTGGAAAAACTGTGACGCCAAGGTCAGGGGCGCGGTCACCAGGTCGGCCAGGCCCGCCAGGCCCGAGGACGCTGCGCCGGCGCCGAGACCCGCGGGCGGCGCGGTGAACGCCGGCAACGTCTCCACCAGCGTTTGGGCCCCCGCGTGATAGCCCGCCATCGCGGCCACATCCTGCGCCCACATCTCGACGTACTCGAGTTCGGTCTGCGCGATCGCCGCGGTGTTCTGGCCGAAGAAGTTGGTCGCGATCAGGATGAGCAGCCGGGCACGATTTGCCAGCACGGCCGGCAGCGGCACCGTCGCGACCAGCGCCCCCTCGAACGCCAGCGCCGCCAGCCGGGCCCGGATCGCCGCCACCTCCGCCTCCGCCGCGGCGATCAGCAGCCATTGCACGTAGGGCGCCGCGGCGGCCGTCATCGACACCGACGACGGGCCCATCCAGGCCCCCGCCGCCAGATCCGTCACCACGGTGTTGAACGAGGACGCCGAGGATGACAGCTCAACCGCCAATCCGTCCCAGGCCGAGGCCGCCTCGAATAGAGGTCCAGAACCGGGGCCACCGACTATCAAGGCCGAGTTGATTTCCGGAGGGAAGAACAGAAACGCGGGAATCATTCACACCCCAACCGACCGAGTCAACGGCTCCAGCAACAAGCGGCCCGACATCCGCCCGCGGCTCAACTAGCTATCTACTTATGCCCCAGAGCAGATCCTAAGGCACCACCACCGACGCGACCCGATTTTTAAGCAAACCTTATTTCGCAAATGCGACGCGGTGACCGCGCAGCATTCACTCGCACGCGAGTAGGCCAGACGTGCACCGACGCAACGGGACCCGGTTTACCGCCTCGAAGCCGGGCCGGCGATTAGCAGCCTTTGAGCCGTGCCGCCAGATAATCGGACACCGTGTTCATCGCGACGCGCTCCTGGGTCATGTCATCGCGCCGGCGCACCGTCACGGCGTTGTCCTCGAGTGAGTCGAAATCCACCGTCACGCAGAACGGCGTGCCGATCTCGTCCTGTCGCCGATAGCGGCGCCCGATCGCGCCGGCGTCGTCGAAATCGATATTCCAAAATTGGCGCAGTTCGGCGGCCAGATCGCGGGCCTTGGGACTCAGGTCGGTGTGGCGGGACAGCGGGAGCACGGCCGCCTTGACCGGAGCCAGCCGCGGGTCCAGCCGCAGAACGGTGCGTTTTTCCATCGCGCCCTTGGCGTTCGGGGCCTCGTCCTCGACGTAGGCGTCGATCAGGAAGGCCATGAACGACCGCGTCAATCCGGCCGCCGGTTCGATGACATACGGGATGTAGCGCGCGTCGGTGGCCTGGTCGTAAAACGACAGGTCGACGCCGGAATGCTTGGAATGCGTCGCCAAGTCGAAATCGGTACGGTTGGCGACGCCCTCCAGCTCACCCCACGGGTTACCGGCGAAGCCGAATTTGTACTCGATGTCGACGGTGCGATCGGAGTAGTGCGACAGTTTGTCGGCCGGGTGTTCAAACAACCGCAGGTTCTCCGGATCGATACCCAACTCGACATACCATTGCAGCCGGGTGTCGATCCAATACTGATGCCATTCCTTGGCGGTCGAGGGTTCGACGAAGAACTCCATTTCCATTTGCTCGAACTCGCGTGTGCGGAAAATGAAGTTGCCCGGGGTGATCTCGTTGCGAAAACTCTTGCCTATCTGGCCGATACCGAAGGGCGGCTTCTTGCGGGCGGTCGTCACCACGTTGGCGAAGTTGACGAAGATGCCCTGCGCGGTCTCCGGCCGCAGATAGTGCAGGCCCTCCTCGGTCTCGATGGGGCCCAGGTAGGTCTTGAGCATCATGTTGAATTCGCGGGGCTCGGTCCACTGGCCGGGCTCGCCGGTGTCCGGGTCGCGAATGTCGGCCAGCCCGCCCGGCGGCGGGTGACCGTGCTTGGCCTCGTAGGCCTCGATGAGATGGTCGGCGCGGTAGCGCTTATGGGTGATCAGCGACTCGACCAGCGGGTCATGGAAGACCTCGACGTGGCCGGAGGCCACCCACACCTGCCGCGGCAGGATGATCGACGAATCCAGGCCGACGACGTCGTCGCGTCCGCTGACCACCGCGCGCCACCATTGGCGTTTGATGTTCTCTTTGAACTCCACACCCAACGGGCCGTAGTCCCACGCCGAGCGGGTTCCGCCGTAGATCTCCCCCGCGGGAAAGACGAAGCCGCGCCGCTTGGCCAGGTTCACTACGGTGTCGATGACGGACGCCACGGGGCGGTGCACTCCCTTTCCGGGGTTGGGTGGGCGCGCTTAGCGGCCGGCCGCCGCGCGCAGAGCATCAGTCATGGTAGCGATCGGCCCCGCGGTCTTTGACATGCGTCATCATGCATGTGACAGTGGAGGCAGCCGATACGGCGGATACTTTCCCACTACCTGGCACTTCTCGAGGTGATGCCGCTCCCATGATGTCCCCCTCACGCTCTGCCTCGATGCCGCCCGCCACCGACGGCGACATGGGAACGGACCTCGACGCGGTCGCCCACGACCACGGCGCACTCGGCGCCGGCGGGCACTCCGGACCGGCCGATTACCCCGTCCCGCCGCCGCGGGACATCCTCGATGCCGCGGGCGAGTTGTTGCGGGCGCTGGCGGCACCGGTGCGCATCGCCATCGTGCTGCAGTTGCGCGAGTCGCATCGCTGCGTGCACGAGCTGGTGGACGCGCTCGGCGTGCCCCAGCCGCTGGTGAGCCAGCATCTGAAAATCCTGAAGGCGGCGGGCGTGGTGGCCGGCGAGCGGTCCGGGCGCGAGGTGCTGTACCGCCTGGCCGATCATCACCTCGCGCACATCGTGGTCGACGCCGTCGCGCACGCGAGCGAGGAGCCGCACCAATGACAGGAGCGAGCGTCCGCTCGACCCGTCAGCGCGCGGCGATCTCGACGCTGTTGGAGACACTCGACGAATTCCGCTCGGCGCAGGATCTGCACGACGAGCTGCGCCGGCGCGGCGAGAACATCGGGCTGACCACCGTCTACCGGACGCTGCAGTCGATGGCCGCGGCGGGAATGATCGACACGCTGCGCACCGACACCGGCGAGTCGGTCTACCGACGGTGTTCGGAGCACCATCACCACCACTTGGTCTGCCGCAGTTGCGGATCCACAATCGAGGTGGGCGATCACGAGGTCGAGGAATGGGCGACGGCCGTGGCCGCCAAGCATGGCTTCTCCGACGTCAGCCACACCATCGAAATCTTTGGCACCTGTTCGGAGTGCAGGGCCTGACCGTTACACTGTCAGCGTGCGGCGTATCTGGGCTCCGCTGTCCAGTACCAGCAGGATCAAGGTCCGTAGGGCCTCATCGGTGAGGCCGGCACCGGGAAAGTTGTAGCGCAGCATCACGTCGGCGCTTTTGGCCGCGCCCTTGCCCGAATTGCGCTGCACGGCTTTGTCATTGACCTTCTCGATCAGGCTGACGCTGCCGAAGTTGCTGTCGCGCGCCTGCTTGGCGACTTGGTCACTGATCTTTTTGGTCAGCGGCAGGTCCCACGCCAATATCTGGGTGAGCGACACCAGGTCGAGGCCTTCGGCGATGTTCACCACCCGCAGCGATGCGATGGTGCCGTCGTGGTGGACCGTCAGCGCGCCGTCGGACTCCTCCTGCAGCGCAAGGACATCGCCGAGGATCGACGCCAGACGCGCCTGCAGTGATGGCACTATGCGCTCCCGAACCGACGATTGCGCGAGGCGTATTCCTCGCAGGCGGCCCACAAGTCGCGGCGGTCGTAGTCGGGCCACAGCTTGTCCTGGAAGACATACTCGGCGTACGCCGCCTGCCACAGCATGAAATTGCTGGACCGATGCTCCCCCGAGGTCCGCAAGAACAGATCCACGTCGGGGATGTCGGGCCGCTGCAGATGATTCGCCACCGTCGACTCGGTGATGCGCTCCGGGTTCAGCCGGCCAGCGGCGGCCAGTCGTGCGATTTCCTTTGTGGCATCGGCTATTTCCGCGCGGCCACCGTAGTTCACGCAGTAGTTGACGGTGATGACGTCGTTGTCCTTGGTCATGTCTTCCGCGATCGCCAATTCATTGATCACGCTGCGCCACAGGCGGGGCCGCGAACCGACCCACCGGATCTTGACCCCTATCGCCTTCAGGTTCACCCGGCGCATGCGCACCACATCGCGGTTGAAGCCCATCAGGAAGCGGACCTCTTCGGGCGAACGCTTCCAGTTCTCGGTCGAGAAGGCATAGAGGCTCAGCCACTTGATCCCGATTTCGATTGCGCCACAGACGATGTCGATGACGACGGCCTCCCCCGCGCGATGGCCGTCGGTTCGGGTCAGCCCCTGCTGGGTGGCCCAACGGCCGTTGCCGTCCATGACGATGGCCACATGATTGGGCAGCCGGTCGGCCTCGATCCTGGGCGCGGCCGCCTTCGAGACGTGCTGCGGCGGCCGGGATGGGCCACCGTCGGCGGATGGCGGCAGTTCCGGAAAAGCGACGGGCCAGGTCGACTTGTCGGGGAAGACCGGATAGTCGTCGGGCGCGGGGGGCAGCTGCGGGAAACCGCGGTTTGTCACGTGCGCCCCACCGGCCTCGGCGTGGGCGTAGGTGTCTTGTGCCCGCCTTCGAGCGACAGCAGGAGATGCCCTGCGTTTGTCGCTCGGGGGCGGGCACAACACATGGCGACTGACGCAGTCGCGGGCGTGACGAATGTGATCACCGCCCGTCAGCCCTCCCGTTAGCCACAGTCCATATCCTGCCCGATCAGCGTCGCGCGCTGATCGGCGATGGTGCGGTCGACGTGATACGACCGCTCCACGAGCGGCAACGTCTTGAGCTGCCGCTCCAAATGCCATTGCAGGTGCGCCGCCACCAGACCGCTGACGTAGTTGCGGTGCGACTGCGGCGTCTTTTCGGCGAAGTCCCAATCTCCGTCGTGCAGTGCCGACATCAGGTCCACCACCCCCGGCGGCGGCGTCGTCGAACCGGCCGGGCGGCAGTGTGTGCAGACGCTGCCGCCGGCGCCGACGTGGAACGCACGATGGGGACCGGGCGTGGCGCAGCGGGCGCACTCATTCAGCGCCGGCGCCCATCCGGCGATGCCCATCGCCCGCAGCAGGTAGGCGTCCAGCAGGAGATCCCGGGACCGGCGGCCGTCGGCGACCGCGCGCAGGGCGCTCACCGTGAGCCCGTGCAGGGCCGGGGCGGGTGCCCGCTCCTCACCGGCGAGGCGTTCGGCAGTTTCCAGCATGGCGCACCCGCAGGTGTAGCGGCCGTAGTCGCTGACGATGTCGGTGGCGAACGCGTCGATCGAGACGACCTGGGTGACGATGTCGAGGTTGCGGCCGGGATGTAGTTGCGCGTCGATGTGCGCGAACGGCTCCAGCCGCGCGCCGAATTTGCTGCGGGTGCGACGCACGCCCTTGGCCACCGCGCGGACCAGCCCGTGATCACGGGTCAGCAGGGTCACGATTCGGTCGGCTTCGCCGAGCTTGTGCTGGCGCAGCACAACAGCTCGGTCTCGGTATAGCCGCATCCCCATAGTTTTGCACCCCGCCGCGACATTGCGGGTATCCGCGCCGTTAGTCTCGTACCCCGTGATTGGCGCTTCTGGGTCGGGCTTCGGGGCCCTTTCCGGCCCGGGTTCCGCATCCGGCCGCCGGCGCCTGCCCACGCTGACCGACCTGCTCTATCAGCTGGCCAGCCGCTCGGTGACGTCCACCACACTGGTGGGTCGCTCGCTGCACGCCATCCACACCAGCCAGCCCACCCTCAACGCCTTCCGGGTGGTGCTCACCGAATCGGCGCTGGCCGACGCGGCCGAGGCCGACCGGCGTCGCGCGGCCGGGGACACCGCCCCGCTGCTGGGGATTCCGATCGCCGTCAAGGACGACGTCGACGTCGCCGGCGTGCCCACCGCGTTCGGCACCGAGGGGTCGGTCGCGCCGGCGACGCACGACGCTGAGGTGGTGCGCCGCCTCAAAGCCGCCGGCGCGGTGATCGTCGGCAAGACCAACACCTGCGAACTCGGCCAGTGGCCGTTCACCAGCGGGCCCGGTTTCGGGCACACCCGCAATCCCTGGTCGCGGCGGCACACCCCGGGCGGATCGTCGGGTGGCAGCGCCGCGGCGGTGGCCGCGGGCCTGGTCACGGCCGCCATCGGGTCCGACGGCGCCGGCAGTATCCGCATCCCCGCCGCGTGGACGCACCTGGTGGGCATCAAGCCGCAGCGCGGCCGGATCTCGACCTGGCCGCTGCCGGAGGCGTTCAACGGCATCACGGTCAACGGCGTGCTGGCCCGCACGGTGGCCGACGCGGCGTTGGTGCTCGACGCCGCGTCCGGCAATGTCGAGGGCGATCGGCACAAACCGCCCGCGCTCACCGCCTCCGACTACGTCGGGAAGGCACCCGGCCCGCTGAACATCGCGCTGTCAACCCGGTTCCCCTACACCGGTTTCCGGCCCAAGCTGCATCCGGAGATCCTGGCGGCGACGCGCGCCGTGGGCAACCAGCTCGAACTGCTGGGTCACACCGTGGTGCCCGGCAACCCCGACTACGGCATGCGGTTGTCGTGGGACTTTCTCGCCCGGTCCACCGCGGGTCTGCGCGATTGGGAGGAGCGCTTGGGCGACGGCGTCGCGCTGGACCCACGCACCCTGTCCAACCTGCGCATGGGAGCCGCCCTGGGGCAGGCGATCCTGCGCAGCGCGCGCCGTCACGAGACGGCCGACCAGCGCCGGGTGGGCTCGATCTTCGACATCGTCGACGTGGTGCTGGCGCCGACCACCGCCCAACCCCCGCCGCTGGCGCGCGCCTTCGACCGGTTGAGCAGCTTCGGCACCGACCGGGCGATGATCGCGGCCTGCCCACTCACGTTCCCGTGGAACGTCCTGGGTTGGCCGTCCATCAACGTCCCCGCGGGCTTCACGTCGGACGGCCTGCCCATCGGAGTGCAGCTGATGGGCCCGGCGAACAGCGAGGGCATGCTGATTTCGCTGGCCGCCGAGCTGGAAGCTGTGTGCGGATGGGCGAGCAAGCAGCCCCAGCCCTGGTGGAATCAGGCCCAGGACACGCCGCCGGCGCCCGCCCCCGGCGGCTGACGCACCGGCCGCGCGTTCCGCCGTCTGGGCAGGTCGGGGCGGTGAATTTCCTGCTGACAACGCGGGTACACGTTCGGCATGGACCAATCCGAAGCCCCACTGCTCGATGCGCTGGCCGACTATCGCGCAAAGAACCGATACGGGTTTACGCCGCCGGGCCACCGGCAGGGCCGCGGCACCGACGATCGGGTCCTCGCGGTCCTGGGCCGCGAGCCTTTCCTCGACGACGTGCTGGCCAGCGGCGGCTTGGACGACCGCAGGACCAGCAACAAATACCTGAAGCGCGCCGAAGACCTGATGGCCCACGCCGTGGGTGCGGACACCGCCTGGTTCTCCACCTGCGGCAGTTCTTTGTCGGTGCGGGCCGCGATGATGGCCGTGGCCGGCGGCGAGGGCAGCCTGCTGGTCAGCCGGGACAGCCACAAGTCGATCGTGGCGGGGCTGATCTTCTCCGGCGTGCAGCCGCGGTGGATCACCCCTCGCTGGGACGCCGAGCACCACTTTTCCCATCCGCCCTCACCGGAGCAGGTCGAAGAGGCGTGGGACAAGCATCCCGAGGCCGCGGGTGCCCTCGTCGTCAGCCCCAGCCCGTACGGCACCTGCGCCGACATCGCCGGGATCGCCGAGGTATGCCATCGGCGCGGAAAGCCGTTGATCATCGACGAGGCGTGGGGCGCGCACCTGCCGTTTCATGAGGACCTCCCGACCTGGGCGATGGACGCCGGCGCGGACCTCTGCGTGGTCAGCGTGCACAAGATGGGCGCCGGTTTCGAGCAGGGTTCGGTGTTTCATCTGCAGGGTGATCTGATCGATCAGGACCGCCTGTCGGCCTGCGCGGATCAGTTGATGACCACCAGCCCCAGCGTCCTGCTGTACGCGGCCATGGATGGATGGCGTCGGCAGATGGTGGAGCGCGGGCATGAATTGCTCGATGCCGCACTCGATTTGACCCGACGCGTGCGCGAGGAGCTCGAACTCATCCCCGATGTGGAGGTGCTCGACGACGAATTGCTCGGCGCGCAGGCCTCCCACGACCTGGATCGGATGCAGGTCTTGATCGATGTATCGGCAACGGGCACATCGGGTTATCAGGCCGCCGACTGGCTGCGGGAGCACGCGCACATCGATGTGGGCATGAGCGACCACCGCCGCATCCTGGCCACCCTGTCGATGGCCGACGACAAGGAGACCTTGGGACGCCTCACCGACGCGCTGCGCGCGTGGCGGACCGCCGCCGATGACTTCGAACCGGCGCCGCGCATCGCGCTGCCGTCGCCCGAGGAGCTGCAATTGGAGTCCGTCGAGTTGCCGCGCGACGCGTTTTTCGGGCGGGTGGAGGCGGTGCCCAGCGACAGCGCGGCCGGGCGCATCGCCGCCGAGCAGATCACCCCCTATCCCCCGGGCATTCCCGCCGTCGTGCCCGGTGAGTGCCTCAATGATGCTGTGCTGGAATATCTGTGCTCGGGCGTCAAGGCCGGCATGAATCTGCCCGACGCGGCGGATCCGTCGCTGAACACCATCCGGGTCCTCGCCACGTGAGGCCGCTGCGCTCGTCCAGGCGTTAAAAGCCCAGTCGGCCAAGCTGTTTGGGGTCGCTCTGCCAGTTCTTGGCGACCTTGACGCGGAGGTCGAGGTACACCTTGGTGCCCAGCAGCTTCTCAATCTGGGCGCGCGCGGCGGTGCCGACGTCGCGCAGCCGGGCGCCGCCCTTGCCGATGATGATGCCCTTCTGGCTGTCGCGTTCGACGTAGAGCAGCGCGTGCACGTCGATCAGGTCGTCGCGGTCTTCCCGCGGGTTGACCTCGTCGATGACCACGGCCAACGAATGGGGAAGCTCGTCGCGCACCCCCTCCAGCGCCGCCTCACGGATGAGCTCGGCCATCAAGACCTCTTCGGGTTCGTCGGTCAGTTCCCCGTCGGGATAGTAGGCCGGGCCGGGGGGCAGCGCCGCGGCCAGCACCTCGATCAGGACGCCCACCTGCGTCCCGGCCACCGCCGACACCGGGACGATCTCGGCCGAGTCGCCGACCAGCTCGCTGACCGCGACCAACTGCGCGGCGACCCTGTCCTTGGGGGTCTTGTCGATCTTGGTGACGATGGCGACCAGCGTCGCCTTGGGTGCGGTCGCCCGAATCTGCTCGACGATCCACCGGTCCCCCGGCCCGATCGCCTCGTCGGCGGGGATGCACAGCCCGATCACGTCGACCTCGGCGTAGGTGTCGCGCACCAGGTCGTTGAGCCGTTTGCCCAGCAGGGTGCGGGGACGGTGCAGACCCGGGGTGTCGACGAGAATGATCTGGAAGTCGTCCCGGTGCACGATCCCGCGGATGGTGTGCCGGGTGGTCTGCGGACGCTTCGAGGTGATCGCGACCTTGGTGCCGACGAGCGCGTTGGTCAGGGTCGACTTCCCGGTATTGGGTCGGCCGACCAAACATACGAAGCCGGAACGGAATTCAGTCATGCTGCGGGGATTCCTCGCCGTCGGGTGTGCCATCGGATTCGACGGGACTGAGCAGGACGGTGCCGATGCGTACTCGCCCCCGGTGATCGGTGCCGCCTTCGGCATGCAGCCGCAACCCGTGCGAAATGACCTCGGCACCCGGCAGCGGCACCCGGCCCAGTTCCAAGGCGAGCAGGCCGCCCACGGTGTCGACGTCGAGGTCGTCGTCGAACTCCACACCGTAGAGTTCGCCGAGGTCTTCGATCGGCAGTCGCGCCGAGACCCGAAAATGTTTGTCGCCCAGGTCTTCTACCGGCGCCGTTTCCGCCTGGTCGTACTCGTCGGCGATCTCACCGACGATTTCTTCCAGCACGTCTTCGATGCTGACCAGGCCGGCGATCGCGCCGTACTCGTCGACGAGCAGAGCCATATGGTTGCGGTCGCGCTGCATCTCGCGCAGCAGGGCGTCCAAGGGCTTGGAGTCGGGCACGAAGACCGCGGGCCGCATCACCCGTGCGACCGGCGTGGTCCGCCCGCCACCACCCGACAAAAACGTCTGCTGGACAAGGTCTTTCAAGTACACAACGCCGACGATGTCGTCGACGTTCTCGCCGATCACCGGGATGCGGGAGTGACCGCTGCGCACCGCGAGGTTGATCGCCTGGCTGGCGAATTTGTCGCTCTCGATCCAGATCATCTCGGTGCGCGGGACCATGACCTCGCGCGCGGGGGTGTCGCCGAGTTCGAAGACCGACTGGATCATCCGGCGCTCCTCGGCGGCGACCACGCCGCGCTGCTGGGCCAGGTCGACGACCTCGCGCAGCTCGATCTCCGAGGCGAACGGCCCGTTCCTCAATCCCCGCCCCGGGGTGACCGCGTTACCCAGCACCACCAGCAGCCGGCTGATCGGCATCAACAACCACGAGATCGCTTGCAGCGGAAGCACCGTCGTCAAGGCGATGGAATAGGCGTTTTGACGGCCGAGGGTGCGTGGGCCCACTCCCATCACGACGAAGCTGGTCACCACCATGATGGCCGCCGCGCCGAACAGGCCCCACTTCAGTCCGAAGTTGTCATAGAGGAACACCACCAACAGCACGGTCGCGGTGATTTCGCAGGTGATCCGCAGCAGCACAACGAGGTTGATGTAGCGGGGACGTTCCGACATCACCCTGGACAGCGCGACCGCGCCGGGCCGCTCGTCGCGCACCATCTCCTGGACGCGAGCCAGCGACACCGTGCTGATGGCCGCGTCGATCGCGGCGAAAAGCCCGCCCAGCGCGATCAACGCGACCGCACCGAGCAGCTCGGACCAGCCGGTCAACGGCCACACCTCGGCTTGGCCACTGACTCCCCTATGGCTTCGCTAGGACTCAGCGGCGTCGTCCTCGCTGCGGTTGCGGCGATTGAGGAGCCAGGCGACCAGGCCCACCACCACGGCGAACCCACCGAAGCGCAGCGCCATGGTCCAGGCGGATTGGTGGGGCTGGCCGGGCTCCTGGTGGTGAACGGCGAGCAGCACCAGAAAGCCGCCGTCGTCGGTGAGGCCGACGCCCGGCGTCGGCTGGGTCTTGATCACCCGGATCTGTGCGGGAGCGCTGCTGGAGTTGTCGATCTGCCCCCAGGCCAGGGTGGAGTCGTCGAGCAGGAACGTGTCCTGGCTGCCCGCGGGTTGGCTGCCGTCGTGACCCACGATCGCCACGTGGCCCACCTCCACGGTCTCGCCTTTGGCGGGAACCGACACGACGACGCTCTCGTACAGCTTCGGGGGCGCCGGCGGCTTGTAGTCCGGTGGCGGCGGCCCGTTGTACCCGTTGAGCGGTATCGAGCCCCCGCCGTAGAAGCTGCCTGAGGCCACAAAGCTGTCGCCGACCGCGGTGAAGGGGATGACGCCGACGGTCGTGGCGTCGAGCACCATCCGCGCCCCGCGCGGGAGGTACAGCTGCTGGTAGGCGCCGTTATAGAAGTAGCGGAACGTCATCGCCTGATCGAGCGGGTTGTACAGCGTCGGGCGGCGATAGGCGTCGTCGTAGTCGATGTACTCCCAGTGGCGCGGCCGGACGAACCGGTGCTCGTCGACCTTGAGGATGTCGACGTTCTGCCGGTGGGAATTCACCACGTTCTGCACCTGCTGGTTGAAGTCCACCTCGGTCGGCGGCTTCGGCGGGTTGGCGGGGTCGGCGCGGGTCACCGGCGCGGCCTTGGCCGCCGCGATCGCCAGCGAGGGCGCGTCCAACCCTCGCGGCGGCGCCACCACCGGGGCGTTTCGCGGCGCATCGGGGCCCGGCGGATTGATCTCCAGCACCGGGACGGTGTTTTGCCCCGAGTTCGGCGGCGGAAGGACCACGGGTTTCTGCACCGGCGGCGGGGCCGGCGGCGGCTCGTAGACCGGGATGGGCACTTCCGGAACCGGTGTCGGCGCGTTGCTCGGCGGTCCCTGGACACCGCGCTTGTCCTCGTTGCAGACGTTCGCCGTGTGATAGGCGTTCACGTAGAACATGCAGCGCTGGCAGGACACGGGGTTCGAGCCCGCCCCGGCGCAGGGAGCCGCCTGCGCGACCGTGCCGGGGACGGCGACGATCATCGAGATCGGCGCGAACGCGATGGCCGCGGCCACCAAAATCCAAAGTCGCCTCAATTGTCGAAATACCTTGACTTGTCCAGCAATCGGCGGTCGCGCTCTTCCTGGCGGTCCTGGTGGTAGGCCTCGACCTGCTCGGCGACCCATTCTTCGAGCAACCGGTCCTGCAGCGCGAACATCTCCTTTTCCTCATCCGGCTCGCCGTGGTCGTAACCGATCAGGTGCAGCACACCGTGGATGGTCAACAGCGCCAGCTCGTGCCCCAGGCTGTGCCCCGCCGCGGCGGCCTGGCCGGCGGCGAATTCCGGGCACAGCACGATGTCGCCCAGCATCGAGGGGCCAGGCTCGGGGGCGTCCGGGCGCCCGCCCGGCTCGAGCTCGTCCATCGGGAAGCTCATCACGTCGGTGGGGCCGGGCAGGTCCATCCAGCGCATGTGCAGGTCGGCCATCGCCGCGGTGTCCAACAGCACCATCGACAGCTCGGCCGCCGGATTGACGTCCATCTTGGCGATGACATGCCGCGCGACGCTGATCAACTCGGCCTCGGAGACGTCGATGCCCGACTCGTTGGATACCTCAATGCTCATGGGACCCGCTCACCGCACCCTCATCGGCGACCGCGCGAGCCCGACGCCCGCCGCGCCGCCCGGTTCATCGTCAGGTCGGGTTCTTCGAACTTGGCATAGGCGTCGACGATTTCCGAGACCAGCCGGTGGCGCACGACGTCCACGCTGGTCAGCTCCGCCACGTGGATGTCCTCGACGCTGTCGAGGATCTCGATTGCCGAGCGCAGGCCCGACCTTGCCCCGCCGGGAAGGTCGACCTGGGTGATGTCGCCGGTGACGACGATCTTGGATCCGAAGCCCAAGCGGGTGAGGAACATCTTCATCTGCTCGGCGGTGGTGTTCTGCGCCTCGTCCAACACGATGAAGGCAGAGTTAAGCGTTCTACCCCGCATATACGCCAGCGGCGCCACCTCGATCACCCCCGCCGACATCAGCTTGGGGATCAGCTCGGCGTCCATCATGTCGTAGAGCGCGTCGTACAGCGGCCGCAGGTACGGGTCGATCTTTTCGCTGAGCGTGCCGGGCAGAAAGCCAAGGCGCTCACCGGCTTCCACGGCCGGGCGGGTCAGGATGATGCGGCTGACCTGTTTGGTCTGCAAGGCGTTGACGGCCTTGGCCATCGCCAGGTACGTCTTGCCGGTGCCGGCCGGGCCGACCCCGAAGACGACGGTGTTGGCGTCGATGGCGTCGACGTAGCGCTTCTGGTTGAGCGTCTTGGGCCGGATCGTCTTCCCCCGCCGCGACAGGATGTCCAGCGTCAGCACTTCGGCCGGTGACTCGTTGTCGGTGCCGGCCAGCATGGCGACGCTGTGCCGGACCACTTCCGGGGTCAACGGCTGCCCACCGGCGACGATCGCGATCAGTTCGGAGATCACCCGTTCGGCGAGCGCGACGTCGGCGGGCTCACCGGAGATGGTGACGGTGTTGCCGCGCACGTGCAGATCGGCGTCCAGGGTGCGTTCCAGCGAGCGCAGGTTCTCGTCTGCCGAACCCAGCAGGCCCATGACGGAATCGGGCGGAACATTGATGCTGCTGCGAACTTGAGCGTCGGCCGACAGGGGTCCGGCTGCGTCAGCAGCGCTGGTCTCGCGGGGCGTCACGTGGTTTTCGATGCCTGCCTTGTGTGAAGTACTCGCCGATTCCGGCGTTTTCTAGCGTTTTTATCCTACCGCCGGGACGACGCTGGCCCCAATGTGCGGCGCGCGTCGAGTCTTTACAGGCTCGACGGATGGTCCCATCGCGGCGTCAGCACCCCGAGCGCACCGAGCGCCACGGCCGCGGCGGTCGACGTCCGCAGCACCTGCGGTCCCAGCCGCACCGCCACGGCGCCCGCGTCGGACAACGCCGCCATCTCGTCGTCGGCGATGCCGCCCTCGGGGCCGACGACCAGGAACACCGACGTCGCTCCCGCGAGGTCGACGTCGGCGAGCCGATCGGTGGCCGACTCGTGCAGGGCCAGCACCGTCGCGCCGCCGGCCACCTCGTCGCGGATCCGCGACGTCAGCGCCGCGGTGGACAGCAGCCCGTCGACCGGCGGGATGTGCGCCCGGCGGGATTGCCGGGCGGCCGCGCGGGCGACCGCGCGCCAGCGGCGCAGACCTTTGTCGGCCCGGGCGCCGTGCCAGTTGGCCACGCAACGGGCGGCCTGCCAGGCCAGGAACCCGTCGGCGCCGGCTTCGGTGGCCAGCTCGATGGCCAGCTCCGAACGCTCCGATTTCGGCAGGGCCTGCACCACCGTCACCGCCGGAGATCCGGGTGCCGCGCTCCAGCGCTTTAGCACCCGCGCCCGCAGCCCGTCACGCCCGGCGTGTTCCACCTCGCAGTGCGCCAAGCCTCCGGCGCCGTCGCCGAGTACCAGCCGCTCCCCGGGACGGATCCGCCGCACGGTGGCGGCGTGAAAGCCCTCGTCGCCGGCCAGGACGGCCAGCGCGCCGGTCTCGGGCAGATCGTCGGTGTAGAACAGCGTCGCGACCATCGGCGCGCCTTGACTAGCGGCCGGTGAACGTCTCGCGCAGCCGGCTGAACAGTCCGCCGCCGGCGTGGGTCGAGCGCACCTCGGGGACCTCGCGGCTGCGGCGGGCCTTCAGTTCGCGCAGCAACTCGCTGTCGCGGCTGTCCAGGCGGGCGGGAACCACCACCTCGACGTGGACATGCAGGTCGCCGCGGGTGCCAGACCGCAGGTGCGGCATCCCGTGGCCGCGCAGCGTGATGATCGAAGCCGGTTGCGTGCCGGGCGGGATGGTGATTTCGCTGACGCCGTCCAGGATGGCGTCGACGGTGAGCGTGGCGCCCAGCGCCGCGTCGACCATCGGCACCGAAACGGTGCAGTGCAGGTCGTCACCTTCGCGGACGAAGACGTCGTGGCTTTGTTCGTGCACCTCGACGTACAGGTCGCCGGCCGGCCCGCCGCCAGGTCCCACCTCGCCCTGGGCGGCCAACCGCACGCGCATCCCGTCGCCGACACCCGCGGGGATCTTGACGCTGATCTCGCGGCGGGCGCGCACCCGCCCGTCCCCCATGCACTGGTGGCATGGGTCGGGGATGACGACACCGACGCCGCGGCAGGTCGGGCACGGCCGCGACGTCATCACCTGCCCCAGCAGGGAGCGCTGCACGGTCTGGACCTCGCCGCGACCGCCGCACGTGTCGCACGGCACCGGCGCCGAGTCGCCGTTGGTGCCCTTGCCCTGGCAGCGGTCGCACAACACCGCGGTGTCGACGGTGACCTGCTTGGTGACGCCGGTCGCGCACTCCTCCAGATCGAGTCGCATCCGCAGCAGCGAATCCGAGCCCGGCCGGACCCGCCCGATGGGACCGCGCGAGGTCGCGCCGCCGCTGAAGCCGCCGCCGAAAAAGGCCTCGAACACGTCGCCCAGGCCGCCGAACCCGCCGCCGAACCCGCCGCCGGCCGCGGCCGCGTTCTCCATCGGATCGCCGCCCAGATCGACGATCCGTCGTTTCTCGGGGTCGCTCAGCACCTCGTAGGCGACGCTGATCTCCTTGAACTTCGCCTGCGCGGCCTCGTCGGGGTTGACGTCGGGGTGCAGTTCGCGCGCCAACTTGCGGTACGCGCGCTTAATCTCCGCGTCACCGGCGTTTCTGCTCACGCCGAGCAGCCCGTAATAATCGCGTGCCACGCCTGACTCTCCTATACCTGGTCTTCTCCGCGCCTACCCACCCAGCGGGTGCGCGTTCATCGAGCACCCAGGACTTCGCCGATATAAAGGGCAACCGCAGCAACGCTGGCGATAGTTCCCGGATAGTCCATCCGGGTGGGCCCCAGCACACCCATTCCCCCGTAAACGGTGTCGGAGGTGCCGTAGGCGGTGGTCACCATGGAAGTGCCCAGTATCTGCTCGGCGGCCGTCTCATGGCCGATGCGAACCGTCACCTTACCGGCTTCCTGCTGGGCCGCCAGCAACCGCAGCACCACCACCTGCTCCTCGAGCGCCTCCAGGATGGAGCGCAGCGAGCCACCGAAGTCGGCGGCGTTGCGGGTCAGGTTGGCGGTACCGCCCATCAGCAAGCGTTCCTCGGTGTGCTCGACGAGAGATTCCAGCAACACCGTCGCCGATCGGCCCACGGCGTCACCCAGGCCGTCCGGGCTGCTCAGCTGGCCGGCGAGGTCGGCCACCGCGACCGAGGCGGCCGGGAGTTTCTTGCCCACCAGCGCCTGGCCGAGCATCTCCCGCAGCTGCGAAAGTTCGTGGTCGTCGATGACGTTGCCGAGTTCGACGACGCGCTGGTCCACCCGGCCGGAGTCGGTGATGACGACCATCAGCAGCCGCGCGGGTGTCAGGGCGATCACTTCGAGGTGGCGCACGGTCGACGACGACAGCGTCGGGTACTGCACGACGGCCACCTGCCGGGTCAGTTGCGAGAGCAGCCGCACCGCGCGGCGCAGGACGTCGTCGAGGTCGACGCCGGACTCCAGGAAGCCTTGGATCGCGCGCCGTTCGGCCGAGGACAGCGGCTTGACGTCGTCGAGCCGGTCGACGAATTCGCGGTAGCCCTTCTCGGTGGGCACCCGCCCGGAACTGGTGTGCGGCTGGGTGATGTAGCCCTCGGCCTCGAGCACCGCCATGTCGTTGCGGACGGTCGCCGACGAGACACCCAGGTTGTGGCGTTCCACCAACGTTTTGGAACCGATCGGCTCTTTGGTCGCGACGAAATCGGCGACGATGGCCCGCAGCACCTCGAACCGACGGTCATCGGCAGTTCCCACTGGTCGTCACCTCCTTCGATACCGCGTTAACCCGGTTCATTTTACGGTCTCGGGCGCCGCCGACTTCGACGGCGGAGCGCGAGCAGACACAAAAACCCCTCTCCGACGGCGTGTCGGGGTGTGTTTGCGTCTGCTCGCCGAGGCGGCCGGTGTCCGACTAGCCTTTCCAGCATGAACCGGTCGGGCCACAGCAATGCGTACGGAGAGATCGGCCGATGATTTTCAAGGGTGTGCGCGACGGCAAACCGTATCCCGAGCACAACCTGTCCTATCGGGACTGGTCCCAGATACCGCCGCAACAGATCCGGCTCGACGAATTGGTCACCACCACAACGGTGCTCGCGCTGGACCGCCTGCTCTCGGAGGACTCCACCTTCTACGGCGACCTGTTCCCGCACGCGGTGCGGTGGAAGGGCATCACCTATCTCGAGGACGGCCTGCACCGCGCGGTGCGCGCCGCGCTGCGGAACCGCACCGTGCTGCACGCCCGGGTGTTCGACATGGATATGCCGCTGGGCCAGCCGGGGTGAGTTAGTGGTCACGTTCGGGCGCTCCCGCGTGTCGACCTAGTGAGGACGTTGGTTCACGACCACAACTTGCCAGGAGGATCGCCATGCCACGGCTACAGGGAGTCTCCGACCGCGATGCCGGCCTGGGCGCCAAGATCGCCTTCTTCTTCACCAGGCGCAAGCTCGCGCAGATGACCGGGCTTCACACCGCCGGAATGCTGGAACCGCTGCGGATGTATGCCCACATCCCAAGGCTGCTCAACGCCTACGGCAAGTTGGAGCAGGCCGAGTCGAAGCTGGACGTTCTCAGCCCGCGCCACCGCGCACTGGCGGAGCTGAAGTCGGCAACGACGGTGCGCTGCGAATACTGCATCGACCTGGGCTCCCAGATCGCCCGGCAATGGGGCATCACCGACGAAGAGCTGCTCGGGATGGCCAATTACCGTGACGCGCCATGCTTTTCCGACGTCGACAAACTGATCCTCGACTACGCGACCGCGATCAGCCGCACTCCGGTCGAGGTGAGCGATCAGCTTTTCGATGCGCTGCGCGCGCACTTCGACACCGCCCAACTCGTCGGCCTGACCCACGTCATCACGTTGGGCAACCTTCGCGCCCGCTTCAACATCGCACTCGGCATCGGGTCGTCGGGCTTTTCCGGTGACCGCGTGTGCGCGCTGCCCGAGACCGATCGGCCGTGACACAGCCGGATCCGACACTGACGGCGCGCTTCGAGGCGGCCCGGCCGCGGTTGGGCGCCATCGCCTATCGCATGCTGGGCTCGATCGACGACGCCCAGGACGCCGTGCAGGAGGCCTGGCTGCGGTTGAGCGGCAGCTCCGGGAAAGCGATCGCCAACCCCGATGCGTGGCTGACCACCGTGGTCGCCCGCATCTGCCTGAACATGTTGCGCGAGCGCCGAACCCGCGGCGGCGAGGAGTTGACCGCCCACCTGCCCGACCCGATCGTGCAAGCCGACGACGAGTTCGATCCCGAACACCGCGCGATGCTGGCCGACGCGGTGGGGCTGGCGCTGTTCGTGGTGCTCGACACGCTGCGGCCCGCGGAGCGCTTGGCGTTCGTGCTGCACGACGCCTTCAGCGTGCCGTTCGATCAGATCGCCACCATCGTCGACCGGACGCCGGAGTCGGCGCGCAAGCTGGCCAGCCGGGCGCGCCGACGGATCGAGCGGGCGGACCCGGTTCCCGACGGCGACCTCGCCGCCCAACGCGAGGTGGTCGACGCCTTCTTCGCGGCGGGCCGCAGCGGTGACTTCGAGCGCCTGGTGGCGGTGCTGCATCCCGAGGTGGTGCTGCGGGGCGACTTCGGGCCGGCCGCGCCGGCGTTCCGGGCCGACGGTGCGGCCTCGGTGGCCAGGCTGGCCCGCGGCTACGCGGGCCCCGACCGCGAGGTGCGCGCGGCGACCGTCAACGGCGCCGCCGGCGCCGTCATCGTCGTCGCCGGACGCGCGGCGTCGGTCATGGGATTCGTGGTGCGCGGCGGCCGGATCCGGGCCATCGATGTGCTCGCGGATCCGGCACGCCTCGCGAAATTAGGGCTGCGCGCGCTCGGCGCCGATCACTGACCGGCGGCCTGCAGCAATTCCATCGCCGAGGCCCGCGACAGCACCCAGCCGCCCTGGTTGACGAAGGTGACGTTCTGGGTGACCGGCGAGGTCAGCTTCGGGCCGGAAACCGACACGTCGGCCGTCGCCGAACCGGCGGCGGTCGGTTGGATGTTCGTCACGTCGAACGACAGCGGCAGGTCACCGTTTTTCGCGGCCTTCTGCAGCTTCTTGTCGGCGACGTGGGCTTCGATGCCGCTGATACCACCCTGCACCAGGTTGCTCTTGTTGCTGAAGGACACGCTCGGGTCGGCCAGGCTGGTGAGCAGGCCGGTCAGCTGATCGGGTGTCGGGACGTTGGCTCCCACGACCGGCTGCACCGGCGGCGGATTCTGCGGAAGCGGCGCGCCGACCGTGGCGAGTTGCACCCCGACCTGGGGGCTCGGGCTCGGCTCCGACATCGAGGTCAGGCCGGCGGCCGCGCCGCCGACGATCGCCAAGGCTGCCACGCCGGTGGCAAGCGTTTTAACGGTTTTCATGGTTCCCCCTTCGGTGGGCACGAATATGGACGCTCGGGTGGTGTCAGCGTGCCCGTTGCGTCTCTTATTTCGTGTCTCGGCACCGATACGTTACGACCACCCGTTGTGCACACAACATGAGTAACCTGTGCGCCGGCTGTGCGGGCATGGCCGGGGTCGCCGCAGATGCCACACCCCATGCGCCTCCGCAGGGCGACGCATGGGGTGCGTTGGAACATCTGGCGTGTCCGCCCGATTGGCACCGGGGTTACGCGCGGTGATCAGTTGGTGGCGGTCGCGGCCTGAATCAGCGCGATCGCCGCGTCGTGCTGCAGCACCCAGTTGCCGCCCTGGTTGACGAACGCGAGGTGCTTGGTGACCGGGCCGGCGAACTTCGGGCCGGTGATGGCAACATCGGCCTGGGCCATATTCGGACCCGCCGGCGCGATGTTGGTCACGTTGAACTGCTCGGGAAAGTTCCCGTTGCGGTAGGCCTTTCGCAGGTCGTGGTCGGCCACCATGCCCTCGTTTTGACTGACGCCGTTTTCAACGAAGTTGTTCTTCTCCCGGTAGTTGACGCCGGGGTCGGTGACTTGGTTGCAGAGGTTGGCCAATTGATCCGCCGTCGGCAACTGCTCCGGCGCTCCGGGCGGCGGGGGCGGAGGCGGCGGGTCTTGCGGCAGTGGCGCTCCGAACGTCGCCAGCTGCACGTCGTGCAGGCCGGCCGGCGCTGCGATAGAAGCCACACCGGCGGCCGCGCCGCCAATGGCGGTCAGCGCCGCCGCGCCCGTGGCAATGGACTTCACGGTTTTCACAGGTCCCCCTTCGATGCGTATGGACCGTGGCGGGATTCCGCGGTTGCGCCGCACACGGTCACACGTCTTCATGATTGAAGATGGTGTAAGTGTGCCTGGTGACACCGGCATTTGTGTCTCGGGTTGGTCACGTTACGACGACGCTACGGCAGCGACGCGTGAAACACCTTGAATAGTCTGTGCCGCAAGGGTGTAGCGGCTCGAATTGGTCCTGCGCCGGCGGCTACTCCCCCGCGAGCGCCTCAATCAGGCTCTTGGGGCGGATATCTGACCAGTTCTGTTCGACGTACTGCAGGCAGTCCGCGCGGCTGGCCTCCCCGAAGACCACCCGCCAGCCGGACGGCGTGTCAGCGAAGGTCGGCCACAGGCTGTGCTGGTTCTCGTCATTGGCCAGCACCACGAAGGTCGCGGTGTCGTCGTCAAAGGGGTTGGCGCTCATCATGTCTCCTTCTCAGGGGATACTTGGACGGGCTGACAGTGGAACCCAACACCCGATCGGATAGCAGCCCAAGGCAACTCAGGTTGGGGAATCCCGGCCCCTGGGTGAGTCCTGACAGGTTCGGCAGGAACAATTTGGGGGCGACGTCCGTGACCGCCAGGTCATAACCTATCGCCTCCTGCAGCCGCTCCGAAGTCAGGGGCCCACCCAGCCCGAGTTCGAGCAGATCAAGCGCGTCCTGGCTGAACAACGGTGCGAACCACAGCGAGTCGGCGCCGGAGCCGTCGATGACGAGGTCGAACCCGTGGACCGTCTCGAAGTTTTCGGTGCCGCGGTTGGTGGACAACGTCAGGCGAATCTGCCCCTGCCTACCGACCGCGTGGGCGACGCGGCCCCGCAGGTGATGAATGCGGTCGTCGGCCAGCAACGCCTCCTGCACGTTCGACGAAAACACTCCCCGGTCCGTGCGGGCCAAGGCATCACGACGTTCGGCCAGGGTCAGGGCCGGCCAGTTGGTGGGATCGGAGAACAGCGAGTTCTCGAAATACCCTTCGCCGCGCGTGAACAGCGTCGCCTGCGGGGAGATCACGGTGATGCTCGAGACCCGGTGCCGGAACAGCTCGTTGAGCATCGCCGCGGCCGTCTCACCGCCGCCGACCACCGCGACCCGCTCCGCGCTGATCCGGTCGTGATTGGCGGCGCGGTCCCAGAACTGGGCGATCGAGAGCACGCGCGGATTGCCGGGGAGCAAGGACTTTTCGGCCTGGCCGGGGCCGGTGATCATCAACGCGTCGGCGTGCACGGTGGTTTCGTGGGTGTGGATCGCCCAGCGGTCTCCGGTGACGGCCAGTCGTTCGACCTCGCCGTGCACCACATTCATGCCGACGTGGTCGGCGACCCAACTCAGGTACTGGCTCCACCGGCGATGCGCCGGCGCCGGCCTGCCGCGGTCGATCCACTCGGCGAACGATGCCGTGGCGATCAAGTAGGACTGCCAGCTGTAGCGGGTCATCCGCTCGTCGAGCTCGGCATTGCGGCGCGGCACCAGCGCCGAGCGGTAGGGAAAGCCGACGTCCTTTTCCGGGCTGGTGCCAAGCCGGTGGGCACCGTCCGTCCAGCCGCCGCTGGCCTGCCAGTTCGCCGCGACGCCGATGCGTTCCACTGCGACGACGTCGGGAACCTCGACGCCCATGTCGCGCAGTACCGACGCCTTGGCGGCGACGGCCACCGCCTTGGCGCCGGCGCCCACGATCGCGAGTGTGCTCATTTCACCATCTCCCGCAACGAATCGATCCAAAGTCCTTGCAGCGCAGTCATGTCTGCATCACTGAGAATGTCGGGCAGCACGCGCCACTGCGCCGCCAATACCCGCTCCCCGCCATACGTCAGCACCATCGCCGCGATGGTGAGCTCGTGGCGCACCGCCAGCTCGGGTTCCGGCACCGGCGACACCCCGGCGAGCAGCTCGCGTTCGAGCTTCAGCCCGGTGCCGCCGTCGGTGTGGGCGGCGCCAAGGTAATTCAGCAACAGCTGCGGCGGCGCGAAACCGGCGAGCCGCTCGGCGGTGTCATCGCGCAGATAGCGCAGCAACCCGAAGTCGAGTCCATCGCCGGGGATCGCGGCCAGTTTCTCCGCCACCTTGTGTGGGTCGTCCGAGTCGCACCGCACCGGGTAGATGGAGCTGAGCAGGCCTACCGTGTCGCCGGTGTCGATGGTGTGCGCACCGGGCCCGTCGACCAAACTGTCCGCGCGGCCGTGGGTTTCGAGCGCCAGCAGCGGGGGCGGAGTCGCCTGGCCGCGTAGCCGGCGCCAGCGCGTCACCGTCGCCGCGGTGGCGGCGACCAGCAGCGTGGGCAACGGCCGACCCGAATTCAGCAGCCGCCGTGTGAGGTCGGCGTCGGTCGCGACGTTGCGGACGATCAGATCGCGGGCCCGATCGCGGCCCGGGTCGAGCCGCCGCGCGCCCAGGGCGGGATCGTCACCGTCCAACTCCGACGCCCAGTACTGCACGGTGTCCAACTCGTGCGCTCGCGCGGTCAGCGACTCGGCCCAGCGCCGATAGCTGGTGTGTTCTCGGACGGGTGCCGGTGAGTGACCGGTCGACGCGGCCGTCAGGGCGGCACCGAGTTCACCGAGGATCACCCGCCACGACGCCGGGTCGAGCGCCACGACGTGCGCGGCCAGCAACAGCACGCTCTCGCCGGCCGGGGGCCGCAGCCACACCGCGGCCAGCAGCGTTCCGCGTTCGGGGTCCAACCGGTCGACGGCCTTGGCGACATAGGCCGGTACCGCCGCGCTCAGATCGTTGTCCACCTCGACTTCTTCGAGTTCGCCCAGGACGTCCGCGGTCGGTACCGGAACCAGCGTCATGGTGGAGCGCTCCACCCGGGTGCGCAGCACCTCGTGGCCGTCGATGATGCTTGCCAACGCGGCGTCGAGCTGTTCGCGGCGCAGCGTCTCGGGCAGCCGGATGGCCTCGGTCTGGGCGAGCCGGCGCGGGTCGCCGTGTTCGTAGAGCCATCGACCGTTGGGCAGCAACGGCATCGGCCCGGTTGCCTCGTCCACCTGCTGGGCGGCGGCCGCGGTTTCCGAGTCGATCGCTTCGGCCAGTTCGCGGACGTTGGTGCAGTCGAGGACGAGTCTGGCGCGCAGCGCCATTCCACGCGCCCGGGCCGCCTGCACCACCGACAACGCCATGATGCTGTCCAGTCCCAGCTGCAAGAAGTCCGCGGTGACGTCGACGCTCGGTTGCCCGAGCAGTTCGGCGAGCAGGTCGGCCAGCGCGGTTTCCGTGGCGGTCTGAGGCGTTGCCACGCCGCCGACGGACTCGGCGACATCGACGGCGGCCAACGCGGATTCGTCCAGCTTTCCGTTGGGAGTCAACCGGATTTCGTCGACGAGGACGATGCGCTGGGGCACCATGTAACGCGGTAGCCGGGTGCTGAGCATGGCACGCAGGTCGGTGATCGTCGGCGCGGCGTCGGTGGCCGCCACGTACGCGGTCAGGCGCGGAGCCCCACGGTGCTCACGCACCAGCACCCCGGCGTGCCGGACGGCGGGATGCGATTCGAGGGCGGCCGCGATTTCCCCGGGCTCGACGCGGTGGCCGCGGATCTTCACCTGGGCATCGGCGCGACCGATGTATTGCAGTGTGCCGTCGGGCAACCGGCGCACCAGGTCGCCCGTGCGATACATCCGCTGCGCTGGCGCGAACGGGTCGGCGACGAAGCGCGCCGCGGTCTCTGCGGCGCGGCCGATATAGCCGCGGGCCAGCTGGTCGCCGCCCAGGTACAGTTCGCCCGTCGCGCCGCACGGCACCGGGCGCAGCCCGGAATCCAGCACATACCCGCCGGTGTGCCGGGTCGGCCGGCCGATGCAGGGCTCGTCGTGCTCGGCGATCGCGGCGACCACTGCCTCGACCGTGGTCTCGGTCGGTCCGTAGCAGTTGAACGCCGTCATCGATGTGGTGTTGCACGCCTTGCGGATTCGGTTCCACGCCGCGCTGCCGAGCGCCTCTCCCCCGAGCGCCAACACCGTCAGCGGCACGTCGGTGAGCAGGCCGAAAGCCTGCAGCTGGGCGAACATCGAGGGGGTGGTGTCGATCATGTCGATGCCGTGCTCGGCGATCAGCGCGACCAGCGCCTCGGCATCGGTCTGGGTGTGCTCGTCGACCACGTGCACGCCATGGCCGTCGAGCAGGGCGACCAACGGCTGCCAGGCGGCGTCGAACGCGAACGACCACGCGTGGGCGATCTGCAGCGGCCGGCCCAGTTTTGCGGCCGCGGGACGCAGCACGCGGTCCAGATGGTCGTCGGCGTATGCCCCCACCGCGGCGTGGGTTCCGATGACGCCCTTGGGTTCTCCCGTGGTGCCCGAGGTGAACACGACGTACGCGGCCTGCTCGGGCGGGACGTCGACCGGTTCGAAGTCGTCGCGCGGCCGGCCGTCCCCGAGGAGCTGCGCGGTCGTCTCTTCGTCCAAGACGATCGACGCCCCGGATTGGCGCAGGATCGAGGTCACCCGTTCCGGGGGCATGCCGGGCACCAGAGGCACGCACATGCCGCCGGCCTTGAGCACCGCGAGCATCGCGACGACGTATTGCGGTCCGCGGAAAAGGCTTATGCCGACCGGTGTTTCGGACGTGACGCCTCTCTCGGCGAGCTCGGCGGCCAGTCGGGTGGCCCGGTCATCGAGCTCGCGATAGCTCAGCGCGCCACCCGCCCAGCTGATCGCCGGGCGCTCCGGCGTGCGGGCCACGACGTCGGCGAACCGCGCGTGGATGCACCGCGGTGACGTCGAGGAGGGCGCGCCGGCGGCGCGCAGCGGGGCCGCCTCGTCCTCGAAGAGCACGCTGACGTCACGCAGCGGACGCTCCCAGTCCTGCAGCAGCCGCTCGGCGGTGGACAGCACCCGTTGCCCGAACGTGGCCGCGGAACTGGCGCCCAGCGCCCCGTCGATCACCTCGATCAGCACCACCAGTTCGCCCGCGTCCATGTGGGCGGCGATGGCGATCGGGAAATGTGACAGGGTTTGCAGGGCCGACGGCCGGAATGTCGCACCGCCGGAGGTCAATTCGCCACCGGAGGACAGTCCGTTCATCGGGAAGTTCTCGTAGACCAGCAGGGTGTCGAACATCTCCCCGACCCCGCCGAGGGCGCGCAATTGCGCGTGCCCGAGGTAGCTGTGCTCACGCAGCAGCGCGGCATCGCGCTGCACGGCGCGGCATTGCTCGCCGACGTTGGCGGCCGGGGCCAGCCGCACCCGCAGCGGCACGGTGTTGATGAACAGACCCACCATGGTCTCGACGCCGGTCAGTTCGGGCGGCCTGCCGGACACCGTGACCCCGAACACCACGTCGTCGGTGTCGGTGAGTCGGGACAGCACCAGAGCCCAGGCCATCTGCATCAGGGTGTTGACGGTGATGCCGCGCGAACGCGTCTCGTCGACCAACCGCGCGGTGGCCTGGGCCGCCAACCGCAGCTCGGTGGTGCGCGGCAGCGCCGTCTGCCGCCCCTCCGTCGTGTCCATCGAGCCCAGGGCGGCGGCCAGCAGCGTGGGGCCGGACAGGCCGGCGAGGTGCCGGCGCCAGACCTGCTGGCTGGCCTCCGGGTCTCGACCGGCCAGCCAGCCGATGTAGTCGCGGTAGGGTCGCGGCGCGACGGGCAGCGCCGACAGGTCGCCGCCGGCCTGGTACAGGATCATCATCTCGTTGATGAAGACCGGCATCGACCAGCCGTCGATCACGATGTGATGGGCGGTGAGCACCAAACGCCATTGCGCGCCGGGCAATTCGATCAGCAGGAAGCGGATCGCCGGCCCGTGCTGCAGGTCGAAGGGCCGGCGGCGCTCGGCGGTTTCCAGCACCGGCACGTCCTCGGGTGCGGCGCTGACGGATCGCCACGGCAACTCGACGCGCGACGGCACGATCTGCACCGGCCGCGGGATGCCCCGGCTGAAGAAGCTGGCCCGCAGGTTCGGGTGGCGCACCAACATCTTCTCTGCGCACTCGCGCAGCAGCGCGACGTCGAGTGCACCGGAGATGTCGGCCGCCATGCCGATCACGTACGGGTCGTCCGCGGCTTCGCCGTCGGCGAACTCGGCGAGCGTGGTCAGCGAGTACAAGCCCTCCTGCAGCGGGCTCAGCGCCATCACGTCCTCGATGTCGGGCGTGACGTCGGTTTCGGTAGCCGTCATGTCGTGCCTTCGCGCGACGACGACCAAAGTTGGGTCACGGCAGCCAGATCCGTAGACGAGAGACCGGAGGTGCTCATCGGCTCGAAACGGACGTCGGTCGGCTGGTCGTCCCCATGGGCGTCCGCCTCCCCGTCGCCCCGGGCGTCCAGAGCGGCGGCCAGCTGTTGCACCGTCGGATTCTCGAAGATCATCCGCGGGCTGACGGCCAGGCCCACCGCCCGTGCACGCGAGGCCAGCTGGACCGACAGGATGCTGTCGCCGCCGAGGGCGAAGAAGTCGTCGAACCGCCCCACTTCGGGGGTCGACAGCAGTTCGGCGAACACCTTGGCCAACGCCCGTTCGGTGTCCGTGCGGGCCGGTTCGGTCAGGCCACCGGTGCTGACCGACGGGCTCGGCAACCCGGGCCGGTTCAACTTGCCGGATTCGGTCTTGGGCAATGCGTCGAGGACGGTCAGCGACGACGGCATCATGTAGCCCGGCAGGGTCGCTGCGATCGCGGCGCGCACCTCGGCCGCGAAGGCGGCCTTCTCGACATCATCGACGATCGGCCGTTGCGGCACAACATATCCGGCCAGCGACGTGCCGCCGTGCACCTCCCAGGTGCGGGCGGCTGCGGCGGCCACGCCGCCGGCCGCCGCCAGGGCGGCCTCGACCTCGGCCAACTCGACCCGGAAGCCGCGGACCTGCACCTGGTGGTCGGAGCGTCCGACGAATTCCAGTCGACCGTCCTCGGTCCACCGGGCCAGGTCACCGCTGCGGTACAACCGCGAACCGGGCTGCTCGCCATACGGGTTGGCGACGAACCGTGTCGCGGTGAGACCGGGGCGTTTCCAGTACCCGCGCGCCAGCTGGTCGCCGGCGTAGTACAGCTCGCCCACCACGCCGACCGGCACGGGACGCAGCCCGTCGTCGAGGAGGTAGGCCTGCGCGCCCGGGACCGGCTTTCCGACAAGCGGATTCGGCAAGCCCAACATCCCGCGGGACACCGCGCCGGAGGTCTCGGTGGAACCGATGTTGTTGAGCAACTCGGTGGCGCCATCGTCGGCGCACACCGACACCAGCCGTTGCAGCAGCGACGCGCTGACCGGCTCGCCACCGCACACCAGCCGCGACAGCGCGCGCACGGCGTCGGGACGGCTGTCCACCAACGCCGAGACGAGGCTGGGCACGGCGGTCACCTGGGCGACCGAATACCGGTTCATCAACTCCCCGAGGGCCTCTGGGTCGCGATGCTCGGCGTCGTCGGCCAAGATCATGGTCGCGCCGGCGGCCAGGCCGGCCAGCATCTCCATACCGCCTTCGAGGAAGGTGATCGACGCCTGCGCCAACCGCACGTCCTCGGTCCTCGGCGGATAGTGCCGCAGTTGCCAATCCAGGCGGGCCGCCATCGAACGATGGGTGCCCACCGCGCCTTTCGGCGTGCCGGTCGATCCGGAGGTGAAGACCAGGTACATCGGGTCGTCGGGGTGGGGCCGCCGCAAATCGTTCGACCGGGGGTCGACGTCGTCGCTGTCCACCAGGGTCCGCACGCGGGGGTCGTCCAGCGATATCAGCTCGACTCCCGGAACGTGCGGCATGGTCGCCACCGCTTCGGTCGTGGCGACCACCACCGGCGGCCGGACGTCGTCGAGCATGAATTGCTTGCGCGCGGACGGGTAACCGGGGTCGATGGGGAAGTAACCGGCACCGGCCTTCATGATGGCCACCAACGCCACCACCAGGTCGATGCTGCGGCGCGTCGACAACCCGACCAGCGCGCCCGGGCCCGCCCCGTTTTCGGCGAGCAGCGCCGCCAGGTTGTCCGAACGGCGGTGCAGCGCAGCGTAATCGATGTGCTCGCCGCCGCAGCGGACCGCGATCCGCTCCGCTCCCCATGTCCGACTGGGTTCCAGCAGCTCGGGTATGGTGCGCGGCCGGTCGTGGGGCGCCGGCGCGCCGCGGCTCCAGTCCCGCAGGATGCGGTGCTGTTCGTCGGCATCGATCAGCGCAACGTCGCGCAGGTTCTGGTCGAGGTCCTCGGCGAACGCGGTGACCGCCCGGGCGAGCCAGTGCGCCAGCCGCTCGATGGTGGTTCTGGCGTACAGCTCGGTGCGGAAGATGACATTGCAGTTGTAGCCGATGTCGTCGCTGCCGTCGGTGCCGAAGAAGTTGACGCTGAGGTCGGCGTGGGCCATGTCGAAGATGGGATCCAGCGATGTGCACACGGTGTCGCGTCCGTCGCCGCCCGCGGGCGCGGTCTCGATGACGCGCGTGGCGGACAGGTGATCCCGGACGTGCACGACGACCTGGAACAGCGGGTTGCGCGACAGCGAACGCACCGGGCTGACGCTGTCGACCACCCGGTCGAAGGGCAGGTCTTGGTGGGCGTAGGCGGCCAGCGCCGTCTCCCGGGCCCGTTTCAGCAGTTCCCGCAACGTCGGGTTGCCGTCCATGTCGTTGCGCAACACCAGGATGTTGACGAAAAAGCCGATCAGTTGGTCCAATTCGGCTTCGGTGCGGCCGGCGACCGGGGTGCCCAGTGGAATGTCCACGCCGCCACCGGCTTTGTGCAGCACCACGGCCACCGCCGTTTGCAGCAGCATGAATTCGGTGATGCCCAGCTCACGGCACAACTCGCCGAGCTTGGCGCGGGTGGCCGAGTCGATGTGGAAGTCTACGGATTCACCCTCACCGCTGGGCACCGGCTGGCGCGGGAAATCCGGGCGCAGGCCGGTGTCCTCCGGCAGCCCGGCCAGCTTGCGGGTCCAGTACTCGCGCTGCTCGCCGGCGATCGCGGACTCCTCGCCGCTGTCGTCACCCAAAAACGTGCGCTGCCATGCCGCGTAGTCGGCGTACTGCACGCGCAGCGGCGCCCAGGACGGCGCTTCCCCGCCGCGCCGGGCCCGGTAGGCCGTCATCACGTCGGAAAACAGCACGCCCGCCGACCAGTGGTCCGAGGCGATGTGGTGCACGACCACCGACAGCACGTGCTCGGCCGCGTTTTCGGTGCGCAGCACCGCGACCCGGATCGGCAATTCCGCGTCCAGCTCGAAGCAGTGGCGCCGCTCGACGTCCAGCTGCTCCTGCAGCCACGCCTCGCCCGCGCCCTCCGCGCGGCGCACCGGAACCTCGACGCCGGCCGGGCCCACGACCTGATAGGGCACGCCGTCCAACTCGACGTAGCTGGTGCGCAGGATTTCGTGGCGGGCCAGCACATCGCCGACGGCGGCGATCAGCGCATCGATGTCCCACGGGCCGGTCAGCTTGGCCGCAAAGGGAATGTTGTTGACCGGGCTGGGTCCGTCCAGGCGATAGGCGAACCAGCTGCGCAGCTGCGACGCCGACAGGGGCATCGGCTCGTCGTGTGCGGTCGCGATCAGCCTGGGGCGCGACTGCATCAGTTGGCCCGAACTCAGCTGGTCGACGCGCTCGGCCAACAGGCCCACGGTGGCGAGCTCGAACACGTCGCGGATGCCGAGTTCCACTCCGCACTCCGCGCGGATCGCGGTGACCAGCTTGGTGGCAACCAGCGAGTGGCCGCCCAGATCGAAGAACGAGTCGTCGACACCCACCCGCTCGTGACCCAGCAGCCCCGAAAACAGTTGGGCGACCCGAATTTCGGTGGGGGTCGTCGGGTCGCGGTACTCGGTGCCGGCCGCCAGTTGCGGCTGCGGCAGGGCGGCGCGGTCGATCTTTTGATGGGCGGTGATCGGGATCTCGTCGAGCACCACATAGGCGGCGGGGGTCATGTAGTCCGGCAGCGCGGCGGCCACCCGGGCGCGGATACGTTCGACGTCAACCGATTCCGTGTCGGCGCCCTCGGCGGGAGTCACGTACCCCACCAGACTCTTGCCCAGCTGGGGCAGGTCCATGGCCAGCACGACGGCTTGTCCGACACTGGGGTCGACCGAGATCGCGGCGGCGATCTCGCCCAGCTCGATGCGGAAGCCGCGGATCTTCACCTGCTCGTCGGCGCGGCCGACGAACTCGATGTCGCCATTGGCGTTGCGCCGGGCCAAATCGCCGGAGCGGTACATCCGCCCGCCGGAGGTGAACGGATCGGCGACAAAGCGCTCGGCCGTAAGCTGTGGCCTGCGATGGTATCCGTGCGCGACATGTGTTCCGGCGATGTAGATCTCGCCGATCACCCCGGCCGGAACGGGCTGCAGGGCGTTGTCGAGCAGGTACACCTGGGTGTTGATCTTGGGCCGGCCGATCGGCACCACCCGCGTGCCCTGGGCGCCTTCCACCGGGTAACTGGTGCAGTTCACGACCGTCTCGGTCGGTCCGTAGAAGTTGTGCAGCGACGCGTCGAAGGTGGCGTGGAACTTGTCGGCGATCTCGCCGGGCAGGGCCTCCCCGCCGATGGGCACGCGTCGCAACGTGCGCCACTGGCTGACGCCGGGCAACGACAGGAACAGACCGAGCAGCGACGGCACGAAGTGCATCGACGTAATGCCTTCGCGGGCCAAAAGATCGGTGACGTAGCCGATGTCGCGCAGCCCGTCGGGCCGCGGAATCACCAGCCGGGCGCCCATGATCAGCGTGCCGAAGATTTCACCCATCGACACGTCGAAGCTGGGCGACGCGACCTGCAGCAGCCGGTCGGTTTCGTCGATCCGGTACTCGTCGCCGAACCAGACGAAGTACTCGGCGATGGGCGCGTGGGGCACCGGTACGCCCTTGGGCAGTCCGGTCGAACCCGAGGTGTAGATCAGGTAGGCGGTGTTCTGCGGGTTCAGCGGCCGCAGCAACGCGGTGGGCGTCGTGGTCGGATAATCCGCCGCTTCGGAAATCGGTTCGCGCAGCACGAGTTTGGCGTCCGCATCCCCGAGTATGAAGCTCAGCCGGTCCTCCGGGTAGGTGGGATCCACGGGAAGGTAGACGCCTCCCGCTTTGAGGACGCCCAGCGCGGTGATGACCAGTTCGGGTGACTTGTCCAGCAGGACCGCCACGCGATCCTCGGTGCCGATTTCTCGCTCGATGAGCCAGTGCGCCACCCGGTTCGACTCTTCGTCGATTTCGCGGTAGGTGTAGGCGCGCCCTTCGTAGACGACGGCGACGGCATCGGGTGTGCGCGCCGCCCGCCGGGTGACCAGCTCGGACAGGGTGCTGGCCGGGGTGACGAATTCTTCACCGGTTGACACGGTCCGCAGCCACTCGGCGTCTTCGCCGTTCATCAGCGCGCACGCCGACAGCGTCGCGTCGGGGTCGGACAGCACGCTGTCCAGCAGGGCTGCGTAGTGGCGCAGAAGTTGCTGGACCAACTGCTGATCCAGCACCTCGACGAGGTACTCGGCCTCGATCACGCCGCCGCTCAGGCCATCCGGGGTGCGGTTCAGTTCGACCATCAGACTCAGCGGCAGCTGGTTGAAATGACCGCGCAACTCGGCGCGCTCGCAGCGCACGCCCGGCGGGCAAAAGCCGGCGCCGTCGGGGTCGCGCTGCCCGAAGCTGACGCGGGTCATCCGGTCGGCGCCGTGCCGGCGGTCGGGATTTGACTCACGCACCAGCCAGTCCAGGTCGGCGCGCGAATGGGCGAAGGCGCCCACCGCGCCGTCACGGGTCTGGGCGAGCAGTTCGCGGAACGTCTGGTGTGGCCGCGGGCGCAGCCGAACCACCACGGTGTTGCCGTAGTACCCGATGACATCTTCGGTTCCCATGCCGCGGTTCAGCACCGGGGCCGCGAACAGGAAGTCGGTCGACTGGGTGTAGCGGTGCACCAGGGCACCGAACGCGGCCATCAACACCATGTAGGGCGTGGCGCCCGTTTCGCGGGCAAGCGCGGCCGCCCGATCGACGACGTCCGCCGACAACGGCGCGGTCGCACGTTGCGCGCGCCAGGTACTGGGCACCACCGACCCGTTGGGCCCCGGAAGTTCCAGCGGCTCCGGGAGATCGGCCATCAGCGGCCGCCAGTAGTCCAGATCCGCCTGGCGGATCGCGGTCGGGTCGTTGGACAGATCCGGCAGCGCCGGCGCGGCGCCGAAGCCGTCCGGGTCGATGTATGCACGCGTCAGATCGGTGAAAAACGGCGCCCACGAGCCGTCGTCCCAGGCGATGTGATGGGCGGTGATCAGCAGAATCAGGTCATCGGCGGCCACGTGCGCCACGGTGACCCGCAGGGGTGAATCCTTGCCCAGGTCGAATGGCCGGCGAAAGTCGCGCTGCGCCAGCACATCCAGCCGCAAGCGGCGGGCTTGTTCGGCCAACCCCGACAGGTCGTGTTCGGTCCATTCGGGGTGCAGGTCGTCGCGGACGACGGGGCGCGGGTCGCCCTCGCTGTCGGTGTCATATGTCGTATGGAGTACGGGGTGTCGCGCGGCGACGGCATCGACGGCCCGATGTAGCCGCGTGGCGTCGACGGCTCCGGTGAGGCGATAGGAGACGCAGATGTTGAGCAGTGCGCTGTCGGGATCGACCGACTGGACGAACCACATCCGGTGCTGGCCGGCGGACATGCGGGGCTCGTCGTAGGTGGCCACGGATGCCGCGCCCGTCGACCTGGCCAGGCCGCGTTCAGCGAGCTTGCGGCGCAGTAGTTCCAGGCGCTCATCGTCGAGATGGGTGCCGGCGCCGGTGGTGTCTGTCACGCTAGGAGTCCAACCTTTCGAGCATCGCGAGCGTTGAGTGGTGCGCGCCGTTGGCGGCGCCGGTGCGCTCGATGGGCGGCGGCGTTGGGCCGCCGGGTGAGTCGGCGCGCAGCGCGTCGATCAGCTCGTTGACGGTGATGCCACCGAGCATGCGGGCCACCGGAACCGAATTCCCCACCGTCCGGCGCAGCCGCTTACGTAAATCGAGGGCAAGCAACGAGTCCACCCCGAGGTCGATGAGCGGAGCGCCCGGATCGATCGACAACAAATCGTCCAGGTGCAGCGTCGCGGCCAACTCGGCCCGCACCACGTCGGCGAGCGGCTTCGCCACAACGACGTCGTCGGTCGCGCCCTGCTCACCGGCCTGCGCAGCGCTGAACGGCATTGGCATTCCCTGGCTTTCGAAGAACACCTGCAACCGGTCGAAGTCGGCGTCGAAAATGAGCGGATCGCCGTCGTAGCGGTACAGGCTGGCCTCGATCGCCGCCTCCGGCTCCATCGCCACCAGACCCGAGCGTTCGGTGCGGGTGATCTCGTTGCCGACCACCACCCCGGCGCCCTGCCATAGCCCCCATCGGATCGCCGTGCAGTCGCGGCCTTCGCGACGCAACTGCGCGGCGAGCACATCGAGCATCCGGTTGGACGCCGCGTAGGCCGCATGGCTGTAGCCGCCCCAGGTCCCGAACACCGAGGAGCAGGCGAGGATTCGGCAGTCCGGCCGCAGTGGCCAAACCTTGGCGATCGACGCCAATCCGCGGACCTTGGCGGCGCACACCACCGCCACATCACCACCGGTGAGGTCGGAGCGCGAGCGCGCCTGCGCGATGCCCGCGGTGTGGATCAGCAGTGACGCCCCCGAACCCGCGTGGGTGTCGGCCACGGCGGCCAACGCGGCGCGGTCGGTGATATCGCATTGTGGGGCGCGCACGTCGGCCCCGTGGATGTCGGCGAGCTCGCGCAGCGCGACCGGGTCCACGCCGTTGCGGCTCAACAGGGTGACGGTCCGCGCCCCGCGTTCGAGGCAGTACCGCGCATACTGCAGCCCGATCGCCCCGCTGCCGCCGGTGATCACCACGTGGTCGAGGGTGGCGGCATCCAGGGGCCGGCTTATCGCGGATTGGTGGCAGGCGCGGAATGTTCGGACGTGGTGCCGCGGTAATGCGCCGCCCCGCAGCGCGACCTCGGCCGCTTCGCCCGACAACACGTCGGCGACGACCCGCGCGGTCGCGGCGTCCACGTCTCGGCGCTCGAGGTCCAGATGCCCGAAGGCCTGGTCCGGGAATTCGAATCCGACGCTGCGATGCATCGCCGCCAGGGCCGCCTGCGCCGGCGAGACGTTCGCGTCATCCCGATCGATGTGTTCGGCGCCGACGGTCAGGAGCCAGACGGCCCGGCATCGCGGGCCGATGAGCGCGGGGTAATCGGGCAGCCCGGCATCGGGCCGGGCGGCGATTTCCTCGATCGCGGCGGTGGCGTCGAGCTGGTCGAGGCCGGGCGCCACTATTGCGAGGACCTCCGCCTCGCTCGGCGCCACCACGCGGCAGTCGCCGTGTGCCGCAACGGCGTCGGCCAGCGGCCGGGTCAGCGCGTCCGTACCGACGAAGCCGATGTCGGGACGGGTCGCGCTCGCAGCGAGGGGCGCGGTGGTGTGGTGCCAGTCTTCGACGGCCACGGTGAGCGCGGGCCCCGAGGCGGGTTCGCTCGCTCGTTCCGGGGCCGCCCAGAGGTGCACCGCGCGCATCGGCGCATTCGGGAACCCCCGCAGCGTGGCCTGGTCACCCGCCGGGACTGCATCGGTCCAGCGACAGCCGGGGTCGGCGGTCGCGACGGCGGCGATGCTCGCCGAGAGCGATTCGGTGATCGGCCTGTCGCGGTGCCCCGAGCCGACCATCACCGACTCGTCGTCGACGATGTCGCCCAGCGGATAGAGCAGTGAGGGGTGCGCCGAGAGTTCCACGAACGTATCGGCCCCGCAGGTGCGGGCGTACTGCACGGCGAGATCGAATCGCACGGTGCCGCAGAGGTTCTCATACCAGTATTCCGAGAAATCGGTCGCTTCGCCCAGCTCGGCGCCCAGGGTGGAGCCGACGAAGCGCACCGGCCCGTCCCGGAACTTTGACTGCGGGGTCAGCTCGGCCAGGCCGGCGCGCAGCGGGCGTAGTGCGCTGGTGTGTCCGGGATAGTCGACGGACAGTTGGTGGGTGAAGATGTCGCGCTGTTGTGCGAGCCGCACCGCGGCGGCCACCGCGTCGTGGTCGCCGGCGACCACGGTCGACGACGGCCCGTTGACCGCCGAAACTTCCACCCAGCCGGGTGCCTCGGCCAGCAGCGCTTCGGCGATATCGAGGCCGGTGCCCAGCACCGCCATCGCGTAGCGGCCCGTCAGGCGGCCGACCACGGTCGCGCGGGCGACGACCAGTGCGACGGCGTCGGGCAGCGAGATCGCTTCGGCCACATAGGCCGCCGCCACTTCACCGAGGCTGTGGCCGATGGTGATATCGGGCAGCACCCCGCAGCATCGCCACGCCTCGGCCAGGCTGACCGCGTGGGTGAACTGCGCTCCCTGAATCTCGGGACGCGACCAGCTGCGCTCTTCCTGCCCGACCAGATACGGGAGCGGCGAAGCAAATCCGGCGAGCAGGAACGCTTCCGCGCACAGGTCGGCTGCCTCGCGGTAGGCGGGCAACTGCCGGTAGGCGTCGGCGCCCATCGCCTGCCATTGGTTGCCCTGGCCGGGGAACACGAACGCGATGCGGGGCGGCGTCGTCTTCGCGGACCGCGTGACCATCTCGTGTTCTTCGCCGCGCGCGATCGCCGACAGGCCGGCGGCGAGCTCGGCACCGTCGGCTGCCCGCAGCACGGCGCGGTGCCGTCGCGGGCGGCGCAGCCGCAGCAGGGTGGATGCGACCGCGGCGGCCGCGTTCGGTGAGTCGATGCGGCCCACATAATCGAGGATCGCCGCCGCGTCTTGGCGGATCAGCTCCGGGTCGTGGGAACTCAGCAGCACCGGGACGCGCCCGTCCGGCAGATGATGGGTGAGCATCACGCGACCTCAGGGGCGGAGACGATCAAATGCGCGTTGGTGCCGGCGATCCCGAACGCGGACGCCGCGGCGATGCGCTGACCGTCGGTCGCGGGCCAGGGCGTCAGAGTCTGCGCCAGCCGCAAACCCTGTTTGTCCCACTCGATTTCGGGGCTGGCGTTCTCGGCGTGCAGGGTGGGCGGGACGGCGCCGTGTTCTGCCGAGACCAGCACCTTGGCCAGTCCCAGCGCGCCGGCGGCGGCCAACGAGTGCCCCACGTTCGACTTCACCGACCCCAGCAGGGCCCCCGCGCCGGCTTCGGTGTCACCGTAGGTCTGTGCCAGCGAGCGCAATTCGGTGCGGTCGCCGAGCCGGGTGCCGGTGCCGTGCCCCTCGATCATGCCCACCTCGGCGGGCTTGACCCCGGCCTGGGTGATGGCCCGTTGGAACAGGCGCACCTGGGCGTCTCCGCTGGGCGCACTGAGCCCGGCGCTGCGCCCGTCCTGGTTGATGGCGGTGGCCCGCACCTCGGCCAGAATCCGTCGGCCGGCACGCAGCGCGGCCGATTTGCGTTGCAGCACAAACATCGCCGCCCCCTCGGCCCATACGGTTCCGCTGGCCTGCGCGCTGTAGGGGCGGCAGTACCCGTCGTCGGAGAGGGCGTGTTGTTTGGAAAACTCGACGAAGAAACCGGGTGAGCCGAGCACGTTGACCCCGCCCGCGATGGCCATGTCGCAATCGTCGTTCTGCAGGGAACGCACCGCGACGTGGAAGGCCACCAGCGCCGACGCGCATGAGGAATCGAGCGTCAGCGCCGGACCGGCCAGCCCCAGCGTGTAGGCGATGCGGCCCGAGATGACGCTGAGGGCGGTCCCGGCGAGCAGATGGCCGCTGTGTTCGGAAAACCTGGCCATCTCAGGCCCGTAGCCCGTGGCGGAGGCGCCCACGAAGCAGCCCACGTCGTGCCCGGCAAGGTCGTCGGGATTGATGCCGCTGTTTTCCAGGGCCCGCCAGGCCACCCGGAGCGACACTCGCTGCTGAGGGTCCATCACCACGGCCTCGCGCGGCGAGATGCCGAAGAATTCGGGATCGAAGGTGGCTGCCCCGCGCAGGAATCCACCGCGATCGTGAATCTCTTTGAAACCGCTTCGGCGCGATCCGGCCAGCAGTTCGCGCACCGCCCAACCGCGGTCGGTGGGAAACGGCCCCAGCGCCTCACGGCCGTGCACCAGCAGATCCCAGTAACCTTCGGCGTTTTCGATGCCGCCGGGCGCCTCGACACCCATCCCCACGATCACGACAGGGTCGGCGGCCCCCATTTCGGGGCGGCCGTCGAACCCGTTCTCCGACATCGGCATCATCCGGCATTCACCTGCGCGGCGACCGCCTCGACGTGGTCGTAGACGTAGAAGTGCCCGCCGTCATACAGCGACATGGCAAAGGATCCGGCTGTGTGCCTGTCCCACTGGCGCAGCACACCGGTCCCGATGCGGTGGTCGTCATGGCCACCCAACACGTGGATGTCCGCGCGGATGCGCACGTCCGGGCTGGGGTCGTAACGGTTGAAGGCCTGGTAATCGGCGCGCACCGCGGTGGTCAGCAGTTCCGAAAACTCCTCGTCGGCAAGCAGTTCCGGATCGGTGCCGCCCAGATCGGCGATGTCGGCCAGCACCCCGTCGTCGCTGGTGGGCAGTTCAGGCATGTCGGCGACGACGCATGGCGGCGGGCCCGCCGACACCCAGAGTTTGCGCACGGCCGCTCCGTGCGTCTCGGCTACGCGCGCGAATTCGAAGGCGACGACGGCTCCCATGCTGTGGCCGAACAACGTCAGTGGTGCGACGCTGAGCCAGGGTGCGGCCTGGAAGAGGCTGGCCGCGAGGTCGTGCACGCTTTCGTGTGCGGGTTCGCTGAGTCTGTCGGCCCGCTGGGGGTACTGCACGACGTAGGTATCACCGCCGGCGGCCAGCGCCGTTGCCAGCACCCGATAACTCGCGGCGGCCGCACCGGCGTGCGGGAACACCACGGTGGCACCCACTGAGCCGTCGCTGCGGCCCTGGGTCAGCTTGATCCAGGACGGGAACGT
This sequence comes from Mycobacterium sp. NTMscope_MAC_269, assembly GCF_976985695.1. NCBI lineage: Bacteria > Bacillati > Actinomycetota > Actinomycetes > Mycobacteriales > Mycobacteriaceae > Mycobacterium > Mycobacterium sp. NTMscope_MAC_269. The sequence goes on from NZ_OZ335668.1 coordinate 2,432,463, forward strand.
GGTAGACACGGTGATCAGATTATTCAATGTCATTGCGCCGTTTACGATTTCGCGGGTTGCTGAGAGGCCGCCAGAACCGACTCGGCGTCCATGCCGACAACCTCCAGGTATAGCTCGGCGACCTGGTCGAGCCGGCCGGGGTCGCCCTCGGCGGCACTGAGGATCGCGGCCAGCGCCGACACTGTTCGGTTGGCGAAGATGTCGGCGACCATGATGTCCGGCGCATCCAGCCAGGCCCGAATTCGCGCCACCGCCTGTGTGGCCAGCACCGAATCACCGCCGAGGGCGAAGAAGTCGTCGTCGATGCCCACGTTCTGCCGGCCGAGCAGATCACCCACGATCATGGCCAGCGCGGATTCCAGCGGCGTGGTCGGCGCGCGGTGGCCCGGCCGCTGCGATTGCGAAACGGCGCTTTCCAATTCGCGCGCCACGGCGCGCCGGTCGAGCTTTCCCGCATCGGTGAAGCCGATCCGCTCCACCACCGTGATGTGGCGCGGGATCATGTGTGCGGGAACGAGGTCTGCGAGAGACTGCCGGATTCCCTCGGCGGTCAGTGCAGCGTCGTCCGCGCATACCTGCGCGGCCAGCACGTCGGATTCCCCTGACACCGCGATCAAGGCGGCCACCGCCGTGCGGATCCCGGGCACGCGCCGCAACGCGGTCTCGACCTCGCCCAACTCGACGCGGTACCCGCTGATCTTGACGCGGTGGTCGGCGCGGCCGATGAATTCGAGCGTGCCGTCCGGCCAGTAGCGGACCAAATCGCCGGTGCGGTACCAGGTTCGGCCCTCATGCTCGACGAAGCGTTCCGCGGTGAGGTCTGGCCGTCCGCGGTAACCGCGCGCGATGCCGCGGCCGGACACCCAGTACTCGCCGGGAACCCAGTCGGGGCAGTCGGCGCCGGTGTCGTCGACGACGCGGCAGGCGTTGTTGGGCAGCGGAACGCCGAAGGGCAGCGCCGTCCAGTCCTCCGGTATCGCCTCGGTCACCTCGAAAATGCTGTTGTGCACCGGAGTTTCGGTGGCTCCCCCAAGGCCCGCGAACCGCACGCCGGGCGCCTCGGCGCGTAACCGGCGCACCACCTCGGGCCGCACCCAGTCACCACCGGTGGGCACCACCCGCACCGAGGACAGCCGCCCGCGACCGACTTCGACCAGCATCTCCAGCCAGCCCGGCATGAAATGCAGCACGGTGACCTGGTGGGTGTCGATGAGCCGGGCCCAGGCATCGGGATCTCGCCGCTGCGCTTCGTCGACCACCACGATGGCCCCGCCGGTGCGCAGGGTGACGAACATGTCCATCACCGAGATGTCGCCCTCCAGGGTCGACAGGGCCAGACATCGATCCGCGGAACCGATCTCGAAGTGGCGGGCGATGAATTCCACGGTGTTCATCGCCCCGTCGTGGGTGACCTCGACGCCCTTGGGCTCCCCGGTCGAGCCGGAGGTGAACAACACGTAGGCGAGCCCGGCGGGATCGATTCTCACCGATTGCATCTCGGCATCCGCGGGGGCGTCGCGAAGGACGTCGGCGAGCAGCACCTCGGGCACCGGCATGGACAGCCGTTGCCCGCCGCACACCACCGCCAGGCGCACCCCCCCGGATTCGAGGATGCGCTCGGCGCGGTCGCGCGGCTGGTCGACGCCGATCGGCAGGTAGACGGCGCCGACGGACAGGATGCCCAGCAGCGCCGGAATCTGCTCCGCGGTTTTGGGGCCCATCACCGCGATGGTGTCGCCGGCGGTGACGCCGGCCGCACGCAACGACGCCGCCACGGCCAGCGCCTGGTCGCGCAGCCGCGCGTAGCTGAGGTCACCCGAACTCGCGAAGACCGCCGGCGCATCGGGCTGCCGCTCGGCCCGCCGAAAGAACCCGTCGTGCAAGGCTTCTCCGCTGGGCTCGGCAGTGCGACCGTTGACCGCCTCACGCACCGCGCGCTGAGCCTCGGGCAGCGCCGAGGGGCCCAGCGCATCCCACGCGTCGTCGGCGGAGGCCAGCCGCAGCAGCTCGTCGATGTGGTAGGCGAACATCGCGTCGATGACCCCGGCGGGGAAGATGCCTTCGCGCACATCCCAATTCACCAGGACGCCGCCGTCGAACTCGGTGACCTGCGCGTCGAGCAGCACCTGCGGCCCCTGGGAGATGATCCATCCCGGTGCGCCGAATTGGCCGGTCACTTCGGAGCTGAACAGCTCGCCGAGTCCGAGCGCACTGGTGAAGACGACGGGCGCGAGCACCTGGGTGCCGCGATGACGGCTGAGGTCGCGCAGCACCGAGAGCCCCGGGTAGGCCGAATGGGCCGCCGCCGTGCGCATCGCGTCCTGCACCACATGCGCCCGCGCGGCCGCGGTGTCCGCGCCGACGAGGTCGACGTCGAGCAGCAGCGAGGAGGTGAAGTCACCGACCAGCGAGTCGACGTCGGGGTGCAGCGCCTGGCGCCCGAACAGCGGGACGTTGAGCAGAAAGCGCGACGTGGTCGACCAGCGGGCCAGGGTGTTGGCGAACCCCGCGGCCAGCGCCATCGCCGGGGTGAATCCCCGCGCCTGGGCGCGGGCGAAGAGCGCGTCGCGGGTCTGCGGGTCCAGCCAGTGCCAGCGCCGGGTGCTCTGATTCGAGCCGAGGCCCCGGGTGGTCGGCAAGGCGGGCGGGTCCGGCAGCTCCGGAAGGCGCTGTGCCCACCAGGCGCGGTCGGCGTCGCGGGCCGGTTGCGGCTGTGCGTCGTCGGCCTCGATGGCTTGGCGGTACTGCCGGTAGGTGTAGTTCAGTTCGGGCAACTCGCGGCCGCGGTAGAGCGCCGCCAGGTCGGCCATCAGGGTGCGATAGCTCATCGCGTCGGCGGCCTGCATGTCCAGGTCGACGTGGAGCCGGGACCGCTGGTCCGGTAGCAGCGTCACCGCCAGCTCGAACACGGCGTTGTCGAGCTGCTGGTGTGATTTGGCGGCGCGGATGGCGGCGAGGCGCTGATCGACCTCGTCGGTGCCGCGCTCGCGCAGGTCCTCGACGTGGACTGCGAAGGCGCCGCACTCGTCGGCCGGGGCGATGCGCTGGGTGCCGTCGGGCGAGAACCGCACCCGCAGCATCGGATGGCGCCGCGCCAACGCCGTGGCCGCCGTGCGCAGGCGTTCGGGATCGATCGCTCCGCCGTCGAATTCGACGTAGAGGTGCCCCGCGACGCCGCCGAGCTGCTGGTTGTCTTGGCGGCCGACCCACATCGCGTGCTGCATCGGGGCCAGCGCAAAGGGCTCGTCCTCCCCGGTCCGCTGCGCATCCGCGGGCACATCGGCGGGCCCGGCCGGACGATCGGCGCTCGGCTCGGCGGCGGTGACCAATTGCGCCCAGGCCTCGATGGTCGGCGTTTCGGCCAGCGTGGCGAAGTCGACGGCAACGCCCTGGCGGCGCCAGCGCCCGGCCAGGGTCATGATCCGTATCGAGTCCAGGCCCTGACCGATGAGGTTGCTACTCGGCTGAACTGCCTCGACGTCGACGCCGAGCAGTTCGGCCACCTCCGCCCGGATGTCCTCCGAGCGTGCCGGGGCGTGCACCACAGACCCTCCCTGAATTAGCACAGGCTGCCCTAATTTTTTGGTTACCCTATCCTTACTCCCTGCATCCCCGCTACTAAGCCCCCGCCTAAGGAGCCATGACCCCGAACACAACGCCGCCGGCCGCAGTCCTCGACGGGTTCGTGCCGTTCCCCGCGAATCGCGCCGCCGCCTACCGGGCGGCCGGCTACTGGACGGGACGGACGCTGGACACGATCCTGACCGACGCGGCCCGGCAGTGGCCCGACCGAATCGCCGTGCGCGACGCCGTGGGCGGTACCGGCTCCAGTTATGCGGACCTCGACGACCAGGCTAACCGCGCCGCCGGGGGGCTGCGGGCACTGGGTATCGCACCGGGCGACCGGGTGCTGTTGCAGTTGCCGAACAGCTGCCAGTTCGCGGTGGCGTTGTTCGGGCTGCTGCGGGCGGGAGCGATCCCGGTCATGTGCCTGCCGGGACATCGGGCCGCCGAGCTCGGGCATTTTGCCGCGGTCAGCGGGGCCACCGGGCTGCTGATCGCCGATACGGCAGCCGGTTTCGACTACCGAACGATGGCGCTCGGACTCATCGAGGAACACCGGACGCTCCAGCACGTCGTCGTCCACGGCGACCCCGGGCCGTTCACCTCATGGGCGCAGCTGTGTGAACACGCGCCCGCCGGCCCGCCGCGCTCGCCGGGCGACCCGGGATCGCCCGCGCTGCTTCTGGTTTCCGGTGGCACCACGGGCACACCCAAGCTCATCCCCCGCACCCACGACGACTATGTGTTCAACGCGACGGCCAGCGCCGAACTGTGCCGGCTCACCCGCGACGACGTGTATCTGGCGGTGTTGTCGGCCGGCCACAATTTTCCGCTCTCCTGCCCCGGTCTGCTCGGCGCGATGACGGTGGGCGCCACCACCGTGTTCGGCACCGATCCCAGCCCCGAGGCGGCCTTTGACGCCATCGACCGCCACGGCGTCACGGTCACCGCCCTGGTGCCGGCCCTGGCGAAACTGTGGGCGCAGGCCTGCGAGTGGGAACCGGTGACTCCAAAGACCTTGCGGCTCTTGCAGGTCGGTGGCGCCAAGCTGGAGCCCGAGGATGCCCGCTTGGTGCGCACCGCCTTGACGCCGGGCCTGCAGCAGGTGTTCGGGATGGCCGAGGGGCTGTTGAACTACACGCGCCTGGATGATCCGTCCGCACTCACCGAGCACACACAGGGACGCCCATTGTCTGGCGCCGACGAATTGCGCGTGGTCGATGCGGCCGGTGCGCCGGTGCCCCCGGGTAAGGAAGGCGAGCTGCTGGTCCGCGGACCCTACACGTTCAACGGCTACTTTCGCGCCGAGCGCGACAACGAGCGCTGCTTCGACCCCGACGGCTTCTTCCGCAGCGGTGACCTGGTCCGGATCAGCGACGACGGCTACGTGGTGGTCACCGGCCGCGTCAAAGACGTCATCTGCCGCGGCGGCGAAACCATCTCCGCGGCAGACCTCGAGGAGCAGATGCACAGCCACCCGGCGATCTTCTCGGCGGCCGCGGTGGCGCTGCCCGACCCGTATCTCGGCGAAAAGATCTGCGCCGCGGTAGTTTTCAAGGGGCCCGTGCTTTCACTTGCCGAGCTGAACGGCTACCTCGACGAACGTGGCGTGGCCGCGCACGCGCGCCCCGACGTCCTGATTCCGATGGCCACGCTGCCCACCACGCCGATCGGCAAGATCGACAAAAAGGCGATCGCAGGCCAGGTTTCGGCGAGGTAATCAGCACGCCGTGCGGAGCGCTACCCGCGCTCAGCCCAGCGCCGCGTGCAGCTCCGCCAGCAACCGCGCCGTGGTCGCGAAGTCCATGCAGGCATCGGTGACGGATTGGCCGTATGTCAGTTCGCCACTGAGCGATTGGGCGCCGGCCACCAGGAAGCTTTCCAGCATCAGGCCGGCGATACCGCGCTCGCCCGCCGCGATGCGCGCGGTCACCTCGGCGGTGACCTCGGCCTGTCGCACGTGATCTTTGGCGGAGTTGGCGTGTGAACAATCGATCATGACTCGCTCGGACAGTCCGGCCTTGCCCAACCGTTCGATGGCCGCGACCACCGAGGCCGCATCGTAATTCGGGCCTGCGGTACCACCCCGCAGGATCACGTGGCAGTCGGGGTTGCCCATGGTCTCGACGACGGCCGCGCGGCCCACATCGTCGGTTCCGAAGAAATGGTGCGCTGCCGCAGCGGCTTTGACGCCGTCGATGGCGACCTGGATGTTGCCGTCGGTGCCGTTCTTGAATCCGATCGGCATCGACAGCCCCGACGCCAACTGACGATGCACCTGCGATTCGGTGGTCCGGGCGCCGATGGCGCCCCAGGCGACGGCGTCGGCGATGTACTGCGGGCTGGTGGGCTCCAAGAATTCGCAGCCCACGGGGAGGCCGACGTCGATGATGTCGAGCAGCAGCCCTCGCGCGGTGCGGATGCCGCGCTCCACGTCGAAGCTGCCGTCCATGGCCGGGTCGTTGATCAGGCCCTTCCAGCCGACGGTGGTGCGCGGCTTTTCGAAGTAGACGCGCATCACGATCTTCAGCCGCTCGGCGTACTGGGCGGCGAGCGGGGCGAGCCGGCGCGCGTAATCGAGCGCGGCGACGGGATCGTGCACCGAACAGGGGCCGACCACGATGAGCAGTCGGTCGTCGTGGCCGGCCAGGATTGCCGATACCTCGTCGCGGTCGCGCTGGACGGCCTGCGCGCGCGCCGGGGTCAGCGGAAGTTCGGTGCGGATCGCGGCGGGAGCCGAGAGTTCGCGAAACGAGACGATCCGATGGTCGGACGTGTCGACAGCTGTGGGGAAGTCGGTCAGGGACATGGTGGGTGTGTCTTTCTGTGTTGGCTGCCAGGGCACGCCCGCTGGTTCCCGATGCCCTGAAAAGCGAAAAGCAGCGACCTTGTGGTCACTGCTGGGCTCCGGGTCTCAGTCGTGCGGGTGCGTCAACCAGACGCCCCATCGCCGACTCCACCCGGAGCCACGATAAAGCGCCAATAGGCGCGCACGCCGATGTTCACGTGGGCGAACATACCATGTGGGATCCGGGCGGTTGACAGCCCGCCACGGCGCGCGAGGGGACACAGGTCGGCGCGCAATCAGGCGTGGGCGCAAAGCCGTTGTCGCCGCACCTAATCCAGGTCGAGTGCGGCGATCTGCTCGAGGAACGCCCGCGCGGGCGCGGACGCACTCGCGGAGACCGCGACGCCCAGACGTCGCACCGTGCGGGGCACCAGCGGCCGCACCACGACACCGGGCAGATCGGGCAGGCCGGCGCTGGGCAGAATGCTCACCCCGAGCCCGGCTCGCACGATTTCGAGTGTCGCCCCGATCTCGCGCGCTTCGAAGGCAAGGTCGAATTCGATCCCCTGCCGCCGCGCAATCGGCATGAACACGTCGGCGCAGCCGCCGGTTCCGCGAACAAAAGGCTCCGTGGCCAGGTCGGCGTAGGTGATCGTGTCCTGGGATGCCAGCCTGTTGTCGGCCGGCACCACCGCGACCATCTCTTGCACGCCAAGGGACGCCACGTTGAGGCCCTTGCTCGGCAAGCTCACCACGCCGGCTTCGGCGGCGCCTTGATCGAGCCAATCCAATATTTCTTGCCCGCTGCCCTCGAGCAACCGGATGGTGACGGCCGGATGCCGCTGGGCGAACGTCCGGAGCTGCGGCGCCACGAGCGTGGCCGTCGCGGTCGGCAGGCTGGCCAGGCTCAGCGTCCCGGTGATGTCGCCCGCCAATCCGGCGACCTCGGTGCGCATCAACGTCAGCTGCCGCACCGCCTCTCGCGCGTGCGTCACCGCAACGGTTCCGGCTTCGGTCAGCGCGAGGCCGTCGCGGCGGCGAAGGAAAAGCGGCAACCCCAATTCCTTTTCGAGTGTGGCGACGGTGCGACTGACAGCCGGCTGCGACAGCCCCAGCCGGTGGGCGGCCGCGGTGAAGCCACCCTGGTCGACCACCGCGACGAACGTCGTGAGCTGCGACAACGTCGTCATCGATCCTCCATAAGGCCAAGGCCATCAGACATATCAATAACGTTATGCACTCTTGGACTTCCAAAACGTTTGAGTAATCATACAAAGGCGACTTGAAGGAGGGCCACTATGACCGCAAAGCGGGTACTGATCACCGGGGCGTCGAAGGGCATCGGGCGCGCGGTCTCCGACCGTCTCGCGGCGTCCGGCGACGAACCGGTCGGCCTCGCGCGCACCCGTCCGGACGGCTTCCCGGGTGAGTTCTACGCAGTGGACCTCACCGACCAGATAGCCACCGACGCGGCACTCCAGCGAGTCCTGCGGGATGGACGCGTCGACGCCGTGATCAACAATGTCGCCGTGGCACGGTTCGGTCGGATCGGCTCGATCGATCTGGATGACCTGTTCACCACCTACGACCTGAACGTCCGGACCGCCGTGCAGGTCGTCCAAGCGGCGCTGCCCGGGATGCTGGCCGCGGGGTGGGGGCGCATCGTCAACGTCACCAGCATGACGACGCTGGGCACCGCGGAGCGTACGCCCTACGCCGCGACCAAGGCGGCGCTCGAAGCGTGCACGCGGATCTGGGCAGGCGAGCTCGCGCAGTCCGGGATCACTGTCAACGCGGTGGCACCCGGACCCATCGAAACCGAGATGTATCGCGAGCTCAGTCCGGCCGGTTCCGAGCGCGAAGCCCGTCTCCTGCAAACCATTCCGCTGCGCCGGCTTGGCACACCGCGGGAGATCGCGCACGCTATCTGCGCTCTGCTGGACCGGGACGCCGGCTATATCACCGGTCAGATCATTCGCGCCGACGGCGGCGGCAGCATCGCCGCGTGACGCCGCTTGGCGCCGAGGCTCTAACCAGAAAGAGGATCATCATGAGCCACACCGTGTTACAGAATGTCTTCGCACCGGACGAGATCGTCTGGCACGAGACCGATCTGGGTCCCAACTTCTGGATCAGTGACGAGTTGGTCGGCGCCGCGTACTCCAGGATGTTCAGTGCGCAAATGACGAAGTTCGGTCCCGGCGGCGGATCCTCGGCGCATCACCACGACTACAACCACGCCTTTTACTTTTTCAGCGGCACCGGCCGCGTGCAGTTAGGCGGCCAGTTCTGGGAAACCGAGCCGGGCACCTTCGTCAAGGTCCCGGCCAACGTCGTGCACAGTCTCGCCAACACGGGCGCAGACGACCTTGTGTTCCTCGTCGTCTACGACCCGCCGCACGTGGCGACCGACTAGATGGCCGAGTACCACCGCTAGCGCGCGCCGAGAAGTCGTCGCTTCTGTTCGGTGAATTCCGTGTCCGTCAACGCTCCGCTGGCGCGCAGTTCGGCGAGTTTGCCTAGCACGTCGGTGATCTCACGCAACTCCGCAGCCGATCCGGCGCGTCTGACCTGGCCGCGCTCTTGCAGAGCCGCCGCGGGCGCTTGATGGCCGGCAGCGTGGTCCTTGTCCGCTGGGCGGCGATCCCTGGAATCTGCGCGCCCGGGCATGGCCATCAACGGCGCACCGCCCAACAAGGGCATCTGGCCGAACAGTCCAGGGCCAGGGCGGCTCGCCGGGATGGCGTTGGGCGCCTCGAACCCGGTGAGGCGCAATTCGGGGGCCGCTGTGGACCATCCCTGCGGCACCGACAAGCCGCCCAGCGAGGGCGCGCGACCCATCCCGGCCGACACCGTCGTCGCCGCTCCCGGCGCGCGCGACACCGCCGGATTGCCCACCTTGTCCGGCGCCGCCGTTGTCTTCACATTGGCACCCGACTCGGCAAGTTCGTGTTCCGCCTCAGAAATAAACCCCGCGGCACCCGATACCCCGATCAGCCCAACACCGTCTCCCAAAAACCCGGAGCCGAGCGAGACCAGGTTGTAGGGATTCATGAAGCTCGAGAAGTCGTTGAGACCCCCGGACGACGTCAGGCTTTGTAGCGCATTCGGCACCGCGGACATCGCGCTGCTGGTCGGCAATCCCGACTGCGCCTGTCCGGCCGAGGTGCCGGCGGCCTGGGCGACGGCGCCGCTCTGCGCGGAAAGTCCGCCCTGGTTGGTGGTTTGCCGCGGCGGGGTGAAGGGCGTGACCTGCGAGGCCGCTCGCGAGGCACCGGCGTAGCCATACATCGCGGCGACGTCCTGGGCCCACATCTCGCTGTAGGCGACTTCGGTGGCCGCGATCGCCGGCATGTTCTGGCCCAGATAGTTGGTGGCGACCAGTGACGTCAGCTGGGAACGGTTCGCCGCAATCTCTGGTGGCGGCACGGTCATCGCGTGGGCCGATTCGTAGGCCGCCGCAGCCGCTTTGGCTTGGGCACCGGCCTGCGTAGCCTGCTCGGCGGTGGCGCTCAGCCATGCCATGTGCGGTGCGGCCGCCGCGGCCGCCGTCGCGGCCGTCGGCCCCTGCCACGGCTCGCTGGTCAGCCCCGAGATCACCGATTCGATGCTGGCCGCCGTGGCGTGCAGCTCGTTGGCCAGCTGATCCCATGCCGTCGCCGCCGCCAGCATCGATCCCGAGCCGGGGCCCGCGTACATGCGTCCGGAGTTGACCTCCGGCGGCAGCACCGCGAAATCCATTCAGCTCCCCTGGGATCGTGGGGCGGCCATCCGTCCGCCCCGGGACACGGTCCTCCGCGTACCACGCGCTCCCGATTCTTAATCCTGTATCAACGGGTGCGCCCAGCGCCTTTGACCGCGGAGCGCCTCGCTCAATGATGCTGCTGCGCTGGCACTTTTGGGTCTGCCACAAGCCGCCGCCCTCCCCCGCCGCCGGTAACCGCGCAAAATAGTGTTCATGTTCACACCGCGGGACTGCGGGTCGCGACTGTGCCTATCAGTTCGAGCCGACACGCGTAGTCAGCAAAGGTGCTGCGCCACAGCGTGATCGGCGTACCGGTAGCCCGAATCCCACCATTGCGTCGAGGATGGCTTGGCTCCGGCGGGTGATCACGTGGTCGTCGACGGAGGCCGGGCGTGGAAGTTGGGCGGCGATCCCGATGATCGCCGAGCCCACGATGTGCCACATCGCCGCGACCGCGACGACGCCGTTGCTGATTGCGTACACCGAGTCGAACAGCCGCGTCAGGCTTCGGTGGCAGCGATGCGCTACCCAAATCGCCAGCGCCGCTTCGTTCGGCACCGTGAGTACGCTCTCCCGGCGCGAGCGCCACCCCAAGGCGTCGCCACGGGGCGCGGCCACGCAGGGATCGTCGGGCAGCACGCGCAGGGTGGGATCCACCACGGCGGCCCAATCGATCCCACCGTCTCGATCGCGGTGCAACCAAAGATTCTCCACGCCCACGTCCCACGCTCTTCCCTCCAGCAGCACCAGCGGCAGCATTCGCCCGATGACCTCGTGGATGAGGCTGGCCACCAACTGCCGCGCGGCGGCGTGGGGACCGATGGTGCCCGCGGCTTCGTCGAACATCGCTTGCAACACGATGTCGGTCCGCGTCGAATCGAGGCACCACCAGCGATGTCGCGCGACATCGTCGAGCACGGCGATGCCATACACCAACGGGCACGCGGGAAACAGGGCGCGCAGGCGACGGCTGGATTCATGCACCGGCAGCTCCCGGCGGATGTCCATCCCCGCTATCAGCGGATGGTGAATCGCGGTGCGCATGCGGACAACCTCCCGATTGTGATTAGGTTAGGCTACCCTAATGCACTGGGCTAGGGCCCGCGTCCCCGCCCGGCCCGCGACACAGGTCCGCGCACACAGAGGAAGCGACCATGACCGCCCAACCGAAGTTCTCGTTGATCGTGGGTTACGGCACCGACATGGGTAACGCCGAGGACGCGGCCATGTCATTCGCCGAGGCCGTCCAGCAAGCCGTGGGCATCAAATCGGAAGCCATTGAGCTCAACCAGGTCGACATCGCCGACCTGCAATCGGCGAGCCATTTCATCGTGGTCACCTCGACCTTCGGCGAAGGCGAGTTCCCGGATAGCGCAGCGCTGTTCTGGGAGGCACTCAGCGCCGAAACCGCCGACCGGCTCGACCATTTGAAGTTCGCCGTGTTCGCCCTCGGCGACAGCAGCTACGAGCTTTTTTGCAACGCGGGCCGTCTCCTCGACGAGCGCCTGGAAACGCTGGGAGCGATCAGGCTGACCCCGCGTGTCGATGTGGACGGCGCCTACGAACAACTCGCAAGGGCATGGACGACCGACCTGGTCAAGTTGCTGGTCGCCGACCACGCTCCAGCCGCACCAGTTGCCGTGACGGCGGCGGAGGCGACGCTACCCGAGCCTCCCCCGCCGAGCCGGGATCGCCCGCACCGTTTCGACGCGCCGATAGTGGTCAACCGGCTGCTCAGCGCGCCCGGATCGGAGAAGGAGGTTCGCCATTACGAGTTGGACCTCACCGGTGCCGGAATCACCTACAGCGCAGGCGATTCGATTGCCGTGCATGTCACCAACGATCCCGACTTGGTCGACGAAGTGCTCGCCGAACTCGATGTGGGCCCCGGCGACGAGGTCTCCGGCTACGACGAGCCACTCGGCGTCCTGTTGGCCCAGCGTCTCGATATCCGGACGCCGTCGCGGGCGCTGCAGGCGCTGGTGGCATCGCGCGCCAGCGACGCCGACGCGGTCGCCGCCCTCGCTGGTGACGGCGCCGTGAAGCCGGGTTCGTGGTTGTATGGCAGAGACGTGCTCGACCTGATCAGGCTGGGCGAGCTCAGTGTCGATGAACTGGTGGATACCCTGCGCCCCTTGCAGTTCCGTGACTACTCGATCGCATCGAGCCCCCTGGCCCATCCCGATCGGGTGCACTTGACGGTGGCGACGGTCCGGTACACCGCCCGCAATCGCCGGTACGGCGGAGTAGCCTCGACCTTCCTGGCCGACCGCTGCGAGACGGCACGCGTGCACCTGCGACCGAATCACTTTTTCCGCCTGCCAGGCGCTGACGTCCCGATCATCATGGTTGGTCCGGGGACGGGCATCGCGCCGTTCCGCGGCTTTCTGCAGGAACGCCAGGCCACCCGAGCGCCGGGCCGCGCGTGGCTGTTCTTCGGCGCGCGGAATAGGGCCACGGACTTCCTTTACGCCGACGAACTGCACGGCTTCGGCGAATCGGGCGTGCTCACCCGACTCGACCTGGCATTTTCTCGCGACCGAGACAGCCACGCCGTCAAACAGTATGTGCAGCACAGCATGTGGGCAAATGCCGACGAAGTCTTCGGCTGGCTCCAGGAGGGTGCGCACGTGTACGTGTGCGGCGACGCCGAGCGAATGGCCAAGGATGTCGACGAGACGCTGCGCGCCCTCGTGGCCCGCGCCGGCCGGATGGAGGCCGAGGCCGCTCACGCGTACGTCAACGAGCTGATCAAGGATCACCGGTATGTGCGCGATGTCTATTGACAACCGGTGTTCACGGGCTCGCTGCCGCGGGATACTCCGGGCGCCAACGCACCTCGGCGATGCGTTCGGAGAGTTCGGCGTCGCTGCGCGCGGGGGCGACCCCGTCCGCCACGGCCTGCACGGCGACGGCGTGCGCGATGGCGACGGAGACATCGGGCACATCCGACCACGCGGGCAGCAACGGCTGGCCGGGATCCGTGAGGGCGGGCGACGCCTCGCCCAAGGTCTCCGCGGCGACGCGCATCATCTCGTCGGTGACGCGGGTCGCCTGGGCCGCTATCACGGCCAAACCCATCGCGGGGAAGATATAGACGTTGTTGCATTGGGCGACAGTGTGTTCCAACCCACCGCGGTGCAGTGGCGCAAACGGCGATCCGGTGGCGATCAGGGCGCGCCCGTCGGTCCACTGATCCAGTTCCGCCGGGTGCGCCTCGGCACGGCTCGTCGGATTGGACAGCGGGAAGACGATCGGTCGGTCGGTCTTGTCGGCGAGTTCGCGCACGATGGCTTCGGTGAACGCGCCCGCGGCGGTGGACAGGCCGACCAGCACACCGACGTCGACATGGTGGACCACATCGGCGAGCCGGGCGCGCCCGGACACGCCCCAGGCCGCCACCCGGGCCGCTGGCTGGGCGAACCCACGCTGCGCGTCGGAGAGGTCGGTGCGGTCATCGCTGAGAAGCCCGTCCACGTCGACGACCCAGATGCGCTCCGAGGCAGCCTCTTCGGACAACCCCTCGTTCACCATCTGACGGCGAATCATGTCGAGCACGCCGATGCCGGCCGAGCCGGCGCCGAGCATGACGACCTGTTGCTGCGACAGGGGGCGGCCCGCGACCTTGGCGGCGCCGTGCAGCGCTCCGACGGTGACGGCGGCGGTCCCCTGGATGTCGTCGTTGAAGGTCAGGAGTTCGTCGCGGTAGCGGGCGAGGATCGGCAACGCATGTGTCGTTGCGAAGTCCTCCCACTGCAGCAGCACATTGGGCAGCTGCCTGCGCACCGCGGCGACGAACTTGTCGACGAATGCGTAGTAATCGTCGTCGTCGACTCGCCGGTGCCGCCATCCCAGATACCGCGGGTCATCGAGCAGTTCGCTGTTGTCGGTTCCCACATCGAGCACGATCGGGAGCGTGCGAGCGGGGTCGATACCGCCAATGAGGGTGTAGAGGGACAGCTTTCCGATCGGGATACCCATGCCGCCGATGCCCTGATCGCCCAGGCCGAGGATCCGCTGCCCATCGGTCACCACGATCACGTCGACCTCGCGCTGGGGCCGATTGTTCAGCACCTCGTCGAGGCAGTCCCTCTCGGCGTACGACACGAACAGCCCCCGGGGCCGCCGATAGATCTCACTGAAGCGTTGACAGGCCTCCCCCACGGTGGGTGTGTAGACGATAGGCAGAGCCTCGGGGATGTGGTCGAGCAAGACCCGGTAGAACAAGGTCTCGTTGCGGTCCTGCAGCGCCCGCAGGTAGATGTGCTTGTCCAGATCATCGCGGCGAGTGGAGAATTCGTGCCAGCAATGCTCGGCTTGTTGCTCGAGGGTCTTCACCGTCGTCGGCAGCAGACCCATCAGGCCCAATCGTCGGCGCTCGTCCTCGGTGAACGCGGTGCCCTTGGTGGTCAGGGCATCGAAGAGCCTGGCCGGTCCCCGGAGCTCATCGGGCATCGTCGGCGTCCCTTCTGTACGAATCTCGCGGGAGGGAACGACGGGTTGTCCAACCCATCATCGATGATCTGCGGCGGTTTGTCTGCGCGTAACCCGGCGTCAATGGGCGCCGTCGAAGTGTCAGTGCGCTGCCAAAAGACGAGAGGGTCTTCGACTTCAACAAACTCGGATTCGTTGAATCCCTTGCGGACCAAAGAGGAACGACGCGTTCTCAGATGTGCCGACCGCAGTTTGCTACCGACGTCGAGAATCCCACCGAATCCCGTGCGCGGCTTCGTATTGGCAGGAGCGTGTGATGCAGTGCCGCGGCGCTTTTGGGGATGGCCTGATTGTTTGCCCGGCTCATCGACGCGAGAAAGGTTCCGCTGACACTATTCCAATACGGCCATACATCACGATATGGTAACCGAGGCGCCGTTTCGGCAGGCCCAGCATCGTCTCGGGTGGCCTTGCCAAGACAGCGCCGCTCTGTGGGTGGGAATCGACAGATTGGGTCATCGCGTCGAGATAAATGCTTGTTCGGGCAACAGTTCTCCGTTAACCGCGCGCGATTTAAATGACTCGCTGTCGTCGACCACCTCACACGGGCACGCGATGGGTTGTCAGAAGTTCCTGAGAGATTGCTCGGGCCCGAGAGGGGAATTCTATGATTGCGCCGCGGGTACGCCGGCGAGTCATCACTTTGCGCCGCTTGACAACATGCGGGTCGTCAACTCACACCACGGTGAAATTAATCTCTCGTGCGCATTGGCCGGCGCGTCCGGCGGTGCGGCAGTCGCCGGGCCCGCCTAGCGGGTCTCTTCGGGCCCTCAACTTGTTCAGCAACTCATGCGCGGTGCCGTTAAGGTCATCCGAACTGGCGTCACCAGCTGACGGACGAAAGGTAGCGCATGTTCTTGGGAACGGTTGAGGACTGGACGGCCGAGGGCACCGTCGTATCCTGGTATCCCACCGCGACCACCTATCGGCGCGCGGCCGAAGCGCAATACCATCCGGCGCCGGTGAGTTATCAGCAGTCGCAGCATCTTCGATACTACCGGCGCCAGGTCAGCCGCGGCCGCGATATCCCACGGTTGTGCATCGGGGCCTGGGAAATCAGCGGTGTCTGCGATATCGATGCGATGACGTACGCGGTGAATACGCATCTGCGGCGACACGACACCTATCACGACCGGTTCGCCTTCGGCGACGACGACGAGGTCCTTCGCTACGTCATTGCCGACCCGGAGGTCATCACCTTGGCGCCAACGGATCTCGGAAGGATGGGTCCGCCGCAGATCCGCAAGCTGCTTCTCGATACGCCCGATCCACTGCAATGGGATTGCTTCACCTTCGGCGTCATCCAGGGCGACGATCGTTTCACCGTCTATATCGCCGTAGACCACCTCCGCGCCGACGGTATGTCGGCCGGCGTGATCTTCCTCGACATCCAGACGATGTACTTCAGCGCGCTGCAGCAGGCCCAGAATCCGCTGGCGCCCGCCGCAAGCCATCGCGAATACAGCGCGAATCAGCACGCGTACACCAGGACCCTGAACGAAGAGTCGCCTGAGATCCGTTCGTGGCGAGCCTTTCTCGCGGCGAACAACGGGGCACTACCGAAATTTCCACTGGAACTGGGCGAGGCGGCCGCGGATACGCCGGGGGCCATCGAGGTGTTCGACCTCATCGATGACGACCAGGGCCGACGGTTCGAGGCGGCCTGCCGCGCTGCGGGGGCGCGTTTCAGCGGTGGCGTGTTCGCCTGCGCCGCCTTGGCCGAACATCGATTGACCGGCGCTGCAACATATTTCGGCCTCACGCCGTTCGATAACCGGCGCGATCCCGCCCACGCCACCGCGGTCGGATGGTTGGCCAGTTTCGTCCCGTTGGCAATCCCGACCGCCGGGGCCTCCTTCGACGAGGTTGTCAATGCCGCCCAGGCATCGTTCGACGCGAACACGGCCCTGGGCGCCGTGCCCTACTACCACCTGCTCGAGTCGCCCGACGGATCAGCAGGACCCATCGAGGTTCCGGACCGCCCGGTCCCGATGCTGTCCTACATCGACATTCGCAAGTTGCCCTTCGGCGACTACTTCGACGGCCTGCGTGCCGGTGTGTGGGGCGACAACCGACTGTCGGAGACGGTGTGCATGTGGGTCAATCGCATGCACGACAAAACACAGTTGGTGGTCGCCTACCCGGGCACCGACGCCGCCCACAGGTCCGTCTCGCGTTACGTCGAGACAATGCGCGCCGAGTTCACCCGGGTGGCCGACGCCGGGCTGAACACCGATGCGTGATGCGGATTCCGTGCCGCCGCCGGAGGCCTCGGCATGAGTGCCCTGGCGGCGCTCACCTTGCGCACACTGTCGGGCTCCCGGCGCGATGCCGACCTCCTGTTCGCGGCGCTGGCGCCCGTGGGTTGCTTCCTGGGGTTCACCTTGGTGTTGGGCAGTCTCATCCATACCGGGTCGATGACCTACCCGCAATATGTTCTTCCCGTGGTCATCGTGCAGGCGATGCTCTTCGGCGCAATGACCACCGCCGACCGTGCCGCACGAGACCGACTGTCCGGCTTCGGGTCTCGCCTTAAAACTCTGCCCGTTCCCGCGGGGGTGCCGCTGGCCGCGCGGATGCTCTACTGCTTGATACGCTCGGTCATCGCGCTCGCCGCCGCCATTGCCGTCGGGTGGTCGTTCGGCTTCCGGATGGCCGGCGGAGTAGGCGACACGAGCTTGTTCGTGATCATCGTCGTGGCGTTCGCGATGGCGGTGTGCCTCGGCGCCGACGCGCTGGGCTCGCGAGTCGGCTCCGTCGAATCGTCAAGCCAATTGCTGTTGCTGCCCCAACTCGTCCTGGTTCTGTTATCCACGGGTATTGCTCCCGCGGAATCGTTTCCGGCATGGCTGGGCCCGTTCGTCCGCCACCAGCCCGTCTCCCGGGTCACCGACACCTTGCGCGGACTGGCGGCCGGTCACGTAACGGGCAGGGATCTGGCGCTGGCATCGGCGTGGTGCGTGGGGCTGCTGACGCTTTTCGGCGTTCTGGCGGTGCGGATGCAGAGGCGCGCGGCCGCAGGGCGTTTTCGCGCACCCCGAGCCGTCCGGGTTCCACTTCGGGACGCCGGCGAGACGCCCGATGCGTCTGCGGAGCAGGACGTCGAGGCGGCGACCACCCCTGCACCGCAAGGGGTTCCGTGTACACCGTCATGGGCGGCCTTCGTCAGCCACAGCGTTTCGGAGGCGGGGCGGCTCCTGCGCCGTTGGCGGCGCGACCCGATCGTCGCGGTGCAGGCGCTGTTGTTCCCGACCTTCCTGCTCATCGTGTACAAGTTGCTGATCGGCAAAGCCGTTCTGGCCGTCACGGGGCACGACAGCCTGTACGGCCTGGTCCCCATGTGTGCGGTGGTCGGCGCCGTGTTCGGAACCCTGGGCGCGGGTTTGGCTTTGCCGGCGGAACGGGAGTCGGGCGTGCTGACGAGGCTGTGGGTGCAGCCCGTTCATCGGGCCAGCACGGTGGCGGGCCGGCTGGTCGCCGAGGCCGCCCGCACCACTGCGTCGGCCGTTGTGCTCACTATTTTCGGCATCGCCCTGGGTCTGCGATTCAGCTACGGCTGGATCGCGGCGCTGGCCTTTGTGCTCGTGCCCGTGGCGATTTCGGCCGGGATGGCGACGTTGGTCATCGCGATCGCCGCCCGCGCGGACGGCAAAGCGATGGTGACCTGGTTGGGTGCGGGCTGCGTGCTGCTGCTGTTCCTCAACACCGGCGTCGCGCCTGCCGGGGTGTTTCCCGGCTGGCTGCAACCGGTGGTGCGTTTTTCACCCATATCGCCGACGATCGAGGCGATGCGCGCGCTCGCAGAGGGCGGGCCCGTGCTCTCGCCGCTGTGGCAGGCGGGCCTGTGGGCCGGCGTCCTGGTCGCGGTGTTCGCGCCGGCCGCGGTGCGGGGGTATCGCGCGGCGGCCGAGGCGGGGTGCTAGTGACGAGGCTGGCGCTGTTGGACCAGGCAGCGTTTCTGCGGCTGCGCGCCACCGGTCAAGGCAGCACGGTGCAATGCACGTGGGTCTATGACCGCGACGTCAACACCGACGAATTACGTTCCTTTAGAGACAATCTCGCTGCCGGCCTGCTCGGACGCCGGATCGAGCGTTCCCCGCTGCCGTTCGGGCGTCATCGGTGGGTGGTCGACGCCCGCGCACCGGACATCGCGCGCGAACCGCCGCAACCGCGGCGGGAGATCGGCGCATGGATCGAAAGACGCGCGCGGGTGCGCGTCGACCCCGAGCACGGCCCGACGTTTCACCTCGGCGTGCTGCCGTTGGACGACGGTGGGGCGGCGGTCACCCTGGTAGCGTCACACTGCGTCGTCGACGGGCTCGCCATGGCGGCGGCCATCACCGAGGCAATCAAGGGAGAACCGCGCAATCGCGGCTACCCACAACCGAATTCGCGTGGCCGGTGGCGCGCGATGCGCGAGGACCTGGTCGACGCGGTTCTCGCCCTGCCGGCAGCGATCCGCGCGCTGATCGCGACTCTGGCGATATTGGTCAAGGCCTCGTCGGATCGACGGGTTCAGCCCCACGCGTGGGCGCCTCAACCGCACGACCCAATGGGCGAGGGCCAGAATGCATTCGGGTCGGTGACTATACAAACCGATGCCACGGCATGGGACGCACGCGCGGGCAGCCTCGGCGGAAGCAGCAACACGCTGTTCGTCGCGTTCGCCGCGCGCCTGGCGCACCGGATGGGCAGGGTACTTCCCGACGGGAACTCCGTGACGGTGGTGCTTCCAGTCAGCGATCGCGCCGTCGGTGACGACCGTGCCAACGCGCTGACCTCGATCACACTCGCCGTCGACGGCGATGCGGTGGCGGGCGATTTGAGCGGGGTGCGTGCAGATGTCAAAGGGCTGCTGACATCCCTGACTCACCAACCCAACGAGATGCTCGCCGGATTGCCACTCATCCCGTTCACGCCACAATGGCTGGTCCGTCGCGCCGAAGGCATCGCCATGTCGTCCGGCCAACTGCCAGTGGGTTGCTCCAACCTGGGCAGCCTCGATGCCGCCGTCGGCCGCATCGACGGAGGCGACGCCACAGAGTTCTCGATGCGGTTGGCCGAGCAGGGCATCACCCGGTCGCGCATCGAGCTCACGCACGGCCAATTGTTCTGCGGCACAGGGACCGTCAACGGCAGCCGATTCCTCACCATCGTCGCCTACCAGAGCGGAGGCACCACCGCGGCCACGCGTGAGCTGGCGTGTAGCGCGCTGGCCGACCTGCATCTGTCCGCCACCACGGCCTACGCGGACGGGATTTGATGGTGGACCTCGGCCTCGTGGCCAATCAACGCGCGCGCCGCCTCTACGTGGGTATTGCGATCGCCATCGCGGCGTGGGCGGCGGCCGTGCTGTGGTTCGCGATCAAGATCGTTCCCCTCGACGTGTACTGGATGTCGTACTACACCGCGGACTACACACACGGTTTCGTCCGCCGTGGGCTCGCCGGCGAGCTGGTCCGCTTGGCCCCGAGCCACTACTTCACGGCCACCCTCAGCCTGCGGTGGCTGTCCACGGTGGTCTATTTGTGCGGCCTGGCAACGGTTGCCGGTGTGGTGCTCTTCGGTCGCCGTCCGTCTGAACGAAGACTGATGGTCGCGACGCTGTTGCCGTTGTTGCCATTCGGTGTCCCGTTCGCG
This sequence comes from Mycobacterium sp. NTMscope_MAC_269, assembly GCF_976985695.1. Taxonomy (NCBI): domain Bacteria; kingdom Bacillati; phylum Actinomycetota; class Actinomycetes; order Mycobacteriales; family Mycobacteriaceae; genus Mycobacterium; species Mycobacterium sp. NTMscope_MAC_269. The sequence continues at coordinate 2,452,694 of NZ_OZ335668.1, forward strand.
GCCTTCTCGGCTCGGCCGGACCTGTTCGGCGGGGCGGCGCTTGCGGCGTTCAGCTCGGCGTTGGCGCTCACACGATCCCGGGCCGTCGCGATGCGATGGTGCGCCGCCTACGGCGCCGTCATCGCGACGTTGACGCTGGTGCACGAGGCGATAGGGCTGCAGTTCGCCCTGGGGGCCTTCCTGGCAATCATCGTCCTCGGTGGAGCTTTGGAGACCGCCCAGCGTCGTGGCATGCTCCTGGCCGTGCTGCCGGGAGTCCTCACCACGGCGGCCGTGGCGGCGTTCGGTCGCCACGACATCGCCCCTCAACTGTGTGCGGCGGTGCCGCACCACCTGGTGCCCAACCCCTTTGCCACGGTCACATCACCGGCGACGCTGATGCACTACGTGCTTGCGGAACAACCAAGTCAAACCGACTATCACGACTGGGTGTGCCGCAACGTGATGCCGAACTACGACAACGGAATCACGGACGCGATCCGAACCGTTGGCCACATCGGTGCGCTCGGTCTCACCGTCTCATTGGTCTTCGGTGCCGGTGCGGCCGCGGTGACGCTGTGGGGTCTCAGCGCCCTGTCGGGCGTACCGTTGCGCGCGTTCACCGAGGCGCTGCGGGCGCGAACTTCCTGGGTAACCACCGGCCTGTTGTTGGTCGTCCCCGTCTTTCTGACCGGCTTCGACTGGACCCGCTGGCTGACGATCGTGGCGTTCGACGTCGCGATCGTTTTCCTTCTTTTCGCCGCGTGCAGGCCAGAGATCGATCAGCGGCCCACGCCAAAAACGTTGCGATTGTTCATCCTTCTCGTCATCACGTTCGCGCTGATCCCGGTAGGCGCGGTTCCGGGTTTCGGCGGACCGCGGATGGTCTGACGCCACCGTCCGATTCGCGGTGGCCCGCCGACAACCTCTGTCGATCTTGGTTTTGCTGGACGTGACGCGTTGGCTGGTGCTGTATCGCGGCTGGTAGAGTGCGTGGCACTGTGAATTTCGGAGTTGGAATGTTTTCACGGTGGTCGCGTCGACAATCTGCGTTGGCCATCGTTGCTGCGCTGGCCCTCGTTGCAGCTGTCCTCGGTTTCGGGGCTTTGCGAGCCGAAATGGCCGCCAACGCCGCGCCGCCGGAGGTGGCCGCCTCGTCGGTCAGCCCGCTTTCCAACCCGGTGCACCCGGACCACGAGTCGGTTCCGGTACGTCGCCTCGGCGTCGGCTCCACGGTGAATGACGACAAGGCGTTCAAGAGCATCGCGTTAAAGCGTGATCGTGGAAGCACTTTCGCACTTTCCACCCCACGGCAGTCCGGCTCGTCGACCCCGCCCACGTTGGGGATAATGTGGTCGCAGCAACGCATCGACACTGCCGCCCGCGCGCCCGCGTCCAGCCCTGTCGAGCACAATATTTTGATTCAATTCTGCGTCGCCCGTTGCTGATCGGGCAGCTCATCTCGTCGGCGCGTAGCACCCTCGCGCGGCCGGTCAAACGCTAACCGCTACCAGCTCCGGCGCCCTCAGCATCTGCTGACCGGTTCGCCGCGGCTGTTTCAGCGCTGCGTTGTGGCCACCACACCCATCTCGCGGAACGGCGACGTCGAAAACGCCGGTCATGCGGGCCCGCTTCGCGCGATGCGTTGGGGACTTGGACTTTTCATCACAACTTCGACTGCTGGCCAGATGTCGCGTGCGACCGCCGCGGCATCAGCAAGGTCCGCCCAAAGATTTGACAAGGGACAGAGATAGGCATGGATTTTGGCGCGTTACCACCAGAGATCAACTCTGGTCGGATGTATTTGGGGCCCGGGCCCGCAAGTTTGCTGGCAGCCGCGGGGGGATGGGAGACACTGGCGGCCGAGCTGACTGATGCCGCCGGCAGCTATCAAGCCGTGATCGCCAGCCTCACCGACGAGTCCTGGTCGGGGCCGGCCTCGATGTCGATGGCGGCCGCGGTCACGCCGTATATCGCGTGGATGACGGCGACCGCCGAGCAATGTCAGCAGGCTGCCGCGCAGGCCACCGCCGCCGCGGCGGCCTTCGAAACCGCGTACGCCATGACGGTCCCCCCTCCGTTGATCGCGGCCAACCGCGTCCGCCTGCTGGCTTTGATCCAGACCAACATCTTCGGGCAGAACACGCCGGCGATCATGGCCGCCGAGGCCGAGTACAGCGAAATGTGGGCCCAAGACGCGACTGCGATGTACGGTTACGCCGCCAGTTCGGCGTCAGCCTCGGCGCTTTCGCCCGTGGCATCGCCGCCACCGCAAACGGCTACCTCGACCGTCGCCGCCGGCCACCTCGGCGCCATCACGCACGCAGCGGCCCACGCGGGCACTACCGCGCACACAACGGCGACGCAATGGGCCTCCTCGGTGCCGCAGACCCTGCAAGGACTTTCGACACCTGGCTCATCCCCGAGCACGGGACTCTCACAGGCGGCGATGGGCACGGGCGCTTCGCTGGGATCTTCGGGGGCCACCGCCCCGCTCAGCGCGCTGTCGGGTCTGACCAACGCCTCGGGCAAGGGCGCGACGAAGAGCGCGAGCACGGGCGCGGGCGCGGCCACGGGGCTGGCCTCGACGCTGGCCGCCGCGCCGGCGCTCGACGGTGGTACGGGCGCGCTGGCCGGAGAGGCGGCCGGGTTCGGCGCCGACGGCGCCGGCCTGATCGCCGACACCGGAGGAATCGGTATAGACCTTTACGGCCTCGATTTGGATTACCAGGGGCTCGGCTTGGACTACCAGGGACTGGCGCTGGACTACGCGGGCGCCGATTCGATCTTGGGGGCCGAGGGCGCCGGCGGAATAGCGAGCATGGGAGGAGCCGGCGCCGCAGGGGCTTTGGGAAATATCCCGCCGATCGCAGGACTGGGTCACGGCGTCGCCGCGGGCGTGGGCCAAGCCAGCTCACTGAGCACGTTGTCCGTGCCCCCGAGTTGGGCCGCCACCGTCTCGTCGGTCACGCCGCTGCAGGCGTTGCACTCCAGCGCGATGCCGGGCGGATGGGCCGCAGCGCCGACCCCCGGCCCCACCGTGTCCAAGCTGCCGCTGGGCGGCATGGTCGGGCGCGAGTCCGAGGGTGCGGTTCAGCGCGTCGGTTTGCGTGTCTCACTCATTCCGCATTCGCCGGTGGCCGGGTGATGCGCCGAGTCCGTGAGCAGACCGTCACGGGAGGTGCACGCCCCTCGAGTCCGAACGAGATCGCCATGGCCACACGAAAGCCGCGGCGGTCTACCCGCCACCCGCAGCGTCGAAAACCGCTGGCGCACCTCACAAACGCATTGATGTGCGCTGCGGCCATCGTGGCGCTCGGGGCGTCGCCACCGACGCGGGCCGGCGCCGACCCGAATTCGGATGACGTCGGCCCGAATCCCTTCGGCGGCCTCAGCTGCAGCTGCGCACAAACCATCCCCGGCGGCAGCCCCGGCCAACGGCAGCAGCTCATCGGCGGAATGCGGCAGGGACTTGCTGTCGGGCAACGGGAACAGAACCTCGCTTCGTCGCCGGCAAGGCCACCGTCTTGACCTACTGCCTTCTACGAAGCTGACCTACCCGACCTGCAGACTGACGTAGAGGAGCACGTGATGCCCGACCGGGTGTTATCCGCCGAACTCATGCGGCAACACCGCGAAATAGGCACTGCCATAGAATGTTTCGTCGGAGAGCTCGACCGCGGCGACCGGCAGACGGAGCTGCTGAGGGCGACGATGGATGCGCTGCGTCGGCACATCTACCTGGAAGAGACGTTCCTGTTCCCGCCCCTTCGTAAGGCCGGGATCATGAAGCCCATCTTCGTCATGCTGGGTGAACACGGGCAGCTGTGGCGGACGATGGAAGCCCTGACACGACTCCTCGCCGACCGGACAGGCGGTCCGCGGCTCGACGCCACCTGCGACCAGCTGTTGGACCAGCTACACGGGCACAACTTCAAAGAGGAGCCGGTGGTATATCTGCATGCCGACTACGATTTGCCGGCGCCGACGAGCGCGCAGCTGACACGGTTTGTCGTTACGGGCCGCATACCCGATGGATGGGTTTGCCAGCAGGCAGGCACGAAACGCGCTCGATAGTCGGCTAACTGAGGTCCCGGGGCTCAACCATGCACCCCGTCGGCCGGGCGTGATGCAGCTCATAGTGAATTTATACAATCGCCATTGTGTAATTACCCGGACACGTTTCCCTCCTTCCTTCAGCCCGAGGAGCGCACCGGCACATGGCAATCCGATCAGCACCATCACGAACTACAACACCAGCACCCTCCACGTCGTTGATCGGCAAGGGCTGGGCTCAGGGCGTGGCCCTGGTGATGATCTTCGGGTTCCTGGTGATGGGCATTTTGGTGTATCGGACCTACACCGCCTCAATGCCGTTGCCGGCCAACGTCGTTAGCGAGTCGGGCGAGGTGCTGTTCACCGGCGCCCAGATCACCCGAGGCCAGGAGCTCTATCAGGCGCGCGGCCTGATGCAGTACGGCTCGGTGCTGGGGCATGGCGCGTACCTCGGACCGGATTACACCGCGGAATATCTGCGCATGTCGACCAACGATGTGGCCGAGCAATGGCGGGCGCAGGGGGTGGCCGACGCAAAAGAACGGGTGGTGGCCGAGTTTCGCACCAACCGTTACAACGCCGACACCAAGACGTTGGTGTTCACCGACAAGCAGGCGGCCGCGTTCGACCACATCCAGCAGCATTACGCCGATTACTTCGGCGAGAACTCCACCAAGTACGGACTCCTGCCGCAGATGATCACCAGCAAGGCCGACATTCATGACCTCACTGCGTTTTTCGCGTGGACGGCGTGGGCATCCGCGGCCGAGCGGCCGGGTCACAGCTATAGCTACACCAACAACTGGCCGGCCGAGCCTCGCGTCGACAACGGTCCCACCGCATCGATCGTGGTGTGGTCGGTGTTGTCGCTGGTCACCTTGCTGGGCGGGACCGGAATCATGTTCGCCGTGTACGGGCGGTGGAGCCAGAAGATCGGGTGGCACAGCGCCGAGGCATCGACGTTGTCGTTCCGCCAGCCCGGCGAGGTGGGCCTGACCGCCTCGCAGCGCGCCGCGATCTGGATCTTCGCGATCGTCTCGGTGCTCTTCTTGGCGCAAACCCTGATGGGTGGCGCCGTCGAGCACTACCGGGCCGACCTGTCGGCGTTTTACGGGCTGGATCTGGCCAAGCTGTTGCCCTTCAACCTCGCGCGTACCTGGCATGTGCAGCTGTCGCTGTTTTGGACGGCGGCCGCGTTTCTGGCGGGCGGGATCTTCTTGGTGCCCTTCATCAGCCGCCGGGAACCGCGGCGGCAGAGTTGGCTGGTCTACGGCCTGCTCGGCGCGCTCGTCCTGGTGGTGGGCGGCTCACTGATCTGCGAGGCCCTCTCGATCTACGGGGTGATCCCCGCGGGGGGCTTGTTCTCCCAGCAGTGGGAATTTCTCGACCTGCCGCGCCTGTGGCAGATCCTGCTGACCGTCGGCCTGTTCTTGTGGATCGCGATCATCTGGCGCGGCATCCGCGGCAAGCTCAGAGGTACGTCGAAGATGAACCTGCCGTGGATGTTCTTCTTCACCGGGCTGGCGATTCCCGCTTTCTACGCCGTGGGCCTGTTGGCCGGCCATGACACCCACTACTCGGTCGCCGACTTCTGGCGGTTCTGGGTGGTCCACCTGTGGGTGGAGGACTTCCTCGAGCTGTTCACCACCGTGATGGTGGCTTACATCTTCGTCCTGCTCGGGGTGGTGCGCGAACGCATCGCACTGGGAGTGATTTTCCTCGACATCATCCTGTACTCCGCGGGCGGTGTGATCGGCACGATGCACCACCTGTATTTCTCTGGAACCCCCGTGGAGCACATGGCCCTGGGCGCGTTCTTCTCGGCGGCCGAAGTGATCCCGCTGACCTTCCTGACCGTGGAGGCTTGGGCGTTCCTGCAGCTGGGATCTCGCCAACAAAGCCACGAAACACCGTTCCCGCACCGCTGGGCGGTCATGTTCCTGGTGGCGGTCGGCTTCTGGAACTTCTTGGGAGCGGGCATCTTCGGCTTCCTGATCAACCTGCCCATCGTGTCCTACTACCAGATCGGCACGGCGCTGACCGCCAACCACGCCCATGGAGCGATGATGGGGGTTTACGGGATGCTCGCCGTCGGGCTGGCGATGTTCGCCTTCCGCTACGCGATTCCCGCCGCCAAGTGGCCGGAGAAGTGGGCGCGGCTGTCCTTTTGGTGCATGAACATCGGGCTGGCCTGGATGGTGTTCGCCACCCTGCTGCCGCTCGGGGTCCTGCAGCTGTACCACTCCGTGAGCACAGGGTATTTCGAGGCACGTTCGCTGGGCTACATCACCCGGCCCGGCAACTCGCTGATCGAGTGGCTGCGACTGCCTGGCGACTTCGTCTTCATTCTCGGCGGTGTGTTGCCGTTCGTCTGGATCGCGTGGACCGCGATACGCAACGTCCGCCGCGCGCCGGCCACCGACGAACTGGACGAAAACCCGCTCTACAACGAACTCGACGCGGTCCCCGCGGCATCGCAGAAAGGTTGACGATGGCATCCCCTACCGTCGCCGCATGGCTGGTTGCCGGGTATGCACTGGCGCTGGTGGCCACCGCTTGGGGTGTCGACGTGATGGCGCGGCGCGTGTCGCAGCGCGCCGCGCAATGGCGCAGCGGCCAATTCCGTTACCACGCCGACCATGACGCGTGGGTGTGCCCCGAGGACCAGTGGCTGTGGCCGAGCTCCTTCGATCCGAAGCATCGGGTGATGCGTTATCGGGCGAAGCCGAGCGTCTGCAACAGCTGCCCGGTCAAATCGACGTGTACGACCTCAGAGCACGGGCGCGAGATCAGCCGCGAGATCGACCCCTGGCCGCATTCCGAAGCCGGACGCTTTCACCGCGGCATCGCTTGCTGTGTAGCCGCTTTGGGAGTGGTGATGCCGCTCGTGATGCTTGCCAGGCTGCACTCCCCCGCAGACCTGCTGGTGCTGATCGGCGTCGTAACCGTCGTGGCGGCCGCAGGGTTGCCGCTGGCAGGCCATTTGTGGCGTACCCCGTCCAACGCTCCCGAGCAGGTGGCACACCGCTCCGGGATGGAAGAGCAGGTGGCCATCGCGGTCGACCGTTATTCAACCCGCTGGGGCACAGGCCGATCGGACAAGGACACCGCGCCGTGAGCGCGCTGCTGGTCGTCGCCGGGGTGACGACGGCGGTGCTGCTGATCGTGCTGGCATTTCTTTCGCTGGCCGTGGTGCGCGAATACGAGCGTGGCGTGGTGTTCCGGATGGGACATGCCCGCCCGCTCTACGGGCCGGGGTTGCGGTGCTTGATTCCTCTGGTGGACAAGATGATCCGGGTCGATCAGCGGGTGGTGACGTTGACCATCCCCCCGCAGGAGGTGATCACCCGTGACAACGTCCCCGCCCGGGTCAACGCGGTGGTGATGTTCCAGGTGGTCGAGCCCCTCAAAGCGATTCTCGCCGTGGAGAACTACGCGGTCGCCACCTCACAGATCGCCCAGACCACCCTGCGCTCACTGCTGGGCCGCGCAGACCTGGACACCCTGCTGGCCCAACGCGAGGATCTCAACAACGATCTTCGGACCATCATCGAGGCGCAGACCCTACCCTGGGGTATCGAGGTCCGCGTCGTGGAGATCAAGGACGTCGAAATCCCCGAATCCATGCAGCGGGCGATGGCCCGCGAGGCCGAGGCCGAACGCGAACGACGCGCCAAGGTCATCAACGCCCGCGGCGAACTACAAGCGTCCGACGAGCTGCGCCAGGCCGCCGAGACCCTGTCGAAGAATCCGGCCTCGCTTCAACTCCGGTACCTGCAAACACTTTTGGAACTGGGCGCCGACCAGAACTCGACCGTCGTGTTCCCCCTGCCCGTCGACATCCTCACGCCTTTCCTGCAGCGCTCGGTCACGCCCCCGTCGTAAGGCACGCGCAGCAGCGTCCGCGGCCGAGACGGTGTCACAACTCGACGCGGATCGCCCGTTCCGGGCAGCTCGCCGCGCCCTCGATGGCCTTCTCCAGCAGGCTGGGGTCGACGTGGGGCTTGACGACGACGCAGTAACCCTCGGCATCGGGTTGGTAGATCTCCGGCGCATGCGAGTAGCAGACCCCCCACCCCATGCACCGATTCCGGTTGACGACCACCCTTACCAACTCGCTTTCGTCCACCTCGGGTGGGGCGAAGCGGGAGCGCACGTCCTGCTGCGTGGCCGGGGCGAGGTCCCGCTTGGTCACGAGATTGACCGCGCGATCCACCAGTTGGGCGTTGGTGGCGGTCCGCGATATCGATGGGCAATCCCCGATGCCCACCCGGATGCCGAGCCCGCGGTTGAGGGCATGCTCCCAAAGCTCTTGGCGCCGTTCGGCGGAGCTCATGCCATACGGCACCACGACGATCTCGTGGTCGATCCACTTCGGGATGCGCGAGACCAAAAAGTCGAGGACGTCGGGGTCGGGATCGCTATACGAGACCCAGCGATCGGAGAAGAACAACTTGATGTTCAGTGGCTGCCGCAAGATCCCGACGCGGGCGGCAAGTATCACCCAACGTAGGTCGACGTCGTTGAACACGGCGATGCTGGGCACCAGACCCAGCTTGGTGAAACGGTCGAGCTCGGGCGGGTAAGACGGCGCAGAGCCGTTCGAATCGTCGGAATCGACCACCTTGAACTGGTTTTCGTCCTCCTGCCACAGCACGCGCTTGACGTGTTGAGCGGGGTCGAAGGGCGCGAATAGCAGTCCGGTGCCGGCGGGCGGGTGTTCGGTCAGCGCCCAGATGTGGTCCAGGCTTCCGGAGTATCCGGGGTAGGCCAACGGGTCGACGTCTCGAGCCGCCGTGGCCAGGATGGTTCGCGAGACCTCGTCGTCGGACCACGCCTGTCGACCGTCGTCGTAGCGCGCATGGAATTGGACGGCCGTGGCGCCGCGCTGAATGCACTCGACCACATCGCGGGCCGTCTCTTCGGCGCCGTAGGGCACGTTCGGGTTTTCGTCCTTGCTGACGTCGTCGTTGACCCCGACCTCGAGGTACACCTTGCCGTCGTCGCGAAAACTCATTGCGTTGCTGCCCTTTCTTGGCAGGGACCCGTCGCCGGCCGGTGGCTGATCGTGGCCGCGCGGTATCCCGTCCTATGTTTTTACAAGTCAAATTGTGAAAAGTCTAGACGTCGTCGTGCGCGTTGACCAGAACGCCACAAACGTCTTGGCGCTCGCGATCCGGGGGCACAATACGAAGCACCACCTACCACTCGCTTCTTGAACATCGTTGGAGCCGGCGCATGATCACACTGGACCGCCTGGTGAACGTCCTGGGTGGGTATGGCGTCCGACTGCGTTGGTCGTCGGTGCCCCGGTCGACTGAGCTGCGCAGCGTGGTCGTCCACGAGCCGCCCACGGAACGCCCGGTGGTGGGCGACGTATTGCTGGCCATCGGCGCCGCCTCACTCGACGAGGCGGTGCGCTGGGCGGCGGCGGCGCGCGCGGTCGTGGTGGTGGTGCGCGACGGTGAGATACCGGTGACGTTCGACAGCAACAGCGACGTCGGCGCGGTGATGGTCCTCGATGAAAAGGTGTCATGGAGTGCGGTCGCGGCGGTGGTCTACGGCTTGGTGCTGGAAGGCCGCGAGACTGAATCCGGGCGCGGCCCAACAGACCTGTTCGCGTTGGCCGACAGTTTGGCAGACGCGATCGGCAGCGCCGTCGTCATCCACGATCGGCTGTTGCGGGTGTTGGCGTACTCGAGGCTGCAGCAGCACGCGGACCCGGCCCGGGTCGAGACGATCCTCGGACGGCAGACACCGGAACCGCTACGCGCGCTGTTCGATGCGCGGGGGGTGCCCGCGCACCTGTCCGTCTCCGACGAACCACTGTTCATCGCCGAGGCCCCTGACCAGGGCTTGACCGGGCGCATGGTGGCGGCGGTGCGATCCGGCGCGGAACTGATCGGGTCGGTGTGGGTGGCGTGCCCGGCCCCGCTGGACGACGCTGCGCGGCGGGCCCTGGCCGATGGCGCGCAGACCGTGGCCCTGCACCTGCTGCGGTCACGAGCGAGCGCCGATCTGGAGCGACAGGTCGAATCCGAGCTGGTGATCCGGTTGCTGGAGGGCGCCGCCGACGCGCCCACGGTGGCGAGCAGGCTGGGCCTGGCGCACAACGGTTTGCGCGTGATCGCGGTGCAGGCGTTCGTCGGCATCGACCGCGATGCAGCGTTGCTGTTGGCATTCGAGCGTGCCACCACGGGGTTCGGTTGGTCACGGCCGGGGCGCAGCGCTTTGGCGGGCAACATCGTCTACACCGTGCTCCCCGGCGAGGACGCGGCGGCGGCGCGACGCTGGGTGACCACGTTGCAAGCGGCCCTGCCCGAGCAGGTCACGGTGATCGCCGGGGTCAGCGGTGTGGCTGAGGTGGCAGACCTGGCCGCCGCACGCCAGGAGGCCGACGAATGCCTGGCGTTGCACGAGATGTCACCGGCTGCCGCACCCCCGGCCTACGACGAGTCGTGGGACGACATCCTGCTGCAGCGGCTGCGGGCCGCGGCACGCTCAGGGCGCGCGCCGACCCGCGGGCCGGTGGCCGAACTGCGTCGCCATGACCAGGCCAACGGCACCGACTACGTGCTCACGCTGCGGGCGTGGCTACAGGCCCAGGGCGACCCGACCGAGGCCGGCGAACGTCTGGGAGTGCACGAGAACACCGTCCGTTACCGGCTGCGCAAAATGGCCGAGATCACCAACCTGTCGTTGGACGACGCGAGAAAGCGGCTGGCGATGATGATCGAGCTCGCGGCCACCGACATCGATTGAGCGACGGCGCTGTCGAGATCCGACAAAGCACCGCAGCATGGTTGTCTCGTATCGGCAAACCTCGTGGCGATCGTCCTCGCGATCATGGGGTTGTCCACGTGTGGCCGGGTTCGTGTGGCGGCGTGTTTCCGGCCGCCGTGTGCGACCTCGAACCGCGCCGACCCGTCGATAGGAAACATCCGATGAGCACCCAACGTCCCGATCATCTTCGGCCCGCCGGCGACCCGGACGACGGCGCCGCCATGGAGAGCTTCACCGTGCCGCTGCCGCGGAGACTGTCGTCGCGGTTGTTCGGACGCAACCCGCTGATCCGCGCCAGCGACCGGCTGGAGGCGCTGATGTTGGTGTTGGCCATAGCGATCTCGCTGCTGGCGGTACCTATCGGGGCCGCCGTGGGCACCGCTGTCCACGAGTCCACCAGTCGCGTTCACGCTGAACAGGCCCAGCCTCACCGACAGGTGACGGCGACGTCTATCGGGGACAGCCACCCGCGCAGGGATCTCGAAAGCCCAACGGTGACGGTGCCCGCGCGATGGTCGGTCGACGGCATCGAGCACACCGGCGACGTCACCGCCCCCTTGAACGTGAAAACCGGTGACGCGATTGAGGTTTGGGTCGACGAGAAGGGCGAACCGGTGCGCCCGCCCGTCCGGACCGCCGTCGACGCGGGTGTGGCGTTCGCCGTGGCGACCTGGTCCACCATGAGTTTGTTGGCAGCGGGCTTATTCGGCGCCGTCCGCGTCGCGCTCGACCGGTCGCGCTACGCCCGATGGCAACGGGACTTCGACAGCCTGGTCGGGCATCGGTGAGGTAACGGCAACCGCGTTGTCGGGTCCGAACAACGGTCCACGCCCGCGTTGTCGGATTCCGGCAAACACAGCGGCACCCGCCCACACCACCATGGACTTCACCAATCACAAGACCAGCTGCGGAGGTGCGGGATGGGTGGCGTCGAACCGATTGACGGCGGACCCCGATCGGTGATCGTCGTGGGCGCCGGCATCGTCGGCCTGTCCACGGCGTGGTTCCTCCAGGAACGTGGCGTCGACGTCACGGTGATCGATCGCACGGGGGTTGCCGCGGGTGCGTCGTGGGGTAATGCGGGATGGATTGCTCCGGCACTGACGCTGCCGCCGTCGGGTGGGCTGCGCGACGAGTTGCAGGCCCTTCGCGATCCGGTGGCGCCGACACAGACGCCGTCGAGCGTGGGCGCGCACCTGGGGGCTTTTTTCATGCAGCTGTCGCGGTCTTATCGGAGTTCGTCGCCGCGGCGGGTCTTGCGGGCCGGCGTGGCGCTCAACGAGGACTGCATCGAGGCCTTCGATGTGTTGATCGCCAATGGGGTCGACACACCGGTCACCGACGCGCCGATCACCGCGCTGTTTCGCAGCACCAAAGAAGCGCAGCGCATGCTGGAAATGCTGCGGCAGATCGAAAACGCCGGACAGCCAATGTATGTCACCGCACTTTCCGGCGCGGCGTTGCGCGAGCAGGTGCCCCTGGCCTCGCCGGCAGTCACCGCGGGGCTGAACATCAATGGCCAGCGATTCGTCGATCCCCGACGATTCGTCGAAGCCCTGGGCCGCTCGGTGATGGCCCGCGGGGCGGCGATGCACAGGCTGGAAGTCGACGACGTTCACGGCTTTTCGAATGGCGCCGCGGTGCACCCGCGCCGCGGTGACCCCCTGACCGCCGATGCCGCGGTCATCGCCACCGGTGATCGGTTATCGCGGTTGGCCGGTCGCTGGCTGCGCGTCCCGGTCCAGGCCCAGAACGGCTACTCGTTCACCGCGCCCGTAAAACGCCCGATACTGGCGCCCATCTACCTGCCGGACATCCGGGTGGCGTGTACGCCCTACAAAGGCGCGCTGCGCGTTTCAGGTGCCCTGGAATTCCGCCGCCGCAACCAGCCGCACCCGCGCGAGCGGGTGGAGGCCATCGCCACCGCCGCCAGTTCCCTGCTGGATGGAGTGGATTGGGCCGCGCGCAGCAACGTGTGGGTCGGTGCCTGCACCGTCACCCCCGATGGCCGCCCACTGATCGGTGAGCTGGCGCGTGGCGTCTACGTGGCCGGCGGGCACGGCATGTGGGGTTTGGCGCACGGGCCGGTGACCGGGCGGCTGCTGGCGGAACAAATCACCACCGGCAAGCAGCCCCAAGCTCTCGCCGAGTTCGACCCGCGGAACAGAACGCTCCGCAACGCCGCCCGATAGCCCCGACATCAACCCTTCCGCGGCTCACCCGCGAGAGCGCCGCGTCGTCGGGACCGGCCCCACATTCTTGCGCACTCGAACGCTGTCAGAAGAAAGGGAAAAGATATGACCAGCACTCAACCCGCATGGATTTCGCCGCAGGCCTACGAGCGGCTCCAACGGGAACTGGCGACGCTGCGGGAGTTGTGTGACACCAACGCCGTCGGCAGTGCCAATGACGACAATTCGATCGCTGTCCAACGTGCGTGGCAGGTGCGCATTCGACGGATTCACGAGTTGTTGGTCGACGCAGTCGTCGGTGAGGATCCACCCGACGACGGGATCGCCGAGCCCGGCATGGTCTTGACCATCCGCTACGACGACACCGGCGAGGTCGAAACGTTTCTGTTCAGCGTGCGGGGCGCCGAATACGGTGGCATGGAGGTCTATTCGATCCGATCACCGCTGGGCGCCGCCATCGCCGGTGCGCGTCCCGGCGAGCAGCGCACCTACACCCTGCCCAGCGGTGTCGCGCTCAGCGTCACCCTCCTGAAGGCCGTCCCCTACGGTGTTCACCTCGCGGGCCTCAGCTGACGGCGATCCCATGATTTTCGATGTGATCGACCCGCTGGCGACGATGTTTCTTCTGGTCGCGGGAATCTTCCTCCTGATGGCCGTGGCGTACGGGCGGATGTGAGACCCGGGGCAGCGTCCGTGCGCCTGTCAAAACCTCGCTCCGAGGCGAGGATTCACGTCACGAGGCGACAAGGAGAAGCACGCCCGCGACTACCAAGGCGATCGCCTTGACCGTCTCCAGGCCCACGTAGGCATAGTGACCGCGTGAGCGCGGTGCATTCAGGCCGGCGAGGACCTTGGCGGAGCGCTGGTTCAAAAATGGTCGCACGACCATCAACTGCGCGGCGAGCATCGCGACGGCGGTCAGGAGTGCCGCGATAACGCCCGCCGGCGGCGGCTTGGCCAGAATCAGCGCCGCGAGCACGATGGCGAAGATGACCTCGACGCTGTTGAGTGCGCGGAAGACCAGTCGCCCGATCCCGAGCCCGATCTGCCTCGTCACATTGGGCGCCCGGAACTTCAACGGCGCCTCCAGAAAAGAGATCGCCAGCACCATTCCCAACCACACGAAGGTCAAGCCGACGGCGATTGCGCTCTCGGCGTTCACCCCGAGATTCCCAGCGGCTCCTCGCGTGGCATGACGACCGCGCTCACGCTTGCTCGGGTTCCTGCTTGGGCAGGTTGGCCACCAGCGGTGTGTCGACGCCGAGGGGGCCGATCTTGGCGGCCCCACCCGGCGACCCGAGGGGCTCGTCGCGGCCTTCCAGCGTTTCGGAAAAGAAGGCCGCGTTGTCCGCCTGATACGGCTGCAACTCCTCGGGCAGGTCGTCTTCGTAGTAGATCGCCTCGACGGGGCAAACGGGTTCGCACGCCCCGCAATCCACGCACTCGTCGGGATGAATGTACAGCGCGCGGCCACCCTCGTAGATGCAGTCGACCGGGCACTCCTCGACGCAGGCCCGATCCATCACGTCCACGCATGGCTTCCCTATCACATATGCCATGCCGTAGAGTTTACACAAGTGCGATTGTATAAACCAGATGGAGTGGGCTCCGATGACCGAGAACATGAAACCCCTGGCCGACAACGAACTCGACGCCGCGCGGCTGCCCAAGTCCGGCATGCGCGAACGCGGCCTGGACTGGAACATCGTCACGCTTCCGCCCCATCGCGAAATCGACACCACCGGAACCGAAGTCGACGCCGTGATCCATGTGCTGTCCGGCAGCGGTCGGCTCATCACCGCCGAGGGCACGATCCAACTGGCGCCCGGCACCGTGCTATGGCTGCCCGGTCGGGCGCATCCGCAGTTCATCGCCGGCGCGGACGGACTTCGCTATGTGACTGTGAACCAGAAGTGGGGAATCCTGCCCCCGTAGATCACGGGCAAGGAGCGCGCCAACGACAACTCACCTGGGGCGCAGTATCTTTCGCCGGAGGTAGGTCTTATCCGGGTTCAGCGCGGAACGAGGCTGTCAAGTTCCGGCGAGTCCGCGCCCGTCAGCCGTCGGTGCATCGCCCAGGCGATCCGGGCGCCCTGGATCTTCGCCCGCTCGGCGATGGGTCCCCGGAACATCTCATCGACGGTGTGGTTCCATACGGTCAGCCAGCGGACAAAGTGACTGTCGCCCAACGGGATTCGTTGATGGACGTGCCGGTGGGCGTGCAATGCGCTGCCCCGGTACAGTCCGGCGCGAAAGAGCGCCGTCTCCCAGAAGTCGGCCATCACCGGGATGTGCGACTCAAGGCCCTTGCTGCGCAACTCCGAGAAGGGTTCGGCGAGGATGTCGTCGACCATCACCCTCCCGTAAAACCGGCGCAACAGCGCCTCGACGTCCGCGCGGGTGACCAGATCTGCGTCCGCCTGGCCAACGGGAACACACAACTCAGTCATGCGCGATCACCGTGGCGAGGCACAATTCGGGTTCGACGAACGGCTCCAGCTCGACGTGCATCCCCGGCGCCGAACCGACCGGCTTCGTCGGGCCGGCCAAGCCCTGTAGCAGGCCGCGGTGCAACGCGCACGCCACCTCGGGGTGGTCACGCGCCAGATCGCGGACCGGGCAGCTGTGCAGGCGAATCGTTCGCCGGTTGCTACGGGTCGATTTTTGAGCCGGAACCGGCTCGGGACCGAATCCCATCCTGTCGAACACCGTCGTGATCATCGCCGAGCGCTCCTCAGCGGCCTTCTTCGGTGCCGCACCGGCTGGAACACGTTGTCCCGCAGCGTCTTCGTGTGGCACGTCGTCGGTGATCCGCTCAGCCCAGCGTCGGCCCGCGGCTTCGGCGCGGCGGCGCCTCTTGTCGGCGGTATCGCCGAGTTCCAGGGCCAATATCTCGGCCAGTATTCGGTAGTCCAGCCGCTCGCGCACCGCGCGGTAACCGGTCCGGGGACGGCCCACACCGGTTCGCGTGATCCGCGTCCGCTCGACTAGTCCCTCAGCACACAACGCGTCAAGGTGGAAACGCACCGTCGTCGTGTGCAGCCCGATCCGCGCGGCGAGTTCGGCCGCATCGACCGGCTCGTCATGCTCGCGCACCAGTTCAAGAACCCGTTGACGCTGCCGGGTCTGCGCCGCGCGGTGCGGCCGACCGGCCTCGTCTCCGTTGTGCTCGTCCACCCCGTCCGCCCTCTCGTTCGGTTGCCTTCCAGCTATTTCGAGGATATTATTCATTAATAATAGCACCGCACGCCACAGATGTCGCCAGTAGCGAACGGCATTGGGGCAGCAGAGGAACCGGAGGTGCGCCGTGTTGGACGCCATGGTGGAAACCAAGCTCATCGAGAACGCGGTCGAGTTGGCCTGCCGCGCCCCGTCGCTGTACAACACCCAACCGTGGCGGTGGGTGGCCGACGGCCCTCGGCTGGACCTGTTTCTCGACGCGAACCGCGTCGTGCACGCGGATCGATCGATGCGCGAGGCCCACATCGGTTGCGGCGGTGCGCTCGAACATCTTCGGGTGGCGATGGCCGCCGCGGGCTGGATCGCCGAAATCGACCGATTTCCCGATCCGGCCAATCGTGCGCACCTGGCCAGGGTGACATTCGCCCCCGCGGACGGCGTGACCGACGAGCAGCGTCGCCGCGCCGACGCGATCCTGCGACGCCGGACCGACCGACTCCCGTTCCTCGCACCGGTCGACTGGGACCCGTTGGAGGCCTCGCTCCGCCGCAACATCGACACCGGCCCGGTGCGGTTGGACGTGCTGCCGGAAGAGATGCGCCCGGGCCTGGCCGAAGCCGCCGAGTTCACCGAGTCGCTGCGCCTGTACGACTCCTCGTACCATCTCGAACTCGACTGGTGGACAGCGCCGTTCGAAACATCGGAGGGGATCCCCTATAGCTCGTTGATATCAGCCGCCGAGTCGGAGCGGGTGGGCGTCAATCGCCACTTCCCGTTCACCCACAATCTGGACAGGCGCGCCAGGGTGACACGGGATTTCTCGAAGATCCTGATGCTGTCCACCGAAGACGACAGCCACGCCAACGCGCTGGCGTGCGGCGAAGTCCTGTCGAGCGTCCTTTTGGAATGCACGATGGCCGGCTTGGCCACCTGCCCCGTATCGCAATTGACCGAGCTATCGGTCAGCCGTGAGCTGCTCGCGGCACTCACGGGCCACACCGACCTCCCGCAGGTGTTGATCCGGGCAGGTGTCGCACCGGCACTCGACGCACCACCACCGCCCACGCCGCGGCGCGCGCTCGCCGACGTATTGCGGCTGACGAGTTGAGTCTCGCCCTGCGACCGCTGCGCTTTGATCGGCTTCCTTTGATTACGGTGGTGAAGGATCGCCTACGACCGGTGAGGTGAATGCAATGGCATCGAACAGTTTTGGGACCCTGGACCGGCTCACGGTCGACAAGCAGACGTACCTCATCCACCGCCTTGATCGAATTGACGGTTCGGCCCGGCTGCCATACGGCCTGAAGGTTGTGCTGGAAGATCTGCTGCGCAATGAAGATGGCCACCTGGTGACCGCCGGGCAAGTCCAGGCAGTGGCGGACTGGGATCCGGCCGCCGAATACGGCCGGGAGATCGCCTACACCCCCGCCCGGGTCTTGATGCAGGACTTCACCGGTGTGCCATGTGTGGTCGACCTGGTCGCGATGCGCGACGCCATCACCGCGCTGGGCGGCGACACGAAGAGGATCAACCCGCTGTGCCCGACCGAGCTGGTGATCGACCACTCGGTGATCGCCGATGTCTTCGGGCGCGCGGACGCGTTCAAGATCAACGCGGAGCTGGAGTTCGAGCGCAACGCCGAGCGCTACCAGTTGCTGCGCTGGGCACAGCAGGCGTTCGATGACTTCTCCGTGGTGCCCCCGGACACCGGCATCTGCCACCAGGTCAACCTGGAGTACCTCGCCCGAGTGGTGTTCACCCGCGACAGTGCGGCCGGACCACTGGCCTATCCCGACACCCTGGTCGGCACCGACTCGCACACCCCGATGGTCAACGGGCTGGGTGTGTTGGGCTGGGGCGTGGGCGGTATCGAGGCTGAGGCGGCCATGCTCGGCCAGCCGATGAGCATGTTGGTCCCGCCGGTCGTCGGCCTCAAGCTCAGCGGCGAACTGCCGGCCGGCACCACCGCCACCGACCTCGTGTTGACCGTGGCCGAGCTGCTGCGTCGCACCGGTGTGGTGGGCAAGTTCGTCGAGTTCTTCGGTCCCGGGGTGGCCAACGTGCCCCTTGCCAACCGGGCGACGATCGGCAACATGAGCCCGGAGTACGGCGCGACCTGCGCGATCTTCCCCGTCGACCACGTCACGCTGGACTACCTGCGGCTCACCGGCCGCTCCGAACATCAGATCAAACTGGTGGAGGCCTACACCAAAGAGCAGGGCATGTGGCACGACCCCGACCGCGAGCCGACTTACTCGCAAGTCCTCGAGTTGGACCTGGGCAGCATCGAGCCGTCGATCGCCGGGCCGAAACGGCCGCAGGATCGCATCCCGCTGCGGTTGGCGCCGCAGACCGTGGGTGCGCTGCTCGGCGGCGCGAAGACAACCGAAGAGGCCTTGTCCGAACTCGATGAGGCCTCGGCGGACTCGTTCCCGGCCAGTGACCCGATCGCGTTCGGCAACACCAGCAGCCCTGCGGGCAGACCGCGCACCCCGGACACCGACTGCGTCGAGGGTGAGTGGCCGTCGACCGCCGTAGCCGTCGAATTGTCCGACGGCACCAGCACCGAAGTCGACAACGGTCACGTGGTGATCGCGGCGATCACATCGTGCACCAACACCTCCAACCCGTCGGTGATGGTGGGCGCGGCACTGCTGGCCAAGAAGGCGGTCCAGAAGGGGCTCACCCGCAAACCCTGGGTCAAGACCTCACTCGCCCCCGGTTCACGGGTGGTCACCGACTACTACGAAAAGTCCGGGCTGACACCGTATTTGGACAAACTCGGGTTCAACCTGGTGGGCTACGGCTGCACCACCTGCATAGGCAATTCGGGGCCGCTGATCCCCGAGGTGAGTCGGGCGGTGACCGACAACGACCTGACGGTGTGCTCGGTGCTGTCGGGCAACCGCAACTTCGAGGGCCGCATCCACCCGGAGACCCGGATGAATTTCCTGGCCTCTCCCCCATTGGTGGTGGCGTATGCATTGGCGGGCACCTTGCACACCAACCTGCTGAGCGACCCGATCGGCACCGGCAGTGACGGCGAGCCGGTATACCTACGGGACATCTGGCCTTCGGCGGAAGAGGTCGCCGCCGTGGTCGGGGACAACCTACAGGCCGAGATGTTCGCGGAAAGCTACGCCGACGTTTTTGCCGGCGACGAGAACTGGCGTTCGCTTCCGGTGCCCGACAGCGACACCTTCCAATGGGACGTCGACTCCACCTACGTGCGCCAGCCGCCCTACTTCGACGGCATGACACCCGAACCCCAACCGGTCGGTGACATCACCGGCGCGCGGGTGCTGGCCAAGCTGGGTGACTCGGTCACCACCGACCACATCAGTCCGGCAGGGTCGATCAGGTTCGATTCACCGGCCGGAAAGTACCTGTCGCAGCATGGGATTGAGCGCAAGGACTTCAACTCCTACGGCTCGCGGCGTGGCAACCACGAGGTGATGATTCGCGGCACCTTCGCCAACATTCGGTTGCGCAACACACTTGCCCCGGGCACCGAGGGTGGTTTCACCCGTGACTTCACCCAAACTGATGGTCCCGTCACCACCATTTACGACGCCTCGGTGAACTACATCGCCGCCAATACCCCGCTGGTGATCCTGGCCGGCAAAGAGTACGGCTCGGGCTCATCGCGGGACTGGGCCGCCAAAGGCACCCTGCTGCTGGGTGTGCACGCGGTGTTGGCGGTGTCCTACGAGCGCATCCACCGCTCCAACCTGATCGGGATGGGAGTGTTACCGCTGCAGTTCCCGGACGGACAAGATGCCGACTCGCTGGGTTTGACCGGTGAGGAAACCTTCGACATCACCGGGGTGAGCGCATTCAACGATGAGCTGCCACGCAGCGTTCGCGTCAAGGCCGGCGACATCGAGTTCGAAGCCAGGGTACGCATCGACACACCCGGTGAAGCCGGCTACTACCGGCACGGCGGCATCATGCAGTACGTGCTGCGAAAATTGCTCAGCAAAACGTGATCCAACCGCTTGCCGGACACAATAATTCGACGAGGAGACGCTCATGTCAGACGGCATATACCCACGGGCCACACAGGAGATCTACGACCGTCGCAAGGAACTCGCCCCACACACCCACGAGGCTTTCGAGGCGTTTTCGCGCGCGGTGTTCGCCGAGGGCGCCCTGGCGGAGAAAACCAAACAACTCATTGCCGTAGCGGTGGCACACACCACCCAGTGCCCGTACTGCATTCAGGGCCACACCAAGCTCGCCCATCGCAAAGGCGCCAGCGACGAAGAGATTATGGAAGCCATCTGGGTGGCGGCCGAAATGCGGGCCGGCGGCGCCTACGCCCACTCCACACTGGCCCTCGAGGAACTCGCCAAATAGCCGCATGCCTTCCCCCGCCGCAGTCATCGCCAAGATCGAGACCATTCCGCTGCGTATCCCGCTCAAGGCGGACAGCACGCCCGGAGCGTCCCTGTGGGGAGACACGCTGTCCGCGGCGGACTCGTTGCTCGTCAAGGTGACCACCCGCGACGGGACGGAAGGTTGGGGGGAAGCCTTCGGCTTTCGCGCCGTCGACTCGGCCAAACTCGCTGTCGAACAACTGATTACACCGCTCTGCATTGGCCAGGACGCCACGCGAATCGGGCCCCTGATGCTGGAGATTCAAAAGAAGCTGCACGTATTCGGGCGCGGCGGTCCGTTGACCTACGGGCTCTCCGCGGTCGACATCGCCCTATGGGACATCGCCGGCAAGCTCGCCAACACTCCCGTCTGTGGGCTGCTCGGTGGCGGAGCGACCACCATGCCGTGCTATGCGAGCCTCGCCTGCTATTCCGACCCCTCGCTGGTGCGCGTCGTGGTTCGACTCGCCGTTGACGCCGGCTTTCAGGTGGTCAAGCTGCACGAGGCGGGTGTGCCGGCGATCCGCGCCGCCCGCGAAGAAGGCGGGCCCGGCGTCGAGCTGATCGTGGACGCCGGCTGCCCCTGGTCCTTGACCGAGGCCGGTGCTGTCGCTGGAGAACTCAGAACGATTCGGCTCAAGTTTCTCGAGGAGCCACTGTGGCCACCGGAGAATTTCGACGGTCTCGCCGAACTGCGACGCACCACCGGGATCCCGATCTCATCCGGCGAGAATGCTTCCACCCTGCTGGAATTCGAGCGAATGCTCGCCGTGGGCGCGGTGGATTTTGTTCAGCCAAGCCCGGCCAAGATGGGCGGCATCACCGAGTTGTGCAAGGTCTTTCCCCTGGCGGCCGTCCACAACATCCCGGTGATGACGCACTCCTTCTACGACGGTCCCGGCTTGCTCGCGGCGCTACATGCGACCGCTGCGCTGGGCAGCGTCGACTCCATGATCGAGTGGCGCTGGTTCGAACTGGAAGCGTCGGTCTACGGCGACGCCCTGATCCCGCAAGCGGGCCGGATTTCGGTCCCGCAGGGGCCGGGCCTGGGACTGGACCCCGATCCCGACGTCATCAGCGCCTACCGTCGGCGCACAACACCATGACGACGCTCTGGCCAACGCACGACGGGACGGTCTAGAGTTTACACAAGTACGACTTGTATAAATGCCAGCCAACCAGAGAAAGAGGTCGACAAATATGAGCATCGCAGAACGCGCCGCGCGGACCACGTGGGAGGGCGCGCTGGCCTCCGGCGAAGGCAAGCTGTCGCAGGGCAGCAGCGGAGCCCTGGACGGCCTGCCGCTGACGTGGGCGTCGCGTACCGAACAGCCCGGCGGCAAGACGAGCCCGGAAGAACTGGCCGCGGCCGCGCACTCGTCGTGCTTCTCGATGGCATTGGCCTTGAAGCTAGGTGAGAACAACACGCCGCCACAGCGACTCGAGGTCACGGCCACCGTGACCCTGGACGCGGTCGATGGCGTTCCGACCATCACCACGTCGCAGTTGAAAGTCACCGCAAGCGTTCCGGGGCTGGACGCCGAATCGTTTGCCGCCGTGGTCGATCAGGCCGCAGCCCTGTGCCCGGTGTCGCGATTGTTCGCCGGCGCCACGATCAGTGTCGACGCCGAACTTGACTAGAACTGAACCTGCCTGACGCAGAGGAGCCACGAATGACCAGCCTGACGCTATCTGGCGAACTGACGCGAGAACACCGCGAAATCGATGACGCGATTGAGGCTTTCATCGAAAAGCTCGACTGTGGCAGCGTGCAGCGTGAACTGATGACCGACACGCTCGATGCGCTGCGCCGGCACATCTACCTCGAGGAGGTGTTCCTGTTCCCGCCGCTGCGGGAGGCCGGGATAGTGATGCCGATCTTCGTGATGATGCGTGAGCACGGCGAGCTGTGGCACACCATGGGCGAGTTGACCGAGCTGCTCGCTGACGGGAAAGACAGTCAGCGGCTGAGGGATACGTGCACGCAGCTGCTGGACCAGCTTCACCGGCACAACTCCAAAGAGGAGCCGGTCATCTATCCGAGCGCCGACACCGACCTGCCGCCGCACACGAGCGCGGAGCTGACCCGGTTCATCGAGACCGGACGCACTCCCGAGGGATGGGTGTGTCAGCAGGCCAGTGCGTGAGGATTTCAGCCCGCTGAAGTACCCAAGGAGGATTCTCAATGCGCGTGTTAGTGGACCGTGATCGCTGTGAGGGCAATGCCTTCTGTGTGAACATCGCACCCGAGGTGTTCGAGCTCGACGACGACGAGTACGCCGTGGTCAAAACCGACCCCGTTCCCGCCGGGCAGGAAGCGCTCGCCGAGCAGGCTATCGCCGCGTGCCCCCGCGCGGCGCTATCGCGCGAAGACTAGGGGTCTCGAGGCGTGGCCTAACTCGTCCAGGCGCGGCTAACGAATTGACCTGATAACAACGGGATTCGGGCCGCGTTTCGAATGTGTCGCCCCTCACCGCTTGATCAGCCGCAGCCGCCACGCCTCCGGCCCGCGCTGCTCGTAGTAAACATCGAGCCGCCCCGAAACCCGGTCGTTGAGTTGGTGCAGCAGTGGGATCGGGTCATGCGGCGCCACCAGCACCAGGGCGCCGCCGGCCGGAACCGCGTCGAACGCGCCGAACACCGTCGCGTGCCGGATCGAATGCGGCACCTCGCGGACGTCGAGCACGGGATCGTCGGAATCGTTTTCGCCGCAGCCGCAATTGTGCGATGGCTCGGCGCCGTTGGCGGCATGCGTGTGGCCGAGGAGTTCATGGATGCCCTCGGTCACCTCCACCAGGGATACATCCGGGTCGGCGGCGACGATCGGCAGGATCCGCTCGTTCTCGTCGACCAGGTGTGCGTCGAACAGCACCCGCAGGGCTTGGGCGGAACCGGCCGCGCGCACCGGCGGTTCCGTGCGGATGCCGTCGACGAGGGAGCCGATGATGCGGTGCGCCGCGATCATCGATTCGATCAGGGGCCGCGCGCGTGGGGTGCGGGTCGCGGCCGGGTACAGCCTTTCCTCCGCGGCAGCGATGTGGGGCAGCAGCTCACCGGCCAGGAACCCCAGGGCCGTGGCCCGCGCCGATTCGAAGCCCGCACCCCGCTCGGCGGCCGACACGATCGCGTCGGTATGCACCGCGAGCTGCCCGGCGAGCTGCGCGTGGTGGCTGGTGATGGCTTCGACGGCGCCGGCATCGGCAGCTGTGGACGCCACGATCACATCGTTGGCCGGCATGTTTGGTTCCTCTCCGTCGAGCCCGATCGCTGCGCTGAGCTCGTTGCAATGTGCGACGCACAATAATTTACTACAATAAATCCCGTGAAAAAAGAGCCGGCCGTCCTGGGCCCCCGCTCGACGCCGGTGCTGGAGGCGCCCGTGGCGCTGTCCGGGCAGCGGCTACGCGTGCTCGACTACGTGCGGGCGCGCTCCCCCGTCCGGGTCACTGAGGTTGCCGCGGCTCTTGGCTTGCACGCCAACACCGTTCGCGAACATCTCGACGCGGTCGTCACCCTTGGGCTCGTCGAACGCTCCACCGCCAATACGGCTGGACGTGGACGTCCGGCCACGTTGTATCGGGTGTCGGCCGCCGACCCCGCCGTGGCGGTGCGGGACTACGCCGGTTTGGCGACCGCGCTGGCCGGGCAGCTGGCTCGCACCAGTGCCCAGCCCGAGCGCGACGCGCGCGCCGCAGGCGTCGAGTGGGGACGCGAACTCCTCGACGAGCGCAGCCACGCAGGCGGCGATGCGCGGCAGAGGGTGCTCGAGGCGTTGGCCCGCCTCGGCTTCGCGCCCGACGACGACCCCGGCGCCTCGGACGCGCGCCGCGGCATCGCGCTGCGCCGCTGTCCGCTGCTGGACGCGGCCCGTCGCTACCCGACCATCGTCTGTCAGGTCCATCTCGGGATCGTCGAGGGAATGCTGGAGCGGCTCGGCGTCACCGACATGCCGGGCCTGGACCTCATTCCGTTCGCGGAACCCGGTGCCTGCCGTTTGTTCCTTCCTGATCCGGTTGTGCGGCATCGCGACTGACCGTGCGTTCCCGTCCCCGGGTGCGGGCTAGACGTTGACGACCAGCGATAGTCCCCGGCGACCGCGTGTTCGTTTGCGTTGCTTGCTGATCGCTACCAGCCGCGCCACCGCCAGCTCGATCCCGCGGGCCAGCGCATCGATGTCGGCGACGGTTTCATAGTCGGCCAGGACGCCGAAGAACAGATCCTCGGCATAGCTCAGCATCGCCACCCCGGTTCGCAATTGCATGGCGATCGGCGGGACGGGGAACACGCTGAGCACCCGCCGGCCCATGAGCTGCAGCGGCCGGCGGGGGCCGGGGACATTCGTCGCCAGGGTGGTGACGCCGCGCTGCGGCAGCTGGGTCAACAGCCGGACGGCCCACGCCGTGAGCGGAAATGGAATGCGATTGGCCATCGACACGAATGCGTGGCCCGCCTGGCTCTGCCCGTGAGACTTCGTGCGGCCCAAGCGGGAATGCACGGCCCGCAGCCGCTCTATCGGGTGCTCCTCGTCGACCGGCAGGTACGGCAGCATCACCGAGACGCGGTTGTCCGCCCTGTCCAACGCGTCGACCGACCGCATCGACACCGGCACGAGCGCACGCAGCGCGTCCGGCAACGGCGCCTCACCCCGCTGAACAAGGATGTTGCGGAAACTCTCCGTAACGGCGGCCAGCGCAACGTCATTGATGGTGACATCGAAGGTTTGGCACACCTGCGCGATGTCGGCCAGGGGAACCCGCGCGACCCCGTAGCGGCGCAACGTGGTTATCGGTCCGTTCAGCGACGTCGTCGTGGGACGCAACAAACCGGCAGCAATCTCCGCGGCACCCAACGCCGTGCGGGCGGTGGCGGCCGTGATCGCGGTCGATGTGTTCCACAGTCCGCCGAGGATGCTCAACGGATTGATTCCCTGTCTGGTGCGTGAGACCCCTTGTCGTTCAGATTCTTTGGCGCCGCGGATATGACTTGCGAAGCTCTCGCCGATGCCGTCATCGCACAGACCGGCAAGCATGTGGGTGGCGGCGATACCGTCGGCCATGCAGTGGTGGATCTTGGTGAGCATCGCCCACCGGTTGTCGCTGAGGCCCTCGATGATCCAGATTTCCCACAGGGGGCGATCCCGGTCGAGGCGGCGGGAGATCACGTCCGCGGCCAGCTGCAACAACTCTCGGTCGTCGCCGGGTCGCGGTAGGGCGATGTGCCGCACGTGACGACCGAGATCAAAGTCCGGATCGTCCACCCATACGGGTGCACCGAGGTCAAAGGGGCGCGTTCGTAGGCGCTGTTTAAACCGCGGGCACAAGCGGATCCGCTCGGCGAGGGTCGCCATCAGCGCATCACGGTCCGGGATCGGTCCCTCGATCACCGCCAGGCCGCCGATCGCCAAGCTCACGTGCCGGTCGGCGTCTTCCGCCTTGAGAAAGCCGGCGTCAAGCGTTGTCAGTTGATCCACGGCCGCCACCTCCCATCTTTATCTGCAACTAGTCGTAACACCATTCTCCGCCGGGCGCGGCCGCGACGGCAGGGTCAAAAGTCCCCAAAACGAGGCGGTCGCCCCCGAACGGTGTGGCGGCATTGCCGGTCAAAGATGTTCTGGCGCCGCGCATTAGCGCTCAGCGACTTTCGCTCAGACGCCATTGCCGTCTCGGTGACCATCTGTGCCGGACACCCTTCACCAGTTGCTCGCCGTCTATTTAGAGGATATTATTCATTTATATATCCCGAACGCAAGAGGGATCGCTCGCCGAAAACCCGGAGGCAGTCGTGTGGGACACGGTCAGAGAACAAGATCATCGGCAAAGCGGCGGCGCCCTTCGGCTTTTCCCCGACGCTCAGGACATCGAGGCGGTCCTTACGCTGGCCACGCGGGCCCCTTCCATCGACAACACGCAGCCGTGGCGGTGGCGCGTGGACCGCACGAGCCTGCACCTCTACGCCGATCCGGGCATGCAGTTACCCAACACCGACCCAGACGGCCGGGACCTGATCTTGAGTTGCGGTGCAGCACTTCATCATTGCGTGGTCGCTTTGGCGGCGCTGGGTTGGCGCGCCGACGTGCACCGCCTACCCGATCCGGCCGATCCCAGCCACCTCGCCGCCATCGAGGTGTCCCCGCACTCCCCCGATCGCACCGAGATCATCCTGGCGGACACAATCCCGCGGCGCCGAACAGATCGGCGAACCTACAGCGCGCGCCCGGTGACGGCAAGTGAAATCGTCGCGATGGCTGCCGTGGCCGCTCGGATGGGAGTGACGCTGCGCGTCGTTGACGCCCGGGACAGGCTGCACGAGATCGTCAAGCAAGCCGCGCTGGCCCACGCGACCGACCGCGATTACCTCGTCGAACTAGCCAGGTGGAGCGGTCGATACGAGTCGCGGGCCGGCGTGCCGGCCCGCAACATCCCCGAACACGATTGCGGCGCGCCGATACCCGGCCGCATCTTCGCCGGACCAGGCCTGGCGCAGCCGCCGGGCACCTCACCCGCCGACGACAATGCCGTCATCCTGGTGCTCGGCAGCGAGGCCGACGACCGTCTGGCTCAACTCCGCGTCGGTGAGGCCACCAGCGCGCTGCTGCTCACGGCGACGGCGATGGGACTGGCGTCTTGCCCGATCACCGAGCCCCTGGAAATCCCGGAAACGCGCGACGCCGTCCGCGACGACGTGTGGGGCGCGCGGGGCTATCCACAGATGCTGCTGCGGGTGGGTTGGGCTGCGGACAGCGCAGCCGCCTTGCCGCCCACGCCGCGGCGCGCGCTCTCCGACGTCGTGCAATGGTCAGACGCGCGAGCGACATGCACTCCACGTTAGGGACGGGAAACCAACGTGGGCATGGCCGCCCAGCCACGGACAGCGGCGGTCTCCGACGGCACCGCGTTGGCCCAGTCGACCTCCCAGGCCGGGAAGCGCTTGAGGATCTCTTCCAGCGCGATGCGGCCCTCCAGCCGGGCCAGCGCGTTGCCCATGCAGAAATGCGTGCCGGCGCCAAAGGTCATGTGCGAGCGCTGTTCCCGGTGAATGTCGAAGACGTCACCGTCCGGTGCGAACCGACGGTGGTCGCGATTGGCCGCTCCGACCAGCATGAGCATCGCCGAACCCTCCGGCACGATTTGTCCGTAGTACTCGACATCACGGGTGACGTAGCGGGCCATCTGTAGCGCCGGCGGTTCCCACCGCAGGATCTCCTCAATCGCCTGCGGAATCAGGTTCGGGTTCTCCACCAGATCACGGCGCTGGTCCGGATAGTCGGCCAGCGTCTTACCGGCCCAGCCAATCAGCCGCGTGGTGGTTTCGGAGCCGGCCGTGGCGATGACCGTCAAATACATCAACAGCTCGTCGCGGCGCAGCTTGCGCACCGTGCCGTTCTCGTCCTCGAACTCGGCGTTGAGCAGGTCGGTCATGATGTCGTCGGACGGGTGCTCGGCGCGCCAATCGATGAACTCCGCGAACACCTCACCGGTGGCCAGCGCGTCGACCGTCTTGCCCTGCAGGGTTTCCTCACCGTGGTCGGTGATCTGGCGCTGCCGGTCTTCGGGGAGCCCCAGCAGCATGCCGATGACGCGCATCGGCATCTGCTCTCCCAGGTCGTTGACGAAGTCGAACCGATCCGACCCGACCAGCGGATCGAGGCACCGCGCGGTGAACTCGCGGATCTGCGGCTCGAGCGCAAGCACCTTGCGCGGTGTGAAAACCCGCGACAGCAGGTTGCGGTGGATGTTGTGGATCGGTGGATCCTCGAAAATCAGTGTGCCCGGCGGTATTTCCATGCCCGACTTGATGATCTCGAGCAGTGCCCCGCGCCCGGAGATGAACGTCTCGTGGTCGATGACACCCTTGTTGACGTCGTCGTAGCGGCTCAGCGCGTAAAAGTCGTGCTGTTCGTTGTAGTAGAGCGGCGCCTCTTCCCGAATCCTGGCGAACACCGGATAGGGATTCATGTTGAGGTCGATGTTGTACGGGTCGTAGTACAGGTCAGATTCCGCCGGGGCGGTCGGTACGGTCATCAAAACTCCATCGGGACTGCGGGGCTGTTGAGCTGGTTGGGGCCATTGCCGGCGTCGGCATCGTTGCGGATCCATGCGGGGATCCCGGAACGCACGACTTCCTCAGCGGTCATCACTTTCCCGTCGGCCCGTTGCGACAACGCGGTTACACTAGCACAGACAAATGTAACGCCAGCCGGCTTGCTCGAGCGCCGTAATCGACGGTCGCGTATGTGCCCCCGGAGATCAGACGCCGCCTCGACGAGGCAACGGATAGCGCACTCGTCCAAGCGATTTCGAGGTCGGCAGAAGCCTCGCCGAGGTAGTTCCTCGAGTCATATCGTATTCGACATCCGTATGACAGCGCGACGACGCGGCGATGAAGGGCACGGACGCTGAATCACCGCGTGACGTCGCGGAACGTGTCCACGAGCGGCGAGAGCACCTCGACTGCCCGATCGCCGTCCGCAGGTATTGCCAGGGTGAAACGAATATCGGTGACTCCGGCTTCGACCAGAGCCGGTACCGGGGCGGTCGACGCCGCGTAGTCGATTGATCCATCATCGCCCTTGACGGCACGCGTGGCGCCTTGAACTTGTAGATCACTGGGGTCGCCGCCGTGCGCAATTACCTTGTCTTTCATGGCTTTTATTGCGCCGGGAAGGTCAGCGAACGCAGAGCCCCAGGGAATCCACCCGCTGCCGAATCTCGCGATTCGCCGCGCGACCGCATCGTTCACCGTGCCGCTGATCCAACACGGCACGCCGCCCGATTGCACCGGCTTCGGCATTTGGTGGATCCCGTCGAAGGACAGCTCGGGTGAGTCATAGGAAGCGCGCTGCTCGGTCCACAACGTCTTGCAAACGTCCAGGGTGTGGTCGAGCAGCCGACCGCGATGGGCGAACGAGAGTCCGGCCGCGTCGTATTCCTCTCGCTGCCAACCCACCCCGACGCCGAGATCGACGCGACCCTCGGAGAGCACGTCGAGTGTCGCGAGTTGTTTGGCCAGGACGGCCGGCCGCCGCAGGGCGGCCAGCAGTATCGACGTCCCGAGCCGGATCCGCTCGGTGGTGACCGCGATCGCCGTCAGGACGGTAAGGGGCTCCAGCCAGCTTCCGTCGGGCCCGGTGGGCTGGCGGCCGCCGGAGGACCCACCCACGGACGGATCGGCGTAGGCCTCGAGGTTCTCGCCGAACACCACATGGTCGGAAACCACGACACGGTCGATGCCCGCGATGTCCATGGCCCGCGCCGATGCCAGCGTCGCGCGCCAATCGTGGTGAGGGCCGTCGGTGAACGTCCGGAGATACAGGGAAATTTCCGGATTGCGCGTCGTCATGGGGTTGTCTTCCGCCAGCATTGATCCCACGTGTCGATGGCCGCTACCTCGCCGAGGGGTTTGCGTCGCACCGGGTGGTGCCTGCCCTTGGGCCACCCTACCGTCAGTAGGGACGCGATCTTCCAGTCGTCAGGAATTCCGACCATGGACCGCAGCTGATCCTCGCAAGACCCGTGCCACAGGGTGATCGCCGCTCCGAGTCCTTGCGCGCGGGCCGCCAATAGGAAGTTCTGAACGGCGGGAAAAATCGACCCTCCCTGCTGTAGTTCGGTGGTCCCCCGCTGTGGCTGGACACAGAAAAGCACCAGCACAGGCGCCGCGCCACCGACGCTCATATGCTCAGCCATCGCTCGCAGCACCCGCGATTTCGGGTCGTCAGCCTCGTGCTCAGGCATCGAAAGCCGATAGAACTCGGTCATCACATCCCACGTCGTGTGGGCGGCCGCGGTGACCACCTCGCGCAAACTGCTCGATTCCAGTACGACGAACCTCCACGGCTGCTGATTGCCTCCGGACGGAGCCCAGCTCGCCGCGCGCAGACACATGTCGATCGCCTCGTCCGAGACGGGCTCGTCGCGGTAGCGCCGCACCGCCGACGCGGTCCGCATGACTTCCCACAGATCCGCCGACGTCTGCGGGACCGGTCGCCCGTTCACCGCTTCGCCTTCGCGGGTAGCACGCCGTGCCATGTACCGCCGCGCACCGGACCGGTGACCAAGGGCAGATCGAGGGTGGACAGCAACCCGGTGGGGGCGGCCATCACGGCGGGGATGGCGTTGAGTTCACGCATCACGGTCGCGTAGGTCAGGCCGCGCATGTTGTTCCCGCGCCCGTGCATCTCGATATCGACGGTGTAGGTGGGCAGGCCGTCAACGATGACCCGATAACCCCCGTGCGGTGAGGGATGCCGCGGCCAATCCGGCGCGGAACCATCGCCCATGCGAGTGACGTGTTCGAGGACGACGCGCTCCTCACCGTCCGCGATGCCGGCGAGCTTGAAGCGCATACCTCCCATGGTGCCCGGTTCGATCCAGCCCGATGCAACCTCGTATCGCTCTGTGGCCAACCACTTTTCGATGGACGTGTCAACGCGGTCGAGCGGGAGCCCGACGCCGTCGGCAACCAGGTGCACGGTGGGAGCCCACAACGCGGCCAGCCGCTCGGGGTCGAATAGCGGCGCGGGGTGGTCTGGGGCATGCCCGAACCCCATGAACTCGAACATGATGTCGGGTTGATCGATGGGGCCGTAGTCGAGTATCTCGAGCATGGTGATGCGATCGACACGACTGCTGAAGCCCGTCATCGTCAGTGCGATCACGTCGTTCGCCCAGCCCGGGTCGACGCCGCTGTTGAAGAAGCTGGTGCCGCCCTCCGCGCACGCGGCCTCGAGCAGTTCGGCCGTTTCCGTGTCGGCAGCGGGCGGATAGCACATCGGCACCAACGAAGTACACACCACATGCTTGCCCGCGCGCAGGCAGCGCGCGATGTCCTGCGCCGCCTCGTGGTAGCGATAGTCACCCGACGCGAAGTACGCCACCACGTCGGCGTCCATCGACAGTGCGGCACCGATGTCCCGTGTGGCGATGACGCCGGTCGCGGGCATTCCGCACAGGTCGCCGGCGTCCTTGCCCTCCTTGGCTTCGGCATGCACCACCACGCCGGCCAGCTCCAGGCCCGGGTGCGCGATGAGGGCACGCAACGCACCGACGCCGACCTGGCCCGGACCCCACAGGACTACTCGTGGCCTGCCTTGACCTTCCGCCATCTGCACCCCTTCCGGTCATCACCGGTGACCGTGAGAACATACCTTCTCATATATTGATAACACCATTACCGGATGCAGACGTAAGGGGAAAACGGTGAGCGAATACGAATTCTTGAAGTGGGAGACTTTCGACGACGGCATGATCGTCCGGATTTCGCTGAACCGCCCCGACCAACGCAACGCCCAGAATCGGGGCATGCTGGTCGAACTCGATGAGGCGTTTGCGCGCGCCGAATCCGATGACACCGTCCGCGTCGTCGTCCTCGCCGGCGAGGGCCCGATGTTCTCGTCCGGACACGACATCGGCTCCGAGCAGGCGCGCGCCGAGTTCAGCCCGGGAGCGGGACAGCACCCCACCGTGACCGTCAACGGCGGCACGCGCGATGGCGCGGAGCGGACCATGCTGCAGGAATGGCACTACTTCTTTCAGAACAACCTGCGCTGGCGCAACCTACGCAAGATCACCATCGCCCAGGTGCACGGCGACGTGTTCTCGGCAGGGCTCATGTTGATCTGGGCCTGCGACCTCATCGTGGGAAGCGAAGAGGTGCGCTTCGCCGATGTGGTGGGCACGCGCCTGGGCATGTGCGGCATGGAATACTTCGGCCATCCCTGGGAATTCGGGCCGCGGCGCACCAAGGAACTCATGCTCACCGGTGACGCGATCGGGATCGACGAGGCCTACCGGCTCGGCATGGTCAGCAAGATCTTCAAGCGCGACGAACTCGCCGAGCGCACGCTCGAGTTGGCGCGGCGCATCACGACGGTGCCCACGATGGCGGCGCTGCTCATCAAGGAGTCGGTCAACCAGTCGGTCGACAACATGGGTTTTTACAATGCGCTGCAATCGTGTTTCGCGTTGCACCAATTGAATCACTCGCACTGGGCCCAGATCCGCGAGGACAAGATGCCGACCGCGGGCGAGGAGCAAGGGGTACCGAACTGGCGGACCGCTTCCCCGGTTGCCTTGGCCGTCAAAGATCAGGTCCGCTCCGACGTCTAACGTTGCGCGGATGACCACTAACTCACCCGCGGCGTCGCGCCCTATGAGCGTCACCGTTCCGGGGCATCTCTTCGCCCAGCTGCCGTTCTATGACGTCGTCGACACCGATGAATCGGTCGTCGTTGACCTGCATAACCGGCCGGACCTGCGGAACCTTCGCGGCGCGCTGCAGGGTGGACTCGTAGCCACGCTCATCGATGTCGCCGCGGGGCGCCTGGCGGTCAAATATGCCGGTGACGGCGACGGCGCGGGAACCGCGGACATGTCCATCCATTTCCTGGCGCCGATCGTCGAGGGCCCCGCGCGCGCGACCGCCACGTTGGTCCGCGCGGGAAAACGCACGATCGTTGTCGGCGTCGACGTCGTCGACGTGGGCCGAGACCGGCTTGCGGCGCGCGCGACGCTGAGCTTCGCGATCCTCGAACGTCGCGATGCTGTTCACTCCGCGGCGACTCCATAGCGCGCGTCGGCCACCCGGTCCAAGGCGACGGCGGGTTCGCCGAACACCATGGCCCACCCCCGAACCCGGCGATAGTACAGCTGGATGTCGCCCTCCATGCCGAACCCGTATCCGCCGTGGATGTGCAGACTACACCGAGTGGCGTCGCGGGCCGCCTCATAGGCGAAAGCGAACGCCATGGCGGCCAATTCGCGAACGCGACCGGGCTCATCGGCAAATGTGCACGCCGCCTTGAGCCCCAGCAACCGCGCTCCGCCGGCGGCGGTGGCGCTGGCGGCCAGTGGGTGGGACACCGCCTGGAAGCTGCCGATCGCGGCGCCGAACGCGTGACGTTGTTTGGCGTACTCGACGCCGATCTCGACGGCCTTCGCGGCCGCACCCACCAACGCGGCGGCCGTCAGCGTGAGCCAGAGGTCCAGCGCGGCGTCGAACAGGTCGCGCGCCCGAGCGCCCTCGGCGAGGACGATCGGCTCGTTCTCAATAGATATGTCCGCCAGCGGCATTGACGCGAGGTTTCCCACCGCAGTGCGGTTGTTCGTGATCGGCACCGCCAGCAGTCGCCCATCCGCAAGGGCGATGACATGGTCCGCCACGGCCCCGGCGGGTACCAGTTTCAGCTGCCCACCGCGCCCGGCGCGTGGCGCGAACGAGACCAGCTGATCACCGGCGACGGCCGCGCCCAACAGCCCCGCGGCGGCCTCGCCGGACTCGGTCAGCAGTCGGGCGGCGACCTGGGCTTCGATGACGGGTGCGGACCCGACCGCCCGGCCGAACTGCTCGGCAATCAGCGCGAGTTCCAGCTCGGAGGCGCCCCATCCGCCCGCGGCCTCGCCGACCGCCATCTCCACTATCCCGGTCTCGCGCAACGCTTTCCATAGCTTGGGATCGAAGCCCGATGGCTCGGCCGCCCGGACTCGCTGCGAGGTCGACTCACGCGCAAACAGGGCGGCGAATGAATCCACCAACTGCGTCTGTTCGCCCGTCAGGCTCAGGTCCACGATTGTCGTCCCATCACGTGCGAATATGGTTACTCTCAAAATTGAGATTAACATTCCCGCTAGTGACACCGCCCGGCCCGTCCGACGACAGATTGGCGTGTAGACATGCATTTTCAGCTCGCCGCAGATACCGCGACCTACCGCGACGGGATCCGTGCCCACCTTCAGGACACGTTGACTCCCGAATTCGAGGAACGCATCTATCGGAGCGGCGTCGCGCACGACGACGCGTTCGCCAGGAGCCTGGTCGAGAAGGGCTACTTCGCGCCGGCGTGGCCCGTCGAGTTCGGTGGGCAGGACCGCAACGCGTGGGACGACCAGGTCGTCAAAGAGGAACTTATGCGCTTTGACGCGCCGGTGTACCTCTCCGAGACGACCAGGATGGTGGCATCGATCATTCGCGAGGTCGGCAGCGCGGCGTTGAAGGATCGCATCCTGGCCGGTGCGATCAGCGGCGACATCACCATCGCTCTCGGCTTCACCGAGCCGGAGTGTGGGTCCGATGTCGCGGCGGCTGCCACCAAGGCCGTGCGCGACGGTGACGACTGGGTGATCAACGGCTCCAAGATGTTCACCACCAACGGGCACATCGCCGATTTTGTGTTCTTACTCGCGCGCACGAATCCCGACAAACCCAAGCACCAGGGCCTGACCATGTTTCTGGTGCCGTGTGACTCCGATGGCTTTGCGGCACAGGCCGTGTGGACCCTTTCCGGAGAACGCACAAACATCACCTTCTACAGCGATGTCCGCATCGGCGACGAATGGCGGATCGGCGACGTCGACGGCGGGTGGCAGGTGCTCGGCCTGTCGTTGCAGGACGAGCACGCATCCGGGTGGGGCCCGCACCTCATTCGGTTGCTCGAACATGCCGAGCATTGGGCCACCACCAGTCGCGCCGACGACGGCTCCCCGCCCATCGTGAAAACCGATGTCCGACGCCGGCTCGCTCGCATCGCAATGGAGGCCGAGGTGTCGATGCTGTTGCAGCGGCGGTGCGTGTGGATGGTCGAACGGGGTGAGGCGCCGGTGGCCGAGGGGCCGATGTCCAAGGTCTTCAGCACCGAGGCGCTCGAACGCGCCAGCCAGGACGTGGTCGAACTCGTCGGCGCCGACGGCTTACGCAGCTACCTCGAGCCGACCGCCCCCGAACGCGGGCGGTTCGACCACTCACTGCGGTTCTCGTTGGGCACCACGATCTACGCGGGTACCAGCGAGGTCCAGCGCACGATCATCGCCCAACGCGGGCTCGGCCTACCCCGTTAGTTTCTTCGGCCGCCCGGCCCGACCGGCCGACGCCGAACGCGGGGTGGCCTTGCGCGCGGCCTTGGTCTTGGCATCCACGACAGGCGGTGTGACAGCTTGCTTGCACCACGCCCACAATTGGTCCTCGGTCAGCTTGGACCCCTTGCCGCCCAGATGAAAAACACCGATCTGCGCGAGCGCGGTAAGCGTGGTGTTCAGCAACGTGGTCAGCTGCGCGGGGGTCAGGTCGGTGCGTACCAGTCCGGCCCGAGCGCACGACGTGATGATCTTCGTCAGCAGTTTCAGGTGCGGTTCCCAGACTTTGGCGAAGTCGTCGGGCCGCTCGATTTCCAGGCTCAGGTTGTAGATCGTCATGACCCGGCCGCCGACCGCTTCCGACGACTCGGCGCGCGACAGCACGCCGCGGCAGAAGGCCTCGAGTTGCTCCATCGGACCATTGGCCGCGGCGACATCCTGCCGGATGTCCTCGGTGAACTGACTTGTCACGTTCTCGTAGAGCGCCAACATCAGTTCTTCTTTGCCCGCGAAATGTTGGTAGAAGGCCCGCAGACTCAGATTCGACCTGTCGATGAGCGTCTGGATCGTGAAGTCGGCCTTGCCCGACTCCTCCACCAATTCGAGCGCGGTGGCCAAAAACCTCGAACTGCGGGCGAGGGCGCGCGCTCTGGCAGTGCTCAACCGCCGCTCGATCGTGCGCTGCTGCCATGTACCTGGCGCCTCGACCTCGGTATCGACTAGTTCTAAGCCGGTTTCGAAGTCGGAACCGGCGGGCTTCTTCGTAGGCATAATGCGGTAAGAATACGCGCCCGGTACGGAAAATGTGCGATCTACCTACACGTGTATGTTGATTCTCACTGGCCGTAAGTGCTTGTTGCCGGCTTTGACCGCGCCTGTCGACGACCCTGAGTGCTGCTGGCGGCGACGCCCCGCGCGCGAGACCGACCTGATGCGGTACCGTGGAAACGGTCATTCTCATTTCTGTATCGGTGTGCCGCGAATTGAAGCCACGGGCCGTTCCCGAAGGAGTGCAGCGTTGAGCGCAGATATCCTAATCGTCTCGCCGGACGACCATCTCGTCGAGCCGGCCGATCTCTGGACCAGCCGCCTGCCCGAGCGCTATCGCGACATCGGACCGCGGATCGTTCGCACCCGCGGGCGCATGGATCCCTCCGTGACATCCGACGTCGCGTTTGTCGAGGACGACGGCGGCCGAGACGCGGACATCTGGCGCTACGAGGACGCGGTGATCCCGATCCCGCTCATCAGCGCGGCCGCCGGCTACGAAATCGACGAACTCACCACCGATCCGATCACCTACGACGAGATGCGTCCCGGCTGCTATCGTGCGGCGGATCGACTCGCGGACATGGACATTGCCGGCATCGAGGCATCGGCATGCTTCCCCAATACCCTCGTCCGTTTCTGCGGTCAGCGCTTCCTGTACGGCAAGGACAAAGAGCTCGCGCGGCTTTGCGTCGAGGCCTACAACGACTTCCAGATCGACGAGTGGGGCGGCAGCTCGAACGGTCGGCTGATCCCCCTCGGCATCATCCCGCTCTGGGATGTCGAACTCGCCGCGAAGGAGGTCGACAGGGTCGCCGCCAAGGGCATGCACGCCGTGTGCTTCTCCGAGCTGCCCGCTCGTCTCGATCTGCCGTCCATTCACAGCGGCTACTGGGACCCGTTCTTCGCCGCATGTGAACGAAGCCAGGTCGGCATCATGCTGCACATCGGGTCGAGTTCGTCGCTCACCAAGTCCTCCCCCGACTCCCCCCATGTCGTGACGAGCGCGCTGATGGCGGTCAATTGCACTATCGCTCTGGTCGACTGGCTGTTCTCCGGCAAGCTCATGCAGTTCCCCGACCTCAAGCTGGCGTTCGCCGAGGCGCAAGCGGGTTGGATCCCCTACTACCTGCAGCGCGTCGACGAGGTTTGGGAGGACCGGCGGGCATGGGGCGGGATACACCCTCTGTTGACCGAACCGCCCAGCACCCAGGTACCCGGTCGAGTGTGGTTCTCCACCTTCGGCGATCCGGTCGCCTTCCGCATCCTGGATCTGGTCGGTGAGGACCAGCTCATGTTCGAAACCGACTATCCGCACAACGACACGAACTGGCCGCACAGCACCGAGGTCGCCAACAAGGCGACGGAAGGCCTGGACGAGGCGACCAAGCGAAAGGTCCTGTCCACCAACGCGAAGAACTTCTTCGGGATGGTGTAGCGCGCCGGCCCGAGCGCTACCGTGCTTGCCAGTCCGGCTTGCGCTTCTCGAGGAACGCACGCGGGCCCTCGACGGCATCTTTCGTCAGGGCCACCTTCATCCGGTAGTTCTCGGCGAGCAGTTCCGCCTCGTAGATGGGCATCGTCAGCCCCTTGCGGACGGCCATTCGTGAACCCCGCACCGCCAGTGGCGCATTCGAATTCACGACGTCGGCGATCTCCCAGGCGCGTGCCATGAGCGCCTCGTGCGCGACCACCTCGGTAAAGATACCCAAGTCGTAAGCGCGCTGCGCATCGAGCTTTTCGTGCTTGCCCATCAAGATCAGCCGCATGGCCACCGGTAGCGGAAGTATCCGGGCGAGCCTGACCCCTTCACGGCCGGATGTCACGCCGATGCTGACATGCGGGTCCATCAACGTCGCACGCTCGGAGGCGACGGTGATGTCCGCCGTTGTGACGAGGTCCATTCCGGCACCACAGGCGATGCCGTTCACCGCGCAGATGATCGGCTTGGT
The DNA here is from genome assembly GCF_976985695.1 of Mycobacterium sp. NTMscope_MAC_269. Taxonomy (NCBI): domain Bacteria; kingdom Bacillati; phylum Actinomycetota; class Actinomycetes; order Mycobacteriales; family Mycobacteriaceae; genus Mycobacterium; species Mycobacterium sp. NTMscope_MAC_269. The sequence goes on from NZ_OZ335668.1 coordinate 2,490,829, forward strand.
CATCTGAAGCCACGGCGGCGTCGCCTCCTGCGGCGCGTCCCACTGCCGCATCGAACTGAGAACGGGCTCGCCCTGGTTATCGATCCCCGCCGCGTTCTCCATGTCGTGGTCGGCGGCCTTGTTGACATCCGCCCCGACGCACAACGCACGGCCGGCTCCCGTGATGATGACGGTCCAGATATCCTGCGACCGTTCGATTTCCGCATAAGCAACCGCCAACTCGGCGATCATTTCGTCGTTGATCGCGTTGAGCACCTCAGGACGATTGAGGGTCACACAGGCGGTATGTCCCCTGACCTCGACCTCGATCGTGTCGTAGTGTGTCACCTGACGCGGCTCCCATTCTCCAAAACCGTTGTGGCACTCGGGCTGAATCCGAATATGTCACGGAATCTGTCGCAGTAGCGAGGCCAGACATCCGGATTCAGCAGGCGAGGCGGCATCCGTCCTTCGAATATGGTCTGCCACTGCGTGGCGGTCGCCACGGCGATGTCGCGCGCGGCCTCCACCGTGATGCCCGCCGTGTGCGGTGTGGCCACGACGTTGTCGAGCTGCAACAGGGGGTTGTCCTGGCGCGGCGGCTCTTCGTGGAACACATCGAGACCCGCCCCGGCGATCCGGCCGTTGACCAGCGCGTCGAACAACGCCGCCTCGTCATGGACGGGCCCGCGCGCCGTGGTGATGAAAAAGGCGGTCGGCTTCATCGCGGCGAACTGCGTCCTGCCGATGAGTCCGTGCGTCTCGCTGGTCAACGGGCAGGTCACCTGGACGAAGTCCGCCCGCTCGACCAGCTCGCCGAGCGTCACCCGTTGCACGCCGCGGGACTGTGCGGCCGCCTCGTCGAGATACGGGTCGAAGACCAGCACCTCCATGCCCAGCGGCGCGCACAGCTCGACGAGACGGCCGCCGATGGCGCCCAGCCCGACGACGCCGAGCGTCTTGCCGAGCAGCTGACTTCCACGCAGGGACTGCCGATCGCCCAGCGGACCACTTCGCAGCGCCCGGTCGGAGACGGTGATCTTCTTGGCGAGGTCGAGCATGAATCCCAGCGCGTGCTCGGCCACCGCCTCGGCGCCCGGACCGGAGTTGTTGCACACCGCTATCCCCGCGCGGGTGCACGCATCGACATCGATCACGTCATATCCGGCTCCCGCCGAGCAGACGGCGAGCAGGGACGAACAGCGCGCCACCAATTCCTTGCCGGCCAACCACTGCGCCCCGTCGGCGACCGAAGCAACGTCGGTTCGCGTGGCGACTTGGTAGCCGTGTGCGGACTCGAGTGCCGCCCAAGCTCGTTCGGCCGGCGCGACGAGATCGAGTTTGACGATGTCGATGCCGGAGCCTTCCAGGATGTCCCCTGCGGCGGGGTCAGTCCACCGCTCGACGACCAACCGCGGCCGTGGCGCGTCGGTCATCTCCTCGGGGCGCCTTTCGCACCGGCCGTCATGGCCGAGCCTTGGGCTTGGCCTGCGCCGCTTTGAACATGTCGGCCAGCGCGGCGTCGACGTTGCGGTAGTCGTTACGCGCGATCGCGCCGTCACGTCCGGGCACCACGTCGTATCCGAGGCGCAGATCCTTGTTCTCCATGTGGAAGTACTCGCGACCGATCGGCAGCCGGCGATCCTCGCGCGGGACCTCCATCCAGGCGCGCAGGAAGCAACGGGCCTTCTTGGGGTCGTCGCTGCTGACGAAGTCCGACCGGGAGTGGCACATCGCGAAGTTATTGGCCACGGCCGCTTCCCCGGATTCCAAACGGAATTCGACCTGTTGGTCGACGAGGATGTTGCGGAGCAGCTCGATGGCCTCTTCTTGTCTCGGGGTGAACTCACGGCCAAGGGTCTTCATCGCCGGCAAGATGCTGCTGTAGGTGAAGTTGATGCAGATCCGCCCGTTGATCTGCGAGAAGACCGGAACATCGTAGGGGGTGATATCGGGCTGGTCGTCGGGCTGTTCGCTGCGCCGGTGGTGTGGAAAGCCTTGATAGAGCACGTCGAGTAGGTCGGGGCGTTCGACCAGGATCCGATTGTGCGCGGCGGGGCCGCTGGCGAACTGGCTTTCACCGCCCTGGGCCGCCGGGTAGACGCAAAGCAGCGACAAGATGTCGGCGGCGTCGTTGTGCATGGCGAGTTCGGCGCGCGACTTCGTGCCGCGAGCGGGTTGGACTCCGCCGGGCAGGATCTCTTCCTGGACGCGCACCATGCGGTGGCCAAAGGAGTTGTTCGACACCAGATAGCCGAGGTGCGTGCAGAACGCCCAGTAGATGCGTTCGAGGTCTTCGATCGAATGCCGCTCGACCGGGAAGCCACGCACGCAGGCCAGGCCTTTGCCGAACATGAGGTCCTGGTAAAGCCGTGCCAGATCGTCGTCGAGGTCCGGGTGTCGCGCGTCCTGCGGTGTGATGTCGTCGCGGTCCTTATTCGCGGTCTTGGCCAGGATCGATTCCAGCGCAGCCACATTGCGTGCGGACAGGTCGAAGGCGAACGCATCCTTGCTCGCGAAGTCCGCGCCTGTCCACGCCATGGGGTCGGTGACACGTTCGGTGTAGATGGCTGTCGGCATCCGGTCCTCCTGTTGGGTTGGCGTCGCTTTCGGCTACTCGGTGTCATTCGGCGCACTGGTCATCGCGGGGGGCTTCGCAGTCCGCGAAGCGCTTGCGCACGAGTCGTCGCCGCCTCGGTCATCATCCCGATGTCAGTGCCCGCCGAGATGAAACGCAATCCCAATCCCACGAACCGATTCAGCAGGTCAACCGACTTGATTCCGGCGATACCGAACGCCACGCCGTGACTACGACAAGCCGCCGCGACCGATTCTACCGCACGATGAAAATCCTCATTCTCATACTGTCCGTGGATGCCCATTTCGGCCGTCAGATCGCTCGGCCCGAGGAGGATCATGTCGACCCCGTCGACCGAGGCGATGGAGTCGGATGCCTCGACCGCGTCCGGCGTTTCGATCATCACCGCCACGACGGTGCGCCGTTCGAGCAGCCCCACCAATTGCGGCGCTCCCCGCGGCGCGTATCCGCTGACCGCATTGGGGCCCGAGATCGACCGGTTGCCTATCGGCGGGAAGCGTGCGGCCCGCACGATCCCTTCCGCCTCTTCCTTCGAATTAACGTGCGGCACAATGATTCCTACCGCCCCGCCATCTAACACGCGCGCGATGACACTGGGATCGTGGGACGGGACCCGCACCAAGGCCGAAATTCCCGCACCGAGAGCGCTCACACAAAGCATCTGCGCGGTGTCCAGCGACGTGGGCGTGTGCTCGAGATCGACGTAAATGGCGTCGTAGCCGCACGCGGCCGCGACCGCGGGAACATCAGGGGTGCGCGAATTGAGCAGCGCCAGGCACAGCACCAGCCCCTCACCCCGCAACGCGTCCCGCAGCGCCGTTGTCATAGGCACACGGTAGCCGACCGAGAATAACGTTTCCACAATATCGTCAATGGCCATTATCGGGCGCGATGTCAATGTGATAACCATTAGCTATGTCGTCGAACCGCGTCGCCATCGTGGGGGCAGCCCTGTCCGAGTGCGGCCGGGTACCCGATAAGACCGCCATGGGACTCATGGCCCAATCGTCGCGACGGGCGGTCGCGGACGCCGGGCTCACCAAGGAGGACATCGACGGTTTCGGCGGGCACGGAACGTTGCTTCCCCCCGTCGAAGTCAGTGAGTACCTGGGCCTGAGACCCACCTGGGTCGACGCAACCAATGTCGGCGGATCGTCGTGGGAGGTGATGGCCGGTCATGCGGCCGCCGCCATCGCGGCCGGGGAAATCGACGTCGCGCTGTTGACCTATTCATCGACCGCGCGCTCCGATGTCAAGCGCCAGGTGCGCGCGTCAACTGCCGCGATGGGAACGGGTGGCGCGCTGCAGTACGAGGCGCCCTACGGCCCCACGTTGATTGCCAAGTACGCCATGGCGGCCCGGCGCCACATGATCGAATTCGGCACCACTGTCGACCAACTGGCCGAAGTCGCCGTCGCGGCCCACGAGTGGGCGGCCATGAACGAGAACGCATTTGAGCGGGACCGCATCACCGTCGCGGACGTCGCGACTGCGCCGATGTTGGCCGATCCGTTCACCACCAAGCATGTGTGCCTACGGACCGACGGCGGCGGTGCGGTCGTGCTGGCCAGCGAGCGCGTGGCCAGAGATTGTGCGAAGGAACCGGTTTGGATTCTCGGGGCGGCCGACGCGACGTCGCACGTCAGCATGAGCCACTGGCCCGATTTCACGACGTCGCCCGCGGCCCGCTCGGGTCCAGCCGCGTTCGCGCGGGCGGGCGTCGACCCGACCGACATCGATGTATGCCAGCTCTACGACTCCTTTACGTCTACCGTCCTGCTGACCGTGGAGGACCTCGGCTTCTGCGCCAAGGGGGACGGGGGACCCTTTATCGAGTCCGGCGCACTTCGTCCGGGCGGCGCGCTCCCGACCAACACCGATGGCGGCGGCCTGGCGTCCTGTCACCCGGGCATGCGGGGGATGTTCCTGATGGTGGAGGCGGTGCGACAGTTGCGCGGCGAATGCGGACCGCGCCAGGTCAGCGGGGCCAGGCTGGCGTGCGTGCACGCCATGGGCGGCTTCTTTACCCACAGCGCCACAATGATTCTCGGGAGACAGTGATGACGGCCCCGGATCGACCCACGATCGACGCTGACGGCCAGGCGTGGTGGTCGGCCGTGCAGGAGCGCAAGCTGACGGTGAACGCCTGCCGATCCTGCGGTCAGTCATCGTTGTACGCCCGGCCGTTCTGCCCGCACTGTTGGGGTGGGGACGTCGAGTTGGTGCAGGCCACCGGTCGCGCACGGCTCTACACGTGGAGTGTCATTCACCGCAACGCCGCGCCTTTCGACGTTCGCACGCCGTACGTCCTGGCGATGGTGGACCTCGAGGAGGGGCCGCGGTTGATGACGATCGTGGAGAATTGCCGCATCGAGGATTTGTGCGCCGACATGGAATTGGTGCTCGCCTTCCGCGACGACGAAGACGGATTCGTCGTCCCCGTCTTCCATCCCGCTGCCGGCTAGGCAAGCCGGTCGGCGAGCAGCCGCTCTCGCCCGGCCGACCTGACGTCAAGTGCGGCGCGGTCGACCTTGCCGTTGGCGTTGACCGGAAGGCGCTCGTCCCAGAACACAAGCTCTTCGGGCAGTTTGTATTTCGGCAGCCCCGCCGCGACGAGGGCCCGGGTGACTGCCGCGAGCGAGATCTCAAGGCCAGGTTTCATGCCGGGTTCGAGCACGACCGCGATGGCCAGTCGCTCACCGGTGGTGGCGTCGGGGACGGAGTAGGCGGCACATTCGCGCACTCCGGCGATCCGCGAGACCGCTTCCTCCACTTCGGCGGCCGCGATCTTTAGCCCGTTGCGGATCACGATGTCCTTGATCCGACCGACGATCCGGAGTCGGCCGTCGACAACTTCTGCCACATCGCCGGTGCGAAACCATTCGCCCTCGAACGCGTGTCGGTCGTCCTCGGCGTCGGTGTAGCCGAGAAAGGTGTGCGGCCCCTTGATGCAGCACTCGGTGGGTTCGGCGGCGGAACCGACCCGCACCTCGACCTCGTCGAGCGCCACCCCGTCGTCGCCATGGCGCACGTCTCGGGATTCGGTTCGCAGGCCGGAGGTGCTGACCGGGATTTCCGAGGCCCCGTAGGCGCGCATGACGACGATGCCGAAATCGTCTTCGATGCGTTCCACGATCCGCCGGTCCAGCATCGTGCCGCCGAGATACGCCGCGCGTAAGGGAACGGCGGCGTGGCGGGCCACGGCCTCGTCGAGCATCCGATCCAGCAGCCGGTCCGGGCCTCCGTACCACGTCGCGCCCGACGCGACGAGGAATTCGCAGGTCGCCGGCGGGTCCCAGCGGTCTTCGAGGATCACCGGTATCGCCAGCATCGGCCCGATGAACAGGGCTTGCAGGACGCCGGTGACCGATGCGAGCGGGCTGATCAAAAAGATCCGATCGTCGGAACCGAGTCCCGCCGCGGCGACGTAATTCTTCGATGCCGTCGCCAACGTGCTCAGCGAGTGGATGACGCCCTTCGGCCGAGAGGTTGTCCCCGAGGTGTACAGCACGAAGCACGGTTCATCCGCGGGCCGCACCGGGTGTGAGGGCCGGCGCGGGCGCGTCCGGTCGTCACGCCCGAGTTCGATCCAACGGCAACGCGTCGACAGTTCCGGTTCGGTGATCATCGGCCAGTTCGGGGCCGCGCCGTATCGCGCACCGGTGCGGGTGAGGATGTCGGCGAGCTGCGCGGCCCCGGCGCTGCGGGGCACCACCAGCACCACCGCATCGAGGCGTAGCGCGGCATGAATCGACACCACTGAGTCCACGTCGTTGCCGACCACCAGGACCATCGCGCAGCCCGGGCCGACGCCGGCATCGACCATCGCGCCGGCGGCCGAATCGATGCGCCCGTCCAGCTCGCCATAGGTCAGTTCGGTGCCGCGCTCGACCACGGCGAGCCGGTCGGCGTGCCGGCGTGCGGCCGACCGGACCACGTCGCCCGGCTCCGCCGCCCAGAAACCGGCCGCGCGATAACGGGGCCGCAGTTCTTCGGCTCGTCGCCGCGCCTGTTGGAGCAGGTCGATCGGGCCAGTCATGGGTGTCCTCCGATGCAAATCATCGTTCTCGATTAGGTAAATGTAACCTCTCCCCATGCATTCAATGACTTTCGACAACCAGGTGGCCATCGTCACCGGGGCCGGCGGCGGACTGGGCCGCTGCCATGCGCTCGAACTAGCCCGGCGCGGCGCCAGGGTCGTGGTCAACGACCTCGGGAGTTCGGTGGACGGCAGCGGAGCCTCGATCTCGGCGGCCCAAGCCGTGGTCGACGAGATCACCACGGCCGGGGGCACCGCGATCGCCAACGGTGATTCGGTGGCCACCGAGGAGGGCGGCGCGGCGATCGTGGCGGCCGCGATGGACGCCTTCGGACAGGTTGACGTGCTGGTGAACAACGCGGGGATCCTGCGCGACGCCGCGTTCAAGAACATGACCGCCGAGCAAGTCGACGCCGTCATGGCCGTGCACCTGGACGGCGCGTTCAACGTCACTCGGGCGGTGTGGCCGGTCATGCGGGAACGGAACTACGGCAGGATCGTCCAAACCACCTCGGGCACCGGTCTTTTCGGCAATTTCGGTCAGGCAAACTACGGCGCGGCGAAGATGGGCCTGATCGGCATGATGCACGTTCTCGCCATCGAGGGCGCCCGCAACGGCATTGCCATCAACGCCATCGCCCCCATCGCGCTGACGCGAATGACCGAAGACATCATGGGCGAGGCCGGCAAGTCCATGCAGCCCGAACTCGTCACGCCCGTCGTGGTCTATCTGTGCCATCAGTCGTGCGACCGCACCGCGCACATCTACTCGGTGGGCGCGGGAAAGGTGTCACGGGTCTTCATCGGCGTCACCAAGGGCGTCGAAGACACGTCGCTGACCCCCGAGTCGGTGGCGGCGTCGATCGACGAGATCGACGAGAGCGCCACGTTCACCATCCGCGGCGGGCCGACCGCGAGCTGACGCGTCGGAGGTCAGCGGCCGAGGAATTTGGGTGTGCGGCGTTCGGCGAAGGACGCGAGCCCTTCCTGGAGGTCCGCCGTACGCGACACCAGCTCCTGCGCCCAAGCCTCCTGCTCGAACGCGCGGTGCCGATCCGACTCCGACGACACCGACAACAGCCGCTTGGTCAGCGCCAGCATGACCGTCGGACCCCCGGCCAAGCGGGCCGCGAGCTCCTCGGCGACCGCGTCGGTGTCCTCGGGCGCGGTCACGCGGTTGACCAGTCCGAGGCGTTCGCACGCCGCCGCGTCGACGGGCTCACCGAGCATCAGCAGTTCGGTCGCCTTGCGCAAACCCACGATTCTCGTCAGCAGGTGGATGGCACCGGAATCCGGCAGGATCCCGCGATGCACGAACGCCTCGACAAGCCTTGCCTCCGTTGACATGACTACCAAATCGCACGCCAGGACCAGGCTCGCCCCCGCCCCGGCGGCCGTTCCCTTGACCGCCGCGATCACCGGCTTGTCGCAGTCGAGAATGGAGGCGACCAGCCGCTGCCAGCCCTGCTGAAGCATCCGCGCGACGTCACCCGGGCGCCGTGGTGTCGACTCGGCCGCAGCGCCCGCACCGGCCGGTTGCAGTGCGAGTCCGGCACCGGCGCAGAAGTGCCGAGTGCCGGTGGCGCACAACAGCACCGCGCGGACGGCGGGGTTCTCATTGGCCCGCATGAATGCCTCGGTGAGTGCGTCACGCGCCAAGGGCGACAACGAGTTTCCCGCTTCCGGGCGATCTATTGTCATCCGCGCGACGCCGTCGGCGCCGATCGCACACACGATTCCGGATGCTTCGTCTGACATCGCGTTCACCCCTGCGTTAACGGCGTTTCCGTTTTTCGGGTATCTTAATTTCCACCTTGTCCGGGCTACGACGCGGGCCACAACGAGGAGGCAATCCGATGGGGCAGACGGGCCTGATCACCGACGAGGGATTGGCCAGGCTGCGGGCTACCATCGGCATCGCCGTCCCACACACGCAGCCGCCGCACTACTACCGCCCCAACGAGGACACGTTTCGTCACGTCGCCGAAAGCTACGGTGACGCCAACCCGTTGTGGGCCGATCCGGAATACGCCGCGAAATCTGTATGGGGAGAGTCTGTCGCCCCGCCCGCCCTCGTCGGCGGCGACACGCTGATCGGAGAGGACGAAGTCACCACGCTCTCCGACGAGGATCGCGCACTGACCAAGGGCGACCCCCTGCGCGGGGTGCACGCGTTCTACGCGTCATCGACTCGGGAATGGTGGGCGCCACTGCGCGCCAACCACCGCATCTTCAGACGCAATGCCCTGGTGGCCGCGCTGGACAAGAAAAGCGAGTTTGCCGACCGCGCCATCCACGAGTGGTCCGCCCAGGTATTCCGCGACGACGAGGGCACTATCCTGGGCGGCCAGTACCGCAACATGATTCGCACCGAGCGCAGCAAGGCACGCGGCCGGAAGAAATACGACACCGTCGAGCTCAAGACGTGGACCGCCGAGGAGATCGCCGAGCTCGACGAACGCTACGCGCGCGAAAGCCCGCGCGGCGCCGACCCGCGATGGTGGGAAGACGTCAGCGAGGGCGACGAGATGGGGGCGCTGACCAAGGGCCCGCTGACGGTCACCGACATGGTCTGCTGGCACGTCGGCATGGGCACCGGCATGTACGGCGTGCGACCGCTCCGGTTGGCCTGGCGCAACCGCCGGCGCATCCCCCGCTTCTATACCCCCAACGAATACGGCGTTCCCGATGCCCAGCAACGCGTGCACTGGGAGCCCGACGCCGCGCGCAACGCCGGCAATCCCACGACGTTCGACTACGGCCGCATGCGCGAGACGTGGCTGATCCACTTGTGCACGGACTGGATGGGTGACGACGCCTGGCTGTGGAAGCTAGATTGCGAGTTTCGTCTGTTCAACTATGTCGGCGACGTCCACACGATCACCGGCACCGTGGCCCGCAAGTACCTCGCCGACGGCGAACGCCCCGCGGTCGACCTCGAGCTCGCGGCGACCAACCACCGCGGCCAGGTCACCGCGCCGGGACACGCCACCATCCTGTTGCCCAGCCGCGACCGAGGACCCGTGCGCCTGCCCGACCCGCCGGGCGGAGCGGCCAACCTGAGCGAGCTGCTGACCGCCGTCACGGAACAGTTCGCCGAGCGCTGAGCACATGAGTTACCGCAGTGTCCCAGGCCTTCTGGCCCAACAGCAGGGCCCGATCCTGCGGCTGACCCTCGACCGCGCCGACCGCCGCAATGCCGTCAACGACGTCATGCTCGACGCGATGATCGCCCATCTCGCCGACGCCGGCATCGACGAATCGGTGCGGGTCATCAGGATCGACGCCGACGGACCCGACTTCTGCGCGGGCGCGGACCTGATCGCCAACAACGCGAAATCCGAACGGAAACCACGCGTGGGCAGCACGCAGCGCCGCCTGCCGAACAAGGCCAATCGGCTGATTCCGTTGATGCTTCAGACGCAGGTGCCCATTGTCGCCGTGGTCCGCGGTTGGGCGACCGGGCTGGGTTTCCACATCGCGCTGGCGTCGGATTTCTGCGTCGCCGCCGCCGATGCCCGGTTCTGGGAGCCATTCATGGCCCGCGGCTTCACGCCCGACAGCGGTGCGGCCTGGTTGCTGCCACGGCTCATCGGGTTGGTACGCACCCGACAGCTGCTGATGTTGGGTCACGAGATCACCGGGGCCGCGGCCGCCGAGTGGGGCATCATCCACGGCGTCTGCGCTTCCGATGAATTGGACTCGGTCGCAGAGCAACTCGTCTCACAACTCGGTGAAGCGCCCACGGTGTCGCTCGGGCTCACCAAGTGGCTGCTGCACAGCGCCAACGGGCTCGACCTCGACCGGCATCTCCAGAATGAGGCGCTGGCGCTCGAATTATCCAGCCGCAGCGATGATTTCAAGGAGGGGCTGGCGGCCTTCCGCGACAAACGTCACGCAGAATTCACGGGCCGCTGAAGAGACCATGACACAGCTTCCGATCACCCAGGACACACCGGCCGACGAGGCGGTCGCGGTAGTGCGGCGATGGATCGATGCCGAGGTTCCCGCCTCGTGGCGGTCGGCCGCGGCCGAGGGGGCCGCCGCACTGCGGGCCGTCCGCAGCCCGGACGACTACCGCCGGTGGTACCCGCAATTCGCCGGGGCGGGCCTGGTGGCACCGACGTGGCAACCCGAGCACGGCGGCCTCGGCGTCCACAACGACGTCGCGCGCGCCATCGAGCACGTGCTCGCGCCGCTGCGCCTCGCGCGGCTCAACCCACTGGGGCTCAACAACGCCGCCGCCGCACTGTTCAGCCACGGGACCGAGGAGCAACGCCGACGGTTCCTGCCGCCGATCGTGCGTAACGAGGAGAAATGGTGCCAGTTGTTCAGCGAGCCGGGGGCGGGCTCGGATCTCGCCTCACTGGCCACCCGGGCCGTACGCGACGGCCCGGAAGACGACGCGGACTGGGTGATCTCCGGCCAGAAGGTGTGGACCACATGGGCCGATGAGGCCGATTTCGCGATCGTGTTGGCGCGCACGGACCCCGACCGGCCCAAACACCAAGGCATCACGTACTTCCTGCTCGACATGCGCCAGCCCGGCGTCGAGGTGCGGCCGCTCCGCCAGATCACCGGCGAGGCCGAATTCAACGAGGTCTTCCTCGACGGGGCACGGGTGCCCGACGCTCACCGCGTCGGCGACGTCAACGACGGCTGGCGCGTCAGTGCGTCGACACTGTCCAGCGAGCGACAGATGGTGTCCGGCTCCGGCTCGGGCGGCATGGGCCGCCTCGGCGGCTCGAGCGCCGAACGGCTGATCACCCTCGCCAAGGAGACCGGACGCTGGGCCGATCCGGTGATCCGGAACAAGGTGATGCACCTATGGGCCCAAGAGCAGGTCCGCGGCTGGACCAATGAGCGTGTGCGCGCTGCACTTTCAGCCGGCCAGTCACCCGGCGCGGCGTCGTCGATCGGCAAGGTGCACCAGGCCACGCTGAACCAGTCGATCCAGGACCTCATGGTCGATCTGCTGGGTACGGCGGCGGTCGCCTGGCCCGCCACCGACGATGCGGACATGCTGCCCCGGGATGTCCAGGGGATGATGCGCAGCCTCGCCAACGGAACCGAGGGCGGCACCACCGACATCAACAAAAACATCCTCGGCGAGCGCGTCCTCGGCTTACCCAAGGAGCCTGACCCCTGGAAAGGCAAGCCCTGGAAGGACATTCCCCGCTCATGAGGCCCTATGAGCGGGTGAACGTGTCCACGTCCGACGGCGTCGGCTGGCTGATCCTCAACCGGCCCGACGCCGGCAACGCCTTCGACGCCCTGATGCTCGACGAACTCGAATCCGCATGGACAGCACTCGATGCCGATCCCGACGTCCGCGTGATCGTCAACGCCGCCAACGGCACGGCGTTCTGCACCGGAATGGACGTGGTCCAGGTCGCGCGGGACAAGGAAGCCATGCGACGTCACTCCCGCCGAACCAGAGACGCCGAGCTGAAGATCTCGTCCTGGCACTGCGACGTCTGGAAGCCGGTGATCGCCGCGGTCAATGGGGTATGCGCGGGAGGCGGTCTGCATCTGGTGGCCGACGCCGACATCGTGATTGCGGCCGAGGGCGCGTCGTTCGTCGACCCCCACGTGTCGATCGGCCAGGCGGTCGCCTACGAGGCCATCACGCTGGCGCGCAAGTCGCCGATGGAGGCGATTCTTCGAATGACGCTGAGCGGCAAGGGTGAACGCCTCTCGGCGCGGCGCGCCTACGAGTTGGGGGTTCTGTCCGAGGTGGTGCCTGCCCACCGCCTTCGCGCGGCGGCCGGGCGACTCGCGGCCGCGATCGCCACCAATTCGCCGACCGCGATGCGCGCCACCAAGAAGGCGCTCTGGCGCTCCTTGGAGGTCGGCATGACCCGGGCACGCAGCGATGCCGCCGATGAGATCTGGCGGCTGCGCAACCACCCCGACCATGCGGAGGGTGTCCGGGCGTGGCGCGAGAAGCGCATGCCGCGGTGGCAACCGGCGGCGGACGCAGCGGAGGTGTCATGACTTACCAGAGACTCATCGTCGAGCGGCGCGGTCCCGTCGGTTGGATCATCAACGACCGGCCTGACCGTCTCAATGCCTACGACGTCGTGATGCGCGAGGAATTCCCCAGGGCCTGGGCGGAATTGAACTCCGATCCCGACGTCCGCGTAATCGTGCACACCGGCAACGGCCGAGCCTTTCAGGTCGGCGCCGACGTCGAAGAACTCGATGGCGAATCCGTGCTGCAATTTCAGGAGACCATGCGCACGCTGGACCTGAAGCTGAGCGCATGGCACTGCAATGTCGAGAAGCCGGTCATCACCGCGGTGAATGGCGTGTGCGCGGGCGGCGGGTTGCACTGGGTGGCCGACGCCGACATTGTCATCGCGTCCTCGGATGCGACCTTTGTCGACCCCCACGTGTCCATCGGTCAGGTCAGCGCGCTCGAGACGATCGCACTGATGCGCAAGATGCCCGCCGAGGCCGTGCTGCGGATGGCGCTCGTCGGCAGCCACGAACGCCTCAGCGCCCAGCGCGCATACGAACTCGGCATGATCAGTCAGGTGGTCGATCCGCCCGACAGGCTGCGGGACGTCGCCCAGGAGCTCGCCGAGAAGATCGCCAAGAACTCGCCCGCGGCGATGCGCGCCACCAAGCGGGCGCTGTGGGGCGCCCTCGAATACGGCCTCACCGACGCGTGCCGCGAGGGTGCGAAGCACCTGACGTCGATGTGGGGACATCCGGACCAGAACGAGGGCCCCCTCGCCTTCGCGGACAAGCGCACCCCGAATTGGGCCCCGCTGGAGGCCGGTTCGTGAGCCTCGCGGCGCTGCTGGACGGTTTGCCCGAGGTCGCGGTGCACACGGTCGCGGCTGAGGTATCGCGCGACGAGTTGTCGGCCAGCGCCCAACAACTCGGCATGCTGCTCGCCGACAGCGGCCTGAGGACGGGCCAGGTGGTCGCCGCGATGCTGCCCAACGACGCCACCACCATCGCCGCGCTGTTCGGCACGTGGCACGCCGGCGGCGTCTACACACCGCTGAATCCGAGAGCGGCCGACGCCGAAATCGTCGCCCAACTGGAAACGCTGCGCCCCGTTGCCGTCATCACCACTCCCGAACTCGTACAAAGGTTCTCGACCTATCAACTGCCGGTCGTCACCGGGGACGCGCTGACGTGGACGACGGCCACATCGTCAGACCAGCCCGCCGACGCCCGGTCCTACGACGGTGATGTGGCGTTGCTGCAGTTCACATCCGGCACGACGGGTCCGCCCAAACCGGTGCCGCTGCGTCACACCACGGTGCTCGATCTGATCGACCGGCTGCTGGCCAAACTTCGCGGCGGCAAATCGGGCTCCGAATCCGCTTCAGCCCAAACGAAACGGACACCCATGCCGAACCTGGTGCCCTTGTCGTTGTCGCTGTGGGCCGGCATCTACCAGGTCCTGTTCGCCTTCCGGGCCGGGTCGGGTGTCGTGCTGATGGACCGATTCTCTCCGTCCGATTTCGCCGCGCTGGTCCGCCGGCACCGGCTGCGATCCACGGTGCTGCCACCCGCAGCGCTGACCATGGTCCTGCACGACGACTCGGTCACGGACCTCTCCCCGCTCAAGATAGTGCGGTCGATCACCGCTCCCCTGTCGCCCGTTCAGGCGGGCCGATTCCGGGACAGGTTCGGCGTGATCGTGCTGAACTCCTACGGCCAGACCGAACTCGGGGGCGAGGTGGTGGGCTGGTCGGCCGCCGACGCCCGCGAGTGGGGCGAGACCAAACTGGGTTCAGTCGGCAGGCCGCTGCCCGGCATCGATGTCACGATCACCGACGACGAGGTGATGGTCCGCACGCCGACCACGTCCGCCCGGAACATCGATCCGGCCTTCCTGGATCGGCTCACCGATGACGGCTGGTTCCACACCGGCGACCTCGGCTGGTTCGACGACGACGGCTTCCTGTGGCTCGACGGCCGGGTATCGGACATGATCAATCGCGGTGGCCTCAAGGTGTTTCCCGGCACCGTGGAGGACGTGCTTCTGGCCGCTGATGGCGTGCGGGAAGCCGCCGTGGTGGGCGTTCCCGACGAGCGGCTTGGGGAGGTGCCGTGGGCGTTCGTCGTCAGGGGCGATGATTCGGTCTCCGAAGCCCGCCTCGTGTCGTGGTGTCGAGAGCGCCTGACGCCCTACCGGGTTCCGGTACGCATCGTGTTCGTCGAACAGCTGCCCCGCAACGACGTCGGCAAGGTGGTCAAACGCAAACTGGCGGCGCTCGCGGACGCCTGACCCGCCACGAGGTGCACTGCGGAAACGATTGTTCTCATTACTGAGAGTGATGTTAACGTTTGGGGCACGACGTTGCTTCGACCGGAGGGTCTCATGTGGCAGGAACTGATTCGAATCGCGGTGACCTGGGTAGTGATGTGCGGGCTGGTCGCCTTCTTTTACTGGATGCTCGCCAACATCGGCACGTTCTGACGAGCGCGGGAGGCGCAGTGGACGATCAGGATCGACGACGGAAGCGTGGCTTGATCGCGTTTCAGATCTTCATCTACGGAGTGCTGATCGCGATGTTTGCGATCCAGCTCCAGATGTATTTCACGAGGGATTGGTAATCGATGATGAGTCCATCCCCCTCGCTCACCACGGACGAGCACGAGGCACAAACCCGTGACATGCAGCGGCGCGCGGATCGCTGGTGCATCGCAGGTACCGCGCTCATGGGCACCCTCGTCCTCGGCATCGTCGGACTGCCCGTGTTTTGCCGAGGCATCTGGCTGCTGAGAAAGGCGCAGCGCGAGGGTCTGTCGGTGCGGCCGATGATGGTCACGCTCATCGGTTACGTCATCATCCTCGACGCCGCGCTCAACAGCATCGGCTGGGCGCTCGACCTTTTCGCCAACCACGCGTTGATCACCCGCACGGTCTTCACCGCATGGGGCAACTTGATCGACGCCGGCTACTTCTGGCACTACAACGAACTCTGGATTGGAGGAGCCGCGGCACCCGGCGAGAAGGCCTGGGTCATGGTCTGCGTGCTGATCGCCTTTCCCATGCGCATCGCCGCCGCCATCGGCCTGCTTCAAATGAAGCGCTGGGGGCACCAGTGGACGATCGTGACGTGCTGGTTCGGAGTGATCGTGTGGACCGGCTACATCCTCAACATGACGATGTACGCCGACGTCCGCTACGCGGCGGTCGGGTTGCCGGTTCTTGGCTGGTGGGCGTTCAACATCTTCTACGTGACGCCGTTCCTCGCCATTCCGTATCTGCACACCGTCAACCGAGAGATCTTCTCCGACTAATCTCGAAAGGGCCGTCGTGTCTAATTCCACTGTGGGGCCGGATGTTTCGGTTGAATCGTTGGCGATGGGAACGACGCCTACGTGGGCCAGAATGCACAAATGGCTCAAACGCGGACTGTACGTCTGCCTGTTCGGGCTGGTGATCGAGGGCTCGTTGACCGTCCCGGTGATGGCGGTCTGGTATGGCTGGCCGACGCTGTCACTGACCGAGATCTGCAGTGAGCTCATGAAGGTGCGCTTCTCCGACGACAGTCTCGAATGCCGACAGCCCTACCCGCTCGGCGGCCCGCCCTTCGGCGGTCCCCCTGAAGCCGCCGGCCAACACACTGCGCGCGACGATTGGGGCATCCAACCCAAGCCCCGGTACGTACGTATCGGGTTCAGGGAGTTGGTGAAGATTCACGATGAACGCGTGGCGCGCCAGCCGAGCCGGTGACGTGGCCCCGTCCATCGTCGTATTCGGTCCGGCTGACTGGCTGACGCGCGGCCTGGCAGCCGAACTCGACGCGATTGTCGCGGAACCAGAAGAGGAGCTGCCGTCGGATATCACCGGTGCGGTCGTCGTCGTTGGCACTGCCCCTCCCCCACGGCCGTCCGATCTGGCCGGCCTCAGTGGCCACGATTGGGATCGCATCGTCGACGGAGCGATGTGGTCCGCGCTCGCCGCGCTAGGGCAAGCACGGTCCGCCTTCAAAGCCGAAACGGGACGCATCGTCGTTGTCACACCCACGATCGGCATTGCCGGCGCCGCCCAACTGGTGGCCTACACCACCGCACTGGAAGGCATCCGGGCGATGGCGAAATCCGCGGCGCGCCAATGGCAGCCACAAGGGATATCCGTCAACCTCGTCGCGGCTCCGCTGCGCCTGTTCGCCCCGGCGATGGACGCTTCCTCGGCACACCTCACCGCCGCGGTGTGCCACGACGACTCAACACTTCTGCATTCGGTCGTCGAGGCCGTGACGTTTCTCTTGCGCGCCGACATCGGCCACGTGCTGGGCGAGACGATCGTCGTCGATGGAGGTTCGGTGATGCTGCCATGAGCCTGCGCGGCCTCACCACGCTGGTGACCGGTTCGGGCGCCGGCGTCGGCCGTGGCATCGCCCTGGCTCTCGCCGAGGCCGGGGCGCACGTCGTCGTCGCCGCCAGATCCGAGGCGGGGTCCGCCGTCGCCGACGAAATTACCGCGCGTGGGCATGACGCGACATGGGCACGATGCGATGTGACCGACGGTGAAGCGGTCGCCGCGGCAATCGAATTGTCCGTGGCGACCACCGGGCGACTCGATGCCGTCGTGCACAACGCCACGAGCAACGCCTCGAGCCGGCCACACCAACTGGCTGATGTCGATCGTGCGCTCTGGGCGGACCACTACTCGGCGTCGTTGCGCGGAGCCCACCACTGCGCCACATCCGCCTTCCCCGCCTTGAAGAAGCGGGGCGGAACATTCCTCGTCATGACCTCGCCCGCCGGCATCGAAGGCAGTGCGACACTGCCTCTCTACGCCACGATGAAGGGGGCGCTACGCGGCTTCGCCAAGAGCCTCGCGCGCGAGTGGGCCCCTCACCGCATTACGGTGAACGTCGTTTCACCGCTGGCCTATTCACCCGCGATGACCGCGGCGATCGAGGCCGAGCCGGCGATGGAGGAAAGGCTGGCACGCCGAATCCCGCTGGGACGCATCGGAGACCCTGAACGCGACGTCGGCTCAGCCGTCGCATTCCTCGTCAGCCCCGCCGCGCGATACGTCACCGGCCAAACGCTTGGCGTCGATGGCGGCCATTTCATGAACCTCTGAGCCCGTTCGCTACAGATACCACCATTCGCTATGATCGAGAATTGATATTCTCACACATGCTGGAGGTGCTGGTGAGCGACGACAAAGCGTTCGAGGTGTGGGACGCCGACAACCACATGTACGAAACCATCGACGCCTACACGCGGTATCTACCGGAGCAATACTCCGAGGCGCTGAAGTTCGTCGACGTCAACGGCCGCAAAAAACTGCAGATCCTCGGCGTGGTCACCGCGTGCATTCCGAACCCCACCTACGAAGTGATTCCCACGCCAGGGGCGTGGGCCGACTACTACCGCGGGATCAACCCGGAGGGCAAGACGCTGCGGGAACTCGCCGACCCGATCCGCTGTCCCGACGAATTCCGGCGCCCCGACCTGCGCCTGGCGCTGATGGACCGCCAGGGCGTCGACGGCGCCGTGATGTTCCCGACCACGGCGGGCATGCTCGAGGAACGCACGAAGTCCGACACCGAGCTCACTCATGCGGTCACCCACGCGTTCAACCGCTGGCTGCTCGACGACTGGACGTTCAACTACGAGAACCGCATCTTCGCGGTCCCGGCGATCTCGCTCAACGATCCCGCAAAGGGTGTCGCGGAGCTCGAGTGGTGCCTGGACAACGGCGCCAGGACGGTGCTGATCCGGCCGGCGCCGGTGCCCCGGGAAGACGGCAGCTCGCGCTCGCCGGCGCTGCCCGAGTTCGACGACTTCTGGCGGCTGGTCGAGTCGTCGGGCATCTCGGTCCAGATGCACAACTCCGACGCCGGCTACGACCGCTATCTCTCCGATTGGGAGGGTGGCGAGGAGTTCCAGGGCTTCCAGCTGACGAAGTTCCGCGGCTTCATCTACGAAGAGAGCCGCCACATCTTCGACACACTCGCCGCGTTCATCGCGCACGGGGTGTTCGAGCGGTTTCCGGGCCTGCGGATCGGCGTCGTCGAAAACGGCGGGTCGTGGGCGCAGCGACTGATGGACGTGTTTGATCGGGTGTACCGCAAGAAGCCGCGCGAGTTCAGCGAGCATCCCTGCGACGTCTTCCGCAAGCATGTATGGGTCAACCCGTTTCATGAAGAGGACATGTCGCACCTCGTCGACATTCTCGGCGCGGATCGGGTGATGTTCGGATCGGACTATCCGCATCCCGAGGGGCTGGCCGCCCCCGCGGACTTCGTCAAGGAACTCGCAGACCTGCCCGCGGCCACCACGGCACGAGTGATGGGTGGCAACTTGAAGGAACTCATCGGCGTCTGACCGGTCACGGACTCCCAAACCGGGCTCGTAGTTCGGTCTTGAGCACCTTGCCGGTGAGGTTACGCGGTAGGGCATCGACGATTTCGATCCGCTCGGGCGTTTTGTGCTTGCTGAGTCCGTGCGCGTGGCAGTGTTCGGACACCGAGGAGAGCGTGACCACCGCGTCCGGTCGCACGACCACGACGGCGCAAACGCGCTCGCCGGTCCGCTCATCGGGCACGCCGATGATCGCGACGTCGGCCACTCCCGGGTGGCTCGCCAGCACGCCCTCGACCTCGAGCGCGGAGATGTTCTCGGCATTGCGGATGATCGCATCCTTGATCCGGCCGGTGACCACGACGTTGCCGTCGTCGTCGATGCGGCCCAGATCCCCTGTGCGGAACCACCCTTCGGCGTCGAACGCGTCAGCATCCAGAGATGCGTCGACATAGCCGAGGAAGCATTGCGGGCCCTTGAGGCGAAGCTCCCCCTCCTCGCCGATGCCGACCTCGCGCTGCGCGGCGTCGACCACCCGCACCGACACCCCCGGCACCTGTCGCCCCACGGTCCGGTCGAGGAGATCGGGCGACCCGTTCGGCGTCTGCGAGGTAGCCACTGGAAACTCGGTCAAACCCCAGGAGTTGGCCGCGCCATTGACCGGAAACCTCTCCCGCAGTTGACGTCCCAACTCGGCGGTGATCGGTGCACCGCCGCCGACGCAGCCGCGCAGGGCGGGGTAGAGCGGCTCGTCACCATGCTTGGCCTGTGCCGCCATGTAAGCGACAAAGAAGGGGGTCGCGCTGCCCAACAGAGTCGGGCGGTGCGCCGCGATGGCTAACGGGGTCTCGACGGGGTCGAAACCGTCGAACAGCACCAGTTTCATGCCCGTGTGCAGACCCGCGGCAAGCATGGCGGCGCCGCCGATGTGCGAAACCGGAAACGCGATCGGGTTGACGTCACGACTGGTAGCCCCGACGATCCCGACGACCCCCGCCGAGCCGGCGATGATCGAGCGGTCACAGTGCCGCGCCCCTTTCGGTGCCGCCGTGGTGCCCGACGAATAGTAGATCCACCGCGGGTCCTCCGCGCTGCTCGGAGGAGGAGGCAGCGTTTCCGGATCACCGCTGGGCAATCGAAGCCCGTCGGCAATGGGTTCGTCGTGGTCGATGACCAGGACCCGCATGGGCCGCTCAGCCGCGAGCCGATGCGCGAGCGCGGTGTGGTCAAAACTGCGCCACAGCCCCGGTACGATGATGACGTCGGTCGCGAGTTGCGCTGTCACGTAACGCAGTTCGCTTTCGCGCCAGATCGGCAGCACCGGATTCTGGACGGCGCCGAGGCGGGCCAAGGCCGTCATGACGACCATCGTCTCCAGCGTGGTCGGCAGTTGCCACGACACCACCGTGCCCGCACCGATCCCCCGCTGCGCCAGCGCCGCCGCGCACCTCAGTGCGGAGTCCCGCAGCTGGGCACAGGACAGGCTGCGCCCGTAGTCGTCCGCGAGCACCACCCGGTCAGGGTGCGCTCCCGCCGCGGTCTCGACCAGAGACCAGTACGTCTGCGCGGGGCGATGTGTGGTCACCGGCTCGGCAAGTGCAGTCGGCGCTTGGCAAGAATGTTGCGCATCATCTCCGAGCTGCCGCCCGATATCGTGTAGGCGCGCGACCACAACCAGCATTCCCGCAACCGCTGTTTGGCGTTCTGCACTTCCGGGTCCTCGACCCCGGCGACCGTCGCAGAAGCTGCCAACTCCGCCCCGTAGGCCGCCACGCGGTGATACGTCTCCGCAAAGCTCAACTTGGCTATCGAGCCGTCACCCGGTTGTTCGTCGCCCGATGTCAGCCGCTCCACGTGATCGTCGATGAACGCTTTGGCCACTTCGACCTCCACGGCCAGCTCGGCGACCTCCTGGCGGACGTCACCGCACCCCAACGCCACCACGCCGTCGACCTGTGCGTGTCTCGCCACCGCGACCAGATCGTCGATCAGCAGTTCGAGCAGGATGACGTTCCCGCCGATGCCGAATCGTTCAAAGTCCAGGCCCGCCATGATGATCGACCAGCCCTGGCCCACCTCGCCGATCAAGCTGTCGGCACCCAGCCTGACTCCGGTGAGGAAGACCTCATTGACCTCGATCGCGTCCCCGATGGTGCGGATCGGGCGAATCTCGACGCCGTCCGCCGCAAGGGGCACGGTGAACACCGACAGGCCGTGGTGGCGTGACGAGGCCGGGTCGGTGCGGATCAGCGCAAGGCCCATGTCGGCCCAGTGGCCGTCGGTGATCCAGGTTTTCTGCCCGTCGATCAGCCAGCTTCCATCCCCTTGCCGCGCACCGCGGCTGCGCACTGCGGCGATGTCGCTGCCGGCGTCAGGCTCGCTGAGCAGCTGGCACCAGACATGGTCGCTGCGCCGGATCGGTGGCAGCAGCATTCGCTTCTGCTCCTCGGAACCGAAGTGCAACAAGACGTGTGCGGCCAGGTTCACCTGATCCACCGGCCGTGGTGCGCGGGCGCGCAGAATCTCCTCACTCACGACGCGGTCGTGCAGCGGGTGATAGTCGCCGCGACCGCCGTATTCGACCGGCCAGTCCGCGCCGACGAACCCTGCCTCGAATAGCCCGGCGAACCAGGCGCGCAGCAGTGCTTCCTGTTCGGCGGTCTCGGGCGCTCGATGGCCTTCGCGCGCTTCGATCACCGGGGCGTGCTCGGCGATGTGTGCTCTGACGCGATTCCTGAATTCGGTCAGCTGCGCCTCTGAGGGTCGAGGGGGCCGGTTCCCGAACACGCTCACCAACCGGACACCTCCGCCAGCAACGCCCGGCTCGACCGCGCCGTGCCCATCAGCTGGCCGTTGGTGAAGACGCGGCGCAGTTCGTGGTGCAGTGGATACTCCCAGGTGAATCCGATGCCGCCGGACAGCTGCATGCATTCGTCCACGGCGGCTGCGGCTTTCGCCGCTACGAAGGCGTGCGCTGCCGCCGTCAGCGCGCCCGCCCGGTGGTCGGCCGCGGCAATGGCACGCGCCGCTTTCATGACGACGGCGCGGGCTTTGACCTCGAAGACCAGTAGCTCGACAAGGCGGTGCTGAATCGCTTGGAAGCTCGCGATCGGGACCCCGAACGCCACGCGCTCCCGCAGGTATGCCGTCAGCCGCTCCAGGGTCATCGAGACCGCACCCACGGAGTCGGCGGAAACGAGCAGCCGAGCCACGGCCATGAGCTCCGTCGCCCGCTCGGGCGGCCCGATCAGGGCGCTGGGCGCGTCCGTGAGGTCGATACGCCATACCGTTCTGGTGACGTCGAGCAGATCATCGTCCGGCACCAACCGCGCGGGCTCCAGGTCGCGCACTAGGTGAATTCCGTTGCGCCCCAGAATAAGGACGATGTCGATCTCGTCGCCGCGAATTATGCGTGCCGAGTCGACGACGGCGACGCCAGCCGACATCGTGCCATCGAGCAGACCGGGCAACAACTGTTGCCTCGCGTCGTCGGGCGCCGAGGCGAGGGCCGCGGCGGCCACCGTGGTTCCCAACCACGTCGATCTGTCTTTCGCTCGCCCGAGTTCCTCCGCGACCACGCATGTTTCGACCGGACGCCAGCCGGCGCCACCCATGTCCTCGGTGACGAGCAGACCGGTCCAGTCCATTGCCGCGAGGTCCTTGAGGGATTCCTTCTCGCCGCGGTCGGCCAGGAACTCCCGTGCCGATGCCCTCAGCAGGTCGAGGTCGACGTCGGCTGAGTCCTGTTCTGCCATTGCGCTGCTAACTCCTGGAGAGCAACTGGTCGGCGTTGTCGCGCATGATCCGCCGCTTGGCGGCGTCGTCGAGCGGGTCGAGCAGCTTGGCGAACTCGGCCGGCACAGCCAGGCCCTCGGCGTGCGGATAGTCCGAGCCCATCACCAGACAGTCGTCGTATCCCAAACCCGCAACGATCGCCGGGATGTCGTCCTCGGGGTACGGCACGACACGGACGTGGCGGCGGAAGATCGCCGACGGCCGCTCGGTCAGCTTGCCACCGATCCACGGACCGTTGCGACCCATGCCACGGCTCTTGTCCATATGTTTGACAAAGAACGGCACCCATTCCGCCCCGTGCTCGGCGACCAGGACGTTCAGCCCCGGAAACCGACCGAAGAGGTTGTCGAAGATGAGCGCGGACAACGTCTCCTCGATGGGCCGCTGGCCATACACGTTCATCCACTGCCACGCCGACATGTGCCAAGACGCGGGGTCGGAGTTCTGTCCCCAGGCGGGCGAGATCGCATTGAAGTACCAGAACGGCATGATGTGGAAGACCAGGATGCAGCCGGCCTCCTGCAAGCGCGCGTAAATGGGGTCGAAGTACGGGTCGCCGGGTGATCGACCGTAGGCCGGCCCGGTTGGCAGCAGCACGAACTTTGCGCCCTGCGCGATGATCGCCTCTGCCTCGGCGATCGCAGAATCCAAGTCGCGCAACGACAGCAGCGCCGTGGCGAAGATCTTGTCCTCGTAGTTGAATCCCCACTCCTCATCAAACCATCGGTTGAAAGAGCGCAGATTCGCATACAGTGCCGCCGTGTCATCGACGTAGTGTTCGGCGGCCAGGGCCATACCGCTGGGATAGATGACCATACGCTCGATGTTCTGGTCCGCCATGACTGCAAGGCGTGCGGCGCGCTCGATGAACTCCGGTTGCATGGGTTGCGGCTCGTAGGACTCCTCGGGGTTGCCCGATCCCATCTGCTTGAGCATCTCCTTGAGCGATCCCGGCCGATAGGCGACGTCGAGCCCCAGCCCCCCTTCGCTGTTGAAGGTGGCGACCCGACGCCCCGCAAGGATCACCTCTACGCCGTCAGCCCCACGCACCGTGGTGATCGCCCGGTCCCGAAACTCCTCCGGCAGATAACGGGTGAATGCGTCCCGCGTCTCGTAGCAGTGGGTGTCGCAGTCAAAGATGCCGTAGTCGAGTCTCGTCGTCACCGCTTCGCTCCTTCAGGCGAGAATGATTATTCTCTATTTTCACAAAACATACTATCCTGATCCGGCAATGGCTATCTCGGGTGGATTTGCCGGGCGGCCGAAATGAGCGGCGCCTCGTCGGGCGCGATCGCGCAAAGGAAGACATGACCTCATCAAAACCCCTGACCGACAAGCTGATCGGATGGGCGCCGATGAGTCTACGGATTGCCATGCCGGGCAATACGTTTGCCTACCGCACAGGGGCACCCTCCGCGCCGGCGAACGCCAGGCCCGCACCCGACCGGCATGAAAGTCTGAGCGCTGCGACATCAGGAAACGCGCGTGCCGACAACTGAGGTCGACGACCTTCGCAGCGTCGTGCGCGACTACCTGACCGTGACGTCGCCCAGTGAAACCGTTCGCACGCTGATGGCGACGGAGTCCGGGTACGACAAGGTGTCGTGGCGCCAGATGGCCGGCGAATTGGGCCTGCACGGCATCGCCGTCCCCGAGCGATGGGGTGGTGCCGGCGCCGGCATGGCCGAATTGGCAGTGGTCTTCGAGGAAATGGGACGCGCGCTGCTGTGCTCCCCGTTTTTCGCCACCGTGGCCCTGGCGACACAGGCCCTCCTCGCCAGCGGTGACGATGAGGCGGTGGAACGGTTCGTCCCCGCGTTCATCGGCGGCTCCACCACCGCGACGCTGATCCTCAACAGCCGGCTCGCTGCCTGGGACCCCTCCGCCGTGGCGTTGCGGGCCGACCGCGACGGCACCGGCTATCGGCTCCGCGGTGAGGCACCGCTGGTGATCGACGGTCACACCGCGGACGTCATCCTGGCGCCGGCCGTCACCGATGCGGGCATCTCGCTGTTCGCCGTAGGTGCCGGGTCGGGCGGGCTTCAACGCACGCCCCTGGCCGGCCTCGACCGCACCCGCAAAATAGCCCGCGTGCGATTCGACAGCGTGCAAGCAGACCTGATCGGAACCGACGGTGGCGCCGCGAACCCCCTCGCGCGCACCTTTGACCTCGCCCTCATCGCGCTGGCCGCCGAGCAGGTCGGCGCGGCGCAACGGTGCCTCGACATGGCCGTGGACTACGCGAGAAATCGAATTCAGTTCGGCCGGCCCATCGGCAGCTTCCAAGCCGTCAAGCATCGGTGCGCAGACATGTTGGTTCAGGTGGAGGGCGCGCGGTCTGCGCAAACACATGCGGCCGACGTGGCGGACACCGACGACCTCCCGACCGCCGCGTCCGTCGCGAAAATGGTGTGTTCGGAGGCTTTCCTGCAGGTTGCGCTCGACAACATGCGCATCCATGGCGGCATCGGCTTCACCTGGGAACACGACGCCCACTTGTTCGTCCGACGCGCCAAGGTCACCCAGTTGATCTTCGGCGACCCCGACTACCACGCCGAACGCCTGGCGACGCTCGTCTCCGCAGCGAAAGGATCCTCGTGACGGTCTCCTTCTCCCTCGAACTGCCCACCCAGCGTGTCGAGGCGGTCGATGAGTTCGTAACCGCCGAAGCCATCGCCGACATCGCGGGGGTGGCCGAGGCGAGCGGATTCGCGGCGGTCCACGTCACCGACCACCCCGCGCCAGACGCGAAATGGCTCGACCACGGCGGCCACCACGCGCTTGACCCGTTCGTCGCGTTGTCGTTCGCCGCCGCCGCGACGACCGAGGTCAAGCTGCTGACCAACGTCTACATCGCCGCGTACCGCAACCCGTTTCTCGGTGCCAAATCGATCCAAAGCCTGGCGGCGCTGTCGAAGGGGCGGCTCATCCTCGGGACGGCCGCGGGTTATCTCAAGCCCGAATTCAAAGCCCTCGGAATCGATTTCGACAACCGCGGCGCCCTGCTCGACGAGGCTCTCGACGTGCTGGACAAGGTGCTCACCGGTGCGGACATCGCCTACGAAGGAACCTCCTTCGCCGCGCGCGGGGTTCGGCTGCGGCCGCTGCCGGCGAGTCCCCCGCCGGTGTGGGTCGGGGGCAACAGCAAGCCTGCCGTTCGCCGGGCGGTAGCGCGCGCTCAGGGGTGGGCACCGTTCAATACGTTCGGCTACGCGGCGGCGTCGCGCACCGCGGAGATTTCGACGATCGACGAGTTCCAGCTCGCTATCGACTGGGCCAAGCAGTACGCGGCCGAAATCGGCCGCACCGCACCACTGGATATCTGCTTCTCCGCGGGAAACCTGTTGGATGACAGTCGATCAAACGACGAGCGTCACGCGACCATCGAAAGGCTCGCTGCGGCCGGGGTCACCTGGCTCACCATCGCCCCGCCGGGTGCGGACAGGGCCGAATTCGTCGAGCGTTCGCGCGCGTTCGGCAAGGAATTCATCACGGGGTGACGTGCCCTCACCCCATCAGGCTGTTGGACGCGAAAGCATCCACGCCGATCCGGCGATGGGCAAACAGCCACCGGTCGCCCGCGGGGACGAGCACGTCGCGGTAACGGCCCCAGTGGTCGAGCCCGATGTCGGTGTGGACCGCGAAATAACTGCTGGCCTCGACGCGGTCGCGGCGCACCGAGGCGAACCTGATGCTCGAGACGTGGTGTCGGACCTGCGTCGGCGCCTGCCGCGGCCGCGTTGGTCGCGTCATCGCCGCGCCGAGGCCGGCCGCGATCTGCGCGGGTCCCGTCAGCGGCTTGTCGCCACCGGTGAATTCCAGCACGCCGTCGTCGCAAAAGCATGCCGCCAGCGCACGAAGATCGAATCGATCGGTGGCTGCCGTGTAATCGGCCATCGTCTGCCGCACCGCCTCCCGCACCTCGAGCTCCCAAAACTCCATCGACCCTCCTCGTGGAAAATGCGTTCCGCCACACGATAACGTCTATTCTCATGCCGCAACCCAGCCTGAAAGAACTGCTCGATCCCGCGACCACCGCGCTCGTCACCCAGGAGTGCCAGGGCGGCGTGATAGGTCCGCAGGCCGGCCTCCCATTGCTCGCCGAGGAGGCCCGCCGCGAAGCCATTCCCAACATCGCCAAGCTGCTCGCCGCCGCCAGGGCGGCCGGTGTCACGGTGGTGCATTGTCTGGTCCAACGGCGCGCCGACGGTCGCGGCTCCAACACGAATGCCCGGCTGTTCGCGGCGGGTAAGTCCTTTGACGCCGACCTCGCGCCAGGCAGCGCGGGCGCCTCGGTGCTGCCCGAGTTCGGCCCGAATGATACCGACCTCGTCCTCACCCGCACCCACGGTGTCGGGCCGATGTGCGGCACCGACCTCGACTCCGTGCTGCGCAACCTCGGTATCAGGACAATTGTGGGAGTAGGGGTTTCGGTCAATGTCGCGATCACGAACTTCGTGATGGACGCCGTCAACCGTAGCTACCAGTTCGTGTTGCCGCGGGATGCGGTGAGTGGCTTCCCTCGGGAGTACGCCGATTCGATCATCGACAACACCCTGTCCCTGCTCGCCACGGTGACCTCGTCGGATGCGGTGGTCGACGCGTGGGATGGATTGGGCTGAGCGCGAGGTCTACCCCGATCTGGATGTCGCGCGACGATGGTGATAACGTCGTTCTCAAATAGCGTAAATGATCATATTCGCTGCTCAGGAGGAAAGTTCAATGTCTTCCCGTTCCTTGCCGTACCCGGTTTTCGACATCGACAACCACATGTACGAGACGACGGACGCGCTCACGAAGTACCTGCCGAAGGAGCACCGCGGGAAGGTCGGTTACGTCGAGGTCAATGGCCGGCCCAAGCTCGTCGTCAAGGACCACATCAGCCACATGATCCCCAACCCGACGTTCGCGCGCGTCGCCAGGCCGGGCAGCGCCGAGGACTATTTCCTAGGCAACAATCCCGAAGGGCTCAACTTTCGCGAATTCATCGGCGAGGCAATGGATGTCATTCCCGCATATCAGGCCCCCGCTCCCCGGCTGGAGCTGATGAACGATCTCGGCATCGACCAATGCGTGATGTACCCGACGCTGGCCAGCCTCATCGAGGAACGCACGACCGACGACGTCATCCTCACCCACGCGATCATTCACGCGCTCAACGAGTGGATGCACGAGCACTGGACGTTCAACTACCACGACCGGATCTACGCGACCCCCGTCATCTGCCTGCCCCTGGTGGACGAAGCCATCAAGGAATTCCATTGGGGCCTTGAGCGCGGCATGAAGACGTTCCTGGTGCGACCCGCACCCGTGCCCAGCCGCTTCGGCGGTTCGCGCTCCATGGGCCTGCCCGAGTTCGACCCGTTCTGGGAAGAGGTCGTGGACGCCGGCATGCCGGTCACCATGCACGCCTCGGACAGCGGCTACCAAAAGCACCTCATGGAATGGGAGGGCGGCGACGAGTACCTGTCCTTCAAACCGAGCGCGCTGCGCGAGGTCGTGATGGGCCATCGCGCCATCGAGGACACCCTGGCCGCGATGATTTGCCACGGCGCGCTGTCACGCTTCCCCGATCTGAAGATCTTCTGCGTCGAGAACGGCAGCGGGTGGGTGCGAAACCTGCTCGAACAGCTCAACACCGCGTACAAGATAATGCCCAAGGAATTCGACGAACACCCCGTCGAGGTGTTCAAGCGCAACATCTACATCCACCCGTTCCTCGAGGACGACATCAAGGGAATCATCGAGATCATGGGTGAGGACCACGTGATGTTCGGCTCAGATTTCCCGCACCCCGAGGGCATCGGCGACCCGCTGAGTTTTGTCGACCGGCTGGACGGCATCACGGAGTCGGTCAAGGCGAAGCTCATGGGCGGCAACGCGATTGAGCAGCTGGGGCTCAAGGTCCCGGCATGACGCAGGCGCCCACCTCTGCGAAGGTGTACGACGGAATCGCCGACTTCGAGGCTCACGTCGGCGAGCACCTCGGCTTCAGCGACTGGCACCGGGTCACCCAGAAAGCGATCGACCTGTTCGCCGAGGCGACCGGTGACCACCAATGGATTCACGTCGACCCGGAGAAGGCGGCCACTGGGCCCTACGGCAAGACCATCGCGCATGGCTATCTGACCTTGTCGCTGGTACCCATTCTGGTGCAACAGATTTACCGGGTGACCGGGCTGGCGATGCAGGTGAACTACGGCTCGGACAAGCTACGGTTCCCCGCGCCGGTACCGGTCGATTCCCGCATCAGGGCAGGGGCCGAACTGGTGAAGGTCGAGCGCAACGAGAACGGAGGCCGGGCCACGGTGCGCGTCACCGTCGAAGTCGAGGGCAGCGACCGCCCGGCCTGCGTCGTCGACACGATCGCCGCGATGGTCGACGCCTGATCTGACGCGCGCGCTTTGGTGGACACGCCGAGTATGGGGGCTAAGTACACAGATCTCGCATTTTTCGGCCGTACGGCCCGCGCTCGGCAACCCATGTGCGCCTACGCGTTGAGCACGCGTTCTCCGATGACGCGTTGTTCACGCAGCGCGGCAATCTCCTGGGCGGACAGGCCGAGGGCCGCAAGCACTTCGGCGTTGTGCTGCCCCAGCGTCGGTGACGCCGACCGGTGATGGCGCACGGGTCCCGGCGTGATGCGGAACGGCCAGCCCGGAAACCGATGCCGGCCCGTGATCGCATGGTCCAGATCCTGATAAAAGCCCCGCGCGTCGAGCTGCTCGACGTCATACATCCGATCGGCCGTCAGTAGTCGCTCGGCGGGCACGCCACGGCGGTCGAGCGCCGCCACGATCTCGTCCGCGGATTGCCCGCGTGTCCAAGCCGTCACTACCTCGTCGAATTCGTCATGGTTTTCCCGGCGCGCTTGTGCGGTGCCAAACCTCGGGTCGTCGCACAGGTCGCGTCGTTCCATGGCGTCGAGCAGCGCGCGCCAGTCGGCGTCGTCACGCACCGAGAGCGCGACCCAGTCGTCGACGTTGCCGGTCGCGTAGACGCCCTGCGCGTATTCGCGGTGGCGGTTTCCCTCGCGCGGCCGCACCGCTCCCGTCAACGAGTATTCGATGACCGGTTCGGCGGTCACCGCCGCGCCGACCTCGATCTGCGCGGCCTCGATCAGCTGCCCCTCGCCGGTGGTTCGCCGGTGCTCGAGCGCTGCCAGCAGGGCGACGCATGCGTGCACGCCGGCGATCGGGTCGGCGGGCCCCTGCAGATTGCACGGCGGGCCGTCCGCATAACCGGTGGCGGCCGACATACCCGACACCTGTTCGATATTCAGCGCCCAGCCCACGTAGTCGCGCCACGGCCCCTCCAGCCCGAATCCGGGCATCCGCACCATGATTACGCCGGGGTTGAGGCGCGCGAGGGAGTGGTAGTCCAGCCCGAATTGCTCGACCACGCGCGGCGAGAAGTTCTCTACCACCACGTCGGCTTCGGCGGCCAGCCGCCGCGCCAGCTCCCGGCCGGCGGCGGAGGTGAGGTCGAGGGTGATGTCGCGCTTGTTGAGATTGGTTCCCTGCCACAGCGGGCCGCGCTCATACCAGTCGTCGCCCTCACGCAGCAGCGAGCCCGAGTAGCGATGCCCGTCGGGGCGCTGAATGGACTCGACCTTGATCACGTCGGCCCCGAACGCACCGAGGTAGCACGTCAGATACGCGCCCGCCCAGAAGGTGGTCAAGTCGAACACCTTCAACCCTGCGAAGGGCAGTGAGACGTCGGGGGCCTCGCCCGTCGAGCGCGGTGCGCCGCGCTCGCTCCACGCGGGCTTCACGTCCGTTCCGATCGCGGGCGCGGGCGAGGGCGCCGGGACCGGGGTCTTCGAGAGCCGGAACGGCGCTCCCGGTCGGGTGAATCTCCCCGCCTCACTGGCGGACTCGACGAAAAATCCTCGCTCGGCGTACTGCGGACAGTCCAGGACCGTGTCACCCTCGGTGATCGGCGCCGCGGGTATGCGCATGGCCTGACTCAATTCGACGAGGTCAGCGACGGGCATCGAGTCAAGGAAGGGCTGGGCCTTGGCGAAGAACTCGTCGCGCTCGGGACCGCCGAGCATGATCGCGAGCTGGTGGTCGCCGAACTCGGGCAACCCGACCATTGCGCACACGTCCAGCCAATGCTGGCCGGTCAGGCAATTGATTCCGATCCATCCATCGGCGGCGTGCACGATACCCAACATCGGCGCGGCCTTGGAATTTGTCGGCAGGCCAAGGGCTTTCAGGCGCGCGGCCATCAGCATCGGATAGGGCAGCGTCGACAGCAGCGACTCGAACATCGACACGTCCACCTCGACCGGCCGGTTCGTTCCAGCGGCCGCGATGCGCAGTGCGGTCAGCGCACCCAGCGCCGCGTAACCGCCGGCGATGTACTCCGGGATCCGGGCGCCGGCCTGTACCGGCGCCCGGCTGGGCTCACGCACGTTGATCCAACCCGCCGCCGCCTGCAGCGTCAGCGGGGTCGTCGCCCGGTCGCGCAGCGGCCCCTGCTGACCGAAGCTGGAGAGGCGCACCACGACGAGATTCGGGTTGACCTGCTCGAGGGTGCCAGCGTCCAAGCCCCAGTCCAGGCGCTGGGGTGCGCCCGGCGGCAGGTCCTCGACGAGCACATCCGCCTGGGCGAGCATGTTGTGGACCGCCACGACGTTGCGTTCACGGGCGAGGTCGATTGTGGCACCGCGCTTTCCGGCGTTCAGGTACTCGAACAGCCCACTTCGCGGACCCCAGCTGCGCAGCGGGTCGCCCGAGGGCGGCTCGATCTTGCATACGTCGGCGCCGAGATCCACGAGGAGCTTCGTGCAGTAGGGGCCCGCGATCTCGGAGGCCAACTCGACGACACGCAAGCCCGTCAGCGGCCGGTTCACGCGGGTATCCCGATGGCCTTGGGCTCCATGTAGGCCCGCAGCCCCATCACGCCGCCCTCCCGACCGATTCCGCTCTGCTTGAAGCCGCCGAAGGGCGCGTCTCCGGGAATCGTGCCGTTGATCGAAACCTGTCCTGTCCTGATCCGGCGCGCGATCGCCACCGCGCGATCGAGGTCGCTCCCCCACACCGCGCCACCGAGCCCGTAGGACGAATTGTTGGCGATGGCCACCGCATCGTCGTCGTCGCGGTAGCGCAGCACGGTCAGCACGGGACCGAACACCTCCTCCTGCGCGATGTACGCATCCGCGGAGGAGGAAGTGACTATCGTTGGCTCGAAATAGAAACCGCTGCTCAGATCCTTGGGACGGGCCCCGCCGGCCACCACGGTTGCCCCATCGGCTTCGGCGCGTTTGACGAATCCCTCGACGCGCTCGAGGTGCTCGCGGCTGATCAACGGGCCCATGGTGACCGCCGGATCGACGGGATCTCCGATGACGACCGCGCGGGACAACTCGATAAGCCGATCGACCACCTCGTCGTGGAGCACATCGGGCAGCAGCAGCCTGCTGTTGAGAATGCAGGCTTGGCCGGCGTGCATCGTGCATCCCTCGAACAACAGCCGCGCCAGCAGATCGTCGCTGACATCGGCGTCGGGTAGCAGTACGGTCGCCGACTTGCCTCCGCATTCGAGCAAGACGCGCTTCATCGTGGTCGCCGCGCCCGCCATCACATCGCGGCCGACGGCGGAGCTGCCGGTGAAGCTGACCATGTCGACCCTGGGGTCCAGGGTCAGGCTTCTGCTGGCCTCGACGCCGGTGGGCGTGACCACGTTGACCACGCCGGCCGGAATGTCGGTGTCCTCATCGATGATGCGAGCGAGGGCGAGTCCCGCCAGCGGTGTGAGCGGTGAAGGCTTGAGTACGAGCGTATTTCCCGCGGCGAGCGCCGCACCCAGCTTCATGACGTTGAGCGTGTGCGGAAAGTTCCACGGCGTCATGGCCGCCACCACACCGAGCGGTTCGTAGCGCAACAGCGTGGTGCCCGCCGCGCCCCACGCGTCCATGGGCGCCTCGGCGGGCTCCGTGGCGAGCTCAGCGGCGTGACCGACCATGAACGCCGGGCCATCGACGTGGATCAGCCGCTCGTTCGCCGAGCAACCCCATTCGGCCTGCGCGAGGGCGTAGACCTCCTCCCCCTTCGCCAGCAGCGCATCGCTGAGCTGTCGCAGGCATCGGGCCCGTTCCGCGGGTTCGGCCGCGGGCCACGGGCCCGTGTCGAACGCCGCCCTGGCCGCCGCGATCGCCTGCTGGACCTGGGCCACGCTCGCATCGGGCGCCGTTTCGATCACCGCCTCGGTGGCGGGGTTGATGACGTCGTAGCGCCCACTGTCGGGATCGACCCATTGGCCGTCGATGTAGTGCCCATAGGTGCCGAGAAGGGAACGCGACCCGGTCATCTGCCTGCCTTCCTGACTGCCACCCAGAGAACTTACATACTCAACCTGTGTGTACACGGCAGGCCGCAACGCCGTCAACGGCTAATTCACACTATTTTCGGGCCACATATACCTCGATTGACAGATGATCCGGCCTTGCTGTAGACACCTTGAGAACGGACATTCTTGATCTATGTGTCTGACAAACCTCAGTGTCGAGGAAGGCATGCTGTGCCCACTACTACTGTTCCCTTGCACTCACCGGACTTTTACGCCGGCGACCCCTACCCGATTTACCGGGAACTCCGCAACACGACGCCCGTCGTGTGGAACGACGTCACGAACTTCTGGGCGCTGTTGAAGTACGAGGACGTCCGCTACGTCTCGGGCCACCCGCTGTCCTTCTCGTCGACGAAGGGCATCACGATCCCGGATCCCACGCAGCCTGAACCCGTTCAGGAGGGCAACCTGATCTTCACCGATCCCCCTCGTCACCGCCAGCTTCGCAAGCTCATCAACTCCGGCTTCAGCCGCCGCCAGGTGCAGTTGCTCGAGCCCAAAGTGCGCCAGATCGTCAAAGGCATCGTCGACAGTGTCGACCCGTCGCGGGAGTACGAGTTCGCGGAGGAGATCGCCGCGCCACTTCCCACCCGGATGATCGCGGAAATGCTGGGCGCCCCACCCGAAGACTGGGAGCAGTTCCGCGCATGGTCGGACGCGGCGGTCGGCACCGCCGACCCGGACATCGAACTGGACTCGATCGTCGCACTCGGTGAGCTGTACGAATACTTCACCAAGCTCATCGCCGCGCGACGCTCCGGCGAGGTCAGCGGGCAGGACGATCTGCTCAGCATCCTGGCCGCGGCCGAGGTCGACGGCGAGCGACTGTCCGACGCGGACCTGCTCAACTTCTCCTTCCTGCTGTTGGTCGCCGGAAACGAAACCACCCGCAACCTCATCGCATTGGGCACGTTGGCGCTGATCGACCACCCCGACCAGTTCGCGCTCCTGCGATCGGACCCGTCACTGCTGCCGTGCGCGGTCGAGGAGATGCTGCGATACACCAGTCCGGTCACCCACATGGCCCGCCGCGCTACCGAGGACGTCGAGATCCGCGGCCAGCAGATCAGGGCCGGCGACACCGTGGTCATGCTCTACGGCGCGGCCAACCGCGACGAGGAAATCTTCGGCCCCACGTGCGAAGAGTTCGACATCACCCGTAATCCCAACCCGCACATCGCGTTCGGGGCCGGTGAGCACGCGTGCCTGGGTGCGCAACTGGCCCGCCTGGAGGCCAGGGTGATGTTCGAGGTGTTGCTCGGCACATATCCGACGATCGAGCTCACCGGTGACGTGTCACGACTTCGCGCCACGATGGTGCCAGGTGTGAAACGCATGCCGGTGCGGCTGGGAACGGACACCTGATGGACTTCGACTACACACCCGAACAGGAGCAGCTCCGCAAGGACTATCGGACCCGCCTCGAGGCGGTCATGACCCCGGAGCGCCGCGCCGCCGTCGCCAACCTGACCGAGGGCGGCGCCGCGATGACCGAGTGCAGGCGCGCTCTCGGCGACGCCGGACTGCTCGGGGTCGCCTGGCCGGTCGAATACGGCGGCGGCGGGCTGACCGCGTTGGAACAGTACATCTTTTCCGAGGAAGCGCGCAGGGTCAACGCACCGTTGCCGTTCGTCACCCTGAACACGGTGGGCCCCACCCTCATTCAGTACGGCACCGAGGAGCAGAAGGCCACGTTCCTCCCCGCAATCCTCAAAGGCACCGTAGATTTCGCGATCGGCTACTCGGAGCCGGGCGCGGGCAGCGACCTCGCGTCGCTGCGTACCACCGCAGTGCGCGACGGCGACGAGTTCGTCATCAACGGTTCGAAGATGTTCACCAGCGGCGCGGAGTTTGCCGACTACATCTGGTTGGCGGCGCGCACCGATCCAACTGTCAAGAAGCACAAGGGAATCACCCTGTTCATCGTGCCGACCGATTCGCCCGGCTTCTCCTGGAAGCCGCTGCACACGATGCCGGGGGTCTCCACGTACTACACGTTCTACGATGACGTCCGGGTACCCGAGAGCGCCATCGTGCTCGGCGAAAACCAGGGTTGGACGCTCGTGACGAACCAACTCAACCTGGAGCGCGCCGCCCTCGGCAATCTCGGCGCCCTCGAGCCGCTCTTCGCCAAGACGCTGAAATGGGCGTCGACGACACCGCTCGACGACGGCACGGTCATCGACCAGCCCTGGGTGCAGCAGGCCCTGGCCCGAGTGGAAGCGCAGGTCGCCGCCTACCGGCTGCTGAACCTGCGCGTGAACGCGACGATGAGCTCGGGTGCCCTCGGGATGGGCGAGGCCTCCGCGGCAAAGGTATTCGGCACCGAGCTCACCCAGCAGGTCGCGCGCGAACTACTTGAAGTCGTGGGACAGTCCGGCGTGCGCAAGGATTCGGCGGCGCCGCTCAAGGGCGAGCTGGAAAGCGCATACCGCCTGGCGGTCATCAACACATTCGGCGGCGGAGCCAACGAGCTTCAACGCGACATCATCGCTATGGCCGGTCTCGGGATGCCGCGCGCGCCCCGGGACGTGCGGCCCTCCGGAAAGGGGAAATCCACGTGACAGAGCTAGCCAAAGACGACCTGCGGGAACGTCTCGACGCGCTCATCGGGACGCCCACCGACGGAGTCGGCAGACCCGCCCGCGCGCCTGATCCGGTGAATGCCACGATGATCCGGCACTGGGCGTACGCGTTGGATGACATGAATCCCGCCTACCTCGATGCCGAGTTCGCGGAGAACTCCCGCTACGGTGGCCTGGTTTCCCCGCCGGTGATGCTGCAGAGCTGGACGATGCCTCCGCCCAAGCTCGCCGGCATCCATGAACGCGGCGGCGTGCCGATCGAAATCAAGACCAACCCGCTGCAATTCCTCTCCGACGCGGGCTACACGGGCATCATCGCGACGAACTCGGAGTTCGAGATCGAACGCTATCCCCGCGTCGGTGACGAGATCACCGGTGAGACGGCTTTCGACTCGATCTCCGACGAGAAGACGACGGCGATGGGCAAAGGATTCTTCGTCACGTGGGTGACCACCTACCGCGATCAGAACGGTGACGTCATCGGCCGCCAATGGTTCCGCACGCTGCGATTCAAGACGGGAAGCTGATGGCCACCAGACTCGCCCCGTCGATCAGCCCGGACACCGAATTCTTCTGGTCGGGCCTTAAGGACCACAAGCTGCTGATCCAGCGATGCACCGACTGCAAAACGCTGCGGGTGCCACCCCGACCGATGTGCGGCAATTGCCAGTCGCTCAACTGGGATTCGGTCGAATCGACCGGGCGCGGAACGGTTTACAGCTTTGTGATGCCGCAGTACCCGCCGCTCCCCTTCCTCCAGTACCCCTATGTGGTCGCACTGGTCGAACTCGACGAAGGCGTGCGCATCGTGTCGAACCTGTGCGGCATCGAGCCCGCGGCGATCGAGGTCGGCCTGCCCGTCGAGGTCTTTTACGAGAAGTTCGAAGCCATCCCGAGCGGGGACGAGCTGGTGCTGCACCAGTTCCGGCCCGCGCGCTGAACACGAGGCACCAGGCGAACATGGACTTTTCCTTCACCGAAGAACAAGAGACCGTCGGCAAGGTTGCTCGTCAACTCTTCGACCACCGCGCCACGCCCGAACACCTCACCGACCTGGAATCGGGCGAGCACCGCTTCGATCGTGCGCTGTGGCAGGAGCTGGCATCGTCGGACCTGCTGGGCATCGCGCTTCCCGAATCCGTCGGGGGCAGCGGTGGCAGCTTCCTCGACCTCGGCGTGCTCCTGGCCGAGGTCGGCTGGAGCGTCGCACCGGTCCCCGCCTACGCGACCCTGGTGCTCGGCGCGGATACGATTGCGCGGCACGGTGATTCGAGCATCCAGCAACGGTTCCTTCCGAAGGTGGTGGACGGCGACACGATCCTGACCGCCGCACTCGCCGAACCGGGGAATTCCGATCCGACCGCGCCGCGCACCATCGCGCGCGCTGATGCCGACGCCTGGACCCTCACCGGGGTGAAGGAGCTCGTGCCCGCGGCGCAGCTTGCCGACGCCATCGTGGTTTCGGCGCAGGCGGACGATGGCCCCGGCCTGTTCGTCGTCGAGACGGCAACAGACGGCGTCGTCGTCTCGCCGGCCGACACCACCAACGGCGAGCCGTATGCCGACGTCGAGCTCGCCGGCGCGATCGGGCGTCGGCTCAACAGGGCCGGCGGTGCGGACGCCGTCGGCTCGCTGTACGCCAGGGCGCTCGCCGGATTGTGTGCCATGCAGGTCGGGGTGACCGAGCGCGCGTTGAAGATCGCCGCCTCATACACCGGCGAACGCGAGCAGTTCGGCAGACCCATCGGCTCATTCCAGGCCGTGCAGCAGCGGCTGGCCGACGCGTTCATCGACGTCGAAGCGATTCGCTGGACCACGTGGCACGCGGCGTGGCTGATCGCCGAGGGCCGGCCCGCGGCTCGTGCGGCCGCCATCGCCAAGTTCTGGGCCGCTGAAGCGGGCGCCCGGGTCGTCGCGTCGGCCCAACAGGTGCACGGCGGCATGGGTATTGACGTCACCTACCCGCTGCACCGCTATTTCCTGTGGGCCAAGCAGATCGAGCTCTCGTTAGGCTCCGCCCCCCAACAACTCGCCCGGCTCGGCGCCGCATACACGGAAGGAAACACATGACCTCCACCGTCGACCGCACCACCACGCGCGCATGGAATTCCATCAACGTGGGGGACGAAGTCACCCCGATGGACGTTCCGGTGACCACCACACTGATCGTCGCCGGTGCCATCGCATCCCGCGACTACATGCCCGTGCACCATGACCGCGATTTTGCGAACTCCCAAGGATCAAAAGACATTTTCCTGAACATCCTGACGACCAATGGGCTTTGCGTGAAGTTCCTTCATGACTGGGCAGGCCCCGAGGCGATGATCAAAAAGTTGTCCATTCGCCTCGGCGTTCCGGCCTACCCGAATGATCCGATGCGCTTCACCGGATCCGTCACGGACAAATCGTCGGCCGACGGCGAAGGATTCATCGAGGTCACGTTCAAAGGAACCAACAGCCTCGGCGACCACGTCTCGGGGACCGCGGTGCTCAGCCTGCTCGAAGGCGTGGATGCATGAACGGGGGCTCCTGCGGTATCGGCGGCCGGGCCGCCCTCGTCGGGATCGGCCAAACCGAGTTCTCCAAGGAGTCGGGTCGCAGCGAGATGCAACTGGCCTGCGAGGCAGTCAAAGCCGCCATCAGCGACGCCGGTCTTCGTCCCGCCGACATCGACGGCATGGTCACGTTCAGCGTCGACGACAACGAGGAGATCGAGGTCGCCCGCAATGTCGGGATCCGGGACCTGACGTTCTTCACCAGGGTCCCACACGGTGGTGGCGCGGCCGCGGGAACGGTGATGCAGGCCGCGATGGCGGTCGCGACGGGTGCGGCGGAAGCGGTGGTGTGCTACCGCGCGTTCAACGAACGCTCCGGATTCCGCTTCGGCGGCGCCGGACGTCAGCCGGGCGTGACGCCACTGTGGATGGCACCCTACGCTCCGTTCGGTTTCATGACGCCGGCCGCCTGGGTCGCTTTGCACGCCCAGCGGTACATGGCCACCTACGGCGTCACCAACGCCGATTTCGGCAAGATCTCGGTCATCGACCGCAAGCATGCCGCGAACAATCCCGACGCCTGGTTCTACCAGAAGCCGATAACCATTGAGCAACACCAACAATCGCGGTGGATCATCGAACCCGTGCTGAGACTGCTCGACTGCTGCCAGGAAAGCGACGGCGGCGTTGCCATGGTGGTGACGAGCGTCGAGCGAGCGCGCGACCTGGCCAAGCCGCCCGCCGTCATCACCGCCGCCGCACAGGGCGCCGCCTACGACGGCGAGGTCATGACCAGCTACTACCGCGAGGAGATCACGGGGCTGCCGGAAATGGGTGTCGTCGGCGACAAGCTGTGGCGCAATTCGGGTCTCAAACCGCAAGACATTTCGACGGCCTTCCTCTACGACCACTTCACACCGTTCGTCTTCACCCAGCTCGAGGAGCTCGGCTTCTGCGGCCGCGGGGAGGCCAAGGACTTCGTCTCGGTCGAGGAGCTGTCACTGGGCGGCCGGATGCCGATCAACACCAACGGCGGACTGCTCGGCGAAGCCTACATCCATGGCATGAACGGCATCACCGAGGGTGTCCGCCAGGTCCGCGGCACGTCGCACAATCAGGTGGACGACGTCGAACACGTGCTTGTCACGTCGGGCACGGGCGTGCCGACGAGCGGTCTGATCCTCGCACCCGATCGCTGAGGGAGCATCCCAGGTGACGCACGCGACGGCGGTCGACACCCGCGAGATGCTCATCTCGGCGGCGTTCGTGTGCTTCCGAACGCACGGGTTGCGGAAGACGACGATCGTCGATATCGTGCGCGTCGCTGATGTGTCGAGAAGCACCTTCTACGAGTACTTTCGGGACAAGGAGACGATTGTCGAGTCTTGCGCGGAGGCGGCGTCTCAGAGCTTCTACCGCAGGCTGGCCAAGGCGATCGACCGCCACGGTGGCAGCACACTGGAGGAAAAGCTGGTCCGGGCGGGCGTTTTCGTCACGCAGGCGCGCCGGGTAGTCGAGCCCGAAACCTATTTCGACCAAGACGAGGTCAGCCTGATGTTGACCAAGAATGCGTCGACCCTGCTGCGGGAATGCAGCGAGTTTCTCGCACCCTATGTCTCGGCTGCGCGGCTGACCGGCGAGGTCCGCGCCGACCTTGACGTCCGCTCGGCAACGGAATGGTTTGCGCGGATGCTGTTCTCGCTGTTCACCACCGCGTCGCCCTACCTCGACATGAGCGACGACGAGGTGGTCGCGGACTTCGTCCGCGGTTTTGTGGTGCGGGGATTTCAGCCCGCAATGCTGCCTTCTCGCAGGAAGTTCAGCGTGTAGGCCTGATACGTCAGACCGTCGGGGTCGAGGCCGATAAGCTCGAGGAACGGGTACCACTCCCGCGAATCGACGAACCACTCCCAACGAGTTATGTGACCCTCTTCGTTGGTCCACACATAATCCCACTCGTGAAGCTCGAGCACCGTCCCGTCGGCCAGCGTGCCCGCATAGGTGTCGCGGACCGCGAACCCCCACTCGGCCGGCCGGCATTCGAAAGGGGTGACAATTCGAAAGTCGGGCATGTGCTTCCACCACATGCGGAATTCGCACGTGAGCATGTCACCGTCTGGCGCGAAGTTCTGCATGGCCGTTAAGAGTTCGTCGGAGGCGAGATCAGCCATCCGGTGATCGGCGCCATCGTTGAACAAGGGGCACATCATCACGGCATCCGGCGCATAGATCCACTCATCGCCATAGGTAATTTTTCCGGTATCCGGAGCGCTTGCGTAAGTCTCCCATTTTGCGTGGGCGATCCTGCGGTGTCGGGCCACTCGGTCGGACGCCATTGTCCCTGCTTCCTTAACCACGCTTGCGCACGGGCACATTGGACCACCCACAAACGTTCGACATCGCCACGCGATGCAGCCCGCTGCGGTCCACGTCGTAGTCTGGGAGGAGATCGAGCAGCGCCTCCAGCGCGATGCGGCTCTCCATCCTCGCCAGCGCCGCTCCCAGACAGCTGTGTATGCCGTACCCGAATGCGAGATTGAAGCCCATCTTGCGCTCGCGGTCGATGTCCAGCCGATCGGGATCGGGAAACATGCGCTCGTCGCGTGTCGCCGATCCCGTGACCAGCAGGACGGCGCTGCCTTCGGGAATTACCGTGCCGTGCAACATCACGTCGCGGGTGGCGGTGCGGACCTGGTATTGCGATGGCGCCTCATAGCGCAACAATTCCTCGATCGCGGCGGGAATCTTGGTGCGGTCCTCCTGTAACTTTCGCCACTGGTCGGGAAATTCGGCGAAGGCGACCACGGCGTTGCCGACGAGCTTGGTGACGGTCTCCGCGCCCGCTCCCCCGAGCATGGTGGCGAAGCCGGTGATGTCCACGTCGGTGAGCTTTTCCACCTGCCCGTCTCGCTCGATCTCGGTCTCGATGAGACGGCTGATCATGTCGTCGCGGGGTTCGGTCCGGCGCTTTTGCACCAGGTTGTAGTAGTAGATGCCGGTCTTCGTCGAGGCCTCGTAACCCTCTGCGGTGGTGGCGATCTCACCCGGGCGGCGTTCGAGCAGCAGATCGAGCCAGAGCCGGATCTGGTCGCGATCCTGCTTCGGCACTCCCAACATGGTCGTGATGACCTCGTTCGGAAACAGCGCAGAGAAGTCGGCCACCACGTCGAAGGACGACGGGTCGAGCGTGTCAAGGCGCTCGTAAACCTTCTCGCGCACCATGTCTTCCAGCGCGGCGATAGCGCGGGGAGTGAACACGTTGCTCACCAGCCGGCGCATCTTCTGATGTTCGGGCGGGTCCATCGAGATGATCACTTTGGGCACCGGCAGCGCATCGTCGTGCGCCTGCACCATGTCCAGCGTGGCGCCCTTGGCAGAGGAGAAGGTTTCGTAGTCCTTGGTGGCGGGCGCCACGTCCTCGTAACGCGTCAAGGCCCAGAAGTCCCACTTTGCGTTGTAATAAACGGGAGCCTCGTCGCGCAGGCGACGGTACGTGTCGAACGCACCATTGAAGAAGTCGTCCGAGAAAGGGTCGAAGTCAACGGGGTTATCCGACGCGATCCGCGATCGCGTTGCACTCATAGGATCGCCCCGGTTTCCTTGTAGTTCGCGATGGTGTCCCAGTCCAAGCCCGCCTCCATCAAGACTTCTTCGGTGTGCTGGCCGTGTTCGGGAGCCCCGGGCGGGACAACGGCCCGTTCGTCGAACTGGACGGGGTTCGTGGGCAGCGAGTACGGCGAACCGTTCGTCGTCGCGGTGTGCGCGACATAGCCGTTCGCGGTCACCGCCGGGTCATGGCAGAGCTCATCCGGTGTCTGCACCACTCCCCAGGCACCGGAAAGATTGGCCAGCTGTTCGCGCCACTCGGCGAGTGTGCGCTTCGCAAACACATCGTCCATGAGGGCGATGAGTTCCGTTCGGTGGGCGAATCGCGATGCGGGATCGGCGAATCGCTCGTCATCGATCAATTCCGGTAGGCCGAAAGCACGCATCGCTTCGGCGTAGAACTTGTCGAGTTGCAGCATCATCAGCTGGACGTAACGGTCGTCCTTGGTGCGGTAGGTTCCCACCAACGGGTTAGGCGCATCGGCGTGGCTGTACTTCGGGATCGAGCTGCCACCGTGGATCTGGCTCACCGCGACATCGGGACTGAGGTTCCAGGCCGCGAGCCCGAGCAGGGAGACATCCACAACCGAGCCGCGACCGGTGGTCGCCTTCTTGTACAGTGCGGCCGCGATCCCCCCTGCGATTGTCATGCCCCCGAGGAGATCTCCAAAGGCCGGCCGCGACCGCACCAACTCGTCGCCGTCTTCGGTGAGCATGGTGGCGATGCCGCCGCGCGCCCAGTAGGAGACGCCGTCGTAGCCAGGCTTGTCCGAATCGGGACCCTTCGGGCCGTGGCCCGACCCGCGCACGTACACAACACCCGGATTCACGGCTTTGATGTCGTCGACGTCGATGCCCATCTTCTTGCGGCGACTC
Source organism: Mycobacterium sp. NTMscope_MAC_269 (assembly GCF_976985695.1). NCBI lineage: Bacteria > Bacillati > Actinomycetota > Actinomycetes > Mycobacteriales > Mycobacteriaceae > Mycobacterium > Mycobacterium sp. NTMscope_MAC_269. The sequence continues at coordinate 2,533,456 of NZ_OZ335668.1, forward strand.
GGCAGATAACTGGTGAGAAATACGTCGCACGTGGCGGCGAGCTTCCGAACGACCTCCTGACCGCCAGGGGTGCTCAAATCGACGCCGATCGACTTCTTCCCCCGATTCGGTATCTCGATCATGTAGTTGACCGTGCCACCGCCCTCGTCCACGATGCCCATCGTGACGAGGCCGCGCTGCGGATCACCGCCCTCGCGGGGCTCCACCTTGATAACCTCGGCGCCCCACTCGGCCAGCACGGCGCCGGCCGACGGTACGAACGTCCACGCCGCAACCTCCAGCACGCGGACGCCGCTGAGCACTTTGTCGTCGGAAATGACGGCCTCCATTGATCTCAGTGGTACGGGTGCGAGCGCACCGGCAGGTCAGCAACGGCGAAAACGCTCGATTGCACTATGTGAGAATGTCAGTTTCGGGTGGATTTGTAAACCGCGTCGGCGCGTGGAGGCGACCAGCGCCGGATGCTATGGGCGCGCCGATAGCCGCTCGGGCAGCGCTGGATCTCCGTCGGCCCAGAAGGCCCGCCACGTGGGCATGCGCTGGGGCATGGCCGCACGCAGCCGAACGTCGGTCGGCCAGCGCATGAACTCCGGACCCGGGCGCTCCGTCACGTCGACCGAGTACCAGGGATGCTCCCGCCGCTTGACGAAGCGCCACTGGCCGTTGCGGCGCTCGTAGACGTCGTCGTAGCGCATCGTGATCACGAACCACCCGGCGCCCTCCTCGTGTTCGGCACGGCAATACACCGACCCGGACGCGTGGTCAGCGTCGACAAAATCGAATTGGTGGCCGCAGATCAGGTGGATGCTGCGGTAAAAGCGCCGCAGGACCCGGTCGTACCAACGTTTGAGCGCTTCTCTGCCTTGGCCCTCGGTGCCGGCGTCGACATCGTCGACGAACAGCGCCACCAGCGCGCCGAGATCGCGCGCATCGAGGGCCATGGCGTACCGGCTGGGCAGCTGACTGATCGCGAGGCTCGACTCCACCCGGTCAAACCGATCGGCGCCGGCGGAACTCCCCGACTCTGTGGACATGGCGGAATTGTAAGCCGACGACCACTTCATGAGAATCTGTGTTCTCGTTTTCCGCAAGGGCTACTATCCTGCGCTCATGCCCTTCCCGAATATCTTGCCCACGATTCCTGCTCTGGTGAGGTCCTGCGCGGCACGTTTCGGGGACAAGCCGTTCCTCATCGTGGCAGGGCAGGAATTGACCTATCGCGACCTTGACCGGCGCTCGGCCGCGTTGGCGGTTTCCCTGTTGGCGGAGGGCATAGGCAAGGGCGACCACGTCGGAATCTTGATGCCGAACAGCGTCGATTGGGCGTTGGCCTGGTTTGCCACCACGCGCATCGGCGCGGTCGCGGTGCCGCTCAACACGTTCTACAGGGCGTCCGAACTCGCCTGGACCGCACGCCATGCCGATCTGCGCGCCATCTTGACCTGGCCGCGGTTTCGCAATCACGACTTCGTCGCCCGCCTGCAAGAGGCGCTGCCGGGGCTCTCCGATCAGCGCCAGCCCGGGCGCATCGCGGTGCGAAAAGCGCCGTTTCTGCGGACCGTTGCGGTGTGGGGCGCATCCGATCAGCCGTGGATGACAGCGATCGACGGTGATGGCGAGATGTCGGCCGACGACGCCGACTTCCTGGTCGACGTGGAATTGTGTGTGACACCAGCCGATGACGTGACCATCATTTACACCTCGGGCAGTACCGGCGACCCGAAGGGGCCCGTGCACAGCCAGGGCACACTCGTACGGCATACCTACAATCTCACGTTCATGTACGGCGTCACCCACGATGACGTGATGTTCACCGCCATGCCATTCTTCTGGGTGGGAGGACTGATCACCGGATTGCATGCGGTGATTCACCATGGCGCAACGCTGGTCACCCAGCCCGCGTTCGACGCGGCCGAGGCGCTCGAGCTCATGGAGCGCCACCGCGCGACGATCACGCTGGGCTGGCCGCAGCAGGGCAAGACGTTGGCCGAGCATCCCGATTTTCCCGCACGCGACCTGAGCTCGGTGCAACGCACCAGCATGCCCGCGATGGTGCCACCCCAGCGTCGGCCAAAGGGCTCTAGTGGCCTGGGAATGACGGAGCTGTGTGGCAATCACATCGGGGGCGACCCCTATCTGCCGCAGCCGCCCGATCGGTCCGAAACCGGCGGTCTGCCAATCGAAGGGCTGCACCATGTGCTGGTCGACCCTGACACGGGGCGGCCGTCGCCCATCGGCACGCCCGGCGAAATCTGGGTTCGCGGATACTCGTTGATGCAGCGCCTGTACAAGCGTGAGCGCGAGGAGGTCTTCACGGCTGACGGCTACTACCGGACGGGCGACTGTGGCGTCGAGTACGACGACGGCTGGATCACATTCACCGGACGGTTGGGCGACCTGATCAAGACGGGTGGCGGCACCAACGTCACGCCCAGCGAAGTGGAACTGGCGCTGGCCGACTGCGACGGCGTGCTCGAGGCGTACGTGGTCGGCGCCGACAGCGACGACGGGACAGTGGTCGCCGCGGCGGTGGTGCCGCGCGGGGAATTAGCGGTCGACGGCGAGTCCTTGCGGGCGCAACTGCGCGACCGGCTGTCGGCATACAAGGTGCCGAAGTTCATCTGGGTCACCGCAAAACAGGACCTGCCGTTCACCGCGACCGGAAAGGTCAAGAAGTCGGAGCTCGCGCAGCAGCTCTCCGGACTGTTATCGCGCCGCTAAGGGGTAACCGGATGCGCGCGGGCACGTTGGCTCGTCGGCTTCCGTTCACGCCAAAGTCGCTAACTTCAGGAGGACCGCGCTGAGCTCGGCCGGACGGGCGAAGAAGGGCGAGTGCCCGCCGTCCAATTCGACGATCCGTGCTCCGATCCTACCGACCGCGTTGCGCCGTGCCCACGCTTCCCCGACCGCGCGGTCATCCCGCATGAGCACGTAGGTCGACGGCGTGTCGGGCCAGCGATCGATCGGACAGCGCTCGGTGAACACAGTGAACGATTGGTGCCGCAGTTCGTCGAATGCACGACGCGCCAAGGTTTCCGGGCAGTCATGGTAGAAGCCTTCGTGTACCGACTCCCAGCTGAGGCCGAACGGGCCGGCCCCGTGCCCTTGCGGTTCCGGAAAGGTGATCGCGTCGGGGTTGGCACCCAGGTGCTCGACGAACGACCGGCCGGGGACGGGCAGTAGTCCACCGACAAACACCATGTGGCACACCGGGTACAAGGTGGCGATGACGGGGGCGCACAGTCCCGAGATCGGGTGCGCGACCACGACAACGTCCTCGGAAGCACCGTCGACTTCTCGGTCGATCGCATCGATCGCCACTCGCGCCCACGTCAGCGCTCCTGCGGAGTCGTCATCGACCGGGAGATCCGGCGCGACCGCGCGATGGTCGCGCCGAGATAGCTCCGTGCGGACCTCATCCCAGCAGGAGCCATAATGCAGCCCGCCGTGCAGCAGCGCGAATACGGTCAACGTGCGGTGCGGGAGAGTCGACTGACGATTCCGGTTCCGGCCAGTGGTGATTCGATGACGCCAGCAGGCGCCGCCACCACGCAAGGAATCGCATTGACCGCGGCCATCGCGGTGGCCGTGATTCCTGGATTGATCCGGTCTCCGTGGGACTGTTCGAAGTACAGTTCCAGGCTCATGCTGGGGTTTCCTTCAACGCGAATGACCATGCCGCCCTGTTCCTCCCGCGAGGGCTTCGGCCAGTCTTCGGGCCACGGTGTCGAACTCACAGTCGCGAAATATTGAACCGCCACCACGTCCCGGTCGTTGACAACGCCGGAAAGCTTCCAGCGGTGCCCACAAATCGTTCCCGACGGCACCACACCGACGGCGGTTGGAAGATTGCCTGGAGCCAGCACTGTCTCCCAATCGAGCTCCACGCGCTCGAGTTCGATCCCGAGGATGTCCGCAAGATAGCGTACGACCGTCTCCCAGTCATGATTCACCTTGCCCGAGGCTATCCGCGCGGGCACGTGGCCGTCCGGCTTGCCGAAACCCATCGACTCGTGCAATACATCCCAGATCGGATAGGACTTATCCAACGCGATCGCGTACTCATCCATCCGATACGAATCCACCGCGCCCGCGCCGGAAAGCAGCGCTGTCGGAAGATTGAGGCTGATGAAGCCGGGCTCGCTGCCGGTAGCGTAGAACGTCGAATTACCTTTCTTTGTGGCTGAATCGAGCACCGCACGCCAACGATCCGGCGCGGCGTCCGGGTACACCATCGGAATCGTCGAGATCGTCACGACATTGATTCCCGACTCCAGCAGCGCGGCGATATCCGCGATTGCGTCCTCCTCCCGGCGGACCGCTGTCGCACAGTAGGATACGCAGTCGGGTTTCAGCGCAATGATGTCTGCTATATCCCCGGTCGCCGTCACGCCGACCTCCCCCACCCCGCAGAGCCGGCCCGCATCAGTGCCAACCTTGCTCGGGGTGGAAACCTTCACCCCTACAAGCTCAAGTGCAGGGTCGATGATCGTGGCCCGGAGCGCTTCTCTTCCTGTGAGACCCGTCCCGATATGGACGACGCGATAGCGGGCGAAGGCGTTGTCAGTCATAAGACCTCATTTGTAGAAGGGTCCCGGCTTGCCCGATTCCTCAAGGTGCCCGTAAGGGTCGTATACCTTGACATTCGGATACGGGTTTTGCTCATACGCGGGTGCCGACAACCCCGCGGCTCGCAGTGCGGCCAGTATCGCTAGCGGTATCGCGAACGATACGAGACCCACCGAAGCCGAAACGAGGAGCTGCCGCGTCAGCGTGACCGTGTTGCGGCCCGGCCCCGCCGGAAGTTGGCGGCAGATTTGGTTGATCAGCACCAGCTCGCCTCCGTCGTCACGGACGCACATGACGGCGACCATGGCAAAGATGAACGAGTCGTACACCGCCATGATGAGTGGGAAATGGACGTGGCCGATCTGCAGGGTGGGTCCGACCGCCTCGGCATAGTAGAAAATGCCGAACCTCAGCCAGGTGAACTGGACAAGCCCGTTCAGCGGTACAGCGATGAGGAAGGCACCGAGGAAGACCGCAGCAAGCCGGTGGCGCGCAGGCCAACTGGTGCGCGGGACCATCGGATCCAAGAAGCGGTCGTGAAGTTGCAGGATTCCCAGCCCGTTGAGTAGGTAATAGGCCGCGTAGCCGCCGAGGAAGGACAACGCGGGCTCGAGATTCGGCGCAATGTTCACATACGGCCATGACAGCGGGAAGTGCAGCATGCGCGGGTCGAAGATCGCGAATGTCGCCCAGTTGGCCATCGGATCCAGCGCGCCGGTGATCAGGCCCGCGAACGCGATCACCACTGCCCAGTGCACCCTGCGCTGCCGCACCGAGAGCCACACCAACGTTCCGATCAGGCCGATCGCCATCGGGATGGAGCTGAGTGCGACCACCAGCGGCCAGTTATCGAACCCGAGGAACGGCGGATATGGCGCCGGGCCCGGCCTAGGGTTGGTGATGCGCGCATCCCCGTGGGTGCCCGATTGGACGGTCGCGACGGTGACGACCGCAAAGGCCAGGTAGGCGACAATGAATAGCCCCCACCCGACGCTCGACCGCGACGGCGAGCGGTCCGTTCCCATGCGTTCGGACGAGCCTGGTTCACTAGCCGCGTCAACGGTATTCGTCATGACCCCCGGGCAAGCGACGTCATGTCCCGCATCCGCTTCCGTCCTTCCCGCCGCGAGAGAGACCCTCGACCGTCGAGAATATGCGTTCCCGATGGGCGTAAACAAGCTTTCTGCTGAGTTGATCGGATTTAGCCCGCCACCCCACGGCGTCGACCCGCCCCACTGAGAATATTAATTCTCACATGCGAGAATTGGGGTAGCGTCAGCGCAGCCGTCAATCATGAAACCACCCGAAGGAAGCAGAGTATGAGCGACCGGCACTCCAGCATCGCGGGGACACGGATGCTGATCATCGGGGCATCTTCCGGCATCGGACAAGCGTTGGCGCATGCCGCCCATTCCAGGGGCGCGGCGGTGGCCCTCGCCGCACGGCGGGTGGACCGCCTGTCGGAGCTGGCCGATCGGCTCGGCGGAACGGCACACGAGCTCGACGTGTCCGATCCGCGCGCCATCGAATCCGTCATCAACGACGTTGTCGCCCACCTCGGGAAGCTGGACGCCGTCGTATTCACCAGTGCCGTGGTGCCGTTCGCGTTGATCGAAGAGACCGATGTGGAGACGTGGCTGCACGCGTACGCCGTCAATGCCGTGGGCGCCTCCCACGTCCTGCGGACCGCACTCCCCCACTTGGCCGACAACGCCACGGTCGTTGTCGCGTCCAGCCACGACGTGGGCCGCCCCCGTGCCGGTGTGGCGGCCTACCACGCGAGCAAGGCCGCGCTCGACGAGATCCTGCGCTCCTGGCGGGCCGAACACCCCGAGATCGCACTGATCCGGGTCAGCGTAGGACCCACCTGTGACACCGAGATCCTGCGCGGAGCCGATCGCGACCTGCTCGCCGATCTCTACCGGGCCTGGGAGCACGGGGGCCAGATCCCCGACGAGATGTCCACCGTCGAGGACGTGGCCAACGCCATGCTTTCCCTTGTTGCCATTTCGCGTGCTAACCCCACCGTGGTCAGCGAGATCGTTCACCTGGCACCCCGAATCATCAAGGGCCAGCAGGCGTTCACCGGTAGCCGGTAAGGAAAGGGCGACTCGATGGACCTGGGTTTCGATGGCGCCACGGCGGTGGTCACCGGAGGAAGCAAGGGGATGGGGCTGGCGATCGCCGAGAGTCTCGGCGCCGAGGGCGCTTCCGTGGCGATCATGGCGCGCGGCCAGTCCGCATTGGACTGCGCTGCGCGGCGAATCCGCAGCGCGGGTGCCCCCGAGGTGCTGACGATCAGCGTCGACATGTCCGATGCCGAGTCCATCACGTCGGCGTTCGCGTCCGTTGGTCATGCATGGGACAGCCTGAATGTCCTGGTGCACACCGTCGGTCCAAGCGCGGGGGCGTTCGAAGACCTCGACGACAACGACTGGCACGCCGCATTCGACCTCGGCACACTGTCCGCGGTGCGCTCGGCGCGGGCCGCGCTGCCCATGTTGCGATCGGCGGATTGGGCTCGCATCGTCACGCTCTCGGCGCACTCGATCCAGCGCCAAAGCTCGCTCCTGGTCGCCTACACGGCCGCCAAATCGGCACTGTCGAGCTTCACCAAGAACCTGTCCAAAAGCCTTGGTGCCGAGGGAATCCTGGTCAATTGCGTCTGCCCCGGCACCATCGTGACGGCCAGTTTCACCGAAATCCTGCGGGATGCGCTCGCCGCCGACGGGCTGGACTCCTCGGATCCGAAGCACGTGATGACCTGGGTCGAGAAGACCTACGGGCATCCCTGCGATGTCGGTCGCGCCGGCGTGCCCGAAGAGATCGCCTCCGTCACCGCCTATCTGGCGTCACGACGCAATGGCTACGTCACAGGGGCTACCGTCAACGTCGACGGCGGATCGGACTTCATCTGACCCACGTCATCGATCGAGTCCCCGCGCCAGCTTGAACACGGCGGTGGCCGCGTCGAGCAACTCCGGTGTCAGCATATTTCCGCTGTACTCCACCCAGCACCAGCTGCGCGCCGGCCGTGCACCCGATGAGGTGCTCGTCAGGGAACCGAACACGTGCAGGGGGCTGCCACTGGATTCGAACGCGAAGCTGTACGAGTCGGTGCCGATAGTCGCCTCCAACGCGGTCATCCGTCCGGTTTCGTTGAATGTCGGCTTCGTGGTGATGCCCTTCTGCACCGTGGTGACACCGTCTTTGAGCTGATAGCCCGGGCCGAACGCCACACCTTCGCGCCCCTGCCAGAAGCTGCCCCCGCCCAGTTGCCCGTCGTCGAGCTCATGCAGCCAGGACACCCACATACCTTGCAGGTGCCGGGCGATGGGGAGTTCGGTGTACACCTTTCCCGGCGGCCCGTAAGCGAAGTCCTGATGTGCGTAGCCGGATACCTCGACACCGTCGACGGTGCCGGTGGCGTACATCAGTTCGTGGCGGTAGTAGACGTCGTCGGCGATGCCGTCCTGCGCGGGCACGTGCGTGAGGACGATGTCGCTGACGGTCCGACCGTGTATCTCCCATCGGTTGCTGGCGTCATACCAGTGAAAGCCGTTGGAATTACGTTCGATCCGGCCGCTTGGATACGACAGCCGCACGGTCTCGCCGTCGTCGACGTATTGCAGCGGTTCGAACCAGTCGAGCGTCGAGTATTCGAGGTAAAGGTGGGGCGCGTCGTCGTCTAGGTTTTTCGGCAGCGATCGAAATCCGCACACCGGGGACACGACGTGGGTCATTCCGGTGAGGAAGTCGTCGCATCCCCGCACCCCCCAGTAGTTTTGACCGGATGCGTCGGCGACGACTGCGCCGAGCCAGATTCCCGACAGTCCCGTGCCAGGGCCCGGGAGCCACCCGCGCCGGTAATGCGCGAGGGACGGTGTCTCGCGAAGGACCTGGAAATCAATCGATTTGAGCACTCAACTCTCCTCGCGGGGTCGCGGTGGATGTTTGGGTAAGCGCTTACGTCGTTGGTACGGCGCCGCGCTCAGTCCAGTGCGCGACGAACGGGGTGATCGTCGACAAGTCGTAGAGTCCCGGTTCGGCCGCGATCACCGCGGGGATGGCGTTGACGGCGTGCATCGCGGTGGCCAGACAGCCCTGCTCGGTGTGATCCTCGCTGTGGGAGCCGATCACGAGCTGAAGGGTCATGCTGGGCTTGCCCTCAAACGTCACCGCATAACCGATCTCGGTCGGCCAGTCGGGGGCCAAGTCGTCGGCCATCCTGGTGAGATGTTCGACGGCGAGTGTGGTTTCGCCGCAGTCGGCCACGACGCCGAAGCGCATGGCCCCCACGGTTCCTGCGGGAATCTCGCCGGCGGCCACCGTCAGCGCCCTCGGAGTCGTCACGACCTCGCGGAACCCTTCGACGGACTGGATACGGAGTCCGAGCGCCTGCGCGAGCACTGTCACGCTGCCGATCCATGCGCTCGCGGCATAGTCGGTGTTGGACAACAACGGCGTCGGGTCATCCGGCGCATGACCGAATCCCATCGCGTTGAAGATCAGGTCGTGGCTCGCGTAGGTCGAGTAGTTCAGCACCTCCCGGACACTGATCCGCTCGGTGCGCTCGGTCAGGCGGGACAGGATCGGCGCGAGCGACTCAGCGACGAAGCCCGGGTACAGGCCCAGCCCGAGAAACGACGAACTGCCGGCACGGCAAGCCTTTTCGATGCCGTCCGCCAGCGAGTCGTGCAGCGAGCGCGGATGAACAAACCGGCTGCCGGTAGCCACCACGTTTTTACCCGAGGCCAACAGATCACAGACATCGGCAAAGCAGCCCGGCGTGTCGGTCTCCACTTTGCCCATGTAGAGCACCACGTCCGCGTCGGTGCCGATGATGGTGTCGCGATCGGCGGACGCGAGCACTCCTGCTTCCGGGAGCCCGCACAGCGTGCCTGCGTCCGCCCCGGCTTTTGCCGCGTCGTACACCCGCACGCCGACCAGCTGCAGGTCCGGCCGGCTCAAGACGTGGCGCAGCGACATCGTGCCGGTCACCCCGGTCGCCCACTGGATCACGCGAGGCATGTCAGGCGATCTCCTTCAGTCCCACACCACGTCGAGGCGCGGTGGCGAGCGGAACATCGTGCCGGTCACGTAGGGCGGCGGGGCGTCGGGGTCGAGCCGCAGCCCCGGGAGTTCGTCGAGCAGCGCGTTGAAGATCTTGGTGCTCTCCAACCGCGCCAGGTGCATTCCCAAGCACACGTGGGCGCCGTGGCCGAACCCGATGTGCGGCTTGCGTTCCCGGAAGATGTCGAAGGCCTCGGCGTCCTCCCAACGTGTTTCGTCATGGTTGGCGCTGCCGAGGTTCACCACCATCGTCGAACCCTTCGGGATATGGCGGCCGAAAATCTCGGTGTCGGCGGTGACTTCCCGGATGAAGTTGAGCAGCGGTGTCTCCCACCGGATGCCCTCCTCGATCGCCTGCGGCAACAGGCTGCGGTCGGCGCGCACCGCATCGAGTTGGTCGGTGTGGGTCAACAGGCCGAATGCGAGGCTGGCTGTCGAGCGCGAGGTGGTCTCCGCGCCCGCGGGCAGGAGGTTGCGCATGAATCCGTAGATTTGTTCGTCCGACATTCTCACCCCGTCGATTTCGGCCTGGGACAGGATGGTCACCATGTCGTCCTTCGGCGACTTTCGCCGGTCGGCAAGGACTCCGACGAAGTACTCCTTCATCTCCGCAGAGGCCCTCAACGCGGTTTCCATGTCAGCGCGAAAGCCCAGCAGGTCGATCGCCAGCCGGTGGAACTCACCGATATCGGATTCGGGCAACCCGAGCAGGGCGGCGATGATCCGGACCGGGATCGGCATGAACACCGCAGTGACCAGGTCGGCGCGTTTGTCGTCGCGGATTTTCGCGATCGTGCGATCCACGAGGGGCCCAACAAGTTCGGTGTCCCAGCGTTTCATCGATGACCTGGCAAACGCGAATTCGTGCAACCTGCGGTACGTGGCGTGCTCGGGTTCCTGCATCTCCAGGATCGTCGGACCTTGCAGCGGACGCACCACGTCCTCATAGATCCGGGTGCTGAAGGTGATGTTGTCGGTGAAGACGGCCTTGACCGCGTCAAACGAGTACGCCGTGAATGTCTTCGCGCCCTCGGGTCCGTCCTCGGGCACGCCCATCTCCGGCCACCCGGGGTGAACGGCCGCCTTCAGACGCAACTCGCGCAGCAGCGGGTAGGGCGTCGCGTCGCCGTCGGCGCCCATTCCGGCGTTGAACTTCTCCTGAGCTTCGCGAATGCGTTGCTCGATGTCGTCAGTAACCGCAGGCTCCGCCACGTGCCACCTCCCGTACGGCCGCTCAACATACACCTTGTCGGTTGCAAACCTACATGATGTAGGTTGGACGAACCAGAACATCGCCACAATCCGAAAGCGCAACCTGGAGCATTCGATTGGTCATTCGTGTCGTGCAATGGGCCACCGGCGCCGTCGGTCGGGCCGCGTTGCAGGAGCTGATTGAGAATCCGCGTTATCAGCTGGTGGGCGTGCTGGTATACGACCCGGCGAAGGCCGGCGTCGACGCGGGCGCACTCTGCGGGTTGCCGCCGACAACGGGCGTGATCGCGACAGCGGACAAGGACGACATCATCGCCCTGGGCGCCGATGTCGTGGTGCACGCGGCCAGCAAGGCCCACGCCGTCGAGACGAACGCCGAGGACATCTGCCGCCTTCTCGCGGCGGGCAGCACCGTCATCACCACGACGTCGTACAACCACCTACCCACCTACGGCGCGGAGACCGAATCGGCCTTCACGAGGGCGTGCCGAGCGGGCGGGTCACGCTTTCACGCGGCGGGCGAGAACCCCGGCTTCATGTTCGAACGACTCGTCGCGACGGTGACGGGCCTGAGCAAGTCCATCGACCGCATCGACCTCTACGAGGCCACCGACGTTTCGGCCGTGGGCAGCCGACCGATGCTGGTGGACCTCATGGGCATGGGGAGGCCACCGGAAGATGTCGTTAACTCCCCGATCATCAAGAAGCTCGACATGGCCTACCGCCAGGCCCTCAACGCCACGGCCGATGTCCTGGGGATTAGCTTGTCGCACATCGATGTGACGGTCGACGCCACCACGCTGTCGCACGACATCGAGGTCTTGGCCGGCACGATCGAGGCGGGAACGGTTGTCGGGCAGCGGTTTTCGTGGGTCGGACACTGGTCCGGGCGGCCGTTGCTTTCCATTCACGAGGAGTGGGTGCTCACCCGTGACCTTCCCCAGTGGGGCATGGCGCCGCTGGCGCCCGGAGAGAAGGCGCCGCTGATCCGCGCGGTCATCAAGGGCGAGCCCAGCTTCGAACTCCAGCTCGACGTGGGGCTCGACGGCATGGCGCCCTCGGGCCAGCACGCCATGCCTGGTCACCTCATGATCGCGATGGGCGCGGTACGCGCCATTCCCTACGTGCTCGCCCAACCACCCGGCATCGTGACCGCCCCGGTGTTCGGCGCGATCCAACTAGCGTGACGTGGATGCGACCGCGCGGGCGATGTGGTCGCTGGGTGCCGCGTGGAAAACGTGCGCGCTGCCATCGGGCAGTACCCTTCGGGCGATGAGATAGTCGGATCCCATCCAGCCCTGTCGGACGAACCGGCCGAACCGCAAGAACGTGCCGGGTGCGCCGCTGGCTGCCGGGACGAGCTTCACCTGCTCCACCCCGTTCTTCACCCCCTCACCGGTCAGCGGGCGCGCCGCGGCGAGGCCACGCACGATCACGGTGGCGGCATCGTGCGACAGGCCCGGCATCGAGTGTCGCGGCCGGCGCCCGTATCGCGCCTCGAAGCGGTCGAGGAAGGCCTGTCCGACGGTGTTGCGCTCGTCGTAGCTGTCCAGGCCGATCCAGCCGGACAGGTGCCGCATCCACTCGGCATTGATGTGCGCCATTTCGAACGCCGTCGTCGTGTATCGCGGCGGATCCCAGCCCGCGGCCCGCAGCGCATCGGTGAAACCCCACAGGCCGTGGCCGAATCCGACGTGCACCAGCGCATCGGGCTCCGCCGCGCGCAGCGCGGTGACCGCCTCGGCCTTGTCAGTCTCAACCTGTGGAATCGCCACGGTCGCGACCACCTTCAAACCCGCCGCGTCGTAGGCTCTTTGGGCGAAGGCAAGGTATTCCTTGCCGATGAGCGACGACTCATAGGCAATGGCGATGCGTGACCGGCGATCGCCGATCATCACCGCGGCCAGCATGACCGGTTCCTCGGGCATCGAGCCGTTGTTCAGTGCGAAGCACCATTCGCCGAGCGCCCCCTCAGATCCCGACAGGGTGACGATCGGAACCCGCGCGGTGACCTCGACATGGGAACGCAGCGGCACCACGTTGTCCGATACCCACGGGCCGAAGATCGCCAGGCAGCCCTCCGCGACGAGTTCGTCGAAGGCCCGTTCGACCGCGAGGTAGGTGCCGTTGGGCAGGCCGACGACGTTGCGTATGACGAGTTCGATCGGCCGGTCGAGCAGTCCGGAGGCATAGGCTTCGTCCATCACCAGCCGCAGCGCGGCGACGGTGTCGTTATCGGTATCGCCGGACGTCGGATAGTCGTTGAGCATGCCGACTTTCAGCGGTGCAACCGAACCGTATGCGCGAACCTCGTCTGCCATAGCCGGCAACATACAGGATGGAGGTTGAAACAGGCCTCCTGCCGTCTCGTCGGTGTCGCGCGCCGACACCGGCCGCGCCTGACACTCAACATTCAGAATGAATGTTGCTACGATCGTCGACATGGCGCAGCGCGGTGGGGCGGACGACGATCGACGCGCGCGCGGCGAGCAGACGCGGCGCGACCTGATCGAGGCGGGCCGGGAACTGTTCGTGGAACAGGGATTCTTCAATACCAGCATCGGTGACCTCGTGGCGAGGTCGGGAGTCGGCACCCGCGGCGCTTTCTATCACCACTTCAAGGACAAGGCCGAGCTGTTTCGCGCCGTGTTCGAAGACGTCGAGAACGACCTCACGCTTCGGTCCATCGCCGCTCCCCCGCCCGGCGTCGACCCATGGGAACGGCTCACGATCGGTCTGCACGGGTTTCTCGAAGCGGCAACCGAGCCCGCCGTACAGAGGGTGATCCTCGTCGACGGGCCGGTGGTGCTGGGCTGGCAGACCCTGCGCGAAATTCAGGAGGGCAACAGCATCGCCCTCATCAACGACGTGGTCCGCGAGGCGATCGCAGCGGGCATCATCGACGACCAACCCGTCGGGGAGCTGACGCACATGCTCGTCGCCGCGCTCGAGGAGGCCTCGCTTCTGGTTGCGCACTCCGCAAACCCCACCGCGGCGCGCCGACGGGCCGCCAAAGTCCTCGACCGGCTGCTGCTTTCCTTCGCCGTCGAGCCCCGAAAAATATTGCGGCGGTGATCATCCTGGCCCGGCCCCGGGCTGAACGTCGCCATCGTGAAAACGCGCATTTTCACAATTGAATATAGTTCCTCTACACCCTGATAACCTCGCTCTCAACCTCTGCACTAGGAGACCCATGCAGCCCGAAGACATGATCTTGGTGAGCGTCGACGACCACCTTGTGGAGCCGCCGCACCTGTTCGAGGGCCGGGTTGCGGACAAGTACGCCGACGAGGCGCCGCGGGTGATTCGGCGGTCCGACGGTTCGGAGGTCTGGACCTTCAACGGCGCGATCATTCCGAATATCGGCCTCAACGCCGTGGCGGGCCGCCCACGCGAGGAGTACGGCATCGAACCCACGGCCTTCGACGAGATGCGACCGGGGTGCTACGACATTCATGAGCGAGTCAAGGACATGGACGCCGGCGGTGTGCTCGGGTCGATGTGCTTCCCGTCTTTCCCCGGTTTCGCGGGCCGGTTGTTCGCCACGCATCCCGACAAAGACCTCGCCCTTGCCGTCACCCAGGCCTACAACGACTGGCACATCGACGAGTGGTGCGGCTCTTATCCCGGGCGGTTCCTGCCAATGGGATTACCCGTGCTGTGGGATCCGAAGTTGTGCGCCAAGGAGATCCGACGCAATGCCGAGAAGGGTTGCCACTCAGTAACCTTCACCGAGAACCCCGCCACCCTGGGCTTTCCGAGCTTCCACGACGAGTACTGGGATCCGATGTGGCGCGCGCTCTCGGACACCGATACGGTGCTCTCCGTCCACTTGGGGTCCTCGGGCAAGATCACGATGACTGCGGACAACGCCCCCATCGACGTCATGATCACGCTGCAGCCGATGAATGTCTGCTCGGCGGCCGCCGACCTGCTGTGGTCGCGCGTCATCAAGGAGTTCCCCGATGTCCGGTTCGCCCTCTCGGAGGGCGGCACCGGGTGGATCCCGTATTTCGTCGACCGGCTCGACCGCACGTACGAGATGCATCATCGGTGGACGGGCCAGGACTTCGGCGACCGGCTGCCCAGCGAGGTCTTCCGGGAGCGCTTCCTAACCTGTTTCATCGCCGACCCGATCGGAGTCAAGCTGCGCCACGACGTCGGCATCGACAACATTGCCTGGGAATGCGACTATCCGCACTCCGATTCGTCGTGGCCCACGGCGGCCGAGGAACTCGCGCTCGTCATGGCCGGCATGCCCGACGGCGAGGTCAACAAGATCACCTACGAGAATGCCTGCCGGTGGTATTCGTTCGACCCGTTCGAGCACCGAGCCCGCGAGCAGTGCACGGTCGGCGCGCTGCGTGCCGGGGTCGGTGATCACGACGTCGAGATCCGCAGTTTCGATCACGGCCGGTTCGAACGGACCGCGGGTGCGACCCTCGGCTCCGTCAGCGCGAAACTCGATGTCTGACAATGTCTGACACGAGACACCCACCGTTGCGAGTCGCAGTCGTCGGCGCCTCCGCCGGTCTCGGCCGATGCATCGGCACCGGACTGGCGCACCGGGGCGCCCATGTCGCGCTGCTGGCGCGTCGATATGACAGGTTGGTCGAGGCCGCCAAGGACGCCGGCAACGGCGCGGTGGCGGTCGCGTGTGACGTCACCGCGACCGACGCGTGCCGCAAGGCCATGTCCGAAGTGGTCGACGCGCTCGGCGGTCTCGACGCCCTGGTGTACACGACCGGTATGGGAGTGCTGGCGCCACTGCGCGAGATGACCGCGGAACAATGGGCACAGTTATTCGCCACCAACGTCACCGGGGCTTCGCTGGTCACAGCGGCCGCGGCGCCCCACCTGGCGGCATCGGCCGGCTCGGCCGTCTACCTGTCGTCGCTCAGTGCGTCCTACACGACTCCGTGGCCGCTGCTCGGCGCGTACGCGGTGACCAAGGGCGCACTGGACAAGCTCGTCGAGGCCTGGCGCATCGAACATCCGGAGATCGGCTTCACCCGTCTGGCGGTGGGCGACAGCCTCGGCGGCACCGGCGACGCGCAAACCGAGTTCAACAAGAGCTGGGACCCGGATGCCCTGGAATCGGCGATCAAATTCTGGATGGAAAACAAGTACATGCTGGGCGGACTCGTCGACGCCGACCATCTGACCGAAGTCGTACATTCCGTCATCCGTTGCGGCAATAGCAGTTTCATTCCCTCTCTGACCCTGGCTCCGCGAGCCTCCGACGCAGTGAAGGAACTTCGCCAATGGTGAACCACGAATCGCGAATGCTCATCGACGGCAAGCTCGTCGAGTCCGAGACCGGACGGCAGTTCGACAACATCAATCCGGCGACCGAAGAGATCCTCGGCGCCACCTGCGACGGGACCCGCGCCGACATGGAACGCGCCATCGCCGCGGCGCGGCACGCGTTCGACAACACCGAGTGGTCACGCAACGGCGATGCCCGGGCCGCGGGACTGCGACAACTGCAGGCGGCGCTCGAGGCGGAGCGCGAAGACCTGCGCGCCGAACTCGTCGCCGAAGTGGGCTGCCCAGTGTTGTCGACCTACGGGCCGCAGCTGGACGTGCCCCTTAACGAGGCGTTGACCTGGCCCGCCGGCATGATCGGCGAATTCGCCTGGAAGCGTCCGCTTCCCGACAAGGACGCGTTCGGCATGGGCAGCCTCACGACCCGCGAGATCTGGAAAGAGCCGATCGGCGTCGTCGGCGTCATCACCCCGTGGAACTTCCCTTTCGAGATCATCCTCAACAAGATCGGCCCCATCCTGGCGATGGGCAACACCTGCGTGCTCAAGCCCGCCCCGGACACGCCGTGGAACGCCACCAGGATCGGCCGGATCATCGCCGAACACACCGACATCCCGCCCGGGGTGATCAACATCGTGCCCTCCTCTGATCACCTTGTCGGGGAGGTGATTTCGACGTCGCCGTTGGTCGACATGGTGGCGTTCACCGGATCGACGGCCACCGGCAGGCGCGTCATGGCAGCCGCAGCCGAGACCGTCAAACCCACCTTTCTCGAACTCGGCGGCAAGTCCGTCTACCTGGTGCTGGACGAAGACGGTGACATCGGCGGCGCCGTCGGCGGCAGCGCCTTCATCTGCATGCATGCCGGGCAGGGCTGCGCAATGCCCACCCGCTTGCTGGTGCCGAACTCTCGCTACGACGAAGCGGTCGAAATCGTCAAGGCCGCCATGGAAAAGAACAAATACGGTGACCCCACCGATCCCTCGGTCCTGCAAGGGCCCGTGGTGTCCAAGAAGCAACACGAGCGGGTCCTGGGATATATCGAGAAGGGCAAGCAGGAAGGTGCCCGACTCGTCACCGGCGGCGGAATCCCCCAGCACCTGCCGAGGGGCTATTTCGTCGAGCCGACCGTGTTCGCCAACGTCGACAACAGGATGACCATCGCACAGGAGGAAATCTTCGGGCCGGTGCTTTCGGTTATCGGCTTCGACGGCGACGACGACGCCGTGCGGATCGCCAACGAATCGATCTACGGCCTGTCGGGCATGGTGTTCGCCAACGACCTCGAGCGCGCCAAGTCCGTGGCGAGCCGGATCAGAACCGGCACGCTCGGCATCAACGGCGGACTGTGGTACGGCGCAGACGCGCCATTCGGCGGTTACAAGCAGTCGGGCGTGGGCCGCCAATGCGGCATCGAGGGCCTCGAGATCTTCACCGAGACAAAGACTGTCGGCTGGCCGGTGTCCTGACCGGAATCCGCCCCAACGAAAGAGACGCTATGAAATCGAAAGCAGCGGTGTTGCGCGGTGTCGGTGTGGACTGGGAAGTCACCGAAGTAGAGCTCGATCCGCCGCACGCCGGCGAAGTGCTGGTGAAGATGGCCTATGCGGGGATCTGTCACTCCGACGAACACTTCTATACCGGCGACAGTGTGCCGACCGCGGAGATGGAGGAGATGATGCGGGCGTCCGGACTTCCGGTCCCCGAATGGTTCCCCATGCTCGGCGGGCACGAGGGTTCCGGTGTCGTCGAGGCGGTCGGGCCCGGGGTGACGACGCTGAAGCCCGGTGACCACGTGGCTATTTCGTTCCTGCCGGCGTGCGGCAACTGCCGATGGTGCGCCAGCGGCTACACCTACCTGTGCGACGTGGGCGCCGACATCTACAGCAAGGCCATGACCACCGACGGCACCCGCCGGCGCCACCTCGGCGACGAGGACCTCATGGCCATGATGCAGGTCGGCACCTTCTCCGAGTACGTGGTGGCCTCCGAGCGCTCGCTGGTCAAAGTCCACGACTGGATTCCGCTCGAGGCCGCCTCGCTGGTGTCCTGCGGGGTGACGACGGGATTCGGGTCGGGATCGGTGGCAGCGGGAACCCAAGCGGGCGACGCCGTCGTCGTGGTCGGTGTCGGTGGAATCGGCATGAACGCCGTGCAAGGCGCGAAAGTCGCCGGCGCCAAGCACATTGTCGCGGTCGACCCCAACGAATTCAAACGCGACGTCGCGCCGACATTCGGCGCCACTCATACCGCCGTCGACATCGGTGCCGCGCTTGACCTGGTCAAGGAGATCACCTGGGGCGTGATGGCCGACCGGGTTGTTCTCACGCCCGGGGTCGTGCCGGCGGACATGATATTGACGGCGATGATGTTGTTGCGCAAGGGCGGAACCTGTGTGCTGACCGGGATGCCGAAGATCACCGACCTGATGGTGCCGATCGTCCTCACTGACATGGTCAGTTCGTGCAAGACGTTCAAAGGCGTGCTCTACGGCGAGCTGAACCCGCGCGAGGCTATGCCGAAACTCTTGGCGATGTATGAGGCGGGCCTGATCAAGCTCGACGAGCTGGTCACGCAGAAATACAAGCTCGACGACATCAACGAGGCCATGAAGGACCTTCGCGACGGCAAGAACATCCGCGGCGTCATCGCGTTCGAATAGCGTTGCGACGTCAGGTCGCGCGCTGCAACAGCATGACCCCGGACGGGACTCCCCCACCGGTACTGACGACGGCGGTGCGGGCGTCTTTGACCTGACGGCTACCGGCCTGGTGGCGCAATTGCAGCACCGCCTCGTAGACGAAGCCGAATCCGTGGAGGCGTCCCTCCGAGAGCTGGCCACCGTGCGTGTTCAGTGGGAGTTCGCCGTCCAGTGCGATGCGCCTGCCACCGTCCAGCCATCCCTGGGCCTCACCGAATCCGCAGAAAACCAGGGCCTCGAGCCACGACACGCAGTTGAACGTGAAGCCGTCGTACAACAGGGCCAGGTCGACGTCCTTGGGTCGCAGGTCAGTGCGACTCCACAAGTGCGCGGCCTGGCCGATGACCTGGGGCTCATGGGTCAGGGTTCCCTGGTCCCACGAGATGCGTTCGGCGACTTGTGTTCCGATGGCGTCGCAGCGCACCGCCGGACGTGGCAGGTCGCCGGCGGCCGAGGCATCGGAGACCACGACCGCGATCGAACCGTCGCAGGGAACGTCGCAGTCGTACAAGCCGAAGGGTGAGGTGATGGGGCGCGCGGCGAAGTAGTCGTCGATCGTCATCGGGTCGCGGTAGATGGCCAACGGGTTGAGCGCGGCATTGCGGCGCGCGTTCACGGCGATCATGCCGAAGAGTTCTCGGTCGGCGCCGTATCGGTGCAGATACTGGTTGGCATTCACGCCGATCCAGTTGGCGGCGGAGGCGGCGCCGAACGGCAACGACCACTGCTGCGGGCCCGTCACCCGTCCGCCGCCCCCGGGCAGCCGAAGCGCGGCGAAGGTCGACTCCCACACCGTCCGGAAGCACAGGACATGCCGGCAGAGGCCCGCGGACACCGCCAGCATCGCGGCGATGATCGCACCGCCCTGACCGGGCAGGTCCATGCCGCCGTTGATCCAGGTTGGGTGGATGCGCAACGCCTCTTCAACGGCTCCGATCCCGCCTTCGCTCATGCCCATGCCCACCGGACCCGGGTACGTCGAAAGACCGTCTATGTCAGCAAGTTCCAAGCCCGCATCGGCGACGGCGGCCAGGCAGGCGTCCACCGTCAGCGACAACGGATCGACCATCAGCCTACGGCCGGTGGCAGACCGGCCGACGCCCGAGATCACAGATCGGTGCTCGAACCGCTCGGCCGTCACCGGCCGTCGCGGCGCGGGAGGCGCGGAAGGACCCACGAGGTCTCGCTCGTCGGTGCCGCCTGCGGGTTCGAACAGCGGAAGCCAGACGTCGTCAACGTTTTCGAAGCGCACGGTGACGCGCTGGCCCACGTGCACCTCCTCGGGAGGGCAGCCGACGATGTTGGAGGTCAGCCGCACGTCGGCGCACTCGTCGAGCGCCACCACGGCGATGACGTAGGGTGGCTCGAACCCGGGGATCCACGGATGCTCGTTGAGCGTATAGCCCACCACCGTCGCCCGCCCCGAAACCACCTCGGGTTCAGCCGATGTCGCACGGCACGACGGACAGATCGGCACCGGTGGATGCACGTACGTATGGCATTCGGTACAGCGCTGGATGCGCAGGTGGCCGTCCTGGCCCGAGGTCCAGAACCATTCATTCCACGGGGTGAGCTGGGGCAGTAGTCTCATTTCGCTCGCCCGCCGGTAGCACGACCGCGGAACGGCAGCCGCTCGCCGAGATGGATATGTGCATTCTCCAAAATAGAAATATTCATTGCCGTCAATGGTCTCACACGGCTCAGCCCTTGCGCCGTTCCTCCCGTCGCGACGACCAAATGATGAAGGGTGGCATCGCTATCGCGGCTATGGCATACAGCCAGGCTGTCCAGCGCGGCGAGTCGTCGTAATAGGTAAACATGGCCTGCAGCGCAAATGCGACACCGATCGAGATCGCCGAGACCTTGAGCGCACGTCGCCGCGCTGGACGGTCGCCAAGGTAATAGATGCCCGCGGCCGCCGACGCGGCAAACGCGGCGAAGCAGAGCCAAAGCAGGACGGTCATGGGTGCATCCTATTTCTGACTCGGGCCTGTCGCGACGGTTCATCCGCGGCCCGATGGCCCGGTGCCACCCCCGAGACAACAGCCCGCAATGACCGCGGACTGCAGAGCACAGCGCGCCTCAGACCGAATCGCTGCCATCCCAAAACGGGCTCAGCCCACCCCAGTCACGATTGATGATGTGATCTTGGAGGGCACGCGCCGCACCGGTGAGTGGATGGTCATCACCGAGCAGGCGCACGCAGTCGTCGATGAGTTTTTGGGCGCGTGGTCCGGCGGGGTCGAATTCATGCCCTTGCCATAGCCACCAGGCAAGGTAGTACCTCCACTGCAAGGTCTCGATGTCGTCGTTACCGTGGGTTCTCGCCGTGCGGGCAAGCGCCTTTTTGACCGCGATCGTGTGCTCCATCAGATCGGCCCGCTCGGAACGTTGTTCGTCGGCGTCCTCGGCGACCTTGTCTTGGGCGTCATCGTCGAGGTTGCCCGGGTTCATCCAATCCCGGCCGGGCATGACATCGATGCCGCGGTCTTCAGATTCAGCATCGACGTACAGATCAAAGGCAATGTTGCGGGTCTCGTTGAGGCTGTCTTCCCATTCGGCGCGGGCGGCGGCGAGCGCTTGGATGGCGGCGACGGTTACCGGGTGCTGCTCGCCGAGGACACGCGCGAGATCCTCGGCGATAACTTCCCATTCGGAGATCCGCTCGATTTCGTTGGATGTGTCCGGCGTCCACCTAGCGCGGTTGTAGCGGGCAGCGAGGGTGTTTTCGTGGTCGTGGCCGACCGCGTTTTGCAGGTCCACGATCAGCGTGTCGAACTCTTTCAGGGTGTGATCGTTGCACCCTTGGGCCTCACACAGCCAACTCAACCGCGATAACTGCGCGGCCAACGTGTCGGGATGATGTTCTCCCAAGAGGCGTCGGCGGTAGCCGACGACAACCAACGCATCGGTGCTGGCGCCGAAGGGGTCACCCAGCGCGTGGCGGGCCACCGCCACGCCGTAGGCGGCCGACAACGTCAACTCGTGGCGAGGGCCGAATACCCTTGTCTCGGCGCCACATAACTGCACCCAACGCACCAGGCGCCCGGCGGGATCATCACTGCCGTCCACCCCCGTCGCCAAAGTGTGCGTGGCCCACAAGGTGTCCGGGTGTTCAGCGCCGAGAACTCGGGTCATCACCGGGACGAGCTCGCGTACCTCCTCGAGTGCCCTCGCGTCGCCGCGCACGAAGCGCCAAATCCCAACCAGCCCGGCCACCGAGAGGGTAGCGGGGTGTTCAGCGCCCAATGTTTCGCGACGTCCCGCCAGCACCGTGGCGGCGTCGCGCACCGCGCCGACGCTGTCACCGGCGCCCCAGCGCGCGGATGCAAGGGCGAGCAGCGCGTCCAGAGTCGACTCGTGGTTGGGTCCCCACGCGTCATGAGCGGACTGCCAGTTGGTGATCGCTTGTGCGACTGGGTCATCGGCAGATTGGTCTGATGTGTCAGACATGTGCGCTCACTTTCGTTCTGCCTGGCAAGCCCTCGAGCGTTTCGACCGCACAGTCGGATGGTTCAACGGCGGTGTTTGCCGCAGTCCCATGTCGGCGATCGTAGTGTAGGTTCTCAGATCGCGTGACGGATGACGGCCATGCCACCTGCGGTGTTGCAGAATTCTGACCAAAATGGCGGACGGGTTTGTCTCATCTTCGTGGCGGTTCCTAAGACTGCCGACTGGATAGCGACGAAGTGGTGGTCGTCGATGCGGTCGACACCGAGTGTGTCGATGACGTCGGAGAGGGTCGGCCAGCGGTAATTACTCGGGCAATATGGTCATCCGTGTTGCGGCCTCCGGTGGCCTGGTGTCGCCGGGTTAGTGTTCGTGTGTCGGCTTCCGTGAATAGGTCGGCAGAAAAGTTGGGCAATCCATGACAGCAGCAGCAGAAGCGTCGGCTCTCGAAGCGCGGGTCGGCCACTACTACCGGATCGACGACACTTACCAGGTCGGCCGCGAGAAAGTCCGCGAGTTCGCCCGTGCCGTGCAGGACTATCACCCTGCGCACTGGAAACTCGACGCTGCCGCTGAACTGGGATATCCGGACCTGGTGGCGCCGCTGACATTCACGTCGGCCCCGGCCATGGCCGCCAATCGGCACTTGTTCGAGTCGGTGGTCATCGGCTACGAGATGTACCTGCAGACCGAAGAAGTCTTCGAACAACACCGCCCGATCGTGGCCGGCGACGAACTGCACGTTGACGTCGAACTGTCCTCGGTGCGCAGGATCGCCGGCAGAGACTTGATCACCGTGACCAACACGTTCACCGACACCGCCGGCGAGCGGGTGCACACCCTGCACACCACCGTCGTGGGCGTCACCGCCGAGGATGTCGATCCGACGATCAGGAGCGTCGCGCAGCAAGTGATGATGCACGACGTGAATCTCGCCGGAATCGACTACTCCGAAGAGGACTACCAGAAGACGGTGCGCCCCGCGGACGAGGTGCGGATCGCCCACGCAGGCACGACCCGCACCCCGGGAACACCATCCTTCGATGACGTGAAGGTCGGCGACGAATTACCGGTCCACCACGCCCGACTGTCGCGCGGCGACCTGGTGAACTACTCCGGGGTGGCCTGCGACGCCAACCCGCTTCATTGGGACGAAAACCTCGCCAAACTGGCGGGGCAGCCCGACGTGATCGCCCACGGAATGCTCACCATGGCGTTGGGTGCCGGATTCGGCTCGGCATGGTCAGGCGATCCCGGTGCGGTTACCCGCTACGCGGTGCGGCTGTCCCAGCCCGTGGTCGTGTCCGCCGCCGAGGGTGCCGATATCGAATACAGCGGCCGCATCAAATCACTGGACCCAGAAACCCGCAGCGGAGTCGTGATCGTCGGCGCAAAGTCGGCCGGCCGCAAGATATTTGGCCTGGCGACGTTGAACATCCGCTTCCGCTGACATCTGTTTTGACAAGAACTGACATCTGTTTGTACAAGGAGTAGCCCGCAGGCATCACCGCCAAGCACCCCCCAAAGCTGCCATTGACCAATGTCACCATTTGGTGTTGACTACATTGCATGACGGACGGAGTTCCGGCTCGTGGCTCGTTGCGATCCCGCGGCGCGGCGGCGGTAAGTGCCTACACCTTGCGGCCGATCACCAGTGTGATCCCGCCCGAACGGGCCTGGGGATTGTGGTTGTCACGCCGGATCATCGCCAGGATCATGGGAACCTTCGGCCCCTCGCTCGCGGGCACCCGGGTCGAGCCGGTAGACACCAGACTGCCCGACGGCCGCCGCGTCAAGGGGGAATGGGTCTACGGGCCGCGCACCCCCACCAGCGAAGCCGAACGATCCTCGATCAGCGAGGGCGCCATCTACTACGTGCACGGCAGCGGGTATGCCGTGTGTTCGCCAAAGACGCACCGCCGCTTGACATCCTGGCTCTCGGCCCTGACGGGCCTGCCGGTGTTCTGCATCGATTACCGACTCGCTCCAAAGCATCGCTTCCCCAGCGCGGCCGACGACGTGCGCGCGGGCTGGGACTGGCTGGTGAACGCCTGCGGTGTGCCACCGAAACAGATTGTGATCGCAGGAGATTCGGCGGGCGGCCACCTGTCCGTCGATCTGCTGCTGCAACCCGGGGTTGAGCATCCCGCCGCCATGGTGTTGTTCTCTCCCCTGTACGACCTCACGTTCGAACTGGCTCTGGCCCGGGAAAGGATTCGTCCCGACCCCGCCACCAGCGCGGCGAACGCGGTGCGGTTGGTCGGGCTCTACCACAGCGGCATCGACCTCACCCACCAGCGGCTGACGCTCGACGTCGCCAACGGCCCCGCGCTTCCGCCCACCCTGATCCAGGCCGGCGGCGCCGAGATGTTGCAAGAAGACGCGCGCCAACTCGCCGCCGACATCCAAACCGCCGGGGGCAGATGCGAACTCCAGATCTGGCCGCACCAGGTGCACGTCTTCCAGGCGCTGCCGCGCATGACCCCCGAGGCCGCCAAGGCCATGGCCTACGTCGCGCGGTTCATCGCCCACGCCCTGCAAGACGCCCGCACCCTGGCCGAGGAGGCCCGCTGACGATGTTCGGACTCAACAAGCCCAAGATCAGCCGCAACGCATCGGCGGTGGTGACCGGCGCCGGGAGCGGTATCGGCGCGGCGTTCGCCGTCGAACTCGGTCGTCGCGGTGGCTCGGTCGTGTGCAGCGACATCGACGAAAGTGCGGCCCAACGCACGGTCGACACGATCACCGAACAGGGCGGCAAGGCCACAGCGATCCGTTGCGATGTATCACGATTCGACGAGGTGCAGGCGCTGGCCGAACAGTCGCAGGCCTGGTTCGCGTCGCCACCGACGTTGGTGATCAACAACGCGGGTGTCGGCGCCGGTGGTGCCGCGATCGGCGATGCGCCGCTGGACGATTGGAGCTGGACCCTGGGTATCAACCTGTGGGGCCCGATTCACGGCTGCCACGTGTTCACCCCGATCCTGCGCAACGCCGAGCCGACCCGTACGCACCGGGGCATCATCAACGTGGCCTCCGCGGCGGCGTTCGGCGCCGCTCCGGGTATGGCGGCATACAACGTGAGCAAGGCAGGCGTGCTGTCCCTGTCGGAGACCCTGGCCGCCGAACTGGCCGGCACCGCGGTGCGGGTCACCGTTTTGTGTCCGACCTTCGTCAAGACGAACATTCTCGAGTCCGGCCGCATCAGCGAACAATCCAGTGAGCTTGCCGCCAGATTGATGCGCTGGACCGGGTTATCCGCGGAGAAAGTCGCGCGGACGTGTCTGGACACACACGACCGCGGCGAGCTGTACTGCATGCCGCAGTTCGACGCCAAGGTCGGATGGAACATCAAACGCCTGGCCCCGCAGGCCTATACGCGCACGGCCGGCCTGCTCTCCCGTATCAACCTGCCCTGAAACACCCGACGCGCAAAGGAGCTCCCGGTGGCCATCGACATGGAAGCCATGCTCGCCAAGATCAAGGACCGGCAGTGGGCACTCGCCGATATCGATTGGGATGCGCCCGGCGCCGACATGATCAGTGATGAACAGCGGCCACAGCTCAAGGCGTTCATGGCCGACCTGTGCTGGATCGAGAACATCGGCGCCAGGGGCTTCGCGGCGCTGGCGAAGAAGGCACCCACACCGACCATCGCCGAGATCTACCGCTACTTCCATGCCGAGGAGCAGCGCCACGCCAACGCCGAACTGGCGTTGATGAAGCGCTGGGGCATGCTCAGCGACGGTGAGATACCCGAACCGAACGTGAACATCCGACTGGCGATCGACTGGTTGGACCGCTGGGCCGATGACATGCCGCTGTCTCTGCTCGGCACCGTCATTCCGATGCTCGAAGTCGCACTCGACGGCGCCCTGTTGAAATTCCTCCTCGACGAGGTGCACGACCCCCTCTGCCACCAGGTTTTCGAAAAGATCAACAATGACGAATCACGCCATCTGGTCGTCGATTTCGAAGTGCTCGACATGATCGGGCACGCAAAGATCCGCCGGCTCCTGATCGACTTCGTCGGTCACAATGCGACTCCGGGTCTCATCATCGGCGCGATCATGGGCGCACCGCTGATCAACAGGATCCGCAACGAGATCACCGCCATGGGCATGGAGCCAGAGCGGCTGTACCGGGCCGTGAAACGCTTCAAAGAGCTCGGTGATCGCGGCGAACGTACCAGGCGGGTACCGACTTATCGTTTCCTGAGGCGCTACGCCGGGGTTGTCACCAACCCACGCCACCCATACCACCTGCTGGCGAACACGATGGTGTGGCTTTCCGACCGGTATCCGCGGCCCCTGCTTCCGTCGGTGCCGACGTGGGTCGGAGAACTCACCCACGAGCCGGCGGCGTGAGCATGGCGAACAGCACCGGTGCCCACGCGGCACTCATCATCGGGGCCGGCTTCACCGGATTGGGTGCAGCGATCCGGTTGGCCGAAGCCGGAGTCGACGACATCGTGATACTGGAGCGCGCCGACCGCGTCGGCGGAACCTGGCGTGACACAACGTATCCCGGTGCAAGCTGTGACGTCCCGTCGCTGCTGTACTCGTATTCGTTCGTCAAAAATCCGACCTGGTCGCGCACCTACTCCCCCGCACCGGAAATCTATCGCCACCTCGAGGAGATGGCGGACCGGTTCGCCATCCGCGCGCGCATCAAGTTCGGCCACGAGGTCAAGGACTTGTCCTTCGACGAGGAAGCCGGCGTCTGGACCGCCACCACCAAAAACCGCAAGAAATTTCGCGCCCGCAGCGTGGTGCTGGCATCCGGCCCCCTGTCCGACGTCAGCTTCCCGGAGATCCGCGGCCTGGACAGCTACCGCGGGCACAAGATCCACAGCGCCCGCTGGGATCACGACTACGACTTCGCGGGCAAACGCGTCGCGGTCATCGGTACCGGGGCCAGCGCGATCCAGATCATCCCCGAGCTGGTCAAGCGGGCCGAGTTCGTCAAGGTCTTCCAGCGCACGCCGTGCTGGGTGCTACCGCGCTTGGACGTCGCCACCCCACCGGCTGTGCAATCTTTGTTCGCCAAAGTCCCTGCCACCCAACAGCTTGCGCGTCAGGCTCTCTACTGGGGCCACGAAGCCAGCGCCACGGCGCTGGTGTGGGACACGCCCCTGACGTCGTTGGTCGCCCGGCTCGGGCGCGCGCACCTGCGCGCTCAGGTGAAGGATCCGTGGCTGCGACGCCAACTGACGCCCGACTTCAGGCCCGGGTGCAAACGCATGCTGGTCTCCAGCGACTACTACCCCGCGCTGCAACGCGACAACTGCAAGCTCATCGACTGGCCGATCGCCACGTTGAGCCCGGCCGGCATCCGCACCAGCGACGGCATCGAGCACCACCTCGATTGCATCGTGTTCGCCACCGGTTACGACGTGCACCTGACCGGTCCACCCTTCCCGGTCACCGGCCTCGGGGGTCGTTCGCTGGCGACCGAATGGGCCGACGGCGCACAGGCTTACAAGAGCATCAACGTGCACGGATACCCGAACCTGTTCGTCATGACCGGCCCCAACTCCGGACCCGGTCACAACTCGCTGCTGGTCTACATCGAGGGCCAGTTGGACTACGTGGTGCGCGGGATCACCACCATCCTCAACGAAGACCTGCGCTATCTCGACGTCCGCGAACCGGTCCAGCGTCGCCACAACGAGGAACTGCAGCGCCGGCTGACCAAGACGACGTGGATGTCGGGGTGCCGCAGTTGGTACCTCACCAAGGACGGATTCAACGGGTCGATGTATCCCGGCTTCGCCACGCAGTATCTTCGCCAGATGAAAGATTTCCGGTATGAGGACTATCAGGCGGTGGCGCGCGCCCGGGCGCACGCCACCCGGTCCGCCTAAGCTGGCGCACTGACATGGCAACCGAGCGCGCGTCGCGGCCTGAGCCCGGCACCATCGCCAGCGTGCTGCACAACGTGCGGCGCGCGCCCAAACGCGTGCGGCGCCAATCGCGGGAATATCGCCAGATGATCGAAGCCGCGGTGTCACAGCTTTTCGACGCGGCGGTCCATCACCCGCACGGCGCCGCGAACTCCGGCGAGTACCGGATCGACGACCTGGCCCGGCTGGCGGGCACCACGACCCGCAACATCCGCGTCTACCGTGACCGCGGGCTGCTGCCCCCGCCCCTGCGCGTCGGGCGCATCGCGCTGTTCAACGACACCCACCTGACCCGCTTGCGGCTGATCACCTCGATGCTCGACCGCGGCTACACCATCGCGCATGTGCGAGAAATGTTGAGCGCGTGGGAGGAAGGCAAGAACCTCGGCGACGTGCTGGGCCTCGAAACCGCCATCGCGGGTCCGTGGACCACCGAAAAGCCGGAAACCATGCCGCTGGCCGACGCCCAGCGGCTCGTCGACGATCCGCGAGCCTTCGAGCGGCTGGTCGCGCTTCAGGTGATCCGGATCGACGGGCCCCGCGCCACGATCACCCGCCCGAAGCTGATCGACGCGTTCAACGAGATCCGCGGCTACGGCGTCGAATTGGACAAGCTCATCGACCTGCACGAGCAGATCGTCCCCGAGATCGACAAGATCAGCGACATGCTGGTGCGCGCCGGAGCCGAACACGTGCTGGACCGCATCAGGCCCGGCGAGCCGCTGCCGGCCGACGCCGAAATCGCCGAGCTGATCACCATGCTCGTGCGCTTCCGGACTCAAGCCGTGTCGACGGTCACCGCCACGCTCGCGGCGTCGATCGAATCTAATATCGAGTCGTTGGTGGGCCGCATTTTGGCTGACTATCTCGTCGAGTCGAGTTCTTCGGCCTAAGCGGCGGTGGCTTTCGGGATTGTCCTCCGCCGCCTCGTTCCGCGAGTGCGCAATGTCGCGTCGATCACCGCTAAATCGGGGTCGCGACGACGGTGCACGTCAGGCACGTGTAGGTGCCCGTGCAGGCCGCGGCCGTGGGGAAAGCGAGCGCCAACATCACGGCAAGAATGGCTTTGGACTTGAGACCAGACACGAATACTCCATCCCGTTGAAGTTGGGACAGATGCTAAAGGCAACTCTGCGAAAAAACATAAGAATGGCGGATCTTCGCTGTCAACCCTTAACTGGCCATTGAGAATTTTCGCATTGCGCGGCCATACGCCCGAGCTTGCGCTGCGCATAACTTCAATCAGTGCCCGCTCAGCGTCAGCGTCCCTTTCGATTGCAGGACTTTGCTGGCGGTGATCCTCTCGGTCCTTCGCTCCTCGCGTTCGAGGTACCGCTGCTTGGACTCGTCGAATTTCTCGGAGGCGTCCTGGAGTTCCTTGACGAGAAGGGCGAGGTCGTCGCGCATCCGAGCGGCCTCGCCGGTGAAGTCTTCGCGTTCAAAAATGCGCCACTTCTTCAATACGGGCATGACCACTTCGTCGAGATGGATGCGCGGGTCATAGACACCGCCGACGGCGATGATGACCGCCTTTCGCCGAAACTCGGGCACCGTGAATCCGGGCATCTTGAAATTGCGCAGAATCCGGTGCACCGACTTCATCGCTTGATTGGGCGCAATGTCCAGGCCCGCGGCACTGACATCGCGGTAGAAGATCATGTGCAGGTTCTCGTCGTGCGACACCCTGGCCATCAGCTGTTCGGCGATGGTGTCGTTGCTGACCTTGCCGGTGTTGCGGTGCGACACGCGGGTGGCCAACTCCTGGAACGAGACATACATGACCGAATCGAACAGACCCTCAGCAAACATATCGCCCTGGCGGTTCTGGCCCGGGCTGAAGCCCCTCGTCATTTGCTCGAGCCGCAGCTTTTCCAACTCCACCGGGTCGACGGTGCGGGTGACGACCAGGTAATCTCGCAGCGCGGTGCTGTGCCGGGCCTCCTCGGCGGTCCACCGATTCACCCACTGCCCCCACGGACCATCCATGCTGAAGTTCATTGCGATCTCGCGGTGATACGACGGCAAATTGTCTTCGGTCAACAGGTTTTGGACCATCGCCACCTGAGCGACGTCGGGCAGATGGGTCTGCTCGGGCTCCCAATCCTGACCGTCCAGTGCGTAGAAGTTCCTGCCGTCCGACCAGGGGACGTAATCGTGCGGGCTCCATTCCTTGAACATCGAGAGGTGACGGTTGAGCAGGCGCTCGACCACCGGCTCGAGTTCGTGAAGTAGCTGCAGGTTAGTCAGGTCCTTGGGCACGGAACCCTCCAGTTATCTGTGGCGGCCGCAACGCGCGATGTATGTGTGTCATGCGGTTACATAAAGATGACACGCACAGCCGTCGCCATCTAGGGCCGAAAGTCCCTGCGGCCGAATCGTGATGAGGCGAACAGAAGGGTCCGGCTAGCAGCGCCGGCGAGCGATCAGGCGCCTACGGGCGCGCAATCAGGTAGGGCGCGAGCGTGGACAGCTTCTCGCAGGTCTCTTCGAATTCGCGCTCGGGCGTCGACTCTTCGATGATGCCGGCCCCGGCCCGCAACCAGGTCCTACCGTCACGTTCGTAGGCCGCGCGCAGCGTCAGCGCCGCGTCCAGCCCGCCGTCGGCCGAAATCATCACGACCGCACCCGAATACAATCCGCGCGGTCCCTCATCGAGGCGCATGATCGCCTCGACACCGCCCGCTTTCGGGATGCCCGAGGCGGTGACTGCCGGGAACAGCGCCTCGAGCGCGTCCATACGGTCGTTCGACGTGCCCAGGCGGCCGCTGACCGTGGAGCCGAGGTGCTGCACGCTCCCCCGCTCGCGCACCGTCATGAAATCGGTGACGACCGCGGTGCCGGGCTCAGCGATCTCGGTCATCTCCTGCAGCGAACTCCGCACCGAAATCGCGTGTTCCACAATCTCTTTGGAGTTCGACTCCAGGTCATCGCGTGCCTCGCGATCACGCGCCTCACCCCGACCGAGCGCCCGGGTGCCCGCCAGCGGCTCGGTCACCACGACGCCGTCGCGACGGACCGCCGCGACCAGTTCGGGACTGTAGCCCACGGCACGAATTCCCCCCAGCGACAACAGAAACGACCGCACCGGGGTGTTGTGCCGGCGGGCCAGCCGGTAGGTGGACGGGAAGTCGAGCGCGAAAGGCACTTCGAGAGAACGGGAAAGGATCACCTTGTGGTAGCGACCCGCCGCAATCTCCGCCACGGCCGACGCCACCCGATCGCGGTAGTCGGAGGGGTCGGTGATGACGTCGACCGCCGAGGCTTCGCGAAGACCGGGCACGCCGTCGCCGAGCACACCCAGGACCACGTCGCGGTGGTCGGCCGACGCGTCGAACAGACGAATGGCCTCCCGGGACACCACGATGCGACCCTGCGGCCAAAACACCCGCGCCAGTGGGGTTCCCGGTGCCAGACGCTGCTGCAGTCCGTAGCGATAAACCCCGAATTCGAATGCGATCCAGCCGAAGAGTTGGTCTGTTTCCAGCAACAGGCGGTCGATGGCCTCGCCCAGCGCCGGCCCGGGCCTCCCCGACCACTGCTGGCGCTGCGTCACGCCATCGCGGATCACCCGCAGCTCGTCGCTGTCCAGCTCGATCATGGCGTGTATACCGGTGGCCAGCACCCATTCGCCGCCGCGCTCGTAAAGCAGATACTCTTCCCCGACGCGTTCGGACAGCACCACGGCCAACTCGGCCGCCAGGTCCGCCGGGTCGATATGGGCGGGAAGCGGGATCGATGGCGACGCAGAACTGGCGGAACTTGTCTCGACGCTGACCTCGGTCACGGTTAGTAAATGTAGCCTAACCTATGTAGCTATGCGCAACCGATCCCATCGAGTTGGCCTTCGGCGGGCGCATTGAGCTAAAACTCCCTCGGAGTTAAAGCCCCACCCGACCCGAGGCTACTCGCGGCATGGCGCCGATCCGCCCCCAGGCAACGCCGTTCCCGCAGCTAGGCCGCGGCTCCGCCGGTTTCCAAGGTCGGGCGCTGCCGGCCCGTTGTGAGGCTCGCCACTTCGAATGTTTCCCAACCGTTTACGCCGCGGTCGCGCAAACGACCGACTGTGGGCGCGAGACTCGTCCTGGTGTCACGGTCCGTCCGCCTGGATTCGCTGGATTGGAGGAACGTCGTGTTCAGCATTCGCCTCTTCAATGGCGAGGAAGTTCAGGCGAGCGAGGGCGACGAGCTTGAAATCAATCAACAGACCGGTGTGCTTTCGGTTTCCCGCGTCGACGGCTTCGAGGAAATCACGACACACTATTCGCCCTCGGCCTGGCTGTCAGTGACCCATCGAAGAAAAGGCGCCGGGGTCAGGGGTTCGCTTAACTCGCCGCTACGCTGATCCCAATTTGACTTTACAGTAAATACACAGCACTTTCACACCAAATTCACGGTCGAAGAGCCGTTGGCGCGCGCCGGATATCGTCGCATCGAATCGCCCCTGAACAGTGCGTTTACGGGCCGGTGCCGCCCTGGAAGGCCCCGGGCTGCCGCCTTGCTTTCAAGTGGCGGCCCGACAGCCGCGGGGATAAGTTCTGGACGGTCGTCGGGATGTTTCGTGGTTGCTCCGCGTTTGCGGACGGTGCTCCCCCTGATCGCGGGTCTACTCAACGGAGGCATCGATGCTGCAAGAGTTTTGGCACAACTTCACCCATAACCTCTTCAAGCCGCTCCTGCTGTTTTTCTACTTCGGCTTTCTGATCCCCATCCTGAAGGTGCGCTTCGAATTCCCCTACGTCATCTATCAGGGGTTGACCCTGTACCTGTTGCTGGCCATCGGATGGCACGGCGGCGAAGAGCTCGCGAAAATCAGCGCCTCCAGCGTCGGCGCCATCGTCGGATTCATCGTCCTGGGCTTCGTGTTGAACTGTGCCATTGGCGGTTTGGCCTACCTGGGCCTGAGTCGGCTGAAATCCCTTCGGAAGGTGGACCGCGCGACGATCGCGGGCTATTACGGGTCGGACTCGGCGGGGACCTTTGCCACCTGTGTGGCCGTGCTGGCCGCCGTGAACATCGCTTTCAACGCCTACATGCCGGTGATGCTGGCGGTGATGGAGATTCCAGGCTGCCTGGTCGCGCTGTACTTCGTGGCCCGATTGCGCCACCGGGGCATGGACTCCGCCGGATACATGCCCGACGAGCCCGGCTACACGCCGCCGGTCAAGGTCGGGGTCGGCCCGGGCAGCGCCGCGCGTCCCCGGCAGGGCCAAAGCCTCGAGCACGAGGTGGACACGCTTGCGCAGTGGGAGCCCGACCAGAGCCCTGAGCGCGTCAAGGCCACGCGGATGCCGATCTTGTCCCGCGAGTTGTTTCAAGAAGTGTTCCTCAATCCAGGGCTGGTCCTGCTGATGGGCGGCATCATCATCGGTCTCGTCAGTGGGCTACAGGGACAGAAGGTCGTCGCGGACGACGACAAGTTCTTCGTGATGGCGTTCCAGGGCGTGCTGTGCCTGTTCCTGCTCGAGATGGGCATGACGGCGTCGCGCAAGCTGAAGGACCTGCGCACGGCGGGCCCCGGATTCATCGTCTTCGGGCTTGTGGCACCGAATGTCTTTGCGACACTGGGTATCTTCGTCGCCTGCAGCTACGCCTCGCTCACCCACACCGACTTCAAGACAGGGACCTACGTGCTATTCGCGGTCCTGTGCGGCGCGGCGTCCTATATCGCCGTGCCGGCGGTACAGCGCCTCGCCATCCCCGAGGCCAGCCCGACGTTGCCGTTGGCCGCCTCACTGGGTCTGACGTTCTCCTACAACGTCACCGTCGGCATCCCGCTCTACATCGAGATCGCCCGGGTCTTCGAGCATTGGTTCGGGGTCTGACCGCGCGGATGAGGCCCCTACCCCAATAGCATTCGCACGACGGCGTCCGCCAGCAGCCGCCCCCGATCGGTGAGGACGAGCCTGTCACCGGCCGGCACCAGCAACCCGTCGGCGACGACGCCCGCGGCGCGTTCACGCTCTTCGGAATTCAACACGTCAAACGGAAGGCCTTGGCGCAGACGGACTTTCAACAGCACGTCTTCGGTGTGCAGCGTATCGGCGTCGAGCTGCTCGAATCCTGCGACCGGCAGCGCCGCCGCGGACAACCTCTCGGCATATGCGTTGGGATGCTTGACATTCCACCAGCGCGTGGCACCGACGTATCCGTGCGCGCCCGGCCCGGCGCCCCACCACTGTCCGCCGTCCCAGTAGCCCAGGTTGTGCCGGCATTGACCACCCGGTCGCGACCAGTTGGACACTTCGTACCAGGACATCCCGGCCTCGCTCAGCCGCGCGTCGACCAATTCGTAGCGGTGCGCCAGCACGTCGTCGTCGGGAGCGGCCAGTTCGCCGCGCCGCACCCGCCGCGCCAGCGCGGTGCCTTCCTCGACCACCAGCGCGTAGGCGGAGACGTGATCGACGCCGGTGTCGATCGCGGTGTCGACCGACCGCAACACGTCGTCGTCGGACTCCCCCGGCGTTCCATAGATCAGATCGAGGCTGACGTGTTCGAATCCCGCGGCCAGCGCCTCGCGGGCGGCGGCCGCCGATCGGTTCGGGGTGTGAATGCGGTCGAGGACGCCCAGCACCCGGGGCGCCACCGATTGCATCCCCAGCGACACCCGGGTGTAGCCGGCCGCACGGATGGCGTCGAAGAGGTCCGGCCACGCCGACTCGGGGTTGGCCTCGGTGGTGATCTCGGCGTCCGCTGCCAGCGGAAAGTGCTCACGCACCATGTCCAGCAGCGTTACCAGTCGCGCACCGCCGAGCAGCGAGGGCGTCCCACCTCCGACGAACACGGTGCTCACCTGCGGCGCTTGCAGTCGCGCGGAGGCCAGTTTCAGTTCGGCCCGCAGGGCACCCAGCCAGGCGTCGGGATTGACTCCGCCCAGCTCGGCTGGGGTGTAGGTGTTGAAATCGCAATAGCCGCAACGTGTTACGCAGAACGGGACATGCACATAGATGCCAAACGGCTGTCCGGCGATCACCCGCATGTCGGGCAGATCGACCGACTCCTCGCGAATGGCCATGTCCAAATGATCCCACGGCGGACGGGTGCCCCCGGGGGCGTCGAACCCGGCCGCACCGACGACCGACGTCGCGGCAAGCGATCTCAGGAACCTCTGGGGCTTCGGTGACCGGTCTCCCAGGCCTGCGCGGTAATTTTAATCATGGTGAGCGAAGATTTGACCTGCTCGCGCGGCCCGTCGCGGTCCGTGGCACAATGGTGGCGTGACTGTCGCCCAGCCCAGCCCGCACATTGTGCTCGTGGCGCGACGGCACATCGATCTCAAGCGCGTTTGCAGCTGTATCTGTCTGCCTTGACGTGGTAGACCCAGCCCACTGTGTCTCCAGCAGGCTGACGGTTCCGTGCCGCCCCTAAGTGCCGGTGAACTGTGCTGGCCGCGCTGGCGATCTTTTTGAAGGAGAACTTCCGATGACCACCGCCCGACCCGCGAAGGCCCGTAACGAGGGCCAATGGGCACTGGGGAATCGTGAGCCGCTGAACCCGAACGAAGAGATGAAGCAGGCCGGCGCCCCGCTGGACGTGCGCGAGCGCATCGAGACCATCTACGCCAAGAACGGCTTCGACAGCATCGACAAAAGCGACCTGCGTGGGCGCTTCCGCTGGTGGGGCCTGTACACGCAGCGTGAGCAGGGCTACGACGGCACCTTCACCGGCGACGACAACGCCGAGCTGCTCGAGGCCAGGTACTTCATGATGCGGGTGCGCTGCGACGGCGGTGCGCTGTCGACGGCGGCGCTGCGCACCGTCGGCCAGATTTCCACCGAATTCGGCCGCGACACCGCCGACATCACCGACCGCGAAAACATCCAGTACCACTGGATCGAGGTCGAGAACGTCCCCGAAATCTGGCGGCGGCTGACCGACGTCGGATTGCAGACCGCCGAGGCGTGCGGCGACTGCCCCCGCGTGATCCTGGGCTCACCGCTGGCGGGCGAATCGCTCGACGAGGTGCTCGACCCGAGCTGGGCGATCGACGAGATCGCCCAGCGCTACATCGGCCAGCCCGACTTCGCCGACCTGCCGCGCAAGTACAAGACCGCGATCTCGGGTCTGCAAGACGTGGTGCACGAGGTCAACGACATCGCGTTCATCGGTGTCAACCACCCCGAGCACGGCCCCGGGCTGGATCTGTGGGTCGGTGGCGGACTGTCGACCAACCCGATGCTGGCCCAACGGGTGGGCGCCTGGGTGCCGCTCGAGGAAGTGCCCGAGGTGTGGCACGCGGTGACCTCGATCTTCCGCGACTACGGCTACCGACGGCTGCGCTCCAAGGCGCGGCTGAAGTTCCTGATCAAGGATTGGGGCATCGAGAAGTTCCGCGAAGTTCTCGAAACCGAGTACCTCAAGCGTCCGCTGATCGACGGGCCCGCGCCCGAGCCGGTACCGCATCCGATCGACCACGTCGGCGTGCAACGGCTCAAGAACGGGCTCAACGCGGTGGGCGTGGCCTCGATCGCGGGACGGGTGTCGGGCACCATCCTCACCTCAGTGGCCGACCTCGCCGAGGCGGCCGGTTCGGACCGGATCCGGTTGACCCCCTACCAGAAGCTGGTGGTCCTCGACGTCCCCGACGACAAGCTCGACGAGCTCATCGCCGGTCTGGAGGCGCTCGGCCTGCAGTCCCGGCCGTCGCAGTGGCGCCGGAATGTGATGGCGTGCACGGGGATTGAGTTCTGCAAGTTGTCGTTCGCCGAAACACGAGTCAAGGCGCAGTCTTTGGTGCCCGAGCTGGAAAGTCGCCTCGCGGACATCAACCTACAGCTCGACGTTCCGATCACCGTCAACATCAACGGCTGCCCCAACTCGTGCGCACGCATCCAGGTCGCCGATATCGGGCTGAAGGGCCAGATGGTCGACGACGGAGAGGGCGGCTCGGTCGAGGGTTTCCAGGTACACCTGGGCGGCAGCCTGGGCCAAGACAGCGGCTTCGGCCGAAAACTGCGTCAGCACAAGGTCACCAGCGACGAACTCTGCGACTACATCGAGCGGCTCGCACGCAACTTCTTGAAATATCGCGGCGAGGGTGAACGTTTCGCACAGTGGGCCATGAGAGCAGACGAGGACGATTTGCGATGAGCGAACGAACGACCAGGCATTCCGAGGCCGAGCTGCGGGAGCTCGCCGCCCGGGGTGCGGCCGAGCTGGAGGGCGCCAGCGCCAGCGACGTATTGCGTTGGACCGACGAGACGTTCGGCGGCATCAACGGGCCGCGCGGGTGGGCCACCTGCAACTACGTGGTGGCGTCCAGCATGCAGGAGGCCGTGCTGATCGACCTGGCCGCCAAGGTGCGCCCGGGTGTTCCGGTGGTGTTCTTGGACACCGGCTACCACTTCGTGGAGACCATCGGTACGCGCGACGCCATCGAGTCCGTTTACGACATCCGGGTGCTCAACGTCACCCCCGAGCAAACCGTCGCCGAGCAGGACAAACTCCTGGGCAAGGACCTGTTCGCGCGGGACCCCGGTGAATGCTGCCGGCTGCGCAAGGTCGCCCCGCTGGGCAAGACGCTGCGCGGATACTCGGCGTGGGTGACCGGGCTGCGCCGCGGCGAAACCGCCGCGCGCGCCAACGCCCCGGTGGTCGGGTTCGACGAGGGCTTCAAGCTGGTGAAGGTCAACCCGATGGTCGCCTGGACCGACGACGACGTGCAGAACTACATCGACGAGCACAGCGTGCTGGTCAATCCGCTGATCTACGAAGGCTATTCGTCGATCGGCTGCGCCCCCTGCACGGCCAAGCCACTGGCGGGCGCCGACCCGCGCAGCGGGCGCTGGCAGGGGCTGTCCAAGACCGAATGCGGACTGCACGCTTCCTGACGACCGGCGCCGATCGTCACGCCGACGTCAGCGTGCTCTCATCCTCGTCCGCTTTGCGGCCAGAATCCTCCGCAGTGGGGGCGATCGGTGGAACCCGGGTCGCGCGCACGTAGACGGTGTCGCCGTCGCGTAACGCCAGGGCCTCGGCGTCGCCGCGCGTAATCTGTGCCGTGAAGGAGCCACCGGTGGCGGCGCTGGTCAATTCGACCCGCACCTCGAAACCCAGCGCTACCACCCGGTCGACGGTGGCGCGCACCACCCCGATCGACTCCGCGGTGCCGTCGCCGCCGGCGATCGCCATCTCGGGATTGCGGCCCACCCGGATGTCGTGCGGTCGCACCAAGGCGCCGTTCAGCGTGGACACCGCGCCCAAAAACGACATCACGAACGCGTTCGCCGGGGCGTCATAGACGTCGGTCGGGGATCCGATCTGCTCGATGCGGCCGTGGTTGAGGACCGCGATCCGATCGGCGACATCCAATGCCTCAGCCTGGTCGTGGGTGACCAGCACGGTGGTGACGTGCACCTCGTCGTGCAGGCGGCGCAACCACGCCCGCAAATCCTCGCGCACCTTGGCGTCGAGCGCGCCGAACGGCTCGTCGAGCAGCAGCACCTGCGGGTCGACCGCCAGCGCCCGCGCCAGCGCCATCCGCTGTCGCTGACCACCGGAGAGCTGGTTGGGATAGCGGTTCTGAAAACCGCTGAGCCCCACCACTTCCAGCAGGTTGTCGACTTTGGCTTTGATTTCGGCCTTGGGTCGCTTGCGGACTTTCAGCCCGTACGCCACGTTGTCGCGGACGGTCAGGTGCTTGAACGCCGCGTAGTGCTGGAAGACGAACCCGATGCCGCGGCGCTGCGGGGGCACGCCGGTCACGTCACGACCGTAGATCGTGACGGTCCCGCTGTCGGGTTGGTCGAGGCCGGCGATCATGCGCAGCAGGGTCGATTTGCCCGAGCCGCTGGGACCCAACAACGCCGTCAGCGAACCGGTCGGCACCACGAAGTCCACGTGGTCCAGCGCGACGAAATCGCCATAGTGTTTGTACGCGTCGCGCACGATGATGGCGAGGTCGTCCCGGCCGGTACCGGTGTCTGTCACGTCATTCTCCTCGTCAGGCTTGTTTCGCCGCTCGGGCGCGGCGGGCATCGAGGACCACCTGGAAAACCAGCACCAGCACGGCAACCCCCATCAGCAGGGTCGACAGCGCGTAGGCGCCGTACTCGACGCCGCGGTTGTATCGGTCCGAAACAAGCAATGTCAGCGTTTGCGACTTCCCCGGCAGGTTCGACGACACTATGAGCACCGCACCGTATTCACCTAGGGTACGTGCGACTGTCAACACGATGCCGTAGGTCAGGCCCCACCGGATGGAGGGCAGCGTGATCCGCCAAAACGTCTGCCACCAGCCCGAACCCAGCGTTGCCGCCGCCTCCTCCTGGTCGGTGCCCAACTCGTGCAGCAACGGCTCGACCTCACGCACCACGAACGGCAGGGTGACGAAGATGCTGGCGAGCACGATGCCCGGCAGACCGAAGATGATTTTGAAGCCGAGGTCTTTTTCGACGAACCCCAGCGCACCTGCCGAACCCCACAACACGATCAACGCCACGCCCACGATGACGGGCGAGACCGCGAACGGCAGGTCGATGATCGCTTGGAGCACGCCCTTGCCGCGAAACCTGTTGCGCGCGAGCACCAATGCTGTCGGAATACCGAAAACCACGTTGAGCGGCACCACGATGGCCACCACCAGCAACGTCAAGTTCAGCGCCGAGATCGCCGCGGGGGT
Source organism: Mycobacterium sp. NTMscope_MAC_269 (assembly GCF_976985695.1). Lineage (NCBI taxonomy): Bacteria > Bacillati > Actinomycetota > Actinomycetes > Mycobacteriales > Mycobacteriaceae > Mycobacterium > Mycobacterium sp. NTMscope_MAC_269. The sequence goes on from NZ_OZ335668.1 coordinate 2,573,251, forward strand.
ACTGACCCAGGCGTAGAACTGGCCGAACCCGGGTCGAAATGTCCGCCACAGGATCAACGACACCGGCACGACCAGCAACACGAAAATGTATCCGAGCGCCACGAAGCGCAGCCCGTAGCGGACTCCCGCGGACGACGTCATGCGGCCAGCTCCTCGCGTTTGGCCGCATGCCCGCCCACGACCCGCAAGATGAGCAGGACCACGAACGAGATCGCCAACAGCACAATGGATATCGCGGCCGCACCGGTGCGGTCGTCGTTCTCGATCAACGTCCGTATCCACTGCGAGGACACTTCGGTCTTACCCGGCACCGCACCGCCGATCAGCACCACCGACCCGAACTCGCCGATCGCGCGTGAGAACGCCAGGCCCGCACCGGATAACAGGGCGGGCAGTAGAGCCGGCAGCACCACGGACGTAAAGATCTTGGGGCCGCTGGCGCCCAGCGACGCCGCCGCCTCCTCGACTTCGCGGTCCAATTCCAGCAGCACCGGTTGGACCGCGCGGACCACGAACGGCAGCGTGACGAAGGCCAAAGCCACCGCCACACCCCACGCGGTGTGCTGCAGATGGAGCCCGACCGGGCTGTTGTTGCCGTACAAGGCCAGCATGACCAGGCTGGCGACGATGGTGGGCAGCGCGAACGGCAGATCGATGATCGCGTCGACGAGGCGCTTCCCGACGAAGTCGTCGCGCACCAGCACCCACGCGATCACCAGGCCAAAAATCAGGTTGAGCACGGTCACCCCGGCCGAGATCGTCAGGGTCACCTCGAACGACTCCAACGCGGCGTTCGAGGTGACCGCGAGCCAGAACGCGTGCCAGCCGCCGCCGGCGGACTGCCAGGCGATCGCCGCCAGCGGCAGCAACACGATCACCGACAGCCACACCGTGGCCGCCCCGACCCGCAGGGCGGTGGTCCCCCGGCCACGTCCGTGCAGCGGCCCGTGCCCGGGTTCGCCGCTGAGTTCGGGGCGGATCGCCATCGGGTCCGGCGTGATGGCCGTCATCCGGTGGCCTGCGTGTAGATCTTGGTGATGCTGCCGGTGTTCTTATCGAACAGCTGCGGATCCGCCGTACTCCAGCCGCCGAGGTCGGCGATGGTCCACAGCTTCTTCGGCACGGGGTACTGGCCGCGGAAGTCGGCGGCGACCGCCGGGTCGACCGGCCGGAAACCTGCCTGCGCCCAGACCTTTTGGGCCGCGGCCGTGTACTGGAAATTCTTGAAGGCGACGGCCGCCTGCAGGTGGGGACTGGTGTTGACGACGGCGACCGGATTGTCGATCTTGAAGGTCTGCGGCGGGTTGACGTGGTCGACCGCCTTGCCCGCCCGCTCGGTCGCGATGGCCTCGTTCTCGTAGCTGATCAGCACGTCGCCGCTGCCCTGGACGAAGACGTCGGTGGCTTCGCGCCCCGATCCGGGGCGGAGTTTGACGTGCTCGGTCACCAGCTTCTTGATGAAATCCACACCGGCCGCGCTGTTGGCGCCCCCTTCGCTCTTGACGGCATACGGCGCGAGCAGATTCCACTTGGCCGACCCCGAACTCAGCGGGCTGGGCGTGATGACCTCAACACCGGGCCGCAGCAGGTCATCCCAGTCCTTGATGTTTTTCGGATTGCCCTTGCGCACCACGAGTGTGACCACCGAGCCGAACGGGATTCCCTTGGTGGCGTCGGTGTTCCAGTCTTTAGAGACTTTGCCGGCCTTGACCAATCGCGCGATGTCGGGTTCGACGGAGAAGTTCACGACATCGGCCGGCTTGCCGTCGACGACGCCGCGGGACTGGTCACCGGACGCCCCATAGGACGTCACCACCTGGACGCCTTTGCCTTCCTCGGAGGCATTGAACGCCGGAATGACCATGCTCCATCCGGGTTCCGGGACCGAGTAGGCAACCAGCGTGATGCTGGTGTGCGCGCCGGCCAGCCCACCGCCACCGACGGCATCGCTTGCGCCCCCGTGGCAGCCGGCGACGAGGCCTGCTATTAAAACCAGGGCTGAGACAGGCCGCCAACGCAATGCGGTCCTGATGTCCATCGAAGGCCTTCCGGTGGGGAACGTATCGGATCTCGGTCCCGTCTCAGCGGAAAGGCAACTAGAACTTCAGGAGAATTCGAGAACTCCAGAACCAGACCGCACACGGGTTTGGGAGTCAGCGACAACAGTGCACGAAGGCGTAGCACCCTGGAATGCCAAACGCCACGCGCATGGCGGGAAGCCTAACAGGAATTGACGGTGCCGCCACCGCAGCCGGCGCCGGGCAACCGCCACGGGCGTCTCAGCGGTGCATCACGTGGGTGACCAGCCAGGTGCCGATCACCAGCGCCACCAAGATGAGGAGAATCAACGTCACGTGCGACCGAGGCATACGCGTTACCCGGATGTCTCACCGGCATGGCGGGCACGGCGCATCAACTCGATGCCCTTGCCGAGCAGGCCGTCGAGCAGGGCCGCCGTCACGTAGGCGACCGCCAGCACGACCGGCATCACCACCGTGGCCTGCAGCACGAAAGGCAGCCCCGAAAGCCACAGCTCGTTGCCGTCCCACCAGTTGAGGAACGCATTCACGAAGCTCACCCTATTCGGCGCTGCCGCACAAAACCAATGCGTGAACGTCGGCACCCGGGCAGGTGCGCGCCACGCCGCCTCGGCGAAACGTTGGACGCCGGGCCGCCGCGCGGTCGATGATGTCCAGATGGTTCTGCATGTTCAGCCCGACGACCAACCGGCCGACACCATGCCCGAGGAAGCGTTGCCGGCGGCTGCCGCGACGTCGATGTCCTCGTCCATCGACCTGCGCACACCCGGCCCCCTCGCGCCCAGCGCGGCCCTGCGTAACCCGTTTCCGCCGATCGCCGATTACGCGTTCCTGTCGGATTGGGAAACCACCTGCCTGATCTCGCCGGCCGGGTCGGTGGAGTGGCTGTGCGTGCCGCGGCCGGACTCGCCGAGCGTGTTCGGGGCGATCCTGGACCGCAGCGCCGGCCACTTCCGGTTGGGGCCCTATGGCGTCTCGGTGCCGTCGGCCCGCCGGTATCTGCCGGGCAGCCTCATCATGGAGACCACCTGGCAGACGCACACCGGGTGGCTGATCGTGCGCGACGCGCTGGTCATGGGCCCCTGGCACGACCTGGACCGCCGGTCGCGCACGCATCGCCGCACCCCGATGGACTGGGACGCCGAGCATATCCTGCTGCGCACGGTGCGCTGCGTCAGCGGCACCGTCGAACTGATGATGAGCTGCGAGCCGGCGTTCGACTACCACCGGGTCGGCGCCACCTGGGAATACTCCGCCAACGCGTACGGCGAGGCCATCGCGCGCGCCACCAAGCAACCCGACGCCCACCCGACGCTGCGGCTCACCACCAACCTGCGGATCGGGCTGGAGGGCCGGGAAGCGCGCGCCCGCACCCGGATGAAGGAGGGCGACGACGTGTTCGTCGCCCTGAGCTGGACCAAACATCCGGCGCCGCAGACCTACGAAGAGGCCGCCGACAAGATGTGGCAGACCACCGAGTGCTGGCGGCAGTGGATCAACATCGGGAACTTCCCCGACCACCCGTGGCGGGCATACCTGCAGCGCAGCGCACTCACGCTGAAGGGCTTGACCTACTCGCCCACTGGAGCGCTGTTGGCGGCCAGCACCACGTCGCTGCCGGAAACACCGCAGGGCGAACGCAACTGGGACTACCGCTATGCCTGGGTGCGCGACTCGACGTTCGCGTTGTGGGGTCTGTACACGCTCGGGCTCGACCGCGAGGCCGACGACTTCTTCGCGTTCATCGCCGATGTCTCGGGGGCCAACAACAACGAGCGGCACCCGCTGCAGGTGATGTACGGCGTGGGCGGGGAGCGCAGCCTGGTCGAGGAGGAGTTGCATCACCTTTCCGGCTATGACCAGGCCCGGCCGGTGCGCATCGGCAACGGCGCCTTCGACCAGGTCCAGCACGACATCTGGGGCTCCATCCTCGACTCCTTCTACCTGCACGCCAAGTCGCGTGAGCAGGTCCCCGAGACGTTGTGGCCGGTGCTGAAGAAGCAGGTGGAGGAGGCGATCAAGCACTGGCGCGAGCCCGACCGCGGCATCTGGGAGGTGCGCGGGGAACCGCAGCACTTCACGTCGTCGAAGGTGATGTGCTGGGTGGCGCTCGACCGCGGGGCGAAGCTGGCCGAACGCCAGGGCGAGAAGAGCTACGCCCAGCAGTGGCGCGCCATCGCCGAGGAGATCAAGAACGACATCCTGGCGCACGGCGTGGACTCCCGCGGCGTGTTCACCCAGCGCTACGGCAGCGACGCGCTGGACGCCTCGCTGCTGTTGGTGGTGCTGACGCGGTTCCTGCCGCCGGACGACCCGCGGGTGCGCAACACAGTGCTGGCGATCGCCGACGAGCTCACCCAGGAAGGCTTGGTGCTGCGCTACCGGGTCGAGGAGACCGACGACGGTCTGTCCGGCGAGGAGGGCACGTTCACGATCTGTTCGTTCTGGCTGGTGTCGGCGCTGGTCGAGATCGGCGAGGTGCGCCGCGCCAAGCGCCTGTGCGAGCGGTTGCTGTCGTATGCCAGCCCGCTGCACCTCTACGCCGAGGAGATCGAGCCGCGCACCGGTCGCCAGCTGGGCAACTTCCCGCAGGCGTTCACCCACCTGGCGCTGATCAACGCGGTGGTGCACGTCATTCGCGCCGAGGAGGAGGCCGACGGCTCCGGGATGTTCCAGCCCGCGAACGCGCCCATGTAGTTCCCGTGGCGATCGCGAGCGCGGCCGTTGGGCCGGGCGAAGCGGGTCGCCACCATCAAACGTGGCGATCGCGAGCGCGGCCGTTGGGCCGGGCGAAGCGGGTCGCCACCATCAGGTCCGCCCTCGTATCGGCTGGCGCCGCGTCAGCTACGGGCGCCGAGTTTGTCCATGAGCGCGTGGGTGAGGTCGATGGCGGTGGTGTTGATGTCGCCGTTGCCCTGATCTCCTGGCCCATAAATGGGGATGAAGTCGACCGTCATCTCGACCAGGTAAGGCCCCTTGACGCCGAGGGCCCGGGCCACGGGCGTTGCGTTCAAAATCGAGTGCGGGCCGGATCCCATCGAAACCGTAGCCGCGACAACCGAATCCTGGACGTGCACGTCGGAGATGGCTTCCGTACCGTATATATCGGTCGGCGGCACGATCAGCGTGGTCCCGTCGCACTTCTGCCACTGCGCGACGAACCTGGCGAAGAGCGCGTCGGCGTCCGCAGCCGTCCGCAACGCGACGATGCCTTGCTGGACAAAGTCGATCTTCACCGAATCCCCTTTGTGCACCCACATTTCGGCGGCCGTTTCTTGTACTGGCGCCGAGCCATACGGGCCCCGCTGCATCCAATAGACGACGCCGATGCACTCGGCGGGCTGCGCCTTATCCCACGTGGTTCCCAATTTGTCGCCGCCGCCGAACTCCGAGTAACGCGGGTACGGCTGGAACGGCTGGTCGAGCAGCTTTGCCAGCGCGGTGCCGTCGAACAAGGCCCGCTTGATGGCTGGCACCCGCCCCGCGTCGGGTGCCAGAGTGGCTGTGCCGGAGGTGGTTTCGGTGCACCCACTCGCCAGCAGCACCGCGATCACCGCGGCTGGCGCGCGCCACCGGCTTTTCATTTCTCGTCTTGCCTTCCCGGCGCCCAGCGCGACCTCACGCGAGCGCGTTGACCCTGTCCATCATGGCGTGCGCGATGTCGAGTGCGCTGGCGTTCACGTCGGCCGACCCCGGGTCGGTGGATCGTCGCCCACCGAAAAACACCACCTCGACTTCCACGAGGCAGTTCGACCGGATACCGATGGCACGCGCCTGCGGGGTGGGCCGCAGGGCCGGCATGTTGGGCAGCACCGAGGTGGCGGTTTTGGTCGCCGCGATGGTGGTGGCGGTGCCGCGGACATCGCTGATGACGTTCGTGGTGCTGATCGGGCCGGTCTGTTCCGAGGTCGTCATGCCGTTGCATTGTTGCCACTGCTGGGAGAACTGCGCGAACAGTGCCTGAGCCTGCGCGGCCGACGGCAGCGTGACCACCCCCTCCATCACGGTGATCACCTGCGCCGGTTCGCCGTTGTTCCACCACGACACCGAGGCGACGTCCTGGACGTCAGCGGAGCGGTACACGCTCTTCTGCAGCATCGCCGTCACACCCAGGCAACCGGCCTGCGACGTCGACCGCTTGACCTGGTAGAGCTTCTCGGGGCCGCCGACTTGGGCCGGGTCGCGGGAGATCAAGGTCTGGTCGAGCATCCGCGACAGCGTCGCGCCGTCGAGCAGGACCTTGCTGACCGACGCGCCAGTCAACGGTCGCAGCTTGAGGTTCGGCGCCGGCTTGGCCGTTCCGTCCACGACGGTGCCACAACTCGTCACCACCGTGGCGAGCGCGGCGAGAGTCGCCGCCGCTTTGAGTATCCGCATGGCTACTTCTTGCCCTTGTCCCCCGCCGCGTCCGCAGACAGCGCCGCGACAAACGCTTCCTGCGGCACGTCGACCCGCCCGATGGTCTTCATCCGCTTCTTGCCTTCCTTCTGCTTTTCCAGAAGTTTGCGCTTACGGGTGATGTCACCGCCGTAGCACTTGGATAGCACGTCCTTGCGGATGGCTCGGATGTTTTCGCGCGCAATGATTTTCGAGCCGATCGCCGCCTGGACCGGCACCTCGAACTGCTGGCGCGGGATCAGCTCTTTGAGCTTGGTGGTCATCTTGTTGCCGTAGGCCGAGGCGCCGTCCTTGTGCACGATCGCGCTGAACGCGTCGACCGCCTCGCCCTGCAACAGGATGTCGACCTTGACCAGCGCCGCCTCTTGCTCGCCGGCCTCCTCGTAGTCGAGGCTCGCGTAGCCGCGGGTGCGTGACTTCAGGGAGTCGAAGAAATCGAAGATGATCTCGCCCAGCGGCATGGTGTAGCGCAGCTCCACCCGTTCGGGCGACAGGTAGTCCATCCCGCCGAGCTCGCCGCGGCGCGACTGGCACAGCTCCATGATCGTGCCGATGAACTCGCTGGGCGCGATGATGGTCGTCTTCACCACCGGCTCGTAGACGGCGCGCACCTTGCCTTCGGGCCAGTCCGACGGGTTGGTCACGATGATCTCGGTGTCGTCCTCTTTGATCACCCGGTACACGACGTTGGGTGACGTCGAGATCAGATCCAGGTCGAACTCCCGCTCCAGGCGCTCGCGGGTGATCTCCATGTGCAGCAAACCCAAAAAGCCACAACGGAATCCGAAGCCCAGCGCCACCGACGTCTCCGGCTCGTACGTCAGGGCCGCGTCGTTGAGTTGCAGCCTGTCCAACGCGTCGCGCAGAACCGGGTAGTCCGAACCGTCCACGGGATACAGCCCCGAGTAGACCATCGGCCTGGGTTCGCGGTACCCGGTCAGCGCTTCGACGGCGCCGTGCTTGGCCGTCGTCACGGTGTCACCGACCTTGGACTGCCGGACGTCCTTCACCCCGGTGATCAGGTACCCCACCTCGCCCACTCCCAGGCCCTCGCTGGCCTTCGGCTCGGGCGAGACGATGCCGACCTCGAGCAGTTCGTGCGTGGCGCCGGTGGACATCATCGCGATGCGTTCGCGTGGGGTGATCTTGCCGTCGACCACCCGCACGTAGGTCACCACGCCGCGGTAGATGTCGTAGACCGAGTCGAAGATCATTGCGCGCAGCGGTGCGTCGGCGTTGCCCTGGGGGGGCGGCACCTGCCGCACCACCTCGTTGAGCAGGTTCGCCACTCCCTCGCCGGTCTTGCCGGACACCCGCAGCACGTCGTCGGGCTCGCAGCCGATGATGTGGGCGAGTTCTCCGGCATAGCGGTCCGGGTCGGCCGCCGGCAGGTCGATCTTGTTGAGCACCGGGATGATGGTCAGGTCGCGGTCCAGCGCCAGGTAGAGGTTGGCCAGGGTCTGCGCCTCGATGCCCTGCGCGGCGTCGACCAGCAGTACCGCGCCCTCGCAGGCCTCCAGCGCGCGCGACACCTCGTAGGTGAAGTCGACGTGGCCCGGGGTGTCGATCAGGTGCAACACATGGTCTTGATCCTCGACCTTCCAGGGCAGCCGCACGTTTTGCGCCTTGATGGTGATGCCGCGCTCGCGTTCGATGTCCATCCGGTCCAAGTACTGCGCGCGCATCGAGCGCTCATCGACGACGCCGGTGAGCTGCAGCATCCGGTCGGCCAGCGTCGACTTGCCGTGATCGATGTGGGCGATGATGCAGAAATTCCGAATCTGCGCCGGCGCGGTGAAGGTCTTGTCGGCGAAACTGCTGATGGGAATCTCCTGGTCTACGTCAAACGTGATGGGCGCGGCGTGGCCGTTTTACTGGCGGTTCGCGGGTATGTCCAGCGTATCTATGCAGCGTCGTGTGGACCTACTTGGACACAGTCGCGCCCGATCGCTCGCGTCTATGCTGCGAATATGGCGTCTGCCCGGAAATCGCAGTGGAAGACGTTCCAGCGGTTTGCCGAGAATCTGGTGTTCAGCGGGGTGCCGCGGCTGGCCCGGCAGGTGCAGAATTCCCAGACCGTGCTGCGCGAGCTGCAGCAGGCCGTTCGGATCACCGCGAACGTCATCGCCGCTGCCGCGCCGCCACCGTCCGACACGACGGTCGCGGGCCGGCCGGTGACCAGCAGCAGCTTGCCCACCGCGCAGCGGGCCCGCAAACTCGTGTACGCACCGAGTCTGGACGGGCGGGCCGACCCCGGCGAAATCGTCTGGACGTGGGTGGTCTACGAGGACGACCCCAGCCGGGGCAAGGACCGGCCTGTGCTGGTGGTGGGGCGTGACCGCGGCACCCTGCTGGGGTTGATGGTCTCCAGCCAGGAACGCCACGCCGCCGATTCCGAATGGGTTGGAATCGGTTCTGGCAGTTGGGATTACGAGGGCAGGTCCAGCTGGGTCCGGCTAGACCGCGTGCTCGACGTGCCCGAGGAGGGCATCCGCCGCGAGGGCGCCATCCTGGACCGCGAGATCTTCGACGTGGTCGCGGCCCGGCTGCGCGCCGACTACTCCTGGCGGTGAGCCTCGCCGCCGCCAGGCGATTGGCCGAGCGTGCACCCACTGCGAGAAAAGGACAAAATTTTCGCGCTGAGCGCACGCTCGGCGCGCGGGTTGAGGAGGAGTCGGGCAATCAGCCCCGCCCGGCGACGATGCAGGCCGCGGTGCGGCCTGAAGAGGAGTCGGGCAATCAGCCCTGAGTGATGTAGGACTGCAGCTGCTGCTGCTCGGCCTCGAGTTCTTCCATGCGGGTCTTCACCACGTCACCGATGCTGACGATGCCGATCAGCTTCTTCCCGTCGAGCACCGGCACGTGGCGCACCCGGTTCTTGGTCATCAGCACGCTGATGGCGTCGACCTCGTCGGTCTTGGTGCACGTGGCCAGCATGGTGGTCATGATCTTGGACACCGGGCGAGACAGCACGCTGGCGCCATGGGTGTGCAGCTGGCGCACGACGTCGCGCTCCGACACGATGCCGACGACGCCCTCGGCGCCGACCACCACCATGGCGCCGATGTTCTGCTCGGTCAGGCCCGCGAGCAGCTCACGAACCGTCGCGTCCGGGTTGATGGTCACCACCGCCGCGCCCTTATTCCGCAAGACGTCCGCAATCCGCATCAAGGCCTCCAGCCGGGTTTGTGATCCGCTTCACATCAGGCTACGGCTAACTCGCGCGGCGGAAAAGGCACCAAGAGAACCTGCAAACAGATTGTGTCCAAGCGCCGAGGTGCGGCCGGATCGTTCGATTGGGCCACTGGGCGCGGGCGGGGCCTGCAAGATAAGCGCCATGATCGAGGTCACTTTGCTGGGCACCGGAAGTCCGATCCCCGACCCGAACCGCGCCGGGCCGTCGACCCTGGTGCGGGCCGGCGGGCAGGTGTTTTTGGCGGACTGCGGGCGCGGGGTGCTCCAGCGCGCGGCGGCGGTCGGCGTGGGCGCCGCGGGCTTGTCGGCGCTGCTGCTCACCCACCTGCACAGCGATCACGTCGGCGACCTCGGCGACGTCCTCATCACGCGGTGGATCAGCACCTTCACCCCCGATCCCGCGCCGCTGCCCATCATCGGGCCGCCCGGCACCGCCGAACTGGTGGAGGCGACGCTGAAGGCGTTCCACCACGACATCGGCTACCGGATCGCCCATCACGCCGATCTGACCGCGCCGCCGGCGGTCGAGGTCCACGAATACACCGACGGTCCCGTGTGGGACCGCGACGGCGTCTCGATCCGGGTGGGCGCCACGGATCACCGGCCAGTCGCCCCGACCATCGGGTTCCGCATCGAATACGAGGGCGCATCGGTGGTGCTGGCCGGCGACTCCGTGCCGTGCGCGAGCCTGGACGAGCTCGCGGCCGGCGCCGGCGCCCTGGTGCACACCGTGATCCGTAAGGACATCGTCACCGCCATCCCCCAGCAGCGTCTCGTCGACATCTGCGATTACCACTCGTCGGTGGAAGAAGCGGCGGCAACCGCGGCCCGCGCGGGCGTGGGCACCCTCGTCATGACGCACTATGTGCCGGCGCTGGTACCCGGCCAGGAAGACCAGTGGCGAGCGCTGGCCGCCGGGGAGTTCGGTGGGCGCATCGAGCTCGGCGACGACCTGCACCGGGTTCAGGTCGACGCGCCCTCCTGAGGCGGTGGCGGCTCACCGGGATGACGAATCCCGTTGCGTCACAAGGGCGATGACGATGCCGGCCACCACCAGCCAGACCAGCGCCACGACCCGCGCGATCGGCAACAGGACGCCCAGCGCCGGCCAGATCAACACCCCGGCCGCCGATTCGGCGAGCACGGCAGTCGCCAGGCCGGTCCGGGAGAGCGGCCCGGACAACACTCCCCCGGGCGCCGCCATCGCGGCGACCAACACGCCCAACGCCACGATGTGGCCCGGGCCGCCGGTGAGAAAGACCAACAAATACAACGCCCGCACCACAGAGGTGTCGGCGCTGACTTCCGGCCACGACAGCGTCCACCCCAGCAATCCCGAGAGCCCGAGCGCCCCGGCCGCCGCGACGCCGCTCGTGAGCGCGATCGCGGCCGTCGCGCGGCCGGCTCCGAGCTGCCTCAGCCGCGCGACGGCCGCCGCCGCGTAGAGCGCCAACGGGACCGACGACGCGAATACCGCCACCGCCATCACCCGCACGGCCACCGGCTCGGCGCGCACGTACGCCGCCACCGCGCTGACGGGGCCGTACGGCAACGGCATGACGCCGCCCATCGCGACCCCGACCGCGATCCCACCGAAGAGCAGCCCGATGCACAACAGGGACAGCGCCGTCAGGGAAGGCCCGCGGTGATTCGCCTCGGGCCGGGACGTGCCGCCGGGTGAATCGTTCATCACGCCACGGTATTCCGGTTAGGCGAGCCGCGTCACCTCCACGATCACGTCGAGGTCGGTGGCGCCCTCCCCGGAGTAGATGCCCCTCAACGGGGAGACATCGGAGTAGTCGCGACCCGCACCCACGCCGACATACTGCTCGGTGATCTGGGCGTTGTTGGTGGGGTCGTAGCTCCACCACGCGCCCGTCCACGCCTCGATCCACGCGTGGCTTCGCCCGTCCACGGTGTCCCCCACGACGGCGTCACGTTTGGGATGCAAATATCCCGAAACGTAGTGCGCTGGAATTCCCATGCCGCGCAACAACATCAGCGACAGGTGCACGAAGTCCTGGCAGACGCCCTTGCCCTCCTTCAGCGCGTCCAGCCCGGACGAGTGCACGCTGGTGGTTCCCGGGAGGTACTCGAGCTGCTCGCGCACCCAATTAGCCGCGGCGGCAACGGCTTCGGCTGGCGCGTGGGTTTTGCTGATCTTCTTGCCCACCGATGCCACCCGCTTGCTGGCCGGGGTGTGTTCCGTGGGGCGGAGCAGCTCGTCGAAGCGATCGATCACGGCATCCGAGCGCAGGTCGTCCCAGCCCGCATCGGCGGCCGGCGTTTCGGCGCGTTCGGTCTCCACCACCGAGGAGGACATGACCGTGAGATCGGTGTGCGGCGCGTGCAAGTCGAACGCCGTCACCGCGGTGCCCCAGTAGTCGATGTAGCGGTAGGACCGGGTCGCCGGAATGGTTTCGACGCGGTTGAGGATGACGTTCTGGCGGTTGTTCGATCGCGGGGTCAGCCGCGCCTCGTTGTAGGAGGCGGTCACCGGCGACTGGTAGGCGTACCCCGTGGTGTGCACCACCCGCAGCCGCCACATCAGCCGTCCTCTTTCCCGCTGACCAGACGGGCGCGCTGACCGGCGTCCGACCACGCCACCCACGGGGTGACGTGAAAGTACTGCAACGCCAATGCTTCCCCGACGTCGCGGCAGGTGCGCTGCAGGCCGGCCAGCCGGTTTTCCAGCGTCTCGAGCAGCACGCCGGGCTGGACGAACTCCAACTCGCTGCGGGCCTGCCCGAGCAACCGCTGGGCCTCGGCGGTGGCCCCGATCCGGCTCTGGCGGGTGCGGACCAGCTCGTCGAGATTGTGTTCGGCCAGACGCAGCGAATAGAACACCGAACGCGGAAACAGCCGGTCGAGCAACATGAATTCGACCACGCGGCCCGCGTCGAGCACACCGCGATAGGTGCGCAGATACGTGTCGTGCGCCCCCGCAGACCGCAGCAGCGTCACCCACGCCGGGGACGAGGCGCTGTCTCCGACCCGGGACAACAGCAGCCGCACGGTCATGTCGACCCGCTCGATCGCGCGGCCTAATACCATGAAGCGATACCCGTCGTCGCGCGACAGCGTCGAGTCGGCCAGGCCGGCGAACATCGCCGCCCGCCGCTCGACGAACGACAGAAAATCATGTGGCCCAAGGCGTTTGGCGGCGCGTTCGCGTTCGGGCAGGGCGTGATAGGTGGTGTTGAGGCACTCCCAGATCTCGCTGGACGTCACCTCCCGCGCCGACTTCGCGTTTTCGCGCGCCGCGGTGATCGCATCGACGATCGAGCAGCCGCCCTGGGCGTTGGTGCTGTAGGCGACCAAATCGGTCAACGACCACACATCCAGCTCATGATCCGGCGGGTCGATGCCGAGCACCCGCAGCAGCAGGCGCGAAGCCTGATCCGGGTCGACGCTGGAATCCTCGAGCAACTGGTGCAGGGCCACGTCCAGGATTCGCGCGGTGTCGTCGGCGCGCTCGACGTAGCGCCCGATCCAGTAGAGCGCCTCGGCGTTACGTGCGAGCATCGTGCACCGCCCGCTGTTGCTGCTGTTGTTCGAGCTGCTCGCGCACCGGCTGCTCGGTGGGTTGGGGCTGTTGCGAGGCCAGCCGCGGCGAGTCACCCGACATGGGGTCGGGCATCGAGGTCGGCAACGCGCGCACCACCTCGGCCGCCTCGAGCTCGTGGTCGCCGGCCGAGGCGCGCGACGCCAACACCCAGGTGTCCTTGGAGCCGCCGCCCTGGCTGGAATTGACCACCCGTGACCCTTCGACCAGGGCCGTCCGGGTCAGGCCGCCGGGCAGCACCCACACGTCGTTGCCGTCGTTGACCGCGAACGGCCGCAAATCGACGTAGCGGGGTGCCAGCGCGCTGCCGACCTGGGTCGGCACGGTCGACAGCTCCATCATCGGCTGGGCGATCCAGCTCCGCGGATCGTCGCGGACCTTCTTGGCGACGGCGGCCAGCTCCTTCTCGGAGGCCTCGGGGCCGAACACGATGCCGTAGCCGCCGGACCCCTCGACCGGCTTGAGGACCAACTCGTCGATCCGGTCGAGCACCTCTTCGCGTTCGTCCTCGAGCCAGCAGCGCAGCGTCTCGACGTTGGCCAGCAGCGGTTTCTCACCCAGGTAGTACTCGATCATGGTGGGCACGTAGGTGTAGACGAGTTTGTCGTCGCCGACGCCGTTGCCGATCGCGCTGGAGATGACGACGTTTCCGGCGCGGGCGGCGTTGACCAGGCCGGCCACTCCCAGCACCGAGTCGGCGCGGAACTGCAGCGGGTCCAGGAAGGCGTCGTCGATGCGTCGATAGATGACATCGACCTGACGCTCCCCTTCGGTGGTGCGCATGTACACCTGGTTGTCGCGGCAGAACAGGTCGCGCCCTTCGACCAGCTCGACGCCCATCTGACGGGCCAGCAGCGAATGCTCGAAATACGCCGAGTTGTAGACGCCCGGGGTCAGCACCACGACCGTCGGGTCGGCCTCGTTGGTGGCCGCGGAGTTGCGCAGCGCCCGCAGCAGGTGGCCGGCGTAGTCGTCGACGGAACGCACGCGATGCGTGGCGAACAGGTTCGGGAAGACGCGCGCCATGGTGCGGCGGTTCTCCATCACATAGGAGACGCCCGACGGCGAGCGCAGATTGTCCTCGAGGACCCGGAAATTGCCCTTTTCGTCGCGAATCAGGTCGATGCCGGCGACGTGGATCCGCACCCCGTTGGGCGGGACGATGCCCATGGCCTGGCGGTGGAAATGCTCGCAGGAGGTGACCAGGCGGCGCGGGATCACCCCGTCGTTGAGGATTTCTTGGTCGCCGTAGATGTCGTCGAGGTACATCTCGAGGGCCTTGACCCGTTGGGTGATGCCGCGCTCGAGTCGGGCCCACTCGGCGGCCGAGATGACCCGCGGCACCAAGTCCAGCGGAAAGGGCCGCTCCTGGCCCGACAAAGAGAAGGTGATGCCCTGGTCGAGGAAGGCGCGGGAGAGCGCTTCGGCGCGGGCCTTGAGTTCCGAGGCGTCCGACGGCGCGAGTTCGGCATAGATGCCCTTGTAGGGACCACGAACGGCGCCCGCACCGTCGAACATCTCGTCGAAGGCCATGTCGTAGGCATCCGAGGACGTGTTGTATCCGCCGAAAATCCGCTCAGAGCGCGCAGCGCGAAAACCCCGCCTGGTCTCCTCAAGCTGGTTCGTCAGACTCACTGTTCAGATGCTGCCTCAAATCGACGTCTTGGCAGCCCACGTGTTCCCGTTTTGGGAGAAAACGTAACTCACTGATAACCTGGGCAATCGCTGTGGTGATTTCCGGCGCCCCAACCAAACGTCTGATCGAAGAAGGAACTCGAGCGTGGCCAACATCAAGTCGCAGCAGAAGCGCAACAAGACCAACGAGCGCGCTCGCCTGCGCAACAAGTCGGTGAAGTCGTCGCTGCGCACCGCTGTCCGCGCGTTCCGCGAGGCCACCAGCGCCGGCGACAAGGAAAAGGCCACCGAGCTGCTGGTGTCGACCAACCGCAAGCTGGACAAGGCCGCCAGCAAGGGCGTGATCCACAAGAACCAGGCCGCCAACAAGAAGTCGGCGCTGGCGCAGGCCCTCAACAAGCTCTGAGGCCCCGCGTCAGCGGCTGCGCTGGGCGGCTAGCTCGGCAACCTGTCTGACCGCGGATTCCAGGGCGTAGTCGGCGTCCGCCACTGCCCCCTTGACGTTCGCGTTGAGCGCGGCAACAACCTTCATCGCTGTGGCCACGGTCTCCCGCGACCAATTCCGGGCCTGTTTTTGGGCCTTCTGCACCCGCCAGGGCGGCATCCCCAGCTGCGATGCCATCCGGTAGGGATCGCCCGACAGCGGGCCGACCCGGCCGATGGTGTGGATCGCCTCGGCCAGCGCGTCCGCCAGGACCACCAGGGGCTCGCCCCGCATCATCGCCCACCGCAGCGCCTCGGCGGCGCCTTCGATGTCGCCGGCCACCGCCTTGTCGGCGATGTCGAAGCCCTTCACCTCGGCCTTGCCGCTGTGGTAGCGCCGCACCGCGGCGGCGTCGACGGCTCCGCCGGTGTCGGCGACCAGTTGGGAGCAGGCGGACGCCAACTCGCGCAGATCGGAGCCGACCGCGTCGAGCATCGCGCTCACGGTCTGCTCGTCGGCCTTGACGCGCAGGGCGCGGAACTCCTTGCGGACGAAGTCGATGCGTTCGCTGAGTTTGGTGATCCGCGCGCACGGGTGCACCTCGGCGCCGAGCTTCTGCAGGTCGGTGGCAAGCGCCTTGGCCCGGCCGCCGCCCGAGTGCACCACGACCAGCACAACCCCCGCGGGCATGTCGGTCGCGGCCGAAACGATCACCGCGGCAGCGTCTTTGCCCGCTTCGCCGGCGGCCTCCAGCACGACGATGCGTTCGTCGGCGAACAGCGAGGGGCTCAGCAACTCGGCGAGCTCATAGGTGCTGACGTCACCCGCGCGCATCCGGTTGACCGGAATGTCAGCGTCCTTGCCGGCCCGTTTCCGCGCCGAGCGCAGCAGGTCGGCGACCGCCCGCTCGACCAGCAGCTCCTCGTCTCCGAGCACCAGGTGCAACGGCGAAACCTCGCTCACCCCACGATGGTGTCACGACCGACCGACGATCCCGGACAGTGCCCAGGCCAGCCCGGTCAGCGCGACCGCTCCCGCCACCACGCGGACGGGTCGCCACCGCCACGACACGATCATCAGCACCGTCACACCGCCGACGAGCAGCGTGCCGGGTATGCCCTCGGGGACTGGTAGCGTCGCGCCGGGCATGCCGGCCGCCCAGCGGGCGACGCTGCCGACCCACCACAATTCGGGGCCGGTGAAGCGAATGAGCAGCCGCGCGGCGGCCGGCCAGACCGGGCAGAGCGCAGCCGCCGCCGTCCCCAGCACCGTGATCGGCGCGATCACGGCCGCCACGACGAGGTTGGCGGCGGCGGCGACCACGCTGAAACGGCCGGAGATCGCGGCGACCAGCGGCGCGGTCACGATCTGCGCGGCCCAGGCGACGGCCAGCGCATCGGCCAGCGGCTTGGGGCAGCCGCGGCCCACCAGCCGCCGTGACCAGACCGGTGCGACGACGATGAGCGCGGCCGTGGCGAGCGCCGACAGCGCGAACCCGACGTCGACGGCCAGCTGCGGGGCGACGGCCAACAACAGCAGCACCGTGGCGGCAAGGGCCGGAATGGCTTGCCGCCGACGCGAAGTCAGCATTCCCGTCAGCGCGATGGCACCCATCACCGCGGCCCGCAACACGCTGGCCGTCGGCTGCACGACGATGACGAAGGCCACCAGCGCCAGGGCGGCGAATGCGACCGCCGTTCGGGGACCGATCAATCGGGCCGAGAACAGCACGGCGGCGCACACGATCGTCACGTTGGCCCCCGACACGGCCATCAGGTGGGTCATGCCTGCCGCGCGGAAATCGCGGCCGGTGCCGTTGGGAACCGCCGAGGTGTCGCCGAGCACCAGCGCTGGCAGCAGCGCGGCCTGCTCGCCAGGCAACGCATCGCGGACCGTCGCGGCGAATCGACTGCGCACGTTATGCGCCGCCCGTTGCAGGGTGCCCGCGGTGCCCCTGGCCGGCCGACTCGACGCGTTGAGCACCGCGACCGTCAGGTCGCGCCGCGTCGGGCGGCTGATGCGTGCGCTGAATCGCAGCGGCTGCCCCACCATCAGCTCACCGAAATCCGCGGCGCGCGCGAAAACGACTACCCGGCCCGACGTTTGGGCGTCGCGCAGGCGTTGCAGGGTCGCTCGAAACATCAACCGTCCGCTCCCCAGCGACACCGGGCTCTCGTTGGGCGTGACGGTGACCGCAGCGGTCATGCCGTACGCCGCGGTGATCGGGTGGCGATCGACCGCGTCGGCGCGCAGCGCGATCGCGATCCCGAATCCCGCACCCACGACACCGATCCCCGCGAGCCCGGCGCCGATCGCCCGCAACCGCGCTCCTCGGCCGGGCCAACGCAGCGCGCGCCACGCCAGCGCTCCGGCGGCGCCGATCACCACGACGCAGCACCAGGCGAGCGTGCGCCCGATCGGCCACCAGATCCCGCCGGCGGTCACCGCCCAGCAGGTCAGCGCTGCCGGCACCAGGCGCACATCGACACGCGCGGCGGGCGAGGCGGCGGGGCCGGGGTGGTGCACCCGGGTCAGACACGGACCAGGGCGCGGAGCTTCTCCAGCCGCGCCGGCCCGATGCCCTCGACATCGGCGAGCTGGTCGACGCTGGTGAATTTGCCGTTGGCCTGCCGCCAGGCCACGATCGCGGCCGCGGTGACCGGGCCGACGCCGGGCAGCGCGTCGAGTTCCTGCACCGTCGCCGTGTTGAGGTCCACCGCCTCGCCCGGTTTCGGTTTGACCGACCCCGGCCGCGGGGGCGGCGCTTTCGTGGGTGTCGATCCGGAGGTCACCGAACTGCCCAGGGCCGTCGGCTGTCCCGACGCGGGAGCGAGGCCGACCACGATCTGCTCGCCGTCGCCGAGCGGGCGGGCCATGTTCAGTCCGATGGTGTCGGCGCCGTTCACCGCGCCGCCGGCGGCCTGCAGCGCGTCGGCGATGCGGGCGCCAGGTGCGAGCGTCACCAATCCCGGGGTGTGCACGAGGCCCACCACGCTGACGACCACCGGATGATCGGGTCCGGCGGTCGGGCTCGTCGAGGAACGCGGGCTTGCCGTCGACACCTTCTCCACCGGCGGCAGCTTGGCCGACATCACCGGCGCCGGGTGGTCGCGCACCAACGTGAAAACCGTGACCAGCACCGCCAGCGCCGCCACGATCGCCAGCCCGATGGCGCCGGCGCGTCCCGGGTCGGCGCGCACCTTCGCCACCCAGCCCCGCTCCTGGGACGCGTCGGGAAGCCAGCGCGGCAGCAGCGAATTCTGGTCGTCGTCCGGCGGGCCCTCGCTCGGGGCCGACCCGGAGTCCTTGGCTTCTGCGTGCGCATCGGCATCCGGTTCGGCGCGGAGCCGTCGCTGCAGGCGCTCGGCCGGAAGTTCTGTTCGCATGGGCCGACCGTAGGTCCGAGCACCGCCGCAACCGCCCGGGCGAAGGGCTCCGGCGGGCCATTCTGTGGACTAACCCGAGGCTGTGCACAGTGCCCGCACGGGATGGGTCAAGATGGAGGTTGAGCGAACGACCAGCATCGCCAGAAATCAGCTCTGGGCGATGGGCGTCACGTTCACCCCGAAACGACAGGAGGCTGCCATGCAACTGGCGCTCACGCCCGAGGAAGCCGCGTTCCGCGACGAACTCCGCAGCGTCTACACGACCAAGATTCCCCAGGAGTTGCGCGACCGGGTGCGCCAGGGCGCGGCGGAAGTGAACCGCGACGACATCGTCACCAGCCACAAGATCTTGCACGAGCACGGTTTGGCGGTACCGAACTGGCCGGTCGAATGGGGCGGCAAGGACTGGACGCCGACCCAGCACCAGATCTGGGCCGACGAGATGCAGCTGGCCTG
Organism: Mycobacterium sp. NTMscope_MAC_269; assembly: GCF_976985695.1. Lineage (NCBI taxonomy): Bacteria > Bacillati > Actinomycetota > Actinomycetes > Mycobacteriales > Mycobacteriaceae > Mycobacterium > Mycobacterium sp. NTMscope_MAC_269. Next base: position 2,592,349 of record NZ_OZ335668.1, read on the forward strand.
CGTCCCGGAACCGCTGAACTTCAACACCAAGATGGTGGGTCCGGTGATCGCCGAATTCGGTTCGGAGGAAGTCAAACAACGCTTCCTGCCGCCGACGGCCAGCCTCGACATCTGGTGGTGCCAAGGTTTCTCCGAGCCGGAGGCCGGGTCGGACCTGGCGTCGCTACGCACCACCGCGGTCCGCGACGGCGACAGCTACGTCGTCAACGGCCAGAAGACCTGGACCACGCTCGGCCAGTACGCGGACTGGATCTTCTGCCTGGTCCGTACCGACCCGCAGGCGCCCAAGCGTCAGGCCGGCATCTCGTTCCTGCTCTTCGACATGAACACGCCGGGCATCACGCTGCGACCCATCAAGACGATCGACGGCGGCCACGAAATCAACGAGGTCTTCTTCGAGGACGTCCGCGTGCCGGCCAATCAGCTTGTCGGAGAAGAGAACAAGGGCTGGACGTACGCGAAATTCCTGCTTGGCAACGAGCGCACCGGCATCGCCGGCGTGGGCCGGACCAAGGTGCGTCTCGCCGAGGTGAAGAAGCACGCCGCGGCCACCGGGGTGCTCGAGGATCCCCTATTCGCGGCGCGGCTGGCCGAAGCCGAAAACGAGCTGCTCGCATTGGAACTCACGCAGTCGCGCGTGGTCACCGACTCCGCGAACGGGCAGCCCAACCCGGCCTCGTCGGTGCTCAAGCTGCGCGGCAGCCAGTTGCAGCAGATCGCCACCGAATTGCTCGTCGAGGTCGCCGGGCCGGATGCGCTGCCGGCCAATGGCGAAGACATCGCGTCGCCCTCCTGGGCGCAGCACAGTGCGCCGCATTACCTCAACTACCGCAAGACGTCGATCTACGGCGGCAGCAGCGAAGTGCAACGCAACATCATCGCGTCCACCATTCTGGGATTGTGAGGCAGCCATGGACTTTCAGTTGAGCGACGAGCAGTCCCTGCTCCGCGACACCACCCGCGACCTGCTGGCGCGCACCTATGACCCGGAAAGCCGCAATAAGGTCATCGGGTCCGACCTGGGCTGGAGTCGCGAGGTCTGGAGCCAGCTCGCCGACACCGGGATCCTCGGGCTGGGCTTCGAACCCGAGGAGTCCGGCCAGATCGAGATCGCGGTGGTGCTCACCGAGATCGGGCGCCGGCTGGCCCCCGAACCCGTCCTGCACGCCGCGCTGGGACCGGGCGCGCTGATCGCCGAGCTGGGCAGCCAGGAACAGAAGCAGCTGCTCGACGAGGTCGCGTCCGGACAACGGCTGCTGGCCTTCGCCCACCTCGAGCCGGGCCAACGCAAACCGTCCGCCGAGTTGACCACCAAGGCTGCGCAGCAAGGTGATTCGTGGACTGTGACCGGCCGGAAGAACCCGGTACTCGCCGGGGACTGCGCCGACACGCTGGTGGTCAGCGCCGCCCTGTCCGACGGCGGCGCGGGATTGTTCCTCGTCGACGCCGGGTCCGAAAAAACTGTGACGCGGCACCCGTACCGGACCTTCGACGGACAGCGCGGCGCCCAGATCGATCTCGACTCCGCCGCCGCCGAACCTCTGGGTGAGGCGGCGGACGTGTCGGGCGCCATCGGCACCGCCATCACCCGCATCCAGTCGGCGCTATGCGCCGAAGCGCTCGGAGCGATGGAGGAATCACTGCGCCTGACCACCGATTACCTCAAGACCCGCAAGCAGTTCGGTGTCACGCTGAACAAATTCCAGGCGCTCACCCAGCGCGCCGCCGACATGTACGTGTCGCTGGAATTGGCGCGCAGCATGAGCCTGTACGCGGCGATGTCGATCGCCGACGGCAACCTCGACCCGGTGATCGCCTCGCGGGCCAAGCTGCAGATCGGCCGCTCGGCCCGCCACATCGCGCAGGAATCGATTCAGATGCACGGCGGCATCGGTGTGACCGCGGAGTATCCGATCAGCCATTACGCCGCCCGGCTCACCGCGATCGAACACACCCTGGGCACCTCGGGTGAGCACCTGCACAACCTGATCGACCACCTCGGCGACTACGACCTGGTCCGCCTTTAGCGCATGGCCGAGCTGTCGGACAGAGTCATCGAGTTTCTGTCGACCGGGACACGCACCGGGATGCTGGGCTACGTCGCCGCCGACGGCAGGCCACTGGTCGTGCCGGTATGGTTCGTCGTCCAAGATGGCCAGCTCGCCTTCAACACCGGCCGTGACACGTCGAAAGGCCGTGCGATAGCCCGTGATTCGCGCGTAGTGATCTGCGTCGACGACCCGCACCCGCCCTACTCCTTCGTGCAGGTGCAGGGCCTGGCCGAGGTGAGCGAGGACCCCGCGGACGTGCTGGATATCGCCACCCGCACCGGCGCCCGCTACATGGGCGCCGAGCGCGCCGACGAATTCGGCCGCCGCAACGCCGTTCCCGGCGAGTTGGTGGTGCGGGTGCGACCGACCAAAGTCAACGCCGGATTCGACATCAGCGACTGAGCGCGTAGTCGGCCGACTGAACCCCTAGCCCGCCGAGCGTCGACTTGTTGAGTCGGCGCCCCGGGCGGTTTCACGCGGTGTTTGCAACAGCGGGTGGTTTTGACGGGTTGGAGAGTAGTTCGTCGAGGGCTTCGGCGGGGGTTTTCCAGCCCAGTGTTTGGCGGGGCCGGTTGTTGAGTTTGGCGGCGACGTAGTCGAGGTAGTCGGCGGGAAACGCGGATAGGTCGGTGCCTTTAGCAAAGTATTGGCGCAGCAGTCCGTTGGTGTTTTCGTTGGTGCCGCGCTGCCACGGTGAGTGGGGGTCGCAAAAGTAGATATCCAGTTGGGCGGCCTCGGCGATGGCGATGTGGTTGGCCATTTCTTTGCCTTGATCCCAGGTCAGTGTTTTGCGCAGGATTGCCGGCAGCTGCGCCATTTTGGCCACGATGGCCTCCTGCAGCGCCAGCGCTGTGTGGTCCTCAGGCAGGTGCAGCAGCATCACGAACCGCGTCATCCGCTCCACCACGGTGCCGATCGCCGAGGCCGATGCGGCGCTGCCCAGGATCAGATCGCCCTCCCAATGCCCGGGTACGGCGCGGTCTTCGACCTCGGGTGGGCGCTCGCTGATGTTGACCATGTTCGGGATGCGGCCGCGGCGCTGATCGGCGCGGCGCTGGGGTTTGCGCAGTGCACGCCCGGTGCGCAGGCAGCTGTGCAACTCGCGGCGCAAGTTCCCTTTGCCCTGAACGTAAATCGCTTGATAGATCGTCTCGTGGGACACCCGCATCTCCGCCTCGTCGGGAAAATCCATCACCAGCCGCTGAGCAATCTGGGTGGGACTGTGCTGGTCTTGCAACCGAGTCTGCACCTCATCATGCAGCCGCTGGTTGGTGGCCAGCTTGCCCGGTTTGGGCCGGCGAGCCCGCTCCCGGGCGCGCGCATGGGCCTTACTCGCGCGATAACGCGGCCGGGGATCCCACCCGCCGCGCCATCGGGCGCCGAATCGATACCGCGCCCGGTAGCGCCCGCGGCACCACCCATTGCGGTTGATCTCACGCATCACCGTCGTTGGGTGACGACCCAACCGATTCGCGATGTCACGGATCGACTCGCCACGGGCCACACCGTCCTGGATCTCTTCGCGCTCCTCATAGCTCAGCCGAGGCCGCGAGCGGGGCCCAACTGCTGGAAACTTTGGTCTCACCCCGCCAGCATCAGCAAACCATTGCTGACCACTGGACATCGACACGCCGACAGCCACCCCGGCCTCACCGGGCGACATTCCCTCCTTGATGTGATCCCAAAACCGACGGCCCAACCATGACAACGACGACGGACGCACAACAACTCCTCATCTAGAAGCTGTTGCATTCACCCCCTGAAGGGAAGCCGAGATTCCGCGCCACAAGTCGACGTTCGTGCGCCCCCGCCCCCGGTCATCACGACGGCTCCGGCGCCGCAACCGAATCCGGCTCGTCCGTCCCCGCGTCCGCGTCGGGAAGCTGGCCCACGAGATATTCCGCGAGCCCCCCGATGGTCGGGTAGTCGAAGACCGCCGTCGCATTGATCGTGAACTTGCCGCCGAACTGGCTGTGCAGCCGGTTGCGGAGCTCGATCGCCATGAGCGAATCGGTCCCCAGGTCCAGGAACCGACTGCTCGCGGCGGGCGGCGACGCGAGACGCAGGAAGTTCTGCACCTCCCGCTGCAGGAATTCGGTCACGAAGCCGGCGCGCTGGGGCACCGGGATCTCCATCAGCTGCTTGAGCAACTCGCTGTCACCGGTCACCTCTCCGGCGGCGCTGGGTAACACGAGATCGAGGATCGGCGGACGCGAACTGCCCAGCACTTTGGCGGCGCGCTGCCAGTTGGCCTTGAGGACGGTGGCCTGGCCGGTTCCATTGGCGACGACCTCGGCGAGGGCGCCGAGCGCGGCCGAAGGTTCCAGCGGGATCAGGCCCTGCGCACTGATGTTGGCGGTCGCGGCCTCCGAGGAGGCCATGCCCCCTTGGGCCCAGGGACCGAAGTTGACAGCGGTCGCCGGCAGGCCTTGGGCCCTTCGCCGCGCGACCAGGCCGTCGAGCAGCGCGTTGGCGGTCGCGTAGTTGGACTGTCCGGGCGAACCGAACAGGCTCGACACCGACGACGACACGATGAAGAAGTCCAGCTCGTCGTCCTTCGTCATCCTGTCCAGGTGGTAGGCGCCGAACGACTTGGGCGCCAACGTCGTTCGGAAGCGATCGAGGCTCTGCTGTGACAGCAGCGCGTCGTCGAGCACGCCCGCCAGATGCGCCACGCCGGCCAGCGGCGGCAATTCCGCGCGGATGCGCTCCAACAGCTTCGCCACCTCGGACTCGTCGCCGACGTCGGCGGCGAAGACGTGGACGCGGCACTTGTAGCGCTCGGTGATCTCCTCGATCTGCCGTTGTGCGTCCGCGTCGGGCTCGCGCCGACTGGTCAAGACGATGTCACCGGCACCGAGTTGGGCCAGATGCGCCGCGGTGTGCAGGCCGATCGCACCGAGCCCGCCGGTGATCAGGTAGCTCCGATCGGGCCGCGGCTGCAGGGGATTCGGTATCTGGACCACGATCTTGCCGATGTGCCGCGCCTGCTGCATGCGGCGGAACGCTGCTCGCGCCTCGGTGAGCGGGTAGACCTCCGCGGGCAGGGGCGTCCACTCACCGTTGGCCAAACCCTGCGACACCTCGGTGAGCAAGTCGCGAATGCGATCGGGTTCGGTGAACATCACCGTGTCCAACGCCACGATCTCGTAAGCGATGTCGGGACGCGCCTGCGCCATCTGCTCGGGTGTCCAAATGTCGCGCTTGGCGATCTCGGCGAAGCGGCCGTTCTTGGCGGTGGCCTTCAGCGTCGCCTCGATGAACCCTTCGCTGGTCAGGGAGTTGAGGACCACGTCCACCCCGGCACCGTCGGTGTCCGCCAGGATCTGATCGGCGAAATCCGTTGTGCGCGAGTCATAGACGTGCTTCACACCCTGCTTGCGCAGCGTCGCGCGCTTGAACGTGCTGGCCGTGGCGAACACTTCGGCACCGAGCTGCTGGGCCATCTGGACCGCCGCCAGGCCGACACCGCCGCTGGCGGCGTGGATGAGGACCTTGTCGCCGGGTTTCAGCTGCGCCCAGTCGAAGGACAGCCGCACGGTCAGCGCCGCAGCCGGAATCGTCGCCGCCTCGACCGCGCTCACGCGAGGAGGGATCGGCGCCAAGAACTGGGCGGGCACGTTGAACCGGCTGGAGAACGCGCCCTGCATGGAGCCGTAGACGCGTTGCCCCACTTCGACTCCGGTGACACCGTCGCCCAATTGGGTGACGACGCCGGCGAAGTCGCCACCGATCGGTCCGGGGTCGCCCGGGTAGAGGCCGAGGACGTTGAGCACGTCGCGGAAGTTGAGGCCCGCGGCCTCGACCCGGACCTGCACGTAGCCCTCGTCCGGCGGCGGCACGTCCGCCTCGGTCAGCCGCAGGTTGTCGATCGCGCCGCGTTCGGTGGGCGCCAGGACGAAGTCGCGTCCGCGGGGCACCGTGAGATGACCGCTGCGCGCCCACGGCAGCAACCGGGAGGCCAGCAGCTTTCCTTGCCGCACGGCGAGTTCCGGCTCGTCGATCGGCGCGGCCAGCAGGGCGGCCAGAGCCTGCACGGCTTCGGGTGTCCCGTCGCAATCGACGAGTTTGGCGCGCAGCGCTGGCTCCTCGTTGATCGTGGTGCGGCCGAAGCCCCACAGCGCCGCCTGCACCGGGTCGACCGGCTCGCCGGATTCGGTGGCCACGGCACGCTCGGTGACGATCCACAATCCGCCGGGCAGCTTCACCTCACCGCGCTGCACGGTGTGCACGGCGCTGAGCAGGTTGGCGATTTCGGTCTCGAGGCGCGCCGTGACCTCGGCGCTCGACTCTTCGCCGTTCGGCGCCTTGCTACGCCAGACGACACCGGAGAACGGCAGCCCGCGTTCGTGGGCTTGAGTCAGCACCTGCCCCAACGGATCCGGATCGTTGGCGCGGTCGAGCGGGATGCAGCCCGGCACCTTGGCGGCCAGTTCGTCGAAGCCGGCGATCAGCCAGGTGCCGGCGGCGTCTCCGGCTTCCTCGCTCGGTGGTGGGGGCACCTCGTGCCAGCCCAGGGTGTAGAGCAACCGGGTGGCATCGCCGCCCAGGCCACGCAGCAGCGCCTCGCGCGGGGCCCGCTTGACGGTGAACTCGCGAATCCCGCCCAGGTGACTGCCATCCCGATCGACGAAATCGAGGTCGAAGACCTGGGTTTCGCTGTTGAGTTCGCTGCTGTGCCACCGCGCGCGGCAGTAGAACCGCCGCGGCATCTTCTCCCGCAGCGCCACTTGCCCGTAGCGCAGCGGCAGGAACAGATCGTTGACGCCCTGTTCGGCCGCGAGAAGCGCCGGGAAGGCCGGGAAGGCGACCCCGGTGCACAAATCCATCAGCACCGGGTGCATCGGCTCGCCGCCGAGTTGTTCGGCGAGTTCTTCACCGACGAGGATGTCGCCGATCGCCTCGCCCTCGCCGAGCCACAGGGACTTCAGGGAACCCGACCAGGTCGGCCCCCACGCCAGCTCCAAGTCCGCGAACGTCTCGAACAGCTCCTGCGGTCGCATGCGGTTCAAGCGCTCGATCGTTTCGTCGATCGGATCACCCTCGGTCGCCGGCTCCTCATCGGCGCCGCTAACGACGGTGCCTTCGGCGTTCAACGACCATTCGGCGCCGCGTTCACCGTACGGGCGGCTGTGCACCTGGAAGGTGGACTCGCCGCCGTCCTGCAGCGGGTGCAGCGTCAGCTGTACCTCACGAGAACTCTTCTCGGGCAAGATGATCGGCTCGTAGAAGAAGACGTCCCTCACCCGCGCCGGGGCGCCGACCGCGGCCAGGGCCATCGCCGCATAGGTCGCGCCGGGGACGACGACGGTCCCGTAGATGACGTGGTCGGACAGCCACGGCTGCGACTTGACGGACAACCGGCTGGTGTAGACCGAGTCGCCCGAGGCGAGGTCTTTCGCGTTGCCGAGGATGCCCGACGACGGACCGGCCCCTCCGTCGAGGGCGATGCCGGAGGTCTTGGGCCAGAAGCGGCGGCGCTGGAACGGATAGGTGGGCAACTCGACCCTGCGGCGCGACTGATGATGCAGCGCAGCGAAATCGGGACGAAGACCGCCGACGTAGGCCGCGGCCAGCGCGTCGGCTATCTGGCGTCGATCGCCTACGCCCTTGCGCAGCGAGACGATCGCGCGGGGAGCGGACAGGTGCTCCGGCCAGACCTGCACCGCGGCGCCGGTCAGCACCGGTTGCGGGCCGATCTCCATCAGCACCGAGCAGCCCAGCGCCGCCACGGTGCGCACGCTTTCGGCGAATTGCACCGGTTGTCGGGAATGCCTGCGCCAGTACTGTGCGTCGAGCGGCGTCTGGGCCGTGAGCACGGCACCGGTGCGGTTGCAGATCAGCGGCATCGTCGGGGTGGCGAACCGGAATTGCGCCGCGTACGACTCGAATTCGTCGAGCACCGGATCGAGCAGTTCCGAGTGGAAGGCGTGGCTGGTCTGCAGCCACGTGCAACGGATCCCGTCGTCCCCGCATTTGGCGACGATCTGCTCGAGATCCTCGCCCGGTCCCGACAGCACGGTGTTGGGGCCGTTGTAGGCCCCGACCGACACGCGCGGGAATTCGGCGGCAACCTGCTCGACGTGCTTGGGGTCGGCGAAAACCGCCACCATGCGCCCACCTTCGGGCAGGCTGCCGAACATCCGGCCACGCTCGGCCATCAGCCGGGCGCCGTCCTCGAGGCTGAAAACGCCGGCCACACAGGCCGCCGCGTACTGGCCCACGCTGTGCCCCAGCACCACGTCGGGTTGGATTCCCCAGGACTGCCACAGCCGGGCCAGGCCCATCTCGACGGCGAACAGTGCCGGCTGCGCAAACGACGTGTGCCGCAGCCTTTCCCCGGCTTCGCCACCGGTTTCGCGATCGGTGGCGAACAGCACCTCCAGCAACGGATGCGGCAGCATGTCGCTGACCGCCTCCGCACAACGTGTCACGGTTTCGGCGAAAACCGGTTCGGTGTCGAACAAGTCACGCGCCATGCCCGGGTACTGACTGCCCTGGCCGGTGAACAACCATGCCGTCGTCGGGTGGTGGGTGTGCTCGCCCCGTACGACGCCGGGCCGCAGGCGGTTCTCCGCCAATTCGGAAAGCGCCTCGCGCGCACCGTCGACCGAATCCACGACCAGCGCGGCGCGGTGTTCGAAGTGCGAGCGTCCCGTTCCGGCGGTCAGGCAGACCTCGGCGAGATCCACATCCGGGTGGGCGGTCAGCCATTTGTGGTAACGCCGCGTCAACGCCACCAGCGCTTCCGGTGACCGCGCGGACAGCGCCAGCACCCTCGCCTGTCCGGCCTGAGCCCCCGACTCCGGCTCCGCCACGCGTTCGTCGGCGAGCGGCTCGGCGGAAACAGTTCGCGCCGGCGCCTCCTCGACCAGCACGTGCGCGTTGGTGCCGGTGAACCCGAAGGAACTCACGCCCGCGCGCCGCGGTCTGCCGTTGGGTGGCCACGGCATCGCCGTGTCCACGACCCGCACCGGCAGCGAATCCCACGGGATGTGCGGCGACGGCTCCTCGAAGTGCAGGCTTTGCGGCAGCACCCCATGCTGCAGCGACAGCACCACCTTGATCAGACCCGCTGCTCCCGAAGCCGATTCGGTGTGCCCGATGTTCGTCTTCACCGAGCCCATCAGCAGCGGCCGGTCGACCTCGCGGCAGTCCCCGTAGGCCGCCGCGGCCGCCTGTACCTCGATCGGGTCACCCAGCGGCGTGCCCGTTCCGTGCGCCTCGAGGTAATCGACATCCCCGCCCGTCAGGCCGGAGCGAGCCAGCACCGAGCCGATAAGCCGTTGCTGCGCACCACCATTGGGTACAGTCAAACCGCTGGACGCCCCGTCCTGGTTGACCGCGCTGCCGGGAATGACCGCGCAGATCCGGTCGCCATCGCGCTCCGCGTCGCTCAGCCTCTTGAGGACGAGAATCCCGCAGCCTTCGCTGCGTACGTAACCGTCGGCGGAGGCGTCGAAGGTCTTGCATCGCCCGACCGGCGAAAGCATCCGCGCGCGGGAGGCCGCGACGACCGTCACCGGACTCAGCAACACGTTCACGCCGCCGGCCAACGCCATGTCGCAGTCACCGGAGTGCAGGGCCTGGCAGGCCTGATGGACGGCGACCAACGCCGAGCTGCATGCGGTGTCGATCGCCACCGCGGGTCCTTCGAATCCCAGCGCGAAGGCGATCCGGCCGGAGATGGCGTTGAGCGCGTTGCCGGTGATGAAGTGGGGTTCGATCTTGTCGATCGACTCCGACGACAGCAGATGCGCGTACTCGTTGGCCGCCACCCCGACGAAGACCCCGGTTCGGCTGCCGCGCAGGGCGGCCGGCGCGTAGCCGGCCCGTTCGAGGCCCTCCCACACCGTTTCGAGCATCAGCCGCTGCTGCGGCTCGATCCAGACGGCCTCGCGGGGTGAGATGCCGAAGAATTCGGGATCGAACCCGTCGATTTCGTCGAGGAATCCGCCGAACCGCGTGTAGGTCTTACCCGGAACGTCCGGGTCCGGGTCGTAGAACTCGTCGATGTCGAATCGGTCCTCCGGGACCTCGCGGATCGCGTCGACACCTTCGGAGAGCACCTCCCAGAACGCTTCCGGGTCGGGTGCGCCTGGGAAACGGCAGGACACCGCGACGATGGCGATCGGTTCGTCCGTGCGCGTCGGCACGGCCGCTGCCGGCTGCGGCCTTGATTTCGAGGATCCCTGATCGCCGAGCTCGAGCACGTCGCTGAGCAGGTAGTCGGCCACGTCGGACAGCCGTGGGTGATCCATCGCCAGGGTGGCCGGGATCTCCTTGCCCACGCCCTGTTCGATGCGGCGCCGCAATTCGACGGCCATCAGCGAATCCATGCCGAGGTCGAAAAACCCTGCGTCCTCGCGGATTTCGGCGGCATCGACGCGCGTAACCTCCGACACCGCGTCGCGCAGGTAGTCGGTCAGAAGTTTCTTGCGCTGCTGCACCGGGGCGCCGGTGAGCCGCTCCACCAAGGGGGTCTTTCCCGCCGGGGTTGCCGAGGGCCCCGCGGCATTCATCAGGCTGGGCACCTCGCGTTCGAACTCCGCCAGGAACGCCCGCCTGCCCGCCTGCTGATAGAGCGGCAGGAAGCGCGCCCAGTCGATCCGGGCCACCACACCCTGCACCAGGCCCTCTGCCGCGCCGGCCGCCACGGCATCGGCCAGGCCCGCGAGCGCGTCGCCCGGCGACAACGTCCGGACTCCGCGCTGCTCCAGTCGCGCACGGGATTTCGCGTCGGCCATGCCTGCCGACCACGGCCCGAAGTTGACACTGACGGCGAGGATGCCCTGCTGTCGCAGGCGCCAGGCCAGGCCGTCGAGGAAGGCGTTCGCGGCGCCGTAGGCAGTCTGGCCGAATCCACCCCACACCGAGGCGATCGAGGAAGTGCTGATGAAGAAGTCGAGTTTGAGCTCGGCCGCCGCCTCGCTCAAATGCCAAGCGCCCCAAACCTTGCCGGCAAAGACGCGATCGACCTCGTCGTCGTGCAGGGCGCTCAGCGGGGTGGTGCCGATCTCGCCCGCGGCGTGCACGATGCCGGCCAGCTGTGGCAGTTCGGCCTGCACGCCTGCCAGTAGGCGGGCCACGTCATGTGCGTCGGCGACATCGGCAGCCACGACGCGGATTTGGCAGCCGTGCTGTTCAACGAGGGAGTCGATGCGCTGTTGCGCGGCATCGCTGGGCGCGCGACGGCCGGTCAGCACCAGATGCCGGGCCCCGTTCGCGGCCAGGTATCCGGCGATCTCCAGTCCGATCGCGCCCAGTCCCCCGGTCACCAAATATGTTGCGTCGGTGCGCAGTTGCAGCGGTGTACCGCCCGGCGGCCCGACACGCCGGGCCAACCGGGGTGTATAGACCGCACCATCGCGCAGCGCGAACTGGTCTTCCCGGACGTCCGAGCCGCGCGACGCGGCGATCCGGTCGATGAGCGCGGACCATTCGTCGGTTGCGTGGTCGCCGACTTCTGACAGGTCGGCGAGTCCACCCCACACCTGCGGGAGCTCCAGCGACGCGGCGCGCCCGAATCCCCACAGGCAGCTCTGCTGTGGCGCCACCGTGTCCGTGTCGGTGACGCGCTGCGCGCCGCGGGTCACGATCCAAATGGGGCTGCGCAGTTCGGCGCTCACCGCGGCGCGAAAGAGCCGCCGCGTTGCGCCCAGGACCCGGTGTTGCATCCGCAACAGCGACCGCATCGACGGTGCGGTCCCGGTCTCCAGGGCGGCGGCGTGCACGATGCGTAACGACGCATCGTCGGTTGCCGCGGCGCGCAACGTCTCAACGAGCCGTTCCTCGTCGGCGTCGGAGACCGGCAGCCCGACGACCCGGTGCCGGTGGTTGCGCGCGGTCAGCAGGTCGACCAACGGCTGGACCGCGTCGGCATCGTCGGCGACGACGATCCAGCCGGCTCCCTCGTCCGCGTCCGCGCGGGGCAGCGGAGAAGGCGCCTTGCCCCAGCGGATCTCGTAGCGGTCGTCCCCGATGGACCGGGTCGTACGCTGTTGATTGTGTTGCGCCGCAAGCTTGGTGAGTACCTGCAGGGTTTGAGGATCGTCGCTCACACCGCCGAGCAGCGCCGCAAGTTCCTCGATCCGGCCGTCCTCGAGAAGGCGGACGGTTTCGGTACGCGGTCCACCGGCGGTCTGGGGTTGGTCGGGGCGCTCGCGGTCATCCCGGAACCAGTATTGACGGCGCTCGAACGGATAGGTGGGCAGGTCGAGCTTTCGCGCGTGCGGCCGCCGGAACGCGGCGTAGTCGGGCAGGTGGCCCAGCACATACGCGTCGGCGACCGCTTCGGTGATCTGCCGGTGGTCAGCGCTATTCCGCCGCAGCGACGTGATCACCCGGGGTGCGGTGGCCGGGTCGGGCCACGCCCCGAGGGCCGCGGCGGTGAGCACCGGTCGCGGCCCGATCTCGAGCAGCAACTTGCAGTTCAGTTCGGCAAGAGTGCGCACGCTCTTGGCGAACTCGACCGGCTGGCGCGCGTGCCGGCGCCAGTAGGCGCCGTCGAGCTTCACACTGCGGCCGAGCGCGGCTCCGGTGCGGTTGTCGATCAAGATCCGTTGTGGCGCAGCGAAGTTGAACCTCCCCGCATACGATTCGAATTCGTCGAGGATCGGGTCCAGGAGCGCTGAGTGGAACGCGTGGCTGGTGTCCAGCCAGTCACATCGGACACCATCGGCCGTCAATCCGGCGACTGCGGGTTCCAAATCGGCTGCCGGTCCGGACAATACGGTGTTGACGCCGTTGTAGGCGGCGACGGACAGGCTGGGGAACTCGTCGGTCAGCCGCTCGACCCGCTCGGCGGCGGTGAACACCGCGACCATCCGGCCGCCCGCGGGCAGGCTGCCGAAGAGACGACCGCGTTCGGCCATCAACAGCGCGCCGTCCTCGAGACTGAGCACGCCCGCGACGCAGGCCGCCGAGTACTGGCCGACGCTGTGGCCCAGCACCACGTCGGGCTCGAAGCCCCATGACTGCCACAGCCGGGCCAGGCCCAGTTCCACCGCGAACAAGGCGGGCTGTGCGTAGGAGGTCTGCTGCAGCGTCGCTTCGCCATCCGGGCTGTCCATATCGAAAATGACGTCCAGCAACGGCTTTTCGAGGATGTCGGCGACCGCGGCGGCGCAACGGGTCAGCGTCTCGGCGAACACCGGCTCGGTGTCGAACAGCTCCCGGGCCATGCCGGGGTATTGGCTGCCCTGACCGGTGAACAACCACGCCGTCTTCGGGGTGTCATGCGATTCGCCACGGAACAATCCGGGCGCCGGGCGCTCCTCGGCGAGCGCGCCGAGCAACTCCAGGGCCGATTCCCGCGAGTTGACCACCAACGCGGCCCGCTGCTCCAAGTGCGCTCGGCCCGCCCCGGCGGTAAAGCACACGTCCTCCAGGGTGGCCTGCGGGTTCGCGCTCAACCAGGCGCTGTATTCCTCGGCCAGCCGCGTCAACGCGGCCGGCGTTCGCGCCGACAACGGAAGGATGCTGAACCGCCGGTCCCCGGCGGGCTCGACCGAAGCCGATTCCGCGGGGGCGGGCATGGCCTGCTCGGGTGCTTCCTCCAGAATGACGTGAGCGTTCGTCCCGGCGAATCCGAATGAGCTGATCCCCGCAATGCGCCGCTGCCCGTTGCGTTTCCAGGGCGTGGCTTCCTTGACGACTTCCACCGCCAGCCGTTCCCAGGGGATGTGGGGCGACGGGTTCTCAAAGTGAAGGTGCTGGGGCAGCAGCTCGTTCTCGAGGGACAGGATCACCTTGATCACGCCCGCGATGCCCGCGGCCGCTTCCAGGTGTCCGATGTTGGTCTTCACCGAGCCCATCAGCAACGGCTGGTCGGGTTGGCGCCCGGCCCCGAGCACCGCGCCCGCGGCCTGGGCCTCAATGGGGTCGCCCAGCGATGTCCCGGTGCCGTGCGCTTCCAGGTACGCGACATCGCGCGGCTCGAGGTCGGCGCGCTTGAGCGCGTCGGCGATGACGCGCTGCTGGGCAACTCCGTTCGGAACCGTCAATCCACCCGACGCGCCGTCCTGGTTGATCGCGCTGCCGCGGATCACCGCCCGAATCCGGTCCCCGTCGCGCATCGCATCCTCAAGGCGCTTGATCACGATGACGCCACATCCCTCGCCGCGCACGTAGCCGTCGGCGGCCGCATCGAACGTCTTGCACCGACCGTCGGGCGCGAGCATGTGCGCGCTGGAGAACGTGATCATGGTGGCCGGGGTGAGCAGCACGTTCGCGCCGCCGGCCAGGGCGAGGTCGCATTCTCCGAGGCGCAGCGCCTGGCACGCCTGATGGATGGCGACCAGCGACGAGCTGCACGCGGTATCGACGGCGACCGCCGGCCCCTGCAGCCCCAGCCGATAGCTGATCCGTCCCGCCGCGGCCGCGTTCGACGTCCCGATGGCCATGTAGGCCTCGATCTCGGGATAGGTCAACTCGTCGGAGGCCATTCCCAGGTAGTCGTGCGTGGCCAGACCGACGAAGACACCAGTGTTGCTGTCGGCCAGATCCGTTGGCGCGTAGCCCGAATGCTCCACCGCGCGCCACGCCGTCTCCAGCAAGATCCGGTGCTGCGGGTCCATCAACCTGACCTCGCGCGTCGACATGCCGAAGAACGGGGCGTCGAACCCCGTTACGTCGTCGACGAAGCCCGCGCGACGGGTGACGACCTTGCCCGGCGCACCCGGCTCGGGGTCGAAGAATTCGTCGACGTCCCACCTGTCCTGCGGCACTTCGGATATCGCATCCCGGCCGTGCAGCAAGACATCCCAGAACTCGCCCGCGTCAGCGGCTCCCGGAAATCGCGCCGCATAACCGACGATCGCAAAACCCGATGCCGATTCCCCCAGACCTTCGACGGATGCCATGCGCTTGTCCTCTCTTGGCCGGTCAAGATCGATCCCCGCGGAGGGCAGTTGCGCTCGGAGAAACATTCCGGAGGCCAACACCGCATTCGCAGCGCCCGCATCGCGCAGCGGCGGCCGGCGCGGCCGCCGCCCTGCATCCCCGCCCGGCCGCTCGATCGCCACAACTCGATCGCCGCGACTCGATCACCACGAAGGCCGGTCGGATCCGTGAGCGAGTGTAGGCGGTGGCTCGCACGGCTGCGACGGCGATCACTTCGAGGGTTTATCTTGGTCTCGCCGCCGGCGTGGCCGCCGACGTTCAAACCCAGGAGGACGAAGCTTTGCGCATCGGGAAGATCACGATCGGCTCACTCGATGATTGGACGCTGACCCCTGGCTCGGTCACCTCATGGCAGCCGACCGCCGCGGCCACCGAAAAGGCCCGACAAGCCCCGGTCAGCTCGGTGCCGGTCAGTTACATGCAGGCCCAACATCTTCGGAACTACCGTGAACGCACGGCCGCCGGGCTGAACTTCTCACGGCAGATCATCGCCACGTGTGAGGTAGCCGGGACGTGCGACATTGCCGCGATGGACCACGCCGTCAACGCGTACCTGCGCCGGCACGACACGTTTCGCAGTTGGTTCGAGGACACCGGTGACTCAGAGTTCGTCAGGCACACTCTCAACGATCCTGGCGACATCGAGTTCGCCCCGGTCGAGCACGGCGAGATGACGGCGGACGAGATACACGCTCACGTGGTGGCCATACCAAATCCGCTGGAATGGGGTTGTTTCACCTTCGGGATCATCCAGAGCGAGGGCCATTTCACCTTCTTCGCGGCCATGGACCATGTCCACGGGGACGCGACGCTGATCGGCACCACGATGATGGAGGCCAACGGCATGTACACGGCGTTGAGCGGGGGCGGTGAGGCCCTTACTCTTCCCGATGCCGGCAGCTTCGACGATTTCTGCATCCGCGAACGCGAATACACATCGACACTGACCCTTGATTCGCCCGAGGTGCGCGCGTGGATTGACTTCGCCGAGAACAATAATGGGGGCTTTCCCGAATTCCCGCTGCCGCTGGGCAACCCGCGGGAATCGAGCAGCAGCGACATGACCTCATTACTGCTGATGGATGTCGCGCAGACGGAGCGATTCGAATCGGCGTGCGCGGCGGCGGGCGCGCGCTTTGTCGGGGGCCTGTTCGCCTGCCTCGCTTTGGTGGAGCACGAATTCACGGGCGCTCTGACGTATTACGGGCTTACTCCGCGGGATTCGCGCAAAGGCACCGACAATTTCATGACGCAGGGCTGGTTTACCGGCTTGATTCCGATCACCGTGCCGATAGCGGCTGCCTCTTTCGGCGATGCCGCGTGGTCGGCGCAGGCTTCTTTCGATAACAGCCTGGATATGGCGAAGGTGCCCTACTACCGCGTGTTGGAACTGGCGCCGTGGTTGCGCTGGCCGCAATCAAACTTTCCGGTGTCGAACTTCTTTCATGGCGGCGCCGCGCCCCTCAACGCCATTCTTGCTGCCGCCGACTTGGGGCTTGCGAACAATATCGGGATCTACCCGGACGGCCGGTATTCCCACCAGCTGACCATTTATATATTCCGGTACGGGGAGGGCACGGTCATGGCGATCATGCATCCGGACAACCCGGTCGCCCGGAAATCGGTTGTCCGCTATATGGAAGCGATGAAGTCGGTATGTGTGCGGGTCGCCGGCAGCGGGAGCTGGGGACGCGTCGCGTAGCGTGGAGCACTTCGATGGCACGTGATGCGACATCGCGTGGTTTGACCGGGCCCGGTCGAGTGCGGCCGCGTTGCCGCCGGCCGGGGGTGAGGGCGGTATGCGACGGCTAGCCGATTTTGTGGTGCGGTGGCCCTGGGCAGTGATCGGGATCTGGGTCACGATTGCGGTCGCGCTGCCGCTGACTTTCCCATCGCTGAGCGAGATGGCCGAGAAGCATCCGCTCGCCATCCTGCCCGGCGATGCGCCGTCGAGTGTCACCGCCCGAGAAATGACCGCGGCATTTCACGAATCGGGCTCAGAAAACCTCTTGTTGGTGGTCCTGACCAACGACAACGGCCTGGGCCCGGCCGACGAAGCCACCTACCGCAAGCTGGTGAACGCGCTGCGCCAGGACACGCGCGACGTCGTGATGCTGCAGGATTTCGTCAGCACACCGGCCCTGCGCTCGGCGGTGACCAGCAAAGACCACAAGGCCTGGGTGCTTCCGGTCGGCGTCGCGGGCGAGCTGGGCACTCCCCGCTCGTACGCCGCGTTCAACCGGATCGATGACATCGTCAAACGCGTCTTGCAACAATCCGGCACGCCGCTGACGGTCAACCTCACCGGGCCCGCGGCGACCGTCGCCGACCTCACGGTCGCGGGCGCTCGGGATCGGATGCCCATTGAGCTGGCGATCGCGGTTCTGGTGCTCGTCGTGCTGCTGGTGATCTACCGCAGCGCGGTCACCATGCTGCTGCCGTTGCTGACGATCGGCGCATCCCTGGTGATCGCGCAGGCGGTGGTAGCGGGCTACTCGCAGCTCACCGGTTCGGGTGTCTCGAATCAGTCCGTCGTCTTCCTGAGCGCCATAATGGCCGGGGCCGGAACGGATTACGCGGTCTTTCTCATCAGCCGGTACCACGACTATTTGCGGTCGGGTGCCAAGTCCGATGAGGCGGTCAGGCGCGCGATGTTCTCGATCGGCAAAGTGATCGCCGCGTCGGCGGCCACCGTCGGGATCACCTTCCTGCTGATCAGCTTCGCCCGGATGGGCGTGTTCAAGACGGTCGGGGCGTCGGCGGCAATCGGGATCGGTGTGGCATTCCTCGCCGCGCTGACGTTGCTGCCGGCCGTCCTGGTGCTTGCGGGGCGGCGCGGCTGGGTCAAACCCCGGCGCGAACTGACCGCGCGATTCTGGCGGCGCTCGGGCATCCGCATCGTGCGGCGGCCGAAGGTCAATCTGGTTGCCAGCGTGCTGGTGTTGATCGTCCTGGCCAGCTGCGCCGGCCTGGTGCGCTACAACTACGACGATCGCAAGGCCCTGCGGCCTTCCGCGCCGAGTTCCATCGGGTACACCGCACTGGATCGCCATTTCCCGGTGAATCAGTCCATTCCGCAATACATCCTGGTCCAATCGCCGCACGACCTGCGCACGCCCAAGGCCCTCGCGGACCTGGAACAGATGGCGGACCGGGTCAGCCAACTGCCGAATGTCGCTGCGGTCAGCGGCATCACCCGCCCCACCGGCAATGTGCCGGAACAATTCCGGGCGACCTATCAGGCGGGCGCCATCGGCACCCTGCTGGCGGACGGGTCCACCCTGATCAAGGACCACACCAACGACCTCAACCGGCTGGTCGCCGGCGCGGGCACGCTGGCCGACAACCTCGGCAACGTGCGAGGCCAGGTCGTTCAGCTTGCCGCTAGCGTGCAGGAGCTGGAGAGCGCCTTCTCGTCGGCGAAGAGCCAGTACACCGGCGACGCGCTGGTGAAACAGGTCGACATCGCGGCCCAACTCGTCGACCACGTCAACGCGATCAGCAACTCGATGGGCTGGAACTTCTCCGCGGCCAAGAACGTCTTCGCCTGGATAGGCCCGGTGCTGGCGGCGCTGCAGGGTAACCCGAGGTGCGATGTCGATCCGTCGTGCAGCGACACCCGCGGGGCATTCGAGCAGCTGGTCGGCCCGCAAAATCAAGCGGACCTCGACGCGATCAACGAGCTGGCCCATCGACTGCAGCAGGCCCCGGACAAACGGGCCCTCAAGGCGTCGACCGATCGGGTGCGCGCTTCGCTGGCGAAGCTCACCAAGGTGCTGCACTCCATGGGGCTGGACAAACCCGGTGGCATGCAAACAAATCTGAACACCGTGCAAGACGGCGCAAACCGATTAGCCGGAGGCAGCCGCCAGGTGGCCGACGCGGTGGCTCAACTCGTCGACCAACTCAAGCAGCTCGGCAGCGGGCTCAACGAGTCGGCGGCGTTTCTGTTGTCGCTGAAACGCGATGCCGCACATCCGGCAATGGCCGGGTTCAATATCCCACCCCAGCTGCTGCAGTTAGAGCAGTTCCAGAAGGCGGCCAAGGTATTCATTTCGCCGGACGGCCACTCGGTGCGGTATTTGGTTCAAACCAAACTGAATCCGTTCAGCACCGAAGCGATGGATCAGGTCAACGCGATCACCGCGGCCGCGCGCGGGGCCCAGCCGAATACCGCATTGGCGGACGCCACGGTGTCGATGGCGGGATATACCGTCGCCCTGAAGGACACGCGTGACTACTACCAGCACGATATTCGGTTCATCATCGCGGTCACGCTTATGGTCGTGCTGTTCACCCTGATCGCGCTGCTGCGTGCGATTGTCGCGCCGCTGTATCTGGTTGCTTCCGTGGTCATTTCGTATTTGTCCGCGGTGGGTATCGGCGTGCTCGTATTTCAATACCTGTTGGACCAGCAATTGCATTGGAGCGTGCCCCCGCTCGCATTCGTGGTGTTGGTCGCGGTGGGAGCCGACTACAACATGCTGCTCGTCTCCCGAATGCGGGAGGAGTCTCCGCACAGCATGCGGTACGGCATCATCCGGACGCTCGGCTCGACGGGCGGTGTGATCACCGCGGCGGGTCTGATCTTCGCCGCCTCGATGTGCGGCCTGTTGTTCTCCAGCATCAGCACCGTGGTCCAGGGCGGTTTCGTGATCGGGGTGGGAATTTTGCTGGACACCTTCTTGGTGCGCACCATCACGGTCCCCGCCATCGCCGCGCTGGTCGGACGGGCGAACTGGTGGCCTTCCCGAGGGAGCGCGCGGTCGCCGAGCGGACGCGCCGAGCCGCAGCCCGGTTAGCACCCGCACATGATGTATGTGAGACTACGAGGCGAATCCGACCGGTCAGGAGTAGGGATGAAGAAACTACTCGCGGGAGTGACGGCGCTGGTAACCGTCGGTGCCACAGGGTGTTTCGGCGTCAATACCGCGACGGCCGACGAGTCGCCCATCGGCGGCCCACCGACCCCGGGGGCACCCGGCGACCAGACGGCGTTCGCCCTCGGAGGCGCTCACGTTGCGGGCATCCCCTACGACGAATACATCCGCCAAGAGGGCGCCCATTGGTTCCCCGGCCAGAAGCGCGAGATCGTCCCCTACCCGGCGGGTCAGATTCAGGGGCACGTGCTGGAGCGGCTCTTCCCGGGCATCGGCAAGCTCGATGAGCAATTCCCGGGCCTGGGCGTGGACGGGCCCAGCATCGGCGAGTCGGTCGTCGAGGGAATAGACAACCTCGATGCGGCGGTCCGCACCGGCCGCCCGGGCACGGCCATCGGCTTGTCCGAGGGTGGGTTTGTGGTCGACGGCGAGCAGGCGCGGCTGGCAAATGACCCGACCGCTCCCCCGCCGGACAAACTGAACTTCGCCACATTCGGCGACCCGATCGGGCACCATGCCTTCGGTCAGAGCTTCCTGACCGCCATGTTCCCCGTCGGCAGCGTCGTCCCCGCACTGGACTACACCATGCCGCCCCAGTACGAGAGCCAGTACGACACAAACAGGTTCGTGGCGTCCTACGACTTGATCGCCGACTTCCCAGACCGGCCGGACAACATGTTCGCCCTCGCGAACACGCTGCTGGGCCTGGCCACCGGTCACACGGCGGTGGCCTTCACGAACCCGAGCATGGTGCCGCCGCAGAACATCAGAACAACGATCAACTCCAGGGGCGCGAAAGACACGACGATCATGGTTCCGGAAAAGCACCTCCCGCTCGTCATGCCGCTCAAATACGTCGGGATTGACGAGGACACGCTGAACAAGCTCGACGCGATCCTGATTCCCCGGGTGAATGCGGGTTACGCGCGCAACGACGACCCGTCGACCGCTCCGGTCCAGGTGGATCCGGTGCACGGCTTCGACCCGGCCGAAGTCATCGCCCCAGTCAACCAAGCGGCACTCGGCAGTGGCGACCCGCTTACACAGATCCTCAGCGGTGCCATGTCCGCGCTGTCCCCCGGCACCGACTGAGCACGCGCCTATGTCTCAGTCATCGATCCTCTCCATGCTGCACGGACGTGCCAGCCTGCGGCCCCACGAAGTGGCCTACACGTTCACCGACTATCAGCACGACTGGGCTGGCGTGCGCGAGACGCTCACGTGGTCGCAAGTATCGCGCCGAACGCTCAATGTGGCGCGCGACCTCGGCCCGCACGGGTCGATCGGGGACAGGGCGGTGATCCTGGCGCCCCAGGGCATGGATTACGTCGCGGCGTTCCTGGGGTCCATGCAGGCCGGGCTCATCGCCGTTCCGCTGCCGCTACCGCATCGCGGCTCGAGCGATGAGCGGGTAGGCGCGGTCCTCGCCGACACCTCGCCGTCGGTGGTTCTCACGACGTCCGACGTCGCGGAAGACGTCGCCGAATATGTCGATCAGGCGCGCATGGACGATGTCCCCAAGATCGTCGAAATCGATTCGATGAACCTCGATGGCGAAGGCGAAACGAGCGTTCCGACGGACGATTTGCCCAGCGTCGCGTATTTGCAGTACAGCTCGGGTTCGACCCGGACGCCGACCGGGGTGATGATCTCGCATCGGAATCTCGAGGCGAATTTCGCACAGCTGATGCGCAGCTTTTTCGTCGACTTCGGAACCACCATCCCGTCGCAGGCCACGATCGTGTCGTGGCTGCCCTTCTACCACGACATGGGTCTCGTGCTGGGAGTCTGCGCGCCCATCCTGAGCGGCCACCGCGCCGAGCTGACGAGCCCGGTCGGGTTCTTGGAGAGGCCGGCCAGGTGGCTGCGGGCGCTGGCCGAAAATCCTCGCGCGTGGTCGTCCGCGCCCAACTTCGCCTTCGACTTGGCCGCCCGCAAGACCACCGACAAAGACCTGGCCGGGCTGGACCTCGGCGACGTGCTGGGCATCATCAGCGGCGCCGAGCGCGTCGAGCCCGCCACCTTGCACCGCTTCGTGGATCGGTTCGCGCACTTCAATTTCCGCGACCACATGATGCGCCCGTCATACGGTTTGGCGGAGGCCACCGTCTTCGTGGCGACCGGCACCTGGAGTGAATCCGCGCCGGCGGCCCACTTCGACGTCGACGAACTGGGCGCGGGCCGCGTCCGGCCGTGCTCGTCCGGCAATGCTGGGAAGGCTGGGAAGGCTGCGTCGCTCGTCAGGTACAGGGTGCCGCAGTCGCCCACGCTGCGGATCGTCGACAGCGAGACCAGCCGCGAATGCCCGCCGGACGCGATCGGCGAAATCTGGGTGCATGGCGAGAACGTCGCCGACGGCTACTGGCGCAAGCCGCCCTCCGAGCAGCGCTGCTTCGGCGCCACCCTCGTCGACCCGTCGCCGGGGACGCCCGACGGCCCCTGGCTGAGAACCGGCGACCTGGGTTTCATCCACTCGGGTGAGCTGTTCATCGTCGGCCGCATGAAGGATCTGCTGATCATCCGCGGGCGCAACCACTATCCCGAGGACATCGAGGCGACGGTCCAAGAGATCACGGGCGGTCGGGTCGCGGCGATATCGGTTCCGGTGAACAGTACCGAAAAGCTGGTCACCGTCATCGAGCTCAAGAAGCGGGGCGGTTCCACCGAGGAGGCCCAGGACGATAGGCACTGGCTCACCTCCGTCAAGACCGACGTCACCTCCGCGATTTCCAATACGCACGGCGTCAATGTCGGGGACCTCGTCCTGGTCTCGCCCGGATCCATTCCCACCACGACCAGCGGCAAGATTCGGCGCGCCGCGTGTGTGGAGCAGTACAGCCAGCAGCAATTCGCCCGCTTGGACGCCTGAACCGCAGCGGTGGACGCGCGCGCGCCGACCGGAAGCGCGCTTCGCATAATGGTTCCACCCCCCGCAGCGGCAAAGGAGCCACGATGAGCACCACCAGCACTGACCGTCCCCTACGCGTCATCCAGTGGACGACCGGGAACATCGGGCGGCGCTCGCTGCACGCCATCATCGGGCGCCCCGACATGGAACTGGTCGGCGTGTACGCGCACGGCGAGGACAAGGTCGGCGTGGACGCCGCCGAGCTGGCGGGCTGGCCGGAACCGACCGGGGTGCAAGCGTCCAACGACATCGACGCGCTGCTCGCCCTGGGCGCCGACGCGTGTTGCTACAACCCGCTGTGGCCCAGCGTCGACGAGCTGGTGCGACTGCTGGAATCGGGAGTCAACGTGTGCACCAGCGCGGCGTGGATCACCGGCGGCAAGCAGACGCCCGACGACCGTCGACGCATCGAGGACGCCTGTCAGAAGGGCAAGTCGACGATCTTCGGCAGCGGCGCGCACCCGGGCATGACCAACATGGTCGGCATGGTGCTGTCCGCATCCTGTGAGCGCGTCGACGAGATCCGAATCACCGAGTCGGTGGACTGCTCGACCTACGAATCGGCGGAAACCCAAACGGCCATGGGGTTTTCGCAAGACCCCGACACCCCGGGCCTGGCCGAAAACGTGCGGCGGGAAAGCGAGGTCTTCGCCGAGTCGGCGGCGATGATGGCCGACGCGATCGGGGCGAAGCTGGACAAGATGACCTTCGACGTCACGTTCACCGCGGCGACTGGTGACTCCGATCTGGGGTTCATGAAAATCCCCGCCGGAACCGTGGGCAGCGTCTATGGATACCACCGCGCCTGGGTCGGCGATCGCAACGTTGTCAGCGTCGGATTCAACTGGACCATGGGCAGCCACGTCGTCCCGCCCAAACCGCTCGAGCACGGGCACGTCATTCAGGTGTTCGGGCTGCCCAACATGCGGACCGTTCTGCACTGTCTGCCGCCCAAAGACTGGACGGAGCCCGGGTTCATGGGATTGGGAATGATCTACACCGCGATGCCCGTGACCAATGCCGTCCCGGCGGTGGTGGCGGCCCGGCCGGGCATCGTGACGCTCGCGGATTTGCCGCCGGTGACCGGCCGTCTCGCCCAATAGGGGATATGCCGTTCGCCACACGCGGCGGCCCCCAGGAGGAACGCTTGCGTGCACTAAGGTTAGGATGCCTAGCTGAGCAAATTTTCCGTTGACATCGGTGTCGTCGGCGATGGTTGGTGAGCTTTGCGGCAAGGCCCGAAGCGGTGGGCGAAAGGCGGTCAGGTGATGGCTGATCCGAAATCAGGTCCTCGCCCCGGCGTCTTGACCCGCGCGCTGAAAAGTGGGTGGATTCCGCTGCTGCTGGTGGTCGTTCTGGCTTTGTCTGCACTCGTGGTGTCGCGGCTGCACAAGCTCTTCGGCTCAGAAGATCTCAACGCGAACGCCGGCAAGGGAATCGAAATCGTGCAGTTCAACCCGAAGGTCGTCGTCTACGAGATTTCCGGCGCCCCGGGCACCACGGCGAACATCAACTACTGGGACGAAAACGCCAACACACATCAGGTCAACAACGCCCCGCTGCCATGGTCGACCACGATTTCGACCACGCTGCCCTCGGTGAGCGCCAACATCATGGCGCAAAGCAACGGCAGCACGATCAACTGCAAGATCACCGTGGACGGCGTCGTCCGCGACAACCAGAACTCCGACGGCCATAACGCCCAGACCTTCTGCTTGGTGAAGTCCGCATGAGCAATGTGAACAACGAGACCGAACGCGACCTGAGCGCCGCCGATACCGGCCCCATCAAAGCGGGGGGCCTGTCCAAGGCCGAGCGCGGCCACCGCCCCTACCTCCCCCATGCGATCCGCATCTTTGCGATCCCGATCATCCTGGGCTGGGTCGTGATAACGGTTTTGGTGAACGTCCTGGTCCCCTCCCTGGAAGTGGTCGGCGAGGCGCATTCGGCGCCGATGACTCCCCTGGACGCGCCGTCGATGAAGGCGATGATGCGCCTGGGCAGTAACTTCCACGAATTCAACTCGAACAGCACTGTGATGATCGTCCTGGAGGGTCAGCAGCCGCTGGGCCCGGATGCGCACAAGTATTACGACAAGCTGATCCGAGACCTGCGCAAGGATCCCGCGCACATCCAGCACATCCAGGACTTCTGGGGCGACCGCCTGACCGCCGCGGGAGCGCAGAGCGCCGACGCCAAGGGCGCGTACGTGCAGGTGAATCTCGCCGGTAATCAGGGCACCACGCAGGCCAACGATTCCGTGGACGCCGTCCGCAAGGTCATCGACGAGAACAAGGCGCCACCCGGTGTGAAGGCCTATGTCACCGGTCCCGCGGCGCTGTCCGACGACATGCACATCATCGGTAATGCCAGCCTGGCCAAGATCACGCTGTTCACCCTGGGCGCGATCGCGATCATGCTGCTGCTGGTCTACCGGTCGATCGTCACGACGCTGATCCAGCTTTTCATGACCTTCGTGGCGCTGGCGTGCGCGCGGGGTGTCGTCGCGGTTCTGGCCTATAACAACGCATTTGGGCTCACCACGTTCGCCGCCAACATCCTCACCATGCTGGCGATTGCCGCGGGAACCGACTACGGCATCTTCCTCGTCGGGCGATATCAAGAAGCGTTGGCCGCCGGCGAGGACCGAGAAACCGCTTACTACACCACATTCAAGGGCGTCGCCCCGGTCGTCCTGGGCTCCGGACTGACGATCGCGGGAGCCACCTACTGCCTGAGTTTTACCCGGCTGCCCTGGTTCAACACTATGGGCGCGCCGGTGGCGATCGGCATGCTGGTCGTGGTGCTCGCCGGGCTTTCCCTCGGTCCGGCGGTCGTTTTCATCGGCAGTCGCTTCCACCTCTTCGAAAGGCAGGCGAAGCGAGGGCGACTGTGGCGCCGGGTGGGTACCGCGGTCGTGCGTTGGCCCGCACCCATTTTGGCCGTCAGTGCCGCGATCGTGCTGGTCGGCATGGTGGCGCTGCCGGGCTTCAAGCCCAGCTACAACGATCGGCACTACCTGCCGTTGTCAGCCCCAGCCAATCAAGGGCAAGAGGCCGCGAACCGGCACTTCTCCGAGGCCCGGATGAACCCTGACTTGTTGATGGTCGAAGCCAACCATGACATGCGAAACCCGGCCGACATGCTGGTGTTGGACCGGGTGGCGAAAAACGAGATGCGCACGCTCGGCATCGCCATGGTTCAGGACATCACCCGGCCGCTGGGAATTCCCATCCAGCACAGCTCGATTCCATTTCAGAACAGTGTCCAGAGCCAGACGACGATGCAGAACATGGGCTTCCTCAAAGAGCGTATGAACGACATCCTCAAGATGGCCGATGACCTGCAGACCCAGATCGACACGACACAGCGCCAATACGAGGTGTCGCTCGATTTGGCGAACGCCGCCGACGACAGCGCCAAGACCACGCAGGTGACGTCGCAGATCACCGACAGCCTGCGCGACCACATCGCCGATTTCGACGACACGTTCCGGCCGGTCCGCACGTACTTCTACTGGGAGAAGCACTGCTACGACATTCCGGTGTGCATCGGGCTGCGGTCTTTGTTCGACACGTTCGACGGGTTCGACCAATTGGCCGAGCAGTTCCACTATCTGACGACCGACATCACGCACACCGCCAAAGCATCACGCGACCTGACCGAGCTGTTTCCCACGCTGATCGCCACTTTGAAAACGACCAGGGGCATCACGCTGACGCTCTACCAGACGTTCAAGGCGATGATCGACCAGATGGAGGCGATGAGCAACACCGGGATCGTCATGGGGCAGAGCTTTGATCAGTCGAAGAACGACGACTTCTTCTACCTGCCACCAGAAGCCTTTGACAACCCCGACTTCCAGACGGGTCTGCGCATGTTCTTGTCCCCGGACGGTAAGTCGGCGCGATTCTTCATCACCCACCAGGACGATCCGATGACGCCGGAAGGAATTGAACGGGTGGCGGCCGAGCGCACCGCCGCGCAGGAGGCGCTGAAGCAGTCCTCGCTGGCCGACGCCAAGGTGTATCTGGGCGGAACCGCCGCGACGTTCAAGGACATGGCCGACGGTGAGAAGTACGACCTGATGATTGCCGTCATCGCGTCACTGACGCTGATCTTCATGATCATGCTGCTGCTGACCCGAAGCGTGGTGGCCGCGCTGGTCATCGTCGGCACCGCTGCCAGCTCGATCGCGGCGTCCTTCGGTCTGTCCGTGCTGATTTGGCAGGATTTGTTCGGCATCAATATCCACTGGATCGTGATGGCGCTGGCGGTCATCATCCTGCTGGCGGTGGGATCCGACTACAACCTGCTGCTGGTGTCCCGGTTCAGGGAAGAGATCCATCACGGCCTCAAGACCGGGATCATCCGGTCGATGGCCGGGACCGGTGGTGTGGTGACGGCCGCGGGTCTGGTGTTCGCCTTCACCATGGCGTCCATGCTGGGCAGCGATCTGCGGGTGCTGGGTCAGTTCGGGTCGACCGTCTGCATCGGTCTGCTGCTCGACACGCTGATCGTGCGTACGTTGCTGATGCCGTCGATCGCCACGTTGCTCGGGCGGTGGTTCTGGTGGCCGCAGGTGGTGCACCCGCGCGGCGATAACGCGCGACGGCCGGTGCGCGCCACCTAATCCGATGGTGGCGACCCGCCGCGCCCGGCTACACCGCGCTTGCGATCGCCACTAGCGTGGCGCGAGCGCCACGCTCACCGCGACCGCCCCGGCGCCGACGTGCAGCGCCAGCACCGGTCCCAGCTCGGTGACGATCGCCGGCTCACACGCCGGTAGCCGCTTGCCCAGCGCCGCGGCCACCTCGGCGGCGCCGTCGGGGTTGTTGACGTGGTGCACCGCCAGCGCGGCAGCGCCGTCGCCGACGACCTGGCAGACCCGGTCGATCATCGCCTCCGTCGCGTGACTGACAGTGCGGACCCGTTGGGCCAGAACGAGTTTCCCGTCGTCGATACGCAGCAACGGTTTGAGCGCCAGCGCGGTGCCCAGCCACGCCGCCGCCCCGCCGATGCGTCCGCTGCGGCGCAGGTTGTCCAGCCGGTGCACCACGATGAAAGCGTGCCCGCGTGCCACGGCCGCGCGCGCGGCGTCCGCGACGGCGTCGACGTCTTTACCGTCGGCGGCGGCCCGGGCGGCGGCCAGGGCGACGAAGCCGGTGCCCATCGCGGCCGATTTCGAGTCGACGACCCGAACGTTGGGATCCAGGTCGGCCGCGGTGCGCTCGGCGGCCCGGCAGGTGCCCGACAGTGCCGACGAAATATGCACGGCCACAACGCCGTCGGCTCCGCTGTCGGCCAACGCCTGCTGGTACGCGTCGGCGAGTTCGGCCGGGGTGGCCGCCGCGGTGGTCGCCGCCAGCTTGTGGATGTCACCCGGAATGTCGTCCACACCGTCACGCAGATCGTTGCCGTCGAGCAGGATGTGCAGGGGAACGACGCGGATCCCCCACTTGTCGAGCAGGTCGGCCGGCAGCCGGGCCGACGAGTCGGTCACCACAATTACGGTCACGAGCGCTACCCGCGTGGCTTCTCGTTGGCCACGCCGGGCTGATTGCGCGGCTCCTCCTCATCGCGCTGCGCGCTCTGCATCGTCGCCACGCCGGCCTCGGCGAGCGCCTTGAGCATCAGCTCCGCGACCGCCTGGTGGGCCTCGAAATTCCAATGGATCCCGTCAGGATTTCCCCGACCACTCATGACCTGTTCTGCGACAGCGGCTTTGAGATCGACCAGGGGTACATCGTGTTTTTGCGCCCATTCGGTGATCGCGGCCACGGTGCCCGCCCGGCCGCGGTGTGCCCTACCGTAGGTGTCGGCGATGTGCACCGACGGCAGCGACGCCACGATCGGAATCCCGGGACGGTTGAAATCGATTGCGCCACGGGTCTGTTCGAGATAGTCGGCACTCAGGTGCGGCGGCAGCGCGGGCCTGGCCACCGGGGAGAGCCTGGGCTGCAGCCACCCGTAGCCGTCGCGGACCCAGCGTCGCAGCCAGGGCGGGCGCACGTAGCGGATCAGCTCACGCAGCGCGGTGGGCAGCACCGAGGGCAGCGAATCCATTCCCCCGGTGGCGAAGATGACGGCGCCCGCGCGCGGTAGCGCGGCCCACGCCCGCGGGTCCTGGGTCGCCGCCCACCAGACGTCCCGGCACGTCCAGCCGATGCGGCCGATCAGCTCCACATCCCAACCCAATTGGGCGGCAACGATGTTCGGCCAGATGCGAGGATCGTCGGCGGGCAGCCCTCCGGTGGGACCGTAGTAGGCCAGCGAGTCGGCGAAAATCAGCAGTGTCGGCCTGTGCCGCTGCTCAGAGGACATCGTTGGACACCTGTGCCGAGGCGTTCCACACATCAAGACGCCAGCGGATGTTCTCGAACTCGTCGCCCTCGTCGCCGGAATGACCGGAAAGCTGAACCCAGCTGGCGTTGCCCATGCCACCCAGAATTGGCCAGTTGGCGACGGGAAGCTTGAGCAACGCGGCCGACAGCGCGGCGATCAGTCCCCCGTGGGCCACCAGCACCACCGGGCGATCCGGTCCGTGGGGGTCGCCCCATTCCCGTTCCCCGGACACCAATTCGGCGACCAGCGGCACGCTGCGCGCCGCGACGTCCACCCGGCTTTCGCCGCCATGCGGGGCCCACGTGGCGTCCTCGCGCCACGCCAGCCGGGCGCCGGGTGCCTGCGCGTCGACCTCGGTGTGGGTCAATCCCTGCCAGTCGCCCAGATGCGTCTCCCGCAGCCGCTGATCGACCCGGATCGCCAAGCCGGTCCGCTCCCCCAACCTGACCGCGGTGTCATAGGCGCGATGCAGATCCGACGACACGATCAGCAACGGCTGCACCTTGCCCAGCACCTCGGCGGCCGCGATAGCCTGCGCCCGCCCGAGTTCGCTGAGTTCGGAATCGAGCTGACCCTGCATGCGGCTGCCCGCGTTGAACTCGGTTTGCCCGTGCCGCAACATGATCAGCCGACGAATCTTCATGGCGCGCTCGCGTCTTCGGAGTCCCCGCCGCGCTCGTCCAGGTCCACCGGCACCACCGGGCAGTCGCTCCACAGCCGGTCCAGGGCATAGAAGTCACGATCGTCCTGGTGCTGAATGTGCACGACGATGTCGCGATAGTCCAGCAGCGTCCAACGGCCTTCGCGGGTGCCCTCGCGGCGCGCGGGTTTGTATCCCGCCTTGCGCATCTTCTCCTCGACCTCGTCGACGATGGCGTTGACCTGTCGCTCGTTGGACGCCGAGGCGATCACGAAGCAGTCGGTGATGGCGAGCTGGGCGGAGACGTCGATGACGACGACGTCGTCGGCGAGCTTTGCGGCGGCGGCGCCGGCGGCCACCGCCGCCATGTCGATGGCTTCCTGCGTGGCGCTCATGAGAGATCCCCTGGGGTCAGGCTGGTTTCGTTCACGGCCACCGCCGGTCCCGCGTCGGCGCGGTAGAGCCGGCGCTTGGAGACGTACTGCACGACGCCGTCGGGCATCAGGTACCACAGCGGTCGCCGCTGCGCCGCACGCCCACGGCAATCGGTCGACGAGATCGCGAGTGCCGGTATCTCCACCAGGGTCAGGGCGTCGTCGGGGAGCTCACCCAACACCCCGGTGATGTGTTCGCGCCGCAGCTCGTAACCGGGCCGGCTCACCCCGATGAAGTGCGCCAGCTCGAACAGGGTCTCCCAGCCCTGCCAGGACAGGATCGAGGCCAGCGCGTCGGCGCCGGTGATGAAGTACAGCTCCGAGTCGGGGTTGAGGGCGTGCAGATCGCGCAGGGTGTCCTTGGTGTAGGTGGGGCCGCCGCGGTCGATGTCGACCCGACTGACCGAGAAACGGGGATTGGACGCCGTGGCGATCACCGTCATCAGATACCGGTCCTCGGCGGCGGAGACGTGCCGATCCTTCTGCCAGGGCTGACCGCTGGGCACGAACACGACTTGGTCGAGGTCGAACAGGTCGGCGACCTCACTGGCGGCGACCAGGTGGCCGTAATGGATGGGGTCGAACGTCCCACCCATCACTCCTAACCTGCGAAGCTGCTTTTGCACGATGTGCCAGCTTACTTGAGGCGGGGATGGGGGCATGGCCTAGCTGTTGCCACATGCGCCACATCAGTCCCCGCCCCGTCCGGCATGCCTTGGTGCCCACTTCCGCGCGACAACGCCCGGAGAAACCCTCACACGGGCAGCAGCTGGTCGATCACCGCGGCCAGTTGCTTGGCGGACCGGCATTCGTGCATCGCGATGACCTCTTGATAGCGCGGCACTGCCGAGTCGCCGCTTCCCCACAGATGCCTGGGCTCGGGATTCAGCCAGTGCGCGTGCCGGCTGGCGGTCACCATGTGGGACAGCAGCTCGGTTTCGGGGTTGCGGTAGTTGGTGCGACCATCCCCCAGCACCAACAGCGAGGTGCGCGGGGAGAGCACGTTGGGAAACGCCTGCACGAACGACGCGAACGCGTTGCCGTAGTCGGAATGGCCGTCGCGGCTGTAGACGCCCGACTCCCGGGTGATCCGCTGGATGGCCACGGCCAGGTCGGCCTCCGGCCCGAACATGTGGGTCACCTCGTCGGTGGTGTCGATGAAAGCGAACACACGAACGCGCGAGAACTGTTGGCGCAGAGCGTGTACCAGCAGGAGGGTGAAGTGACTGAACCCGGCGACCGAGCCGGAGACATCGCACAGCACCACCAGTTCCGGCCGCGCCGGGCGCGGCTTGGCCAGCACGACGTCGATGGGCACCCCGCCGGTGGACATCGACTTGCGCAGCGTCTTGCGCAGATCGATCGACCCGGCCCGGCTGCGCCGCCGGCGTGCCGCCAGCCTGGTCGCCAAGGTGCGGGCCAGGGGTGCCACCACGCGGCGCATCTGGCGCAGCTGCTCACCGGAGGCGCGCAGGAACTCGACGTTCTCGGAAAGCTGTGGGATGCCGTACATCTGGACGTGATCGCGGCCCAGTTGCTCCGCGGTGCGCCGCTTGGTCTCGGCGTCGACCATCTTGCGCAACTGGGTGATCCGCTGCGCGGCAAGCGCTTTGGCGATCTCCTCCTGGGAGGGCGTGGGTTCGTCGCCGTATGAGGCGAGCAGCCCCGCCAGCAGCTTGCCCTCGAGTTCGTCCAGGGCCATCGCCTTGAGCGCCTGATACGACGAGAAGGACGGGCCCCTGCTGGAGCTGTATTTCCCATAGGCCTCGACGATGCGGGCGATCATCGCCACCAGACGCTCGTCCATGTCGGCGAGGTCGGGGTTTTCGGCGAGCAGATCCAGCAGCATCTGGCGCATCGCCTCGACGTCGTCGGGCGGCAACGCGTTGTCGTCCGGGGCGTCGTTTGCCTCGTCCTCGGTAACCACCGCGCGGGCGCCCAGCGCCGCCGGGAACCACAGGTCGAACATGGCGTCATAGGTTTCGCGATGGTCCGAGCGGCGCAGCACCGCGCACGCGATGCCCTCGCGCAGTACCTCGCGGTTACCCAGGCCGAGGGTGGCCATCACCCGGCCGGCATCCACCGTCTCCGACGGGCCGACCGAAATCCCCGCCCCGCGAAGCGCTTCCACAAATCCGACCAGATGGCCCGGCAGCCCGTGCGGGGCGAGCGGGCGGGAGGGTCGGATGCGGCGGGCGGCCATGGCGGGGTTCCTAGTTCAGCCGCAGCTCGCCGGCCGCGCGCTGCTGGTCGGATTGATGTTTGAGCACCACGCCCAGCGTGGCGGCGACGACCGCGTCGTCGATGGTGTCCAGGCCCAGTGCGAGCAGCGTGCGACCCCAGTCGATGGTCTCGGCGATGGACGGGACCTTCCTGAGTTGCATCCCGCGCAGCACGCCGATGATGCGCACGAGCTCCTCGGCCAGATGTGCCGGCAACTCGGGAACCCGGGACAACAGGATGCGGCGTTCGAGGTCGGGGCTGGGAAAGTCGATGTGCAGGAACAGGCAGCGACGCTTGAGCGCCTCAGACAGTTCGCGGGTGGCGTTGGAGGTCAGCACCACCAGGGGTGTGCGCTCGGCGGTGATCGTGCCCAGTTCGGGGACGGTCACGGCGAAGTCGGACAACACCTCCAGCAGCAGGCCCTCGATCTCGATGTCGGCCTTGTCGGTCTCGTCGATGAGCAGCACCGTGGGCTCGGTGCGCCGGATGGCGGTCAGCAGCGGACGCTGCAGCAGGAACTCCTCGCTGAACACGTCATCCTTGGTCTGGTCCCAGTCGCCCGAGCCGGCCTGGATGCGCAAGATCTGCTTGGCGTGGTTCCACTCGTAGAGGGCGCGCGCCTCGTCGACCCCCTCGTAGCACTGCAGGCGGACCAGGCCTGACCCGGTGGCCTGGGCCACGGCGCGGGCCAATTCGGTCTTGCCCACGCCGGCCGGGCCTTCCACCAACAACGGCTTGCCGAGCCGGTCGGCCAGGAACACGGCCGTCGCGGTCGCGGTGTCGGGCAGGTAGCC
Source organism: Mycobacterium sp. NTMscope_MAC_269 (assembly GCF_976985695.1). Classification (NCBI taxonomy): domain Bacteria; kingdom Bacillati; phylum Actinomycetota; class Actinomycetes; order Mycobacteriales; family Mycobacteriaceae; genus Mycobacterium; species Mycobacterium sp. NTMscope_MAC_269. Next base: position 2,625,527 of record NZ_OZ335668.1, read on the forward strand.
GGTCTCGGCCAACCGCCGCGAGACGTCGTCGATGTCTTCGAACAGCGGCTTTGACCGGGCGGGCACACTCACAATCGGTTCTCCTAAAACACTTTCTCCGCGGGGTATCAGGCCGGACGGGTCTGTCCGTCTCCCCACGCAATCCATTTGGTCGAAGTCAATTCGGGGAGCCCCATCGGACCGCGGGCATGCAATTTCTGGGTGGAGATGCCGATTTCGGCGCCGAAACCGAACTGCTCCCCGTCGGTAAAGGCCGTGGACGCGTTGACCATCACCGCCGCGGCGTCGACGGCATCGGTAAACCGTTGTGCCGCAGCCATATTGGTGGTCACGATGGCCTCGGTGTGGCCGGTGCCGTACTCGTTGATGTGGGCGATCGCGGCGTCGATCCCGTCGACCACCGCCACCGCGATGTCCATCGACAAGTACTCGCGCCGCAGATCGTCCTCGTGCGCGTCCTGGGAGAAACCGCCGTGCACGGTCACACCGGCGCCTTGCAGCGCGGTCACCAGCCGCGGCAGCGCCTCCTCGGCGATCGTGGCATCGACGAGCAGCGTCTCGGCGGCGTTGCAGACGCTCGGCCGGCGCGTCTTCGAATTCAGCAGAATCCGCTCCGCCACATCCAAATCGGCGCCGTCGTGCACGTATACGTGGCAGTTGCCGACCCCGGTCTCGATGGTGGGCACCTGCGCGTCGCGGACCACCGCGTTGATCAAGTTCGCGCCGCCGCGCGGGATCACCACGTCGACCAGGCCGCGGGCCTGGATCAGATGCGTCACCGTGGCGCGGTCGTCGGACGAAAGCAACTGCACCGCATCGGCGGGCAGGTCCTCGCTGACCAGCGACGCCCGCAACACCTGCACCAGCGCCTGGTTGGACCTGGTCGCCGATGAGCTGCCGCGCAACAACACGGCGTTGCCGGACTTCAGCGCCAAACCGAACGCGTCGACGGTCACGTTGGGCCGGCCCTCGTAGATCATTCCCACGACGCCGAGCGGGACCCGCTGCTGGCGCAGCTGCAACCCGTTGGGCAAGGTGTAGCCCCGCAACACCTCCCCGACGGGATCGGGCAGCCCGGCGACCTGATGCAGGCCCGCGGCGATGCCCTCAACGCGCTTGGTGTCCAAGGCCAGTCGGTCAAGCATCGCGGCGGGCGTGCCGCCGGCGCGGGCGGCCTCGACGTCGTCGGCGTTGGCGGACAGGATCAGTTCGGCGTGGGCGGTGATCGCCTCGGCCGCCGAACGCAGCGCCTGGTCTTTGGCGACGGTCGGCAACAACGCCAACACACGGGAGGCGACGCGCGCGCGGCGGGCGGCGTCGTGCACCTCCCGGCGCAAGTCAGGCTCCCGCTGTTGGGTCGCTCCGCTGCGCAATGGTGCCTGCAGACTCATTGAACCAGGGTATCCGGCCCCAAAAGCCCGGGTGACGCGGCCCGATCTATCTCCGATGGTGGCGACGCGCTTCACCCGCCTCCGCCGCGCTCGCGATCGCCACTAGGCCGAATGGTGGCGACCCGCTTCGCCCGCCTCCGCCGCGCTCGCGATCGCCACTAGGCCGAATGGTGGCGACCCGCCTCACCCGGCTCCGCCGCGCTCGCGATCGCCACTAGCCGACGGCGGCGCCGCGCCGGGCCGAGCGCACCTTGCTGCGCCGCTCTTCGAGGATGTTGCCGAAGTTCTGCAGCAACGTCGGGGCACGCATCACCAGATGCTCGATGTGTTCTCGATCGATCTCCAGCGCGGTGACCTCTTCCAGGGCATACGCGCTGGCCAGGTTGGGTTGGCGGGTCAGCGCCGTCAGCCCGAGAAATGCGCCCTCGGACAACGTGCTGATGGGCACGACCGTCCCGTCGTCGGCGGTGGCGGTGAGCTGCACCCGGCCGGCGACCAAGAACGTCATCGCCGCGGGCACCTGTCCGGCGTCCTCCACGATTTCGTCCATGCCGTATCGGACGATTCGCGCCGACGAGCGCAAAGCCCGCTGTTCTTCGGTGCTGAGCCGCAGGGCCGGCGCCACCACCGTGTGCAACGCGTGCTCGACGCGCTGCACCGTCGAGAAGTCGTCATCGGCGTCGTCGAGATGCAAATCCGCGCGTCGGGCCGCGTACCAGGCCCAGCGCAGGAACGTGGCCGTAGCGGCGCCGGCGTCGGCGGGTGAGTCCAATCCGATCGTCGTGCGGTACTCGCCGCCGCCCACGGCCACCGAGCGGGGCACGCTGCCGGCCTTGAGCTGCGGCAGCGCCCGGGCCACCCGCGACAACACCGCGCACACCCGGTCGGGCGCGTCGGCGGTGGAAAAGGCCGTCGTTATCGCCACCTTGTGCGGCCCGGGCGGGCGGCTGAGGTTGGTGAACGACGTGGTGGCCAGCGCCGCATTGGGCATGATCCGGATTCCGCTGCCGGTGTCGATGTGCACGGCGCGCCAGTTCACCTCGACGACGCGCCCGCGCGCGGTGCCGGTGTCGAGCCAGTCATCCATCCGGAACGGCTGCTCGAACAGCATGAACAAGCCCGAGACGATCTGTCCGACGGAGTTCTGCAGCATCAGGCCGATGACGACCGATGTGATGCCCAACGCGGTGAACAGACCGCCGATCCGCACACCCCAGATGTACGACGACATCACCGCCAGACCGACGCAGATCAGCGCGATGCGGGCCACGTCGATGAAGATGGTGGGAAGCCTTTTGCGCCAGCTTTTTTCGGGGGCGCGTTCGAACACGGTCGCGTTGAGCCCGGACAAAAGCAGCACCACCACCAGCAGGCCGAACACGGTGGTGAGGATTCGCACCGGGATGTCGCCGGCCGGAATCCCCGAGGCCTGGACCAAGAGCAGCAACAGCGCGCCGAGCGGTAGCAGGTAGTTGCGCAGCAGCGCGACCTGCCTGGCCAGGGGGCTGTGCCTGCGCAGTAGCGCATCGTGCAGTTCGGTGAGAAGGATCATCCCGACCGGCAATCCGATCGCGATGCCGACCGCCCAGTAGAACCATGACGAACCGAAGATGTTCATCAGCGCTCCAGCAACCGGTAGATCGCCTGATCGGTCCCGCCGACCGAAATCGTGCCCGCCGCCGTGAACTGGCGAACGTCGCGCATCGCTTCATATACCTGCGAGCTGACGTAGATGCCGGCCTGCGGTGCGCCGCTGTGCATTTGGTAGGCGAGACTCACCGCGCCGCCCCACATGTCGTAGACCAGGCCGGAGCGGCCCACCAATCCGCTGACGGCGTTGCCGGTGTTGACGCCGACGCGAAGGCCCAGCTGATGGCTGCTCTGACTGTTGAACCGATCAATGATGCGGCCGATTTCGAGGGCGAAGTCCACGGCACGGTGGATGCTGTCCAGCCGGGGGGTGACGACCCCACAGCTGGCGAGATAACCGTTGTGGAACGTGCGGATCCGTTCGACGCCGAGGGATTCGGCGGCCGAATCGAACTGCCGGAAAAGCTCGTCGACAGTGCCCACCAATTCGGCTTCCGGCATCTCGGTGAAGATTTCGTCGAGGCCGACGATGTCGGCGTAGATGACGGCGACGTCCTGATGTTTCTGGGCGATCGTCGCCTCGCCGTCGCGGTAGCGTTGCAGCACCGACTCGGGCATCAAGGCCAGCATCAGGCGGTCGTTCTCGCGGCGCTGCTCATTGAGCAGCTCCTCCTTGATGGCGAGGTTTCGGCTCATCTCATTGAAAGCCGCCGTGAGATCACCGATTTCGTCGCGCGTGCGCACCGGGATGTTGATGTCGTAATCACCGGAGCTGATCTTGCGGGTGCCCTCCTCGAGGCGGCGGACCGGACGTACCGCCGCCTGGGCGACGAACATCGAGGCCACACAAATAGCGAAAATCATTGCGGTGACCGCAATGACGAGGTTCTTGCTGAACCGGCCCAGCCGCGCAAAGGCATCGGAGTTGTCGCGGGTTGCCAGGATCGACCAGTGCAGATCGGAGTTGGGTATGTTCAGCGGGGCGTAGGCTTCCAGCTCCCGATTACCCGTGTAGTCGGTGGCGCTCATGACGCCGGTCTCCCCGCGCTGGGCGGCGCGAAGGCCCGCGGTCGGCACCGGCTGCACCAACGTGGTGCCCCCCAGGCGCAGCGCCCTGTCCACGACGTCGGGCGGCGTGCCGGCCTCGATCGCCTCGTGCCGGTATTGCTTGGGGTCTTCGATGAATACCCTTGAATCGGAACGCATCAGGTCGTCGGGCCCGGCGAGATAGGTCTCGGTCGCCGGGCCCATCCCCGCGGCTTCCCAATGCTTGTTGGCGGTCATGATCGTGTTGATCTTCCCGATCGGCACCGGCAGGGCCATGACCCCTTCGAATTTGCCGTTCATGCCGACGGGCGACACCACCCACGCCGTGGGAGTGTCGAGTTGCGGCTGGTACTGGGCGAAGTCGGTGATCCAGACGAAGTCGACGTCGTTGGACGCCATGGCTTTTTGGTAGGCGCCGCGCAGGTTGGATCCGCGATAGGGACCGGTGAGGATATTGGTCCCCAGATCTGGACCCTTCATGACGCTGTAGACGACGTTGCCCTGCATGTCCAGCAGGAGCGCATCGCGGTAATCGAAGCGGTTGACGATACCGCGCATGAAAAAGTCGAAGTGCGCGTTGGCCGCCGACCACGGGCTGCCGTCGCCGGCGTCCTCGGCGGGCGGCGAATCGGCGGCCGGCCTGGGCGCCGCGGTGTAGTGCGCCTGAAGGTACTTCTGCGCGTTGGAACTCGGCAGCACCGCCTTGAGATCGATCGCGTTACCGGTGATCTGTTTGATCGGTTTGATCATGTCGTTTTCGTAGTAATTGACCAGGGTCTGCTCTTGGGCGGGCGTGATGGTCGCATTGGCCAGCTGGGCAAACGCGGCGGTGAGGTTCGCCGTTGCGTCGTTGATGCCGAACCCGCCGCTCTGCACGATCAGCGAACTCGTCAGCTCCCTGAACAATGCCTGCACCGCTCGCCTCTGGGACTCGCGCATCTCGATCAATCGTTCGGATTCGACTTGCCGCAACGCGGTGCGGCCCGACACGGCCCCGATGAGGCCGATCACCGCGACGCCCAAGATGCTCGAGAGGAGCATGGTGATCAGGATTTTGGATTGGATGCCGAACCGGAAACGGCTGCGCAGCGGGCGCGTACGCGCCGCGGACTGGGGTGCCGGGGCGGGGTCGATGGGGGGTGCGGCATCGGTTAGCTCGCTCGTCGTCAATTGCCTGCCCCTTTTCTCGGGATCCAGCTCCTCACGCAGCAGACTAGCGCGCACACAGGAAGATATTGAGCGTTTGCCGTGACGCGATCGGGCGTCAAAAGCGCTGGTGCCCCACGCGTGCATCGCCATCCCGACACGACTAACGTCGGGCCCCATGGCAGGGGTATGTGTAGTCGGCAGCGTGAACATCGATCTCTCGCTGGGCGTCGGAGCCCTTCCGCGGCCCGGCGAAACGGTGTTGGCGTCGTCCCTGACACAGGCGCCCGGCGGTAAGGGCGGCAATCAGGCGGTAGCGGCGGCGCGCGCGGGTGCGCGCGTGCAGTTCGTCGGTGCGGTCGGTGACGACGCGGCCGCCGAGCAGTTGCGGGCACACTTGCGGGCCAACGGGGTCGGGCTCGACGGGGCCGTCGAAATCCCCGGGCCCAGCGGCACCGCCATCGTCGTCGTGGATGCCAACGCCGAGAACACCATCGTGGTCGCGCCGGGCGCCAACGGGAGCTTCACGCTGACCGATGACCGCGCGCGCAGCGTGGTCGCCGACTGCGATGTGATGTTGACCCAGCTGGAGATCCCGGTCGACACGGCGGTCGCGGCGGCGCAACAAGCCCGTTCGGCCGGGGCGGTCGTCGTCGTGAACGCCTCACCGGCCGGTCAGGATCCCGCGTCGCTGGGCGAGTTGGCGGCGGCCGCCGACGTGGTGATCACCAACGAAGAGGAAGCCAACGAATGGCCTTGGCGCCCAACACACCTGGTGGTCACCCTGGGTTCGCGCGGCGCCCGTTACGTCGGCGCCGACGGCGAGTACTCGGTGCCCTCCCCCGCAGTGGACGCGGTGGACACCACCGGCGCAGGCGACGTGTTCGCCGGTGTACTCGCCGCGAACTGGCCGCCCAACCCCGGCTCACCGGACGAGCGGCGGCTCGCGCTACAGCGCGCCTGCGCGGCGGGCGCGCTGGCGACGCTGGTTCCCGGCGCCGGTGATTGCGCACCCGACGCCGAGGCGATCGACAACGCGCTGCAGAACGCGTCCTAGCCGCTTGACCGCGGCGGCTGCCCCTAGTCTTCGGGGATTTCGCGTTCGATCTCGTCGAGCCAGATGCGGGCCGACATGTCCGACGGGGCACGCCAGTCCCCGCGCGGGGACAGCGAACCGCCGTGCGACACCTTTGGCCCATTGGGCAATGCCGAACGCTTGAACTGGCTGAACGAGTAGAACCGCTGCACGAAGACCTGCAGCCAGTGCCGAATCTCCTTGAGCGAGTATGACGGCCGCTTGTCTTCGGGAAAGCCCGGCGGCCAATTGCCCTGCTCGGGATCGCTCCACGCATGCCAGGCCAAAAACGCGATCTTCGACGGCCGGAAACCGAAGCGCAACACGTGGAACAGTGAAAAGTCCTGCAGCGCAAACGGGCCGACTTTCGCCTCGCTGCTCTGCAACTCTTCCTCTTCGCCGCTGGGAACCAGCTCCGGGGTGATCTCGGTGTCGAGCACCGACTGCAGCACCTCGCTGACCTCCGACTCGAACTGCTGCGAGGAAATCACCCAACGGATCAGGTGCTGGATCAGCGTCTTAGGCACGCCGCCGTTGACGTTGTAGTGCGACATCTGGTCGCCGACACCGTAGGTCGACCAGCCCAATCCGAGTTCGGACAGGTCGCCGGTGCCCAGCACGATGCCACCGCGCTGGTTGGCCAGCCGGAACAGATAGTCGGTGCGCAAGCCGGCCTGCACATTCTCGAACGTGACGTCATAGACCTTCTCGCCACGCGAGAAGGGATGATCCATCTCCTTGAGCATCAGCTCCGCGGTCTCGCGGATGTCGATCTCGGAGAACGTCACCCCCAGGGCACGGCACAGCTCGATCGCGTTGCGCTTGGTGCGGTCCCCGGTCGCGAAGCCGGGCAGCGTGAACGCCAGAATGTCGCTACGCGGCCGCTGTTCGCGGTCCATGGCGCGCGCGGCGACGATCAGCGCATGCGTCGAGTCCAGCCCACCGGAAATACCGATGACGACCTTCGGGAAATCCAAAGCGCGCAACCGCTGTTCGAGGCCGGCGACCTGGATGTTGTAGCCCTCGAAGCAATCCTGTTCCAGCCGTTGCGGGTCGGCCGGCACGAAGGGGAACCGCTCGATGTCGCGCAGCAGCCCGATGTCGCCGCCCGGTGGGTCCAGCCGGAACTCGATGCGCCGGAACGACTCCGCCGTCGTCCGGTGGTGGCGCCGGTTGTCGTCGAACGTGCCCATCCGGAGCCGTTCCGAGCGGAGCAATTCGATGTCGACGTCGGCGACGCTGCGTCGCTCCCCCTTCGGGAAGCGCTCGGACATGGCGAGCAGCACACCGTTTTCGAACACCATGGTCTGACCGTCCCAGGCCAGATCCGTCGTCGATTCGCCTTCTCCGGCAGCCGAATACACGTAGGCGGCCAGGCAACGCGACGAGGCCGAACGGGCCAGCAGGCAGCGGTCCTCGGCGCGGCCGATGGTGATGGGGCTGCCAGACAGGTTGGCCAGCACCGTCGCACCGGCGAGCGCGGCCTCGGCGCTGGGCGGGATCGGCACGAACATGTCCTCGCAGATCTCCACGTGCAGCACGAAGCCGGGCAGGTCGGAGGCGGCGAACAGCAGATCCGGGCCGAACGGCGTCTCGACCCCCGCGAGCCGGATGGTGCCGCGCTCGTCGTCGCCCGGGGCGATCTGGCGGCGCTCGTAGAACTCTCGATAGGTGGGCAGGTAGGACTTCGGCGCCACCCCGAGCACCGCGCCGCGGTGGATGACCACGGCGGCGTTGTAGATGCGGTGCCGGTGGCGGACCGGCGCGCCGACCACCAAGACCGGCAACAACTCGGCCGAGGACGCGACGATGTCCGCGAGGGCCCTTTCGACGTCGTCGAGCAGCAGGTCTTGCAGGACGATGTCTTCGATGGAATAGCCGGACAACGTCAGTTCCGGGAAAACGGCCAGCGCAACGCCGTCGTCGTGGCACTCGCGGGCCATCCGCAGAACCGATTCGGCGTTCGCCGCGGGGTCACCGATGACGGTGTGGTGGGTGCACGCGGCGACGCGGGCAAAGCCCTGGCTGTAAGCGTTGTAAAAGTCCATCGCCCTTCCATTGTCGCCTCGAGGGTGTCAACTCCTCGCCGCCGGGTATCCCCAACGGCATGAGCGACACTGCTGTCCTGGTGGTCGACATGATGAATACCTATCAACATCCCGACGCTGAAGATCTAATACCCAATGTCGAGAAGATCATTGAGCCTTTGGCCGATTTGGTCCGGCGGGCACGCGCGTCCGACAAGGTCGACCTCATCTACGTCAACGACAACTACGGCGATTTCACCGCCGAATTCTCCGGAATCGTCCGCTCGGCGCTCGACGGGGCGCGGCCCGATCTGGTGAAGCCGATCGCCCCCGCCGAGGGCAGCCGGCTGATGACCAAGGTCCGCCACAGCGCGTTCTATTCGACCGCGCTGGCGTACCTGCTGGGCCGGCTGGACACCAAGCGGTTGATCATCACCGGCCAGGTCACCGAGCAGTGCATCCTCTACACGGCCCTGGACGCCTACGTGCGGCACTTTCCCGTCGTGATCCCGACGGATGCGGTCGCCCACATCGACGCCGAGCTGGGTGCGGCAGCGTGCAAGATGATGGAGCAGAACATGTCCGCCGAGCTCACGACCGCGGCGGGCTGCCTGGGCCCGGCTTGATCCGTACCCTGGGCAGGTGACCGTCACCCGCGCCGAATCCCCGGAACTGGTCACGCTGCTGGCCGGGCGCCGGATCGCGGTGCTCACGGGCGCGGGCATCTCCACCGATTCCGGCATCCCCGACTACCGCGGGCCCGATTCACCGCCCAGCAATCCCATGACCATTCAGCAGTTCATCGGCGACGCGGCGTTTCGGCAGCGGTACTGGGCGCGCAACCATGTCGGTTGGCGGCACATGGACGACACGCTGCCCAACGCGGGCCACCGGGCGCTGGCCGCCCTCGAGGCAGCGTCGGTGGTCACCGGCGTCATCACCCAGAACGTCGACCTGTTGCACACCAAGGCCGGCAGCCGCAACGTCATCAACCTGCACGGCACCTACGCGCGGGTGATCTGCCCGAGCTGCGGCCACACCATGAGCCGCGCCGCGCTCGCCGAACAGCTGGAAGCGCTCAACCCCGGATTCATCGAGCGCGCCGAGGCGATCGGCGGGCTGGCGGTGGCTCCCGATGCCGACGCCGTCGTGGCCGATACCACGTCGTTCCGCTATCTCGACTGCCCGCGCTGCGCCGGCATGCTCAAACCCGACATCGTCTATTTCGGAGACAGCGTTCCCAAAGATGTTGTCGCGCAGGCGTATCAGATGGTCGACGAGGCCGACGCGCTGCTGGTGGCCGGGTCGTCGCTGACCGTGTTCTCCGGCTATCGATTCGTGCGGCACGCGGCCGCGCTGGGCATGCCGGTCGCCATCATCAACCGCGGCAGCACCCGCGGCGACGAGCTGGCCACGGTGAAGGTCGACGGCGGGTGCTCCGAACTGCTCGCGCTGCTCGCCGACGAGTTATCGCCGCTGGCAACGCATTAGAAGGTGCACGGCATGCCGCGAACGGCGTGCACGAAATTGCCGGCCAGATACGTCGGCTCGCCCGCCTGGATGCCGGGCAGCTGTCGAAACAGCTCGCCAAAGATGGCCCGCAGCTGTGCCCGGGCGACGTGCGCGCCGAGGCAGAAGTGCAACCCGCCGCCGCCGAAGCCGACGTGCGGGTTGGGGTCACGGCCCAGGTTCAGGCGTTCGGGGTGGTCGAACGCGTCGGTGTCCCAGTTGCCGGACGGGTAGAACATCACCACCTTCTCCCCCGCCAGAATGGTCTGACCGTCCAGCTCGATATCCGTTGCCGCCGTGCGGCGGAAGGTCATGACCGGGGTCGCCCAGCGGATGAACTCCTCGACGGCGGTGCCGATGCGGTTGTCGAAATCGTCGAGCAGCCAAGCTTTTTCGTCGGGGAAGTCGGTGAGCGCCCTCAGGGTGTGGCTGATGGTCTGGCGGGTGGTGTCATTACCCGCCACCGAGAGCAGCACGAAGAACGCCGCCACCTCCGCGTCTTCCAGACGGTCGCCGTCCACCTCCGCGGTCACCAGGCTGCTGATCAGGTCGTCGCCCGGGCGCTCACGTCGTTCGGTGGCCAGGGCACCGACGACCTGATGGAGGTACAGCTGGTTTTCGATCAGGACCTCCATCGCAGGACGGCCGTTGAGGAATTCCGGGTCGGCCCAGGAGACCAGGGCGTCGGTGGCGTGTGCCATGCGCTCGCGCTCGGATTCCGGGATTCCCATCATGTCCGACAGCGTGCGGATGGGCAGTTCCTTGGCGCAGTGGTCAACGAAATCCGCGCCGCTGCCGGCGGCCCGCAGTTCGTCGACGATGGTCTTCGCGTTGGCCTTGATCGAATCCTCGATGCGGCGCACCTGCCGGGGGCTCAACGCCGCGTGGGCGAGCTTGCGCAGCTTGGTGTGTCGCGGCGGGTCCATCGCCAAGAACGACTGCGACGCCTCGAGCAGCTCGACGGGGATGCTCTCGAACATCACCCCCTGGCCGGACAGGAAGACGTCGTTGTTGCGGCTGACCGCGACGATGTCGGCGCGCCGGGTGACCGCCCAGAAGCCGGGATCCGTGGGATCGGGCATCAGCGAGTCCTCGACCGGCGGATGCCAGCTGACCGGGCGCTCGGCGCGCAGCACGGCGAAGGAGCGTTCCCGATCCGCCGCCGTCGTGGACCAGAACGCCCGTGAAGACAGGTCGATCTCGTCGTAGGCGCGGCCGGATTTCTCGGCCCCCGGTGTACCCGTCATCACGGCCATGGTGGCTGTTCCTCTCCTGTATGACGCCGGTCACAGACTCCACGCGACGATATGCCTAGACAGTGTGTCTAGTCAACATGTCGACGGCTCGGCTATGCTCGGCGCATGCCGTCGCTCACCCGCAAGCCGCAGGGCCACCGAAGCGCGGGGCGTGAGCAGCGGCGCGAGCAGATGGAGCGCCGGCTGCTGGATGCCACCGAACGGCTGATGCGCGACGGCGCGAGCTTCACCGAGCTCAGCGTGGATCGGCTCTCCGGGGAGGCGGGCATCTCGCGTGCCAGCTTCTACATCTACTTCGAGGACAAAGGCCATCTGCTCCGCCAACTCGCGGGCCAGGTGTTCGGCGATTTGACCGACGGCGCACGGCGCTGGTGGACGGTGGCCGGGCGCCACGACCCCGATGACGTGCGCACGGCGATGAGCAGCATCATCGCCACCTATCGACGGCACCAGGCGGTGCTGGTCGCGCTCAACGAGATGGCCGCCTACGACACACTGACCGGGGATACGTACCGCGAACTGCTGACCGGAATCTCCGGGCAGCTCACCCGGGTCATCGAAGAGGGCCAGGCCGACGGCTCGATCCGCCCCGAACTGGCGGCCGTCACCACCGCCAGCGCGCTCACCTGGATGGTCGAGCGCGCCTGCCAGCAGAACCTCCCGGCGCAGCCGCCCGGCTACGATGCCGAGCTGGCCGCCGCCCTCGCCGAGATCGTTTGGGGCGCACTATATCTCAAGCCCACGACGGAAAGCTGACGGTAATTGCGCGACCAGACGCAGAATCGCACGTTCGAAGACCAAATCATGCGATTCTGCGTCTGCTCGCCCCTTAGACCGCCACCAGGTCGTCGGCATGCACCACGGGCCTGCGCAGCTCGCCGGGCAGCTCGCTGGTCGAGCGCCCCATCATGGTGAGCAGCTCCGTCGCGTCGTAGGCGACCACGCCGCGAGCCACCATCGCCGCGTCCGGCCCACGCAATTCGACGACGTCGCCGCCGAAGAACCGGCCGGACACCGCGGTGATTCCCGCCGGAAGCAGCGAGCGGCGCTGCCCGACGACCGCGCGCACCGCCCCTTCGTCGAGGGTCAGCGCACCGGCCGCCTCGGCGGCGTACCGCACCCAGAACCGCCGCGCCGACATCCGCGCGGGCCGCGCGGCGAACACCGTGCCGACGGAGGCATCAGTGAGCGCGGTCGAGGCGTCGGCGGCGGCGGCCAGCAGCACCGGCACACCGGCGTCGGCGGCCAGCAGCGCCGACGACATCTTGGAGGTCATGCCGCCGGTGCCCAAGTCGCTGCCGGGCCCGGCGATCACGCCGACCAGGTCCACCGAACCCGAAACCTCCGGAATGAACTGCGCGCCTTGGGTTTTGCGTGGATCGGAGTCATACAGCCCGTCGATGTCGGACAACAACACCAGCGCCTCGGCGCCGACCAGGTGCGCCACCAGCGCCGAAAGCCGGTCGTTGTCGCCGAACCGGATCTCGTTAGTGGCCACCGTGTCGTTTTCGTTGACGATCGCCACCGCATGCAGTGCCCGCAGCCGATCCAGCGTGCGCTGGGCGTTGGTGTGCTGGGCGCGCATCGAGATGTCGTGAGCGCTCAGCAGCACCTGCCCGACCGTGCGGCCGTAGCGGCCGAACGCGGCGCTCCACGAATTCACCAGCGCCACCTGACCGACGCTGGCGGCGGCCTGCTTGGTCGCCAGATCCCTGGGGCGACGCGACAATCCGAGCGGCTCGATGCCGGCGGCGATGGCACCGGAGGACACGATCACGACGTCGGTGCCCGCCTTCATCCGGGCCTCGATCGCGTCGGCGAGGCCGGCCAGTCGGCCGGCGTCGAACACTCCGGCCTCGGTGGTCAACGCGTTGGTACCCACCTTGACCACCAGGCTGCGAGCGTTGCGGATGGCGTCGCGATGGGGGCTCACGGCTCCTCGCCGCGTTCTTTGGTTCTGCGCCGCTCCTCCGCATCGCGGCGCTCTGCATCGTCGCCGGCGCGGCGCTGGCGCCGGGCGGCCTTGCGCTCCGCGGCGCCGACACGCTCGCTACGCTCGAGGCGCGCGTCGGTTCCCCGGCCCGAAAGCGCAACCTGTTGTCCCGCAGGTGTTTGCGGCTCCCAATCGAACGTCATGTCGCCGATGGTCACCTCGCACCCCGGGCGCGCACCCAGCCGCAGCAGTTCCTCTTCGACCCCGAGGCGCGCCAGGCGGTCGCCGAGATAGCCCACGGCCTCGTCGTTGTCGAAGTTGGTCTGACGCACCCAGCGTTCGGGCCGCGCGCCGCTGACCACGAAAGCGCCCGGCTGCTCGGGATCCGCTTCCACCCGAAACCCGCTGTCGTCGACCGGGACCGGACGGATCACCGGACGGCGCGGCACGATCTCCGGTTGGGCGGCCTTGTGTTCCGAGATCATCTTCCACAGCCCGAAGATCAATGGCTGCAAACCTTCTCGCGCGACCGTGGACACCAGGAACACCGGCCAGCCGCGCTCGGCGACCTCGTCGAGGACGAATTCGGCGAGCTCGCGTGCCTCGGGAAGGTCGATCTTGTTGAGCACCACCGCGCGGGGCCGCTCGGCGAGATCACCCAACGTCGCATCCCCTCGCAGCGTGGGTGTATACGCGGCGAGTTCGGCCTCCAGCGCGTCGATATCGGAGATCGGGTCCCGGCCCGGCTCCGCGGTGGCGCAATCCACGACATGCACCAGCACCGCGCATCGCTCGATGTGCCGCAGGAAGTCCAGGCCCAGTCCGCGGCCCTGCGAGGCGCCGGGGATGAGGCCGGGAACGTCGGCGACGGTGAAGGTGTGCTCACCGGCCGACACCACCCCGAGATTGGGCACCAGCGTGGTGAACGGGTAGTCGGCGATCTTGGGTTTGGCCGCCGAGATGGTGGACACCAGCGACGACTTGCCGGCCGACGGAAAACCGATCAGGCCGGCATCGGCGACGGTCTTGAGTTCCAGCGTCAGGTCGCGGGTCTCGCCCTGCTCGCCCAGCAGCGCAAAGCCGGGGGCCTTGCGCGCGCGCGAGGCGAGCGCGGCGTTGCCCAGCCCGCCGCGGCCACCGGCGGCGGCTTCGAAGCGGGTGCCCGCGCCGACCAGGTCGGCCAGCAGCCTGCCGTTGTCGTCGAGGACGACGGTTCCGTCGGGAACTTTGACTTCCAGATCGGCACCGGCGGCGCCGTCGCGGTTGCTGCCCATCCCCTGCTTGCCCGAGGGCGCGGTGACATGGGGATGGAAATGAAAGTCCAGCAGGGTGTGGACCTGCGGATCGACGACGAAGACGATGCTGCCGCCGCGGCCGCCATTGCCGCCGTCGGGGCCGCCGAGCGGCTTGAACTTCTCGCGGTGGACCGAGGCGCAGCCGTTGCCCCCGGAACCGGCGCGCGCATGGATGACGACGCGGTCGACGAACCGAGGCATTGTGGGTCCTCTCACCCGTCTCGCTCGCCGAACGTGCGGGTACTGCGAGAATTGCCTCGAATTATCGCAGTGGGTGCACGCTCGCGGCGCTCAGTCGGTGGTTTGCCCGGCCGCGACGATGTTGACGGTCTTGCGCCCGCGCTTGATTCCGAATTCGACGGCGCCGGCTTCCTTGGCGAACAAGGTGTCGTCACCGCCGCGCCCGACACCGACACCCGGGTGGAACTTGGTGCCGCGCTGACGGACGATGATTTCGCCGGCCTTGACGACCTGGCCGCCGAATCGCTTCACACCCAGCCGCTGTGCGGCGGAATCGCGACCGTTGCGCGAGCTGGAAGCGCCCTTCTTGTGTGCCATTGCGTCGTCCTTTACTCAGTGCTGTCTGTTCTTCGCCTGACGGCTCGTCACTTGATGCCGGTGACCTTCAGGACCGTCAGCTGCTGACGGTGTCCCTGACGCTTGTGGTAGCCGGTCTTGTTCCGGAACTTGTGGATACGGATCTTGGGGCCCTTGGTGTGCTCGAGCACCTCGCCGGTGACCGCGACCTTGGCCAGCGCGGCCGCATCGGTGGTCACCTTGGCGCCGTCCACCACCAGTGCGACCGGCAGCGACACGTTCGAACCCGGCTCAGACTCGAGCTTCTCGACCTTGACCACGTCCCCGACGGCGACCTTGTACTGCTTGCCGCCCGTCTTGACGATTGCGTAGGTCGCCATCGTTGCTCTGCTCCTTCTTCTAACCGCTGCTCGGCGCGTCGCGCGCGAACCAGCCGCGGTGCACGTGGTGGGTCTGGGTTGCGGGCCTGCGCCGATTCACGGGAGTCCCGCTGCCGCCGGCAAAGCTTAGTCGCCCGGCCTGACGACAACTGTCCAAGGGTACGTGACCAGCGGCTACAGGGTCAAACCGGACACCACCGGGCTTTGGCGCTCAGTCCGCGTGGATCGGCGGTCCGGCGGGCCTGCCCGCCGCACGTCGGCGCCGGGGCCGACCGGCGGCCGGACCCCCCTGGTCCGCCGCCGCCGAGCCCTGCCCGGCCTCGGAATCCTCGGAGTCGTCGGAATCGTCGGAGTCCTCGGTGTCCAGGTCGTCGTCTTCTAGCTCGAGATCCTCGTCATCGTCGCCCAGGTCTTCCTCGTCATCGAGGTCATCGTCGTCCGAATCGTCATCCGAGTCGTCATCGGAATCGTCGTCCGAGTCCTCGTCATCCGATTCATCGTCGTCCGAGTCCTCGTCGTCCGAGTCGTCGAAGTCCTCCTGGTCGGTGTCGGCGACGTCCTCGTCGCGCGTCGCCTTCTTCGGCTCGAACTCGTCGGTGGCTTCCTCGGTGGCCTCGTCGGATTCGTCGTCGTCGGATGGCGCCTGCGTGGACGAGCCGGCCGCCATCGCCTTGAACATCGGGTGTTCGCCCGGAGCGTGGGCGGGCACCTTGGCCACAACCGGCTCCTCGGCCTTGTTCTTCTTGCGCCGGCCGCGCCGGCCCCCGGACTCGGACTTGCGGCCGTTCGACGGGGCCGAATCCACCGGGTCGGCGTGCAGCAAGATGCCGCGGCCGCCGCAGTTCGGGCACGACGTCGAGAAGGCCTCGACCAGCCCGGTGCCCAACCGCTTACGGGTCAGCTGCACCAAACCGAGCGAGGTGACCTCGGACACCTGATGGCGCGTGCGGTCACGGGCCAGCGCCTCGGTGAGCCGGCGCAGCACCAGATCGCGGTTGGATTCGAGCACCATGTCGATGAAGTCGATAACGACGATGCCGCCGATGTCGCGCAGCCGCAGTTGGCGCACGATCTCCTCGGCCGCCTCGAGGTTGTTCTTGGTGACCGTCTGCTCGAGGTTACCGCCGGACCCGGTGAACTTGCCGGTGTTGACGTCGACCACGGTCATCGCCTCGGTCCGGTCGATCACCAGGGTGCCGCCCGAGGGCAGCCAGACCTTCCGGTCCATCGCCTTCGCCAGCTGTTCGTCGATCCGGTGCACGGCGAACACGTCCGGCCCCGCCGACCCGTCCGGCCCGGCGGGTGGCTCGTGTTTGCTCAGCTTCGAAACCAAGTCGGGCGCAACGGAATTCACGTATTCGTTGATGGTGTTCCAGGCCTCGTCACCGGAGACCACCAGGCCGGCGAAGTCTTCGTTGAACAAGTCGCGGATGACCTTGACCAGCACGTCGGGCTCTTCGTAGAGGGCCACCGCGGCACCGGCGGCCTTCTCCTTGATCTCGATCGCCTTGGCCTCGATCTGTTTCCAGCGCTCCTGCAGGCGGGTGACGTCGTTGCGGATGTCTTCTTCTTTCACGCCCTCGGACGCGGTCCGGATGATCACCCCCGCGTCGGACGGCACGACCTCGCGCAGGATCTCCTTGAGCCGCTGGCGCTCGGTGTCGGGCAGCTTGCGGCTGATCCCTGTCGACGACGCGCCGGGCACGTAGACCAGGTAGCGGCCCGCCAGCGACACCTGCGTGGTGAGCCGCGCGCCCTTGTGCCCGACCGGGTCCTTGCTGACCTGAACGACGACGTAGTCGCCGGGCTTGAGCGCTTGTTCGATCTTGCGGTCGGATCCACCCAGCCCGGCCGCTTCCCAGTTGACCTCGCCGGCGTAGAGCACGCCGTTGCGGCCGCGACCGATGTCGACGAACGCCGCCTCCATCGAGGGCAGCACGTTCTGCACGATGCCGAGGTAGATGTTGCCGACCAACGAGGCCGACGCGGCCGAGGTGACGAAGTGCTCGACGACGATGCCGTCCTCGAGCACCGCGATCTGGGTGTACCGCGAACCCTGGTGTGGCGGCTCGCTGCGGACCCGGTCGCGGACGACCATGACGCGTTCGACGGCCTCGCGGCGGGCCAAGAACTCGGCCTCGGTCAGCACCGGGGGGCGGCGCCGCCCGGCGTCACGGCCGTCTCGGCGCCGTTGCCGCTTGGCCTCCAGCCGAGTCGAGCCGTCGATGCCTTTGATCTCGTTGCTCGAGTTGCCGCCGTCGCCGCCGTTCTTGCCGCTGCGGGGCGACCGCTCGTGCACGACCGTGTTGGGCGGGTCGTCGGGCGAGGGCGCCTCGTCGTTGTCGTCGCCCGATCCGGATTTGCGCCGCCGGCGCCGGCGGCGGCGGCGGTTGCCACCGTCCGCCGAACCGTCGTCACCGCCGTCGGAGTCGTCAGCGTCGTCGGAGTCCTCGTCGTCGGCGTCGTCGGAATCGCCGGCTTCGGACTGGGCGGCTTTCTTGCCCCGGCCCTGCGGCTCGTCGTCGTCACCGCCGTCGTTCTGGCCCTCGGGACCGCCCTGCTCGCCGCGTCCACGGCCGCGCCCGCGGCGGCCGCGACGGCGCCGCCGGTTCGACGGCCGGTCGGCCTGCTCGTCGTCGTCGCCGTCGGAATCGTCGGAGTCGGCATCCTCGTCGGTGCCGCTGTCGTCGTCGCTGTCCAGCGGCTGCGGCGCGACGAACAGCGGCATGTAATGCGGACGCTCGGCGGCGTTGTCGGGGGTTTCCAGCAGCAGCCGGGACTCGGGTTCGCCGGCGTCGGCTCCGGCGGCCGCGCCGGCATCCTCCTGAGTCTCCGGGGGCTGGGCGGCCAGCAGGTCACGCACCCGCACCGCGTCGGCGCGGTCCACGGTGGAATGCGCGCTGCGAATCCGCCCGTCCAGCTCGCTGAGCGCGTCCAACACCCGTTTGCTGGTGGTTCCCAGCGTTCGGGCCAGCGAATGGACCCTCAACCGGTCGGGCAGCTCCTCGGGCCGGGTCGATTCTTCTGATGGGTCTGCAGTTGGTGCACCGTCTACCACGTATTCTCCTCAAGCCCCCGGGCGCGTCGTTGCGACGCGGCCACGCGAGGGCTTCGCTATTGGCCCGGGTCACTTCTCCCGGGCTTGTGATGGTCTCGCCCCGAGCGGCTCAGGTTAGAACCCACTCGGCGCCGTGCTGAATGACGGCCTGACATGCAGCGAACCAAGGCGACGGGGCTATGGTCGCGCTTGTCTAAGTCTTCATTCGGGTGTCTGACGCCGGTCCGGCGACGTTCACCCGAGATCAGTATCCCACATCACGTCGGCGGCCAACCCACACCTGAGGAACCCCGGCCGGGCAAACCCGGTCAGCACCGCGCCGCGGAACCTATCGCCGCAGCTCTAGGCGCCGGGAAACCAGAGCCCGATTTCTCGCTTGGCCGACTCGATCGAATCCGAGCCGTGCACCAGATTGAATTGCGTCTCCAGCCCGAAATCGCCCCGGATCGTGCCCGGGACCGCCTTCTCGACCGGGTCGGTACCGCCCGCGAGCTGCCGGAACGCCGCGATCGCCCGCGGCCCCTCCACGATGGCCGCCACCACCGGCCCCGAGGTGATGAACTCCAGCAACGACTCGAAGAAGGGCTTGCCCTCGTGCTCCGCGTAATGCTGGGCGGCGAGATCTTGGCTGACGTGCCGGAGTTCCAGCGCGGCGAGGGTGAGGCCTTTTCGCTCGATCCGGCCGATGATCTCCCCCACCAGCTGTCGCTGGACGCCGTCCGGCTTGATCAGTACCAATGTCCGTTCGGTCACGGCGGACAGCGTACATAACCAGGTGCGTACGCGGCGGGTCAGAGCTTGTCCTTGCCGCCGGTCTACCCCTGTCTGCGGCGAACCTCGGCCCGGAAGTAGGCGATCAAGCCCCATAGCCCGGCGAACAGCACGCCGATGAAGCCCACCCCCGGATAGACGGCGAACCCGGCGAGCAGGATCACCTGCACGCCGAGGTTGGCCCAGATGGCCCAGGGTTTGCGCTGCACCCCGCCCATCAGGATCAGCAGGACGGCCAGGCCGATCAGGTAGGTCAGCGACGCCGTCGTCAGTCCGCCGCCGACCGCGCCCACCACCGGGATCGCCAGCAGCACCACGATCGCTTCCAGAAACAGCGTCAGGGCCATCACCGCGCCGAAGCTGCGCCAGGGGTCCGCCGGCCCCGTCGGGGGCGACTCCTCGGGGTTCTCGGGTGAGTCGGGTCGGGTCACTGCGGATCACGTCCGAACAGGGTCCGCGCCGCGCCGGCGGTGACGACCGAGCCGGTGATGACGATGCCGGTCCCCGAGAAGTCCTCGGCCTGCCCGTCGAGCGCGGCGTCATCGACCAGCGCTGTCGCGACGTCGATGGCGTCGCGCAGGTTCTCGGCGGTGCTCACCCGGTCGGGCCCGAATGTCTCGCGCGCCGCCAGGGCCAGCGATTCGACGTCGAGCGCCCGCGGGGACCCGTTGTGGGTGACCACGACGGCGTCGAAGACCGGTTGCAGGGCGGCGAGGATGCCGTCGACGTCCTTGTCGGCGAGCACGCTGAGCACCCCGACCAGGTAGCGGAAGTCGAATTCGCCGGCCAGCGTCTGCGCCAGCGCGGCCGCACCGGCGGGATTGTGCGCGGCGTCGATGAACACGGTGGGCGTGCTGCGCATCCGCTCCAGCCGGCCGGGGCTGACCACCCCGGCGAAGCCCGCGCGAACCGCCTCGACGTCGAGTTGACGCTGCGCGCCGGCCCCGAAGAAGGCCTCGACAGCGGCCAGCGCCAGCGCCGCGTTGTGCGCCTGGTGTTCTCCGTGCAGCGGCAGGTAGACGTCGGAGTACACCCCGCCCAGCCCCTGCAGCTGCAGCACCTGCCCGCCGATGGCGACCTGGCGGCCCAACACGGCGAACTCCGAATCCTCGCGGGCCACCGCGGCATCGGCCCGCACGGTCTGGGCCAGCAACACTTCCATCGCTTCGGGCGCCTGGCGGGCGATGACCGCGACCGTGTCGGGTGCGCCCTCGGGAGCCTGGGTGATGATGCCGGCCTTTTCCCCCGCGATGCCGGCGAGGTCGTCGCCCAGATAGTCGACGTGGTCGATGGCGATCGGGGTGATGGCCGCCACGGGGGCGTTGATCACGTTGGTGGCGTCCCAGCGCCCGCCCATCCCCACCTCGACTACGGCGACGTCGACGGGGGCGTCGGCGAAGGCGGCGAAGGCCATCGCGGTCAGCACCTCGAACTTGCTCAGTCGCGGTCCAGCCTTCCCGAAAACGCCAGCCTGTGATTGCGCGTCGACCATCTGCACGAACGGCTCGATCTCGCGGTACGTCGCCACGTACTGCGCCGGGCTGATCGGTTTGGCATCGATCGAGATGCGTTCGACCGCCGATTGCAGGTGGGGGCTGGTGGTGCGCCCGGTGCGCCGGTGCAGCGCGGTGATCAGCGCGTCGATCATGCGGGCCACCGAGGTCTTGCCGTTGGTGCCCGCGACATGGATGGACGGGTAGGCCAGCTGCGGTGAACCCAATAGGTCCAGCAGTGCGCTGATCCGGGTCAGGCTCGGTTCGATCTTGGTCTCGGGCCAGCGCTGGTCCAGCAGATGCTCGACCTGCAACAGGGAAGCGATCTCGTCCGGGGTGGGATCCGGCGTGGGAATGGCGCCGGGAACTTCGGGATCCTCAGCCCACTCGGGCGGCTCCGTCATTGCAGCCCGGCTAACCGCGCGTTGATCCGCTCGGTCTCCTCCTGGGCCAGGCGTTGGCGGTCCCGGATCTTGTCGACCACGTTTTGCGGGGCCTTGCCCAGGAAATCCTCGTTGGCCAGTTTGGCGGTGGTCGACGCCAGCTCCTTGTGCGCCGCGGCGAGATCCTTTTCCAGCCTGCGACGTTCGGCGTCGACGTCGATGGTGCCGGAGGTGTCGAGCTCGACGACGACGGTGCCGCCGCTGAGCCGCACTTCCACCGACGCCGACGGGCGAAACTCCGGGTCGGCGGCGGTGAGCCACGCCAGCGAGGTCACCGCGCTGACCTGGGTGCTCAGATCCGATTCGTCGACACCGGTCATGCGGGCGGGCACCTTCTGCCGGTCCGCCAGGCCTTGGTCGCTGCGGAACCGGCGCACCTCGGTCACCAGCTTCTGCATGTCGGTAATCCGTTGTGCAGCAACCTGATCCAGCGTGATCCCGGACGGTTGCGGCCAGTCGGCGATCACCAGGGTCTCGCTGTCGGTCAGCGCCTGCCACAGGGCTTCGGTGATGAAGGGGATCACCGGGTGCAGCAGCCGCAGCAGGGTGTCCAGCGTCGCCGCCAGCACGGCCGTGGTGTGCGTGATCCCCTCGGCCAGTTGCGTCTTGGCCAATTCCAGGTACCAGTCGCAGAATTCGTCCCAGGCGAAGTGGTAGAGCGCCTCGCAGGCGCGGCTGAACTCGTAGTTGTCGAACGCCGAATCGACCTCAGCGCGAACCTCTTCCAGCCGCCCGAGGATCCAGCGGTCGGCATCGGTGAGTTGCGCCGCCGGGGGCAGCGGGGCCAGCCGCGCGCCGTTGAGCAGCGCGTAGCGGGTGGCGTTGAACAGCTTGGTGCAGAAATTGCGCGACGCGCGGACGTGGTCCTCGCCGATCGCCAGGTCACCGCCGGGGCTGGCGCCGCGGGCCAGCGTGAACCGCAGGGCGTCGGCGCCGAAGAGCTCCACCCAGTCCAGCGGGTCGATGACGTTGCCCTTGGACTTGCTCATCTTGCGGCCGGACTCGTCGCGGATCAGCCCGTGCAGGAAGACATCGGTGAACGGCACCTGCGGGCCGCGGCGGCCGTCCAGGGTGATGGCGTCGTCGTCGCCGACAAAGGTGCCGAACATCATCATCCGGGCCACCCAGAAGAACAAGATGTCGTAGCCGGTCACCAGAACGCTTGTCGGATAGAACTTTTCGAGCTCGGGGGTTTTCTCCGGCCAGCCCAGGGTGGAAAACGGCCACAGCGCCGAGGAGAACCAGGTGTCCAGGACGTCGGGGTCCTGTTCCCAGCCTTCTGGTGGCGTTTCGTCGGGACCCACGCAGCGCTGTTCGCCGTCGGGGCCGTACCAGATCGGGATGCGGTGGCCCCACCACAGCTGCCGCGAGATCGTCCAATCGCGCATGTCGTCGACCCAAGCGAACCAGCGCGGCTCCATGCTCGCGGGGTGGATCACGGTGTCGCCGTTGCGCACCGCGTCGCCGGCCGCCTTGGCCAGCGTCTCCACCCGAACAAACCACTGCAGCGACAGCCGCGGCTCGATAGGTTCGCCGCTGCGCTCCGAGTGTCCGACGCTGTGCAGGTACGGGCGCTTCTCCTCCACGATGCGGCCCTCGGCGGCCAGCGCCTCGCGCACCGCGATCCGGGCCTCGAAGCGGTCCATGCCGTCGAATTGCGTTGCGGTGTCGACGATCCGGCCCTTGGTGTCCAGGATCGAGATCATCGGCAACCCGTGCCGCAGCCCGATCTCGAAGTCGTTGGGGTCATGTGCGGGCGTGACTTTGACTGCGCCGGTGCCGAATTCGGGGTCGACGTGCTCGTCGGCGACGATGACGAGCTGCCGGTCTACAAACGGGTGCGGCAGCGTGGTGCCGACCAGGTGGCGATAGCGCTCGTCGTCCGGGTGCACGGCGATGGCGGTGTCGCCCAGCATCGTCTCGACCCGGGTGGTGGCGACCACGATGTGCGGCTGCGCGTCGTCGAGCGAGCCGTACCGGAACGACACCAGCTCGCCCTCGACG
Source organism: Mycobacterium sp. NTMscope_MAC_269 (assembly GCF_976985695.1). NCBI lineage: Bacteria > Bacillati > Actinomycetota > Actinomycetes > Mycobacteriales > Mycobacteriaceae > Mycobacterium > Mycobacterium sp. NTMscope_MAC_269. The sequence goes on from NZ_OZ335668.1 coordinate 2,648,482, forward strand.
TCGAGGTAGTCGACCTCGATGTCCGAGATCGCCGTTTCGAGGATCGGCGACCAGTTGACCAGCCGCTCGGCCCGATAGATCAGGCCGGCGTCGTAGAGCCGCTTGAAGATCGTGCGGACCGCCCGCGACAGCCCCTCGTCCATGGTGAAGCGGTCGCGGCTCCAGTCCACCCCGTCGCCGAGCCGGCGCATCTGGCCGCCGATGGCGCCGCCGGACTCGCGCTTCCAGTCCCAGACCTTCTCGACGAACAGCTCCCGGCCCAAGTCCTCTTTGGTCTTGCCGTCGACCGCGAGCTGCTTTTCCACCACGCTCTGCGTGGCGATTCCGGCGTGATCCATGCCCGGCTGCCACAACACCTCGTATCCCTGCATCCGCTTGCGGCGGGTCAGGGCGTCCATCATGGTGTGTTCGAGCGCATGACCCATGTGCAGGCTGCCGGTCACGTTCGGCGGCGGCAGCACGATCGAATAGCCGGGCTTGGCGCTGGCCGGGTCCGCCGCGAAGTATCCGGCGTCGACCCACTTCTGGTAGATCGCGCTCTCGGCCGCAGCGGGATCCCACGACTTGGGCAGGTCGGTGGCGGGGCTGCGGCTGGCGGTCACCCGTCAATTCTAGGGAGCGCCGTTTACCCTCGTGTAAGTGCCCGAACCGTGACCCGGGTCACCCCGCGAGCCGGTCAACCTGCAAGGACACACCCGCGGCGGGGAAGCGGTCCAGCAGCGCGTCGCCCATCGCGGCCGCGGGTGTGAGGACGCCGTGCAGGTCCGGGAGCTTGTCGCGGTCGAATGCCAGCGCCATGCCGCACTCCCCCAACAGCACCGAGGTCGCTTTGTAGCCGGGATCGCCGCGCTGCTCCATGCGCGCCACGTAGCGGGCGCCGGTGCTCGTCGTGGTGTACGTCTCGACGCGGTAGTAGCCGCGCTCCCGGGCGGCCTCGCTCGGGCCGGTGCCGGGTTTGGGCACGATGCGTTCCACCAGCCGGCGCGGCAGCAGCCGGAAGAACCGGCTGCCCAAGCCGAAGGTTGCCGCGCCGACCCCGCCCACCACGGCGGAGGCGACCGGCGCGATCGGCGACGAGCCCAGGCTCATGCTTTCGCTGTACCGCAACTGGCGGCCGTAAGCCCAGTCCAGCAGCGCGTTGCTGCGCCGCACGATCCGGGTGTTGTAGGGCGCCATGACGAAGCCCGCGGTCCACAGCCCGTTCAGTTCCGGCGCGATCCGCCGACCTCGGCGCCAGGGCAGGTCGGGCTGCGGGCCGATGTCGGGTTCGGCGGCGCGGTCGCTGCTGAGCGTGTACGGGTCGGCGAGCTGGCGGCGGGCCTCGGGATCGCGGGAGGCGGTGTCCAGCACCTCCAACATGGACGCGACGGTGCCGCCGGACACCCCGCCGGAGAAGGAACGGACCACCAGGTCGGTGTCGGCGAGTTCGCCGGCGCCGTCATCGCGGGCCGCGCGGTACAGCGCATAGACGCTGAGGTCTGACGGGACGGAATCGAATCCACACGCATGCACGATGCGGGCGCCGGTATCCGCGGCCTGCTTGTGGAACTGGTCGATGCTGTCGCGGACGAACATCGCCTCACCGGTCAGGTCGGCGTAGTCGGTGCCGGCCGCCGCGCAGGCGGCCACCAGTGGCAACCCGTAGCGGGTGTAGGGGCCGACCGTCGTGATGACGACCTGGGTGCGCGCCGCCATCTCGTCGAGTGTCGAGGGCGATGAGGCATCCGCGTTCAGGACGGGCCATGACCGCGCCGTGTCGCCGAGCGTGTCGCGGACCGCACGCAGCCGATCGGTCGACCTGCCGGCCAGCGCGATCCGTTTGTCCGGCGCCGAGCTGGCCAGGTATTCGGCGGTGAGCTTCCCGACGAAGCCGGTCGCCCCGTACAGCACAATGTCGAATTCGCGCGGCGTTGCGGTCACGGGCCCGACGCTACCCGACGCAGTTGGCGACGGCTGGAGCGAAGGAGTGCCGGGCACTGGGCCCGGCACTCCTTATCTGTACGGCTTATACGTATGCGGGAAGCGGTCGATCAGCCGCGGCGCCCGCACACCGGCCACGCGCCGATGCCCTGCGAATGCAGCACGTTCTCGGCGACGCGGATCTGCTCTTCGCGGCTGGCGCCGGCCGGCGAGCCGCTGCCGCCGTTGGAGCGCCAGGTGCTCGGGGTGAACTGCAGACCACCGGAGAAGCCGTTACCGGTGCTGATGCCCCAGTTGCCGCCCGATTCGCACTGCGCGATGGCGTCCCAGTTGACGCTGTACGCCCGCGGGGCCGGCGGCGGCGGGACGTCCGGGCCGGGAGGCGGAACGTTCGGGTCGAACCCCGCGGGGGCCGGCGGCGCGTCCGGAGCCGGCGGGGCGTCCGGGGCCGGAGGCGCAGGGGCGTCCGGAGCCGGCGGCAGCTCGGCGTCCGGAGCCGGAGGCGCGTCAGGGGCGGGCGCGTCAGGGGCGGGAAGCTCCGGGCCGGCGGCCGGCAAGTTCGGGTCGAAGCCCACCGCTTCGTCTGCGTGGGCGGTGGCCGACGGGATGGTCACGAGCGTGCCCGTGACCGCGGCAAGAATGAGCGTCTTGCGGACGTTCTTCAATATCTTTCCTTTCGCTGCGCGCGCGCCAAAACAAGCCCACGCAGGTGGGCTGAAAGCGTTGGTTTGAATGCCTGCTTTGGAACGTGCCGTCTGGGTCAGGCACGACAGCGGCGGGCCAGGTATGCCCGGCGGGTTGTCACCCACCGCCCACGGTCGGGCTCTCGCCGTCCGTGGCGCCGCTCACACGCGGGTATGTGGATTCAATTTTGTTGATTACTTTTTCGTAACCCGTTGCGGGCTAACAGGGACCGTAGAGAACGCCGAAGCGTTCGTCATCTTCGGAAATCGCTGATCTCGTTTCGATAACGACGCGATCACGCCGCGATAGCAGGTGTATTTACGCAGGTCACAGTGAAATTTTCGCCGCGGGCAGGCCCGTCGGATCCGCAAACAAATGGTGAGGCTAATCACGCGCATTTTGTGAGCTGGCGCACGTTTATTTGGGCACCGTCGCCGATTTGCCGCGGCTACAAGGGATCTGCCGCGCTCACGCCTGGGCGGCGCAGCGTACCGCATACCTCCGCCGTTTCTCCAGCCGCCACGCCCGATGGACGAAAAACGGTAACGTTATGTTGAATTACCCTGCCCCACATCGCTATTCGCCAATCTACTCGCGCCGGTCCGCTTTGGATGTCGAGGATTATGTTGCCGGACAACGGCTTTAGTGTAATCACGCACGGAGACAAGATGTTTCACGAAAAAACCAGGGAGCTGAGCGCCGGGACCGCCGAGATCTTAGGCAGTCGAATCGGCTCGAGGATCCTCAACGCGACTTTGCCCCAACGGATCACGACAGAGCGCCGATGCGTGGAGGGGATTTGTGAAGAGATTCCGCCGCACCGATTAGTACGGCGGATTAAGTGTCAGGCCTGCAGCTGCGCGAGAGCGCGCAGGTCGCTCTCCGAGTTGACGTTGGCAAGGAAACGCGATTCCGGCAGCACGATCTGCTGGGCGTCGGAGGCGTCGATCAACGCTCGCATCGAGCGGGCCCCGGCCGCGACAAGGCCGTCGATCCGCCCGGCCAGATCGGTGCGGTACACCGCGGCGAGGTAGTGGCTGCGACCGTCCCACGGCAGCACGATTTCGGCGTTGGTCTCGGCGGCCAGCCCGGTCAGGTCGTCGATCAAACCCGCTGACAGCAGCGGCATGTCGACGGCGCAGACGAAGGCGTACCGGGCGCCGGTTTCCGCCGCGGCCCGCAGGCCGGCTCCGGTCGCCGGCAGCGGGCCCTGACCACGCACCTCGTCGCGAAGCACCCGCGCCTGCACCTCGGGCAGCGGTTGCCCCGGCGCGGCCATCACGAAAACCGAGTCGCAACGCTGGGACACGACCCCGACCACGTGCTCGAGCAACGTGGCGGCCCCGCCGGGACCCGGCAGGGTCGCCTTGTCGCGGCCCATTCGCCGCGACTCGCCACCGGCCAGCACGACCCCCGCCAGTGACATTGTTGTGTCGGGCACCTGCTCGGCCACGTCAGTCGACGGACCAGGTGTCGCGGCCGCGCAACAGCGATTGCAGCGCCGCGGAGTCGAACGGCTTCGCCGACTGGGCCGCCTGAATCTGCGAGCGCGCCGCGTCGTCGTAGGTGGGCCTGCTGACATTGCGGAAGATGCCCAACACGGTGTGCTCGAGGTTCTGATCCGACAGCCGCGACAGGGCGAAGGCGTAGGCCGAGTTGTCGCTGTGCGCGTCGTGCACCACGATCTCGTCGACGGACACGTCGGCGGTCTTGGCCACCTCCAGGCCGAACCCGGACTTCACCACGCAGTATTCACCGTTGGCGCCGAACACAATTGGCTCACCGTGACGGACGTTGATGACCCGCTCCTCGGCGCCTTCCTTACGGAGCGCGTCGAACGAGCCGTCGTTGAAGATCGGGCAGTCTTGCAGGATTTCGACGACGGCGGCGCCCCGGTGCCCGGCGGCGGCGCGCAGCACCTCGGTCAGGCCGTTGCGATCGGAGTCCAAAGCGCGCCCGACGAAGGTCGCCTCGGCGCCCAGGGCCAACGACACCGGGTTGAACGGGTGGTCCAGCGACCCCATCGGGGTCGACTTCGTGACCTTGCCAACCTCCGAGGTGGGCGAGTACTGCCCCTTGGTCAGCCCGTAGATCCGGTTGTTGAACAGCAGGATGGTGATGTTGACGTTGCGGCGCAGCGCGTGGATCAGGTGGTTGCCGCCGATCGACAACGCGTCGCCGTCACCAGTGACCACCCACACCGACAGGTCCTCGCGAGCCAGCGCCAGTCCGGTGGCGATCGCCGGCGCACGGCCGTGGATCGAGTGGAAACCGTAGGTCTCGAGGTAATACGGGAAGCGACTCGAGCAGCCGATGCCGCTGATGAACACGATGTTCTCGCGCCGCAACCCGAGGTCGGGCAGGAAGTTGCGGATGGTGTTGAGGATGACGTAGTCCCCGCAGCCCGGGCACCAGCGCACCTCTTGGTCGCTGGTGAAGTCCTTGGACTTCTGGGGCTGGTCCTCCGCAGACAACGTGGGGACCCCGTCGTTCTTGGTCAACTTCGCGGTCACACCGAGGTCTTTGCCCGCCAAGTTGCCGATCAGGTCAGTCACGAGCGCCGCTCCTCCTCATCGCTTCGCTCTGCATTGGCGCCGGCGCGGATCATGCGCTGGCCCCAACCGTTGCCGCCGCCATTCTGGCGACCATCGTCTTGTCGTTCTCGACTTCGGCCAGTGTGCCGCCCAGCGCGGCGCGGATGACACGGCCGATCTCGTCGGCCAGGAACGCAACACCCTGCACCTTGCTGACCGACTGCACGTCCACCAGGTACTTGCCGCGCAGCACGAACGCCAGTTGGCCCAAGTTCATTTCGGGCGCCACCACCTGCGGATAGCGCCGCAGCACCTCGCCCAGGTTCGCCGGGAACGGGTTGAGGTAGCGCAAGTGCGCGTGCGCCACCTTGATGCCCTTGCGCCGCGCGCGCCGACAGGCCTCACCGATCGGACCATACGAGCTGCCCCACCCGATCAGCAGCAGCTCGGCATCGCCGGTCGGATCGTCGACCTCCAGATCGGGAACCGAGATGCCATCGATCTTGGCCTGGCGCAACCGGACCATCAGGTCGTGGTTGACCGGCTCGTAGGAGATGTTGCCCGAGCCGTTCGCCGCTTCCAGACCGCCGATGCGGTGCTCGAGCCCCGGGGTGCCCGGAACGGCGAACTGCCGCGCCAGCGTCTCGGGGTCGCGGGCGTAAGGCTGGAACGGTTCGTCCGGCTTGGCGAAGGCGTGGGTGATGCGCGGCAGCGTGCTGACGTCCGGAATGCGCCACGGCTCGGACCCGTTCGCGATCGCGCCGTCGGACAACACGATCACCGGGGTGTGGTAGGAGACCGCGATGCGCGCCGCCTCGAGCGCCGTTTCAAAGCAGTCCGACGGCGACCGGGGCGCGAGGATCGCAACGGGCGACTCGCCGTTGCGGCCGTACAGCGCCTGTAGCAGGTCGGCCTGTTCGGTCTTGGTGGGCAGCCCGGTCGAGGGCCCGCCGCGCTGCACGTCGACGACGAGCAACGGCAGTTCGGTCATCACGGCCAGCCCGAGCGCTTCGGACTTGAGCGAAATGCCGGGCCCCGACGTGGTGGTCACTCCCAGCGCGCCGCCATACGAGGCGCCGATCGCCGCGCAGATGCCGCCGATTTCGTCCTCGGCCTGGAAGGTGAGCACGTTGAAGTTCTTGTGCTTGGACAGCTCGTGCAGGATGTCGGACGCCGGCGTGATCGGGTAGCTGCCGAGCAGGACCGGGATGTCCGCGAGCTGGCCGGCCGCGACGATGCCGTACGCCAGCGCGGTGTTTCCCGAGATCTGGCGGTATTCGCCCGACGGCAGGGTCGCCCGGGACACCTCGTAGGTGGTGCCGAACGCCTCGGTCGTCTCGCCGTAATTCCAGCCGGCCTTCAGCGCCAGCACGTTGGTCTCGGCGACCTCGGGCTTGCGGGCGAACTTCTCCCGAATGAACTTTTCGCTGGTTTCGATCGGCCGCCCGTACATCCACGACAGCAGGCCCAGCGCGAACATGTTCTTGGCGCGCTGGCCATCCTTCTTCGTCGCGCCGATCGTCTCGACGGCGCCGAGCGTCAGCGTGGTCATCGCGACGGAATGCACGACGTAGTCGGACAACTCGTCGGTCTCGAGCGGGTTGGTGACGTAACCGACCTTGGTCAGGTTGCGCTTGGTGAACTCGTCGGAGTTCGCGATCACCATGCCGCCGCGGGGCAGGTCGCCGATGTTGGCCTTGAGCGCGGCCGGATTCATCGCGACGAGCACGTCGGGCCGGTCGCCGGCGGTCAGGATGTCATAGTCGGCGATCTGAATCTGGAAGGACGAGACGCCGGGCAGCGTGCCTGCGGGGGCGCGGATCTCGGCGGGATAGTTCGGCTGTGTCGCCAGGTCGTTTCCGAAAAGCGCTGCCTCGGAAGTGAACCGGTCGCCGGTGAGCTGCATGCCGTCGCCGGAGTCTCCGGCGAAGCGAATGACGACCTGTTCGAGGCGCTGACGGGCGGATCCGTTCGGGGAAGCCCCGTTCTGTGAGTCTGATCCGGCTCCGCTGCCGTTCGGATCCACGTCTTTGCCCTCCACTTTGTTCACCGCACCGACACCGCGCGCAAACTAGATTACGCCCGTGAAATTGACTTTCCGGCCGTGACGGTTTTATGTCACTGGAAGTATCAATTATGGCACTGATTTTCGATCGCCATGGCCGTCTCTGAGGCGTCATCTCGGCCGAGCTCGCAGCCAAAACGCGACGTCAGCGCCGTCTACTGATGAGTAGCTCGGTAAACTGTGGCGTTGGTCACGTCTTGCGCGTTAGCAACCGTCGTTCATACCGTGTCTGCCTCCGGATGCCCGGTTTCGCGGCGCCGAGTTTGGCCGCCGCCGTTTCCGGCATCGCCAGCGCCTGCAGCACAGAGATCAAATAGAACCCGACGACCAGCGCCCGCTTGGCGGCGCGCCGGTCCGCCAGCGCGCTGGCCGGGCCGGCCAGGCTAGTTAGGCGCTCTTGTCGCGGCGCTCGGTGCGCGACGGCTTGCGCGGCACGATCGTCGGCAACACGTTGTCCTGCACCGTCTCCTTGGTCACCACGACCTTGGCGACGTCGTCGCGGCTGGGGATGTCATACATCACCGGCAGCAGGACCTCTTCCATGATGGCGCGCAGGCCACGTGCCCCGGTGCCGCGGTGGATCGCCTGATCCGCGATCGCCTCCAGGGCGTCGTCGGTGAACTCGAGCTCCACGCCGTCCATCTCGAAGAGCCGCAGGTACTGCTTGACCAGAGCGTTCTTCGGCTCGGACAGGATCTTGACCAGCGACTCGCGGTCCAGATTGGTGACCGACGCGACCACCGGCAGCCGACCGATGAATTCGGGAATCAGGCCGAACTTGATCAAGTCTTCCGGCATGACATCGGCGAAGTGGTCGGTGGTGTCGATCTCGGCCTTCGAGCGGACCTCGGCACCGAAGCCCAGGCCCCGCTTGCCGACGCGCTCGTAGATGATCTTCTCCAGGCCGGCAAACGCCCCCGCGACGATGAACAGCACGTTGGTGGTGTCGATCTGGATGAACTCTTGGTGCGGGTGCTTGCGGCCGCCCTGCGGGGGAACCGACGCCTGGGTGCCTTCCAGGATCTTCAGCAGGGCCTGCTGGACGCCCTCCCCGGAGACGTCGCGGGTGATCGACGGGTTCTCGCTCTTGCGGGCGATCTTGTCGACCTCGTCGATGTAGATGATGCCCGTCTCGGCGCGCTTGACGTCGTAGTCGGCGGCCTGGATGAGCTTGAGCAGGATGTTCTCGACGTCCTCACCGACGTAGCCGGCCTCGGTCAGGGCGGTGGCGTCGGCGATGGCGAACGGGACGTTGAGCATCTTGGCGAGCGTCTGGGCCAGGTAGGTCTTGCCGCACCCGGTGGGTCCGAGCATCAGGATGTTGGACTTGGTCAGCTCGACCGGCTCGTGCCGCGAGTCCCGGCCCTTCTCGCCGGCCTGAATCCGCTTGTAGTGGTTGTAGACCGCGACAGCCAGCGTCCGCTTGGCGGTGTCCTGCCCGATGACGTAGCCCTCGAGGAATTCGCGGATCTCGATCGGCTTGGGAAGCTCATCGAGCTTCACGTCGTCGGCGTCGGCGAGCTCCTCTTCGATGATCTCGTTGCAGAGGTCGATGCACTCATCGCAGATGTATACACCGGGGCCAGCAATGAGTTTCTTGACCTGCTTCTGGCTCTTCCCGCAGAACGAGCACTTCAGCAGGTCCCCGCCGTCTCCGATGCGTGCCATGGTGCGTCAGTGCCTACTTCCTATTCGCCGTGGTCTTCCCTGTCCCCGCATGTAATCACCGACGCTACCCGCTTGATCGGGCCCGCCGCGACCATAAACGCCGAATCGCGCCCATGGTATTTGCGGGAGTTCCTGCCGCTTCCGTATGGAGGAAAGATATAGCCACACAGTGCCCGTCGCTCGCGAAAGACGCGCTTTGCGTGTCTTTGGCGTGTCGCGGTCGTAATGCCACCGAGTCCGGCGGCCGCCCGATCCAGCCTCCGGCAGAGGTGCCGACCAACCCAAAACGATCACACGAGGCCTGGGCGGACCCCCACGAAATCACCCTACAGTGGCCACGTGGGTTTGGCCGTGGGCTTCACCTGGCCCAGCGGAACCGTGCTGCTCGATGGCGGCTTGGCCACCGAGCTCGAAGCGCGCGGCCATGACCTGTCCGACCGGTTGTGGTCGGCCAGGCTGCTCGCGGACGCCCCGCGCGAGATCGTCGCCGTCCACGCCGCCTACTTTCGCGGCGGGGCCACGATCGCGACGACGGCCAGCTACCAGGCGTCGTACGAGGGTTTCGCGGCACGCGGGCTGGATCGACGCGACACCGACCGGCTGTTGCGCCGCAGCGTAGAGCTCGCGAAGGCCGCGCGGGACGAGGCCGGTGGCCGGCCTGCGGGCCTTTTCGTCGCCGCCTCGGTCGGGCCGTACGGCGCGGCCCTGGCCGACGGTTCGGAGTACCGGGGACGCTACGGGCTGTCGGTCGCGGCGTTGGCGCGATGGCACCGGCCGCGGCTGGAGATCCTGGCGGACGCCGGGGCCGACGTGCTCGCGTGCGAAACCGTGCCCGACGTCGACGAGGCGGAAGCGTTGGTCGACCTGGTGCGCTCCGCCGGGAAGCCGGCCTGGTTGAGCTACACCATCGACGGGAACCGGACCCGCGCCGGACAGCGGCTGGCCGACGCCTTCGCGGTGGCCGCCGGCGTCGATGAGATCGTGGCCGTCGGGGTCAACTGCTGCGCGCCGGACGACGTGTTGCCCGCGGTCGCGGCGGCGTCGGAGATCGGCAAGCCCGTCATCGTCTACCCGAACAGCGGGGAACGCTGGGATGCCGTGCGGCACAAGTGGACCGGGCGGCCGAGCTTCAGCGCGGACCTGGCCTCGCAGTGGATTGCGGCCGGGGCCCGCATCGTCGGCGGCTGCTGCCGGACGCGGCCGGCCAATATTGCGGATCTTCGCCGAGCGTGCACTGAGCGCGAAAATTCAGCCGAGAATTCGCAATGAGTGCACGTTCGGCGAAAAGGGCTACGCCGACTGGGCGGAAAGCTTCCGGTACTCCAGCACGGTGTCGATGATCCCGTACTCCTTGGCCTCTTCGGCGGTCAGGATCTTGTCGCGGTCGGTGTCCTTGCGGACCGTCGCGGCGTCCTTGCCGGTGTGGCGGGCCAGCGTGGTCTCCATGAGGGTGCGCATCCGCTCGATCTCGGCGGCCTGGATTTCCAGATCGGAGAACTGCCCCTGGATCACGCCCTGCAGCGAAGGCTGGTGGATCAGCACCCGGGCGTTGGGCAGCGCCATCCGCTTGCCCGGGGTCCCGGCGGCCAGCAGCACCGCGGCCGCCGAGGCGGCCTGCCCCAGGCACACGGTCTGGATGTCGGCCCGCACGTACTGCATGGTGTCGTAAATCGCCATCAGCGAGGTGAATCCGCCACCCGGCGAGTTGATGTACATGGTGATGTCGCGGTCGGGGTCCAACGACTCGAGCACCAGCAACTGCGCCATGATGTCGTTCGCCGACGCGTCGTCGACCTGGACGCCGAGGAAGATGATGCGTTCCTCGAACAGCTTGTTGTAAGGATTGGATTCCTTGACACCAAAGCTGGAGTGCTCGATGAACGACGGCAGGATGTAGCGCGCCTGAGGCTGGGTTTCGGGGTTCACTGGGCTTCTCCATTGGTGATGTGGGCGGCGCGGGTGATGATGTGGTCGACGAAGCCGTACTCCAGGGCTTCCTGCGCGGTGAACCAGCGGTCGCGGTCAGAATCCGCCTCGATGCGTTCGATCGACTGGCCGGTGAATTCCGCGTTGAGCCGGAACATCTCCTTCTTGATGACGTGGAACTGCTCGGCCTGGATGGCGATGTCGGCGGCGCTACCGGTCACCCCGCCGAGCGGCTGGTGCATCAGGATGCGGGCGTGCGGCAGCGCGTAGCGCTTGCCCTTGGTGCCCGCCGCCAACAGGAACTCCCCCATCGAGGCGGCCATGCCCATCGCGTAGGTGGCGATGTCGCACGGCGCCAGGACCATGGTGTCGTAGATCGCCATGCCGGCGCTGATCGATCCGCCGGGCGAGTTGATGTAGAGCGAAATGTCTTTGGTGGAGTCCTCGGCGGCGAGCAGCAGAATCTGCGCGCACAGCCGATTGGCGATTTCGTCGCTCACCTCCGAACCCAGGAAGATGATGCGCTCGGACAGCAAGCGCTCATAGACGGAGTCCGTGAGGTTGAGACCCTGCGAGTTTGAACGCATGTCAGTCACGACCGGGGTACCTGCTTTCTGTCAGATCTGTCTTCACCGACACTAACCAACCGGGCCCGCCGTTTCGCGGCCACGCACCCCTCAAACGGGGCGCGTTCGCTCACAGCGTCATCGCGCGGTCACTCCTCTGCGTCAGCCTCCGTGGCTTCTTCGGCGTCGGGCTCGCCGCGCTTGCCGAAGAACTCATCGGTGTCGACGGTGTTTCCGGCGGTGTCGGTGACCGTCGCCGCGCGGATCACCTCGGCGATGGCCAGCGCCCGGCGCACATCGGCGAACATGGACGGCAGCTGGTTGTTCTCCTGAAGGTAGGCCAGCAGCTGCTGGGGCTCGATGCCGTACTGCCGCGACGTCGCGACCAGCCGCTCGGTCAAGTCGTCCTGGCCGACCTGCACCTGCAGTTCGTCGGCCAGCGCGTCGAGCAAAAGCTGCCGTTTGACGTCCGTCTCGGCGGCGGCGCGCGTCTCGGTCTCGAACTCCTCGCGCGACTTCCCTTGCTGGGCGAGCACCTCGTCGAGCTTGGATTCGTCGTGGTTGAGGCTGTGCAGCGCGTTGTGCAGCGCGCTGTCAACCTGCGCCTTCACGATCGCTTCGGGCAGCGGGATGTCGACCTGCTCGAGCAGCGTGTCGATCGCGGCGTCGCGGATGCTTTCGGCCTGCTGCGCGCGCTTGGTCTGGCCGACCTGCTCGCGCAGGCTGGACCGCAGCTCCTCGATGGTGTCGAACTCGCTGGCCAACTGGGCGAACTCGTCGTCGGGCTCGGGCAGCTCGCGCTGCTTGACCGACTTGACCGTGACGGTCACCTGCGCGTCTTTGCCCGCGTGCTCGCCGGTGGCCAACTGCGCGGTGAACTCCTTGGATTCGTCGACGGACAAACCGACCAGCGCCTCGTCGAGGCCCGCGATGAGCCGGCCGGAGCCGACCTCGTGGGACAGTCCCTGCGCGGTGGCGCCCGGCACCTCTTCGCCGTCGATGGTGGCCGACAAGTCGATGGAGACGAAGTCGCCGTCGGCGACGGGTCGCTCCACCCCGGTCAGGGTGCCGAATCGGGCACGCAGAGACTGCAGTTCGGCGTCGACGTCGTCGTCACTGACCTCGATCGGGTCCACTGAGATGGTCACCGAACCCGGGTCCGGCAGGGTGAGCTTGGGGCGGATGTCGACCTCGGCGGTGAACGCCAGCTCCTCGCCGTACTCCTTCTTGGTGACCTCGATCTCGGGCTGGCCCAGCGGGTGCACCTCGGACTCGGCGACCGCCTGTCCGTAGCGTGCGGGCAGCGCGTCGTTGACCACCTGGTCGAGCATCGCCTCGCGGCCGAAGCGGGCCTCCAGCAACTTCGCCGGCGCCTTGCCCGGCCGGAAGCCGGGCAGGCGCACCTGACTGGCCAACTCCTTGTAGGCCCGCTGGAAGTCCGGCTCGAGTTCGGCGAAGGGGACCTCCACATTGATGCGCACCCGGGTGGGGCTCAACTGCTCGACGGTGCTCTTCACGGGTGTGCTCCTCGGTGCTCGTTCCTGGTGGTCGGTGGGCCGCGCAGCGCGCGGGCCGGTCGTGCTGGTCGGGGTGACAGGATTTGAACCTGCGGCCTTCCGCTCCCAAAGCGGATGCGCTACCAAGCTGCGCTACACCCCGCGCTGACCTCGATGATCCTAAGGCCCCGCAAAGCCGGGTCCGTCACAGGCTTGGGCAGCGACCTCGCGGACCTCACGGGGCGATCACAAAGCCGCGTCGATTAGATTTGATCTTCGTCGCCAGCTACAGTCACGCTCGACTAATTACATGCGGGCGTAGCTCAATGGTAGAGCCCTAGTCTTCCAAACTAGCTACGCGGGTTCGATTCCCGTCGCCCGCTCGGGCTAACTATCTGCTCGATAGAGAGGCGCCATGAGCGACCCGACGACGGACGCGTCGATCCATGGCTCATGCGCGTCGGATTTCGTCGGGGTCCGCGACGCGTTCGAGCGCAATTTCACGCTGGGCGACGAGGTCGGCGCGGCCGTCGCGGTGTGGGTGGACGGGTCACTCGTCGTCAACCTGTGGGGTGGCTGGGCCGACGGCGCCCGCATCCGGCCCTGGCAGCAGAACACCCTGACCACCGTGCTATCCGGCACCAAGGGCCTGTCGGCCACCTGCGTGCACCAGCTCGCCGACCGCGGCGAGCTGGACCTGCAGGCTCCGGTGGCCCACTACTGGCCCGAGTTCGGCCAGGCTGGCAAACAGGACATCACGCTGGCGATGGTGATGGGCCACCGCTCCGGCGTGATCGGCCCGCGCACCCGGATGCGCTGGGAACAGGTCGCCGATTGGGACTACGTCTGCGAACAACTGGCCGCCGCCGAGCCCTGGTGGGAGCCGGGCACCGCCCAGGGCTACCACATGACCACCTTCGGCTTCATCATGGGCGAGGTGTTCCGCCGGGTCACCGGCCGCACGATCGGCCAGTACCTACGGACCGAGATCGCCGAACCGTTCGGCGCCGACGTCCATATCGGGTTGCCGCTGGCCGAGCAACATCGGTGCGCCGAGCGGGTCAACAAGCCGCACGCCCGGGACCTGCTTGCCGACGCGAAGGCGCCGGGTTATCCGACGAGCCTGGCCGAGCACCCCAAGGCGGGGCTGTCCATCTCGATGGGGTTCGCCCCCGACGACGAACTCGGCTCCCACGATCTCAGCCTGTGGCGCGAACTCGAGTTTCCCGGCACCAACGGACAGGTGTCGGCGCTGGGGTTGGCGACGTTCTACAACGCGCTCGCCCAGGAGAAGGTGCTCAGCCGTGAGCACATGGACCTGGTGCGGGTCTGTCAGGGCGGGCGGGACGCCGACCTGGTGCTGGGGCCGCGGGTCGCCGACCATGGCTGGGGTCTCGGATACATGCTCAACCAGCGCTGCGTCAACGGACCTAACCCGCGGATCTTCGGCCACGGCGGGCTGGGTGGCTCGTTCGGGTTCGTCGACCTCGAGCACCGCATCGGCTACGCCTATGTCGCGAACCACTTCGACCCCACCAAGGCCAACGCGGACCCGCGCAGCCTGGTGCTGTCGAACGAGGTCTACTCCGTGCTGGGAGTCATCTAGCGGCGCGGTCAGTGACCGCCGCCGCCTCCACCGCCGCCCCCGCCGTGCCCGCCGCCGCCGGGCCCGCCACCGCCGGGTCCACCGGGACCGCCAGGCCCACCGGGTCCGCCGGGTCCACCCGGTCCGCCCAGGCCACCGGGACCACCCGGGCCGTTGTACGGATTAGGTCCGGGTCCGCGCCAGTTGTCGTGGCAGTTTCCGGTGTCCCAGTTGTCGCCCCAGCCGGGGTCCCAGAAATCCCCAGGGCACCATTGCGGGAACGGGCTGCTGGGATGCGCCTGCGCGTCGGTCGCGACGCCCAGGCCCGCAAGGCCGAGGCCTGCGATGGCGGAAATTGTTGCAGCTGATCGAACGAGAGTCTTCATGGAGACTGCAATGCCCACACCGTTTGAATTCAAACCACCGACGCCGACGCTTTTGTCGTCATTTCTGGCACGTCGGGCACCAGAACACGTTGCGGCCCTCCAGCACGGTCGTGCGGATCGGGTCCTTGCACACGCGGCACGGTTCCCCGGAACGCCGGTAGACGTAGGTGCGGGGGCGGTCGGGACGGTAGGACGGCGCGCCGTGATCGTGTTCGGGGCGCACCACGATGATCTTGCCCCGGCGCAAACCCACCTTCATCAACGCCACCAGATCGGTCCAGGCGGCATCGAACTCGTCCTCGCCGACGTCGCGGCCCGGGCGGAACGGGTCGATGCCGTGGCGGTACAGCAACTCGCTGCGGTAGACGTTGCCCACGCCGGACATGACGGTCTGATCCATCAACAGCGCGCCAATGGGCCTGCGCGACTTGGCGATTCGCTTCCAGGCCCACGATGGATCGGCGTCGCCGCGCAGCGGGTCGGGACCCAGCCGGGCCAGCACGTCGCTGACCTGTCCTTCGTCGATCACTTCGCACACCGTCGGGCCGCGCAGGTCCGTGCCGTAGCCGGCGCCGATCATGCGCATCCGCACCTGGCCGACCGCCTCGGGAAACGACCCGTCGTCCGGGCGTTCCCACTCGGTGAAGGCGCCGTACAACCCGAGATGCACATGCACGATCGGGCCGCCGGCGTAGTGGTGGAAAAGATGCTTGCCCCAGGCGCTGGTGCGCTGCAACACCCGGCCGTCGACCGCCGCGGCCGCATCGGCGAAGCGGCCCTGCGGGCTGGACACCGACACGGGCGCGCCGGCGTAACGGCGTTGGTGCAGCCGGGCCAGCCGGTGCAGGGTATGCCCTTCGGGCACGCGCGGACCTTTCGGCGTCAGCCCGCCGCGCCGGGTACCGGCGGGGCTTGGTGGGTGCGTTCGTATTCGTCGAGGATGTCGATACGCCGTTGGTGGCGTTCGGCTTTCGACCATGGCGTGGTCACGAAGGCGTCGACGATGGCCAGCGCCTCCGCCACCGTGTGCATGCGGCCGCCGATGCCGATCAGCTGGGCGTTGTTGTGTTCGCGGGCCAGCGTTGCGGTTTCGACGCTCCAGGCCAGCGCGCACCGCGCACCGGGGACCTTGTTGGCCGCGATCTGCTCGCCATTGCCCGACCCACCCAGCACGATGCCCAGGCTGTCCGGGTCGGCCACGGTGCGCGTCGCGGCCGCGATGCAAAAGGCCGGGTAGTCGTCGTCGGCGTCGTAGGTGAAGGCGCCGCAATCGATCGGCTCATGGCCGGACTTCGCGAGGTGCTCGCTGATCTGCTGCTTGAGCTCGAATCCGGCGTGGTCAGAGCCGAGGTAGACGCGCATGCCCGCAATCCTTACATAGCCGCGCGGCCGCCCAACCGACCGCAACGGCTCTAGTCGAACGCGGGCTTCTCGGTGCGGCTGCGCTTGAGCTCGAAGAAGTGCGGGTAGGACGCGAAGGCCACCGAGGCGTCCCACAGCTTGCCCGCTTCCTCACCCCGCGGAATCTTCGAAAGCACCGGCCCGAAGAACGCCACATCGTTGACGTGGATGGTCGGCGTGCCGACGTCATCGCCGACCGCGTCCATCCCGGCGTGGTGACTCTTGCGCACGGCCTCGTCGTAGGCGTCGCTGTCGGCGGCCGCGGCCAGGTCCGCCGGCAACCCGGCGTCGTCCAGCGCGAGCTTGATCACGTCCTCGAGTTCCTTGTTGTTCTCGTTGTGGATCCGGGTTCCCATCGCGGTGTACAGCGGCCCGAGCACCTCAGCGCCGTGGGCCTGCTCGGCCGCGATCGCCACCCGCACCGGACCCCAGGCCCGCTTCATGTTTTCGCGGTAGTTCTCCGGCAGGTCCTCGCGGTTTTCGTTGAGCACCGCCAGGCTCATCACGTGGAAGTTCACCTCGATGTCGCGGACCTTTTCCACCTCGAGGATCCAACGCGAGGTGATCCACGCCCACGGGCACAGCGGATCGAACCAGAAATCGGCTTTGTTCTTCGCGGGCGCGTCGGCGGGCATGTCCGGTCCTCTCGTCGGTGGGAAGTCTGATCTGCACAACCGTAGGCCTCTCGCTCCTGTTCCCGCTGTGCCCGACCCGTAAGTTGGACACGTGGCACTCCCCAACCTCACCCGCGAGCAAGCCGTCGAGCGCGCTTCTTTGATCACCGTCGCCAGCTATCAGGTCGATCTCGATCTCACCGATTCCCACGGCGGTCCCGGCGAGCGGACCTTCCGCTCGGTCACCACTGTGGTCTTCGACGCGCTCGCCGGCGCCGACACGGTCATCGACATCGCCGCCGACACGGTGCGCGGCGCCACGCTCAACGGCCGCGACCTCGACGTCTCCGGGTACGACGAATCCACCGGGATCGCCTTGCGCGGGCTGGCCGGCCGCAACGTCGTCGTGGTCGACGCGGACTGCCGCTACTCCAACACGGGCGAGGGTCTGCATCGGTTCGTCGATCCGGTCGACAACGAGACCTACCTGTACTCGCAATTCGAAACCGCCGACGCCAAGCGAATGTTCGCCTGCTTCGACCAGCCCGACCTCAAGGCGACCTTCGACGTGCGGGTGACCGCGCCCCGGCACTGGAAGGTGATCTCCAACGGCGCAAATGTGTCCGTGAACACGGACGGGGCCGCCCTGCACACGTTCGCCACCACCCCGCGGATGAGCACCTATCTGGTCGCACTGATCGCCGGCCCGTACGCCGAGTGGAAGGACGCCTACACCGACGAACACGGCGAAATCCCGCTGGGCATCTATTGCCGGGCGTCGCTGGCGCAATACATGGACGCCGAGCGGCTTTTCACCCAGACCAAGCAAGGATTTGGCTTCTACCACAAGAACTTTGGCTTGCCCTATGCCTTCGGAAAATACGATCAGCTGTTCGTCCCCGAGTTCAACGCCGGCGCAATGGAGAACGCGGGCGCGGTGACGTTCTTGGAGGACTATGTCTTCCGCAGCAAGGTCACCCGGGCGTCCTACGAACGTCGCGCCGAGACGGTGCTGCACGAGATGGCGCACATGTGGTTCGGGGATCTGGTCACCATGGCCTGGTGGGACGACCTGTGGCTGAATGAGTCCTTCGCGACGTTCGCGTCGGTGCTGTGCCAAAGCGAGGCAACCGAATTCACCGAAGCCTGGACCACGTTCGCCACGGTCGAAAAGTCGTGGGCATACCGCCAGGACCAGTTGCCGTCGACCCATCCGATCGCCGCCGATATTCCGGACCTGGCCGCGGTCGAGGTGAACTTCGACGGCATCACCTATGCCAAGGGCGCGTCGGTGCTCAAGCAGCTCGTCGCCTACGTC
The DNA here is from genome assembly GCF_976985695.1 of Mycobacterium sp. NTMscope_MAC_269. Taxonomy (NCBI): domain Bacteria; kingdom Bacillati; phylum Actinomycetota; class Actinomycetes; order Mycobacteriales; family Mycobacteriaceae; genus Mycobacterium; species Mycobacterium sp. NTMscope_MAC_269. The sequence continues at coordinate 2,666,645 of NZ_OZ335668.1, forward strand.
GGGCTCGAGCACTTCCTGGCGGGGCTGCGCGATTACTTCCGCACCCACGCGTTCGGCAACGCCACGTTTGACGATCTGGTCGCCGCGCTGGAGAAGGCGTCGGGGCGCGACCTGTCCGACTGGGGTCAGCAGTGGCTGAAGACGACCGGGCTCAACACGCTGCGGGCCGATTTCGACGTCGACTCCAACGGCACATTCACCCGCTTCGCGGTCACTCAGAGCGGCGCCGCCCCGGGCGCCGGCGAGACTCGGGTACACCGCCTGGCCATCGGCATCTACGATCTGGATGCTTCAGACGGGTCGGGGAAGCTGGTCCGGGTGCGCCGCGAAGAACTCGACGTCGAAGGCCCTGTGACGGAAGTTCCTGCGTTGGTTGGGGTTTCGCGGGGCCAACTGGTGCTGGTCAATGACGACGACCTGACGTATTGCTCGCTGCGCCTGGACGCCGAGTCGCTGCGCACCGCGTTGCAGCGCATCGCCGACATCGCCGAACCGTTGCCACGCTCGCTGGTCTGGTCGGCCGCCTGGGAGATGACGCGCGAGGCCGAACTGCGGGCCCGCGACTTCGTGGCCCTGGTGGCGGGCGGCGTGCACGCCGAAACCGAGGTCGGGGTGGCGCAGCGGCTGCTGCTGCAGGCGCAGACGGCGCTGGCGTCCTACGCCGAGCCCGGCTGGGCGCGCGAGCAGGGCTGGCCGCAGTTCGCCGACCGGCTATTGGAGTTGGCGCGCGCCGCGCAGCCCGGGTCGGATCACCAGCTCGCCTTCGTCAACACGCTGTGCTCGTCGGTCCTGTCGGTGCGGCACGTGGAGACTTTGGCGACGCTGGCCAACAGCAGCGACCCGGCGGACCTCGGATTGCCGGGCCTCGAGATCGACACGGACCTGCGGTGGCGGATCGTCACCGCGCTGGCCACCGCCGGCGACATCGACTCCGACGGTCCCGCCACACCGTTCATCGACGCCGAGGTTCAGCGCGACCCGACCGCCGCCGGCAAGCGGCACGGCGCCCAGGCCGCGACCGCGCGGCCCCAGCTGCCGGTGAAGGAAGCGGCGTGGACGACGGTGGTCGAGGACGACACCCTGGCCAACATCACCGCCCGCGCGATCATCGCGGGCATCGCCCCGCCGTCGCAGCATGAACTGCTCAAGCCGTTCACAGCGCGGTACTTCGGGGCGATCTCTGGGGTGTGGGCGCGCCGATCCAGTGAAGTGGCCCAGACCGTGGTGATCGGCCTGTATCCGCACTGGGACATCAGCGACGACGCCGTCGCCGCGGCCGATGAGTTCCTGTCGGACCCCGAGGTGCCGGCCGCGCTGCGGCGGCTGGTGCTCGAGGGCCAGGCCGGGGTGAAGCGTTCGTTGCGGGCGCGCCGCTTCGACGCCGCCGTCCAGGCCGAAAAAGCTTAAGCCGGCGAAATTCCCGCGCTCAGCACGCGGATCGCGCTGACCAGCCCGTCCACCAGATCGCCGCGCTCGAATGCCGAGGACGCGGCGGCCACACCCAGCGGTGCGGCCGACTCGGCGCCGCGCCCGCGGACTGCGGAACCGTAGACCACCTCGATGACCTTCTGGTCGGGTGAGACGGCCAGCAGCACCGCGTTGTCCGGTGTCGGCACGTCGGCCAGGATTTCGCGGGCCCGCGCGGCGGTGTCGCCGCCCAGGTCGCCCAGGTAGATCGCGAACCGCGTCTTGGAGGCCCTCGACCCGAATTTCAGCGCGTCATCGACGGCGACGAGGTCTTTGGTCGGAAACGGGAAGTGCACCGACAGTTCGCCGGGCTCGGTGACCCCGGAGATCCGTCCGCTGGTGGTGATCACCGAACCGTAGGGCAGTTCGGCGGGTTCCTTCGTCGCTACCTCACCACGTGCCACTGGCGCCACCTCCAACTGAGAATTCCGACGTGCCGTGCCCCCCGTGTCCGCCATGGCTGTGGCCGACCTCTTCACCGACGGCGGCCCACAGGATCGGCGGATGCGTCCACTTCTCGCCCAGCTTGTAGGTCGCCGGGTGCGGCCCCTTGCGGGACCAGATCAGCACCGACAGGGCGACCACCAGCAACAGCGGTATTCCGACGATGATCAGGTGGAGATGCATAGGACTCACGACGCAAACCGTATCCCACCACGCGATCTACCGGCGCGCCCGGACACCGATTGTCGTTCAGGCGGCGCCTTCGCCGAGGTATCGGGCCCAGGCGGGGTCCAGCTCCTTGACCGTCGACAACAGCCGCCAGTGCTGGCCCGTCGGCGGCATCGGCGGCCGGCGCAGCGCCCAGCCGAGCTCGCTGAGCAGTTTGTCGCCCTTGCGGTGGTTGCAGCCCGAGCAGCAGGCGACGCAGTTCTCCCAGGAATGGTCGCCGCCGCGGCTGCGGGGCACCACATGGTCGACGGTGTCCGCCTTCGCCCCGCAATAGGCGCAGCAGAACCGGTCGCGGTGCATCAGCGCGGCGCGGGTCATCGGGACGCGCGCCCGATAGGGAACGCGGACATACGACCGCAACTGAATGACCGAGGGCACCACGATCGAGCTGGTCGCCGAGTGGATGACCGGACCGGCCGGGTCGTGATGCACCACGTCGGCCTTGCCGCAGATCACCATGACGATCGCGCGCCGCATCGGCAGCGCGGTCAGCGGCTCGTAGGTGGAATTCAGCAGCAGCACCCGCCGGCGACTCCAGATGGAAGCGCTCTCCGGGCGGGCGGGTGGATGGATCTCAACACTGTGCAGCGATGACGCGGTTGTGGGCCCGGTTAACCCTGCCGCGGCTACCTGACTGCGGTGGCTGCGGCGTCTCTTGCCCTGCGCCATAGATCCTCCGTCGAACAGTCCACCATGATTCGTCGCCAATCGCACCCCTATTGCAGGTGAAACGCCGTGTCCAACCGGTGAACAGCGGGAGCGGGATCGGGCCGCCTACGCTTGCCGCCGCGAGGATGCCCCACAATGGACGGCGATGGAAGAGGTAGGACAGTCCTTCTACGACGCTGTCGGCGGTGCCGAGACTTTCCACGCGATCGTGTCGCGCTTTTACGCCCAGGTGCCCGAGGACGAGATTCTGAGCGAGCTTTATCCGCTGGACGACCTCGACGGCGCCGAGGAGCGCCTGCGGATGTTCCTCGAGCAGTATTGGGGCGGCCCACGCACCTACTCCGACCGGCGCGGACACCCCCGGTTGCGGATGCGTCACGTGCCGTTCCGGATCACTCCCCTGGCGCGCGACGCGTGGCTGCGCTGCATGCACACGGCCGTCGCCTCCATCGATTCGGCGACACTCGATGACGAGCACCGCCGCGCGTTGCTCAGCTATCTGGAGATGGCCGCCGACTCGCTCGTCAACTCGTCGTTCTGATGCCTCAGCGAACCGAACGGAGCGGCGTGAGCCCGACAGCGTGGTGGTCGAGCGCGGTGTTCTATCAGGTGTATCCGCGGTCGTTCGCCGACAGCGACGGCGACGGCGTCGGCGACCTGGACGGGGTGACGGCCCGCCTCGATCACCTCGAGCAACTCGGCGTGGACGCGATCTGGCTCAACCCGGTCACGGTCTCCCCGATGGCCGACCACGGTTACGACGTCGCCGATCCACGCGACATCGACCCGCTCTTCGGCGGGATGGCCGCGATCGAACGGCTGATCGCCGCGGCGCACGAGCGGGGCATGAAGATCACCATGGACGTGGTGCCCAACCACACCAGCTCGGCGCACCCGTGGTTTGCCGCGGCGCTGGCGGCCGGGCCGGGCACCGACGCGCGGGAACGATATTTCTTCCGCGACGGCCGCGGCGCCGACGGGGAGCTGCCACCAAACAACTGGACCTCGGTGTTCGGCGGGCCGGCGTGGACCCGGGTGGTCGAACCCGACGGCCACCCCGGCCAGTGGTATCTGCATCTGTTTGATACCGAGCAGCCGGACCTGAACTGGGAGCACCCGGACGTCTTCGACGATTTCGAGAAGACGCTGCGCTTCTGGCTGGAACGCGGCGTGGACGGCTTTCGCATCGACGTGGCGCACGGCATGGCCAAGCCGGCCGGCCTGCCGGATTCGCCCGACGTCGAGTCCAAGGTGCTGCACCACGACGACGACGACCCGCGCTTCAACAACCCGAGCGTGCACAACATCCACCGCGACATCCGCAGGGTGATCGACGACTACCCCGGCGCGGTGACGGTCGGCGAGGTCTGGGTGACCGACAACGCCCGCTGGGCGGAGTACCTGCGGCCCGACGAACTGCACCTCGGATTCAATTTCCGGCTCACGCGGATCGACTTCGACGGCGCCGAGATCCGTGACGCGATCCAGAACTCGCTGGCCGCCACCGCCCTGCAAGACGCCGTCCCGACCTGGACGCTGTCCAACCACGACGTCGGCCGGGAGGTCACCCGCTACGGCGGCGGCGAGGTCGGGCTGCGCAGGGCCCGCGCGATGGCGATGGTGATGCTCGCCCTGCCGGGCGCGGTGTTCGTCTACAACGGCGAGGAACTGGGGCTGCCCGACGTCGAGCTGCCCGACGAGGTGCTGCAGGACCCGACCTGGGAACGCTCCGGGCACACCGAGCGCGGCCGCGACAAATGCCGGGTGCCGATCCCGTGGTCGGGCAACGTTCCCCCGTTCGGGTTCTCGTCCTCCGCCGACACCTGGTTGCCGATGCCGACGGACTGGGCGGCGCTGACCGTCGACAAGCAGAGCGCCGATCCCGACTCGACGCTGTCGTTCTTCCGGCGCGCGCTCGAATTGCGCAAGTACCGAGTCGAATTCGACGGCGACGGTGTCGAGTGGCTCGACGCCTCCGGCGACGCGGTGATCTTCCGGCGTCCCGGTGGACTGGTCTGCGCGCTCAACACCGGCGCACAGCCCCTGCCCCTGCCGCCGGGCGAACTCATCCTGGCGAGCGCGCCCCTGCTCGACGGCAAGCTTCCCCCGGACGCCGCGGCGTGGCTGGCGTAGCCGACTCGAGGGTGACCGCCGGTGGGCGTTTCGCCGTCCACTGCTCTATATGTTGTGCATGACTTCCTACGCGTGGGCAGTGATCGGTGCCGGGCCGGCAGGTGTCGCCGCGGTGGGAAGGCTGCTGGATCACGGGATTGCGGCTGAAAAGATCGCCTGGATCGATCCCGCCTTCGCCGGCGGCGACATCGGCCAAAAGTGGCGGTCGGTGTCGAGCAACACCCACGTCGGTCTGTTCCTCGAATACTTCAACGGCTCCAAGTCATTTCGGTTCGACGAGGCCCGGCCCATGCCGCTGCGGGAAATCGACCCGCGGGAAACCTGCGCGCTGGGTCTGGTCGCCGAACCGCTGGTGTGGATCACCGGGCATCTTCGCGAGCAGGTCGTCGTCTTCACGACGACCGCGACCGCGCTGTACCTGGAAAACCGGCGGTGGCGGATCGAGACCGAACACGACGACATCGTCGCCACCAACGTGATCCTGGCCGTCGGGGCGGTCGCCAAGAAGCTGTGCCACCCAGGGCTCGACGAGATTCCGGTAGAGGTCGCCCTCGATCCCGAGAAGCTCGCACGCGAGCCGCTGCAGGGCGCGACGATCGCCGTGTTCGGCTCGTCGCACTCATCCATGATCGTGCTGCCGAATTTGCTGCGCCATCCCGTCAAGCGGGTGATCAACTTCTACCGAAGCCCCCTGAAATACGCTGTGTACTTTGACGATTGGATTCTGTTCGACGACACCGGACTGAAGGGCCAGGCGGCGGTGTGGGCGCGGGAGAACATCGACGGGGTGCTCCCGGAGCGCCTGGAGCGATGCTGGGTATCCAGCCCCGAGTTCGCCGAACAGCTCGCCCGGTGCGACCGGGCGGTCTACACCGTCGGCTTCGAGCGCCGACAATTGCCCGAGACACCGCAGTGGGGCCCGCTGGACTACAACCGCACCAACGGAATCCTCGCCCCCGGCCTGTTCGGGGTGGGCATCGCGTTTCCGCAATACGTCGAAGACCCGTACGGGTACGGGCAATTCCGGGTGGGGCTGAAGAAATTCATGGACCATCTGGATACCGTTTTGCCGCTGTGGCTGAGCTACGGCCCCTGATCTGCGCGTCCGCTGGGCCGCCGGACGACGCTTTAAACTCAGCCCGATTTTCTTTCGGCGAGCCGTAGGGACGCCAGCATCAGCCCAGCAGCAGCGCCGGGTCGCCGCGGCGGCGATACACCGAACCGAACCGGGCGTCCAGACGCAGCCACGTCGGCGTGATGCGGACCCGAATCAATTCCTCGGCGTCGACCGCATCGGGTGACTGCGGCAGGAAACCCATCGCGGTCAGGGCGAACACGCAGCGCATGGGCAACCCCACGTGTACGTCGCCGGCGCTCACCTGGATGACTTCCTGGTCGAGCAGCGAAACCGGCGGCCCGTGAGAACTACTGTGCTCCTTGGCAAGTCGTGCGCCGCTTTGCGCCAGCCCGAGCACCACCCTCGCCGGGATGTCCTCGATGTGGGTGAAGCCGGATTCCGGCGGTAGCGCGCCCCGCCACGCCGAGTCCATGCCGAAGCCAGGATCGACGTAGCCCGAGTCGTCCATCGCGGACAGGCCGCGCGCCAGCGCGTCCGCGCCCACGGACAGATCCGGAGGCCGGACCTCGCCCGAAACCACCCTGCAGGCAAGCACGTCGAAACCCGTTGCGAACCAGGCGGTCAGCAGGCCTTGCGATCGGGCCCGCAAGCGGATGATCGCCGCCTCGTCCAGCCGCAGCGCGCGATCGAGGAATGCGGCCAAATCCCTGCGATGCTCGGCCCTCGACGGTGCGCCCAGCCACAGGCCGCGGTCGGTTACCTGATCCACCGCTGCAGATACTCCCGGTGCTGCGGCGAAAGCCGCACGAGGCGCTCCTCCTCGATATGGACGGCGGCCAGTTGCGACTCCGCGATGACCGCGGGCTTCGAATCCGGATCGGCGTTGACCGAGCGCACCTCGTAGCCCAACGTGAAGTCGACCGCCCGCAACCGCTTGGTCCACATCGTCACCTGCAGCGGCGAATCCGTCAGCCGCAACTGACCCTTGTAGGTGACCGAGACTTCGGCGATGAGCAACCCGATGGTCCTGATGTCGACCTCGAATGCCTCGCGCAGGAACTGGACCCGCGCCTCTTCGAGGATCGTGACCATGGTGGCGTGGTTGATGTGCTGGTACATGTCGATGTCTGACCAGCGCACCAGCACGGGCGCGACGAAGCCGATGCTCAACTCGATGAACCTCTTCCGCTCGTGCGGGTCATGCGACGGATTTGTCGCGCGGCGACGGACAACGTCGCGAGATCCTTGTCCCCGCTTTCCTGGATCTCGATCAGAGTCCGGCGTGCCCGCTCGACCCTGGACGCGGACAGGTGTTCCCACTCGGCGATCTTCTCTTCGCCGCTCTCGTCGGGCTCGCCCACGGCGAGCACATCGAAGCACAGCGACCGCAGCGACGCATAGATGTCGTCACGGATTGCCAAGCGCGCCAACGAATGCCAGCGGTCCCGTCGGGGCAGCTCGGACACGGCCGTCAGCAGGCCGTCGGTGCCTAGCCGGTCCATCAGGGCGAAGTAGGTGTCCGCGACCTCGGCGGCGTCGATGTCGTTGATGTCGCCGATGTCGATGATGTCGAGCAGGCTGAAGTGGTAGAGGCCGGCGGCCACGGTGTAGGCCAGGTCTTTGGGCGCGCCCTGGGAGGCGAATTCCGCGGCTTCCTTTTCCACGATGGCCTTGTCGTCACCGCGCAGCCATTCCGACATGCGCGGGGTCAGCGCCTTCACTTTGGCGGCGAACCGGTTGATCTCGGCGCCGACCGCCAGCGGCTGCGGTCGGTAGTTGAGCAGCCAGCGTCCGGCGCGGTCGATCAGCCGCCGGGTGTCCAGCGTGAGCCGATCCGACAGCGCGACAGGCAGGTTCGCCGCGCGGATGCGCCGCCAGATCTCCCCCACGCCGAAGATGGCGTCGGTGGCGACGTAGGTGCGCACCGCGTCGACCGACCCCACTCCGACGTCTTCGGCGATCCGGAAGGCGTAGCTGATGCCGGCGGCGTCCACCAGGTCGTTGATCAGCATGGTGGTGACGATCTCGCGACGCAGCTGGTGCGTGCGGATCTCCGGAGTGAACCGTTCCCGCAACGGTTTCGGGAAGTACAGCGGCAGCCGCGACGCGAACACGTCCTGTTCGGTCAGTTCGGTTTCGAGCATCTCGTCTTTGAGGCCGAGCTTCACGTGCGCCATCAGGGTGCACATCTCCGGTGAGGTGAGCCCGATGCCGGCCTCGGAGCGCCGCTGGATCTCCTTTTCCGAAGGCAGCGCTTCCAGCTCCCGGTTGAGGCCGCGCTCGTCCACCAGGTACTGAATCAGCCTGGCGTGCACGGGCAGCAGGCTGGCCGCGTTCGCACGGCTGGTGCCGATCAGGTCGTTCTGGTCCTCGTTGTCGGTGAGCACCAGTTGGGCGACCTCGTCGGTCATCGACTCGAGCAGCGGTTTGCGTTCGTCGGGCTTGACCTTGCCGGCGGTGACCAGGGAGTCGATCAAGATCTTGATGTTGACCTCGTGGTCGGAGCAGTCCACGCCCGCCGAGTTGTCCATCGCGTCGGTGTTGATCCGGCCGCCCGCCAGGTCGAACTCGACGCGGCCCAACGCGGTCACCCCGAGGTTGCCGCCTTCGCCGATCACCTTGGCGCGCACCGCAGAACCGTTGACCCGCACCGGGTCGTTGGCGCGGTCACCGACGTCGGAATCGGATTCGGACTCGGCCTTGATGTAGGTGCCGATCCCGCCGTTGAACAGCAGGTCCACCGGCGCCTGCAGGATGGCCTTGATCAGGTTGGGCGGGGTCATCTCGGTGACCTCACCGCCGATGCCCAGCACGTCGCGAACCTGGGAGCTCACCGGAATGGACTTGTGTTCCCGGCTGTACACCCCGCCGCCCTCGCTGATCAGCGACGTGTCGTAATCGTCCCAACTGGACCGCGGCAGGTCGAACATCCGCTGGCGTTCCTCCCACGAGGCCGCCGCGTCGGGGTCGGGGTCGAGGAAGATGTGCCGATGGTCGAAGGCGGCGAGCAGCCGGATGTGTTTGCTCAGCAGCATGCCGTTGCCAAAGACGTCGCCGCTCATGTCACCGATGCCGACCACGGTGAAGTCGTCGGTCTGGGTGTCGACGTCCATCTCCCGGAAGTGGCGTTTGACGGCCTCCCACGCGCCCTTGGCGGTGATGCCCATGGCCTTGTGGTCGTAGCCGACCGACCCGCCGGACGCGAACGCGTCGCCCAGCCAGAAGCCGTAGGACTTGGCGACGTCGTTGGCGATGTCGGAGAAGGTGGCGGTGCCCTTGTCCGCCGCCACCACGAGGTAGGCGTCGTCACCGTCGCGCCGTATCACCTCCGGCGGCGCGCTGACGTCCCCGGTGGCATGGTCGACGTTGTCGGTGACATCGAGCAGGCCGGAGATGAACAGCTGATAGCAGGCAACGCCTTCGGCGCGGGTGGCGTCCCGATCGGCGGCGGCGTCCCCGGTGGGCAGCGGTGGCCGCTTGAGGACGAATCCGCCCTTGGCCCCGACCGGCACGATGACGGCGTTCTTGACCGCTTGCGCCTTGACCAGACCCAGGATTTCGGTGCGGAAGTCGTCGCGGCGGTCCGACCAGCGCAGCCCGCCGCGGGCTACCGGGCCAAACCTCAAATGCACGCCTTCGACCCGCGGTGAATAGACGAAGATCTCGTACTTGGGGCGCGGCAACGGCAGCTCGTCGACCAGCTGGGCGTCCAGCTTGATGGCGAGCACGTCGCGGGCGCGGGCCGAACCCTCGCGTGTCACAAAGTAATTGGTCCGCAGCGTCGCCTGCACCAGCGACGCGAAGGCGCGCAGGATGCGGTCGGTGTCAAGCCCCACCAGGGCATCGATGTCGGCGGCGACCGCGGCGGCGGCCGACTGGGCGTCGCGACCCGTCGAGGAACGCGACGGGTCGGGGTCGAACAGCGCCTCGAAGAGCGCGACGAGCGACCTTGCGGTCGAGGGGTGTTCGTTGAGCACCGATTCGATGTAGGACTGGCTGTAGGGGAAGTTGGCCTGCCGCAAGTACTTTGCGTAGGCCCGCAAGAGAACGACCTGTTGCCATCGCAGCCCCGCGCGCATTACCAGCTCGTTGAAGCGGTCGATCTCGAGGCGTCCCTGCCAGATCGCGGTGACGGCGTCGGCGAATCGCTCGGCCATCGCGTCGCGCTCGGCTTGCGTCGACGCCGACTCGATGGTCGGGTGCGGGGATATCTTGAACTGATAGATCCACACCGGCAGCCCGTCGGAGCGGGTGACCGTGAACGGCCGCTCCTCGAGCACCACCACGCCCATGCTCTGCAGCATCGGCAGCAGCTGGCTCAGCGAGGCGGTGCGTCCGCCCATGAACCAGGTCAGCTGGGCGGATCCGTCCTCGCTTTCATGGAACACCAGCTTGACCGAATTATCTTGCAGCTCTTCGATGATCGCGATGTGATCGATGGCGTCGGCCGGGATGACGGCCTGCTTGTAGACCTCGGGAAAGGCGTCGGCGTAGTACTCCGCGTCGGCGTGCCCGACGGAACCGTCGGCGGCGGCCGCGATCAGCCGGTCGGTCCAGGTTCGCGCCGCCTCGCTCAGCAGGGCCTGGATGCGGATTCGGTTGTCCTCGGAGACGTCGACGGGCGTGGCGCCGGGGTCATCGGAAGGCAGGCGGACCATGAAATGCATAAGTGCCCATGGTGATTCGCTGACCCGCGCGGTGAATTCCAGTCGGGTGCCGCCGAATTCGTGGACCAGGATGTCTTCGATCTGCAGTCGGACCGCGGTGGTGTAGCGGTCACGGGGCAGATATACCAGGCAGGAAACGAAGTACTGGAGGCTGTCGGCGCGCAGGAACAGCAACGCATTTCGCTGCGGCCCCAGATCCACCACCGCTTTGGCCATCGCCAACAGCCGTTCGGCGCTCAGCGTGAACAGCTCCGAGCGGGGAACGGTTTGGATCACGTCGAGCAGCAGCTGGCCGGGGTGGATCGGGTCGCTGTCGGCCATCGCCAGCGCCTCGCGAACCCGGCGCGAAATCGTCGGGATTTCCAGGACATCGGCGTTCATGGCGGCGACCGTGAACAACCCGACAAAGCGGTGCTCGAGGACGCCGCCGTCGACGTACTCGCGAATCGCGATGGCGTACGGGTAGGCGCCGTAGCGCAGATAGCTGCCCACCACGGATTGCGCCAGGACCAGGAGTTTGTCGTCGTCGGTCAGCCGGGGGCGCGAGCCGGTGCGGGTGCGCAGGACGCCCAGGCCGGGCGTCCCGTCGCCGGAGACCCGGCCGTCGTGCACGTGGCAGCGTTGATAGCCGAGCAGCAGGAAGTTGCCGTTGCCCAGCCAGCGCAGCAGGGCCGCGACGTCATCGCGGTCCGGCGCCGAGAAGTGTTCTTGCGCATTGGCTTCCACCTGCGCGGCCAGGTCGTCAAGGGCGGCGATGAGGGCCGACGCGTCGCTGGCGACCTGTTGAACGTCGGCCAGGACCCTGGGTAGCAGCCGTTCGACCTCGGTGAGCCCCTTGCTATCGACGGACGGCAGGAGTTGCACGTGGATCCACGCCTCGCCGGCGTATTGCGATGCGCCCTCGGCCTTGGCTTTGACGCTGAGCAGTTCTCCGGCGGGGTTGCGGTGCACGTCGAACACCGGAGTCATGATCGCCGTGTACGGCACGCCGAGCCGGTGCAGCAGCACGGTGACCGAATCCATCAGCATGCCGCCATGGTCGGTGACGACCTGCAACGCCGGCCCGAACCCGGCGGGGTCTTCCGCGGCGTAGACGGCGACGCGGCTTTCGCCGTCGGGGCGGTGCTGGCCGAGCCGGTAGTGCGCGCTCAGCATGGCCGGAGTGACGATCGCCGCCGGGACGGTCAGGTCGATGGGCCTGGTCTCCGCGCCCCCCGACTGGTCACTATGCGGGCCGCGGTAGCTCTCCACATAGGCTCTCGAGATCCACTGGGGAATGTCCTGCTGCTGCGTGAAGGTCGTCCATGGCTCGACATCCTGTTTGGCTTCGGGATCGATCGTCATGCCGACTGCTCCCAACTGGCGACGGTTGTCACTGCGCTCCAACGCCCCGATCCCGCGCGGCGGGGGGCAGAGCCGACACTAGTCGCGCGTCAGCTTGCGGTGGGTCACTCTGTGCGGCCGCGCCGCCTCGGCGCCGAGCCGTTCGATCTTGTTTTCCTCGTAGGCGCCGAAGTTGCCCTCGAACCAGAACCACTTGGCCTCGTTGTCGTCGTCGCCCTCCCACGCCAGGATGTGCGTGCAGGTGCGGTCCAGGAACCACCGGTCGTGCGAAATCACCACCGCGCAGCCGGGGAATTGCTCGAGGGCGTTTTCCAGCGAGCTCAGGGTTTCGACGTCGAGGTCGTTGGTGGGCTCGTCGAGCAGGATGAGGTTTCCGCCCTGCTTGAGCGTCAACGCGAGGTTGAGTCGGTTGCGCTCGCCACCCGAGAGGACACCGGCCGGCTTCTGCTGGTCTGGTCCCTTGAACCCGAACGCCGACACGTAGGCCCGCGACGGCACCTCGGTCTGGCCGACGACGATGTGGTCCAGTCCGTCGGAGACAACTTCCCAGACGTTCTTTTTGGGATCGATGCCCGCGCGGGTCTGGTCGACGTAGCTCAGCTTGACGGTCTCGCCGACCTTGACCGTGCCGCTGTCCGGCTGCTCGAGACCGACGATGGTTTTGAACAGCGTGGTCTTTCCGACGCCGTTGGGGCCGATGACCCCGACGATGCCGTTGCGGGGCAGGGTGAACGACAGGTCCTTGATCAGGGTGCGACCGCCGAACCCCTTGTCGAGGTGCTCGACCTCGACCACCACGTTGCCCAGCCGCGGACCGACCGGGATCTGGATCTCCTCGAAGTCGAGCTTGCGCGTCTTCTCCGCCTCGGCCGCCATCTCCTCGTAGCGCTGCAGCCGCGCCTTGCTCTTGGCTTGGCGCGCCTTGGCCCCGGAGCGCACCCAGGCCAACTCCTCGGTCAACCGCTTCTGCAGCTTGGCGTCCTTGCGTCCCTGCACCGCGAGCCGTTCGGCCTTCTTCTCCAGGTACGTGGAGTAGTTGCCCTCGTACGGGTAGGCGCGTCCGCGGTCCAGTTCCAGGATCCATTCGGCGACGTTGTCCAGGAAGTAGCGGTCGTGGGTGACGGCCAGGATCGCGCCCGCATACGAGGCGAGGTGCTGCTCGAGCCACTGCACGCTCTCGGCGTCCAGGTGGTTGGTTGGCTCGTCGAGGAGCAGCAGGTCGGGCTTGGACAGGAGCAGCTTGCACAGCGCGACGCGGCGGCGCTCGCCACCGGACAGGTTGGTCACCGGCTCGTCGGGCGGCGGGCAGCGCAGCGCGTCCATGGCCTGCTCCAACTGCGAGTCGAGGTCCCACGCGTCGGCGTGGTCGAGCTCCTCCTGCAGCCGGCCCATCTCCTCCATCAGCTCGTCGGAGTAGTCGGTGGCCATCAATTCGGCGACCTCGTTGAAGCGGTCGAGCTTGACCTTGATCTCGCCCAGGCCCTCCTCGACGTTGCCGCGAACGGTCTTCTCCTCGTTCAGCGGCGGCTCCTGCAGCAGGATGCCGACGGTCGCGTCGTTGGCCAAGAAGGCGTCACCGTTGTTCGGCTTGTCCAGGCCCGCCATGATCCGCAAGACGCTCGACTTGCCGGCGCCGTTGGGCCCAACGACACCGATCTTGGCGCCTGGATAGAAGCTCAACGTGACGTCGTCCAGGATCACCTTGTCGCCGTGCGCCTTGCGGACCTTTTTCATCGTGTAGATGAACTCAGCCATGCCGCGGTTATGCCTTTCTGATTAGCGAGTGATCTCGCGAACCATCCTAAAGCGCGCCCGGCGGGCCCCGGCCCGCAGCTAAGCCGACAATGACAGCGGCGCCGCGTCGTCGGACTCGGCGCTGCCATCGGCATCCGTGCCTTCACCTGCGCCGTCGGCCGCATCCGCCGGGGTGGCGCTGGCGTCGCCGGGGGTCGGACCGGTGTAGCCGGGCCGCTCGATGCGCACGATCGCGCGGGACACATCCGGCCCGACGGAGGTCGCGCGCATCTCCAGCGACGAGCGGCGGTTGCCGTCGCGGTCTTCGTATTCGCTGGTGTAGACGTGGCCCACGACGATCACCGGTGCGCCTTTGCCCAGGGCGGCGCCCACACCGGTGACCAACTTGCCCCAGCAGTTGACGTTGATGAACAGCGAGTTGCCGGGCTCCCAGGCGCCGTCGGCCGTGCGCCGCCGGGAATTGCTGGCGACACGAAACTTGATGACCTCCTGGGTGCCGACCTGCCGGCGTTCGGGGTTGTTGACGATGTGGCCGACGACGGTAAGCGGGGTTTCGAACATGAGTTGATCCCTTCTCGGTTGCTTTTCTGGCTATGGCTGCCAGTAAGCGCGCCGGTACCGACGGGACGACTGGGCAATGGGGCGCCGGCCGATCTGCCCTGTGGAAGAACCCGCGACTGTGGATCAGTTCGAGGCCCGGCTCAGGCGGATCGCGAGCGTAACGCCAGGGCGAAAAATCAGGCGGAAATTCGCCGTGGCGTTACGCTCGCCGAAGCTCAGCGGCTTCCCGGTGCCTCGCCACGCGCCAGTTCGGCCAGCATCGCGTTGTAGGCCGCCAGCTCGGCGTCATCGTCGCGGTCGGCCGCCCGGTCCAGTCGTTTGGCGGTGCGACGGTCGCTGCGGGCCCACTGCACCAGCAGCGCCAGCATCACGATCACCAGCGGGAACTCCCCCGCCGACCAGGCGATACCGCCTCCGAGTCGCTGATCGCCCAGCAGGTCGGTGTGCCAGCTCAGCCCCAGCGAGCGGTAATAGTCGGCGCCGAGCACCTTCTTGGTGCCCATCAGCACCACCCCGAAGAACGCGTGCAGCGGCAACGAGGCGAACACCACGGCCACCTTGGCCAGCGGCGGGATCGGCCGCGGCGTCGGGTCCACCCCGATCACCACCCAATAGAACAGGTAGCCGCTCAACAGGAAGTGCAGGTTCATCGCCAGGTGCCCGGCGTGGCTGCTCGCGGTGATGTCGAAAAGGTTGGACAGGTACAGCCCGTAGAACCCAGCGACGAACAGCACGGTGGCCACGACCGGGTTGGTGAGGAACCGCGAGAAGCGGCTGTGCAGCGCGGCCAACAGCCACTCCCGCATGCCCGGCGGATCGTCACGCCCGGCGGCGGGTAGCGCCCGCAGCGCCAGGGTGACCGGGGCGCCGAGTGCCAGCAGGATCGGCACCAGCATCGACAGGCACATGTGGACCACCATGTGCATGCTGAACATCGCCGGCATGTAGCGCCCGACGCCCGAGGACGTCACGAACAGCAGCGCCAGGCAGCCGAGCAGCCAGGAGAAGGTCCGGCCCGGCGGCCACTTGTCGCCCCGGCGGCGCAGCCGCACCACGCCCGCCACATACAGCGCGGCGCACACGATGGCCGCGGTGCCGAAGATCAGGTCGAAGCGCCAATCGAAAAGAATGCGCGCCACGGTCGGGGGCCCGTCGAAGTCGTAGCCGATCTCGGCCTCGGGCACCGTCGGCAGCCGGGCCGGGGGCGGTGGCGGCGCGGTGCGGCTCAGCCCGACGGCGATGCCGAACGTGAGGCCGAACAGCGCGGCCTCGACCAGCGCCAGCCTGATCAGCGCGCCACGTGCCCGCGCCGGGGACGGATTTGCTTGCAGCGCAGCCACACTCACGCGCCGCTGGCGCCAGCCGACGCCGCCCAGCAGGCACAGCGCGACGAACTTGGCGACCACCAGGCGCCCATAGCCGGTGGTGAGCAGGTCGCCCGGCTGGACGCGCACCAGGGCGTTGACCAGTCCGCTCAACGCCATCGCCACCCAGCACCACAGCGCGATCGACGAAAAGCGCCGCGCCGCCAGGCCCGTGCGGGCGCCGCCGCGCAGGGCGTGGGCGAGCAGGGCGAGCAGGCCGCCGGCCCACAGGCTGGCGGCGACCAGGTGGATCAGCAGGCCGTTGGTGGCCAGGTCATGCGAGCCGCCGGCCGATGAATGCCCGGTCAGCCCGAGCGGGATCAGCGTCAGCACCGACGCGGCGAGCAGCACCGGCGTCCACGACCAGCGCAGCACCGACAGGCTGGCCAGCGTGATCACGGCGGCCAGGATCGCGGTCCAGCGCCAGGCCGAGGCGGTGTTGACCAGACCCGCCAACGACCAGATGCGCGCCGGGCTGATGTCGGCGACCGCGTGACCGGACACATCGGAGATGGTCAACGGGACCAGCAGGGCGGCACACACCGCCCACACGCCCGAGGCGACGGTCCCCAGCCGCAGCGCGCGGTAGCCGTCGGCGTCGAGGACACCGCTGCGTTGGGGCGGCACCAGGAACGCGGCGAACAGAAACGACCCGACGGCGAGCACCGCGGCGATCTCGCCAGCTGCCCGGACGAATGGCAGCCCCAGGGTGGTCACCGGGCCCGGGTCGGGCAGGCCGGTCGCGGTCAACGCGCTGGCCAGCGAGAGCGTCCCGATTCCGGCGGCCGTGCAGCCCGCCAGCACGGCAACACCGACCAGCACCGGCCACACCGACGCGCGGCGCTGGGGTGCGGCCTCGGTCGGGGACTTGCCGGCCGGCGGTGCGACGGTCATACCCCCAGGGTATGGGCGGGCTCCCGTGCTAGAGAGTTTGGCTGTCCAGCCGATCCTGGCGATCGTTGAGTTCGCGGGCCACGAACTGATCCCGCGCGATCCGTCCGACGTAGTTGGAGTCCTGCAGGATGCCGCGCAGTTCGCGCAGGAAGGCGGCCCGCCGCTCGGCCAGGTCCGGGGCGGGGGCGATCAAGTCCTGGTCGTCGACAACCTGGCGCGCGGTGGCAAACAGCAGCGTCGACACCGATTCGCTGCTGCGGACCCGGGTCTGCGCCACATACTGCCGCCCGACGCCCAGCGCCAAGTCGGTCAATTCCTTGTGCCCGATGTCCGCCGGCGCGTCGCGCAGCACGTCGGCGACGATCTCGTAGGCCTCGAAGAACACCCGCAACATCGCGTCGGCCATCAGCGGGCGCTTGGCGAACAGCAGCGCGTCGATCTCCTCGCCTCCGGCGGCGACGTGGGCTTCCCAATTGTTGTGCCACGCCATCTCTTCGGCGATGTTGTCCCGGAAGGTCGCCGAGTCCGCGAAGTAGAAGTCGAACTTCAGCAGATCACGCAGCCGCATCGCCTGGGCCCAGAACGCCGCCATGCGGTCGCCCTCGGCGTGGCGGGCGTGCGCCAGCGCGAGCTCGACGATCGAGGTCTCCAGGAAAGCGTGGATCACCGAATTGCGGTAGAACGCCGCGGCGTGCTGCTCTTCGGGGGCGATCCGCCAGACCGGCTCGCGGCCGCCGTCGACCCGGGTGATGGGGTGTCCGTTGGACAGCGCGTCGACCGCCGCGCGCACACCGTCGTGCGAGCGCAGCCGCAGTGCGCTGGTCGACATCGGATTCTGTTTGCGTTCCAGGTAGTCCAGCGAGTCCTGCAGCGTGTGGTGCAGCTGGCCCAGCGTCAGCGCCGCGCCGCGCGTGGTCAGCAGCAAGGCGCACACCAGGCCGGTCGCCGTCACCGGCGTCGCCTGCAGTATCCGCCATGCGACTTCGAACGACATCTTCTGCAGCGCAAGCCGTTTGGCGTCCGGGTCTTGTGCCAGCGGACCGTGCGGGGCGCCGAGGTACTGGCGCATCGACACGGCGTCGGGGAACCGGACGTAGATCTTGCCGTAGTTGCGCTCGCCCTGCGCCCGGATGAAGTTGTACAACCAGCCGACGCCCTCGGGGGTCTTCTCCCCGCCGCGGGCATAGGCGGCGTACTCGGCGGTCTCGTGCAGCTGGTCGAAGCTGATCGAAACCGGTTGCAGCAGAATGTCTTCGCTGCGGCCGTCCAGGTACGCGTCGGCGACGTAGGCCAGCAGACCGAGCTTGGGCGGCAGCATCTTTCCGGTGCGCGAGCGGGTGCCCTCGATAGACCAGCTCAGGTTGAACCGCTTTTCGACGATGTAGCCGACGTATTCGCGCAGCACGTACTTGTAGAGCTGGTCGTTGCCGATGTTGCGGCGGATGAAGATCACGCCGGAACGCCGTAGCAGCGGGCCCATCGCCCCGAACGACAGGTTGATCCCGGCGAAGACGTGCACCGGCGGCAACCGGTTCTCCTGCATCGCCACCGGCACCACCGCGCCGTCGATGTAGGACCGGTGGGAGAACAACAGCACCGCCGGGTGGGCTTCCAGACCGGTGCGCATGGCGGCGACCTGATACCCGTCGTAGTCGATCTCGGGATCGAACCCGCGGCTGATCATCCTGCCGAGCACCGAGACCAAGTCGACCGACGCCCTGCTCCACCCGGTAGCGAGTTCGTCGAGCATCTTTCCGGCCTCGTCGAGGGTGGCGCCCGGGACCTTGGCGAGACCGGCGCGAAATCGGCTGGATGCCAATATTTCCGGCTTCACCAGCCGCGGCGACTTGTACTGCGGGCCGAGGATTCGGTACTCGACGCGTTCCATCGCCAAGATGGCGCGGCGGATCACGAATTGGGCGAAGTCGCTCTTGTCGTCGCCGACGGTGGTGTCGCGCCATTGCCGGCGGAGTTCGGAGACCGTGGCCGATTCTCCGGCCACTACCCGCGCCCGCTGCGGGGCGCCGCGCAGGATCTGGGCTTGCAGGCGTTGGTTGGGGTGATAGGGATCCCGGCCGGGCAGCAGCCCGGCAAGCCTTGCGAGCCGCCCGCGGTCGGGCGGGGGCAGCCAGAACACCCGCACCGGGACGATGGAGCGGCCTTCTCCCGACTCGAGTTGCTCGGCCAAGGATGTCATTGCGTCCGGCGGCGCATCGAGGGCGGGCAGTGTGACCAGGTCGAATTTCGCGCCCGGGTGGTCGGCGCGCTGTTGATTCAGCCACGTCGTGATCAGTTCCATCTCGACCGACGAGGCCATCGACGCCAATACCAGCGAGTCGGTTCCGGCGAGGATGGCGCTGGTATCTGCGGCGGGTTCGGTCACGGATGCCCTCGGGGCGGCGATTCCGGTGATTCGGCGCCGACTGTTCCGTCCGCGGCGGGCTGTTGTACCTCACCCTGTTTGAGGGCTACCTCGGATTCGTTCGGATTCGACTTGGGCGCAGCCTTTTTCGCGCGAGGTTTGCTCGCCGCTTTGGCCGGAGCCTTTTTCGACGCGGCCTTCTTGGCGGTGGTTTTGGTGCTCCGTCCGCGGGCTTTGGCGGCTGCCTTTTTTTCGGCGTAGAGGTCGACCTGCGGCAGTTCGTCGACGGGCCAGTGGGCGAGCGTGTCCAGGTACAGCTGGCGCACCTCGGCGATGCGCTCGTCCAGCGTGTCAAGTGTCCAGTGCTGCACGGAGATCGGAGGGAAGACCGCGACGTCGACAGTGCCCGGGTTGATGACGGTCGAGTTCCTGGCGGCGACGAGTTCGGCGTTGCGGATCACGATCGGGACGATCGGGATGCCCGCGGCCATCGCGAGGCGGAACGGCCCTTTTTTGAAGGGGCCGACCTCGGTGGTGTCCAGCCGGGTGCCTTCGGGAGCCATCACTATGGAAAGCCCGTTCTTGGCTCTTTCTTCGACCGTGCGCATGGTCTCCAGCGCTGCGGCCGAATCGTCACGGTCGATGAACACTCCGTCCAACGCCTTGCCGAGCAGGGCCATGATCGGGTTCTTCTGTAATTCCTTTTTGGCCACGGCAACCCAGTTGTCGTTCACCAACGCGCCGGCGATGACGGGGTCAACCTGGTTGCGGTGGTTGTAGATAAAGACGGCCGGGCGTTGCGCGGTCAGATTCTCTTTCCCGACGACATTGAGATGTACTCCGGTGGTCGCGAGCACGGTTTGGGAAAACACGGAGGTGAAGAAATTGGCGCCCCGCCGCCGGCTGCCGGTCAGCACTCCCATCGCCACTGCGCCGGCGCCGACGGGGACAATCGAGCCGAGTCCGGCAAGCGTGCGCACCTGCCGCCGCAGCCCCACCGGGCCCCGGCTGCTGAATCGCAGGATCGGCCAGCCGCGGCGTTTGGCCACCGCGGCCATCTTGCCTTCGGGATTCGTCGGCCGCGGATTGCCGACCAGGTACATCAGGGCGACGTCCTCGTCACCGTCGGCGTAGAAGTAGCTGTCCTTGAGGTCGATGTCGTGCTCGGCGGCAAAGCGTTGCACCGCAGCGGCTTTGCCCGGACCCCACAGGATCGGCTTCTCGACGCCACCGGTGAGCATGCCGTCTTCGTTGGTCTCGAATTTGTTGGTGAGCGTGTTGGGGATCCCGAGGAAGCGTGCGACCGGGTTGACCTGGATGGTCAGCGCCGACGAGCTGAGCACCACGGTGTGCCCGCGGGCCATGTGTGCGCGCACCAGCTCGCGCATCTCCGGGTAGATGCGCGACTCGATCCGCTGGACGAACATCCGCTCGCCGATCTCGTCCAGGTCGTCCAGCAGCCGCCCGGTCAGCGCGGCGGCCGCCTTTCCGATGAGGGCCTCGAATTCGATGCGCCCCAGGGTGTGACTCAGACCGGCCTGGACCATGCCGAGCAGCTCCCCCACGCCCATGTCGCGGCGCAGCAGCCGCTCCTGGGTCAGGATGACCGCGGTGAACCCGGCGACCAGGGTGCCGTCCAGGTCGAAAAACGCGCCGATCTTCGCCCCGGCGGGGCTGGCCATGATCTCGGCCACCGAGCCGGGCAGCCGCATGTCCGCCCCGCCGTCGGCCCGCTCTTCGGCGGCGCTCATGAGCTCGCCGCCGATCGCGACGACACGGCCGGCTCGGCGAACGAGGCGGGCACCGCGCGTGGCGGCGGATCGCCTGCCAGCGCCAGGATTTCGTCGAAACCGTCCAGCAGGCACTGGGCGAACAGCGCGTCGTTGCGCACCGAGGCCCTGTCGTAGCGCACCGTGATGGTGCACCAGCCGCCACGCGAGATCAGCACGACCATCATCGCCACGCCGGGAAGCGGGCCGATGCCGTACTGCCGCAACACTTTTGCGCCGGCGAGGTAGGTGTCTCCCGGGAAGACCGGAAGGTTGCTGGCCTGGACGTCCGAGCCGATCACCGAGCCGGTGAGTCCTTCCAGCACCGCGGTGGGCAAGACGCTGAGCACCGGGGCAAAAGAACCGATGATGTTCATCGCCGGCTCGTCGCGGCGTTGGGTCATCTGCGCGCGGATCTTCTTCATGCGGGAGACCGGGTCGGCGGTACCGATCGGCGCGGCGAGGTTGACGCCGGTGAACCGGTTGCCGCCGGCGTTGTCCGCTTCGGCCCGAAGGTTGACCGGCACCGCCATCGGCAGCGTGCTGATCGGCACGCCGAACGCCTCGTGGTAGCGGCGCAACGCTCCACACAGCCCGGCGAGGTAGGCGTCGTTGATCGACCCGCCGCCGGCTTTCGCGGCCCTGTGCAGGTCGGAGAGCGGGATATCGATCGCCTCGGTGCGGGTGGTCAGGCTGCGCCGGCGCAGCAGCGGCGACGGCTCGGCGGCCCGGTTGAGCACCCGCATCCCCGACATGGCGTACCCGACGATCCCCGAAACGGTGGCCGTCGGTTCAAGCACCGCCCGCCCCGCCGCCGACACCGCCCCGGACAGCGCACCCAGGACACCGCCGACCACCGCGACGGGCAGATGGTTAAGGCCTTGGCGCATCAGGTCATTCGACGACAGGTCCTGAGGGATGGGCAGCGGCAGCGTCGGCTTGGCGGGCGGTTCGCGCTCGAGGTCATAGATCTCGGCGAACATCTGGACCCCGCCGACACCGTCGGTGACGGCGTGGCTCACATGCAGCAGGGTCGCCGCTTTCCCGTCGGCCAAACCCTCGACCAGGGTGGCCGTCCACAGCGGCCGGGAGATGTCCATCGGTGACTGCAGGATGACCTCGGCGAGGTCGAAGACGTCGCGCAGCGTGCCGGGTTCGGACACACGCACCCGTCGGACATGGAAATCCAGGTTGAAATCGGGATCGACCACCCAGCGCGGCGCGGCCGTCGGCAGCGTCGGCACGACCACCTTTTGCCGGAGCCGCAGCACCCGTCGGGAAGCGTTTTCGAACCGGGCCCGGAACTGCTGCCAGTCCGGTGTCGTGTCCAACAACTCCAGCGCCATGATCCCCGACCGGGTGCGGGGATTCGCCTCGCCCCGATGCATCAGGTAGTCGACCGGCCCAAGCTCGTCGGACAATCTGATCGCCTCGACGGACTCAGTCATGGTCATCAACTCGACGAACCAACCTTGTCACCGTCGATCACGCCTCCCGCCTTGGCCCCGCGAACCCTGATGGTCACCACAACGCTAGCCGGGTTACCCCGCTGGTGAAAGGAGCGGCGAGGAGTGGAGCGCGCGCTCAGCGGGCGCTCAACTGGCGCTCAACTGGCGGTAGTGGCCGACAGCGGCAGCGAATCCAGGACCGCGCTGACGCGCCGCCCGTAGACGACACCCAGGAAATCGGCGACGGCGTCGGCCGCCAGCCGCGACCGAACCGTCGGGGTGATGTCGAAAGCGTGATGCGCGTTGGCGAGTTCGGCGTGACCCACCGTGGGGGCGCCGGCCGCGCGCAGCGCCGCGCAGAAGGCGCGGGCCTGGCCACTCGGAACCAGCTCGTCTTTCTCGCCGTGCAGCACGAAGAACGGCGGAGCCTCGGCATGCACATAGGAAATGGGCGACGCCGCGGTGAACCGCTCCGGCGCGTCGGCGTAGCGGGCCTTCACCACGAACTGCTCCAGGAACGGCAGCATCAGTTCGTGCATGTTCTCGAAGTCGGTGAAGTCGTAGACGCCGTAATAGGGGGCGACCGCCTGGACGCCTGTGTCGGCTTCTTCGAAACCGGGCTGAAAGTCGGGATCGTTCGGGGTGAGTGCCGCCAGCGAGGCCAGGTGCCCGCCCGCGGAGCCGCCGGTGATCGCGATGAAGTCGGGGTCGCCGCCGTAGTCGGCGATGTTCTCCCGGACCCACGCGATCGCGCGCTTGACGTCAATGAGGTGCGCGGGGAAGGCGCTGCGCGGGCTCTTGCTGTAGTCGATCGACACGCAGATCCAGCCGAGCTGGACCATGCGGCTCATCAGCGTGTAGGCCTGCGGGCGTCTGCCGTTCAGCGCCCACGCACCGCCCGGCACCTGGATGAGCACCGGCGCCCGGCATCCCGGCGCCAGGTCGTCGCGCCGCCAGATATCGAGGAGGTTGTCGCGGCCGCGGGGGCCGTAAGAAATGTCGGAAGTCTGTGCGGCATACCGACGGTGCGGCCCGGGCCTGCCCAGCAGGCCACCGCGCGGGGCGCACACGGTACCCACGGTGGTCGGGTGACACACCTGCTCACGGAAGTCGGGGCCGAAGGATTCCTCGAGCGCGGTGGTGAGGGTTTGATCGGCGCGCTGGGCGGCCCACGTCTTGCCGACCCGGCCGATCGAGGGATGAGCGACCCGTGACAGCGCGTGACCGGTGACGACGTGCGGCGGGAACTCCGTGGACAGCCAGCCGGCGAATAAGCCCAGGGCGAGCGGGCCGCCGCGCAGCAACAGGCTGCCGGCCTGATAGGCGACCCTGGCGTCGGCCGCCAGGCGTGATGCCTGGTCGCCAGCCCACGAACAGCGCGAAGTCAGGTTACTGGCCACGCTCATGACAACGTCACCCCTCGACGTTAGGCACACGCCTCGCTGCGGTTAACGGCCGATTGCCGGCCGATGTTGTACGTGTGTCGAGGTCCATCACGATAACCGATAAACGCGGCGCGGGAAGGCTTTTCGTGCGCGTGGCGGCGGGGAATCGGGCCGGCGGGCGCGGTTGGATAGACTGACCTGCGCATTGCCTCCGTAGCTCAGGTGGATAGAGCAAGGGCCTTCTAATCCCTAGGTCGCAGGTTCGAATCCTGCCGGGGGCGCAGCCAGAGGCAGAATCCGCGGGCGGCGCAGCAATCGCGCTATGACACCGGCATCCGATGGGGCGTTCCCGCCGCTACAGCGCGCTGGCGATCAGCAGCCGACCGGACCGCCACCCGCCGGGCAGGTGGGTATGTCAATAGGTATGCAACTCACCGACGTCGTTGAGACGGCGAACGCGAGCGCCAGCGCAAACAGGACCTTTTTCCCCCTGGTCATAACCACAGAGCGTAAGCCCGGCCAACGTCTCCCGCGGCGGTCCGCGGAAAAAAACCCTCCGGCAGGCGACCGATGGTGGCGCTCGTTCGGCGTTGACGGAACACAGGTCGCGAGACCAGCGAGGATGACCGAAACCCATTGCACCGATTGCCTTATTGCGGCTATCGCGCCGCGACAAACTGCCAGACCCCTTCCGATTTCCGGTCGGCGCTGAATTGCACGACATCGCCGAGCCTGTCGCGTCACGCGCCGTTGTGGCGGAGACCAGCGTCAGGCGCAGGAATCCGAGCCGCCGATCGTTCGTCTTTTGGTCCGTCGCGTCCCGCATGGGTTGCTCCTAGGGTCGGTGCCGAATGGGCGCTCTCGCGAGCTGAGAAGAGGTTGCGGAGGCGGCCTTGGCGGAATCTCAATGAATCCTTGCCCGCGGGCTTCGGCCGGCCCGCTCGGCGGGTGGCGGCCGACGGCTTGAGGCCGTGCGGTCAAGCGCCGCGAAATGGCGCAGCAACGCAGGTCACGGCATTGTTTGCGCATGAAATCAGCGGGCACAAAGCGCACTCATAGAACCGGCGGTAATGGCTATTCGGCCGGTCCACATACCGTGGGCCGGCCGGAAGTAGTCAAAGTGACTATCCAAAGTTTGCGGATTCAGTATTCTGGGAACAGCGTGTCACGACGAGCAGTTGACGTCCTCGGGGAGATCATTAGTTAGGGCGTCTTCTCTTCGAGGGGTTGGCGATATATGGCGTCAAATGACTGGCAGCCGGTAGTCCGTGTCGGCGAGCCGAGGTTCATTGCCGGCGTGGGTAGTCGAATCAAAGTCGAAGTCAAGACGAGGGGCTGGCTGAGCCGAGACTGGCGATGTTACTTCGGATCTCAGGTATCGCAGCACCAACTCGACGCGCGGTATTCCGCCTATCCGTGCTGGGACGAAGTCCAGCGGATCGAGGGCTCCTGCTCGGAACATGACGCGGAGCGCTACATCGAAATGATCGATGCTGCAATCCATTACGCCAACATCAAGTTGCGCAGCACAGCCCTGCCGAGGGCCATTCTGCAGGGAGCGGGCTTGGATCAGCGGGGGTGCGCGGTGCGTGAGCGTCAGGCCGAACTCGATGAGCTAGCTAAGAAGTTGGCGAAACCGGAGTCCTAGTTTTCCGGAAGCCCACCCGCGTCCGGGACGAGCCGCTGACGGCCCCCGTCCCGATCTGCGCGAAGGCTGACGAACCGCGCGTTTGCGCAGGTCTTTCCGCAGACGAGACCAAGTGTCCCAAAAGTCGCACATAACGAATTGGTAAACACAGCATTAGTTGTAGATTCCGACTTCACTCGCGCACCCGGCAAAGATTGGCGTGTTTGCACCAGTTCGGGTGCAGGAACACCGGGCGGCGGTGAATGGCGTCCAGACCCGGCGATGTCTAATAAGCCGGCCGTCGACGTTTTTTTGGGGCTCCCCTTTCCCGCGTCCCCCGCTAATCGCGCTCACGCCGGCCGATCCGCACCCCAGGGCGCGAAGTACCCTTACCTCGCTCGTCGCGCCGCCGCCGAACGAACGGGGCGGCTCAGGCGGACCCGCTACCCAACCCTCAAGCCGAAGGTGCCCGATATGGCCCAGTCCGACCTTGTCCTGCTCGACGTCGACGACCGCGTCGCACTCATCACCGTCAACGATCCCGGCCGGCGCAACGCGGTCACCGCCGAGACGTCGGGGCTCCTGCGCGAGGCAGTCGAGCGGGCCGAAGCCGATCCCAATGTGCACGCCGTGGTGGTCACGGGAGCCGGCAAGGCATTTTGCGCCGGTGCCGACCTCAGTGCGCTGGGGGCTGCGGGGACGCAAGGGGCCGAGACCGGTCTGCAGCAGCTTTACGACGGCTTCATGGCCATCGGCAGTTGCCGTCTCCCCACCATCGCCGCAGTCAACGGCGCGGCGGTCGGGGCGGGTCTGAATCTGGCCCTGGCGGCCGACGTGCGCATCGCCGGACCCGCCGCCCTGTTCGATGCGCGGTTCCAGAAGCTGGGGCTTCACCCGGGCGGGGGCGCGACGTGGATGCTGCAGCGCGTGGTCGGCCCGCAGGTCGCCCGTGCGGCCCTGCTGTTCGGCATGCGCTTCGACGCTGAGGCCGCGGTGCGGCATGGCCTGGCACTCAGTGTCGCCGATGATCCGGTGGCCGCGGCGCTGGAACTGGCCGCCGGGCCGGCGGCGGCGCCGCGCGAGGTGGTGCTGGCGACCAAGGCGACTATGCGGGCTACCATCAGCCCGGGGTCGCTGGACCACGAGCAACACCAGCAGGCCATGCGCGCCGAGCTTGGGCCGCAGGCTCATTCCATCCAGTCACCAGAATTCGCGCAGAGATTGGCCGCGGCGCAACGCAAGTAGCCCGCCGCACGATGCGGTCACAAATCCAGCAGGGCGGTTTCCGGTGACTCGATCAGATCCCTTAACTCGCAGACGAATTGGGCGGCCTGCGCGCCGTCGGCGATGCGGTGATCGAACACACAGGTCAGCGACATCGACGGGCGCGCCACGATCTCGGCGTCGAGAGCCACCGGCCGCGGCCTGATCGCTCCCATCCCGAGGATGGCCGCTTCGGGATGGTTGATCACCGGCACGCCGTCGTCCACACCCAACGCACCGAAGTTCGACACGGTGAACGTCGAGCCCCTCAGTTCCCCCGGCGTCAGGGTGCCCGCACGTGCTGCGGCGATCAATTCTGCCGCGCGAGCTGCCAGTTCGCGCGTCGTCTTGGTGTGGGCGTCGGAGAGCACCGGGACAAGCAGCCCGCGCTCGGTGGCGGCGGCGATGCCCAGGTGTATCCGGTGGTCGACGCGCAACTGTGGACCTTCCGGCGAGTCGACCCAGGTCGAGTTCAGAATCTCGTTGTGGCGCAACGCGATGACCAGCAATCGCAGCGTCAGCACGAAGGGCGTTATCTTCTGGTCCGTCGTGCGGAGCCGTTCGGACAGCCGCACCAGCTCGGCGCAGTCCACCTCGACGGTG
Organism: Mycobacterium sp. NTMscope_MAC_269; assembly: GCF_976985695.1. Classification (NCBI taxonomy): domain Bacteria; kingdom Bacillati; phylum Actinomycetota; class Actinomycetes; order Mycobacteriales; family Mycobacteriaceae; genus Mycobacterium; species Mycobacterium sp. NTMscope_MAC_269. Next base: position 2,693,706 of record NZ_OZ335668.1, read on the forward strand.
ACCTTCGCGGCGGGAATCTCCTTGTGCGACAGCGCCATTTTCTCGGCCATCCGGGCCCGCACACCATGAACCGATCGGACGTCGGCGCCGTTCCCGGTCCCGCCGGCCGCCGCCAGCACGTCCTCGCGGGTGATGATGGCCCCGGCGCTGTGCGGTAACGAGGCCAGGTCGACCATCAATTGTTTGGCCAGCTTGCGTACCGGAGGGGCGGCCAGCGGACGACCGGATCGCCGGCTGCTGTCGACACCGGCATCGGCGCCATAGCCGACCAGTGTGGGCGGCGGCTCCATCTCGGCGGCCGGTAGGTCGCCGTTGCGCTGCGCCGTGTCGATCTGCACCAGCACCGCCCCCACCTTGAGCACATCGCCCTCAGCGCCGTTGATTTCGACGATCCGTCCGGCGTGCGGGCTGGGGATCTCCACCTCGGCCTTGGCGGTCTCCACCGTGCACAACACCTGGTTGAGCTCGACGTCGTCGCCCACCGCGACGTTCCACTGCGTCACCGTCACTTCTTCCAGTCCCTCGCCGAGGTCGGGGACCCGAAACGGCTTGATGCGTTGCCGAGCGGACGGGCCGGTCACGGCTGTTCCAAAGCGCGCTCGACGCAGTCCAGCAGCCGGTCGGGGCCGGGCAGCCACCACTTCTCCAACCGGGCCGGCGGGTAGGGGGTGTCAAACCCGCACGCGCGCAACACCGGCGCCTCCAGCTCGTAGAACATCTCCTCTTGAACGCGCGCAGCCAGCTCGGCTCCGAACCCCAGGCTGCGTGGCCCCTCGTGCATCACCACACAGCGCCCGGTCCGGTGGATCGACGCTGCGACGGTGTCGAAGTCCAGGGGTACCAGTGAGCGCAGGTCGATGACCTCCAGGTTCCAGCCGCGTTGGCGCTGGGCATCATCGGCGGCGGCGACCGCGGTGCCGACCAGGCTGCCGTAGGTCACGACGGTGACGTCGGTGCCCGGCCGGCGCACCATCGCTCGCCCGATCGGTGGTTCGGGCCGGGTGGCGTCGACCGGGCCGCGGCCCTGGTAGCGCCGCTTCGGCTCCAAAAACATGACCGGGTCCGGGCAGGCGATCGCGTGGCGCAGCAGCCAATACGCGTCGGCCGGGCTGGACGGCACCACCACCTTCAATCCGGCGGTGTGCGCCCAATAGGATTCGGTGGAATCCGAATGATGTTCTGCGGCACCGATTCCCCCGAACGACGGGATGCGCACGGTCACCGGCATATTGATCTCGCCGTGGGTGCGGGTGCGGTACTTCGCCAGGTGGCTGACCACTTGGTCGAACGCCGCATAGGAGAACCCGTCGAACTGAATCTCGGGCACGGGCACGAAGCCACGCAACGCCAGCCCGACCGCGATGCCGATGATGGCGGACTCCGCCAGTGGCGTGTCGAAGCAGCGGCTGTCGCCGAACGCCTCGGCCAGTCCCTCGGTGGCCCGGAACACCCCTCCCGCGGCGGAGACGTCCTCGCCGAACACCAGCACCCGATCGTCGGCGGCCATCGCGTCGTGCAGGGCGCGGTTGACCGCCTGCACCAGGGTCAACGACTGCACACCCAACGCCACGTTTTCCACTGCGGCGGCAAGTGTTTCGTCGTGGCCGGTCGGACGATCAGCGAGCTGAGTCATGGACGCCTCTCAATCGCTTCGGTCGAGTTCGGTCCGCAGCTGCCGGCGCTGCGCCTGTAGTTCCGGCATAATCTCGGCGTACACCGAGGTGAACACCTCGTCGATGTCGAAATCGGGTGCGTCGACCACCGCGTCGCGCAATTCGGTGCGCATTCGCTGTGCGCGGCCAATGATCCGTTCCTCCAGACGTTCCGACCACAGACCCTGGACCCGCAGATAAGTGCGGTACCGCGTTATCGGGTCCAGTGCCGCCCAGTGATCGACTTCCTGCTGCGTCCGGTACCGACTGGGGTCATCGGAGGTGGTGTGCGGGCCGATGCGGTAGGTGATCGCCTCGATCAAGGTCGGGCCATCACCGGCGCGGGCGCGCGCCGCGGCCTCGGCCGTCACCGCGTAGCACGCCAAGACGTCATTGCCATCCACCCGAATTCCGGGCATGCCGTAGCCAATCGCCTTGTGCGCCAGCGAGGGTGCGGCGGTCTGTTTGCAAATCGGCGTCGAGATCGCCCACTGGTTGTTCTGCACGAAGAACACACAGGGCGTGGTGAACACGGCGGCAAAGTTCAGCGCCTCGTGCACGTCTCCCGTGCTGGTGGCACCGTCACCGAGGAAAGCGAGCGTCACCGAATCTTCGCCCAGCCGTTGGGCGGCCATCGCCGCCCCCACGGCGTGCAGGGTCTGGGTGCCGATCGGAATGGCGAGCGGGGCGCAGCACTTCTTGGTGAATTCCAGGCCGCCATGCCAGGTTCCGCGCCATACCGCCCCCACGTGCCCGGGCGGGATGCCGCGCACCAAAAAGGCGCCCAACTCCCGATATTGGGGAAACAACCAGTCGGTCTTGCGCAGGCACGCCGCCGCGCCGATCTGGGCGGCTTCCTGACCGCGACAGGACGCGAAGAGCCCCAGCTCGCCCTGCCGCTTGAGGTTCACGAATTCGGCGTCGAGTTCGCGGGTGATCACCATCAGCTCGTAGAGCCAGCTCAGCGTTTCCGCGGGAAGGTCACGGCCGTAACGGCGTTCGGACGTCGGCGTGCCATCGGCGGCGACGAGTTGCACCGGTTCGAGGTCGACAGCCATGGGCATCTGAGACATCTGCGCCACACCGCCTCCCTCGCTGGGTGCCGCGTGGCCCCACGAGCCACAGCGGGTCACAGCAAACGGTCAGCCGAGACCTACCGCGAGCGGACGTCGATCGCCAGCTACACGAAAGACTTCGCTCGCCGCGACACTGGCGTATTCACCATTATGCCCTCAAATGAGAAGAGACCGCGTTGATTGCGAAGACTGCGGAGCGTGTCGCGGGTGCACCCGGTAGGCCGGTGCCACCGACCGCCGGAACGGTCAGCCGGGGACCGACTCACCCGCCCTGCGCAACGTCATGTGCGCGTGCTTGAGCACCGGGGAGTCGACCATTTGCCCTTCGAACGCGAACACCCCGCGTTCGCTGCGTGCGGCCACCAGCACCCGTCGCGCCCAGTCCAGCCTGTCCTCGCTGGGGCGATACGCCTCGCGCACCACCGGGATCTGGCTGGGATGAATGCACACGGTGCCGCCGAACCCCAGCGCGACCGCGTCCTCGGCCTCGGCCCGCAAGCCGTCGAGGTCGCGGATATCCAGGTGGACCGCGTCGAGCGCCACCCGGCCGAAGGTGGACGCGTTGAGCAGAGCCGTCGACCGCACGTGGTGCGCGACGTCCCGGTAGGTCCCGTCTGCCCAGCGGCTGGAGCTCCCGCCGAGCGTGGCGACCAGGTCCTCGGCGCCCCACATCAGCGCCACCGTGCCCTGCGCCCCGGCGATTTCGGTGGCGAAGACCGCGCCGCGCGGCGTCTCGAGCAGCGCGATCACGTCGCGCGGGGCCAACGCGTCCACCTGCGCCGCCGATTCCGTCTTGGACAGCATCACCGTGGTGTAGGCGGTACCGGCGAGGGCCTCGAGGTCGCGGGGATATTCGTCGGTCTCGGCGGCGTTGATCCGCACGACGGTACGCCCGGGGTCCAGCGGCGTCTCCTGCAAGGCCTTGCGCGCGGCGGGCTTATCGGCCTCGGCCACACCGTCCTCGAGGTCGAGGATCACCACGTCGGCCGCGGCGGCGGCCTTCGCGAAACGTTCGGGACGGTCGGCCGGGCAGAACAGCCATCCGGGGCCGGCGTCGTGCAGGTTCACTTGGCCTCCTGGTCGGGCGGGCGCTTTTGGACCAGCGTGGTGCGCGCGGCGCGCGCGACGACGTCGCCGTGCTGGTTGCGTCCGGTGTGCTCGAGGGTGACGATGCCTTCGCCGGGGCGGCTCTTCGATTCGCGCTTGGCCGTGCACACGGTTTCGGCGTACAGGGTGTCGCCGTGGAAGACGGGCTTGGGGAACGACACCTCGGAGAAGCCGAGGTTCGCCACGATGGTGCCGAGCGTCAGCTGCGACACCGACAGCCCCACCACGGTGGAGAGGGTGAACATCGAGTTCACCAGCCGCTCGCCCCGAAAGCCCGGCTGCTCGGCGGCCCAGGCGGCGTCGAGGTGCAGCGACTGGGTGTTCATGGTCAGCGTGGTGAACAAGACGTTGTCGGCTTCGGTGACCGTGCGGCCGGGGCGGTGCAGGTAGGTGGTGCCGATCTCGAACTCTTCAAACCACAAGCCCCGCTGAATGATTGACTTGCCTTCCGTCACGACAGGCCCAGCGATCGCGCGATGAGCATCAGCTGCACCTCGGTGGTGCCCTCACCGATTTCGAGGATCTTGCTGTCGCGGTAGTGACGCGCCACCGGATACTCGTTCATGAACCCATACCCTCCGTGGATCTGCGTAGCGTCGCGGGCGTTGTCCATCGCCGCTTCCGAGGCGATCATCTTCGCGATGGCCGCCTCCTTCTTGAAGGGCTTGCCCGCCAACATCTTTGCAGCGGCATCGTAGTACGCCGTGCGGGCGACGTGGGCACGCGCCTCCATGCGTGCGATCTTGAAGCTGATCGCCTGGTAGGAGCCGATCGGTTGGCCGAACGACTGGCGCTCCTGGGCGTACTTGACGCTCTCGTCGACGCAGCCCTGTGCCGCCCCGGTCGAGAGCGCGGCGATCGCGATGCGGCCCTCGTCCAGGATCGACAGGAAGTTCGCGTACCCCCGTCCGCGCGCGCCCAGCAGGTTCTCCTCGGGAACTCGGGCGTCGGCGAAGCTGAGCGGGTGGGTGTCCGACGCGTTCCAACCGACCTTGTTGTAGACCGGTTCGACGGTGAATCCCGGCGTGCCGTTGGGCACGATGATCGTCGAGATCTCCCTCTTGCCGTCGGCGGCGGCCCCGGTGACCGCGGTGACGGTGACCAGGGAGGTGATGTCGGTGCCCGAGTTGGTGATGAACTGCTTGGACCCGTTGATCACCCAATCGCCGTTGTCGAGCCGGGCGGTGGTGCGGGTGCCTCCGGCGTCGGAACCCGCGCCCGGCTCCGTTAACCCGAAGCCCGCGAGCGCCCGGCCCGCGACCAGGTCCGGCAGCCACTTCTGCTTCTGCTCTTCGGTGCCGAACCGGTAGATCGGCATGGCACCGAGGCCCACGCCGGCCTCGAGCGTGATCGCCACGGATTGATCGACCTTGCCGAGTTCCTCGAGCGCCAGCGACAGCGCGAAGTAGTCGCCGCCCATACCGCCGTACTCCTCGGGGAAAGGCAGGCCGAACAGCCCCATCTCCCCCATCTTGGCGACGACTTCGTACGGGAAGCTGTGCTCCTCATCGTGTTTGGCCGACACCGGGGCGACGACGGTGCGCGCGAACTCGGCGACGGTGTTCCGCAGATCTTCGTATTCCTTGGGGAGCGTCCCCGCGGTGATGGATGTCGTCATGTCTCGTCCTTGCTTTCTTCTTCCGGGCTCAGCCGGGCCAGCACCTGATCCACGGTTACCTGATCACCCACGGAGACCAACACCTCCACCGTGCCCGAAACCGGTGCGGCCAGCGAATGTTCCATTTTCATCGCCTCCACGACGACCACCACGTCGCCCTCGGAAACCTCGGTGCCGGAGGTGGTTTGGACGGCGATCACGCTGCCGGGCATCGGGCTGACGATCTCGGCCCGCTGCGCGCCCGCGGCGCGATGAATCTTGTTCTCCTCGGCCTCACGCAGATGCCAGGTGCCCCGCTCGTCGGCGATCCACAGGTGCCGGTCGGCTTCAGCCCATCGGTAGTCGCGACGCAGGCCGCCGATCACCGCGCTCATCCGCGCCGGCTCGACATATACGGCGGCCGAACGGGTTTCGCCGTCGCCGACCTGCACCGCGGCGGACTCGGGAAGCCCCCACACCGACACCGTCTCGCTGCGTAGCGGGGTTCGCATGTCGGTGCGAACCGGCGCCGCGCTGCCGCCGACGCGCCATCCCGTGGGTGCCGCCCAGGGATTGCCGGCGAAGTGGCGTGCCCGGGTGGCCAGCGCCGATTGCCGGTAGAGCCCGGCCGCCGCGAGCACGTCATCGGGGGCCGGTAGCGGGGCGAAGTCCGCCAGCCGCTCGTCCAGCAGCGCGGTGTCCAGCTCGCCGGCCCGCACCCGCTCGTCGGCGAGCAGGAACCTCAGGAATTCGATATTGGTCTGCACGCCCAGGATTGCGGTTTGGCTCAGCGCCCGGTCGAGTTTCGCCAGCGCCTCGTCGCGGTCGGCGCCGTAGGCGATCACCTTGCTCAGCATCGGGTCGTAGTCGCTGCCGACCACCGTGCCGGGCAGCAGCGACGAGTCGACCCGCACCCCGTCACCGGAGGGTTCGAAGACCTGTAGCACCCGCCCGCCGGTGGGCAGGAATCCGCGCGCCGGATCCTCGGCGTACACGCGGGCCTCGATCGCGTGCCCGCGCAGTTCGACGTCGTCCTGGGCGAACGTCAGCTTCTCGCGGGCGGCGACCCGTAGCTGCCACTCCACCAGGTCCAGCCCGGTGACCGCCTCGGTGACCGGATGCTCGACCTGCAGGCGGGTGTTCATCTCCATGAAGAAGAACTCGTCGGGACGGTCGGCGGAGACGATGAACTCGACCGTGCCCGCGCCGACGTAGTCGACGCTGCGCGCGGTGTCGCAGGCGGCCGACCCGATGCGCGCGCGCGTCGCCTCGTCAAGCAACGGTGACGGCGCTTCTTCGATGACCTTCTGATGGCGCCGCTGCAGGCTGCACTCCCGCTCGCCGAGGTGCACGACGTTGCCGTGCGTGTCGGCGAGCACTTGCACCTCGATGTGCCTGGGGCGCAACACGAATCGCTCCAGGAAGAGGGTGTCGTCGCCAAAGGACGAGGCGGCCTCGCGGCGCGCGCCCACCAAAGCTTCGCGCAGCTTGCCCGGCTCTTCCACCAAGCGCATGCCCTTGCCGCCGCCGCCAGCCGACGGCTTGATCAGCACCGGGTATCCGACCTCGTCCGCGGCCGCGACCAGCTCGTCGTCGCTCAGCCCCGGTTTGGCCACGCCGGGAACCACCGGGACGTCGAAGGCGGCGACCGCGTTCTTGGCGGTGATCTTGTCGCCCATCACCTGGATCGCCTGCGCGGGAGGCCCCAGGAAAACCACACCGGCCCGCTCGCAGGCCGCAGCGAAATCGGCGTTCTCGGAGAGGAATCCGTACCCCGGGTGAATCGCCTGAGATCCGGTGCGCACGGCCGCGTCGACCACCTTCTCGATATTCAGGTAGCTCTCGCGCGCCGCCGCGGGTCCCAGTCGGACCGCATCGTCGGCCTCGAGGACGTGCCGCGCGCCGGCATCGGGGTCGCTGTAGACGGCCACCGACCGAATGCCCAGCCGGCGCAGCGTCCGGATCACCCGCACCGCGATCTCGCCGCGGTTTGCCACCAATACTGTCTCGAACACTGCACTCACATCCGGAAGACGCCGTAGGAGACGGGTTCCAACGGTGCTTGGGCGCACACCGAAAGGGCAAGCCCGACAAATGTTCTCGTGTCAGCCGGGTCGATGATCCCGTCGTCCCACAGCCGGGCCGTCGAATAATACGGGTTGCCCTGGTCCTCGTACTGTCCGCGGATCGGCGCCTTGAACGCCTCTTCCTCGTCGGCCGACCATGGTTTGCCCGCCGCGCTGAGCTGCTCACCGCGCACGGTGGCCAGCACGGAGGCGGCCTGCTCGCCGCCCATCACCGAGATCCGGGCGTTGGGCCACATCCACAAGAAGCGCGGCGAGTACGCCCGACCACACATCGAATAGTTGCCCGCCCCATAGGATCCGCCGATCACGACGGTCAGTTTGGGCACCCGGGCGCAGGCGACGGCGGTGACCATCTTGGCGCCGTGCTTGGCGATGCCCCCGGCCTCGTAGTCCCGGCCCACCATGAACCCGGCGATGTTCTGCAAAAACAGCAGCGGGATCTTGCGCTTGTCGCACAACTCGATGAAATGCGCACCCTTCAAAGCGGATTCGCTGAAGAGCACCCCGTTGTTGGCCACGATCCCCACCGGGTGGCCGTGGATGTGGGCGAACGCGGTCACCAGGGTCTTGCCGTAGTTGGCCTTGAATTCGCTGAATTCGCCGCCGTCGACCAGCCGCACGATGACCTCGTGCACGTCGTAGGGCACCCGCGGGTCCGGTGGCACCACGTCGTAGAGCTCGGTTTGCGCGCACGGCGGCGGGACCGGGGACCGCACCTCCCACGGGCTGGGCTCACGCGGGCCGAAGGTGGCGGCGATCGAGCGGACAATCCGCAACGCGTGTTCGTCGTCGTCGGCGAGGTGGTCGGTGACGCCGGAAACCCGCGAGTGCAGGTCGCCGCCGCCGAGGTCCTCGGCCGACACGATCTCGCCGGTCGCCGCCTTGACCAGTGGCGGGCCGCCCAAAAAGATGGTGCCCTGCTCGCGGACGATGACGGCCTCGTCGCTCATCGCCGGCACGTAGGCCCCGCCGGCCGTGCACGACCCCAGCACCGCGGCGACTTGCGGAATTCCCTTGGCGCTCATAGTCGCCTGGTTGAAGAAGATGCGGCCGAAGTGCTCGCGGTCGGGAAAGACCTCGTCCTGGCGCGGCAGGAACGCGCCGCCGGAGTCGACCAGGTAGATGCACGGCAGCCGGTTCTGCAACGCCACCTCTTGGGCGCGCAGGTGCTTTTTGACCGTCATCGGGTAGTAGGTGCCGCCCTTGACGGTGGCGTCGTTGGCGACGATGACGCACTCGCGCTCGGACACTCGGCCGATGCCGGTGATGATGCCGGCTCCGGGCGATTCGTCGTCGTACATGCCGTCGGCTGCCAGCGGTGAGAGCTCCAAAAACGGGCTGCCGGGATCGAGCAGGCGGTCCACCCGTTCGCGCGGCAACAGCTTCCCGCGGCTGACGTGGCGTTCCCGCGCGCGCTCGTTGCCGCCGAGCGCGGCCGCGGCCAGCCTGGTGTTGAGCTCGCCGACCAGCCGGCGGTGCTCGTCGGCGAACGACGCCTCGGGAGCCTTCGCCGGCGCGGTCATCACCTTGTCCATCGCCGCAGCAGCCTCCTTGCCGTCGGGCGGTACACCTTTTGAGTTAATACTCATTAACTCGGGGCTTGAGAATACCATTGCCGTCGGTGCCGGTCCAGGGAGCACGGTACCCGGCGAAAAACGCGAGTTAATTGCGAATAACTCGTGCTACGTTGGTGACGATTCACCACACGGAGGTCCGTCATGACAGCGTCTGCCTCCGAAGGCCAGGCCGCCGGCGCCGACGCCCCAAATCGTCGGAGCCAGTTGAAATCCGACCGCCGCTTACAACTGTTGTCCGCCGCCGAACGGTTGTTCGCCGAACGTGGATTTCTCGCGGTGCGACTGGAAGACATCGGCGCCGCGGCCGGCGTCAGCGGTCCCGCCATCTACCGCCATTTCCCCAACAAAGAATCGCTTCTGGTCGAATTACTAGTGGGAATCAGCACCCGGTTGCTCGCCGGCGCGCGGCAGGTGCGGTCCCATAGCTCCGATGCCGCCGTCGCGCTGGACGGGTTGATCGACTTCCATCTCGACTTCGCCTTGACCGAACCCGACCTGATCCGCATCCAAGATCGCGACCTGGCGTATTTGCCCAGGGCGGCCGAAAAGCAGGTGCGTAAAGCGCAGCGCCAATACGTCGAGGTCTGGGTGGGGGTGCTGCGCGAGCTGAACCCACAGCTGGCCGAGGCCGACGCCCGGCTGACCGCGCACGCCGCGTTCGGCCTGCTGAATTCGACGCCGCACAGCATGAAATCTCCGGATACCTCGCGCAGCAAGAGCGTGCGCACCGTCATGCGCGCGATGACGACCGCCGCGCTCGCGGCCGGAAATCAGTGCCCCTGAGCTCCGCGTCACAAGGGAGTAAGCGCTTCAGCGCATCGCCCAGGTACCCTGCAAGCCATGAGGTGGACATGAACGATTCACGTCCCACCGAGCGGTTTAGTCCATCGCTACCGGGGCCGCAGCAGCCGCGGTACGCGCCGCCCGCCGATCCTGCATACGCCGATCAGACGCCGTACGCCCCCACCTATGGCGGGACGATGTCGCCCTGGGCGCCCACCACCAACGAGACGAACACGACCAGGCGGTTGCCGGCGTATTGGCAGCAAGACCTTCCTCCGTCGGACGAGCTGCACGCGCAGGGCATGGCTCCCCTACCGCCTGGGGGACCGAAATCGCCGCGCTGGCTGTGGATCGCCGCCGGCGCGGCGGTGCTGCTGGTCATCGCTTTGGTGATTGCGCTGGCGCTCGCCAACGACGCGATCAAGACCCAGACCGCCGTCCCGCCGTTGCCGGCGATGCCGGAGCCGAGTCCGGACAGCCCGACCCCCTCGGCGCGCAAGTCGCCGACCCTCATCCCGGCGCCGATACCGCCGACGACCGTCCCGGGGCTGCCCACCCCGACGACCGGCCCGGCGGCCATGCAGGACGTCGTCTACACCGTCACGGGCGAGGGCCGCGCGATCAGCATCATGTACATCGACACCGGCGATCTCATCCAGACCGAATTCAACGTCGCGCTGCCGTGGAGCAAGCAAGTCAGTCTGGCGAAATCGGCCGTCCATCCGGCCAACGTCACGATCGTCAACATCGGGCACAGCGTCACCTGCACCGTCACCGTCAACGGCGTTCAGGTGAGCAAGCGCGTCGGCGGCGGGCTGACGATCTGCGACGCCCGGGGCTGACGCCTCGCCGCCCCACGTACATATCCCCCACGCTCGAGACGCCCCTACACGGGCTCGGTGACCGGGGCGCCGCGCTGCGGAACGCGGACCACCAGCATCGCCACCAGCCCCGCGATCAAGACCAGCGAAATCCCGCCGAGGCCGGCGCGCACGGCGCCGAACACGTCGACGAACACCGAGAACAGCCACGGCGCCAGGAACGCCACGGCCCGCCCGGTCATGGTGTAGAGGCCGAACGCGACGCCTTCCCCGCCGTGTTTGGCCATCTGCAGCAGCAGGGCCCGCGACGACGACTGCGTCGGCCCGATGAACATGCACAGCAGCAGCCCGCACACCCAGAAGGCGACCGGCCCGGACGACACCATCAACGTCAGCCCCAGGGTGATGATCGCGGCGAGGGAGGCCAGGATGACGGGTTTCGAGCCGACCCGGTGGTCGACGAACCCGCCCAGCACCGCGCCGACCGCGGCGACGACGCACGCCGCCACCCCGAAAATCAGCACGTCCGCCTGGGAGATGCCGTACACGTTGACGCCGAGCACCGCGCCGAAGGCGAAGATCGCCGCCAGCCCATCCCGGAACAACGCGCTGGCGACCAGGAAGTACACCAGGTTGCGGTCGCGGCGCCATTCCGCGGACACCTCGGTCCACAGCTTGCGGTAACCGCCCAACATGCTCGTGGGCCGATACGCCTCGGCCGGCTCGCTCAGTCGCTGCGCCACGAACAGCAACGGCAGCGCGAACACCGCCAGCCAGGCCGCGGCCACCAGCATCGCCTCGCGGACATAAAGCCCGTCCTGCAAGGGAATTCGCAGCAGTCCGCGGGTGGCGCCCGGTCCCGAGTCCGATCCGGAGATGAAGCCGGTGTAGATCACCAGCAACAGCAGGACGCTGCCGCCGTAACCTGCCGCCCAGCCGAATCCGGATATCCGGCCGGCCGTCTGCGGTGTCGAAAGCTGACGCAGCATGGCGTTGTACGGGACGCTGGCCAGGTCCCCGCAGGCCGCCGTCGCCCCCAACAGCACCAGACCCGCCCACAGGTAGCCGGGCCGGTCGCGGATGAAGAACATCGAGCTGGTCAGCGCCACCGCCGCGGCGGTCAGCACGCTCAGCGCCACCCGCCGGCGATGCGGTGACTCCACCCACACGCCGACGGCGGGCGCCAAAACCGCGACGGTCAACCCCGCGATGGCCGCCGCGCGGCCCAGCCAGCTCGCCGGGGTGGTGCTGCCCCCGATGCCCACCCCGACGCTGCTGGTCAGATACACGGCGAAGACAAAGGTGGCCACGATCGCGTTCAGCCCGGTCGAGCCGCAGTCCCACAGCGCCCACGCGACGACGCGAGACCGCACGGGGGCGGCGGAACGCAACTCCGGCTGACTCATGCCCGGCACTCTAGCGGCGCCGGCGATCGGCTGCGGATGGCGTTTCGCCGGCTGTCTACGATTGGCGCATGCCGATACCCGCTCCAAGCCCCGAGGCGCGCGCCGTTGTCACCGGAGCTTCGCAGAACATCGGTGAAGCGCTGGCCACCGAACTCGCCGCCCGCGGACACAACCTGATCGTCACCGCGCGACGCGAGGATCTACTCAAGGACCTGGCCGCCCGCCTGTCCGAGAAGTATCACGTCACCGTCGACGTGCGGCCCGCCGATCTGGCCGACCCGGGCGACCGCGCGAAACTGTGCGACGAGTTGGCCGCCCGCCCTATCTCGATCCTGTGCGCCAACGCGGGCACCGCGACCTTCGGTCCGGTCGCCACGCTCGATCCGGCCGCCGAGAAAGCACAATTACAGCTGAACGTCCTTGGGGTGCACGATCTTACGCTGGCGGTGTTGCCCGGCATGGTCGAGCGCAGGGCCGGCGGAATCCTGATTTCCGGTTCGGCCGCCGGCAATTCACCGATCCCCTACAACGCCACCTACGCCGCCACCAAGGCGTTCGTGAATACGTTCACCGAGTCGCTGCGCGGTGAACTCCGCGGGTCCGGCGTCAACGTGACACTGCTGGCGCCCGGCCCGGTCCGCACCGACCTGCCCGCCGAGACCGAAGCGTCGATCGTGGAGCGACTGGTACCAGACTTCCTGTGGATCTCGACGGAGCACACCGCACGGGTGTCGCTGGATGCGTTGGGCCGCAACAAGATGCGCGTCGTTCCCGGCCTGACTTCCAAGGCCATGTCGGTGGCCAGCGGATACGCACCGCGCGCCATCGTGGCGCCCATCGTGGGTGCGTTCTACAAAAAGCTCGGCGGCGGGTAGGCGGCTGGTGGGCAAGCCCGCGCGAGCGTAACGCGGCTTGGGTCCACCACAAGCCCGGCGAGCGTAACGTGGCTGCGATTTGCGGCCCGGATTTTCGCAGCCAGGTTACGCTCGCGACGAACGGCCCCCGCTACTTGCGGCGGCGGGCCCCTTCGCTCACGGGCGTAACGCAGGGGCGGTTTCGCGCGCGATTCTTCGCCGTGGCGTTACGCCCGCGATCGGCGCTCGCGACGAAGGGCCCCTGCTACTTGCGGCGGCGGCCACGGCCGGTGCCGAAAATGCTTCGCACCGCTTCGCGTATCGCCGTGTTGATGCCGCTTTTCACCGTCGGGTTCTGCAGCACTTCCTCCCACATCGACGGCCCTTTGGCGCCTTTGGGCTCGGCGGGCTCCGGCATCGGCGGGACCGGGTCATTCGGCGGGACCGGTGGGTAGTCGGACTGGGTCTGCGGCGGCTGCGACGGGGGGTGCGCATCCTGGGGTTGCGCGGGTTGCTCAGCGGTGTGGCCGTACTTTGCCTGCAGGTCACTGTCTTTGGCCGCGGCCTTGATCGCGTCGTTGCCGATCGAGGCCATCAGCGAGCGGGGCACCCGCATGCGGGTCCACGCGACCGGGGTGGGCGAGCCCTTTTCGGAGAGCACGGTCACGACGGCCTCGCCGATCCCCAGCGACGTCAACGCCGATTCCAGGTCGTAGACATCGGTTTTCGGGTAGGTGCGCACGGTCTTGGACAGCGCCTTCTGGTCGTCGGGGGTGAACGCCCGCAGCGCATGCTGGATTCGCGCGCCCAACTGAGACAGCACGTCGTTGGGCAGATCGGTGGGCAACTGGGTGCAGAAAAACACCCCGACGCCCTTGGAGCGGATCAGCTTGACGGTCTGTTCGACCTGCTCGAGGAAGGCCTTGGACGCGTCGGCGAACAGCAAGTGCGCCTCGTCGAAGAAGAAGACCAGCTTGGGCTTGTCGATGTCACCGACCTCGTCCAGGACCGTGAAAAGGTCTGCCAGCAACCACATCAGGAAGGTGGAGAAGATGACCGGACGCAGCGACTGGCCGCCGAACTCCAGCAGTGAGATAGTGCCGCGACCCGCGTCGACGCGCAGCAGATCGTTCGGGTCGAGCTTCGGCTCGCCGAAGAACGTGTCGCCGCCCTCACCCTCGAGGTTCACCAGCGCGCGCAGGATGACACCTGCCGTCGTAGACGACACGCCGCCAAGGGATTTCAGGTCGGCCTTACCCTCCTCGCTGGTCAGGTGGGTGATCGCATCACGCAGATTGGCCAGGGTGACCAACTGGTAGTTCTTTTCCTTGGCCCAGTGGAAGATCAGGCCCAGGGTCGACTCTTGAGTCGCGTTGAGCCCCAGCACTTTCGACAGAAGGACCGGGCCGAAGCTGTCGACGGTGGCCCGAACCGGCACGCCGAGTCCGCCGGTGCCCAGGGACAGGAACTCCACCGGGAACCCCGTCGGCTCCCACGTGTCGCCCGTGTCGCGGGCGCGCGCCGCAGTCTTGTCGTTGCCCTCCCCCGCCGTGGACAGCCCAGACAGGTCGCCCTTCACGTCGGCCATCAGCACGGGCACGCCCGCGGCACTGAGCTGTTCGGCGATCAGCTGCAGCGTTTTGGTCTTGCCGGTTCCGGTGGCGCCGGCCACCAGTCCGTGCCGGTTCACCGTCGCCAGCGGAATGCGGATCTGCGCGCCCGGGTCGACAGTGCCGTCGACCACGACGGTGCCCAATTCCAGTGCCTGGCCGTCGACGGCGTAGCCGTCCGCGATCCGGTTCGCCGCTGTTGCCTCTGAATCGGTGCTCATCGTGCTGCGCCCCTCTTCCCCAGTGATTCGGCATGCAGTTCGACAACGCTCACCCTACTTCTCGGGCGGATCCGGGGGCGAGACCCAGCGTGGCGACCCGCCGCGCCCGGCTCCGCCGCCCTTGCGGTCGCGCCTCCTCCGACGGTGGCAACCCGCCGCGCCCGGCTCCGCCGCGCTTGCGGTCGCGCCTCCTCCGACGGTGGCAACCCGCCGCGCCCGGCTCCGCCGCGCTTGCGGTCGCCACTAGTCTGAGCGCTGTGCGAGACGAATTGGTGTGGATCGACTGCGAAATGACCGGACTCGACCTCGGTTCGGACAAGCTGATCGAAATCGCGGCCCTGGTCACCGACGCCGATCTGAACATCCTTGGCGACGGAGTGGACGTGGTGATCCACGCCGACGACGCCGCGCTGGAAGCGATGGGTGACGTGGTGACCGAAATGCATTCGCGCTCCGGGCTGATCGACGAGGTGCGGGCATCCACTGTGGACCTGGCGACCGCCGAAGCGATGGTGCTCGACTACATCGGCCAACACGTCAAGCAACCCAAGACGGCGCCGCTCGCCGGAAACTCGATCGCCACCGACCGCGCATTCATCGTGCGCGACATGCCCGCCCTGGACACGTTCCTGCACTACCGCATGATCGATGTGAGTTCGATCAAAGAGCTCTGCCGGCGCTGGTATCCGCGGATCTACTTCGGTCAGCCCACCAAGGGGCTCGCCCACCGCGCACTGGCCGACATCCATGAATCGATCCGCGAATTGCAGTTCTATCGGCGCACCGCGTTCGTGTCCCCACCGGGCCCGTCTACCAGCGAAATCGAGGCGGTAGTCACCTCCCTTGACGGCGGAAAAGACGCACCGGGACCAAGCGATTCGGCCAGCGCGCCGACGAGCCGCTAGTATCTACAGTCGCTGCTCGTGCAGGCCTGCGGGCCGGCACACAGCCATGGTGGGTGTAGTTCAGTTGGTAGAGCGTCAGGTTGTGATCCTGAATGTCGCGGGTTCGAGTCCCGTCACTCACCCCATTGGTCAGGGAGCATCGCCGCTCCCTGACCTTTTACGGTGGTAGCGACTCCGCGCACCGCTGTCGCGTCCACGAGTGGAAGCCAGTGAACAGACGACGCCCTGTCTCGCCCCCGAAGCGAGCGACGCAAGCCGCGCTCACGGCGCTCGCGTTGCTTCTCGCGGGCTGCGGCGGATCGAGCCACACGGCGACCACCGTCATCTCGACCCGGCCGGCGGAGACCAAAACGGTGACGAAGACCGTCGCGCCGCCACCCCCGCCGGGACCGAAGTCGTCCATCGAGGCCAACGGCACCTACATCGTGAACAAGGACATCGCCGCGGGCACCTATCGCACCGACGGCGGCAAATACGGGTGCTATTGGGCGAGGCTGCGCAGTTTCGACACCAACGACATCATCGACAACAACGTCGGCGACGGCCCCCAGGTGGTTCAGATTTTGCCGACCGATACCGCGTTCATGACCCGAAGCTGCGGAAGCTGGCACAAGATCGACTGACGGACCGATCAGGTGTTGGCGTTGCCCGCCTTCCACTCCGGCCACGGGATGTTCCAGTCGCCGAGCCCCTCGATCCCCGGCAGGGTGGGCCCCACCGTGTGAACAACCTCGACGATGTCACCGCTCTTGCTGTGGTCGTAGAACCATTCGGCGTTGCTGGGACTGACGTTCAGGCAGCCGTGGCTGGTGTTGGTGTGGCCTTGGGCGCCGACCGACCACGGCGCGGAGTGCACAAAGACTCCGCTGTAGGACATTTGGGTGGCCCAGTCAACCTCGGTGCGATACCCGTTGGGCGAGTTGACCGGAACGCCATAGGTCGACGAATCCATGATCATGTGTTTGAACCGCGCGCCAATGATGTAGACGCCGTTGGCCGTTGGCGTGCTGTCCTTGCCCATCGACGTCGGCATGGTCTTGACGACTTCACCGTTGACCCGCACGGTCACCGTCTTCGTGGTGTCGTCGGCGGTCGAAATCACCTCATCGCCAATGGTGAAGTGCGTCTTGACGTTGTCCTCACCGAACATTCCGTCGCCCAGATCCACCCCGTAGGTGTTGACGGCCACGTCGATGGACGTCCCAGACTTCCAGAAATGCTCTGGGCGCCAACGCACTTCACGATTGGTGAGCCAGTAGAACGCGCCCTCCACCGGCGGGTTGGTGGTGATGTTGATGGCTTTCTGCGCCGCCGCCCGGTCCGCGATGTTCTCGTCGAAGCGGATCGCCACCGGCTCGCCGATGCCCACCACGTCACCGTCGACCGGACTGACGTACGGCATGGTCAGGTGGGCGGGTGAACTCGTCGCGAAGGTCATCTGCTTGCTGGCCGCGCCACCCAGCCCCGTCGCCTTGACATTCAGCGTGTAGCGCCGGTTATAGCCGAGCTGCTCGGTGGTGGACCAGCGCAGGCCGTCGGGGCTCAGCTTCCCGCTGATCGACCTGCCATTTTCGTTGACCATGGTGACCGATGCGAGCACGCCGTCGGCGACGCTCACCGTCACCGGTGCATCCACCGTCACGCCGACGGCGCCGTCGGTCACCGAGGAGGTCAGCTTGGGAACCAGCAGGTCGGCAAACGGAGTGCCCTTGTCGAAGATGACCTTCGCCGGCGCGGCCGCGTGGTTGCCACCGCAGGCGACGGCAAACACAGCGACCGTGGCCATCGCGGCTGCCAGCCACGATCGGCGTCCACGCAAAGGCGTCATCCAGTGACCTTCCATTCAATTCTCGAAGTTGGTCACCGCTGACCTAGCTGCAGGCATTCTAGAGGGTTTAGCCGACTCCACATGCCCACACCGACCAGGGCGGCCGATCGGTGTCTCCGCCGCAATGACTTCGTCACTCGAGCCAGGTCAGCGACGCCGCAGCACGGTCAGCTACGCGGGCTGACCGGCTTCCTCGTGGCGCTGCGCCTCGACCCGGTCGCGGGTCGCGACCGCCTCGACACGGGCGAGTTTGACGATGGCCGCCGTCATCACCAACGCGGCCGCCACCAAGGCGATCATCCCGGCATGACCCGTGTTCAGCGTCTCGCCGAGGACAACGACGCCCAGCACCGCGGCCACCACCGGCTGCGACATCTGCAAAGTGGGCATGGACGCCGTCAGCGGCCCGGCACGGAACGCCGACTGGCTCCACGCCACCCCGCCGAGCGCGACGAGGATGCAGGCGTAGAGCTCGGGAGTCCGGGTCATCGCCCCGATGCCGTCGCCGAGCCGGGCGACGACCTCCTTGGTGAGCACCGCGAAGACGCCCCACAGCGACCCCGAGACGAACGCGAACAGCACCGCCGCCACGGCCCCGCCGCGGATCCGCCCGGCCACCACACAACCGACCAACAGGGGCGCCAGGACGATGGCCACCGCGGCCCACGTTCCCAGCGAGGCGCCCGAATGACCGGCCTGAGGGTTGCCGACGATGACGACCACGCTGACCCCGGCCGTCAACAACGCCGCCCACATCCACTCACTGGCGGTCACGGCGCGATGCGACAACCTGGCGTTGATGGGCAGCGCGAAGAGCACCGAAAACATCAGCAGCGCCTGCACCAGCAACACCGATCCCCCGGCCAGAGCCGCGGCCTGCAAGCCGATGCTGGCCGCCAACAGCACGGTGCCCCACCACCATCGTTGGCTGCGAAGCAGGTTGGCGAACAGCTCGACGGAGCCGAGCGCCCTGTCGGAGATGCAGTGCGCCGCTCGTTGCTGCAGAACGTCGCCGATCGCGACGCACAGCGCAGAACTCAATGCGAGGAGTGCGGCGATATCGGTTCGGCCCATGACGATTACTCCGTCCTCGCGGGCATCGGCGACGGGGTTCGGGTCGAAGTGATTGCCTCACAACACATTTCGGTTCACCCGCGCCCGGTCGCGGCCTTGGTGGGCCACCGTCTGATCAGTGCCCGCCCCGCGTTGGATGCGTCGCGGGCCCAGCGGCCACGTCCCACCGCGATTTCGCCGTCCTCCCCGACGGCGGACCGCTCCCGCAACCAGAGCAACGGCCGCGGCGCCCACCACGTCCAGCGGCCCAGCAGGTGGATGAACGCGGGGACCAGGACCATGCGCACCAGGGTGGCGTCGACGAGCACGCCGAGCGTGAGGCCCAGGCCCAGCATCCGCATGAACGACACGTGCGCGGGGATCAGCGCGGCGAACGAGATCGACATCACCACCGCGGCGGTGGTGACGACCCGGCCGATGCCGGCGATGCCCAGCGCCGTGCTCTCGTCGGTGGCGGCGCGGGCCTCGGCCGCGGTGGCCGGCGCCTCCCGCATGGCTTGTGAGGCCAGCCAGTACTCGTGGATGCGCGAGACCAGGAAGACCTCGTAATCCATGGCCAGCCCGAACGCGATGCAGAACAGCAGCACGGGGATGTTGGCGTTCAACGTCCCGTTGGGGGTGGTGCCCAGCGCGCCCAGGTGGCCGTCCTGGAAGATCCACACCATCGCCCCGAACGCCGCCGTCAGCGACAACACGTTGCACACCAGCGCCTGCAGCGGCAGCACGGCGCTGCCGGTCAGCAAGAACAGCAGCGCAAAGGTGATGAGCGCGATCAGGGCGAAGACGATCGGCAGTCGGTTCGTGATCGCGTCGACGCTGTCGCGGTTGATCTGCGCCAGGCCGGTCATCTGCACCGAGCGCCCGCCCGGCCCGGCAACCTGATGCAACCGGTCCAGCTGGGCGTTCGAGGCCTGCGAATACAGCGGCGCGGTGGTGGAGACGGTCAAGAACGCGCTGCCGTTGGCCACGCCGGTGGCCGCGACGGGCGGCCCGACCCGATTCCCGTCGGCAAACGTTCCCGCCGGTGCGCTGACCGCGGAGACGTCGGGCACGCGCGACAGTTCCGCGGCGTACCGCTGCAGGTCGGCGGGCGTCACGCCGCGAGCGTCGGGCACCACGACGGTCACCCCGGTGCCGAACCCGTTCGCGAAGTCGTTGTCGAGCATGTCGGCGACCTGGCGCGCCGACGCGGATTCGGGCAGCACGCGCTCGTCCGGAAAGCCCCACCTGACCCCCAGGAACGGCGCCCCCAGCAACAGCAGCAGCGCCACGACGCTCAACCCGGCCGGCAGGGCGTGGCGCAGCACGTACCGGGTCGACCGGTACCAGAACTGCTCTTCGAGCGGCCGGTGCGCGTGGTCGCGGAACGACCGCTGACCGTGCAGGATGCGGTGCATGACCCGGCGGGCGTCCAGCACGTGCAGGCGGGGCCCCAACAGCACGATCGCCGCCGGGGTGACCACCACCGCGGCGATCGCCACGATGATCGCGGTGACCACGATGGTGTAGGCGGACGATTTCAAGAAGTACATCGGGAACAGCGCCATCACCGCCATCGACAGCCCGACGGTCGTGGCCGAGAACAGCACGGTTCGACCGGCGGTGGCCATGGTGCGGTAGAGCGCCCGGTCCCGGTCCTCCGTCCGGGCCAGCTCCTCGCGGTAGCGGGTGATGATCAGCAGGTTGTAGTCGATGGCCAGGGCTAGGCCCATGGCGATGCTCAGGTCCAGTGCGTAGGTCGACACGTCGGTGGCGAAGGTGATCACCCGCAGCACCGACATGGTGCCGACGATGGCCAACAAGCCCAGCACGATCGGCAGCGTCGCCGCCACCACGCCGCCGAGCACCCAGACCAGGACCGCGAAGCTCAGCGGGATCGCGATCGACTCCATCAGCAGCAGATCCCGCTGGTTCTGTCCGTTGATCTGCGCGTATGCCACGGCCATGCCGCCCGCACGCACGGTGACGCCGTCGCGGTCGTGCACCAGGTCGCTGGTCAGCGTGCTGGCGTACTTCTGCGCGTCGTTCTCGCCGCCTTTCAGGCCGGCGACGATCATCCCCGATTTGTTGTCCTTGCTGATCAGCTGGGCCGCGGCCTGGGCACGATCGGGCGGCATGGTCCACGCCGACGACACGTTGAGCACCCACGGCGATCGTTTCAGCTGGTCGACGATGTCGGTGCCGACCCGGCGCGCCTGATCGCTGCGAACACCGTCCGGCGCCGTCACCACGATCAGCATCTGCTGGTCGGTTTGGTTGAACTTGTCGCGGAGGACCCCGGTTGCGCGCGCGGACTCCGAGGTCGGGTCCTGGAAGCCGCCGCCGGAAAGGCTGTTGACCACCGGAAGCCCGAAGACTGCTGCTCCCACCAACACCAGGACGGCGATCCCGACGATGCGGCGCGGCGCGGCAATGGCAAGCCGGGTGATTACCTGCAGCATGGCGTATCGCCTACCCGAAACAGCGTCTTTTGACCCGCCCCGGCGCCGATTATGCGCGTCAGCCCGTGGTCGAGTGGGCAAGCCTTGAGGTTTGACCATCTGGTACTCGGGTATCGAACGTACAAGCACACTCGGCACATGGCTTCAGTGTGCGCAGTGCCGGTTTGCCTGGGCTACAAGCGGATTGGATGTGCAATGGACACGACGGACGACGGCACCAACATTCGGCATCCGACCGAAGACGACTGGCAGGCGGTCTTCGAAAACCAGGCCCGCACCTTCGGCGATCCGGTGGGCCCGGAGGATCTCGAAGCGTGGAAACGTCGGGTCAACCTCGAGGACATTCTCATTGCCGAGGACGTTTCCGAGCCCGAGCATCCGTTTCTGGTGGGAACGTCGATCATCTACCGCTCGCGGCTCACCGTGCCGGGCGGCGGCAACCTGCGGGCCGCGTGGCTGACGATGATCGCCGTCGCGTCAACGCATCAGGGCAAAGGACTTTGGGCGCAACTCAGCGCGAAGGGACTCGGAATTCTGTTGGACCGCGGCTATCCGATCGTGTGTGGTGTTCCGACGCAGACCGCCATGTACGACGGCTTTGGCGCCGGCGTGGCCAGCTATAGCCACACCTATGCGATCGATCGCCGCTTCGCGAAGTTGCGGGACGCGCCGAGCGGCAGCCGGGCGCGCGAGGTCAACGCCGCCGAGGCCAGAGGTCACCTGCCCGAAATCTACGAACGATGGTGTGCCGCAACCAATGGCGCGATCACCCGCGACGACGCGTGGTGGACCGACTACATGGACGACCGGGAAACCCAGCGGGGCAACGGGTCGGCGCTGCATTACACGATCCATCCCGACGGCTTCCTGACGTATCGGGTCGTCGGGTCGCAACAGCATGCGTTTCGCCCTCCCCTGGGCACGGTGGTCGTCGAGGACTTCTGCCCTGTCACCGATGAAGCTCACAGCGAGCTGCTGCAGACGCTGTTGGTGCTGGAGATGTTCTATCGCATCGAGATCGATGTGCCTGGCGACGACCCGCTTCCGCTCAAGCTCACGGACCAACGGGCCGCGGAGATCGACGGCGTGAGCGACTTCCTCTGGGTGCGGATCAACGACGTTCCCGAGGTGCTGGGCGCCCGCACTTACACCGCCGATGCCGACCTCGTGCTGGAAGTCACAGACCCGCTTGCGCTCGCGGGCGGACGGTTTGCGCTGCAGATTCGCGGCGGTGCCGGGAAGTGCACGCCGTGCGACGGGCCCGCGGACATCGAGATCGGCCTTGCCGACCTGGCCACCATCTACATGGGGGCGCACCGAGCGTCCCAGCTGGCCCGGGCCGGCCGCATCACCGAAGCGCGCTCGGGCGCGTTGGCCGAGCTGGACGCCGCCTTCGCCACCGACCGGGCACCCTTCTGCGGCACGGTGTTGTGACAACCGCGCAAACACCTTGTGCGGCAATTAATTTCGTCGGTGCATGAAAACTGCGGGGCGATGTCCGGCCCGGCGAGGTCCACTGTGGACCTTCGCCCGGGCACGGGCAAGCTATCCTGGTCAACGGTCGGGATTTCACTCCGCGGCAGAACGCCTGTTATTGTCGCCTACGCGGTCTCGGCCGACCACAAGCGCCGTTAGCTCAGTTGGTAGAGCAGCTGACTCTTAATCAGCGGGTCCGGGGTTCGAAACCCTGACGGCGCACCACGCACCGAATTTTTCATGGTTCGGCGTCTCTTCACCTCGATCGGGTGCCATTGCCGCCAGTGTCGTGGGACTCCCCTTTCCCTTGGTTCCCCGCGCGACCTACCATCGCTGCGACGGCGTTTGTCCAAAGGGGACCTGTGAAAACCGAGCTGAAATGGGTCGAACCCCACGAGGGCCACTTCCACGCCAACATCGATGACCGCAGCGAGTACCGCGTCCACGCGGTCTCCACCGGCGGCTTCCGCGCCGAGCGGGTCGACGACGGCCTCGTGCACCACGACCTCGGCCGGGCGGCCGACGCCGCCGCGGCGCGGGCGATCTGCCAGGACCTGCACACGCGGGCGATGCGGCGCGCGGCGTGGGAGGCGTACATGGCCGAGAACGATCCCCCGGGGTGGGAGTAGCCGGTTCGGCCCATCAACCTGTTGCGGTCGTATCACCCCACAGCAGCGCTTCGTACAGGTAATTTCTTGCTGGCGCCGCTTGGTCTTGCTGCGTCGAAGGAGCTGCAATGGGGTTCATCCGGCCCAATCTGCCCGTCGTCGATGTGGCCGACTGGAGCGCACGACCACGCGCTGAACGGATCGTGCCGATGGCGCGCCACATCGCCCAGCACGGGTTCGGCACGCCACTGGTGATGCACGTGATGTATGGCGTGAAGATTGCGCTGTACATCCTCGGCGGGTGGCTGTTCGCGTGGTCCACCCGCGGCATCGGGGGCTTCACCCAGGTCAGTGCCTGGTGGGCGGAGCCGATCGTGTTCCAGAAGGCCGTGCTCTTCACGATGCTGTTCGAAGTCGTGGGCCTCGGATGCTGCTTCGGCCCGCTCGCCGGGCGCTACTTCCCACCGATGGGTTCCATTCTGTACTGGCTGCGACCCGGCACCATCCGGTTGCCGCCCTGGCCGCATCGGGTGCCGCTGACCAAGGGCAGCAACAGAACTGCGTTCGACGCGTTGATCTACGGCACCCTGCTGGTGCTGTTGGTGTTCGCGCTGCTGTCCGATGGCACCGGCCCGATTGCCGCCCTGGACACCGCGATCGGCGTGCTGCCGCGGTGGCAGACCGCCGCCGTCTTGGGCGTCCTGGCCCTAATCAGCTTGCGCGACAAGGTGATTTTTTTGGCCGCGCGCGCCGAGGTGTACGCACCGCTGGCGTTGACGTTCCTGTTCGCCGGGGCCGACATCGTCGTCGGGGCCAAGGTCGTTTTCATGGTGATCTGGCTGGGCGCGGCGACGTCGAAGCTGAACAAACACTTCCCGTTCGTGATCTCGACGATGCTGGCCAACAACCCGTTCATCCCGTCGGGGCCCCTCAAGCGGTCGATGTTCAAGCGCTATCCCGACGACCTGCGCCCCAGCGCGCTGGCGGGTTTCATCGCGCATTTCTCGACCGCCGTCGAAGGTCTCGTCCCGTTGGTGCTGCTGTTCTCGGCCGGCGGCTGGCCGACGGCACTCGCCGCGTTTGTGATGATCGTGTTTCACCTCAACATCCTGCTGGCCTTCCCGATGGGCGTGCCGCTGGAATGGAACGTGTTCATGATCTTCGGCGTGCTGTGGCTGTTCGTCACCCACGCACAGCTGGGCCTGTCGAGCATCGACAACCCGTGGCCGATCGCCGTCCTGTTCGTGGTGATCGCCGGGACCGTCGTGGCGGGGAACCTCTACCCGCGCAAGGTCTCCTTCCTGCCCGGCATGCGCTACTACGCCGGTAACTGGGACACCACCCTGTGGTGCGTGCGCCCGTCGGCCGACGAGAAGTTCCGCGTCGGCTCGCGCGCGCTCGGCCCGATGCAGCACCTGCAGCTCGAGCGGTTGTACGGCAGCAAAGAGGAAACGCTGGTCCCGCTGCACCTCGCCCTGGCGTTCCGGGGCATGAACACGCACGGGCGCGCGCTGCTCACCCTGGCGCACCGGGCGATGGCGGACTACGACGAGGACGACTACAACCTGTGCGAGGGCGAAGTCCTGTGCTCAATGGTTCTCGGGTGGAACTTCGGCGACGGGCACATGCACAACGAGTGCCTCATCGAGGCGCTGCAGCAGCGCTGCGGATTCGAACCGGGCGAGGTGCGGGTCGTGATCCTCGACGCCCAACCCATCCACCGGCAACGGCAGGAATACCGGCTGGTCGACGCCGCGACCGGCGAATTCGAGCGCGGCTACTGCGACGTCACCGACATGGTCGTGAATCAGCCCTGGGCCGACGACATTCCGGTGTACGTCCAGGGTGATCGCGTCAGCGGTTCCTGACGCGGCGCACCGCCACCACCACGACAATCGCCCCGACCCCGGCCAGCGACGCCAGCACCACGGGTTTCTGCACGAATCCGATCACCCGGACCTTGAGGTCGTCGGCGAGGCGACGCGGGTTCGCCCGCTCGGCAAGAGAATCGACGGTGGCCGCCAGCTGGTCACGGGCGACGTCGATGTCTCGCTTGATGGCTTCGGGGTCGCGGTCCGCCACTGTGTCCTCCAAGTCGCCTCGTGCACCTGAGGAACTACCCTAGTGCCGATGCTCAGGTGAACCGAAAGGGGAAGCATCTTGACCGAGACCACGCGGCTTGCACCGGGCGACAAAGCGCCCTCCTTCAGCCTGCCCGACGCCGACGGCAACAAGGTGTCGCTGGCCGACTACAAGGGGCGCCGGGTCATCGTCTACTTCTATCCGGCCGCGTCGACGCCGGGATGCACCAAGCAGGCGTGCGACTTTCGCGACAGTCTGGCCGAGCTCAACGGCGCCGGTCTCGACGTCCTCGGCATCTCCCCCGACAAGCCCGAGAAGCTCGCCAAGTTCCGTGACGCGGAGGGGCTGACGTTTCCGCTGCTGTCCGACCCCGACCGCAAGGTCTTGACGGCCTACGGCGCCTACGGCGAAAAACAGATGTACGGCAAGACAGTCACGGGCGTCATCCGCTCCACGTTCGTGGTCGACGAGAAGGGCAAGATCGCCGTCGCGCAGTACAACGTCAAGGCCACCGGCCACGTCGCCAAACTGCGCCGCGACCTGTCGGTCTAGTCAGTCGCCGATGACGGCGGCCTCCTTGTACTCGGTGATCGGCCGCGCGATCCCCTGTTCGTCGCACACCCGTTGCAGCTTCTCCAGCGTCTCGTCGATCCCCGGGCCGAGCCGCCTGCCGGGGGTGAAGGTCGCCGGCAGGTGCTGCATGCCCTGGATCACGCCGATGGTCGGATAGTGCACGGTGCCCTCGGGTTCGCAGCGGTAGTCGGGCATGCGGTCGAGCACCGCCGTCAGCATCGACTTGAACACGACCCGCGCGACATTGGAGCCGATGCAGCGGTGGATGCCGAGCCCGAAGCTGAAGTGCCGGTTGTTCTTACGACCGAGGTCCAATCGGTTCGGCTCGGGGAACACCGCGGGATCGCGGTTGGCCATCGCCCAGGACAACCACAGGCGATCGCCCTCCTTGAATTGCGTGCCCGCGATTTCGAGATCGGCGGCGATCGTGCGACCATCCCCGGGAGCGGGGGTGAAGAAACGCAGGAATTCCTCGGTCGCCGAGTCGAGCAACGCTTCGGGTTCCCGCCTCAGCAGCTCGCGCTGCTCGGGATTTTCGCCCAACCATTCGAGTGCGTGCGCGGTCAGCGCCGTCGTCGTGTCGAAACCTCCGCCGATGATCAGGCCCAGCATGCCGACCAGTTCGGCATCGGGGGCGGGTTCGCCGTCGATGGTCATTCGTGCCATCGCGTCCACCAAGCCCGGGCGCGGGTTCTCGCGAATCTCAAGCAGGTGATTGAACAGATCCGCCCCCATCGCCAGCGTCTGCTCCAAAACCCTTGGGGCATCCGGGGAATCGGCGGGCGTGTACACATTGGCGTGGGCCGGCTCGCAATAGAGCCGCCACTTCTTCAGCGGAACGCCCATCATCGCCAATGTCAGGACGGCGGGCACGACGTTGGCGAGGTCGTCGACGAAGTCGATCCGACCGATTTCGATTTTCTCGTCGATGCTGGCCCGCACGATCTCGTCGACGAAGGGCGCCCAGCGCTTGACGGCCGCGGGCGACATGTACGGGTTGAGGACGCTGCGGTACACGCCGTGCTCGGGTTCGTCCATCTCGAGCATGCCGCCACGGACGCCGGTGCCCTGCGGCAGCGTGGGGATCGTGATGCCCTTGTAGCCGGTGCCTTCGCCGGTGACGTCGTGGTCGTTGGACACGTGCGGGCAGCGAGCGAGCTCGAAGACTTCGCGGCTGCCCGCGGCCACCCAATGGCCGTCGTAGGTGTCGGTCCACGCCACCGGGCATTTGGCGTGCATATCCTCGGTGATCTCGGCGAATCGCTCGCGGTACTCCGGCGTGTGGCGATCAAAGTGGTAACGGTTGGCCTTGCCGGTCAGGGTGTCTTCCGTGCTCACGGTGGCCTCTCCTGCGGACGAGTGGCTGCGTATAGAAGCAGTATGCAGTGAGACGGTCGGTCTCGTTATGCATTTTGCGCGCCTGTCGGCTCATTTGGCAGAGATCCTGTCGACTCAGCGATACTGACCGCCATGAGTTCCCTTCCCGAGAAAGCGCTCGCCGGGTTCATCCGGTTCCACGATCACGTGTATCGGGGAACCCACGGCTGGATCGGGCACCGGATGATGTGGATTCCGAGCCTGTTGCTGCACACGGTGGGGGCCAAGACCGGCGAGCCGCGCACGGCGGCGCTGGCCTACGGCCGCGACGGCGAGGACTACCTGGTGACCGCGTCCAACGGCGGCGCCGCGCGCTCGCCGGGCTGGTACCACAACGTGAAGGCGCGACCCGAGGTCGAAATCAACGTCGGCCCAAGGCGTTTCGGTGCCGCGGCGCGGACCGTCCTGCCGGGCGATCCCGAATACGCTCGGCTATGGGAGATCGTCAACAAGGTCAACAAAGGCCAGTACGCCAGGTACCAGGAGCAGACGTCGCGCCCGATTCCCGTCGTGGTGCTGACGCCCACGCGCTAGGCCAGGTTGGCCAGCAGCAGCGCCTCGGCGGTCGCGGCCCGTTCCAGCACGCCCAGGTGCAGGCTCTCGTTGATGCTGTGCGCCTGGGTCGCGGGGTCCTCGACCCCGGTCACCAGGATCTTGGCCTGCGGGAAAGCCGCGGCGAACTCGGCGATGAACGGGATCGAGCCGCCCATGCCCATGTCGATCGGGTCGACGCCCCATGCCTGCCGAAACGCCGATCGCGCGGCGTCGTAGACCGGGCCGCTGGCGTCGATGGCGTAGGGCTCACCGATGTCGCCGCGGCTGACGGTGACGTGCGCGCCCCACGGGGTGTGGCTTTGCAGGTGAGCTGTCAGCGCGTCCAGGTGCGCGGTGGCGTCGCCGCCTGGGGCCACGCGCATGCTGATCTTGGCGCGCGCCCGCGGGATCAGCGTGTTCGACGCTTTCTCGACGGGCGTGGTGTCGATGCCGATCACCGTGATGGCCGGTTTGGCCCACAGCCGCTGCGGCGCCGAACCCGAGCCGATCTCGGATACCCCGTCGAGCAGGCCGGAGTCGGCGCGCACCCGCTCGGGTGGGTAGTCGACATCGGCCGCGGTGGTTTCGTGCAGCCCGGCCACGGCCACGTTGCCGTCGTCGTCTTGCAGGCTGGCCAGCAGCCGCACCAGGACGCTCAGCGCGTCGGGCACCACGCCGCCCCAGATGCCCGAGTGCAGCCCGTGATCCAGCGTTGCGACCTCGACCACGCAATCGACCAGGCCGCGCAGCGTCACCGTCAGCGCGGGGATCTCGGTGCTCCAGTTATCGGAGTCGGCGATGACAATCACGTCGGCGGCCAGCGCGTCGCGGTGGGCGGCGAGCAGGCGTCCCAGCGACGGGGAGCCGGATTCCTCTTCGCCTTCCACGAAGACGGTCACCCCGACCGGCGGTTGCCCGTTGTGCGCCCGGAACGCCGCCAAATGTGTTGCGATGCCGGCCTTGTCGTCTGCGCTGCCCCGGCCGTAGAGCCGGCCGTCGCGCTCGGTCGGCTCGAAGGGAGGCGAGTTCCATTGGCTGCGGTCGCCTTCGGGCTGCACGTCGTGATGGGCATACAGCAACACTGTCGGCGCGCCCGGCGGCGCGGGGTGACGCGCGATGACCGCGGGCGCTCCCCCTTCGCTGACGATCCGCACGTCGCCGAAACCCGCCTGCGACAACAGTTCTGCCACCGCTTGCGCGCTGCGGCGCACCTCGTCGCGCCGGGCGGGGTCGGCCCACACCGATTCGATGCGCACCAGGTCCTCCAGGTCTCGCCGGACCGACGGCAACACCTCGCGCACGCGCTCTTCTATTGCGCGAGCAGACGCAGAGTCGCATGAATACTCGCCTCCCCGTGCGATTCCGCGTCTGCTCGCGCTCAAGGAGTCTCCAGGATGGCGACCGCGGCGGCGCTGTCCCCCTCGTGCGTCAGCGACACGTGAATGATCACGTCGGCCAGGTGTTTGGCGATGTCGCCGCTCAAGCGCACGCGGGGCCGCCCCCACATGTCGGTGACCACCTCGATGTCGCGGTGGATGTCCTCGGGCAGCACAGGCCGCTGCGCGAACCGAGACCCCGACCAGGCCTTGATCACCGCTTCCTTGGCCGCCCAGCGGGCCGCCAGATGACGCGCCGCCGACGAGCTCTTGTCCGAGGCGTCGCGGCGCTCACCCGGGGTGAATGTCTCGGCGAAGACAGTTCCCGGCTGATCGACCTGCTCGGCGAAATCAGGGATGGAGACGAGATCGATGCCTACTCCGACGATCGCCACGCACCGACCCTAGCCGACGTAAAGATCGTCTTCGCCCAGGCGGGCATCCGCGTTGAGCAACATCGCCGCCTCCTGCCGCTTCTCCGGCTCGTCGTGGTCGAACCGTCGATCGGCCGGCTTCTCGTACATCGGCCGCCCACCGGCGATCGCGGAGGCCAACCGGCGCTGACCGGCCAGCATGCGCTGCTCGGCCCGCTTGCGGTAGGCGTCCCGATCGGACGGGTCCAGCGCGGCGATGAACGCCTGCGGGTGCACCAGCGCGATCAGACCCGACACGTGGCCGAAGCCGAGGCTGGTCACCAGGCCGGCCTTGAGCGGAAACTTGCCGCGCAGGTCCAAAGCCTCACGCACCCAGACGAAGTGACCGGCGGTGGCCAGCTCGTCGTCGACGCAATCCAGGCTTCGGTTGGGCGGGATGACGCCGTCACGCAGCATCTGGCACAGGCCCATCAGCTGGAACGCTGCCGCGCCACCCTTGCTGTGACCGGTGAGGGTCTTCTGGCTCACCACGAACAGCGGGTTGCCCGGTGACCGGCCCATCGAGTCAGCCAGCCGCTCGTGCAGCTCGGTCTCGTTGGGGTCGTTGGCCAGCGTCGAGGTGTCGTGCTTGGACACGACCGCGATGTCGTCGGCTCCCACACCCAGCTTGGCCAGCGACCGCGCCAGCACCGAGTCCTTGCCACCGCGGCCGGCCCCGAGGCCCCCGAGGCCGGGTGCCGGGATCGAGGTGTGCACGCCGTCGGCGAAGCTCTGCGCGTAGCCGACCACGGCCAGCACCGGCAATCCCATCTTGGCCGCCAGCGCACCGTTGGCCAGCAGGATGGTGCCACCGCCCTGGGCTTCCAGGAAGCCGAGGCGGCGACGGTCGTTGGCGCGCGAGAACTTCGAATCGCTGATGCCCTTGGCCCGCATCATCTCGGTGTCGGCGGTGGCCGCCATGTCACCGAAGCCGATGATGGCCTCCAGCGTCAGGTCGTCGAAGCCGCCGGCGACCACGAATTCGGCCTTGCCGAGCCGGATTTTGTCCACGCCCTCCTCGACCGACACCGCGACCGTCGCGCAGGCCGCGACCGGATGCACCATGGCGCCGTAACCACCCACGTAGGACTGCATGACGTGGGCCGCAACAACATTCGGCAGGACCTCCTGCAGGATGTCGTTGGGCTTGGCCCGGCCCAGCAGGTTGCCGTGGTACATGGTCTGCATCGAGGTCATGCCGCCCATGCCGGTGCCCTGCGTGGAGGCCACCAGGCTCGGGTGCACCCAGCGCAGCAGCTCGGTCGGGGTGAAGCCCGAGGACAGGAACGCGTCCACGGTCGCCACGATGTTCCACAACGCCACCCGGTCAATGGAATTGGCCATGTCCGGGGTGATGCCCCACACGGTCGGGTCGAACCCGGTGGGGATCTGCGCGCCGACGGTCCGGGACAGTTTGGTCTTGCGCGGAACCCGGATCTCGGTGCCCGCCTTGCGGACCACCTCCCAGTCGCTGGACTCCGGTACCGGCCGGGCCAGGGTGTGCTCGGGATCGAATTCGACGAACGCGCGCGCGTCGGCCTCGCTGGACACCACGAACGAGAAGTCCTTGTCGAGGAAGACACTGACCAGAAGCGGTGAGGCGTGATCGGGGTCGATCGCACCGTCATCCACGAATTCGCGGATACCGCACCGCTCGACGACGGCGTCGTGGTAACGATCGACCAACTCCGACTCGTCGACCAAGTCGCCGGATTCGGTGTCGTACCAACCGGGTTGGGGATCGTCCTCCCACTTGACCAGCCCGGTGGTCCAGGCCAACTCCAGCACCCCGGCCGCCGACAGCTCGCCGGCCACCTCCATCTCGAAGCGGGTCCGCGACGAACCGTACGGTCCGAGCTCCGCGCCGCCGACGATCACCACCAGGTCGGCCAGATCGACGTCGAGGTCCGCCCATTCCGGGGGCGGTGCCGGGCTGAAGCCACGCGGCGGGGAAGGCAACGCGGCGATGCTGCCCTCGGCCTCGAGCGCTTCGGCGTCGTCGTCCTCACCCGAGGCGGATCGCTCGCGGGCCTTGGCGGCCAACTCGGCCATGTCGAGGTTGGCCTCACCGAGCCCACCGGTCAGGTCCGCCTTGATCGGCGCGCTGGCGGCCGCCACCTTCGACTCGATGTCGCAGAGGGCCAACAGCATTGCGGCCATCTCGTCGGTCGAGTACGTGGTGACACCGGCCTCCTCGACCGCGTCGACGATGGCGTCGTTGTGGCCCATCAGCCCGGTGCCGCGGGTCCAGCCGATCAGCGCGTGCGCCAGGCTGACCCTTGCCGCCCACGAGGTTTCGGCGTGCCAACGTGTCACCAGCGCGTCCAGCGCTGACTTGGCCTCACCGTAGGCGCCGTCGCCGCCGAACATTCCGCGGTTGGGCGAGCCGGGCAGCACGACGTGCAGGCGCGACGCGATGTCTCGCTCGGCGCCGATCTTCGACAGACCGCCGATCAACCGCTGCACCGCCCACAGCAGCACCTTCATCTCCATCTCGGAGCGGGAGCCGGCCTCCGACAGATCGCCGACAACGCGCGGCGCGGCGAACGGGAACAACAGCGTCGGGGTCTGCGCGTCCTTGATGTGAATCGACTGTGGCCCAAGGCTTTCGGTCTGCTCCGTGCCGACCCACTCGACCAGGGTGTCGATGTCGGAGTAGGACGCCATGTTGGCCGCGACCACCCACAGTGCCGCGCCGTAACGGGCGTGGTCGCGATACAGGCCCCGGTAGAACGCCAGCCGCTCGTCGTCGAGCTTCGACGTCGTGGCGATGACGGTGGCGCCGCCGTCGAGCAGCCGACCGACGACCGAGGCCGCGATCGAGCCCTTGGAGGCGCCCGTCACCACGGCGACTTCGCCTGCGTAGGGACCCGGTTCCGGGTTCTCGGCGCCGGCCGCGATCCGGCCGAACAACGACGCGTGGATCTGCCGGCCCGCGGACAGGGCCTTGCCCTGCCACCACGTGGCCTGGGTGGCCACGACATGGCCCGCGCCCTCGAACCTTTCGGACAGACTCACCCAACGGGCGTCGATGTCACCCTCGTCGGTCAGCCACAGCTTGACCAGGTCTTCGCGGGCGCTGGCCCACCGGTCGTCGAACAGCACGGCTTTCTTCGGCTCGAACACCGGCGCGACCAGACGTGGCCAGTCCGCGCCGAGTTCGGCGGTCACCAGGTCGATCAGCTCGGCATCGGTGGCAGCCGGCGAGGCGCTGACCGGGTCATCGAGGCCCAGCTGGTTCAGCACCAGGCGGGCCGCCGACGCCAGCACGCCGTCGCGTCCGGTGATCTGGGCGGTGAATTCGCCCAGCGCGGCCGCATCGATGGTCGCACCTCCGCCGCCACCACCCGATGACGGCAGCGCCACCGCGATGCCGCGGCGCGCCGCGACGGAAGCGACCGCGGCGTCGATGGCCTTGTCGACGGATGCGGCGTCGGCCAACGCACCTTCGTGCAGATGACCCATGGCGCCGCCGCGGACACTGGTGCCCTCGCGGGTTCCCAGCGCGACCTCGACCGTGACGTGCTTGGCCCAGCCCTCACCCAGCTCCCAGGTCTTCTTGACCCGCTCGGCGATGGCGGCGGGCCGCTTGCCCGAGGGCCCCAGCACCGTGCGCAGCTGGTCGTTGATGGCATCGGAAAGCACTGGGCCGAAAGGCTTGTAGGTGCGCGCCAGCTTGGTCACCTGCGCGCGCAGCCCGGCCAGGTCGGCTTCGGCGGCGCCGTCGATGGCGCCGAGGTTCAGCTCCGAACCGAGGTCCACCAGCAGCTGGTTACGCCGCGACGACGCACCGTCGGTGATGGATTCGATGGAATCCAGCTCCTCGATCTGGTCGATGCGCATCTTGGCCGACAGCGCGATCAACGCCAAAGTCGCGTCGGCGGCGTCGAATCCGATGTCATCGGGGCGCGGGCCGGATGACGCGGCCGCCGGCGCGGGGGCCGCCGGGGCGGCCTCCACCGGCGCGCCGGACGCCTCCGGCGCCTCGACAAGCTCCTCGGCCTCGGGCTCCGGCTCGGGATCGGTGTCGGTCGCGAACAGCACCGCGGCGTCGCGCTCGGCGTTGAGCACTTCGACTGTGCTGTGGGCATATTCGGACAGCTTGAGAGTGTTGGTCGCGAGCCCCGCCACGGTCGGCGCCGACTTCACACCGATCTCGACGAACCGCTCCACGCCCAGACCGCCGGCGGCCTCCTCGGTGAACAGCAGGTCCTGGGTCTCGATCCAGCGCACCGGGCTGGCGAACTGCCATGCCAGCAGCTCGATCAAGACGGTGCGTGCCATCTCGATGCGGCGCTCGGCAAGCCAGGTGTCGTAGTCGGCGAGGATCTCATCGAGCGGCTCGGCCGGCACCAGGTCGCGGATCTCCTGGATGAAGTCGCGGTCCAGGGTGAATGGGCGGGGTACCAGGTTGGGGATGTAGCGCCCGATAATGACGTCGGGATCCTTATCGCGCGGCATGACTCGGTCGAGCGAGCGCCGGAACTCCGCGACTCCCACCCGCAACACCCGCGAGTGGAACGGCACGTCGATGCCGGGCACCAGGATGAACGAGCGCTTGCCGCCGGTGATCTCGCGTCGCCGCTCCACCTCGGCTTCCAGCGCCTCGAGTCCGCGGACCGTGCCCGCGATCGCATACTGCGACCCGCGCAGGTTGAAGTTGACGATCTCAAGGAACTCACCGGTATTCGCCGCAATATCGGCGACGAATCCCGGGACCTCGTCATCCGGCAGGTCGATCTGTGACGGACGAATCGCGGCCAGCCGGTAGTTGGACCGACCCAGCTCGTCGCGCGGCACGATGTCGTGCATCTTCGATCCGCGGTGAAACACCGTCTCCAGCAACGCTTCCAGCTCGTAGATGCCGGTGACGCAAGCCAGCGCGGTGTACTCGCCAACAGAGTGACCGCAGGCGATCGCGTCTTCGACGAAGGCGCCCTGCTCACGCATCTCGGCGACCTGCGCCGCCGCCACCGTGGCCATCGCGACCTGGGTGAACTGCGTCAGGTACAGCACGCCCTCGGGGTGGTTATAGGGCACACCGCTGGCGATGATGCTGGTCGGGTTGTCGCGCACCACATGCAAGACCGAGAAGCCGAGCGTGTCGCGAGTGAACTTGTCCGCCTTGTCCCAAACCTTGCGGGCGGCCTTGGACCGGGCCCGGACGTCCATGCCCATGCCCTTGTGCTGAATACCCTGGCCGGGGAACGCGTAGACGGTGTGCGGGGAGGCCAGGCGCGCCGTCGCCGACATCACCAGGTCCGCTCCGATGCGGGCGGTGACTTCCAAAACCTCTGCGCCCTGGTCGATTCCGACACGGTCCACGCGGAAGGCGACCTCGTCGCCGGGACGCACCATGCCCAGGAAGCGGGCGGTCCAGCCGATCAGCCGCGCCGGCGGGCGGGCCTGACCGTCGGTGGCGGTCACCGCGTGCTGGGCGGCGGCCGATAGCCACATGCCGTGCACGATGGGCGATTCCAGACCGGCCAGCAGGGCGGCGGCCCGGTCCGTGTGGATGGGGTTGTGGTCGCCGGACACCACCGCGAAGGGACGCATGTCGACGGGCGCGGCGATCGTGACGTCGCGGCGGCGCCGACGCGGGGTGTCGGTGGCGTTTTCCGAGACCGCGCCGCCGGCACGCACCGGGTCGGTCAGTTCGGCCGCACCGGTGCGTCCGAGGATCGCAAAACGCTCGTCGAGCATCGCGATCACGTCACCGTCGGTGCCCGCGATGGTGACCGAGACGGGAACGACACGTCCCATGTCGGTGTCAGCGGCCGCCAAAGCCGTTGCGGTGATCGTCAATTGAGCCGGATTCTTCGGCAGCGCGCCCACCATGTGCGCGGCGTGGTCGAGATGCACCAGGCTCAGCAGACCCTCCACGACCGGGATGCCGGCGTCGGTGACCGCCGAACCGATCGCGGAAAAGACCGCGGGCCAGCACGGGCCGACCAGGGCGTCGGGCACGGTGGTGAGGCTGGGCGCCAACGGTTCCCCGAAAGTGGCGGTGACGCCGGTGTGGTCCGCGACGCGCTCGGGGTCCCAGTCCACCGTGACGGTGGCTGTGCCATCGGCGACCGGGGGCATGAACTCCGGCCCGTCGACGCCGGCCGCGATCGCCAGCACCGCACGCATGGCCGTGGCGGCATCGTCGGTGGAGACCACCGGTGTCGCACCGTCAACAGTGTTGGGAGGCAAGGTGAATGGGATCTCAACCCAAACCCCCGACACCGGGACGCTGAGAACGACCCGGTCGCCGTCGACCGCAAGGCGCGCCCCGGTCGACGAATGCGTGGCGCGGCGGCTCTCGGGTCCTTCAGAGTCTCCGTGCACCAGCCACTCGGAGGGGTCGGCGATCCGGTGGACCGGGTTGATCGCGGTGCGACCGGCCCACTGCACGTCAGGGGCGTCCAGCACCACGGCCAGCGGTCCGGTCACATCCGCGCGGCCGGTGCGGCGCGACGTGACGGCGGTCGGCTCGATTCCGGCGGCGAGCGCCTCGTCGACGGCCGCCTGCTCGAAGCGGTCCAGGAGTTCACCGACGGGTTCGTCCATGCGGGTGATCCCGGCGACGGCCGCGGTGCCCGGAATGATGCACACCTGGTCGGCGTCGTAGCGGGCGTCGTGCGCCTGCCACAGCGAGTCACTGCGCCACCAGCGCCGCACATCCTTGTCGATGACCGGCACGAAGTTGACCGGCTTGCCCAGCGTCTTGCACAGGGTGACGAAGAACGGCACGTCGGCCGGGTGCAGTTGGATCTTTTCGGCGTCGGGGTACCGGTCGAGCAGCAGATCGATCGCCGCCTCGGGGTTCTCCAGCAGCGCCTCGTCGTTGTACAGCGTCTCGATGGGGCCGAAATCCTGTGGGTGCAAACGCGCTTCGGCGCGCTGCAGCATCTGCTGGAATCGGTCGCGCCACGTGTCGGCAAGCCACGGGCTGCCCGGTGCGGCGGTGTCGGCGGTGGAGTCGCCGTCGCCGATGGCCAGCTCGACGTAGCGCCGCAGCCACTGCAGGTAGGTCATCTCGCCTGCATCGCCGAAATACGGCTTGGCGGTGGTGGCCATCGCCGCGATGATCTCGTCGCGGCGTTCGGCGACGGCGTCGGCGTCACCGGCGACCTCGTCGAGCAGCCGTCCGCAGCGCGAGGCGCTGTTGTCGATCTCGTGAATGTCCGCACCGAGCTGGCTGCGGCTGGACGCCATGCCACCGGAGGCTTTCCCGGCACCGATCCACTGGTCGGTGCCCTGCGTTTCCACCAGCATCCGCTTGACCGACGGCGAGGTGGTGGCCTCCTTGGCCGCCATCGCCGCGGTGCCGACCAGGATTCCGTCGATCGGCATCAGCGGGAAACCGTAGGCCTGCGCCCAACGCCCGGACAGGTAGTCGGCCGCGCGCTCGGGCGTGCCGATGCCGCCGCCGACGCAGACGGTGATGTTGGAACGCGACCGCAGCTCCGAGTAGGTCGCCAGCAGTAGGTCGTCGAGGTCTTCCCAGGAGTGGTGGCCGCCGGCGCGCCCGCCCTCGATGTGCGCGATCACCGGTTTGGTGGACACCTCGGTGGCGATGCGGATGACCGAGCGGATCTGCTCGACGGTGCCGGGCTTGAAGACGACGTGGCTGATGCCGACGTCGCCCAGCTCCTCGATCAGCTCGACGGCTTCCTCCAGCTCGGGGATACCGGCGCTGATGACCAGACCGTCGATCGCGGCGCCGGACTGACGCGCCTTTTGCACCAGCCGCTTGCCGCCGACCTGCAGCTTCCACAGGTAGGGGTCGAGGAACAGCGCGTTGAACTGGTAGGTGCGACCGTCGTCGAGCAGCCCGGCGAGCTCGTCGATCCGGTCGGCGAAGATCTCTTCGGTGACCTGCCCGCCACCGGCCAGCTCGGCCCAGTGTCCTGCGTTGGCGGCGGCTGCCACGATTTTGGCGTCGACCGTGGTCGGGGTCATGCCCGCGAGCAGGATCGGCGAGCGGCCGGTCAGGCGGGTGAACTTCGTCGAGAGCTTGACCCGGCCGTCGGGCAGGCGAACCAGTGTCGGGGCGTAGCTCGACCAGGCCCGCGCCACCTCGGGGACGGCGCCGACGGTAAAGAGGTTGCGCTGCCCGCCGCGGGTCGCGGCGGGCACGATGCCCACGCCCAGGCCGCGGATCACCGGCGCGGTCAGCCGGGTCAGGATGTCGCCGGGGCCCAGGTCGAGGATCCACCGGGCGCCGGCGTCGTTGACGCGGGTGATCTCCTCGACCCAGTCGACCGGACGCACCAGGATGGATTCGGTCAGTTCGCGGGCCAGGGCGACGTCCAGGCCCACCTTCTCGGCCCAGGTGCCGACGATGTCGATGCCGTCGGCCAACCGGGGCGTGTGGAAGCCCACCTCGACCTGAACCGGATCGAACACCGGGGAGAAGACGTCGCCGCCGCGCAGCTTGTTCTTCCGGTCGGCCTCCTCCTTCTCCGAGATCTGCTGGCAATAGAGCTCGAAGCGGGAGAGCTGTTCCGGGGTGCCGGTGATGACGACCGACCGACGGCCGTTGCGGATGGACAGCACGGGCGGCAGCACGGTCCGCACGTCCTGCGCGAACTCGGCGAGCAGCTGGCTGATGCGCTCGGGATCGGCATTGGTGACCGACACCATCGGCGGCCGGTCGCCGAGCACGGAGATTCCGCGGCGACGGGCGACCAGCGTCCCGGCCGCGCCGATCAGCTGGGCCATCGCCAGCAGCTCGACGTCGCGAGCGCCCCCACCCTTGAGCGCCTCGACGGCGAGCACGCCCTGGGAGTGTCCGGCGACGGCCACGGGCGGCGTCGCGCTCAGATCCATGCCTTGTCGCGCCAGCGCGCGCACGGCCGCGACCTGGGTGAGCAGCACGCCCGGGATCGATACCGCGGCCGAGGTTAGGTGCTTGTTGGAGGGAATCGGGTCCTCGGCGGCCAGCGCGCGGACCCAGGTCAGCGGTTCGAAGCCGATCGGACGAACCACGACCAGCTCTTTTGCCACCGGTTCGAGGAGCAGTTCCACCTCACCGACCAGCGCCGCCAGATCCGATTCGATGCCGGCAGACGACACCAGTTCTTCAAGGGTCTCCAGCCAGGCGCTGCCCTGGCCACCGAATGCCACGGCGTAGGGCTCACCGGCCGTCAGGCGGTCGACAAGAGCATGGGTGTCCCCGGCTGCGTGCTTGCCCCCGTGCGGGCCCTGCCCGTCGCGCTCGGCGGACACCCGGTCATGCTCGTGGATCGTCACCTTTTCTGTCTCCCCTGGTATGCGTCTTTACGTATCGGTTCGTATGGGCGGTCACCACCAGAGGGTGGGCACTCGCCGGTGCTCCTCGATGCGGCGTGGTTCAGCGTCGAATCACAGCCGGGAAACGGCGGCCGCTGCGTTGTCGGTGGACCGCCCGGATGGCGCTGAGCGGTGCGACGGACTTCATCGGCTGTACTAAGAGTGTCATAAGATTCCAGGCCCGTTTTGCGTGGTGATCGGTTACTGGCGAGTTCTACGCATGGGTAACCGTGTCGTGGGTAACACGCGGTTTGACCGGCGGCGCGCACGCGATTCACAAACCTGCTGCATGCAGGTGGTTACGGTCGAGTAGCTATAACTGCGCAGATCAAAGCAGTTTTGTTATCGAATCGTTATATAAAAATTTTGGGTCGCGGGGCGCCGCCTGAGCGCCTCTGGCGACGCCGTCCACCGAGCGCGCGTGTGCGCGCGTCCCGAAAATGAGCGAACGAGTGTTTGCTGGGCTTTCTAAGAGTCCGCGTCCCGGTCGGGCCGGACGGCGATATGGGGCGCTAGGCCCACTGCCCGAATTGGGGTTTGAGGATTTCGTTGATGTCCACGCCGACCCCGCCGACGCTGCGTTTGTCGATTTCAACCTGGTGCAAGTTGGCGGCGGGGTGGGCGTACCCCTTGGGTGAGCCCCAGTTGTGTTGCCAGAAGTAGGAGCCCAATCCGTCGTGCAGTGCCCAGTCGATGGTCTTCGAATTGGCGTACACGCCTGTGCGCTGATGACCGACGACGGACTCCCATGACCGCAGGTACGGCGCTATCTGGCTCTTGTACTGCTCGTAGGAGGGGTCGTCGTCGATCGAGGCATAAATGGGCGCGGCGGCGGGGCCGCCGGCCGCCGCGTGCAGCTGCATTCCGCGTTGCGCGTGCTGCAGGCCGGCGTTGGCGCCGCCCAGCCAGTCCGCGGTGTTGCCCTTGCCGTACTGGTAGCAGGAGACGATCTTGAGTCCATTGCTGTGCAGGTCGCGCGCCTCGGCAACCTGGATCGGTTTGCCGAGCATCCACTTGCCACCGGGCCGTCGATCAGAGACGTACCGGATCGATCCCACGGCGCCCGCGGCCCGGATCTGGCTGGCCGGGATGACTCCGGCCGCGTAGTCCAGCAGGGTGCCCAGCGACGCCGAGGCCGGCGCGGCGCCGAGCGACGCACCGGCGGCGCCCAGACCCAAGAGGGCAGGCGCCGCGGCCGCGTATTTGAACAGGTCGCGCCGCGAAACCGATGACACAAGCCACAGGGTACGACAGGAACCCCATATGACACATTGATCACACTGGTCACATGTGTGTCACAGTGCCGCATCGGCGCTGCAGCGCGCCCACCGCGCCCAGCACGGCGTACGGGCCGGTCACCGCCATAAGGCTCAACAGTGAGCGCACCCTGGGGTCGCCGCGCTCGAGGCGTCTGAGCTCCATCAGGGCGTTGAGGTTGTCCAGCGTGTCGACCATCAGGCCGATGTATTGCCAGCGCCGGCGGTTGGGTTCGTCGCTGCTGAGATAGCCGACCCCCAGGCCCAAGGCGCGAGCCCCGAAAATGCGGATCAAATACTTGAGCTCCGTGGACAGCATGTGATCCGGCACCCCGTTCATGCGGGTCTGCGATGCCGGGTAGGCAAACGCGGTGGCGCCCAACAGGATCCGGCCGACGGCGGCCGCGGCAAAGGCGCGGCGCAGGCCGACGGGTTGCGACGGCACGGCGGGTTTCGATGTGGTGGTCATAAATGCAGTCTTCGCCGCACAGGTAACTACGTCGATTACCTTCGAGGTAGTGGATAGGTGTACGCAGCGGCGTTAGGTTCCGAACATGCCTGGGGGTTCAGCGGGTAGCGCAGTGCGCGAGTGGCGCACCCGTCGGCGATTGAGCCAGATGGAACTCGCCCATCAGCTCGGTGTCTCGCCCCGCCATCTCAGCTTCGTCGAGACCGGCAGGGCCAATGCCAGCCGCGCCCTGTTGCTGCGCGTCGGCGAGTCCCTGGATCTCCCGCTGGCCGCGCGCAACCGACTGTTGCTCGACGGCGGCTACGCGCCCATGTTCGGGGAGCACACCTTGGATGCCGAACGCATGCGGCCGGTCAAAGCGGCCGTCGACTCGGTGCTGGCCGGCCACGCGCCGTACCCGGCCATCGTCACGGATGCCTGCTGGAACCTGA
This sequence comes from Mycobacterium sp. NTMscope_MAC_269, assembly GCF_976985695.1. Taxonomy (NCBI): domain Bacteria; kingdom Bacillati; phylum Actinomycetota; class Actinomycetes; order Mycobacteriales; family Mycobacteriaceae; genus Mycobacterium; species Mycobacterium sp. NTMscope_MAC_269. The sequence goes on from NZ_OZ335668.1 coordinate 2,734,622, forward strand.
TAGCGGGGAATGTGGGCTGCGTCGTGCTCGCCGAAGGGGTCGACCCGGAGTTGCTGCGCCCGCCGATCAACGTCATGAAGCTGTGCCTGCACCCGCGGGGATTGGCGCGGCGGTTGCTCAACCGCGCCGAGGTGCACGCGTCCATCCTGGGTCGGGTTCGCCGGCATGCTCAGGCCACCGCGGCCCCCGACATCCGCCGCCTCTACGGGGAGCTCTCGAGTTATCCGGCGCCCGAGGGGGCCGAGCGCGGCGAGCGCACCGGCGAGCTGTATGTGCCGTTTCGGATGCTCACGCTGGACGACACCGAGCTCCGATTCGTCAGCACCATCGCCACCTTCGGCAGTCCGCTCGACATCTCGGTGGAAAGCCTCATGATCGAGTCGTTCTTTCCCGCGGACCCGACCACCGCCGCCTACCTGCACGGTCTCGATCGCGATCAGCGGCTGCGGTCGATCGCGCAGCAGCACCCGCAGGTGCTCCCCTACATCGGCTCGGGCTAGCGCGTGGACCTTAATTTATTATCACTATAAAGTTAGTAGGGTTACCGCGAGCGCTTGACTGCAACCGGAGTTTCAGATGGAACGCGACCAGCTCATCGACCTGACCCGTCGCGCCTTGAAGTTGGCGCGCGACAAGACAACCGACCTCGCGCCGAGCGAGCACCGGGTCGACGCGCGGGACTACACCAGCCCCGACCGTCACCACCTCGACCGGGCCATGCTGCTGGCCAGCCCGCAATTGGTCGGCTACGTGTCCGAGCTTCCCGCCCCCGGGGCGTATTGCACCAAGACGGTGATGGGGCGGTCCATCCTGCTGACCAGAACCTCCGATGGATCGGTGAAGGCGTTCGACAACGTCTGCCTGCATCGGCAGTCACAGGTGGTCACGGGATGCGGCACCGCCAAGCGGTTCACCTGTCCCTACCACGCGTGGACATACGACAACACCGGCCGGTTGGTGGGGCTGCCCGGACGTGAAGGCTTTCCCGGCGCTGCCGTCAAGTCCGACGGCCTGGCCGAACTCCCGGCCACCGAATTCGCCGGATTCCTCTGGGTCTCACTGGATCCCGGTAGGACGCTGGACGTGGCCGCGCACCTGGGTCCGCTCGCCGACGAACTCGACTCCTGGGGCATCGGACGCTGGTCGCCGTTGGGCGAAAAGGTGCTCGACTCCCCGATCAATTGGAAACTGGCGATCGACACCTTCGCCGAGAACTACCATTTCGCCACCGTCCATCAGCAGACCTTCGCCACCATCGCGCGCAGCAATTGCACGGTGTTCGACTCCTTCGGCCCGCACCACCGGCTGATCTTTCCGCTCAACACCATCCTGGAGCTCGACGAGGTGCCCGAGGAACAATGGAACCCGTTCCACAACATGGTGGTGATCTACGCGCTGTTTCCCAACATCGTGCTTTCGGTGACGATCGCCAACGGCGAACTGTTCCGCGTCTACCCGGGTGTTCAGCCCGGCAGGTCGATCACCGTGCACCAGAACGCCACACCACAGGATCTGTCCGACGAATCGGTGGCCGCCGGCGCTCAAGCCGTCTTCGACTATGCGCACGCCACCGTGCGCGACGAGGACTACCGGCTGGTGGAGGGGCTGCAGGCCAACCTCGAAACGGGGGTCCGTGACCACCTGCTGTTCGGCCGCAACGAGCCGGGACTGCAGCACCGCCACATCACGTGGGCCGAGGCGCTGGCGGGCTCAGCCGGCTGACTCGTCCACCGATAGCACCGCCACCAGGTCGTCCAATAGCGTTGCCAGCACGCCGGTTTGGCCGAGGCGCGCTTTGGTGAGCAATTCGATCGCCTCGCTTCGACGCCCCGCGGCGACCAACACCACCAGCTGATCCACCGCCGCGTGCAGGTCGGGGTCGGACGGTTCGGTGTTCGTGACCGTGGTGGACAGCACCTCGACCAGTTCCCAATCCCGATACAGTGCGAGCGATCGTTCGTTGAAGGCGAACGCGGTCACCTGCTGGCCGCCCAGAGTCCCGCGGTAACGGTAGGGCCCTTCCATGTATTCGATCGGCAGGCCATGCGCGGGCGCCGCAACGACGGGCTCACCGACGATGTCGAGTCCCAGTGTGGGACAGGTGATCCGGTGGCGATCGGGCAGGTACCGGGCCGGGGCGAGCGGGCGCACCAGGGGCCGCACCGCCTCCGGCCACCGGACGTAACTGCTGATCGTCACCTCGATGTCTTCGGCACATCGCGGCGACGTGGCGGGATCGGGGTAGCTCGCGGTGACACCGGTGAAGGGCTGCAGGACATTGCCGTTCGTGCGGTCGAACTGTCGCCAGATGCTCAGGTCGACGCCGTTGTCGAAGTTGATGGTGCGCCATTCGTGCGACCTGGCCCGCGGGTCCCCTCCGCTGCCCCCACCGCCCGCATACTTCGGGAACCATTGGCGATCGACATGGCCGCTGCTGCCGGAGACCTGGTGGACCTCCCCGCCCCAGCGCAGCGTGCCGGTCATCGCCATACCGGTCTGGAAGTAGGAGTAGGTGTCGTCTTGGCCGAAGCAGGCGATCTTGCCGTTGTAGGCCGATGCGCCCACCGGAGTCGGTGCGCGCGTGGGGGTTACGGCCAGGTCCAGCCGCATGCGCCGACCGGCGCGGTCCTCCCCCACCAGGCTGACGCGGTAGGTGTAGGGCAGCAGACCCCCGTCGCCGTTGCGGCACGCGGCCCACGACGCGGTTCCGGCGCCGCTGGCATAGCTGATGTCGAGATAGCCCGTGGCCAGCTCCATCTTGCGCGGCGCTCCCGGTTCGAGGTTGGCCGGGGGCATGTCGTAATCCGTGTAGGTGCCGTAATCGCCCGTGTCGAGATCGAAGAGCGCCATCGTGTAGAAGTCGGCGACGATCGTCCCGCCGGGCCGGTTCTTGTTGAAGATGGTCAGGAAGGCAAAGGACCGGTCGGTCTCGGCGGCATCCAGCTGGCCCGCGATGAACCAGGTGTCCGATTCCTGGTCGGGGTGTTCGCCTTCGGCAGCGGGAAACTCGAGTTGGTCGTCCCCGGCCACCAACTGGAATGGGTAAGTGCGCCAGTCGCTCTTCATATCGCGCCCGCCTCGACGTCGTCGCTGATGATCCGCGCGCGGCTTCCCGCCTCGCTCTTTCTTCGCTATGTTAGCGTCAATAGCGAATTACGGTCACGGTCTTGACTGCACCCACCGCTGCCTCGAGGAGGCGCCCGATGACGAAGAATTCCGACCATCGTCGTTATGACGAAGTGTTCATCGGAGGGCAGTGGCGCAAGCCCGCCAATCCCCAACAGCTCGACGTGATCTCGCCGCACTCCGAGGAGCCGGTGGGCCACGTGCAGGCGGCCGGCCCCGAGGACGTCGACGCCGCGGTGCTCGCCGCGCGGCGCGCCTTCGATCACGGGCCGTGGCCACGGATGAGTCATGCCGATCGGATGGCCAAGGTCGAACAGCTGGCCGCGATCTACACCGGTCACATGAACGAGATGGCCGACCTGATCACCGACGAGATGGGGTCGCCGCGCAGTTTCAGCCGGATGGGCCAGGGGGCGGCCGCCGCATCGCTGATCCATCTCTCGCTGGCCGCCGCCCGCGACTTTCCCTGGACCGAACGCCGCCAGGGGGTGCTCGGCGAGGTGCACCTGCGCAGGGCCCCGGTCGGGGTGGTCGGGGCGATCGTGCCGTGGAACGTGCCGCAGTTTTTGATCATGCCCAAGCTGATCCCCGCCCTGATCGCGGGCTGCACGGTGATCGTCAAGCCCGCTCCCGAAACACCTTTGGACGCTTTGTGGTTGGCCGAGATGATCGAGCAGCTGGACCTGCCCGAGGGCGTGGTCTCCGTCCTGCCCGGCGGCACCGACGTCGGCGAGGCGCTGGTGTGCCACCCGGGCGTGGACAAGATCGCGTTCACCGGCTCCAGCGCCGTCGGGCGCCGGATCGCCGCCTTGTGCGGGGAACAGCTGAAGCGGGTGAGCCTGGAGCTGGGCGGCAAGTCGGCGGCGATCATTCTCGACGACGCCGACGTCGACAAGACCGTGGCCGGATTGAAGAGCGCCGGCCTGATGAACAACGGCCAGGCCTGCGTCGCTCAGACCCGAATCCTGGTCAGCGACCGCAAGCACGACGAGGTCGTCGACGCGCTGGCGGGCATGATGTCAGCGCTCAACGTCGGAGACCCGGCCGACGAGGCCACCGACATCGGACCGCTTGTCGCCCAACGACAACAGCGCCGCGTCCAGGACTACATCCAGTCCGGCCGCAGCGAAGGCGCCCGCGTGATCCTGGGTGGCGAACAGAGCCCGTCCGAGCGCGGCTGGTACGTGCAGCCGACGCTGTTCGCCGACGCCACCAACGACATGCGCATCGCCCGGGAGGAGATTTTCGGGCCGGTGCTGACGGTGCTGCGCTACCGCGACGAGGACGACGCGATCCGCATCGCCAACGAGACCGATTACGGTCTGGCAGGCTCGGTGTGGACGTCCGACATCGGGCACGGCCTCGAGGTCGCGGCCGCGGTACGCACCGGGACCTACGGCATCAACATGTACACCCTCGACATCGGGGCACCGTTCGGCGGATTCAAGCAATCCGGCATCGGGCGCGAGTTCGGCCCCGAGGGCCTGCACGAGTATGTCGAGCTGCAGACGCTGATCTGCAAGGGGCAGCTGCCGCCGCTATGAGCGCTCAGGTGCGCCGCGCCATGAGGGATCGCGGTCCCAGCGCGGTGAGCACTTGACTGTGAATCCTGGGCTTCGAGTGTGAACTCCTGGTCGGGATTGTCGGCGTGTCGCCTCCCCGTGTTCCCACTCAAAGCCGACGATTCACACTCGGCGCCAACGATTCACGCTCAACGCGGCCGCCTCGCCGAACCGGCGGCACACCGACAGGTGCAGCTCGACTACCTCATCCATCGCCTTGAGGCGGGCCGTCGGGCACCTGCAACGTCAGCTCGACAGGGCAGCACAGGGCGCCATGCTGATTGGTCACCTGGATCTCGATGTCGACCAGACAGCGCGGCGGGTCCACCGAGGTGTCCCGCCGTTTGGCCACGGCCCGTCCGCGGCCGGTGATGGTGTCGCCCGCGTACACCGACCCGGTCAGCCGCATGGAGCGGCGCACCACGCGGCTGCGGGGGCCCGCCCACTCGGTCGCGACCCGGTCGGCGAAGCCGGCGAGGTGCATCGTGTTGACGTAGATCGTCGGATGCCCTTGAGCTTGTGCGTAATCCGGATCGAAGTGGCCGGGGAAGTAGTCCCACGTTGCCCCGGTGTTCTCCACCACGCGCTGGTAGCTGATGTGGTCCACCACCTCGGGCAGCTCGACCGGAACGGTGATCCGGTCGAAGTCCGGGCCGTCGCCGGTCACGAGGAGCCTTCGGGGGTGAAGCGAAACAGGGTGTTGCGGGAGGTGGCGACCACGGTCCCGTCCTGGCGACGATAGGTCTCCAGTGTCTCGACGAAATGCCCGACGCCAAGCCTGGTCCGCTTTTCCGGTGACACCGATACCAGCTCGTCGACGACGGTCAGCACGTCGCCTTCGATGATGGGCTCGGGGAATTCAACCTCGTTGGCCGCGTTGATGAATGTGGTCCCCGGCAGCGGCACCCGCAGGGCGATCAACGAACCGGATCGCCTACCTCCGGGCTGCCAGGGCGGCGCGATCAACCACCCCATCAGCAAAGCGGGCGGTGCGAGCAGGCCTCCCCACTGCCGACAAGCGAACTCGGAATCCCAATAGGAACGGTTCGGATCGCGGACCATCGCGGCGAACAATTGGATGCGCGCAGCGCTGACCGCCGTGGCTGCGGTGCGAGGTTCGCTTTTCGCGCCGACCATTCGCAGCGCATCCTCGTAGGTGCCGAAGGCCAGCCGGTGACTGAAATCCTGATCCACGTATCGTTGCCGCTCACATAACGAGCGGATGCCGGCTGGGGACTGAATCCCACTGCAACGTACGGGATGTGAAGTACCATCCACCGCGCTCGTAGACGAGCGAGTCGCGGAAGATCCCGGTGGCCCGTAGCGCGGTGTCCTCGAACATGGCGGCGAAAAGCACGGCGACGCAATATTGGTCGGCGTTGACCCCGTCGACGGTGATCTCGTGGTCGACCGTGATCAACCGTTGCCCGTCGCCGCCGTCGAAGGCCGCGCGCAGATCGGTGAACGCCTCACCGTCACGGGTGTAGCTGGCACCTGAATGGCGGAAGGTGGCGATCCAACGCTCGCGGTCGCCCTCCGAATAGGCCCGATTGTGCCGAGCGTTGAGATTCAGGATGGCGGCGCGGCCCGTGGCGGCATGGAGCAGCTGCTCTTCCTGATAGGTCATGGTCATTTCGCTTCGCAGCCTCTCTCACAGTGACGGGCGACGTTACCGGGCAACGGTATACCCCTCTTTCTCACGATCCCATGCGCCGGGATTCACACCCTGGTTGCGCAACAGGTCTTTGCGTACACGCCCAACGATGTTCTTCGGCAGCTCATCTATCGCCTCGACGTATCGCGGCACGCAGAAGTACGGCATGCGGGCCGCGCAGAAGTCGAGCAGCTCCGCGCACTCCAACGTGGCGCCCGGGCGCAACGCCACGACCAACAGGATGTCGTCTTCGCCCAGCTCGCTGGGGACTCCGACGGCCGCGGCTTCGGCCACCGCGGGGTGGCGCATGACCACGGTCTCCACTTCGACCGAGGAGACGTTTTCGCCGCGCCTGCGCAACGAGTCTTTGACGCGGTCCACATAAGTCAGGTTCTGATCGCCATCGAGCCGCCCCAGATCGCCGGTGCGGAACCACTCCGGGTGCGGATCTACCCGCATCCCCTGGCCCACATAGCCTTCGCTCATCACGTGGGCCCGCTTGGGCCGGCACGCGATCTCCCCCACCGCGCCGGGCGGCAGCGGATCGCCACGCTCGTCGACGATGCGGACGTCGAAATCGGGATTGGGCCGCCCGGAAGTTCCGGGCACGCCCTCGTCTGACGCGGCCTTGAGGGCGATCGGGAAGGCCTCGGTCAATCCGTACATGGTGACGATCCGGCAGCCGTAACGCTTTTCGATGTCGCGGTAGGAGACCGCGTCGATGGGCGCGGCGGAGATGAAGCGCAGCGGCAGCTGCGCGTCACGGGGATCGGAGGGCAGGTTGTGCAGCATCGACACCATTGCGCCGGCGCCGGCGAAACCCACGGCGCCGTGGGCGCGTACCTCATCCCACACCTGGCCGGGGTGAAAGGCCTTCGCCAACACGGTGGTTCCGCCGACCAGCATCGGCGCCAGCACGCTGGGCGCCGCGCTCAAATGGAACAGCGGCATCGCCGTCCACAGCACCTCGCCCGCGCCGAACTCCCATGCCGAAGCGGCGGTCGCGGCCACCGAAAACAGGTAATGCCACGTCGTGGCAACCGCTTTCGAGGGTCCGGTCGTGCCAGACGTGTAGAACAGCACCCCCACATCCGTCGCCCCCGCAGGGCTGTCGCTCACCGGGTGAACGGGTGTGCTGCGCAACGCCTCGGTGAGCGAATCGTCCAGCACCACAACGTCGGTCCCCGGGTCCAGCTGGCCGACGACCTCGTCGACCCGGGGTCGCCGCTCGGCATCGGTGAAGATCACCTTGGCGCGCGACAATCGGATCGTGTGCAGGAGAAAATCGCCCTTGTTCGCGGCGTTGATCGCCGCGCTGACCGCGCCGATGCGCGCCGCGCCCAGCCAGAAGTAGACCCACTCCGGGCAGGTGGCGGTGAACAACGCCACGCAGTCGCCACGGCCGACCCCTAAGCCGGACAATATGTTCGCCGCCGCGCGGGACCGTCGCCGCATCTGCTCGAAGGTCACGTCGACGCCGGCGATCGACATCATCACCCGGTCGGGGTGCTCCTCGGCCCGCCGATCCAGCACGGCCGGCACGGTGAAACTCTCGACACCGAAATCGGCGGGACCGGGCATCAGGGTTTCATCAGGCTTGGGAAGCCGCCGGGTCGGGCTCGCCTTCGGCGGTGTAGCCGAAATCGGACGGCGACGGTTGCGTTCCCGGATAGAAGCGGTGCGCCCACCGGCGAAGGGCCGCGTAATCGTGCGCCTCTTCGGGAGCCAGATTCGGCTTCTCGAGATACTTCATGTTCTCCCACGTGAAGAAGTCCTGCTTGATGACTTCTTGCTGAAGCGCGAGGAACCGAGCGGCGCGTCCGGTGGGCGCGTCACCGGTATCGCCCGGTTCACGAACGGAGGCCTGTGTGTAGAAGTAGTCCGTGTAGTCCTCGTCGACCGGCGTCTGGCCGGTGACCTGCACGGTGGCCACCAGCTCGCTGGGGAATCGCACCACGCCCAGCCCCAGCGAGTAGTTGTCGTAAATGATCTTGGCGTCGACCGGCCCGTTCGGAGTCAGCCACGTCTGCGCCCGCCCCCCGCCGAAATGGGCGTTGACCGTGGCGTGCAGGTGGTAGCCGGCCACCTCGAACGACGCGGTGGTGGCCGGATTGGCGGCCTTGTGCACGTACTGCACGTGGTAGGGGTCGGCGGCGTTCTCGATGATCATCTGCGGGTGTACCTTGACCCGGTTGAGCATCTGGGTGTGCGGGTGCAAGGGGTAGTACTCGTCGGTCTCCAGCTCGGGCAGCACCGGAGGCTGCCAATACGGGGCCCGCCCGTGCCGTTCGTGCCAGGCCAGGACGAAGCCGTACCACTCCATGCTCGGATAGGTCCGGATGCGGACGTTGTTCTTGCAGCCGATCTTGCTGTAGGGAATCAGCGCGTTGCTGCCATCACCGCGCCATCGCCAACCGTGCCAGGGACAGACGATGTTCTCGCCCTCCACGGTGCCGCCGACGGCGAGGTTCGCGCCGAGATGCTGGCAGTACGCGTCCATCACGTGGACCTGGCCCGATTCGGTGCGGAAGAGCACCAGCTCCTCACCGAAGTAGTGCGCGCGCTTGACCTGACCGGGGGCCAGGTCGGAGCCGAAGGCGACGATGAACCAGCCCGTCGGGAAGCGGTAGGTCGACAATGCGATGCCGGCCTGCCCGAACTCTCGCTCCGAGGGGTCCTCGGCCGATTCCTGGGCCGAATCCGAAACTGTATGCGTCACGAGCACTCCCGCGGGTTCGACGACTTGCTCTATTTTTACTATCTTAAGCATAGAACGTCAACGCGGCGCTCAGCGGTTGACGCTGCGTCTTCGAAGAACGAGTTGCGATGACGACGGCTGCACCGGGCGATCCGCCCGATCCGTCATTGTGGTGCAACGGCTTTCCCGACGTCCTGTTCGCCGGGTTGCCACACTGGGGATCGCCGAGCTGGCGATATCGCTGAGCGACGGGCGGTGAGCCCGCCGCGACTAGATCAGTCCTCGACGAGCCGTAGCGCGGCCTTCGGGCACTGATCCACCGCGGCGCGCACGTCTATTTCCAGCCTGGCCGGCACAGGACCGTCGGCGATCTGCACCACGTCGGCGTCCCCCAACTCGAATACGTCCGGCGCCAGCGATTCGCAGAAGCCGTTGGCCTCACACAGGTTTTCGTCGACTGTCACGCGCATCAGATGCCCTCCACTTCTCTCACAGACCCTTGGGTCGGGTCCCGATCACCCCGCTGGTCGCAAGGCGTGTCAGTTTGTCGTCGGTCAGCCCGCACCGATCGCGCAGGATCTCTTCATTGTGCTCGCCCAGCTTCGGCGGCGGCCGCAGCAGCCATTGGTCTTGGCCGTCGAGCAGGGCGAACGGCGGACACGGGTAGAGGCCGAGGCCCGTGCTGCCGTGATGCAGCGCTTCGAAAAACCCCCGCTCGCGCAACTGCGGATTGTCGGTGACCAGCGACGGCGACACCACCGGCGCGGCGGGAATTCCCGCGTCGGCCAAGCGTTCCACCGTCGATTCAAGGGGCTGGCCGGCGAACCAACGCGCCAGCCGTGCGTCGATGTCATCGGCTCGTTGCCGGCGCCCGGCAACGGTGGACAGGGCATCGTCGTCACACCATGCCGGACGGTCCATCAGGTCAACCAGCGCACGCCACTGCGCATCGTCGCGAACGGTCACCGCGATCCAATCGTCTTTGTCGCCGGCGCAGCGGTAGATGTTCTGGATCGCCGCGCCGTGACCGCGGTTGCCCCGACGGCTCAACGTGACACCAAAGACCTCGGACTCGATCGCCTGGATCGCGGTGGCGTTGAGCACCGTTTCGAGCATCGGCAACTCGACCAACTGTCCCGATCCGGTGCGCTCGGCAAAGCTCAGCGCGGCGAGCACGGCGAACGCGGCGTGCACACCGGCCAGCGGGTCGCAGGCCCCGCGCGGGGCAACGGGCGGGGCCTCGGGCAGGCCGGTCACCCAGGCCAGGCCGGCGATCTGCTCCATGGTGGGGGCAAAGCCGACCCGATCCCGCCACGGGCCCTCGACGCCGAACGCGGGCATCCGGGCGAACACGAGTTTGGGGTTGATCCCGAGCAGCACCTCGGCGGTGAGGCCGAAGTGCTCCATCACCCGCGGCGAGAAGTTCTCGATCACGACGTCGGCGCCGGCGACCAGTTCGGTGAACAGGCGACGGCCGTCCTCGGATCCCAAATCCAGTGTGACCGAACGCTTGTTGGTGTTCATCGCGTGGAACACCCACCCGTATTCCCACCAGTCGTCGACGTCATTGCGCATTCCGCCCGAATAGCGGATGCCGTCGGGCCGCTGGATCGATTCGATCTTGACGACGTCGGCGCCGAAGGCGGCCAGCAGGTGGGTCGCGGCGGGCCCGGCCCAGAACGCGGTCAGGTCGATGATGCGCACACCGGCCAGCGGTAGCCCGTCGCGCGCGGGCTCGGATTCGGATTCGTCACGGCGCCAAGGTGACTCGTCATCGGCCTCGCCAAGCGGCGGCGTGGCGCCCACGCGTGCGGGCGCGCAGGCCGACATCAGCCACGGTGGGCGGGGCTGGTGAAAACCGGCCGGGTTCTGGGTGAAGGTCCCGCGCTGGCGCACGTATTCCAGGTCCCGGATGGTGGAGCCGTTGCCCAACGCGGCGATCGGCAGCCGGAACAGCTGTCCGAGCTCGACGATTTCCGCGACGGTCCGTTCGGCCAGCCAGGGATGGATCTGTTCGCGGATCAGGTCGCGGTATTGCCACCGGCCGATCTGAAATCGCAGCTGTTCGATCTCCTCGAATTGCGGGCATTCGACCATCGCGGCGAAGTCGAGCCATTGCTGGCCGGTGACCATGGTGATTCCGACGTAGCCGTCCTTGGCGGGCTCGATCGAGGGCACTTCGGTGGTACGGCGGATCGGCGGGACGCGCAGCAGTTGCGAATGCAGCCATTCGCTGCTCTGCATCGTGGTGAGCGCTTCCAGCATGGACAGGTCGAGGTGCTCGCCGGGTCCGCCGCGCTCGACGCGGCGGCGCACGGCCAGCGCCCCGAACGCCGCGAACACACCGCCCATGTACTCGCCCAGGTCGCCGCCGATGGAGATCGGGGGGCCGGCGGGGTCGCCCCGGAAGCCCGGTGAGCCCGCCCACGCCTGCAAAGTGAATTCGCTGGCCGCGCGGTCCGCGTAGGGACCGGTCCAGCCGAAATCGGAGATCGTGACGATGACGGTCCGCGGCGAGCGTTGCAGCAGTTGCCGCGGATCGATGCCCAAGGCGGCGGCCCGCGCCGGGCCAGCGGTGACGACGACGACGTCGGCGGCGCCCAGCACGGCGCGAAGGCGCACCGAATCTTCGCCGCCGGGGGCGAACGTCATGCTGCGCTTGCCCGCGTTGAGATAGCTGAAGAACGGCGCGGCGCCGTCTTCGGCGACCGGCGAACCGCTAGCGGTATACCGTCGCAGCCAATCCCCTTGCGGCGGCTCGATTTTGCACACCTGGGCGCCGGCGTCGAGCAGCAGCTTCCCGCAGTAGCTGCCCGCTATCCGGTCACTGATCTCGACGACACGCAAATCGTGTAGCGGTGTCGGCCGGCTTTCGGACCGCTCGCTCAATTGCACCCGCCCTTCCGATCGACGCGCGATCAGAGAAGCTATTTATATCATTACTGCTAAAATAGCTAAGCCAGCGAGTTGCTTTCGTTTTGAGGATCGGATGACCGCCTTGGGAATTGGCCCCGACGCCCGGCGCCGGTTGTCGGCGCCGCGGATCGCCGAAATCGTAGCCGATGAGTTGCGCCGTCAGATCATCGACGGCGACCTCGCCGACGGTGATCTCCTGCCGCGCCAAGAGGTGCTCGTCGAACAGTTCAACGTGAGTTTGGTGTCGCTGCGCGAGGCCTTGCGGATCCTGGAAACCGAGGGGCTGGTCTCGGTGCGGCGGGGCAACCGCGGCGGCGCCGTCGTCCACGCCCCGGCCAAGACCAGCGCCGCCTACATGCTCGGCCTGTTGCTGCAGAGCGAGTCCGTTGAGGTTGCCGATCTCGGCATGGCGCTGCAGGAACTCGAGCCCGCCTGCGCCGCCCTGGCCGCCCGCCGCCCCGACCGGGCCGACACCCTGGTTCCCGAGCTCACGCGGATCAACGAATCGATGGCCGAACACCTCGAAGACGGTCGCCGGTTCACCGAAATCGGCCGTGAATTCCACGATCTCGTTGTCCGCGGCTGCGGCAACCACACGATCATCGCGGTCGTGGGCAGCCTGGAGACGCTGTGGACCAGTCACGAACGACAGTGGGCCGACGAGAGCGCGTCGCGTGGCACCTACCCCTCGCTCGCTCAGCGCCGCGCGGTGCTCAACACGCACATCAAGCTGACCGAGACGATCGCGGAAGGCAACGTCGACCGGGCCCGACGTATCGCCGGACGCCACCTCGCCGACACGCAGACCTATGTCCTGTCCGGTCAGCACGATCAACGCATCTATGCGCTTTCCCCGCAGGCCTTGTCGCGGTCGCGGGATATCCGGCACTCCTGAAGGGCGGAGCGCAACGGTCATGCGAACCGCATTGGTCACCGGCGGTAGCGGCGGGATCGGAAAAGGGTGCGCCCGCAAGCTGGTTGAGCGTGGTTACGACGTGGTGCTCTCGGCGCGCCGGGAAGACGCCTTGCGCGCCGCAGCCGAGGAGATCGGTGCGCGCCATGTGGTGGCCGATGCCTCCGACCCGATCGGATTCCCCGCCGCGATAAGCGCATTGGAGGAAATCGACCTCGTCGTGCATGCGGCGGGGGCGCTCGGTGGAACCTACGCGCGCAAGCAGACATTCGAGCAGTGGCAGGCCATCATGTCGGCCAACCTGGATTCGTGCTTCGTGGTGACGTCCGCGGTGCTGCCCAGGATGAAGGCGGGCTCGCGGCTGGTGTTCATCTCGTCCTCGGCGGCACACGAGCCGATGCCCGCCCGCACCGCCTACTCCGCCTCGAAAGCCGGCATGAACGCGTTCGCGCGGGCCCTGGCGCTCGAAGTCGATCGCGACGGCATCAGCGTGCACATCGTCACGCCGGGCCCGGTGGCCACCGAGATGCTGCAGGACGTTCCGTTCGAGATGTATGCGATCGCGGTCTCCGACGTCGCCGAGGCGGTGGTGTGGCTGGATACCGTTGACCCGTCTGTCGATTTGCCGGAGATCCGGCTGTCCGCGGTGGAGCGCGGCCCGTACGCGCGACCGCCGGTCGTGCCCACCGAGGCCCGCCGCCGCGCGCAACGGGGTTGACGCCTACGGCGCCGGGAAGGGCTTGATCACCGATTCGCCGAACTCGTGCAAGGAGTCGGGCGCGGCGAAGTCGGCGAACCAGACATAGAACCGCTCGACCCCCTGGCCCGCCAGTCCGGTGAAGTGCCCGATCAGCTCGTCGGCGTCCCCGCAGACGAGTCCGGATCCCAGGTTGCCGAATCGCCGGGTGCTCACCTCGCGCACGGCGTCGGGGTCGCTGCCCGACCGCACGAAGCCCACCATCTGCTGGATCGACAACCGGGCCGTCCCCGCGGCCACGGCCAACGTCGGCAACTTTTCCAATTGATGCGCCGGCAGATTCCACCAATCCGCGTATCTGCGAACGAGTTCCATCATCCGGGGTCCACTGCCACCCAGGACCAGCGGTATCGGGTACGACCGTCGCGGAGCCTGCGGCGCCGCCTCGGCGTGCCCGTCGTCGCCCCAGTACTGCCTGAGCAGTCTCACGTGCCGGTCGAGTTGATCGACCCTCGCTTTCGGATCCTGCTGGCCGACATCGAATCTGGCGAACTCCGCGGGCCACGACCCCGCCCCGAGACCGAGCTCGAATCGGCCGCCGGATGCGTCGGAGAGGGTGACCGCCTGTTTGGCCAGCACCGCGGGATGCCGAAACGCGTCGCAGAGCACCAGGTGCCCGATCCGCAGCCGTTCGGTCTTGGCGGCCACCCAGGTGGCAATCCCCATTGCCTCCCAGATGCTTTCGTCGGGCAGTCCGGGCGCCTCGAGGTGATCGATGAAGACGATGCCGTCGAAGCCACTGGCCTCGGCCCGGCGCGCCCGCTCGGCGATGTCCGCCGCCGACAACCGGACCTGAGGCAGGAACAGATACCACTCGACCATGCGCCACCTATATGCGTCCGGCCCCGTGCCATTGACGGCCGGGCTAGTTTATTATCTTTACTATGTTAGAGGTCTTATGGATGTAGGGCTGAACTCGGAGCAGTTGTCGCTGCGCGACACCGTACGCGACATATTACGTACGGAGTGCCCGCCTGAGGCCGCCCGCCAAGCGATCACGGATCCCGAGCGCTGGCGCGCGCTGTGGAAGACGGTCGTCGACCTCGGCTGGACCGAACTCGCCGCGCCCTCAGAGGACGGGGCGGGCGACTTCGGGCCGGTCGAGCTCGCCGTGGTTCTCGAGGAATGCGGCGCCGCCCTCGCGCCGATCCCCTTGCTGAGCAGCGTCGGTCTGGCCGCCGGCGTGCTGCGTTACGCCGGCCTCGACGCGGTCCTGGCCGACATCGCCGGCGGCGCCGTGGCGACCCTGGCCGTCCACGCACCCGGGTCGCGACTGCCCGGTGCGCCCACGACCCTGCGCGACGGACGGCTACGCGGCCGCGCGGTCGCGGTCCCCCACCTGTCGCGCGCCGAGCTGGTCGCCACGCTCGCCCGCGACGACGGCGGTGACACCGTGGCCGCGGTCGTGCGTTGCGGTGACGGTGTCACGGTGGTGCCGGCGACCGACTCCACCGACCCCGCCCAGCCGTTGGCGGCGGTCGACATCGACGCCGAGCCCGTGGCCGTCGCGAGCGTCGACGCCGAGTCCGCATTGACGGCGCCGTGGGTGGCCTGCGCCGCCGACCTGATCGGTGTCGCGAGCGCTGCGTTGCACCGCTCCGTCGAGCACGCGAAGGCGCGGCGTCAGTTCGGCCAGCCGATCGGCGCCTTCCAGGGGATCAAACACGCGCTGGCCGATAACTACGTCAGCCTGGAACGCGCCCGCAGCCTCACCTACGCGGCGGCGGCCGCGCTCGCCGACCCGGCCGCCGCACCCGGCGATACCTGGACCTCCGCCGCCCTCGCCAAAGCGGCGGCCGGTGACGCGGCCGCCGGCTGTGCGCGCACCGCGGTCCAGGTGCACGGCGCGCTCGGACAGACCTGGGAACACGACGTGCACCTCTATGTTAGGCGCGCCTGGCAGGGCGCCGCGCTGCTCGGCGACAGCCGCGCCCTGTACTACGAGGTTGGCCGCCGATTCTGCGGGGGTGCCGCTTGAGTGCCCTGGTTGAGGAATTCGGTGCGTGGTTGGCGGAGTTTTTGCCCGACGACTACTACGCCAAGTATCGGCAGTACAGGTGGGACCTGGGCCTGCGGCGCGACTACCAACGAGCCGCTTTCGAGGCCGGGTGGATCCAGCCGACCTGGCCCCGCGAGCACGGCGGTCGGTCGCTGGGTCTGCGCGACGCCATGGAAGTCCGGATCGAGGCCGCGCTGCGCTCGGCACCCAAGCTGCCGAACATCGCCGGACCCAACGTCGCCGCACCCGGCATTCGCCAGTTCGGCACCGCCGCCCAGGTCGAGCGCCTGCTCGTTCCGCTGTTACGCGGTGATGAGTGGTGGGCGCTGGGCATGTCCGAACCCGAAGCCGGGTCCGATTTCGCCGGACTGCGCACGCGCGCCGAACGCGATGGAGACGTGTTCCGGGTCAACGGCCACAAGATCTGGACCACCCAGGCCCACGAGTCGCGGTGGTGCACGCTGTATGCCCGCACGGATCCCGAGGCGCCGAAACACCGCGGCATCTCCTGCTTCATTCTCGACCTGCACGTGCCCGGGGTCAGGATCGAACCCATCCGCATGGCGTCGATCTCCGACGAAACGTTCTGCGAGGTCTTCCTCGACGACGTCGAGGTGCAGGCCGACGATCTGCTGGGACCGCTCAACGGCGGCTGGAATGTCGCCATGTCGTCATTGCAGCACGAACGGCAGATGATCTGGATCATGAACTGGGTCGAGATCAAACGCGGGCTTGACGCGGTGCGCACCGCCGGCGCCGGGGTACAGGGCGACGACGTCTACACCGAGCTCGGCTCGCTGCTCGCCGACGCAGAAGCCTTGCGGGCCACCGGATATCGCGCGCTGGGCAACGAACTGGCCGGACGACCCAGCCCGGAAGCCGACACCATGAAGCTGCTCGGATCGCTGACCTTGCAGCGTGTTTGGGAACTGGGCGCCGCCGCCGCGGGCCCGGAGTCGGCGGCCGACCCGGATCTGCTGTTCGAACGTCAGGACGCGCTGGCCGCGACCATCTACGGCGGAACGTCGGAGGTACAGCGCAACATCATCGCCGAGCGGCTGCTCGGACTGCCGAAGGGATGACCACGATGGATTACGACCTCGGCGACGACGCCGGGCAACTGCGAAGCCACCTGCGTGAGCTGGTGGCCAACCACATCCCCGCCGAATTCCTCGGCGCCTGCACCGAAAACCCACAGGACCTCGCCACCACCGAGACGTTCTGCAAACTGCTGGCCACCGAGGGCCTTTTGGCGCTGGCGTGGCCGAAAGAGCATGGTGGCGGCGGGGGTTCGGTCTGGCAGCAGACGGTGCTGCGCGAGGAGATGTGGGCCCAACACGAGCCCCGCGGTCCGCAGTACATGGGGATCAACTGGGTCGGGCCCGCGCTGATGCGCTACGGGACCGAAGAACAGAAGGCCAAGCACCTGGCGGCCATCGCCGCCGGTGATGTCATTTGGTGCCAGGGTTTTTCGGAGCCCGAGGCCGGAACCGACCTGGTGTCGTTGCGTACCCGCGCCGTCGCCGACGGTGACGGGTGGCGCATCACCGGCCAGAAGGTATGGACGTCGTACGCGCTGATGGCGTCCTGGTGCGTGCTGGCGGCCTGCACCGAACCCGACGCCCCAAAACACAAGCGGCTCACCCTGTTTCTGATCCCGATGGACCGCCCCGGCTTCACCGTCCGGCCGATCCCGTCGATGCTGGGACCGCACCACCTCAACGAGATGTTCCTAGACGACGTGCAGGCGTTTCCCGGCGACGTGCTCGGTGAGGTCGGCGACGGCTGGCGGGTGATGCGCGAGGCGCTGGCCTTCGAGCGAGTGGGCATCGCCCGGTACGCGCGGTGCGAGTCGCTACTCGAACGGATGCGCAGTCAACTCGGCGACGAGTGGGATGAGCTGCCCGAGACGATTCGTACCCGGTGGGTGCGGGCGCTGGTCGACCTGCGCGTCGCCCGGCTGCTGGCCTATCGCGCCGTGTCATTGCAGGACGATCCGGCGGCGGGGGCGGCCGCCAGCGCCGCCCGCATCGTCACGACGACCCTCGATCAGCAGGTGGCCGAGCTGCTGTTCGACGTGCTGGGCCCCACGGCGCTGGACAACGGCAGCTCCGCACCGCTGCACGGGGCCATCGAAGACCATTGGCGTTATGCACAGGCGGCCACCGTGGCATCGGGCACCATCGAGGTGCAGAAGATGCTGGTGGCACGGGACGTGTTGGGAGGAAGCCGGTGAAAACCGATCTGCCGCAGGACATCAGCGATTTCGCCGCCGTCGCCGGCAAGCGACTCACCCGGTTGGGTGGGCCGCCGGCCGCGCTGCGCGCCGAGACCGACGACACCGTCCGCGACGCCGCGCGCGCCGCGCTGAACGAGGTGGGCGCGTTCGACCTCGACGTGCGCTCGGCCCGCGACGATCTGCTGGCCGCCGCGGTGCTGTGCCAGGCCGCCGGCGCCACGGTACTGCCCTATCCACTGGTGGAGGAGCTGCTGTCGATCGACGGCGCGCGCCTGGCCCTGGTGAATCCGAGGGCCCCACGCATCGACCACAACGATCTTGCCGGTGACTGGATCGCCGCGGACCTGGACGGCAATCGGTACCGGCCGCAGCCGGCGGCGCGGACCGGCGCCAAGCTGGGCCCCTTCCTGGTTCCGGCCACCTTGGGCGCACCCGAGGGAAGCGTCCCGGCCACCGACGTTAACCTTCATCTCGTGCTGGGATCATGGCGGATTCTGGGAGCGGTGCAGCAGTCGTTGCAGATCGTCACCGAGCATGTGCGCGCCCGGATCCAGTTCGGCAAGCCGCTCGCGGACTTTCAGGCCGTCAGGTTTGCCGTCGCGGATGCCGCCGTCGCGGTCCGCGGGCTTTACGAACTCGCGAAGTACACGACCTGCCGACCCGAATCGCTGCCGCCGCAGATTCATTCGGCCGACGCCCTGGTGCTTCGGCTCAAGGCCACCGATACAGCCCGGCAGGTGATGCGCACATCGCACCAGCTACTCGGCGCCCTGGGTTTCTGCGACGAGTCCGACGTCAGCGTGCTCGACCGGCACACTCAGCCGTTGATCCGGTTGCCGCTGGGCACCGACGAACTCGCGCTGCGCCTGATCCCCAGCGTGTCGGACGGGTCGCTGGAAACGCTGTTCAGCGAGCCGGTATCCGCGTGAGCCGCATATGACGACCGAACCTGTCGCGGCTGACGCGGCGGCGAACCCGTTCGCGGACGGAGTTCCGTTCGGAACCAAGCTGCAAGAGCTCGCCGAGCAACGGCGAGACGATAGCGGCGTCACGATCGTGGCGCTCGACGGCACCGCGCAGGCGCTGACGTTCGGTGAACTCGACGCCCGCGCCAACCAGTGGGGCCGGGCGCTCGCCGCCAGCGGTGCGTCCATTGGTTCCCTTGTGGCGCTTGCCATTCCGAACTCCCAGCATCTCGTGCTGGCGACGTTGGGCTGCTGGAAGATCGGCGCGGTTCCCGTCCCTATGCATTGGGACCTTCCCGAGTGGGAGCGCGACCGGGTGCGCGAGGTGATCGATCCCGCCGTCGTCGTCGACGAAAAGAGCCGTTGGGACCTCGACGCCCGCGCGGCCGGTGAGCCCGACGATCCGCTGCCGGTCGCCGTCTCCCCCACAGCTAACGGGATCTGCAGCAGCGGTTCCACCGGCGTGCCCAAGGTGATCCTCAACCTGGCGCCCTCGCTGTGGATCCCCCAGCAGGGGGAACCGTTCCTGTCGAACTGGACACCGGTTTCCCAGCCGCAGACCATCATGGTGCCCGCGCCGATGTATCACACCAACGGTTTTGCCACCCTGCTCATGCTGCTGGCCGGCGACCATTTGGTGATACTCGAAAAGTTCGACGCCGCATTGGCTCTCGATGTGATCGAGCGCTTCCGGATCACCAACTTCACCGCGACGCCCACCATGCTGGCGCGCATCGCGGCCCGCCCCGACGTCCGACAGCGCGACCTGTCCAGCATCGTCTTCATCCTGCAGGGCGCCGCGGTGATGCCGCCGTCGCTGCTGCACACCTGGTTCGAACTGCTCAGCCCGGAGCAGATCGTGACGGCGTACGGCATGACCGAAAACCTGGGTCTCACCGCGCTGCGCGGCGACGAGTGGCTCGCCCACCCGGGCAGCGTGGGCCGCGGGTTCCGGGACACCGAGATCCGGATCCTCGATGCCGAGAAGCGGCCGCTGGGCCCCGGCGAGGACGGGGACGTGTATCTGCGGGCGGCGATGAGCGCGGGCTACCGCTACCTGGGCGGGGCGCCGCCGTTGCCGTCGACCGAGGACGGCTTTCGCTCCGCCGGGGACATGGGCCATCTCGACGAGGACGGCTTTCTCTACATCGTGGACCGCCGCGTGGACATGATCGTCAGTGGCGGCGCCAATGTCTTTCCGGCCGAGGTCGAGTCGGCACTGGCCGGCCATCCCGGCATCGCCGATGTCGTCGTGATCGGCCTCGCCGATCCGCAGTGGGGTCGCCGCGTGCACGCGGTGATCCAGCGCGCCGACGGCGCCGAGTCCCTCACCGAACAACTCGTGATCGACTACGCGAAGAGCCGCCTGGCCCCGTACAAGGCGCCCAAGACGGTGGAGTTCGTCGACGCGATACCGCGCACCGCGGCAACCAAGGTCAACCGTTCGGCGATGATCGAGGCCCGGGGCGGCTGAGGGTTGCCACATCTTGCGTCAGCCGTTGGCGGAACTCCACGCGAAGGTGTCCGCTAGGTTGCTCACGGAGCTGGCCGAGAAAAGTGCTCAATTCAGCGTAAAACCATTGCGACAGAGCGCATCTGAGGGCTGTCTTTGTTTCCCACGATGTGCAGATGGTGAAAATGACGGCTCGAATGAGCGATACCCTCGTCACAATAGGAGACGTCGAACGCACCGATCTACGGCCATGTCAGGTGCACCAAAGCGCGGTCGGTGCAGCCGACCTGCGCAACCGACCTCCTCAGCGGTGGCATATGCGCTTGCGCTGAGGCTGTTATGAACCGCGAATTGAATGAGGCGCCATCGACGCACCGTCAAATGGGGGTCCCGCCCGGTCGATCTTCCGCGTGATCCGGCACAGCCCGCGTCACAGGGCGGACCGGCCTCAGTTCTGTCTTCACACATATGCCACCGAGCGCGGTAACCTCATTCTCAAAGCTTGACCAGCGCAGCCGAAGGGAATTGGCCCATGACCGCCCTGAACGACGAAGCCGAAGTAACGCGCGGCGACCGCTTCATCAAGACCGCCGTCGCGATTCTGGGGGAAACGGGCCGCACCGATTTCACCGTGCAGGAGGTCGTCGCCCGCTCCAAGACGTCGCTGCGCGCCTTCTACCAACACTTCAGCAGCAAGGACGAACTGTTGCTGGCGCTGTTCGACAGAACCATCGCCCAGTCGGTGCACGCATGGCGCGCCGAAACCACGGGACTGGACAGCACCTCGGCACTGAAATTGCTGATCGAGCGCCTCAGCCAGCAACCGGAATCGAGCATCCAGGACAGCCTGAATCGGGCGCTGACCCTCTACAACCAGCACCTGGCCGAGACCCGCCCCCGCGACTACGCCCGGGTGCTCTCACCGTTGCACCGGCTGATTCGCGACATCGTCGGGCAGGGCATCACCGAGGGCGTCTTCAACCCCGGATTGGATGTCGGCGCGGCCGCCGCCATCGTCATGCAGACGGTGATGGGTGCGCAGCGATTGCATTGGCTGGGTTCGGAATTGAACGGCACACCCGTCGACACCGGCGCGCTCTACGACTTCTGCAGCCGCGCGCTGGGCATCCGCGAGACCGACGGGGAGTCGACGGTCCCGTCGCTGGCCGAGTTGTTCGCCCAGATCGGCATGCGCCCCGGCAGCCGCAACGGCGAATTCGCGATGACCATGCCGGTCAGCCCGCAGGTGGTCAACACGTCCGGCGCCTTACAGGGCGGCCTGATCGCGACACTGGTGGACGTCGCGGGCGGCCAATTCGGGCTGGATTATCTGGAGCCGGGCACCACGATGACGACCTCGGATCTGTTCGTCCGCTACCTGCGGCCCGCTCGGCAGGGCTCGGCGTTCGCGGTGCCCAAGGTGTTGCGATCCGGGCGACGGGCGATGGTGATGCAGGTCGACATCTTCGGCGAAGGCGCAGGCGATGGCGACGGCAACGGCGACGACGAGCTGCTCGCCACCGCCACGGTCAACTTCGCCATCATCAACGGCGTGACGCCGACGATCGCGCCGCGGGCGGACGGGTAACGCGGGTATACCTCGCTGCCCAACAGTGGTAACGTCGTTACCACGCAGTGAGAATTTAGAACTTTTTGCAAGGAGATCGCCATGCCGTCTCGCGAGCTTCCCTTCCCCGTTTTCGACGCGGACAACCACATGTACGAGCCGCAGGAAGCGCTGACCAAGTTCCTGCCGGACAAGCGCAAGCACGTCATCGACTACGTCCAGGTCCGCGGCCGCACCAAGATCGTCGTGCGCGGCCACATCAGCGACTACATCCCCAACCCGACGTTCGAAGTAGTGGCCCGTCCCGGTGCCCAGGAGGACTACTTCCGCAATGGGTCGCAGGGCAAGAGCTATCGCGAAATCCTCGGCGAGCCAATGAAAGCCATCCCGGCCTTCCGGGAACCGGGCGCGCGCCTCGAGGTCATGGACGAACTCGGCATCGACTTCGCGCTGATGTTCCCGACACTGGCCAGCCTGGTCGAGGAGCGCATGAAGGACGACCCGGAGATGACCCATGACGTCATCCACGCGCTCAACGAGTGGATGTACGAGCAGTGGTCGTTCAACTACCAGGACCGCATCTTCGCCACCCCGGTGATCACGCTGCCGATCGTGGACCGCGCGCTCGAGGAGTTGCAGTGGTGCCTGGAACGCGGCGCCCGCACCGTGCTGGTGCGGCCCGCGCCGGTGCCCGGCTACCGCGGCAGCCGGTCGTTCGGGCTCGAAGAATTCGACCCGTTCTGGCAGGCCTGCGTGCGTGCCGAGATCCCCGTTTCGATGCACGCCTCGGACAGCGGGTATTCCGAATTGCTCAACATCTGGGAGCCGGGCGACGAGTTTTTGCCGTTCAAGCCGACCGCCTTCCGCAGCCTGGCCATGGGTCATCGACCCATCGAGGATGCGTTTGGCGCCTTGATCTGCCATGGCGCGCTGACCCGCAACCCTGACCTGCGGATCCTGTCCATCGAGAACGGCGCCGATTGGGTGCCGACGCTGTTCCGGGGCCTCAAGGGCGTCTACAAGAAGATGCCGCAAGCGTTCGCCGAGGACCCGATCGAGACGTTCAAGCGGTGCGTCTACGTCAGCCCGTTCTGGGAGGACCGCTTCACCGAGATCGTCAACATGGTGGGCACCGACCGGGTGGTCTTCGGATCCGACTGGCCGCACCCTGAGGGCCTGAAGGACCCGATCACGTTCGTCGACGAGCTGGCCGACTTCAGCGACGAAGACAAGGCAAAGATCATGGGCGGCAACCTGATGAAGCTGATGAAGGTTTCCGCGCCGGCGTCGAAGAAGCCCGTCTCGGCCTGATTGACGCTCGGTGTCGGCCGGTTCGGCATCGGCGAAGACGGAGACCGCACCTTTGGTTTCGAACACGGCCAAGCGAACATCGGCGGCCGTTTGATGACCATGTTGGCGCAGGATCGCGTCCAGGTCTTCCCGAGTTAGCCTGCAGCGCTTGAGGTTTGCCCCATTTACTTTGCCGTCGCTGATCAGCACCCGCACCGGCGGGTCAACAAGTCGGCGTACCCACGGGACAAAACGCAATCGCGCCACTAGATCGTGGGCAGCGATCAACGTGAGCAGTGCTGCGGTCCCGGTGAACCACGAGGTGTCGGCGGCCGTCGCGGTGCGTCCCACGATGGCGCCGACCGCGACGGCGGTTACCCAGTCGAACGGCGTGAACTCGGCGATAGTGCGCCGCAGCATGAGCCGGAAGGCCATCGCCGCTGTGAGAAATAGCGCAAGCGCCTTGAGCGCTGCGGAAACCGCCGGCTGCCACCCATCGAAGAACTGCACCAGCAGGTCACGCATCGCAATCCCCCACTCGGTCTCAATCGCCTGCGGCCGGTGTAATCCAGTTGCGAAGGCACAATGCCGTCCGCACGGCCACGGCGGCGTGGTACCCCGCCCGTGCGCGCACAAACGGACCTTTTCGGGGTCGACGGCTATCGATTTGCGAGAGCGTTAATTTGGGCTTCCGTCAAAATGAGTTGATATAACACTCCGGTATCAAACCGTTGCGATATGCAACTAATACCATTGCTAATCTGAACATCTACGTGTGCAAAATAGGTCAACTCATTTGACCCGGTTTACGACACTGCATTGCCCGCAGGCCCGTCGAAAACTGCGAGGAGGAACGGCCAGATGGTGGCCGAAAAGGACTGGGACAGAACAGTCGGTGCCGCCGAGGATGTACGGCGCGTCTTCGAGCATGTCCCCATGCTGTTGGTCGGGCTCGAGGGGCCCGACCACCGATTTGTCGCGGTCAACGCGGCTTACCGCGTCCTAAGTCCGCCCATCGACTCGATCGGGCTACTCACGCGCGAGGTCTATCCCGAGCTGGTGAGCCAAGAAATCATCCAGATGTTCGACCGGGTGTACCAAACGGGCGAGCCGCAATCGGGAACGGAGTGGCGGGTCCAAGCCGACTTCGACGGCGCGGGGCAAGCGCAGGAACACTTCTTCGACTTCGTCGTCACGGCCCGCCGCGACGGGGACGGCACGATCGAGGGCGTGCAGCTGGCATTCACCGACGTCACAGACCGGGTGCAAACGCGGATGGCCGCCGAGGCGCGCCTCGAGGAGCTGTCGCAGAGGTACCGCAACGTCCGCGATTCCGCCACCGTCATGCAGCAGGCGTTGCTGGCGCCGTCGGTGCCCGTCATTCCCGGCGCGGACGTCACCGCGCAGTATCTCGTCGCCGCGGAGGACACCGCGGCCGGTGGCGACTGGTTCGATGCGATTCCCCTGGGGGACAGGCTGGTTCTCGTCGTCGGCGACGTCGTGGGTCATGGTGTCGAAGCGGCGGCGGTGATGTCGCAACTGCGGACCGCACTGCGGATGCAGATCGTGGCGGGATATCCGATCGCCGAGGCGCTCGAGGCCGTCGACCGGTTCCGCAAGCACGTGCCCGGGTCGAACACGGCCACGATCTGCGTCGGCGCGCTCGACTTCGGCACGGGCGAATTCCGGTACTGCACCGCCGGTCACCCGCCACCGCTGCTGGTGACGTCGGACGCGACCTCGCGCTATCTCGAGCCTTCCGGCGCCGGTCCGCTCGGCAGCGGCACCGGTTTTCCGGTCCGCACCGAGTTCCTCGACGTGGGCGACTCGATCCTGCTGTACACCGACGGCCTGATCGAGCGGCCCGGCCGGCCCTTGGGCGCCAGCACGGCCGAATTCGCCGAGCTTGCCGCGAATATCGTGGGAGGCCAGCGCGGCTTCGTCATCGAATCGTCGGTGCGACCGATCGACCGAATCTGTTCGGAGACACTGGAATTGCTGCTGCGTGCGACCGGCTACAGCGACGACGTGACACTGCTTGCGGCGCAGCGCCGCACGCCGCCCGCAGCGCTGACCATGACGCTGGACGCGACGCTGCACGCCGCCCGCACGGTACGCAATCGGCTGCGGCAGTGGCTGTCGGAGATCGGCGCCAACGCGGACGACATCTCCGATGTCGTGCACGCGATCTCGGAGTTCGTCGAGAACTCGGTCGAACACGGATACGCCACCGACGTCTCCGACGGCGTTGTCGTCGAAGGGATGCTGTCCGGCGAAGGCGATCTGCACGTCTCGGTGATCGACCGCGGACGATGGAAGGATCACCGCGAAGGCGAGACCGGCCGCGGCCGCGGCCTCGCCATGGCCGAAGCCTTGGTGTCGCAGGCGCACGTCAGTCACGGCCCCGACGGGACGACCGCCAGTGTGACGCACCACCTGTCGCGGCCGGCGGACTTCGTCACCGACTCGCTGGTCAGCCGCGCGACCGGTCGGCGGACGGTCAATTCCGAATTCGTCTCCGCGGTCACCGAACCGGGGCGCATCGTGGTCAGCGGCGACGTCGATTCCAACACCGCGTCCACCCTGGACCGTCAGATCGCGGTCGAAAGCCGTTCCGGCGTTGCACCGTTGACGATCGATCTCAGCGCGGTCACTCACCTCGGCTCGGCGGGCGTCAGCGCCCTCGCCGCCGCCCGGGAGCGGGCGCGCCGGCAGGGCAGCGAGTACGTGCTGGTGGCCCCACCGGGAAGCCCGGCGCATCACGTCTTGTCACTGGTACAGATCCCGGTGGTCAGCGGCCTGGCCGAGAACGTCGTCGCGGAAGGCTAGGACCGCTCGGATCGCTCGCCGTGCCGCACCTGGTTGAACGGCACACCGCGGTCGGCGGCATATTCGCGGGGGAAGCCCAGCACCCGTTCGCCGATGACGTTGCGGGCCATTTCCGTTGTCCCGCCGCCGATCGCGACCGTCTGCCGGGACAAGTAGCGCAGCCCCGCCTCAAGACCGGCGCCCTGCTCCCCCACCACGCCGGCGCTTCCCGCAATCTCCAGCGCCGTGTCGACGTCCGTGGTCACGGTCTCGGAGTGAAACAGTCTGATGAGCGTTCCGGCCGCCGGCGGCAGGACGCCGTCTCTGACACTGCGCGACACGTGGCCGATCAACTGCTCGGCCACGGCCCGGTGCACCAGGACCCGGCCGGCCTTCTCCTGCACACGTGGGTCGCCGCCCTGCCCGGTCTTCTCCGCGAGGCTCACGTAGTCGACCGGGATCGCGTTGCCTCCCTCGCTGCCGCTGCCGCTGGCGAACTCCGAGCCCTGCCCGACGGCCCGGCGTTCGTGGTACAGCTGTCGCGAGGCGACCGCCCAGCCGCCGTTGACCTCCCCCACGACCGCGTCGTCTGAAACGTCGACCCCGTCGAGGAACTCCTCGCAGAATTCGGTGGAACCGCTCAACATAGTGATGTGCCGCAACGTGATTCCCGGGTGGGCGATGGGCACCAGGAACATGGTCAGGCCCTCGTGTTTGGGCACATCCCAATTCGTGCGGGCCAGGCACAGGCCGTAATCGGCGGCGAACGCGCTCGTGCTCCAGGTCTTGGCGCCGTTGATGATCCAACGGTCGCCCTGCCGTTCGGCCCGGGTGAGCACGCCGGCCAGGTCCGATCCGCCGCTGGGTTCGCTCAACAGTTGCACCAGCACCTCTTCGCCGCGCAGCGCCGCGGCGATGTGCTGCTTCTTCTGGTCTTCGCTGCCGGTGTCGAGCAGCGTGGCACAGCAGATGGTGAACGTCGGGGTGTTGAGGATCAACGGCATTTCATAGTCGAGGGTTTCGGCGTCGAATGCCTTCTGGTATTCGTAGTCCAGCCCCAGGCCGCCATACTCGCGGGGAAAGCAGATGCCGGCGAATCCGCCGTCGTACAAGCGTTTTTGCAGTTCTCGGGCCCGCAGCCACGCCCGTTCATCGTCGCGTGGGGCCGGTGGTGGGGAGTCGCGGTCGATGGCCGGCATGTTCTCGGCCAGCCATGCCCTGGCCCGGGCGGCGAATTCTGCGACAGATTCGGTGTGCGTCATCGGTCCGAACGCCCCGCCTTTTCGAACTCGTACACCCGCAGGTTGTGTTCCTCGGGTGTGCCAAACATGCCGCGGTACAACGCAACCCGCCGAAGATACAGGTGCAGGTCATGCTCCCAGGTGACGCCGATTCCGCCGTGCATCTGCACGCAGGCCTGGACGATCTGCCCGGCCATCTCCCCCACATAGGACTTGGCGATGCTGGCCGACAAACCCGCTTGCGGCGCGCGGGCGGCCACGTCGTCGACCGCCGCCCACGTGGTGGCCCGGCAGGCCTCCAGCCACAGCTTCATGTCGGCGAACTTGTGCTTGAGGGCCTGATACGACGCCAGGGGGCGACCGAATGTGTGCCGGTCCAGCGCCCATTGGGCGGTGAAGTCAAACACCGTTTGCAGGACGCCGACCACCTCGGCGCACTGCAACACCTGGGCGATCTGGCTTTCCCGATCGATGAGCGGGGCGGTCTCGTCGGCGGTGCCGACCGCCGCGGACCGTGGTACGACGACACCGTCGAAGCGCACCTGGGCGTAGTGCTTGACCAGATCTACCGACTGCTGGGCCTCGACACCGACGCCCGGCGCGTCCGTCGGGACCAGAAACTGGCGAATCTCACCGGCATTCGGGCCGCAGCGGGCCACCACCAGCAGCGCCGCGCTCTGGGCGCCCGCCTCGACGCGGTCCTTGATGCCGTCAATGCGGTAACCGGCGTCGGTCTCGGTGGCCGTCACCGAGGGATCCAGCGGTGCCCAGCCCCGGCCGGGCTCATAAACCGCCCACGAAGCCACCGATTCACCCGCTATCAGCGAGTCGATGGTGTCGGTGTGCGCGTCGGAATTCGTGCACTCCGCGAGCGCCGACAGCACGGTGCTGACCGGATACAGCGGCCCGGGAGCCACCGTCTTTCCGAGTTGCTCGGCGACCATCGCCAGATCGGCAAAGCCGCTCTCCGATACGCTTCCGCCGCCCAGCTCCTCCGGGACGAGCAGCGCCGTCCAGCCGAGCTCGGCGGCGCGTCGCCACCACGCGGGGTCAAACGACGTGCCCTCGGCATGGAGCTCCCGTACCCGGCGCAGCGGCACTTCCTTTTCCAGAAAGGCTTGGGTGGTCGAGGCGAAAAGGATCTTTTCGGGAGAGTCGATGGTGGTCATGGTGCCGAGGGGATCCTTCTTGACATTCGATCGCTGCGGGTGCAACGGAAATGGTTTGGCTCTTTGATCATCCGCCCGATCGGTCCTCGGTTGGCTGGCGTTTCTGATGTTAGCAACGGGCGATACGGTAAGAGATACCGGAGTTCAGTCGGTAACAACGGTGACGAAGAATCCGCGGGTTAGCCTGACGAACCGTTCCTACATAGCGAACACACGGCGCACCGCCTGAGCGTGCAGCGCCCGGTTCTCCTGGGAAACAATCCAATCCGGCACCATCGAGTCGAAGCCATTGAAGGTCGCTGCGATCACATGCAATTCGGTATGGACGTAGGCATGCAGCAGCCGATTGGCGTAGTCGATGGCCTCGTCTCGGCACGGATCGATCTCGGAGCAGCTGACGAACGTGGGTGGCAGGCCCTCGAGGTTCGCCCGGTGCGCGGGGACGTGTTGCCCACTGGCGCTGGCGTGGCCGAGGTAGTGGTTCCACGCCCGGCTCACGGCCGGACCGTTGAGGCCCGGGGTGCGCTGGAACTCCCGGCGCGAGGGCGTCGCGTCGGAGTCGAGCATCGGCTGGTGCAGGATCTGCATCAGGATGGGTGGACCTTCCTGATCGAACATTCGCTGGGTCAGACCGGCGACCAGCGCCGCGCCGGCGTCGCGGCCCATGACCGCGATGCGGCTCGCGTCGGCGTCCAGTTCCGCGCTGTTGTCGACCGCGTAACGGAAGGCCGCTTCGACGTCGTCCAGCGCCGCCGGGCACGGATTCTCGGGCGCCAGGCGGTAGTCGACGGAAACCACCAGACAGTCGCCCTCGCGGGCCAACTCCACGCAGTGCGCATGGTCTGTCTCCAGGTTCCCGGTGACGAACCCGCCGCCGTGGGCGTACACCACCAGAGGCGTGGCGGATTCGGTGCGGCCGCGGTACAAGCGAAGCCCCAGCTGGCCGCCCGGCCCGGCGATGGATCGGGAGTCGATGGAGACGCCGCTGGTGTCGGCCGCCGCGGCGCGCTGGGCGGCCAGCAGGTTGGCGTGCTCCCGCTCGGCGTCCAGCGTCTCGGCGCGGAATTCGAAGGCGCCTAACTCAACGGCGGCATCGCGCAGCACCGGGTCGATGCGGGTGAGGCCGTGTGGCCGGGCCAGGTTCGTTTGTGTCATACCTATTCATTTTCTCCGGCTCGTCATGCACGCTAAACCACCTTCAAGGTAGACCTGCGCATTTAACCGGCGGCAGACGAGGTAGGTATCGACGCGCGACGAATCCCGGCGGACGCGGCGCAGGAGAGCGACCGCATCGAATGCGGTGCGGAATGCCCTTACGGGTGGCAGCCATCGCGCGGGCCGTTGGGCTTCGTTGCTATTTATACTATGATAGCTAAATTCCGCTCGGCACAAACCCGCCGTGGACTCGCGGGCGGTCGACAATCGGTCCGCGCGAACGGCCTTACTCGGTTGTTTCCAGGAGGAAGCGCTGATGACGCTCAGCACTGACCAGAACGGTCTGCCCGTGGTCCCCCCGCTCGACTTCACCGGCGAAACCAGTCCCTATCCGTTCTTCGAGTACATGCGGCACACGGACCCGGTCTGGCATGGCTCGCTGGGCGATCCCGGGCAGCTGCCCGAGGAATTGCGGCCCGACGACGAATGGGTCCTGTTCGACTACGACGGTGTCTCCCAGGCGTTCCGCGACGACCGGGTCTTCACGTCGGCCGCCTACGACAAGACCATCGGACTGGTGATGGGACACACCATTTTGGCGATGGGCGGCAGGGAACATCACGATCATCGCAACCTGGTGGCCAAAGCCTTCCGCGCCACCGCGCTGGCGCGGTGGGAGCCGTCGGTCATCGGGCCGGTGTGCGATCAGCTCGTCGAAGAAATCAAGAACGACGGCCAGGCCGACCTGGTGAAGGCGGTGACATTCGAGTTCCCGACGCGGATCATCTCCACGCTGCTCGGTCTGCCCGCCGAAGACCTCGACCTGTTTAGGCGGCTGTCGCTCGACCTGATCTCGATCCCGACCGACATCGAGGCGGGGTTGAACGCCGCCACCGAGCTCTACGTCTACTTCCTCAAGCAGGTCGAGCAACGCAGGCGCAAGCTCACCGATGACATCATCGGCGACCTGGTCGCCGCGGAGATCGACGGCGAGAAGCTTACCGACGAGGCCATCATCGCCTTTCTGCGACTACTCCTTCCCGCCGGGCTGGAAACCACGTACCGTTCGTCGGGCAATCTGCTGTACCTGCTGTTGACCCACCCCGAACAACTCGCGATGGTGCGCCGGGACCGGTCCTTACTACCGATGGCGATCGAGGAGGGCCTACGCTTCGAAACGCCACTGACCACGGTCATGCGGACCACGACCGAGGAGGTCGAAATCGGCGGTAAGACAATCCCGGCCGACGCCCAGATCGACATGTGTATGGGTTCGGCCAATCGCGACGAGAGCCGCTGGACCGACGCCAACACGTTCGACATCCGCCGCCCGCGCCAAGCCCACATCGCGTTCGCGGGCGGCATTCACATGTGCCTGGGCATGCACCTGGCACGGTTGGAAACGCGAGTCATGTTGAACAGCCTGTTCGACCGCGTCGACGATTTGGCGTTCGTTCCCGACGACGGAACCGGCGTGGAATCCAAGATCGTCGGGCTCACCTTCCGGTCGCCCAACAAGCTTCCGGTCACTTTCGCCCCCGCCGCATGAGAAGCCGCGCAGCGATCCTGCACGACGTGGGCGGGCCGTGGTCGGTCGAGGAATTCGAACTGGATCCGCCCAAGGCCGGTGAGGTCCTGGTGCAGATGGCCGCCGCCGGTTTGTGCCACTCCGACGACCACATCCTCAAAGGAGACATGTCGGCGCCCAATGAGGTGATGCGATCCCTCGGTCTGCCGACCATGTTCCCGACGATCGGCGGCCACGAGGGCGCCGGCATCGTGCGCGAGGTCGGGCCCGGCGTCACCGACTTGGCGCCGGGTGACCACGTGGTGATGTCCTTCGTCGCCGTGTGCGGCCAATGCCGTTGGTGTGCCAGCGGAATCGAGTACCTCTGTGACCAGGGCATCGGCACCATGGTGCCCGGGATGCCGACCGACGGCACGTTCCGCCACCACACCGCCGACGGCCGGAAGTTGGGTCATATCTCCAAGATCGGCGCTTTCGCCGAACACACGGTGGTGTCGACGAATTCACTGGTGAAGATCGAGCAGCACCTGCCGCTGACGTCGAGCGCGCTGCTGTCCTGCGCCATCCCGACCGGGTACGGTTCGGTCGCCAATCGGGCCAACATGCGTGCCGGCGACACCCTCGTGGTGATCGGTGTCGGCGGGATCGGCACGGGTGCCATCCAGGGCGCCCGGATCAACGGCGCCGCACAGATCGTGGCCGTCGATCCCGTTGACTTCAAACAGAAATCGGCGCTGCAATTCGGTGCCACGCACAGCGTGGCGACCACCGCCGAGGCGCTGGACCTGGTGCGTGGCCTGACGTACGGAGTGATGGCCGACGCCGTCGTGGTCTCGCCGTCGCTGATCACCGCCGACGACGTCCGCGATGCGGTTCGGCTCACCCGCAAGGGGGGCACCTGCGTGCTCACCGGCATGACGTCGCAATTGACCCGGTCGGTCAAGCTTGACTTACAGGACTTCATCTTGACCAATAAGACGTTGGCCGGCACCATCTTTGGCTCATGTAACCCGAAGGCGGACATCGCCAGGCTGGCGAAGCTGTACGAGACCGGTCAGTTGCAGCTCGACGAGATGATCACCAAGCGTTATCGCCTCGACGAGGTCAACGACGCCTATGACGATCTGCTCAACGGCAAGATCGTCCGCGGCATCATCGATTTCGGGATCGGCTGACCTCAGCTCGAGGGCGCGGCGCCCTGAACGACCTTGGCCATGGTGCGCTCCCACAAATCACGCGCGAGAACGGGGTCGTCGGCCGCACGATTGGCTTTCGCGACTTTGCCTTTCACGTAGTACTCGCCGGCGGTCCAGTCGACGCCGGGCGAGCTGGTCGCCAGCCAGACCAGCTGATCGGCGCCCCTGTCCGCGGTCGCGATGATCCGGCTGACCGGCGTGCGCTGCATGGTCGTCAGAAAGCGCGAGCCGGACGAGTGACCGATGTTGGTGTTGACAAAGCCGGGGTGAACCACCGCAACCGAGAGCCCATCGGGGCCGTAGCGCCGATGTAATTCCCTGGTGAACAAGATGTTTGCCAACTTCGCCAGCGCATAGGCGGTGCTGGGCCGGCGCCGGTCGGTCGTGTCGAAATCGGCCAGCTTGACGTTGCGCAGCAGGCGCTGCGACGAGCTGGACGTATTGACGATCGTGGCATGCGAGCCGAGGAGCACGTCCAGCAATAGCGTGGTGAGCAAGAACGGCGCGAGGTAGTTGACCTGGAGCGTGATCTCGTGGCCGTCGGCCGTTCGATGCGGCTTCGAGAACACTCCCCCGGCGTTGTTGCCCAAGACGTCGATGCGCGGGCAGGCGGACCGGATTTCGTCTGCCAGCGTCCGAACTTGGGACAGGTCGGAGTAGTCGGCCAGGAGGTAGCGCGCGCCCAACTCCCCGGCCATAGCCGCGGTCTTGCTTTCCGACCGGCCCACCAAAACGACATTGTCCCCGCCACGGCTGATCCGGCGGGCCGCCGCCGCGCCGATGCCGTCGCTGGCGCCCGTGATGACGATCGTCTTTGACGTCACGGCAGAAGTGTATCGATCCCCACCGCATCGTCAGCGCCGGTGGCCCGAAGCGATCAGGTCAGCGAGTAACGGACCGGCAAATGCTTGAGTCCGCCCACGAACGTCGTGGCGACCAGCTCCGGGTCACCGGTCAGTTCAATGGATTTCAGGCGTGGCAGCAGCTCGGAGAAGAAGCTGCTGACCTCCATGCGGGCCAGCGCCGCGCCCATGCAGAAGTGCACGCCATACCCGAACGCCAGATGCTTGTTGGGGTCGCGACCGACGTCGAAGCGGAAGGGCTCGTCGAAGACTTCCTCGTCGCGGTTGGCCGATACGTAGGACAGCAGCACGGATTCGCCTGCGGCGATGGGCACTCCGCGCACGACGGTGTCGCTGGCGGCGGTGCGCATGAACTCCTTGACCGGGGTGACCCAGCGGATCATCTCATCGGTGGCCAGCGGCATCAGGTCGAGGTTGTCGCGCAGGCGTTGCAGCTGGTCGGGGTTCTCGATGAGCGCCTGCAGGCCCCCGGAGATGGTGGCGCTGGTGGTGTCGTGGCCCGCGGTGGCAACGATGAGGTAGTAGGACACGGTGTCGATGTCCGACAGCGGTTCGCCGTCGACGCGGGCGTTGGCGATCGCCGAGGCGAGGTCCTCGGTCGGGTGTTCACGGCGCGACGCCGTCACACCGTTGAAGTACTGGAACATGTCGAACAACGCCGGCAGCTGATCCTCGTTGGAACTACCGCGCTTGAACTCGGAATCGTCGCTGCCGAACAGCTCCTGGGTCAGCTTGAGCATGCGGGGAAAGTCGGCCTCGGGCAGGCCCAGCAGCGACATGATCACGTAGAGCGGGTAATTGACGGCGACTTCCTGGACGAAGTCGCATTCGGGCCCGGCGGCCATCATCTTGTCGACGTAGATCTTGGCCAGTTCGTCGACGCGAACCTTGAGGGCCCGCATCGCCTTTGGGCGAAGCCAGTCGGAGCCGATCGCGCGCACGACCCGGTGCTGGGGGTCATCCATGTGGATCAGGGTGCGCACGCCGGCGGCGGCCTGCATCTCGTCGCCTTCCGCGGTCGTCAGCACCGGGCGCGGCCAGTTGGTGAAGAGCATGTTTTCGCGCTCGATGTCCATGATGTCGGCATGCTTGGTGATCGCCCAGAAGGGCCGGTAGTTCGGGACCTCCACCCAGGACACCGGGGCGTTGGCGCGCAGGTGGGTCAGCGCCGCGTGCAGCCCTTGCTCGTCGGTGTACGCCAACGGGTCCGCCAGCAGGTTGGCGGCCCCGTCCATCGTGGTTGTGCTCACTGGTGAAACTCCTCGATTCGGGGTGTCCCCGCGGGCGAAAGACGGACCTTGAGGCGCGGGGCATCAGGCATGCGGGTAACTTTACAGTAAGCAATCCAGTATGTGACCCTGCAAGCCAGTGGGAATCAGAAGCGCGGGTGCGGCGGGTCGCCACCATAGGACTGGTCGCGCGACCAATCCCCCATGAGGTAGGACATAGGCATGCCGAAAGCCCAGGACTGGGGAGAAACGCTCGACGATCTCGAGCGGCGCCGTCAGCACGCGTTCGAAATGGGCGGGCCGGAGCGGCTCGACAAGCACCGCGGCAAGGGCAAGCTGGATGCCCGCGCGCGGATCGAGTATCTCCTCGACCCCGGCACGTTCCGCGAGCTCGGCACGCTGGTCGGTGGGGAGACCGCCGCCGACGGGCTGGTCGTCGGCTCCGGTTCGATCAACGGCTCACCGGTGATGCTGGGCGCCGAGGACTTCACCACCCTGGCCGGCAGCATCGGACCCGGCGGCAATTCCAAGCGGTACCGCATCGCCGAACTGGCGCTGCGCGACAAGATTCCGTTGGTCATGCTGCTCGAAGGTGCGGGCTTCCGCCCGACCGGCGGGCACTACGGGCGCACGCCGACCGACCTGCTCGCGCAGGCCCAATGCTCGGGGCGCGTCCCGACCGTCGCCGCCGTCCTGGGCCCCTCGGCCGGACACGGCGCCCTGGTCGCCCCGGTCTGCGACTTTCGGATCATGAGCCGACAGGGCGCGATCTTCACCGCCGGGCCGCCCGTCGTCAAAGAGTCCACCGGAGAAGAGATTTCGAAGGAGGACCTGGGCGGCCCGGACGTCGCATTGCCCAGCGGCGTCATCCACAACGTCGCCGAGGACGACGAAGCGGTGCTCGACGACGTCCGCCGCTACCTGTCCTACTTCCCGCCGAGCGCATGGTCATACCCGTCGCCGCAATCCGCCTCCGAAGCCGGGGCAGCCGGCGAGCCGCGGCCGACGCCGGAGCTGCTCGACATCGTCTCCCGCGACAACCGCCGGGTGTACGACATGCGCGCCGTGCTCGACGTGGTCTTCGACAACCCCGACTGGTTCGAGGTTCAGCCCCAGTTCGGCAAGGCGATCGTCTGCGCGCTCGCCCACCTCGGCGGCCACCCGGTCGCGGTGGTGGCCAACCAGCCTCAGGTGCTCGCGGGATCCATCGACGCCGACGCCGCGGACAAGGCGGCCCACTTCATCATGGTGGCCGACTCCTTCCACCTGCCGATCGTGTTCCTCGCCGACAATCCCGGCATGCTGCCCGGCAGCCGATCCGAGCGCACCGGCGTGCTGCGCGCCGGCGCGCGGATGTTCGCCGCGCAGACGGCGGCCACCACGTTGAAGCTGCACCTCACGCTGCGTAAGGCGTACGGGTTTGGCTCGATGGTCATGTCGCTGTTGGGTTTTGATCATCAG
Organism: Mycobacterium sp. NTMscope_MAC_269; assembly: GCF_976985695.1. NCBI lineage: Bacteria > Bacillati > Actinomycetota > Actinomycetes > Mycobacteriales > Mycobacteriaceae > Mycobacterium > Mycobacterium sp. NTMscope_MAC_269. The sequence continues at coordinate 2,770,411 of NZ_OZ335668.1, forward strand.
GTCGCGACCTTCGCCTACCCCGGCGCGACGATGGGCGCCATGAGCGCGGCGGCGCTGAGCCGCGCCTCACACGCCGGCGAAGACCTCTCGGCGAAGCTGCGCAACGCCGAGCTGGAGGCGTCGTATCGGTCGGCCGAGCACATGGGGTTCGACGAACTGATCGATCCCCGCGAGACACGCGACGCCCTGCTCGCTGCGCTGAAGCGCGGCCTGAACAGCAGGCAGGCCGCCGCCGAGCCGGTTACCCGGACCGTGATTCTTCCGTAGGACCGCCGCGAGAGTGCATCTACCGACTGCGCCTCTCGGGAAACGCGTCGCCAGTTGCACTTTCGCGGTCAAGACCGATAGGCCGCGACGATCGGCTCGAGCTCGTCGGGTGTCGCGCCGTGCATGATGACCGCGTCGGCCCCGTAGTCGAACTCCTTGCGGATGCGATCCACGCACTGCTCGGCCGACCCGGTCGCGGAGGGCTCGAGCCATTCGTCAGGGATCAGCGTGGCAATGTGCTCGATCTGCTCGGGCGTGCCCTTGTGGTCGATCCCGCCCGCGATCGATGTGACGACCGGGTCTTCGCGGAACCGTTGCAGCACAGCGGGATCCCAGTCATTGGTTTGGACAAGCAGGTCGCCGTAGCCCTGCAGATAGGTGGCCAGCCGCGCGACGGTCTTCTTGAGTCGCAACTCTTCGGGCAGGTGGTCGCCGACGGTCGCGAAGCACGACCACACCCGCACGCTGTCGGGGTCGCGGCCCGCCTTCTCCGCGGCCGACTTCACGGTTTCGACGCTGCGCTGCAAGGTTTCCGGAGTGAAGTAGGTATGCAGGATGACGTCGTCGAACGCGCGGCCGCCGAGCGCGAGCGTGTTGGGGCCGAACGCCACCAGGGCTAACCGAATGTCCTCGTTGAAGTCCGGATCGAGAAACAGGATGGGGTACTTGCCCATCGGGCCGTCGTGGTTGAAGATCAGCTCGCCGTGCCAGAGCCGGCGCATGACCTGGGCCCAGTCCTCCATTTGCGCCGTCGTCACCGCCGGTATGCCGAAGGCCCCGTAGATCGCGGCGATGCCCCGGCCGACGCCCAGGGTGAATCGGCCGCCCGAGAGGCGATGCATGGTGGTCGCCCACGAGCCGGTGATGAGCGGGTGGCGGGTGTTGTGATTGGTTGCGGCGGTGGCGATCTGCATGCGCGCGGTCACCGCGCACGCCGCCCCGACCAGCGACGACGCCTCTTTGACATTCCACCGCTCGGAGATGAATGCGGTGCCGAAGCCGAGTTCCTCGCCGCGGCGGGCCTCGTCCATCAACGTCGCCGGGCCCTCGCCCCCGGCGCCGGCCAGCAGATAGAAGCCCAATTCATCAAGCGTACGGTCACTCAATTCCAAACTCCTTGCTGATAGCCGCTGTTCCACACCTCGGTGATCCTGCCGTCGACGACGCGGAACACTTCGATGCTGGCGATATTGGTCTCGGTGCCGTCCTTGGTCCTGATCGTCGAGTTGTAGACGATCGCCACGTGTTCGCCGTCGTCGCCCTCGATGACGACATTGAGGTCGAAGTGCAACGATTCGGCCGCCTGCCACATGTCCACCACCCGCTGGACCGCTTCGGCGCGGGTCAGCGTGCGCGACGTGCCGACCTCGTGCCGAATCACGGTGTCGCCCAACAACTCCTCGGCCAGCTCGACGTTGCGTTCGTTCCACACGACGAGGTTGTAGAGTTCGACCACCGTCCGCGCCGTCCACGTGGGCGCCATCAGCCGGGCACCGCGTCACGCAGGAATCGGTCGGTGATGCGCTGCACGCGCCGGGAGAAGATGTGCCCGACGTGGCTGCCGTCGTACCAGTACAGCTGGCCGGCCCAATGTTCCTGCAATGACGTCGTGGGCTCGCGCATCGCCATCCGGTCGTGCCACGCCCCGACGATGAGCCGGCGTTCCGGCGGCGGCGACGGCGTGACCGCCAAGGGGTCGATCACCGACGTCAACTGGGTGACCACGGGAGATTCCAGCAACTCGCGAAACCCCTGGCGCGATGGCCCCCAACGCTGCAGGTGCCGCGCGATCATCGCGTTGAGTCCCAGGATGGGCGTGTACAGGGCCACCGCATCGATCTGTTCCAGGTGCGACACGAGCGCCGCCACCGGGCTTCCCATCGAAATCCCGGCCACCACAACGGCAGTGGCCTGCGCCTGCGCCCAGCGGACCACGGTGCGCACCTCCGAGACGACGCGCATCATTCCCGCGACGTTGCCGAGCGGATCCATGTCCGGGTACGCCGGCCATTGCCCGCGCCGGCAGCCGTGCCCGGGCTGCACCGGCATCGCGATGTTGAACCCGAGCTTGCGGTGTATCCGGCCGATCCCGGACATCAGCAGGTCCTCGGTGCCGCCCTGCCCGGCGCCGTGCACCCATACCAGCCACGGCCGGGGCCCATCGCGGTGTCGGCACACATGCACCACCGCCCGCGCCGGGCCGCCCAAGCCGTCGGCCCGAAGCGTCGGCGGCAAGGCCGGATCGTGTTCGAAGCTCAGCCGCTCGTACGCCAGGCCGCCGATGCGGCGCCGGCGTATCGAGGTCGCCCGCAACGGTTTCGGCTCACCATGCGCGCGGTCGATGCCGAGCGCAGAGAGCTCCTCGGCGGCCGCGGTGCACGCATCCAGCGGGCGCATCGCCGCGGGGCTGCCGCCCAACAGCGAAAATCCGCTCAGCACAAGCTCGTCGAGCATGACTTCACCGAACTGGCGCGCACCGCGTGGCGACAGCGGGGACCAACCGGTGGACTCCTGCAGGCCGGCCACCGTACGCGGCACCAGCATTCCGAGTTCCCGGGCCACATCTTTAGCCAGGCTCAGCCCGGTCAATGCCTTCGCCATGTCGCTCACCTTCAACAGCTACGCCAGTTTGAACCCGGTGTATCCGCCCGCCGCGATTTCGTCGCAGCGGCGCCGGTACTCGGGGATCCCGCCGGTATAGCCCATATACATCCGTTTCTTACCCGGCACGTTGCCACCGTTGTACCAGGAGTTGCACGACGGATGGACCAGAACCGTCGGCGCGACGAGCGCCGTGGCGTGGTCGATCCACTCCTGTTGAGCGGTGCTGCGCGCCTCGATCGTCCGGATGTCGTTGGCGCGCAGATACGCCAGGCAATCGCCGATCCACTCCACGTGCTGTTCGAGGGCGGCGACGAAATTGGTCGCGGCGCTCGGACTGCCCGGGCCCTGAACCGTGAAGAGGTTCGGGAACCCGGCGACCGCCAGACCCAGATACGACAGCGGTCCTTCGGTGGACCAGAATTCGCCGAGCGACATACCGCCGCGGCCACGGACGTCGATCCGGCTGAGCGCGCCGGTCATGGCATCGAACCCGGTGGCGTAGACGAGGACGTCGAGTTCGTGCAATCGGTCCTCGGTGCGGATGCCCGCGGCCGTGATTTCGCGGATCGGCGACTTCCGCAGGTCGACCAGGGTGACGTTGTCCCGGTTGAACGTTTCGTAGTAGCCCTGGTCGATGATCGGGCGCTTACAGGCGAAGGGATGCACGGGCACCAGGGATGCGGCGGTGTCGGGGTCCTTGACGATGCGGGCCACCGCCTCGCCGTATAACTTGGCGGCCATCCGGTTGGCGTCGATGTCGAAGAAGATGTCGCCCCAGTTCAGTGCGCCCATGACGCCGTTCTCCTCGATGGCGCGCAGTTGTTCTTCGCGCGTCGCCGACTTCAGCGGCGGCCTGCCGAGCATTTCGAGCAGGACCGAGAAGGCGCTCAGCCGGGCCGCGCCGATCGGGTGGGCGCGCTGGGCCGCGCGGATTTCGCCGTAGCGGGCCTTCATGTCGTCGAGCTCGCCCGGGGAGAACCGATGCACCCGCCAGGGCAAGGTGTACGCGGGTGAGCGCTGAAACACCGACAGGTGCAGGGCTTCTCGGGCAACTACAGGAATGAGCTGCACGCCGGTCGAGCCGGTGCCGATGACGCCGACCCGCTTGCCGGTGAGGTCGACGCCCCCGTCGGGCCAGCGGCTGGTGAACAGCGATAGCCCGGCGAACGTGCCCATCCCGGGGATGTCGGGTTCCAGCGGCACCGACAGGATGCCGGAGGCGGCGACGACGAACGGAACCCGGAACGTCTCGCCGGCTTCGGTGCGCACCGACCACGTCGCGGCTTCTTCGTCGAACGTCATCGCAACGACCTTGGTGCCGAATTGGATGTCGCGGCGAAGGTCGAGCCGGTCGGCCACGAAGTTCAGGTAGGCCTCGATCTCGGGCTGGGCCGGCATCGACTCGGTCCATACCCACTCCTGCTGAATCTCCTCGGAGAAGCTGTAGGAGTATTCGATGCTCTCGATGTCGCAGCGGGCTCCGGGATAACGGTTGAAAAGCCAGGTGCCGCCCACGTTTTCGGCCATCTCCACCACACGGGTGCGTAGCCCGAGTTGCCGCAGCCGGTACAGCATGTACAGCCCGGAGAATCCGGCGCCGATGACGAGGACGTCGAAAGGGGACTGACCGTCAGTCATTGTCACCTCCGGTCATCCTCAAGATGGTTCGGGTGAGGTGCAAGGTCTTGATCTGCCAGCAACCGTCCCGTTTCTCGTAGGTCTCGTGGTAGTGCCCGGCCCCGTACAACTCGCGGCCATCACCGAAGATCAGCAAGTCCTCCATCGCCCAGATTCCGGTCGCAGTGGTGGCGGAGGTGAGCGTGATCTCGGGGGTGTGGCAATGGTGTTTGGTCGCTACGCCCTGCAGACCGCCCATCACCATCGGCGCGAAGTTCTCCAGCCCCTCGATCGGTGGCGCGGTCTGGGGGTCGGCACCCGCGGTGGACACCGCCATGTCCAGGGTGACCACGACGTCGGTGGTGAACACGGCGCGCCAGGATTCGAGGTCTTTGGTGTCCAGGAAACGGCAGTAGCGCGCCTTCAGTTGCCGGATGGCTTCCAGCTCGTCAGCCGCTGTCGTCATGTCACTCCTTGCCGCTCGCGGGCCGGACTGCTGAAATCTATACTGTAATGGATTTAGTATCAACGACCACGAGAGGCGCTCGGCGTGAAAGTCCCATTCACCTGGAAGGTCACCGGCTGGTTCATGGTCGGCTGGTCGCCAGAGTTTCCCACCGGCGAGGTCCGGCCGCTGCACTATTTCGGCGAGGATCTGGTCGCCTACCGTGACGAGTCCGGTGAGCTGCACGTCCTGGAAGCACACTGCAAGCATCTCGGCGCCCACATCGGCCACGGCGGCAAGGTCGTCGGCGACTGCGTGGAGTGCCCGTTCCACGGCTGGCGCTGGGGTCCGGACGGATGCAACAAGTACATCCCCTACCAGCCGGACCGCCCGAACCGTGGGCTACGACTGAAGGTGTATCCCGTCCAGGAGCAATACGATTGCGTGTTCATCTGGCACCACCCCGACGGCAAGGAACCGCAGTGGGAGATGCCGGATATCTTCCGCAAGTTCCCGCAATTCGAGACCGATCCCGCGCAGTACTACCGGGCGTATCCGGAGTTTTCCCGGCGCGCGGAGCGCGAGCCGGTGCACCCGCAGATCGTGGCCGAAAACGCCCCCGACAGCGCCCATTTCGAGTACGTCCACCACGCCACCGTGACGCCCCGGGTGCTGGACTGGAAAATCGTCGACCACGAGTGGCAGTTCATTGCGGGCTGGCCCAACGCGCGCAGCGACGACGCGCAAGACCTCGCGCTGCGGTTCCACAGCCACCTGTTCGGGCTCGGCGGGGCGATCAGCGTCTTCGAGGGCGTGCAGAACCATCGGTTGATCTTCACCTGCACACCCGTCGACGACGAATGCTCGGACCTGTTCTATTCGATCTGGTGGCCGCGAATCCCCGGCGACACCGCACCCGTCCCCGAAGGCAAATTGCGGGAGCTCATCGAGAACCAGTTTTTGTCCACGGTGTTCGACGACCTGCAGATCTGGCGCTACCAGAAGTATGTGGAGAACCCCGCTCTGTCGAAGACCGACGCGAAAGGCTATATGGCGCTGAGGAAGTGGGCGACGCAGTTCTACGACGTCGCGCCGGTGGGCGCCCCCGCATGACGGACCGGCTGGCCGCGCTGACCACGCCCGCGCACACCGCGATCGTCACCCAGGAGTGCCAGGGCGCGGTGATGGGTCCCGACGCCGGACTGGCGATGCTCGCCGAGGAGGCCCGCCGCGAGGCGCTGCCCAACATCGCGCGGCTGCTGCCCGTGGCGCGGGCGGCCGGCGTGCGGGTCGTGCACTGCCTGGTGCAGCGGCGGCCCGACGGGCTCGGCTCCAACCACAACGCGAAGATCTTCGCGATGGGCGGCGGCAACCAGGTGGACATCACGCCCGGCACGCCGGGCGCGGAGCTATTGCCCGAATTGGGGCCGCAGCCTTCGGATTTGGTGTTGCGTCGCTGGCACGGCGTCGGCCCGATGGGCGGCACCGACCTGGACGCGGTGCTGCGCAATCTCGGGGTGTCGACCATCGTCGTGGTGGGGGTTTCGCTGAACATCGCGATCCCCAACCTCGTCATGGACGCCGTCAACGCCGCCTACCGGGTCGTCGTGCCCCGCGACGCCGTCGCCGGTATTCCCGCCGACTATGGTGCAGCGATGATCGCCAACACGCTGTCGCTGCTGGCCACCATCACCAGCACCGACGATCTGCTCCGGGTCTGGGATGAGGGAACGCGATGACCGACACCGCGCCGGACGTCCGCGGCGGCTTCCCCGACGTCAAACCCGTCGAGGACGCCCCCGCCGAACTGGGCCCGTTTGTCGCCGCGCTCCGGCGTCTGCAGGACCTGACCGTGTCCACCAAGCCGGACCCCGCGCTGTGGGCCGCCGCGACCGCGCACCTGGACAACGCCTGCGCGCTGCTGGACGGTCACCAGGTCCCGGAGATCGAGGCGGTGGCGGGCCGGGTGCTGAGCCTGCCCGGGCTGGCCCATCCCCTGCTGCCGCCCTGGATGGTGACCGAGTCCGGCCCCGGCGGCGTGCAGATGACCGGGCATTTCACTACCGCGCACATCGGCGGGAACAGGGCCGTGCACGGCGGCATGATCCCGCTGTTCTACGACTGGGTGTTCGGCATGGTCGTGTCCACCGCGGACATCCGGCCGACGCGCACGGCGTACCTGCACGTCGACTACCGGAATATCACCCCGATTGACCGGCCGCTGACCGCCCAGGGCCGCATCACCAAAGCCGAGGGCAGGAAAGTTTTCATTGACGCTACTATGACAGACGCCGGCGGCACGTTGCTCAGCGAAGCCAACGGCCTGATGGTTCGCCTGCTACCCCACCAGCCGTGAGACGGCCCCGGTTTGGCGAGCAGACGCAGAATCGCACTGCGCGAGCCTCGCGCATGCGATTCTGCGTCTGCTCGGCGGAAAGGAAATAGTGGACACCACAACAACATTCACGGTGCCGGCGGTCGCGCAGGCCGTCGCGGCCGCCCTCCCCGCCCGCGAGCTCATCATCCAGGGGGACCGTCGCTACACCTACGCGCAGGTGATCGACCGCTCGAATCGGCTCGCGGCCTACCTACACTCCCAAGGACTGGGCTGCCACACCGAGCGCTCCGCGCTGGCCGGCCACGAGGTGGGCCAAGACCTGCTCGGCCTCTACGCCTACAACGGGAACGAATTCGTCGAGGCGCTGCTGGGCAGCTTCCAGGCGCGGGTCGCCCCGTTCAACGTCAACTTCCGCTACGTGAAGAGCGAGCTGCAATATCTGCTCGCGGATTCCGGGGCGACCGCGCTGCTCTACCACGCCGCGTTCGCCCCGCGAGTGGCCGAGATCCTCCCGAATCTGCCGCAGCTGCGCGTGCTGATCCAGATCGCCGACGACTCGGGCAACGACTTGCTCGACGGCGCAATCGATTACGAGGCCGCCCTGGCGTCGGTGGACCCGGAACCGCCAGCGGTGCAGCATTCGGCCGACGACCTGTACGTCCTGTACACGGGGGGCACGACGGGGATGCCGAAGGGCGTGCTGTGGCGCCAGCACGACATCTTCATGACGTCCTTCGGCGGCCGGAACCTGATGACCGGCGAGCCCTCGGCGTCCGTCGACGAAATCGTGGAGCGCGCCGCCGCGGGCCCGGGCACCAAGCTGATGATTCTGCCCCCGCTGATCCATGGCGCGGCGCAGTGGAGCGTGATGACGGCGATCACCACGGGCCAGTCCGTCGTCTTTCCCACCGTCGTCGATCATCTGGACGCCGACGACGTGGTGCGCACCATCGAGCGGGAGAAAGTCATGGTGGTCACGGTGGTCGGTGACGCGATGGCGCGCCCGCTGGTCGCCGCCATCGAGAAGGGGATCGCCGACGTGTCGTCGCTGGCGGTGGTCGCCAACGGCGGCGCCCTGCTGACCCCGTACGTCAAGCAACGGTTGATCGAAGTGCTGCCGAACGCCGTTGTCATCGACGGCGTCGGGTCGTCGGAGACGGGCGCGCAGATGCATCACATGTCGAGCTCGGGGGCGGTGGCGACCGGCACGTTCAACGCCGGGCCGGACACGTTCGTCGCGGCCGAGGATCTGACGGCCATCCTGGAACCCGGGCACGACGGGATGGGCTGGCTGGCGCAGCGGGGCTATGTTCCGCTCGGTTACAAGGGCGATGCGGCCAAGACGGCCAAGACTTTTCCGGTGATCGACGGCGTTCGCTACGCCGTCCCCGGCGACCGCGCGCGCCACGGCGCCGGCGGCTCCATCGAATTGCTGGGCCGGGATTCGGTGACCATCAACTCCGGCGGCGAGAAGATCTTCGTCGAGGAGGTCGAAACGGCCATCGCGTCGCATCCCGCGGTGGCCGACGTGGTGGTCGCCGGGCGGCCGAGCGAGCGATGGGGCCAGGAGGTTGTCGCCGTGGTGGCGCTCGCCGCGGGCGCCGGCGCCGAGGCCGCGGAGCTGGTGGCCCACGCGGCGCAGTCGCTGGCGCGCTACAAGCTGCCCAAGGCGATCGTGTTCCGACCGGTCATCGAGCGCAGCCCGTCGGGCAAGGCCGACTATCGGTGGGCGCGCGATCAGGCGGTGAACGGCTGAAATGCCGCTGCTCCACGAGGGCGAGACACTGACGGCGTCGACGGAGGTGCGCGCTCCGGCGGAGCGCATCTACGCCGTCATCTCCGACGTCACGCGAATCCCCGAGTGGAGTCCCGAGACGACACGTGCGGAGTGGCTGGGTCCGGACCGTTTCCGTGCGTGGAATCGTCGCCGACTCGGCCGGTGGCGGACCGTGGCGAACGTCGTCGAAGCGGCGCCAGGACAGAGGTTTTCGTTCGTCGTCCAGGCCATGGGCGGGGACTGGACGCAGTGGACGTATCTCATCGAACCCGGTTCCACCGCCGGCACGGCGCGCCTCACCGAAGAGTTCCGGATGTGCGTTCAACTGCCTTTCGGCGTGCTGATTTTCGAGTACCTGTTCTTGTTCGTCAGGGATCGTCGCAAGGACCTGCAAAGGAACCTTGACCTTTCGGTGGACCGGATCCGCGCGATCGTGGAAGCGGGAAATTCATGAAGTATCAAGGGCGTATCGCCGTCGTCACAGGTGCCGGCTCTGGCATCGGCCGCGCATTGACGCGGTCGCTCACCTCGGACGGCGCGCACGTCGCGGCTTCCGACATCGACGAAAAGGGCCTTGCCGAGACCCAGGCCGCGTGCCGGCCCGGCCAGGTGACGCCGTACCGGGTCGACGTGGCGGACCGGGACGCGGTGCTGAGCTTCGCCGAGGACGTGCGCGGGCAGCTCGGGCCCGCCTCAATGTTGTTCAACAATGCCGGAGTTGACCTGTTCGCGAGCGTGGCGGACATGTCGTGGACCGATTTCGATTGGCTCATCGGCATCAACGTCGGCGGCGTTGTCAATGGGACCAAGGCGTTCCTGCCGCAGCTGATCGAGTCCGGCACTTCGGAGCGCCCCGCGCGATTGGTGAACCTGTCCAGCGCCTTCGGACTGATCGCGGTGCCCTATCAGGGCGCCTACAGCACGGCGAAGTTCGCGGTGCGCGGTTTCACCGAGGCGCTGCGCCAGGAAATGATCATCGAACGCCATCCGGTGACGGTGCACTGCGTGCACCCCGGCGTGGTCCGAACCAACTTCGGGACCAACATGCGCGCCGCGGCCACCGAGGATCCCGACATGGCCGCGAAACTCTTCGCGCGCGCAGCGCTCACCTCGCCCGAGAAGGCCGCTCGCCTCATTCTCCGCGGGGCCGAGAAGAACCGGGCCAGAATCCTCATCGGGCCCGACGGACGCGCGATAGCCGCGATGCCCCGGCTGCTCGGCGCGCACTACGCCGCTCTGCAGGCCCACGCCGCACGAGTGACGAACGCCCGTTCGGGCCGCGCCGGCACCTGACTAGCGCAGCACTCGGACCGGGACGTTGTTCCAGCCGGCGACGTTTTGCATGTTGACGCGGCGACAGCCGGCCCAGTCCACCTCGTAGCGCGGTATGTGATCGAGCAACCTCTGCAGTGCGACAACGCTTTCCATCCGCGCCAGCGCCGCCCCGAGGCAGCTGTGGATGCCGTAGCCGAACCCGAGGTTCTGAGCCTCGGCGCGGTCGCGGTCGATGTCGAAGACCTCTGGCTTCGTCCAGGCGTCGGGATCACGGTTGGCCGAGCCCAGGAGCAGGAACACCGGCTTGCCGGCCGGGATGGTGACGCCGTGCAGGGTGACATCCTCGCGCGAACAGCGCACGTTGTACTGGTTCGGGGATTCGTAGCGCAGCACCTCTTCAACCGCGGCCGTGACCCTGCTGCGGTCGTCGAGGAGCTTCTGCCACTGCTCGGGATGGTGCGCAAACAGCACCACCGCGTTCGCGACCAGCTTGGTCACCGTCTCGGCGCCCGCCCCGCCCAATAGCACGGCGAACTGGGCGATTTCGATGTTGTCCAACGCGGTGAGCTCACCGTTCTCGCGCTCCACCCGGGCCGCCACCAACGCGCTGATCATGTCGTCGCGCGGCGCGGCCCTGCGCTCCTTCACCAACTGGTAGTAGGCGATCGCCATTTGCGTGGCGGCCTGGAAGCCGGCTTCCGACATCTCGACCTCGCCCGGCTCACGGTGCAGGAATTCGTCGAGCCACAGCCTGATCTGCTGGCGATCCTCCTCGGGGACGCCCAGCATGGTTGTGATGACTTCGACGGGGAACAACGCCGAAAAATCCTGGACGACATCGAATCCCGCGGGATCGGTGGCGGAAAGATAGCGGTCGATCAGGCCGGTCACCAGCGGGCGCATCGCTTCGATGGCGCGCGGAGTGAACACCTTGTTGACCAGGCCGCGCATGTGCCGATGCTCGGGCGGGTCCATCATGATGATCGACTTGTGCCCCATGGGTTCCTCCGAGCGCACCGCCGCGAGGTCCACCCCGCGCGCCGACGAATACGTCTCGAAGTTCTTGTACGCCGTAGCGACATCCACGTGGCGACTGAGCGCGTAGAAATCGTACCGTTCGCTGTAGTAGACCGGGGCTTCCTCCCGCATCCGGCGATACGTCTCGTACGGCCCGTTGAAGAAGTCCTCCGAAAAGGGGTCGAATTCCAGTTCGGCGACGGTCATTTCGACGCCTCCTTGAGCCGCCGGTGGGTGCGGGCCCGCGCGATCCGCAGGGCGGTATTGGCATAGAACCGCAACGGACTGCCGAATGGCGGCGCCGCGGTTCCGGTGATGCTGAACGGCAGGTCGTTGCCGACCACGGTGCGGTAATGACTGAACGCGTCGAAGCCGGCCTTGCCGTGATAGGCGCCCATCCCGCTGCGCCCCACTCCCCCGAACGGCGCCGCGGACGGGATCATCTGCGCCGCAAAGTCGTTGCGGGCCACGCCGCCACTGCGGGTGTTGCGGACAAAGGTGCGGAAATCGTCGCCGTCGGGACCGTACCAGTAGGCCACCAGGGGCGCCGGCCGGCGGTTGATGTAGTCGATCGCCTCGTTCAGGCGCGAGTAGCCCAGGACGGCCAGCACGGGGCCGAAGACCTCTTCGTCGGCGATGAGCATCCGGTCGTCGATGTCGCGGACAAGGGTGGGCGCGATTTTGCGGCTGGCGGGGTCGGGCAGTGATTCACGCTCCGGTGCAATCGTTTCCACGCGCGCACCGTGCGCCCGCGCATCGTCGATCAGGCGCACCACCCGGTCGAAATTTGCCTGGTTGACGCTGGAGCAGTAATCGGCGTTGGCGATCACCGTCGGGAACATGCCGCGCAGCGTTTCGCGGGCGGTGTCGACGAAGGCCTCGACGTGGTCGTCGGGCACCATGACGTAATCGGGGCAGACGCAGACCTGTCCGCCGTTGACCATCCGGGCGCGGGCGATGCGCGCCGCCGACCGTGCGATGTCAGCGCCCGGCGCAACGACCACCGGGTTCTTGCCGCCGAGTTCCAACGTCACCGGAACGAGGTTCCGGGCGGCCGCGCGTTGCACCAGTGCGCCCACCGACGGCGAGCCAGTGAAGAACAGGTGATCGAAGGGCAACTCCGCGAACGCGGCCGCGACATCGGCCCCGCCGGTGACCACCTCGAGCTCGGTCGGGTCGAAGTACTTCGGCGCGGTCGCCGCCATCAGATCCGCGGTGTGCGCGGTGATCTCCGACATCTTGATCATCACCCGGTTACCGGCAGCGAACGCCGCCGACGCGGGCAGCACCACGAGATTGACCGGGAAGTTCCACGGTCCGATCACCCCGACGACGCCGAGCGGGGTGGGCTGGACTTCGGCCCGCAGCCCGCACAGCCGGGCGGCGAGCATCAGCTTGGACGGACGCATCCATTGCGCCACATGGGATCTGGTGTGTTCGACCACCGAGGTGATCCCGATGATCTCGGTGAACAACGAGGCCGCCCTGGACCGGGTGCCGTAGTCGGCCGCCATGGCTTCGATGAACGCGTCGCTGTTGTCCAACAGCAGCGCCATCAGCCGATCGATGCGGTTGCACCGGACCGCGGCGGTGGGCGGCCCCTCGTCCACAAAGGATCGCCGCTGCCGGTCCAGCATCGCCTGCAAATCGGCCCGCTGCTGCCCCGCCGGACTGTCAACCTGTTGGCCAACTGCACCCATGGCTGCACAGCTTACGGCAGCCGTAGCCGCGACGATATAGTCTACTGTAATCTTTACAGTACGAGGCAATCCTTTCAGTGCGACCGTGTACCCGAGCCAGAGAGCAGCCGTGGAAAGTCAGCTTCAGGACGCCGTCGCCGGCGATAAGCCGAACGACTACCTCCGTGACCCGTACCCCTACTTCGCGCGGAAGCGCAGCGAGGGCGGGGTCTATCACGGCACCGTCATGGACTACGCCAAGACCCCCGAGTCGCTGCGACCCAAGCGGTCTTTCGCGGCGGTGTCGTTCGACGCGGTGAACAAGGCGTTTCGCGACGGCCGGGTGTTCAGTTCGGCGATGTACGACACCACCATCGGCCTGTTCATGGGGCCGACCATCCTGGCGATGGAGGGCAAAAAGCACCGCGACCACCGCAACCTGGTGTCCGCGGCGTTCAAGTCCAAGGCCCTGGCCCGCTGGGAGCCCACCGTCGTGCGGCCGATCTGCAACGCCCTCATCGACGAATTCATCGACGCCGGCCAGGCCGATCTGGTCCGCCAGATCACGTTCGAGTTCCCCACCCGGGTCATCGCCACGCTGTTAGGTCTGCCCGAAGATGACCTGCCCATGTTCCACCGGCGCGCGGTGGAATTGATCAGCTACGCGGTCAAGTACGAACGCGCCTTTGAAGCGTCGGCGGCGTTGAAGGACTACTTCCTCGAGCAGATCGAAGCGCGCAAGGCCAAGCCGACCGAAGACATCATCGGTGACTTGGTCACCGCGGAGATCGATGGCGAAAAGCTCAGCGACGAAGCCATCTACTCGTTTTTGCGGCTGCTCCTGCCCGCCGGGTTGGAAACCACCTACCGGTCCTCGGGCAACCTGCTCTTCCTGCTCCTGACCCACCCCGAGCAGCTCGCCGCGGTGCAGGCCGACAGCACGTTGATCGCCCCGGCGATCGAGGAGGGGCTGCGCTTCGAGACGCCGTTGACCACGGTGCAGCGGTTCACCGCCGAAGACACCGAACTAGAGGGGGTCAAGATTCCGGCCCGGTCGGTTCTCGACGTGTGTATCGGCTCGGCGAATCGCGATGAACGCCGCTGGGAGCGACCGGAAGAGTTCGATATCTTCCGTGCGCACGTACCGCACATCTCGTTTGCCGCCGGCGAGCACACCTGCCTGGGTTTGCACCTCGCGCGCATGGAAACCCGGGTCGCACTCGAATGCCTGCTGGATCGGGTGACCAACCTCAACCTGCTCACCGATGACGATCCGCATGTCCACGGTCAGCCGTTCCGTTCGCCCACCGCGCTTCCGGTTACGTTCGACGCGAAGTAGGGTCCCGGGAATGGTCAAGGTAATGCAGGGCTTTCGGGTCCTCGAGGTTGCGCAGTTCACGTTCGTCCCCGCCGCCGGTGCGATCCTCGCCGACTGGGGCGCCGACGTCATCAAGGTCGAGCACCCGGCGCGCGGCGACACCCAGCGCGGCTTCGTCAACATGGGTGGGTTCCAGCTCGATCCCGACCGGCATCCGTTGATAGAGCATCCCAACCGCGGCAAGCGCAGCGTCGGGATCGACGTCTCCACGCCCGGCGGTCAAGAAGTGATCTACGAGCTGGCCAAGACCGCCGATGTGTTCCTGACCAACTACATGCCTGCGCAGCGGCAGAAGCACAAGTTCGATGTGGAACACATCCGCGCCGTGAACCCCAACATCGTGTATGCCCGCGGCAGCGCCTACGGCGACAAGGGAGCCGAACGTGACGTCGGCGGCTACGACGGGACCGCGTTCTGGACGCGCAGCGGCGTGGGGTACGCGCTGACGCCCGAGGAGTTGGGCGGCGCACTGGGACAAGGCATTCCCGCATTCGGTGACTCGATCGGCGGCATGTTCATCGCGGGCGGCATCTCGGCCGCGTTGCTGCACCGCGAGCGCACCGGCGAGGCCGTCGAGCTCGATGTGTCGCTGCTGAGCACGGCGTGGTGGGCGGCGGGCGCCAGCGTCACGCAGGGCATGGAAACCGGCGAGGTCATGCGCACCCCCATGCCGGGATCTGCGGCCGCATCCGTGAATCCCTTTCTGGGCAACTACGAAACGTCCGACGGCGGCACCATCAACCTGTGCATCGTCAGCCCGACGGGCTACATTCGCGACACTTTCGAGCACCTCGGCATGCCCGAGGCGGCCGACGACCCCCGCTTCTCCGACGTGCTGCCCTTGATCCAAAACGCCGATGCGGCCGCCGAACTGATCGCAAAGGCCTTCGCCGGCAAGCCTTTCGACTACTGGCGACAGCACCTGAAGACGATGAAAGGCCAGTGGGCGCCGTTCCAGAGCCTCATCGATCTTGCCGGCGACGAGCAAGCGCTCGCCAACGACATGATCGTCGAAGTCGAGGCCAACGACGGCGGTGCACCATTCAAGGTCGTCCGCGGACCGGTGCAGTTCAACCACGAACCGCTCGTCACCACTCGGGCCCCGCAGGCATCCGAGCACACCGAAATCGTTCTGATGGAACTCGGAATGGAGTGGGACCGTATCGCCGAGCTCAAAGAATCAGGAGCTATCGCGTGAATCGCGCCGGCGACGATGCAGAGCGAAGCGATGAGGAGGAGAGGCGCATATGAATCGCGCCGGCGACGATGCAGAGCGAAGCGATGAGGAGGAGAGGCGCATATGAATGACGTCGCGATCATCGGCGTGGGCCTGCACCCCTTCGGACGCTTCGAAGGCAAGTCCGCGATGGAGATGGGTGTCGACGCCATCCGGATCGCGGTCGACGACGCGGGCGTGCAGTGGAGGGACGTCCAGGCCGCCACCGGAGGCAGCTGGACGGTCGCCAACCCCGACGCGATCGTCGGCATGGTCGGGCTCTCGGGTATTCCCTTCACCAACGTGTTCAACGCCTGCGCGACGGCGGCCAGCGCCGCCAAGGCCTGCGCCGACGGAATCCGGTTGGGCGACTACGACATCGGGATCGCCCTCGGCCTGGACAAGCATCCGCGCGGCGCGTTCATCGAGGACCCGGCTCTGGTAGGGATGCCGCGTTGGTATGCCGAGAACGGGCAGTACCTGACCACCCAGTTCTTCGGCATGAAGGCCAACCGCTACCTGCACGAGCACGGCATCTCCCAGCGGTCGCTGGCCAAGGTGGCCGCCAAGAACTTCCGTAACGGCGCGCAGAACCCGAACGCGTTTCGGCGCAAACCGATTCCGGAAGACGAGATCCTCAACTCGACGATGTTGAACTATCCGCTCACGCAGTACATGTTCTGTGCGCCCGACGAGGGTGCCGCCGCCGTGGTCATGTGCCGCGCCGACATCGCGCACCGCTATACCGATAAGCCGGTCTTCCTGCGGGCGGTCGAGGTGCGCACCCGCCGCTACGGCGCCTACGAGGTGAACACCACCTTCGCCCCGGTCGACGAGGATGTGGCGCCGACCGTATATGCAGCCAGGGCCGCATTCGAAAAGGCGGGTGTGGCACCGAAGGACGTCGACGTCATTCAGCTGCAGGACACCGACGCCGGCGCCGAGATCATTCACATGGCCGAATGCGGGTTCTGCGCCGACGGTGAGCAGGAGAAGCTGCTAGCCGACGGTGCCACCGAGATCACCGGCTCGATGCCGATCAATACCGACGGCGGGCTGATCGCCAACGGCGAACCGATCGGGGCGTCCGGTTTGCGCCAGATCCACGAGTTGGTGCGCCAACTTCGCGGCGAGGCGGGCGATCGCCAGGTGCCCGGCGAACCGCGCGTCGGCTTCGCCCAGCTCTACGGCGCGCCCGGTACCGCCGCGGCCACCATCCTCACCACCTGACCTCGGCGAGCAGACGCAGAATCGCACGATTCGAGTCTCGAATCTGCGATTCTGCGTCTGCTCGCGCAAAGAAAGGGCACCTGTCCGATGGCTCAATTCACCAGGGCGCCGATCTTCGACGCCGACCAGCACATGTACGAAACACCGGAAGCGCTGACGAAGTTCCTTCCGGAAAGGTATTCGCGGGCCGTCCAATTCGCCCAATTCGGGCGGCAAACCCGCATCGTGATCAACAACAGGGTCAGTGACTTCATCCCCAACCCGACGTTCGAGCGCGTCGCCGCGCCCGGCGCGCACGAGAGGTTCTTCGCCGGGGAAAACACCGAGGGCCTCACGCTGCGCGAGATGCAGGGCGCGGCCATCGCGGCGCCGGCCGCGACCCGCAATCCCGTCGATCGGCTGGCCGAACTCGACCGCCAGGGTGTCGTCGAGGCGCTGAACTACCCGACGCTGGCCAGCCTGGTCGAGCACTCCTCGGCCGACGACCCCGAGTTGACGCTGGCGATCGTCCACGCGTTGAACCAGTGGATGGCCGAACACTGGACCTACAACTACGCCGAGCGCGTCTTCTCCACGCCCATCATCAATTTGTCCGAGGTCGATGCCGCCCAGCGCGAGCTGGACTACCTGCTGGGCAACGGCGTTCGGGCGGCGCTGATCAAACCGGGTCCGGTGAACGGCGTCCACGGCTGGCGGTCGCCGGCCCTACCCGAATTCGACCCGTTCTGGCGTGATGTCGAGGCCGCGGGCCTGCCGATCGTGCTGCATGCCAGCTACCCGCCGCTGGACGACTATGTCGGCACGTGGGAACCGCCCCACACCCAGAACTTCATGGCCATGAGCGCTTTTCGCTGGATGGTGCTGGGCCATCGCGAAATCGCCGACATGATCACCAGCCTGATCTGCCACGGCACCCTGACCCGTTTCCCCAAGCTGCGCATCGCCAGCGTCGAGAACGGCAGTTCGTCGATCTTCCCGCTGTTCAACGACTTCGAAGACCTGTACAAGAAGATGCCGCAGAATTTCCCGGAGCATCCGCACGACGTGTTCCGGCGCAACATCTGGGTGAGCCCGTTCTGGGAGGGCTGCGTGGCCGACGTCGTCGACACGGTCGGATGGGACCGAGTGCTGTTCGGCTCCGACTACCCGCACCCCGAAGGCCTCCCCGAACCCAAGGGCTTCTGGAAATACGCCGACGACATGGACGAGCGGCGCACCTATGACTTCATGGGCGACAACGCGCGCCGCTTCATGGGCCTGCCGATCGCCAACCCCGACCCCACGGCGGTCAACCCGCCCGCCCTCGCAGGCACCGGTTAGCCCCGCCGAGCAGACGCAGAATCGCACGATTCGAGTTTCGGACGTGCGATTCTGCGTCTGCTCGCGCTAGGAAGCCTTCTGTGCGACCGGCGCATAGGCCGGCTTGCCGAGGCCGAGCATGTATTGCGCGATCATGTTGCGGAAGACCTCGAGGGTGCCGCCGTAAATCCCGACCAGCGGCGCGAACCGGAAGACATACTCCGCGGCGCCGTCGTCGGCCGCACCGTCGGTGCCGATCGGCAGGGTGGACGCCGTGCCCAGGATGTCCATCAGATCCGGGGAGATATCGCGCATCGTCTGCGCGAGCGCGACGCGGCCGAAGATGCTGGGCGCGCTGAGCGCGGCTTCCATCCGCGCGGCGCTGCGCCCCAACCGGTACGCCACCGCCGAATCGTCAATGAGCCTGCGCCCGTTCGGATCCGGCTCTGACACCTTGCCGGCGGCCTTGTCCAGCGCGTCGGCCATGAAACCGGCCTGATGCATCATGATCGACACATCCTGCAGGCCGTCGGGGGAGGCCGCCACCGCACCGTGCTCGACGTTGAGCGGTTCGCGCAGCACGGTCCATCCCGCGTTCACGTCGCCCAGCCGGTACTTGTCGTCGACGCGCACGTCGCTGTAGTAGACGATATTGGTGCGATCGCCGTCGACCGTGCGGATGCCCTGGATCTCGATGCCCTCTGAGTCCAGCGGGACCAGGAACATGGTCAGGCTCTTGTGCTTCGGGGCAGTCGGGTCGGTGTTGGTGATGAGGAACACGTATCGGCAGTTGTGTGCGCCGGTGGTAAACATCTTGGAGCCGTTGACAATCCAGCCGTTGCCGTCGCGCACCGCACGGGTTTTGCAGGTGGCGATGTCGGATCCGCCCTCGGGCTCGGTGTAGCCCAGGCACAGCCGAACATGGCCGCTGAAGACGCCCGGCAGCACTTCCTCCTTCAGTTCGGCGGACCCGAACCTCGCGACCGAACGCGCCACCATGGCGGTGGTCCCCCAGGTCACCCAGGGCACGTGGGCACGCCGCTTCTCCAGTTCCCAGATACGGCGATGCACCCGGCTGAAACCGCCTTCGGCTTCCGGCTTCCATTCGCGTTCCAGGTATCCGGCGGCACCCAGCGCCAGGTGCACCCCCTCGTCGAAGTTGTCGCCTGTCTCGCGGTCCCGGCGCTTGACGTCCTCCGTCACATGCGTGCGCAGGAAATCGCGCGCTTCGTCGAGGAAACGCTGGTCGTCGTCGGACAGCGTGACGCGGGAGAAATCCACTATGCGCCCTTTCTCGAGTCGCCTTCGCGTGCCGCCACGAGCTCGCCGATGTACTTCGCGCTGGCGCCGGGATCCCCGCCGGCCAGGGCCCAGCCGCGGGCACGCACCAGATACGCCGTCGCCGCCGCCTCCGCCGAAACACCGAGGCCGCCTTGCACATGCACCGCCATGGTCGCGGCCTTCGCCGCCTCCTCGGCCATGAACACGAACGCCGAGGGCGCGAGCTCGGGCCGTTCGTCGGGCTCGTTGTCCAGGAACCACGCCGCGCGGCGCGCCAGATTGCGGCCGCCCTGCACGGTGATGGCGATGTTGGCCAGCGGGTGCGAGATCCCCTGCAAGGTCGAAATCGGCACTCCAAGCGTGTAGCGGGTCTTTGCGAACTCGGCGGCGATCGTCATGGTCTCTTCCACCAGACCCACCAGCGCCGCGGCGGACAGCACACGCCACTCATCCAGCGCCCGTTGATATTCCGCCAGCGCCTCTGGGCCGCCGGCCAACACGGTGCGCGTGTCGGCGGCCGCCGGATCCACCCAAGCCATCGGCAGCCGGCCGATGTTGTCCACCTTCGTCGGGCGGGTACCGAAACTCAGCGCCACGACATCCGCGCCGTCGCGCACGATGATCTGGTCGGCGATCGACCCGGTGGGCAGCAGCCGCAACCCGGAGGTGCTGTCGTGCTGCGGATCGAACGCGGCCAGTCGCTTACCTTGAACCACATCGGGTTCCGCCGCGCCAAGCCGGGCCAGCAGACGCGCGGTGCAGACCTGGTCGATCCACGGCACCGGCGCCAGCGACCGGCCGACCTCCTCGGCGACCAAGGTCAGATCGACGAGCGTCGCACCGTCTCCGCCCGCGGATTCCGGCACGGCCATCGTCGTTGCGCCCATGGCGCACAACCGCTCCCAGAGGTTCTTGTCGAAGCCGGTCTCCTCCGCGGCGCGCACCGTCTCGATCGGGCAATGCGTCTTGAAGAAATCGCGGTACGCGGCCTGCAACGCCTCGTGATCCGACGTCAGGCTGTAGTCGAGCCTGCGAAGTTCGTAACGGTCCATACTCAGCGCTCCTCCTGGCCACCGAAGAAGAATTCGTGGGCGTTGTTGTAGAGATAGTTTTCGAGGACATCGGCGGGCAGATCCAGCGCGGCGGCCTCGGGCACGACGCGGTGCATTTTCAGGACGGGCCAATCGGAAGCGAACATCACCTTGCCCTTCCCGCGGGTCCGCATGTAGTGCAGCAGACTCTCCGGTAATCGCTTCGGCGACCACGCCGACGTCATCAGGCGCAGGTTGGCGTATTTGATCAGCAGTCTGATCGCGACGTCCCACCAGGGATCCGCGCCGTGGATCATGCACAGCTTCAGTTCCGGGAATCGCACACAGACCCGGTCGAGATGGATCGGATTCTGCACCTCCCCGGGAATGGGTGGACCCGGGATGCCGGTGTTGATGCACAGCGGCAACTCGAGCTCGGCGCATTTGGTGTAGAGCGGGTAATAGACGGCGTCGCTGGGCGGGTACTGGCCGTCGCCCCAAAAGCTCGGCCCCACAGCCGCATACGCCACGGGGAGGTCGTCGACGACGGCAGAGAGTTCCCGCAGCGAAGGAATGGGCCGCAGCAGGTTCACCCCGCCCATCGCCAGGGCGAACCGCTCGGGCTTCTCCTCGACGAACTTGCGCGCCGTCACCGACGGCTTAACGAGGTTGTCCATCAGGATGGCTTTGTGCACGCCCTGTTCGTCCATTTCGTCGATCAGCGCGGACAACTCGACGGGCGCGAACATGGACTCCGGACCCTTGAAGTAGTCGTCACGTACCTTGAGCATCCAGGTCGGTTGCTTCTCGGTCTCGCCGAAATGCACGTTGACCAGGCAATCGATTGCTTTCATGTGGACATCGGCGCCTTTGCTGTCGCGTGACGTTTCGCCCAACGGTAATCGGCCTTGCCGTTGCCCAGGCGTTGGACGTGCTCGACGAAGAGGAATTCCTTGGGCGCCTTGAACCGTGCCAGTTGTGCGGTGCACAGCGTGTGCAGTTCGTCGGGCGTCGCGGCGGCCTCCGGGCGGACTTCGACGAGAGCGACGAGTTCTTCTCCCCAGCGCTCGCTGGGGCGCCCGACCACCAGCGCGTCGGCGATCGCCGGGTGGGCGCGCAGCACCTCTTCGACCTCCTCGACGAAGACTTTCTCGCCGCCGGTGTTGACCACCAGCGAGTCCCGGCCGAACAGCCGCAGCGTGCCGTCGGGCTCCAGCCCGGCGCGGTCGCCCGATATCACGACCCGCTTGCCGTCGATCTCGGGAAAGGTCTTGCGGGTGGCGTCGGGATCGTTGAAGTAGCCCAACGGGATTCGGCCTTCCCTGGCGACCCAGCCCACCTCGGGCTCGCCCGGACACAGGAAGTGGCTGTAGTCCTCGGAGAGAACCAGTCCCCCGTCCCGCAGGGTGAACGTCTCGGATTGCGTGTCGCGCCGGCTGTGGCCGAATCCCATGTTTCCGGTCTCCGACGAGCCGTACCCGTTGATGACCGTGACCTGGGGGATCAACTCCACAAGGGCGCGTTGATATTTCGGGTTCGTTGCGGCGCCGCCGGTGCCTATCGCGTACAGCGACGACAGGTCGTAGGTGCCGCGACGCAGTTCGGCCACCAATGGCGCGGCGTAGGCGTCGCCGACCATCGTCATCAAACCGACCTTCTCCCGCTGCGCCGTTTCCAACACCGTTCGCGGATCGAGTTTTTTGCCGGTGTCGTACATCACCACGGGCGTGCCCGCCATGATCGCCGAGAACGCCGTCCACATGCCGGCCGCGTGCATCAATGGCGACACCGCGAACCACGGCGCCCCGGCCGCCCCCCGTACCTTGTCGTGAATCTCCGCAGCGCAGGCATGATCCGCACCCACCATCGACGACACATAGATGTCGGACTGCCGCCACAGCACACCCTTGGGCCGACCGGTCGTGCCGCCGGTGCAGATCATCAGCAGGTCATCCGGCGAACCGGTCACACGCTGATCGGCATCCCCTTGCGCCAGCGCGTCTTCCAGTGCCACCGCGCCCGGAAGGTCCGGCGCCTCGCTGCCGTCATCGACCGCGATCAACAGATCGGTGCCCGCGCGGGCCAGGACGTCGGCGAACTTGGCGCCCAGCGCACGGTGGTAAATGACCGCCCGAGGCTGTACGTAATCGAGAAGTTCACCGACCTCGCGCGGCGTGTAGTAGTAGTTGATGTTCACCGGGACGGTCCGCGCCTTGAGGCAGCCGATGACCATGTCGGGGTACAGGTCGTTGTGCATCACCAGCGCAACACGGTCCTGCCCGCATTCCCAGTTCTGCAATTCCGCGCGCTCCCGGTGCGCACCAAATCCCCTGCTCGCCAAGAAGTTCGCCAGCCGGCGGGTACGGTCCGCCGATTCGGCGAAGGTGCTGCGACGCTCGCCGCACACCGTCATCGTCCGGTCGCCGATGACGTCGGCGATCTCGTCGAGCACCGCCCCGATGGTCCATTCACTCACGGAAGTACCCGCGCCCCGATAGTCAGGCCGCCGAGCCGACTTGGACGCCGAGGAGGTCGAGCGCGTTGTCCCGCATGATCTTTCGGATGTCGGACTCGCCGAAACCCTTCAGCTCCTCGACAAACGACACCGGCGATTCGAGCCCTTCCCCGTGCGGCCAGTCGGAACCGAACAGGATCTTGTCGACGCCGATGACTTCGGCCAGCTCCGGCAGGTCGTCCTCGTAGTAGGGGGCGATCCACACGTTGCTGCGCAGCTGGTCCACCGGGTCTACGGGGAAATGCTGGGGTTGGTTGTTGGCCGCCTTCTTCAGGCGCTTGATCAGCCGGTGCACGAAGTAGGAACCGTTTTCGATGCTGACCGCCTTGAGCTTCGGATGACGGGTGAACACCCCGTGCACGATCATCGAGGCCATCGTGTCGTGGATGGCCCGGTCGTCGAGAAGCACTTGATCCAGAGGGTCTTTCGCACCGAACCCCTCGAACGTCGACTTGCCGCCCCACATCGCCGCGATGTGTAGATAGCCGCTGTCGGACAGGTGGAATCCCACCGGCACTCCCGCTTCTGCCAGCCTGGCCCATACCGGGTCGTGGCTGGGATCGCCCAGCGACCGCGGCTTGACGAGGCCGGGCACCGGCGCCGGCCGCACCAGCACCAGCTTGGCGCCGCGCGCCAGCACGAACTCGACCTCTTCGACGGCTTTGACCGGATCGGCCAGCGAGATGATCGGCGCGGAGATGATGCGGTGATCGGGACGGTCGAAGCCCCAGTCCTCGTCGAGCCACAGGTTGAACGCGTGCACCGAGGCCATCGTCGCCTCGATGTCGTGTTTGAGCGCCTCTTCCACCCCGCAGCCGAAAGTCGGCAGCATGAACACCGTCTCGATGTCCTGGGTGTCCATCACCGCGATGCGGGCGTCGCGGTTCTGATATTCGGGGTGAGCCGCCAGCCGCTCGACCTTCATCAGCGAGGCCGGGTCGACGCCTTCGGGAATCTCGCCGCGGAACAACAGGTCCAGGCAGCCCGGCACGATGATCGGGTCGAAGGTGGGGTTGGGGATGAAATGGTTGACGCGGTCCCCGATTACGGCCCAGGTGCGCTTGCCCTCGTTGACCATCTGGACGCCGCGTCGCTTGAACCGCTTGTCCAAGTGACGGGTGAACGAGTCCAGCGGCTCGTAGTAGTGGTTGTCGACATCGATCGGTTGATAGTTCAGGGTGGTCATGATGTTCCTTTCCGGCTGGTTAGGTGGCCAACGGCGGGAACCGCGGTGGCCGCTTCTCCAGGAAGCTCGTGATGCCTTCGACAACGTCGGGCCGCAACAGCGACTCGTGCATGAGTGTTTCGGCGCGGGCGCTGACATCGGCGACATCGCGCAGCGCGTCGCCGTAGGCCTGCCGCTTGATCACCGCCAGCGACGCCGGTGAACAGTTGCGCGCGATGTCTTCGGCGTACGCCATGGCGTGGGCCATCAGCTGATCTGGCGCGACGACGTCGGTGACCAGTCCCAGTTCCGCGGCCTCCTCGGCGAAGAACGTGCGCCCGCTCAGCAGCAGGTCCATCGCCGGGCCCCAACCGGCGAGCCGCGGCAGGATCCAAGAGATCCCGTACTCGGCGATCAAACCGCGGCGGGTGAATGCGGTGGCGAATCTGGCTCCGGTCGCCGCGAACCTGACGTCACACATCAGCGCGTGGGTTAGACCGATGCCGACGCACGCGCCGTTGACTGCGGCGATGATCGGCTTGCGCAGCCCGGTGAGGAAGTGCGGGTGACGATCGCCCACCAACTTGGTGACGTCCGTGTCGCCGTCGCCGAGCTTTTCGTCGATGGATCCCGCGCCACCCAGATCCGCGCCCGCGCAGAATCCCCTGCCGGCACCCGTCAGCACGATCACCCGGACCGCGGGGTCGGCTTCGGCACGGTCGATGGTCGCGTAGAAGCCCCTCGAAATGTCGGGACCCCAGGCGTTGAGCCGCTCGGGGCGGTTGAAGGTCACGACCGCAACACCGGTTTCAGTGGTTTCATACAGCACCGCTTCATCGGTGACCACACGGTCGGCGGCACTCATCGAACCGTCCCCTCATAGCTGACCAGCTGGCGAGTTTGTACCCATACTGTATACCTATCGGTACCGCATTCCACAACTGCGCCCAAACCGCCGTGAACGGCGACTAAACAGCGATTTTGGGCGTCGTGGCCCCCACCGCGACGACGCCCCGAGCCGAGGGGCGGCAACGGCTGTGGCGATCGACACGCTGACCCATGTTTGCTTCGACCCCGTGATCGGGAACGCGTAGAGAAGCCAACCATCACATGGGGGAAGGAGAGGCAATGGTTGACACCAAGAGCGGCCCGGTCGAACTCGTTCGGGGCATCGTAGAAGACGTCCTCGGGAAGACCAAGCAGGTCATCGGCATCATCATCGGCCACAACGACCTGATCGAAGAGGGCAAGGCCCAGCAGGACAAGGCCGACGCCCAGCGCAGCGCCGGGAAAAAGGAAGCCGCCGCCGAGAAGGCTCGCGGCAAGGCCAAGACGTACGAGGAACGCGAGCGGGCCGAGCAGCAGTAAACGGCCAGCTGAGCGAGCGGGCCCGGTGATCCGACCGGGCCCGCTTCGCGTTGTAATCCGTTCTAGTGCAACACCGTTTGGATCAAGCCCAGGCGGTAGTAGGCCCGCTCGATCTGAGTCTTCGCCTCGGCGGGCAATTCGGCCTGCGGGGGGCGGGAATGCGGATACGCACCGATCGGCAACCCCAGCAGCGAAGCGGCGTACTTGAACGCGCCACCCCAGTGGGTGAAGTAATCCGCGCGCCCCGGGTAGCACGTCCACCACGACCCGACGTCGAGGTCGAACTGATCCATCCCGGACTCGCGGCCGTAATCCATGGCCTCGACGAGCTTGTCGCTCTGCACCAAATCCCAATACTCGGAAAACAATCGCCGCTCAGGCGTTTCGAACAGGTAGCCCGCGGTGCCCAGTTGGGCCGGGCACACGATCCCGTCACGCAGCCACCCGGCCCGGTAGACCGTCTTGTCGCATTCCCACACCGTCAGACCGGGCGCCAGCTCGTGCAGCAGACGGCTGCTCGCCGGCCGGAAGGCGCCCTCCTTCGTGGCGCACACCGCGGGCACCTCGTCGTAGATGCGTGCGCTCTCGGCCGGAGTCAACACGTAGCCCGACGACGGCGAATTGAACATGCCCAGAGCGATATTCGTGCGCGCGGCGATGTATTGGAAAAAGCGCAGCACGCCTTCGCCCCCGTGGGCTTCCATCATCGGCGTCTGGATGTAAACGATGTCGGCACCCACCTCCTGGGCGTGCAGCGTCAAATTCAGACAGTCCTTGGCCGACATCGCCGCCGTGCACGCCTGCACCACCACA
Organism: Mycobacterium sp. NTMscope_MAC_269; assembly: GCF_976985695.1. Taxonomy (NCBI): domain Bacteria; kingdom Bacillati; phylum Actinomycetota; class Actinomycetes; order Mycobacteriales; family Mycobacteriaceae; genus Mycobacterium; species Mycobacterium sp. NTMscope_MAC_269. Next base: position 2,796,726 of record NZ_OZ335668.1, read on the forward strand.
CCGGGATTGAGGCTGCGCGCCTCCTCGACCGCAACCTCCAGCAGGCGCTTCCGCTCGTCGAGTGTCAGCGACCAGAACTCCGCGATCCCACTGGTGCACCACAACATCGGGTGTCCGAGATCACCCACGCAGTAACGCACCAGCGTCCGGTAGGCGTCCCAGTCGATGTCGTCGCCGTCGGTGCCGCAGAACGGGGTATAAAGGGAGTCACCGATCCCCCGCAATGCGCCAGGCGCCCACGCGCGCGCTTCTGCTGCCGTAGCCACAGTCGACTCCTTCTGTCTACCAATCGATTTCTTCGACCCATGGTCAGGGGAAGTCAGGTGAAGTCTGAACCACCATCGACGTTGACGTTGGCTCCGGTCATGTAGGAGTTGCGCCGCGAAGCGAGGAACGCGGCGACCGGGCCGATCTCTTCGGGAAGGCCGGCCCGCGGCATATGCGCGGGGTGACCGAAATGCTTGCCGATGGCCTCCATCAGGGCATAGGGATCGTGGCCGTCGACACCCACCGAATCCGCCCAGCCCACCAGTGATTCCGAGGCGATGCTGCCCGGCGATACCACGTTGACCAAGATCTCGTCCTTGGCCAGCAACAGGGACAAATTCTTTGAAACACTCGTCAGCATCGACTTCGCCGCCGTGTACGCGGGCAGCATCACACTTTGTCGCTGGGTCGAGTGCGCCGAGAAGTTCACGATCCGCGCCCACTGCGCCTTGCGCAGCAGCGGCAGCGCGGCCCGCACGCAGCGCACCATGCCCAGCACCCCGTCTTCGACCGACTGCCGCCAGTGGTCATCGGTCAAATCCTCGAAGGTGCCCGCGGCGCCAGGCCCCACCGTGATGACCAGAGCGTTGAGTTCGCCGTCCCAGCGTCGTGAAAGCTCACCGAACACGTTGTTGACGGCGGTGTCGTCCCCGATGTCGGCGACGAGCCCGAGCGCGTCCGGGCTACCCCGCTGCGTGAGATCGGTCACCGCGGAGTCCAGCGCGTCACGGCTACGGCCGACCACTGCGACGCGGGCACCCTCGTCGGCGAGGCAGCGCGCGGTGGCCAAACCCATACCGCGGCTACCGCCGACCACCACCGCGGTGGCCTTTGCCAGCCCTAGATCCATTGCTTAATCCGTAGCTCTAACCTGGGCATTTTCGCCTGTCCAGCCGATTTACCAAAAAGCCTACGATAGGTATTACAGTAGCAGAGGGAAATTACGACACGAAAGCGTATACGCAGGTCAGAACAGAAGAGCCGGTAAATTCGACTTTACCGGCAACACGGCTGGCAGACTGCATGCACGAAACAGATGTTGATGGAGGTGCCCGTAGTGGCAAAACAGGCAACCGCCGATAAGCGTCAGCGACGCGAACGCGGGTCCATCAATCCCGACGACATCATCAGTGGCGCATTCGAACTCGCGGAACAGGTGTCGATCGACAACCTGAGCATGCCGCTGCTCGGCAAACATCTCGGCGTGGGTGTGACGAGCATCTACTGGTACTTCCGCAAGAAGGACGACCTGCTCAACGCGATGACTGACCGCGCCCTGAGCAAGTACGTGTTCGCCACCCCCTATGTCGAAGCCAGCGACTGGCGCGAGACGTTGGCCAACCACGCGCGCCTGATGCGTAAGACGTTCATGGGTAACCCAATTCTGTGCGACCTGATTCTGATTCGGGCGGCGCTGTCTCCGAAAGCCGCGCGGATGGGCGCACAGGAGATGGAAAAGGCGGTGGCCAATCTGGTGCAGGCCGGCCTGTCGCCGGAGGACGCATTCGACACCTATTCGGCGATCTCGGTTCACGTCCGCGGATCGGTGGTGTTGCAACGGCTGTACGAAAAGAACCAGTCGTCGGACGTCGGCCCCCGCGCCATCGAGGACGCCGTCGCCATCGACCCCGAAAAGACCCCGCTTCTTGCCCAAGTCACCCGAATCGGACACCGAATCGGGGCCCCGGACGAAACCAATTTCGAGTACGGCCTCACCTGCATCCTCGATCACGCGAGCAGGCTCATCGACGAGAGCAACAAGTCCAACGGCAAGACGGGGGCGAGCCGCCAGCGCAAGGCGTCGACCGCGCGAGGGCGATCCAAGGCGCCGGCGAATCGCTAGCCTGACCCGAAAACGCTAGTCACGCCTCGGGTTCGGGCACGTGGAAGTGCTCGTCGCGTAGCCGGAAGGCTTCCCTGGCGCCGTGCTGCGCTCGAGTCTTGACGAAGTTGAATTCGTCCGGGCCGAACTGCAGGTTGGTACCGAAGGCGTGGAACAGATAGCTGGCGACCTCCTCACCCTGGTACACCTGGCTCTGCTCGACAAGCCGGAACGCCTCCTTGGCGATGACGACCCCGTCGGCCGGCATCTTCGCCGCCTTCTCGGCCCAGTAGCGCGCCCGGGCCGTCACCGAACCGGGATCGCAGGTCTCCGTGAAGATTCCGAGGTGTTCGATCTCGCCCGCCTCGATGATGTCACCGGTCAACAGCAGCCGCCGGGCCAGCACCGGCCCGAGCCGGTGGAAGAACATGTGCAAGCTGCCCAACGCGGGGCCCAGGAAGCGGGTTGCCGGCATGCCGATCTTGGTATCACGCGCGATGACCGCGATGTCGGTCATCAGGGCCATCTCGAAGCCGCCGCCGAGCGCGTAGCCGGCGATCTCCCCCACCGTCACCTTCGGGAAGCCCATGAAATTGTGATAGAAGCCGAAAGTCTTGCGGTCCACGGTGAGTCGGCGCCGCTGGCTCGGCCGACGTTTGGCGGCCGCGTCATCGGAGGACTTGGCCTTGTCGCCGTACCACCCGTAGGCGTTGTTCATGTCGGCTCCGGTCGAAAACACGCCCTCGGCCCCGCGCAGTAACACCACCGTGAGGTCGTCGTCCTCGGCCACCCGGTCCAGGCACCGGGCGACGGCCTCGCGCATGGCGGCGTCGTAGGAGTTTCGCTGTTGGGGATTGTTCAGCGTGATCGTCGCGATGCGCCGCTCGGGGTCGACGTCGAAGAGCACGCGATCATCAGAGGTGCTCGAAGCGGTCATTTGTCGGACTCCTTTCGGCGCCTGCCGAATCGCGATCCGGCAAGCTTCTCCGGCCGTGACGCCAACGTGTTGACCTCACCCGTACACAGCACTTCATCGTCGAGCAACAGTCGCGCGGTCGACGTGATGCCCCGTTCGTTTTCCGAGCGCGCGATGTCGAATTGCAGTTCGGTCAACACCGGTGTGGGTCTGCGGAACGTCACGGCCAAGGATCGGGTTTTGCCGGAAAGGCCGGTGACGCAATTGTGGTGCTGGATGACGCAGTCGAAGAAGACGCCCAGGAATCCCCCGTGCACCAGTCCCGGCGGCCCTTCGTAGATCACCGGGAATTCGACGCCTCCCGTTGCCGTCTCGGCATCGAATTCGGTGAACCAGTACTCGGGAAAACACGGGTTGTAGGCGCCGATGTCGGTGGCGTGATTGAGATAGACGCGCCGGGGATCGTCGGGCAGTTCGCCGATGCGCGGCGCGTTGTCGGTCGGCGCGGCAGCCGACAACTCGCCCTCCCACTCGGCGAACTTGTCCAACATGGCGTCCACCGCCGGGTGCGGATGCTCCAGCGACACCAGCAGTGAGCTCAGGCGGCGCATGGCCGCGGCGGCGGCCACGGTCTGGGCAAGCGGCGCCTCGCCGAATCTGGCGCCGTCGTCATGCGTCGACGCCGGCGCGGCGTATTCCTCAGGCGCGGTCATAGGCGCCACTCCTCCCCATCGCTGCGCTCTGCATCGTCGTCGGCGCGGTCATAGCCGCCACTCCTTTTCATCGCTGCGCTCTGCAGGGCCACCAGCGTGGGCCATGATTCCCTCTTTTACCCGGGTAGTTTCGCAGGCAGCGTATCCTTGCTAACTTATACAGCGTATCAATCGTATTGCCTACTGTATGGGTAACCGTAACGGCGGAGAAAGGCCGGATCGACGGTGAGTCAAGGGGCCGGCGCGGCCGGAGCCGAGGGTTCGGTGACAGCGCATCGAGAGGGTGCGGTGTTACTGCTCACGCTCGATCGCCCATCCCGGCGTAACTCGTTGACGCCGTTGATGATCGGGACGCTGATCGAGACGCTGACCGCCGTCGCCTCCGACGACTCGCTGCGCGCCGTGCACATCCGCGGAGCCGGCGACGATTTCTGCACCGGCTCCGATTGGGTGGCCGCCAACGACCCCGGCGGCCAACGTCCCCGCACCGGTGATCTGGTGCGCCGCGTGCCCCATGCCGCTCATCGCGTGATCGAACTCGTCGCCGGCATTCAGCTGCCGGTGGTGTGCAGCGTGCGGGGATGGGCCGTGGGATTCGGGTGCAATCTCGCGCTGGCCGCTGACTTCACCGTGGCCGCCGGCGATGCGGTCTTCTGGGAACCATTCCTCGACCGCGGATTCAGCCCGGACTCGGGGTCCACCTGGCTGGCGCCACGGCTCGTCGGCCTGGCGCGGGCCAGGCGGATGCTGCTGCTCGGTGAGCGGGTGAGTGGGAACGACGCGGCCGACTGGGGTCTCATTCACCAGGCCGTGAGCGGGCCCGACCTCGACCGCACCGCCGACGAGCTGGTCGCCCGGCTGGCCTCCGGACCCACCGTCGCGATCGGGCTGGCCAAGCAGGCCCTGAACTTCGGCCAGCATGCAACGCTGAGCCAGTCGCTGAACCAGGAGTTGTTCAACCTGGAGTTGTCTTGCCGGACGGGCGATTTCAAGGAGGGCCTGGAGGCCTTCCGGCAGCGGCGGGATCCGGACTTTCGTGGACGCTAGATCTCGGGCGTCGAGTGTGGGCCCTACGCACGGCAACCGCCTCGAATTCGTCCATACGCCCCACGCTCGACGTTCACACGCAGCGCTAGACGAAGGAATGACTGATGCCCACTGATTCGTTCGACACGATCAAATACGAGGTCGACGGCCACACCGCGACCATCACCCTGAACCGCCCGGACGCCCTCAACGCGCTCAGCCCGCACATGATCACCGAGCTGCGGGCGGCCTACGACGAGGCCGAGAACGACGACAACGTCTGGCTGACCATCGTCACCGGTACCGGCCGCGCGTTCTGCACCGGCGCCGACGTGAAAGAGATTCCCGAAGACGGCAAGGTGATCTACGAGCGGCCCTACCTCTCGACGTACGACCAATGGGAGGCGCCGCAGGAGGGCACGCCGCCGTTTCGCACCACGGCCAAGCCGGTGCTGACCGCGGTGAACGGAATCTGCTGTGGCGCAGGCATGGATTGGGTCACGACGACAGACATCGTCATCGCCTCCGACCAGGCGACGTTTTTCGACCCGCACGTCAGCATCGGGCTGGTGGCCGGACGCGAATTGGTGCGGGTGTCCCGCGTGCTGCCCCGCTCGATCGCCCTGCGGATGGCGCTGATGGGCAAGCACGAGCGGATGAGCGCGGAACGCGCCTACGAGCTCGGACTGATCAGCGAAGTCGTCGAGCACGACCGCCTGCTCGACCGGGCCCACGAGATCGCCGACATCGTCAATTCCAATGCGCCGCTGGCCGTCCGGGGCACCCGGCTGGCCATCCTCAAGGGCCTGAATGTGCCGCTGCACGAGGCGGAGATCCTCGCCGAAACCTTCCGCGAGCGGGTGCTGCGCACCGAGGACGCGGCCGAAGGACCCAAGGCGTTCGTCGAGAAACGCAAACCGAATTGGCAGTGCCGATGACGTTCGAAACGATCCTGCTCGAGGTCGACCCCACCGACCACGTCGCCACCATCACGCTGAACCGGCCCGAGCAGCTGAACGCGTTCAATCGCACCATGTGCGAGGAGATGGCCCGCGCCTGGCGCGCGGTCAAGCTCGACGAGTCGGTGCACGCGGTGGTGCTGCGGGCCGCCGGCGACCGGGCGTTCAGCGCGGGACTGGACATCAAGACGCCCTACGGGCAACCCGAAAACATCTGGAACCACGAAGATCCCGGCGAAGCCCTGAGTCCCAAATGGCAGAAGATGTGGAAGCCGGTGGTCTGTGCGGTCCAGGGCATGTGCACCGCCGGCGCGTTTTACTTCATCAACGAATCCGACGTGGTGATCTGCTCGCAAGACGCCACGTTCTTCGACTCCCACGTGTCGGCCGGTCTGGTCTGCGCGCTGGAACCGATCGGCCTGATGCGCCGCGTCGGTCTCGGCGAGACGCTGCGTATCGCGCTGATGGGCAACGACGAGCGGGTCGGCGCCGACACCGCGCTGCGCATCGGATTGGTGTCCGAGGTCGTCTCGGCCGATCGGCTCTGGGACCGCGCGCACGAGATCGCGGCGACGATCGCCGCCAAGCCACCGACGGCGACGCAGGGCACGGTGAAAGCGATTTGGGAATCGCTGGACAAGCCGTATCGCGCCGCGCTGGAACAGAACCTCATCTACACCCGGCTGGGAAACCCGCTGGGCACCGCGGAACTGGCCGCGCAGACGAATTCCGGCGACCGGCCCACCACGCGCACGCCGAAGATCCGCTGATGCCGCGTCACCCGCTCAGCCGGCGCATCGCCGACGTGCTCGGCCTCGAGCCCGACTCACCCGCCATCGAGTATGGCGGCCAATGGATCTCGTGGGCCCAGGTCGGCACGTTGGCGCAGCGCATCGCCGGACTATCCGCCGGCGGCGAAGTCGGGATGCTGCTGCGCAACCGGCCGGGGCACGTGGCGGCCTTTCTGGGTGTGCTGTTGGGCGGCGGAACCGTCGTGGTCATCAACCCCGCGCGCGGCGACGAGCGCACCAAGGCCGACATCGCGCGACTGCGGCTTCCCCTGATCGTCGGCGAGCGCGAGGATCTGACGGCGCTGGTGACGTCGGGCACCCCGACGGTCGCGATTGCGGGGCCGTCCGACGACGTCGACGTGTCCGGCCAACCCGGCGCGGCGCCCGGTCCGCCGAGCGGTGTCGCGGTGCGCATGTTGACCAGCGGCACAACGGGCCCACCCAAGCGAATCGACCTGAGCTACGACATGTTGGCGCGCAGCGTGATGGGCACCGAACCCGCCCGTGCCCCGGCGCCGACCGAGCTGCGGCGTGGCGTCGCGATCGTGAACTCGCCGCTGGTGCACATCGGCGGGGTGTTCCGCGTGCTGCAATGCATCGCCGAGGCCAGACCGTTCGTGCTGTTGGAGCGATTCGAGCTCAACGCCTGGGCCGAGGCGGTACGCAAGCACCGGCCCCGCGCCGTCTCGCTGGTGCCGGCGGCCCTGCGCACCGTCTTACACTCCGACGTGCCGCGAGCCGACCTGGACAGCGTCCGGGCCGTCACCTGCGGCACGGCGCCGCTGTCGGCCGACGACGCCGACGCCTTCACCGACAAGTACGGCATCCCGGTGCTGACGTCCTATGCGGCAACCGAATTCGGGGGCGGGGTGGCGGGCTGGACCCTTCCCGACTATCAGCAATACTGGCAGGCCAAACGAGGCAGCGTCGGCCGGGCCAATCCGGGCGCTCAGCTCAGGGTGGTCGCCGACGACGGAACACCGCTGGGCCCAGATGACGTCGGCCTGCTGGAGGTCAAACCGGGGCAACTGGGGCCCGCCGCGCAGTGGATGCGGACCACGGACATGGCACGCATCGACGCCGACGGGTTCCTCTGGATCGTCGGCCGCGCCGACCAGGCGATCATCCGCGGCGGCTTCAAGGTGATGCCCGACGACGTCCGCACGGCGCTGGAGAGCCACCCCGCGGTGGCGGGCGCGGCGGTGATCGCCCGGCCCGACGAGCGGCTCGGTGAGACGCCGGTGGCGATGGTCGAACTGCGCGAGCCTGGTGCCGCCGATGCCGACGCGCTTGTGGAGCATCTACGAGAGCGCTTGGCGCGGTATGAGATTCCGACCGAGATCGCGATCGTCGACACCATTCCGCGAACACCGTCGGGCAAGGCCGACCTCGGCGCGATCCGGGACCACTTCCGCGAGCCCGCGGCGCCGCGCAACCATGCGCGCTGATCCTTTGACGGTCGCCGCGACGTTGCGACACCAAGCGCGTTCGCGCGGGGATCACCCGCTCCTGGTCTGCGACGGCGACCGCATCGGATACGTCGAAGCCGACCGCCGGTCGGCCGAGCTCGCCCGCGGTCTGATGGCCCTCGGCGCCGGCAAGGGAACCCATGTGGGACTGCTGCATCCGAACGGGCCCGACTTCGTCGTCGGTATGCTGGCGGCGGCGCGAATCGGTGCTGTGGTGGTCCCGTTCTCCACCTTCGTCACGGCTCGAGAACTGGGCGAACAACTCGTCGACAGCGATGTCGAAATCCTGTTGAGCGTCAGGTCTTTTCGGTCTCATGACTATGCCCGGCGACTGTCCGAAGTTCTTCCGGGGGTCGACGTCGATTCCGGCGATCGCGTGTTGTGCCCCGCGGTACCGCAACTGCGCCGCGTGGCGTTCGCTCACGAGACGGTGTGCGCGCTGGCCGGCGCCGTCGATCCGGCGCTGTTGCGGGCGGCCGAAGACGCTGTCTACGACTGCGATCCGCTGGCGATCGTCTATACGTCCGGATCAACCAGTGCCCCCAAAGGCGTCGTGCACACGCACGCCGCACTGCTCGGCCACCAAAGAAACCTCAACACGATCCGCGGCTTGACCGCTTCGGACAAGCTGTTCTGCAATTCGCCGTTCTTCTGGATCGGCGGGTTCGCCTTCGGCCTGCTGGCCACCTTGATGGCCGGATCGACCCTGGTCTGCTCCAACGCCGTGGACGCGGCGGCCACGCTCGACCTGTTGGAGGCCGAAAGGCCGACCATGACCAACGGTTTCGCGGCCGGGATCGCTCACCTCGCCGACCACCCCAGCTACCCCGAGCGTGATCTGTCATCGATGCGGCGCGGCAACCTCTACCCGATCATGGCCCCCGACACCAGGCCGGCCGACCCGGAGCTGCGGCACAACATGCTCGGGATGACCGAGGCCGGCAGCGTCGTCTTGATCAGCGGGGACGAATCCGATCAACCCGAAACGCGGCGGGGATCGTTCGGTAAGCCCGCGCCCGGCTTCGAGACGATGATCGCGGATCCGGACGACTCCGGAGTGGGTGAACTCTGCATCCGGGGGCCGTACGTGATGCAGGGCTATTACAAGCGCACTCGCGAGGAGTGCTTCGACGCCGACGGCTGGTTTCACACCGGCGATTTGGTGCGCACCGACGCCGACGGATTCGTCTATTTCGTCGGCCGGCTCAGCGCCATGATCAAGACCGCGGGCGCCAACGTCTCGGCCGCCGAGGTCGGGCAGGCCATCACCCGGGTCACGGGCGCCGAGGCGTACGTGATGGGCGTCCCCGATACCCAACGGGGAGAACTGGTCGCGGCCGTGGTCGTCCAGCCGGATTTCGACGAATCGGCCCTGCGGGAAAAACTCAAAGGGGAGCTGTCGTCGTACAAGATTCCCAAACGGTTTCTCGCCCTGCCCCGCACCGACCTGCCGCTGTTGTCCAGCGGCAAGGTCGACATGCGGCGCCTGAGAAAGCTCTTCGATGCCTAGCACCATCGACCAACTGGTAAGGCTTCGCGCCCAGCACGACGCGGACACGTCGATGGTGATCGATCCCACGTCGCGGATCAGCTACCGCGAACTCGACATCACCACACGCGATTTGGCCGCGGCGTTCGTCGAGGCCGGTGTCGGCAAGGGCAGCCGGGTCGGGTTGATCATGCCCAACGGCACCCGCTGGGTACAGATCGCCATCGCGCTCACCCGCATCGGCGCCGTCCTGGTGCCGCTGAGCACCCTGCTGCAGGCCGGCGAACTCGCCGATCAACTGCGGGTCGCCGCCGTTCAGTTCCTGGTGAGCGTCGAGGAATTCCGCGGGCATCGCTATCTCGACGACCTGCAGACGGTGGCGAAATCCGAACTTCCGGCGTTGCAACAGGTTTGGCGGGCCGATCAGCTCGACAACGCCGAACGAAGCGAGCGGGCCCGCCGGATCATCGACGCGATGACCGAGACGGTCACTCCCGCCGACCCGCTGGTCATCATGTTCACGTCGGGCAGCAGCGGATTACCCAAGGGAGTCGTGCACTCCCATGGCAACGCGCTGGGCGCCGTGCAGTCGGGGCTGGCGGCACGCTGCATCACCGCCGAAACCCGCCTGTACCTACCGATGCCGTTCTTCTGGGTGGGTGGGTTCGGTAGCGGGATCTTGTCCGCCCTGCTGGCCGGCGCCACCCTGGTGACCGAGGAAATCCCCCGGCCCGAAACCACCCTGCGACTGCTGGAGCGCGAACGGGTCACCCTGTTTCGCGGCTGGCCCGACCAGGCCGAGGCGCTGGCGCGGCACGCCGACTCGGTCGGCGTCGATCTCTCGGCGCTGCGACCCGGCAGCCTCGAAGCCCTGTTGCCGCCCGAGCAGCGCTCCCAGCCCGGGGCTCGTGCGACGCTGTTCGGCATGACCGAGGCGTTCGGGCCGTATTGCGGCTACCCCGCCGACGCGGACATGCCCGCGACGGCGTGGGGCAGCTGCGGAAAGCCGTTTGCGGGCATGGAAGTTCGCATCGTCGATCCCCAAAGCGGTGAGCCCGCCGCGACCGGGACCGCCGGCATGATCCAGATCCGCGGACCGCACACGCTGCGAGGCATCTGCGGCCGCCGCCGTGAAGAGCTCTTCACCGCGGACGGCTTCTATCCGACCGGCGACCTCGGCCATCTCGACGACCAGGGATTCCTGTTCTACCACGGGCGATCCGACGACATGTTCAAAGTCAGCGGTGCGACCGTCTACCCCAGCGAGGTCGAGCGCGCGCTGCGCACCATCGACGGCGTGGACAACGCCTTCGTCACCAACGTGCCCGGCCCCGGGGGCGAACGGGTCGGCGCGGCGGTAGTGTGCGACGACGCTCTCACCCCCGAGCGGCTTCACGCGTCGGCGCGAAAAGTGCTGAGCGCCTTCAAGGTACCCACGGTGTGGCTGCTGCTGGACTGCGACGACGACGTGCCGCGCGGCGGCACCGGCAAGATCGACGCCCGCCGGCTGCGGGAGATGTTGGTCGCCGCTAGCCGGTCCTAGGGGACCCGCGTCCAGGGCTGGCAGTTTTGCGACTCGAAGGCCTTGACCGCGGAGTTGATGTTCGCGTACATCGGGCCGATCGAGGTATTCGTCTGCAGCACATGGTCCTTGTTCGCGTCAGGGGTGCTGTAGGTGAACCACGAGCACATCGAGTCCTGGGTCGGCACATTGTTGATCCACACACCGAAGGCCGACCCCGAGCCACCCGTGTGGTAGAGGCCGGGCGCGATGTCGGGCCCCACGACAAAAATACCGTTACCGGGGATCGGGTCGACCTGGTCGGCGCGGGCCGGCGCCGCGAGGGCGAGGCCTGTCAGCGTTGCAACGAATAGGGCCGATGCGCGAAGCTTTGCGGGCATCTTGTCTCTCCGTTCGTTGCCCACCCTGATCGCAGCGTAGGCCCGGCCCGGCCGTGCGACAAGGGTTGGTGGCGGCTATTCCTCCACCACCACACCGTGCGCGATGAGGTGATCGATCAACGGAATCGCACCGGCGGCGAGGTGCTCCGACATCGCCTCGCGCGCCAGCTTGCCGTCGCGCTTTTTCAGCGCGGACAAGATCCGCCGATGGTCTTTCATCGACTGTTCGGGCCAGCCCTCGATCGCCGGAAAAACCGATTCGGGGGCATAGCGGGTGATCTGGGACATCAGCTGCGCCAGCTTCGGCGAATCGGCGGCAATGTTGATGGCCCGATGAAATTCGTGGTTCAGGCCGACGGTGTGCTCGTGCTCATCACCGGCATACGCATCTTCCAACTGCGCCTGGATCTCTTTGAGCTCGCGCAGTTGATCGTCGGTGATGTTGATCGCGGCCCGCGCGGCCAGCTCACCGCCCACGTGCGCCTGCACGTTCGCCACGTCGGTGACATCGCGGCCGGTGACCGGCAACACCACGAAACCCCGGCGCGGCTGTTGGGCGATCAAGCCTTCGGCGCGCAACGCGAACAGCGCCTCGCGCACCGGGGTGACGCTGATGCCCAGCTCCGCGGCCAGCTGATCGAGCCGGACGTAGGACCCGGCGGCGTAGGTGCCGTCGAAGATCCTGCTGCGGATCAAGCGGGCAACGTCCTCGGAAAGTTGAGGCCGCGCAGCGAAATCCGGAATGCTCATCGTTTCACACCCGGTACTCGGCGAGCAGTCGCTTGCTGATGATGTTCTTCTGGATCTCGCTGGTTCCCTCGCCAATGAGCAGGAACGGCGCATCACGCATCAGCCGCTCGATCTCGTATTCCTTGGAATAGCCGTAGCCGCCGTGAATCCGGAAGCTCTGCTGGGTGACCTCGGCGCAGTACTCGCTGCATAGGTACTTGGCCATCCCGGCCGCGACGTCGTTGCGCTCCCCCGAGTCCTTCAGCCGTGCCGCATTCACCATCATCAGGTGTGCGGCTTCGACTTTGGTAGCCATCTCGGCCAGTTGAAAGGCGATGGCCTGGTGCTCGGCGATCGGCTTGCCGAAGGTCTCGCGTTGTTGTGCGTAGCGCACCGCGAGCTCGAAAGCGCGAATCCCGACCCCGCATGCGCGCGCCGACACGTTGACCCGGCCGACCTCGATGCCGTCCATCATCTGGAAGAAGCCCTGCCCCGTGGCCCCGCCGAGAACGTCATCGACACTGGCCCGATAGCCGTCGAAAATCATCTCGGTGGTTTCGATTCCCTTGTAGCCCAGCTTGTCGATCTTGCCCGGAATGCGCAGGCCAGCAACGACTTCGCCGAATCCGACCGGCTTCTCGACCAGGAACGCGGTCAGGTTGCGGTGCGGCTTGTCCGAGCCCTCGTCCGTGCGCACCAGCACCGCCACCAGCGTCGAGGTGGCGCCGTTGGTCACCCACATCTTCTGGCCGTCGATGGCGTAGGTGCCGTCGTCGTTGCGTCGGGCCCGGGTGCGGATCGCGGCGACGTCGGAGCCCAGCTCGGGTTCCGACATCGAGAAGGCGCCGCGCGTCTCGCCGGTCGACATGCGCGGCAGGAAGCGTTGCTTCTGTTCGTCGGTGCCGTGCTGGCGCAGCATGTACGCCACGATGAAATGGGTGTTGAGCACCCCGGACACGCTCATCCACCCGCGCGCAAGCTCTTCGACGCACAGGGCGTAGGTCAGTAGCGATTCCCCCAGGCCGCCGTACTCCTCGGGAATCATCAGTCCGAACAGACCCATGTCACGCAGCTGGTCGACGATGGCCTGCGGGTAGGTGTCGGCGCGTTCCAATTCGACCGCGTTGGGGATGACTTCCTTGTCGACGAATTGCCGTACGGTGGCGATGATCTCGGTCTGGACCTCGGTCAAGCCGAGCGTCTGGGCGAGTCTGGTCATGTGCTGTGGCTCCTTCCGGCTGCTCAGCCCGCGATGGTCTTGGCGTTCGCCAGGCGCTCGACCTCGGCGGCGGTGAGCCCTAACAGCCGCTGAAGGACATCGGCGGTGTCCTGTCCCAAGGCGGGCGCGGGAGCGCTGGCGGGATGGGCGCCGTCGAACGCGGCCGGCAGGCCGGGCGCGAAGTAGTCACCCAGGCCCGGCTGTTGCAATCGCGAAAACAGCGGGTTGTCAGTGACTTTCGGTCCCGCCGCCACCTCGGCGAAGGTTCGGTACCGCTCGAAAAGCACCGTGGTACTCGACAGCGCGGCGGTGACCTCGTCGGCGTTGTGGTCGCTGAACCAGGTGGCGAACAGCCCGGACAGCACGTCCTGGTACCGGTACCGGTCGCCTTCGGACCCGAAGTCCACTCCGAGCGCCTCGGCGAGTGCCGACACCGCGGCATGGGTGCCGGTGACCTCGACCAGATCGCGAAAGTGTCGCTTGGTGAGGGTGACGACCATGAACCGGGCGCCGTCGCGACTGGTGAAGTCCTGCCCGTACTGGCCATAGATGGCGTTGCCCAGCCGTTCGCGCTGCGTCCCATTGACCTGCGGCTCGGTGAGCAGCCCCAGGTTGGCGGCGGTGGCCAGCGCGACGTCCTCCAGCGCCAGGGTGATCCGCTTCCCCGCCCCGGTCTGTTCTCGGTGGCGGACGGCGGTGACGACGGACAGCGCGGCGTACAGTCCGCAGCACACATCCCAGGCCGGCAAGACGTGATTGATCGGACCGGCATGATCTGCCGGACCCGTGACAAGCGGATAGCCGAGGCCGGCGTTGACCGTGTAATCCACGCCGGTGGAACCGTCACCGCGCCCGAGCAATTGGACGTGGATGACGTCGGGACGCTCGGCCGCCAAGACGTCGTGACTCAGCCAGGACAGCCCCGCGGCGTTGGTGACGACGATGCCGTCGCCCTCGACGATCAGCCGCTGCACCAATGCCTGGCCGTCGGCGGAGCGCAGATCGATGGTGGCCGAACGCTTTCCCTTGTTCAGGCCGGTCCAATAGATCGACGTACCGTCCGCCGTCAGCGGCCAGCGCCGCACATCGGACGCACCGCCGATCGGGTCGATCCGAATCACCTCTGCGCCAAGTTGATTCAGCGTCATGCCACACAGGGGCGCGGCGACGAAGCTGGACACTTCGACGACGGTGAGGCCGTTCAGGGGCAACCCGGGTTCGGTCATCTCGATGCGACCCGTTCGAAGACGGCGGCGAGTCCCTGGCCGCCACCGATGCACATGGTCTCCAGCCCGTAGCGCGCCTGCCGGCGGTTGAGCTCGCGCGCCAGCGTGGCCAGCATCCGTCCGCCCGTCGCGCCGACCGGGTGGCCCAGCGAGATGCCCGAACCGTGCACATTGGTCCGCTCCTGGTCGGCCGCACCGAAATTCCATTCCCGCATCACGGCAAGCGCTTGCGCGGCAAAGGCTTCGTTGAGCTCGACGAGGTCGATGTCGGACAACTGCAGGCCCGCCTTGGCCAGCGCCACCTCCGTCGCGGGGACCGGCCCGATGCCCATGATGTTGGGCGCGACCCCCGCCACACCCCAGGACACCAGGCGCACCAGCGGCGTCAGGCCGTACGCATCGGCCTTCTCCGGTGTGGTCACCACGCACATCGAGGCGGCGTCGTTCTGGCCGCTGGAGTTGCCGGCCGTCACCGTTGCCTCCGGGTCCTCCTTCAGCAGAACGGGTTTGAGCTTGCCCAGCGAGTTCAACGACGTGTCCGCGCGCGGGTGCTCATCGGTGTCGATGACTTCGTCACCCTGTCGGGCGGGAACGACCACTGGAACTATTTCCGAGGCGAGGACACCGTCTTTCTGTGCCGCCACCGCGCGCTGATGCGACCGCACCGCAAGCGCGTCTTGTTCCTGGCGTGAAATCCCGTACTGGCGGCGTAAATTCTCGGCCGTTTCCAGCATTCCGCCCGGCACCGGGTAGTGCTGTCCGCCGGCGGTCGTGCGGCCGCGCGCCAGACCGTCGTGCACCCGGACACCACCGCGGGCGCCGCCCCACCGCATATCGGTGGAATAGAAGGCGACGTTGCTCATGCTTTCGCAGCCTCCGGCGACGACGAGATCGTGGTCACCGTGGCCCACCTGCAGGCACGCCTGGATCACCGCTTGCAGACCCGAACCGCAGCGCCGGTCGACCTGCATGCCCGGAACCGTCACGGGCAGACCGGAATCCAGCGCCACCACGCGCCCGATCGCCGGCGCATCGCTGTTGGGATAGCAGTGGCCGAGGATCACGTCTTGCACGGCGTCGGTCGCCAGCCCCGTTCGCTCGAGCAGACCCTTCAGGGCGGTGACACCAAGATCGACGGCGCTGAGCGCCTTGAACATTCCGCCGTAGCGGCCGATCGGAGTCCGCACCGGCTCACAGATGACGGCTTCACGCATTGTGACTCCTGTCTTGGTGGCGAGCAGACGCAAAATCGCATTGATGCCGTGCGGATTGTGCGATTCTGCGTCTGCTCGCGCGAGTGCTCACAGGTGTCGGCCGCCGGTGATTTCCATGACGGTGCCGGTCATATACGACGACAGATCAGACGCCAGGAACAGCGCCACGCTGGCGACTTCGCTGGGTTCACCGGCGCGGCCCATCGGCACCTCGGCCACCTTCGAATCCCAAATGCGCTGCGGCATGGCCTCCGTCATGGCCGATCGAATCAAGCCGGGCGCGATCGCGTTGACCCGCACGCCCAGATACGCCAGCTCCTTGGCGGCCGCCTTGGTCATGCCGACGATGCCGGCCTTGGCCGCCGAATAGTTGGTCTGGCCGACCATGCCGACCTTGCCGGACACCGAGGACATGTTGATGATCGCGCCGCGCTTGTTTTCCCGCATGATGGCGGCGGCCAGCCGGGTGCCGTTCCAGGTCCCCTTCAGGTGGACATTGATGACCTGATCGAACTGCTCCTCGGTCATCTTGCGCATCGTCGCATCCCGGGTGATCCCGGCGTTGTTGACCATGATGTCCAGGCCGCCGAACCGCTCGATCGCGGTCTGTATCAGCGTCTCGACGTCGGATGACTGCGTGACATCGCAGCGGACCGCGACCGCGACGTCGTCGCCGCCCAGCTGCTTGGCCGCCACCTGGGTCTCCTCGAGATTGACGTCGCCGAGCACCACCCGCGCTCCCTCGGCGACAAAGCGCTCCGCGATGGCCAGACCCAGTCCTTGCGCTCCGCCTGTGATTACTGCGGTCTGACCTGCCAACAACGACACTCCGATCACACATCCTTCTCTGTTATCGCCACCATCGGGCACCCACCAGGCAAATATCATATTTGATATAGGATCCTTCCCTGAACCGGGGTGCCCCGGATCGGGAGAGGAGCGTGGAGCCGATGGCCGCCGCCGAATTCGCCGAAGTCTCCGACGAGGACTTTCGCGAGATCCTGGCTCAGACAAGGCAATTCGTCCGCAGCGCGGTCGTCCCGCGCGAGCAGGAGATCCTCGACGACGATCGCGTCCCCGACGACCTGCGCGACGAGGCCAAGAGGATGGGGCTGTTCGGTTACGCGATCCCCCAGGAGTGGGGCGGTCTTGGCCTCAACCTGATGCAGGACGTCGAGCTGGCGATGGAGCTGGGTTACACCTCACTGGCGCTGCGGTCGATGTTCGGCACCAACAACGGCATCGCCGGGCAGGTTCTGGTCGGGTTCGGCACCGACGAACAGAAGTCGCGCTGGCTGGAGTCGATCGCGTCCGGCGAGGTGGTCGCCTCCTTCGCACTGACCGAACCCGGCGCCGGATCGAACCCTGCCGGCCTGCGCACCAAAGCCGTTCGCGACGGCGATAATTGGGTGATCTCCGGGCAGAAGCGCTTCATCACCAATGCGCCGGTCGCCAACCTTTTCGTGGTCTTCGCCCGCACCCGGCCGGCCGACGACCAGGGACCGGGGATCGCGGTCTTCTTGGTTCCCGCCGATGCCGCCGGCGTGCAGGTGGGCACCAAGGACGCCAAGATGGGCCAGGAAGGCGCGTGGACCGCCGACGTCGCCTTCGACGACGTCCGGGTGGACAACGGCGCGCTGATCGGCGGCAGCGAAGACATCGGATATCGGGCGGCGATGACCTCGCTGGCCCGCGGGCGAGTGCACATCGCCGCCCTCGCCGTGGGCGCCGCCCAACGCGCGCTCGACGA
Organism: Mycobacterium sp. NTMscope_MAC_269; assembly: GCF_976985695.1. Classification (NCBI taxonomy): domain Bacteria; kingdom Bacillati; phylum Actinomycetota; class Actinomycetes; order Mycobacteriales; family Mycobacteriaceae; genus Mycobacterium; species Mycobacterium sp. NTMscope_MAC_269. The sequence goes on from NZ_OZ335668.1 coordinate 2,814,218, forward strand.
ATCCGTCGCGTATGCCGCCACCGCGACGCAGGGCGGGGCGGCAATCGGAAGCTTCCAGTTGGTGCAGGCGATGCTCGCCGACCAGCAGGCCGGCGTGATGGCCGGGCGGGCGCTGGTGCGCGACGCCGCGCGGCTGTGGGTCACCGATCAGGACCGCAGGATCGCGCCGTCGGCGGCCAAGCTGTTCTGCACCGAAATGGCCGGCAGTGTCGCGGATCTCGCGGTGCAGATCCACGGCGGCAGCGGCTACATGCGTGGCGTTCCGGTCGAACGCATCTACCGTGACGTGCGCCTGCTGCGGCTCTACGAGGGCACCAGCGAGATTCAGCGTCTCATCATCGGCTCGAATCTGGTCAAGGCGGCCGGGCGGGTTACCACAACGAAGGAGCGTTAATGGCAGGCAAGCTTGCCGGAAAAGTGGCATTGATTACCGGTGCGGCACGCGGCCAGGGCCGGGCGCATGCGGTGCGCATGGCCTCCGAGGGTGCGGACATCATCGCCGTCGACATCGCCGGCAAGCTTCCGTCGTGCGTTCCCTACGACCCGGCGAGTCCGGACGACCTGAGCGAAACCGTGCGCCTGGTCGAAGAGTCGAACAGCCGCATCATCGCCTCGGTAGTGGACACGCGTGACTTCGACGGACTCCGCAAGGTCGTCGCGGACGGCGTCGCCGCGCTGGGGCGCCTGGACATCATCGTCGCCAACGCCGGCGTTGCTGCGCCCCAGGCCTGGGACACCATCACGCCGGAAGACTTCCGCGACGTCATGGACATCAACGTGACGGGCACGTGGAACACCGTGATGGCCGGTGCGGACAAGATCATCGAGGGCGGCCGCGGCGGCTCCATCATCCTGATCAGTTCCGCGGCCGGTATGAAGATGCAGCCGTTCATGATTCACTACACCGCCAGCAAGCACGCCGTCACCGGTCTGGCGCGGGCCTTCGCCGCCGAGTTGGGTAAGCATTCGATCAGGGTGAACAGTGTCCATCCCGGGCCGGTGAACACGCCGATGGGGTCGGGCGACATGGTCACAGCGGTGGGCAAGACGATGGAGACCAATCCGCAGCTCTCCCACGTCCTCACACCGTTCCTGCCCGACTGGGTCGCCGAGCCGGAGGAGATCGCCGACACCGTGTGCTGGCTGGCCAGCGACGAGTCCCGCAAGGTCACCGCCGCGCAGATCCCGGTCGATCAGGGCTCGACGCAGTACTGAGACCGGCGCGGCGGGAATAGATCGCCCGCATCCTCGCTTTCAGGCCACATGAAAGCCTTCACCGAGACCGAACGTCAGGAGTTCCTGGCCGCCAAGCACGTCGGCGTCCTGTCCGTCGCGGCCACCGACGGCCGCCCGCCGGCCAGCGTCCCGATCTGGTACGACTACACGCCGGGCGGCAACGTCCGGATCATGACGGGCGCGTCCAGCCGCAAGGCTCGGCTCATCGAACGGGCCGGGGTGGTGACGCTGGTCGTCCAGCGCGAGGAGCCGCCGTACCAGTACGTGGTGGTCGAGGGCGCGGTGGTCGAGACCACCAAACCGGCGCCGACCGATCTGCAAGAAGCCATCGCCGTTCGCTACCTCGGCGAGGAAGGCGGGCAGGCGTTCGTGGCCAGCATGGAAGGCGTCGAGGAAGTGCTGTTCACCATCCGGCCCGACCGTTGGCTGAGCGCCGACTTCACCGGCGACCTCTGAGGTCTCAGCCGATCAGTTCCAGCGTGCCCAGCTCGCGGATCGCCTGACAGCCGCGGCTGAGCATGGCCAGCACCATGTCGTCGCCGCGTTCGGTCGCGGAGGCGAACGCGAACCCCAGCGCCGAAATCAGCGGCGCCTGCAGCACCCCGAGCCGGTAATCGCGCCAACATGTTTCGCGGTCGTAGTCGCTGACGCCGCCGGCCGTCAGTGAGCGGTGGTAGTCGGCGACCAGGTCCTCTTCGACGTCGGCGCGCAGCTGCGAATTGAGGCTGGTTGCGGTGAAGTAGGCGAGATCACGGGCCGGCAGGCCGACGCCGAGCGTCTGCCAGTCGACGACGCTGACCCGGGTCCGGTCCGGGTCGAACAGCAGGTTGTCCAGGCGGTAGTCGCCGTGCAGCAGGGCGAACCGGTCGTACTCGGACAGCAGCCACGGCGTGATCAAACCCATTGCCGCGCTGAAGGTATCGCGGTCCTCGGCGCTCATCCGATCGCCCAGCTTCTCCAGCGTGATGTCGACGCTCATCTTCGCCACTTCGCCCATGCCGACCGCACCGGCCTCGTCGGGCCGAGCGAACGCGATGCCGGGGAAATCGAGCCAGGCGGGGTCACACCAGCTGGGCGCGTGAAGGCCGGCCAGGGCGGTAACCGCAAGCCGCGCTTCGGCTTCACCGCAGCCGATGAGCTGATCGCCCTGCACGGCCGGCGCCTGATCGGCGAGCAACAGGGCAAAATCCATTGCGTCCTCGGTGATCTCGGAGTAGAAGCACCGCGGGGTCGGCACCTGCACCCGGTCGACGACCGACGAGTAGAACGCGCATTCGCTGCGGTATCCGATGACGACCCGGTCGCGCACGGTGTCGTCCTGGGCCGGCAGTTTGATCACGAAGGTCCGCGGCAGGTCACCGGGATCCGTCGCGTAGCGGGCGCTCACCCGGTAGGTGGCGCCGGTCTGTCCGGTGCCGATCGCGGCCACGTCCACCTCGGCGACCTCGACGGGCGTGCCGCGGCCACTGAGCGCGGCCGACAACCACGCCGGGGTCACATCGCCGGGATAACGCGGTATCGACGACAGCACAGCACTCATTCCCAGCACGCCTCCTGTCCGCGGACAGCTCGATCCGACTGACCAACTGTAAGGCATACCGCAAGAGTTGCGGTCAACAGCGGTGAACTAATCGGCCAGAATGCGCCATTCGGCGGCCTCGTGCTGCTGCCGCCAGAATTCGTCGAAACGACCGCCCGCAGCGAGCAATTCGTCGACCGTGCCGTCCTCGACCACCCGGCCACCGTCGAGAAACAGGACGCGGTCGGCGTGACTGATGCTGGCCAGCCGGTGCGCGACGATCACCTGGGTGCGCGAGTGCGGGTCGGCGGTCAGCGCGTCGACGACCGCGGCCTCGTTCTCGGTGTCCAGCGCGCTGGTCGCCTCGTCTACCAGCAGTATCGGCGCGGGTTTGAGCAACGCGCGGGCGATGCTGACCCGTTGGCGTTCACCGCCCGAGAGCGCCGAGCCGGCTTCGCCGACGACGCTGTCGGCGCCGTCGGGCAACCGTGCGACGAGCTCGTCGACCCGGGCGAGCGCCACTGCGCGGGCGAACCGGTCCTCGCCGGCGCCGGGATCCCCGGCGAACACGTTGTCGCGGATCGACCCGTGGAACAGGTAGGGATGCTGGAACACGACGCTGCTCGCCGCGCGCCGGGCGTCGGCGTCCAGCGTCGCCGCGTCGATACCGTCGATCAGCACCCGTCCGCGGGTGGGCTCGTGCAGTCCGGCGATCAGCGCCAGGATGGTGCTCTTGCCCGACCCGGACGGTCCGACGATCGCCGTCGTGCCGCCCGCCTCCAACGAGAAGCTCACCCCGTCGAGCACCGGCGCACCGGAGCCGTCATAGCGGAACACCACATCGTCGAACTCGATACGGCGCGCCGCGTTGCCCGCCAGGGCGCCGGCGCCGGCACTCATCAGCGGCGCGGTGAGCACCGAGCGGATGTTGTCGAGCGTGGCGCGGGTGCTTTCCAGCGCCGGCGCCAGCTCGCTGATCGTGGTGAACGGCTCGAGGTAGCGCACGATGACGACGATCAGCGCGATCGCCTCGGCCACCGACAGCGTCCCGTTCACGGTCAGGGCGGTGGTCGCCCCGGCCAGCAGGATCAGCGCCAGCTGGCTGGCCAGGCTGAACAGCAGCTGACCCGGGACCTGCATGGAGAGCTGGCGCATGGTCGCGCCGTGCTGGGCGGCCAGCGCGTCGCCGACCAGGCTCCTGGCCGGTTCGGCGCGCCGCGCGGCGCGCAACGCCTGCTGGGTGCGGGCGAACTCGATGATCCGCTCGGTGAGCGCGCTATTGGCCTCGGCGGCAGTGGAATCGGCGCGACGCGCCAGGCGTGCCGACGCCCACAACGCGCCCAGCATCAGCGGCAGTCCGCCCAGGGCGGCGAGGCCCAGTTGCCAGGAGACCGGCAGCAGGACCACCGCAATGGCGGCCGGCAGCAGCACCGCCGAGATGAGCGGCGTGAGCAAGTTGACGACGAGGCCGACGAGTTCGGGGCCGGTCGCGGCGATTGCCTGCCGCGCCGTCGCGGTGTGCTCGGCGGTGAACCAATCCAGCCGCACGCCGGGCAGTCGGTCGGCCACGTCGTGCTGGCTGTGGTCCAGCACAGCGAAGCCCAGATTGAAGCCGATGCGCGCCGTCGCGGTGTCGATCACCCAGCCGAGCGCGGTGGCGGCGCTCAGCCAGCCCAACCACACCATCGCGCGGTGCGGGGCGTCGCTGAACAACGCGCCCACCAAAGGAACCAGCAGGACGGTGGCGACCGCCCGCACCACCACGGAGATCAACGCCAGGACCGTGTAGGCGATCACCCGGTTGCGGCGATCCGCCGGCACCAGGCTCAACCACGTGCGGATCATCGGGCGCCCTTCCCGGCCGCGCCGGCGGCCACCTGATCACTGTGGTCCCGATGGCCGCCCTCCCACAGGCGCCGGTATCGGCCGTCGGCGGCCAGCAACTCGTCGTGGGTGCCCCGTTCGACGATGCGGCCGTGATCGAGCACGACGATCTGGTGGGCCCGGGTGACGGTGTGCAACCGATGGGCGATCACCAGCACGGTGCGGTCGTGTGTCAAGCGGTTGAGCGCTTGCTGCACAAGGTATTCCGATTCCGGGTCGGCGAACGCGGTGGCTTCGTCGAGGATGAGAACGCCGGTGTCGGCCAGGATCGCGCGGGCGATGGTGAGGCGTTGACGCTCCCCGCCGGACAGGCCGCTACCGGCGCCCAGCATGGTGTCGTAGCCGTTCGGCAGCCGCATGATGCGGTCGTGGATCTGCGCCTCGCGCGCCGCCTGTTCGATCTGCGCCGCCGTGGCATCGGGTGCGGCCAGCGCGATGTTCTCCGCCACGGTGCCGTGCACCAATTGCGTTTCCTGCAGCACGAATCCGACTTGGGTGTAGAGCTGGTCGGCCGTCATGGACCGGATATCTTGTCCCCCAACGCGTATCGAGCCCCGATCGACGTCGTGGAACCGGGCCAGCAAGGCCGCCAGCGTCGACTTGCCGGATCCCGACGGGCCGACCAGCGCGGTGACCGTGCCGGGCCGCAAGGTCAGCGACACGTCGTGGATCACGGGAACGCCGGGACGGTAGCCGAAGCTGACGCTGTCGAACGCCACCGCCTTGGCCGACTCCCCGTTTGGTTCGCCGTGATCGCGCACGGCGAGTTCGGGTTCGTCGAGCGTGTTCTGCAGTCGCCGGGCGGCCAGCATGCCGGCGCGGATGCCGCCGAGGCCGTAGGCGATCCCGAGCAGGCGTGCGCCGAAGGTGGTGCCCAGCAACAGGAATGGCAGCAGGTTCACCGGATCCATCCGCCCCCCGACCACCAGCAGGGTGCCGGTGACCGCGATGAGCCACAGGAACGTCGAGGGACGGGTGACCAGATCCATGAACGTCTTCTTGCCGGCCAGCGGGCGCTGCCAGGCGACCAGGAACCCGACGTATTCGTCCAGGCGGCGCCGGAAACTCGATGCGGCGGCACCGCCGAAGACGCGGATCACCGGCTGGCCCTCCAGGTAGGCGCCGGCCTCACCGCTCATCGTCTCGGCCCAGCGCTGCGACTGCGGGATGCGCGGGCCCGACTGAATCGTGAGCGCCGACGTCAGCACCAGGTAAACCAGCACGGGCGCGAACAGCACCAGCGCTACCCGCCAGTCGACGACGAACAGATAGACCAGCACCGCAACCGGCGCGACGGCCGCGGCCACCGCGTCCGGGATGGCGTGGGTGACCAGGTAGTGCAGGGACAACGTGTCGTCCTGGAGCAGCTGCTTGATGGAACCCGATCCGCGGGCGGTGAACCAGCCGAGCGGAAGCCGAGACAGCTTGCGCAGCAAGCTCGTACGCAGATCGCGGGCGAATCGCGCGTCGACGACGTGGAGCCACAGGGTGAGGGCGGCGCCCAGCAACGCCCCCAGGCCCAGCAGCGACACCGCGGCGATACCGACGTTCCACAGCCGGGACGCGGGCGCCCCGGATACCAGGAGCCGGGCCAGCTCGACCAGCAGCACGAACGGCGCCAGCTGCACCAGCGTGATCACCGCCTGCAACACACCCGACAGGATGAGCGCCCCGCGTAGTGGCGCGAGCAATCGGCCGGCGGCCTGGGCGCGCCAGTTTCCACGGGGCACCGGGGCAGGCACCGCCTCGGGAACCTGCTGAGCCGACTCCAGTTGCACCGCAACCGCTTCCGGGGCGACGCTGGGGGTGACGCTTTCAGATCCCTCGGGCTCGTCGCCGCGGCGGGTGCCCATGGCACGCCCGGCGCTCCAGTAGGCCTGGGCGTGCACCTCGGATTTGGGGAAGCCGAACTCGTCGCGCAGCCGGGTCCGCACCTGCTTGAGCGTCGTGGCCTCCGGCGTCGCCCACGCGTACCAGTCGGACCAATCTCGGCTTTCGATCGCCGCGGCAAGGGATTTCTCGTCGTGACGGGCGACCCAATGTAAACGCAGACGGGGGTGCTGCGCGATCGGGATCAGTGTGTCGTTGTCGTCGTGCTGTTCGAGGTACATCTCGATCGGGACGTCCTCGGGGACGACGCCGATGATCCCATTCATCCCCGGAATGGACGCCGAGTCGCCGAGGAGCAGGTATCCGGCCGGCTGCTCGTCGGGCATGTCGAAGCGCGACGAACCCATGAGCGCCATGACGGCGATGGTGGCGCCGGGCTGCACGGTGCGCGCCCATTGCGACGCCGGACCGGCGGGATCGTGCAGCACGATGTCGACCGCGAAGCGCCCGGCGGCAACGTCGGCCTCCGAAATCGTGTACGCGCGCTGGAATTCCGTTTTCGAACCGTCCGGATCCGGGAACCAGAACCGCAGCCATGCGGCCGGTTCGGCGTCCACGTCTTCGAACAGCGTCGGCGACGCCATGCGCACGCGCACGAAGTGCGGGGCTATCCGGACGGTTTCGATCACCGTCGCGGTGTGGTCGCGCGCGCCGAAGCTGCGCAACATCACACCGGAGAATCCGCGTGCCATTAGCGGTCCTTTCTCGCGGCGCCCCGCGCCGCGACGGCCTCGCCGATCTGACGGCCCGGCGGGATCACCGCCCTAGGGCCACGGATCGATGCGGCCGGCGAGGGCCGCAGAACCTGTGAATTCGACATCTGCCGCGCCCCCGTCCAGGCGGCACCCCGCCGTGGATCACTGGCCGGCCGGTCACGACTTGGTACGTTACCCCCACAAACTAAGGGTTGCCTTACCATAGGTCAACCTGAGTACCTCTCCACCTTCCGCGGCGGTCAGTAACGTGGGAACTATGAGCAGTGAGTCAGCGGCGCCGGTACTGCTGTACGACGGCGTCTGCGGCGTGTGCAACCGGGCGGTGCGCACGATACTTCGCGTCGATCCCGCCGGTGTCCTGCGGTTTGCGGCCCTGGAGAGCGTTTTCGCCAAAGCGATCATCGAGCGCCATCCGGAGATCGGCAACGTCGACTCGGTGGTGTTCGTCGACGACCCGGGTCAGCCCTCCGAACGGGTGGCCGTCCGGTCCGAGGCCGCGTTGCGCGTCGTGGATTACCTGGGCGGTCCATGGAGGGTGCTCAAGATCGCCCGCCTGGTGCCGACTCCCCTGCGCGACTGGCTCTACGACGGGTTCGCCGCCATCCGCTATCGGGTCTTCGGCAAGTACGACAGTTGTCCACTGCCGACCCCGGAGGTTCGCGCCCGCTTCGTGGAGGACTGAGGCGTCGGTCAGTAGCCGGCGCCGGAAGCGGGGTCCGCTTGGTGCAGGTCCGTGTGAGGCATGCCCGGTGCGACGGTCCGGTCTTGCATCTCGCCGACGCGCTCATATTGGTCCCCGGATTGCTCGAGGCTGCGCGCCGCGGCGCGCGCGGCGCGTGCGCGGGCCATGGCGGCTCGGCGTTCTGCGGTCGCGACATCGTCTGCGGTGAAGGCCTTTTCGCCTCGCGGTAATGACTCATATCCGGTGGGCATGGCGTTCTCCCTTGTGTCCTGTGGGTTTCATGTACCCCGCAAGAAGAGATCGGCGCCTACACCGCGCAAGATTTCGTGCTCGGGTGTTCACCTGTGTGCGGGCGGGGGGACTCGAACCCCCAAGCTCTTTCGAGCAATGGCACCTAAAACCATCGCGTCTGCCAATTTCGCCACGCCCGCGGCGTGCCGATCGTACCGCTTGTGACATAGCCAACTCGTCGGCGACGGGCGCGCATTCGCGCGCGGTACGGTCAAGGGGTGTCCACTACACACCGTCGCAGACCCGCGCTGATCGCCCTGGTGATCATCGCGGCGTGCGGCTGCCTGGCCCTGGGCTGGTGGCAGTGGACCAGGTTCCAATCGGTCTCCGGATCGTTTCAGAATCTCGGCTACGCGTTGCAGTGGCCGCTGTTCGCGTGGTTCTGCGTATACGCCTACCGCAAATTCGTGCGCTACGAAGAGGAACCACCACAGCCGCGCAGCACCGACACCGTGACCGAGATCCCCGCCGGGCTGTTGCCCGAGCGACCCATGCCCGCCCCGCGGGCGCCCGATGACCCGGCGTTGCGGGAGTACAACCATTACCTGGCCGAACTCGCCGCACAAGACGCCGAAAAGCAAAAGAGGACAACAGCATGACCACACCGGAGACGCCCGGCGGAGCAGTGCCCGCAGTGCCCGCCGACAAGATCCGCACCGCCTTGCTCGGCTACCGGATCATGGCCTGGACGACGGGCCTATGGCTCATCGCGCTGTGCTACGAGATCGTCTCGCACCTGGTCTTCGACCACGAGATCCGGTGGATCGAAGTGGTGCACGGCTGGGTGTATTTCATCTACGTGCTGACCGCATTCAACCTGGCGATCAAGGTCCGCTGGCCGATCGGCAAGACGGTCGGCGTGCTGCTGTCCGGGACCATCCCGCTGCTCGGGATCATCGTCGAGCACTTCCAAACCCGCGACGTCAAAGCCCAGTTCGGCCTGTAGGCCACAGCAGCCACACCCGTCTCTCCCGGAGGCGAGACGCGTAATGCCCACCTCCGCGCGACAACGCCGCGCGACCGTGGTTTGTCGCTGAGAGGCGGGCACTTTGCCTGTCACCCCGCGCAGCGACGGGTGTGACCCCTGTTGCCAACGCCTCAAACGCGGAGGATTCAGCCCCCGGACCGGGCAAGCATCTCGAGCGACGGCAGCAGCGCCCGCAGCGCGCGACCGCGATGCGAGACCGCATCCTTCTCCGAGGCGCTGAGCTCCGCCGCCGTGCGCTCGTACCCACTGGGCACGAACACCGGGTCGTACCCGAAACCGCCCTCGCCGCGCGGTTCCCGCGCAATGCTGCCGGGCCATTCGCCGCGGACGACGACCTCACCGGCCCCCGACACCAGCGCGCAGGCCGACACGAACGCCGCGCCGCGCCGTTCGTCGGGCACGTCGCGCAGTTGCGCCAACAGCAACGCGGTATTGCCGGCGTCATCGCCGTGGTTTCCCGACCAGCGCGCCGACAGGACGCCCGGCATGCCGTTCAGTGCGGCCACCTCCAGCCCGGAATCGTCTGCCACACTGGGCAATCCGCTCGCGGTGAACGCGTCGCGCGCCTTGGCCAACGCGTTCTCCTCGAAAGTCGCGCCGGTCTCCGGCGCCTCCTCGAACGGGGCGACGTCGTCGAGCGACACCAGCGTCAGTCCGGTCAGGCCGGCGGCGTCGAGGACCCGGCGCAACTCGGCCAACTTCTTCGGGTTGCGGCTCGCGACCAGTAGCCGGGTCATCATCTCTTCCTAAACACGCGTCTGAGCTGTTGCCGATGTACGCCGGCAACTTTACGGAGTGCGAGATACGGGTCGCTGAGGCGAATCGCATTAGCAGTGCCGACGCGACACGCACCGCAAGGAATAGACGGGGCGACGAACCAGCTTCGTCCAGAGTGAGTCAAAAACCCGATAACGAGACGCTCAGGGCGCTCAATAACAACATCACCGACGAGTTTCGCGCCAACGCCGGCAAGGTGGGCGGACGATTCGAGGGCAACGAGCTGTTGCTACTCACTACGAAAGGCGCGAAGTCCGGCGAGCCGCGCGTCGCGCCGCTGGTGGTCTTCCGTATCGACGACAAGCTGCTGATCGTCGCCGGTTACGGTGGCGCCGACGTCCACCCCGGGTGGGTGCACAACCTACGGGCCAACCCCCGCGCGCACGTTGAAGTCGCCACCGACTCGTTCGATGTCGTCGCGCACGAGCTCGACGCGTCCGAACGCCAGGCGGTCATCCCCAAGATCAACGCGACCGTACCCGCGTTCGCCTTCTCGAACTACCAGTCAAAAACCGCCCGCACCATCCCAATATTCGAGCTGCGGAAGGTCGGCGACCAGTAGCCGCCGTGACGATCGCAAGCGCGGCGAAGCCGGGCGCAGCGGGTCGTCACTATCAGCCACGGTCAGCTGCCGAACGCCTTCGGCACCGGCGCCCCCTCCGGGAGCTCACCCGGATAGGGCTGCTGCAGCGCCTCGCGCTGGGCGGCGAACAACTTGTCACAGGCGGCCAGCGCCACATCGAGGAGCTTGTCCAACGTCGAACGCGGGAAGGTCGCGCCCTCACCGGTTCCCTGCACCTCGACGAGGGTGCCGGTGTCGGTGGCGACGACGTTCATGTCCACCTCGGCGCGGGCGTCCTCCTCATAAGGCAGATCCACCCGGACCCTGCCGTCGACCACTCCGACGCTGACCGCCGCGATGGCGCACGACAACGGCCGGGGATCCGACAGCTTGCCCGCGGCCCCGAGATAAGTCACCGCGTCGGCCAACGCCACGAATGCGCCCGTGATGGCCGCGGTGCGGGTGCCCCCGTCGGCCTGCAACACGTCACAGTCGACGGCAATTGTGTTCTCCCCCAACGCCGCCAGGTCGATGCACGCCCGCAGCGACCGTCCGATCAGCCGGCTGATCTCCTGGGTGCGCCCCGACAGCCGTCCCTTGACCGATTCGCGGTCCGAGCGCGTGTGGGTCGCCGACGGCAGCATCGCGTACTCCGCGGTCAGCCACCCCAGGCCCGAACCCTTGCGCCAGCGCGGCACACCCTCGGTCACGCTGGCGGTGCACATGACCTTGGTGTGGCCGAATTCGACCAGTACCGAACCGGCGGGGTGATCAGTGAAACCGCGGGTGATGACGACGGGCCGAAGCTCGTCGTCGAGGCGGCCGTCTTCTCGTCTCGTCACGACGCCAACCCTAAGCCAACCCTAACCGGGTGTACTCAGACCCTCTCGGAGCGGCGGATATCGAACGTCTCACCGCACACCACCGCGTGCACGGGACCGTCGAACTCGGCCTTGGCCTCACTGATCACGTCCTCGCGCGAAGTCCACGGCGGGATGTGTGTCAGCAGCAATTCGCGAACACCGGCCTCGGCCGCGGCCCGGCCGGCCTCGGTCCCGGACAGATGCAGCGCGGGCGGCCTGTCCGCCGAGTGCGTCCAGGACGCCTCGCAGAGGAAAACGTCGGCACCGCGTGCCAATTCGACGAGCTGATCGCAGACACCGGTGTCACCGCTGTAGACGAACGATGCGCCTGAGGAATCGGTGATGCGCAACCCGTAGGACTCGGTCGGGTGAGCGACCACCCGCGGCGTCACCGTCAGCGCGCCGATCGTCACCGGCTCACCGTCGACCCAGTGACGCACGTCGAAGATGTCCGAACAGTCATCGATCTCACCGCCGTACGGTGAGGACGCCGCGCCCAGCCGCGACCAGGTGTCGCCGGGGCCGTACAGCAAGGCCTTACCGAGCGGGCGCGTCGGGTGATAGCGCCGCCACACGAACAGTCCGGGCAAATCCAGGCAGTGGTCGGCGTGCAAATGGGACAACAACACGTGCACGGAACCGGGGTCGGCATAGCGCTGCAGCGCGCCGAGGACACCCCCGCCGAAATCGATGACCAACGGCGGAGTGTCCGGTGCCCGGAGCAGATAACCCGACGCAGGCGAATCCGGACCCACCACGCTGCCCGAGCAGCCGAGCACGGTTATTCGCACGGACACTACTGTGCCATGCCCGATAGGACCATGACGAAAACATGGCCGCATTGGTGTGACGAGAATCTCGCCCGGTGGTCAATCAATGCGCACCTGATGAACGGGCCGGACTCCGGACACGGCGGGACCGAGGAATCGGGCCGCCAATGTGGTGAAGGCGTCGGGGTCGCCGGTGGCTTCGAAGACACGGGTCGCGGGCGACGCGTCATGGGGCCGAAGCAGGTCCCGTTCGGTGAGCACCCGAACGACTTCCTTGGCAGTTTCCTCCGCGCTGGACACCAGCGTCACGTGCTCACCCATCGCCAACTGGATGAGTCCCGACAACAGCGGGTAGTGCGTGCAACCGAGCACCAGCGTGTCCACCTGCGCGCGCTGCAGCGGCTCCAGGTAGCCCTCGGCCAGACCGAGCACCTGACGCCCACTGGTCACGCCGCGCTCGACGAAGTCGACGAACCGCGGGCAGGCCACCGCGGTGATCTCGGTGTCGCGGGCGGCGGCGAAGGCGTCCTGATAGGCGTGCGAGTTGATGGTCGCCTGGGTGCCGATGACGCCGATGCGCCCGTTGCGTGTGGTCGCGACGGCGCGGCGCACCGCGGGCAGGATCACCTCGACGACGGGCACGTCGTAGCGCTCGCGGGCGTCGCGCAGGCAGGCCGCCGATGCCGTGTTGCAGGCGATGACCAACGCCTTGACTCCGCGCCCAACGAGGTCGTCCCCGATGGCCAACGCGTGCGCCCGGACTTCGGGGATGGTCAGCGGGCCGTAGGGCCCGTGGCCGGTGTCGCCGACGTAGATGATGTCCTCGTCCGGCAGTTGGTCGATGATCGCCCGCGCGACGGTCAATCCCCCGACCCCGGAGTCGAAAACCCCGACGGGCGCCAGCGCTGCGCTCATGTCTTGGGGCGCGGCGACGCGGCGCCGGCCGCCTTTCCCGTCCGGGCCTTGCGTTCCGGCGCGGACAACCAATAGGCGGCCATCACGCCGGCGATCGCCCCGCACAAATGACCCTGCCAGGACACGCCACCGCAGACTCCGAGCACCGGCATGGCGCCCAGCAGGACGCCGCCGTAGGCGAACATCACGACCAGCCCGATGATGATGTTGGACACTCGACGGACGAAGATCCCGAACACCAACAGGAAGGCCAGCCAGCCGAAAATCAGGCCGGAAGCCCCGATGTGGTCGGTGGGGCCGCAGCTGCTGCCGACGTCGCCGATGAGCCAGGTGCCGAAGCCACCCACGATCCACACGATGGCGGTCGCCCAGACGAACCGGGACAGCCCCGCCAGCGTCATGAGGAATCCCAGCACCAGCAGCGGCGCGGTGTTGGCCATCAGGTGCTCCCAGCTCGCGTGCAGCAGCGGGGAGAAGACGATGCCCCACAGGCCGTCGACCTCCAGCGGCCGGATGCCGTTGGCGTCCAGCGAATGCCGGGTCATCTGGTCGATCAGCTCAACGAAATAGAGCAGCACGACGAACGTGAGGATCGTGGCGGCGCCCACCGCCGCAGTGGACCGCTTCGTCGCCCGGGCGCCGGACGCCCTCGGAGCGGTCTTACCCATGGCGGCCCTTCCAGCGCGTTTCCAGCATCGTCAAGGCTACCGGCGCGGCGGGCGGATTCCTCATCGGCCGAACGCGCCGGACAGCACGTCGCGGTAGCTCGGTATCCCGGCGATGGATTCGGCGGCCAGCACACCGCCCAGCACCGCTTGCGCCAGGCAATCGGCGGCCGCGATGCCGACCTCGGTGACCAGTCGCGTCTCCGGGGAGAACGCGGCCGGCACTGGGTTCGGACCGGACGACGGGGGGTCAACCTCGACCGCCCCGGTGGCCAGGACGAACACCGTGTCGCCATCGACCGGCGTGTGCGCCGGCCGGATGCTGCGGGCCAGGCCGTCGTGGGCCGAGATTGCCACCCGGCGGCACGCCGCGGGGCTCAGGGCGGCGTCGGTGGCGACGACCGCGATGACGGTGTTGAGCGGGTTGTCCAACGGGTCCGACGGGGACGGCAGCTGGGCGAGCGCATCGATCTGCTCGGGCGGCGGCGGCCGGAGTCCGAACGCCTCGATCAGGTCCGCCATCCACGGCAAACCGGTGGCCCGGTCGACGACTTCGCCCGCGGAGTTCACCACGGCCACCGCGCCGACGGTCACACCGCTCGGCAGTGTGGTCGAGGCGCTCCCGACACCGCCCTTGAGCGCTCCCGCCCGGGCCCCCACCCCGGCGCCGACGTTCCCGACGCCCATCGCCGCACCGTCGGCGCCTTCTTGCGCGGCGGCCGCGCAGGCGAGGTAGCCGAATTCGTCGCTCGGGCGGCACTGCCAGCCACCGACGGGGAGATCGAAGATCACCGCTGCCGGCACGATGGGCACGACGCCCTCACCCATTGCCACGCCGCGTTCCTGTTCTTCGAGCCACCGCATGACGCCGTCGGCGGCGGCCAGGCCGTAGGCGCTGCCCCCGGCGAGCAGCACCGCGTCCACGAACCGCACGGTGTTGGCCGGGTCCAGCAGGTCGGTCTCCCGGGTGCCGGGGGCCCCGCCGCGGCAATCGACCGCGCCGACGGTCCCCGGAGGCGGGAGCACCACGGTGACGCCGCAGGCCCAGCCCGCTCCCAACGAGGCGTCGGGGTCCAATCGTTGGTAGTGACCCACGCGGATTCCGGCGACGTCGGTGATCGCGCCCATCGCGGTCACCGGGACCCCATGAGCACCAACACCAGGTACTCCTGCAGGACGGTGAGCCATTGATAGACGTCGTAGTGCACGGCCAGTGGATGATCGGCGGGCAACTGCTCGGGGCCCTCCGGTCCGACCTCGAGCATGACGCCCAACGTCAGCCGGATGTCGTTGACGGCCCCGATCCAACAGTTCGCGTCGTCCTCGCTCAGCTCGAATTTGCCGCCGACCTCGGGGACCGTGTCCAGTAACCGTTGTGCCGCAACGCGTTTGGCTTCGACGATGCCCGGTTCGTGCAGGCTGCGCAGCGCGGCGTTCAGGCTGTCCGCGGCATCGGGAGGCGCGGTGTCCTGGTCGTCGTCTCGGTAGAAGTCGGGCAGCAGCCGGCGCAGGGTGGGGTCTTTCGGCGGTTCGGCATTCCCGGTCTTGATGCCGGTGATTTCCTCGAGTTCGTCTGCCGGCGAAGATGATTCACGCTCGTCGAGCAAACCGATCATCGCCGTGGCCAGGTTTTTGAGCAGCGCCGCCTCGTGGGACGCCAGGGCCGACCGGAACCGGGGACCGTTCGCGGTCTCGACGCGCTTCCATTTGCGCACAGGGAATCGCCAGCGCCTCGAGCGTCAGCGGTCCTGCTGCAGCGTCGCCCACAAACCGGCGGCGTGCAGCTTGGACACATCGACTTCCATGGACTCCCGGCTCCCGGCGGACACCACGGCCTTTCCTTCGTTGTGCACCTGCAGCATCAGTTTGGTGGCGTGCGGCTCGCTGTAGCCGAACAGCTTCTGGAACACGTAGGTCACGTAGGTCATCAAGTTGACCGGGTCGTCCCAGACGATCGTGACCCAGGGGCTCGCCGTGACCTCGACCGGAGCGGACTCGCGTTGTCCTGTAGTGCCCGGCTTAGTGGGCGCTGACATAACAACCATGGCCTACACGATACCGAGGGATGGACGACGTGACCGAGCCCGCAGGGCAGCCGATACCGTTATGGAATGAACGACCCGCTCGTCACGGGGCTGCTGACCGACAAGTACGAGTTGACGATGCTGGCGGCGGCGCTGCGGGACGGCAGCGCCAATCGCCGCACCACCTTCGAGCTTTTTGCCCGCCGCCTTCCCGCGGGGCGGCGTTACGGCGTCGTCGCGGGCACCGGCCGGCTGCTCGAGGCGCTGCCCCGGTTCACGTTCGATGACGAGGCCTGCCAGTCGCTCAGGCAATTCCTCGATCCAGACACGTTGCGGTACTTGCGTGATTTCCGGTTCGGCGGCGACATCGACGGATACGCCGAAGGCGAGTTGTACTTCCCCGGATCCCCGGTGCTGTCGGTCAGCGGGACGTTCGCCGAATGCGTGGTGCTCGAAACGCTGGCGCTGTCGGTTTTCAATCACGACACCGCGGTCGCGTCCGCCGCCGCGCGGATGGTGAGCGCGGCCAGGGGCCGCCCGCTGATCGAGATGGGGTCGCGGCGAACCCACGAGCAGGCGGCCGTCGCCGCGGCCCGGGCCGCCTACATCGCCGGTTTCGCCGCGTCCTCCAACCTGGAGGCCCAGCGCTGCTACGGAATACCGGCCGAGGGCACCTCCGCGCACGCGTTCACGATGCTGCACGCGCGCGCCGACACCCCCGCGGAATCGACCGAATTGGCGGCCTTTCGGGCGCAGGTTGAGGCGCTCGGCGTCGACACCACCCTGCTGGTGGACACCTATGACGTGACGACCGGCGTGGCCAACGCGGTGGCCGCTGCCGGCACGGGGCTCGGCGCGGTGCGCATCGATTCCGGCGAGCTGGGCGTGCTGGCCCGCCAGGTGCGTCAGCAGCTCGATGAGCTGGGAGCCACCGGGACCCGCATCGTGGTCTCCGGTGACCTCGACGAGTTCTCGATCGCCGCGCTGGCCGCCGAGCCGGTGGACAGTTATGGCGTCGGCACGTCGCTGGTGACCGGCTCGGGCGCACCGACGGCGAACATGGTGTACAAGCTCGTCGAGGTGGACGGCCTGGCGGTGGAAAAGCGCAGCAGCCACAAGGAATCCCACGGCGGACACAAAGAGGCGCTGCGTATCTCGCGCACTACCGGCACCATCACCGAGGAGGTGCTGTATCCGGCCGGCCGTCAGCCCGACGTCGGCGAACCGGCCCGGGTGCTGACCGTCCCGTTGGTCCGCGGTGGGGAGCTGGTGTCCAAACCGAACCTCGCCGCGGCGCGCGAGCTGGTAGCTTCCGGGCTGCGCAGTCTGCCGTGGGAGGGTTTGAACTTGTCGCATGGCGAACCCGCGGTCACGACGACGCAGATCCGGACCTGACCGAGGGAGTGACCACGTCCGACGTGTCCGTGCCCGAGCTGCTGGCCACCGCCGTGGCCGCGCTGGGCGGCAGTGAACGCAGCGGCCAGCAGGAGATGGCCGCCGCGGTGGCGCAGGCCTTCGTCACCGACGAGCACCTCGTCGTGCAGGCCGGCACCGGCACCGGCAAGTCGCTCGCCTATCTGGTGCCCGCGATCGTGCATGCCCTGAGCGACGACTCCCCCGTCGTCGTGTCGACGGCCACCATCGCCCTGCAACGTCAGCTCGTCGATCGCGATCTGCCCCGGCTCATCGACGCGCTGGCCGACGCACTGCCGCGCCGCCCGCAGTTCGCGTTGCTCAAGGGTCGACGAAACTATCTGTGCCTCAATAAGATTCACAATGGTGGCGCGGCCGACGGTGAGGACGCCGACGGACGGCCGCAAGAGGAACTGTTCAACCCCATGGCGGTCAGCACGCTGGGCCGCGACGTGCAACGGCTCACCGAGTGGGCGTCGACCACCGACTCCGGCGACCGCGACGATCTGAAACCCGGCGTCCCCGACCGATCCTGGTCTCAGGTCAGCGTTTCCGCGCGGGAATGCCTCGGGGTGGCCCGCTGCCCGTTCGGCACCGAGTGCTTCTCCGAGCGGGCCAGGGGCCTGGCCGGCCGCGCCGACGTGGTGGTCACCAACCACGCGCTGCTGGCCATCGACGCCGTGTCCGAATCCGCGGTGCTGCCCGAGCATGCGCTGCTGGTGGTCGACGAGGCACACGAGTTGGTGGACCGGGTGACCTCGGTGGCCACCGCGGAGCTGACGTCGGCCGCGCTCGGGGTGGCCTCGCGGCGGATCAGCCGGCTGGTGGGCCCGGAGCTGATCCAGCGCCTCGACGCGACGACCGCCAACTTCGCCGCGGCGATCCACGACGGCACGCCGGGACGCATCGACCGCCTCGACGAGGACATGGCGACGTATCTGACCGCGCTGCGCGACGTCGCGACCGCGGCGCGCTCGGCGATCGACACCACCAATGACGCCAAGGCGGCGTCGGCGCGCGCGGAAGCCGTCGCCGCGCTCAGCGAGATTTCGGACACCGCGTCGCGGGTGCTCGCGTCGTTCGGACCGGCCATCCCCGACCGCACCGACGTGGTGTGGCTGGAACACGAGGAGAACCGGGGTTCACCGCGCCCGGTGTTGCGGGTGGCCCCGCTGTCGGTCGCCGGGCTGCTGCGTCAGCGCGTGTTCTCACGGTCGACCGTGGTGTTGACGTCGGCGACGCTGACGATCGGCGGCTCTTTCGACGCCATGGCCGCGGCGTGGGGCCTCACCGCCGCGACGGGCGACGACGGCGACGCGCGATGGCGCGGCCTGGACGTGGGGTCGCCGTTTCAGCACGGCAAGGCCGGGATCCTGTACGTGGCCGCGCACCTGCCTCCGCCCGGGCGCGACGGCATCGGCTCGGCCGAGCAGCTGACCGAGATCGCCGAGCTCATCACCGCGGCCGACGGGCGCACCCTGGGCCTGTTCTCGTCGATGCGGGCGGCCCGCGCGGCCGCCGAGGCCATGCGCGAACGGCTGTCGACGCCGGTGCTGTGCCAGGGCGATGACAGCACGTCGGCCCTGGTCGAACGGTTCAGCGCCGAGCCGCAGACCTCGCTGTTCGGCACGTTGTCGCTGTGGCAGGGCGTCGATGTGCCCGGGCAGTCGCTGTCGCTGGTGCTGATCGACCGCATCCCGTTCCCCCGCCCGGATGACCCCCTGCTGGGGGCGCGCCAGCGCGCGGTCGCCGCGCGCGGCGGCAACGGCTTCATGGCCGTCTCGGCCAGCCACGCGGCGCTGCTGCTGGCGCAGGGGTCCGGCCGGCTGTTGCGCCGCGTTACCGACCGCGGGGTGGTCGCGGTGCTCGACTCGCGCATGGTCACCGCGGGGTACGGCGGCTACCTGCGGGCCTCGCTGCCGCCGTTCTGGCAGACCACCAACGGGGGGCAGGTGCGCGAGGCGCTGCAGCGGCTGCGGGGCGCCTCGGACCCGCAAGAAGGCCTGTCGGCCTGAACGGGTCCGCTTACCGGGCCAGGGTGACCAGGCCGAGCTCGTTGCTGGCGGCCAGCATCGGATGGCGGGGCAGCACGCGCACGGTGTATCCGACCGATCCCGCCAGCGGCAGCGGCGTCGTCGTCGAGAACACCTGGTTGCCGCCCTCGGCCGTGCCGGTGTACGACATCTCGACGGTGACCGGTTCCAGCAGGGCATCGCTGGCGTCGACCCGGCCGACCACCGCCTGGACCGTGACCTCGTCGGGCGCCAGCCCGGCCAGCTGAACGGTAGCGGTCAGGGTCAGCTTGGAGCCGAGGACGGGACTGTCCGGCAGGCCGGTGCTGTCGACGTCGGTGATCACGATCTTCGGCCATGCCCCGTACGCGCGCCGGCGATAGGCGGCCACCTCGCGGGCGGCGCCGAACTCGCCGCCAGCCGCCGCGTCGTCCGCGCCGTCGGCGGGCGCGACCGTCCTGCGCAGCGATTGGGCCGCGGGCGTGTAGTACTGCTCGACGTAGTCGCGCACCATGCGCGACGCCAGGACCTTCGGGCCGAGCGTCTGTACGGTGTGGCGCACCATTTCGATCCACCGCGGCGGCACCCCGCGTTCGTCACGCTCGTAGAACTTCGGCGCCACGGCCTCTTCCAGCAGCGTGTACAGGCCGCTGGACTCCAGATCGTCGCGGCGCTCCTCGTCGGCCACCCCGTCGGCAGACGGTATCTCCCAACCGTTTTCGCCGTCGTACCATTCGTCCCACCAGCCGTCGCGGATGGACAGGTTCAGCCCGCCGTTGAGGGCGCTCTTCATTCCCGAAGTGCCGCAGGCCTCCAACGGCCGCAGCGGGTTATTCAGCCAGACGTCGCAGCCCCAATACAGCAGCCGCGCCATCGACATGTCGTAGTCGGGCAGAAACGCGATGCGGTGCCGAACCTCGGGCCGGTCGGCGAAGCGCACCACCTGCTGGATCAACGCCTTGCCACCGTCGTCCGCCGGGTGCGACTTGCCGGCGACGATCAGCTGGATCGGACGTTCGCTGTCGAGCAGCAGCTGCTCCAGGCGATGTGGATCGCGCAGCATCAGCGTCAACCGCTTGTACGTCGGCACCCGGCGAGCGAACCCTATGGTCAGCACTTCCGGATCGAAAGCCGTTGCTATCCAACCTAATTCGGCGTCCGAAGCGCCACGCTCCAGCCATGAGCGGCGCAACCGGCGCCGCACGTCGTCGACCAGCTGTGCCCGCAATTGCGAACGAATCCACCACAGGTGACCCGCATCGACCTGCTGCAGGCGCAGCCACACCCCCGGATCGCTGAACGAATCCGCCCCCGCCAGCTCACGGCCCAACTGCAACCACTGCGGCGCCGCCCACGTGCGCCCGTGAACTCCGTTGGTGATCGACCCGATCGGCACCTCGGCGCCGTCGAATCCAGGCCACAAGTCGTTGAACATCGCCCGGCTCACCCGGCCGTGCAGCGACGAGACCCCGTTGGCCCGCTGGGCCAGGCGCAGACCCATGTGGGCCATGTTGAACTTGGCCGGGTCATCCTCGGCCCCGAGCGCCAGGATGCGTGCCGTCGGCACCCCCGGCAGCAACACGGGCGCGCTCGTGGCATCGGACGCCGCGCCGTCGCGGCCGGATCCCGCGTCGTCGCCGAGGTGGTCGTCGAAGTACAGCCGCACCATGTCGATGGGGAAACGGTCGATGCCGGCGGGCACCGGGGTGTGCGTGGTGAACACCGTGCTCGAGCGCACGACCGCCAGCGCGGTGTCGAAGTCCAGCCCCGGACCCGTCATCAGCTCGCGAATGCGTTCCGCGCCCAGGAACCCCGCGTGTCCCTCGTTCATGTGGAACACCTCGGGCGCGGGCAGGCCGTGGATGGCGGTGTAGGCGCGGATCGCCCGCACGCCGCCGATGCCGGCGAGGATCTCCTGGCGCATCCGGTGTTCTTGATCGCCCCCGTACAGGCGGTCGGTGACGCCGCGCAGATCGTGCTCGTTCTCGGGGACGTCGGAATCGAGCAGGAGCAGCGGGACCCTGCCCACCTGCGCGACCCAGATCCGGGCGTGCAACTGCGCGGAATCCGGCAGCATCAGCTCAACCAGGGCGGGTTCGCCGGTGGCGTCGGTCAGCAGCCGCAACGGCAGCCCCTGCGGGTCCAGCGACGGATAGGTCTCGTGCTGCCACCCGTCGGCGGTCAGCGACTGCCGGAAGTAGCCGGAGCGGTAATACAGGCCGACCGCCACTAACGGCACCCCCAGATCCGACGCGGACTTCAGGTGGTCACCGGCGAGGATGCCCAGTCCGCCGGAATAGTTGGGCAGGACTTCGGCGATGCCGAATTCCATCGAGAAGTAGGCGACGGCGGCAGGCATTTCCGCACCGTGTTCTTGCTGTTGCTGGTACCACAGCGGACGGCTGAGGTAGTCGTCCAGATCGGCGGTCAGCTCGTCGAGCCGGCGAAGGAACGCCTCATCGATCGCCAACTCGTCGAGCCGCGCCGGGTTGACCGCGCCCAGCAACGCCACCGGATCGCTGCCGCACCGCTGCCACAGGTCCGGGTCGATGGTCGCGAAAAAATCTTGGGTCGGCTTGTCCCACGACCACCGCAGGTTGGTCGAGAGCTGGTCCAGCGCGGTCAAACGCTCGGGAAGGTGAGCACGGACGGTAAACCGGCGGAGGGCTTTCACGCGTCCCTACCTTACTGAGGATTCCAGCCCGCGCACGGCGGCGGGAAAGACCGCTTTTCGCTCGCTGTCCTTGGCGGGGTGTGACCGAAGACTAGGGTGGGTATCGGTTAGTTATCGGGGTCGCAACGATGCTTCCCCGCACAGAAAGTTCCCCACGACAGGAAGTTTCCCGACGAGCGGCATTCCGCACGCAGCACACGCCGGACTGGCCGCACACAATCGGATCGCCCCGGTGACGATTGCGGCCCGCTAAGCGGGGCGCAGAGGGACCGGGCAAATCGAACGGAGTGGTGGTGCCCGGTCGTGTCGAGATCGATAACGTCCAGCCGGTCGTTTCCTGTGGCGCGTTTCCCGCGAAAGCCGTAGTCGGCGAGGTCGTGCCCGTCAGCGCCGCAGTATGGCGAGAAGGCCACGAGGCCGTGGCCGCAACCCTGGTCGTGCGCTACCTCGGGCCCGGCTATCCGCAGGTGACGGAGACGCGGCGAGTCAAAGCGGTTCAGGCCCCGGCAAAGCCGGTCACCGACCGCGACGGCAAGGTCGACCAACAACGGATCAAGCCGCTGGCGCTGCCGATGACGATGGGCCTGGAGCCCTATGTGTTCCACGGCCAGTTCACGCCCGACCAGGTCGGGCTGTGGACCTTCCGCGTCGACGGGTGGGGCGACCCGATTCACTCCTGGCGACACGGGTTGGTCGCCAAACTGGACGCCGGGCAGGGCGAGAAGGAGTTGTCCAACGATCTGCTGGTCGGCGCGGGGTTGTTCGAACGTGCCGCGACCGAGGTGCCGCGCGCCCGGCGCGAGCCGTTGCTGGCCGCCGCTGCGGCACTCCGCGCGCCCGGGGACCCGGTCACCCGAACCGCGCCGGCGCTGGGGCCCGAGATCGAGGAAATCCTGGCGGACTACCCGCTCCGCGATTTCGTCACTCGCGGCGAGCAGTACAGCGTCTGGGTCGATCGGCCGTTGGCCCGGTTCGGCTCCTGGTATGAGATGTTTCCCCGCTCGACCGGCGGATGGGACGCCGACGGCAACCCGGTGCACGGCACCTTCGCCACGGCGACCGCCGCGCTCCCGCGGATCGCGGCCATGGGATTCGACATCGTCTACCTGCCGCCGATCCATCCGATCGGCAGGGTACATCGCAAGGGGCGCAACAATTCCCCGACCGCCGCTCCCGGAGATGTGGGTTCCCCCTGGGCGATCGGGAGTGACGAGGGCGGCCACGACGCCGTCCACCCGGATTTGGGCACCATCGCCGACTTCGACGCGTTCGTCGCCGCCACACGCAAGTTGGGCATGGAGGTGGCGCTCGATCTGGCGCTGCAATGCGCACCGGACCACCCTTGGGCGCGAAACCATCGCAACTGGTTCACCGAATTGCCCGACGGCACCATCGCCTACGCGGAGAACCCGCCGAAGAAGTACCAGGACATCTACCCGATCAACTTCGACAACGACCCGGCCGGCCTCTACGACGAGGTGCTGCGCGTGGTCCGGCATTGGATGGACCACGGCGTCAAGGTCTTTCGCGTCGACAACCCGCACACCAAGCCACCGGACTTCTGGGCGTGGTTGATCGCCGCGGTGAAGGCCATCGACCCCGATGTGCTGTTTCTCTCCGAGGCCTTCACGCCGCCGGCCCGCCAGTACGGGCTGGCCAAACTGGGGTTCACCCAGTCCTACAGCTACTTCACCTGGCGCACGGCGAAGTGGGAGCTGACCGAATTCGGTGACGACATCGCCGCTTTGGCCGATTTCCGTCGGCCCAACCTGTTCGTCAACACCCCCGACATCCTGCACGCCATCCTGCAGCACAACGGGCCCGGGATGTTCGCCATCCGTGCGGTACTGGCAGCGACGATGGGCCCCGCCTGGGGCGTGTATTCGGGGTACGAGTTGTTCGAGCACCGCGCGGTACGGGAAGGCAGCGAGGAGTACCTGGACTCGGAGAAGTACGAATTGCGGCCCCGCGATTTCGCGGGTGCGCTCGCCGAAGGACGCTCGCTCGAGCCGTTCATCACGCAGCTCAACGCGATTCGCCGCCTGCACCCCGCGTTGCAGCAGCTGCGCACCATCCACTTCCACAGCGTGGACAACGACGCATTGATGGCCTACAGCAAGTTCGATCCGGCCACCGGCGACTGCGTGTTGGTGGTGGTGACGCTCAACGCGTTCGGCCCCGAGGAAGCGACCCTGTTTTTAGATATGGCCGCACTGGGTATGGAGCCCTACGAGCGGTTTTGGGTGCGCGACGAGATTACCGGCCAGGAATTCCAATGGGGGCAGGCCAATTACGTTCGCATCGATCCTGGGCAGGCGGTCGCACACATCATCAACATGCCGCTAGTGCCGCATGACGCTCGAATGACGCTGCTGCGCAGGCATTGAGACAGGACATGAAACGGACCGGAGGCGAAAGGGACATGAGCCAAGCCGACCAACTCGCGCGGACGCACCTGGCGCCCGATCCTGCCGACCTGTCGCGCCTGGTCGCCGGCGCACACTACAACCCGCACGGCATGCTGGGCGCCCACGAGTACGGCGACCACACCGTCATCCGGGCATACCGGCCGCACGCGGTGGAAGTCGTCGCGCTCGTGGGCGACGACCGATTTCCGATGCAGCACGTCGAGGCCGGCCTGTTCGCCGTGGCGTTGCCCTTCACCAACCTGATCGACTACCGGCTCCAGATCACCTACGAGGGTTCTGACCCGCACGTCGTCGCCGACGCATACCGTTTCCTGCCCACCCTGGGCGAGGTCGATCTTCACCTGTTCGCCGAAGGGCGCCACGAGCGACTCTGGGAAGTCCTTGGCGCACACCCCCGCTCGTTCACCACGGCCGACGGCGTCGTCAACGGGGTGTCCTTCGCGGTGTGGGCGCCCAACGCCAAGGGCGTCAGCCTGATCGGCGAGTTCAACGGCTGGACCGGCAACGAAGCCCCGATGCGGGTGTTGGGCTCGTCGGGTGTGTGGGAGCTGTTCTGGCCCGGTTTTCCCCTCGAGGGGCTGTACAAGTTCCGCGTCCACGGCGCCGACGGCGTGGTGACCGAGCGCGCCGACCCCATGGCATTTGCCACCGAGGTACCTCCGCACACCGCCTCCCGGGTGACGCGCAGCAAGTACACCTGGGAAGACGCGGACTGGATGACGGCGCGCGCCGGGCGCAACCCGGTGTTCGAGCCGATGAGCACCTACGAGGTTCACCTGGGGTCGTGGCGACCCGGGCTCAACTATCGCCAGTTGGCCCGCGAGCTGACGGATTACGTTGTGGAACACGGTTTCACCCACGTCGAGTTGCTGCCGGTCGCCGAACACCCCTTCGCCGGATCCTGGGGATACCAGGTGACGTCGTATTACGCGCCGACGTCGCGGTTCGGCACCCCGGACGAATTCCGGGGCCTGGTCGACGCCCTGCACCAGGCCGGCATCGGCGTGCTGGTGGACTGGGTGCCCGCACACTTCCCGAAGGACGCGTGGGCGCTTGCCCGCTTCGACGGCACCCCGCTCTACGAGCACTCCGACCCTCAGCGCGGTGAGCAACTCGACTGGGGCACTTATGTTTTCGACTTCGGCCGTCGGGAAGTGCGC
This sequence comes from Mycobacterium sp. NTMscope_MAC_269, assembly GCF_976985695.1. Taxonomy (NCBI): domain Bacteria; kingdom Bacillati; phylum Actinomycetota; class Actinomycetes; order Mycobacteriales; family Mycobacteriaceae; genus Mycobacterium; species Mycobacterium sp. NTMscope_MAC_269. Next base: position 2,839,688 of record NZ_OZ335668.1, read on the forward strand.
AACTTCCTGGTGGCCAACGCCTTGTTCTGGCTCGAGGAATTCCACATCGACGGCCTACGGGTGGACGCCGTCGCCTCGATGCTGTACCTGGATTACTCACGCCCCGAAGGCGGCTGGACCCCGAACATCTACGGCGGGCGGGAAAACCTGGAGGCCGTCCAGTTTCTGCAGGAGATGAACGCCACCGCGCACAAGAGCGCCCCCGGCATCGTCACCATCGCCGAGGAGTCGACCTCGTGGCCCGGCGTCACCCGGCCGACAAACCTTGGCGGCCTTGGCTTTTCGATGAAGTGGAACATGGGCTGGATGCATGACACGCTCGACTACATCAGCCGCGATCCGATCTATCGGAGCTATCACCACCATGAGATGACGTTCTCGATGCTGTATGCGTTCAGCGAGAACTACGTGCTGCCGATCAGCCACGACGAGGTGGTCCACGGCAAGGGGACGCTGTGGGGCCGGATGCCCGGCAACAATCACGTCAAGGCCGCCGGTCTGCGCAGCCTGCTCGCCTACCAGTGGGCGCATCCGGGCAAGCAATTGTTGTTCATGGGCCAGGAATTCGGCCAGCGCGCCGAGTGGTCCGAGGAGCGCGGTCTGGATTGGTGGCAGCTCGACGAGCAGGGATTCTCAAACGGCGTCCTGCGCATGGTGCGCGACATCAACGACATCTACCGCAGCCACCCGGCGCTGTGGAGCCAGGACACCGTCCCCGACGGCTACTCCTGGATCGACGCCAACGACTCGGGCAACAACGTCTTGAGCTTCCTGCGTTACGGCAAGGACGGCTCGGTGATGGCGTGCGTGTTCAATTTCGCCGGTGCCGAACACGGCGGTTACCGACTAGGCCTGCCGTCGGCCGGCCGGTGGCGCGAGGTGCTCAACACCGACGCCACCATCTACAACGGCACGGGAGTCGGCAACCTGGGCGGCGTCGACGCCACCGAAGACCCGTGGCACGGTCGCCCGGCGTCGGCGGTGTTGGTGTTGCCGCCCACGTCGGCCCTGTGGCTGGAACCGGATTTGGGCTGATTACCGCGCCGACCGTCGACTCGTTACGCGATTACGGCGCTTCCCTTCAGGGGGTGAATGCAACAGCTTCTAGATGAGGAGTTGTTGTGCGTCCGTCGTCGTTGTCATGGTTGGGCCGTCGGTTTTGGGATCACATCAAGGAGGGAATGTCGCCCGGTGAGGCCGGGGTGGCTGTCGGCGTGTCGATGTCCAGTGGTCAGCAATGGTTTGCTGATGCTGGCGGGGTGAGACCAAAGTTTCCAGCAGTTGGGCCCCGCTCGCGGCCTCGGCTGAGCTATGAGGAGCGCGAAGAGATCCAGGACGGTGTGGCCCGTGGCGAGTCGATCCGTGACATCGCGAATCGGTTGGGTCGTCACCCAACGACGGTGATGCGTGAGATCAACCGCAATGGGTGGTGCCGCGGGCGCTACCGGGCGCGGTATCGATTCGGCGCCCGATGGCGCGGCGGGTGGGATCCCCGGCCGCGTTATCGCGCGAGTAAGGCCCATGCGCGCGCCCGGGAGCGGGCTCGCCGGCCCAAACCGGGCAAGCTGGCCACCAACCAGCGGCTGCATGATGAGGTGCAGACTCGGTTGCAAGACCAGCACAGTCCCACCCAGATTGCTCAGCGGCTGGTGATGGATTTTCCCGACGAGGCGGAGATGCGGGTGTCCCACGAGACGATCTATCAAGCGATTTACGTTCAGGGCAAAGGGAACTTGCGCCGCGAGTTGCACAGCTGCCTGCGCACCGGGCGTGCACTGCGCAAACCCCAGCGCCGCGCCGATCAGCGCCGCGGCCGCATCCCGAACATGGTCAACATCAGCGAGCGCCCACCCGAGGTCGAAGACCGCGCCGTACCCGGGCATTGGGAGGGCGATCTGATCCTGGGCAGCGCCGCATCGGCCTCGGCGATCGGCACCGTGGTGGAGCGGATGACGCGGTTCGTGATGCTGCTGCACCTGCCTGAGGACCACACAGCGCTGGCGCTGCAGGAGGCCATCGTGGCCAAAATGGCGCAGCTGCCGGCAATCCTGCGCAAAACACTGACCTGGGATCAAGGCAAAGAAATGGCCAACCACATCGCCATCGCCGAGGCCGCCCAACTGGATATCTACTTTTGCGACCCCCACTCACCGTGGCAGCGCGGCACCAACGAAAACACCAACGGACTGCTGCGCCAATACTTTGCTAAAGGCACCGACCTATCCGCGTTTCCCGCCGACTACCTCGACTACGTCGCCGCCAAACTCAACAACCGGCCCCGCCAAACACTGGGCTGGAAAACCCCCGCCGAAGCCCTCGACGAACTACTCTCCAACCCGTCAAAACCACCCGCTGTTGCAAACACCGCGTGAAACCGCCGCGCTGGTTGCCCCAACAACTCGACGTTCGCTGAGCTGAATTCGCCTTAGTACAGCGCGTTGGCGAGGTTGCGTCGCCCGGCGACGACCTCGGGATCTGCCGGGTCGAAGAGTTCGAACAGCTCCACCAGGCGGGTGCGCACCAACGCGCGATCATCGCCGGATGTGCTGCGCACCAACGCGATCAGGCGCTCGAAGGCGGCGGCGACGTCCTGATTGAGGATCTGCACGTCGGCGGCCGCGAGGGCGGCTTCGATGTCGCTGGGCGCGGCGTCGGCGACAGCGACGGCGTCCGGGCGTTGCGCGGTCGCGCGTGTCAGGAAGTCGATTTGGCGGATCGCACCTTTGGCTTCCGCGCTGGCCGGGTTGGCGTCCAGGATCGACTGATAGGACGCCTTGGCGGACTCGAAGTCGCCGTCCTCCAGCTGTTGGCGGGCCGCCGCCAGCTCGGGGTCGACGACGTCGGGTTCGCCGGAACCCGTTGCCCCCCTTAGCTTCCCGGCAGTCGCGGAAAGGATTTGATCCAGCCAGCCGCGCAGTTGCTCGGTCGGCTGCACGCCTTGGAAACTCGAGATCGGCTGCCCGGCCGCCAGCGCCACCACGGTCGGGACCGCGTCGACACCGAAGATCTGCGCGACCCTGGGCGCGACATCGACGTTGACGGTCGTGAGCGACCACTTGCCGTTGTCCTGGCCCGACAGTCCTGACAGCGTGTCGAGCAGCTGGACGCACGCGTCGCTGCGCGGGGACCACAGCAGGACGACGACCGGCACTTCCTCGGATCGGAGCAGAACCTCGGCCTCGAAGTTGGCCTCGGTGACCGCGGTGATGCCGCCGCCCTCGCCGGACGACGGCGCGGGTCCCCCGGGAGGGGGCGACTGGGCGCGCTGCTTGAGACCGGACAGATCGACAGCGCCGGTCAGTGCGGGGCCGATGGAAGGTCGCGGACGCGTCACGTCGTCAAGTTTGTCATGCGCGCGGGCTACCGCTCCACCCGGTGGCAGCGGCGCTCGGGCACGGGTTCGTCGGGACCGCGAATCGCCGCAAAAATGGGGTGTGATCGGCCTGTATGACGAAGATCACAAAACTTTTGCTGCCGCGGCGTGCCAGCAACCTCGCTGGGAGCCGCGGCCCCTGGCTAACCTGCCCGCAGAATCAGGGCGTCGCCCTGCCCGCCGGCCCCACACAGCGCCGCGACGGCGTAGCCGGACCCGCGCCGGGCCAATTCCAGAGCCGCGTGCAGGGTGATGCGCGCTCCCGACATCCCGATGGGATGCCCGACCGCGATCGCACCGCCGTTGACGTTGACGACGTCGGGATCGACGCCCAGCTCGCGGGTCGAGGCCAGCGCGACCGCGGCAAACGCCTCGTTGATCTCCACGACATCGAGCTGGTCAACCGAGATGCCCTCGCGGCTGATCGCCTTCTTGATCGCGTTGGCCGGCTGCGACTGCAGCGTGGAGTCCGGTCCGGCCACCACACCGTGGGCGCCGATCTCGGCCAGCCAGCTCAGTCCCAGCTCTTGCGCCTTGGCCTTGCTCATCACCACCACCGCCGCCGCGCCGTCGGAGATCTGGGAGGCCGAACCGGCCGTGATGGTGCCATCGCGGCGAAACGCCGGCTTGAGGCCGGCCAGCGACTCCGCCGTGGTGTTGGCGCGGATGCCCTCGTCCTCGGTGAACTGCAGCGGATCACCCTTGCGTTGCGGGATGTTGACGGGCACCACCTCGTCGGTGAAGACGCCGTCCTTCCACGCCGCGGCCGCCTTCTGGTGCGAACCCGCAGCGAACTCGTCCTGCTCGGCGCGGGTGAACTTGTCGACGTCGTTGCGCTGCTCGGTGAGCGCGCCCATCGGCTGATCGGTGAACACGTCATGCAGGCCGTCGTAGGCCATGTGGTCCAGCACCGTGACGTCGCCGTACTTGTAGCCCGAGCGGCTGTCCATCAGCAGGTGGGGCGCCTTGGACATGGACTCCTGACCACCGGCCACCACCACGTCGAACTCCCCGGCGCGGATCAGCTGGTCGGCCAGCGCGATGGAGTCGATTCCGGACAGGCACATCTTGTTGATCGTCAGCGCCGGAACATCCCAGCCGATGCCCGCCGCCACGGCCGCCTGGCGTGCGGGCATCTGACCCGCCCCGGCCGTCAGCACCTGGCCCATGATCACGTACTCGACGGCGGAGGCCGGCAAATTGGCCTTCTCCAGCGCGCCGGCGATCGCGATGGCACCCAGATCGCTGCCCGAAAAATCCTTCAGCGAACCCATCAACTTGCCGATGGGTGTGCGTGCTCCAGCAACGATCACCGACGTCGTCATGACTATCTCCTAAGGCCTGCTAGGCGCTCCCCCGACGGCCCTTTCGGCCTCCCGGAGAAGCGCAATCTTTGCCGCCAGGTTACCGTTATGTGATGACGACCGATCAAGTTGACGCCCGTCAGATCCTGGCCACCTCGCTGGTGACGGCGATCGATCACGTCGGCATCGCAGTCGCCGACCTGGACGCCGCCATCGACTGGTACCACGACCACCTCGGCATGATCCTGGTGCACGAGGAAGTCAACGAGGAGCAGGGAATCCGCGAAGCCATGCTGGCGGTGCGGGGCGCCCCGGCGGGCACCGCACAGATCCAGTTGATGGCCCCGATCGACGACTCCTCGACGATCGCGAAGTTCCTCGACAAGCGCGGGCCGGGCATCCAGCAGATGGCCGTTCGGGTCAGCGACCTCGACACCATGGTCGAGCGGCTCCGCGAGCAAGGCGTGCGGTTGATCTACGACGCGCCCCGTCGCGGCACGGCAAACTCCCGGATCAACTTCATCCACCCCAAGGACGGCGGCGGCGTGCTGATCGAGCTCGTCGAACCGGCCGCCTGAGACCCGATCCTTTAAGACCACTTCCTGGTGGGACCGCGGGTAGTCCGGTGCGCCCAGCACGGCGTGTGCCAATGCCGGCGGTCCTCGACGTGACCCGCGCCGCCCCCGAGCGCCGTATCGATCGGCCACACCACCAGATGCGCTGAGCCGGAGCGGATTTCGTGATCGCAACCGGGGCACCGATAGGTCTTGACCGCGCGGGCCGCCGCGACAGGACGAACCTCGTACTCGTGGCCGTCGGGACCGACCTCCACCCGGCGCAGCGCCGGCGGCGGCGCCACCGGCCGCTGCCTACGTGGCGGGGTGCGGCGCCGAGACATGCGATCAGTTTAGTGACGGGCCGTCAGAACAGCCGGTACTCGTCGTTATCCATGCCACGCATCTTGTCGTAATCCAATGTGAGGCAACGGATCCCGCGATCGACGGCGAGGGTGCGCGCCTGCGGCTTGATCTGCTGAGCCGCGAAGACCCCTTGCACCGGCGCCAACAGGGTGTCCCGGTTGAGCAGCTCGAGGTAGCGAGTGAGCTGCTCGACACCGTCGATCTCGCCGCGCCGCTTGATCTCCACCGCCACCGAGCCGCCGCGTTCGTCGCGGCACAACAGATCGACCGGGCCAATGGCGGTCATGTATTCGCGACGTACCAGGGTGTACCCCTCGCCCAGCAGCTGCACGTGCTCGGCGAGCAGCGCCTGCAGGTGGGCTTCGACGCCGTCCTTGACCAGCCCCGGGTCGACGCCGAGATCGTGGCTGGAGTCGTGTTCGATCTCCTCGACGGTGATGCGCAGTTGTTCGCCCGCCTTGTTTTCGACGACCCACACCGGCGCGGGATCACCGGGCTGCTCGGTCAGCCAGCATGGCGGGCTCATCCAATTCAGCGGCTTGTAGGCGCGGTCGTCGGCGTGCACACTGACCGACCCATCGGCCTTGAACAGCAACAGCCTGCGCGCGGAGGGCAGATGCGCGGTGAGCCGGCCGACGTAGTCAACGGTGCATTGAGCGATCACTAGACGCACCCGACTCACCTTAGAGCGTGGCCGACAAATTAGGCTGACGCCACCATGTCGGCCAACAGGTCTTTGGCGCAACGAATAGGCCGGGTGCTCGAGCGCGTCACCCGTCAGAGCGGCCGTCTGCCGAAGACGCCGGCCTACGGCTCCCTGCTGCTCGGGCGGGTGTCGGAGAGCCAGGGGCGTCGCCGGGTGCGCATCCAGATCATCATGACGGTGCTGGTGCTGGGGGCGAACCTGATCGGCGTGGCCGTCGCCCTGTTTTTGGTGACCGTCGCCATTCCGGTGCCGAGCGTGTTCGACGACGCGCCGGCGTGGATCACCTTCGGGGCTTCACCGGCCTACATCGTGGCGGCCTCGGCGTGGGGCACGTATTGGATCACCCGCCGGACCGTGATCGCGCTGCGCTGGGCGATCGAGGAGCGCACGCCGACTGCCGAGGACGAGCGGAACACCTTTGTGGCCCCGTGGCGCATCGCGCTTGTCGACCTCGTCTTGTGGGGCGTCGGGACGATACTGCTGACGACGCTGTTCGGCTTGGCCAACACCCAGTTCATCCCGCGGTTCCTTCTCGTCGTGAGCTTTTGCGGGGTGGTGGTCGCCACCGCTAGCTATCTGCTCGCGGAGTTCGCGCTGCGTCCCGTGGCCGCCCAGGCGCTCGAGGCGGGGCCACCGCCGCGGCGGTTCGCGGCGGGCATCATGGGCCGGACGATGGTGGTCTGGTTCCTCGGCTCGGCCGTGCCCGTCATCGGGATCATGATGCTGGCTTTTTTCGAGCTGGTGCTGCGCAATCTGACCCAGACGCAGTTCGCGGTGGCGGTTTTGATCGTGTCGATGGCGCCATTGATCTTCGGATGCGTCCTGATGTGGATCCTGGCCTGGCTCACCGCGACGCCCGTGCGGGTGGTCCGTGCGGCGCTCGCGCGCGTCGAGCGGGGCGATCTGCGCGGGGACCTCGTGGTGTTCGACGGCACCGAACTCGGCGAGCTGCAACGCGGTTTCAACACGATGGTCGACGGCCTGCGCGAGCGCGAACGTGTGCGCGATCTGTTCGGCCGCCATGTCGGGCGTGAGGTCGCGCTGGCCGCGGAACGCGAACGGCCGAAGCTGGGCGGCGAGGAACGCCACGTGGCCGTCGTCTTCATCGACATCGTGGGTTCGACGCAGCTGGTGACGAGCCAACCTGCGGCCGAAGTCGTTGCGGTGCTGAACCGTTTCTTCGCGATCGTCGTCGAGGAGGTGGACCGCTACTGCGGGCTGGTCAACAAATTCGAGGGCGACGCGTCGCTGGCGATCTTCGGTGCGCCGAACCGGCTGGATAGTCCCGAAGATGCGGCCTTGGCCGCCGCGCGGTGCATCGCCGAACGGCTGGCCGACGAGATGTCCGACCTCGAGGCCGGCATCGGTGTGGCGGCGGGTCAGGTCATTGCCGGAAATGTCGGCGCCAAAGAACGATTCGAATACACCGTGATCGGTGAGCCGGTCAACGAGGCGGCGCGGCTGTGCGAGCTCGCCAAGTCACACACCAACCGTCTGCTGGCGACGGCCGACGCCATCGAGGGAGCAAGCGAAAAAGAGCGGGCCCGTTGGTCGTTGGGCGACACGGTCACCCTGCGCGGGCACGAGCGTCCCACCCGCTTGGCGTCACTCGTCGACGTCGCTCCACCCGCTCAGTAGGTCTTCGGCGGGCTCAGACCGCCACCTGACGGTGGCGACTCTGGTTGCCGCCGCACCGTTTGGCTTCATACATCGCGGTGTCGGCCTGGGCGACCAGTTGGTGGAATGAGTGCTCGGCATAGTCCGAGACGACGCTGCGCAACGCCAGGGTGGCGATTCCGACGCTGGCGGTCACCGACGTATCCATCGCGGCGATCGCGTCACAGAGCTGTCGGCCCCACTCCGGCAATTGTTCGGCGGTGACGATGTCGGCGACCAAGAATTCCTCCCCGCCGACGCGCCCGACGATGGCCGTCTCACCGCAGGCGGTCGTCAGGGTGCCCGCCACCTCGATGAGCGCCTCATCGCCGGCGGCGTGCCCGCGGGTGTCGTTGAGCTCTTTGAAGCGGTCCAGGTCGACCATCGCCACCGCCAGGAACATGTGGTGGGCGCCGGCGAGCATCCGGCCGACGATCGCCCGGTCGCAGGCGCGCCGGTTCAGCAAGCCGGTCAGCGGGTCGCGGTTGGCCCGCGAGAGATCCACCCACAGGGCGCGCACCACGACCTGGATGGCGAGCGGGACGACCACGTTGAGTTCCAGCACCAGGAAGTAGCCGGTGAAGGCCAGCACGGCCTGCCCGGTGGCGGCCAGGCGCACCGCTTGCCAGGCGCCGATCGCGCTGGCCGCGCAGAAGTTGAGCGTCATGAGCTTGGAGGTGTGGAAGAACGCGATGTAGCCGCCTGTCACCGACAGCGCCGAGCACGCCATCAGGCCGACGAGCGGCTGGGGCTGCCACAGGCAGCCACCGCCAATGGAGACCGTGCCGGTCATGATGTAGAAAATCGACTGGCGCCGAGTGGGCCACCCACTCAACCACAGCACCGTCATCGCCATTCCGATCACCGCGGCCACAACCGAAACCGTCAGCGCCACATGTGGATACAACGGGACGGGGCCGTAGAACACGTTCACGGGCACCAGCATCAATGACGCCGCCACCACCGCCAACACCCTGCGGGTGTAGGTGCTCAGCCCGTGCGCTTGCAAATAGCCTGTCAGCCAATCGAAGTGGTCGTCCTGCCCCCACCACGTCGCCAGCCGCTTCATCAGTTCGCCTTTCCCCGAACTCACTCACCCCGTCGGGTCACGCCGTCCGAGCCGGCGAGTTGGGTCACAGTAAATACCATCGTGTGCTGGAAATACCTCGAATCGACAAGAAAGCCACTTGGACGTGAGCCGACCGGCGCCGGTGCGCCGGCCGCTCACCACGATGTCGCTTTTCCGCTAGTTTTGTCGGTCCGCGGGTGTAAGCCTGGAAGCGTGCACGACGATTTCGACCGCTGCTACCGCGCCGTCCAGTCCAAGGACGCGCGGTTCGACGGCTGGTTCGTCACCGCCGTGCTGACCACCGGAATCTATTGCCGTCCCAGTTGCCCGGTGCGGCCGCCGTTCGCCCGTAACGTGCGGTTTTACCCCACGGCGGCGGCCGCCCAGCGGGCCGGCTTTCGGGCCTGCAAACGGTGCCGTCCCGACGCCTCTCCAGGATCCCCGGAATGGAACGTGCGCGGTGACGTGGTGGCGCGCACGATGCGGCTCATCGCCGACGGCACGGTGGACCGCGATGGCGTCGGCGGTCTGGCCGCCCACCTCGGCTACACCACGCGCCAGCTCGAACGGCTCCTGCAGGCCGAGGTCGGTGCCGGACCCCTCGCACTGGCCCGTGCGCAGCGGGCGCAGACCGCCCGCGTGCTGATCGAGACGACGGACCTGCCGTTCGGCGACGTCGCATTCGCCGCGGGTTTTTCCAGCATCCGGCAGTTCAACGACACCGTGCGTTCGGTGTTCGAAGGCACACCGAGCGCCCTGCGCGAGCGCGCCGCCGCGCGGACCGCAGCGCAGGCCAATTCGCCTGGCACCGTGTGCCTTCGGCTTCCGGTCCGCACACCCTTCGCCTACGAGGGCGTCTTCGGTCATCTCGCGGCCGGCACGGTCCCAGGTTGCGAGGAGGTCCGCGACGGCGCGTACCGACGCAGCTTGCGCCTTCCGTTCGGCAACGCCATCGTGACGCTGGCGCCCGCCGTCGACCATGTCCGGTGCGTCCTCGTGCTCGACGATTTCCGCGATCTGACCACGGCGATCGCCCGCTGCCGGCGGCTGCTGGACCTGGATGCGGACCCCGAAGCGGTCGACGAAGCACTGGGCGGGGACGCGGAGCTGCGCCCCGTCGTGGCCAAGGCGCCCGGGCAGCGCATTCCGCGCACGGTCGACGAGGCCGAACTTGCGGTGCGCGCGGTGCTCGGACAGCAGGTGTCCACCAGGGCCGCCAGCACCCACGCCGGGCGTTTGGTCGCCGCGTACGGACGGCCGGTCCACGATGCCGAGGGGACGTTGACCCACACCTTCCCGTCCGTCGAAGAGCTCGCCGAGATCGACCCCGTCCACCTTGCGGTGCCCAACGCCCGCCGCCGCACGCTGAGCGCATTGGTCGCCGGCCTCGCCGACGGCAACATCGTGCTGCACACGGGCTGCGACTGGGACAGTGCCCGCAGACAATTGCTCGCGTTGCCCGGGGTGGGCCCCTGGACCGCGGAAGTGATTGCGATGCGCGGCCTCGGCGACCCGGATGCCTTCCCCGCCAGCGATCTCGGGCTGCGCCTGGCCGCCAAACAGCTGGGATTGCCGTCCGACGAACGCTCCCTCGTCGAACGTGGCGCCCGTTGGCGCCCCTGGCGTTCCTATGCCACCCAATATCTTTGGACCACCCTCGAGCATCCCGTAAACCATTGGCCGCCACAGGAGGTCGCATGATCGAGTACCGCACCATCGACAGCCCCATCGGATTGCTGACCCTGGCCGGTCGCGGCTCGGTGCTGACGAACCTACGGATGGTTGACCAGACATATGAGCCGAGCCGCACCGGCTGGTCGCCGAACCCGCGGGCCTTCGGCGCTGCCGTCGAGCAGCTGACCGCCTATTTCGCCGGCGAGCGCACCGACTTCGATCTCGAGTTCGATCTGCACGGCTCCGAGTTTCAGCGGCGCGTGTGGAAGGCGTTGCTGACGATCCCCTACGGAGAGACCAGGTCGTATGGACGAATCGCCGAACAGATCGGGGCTCCCGGATCCGCCCGCGCCGTGGGATTGGCCAACGGGCACAACCCGATCGCCATCGTCGTCCCGTGCCACCGGGTGATCGGCGCGAACGGCAGCCTCACCGGCTACGGCGGCGGCCTCCAGCGCAAACGCACACTGCTGGATCTGGAACGGACCCACAGCTGCGCAACGCTGTTCGATTGACGCCCCCGCGCTTCTTTTGCGAGGTGCGTCGAACGGCGCTATCGTCCATATTTGTGGACGACAGTGCGAAGGACCCAGCCGTGGTCCTGCCGTACCTGGTGGGTAGGCCCTTGGCGGCCACCGAGGTCTACGAAGCATTCGGCTACCGCAAGTCCGCGTACTACAAGGCGGCGCGCGAGGGCAGGCTGATCACCGCCGACAACCTGATCAGGGCGGCTAAATATTTGGGGCTGAACCCGATTGACCTGCAGGTCCGCTACGGCCTGATCGAACCCGCGTCGGTCGCCGAGTACCTGGAATCCCAGGCCGGCCAGGCCGGCCCGCCCAGACTGCGCGACCTTCGCCCCGATCCCAACAGTCCGCCCGTCTGAGCGGCACTGCCGGGACCCACTTAATGATCAAAACCGCACTCATCATCGCCACCTTGGCCGCCATCCTGTGCAGCCTGTGGATCCGACGCGACACCTGGCGCTCCCGATGGGAGGCCGGCGCAACCCGCAACATCGCCCTGCACGGCTGCGCCGTGCTGCTGATGTCGCACTGGGCGGCGGCCGCGCTCGGCCCACCCCTGCACCGCGTCTTCGGGCTGTGGAACGTACAACATCTCCTCGGCCACATCTGCTGGATCTTCGCGGTGACGGCCATCATCCGGCATGGCCTCATCCGTCTCGTCGACGAAACCCACGAGCGCAATCTGTTCCGCAAGCACGTCACACGGCCGCTGCGGCTTGCGGTACCGCTGCTGGTGGCGCTGTTCATCATCGCCGACGAAGGCCATCACCTGGACTTCTTCGCCGCCCCGGCCAGCGACGTCTGGCTTGCGGCTTACTGGTTGGTATTGGGCGCCCTGATGATCTACCTACTCGGCTACGCCGGACGACTGCTCCTGATTCTGCGGACGGATCCCCGCTCGACGACGACCGTCGACCTTTATCTGACCTCGGCCGCATTCGGCGTGGCAGCCACCGTGATTCAGATGGGCACTGCCTGGGCGGGCTCCGATATCGTCTTGCCCGTCTGGTTGTGCGCCTGCCTGAGCGCAATCGGCTTCGCCTACGGGTCTGCCCGATCGTGGCAGGCCAAGGTTGCCTGGTTCACTTCGGACAAATAGGCCAACTCGCGCGAACGTCGACACCAGCGATCGGCGCGAGTCACCAGTCTCGGCGTTTATCCACCGACCACCGACCGCGCCATGACGGCATGGCGGAAGCCGTATCGCTGTCCAACCACCTTCCCACCGGCAGACCGGCCCGTGCCGGTCAGCGGTATGCCGCGGAGCAGGCCCCCTCCCTTTGCTTCGGAGCCAACAGTGGCGCTGCTGAGCGCCGACAGGTTGCTTTCCGCGGTCGTCGCCGGGGCCGCAGCGGCCCAACTCTGCGGCACCGACAAGTGGCCCACCGTGCCCGCCCTGCCCAGACCCGCCGAGACAGCCGACGACGCGCCCGAGGACACCGGGCCGCCACCGAGGGTTCCGCCCACACCGGGCACGGCCGTGGCTGCGGTAATACCTTTGCTGGTAGCGGCGGCCGGCATGGCACCTTCCCAGAGCTTCATCATGTGCTCCCAGTCGCCCATATGGTTATAGGCGATCCCAAGGTGGCTGGTATATAGGGATGTCCACTTTTTCCAGGATTCCGATGTGGACGATCCCGATGACCCAGTCGATGCATCCACCAGTCCGTCGGAGACCAGTCTGAGATTTGCCAGCCCGGAGGTGGATGCGCCGGGCTGGGTGCTCGTTCCGGCCGCTGTGTCGGCGGCGTGGGCGACCGCCGCCGCTTGTCCGCCCTGCCCCGCCGGGGTGGTGGTGGAGGGCGGCTCATCGAAGGTGGTCAACGCCGACGCGCCGGCCGACGCCGCGGCGTAGCCGTACATCGCGGCCGCATCCTGGGCCCACATCTCGGCGTATTGGGCCTCGGTCGCCGCGATCGCGGGGACGTTCTGCCCGAAGAAATTCGTCGCGACCAACATCATCAATTGCGCGCGGTTGGCGGCAATCACCGGTGGTGGAACCGTCATCGCAAACGCTGCCTCGTAGGCTGCGACGGCGGCCTTCGCCTGGACGGCCGTCTGCTCGGCGCGCGCGGCGGTCGCGGCCAGCCACGCCACGTACGGCGCCGAAGCGCTGGCCATCGATGCCGACGCGGGACCCGTCCATAGGCATGTGAGTTCAGAGATCAGCGAGGTGTGGGACGCGGCCGCGATGTACAAATCGGTGGCCAGCCCGTCCCAGGCTGCGGCGGCCGCCAACATCGGCCCCGCACCCGCCCCGACGTACATACGCCCGGAGTTGACTTCCGGCGGAAGCGCGCCGTAATCCACTAATCGGTCCCCTCGCCTGGTCGGCGGCTTTCGCATACGCGCCAGTGCCGCCCGAAACTGTGGTCAGATATTTGTGCACGAGTACCGCCCGGCGCAGCCGACAGCGTCAGCCGTTCAGTCACGAACGCGGTGCCCCTCTGCGACCGCGGCAACTAGCCCGTATGAGTGGACGACGGTTCACATATGTGATCGTAGGTACATATATGTACGTGAAAGTTCATAGAAATGAACTGAATGTAGCTGAAGATGAACACTTGTCTTTATTAATACACTATTGGTCACGCAGCACCTAACCTCGCTGGGGGAGCGGCTTTTTGGAGGCCGCCGGAAACCTGAACCAGCGAGGAGAGAAATCACCGTGTCGTTCGTGACGACCCAACCGGAAGCGTTATCCGCCGCAGCACGGAACCTGGCCGCTATCGGTTCGGCGCTGGCCGCACAGAATGCAGCCGCGGCGACGCCCACAACGGGCGTGGTTCCCGCGGCAACCGACGAGGTCTCGGTGCTGGTCGCGGCTCAGTTCGCCACGCACGCGCAGATGTATCAGACGGTCTGCGCCCAGGCCACGATGATTCACGACAGCTTCGTGAGAATGCTGCACCTCGGCGCCGGCTCCTATGAGGCAACCGAGGCCATCAACGCCGCCGCATCCAGCTGAGGACGGTGAGAGATGCTGGATTTCGGAGCGTTACCCCCGGAGATCCATTCTGGGCGCATGTATTCCGGCGCGGGGCCGGCGTCGCTGATGGCTGCGGCACGGGCCTGGAACCTGCTGGCGGCCGAGTTAGATTCCGCTGCGGCTGACTACGAGAGGATCATCACGCAACTGGTCAGCGAAGAGTGGATGGGCCCGGCGTCGGCGCAAATGGCAAGCGCCGCCGAACCCTATGTGGCCTGGATGCGAACCACCGCCGCGCAGGCCGAACAAGCCGCCATCTCGGCCAGGGCCGCAACGGCCGCGTACGAGGCCGCGTTTAGCGCCACCGTGCCTCCGCCCCTGATCGAGGCCAATCGCATCCAGCTTGTGCAGGCGGTGTCGACCAATGTCCTGGGTCAAAACACGCCGCTGATCACGCAGCTCGAGGCGCAGTACGCGGAAATGTGGGCTCAAGACGCAGGCGCGATGTACGGCTACGCCGGCCAGAGCGCTCCGGTTGCCCAAGTAACGCCGTTCACTCGACCGACTGAGACGACGAACCCCGGCGGCGAGGCCATGCAAGCCGCCTCGGTCGCCCGGGCGGCCGGCACGTCGGCCGGCGGCGCTGAGTCCACGCAATCACAGTTGCTGTCCTCAGTGCCGCCCACGCTGCAGACACTCGCCTCGCCGACGGCCGGGGAAACGGCCCCGGTGCCGATCACGGATCTGCTGGAACAGAATCCCGCGTTTGACGCCTGGGCAGAATATGCCAGCCCCGCCCAGAACACCCTCGCGATGGTTTATCGCGTTACCGGCATGTCGACCCACTTTCTATCGCTGTCGAAGGCCGTGGCGCCGGCCGCCAAAGCGGCCGCCGAAGGGGCGGGCGCCGCTGCCGCGGCGGCCGTACCCGCTGCTGGGCGGGCCGTGGGCGCCGCAGGCGGTGCCATCTCAGCGGGTCTGGCTAGCGCGGCCCCGGTCGGCGGCCTCTCCGTGCCGGCCAGCTGGGCCTCGGCCGCAGGCCCGGCCGTGGCCTCTGGGGCTTCGCCAATTCCGCTCAGCCGCTTCATCACAACTCCGGAAACGTCAGGGCCCGGAAACCTGCTGGGCGGGATGCCACTGGCGGGTGCCGGCGCCGGCTCGTCCGGTGCCGGTCCGCGCTATGGGATCCGTCCCACGGTGATGGCACGCCCGCCGTTTGCCGGATAGCTCAACGATCACCCCGCGCGTCCCGGTCGACATCCGGTTCACGACAACGTCGTTCGATTGAACATCGGTCACGGCGACGCCCTGCCGGCCGGGCCGCGCGCATCGACACCCACTGAGGCGACGCAGGTTTGGCACTTCGCCACGCCCCGGCCGGACCCCCGCATACCCGTCGAGTGAACCGTCCGCCGCGATCCAGCTCCGAAGCAGAGGCTGTGCACATGAGCTGACCGTGGCGCCGATATCTCTCCAACTGCCGGCGCCCTCACCGGAACTGCCTGTCCCCCACCGCTTTTGGCTGCAAATGCAAAAACACCCCCGTTGCCGGGGGTGTTTTTGTGTATGTTCGGCGGTGTCCTACTTTTCCACCCGTATGGGCAGTATCATCGGCGCTGACAGGCTTAGCTTCCGGGTTCGGAATGGGACCGGGCGTTTCCCTGTCGCTGTGGCCGCCGTAACTCTATTTAAATTTGTTTGGTGGGGGGTGCGGTGTTACACGGCAATGAAGCCATGAATTGGACTGTGGTTGCGATTGTGTGTTGGTAAGTTTTCGGCCGGTTAGTGCCAGTTCCCTGCACTCATTGCTGAGCTTCCAGGTCTGGCCTATCGAACCCGTGGTCTGCGGGGGGCCTTATCCCTCTAAAAGGGTGAGAAACCTGATCTTGGAGAAGGTTTCCCGCTTAGATGCTTTCAGCGGTTATCCTGTCCGAACGTGGCTATCCAGCCGTGCTCCTGGTGGAACAACTGGTATACCAGAGGTTCGTCCGTCCCGGTCCTCTCGTACTAGGGACAGGTTTCCTCAAGTTTCTGACGCGCGCGGCGGATAGAGACCGAACTGTCTCACGACGTTCTAAACCCAGCTCGCGTGCCGCTTTAATGGGCGAACAGCCCAACCCTTGGGACCTGCTCCAGCCCCAGGATGCGACGAGCCGACATCGAGGTGCCAAACCATCCCGTCGATATGGACTCTTGGGGAAGATCAGCCTGTTATCCCCGGGGTACCTTTTATCCGTTGAGCGACACCCCTTCCACTCGGGGGTGCCGGATCACTAGTCCCGACTTTCGTCCCTGCTTGACTTGTAAGTCTCGCAGTCAAGCTCCCTTGTGCACTTACACTCGTCACCTGATTGCCGTCCAGGTTGAGGGAACCTTTGGGCGCCTCCGTTACATTTTAGGAGGCAACCGCCCCAGTTAAACTACCCACCAGGCACTGTCCGTGAACCGGATATACGGTTCGACGTTAGGTGTCCAATACGATCAGAGTGGTATTTCAACAACGACTCCATACAAACTGGCGTCTGTATTTCACAGTCTCCCACCTATCCTACACAAACCGTACCGAACACCAATACCAAGTTGTAGTGAAGGTCCCGGGGTCTTTTCGTCCTGCCGCGCGTAACGAGCATCTTTACTCGTAGTGCAATTTCGCCGAGTCTATGGTTGAGACAGTTGGGAAGTCGTTACGCCATTCGTGCAGGTCGGAACTTACCCGACAAGGAATTTCGCTACCTTAGGATGGTTATAGTTACCACCGCCGTTTACTGGGGCTTAAATTCTCCGCTTCACCTTACGGTTAACGGGTCCTCTTAACCTTCCAGCACCGGGCAGGCGTCAGTCCGTATACATCGTCTTGCGACTTCGCACGGACCTGTGTTTTTAGTAAACAGTCGCTACCCACTGGTTTCTGCGGCCGGATCCCGCTCCCACCGCAAGGGTGTTCACGGTATTCCGGCCCCCCTTCTCCCGAAGTTACGGGGGCATTTTGCCGAGTTCCTTAACCATAGTTATCTCGTACGCCTTGGTATTCTCTACCTGACCACCTGTGTTGGTTTGGGGTACGGGCCGTGTATGTGCTCGCTAGAGGCTTTTCTTGGCAGCAGAGGATCACCGAATTCACCTCAACCGGCTATGCATCACCTCTCAGGATTAATGAGCGACGGATTTGCCTATCGCTCTCCCTACAGGCTTGCCCCAGTATTACCACTGACTGGTACGGCTACCTTCCTGCGTCACCCCATTGCTTGACTACTACCAGCGAAGGTCCCACGCAGCCCCGAAACTCCATGCCCCCGAAGGGGAATGGTCGATCCGGTTTTGGGTGGTTAGTACCGCTGATTCATCAGGGACGCCCATACACGGGTACGGGAATATCAACCCGTTGTCCATCGACTACGCCTGTCGGCCTCGCCTTAGGTCCCGACTCACCCTGGGCGGACTGGCCTGGCCCAGGAACCCTTGGTCTTACGGCGGGCAAGGTTCTCACTTGCCTTATCGCTACTCATGCCTGCATTCTCACTCCCCCATCCTCCACCACCGGTCACCCGGAGGCTTCGCTGAATGAGGGACGCTCCCCTACCCACATCCACCGTAAAGGTGAATGTGCCGCGGCTTCGGCGGTGTGCTTGAGCCCCGCTACATTATCGGCGCATAATCACTTGACCAGTGAGCTATTACGCACTCTTTCAAGGGTGGCTGCTTCTAAGCCAACCTCCTGGTTGTCTCTGCGACTACACATCCTTTTCCACTTAGCACACGCTTAGGGGCCTTAGCCGGCGATCTGGGCTGTTTCCCTTTCGACGTACGGAGCTTATCCCCCGCCGTCTCACTGCCACGCTTTACACCACGGCATTCGGAGTTTGGCTGACGTCAGTAACCTAGTAGGGCCCATCGGCCATCCAGTAGCTCTACCTCCGTGGTGAACCACGCAACGCTGCACCTAAATGCATTTCGGGGAGAACCAGCTATCACGGAGTTTGATTGGCCTTTCACCCCTACCCACAGCTCATCCCCTCAGTCTTCAACCTAAGTGGGTTCGGGCCTCCACGCGGTCTTACCCGCGCTTCACCCTGGCCATGGGTAGATCACTCCGCTTCGGGTCCAGAACACGCCACTACACCCCAAAGGGGATGCGCCCTATTCAGACTCGCTTTCGCTGCGGCTACCCCGCACGGGTTAACCTCGCGACGTGTCCCTGACTCGCAGGCTCATTCTTCAAAAGGCACGCCATCACCCCACAAGGAGGCTCTGACGGATTGTAGGCACACGGTTTCAGGTACTATTTCACTCCCCTCCCGGGGTACTTTTCACCATTCCCTCACGGTACTAATCCGCTATCGGTCATCGAGAAGTATTTAGGCTTACCGGGTGGTCCCGGCAGATTCACAGCAGATTCCACGGGCCCGCTGCTACTCGGGAATTGATACAAGGTAGGTGACGGGTTTTCGCGTACCGGGCTCTCACCGTCTACGGCAGACCATCCC
The DNA here is from genome assembly GCF_976985695.1 of Mycobacterium sp. NTMscope_MAC_269. Taxonomy (NCBI): domain Bacteria; kingdom Bacillati; phylum Actinomycetota; class Actinomycetes; order Mycobacteriales; family Mycobacteriaceae; genus Mycobacterium; species Mycobacterium sp. NTMscope_MAC_269. The sequence continues at coordinate 2,858,330 of NZ_OZ335668.1, forward strand.
AGGTCACTTCCGCTAACCACGACACTTTCTGACTACCCCTCAGCCAGGTAGAGCTGAGATGTATCCTCCCACAACCCCGCACACACAACCCCTACCCGGTATCGCATGCGTGCGGTTTAGCCTGTTCCGCGTTCGCTCGCCACTACTGACGGAATCACAATTGTTTTCTTCTCCTACGGGTACTGAGATGTTTCACTTCCCCGCGTTACCTCCCGCACCCTATATATTCAGATGCGGGTAACACGACATCACTCGTGCTGGGTTTCCCCATTCGGAAATCCTCGGATCAATGCTAGGTTGACAGCTCCCCGAGGCATATCGCAGCCTCCCACGTCCTTCATCGGCTCTCGATGCCAAGGCATCCACCATGCGCCCTTAAACACTTACTTACACAAGAGTTAAAAAAGAAATTACACATTTCGATAAACGCATCAGCCACAAAGGACTACGCGCTCATCTAGATGCTCGCAACCACTATCCAATACTCAAACACCACACCCCACCACCAAGATGGAGGGACTCCACACGGACTGACCGAGTGTTGTCTCAGGGCCCAATAGTGTGTCTGGGAATCATTTGCTGTTGTGCACCCGGCTCCCGTCCACTACAGACGAGAACCCCTCACGGCTCGCACCCCACCAATTGGAGTGCTTTTCGTGGTGCTCCTTAGAAAGGAGGTGATCCAGCCGCACCTTCCGGTACGGCTACCTTGTTACGACTTCGTCCCAATCGCCGATCCCACCTTCGACAGCTCCCTCCCAAGGGTTAGGCCACTGGCTTCGGGTGTTACCGACTTTCATGACGTGACGGGCGGTGTGTACAAGGCCCGGGAACGTATTCACCGCAGCGTTGCTGATCTGCGATTACTAGCGACTCCGACTTCATGGGGTCGAGTTGCAGACCCCAATCCGAACTGAGACCGGCTTTAAAAGGATTCGCTTAACCTTGCGGCATCGCAGCCCTTTGTACCGGCCATTGTAGCATGTGTGAAGCCCTGGACATAAGGGGCATGATGACTTGACGTCATCCCCACCTTCCTCCGAGTTGACCCCGGCAGTCTCTCACGAGTCCCCGGCATTACCCGCTGGCAACATGAGACAAGGGTTGCGCTCGTTGCGGGACTTAACCCAACATCTCACGACACGAGCTGACGACAGCCATGCACCACCTGCACACAGGCCACAAGGGAACGCCTATCTCTAGACGCGTCCTGTGCATGTCAAACCCAGGTAAGGTTCTTCGCGTTGCATCGAATTAATCCACATGCTCCGCCGCTTGTGCGGGCCCCCGTCAATTCCTTTGAGTTTTAGCCTTGCGGCCGTACTCCCCAGGCGGGGTACTTAATGCGTTAGCTACGGCACGGATCCCAAGGAAGGAAACCCACACCTAGTACCCACCGTTTACGGCGTGGACTACCAGGGTATCTAATCCTGTTCGCTCCCCACGCTTTCGCTCCTCAGCGTCAGTTACTGCCCAGAGACCCGCCTTCGCCACCGGTGTTCCTCCTGATATCTGCGCATTCCACCGCTACACCAGGAATTCCAGTCTCCCCTGCAGTACTCTAGTCTGCCCGTATCGCCCGCACGCTCACAGTTAAGCCGTGAGATTTCACGAACAACGCGACAAACCACCTACGAGCTCTTTACGCCCAGTAATTCCGGACAACGCTCGCACCCTACGTATTACCGCGGCTGCTGGCACGTAGTTGGCCGGTGCTTCTTCTCCACCTACCGTCAATCCGAGAAAACCCGAACCTTCGTCGATGGTGAAAGAGGTTTACAACCCGAAGGCCGTCATCCCCCACGCGGCGTCGCTGCATCAGGCTTGCGCCCATTGTGCAATATTCCCCACTGCTGCCTCCCGTAGGAGTCTGGGCCGTATCTCAGTCCCAGTGTGGCCGGACACCCTCTCAGGCCGGCTACCCGTCGTCGCCTTGGTAGGCCATCACCCCACCAACAAGCTGATAGGCCGCGGGCCCATCCCACACCGCAAAAGCTTTCCACCAAAAGACATGCGTCTAAAGGTCCTATCCGGTATTAGACCCAGTTTCCCAGGCTTATCCCGAAGTGCAGGGCAGATTGCCCACGTGTTACTCACCCGTTCGCCACTCGAGTACCCCCGAAGGGGCCTTTCCGTTCGACTTGCATGTGTTAAGCACGCCGCCAGCGTTCGTCCTGAGCCAGGATCAAACTCTCCAAACAAAAACTCCTCGATGAACGAGGTGAATTCACAATCAGAGAAAATCTGACCTAACAAAAAGACACCATTAACTGGCATCAAAATAACCGGCCATATCCGCACACGGGGGTGTTATAGATATGGCCAAAAAACAACAACAAACAAAAACACCAAACACACTATTGAGTTCTCAAACAACACTTGTTTCGCCCGTTTTGGGGCAACCCTGCCAGCTTAATACAGTTCCGGCAGTTTCGTCAACTCCCAGTTTTGGTCTTCCAGAGACCGTTTCGGGAGCAGCCGTGCCAGGCTAGTACCAATCCAGCGAGGGAGTCAAGCCCCGACTTCGTCCACCTTCGCGTTGGTGATCGGGCTTGTGGGGCACTGACTTTGGTTACTCTACCCGCTCGATCTCCGCTCCCAAAATCGCCAGGTTTTCCACGAACAACGGGTAGCCGCGATCGATGTGAAAGACGTCGTGGACCTCGGTGTCTCCGTCGGCGACCAGCCCCGCCAACACCAGGCCGGCACCTGCCCGAATGTCCGAACACCACACCGGCGCGCTCGACAATTGCGGCAGCCCGCGCACGACGGCGTGGTGCCCGTCGGTGCGGGCGTCGGCACCCAGCCGAATCATTTCCTCGACGAAACGAAACCGCGCCTCGAACACGTTCTCGGTGATCATCGACGTGCCATCGGCGATCGATGCCAGCGCGATCGCCATGGGCTGCAGGTCGGTGGGGAATCCGGGAAACGGCAGGGTCGCCACGTTGACGGCCTTCGGCCGCTCGTATTGGGCCACGCGAAAGCTGTTTTCCGTCTGGGTGACCGTGGCGCCCGCGTCGTGCAACTTGTGCAGCACGACCTGCAGGTGCGCCGGGTCAACGCCGGTGATCTCGATGTCTCCGCGCGTCATGGCGGCGGCGATACCCCACGTGGCGGCGACGATCCGATCCCCGATGACGCGATGTTCGGTCGGGTGCAGCCGCGGGACGCCGGTGATGGTCATCGTCGGCGAACCGGCGCCTTCGACCTGCGCGCCCATCTGGTTCAACATCGTGCACAGATCGACGACGTCCGGTTCTCGTGCGGCGTTGTGGATCGTGGTCACGCCTTCGGCCACGACCGCGGCCATCAGGATGTTCTCGGTAGCCCCCACCGACGGAAACTCCAACTGAATCTCCGCGCCGCGCAACGTATCAGCCTGCGCCACCACACAGCCGTGCTCGATGTTGCAATGCGCGCCCAGCTGGCGCAGGCCGGCCTGGTGCATGTCCAGCGGCCGCGACCCGATCGCGTCTCCGCCCGGGAGGGCGACGCGGGCCCGCTTGCACCGACCGACCAGTGGGCCCAGCACGCACACCGAAGCCCGGAACTGGCGCACCGCGGCGAAGTCGGCGTCGTATTTGGGCTCATCGGGCGACGTGATGCGGGCGACGTCGCCGTCGAGTTCGACGGTCGCGCCGAGGCCGCGCAGCACCTCGGCCATCAGCGGCACATCGAGGATGTCCGGGCAATTGGTGATGGTGCTGGTGCCTTCGGCCAACAACGCCGCGGCCATCAGCTTGAGCACGCTGTTCTTTGCGCCCCCCACCGCGACTTCGCCTGACAACCGGTTGCCGCCGGTCACCACGAATCGCTCAGCCACCCGCGTCAGTCTAGTGAAGCGGTATCGGGTTGTCAGTCGGCCAGCATCGAGCCCAGTCCCGGCCCCGGCACGCTCCGCAGTACCGTTTGCTCATGGCAGTGCACCTGACTCGTATCTACACGCGGACCGGCGACGACGGCACCACCGGATTGAGCGACTTCTCGCGGGTTCCCAAAACCGACCCCCGCCTGGTGGCCTACGCCGACTGCGACGAGGCCAACTCGGCGATCGGCGTCGCCGTCGCCATCGGGCACCCCGACGACGAGCTCAAGGCCGTGCTGCGCCAGATCCAGAATGATCTCTTCGACGCCGGCGCGGATCTGTCCACCCCGGTGGTCGAAAACCCCGAATACCCGCCTTTGCGGGTCACCCAGCCCTACATCGACCGGCTCGAAAAGTGGTGTGACACATATAACGAGTCGTTGCCGAAGCTGAATTCTTTTGTGCTGCCGGGCGGTTCGCCATTGTCGGCGTACTTACACGTCGCCCGCACCGTGGTGCGCCGGGCCGAGCGCTCGGCATGGGCCGCGATCGATGCCGCGCCACAGCAGGTCAACGTCCTACCCGCGAAATACCTGAACCGCCTTTCGGATCTGCTCTTCATCCTGTCGCGGGTCGCCAACCCCGACGGCGATGTGCTGTGGAAGCCGGGCGGCGGAGAAGCCAGCCCGAGTTAGCCCAAACCGCAGAGCGTTCGGTGCTGCGGTCTAAATGCTGCGCCGGCGTGAGCGCGGCGACGGGCGCGACTCCAGCCAGGACAAGAACGCGGTCAATGCGCCCTTGTCGAAAGCGATCTCGTAGCCAGACCTGCGGTCCTGGGTCGTGTCACGCAGCTCGATGACGACGATCTCGTCGGTCATGATGTCGAACTCGTCGCCACGCGGCGCGCGACGGGTCACGATCTCCACGCCTCGCCGGCTCAGCCGTCGGTCCGGCCACAGTCGCAGGCTGGAAAGCCGGTAGAACGCGGCTTCGCCGCCGCGGTAACGGATTACGCCGTGCCGCCAGCCGTGACCGCCCACCGCGGGAATGTCTCGCATGATCCCCGCCGTGCCGCCCTGGCGAAGCTTCCACAGCCGATAACTCAGCCCGACGACGGCGGCCCCCAGCACGACGACGAGCACGACCATCGCCGTCATGGGCGCGCTCATCGGCGATTAGTCGATCGCGCCGACGGCGCGCAATCTCGCACGCCCCCTGGCGGCGATACGCGGATCGTCAGACTCAGAATCCTCTTTGGCGGCGCTCTCGTCGATCTCCGACTCGAACTCGGCGGATTCGGCGAGGATCGTCACCGATTCCTCGGTGATGGACAAGAATCCGCCGTCCACCGCGACCCGCAGATCGTCTTCGCCTTCGCGTTCGACGCGCACCATTGCGTCGTCGACCAACTGTGCCACCAGCGGAATGTGCCGCGGCATGATGCCGATCTCACCGACAGTGGTGCGGGTGAAAAGGAACGTCGCCTCACCCGACCAGATCTTTCGGTCGACGGCGACGATCTCGACGTTCAATTCGGCCACTCCACACCACCTTTCGATCCGTCTCGGTCCAGCTGCGAATTAGAGCTTGGCACCAAGGCTCTCGGCCTTCTTGGCCAGGTCGTCCAGGCCACCGATCAAGAAGAACGCCTGCTCGGGCACGTGGTCGAACTCACCCTTGGTCAGGCGGTCAAACGCCTCAATGGTCTCCTTCAGCGGAACCGTGGAACCTGGCTGCCCGGTGAACTGCTCGGCCGCCATCATGTTCTGCGACAGGAATCGCTCGATGCGCCGTGCGCGCTGCACCAGCTGCTTGTCCTCCTCGGCCAGCTCATCGATACCAAGGATCGCAATGATGTCCTGAAGATCCTTGTAGCGCTGCAGGATTCGGATGACCTCCTGCGCGACGGCGTAGTGCTCGTCGCCGACCACACCCGGGTCGAGGATGGTCGAGCTGGACGCCAGCGGGTCCACCGCGGGGAAAATGCCCTTGGAGAACACCGCCCGCGACAGCTCGGTGGTGGCATCCAAGTGCGCGAACGTCGTCGCGGGCGCCGGGTCGGTGTAGTCGTCAGCGGGCACGTACACCGCCTGCATCGACGTAATCGACTTACCGCGCGTCGAGGTGATGCGCTCCTGCAGCTCGCCCATCTCGTCGGCCAGCGTGGGTTGGTAACCCACCGCGGACGGCATACGACCGAGCAGCGTCGACACCTCCGAGCCGGCCTGGGTGAACCGGAAGATGTTGTCGATGAACAACAGCACGTCCTGGCCGGCTTCGTCGCGGAACCACTCCGCCATCGTCAGCGCGGACAGCGCCACTCGCATACGGGTGCCGGGCGGCTCGTCCATCTGACCGAACACCAGCGCGGTGTCCTTGAGCACGTTGGCTTCTTGCAGCTCGACCCAGAGGTCGTTGCCCTCACGGGTGCGCTCCCCCACGCCGGCGAACACCGACGTACCACCGAAGTTGCGGGCAATACGGTTGATCATCTCCTGGATGAGCACCGTCTTGCCCACACCCGCACCGCCGAACAGCGCGATCTTGCCACCACGCACGTACGGGGTCAGCAGGTCGACGACCTTCAGGCCGGTCTCGAGCATCTCGGTGCGAGGCTCCAGCTCTTCGAACGGCGGCGGCTTGCGGTGAATCGACCAGTGCTCGAACTCTTCTCCGTACCCGGGCTTGTCCAGGCAGTGGCCCAGCGCGTTGAACACGTGGCCCTTGACCTCTTGGCCGACCGGCACCGTGATGGAGCGACCGGTGTCGGTCACCTCGACACCGCGCACCAGGCCGTCGGTGGGCTGCAGCGAGATGGTGCGCACCAGGTTGTCCCCGAGGTGCTGGGCGACCTCGAGCGTGAGGGTCTTCGCCAATTCCTCGAACGAGATCTCCGCGTGCAGCGCATTGAACAGCTCCGGCACGGAACCCCGAGGGAACTCGACGTCGACGACCGGTCCGGTGACCCGTACCACGCGGCCGCTGGTGTCGTTCTTGGTCGACTTTTCAGTCTTTTCGTCAGTAGCAGTCATTTTCTTCGCTTCCTCGTGGGGCCTATCTAGCGCGCATCGGCGAGCGCGTTTGCGCCACCGACGATTTCGCTAATCTCCTGGGTGATTTGGGCCTGCCGCTCGCGGTTCGCCATCAGCGTCAGAGCCTTGATCAGATCGTCCGCGTTGTCGGTGGCCGACTTCATCGCGCGCTGGCGCGATGCCAGCTCCGAGGCGGAGGATTCGAGCAGCGCCTCGTACACCCGGGTGGTCAGGTATCGCGGCAACAACGACTCGAAAAGCGTTGTCGCGTCCGGCTCGAACGAATACAGGGTACGTACTTCGGGCTGTTCCTCGACGTATTCGACCACCATGGGGGCGATCCGGTGCGCCACTGCCGCCTGAGACATCATCGACTTGAATTCCGAGTAGACGATGTGTAGTTCGTCGACGCCTTCGCCGCCATCCGACTGCTGATCCTCGTCGCCGGTGCCCTTCATGAACGCATCGACCAAGGTCGACGCGATGTCCCCAGCGTTCTCGTACGTGGGCTGTTCGGAGAAGCCCGTCCACGACTCGGTGATATCCCAGTTGCGGAATTTGAAGTAGTTCAACGCTTTGCGGCCCACCGTGTAGAGCACCGGCGTCTTACCGGCGTCCCTCAGCAGGGAGAACAACTCCTCGGAGCGCCGAAAGATGCTGGAGTTGTACGCACCGCACAAACCACGGTCGGACGAGACCACCACGACGGCTGCCCGCTTCGGTTCCGGTCGCTCGACCAACAACGGATGATCGAGCGCCGCTTCGGCCGACAGCGTGGTGAGCATCGCGGTCAGCTGGAACGCATAAGGGCGGGCGGCTTCCAGGCGGGCCTGCGCCTTTCCAATGCGCGATGTGGCGATCATCTCCTGGGCCTTCGTGATCTTTTTGATCGACCCAGCCGAGCGGATGCGTCCGCGCAATTCACGAAGTGTGGCAGCCATAGGTTGCTACTTCTTTGCCTTCTTCTTGGGCGCAGGCTTGTTGACCTTCACCGATTCCTTTTCGAGCTCGCCCTCGTCGAGCGCCTCGACGTGCTCGTCGGGCACCACCGAACCACCACCGGTGGCGGCGAAGCCCTTCTTGAAGTTCTTGATGACCTTCTCGAGTTCTTCGGCGGCCTCGTCGGAGAGCTTCTGGGTGTCGCGGATCCCCGACAGGATCGTCTCTCCGGAGGCCCGGATGTGGTCCAGCAATTCGGTTTCGAAGCGCCGGACGTCCTCCACGGGCACCGAGTCCAGGTGACCACCGGTGCCGAGGAAGATCGAAATCACTTGCTCCTCAACGGGCATGGGCTGGTACTGCGGCTGCTTGAGCAGCTCCACCAGCCGCGCACCGCGGTCCAGCTGGGCCTTCGACGTCGCGTCCAGGTCGGAGGCGAACGCGGCGAACGATTCCAGTTCGCGGAATTGCGACAGGTCCAAACGCAGCGAACCCGCCACTTCCTTCATCGCCTTGATCTGCGCGGCACCACCGACGCGGGAGACCGAGACACCGACGTTGATGGCCGGCCGCACACCCTGGTTGAACAGGTCGGACTCAAGGAAGCACTGCCCGTCGGTGATTGAGATGACGTTGGTGGGAATGTAGGCCGAGATGTCGTTGGCCTTGGTCTCGATGATCGGCAGGCCGGTCATCGAGCCGCCCCCGAGTTCGTCGGAAAGCTTGGCGCAGCGCTCCAAAAGCCTTGAGTGCAGGTAGAAAACGTCGCCCGGGTAAGCCTCGCGGCCGGGCGGGCGGCGCAGCAGCAGCGAGATCGCGCGGTAGGCCTCGGCCTGCTTGCTCAGGTCGTCGAAGACGATCAGCACGTGCTTGCCGTCATACATCCAGTGCTGGGCGATCGCCGAACCTGTGTAGGGCGCAAGCCATTTGAACCCGGCCGAGTCGGAGGCCGGCGCCGCGACGATGGTGGTGTAGTCCATCGCGCCACCCTCTTCGAGGGCACGCCGGACCGAGGCGATCGTGGTGCCCTTCTGGCCGATGGCCACGTACACGCAGCGCACCTGCTTGCGCTCGTCGCCGGACTCCCAGTTCTGGCGCTGGTTGAGGATGGTGTCCACGCACACGGCGGTCTTGCCGGTCTTGCGGTCGCCGATGATCAGCTGGCGCTGGCCACGACCGATGGGGGTCATCGCGTCGATGGCCTTGATGCCGGTCTGCAGCGGCTCTTTCACGCTTTGCCGCTGAACCACCGAGGGCGCCTGGATCTCCAGCGCGCGCCGGACGTCGGTTTCGATGTCGCCCTGGCCGTCGATCGGCTGGCCCAGCGGGTTGACCACACGCCCCAGGAAGGCGTCGCCGACGGGCACCGAGAGGACCTCGCCGGTGCGCTTGACCTGCTGGCCTTCTTCGATCTTCTCGAAGTCACCCAGGATCACCGCGCCGACGTTGTGCTCGTCGAGGTTGAGCGCGACGCCGAGCACGCCGCCGGGGAACTCGAGCAGCTCCTGAGTCATCACGGACGGCAGGCCCTCGACGTGGGCGATGCCGTCACCGGCGTCGACGACGGTACCGACCTCTTCGCGGGAGGTGTCGGAGCTGAAAGAGCCTACGTACTCCTCGATGGCGCTCTGAATGTCATCAGCGGAGATTGTCAACTCGGCCATGGCTTTTCGTCTTCCTACTTGATCTTCGTTCGCGTGTGTCGGAATAGGTTTGTGATTGGTCGGTCTTGGTCAGTCGGGCAACTGCGCCTCGGCGGCGGTCAGGCGGGACGAGAGCGTCCCGTCGATCACTTCGTCAGCCACGGCGATGAGCAACCCGCCCAGCAGTTCGGAATCGATCTGCAGCTGCACCGACACCGGGTGACCGTAGATACGGCTGAGCACCTCGGTGAGACGAGTGCGCTGGGCGTCGCTCAGGTCGGCTGCCGCACTGACTTGCGCGACGACTTCGCCGCGGCGCGCCACCGCGACCTTTGCCAGGAACTGAACGGCCTCCTCGGCCGGCCGGCCCCTGAGCAGTTCGATCGTCTGGGTCAGCAGGGCGGCCAAGATCGGGTTCACCCGGGTGTTCGCGCCGGCGAGCACCTTGCGCAGCAACCCAACTCGGCCTTCCACCGGAACGGCGTAGTCGCCCAACAAGATGGCCAGACGCGGTTGCGCGTCCAGAATGCGCGAGAACCGGAACAGCTGCTCTTCGATCTCGTCGACCTTGTCCTCGCGCTCGGCGACCTCGAGCAACGCCTGCCGCGACACGTGCTCGAGGGCGGAGATGAGGTCGGCGTTGGCCGACCACCGCTCCGAGGCGGCTGAGCGCAGCACGTCGAGGGTGGGATCACCGACCTTGCCGGTGAACAACCGCTCGATCAACCGGGCCCTGGGTGACCCGTCCTCGGCCGGCTGGGTGAGATACCGCGTGACGACGATTTCGCGATCCAGGACCTGGGCCACCGCGACCAGTTCCCCGGACAGGGTGGAAAGCGCCTTGTTGTCAAGGTCTTTGGCGATGGTGCTGAACCGCTCGGCCAGGTTGGTCAGCGCGATGCGGCTCGACGAGCGCATCTCCGTCATCAGTGGATATTGGACGTCGGTGCCCACGGGCGCCATCGCGTCGAGATCGTCGAGGAATCGATCCACGGTGGCCGATTGCTGCGCGGAGTCGGCGACGAAGTTCCGCACCAGCTCGCCGGCCTGGCGCACCGCTTCGTGACCGAGTTCCAGGCGCAACTGACGACTCAGCTGGGTGCGCAGCAGGTCGACCTGGCGGCCGCCCTGCGACCTGATGCGTTCCGCCTCGACGCCGGCCTGCGCCTCCAACTGCTCGGTGATGCGCTTGGCGTCCGACTCCGCCTCTTCAACAACGCGTTTCGACTCCGCCTTGGCGTCCTCCACGGCCTTGCTGTGGGCGGTGGTCGACTCGGTCAACCGATCGCTTGCCGCGGCGGCGTCCTTCAACTGCTGGCGCACCGTGGCCTGCCGCGTGGCCATCAACCGACGCACCGGCGGCACGACATAGCGCACCACCAGGAACACGATGGCCGCAAAGCCCACCAACTGGCCGATGAAAGTCGACATACGTAATTACCGTCCGGATGTCTTGGTTGCGGATGTGGTCGCTGCAGCGGGAGCGACGTCGATGCCGATGATTCGACTGGCCAACGTCGCCGACATGGACGCCACGTTGGCACGCAAATCCAATTCCACGGCGTCCCTTTCCCGCTTCAATTGCTGGGCGGCCAGCTGCAACGTCGACATCACTTCTTGCTCGGCACGGGCGCGTGCGTCCTCGACGACCTTGCGGCCTTCGGCGCGCGCGTTGTCGCGTAACGACGACGCCTGCACTCGGGCTTCGGTCATGGCTTCTTCGTAATCGGCCTGGGCCGCCTCGAACTGCTCGGCCGCCTTCTTGGTGTCGGCGACCGTCTTGGCGACCATGGCGTCGCGCTCGCGCAACACCTTCATGACCGGCGGCACGACGAACGTGCCGATGACGGCCAGCACGATCAGGAAGATGGCCAGCACGAAGAAGAAGGTGCCGTTGGGAACGAGGAAGTTGTTGCCTCCCTCTGCCACCACCTGGCTGGACGCCAGAACGCTCAGGCTCGCGTCACCCATCACAGCGAACTAGGTGCCGACGGGTGTGGCGAAGACGAACAGCGCCATGAAGGCCAGGTTGATGAAGTAGGCCGCCTCAACCAGACCGACGGTGATGAAGAACGGCGTAAACAGCCGGCCTTGCGCCTCGGGCTGACGGGCGATCCCGGAAACCAGCGCGTTACCGGCGATACCGTCACCGATACCGGCACCGATCGCGCCGCCGCCCATGATGAGTCCACCGCCGATGAGTGCAGCGGCAGCGACTTGGGGGTCCAGAGCCATTCTTATCCTCCTTGATATCTGGTAGGGGTCTACCAGGCCTCTGTAATGGTGCGTGGGACAAAACAATTCATCGTGGCTTTAGTCATGGTGATCCTCGATCTCCATGGCTTGACTGAAGTACAAGATCGTCAGGATCGAGAAGATGAAGGCCTGGATCGCCCCGACGAACAGGTCGAAGGCTTTCCAGATCGCGTTGGGCGCCCACATGATGTACGGCGGGAACAGCGCGATCAGCGCGACCAGGATGCCACCGGCGAAGATGTTGCCGAAAAGTCGGAGTGACAACGAGATTGGCTTGGCCAGCTCCTCGACAACGTTGATCGGCGCCAGGAATGCCACGTGGCCCTTGAGCACGGCGAGCGGGTGTCCGACGACGCCGCGGCGCCAGATGCCGGCCACGTGATAGCAGACAAAGACAAAAAGAGCCAGCGCCAGAACGTAATTGATGTCCGCGGCCGCCGACTTCAGTAGCTCGGTGGTGTGCCCGGCGGCGTCGGTGTATTGCAGCGGGAGCACCGACAGCCAGTTGGAGATCAGGATGAACACGAAGATGGTGACGGCCAGCGGCAACACGAACGGCGCGATCCGCATGCCGACCGCGCTCTCGATCTGATCGCGCATCTGGACCGTGATGGCCTCCCAGAACAACTGAACACCGCTGGGGACACCGGTCGAGGTGATCTTCGCCCGCAGGAAGAAGGCCAGCGCGAGCACGATCAGCGCGGCGATCCCCGTCGACATGATGGTGTCGGTGTTGACGGTCATGCCGAGCCAGGTGGCGTGGTTGTGTTCGCCAACCTCGATCGCACCTTCGGCCAGGAACGTCGTCTCAGGCATCGGTGGTGTTCCTTCCTTCCGTACCTTCCGATCCTGCGATGACGCCGCCTCCGGCACCGTCCGCGGATTCCGCCCAGTCGCCGGCGCGCAGTTTCTTCCACACCGGCAGCGCTGTCGATGCCACCAAAAGGATCTGGAACAGCGCCAATCCGAACACCACGCCCAGTCCGGCGGGCCGGAAGACGTAGGCGACGATCAGCCCGATCACGGTGATGAGGGCCAGCCGTGACGCCGAGTTGACGGCCATCGACCGTTTCAGCGGGTGATCCTTCGCGGTGATCGACTCAACGGAGCGACGCACGAGTACCGCGTTGAGCAAACCCAGCAACAGCCCGATCCCGAAGAAGACGCCGACCATCAGGTGCCCGGACAATCCGGCGGCGAGCACCGCTACCGCCGTGATGGCAATGCTGATCGCGAAAAGCCGAACCGGACGGAAGGCAACAGAGGGAAACACCAACGGCGCGTCCTGCGCTGGTGTCGTCACTGCAGCACCTCAATCCCAGGTTGGTGAAACGGGAACCCCTCGACCGACTGATCGGTGGCCCGCCGAGCGTATCGCACGTCACAGTTGAATCACCCAAGGGGTATCTCCCGAGGCCGGTCTTGAACCAGCCCGATCGGATGAGCTTCCGAGGGGCCGGTCGCCTGTGCGGCTTTTTGGGGTTCTACCTGGACCGTACCACACAACAGGCCCCTACTACTACTCCTCGTCGTAGTAGTCGTCGCGCCGGCGCAAGAGCGGGATCGCCGTCGCGACGCCGGCGACCACGATGGCGCCCAGCATGACCGCGGCGGTGTCGCGGGGACGGAAAAAGATCGTGCTTGCCGCGCCGAACGCGACGATGCCGACCCACAGGTAGATCAGCAACACCACGCGGCGGTGCGAATGGCCGATCTGCAGCAACCGGTGGTGCAGGTGCATCTTGTCGGGGCTGAACGCGCTGCGGCCGGCTCGGGTGCGGCGCACGATGGCCAGCAGCAAATCGAGCATCGGCACGAAGATCACCGCCACCACCAGCAGGAACGGCGACAGCAGGGCAAACACGTCCCGGGCGCCGTAGGCGTTCTGCGAAACGGGCCCGGCCGCCGTCGTGGAGGCGGCGGCCAGCATCAAGCCGATCAGCATCGAACCGGAGTCACCCATGAAGATCTTGGCGCGATGAAAGTTGTGCGGCAGAAAGCCCAGACACGCCCCGGCGAGCACCACCGAGATCACCGCCGGCGGATAGAAGAGGACATCGCCGCCGTGGTCGCGGAGCAGCCCGACGGAGAACATGCAGATCGCCAACGCGGTGATGAGGCCCAGTCCGGCGGCCAGACCGTCGAGCCCGTCGACGAAGTTCATCGCGTTGACCACCGATACGGTCAGCGCCAGGGTCAGCAGGATGGACGACGCCTGGTCGAGCACGATGGTGCCGACGCCACCCAGGGGGATGTACAGGACGCTCCAGGCCACGCCCATGGTGACCAGCACACTGGCCGCAGTGATCTGGCCGGCGAACTTGGTCAGGGCATCCAATCCCCAACGGTCGTCGATCAGCCCGATCCCCATGATGACCGCGCCGGCCACCAGGACCGCCGGCATACCGGTGGAATAGACGAACCCGCGGGTGAGTGCCGGGAGCTGGGAGGCCAAAAACACGGCGGTGACAACGCCGAGGAACATCGCCAGGCCGCCCATGCGCGGGGTGGGCGTCACGTGGACGTCGCGCTCCCGCGGGTACGCGACCGCGCCCAGCCGGGTCGCCAGCACGCGTACCGGACCGGTCGCGAAATAGGTGATGATCGCCGCGGTCAATCCCACCAGCGCCAGCTCGCGCAGCGGAACACCGGCGCCGCGATCGGAAAGGGCGAGCAAACCACCGGCAAGGTTGGTCACGTCGCTGGACACCAACGAGACCGTAGTGCACAAACCTGGGAGCTCGACAACCGCTCCAGTCAGGCCTCGACGCTCAGGCTTTCAAGATCGGTGCCGAGCACCTCGGCGATGCGCTCCGCGCTCACCGGGCCCGGCCGCAGGATGCGAGGCGTGGCACCGGTCAGGTCCACGATCGTGGAGGCGGCGCCCTGCTCGGACGGACCCGCTTCCAGGTAGACGTCCACGAGATCTCCGAGCTGAGTGCGCGCCTCGCCGGCGTTCACCGCGGCCGCACGACCGGAGATGTTGGCGCTCGAGACCGCCAGGGGTCCCACTTCACGCAGGAGCTCGATGGCGACCGGGTGCAGTGGCATCCGCAGCATCACGGTGCCGCGGGCATCGCCGAGGTCCCACTGCAGCGACGGCGCTTGGGTCACCACCAGGCTGAGGGCGCCCGGCCAGAACGCGCGGATCAGATCGCGGGCCCCGTCCGGCATGGTGTAGACGAGTCCCTCGATGGTGTGCCAGGAGCCGACCAGCACGCCCACCGGCATGTCACGGCCCCGCCCCTTCGCCGAGAGCAGCGCCGAGACCGCGGCGCTGTTGAAAGCGTCGGCGCCGATGCCGTACACGGTGTCGGTCGGCATGACCACGAGGCGCCCGCCTTTGAGGGCCCCTGCCGCCGCGGCGATTCCGAGCGCGCGCTGGTCGGGGTCGGCGCAGTCAAAGACGTCAGTCACGGGCGCCACTCCTCCTCATCGCTGCGCTCTGCATCGTCGCGACGCACATCACGGGCGCCACTCCTCCTCATCGCTGCGCTCTGCATCGTCGCGACGCACGTCACGGGCGCCACTCCTGCGAGCTGTCACGAATCGAGGCCGGCCGGTCAGGTCGTGCCGCGGCTGGACGTGCTCGAAAAGCCCCGTGTGGCCGAACAATTCCACCGTCTGGCGCGACGTGGTGTCGTCATGCTCGATGCCGATCAGCCTGCCGGGACGCAGCCAGCGGCCGGCCAGGCGGACGATCGGCGCGATCACCGCCATCCCGTCCGGCCCGCCGAACACCGCTCGGTGGGGATCATGCTGGGCGACTTCGGGATCCAGAACCGCGCCGTCGGGAACATAGGGCGGGTTGGCAACGATCAGGTCGACCCGTCCGTCCAGTTCCGGAAGCAGGCCGGGTTCGGTGACGTCGGCGCGCACGATTTCGATCGCCGTGCCGTCGGCGTTAGACCGCGCATATTCGAGAGCTGCATCGGAGTTGTCGAGAGCGACGATTCGCGCCTCCCGACCCAGCGCGGCCCAATGGCGGGCCAGCGCCACCGCCAAAGCGCCGGACCCGGTGCACAGGTCGACGACCACTGGCCGCGGCGCAAGTTGTTGCGCGCTGGCCCATTCCAGCAGGGCCTCGGTTTCGGGTCGGGGAACGAAGACGCCGGGACCGACCCGCAGCACCACCGGACCGAACGCCGCCGTCCCCAGCAGATGCTGCAGCGGCACGCGTCGCGAACGGACGGCCACCGCCTCGCGGTAGCGTCCGAAAAAGTCCTCGCCGGGCGACTCGAGCAAGGCCAGCCGGCCGCGGTCGACGCCCGCCAGGTGCGCGGCCAGCTGCTCGGCATCCCAACGCGCGGAATCGATTCCCGCTTCGGCGAGGGTGGCTGTCGCATCGTCGATCGCGCGCCACAGGACGAGCTGGATTGTCCCGCTCCCCCTCATCGGTTCACCCTGCATCGTCGACGGGCCGTCATGCCTGTTGCAGCCGGCTTTGCTTGTCGGCGGCGGCCAGCGCGTCGAACAAGGTGTCCAGGTCGCCGTCGAGCACTTGATCGAGATTGTGCGACTTGAAGTTGATCCGGTGGTCGGCGATCCGGTTCTCCGGGAAGTTGTAGGTGCGGATGCGCTCGCTGCGGTCCACCGTGCGGATCTGGCTGGCCCGGTCCGCAGACGCGTCCGCCAGCGCCTGTTCCTCGGCCAATGACTGCAGGCGAGCCGCCAGCACCTGCAGCGCGCGGGCCTTGTTCTGTAGCTGCGAGCGCTCGTTCTGGCAGGTGACCACGATGCCGGTGGGCAAGTGCGTGATCCGCACCGCGGAGTCGGTGGTGTTGACGCCCTGGCCGCCCTTGCCCGACGAGCGGTAGACATCGATGCGCAAGTCCGACTCGTCGATCTGCACCTCGCCGATTTCTTCGGGTTCGGGGTAGACGAGCACACCGGCCGCCGAAGTATGAACGCGGCCTTGGGATTCCGTCACCGGGACGCGTTGCACCCGGTGCACCCCGCCCTCAAACTTCATCCGCGACCAGACCCCGTCGGCCGAATCACCCTTGCTGGCGATGGACAGCGTGGCGTCCTTGTAACCGCCGAGGTCCGAGGTGGTTTCGTCCAGGACGGTGACGGTCCAGCCGTGCCGCTCTGCGTACCGAATGTACATCCGGGCCAGGTCGGCGGCGAACAGCGCCGATTCTTCGCCGCCCTCGCCGGATTTGACCTCGAGCACGATGTCGTCGGCGTCGTGCGGGTCGCGCGGTGCCAGCATGTCGGTGAGCTGAGTGTCCAACTCGGCCACCCGGGATTCCAGGTCGGTCGCCTCGGCGGCGAACGAAGCGTCGTCGGCGGCCAGCTCGCGGGCGGCCTCGAGGTCCTCGCGTGCTGCCGTCAGCTTGCGGTAGGTGCCGACGATCGGGGCCAGCCGCGCGAAGCGACGTCCGGCCTTGCGGGCCTCGTCGGGATTGCTGTGCAGTTCGGGGTCGGCCAGCCGTTGCTCGAGGTCGGCGTGCTCGGCCAGCAGCACGTCAATGGTCTGTACCGGCTTCGTCATGCCACACCTCCTGCCCCGTTGTCGCCCGTCAGTCCCGCAAACGCAAACCGACGCCCGGCCTGTGCGACAGCACGCACAGTTCGGGCGTCGGTAACCGAGCTATTTGTCGTCGGCAGCAGCTCCGGCCTTGCGCTTTCCGTAGCGCTTCTCGAAGCGGGCGACCCGGCCGCCGCTGTCCAGAATCTTCTGCTTGCCGGTGTAGAAGGGGTGGCACTGCGAGCAGACCTCGACGGTGATGTGACCGCCCTCTTTGGTGCTGCGCGTCTGGAAGGTGTTGCCGCACCCGCAGAGCACCGTGGTCTCCGCGTACGCGGGGTGAATGTCAGCTTTCATGGTGTCCTCTTCGATCGTTTGTCGCCCGCCCCCGTCCGGGAACCAGACGGTCGGGCGTGAACTGCAGAACCTCAGGCGGTTTGCGGATAATCGAGCCCCGATTATGCCAGGTCAACCACCATCATCCCAAACACAGGACCGCGCCCCCGCATTCCCGGGTGCTCTCAGGCCTTTCCGAACGAGCTAGTCGTTGTCCATCCCAGGCGTCGTCTTGGACACCTGGACCAGGAACTCGTAGTTGTTCTTCGTCTTGCGCAGCTGCGACATCAGCAGGTCGATGGCCTGATGCGAATCCAGCCCCGACAACACACGGCGCAACTTGTGCACGATCGCGAACTCGTCCGGCGACAGCAGCAGCTCGTCCTTACGGGTGCCGGACGGGTTCACGTCGACCGCCGGGAAGACTCGCCGTTCGGAGATCTTGCGGTCCAGCTTGAGCTCGGCGTTACCGGTGCCCTTGAACTCTTCGAAGATGACCGTGTCACCGGTGGATCCCGTCTCGACCATCGCGGTGGCGATGATGGTCAGCGATCCGCCTTCCTCGATGTTGCGGGCGGCGCCCAGGAACCGCTTGGGCGGATACAGGGCGGTGGAGTCGACACCACCGGACAGGATGCGGCCCGACGCCGGCGACGCGTTGTTGTAGGCGCGCCCGAGGCGGGTGATCGAGTCCAGCAGCACGACGACGTCCTTGCCCTGCTCGACCAGCCGCTTGGCCCGCTCGATCGCCAGCTCGGCGACCGAGGTGTGGTCCGACGGCGGCCGGTCGAAGGTCGAGGCGATGACCTCGCCCTTGACCGAGCGGGTCATATCGGTGACCTCCTCGGGGCGCTCGTCGACGAGCACGACCATGAGGTGGCATTCCGGGTTGTTCTTGGTGATCGCGTTGGCGATGTCCTGCAGGATCGTCGTCTTACCCGCCTTGGGCGGCGACACGATCAGCGCGCGCTGGCCCTTGCCGATCGGCATGATCAGGTCGATGACCCGGGTGGTCAGCCGGTCGCCGGTGGTCTCGAGACGCAGGCGCTGGTTGGGGTACAGCGGCGTCAGCTTGGAAAAGTCGGGCCGCTTCCTGGCGTCCTCGACCGAGCCGCCGTTGACGCTGTCCAGGCGGACCAACGGGTTGAACTTCTGCCGCTGGTTGGGCTGTTCGCCTTCCTTCGGCACGCGGACCGCGCCGGTGACGGCGTCACCGCGGCGCAGGCCGTTCTTGCGCACCATGTTCATCGACACGTAGACGTCGTGCGGGCCGGCCAGGTAACCGGACGTACGCACGAAGGCGTAATTGTCGAGAACGTCAAGGATGCCGGCCACGGGCTGTACGACGTCGTCGTCGCGCAGTTCGGCGTCGCCGCCTTCGCCGGATCGCTCGCCCCGGCGCCGGCGGTCGCGGAAGCGGCGTCCCCGCCGGCCCCCACGTCCCTCGCCGTCGTCGTCCTGCTGGTTCGACCCGCCACGACCCTGCTGGCCGCCGGAGCTTTGCTGATCCTCGCCGCCGCCCTGGCCGCGGTCTTCGTTCTGGTTGTCTTTGTCCTGCTTGCCTTGCTCGCGGCCATCGGCCTCGCCGGTGGCGCCGCCATCTCGGCTGCCGGTGCGCTCGCGATCGGCGTCGTCGTTGCCGCGGGCGGCCGAACCCGCATCGCGGGAAGCACCGCGTCGTTCGCGGCGCGGCGCCTCGGTGGCCGCGCCGTTCTGGCCTTCCTTGGCCGCCGGTGCGTCGGCGGCGTTGTCGTCCTTATTGTCTTTGGTGTCGGCGTCTTTGGTGCCCGACTTGCCGCTGTCCTCAGCGGACTTCGTGCCGTTGGCGGGAGCGCCGTTGGCCTGTCCCCTGACTTCCTTGATCGCGGCGATCAGTTCGTTCTTACGCATGCCCGACGTCCCTTTGACGCCGACCTGATTAGCCAGCGCACGGAGCTCGGGTAGCACCATGGTGGACAAGGCACCGGCCGAAGCGTTCGTCTTCGCGGCGGGAGCGTCGGTGGTCACGGCATTGGTCAGTTGATTGGCGTCAGTGTTTTCGCCAGCCGTGAACAGGTCCGTATCAGTCACGGAGTTCCTTTCTTCCCCCGCTGATCACGTCATACGGGGGGTTCGTTGCAATCAGCCAAATTGCCGAGTGCGCCCAATCATCGAGTCTGCAACGGTGATCGCCTGGATCGGCGGAGTAAACGGCGAACCTCGTCCACAAGAAGAATTGGTGTTGTCCTAGCGGAAAGGCAGTATGGATGCAGATGCAGATGCTGCAATTGCTGGACGGCTCCGAGGATAGCCCCCATCCCTGCTGGAAGCAAGCAAACCCTCCGGCCACGCTGTTGATCAACCCGAGACGGTGACTCCCGGAGTCCAGCGAACTCGTTCGCCGGCGGCCATCTTGATGAGGGCAAATCCGTTTGTGGCGCCGTACTCCACCACCTCCGGGGGCAACTCCGCCGCGGTGGTCATCGCGATCAGCGAGGGACCGGCCCCCGAAAGCGTCGCCGCCACGTTATGACGCCGCAACAGCCGCAAATATTCCGCAGACGCGGGCATGGCCGGCGCGCGCTGCGGCTGGTGGAGCACGTCTTCGGTGGCCGCCATGAGGAGATCGGGGCGTTCGGTGAGCGCGACCACCAGCAATGCGGTGCGGCTGATGTTGAAGCGCGCATCGTCGTGGCTGACCTGGGCCGGCAACAGCACCCGGGTCTCCGCGGTCAGGGAGCGTTCCTCGGGAACCGCACAGTACAGCTGGATGTCGGGGTGAAGCCGTAGCGGCACCGCCGCGTACCGCGGGTGATCAGCGCCGCGGTCGACCCACGACACGATCGCCCCGCCGAGCACGGCGGCCGCCGCGTTGTCGGGATGACCCTCGAAGTCCGACGACAGCTGGATCAGCTGGGCATCGTTGAGCGGCGTCCAATCCGTCTGTGCAACAAGGCCGTTCACGGCCGCGAGGCCGCCGACCACCGCCGCCGCGGACGAGCCCAGGCCGCGGGAGTGCGGGATGGCGTTGCGGCAGCGCACCACCAGACCGGGAGCGCGGACCCCGGCGGCTTGCAGACCCCGCTCGATAGCGCGCACCACCAGATGGTCGGGGCCCACCGACAACTGGCCGGCGCCTTCCCCCTCGACCGAAACCACCAAGCCGGAAGACGTTGTCTCTACGATGATTTCGTCACAAAGACTCAAGGCCAGACCGAGGCTGTCGAAGCCCGGGCCAAGGTTGGCGCTGGACGCCGACACCACGGCGGTGGCCACCAGCCCGACGGGCAGCGTCGAGGTCACCGACAACCCTTCGGTGCGCGAGCTTCAAGAGATCCCAATGCGTGCCGACCCGCTGCGCCCGGCTCCGCCGCGCTTGCGATCGCCACTAGGCCAGCCCCAGCTTTTCGACCACCAGGACCGGATCAACCGGCAGCGCGGTCACGGTCGGCATATCCCGTAGCGCCGTATCGGGATCCTTGAGGCCGTTGCCCGTCACCGTGCACACGACCGTCGACCCACGGGCCACCCAGCCGTCGTCGACGGCCTTGAGCAGACCCGCGACGCTGGCCGCCGACGCGGGTTCGACGAAGACACCCTCGGACTCGGCCACCAAGTGGTAGGCGGCCAGGATCTCCTCGTCGGTGGCCGCCAGGAAGCGGCCGTTGGATTGCTGCTGCGCGTCGACCGCGGCCGTCCACGACGCGGGCGCGCCGATGCGGATCGCGGTCGCAATCGTTTCGGGGTTCTTGACCGGCGCTCCGTTCACCAGGGGTGCGGCGCCGGCCGCCTGGGTGCCCAGCATGCGGGGCAGCTTGTCGATCAGGCCCTCGTGGTGATATTCGGTGTATCCCTTCCAATACGCGGTGATGTTGCCCGCGTTGCCGACCGGAAGGGCGTGCACGTCGGGCGCGACGCCGAGTGCGTCGACGATCTCGAAGGCGGCCGTTTTCTGGCCTTCGATGCGCACCGGGTTGACCGAGTTGACCAACGAGATCGTCGGAAAGTCGGCGGCCATCTTGCGAGCCAGTTCCAGGCAGTCGTCGAAGTTGCCGTCGATCTGGATGATCTTGGCGCCGTGCATCACCGCCTGCGCGAGCTTGCCCATCGCAATCTTGCCCTGCGGGATCAGCACCGCGCAGGTGATCCCGGCGCGCGCGGCATACGCCGCGGCCGACGCCGAGGTGTTGCCGGTCGAGGCGCACAATACGGCCTGCTGGCCGCGTGCCACCGCGTCGGTGACCGCCATCGTCATGCCCCGGTCTTTGAAGGAGCCGGTGGGATTGAGGCCCTCGACCTTGAGATGAACTCTGCAGCCGGTCTTTTCCGACAGGCGGGCCGCCGGGATCAGCGGGGTGCCGCCCTCGAGCAGGGTGACCGGGGTCCAGTCGTCGCCCACCGGCAACCGGTCCCGGTAGGCCTCGATGAGGCCGGGCCACGGCTGATGGACGGCGGTGCGCGGTGCGCTCATAGGGTGGTCCCTTCCAGTCGCAGCACGCTTGTCACGCTCTGCACGGCATCGAGATCGGCGAGCGCGTCGACGGTTTCGGACAGCGCGGCGTCGGTGGCGCGGTGGGTGACGACGACGATCCGGGCCCCCACCCGTCGTCCGTCCTCGTCCGCGACGCCCTCCTGCCGCACCTCGGCGATGCTCACCTCGCGCTTGGCGAATTCGGCTGCCACCGAGGACAACACGCCGGGTTTATCCGCCACGTTCATGCTGACGTAGTAGCGCGTGGAGATCAAACCCATTGGGGCCACGGGGAGTTGGGCGTACTTGGATTCCTTCGGCCCGCGGCTGCCGAGCACCCGGTTGCGCGCAGCCATCACCAGGTCACCGGCCACGGCAGACGCGGTCGGCGCCCCGCCGGCGCCCTGGCCGTAGAACATCAGCCTTCCGGAGGCCTTCGCCTCGACCACCACCGCATTGAACGCGCCGTTGACCGTGGCCAGCGGATGCGACAGCGGCACCAGCGCGGGATAGACGCGGGCCGAAACCCGTTCCTGGCCATCGTCACCCGAGATGCGCTCGCAGATGGACAGCAGCTTGATGGTGCAGCCCAGGGCTCGGGCGGACTCGAAGTCGGCCGGGGTGACTTTGGTGATGCCTTCGCGATAGACGTCGTCGGCGGTCACCCGGGTGTGGAAGGCGATGGACGCCAGGATCGCCGCCTTGGCCGCGGCGTCGTAGCCCTCGACGTCGGCGGTGGGGTCGGCCTCCGCGTAGCCCAGCGCGCTGGCTTCGGCCAGCGCGGTGTCGTAGTCGGCGCCAGTGCTGTCCATCGCGGACAAGATGTAGTTGGTGGTGCCGTTGACGATGCCGGCGACCCGCAACACCGTGTCCCCCGCCAGCGACTGGGTGAGCGGCCGGATGACGGGGATGGCACCCGCGACCGCCGCCTCGAAATACAAGTCGACATGCGCGCTTTCGGCCGCCTGCGCCAACTCTCCGGTGGAGATGGACAGCAGCGCCTTATTCGCTGTGACGACCGATTTGCCATGCTCGAGGGCGCACAGGATGGCCTTGCGGGACGGCTCGACCGGCCCCATCAACTCCACGACGATATCGACGTCGTCGCGCGCGGCGAGAGCTTCGATGTCGTCGGTGAGCAGCTCGGCGGAGACGCCGCGGTCGTCGGCGACGCGGCGCACTCCGACGCCGCGCAGCACCAGGGGCGCGCCCACGCGAGCCGCGAGGTCATCGGCGCTGTCCTCGATGATTCGGACAACTTCGCTGCCGACGTTGCCCAACCCGAGTACGGCTACACCGACCGGCTTTTCGTCACGGGGCACCGTTCACCTCACTTCCAGACTCAGTAGATCGTCGACCGTCTCGCGGCGCAGGAGCAGGCGCGCGCGCCCGTCGCGCACCGCGACGACGGCGGGACGGCAGATCATGTTGTAACGACTCGACAACGAATAGCAGTAGGCACCGGTGGCGGCCACGCCGATCAGGTCGCCGGGGTGCAGGTCGCCGGGGACCCACGTATCGCGCACGACGATATCGCCGCTCTCGCAATGCTTTCCGACGACGCGCGCCAACTCCGCGGGCGCATCGCTGAGCCGCGAAACCAACCGGGCGTCGTATTGGGCGTCGTAGAGCGCGGTGCGGATGTTATCGCTCATGCCGCCGTCGACGCTGACATAGCGCCGGTGAGCCGTAGCGCTGACGTCCACGTCCTTGACGGTGCCCACCTCGTAGAGGGTGATGGTGCCGGGTCCGGCGATGGCGCGGCCGGGCTCGACCACCAGCCGCGGTGTCGGCAACCCGACGGCCTCCGACTCGTTCTTCACGATCGCGCTCAGCTTGGCGGCCAATTCGTCCATCGGCGGCGGATCGTCGGCGGCCAGATACGAGATACCAAGTCCGCCACCGAGATCCACGGTAGAGATCTGCGCGGCCTTCTCGACACCGAACTGCTCGACGACCTCGTGCAGCAAGCCGAGGACACGGCGGGCGGCGAGTTCGAAGCCGGCCACGTCGAAGATCTGCGACCCGATGTGGCTGTGCAGACCGACCACCCGCAGGTGTTCGGTTTCCAACACCCGGCCCACGGCGGCCAACGCCGCGCCGCTGGCCACCGACAGTCCGAACTTCTGATCCTCGTGTGCGGTCGAGATGAACTCGTGGGTGTGCGCCTCCACACCGACGGTGAGACGGACGAAGACGTCCTGGACGATGCCGGCCTCGCCGGCAATGGTGTTCAGCCGCTCGATCTCGGTCATCGAGTCCAAAACAACATGGCCGACACCGGCTTTGACCGCCGCGGTCAACTCGGCGATCGACTTGTTGTTGCCGTGGAAGGTGATCCGCTCCGGCGGGAAGTTGGCGTGCAGCGCAACGGCCAGCTCGCCGCCGGTGCACACGTCGAGCGACAGACCTTCCTCGTCGATCCAGCGGGAGATCTCACTGCACAGGAAGGCTTTCGCGGCGTAGTGCACGTTCTTGCCGCCTCCGAACGCCGACGCGATCTCCCGGCAGCGGGAGCGGAAGTCGTCCTCGTCGACGACGAACAGCGGGGTCCCATACTCCTGGGCCAGGTCGGTCACCGCAACGCCCGCGATGCTGGCGACACCGGCTTCGTCGCGAGCGGTGTTGCGAGGCCACACGTTTGGCGCCAGCAGCAGCAACTCCTCGGCCGATTGCGGCCGTGGTGGGCTTTCGGCGTGGCGGGTCTCTTCGGCGTGCCGGGGACCGGCGGGATGAACGTTCACATTCGCTCCGGGGCGGTGACGCCGAGGATCGCCAAGCCGTTGGCGATCACCTGGCGGGTCGCCTGGCACAGCGCCAGGCGCGCGGTGTGCAAATCGGTGGGTTCCTCGTCGCCCTGCGGCAGCACCCGGCAGGAGTCGTAGAACCGGTGGTAATCGCCCGCGAGGTCTTCCAGGTAGCGGCAGATCCGGTGCGGTTCGCGCAGCGACGACGCCGTCGTGAGCACCCGGGGGAATTCGCCGAGGGTGCGCAACAGCGCCCCCTCCTTGTCATGGCTGAGCAGCCCGACGTTGCCGGTATCGGGGCTCAGGCCGAGTTCGGCGGCATTGCGGGCCAGCGCCGAGAGCCGGGCGTGCGCGTATTGGACGTAATAGACCGGGTTTTCGTTGGACGCCGACGACCACAGCGCCAGATCGATGTCGATCGGGGTGTCCACCGAGGACCGGATCAGGCTGTAGCGCGCGGCGTCGACCCCGATCGCCTCGACCAGGTCGTCGAGCGTGAGCACGGTTCCGGCGCGTTTGCTCATCCGGACCGGCTGGCCGTCGCGGACCAGGTTGACCATCTGGCCGATGAGCACCTCGACGGTGGCCGGGTTGTCGCCGAGGGCGGCGGCCACGGCCTTGAGGCGGGCGATGTACCCGTGGTGGTCGGCGCCGAGCATGTAGATGCACAGGTCGAAGCCGCGGTGCCGCTTGTCCAGGTAGTAGGCGATGTCACCGGCGATATAGGCCGGCTTCCCGTCGCTTTTGATCACGACGCGATCCTTGTCGTCACCAAACGCGCTGGCGCGCAACCATGTTGCGCCGTCCTTCTCGTAGATGTTGCCGGACTCACGCAGTTTCGCGAGGGCCTCGTCGACCCGGCCGCTGGTGTGCATCGCGTCTTCGTGCGTGTAGACGTCGAAGTCGGTCCCGAATTCGTGCAACGACTCCTTGATGTGGGTGAACATCAGGTCGACGCCGATGGCGCGGAAGGTCTCGTGCATCTCGGGGCCGGGCAGGCTCAGCGCGTCGGGCGCCTTCTGCAGGATCTGGGCGGCGATGTCGTTGATGTAGGCGCCGGCGTAGCCGTCTTCCGGAGTGGGTTCGCCCTTGGCGGCGGCGATCAGCGAGCTGGCGAAGCGGTCGATTTGGGCGCCGTGGTCGTTGAAATAGTATTCGCGCACCACGTCGGCGCCCTGGGTGGACAGCAACCGGCCCAACGCGTCGCCGACCGCGGCCCAGCGGGTTCCGCCGATGTGAATCGGTCCGGTCGGGTTGGCCGAGACGAATTCCAGGTTGACGTGCTGGCCGCCCAGCGCGTCGGAGTGGCCGTAGCGAGCACCGGCGTCGATGACGTTGTTGACGACGACCGCCTGCGCCGACGCCTCGAGGCGCAGGTTGATGAAGCCCGGTCCGGCCACCTCCGCAGACACGATGCCGTCGGCCTCCGTGAGCGCCTCGGCGAGCCATCCGGCCAGCTCGCGGGGGTTGGCGCCCACCTTTTTGCCCAGCTGCATCGCCAGGTTGCTGGCGTAATCGCCGTGCTCGGGATTGCGGGGCCGCTCCACCGTCACCGTCGCCGGCAGCATGGCAGCGTCCAGCCCGCGCTCGGCCAGCACCGCGGCGGCGGTGTTTTTGAGCAGCTCGGCGAGGTCAGCGGGGGTCACGAGCGTCCATCCTATTGGCTCGGGTGCCCGGGCCTCGAATCCATTGCGGTGCCAGCGCGGCCGCCTCGATGCGCTAGTCTGTCGGAGCCCAATGGTGCACCAACAAAGTTGTCGCGCCCCCGTAGCTCAGGGGATAGAGCGTCTGCCTCCGGAGCAGAAGGCCGCAGGTTCGAATCCTGCCGGGGGCACCAGTGTTTATGCAGGTCAGGAACGGTTTTTGACCCTAGCAGACGACCGCACTGTTGTCCGGCTGTTATTCGGCCACGCCGCTCCAGTTTGCTCGCGGATCACCCCAACCGCGACACACAGGAGCCACAACAATGCCCCTCCAGCCAGTCAACACCCACGACGTCAACACCGCCCACATCGACCGCCCAACCGTGCCAGCCGTCGCAGACCTGCACCTCCGCGGTGACCGTTTCATCGTCCACGACACAGCCGCGCTGAACCTGCCGCACGTCACCGGCGTCATCCGCCGCCGCGTCGGCCCAGACGGCGACGTCACGTTCACCGGGCACATTGACGCCTCCACGCCAGCGGACTGGATCGACGACACCACGCAATCCGCCGACGCCGCCGAGGCGTGGGCGTTCGTCGTGCGGGAACTGGACGCCGCCCGGGCCGACTACCAGCGGGCGATCCTCGCCACCAAGCAGCGCCACCCGGCAGGGTGTCCGCCCTGGGCGGCGCCCGATGAGTAACCGCAGTTGGCTGGAACGTGTTGCCGCCGCGGTCGCAGTGACCCTCGCCGTGACATACTTCGGCGCCGCCGAGGTTGGGGTAGCCGACGGCCTTCTCGCGGGCGCGTTCAGCGCGATGCTGTGGGGCGCAATCCTCCTCGGCCAATACCTGGGCGGGAAGCGATGACCGACAACCACGCAGCGGGCACCACGGTTGGGGCCGCGGCGAATCCCACCGACATGCTTCCGACCCAGGCGCAGGATGCCCACCCCTTCGCTGGCGTGGGCCGACGACGATCCCGGCCAGGAGGATCCGGTGCCGGCGTCGTGGGGCGCGGTGTTCAACTACGCCCCGTTCCTCCTGGTATGCGGCCTCATCGCCGCGGCCGTCACCGCCGCGCTCATCTGGGACGCCCGGTGAGGGCCGCGCTGATCACCGCTACGGCGGTCGCCGCGGTGTGGATGGGACGCCCAACCGCACACGCAGACCCTGCGCCGCCGCCGGGCTACGTGCAGTGCAATGGGCAGCTCAAACCGGCCGACCCGCGGCTCGACATGCAAAACCCGATGGGCGCGGTCATGTACCGCTGGTTCCTACAGCAGATGTGTGCCGCCGGGACACCGCCGGCCTCACCGCCCAACGTGTAGCCCGGCTTAACCAGCCAGGAATAGCGCCCCGCCGGACCCCGGCGGGGCATTTTCTGTGGCATCTGTATGAGCGCGACCAATTCACGCCCGCACCACAGGCGACGGTTGTTACCGTGAGCCGCTTTCCATGGCCTACCGGAGGTGACGTAAATGCTGTCCGAATCAGAGCGTGCCAGCGCGCTCGACCAGGAGTTAATGGCGGCGGTGGCACGCGGCGGCCGCGTCGAGGCACGCATGCCGACGTCGGCCGTCGTGGCCACGGGCAAGCCGGTCAATCACGTTTTGCACCTGCTGGTAACCGTTCTCTTGTTAGGTCTATGGCTGCCGGTGTGGATCATCTTGGCGATCGACGGCGGCGAGAAGCGCACCACGGTGAGCGTCGACGAAAGCGGCCACGTGCGACGCACAAAAGGGGCACCTGCGTCGCCGACCGCGAACTGGCTTGGCCGGATGTCGGAGAACCAGGCAACGCTGGTCGTCATTGGCGCATTGTTCGGCGGCTGCATGCTTGTCGGCTTCATCGTGAGCCTATTCCACTGACCAATCACCAACACCGAAGGGAAGCAACACAATTGACCAACTCACCAGGATTGGACGCCGCCGTTAATGCGTGGCGGGCCAACGACCGCAGCGCAGGGCCTCGCCTAGTCTCCCTGCCGCCGGACGATTTCCGTGTCGCGATGCGACAACTGGGGTTTCGACCAACCGGGGTCGGTGTGACCGGCTGCTAGCCCACCTCGGCTTGGGCGAAGAGACTCAACCGTCGTCCCATCACCTCGGCTCACTGCCGGCTTCGCCCCAATGCACGATCCGCGCAGTTTGTGCAAGCGTCGAGGTAAGTCTTTTGCGCTTTTTCTTTCCGACGTCATCGCCGTGAACGATCAGGGCGTGAGCTCGGTCGCGCGGCTGCAGTTGGTCGGCTGAGATGTAGTCAGGGTTCGGATCGGCCGCCACGCCCAATTCAGATTCCCGGACGTTTTGGGCTAGGACGGACAGGATGCCGTTTTGTGGTTCATCTTTGATCGCGTGAAAATCCAATCCGAGCTCGGTGAGGATGCTGTGCATGTAGCAGGACACCCCGTCTTCATTCCAGACGAAGGCCCCGCCTCGAACTCTGTGGCTCTCTCGGCCTTCGTCGAAAACCGTCCAGTTGTCTAGCGGGAGCTCCGGTGCGCGCCAGTACAGCTGTTCGGCCCCGTCAATGGAGGGGTCATCCGCCTTCACCGGATCGGAACACGGCGCTGGATCCCTGTGCTGATCTTCTCAAGGAAGCGTCCGGCTGAAAGCGCCGCTTCATACAACAGTTTGACATCTCCATCAAACGTCCAGTCGACAGGCTCAAAAGCGTACTCGCCGTTGTCATATCGTCCGACAATAGAAATTCCGTCATCGAGATCGACTGTGATTTCTAGGGAATCGCCAGATACCAGCCATTGGATATCGAGGCCACCGTCTGGTGTTGGCGCGACCTGTGGTGTAGCTCGGTCATCTCCATCAACCACGGTGTTGAGCAGGGCCATAGCGAAGCTCGCGACCACGCCGTGGACGGGCTGCCATCCAAGGGCCTGACGGGGTGCATCCGCCGCAGTGAGCGCGGCGATTCGCGTCTGCGCGTATGTGAGCAGTTCGTCGCGAGTGGGAGGAACGTCGGGCTGCCATGCTTGTTTGACCCAGCGCCGGGTGGCCGGGTCGCGAACATATGGTTCGAGGGTTGCCGTCATTCTTTCCCCCATCTTTTGTGCATTTTTTCGGTTGTGAGGCGGTCAAAACCGTTTACGCAAGACCAATGTGCCAGGTCAAGACAGGCAACCACATCGCCGCCGGGCTCACTCACGCCGATGCGCGTAATAACTTCCAGGTACCCATATTTCCGATCCATTTGGTCGATCGACGCCTTGGCCGTCAGTTGGCCGCTCAGCGCATCGGGGCTGTCGCCGGACGTGACAGGTACGTTCATAGTAATTTCCGGCGTCGCGTTGCTGAGCAGATTCCAAGATTGATTGAGTGGCGCGATGACGTCTTTGAGCTGTTCATCCGCTCCGAGCTCGAACCTGTTCATATAACTCACAACGGCCGTGTGGGGGCGAAAAGTGCCGACGTTCAAACGTGCTACTTGCTCGTGAAAATCTGCGTAAACGCGCTGGTAGATGTCACGCAAGTAATCGTATCGGGGATATGTGCGGTCGTCGCCGAGCGTTCGGCGCCAGTTGAGCACCAACCGGTCGTTTTGAACTTGAAGGAGCTCATCTTCGCTCTCGTTGAGCATCCAGAGACGCAAAGCCGGCGCCCCGAGGCTGATCTGGAACTGAAAAAAACCCTGCGCCCCACTTGCCGGTGGTGCTGTGGGTGGCAATGCCGGCTGTTCAAGTAGTTTCGGGAACCGGTCAGCCCACAGCCCGTGGAGTCCGACAAGCTTGATCGGTCCCAGACCTGGCAAGGGAAGGAACTCAACACCGACGACAACCTCCACCGCCGGGGGCGAGCTGAACGACGGCAAGCCTCCTCGCGAAAATGCGCTGGTCAACGGCGTCGAACCACCTGTGGCTCCATTCATCGCTGCGCTATGTACTCCAATCTAGTGTGACCGAGTGTTGCATCCCTGCAACCGGGGCCGCCCGCGCGCCGCCAGATCCGGCTTCCACGTGACGATCGGCGGCCGCCCGGCTTCCAACGCCGCGATCCGCGCCCTGAGGTCGGCCAGGCGCCGCCGCAGCGACCACCACCGCCACCGGGTCACCACGGGCGTTTCCGGTCCCGCGGGATCTCGTACGTGCGGCAACAACCAGGCCCGCGATGACCAGGCCCGCGATGACAGCCGGCCAAGACCGTTTTGGCTGCCCATCGCCCGCCGCTCGTGGCGATGCTCACCGCCGCAATGCGGGCACTGCACGAAACACCTCGGGGCCGACCAATCGGACGCCCGGCGAACACCGGTCGATGAATCCTGCCGGGGGCACCCCTTTTACCAGGCGTTTCAACCGGACCGGGATTGACGGCCGCGCACGCTAAGTGAAGCCAACGAGCAATATTAACTTCACTTAATTGTGTAAGTGACGTTAACTGGGATCCATGACTTCACTTCGCCCCGTCGCCCACGACCGCGTCCGTTGGGAACCACAAGGGGCGCGGTACGCGAGCGCAACGCGGCCGAAGTACGGCACCTACCACCCCGCCGTGCCGGCCAAGATTGCCGACCTGGTCCTGGACTTGCCGCCGTCCGCATTGGCGGAAGCCGAATCCGCCAGCCGCGAGATCACGCGTTTCGACGCCGAGCTGGGAGGCGAAATCGCACCATTTGCTGCCGTGTTGATGCGGTCGGAATCCGCGGCCAGCTCGCAAATCGAAAACCTGACCGCATCATCGCGAGCTATCGCCGAGGCCGAGCTGCCCGGCGGCAAGGCGAAGCGCAACGCCGAAATGATCGTCGCCAATACCGTCGCGATGCAAGCAGCGATCTCCCTGTCCGACACCGTTGACACCGACGCGATCCTGACGATGCACCGTGCGCTGACGGCGAGCGAGCCACGCCATACCCCCGGCGAATTCCGCACCGAGCCGGTATGGATCGGCGGTGGGTCCACTCCCATCGGCGCGACATTCGTCGGCCCACGCCACGAGCTAATCCCCGGCGCCATCGATGACCTGCTCACCTTCGCGCGGCGCGCCGATGTTCTCGCGCTGCCGCAGATCGCAGTGGCCCACGCTCAGTTCGAGACCATTCATCCGTTTACCGACGGAAACGGACGCACGGGTCGGGCATTGGTGCAAGCCATGCTGCGCAACAAACGTCTGACCCACCAGGTGACGGTGCCGATCTCGGCAGGGCTGCTGGCCGATACCGATTCGTACTTCGCCGCGCTCACCGCCTACCGTGACGGCGACGCCGCGCCGATTACCGAACGCTTCTCGCTGGCCAGTGTCCTGGCCATCGGGAACGGACGTCAACTGGTCGCGGAGATTCGCGGTATCAGGGAACGCTGGACTGACGTAATCACCGCGCGGTCCGATTCGACGGTGTGGAAGGTCGCCGATCTGTTGACCCGCCGCCCGGTCGTTAACGCCGCAATACTGGCTCAGGAGCTCGGCATCGAATCCACTAACGCTCACCGCTATCTCAACCCGCTCGCCGAGGCGGGAATCCTCGTGGGGACAACAAGCGGGCCCCGCAACCGGGTGTGGCGTTCTCCTGAAGTGCTCGCCGCGCTCGACGCATTCGCCGATCGGGCCGGCCGGCGAGGCTGACTTCTATAACGAGTTATTGCGCTGTGCAACAACGTTAACGCGTTACCCAGCGTGCAGCGGCTAAGTCAGTTGCCGGAATTCTCTGCCTCGTCGGACGCCTCGTCCGTGTCGGACTCCTGATCCTCGTCCGACTTGCTCTGCTCGTCGGACCGCTCGGTCTCGCTCTCGTCGGTCTCCTTCGCCTTATCGGCGTCCCGTGCCTCGTCGAGTTTGTCCGCGTACTTCGTCAACAGCCCGGCTACGTCCCGGGCCTCCTCAGCGGTTAACGAATCCTCGAAGACGCGCTCGTCGCTGTCGGAGATGCGCTCGACATAGACCGCGGCGTCCTTGACTCCAACGTCCCAGCGGCCTCCCTCGTGACGAACCATGTGATGCCGCCTTTCAACCGGTGACTCGATCCCGAACCAGATACGTGCGTTGTTTACCCACTTCTGCCGTCGCCGAGACGGTCGCATGTGGTTGAAAGACACGTGGCGGCGCCGTCGGCCGCTACGGAAACCTGGCCACGGGGCCGGTGTTGTGAAAACACCGCCACACGCGTCACAGGCGCCATTAAGCTGCTGGCCGTGGGCGTGAAAGTGTTCACCAAGGGCGCCGGCCGATGGCTGGCCATCGCGGCGTCGCTCGTCGTCTCGGCCGCCATGATCCACGCCCAGGGCACCAAGCCGCGCTGCTGCGTCGAGACGCCCGCGGCGACCCCCAGCCCCACCACCGGCGCCGCGGCGGCTCCGTCACCCGTCACCCCGCCGCACACCGCCAGCCCCGCCGAGGTGGAGGCACTCACCGCGCTGGCACCACCCGCCCCGTCCGCCGGCCAGCAATTCCAGCTCGCGTTGCCCCGCGGCGTGGCGTCCGAGGATCGGCTACAGGTCAAGACCATTTGGGCGGCCCGCGTCATCGGCGTGCTTTTCCCCCAGATCAAGACGATCTACGGATATCGCGAGGACCCGCTGCCGTGGCATCCCCACGGGTTGGCGATCGACGTGATGATCCCGAACTTCCACACTCCTGACGGCATCGAACTCGGCAATCAGATCGCCGGGTATGCGCTGGCGAACGCGAAGCGGTGGGGCATCAACCACGTCATCTGGCGGCAGAAGATCTACCCGGGCGTCGGTGGGGGCAACTGGATGGCGGACCTCGGCTCAGAGACCGCCGACCACTACGACCACGTCCACATCGCCACCGGTGGGGGCGGCTATCCCACCGGCCGCGAGGTCTATTACATCGCCTCCATGACCGGCGCGCCGCCGGACTGATAAGGCGCCTCCGTCAGGCCCGCCCGGCGGCAAACGCGGCCACCGGCATCTCGACGGTCCCGCGGCACGGGCCGCCGTTGATGTCGGTGTGCCAGACACCGCGCAACGATCCGTCCGCCTGCGGGGTGTAGAAGGCCCACGACCGCGCCGGCGCCCACACCTTCTGCACGCCTTCGCCCATATAGCAATCCCATTGAAAGTCGAAGCGCTCCACCCATTTCGCGCCATCCCAGGTGTAGTGCGACGGCTGAGGCAGGGTCGGATTCTTCGGCGCGGGGCCGTCGGTGGCGGTGGCCACGCACTGGCCCGACGAGCAGGCGGTGGTGAAGACGTAGTCGGCGCTGAAGTTGGGTTCGGCCTGCCTCGCGGCGACGCTGGTGCCGGATTTGCCGGCCGCATACCGCACCAGCGAGTATTTGCCGTTCCACGACGGCGCCGCCGCCTGCGCGCCGACCGCGGGCGTTCCGGCGACCGAGGCAGCCGCGGCAACGAGCACCGCAACTACCCGAAACCTCGGTCGCATGGATCAATGGTGGGCGCCCGATGACGCGGTGCGATCTCGGCGAGGACACGATCGCGGTGTTTCGCGGCGGCGGTCCTCAGCGCAACAGGAACAGGCCGTAGGCGGCGATCGACTGCGCGTCGGCGATGACTCCCGCGCGAATCATCCGCTCGACCTCGTCGCGCGCGAACCACGCGCTGCGCATGTCCTGTTCCTCGTGTTCGCGGTCGGCTTCGCCCTCGATGATCCCCGTGGCCAGAAACACCCAGCCGCGCTGACTGGTCATCCCGGGAGCCACGTCGAGTTGGCCGAGCGCCTCGAACGTCGTTGCGCGCAACCCGGTTTCCTCGCGCAGCTCACGCTCGGCCAACTCGGCCGGTTCGGCGTCGGCCAGATCTGGCGCGGTGCCTTGCGGAAACTCCCACCGGCGCTGCCCGATCGGGTAGCGAAACTGCTCGACCAACCGGAAGCGGTGCCCGTCGTAGGGCATGACGAGCGCGTAGGCCGGCTTGTCGATGACGCCGTAGATGCCCGCGCTGCCGTCCGGGCGCCGGATGTCATCCTCGCGCAGCACCATCCACGGATTCCGGTAGATCTCGCGGCTCGCGAGGCATTCGATAAACGTCACGCCGCCAGTATCGCCGTGACTGCCGCACCTGACGCGGCCGCCATGGTGAGGGAGTAGCGTCCGAATCCATGCCGTCCCCAGAAGCCATCACCGAGACCGTCAATCGCTACCTCGCGCTCGTCGCCACGGGCACCGCCGACGACATCGTCACCCTGTACGCCGCCGACGCCACCATCGAGGATCCGATCGGAGCCGACATCCGCCGCGGCCATGACGCCATCCGCGGGTTCTACGCGGGTTTCCAAGACGCCAAGAAGGACACCGAACTCGCCGAATTGCGGGTCTCCGGCAGCGAAGCCGCCTTCTTCTGGCACCTCACGCTGGACGCCGGCGACAGCCGCACCCGGATCTCACCCATCTCGACGATGTCGTTCGACGCGGACGCCAAAATCACGTCGATGCGGGCGTTCTGGTCACCCTCTGACGTTCAGGTCTTATAGCCCGCCCGCCAATTCGGTTGGCATACAACTCCACTCGGAATTGCACCCACGGTCGCAGCGCCTTGGCCGCGGCTCACAACGCGGCGACCCGCCAAATTCAAATCGCGTTCCAGAACATGTCGCACTGGCGTCAATCGACACGGTGCCCGATAGTCGTAACAACAAGTGAGCGCCAATGTCATCAAAGGTGGGGTTTATGGGTGACATCATCGTCAGCGGCGACGACGTGCTCGCAACCACCATTGCCAAGGAGCTCAAGCGCGCGGGCGCCACCATAGTCAAGCTGCCCAGCGAAGAGCTCGCCGGCGCCGACCTTTCCCGGGCGAGCGCCATCGTCTGTGCCGGACATGACGACGCGAAGAATCTCGAAAACGCTTTGCTGGCAAGGAAAACGAATCCGAATCTGCGCGTGGTCGCCCGGTTGGGCAACGACGTGCTGCGTGGAGCGGTGGCCGCCGACAACGGTCCCGGCGCCATCCTCGACGTCGCCGACCTCGCGGCGCCCTCGGTGGTCGAGGCCTGCCTGGCGAGCAACACCCATCCGGTCGAGGCGGCCGGCATCAACTTCGTCGTGTCGGGGGCCGAGGCGCCGCGCGACGCGACCCTGCGAGAGATCTACGGCGACCTGGCACCGGTGGCCGTGATCCACGGCAACAACTCCGCCACCCCCGACGAGGTGGTGCCCTGTCCCGGCCGCGACCATCAAGTGCGCGCCGGCGATTGGACCGCGATGATCGGCAGCGCCGACGAGCTGGCCGCGCGCGGCATCAAAACACCCGAGGCGACCGCCACGCGCTCTCGCCGATCATGGGTGCGACGCGCCTCCGACGCCGCACGCGCGATGCGTGACGACGTGAACCCCATGCTTTTCCCCGCCATGCTGCTCGCACTCAGCCTGCTGCTCGCGTCGACGATCGTCGTGCACTTCTCCTACACGAAGCCCCGCCTGTCCTGGCTGGACGCAATGTATTTCACCGCGGAGACCATCACCACCGTGGGATACGGTGAATTCACCTTCGCCCAGCAATCCGCGTGGCTACGGATCTTCGCCGTCGCCCTGATGTTCGCCGGCGTGACCACCACCGCGCTGCTCGTCGCCTTCGTGGCGGACTTGCTGCTGTCGCGCCGCGTCCTGCAATCGGCCGGAGTTCGGCGCGCGCGCCACCTACGCGACCACATCATCGTGGTTGGACTGGGTTCCTTTGGCAGCCGCGTCGTCGGCGATCTGACCGCGGCCGGATACGACGTCGCGGTGATCGAACGCGACGAGAACAACCGGTTCCTGTCGACGGCTGCCGAACTCGACGTGCCGGTGATCTTCGGCGACGCGACGCTGCGCCAGACATTGGAATCGGCGCGCGTCGACCGCGCCCGGGCCGTGGCCGTGCTGACTCAGGACGACATGGTCAACATCGAGATCGGCATCGTGCTGCGCGAGATGCTGGGTCCCCGGGTGATGCCCGAGGTCAACCGGCCCGACGTGCCGATCGTGCTGCGTATCTATGACCGCACCCTCGGCGACGCGGTGGCCAAGCGGTTCGGGTTCGAGAACGTCCGGTCGACGGTCGACCTGGCCGCCCCCTGGTTCATCGGCGCCGCGATGGGCCTGCAGGTGCTGGGCACGTTCTCCGTGGGGCAGCGTTCCTTCATGGTCGGCGCCATGCACGTGGCGGCCGGCAGCGAACTCGATGGGCTGCGGATGTTCGAGATGTCCACCCAGACCCGGGTCATCGCGATCACCCGTCGGGACACCCCGGTCGAGCTACACCCGCGCCGCGACGCCTGGCTGCGCGGCGGCGACACCGTCTACCTGGTCGGGCCGTACCGGGAGCTGCTGGAGACGCTGCGCAAGGGGCA
The DNA here is from genome assembly GCF_976985695.1 of Mycobacterium sp. NTMscope_MAC_269. NCBI lineage: Bacteria > Bacillati > Actinomycetota > Actinomycetes > Mycobacteriales > Mycobacteriaceae > Mycobacterium > Mycobacterium sp. NTMscope_MAC_269. The sequence goes on from NZ_OZ335668.1 coordinate 2,894,916, forward strand.
GCCGCCTCAGGAGCCTTCCGTCGACGACGAGCGCCCGGCGGACAAAGCGGCGACCTGACCGCGGAATATCCAGCTCAGGAAGCAGACCAGTCCACCGGAGTACCGGGTCCCTGCGCGCGCCCGCCGTGCCGGGCACACCAGCCGGCCAATTCCTGGCGGGCCGCGACGGTCACCGGATGCTCGTCGCCGAGTACGCGGGTCTCTTCCTCGACCAACGCTTCCCATGCCGCGACCCCGTCCGTCACGCCGGCCCGGTCCGGGGCCCACAGCGTGAACATGTGCCGCGCCATGAGCAGGTGAACGTGGTCGCCGCCGAGCTTGTCGCGCAGTTCGCCGATCAGCCACTCGAGTTCGGTGACCGCCGACGGGATGTCGCCCGCCCGGCCCCGCCAGATCGCCAGCATCAACCGCGTCCCGAGGGTGTCGGCGTGATCGTCACCGAGCACCCGGCGCCGCGCCCCGAGCACGTGCTGCCCCTCGGCCATGGCAGCGTCAAAATCACCGATCTCCCAACGCTTCTCGGCGACCCTTTCGCGAGCCATCAGCGTGCTCTCGTGTTCGGCCCCCAGGACGCGTTGTTCGTCGGCGACGAGCCGTGACCATTCCGACAGGGACGACAACGGGGGCTGTTGGCGGCCCGCCAGCAGATGCCGAGCGGTCAAAGTGCTCAGGTGATCGCGGCCGAGTACCTCGACCAGGTCGGGGATCAATCCTTGGAGGTCGGCGTAGACGGCGGCGTCCTCGCCCGCCCGCAGCTGCACGGTGGCCAACGCCACCTTGAGCTCGAGGACGTTGGGATCGCGCTCCCCCAGCGTGGCCCGGCACAGGGTCACCAGCTCGTTTGCCTGCAGCGCGGCCCCGGCGAAATCACCGTTGTTCGCGCACTTCGCCATCAGCCCGGTCATTTCGGCCAGCGGGGCGGGCAGCTCCTGCTGCGTCATGCCGCTAATGAAAACGCCACCGCGCCGATGCGGCAATTCACCCTGTGCCGGCCCCCCGGCCCGGGCCGGACGGGCTACAGTCGCGCGGCCACGTCCGCGGCGCGGCGGACCTGGTCGACATCCGAGCTCGTCGGGATGAGTTGAACCTCGTCGGTGCCGATCTCCTCGAACGCGCGCAACACCTCCAGCAGCTCGTCCTCGCTGCCCGCCCAGCCGGTCGTCGGCGCCAGGGCGTCGACGTATTCGGCCGGTATCCAGTTCATGTAGCGACGCAGATGGCGGTGCATCTGGGCGCGGGATTCCTCGGGCGACCCGAACGCGAACCAAAACGACGTGCTGAGGTGGGGTTTTGGCTTGCCGGCCTGCGCCCACGCGTCGCGCGTGACGTCGAACAGCTCGTTCTGCTTGGCCACGTCGAGATCCAGGGTGGTGCCGGCCAGCCCGTCGGCCCACGCCGCGGCGCTGCGGATCGTTTTCGGACCGATACTGCCGACGAACAACGGTGGACCCCCGGGCTGCACCGGTGCCGGTCCGACGGGCAGCACCGAGTCGGTGGTCTTTTCCCCCGCCCAGACGCGCTTCATCACGGCCACCCGTTCGGCCATGTCGCGCATGGTCTGCGTGGCCGGGTCCGCACTGACCGCGTGGTAATCCTCGTGCCGGCCGCCCACCCCGATGCCGACGGTCAATCGGCCGCCGCTGAGCAAGTCGCCGGTCGCCAGCCCCTTTGCGAGCATGACCGGGTCGTGCAATTGCGGCACGATCACGGTCGTCAGCAGCCGCACCCGGTCGGTCCAGGCGGCCAGCGCGCCCAGCAGCGTCAGGTTGTCCGGGTTGTCGAACGCGATGCGCTCGCCCCAGCACAGCGACGAGAACGGCCCCTCGTCAATGGCGCGCGCCCAGGTCTCGAGCACCGCCGCATCCAGATCCGGTTCCATCACCGGCATGGTCATCGCTATCTGCACGACGGCGATTCTGGCATGTTTAACATGTCGCCCATCAGTGGAACCATGGAGCGAGTGGACTTCACCAGCACCTCCATCGCGCATGTCCGCCTGACCGTGACCGACATCGAGCGATCCCGGCAGTTCTACGAGAGCGTGTTCGGCTGGCCGGTGTTGCTCGAGGTCCCCGACAACGCCGACGAATCCACCCGCACCCAGTTGAGCTTTTTGTTCGGAGGTGTCATCTACGACCTCGGCGGCACGCTGCTCGGGCTGCGGCCCGTCGCCGCGGACCGCTTCGACGAGGACCGCGTCGGGCTGGACCACATTGCGTTCCGGCTCACCAGTCGTGCCGAATTAGATTCGGCGGCAGCGCATCTCGATGAACTCGGCGTGGCTCACGAGCCGATCAAGGACATCGGGCCGTCATACATCCTGGAGTTTCGCGACCCCGACAACATCGCGCTGGAGCTGACCGCACCCAAGTAGCGCACGGCTTGGAGCGTTGTCGCTCCGGGCGACCGGTGGTTGACTGGACAGAACTATGAGCATCAGTTTCAACCACACCATCGTCGCGTCACGCGACAAGCGAGAATCCGCCGAGTTCCTCACCGAGCTGTTCGGGCTGCCCAGCCCAAAGCCGTTCGGCCACTTCATGGTTGTCGAACTCGAGCACGGCGCCAACCTGGACTACGCGGACGCGCCCGACGGCGCGGACATCCCGCGCCAGCACTACGCCTTCTTGGTGTCCGAGCAGGAGTTCGACACGATCTACGACAAGATCCGGTCTCGTGGCATGCAGCATTGGGCGGATCCGGGCGCCAAGCGTCCCGGCGAGATCAACCACAATGACGGCGGGCGCGGGGTGTATTTCACCGACCCCTCCGGTCATGCCATGGAGATCCTCACCCGCCCCTACGGGTCAGCGGGCTGAGTCGTTGAGCGCGTTGGCTAGTCGCCGGTGCGCGCCGAGCCGTGCCGCTGGCTTTCCTGTTTCCGGTAGTCGTCGGCCAGTTGCGCGACATGCTTGGGCAGGCCGCCGGTGGCGACGTCGGCCAGGGTCGTTTGTTCCAGCACGGATCGCATGCTGGCACGCAGCGCGCGCCAGACGTCGGTGAGCGCGGCGGTCGGTCCCGAATACGGCAGGTCGCCGAGACCGATGTCCCGGACGCTGGCCAGTGGTCCGTCGATGCAGCGCAGCACGTCGGCGATGCTGATGTCGCTCCCGGAACGGGCCAATTCGTAGCCCCCCTCGCGGCCACGATGGCTGCGCACCAGCCGGTCGGTGCGCAGGTTGGTCAGGATGTCGACGAGGAATTGCGGCGGGATGCCCTGGGCTTGCGCCAAGTCGTCGGTCTTCACCAGCGTCCCGTCGGCCACCGTGGCGAGCTGGATCATCGCCCGCACGGCGTACTCCGCCTTCGCTGACATGCGCACTCTCAGGATTGTGCCATCCGCTGCGGGGATTTCGGTGCAGCCGGGCGGGGCCGGCGCGCTACCCGCGCGATTCGAGCAGGTCGAGGACCTGCTGCGCCTGCTCCTCGATGGTGCCGTCCGGAGTGAGCCGCAGGTCGGGGTTCGCCGGCGGCTGATACGGACTGTCGATGCCGGTGAACTGGGTGATCTCACCGGCGCGGGCCTTCGCGTACAACCCCTTGGGGTCACGCTTTTCGCATTCGTCGATCGGGGTGTCGCAGAACACCTCGATGAAGTCGAAGCCGGCCTCGGCGTGCACTTTGCGGGCCAATTCGCGTTGCTCGGCCAGCGGGCTGATCGCCGGCACCAGCACGACGTTGCCGCAGTCGGCGAGTAGCGCCGCCACATGCGCGAGCCGGCGTAGGTTCTCGGCACGGTCCGCCATGCTGAAGCCCAGGTCGGCGTTCAAACCGTGGCGCAGGTTGTCCCCGTCGAGAACGTAAGCCAGAGCGCCGCTTTCGAGGAGCTTCTGCTCGACCAGCATGGCCACCGACGACTTCCCGGAACCGGACAGACCGGTGAACCACACCGTCTTGCCCCGGGGCCGGGTCTCGGCGATCGCCGAGGGCTTGTGCCGCACGGTGTTTGGGCTCGCCGCCTGCGCCGAGGCGTCGCGCAACACCATGCCGGCCGCCACGGTGCCGTTGGTGTGCGGGTCGATGAGAATAAACGACCCGGTGCTGGGGTTCCGGGTGTACTCGTCGAGCAGCAGCGGAACCTGGGTGCGCAGTGAAATGCGGCCAAGCTCGTTGAGCTGCAACGCCGTCGCGGTTTTATCGCGGTGCAGCGTGTTGACGTCGAGTCGGTATTCGAGCGCAGTCACCCTGGCGTGCGTGGTGCGGGTCGTGTGCTTGATGACGTAATCGCGGCCGGGCTCGAGCGCCGCGCCGTCGGCCATCCAACACACCGTCGCGTCGAACTCTTGGGCGACCCTGGGCTGATTGTGGGTGCGGGCGATCAGGTCACCCCGCGAGATGTCGATCTCGTCGGCGAGGGTCACGGATACGGCCATCGGCGGGAACGCTTCTTCCGCCGGACCATTCGGACCCTCGATCGCGGTGATGCGGGTGTGCTTGCCGACGGGCAGCACCACGACCTCGTCCCCGGCACGCATGACGCCGCTGGCGACGGTGCCGGCGTAACTGCGGTGGTCTTGATGTTCGCGCCTGTGGGGGCGGATGACGTATTGCACCGGGAACCGCACGTCGACCATGTTGCGATCACCGGCGATGTACACCTCTTCGAGGTGTGACAACAATGCCGGCCCGTCGTACCACGGCGTCTGGTCCGACTTGGTCACCACGTTGTCGCCGTGCAGCGCCGAGATCGGGATGGTGGCCACGTCATGGACGTCCAACCGCGCGGCGAAGGCGTGGAACTCGTCGCGGATCGCCTCGAATTTCTCTCTGTCCCAACCGATCAGGTCCATCTTGTTGACGGCGAGCACAATGTGCTGGATGCCGAGCAGCGACGCCAGGAAGGCGTGCCGGCGTGACTGTTCCAACAGGCCGTGCCGCGCATCGACGAGCACGATCACCAGCTGGGCGGTCGACGCCCCGGTGACCATGTTGCGGGTGTATTGGATGTGGCCGGGGGTGTCGGCGATGATGAATTTCCGCTTGGGAGTGGCGAAGTAGCGGTAGGCCACGTCGATCGTGATGCCCTGCTCGCGTTCGGCCCGCAAGCCGTCGGTCACCAGCGCCAGGTCGGTGTAGTCGTGGCCGCGGTCCTTCGACGTCTGCTCCACCGCCGCCCACTGGTCTTCCATGACGGCTTTGGAGTCATACAGCAGGCGACCGATCAGGGTGGACTTGCCGTCGTCGACGGAACCTGCGGTTGCCAGGCGCAATAGCGTGGTGGGCGGGGCCATCAGAAGTATCCCTGTCGTTTGCGGTCTTCCATGCCGGCCTCCGAGATCCGGTCGTCGGCCCTGGTCGCCCCGCGTTCGGTGAGCCGGGACACCGCGGTCTCGGCGATGACCTCGTCGACGGTGGCGGCTTCGGATTCCACGCATCCGGTGCACGTGACGTCCCCGACGGTGCGGAAGCGCACCGTCGCCTCGAAGACGGGTTCGTCATCGCGCGGGTGCATGTTCTTATCGACCGCCAACAGCATGCCGTCGCGACGAAACACCTTGCGCCGGTGCGCGTAATAGATCGGCGGCAGGGCGATCTTCTCGGCGCCGATGTAGGACCAGATGTCGAACTCGGTCCAGTTGGACAGCGGGAAGACCCGGATGTGCTCACCCTTGTGATGGCGGCCGTTGTATAGATTCCACAGCTCGGGCCGCTGCGCCTTCGGATCCCATTGACCGAACTCGTCGCGGAAGCTGAACACGCGCTCCTTGGCGCGGGCCTTCTCCTCGTCGCGGCGCGCCCCGCCGAACGCGGCGTCGAACTTGTTCTCCCGGATGGCGCGAAGCAGTGTCACGGTCTGAATCGGGTTGCGTCCCTGGCGCGGCTCGACGACCCGGCCGGCATCGATGTCTTCCTGGACGGAGGCGATGACCAAGCGCACCCCGTGCTCGTTGACCAACTCGTCGCGGGTCGCGATCACCTCGTCGAAGTTGTGCCCGGTGTCGACGTGCATGACCGGGAACGGCAACCGGCCGGGGCGAAACGCCCGCAACGCCAGGTGCAGCATGACGATGGAGTCCTTGCCGCCCGAGAACAGCAGCACCGGCCGCTCGAATTCGGCGGCCACCTCCCGGATGATGTGGATCGCCTCCGCCTCCAGCGAGCGCAGATGGCTCAATTCGTACTGTCCGACGGTGGGGGCCGTCTTCAGATCGCTGGTCATAGCTTCCTCTAGTTAAACCTGGCAGAACTGACCATATTTAGTAGCTTAGCGATATATGACACCAGTTGACGCTGGCGCTGTCAACCTGAGGTGCGAAAGCATGGACGGATGACTTCTACCTGCGGACGTTCTGGCCCGCCCGCGTCGAGCGGTCGCGACGTCATCGCGCAGTTCCTCCCCCAGTCCCCGTTCGTCGTCAAGTTGGGCATCGTCGCCGACCGGCTCGAGGAGGGCGACGTGCGGCTGCGGCTGCCGTGGGACCCGACCAACGTGACGCTCGGCGACATGGTTCACGGTGGGGCCATCGCCACCCTCGCCGACCTCACCGTGATGGCGGCGGCGTGGTGCGGCGTCCCGGCCCCGCCGGAACTGCGCGGCGTGACGGTTTCGATGGCGCTGGACTTCATGGCCCCGGCTCGGGCCACCGACGTGATCGGCATCGGCCGGGTGCTGCGACGCGGCCGGTCGCTGGTCAACTGCGAGGCCGAGATCGTCGACGCGGGGGGCACGTTGGTCGCCAAGGCGCTGGCGACGTACAAGGTCGGCTGAAGCGCCGCCGAACGTGCACGGACCAGGCCACATTTTCGCCGTGGCTGCACGCTCGGCGCAAGCTTCTAGATTGTGACCTCGTTGAGCTTGCCCGTGGCGACGTCAAAGAAAAATCCGCGCGCGGAGACGTGCTTGGTGACGAACGGACTCCCCTCGATGCGGCGCAGCGACTGCCGGACGTCCTCGGCGATATCCGGGAACGCCTCGGCCGCCCACGGTGGTTTGACCCCGGTCTCCTCCTGGATGCTGCGCTTGAAGTCATCGTCGGTGAACGTGAGCATCCCGCAATCGGTGTGGTGGATCAGGATGATCTCCCGCGTTCCCAGCAGTCGCTGGCTGATGGCCAGCGAGCGGATGACGTCGTCGGTGATGACTCCGCCTGCGTTGCGGATGACGTGGGCTTCCCCCTCGCTGAGCCCGAGCACGCGGTAGACGTCGAGCCGGGCGTCCATGCACGCGACGACCGCGACATGTTTGCTCGGTGGCATCGGCAGCGGCCCGTTGAAGGTGCTCGCGTAGTCGGCGTTGTTGGCCAGGTAATCCTCGGTAACCGTCACGCAAGCCTCCTCGGGACTGTCGCGGCCGCTTAGTACCGGGGTGGATGCTAACAACCGATCACACGCGATTCACGCATGAGAATCATGCAGATCTAAAGGCCACCAAACGCGCCGGGCGCCGAGCCGCGACGCGATGCTGCCGGCTCGATAACCTGTCCCAATGCGACGTGGGCTGTGCGGACGGGCATGACTCGGTTTTTGGCACGCCGATTGCTCAACTACGTCGTGCTGCTGGCGCTGGCATCGTTTTTGACGTTTTGCCTGACGTCGGTCGCCTTCAAGCCGCTGGACAGCCTGTTGCAGCGCAATCCCCGCCCCCCGCAAGCCGTGATCGACGCCAAGGCCCACACGTTGGGTCTGGATGAGCCGGTACCGATCCGCTACGCGCACTGGGCGTCACACGTCGTGCGCGGCGACTTCGGCAAGACCATCACCGGGCAGCCCGTCGCAGCGTCACTGGGGCGCCGTATCGGAGTCACGCTGCGCCTCTTGATCATTGGTTCGCTGGTGGGCACCATCGCGGGCATCGCGGCCGGGGCGTGGGGCGCCATTCGGCAATATCGACTCAGCGACCGGGTCGTCACCATGGCGGCCCTGCTGGTCCTCAGCACCCCGACCTTCGTCATCGCCAGCCTGTTGATCCTTGCCGCGCTGCGGGTGAACTGGGCCGTGGACCTACACATTTTCGACTACACCGGGGAGACCTCACCGGGCGTGACCGGTGGGACCGCCGCGCAGTTACTCGACCGGCTGCGGCATTTGGTGTTGCCGTCGTTGACCTTGGCGCTGGCCGCAGCGGCCGGATACAGCCGTTATCAGCGCAACGCGATGCTCGACGTGCTCGGCCAGGATTTCATTCGCACCGCCCGCGCCAAGGGACTGACCCGTCGGCGTGCGCTGATCAAGCACGGGTTGCGCACCGCGCTGATCCCGCTGGCCACCCTGTTCGCCTATGGCGTGGCCGGGCTGGTCACCGGGGCGGTGTTCGTGGAGAAGATTTTCGGCTGGCACGGCATGGGCGAATGGCTGGTGCAGGGCATCGCGACGCAAGACACCAACATCATCGCGGCCATCACCTTGTTCTCCGGCGCCGTGGTGTTGCTGGCCGGTCTGCTCTCGGACGTGTTCTACGCGGCCCTCGACCCGCGGGTCCGGGTGTCATGACCGCCCAGGCGAACACCGATGGCGCCCATGGCTTTTCGGGGCACGAAGTGGCGGCCTTCACCTCGCGCCGCACGCTGGTGTTGCGCAGGTTCGTGCGCAATCGGTTCGCGGTGGCGTCGCTGGGCTTGTTGGTGCTGCTGTTTGTCGGCTGCTACACGCTGCCCGCAGTGCTGCCCTATTCCTACGAGGACCTCGATTTCACCGCGCTGCTGCAGCCGCCCAGCGCGCGCCATTGGCTGGGCACCAACGCGCTGGGCCAAGACCTGCTGGCGCAGATCCTGCGGGGAATGCAGAAGTCGATGCTGATCGGTGTCTGCGTCGCAGTCATCTCCACCGGTATCGCGGCCACCGTCGGGTCGGTGTCGGGCTATTTCGGCGGTTGGCGCGACCGCGTGCTGATGTGGGTGGTCGACCTGCTGTTGGTGGTGCCCGCGTTCATCCTCATCGCCATCGTGACGCCGCGAATCAAGGACTCGGCCAATGTCTTGGCGCTGGTCCTACTGCTGGCCGGGTTCGGCTGGATGGTCAGCTCCCGCATGGTGCGCGGGATGACCATGAGTTTGCGCGAGCGCGAATTCATCCGCGCCGCGCGGTATATGGGCGTGTCCAGCCGCCGCATCATCGTCGGACATGTGGTGCCCAACGTCGCTTCCATCCTGATCATCGACGCGGCGCTCAACGTCGCCTCGGCCATCCTGGCCGAAACCGGCTTGAGCTTCCTAGGTTTCGGCATTCAGCCACCGGATGTGTCGCTGGGTACCTTGATCGCCAATGGCACCCAGTCGGCGACCACCTTCCCGTGGGTGTTCCTGTTTCCCGCTGGGGTGCTGGTGCTGATCCTGGTGTGCGCCAACCTCACCGGCGACGGCCTGCGGGACGCGCTCGACCCCGGCAGCACGCCCGTTCGGGGCGGTCGATGAGCCCCCTGCTCGAGGTGACCGACCTGGCGGTGACCTTCGCAACCGGCGGCGATTCGGTGACCGCGGTGCGTGGCGTGAGCTACCGCGTCGACCGGGGCGAAGTCGTCGCCATGGTCGGCGAATCAGGTTCGGGCAAGTCCGTTTCGGCGATGGCGGTCGTGGGCCTGTTACCCGAGTACGCGCGGGTGCGCGGCTCGGTCAAGCTGCACGACACCGAGCTGCTGGGCCTGGACGACGACGCGATGTCGCGGTTTCGCGGCAAGACGGTCGGCATGGTGTTCCAGGACCCGATGTCGGCGCTGACGCCCGTGTACACCGTCGGCGACCAGATCGCCGAGGCGATCGAGATCCACCAGCCGAGGGTGGGCAAAAGAGCGGCCCGTCACCGCGCGGCCGAACTGCTCGAGCTGGTGGGTATCGCCCAGCCGCAGCGCCGCGCCCGCGCTTTTCCGCACGAGCTCTCCGGCGGCGAACGACAGCGGATCGTCATCGCTATCGCGATCGCCAACGACCCCGATTTGCTGATCTGCGACGAGCCCACCACCGCGCTGGACGTCACCGTGCAGGCGCAGATCCTCGACGTCCTCAAGACCGCACGCGACGTCACGGGCGCCGGGGTGCTGATCATCACGCACGACCTCGGTGTGGTCGCCGAGTTCGCCGACCGGGCTCTGGTGATGTACGCGGGACGGGTCGTCGAATCCGCCGAAGTGCACGACCTTTACCGGGCCCGCCAAATGCCATACACCGTCGGCCTGTTGGGTTCGGTTCCGCGGCTGGACGCCGCGCAGGGCACCCGCTTGGTGCCGATCCCCGGCGCGCCGCCGTCGCTGGCCGGCCTGGATCCCGGCTGCCCGTTCGCGCCCCGCTGCCCGCTGGCCATCGACGAATGCCGGCTCGAGGAGCCGGAATTGCTTCTCGTCGGCACCGAGCACCGGGCCGCCTGCATCCGCACCGATCAGGTCGGTGGCCGTAGCGCCGCGCACATCTACGGTGTCAGCACTACGGCCCATTCGGCGGAATCCGGTGACGCGTCGGTGGTCGTCCGGGTGCGTGACCTGACCAAGACCTACCGACTGACGAAGGGCGTGTTGCGTCGCAGCGCCGGCGAGGTGCGCGCGGTCGACGGCGTCAGCTTCGACGTGCGGCAGGGCCGCACCCTGGGCATCGTCGGCGAGTCCGGTTCGGGGAAATCGACCACCTTGCACGAAATCTTGGAACTCACCGGCCCCGAATCGGGATCGATCGAGGTGCTGGGCACCGACGTCACGACGCTGAGCCGATCCGGCCGACGATCGCTGCGGCGCGACATTCAGGTCGTGTTCCAGGACCCGGTCGCCTCGCTGGACCCGCGCCTGCCGGTGTTCGAGCTCCTCGCTGAACCATTGCGCGCCAATGGGTTCGACAACAGCCGCACCAACGCACGGGTCGCCGAGTTGCTCGACATCGTGGGGCTGCGCCGCGTTGACGCGATCCGCTACCCCGCCGAGTTCTCCGGCGGGCAAAAGCAGCGCATCGGCATCGCGCGCGCGCTGGCGCTGCAGCCGAAGATCCTGGCGCTCGACGAACCCGTCTCCGCGCTCGACGTCTCCATTCAGGCCGGGATCATCAACCTGCTGCTCGATCTGCAAGCGCTGTTCGATTTGTCCTATCTGTTCGTCTCCCACGATCTTTCGGTGGTCAAGCACCTCGCGCACGAGGTGGTCGTGATGCATGCCGGAACGATCGTCGAACAGGGCGACAGCCGGCAGGTCTTCGACAACCCGCAACACGAATACACCCGGCACCTGCTGGCCGCGGTGCCGCAACCGGATCCGGGCCGCCGTGGGTAGCCGCGGTATCCGTCTCGTGGCAGTGCTTTTCACCATGGCACTGGCGCTGCCGGGCTGTTCACCGGCGATCAACGTGATTCCGGAAGCGGGGCAAAACGCGCGGATCGGGACGACCAGCGACATCAACCCGCACGATCCGGCCACCCTGCAAGACGGCGGCGACCTGCGGCTCGCGCTCACCGCCTTCCCGCCGAACTTCAACATCTTGCATATCGACGGCAATTCCGCCGAGGTCGCCGCGATGACGAAGGCCACCTTGCCGCGTGCCTTCGTCATCGGGCCGGACGGTTCGACGGCGGTCGACACCGACTACTTCACCAGCATCGAATTAACCGGAACCGCACCGCAAGTGGTGACCTATACGATCAACCCCAAGGCGGTGTGGTCGGACGGCACGCCGATCACCTGGGAGGACATCGCCAGCCAGGTTCACGCCCTGAGCGGTGCCGACAAGAACTTCGAGATCGCCGGGCCCAGCGGTGCTGACCGCGTCGCCTCGGTGACGCGCGGAGTCGACGACCGGCAGGCCGTCATGACGTTCGCCAAGCCATACGCCGAGTGGCGAGGGATGTTCGCCGGCAACGGAATGCTGCTGCCCAAAAGCATGACGGCTACCCCGGAGGCGTTCAACAAGGGCCAGCTCGACGGGCCCGGCCCGTCGGCCGGTCCGTTCGTCGCAACATCGTTGGATCGGACGACCCAGCGGATTGTGTTGAGCCGCAACCCTAAATGGTGGGGCCCGCGGCCTCGCCTGGACAACATCACCTACCTGGTGCTCGACGATGCCGCCCGGCTGCCGGCGCTGCAGAACAACACGATCGACGCCACCGGGCTCAGCACGATCGATCAATTGACCATCGCGCAGCGCACCAAGGGAATCACCATCCGGCGCGCCCCCGGCCCGGCCTGGTCTCACATCACATTCAACGGCGCCCCGGGATCAATCCTGGCCGACCAGGCGTTGCGGGTCGCGGTGTCCAAGGGAATCGACCGGCAGACCATCGCCGAGGTGGTCCAATACGGCCTCACCAGCGACCCGGTGGCACTGGGCAACCACATCTACGTCGCGGGCCAAAAGGGCTATCAGGACAACAGCACCGTCGCTCCCTATGACCCGGCGGCGGCCAAGCGCGAGCTCGACGCCTTGGGCTGGAAGCAGGTCGGCCGGTTCCGGGAGAAGGACGGGCGCCAGCTCGTCATTCGTGACCTGTTCTACGATGCCCAGGGCAACAGGCAGTTCGCGCAGATCGCCCAGCACAGCCTCGCTCAAATCGGCGTCAAGCTCGAACTTGTCGCCCGCGCGGGCAGCGGCTTCTTCACCAACTACATCAATGTCGGCGCCTTCGATCTCGCCCAGTTCGGTTGGCTCGGAGACGCTTTCCCGCTCTCGTCATTGACCCAGATCTACAAGTCCGATGGGGAAAGCAACTTCGGCAAGATCGGCAGCCCGCAGATCGACTTCGCCATCGAACGGACCCTGGAAGAACTCGACCCCGACAAGGCGCGGGCACTGGCCAACGACCTCGACAAACTCATCTGGGCGGAGGGGTTCAGCCTCCCGCTCACCCAGTCGCCCGGCGATATCGCGGTGCGCAGCACGCTGGCCAACTTCGGCGCGGCGGGCCTTGGCGACCTGGACTACACCGCCATCGGATTCACGCGAGGCTGAGCCGGCGCAGCAGCCGCGTCGGGATCGGCAGTGCGCCTTCGGCGGCGGCCGCCGTTTCGATCAACTTCCACAGCAGACGCACCTCGGGCCGCGGCGGAAGCGCGTCCAGCGCCGATGCCCGGGCGGCAAGCCCCTTCAGGTCGCCGCGCCGAACCGCGTCGGCCGCGGCGAGCGCGACGGGCTCGCGAAAATCCAGCGCGCTGTGCGCCATACTCGGCAGGCTCAACAGCACCGCATTGGGCAGCAACGACGCGACGCGATCGGCCACCGCCGGCGGGGTGATGAGGTCCCGACCCCCGGAAATCACCGCGGTGGGCCATCTGAAACTCGGCATTTCGGCGGGCAGGTCGTAGGGCTCGTCCTCGAAGCTCACTCGCTGGGTGCGTGCTTCGCTTTCGGCCACGGCGGGATCCAGGGGCAGGCCGTCGGGTTCGGCCGCATAGTCCAGCTCGCGGAACGCGATGCGGCTCACCAGATCTTCCTCATAGCGGTACGGCAGATTGCTCAGCGTCGTGAACCGGGATAGCGTCCACCACAACAGCTTCCGGCGCTCCAATAACAGATCGAGTTGACGCTCGAGCAACCCGGCGCCACCGTAGCCGTAAATGGTCGCGACGACCTGAGTCGCGGCCGGGGTCATGACGCCGGCATCGACGAGTTTGCGCATTTTCGGCGCCAATCCGACGGTCTCGGGGCTATCCCCCCTGAGCAACAACCGGCGGATCGCCCGCCGCACAATGACAATGTCGTGCCGCGACAGCAGCGGCGAATCGAGCACCATCGCGTGGACGCGGTCGGGATGGCGCACTCCGACCCCGGCCGAGATATAGGTGCCGTAGGACGCGCCATAGATGATGGCCGAGTTCGCGTGGGCATCGTCGAGCACCGCCGCGACGTCGTCGACAACCTGGTTGACGGTCATCGCCTGTGGGGGAAGATCGGCACCCGAATCGTCGTGGCGCGACATCCCTACCCCGCGGTGTTCGATCATGATGACGTCGAGACCGGCCGCCGCGGCGCGTCGCCGCAGCCCCTTGTACATCTGCACCGACGCAACCCCGGGGCCGCCGGGAATGATGACGAGCGGGTGAGGGGACTTGCAGCCCGTGCGCACGTAGTACAGATCGAACTCTTCGGCGCTGTGCGGGGAGATCGGCCGGCGCACGGCGCGCACGCCGGGCAGTTCCGCCAGCTTTTGCTGTACCCGGCTCCGCTTCGCGTTCATCGTCATTCGTGTCGGACCGCCATGGTCCCATTCTGCAGGCACGGCGCCACGGCGACGCTGGATCGTCGCACCGACCGTATCGGCCGAGGTCAGCGCGCGCGCTAGGCGCTGAGATCGATGCGATGCGCGCCCCGGACACCGTCGTAGCGGTCGGGGCTGCAGGTGAGCACGATGACCTGCCCGTGCGTGCCGACGCTGTCGAACAACTGCCCCATCTTGGCCAGGCGGTCGGGGTCGGTGAAACCCAGTGCATCGTCGACGACCACCGGGACGGCGTCCTCCTTGGCGACCAGGGCGGCGCCGGCCAGCCGGGCCAGGATGCCGAGTTGCTCCTTGGCGCCGCCGGACAAGGATTCGTAGGGCACCGTGATGCCGTTGAGCGTGCGGCTGCGGATGCACAAGTCGCTGTCGATGTCGACCTCGAAACTCGGACCGAACACGGGACGTCCGAGCCGCTGCAGCTCGGCCCGGTAGGGCTCGACGTAGCGTCTCCGGGTGGTGTCCCGGTGGCGGGTCATGACCGAGCGCAGCAGTTGCGCGGCCCGGGCCCGCCCGCCGATCTGACTGTGCTCCGTGGCGGCGTGCTCGCGCTCCGTCTGCGCGGCGTCCAGTTTGCCCTGTCGCCCCTCACTGCCGAACACCGAGAGTTCGATGGTGATTTCGCGCAACGCGCGGGCGGCGTCTTCGTAGCGCTCCTGCAGCGACTCGGCTTCCTTTGTGGCCTCGGCTAATTCGGCGGCGACCGCATCGGGGGACGCGGCGTCCAGGGCGCCGGCGAGCTCGCTGACCCGTTGTTCCGCGGCCTTTTCGGCGCGCGCCGCCGAGTCGGCCGACGACGCCAGTTCTTCGTCGCTGGCCGAGGCGCGCTCGGCGGCCAGCCGGCCCGCGGCCGCCTGCAGCTCCGCGCGCTGAACGCCCACTGTGTTCTGCAGAATGGTTGCCCGGGTGGATAATTCGGCCAGCGCGGTGGCGGCGGTGGTGGCGGCCTGACGGCGAGCCTCGCAGTCGGTCGACGCGGCCGCGTGACCCTGCTGGGCCGCCTCGAGTTCAGCGCGGGCAGCGACGATGTCCGTGCCACCCAGCCGCGGGTCGGCCGGGTGTTCGGCGCGTAGCTGCGCCAGGCGCGAGCGCATCTCGTCGATCTGCTCGTCACCGCGCAATCCGGCCAGGGTGGCGTTGAGCTGATCGCGAGTACTCTGCAGCTCCCGGCGCCGCTGGTCGGCCGACCGCGCGGCGGCGAGATCGGCCACCTCGCCTGCCTCCAACGCTGCGGACATTTCTTGTTGTGCCGCATCATGTTTCGCATGAATATCCAGCGTGGCCGCGCCCGGGGTGACCCGGGCGGTCAGGACATCGGGAACCTCGACCGAGGTGGACCCGACGGCGGTGATCGACCAGCTTTGCCCCGCGGACAACGAGATTCGTTCGCCGCCGACCACCAAATGAATGTCCGCGGCGGCGGTGAATTCGATCGCGGCCGACGTCGACGCCAACTGGTCTCCGATGCGATCGACCGCGGCGCAGGCGTCCTCGATTCGGCGCAGCGATTCCTCGGTGAGCACGATCGTGCTGAGCTCGGCGCAGATTCGCTCACGATCCCGCTCGATGGCATCGGCCTTGGCCAGTCGGGTGCTCAGACGGTCGGCCTCCTCGCGGTCTGCGAGCCGGTCAACGGCCTGCCGCGCGGCGTCGACCCGGCGCTGCAAGTCGGCCAAGACCTGGGTGGCCTGCTGGAGCGTGGCGTCGCATGCCTCGGCCTCGGCACGCGCCGCCGAGTGCGCGGCCGCGGCCTGATGCGCCTGGGCTTCCGTTTCGGCGACGGCGCCGGCGCGGGTGTCGATTTCGGCGAGCAGCTGCGCGCGCCCGGTGTGGGCGGCGGCCGCCGCGGCGCTGGTGGCCTCCGCGGCCGCGGCCACCAATTGGGCTTCACGATGCTGGGCGGTGAGCTCGGCGATCCGCTCGGCGGCTTCCTGCGCGGCCGCAACGCGCGGGCCGGCGGCGATGCGTCGTTGGGAGAAGTCGGCCACCTGCTCGGTCAAAACAGCGTGGCGAGAGACCCGCTCGTCGACCTCGGCGACGGCGGCCGCACACTCGGCAAGGGCGGCCTCCGCATCGGCCAGCCGGGCGATCGCGGCAGCCCACTGTCCCGTCGGACGCCCGGTCGGGGTGAAATACCGCCCGTATTCGGCGTCGATTCGCTCGATCAGCAACGGCTCAGTGCCGCAGAGCCCGCCGCTGTCGCCGGCGGCGACATCGAGCGCACGCGACAGCGCGTCGCACCCGGACAAATCCACCGCGGCGGTCGACGCCGACTGCAGCACCCGCTGGGCGTGCCACAGGTCGCTGTCCACCGTCTCGGCCAGCATCGCCCGGACCCGTTCGTGGGCTTCGTCGCCGGTCAGCTGTTCGCGGTACGGCGTGATGACCGTCAGCTCCGTTTCGCACTTCTTGTGAAACCGCTTTCGATAGACGAAACGATAAGGGCCGCAGCTGATTTCGGCGGACACCTCGGATCCCACGTCGCTGTGGGTGGGCTTGACCTGCTTGACCTCTTTCTTCGTCGACCGATCCCGGGATTCCAGGAGTAGATCCAGGGCCTCGATCATCGATGACTTGCCGATCTCGTTGGCGCCGCACACGACCACGACGCCGTGGTCGGGGAATTCGATCTCCCGGTGCGAGATGCCGCGGTAGTTCGTCAGGATCAACCGATGCAGCTTCACGCCGCGCCCCGATCGGTGAGCCGCAGCAGCAGCGCCAGGGCTGCCTGAGCGTCGACGGCGGTGGCGGAATCCTGCTCGCGCGCCGTCGCCACCAGCTCCTCGACCGCCGCGGCGGCGAATCCCCCGATGCCGAGATCGCTGAACTCACCGTCAGCCGGGATCACCGCGAGGTCGGTGTGCCGCTCCCACAGACCTAGCCAGGCGAACAACCGCGCGTATTTGTCCAGGCATGCGTCCAGCGCGGCGCGGTCGGTGACCGTCAGCGAGCCCGTCAGCGCCAGGCGCACCACGGTGCGTTCCTTGTCGGTCATCAGGTCCAGGTTCACGTCGAGATCGGCGATGTCGCGGCGGGTGTCGACCTGCCGGTGCATCGTCACGAAACGCCAGCGTCCGACGTGCCGCGCGGTTACCGAGACCGCGCGCCCCGGGTCGGCTTCGTCGATGTCCACGACCAGGACGTGACCCGGGTCGGATTCCACATCATCGAAGTTGGTGACTTCCGGCGACCCGGAGTACCACACCCGGCCGGTGCCGCCGACCTGGGTCAGAGAATGCTTGTCCCCCAGCGCCACATAGTGCACCGCGCCGCGGGACAGCGCGTCGTCAAGCTTGGCGAGCCGGATCAGCGAGGGCTTGTCGCGATCGGGGTCCAGGACGTCGACCCCGCCGTGCGCGACGAGGATCCGGGTGCCCGCCGCCGCCGGAAGGTCATCGAGGACCTCGGCGACCAGGTCGGTGGTCGGCACCTTCGACCGCCACGGCGCGGCGACGATTTCCAGCCCGGGACGAACCTGATGAACCCCGGCACGGTCGAGAACCACCACGTTGTCGGGACGCTCGGCGGTGAACATCGCGCTCGTGTACACCGATGACGCGTCCAGGGGGTCGTGATTGCCCGGAAGCAGATACACCGGAATTCCGATGCCGCGCATGGCTTCCAAGGACTGTCCGATCACCTTCGGCGGAAGCTGGTTGTGCTCGAAGACGTCACCCGACACCACGACGAACTCGGCACCCACCTCCGCGGCGAGCGCACCCAGACCGGCAACCGCGTCGCGGCGGGCCGCCGAATAGCGTGGCTGGGCATCGCCGGCGAGGAAGTGCCGGGTCATGCCCAGTTGCCAGTCGGCGGTGTGCAGGAATCGCATGCGGGCGACCCCCTTTCGAACTGCGTGTTTACCGGGGCATCGCGAGTTTAGGTCTGCGCACCGACAAGACGCGGGACCTCGATCGGCAGGTCTCGGCCCCGCGCAAAATCTTGTGCCGAGGGCATGCCCGGCCGGCTTGGCGCACTGATTAATCTGATTCTTCGTGACTGCCGAGCGCACCTTGCTGCTGATGCGGCACGCGAAGTCCGACTACCCGGACGGGGTCGCCGACCACGATCGGCCCCTGGCGCCCCGCGGCATCAGGCAGGCCTGGCTCGCCGGCGACTGGCTGCGCGCCAGCGCGCCCGCCATTGACGCGGTGCTGTGCTCCACGGCGACGCGGACCCGCGAGACGCTGCGGAACACCCGCATCGACGCGCCGGTGCGATACAGCGAGCGCCTCTATGCCAGCACCCCGGGCACGCTGATCGACGAGATCAACACGGTCGACGACGGCATCGCCACGCTGCTCGTCATCGGACACGAGCCGACGATGTCGGCTCTGGCGCTGGGGCTGGGCCGCGCCACGGGCACCGATGTCGCTGCGGCCGAACGCATTTCAGCCAAGTTCCCGACGTCCGCGATCGCGGTCCTGTCGGTGCCGTGTGCATGGGAAGAGCTGGAACTCGGGGGTGCATCGCTGGTCGACTTCGTCGTCCCGCGCTAACCGCACTGCGTCGAACGTCGACTTGTTGAGCTCAAGACGAAATCGACGACAAGACGTCGACGTTCGACGGCACGGCGCACCCGCTAGGAGTTGGTGGCCAGCGTCAACTCCATCAGCTTGATGGCCTGCCCGCACGCATCGATGCCCGGCGCCTGCGGGTTGATCCACCAACCGACCACCCCGGCCGCGTCGCTGGCCACGCCGCACGCGCCATTGGCGTCGTCGGGACGCATCACAATCGAGTCGATGCCGGCGATGGGCCGCGACTCGATCTTGTACTTCAAGAATTCCGCGACCTTGCGCTCGTTGCTCAGGCTGCCCTGCTCGAACCAGAACCGCGTGATGTCGATCAGGCCCGCCGGGTTGGCCGCCTGCCACCGGCAGATCGCGCCGACGAACGTGCTCTGAATGTCCAGTGGGTCGGCGCCCACGGTCTTGGCCAGAATGTCGCTGGTCAACACCTCACATTCCTTGAGCAGGTTGGGGTACTGCTGCTGGGAGTTGTTGTTGCGAGGCACGTTGCCGCCCGCCTTGACCGCGTTGCCCCCGATCGACCGCGAGCACCCCGTCAGCACCAGCAGCGCAGCGATCAAAACCGCCGCGGCGGCACGAGCGGTCGTCCTGCTCGGGGCCGTCACTTGGAGTTCGCAATCGATTGACGAGCCAGCTCTTTCGCGATATCGCACGGCGGCGGGAACGGCTTCTGACTGAAACTGATCGACCACTCGATGAAGTCGTCCTGGAACTGGATGCCTACTTCGCACAGCGAGTCACCCAGGTTCGGCTCGTTCCCGACAGCGATGAAACCGCCGTGGCCGTTGATGTTGATGTCGTCGACGCTGGCACGTGAGAGCTCCTCGGTCTTGCGTTCGCGTCCGATCGGGCTACCGCGATACCAGGAGAAGGAGAAGTGCGGGCCAAGGATGCCGCCACCGGCGAGCCACTGACAGCCGACGGAGTTGCGGGCGGTGTTGATCAGTCCGGACACCCGGGTCAGCTCGGCGACCGTCTGGTCGCTGATGCCGCCGCACTGCGGGAACATCGGCCCGTGGTTCCCCTGCCCCTTCTGCGGCGTCGAGGATGCTGTCGCCCCGGGTTTGTTGCCGCCGGAATCGGAGCAGGCGGCCACCGCGGGAATCAGGATCGTCAATGCTGACGCCACAAGAGCCAGCGCCCTCGCGCTACGCCGCACCGCTGCCCTGCTTCCGTTCCGCCCGCTGCTGGTCCACACGATGCACTGTAGCGGCAGCCCAGCGGGTCAACCACCGACGCGCCTGAGCAGGTATTTCCGTGCCGTCAACGCGTGCCGCGCGTGCGTCGACCCTCGGCGTCGACGGTGTGCGACAGTTACCCCATGCTCCTGGCACTGCTGCGCCAGTACATCCAGCCGTACCGCCGGCTGGTCGCAGCGCTGATGGTGCTGCAGCTGATCAGCAACCTCGCGTCGCTGTACCTGCCGACCGTCAACGCGGCCATCATCGACGAGGGCGTCGCCAAGGGCGACACCGCGACGATCGGCAGGCTCGGCATGGTGATGCTCGGGGCCACCGGCTTGCAGGCGTTGTGCGCGGTCGGCGCGGTCTATTTCGGCTCCCGGACCGGGATGGGATTCGGCCGCGACCTGCGCGCGGCGATGTTCGAACACGTCGTCACCTTTTCCGAGCGCGAGAGCGCCCGATTCGGTGCACCGACCTTGCTGACGCGCAGCACCAACGACGTGCGGCAAATCCAGTACCTGGTCCAGATCACGGCCACGGTGCTGGTGACGGCCCCGATCATGTGCCTCGGCGGAATCGTCATGGCCCTCCACCAGGAGGCGGCGCTGACGTGGCTGTTGCTGGTCAGCGTGCCGATCATGGCGGTGGCCAATTTCTGGGTGATGTCGCACATGCTGCCCCTGTTCCGCAGAATGCAGGGACTCATCGACGGCATCAACCGGGTGATGCGGGACCAGCTGGCCGGCGTCCGGGTGGTCCGGGCGTTCGCCCGGGAGGGTTTCGAGCGTGACCGCTTCGCGCGAGTC
The DNA here is from genome assembly GCF_976985695.1 of Mycobacterium sp. NTMscope_MAC_269. Lineage (NCBI taxonomy): Bacteria > Bacillati > Actinomycetota > Actinomycetes > Mycobacteriales > Mycobacteriaceae > Mycobacterium > Mycobacterium sp. NTMscope_MAC_269. Next base: position 2,915,553 of record NZ_OZ335668.1, read on the forward strand.
AACGCCGCGCTGTCAAACACCGCACTGAGGGCCGGCAACTGGCAGGCGTTGATGCTTCCGGTGACCACGCTGACCATCAACGTGTCCAGCGTGGCGCTGATCTGGTTCGGCGGGCTGCGCATCGATCGCGGCCAAATGCAGGTCGGCTCCCTGACCGCCTTCCTGGCGTACTTCACCCAGATCCTGATGGCCGTGTTGATGGCGACGATGACGCTGGTGGTGTTGCCGCGAGCGACGGTATGCGCCGAACGGATCACCGAGGTGCTTGCCACCCGCCCCGCCGTCACCAACCCGTCGAGTCCGACCTCTCCGCCGGGCGGCATCACCGGCGTCGTCTCCCTGGACGGCGCGACGTTCACCTATCCCGGCGCTGACCGTCCAGTGCTGCAAGATATTTCGTTCAGCGCCCGACCCGGAACCACCACCGCGATCGTCGGCAGCACGGGTTCGGGAAAGTCGACGCTGGTCTCCCTGATCTGCCGGCTCTACGACGTGACCGGCGGAGCTGTTTTGGTCGACGGCGTCGACGTCCGCGACTACCACACCGAGCGGCTGTGGTCGGCGATCGGTCTGGTCCCCCAGCGCGGCTACCTCTTTTCCGGAACGATCGCCGACAACCTGCGTTACGGCGCCGCCCCGGGGCAGGACATCGCCGACGAGGACATGTGGGAAGCGTTGCGGGTGGCCGCCGCCGACGATTTCGTGGCGGCCCACGAGGACGGGCTTCGCACCCGGGTGGCCCAGGGTGGCAGCAACTTCTCGGGTGGGCAACGACAACGACTCGCCATCGCGCGGGCCGTCATCCGGCGCCCGGCCATCTATCTGTTCGACGACTCCTTCGGCGCCCTCGATGTGCACACCGACGCTCGGGTGCGCGCGGCCCTGGAACATATATCCGGGCACGCCACCGTCATCGTTGTCACTCAACGGGTTTCGACCGCCGCCCAGGCCGACCAGGTGATCGTCATCGACGGCGGAAGACTGGTCGGCGCCGGCACGCACGAGTCGCTGCTGGCCGACAGCGCGACCTACGCGGAATTCGCCGATTCACAAGCCGTGGGCGCCATGCCGTCGGGCCGGCTCGGGGGCGCGCCATGACCCCGTCGGCCGGCACCGCGACCCGCGGCATCGCCCCGGCGCCGGCCGGGCGGTCCCGCGATTTCTGGGGGTCGGCCGCCCGGCTGGTGAAACAGCTTGCGCCGCAACGCGGGCTGAGCATCGCGGTGATCACGCTAGGCGTCGCTGGCACGGTGATCGGAGTGATCGTTCCGCGAATCCTCGGCCATGCCACCGATTTGCTGTTCAACGGCGTCATCGGCCGCCGGCTGCCCGCCGGCATCAGCAAGGCACAGGCCGTTTCCGCCGCGCGCGCCCGGGGTGAGGGCACCTTCGCCGACTTGCTGTCCGGGATGAACGTGGTGCCCGGTCACGGTGTGGACCTGGGCGCGGTCGCACGAACGCTGATGCTGGCGCTGTCCCTCTATCTCGTTGCCTCGGTGCTGGTTTGGGCCCAAGCCCGGCTGCTCAACGTTACAGTGCAGCGCACCATGGTAGCGCTGCGTTCCGATGTGGAGGACAAGGTCCACCGGTTGCCGTTGTCGTATTTCGACGGATGCCAGCGCGGCGAGCTGCTCAGCCGGGTCACCAACGACATCGACAACGTCCAATCGTCACTGTCGATGACGATCAGCCAGCTGCTGACATCGGTTCTCACCGTGGCGGCGGTGCTGGCGATGATGCTGTCCATTTCGCCGCTGCTGGTCGGGATCACCGTCTTCACGGTGCCGCTGTCGCTGCTGGCGACGCGGGCGATCGCACGCCGTTCCCAGCGCCTTTTCCTCGCCCAATGGACGAGCATCGGGCGCCTCAACGCCCACATCGAGGAGACCTACAGCGGATTCACCGTGGTCAAGACGTTCGGCCACCAGGCCGCCGCCCGCGAACAGTTTCGCGCCCTCAACGACGACGTCTACCGGTCCAGTTTCGGCGCCCAGTTCTTCTCCGGCCTGGTGGCGCCCGCGACGACGTTCATCGGCAACCTCGGCTATGTCGCCGTCGCCGTGGTAGGTGGGCTGCAGGTGGCCACCGGGCGCATCACCCTGGGCAACATCCAGGCGTTCATTCAGTATGTGCGGCAGTTCAATTCGCCCCTGAGCCAACTGGCCGGGATGTACAACACCCTGCAATCCGGGGTGGCCAGTGCCGAACGGGTCTTCGCCCTGCTCGACGAACCCGAAGAATCGCCCGATCCCGAGCCCGCCTCCGGCGCCGCCCCGAGATCCAGCGGGCGGGTCGAATTCGCGCATGTCGGGTTCGCCTATCGACCGGGCATCCCGGTGATCGAAGACCTGTCGCTGGTGGCCGAACCGGGGAGCACGGTGGCGATCGTCGGACCGACCGGGGCGGGCAAGACGACGCTGGTGAACCTGTTGATGCGGTTCTATGACGTCGACGCCGGTCAGATCCTCCTCGACGGGGTGGACATCACCACTATGGACCGGCATTCGCTGCGGTCGCGGATCGGCATGGTGTTGCAGGACACCTGGCTCTTCGACGGGACGATCGCCGAGAACATCGCCTACGGGCGCCCCGAGGCCGGTGACGACGAGGTGATAGCCGCCGCCAAGGCGGCATACGCCGACCGGTTCGTGCGATCGCTGCCCGCCGGCTACCAAACCCGGGTCAGCGGCGACGGCGCCAACATCAGCGCCGGCGAAAAACAACTGATCACCATCGCGCGCGCATTCCTCGCCCGCCCGCAGCTGCTGATCTTGGACGAGGCGACCAGCTCGGTGGATACCCGCACCGAGGCGCTCATCCAGCGCGCTATGTGCGAACTGCGCCGGGATCGTACGAGTTTCATTATCGCGCATCGCCTTTCGACGATCCGCGACGCCGACCGGATCCTCGTAGTCGAGGGCGGCCGGATCGTCGAGCAAGGCAACCACGCCGAACTGCTGGCCCGGCGCGGCGCCTACTACGCGATGACGCGGGCCTGACACGCGAAAACGTCCGGCACAGGCCACGCTGGGATTCCCGACGAATCCGCGCGCTTGACGGCACAATCACACTCGTGACCTCGTGGGCACCCGACGCCGCGGACGGGAAAGGCTGGTAGGCGCGATGGCGGACAAACGTCTCGACTTCGGGCTACTCGGGCCGTTGGAGATGAGCGTTGACGGCGCCCTGGTGCCGTTGGGCACGCCCAAGCAGCGGGCGGTGCTGGCCGTGCTGCTGATGAACCGCAACAACCCGGTCGGCGTCGACCGGCTGATCACCGCCCTGTGGGACGAGTCGCCGCCGTCGGGGGCGCGGGCCAGCATCCACTCCTACGTGTCCAATCTGCGCAAGCTGCTGAGCGGCGCCGGAGTCGACCCGCGCGCGGTGTTGTTCGCGGCCCCGCCGGGTTATCGGCTCAATGTCCCCAAGGACGCTTGCGATCTCGGCCGGTTCAACGCCGAAAACGCCGCCGGGCTGCACGCGGCGGCCGCGGGCCGGTTCGAACAGGCCAGTCAGCACCTCTCGGCCGCGCTGGCCCAATGGCGCGGCCCGGTGCTCGAGGACCTGGCGGACTTTCGGTTCGTCGGCGCGTTCACCACCTCCCTCGTCGAGGAGAAGATTTTCGCTCACACGGCGAAGGCCGAGGCCGAGATCGCCTGTGGGCGGGCCTTTACCGTCATCACCGAGCTCGAGACGCTCACCCAGGAACATCCGTACCGCGAGCAACTGTGGGCCCAGTTGATGACGGCCTATTACCTCACCGACCGCCAGTCCGACGCGCTGGCGGCCTACCGCCGGGTGCAGAAATCGCTCGCCGATGACCTCGGGATCGACCCGGGCCAAAACCTGCGCGCCCTCAACGACCGGATCCTGCGCCAGGAACCGCTGGACGCCAAGAAGAACGCCATGACGACGGCGGCGGTCACGATCACCGTGCTCGAGCAGTACACCGCGGCGTCAGACCGCAACGCCGTCGCGCATCTGCACGACGCGTCCGGGCGCAGGTATCCGTTGCACGCGTCGACGACGATTGGGCGCCTTAGCGATAACGACATCGTCCTCGACTCCCCCAAAGTCAGCCGGCACCATGCCGTCATCGTCGACACGGGAAGCAGCTACATGATCAACGACCTGCGGTCCTCAAACGGTGTGCACGTGCAGAACCAACGGATCGCCGCCGCCGCCGGCCTGCAGGATGGTGACCGGATACGCATCTGCGACCACGAATTCACCTTCCAACTGGCTGCTGACAACCCGAACGGGGCCTAGCAACCACACGCGCCGACACGACCGGCGATTGTCGCGGTTATCGTGCGGCCGGGCCGGTGGGCGCTTACCGTCATGATTGCTCGGTCACGGGTCGCGACCGTGCGTGTGCCCGCAACGTTGCCGTAGGACCGGCGGGCCGGGGGTCGGGTTGGAAGGATGAAAAATGAGCGACGAGCAGGCCTCACGGGCGGGGTCGATGTTCGGGCCCTACCACCTGAAACGGCTGCTGGGCCGCGGTGGGATGGGTGAGGTCTACGAGGCCGAGCACACCGTCAAAGAGTGGACCGTAGCGGTCAAACTGCTCTCCGAAAGTTTCAGCAGAGACCCCGTGTTTCGCGAGCGGATGAAACGTGAAGCCCGCACCGCCGGACGTTTGCAGGAACCCCACGTGGTGCCCATACACGACTACGGCGAAATCGACGGCCAGATCTTCTTGGAGATGCGTTTGGTCGAGGGCATCGACCTGGACAGCGTGCTCAAACGTTTCGGCCCGCTGAGCCCACCACGCGCCGTCGCGGTCATCACACAGGTCGCGTCCGCGCTCGACGCCGCGCACGCCGCCGGGGTCATGCACCGCGACGTCAAACCGCAAAACATCCTGGTCACCAGCGACGACTTCGCCTACCTCGTCGACTTTGGCATCGCCAGCGCCACCACCGACGAAAAACTCACCCAACTCGGCACCGCGGTCGGCACCTGGAAATACATGGCGCCCGAACGGTTTTCCGATGCCGAGGTCACCTACCGCGCGGATATCTACGCGTTGGCGTGTGTGTTGTTCGAGTGCCTGACGGGGTCCCCGCCCTATCGGGCAGACAGCGCCGGCGTGCTGATCTCCGCGCACATGATGGACCCCATACCCGCGCCCAGTCAGCAGCGCCCGGATATCCCCAAAGCCTTCGATGCGGTGATCGGCCGCGGCATGGCCAAAAAGCCCGAGGACCGCTACGCAAGCGCGGGTGACCTCGCACTGGCCGCCAAGCAAGCTCTGAGCCACCCCGACCGAGACCGCGCCGCCACCATCTTGCGCCGCAGCCAGGAGGCCGCACTGCCCGCGGCCGGCAACGCCGACGCCCGGCGGAGCACCGCACCGGCGCCCCCCGTGCCGCCCCCTCCGCCGTATCAGCCCGCATTCAACGCCCCGCCGCCGCCGCCGGTCGGGGCGCCGTATTACCAAGGCGGCAACGCGATTTGGGGAGCTCCGCCCCCGCAGTTCGTCCACTCGGGGCCCTGGAGCCAGCCCCCGCCCAGGCCGCGCCGCAAGCTTTGGCCCGTCATCGCGGCCGTCGCGCTGGTGTTCGTTCTCATCGGGAGCGGGTTGGGCATCTGGCTCGTCGTGCGGCCCAATCCGGAACCGCCGCCCTCCGCCCCGCTGGAGGCCGACCGTCTCAGCGGCCTTCTGCTCGCTCCGTCCGATATCAACACCGTGATGGGCTCGTCGACCATTCAGCCGGGCAAACCCATTACGTCAACGGACAATTCGTCGGTGACGGTGTCGACGCCGGATTGCCAGGGCGCGCTCTACACGACGCAAGACCCGGTGTATGCGGGCACCGGTTACACCTCGGTGAGCGGACTGGTGTCCTCGGAGCCGGGTGACAACTACGACCACTGGGTCAACCAAGCGGTCGTGCTGTTTCCGTCCGTCGCTAAGGCCAGGAGCTTCCTGGAGAACTCGGCGGAGAAGTGGAAGGGCTGCGCCGGCAAGACGGTCACCGTCACGAACAAGAGCAAGACCTACCGGTGGACGTTCGCTCAGGTTCAAGGGGCCCCGCCGAAGATCACGCTGATGGACACCCAGGAAGGCGCTGACGGCTGGGAGTGCCAGCGCGCACTGAGCCTGGCCAACAACGTGATCGTCGATATCAACGCCTGCGGGTACCACATCAGCGATCAAGGCGGTCAGATCGCGGACAAGATTGTCGCCAGGATCGACAACGAGTAGCGCGACGGTGACGCGCCAATGCCGTTAAGGCGCTACGGCTTTGCTAAGACTGCAGATCGGGGCCCTGCGCACGCAGGTCGTCGACCGCCGTCATCGCGTCGCGCAATTTCGCCAGCCACTCCTCGGCATGTTCACCGACCAGCCGCACCGACCACGCCAGGGCGTCGGCGCGGGACCGGGCGACGCCGGCGTCGACCAACGTGTCGAGCACCTGGCGTTCCGGCTGCTTCAGGCGGGTCATGACAGGTACGGCGATGTGGGTGAACAGGATTCGTTCGGTGCCCGATGCCGAGCCGACCTCGACCCCCCAGGAAACCTTGCGTCCGTACCGATCCTGGGCTTCGTCGGCGATATGCATTCGCTCGGATCGCGTTTCCTCGCGGAATCGTGACGCCCGTCCGGCCGCGCGGGCTTCGGTCTCCCCGCTTTCGGAGCTCGCCGCGTCCGCGAGCCTTCCGATGACGGTGATTTCTTCGCGGTCGACGATCACCGTGGGGTCGCCGTCGAACCACTTTTCCGGGAGACGACCGGCGAACCATTCTGCGGCGTCGCCGGGGTCGGGTTGCTGGGCTTGCTGCCAGCCTCCGGGGCGGCCGTATCGCCGCCCGTGTGTGTGATGGGCTTTCATGATTACATGATTACACCGTTGCAGATGTAACGGAACACCGTTCGCCGGGGGCGAAAGACCGCCGGGTGCCGAACTCGTTCCCGGACCCGAAAAACCGTTGATCCGGGCTGTTCGACGGCGTATTTTGGGTAGCGAAGCAGGCCCGGGAAGCGACCAATTCGAAGTGCCGGAACACGGGGTAGGAATCCGGCCGCGTAGGACACGCGTAAGACGGAGTCAGACGCCCCCAGGAGTCGCACCGGGCCTGCCCATATCGATACCAGCGCTGCCGGCGGCCGTCACTCCTCCCCGTCGCCGCGCCGGATCCGAAACAGTTTGACCTCGCCCTTGATGCCCTTGAGGCGGCGGGCGCCGGCGAACGATCCGGAAAACTCGCCGCGCTCCCCGATGACGTCCCACACCGAATCCGCCGCCAGGACCGTGCCCGGGCGCGCCACGCTGGTGACACGGCTCGCCACGTTGACCGGACTGCCGAACCAATCGCCGGCGCGACTGACCGCCATGCCGGAGGCGACCCCCGCCCGCAGCCGGGGGAAGTCGTTGTCGGAATCGACCGCTTCGACCAGTTTCACGACGACGTCGAGCAACGGCTGCGGCTCGGGGCAGACGAACATCACCGCGTCGCCGATGGTCTTGATGAAACGCACCGGGGGGACGGTCATGTCGCGGGCGAGGATGGCCAGCCGGTTGGCCAAATGCCCCAGCTCTTCGGGCGTGACCGCCTCACCGATGCGGGTGAAGCCGACCAGGTCGGCGAAGGCGACGCTGATCTGGCGCGCGCCCGGGAGCGGCTTGCCGGCGGCGCGCTCGGCGGCATTGACCGCTTCGGTCTCCATCATGTGGCGCAGCTGCATGAACAACATGTGCTGGATCATCGGGCCGAGCATGGGCGCGATTTCGGTGACTAAAGCCTTTGAGGCTTGGGCGATTTCGAGCTCGGTAGCGCCTGGGCGCATGATCGCCGAAAGCGCCGAGTACCGCATGACCTCCGCGGTCCGCGACAGGCCTTCGGCGAGCACCCGGATCACGAGAACCACGTGCTCAGGGTCCAGGCCCACCTCGACGAACCGCTGGGCGAAGGCGGCGGCTTCACCGTCGGCGCGCATGTGAACGACGGCGTCGGGGTCGTCGACGCGGACCAGGCCAATGGCGCGCTGCACGCGCTGCAGCAGTCCCAGGTCGATGCCGTGGGTCTCGCTGATCTCCCGCGTCGACACGTACGTGCCGTCGTCACCGATGAGGTGGCGGGTGGCCAGCAGCAGAGGCGGATTGGTCGCCCGGATCTCCTGGGCGGTGACGCCCTGTTCGAACAGCCACTGCACCAGTTCGGCCCGTTCCGTGCGCGCGGTTCCCTCGAGCCCTTCGAGCAGGTCGTCGATGCTGTGGTCGTCCCCGTCGCGCACGTCGCCAACGTACAACGCCGGCGGGTCATGATGTGGGGTGATGAACACACCGTTGCTGCGGGGATTCCCACCGGTCGTCGACGAGCGCGCTAGGGCGCTGATCCTGGGTTCGTTCCCCAGTGCGCAATCGCTGGTGGCCGGCCAGTACTACGCCAATCCGCGCAACGCGTTCTGGTCGATCACCGGTGAGCTGTTCGGCTTCGAGGCCACCGCACCCTACGACAGGCGTCTGGCGGAAGTGCAATCCCGCGGCATTGCGCTCTGGGATGTGCTTCACGCGTGCCGCCGCCGCGGCAGCGCCGACTCGGCCATCGACCCGACGAGCCTGGTGGTCAACGATTTTGGCGAGTTCTTCGCCGATCACCCCGCCATCAAGACGGTGTACTTCAACGGCGTCAAGGCCGCCGAGCTCTACCGCAGGCGGGCGGTACCACCCGACGAGATCCAGTACCACCGACTGCCGTCGAGCAGCCCGGCCCACGCGATGCGGCCGGGGGCCAAGCTCGCAGCGTGGGCGGTGGTGGCGAACGCTTAGGCCCGCTCAGGACACCGGCGGCCGGCGAAGGGCCCACGGACGGGCGGCTTCGATCTGCGCCGACAACGACAACAGCGTCGCCTCGTCAAACGGCCGGCCGACGAGCTGAACCGACATCGGCATACCGTTGCGGTCGAAGTCCCAGGGCACGACGGCGGCGGGCTGTCCGGTCAGATTCCAGACCTGTTGGTAGGGAACGTATTGGCCCACCCTCAGCAGCGTCGACACGGCGCCGCGCCGTTGATAGGCGCCGATACGCGATGGGCCCGTTGCTGTTCCGGGCGTGACGACGACGTCGACATCGTCGAAGATCGCCTGGATCCGCGCGATGACGTTCCCCTCGGCCGCCCGGATGGACTCCATCCGACGGTCCGAGAAAAAAGACCCCAAGCGCGCCATGTTGCGGGTGCGTGGTTCCAGACGTTCCGGATGAGCCAGGGCGTCCGCGTCGTCGCAGATGCCGCGCAGGTAGCGGGGCAGGTAGTTCGTGAGTATCGGCGCGGCCGGATACTCCGGGTCGGCCGTGATGACGTCATGCCCGAGATCGCGCAGCAACGCGCCGGCTTGGTCGACGGCGGCCAACTCTCGCTTGCCGACCCGAACCGGCAGTGGGGTTGGGACTTTGGTGCTCAACGCAATTCGTAGCCGACCGGGGCTTCGCGTGGCCGCGGTCACGAACTCCCCCTCGGGGCCAGGCACCGTCGAGGTCGCATCCAAAAACAAAGCCGCATCTATCACCGTGCGGGCGATCGGGCCGTTGACGCTCAACCCGTACCAGGCATCGTCATGCGGTTCCAGCGACACCCGATCGCGTTGCGGCTTCAGGCCGTACACGCCGCACCAGGTCGCCGGGATGCGGATCGAGCCGCCCCCGTCGGATCCCAACGCCAGCGGGGCCAGCCCGGCCGCGACCGCGGCGGCGCTGCCACCGCTGCTGCCGCCCGGCGTGCATCGAGGATCCCACGGGTTGCGGGTGGCTCCGAAGGTCAGCGACTCGGTATACGGCAGCATCATCAGCTCGGGCACATTGGTTTTGCCCACGATGACGGCGCCCGCGGCGCGCAGCCGGCGCACCACCTCGGCGTCGGAGCTCACCGCGGGGCGGTACCCGCCGCTGCCGAAGGTCGTCACCTCCCCCGCGACATCGACGTCGTCTTTGATCGCGATCGGCACTCCGAGCAGCGGCAGCCGTTCGCCCGCATCCAGCCGTTCCTGCGCCGCGGCGGCCTCGTAGCGGGCTTTGTCGGCGAGCACCACGCGGTAGCACCGCAGCTGGCTGTCGAGCTGGGCAATCCTGTCCAGGTAGACCTCGAGCAACTCCGGTGCGGTCAGTTCACCGTCGGCCAGCATGCGCGCTTGTGCCGCTGCGCCGGCGAAGGCGAGATCGTTCACTGCGGCAGCCTATCGCCCAAAATCGAGCCGGGTGGCCGCTGGTCTCGCCGTGGTGATGGCGCAGCATTAAGTACCGTGGGCGACATGTCCTGCGTGTTCTGTGCGGTCGTCGCCGGCGAAGCTCCGGCCATCCGGATCTACGAAGACGACGACTACCTGGCGATCCTCGATATCCGCCCCTTCACTCGCGGCCACACGCTGGTGGTGCCCAAGCGGCACAGCGTCGATCTCACCGACACCACACCGGAGACGCTGGCCGGAATGGTCACCCTGGGTCAACGCATCGCCCGGGCCGCGCGCACGACGGAATTGGCCGACGCGACCAACATCGCCATCAACGACGGCAGCGCCGCCTTTCAGACGGTGTTCCACATCCACTTGCACGTCTTGCCGCGCCGCAACGGCGACAAGCTGTCGGTGGCCAAAGGAATGCTGCTGCGCCGCGACCCCGACCGCGACGCCACCGGCGAGATCCTCCGCAACGCACTGGCTCGCATCGACGCAAGTCAGCCGGATTAGGTGCGGTGCCGGCCGCCCCCCTTGGAGCACAAGGCCGCACCAACCTGGCAAAAGCCACACTTGGCGCACGTCTGCAGCGGTTTAATGCCCTGTAACTCGTGGTGAAGTTGTTCCTTTCTTCACCACACAGCAGGGGAGCGGCTGGAGCGGTGATGAAACGGCGGGCGGTGAATCCGTGGCGACGCTCGGGGGTGCCCGCGCCCGCCGGGTGGCTGCTCGCCGGCATTTACGGCGCAGCCGGTTTGTTGATCCTGCTGTCCTCCTACGAGGACTGGCACGGACCGCACCCGGTCAGCGGGTTCGTCATCGCGGTGTGCCTTGCCATCACCGCGGCATACGCCGGGCGCGCGGCCCGCTTCAAGGCCGCGCGGCAGCGCTGCGGCTGGCTGGCGCTGGTGACGGCCCTGCTCGGCTGGGCCGCCGGCGAGGTCATCTGGGCGGTGTACGACGTCCGCCCGGAATTCGACCACGCCAGCCATCCTGCGGCCGCCGATTTCGTGCTGCTGCTGTGGCCGTTCGGCGCCATGGCCTCGTTGGTGCTGCTGTCCCAGTTGTCTCGCAACAGTCCCCGGCGTCTGCTTCTCGACGGTCTCATCGTGGCGACGTCGCTGTTCGTCCTTGCCTGGGTGTTCGTGGTCGAAGCGCAGCTGCAGAAGCATTCCGGCGCGCGGGTGGTGACCTCGGCGGAGGTCTTCGCCGACATCGTCCAGGTGACGACGGCGATCCTGATGCTGTCGCGGGCTCGCCCCGGCGACCGGCCGAGCCGCAGCCTGCTCGCCGGCGGGATCGCGACCATCTGCATCGCCGACATGGTGCTGGTCTTCCATGCCGGTATCGCCAGCTATCACACGGGCGGCGTCGGTGACCTGGGCCGCGTGGTGGGTCTGGCGATAGTGGCGCTGGCGGCGTTGGCCGCCGCGCACGAGCGTCCCGCGCCGGCATCGCCGGAGGAGGTCGAGTTCCGTGCCCGGCTGTGGCTGCCCTACCTGCCGCTGATCCTCGCCGCCGCCGTGGGCTGGGCGCACGTGGCAGGCAACTCGGTGCACGACCCCATGCTGGCCGCCCTGGGCATCCTGGTGGCCGCGGTCCTGGCCCGGCAATTCGTCGTCCTGGTCGACAACCAGAACCTGTTGTCGGAAGTCGCGCGCGAGGCCTTTCGTGACAACCTGACCGGTCTGGCGAATCGGGCCCTGTTCCTACAGCGGCTGGAACAGGCCGTGGCGCGCCGGCATCCCAACGGCACGCCCATCGCGGTGTTGTGCCTGGACCTCGACAACTTCAAGTCGGTCAACGACGCCCTGGGCCATCCGGCCGGCGACGAACTCCTGGTCCGGGTGGCTGGGCGGCTCACCGCGGCGTTGGGAGAAAACGGGACGATCGCCCGCCTTGGCGGCGACGAATTCGCGGCGGTCATCGAGGCTTCCGTCAAAGACTCGCAGGCGACCGCGCATCGGATCCTCGACGCGTTCGCCGGGGCGATCCTGATCGACGGCATTCCGATCACGGTCCGTCCCAGCATCGGATTCACGGTGTGCACCGGCGCGTCGGCCTGCACGGTCGATCAGCTGCTGCGCCATGCCGACCTCGCCATGTACGCCGCCAAACGCGAAGGCGGACAATGCATCCGCAGCTTCATGCCAGACCTGCCGCTACCGTATGCGTTCCCGCCGTCGCCGGGCTCGCACGGATCCGCGGTCGCCTCGCGTGTCGCCGTCGGCGTCGCCGCCGAAGCGGCGCCGCAGGCTCCACCGCCCGCTTCCGACGTCGCGACACCACCCGCCGACGATGTTGCGGACGCTGACCATGGGCCATCGAGGGGTGTCCGGGTTGGCTTCGCGGTGCTGGTGATTGGCTTGATCGCCTTCGCCGCCTCCAGCGTCGTGCATCCGGATGCGGGGCACGGGATGCTCTCGGCCACGACGCTGTATTCGGCGCTGAATGTGTTGGCCGCCGGTCTGGTTGGGCTTCGCGCGTACCGCGTCGCGCCGGACCGGTCGGCCTGGTCCCTGATCGCCGCCGGTATGGCGTTCGCCGCCTTGGGTGACATCGTCTACGCCCTGTGGGTGCCCAACGGTCGATCCCCATCGGTGGCCGACCCGGTGTATTTGGCGTACTACCCGCTGGTCTACGCCGGGCTGCTGCTGCTCATGCGGGCACGCTTCAAGCGGCTGCCGATCTATATTCAGCTCGACTCGGTGGTGTGCGCCCTGACGTTGGCGGCGGTGGCCGCCGCCGTGACGGAGGGCCCCATGCGTGCGGCGACGTTACGCACGCCGGCGACGGTGTGGATGGGCTTGGTCTACCCGTGGATTGACCTGGTGCTCCTGGCGCTGGCCGCCGGCATGTTGCCAATACTCGGTTGGCGCAAAGAAGTTCGCTGGGTGCTGCTGGCGGGCGGGCTGGTCTTGTTTGCGGTGGCGGACGTGGCCTATCTATTCCAGACGACCGCCGGCTCCTATCGGATCGGCACCTTCCTGGATGCCTGTTGGCCGGCGTCATCGTTGCTCATCGCGATGGCCAGCTGGTCCCCTTCGTCGTCGACGGCACCATTACCCAGACACCGATTCAGCCCGTACATCACCCCGGTGACAACCTCCATTGTCGCTCTGGGAGTCATTGTCCTGGCGCATCATTCGCGACTGGCCGCGACACTGGCGGCGTTGAGCCTGGTCGTGGCGACCGCTCGATTCTCGCTGACCTTCCGCGACGTGAGCCTGCTGCACACGAACGACAAGCACGCCATGACCGACGAGTTGACCGCGCTGCCCAACCGGCACTCATTGACGAGCGCCCTGACCGCGCTGCCCGCTACGGCATCGCCGGTGCCGGGCAGAGCGCACGCACGGCGGGCATTGTTGTTGTTGAGCCTGAGTGATTTTCACGAGATCACCGAGTCGATCGGCGGACAATTCGGCGATGAATTGCTGTGCCATATCGCAAACCGGTTGTCCGGCAGTGTCCGTCGCGACGACATACTTGCGCGGGTCGGTGACGACCAATTCGCCGTGCTGCTCGCAGACGGAGCCAATCTCACCGCCGCCAGCGCGCAGGCTGGCCGGCTGCTGGAGGCGTTGAGTGAGCCGATCGCCTTGGATCCGATCACCGTCCAAGTCGAAGGCCGCATCGCCATCGCGCTGTGTCCCGACCACTGCGACCATCCGCAAGAACTGCTGAGCCGCGCCGAAACCGCCATGGCGCACGCCAAATCCGCCCGCAGCAAGATCGCGGTCTACGACTCGTCGTTTGAGGTGTATCGGAACAACGACCCCGACCTTATCGAGGACTTGCGGACGGCTTTGTTCGACACCGACGAGCTGAGATTGCACTACCAGCCCAAGATCGACGGGCGCGACGGCAGCGTTCACAGCATCGAGGCTGTGCTGCGCTGGCAGCACCCCACCCGCGGAACGCTGCTGCCGGAGGAGTTCTTGCCCGTCGCCGAACGCGCGGGCCTGATGCGCAAGATCTCCAACCGCACCCTGAGCATGGCTCTGCAACAGGTCCGGTGCTGGCGCGAGCAGGGCATCACGCTCACCGTCGCGGTGAACCTATCGACGACCAACCTGCTCGACATAGAGCTCGTCGGCACGGTCGAGCGGTTGCTCGCGAGTTATGACCTGCCCGCGGACGCGCTCATCCTCGAGATCACCGAGAGCGCGCTGGTGGATTCCGCACGATCCCGCAACACCGTCGCGGCATTGCAACGCCTGGGAATTCGCATATCGCTGGACGATTACGGCACCGGCTGGTCGTCATTGGCTCGGCTGCAAGAGGTTTCGGTCGACGAGCTCAAACTCGACCGAATTTTCGTCACCCGCCTGGCGCACGACGCGCGATCGGTCGCCATCGTCCGGTCCACGGTGGCGCTCGCGCACAACCTGGGCGCCGACCTCGTCGCCGAGGGTGTCGAGAACGAGGCGACCCTGAACGCGCTGCGCCGGTACGGCTGCATGATCACCCAGGGTTTCGTGCACTGCCCTCCCCTGCCGCCGGACGAGTTACGGAACTGGATCGCCACCCACGCGCCCGAACCGCACTCCAGCCAGTCCAACCGCCGGGTGTGAGCGGGACTCAGAACAGCTCTTTGGCGAGCAGCTCCAGCGTCGCGACGCGCGCCGGTGCTTCGTCGGCCTCGGTGCCGGCGCGGGCCGAAGCCACCGGGTTCACCATCACCTCGTCGACGCCGAAACGCTCGGCAAGCGTCCGGATCTGCTCGGCGGCCTCCGTCGGCGCGCCCAGGACGGCGCGTCGCAGGCCGCTGTCGACTATCCCTTGCTGCTGTCCCGTCAGCTCGGCCATCGCGGCCTCCTCCACCAGCGGCACGGGCCCGAGCGGCTGCCCGGTGCGCAGCTTGGCCATCATCTGCAGGTTAGGAAGCATCAAAGCCGTTGCCTCCTCGCGGGTTTCGGCCACCGCCGCGTTGACCGTCAAAAACGTCCGCGGCTCCGTGGCCACGGCGCTGGGCTTGAATCGGGAGCGGTAAACCTCGAGCGCCTCTTCGGTTCCCTTGCCGGAGAAGTGATGTGCAAACACGTACGGCAGCCCCTTGGCGGCGGCCAGGTGCGCCGAGTACATCGACGAACCCAGCAGCCACAGGCGCGGTTCGGTCGCGGCGGCCGGGGTGGCCTTGAGTGTGTAGTCGCCCGAGCGCAACGGAACCCGCACGCCGCGCGCGCTCATCAGCGCCGCGACGTCGTCGAGGTATTCCGGGAAGTTCTCGATGTCCCGGCCGTCCTGCCCGCCCCGTAGCGCGTAGGAGGTCACCGGATCGGATCCCGGCGCCCGGCCGATGCCAAGATCGATGCGGCCCGGCGCGGCCGCTTCCAGCAGCGCGAACTGTTCGGCCACGGCCAGCGGCGCGTGGTTGGGCAGCATCACCCCGCCCGAGCCGAGCCGCAGCTGCGAGGTCTGCGGGGCCAGATAGGCGAGCACCACCGGCGGGCTGGTCGCACCGACCGAAGGCATGTTGTGGTGCTCGGCGACCCAGTAGCGGGTAAAACCCAGCCGATCCGCGGCTTGCGCCAGCTGCACGGTGGCCGCCAGGGCGTCGCCGGTCGTCTGGTCGGTGCGCACCGGGATGAGGTCAAGGACGGAAAGACGCACGATGGCGTCAACGTGCGCGGCCACGCAAACGTTCCCGGACCCGCTCAATAGTCCTTGAGGGTGATCGAGGCGACGATGCGGTCGAACACCTCTTGCGGTATCGGGGCGCCGCCCGGGATGTTGTCCACAACGAGCCACTGGTTGCGCTGCACGTAGTCGACGAACTCACGCTGATAGTCGACGAATCCGCGTTCGTGATCGGTGGTCCCGTCCTGGGAAGCGGACTTGAGCTCGCCGGCCAGGATGTACGCGCCCAGCAGCGCGACGCTGGTTCCCTGCCCAGACAGGGGCGAGCAGCAATACCCGGCGTCGCCGACCAGCGCCACCCGGCCACGCGACCAGCGGTCCATCTTGATCTGCGACATCTCGTCGAAGTAGAAATCCGGTGCGGTCCGCATGTACTCCAGCAGTTGCGGGCGAACCCATCCTTCACCGGCCATCCGCCGCTCCAGCTCACCGAACTGGGCCTCGGCGTCGCGGTAGTCGATCCGCAGCTCCGGCTCCATGAAACCCAACATGGCCCGGGCCTCGGTGTTGTTTCGGGCGCTGTAGATCCCCGCCATGGTGGAGTCCCCGTAGTGCCACATCTGCCAGTAGTCCAGGTCCAAGAAATTCGGCACAGTGAAGATCGCCGCGTGCGTGCCCAGCCGCTCGATGAAATTCTCCTCCGGCCCGAACACCAATTGCCGTACGTTGGAGTGCAATCCGTCCGCGCCGATGACGAGGTCGAATGCGCGTGGCGCGGCGCGCTCGAAGGTGACGCGGACGGCCGCGCCATCGTCCTCAAGCGCGGTGATGGTGTCGTCGAAAAGGTAATCGGTCGTCCATTGGCTTGCGCCGTATAGCAATTCGACCAAGTCGTCGCGCAGCAGTTCGATGTCGGGGCTGTCGATACGTCCGCCGGTGGGCGTCGACTCGGTGTCACGGGACAGTTCATTGCCGTCACGGTCGACCACCGAGGAGCCGCGGATTTGCGTCGTGCGTTTCTGGGCGGCGGCCAGCAGACCCATGCGGTCGAGAACGGTCAGCGCCGGGCCCCGCACGTCGATCGCCTGACCACCCGGCCGCGGGCCTCGATGACGCTCCACCACGGTAACCGAATGGCCATGCCGCCCAAGCCAAAACGCGACAGCCGTGCCCGCCACGCTGGCGCCGGAAACGAGAATCTCGCTCACTTGATCCCTGCCAGTTCTTTTGCGTCGCGGAAGACGTCATCGAGCATTGCCGGTGTCAACCTACCGGTGAACATGTTTTGCTGGCTCGGGTGGTAGCAGCCGAGCAGCCGCACGCCGGGCGCCAGGTCGGCAACCACGCCGTGGCCGAACCGGGGCTTGCGCCCCGCTGTCCTACCGGAGACGCCCGGCAATCGCAGCGCGATCTGCCAGCCGAAACCGCCGAGGGCCACGACCACGCGAACGTGCTCGGCCACCAGTTGCCACTCGGCCTGCAGCCACGGCCAGCAGGTGTCCCGCTCGGCGGGGGTTGGGGCGTTGGCGGGAGGCGCACACCGCACCGGCGCGACGATCCGAATCCGCTTGGTCTGCAACCCGTCCGCGGCATCGACACTGGTCGGTTGGTTCACCAGGCCCGCCCGGAACAGCGCCGCGTACAACTGGTCGCCGGAGCGGTCGCCGGTGAACATCCGGCCCGTGCGGTTGGCGCCATGCGCGGCGGGCGCCAACCCGACGATCAACAGCCGGGGTCGCGCCGCTCCCCAGCTGGGCACCGGTCGCCCCCAATAGGGTTGGTCGGCGAAGGCCCGGCGCTTGACGACGGCGACCTCTTCGCGCCAGTCGACCAGCCGCGGACAGGCCCGGCACACGCTGACCAGGGCGTCGAGTGCGGGGATCGAGGTGGCCTGTTGCGCGAGCGAGACGACCCGCGCGGCATCGGCCGCCACCGGGGTCTGCGGCGTGGCCGGATCACCCGGCCATCCAGTACCCGCGCCAACCGGAGAGTCGAACGGCTGGCCGGTACGGGGATGGTCGAGCACATGAACATCCTGCATTCAGCCGCGACGCCCCGCAGACCCGGGCGCCGTCCGAGGCCGAGAAGCGGGCTTACTATCGGGCCGTGAGCTCTGACGCCCTGGCCAGCCTGATCGCCGACCTGCCCGACGGGATGGTCGTCACCGATCCCGCCGTGACCGAGGGCTATCGCCAGGACCGCGCGTTCGACCCGTCGGCCGGCAAACCGCTGGCCGTGGTACGGCCGCGACGCACCGAGGAGGTGCAGACCGTGCTGCGCTGGGCCACCGCCAACCGGGTGCCCGTCGTGCCCCGCGGCGCCGGCAGCGGCCTGTCCGGCGGGGCGACCGCCCTGGACAACGGCATCGTGCTCTCGACGGAGAAGATGCGCGACATCGCCGTCGACCCGGTGACCCGGACCGCGGTATGTCAGCCCGGACTGTTCAACGCCGAGGTGAAAAAAGCCGCCGCCGAACACGGCCTGTGGTATCCGCCGGATCCGTCGTCGTTCGAAATCTGCAGCATCGGCGGCAACATCGCCACCAACGCCGGCGGCCTGTGCTGCGTGAAGTACGGCGTCACCACCGACTACGTGCTGGGCATGCAGGTGGTGCTGGCCGACGGCACCGCCGTCCGGCTGGGCGGGCCGCGACTCAAGGACGTCGCCGGCCTGTCTTTGACCAAACTCTTCGTCGGCAGCGAAGGCACCCTGGGCGTCGTCACGGAGGTGACGCTGCGGTTGGTCCCCAAGCAGAACGCGTCGAGCATCGTCGTCGCCAGCTTCGCGTCGGTGCAGGACGCGGTCGACGCGGTGCTCGGGGTCACCGCGCGGCTTCGCCCCTCGATGCTGGAGTTCATGGACTCGGTGGCGATCAACGCCGTCGAAGACACGCTGCGCATGGACCTGGACCGCGGGGCGGCGGCCATGCTGGTGGCCGGGTCCGACGAGCGTGGCCGCGCCGGCAGCGAGGACGCCGAGATCATGGCCAAGGTGTTCGCGGAAAGCGCTGCCACGGAAGTGTTTTCGACCGACGACCCCGACGAGGGCGAAGCGTTCGTCGTCGCGCGGCGGTTTTGCATCCCGGCGGTCGAAGCCAAAGGCTCTTTACTGCTCGAGGACGTAGGCGTGCCGCTTCCGGCGCTGGGTCAACTGGTCACCGGGATCGCGGGCATCGCCGCAGCACGCGACCTGATGATCTCAGTGATCGCCCACGCCGGCGACGGCAACACCCACCCGCTGATCGTCTACGACCCCGCCGACGCTGACATGACCGAACGCGCCCATCTGGCGTTCGGTGAGATCATGGACCTGGCCGTCGGTCTCGGCGGCACGATCACCGGGGAGCACGGCGTCGGCCGGTTGAAGCGGCCCTGGCTGGCCGGCTATCTCGGCCCCGACGTGATGGACCTCAACCGGCGGATCAAGCAGGCGTTGGATCCGCAGGGCATCCTCAACCCCGGATCGGGCATCTAGTTCCCTGTCCGAAGTCGGCTCAGGTGTGCGGCTAGCCGCACACCCGGTCACCAGCGTGCGGCTGGCCGCACACTCGGCGCTCGCGAACTTCGAAGGATTCAGCCCTCAGTGCCAGGGTCACCGTGTCGGTGTTGAGGCATCGGCATAGTCGTTGTCGTTCGCCGCGACCGTGGGCCATGGCGGCGTCGGCAATCCCACGTCACCGCCCAACAAGCCCTGCACGACGGCGGCGCCGGCCAGCGAGCCACTGGCCACCGCCGCCGCCACCTGCGGCACCTGGGCGCAGAGGTCACCGGCGGCGAAGACGCCGGGCACCGATGTGCGTTGGAAGGAATCAACTGCAAGGGCGTCGGCGGCCATCGGTCCCGGCGGGGCGACGGCGGCACCCAGTTGAGTGGCCAGCGCGGAACGCTGGTGCAGCGTCGCCACCACCAGCGCACCGGCGCGCATCATGCGGGAGCCGTCGTCGAACACAACCCCCGTCAAGTCACCTGCATGCGAGGCGAATTGCGCAATAGGCCGCTCATCCACGGCGATCCCCGCCGCCCCGAGCAGCCGATGGTGCTCGGCAGCCAGCGTGGCTGGTCCGTTGGTGAGGACAACGATGTCATCACTCCAGCCGCGCAGAAGCAACGCGGAATGCACCGCCCGCTCACCATTCGCCACGACAGCGAGTGGTTGATCGCGGACCTCCCAGCCATGACAGAACGGGCAGTGAAACACCGACCGTCCCCAAAGATCCTGTAGCCCCGGAATGTTCGGCGCGCGGTACTCCATCCCCGTAGCCAACAGCACCGTGCGGGTACGCTCGCGCCGCCCGTCGGCCAGCCCGACGACGAAACCGTGCTCAGCGGAGAGGACTTCACCGTCTCGAATCTCAACGCTCGGATACGCGGCCAACTCGGCCCGGCCAGCAGAGTACAACTCGGCAGGCGGGCGGCCATCATGGCCCAGCAGACCGCCTATTCCATGAGCGGCCCTGTTACTTTGCGCGCCGCCGTCCACAAGGAGTGTGCGTCGGCGAGCCCGTCCGAGCACCAATGCGGCGCTAAGCCCGGCGGCACCGCCTCCGACAATCACGCAATCCCATGACTCACTCATGCATCCAAGCTTGCCTACGACCGCCGAAAACGCCAACCTTGTTTGCCATGCAGGCAAACGAGGGACTTTGTCGACGCCCGGGTGCGCCGCGGTTCGCGACACGACGCCCGGGTGTCCACCTCGTGCCTGGTGCCAGTCGCTGCCCGGGCGGCCAATGAGCAATGTGAGCAATGCATATGCGTTCCGATTGAGCCCGACGGGTTGACAGAGCGTAATCATTGTCGTACGAATGAGACATGGCTGTCGTTATGTCTCACGAAGCACCGGTCGCTTTCCAGCTGGCCACCGCCGACACCTGGCCCAATCCGTGGCCGATGTACCGCGCCTTGCGCGATCACGACCCGGTGCACCACGTGGTGCCACCCAATCACCCCGAGCATGACTACTACGTGCTCTCCCGGCACGCCGACGTGTGGGCCGCGGCCCGCGACCACGAGACTTTCTCCTCCGCCAAGGGCCTGACCGTCAACTACGATGACCTGGAACTAATTGGGCTGCAGGATAATCCACCGTTTGTGATGCAGGATCCACCGGTACACACCGAGTTCCGCAAGCTGGTGTCGCGCGGCTTCACGCCGCGGCAGGTGGAGGCCGTGGAGCCCAAGGTCACCGAATTCGTCGTCGAGCGCATCGAGGGGTTGCGTTCGGCCGGCGGCGGCGACATCGTCGCGGAGCTGTTCAAACCGCTGCCGTCGATGGTGGTCGCCCACTATCTCGGTGTGCCCGAGGAGGACTGGGCTCAGTTCGACGGCTGGACCCAGGCCATCGTCGCGGCCAACACCGCCGAAGGCGGCGTTGCCGGCGCGCTGGAAACCGTCGGCGATGCGGTCGGATCGATGATGACCTACTTCACCGGGCTGATCGAAAGGCGCCGGACCGAGCCCGCGGACGACACCATCTCGCACCTGGTATCCGCCGGAGTGGGCGCCGACGGTGACATCGCCGGCACCCTGTCGATCCTGGCGTTCACCTTCACCATGGTCACCGGCGGCAACGACACCGTCACCGGCATGCTCGGCGGTTCGATGCCGCTGCTGCACGAACGCCCCGACCAACGTCAGCTGCTGGTGGACGACCCCGGCCGCATTCCGGATGCGGTCGAGGAATTGCTGCGGATGACCTCGCCGGTGCAGGGCCTGGCCCGCACGGCGACCCGGGACGTGACCGTGGGCGAGACGACCATCCCGGCTGGGCGCAGGGCGCTGTTGCTCTACGGTTCGGCCAACCGCGACGAACGCCAGTATGGTTCGGATGCAGGCGAACTCGACGTGGCCCGATGCCCCCGCAACATCCTGACTTTCAGCCATGGCGCCCACCATTGCCTGGGCGCCGCCGCCGCGCGGATGCAATCCCGCGTCGCGCTGACCGAACTCCTGACCCGTTGCCCGAGCTTCGAGGTGGACGAATCCGGCATCGTCTGGGCCGGCGGCAATTATGTGCGGCGCCCGTTGTCGGTGCCGATTCGGATGAAGTCCTGATGCCCGGCAACGACTGGCTGGGTACGCACCGGAGCGAAGCGGCCGCCGACCGGATCCTCGATGCGGCCGAGCAGCTCTACACGCAGCGCGACTCGGACTCGATCGGCATGAACGAAATCGCCCGCGCGGCAGGCTGTTCCCGCGCGACACTGTACCGGTATTTCGAGAACCGCGAGACGCTGCGAACCGCCTACATTCACCGCGAAACCCACCGGCTGGGCCGCAAGATCCTCGCGCGCACCGGCGGCATCGAGGACCCGCGCGAACGGCTGATCGCGAGCATTCTCGTCACACTCGAAATGGTTCGCGAAAGCCCCGCGCTGGCATCGTGGTTTGCCACCACCCGCCCGCCGGTGGGCGGTGAACTGGCCGGGCAGTCGGACGTCATCGCGGCCCTGGCGGTGGCGTTCCTGCAGTCGTTAGGACCCGACGATCCCGCCGTCATCGAGCGCCGCGGTCGCTGGATGGTGCGGGTGATCGTTTCGCTGCTGACCTATCCGGGCCGCGACGAAGACGAGGAGCGGGCGATGATCGAGGAATTCGTCGTCCCGATCGTGACGCCGGTTTCCGCCCGGGACTAACCTGCTCAATCCCGCACACGGGTGAACCGGTGCAGCAGCCACGCCAGCGGGATCGTCACCACCAGCGTCGCGACGTACAGGTACAGCATCGAACCGGTGTAGACGCGCGCGCCGACGATGTAGTCCATCGCGAATTCCATGGTGATCAGGTGGATCAGGAAGATCTCGTAGGAGATCTCCCCCAGCCACACCATCGGGCGGCTGGCCAAAAGCCGCGAATACCAGCCTTGAGCACCGGGCGCGCCGCCCAGAGCCAGCGGCGCCACCGCCAGCGCGGCGATCACGGCGTAGAAGCAGGTCTTGAACAACGCTTCGCTCAGCGTTGCCGGGGAGGTGGTGGGCGCGCCGGCGATGGGAGTGGACACGATGAAATAGCTGATGATCGCCAGCGGGATCGCCACGAACCCGTACCCGCGCACGCCCATCTCCTGCAACACCGTGAGCATCATGCCGGCGAGAAACCACGCCAAATAGGTGGGCAGCCAGAGCCGGGCGCCGTCGGGAAACCAGTGGTCGGTGTGCACCAGGACCAACCACGCCGGGCTGATCAACGTCATCCCCGCCAGGGCGCCAAGCACCAGTTTCGGTTGCCACTGGCGCCGGCAGATCAGCACCAGCAACAGGTACGCAAGCAACGGCAGCACGACGTAGAACGCCGCCTCCACCGCCAGACTCCACATCTGGGTCAGCCCCTGGTGCAGATACTTTCCCAGATAGCCGTTGCAGTAGATCTGCGTCAGGGTCAGGTTGCGCGCCAATCCCAGCCACGAGTGTCCGGGGTTTGGCCCCGCCTCACGAAAGTGGTAGAGCACGTAGGCGAACAGCACAGTGACGACGTAGGCGGGCATGATGCGCCGAACCCGGTGCCACGCATAGCGACTCAGCGACGGCGGCGGGCCGCCCCTCGCGGCGGACTTCACCCACGGCCGAAACAACAGATAACCGGAGAGCACGAAGAAGATCGGCACTCCGATCTCCATCCGGGAACCGACCAGGCCCCAGTAGCCGTGTGTGTATTTGCCGGTGGTGTAGGCCGCGTGGGTGCCGACGACGAGCAGCGCGGCGACGGCGCGGACGCCGGTCAGCGAGGCGACGCGATCGACGCGCGAGGTCTGCTCGAGCCCGCCCTGGGCGTCCTGTTCTTCGGACAGTGTCATCCGCCGTGTTTCCTGCGCGGCTTCCCGCCGTCCCGGCCACGGGCCTTGCCGGAGGACCTGTCCGGCTGAAGGTTGATCAACACCCCCGAAATACGGGTCTGCTCAAGTCTTTTGAATGTCGACCTGGGCAACTTGGCCGGCAGCTCCACCAACGAGAAATCCGGCCCGATCGCAATGTGGCCGAAATCGCTGCGATGCAGCCCGCCCTCGTTGGCGATGGCGCCGACGATGGCGCCCGGACCGATCTTGTGACGCTTGCCCACCGCAATGCGGTACGTGGCGAAAGGCCTTGTCGACCGTGGCTTTTCGGGACGATCACGCTGTTCGGTACGCCGCTCACGCCGCTCGCGCGGGGGTTCGGGCGCCATCAGGAATTCCTCGCCGTCCCGGGACTGCAGGGCCAGCGCGGCGGCGATATCGGCCATCGGGGTGTCATGCTCGCGTTCGTAGTCTCCGACCAGCTTGCGGAACAGGTCGATGCCGGGGGCTGCGAGCGCGGTGGTGATGGAATCGGCGAATTTGGCCACCCGCTGCGCGTTGACGTCCTCTACCGTGGGCAACTCGGTTTCGGTGAGCGTTTGTCGCGTGGCCTTTTCGATCGCCTTGAGCAGGTGGCGCTCTCGCGGGGAGACGAATAGCAGCGCGGTTCCCGAACGTCCGGCCCTGCCGGTGCGCCCGATCCGGTGCACGTACGACTCGGTGTCATGCGGGATGTCGTAGTTGAGCACGTGCGAGATCCGCTCCACGTCGAGCCCGCGCGCGGCCACGTCGGTGGCGACCAGGATGTCGATGCTGCCGTCCTTCAGGGCGGCCACGGTCCGCTCGCGCTGGCCCTGCGGGATGTCTCCGTTGATGGCGGCCGCGGAGAAACCTCGCGCCCGCAGCTTTTCGGCGACTTCCTCGGTGGCCTGTTTGGTTCTGACGAAGATGATCATCGCCTCGAACGGCTCGACCTCGAGGACCCGGGTCAGCGCGTCCATCTTGCGAGGGCCCGCGACCTGGATGTAGCGCTGCGAAATGTTCTCGGCGGTAGCGGTTTTCGCCTTGGTGCTGACCTCGAGCGGATCGTGCAGGTACTTGGTGGTGAGCTTGCGGATCGCGGGCGGCATGGTCGCGGAGAACAGTGCCACCTGTTTGTATTCCGGGGTCTCGGACAGGATCCGATCGACTTCTTCGGCGAAGCCCATGGTGAGCATCTCGTCGGCCTCGTCGAGCACCAGATAGTCGACGTGGGACAGGTCCAGCGTTCCCCGTTCGAGGTGGTCGATCACCCGACCGGGCGTGCCGACCACGACGTGGGCGCCGCGGCGCAGCCCGGCGAGCTGCACGCTGTAGGACGAGCCGCCGTAGATCGGCAGCACGTTGATCTTGGGCAGGTGGGCTCCGTACCGGCTGAACGCCTCGGCGACCTGCAGGGCCAGTTCCCGGGTCGGGGCGAGCACCAGGGCTTGGGTGGCGGTGCTCGTGACGTCGATCTTGGACAGGATCGGGATCGCGAACGCGGCGGTCTTGCCGGTGCCGGTCTGCGCCAGCCCGACGACGTCGGAGCCCGCCATCAGCGCCGGGATCGTCGCGGCCTGGATGCCGGTGGGTGATTCGTAGCCGACGTCAGCGACCGCCCGCAGCACCGAGGGGTGGATCTGCAGGTCGGCAAACGTCGTGGAGGCAGCTCCCGTCGAGCTGTCTGAGAGGGTCATCGCCCAAGGAGTCTAGTGGGGATCGCGAGCTCAGCGGACGCTGAGCGCTGCGGGTCACCACCAGAAGACTCCAGTGGGGATCGCGAGCTCAGCGGCCGCTGAGCGCCACGGGCGGCCGGCGTGATCATCAGCACAGCCGGACGGGACCCGGCCACGCCTGCCACACCCGCGGAGCCGATGACGGTACGGTGCGTCGATGTGTGGTCGCTACCGTGCCGTACCGAGCCACTGACCTGCTCGGCCGCTGTCGCTTTAATCGCTGTCACGTTGACCGGCTGCGGCTCGGGAGATTCCACGGTCGCCAAGACGCCGCAGGCCAGGACGACTTCCGAGACCGCGTCGATCACGGCGCCGGCCACGCCATCGCCGGCCGCCCAGCCCGGCAACGCGTCGCCGGTCGATCCGTGCGCGGTCAACCTCGCCTCGCCCACGATCGCGAAGGTGGTCTCCGAACTGCCCCGCGACCCGCGCAGCCAGCAGCCGTGGAATCCCGAGCCGCTGGCCGGCAACTACAACCAGTGCGCGCAGCTGTCGGCGGTGATCATCAAGGCCAACACCAACGCGGTCAGTCCCACCACCCGCGCGGTGCTGTTCCACCTCGGCCAGTTCATCCCGCAGGGCGTCCCCGACACCTACGGCTTCAATGGCATTGATCCGGCACAAACCACGGGCGACACGGTAGCCCTGACCTACCCGGGCGGGATCAAGGGCTTGAACACCGATGTGAAGTTCCATTGGAACGGCAACGCGGTCGAACTGATCGGCAATACGCCCGCACACTGATCCCGGGCACGCGCGGCGGGCGCGGTCGCTATGTCGGAGCCCTCACCTACAGTGGCTCCAGTGTTCGTGACCGGCGACAACATCGTTTACAGCGCGTCGGACCTTGCCGCTGCCGCCCGCTGCGAATTCGCGCTGCTGCGGGATTTCGACGCGAAACTTGGCCGCGGACCGGCGACCACGATCGAGGACGAACTGCTCACGCGCACAGCCGCCCTCGGCGACGAGCATGAGCGACGCGAGCTCGCGCGATTGCGCGAGCGGTTCGGGGATGCCCTCGCGGTCATCGGCCGCCCGGCCTACACCCCCGCCGGGCTGGCGGCGGCCACCGACGCGACGCTGCGCGCCGCCGCTCGCGGCGCCCCCGCGGTGTATCAGGCCGCGATGTTCGACGGCCGCTTCCTCGGATTCGCCGACTTTCTGATACGGGACGGCGAGCAGTATCGGGTCGTCGACACCAAGCTGGCCCGCTCGGAAAAGGTGACCGCGCTGTTGCAACTGGCCGCCTACGCCGATGTGCTGGCCGCCTCGGGCGTGCCGGTCGCGCCCGAGGCCGAACTGCGGCTCGGGGACGGAACGGCTGTGCGGCACCGCGTCTGCGACCTGGTCCCGGTCTATCGTTCACAGCGGGCGCGGCTGCAAAGGCTGCTCGACGACCACCATGCGGGCGGAACCCCGGTGCGGTGGGACGACGAAAGTGTGGCGGCCTGTTTTCATTGTCCGTCCTGCATCGAGCAGTTGCGGGCCACCGACGACGTGCTGTTGGTCGCCGGCTTGCGAGTAAGCCAGCGGGACAAACTGTTCGACGCCGGCATCACCACCGTCGCCGAACTGGCCGCCCACAGCGGGCCGGTACCCGAGCTGGCCGCGGGTGTCGTCACCACGTTGAGGGCCCAGGCGAAATTGCAAGTGCGCCAACGCGACACCGGTATTCCGCAGGTCCAGGTCATCGACGCGCAGCCGCTGGCGCTGCTCCCCGAGCCGGACCCCGGTGATCTGTTCTTCGACTTCGAAGGCGACCCACTGTGGACCATCGACGGTCGCGACTGGGGCCTGGAATATCTGTTCGGCGTCTTGGAGGCCGGGCCTGCGGGCAAGTTCCGCCCGTTGTGGGCACACAGCCGGGCCGACGAACGCGAGGCGCTGACCGATTTCCTCGCGATGGTGGCCAAACGGCGCAAGCGTCGCCCCAACATGCACATCTATCACTACGCGCCCTACGAGAAGACCGCATTGCTGCGGCTCGCCGGGCGCTACGGCGTCGGCGAGGACGAAGTCGACGAACTACTGCGCAGCGGAACGCTCGTCGACCTCTACCCGTTGGTGCGCAGGAGCATTCGCGTCGGCGCGGAGTCATTCAGTCTCAAGGCGCTCGAGCCGCTCTACATGGGATCCCAACTGCGCGCGGGCGACGTGACCACCGCCGCCGGTTCGATCACCTCCTACGCGCGGTATTGCGGCCTGCGCGCCGAGGGCCGCGACGACGAGGCCGCCTCCGTGCTCAAGGAGATCGAGGACTACAACCACTACGACTGCCGATCGACGCAGGAATTGCGTAACTGGCTGATGCTGCGCGCCTATGAATCCGGCGTCGTACCGATCGGCGCCCAGCCCGTGGGGGACGGCAACACCGTCGAGGACCGCGACCAGCTGGCGGTGACCCTGTCGGCGTTCACCGGGGCTGCCGGCATCGACGAGCGCACCCCGGAGCAGACGGCGGTGGCGCTGGTGGCCGCTGCGCGCGGCTACCACCGGCGCGAGGACAAACCGTTCTGGTGGGCGCATTTCGACCGGCTGAACTTCCCCGTCGACGAATGGGCGGACAACACCGACGTTTTCGTCGCCGAGGCCGCATCCGTCAGCGTCGACTGGCACACACCGCCCCGCGCGCGCAAACCTCAGCGCCGGCTGGAGCTGCGCGGCGAGCTGGCGCGCGGCGAGCTGAAGAGCGACGTCTTTGCGCTGTACAAACCGCCGGCGCCGCCCGGCATGACCGACAGTCCGGACCGGCGTGCGGCCGGACGGGCGACCGTCGTCGAAGCCGACGACCCTGCGGTGCCCACCAGAGTGGTCGTCCTCGAACGAGTTAGCAGCGACGGCAAGCCATTTCACCAGCTGCCCTTCGCGCTGACCCCCGGGCCACCCATTCCGACCACGGCGCTGCGGGAGTCGATCGGGGCAACCGCCGCCGCGGTCGGCGACGGGCTGCCGCGCCTGCCCGACAGCGCCATCGTCGATGTCCTGCTGCGCCGCGCGCCCCGCGCGCGCAGCGGCACTCCCCTGCCCCGCGGCACCGACACCGTCACCGACATCACCGCCGCGCTACTCGATTTGGATTCGTCGTACCTGGCGGTGCACGGGCCGCCCGGCACCGGCAAGACGCACACGGCCGCGCGGGTAATCCAACGCCTGGTCACCCAGCACGGCTGGCGCGTCGGTGTCGTCGCACAATCGCACGCCACGGTCGAAAACCTGCTGGACTGTGTGATCGACGCCGGACTGGATCCGCAACGGATCGCGAAGAAACGCTATGACCACCAGGCTCCGCGCTGGCGAGAGATCGACGGCAGCGCATACGCCGCATTCCTCGCCGACACGCCGGGTTGCGTGATCGGCGGCACCGCATGGGATTTCGCCAACTTCAATCGGATACCGCCGGGGAGCCTGGATCTGCTGGTGATCGACGAGGCCGGCCAATTCTGTCTGGCAAACACCATCGCCGTGGCCCCGGCCGCCGCGAATCTGCTGCTGCTCGGGGACCCTCAGCAGTTGCCGCAAGTGAGCCAGGGCACCCACCCCGAGCCAGTCGACAGCTCCGCGCTGGATTGGCTGGTCGACGGCCAGCGCACCCTGCCCGACGAACGTGGCTACTTTTTGGATCTCTCCTATCGCATGCACCCGGCCGTCTGCGCCGCGGTTTCCGCGCTGTCCTACGAAGGCAGGCTGCATTCCCACGAATGCGCCGGCGCCCGCCGCCTGGACGGATACCGGCCCGGCGTGCAGCTGATTTCGGTTGAGCACCAGGGAAATTCGACCGAAAGCCCTGAGGAGGCCGACGCGATCGCCGCCGAGATCGGGCGACTGATCGGCGCGTCGTGGACCGATGAGCACGGCTGCCGGGCGTTGACGGCCGCCGATGTGCTGGTGCTGGCGCCCTACAACGCGCAGGTGGCCCTGCTGCGTCGCCGGTTGAGCGCTGCCCGGCTGGACGGGGTGCGGGTGGGGACCGTCGATAAGTTCCAGGGCGCACAGGCGCCCGTGGTGTTCGTCTCGATGACGGTGTCGTCCATGGACGTGGTGCCGCGCGGAATCTCCTTTCTGCTCAACAGGAATCGGCTCAACGTGGCCGTCAGCCGGGCGCAATATGCCGCGGTGATCGTGCGGTCGCCGTCGCTGACGGAGTACCTGCCCGCCACGCCCGCGGGCCTGACCGACCTGGGCGCATTCCTGGCGCTCGCCCAACCCGATCTGCGCTGCGGCGCCTAGTTGCCCGACGAGTGCCGGCCGTAACCGGTGGGATCATCGTCGGGATCGGCGCGGTGGTGCTGACCTCGCAGCGAGTCACCGTCGGTGAAGTGGTGACCCGCCGGACCCCTGTGGGGACGGCGTGGCGGCCGGGTCAGTCGCTCCACCGGCGGGCTGGGCTTGACCGAGCGCCGCACCGCCACCTGACGCAGGCGCTTGCCACTGTCCACATGAGACCCGTTGTGGGCAAAGCCAATTGGTTGGACTTGCGCGACGGGTTCGTCGAGCACGCCGTGCCACGAATCGCCCGGGCCGCGATGCCGCATCCCGGCGGGCGGGGGCGCCGCGGCAGCCCGCTCCCCTGACGGCGCGCCACCGCGCTCGACATCGGAATCGCGCAGGAGGACGAGTTCGACGTACTCGTCGTCGTCATAATCGTCGTCGACGATGTCATCCTCGTCGGGCCCGAAATCGTCGCCGCCCCGGCCGGTGCGGGACCAGGGCGCGAAGCCCACCAAGAACAGGGCGGCGATGATCCCGAACAACGCGATGAACGCCGGCAGCAGCACCGACTGCGACATCGCGGCCGCGAACGGTTCGCGCAGAAACCGGGGCAACTGCAACGTGATCGCGTCCTCGTCCAGGCCCCCACCGGACGGTCGCCGCGGCATCTCGGCGCTGATCCGCCAGGTCATGAATGCGGCCATGCCGGCGCTGCCGAGCACCGCGCCGAGCTGGCGAACGGAGTTGTACACCGCAGACCCCGCGCCGGCCAGCTGCGCCGGCAGGTTACGCGTCGCGGTCGCCGTCAGCGGCGACCACACGAACGCCATCGCGACGCCCATCGCGAAGAACGGCAACACCAGCCGCCAGATCGGCGTCGTCGGCGACATCTCGAAGGTCAGCCAGGTCAGCGCGATCGCCAGCACCGAAAAGCCGAAACCGAGCACCGGCCGCGGATGGTACTTGTCGACGATCTTGCCGACGAACGGCGCGAACACCCCGTTGGCGATCGCCATCGGCGCGATCAACAAGGCCGAGCGCGTCGGCGACAGCCCGCAAACGGCCTGCGCATAAAACGTCAGAGGCAACATCATCGCCGTCGCGGCGAACGAGACGATGGCCACCCCGACGTTGCACAGCCAGAAGTCGCGGTCGCCGAAGATCACCAACGGAATCAGGGGTTCGTGGGGGTTCACCGACTGCCAGAACACGAACACCGTCATGAACCCGAATCCCGCGACGATCAACGCCCAGATCCAGGGCTCCCAGTGCGAGGCCTGGCCCTGTTGTAGCCCGAACACGATCAGGAACATGCCCACCCCGGACAGCCCGACGCCGATCAGGTCGAACCGGTGTGACTGGGTGGGCAGCACCGGGATCAGCCAGTACGCCAACGCCAGCCCGATCACACCGATGGGGACGTTGACGAAGAAGATCCACTCCCAGCCCAGCCCGTCGACCAGCAGACCGCCGGCCAGCGGACCCACCAGGCTGGCGGCTCCCGCGGTGGCGCCCCACAAACTCACCGCGATGCCGCGCCGCTCCGGCGGGAAGATCCGGGTGATCGTCGACAAGGTTTGGGGGGTGAGCACGCCCGCTCCGATGCCTTGGGCGACGCGGGCCGCGATCAACATCGCCGCGCTGCCCGACAGTCCGCACCACACCGAAGAGATGGTGAAGACCACCAGGCCGATCAGGTACAGGTTCTTGGGGCCGAACCGGTCGCCGAGACGCCCCGCCACCAGCAACACGACGGCGTAACCCAGCAGGTAGGCGCTGGTCACCCAGACCACCGTGTCGTAGCCGATGCGCAAGTTGGCCATGATCGTCGGGTTCGCGATCGCGACGATGGTCGAGTCGACCATGATCATGAAAAAGCCGATCATCATCGCCCAAAGCGGGTTCCACGGGTTCTGTGAGTGCGGCGAGCTGCGGGTGATGAAATCCCAGCGATGGGCGGCCTGCGCCGGCCCCGAACCCGCACGCCACTCACCTCGGGGCGTGCGGGGCGCAGCCGTGGTCATCCACCCCACCTCGTTTCGCTCCCGACGATGCCGTTACGCCGCATCGGCCCGTCTGGTCGACCGGACCGAACTACCAGGTCATCGACCGCGCGCACGGCGAACCGTTCATCACGACGACCGACCAACGGCCTGGCCGTCGCAGACATCCAGCCTGCATTATTCCCGGTGGCGCAAGAGGGCCGGCAGCCACGGATCCGCGGAGGATCGATAACTCGTCAGGATTTGCCGCGGGCACGTTAGCCTGAAAGAACCCCATTTGCAGGAGAGACAGTATGCGGGCCCGACGGAACAGGTCGCCGAAGCGGTTTTTCACCATGGCCAACGCGGGAGAGGCGCCGACCGGCAAGCACGGTCGACCCAAGATGTCCGCGCGGGCGTTGGCGCAGGTCATCGAGCGCAGCTCGCGGATACAGGGGCCGGCCGCGGAGGCCTACGTGACCCGGCTGCGCAATGCCGATCCCGATGCCAGCCCGGCGCAGATCCTGGCCAAGCTGCAGAAGCGTTACGTGGCCATCGTGACGGCCGGCGGCGTTGCCGTGGGGGCCGCAGCGACCGTCCCCGGGATCGGCACGTTGAGTGCGCTGTCCGCGGCGGCCGCGGAAACGGTGACGTTCCTGGAGGCCACCGCGTTCTTCGTGTTGGCGGTCGCGGTAGTCCACGACATCCCGGCCGATCACCGGGAACGACGCCGCGCCCTGGTGCTCGCGGTGCTCGTCGGTGACGACAGCGAGCACGCCGTCGCGCAGTTGATAGGTGCGCGACGCACCAGCGGCGGCTGGATTTCCGAGAGCCTGGCCGCCCTGCCGCTGTCGTCGATGTCGGGACTGAACTCGCGGCTGCTCAAGTCGTGGGTCAGGAGGTACACCGTGCGGCGGGGCGCCCTGTTGTTCGGCAAACTGCTGCCTGTCGGGATCGGTGTCGTGGTGGGAGCGGTCGGCAATTACCTCGCCGGCAAGAAGATGGTCCGTAACGCCAATCGGGCGTTCGGCGCTCCACCCGCGCGCTGGCCCCGCGCGCTGCATCTGGTGCCCCCGATCCACGAAGCCGGCTAGCACCCACCAAGCCCTCCCCGGAGCCCCCCGGTCCGCCTGGCAGATTGGTGGCGAGAGGTTAGCCTTTATAGGGCGGAAGCAATGGGTACCGCCATGGGTATGAGGTGCTCGGCCCGCCAGGACCGAGGAGGGTGCAGGCGCCGCGCGATAGCCGCCGCGGTGACCCTGTAGGACAAAGGGATTGAGGCGAACTGCGGTCGTGAGCAACATAAGTTCACCGTTCGGTCAAAACGAATGGCTGGTCGAGGAGATGTACCGCAAGTTCCGCGATGACCCCTCGTCGGTGGATCCGAGCTGGCATGAGTTCCTGGTCGACTACAACCCCGAGTCGACGGGTGAGGCAGCGCCGGCGGCCCCTACCAGCGGTGATGGCAGGCCGGCCACAGCTCCCGCGCCCGCGAAGCCGACCCCGGCGGCCCCCCAGAGCCCCAAGCCCGCGCCCCCCGTCAGCACGGCCGCCGGCAACGGGGTCCCGGCACGGCCCGCGCCGGCGAAGGCCGCCGTTCCCCCGCCGGCCGAGGGCGACGAGTTGCAGACGCTGCGGGGCGCCGCGGCCGCCGTCGTCAAGAACATGTCGGCCTCACTGGACGTGCCGACGGCGACCAGTGTGCGTGCGGTTCCCGCCAAGCTGATGATCGACAACCGGATCGTCATCAACAACCAACTCAAGCGAACGCGCGGCGGCAAGATCTCGTTCACCCACCTGCTCGGCTACGCGCTGGTGCAGGCGATCAAGAAGTTCCCGAACATGAATCGGCACTACGCCGAGGTCGACGGCAAACCAACCGCTGTCACCCCGGCGCACACCAACCTCGGTCTGGCCATCGACCTGCAGGGCAAGGACGGCAGGCGTTCGTTGGTGGTGGCCGGCATCAAGGGCTGCGAGACCATGCGGTTCGCGCAATTCGTTACCGCCTACGAAGACATCGTGCGGCGGGCCCGCGACGGCAAGCTGACCGCCGAAGACTTTGCCGGCGTAACGATTTCACTGACCAACCCGGGCACCATCGGCACCGTGCACTCGGTGCCGCGGCTGATGAACGGCCAGGGCGCCATCATCGGCGTCGGCGCCATGGAATACCCCGCCGAGTTCCAGGGCGCCAGCGAGGAACGCATCGCCGAGCTGGGGATCGGCAAGCTGATCACGCTGACCTCGACCTATGACCACCGCATCATCCAGGGCGCGGAATCCGGCGACTTCTTGCGCACCATCCACGAGATGCTGTTGTCGGACGCGTTCTGGGACGAGATCTTCCGCGAGCTGGGCAACCCTTACCTGCCGGTGCGCTGGAGCACCGACAACCCGGACTCGATCGTCGACAAGACCGCCCGGGTGATGGAGTTGATTGCGGCCTACCGCAATCGCGGTCACCTGATGGCCGACATCGACCCGCTGCGCTTGGACGGCAGCCGGTTCCGCAGCCACCCCGACCTCGAGATCCTCAACCACGGTCTGACGCTGTGGGACCTCGATCGGGTATTCAAAGTCAACGGCTTCGCGGGTTGCGAGTACAAGAAGCTGCGCGACGTGCTGGGCCTGCTGCGCGATGCCTACTGCCGCCACATCGGTGTGGAATACACCCACATTCTCGATCCCG
This sequence comes from Mycobacterium sp. NTMscope_MAC_269, assembly GCF_976985695.1. Classification (NCBI taxonomy): domain Bacteria; kingdom Bacillati; phylum Actinomycetota; class Actinomycetes; order Mycobacteriales; family Mycobacteriaceae; genus Mycobacterium; species Mycobacterium sp. NTMscope_MAC_269. Next base: position 2,949,724 of record NZ_OZ335668.1, read on the forward strand.
CACAACAGGAATGGCTACAGCAGCGTGTCGAGACCAAGCACGTCAAACCGACGGTTGCCGAGCAGAAGTTCATCCTGAGCAAACTGAATGCCGCCGAGGCCTTCGAGACTTTCCTGCAAACCAAATACGTTGGGCAGAAACGGTTTTCGCTGGAAGGAGCGGAAAGCGTCATTCCGATGATGGATGCGGCGATCGACCAGTGCGCCGAGCACGGGCTCGACGAGGTGGTCATCGGGATGCCGCACCGCGGCCGGCTCAACGTGCTGGCCAACATCGTCGGCAAGCCGTACTCACAGATCTTCAGCGAGTTCGAGGGCAATCTCAACCCGGCGCAGGCGCACGGTTCCGGGGACGTCAAATACCACCTGGGCGCCACCGGCGTGTACCTACAGATGTTCGGCGACAACGACATTCAGGTTTCGCTGACCGCCAACCCGTCGCACCTGGAAGCCGTCGACCCGGTGCTCGAAGGCCTGGTTCGGGCCAAGCAGGACCTGCTGGACCGCGGCGCCGAGGACCACGGCGACGACAAGGCGTTCTCGGTGGTGCCGATGATGCTGCACGGCGACGCGGCGTTCGCCGGCCAGGGCGTGGTCGCCGAGACGCTGAACCTGGCGAATCTGCACGGCTACCGCGTCGGCGGCACCATCCACATCATCGCCAACAACCAGATCGGGTTCACCACCGCGCCCGAGTACTCGCGGTCCAGCGAGTACTGCACGGACGTCGCAAAGATGATCGGGGCGCCGATCTTCCACGTCAACGGCGACGACCCGGAGGCGTGCGCGTGGGTGGCCAAGCTGGCCGTCGACTTCCGGCAGGAGTTCAAAAAGGACGTCGTCATCGACATGCTGTGCTACCGCAAGCGCGGGCACAACGAAGGCGACGACCCGTCGATGACCAACCCCGCCATGTACGACGTGGTCGACATCAAGCGCGGGGTCCGCAAGAGCTACACCGAAGCCCTGATCGGCCGCGGTGACATCTCGATGAAGGAAGCCGAGGACGCCCTGCGCGACTACCAGGGCCAGCTCGAGCGGGTGTTCAACGAGGTCCGCGAGCTCGAGAAGCACGGCGCGCTGCCGAGCGAATCGGTGGAGGCCGACCAGATGCTGCCCGCGGGCCTGTCCACCGCGGTGGACAAGGCGTTGCTGGCCCGCATCGGTGACGCGTTCCTGGCGCTGCCCGAGGGCTTCACCGCGCACCCGCGGGTGCAGCCGGTGCTGGAGAAGCGCCGGGAGATGGCCTACGAGGGCAAGATCGACTGGGCCTTCGCCGAACTGCTGGCGCTGGGCTCGCTGGTGGCCGAGGGCAAGCTGGTGCGGCTGTCGGGGCAAGACACCCGCCGCGGCACCTTCTCGCAGCGGCACTCGGTGATCATCGACCGCAACAGCGGCGAAGAGTTCACGCCGCTGCAACTGCTGGCGACCAACGCCGACGGCGCGCCCACCGGCGGCAAGTTCTTGGTCTATGACTCCCCGCTGTCGGAATATGCCGCCGTCGGCTTCGAGTACGGCTACACCGTGGGCAATCCCGACGCCCTCGTCCTGTGGGAGGCCCAGTTCGGGGACTTCGTCAACGGCGCACAGTCGATCATCGACGAGTTCATCAGCTCCGGTGAGGCCAAGTGGGGTCAGTTGTCCAACGTGGTGCTGCTGCTGCCGCACGGCCACGAAGGCCAGGGCCCCGACCACACCTCGGGCCGCATCGAGCGCTTCCTGCAGCTGTGGGCGGAGGGGTCGATGACGATCGCGATGCCGTCCACGCCGTCGAACTACTTCCACTTGTTGCGCCGGCACGCCCTTGACGGCGTGCAGCGCCCGCTGATCGTGTTCACGCCCAAGTCGATGCTGCGCAACAAGGCGGCGGTCAGCGACGTCAAGGACTTCACCGAGATCAAGTTCCGCTCGGTGCTCGAAGAACCGACCTACGAGGACGGCATCGGCGATCGCAGCAAGGTCAGCAGGGTCCTGCTGACCAGCGGCAAGCTCTACTACGAGTTGGTGGCCCGCAAGGCCAAGGACAACCGGGACGACGTGTCGATCGTGCGGATCGAGCAGCTCGCCCCGTTGCCCAAGCGCCGGCTGGGCGAGACGCTGGATCGCTACCCGAGCGCCACGGAGTACTTCTGGGTCCAGGAGGAGCCGGCCAACCAGGGTGCCTGGCCGCGCTTCGGCCTGGAACTGCCCGAGCTCCTGCCCGACAAGCTGACCGGACTCAAGCGGATTTCCCGCCGGGCGATGTCGGCGCCGTCGTCGGGCTCGTCGAAGGTGCACGCCGTCGAGCAGCAAGAGATCATCGACACCGCCTTCGGCTGATTCGGTCTGTATCGGCGACCCGCAGGTATCAGGGACCGCCGGTACCGGCTAGCCTCGACGCAAACGGGCCAACTAGGAAGGGTGCTCATGCAAGGGTTCGCCGGCAAGGTCGCGGTAGTGACGGGCGCGGGTTCGGGGATCGGGCAGGCGCTGGCCCTGGAGTTGGCTCGCTCGGGGGCCAAGGTGGCCATCAGCGACGTCGACCTCGAAGGCCTGGGCCACACCGAGGAGCAGCTGAAGGCCATCGGTGCGCAGTTCAAGGTGGATCGCCTCGACGTGACCGAACGTGAAGCGTTCCTGGCCTACGCCGACGCCGTCAAAGAGCACTTCGGCACGGTCAACCAGATCTACAACAACGCCGGCATCGCCTTTACCGGTGACGTCGAGGTCAGCCAGTTCAAGGACATCGAACGCGTGATGGACGTCGACTTCTGGGGCGTCGTCAACGGCACCAAGGCGTTCCTTCCGCACCTGATCGCCTCCGGAGACGGTCACGTCATCAACGTCTCCAGCGTGTTCGGGCTCTTCTCGGTGCCCGGACAGGCGGCCTACAACTCGGCCAAGTTCGCCGTTCGCGGCTTCACCGAGGCGCTGCGCCAGGAGATGGCGGCGGCCGGCCACCCGGTGGCGGTGACGACGGTGCACCCGGGCGGCATCAAAACTGCGATCGCGCGCAACGCCACCACCGCCGAGGGGCTCGACCAGGCGGAGCTGGCCAAGCTGTTCGACAAGCGGCTGGCTAAGACCACCCCACACCGCGCCGCCCAGATCATCCTTGACGCGGTGCGAAAGAAGAAGGCGCGGGTGCTCGTCGGGGCGGACGCCAAGGTGTTGGACGTCCTGGTTCGCCTGACCGGTTCGGGTTACCAGCAGCTGTTCGGGCCCGTCATGGGTCGGCTGCTGCCCAAGCAGTGACCGATCTCTCAGTGCGTCGGGCTCGTCGATTCACCATTTCCCCCTGCTCTGGTCACCATCGCTGGTAACGATTAGCGTCAACGCGGTCAAGCCTGGTCGAGGGAGTGTTGCATGGATGGGTTCGCCGGCAAGGTCGCCGTGGTCACCGGCGCCGGCTCGGGCATCGGCCAGGCGCTGGCGGTCGAGTTGGGCCGCGCCGGCGCCAAACTAGCGATCAGCGACGTCGACACCGCAGGGCTGGCGCAGACCGCCGAGCAGCTCGCGGCAATCGGAGCGCCGGTCAAGGTGGACCAGCTCGACGTGACCGAGCGCAGCGCCTTCCTGGCTTATGCCGACGCGGTCCACGAGCATTTCGGTGCGGTCAACCAGATCTACAACAACGCCGGCATCACGTTCATCGGGTCCATCGAGGACAGCCGGTTCAAGGACATCGAACGCGTGATTGACGTCGACTACTGGGGCGTCGTCAACGGCACCAAGGCGTTTCTTCCGCATTTGATCGCCTCCGGCGACGGACACGTCATCAACATCTCGAGCGCGCTCGGCCTGTTTTCCGCGCCCGGCCAGGCGGCCTACGTCTCGGCCAAATTCGCCGTCCGCGGCTTCACCGAGGCGCTGCACCAGGAGATGGCGCGGGCCGGTCACCCGGTGCGGGTGACGACAGTGCACCCCGGCGGCATCAAGACCGCGTTCGCCCGCAACGCGACCGGCGTCGAGGGGCTCGACCACGCCGAGCTGGCCAGCGTGTTCGAGGAACAGCAGGCCAAGACCACCCCGCAGCGGGCGGCTCAGCTCATCCTCGAAGGTGTGCGCAAGAACAAGGCCCGGGTGCTGGTGGGACCCGACGTGAAGGCGATGGACCTGCTGGTCCGGGTCGCCGGTCCCAACTACGAGCGACTGGTCGGCGGGCCCGTCATGGGCCGGGTGAAGGACTTTGTCACCCGGCTACTGCCCAAGCGCTGACCTCTAGCGCCCGAGCGGGTGCTCGGCGAGCCAGCCCGCCGCCACCGCCTGCGGGTCGGCGCCGGTGCCGACCTGCCGGCGCATGTCGATCAGGGCGGCGGTGTCCAGCACGCCGGCCACTTCGTTGATCGCCAACAATTGCCGATCGCTGAGCGCGTTGCGGCGATACAGCGGCACCACGTTCTCGGCACGAACCAGCGCGGGCTTGGCATCGGCCAGGGCGACCAGGTCCGCGGGCGTGCCGGGGTCGGCTGTCGTCGTCCATCCCGCGGTCAGCTGTCCTGCCGCGATCGCCGCGAACATCGTTGTGCCATTCGGGAATTCACGCGGAACCGGAAGGCGGCAGGGGCCGATGACCGATGGCGCCCGGTGGCCGGCGATGGTCCCGACGACGAGAGCGGCACAGTGTTGCGGCAGCGTGCTCAGGTCCGCGCTGACTTCGCTGCCGCCCCACGCCTTGGCGGTGGCCCGGCTCACCAGCAGCACGGGTTTGTCCTCGGCGGCCGTGGTGTAGTCGCCGGCCACGATGCCCTCGGGCAGGGCGGCGATCATCGCGCGGTAGACGTCTTTGCCCGACATCGCCGTCGCGCCTGGCTGCAGGTCCTGCAACACCCGGCCGGTGACGGCGGGAACGACGGTGACTGCGCCCGAATCCAATTGGGCCTTCGGATCGGTGGTTGCCTGGAACCGCGCGCCAAATCCGTAGGACCGCAACGCGGCCGCGTAGATGCCGGCCAACAGCGCCGACTCGGTATCGGAGCGGGACCCGACCACCACTTCCGCGCCGGCGCGACGATCGCCGCCGGTGTCGGTCGAGCAACCGGAAACGGCGAGTATGGCGGCGAGCAGCGGTGCCGCCAGCCGGCCGATTCTCACCCCTCGGAGACGGACGTGTCGGCGGCGATGGCCACGGCCGCGGCAACGGCTTCCCCGACGCGCAGGTCCAACGGGCTGGGAACGATCCGGTCGGGAGCAAGGTCGTCGCTGACCACGGAGAAGATCGCCTCGGCCGCGGCGACCATCATCTTCTCGGTGATCCGGCGGGCGCCGGCTTCCAACGCACCGCGGAAAACCCCGGGGAACGCCAGCACGTTGTTGATCTGATTCGGAAAGTCGCTGCGGCCGGTGGCCACCACCGAGGCGTACTTGGCCGCGATCTGGGGGTGGATCTCCGGATCGGGGTTGGACAAAGCGAACACGATCCCGTTGGGCGCCATCGTGGCGATCATCTCTTCGGGGACCACGCCGCCCGACAGACCGAGGAACACGTCGGCGCCCCGGATGGCTTCCGCGGCGCTGCCGGTCAGGCCGTCGGGATTGGTGCGCCGCGCCAAAGCCGCCTTGACGTCGTTCATGTCGTCGCGGGCGGTGTGCAGAATTCCGCGCGAGTCCAGGACGGTGATGTCCGAAACACCCATCACCATAAGGAGATTGGTGCACGCGACGCCAGCCGCCCCCGCCCCGGAAACGACCACCTTCAGCGAGCTCATGTCCCGGCCGAGCAGCTTGCTGGCACCCATGAGCGCGGCCAGCACCACGATGGCCGTGCCGTGCTGGTCGTCGTGCATCACCGGGCAGTCCAGCGCCTCGATGGCTCGGCGCTCGATCTCGAAGCAGCGCGGCGCGGAGATGTCCTCGAGGTTGACGGCGCCGAACGTCGGGCGCAGTCGCACCAGGGTTTCCACGATCTCGTCGGGATCCTTGGTGTCGAGCACGATCGGGATGGCGTTCAGCCCGCCGTATGCCTGGAACAGGGCGCACTTGCCCTCCATGACCGGCAACGACGCCGCCGGCCCGATGTCGCCCAGGCCCAGCACCGCACTGCCGTCGCTGACGACCGCCACCAGCCGGTTGGCCCAGGTGTAGCGGGCCGCCGCCGCGTGGTCAGCGGCGATCGCACGGCTGACCTGCGCCACGCCCGGGGTATAGGCGATCGACAAAGCGCGCTGGGTATCCAGCGGGGACGTCAGGCTTACCGAAAGCTTGCCGCCTACGTGTGCCTCGAAGATCTCGGCGTCGGTAATGGCGCCGTCCTCGGCCTGCGTCTGTATCGATTCAAGCAATTCGGACACGGGGTTCAGGGTACTGACTACCCATTAGTAGGCCTAATTGGTGACGTGGGTCTCAGTGCCGACCCGCTGCCCCCGGCTCCGCCGCGCTGGCGATCGCCACGGGTCTCAGTGCCGACCCGCTGCGCCCGGCTCCGCCGCGCTGGCGATCGCCACGGGTCTCAGTGCCGACCCGCTGCGCCCCGCTCCGCCGCGCTAGATCAGCTTGAGCTCAGTGACCGCGGTGCGCTCCTCGACCAACTCGGCGGTGGTCTTGTCGATGCGACCCTGGGAGAACTCGTCGATCTCGAGGCCCTGCACGATCGACCAGTTGCCGTCCTTGGTGGTCACCGGGAACGACGACACGATGCCCTGGGGCACGCCGTAGGACCCGTCGGAATAGACGGCCATCGACACCCAGTCACCCTCCGGGCTGCCCAGCAGCCAGGAGCGCGCGGCGTCGACCGTCGCCGATGCGGCCGACGCGGCCGAGGACGCGCCGCGGGCGTCGATGATGGCCGCGCCGCGCTTGGCGACAGTCGGGATGAAGTCGTTCTCGATCCACGCCTGGTCGTTGACCACCTCGGCGGCATTCTTGCCGCCGACCTCGGCGTGGAAGATGTCGGGGTACTGGGTCGCGGAGTGGTTGCCCCAGATCGTCACCTTCTTGATGTCGGTGACCGCGGCACCGGTCTTCTTGGCCAGCTGCGAGATCGCCCGGTTGTGGTCCAGCCGGGTCAGCGCCGAGAACCGCTCCTTGGGGATGTCGGGGGCGTTGCTCAGCGCGATCAGCGCGTTGGTGTTGGCCGGGTTGCCGGTGACGCCGATACGGACGTCGTCGGCAGCGACCGAGTTGAGCGCCTTGCCCTGGGCGGTGAAGATCGCGCCGTTGGCCTCCAGCAGGTCGCTGCGCTCCATGCCCGGGCCGCGCGGCCGCGCGCCGACCAGCAGGGCCAGGTTGACGCCGTCGAAGATCTTGTTCGCGTCCGCGCCGATCTCGACACCGGACAGCAGCGGGAAGGCGCAGTCGTCCAGCTCCATCACGACGCCCTCGAGCGCCTTGAGAGCGGGCTCGATCTCCAAAAGACGCAACTCGATCGGGCGGTCGGAGCCCAGCAACGAGCCACTCGCCAGGCGGAACAACAGGCTGTAGCCGATCTGGCCGGCGGCGCCGGTGACGGCAACCTTGAGAGGACTTGCGCTCACGTCGATGTACTCCTTGTGGAGAAGTTCGTGCAGATTCGGGTTTCGGCTCGAAACTAGCGCACCCTTCGCGGACCGCAATCTCCGGTCCGCTACCAGGGCTTTCCCCGGCGCCTGATCGTCAGCATTTGAACAGCCGGGACGCGTAGCATGGAGCACCGCCTGGTCGGACCTGCGCTGCGTGGGAGGTGGATGTGTTCCAAGGATTCGACGCACTGCCCGAAGCGCTTCGCCCGCTCGCGCAGGCCCCGGAACCGCAGCCGAGCGCGGAATCTCAACCCCGTAAGGAAACGCTGGTTGACTGCGCCGTCTACGCCGACGGGCACCGGCTGCCCGGCAAGATCAGTTACGCCGCCTCCCTGGACAAGGTCCGCGAGATCGAGACGCTGGGACACGAAGGGTTCGTCTGGGTGGGCCTGCGCGAACCGAGCCAGGTCCAGATGCAGGAGGTGGCCGACGTTTTCGGTCTGCACCCGCTGGCCGTGGAAGACGCCGTGTGCGCCCATCAGCGGCCCAAGGTGGAGCGCTACGACGACACGCTGTTCCTCGTCCTCAAGACCGTCAACTACGTCCGCCACGAATCGGTGGTGCTGGCCCGCGAGATCGTCGAGACCGGCGAGATCATGGTCTTCGTCGGCCGCGATTTCGTGGTCACGGTCCGCCACGGTGAACACGGCGGACTGTCCGAGGTGCGCAAGCGCATGGACGGCGACCCCGAGCAGATGCGGCTGGGACCCTTCGCGGTGATGCACGCGATCGCCGACCATGTGGTGGACCACTATCTCGAGGTGAGCAGTCTGATGTTGTCTGACATCGACAGCATCGAGGGTTTGGCGTTCGCCCCGGGCAGCAAGATCGACGTCGAACCGATCTATCTGCTCAAGCGCGAGGTCGTCGAGCTCCGCCGCTGCGTCAACCCGCTGTCGGCCGCGTTCCACAGGATCCAGATGGACAACAAAGACGTGATCTCCAAGGAATTGCGGCGCTATCTGCGCGACGTCGCCGACCACCACTCCGAAGCCGCGGACCAGATCGCCAGCTACGACGACACACTCAACTCGCTGATCCAGGCGGCGTTGGCTCGCGTCGGGATGCAGCAGAACAACGACATGCGCAAGATGGCAGCCTGGGCCGGCATCCTGGCGGTGCCCACCATGGTCGCCGCGATCTACGGGATGAACTTCCGATTCATGCCCGAGCTGAGTTGGACGTGGGGCTACCCGGCGATCATGGCCATCATGGTCGTCGCCTGCCTGGTCCTGTATTTCCAATTCCGCAACCGCAACTGGCTCTGACTTTTAGCCGAGCAGATACAAAAACACCTAATTCTTGGGCGTGTTGGGCGCTTTTGCGTCTGCTCGTCAAAATCAGTTGGGCTGTGCGGCAGGGCGATTCGTGTTCAGCACGTCGACACCGTCGTTATCCCACGCTTGCCGCATCGCGTCGGCACCCTTCAGCCGGACCCACGCCGCTTCGGTCGCGGTGATGGGGGTGGCCAACAGGAAGAGCACCGGGTCGCGGGGCGGCTCCAACGGCAGATCGGCGATCTCGCTGCGGCCCAGCAACACCGCGGTGAACGGCACCTTCCGCGACGGCGACGCCCACAGCGGGGAGCCGAGGTCGATCAGCGCATCGGGGCCCAGTACGGCACCCTCGACGGCCGGAGTCGCCGCCAGTATCGCGACGCTGCGGGCGATCCCGGTGATCGGGCCGGGATCGCGCAACTGCAGGACGATTTCGGCGCGCGGGCCGCGCACCGGGTCGGCGATGTCCAGTGTCGGTTCGGTCATCGGGTGCCGCGAACAGCCCAACGAGACGTAATGCACCACCCCGCTTGCCGCGCGGAATCGCAGCACTTCGATGGTTTCGGTGCCCAGAAATGTCACGCTCGCCGAATCGGGTTCGAGGTCGCCGAAGTGCGCGCGTACATGCGCACGCACCTGCTCCAACGGCTGCGTCACCGCGAACCCGATGGCGCGAGGGTCAAATTGGCTCCCGAGTCGGCGTCGAAGACCACCAGCCGTGTCGTGTCGAACGCCAACTCGATCGACTGCCCGATGATCGCCTTGGATTCGGCGGGAACCCGTGCCACAAACTGATTTTCGTGCGCATCGCCCTCGGCGGCCAGGTCATCCAGTTGGGCCGAGTGCGCGGCCCATGCCGCGGTGGAGAAGTACACATACTTGTCGGCGCCCAGCGATTCCACCAAGTCGACCTTCACCTCGAAGGTCAATGCCCTGATGCGCTGGTAGCCGTCGATCAGCGCGGCGTCGGTCAGATGCTCGGGCCGCACACCCACGATGACGTTGGCCGGTGCGGGATGCCGGGCGATCACTTCCTGGACCTCCGGCGCCAGCATCACCTCCCCGAACGGCAGCGTCAGCCCGATGGGCGTCAACGTCGCGGGGAAGAAATTCATCGCCGGCGAGCCGATGAAACCCGCGACGAACAGGTTGGCCGGCTGCTCGTAAAGCTCGTCAGGGGTGCCGATTTGCTGCGCGACGCCCGAATGCATCACCACCACCCGGTCACCCAGGGTCATCGCCTCGGTCTGGTCGTGGGTGACGTAAACGGTCGTCGTGCCCAACCTTTTTTGCAGCCTGGCGATCTCGCCGCGCATCTGAACACGCAGTTTGGCGTCCAGGTTGGACAACGGCTCGTCCATCAGAAACGCCTTGGGATGACGCACGATCGCACGGCCCATCGCCACCCGCTGGCGCTGTCCACCGGATAACTGCGATGGCTTACGGTCCAAAAACTCGGTCAAGTCAAGGGTTTTGGCGGTTTCGGCAACTTTCTGCGCGATCTCGGCCTTGGGCATTTTCGCCAGCGTCAACGGGAACGCGATGTTTTGCCGCACCGTCATGTGCGGGTAGAGCGCGTAGGACTGGAAGACCATCGCGATATCGCGGTCCTTGGGCGCTTTCTCGTTCACCCGTTCGCCACCGATGCGCAGCTCGCCCGAGGAGATATCTTCAAGCCCGGCAATCATGTTCAGCGTGGTGGTCTTACCGCAGCCCGACGGGCCGACCAGGATCAGGAACTCGCCGTCGGCGATGGTGATGTTCAGGTCCTGCACCGCCACCGCGCCGTCGGGATAGCTCTTGCTGACATGGTCCAGCACAATCTCGGCCATCGCGTCATCCCTTCACAGCGCCGGAGGTCAACCCCGCGACGATTCGTCGTTGGAAGATTAGAACAAAAGCGATGATGGGAACCGTGATCACCACGGCCCCGGCCGCGATCGATCCTGTCGGCTCCTCGAACTGTGAACTGCCGCTAAAGTTCACGATCGCGACCGGCGCGGTGATGGCGGCCTTGGTGGCGGTCAGGGTCAGCGCCAGCAGCAGATCGTTCCAGGCGAAGATGAACACCAGGATCGCGGCGGTCACTACGCCCGGCGCCGCCAACGGGACGATCACCTTGCGGAAGGCCTGTGCCGGCGTGGCGCCGTCCATCTTCGCCGCCTTCTCCAAGTCCCAGGGGATCTCGCGGAAAAACGCCGACAACGTGTAGATCGCCAGCGGCAGCGCGAACGTGATGTAGGGCAGGATCAGGCCCGGCCAGGTGTCGAACAGGCCGACGAAGCGTTCGATGTTGAACAACGGTGTGACCAAGGAGATCGCGGGGAACATGGTGACCAGCAGCGTGGCGCCAACCAGCGGCCGCTTGCCCGGAAAATCCAGGCGGGCGATCGCGTAGCCCGCCATCGCCCCGAGAGTCACCGCGATCGCGGTGGTAATCAACCCGATCCCGACCGAGTTGATCAGCGCCGAGCTGAAGAGGTCGCCGCGAAAGATGCCGCGATAGTTGTCCAGGGATATCGACGACGGAATCAGCTTGCCGTCCTTGACAGTTGACGTCGGTTTCAGGGAGAGGCTGAAGGTCCACAACACCGGCAGCAGGGCGTACACGACGACCGCCGTGTCGATGACGGCCCAGATCACGGTGCGTCGCGCGGCCTGCCGGTTAGCGGCCATCGACGTCACCACCGGGCGCCGCCGCGCCGAAGACCTTGATGAAAAGCAGGGCGATCAGGCCCACGCACAAGAAAATCAGCACGCTGATCGCCGAGCCGAGTCCAACGTTGAAGCCCTTGAACAGGTTGTCGTAGCCGAGCATCGACACCGAACCGGTGTTGTTGGCGCCGTTGGTGATCACGTAGATGTTGTCGAAGATGCGAAACGCGTCCAAAGTCCGGAACAACAGAGCAACAACCACCGCCGGCTTGATGATCGGCAGGATGACGCCGGTCAGCCGGCGCCAAGGACCGGCCCCGTCGACCTGGGCGGCGTTCAGCAAATCCTCGGGCACCAGCGCCAGCCCGGCCAGCAGCAGCAGCGACATAAATGGCGTCGTCTTCCAGACCTCGGCGATCACGACAATGCCCAGCGAGGGGATCTGCGCGGTCAGCGGTGCGCTACCGTGCGGCAGCAGGTTGGCCAAATAGCCCGTCCCCGGCGTCCAGGCGTAGTACCAGCTGTACGACGCGACCACGGTGACGATGCCGTAAGGGATCAGAATCGCGGTGCGCACCAGGCCTTTTCCGACGATGGTGCGGTGCATCACCAGCGCCAGCGTCAGGCCGAGGACGAACTCGAAGGACACCGAAACGACGGTGATGCCCAGCGTGACCGCCAGGGCGGTCCACCAATACCGGTCGGTCAGGATCGTCGCGTAATTGCTCAGGCCGATAAACGCGGTCTCGTCGGGCACGGCAAGGTTGTTGCGCTGCAAGCTCAACCACACGGCGTAGCCGATCGGATAGGCCGTCACCGTCAGCATCAGAATCGCCGCCGGGGCGACGAGCAACAATGCCAATCGCTGTTCGGAGAGACGGTTTCGAGCGCGCAACGGCGGCACGACGGGTGTGGTCGTCACGGCAACAACCCCTTTCCGTCGATCGCCTTCTGCACCTCGGTGCTGAGCTCGTCGGCGGTGCGCTCCGGATCGATCTTGGTGATCGGGCTCAGCGTCGCGGCCAACCGGATGGCCACCGCCTGATACACCGGCGTGGCAGGACGCACCGCGGCGTCGGTGAGTTGCCGGCGAATGATCGTGTACATCGGGTACTTGGCCTGAAATTGCGGGTCGGAATACAGCGACGTACGCACCGGGGGCAAGCCGCCCGCGATCGACACGTACTTCTGGTGCTGCAGGTTGCGCAGGCAGCGGATGGCTTCGAACGCTTCGGCGCGGTGGCGGGTGGTGCTGGAGACCGCCAGATTCGCCCCGCCGATGGTCACCTTGGCCGGATGACCCGGCGCGACACCGGGATACGGCGCGAAGCCGAAGACTTTCTGGCTCGCCTGGTAGGCGATGCGGAATTGCTCGTCAGTGGGCACGAACGTCCCGACGCCGTTGATGCTGCCGGCCAACCGCCGATCCTGGCTGAGCGGCAGAAAGGGCACGCCGCCCTTCACCGCGTTCTCCAGCATCGATGCCAGCGCGTAGGGCCAGTTGACCGCGAGTGCGGCCCTGCCCTGTTCGACCGCCAACCGCGCCGTGCCCTCGTCCGTGCGGGTGATCGACGGATCGGCCCCCGGCGCGGTCGCCACGGATTTGAGGATCCGCAGCGCATCGATGGTGGCGGCCCGGTGCGCCGGCGTGTCGGTCAACGTGACGTGGCGGCCGTCCTCGGAAAGCACCTGGCCGCCTCCGCTGGCCAGCAGCGTGTTGAACCAGACGACCAGGCCTTCACCCTCATTGGCCTGCACGGCGATCCAGCCGGGCTGCCCCGCGGCGTGCAATCTGGTGGCCTCGCTCACCATCCCGTCCCAGGTCCGCGGCGGCTGACGCACCAAATCGGGCCGATACCAAAGCAATTGGGTGTTCGTTGTGACGGGGGCCGCGAACAGCCTGCCTTCCCAGCGTGCCGTCGACAGCGGGCCCGGCAGGATGTCGGCCGTCGTGTCGGCTTCGGCGCGCCCCGTGGGATCGTCGGACAGCGGCAGCGCCCAGCCCGCCTCGGCGAACTCCGCCGTCCACACCACGTCGAGCGACATCACGTCCAGCGTGCGGTCGCGACCGGTCAGCCGCCGCGCCAACTGCAAGCGCTGCTCGCCGGGGGCTCTGGGCAGGCTGATCTGTTGGATGGCGAAGCGGCCAGCGAATTGCTTCGTGCAATCCTGCGCGACCGCGGTGAACGTCGCGCCGTCGGCGGCCGTCGTATAGAAGCTGATGACCAGCCCGCGGGTTCCGGAGGCGCATGAGGGCGCCGCCCCGACGATGGTGAGCGTCGCCAGCGCGATCGCGCCCGCCCGGCGCACGCGCCCACGAGGACTCACCACCGATCACACCTCTCGTGCGCGCCTCAGATCGCCAAGCGCGCCAACAGGTCCCGCGCCTTTTCTGCGTTTTGCGGATCACACAGCACGTCGTAGCGCCCAGCCACCAACTGCATGGTCGAACTGAAATCCCTTGTGCCGCGGGCCATTGAGTACGGAACAGCCGAAGTGATCAGCCCGAAGAAGACGCCAGCGACCAGGCCCGTGATCAGCGCACCCCACGGATTGGGACTGAAGAAGCCCAACACCAGCCCGATGAACAGGCCCAGCCATGCCCCGCTCAGCACGCCTCCGCCGAGCACCTTGGGCCACGTCAACCGGCCGGTGACCCGTTCCACCTGCATCAGGTCGACGCCGACGATGGTCACCTGCTGGACCGGGAACTGCTGCTCGGAGAGGTAGTCGACAGCGCGCTGCGCCTCGGCGTAGGTGGGGTAGGACCCGACCGGCCAGCCCCGAGGCGGCGTCGGAAGTCCGGGCGCTCCTCGCCCACGCCCGGTCGCGCCTCCTGGCGTCGCGCCGGGAACCTGCCCAGGCTGGAAAGGATTAGTCATCGCGGTTCATTGTCCTCCGCCTCGGCCGTGGTTTCATCTCAGGTCCTCCCCAGCCTATCCAGCAAACTTTCGTCACCTGCGGAAACACGGCGCGCGGGGTGGCGGGAACCGTTCCGGGCGTGCGCGGCGCGCTGACGTTTTCGCCCCCGCGGACGACACCCGCCCATGGGTTAGGTTGAACACCATGACAGCTCCCGGCGGCGGCTTCGGCGAGAGTGGCCACGACGACAAGGCCGACTCACCCACCACCGGCGGCGAAGGCCCTGAGCAGCGAGATCAGCCGGCCCCGTGGCAACCGCCCACCGCCGAGCCGGCGCCCCCGCCGTATCCGCTGCCGGGCTATCCCACCGACAACCCGGCCGGATATCCGCCGTCGTATCCCCCGTCACCGGGCTACGAACAACCGCCCGGTTACGGCGGATCGCCCTACCCGATGGCTCCCCCGCCGTACGGTGGCCCGCCGCCCTACGGGTCTACCGGATACGCGGGCGGCTATTACCCGCCGCCGGACTACCAGGGCGGCTATCCCGCCCAGACCGCCGCGCCCGGGACGAACGCGCTGGCGATCGCCTCGTTCATCACGTCGTTCACGGGCTTTTTGTCTTGTGGCCTCGGCTCGATCGTGGCCATGGTGCTGGGCGCGATCGCCCTGGATCAGATCAAGCGGACCCGACAGGAGGGTTTCGGCCTGGCGGTCGCCGGCATCGTCATCGGAATCGCCAGTCTGGTGGTGGCTTTGGTGCTCGTGCTCTTTAAGCTGCACTCGCTTTAGCGGTCCCGCCCGCCCGGGGGTTGTCTGCCATCGGCCCGTCGGCTGCCTAGGCTCTACTCCCATGGGATCGGTCAACAGGGTGTACATCGCGCGGCTCGCGCGAATGTTGGTGCTGGGTCCACTCGGGGAATCCGTCGGTCGGGTCCGCGACGTCGTGATCAGCATCAGCATCGTCCGCCAGCAGCCGCGCGTCCTGGGATTGGTCGTCGACCTCGCGACGCGGCGCAGCATCTTCATCCCGATCCTGCGAGTCGCGTCCATCGAGCCCAACGCCGTGACACTGAGCACCGGCAACGTATCCCTACGCCACTTCGTGCAGCGGCCCGGAGAGGTGCTGGCGATCGGCCAGGTGCTCGACACCCAGGTCAAGGTCAACGACCCCGAACTGCCGGAGCTGGCCGGCCTCGATGTCGTGGTCACCGACCTGGGCATCGAACAGAACCGGACGCGCGACTGGATGGTGAGCCGGGTCGCGGTGCGCACCCACCGACGGCTGGGACGGCGCGGTCCCGTACACGTCGTGGACTGGCAGAGCGTCCAGGGCTTGACCCCGTCTGCCCTGGCCTTGCCCGGGCAGGGGGTGGCGCAGCTGCTGGGCCAGTTCGAAGGGCGCAAGCCGGTCGATGTGGCCGACGCAATCCGCGGACTGCCGCCCAAGCGCCGCTACGAGGTGCTGCGGGCGCTCAACGACGACCGGCTGGCCGACATCCTGCAGGAGCTGCCGGAGCTGGATCAGGCCGACGTGCTGTCCCAGCTGGGCACCGAGCGATCGGCGGACGTGCTCGAGGAGATGGATCCCGACGACGCCGCCGACCTGCTCGGCGTGCTGAACCCCACCGACGCCGAGATGCTGCTGACCCGGATGGACCCCGACGAGTCCGCCCCTGTGCGCCGGTTGTTGACGCATTCGCCGGACACGGCGGGCGGCCTGATGACGTCCAATCCGGTGGTGCTTACTCCGGACACGTCAGTCGCCGAGGCACTGGCGCGGGTCCGCGATCCGGACCTCAGCACCGCCCTGTCGTCGATGGTGTTCGTGGCGCGACCGCCGACGGCGACGCCGACCGGACGCTACCTGGGCTGCGTGCACCTGCAGCGGCTGTTGCGCGAGGCGCCGGCCGAGTTGGTCGGCGGGATCGTCGACAGCGAGCTGCTTACCCTGACGCCGGAGACACCGCTGGTCGCGGTGACCCGCTACCTCGCCGCCTACAACCTGGTGTGCGGCCCCGTCGTCGATGACGAGAACCACCTGTTGGGGGCGGTCACCGTCGACGACCTGCTCGATCACCTGCTGCCGCACGACTGGCGGGTGGACATGCAGGAAGTCGATACCGCCGGCCGGCTCGAGGGACTGGGAGGATCCGCGTGAGCAAATCCACGGCTCCGCGCGGGCTGTACACCCCGCGGACATCGCGCAGGTTCTCGCCGCGGCTGGATCCCGAGACCATCGGGCAATTCACCGAGTCGATCGCGCGGTTCTTCGGTACCGGCCGCTACCTGTTGCTGCAGACGATCGTGGTGATCGTGTGGATCGCGTTGAACCTGTTCGCGTTGGAAGTGCGCTGGGATCCCTACCCGTTCATCCTGCTGAACCTGGCGTTCTCCACGCAGGCCGCCTACGCGGCGCCGCTGATTCTGTTGGCGCAGAACCGGCAAGAGAACCGCGACCGCGTCGCGCTCGAAGAGGACCGCCGTCGCGCCGCCCAGACGAAGGCCGACACCGAATACCTGGCCCGCGAACTGGCCGCGTTGCGGCTGGCCGTCGGCGAGGTGGCGACGCGTGAATACCTGCGCCACGAGCTGGATGACCTGCGCGAACTGCTGGCCGATTTGCGGCCCGAGACCCCGGACGTGGAGCCGCCTCAGCAGGGCGACAACCTGGAGCGCGCAGCTAAGAAATCCAGGTGAGAACCACTTCGACCATTGCGCCCCTCGTGTCACAAGAGTTATGTATGGTGATCTGGTTCACCGAGCTAACAGAAAGTACGCCCAGCTCACACCTAGGACGGTCGAGTGCGCATAGGGGGAAGCCGGGGTGCGAGTCCGGCCGCCGCAACTGCGCGGCAGCGAGCACTTCGGAACACGCGCAAGCCGATATTCGGCGTCGCCATGATTACTCCATTGGTCTTCGCGGGTGCCGTGAGCGGGGCCGCCCCTGAACTTCCGGCGCAAATGCCGCCCGTCCACGCCGCGGTCACTCCGGTGGCAGCGGTCTCCCCCACCTTTCCCGACCTCACTGGGCCCGCCGTCGTCGCGATCGACCGCAGCCCTACCGCCTTTCACGTCGCCGAGCCCGCGCTGTCCGCGCCGCCGCCGGCGATGATCGTCAATGCGCGTGGCGCACTGGGCATTCCGAGCATCGCGCTGGCCGCCTACCGCAATGCGGAGCAGAAGATGGCCGTCGCCGTCCCGGGCTGCGGCGTCAGCTGGAACCTGCTGGCCGGAATCGGGCGCATCGAATCGGGCCACGCGGGCGGCGGCGCGGTGGACGCACGCGGCACCGCGATCAACCCGATCTACGGTCCATCACTGGACGGCACGCTGCCCGGCAACGAGGTCATCATCCAAAGCAGCGCCGGCAATCGCGTCACCTACGCCCGCGCGATGGGACCCATGCAGTTCCTGCCAGGGACCTGGGCGCGCTACGCCTCCGACGGCAAGGGCGACGGCGTGGCCGACCCGCAGAACCTGTTCGACTCCACCCTGGCCGCGGCCCGGTACCTGTGCAGTGGCGGGTTGAACCTGCGCGATCAGTCGCAGGTGTTGAGCGCGATCCTGCGCTACAACAACTCGATGCCTTATGCGCAGAACGTGCTGGGCTGGGCGGCGGCCTACGCCACGGGCGTCGTCCCGGTCGACCTGCCGCCGATGACCGGACCGCCGCCGCCGCTGGGCGACGCGCACCTCGAGCATCCGGAAGGGCTTGGGCCCAACCTGCCGATGAACATCAACGGCCTGCCGCTGGACGACCCGCTGGCGCGCGTACCGCTGATCGACCTGAGCAGCCCCGCGATGGTCAGTGCGCCGCCGATGTTCCCGTGGATGTCTCCCACGCCTCAGCAGGCACCGACCCAATTGCCGGGGTGCACGGTGATTTGCATCGGCACCCAAAGCTCGCCGCCCGCCGGACCGCCGCCGCCGTTCGCGCCGCCGGCGCCCTTCGCTCCGCCGCCGCCGTTCGCGCCGCCGCCACCGGACGTTGTCCCGCCTCCGGCGCCACCGGCTGCGATTCCGCCGGCGCCCCCGCAAGCCGCACCGGCGCCCAAGCCGGCCGGCCCGCCGGCCGCGCCGAACGCGGCCGCACCGCACAAGGCCGCACCGGGCCCGGCCAACTAACGCGGCGATCGCAAGCGCGGCGAAGCCGGGCGCAGCGGGTCGCCGCCAAACCGACGCGGCGATCGCAAGCGCGGCGAAGCCGGGCGCAGCGGGTCGCCGCCAAACCGACGCGGCGATCGCAAGCGCGGCGAAGCCGGGCGCAGCGGGTCGCCGCCAACTGATGCACAACGGGTCGGCGATAAACGACCCCTTCGCGCACGCCTACACTCGGCGGTGATGTCCAGCCATGACTCTTCTGATTCAGCCGACCTGAGTGCGGCGATCCGCGCCTCCCTGGGGAAGGTGATCGACCCCGAACTGCGGCGTCCCATCACCGATCTCGGGATGGTCAAAAGCATCGACACCGAACCCGACGGCTCGGTCCACGTCGCGATCTACCTGACCACCGCCAGCTGTCCGAAGAAGACCGAGATCAGCGACCGGGTCAGCCAGGCGGTCTCCGATGTCCCGGGCACCGGCGCGGTGAAGGTCACCCTCGACGTGATGAGCGACGAGCAGCGCACCGAGCTGCGTAAGCAGCTGCGCGGCGACGCCCGCGAGCCGATTATCCCGTTCGCACAACCGAATTCGCTGACGCGGGTCTATGCGGTCGCGTCCGGGAAGGGCGGGGTGGGCAAGTCCACCGTCACGGTCAACCTGGCCGCGGCGATGGCGGCCCGCGGCCTGTCCGTCGGCGTGCTGGACGCCGACATCCACGGCCATTCCATCCCCCGGATGATGGGCACCACAGACCGCCCCACCCAGGTCGAGTCGATGATCCTGCCGCCCATCGCCCACGAGGTGCGGGTCATCTCAATCGCCCAGTTCACCGAGGGCAACACCCCGGTGGTGTGGCGCGGACCGATGCTGCACCGCGCGCTGCAGCAGTTCCTGGCCGACGTCTATTGGGGCGATCTGGACGTGCTGCTGCTCGATCTGCCGCCGGGGACCGGAGACATCGCCATCTCGGTGGCACAGCTGATCCCGAACGCCGAGATCCTGGTGGTGACGACGCCGCAGCTGGCCGCGGCCGAAGTCGCCGAACGGGCCGGCAGCATCGCGCTGCAGACCCGCCAACGCCTCGCCGGCGTCGTGGAGAACATGTCCGGGCTCACGCTGCCGGACGGCTCCACGCTGAAGGTGTTCGGTGAGGGCGGTGGCGAGCAGGTGGCCGAGCGGTTGTCGCGCGCGGTCGGTGCCGACGTGCCGTTGCTGGGGCAGATCCCGCTCGATCCTGAGCTGGTCGCCGCGGGCGATTCCGGCACTCCCCTGGTGCTGAGCGCGCCCGATTCGCCCGTGGGCAAGGCGCTGCGCGGGGTGGCCGATAGTTTGTCCTCGCGCCGGCGCGGGCTGGCCGGCGTCTCGCTGGGACTCGATCCCAAAGGTCGCTGAACCCGGCGGCGACGGCTCAGGTCGCGTCGGTGTCGAACGGAGTGCGGCCGTCCGCCTGCTGTTCGGCCCCGAGCGTTTGTCCGTTCGCCGGTGCCGGAGGGGTGGACTGCGGCGTCTCCAGCGAGGTCCCGTTCACCGGCTTGTCGAAGTTTCCGGTCAAGAAGGAATCGTCGCCATCCAAGAGGTGCTTGGTCAGCGCGGCGCGCGGCGTCATACCCCGTAGCTTCTGCAATTCGCTGAGCGGACCGCGCAGGTCGTCGAATTCGGGTCCGAGGTCGTCGCGTAACTGGCTGGTCACGCCGCTCAGGTAATCGCGCGCCTGACGCAGCGCGTTGGCGGACCACCGGATGGCGCCGGGGAGCCGCTCGGGACCGAGGACCACCAACCCGACCACGACGAGGACGAGCATCTCTCCCCAGCCGACGTTGGCGAACATCTAGCCGCTGTCCGGTTCCGGTTTCACCGTCAGGGTGACGTGCCGGCCATCGCGGACCACCTCGATCGGGGAATCCTGGCCGATGGTCAGCTGCCGCACCGCGACCACGAACTCGTCGGCGTCGGCGACCTTACGGTTGCCCACCTTGACGACGACGTCGTTTTCCAGGATGCCGCCCCTCTGGGCCGGGCTTCCTGCCTTCACGTTGGCGACCTGGGCGCCGGAGGCGATCGCGTTACTCACCGAGCGGGTGCTCACGCCCAGCGTCGGGTGCACGATCTTCCCGTCCCGGATCAAGGTCTGGGCAACTTCCTTGGCCTCGTTGATGGGGATCGCGAAGCCGAGCCCACTTGCGCTGTCGGACAACGACTTACCCGCGGTGTCGATGCCGATCACCTGGGAATCCATGTCGATCAGCGGCCCGCCGGAGTTGCCGTGGTTGATCGAAGCGTCGGTCTGCAGGGCGTCGATCACCGTGTCGGTGTCCGAGCCCTCCCCGGACAGCGGGACGGGCCGGTGCAGCGCGCTGATGATGCCGTGCGTCACGGTGCTGCGCAGCCCCAGCGGCGCACCCGCGGCGAGGACCTCGTCACCCACCCGCACCTTGTCGGAGTCACCCAAACGCGCCACGCTCAGGTTGTCGACGTTGTCGACCTTGAGCACGGCCAGGTCGGTCTTGGGGTCGCGGCCCACCAGGTTGGCCGGCACTTCCTTGCCGTCGTTGAACACCACGGTGGTCTTGAACTGGCTGGGGTTGTTCGCCGCCTCGGAGATCACGTGGTTGTTGGTGACGATGTAGCCGCGCCCGTCGATGACGACACCGGAGCCCTGCATGCCCTCCTGGTCGCTCTTGGACTCGATGGTCACCACGGAGTTCGCGGTCGCCGACGCCACCTTGGCGAAGCGCCCGGCCGGACCTTCCCCGTTGCCGTTGGTCGACAGCGTCACCTTGGAGGTGGTGAACGCCTCGGCGACCTCGGCCGTCTTGCGGCCCACCACGCCGCCGATCAGGCCGATGACCAACGCGATCAGCGCCAACACGATCAACGCAAGGTAGGACACCCGCCCGCCGAACAGCACGTCGCGCACACCCAACTTGCCGCCGTAGCCCAGTGCGGAGCGCGACGTCGACGGCGCGACCGCCGGCGTTCCTAACGCCGCAGCGGCCCCGGGATTACGCCAGGGATCGTCCAGCTCGTCGGGCTCCCCGCCGTTTTTCTCGGCGGCCAGCGCGCCGACGTCCACGGGGTGGCGTTGCAGCGACTCGGGGCTGCCCTCCGGCCGGTGGAACGCCTCCTGCAGGACGGGGTCGGCCGGCCGTTCGCTCGGCCGGAATTCGGCCTGGTCCCGGTACTTCTGCGGGCGGACGCGCTCGGCGACGAACGACCCGCGCATGCCGTCGGGACGACTGAACTCCCGACGCGATTCGGGGTCGACCGGCGGACGCGAGACGGGGCGCGGGGCTAGGCGGTTGCCGCTGTCGTTGCTTCGGTCGAAGCCTTGGTCGGACGTCACGTTATCCCTTTTGGATCCTCTACTTGAGCGCTCGAGACGGGCCTTTACCGGCCGATATACGCGGCACCGGCGTTGTCCGTGTCCACCCTAGTATCCACGGCGCGCCGCGGGTCGGCATGAACGAGCGTGTGGAGCGGTTGTCGCAGCGGATCCGATCGCTATCGACGCTTGCGCCGCTCCCGGGCGTCGCGGCCGGCGAAGGGGTCGGACGCCGGTGCGGTCGCGTCGTCGGGCGAATCGTAGGGGATGTCGGCCAGCATGCCGAGCAGCGTGCTGGGGATGCGGATGGGGTGGGAGTCGCGCAGCGCGGCGCGTGTCCTGCTCTGGTCGTCGACCTCGGCCGCGCACTGAGGGCACATGGACAGGTGGTGCGCGGCCCGCAGGTGGGCATTCATCCGCAGCTCGCCGTCGACGAACGCGGCGACCGCTTCGACGGACAGGTGCTCGGTGGAACCGAACTGGCGCGGCGCCCCGATGGGCGCGTCACTCTGGGAGGCGAACTGAGCGGGAAGCCAGGAGAACGCGCGGCGGAACACATGTCCTCGATCGGGCATCGCCAGCTCCTTGCCACTCATTGTTATTGCCACCTCATCTCGAATGTAGCGCGAGCCGGTACGCAATACCGCAGCTACGGGCGCAAAGCCGCTGAATATCTACCTGATCGCTCCGCTGCCGAGACAGGCGGTGCGGTCGCTGTCTACGCCGACTGGGCGCGCAACTCCGTCCGATCGGAGTGGGCGGCCAGGTAATCGCGCAACGCCTGGCGTCCGCGGTGGATGCGGCTGCGGACGGTCCCGAGCTTGACGCCCAGGGTGGCGCCGATCTCCTCGTAGGACAGACCTTCGATGTCGCACAAGACGACGGCCGCGCGAAATTCGGGCGGCAGCGAATCGAGCGCGGCCTGCAAATCAGGACCGAGCCGTGAATCGTGGTAGATCTGCTCGGGGTTGGGCTCGTCGGCGGGCACCCGCTCGTAGTCCTCGGGCAGCGCCTCCATCCGGATGCGCGCGCGCCGGCGCACCATGTCGAGGAAGAGGTTGGTGGTGATGCGGTGCAGCCACCCTTCGAACGTTCCCGGCTGATAGTTCTGCACGGACCGGAAGACCCGGATGAAGGTCTCCTGGGTGAGGTCCTCGGCGTCGTGCTGATTGCCGGACAGCCGGTAGGCCAGCCGGTACACCCGATCGGCGTGCTGGCGCACGAGCTCGTCCCACGACGGCATGGCCGCCTTGTCCCCGGTCGCGTCGAAAACCGCGGTCCCCTGGGGGGCGTCCGATGGCTCCACCCACTCGTCGGTGGGGCGGTCTTGCGCGTGAGACATGCTGGACGGGCTGAGCAAAGTGGTGATGATCAATTCCTCCGAATCGGGTGTGCCAATCAGTGGCACTTCGTCATTGACGGCAACAGGCAGCTGCCATTCGGTATTCCCCGCCCAACGCGTTCCGCGATCCATACGGACACCGTCGCGTATGGGCGTATGTGCGGTATATGAACAATCTGAGCTGAGCCTGAGAAACCGTTTCGTGACCTGTGCTGTGCAGGAAATATCCAGCGCGCGGTGACCTCAAACGCGCCCAGCCGGTTGGGCGTGTCGCCGAGGTGCGGTTCAGGCGCGCCTGTCGGTTCGCGCGGTGAATTGGAATACGCTGCGGGCATGGACGGCACCGACGCAGAAGCCCCCGGCCAGACAGCGCCCAGTCGGGCCGAATCGCTCTTTGCCCACGCCGAGGGATCGATATCGGAGGACGCGGTGCTCGCGGCCGCCCGAGAGCGCGCCGTGGACATCGGGGCGGGCGCGGTGACGCCGGCGGTCGGCGCGTTGTTGAGCCTGTTGACGAAGCTGAGCGGCGGCAAGGCGGTCGCCGAGGTGGGCACCGGCGCGGGGGTCAGCGGCTTGTGGTTGCTGTCGGGCATGAGCGATGACGGTGTTTTGACCACGATCGACATCGAGCCCGAGTACCTGCGGCTGGCCAAGCAGGCGTTCAGCGAGGCAGGCATCGGACCGTCGCGCAGCAGGCTGATCGGCGGCCGCGCCCAAGAGGTGCTCACCCGGCTCGCCGACGAGTCCTACGACCTGGTGTTCATCGATGCCGACCCGATCGATCAGCCGGACTACGTCGTCCAGGGGGTCCGGTTGCTGCGCCCCGGCGGCGTGATCGTGGTGCACCGGGCCGCGCTGGGCGGGCGGGCCGGCGATCCGGCCGCGCGCGACGCCGAGGTGGCGGCGGTGCGCGAAGCGGCCCGCCTCATCGCCGAGGATGAGCGGCTCACCCCGGCGCTGGTGCCGCTCGGCGACGGCATTCTGGCCGCGGTTCGCGACTGATTCGCACTTTTACGAATTCTTGACGCGGGACATCCTTGACCTCGGGCTGAACGAGTGTTTAGTGTCCTGAACATGCGTTCAGCCGACCTGACGGCCGCGGCCCGAATCCGCGATGCGGCCATCGAGCAGTTCGGCGAGCACGGATTCGGGGTCGGGCTTCGCGCGATCGCCGAAGCGGCGGGTGTGAGTGCCGCGCTGGTGATCCACCACTTCGGCTCCAAGGAGGGCCTGCGCAAGGCCTGCGAGGACCACATCGCCGAGGAGATCCGCAACACCAAGTCCGAGGCGCTGCAGTCCAACGACCCGGCCACCTGGTTTGCCCAGCTGGCCGAGATCGAGGAGTACGCCCCGCTGATGGCCTATGTGGTGCGCAGCATGCAGGCGGGTGGTGATCTGGCGAACATGCTGTGGCGCAGGATGATTGACAACGCTGAGGAATACATGGAAGAGGGAGTGCGGGCTGGGACGATCAAGCCCAGCCGTGACCCCAAGGCCCGGGCCAAATATCTGGCGATGAGCGGCGGCGGCGCCTTCCTTCTCTACCTGCAAATGCACGAAACGCCAACGGATCTCCGTGCGGTGCTGCGCGACTATTCGCGCGACATGATATTGCCCGCGCTCGAGGTCTATACAAACGGATTGCTGACCGACCGGACCATGTACGACGCGTTCCTGGCTGCCGAAGATCAAGGAGAATCCCATGGCACCTGAAAAGTCCGTTGGCTCCGCCCCGATCGAAATCCGGGGACTCGCCAAGAATTTCGGCGCGGTGCGGGCACTGGACGGCCTCGACCTCACCGTGCAGGAAGGGGAAGTTCACGGGTTTCTCGGCCCCAACGGCGCCGGGAAGTCCACCACCATCCGCATCCTGCTGGGCCTGGTGAAGGCCGACAGCGGTAATGTGCGGCTGCTCGGCGGTGATCCCTGGACCCAATCCGTCGCGCTGCATCGCCAAAGCGCTTATGTTCCAGGCGATGTGACGTTGTGGCCGTCGCTGACAGGCGGCGAGACGATCGATCTACTGGCTCGCATGCGTGGCGGCATCGACAAGCGGCGCCGCGCCGAGCTGATCGAGCGTTTCGATCTGGACCCGCACAAGAAGGCGCGCACGTATTCGAAGGGCAACCGCCAGAAGGTCTCCCTCATCTCGGCGTTCTCGTCCCACGCCAGCCTGCTGCTCCTCGACGAGCCCAGCAGCGGACTGGACCCGCTGATGGAGAACGTGTTTCAACAGTGCGTGGCGCAGGCCCGCGACCGTGGCACGACGGTGTTGTTGTCCAGCCACATTCTGGCCGAGACGGAAGCGCTCTGCGAACGGGTGACGATCATCCGGGCGGGCAGGACGATCGAAAGCGGTTCGCTGAACTCCATGCGGCATCTGAGCCGCACCTCGATCCGGGCCGAAATGACCGGTGATCCCGGTGATCTCAGCCGGATCAAAGGCGTCGAGGACATCAGCGTCGAGGGTAATACGCTGCGCGCCCAGGTCGACAGCGAGAGTCTGGGCGAGCTCATCCGCGTGCTCGGCGACGCGGGCGTGAGCAGCCTGGTCAGCCAGCCGCCGACGCTCGAAGAGCTCTTTTTGCGCCACTATGACACCTCCGGCGGCGACGGCGGGCACGGCCGGCACGGGCGCGACGCGGAGAAGGTGTCGTTGTCATGAGCACCACCACAATGGACCGGCGCTACGCGTCGGCATCGCCTGCGCCACCGCGCGGTTCGAACTTTTCCGGAACGCTCGCGATGTTGCGACTCTACCTGCGCCGCGACCGGGTCTCGTTGCCGCTGTGGGTGTTTCTGCTGTCGGTGCCGTTGGCGACGGTGTACGTCGGCAGCATCGAAAAGATCTATCCGACCGAGGCCGGGCGTGCCGGATTCGCCGCCTCGATCATGGCCAGCCCGGCCCAGCGCGCGCTGTATGGCCAGGTCTACAGCGACAGCCTTGGTGCCGTGGGAATTTGGAAAGCCGGGATGTTCCACGTGCTGATCGCGGTGGCCGTCATCCTGACGGTGATCCGACACACCCGCGCCGATGAGGAGAACGGGCGGACCGAGTTGGTGGACTCGACCGCGATCGGCCGCTACGCCAGCCTGAGCGCGGCGCTGTTGCTGTCCTTCGGGGCGTCGCTGGGCACCGGCGCGATCGGCACTGCCGGCCTGTTGAGCACCGACGTGCCGGCCGCGGGATCGGTGGCGTTCGGCGCGGCGCTGGCCTGCTCCGGCCTGGTGTTCACCGCGGTCGCCGCGGTGACCGCGCAGCTTTCGCCCAGCGCCAGGTTCGCCCGCGGTGCCGCATTCTCCGTCCTGGGCGCCGCGTTCACGCTGCGCGCCGTCGGCGATGCCGGGTCGGGCACGCTGTCGTGGCTGTCTCCACTGGGGTGGTCGCTCCTGGTCAAACCGTATGCAGGCGATCGGTGGTGGGTGCTGCTGCTGCACCTGGTGACGGCGACCGCGCTGACGCTCCTGGCGTATCGGCTGCTCGTCGGCCGCGATGTCGGCGCCGGGCTCATCGCGGAGCGCCCCGGGCCCGCGACCGCGTCGCCGGCGTTGGGCAACGTGTTCGGGCTGACGTGGCGGCTCGATCGCGCCGCGCTGCTGCTGTGGACGGTCGGTCTGTGCCTGTACGGGCTGCTGGTGGGCAGCGTGGTGCACGGCATCGGCGACGAGCTGGGCGACAGCGGCGCGGCCCGCGACATCGTCGCACGGATGGGCGGCACCAGCGCCCTCGAGCAGGCCTTCGTCGCCGTCGCGTTCGCCATGATGGGCATGGTGGCCGCCGCGTTCGCCGTCTCGCTCACGTTGCGGTTGCACCAGGAGGAATCCAGCCAGCGAGCCGAGACGGTATTGGCCGGCTCGGTGTCGCGAATCCGGTGGCTCGCAAGCCATTTGGTGATCGCACTCGGCGGGTCCGCGCTGGCGATGCTCGCCAGCGGGGTGACGGCCGGAATTGTCTACGGCATCGCGGCCGGCGATGTCGGCGGCAAACTCGCGTCCGTCGTTTCAAGCGCGGCGGTCCAACTGCCCGCCGTCTGGCTTTTGTCGGCCGTGACGGTCTGCGTGTTCGGCGTCGCGCCGCGGTTCACGCCGGTGGCCTGGGGCGTGCTGATCGGTTTCATCGCCCTGTACCTGATCGGGTCGTTGGCCGGGTTCTCCCAGTGGCTGCTCGACCTGGAACCGTTCGCGCACATTCCGAGAATCGGCGATGATTTCACCGCCATGCCCTTGCTATGGCTACTGGCCATCGACGTAGGGTTGGTGGTTCTGGGTGCCATTGCTTTTCGGCGCCGCGATCTACGGTGCTAGGAGCGTGATGAAAACCGGGATCCGAGTGACGACGACATCGGTCGGAGGCATTCTCTCGTGGGTTTTGATCCTGCTCTTACCTGCGGGCACGCTCCACTACTGGCAGGCGTGGGTTTTCATCGCCGTGTTCACGGTGGCGACGATCGTGCCGACGGTTTACCTGAGCCGGGCCAATCCCGCGGCCCTGCAGCGGCGCATGCGTGCGGGCCCCAGGGCCGAACCCAGAACCGCACAGAAGTTCATCATCACCGGCTCGTTTCTGGGCCTTTTCGCGACGATGGTGTTCAGCGCGCTCGATCATCGGTTCGGCTGGTCGTCGGTGCCTCCCTGGCTGTCGCTGCTCGGCGACGTGCTGGTGGCGGTGGGGCTCGGGATCGCCATGCTGGTGATCGTCCAGAACAGTTATGCCGGTGCCACGGTCACCGTGGAAGAAGACCAGACCTTGGTGTCCGGCGGCCTCTATCAGTTCGTGCGCCATCCGATGTACGTCGGAAACGTCATCATGATGATCGGTATCCCCCTGGCGCTCGGCTCGTATTGGGGGCTGCTTTTCGTCCTCCCCGGCACCACGGTGCTCGCGCTGCGCATCTTCGACGAGGAAAAGCTCCTCATTCACGAATTGCCCGGCTATCGCGAGTACGCCGACCGCGTGCGCTATCGCTTGGTTCCCTACATCTGGTAACCGCCGCGCCCAGGTAATTGGCGTGGTGCGCAATCGGCCCTCGGCGCTGGGCCGCCCGCCGCGACGGGACGGTGTTGCGGATCAACGTGTTTCGTGACGCCGACGCCGACGCTTGGCCGGTCGTCCTCAGCATTGGGGGCCGCAACGCGGCGCGCACCTGCTGGTCCCGCAGCTCCCCTAGCTCCCGGTGCCTAGTAGGCGAGCTAGATCCAGACGCCCTTGCCCACCGCGACCACGCCGCCGGCGCTGATCGCAAAGCGCTCGCGGTCCTTTTCCAGATCCACCCCGACCATCTCGCCCGGCCCCACGACGACGTTCTTGTCCAGGATCGCGTGGCGCACCACCGCGCCACGACCGACCCGGGCGCCGGGCATGATCACGCTGCCCTCCACGATCGCGCCGTCGTCGACCACGACGTTGGACGACAGCACCGAGTTGCGCACCGAAGCCGCCGAGATGATGCTGCCGGCGCCCACCACCGACTCCTGCGCGGAGCCGCCGTTGACGAACTTGGCCGGCGCCAGGTTTTCCGACTCGCCGCGGATGGGCCAGCGCTTGTTGTACAGGTTGAACACCGGATGCACCGACACCAGGTCCATGTGCGCGTCGTAGAACGCATCCAGCGTTCCGACGTCCCGCCAGTAGGCCCGGTCACGATCGGTGGCGCCGGGCACCTCGTTGTCGCTGAAGTCGTACACCGCCGCCATCCCGTCGTCCACCAGTCGCGGGATGATGTCACCACCCATGTCGTGATCGGAATGGTCGTCGTCGGCGTCCGCGCGGATCGCGTCGATGAGCACCTTGGTGGTGAAGATGTAATTGCCCATCGACACGAACGTCGTCTCGGGGTCATCCGGGGTGCCGGGCGGATCCAGTGGCTTTTCCACGAATTTGCGGATGCGTCCGGACTCGTCGGAGTCGATGCAGCCGAACGCCGTGGCCTCGTTGCGCGGCACCCGGATGCCGGCGACGGTCGCGCCCGCCCCGCTGTCGATGTGGAACCGGACCATCTGCTCGGGATCCATCCGGTACACGTGGTCGGCACCGAAAACCACTATGTAGTCGGGGTCTTCGTCGTAGATCAGATTGAGCGACTGGTAGATCGCGTCGGCCGAACCGGTGTACCAGCGCGGACCGAGCCGCTGCTGCGCGGGCACCGGGGTGATGTACTCGCCGGCCAAACCGGACAACCGCCAGTTCTGAGAAATGTGACGGTCAAGTGAATGCGACTTGTACTGCGTCAGAACGCAGATCCGCAAATAGCGGGCGTTGACGAGATTGGACAGCACAAAATCGATCAGTCGATAGGCGCCCCCGAAAGGAACCGCGGGCTTGGCGCGATCCGCGGTCAGCGGATACAGCCGCTTGCCCTCACCGCCGGCCAGGACAATGCCCAGCACGTGTGGTGCTTCCCTCATGGTGTCAAACCTATCGGCCGTCGCGAAACGCTGCCAGGGGGCAGGGCTATTACCCGCGTTCGGTGGGGCTGTCCGTCAAGGTATTTGGCTTTGCCGGCAAACAGACTCCTCCGCCCGCCTCGCGGGCGTCGTCGTCGCCACCCCAAGACTGTTTGTTCGCCTCCTCCTCCGCCCGACTCGCGGGCGTCGTCGTCGCCACCCAGGCTGACTATTCGCCTCCTCCTCCGCCCGACTCGCGGGCGTCGTCGTCGCCACCCAGGCTGACTATTCGCCTCCTCCTCCGCCCGACTCGCGGGCGTCGTCGTCGCCGAACTACGGTGCGGGTATGCGGGTGGCGATGATGACTCGGGAATACCCCCCAGAGGTCTACGGCGGGGCGGGGGTACACGTCACCGAACTTGTCAGCCAACTGCGCCGACTGTGCGCGGTGGACGTGCATTGCATGGGCGCGCCCCGGCCGGGTATCGACGGTGTGCAGGTGCATCAGCCCGACCCGCAGTTGCAGGGCGCCAACGCGGCGATGACGACGCTGTCCGCCGACCTGATGATGGCCAACGCTGCATCGGCGGCCACCGTGGTGCATTCACACACGTGGTACACCGGCATGGCCGGGCACTTGGCCGCGTTGCTCTACGACGTCCCGCACGTGTTGACCGCGCATTCGCTCGAGCCGCTGCGCCCGTGGAAGGCCGAACAACTCGGCGGGGGCTACCGGATCTCGACGTGGATCGAGCACACCGCAGTGCTCGCCGCCGACGCTGTCATCGCGGTGAGTTCCGCGATGCGCGAGGACATCCTGCGCGTCTACCCCGCGCTGGATCCCGGTGCCGTGCATGTCATCCGCAACGGCGTCGACACCGAGGTCTGGTGCCCGGCGGCCCCCACGCCGAGCGGGTCGATGCTGGCCGCGCTCGGCGTCGATCCGGCCCGCCCCCTGGTGGTGTTCGTGGGCCGCATCACCCGGCAGAAGGGGCTCGCGCACCTGGTGGCGGCCGCCCACAGGTTCAGCCCGGAGGCGCAGGTGCTGTTGTGCGCCGGGGCGCCCGACACCCCGGAGATCGCCGAAGAGATTCGGGAT
Organism: Mycobacterium sp. NTMscope_MAC_269; assembly: GCF_976985695.1. Lineage (NCBI taxonomy): Bacteria > Bacillati > Actinomycetota > Actinomycetes > Mycobacteriales > Mycobacteriaceae > Mycobacterium > Mycobacterium sp. NTMscope_MAC_269. The sequence continues at coordinate 2,980,246 of NZ_OZ335668.1, forward strand.
GCGGTCGCCGCCCTGGCCCGCGGCCGCACCGGTGTCTTCTGGATCCGCGAAATGCTTCCCATCGGGGAGTTACGCGAAATCCTGTCGGCCGCTACGGTTTTCGTGTGTCCGTCGGTGTATGAGCCGTTGGGCATCGTGAACCTGGAGGCGATGGCCTGTGCGGCCGCGGTGGTGGCCTCGGATGTGGGCGGGATCCCGGAGGTGGTCGCCGATGGGGTCACCGGGACTTTGGTGCATTACGACCCCGCCGATGTGGCGGGCTATCAGGCCGGATTGGCCGAGGCAGTCAACGAGCTGATCGCCGACCGGGAAAAAGCGCAGCGGTACGGCAGGGCAGGACGCCAACGCTGCGTCGAGGAGTTCTCGTGGGCCCACGTCGCCGAGCAGACCCTGGAGATCTATCGGAAGGTGTGTGCGTAGCACCGCCGACCCTCGTTCGGCGGCAAGCCCTAGCTGGAGCTCGTGACGCCCTTGAGTTCGTCACCGAGGGCAGCGGCTTCGTCGGGCGTCAGCTCGACGACCAGTCGACCTCCACCTTCAAGTGGTACCCGCATCACGATGCCGCGCCCCTCCTTCGTTGCTTCCAAAGGACCGTCTCCGGTCCGGGGCTTCATCGCCGCCATCGAGTGCTCCCTCCAGGTTCGAGCTGGCCCGCCTGCGCAGACCTGGTCGGCACCGAGCATGTCCCGCCAGCGAACTTCAAGCCCTGCCCGGCATCGAACTGACTTATCACCCCTCCATTGTTCCCTATCCAGGTCACCGCTTGTACAAAGACCCACAACTGTGTGCTCAGCGGGCGGTCGCGGGCACCCAGCAACCCCGGATATGGTCATCGACCATGCCGGTTGCCTGCATCAACGCATACGCGGTGGTCGGACCGACGAAGCGAAACCCGCGCCGCTTGAGTTCACGCGCCATGGCCTTCGATTCGTCAGTGGCCGAGGGAATTTGGGACGCGTCGGCCGGGCGTGACCGCGGCGACGGCGCAAACGACCACAGCAGCTCCGCCAGGTCCGCCGAACTTCCCAGCTCCGCGGCCGCGCGCGCGTTGGCGATCGTCGCGTCAATCTTGGCGCGGTTGCGCACGATTCCCTGATCCGCCATCAGCCGCTGCACGTCGGCGTCCGTGTACTCGGCGACCGCGGCGATGTCGAACCCGGAGAACGCGCGCCGGAAATTCTCCCGTTTGCGCAGAATGATCAGCCACGACAGGCCGCTCTGAAAGGCCTCCAGGCTCATCCGCTCGAACAGGGCCACCCCGTCGCGCAGCGGGCGGCCCCACTCCTGGTCGTGGTAATTGCGGTACATCTCGAAGTCCGGCCCGGGCCGAATGGCCGCCCAGCTGCACCGAACCAGCTCGTCTTCGCTCACATTGAGTCCTGACGATCCTCGCCGTCGTCGGGTTCCGCCGAATCGTTTTCGGTGTCCTGTTCGTCGGCGGGCACGGCATGCACCGCGGCCAGCTGGCCGCGCAGGGCCTCGAGCTCGCGGGCCAGCCGATCCAGCACCCAGTCCACCTCGCTGGTCTTGTATCCGCGCAGCGTCTGGGTGAACTTGACGGCGTCGACGTCGGAACCGGTCACACCGAACGCCGGCAGCACCGTCGCCGTCGTGCCCCGCGGCAGCGGCGGCAGCTGCTCGCCGCGACCGAAGAGCAGACTGGCTGCGCCGAACAAGACGATCGCCACCAGCACCAGGACCACCAGGTACAGCAACACCAACGCCACGCGATCGATACTGCCTTATGCCACCGACGCGGCGACGTTCAGCGTGAGCGCGTGGGGACTACCGGGGCCGCAGCACCTGCATCGGCGGCCGGTCATCCAGCGATACCGGCGAGGTGCGCTGGGTGTAGCCCTGGAAGTCGGAGCCTTCGGGGCCGTCGGCGACGAACTGAGTCAGCCCGACGCCGGAGTCCGGGATGCCGCAGCGTGACAGCAGGGTCGCGATGATTTGGCGGCTCATCACGCCCAGCTCTGCCAGCGGCCGGTTGCGGTGCGCGCGCACGCCAAGGTTGACCTGGGCGATCGCGTCCAGACCCAGCCGGTCGAAGGTGTCCACCAGCAGGCCGATCTCGACGCCGTAGCCCGGCGCGAACGGCAGCGAGGTCAGCAGCTCGCGGCTGGCCGCGTACTCGCCGCCCAGCGGCTGCACCACGCAGCCCAGCTCCGGACGCAGAGCCGCCAGCAACGGCCGGGCCACGAGTTCGGTGACGCGCCCGCCTCCAGTGGCGCTGACGTCGCCGCCGACGTCGCCGACGTCGCTGAGCTCGCTGCCGCGCAGGGGCCGTCGGTAGAAGCTTTTGACCAGGTGAATGCCGTCGCCGGTGAGCATCGGGGCGACCAGCCATGGCACGAACATCGGGTGCGGGTCGATCAGGTCGGAGTCGACGAACACCACGATGTCGCCGCTGGTGGCCGCCAGCGAGCGCCACAACGCCTCGCCCTTTCCGGGACGAATCGGCACCTCGGGCAGGGCCTGTTCGCGGCTGACGACGCGGGCGCCCGCGGCGACCGCGCGGATCTCGGTGTCGTCGGTGGAGCCCGAATCCAGCACGATCAGCTCGTCGACCAGTCCGTCGATCAGCGGTGAGATGCTTTCGATCACCGACTCGATGGTTTCTTCCTCGTTGAGGGCCGGCAGCACCACCGAGACGGTCCGCCCGGCCTTTGCGGCTTCCAGTTCGCCGATCGTCCAGCTGGGCCGGTTCCGCCTGTCGTTGGCCAGCCACACGTCTCCGGGCCGGGCGGCGAGCGCCCTGTCCTTGGCGAGGTCACCGGCGAACAGGTCCGACATCGTCATGCGAGCCCCCGCACCGTGCGGGTCGGCGGGCGCGTCCCCTGGATCGAGGCGACCATTTCCAGCACCCGGCGGGTGGCCGCGACCTCGTGCACGCGAAACATCCGCGCGCCGGCGGCCGCGGCCAGCGCGGTGGCCGCCAACGTTCCCTCGAGCCGCTCGGTCAATTCCACACCCAGAGTCTCCCCGACGAAGTCCTTGTTACTCAAAGCCATCAACACGGGCCACCCGGTATCGACAAGATCACCGACGTGGCGCAACAGCAGCAGCCCGTGGAAGGTGTTCTTGCCGAAGTCGTGGGTCGGGTCGATCAGCACCCGGTCGCGGGCCACACCGCACGCGACCGCTCGTTCGGCGGCGGCGGTGACCTGGGCGATCACGTCGTCGACCACGCCGCGCGTGGTGGTTCCGTAGTTCACGCGAAACGGACGGGTGCGCGGCTGCGCGTTGCCGGTGTGCGAACACACCAGACCCGCCCCGAACTCCGCGGCCACCTCGGGCAGGGCGGGGTCGATGCCGGCCCAGGTGTCATTGATCAGGTCCGCCCCGGCCGCACAGGCGACCTTGGCGACCTCGGATCGCCAGGTATCGGCGCTGATCACCTGGTCGGGATAGGTCTCGCGCAACCATTCGATGAAGGGCACCAGCCGGGCGATCTCGGTGTCGGCATCGACCTCTTGACCCGGGCCGGCCTTGACGCCGCCGACATCGATGACGTCGGCGCCGTCCGCCACGGCCCGGTGCACGGCCGCCCGGGCGGCCTCGTCGCTGAAGGTCGCGCCCTTGTCGTAGAAGGAGTCCGGGGTGCGGTTGACGATCGCCATGATCAGCGCACGATCGCCGGCGACCGGGCGGCCGCACAGCATCGATCGGCCGGCCGACGCCGGCGGTATCGATCGGCCGGCTGACTCCGGCGATGTCGCTTGCACACGTATATGGTGCCCGGTCACCGGGCCGGCCGCGGCTCGGGGATGCGGTGTGCGGCGCGAAGCGCCGTCGGCGTGAGGGCCTTAGGGGCGTTTACCCTCGGCCACCTCGTCGGGGTACTCGTCGTAAAACGGCACGTAGCCGTCGTCGCGGCCGGCCAGCACGTAGAGCGGGTCCTCCAGGTCGGGACCATAGGCCTGCTCGCGCAACTCCACCTTGCGGCTCTTGAAGGTCGTGGTCTGCTCGATCGAGTCGACCAGCCGCACGAACAGCGGCAGCGCGTAGCCGGGCAGCTGCTCGTAGACGGCGCGGGCCAACGACTGCCCGTCGAACTCGGCGCCGTCGCGCAGCTTGACCGCGGCCATCCCGGCGCGACCGCCGGTGCGCGGCACCTCGACGCCGAAGACGGTGCAGTCCTCGACGGACTCGTCGGATGCCAGCGCCGCCTCGACCTGGGTGGTGGCCACGTTTTCGCCCTTCCAGCGGAACGTGTCGCCGAGCCGGTCGACGAACGCGGCATGGCCCAGACCCTGCGGGCTCATCACATCGCCCGTGTTGAACCAACAGTCGCCCTCACGAAAAGCGTTGCGCACCAACTTCTTTTCGCTCGATTCGGGGTCGGTGTAGCCGTCGAAAGGCTGCAGCCGGTTGACCGGGCTGAGCAACAGGCCCGGCTCACCGGCCGGTACCCGGCGCACGCGCCCGTCGTCGCCGCGCAGCGGGGCGCCGGTGTCGGGGTCGTACTCGACGTAGGCCAACGGCATCGGGAAGATACCGGTGGAGCGGGGCACGTTGAAGACGTTGATGAACGCGGCGTTGCCCTCGCTGGACGCGTAGAACTCGCAGACACGCGCGATCCCGAATCGTTTCGTGAACTCGTCCCAGATCTCCGGGCGCAGCCCGTTGCCGGCGATGACCCGCACCTTGTGCGCGCGGTCGGTCGGCTTGGCCGGTTGGTTGAGCAAATACCTGCACACCTCGCCGATGTAGATGAACGCCGTGGCGTCGTTGGCGATCACCTCGTCCCAGAACTTCGATGCCGAGAACGACTTGCCCAGCGCCAGGGTCGCCCCGGAGTTGATCACCGACGACAGCGCCACCGTCAGCGCGTTGTTGTGGTACAGCGGCAGGCAGCAGTAGAGGGTGTCCGAGGTCTTGAGCCGCAACCCGATGCCGCCGAACGCCGCGAGCGCCTTGAGCCAGCGCAGGTGTGTCATGACGCTGGCCTTCGGGAAACCCGTTGTGCCCGAGGTGAAGATGTAGAACGCGGTGTCGCGGGCGTGCACGGCCGAGGCCGACGCCGGGTTGGTGGCCGGGGCGCTCACCGCGAACCGCTCCAGGTCCTCGACGGTGAGCGTCTGGGTGCCGCCGGAGCCCCCGCATTCCGCCACGGCGCTGACCAGATCGGTCTCGGCGATGAGCACCTTGGCTTCCAGCAGGCCGAGGCTGTGCGCGAGCACCTCGCCGCGCTGGTGGTAGTTGAGCATGCCGGCGACCGCGCCGCACTTGACCGCGGCCAGCATGGTCAGCACGGCGTTGGGTGAGTTGCGCAGCATGATGGCGACGACGTCGCCGTGGCCGACGCCGCGCGCGGCCAGCACCGCGGCGTATCGATTGGCGGCCGCGTTGGCGTCGCGGTAGGTCAGTTGCTGGTCGCCGAACCGCAAGAAGATCCGGTCGCCGTAGCGGGCGGCGCGCTCGGCGAACACCGTGCCGATCGATTTCTTCGAACCCGGCTGGGCCAGCAGCCCGGTCAGCGCCCCCCGCGCGATCACCGGCAGGTCGGCCAGCACGGCCGGCACCCGAGATGCGATGTCGGTCAGTTTGACCGCCGTGCGTGCTCCCCCGTCACGATCGGACACGTGATCCCCTCGATTCGTTTGGAAAAAGTCAAGCTCGGCGGACAGCCTAGTAGGGGCTAAGACCTTTAGGACCGCCCGGCGGGCTCAGCCGGGCGCGCAGGCGTCCAGCGCGGCGCTCACCTTGTCGACCAGCACCAATCGGTCCATCGCCGCCTGGGAGACGTAATTGCTGTCCAGCAATCCGCACAACCATGTCCACAGCCCTCCGTAGTGGCCCACAGGGTCGAGCAGGACGATGGGTTTGTCGTGGAGACCGAGGAAGGCCGTCGTCCAGGTGTCGAGCAACTCGTCGAGGGTGCCGAGGCCGCCGGGCAGCGCAATGAACGCGTCGGCGCGGTCTTCCATGATCTGCTTGCGCTCATGCAGGGTGTCGCTGACGATCAGCTCGTCGGCGTCCGCGTCGGCGATCTCACGGCGCATCAAGATCTGCGGGATCACGCCGACGGTCCGGCCGCCGCGGGTCCGCGCCGCGCTCGCCACCGCGCCCATCGCCGACACACGGCCACCACCCCACACCAGCGTCCAGCCCCGCTCTGCGATCGCCTCGCCGAGTTCTGCAGCGACACCGAGCAATTCGGGATGCTGCGGACCGGACGCGCAGTACACACACACCGCCCACTCGCGGGCTGAATCGCGTTCCCCGGGCATATCCGCCAAAGGTAGACCAACCGCAATCGCCCCTCATATCTGGGGCTTTCGCCGTGCCGACGGGCTCGTGCGCCATAAAATCCGGCCGTGCCGATTCGATGGAACGTCCCCCAACATGCGACGGCCTCAGAGCGGCTGGATGTCGCGTTGGCCGACGGAGGCCGGGGAGCGGTGGTATTGGGACCCGACGGTGTCGGCAAATCCACCTTGGCCCGCGTGGCCGCCGAGCACTTCGCTGCTCAGCACCCCAACACGCTCATCCGCTGGGTGACCGGCACCCCATCCGAACGCGGGGTCCCGTTCGGGGCCTTCAGTCACCTGGTACAGATCGCCGACATCGGCAAGCCGGCCGCGCTGCTGCGCGCCGCGCGCGCCTCGCTGGGCGCCGATGACCTGCTGCTCGTCGTCGACGATGCCCAATATTTGGACGTGCTGTCAGCCACGCTGGTCTACCAGCTGGCGAGGGCCGGGGCGGCGCGGCTGATCGTCACCGCCCGCGCCGACCCCTCCCTCGATGCGATCACCGCGCTGGAAAGCGACGGCCTGCTGGACCGGATCGATATCGAGCCGCCCGGTGAAGTTAAGGCGTCGGGGGCGCCCGCGGGTATCGACGCCTTCCTCGCGGAGTTGCCCGCACCGGCGCGGTCGGTGCTGGAGTACCTCGCCGTCTGCGAGCCGCTGTCGCTCACCGATCTGACCACCCTGACCGGCGACGCAGCGGTGGAAGAAGCGGTCAAATGGGGTGCCGCCGAGACCCGGGTGCGGGGCGGGGCCTCCGAGGACCCGGTCGTCTACACGGCCCACCCGCTGTTCGCCGAGCGGGCGCTGGCCGCGCTCGACCCCGACGACGCGCGACAACGACGCACCGAGGTGGTCATCTTGCTGGCGCAGCGTCCGTCCGACCATCTCAGCGACCGGCTGCGGGTGATGTCATTAGCGCTGGACAGCGATGCACGCCAACGGCCGGCCGACATCGTCGAAGCTGCGCAGCAGGCGTTGCGGCTGGGCGACATGGTGCTGGGCGAGCGACTGGCCCGCTCGGCGCTGGAGCGCTCCGGCGGCCTGGCGGCGCGGCTCGCGCTCGCCCACGCGCTGGGTTGGCAGGGCCGTGGCCGCGAGGCCGATGCGGTGTTGGCCGACGTCGACTCCACCGGGTTGACCGAAGCAGCGCTGATGGAGTGGGCCCTGGCGCGGGCGGCAAACCAGTTCTGGATGCTCAGCGAACCGGAGCGCGCGACCGCGTTCTTGCGGACCGTCCGCAATCGCGTCGCGGATGCCGGCCCGCGGACCACCCTCGACGCGCTGAGCGCGACGTTCGCGATGAACGCGGGCAACGTCGGGTACGCGGTCAAGGTCGCCGACGAGGTGCTCGCCTCGGCATCGGCCGACGACCAGGCGGTGGCCTGGGCCGGGAGCGCCGCCGCGTTGTGCGCGGCGCGGCAGGGCCGATTCGATGACGTCGAGCCGTTGGCGCAGCGCGCTCTGGGAGCCGAACATCCCGGGCTGCTGCGCTTCACCATCGGGCTCGGCCAGACGACCACGCTGTTGCTGGCAGGCCGGCTCGACGAAGCCCGCCAACTCGCCCGGGAGTTCACCGATTTCGCCGAACTGCAGCAGCCGGGCCGCGCGATCGGCGAGGTGCTATTGGCTCATGTGTTGATTGCCGGCGGTGAATTCGATTCCGCGGCAGTGTTATTGGCCCCGGCCAGCGCCACTTTGGAACGCACGGGCTATTCGTGGGGTCCGCTGTCGCTGACGCTACTGGCCACCGCGCTGTCGCAGCTGGGAGACACCGCCGCAGCGGCAAAGGCATTGAGCAGGGCCGAATCCCGGCACGGAACCAAGTCGGCATTGTTCGCGCCCGAGCTCGGGGTGGCGCGGGGATGGCGGCTGGCGTTGATGCGCGACGCGCACGGCGCGGTGGCCGCCGCGCGCGAAGCCGCCCGCGCGGCCGAGCGCAGCGGGCAGCGGGCCGTGGCGGTGCGTGTTTGGTACGAGGCCGTGCGGTTGGGCGACACCCGGGCCGCCGATCCGCTGGCCCGGCTCTGCGACGAGATCAATTGTGTCGTAGGAAGAACCGCGCTGGCCCATGCCCGCGCGCTCGCCGCCGGCGATGGCGACGCGTTGCGGACGGTGTCGGACGAACTGACGTCGATCGGGATGCACGCGGCCGCCGCCGACGCCGCCGCGCAGTCGCGGCGGTGCGGGGCCTAGGCGCTCAGGTAGCGGCGCAGCATGTCCACAGCGGCGGTGACGTTGGCGACCGTCACGCGTTCGTCGCGGCGGTGCGCCAAATTCGGATCGCCGGGGCCGAAGTTGACCGCCGGTATACCCAGTGCGGCGAACCGTGCGACGTCGGTCCAGCCGTACTTGGCCCGCACGTTGCCGCCGGCCGCCTCGACCAGGGCCTTGGCGGCGGGTTGGGACAGTCCGGGCATCGCGCCGGCCGCCGCATCGGTCTGTTCGATGCGCACGTCCAGGCCGGCGAGCACGTCGTGCACGTGTTGCAGCGCGTCGGGCACCGACCGGTCGGGGGCGAAGCGGAAATTGACCGTCACCGCGGCCGCATCGGGGATGACGTTGCCCGCCACCCCGCCGTCGATGCGCACCGCCGACAAGCCCTCACGGTAGATGCAGCCGTCGATGTCGACGCTGCGTGCCTCGTAGGCGGCCAGCCGCTCGAGCACGGCGCCCAGTTTGTGAATTGCGTTGTCCCCCAACCAGGATCGCGCCGAATGGGCGCGGGTCCCGGTGGAGCTGACCACCACCCGCAAGGTGCCCTGGCAGCCGGCTTCGATGTAGCCGCCGGTCGGCTCGCCCAGAATGGCCACGTCGGCGGACAGCCAGTCCGGCAATTCGCGTTCGATGCGGCCCAAACCGTTTGCCGCCGCGTCGATTTCCTCGCAGTCGTACATGACCAGGGTTAGATCGTGCACCGGTTCGGCGACCGTGGCGGCGAGATGGAGGAAGACGGCGTCCCCGGATTTCATGTCCGCGGTGCCGCAGCCGTACAGCTCACCACCCTCGCGGCGACTGGGCAGGTTTCCGGCCACCGGGACGGTGTCCAGGTGCCCGGCCAGCAAGACCCGCGACGGCCGCTGGTGTCGGGTGCGCGCCAGCACCGCGTTGCCGTTGCGCACGATCTCGAAGCCGGAGGTCTGAGCGCGCAGCGCGGCCTCGACCTCGTCGGCCAGGCGCGCTTCGTTTCTCGATTCGCTGGGGATGTCGACCAGCGCCGCGGTCAGCGCGATCGGATCCCCGCGTAAGTCCAGCACGCTCTCAGGTTAGTGGTGATCGCCAGCGCGGCGAAGCCGGGCGCAGCGGGTCACCACCATCAGCCCAGTGGTGATCGCCAGCGCGGCGAAGCCGGGCGCAGCGGGTCACCACCATCAGCCCAGTGGTGATCGCCAGCGCGGCGAAGCCGGGCGCAGCGGGTCACCACCATCAGCCCAGTGGTGATCGCCAGCGCGGCGAAGCCGGGCGCAGCGGGTCACCACCATTGGGCAAGTGCTCCGGCAATGGCGCGCCGCCGCGGAACGGCACGCCGTCCCGAGGGCACCGGTCAGACGAGCAACCGCGTGGGCATCACCGTGGGCTTGACCCCGTACCGCGGTCCCATCCCGTAGCCGCCGCGCCCGGCCGAGGCGACGGCCGGCATCCCGGTGGCCCAGGTCGTGTGCGGCTCTTCGATCGGCGCGGTCCAGCCCGAACCCGCGGCCGTTGCGGCAGCAGGCGCGGGCGTCGCCGCGGACCAGGCGACCGGTGTCGACAAACCGCCGACGGGGGCCGCCGAGCCCATGCTCGCCAGCACCGGAGCGGCGCCGACGGCTGCAGTGCTCGCAGGGGCCGCGGCACCCACCAACGCCGCGCCGCCAACCGCACCTCCCACATCGCCGGCCAAGCTCGCGGAAGCCGCCGCGTCGAGCGTGTGGTTGTAGAGGATGTTGGACACGATGGTGTTGAACACGTTCCAGGACACCACGTCGAAACCGGCGTTGCCGACCTGGTTCACCACCGGATTGCCCAGGAAACTGTCCAGCCCGCTCAGGGTTGGCGGGTCCAACGCGGCCGGGGCTGCGAACGTCCGCACCGCGTTGGGCGTGTTGGACACGACCTGTTGGAGGCCGCTCGTCTGCGCGCCCGTGGCCGTCGCCTGCGAGACGGCCATGGCCTGCGCGCCGAGCCCACCCGGGTTGTTCGTCGGCGCCGGCGACGTCAGCGGGCTCAGCTTGCCCGCGGCCGCGGATGCCGCGGCGTAGCCATACATGGCCGCGGCGTCCTGGGCCCACATTTCGCCGTACTGCGCCTCGGTGGCCGCGATGGCCGCGGTGTTCTGGCCCAGGAAGTTCGTCGCGGTCAGGGCCGCGAGCTGGGCCCTGTTGGCCGCGATCAGCGGCGGCGGCACCGTCATCGCAAAAGCGGCCTCATAGGCCGCCGCCGACGCCATCGCCTGCGAGGCAGCCTGCTGCAGCTGGGCTGCGGTGGTGTGCATCCACGCCAGGTACGGCTCAACCGCGGTGGCCATGGCGGACGAGGACGGGCCGATCCACTCCTCGCCGGTCAGGTTCGAGATCGCCGACTGGCTGGCCGAGGCCGTCGTGCTCAATTCGTCGGCGAGGCTACTGAACGCCGCCGCGGCGGCCATCATCGGCGCGGCCCCCGCGCCGGTGTACATGCGGAGGGAGTTGATCTCGGGGGGAAGTGCTCCGAAGTCGAAAGTCATTGCGTCGCTCCTGTTCTGTGCTGCTGTCCGGTGGGTGCTAGATGGCTGGCTTGGGCATGACGGTCGGCTTGACGCCGTAGCGCGGGGCGCCGAGGCCGTAGCCGCCGCGTCCGGTGGTGGCCATCGAGGGCAGGCCGCCCGGCACCGTGGTCATCGGCGCGCCGTGGGGTGCGGCGCTGGTGAAGCCCGCGCCGACCAGCTGTCCGGGGGTGGGGCTCGCCGACGGAACGCCGCCGGCGGCCCAACTCGGCGGCACCGACAACGCGCCGATCGACGGCCCGCGACCCATGCTCGCCAGCACCGGCGCCGCCCCCGCGGCCGCGGGAGCCGCCGGCGCGGGCGCGCTCGTCGTTGCCGAAGTGAGCCCCCCGGTGAAGTTGGGGATCCCGGCAGCGCCTGCGACGGGAGCGAATTGCCCCTCCCCCAAGGTGATGAAGTCCGACGCGGCGGCGCCGACGTTCTGACCCCACCCGATCCCGGTCCCGAGGGTGGTACTTCCCGCGGGCGGGTCGGTCGCCGCGGGTGCGGCGTTGGGTCCGGCGGCAAGCGGCGAAAGCGACGAGGCGCTGGTTGTCACCCGGTTCGCGGTTTCGGTCTCGCCATAGGAACCGGCGCTGGTGTCCAGGTTCTTCACCATCGTCTGGTGGATCGCCTTTGCCTGGGCGCTGACCTGCTGATACCAGGCGCCGTAGGCCGAAAACGTCGCGGCCTGCAGCGCGGACACTTCGTCGGCGGCCGCGGGGGCGATGCTCGTGGTGGGCGCCGCGGCGGCCGCGTTTTGCGCGTCCATTGACGAGCCGAGCGCTTCGAGCATGCTCGCCGCGGCCAGCAGCGCCTCGGGCCTAGTCGTGACAAAGGACATGGTTTTCTCCTTCTTTAAACGAGCCGGCCCCTTGCGGACCCGCGACGTTGGCTCTGCGCAACGCCCAGGACGTGACCAGCCGATCCCCGGGAGCGAGGTACCCCGAAACGGCGAAGTTCACGCGGTTGACCTGGCAAGACGGCTGACCTAGAAACGCATGATGCAGCGGCTGCGCAGCGAGGGCCTCCGAATCGCGTTGCGCGGGCCAGCTTTTCATACGCGGCCGCACGGACGGCCCGTCGCGCCGGTGTGTCGTCCTGTAAAAGCACAGCTGATCGGGGGGTTTCGTGTAGCCCGCCATTTGGGGCGAAGGACCGGCGGGGCAGGCCGGCAAGTAACCTGTCCGCCGTGACTGGAGCTGCAGGTATCGGGCTGGCAACGCTGGCCGCCGACGGATCGATCCTCGACACTTGGTTTCCCGCACCGGAACTGACCGAGTCGGGCACCGGTGCCACGTCGCGGCTCGCGCTGTCCGACGTGCCCCCCGAACTGACCGCACTGATCGGCCGGGACGACGACCGCGGCACCGAGACCGTCGCGGTGCGCACGGTCATCGGCTCGTTGGACGACGTGGCCGCCGACGCCTACGACGCCTACCTGCGGCTGCATCTGCTGTCGCACCGGTTGGTGGCGCCGCATGGGCTGAACGCCGGCGGCTTGTTCGGGGTATTAACCAATGTGGTCTGGACTAATCGCGGGCCCTGCGCCGTCGAGGGATTCGAGGCCGTGCGGGCCCGGCTGCGCCGCCACGGTCCGGTGACGGTCTACGGCGTGGACAAGTTCCCCCGAATGGTCGACTACGTATTGCCGACCGGGGTGCGCATCGCCGACGCCGACCGGGTTCGGCTCGGCGCGCACCTGGCCCCGGGGACCACCGTGATGCACGAAGGCTTCGTCAACTACAACGCCGGCACGCTGGGAGCGTCGATGGTGGAGGGCCGCATCTCGGCCGGCGTGGTGGTGGGCGACGGCTCCGATGTCGGGGGCGGCGCCTCGATCATGGGCACGCTGTCCGGCGGTGGCACCGAGGTCATCTCGATCGGCAAGCGGTGCCTGCTCGGCGCCAACGCCGGCCTGGGCATCTCACTGGGCGATGACTGCGTCGTGGAGGCCGGCCTTTATGTCACCGCGGGCACCAAGGTCATCACGCCCGAAGGCAAAGAGATGAAGGCGCGCGAGTTCTCCGGCGGCAACAACCTGTTGTTCCGGCGCAATTCGTTGAGCGGAGCGGTGGAGGTGGTGGCCCGCGGCGGCCAGGGCATCGCCCTCAACGAGGACCTGCACGCCAACTAACCAACTCCGAGCGCCGTGCCGTTGGTTTCGGGCAGCAGGTAGGTGCACACCAGGCTGACCGACGTGAGAGCGGCCAGCATGAGCCCGATCGCCCAGGTGCCGTACGTCATCAGCAGTGTCCCGGCGATCAGCGGCGGTGACGCGCTACCGACGATGCCCGCCAGGTTTTGCGCCAGCGCCGTTCCGCTGTAGCGGTAGCGGGTGGCGAACAGCTCGGGGATGAACGCCGCCGTCGGGCCGGAGCCGATCGCCGCGACACTGCACATGCCGACGATCGCCACCGCGTACCCAATGGGTCTGCCGGTGTTCAACAACGGCATCACCAGAAACGACCACAGCAGACAACAGGTCCACCCCACCAGCATGATGCGACGGCGCCCGAGCCGGTCGCACACAGTGGCCGACGCCGCCATGAATGTCATGCTCGCCAGTCCGCCCAACGCACCGACGAACCAGATGAAGTTGCGCGAATACCCCAGGTGGGAATGCGCGTACATCGCCAGATAGGTGCTGGCCATATAGATGAACCCCAATGCGCCGAGGATGCTGCCTGCGGCCAGCACGATCTCGCGGCGTTGCAGCCGCAGCAGCTCCGCGAGCGGCGTCTTGGGTATGAGCTCACGCGTCTTTTCCTCCGCGAACACCGGGGTCTCCTCGATGTTCAGGCGCACGTAGAGGGCCAGCGCGATCAGCACGGAGCTGAGCAGGAACGGCACCCGCCATCCCCACTGCAGAAACGCCGGACTGCCTTCGCCGATGGTGAAATTCACCCCGAGGAAGGTTGCGCTGCTCAGCACGCCCGCGATGCCGCCACCCATCAAGGTGAACACGCCGTATCGGCCGCGCTGATCGGCCGGCGCGTATTCGGCGCTGAGCAACGCCGACCCCGCCCATTCGCCGCCGACGGCGAATCCCTGCGACAGCCGCAGCGCGACCAAGATCATCGGCGCTGCCGCACCGATCGCCCCGGAGCTGGGGACCAGGCCAACGCACACGGTCGACAGGCCCATGATCAGCAGCGTGGCAACCAGGGTCTTCTTGCGGCCCAGCCGATCCCCGAAGTATCCGAATACGGCCGCACCGAGGGGCCTGGACAAAAAAGCTGTCGCAAACGTCCCCATCGAGGCGATCGTGGCGCCGGCGGGGCTGAGGTGCGGGAAGAACACCGTCGGAAAGACCAGCGCCGCGGCGGTCCCGTAGATCATGAAGTCGTAGAACTCGATTGCCGAGCCCACGAGGCAGGCGATCGCGATCCGCCTCATCGGCGTGCGCCCGACGACGACGGTCGTGGCGGCGCCGACGGGTGGTACGTTCCGTCCTTGCATTTTTACGACGGTACCTGCCGCCCGTTGGTCCGCGAGCGTAACGGGACTGCGGAAAAATCGAGCTGGATTCGCAGTGCGGTTACGCTCGCGCGTAAGGCGCTCAGCCGTCGGACAACAGCTGCTTTTTGAGGACCTTGCCCATCGCGTTGCGGGGCAGCGCGTCGACGACGCGTACCTCCCGCGGGCGCTTGTGCACCGAAAGTTGTTGCGCGACATAGTCGATCAGTTCGTCGCCGCCGGCGGATCCGACGATGTAGGCGACGATGCGCTGACCGAGGTCCGCATCGGCCATGCCGACCACCGCGGCCTCCTGGACGCCTGGATGCCCGAGCAGCACCGTTTCGATCTCGCCCGCACCGATGCGGTAGCCGCCGGACTTGATCAGATCCACCGACTCGCGGCCCACGATGCGGTGCATCCCCCCGCCGTCGATGACGGCGACGTCACCGGTGCGGTACCAGCCGTCGGTGTCGAACGCCTCGGCGGTGGCGTCGGGCCGGTTGAGGTAGCCGTCGAACATCATCGGACCGCGTACGTGCAGCTTGCCGACGGTTTCGCCGTCGTGCGGTACCGCGCCGCCGTTGTCGTCGAGCACCCGGGTCTGCACCCCGGACAGCGGCAGGCCGACCCACCCTGGGCGGCGCTCACCGTCGGCCCGCGTCGAAATGGTGATCAGCGATTCCGAGGCGCCGTAGCGTTCGACGGGCTGATGTCCGGTCAGCGCGGCCACCCGGTCGAACACCGGAACCGGCAGCGGTGCGCTACCGGAGACCAGCAGCCGCGCCGGGCCCAGAGCCCGGGCGGCCGCCTCGTCGGCCCCCACCCGCGACCACACGGTGGGCACGCCGAAAAACAGCGTGCCCCCGAAGTCGGTGCGGGCCGCCGCATAGCCCTCCGGCGTCGGTTTCCCGGTGTGGATGAAGCGATTGCCGACCCGCAGCGAGCCGAGCAGGCCCAGCACCAGGCCGTGCACGTGAAAAAGCGGCAGGCCGTGCACCAGGACGTCGTCGGCCGTCCATTGCCAGGCTTCGGCCAGCGCGTCCAGGTCTGCGGCGATCGCGCGCCGGCTCAGCACAACCCCTTTGGGCAGCCCGGTGGTGCCCGAGGTGTAGATGATCATCGCGGTGGCGTCGGCCGAGGGCTCGGGATAGCGGTGCCAGGAGCGGGCGTGCAGCCGTACCGGGATGTGCGGCAGCCCCCCGGTCTCGTCGGGCGCCGCCCCGAGCCAGGCCTGCGCTGCCGAATCGGCGAGCATGTGCCGGCGCTCGGCGGCGCCGACATCGGCGGGCACCGGGACGAAGGGCACCCCGGCGATCAGGCACCCGGTGACCGCCAGCACCGTCTCGGCGGTCGGGGCTGCCAGGATCGCGACGCGGCCCGCGCCGCCCACCCGCTCGGCCACCGATGTGGCGGCACCGACCAAGTCGCTGCGGCTGAGCACGCTGCCGTCGATGCGCACCGCGTCGGCGATATCGGTGGCGGTGACGGCCGAGGGGTCAAGGGAAGCCAGCAGCACGTCAGCAGGCTACCCGGCGTCCAGCGAGGTCACTTCCGCTCGTCCCAGATCTTCATCAGGGTGGACAGGATCTCCTCGCCGCGGCCCAGCCCGCCGAGATGGCTTTCGCCGGGAAGCACGATGAGCTCGCAGTCGGGCAGTAAGGACACGACGTGCTGACCGTGGGCGAACGGCACGATATGGTCGCTGTCGCCGTGCCACCAGCGCACCGGGACCTTGACCTCGTCGAGCCGGAATCCCCAGTCGCGGGTGAACAGGATGATGTCGTTGAACGGGGCCGCCAACTGCTTGCGGCTGCCATTAAGCAGGTCGTCGAGGAACATGGCGCCGAACTCGGGCCGGGTGAGCAGGCGCCGGTCGCCCTCGGGCGATATCGCGGCGTAGAGATACAGCGCGGGATTCGCGACCGGACGGATGGCCCGGACCACCAGGCTCGCGCCGATCCGCAGCGGGTCGCCGCCCAGCCGCAGCAGCGGCGCCACCCGCTTGCCGAGATTCATCAGACCGCTGGTGATCCCCTCGTCGCCGAGGAACGGCGCCACACCCCCGAGGATGCCGGCCGCGACGACCCGATCGGACAGCACCGCCGCCGACGCGAGCGCGTACGGACCGCCGCCGGACAGGCCGATGACGGCCATCTGGTCGATGCCGAGCGTGTCCGCCATGGTGCGTAGGTCATCGGCGAACGCCCGGATGTTCTCGTAGCGGTGGGGCGTCGACGAGCCGATCCCGGGGCGGTCCAGCCCGATCAGCCGGATCTTGTGGTTCTCCGCGTACAGGCGGGCTTCGGTGGGAATCTGGCGGCGTGCGCCGGGAGTGCCGTGCAGCCAGAAAACCGCGCGGCCCTGCGGATCGCCGAATTCGGCGAAGCCGATCTGGCGGTCGTCACCGACGGCGACGTTTCCTTCGAGCTTGGGGCGGGCGATCTCGATGGCCATGTCAGCAGCTTGGCATGGGACGGGCGGTTTACCAAAGGCGTACCGGGCGTGCGCGCGACGGCCTTCGCGGTGAGGCGCCATGTCGTCGCCGGAACGACCTCTGGCGCACGGCATTTCGTGAACTGGGGCCCGTCACGCGGGAACGCCGATGGCCATCGGCTCCATGTATTGATGTAGCCCACCGATCCCGCCGCCCTCGCGGCCCAGCCCACTGAGCTTGAAGCCGCCGAACGGAGCACCGCCGGGACCGCAGCCGTTGACCGCGATCTGTCCGGTGCGGATGCGGCGTGCGACGCCGACGGCGCGGTCGACGTCGCCGCCCCACACCGCCCCGGAGAGCCCGTATTGCGAGTTGTTCGCGATGGCGACCGCATCGTCGGCGTCGCGGTAGCGCAGCACGGTCAACACCGGACCGAACACTTCCTCTTGCGCGATAGTGAAATTCGGCTCCACGCCGGACAGAATCGTCGGCTCGAAGTAGAAGCCGACGTCCAAGCCGGCCGGACGACCACCGCCGGTCACCAGCGTCGCCCCCTCGTCGAGCGCACCGGCGACGTGCGCCTCGACTCGGTCCCGCTGCGCCGCGCTGATCAGCGGACCCATCTGCACGTCGGGTTCGGTGGGATCGCCCACCTTGACCTCGCGGGCCAGCGCGGCAAGCCGGTCGACGACGTCGTCGTGCAGTGAATCGGGCAGCAGCAGCCGGCTGTGCAGGATGCAGGCCTGCCCGGCGTGCAGCGAGCAGCAGTCGAACAGCAGCTGCTGCAGCATTTCGTCGGTGACCTGCGCATCGTCGAGGACGATGCTGGCGGACTTGCCACCGAGTTCGAGCAGGATCCGCTTCATCGTGTCGCCGGCGGCGGACATGACCTGGCGGCCGACCACCGAGCTGCCCGTGAAGCTCACCATGTCGATGCGCGGATCGGTGGTCAGCAGCCTGGCCGCCTCGACCCCCGACGGCGTAACGACGTTGACCACGCCCGGCGGAATGTCGGTGTGTTCATCGATGATTCGCGCGAGCGCCAACCCGGCCAGCGGGGTCAGTGGTGACGGCTTGAGCACGACGGTATTGCCAGCGGCCAGAGCATGATTGAGTTTCATCACGTTGAGGCAGTGCGGGAAGTTCCACGGCGTCAGCACCGACACGACGCCCAGTGGCGCATGACGCAGCAATGTGGTTCCGGCGCCCATCCCGGTGACTTCTTGGTCGGTCAGCTGGGTGGCCAGCTGGGCGGCGTGCAGGGACATGAACCCCGCGCCGTCGATCTGCATGAGGCGTTCGTTGGAAACGCAGCCCCACTCCGCCTGGGACAGCGCGAAGAAGTCGTCGGCGTGTTTGCTCAGCGCCTCGCCCAACTGGTTGAGGCACCCGGCGCGCTCTTCGGCGCTCATGGTGCGCCAGGGTCCGCTGTCGAAGGCGCGGCGCGCGGCGGCGATCGCGTCACCGACCTGGGCGACGCTGGCGTCGGGCGCGGCGGCGATCACGGCCTCGGTGGACGGGGAGATGTCGTCATACCGGCCGTCTTGTGGGTCCACCCAGTCACCATCGATGTAGAGCTGATAGGTCTGAACGAGAGCGGGCGAATCGGCCATGTGCTTCCTCCGGTCATCTGATCACTTGGTGTACCCGCCCCGGCGGCCGCCGTCAATCATCATTTGCGCGAATTCCGGGGCTCTTCGGACGCTTTGCTGTTGTATTGACAGCATGAGACCGCGCGGAGTACACACATCTCGCGAGACAGATCGCATCAATCTGTCGGATCAAGGTGTCCTGCGAGAGGGGCTTGCTACGTGACCGACTCAGAATCCGTCAGTGCCAAGGTGCGGGCCCTCGTCGGGCAGCCGACCGGTGGCACCGGAAAACCCTCGCTGGCACCGGACCCGGTGAACCAGCCGATGATCCGGCACTGGGCGTACGCCATGGCCGACATGAACCCGGTCTATCTCGACCCGGAGTTCGCGGCCTCGTCACGGTTCGGCGGCGTCGTGTCGCCGCCGGTGATGCTGCAGACGTGGACGATGCCCTCGCCGATCCTGGAGGGGATCGGAGAACGCGGTGGGGCGCCGATCGAGATCAAAAGCAACCCAACAGCATTCCTCGACGCGGCCGGCTACACCAGCACGGTGGCGACCAATTCGGAGTTCGAGATCGAGCGTTATCCGCGGCTGGGCGATGAGATCAGCGCGACGACTGTCTACGAGTCGGTCTCAGACGAGAAGACAACCGCGCTGGGCGCCGGTTTCTTTCTGACCTGGTTGACCACCTACACAGACCAGAACGGAGAAGTGTTGGGGCGGCAGCGGTTCCGGGTGCTGCGATTCAGGCCGGCAAACTGATGGCGGCCCGTCTGGCGCCGGCGATCACCCCGGACACCGAATTCTTTTGGAACGGCTTGCGGGAGAACAGACTCCTACTCCAGCGTTGCGGCGGCTGCGGGCAGCTGCGTCATCCGCCCCGCCCGATGTGCCCGCACTGCCGTTCGCTGCAGTGGGACGCGATCGATTCGTCGGGTCGCGGCACCGTCTACAGCTATGTGATGCCGCACGAACCCAAGTTCCCGTTCTTCGACTATCCCTACGTCGTTGCGTTGGTGGAACTCGAGGAGGGGGTGCGGCTGGTGTCCAATCTGACCGGCATCGATCCGTCCGATGTGACACCTGGGTTGGCCGTAGAGGTCTACTTCCAGACATTCGATGACGGCCTGGTGCTGCATCAATTCCGGCCCCGGGAAGGACAGGCATGACGACCACAGCGAACCGCACTTTGCAATGGCGAGACATCTCTGTCGGTGACGCGGTAACTCCGCTCGAAATACCCATCACCACAACGATGATCGTCGCCGGTGCGATCGCTACCCGAGACTTCATGCCGGTGCATCACGACCGCGACTACGCCAAGCAACAGGGCTCGCCCAACCTGTTCATGAACATCCTGACCACCAACGGCTACTGCGTGCGCTTCCTCACCGATTGGGCGGGCCCCGAGGCGATGGTCAAGAATCTGTCGATTCGCCTGGGCGTGCCGTGTTTTCCCGATGACCCGCTGCGGTTCACCGGCAGCGTCACCGGTAAGAGTGAAGGGACGGGGGGCGAGAATTTTGTCGAGGTGACCTTCGCGGGCGCCAACAGCCTGGGCGACCACGTCTCGGGCACGGCGGTGCTCAGCCTGCTCGATGGAGTGGGCGCGTGAGCCGGACGCGTCCGGGCAGCCTTCCCGGAAGCTGCGCGATCGTCGGGATCGGCCAGACGGAGTTCTCCAAGGAATCCGGGCGCAGCGAGCTCCAATTGGCGTGCGAGGCGGTCAGCGCCGCGCTGGACGACGCCGGCCTGACACCCGGCGACGTTGACGGCATGGTCACGTTCACCATGGATTCCAGCGACGAGATCGACATCGCCCGCAATGTCGGCATCGGTGACCTGAGCTTCTTTTCCCGGGTGCACCACGGCGGGGGTGCCGCCGCCGGCACCGTCGTGCACGCGGCGATGGCGGTCGCCAGCGGGGTCGCCGACGTGGTGGTGTGCTGGCGCGCCTTCAACGAGCGTTCCGGGTTCCGGTTCGGCGGCAGCGGGCGCAGCATGGCCGAAACCCCGGTGTTCATGGCGCATTACGCGCCGTTCGGGCTGCTCACTCCCGCGGCCTGGGTCGCGATGCACGCCCAGCGGTACATGTCGACGTACGGGGTCACCAACGAGGACTTCGGCAGGATCGCAGTGGTCGACCGCAAGCATGCGGCGACAAACCCCGACGCCTGGTTCTACGAGCGTCCGATCACGTTGGAAGATCACCAGAATTCGCGCTGGATCGTCGAACCGGTGCTGCGGTTGCTGGACTGCTGCCAGGAGAGTGATGGTGGTGTCGCGCTCGTCGTCACCAGCGCGGAACGCGCCCGGGATCTGCGGCAGCCGCCGGCGGTCATCACCGCGGCCGCGCAGGGCGCGGCCTACAACGGCGAGATGATGACCAGCTACTACCGCGACGACATCACCGGTCTCCCGGAGATGGGGGTGGTGGCCCGGCGGCTGTGGCGCGATTCCGGCCTCAAGCCCCAAGACATCCAAACCGCCTTCATTTACGACCATTTCACGCCGTTCGTGTTCACCCAGCTCGAGGAACTCGGCTTCTGCGGGCGCGGGGAGGCCAAGGACTTCGCCACCGTCGAGCGGCTGTCGCTGGGTGGAGATTTTCCGATCAACACCAACGGTGGCCTGTTGGGCGAGGCGTACATCCACGGGATGAACGGCATCACCGAGGGAGTGCGCCAGGTGCGCGGCACCTCGCACAACCAGGTCGACAATGTCGAGCACGTTCTGGTCACCTCCGGAACCGGCGTGCCCACCAGCGGGCTGATTCTCGCACCGGCGGGCTGAGGGGGCCCATGACTCGGGCGCCGCATACCGCCGATACCCGCGAGCTCATCGTGGAATCGGCGATCGCGTGTTTCGGCGGGCAGGGATTGCAAAGGGCGACGATCGTCGACATCGCCAAGCGGGCCGGGGTGTCGCGCAGCACGATCTACGAATACTTTCCCGACAAGGCGGCGATCGTCGAGGCGTGCGCCGAACACGCATCCGAGCGCTTCTATCGCGAGATGAGCAAGGCGATGGACCGCGGCGGCAGCCTCGAGGAAAAGCTGTGTTCGGCGGCGGTTTTCGTCACCCAGGCGCGACGAGTCATCGCCTCCGAGAAGTACTTCGACGAGGATGCGGTCAGCCTGCTGCTGACCAAGGACGCGGCCGTGCTGCTGCGTGAATGCGTCGAGTTTTTCGCCCCGTATCTGTCGGCCGCCCGCCTGACCGGTGAGGTGCGCAAGGATCTCGACGTCGAGGCGGCCGGGGAATGGTTTGCACGCATCCTGTTCTCGCTCTTCAGCACGCCGTCCTCGACGCTGGATATGGACGATCCCGACGTGGCGGCGGATTTCGTGCGCGCGCATGTGGTGCGCGGCTTCGCCGCGGACCGGCCGCGGCCCCGCCGCGGGTAACGGTGGGCCGTTGGCTGTGAATCCTGGGCCTCCAGTGTGAATCCTCGGCGGGCATTGTCGGCGTGTCGTCGCCCGGTGTTCCCACTCAAGGCCCACGATTCACACTCGGCGCCAACGATTCACACTCAACGCGGCCGCCCGCTCAGCGACCGCGTCCGATCAGCGCGCGCAGGAAGAACGCCAAGTTGGCGGGTCGTTCTGCCAACCTCCGCATGAAGTACCCGTACCACTGCGTGCCGAACGGGACGTAGACCCGCAGCTGGTTACCCGCGCCGGCGAGGCGTCGCTGCTCGTCGCCCCGAATGCCATACAACATCTGGTATTCGAAATCCCCAGCGCCGCGAGACGATTCGCGGGCAACGCCGCCCACCGCATCGATGATCACCGGATCGTGGGAGGCCACCATCGGATAGCCAGTCCCGCTCATCAACGCCCGAAGGCACGCCACATACGAATCGGTCACCTCGGAGGCCTGTCGATACGCCACCGATGCGGGCTCGTCATAGGCGCCCTTGCACAACCGGACCCGGGCGCCGGACGCCGCGAAGTCTTCGCAGTCGCCCAGCGTGCGCCGCAGATACGCCTGCAAAGCCACGCCCAGCCAAGGGAACTCGACCCGCAGATCGCGCACGATGGACAGCGTCGACTCGGTGGTGGTGTGGTTTTCCGCGTCCACCGTCACCCACACACCCGCGCGCCGGGCCGCATCGCAGATCGACCACGCGTTCTCCCTCGCGATCTTGTGCCCGTCGCGCCCCAGCGTCTGCCCCAGCGCCGACAACTTGACCGAGACCTCGAACGGCCGCACCATGCCACCCCCGGCGTCGAGGTGGCCCAGCCTTTCGATCAGATCCAGGTAGGTCTGCACCGCCGCATCGGCGGCGTCGGTGTTGGTCACGTCCTCGCCCAGATAGTCGACGCTGACAAAGCGGCCCGAATCACGCAGCAAAGCAACAGCATTCAGCGCGGATCCGATCGTCTCCCCAGGGACGAAGCGGCGCACAACACGGCGGGTGATCGGCAACCGCTGGACGGCACGGCGCACGACGTCGCCGCGCGCAGTCGCCATGATCACCGGGCGCAGGGTGCTCGCGAACAGTCCGGCCATCAGTCGGCGCCCATGTGCGGGTAGCTGTGTCGGGTCGCCGGGACAAACGTCTCCTTGATGGTGCGAGCCGACGTCCAGCGCAACAGGTTCAGCATCGATCCGGCTTTGTCGTTGGTGCCCGAGCCGCGCGAGCCCCCGAAAGGTTGGCGCCCGACGACGGCGCCGGTCGGCTTGTCATTGATGTAGAAGTTCCCGGCGGCAAACCGCAGCCGCTGCTGGGCGGTCAGCACGGCTTCCCGGTCGTCGGCGATGACCGCGCCGGTCAGGGCGTACCGGGAGCCGCGGTCGACGACGTCGAGGATGCTCTGGTAATCGTCGTCGGGGTACACATGCACCGACAGCAGCGGACCGAAGTATTCGGTCGCGAACGACTCGTCGGTCGGATCGTCGGACAACAACACCGTCGGGCGCACGAAATACCCTTCGCGGTCGTCGTATTCGCCGCCGACGGCGATGGTGACGCGTGGCGCGCCCTTCGCCCGCTCGATGGCGTCGACATTCTTATTGAAGGCGCGCCGGTCGATCAGCGCGCCGCCGAAGTTGGTGAGATCGGTGACGTCGCCGTAGAGCAACGAAGCCGTCTCCCCCAGGAAATCATCACCCATCCGGCGCCACACCGACTGCGGGATGAAGGCCCGTGACGCCGCCGAGCATTTCTGTCCCTGGTAGTCGAAGGCGCCGCGAATCAGTGCCGTGCACAACACATCCGGACGCGCGGACGCGTGAGCGACCACGAAGTCCTTGCCGCCGGTCTCGCCCACCAGACGCGGGTAGCTGTGGTAGTGGCCGATATTGGTGCCGACCTGATACCAGAGCCGCTGGAACGTGGCCGTCGATCCGGTGAAGTGAATGCCCGCCAGCCGCCGATCGGCCAGCGCCACATCGGAAACCGCGAAGCCGTCGCCGGCCACCAAGTTGATCACCCCGGGCGGCAGACCGGCGGCCTCGAGCAGCTGCATGGTCAGATAGGCCGACAACGTCTGGGTGATCGAGGGCTTCCACACCACGGTGTTGCCCATCAGCGCGGGCGCGGTCGGCAGGTTGCCGGCGATGGAGGTGAAGTTGAACGGCGTGATCGCGTACACAAAGCCGTCCAGCGGACGGTACTCACTGCGGTTC
The DNA here is from genome assembly GCF_976985695.1 of Mycobacterium sp. NTMscope_MAC_269. NCBI lineage: Bacteria > Bacillati > Actinomycetota > Actinomycetes > Mycobacteriales > Mycobacteriaceae > Mycobacterium > Mycobacterium sp. NTMscope_MAC_269. The sequence goes on from NZ_OZ335668.1 coordinate 3,004,348, forward strand.
CACTCGCCCGGCCCGCTGATCGGTTGCTGCGCCAGGATCTGTTGCGCGAACGCCACATTGAATCGCCAGAAATCGATCTGCTCGCACGGCGAGTCGATCTCGGCCTGATAGGCAGACTTGGACTGGCCAAGCATCGTCGCGGCGGCGACCTTCTCCCGCCACGGCCCGGCCAGTAGGTCGGCTGCGCGCAGAAACACCGCCGCACGCTCATCGAACGGCATTGCCGCCCACGCGCTTTTCGCGGTCATCGCGGCGTCGATCGCCGCGGTCGCGTCGGCGTGCACGGCGTTGGTCAGGGTGCCCAGCGTCGCGGCGTGCCGGTGCGGCTGGACGACGTCGATGCGCTCACCATCGCCCATCCGGTGGTGACCGTCGATGACGTGGGGGAGGTCGATCGGGTGATCGGCCAGCGCGGCCAGTTCGGCGCGCAGCCGGGTGCGCTCCGGGGAGCGCGGCGCATAGTCGTGGACCGGCTCATTTGCTGGCGTCGGCACCTCAGAAAATCCAGTGATCGCGTCCATAAACGCCAGGGTCCTCGCGCCGACCACACAGAGAATTAGCCGATCGGACAAGACACCGTTGGACACATAGTAGAATCGAACAACATGGCCGGTGTGGGATTGGGTCAGCTGTTGCTCGCGCTGGACGCAACCCTCGTCAGCCTTGCCGAGGCCCCCCGAGGGCTGGACGTCCCGGTATGTTCGGCCGCGCTCATCGACCCCGACGACGTGCGCCTGGGCCTCGCGCCCGCGGCGGGTTCCGCGGACGTCTTCTTCCTGGTGGGGGTTGCCGACGACGAGGCGATGCGATGGATGGGTAGGCAGGCGCGCGAGCGCGTACCCGTGGCCATCTTCGTCAAAGAGCCCTCCGCCGCACTGGTGGACACGGCCGTCGCGGCGGGCTCTGCCGTGGTGGCCGTCGATCCGCGCGCCCGGTGGGAACGCCTCTACCAGTTGGTCAATCACGTCCTCGCACACCACGGCGACCGTGCCGATGCGATGGACGACTCGGGCACCGACTTGTTCGGGCTGGCGCAGTCGCTCGCCGACCGCATCCACGGCATGGTCAGCATCGAGGACGCGCAATCCCACGTCCTGGCCTATTCGGCCTCGAACGACGAAGCCGACGAGTTGCGCCGCCTGTCCATCCTGGGCAGGGCCGGCCCACCCGAACATCTGGAATGGATCGGCCAGTGGGGCATCTTCGATGCGCTGCGATCGGGCACCCAGGTCGTCCGCGTCGACGAGCGGCCCGAGCTGGGGCTGCGCCCGCGGCTGGCCATCGGAATCCACCAGCCCGCGACCGATGCCCGCCATCCGCCGGTGTTCGCCGGAACCATCTGGGTGCAGCGGGGATCACGGCCGCTGGCCGACGACGCCGAGGAGATGTTGCGGGGTGCCGCGGTGCTGGCCGCCCGCGTCATGTGGCGACTGGCGGCCCGCCCGTCCACCCATACCCGGCGCGTCCAGCAACTGCTGGGCCTGGCGGACGAACCCGCCGACGCGGCCGCCATCGCCCGCGAACTCGGTCTGGCCACCGACGCGACCGCGGCCCTGATCGGTTGGGACGCCGCCGACAGTTCGGCCGGACACCCTCGGCTCGCCGACGTTATTGCACTGAGCGCCAGCGCCTTCCGACGCGACGCCCAGGTGGCCTCGAATGGTTCACGAACGTATGTGCTGCTTCCCCAAACCCAGGCCCGGGCGCAGAACCGGTCGGTGACCTCCTGGGTGCGCGGCACCATCGGCGCCATGCGCACCGAGCTCGGGGTGCAGCTACGGGCAGCCATCGCGGCGCCGGTCGCGGGGCTGACCGGGGTCGCCGCGGCGCGCCTCGAGGTGGACCGGGTACTGGACAGCGCTGAGCGCCACCCCATTTCGTTCGGGCAGGTGACGTCGCTGGCCGAAGCGCGCACCGCCGTCCTGGTCGACGAAATCGTGACCCTGGTCGGCAGCGACGAACGCCTGATCGATCCGCGGATCGTGCAACTGGGCGACGACGATCCGGTGCTGGCGGAAACGCTGCGGACCTACCTGGACGCCTTCGGCGACATCGCCGCGGCCGCGCAGGCCCTGCGGGTCCATCCGAATACGGTTCGCTACCGCGTGCGGCGGATCGAGAAGTTGCTGTCGACCTCGCTGGCCGATCCCGAGGTTCGGCTGCTGTTCTCGCTGGGACTACGCATCCTGGAACGGCGCTGACGCGAAACACGGTGGCCGCAACGACCAGCCGCGGACGATTTGACGACATTTGCTCTCAGCGGATGCAACAATGTCACTCCGTAAGGTGATGACGACGCAGGAAGCCGGTGCGAATCCGGCGCGGTCCCGCCACTGTCATCGGGGAGCGACCCTCAACGGCCACGGCTGAAAAGCTGGAAGGCGAGGCGAGCGGCGATCCGAGAGCCAGGACACTCGCGTCATCGCGTACTGCGACCCGGGGCGGGTGTACCCCGAGAGAGCTGTCAACGTCCATGTTTCGTCCGGCATGGGTGGCCGTCAACGCTGCCACCGATCTGGCGCCGCGCTGCCGCGCCCACTCTGATCCCACCGATGCACGCGCCCTGCGCGTCATCACCGCCAGCGGCGGCCAGCGATGACCGCCCCAATCTGGATGGCTTCCCCTCCGGAGGTGCATTCGACGCTGCTCAGCAGCGGACCGGGCCCCGGCCCGCTGCTGGCGTCCGCCGCGACGTGGAGCTCGCTGAGCGTCCAATACGCCGAGTCGGCCGACGAGCTGACCGCGCTGCTGGCCGCCGTGCAAGCCGGCAGCTGGGACGGCCCGACGGCCGTGGAGTACGTGGCCGCGCATGCGCCCTACCTGGCCTGGCTCGTGCAGGCGAGCACCGACAGCGCGACCATGGCCGCCCAGCAGGACATCGCCGCGACTGCCTACACCGTGGCCCTCGCGACCATGCCGACGATGCCGGAGCTAGCCGCCAACCACGCCACCCACGCCGTTTTGACGGCGACGAATTTCTTTGGCATCAACACCATTCCGATCGCGGTGAACGAAGCCGACTATGCGCGGATGTGGGTCCAGGCGGCCACCGTGATGAGCACCTACGAGGGTGTTGCGACCGCGGCGGTGGCCACCGCGCCGCCGGCCGAGCCGGCTCCCGAGGTCATGAATGCCACCGCACTGGCGGCCACGGCGGAGCAGTCGTCGTATCCCCCGGACACCCAGAACCAGTGGATGGACTGGTTGGAGCAGACCGGGTTCGTCGACTTCTACAACAGATACATCCAGCCGTTGATCGACCAGCTGATGAACAACCCGTTCTTCCAGTCTCTGTTTTCCGGTTTCGACCCGTGGCTGCCGTCACTGGGCAACCCGCTGAGCTTCCTGAACCCGTTCAACATCGCGTTCGCCCTCGGCTACCCGATGGATTTCGGTTCGTACTTCGGCTATCTGGCGCAAATGTTCAGCTTCGTCGCCGCGGACCTCGCCGCGGCGTTCGCCTCGGGCAACCCCGCGACGATCGCCTGGACGATACTGTTCACGACCATCGAAGTGATCGGCACGGTCATCACCGACACCATCGCGCTGATCAAGACGCTGCTCGAGCAGATGATCGTGCTGATCCCGCTCATTGTGCCGCTGCTGACCGTCGCCGTGGTTCCGTTGGTGGTCCCGACCTTGATCGGGGGCCTGGCGGGCCTGACGGGTCTGGCCGGACTGCACGCCATCCCGGTCCCGTTCATCCCCGCCCCGGCGCTCGTCCCGGTGGCGCTGGCACCCACCCCGCCCCCCACACCTGCCCCGGCGCCGGCCCCCGCACCGACCCCGGCCAACGCACCCGCGGCGGCGCCCGCCCCGACCGCGCCCGGCGCCCCGCCCCCCACACCAGCGGGACCGCCGGCCGCCGCGATGCAGAGCCTGGGCTACATGGTCGGTGGCCTGGCCGCGGATGCGCGCAGGGCCGCGAGCACCAGCGCCCGCGCGCGCAGGGCGGCGGCCGCCGACGCCGCCGAGGCCGAAGCGGTGGCACTGCCGGAGGAAGATGCGACGAAGAAGCGCCGGCAGCGGGTCAAGGTCATTCAACCGGGCCGCGGGTACGAATACATGGATCTCGAGCCCGAGCCGGCGACGACGGCCTCGGACCGGCCCGCTCCGGCGATGGGGTTCGCCGGAACCATCCCCACGAAGTCCGCCACCGCACCGGCGGGATTGAGTGCGCTCGTGATCGACGAGTTCGACGAAGGCCCCCGCACGCCGATGATGCCGAGAACCTGGGATGCGGACCCGAAAACATAAGCGGCATACGGTGTTCGACCCGCGACGGTTTCTCGGTTTTCGGCCCGCGCGGCGACCACGCACGACCGTCGTACGCGAAAGAGCCGAAGCGGTAACCTAGCCCGCATGCAACATTCGTCCGTCGTCTCCCTCCTGCGGGAACGCGCCGGTCTGCAGCCCGACGATTTAGCCTTCCGCTATACCGATTACGAGCAGGACTGGGCGGGCGTCACCGAATCGCTGACGTGGGCACAGCTGTATCGACGGACCATGAATGTTGCGCACGAGGTCATGCGGCACGGCGGCAGCGGGGACCGGGCCGTGATCCTTGCCCCCCAAGGCCTCCCCTACATCGTGGCGTTCCTCGGCGCGATACAGGCCGGTCTGATCGCGGTTCCGCTCTTGGTTCCGCAGCCCGGCACTCGCGACGAGCGGGTCGGTGCCGTCCTGGCCGACACCAGCCCGGCCGTCGTCCTCACCACCTCCACCGCCGCCGCGGCCATCCGCGATCACCTGCGGCGACCGGATGGAGCAACCCCGGTCCTCATCGAGGTCGACTCGCTGGGCCTCGACGATCCGAATCCGCCGAGCATCCGCATCAGCGGCGCCCCGAGCACCGCGTACCTGCAGTACACGTCGGGCTCCACTCGCCTCCCGGCCGGAGTCATGGTCTCGCACCGCAACCTTCAGGTGAATTTCCAGCAGCTGATGGCTGCCTACTTCCCGGACTTCAATGGCGTGGCCCCGCGCGACAGCGTGTGCGTGTCGTGGTTGCCCTTCTACCACGACATGGGCCTGATGCAGGGCGTCATCGCTCCCATCCTGGGCGGCTATCCCGGTCTTCTGACCAGCCCGGTCGCATTCCTGCAACGGCCCGCACGGTGGATCGCGGCGATGGCCCAGCCCAATCCGGTCTTCTCGGCCGCACCGAACTTCGCCTTCGAACTCGCCGCGCGCAAGACGACGGACGCGGACATGACCGGACTCGACCTGGGCAACATCATCAGCATCGTGAGCGGCGCCGAACGGATCCATCCCGCAACGCTCGACCGGTTCTGTAAGCGGTTCGCCCCGTACAACTTTCGCGAAGACATGATGCAACCCTCCTACGGCCTGGCGGAGGCGACCGTCTACGTGGCCAGCCGCGCGCAGGCCGGCGCCCCGAAGGTCGTCCACTTCGAGCCGGAGAAGCTGTCCGAGGGCAAGGCCCGGCAGTGCCCGACACAGACCGGCTCGCCGCTGCTGAGCTACGGGACACCGACGTCGCCGACGGTGCGAATCGTGGATCCGGACACCAGAATTCAGTGCCCGGACGGAGCGGTCGGTGAAATCTGGGTCAACGGCGACAACGTGTCCGACGGCTACTGGCAAAAGCCGGAGGAAACGCAGCGCACCTTCGGCGCCGTCCTGGCCAACCCGTCGGCGGACACCCCCGAGGGCCCGTGGCTGCGCACCGGTGATCTCGGCTTCGTTTGCGACGGCGAGATGTTCATCGTGGGCAGGATGAAGGATTTGCTGATCGTGTACGGCCGCAACCACTATCCCGACGACATCGAGTCGACGGTGCAGGCGATCACCGGGGGCCGCGTCGCGGCGATCTCGGTGCCGGTAGACGAGACCGAGAAATTGGTGACCATCATCGAACTGAAGAAGCCCGCAGATTCCGGCGAGGACACGCTGCGCAGCCTTGAGGGCGTCAAGAACGATGTGACCGCGGCGATTTCGAACTCGCACGGGCTCAACGTCGCCGATCTCGTGCTGGTGCCACCGGGATCGATTCCCACCACGACGAGCGGCAAGATCCGGCGGGCCGCGTGTGTCGAGCAGTACCGGCGGCAACAGTTCGCCCGGCTGGACGCCTGACCGGACCCATATCTCGATGTTGTTCACCATCGGTGTGATGGCCTTTGCCGTGAGCCTGGAGCCGTTCCGGATCGGCATGACGGTGCTGATGCTGAATCGCCCCAGACCGCTGATGCAATTGCTCGCTTTTTTGGCCGGCGGGTTCGCGATGGGGTTGACGGTAGGTGCGACCGTCTTGTTCCTCCTCCGGCGGGTACTGCTGCACTCGACCTACTTCACCCTGCCCCGGGTGCAGATCCTCATCGGTGCGCTGGCGCTTTTGGCGGCCGCGGGACTGGCGGCGAAGATCGTCGCGGACCGGCGGCGCGGATCCCGCCGCGTTCCTCCCGACGGCGACAGCGACAGTGCCGGCCCCGCCTGGCTGACGACTCGGGCCCGACGGCTGCTCAACGGACGTTCCCTGTGGGTCGCCGCCGTCGCGGGCCTCGGCATCGCGCTGCCGTCGGTGGATTATCTGGCCGCCCTGGCGGTCATCCTGGCGTCGGGCGCGCCCGTGATGACGCAATTGGGCACGCTGCTGATGTTCAACGTCGTGGCGTTCGCACTTGTCGAAATTCCCCTGGTCGCTTACCTGTTGGCGCCAACGTCAACGCGCGCGGCGATGACAGCGCTGCAGGATTGGATACGGTCGCGGCGTCGCATCGAGGTTGCCGCACTGCTCGCCGCGGTCGGGCTTGTCCTGCTGGCGGTCGGCCTAGCCGATCTTTGAGCTCAGGGCTTCGTTTCCTCGAGGAAGCGGCCCATCACCTCCGGACCGGTGGAATGCATCGCGATCGACAGCTCTAACAGCCTGTCCTTGGCCTGCTTGGGCAACAACTCGATGGACCGCGTGGTGGCCGAATCGTACTTGGACCCCGGATAGCGTTGCAGGACGGTGTTTTTCTGCTCTTCGGTGGTGTAAATCTCCAGCAGCTTCATTCCCGCGAAAGCCTCGTTTGCCAGGTCGGCCATCCCGGCGTTCGACAACGCCTCCAAGCGCTCCTCGTTGATCCAGACGTTGACCTTGATCTGTTTGTCGTCGCTGCTCACGAACCCTCCAATTGGTTGAGCGTGAAGACCGGCCGTCTGTCCCGCAAATACTCCTCGGTGACAAACGGCGAACCCTGGCCATGCTTGGCGGCGCACTCCATCACGACCTCGAACACCTCGTGCCGCATCACCTTCTGCGTCGGCTTGACTTCGTCCGTCAGGATGCTTCGTATCAGGCTGCCGCTGAAACTCTGGGCTTGTGAGTCGTGGCCGCACAGAGCGGAGTTGGTGACCTCCAAACAGACCGGGCAATACCAGTTTTCCCGCAGAAAGACCGGCTTGATGCCGAGCTGGTTGCGGTGTTGCTTGAGGATGTTCTGGGAGTCGTACGGGTGGTAGAAATCGCCCACACCCGCGTGATCTCGCCCGAACATGTGATGCGTGCAGCCCAGGTTCGTCCGCAGGATGGCGTGGAAGATCGCCTCGCGTGGCCCGGCATAGCGCATGTCCCACAGCGTGAAGGACACCATGTGCACGTTCTCGCGAAAATAGCCGCTCGTGCGTAGCGCGTTCTGCGCCAACAGGATTGCCTCGTCGATGTAATCGCCCACGCGCTTTTGGCCGATGATGGCATTCACCAGCACGCCCGTGTTCAGGTTGTCGACCGGCTGGTCCTCGTTCGCGGCCAGCCACGCTTGCTTCATCAACGCCTCGTGGCCGGTGTGCGGAACGTTTCTGGTCTGATGGGCGACCACCCGCTGCCAGTGCCGCTGGGCCAGGGCGTCCTTGTGCTGCTTCGGGGTGAGCCAGAAGCTTTTGAAGGGCTCGTTGAAAACGGGTTCGTTGATCAGCGTGATATCCCCGCCGATGAAGCGGTTAGCGTAGCCCATTGTCTTCTTCACGCCGGGATGCCGGGAATCGGTAGTGCCGTAGGTCTTTTCGGCCATACGCTCGAGGTCGTACTCGTAGATCTCGGTGACGTCGAAGACGGCCATGGGGGCGCCGAGATAATCGAGGACGACGCTGGCGCCTTCCCTGATGTCGAGCTTCGCGATGTCGTCGGCGGACATGTCGAAGACGATCGGAATGCTCCACAGCGTCCCGTCCGGCAGCGCGAAGTTGTCCAAGGTCCCGTCGACCTCGTGACGACCCATGAAGCCGGTCAGCGGGGTGAAGAAGCCGTAGGAAAGGCTGATGACCTCGTGCGCGGTGGCCTTCGATACCGGAACGCGCGGCAAGCCCTCGATCCGACCGGTCGCGTTGTCCGTGGCCACCCGCTCCACGATCGGCTTGCCATTATGGCCCGTGTAGCTCATGCCGTGTTCCTCTCCGGGCCGTCTTGAGTTCGGTCGGGAGGCCGGATGACTCCTGCCCGCTCGAGATGGGCGATCACCTCGTCGGCCAGCGTGTCCGCGTCCTTCGTTCCGCCCTCGAGCCGCAACTCCGGGCGCGCCGGGGCCTCGTAGGGGTCGTCGATCCCGGTGAACCCCTTGATCTCGCCGGCCCTGGCTTTCTTGTAGAGGCCTTTGGGATCGCGCTGTTCGCAGACCTCGATCGGGGTGTCGATGAAGATCTCCTGGAAATCACCCTCGCCCAGCGTGGCCCGGATCGCGTCGCGGTCACGCACGTACGGGCTGATGAAGGCCGTCAAAGCGATGACCCCGGCCTCGCAGAACAGCTTCGCGACCGCGCCGATGCGGCGAATGTTCTCCTCACGGTCCTCGGCGGAGAATCCCAGCCCGAACCGCTTGGCGAACTCGGCCCCGTGGCGCTCCTCGAGCAGCTCCGGGCCGGCGTTGAGCCCGTAGCGGACGTTGTCGCCGTCCAGCAGATAGCTCCGAATGCCCCGCTCGTAGAGCTTTTGCTCGACGATGTTGGCGACCGTGCTCTTGCCGCTACCGCTCAACCCGGTGAACCAGATGACGCAGCCCTGGTGGCCGTTGAGTTCCTCGCGCTCGCCGCGGCTGATCTTGTGTTCGTGCCAGGTGATGTTGTTCGACATATCCAGATCCTGTTCGCAACGAAGTCGGTAGCGGCCCGGCCATCACCTCGGTCCGGCAGCAACCCTTGCGATGCGCAGCTACGGCGCCGCCGCCACACACCTTCACCGTATTGCTTATCAATCAAACCCGATTAGAACCAGCCTACAAGTAAAGATGGTCAACTTACGGGAGTTTTCTGGTGCCGGGATCGCGGCGCCCCGGTCCCCGGACCGGGGCAGCCAGCAAACGAAAATGTGGAGGCTGAGCGAAGTCGGACGGCGCGGTCTTCGCCGAGCCGCAACGGACGGCTCGCGTTTGCTATCCCGGCGGCGGTACTCACCGACGCTGAGGCGCACAGTTCGAAACCCTGGCCCGCCGGTGGCGTCAGCCGTCGATCGCTAGTGCGTCAACCGGTTACGGCCGTCGAAGCCTGGTCGTCGGGTTTTACTCAGGCAGAGAAAAATTTGCCGCGGCGCCGCTGCGGGCACTCATGCGCCACGACGCGGCGGCGACCAGGCCCACCATAACCGCGCTGGAAATCGATCGTCCACGATCCCGGCGAACATACCGTCACGTCGCTGGCAAATTTGCAGCAAAAGGGGCTGCGCGCGGGCGGCAGTAAACGCCAAGTAAATTTCATTTAACATTCCGATGATTAAGTCCGTTGACTCGCTTGCCATTGCCTGCTCGTCGACACGCCTGGGCCGCAACGCACGAAGCCGTCGTCGCCCGGACAGCTAGCGCGTTCAGATCCGACGGTCCCGGGGTCACCGCCAGCCGGCCCCGGGCCGACTGACGAAGAGGAAGTACGAATGCTCGATTTCGGGGCCCTGCCGCCAGAAATCAATTCGACCCGAATGTACGCCGGTCCCGGTTCGGCGCCGATGATCGCCGCGGCGGCCGCCTGGGACGTGCTGGCCAACGGACTGGAGACCGCGTCGCGCGGTTACTCCGCCGTGATCGCCCAGCTGGAGGGCGAAAGTTGGACCGGCAGCGCCTCGGCGGCGATGGCCACCGCGGCCGCCCCGTACGTGGCGTGGCTGGCGGCCACGGGGGCACAAGCCGAGGAGGCCGCAGGCCGGGCCCGGGCCGCGGCGGCCGCCTACGAGACGGCGTTCGGGGCGACCGTGCCACCTGCCCTGGTCACATCCAACCGCACCCTGTTGGCACAACTGGTCGCGAGCAACCTTCTGGGGCAGAACACCGCGATGATCGGGGCGACCGAGGGCGCCTATGAGCAGATGTGGGCGCAGGATTCGGCCGCCATGTACGGCTACGCCGCCTCATCGTCGGGTGCGACCACGCTGACACAGTTCGACGAGCCGCCGCAGACCACCAACGCTGACGGCCAACCCGCCCAAACGGCCGCGGTGGCCCAAGCCACCGACAACTCGGCCGCGACGCAATCCCAGGCCACACTCTCCCGGACGATGTCGAGCGTGCCGCAGAAGTTGCAAAACCTCTCCGAAACACCACCGCCAAGCACTCCTTCGACAGGCTCCGCGCTCGACGCCGTCGACGATTTCAACACGCTGACGGCGCCGGTGAACCTCGGCGACGCCATGAGCCGAACGGTCACGTCGGCGGGAACCTTCGGCACCGGGGCTTTCCGCGCCAACCTTCAGGCCGCGAGTGAGGCCCTCAAGTCCGCCGCGGCCCCCACGGCGGCGGCCACCGCTTCGACCGGCGCGGTAGGGGTGGCCGGTCCGACCCTGGCGAGCACGGGCGGCGCGAGCGCGGTCGGTCGATTGTCCGTCCCGCCAAGCTGGGCGGCGACCAACCCGGCGGTCACCAGCGTTGCCGAGGCGCACTGGTTGTCGGACACCGAGCTCGACGGTGGGCCGTCGTGGCACGAAGGCCCGGCGAGCAACGTGTGGAACGGGGCGCCCGCCGCGGGCGCCGGTGCCTCGTCGGGTCTGTTGTCGCGGCCCTCGGTCAACAACGTCCTGCGCGTGGCGCCGCGCCAATTCAAGATGCCGCGTCCGTCCGCCGGCGGTTAGCCGGTAATTCCACCCTTCCGTGCGGGCACCACCCGCAGCGACCGCGCCTGCGCTTGTTCAGAAAGGACCGCCGATGTTTGATTTCGGGGCGCTGCCACCCGAGATCAATTCGGCCAGAATGTATGCCGGGCCGGGTTCGGCCCCGATGTCGGCCGCCGCTTCGGCGTGGGACGCACTGGCAGCGCAACTCGAGTCCCACGCCGCCGGCTACTCCGCCACGCTTTCGGAACTGCGCGGACGCGCGTGGTCCGGCGATGCTTCGACCGCTATGGCCGCCGCGGTCGAACCGTATGTGGCGTGGGCGTCCACCACGGCGACTCAGGCCGGGCAGGCCGCCGCGCAAGCACGCGCCGCGGCAGCCGCCTATGAGGCGGCATTCGCCGCGACGGTGCCGCCACATGCGGTCGCCGCCAATAGACTTCAGCTCCTCACCCTGATCGCAACCAACTTCTTCGGACAGAACGCGGCAGCGATCGCGGCCACGGAGACCACATACGCCGAGATGTGGGCGCAGGATGCCACCGCCATGTACGGCTATGCCGCATCGTCATCGGCCGCCAGCACTTTGACGCCGTTCACCCAGCCGCCCCGGACGACGAATGCGCACGGCCAATCGGCCCAGGCCGCTGCGGTCAACCAGGCGGCGAGCACGTCCGCGGGGCAGGCCCGGGCCGCGCTCGCCTCGAGTTTGCCCACGGCCGGTTCGGCCGACCCCTCCGGAGGGTCCGCTTCCGGATCCGGTCTGTCCCTGATCGATTCGGTCGGGAACTTCAACACGGTCGTCACCACACCGGGACAGACGTTTCTGGCGGGGGCCCGCACCTTGTTGGGGTGGGGGCAGTTGGGGTACGGGCTGGACTTGTCCGATATCCAGGCGGCCAAGGCCGCGGAGGGCGCTGTGCCCGTTGTGCCGGACATCGCGGCCGTCCGCGGTCCGGCGCTGGGCAGTGTGGGCCGGGCCGCCCTGGTGGGCAAACTCTCCGTTCCGCAGACGTGGACAGCGGCGAATCCGGCGCCCGTCGTCGCTGAGGGTAGAATATCGTTGCCGGACAACGTGTTTCGGGCTTTCTCGACTTCCACTCCCGACCCCTCCACCGGGCTCGGGGGCGTGCCGGCGGTACGCACCGCGGGCCAGGCGAGCGGGGTTCCGGTGTTGCGCAACGGTCGTCGCATCTTCAGGATGCCGCGCCCGGCCTACGGCGGCTAGCGAGCCGCTGAGTCAAGAGGGTGACGGTGCCGCTTCCAGATCCGCCAGCTCGTCGTAAAGGTGGTCCGCCAAACCGCGAACCGTGGTGATCTTGGTGGGGCTGATGCGCACGCCCGTCTCGGTTTCGATGCGGGTCCGCAGTTCCAGGTTGCCCAGCGAGTCCAGGCCGTAGTCGGAGAGCGGGCGATCCGGATCGATTGTGCGCCGGAGTAATAGGCTGATCTGGCCCGATACCAGCCGCCGGATTGCCGACGGCCATTCCTCACGCGGCATAGTTCGCAGCTCGGCGAGAAACTTGCCCGTGTCCGGTTTGCCCTGTCCAATCGATCCGAACGCTTCGGCGAAGCGGCTGCGTTGCGCGAAGGAGGTCAACCACGGCGTGCCCATGATCGGCGTGTAGCCGGAGTAGGGGCGGTCGTAGCGCAGCAGCGTCTCGAACGCGCGGAAACCCTCGGCCGGCTTGATCGCGATCCCGGCACCTTCGGCCAGGGCGGTGGCGCGGCCGACCTCCGACCATGCCCCCCACGCGATCGCGGTGGTCGGCAGCCCCTGACCGCGGCGCCATAACGCGAACGCGTCCAGCCAGCTGTTGGCGGCGGCGTAGGCGCCCTGCCCCGGCGAACCCACCAGCGCGGCGGCCGACGAGAACAAACAGAACCAATCCAGGGGCTCACCCACGGTGGCGTGGTGAAGGTTCCACGCGCCGTGGACCTTTGGCGTCCAGCATCGGTCGATGAGATCATCGGTGACGTTCGCCAGCGTGGCGTCCTCGACGACGGCCGCCGCGTGCAGTATCCCCCGCACCGGTAGCCCGGTAGCCGTCGCGCACGCCACTAGGCGCTCGGCCGTGCGCGGGTCGGCGATGTCGCCGCACTCGACCGCGATGTCGGCCCCCGCGGCGCGGAGGCGCTCGATGGCTTGGCGCGCTTGCTCGTTGGGTTGTGTGCGGGAGTTGAGCACGATTCGACCGCAACCCGTTGTGCCGCCACTCGTGGCCATCTCTCCGGCCAGGAACAGGCCCAGGCCGCCGTTCCCGCCGGTGATGATGTAGGCGCCGTCGGCGCGGAATGGCCGGACGTTTTCCGGGGGCACGACTGCCACGCTGCTGCCCGCGCGCGGCACGTCGAGCACCACCTTGCCGGTGTGGCCGGCGGCGGCGACCAGGCGCACCGCCGCGGCCGCGTCGTGGATCGGATAGCGCGTGGTGCGCGGCAACGGCAATTCGCCCGCCGCGGTGCGTTGGTACACAGTGGTCAGCAAGCGCCGGATGGTGTGCGGGTGACTGAAGGTCAGCAGCGCCAGGTCGACGGCGAACAGCGAGAGGTTGCGGCGGAACGGGAACAGCCCGAGATGGCTGTCGCCGTAGATGTCACGCTTGCCCAGTTCGATGAACCGCCCGCCCAGGGCCAGCAGCTCGATGCCCGCGCGCTGCGCGGCGCCGGGCAGCGAGTTGAGCACCACGTCGACGCCGTACCCGTCGGTGTCACGGCGAATCTGGTCGGCGAATTCCGTGCTGCGCGAATCGTAGACGTGTTCGATGCCCATGTCGCGCAACAGTTGCCGGCGCTGCGGGCTGCCCGCGGTCGCGAAGATCTCACAACCCGCGGCCCGGGCGATCGCGATGGCCGCCTGCCCGACGCCTCCGGTGCCGGAGTGGATCAGCACCTTGTCGGTGGGTGCGATGCGGGCCAGGTCGTGCAGGCCGTACCAGGCGGTCGCCGACGCGGTCGCCACCGCGGCGGCGTCTTCCAGCGGCACCTCGGGGGGCAGGGTGACCGCGTGCCGGGCGTCGGCGATGACGAAGGTGCCCCAGCATCCGTTGCGGGACACCCCGCCGACGCGGTCGCCGACGTCGTGCTCGGTGACGCCCGGCCCGACGGCGCTCACCACGCCGGCGAAGTCGCCGCCCAACTGTTGTTGGTAACCCTCGAACGTCGGATAGCGGCCGAACGCGACGAGCACATCGGCGAAGTTGATGGTCGACGAGGCGACCGCGACCTCAATCTCGCCGGGTCCTGGCGGCACCCGGTCGAACGCGGTGAACTCCAGCGATTCCAAATCACCGGGAGTGCGGATCCGCAGCCGCATGCCGTCACGCTCGTGTTCGACGACGGTGGTCCGCCGCTCGGCCGGACGAAGCGGACCGGGCCGCAGCCGGGCGGTGTACCAGCGACCGTCACGCCAGGCGGTCTCGTCTTCTTCCGATCCGCTCTTCAGTTGCAGCACAACGTTTTCCGGATCGGTGGCGTCATCGACGTCGACCTGGGTGGCCCGCAGATGCGGATGCTCCGCATCGATCACCCGCATCAGCCCGCGCAGCCCGGTCTGCGCCAGGTTCGCCACGTCGCCGGCGGTCACCGTCGCGGCGTTATGGGTCACCACGAACAACCGCGGCGATTCTCCGGGCAGCTCCGAGAGCTCACGGGCGATAGCCGCGAGACAGGACACGTAGTCCCGGCCGCGTCGGCGCCCCTGCGGGTCGTCCGAGCGGTCATCGGTGGCCGCGGTCACCACGACGACACCGGTCAGTCCCTTGAGGGCCCCATGACCGTTGGCGGCGGTCTGACCGTCACCGGAGAGCAGCGAACGCAGCCGCGCGATGTCCACCGATCCGAGGGGCATCGACACCGCGGCGCATTGCGCCGCAGGGGAATTCAAGTGCTCGGCGAGTTGTGCCGCCATCCGGTCGTGACCGCCGGACGCGCTGAGCACAAGCCAGGATCCCGACTCGCTCTGCACCGCCTCGGGCAGTTCGCGGGACTCCCATTCGATGGTCAACAAGCGCTCGTTGAGCAGCCGGTGGGCGTGTTCGCGCTCGGAGGTTCCGCCGGCCAGCCGCAGCCCCTCGATCCTCAGCAGCACTGTTCCGGATTGGTCCAGCACGTCGACGTCGGCCTCGCACTCGCCGGGGTGAGAGGACGTGATCCGGGTGAGGCAGTATTGCGCGTTGCGCGTCGAGTGGTAGTTGCGCAGCCGGCGCACCCCTACCGGCAACAGCAGACCTCCGTCGGCGGCCTTTTGCACCTCGGGCGCGACGATCACGGACTGGAAGCAGGCGTCGAGCAGAGCGGGGTGCGTGGCATAGGCGGACTGCTGCGAGCGGATCGCCCCCGGCAGCGCCACTTCCGCGAGAACCGTCGCGGCGTCCGCGTCGCCGATCAGCACAGCGGACAGACCCGAGAACGCCGGACCGTACTGAATACCGACGGCGTCGAAGGCCTTTCGCAGCTCGGCGCCCTCCATGCGGGACGGGTGGTCGGCGATCAGGGTGTCCAGGTCATGCGCGGGCGGTTCGTGCGGCTCGGGTCCCGCATCCACGCCGAGAGCGTGCAGGACCGCGCTGGCCCGGCGGAGGCGTTCGCCTTCCTCGTGCGTGTCCACCGTGAAGTCGAGCACCCCGCGCGCGGTGACCGTCGCGGTCGAGGAAGCCTGCGTGTGGTCGGCGAGTAACAGCGTCTGCTCGAACGTGACGTCGCGAACCTCGGCGTGTTGACCGAGCGTCGCAACGGCGGCCGCGATCGCCATCTCGCAGTATCCCGCTCCGGGAAACGCTGCGACCCCGTGGATTTGGTGGTCGGCGAGCCACGGGTGGTCGTCGGTGCCGACCTCCCCTTGCCACACGTGGCGCTCGGGCTCCTCGCGCAGATGCACGTGCGCGCCGAGCAGCGGGTGAACGGCCTGCAGCGAGGCCCCGTGTGCGCGTTTCTCCGACTCACGGCTGAGCATCAAGCGGCGATGCGTCCACGTCGGCAGCGGGGCGTCCACCAAACGCCCGCTGGGGTACTGGACGGAGAAGTCGACCAGCGCACCGGCGCTGTGCACGTCGGCGACGAAGCCGCGCAGGCCGATCGGCAGCTCCTGCTCGCGGCGCATGGCCGCGAGCGCGGCGATGGGCATGTCCAGGCTGGCGGCGTTCTGCTCGACAGCGTGGGTGAGCAGCGGATGCGGCGCCAGTTCCCCGAACACGCGAAAACCGTCTTTGAGGGCGGCCTGCACGGCAGCCGCGAAACGCACGGTGTAGCGCAGGTTTTCGGCCCAGTAGTCGGCGCTGAACGACGGCCGCTCGCGGGGGTCCCACAGGGTGGCGGAGTAGTACGGAACCTCGGGTGCGCTCGGCCGCAGATCGGCGAGGATCCCGACCAGCTCGTCGAGGATCGGCTCCACCTGTGGGGAATGCGAGGCGACATCCACCGCCACCTCGCGCGCCATCACGTCCTGTTCCTGCCAGGCCGCGACCAGGTCGCGGATCGCCTGGGCGTCACCGCCGACGACGGTCGAGGCCGGCGAGGCGACCACGGAGAGCACGACGTCGGAGATGCCGCGGATGGACAGTTCCGAAAGCACTTGTTGGCCCGGCAGTTCCACCGACGCCATGGCGCCGCTGCCGGCGACCCGTGCCATCAGCCGCGAGCGGCGGCAGATGACCTTCACACCGTCGCCGAGCGATAGCCCGCCGGCGACCACGGCCGCCGCGGATTCGCCAAGGGAATGTCCGATGACGGCGCCGGGGCGCACCCCGTAGGACTTCATCGTCTCGGCGAGCGCGACCTGCACGGCGAAGAGCGTCGGCTGGACTTTGTCGATGCCGGTCACCGTCTCCGGTGCCGTCAAGGCCGCGGTGACCGAAAACCCCGATTCGCCGGCGATCAACGGCTCGATGGTGGCGATCGTCGCGGCGAACACCGGTTCCTTGGCCAGCAGTTCGACTCCCATCTGCGACCATTGCGAGCCCTGTCCGGAGAACACCCACACCGGGCCGCGGTCGTCTTGTCCCACGGCCGCCTCGTACGGAATGTCGCTATTGGCGACCGCGCGAAGTCCCGCGCTCAACTCGTCAACATCGCTCGCGGAGACCACCGTTCGCACCGGCCGGTGCGCGCGGCGGCGCGACAGCGTGTAGCCGAGATCGCCCAGGCCGCTTTCGCCTTCGAGAAGGGCACCGCGCTGCTCGTCGACCCAGGTCGCGATGCGGGTGGCCGTGACGCGCAGCTGCTCGGCCGAGGTGGACGACAGCGGAAATAGCTGTGGCCCAACGGTGCCGGGCGCGGCCCGGCCGTCGGATGTTCGGGCGGGGGCTTCTGCAGGTGCCCGCTCCACGATGGCATGCACATTGGTGCCGGACATGCCATAGGACGACACCGCGGCGCGGCGAGGGTGACGGCCGTGGGGGGGCCAGGGCGTATTGGTCTGCGGCACAAAAAGATCCGTTTTGATTTTGACCATCTCGTCGGGCAGCCGAGTGAAGTGCAGGTTCTGCGGCACGACGCCGTGCTGCAGCGCGAGAACCGCCTTCATCAGCCCCAGCGGACCGGACGTCGACTGCATGTGGCCGAAGTTGGTCTTCACCGACCCCAGCACACAGGGTCCGTGGGTTCCGTACACGGCTGCCAGGCTGGAGAATTCGATCGGGTCGCCGACCGGGGTGCCGGTGCCGTGCGCCTCGACGTAGCCGACCGTGGTGGCGTCGACGCCTGCCACACCCAATGCCGTTCGGTAAACGGCGATCTGAGCCGTTTCCGAGGGTGCCGCGATGTTCACGGTGCGGCCGTCTTGATTGGCGGCGGTGCCGCGCAGCACCGCCAGGATGCGATCGCCGTCGCGCTGCGCGTCGTCGAGCGGTTTGAGCAGCAGCATGACGCAGCCCTCGCCGGACACGAAGCCGTCCGCCTGCACATCGAAGGCGTGGCAACGCCCGGTCGGGGACAACATGCCTTGCAGCGAACCCGAAACGGATTTCCGCGGTTCCAGGGTCACCACGACGCCGCCGGCCAGGGCGAGGTCGCTTTCGCCGCTGCCCAGGCTGCCGCACGCTTGATGGACGGCCATCAGCCCCGACGAGCACGCCGTGTCCACCGTGACCGCGGGGCCGTGCAATCCCAACGCATAGGCGACCCGTCCGGACGCGAAGCTGTTGCTGGTTCCGGTGAACCCGTACGGTCCTTCGGCGGCGCCGCAGTCGGCGGCCAGCAGTTCGTAGTCGCCGTGGGTCAGGCCGACGAACACGCCGGTCTGCGTTTGGGCCAGGGACTCGGGGGCGAGGCCGGCGTGCTCGACGGCATCCCACGACGTTTCCAGCAGCAGGCGGTGTTGCGGGTCGACCGCCGTGGCCTCACGTTCGGTCATCCCGAAAAAATCGCAGTCGAAGCCCCCGACGTCGTCGAGGAACGCCCCCCAGCGGGTCACCGATCGGCCGGGCACGCCGGGCTCGGGGTCGTAGAACAGGTCGGCATCCCACCGGTCGGCGGGAATCTCGCCGACGAAATCGTCACCGCGCAGCAACGCCTCCCAAAGGCGCTGCGGGGAATCGATCCCCCCGGGAAGGCGGCAAGCCATTCCGATGACGGCCACGGGTGTGGCGTTCGCGGCACGCAACGTGCAGTCCCCTCTTCTCGCCGCCCGTGAGCATCGGCGCGCACCATCTCTTCTCACGTGGTCAGGCGTAATTGTGCAGGCGTCAGTTTACCTACCGGACCCACGTCAGTTAGCGGGATTAAACAATTTCGTTCGCCGTACCTCGAAGGCGAAACGTCGGGTGGGCGCGTCAGAGCTGATGCAGCGAAACACTAAGCCGTGCAGGGCATTTCACACCGACACCGCGTCCCTGTGTCACATGGACCGCGAGGCGCTAAGTCTGGTCGGCTTGTTCCGTGGCCCCGGACTCGGCCTCCTTGGCCGGATCCTCGAGGACCTCATATGCCGGATCGACCATCGATAGGGAACGCTGGCCGGCCTGTCGGGCCTTGCCGCTGATCCGCAACAGTTGACCGGGCTGGATGTCGGCGCCCCCGCGCCCGGGGCGGAACGTCACGGTGATCTCCCCGCTGCTGTCCCCGACGACGACCTGTCGTCGGGTTCGCCCGCGTTCGGCGAGGTCTTCGACCTCGCTGACGCGCCCTTCGATGGTGGCGCGTTGCCCGGAGATCAGGCCGGCCACCATGATCACCGACGACGGCCGTTCGGGGTGTTCGTAGGCCTCGACCTTGCGGTCCTCGTCCCGGGACACCCAGGCCTGGATCTTGTCGATCTCCTGCCCGATGCGCTGGTCGAAAGAGTCCGGGTAGGCCTCTCTGATCCGCGATTCCACGTCGTACGGCACGATCGTCGCCGCCGCGTCGGGGATGAGGCTGACGGCCTGGGCGACCTTGTCCGCGGTCCGGTCGTGCAACAGCCTGCCCAATAGCCGCGCGAATGTGCGGCGCGGCAGCAAGACTGTCACGTTGGTGTTCGGATGCTCGTCGCGCGCCTTGGCGACCAGCAACTGCGCGGACCTGCTGATCCGCCGGTCGGGGCAGTCCACGATCCGTAGCGGAGTGTCGAGAGCGAAGTGGTCCCAACGCTTTCGCAGTTGCGTGGCGTGGACCGGGTCGACCATGAAGTGCACGGCGACCAGTTCGTCGGCCCGTAGGCCCCGGCCGTAACGCAACGCTTCGATCACCGCCAGGTCGACCGAGTCGACAAACACCAGCACCTTGTGCCGCGCGTACTTCACCAGTTCCGGGCGATCGGTGCGGAACATCTCGAGAATGGCTGCCTCGGCGCGGTATTCGCGGTTCAGTCGCGTCAGCACGAACACCAGCACCGGGAAGACCACGACCACCAGCCAGGCGCCCTCGGTGAACTTCGCCACCGCGAAGATGCCCACCACGATCGTCGACAGGATCGCCGCGGACAGGTTGATGGTCAACCGGTGCCGCCATCCCGGTTCGCGATGCGTCAAGTGGTGTTTGGTCATGCCGTAACCGGCCATCGAAAATCCGGTGAACACACCGATCGCATAGAAGGGAACCAGCGCGTTGACCGAGCCGCCGGTCACCACCAGCAGGACCACCGACAGCGCCGTCAGCGTGATGATTCCATTCGAAAAGACCAGGCGGTGACCACGTTTCGTCAGTTGCCGCGGCAGAAAACGGTCCTCGGCGACGAAACTGGCCAGGGCCGGGAAGCCGTTGAAGCTGGTGTTCGCGCCGGTGAACAAGATGGCCGCGGTCGAGGCCTGAACCAGGACGTAGAACACGTCACCGAGCATGCCGTTGCCGTAGACCGCACGACCGATCTGCGACAACACCGACGGATATTCGGTCAGATACGGCGTGGCGTGGGTGACGTGGGCGAGGTAGGCGACTCCGGCCAGCAGAAAGCCCAGAATGCAGGCCATCGCAGTGAGCACCCGACGGGCGTTGCGGCCCTGAGGCTTTCGGAAGTAGTCGACCGTGTTGGA
This sequence comes from Mycobacterium sp. NTMscope_MAC_269, assembly GCF_976985695.1. Lineage (NCBI taxonomy): Bacteria > Bacillati > Actinomycetota > Actinomycetes > Mycobacteriales > Mycobacteriaceae > Mycobacterium > Mycobacterium sp. NTMscope_MAC_269. The sequence goes on from NZ_OZ335668.1 coordinate 3,024,823, forward strand.
GATGGCCTCGACTCCGGTCAGCGAAGAACCTCCGTTGGCGAACGCGCGCAGCAACACCAGAATCGTGGCGCCCAGCACCCACCCGTTGCCCTGGTGAACCGGGACGGCGCCGGCCGTGTGCGCCGGATCGTAGACGGGTAAACCGCCGCCGATGGCCCGCCCGACGCCGACCACGATGGTCAGTCCGACCATGGCGATGAATGAGTAGGTCGCCACCGCGAACGGCATTCCCGCTTCCCGCAATCCACGCAGGTTCGCGTAGCAGATGATGAGCACCACGCCGACCGTGATCGCCAGGCTGTAGGGACCCAATGCGGGGACCGCCGACACCACCGCGACAGTCCCGGCCGCCGATTGCACCGCGACGGTCACCACGTAGTCGATCAGCAGCGCCGCGGCGGCGATCTGTGCGACGCGGGGACCGAAGTTGTCGCGGGCGACGATATAGGAGCCGCCGGCGCGGGTGTAGGCCATCACCACCTGCCGGTACGAGGCGGCCACCAACACCAGGATGAGCAGGATGACGCCGGTGATGGGAAGCAACAGAAGGAACGCCGCCAATCCGGCGTGCGGCAACAGCTCGATCAGGATCTGCTCGGGACCGTAGGCGACCGATGACACCGCATCCGGCGAAAGCGCGCCCAGCGCAACGCCATTGGACAACTTCTCCGACGCGATGTCCTCGGTGATCAGTGGCTTTCCCAGGAACACACGTTTGGCGACGTCCCCGACCGAGAGCGGGATGCGCAGCTTGCCCGTCGAACTGGTCACAAGCACCGTCCTTACCCGAGGTTCACCAACGTGAAACGCCTCCGAAGCATTGTGCACGTTCGGGCCGCGCCGCGGCGGCGCATCGTCGCGGGGTTAGGCCAGCCGGCGCACCGCGGCGGCGATCCGCTCATCGCCGGCCGTCAGCGCCACGCGCACATGCTGTGCGCCACGGGGTCCGTAGAAATCACCGGGGGCCACCAGGATGCCGCGCTGCGCCAGCCAGGCGACGCTGTCGTGGCAGGACTCGCCGCGGGTGACCCAGAGATAGAGGCCGGCTTCGGAATAGTCGACCGTGAAGCCGGCCGCGCGCAGCGCCGGCAACAGGGCCGCACGGCGCCGCTCGTAACGCTGCCGCTGCGCCAACTCGTGGTCGTCGTCCTCCAGGGCGGCCACCATGGCCGCCTGCACCGGCGTCGGCACCATCATTCCGGCGTGTTTGCGCACGGCGAGCAACTCGGCGATGAGGTCGGAATCACCGGCGACGAAGCCGGCCCGATACCCGGCCAGCGACGAGCTCTTCGACAGGGAGTGGATCGCGAGCAGCCCGGTGTGGTCGCCGTCGCAGACCGAGGGATGCAGGACCGACAGCGGCTGGGCGTCCCAGCCCAACCCGAGGTAGCACTCGTCGGAGGCCACCAGGCAGCCCCGATCGCGGGCCCAGCCGACGACTTTGCGCAGGTGGTCGACGCCCAGGACCCGCCCGGTCGGATTGCTCGGGGAGTTCAGGTAGTACAGCGTCGGCGACTGCGGGCCCAGCTGGGTCAGCGAATCCGCCCGCAGCACCCGCGTCCCGGCCAGCCGCGCCCCCACGTCATAGGTCGGGTACGCGAGCTCGGGCACCACGATCATGTCCGCGGAGCCCAGACCCAGCAATGTCGGCAGCCACGCGATCAGCTCCTTGCTGCCGATCACCGGGAGCACGTCGGCCTCGGCCAGGCCGGTGACGCCGAACCGGCGGGCCAGGGCGGCGACCGCCGCTTCGCGCAGCCGGGCGGTGCCCGCGGTGGCGGGGTACCCGGCCGCCGAACCGGCCGCGGCCAGCGCGTCGGAGATCACCGGCGCCACCGGGTCGACCGGGGTGCCGACGGAGAGGTCGACGATGCCGTCCGGATGGGCGGCGGCCTGCGCTTTCGCACCGGCCAGCGTGTCCCAGGGGAATTCCGGCAGGGAGGCCGACACGGCCGGCCGACGCTTCTTGAGCTGGTATGGCACCGGGTCGCTCAGTCGCCTTCGCCCTGCGGTGGCAGATCCTTGACCACCTGGGGGTCGTTCTCGGTCATGCCGACCTTGGCCGCACCGCCCGGCGATCCCACCTCGGCGAAGAAGTCGGCGTTGATCTGCGTGTACTGACTCCACTGGTCCGGCACGTCGTCCTCGTAATAGATCGCTTCGACGGGGCAGACCGGCTCGCACGCGCCGCAGTCGACGCATTCGTCGGGGTGGATGTAGAGCATCCGGGCACCCTCGTAAATGCAGTCGACCGGGCACTCTTCGATACAGGCCTTGTCCTTGATGTCGACACAGGGTTCGGCGATCGTGTACGTCACAGACGTCTCCTCCATGTACTACTCAATGTGGGCTGCTGTTCAGCTCGCACCGGCGCGTCCGACCTCGTCCGGTGAAGCTTTCGGTTACTGATACTAGACGTTGCAGATACAGGTCAACCATTTGGCGCGCCTGTCGAAATACCGATTTAAGACTGACAGTCTCGGTCCCCGCGAGCGACCCCCGTTTCACCGAGGGCGAACACCGCCGAAAACGCGCTGACCTGCACCGAATCGCGCCCGGCCGGTAGGCTTCGATATCTGTTGCGTTGCAAGCACGCTCGCGGGGCCTGGTAATCTCGTCCGAAGGACGGCAACCGCTGGGCAGATTTTCTCGCCGTAAGAAGCGGTGCATTAACTGGGGAAGGTGTCCACACATGAGGGTGTCGTTGAGCAAATTGGGCGTTGCGGTTGGCAGCGCGGCGGTGGCGTTGACCGCCGCGGCCGGGATCGCATCCGCCGACCCCACGGACGCGATCATCAACACCACCTGCAACTACGGACAGGTGATTGCGGCGCTCAACGCGACCGACCCGGCGGCTGCCCAGCAGCTGAACTCGTCGCCGGTGGCGCAGTCCTACATCCGCAACTTCCTGGCCGCGCCGCCGCCCAAGCGTCAGCAGATGGCCCAGCAGATCCAGGCGATGCCGTCGGCGCAGAAGTACTACGCCACCATCAACGAGGTCGCGGTCACCTGCAACAACTACTGAGCCGATACGGTTCAGTAGCCGCTGAGTAGGCGGCGCACGCGTCCCAGGACTTCCGGTCCGACGCGGCTGCGAATGCGCGATGGGTCGGCGGGCTTGCGCCCCCACAGCAGCAGCACGCGCGCGGCCGGATCGGTCTCCAGGGTGGCCGGACCGTCCGGCTCGGCGAACCCGATGGTGAGCCGGTCCGTGTCGGCGCTCAACACGATGTCGTCGGTGCCGTTGGCCCGCAGCCGTGCGTCGACCCGTTCCCCGGGCGTCAGTTTCGTGGCGCCGTTGGCCAACAGCGGCTTGCCGACCGCGAGCACGCTGTGCGTCGTCATCCATGGTTCGGCCAGCCTCGCCCGGGCGGCCGGCTCGTCCCCGGTGATGTCCCAGCCGTGCAGCACGAGCTCTTCGCGCATGTGCTCGGCGAACCACGGCGCCTTCATGGTGCGACCGGTCCAGGCGACATCGGTGTCGGCAGGCACCCCGTCGGCCGCCTCCGCGACGTCGCCGAGGGCGGCCATCCGGTCGGTCAGGGCGTCCCACAAGTCGGTGTCGCTCAAGGCGCGCAGCGGGTCTTCACGCTCGGCGAAGCCCCGCGTGGCAACGGGTTGGCCGGCCAGGTGAGCGCCGAGCACCCGGGCGAGTTCTTCGGCGTTTCCGGCCTGGTGGACGACGATATCGCGCACCGTCCAGGCCTCACACCAGGTGCCGGCGTCCGGGCCGTATCGTTGCACGGCGTCGATGAACGGCCGCCACTCCGGGAACCGGTCTTCGTCGACTCGTCGCTTCACGGCGACGGGTATACCCGCCGCGTCTGACCGCCAAGCGCCTAGGCGGCCAACGGCGTGTAATCGGTGGTGCGCTGGCGTGCGGGTCGCCCGATGCCTTCGGCGATCGCAGTCAGTTCGGCCACCGTCTTGGCCGACCCGTACTCCGAACCGGCCATCCGCGAGATGGTCTCCTCCATCAGGGTGCCACCCAGGTCGTTGGCGCCGCCGTTGAGCATCACCTGCGTGCGCTCGACACCGAGCTTGACCCAGCTCGTCTGGATCTGGGAAATGCGGCCGTGCAACATGATTCGCGCCAACGCGTGCACGGCGCGATTGTCGCGATGGGTGGGGCCGGGCCGCGACGCGCCGGCCAGATACAGCGGCGAACTCTGATGCACGAACGGCAGCGGCACGAACTCGGTGAAACCGCCCGTGCGGTCCTGGATCTCGCGCAGCACGTTGAGGTGGCCGACCCAGTGCCGCGGGCTGTCGACGTGGCCGTACATCATGGTCGACGACGACCGCAGCCCCACTTCGTGTGCGGTGGTAACGATCTCGATCCACATCGAGGTCGGGAGCTTGCCCTTGGTCAGCACCCAGCGCACCTCGTCGTCCAGGATTTCGGCGGCGGTGCCGGGGATGGTGTCCAGCCCCGCCTCACGCAGGCCGATGAGCCACTCGCGAACGCTCAACCCGCTCTTGGTCACACCGTTGGCGATCTCCATCGGCGAGAACGCGTGCACGTGCATCGACGGCACCCGCGCCTTGACCGCACGGACCAGGTCGGCGTAGCCGGTGACCGGCAGCTCGGGGTCGATACCGCCCTGCATGCACACCTCGGTGGCGCCTTCGACGTGCGCCTCCCAGGCGCGGTCGGCGACCTCGTCGGTGGACAGCGAATACGCGTCGGCGTCACCCTTGCGCTGGGCGAACGCGCAGAACCGGCACCCGGTGTAGCAGATGTTGGTGAAGTTGATGTTGCGGTTGACCACGAAGGTCACGTCGTCACCGACCGTGTCGCGACGTAACGAATCCGCGAGGGCCGCAACCGCTTCCAGCGCGGGGCCCTCGGCGGTGGCCAGCGACAGGTATTCGCTGTCGGTGCATCCGGCGGGGTCACGTTCGGCGGAGCGCAGCGCGGCGAGCACGTCGGTGTCCAGGCGTTCTGGCGCTCTGGCGCCTTGGGCGGCCAGTTCGTGGACGTGCGCCCGGATCGATTCCCAGTCGCCGAAGGCGCTGTCGATATCGCTGCGGGTTTCGGTGTTGCGGCCCTCGCTGTCGATCGCCGCGTTGAGGTCGACGCGGCCCGAGGAGCCGACGTCGTCGGGCTCCTGCCACGGCAATCCCACCGGGTTGATGTCGCGGGCCAGGCCGGTCGCCGGATCTGCCAGCGCCGCCACGTGTCCGGACACCCGCGGGTCGATCCAGGCCGCGCCCCCCTGCACGTATTTGGGCTGCGCGGTCAGCCGCTGGACCAGCTCGTAACCGGCCTCGGCGGTGACGGCGGCCAGTTCGTCCAAGGCCGGCCACGGCCGCTCCGGGTTGACGTGGTCGGGCGTCAGCGGCGAGACACCGCCCCAGTCGTCGACTCCGGCGCCGACCAGCGCCAGGCACTCCTCGCGCGAGACCAGGTTCGGCGGCGCCTGGATGCGCATGCCGGGGCCGAGCACCAGCCGCGCCACCGCCACCGTCGCCAGGTAGTCCTCGATGCCGGCATCGGGAACCGCGGCCATGGCGGTGTGCTCCTTGGCCCGAAAGTTCTGCACGATCACCTCTTGCACATGGCCGAACTCCTTGTGCGACTTGCGGATCGCGTGCAAGGTGTCGGCGCGTTCGGCTAGCGTCTCGCCGATGCCGACCAGCAGACCGGTGGTGAACGGAATCGACAGCCGGCCCGCGTCGGTCAGGGTGCGCAACCGGACCGCCGGATCTTTGTCCGGGCTGCCGTAGTGCGCAAGCCCTTTCGTTTCGAACAGCCGCCGCGAGGTGGTCTCGAGCATCATGCCCATCGACGGCGCCACCGGCTTTAGCCGCGCCATTTCCGACCAACTCATCACACCGGGGTTCAAGTGCGGCAACAACCCGGTCTCTTCGAGCACCCGGATCGCCATCGCGCGCACGTAGGACAGCGTCGAATCGTAGCCCCGCTCCTCCAGCCACGCGCGCGCCTCCGGCCAGCGATCCTCGGGCCGGTCGCCGAGCGTGAATAGCGCTTCCTTGCAACCGAGTTCGCCGCCACGACGGGCGATGTCGAGAATCTCGTCGGGCTCCAGGTACATGCCGGCACCCTCGGCGCGCAGCTTGCCCGGCACGGTGACGAAGGTGCAGTAATGACAGTTGTCGCGGCACAGATGGGTGACCGGGATAAAGACCTTGCGGGAGTAGGTGATCGGCAGCCGCCCGCCAGGGCCGCGCCGCCCGGCCGACTCCAGGCCGGCGTCGCGCACCCGCGCCGCGCTGGCGCACAGGTCGGCCAGATCCGCACCGCGCGCGGTCATCGCGACCGCCGCCTCGTCGATGTTCAACGCAACGCCATCTCGGGCCCGCCGCAATACCCGTCGCAGCGCCGACGCATCGGCCTTCGACGCACTGGCCTTCGCCGGAATCTGTGGATCAGGCAGAGCGGTAGGCTCCTCGCCCGGAGTCAACAGCACCTTGGTGTAACTTCCCCACGATCGAATTTCATCCGTGCGTCCCAACATGTGAAACCGCGGCACCCATGGCGGGTCCCGTATGGGCAACAGTCAACAGTAGACCCACACCCGTCGGCGCAAGCGGGCGACGTCCCGGCCGAAACGTCCACCCGGCGGAGGCCGACATCAGCCGCTGCGGCCGCGCCGCCACAGCACCCAGACCGGCGGCACGACGCCGAGCACCAACAGCAGCAACGCCGCGTAGGCCATCAGGCCGCGACCACCCAGGATGACGTCGTCGGCCGGTCCGCCCATGCTGAGCACCGCCACCGTCAGCAGCCACATCCACAGCGGCAGCGCGGACAACCGGGGCGACCGGGTCCAGCGCCCCGCGGCCCACACCAGGGCCGCGTTGACCAGCCCGGAAATCAACCCGCTGATGGGAAAGGGAACAGACCCGAGGTAGGAAGGCAGCAGCAGGGCCCCGGCTAGTGCGGAGAGAACCCCATCGACCGCCAGGAGGGACAGGACAACGAAACGAATCGCGGGGTCCGTTGCGCCGCCGTCGTCAACGGTCGCGACGCGTGGCTGGGTGTCGGTCAGGTCGGAACGCTGTCGATGTTGGAGAGTATCGAGCCGATAACCCACTGCAGGCTGTCGAGCCGGTCCTGCCAGTGTTGCTGATTAGGGTCCAGGTCGGGGTCCATGCGAATTCCTTCCGTGGCTGCCTGTTTGGCAGCCTACCGCGCGCGGGTCGCGGTGAGATCGAGGCCTGCGAGCAGATCCGTCTCCCACCCGCGCCCGTCGCGCTCCCCCGCGTCGCCGGCGGCCAGGACGTAGTGCTCGTGCCCCACGATCGGGAGCGCCACGTTGTTGGACAGCGCGCAGGCGCGACCGGTGGGCCCAACCACCACCTGGGTGGCGTGCGCGGCGAGCGCCGCCCGTTTGGCGTCCACGGCGTCCGCACCGGTCTCGACGACGGCGTCGATGTCGCCGTCGTCGTATCCGAACGTGAACTCCTCGTCCGACGGGAGCGACCATTCCGGCCGCAGATCCTCGGGGGTGAGCGCCGCCAGGCCCGCCTCGAATGCCCGGGTGGAGAAGACCGACCAGTAGAACTTCGGCACGGCCCACGGCTCACCGGGAAAGTCCGTGCCACCGGCCGCCGCTACGGCGGCGGTCGTCACCGTGTGCGCGTGCACGTGATCGGGATGGCCGTAGCCGCCGGCCGGATCGTAGGTGACGACGACGTGGGGGCGCTGCTCGCGGATCAGGGCCACCAGCGCGCCGACGGTCTCCCGCTCGTCGGCGTCGATGAATCGTTGCCGGTTTCGCGTGGGGGTGCCGCGCATGCCCGAATCGCGCCACCGGCCCGCGCCGCCGAGATAACGGGGTCCGCCGACCCCCAGCGCGTGCAACGCAGTGGTCAATTCGCCGATGCGGTAGCCGCCGAGCTGGTCGGCACGATCGACGGCAAGCTCGGCCCACCGATCGCCGATCACCTCGCCCTCCTCGCCGAGCGTGCAGGTGACGACGCGGACGTCCGCGCCGCGCGCGGTGTAGTGCGCGATGGTGGCGCCGGTGCCGAGGCTTTCGTCGTCGGGATGCGCGTGGACGAACAACAGCCGCGGCGTCTCGGGCATGGACGGCACCCTACCGGCAGCGGCGACGGGCCGCCGCCCGCACGCCGCCGCACCGGAACGCAGCAGATAGGAACGCGCACGGCTACTATCAAGAAATGCCTCAGCTCACGGACGCAGACCAGACCGGCAGCAGAAGCCGCCGGCGTGGTGAGGTCCTCGAACGCGCCCTCTACGAGGCCACCCTGGCCGAGCTGACCGAAGTCGGGTACGGCTGCCTGACCATGGAGGGCATCGCGGCGCGGGCCCACACCGGCAAGGCCGCGCTCTACCGGCGCTGGGACACCAAGTGCGAGTTGGTGCACGCCGCTTTGGTTTTCGCGCTGCCACCGCTGCCCGAGCTGCGTTCCGGCCGTTCGGCCCGGGAAAACCTGCTCGCAATGTTCACCGCCCAACGCGACCTGCTGGCCGGAAAGACCGGCTTTCCCGGTTTGGACGTCATCCATCAGCTGTTGCACGAACCCGAGATGCGGGCCATCTTCGCCGATGCCGTGGTGCTGCCGCGGCTGAAGATCATGGAATCGATCCTGCAGGCCGCCATCGACGACGGCGATCTCGATCCGGCGGCGGTCACGCCGCTGACCGCCCGCATCGGGTCGGCCTTGATCAACCAGCACTTCCTGCTGAACGGGTCGCCGCCGAACCGGCGGGAGCTGACGCTCATCGTCGACACCGTGATCCCGCCGCGGGCGTCGCGGCCGCCCGCCGACTGACCCGCGCTACGGTCCGGTTTTGATCCACTGGCCGGCGTCGCCGACGATGCCGACCGGAACCGCGCCGGACAGGCTGACGTTCTGCACGCTCGGTCCGGCCGCGACGATCGTGGTGTCCTGCAGGATCGGCAGCACCGTGGACATGTTCCACAACCGCGGCTCGACCGCGGTGATGACGTCGTTGATGCTCTTGGTGCCGTTGAGGGCGGCGTCGATGTTCGACTGGATGCTGCGATCGCAGATGCCGGTGAGGTTCGACGGCGCCTGCACCAGCGCGTTGGGATCCGCGGGGCGGCTGGGTGGCGGCGGCGCCGACGTCGGCGTCGTGGCCGCGGTGCTGAGCCCGGTGGACGGCGTGGGCGCGGCGGGAGCAGACGAGGCGGGCGTCGCCTCGCCGGTGGCCGGGACCTGGGTCGATTGCAGCGCGGGACAGCCGTAGCGGGAGGCGAGCCGGGTGGCCAAATTGCCGCCGGCCTGACGCCAGCCGACGATCGCATCCACCCGGCTGTCGTTGAGCGCGTCGCGGTACAGGGTGACGGGGTCCAGCGCCAGCACGGTCGCGGCGATGCCGACGTTGCGCAACTGGTCGGCGGCGGTGTTGGCCACGGCCACCGAGGTCGGGTCGTTGGCGGCCACCCCGATGGCCAGCGAAAGCTGTTGGCCGTCCTTGCTGATCCGGCCCCGGATGACTTCGGACGGCCCGGTGTTCGCCGGGGCTGATGGCGGCGACGCCGGTGACGCCGACGCGTTGGGTTCGACCCGGTACCCGGCCCCCTGCAGCAACGTCAGCGCGGCCGCCGTTGTCATAGCCGGTGGCGCGGTCGGCTCGTAGCCGGGGTCGCTCGGCGCGCGGATCTGGGCCTGATCCAGGGTGACGGTGTTGTCACTTCCGGCGCCGACGGCGGCGAGCAGGTCGACGTCGAGCAGCCCCAGGATCGCCTTACGGACTTGCGTGTCAGACAGTTTGGGCTCGGTGGCGCGCAGCGTGAGCTGCATGACCCGCGGCGTCACGATCCGCGCGGTCCGGACGTCGGGGATGGCGGACAGCTGCGCGAAGGCCGCCGAGCCGCCGTGGACTTGCGCCACCTGGGTGTCGCCGTTGCGCACGGAGTCGGCCAGCGCGGCCGGCGCCCCGGCGCGCCGGAACAGGATGAGCGCGGGCTTGGCCGGCGGCCCCCAGTAGCGGTCGTTGCGGGCGACCAGGATCTCGTCGCGCTGCGGGTCGATGCTCTCCACCCGGAACTGCCCGCCGGTGACCGGGAGCGCCCGCGCCAGCCCGGCCGCGAATCCGCCGGGCACGTCCTTGACGATGTGCGCGGGAAGGATGTTGCTGAACAACTCTTTCCACGCCGGATACGGCTGCGCGAAGGTGACCACCGCCTGCTTGCCGCCCTCCAGCGACTGCACGCCGGTGATGAGGTCATACCCGGCGGGGTCGACGACGCCGGGCTGACTGACCATCTGGCGCCACAGGTACCAGAAGTCGTCGGCGGCGATGGGGGCGTTGTCGGTCCACTGCGCCTCGGGCCGGATCTTGTAGGTCACCGTGAACGGGTTCTGGCTTGTCACGTCGGCGGACACCAACAGCGTCGGGTCCATCTCCCAGCGCGAGCCCGTCGCCACGTTGGTGTCCGGGACCGGCCGGAAGGCGCTGGGCAACACCAACGCGCTGATTGCGGCGTTCACCGGCGACAGGTCCGACAACAGGTGCGGATTGAAGCCCGCGCCGATCGAGTCGATGCCCATGATGATCTCGCTGACCCGGGGCGGCGGCGGCACCGAGTTGTGCGGCGTATCGGTGCTCTGCGGCGCCGGCGGCGGGTTGACCGTACACGCCGAGAGCACCAGCCCGACCAACGAGACGAGGCCGCCGAGCACCATGAACAAGCGGCGGACGCGTCTCGGCACGCTGATCAGGGTAGCGAGCAACTGCGCGGCGGCCCGTCCGACCACCAGTGGTCAGCTCCGGGCCTTGGCGCGCGATCGGCTGCGCGCCCGGGAGGTGGCGTCCAGCTCGACCTTGCGCACCCGCACGATCTCCGGAGTCACCTCGACGCATTCGTCTTGCGCGCAGAATTCCATGGCCTGCTCCAGGTCGAGCTCGAGCGGCTTGGCCAACGTCTCGATGACGTCGGCGGTCGACGACCGCATGTTCGTCAGCTTTTTCTCACGGGTGACGTTGATGTCGAGATCCTCTGCGCGCGGGTTGATCCCGACGACCATGCCCTCGTAGGTGTCCTGGCCTGGCTCGACGAAGAACTGACCCCGGTCGGCGAGCTGGATCATCGCGAACGGCGTGATGGTGCCCGCGCGGTCGGACACCAGCGACCCGGTGTGGCGGGCCCGGATCTCTCCGGCCCAGGGACGGTAGCCGTCGAACACAGCGTTGGCGATGCCGGTGCCGCGGGTCAGCGTGAGGAAGTCGGTGCGAAAGCCGATCAGGCCGCGGCTTGGCACGATGAAGTCCATCCGGACCCAGCCCGCCGCGTGGTTGGCCATCTCTTCCATGCGGCCCTTGCGAGCGGCCATCAGCTGGGTGATGGCGCCGACGAACTCGTCGGGGCAGTCGATCGTCATCGCCTCGAACGGCTCGTGCAGCGTCCCGTCGATCGTCTGCGTGACGACCTGCGGCTTGCCGACCGTGAGCTCGAAACCCTCGCGCCGCATCTGCTCGACGAGCACCGCCAGCGCGAGTTCGCCGCGGCCCTGCACCTCCCAGGCGTCGGGCCGGTCGATGTCGACGACCTTGATGGAGACATTGCCGACGAGTTCGGCGTCCAGGCGCGACTTCACCATGCGCGCGGTCAACTTGTGACCGGAGACCTTGCCCGCCAGCGGCGAGGTGTTGGTGCCGATGGTCACGGAGATGGCGGGCTCGTCGACGGTGATGCGCGGCAGCGCGTGGGCGTGGTCCGGGTCGGCCAGCGTGTCGCCGATCATGATCTCCGGAATGCCCGCGACGGCGACGATGTCCCCGGCGATGGCTTCGTCGGTGGACGTGCGCTCCACGCCCTCGGTCACCAGCAGTTCGGTGATCTTCGCGTTCGTGATGACGGGATGCCCGTCCACCTCGCGCATCCAGGCCACCTGCTGGCCCTTGCGGATCCGGCCCTTGTAGATGCGGATCAGCGCGAGCCGGCCGAGGAACGCCGACGCGTCGAGGTTGGTCACCAACGCCTGCAGCGGCGCCTCGGGATCGCCCTGCGGTGGCGGGATGTGCTCGAGCAGAACGTCGAACAGCGGGTCGAGGTTGTCGCCCTCGGGGTTCTCGCCATTGGCCGGTTCCGTCGTGCTGGCGATGCCTGCCCGCCCCGAGGCGTACAGCGTCGGCAGGTCGAGGGCGTGCTCGGCGGCCTTCTGTGCGTCCTCATCGAGGTCCGATGCGACGTCGAGCAGCAGGTCGTGGCTCTCCGAGACGACCTCGGCGATCCGGGCGTCCGGCCGGTCGGTCTTGTTGACGACCAGGATCACCGGGAGGTGGGCGGCCAGGGCCTTACGCAGCACGAAACGGGTCTGCGGCAGCGGGCCCTCGGAGGCGTCGACCAGCAGCAGCACCCCGTCGACCATGGACAGCCCGCGCTCCACCTCACCACCGAAGTCGGCGTGGCCCGGGGTGTCGATGACATTGATGACGGTCGTCGTTCCGTCCGCATGCTCGCGATGCACGGCCGTGTTCTTGGCCAGGATCGTGATGCCTTTTTCCTTCTCCAGGTCCCCGGAGTCCATCAGACGCTCGACCGCGTCGTCACCCCGGTGGTGCAGCGCGCCCGACTGCCTCAGCATCGCGTCAACCAGGGTGGTCTTGCCGTGGTCGACGTGGGCGACGATGGCGACGTTGCGAAATGACACGTCCGAGATTGTGGCAGCGGGGGCCCCGCAAAGCGAACTGGCTGGTGAGCGGGAGCTCGAGCGTGCGTTCGCGGCGCTCAGTGTGCGGTGGCGGAGCGTCGCCGCCCTGGCCGCCCAACCGAAGGCCAGGTTGCGCGCCGAACACCGTACGGCGCGCCGCGCGCACCTGGCCGGCGAGCTACCAGCCCCGGCGCCGCGGCGCCGTGCCGACCAGCTGGCCCTTGCCCGCCGCCTCGCGGCTGCGGTAGACGATGTAGGGCCGGAACAGGTAGGCGATCGGGGCGCTGAACACGTGCACCAGCCGGGTGAACGGCCACAGCGTGAACAGCACCATGCCGATCAACGCGTGCAGCTGATAGTCCAGCGGCGCGTTGATCATCACCTCGCCGTGCGGCTGAAATATCCAGATCCGGCGGAACCACAGACCCACCGTGTAGCGGTAGTGAAACTCCCCGCCGTGCGGGCCGGTGCCGATCAGGTCGCAGTACAGACCCACCAGGATCGCCAGCACCAGCACCACATACATCACCTTGTCGCTGCGGGTGGTGGCCATGGTCACCGCGGGGCGGGTGAACCGCCGGTAGATCAACAACCCGATTCCCAGCAGCGTCGCGACGCCGGCCGCCGACCCGGCGATGACCGCCTGCATGTGGTAGAAGTGGTCGCTCATCTTCAGCATCTGCGTCACCTTCGGCGGAATGAACAGCCCCACCACGTGTCCGGCGAAGACCGCCAGGATGCCGAAATGGAAGACGGGGCTGGCGATGCTCAGCAGTCGCGACTCGTAGATCTGCGAGGACCGTGAAGTCCAACCGAACTTGTCGTAGCGGTAGCGCCACCAGGTCCCCACGATCAGGACCGACAGCGTGACGTAGGGGGCGATATCCCAGAACAGGACGTTGCTAAACACCTGGCGTTCCTTTACGGGGTGGCACGGTCAAGGTAAACGGTTGCAGCCCAACGGCTTCCGCGGGTGGGCCGGCCTGCGCCAGCCGCTCGGCGCGGCGCACCTCTTGATCGGTGGCCTCCGGCAGAGTCTCGCAGATCGCCGCCACGACCGGCTCGTACGGCGACTTGGCGTCGGCCAGGGCGCCGCGCAGCACGTCGATCGGCACGCGGTGCTGGGTCAGCAGTCGCCGACCGGCCTCGGGGTCGACGGTGGCGGCGAATTCGAGCACGACGGCCAAATGGTCGGGCGCCTCGCCGCTCGGCGGTTGGGTACCCGCCTCCCGGTAGGCGGTGGCGAACGCGAGCATCTCGCGGCCGCGGTTGCGAGTGTCCCCCGCGGTCCAGTACGTCAGGTACATCGTGGCGCGCCGGCGCATATCGAACGTCGCGACATAGTCCATCGCGGCGGCCATCGGCTCGCGGGCACGCAGCGCCGCCACCGTCTGCCCGAGGAGTGGCGCCGCGCGACCGCTGATGTGGCCGAGCATTTCGTCGACGGCGTCCAGGCGCTCGGTGAACCCGTCGTCCGGGTAGGCCAACAGCAGCGAAGCCGCCTGCCACACCAGGCGATCCTGCATCGCCCGGCCGGTGGAACGCTCGCGGAGTGCGGAGAGCAGCCTCACCGCTTCTGCTCCTCGGGGAACATTCCCGCGGGCACCTGGCCGCCGTCCCAGTTGAGCAGGTTCACTCGCGGCCGTGTATTGGCGGGTTCGTCTCCCCCACGCTTGAGCGCGTGGAAGGTTTCCACGGACACCGGGCTCGGCTCGGATTCGTACATGCCGGGCCCCCCATCGCCCGTCAACGAGCAACCCATCTGGCCCATCTCCTCGAGATCACGGGCCTGCGGAGCGAAAGCCGTCGGAATCACATAGCGCTCTTCATATTTCGCGATCGCGAGCAGTCGGTACATCTCGTAGATCTGTTCTTCGGTCATGCCGACGGAATGCGGGATTTGCGGCTGGGTGTCGCGGCCGAGGTTGATGTCGCGCATGTAGGAGCGCATCGCCGCCAGCCGCCGCAGCACCCCTTCGACGACGGCGGTATCGCCGGCGGTGAACAGTTCGGCCAGGTATTGCATCGGGATGCGCAACGCGTCCAGCGCGCCGAACAGGTTGCCGATGTCCTCGCCGTCGTGCCCGTCGCGGCTGACCGCGTCGACCACCGGCGACAGCGGCGGGATGTACCAAACCATCGGCATGGTGCGGTATTCCGGGTGCAGGGGCAGCGCCACCTTGTAGGTGTGGATCAGCGCGTAAATCGGGGAACGCTGCGCGGCCTCGATCCACTCGTCGGGGATACCCTGGGCCCGCGCACCGGCGATGACGTTCGGATCGCCTGCGTCCAACAGGATTTCGCACTGCGCCGCATAGAGATCGGTGTCTTTTTCCACCGACGCCGCTTCCAGCACCCGATCGGCGTCGTAGAGCACCACCCCGAGGTAGCGCAGCCGCCCCACGCAAGTCTCCGAGCAGATGGTCGGCAGGCCGACCTCCATGCGCGGATAGCACAGCGTGCACTTCTCGGCTTTGCCCGTCTTGTGGTTGAAATACACCTTCTTGTAAGGACATCCGGACACGCACATCCGCCAGCCGCGACAGCGGTCCTGGTCGACCAGCACGATGCCGTCCTCACTGCGCTTGTACATCGCACCCGACGGGCACGACGCAACGCAGGAGGGGTTGAGGCAGTGCTCGCAGATCCGCGGCAGGTAGAACATGAAGGTCTCTTCGAGCTTGAGCTTGATCTCGTCGTTGACCTTCTTCAGAATCGGGTCCTCGGCCAGGATCTCCGACGAGCCGGCCAGGTTGTCGTCCCAGTTCGGTCCCCACGAAACCTTCATCGGCTCACCGCTGATCGCACTGCGGGGCGCGGCCGTCGGGAAGGTGTCGCCCGCGGGCGCCGTGGTCAGATTTTCGTAGTCATAGGTCCACGGCTCGTAGTAGTCGCCGATGACGGGCAGCTTCGGGTTGGCGAAAATGCGCAGCAGCTTCTGGATGCGGCCGCCGTCGCGCAACCGCAGCCGACCCTTCTTGTCGCGAATCCAGCCGCCGCGCCAGCGCTCCTGGTCCTCGTAGGTGCGCGGATAGCCTTGGCCGGGACGGGTTTCGACGTTGTTGAACCACACGTATTCGGTCCCGGAACGGTTGGTCCACGCCTGCTTGCACGTCACCGAGCAGGTGTGACAGCCGATGCACTTGTCGAGGTTCATCACCATCGCCAACTGCGCCATGACCTTCATCAGATGTCTCGCTTCGCTCGGGTTGTCAATACACCACCTCCTGGCTGCGGCGACGCACGACGGTCACCTCGTCGCGCTGGTTGCCGGTCGGCCCCAGGTAGTTGAACGCGAATGCGTGCTGACCGTAGCCGCCGGCCAGGTGGCTGGGCTTGATCCGCACGCGGGTGAGCGCGTTGTGGTTGCCGCCGCGCTTGTTGTTGGTTTCGGTGCGCGGAGTGTCGACGGTGCGCTCCTGGACGTGGTAGACGTACACCACCCCGTCGGGCATCCGGTGCGAGACGATCGCCCGGCACACATAGATCCCGTTGACGTTCACCGCCTCGACCCAATCGTTGTCGCGCACTTGGATTTTCGCTGCGTCACCCGGGCTCATCCACATCGTCGGGCCGCCGCGGGACAACGAGAGCATGTAGAGGTTGTCCTGGTAGGTGGAGTGGAACGACCACTTCGAGTGCGGTGTCAGGTACCGCACCGTGAGCCCGATTCCGTCCTCGGTCGGTCCGAGCTGTGGCTGGCCGAACAAGCGCGCCATGTCCAGCGGCGGTCGGAAGACCGGCAGGTGCTCGCCGAGTTCCTCGACCCAGTCGTGGGCCAGATAGAAATGCATCCGCCCGGTCAGGGTGTGGAAGGGCTTGAGGTTTTCGATGTTGATGGTGAACGGTGCGTAGCGGCGACCGCCCGTCTCGCTGCCCGACCATTCCGGGCTGGTGACCACGGGGACCGGCCGCGCCTGGGTGTCGGCGTAGCTGATCCGTTTGTCCTCGCTGCCCTCGGCCAGATGCACCAGGCGCTGACCCGTGCGCTTTTCCAACTCGTGGAAACCCTCGACCGCCAACCGGCCGTTGGTCGTCCCCGACAGCAGCAGCAGCACATCTGCCATCCGGGCGGCGGTGGTGACGGCCGGACGGCCCGCTGCCACACCGGATTTGAGCACCCCGAACTTGGCGGCGAGCTCCTCCACCTCCCGGAACGGGTGCACGGTGATGCCCTTGGTGGTCACCCCGAACTTGTCGACCAGCGGACCCAGCGTCAGCCACTTGTCGTAGATGGCGGTGTAGTCACGGTCCACCACGGTGAGCTTGCCCATGGTGCGGCCCGGCACCGGTGTCGCACCGGTGCGCAGCCAATCGGACTCGGTGCCATCGGGATAGGCCATCGCGTCGGGTGTGTCATGCTGCAGCGCGCTGAGCACGACGTCGGTGCGGGTGCCCAGATGCATTTTGGCCATGGCGCTGAAGGCGCGGGCGATGGCGCCGAAAGCGTCGAAGTCCGAACGCGTTTCCCACGGCGGGTCGGTCGCGGCGCTGAACGCGTGCACGTAGGGATGCATGTCCGTGCTGGAGATGTCGGACTTTTCGTACCAGGTTGCCGCCGGCAGCACGATGTCGGAGACCAGGGTCGTCGAAGTCATCCGGAAATCGATCGACATCATCAGGTCGAGCTTGCCCTCGGGGATGTCCCCCTCACACGTCACGTCGACGGGTCGCACGCCGTCCTCGGGCGGCACCGCCGATGCGTTGGAGTCGGTTCCCAACAGGTGGCGCAGGAAGTATTCGCCACCCTTGCCCGACGACCCGATCAGGTTGGCGCGCCATACGGTTAGCACCCGGGGCCAGTTGACGGGGTTGTCGGGATCGGTCACCGCGAGTTTGAGTTTGCGCTCGCCGAGCTGCTCGGCGACGTAGTCGGCGACGTCGCGACCCGCGGCGCGCGCCTCGTCGGCGACGTCCAGACTCGACCGGTCGAACTGCGGGTAGTACGGACTCCATCCCATGGCCACCGACGACGCCAGCACGTCCATGGTGTGCTTGCCCGCGAAGCGGCCCCGGCCCACCGGGCTGGACAGCTTGTCGGCGCCGTAGCCGTCATAGCGCCATTGGTCGGTGTGCGCGTACCAGTACGAGGCGCCGGGCACCTGCCGCGGCGGGCGCACCCAGTCGGTGGCCATCGCCATCGTCTGAAATCCGGTGAGCGGTCGCACTTTTTCCTGGCCGACGTAGTGGGCCCAGCCGCCTCCGTTGCGGCCCATCGACCCGGTCAGCATCAGCAGCGCCAGCACCGCACGGTAGATCGCGTCGGCGTGGAACCAGTGACAGATACCGCCGCCCATGATGATCATGGAGCGGCCGCCGGATTCCTCCGCGCTGTGCGCGAATTCCCGTGCCACCCGGATGGCTTGGGCGGCCGACACACCGGTGATCGCTTCCTGCCACGCGGGGGTGTTCTGCTGCGTCGCGTCGTCGTACCCGGTGGGCCATTCGCCCGGCAACCCGTCCCGAGCCACCCCATACTGCGCGAGCATCAGGTCGAAGACGGTGCACACCATATGCTTGCCGATGCGGCGCACCGGGACACCCCGCGCCACGGTCGTGCCGTCGCCGTCGACGGTGTCGAAGCTGGGCATGTGCACCAGCGCGGTGTTGGCCTCCCCGTTGGCGCCGTGCGCGTCTCGCACACTGAGCGCCGGCACCAGGTCACCGAGATCCAGGTTCCACTTTCCGACCCCGGATTCGCCGTAACGAAAGCCCAGCGAACCATGCGGCACCACAACCGAATTGGTATTTTCATCCAGCACCGCGGGCTTGAGTGCCGCGTTCTCGACCGCCTCCCCCAGGTCTGCCGCAGTCAGGTTCTTGCCCGGCACCAGCATGTCGCCGCGCTCTTCCAGCTTGATCAGGAACGGCAGATCGGTGTAGCGGCGCGAATAGTCGGCGAAGAACGGAACCTGCTTTTGCACATAGCATTCCGAGAGGATGACGTGACCCATCGCCATGGCCAGCGCACCGTCGGCGCCGGCCGCGCACGGCATCCACTCATCGGCGAACTTGGTGTTGTCGGCGTAGTCGGGGCTGACGGTGACGACCTTGGTGCCGCGATAGCGCGCCTCGGCCATCCAGTGCGCGTCGGGGGTGCGGGTGATCGGCACGTTGGAGCCCCACATCATCAAATACGCTGCGTCCCACCAGTCTCCGGATTCGGGGACGTCGGTCTGGTCGCCGAACACCTGCGGTGAGGCCACCGGGAGGTCGGCGTACCAGTCGTAGAACGACGTCATCGGGGCGCCGATCAGCTCGAAGAACCGCGAGCCGGCGGCGTAGGACACCATCGACATCGCCGGGATCGGGGAGAACCCTGCGACCCGATCCGGGCCGTAGGTCTTGATGGTGTGCACGTGGGCGGCGGCGATCAGCTCGGTGGCCTCGGCCCAGGTGACGCGGACCAGGCCGCCCTTGCCGCGGGCCTGCTGGTAGCGCCGGCGGCGCTCGGGATCGGCCTGGATGTCGGCCCACGCCAGCACCGGATCGCCCAGGCGCGCCTTGGCTTCCCGGTACATCTCGACCAGCACGCCGCGGGCGTACGGATAACGCACCCGGGTGGGCGAGTAGCTGTACCAGGAAAAGGAGGCACCGCGAGGGCACCCGCGCGGCTCGTACTCGGGACGGTCCGGACCCACCGATGGGTAGTCGGTCTGCTGGGTTTCCCAGGTGATGATCCCGTCCTTGACGTAGATCTTCCATGAGCATGACCCGGTGCAGTTCACGCCGTGCGTGGAGCGGACCACCTTGTCGTGGCTCCACCGGTCGCGGTAGAACACGTCAGCCTCGCGGCCGCCCTGGCGCGTCACGGTGCGCAGGTCGGCCGAGTATTCGCCCGGCGTGAAGAACCGCCCGCTGCGCTCCAAGAGCTCCTCGAGCACTCCACCAATGTGCGGTGTGGCAGTCAAGAAGTACTCCTCCTCATCGGTGGCGTCGCGCCTCGTCGCCCGGCCCTGTGTGTGGTCCCAGTTGAGTTGTGTTCGGCGATCAGCCCCGTGATCCGTCCGTCCGCATCAGCTCGGGTCGGCTCAACCATTGGCAGTTCGGGCCCGCGGGCTGGGCGGCGATACAGCACCAGCATAGGTCGATGGGCACGAGGCGATCACCTTCGCCGCGCGCGGTGAATCCGGGAAGAACAGGGTCATGAGCATCGGTTTTCGCGCACGCGAAAGCCTCCCGGTCGGGCACCGAGCCGGGACGGCAAGGTCTGGACAACCATCTGGCTAGCTATCGGCACGCACATCCAGGGCAGATTCGTGTGGCGTTATTACAAGTCATTTTGTTGCGTTCAGTTCACTGTGGCGACCTGCAACGCGGCTGTACATCAGCTGCGGGAAGTCTGTGGACTTGTTGCCAGGGTCGTTCACAGCGCGCCGGCCAGGTCCGAAAGCCAGCCCCGGTCGGCCGGCACCCAGTCGAGATCGTGCAGCTCAGCGGCGGTGATCCAGCGCAATGCGCGGTGATCGCGCGCGTCCGGACGACCGCTGAGCAGCTGCACCCGGTAGGCGCGCAGCGTGATGCCGCCGTCCACCGGGATGTCCGCGCCGAGCCGCTTGCCCACCGCGACATCGCCCGCCGCCAACCCCAGCTCCTCGGCCAGCTCGCGGGCCAGCGCGTCGGGCTCGGTCTCGCCGGGCGCGACCTTGCCCCCGGGTAGCTCCCAGCGGCCGGCCAGCTCCGGCGGGCGCACGCGCTGTGCCACCAGGACGCGCGCGTCGCGAATGAGGGCGCCGGCGACGACGATCTGGGTCGGCATGGCCAGTGACGGTATACCGTCGGGTCACGGCTGTGTTCTTGCAGGCGGACGTTGTGAGCTCGGCGGTCGGCCGCACCGCCCGAAACGACGCATCACCGCCGGGGAACACCAACGGCAACGCCGTCGGGATCGAAAAGTTTTGCGACCTTCCGCGACAGCGGTTGCATTCCCCAGAAGCGCGGTAACGGTCGTATCGCCCCAAAACTTGTCAGGCTCAAAATGGTGTCGAGACAGCCATTCCGGTCGGCATCCCCATCGAATTGCTTTGGGACACAACGTCTCTCTTACGATTTGGTCGCTGCCGTGGAATACTCGAGTCTAGTCGGTCACGACCTCTACATGCACTTCCAATGAGGGGAGTTGGCAATGATCACCGAACCCACAAAGTCGTTCACGCGGGTCTTTCGGGGCTATGACCCCGCTGTGGTCGACCGCTACATCGACGGGTTACTCGCCAAGGAGAAGTTGCTCATCGACGAAGTCCAGAACCTGCGGGCCCAGCGCGACGAATCCGGCAATGAAGCGACCGCGTTGCGGATCGACGTCGCCTGCCTCAAGGATGAGGTCACCGCCCTGTCGGACACGTCACCGACGCCCTACGCGATGCAACATCGGATGGCGAAGATGCTGCGGCGTGCGCTCGATGAGGTTTCCCGGATGCAGGCCGAGGCACGCACCGAGGCAGAGGCGCTGGTCGCGGGTGCCGCGGCCGAGGCCGAAGCCGCGCAGCGAGAACACCGAGAGCTGTTGGAGCACATCGGCGCACAGCGAAAAGCGCTCGAAATGGAGTGTGAGGAACTCAGGAAGAAGCTCGACGCCGAATTGGCCGGGATGCGGGCGGAAGCCCAGTCATCCATCGATGAGGCGTGGCAGGAAGCCCAGCATGAGCGCGAGCAACTCCTCGCCGACGCAAAGCAGAAAGCTCATGAATTCGATGAGCGAGCCCACCGGGCGATGGACGAGGCGAATCAGCAACGAATCATGATCCTGGAAGAACTGATGGGCGTGGCCCGCGACCTACAAGGGGTCCCGGCCAGCCTTGAGTCCGCTTACCAGCAACGACAGAATCTTCCAGAGGCGGGCATCGTGGTGCCGTTGGACCAGAAAAATCAGGCGCCGGGTAATCCCGCCGTAGCCTCGTAGGTGACCACCTTCGCGGCGAGGTAAGACAATTCGGGCCCCCGCGATCAACCCGTCATCCGACAGGAGAGGACGAGTCCATATGGCTGTGTTAACCGATGAGCAAGTAGACGCCGCACTGCCCGACCTGGATGGATGGGAGCGCGCCGAGGGCGCCCTGCGCCGCTCGATCAAATTCGGAAGCTTCCTGGCCGGTATCGACGCGGTGCGCCGCGTGGCCGAGCACGCGGAAAGCAAGGATCACCACCCCGACATCGATATTCGTTGGCGGACAGTGACTTTCGCTCTCGTCACGCACTCCGAGGGCGGCATCACCCAAAACGATGTCGATATGGCCCGCGATATCAACGGGATCGTCGACAACTAGGCCGGGGCGTCGGCCCGTTCGCCGGGCAGCGCACCCCGGCCGCGTCCGCCGGTCGCCGCGATCCAGATCAGCGTCGCCATCGCCGCCACGGTGTAGATCAGCCCGGCCCAGGCCAGGTACCACGGGCGGCTGATCTGCCAGATGGTCGGTTGAGCGAAGCTCAGCAACCACGGCACGCCGATCAGGGTGAGCGCCAGCCAACCCCAGCCGGCGATCCGCGCTCCGCGCAGCGTGCGCCCCGCGCCGTGGATCGCCCAGATCATCAGCGGCACCAGCCACACCCAGTGGTGGGTCCAGGAAATCGGCGACAGCAGCAACCCGAAAAGCTCGACCACGATCAGCCTGCCCAGCTGATCGGTGGCGTCCAGCGCACGCCAGGCCAGGACCGCCAGCACCGCGGTGACGAGCAGGGCGACCACCAGCAGCGGCCCGAATCCGACGTCGTGGCCCAGGATCCGCGAGATGGCACCGCGCCAGGACTGATTGAACGAGGTGGCGATGGGGCCCACGCGGTGGGCGTCGCCGAGCAGGTCGAAGAAGTAGTAGCGGGTCTGATCGCCGACCACCGCCACCGAAATCCCAATGGTGGCAACGAAAACGAGCGCCGAGAACACCGCGGCGGTCCACCGCCGGGCGCCGGCCAGGTAGACCCCGGAGATGGCGGGTGTCAACTTGATGCCGGCCGCCACGCCGACCAGTAACCCCGACAGCCACCATCGCGTGGTGTAGACCGCCCACAGCACGGCGGTCATCAACAACACGTTGACCTGGCCGTAGTCGAAGGTGCTGCGCAGCGGCTCGATCCAGATGGTGACCGCCGTCCACGCCATCGCGAGCCGGCGGCCCCGCGGGCCGGCCGCCACGCCCGTCAGGCGCTGGCTGATCCGGATCGCGCCGTAGAGGGCGGCCATGGTCGCGATCTGCCACAGAAACGCGACGAGCCCGAACGGCAACAGCTGCAGCGGGTAGAAGACGATGGCCGCGAAGGGCGGGTAGGTGAACGGCAGCGGGAAGTCCGGTGTCTGGTCGGCGTAGACGTAGCTGTACAGGGCGCCGGGGTGGTCGATCGCGGCGGCCCCACCGAGGTAGACGTGCAGGTCGACGAAGTTCGCGCCGTTGGGGGCCAGGTATGTCCAGCCCAGCCGTGCGGCGACGCTCGCGATGAGCAGCATCGGCGCGGCCGCTACGAGGCGACTCGCCAACCGCTGGGTGAGGGGCGCCGCCGGGGCGGCCGAGATGGTGTCTATCCGCCCGACTTTAGCGATCGGGCCGTGCGGCGCGGCGCCGTCGGTCCGTGACATCTATTCAGGGAGCGGCGTTTCACGCGTTCGGTCACCGCTCTCACTCGTATCCGTAACGAATAAATAAATGCCACACGTGTCACTTGAGTCCCATCTGCATCAAAGTAACTTCGGCGCCGGGACCTGTAATCGATCAATCAGGGAGAGTCATGCCAACCATCTGGACTTACATGCGTGCAGCCGCCGTCGTGGTCGGTTCGTCCGCAGCACTGTTGACGGGCGGAATCGCCCACGCCGACCCCGTGCCGGCTCCGGCCGTGCCGAACATTCCGCAGCAGCTGATCAGTTCGGCAGCCAACGCGCCACAAATCCTGCAGAACCTCGCGACCGCGCTCGGCGCCACGCCGCCCGCGGCTCCCGCCACGCCGGGTATCAGCTTCCCGGGTGTTCCGGCGGCGGCCTCGCCGGCATCGGCGGCCACGGCGGGCATCCCCTCGATCCCGGGCCTGACGCCGGCGACACCCGCCGCTCCGGTGTCATCTCCGGCGCTGCCCTCCATTCCGGGGCTGGCGCAGTCGGCGACCCCGGCCGCGCCGGCGTCGTCCCCCGCGAGCGGCATTCCGGGGATGATTCAGGGCTTGACCGGCGCCCAGCCGGCGGCCGCGAGTCCGGCCGCGCCGGCCTCCTCGTCGATCCCGGGCCTGCCCGCGATCCCGGGGCTGTCGGCGCCGAGCGCGCCGGCGACACCGCCGGCACCGCAAATCCCGCAGGCGCAGGTCAACATGCCGGCGATGCCTTCGGGCCTGCCGGTCAACATGCCCTCGCAGGTGCGGCTCCCGCAGGACCTGCCGGCGCTGGCTTCGGGGCAGACCCCGGCGGCTCCGGCGGCACCAGCCGCTCCGGCCGCGCCCGCGCCGGCTGCCAGCCCGGCCGGACCGGCAGCGCCGCTGCTCGCCGCCCTGCCTTGAGCAGCTTCGTACTCGGCCTAACCCACCACTGAGAACCGGAGGACACCGTGGCAACCACTTGGAATCTGTCCAAAGGTTTGGCCGCTGTCGTCACGGCATCGGTTGCCGCGCTCGGGCTGTGCCCGGGCGCGGCAGCCGACCCGGCGGCGCCGCAGCCGACACCACAATCCAGCGCGGCCCAACAACTGCCGGGTCTGCCTGCCTTGTCGGAGCTGAGCCCGCTCATCCAGCAAGCGGCCGGCGACCCGCAGCAGGCGACACAGCTGCTCATGGCCGCCGCGCAAGCCTTCGCCCACAGCCCGACCGCTCCCAGCGAGTCGAAAAACGTGGCGGCGGCGGTCAATCAGTTCGTCCAAGAGCCCGCCGCGCCGGTGCAACACGTTCCCGCGGCCGGCGTAGAGCCCGGTTTGCAGGCGCACCTGCCGAGCGGAATCGACCCGGTGCATGCGGCGGGCCCCGCGCCCGAAGCGGCACCCCAGGCGCACCTGCCGGCCGGCGCCGACCCCGCACACGCGGCCGGGCCTGCGCCCGCCGCCGCTCCGGCGCCGGTGGCCGCCCAACCCGCCAATGTGCCCGTCGCGGCACCAATTCCAGCACCGGCCGCGGCGCCGCCCGCACCGGAAGCCGCCCCGGCGCCTGCACCCGCGCCGGACGCCGCCCCGACGGCGGCCGCCCCGGGATTCGGCGCTGACGCGCCGCCGACGCAGGACTTCATGTACCCCTCGATCGGCACCAACTGCCTGGCCGACGGCAGCAGCGCCATCGCCACCGCGCTGTCGGTCGCGGGGCCGGCCAAGATTCCGCTTCCCGGCCCGGGGCCCGGCCAGACCGCCTACGTGTTCACCGCGGTCGGAACGCCCGGACCCGCCGAGGTGCAGAAGCTGCCCTTGAACGTCACCTGGGTGAACCTGACCACCGGCAAGTCCGGCACCGTCGCCCTCAAGCCGCGGTCGGACATCAACCCCGACGGCCCGACGACGTTGAGCGCGATCGCCGACACGGGCTCGGGCAGCATCATGTCGACGATCTTCGGGCAGGTCACGACCAAGGAAAAGCAGTGCCAGTTCATGCCCACGATCGGCTCGACGGTGGTGCCGTAAGCGACCACCGTTTCGCCACTTGCGAACGCGCGTGTCCCCGCTACGGGGTCACGCGCGTTCGCTTTAGTACGCCATGAACAGGATGGCGTCGCGGTCGTACTCGAGGCCGGGGTGAACGCTGGCGAGATGTGCCTGGGTCAGTTCGACCAGCTCGTCCTCGTCTTTACCGACAATGGCCTCCCCGCACGGACACGTTATGTGTGTCTTCACGTTGCTGCCCTTCCCTTCTGTGCACCGACTACTTCGCCGCTTTGGCTGCCGCCTTCATCTGCTTCTTGTAGGCACGCACCGCACCCATCGATTCGGCGTCGACGATATCGGCGACGGAGATGTGCGTGCCCGATTTGCCGAACTCGCCGGCGGCTTTTCGCCACCCGGTGGGCGTCACCCCGTACTGCTTGCCCAGCAGCGCCAGAAAGATCTGCGCCTTGACCGCGCCGAAACCGGGCAGCCCCTGGATGCGACGCAGCAGCTCCTCGCCGTCGGGGTCGCCCGCGGTCCACAGCCCCGCGGCGTCGCCGTCGTAGCGGTCCACGATGATCTGGGCCAGGGTCTGGATCCGTTTGGCCATCGATCCCGGAAACCGGTGTATCGCAGGCCTTTCCGAGCACAGCGCGGCGAACTTGTCCGGGTCGTACTCGGCGATCTCATGAGCACCGAAGCAGCCCATGCGGTCGGCGATTTTTTTCGGGCCCGAAAAGGCGGTCTCGAACGGGACCTGCTGATCGAGGACCATCCCGATGAGCAGGGCCAACGGATTCTCGTCCAGCAGCGCGTCGGCCTGCGGATCTTGAGCCAGCCAAAGTTTCACCGTCAACGACCTTCCTTCCGGACAACACCCTACGACCGGGGCCTGTGGGTGCGACACCAACCACCGAAACCGCGCCTACGACCAGCACCATAATCATCGAGTTATCGTGACGCGGTGGTGGATGAGGCCCGATTGGAGCTGATGCTGGCCCGCGACGAACTGCATGCGCTCGTGCATTCCTATTGCCGGGCCGTCGACCGCGCGGACTATGACGGCCTGCGGGGCCTGTATCACCCCGACGCGACCGACTCGCACGGCTCGTTCTCCACCGGCGGCGTCGAACAGTTCATCGCGCAGTTGCGGGGCGCGCAGCCGCATGTGCGTGTCTCCCAACACAACATCACCACGACGAACTTCGTGATCGAGGGCGAACAGGCCCGCGGTGAGATCTACTGCCTGGTTTTTCACACCTTCGCCGGTCCCGAACACGACGTCGACGTCATCATCGGCGGCCGGTATCTGGACGAGTACGCCAAACACGACGGCCGCTGGAAGTTCACTCGACGCACCATCGTGGCGGACTGGGCCTACCAAAACGACCCCTCCCAGGTGAGCTTCGCGCACCCCAGCACCCGGGGAAGCCTGCGCGGCGCACCGGGCCAGGACGACCCCTCGATCGGCCTGTTCGGCCCATCCCGGGGATAGACGAATCAACCCGTCTTCTAACGACTTTCGGGAGTCAGCCGCTCTTGCGGCGGAATTCGCGGCGGTTTCCCACCGCGCCGTGCGCCCGGGACTGCTTGCCGGCGTCGTCCTTATGGTCGGAACCGTTGGAGGATTTCGCCATCTTGCGGTCGAGGGCTTCGCGGAACTTGCGCTTGGTGTCCTCGTCCGACCCGGGTGATTCAGAAGCCCCCGAAGACTTGGACGACTTTGAACCCTGCCGGGCATTCGATTCAGCCATGGGGGCAGCTTAGTCCCGGTTTGTCCGGCGGGCCCGCCGACGGCGCGGCTACCGCATGCCCGGCGGCATGCCGTACAGGTGGGAGATCGGCAACGTCAGCAGCACCCGCCGATCGGTGACCATCGCCTGACGGTATTCGTCCCAATCCGGGTGTTCGCCGGCGATGTTGCGGTACAAGGCAATCAACGCCTCCACGGTGCTGTCGCCGGGCGCGGCCGCCGGGGGCGTCAGTTCGGCGGTGCCCTCGGCGACGGCGTAGGACCATCCGTCGTCGGCGTCGACCAGGATCGACGCCCGCGGGTCCCGGCGCAGGTTGCGAGTCTTGGCGCGCGGCTCGGTGATCGACACCTGGATCGCCATGCTGCGCGGGTCGAAGTGGTAGCTCACGTTCGACAGCTGCGGTCGCCCGTCGCGCTTGATGGTGGCCAGCACCCCCAGGGAATGTCCGCTTATCAAGGCCAGCAGCTTGTCGTCGAAGACTTGGCGTCCCATGACGAAAGCCTACGTCGCGCGCCGCCCGGGCGGCCCGGGATGGCCGGTCCCCGGCCGGACTGGTGGAATCTGGGCATGACCAAGTACGCGGCGTTTCTGCGAGGTGTCAACGTCGGGGGCGTCAACCTCAAGATGGCCGAGGTGGTGGCCGCGCTGACCGACGCGGGTTTCACCGCGGTGCGCACCGTGTTGGCGAGCGGCAACGTCGTGCTGGAGTCGTCGGCCGGCGTGGCGGCGGTGCGCAAAAAGGCCGAAGCCGCGTTGCGCGAACGATTCGGCTACGACGCGTGGGTCTTGGCCTACGACCTCGGCGCGGTGCGCGACGTGGTCGACGCCTATCCGTTCGAGCGCGGCGCCGACGGCTACCAGTCCTACGTCACGTTCGTCGCCGACGCTGCGGTGCTCGACGAGTTGGCCGCCCTGGAGAAGGACGCGGGCCCGAACGAGCGGATCAGCCGGGGTGACGGCGTCCTCTACTGGCAGGTCCCCAAAGGCAGCACCCTGGACAGCGCCATCGGCAAGACGATGGGCAAGGCGCGCTACAAGTCGTCGACCACGACACGCAACCTGCGTACGCTCGACAAGGTATTGCGCTGAATAGCGCTGTAACACAACATTTTTCGACTCCTAGCGCTTACTCGTCGGGCACCGATTCGACGTAGCGCAGGGCATCGGCTTTGTCCAACCCGAGTCCGCGCGCCACTCGGACGTACTCGCGGGCGGCGGCCGCCATGGCGGCGTCGGTCGGGTCGTAGCGGGCGACGAATGTGCCGAAGCGGCCCCGGGTTTCGATAATGGCGGCGCTCTCCAGCTCGCGGTAGGCGCGAGCCACGGTGTTGACCGCGACCCCGAGTTGGCCGGCCAGGTCCCGCACGGTGGGCAGGCGGGCGCCCGGCGGCAGCGCGCCCTCGCGGACTCCGTCGATCACCTGCGTCCTGAGCTGGTCGAACAGCGGCTTGCCCGCCTTCACGTCGACCCGTAACCAGTCACCCAGCTCCACCCGTTCAGTATCCCCCACCTCCGGCTATCTTGGTGGGATGCGCGTAGCGGTGCTCAGCGGCGCGGGGATCTCCGCGGAGAGCGGTGTGCCGACGTTCCGCGAC
This sequence comes from Mycobacterium sp. NTMscope_MAC_269, assembly GCF_976985695.1. NCBI lineage: Bacteria > Bacillati > Actinomycetota > Actinomycetes > Mycobacteriales > Mycobacteriaceae > Mycobacterium > Mycobacterium sp. NTMscope_MAC_269. The sequence continues at coordinate 3,053,323 of NZ_OZ335668.1, forward strand.
GACAAGAACGGGTTGTGGGCCCGCTTCGACCCCTACGAACTGTCCAGCACGCAAGGGTGGCGCGATAACCCCCAGCGCGTCTGGGGCTGGTATTTGTGGCGGCATTACCTGGTCGCCGATGTGCAACCCAACGCGGGTCATCGCGCCATCGCCGCCTGGCAAGACGATGCCCAGGTCACGGTCATCACGCAGAACGTCGACGACCTGCACGAGCGCGCCGGCAGCGACTCCGTCCACCACCTGCACGGAAGCCTTTTCGAATTCCGTTGTGCGCGTTGCGCTGTGCCGTACAGCGGCGCGCTGCCGCAGATGCCCGAACCCGCGCTCGAGGTGGAGCCCCCGCTTTGCGATTGCGGTGGCCTGATCCGGCCCGACATCGTGTGGTTCGGCGAACAGTTGCCCGACGAGCCGTGGCAGCGCGCCGTCGAGGCGACCGAGTCCGCCGACGTGATGGTCGTGGTCGGGACGTCGGCGATCGTCTATCCGGCGGCCGGGCTCGCGGAGCTGGCGCTGGTGCGCGGCGCCGCCGTCATCGAGGTCAATCCCGAGGTCACGCCGTTGTCGGCCAACGCCACCCTCAGCATCCGTGAATCGGCGAGCCGGGCGTTGCCCGGGCTGCTGCAGCGGCTTCCGGCTCTCCTCAAGTAGGCCGTCCGGCGGTCAACTCAGGCGGGCCGGCGCGCGCGGCCCAGCAGGAGCTCGGACACCGGCATCGGCGCCCAGGCCGGCAGCGTCCACTCCCGCCGCGACGTGTCGACTTCGAATCCCGCCTCGATGATCGAGCGTTCGGTGTCGCGATGCGTGTGGCAGTTGCCGAACAGCCGCGGCCACAGAGTCGCATCGACGAACCGCTGAAAGCGGCCCCGCGCGCCCGCACTGGCGATGTGCTCGAGGTAGCGCAGTTCTCCACCCGGCCGCAGCAACGAGTACAGGCGCCGCAGCACGGCGCCCGGGTCGCGCACCGAACACAGCACCAGCGAGCACACCACCGCGTCGAACGGCTCGGAGCCGCTGAGGCTTTCGGCGGTCTCGCCGGAAACGAGCACGCGGGCGGGCGCCGCGTCGGCCGCGGCACGGGCCCGTGCCGCCAGCCGCGGCTCGGGCTCCACCGCGATCACCTCGGCGACCGACGCCGGGTAGTGCGGAAAGTTCGTCCCGATCCCCGCGCCGACTTCCAGCACCCGGCCGGACAGGCCGGCCAGGTTCTCCCGCCGCAGGACCCGGATCGCCTCGGCTTCATGGCTGGCGACGACGGGCCAGACGCGCGCGAAGAAGGGATTGTCGACGACCGTTGTCATGCGTGTGTGAACCTTCCGACTCGGATGAGGCCCAGAATAGGGTTCGGCGCCGGGATGGGTCGGCCGTTAACCGATATTGGGCAGCGGCTTCCCGAGCGCGGCCCCGGCAACCGGCGCCGGTGCGGGCTCGCGGGGTGCGGGTTCTGCGGCTTCGCTGATGCCGAACCGATCGTGCAGCCACGCCAGGGGTTTGGGCGCCCACCAATTCCAGCGGCCCATCACGTGCATGAAGGCCGGGACGACCACCATCCGCACCAGGGTGGCGTCGGCGAAGACGGCCAGCACCAGGCCCAGGCCGAACATCCGCATGAACGAGACGTGGGCGGCGATCAAGGCGGCGAACGACATCGACATCACCAGCGCGGCCGCGGTGATGACCCGACCCGTGCGGGCGACGCCGAGGGCCACGCTCTCGTCGTTGGCGGCGTGCGCCTGCTTCGGGGTCGGCTTGGCGGGTCGGGCGGCGCCGGACGCCAACCAGTACTCGCGGATCCGGGAGAGCAGGAAGACCTCGTAATCCATTGACAGCCCGAAGGCGATGCAGAACAGCAGCACCGGCATGTTGGCCACCAGCGTCCCGCTCGGCGTGGTCCCGAGCGCACCGAGATGGCCGTCCTGGAAGATCCACACCAGCGCGCCGAACGCCGCGGTCAACGACAGGAAGTTACACGCGAGCGCCTTGGCCGGCAGTAGCACGCTGCCGGTGAGCAGGAACAGCAACACGAAGGTGATCGCGGCCATCAGCCCGAGTACCAGCGGGAGCCGCTCGGTCACCGCGTCGACACTGTCGCGGTTGACCTGGGCCACCCCGCCCATCTCGACGGACCGCCCGGCCGGGCCGGGGACGTCGTGCAACCGTGCGAGCTGGGCGTCGTTCGCCGCGGAAAACAGCGGCGCCGTGCTGCTGACGGTCAGAAAGGCGCTGCCGTGGGCCAGCCCGGTCGCCCCGGACGGCGGCCCCACCCGGTTCCCGCCCGTGAAGGTGCCCCCGGGCGCGGACACCGCCGCCACGTCGGGCACCCGCGAGAGATCGGCGGCGTAGGTGTCGACGTCGGCCGGATTCAGGCCGGAGGCATCGGGGATGACGACGGGCACCGACGTCGCGGAATCGTCGGCGAAATCGCTGCGCAACCGGTCGCCGACCTGGTGCGCCGACGCCGAGCGCGGCAGCACCCGGTCGTCGGGGAACCCCCACTTCACCGAGAAGAACGGCAGCCCGAGCATCAGGAGCAGGCCGACGACGGCCAGGCCGATAGGCGCCCAGCGGCGCATCACGAACTTGCTCGACCGATACCAGAACAGTTGCTCGACGGGCTTGCGCACCGGTTCGGGTCGCCGCAGCGCCCGCCGCAGCAACCGGCGCACGTCGAACGCGTCCAACCGGTCGCCCAGCAACACGATCGCGGCCGGGGTGATCACGATCGAGGCGGTCGCGACGAAGGCGACCGTGGCCACCCCCGCGTAGGCGAACGACTTGAGGAAGTACATCGGGAAGGCCACCGTCGCCGACATCGACAGCGCAACGGTGACCGCGGAGAACAGCACCGTGCGCCCGGAGGTGGCCATCGTCCGCACGAGCGCCTCCTCGCGCTCGTGGCCGTCGGCCAGTTCGTCGCGGTAGCGGCTGACGATGAGCAAGGTGTAGTCGATGGCCAGGGCCAGGCCCAGGGCGGTGCTGAGGTTGAGAGCGAAGATCGACACCTCGGTGGTGAAGGTGATCAGGCGCAACACCGACATCGAGCCGACGACGGCCAACGCGCCCAACGCCATGGGCAGCGCGGCGGCCAGCAGCCCGCCGAACACCCAGATCAGCACGACGAAGCTCAGCGGCAGCGCGATCATCTCCATCACCAGCAGGTCGTCCTGGTTCTGCTTGTTGATCTGGGCGTACTGCATGGCCGCGCCGCCGGCGCGGACGGTCACCCCGTCACGGTCGTGGACGAACTGGTCCGACAGGGTCTGCGCGTTGTTCTGAACGAAGTTTTCGCCGCCTTTGAGGTTGACCACGATGAGGCCCGACTTGCCGTCGCGGCTCACCAGATCCTCCGGAGCCGCGACGGTCCAGGGCGAGGCCACGTTGTAGACCAGCGGGGACCGCTGCAATTGGCCGACGAGGTCGGTGCCCACCGCGCGGGCTTGTTCGCTGTTGGTGCCGCCCGGGGCCGTCACCAGGATCAACATCTGCTGACCGCTCTGCCCGAATTTGTCGGTGAGCACACCGATGGCGCGGGCGGACTCCGAGTCGGGATCTTGGAAGCCCCCCGGAGACAAGCTCTTGGCGACGGGAATGCCGAAGACGGCGGCGGCGATGAAGACCAGCACGCCTATCGCGATGATCCGGCGGGGCGCCGCGATGGCGACTCGGGCGATTTTCTGCAGCATTTTGGGCCCTTCCGCTGCCGGTGCCCCATTGCGCTGGCCGCTGGCTAGTCCGCGACAACGTAACAAACGCTAATTTCCACGCGTCGAACAGTGTTGTCTTCAAGCACGCAGGCGGGCGGGCGCCGCGTTCAACGCCCGCCCTTTTTAAACCGGGGCGACGGTAAGAGTCCGGCCAGAAAAATGTGTCGTAAGTAAGCAGCTCACGGCCCAAATCCCAGCGGAAATGGTGGCCACCCTACCCGCGGGTAAATTGCCACGATTTTCCGAATCGTGACTCAAAGTTTCCTTAAAGGTGGCCCATACGCTCAGTGTCATGTGGATCGACGACACAAGTGCCGACGTCATCAAGGTCGACTTCGAGGCCCTCTACCACGGCGACGTGCTGGTGGAAGGCGAGACCTCGGAGCAGTTCGACGAACTGCAAGCGGCGAGCTGAGCCAGACCATGAGCATGCTCGCACGGCTGTTAATGGCCGAACCCTCCGTCAGTCGATGGTTCCGCAAGTAACCATCGATCGTGGTCATCACGAAAGCCCCCCGCTGATGCGGGGGGCTTTCGTTTTGTCCGACGACGGTGCGGCTTAGCGGGGCGCCATGCGAATGGCGCCGTCCAGGCGGATGACCTCGCCGTTGAGCATCGGGTTCTCGACGATGTGCACGGCCAGCGCGCCGTACTCGTCGGGGTCACCCAGCCGAGCCGGGTGCGGCACCTGCTTGCCGAGCGAGGCCTGCGCCTCCTCGGGCAGCGACCCCAGCAGCGGCGTCTTGAACAGCCCGGGCGCGATGGTCACCACGCGGATGAGCTCGCGCGACAGGTCGCGGGCGATCGGCAGCGTCATGCCGACCACGCCGCCCTTGGACGCCGAGTAGGCGGCCTGGCCGATCTGGCCCTCGAACGCGGCGACCGAGGCGGTGTTGATGATGACGCCACGCTCCTCACCGACCGGCTCGGACTTGGCGATGCGCTCTGCGGCAAGCCGCAGCACGTTGAACGTGCCGATCAGGTTGACCCCGATCACCTTCTTGAAGCCGTCCAGCGGGAACGGGCCGTCCTTGGACAGCGTCTTGATGGCGTTGCCGATGCCCGCGCAGTTGACGTTGATGCGCAGCGTGCCCATCGACTCCGCGGCGTCGAGCGCCTTGCCGACGGCGGCCTCGTCGGTGACGTCGGCCTCGACGAAGCGGGCGCGGTCACCCAGCTCGCGGACGGCTTCCTCGCCGCGCAGGTCGATCACGACCACCTGGGCGCCGCGGTCGAGCAGCCGCTTCGTGGTGGCCAGCCCCAGCCCTGAGGCGCCCCCGGTGACGACGGCGACGGCGTCTTTGATCTCCATGCGAGTCCTTCCCTGATTTCCTCGAGTCCAGCCAACTGGTTGGTCGGGACTATACCCAGTCCTGGAGTACCGCTTCGGCGTCGGCCACCGGCGCTGCGGGGCGCGGCGTCTCCGGCGCGGTACGGGAGAACCGCGGCGCTGGCAGCGGCTGCAGGCCCCCTTCGACCTCGTAGAAGGTGTTGCGCTCGGTGATGTGCGGCTCGGTCTGCACCTCGCCGAACGCCAGGATCGGCGTCACGCACGCGTCGGAGTCGGCGAACACCTTGGCCCAGTGGTCGCGGTCCTGGCTGGCGAACTTCTCGGTCAGCACCGCGCGCAGTTCGGGCCAGCGGCTCACGTCGTTCTGCCCGGGCAACTCCGCCCCGTCCAGGCCCAGCCCGGTGAGCATGGCGGCGTAGAACTGCGGCTCGATGGCGCCGACCGCGACGTAGCGGCCGTCGGCGCATTCGTAGGTGTCGTAGTAGGGGGCGCCGCCGTCGAGCAGGTTGGTCCCGCGCGCGTCGGTCCACATGCCCGACGAGCGCATCTGCCACATCATTTGGACGAGCACGCTCGAGCCGTCCACCATCGCCGCGTCGACCACCTGGCCCTTGCCGGAGGTCTGCCGCTCCCACAGCGCGGACAGGATGCCCAGCAGCAAGAACATCGAACCGCCGCCGAAGTCCCCGACCAGGTTCAGCGGCGGGACGGGCCGTTCGTTGACCCGGCCGATGGAATGCAGGATGCCGTTGAGCGAGATGTAGTTGATGTCGTGACCGGCCTGCTGGCTGCGTGGGCCGGTCTGACCCCAGCCGGTCATGCGGGCGTAGACCAGGCGGTCGTTGACCTTCGCGCAGTCTTCGGGCCCGAGGCCGAGCCGCTCGGTGACGCCGGGACGGTAGCCCTCGATCAGCACGTCGGCCTTGGCGATCAGTTTGAGGACGAGCGCGCGGCCGTCGTCGGATTTCAGATCGGCGGTCACCACGCGCCGGTTGCGCATCATCGCGTCCTTGGCCACCCCGCCGGGACCGGATGACGGCCGGTCGATGCGCACCACGTCGGCGCCGAGGTCCCCCAAGATCATCGCGGCGTGCGGGCCCGGCCCGATGCCGGCCAACTCGACTACACGCAGCCCCTTCAACGGTCCAGCCATGATCCACCGACCTTTCGTCCGCTCTGACGCCCGCGACCGTTCGTGCTCAAACAACCGGTCGTTCGACATCTTCGCAGCCGTGCCCGTGGCCCGCGCAGCCCGGTCACTTATGGTGAGCCCATGCCTTCATCCGCGATCGCCACCCTCGCCCCCGTCGCAGGCCTCGACGTCACGCTGTCCGACGGCGTGTTCTCGGTGACCATCAACCGGCCCGACAGCCTGAACTCGCTGACCATCCCGGTGATCACCGGGATCGCCGACGCGATGGAGTACGCGGCGACCGACCCCGAGATCAAGGTGGTGCGGCTGGGCGGCGCCGGACGCGGGTTCAGCTCCGGTGCGGGCATCAGCGCCGACGACGTGTCCGACGGGGGCGGCGTCCCGCCGGACGAGATCATCCTCGAGATCAACCGGCTGGTGCGCGCGATCGCCGCGCTGCCCCACCCGGTGGTCGCGGTCGTTCAGGGGCCCGCGGCCGGCGTCGGCGTTTCCATCGCTCTGGCCTGTGACGTCGTATTGGCTTCGGAGAGCGCCTTTTTCATGCTCGCCTTCACCAAGATCGGGCTGATGCCCGACGGCGGCGCGTCGGCGTTGATCGCCGCCGCGATCGGGCGGATCCGGGCCATGCAGATGGCGTTGCTTCCCGAACGGCTGACCGCCGCCGACGCGCTGTCCTGGGGGCTGGTCACCGCGGTCTATCCCGCCGACGACTTCGACGCCGAGGTGGACAAGGTGATCGCGCGGTTGTTGGGCGGCCCGGCCGTCGCCTTCGCCAAGACCAAGCTGGCGATCAACGCGGCCACGCTCACCGCATTGGATCCGGCCCTGCAGCGCGAATTCGACGGTCAGTCGGTGCTGCTGAAGTCCCCCGACTTCGTCGAGGGCGCAACGGCTTTCCAACAGCGCCGCACGCCGAACTTCACCGATCGCTGAATGTCGTTGCGCTGAGCCGGCGCAACGCTTAACTCCGCGCCGATGCGGTAATCCTCCCCGTCAGAGCTCAACCGCTGACGACCGACGGAGGATCGATGCCCGAACAGGTGCGGTGCCTGGTGACCGGCGCGACCGGCTACATCGGCGGGCGCCTGGTGCCCCGCCTGCTCGACGCCGGTCATCACGTTCGGGCCTTGGCGCGCAACCCCGACAAGCTGGCGGAGGTTCCGTGGCGCCCGCATGCGGAGGTGGCGCGCGGTGACCTCGGCGACATCGATTCCCTGATCGCCGCGTTCGACGGGATCGACGTGGTGTACTACCTGGTCCACTCGATGGGAACGTCGAAGGACTTCGCCGCCGAAGAGACCCGCGCCGCCCGCAATGTCGTGACGGCCGCGCGGCGCGCCGGGGTGCGTCGGCTGGTGTATCTGGGTGGGCTGCATCCGGAAAACACCGACCTCTCACCGCATCTCGCGTCGCGCAAGGCCGTCGGGGAGGTTCTCATCGACTCGGGCATCCAGACCGTGGTGCTGCAGGCCGGGGTGGTCATCGGCTCGGGATCGGCGTCGTTCGAGATGATCCGCCACCTCACCGACCGGTTGCCCGTGATGACCACGCCGAAGTGGGTGCACAACAAAATCCAGCCGATCGCGGCGCGCGATGTGCTGTATTACCTGGCCGCGGCAGCGACCGCCCCGGTGCCGAAATCACGCACCTGGGACATCGGTGGGCCCGACGTGTTGGAGTACGGCGACATGATGCGGGGCTACGCCGAGGTCGCGGGGCTGGGCAGCCGCTACCTGTTCGTGCTGCCGTTCCTGACCCCGGCGATCGCCAGCCTCTGGGTGGGCACGGTCACCCCGATCCCGTCGGGTCTGGCGCGGCCACTGGTCGAATCGTTGGAATGCGATGCGGTGGCCCGTGATTCCGATATCGACACCATCATCGAACCGCCGCCGGGCGGGCTCACCGGATACCGCCGCGCGGTCGAGTTGGCGCTGCACCGCGCCACGCGTGGCCTGCCCGATGCAAGCTGGTCCTCGCTGCGCGCCGAGCCGGCCGAGCCGCTGCCCAGCGACCCCGACTGGGCCGGCGAGATCGTCTACACCAACCTGCAGACCGCGAGGGCCGCCGTCGGGCCCGGCGACCTATGGTCGGCGGCCCGCGCCGCGACAGCCGACCGCCGGTGGCGGCGGCGCCTACCGCTGACGGGCTGGAGCGTCGAGCACAGCGATCCCGGCGTTGCGCTGCGGCTGCACTCCGCGCGGGGCCCGGGGGGCCGCGCCTGGCTGGAAATCACGGTGCGGCCCGACGACGACGGTGGCAGCTCCTACGCGCAGCGGGCGATCTTCGTGCCGAGCGGCGTCCTGGGCCGGATGTATCGGCTCGCGGTGTGGCCGCTGCGGGTCGCGGCGCTGCGGGCCCTGGCGCGCCACGTCGTCGCGTCGGCCTGACTCAGACCCCGAACATCGGCGGCAGGACCAGCACCATGATCAATCCCCAGCCGACGTGGGTCAGCACCGGCGCCAGCACGCCACCGCTGGCCCGGCGCTCCAGCGCGCACACCGTCCCGAGGATGATCGCGGCGAATCCCAGCATGGGGTTGCCGCTGGCCATGGTCGCGAGGGTGTAGAGCAACGTGGAGATCAGCACCGGGTGATAGCGGCCCAGCGCGGTGTAGAGCGCGCCGCGAAAGAACAGCTCCTCGGCGACGCCGTTGATCACGGTGATCAGCACGACCAGCAGATAAGAGCCTTGATGGGCGAAGAGCAGCACCCGGGTGATCAGGTCGGCGACAGCCGGGATCTCTCGGGCGATCAGCCCGCCCACGACGAACGCGCCGCCCACGAGTAGACCGACGGTCGTTCCGGTGATGACCGGCCGCTGGTTGCGGCCGCGCCAGCAGATGCCGCCCAGGTGCAGCGGCCCGGAGACCAGCGCACCGGCGATCCACACCGCCGCGAGCGCCAGCGTCAGCCAGTAGAAGCTGGCCTCCCCCGGGTGGCGCCGCAACGAGTACCCCAGCACCGCGGCGCCGGCCACCAGCGTGATCGCCACGATGACGCGCCGTCGCCGCACGACGGACGGCGGTTCATGGTGCGGCACAGCAATATTGGTGACCGCGCGGCGCAACTCGGCGAAGACGGTGCTGTGGTAGGGGGTCGTGGATTGACTCATGCGGGACGCACCTTCGGGGTCAGGGCGATCAGGATGTCGAGGCTGGTGCGAAGCGCGCCGGCAACCGGGCCGGGGACCCTGTTCACCAGCCCCAGGGCCGGCCGCACGAGGGTGGGTGTGACGCGCTGGGCGAGTTGCCGGATGCGCCGCGCGTCGCCGCCGGCCCAGGCGGCATCGGTGTTGGCGAGGTCGTGCGGATCGGCCAGGGCGTTGACCGGGCGCGGCCGCTGATGCGACCGGCCGGCCAGGGCCAGTGCGATGGCGTCGTCGATGCCGAGCAGGCCGCCGGGCGGGTCGGGCACCCGGTCGCGCAGGTCGCTGACGGACGCCACCATCGGGTGGTCCAGCGACTCGACGAGATCCCCGGCCAGGCCCGGGGGCACCGGCAGGGCGACGCCGGTGATCAGCGAGGCCAGCCCGGTGTCGACCCGGCCGACGGACAAGCCGGTATGCCATCGCCCGGAGATACGGGCATAGGTCTTGAGTAGCTGCCGGTAGGACGTGGTGTCGGGCCCGGAGATGTCGTAGGCGCCGGCGGGCACCCGGTCACCATCGGCCGCGGCGACGAGATAGTGCAGGACGTCGCGGATGGAGATCGGGTCGATCGGGTTGTCCATCCAGCTCGGTATCGGGATGACCGGGAAGCGATCGCCCACGTAGCGCATCATCTCGAACGACGTCGAGCCGGCGCCGATGATCATCGCCGCGCCCAGCCACACCAGCTCCGGGCCGTCCGCGACGGTGAGCGCCTCGGCCACCTCGGCCCGGCTCGTCAAATGCTCGGACAACGCCTCGTCGGCGGGCACGAACCCGCCCAGGTAGACGATGCGGCGCACCCCCGCGTCGCGGGCCGCGGTGGCGAGATTGGCGGCCGCGGCCTTGTCCGCGTCACGGAAATCCGGCTGGCCGATGGCGTGCACGAGGTAATACACCACGTCAATGGGGTCCAAGCCCGCGAAAGCCGACCCCAGCGACTCCGGGTCAGTGGCGTCGAGGGTCACCGGTGTGATGTTGTCGAACCAGCCGAAGCGCTTGAGACGCAATGGGTTTCGAGTTGCGGCCACAACCTGGTGCTGGTGTTCCAGCAGCGCCGTGACCAGTCGTGATCCCACATAGCCGGTGGCACCGGTGACCAGAACCCGCATACCCCGACCCTAGCCCGACGATCCGGCCCGTGGCCCGCGCGACGCAAAGACCGATTTGAACCGGTGCGGCGACGGCACCGTGACCCGGTGCATGAACAAATTCCCAGGGGGCGCCACGGACGTCGCGGTGAAATGTCCGTCCATCGCCGGCGTGGCGGTGAAGTTCCCGCCCAACCGCTATACGCAACACGAGGCCATCCGCGCGCTGACCGACATCGCCGGTCCCGACTTCCGCCGCTTCGGCCGCAGCAGCGGCGTCGAGTACCGCAACACCGCCTTGCGACTGCCCCGCTACCGCGAGTTGAGCGGGTTCACCGAGGCCAACGACGCCTATCTCGACGTCGCGCTCGACCTCGGCGAGCAGGCGCTGGTGGCGGCCCTGGACGAGGCCAAGGTCAAGCCGTCGGAGCTCGACATCGTGTTTTCGACGACGGTCACCGGCCTCGCCGTTCCGACGCTGGAGGCGCGCTTGGCGACGCGGGTCGGGCTGCGGCCCGACGTCAAGCGCGTCCCGCTGTTCGGGCTGGGCTGCGTGGCCGGGGCGGCCGGGGTGGCGCGCATGCACGACTATCTGCGCGCCTTTCCCGACCACACGGCCGCGCTGCTCGCGGTCGAACTGTGTTCGCTGACCATCCAGCGCGAGGACACCTCGGTCGCCAACCTGGTCGCCACCAGCCTCTTCGGCGACGGCGCGGCCGTGGTGCTCAGCGAGGGCGCCCGCCGCACCGGCGCCGAACACACCGGCCCGCGGGTGCTGGCCACCCGCAGCCGGATCTATCCCGAGACCGAAGACGTCATGGGCTGGAAGATCGGGGGCGACGGCTTCCGCATCGTGCTGTCCGCCGACATCGCCACCATCGCCGAGAAGTACCTGGGTGACGATGTCCGCGACTTCCTCGCCGACCACGGTCTGCACCCACGCGACGTGACGACCTGGGTCTGCCACCCGGGCGGACCCCGGGTGATCGAGGCCGTCGAGAACGTGTTGGACCTGCCCGCGGATGCCCTCGACCGCACCCGAAAGTCGTTGCGCGAGAACGGCAATCTGTCGTCGGTCTCGGTGCTCGACGTGCTCGCGGCCAACATGGCCGATCCGCCACCGCCGGGCTCGGTCGGGTTGATGATCGCGATGGGACCGGCGTTCTGCTCCGAGCTGGTGCTGCTGGCCTGGTAGGGCTGGTAAAGACTGTAGCCATGTATTACCTGCTGGTGCTGGTCGTCGGGGTCGAGCGCGTCGCCGAGCTGGTGGTGTCCACCCGCAACGCGCGCTGGTCGTTTACCCAGGGCGCCAAGGAGTTTGGCCGTTCGCACTACCCGGTGATGGTGGTCATCCACACCGCGCTGCTGGTCGGCTGCCTCGTCGAACCGTGGGCGCTGCACCGGCCCTTCATTGCATGGCTGGGCTGGCCGATGCTGGCGGTGGTGGCGGCCAGCCAGGCGCTGCGCTGGTGGTGCATCACGACGCTGGGCCGGCGGTGGAACACCCGCGTCATCGTGCTGCCGCAGGCCCCGCTGGTGCGACGGGGTCCCTACCGCTGGCTGCACCACCCGAACTATGTTGCAGTGGTGGCTGAGGGGTTGGCGCTGCCGTTGGTGCACACGGCGTGGCTGACCGCGGCCATCTTCACGCTGGCCAACGCGGCGTTGCTCGGGGTGCGGCTGCGGGTGGAAAACTCGGCCCTGGGTTACACATGAGCGATTACGACGCGGACGTGCTGATCGTCGGCGGCGGCCCGGGTGGGCTGGCCACGGCGTTACACGCTCGGCGCCTTGGGCTTTCGGTGATCGTGGCCGAGCCGCGCGAGGGCCCCATCGACAAAGCGTGCGGCGAGGGGCTGATGCCCGGCGGCCTGGCCGAGCTGACCGCGCTGGGCATCGACCCGGCCGGGATGCCGTTTCACGGGATCGCCTACGTGAGCGAACACCGGCGCGCCCAGGCGCGTTTTCGCGGCGGGCCGGGGCGCGGCGTGCGCCGCACGACGTTGCATGCGGCGCTGGCCGCGCGCGCCAAAGAGCAAGACACCGACTGGATTCGCGCGCGGGTGACCGACGTCCGGCAGGACACGCACGGCGTCTCGGCCGCCGGGGTGCGCGCGAAATGGTTGGTGGCCGCCGACGGCCTGCATTCACAGGTCCGGCGGAACGTCGGCATCGCGGCGACGGCGGGAACGCCGCGACGCTACGGCGTGCGGTGGCATTACCGGGTGCCGGCGTGGACCGACTTCGTCGAGGTGTACTGGTCGCGCTGGGGCGAGGCCTACGTGACGCCGGTCGAGCCCGATCTGGTCGGCGTGGCGATCCTGTCGCGTGGGCGACCCGACCTGGCCTGGTTCCCGCGGCTGGCGCGCCAGCTGGAAGGCGCCGGCCCCGGGCAGCCCCGCGGCTGCGGTCCCCTGCGCCAAGTGGTCTCGCGGCGCGTCGCGGGCCGTGTTCTGCTGGTCGGCGATGCCGCCGGTTACGAGGACGCGCTGACCGGCGAGGGCATCAGTCTGGCCCTCAAGCAGGCCGCCGCGGCGGTCGACGCCATCGCCGAGGAGACGCCGGCGTCCTACGAGAAGGCCTGGCACCGGATCACCCGCGACTACCGGTTGCTCACCCGCGCGCTGGTGCTGGCCAGCGCGCCGCCCATAACGCGCCGCGCCGTCGTGCCGGTGTGCACGCTGCTACCCGCGGTGTTCGGCCGCGGCGTGAACATCCTGGCGCGCTGACGCGCGTGCGTGGGCGCGCGTATGAGCGCGAGCAGACGCAGAATCGCATTGCGCGAGCGCTTCGCGTGCGATTCTGCGTCTGCTCGCGCAGTTAACGCGCCCTCCAGACCGGCTCTCGCTTCTCGGCGAAGGCCCGCGGCCCCTCTTTGGCGTCCTCGGACCTGAGCAGGGCCTTCATCTCACGGATGGTGCGCTCCCACCCCGGTTCGTCGTCGACGACGACCCCGTCGTCGACGCCGTAGGCCACCCGCTTGCTGGCCTGCACCGACAGCGGCGCGTTGACCGTGACCCGCGCGGCCAGCGCCAGCGCGGCGTCCAGCACCGAGCCCGCCGCGGCGACCTCGTTGATCAGGCCCCACTCGCAGGCGGCGGCCGCGGACAGCGGTTCGCCGGTCAGCAGCAGTTGCATCGCCACCTTGCGGGGCAGCTGTTGCGCGATGCGGAAGACGCCGCCGGCGGCGGCGATCAGTCCGCGCTTGACCTCGGGGAGCCCGAACTGCGCGCGTTCGTCGGCCACCACCAGGTCACTGGCCAACGCCAGCTCGGTGCCGCCGCCCAGGGCGGTCCCGTTCACTGCCGCGATCGTCGGCTTGTCGATGAAGTGGTGGACGTAGCCCGCGAAGCCCCATTCGGGATGGTCGGGGTGGTACAGGTTTTCGCGGCGCGCGATCGCCTTGAGGTCGGCACCGGCGCAAAACGACTTGTCGCCCGCGCCGGTGACCACCACCGCCCGCACCTCGGGGTCGTGCTGCGCTTCTTCAAGCGCATCGCCGAGGCCGATGCTGACCGCGGCGTTGACCGCGTTGCGGGCCTCGGGCCGGTTGATGGTTATCACCATCACGTTGCCCCGGCGTTCGGCCAGGGCCCCCGGCTCTTCGGTCACAGCAGTTCCACGATGGTGGCGTTGGCCTGGCCGCCGCCCTCGCACATGGTCTGCAGACCGTAGCGAATTCCCTTGTCCCGCATGTGATACAGCAGGGTGGTCATGATCCGGGCGCCGGACCCGCCCAACGGGTGACCCAGCGCGATCGCGCCGCCGTTGGGGTTGAGCTTCTTCTCGTCGGCGCCGATGTCCTTGAGCCACGCCAGCGGAACCGGCGCGAACGCCTCGTTGACCTCGTAGGCGCCGATGTCCTCGATCGACAGCCCGGAGCGCTTCAGCGCCTTCTGTGTCGCGGGGATGGGCGCGGTCAGCATGATCACCGGGTCCGCCCCGGCCAGCGACGCGGTGTGCACCTTGGCGATCGGCTTGAGGCCCAGCTCCTTGGCCTTCTCGGCGGACATGAACAGCAGCGCCGCGGCGCCGTCGGAGATCTGCGAGGAGTTGCCGGCGTGGATCACGCCGTCTTCCTTGAAGGCCGGCTTCAGTGAGGCCATCTTCTCCATCGGCGTCCCGCGGCGGATGCCCTCGTCCTTGAGCACCGCATTGCCGTCCTGATCCTTGATGCCCACGATCTGATCATCGAAAGCACCGGAATCCTGTGCAGCCGCGGCCTTTTCGTGCGAACCCAGCGAGAACTCGTCGAGCGCCATGCGGTCGAATCCCCACTTCTCGGCGATCATCTCCGCGCCGATGCCCTGGTTGGGGATCTGGCCCTCGTAGCGGTCCAGGAAGGCCTGCGAGTACGGCCGGCCCCCGTTGGCCAGCGACGCCCCCATCGGGGTGCGCGACATCGACTCGACGCCGCCGGCGACGACGACGTCGTAGTGTCCGGCGATCACACCGGCGGCCGCGAAGTGGATGGACTGCTGGCTCGAGCCGCACTGGCGGTCGACGGTCACGCCGGGGACGGTCTCGGGCCAGCCGGCGGTCAGCAGCGCCGTGCGTCCGATGTCGAGGGCCTGCTCCCCGGCCTGCATGACGCAGCCCCAGATGACGTCGTCGACGATGCCCGGGTCGACACCGGCCTTGTCGACCAGGCCGTTGAGCACCTGCGCGGAAAGATCCGCCGGGTGCACCCCGGACAATCCGCCGTTGCGCTTCCCGATCGGTGAACGCACTGCCTCGACGATGACGGCTTCAGCCATGGTCTTGTCTCCTTTGACACGTGGACTTCGAAAAGAGTTGAGTCTTGCCTCGATTGTCAACCAAGGGGTTGGGAGGGCGCAGCCCGGGGTGCTTCTCACCCGGCAATCGGGGGTCGCTAAGGCCGCGTCCCCGCGGTCACCAGGACCGCGGGGGCCTCGGGCCGAGGCGACCGACGACCTCGCCGGCACACGCCATGGCGCGTGCCGGCGGGTTCGCACGTCACGTAATGGGCGCTGGCACAGCCGCTTTGGGCGGTGCGCCGACGCGCCGACCTCAGCCGGCGGGGTAGGCGACCGACTTGATCTCGGTGTACTGGTCGAACCCGGCGACACCGTTTTGGCGTCCCACGCCGCTTTCCTTGTAGCCACCGAATGGGGTGTCGGCGCCGTAGGGGGCGCCGCCGTTGACGCCCATGAAGCCGGCCTTGATGCGGCGGGTCACCGACAGCGCACGCTCGAGGGAGCCGGCGAACACGTTGCCGGCCAACCCGTACACGCTGTCGTTGGCGATCCGGATCGCGTCCTCCTCGTCGTCGAACGGAATGACCGAGAGCACCGGGCCGAAGATCTCCTCCTGCGCGATGGTCATCTTGTTGTCGACGTTGGTGAAAAGCGTTGGCCGGACGAAGTATCCCTTGTCGAACCCGGTCGGGGCGTCGGGACCGCCGACCAGCGCGGTGGCGCCCTCTTCCACGCCCTTCTTGATGTAGCCCGTCACCCGCTCGAACTGGCGCTGCGAGATCACCGGCCCGCACAGCGTCGCGGGGTCCTGCGGGTCGCCGCACGTGACGTTCTCGTAGATGTTCTTGAGGATCTCCACGCCCTCGTCATAGCGGGACCGCGGCAACAGCAGCCGGGTCGGGTTGGCGCAACCCTGGCCGGCATGCATGCACGGCGCGATGCCGACCATGCACGCCGTCCCGAAGTCGGCGTCCTCCAACACGATGGTCGCCGACTTGCCGCCGAGCTCGAGGAACAGCCGCTTCATGGTGGCCGCGCCTTTTTCCATGATCCGTTTGCCGACCACCGTGGAACCGGTGAAGGAGATCAGGTCGACCTTCGGTGACAGCGTGAGCTCCTCGCCCACAAAGTGGTCCGACGCGGTGACGATGTTGACCACACCGGCGGGGATGTCGGTCTTCTCGGCGATCAGCCGGCCGAGCCGGGTGGCGTTGAACGGCGTGTTCGGCGCCGGCTTGAGCACCACCGTGTTGCCGGTGCCCAGCGCCTGGCCGAGCTTGTTGAGGGTGACTTCGAACGGGAAGTTCCACGGCACGATCGCCCCGACCACACCCACCGGCTCCCGCCACACCTTGCGGGTGGTCAGCGTGCCGGTGAGGCTGATGACCTTGTCGCCCAGGTCGGTCTCCCACGCGTACTCGTCGATCAACCGGGCCGGGTACTTCAGCCCGTCTTCCAGCGGCGCGTCCAGCTGGGGGCCGCACGTGATGGCCCGCGGCGAGCCGACCTCGAGGATGAGCTCCTCGCGCAGTTCTTCCTTCTCCGATTCGATCGCCTCGTGCAGCTGCAGCAGGCAGCGCTTGCGCAACTCCTTATTGGTCGACCAGTCGGTCTCGTCGAAGGCGCGCCGGGCGGCGTCGATGGCCCGCTGCATGTCCTCCTTCGAGGCGTCGGCCACCTCGCCGAGCGACTCCTCGGTCGCCGGGTTGATGTTGGTGAAGGTGCCGGCCTGGCCGTCGACGAGCTTGCCGTCGATCATCATCTTCGGCTCGAAGCGGACCTTTACAGCCTCAGTCATATCTGTCACTCTCTTCTGGGTCGTTGCGGGGCTACGGAGAGCCTTACCGGAAACTAGCCGATTGGCAAGGTGCAACCGGTCGCGGGGCGGCTTATCGGGGGTCGAACAGCACCGGCACCGACGTCGGCGACCGGAAGACCTGCCCCCGGATATGGGGGTCGTCCGCGTCGGGGTCCAGCCGAAGGTTCGGCAGCCGGTCGAGCAAAAGGTTGATGGCGGTGCGCATCTCGAGCCGCGCCAAATGCATGCCGAGGCAGACGTGCACGCCGTGCCCCCAGCCCAGGTGGCTCTTGGGTGAGCGGAAGATGTCGAACGTGTCCGGGTCGGGGTAGCGGTCTTCCTGCCGGTTGGCCGCGCCCAGCATCGGCATCACGGTCGAACCGGCCGGTATCGCCACGCCGCCGAGTTCGGTGTCGCGGGTGGCCACCCGGGTGATGGTCAGCAGGGGCGGTTCCCACCGCACGCCCTCCTCGATGGCCTGCGGCAGCAGCGACCGGTCGGCGCGGATGGCGTCGAGCTGCGCGGGGTCGGACAGGAGCGCCAGCAGCAGGCTGCCCAGCGACCGGTAGGTCGTCTCCACTCCGGCGGGCAGCAGCAGGCGCAGGAACGAGTAGATCTCCTCGTCCTCGAGCTTCTCGCCGTCGATCTCGGCCTGCGCCAGCCCGCTGATCAGATCGTCCTTGGGATCGGCGCGCCGGGCAGCCAGGATCGGCGCGAAGTAGTCGCACAGCGCGGCGGAGGCGGCCAGGCCGCGTTCCGGGTTCAGGATCCAGCTCAGCAGCGAGATGGACCAGCGCTGAAACTGCGGGTAGTCCTCCTGCGGCAGGCCCAGCAGGCCGGCGATGATCTGGCTGGGGTAGTCGAAGGTGAATTCCTTGACCAGGTCGGCCTTGCCGTTGGCCGCGAACTTGTCGATCAGGCTGTTGCCCACGCGCCCGACCAGTTCGTCTTCCCATCGCGCCAACGCCTTCTGTGAGAAGGCTTTTGACACCAGCGAGCGCAGCCGCCCGTGGACCGGTTCGTCCATGCCGAGCATGACGCGCTCCCCCAGTACGGGGCCGAACGCGGCGATGACGGCCGCCGAGGAGAACGTCTCGTTGTCGCGCAGCATCTGCTGGGCTTCCTCGTGGCGGTAGACGATGAAGACGGGTTTGGATTCCTCGTGCGGCATGCCCGAGGTGTCGAGGCGCTGGATGGGTTCCTCGCGGCGCAGCCGGGCAAGTTCGGTGTACGGGTCGCGCACGTCGCCCGAGACCGCGTCGTCGAAGGCGCCGAAGTCTTCCAGGTCGTCGAAAAGTTGTTCCATGATTGCCCCTCTAATCCCCTTGCTGCGCCGCGTTCTTCGATGACGAGAACCGTCCCGCCAGTGCGGCCAAGCGCTGCAACACCGGCTGCGGAAGAACACGTGCGACCAAAACCATCGCCTTTTGTCCCGTGGTCAGCGGCCACGCCCCGCCCCGCATCGACCCCTGCCTGGGTATGCCCAGCACGATCCGCGACACGTGGTGCATGCCCGAGGCGGGCAGGATCCTGTTGGCGGCCAGCAGCATCGACGCGTCCGGGCCGATGCCGCGGCGGCGGAACGGCACCCGGTCGTCGAGCGCCTTGAGCAGGCCGTCGGTGAAACGCTCGGGCGGCCGGGCCATTTTCATCGCGAAACGACCGCGGCTGTTCATGGTGTTGTGCAGCCGGGCGTACGGGCCCTCGAAGTTGCGGTCGTCGGTGGTGCCGGCGTCGGTGATGATCTCGGTGTCATACGTGCCGGCGACCACCACGGTGACCCCGAGGCCGAAGGGCGCGATCTCGCACGCCATCGATTCCCCCCACCGCTCGAGCGCCCCCTTGGCCGCCGAGTACGGCGCGGTGGCGGGCTGGCCGCGTACTCCGGCGGCGCTGGACACCAACACAATTCGTCCCGCGCCCGCCGCCCGCATGGACGGCAGCAGCGCCTGGGTGAGCTTTACGGGGCCCAGGACGCTGGTGGCAAGCATGCGCTGCCACAACGCCATGTCGGTCTCCTCCACCATTCCGGCGGCGGAAATGCCCGCGTTGTGCACCAGCGCGTAGGGTGCGCCCACGGCTTCTTCGATCGCCTTGGCCGCCGCGGCGATCGACGCGGTGTCCGTCAGGTCGAGCTGCACACCGATCAACCGTTCGTCGTCCTCGGTGGCCCCGGTCGCCTGACGCAGCAGCGGCATTCCCTTATCGGGGGTGCGCATGGCCGCGACCACCCGCCACCCTTCCCGATACAACCGCACCGCCGAGGCGAACCCCAGTCCGCGCGACGCGCCGGTGATGACGACCGTACGCGGCTCAGCCATGGTTACTCGGTGTCGTTGTCGCACAAGCACCTTCGCCGGGCGGTGGGGGCTGCACATCGGGCCGGCCGTGGGGCTGTCCGCTCATCCAGGTCGACCAGATGCCGACGGAGTACGGTCCACGAGCGCCCGCTTTCTCGTAAAAGCCCTGCGGGTCATACACTTTGGCCTCCGGATACGGCCACGGGCAGGCGACCGCCGTGGCCGCCTTGCTGGCCTTGATGACGGCGAACCACCCCCCGTAGGCGAAGTAGGAAATGTTGATGATGACGAACATCACCAGGAACGTGCCGAGCACCGGACGCGCGGGAAACAGCCGAGCCTTCGCGGACAGCTTCTCTGCCACCGATTTCCCGGTGTCGTCGCGATAGCAGAGGATCGCCGCGGGCACCATCACGAAGGTCACCGAGAACGACTCCCAGATCAATGGGAACTGGAATGTCGTGCCGGTGAACACCGAGCCCCACGGAATCACCTGCGAGTAGATGTACATGCCGGTGTGGACCAGCTGGATCTCCAGCCACGCATCGAAGATGAAACCGATCGCACAGGTCAGCACGCCCAGGCTGATCAACGGGTGCCGGGAGACGAACGACTGGGGCCCGTACTTGGCCTGCAGCTTGCGCAGGATCCAGATCGCCGGGAAATAGGGCCCGAAATAGAAAGTGACGTAACCGAATACGACGAACGGCTCGACGGTCGGCGACAACGACACCAGCGGCCACGACTCCGGCCAGTGGATGAGGTCGGGGTTGTACACCGCGAACGGCGCCCAATTCATGATCGGGTCCTGCCACACGATCAGCGTGGTGCACAAGAACATCAGCATCACCGGGCTGCCCGGATTGCGGCGCCATCCCCTGATGAACACCACCAGCAGCACGATCAGCATGATCACGGTGGAGATCTGCAGGAACGCTATGTAGTCCAATCCGAAGATGAACTTCACGGGGCGCGGCCGGCCCTGCACGTTCGGGTTGGCGACCCGTGGGTCGAGCGCCACCCGGCAGTTCGCGATGAACACAAGCACGAACGCGGCCAGCGCGGCCCCTGCGAGCCACCCGCCCCAGCCGCGCTTGCCGCTTCGCTGCGGCGCGGCCGGTTCCTGCTGCGCGGCAGGCGGTGTGGTCTGTTCGGTGGACATCGTCGTCAGCCTTCCTCGCCGAAGCGATCAACCAGATGCGAGTTGACGCCGTCGGCATCGAGCGTCCGAGCCACCAGATACCCGGCGCCCATCCATGCCCGCCGCGTCCACTTGCCGAAGGAGACCCGGGTTCCGGGCGCACCGGAGGCGGCGGGCATCATCTTCACCCGCTCCAGCGCCTCCTTGACGCCGCGCGGGCTGAGCGGGTGCGCGTCGGTGAACGCGCGCACCAGGGTCGCGGCGACGTCGCGATTGACCACGGTCACGCAGAATTCGGGGCGGCTGCCGTTGTATTTCTTCGCGTAACCGTCGAGGAAGTCCTGGCCGATCCGGTTCGCCTCGTCGTATTGGTCGACACCGATCCAGCCCATGAACGCGTTCCACATGATCGGGTTGACCCAGGCGTTCTGCCACGCGGTGGTGGTGAAACGGGGCGGGTCCCAGCCGAGGGCCTCGAGCGCCGGGTTGATGAAGACGATGCCGAATCCGAAGCCGAGGTGCACGATCGCCTCGGCTTTCGCCTCGTGCAGCGTCTGCACCGCTGCGTTGATGTCCTGAGCCGTCTGGGCGATCGCAACCTCCGCCACTATCCGAATACCCTTGCGCCGACAGGCACTTCGCAGGTTCTTCAAGTAGCTCTCGCCGATGAGGCTCTGCTCGACCAGGACACCGATGTCGGCGAGTCCCCTTTTGGCGATCAGGTCGGCAAGGAAGATGGGTTCGTCGGTCATGGATCCCTGGGGGAAGGCGAAGGTCCACTCGCCCAGCCAGTCGTCGGTGCCGGTCACGCTGATCGCGGGCACCTTGAAGCGCTCCTCGATCGCTTCGCGCAGCGGCACGCAGTTGTCGGTGATGTTCGGACCGAACACCACCAGACAGCCCTCGTCCACGAGTTCGCCGTAGGCATCGATCACCGCCTTGACCGAACCCTTGGGCAGGCCCTCCACCTCGCGATAGATCATCTGCACGGGACGGTCCATCAGTCCCTGGGCGACCGCCTCTTCGAAGATGAGGTCGAAGGTCTGGGTGAAGGACGCGAACAGGTCCTCGGGGAACCCCGGCGGCAGCGTGAAATCCATCAGGTAGCCGACCTTGATCGGCTCAGCGCTGCTTTCGTAGGACATCTGACCTCCCGGGTGACATACGCGCGCGCATCCCCCAAAACCAAAAACCTAATATTTGTTCAGACACTAGCGGCGGCGGTATGCAGCGTCAATCATCGGGTCCGCCGGGCGCGCAAAGATAGATCTCGATCATCTCGCCCAGGGCCTTGCCCACCGCCACGTCGTCGGTGAGCGGCCCCGCGATGGCGGCCCGGGCCGCCTCTTTCATGCTGAGCCCCTCGGCCACCAGCCTGCCCGCCGCGATCAGCACGCGCGTCGACGCGACCTCACGCAACCCGCCGGTCTCCAGCCGGCGAATGGCCTGACCGAAACGGACCAACTCGGCCGCGGTGGCGGAGTCCACGCCCGCCTCGTGCGCGACGATCCCCTCTTCGATATCGGCTGCGGGGAAGTCAAATTCGATCGCTACCATGCGCTGACGTGTCGAATCCTTGAGATCCTTGAGCACGCTCTGATACCCCGGGTTGTACGACACCACGAGGCCGAATCCGGGGGCGGCGTCCAGCGTGACGCCGAGGCGCTCGATAGGAAGCTGTCGCCGATGGTCGGCAAGCGGGTGCAGGACCACCGTGGTGTCCTGCCGGGCTTCCACCACCTCGTCGAGGTAGCAGATCGCGCCCTCGCGCACCGCCCGGGTCAGCGGACCGTCCACCCACACCGTCTCGTCGCCCTGCAGCAGATACCGGCCGACCAGGTCCGCGGTCGTCAGGTCGTCATGGCACGCCACAGTGATCAGCGGCCGGCCCAGGTCATAGGCCATCGCCTCGACGAATCGGGTCTTTCCGCAGCCCGTCGGCCCCTTGAGGACGAGCGACAGGCCCTGACGGTAGGCCGCCTTGAAGACGGCCTCCTCACCGCCGACCGCTCGGTAATAGGGCCTTACCATCTCCACCTCGGACGGACCGCCGTTGACGTATGCAAGCCCGGACTCGTTGGCCATAGCTTCCCTTCAGATCGTCCGGCGCTTGGAGCCTAACCGGAACAGATGTTTGTTTTCAAGTGGTGTGACGAGCGGGTCCGGTGAGCTGACGCGCCAACTGTGTTCTGGGACTTGACATCACCGACACCCTGCGGCGAACCTCCGCCGAGCGCAGCGCGGACCGAAACAGCGGTCCGACGACACCGGCCAGCTGATCGGGGCGCGCGATCGTCGCGTGCGCGGTGCTCCCGAACACTCTGCGCAGCGATGGCACATCGGTCCCCGCGCCGACAGTCAGGCACACACAGCCGGTCCCCCGCCGGCGGGCCTCGGTCAGCGCCCGGCGGGCGTCCGCGGCGCCGTAGGCGCGCTCGTATCCATGGTCGTAGGCGAGGCCGTCGGACAGCACCACCAGCAGCCGCCGGGACGTTCCACCGCGCGCCTCCAGCACCGCCGAGCCGTGCCGGATCGCCGCGCCGAGCCGCGAGTACGCGCCGGGCTCCAGGCTGTTGAGCCGGCGGATGACCTGGGCATTCAGGTGGTCGTCGAATCGCTTGACGGGCACCATGCTGACCGCGCGCCGGCCCTGGGAGTAGTAGGCGTAGAGCGAGACGCGGTCGCCCAGGTCGTGTAGCGCCACGGTGAGGTTGGCGACCGCCGCGCGCTGTTGCTCGTGCACCGTTCGCCCAACCGTTCCCGGCTCGCCGGCCGACCCCGACACGTCGAGCAGGAGCAGCACCGACAGGTCACGCCGGCGCCGCAGGCTGTCGAGGTACACCGCCTCGTCGGGCACCGACCCGGCCCGCACCTCGACGCGTGCTTCGACGGCCGCGTCGATGTCGATGTCGTCGCCCTGTGACTGCCGGTGACGACGGTGTAGACCCATGCCGAGTCGCGAAAGTGGCCGGCGCACACCGATGGCGTCGTCGATGGACTGTGTCGCGGACGCGTTGATCGTCGGCTCGATCTCGCGCACGGTGCACCACGCGGGCCGGTAGCTCTTGCGTGCCACATCCCATTCCGGATACCGCACGCCGTCGGCGGCGGGGTCCTCATCGTTGCCCTCGTCGCCGGGGGCCGACGCCAGCGACGCGACGGCGTAGGCACCGCGCTTGGTGGAGTTGGTGCGGTGCGTCGGGCTGTCCGCGCCGGGCGGGCCGCCGCCGCTTCCGGTCTTGCGTGCCGAGGACAGCATCTTTTTCAACCATTTGCCGATGAAGCCGCCCCCACCCACCGGGCTGGTGAACAAGTCCGGATCGTCGGAGTCGTCGACCTCACCGTCGTCGAGCTCCTCGAGCTCGGGCTTCTGGTTGCGCGAATTTCGCGGAACATGTTGGGGTTCGGCCTGATTCTGTTGCGCGGCCACCCTCGAGGCGGTCGCGATCACCTTCGCCGCACGGATCACGCCGAATTCCGGTGCCGGGTCCTCGATGGCTCCCCGCGCGGAGGCGATGCGCAGCGATGCGGCGGGTGAGTCACTGCGACCGGCGATCTCGCGATCACCGACCGAGGCCAGGATGCCCGGCAACAGGTCGGCGTTGTTTACCAGGGCGCGATGACCTTCCACCGCGAGATAACGTCTGGCCAAGCGCGGGTGGCGCACCAGGGGACGCACGATGTCGGGATCCAAACTGTCGGCGGCGATCATCGATGCGTGTACCGCAACCGACTCGAGCCGCGCGCGGTGTCGCGCGGCCGGGTCGACGTAGATCGTCTGGCCGTCCGTCCACGCAGGCTCACCCGGTGGCAGCTCGGCGACGGCCACCGCTCGGCCCGCCAGCGCCGAGGCCAGCATGCCGAGTCCCTGCACCCGGTCGCTACGCGCGCCGTCCGCCACGCCCGACCTCCGCACCAATCGTTGACCAAATATCTGTTCCACCGTAAAGTCCGCCGTGAGCGCAGTCAATCGCCCGGGTAGGTCTGTCGCCACGGGCGCGCGCAGGACACGAGTTAATCGGGAGCACATCATGATTGACTTCGCCGGCCAGGTGGCGGTGGTCACCGGCGCCGGTCGCGGACTCGGTCGGCTGTACGCGCTGGACCTGGCCCGCCGCGGCGCCGCGGTGGTGGTCAACGACCTCGGCGGCGGAATGCGCGGCCTGCCGGACGAAGCCGCCGACTCGAGCGTGGCCGACGAGGTGGTCGACGAGATCACGAAGGCCGGGGGCACCGCGATCGCGTCCTACGACTCGGTGGACACACCCGCCGGCGGCCAGGCGATCGTCGACGCCGCCGTGGACGCCTATGGGCGCCTGGACGCGGTGATCAGCAATGCCGGCATCTTCGGCAGCGCGGCCTTCGAGGATCTGTCGCAGGACGACTGGGCGCGCATGCTGCGCGTGCACCTCGACGGCGGCTTTCATCTGTCGCAGCCCGCGTATCGCGTGATGAAGACCAACGGCGGCGGCCGATTCGTGTTCATCTCGTCGTCCGCCGGGATCTTCGGGCAGCCGATGGAGGCGCACTACGCCGCGGCCAAGGCCGGCCTGGTCGGGTTGACGAACGTCATCGCGATCGAGGGCGACGCGCACGGGATACTCGCCAATTCCGTGCTGCCGACCGGCTTCTCGCGCATGGTCACCGAAACCGTCGGTGACGAGAGGTTTCTCGCTGAATCCGGGTTCATGCAGGCCATCGGGCCCGAACTCGTGGTGCCCCTGGTCGTTTTTCTCGCCAGCACCGCCTGCACGTTCACCCACCGCAACTATTCGGCCTCCGCCGGGCGCTACGCGCGGGTGTTCGTCGGCCTGTCCGAAGGATGGCTCGCCGACGCCGGCACTCGCCCCACCGCCGAGGACATCGAGGAACATCTCGCGCAGATCTCGTCGACGGAGAAGTTCATCGTGCCCGCATCGATCGTCGACGAGGTGCTCGAAGTGTGCGAGCGGCGCGGTGTCAGCCCGATGCCGGGCGGGACCGACATCGAATTCCCCGCACCGAAACAGCACGGGAGCTGATCGTGGATGACGCGTCGCGCCAACAGGTCCGACCCCTGGCCGACCGCGCCGAGGCGCCGTGGACCGATGCCCCCTACGATCGGCCGCTCGCCGCATCCCGCGCGCCGGCCACCGTCATTGACCAAGCATCGGCTCAAACGTAGAGTCCGGCTTGGTGGCAAGGGACGCATAAGAGGCCAAAGAAAAAGGCAACGTGGACTTTTCATACCCGGCGGAAGTGGAACAATTCCGCGTCGAGCTGCGTGACTGGCTGGCGCAGAACCTGACCGACGAGCTGGTGGCCGCCCGCCGGCCCACCGGCCGCGACGACGCCGCGTTCGAGATGCTGCGCGTGTGGAATGCGACGATGGCCGACGCGGGCTGGGCCGCCGTGTCATGGCCGCGTGAGTACGGCGGCCGCGGCGCGACGGTCCTCGAGCAACTCGTCTACACCGAGGAAACCACCCGCGCCCGAGCACCCGTGCCGCTCAACGTCATTGGCTTGAACAACATTGCGCCGGCCATCATGCAATACGGCACCGAATCCCAGAAGCTCACCCTGCTCCCCCGCATGATGCGCGCCGACGACATCTGGTGCCAGGGAATGTCGGAACCTGAGGCCGGCTCGGATCTCGCGGCGCTGCGCACCCGCGCCGTCCGAGACGGTGACGACTTCGTGGTCACCGGCCAGAAGATCTGGACATCGCTGGGACACCGGGCCGACTGGTGCCAGCTCTACGTGCGCACCGATCCCGACGCGCCCAAGCACAAGGGGATCTCCTGCCTGATCGTCGACATGACGCTGCCCGGCATCGAGGCACGCCCGCTCGTCACGCTCAATGGCGACGCCGATTTCGCCGAGGTGTTCTTTCACGACGTGCGGGTGCCGGCGGACGCGTTGCTCGGGCCTCTCAATGCCGGCTGGCAGGTGGCCACCACCACGCTCAGCCACGAGCGCGCCGGGGCCGCCCGACTGTACGCCGAGATGCAGGTGCGGCTCGAAGAGCTGGTGGACGATCTCGCCACGGCCGAACCCGCCGCGCTGGACGACCCCGTCACGCTTCGGCGCCTCGGCGAAATCGCCGTCCGCATCAAGTATCTCGAGGTCCTGTGCCAGCGATCGATCTCGGCCACGATGCACGGCGGTGATGCATTGGGGTCGGCGAGCCTCGCCAAGACCGTGTGGGGCGAGATCGGCCAGGATCTGGCCGCCCTCGCCTTCGACGTGCTGGGCACCCGCAAGGCCGGCGCGTCGTGGGCGGACTACCGCCTGACGTCGCGCGCGCTGACCATCGCCGGCGGCACCAGCCAGATCAACAAGAACATCACCGCTCAACGGGTCCTGGGGCTGCCGCGAACATGAACCTCGAACTCACCGACGAGCAGGTGGCACTGCGCGACACCACCCGACGCTTCCTCGCCGAAAAGGCGCCCGTCTCCGATCACGTGCGCCCACTGCTCGACGACCCGACCGGGACCGACGGATCGGTGTGGCACGGCCTTGCCGGCCTCGGGGTCACCGGCCTGCTGGTGCCGGAGGACTGCGGCGGCGCCGGCATGACGATGGTCGAGGCCGGTATCGTCGCCGAAGAGCTGGGCGCCGCGCTGCATCCGGGACCGTGGCTGTCGACCGCGGTGGCCGCCCCGCGGGCGCTGAACTTGTTGGGCGCCAACGATACCGCCTCGGGACTGCTGCGCGGGATCGCCGACGGCACCACGATCGCCGCCGTCTGCTTTCTGGACCTCGCGAACGTCTCCGCCGGCCGACGCGACGACGGCATGGCGCTCCACGGTGAGGTCACCGGCGTACCGGATGCCGCTGCCGCCGACGTCCTGCTCGTGCTCGCCGACGACACGGACGGCACCGGGCTTTTCGCGGTGCGCACCGGCTCGCCCGGTGTTTCGGTCGTGGCGGAGACCGGCATCGACCCGACCCGCAAGCAGTTCCGCGTCGCGTTCGACGCGGCCCCCGCGCAGTTGTTGGCCGCGGCGTCTCCGCAACAGCTCGCCGCGGTGATCGACGACGTGCTGATCGCGGCCGCCGCCGACGCGCTCGGCGCCGCCCGCGCCGTCATGGACCTCGCCGTCGAATATGCAAAAACGCGAAGGCAATTCGGTCAGCCGATCGGCTCGTTCCAGGCGATCCAGCACCTGTGTGTCGACATGTACGAGACCGTCGAGCTTGCCCGCAGCGGGGTGATCCACGCCCTGTGGACCAGCGACGCGTTCCCCGCCACCGAAGATCGATACACCGACGAGCGGCACCTCGCCGCGCTGCGGGCCAAGGCATTCGCCGGGCGGCTGGCCGCCGTGGCCGACACCGCCATCCAGGTGTTCGGCGGGATCGGCTACACCTGGGAGCACGACGCCCACCTCTATCTCAAGCGCCTGCTGGGCTGGAGCGCGTTTCTCGGCGGGCCCGATCGGTATCTCACCGATCTCGGTGCGCGCCTTGCGAAGAGAGGCCGTCAATGATGGACATCGAGTATCTGCTTACCGCAACCCCGTCGGCGCGCAAGGCGCTCGACCTGGAGGCGCCCGTCGACCCCGACGACATCCGCGAGTGCCTGCGGATCGGCCTGCAGGCCGCGAACGGGTCGAACGCCCAGTCGTGGCGGTGGCTGGTGATCGCCGACCCGGCGCTGCGCGCCAGGATCGCCGATCTCTACCGCGAGGCCTATCTGCGGCGGGTGGGTGGACAGCTGCTTGCCGACCTTATGCCGGCGGGCACACCCGAGAGTCGGGTCATGTCGTCCACGGAGTGGTTGGTGGAGAACATGGCGAGGGTGCCGTTGCTGGTAATCCCTTGCTATGAGCCCTACTTGCCGCGCATCGACGGCGACGAATCGTTCCACCTGGCAACGCTGTACGGGTCGATCTTCCCGCCGGTGTGGAATTTTCAGCTGGCCCTGCACACCCGCGGATACGGCACCTGCGTCACGACCCTGCACCTGCATCACGAGGACGAAGTCCGAAAGTTGCTCGGAATTCCGCAAACCTACGTTCAGGGTTGCTTGCTGCCGGTGGGCCGCCTCCGCGCGGGCCGCACCTTCCGGCCTGCCCCACGTCGGCCGGTCGAGGAGGTGGTCGCATGCGACCGCTGGGATGGCCCGGCGCTCTAGAATGGGGTTTTCACCGCTTTGTGCAGCGCATTCATCGCGCCCGGTCTGATAGCCTCTAACAAAGATTTGGTTCGGCACGAGAGGACGAATGCGCATGTTCGCCAACCCGCAGTCGTCCGGGCTCGCACACCGCTGACCATGGCGAAGGCCGAGTCACTGCGGGGCAGCGGCACAGCCGATTCCCCGACGCGCCGCGCCGAGATCCTGGCAACGGCGGCGTCCCTGATCGCGTCCTCGGGATTGCGGACGTCGCTACAGGAAATTGCCGATGCCGCAGGCATTCTTCCCGGCAGCCTCTATCACCATTTCGAGTCCAAAGAGGCGATCCTCGTCGAGCTGATCCGGCGCTACCAAGACGATCTGGAACGGATCGGGCGATCCGCGCAGGCGAAGTTGGACGAGCCAGACTCCCGTCCGGTCGCCGACCAGATCATCGAACTCGGGGCGGCGATCGCCGATTGCGCCGTCGAGCACCGTGCCGCCTTGCAGATGTCGTTCTACGAGGGGCCGAGCACGGACCCGGAGCTGATCAAGCTGACGCAGCAGCGGCCCGTGGCGATTCAGGAGGCGATGCTGCAAACGCTGCGCGCCGGCCGGTGGAGCGGCTACATCAAACCCGATATCGACCTGCCCACGCTGGCCGACCGCATCTGCCAAACCATGCTGCAGGTCGGCCTCGACGTCATGCGCCACAAATCTCCCGGCGACGAGGTGGCCGGCCTGCTCTGCCGAATCATTCTGCAGGGCTTGGCAACTCGACCGCCGACCGACGCCGCGCTGGACCGCTCGAAGGCCTTCGCCGCCGCCAACGACGTCATCGCCACCTGGTCCGACGACAGCGATGCCGACCCCAGCGACAAGGCGGCGGCGGTGCGCGCGGTGGCGCGAGCCGAATTCGGCCGCAGAGGATATGAGGTCACCACCATTCGGGACATCGCCTCGGCCGCCGGTCTTGGCACCGGAACCGTGTACCGGGTGATCGGATCCAAAGACGAACTCCTCGCGTCGATCATGGAATCCTTCGGCCGCAAGGTCGAAGCGGGCTGGGTCAGCGTCCTGCGCTCGGATGCCACCCCGATCGAGAAGCTGGACGCGTTGAGTTGGGTCAACGTCAACGCGCTGGACCGGTTCTCCGACGAGTTCAGGATCCAGCTCGCGTGGATGCGCCAATCGCCACCGGACACGCCCAACCCGGGCTGGTTGTACGCCACGCGGCTGCGGCAGATGAAAACGCTGCTCTCCGAGGGGATCCGGTCCGGGGAAATAGGCGTTGACGCGCCGTCCACTGCGATGCTGTCACGCTGTGTCGTCGGCTTGCAGTGGATACCGGAGAACATCCTTCGCGACGTCGGCACCCGCGCGGGACTGGTGCACGCGCGGGACACCGTTCTGCGCGGCGTCGCGGTCCGCGGCAAGTAAACCTCGATTAACCCGCCCCGCTATTGAACCAAATAACTGTTACCCATACAGTTGAGCGGTTAGAACCGCGTTGGCATTATCCGAGAAGGGGATTTCCATGACCATTGTCGATCGGTTGCGCTACGACGGCAAGCGCGCCCTTGTTGTGGGTGGCGCGACTGGCATGGGCGCCGCCGCGGCCAAGTCAGCGGCCGAGCTCGGCGCCGAAGTGATCGTGCTGGACTACGCGCCAGTGGACTACGACGTCGCCCAGTCCGTGCAGGTGGACCTGCGCGACCCGGCCTCGATCGACGCCGCGCTGGAGCAGATCGAGGGCCCCATCCACGCCCTGTTCTCCGCCGCCGGGGTCGCCGACGGCACGATCGACCTGATGAAGATCAACTTCATCGGTCACCGCCACCTCATCGACCGGCTGCTGGAGAAGAACCAGCTGCCCAACGGCGCGGCGATCTGCTTCATCTCCTCCGTGGCCGGCATGGGCTGGGAGAACGACCTGGACCTGATGAACGACTTCCTGGCCACGCCGGACTTCGCGGCGGCCGAGGCGTGGTGCCAGGCGCACGAGGCCGAGGGCATCAACCACTACGGCACCAGCAAGAAGATCATCAACACCTACGTCGCCAACCAGGGCTACCCCTTGCTGAAGAAGGGCATTCGCATCAACGCGATCTGCCCCGGCCCCACCGACACCCCGCTGGCCCAGGCCAACGCGGACCTGTGGCTGTCCTTCGCGCAGGACTACCGGGACGAGACCGGCTCCAAGGTGCACACCCCGGAGCAGATGGGCGACGTCATGGCGTTCCTCAACAGCGACGCCGCCTGCGGCGTCAGCGGCGTCACGCTGCTGGTGGACACCGGCCACACGATGGCGTCGGTGACCGGGTCCTACGCGCCGGGCAAGCCGATCATGGACATCATCATGGGCAAGGTCAAGCTCTAACCACGTGCCGCGCATCCGCCTCGGCATTTTGCGTCGGTAGTTGCCGTCTCGCCGTGACGTACCGTCGGTGGCATGACTCGAGTCATCGTCATCGGCGGCCACGGCAAGGTCGCATTGCAACTGGCCCGCCTGCTGACCGAACGCGGCGACGAGGTGAGCTCGGTCTTCCGTAACCCGGACCACGCCAGCGATGTCGCCGCCACCGGTGCCACACCCGTGACCGCCGACATCGAGGCGCTCGACACCGACGCACTGGCCGAGTTGCTGGCCGGGCATGACGCGGTCGTGTTCTCCGCCGGGGCCGGCGGCGGCAACCCGGCGCGGACGTATGCCGTCGACCGCGACGCGGCCATCCGGGTGATCGATGCCGCCGCCAAGGCGGGCGTCATGCGGTTCGTGATGGTGTCCTACTTCGGCGCCGGGCCGGATCATAATGTGCCGCAAGACGATCCGTTCTTCGCCTACGCGGAGGCCAAGGCGGCCGCGGACACCCACCTACGCGCCAGCGATCTGAACTGGACAATCCTGGGGCCCGGCCGGCTCACCCTCGAGCCGGCCACGGGCCGCATCGCCGTCGGCCGGGCCAAAGGTTCCGTATCGCGCGCCGACGTCGCACACGTCGCCGCCGCCGCACTGGCGGATGACTCCACGATCGGGCGCACCATCGAGTTCAACAACGGCGACGTCCCCATCGCCCAGGCACTGGCTCGCTGACCCCGTCACCAGCGGAGTAAGCTCCGCTACGCAGCTGGTCTGCCGTCGGCACGCAACGTGGCGCCGGCATCGAGCGAGACATGTTAGACATGCTTCGCAAGAGGGAACCCGGTGAGAGTCCGGGACTGTCCCGCAGCGGTATGCAGGAACGACCGCCGTCACAAGCACTGGTCCTACCAACAGGACTGGGAAGCGACGGCCATTAGGAGCACTTCCCCGGTGCGCGCCTGTGAGTCCGAAGACCTGCCAGCTGTGCCGGACGCGCCGCGTCCGGCGGGCTCATCGCCTCGTGGAATGGGCGTTCGACCGCAACCGTTGACGTTTGTGTGCCGGTGGCGCACTTCCCGAGATGGTTCGGCCTCGCGTCCGCCGGCGGTGACCAGACCGTTGATTAAAGGACGAAAACGTGACCACTCAACCATTCACCGCCACGGTTACCGGCTCGCCGCGCATCGGCCCGAAGCGCGAACTCAAGCGCGCCACCGAGGGCTATTGGGCCGGCCGCACCAGCAGATCGGAACTGGAATCCGTTGCCGCGACACTCCGCCGCGACACCTGGGCTCACCTGGCGGCCGCGGGCCTCGACTCGGTACCCGTGAACACCTTCTCCTACTACGACCAGATGCTCGACACCGCGGTGATGCTCGACGCGCTGCCGGCCCGGGCCACGCAGGTCTCCGACGACCTCGACCGCTACTTCGCCGCCGCGCGCGGCAATGCCGACGTCGCGCCGCTGGAAATGACCAAGTGGTTCGACACCAATTATCACTACATCGTTCCGGAGATCGGGCGCGCCACAAAGTTCGCGCTGAACCCCGACAAGGTGCTCTCGGAACTGAAAGAGGCACTGGCACAGGGCATTCCCGCGCGGCCGGTCGTCATCGGGCCGGTGACCTTCCTGTTACTCAGCAAGGGCGTCGACGGAGCGGGAGCACCCATCGAACGACTCGAAGAACTGGTGCCCATCTATTCGGAACTGTTGTCGCTGCTCGCCGACAACGGTGCGCAATGGGTGCAGCTCGACGAGCCGGCGCTGGTGACCGACGCCTCCCCCGATGCGCCCGCGTTGGCCGAGGCCGTCTACAACAAGCTGGGCGCGGTCAGCAACCGGCCGTCGATCTACGTCGCGACGTACTTCGGTGACCCAGGCGCGGCGTTGGCGGGTCTGGCCCGCACGCCCGTCGAGGCGATCGGCGTCGACCTGGTCTACGCTCCCGACACGGCCGTCGCTGCGGTATCCGAACTAGCCGACAAGGTTCTGGTAGCCGGCGTCGTCGACGGACGCAACATCTGGCGCACCGACCTTCAGGCGGCGCTGGGCAAGCTGGACGTCCTGCTGGGTTCGGCTGCCGCAGTTGCCGTCTCGACGTCCTGCTCGACGCTGCACGTCCCTTATTCGTTGGAGCCGGAGACCGGGCTGGACGAGGCGCTGCGCAGCTGGCTGGCCTTCGGACAGGAGAAGGTCGCCGAGGTGGTGGCGCTCGCGCGCGCACTGCGTGAGGGGCGCGAGGCCGTGGCCGACGAGATCGCGGCGTCGAACGCCGCGGTGGCCTCCCGCGGGAGCGACCCGCGCCTGCACAACGACAGCATCCGTGCCCGCATCGACTCGATCGTGGCCTCCGGCGCACACCGCGGTGACGCGGCCCGGCGCCGGACCAGCCAGGACGAGCGGTTGCACCTACCGCCGCTGCCGACGACCACCATCGGGTCGTTTCCGCAGACCGTCCAGATCCGCAAAGCCCGTGCGGCTTTGGTCGCCGGTGAGATCGACGAGACCGAATACGACAAGCGGATGAAGCAGGAGATCGCCGACGTCATCAAGCTGCAGGAGAACCTCGGGATCGACGTGCTGGTGCACGGCGAGCCGGAACGCAACGACATGGTGCAGTACTTCGCCGAACAGCTCGAGGGCTTTTTCGCCACCAGGAGCGGCTGGGTGCAGTCCTACGGCAGCCGCTGCGTGCGTCCGCCGATCCTCTACGGCGACGTGATCCGCCAGCACCCCATGACGGTGGACTGGGCCAAGTACGCGCAGTCGCTGACCGACAAGCCGGTGAAGGGCATGCTGACGGGTCCGGTGACGATTCTGGCGTGGTCGTTCGTGCGCGACGACCAGCCGCTGGCCGATACCGCCAACCAGGTGGCGCTCGCCATTCGTGACGAGACCGTGGACCTGCAGACGGCCGGTATCGCGGTCATCCAGGTCGACGAGCCGGCGCTGCGCGAGTTGCTGCCGCTGCGTCGAGCGGCCCAGGACGACTATTTGCGTTGGGCCGTAGGGGCTTTCCGGTTGGCCACCTCCGGTGTCGCGGACTCCACGCAGATCCACACCCACCTGTGCTACTCCGAATTCGGCGATGTGATCGGTGCGATCGCCGATCTGGATGCCGACGTCACCTCGATCGAGGCGGCACGCTCACACATGGAGGTGCTCGACGACCTGAACTCGATCGGCTTCTCCAACAGCGTCGGGCCCGGCGTCTACGACATCCACTCGCCGCGGGTGCCGAGCACCGAGGAGATGGCCGAGTCGTTGCGTGCGGCGCTGCGGGCCGTTCCGGCCGAACGGCTTTGGGTCAACCCCGACTGTGGGCTGAAGACCCGCAACGCCGACGAGGTGAGCGCGTCGCTGAAGAACATGGTCGCCGCCGCGCAGGAGGTGCGCGCGGGCTAGGCCTGGCGAGCAGACGCAGAATCGCACGCGGGGGACCCCCGCGATGCGATTCTGCGTCTGCTCGCGTTACTCGGACGCCAGCTCGACCGGAACGTCGTCGGCCCAGGGTTGCCGGGTGACCATGTCGGCGACCCGCACGATGCCGCGCTCGAACTCACCAGTCGCCGCGTCGACCAACCGATACGCCTGCGTCTGCTTGTGAATCGGCTGTGCGTCAAGCAGAACCACGCGGACCTCGCCCGGCTCGAAGTGGCAGCGCTCCTGCAGCGCGGTGATCAGTTGCTCGTTGTGCATGTGGCCGTCGCCGAAGTTCCAGCCGATCGCGGTGCTGCAGATCCGCTCACCGTCGGTGAGGACGTAGTCGTCTTCGTTCTGGCCGGCCATGGCGCGGTGCGCCAGCGTGAACAGGGCCCGGCCGTGAGTGTTGAAGCCGCGGAACGCATATCCCATGTACAGCGGGATCTGCGCGGCCTCAGGGCTGCCGTAGAACCGTTCCAGCTGGGCCTGGGGCATGCTGGCGATCGCCACGATGCCGCGGCCGATCTTGTCGTTGGCCGACGGCTTGATGCACCACAAGGTGGTGTCCCAGTTGCCGGCGTAGTAGCGCATCCCGGGAAGAAACGAGATCTTGCGTGGAAACATGTTGCCCAGCAACACGATTCCAGCGATCACGACGAACAGGATCGCCACCACCACCGGGTGTCTCAGGTCAGCGAGGCCGATGTGGGTGTGGGCGACGAACAACGACAGCACCCCGAAGATCATGAAGACGTTCCACTCCAGCGGTACGCCCATGGGAATCGAGACGAGGATGCCCAGGTGGAAGCACACCATGACGACGGCGGCCACCGTGACGGGCCACCCGCCGTGACAAAAGAACAGCGGCAGCGGCACCAGCATCTCGATGGCGGTGCTCAGGTGCGCCAGCCATCGCGACAGCCGCCCGGGCCGCAGATCATCCGGGAATTTCTCGAAGAAGCGCCGTTTCAGCCAGCGGGGCCGCACCAGCGGGTTGTTGGACATCATCGTGGAGATGACGAACGGAAAGTGTTTGTTGAGTTTGGATGTCGCGGCGCCCATCCAGATCACCATGAACACCACCTTGGACCCGACGATCATGTCGGGCGCAGCGAACAGGAACGTCACCGCCATGGTCGCGTAGACCTCGCCACGCGCCGCCAGGAAGATCACCTTGTCGCGCAGGCCGAGCACCGCGAGGAGCAGCAGGATCAGCACGACCTTCCACACGGGCAACAGGCCGATGTTGGTGCCGAGTTCGGGGATCGGCCCGGTGCCGTCGGCGAACAGCGCCGCGAGCGTCACCAGAAGGAACAGCGCGTACAGGGCGACGTCGATCGGTTTGCGCTTGGTGCCCTTGGTCAACGGGACGCGGTCCGGCCAGGGTGGCAGCCGGATGGTGCCGAAGCGCATCCAGTACAGGACCGAGCCCATGGGCGGGAAGAACCGGTTGTTCAGCGGCCCGAAGCCGCAGCCCAAACCGAGCACCTCGAACAGCATCGTGTAGAGCACGACCTTCTCGAACACGATCGGCTCCGACCACCACGACGCGACATGCGTGAACCCGCCGAGGCCTCGGGTGGCCGAGGCGAACAGCCACGCGCCGAGGATGTAGAGCAGGATTTTGACGACGTAAAACAGGTGCAGTGCGACCGGCGTGCCGAAGCCGACCTCGGCCCAGTGCTTGGCCATGGGGCGGATCTTGTCGCTGCGGCTGCCCTTGTTCCATTCGGCCATGTCGAGCTGCGGTAGCTCGGGCTTCAGAAATCCCATGGTTCCACAGACTAGAACGTGTTCTAGGCGGGTGGCACGCGTTGGGGCCGAACTAGGCCAGCGGGTTTCGCGCCGGATACCGGGGATCGCCCGGTATCTGCGGTGAAGAGGCCCACTCTGACTGGGCCAGCCGGTATTTCACCGAGTGCGCCGACCGGTTCGGGGCGCCGTGCACGATGAGGGCGCGCACCTGATTCTCGGCGGCACCGCCTGCGACGAACAGCATTTCGTCGCCGGCTTCGAGCACGTCGCCGGGCTGCGGCAAGATGACGTTGCCGCCACGCAGCACGGTGATCAACGCGGCGTTCTCCGGCAACGGCAGATCAGAAATCCGCCGACCGACGAGCGGGTTGTCCACCGGCAGTGTCAGTTTCGACAGGTTGACCTGACCACGCGCAAGACCCATCATCTGCACGAGGTGGCCGACATCGATGGCCCCCTCGACCCCGGCCACCATCGCGCGCGGCGTGGAGACGGCCACGTCGACGCCCCACGCCTCGGTGAACAGCCACTCGTTTCTCAGGTCGTTGACGCGGGCCACCACTCTGGCCACCCCGAACTCGGCCTTGGCCAGCAACGCCGCCGCGAGGTTCACTTTGTCATCGCCGGTTGCCGCGATGACGACGTCACACAGTTGCAGCCCGGACTCCTGGAGCG
This sequence comes from Mycobacterium sp. NTMscope_MAC_269, assembly GCF_976985695.1. Lineage (NCBI taxonomy): Bacteria > Bacillati > Actinomycetota > Actinomycetes > Mycobacteriales > Mycobacteriaceae > Mycobacterium > Mycobacterium sp. NTMscope_MAC_269. Next base: position 3,089,977 of record NZ_OZ335668.1, read on the forward strand.
ACGCCAGCTCGCACGCGTCGGCGAGTAACCACTCCGCCTCCGGCACCGTGTGCGGCACGTAATGGTCGACGTTGCGCTCGATCAGCAAGACTCGGTGACCGGCCTCGAGTAGCTCGCATGCGACCGAGCGACCGACCGCGCCCGCGCCGGCGATCCCGATGCGCACTATCCACTCTCCTGACGGCTGGTCAGCGTGAACCCCAGCTAGTCATTAGTGTTACTACTGATTCACTTGCACACAACCCGACTTCGCTGGCCTGAGCCGCGACCGAACGGCGATGAACATGACCTTGCAGCAGCTGTACGTGACGCTGCTGGTCGGGGGCCTCGTGCTGCTGGCCAGCATCGTGGCCACCCGCGCGGCCGCCAAAGTGGGGTTGCCCAGCCTGTTGCTATTCCTCGCGGTCGGTGTCGCTCTGGGCGACGACGGGTTGGGGCTGGAATTCTCCGACGTCCAGCTCGCCAGCGACCTCGGCACGACGGCACTGGCCGTCATCCTGGTCGAAGGCGGCCTGACGACGCGGTTCGCCGACATCCGCAAGCTGCTGGCGCCCGCCGGCGTGCTGGCCACCGTCGGGGTGGGCATCAGCATGGTGGTCACGGCGGCCGGCGCGCACCTGCTGCTCGGCATCCCCTGGCAGCTCTCCATGCTGCTCGGGGCCATCGTCTCGCCCACCGATGCCGCCGCGGTGTTCTCGGTCCTGCGTGTCCTGCCGCTGCCCCGCCGCGTCGCCGGTCTGCTCGAGGCCGAGTCCGGATTCAACGACGCGCCCGCCGCCATTCTCGTGCTCATGTTCAGCACCACACCGCTGACGCTCGCGCCGGGAACCGCCGCGACCGGCGTGGTGTACGAGCTGGTCGTCGGCGTCGCGGTCGGCTTGTTCAGCGGGGTGCTCGGCGCATTCGCGATGCGCCGAGCCGCGCTACCGGCCTCCGGGCTCTATCCGCTGGCCACATTCGCGTTGGGCATGGTGGCGTTCGCGGCGGCCGCCAGCGCGCACGCCAGCGGGTTCATCGCCGCGTATCTGTCCGCGGTGATATTGGCGAACTCCGGCTTGCCGCACCGCTCGGCCACCCGGTCCTTCGCCGAAGGGCTCGGCTGGCTCGCCCAGATCGGGCTGTTCGTCCTGCTCGGCCTGTTGGTGAGCCCGAGCCAATTGGGCGGCGAGCTGATACCGGCGATCGTCATCGGCGCGGTGTTGCTGTTGCTCGGCCGGCCGCTCTCGGTCTTGATCTCCCTGGCCCCCTTTCGGGTGCCATGGCGCGAGCAGGTTTTCTTATCCTGGGCGGGCCTGCGCGGCGCGGTCCCCATTGTGCTGGCGACGTTTCCCATCGTCGAAGGCGTCGCGGACAGCTACCGGCTGCTCAACATCGTGTTCATTCTGGTCGTGGTCTTCACCCTGATCCAGGGCCCCGGGCTGAGCCTGCTGGCCCACAAGATCGGGCTGATCTCGGGTGAAGCCACCCGGGAGATCCAAGTGGAAGCGGCGCCGCTGGACGTGTTGGAGGCCGAACTGTTGACGATGACGGTGTCGTCGCCGTCACGGCTGCACAACGTCTCGGTGCTCGAGTTGCGGCTGCCCGATCCCGCGGTCATCACCCTGATCATCCGGAAGGGCCGTACGTTCGTCCCGCAGCCACTCACCCGTATCCAGGCCGGCGACGAACTGCTCATCGTCACCACCCCCAAGACGCGGGCCCCCACCGAACGCAGGCTGCGTGCGGTCAGTCGCCGCGGCAAGCTGGCGCACTGGTTCGACGAGTACGGCGAACCGGACTGATCCGCCGGCGGCCGATCCCGTCAACCCGCCACCGCCGGCACCCGCCCGGTGTAGTTTGCTGCTGGGGTGGGCCGGGTTGAGGAGCCAGCCGTGTCTGATGTCGATTATTGCGTGGTCGGAGCGGGATTCGCGGGCCTGACGGCCGCCTTGCGACTCCAGCAGGCGGGCCGCTCGGTGGCCTTGCTGGAGGCGCGCGACAGGGTGGGTGGGCGCACCTTCACCGTCACCCGCGACGACGGGACGTGGATCGACCGCGGCGGCGCGTGGATCGGCCCGGGCCAGGACCGGATCTATGCGTTGATGAACGAGTTCGGGGTGCCGGAGTACAAGCAGCACAACGACGGCGACGCGATGATGATCGTCGGCGGCAAGAAGCACCGCTATGGCGGCACCGTCCCCTGGTCGATGAGCCCGTGGGCCGTCGCCAACCTCGGCTTCGGCCTGATGTCGTTCGAGAGAATGTGCAAGGCGATCCCGCGCGAAGCCCCTTGGGAGGCAAAGCAAGCCGCCGAGTGGGACCGGATCAGCCTGGGCGCGTGGATCGAGAAGAACACACTGTCCAAGTCGGCCCGGGAGATGCTGGACATGGCGCTGTCCGGCCTGTACACCTCGGCCGGGTCCGAGACGTCGTTGCTGTGGGCGTTGCTGCAGACGGGATCGGCAGGCGGGCCGACCTTCGCCATTTCCGGCAAGGGCGGCTCCCAGGACGCCCGCCCGGTGGGCGGCATGGGCGCCATCTACCGACAGATCGCCGCCGAGCTCGGCGATGCGGTGCACCTGGCGCAGCCGGTCGGGGCGATCGCGCAGGACGGCGAGGGCGTCACCGTCAGCGCCGAGAGCATGACGGTGCGGGCCCGGCGGGTGATCGTCGCGATCCCGCTGGCCATCGCCACGTCGATCACCTACGAGCCCATGCTGCCGGTCGATCGGGCCTTTCTGCATCAGCGGATGCCGAGCGGCGCGGTCATCAAGATCTCGGTGGTCTACGACGAACCCTTCTGGCGCGCCGACGGGCTGTCCGGCCAGTCGGCCGCGCCCGGATCCCCCGCGACCCTGACGATCGACGCCTGCACGGACTCCGGGAACCCCGGGGTCATGTGCGTCATCAGCGAGGGGCCCGCCGCGCGACGGCTGAGCAGGCTCGGCGAGGCGCAACGCCGGGCGGTCGTCATCGGCGAGCTCGTCGATCGCTTCGGGACCAAGGCCAACGACCATCGCGAATTCCACGAGCAGAACTGGACGGTCGAGCGCTATTCGGGCGGCGGCATGATCAGCCACGCGCCCACCGGCGTGCTGACCGAGTTCGGCTACACCCTGCGCGAGCCCTGCGGCCGCATCCATTGGGCCGGCACCGAGAGCTCGGCCGTCATGTGCGGCTGGATCGACGGCGCGATTCGCTCCGGTGAGCGCGCCGCAGCCGAGGTGACCGCCGCCGACACCGCGGCCGTGGCGACCTCGAGCGTCGACCGGTAAGGCGAGGGACGCAGTGCTAGCCGGCTTGCTTGGCCGGCGGCCGGTAGAAGATGACCAACTGGCCGATGGCCCCGGCCAGGCCGAGCCCCGCCGAGATCAGCAGACCGTGCCAGCCGTCCATCCAGTTCTTCCCGAAGACCACGTAGTCCAGGCTGTACTTGCCGGCGCCCAGCGTCGCCACGACGATCGCGCTGACCGCCAGCACCAGGTTGTATTCCCAGCCCTCCTTGACGATGAAGAAGCCGTTGGCGCGGTGCACCGTCCAGGCCGCGACCAGCATCAGCGAGACGAAGCCCGCGGCCGGGATCGGCGTTAGCAGGCCCGCCGCCAGGCCGAGGCCGGCGGCCATTTCCGTGGTCGCGGCCACGGTGGCGTGGAACTTTCCGGGCTTCATGCCGATGCTCTCGAACCACCGCGCGGTGCCGGGGATGCGGCCGCCGCCGAAGAACTTGTTGTAGCCGTGCGCGGCCAACGTCACGCCCAACACCAGCCGCAGGATCAGTAACCCGACGTCATGGAACGTGTCATAAGAAGTCATATCTGTAAACCTAGATCATGGGTGGGGTCGCACGACAGGAGCCGCCGGGCAGCTACGTCGCTCGATCCGCTGGTTCGTGTGGGAGCATTGCTGGCGTTCCGACGTCGGCCCGATCGGTTGCGACACCACCAAGGGGGTGCACCACGGCTCGCACCGCACCAGGTAGCGGCGCCCACCGCGCGTCAAGCGGTCGCGGCACCACGCCTGCCGCGCATTCCGTGGTGTCGCTGGACGGCACATCGAGCCACCCCCGCGAGTTGCTGGGCAACAAGGGCCACGGCATCCAGACGATGCGCCGCCACCGGCTGCCGGTGCCGCCCGCCTTCTGCATCACCACGGAAGTGGGCCTGCGGTATCTCGCCGATCCGGCGGCGACGATGGACGCGATCTGGGACGACGTGCTCGACCGGATGGACTGGCTGCAGACGCAGACCGCACGCACGTTCGGCCGGGGACCGCGTCCGCTGCTGGTCAGCGTGCGCTCGGGAGCGACCCAGTCCATGCCGGGCATGATGGACACCATCTTGGACCTCGGCATCAACGATGAGGTCGAACAGGCGCTGGCGGAAGCCGGCGACCCGGCGTTCGCCCGCGACACCCGCCGACGGTTCTGCGCGATGTACCGGCGCATCGTGGGCGGCGGTGAACAACACGAGGTGCCGTCCGACCCGTACGCGCAGTTGCGCTCCGGCATCGAGGCGGTGTTCGCCTCGTGGAATTCGCCCCGTGCGGTCGCCTATCGCACCCACTACGGTCTCGGCGATCAGCACGGCACCGCGGTGGTCGTGCAGGCCATGGTGTTCGGCAACCATGGCCCCAATTCAGGTGCCGGGGCCTTCATTTCACGCAACCCGATAACCGGCGACAACGAACCGTACGGCGAGTGGCTGCCCGGCGGGCAGGGCGACGATGTGGTGTCGGGATCGGTTGACGTGGAACCGATCACCGCGCTGCGTGACGCGCAGCCGGCCGTCTACGACGAGCTGATCGCCGCCGCCGGCACCTTGGAGCGGCTGGATTCCGACGTCCAAGAGATCGAGTTCACCGTCGAAAACGGCAAACTGTGGTTGCTGCAGACCCGGGCGGCGGAAAGGTCGGCGCAGGCGGCGGTGCGCACGGCGCTGCAGCTGCGGCACGAGGGACTCATCGACGATGCGGAAACGCTGCGACGGGTGACGCCGGCGCACGTGCGGACCCTACTACTCCCCGCGCTCCAGCCCGAAATTCGCTTGGCGGCACCGCTTTTGGCCAAGGGACTGCCGGCCTGCCCGGGCGTGGCGTCGGGCACGGCGTACACCGACGTCGACGAGGCGCTGCGCGCCGCCGACCGTGGCGAGCACGTGATCCTGGTGCGCGATCACACCCGACCCGAAGACGTGTCGGGGATGCTGGCCGCGCAGGGCGTTGTCACCGAGGTCGGCGGCGCGGCCAGCCACGCGGCGGTGGTCAGCCGCGAATTGGGCCGCGTGGCGGTGGTGGGCTGCGGCCAGGGCGTGGCAGCGTCGCTGGCGGGGAGACTGATCACCGTCGATGGCGCCGAAGGCGAAGTGCGCGAAGGCCTTTTGAGCTTGTCCGCGTGGTCGGAAGACGATTCGCCGGAACTGCGCGAGCTGGCGGATATCGCGCGACGCGTCAGTCCGTTGCGCGCTCATGTCGCCGGCGGTCATCCGCGGCTGGACGACAACGCCCAGGCCGCGGTGCGCGCCGCGATGGACAGCGGATACACCGACGTGGTCTCGAACACGCCGTTGATCGTCATGCTGACGGCGTTGCGCCTCGCCGCGGGGGCAACATCATGACCGAACTGGGTGTGCTGCAAGGGGTCCGGCTCAAGGGCCGGGTGAACAGAACCGATCTGGCCGCGACCTTGGGCGTGGCACCCGGCGACCTCGACGCGGTCGTGGAGGAGCTGATCGCGGCGGACCTGCTGGCCGAGGGCGCAACCCTGCAGATCACCCGCGGCGGCAGCGACAGGTTGGCGACGCTGCTCGCCGAGGAGCGCGAGAGCATCGATGCCGGCGCGATGGCCGCCGCGTACGGCGACTTTCGCGCCGTCAACGCCGACTTCAAACGCCTCGTGACGGAATGGCAGCTCAAGGGCGGGCCGGGCGGCGCCCCCAACACCCACGACGACGCCGAGTACGACACCGCGGTGCTGGCCCGCCTCGATGACCTGCACGCCCGCGCCGTGCCGATCGTCGAGGCCGCCGCGGCCCAACTGCCGCGGCTCAACGCCTACGCGACGAAACTGGCTGCGGCACTGGACAAGATCAAGGCCGGGGAGACGGCTTGGCTGACCAGGCCGCTGGTCGATTCCTACCACACGGTGTGGTTCGAGCTGCACGAAGAACTCATCGTCGCCGTCGGCCTGACCCGCGAGCAGGCGGCGCGATCCGGCGACGCGCACTAGCTACAGGGCCGCGTCGAGCAGCGCCACGTAGGCGTCGATGTCGGGAACGGCCGATGCCGCCGCATGCACGCTGATCGCGATGGTGTCGCCGATGCCGTGCACGCCGTGCGTCAGGCCCATCATCGGTGACAGCGCCGGATACCCGGCCGTCAGCACCACCGGGGCGCCGCCGAAGCTCAGGTCGGCCGCACCGCGGTAGACGCTGGACACGACGGTGTTGCCGGCCACTTGCGCCGCTCGCTGGTCGAGATCGAATTGGTCGATGCCCCAACGCAAAAGCGGTGCGGGTACCGCGGCGAACGCCCGGTCGGCCGTTCGCGTGGCGGGATGCTCGAAGCGGCGCCGCCCGTTGGCCAGGTCGGCCGCGATCCGCTGCAGCCGCGCATCCAGATCCAGCTGTGGGTACAGCTCGACGACCACGTTCCCAAAGTGGTTATTAGCATGCGGCGCACCGGGTTTAGCCATCGGGACTTCCACCCCTAACGTCTCGGACCCCGGTCCGAGCAGACGATACAGGGCGGTGGACACGGCGGCGAGCGCCCCGACGGTGACCGTGGGCCCGCGCAGCCGCTCGCGCGAGCGCACCAGCGTGCGTACCGAGCGCGCGCCGTCCGGGCGGGCATTGGTCTGCAGCAGCGGCCGCGGCCCGGCGCCGGGCGTCAACACGCCCGCGCGGATATCGCGGACCTGGCGGCGGTGGCCGCGGGCCGCCTGCACGGCCCGCCACGGCAGGAACCCCGCCGGTAGCCCTCGCACCTCGGGGACCGGATCGTCCCGCCCGAACAGCCAGGCCGCCATCGACGCACCGCGGCCTCCGTCGGCGAGCGCGTGCGCGATCTGCACGACGACCACCGCGCCCGGTCCGTCGACGCCCGGGATGCCGAGGACGGGCGTGAATACGTGCAACCGCCAGGGCATCCGGCGCACGTCCAGCTGGTTGTCGGCGAGGCGGGCCACCGCCGCCAGGCAGCCATCCCAGTTGTGCTCGGCGAGCTGATGAGCGACCACCTGCTCCGGCGCCACCCGTGCGGGAACCCACTGTGGATACCTGAGCGAGGATCGGTCGTGGACCCGCACCGACAGGGCGGGGCACTCATCGGCCCGGCCGCGAACCCGTTCGACGGCGCGATCCAGGTCGGCGGGCTCGCGGGCGAAGGCGTAGAGCAGGAACTCGTCGCTGGGAATCTTCGCCGACATCCAGTAGAACTGCGCATCGACGGCGGCCATTCGGCGCGCGCTCATGGGTCAGCCGGGCGAGCCGACGAACGAAAGCACCCGCTCGGCAACCTTCTCCGGCTGCTCGAGCTGCAGGAAATGCCCGGCGTGATCGATGATGGCCATGTCGCTTCCGGCGGGCAGCACCTTCTCCGTCCAGTGCGCGAAAGCCGGAGTCATGCAGCCGTCGTCGCGGCCGTGCAGATACAGGCTCGGCAGGATGGGCGCCTCGGTCCAGCGCTGGTTCAACTCGGCGTAGCGCTGCGGGGGCCTGGTGTTGCGGAGCGTCGCCCGGTAGGTCCCCAGCGCCGCGCGCCAACTTTCCGGTGTGCCGATTGCCGCGTCGACGTGTCGCAGATCCTCGTCGGCGCCGCGATAACCCGGCGACCATCGCCGCCACAGCAGCGGCAGGATCCAGCGCGCGGAACGCTCTGGCAGCAACGGCAATTGGAAGTAGAACATGTACCAGCTGCGCATCAGCTGACGCGGCAGCTGACGGGCCAGCCGGCCCCGCTCGCTCACCTGGCCACGGAAGGCGGCCGAGACCGGCACCGACATGATCACGGCTTTGGCGAACGGGCTGTTGGGCATCGCGGCCAGACCGGTGGCCGCCAGCGCGCCCCAGTCATGACCGATCACCACGTCGCGGTCGGTTCCTCCCGCGGCCGCGCGCACCCGCAAGGCGTCGTCCATGATCGCCCCGACGTGATAGCTGCCGTCGTCGGGAATGGACGAGGGCGCGTATCCCCGCATGAACGGCGCGATGACTCGCCAGCCCGCCGCCGCGAGGAGCGGGGCCATCTTGCGCCAGCCGTAGGCCGTGTCGGGAAAGCCGTGCAGGCAGATGGCGATCGGGCCCTCGGCGGGTCCCCAGGTCAGCGCCTTGAGATCGCCGGGAGGGCCCGGCACGTCGATCCACCGCGGCTCAGTCATCTCGCGTTGTCCGCCATATCCACTCCTGTTCGGCGCGCCCGCACGGACAAACCTAACCCGTGGGCCTGCCAGGTGCACCGACCGGAGCGGGGGATTTCTCAAATGCCGCCCGCATCAAGGGGTTTCGGGAGCATCACGAGCCGTCACCGGACGGGATCGGCGGAGGCCTCCGCGGCCCGTTCCAGCTCGGCGATGATGATCTTGCGCATGCCATACATCGCATTGGTGGCAGCCGCCGCCCGGGCGCGATCGGAATCGCTGATCAATTCGTAGAGCCGATCGGGGACGACTTGCCAGCTCAGGCCGAAGCGGTCCTTGAGCCAGCCGCATTGGGATTCCTCGCCGCCGTCGGTCAACCGGTCCCAGTAGTAGTCGACCTCGCCCTGGTCCCTGCAATGGATCGTGAACGACACCGCCTCGCTGAACTGGAAGTGCGGGCCGCCGTTGATCCCGATGAACCGGGCGCCGTCGAGCACGAAGCTGCCCGACAAGACGGTGCCGGGCTCTCCCGGTCCGGCGTCGGTGGTCCGGTTGAGGCTTTCGATGTGGGAGTTCGGGAACACCGAGGTGTAGAAGCCGGCGGCTTCCTCCAGGTTGTTGTCGAACCATAACGACGGGGTGATCGATGGCATGTCGTGGCCTCCAGGGTGGCTCGTGGGGTTTGTCTGACAGACCCCCACGAACACGGAAACTCATCGCGTCGTCGACCCGCGCAAGAGTGCTTATGCGACCTATGTAACGTCAGGACGCATGAGCACCGTCAGCAGCAGCCCCGAGACGGTTGAGTTTGCCGGCGCCAAGGGCCTCACCCTGATTGCCGACGAATGGAATCGGGGCACCGACGCCGCCGGCCGGCCGAGCATCCTAATGCTGCACGGGGGCGGCCAGAACCGGTATTCCTGGAAGAACACCGGCCAGACGTTGGCCGACGAGGGGCTGCATGTGGTGGCCCTGGATTCGCGGGGGCACGGGGACAGCGATCGCTCACCCGACGCCGACTACGAAATCGAGACGTTGACGACCGACGTCCTGCGGGTGCTCGACGCGATCGGCCGGCCCGTGACGATCATCGGGGCGAGCATGGGCGGACTGACCGGCATCCTCGCCGCGCACCGCGCCGGCCCGGCGAAGGTGACCCGCTTGGTGCTCGTCGACGTGGTGCCCCGATTCGAAAAGGGCGGCAGCGCACGCATCCGCGATTTCATGTTCAGCGGCCTCGAAGGCTTCGAGTCGCTGGAGCAGGCCGCCGACGCCGTTGCCGCGTACCTGCCCTACCGCAGCAAGCCCCGCAGCCCCGAGGGGCTGAAGAAGAACCTGCGCCTGCGCGACGGCCGCTGGTACTGGCACTGGGACCCGGCGTTCATGACCAAGCCCGGTGACGATCCCGAACTGCGCACCGAAAGCTTCGAGCAGGCCGCCAAGAACCTGAGGATTCCCGTGCTGTTGATCCGCGGCAAGCTGTCCGACGTGGTGAGCCCCGAGGGCGTTCGGCACTTCCTGGCCACCGTGCCGCGCGCGGAATTCGTCGAGCTGTCCAACGCCGGACACACCGCCGCCGGCGACGACAACGATGCGTTCAGCGACGCCGTGGTGAAGTTCGTCAAACGCTAGTTCGCGGGCTTTTCCGCGTGCCCGCCGAATTGCTTACGCATCGCCGAGAGCGCCTTGTTGGCGAAGTCGTCGAGCGAGCGCGAGGCGAAGCGCGACTGCAACGCGGTGGTCAGCACCGGCGAGGGCACCCCCTCGTCGATCGCCGCGATGGAGGTCCAGCGGCCCTCGCCGGAGTCCGACACGCGCCCGGAGAATTCCTTCAGCTCCGGGGACTCGTGCAGCGCGATCGCGGTCAGGTCCAATAGCCAGGAGCCGATGACGCTGCCTCGCCGCCACACCTCGGCGACCTCGGGGATGTCGAAGTCGTACTGGTAGAACTCCGGATTCGACAGCGGCGCCGTTTCCGCGTCACCCTCCTGGATGTGCTTGCCGATGTCGGCGTTGCGCAAAATGTTCAGCCCCTCGGCGAGCGAGGCCATCATGCCGTACTCGATGCCGTTGTGCACCATCTTCACGAAGTGCCCGGCACCCGCGGGCCCGCAATGCAGATAGCCCTGCTCCGAGCGCGCGACCTCGCCGTCGCGGCCCGGTGTGCGCGCGGCCGCGTCGACGCCCGGCGCGACGGTGGCGAAGATCGGCTCGGCGTGCAGGAAGGCCTCGTCGTCGCCGCCGATCATCAGGCAGTACCCACGTTCGCGGCCCCACACCCCGCCGCTGGTGCCGCAATCCAGGAAGTGAATCCCCTTCTCCGACAGCGTCTTTGCGTGCGTGATGTCGTCGCGGTAGTAGGAGTTCCCGCCGTCGATGACGATGTCGCCGGACTCGAGCGTCTTGGCCAGCTCGTCGATCACTCCGGTGGTGATCGTCCCGGCGGGCACCATCACCCATACCACGCGCGGTGCCGTCAGCTTCTCGGCGAGCTCTTGGAGCGAGGACACCCCGGTGGTCTTGTCCTCCCCCGCCATCGCCTCCACCGCGTCGGGGTTGTGGTCGTACACCACGCATTCATGTCCGCCGGTGACCACGCGCCGGACGATGTTGGCGCCCATCCGGCCGAGGCCGATCATCCCAAGCTGCATCGTGTCTCTCGTCTCCTTACTGTTTCGTGGCCGCGCCGTGCGGCAGCCACGGCTCCTGCCAGCTGTGATGACCGCGCACCAGCTTTTCGGCGGCCTCGGGCCCCCAGGAGCCTTGGTCGTAATGGTGGATCCGCCCCGGCTTGTCGAGCAGCGGCTGCACGATCCGCCATGTCTCTTCGATGGCGTCCTCGCGGGCGAACACCTGACGATCCCCGTTGAACGCGGCGTAGAGCAGCCGCTCGTAGGGGCGAATCGGTTCGCCGAGATCCTCGGCGAACGAGGAATCCAGGTGAACGTCGTGCCAGGAGTCGCCGACTTGCGCGGACAGCTGCAGCCGCATCCCGGGGTCGGGGTCGATGCGCAGCACGATCTGGTTGGGATCGGGTGGCCGACGGTTGGGCAGGAACGAAAACCCGGGTACATGGTGCAAGAACATCCGGACCTCGGTGACCTTTTCGGGCAGCGCCTTGCCGGCGCGCAAGAAGATCGGCACTCCGGCCCAGCGCCAGTTGTCGATCTCGGTGCGCAGCGCGATGTAGGTCTCGGTGGTGGAATCCTTTGCCACTCCGGCGACTTCGGTATAGCCGCGATACTGGCCGCGGACGCAGCGCTCCGGGTCCAGCGCGGGCATGGCCCGGAAAACCTCGGCTTTCTTGTCGTTGAGGTCGTCGTCGCCGGCGCCGACCGGGGGCTCCATGGCGACCAGCGCGAGCACCTGCAGCAGATGGTTTTGCACGACGTCGCGAAGCGCTCCTACCGCGTCGTAGAACTTGCCGCGGTCCTCGATCCCGAAGTCCTCGGCCATGGTGATGTGAATCTCGGAGATGCTGTCGCGGTCCCACAGCTTGGCCAGGCCGTTGTTGGCGAACCGCAGGTACTGCAGTTCCTCGACGGGTTGTTTGCCCAAAAAGTGGTCCACACGCAGAATTTGGTCTTCGTCAAGCACCGCACGCAACCGGGCGTTGAGGTCGCGCGCCGACTCCAGGTCGTGGCCGAACGGCTTTTCGATCGCCACCCGCGCCCGCTCCAGAAGGTCGACCTTCGCCAGGTTCTCCACGATGGGCGCGAACAACGACGGCGGCATCTCGAGGTAGTAGAGCGGATGGGCGTCCGAACTGATCTTCTCGGCGAGCTGCTTGTAGAGGCCGGCATCGGTGACGTCGCCATGCAGGTAGGACAGCCGACCGGCCAGCCGGTCGAACACCGCGTCGTCGAACTTCTCGCCCGATTTCTTGACGGCGTCGCGCGCCCGGTCCAGCAGCTGCTCGATCGTGATGTCGTCGCTGGCCACACCGATGATCGGGTGGTGCAGCTCGTCGCGGCGCTCGAGGCGGTACAGGGCCCGAAACGTCATCTTGCGGGCCAGGTCGCCGGTGATTCCAAAGATCACCAACAGGTCAGATGAATTACTGTCGCCGTCGGCCAAATCCGCTCCTCCCGAAAGTCACCTAGTGGGCGCCCCTGAGATCACTACCCGCGGCAGGCGGACTCAACCCTAGACACTGCTCACAGGGCCGACAACCCACGCGGACCGCAGCCTTGCAAGGATGACCGGCATGGGTGACGCGATGCATGTCTCGGTCTACATTCTGGCCGGGTTTGCTGCCATCGAGGCCATCGGGTTGGTCGTGCTGTGGCAGCTGCTGGCGCGCAGTCAGCGCGAACTCGACGAGCTGCGCCAGCGAAACGACGCCCGCAGCTGGTTGCTGTCCGGCGGTCGCGAAGCCGTGAAGACGGTGTGGAACACGGCCAACCTGGTGCGCAAAGAGGGCTTCGGCGCGGCGGTGCGCAGCTCGATCGAAGACCTCGCAGATTGGGCCGAAGTGGAACGCCCCGACCTTGCGCGGGTCACGCCGGACGGCCGCGTGGTGATCCTGTTCTCCGATATCGAGGAGTCCACCGCGCTGAACGAACGGATCGGCGATCGGGCCTGGGTCAAACTGATCAGCTCGCACGACAAGCTCGTCTCGGATCTCGTGCAGCGGCGGTCCGGCCATGTGGTGAAGAGCCAAGGGGATGGATTCATGATCGCCTTCGCGCGCGCCGAACAGGCGGTGCGCTGCGGCGTTGATCTGCAGCGTGCGTTGCGTCGAGACGCAAACCGCAAGCGGCACGAGGAAATTCGCGTTCGAATCGGCATACATATGGGCCGGTCGGTACGCCGCGGGGATGACCTGTTCGGTCGCAACGTCGCCTTGGCGGCCCGGGTCGCCGCACAGGCCACCGGCGGTGAGATCCTGGTCAGTCAGCCGGTGCGGGACGCGCTTTCGGACTCCGACGGCATCCGGTTCGACGGCGGCCGCGACGTCGAGTTGAAGGGCTTTTCGGGCAGCTATCGGTTGTTCGCCGTAGAGGCCTCGGACGATCCCGACCCGGACTGACGGCCTCCCCCTTCGAATTCGGCCAATCGCTGATGCAGCCGATCGCGGACCTCGTCGGAGGTGTAGGCACGCCGCTTGCGCTGGTCGCGAGCCACCAGCACGCCCCCGGCGACGACCCCGGCGGCACCGGCCAGTCCCAGCCACTTCCACACACTGCGCATGACACCAGGCTATGCGTAGTTCCCGTCGTCGCGCGCCGGTTGTGATTGACTGGTGTGCCCGCAACACGCGGTACCGCGACGCGCAGGCGGGCCCATGATGACGACGGGATCGACGAAAACCCCAGCGGCGAACGGGCTTACACGAAACATGCTCACCTTGAACCAAGCGCTCGAAGAAACCCGGACGGGCGACCTTTGGCTGTTTCGCGGTGGTTCGGGACCCGACCGTGCCATTCAGACCTTGACGAACAGCCCGGTGAACCACGTGGGCATGACGGTGGCCATCGACGACCTGCCGCCGCTGATCTGGCACGCCGAACTGGGTGACAAGCTCGTCGACCTGTGGACGGGGACCAATCACCGTGGCGTCCAACTCAACGATCTGCAGCAGTCCGTCTTGCAGTGGACCCAGCGTTACCACCAGCGGTGCTGGTTGCGCCAGCTAACTCCGCCGGCCAACCGCGAGCAAGAGAACAAGCTGCTGCGCGTCATCGCCCGCATGGACGGCACCGCGTTTCCGACCACGATGCGCCTGACCGGCCGATGGCTGCGCGGCCGGCTGCCGAACGCCTACGACTGGACGCGCGGAATTCCGTTCGTGGACAAGAAGGTTCGAGAATCCACGCAGCGACGCAAGGAACGCCAGCGCCTCGGCCTGGAGGCGGCCTACTGCGCGGAAACGGTGGCCATCACCTACGAGGAGATGGGTTTGATGACCACCGAGAAGTTCTCGAATTGGTTCGACCCCGGCTCGTTCTGGAGCGGTGACAGCCTGCCGCTCACTCCGGGATATGCGCTGGGCGACGAAATCGAGATCGCGGTGGCCGGCGGTTAGCCGATCGCCATCTCGCCCATCTCGGACCAGCCGGTGGCCTCCAGAGTCTGGTTGATGATTTTGGGCGTGGACTTCAGCGCTTGCGGAAGTTCTTGCATGGCCCGTTTGAAGTGCTCGCTGTTGACGTGCGCGCCGCCCGCGTCACCGTCGCGGAACGCCTCCACCAGGACGTACTCCGCCGGATTGTCCAGGCTGCGCGACCACTCGAACCACAAATTGCCCTCCTCGGCGCGTGTCGCCGCGGTGAATGCGGCGACGAGTTGCGGCCATCGGTCGGTCCACTCGGGTTTGGTTTCGAACTTGACGACGATGAAGATCATTGCGGTCCCCGCCTCGGTTCGCCGATTTCGGTGTGCCCGCCACCGCGGGCAGCGCCAGCTTATCCGCCAGCGGGCACGGCCGCGGCGCGACGTGAAGCGAGATTTCCGGTCGCGATGCCGGCAGCAAAGTGTGCTCATGAGTCACAAACATCCCATGAGTCAACTTTGGCCGCGGCATACACTTCCACCACTTTTGAGCGGAAGTGTCCTAGCTCACATTCGGCCCGATGCCGGTGCCATTTCACTATTTCGCCGCCATTGGTCGATCAGCCGTCACCAATCGCCGGGAGAACTGACAAATGGCCGGCGGTGCCCATTCTATTTGTTATGAATCCGCAATTACCGCGTCGCCGGACAAAAACAATTAGAGTGCCGGCGGTTCATCCATCGGCGGTGCCGGGGCGTCGATTAGAACGGCGGGCTCCTCCGGTGGCGGCGCAGGAGCATCCGGCGGCGGGGGCAGCTCTTCGGGAGGGGCCGCAGGCGCGTCCGGGGGCGGGGGCAACTCGTCGGGCGGGGGCGGCAAAGCGTCCGGCGGAGGCGGCGCGCCACCGTCTTCCAGTTCCATCGGAAGGAACATGTGGTGCGTGAATCCGGCCTGGTAGGCGCCCGGGCCACCGACGTGGACGCCGCCGCGCTCACCGCTGGCCACCGACGTTCCGTCGGGCAGGGTCACGGCGGTGTGGCCGCCGTTCCAGCCAATGACCAAGGCGTTGGGCGCGGTCCCATATTGGAATCCCCGCGCCAACAACGCGGCTTCTTCGTTTCCGGTATTAAATCGATCCCCAAAAACTGGCCGATCGGTTGCGGCATTCGCAATCCAGGAAGCGAGTCCCGAACAATCAGTTCCGGCGGGAGAATCTCCACCCGAAATATATGGGGTGCCGGAGACCTGATTGATCAACGACATCAATGTAGCAATAACGACCATGGGCAGCGAGGCTAGCAATAACATTTATCGCGAACCAAAATTTGTGGCACAGGTCATTCGGTAAACCAACAATGACCTGCGCCGCAGCTAAAGCAAACTTATTACACACGGGTATATTTTTAGCGGCAAATTGCACGCATTTAAGCGATCCCGTTCCGGGGGTACCCCGCGGCCCGTCGCCTCACCCATCAGTCGGCGGGGAGCGGTGGCATCTCAGATGGGCGTCCATATTCCGTTGTTCCAAAGGCCCCAATCGGCGTCCGTCGGGTTCCACATCAGCTGAGCCCCCGGCGCCCACGCCGGTTGCGGTGGCTGCGGTGGTGCCCACGCGGGCGGAGGACCCCACGGCCCCCAGCCCGACGGGGCGGTCGGGCCGCCCGGATGTTGCCAGTCGTGGCAGCGATTCCAGTCCCAGTCCAAGACGTTGTTCCAGGCCGGGTTCCATTGATCGCCCGGGCACCAGTGATCGGTGGGCGCCGGCGCCGCCTGCGCGCCGGGGCCGCCGGCCAGTCCCACAACGGACAGCGCCCACCCGGCGCCCGCCAGCACGCTCGTAGCCTGCCGCAGCCACGATCCCGCCCGCTTCACAGTCGTCATCTCCCAAGGATTTCCCTGTGCCGGGATCCGGGCAAGTAGTTGGTCGGATTGGTTGGGTTTATCGACTTCGATCAAACCCCGAACTTGGCGCGTGCCTCGTCGGTGACCGGCGTGAACAGGTTGACGAGGTTTCCGTCCGGATCCCGGAACAGCAGCGCGCGGTTGCCCCACGGCATGGTCGTCGGGGCCGTCACGACCTCGGTGACACGCTCGCGCAGCCGCTGGTATTCGGCGTCGACGTCCCCGACGAGGAATTCCACGATGGCGCTGCGGTTCGCCGCCGGTTCGGCGGATCCGTCACCGAATAGCGGCACCGTCTTGTCGCTGCCGATGGCCAGCGTGCCGACCGGTGTGGGAATCTCCGCGAAGAGCTCGTTTCCCCACACCGCCGAAACTCCGGTGACCATCTCGTAGAAACCCACGAGTCGCTTCACGTCGGCGGTGATGATACGGGTCGATACGAACTTCATGCGGTCCTCCTGCAGGCCCCTAGTGGTGCGGTGTCGTGCGCGAAGGATGCTAGCCGCCACCTCCGACAACGGGCAGCTGGAGCTGGGCGTCGTGGCGACCGATTATCGGGTCGGCAGGGATCTTCGCGCCTGTGATGCCACGCCAGCCACTGTGTTCGCCAGGTCCTGCCGGGACTTCGAGAACGCACGAATCGCCCGATAAAACGCCCAGAGTTGGCGGGGGGTGGGAACTTTCGGCACCCAAGCCAACTCCCAGTGAATCCCATTGATCGGGTCGTCGAAGAACACCGCGTAGTAGCCGGGCCAGTACTGCGGGTAGTCCTTCGGCTCGTCGGTGACGGGGATGGCACGTTCGACCAAGAACTCACGATGGAAGCGGTCGACCTCTGCTCGGCTGCGGGCCCACAACGCGATGTGGTTGATGCCGACCGCCTGGTCGGAGTGCGTCAACTTGCCGCCGGTGCGAGCGGGCTGGATCCCGATGTAGCTGTGCGGGTTGACATTACGCGTCATGTAATACGTCGACTGGTATTCCATGTTGAGCGACGAGAAGCTGCTGTAGCCGAGCCAGCCGAACAGCGCGTCATAGAACGCGATCGAGTCGTCATAGTCCAACACCGCGAACTCGACGTGACAGACACCTCGCCACCGCATCGTGCCTCCTTTTATGGGCGTTGAAGCGGAATTCCACTACATCACCGTCAATCCCTGGAAAACTCCGGTCACTTCAAAATATGCCGTGCCGCATCGGTGACCGTGCTCTACGGTCGTCGGATGGGAGTTCGGGACGCCGTCATGGCGGGTATCGCCAAGCAACTCGGTCATCCAACCGGTCTGCGCGGGCGGCTGGTTGGTACGGCACTCAACCGGGGCAACCGGCGCTTCGTGAGCGCCGCCGCGCGGGCGCTGCAACCCGATGACGGATCGGCGGTCGCCGATGTTGGATTTGGTGGCGGCGTGGGGCTGAAACTCCTGCTTGACAGCGTCGGTGCGTCGGGCTGTGTTCACGGCGTCGAGGTGTCGGAGACGATGCTCAGCCGAGCCGCGGGGCGATACCGCCGCGACATCGCAGCCGGGCGGCTATCTCTGCATCTCGGGGCCTTGACGCAGCTGCCCTTCGCCGATGGGGCTTTGGACGGCGCCATTACGGTCAACACCATCTACTTCGTCGCGGAGCTCGACTCGGCGTTTCGAGAGCTTGCCAGGGTGATAAACAGCCGGGGTCGGCTCGTCATCGGACTGGCCGACCCCGAGGTGATGGCGAAACTCCCATTCACGGGGCACGGGTTTCAGCTCCGTCCGGTGCCGGAGGTGATCGACACGCTACGCAGCACCGGCCTCACCGTCGAACACCGCCAGATCAGTGACGGCGCCAACGCGCCGCACCTGCTGATCGCCCACGCCGTCGCGTGAACGTCGCGAACGGGTAGAGGCGCCTCGATCGGGGCCTCGATCGAAAGGGGCCGCCCCACTACTTTGTCTTGCACGCTGAAGCGGAATTCCACCACGCCATGGTCTGCCTGGGTTACTGCTGTCCTTCCAGCAGATGGGCGTACGGATCGGCCTCGGCGCCCACGGATGCCGGCATCGGATAGTAGGTCTTGATAAGCAGGTTTCCGTCATCGTCCCATGCGAAAGTCTCTATGCTGTAAGCACTTTGAACGTTCGGCTCCGTGCCGAAGTGGTTCTCACATACCCAAGCCATCTCGTTTCCGTTGACCTGAACCGTGATCATGTTGATCTTGAGGATCGACTGGAACATGTCGAACGCATCAGACGTCGCGGCGGCGAAGCCGTGCTTCTCTTCGGTGCCGACAGGATCAAACATACGGACCTCACCCGGACAGATCGTGCGCCACGACGCCACCCACTCGTCCTTACGTCCGGCATTCCACAAGTCCGCGTGCTTGGCCGCGTGTGCCAATCGGGCCTGGCGGCTTGGAACCTTGCTCATGTCAGCCCTTCTCCACTCGACTCGCCTAACTTCCGCGGTCACCATAGCTGGACACCTGTCCAGCCGGAAGGGCCCTCACGAGGCGCCCCGTTGAGGCCTACTTCTTGGGTTGCCGACCAGACGTTGAACCACCACGTCGCGGTCGAGCAAGATCAGCCCTCGTCCCAGAGCTCCCGGTAGAACCGGATCCGCGCGAGGTCCGGGTCGATTCCGTAGACCTCGAAAAACAGGTCGTCGTAGCTCTTCCCGAAGTTCGCATCCCAACTGATGCTGTAGGTCGCGATGGCCAGATCGGCCCATCGGTCCGCAACACCAAGCCGGCTGAGATCGACATGCCCGGCGAACTCCCCCGCACTGTTCAGCAGGGTGTTCGGCACGCACGGGTCGCCGTGACAGACCACCAGACTCGCCGCCGCTGACGCCGACGGCTCGCGTGGCGACCAGCTGCCATGGTAGGGACAGCCGTCTACCGGCAACGTGTCGTGGAGCCGGCGTAACCCCATGGCGATGGCCTGCACGGCAACCTCAGGATCGCCGCGCCATCGGGCATCGCACGCCGGTGTCGCGTCAATCGCCTCGGTTACCAGCCAGGCAGCGTCGCCGTCCTCACCGAAATCAAGGACACCGGGAACTGAGACGAACTGACCCGCCCACCCCAGCTTCTCGGACTCCACGGCCAGGTCCACGTCGCCGCGTTCCGCGGGGCACACGCCAGCATAGGACTGCCACTTGATGTAACGGGTCCCTCGCTGGCCACGAGACCGAAACGTCAACCCGCCCAACTCATTACGCCAAACGACCTCAACCCTGTCCGACCCGGCAAGCTCCAAAACCCTGCCCGGGACATCGACGGCGGCGTCAGGGACACCCGCTGTCACCCGTCCGTCACTCACCCTTGACCGCAGCCGGTCACACGTTGAAGCGGAACTCGACCACGTCACCGTCGGCCATGACGTAGTCCTTGCCCTCCATGCGAACCTTGCCGGCCGCTTTTGCGGCCGCCATCGAACCCGCGGCGATCAGATCGTCGTAGGAGACGATCTCGGCCTTGATGAAACCCTTCTCGAAGTCGGTGTGGATCACCCCGGCGGCCTTGGGCGCCGTATCGCCCTGATGAATCACCCAGGCGCGCGCCTCTTTTGGACCCGCCGTCAGGTAGGTCTGCAGCTTGAGGGTGTGAAAACCGGCCCGCGCCAACGCATCCAGCCCACGCTCGGTTTGCCCGATGGACTCCAACAGCTCGGCGGCCGACTCGTCGTCCAGCTCCTGCAGCTCGGCCTCGATCTTCGCGTCCAGGAACACCGCGTCGGCGGGGGCGACCATCGCGGACAGCTCCGCCTTGCGCGCGTCGTCGGTCAGCACCGACTCGTCGGAGTTGAACACGTACAGAAACGGCTTCGTGGTCATCAGGTTCAGCTCGCGCAGCAGTGAGGTGTCGACACTGGCGGCGAAGAGCGTTTGGCCCGCGTTCAGCACCGCCTCGGCGGCCACGGCCGCCTCGTGCACGGGTTTGCGCTCCTTGTTGTTGCGGGCTTCCTTCTCCAGGCGCGGGACGGCCTTCTCCAGGGTCTGCAGGTCGGCGAGGATCAGCTCGGTCTCGATCACCTCGATGTCGGAGCCCGGATCGACCTTGCCGTCGACGTGCACGACGTCGTCGTCGGCGAACACCCGCACCACCTGACAGATCGCGTCGCACTCGCGGATGTTGGCCAGGAACTTGTTGCCCAGTCCGGCGCCCTCCGACGCGCCCTTCACGATTCCGGCGATGTCGACGAACGTGACCGGCGCCGGCACGATCTTTTCGGAATCGAACATCTCCGCAAGCTTGTTCAGCCGCGGATCGGGCAGCGGAACGACGCCCTCGTTGGGTTCGATCGTCGCGAACGGATAGTTGGCCGCCACCACGTTGTTCCGGGTCAGGGCGTTGAACAAAGTCGACTTGCCGACATTCGGCAGGCCGACGATTCCCAGGCTCAGGCTCACAGGAAGCCAAGTCTAGGGCCATGGCGGCGCCGGGCGATCGGGACCGTCACGCCGCCGACCACGCGCGAGAGCGGGGCACGCCACAGGATCCCTACGAGGTATTTACGGGCCTTTCGGTCCATTCCCGGTACGGTCTACATGTGTCAGCACAGCGGGCTAGTGCGACGGTGGACAGTGCTCACCGTTCGGTTCACCCAAACATCCCAGGCGCCCCCTGGTACGCAGCCCTGCTTATCGCCGTCACCGCGACGGCCATCGGCTACGGAATCGACGCCGGACACAAGGAACTGACCCACGTCTTCGCGGGCTTCTATATAGCGGGATGTGTGGCGGCGGTGCTCGCGGTGCGCCAGGACGGCATCTTCACCACGATCATCCAGCCCCCCCTGATTCTGTTCTGCGCGGTGCCGGGCGCGTATTGGTTGTTCCACGACGCCAAAATCGGGCGCCTCAAAGACCTGCTGATCAACTGCGGTTATCCGCTGATCGAGCGCTTCCCGCTGATGCTGTTCACCGCCGGCGCCGTCCTGGCGATCGGGCTGGCCCGCTGGTATTTCGGGAACGCCCAGAGCACCAACGCGGCGAGCACGTCCGCCGATTCCGCCGGCGCCACCAGCGTCGACGTCAAATCCTTCTTCAGCAACATCGGCGCCAAACTGCAGTCGGCGCTGCAGCCCGATGCCGAGGACACCGACGACGCCACCGAGGCGCGCCGACCTCGCACGTCGGGCTCGTCGGCCAGAACCCGCCGCACGGCGCGTGACGGTCGCTCGTCCACGCGCTCCGCACGGGCCCGCTCCCGGCATGCGCGACCATCCCTCGACGACGAATCGGTCGAGCGGCCACGTCGTAGCACCCGCCGGTCGGCCCGCGATTACGACGCCGAACCGCCCCGTCGGACACGGCGTCGACCCAGGCCGGAGGGCGATGCGGAGCCGCGCGGCCAAACGCCCCGCGAGCCGCGCACCCGCCGCAATCCCTACGAGCGCCCGTACGATCGGCCCGCGCCGCGCAGCAGCCGTTTCGACGGCTTCGAGTCCTACGGCGACAGGTACGACGACAGCCGCGAGCCCTACGAGCCGCGGCGCCGGCGACCCCCATCGACGGGGAGTAACGGGACGCATCACCCCATCTCGCAGGTCCGCTACCGCGGCGGTACCCAGGACCAGCCGCGGGAGCCGCACACCGAGCGCCGGAGCCGCTCACGGACGCCGGGCCGCGCGCACGGGCGGCCACCGGCGGAATCCTGGGAGTACGACGTCTGAGGCCCTCAGCGGGCTGAGCGGATCTCGCGCGGCAGCGCGAACACGAGGGTCTCCTGCGCCGTGGTGACCGGCTGCACCAGGTCGAAACCGCACTCGGCGAGCCGCTCGAGCACGCCTTGCACCAAGACCTCGGGAACCGACGCCCCGGACGTGACGCCGACCGTGGTGACACCCTCGAGCCATGCCGGGTCGATGTCGTCGGCCCAGTCGACCAGGTGCGCGGCGGCGGCCCCGCCGCCCAACGCCACTTCCACCAGCCGCACCGAGTTCGACGAATTGCGCGACCCGACGACGATCACCAGCTCGCACTCCGGCGCCATCGCCTTGACCGCAACCTGCCGATTCTGGGTCGCATAGCAAATGTCGTCGCTGGGCGGATCCTGCAGCTTCGGGAAGCGTTGCCGCAGCCGCTCGACGATCTCCATGGTCTCGTCGACCGACAGCGTGGTCTGCGAGAGCCACACCACCTTGTCCTCGTCGCGCACCGTCACGTTGTCCACCGCGGCGACCCCGTCGACCAGCTGCACATGGTCGGGCGCTTCCCCGGCCGTGCCGACGACCTCCTCGTGGCCCTCGTGGCCGATGAGCAGGATGTCGTAGTCGTTGCGGGCGAATCGCCGGGCCTCGTTGTGCACCTTGGTGACCAGGGGGCAGGTGGCGTCGATGGTGTGCAGGTTGCGTTCAGCGGCCGCCGAGTGCACCGAGGGCGCGACGCCGTGGGCGGAGAACACCACGATGGCGCCTTCGGGCACCTCGTCGGTCTCCTCGACGAACACCGCACCGGCCTTTTCCAGCGTGCTGACCACGTGCCGGTTGTGCACGATCTCGTGTCGCACATAGACCGGCGGGCCGTGCTTTTCCAGCGCGCGCTCCACGGTCTCGACGGCCCTGTCCACGCCCGCGCAGTAACCGCGCGGCTCGGCCAGGAGCACGCGCTTGCGGGTCGGGGGGACGGCTACCGAGCTGGATGCGCCGGGAATCCCCATGTCGACGGTCGAGGGCATGTCCCCCAGGGTACTTACTGCCGACACGGGGCTGCCAGCTCGCGGCGGCGGGCTTGGAGTTAGCCGCCGCTTAAGGCAATCTTGGACCCATGGCTACTGCACCGTATGGGGTTCGGCTGCTGGTCGGCGCGGCGACGGTCGCCGTTGAGGAGACCATCAGGCTGCCGAAAACCATCCTGATGTACCCGATGACACTGGCCAGTCAGGCGGCGCACATGGTGATGCGCTTCCAGCAAAACCTCGCCGAGCTGGTGATCAAAGGGGACAGCACCCTCGAGTCGATTTTCCCGCCCAAGGACGAGAAGCCGGAATGGGCGACGTTCGACGAGGACGTGGACGACGCCATCGACGGGGCGTACGCCGCGGCGACCGACGGCGGCGAGGCCGAGCGCCGGGCCGAAGGACGATTCGCGCTGTATTCGGTGGCCGACGCGCACGAAGACGCCAGCGCACTGACCAAGCCCACCCGCCCCGCGAAGAAGCCGGCGGCCAACGCGTCCGTTTCGCAACCGGCGGTGGCCACCGAACTGGACTACTCCGCCCTGACGCTGGCCCAGCTGCGGGCCCGTCTGCAATCGCTGAGCGTGGATGAACTCGAAGCCCTGCTGGCCTACGAGCAGGCGACCAAGGGCCGCGCACCGTTCCAGACGCTACTCGCCAACAGGATCACCCGCGCGAACGCGAAGTGACCCCAGCCGCGACGTCCGAACCCAATTCCGCCGAGAACCCTTTTCCGGTGCGCGCGGTGGCAATCCGGGTCGCGGGCTGGATCGACAAGCTGGGCACCGTCTGGGTGGAGGGCCAACTCGCCCAGGTCTCGATGCGGGCCGATTCCAAGACCGTGTTCATGGTCCTGCGTGACCCCGCCGCGGACATGTCGCTAACCGTGACGTGCCCGCGCGATCTGGTGCTGAATGCCCCGGTGAAGCTGACCGAGGGCACCCAGGTGGTGGTGTGCGGCAAACCGTCGTTCTATACCGGCCGCGGCACATTTTCGTTGCGGCTCAGCGAAATTCGCGCGGTGGGCGTCGGCGAACTACTGGCACGCATCGACCGGCTGCGCAGGCTGTTGGACGCCGAAGGGCTTTTCGATCCCCGGCTCAAGCGGCCAATCCCCTTCCTGCCCAACATGATCGGCCTAATCACCGGCCGAGCCAGCGCGGCCGAACGCGACGTGAGAACGGTGGCGGCGGGACGGTGGCCGGCGGTGCGTTTCGCGGTGCGCAACACCGCGGTCCAGGGACCCAACGCGGTTGCGCAGATCGTCGACGCCCTACGTGAGCTCGATCGCGACGACGACGTCGACGTCATCGTCCTCGCCCGCGGCGGCGGCAGTGTCGAGGACCTGTTGCCGTTCTCCGACGAGACGCTGTGCCGCGCGATCGCGGCGTGCCACACCCCGGTGATCAGCGCGGTCGGCCATGAACCCGACAATCCGCTGTGCGATCTGGTCGCCGATCTGCGCGCGGCCACCCCCACCGACGCGGCCAAGAAGGTGGTCCCCGACACCGCGGGCGAACAGCGGCTGATCGACGACCTGCGCCGGCGCAGCGCGCAGGCGCTGCGCAACTGGGTGTCTCGCGAGCAACGGGCCCTGGCCCAGATCCGCAGCCGCCCGGTGCTGGCCGAGCCGCTGAGGGCGCTGACGGCGCGCGCCGAGGAGGTTCACCGCGCGCGCTCGGCGATCCGCCGCGACATCACCCGCCTGGCCGCCACCGAAACCGAACGAGTCGGCCACCTGAGCGCGCGGCTGGCGACGCTGGGGCCGGCGGCCACCTTGGCGCGCGGCTATGCGGTCGTGCAAACGGTCGGACCCGCCGAGAGCCCGGTGCTGCGTTCGGTCGACGACGCGCCGGCGGGGACCCGGTTGCGCGTGCGGGTGGCCGACGGCGCCGTGGCCGCGGTCAGCGAAGGACCGGCCGATGGCGCGTAAAACCGACGGCGGCGACGGCCCGGAGGAGACGGAATCCATTACACCTATTAGTAACCTGGGCTATGAAGCGTGCCGGGACGAACTGATCGAGGTCGTGCGCCAGCTGGAGCAGGGCGGCCTGGACCTCGATGCGTCGCTGCAGCTCTGGGAAAGGGGCGAACAACTGGCCAAACGGTGTGAAGAGCATTTAGCTGGCGCCCGCAAACGGATCGAGGACGCACTCGCCGCGGAGGACGATTGAATCCCGCGGCACGGGCGGGCTGAGTTGAAAGATTTATTCCGAACTGGAACACGTTACATTTCCTCCGCTATGCTGGCCACACTATGGGTGATGCATCGCTGACGGCCGAACTCGGCCGTGTCCTGGTCACCGGGGGGTCCGGATTCGTCGGCGCCAACCTGGTCACCACGCTGCTCGACCGCGGCTATCAGGTCCGCTCGTTTGACCGCGCCCCCTCGCCGCTGCCGGAGCATCCCCAGTTGGAGGTGCTGCAGGGAGACATCACCGACACGGCCGTGTGCGCCCAAGCGGTCGACGGCATCGGAACGGTGTTTCACACCGCGGCGATCATCGACCTGATGGGTGGCGCGTCGGTGACCGAGGAGTACCGGCAGCGCAGCTTCGGGGTCAACGTCGGGGGCACCGAGAACCTGATCCGCGCCGGGCAGGCGGCCGGGGTGCAGCGCTTCGTCTACACCTCGTCGAACAGCGTCGTGATGGGCGGTCAAAACATCGTCAACGGCGACGAGACCTTGCCCTACACCAATCGGTTCAACGATCTGTACACCGAGACCAAAGTGATCGCGGAGCGATTTGTCCTGGGCCAGAACAACGTTGGCGGCCTGCTGACGTGTGCGATTCGGCCCAGCGGCATCTGGGGCCGCGGCGACCAGACGATGTTCCGCAAGCTCTTCGAAAGCGTCATCGCCGGTCACGTCAAGGTGCTGATCGGCCGCAAATCGGCCCGGCTGGACAACTCCTACGTGCACAACCTGATTCACGGTTTCATCCTGGCCGCGCAGCATCTGGTTCCCGGCGGCACCGCACCCGGTCAGGCGTACTTCATCAACGACGCCGAGCCGATCAACATGTTCGAGTTCGCCCGGCCGGTGATCGAGGCCTGCGGCGAGAATTGGCCGCGGGTCCGGGTGAACGGCCCCGTGGTGCGAGCGGCGATGACGGGTTGGCAGCGGCTGCATTTTCGGTTCGGGATTCCGGCGCCGCTGCTCGAGCCGCTCGCCGTCGAGCGGCTGTACCTGGACAATTTCTTCTCGATTGCCAAGGCGTCTCGTGACCTTGGCTATCAGCCCCTGTTCACCACCGAGCGGGCGCTGTCGGAGTGTCTGCCGTACTACGTGGGCATGTTCGACCAAATGAAGCGAGAAGCGTTGGCCGCCAAGGCATCCGTTTAGCGAAAACTCACCATCTCGCTGCCCCACGCGGCGCGGATGTTCGCGTCGACGTCCTGCGCGAGGAAATCCTTCTTACCGATGAGCAGGCAGGCGCGATCGGTCGCTCGGTACGGCGGCCATTGCGGCTCGCCTGCCGGGCCCGCGGGCTTGCCGTGCGCAGCGAAATTGATCCATCGGGTACGCACCCTTTTGGAGACCGCCTTGGCGGTTCGGGTGCCACCGAGCTTGAGCGTGGGATCCTTGGGCGCACCGAGAGTCCCCCAGACGTAAGGCAATTCGGTGGCGTGCGCGGCCCTTACCGTCAGCAGCTTCAACAACGGGGTGGCGTAATCGAACCGGTACAGATAGACCGGCGCCACGTGCGCGTGCCCCTCGGCCAGCCACACCGAGGGCATCCGGAAGCCGACGTCGGTCGCGATGCTCAAACTCCTTGCCTTGCGCCGCAATCGCGAATACGCCGAGCCGATCTCCTGCTCGGTGGGCAGCTGCAAGTCGGGTTGTTCGGCGGCGATTTGGTTGAACATCGAGGTGATCGCGCTCGGGGTGATCGGCATCAGCGGCGAGCGCATCAGCCGGAAGAGCGCCGCCTCGTGTTTGTTGGTGCCGATGATCAGCGGGACCGGATGGGTGCGACCCTCTTGCGCCAGCTTGACCGGGTAGTCGCCCAGCACGTCGCCGTCGACGATCGGCACGAACGCCAGCGTTCCCGGGTTGCGCACCGGCACTTCGTCGAACACCTCTTGCGACGCGGCCAGGATCGCCGCCATCGGGATGTCGACGAGCCGGTGCGACTCGGACGGGGCGATTCCGAGTTTGCCGAGGAAGGCTTGGGTGACGCGCTGCGCACGGTCGCGATCGTAGACCGAGGTGGCCGGTGAACTCTGTGCGATCGCACCGGCGAACAGGCCGGCAGCCGCCGGGCTGGCCAGCAGGGTCGTGACGATCCCCGCTCCGGCGGATTCACCGAACAGCGTGACCCGGTGCGGGTCGCCGCCGAAGGCAGCGACGTTGTCGCGCACCCACTTCAACGCCGCGAGCGCGTCGCGCAGCCCTACGTTCGAGTCGAACCGTTGCCCCGCAGCGTCCAACGACGACAGGTCGAGAAAGCCGAGCACCCCGAGCCGGTAGTTGACCGTGACCACGACGACGTCGCCGTGGCTGACCAACCTGCTGCCGTCGTAGAGCGTCTGGCTGCTAGACCCCAGGACGTAGGCGCCGCCGTGCAGCCACACCAGCACCGGTTTGGCGTCGCCGGGCCGGGTGTCAGAGGATGCCCACACGTTGAGCCGCAGGCAGTCTTCGCCCTGCGGCGCGCCCAGATCCAGCGGCATGTTGGGAAAGATCGGTTGTGGGCAGGCCGGCCCGAACACGGTGGCGTCGGCGATCTCGGTCCAGGGCTCGGGCGGTTGCGGCGCCCGAAAACGCAAGTCGCCCACCGGCGCCGCCGCGTAGCGAATGCCTTTCCACGCCTTGACGCGGCCCTCGACGACGCCGCGGACCGGGCCGTAGCCGGTCTCCACCACCAAGTCGTCGATCGCCATGCGCGTGCACAATCTCCCGAGTGAGCTTAAAAAGGGGTTCAGCGACATTATCGCCGATGATCGGGGCCGACGATGTCGGCTAGCCGCCGCCGCCTTGCCGCACGTGCGCGCAGATGCCGGTCAGTGCCTCGAACAGCAGCCGGTTCAGCCGCTGGATCTGTCCCTCGTTGAGCGCCGACGGCGCCCATGTCCATGTCGCGTGCAGGTGCTGGCCGGTGCCGGTATCCAAAAGGGCGGCATTGAACTCCACGGTATGGCCGAGCGGTGTGGGTATCGCCGACGCCGCGGGGATGGCCGCCATGGCGTCCTCATCGACCCGCCACAGATCTTCGGCGAGGCCGGCCGTATCGGCGTCAAATCGCCCGAGGTAGTTGAATTCGATGGGTGGCTCCGAACCATCCAGGGCCACTTCGGGATTAAGGTAGCGCAGCAGACCGTAGGTGAGACCGTCAGGCGCGGCGCGAAGCCGCTCCAAGCCGGCCGTGATCAACGGCCCCAGCGCGCCGCCACCGGCAGCTACGTGCGCCCACGGCAGTTCGCCCACCGTCAGCGCCACCGGGTACTTACTGGTGAACCACCCCACCGTGCGCGACAGATCAACGTCACGCCGCAGCTCCTCGGCACGTCCGTGACCTTTAACGTTGACACCGACCGGGGCGCCACCCGCGCCGAGGAACTCATTCCAGGCCAAGCCGAACGCGATCAACAGAATGTCTTGCACCGCAGCCTGAAACGCGGTAGATACCTCGCCGAGTAACTCGCGAGTGATGTCGGCGTCCAGGACCGCCAACAGGTGGCCCGCGCTGGCGTAGGTGTCGAGCGCCGGCTGCACCGCGGGCAACGCGGCGGGGGTTGCCAGCACTTGCCGCCACGCGTCGGCCAGCTCCACCACCGCCGCGCTGCGCGCGTGCTCACTCAGTACAGCCCCCCACCGGGCAAACGAAGTTCCACCAATGGGCAATTCCACCGGCTGCCCGCCGTGCAGTTGCGCCCACGCAATGTTCAAGTCTTCGAACAGGATTCGCCACGACGGAACATCGACGGAAAGATGGTGAATCATCAAGGCCAACTGCCCGGTGTCCGGCACCCACAACGCGGTGAACATCGCCCCCGCCCCCGGATTCAACCGTGACCGCGCGGCGACCAGCGCCTCGTCGGACAACGCATCCACCGAGCGCAGGCAGGCGCGGGCGTCCACCGCCCCCACCTCGGGCACCCACAGCGACCAGTCGCCGTCCCCGGTGTCCTCTGCGCGCAGCCGCAACATGGCGTGCCGGTCCAGCAGAGCTTGCAACACGGCCACGACGTCCGTTTCGGTCACTCCGGCGGGTGCGTGCACCACCACCGTCTGGTTGTACTCGTCAATTGGACCGTCAAAAGCGTGTAGCCAGCGCATGATCGGGGTGGCCACGACAGCCCCGACGCCCTCATCGACCACTGCTGCCTCGCCATCGAGCAAAGTAGCCACCTGGGCAAGCCGGGCCACCGTCTGCTCGACGAAGACATCGCGCTGCCGACACGCCACACCGGCCGCCCGCGCCCGGGCCACCACTTGCATCGACAAGACGCTGTCCCCGCCCAGGTCGAAGAACGAATCGTCCACGCCGACACGCTCGACACCGAGCACCTGGGCGTAGATATCGGCCAGGACCTGCTCGACCGCGTCTCCTGGCGCGCGGTAACGATCGGCGTCCTGGTACTCCGGGGTCGGCAAGGCGCGCGGGTCGAGTTTGCCGTTTACCGTGAGCGGCAACGCCTGCAGCCCCACGATCGCGGCCGGAACCATATATTCCGGCAGTCGATCCGCCAGTTGTGTGCGCACCTTGACCGGATCGGCAGTTCCGGTGACGTAGCCGACCAGGCGCTTGTCGCCGGGGCGGTCCTCACGGGCGATCACCGCCGCCTGATCCACGCCATCCAGCTCACCGAGTGCTGCCTTTATCTCTCCCAACTCGATGCGATAGCCGCGGATTTTGACCTGCTCGTCGGCGCGGCCCACATACTGCAGCTGACCGTCGGCACCCCAGCGCACCAGATCACCGGTGCGGTACATACGTTGCCCAGACGCTGTCGCACCGCCGAACGGGCACGCCACGAACCGCGACGCAGTCAACCCGGACCGGCCCCAATATCCGGAAGTCACGCCCGCACCGGCCACATACAGCTCGCCGATGGCGCCCGACGACACCCGACGCAAGAATTTATCCAGCACGAAGAAGGCCAGATGCTCTAGCGGCACTCCGATCGGGCTGACGCCGTTGTCGACGTCCCCGAGACCGATCTGCCGGAACGAGGCATGCACCGTTGTCTCGGTGATGCCGTACATGTTGATCATCCGCGGCTGCTCAGGATGACTACGGAACCACGGCGCAAGGCGTTGCGGTTCAAGCGCTTCGCCACCGAAGATCACCGTCTGCAGGTTCAGCTGTCCCATCTCGGAGTGCAGCGTGTCAGCGGTTTGCAGCGCATGGAACGCCGACGGGGTCTGGCTCAGAACGCTGACTTGTTCGCGCACAAGCAGGGCATGAAAATCTTCCGACGAACGAACGACGGCATCCGGCACAACCAGCAGCCGCCCTCCGGACAGCAGCGGACCCCAGATTTCCCAGACGGAGTAATCGAAGGCCAGGGAATGGCAGTGCGCCCACACCTGCCCCCGCGCCAGTTCGGCGTCGAGCGACTGGAATAGCCCGGTCACGTTGCGGTGCGTGACGGCCACACCCTTGGGCACGCCGGTGGTGCCCGAGGTGTAGATGATGTAGGCGACGTTGTCCGCGGCGGGGACCGGCAACGCGCCGCCGGACTGGGCTTCGACGGCGGAGTCGCTGATGTCGATGACCGGCACGCCGGAGGCATCCACCCGCAGACGCAAATGCCCGTTCGTGATCAGGGCGATCGGTTCAGCGTCGCCGACGACCATCCCGACGCGCGCGTCGGGATGCGCTGGATCGATCGGCACGTACGCCGCTCCGGTCTTGATCACCGCCAGGACCGCCACGATCGCCTCGGCGCTGCGCGGCAGCAGCATCGCCACCCGCTCACCTGGGGCCGCCCCCCGGTCAACGAGCAGGTGCGCCAATCGATTAGATGCCGTGTCCAGCTCGCCGTAGGTCATCGAGCGATCCCCGCACGTGATCGCTACCGCGTTCGCGTCGCGGGCCACCTGCACCGCGAACGACTCCGGAATCGATACCGGTGCGTTGGCCGGCCGTTCCAGCGCCGCCCGGTTGCCCCATTCGTCCAGCTCGCCGTGTTCATCGGCATCGACCAGGTCGATGGACAACAATCGCTTGGCGGGCTCGGCGGCGCTCGCCGGTAACGCGCACTCAGATTCCATCGTCATCGTTCGCCCGCCGAAGATGCCGCCAGAGGGCGCAGCGATATCAGGCTCACCGAGTTCATCAGCCCCCCGGTCGACAGAGTGAAATGTTCCGAATAGTACTCAGAGCTAACGTGTCCCGTCCTCGTTTTCCGGCTCGCCGAAGTTCCGCACGGAAGAGTCATCGTTCATCGGGTCAAATCTCGGGCGAAGCAATAGGCTCGCCCTGGACCCACGAAACACGGATGCATCGGCGCCGGACACCACAACCGAAAGTTTGAGATCCGTAATGAGATTTGCGCTGGCGAGCTATGGAACTCGAGGCGACATCGAGCCTTCCATTGTCGTCGGCCGCGAACTGCAGCGCCGAGGGCATGACGTGTGCATCGCCGTCCCGCCCGACCTGGTCGAATTCGCCGAATCGGCGGGGCTTGCCGCCGTGCCCTACGGAGCGGAGACGCAGGCGTGGATGGATGCGTTCCACCAATTCTCTACGACCCTGTTCGGCGCGTTCTGGAGAATTCGGGACATATCGCAGGCGGGACGCGAAATCCGGGAGGTCACCGTCCAGTCCTGGGCGCACATGAACCAGACCCTGACGTCGCTGGCGGACGGGGCCGATTTGGTGCTCGCCGGGCAGACTTACCAGGAAATCGCCGCCAATGTGGCGGAGTACCACGGTCTTCCATTGGTCACGCTGCATCACGTCCCGATGCGCCCCAACGGCCGGGTGGTGGCGATTTTGCCGGCCCCGGCCTCGCGCTTCGCGGTGCGGGCTTTCGACTGGCTGACGTGGCGCCTGAGCAAGAAGGTCGAGGATGCGCAGCGCCGCGAACTCGGCCTACCAAAAGCGACATCCGCCTCACCGCGACGGATTGCCGAATGGGGGGCGCTCGAGCTTCAGGCCTACGACGAAGTTGCATTCCCGGGGTTGGCGGCCGAATGGGCGAAATGGCGGCACCAGCGGCCGTTCGTGGGCGCGCTGACGATGGAGTTGGCAACGAGCGCCGACGACGAGGCCGCGTCATGGATCGCCGCGGGAACACCGCCGATTTTCTTCGGGTTCGGCAGCATGCCGGTGAAATCTCCGGCCGACACGGTCGAGATGATCAGTGCGGCCTGCGCGCAGTTGGGTGAGCGGGCGCTGATCTGCGCGGGCTGGAACGACTTCGACGATGTCCCGCATTTCGATCACGTCAAGGTGGTCGGCGCGGTGAATTACGCGTCCATCTTTCCCACGTGTCGCGCGGCCGTGCACCATGGCGGGTCGGGCACGACGGCCGCGAGTCTGCGCGCCGGAATCCCCACGCTGATTCTCTCGGTCGACGGGAACCAGATCATCTGGGGGGCCCAGGTCAAACGCCGCCTGAAGGTGGGCACGCACCGCCGCCTCTCGGCCACCACGCGGGAATCGCTCGTGGCGGATCTGCGCCGGATCTTGGCGCCCGAGTACGCAATCCGCGCTCGTGAGCTCGCGGGCCGGATGACCAAACCCGCCGAGAGCGTCGCCAGGGCCGCAGATCTCGCCGAGAATCTCGCCAGCTCGAGGCGGGTTGCCTAGCCCGTTTCTAGGTCAGCCGCTCGGTGAGAAATTCGACGACCCGTTTGCGGGCCTCGTAGGCGGGGTGTCCGTCGATTTCGCGGACCTCATCGGTGAGCACCGAATGCGCCATCTTGCCGAAGCCGTGCTGATTGCCCGGGCCCGAATCGATGTCGATCACCTCGAAGGCGTCGCCGAGGCGCTCCTTGAGCGTCGCGAATCGTTCGCCCGGCGCCAGTTTGTCCTCGCTGAACCGCAATCCCATGGCGCACAAACCGTCGTTGGCGCAGCGGTCGGCCACGGTGGTCAGCTCGGACTCGCTCAGGCCGGGGTCACGGCGCCGAGCGGCGCCGAGCGGGAACGGCACCGACGGCTGCGACAGCACCGGCGCCAGCACGATGTCGTCGACCGCGGCCGCCAGCGCGAATCCGCCGGTGAAGCATTGACCGATCACGCCGACACCCTTACCCGGCGTCGAGGCGTTGAGGTCGCGCGCCAGCGCGCGCAGGAACACCGACACCGGCCGCTGCTTATTGGTCGCAAAAGCCGCGAATTCCCTTGCCACACAAGCTCGCGCGATGGCGCCGACCAGATAACCGGCCGTCGTGGTCCGGCCCGGTTCACCGAACAGTGACGGGATAGCCACGGTGAAACCGTTGTCCACCAGGTGATTACCCAAACCCAGCACACCGGGATGAATCCCGGGCAGCTCCGGAATCAGCACCACGCCGGGACCGGAGCCCTTGCGGTAGACGTGGTGGGTATAGCCACCGCCGCTGAACTGCGCCGCCGACCATCCGGACAGATCGGCCTCTGGTGCGCTCACGCGTGTCCCCTTCTATCGGCTGGTCGGCAGGGGCGGCTGCGACTGCGTCGCCGACGCCAGGGTACGAAACTGATCGGCGCTTCCGGCGCCGGTGATCGCGATCTGCGTCGCGCCGCCCGGACCGCTGAGCCGGGTGGTCCAGATGGCCTCGGCGTCCGCGCCGCTTTCGCCGGACCCCTGGTAGACGACCCAGTTGGTCCCGGCGACGTCGACCGCCCCGGTCGGATACGCCGCCGGATGGATCGAGTTGATCAGCTTGTCCTCGTCGGCGTTGCTCTGGGTCAGGCTCAGATACATTCCGCTCGGGCTGATGTATCCGACCACCGAGATGGGCGCGTTCAGCCGTTGACCGGTCGCGGGATCGACTCGGCCGTTGGGGACACCGCCGCGATGCCCCGAGTTGGCCTGCCAGCCGCTGGACAGCTGCGGCTGGCGGATGGGGAAGCCGAGCGTCGCCGCGTCCGCCCGCAGCGCCGCCGCGGCGTCATAGGACGGGACGGGGCCCTTGCGGTTGTCGAGCTGAAACGAACACATACCCAGCAGGCCGGCCAGCACCACGCAGCCGATGACCAGCGGAATCAGGGACCAGAACATGTCCCGGCCGTCCTGCAGCAGCCGAGGCTTCTCCGGCCGGGGCGCGGGGCCGGCGGACGGCGCGGGCTCACCGGTCACATAGCCGTCCGAGCTGGCATTCAGCGGCGGCTTCTCGGTCATCCCCCGAGTATCCCAGTTCCAGCGGACCGATCCGCTTCTGGGACAATCACCAACCATGACAGTTGAGGGCAACCGCTCGTCCACCGCCAATGGCCGAGCTCCAGCGCAGGCGCGGCCGCGCGGTGAGGCTCCAGACCGCAACCTGGCCCTGGAACTGGTCCGGGTCACCGAGGCCGGCGCCATGGCCGCCGGCCGCTGGGTGGGCCGCGGCGACAAGGAGGGCGGCGACGGGGCGGCCGTCGACGCGATGCGCGAACTCGTCAACTCGGTGTCGATGCGCGGCGTGGTCGTCATCGGCGAGGGTGAGAAGGACCACGCGCCGATGCTCTACAACGGCGAGGAGGTCGGCAACGGGGACGGCGCGGAGTGTGACTTCGCGGTCGACCCGATCGACGGCACCACGCTGATGAGCAAGGGCATGCCCAACGCCATCTCCGTGCTGGCGGTGGCCGACCGCGGCGCGATGTTCGACCCGTCGGCGGTGTTCTACATGAACAAGATCGCCGTCGGCCCCGAGGCGGCGCACGTGCTCGACATCACCGCGCCGATCGCCGAGAACATCAAGGCCGTCGCCAAGGTGAAGGCGTTGTCGGTGCGCGACATGACCGTGTGCATCCTGGACCGGCCGCGGCACGCCCAGCTGATCGAAGACGTCCGGGCCACCGGAGCCCGCATCCGGCTGATCACCGACGGCGACGTCGCCGGCGCGATCTCGGCCTGCCGGCCCCATTCGGGCACCGACATGCTGGCCGGGATCGGCGGCACCCCGGAGGGCATCATCGCCGCCGCCGCGATCCGGTGCATGGGTGGCGCCATCCAGGCGCAGTTGGCCCCCACCGACGACGACGAACGCCAGAAGGCCATCGACGCCGGCTATGACCTCGATCAGATCCTGACCACCGAGGACCTCGTGTCCGGTGAGAACGTGTTCTTCTGCGCCACCGGGGTCACCAACGGCGATTTGCTCAAGGGCGTGCAGTACTACCCCGGCGGCTGCACCACCCAGTCGATCGTCATGCGGTCGAAGTCGGGCACCGTCCGAATGATCGAGGCCTACCACCGGCTTTCGAAACTCAACGAGTACTCCGCCATCGACTTCACCGGCGACAGTTCTGCCGCCTATCCCCTGCCCTGACCACCAGATCGAAGAACGAGGAAGCCAGCACTCCATGGCCTTGAACAGCACTGAGGACGCCGAGTACCGCATCGAGCACGACACCATGGGCGAGGTCCGCGTACCCGCAAAGGCGTTGTGGCGCGCGCAAACCCAGCGTGCGGTCGAGAACTTTCCGATCTCGGGTCGGGGCCTGGAACGCACCCAGATCCGCGCCCTGGGCCTGCTGAAGGGCGCCTGCGCGCAGGTCAACAAGGATCTCGGGCTGCTGGCTCCGGAGAAGGCCGACGCGATCATCGCCGCGGCCGCCGAGATCGCCGACGGCCGGCACGACGACCAGTTTCCCATCGATGTGTTCCAGACCGGTTCGGGCACCAGCTCCAACATGAACACCAACGAGGTGATCGCGTCCATCGCGGCCAGGGGCGGTGTCACCGTGCACCCCAACGACGACGTCAACATGTCGCAGTCGTCGAATGACACCTTCCCCACCGCCACCCACATCGCGGCCACCGAAGCCGCCGTGCGCCACCTCATTCCGGCGCTCGAGGTGCTGCACGACGCGCTG
Organism: Mycobacterium sp. NTMscope_MAC_269; assembly: GCF_976985695.1. NCBI lineage: Bacteria > Bacillati > Actinomycetota > Actinomycetes > Mycobacteriales > Mycobacteriaceae > Mycobacterium > Mycobacterium sp. NTMscope_MAC_269. The sequence continues at coordinate 3,125,826 of NZ_OZ335668.1, forward strand.
GCGAGCAAGGCCCGCGAATGGCACACCGTGGTCAAGTCGGGTCGCACCCACCTCATGGACGCAGTTCCCGTGACGCTCGGCCAGGAATTCAGCGGCTACGCCCGCCAGATCGAGGCCGGCATCGAGCGGGTGCGCGCCACACTGCCCCGACTGGGCGAACTGGCGATCGGCGGGACCGCGGTGGGCACCGGCCTCAACGCCCCCGACGGCTTCGGCGCCAAGGTCGTCGAAACGTTGGTCGCCTCCACCGGCCTGAGCGAACTGCGCACGGCGGCAAATTCTTTCGAGGCCCAGGCGGCGCGCGACGGGCTGGTCGAGGCCTCCGGTGCGCTGCGCACCATCGCCGTGTCGCTGACCAAGATCGCCAACGACGTCCGCTGGATGGGCTCGGGCCCGCTGACCGGCCTGGCCGAAATTCAGCTGCCCGACCTGCAGCCGGGCAGCTCGATCATGCCGGGCAAGGTGAATCCGGTTCTGCCCGAAGCGGTTACGCAGGTCGCCGCGCAAGTGATCGGCAACGACGCCGCGGTCGCGTGGGGCGGCGGCAACGGCGCCTTCGAGCTCAACGTCTACATCCCGATGATGGCCCGCAACATCCTCGAGTCGTTCAAGTTGCTGACCAACGTGTCGAAGCTGTTCGCGGAGCGCTGCATCAGCGGGCTGGCGGCCAATGTCGAGCACCTCCGCGAGCTCGCCGAATCGTCGCCGTCCATCGTGACGCCGCTGAACTCGGCGATCGGCTACGAGGAGGCCGCCGCGGTCGCCAAGCAAGCCCTCAAGGAGCGCAAGACGATTCGCCAGACGGTGATCGACCGCGGCCTGATCGGCGACAAGCTGTCGATCGAGGAGCTCGACCGCCGGCTCGACGTGCTGGCCATGGCGAAGGTCAAGCCGGAAGACTAGGCCCGACCGTCGCGCTGCGACGGTAGTCGACGAGTGTAAGGGTGGTTTTTCCATGACGGCTCCTCCCGGCGGCCCCTACGGCCAGGGGCCTTACGGAAGCAATCCGTACGGGCAGGACCCGAATCGGGGCGCTCAGCCGCCGGCGGGCGGCCCCGACCCTTACCCGCAAGGCCCCTACCCGCAAGGCGGTCCGTACGCCTACCCCCCGGGCGGCCAGTACCCGTATCCGCCGCCGGGCGGGCCCGCCGTCAACCCGTACCAGAGCCCGCAGTATCCCCCACCGGGGCAACCATTTCCGCCCGGCGGACCCTACCCACCTGGTCCTCCCCCCGGCGGCTCCAAGCTGCCCTGGTTGATCGTCGCCGGCCTGGTCGCGCTGGCCGTGATCGCGCTGGTGGCCACCCTGGTGGTGATGAAGGGCGGCCACGGCAACAAGCGGCCGGGCGCCGCTCCGTCGTCGACGAGCACCTCGGTCTCGCAGCCCAAGAATTCGGCGCAGAACGCCACCGATTGCACGCCGAACGTGTCCGGCGGGGAGCCACCCCGGTCCGACTCGATCGCCGCCGGCAAGCTCTCGTTCCCGGCCAGCGCGGCGCCCTCCGGCTGGACCGTGTTCTCCGACGACCAGGGCCCCAACCTGATCGGCGGACTCGGCGTCGCCCAGGACGTGCCCGGCGCCAATCAGTGGATGATGACGGCCGAGGTCGGCGTCACCAATTTCGTTGCCAGCATGGACCTCACGGCGCAAGCCACCAAACTGATGCAGTGCGTAGTCAACGGGCCCGGATATGCGAACGCGACACCCACGCTGGGGCCTGTCAAGACGTCGTCGATCACCGTCGACGGGACCAAGGCGGTGCGGGCCGACGCCGACGTCACCATCGCCGACCCCACCCGCAACGTCAAAGGCGACTCGGTCAGCATCATCGCCGTCGACACCAAACCGGTCACCGTATTCATCGGCAGCACACCCATCGGTGACACCGCCTCGGCGGACCTCGTCGGCAAGATCATCGCCGCGCTGAAGGTCGCGAAATCCTGACGCTGCCCCGGCCCTAGCCGGCCGGTCCGCGCGGCGCCGAGACGTGCGTGGCCTCGGATCGTCCCCGCAACACGGTCGAATAGCATTCGGCCCAGTGCCCGCATTCGTCCTCACCGGCCGCATCGATGGCGGCCGCCGAGCACAAGATTCGCCGGTCGGACGTCTTGGCGAGGTCGGCTAGCCGCGCGGCTTCGTTGACGGCGTCGCCGATCACAGTGTATTCGTACCGGTTCTCGGCGCCGACGTTGCCGGCGAAGACCCGTCCCGCGGAGACGCCGATGCCGAAATCGACTGGCAACCGCCGCAGTTGGGTGGCCAGCGCACGCGCCGTCGCCAGGGCCGACGACGCCGGCTCATCCGTCGGCAGCGGAACCCCGAAGACGGCCAGCGCGGCGTCACCGGCGAATTTGTTGATCATCCCTTGGTGTTCGTCGACGGCGTTGACGACGATCCGGAAGAAGTCGTTGAGGACCTCGGCAACCTCTTGCGGCGGACGGCTTTCCGCGATCTGCGTGGAACCCACCAGGTCGATGAAAAGCACCGCCGCTTCGACCACGTCCCCGGACAGCGACGCCCCCTCTTCGACCGCGCGCTGCGCGACGTCGGCCCCGACATGGCGGCCGAACAGATCCCGCAGCCGGTCGCGCTCGGCGAGCCCGGCCACCATTTGGTTGAATCCCGTTTGCAGCCGCCCGATTTGGGAGCGCTCGTAGGCGCCGACGTATGTTTCCATGCGGCCGTGTTCGATCTCCGCCATGGCGTCGACGACCTCGCCGATGGGGTCCGAAATGGATCGCGAGGTCAGGATCATGGTCGGCAGTCCCAAAACCAGCGCCGCCAGCGATACCACCAGGATCGGCACGTCCAACGATGCGGACCTCTCGATCAGCCACCCGTACGAGCGCAGGACGACCAGGCTCGCGATGACCGCGATGGGAAAGGCGCTGCACAAAAACCACAGCAGGACCAGTCGCGCGTACACGCTCGGCACGGCCAGCCGTGGCTCGGCGCCCAGTGTGGCGGCACGCATGATGGGCCGCAGCGTGCGTTGCGCGAGCAGCATTCCCGTACCGGCGGCGGCCGTGCCGCCGAGCAGCACGCCGAGCATGATGGGCAGCAGGAGTCGGGGCCCGCCACCCAGATTCAGCAGGATGAAGGTTCCGCCGCTCAGCGCCCAGGCCGTCACCAGGATCGCCGACTGGCGCCCGGCCAGCTTCATCACGGTCTCGCGCTGTTCGGGTGTCGGTTGCTCGCCCGCCACAAACCAGCGCAGCGTGGGGGCCAGGCTCAAGGCGCCGGCCACCGAGACGCCGATGATGCCCAGCACGACCAGCACCGCCACCGGCGCCGTGCTGTGCCGCGCGAAGTCATCGTCGGCCCCGACGGACGTGTGGCCGCGCAAGGGGATCAGGATGGCGGCCGCCTCGACGACGGCTAGGACATACGACAGACTCAGGTCCAGCCCGTAGTGAAACATCCACCGCCGAGCGGACTTTCGTCCTTTCGTCGCGGCCCCACTACTCGCGCTAGGCACCGTTGTTCGGCCCGCCGGAGTTCTGTCCGGGAATGTCGGTGATCGGGAAGTTGGGCATCGGCTTGGGCGAGGGCGTGTTGGGCAGCGTGGGGATGTCGCCGGCGGGGACGTCGCGCAGACCGTTGACGGGCGGTCCGTTCTCCCGGCCGCCGTAACTGCTGCCGGGCGCGCGTGGTCCCAGCAGTTCGCTGACCGTCACCATCCGGTAGCCGTTGGCCTTGAGCACCGGGATGAACTGATACACCAGATCGACGGTGCTCGAGTAGGTGTCATGGAACAACACCACCGAGCCCGGCTTGGTGTAGGTCATCAGCATGGATCGCGTGGCCGCCGTGTTCGAGTCGTTGGCCCAGTCGAAAGGGATGACATCCCAGAGGATTTCGGCCAACCCGAACTGTCCGGCCGTCTGGCGCACCACCGGGTCGGACAGCCCGCCCGCGGGCCGGTACAGCGTCGGCGTGTGGCCGGTCGCGGCGGTGATCGCGTCATTCGCCTTGGCGAACTGCGCGGCGATGTCCTCCCGCGGGATGGTGGTCATGTTGGGGTGTTCCCAGGTGTGGCTGCCGATTTCCATCCCGGCGTCGGCGATGCGCTTGGCGCCCGCCGGATTGGCGGCCACCTTGTTTCCGATCAGAAAGAACGTGGCCTTCGCGTCGTTGTCCTTCAGGACCTGCAGCAGCCGCTCGTCGAAGGGGCCGGGGCCGTCGTCGAACGTCAACGCGACGCATTTGGTGACCGTGCAGGACAGGTCGTCGGCGCGTGTCACGTGACCGGTCAGACCGCCGATCACCAGCACCGCGACGGCCGCGACGACACCGACCAGCGTGCGCCCGTAGCGCCAGGCCAAAGTGTCGGGTCGTTTCGCCACGGTAAAAGCGTACTCACCGCGAGACTGCAACTAGCGACACGTATCGCGAGTGGAGCTGTCGTGGAATACAGTTTCGCGGCCAAAACCGTCAGTGCGGCCCGGCGATCTCCTCGAGCATCTCGGTGACCAGCGCGGCGATCGGCGATCGCTCGCTGCGCAACAAGGTGATGTGCGCGAACAGCGGATGACCCTTGAGCTTCTCGATCACCGCCGCGACCCCGTCGTGACGGCCGACCCGCAAGTTGTCACGCTGGGCGATGTCGTGGGTCAGGACCACCCGCGACCCGGTGCCCAGCCTGGACAGCACCGTCAGCAGCACGTTGCGTTCCAGCGACTGCGCCTCATCGACGATGACGAACGAGTCGTGCAGCGACCGGCCGCGGATGTGAGTCAGCGGCAGCACTTCGAGCATGCCGCGCGACAGCACTTCCTCGAGCACCGCCGGGCTGGCGAGACCCTCGAGGGTGTCGAAAACGGCCTGCGCCCACGGACCCATCTTTTCGCTCTCGCTGCCGGGCAGGTATCCCAACTCCTGGCCGCCGACGGCGTACAGCGGACGGAACACCACCACCTTGCGCTGGGTCCGCCGCTCCAGCACGGCCTCCAGGCCGGCACACAGCGCCAGCGCCGACTTGCCGGTGCCGGCCTTGCCGCCCAGCGACACGATGCCGACCGACTCGTCGAGCAACAGGTCCAGGGCCACCCGCTGTTCGGCGGATCGTCCGCGCAATCCGAACACTTCGCGGTCACCGCGGACCAACTGAACGCGCTTGTCCGCGTTGACCCTGCCCAGCGCGTGAGAGCTACCCCCGAGCAGTCGAATGCCGGTGTGGCAGGGCAGGTCTCGGGCCTCGGCCAGATCGATCTCGCCGTCGGTGAACAGCGCGTCGATGTCGTCGGTGGCGGTTTCGATCTCGCGCATGCCCGACCACCCGGAGGCCACGACGTCTTGCGCGTGGTACTCGTCGGCGGCCAGCCCCACCGCGGCGGCCTTGACCCGAAGCGGAATGTCCTTGCTGACCAACGTGACTCGCTTGCCCTCGGCGGCGAGGTTGGCGGCGCAACTGAGGATGCGGCAGTCGTTGTTGTCGTTGCGGAAGCCGGCGGGCAGCACCGCCGGGTCCGTGTGGTTGAGTTCGACGTGCAGCGTACCGCCTTGTGTCCCAACGGGAATGGGCTGATCGAGGCGGCCGTGCACGAGCCGAAGATCGTCGAACAGACGCAACGCCTGGCGGGCGAACCATCCCAGCTCGTGGTGGTGGCGTTTGGCCTCCAGCTCGCTGATCACCACCAACGGAACAACCACCTCGTGTTCGGCGAACCGGCTGCACGCCCAGGGGTCGGACAGCAGCACGGAAGTGTCGATCACGTAGGTCCGGATATCGGTCACGTAGCGCTCCTCGAGCGGGATGAGCCCGCGCGGACCCGCACAGGCATGTCGACGGGAACCGCAGCACCAGGACCGGGGCCGGTCCTTCCGTTGTGGTGACGGGAGGTGCCGCCCTGGCAGCAGAGCATGACGCTGGCCATCGGGAACGACGCTACTCCCGTGGTCGCGTGCCCGCTGTGCAGGCGCGCCGACGTGACGAGCCGCGACAACGCGGAGGGATCAGAAGGGAGCGTGCCGCCGGCTCAGCCGACGATGAATTGCCGGGAGCGTGCCGCCGGCTCAGCCGACGATGAATTGCCGCAGCGCGGGCTCGTCCGCGAGCCCCCATGCGGTGATGCGGTCGGAGATCGCCTGGCGCAGCTGCTCCGGACCGAAAATGCCTGCCTCGGCGACGTTTCGCACCTTGTCCGCATACGTGTCGATGTCGGCGCCGGGCACCTGCAGCTCGGCCGCGCGGGTGGCGATCGCCGCGATCGTTTCGTCGCGGGTGTAGTCGAGGCAGTGCGCGATGAGGTTGGAGAAGAACAGTTCGTGCCGCCGCTCGTCGCGGGCGATCCGGTCGACGAGGCCGGCCAGAATGGGCTCCTCAAGCTTGGCGGCCAGGTTCTCGCAGAACACCGCGTGGGTGCGTTCGGTGAACGCCATGTGCACCAGCGTTTCCACCTGCGAGTAGGTGTCGGCGCGGTATCCCTTCATCACGTACTGGACGCGGGCCTCTTCGTTGGCGGTCGGGTCGACCTCGCGAGTCACCACCAGGTATTCGCGCAGGGCGATCGCGTGCAGGTGCTCCTCGGCGGTCCACCGACCGATCCAGCGGCCCCAGTAATCCTCGAGGATGAAGTGCTCGACGAATTCGCGGTGGTGTGCCGCGAGGTTGTCCTTGAGCAGCAAGATGATCTCGCAGGCGTCCGTCAACGGCCTGGGCAGCGTCATCGACGACGGGTCCCAGTCGCGTCCGCCGAGGAAGGCGAAGTTCTCGCCCCGTTCGAACGGCACGTAGTCGTGGGCGAACCAGATGTCCTCGGTGGACAGGTGACGATCCATGTTGGCTTCGACGACCGGCTCGAGTTCCAGGGTCAGCGCATTCGCGACGGGTCTCTGTGCCATGAGATAACTGTAACCCGCGTACACAGGTTCATGAAATCGCCGGGGCCGTGTCGGGCCAAGTGGTGACTTTGGTCCTCACACGCGCCGGCCGGCCGGGTCAGCGGCCGACCAGCGCCCAGTCTTCGAGGCCCTCGTACAGCGGAAACTCCTGGGCCAGCCGTGTCACGCGCTGCCGCAGTCCCGACACTTGACCTTCGGAGGCCGAGGTGCCGGCCGCCAGGGCGGTGGCGATGACGTCGGCGACCTCGCTGAACTCGGCGTCGCCGAAGCCGCGAGTGGCCAGGGCGGGTGTGCCGATCCGCAGACCCGAGGTGACCATCGGCGGCCGCGGGTCATTGGGCACCGCGTTGCGGTTGACGGTGATGCCGACCTCGTGCAGCAGGTCCTCGGCGGCCTGCCCGTCGAGCGGGGAGTTGCGCAGGTCCACCAGCACCAGGTGGACGTCGGTGCCACCGCTGACCACCGAGACGCCGGCCTTCGCGACGTCGGCGGCCAAGAGCCGGTCGGCGAGGATGCGCGCGCCGGACAACGTGCGCTGCTGGCGCTCGACGAATTCGGGGGTGCTGGCGATCTTCAGCGCGACGGCCTTGCCCGCGATGACGTGCATGAGCGGGCCACCCTGCTGGCCGGGGAACACCGCCGAGTTCACGGCCTTGGCGTACTCCTGCTTGCCGAGGATCATGCCGGAGCGGCCGCCGCCGAGCGTCTTGTGAATGGTGGTCGAGACGATGTCGGCGTGCGGCACCGGCGAGGGGTGCAGGCCGGCCGCGACCAGGCCCGCAAAGTGCGCCATGTCCACCCAGAGCTTGGCATCGACCTCGTCGGCGATCGAGGCGAACGCGGCGAAGTCGAGGATCCGCGGGTAGGCCGACCAACCGGCGATGATCACCTTCGGTCGGAATTCCAGCGCCTGCGCGCGCACCGCGTCCATGTCGACCAGATGCGTCGTCGGGTCGACGCCGTAGAAGCCGTTCTCGTAGAGCTTGCCGGAGAAGTTCAGCTTCATGCCGTGCGTCAGGTGACCGCCGTTGGCGAGGTCGAGACCCAGCAGCCGCTCCCCCGGCGACATCAGCGCGTGCAGCACCGCGGCGTTGGCCTGGGCGCCCGAATGCGGCTGCACGTTGGCGAAGTCGGCGCCGAAGAGCGCCTTGGCCCGGTCGCGGGCGATGTTCTCCACGACGTCGACGAATTCGCAGCCGCCGTAGTACCGACGCCCGGGCAGGCCCTCGGCGTACTTGTTGGTCAGCACGCTGCCCTGCGCCTGCAGCACCGCGCGCGGCACGAAGTTCTCCGAAGCGATCATCTCGAGGGTGTCGCGTTGCCGGCCGAGCTCTTTGCCGAGGAGCTCGGCGATATCCGGGTCGACGTCGGCCAGCGGGGCGGACATCACGGACGTCGAGGGGCGGGCGTCAGGTGCAGCAGTCACGGCCGCCAGTCTATCCAGCGTGGAGTTTTCGCCAGCCCAGCCGTCGGGCTTTTCGGCGCCCCTGCAACACTTGCACTATGCCGCGGCTTAGCGAGCCGAGCCCATATGTGGAGTTCGACCGAAAGCAATGGCGCGCGCTTCGTATGTCGACGCCGCTGGCCCTCACCGAGGAAGAACTCATCGGCCTGCGCGGTTTGGGTGAACAAATCGACTTGCTCGAAGTCGAAGAGGTCTACCTGCCGCTGGCCCGGCTCATTCACCTGCAGGTCGCCGCGCGCCAGCGGTTGTTCGCCGCCACCGCCGAATTCCTGGGCGAACCCCAGCAAAACCCGGACCGGCCCGTGCCGTTCATCATCGGCGTCGCCGGCAGCGTGGCGGTCGGCAAGTCGACGACCGCCCGTGTGCTGCAGGCGCTGCTGGCCCGTTGGGACCACCACCCCCGGGTGGACCTTGTGACCACCGATGGCTTCCTGTACCCGAATGCCGAGCTGGACCGACGAAATCTGATGCACCGCAAGGGCTTTCCGGAAAGCTACAACCGTCGGGCGCTGATGCGGTTCGTGACCTCGGTCAAGTCAGGCTCGGACTACGCGTGCGCTCCGGTGTATTCCCATTTGAAATACGACGTCATCCCCGGGGCCAAGCACGTGGTACGTCATCCCGACATCTTGATCCTGGAGGGCCTCAACGTTTTGCAGACCGGTCCGACCCTGATGGTGTCGGACCTGTTCGACTTCGGCGTGTATGTGGACGCGCGGATAGAAGACATCGAGCAGTGGTACATCTCGCGGTTCCTGGCCATGCGCAGCACCGCCTTCGCCGATCCCGAATCGCACTTCCACCACTACGCGGCGCTCAACGACACCAAGGCCGTCGCCGCCGCGCGCGAGATCTGGCGCTCGATCAACCGCCCCAATCTGGTCGAGAACATCCTGCCGACCCGGCCGCGCGCCACACTGGTGCTGCGCAAGGACGCCGACCATTCGATCAACCGGCTGCGGCTGCGCAAGCTTTAGGCGCGACTACGCCGTCTCGAGGCGACGCACACCGAGGTATTGCAGCGCGGCGAAGGCCGCCGTGTAGGCGCCGCCGGCCAGCGTCAGCGCGACCCCGGTGACGTTGAGCGGCAAGGCTTCGGCCGCCACCATCGACGCGAGCGTGAAAAAGACGTTGGCCACGATGACGCCGATGCCGACGCCGCGCAGGTCCGGCATCGCCCCGAGGCTGAACACCACGAGGCCGTAGATCACGAAGAAGGCCCCGATGGCGTAATTCTGGAAGGACGTCAGCCCGGTCAGCGACGAGAGCGGGTCGGCGAGAAAGGCGATCACCAAGCCGAAGAATCCCGTCAGGGTCGCGTCGGCGCGCACGGCAAAACGCAACAGCGAGTCGGTCGAGTCGTAGAGGGGCCGCGTGGTGAGGCCGGATACACCAGAAACAGACATCATGAAATTACTCCTCGCAATGGCGGTGTTGGCTATTGCCACGGATACAACGACGAGGGGGTTCATCCGGCTATTCCCGTTTTCGGGTAAATATTTGACACGCGCCAGTCGGGTGGGATCAGCGGCCCCATGAGTCACACGAACTGTGCGCGCGGCGAAACTTACTTGCCGTAGCGGCGATGCCGCTGGCTGTAGTCGCGCAGCGCGCGCAGGAAGTCGACCCGACGGAAGGCGGGCCAGTGCGCCTCGGTGAACCACATCTCCGAGTACGCGCTTTGCCACAGCATTGCTCGCCCGAGGTACGGATCACCAGGTCGGGATCGGGCTGACCGGAGGTGTAGAGGTTTTCCGAGATCGCGTCGACGGTGACCGTGTCGATCAGCTCTTCGGCGCTGGCGCCGTTGGCCAGTTCCTTGTTCAACAGCGAACGCACCGCGTCGACGATTTCGCGGCGGCCCCCGTAGCCGACGGCGACGTTGACGTGGAAGGGCGCCACGACCGGGGTCGACTCCACGGCGCCGCGCAGCCGGCGGGCCGGTTGCTCGCCGAGCAACTCGAGGTCGCCGACGGTGCGCACGCTCCAGCGGTTGGCCGGTGCGCAGATCTCCTCGACCACATCGGTGATGATTTCGATGAGACCCGCCAGCTCCTCGGGATCGCGCTGCAGGTTCTCCGTGGAAAGCAGGTACACGGTGGTCATCTCGATGCCGGCTTCCTGACACCAGCGCAGCATCTCGGCGATCTTGAGGGCGCCCATTCGGTAGCCGTAGCTCACGTCGTCGTATCCCGCGTCGCGCGCCCAGCGCCGGTTCCCGTCGCACAGCACCGCGATGTGGCGGGGCAGTTCTGACTTGGAAGCGGTCAGACCCTGCCGCAACCGCATTTCGTAGATCCGATACAGCGGCTCTTTGAGTCGCCGCGGGATGATTTCCACGAAGACCCACCCTACTGCCAGCGGCAATGGATTCCGGGTTGCAGTTCGGCCCGGTCCTAATCGGAAGCCAGCTGAGATGCCGCCGGAAAAGTCGACACTGCGCCGTAACCATCCCTGGCTACTCTGGCTCTTACGCGGCCCGCCGAGACAAAAACACAGGAGCCATGAGCAGCCAGACCAGCACCGCCCCCAATCCGGAACCCGACAACGAATCGATCGTTCCGGGCAACACCGTCGAGCAGCTCGTCGAAGGTGCCGCCCAGGTTTTGACCAAGCCCCGGCTGCGCGGCTGGATCCACTTCTACTCGGCGTGGCTGGCCGTCATCACCGGCGCCACGCTGGTGTCGGTGTCGTGGGCAGCCTCCTCGCCCCGCGCCGGTCACTCGACGCTGATCTACGCCGCCTGCACGGTGGCGCTGTTCGCGGTCAGCGCCACCTACCACCGGGTGCACTGGAAATCAGATCTGGCCCGGATCCGGATGAAACGGCTCGACCATTCGATGATCTTTGTGTTCATCGCCGGCAGTTACACGCCGTTCGCGCGGCTGGTCATGCCGCAGGACACCGGCGAGGTGGTGCTGTGGATCGTGTGGGGCGGCGCGCTGGCGGGCATCGCGTTGAAGTTGTGCTGGCCGACGGCGCCGCGTTGGCTGGGCGTACCCCTCTATCTGTTGCTGGGCTGGGTGGCCATTTGGTACGCGCCGACGATCCTGCACCAGGCCGGGGTGGCCGCGATGGTCCTGCTGGCGGTGGGCGGCGTGTTCTACAGCGTCGGCGGCATTTTCTACGGCCTACGGTGGCCGGACCCGTGGCCGCGGACGTTCGGATATCACGAGTTCTTCCACGCCTTCACCGCGATCGCGGCGATCCTGCACTACATCGCGATGTGGTTCGCCGTCTTCTACACGAGCGACCACGCCTGGCTGCTGGGCGGCTGAGGCCCGATCGGCCGGCTAGCCCTGGGCGACGTCGTCGTCGGGTGACCAGTACGCCTTCATCGCGGCGATCTTGCCGCTGCCGTCGAAGACCATGACGTCGATCGGCTCGATCACCATCCGGTGCTCGCCGGCGGTCACGGTCAGCCGGAACTGGAAGGCCGCCTCGTTGCCGGCCACGCGCAACGTCTTCAGTTCGCATTCGCGCTGCAGGTTGTCGACCGCGGAGTAGAAGCCGTGGATCGCTTGGCGCCCGATGTGCACCTCACCGCCGACCGGGTCCTCGACCGTGGCGTCATCGGCGTACAACTCGACCAGGTCGTCGGCGCTGCCCTTGGCGACCAGCTCGATGTAGCGGTGGACCGTGTTTCTGATCGCTTCGGTCTTGGCGGCATTCGGCATGGGAGGCAGGGTAACCCGGCGTCGGTGGTGATCGCCAGCGCGGCGTAGCCGGGCGCAGCGGGTCACCACCATCGATGTCGGTGGTGATCGCCAGCGCGGCGTAGCCGGGCGCAGCGGGTCACCACCATCGATGTCGGTGGTGATCGCTAGCGCGGCGTAGCCGGGCGCAGCGGGTCACCACCATCAGCGTCGGTGGTGATCGCTAGCGCGGCGTAGCCGGGCGCAGCGGGTCACCACCATCGACATCAACGACCGGAAACACCCAGGGCGGCGGCCAGTTCGGCCGCGGCGGTCACCGGCAGGTCGCAGACCCGGCCACGACACACGTACGCGGCGTCGGCGCCGGCCACCCGGTCCCGGTCCGTCAGCAGCGCCGACGAATTCACCTCCCCGCCCACGACGATCGTCCCGCCGGGCGCCAGCCGCCGCGCGTCGGCCAGGAGCGGCGACCACGATGGATCGCAGGCCACCGCGATCTGCAGCGGCCCGCGGACCGCGGCCTCCGCCACGGCCAGCCAATGCCCGGCCGAGCGCGGCGCGCGTTCCAGCAGCACCGAGTGCGCGCGCAGCGCGTCGTCGGCCGCCCGCAGATACCGCTCGGCGCGCTCCCCGTCGACCACATGTGCCGCCGTCAGCAGCGCCTCGGTGATCGACGACGCGCCCGACGGGGTCGCCCCGTCCAGCGGGTCGGCGGGCCGCAGCATCAGCCGCTCGGCATCGTCGGCGGTGTCGAACCATTGGCCGGGCCGCTCCCGGTCGGCGAAGTGTGCCAACGCGGTATCCAACAGGTCGGTCGCCGTCGTCAGCCAGGCCGCCTCGGCAGTCAGCTGGTAGAGCGCCAGCAGTCCGGTGGACAGCATCGCGTGGTCCTCGAGGATGGCGACGCTGTCGCCGACCACGCCGCCCAGGCTGGCGCGCCGCAGCCGGCCCTCGACGACGTGCAAGTCGAGCAGCGCCCTCGCGCAACGGCTTGCCGCGTCGGCGAACTCGGGTTCGTCCAGCGCCACGCTTGCCTCGACCAACGCGGTGATCGCCAACCCGTTCCACGACGTGACGACCTTGTCGTGGCGGCCGGGTTGGACCCGGGCGCGCCGCGCGTTCAACAACGCGGCCCGCACGCGTTCGGCCCGCTGCGCATCCTCCGGATCGGCGGGCAGCTGCAGCACCGAGGCGCCGTGCTCGAATGTGCCGGCGGGTGTGACCGCGTAAACCCTTGCGGCCCAACGGCCGTCGTCGGGACCTAGCGCGTCGTCCAGCTGTTTCGGCGTCCACACATAGGTCGAGCCCTCGCGGCCGTCGGCGTCGGCATCCAGTGACGAGGTGAACATGGGACCGTCGGCGAGTTCGTCGAGCAGGAACCGGGCGGTCTGGTCGGTGATGCGGCGGGCCAGCGGGTCGCCGGTACGCCGGGCCCAGTGCGCGTAGGCGCGCAGCAGCAGCGCGTTGTCGTAGAGCATCTTCTCGAAATGCGGTACCACCCAGGCGTTGTCGACGCTGTAGCGGGCAAAACCGCCGCCGAGCTGGTCGTAGATGCCGCCGCGGGCCATCGCGTTGCCGGCCCGCGACACCGCGTCGAGCGCCGCCGGCGATCCGGTGCGTTCGTAGTTGCGCAGCAGCGCCTCGAGCATCGCCGAGGGTGGAAACTTCGGCGCACCGCCGAACCCGCCGTGCACGGTGTCCTCATCCTTGAGCAGCGAGGCGACGGCGTGGTCACACAGGTCGGGCGAGACGGTGGGCCCACCCTCCTTGACGCCGGAAGCCATCTTGCGCAACTCGCCGGCGATGTGGTCGGACGCCTCCTCCACCTCGCCACGACGCTCCTGCCACGTGGCGGAGACGGCCGAAAGAAGTTGCAGGAAGCCATCTTTCGGATAGTAGGTGCCACAGAAGAAGGGGCGGCCGTCCGGCGTGAGGAAACAGGTCATCGGCCAGCCGCCCTGCCCGGTGAGGGCCACCGTGGCGTTCATGTACACCGCGTCGATGTCGGGCCGTTCCTCGCGGTCGACCTTGATGCAGACGAATCCCGCGTTCATCGCGGCGGCGACGTCGTGGTCTTCGAACGACTCGTGCGCCATGACGTGGCACCAGTGACAGGCCGCGTAGCCGACGGACAGCAGGATCGGCACGTCGCGGGCTGCGGCGTCGGCTAGCGCCTGCGGCGTCCACTGCTGCCAGTGCACCGGATTGTCGGCATGCTGCCGCAGATACGGGCTGGTCGCCAGCCCCAGGGTGTTCGTGCCGGTCGAGTCAGCTTGGCTCATCGCCGGATCCCGGGGGTCGCGGTGACCCGTCCGCCTGATCCGGGGCCTGCTCGGCGCCCGGGCCGACGGCGTCGGTGCCCTCGTCGGCGGCCTGGTCCGGCTCGGGATGCTTGGGATCAAACGACTCCGGCACCTTCTTCAGCTGACGGTTCATCGAGCGCAGCAGAAACAGCGTGCTGATCAACAACAACACGACGATCAGCAGGCCGACCGGGCTGGCCTTCCCGAAGTCGGGCCCGGTGTGCTGGGGCGCGTTGTCGGCCTGCCAGCTCGCGATCAGAACGAGGTGGTTCACGCGTCGGTCTCGATCCCGGCGAACAGATCGTCCTCGGGTAGCCGGGCCGGGACGCGCGAGCGGGCCAACTCGAATTCCTCGGTGGGCCAAAGCCGTTGCTGCCATTCGATGGGAGCCGCGAAGAAGTCGTGCTCCGGATCGATCTGTGTGGTGTGCGCCCGCAGCGCGTCGTCGCGCTGGCTGAAATAGGCCGAGCACTCGACGCGCGTGGTGACTCGGGACTCGAACGGGTCGTGCGCGGCGTCCCAATGCTCGAGCCACTTCTTGAACGGGGGTTCGTGACCGTGCTTGAGGGCCTCGTCGTGCAGCAACTGCATCCGGGCCCGCAGGAAGCCGTGGTTGTAGTACAGCTTGGACACCGACCACGGGTCGCCGGCGTCCGGGAAACGCCGGTAATCGCCGGCGGCCTCGAAGGCGCCGACCGAAACCTGGTGGCAGCGAATGTGATCCGGATGGGGATAGCCGCCGTTCTCGTCGTACGTGGTCATCACGTGCGGACGGAACTCGCGTACCGCGCGCACCAGCGCCTCGACCGACTCCTCGAGCGGCACCAGCGCGAAACAGCCCTCGGGCAGCGGGGGCGGCGGGTCGCCCTTGGGCAGACCGGAGTCGACGAAGCCGAGCCAGGTGTGCTCCACCCCGAGGATCTCGGCGGCCTTGGCCATCTCGTCGCGGCGGATTTCGGCGATGTGCCCGTGCACCTCGGGCAGGTCCATCGCCGGGTTGAGGATGTCGCCGCGTTCACCGCCGGTCAACGTCACCACCAGCACCCGATGGCCCTCGTCCGCGTAGCGGGCCAGGGTGGCGGCGCCCTTGCTGGACTCGTCGTCGGGGTGGGCGTGCACCGCCATCAACCGCAATTCGCTCACGTGCTCCCTTGTCACCTCGGGTGGTCGCCCGGTCTGACCCTATAATTCCAGTTTCACATCGTTGCATGCTGTCGGCCGGTGCCCGGCAGCCGACAGCCAGGCATAACCAGGCATGACCGAGAACCCGACTCCGCGTCCGGAGGCCCGCTACGGGCGTTCCCGGTTGCGGCGTATCCCCCGGCGCTGGGCGATCGTCGTGCTGGGCGTGCTGGTCGTTGCGGCCGGCCTGGCCGTGGCCGCCATCGGCTACCACCGGTTCGGCACCAGTGACGTCAAGGGGACGCTGGCCGGTTACCGGGTGATCGACGACCAGACGGCGTCGATAACGATCAGCGTGACCCGATCGGATCCGTCGCGGCCGGTGGCCTGCATCGTGCGGGTCCGCGCGGCCGACGGCAGCGAGACGGGCCGGCGTGAGCTGCTGGTCCCGCCGTCCGACGCGAGCACCGTGCAGGTGACGACGACGGTCAAATCCTCGCAGCCGCCGGCGGTGGCCGACATCTACGGCTGCGGCACCGATGTGCCGGCCTATCTGCGCCGGTCCTGACCGTCGCGATCGACGCCGAACAGCGAATATGGAGTCATCAACTGTTTGCGCGGTGGTAACATGAGTGAATACACGGTTCCGGCTGGGACCGTGTTGCTGCATTAGCGGCCGTTAGCACCACGGCGTTGCAGCACACGGGGATGGACCCGCACGCATCCGACGGCGGAGTAACAGGACTTAAGCGGACTCGCGGAACAACATACGAGGAGCACGACGAGATGACGGACACTTCGGTGACCTGGCTTACCCAGGAGTCGCATGACCGACTCAAGGCCGAGCTCGACCAGTTGATCGCGAATCGTCCGGTCATCGCCGCGGAGATCAACGACCGCCGCGAGGAGGGCGACCTGCGCGAAAACGGCGGCTACCACGCCGCCCGCGAAGAGCAGGGCCAGCAGGAGGCCCGCATCCGCCAGCTGCAGGATCTGCTCAACAACGCCAAGGTCGGCGAAGCGCCCAAGCAGTCCGGCGTCGCGCTGCCCGGCTCGGTGGTCAAGGTCTACTACAACGGCGACAAATCCGACACGGAGACCTTCCTGATCGCCACCCGCCAGGAGGGCGTCAACGACGGCAAGCTCGAGGTGTACTCGCCCAATTCACCGCTGGGCGGCGCGCTGATCGACGCCAAGGAAGGCGAGACCCGCAGCTACGTGGTGCCCAACGGCAACACCGTCGAGGTCACCCTGGTCAGCGCGGAGCCCTACCACTCCTAGCCATTAGCGTCCCCTCGCGAGCAGACGCGGAATCGCACTAAACGCGCTCAGCGCGTGCGATTCCGCGTCTGCTCGCGGTAGCTAGCCGAGGGCCTGCTCGAGGTCGGCCTGCAGGTCGGCGATGTCCTCGATGCCGACCGACAGGCGCACCAGGTCGTCGGGCACTTCCAATTGCGACCCGGCCGTCGACGCGTGCGTCATCGCGCTGGGGTGCTCGATCAACGACTCGACCCCACCCAGCGATTCGGCCAGGATGAACACCTTGGTTTTGGCGCACAGCTCCCGGGCGGCGTCCCGGCCGCCGCGCATGCGCACCGAGACCATGCCGCCGAACCCGCGCATCTGCCGCGCGGCGATCTCGTGCCCGGGGTGGCTGGGCAGACCGGGATAGAGCACCACGCTCACCGCGGGATGGCCCGCGAGGAATTCCGCGACGGCCGTGGCGTTTTCGCTGTGCCGTTGCATGCGCAGCACCAGGGTCTTCAGGCCGCGCATCGTCAGGTAGGCGTCGAACGGGCCGGGCACCGCGCCAGCCCCGTTCTGCAGGAAGCCGAACGCGTCGTCGAGTTCCTGGTCATTGGTGACCAGCGCGCCGCCCACCACGTCGGAATGCCCGCCGATGTACTTGGTGGTCGAGTGCAGCACGATGTCCGCCCCCAGCGTCAGCGGCTGCTGCAGCGCAGATGAGGCAAAGGTATTGTCCACCAACACTTTCGCGGACTGCCGCCTGCCCAGCTCGGCAATGGCGGCGATATCGGCGATGGACAGCAACGGGTTCGTCGGGGTTTCCACCCAGATCATCCGGGTTCGCGGCGTGATCGCGGCGGCGACGGCGTCCAGCTCGTGCAGCGCGACGGGCGTGTATTCGACGTTCCACTGGGTGAAGACCTTGTCGATCAGCCGGAACGTGCCGCCGTAGGCGTCGTTCGGGATCACCACGTGATCACCTGGCCGCAGCACCGCCCGCAGGGCGCAGTCGGTGGCCGCCATCCCGGAGGCGAAGGCCCGCCCGTAGCTGCCCTCCTCGACCGCGGCCAGCGCCGCCTCGAGAGCGCCGCGGGTCGGGTTGCCGGTGCGCGCGTACTCGAAGCCGCCCCGCAACGCGCCGACGCCGTCCTGGGCGAAGGTGCTGCTGGCGTAGATCGGGGCGTTGACCGCTCCGGTCGCCGGGTCCGGCCGGTAGCCGGCGTGAATCGCTTTGGTGGCCAGTCCGGTGAATTCGGGGTGTGGGTTGCGGTCGTCGCTCATCGACGATCAGCCTAGGTGACGGGCGGCCTTTCGGTGCCGTCGATCGGCAGGCACACGGTCGTCATGATCTTGTCCGCCAACGTCTGACGCTTCGAATCCCACAGCGGGAAAAGGAAACCGATGAAGCAGATGATCGCGTCGATGAAGTGCGCCAGCGCGCGCACCACGGACATGCCGAAGCCGAGGGGCTGGCCGGTGACCTCGCTGACCACTTTGAACTTCATCACCGATTTTCCGACGCTCGACCCGGTCGTGCCCTGCTGGTAGCCGAAGTTCCAGATCAGGTAGAACAGCCCGACGATCGACGCCAACCACTGCGCCACCATGCCGAGGGTCGAGTTCTGGGTGGCGCAGTACTGGTTGACGGCGTACTGGGTGACGTCGGTGATGCAGGCCGTCTGCTGGGTGGCGAGCAGGATCGCGGTGCCGATGCCGTGCACGACGACGTACGGGAGGATGTCGATGACGAACGCCAGCGCGCGGGTCAGCCACGGCGTGTACTCCTGCGTCGGCAGGCTGCGGATCGCCGGTCCCGGGGGTGGCGGCGCGTAGCCGCCGGACGACGGCGGGGGCGGCGGGTAGGACCCACCGGGCGGTGGCGGTGGCGGGGGGTAGGAAGCGCCGGGCGCCGACGGCGGGGGCGGGAATTCCTGGCCGCCGGAGGGCGGCTGCTGCCCACCGGAGGGACCGGGCGACGAGGGAGGCGGCGGGTACGCGCCGCCGGGCGGCGGTTGATCGGTCATGGGCAACCTTCCACTGCGGAACAGCCGGACATCTCTAGCCGGATTAGCCGAATTACCGTACCTGAGCGTTTCACCGACGGGCGAGACACACATCGCCCGCCGAGCGCCGCGCGCTACCGGCGCCCGCTGAGCCCACGGGGCCCCTCGGAGAGGAAGCCCAGCAGGTCATAGCGGGTGATCACGCCCACCGGTTTGCCCTCCTCGACCACCATCAACGCGTCCCAGTCGCGCAGCGCCGTGCCCGCCGCGCTGACCAGCTCGCCCGCGCCGATCATCGGCAGCGGGGGGCTCATGTGCTGGGCGACCGCGTCGGCAAGTTTCGCCCGGCCCTCGAACACGGCCGACAGCAGTTCGCGTTCGGAGACGCTGCCGGCGACCTCCCCCGCCATCACGGGCGGCTCGGCGCCGACCACCGGCATCTGGGACACCCCGTACTCGCGCAGGATGCCGATGGCGTCGCGCACCGTTTCCGAGGGGTGGGTGTGCACCAGGTCGGGCAGCGCACCGGACTTGCGACGCAACACGTCGCCGACCCGGGACTGCTCGGTCGACCCATCGAGCCGGCTGCGCAGGAACCCGTACGACGACATCCAGGCGTCGTTGAAGATCTTCGACATGTAGCCGCGCCCGCCGTCGGGCAGCAGCACCACGACGAGCGCGTCGGGTCCGGCTTGCTCGGCGACGCGCAGTGCGGCCACCACCGCCATCCCGCATGACCCGCCGACCAGCATCGCTTCCTCACGCGCCAGTCGCCGGGTCATGTCGAACGAGTCGGAATCGGACACCGCGATGATCTCGTCGGGCACCGTGCGGTCGTAGGCCTGCGGCCAGAAGTCCTCGCCCACGCCCTCCACCAGATAGGGGCGGCCGGTCCCACCCGAATACACCGACCCCTCGGGGTCGGCGCCGATGATGCGCACGGCCCCGTTCGATACCTCCTTGAGATAGCGGCCCGCACCGGTGATGGTGCCGCCGGTGCCGATGCCGGCGACGAAGTGGGTGACCTTGCCGTCGGTGTCGGCCCAGATCTCCGGGCCGGTGGTGGCGTAGTGGCTGGCCGGGCCTTCAGGGTTGGCGTACTGATCCGGCTTCCACGCGCCCTCGATCTCGGTGACCAGCCGGTCGGAGACGCTGTAGTAGCTGTCCGGGTGCTCGGGGGGCACGGCCGTCGGGCACACGACCACCTCGGCCCCGTAGGCGATGAGCACGTTGCGCTTGTCCTCGCTGACCTTGTCGGGGCAGACGAACACGCATTTGTAGCCGCGGTGCTGGGCGACCAGGGCCAGCCCGACGCCGGTGTTGCCCGAGGTGGGTTCGACGATTGTGCCGCCGGGCTTCAGCTGTCCGCTGGCCTCGGCAGCGTCGATCATCTTCGCCGCGATCCGGTCCTTGGAGCTGCCGCCGGGGTTGAGGTATTCGACCTTGGCCGCCACGATGCCGGCGCCGTCGGGAACGACGGAGTTCAGGCGCACCAGCGGCGTGCCGCCGATGAGGTCACTGATGTGCTGCGCGATCCGCATGCGTCACATCGTCTCAGGCGGTTTGGCGCGGCGCGCAACTGCTCTGCGCGTTGCGTGGTGCTATTCGGTGGCCTCGCGGATGTAGTCGCCGATCTGGCGCAGCGAGCGCATGGCCTCCGGCACCATCGGCGCGGCCAGCTGGAAGTCGTGGATCTGGCCGGGCCACACCCGCACCTCCGCGGGCACCCCGACCGCGGCCAGCCTGCTCGCCGCCAACCGCGCGTCGTGCAGCAGCACCTCGGAGCCCGACACGTGAATCAGCGTGCGCGGCAGTCCCGGCTTGATGTGTTCGAGCGGCTCGTAGATCTCTTCGGGTTTGCCGTGGACGGTGTTCTTGCCGGCCGCCGTGGCGACCAGCGCGGCGAGGGCGTCGAACGCCTCGGCCGAGAACATCGCGTCGGTGTCGATGTTGGGGTGGGCCTGCTTGGGTTCCTTCGCCAGCTGCAGCAGTGGCGAGATCGCCACCAGCGCCGCGGGCTCCTCGCCTTCCTCCTGCAAGCGCTGCGCCAGCGTGAGCGCCAGGTAGCCGCCCGCGGAGTCGCCCGCGAGCACGATCTGGTCGGGTCGGTAGCCGCGCAGCCGCAGCCATCGGTAGGCATCGTGGCAATCGTCGATCGCCATACCCACCGAATTCTTGGGCAGCAGACGGTAATTGACCACCAAGATGGGTGCGTCGGCGAACTTGGAGAGGGCTTCGACGAGCCTGCCGTGGGAGTTCGCCCCGCAGGTCAAAAAGGCGCCGCCGTGGAGGTAGACGACGACGCGGCGGCTGCCGTCGGCGGGTAGCACCCCGGGCGCGCGCACCAGCTGCGCGGAGGCGTGCGGCAGCTTCACCGTCTCGCGAACGGTGGCCGACGCCGGGATCAGCACCCGGGCGGTGAGGTCGATGAGGCCCCACGGCCACGGCAGGTTGGGGACGTGGCTGCCGACGGTCAGGATCGGCCGGATCGTCAGCCGTGACGTCAGGTTGGCCAATCGCGCAGCAACGCTGGGGCCGGATTCGAGGACCTCGACCGGTGCGCCGTCGCTGATCGCGAACTTGCGGGTCTGGTCGCGACGAGCTTTGAGGACATCATGGGCACGAACGGTGGCCTCAGGCGACCCCGATACCTTGCTAGGTGCGGTCATGCTCAACACTTCCTACGCCGTTGTAGTGCGATACAGCATGTGACGAGGCAGTTGAGCGCCTGGTTCAGCCGTTTGCCAAAGCGCTCAGCCATCCCCTTGTTCTCAGCTTGACAGCCATTGCTTAGTGCAACGTATGAAATCTCTGAGTTGATACCAGTTTTGAGTCGCACCGTGATCAGTTCGTTTTTTCACACCACCCGCGCAAACTCCGCGGCGGCCCTAAAATCGAGGGGGTGACCATCCGGGTGCCACGTCGTTCGGCGATCGCCCTGGCCACTGCGGGCGCGCTGGCCTCGACAGGAACCGCCTACCTGGGGGCGCGCAGTCTGTTGGTCGGCCAGGCGACCCACGCGCGCACCATCATCCCCAAGGCATGGGACATCCCGCCTCGCGCCGACGGCGTGTACGCGCGCGGCGGCGGGCCGGTCCAACGGTGGCATCGCGGGATGGCGGCCGACCTGCACCTGATGATCTTCGGCGATTCGACCGCCGCCGGATACGGGTGTATGAGCGCCGACGAGGTGCCCGGGGTGCGGATCGCGCGGGGCCTGGCCGAGCAGACCGGCAAGCGAATCCGGTTGAGCACCAAGGCCATCGTCGGCGCCACCTCCAAGGGCGTGTGTGGTCAAGTCGACGCGATGTTCGTCGCCGGCCCGCCGCCCGACGTTGCGGTGGTAATGGTCGGCGCCAACGACGTGACCGCGCTCAACGGGGTGAGCCAGTCGGCGCAACGGCTGGCGTTGATCGTCCGTAAGCTGCGCGACCGGGGCGCGGTGGTGATCGTGGGCACCTGTCCGGATCTGGGGTTCATCAGCGCGATTCCACAGCCGCTGCGCTCGCTCGCGCACGAGCGTTGCCTGCAGCTGTCCCGCGCCCAGACCGCGGCGGTCCGCTCGGCCGGCGGTGTGCCGGTGCCGCTGGCGCAGCTGATGGCGCCGCAGTTCCGGGCCACGCCCGACGCGATGTTCTCCGCCGACGGTTACCACCCGTCGGCGCCCGCTTATGCGCTGGCCGCCGACGCGCTGCTGCTCGCCGTGTGCGACGCGCTGGGCGAGAAGGTGGAGCGTCCGCCGCTGGGCCCGCCGGTGCCTGCGGCGACGCCGGTCTTGGGGCAGGGTCACACGCGCGCCAGCGTGATGTCGCGGCTGTGGCGGCGCCCGGCACCCGGACCTGCCCCGTCTTCGTGCCCCGAGGTCGGCAGCGACTAGATTTGTGTTCGCCCGTCGGGGTGGACCCACCGCCCGATGGTGAAGCGAGCCAGCCCCATCTGTGGGATCTGCAGGGATTTGAAGGGAACCACCATGCCTGAAGCCGTCATTGTCTCAACCGCTCGCTCGCCGATCGGCCGCGCGATGAAGGGGTCGCTGGTCAACATGCGGCCCGACGACCTGGCCGTCCAGATCGTGCGCGCCGCCCTCGACAAGGTGCCCGCGCTGAACCCACACCAGATCGACGACCTGATCCTGGGCTGTGGGCAGCCCGCCGGCGAGTCCGGATACAACCTGGCGCGGGTCATCGCCGTCGAGCTCGGCTTCGACTTCCTGCCGGGCACCACCGTGAACCGGTACTGCTCGTCGTCGCTGCAGACCTCGCGGATGGCCTTCCACGCGATCAAGGCCGGTGAGGGCGACGCCTTCATCTCCGCGGGGGTAGAGACCGTGTCCCGGTTCGCCAAGGGCAGCGCCGACTCATGGCCGGACACCAAGAACTCGCTGTTCGGCGAGGCCCAGGAGCGCTCGGGCGCCGCGGCCGAGGGCGCCGACGAGTGGCACGATCCCCGCGCCGACGGCAACCTGCCCGACGTATACATCGCGATGGGGCAGACCGCCGAAAACGTCGCCCTGCTGACCGGCATCAGCCGCGAAGACCAGGACCACTGGGGAGTGCGCAGCCAGAACCGCGCGGAGGAAGCGATCAAGAGCGGGTTCTTCGAGCGCGAGATCACCCCGGTGACCCTGCCCGACGGCACCACGGTGAGCACCGATGATGGCCCCCGTCCCGGCACCACGTACGAGAAGATCAGCCAGCTCAAGCCGGTGTTCCGGCCCAATGGCACCGTGACCGCGGGCAACGCCTGCCCGCTGAACGACGGCGCGGCCGCGGTGGTGATCACCAGCGACACCAAGGCCAAGGAACTCGGCCTGACGCCGCTGGCGCGGATCGTGTCCACCGGGGTCAGCGGCCTTTCGCCGGAGATCATGGGGCTGGGTCCGATCGAGGCGACCAAGAAGGCGCTGGCGCGGGCCAAGCTGTCCGTCGGCGACATCGACCTGTTCGAGATCAACGAGGCGTTCGCCGTGCAGGTGCTGGGGTCGGCCCGCGAGCTGGGCATCGACGAGGACAAGCTGAACGTGTCCGGCGGGGCGATCGCGCTGGGCCACCCGTTCGGCATGACCGGTGCCCGCATCGCGACCACGCTGCTCAACAACCTGCAAACGCACGACAAGACGTTCGGCCTGGAGACGATGTGCGTCGGCGGCGGGCAGGGCATGGCGATGGTGATCGAGCGGCTGAGCTGAGCAGTCTGGTTTTGGGGGCCGCCGCGGAGGACTGACTGCGGTGAGCGTGAAGCCTCGGCTTTGGGTGTGAAACGTGGGCGGCGACACGCCGATCGACCCCGCCGCTGCTTAACACTCGAAACCGTCAGTTCACACTCAACGCCGTACTTGCACACCCAACGACGCCGCACCGCCCGGCAGGCAATAAAAAACCGGCACGCCTTTCGGCGTGCCGGTTTTCTGTGTGGCAGAGCTAATCGTTTTGTAGATAGCTGAGCAGCCGCAGGATCTCGATGTACAGCCAGACGAGCGTCACGGTGAGGCCCAGGGCGACGCCCCATGCGGCCTTCTCCGGCGCGCCGGCGCGGACCATCTGGTCGGCCGCGTCGAAGTCGATCAGGAAGCTGAACGCCGCGATGCCGATGCACACCAGCGAGAAGATGATCGCCAGCGGGCCGCCGCTGCGCAGGCCCAGGCCGGCGCCGCCGCCGACACCGAACAGCGCCAGCACGAAGTTGCCCAGCATCAGGGCCAGCACGCCGAACAGCGCGGCGACCACCATGCGGGTGAACTTGGGCGTGACCCGGATGGCGCCGGTCTTGTAGACCACCAACATCCCGAAGAACACCCCGAAGGTGCCCATCACGGCCTCGCCGATCAGCACGCCGGCGTTCGCGCTCGACACCGAGAAGTGGGCGAAGACGAACGAAATGGCACCCAGGAACAGGCCCTCGAGGACGGCGTAGCTCAGCACGATCGCCGGGCTGTCCTGCTTGCGGCCGAAGGTCGCGACCAACACCAGGCCCAGGCCGCCGAGCGCGCCGATCATGGTCAGCGGCATCGCCAGGGCGAGGTTCGAGACCACCAAGAAGTAGGAGACCACGGCGGAGGCCGCCAGCACGGCCAGCGTGATGCCGGTCTTGGTGACGACGTCGTCGATGGTCAGCGGACGCGAAGCCTTGGCCTCCTGGTACGGAGCCTGGTACGGAGCCGCATAGGGGTCGGCCTGGTAGCCCTGCATCGGGGCCGCGCCAGTGCCGAATTGCGCGTATCCGCCCCTCTGCTTCGGCAGCGAACGAAATACCGGGTTGCTTGTCTCCCGCACCGTCGGATCCTCTCTTATTGGCTTCGAGCTGTGCGAACACAATCTCAACGATCAGCGGACCACCCTGGTTCCCAGCCGAGCTGGGCATTTTGTGGGTTCTCGAGCCGTTGAAGGCTTGAGCCGTTGTCGTCGCGTTAAAGATAACCCTTACCCGCGCAGACCGCGCCGGTCGTGACGATCTAGATTTCTTCCTCGAGGCTGGACCGACACAAGGGAGGCTAGGGCGTGACCGACGGATCCGACGAGGTTCTCACCGAGGTCGACGGAAACGTCGGCTTGATCACGCTCAACCGCCCCAAGGCGATCAACTCGCTGAATCAGCGGATGGTCGACGATCTGACGGCCATCCTCACCGGCTGGGCCGACGACGACGCGGTGCGCGCGGTGGTGCTTTCCGGCGCGGGTGAACGCGGATTGTGCGCTGGCGGCGACGTGGTCTCCATCTACCACAGTGCGCGCCAGGACGGGGCCGAGGCGCGGCGCTTCTGGCGCGACGAATATCTGCTCAACGCCCAGATCGCCGACTTCGCCAAGCCCTACGTCGCGGTGATGGACGGCATCGTGATGGGCGGCGGTGTGGGTGTCAGCGCGCACGCGAACACCCGGGTGGTGACCGATACCTCCAAGATCGCCATGCCCGAGGTCGGCATCGGCTTCATCCCGGACGTCGGCGGGGTGCACCTGCTCTCGCGCGCGCCCGGCGGGCTGGGGCTGCACGCCGCGCTGACCGGAGCGCCGTTCTCCGGAGCCGACGCCATCGCCATGGGGTTCGCCGATCACTACGTGCCGCACGCAGACGTCGACGCATTCCGCCGGGCGATCGTCGGCGACGGCGTCGAGAACGCGCTCGCCAAATACGCCGTCGAGGCGCCACCGAGTGAGCTTGCGGAACAACGTGATTGGATCGACGACTGCTTCGCGCGCGACACCGTCGAGGACATCGTCGCGGCCCTTCGGGGCCACGGCGCCGGCCCCGCGAACGATGCCGCCAACCTGATCGCCACCCGCTCCCCGATCGCATTGTCGGTGACGCTGGAGGCCGTACGGCGCGCGGCGCACCTGGAAACGCTGAAAGACGTTCTCGTCCAAGACTATCGGGTGTCCTCGGCCTCGTTGCGCTCACACGACCTGGTCGAGGGAATTCGCGCGCAGCTGATCGACAAGGATCGCAATCCGAAGTGGTCGCCGGCGCAGCTGGCCGCCGTCGCGGCGGCCGACGTCGAGGCGTATTTCGCCCCGGTCGACGACGACCTGAGGTTCTAGAAAGGCGACTTAAAAATGACGGACGCATCCTCCAACACCTTTGAGACCATCCTCGTCGAGCGCGAGGACCGCGTCGGCATCATCACCCTGAACCGACCGAAGGCCCTCAACGCGCTGAACACCCAGGTGATGAACGAAGTAACCCGTGCGGCAGCGGATTTCGACGACGACCCCGGCATCGGGGCCATCATCATCACCGGATCGGCCAAAGCATTCGCCGCCGGCGCCGACATCAAGGAGATGGCCGAGCTGACGTTCGCCGACGCCTTCGGCGCCGACTTCTTCGCCCCCTGGGGCAGGCTCGCCGAGGTTCGCACCCCGACGATCGCCGCGGTGGCCGGGCACGCGCTGGGCGGCGGCTGCGAGCTGGCCATGATGTGCGACCTGCTGATCGCCGCCGACACAGCGAAATTCGGCCAGCCCGAGATCAAGCTCGGTGTGCTGCCCGGCATGGGCGGCTCGCAGCGTCTGACCCGCGCCATTGGCAAGGCCAAGGCCATGGACCTCATCCTGACCGGGCGCACCATCGACGCCGCCGAAGCCGAACGCAGCGGGCTGGTGTCGCGCGTGGTGCCCGCCGACGACCTGCTGACCGAGGCCAAGGCCGTCGCCACCACGATTTCGCAGATGTCGCGATCGGCGTCCAGGATGGCCAAAGAGGCCGTCAACCGCGCGTTCGAATCCACGCTGACCGAGGGACTTCTCTACGAACGACGGCTGTTCCACTCGACTTTCGCAACCGAGGACCAGTCGGAGGGGATGGCGGCCTTCGTCGAGAAGCGCCCGCCGAACTTCACCCACCGCTAGGACGCTTCCATGAGCGAACCGGGTTCCGCGACGAATATCGACGCCGGCGACCAGCCGGTGGACGACACCGGCGCGCACACCGGTGTCGCGACCGAACCCGAACCCCGTCCGCCGGCGCCGGAAACCCCCGAGCCGCGGCCGGGCAAAAAGCCTTGGTGGGTCAGGCATTACACGTTCATGGGCACGACGGTCGGCCTGGTCTTCATCTGGTTCTCCATGACGCCGTCGCTGTTGCCGCGCGGTGCGATCTTCCAGGGACTCGTCAGCGGGATCTCGGGGGCGATCGGCTACGGGCTGGGCGTTTTCACCGTGTGGCTGTACCGGTACTTGTGGGCCAAGCCGTCCAGCCCGCCACCGCCGCGCTGGGCGTGGAAGGTCCTGATCCCGGTCGCCGTGGTGGGCCAGGTACTCATGGCGATCTGGTTCCACGTCTGGCAGGACAGCGTGCGCGACCTGATGGGCGTGGCGCACCTGAAGTGGTACGACTACCCGGTGGCGGCGGTGCTCTCGGTGATCGTCCTGTTCACCTTCGTCGAAATCGGCCAGTTCACCCGCTGGCTGGTCCGCTTCCTGGTCAACCAGGTCGACCGGATCGCGCCGTTTCGCCTCTCGGCGACCATCGTGGTGACCCTGCTGGTCGTGCTGACCATCGCCGTGCTCAACGGCGTCGTGCTCAAGTTCGCGATGCGCACGATGAACAACACGTTCGCCACGACGAACAACGAGATGAACCCGGACAGCGCGCCGCCGAAGACCCCGCTGCGCTCCGGGGGTCCCGAGTCGCTGGTGTCCTGGGAATCCCTTGGCCACCAAGGGCGCATCTTCATCGAGGGCGGTCCCAAGGTCGACGACCTGACCAAGTTCAATGGCGCCCCGGCGGCCGAGCCGATCCGCGCCTACGCCGGACTGAACTCGGCCGACGGCCTCACCGCCACCGCCGAACTCGCCGCGCGCGAGTTGCAGCGCACCGGCGGGCTGCGGCGCGCCGTCGTCGCGGTCGCGACCACCACCGGCACCGGCTGGATCAACGAGGCCGAGGCCACCGCGCTCGAGTACATGTACAACGGCAACACCGCGATCGTCAGCATGCAGTATTCGTTCCTGCCGAGCTGGCTGTCGTTCCTGGTGGACAAGGAGAACGCCCGGCACGCCGGCCAGGCGCTGTTCGAAGCCGTCGACCGGCTGATCCGCCAGATGCCGGAAGGGCAACGCCCCAAGCTGGTCGTGTTCGGCGAAAGCCTCGGCTCCTTCGGCGGCGAGGCGTCGTTCATGAGCCTGAACAATCTGCTCGCCCGCACCGACGGCGCTCTGTTCAGCGGGCCGACATTCCAAAACACCATCTGGACCGACCTGACCACCACGCGGGACACCGGCTCCCCCGAATGGCTGCCGATCTACGACGACGGCCGTTACGTCCGCTTTGTGGCCCGCGCCGGCAACTTGGCACGCCCCAAGGATCCGTGGGACCACCCGCGGGTGGTCTATCTGCAGCACGCCTCGGACCCCATCGCCTGGTGGACCCCGGACCTGGTCTTCAGCAAGCCCGACTGGCTGCGGGAGCGGCGCGGCTATGACGTGTTGCCCCAGACGCGGTGGATACCGGTCGTCACCTTCCTCCAGGTGTCGGCCGACATGGCCGTGGCCGTCGACGTCCCCGACGGGCACGGTCACCGGTACGTCGCCGACGTCGCCGACGGCTGGGCGGCGGTGATGTCGCCGCCCGGCTGGACGCCGGACAAGACGGCCAAGCTGCGGCCGCTGCTGCACGCCGGCGACTAGATCCAGCGGCGGGCGCCCGCAGCCGTGTCCGCCAGCGGGGCCCCGACCGCGCCGCCGGCCAGTTGGGTGAGGACGCCCGCGCCGGCCAGCGCGTGATAGCCACCGATGACGTCGGTGGCGCGGTGCAGCCCGATGTCCAGCAGCGCGGCCGCGGCCAGGCTGGAGGTGTAGCCCTCCGAGCACAGGATCACCCATTCGACGTCGTCGCCGACGGCTTCGGGCAGTTTGGCCTCGCTGGTGGGGTCGCAGCGCCACTCCAGGACGTTGCGTTCGATCACCAGCGCGCCGGGCACCTCGCCCTCGCGGACCCGCTGCGCCTGGGGTCGGATGTCGACGAGTACCGCGCCGCGGCGCAGCGCGTCGGGCACCTCGGTGGCGGGCAGGCGGCGATACCGGCGCCGGGCGGACCTCAAGACGACGTCGATGCGGCTCACGGCGATCCTTCCGGCTGGTCGGTCAGTTCGGTGCGTTGCCGGCGCAATGTGTTGCGGTCGGTGACGTCGTAGTAGGACATGGCGGTCAAGGGTGGCGAGTACGCGTGCACGCTCAGGGTCGGCTGCGCCGGCGCGGAGCTCGCGCCCGGCAACCCCGTGACCGGCACGGTGACCGGCCGCGGCGCCCACACCACGTCGTGCACCCAGCCCAGCGGGAACCCGGCCTGATCGCCGGCGTCGAGCCGACGGCGTCGCAAAACGCTACCGTCCCAACGGTATTCGCTGAGCGAGCCGGACACGACGGTCAGCGCGCCCAGCGACCCGCCGTGGTCGTGCAACTCCGTCGGATGCCCGGGCACCCAGCTGATGAGCCAGATGTCGAGTTCCTCGTCGCCGTGGATGCGGGTGAACCAGCGCTGCGCCTCGGGGATGCCGCCCTCGGGCAGCAGGTGATCGCAGCGCCCGCTGAGCACATCATCGGCGGCCTGGTCGGTGGCGTGCAGCAGGTCAGGCACCCGCAGCCGGGTCGGGCCCGCGGACGGGGACGACAGGATTCGGGGGCGCGTGACCGCGGCGGTGACGGGCGCTGCCCCGGCAAGGGACAAAGTCATGGGGAGGAACTCCAGAGCGGAAAAAGGTTCGGACAGGCGGCGGCGTGTTACGGCCGACAACACTCGCAAAATCCGAAGCGCTCCATCACGGCAGCCAGTGTTGCATAGATTGAGACCGTGCGCTGGCGCGGTGGTCGACCCCGGCGGCGGGGCGCGGTGGTTGCCGCGGCCCCCGTGGTGGCCGTCCTGGTGGCGGTCGTGGGCTGCTCGCAGGGCGACCACCAGGGCGCCCCGGCACCCTCGTCGGCGCGGCAATCGGACCGCGCCGGCGCCCCGGGCAAGGCACCCGCGGGAGCCATCGGCCTGTCCCCCGGCGGCGTGACGACCAGGGTCGACGTTCCCGCGCACTCGACCGAAGAGGAGTACTACCAGGCCTGTCACGCCGCCAAAGTGTGGATGGACGGCCAGCCCAAGACGGGTGCGTCGCTGTTCGAGCCCTATTTGGCGATGGTCCAGGCGTCGCCGTCGGGCACGGCGGGCAGCTGGAATGCCCCCTGGTCGGCGTTGACCCCGGCCCGGCAGGCGGCCGTGATCGTCGCCGCGCGGGCGGCGGCCAACGACGAATGCGGGTAGAGCGCCGCACCCGGGCACCGCGCCCGCGGCGTAATTACGATCACGGCTGAAAAAAGTCCCCGCGCGGCCCGGCGGAAGGCTCCGCCGCGCAAAATGGTGGGGTGCCTGACGAACTTCCGCGTCGATCGGCACCGACTCGGGTGGCACTCGCGCTCGGCAGCGGTGGCGCCCGCGGCTACGCCCACGTCGGGGTGATCGAGGCGCTGCGTGCACGCGGCTATGAGGTCGTCGGCGTCTCCGGGTCATCGATGGGCGCGCTGGTCGGCGGCCTGCACGCGGCCGGGCGGCTCGACGAGTTCTCCGAGTGGGCGAAGTCCCTGACCCAGCGCACCATTCTGCGGCTGCTGGACCCGTCGATCAGCGCGGCCGGCGTGATGCGCGCCGGGAAGATCCTGGACGCGGTGCGCGACATCCTGGGCCCGGTCGCCATCGAAGACCTGCGGATCCCCTACACCGCGGTGGCGACCGACCTGCTGGCGGGCAAGTCGGTGTGGTTTCAGCGCGGCCCCGTCGACGAGGCGATCCGGGCGTCGATCGCCATCCCGGGGGTGATCGCGCCGCACGCGGTCGACGGGCGGCTCTTGGCCGACGGCGGCATCCTGGATCCGCTGCCGATGGCCCCGCTCTCGGCCGTCAACGCCGACCTGACGATCGCGGTGAGCCTGTCCGGCAGCGAGGCGATCACCACCCGCGAAGCGGAGCCGGGGGCCACCGTCGAATGGTTGACCCGCATGGTGCGCAGCACCTCCGCGCTGCTCGACACGGCCGCCGCCCGCTCGCTGCTGGACCGGCCGACCGCCCGGGCGGTGCTGAGCAGGCTGGGCGGGCCCGGTGGCGAGCCGGACGACTGGTCGGAGAATCCGGGGGAGGAGCAACTGCCGGCCGACGTCGACGCCGGTGCGGTGTCCGATGTGCCGAAATTGGGCAGCTTCGAGGTGATGAACCGGACGATTGACATCGCCCAGGCCGCGCTGGCGCGTCACAGCCTGGCGGTCTATCCGCCCGATCTGCTCATCGAGGTTCCGCGCTCGACGTGCCGGGCGCTGGAGTTTCACCGGGCGGTGGAGGTGATCGCCACCGGCCGGGCGCTCGCGGACGACGCCCTGGATTCTTTGGAAGCCGGCCGCGACGACGCCGCCCCGCCCGCGATCGACCGCTAAAGCGATTGCGCGGCAAGCGAACCCGTCACAAGCCGAGGAACCGGGCGATGGCCGGGGCCTCGCGGCGGCCCTGCTCGCGCCCGGCCAGGGCCGAGGGGATGCGGCAGCCCGGATCCAAGGCGTTGGACCCGAAGGCGGCCAGCGATTCGGCGTCGGCGAACACCGCGAACGCCGCGCCGGCGAACGAGGAGATCTCGGCGGCCGGCCCGGCGCCGAACGGCGAGGGCGCGTCGACACCCGAGGGCACCAGCACCACCGCGACATCGCAGTCGGCGGCCACCACGAGGTTGACCGAGCTGGCCACCCCGCCGTCCATGTAGTGGCGGTCGGCGATCGTCACCGGGGGCCACGCCCCGGGCACGGCGCAGCTGGCCGCCACCGCGTCGACGAGGTCGACTCCCGACTCGCGGTCGAAGACGGTCAGTTCGCCGGTCGCGACGTCGATGGCGGTGAGCCGCAACGTCCGCTCGGGCCAGTCGTGCGACGGCAGG
The DNA here is from genome assembly GCF_976985695.1 of Mycobacterium sp. NTMscope_MAC_269. Taxonomy (NCBI): domain Bacteria; kingdom Bacillati; phylum Actinomycetota; class Actinomycetes; order Mycobacteriales; family Mycobacteriaceae; genus Mycobacterium; species Mycobacterium sp. NTMscope_MAC_269. Next base: position 3,157,857 of record NZ_OZ335668.1, read on the forward strand.
CGCTGCGCAATCACCTGGCGGCGCACCGGCGCGGGAACGGTTTCGGTGGCCAGGGCGACGGCCCCGATCCGCCGCATCTGTTGGCGGGTCTTGTCCAGCGGCTCCTCGTACGGGGCGGCGAGGGCTCTCAGGAACAGTTCGGTGATGGTGTCCACGTCGACGCCGGAATCGATTTCGGCTGACGTCTGCGCGACTTGCCGGTCGAACAGTTCGTCCAGGGTGTGGCCGCTGCTGAGCTGCGCGGCGACCGCCGAGCCCGCCGACGTCCCGACCAGCACATCCGACTCGATCAACGCCCGGGCCGCCGCCGGCGACTCGTCGGCGACGCCCTGCAGAACACCTGTCTCCCAGGCGATTCCCGCGATCCCTCCACCCGCCAGCACCAGGGCGCGTTTGTTCGTCACGCCCACCAACTCTGCCAAACGGTTTCAGACCAGCCGACGGGTGCTCGGCAGCGCGTGTTGGGAGTCCTCCACCGGCACGCTCAGGTCCTCGCGGCGCAACAGCTTCCTGGGCGGATCGGGCAGCACCAGGGTGCGGGTGATGCGCAGCCCGGCGTCGACGTGAATAAGCTCCCCCGGCTCGAGCAGGCGCCAGCGCGGGTCGCCGTCCATGCGTTCGGTGGCGAACACCACCGACGACCGGGTGCACAGGTGCTCCGATCGCGCGTGAATTCGTATGGTGTGCAAGTCGAATTCGGGATCCTGGGACGCACCGTCGGATCGATCCAGGATGTAGAGCTCGTGGGTGTGTGGGTAACGCAGCGCCCACATGTCGGTGGCCGTGCTCAGCAGCACGTTGACCGCGTAGATCGGGACGTGCTCGGCGAGCCATCGCATGGCGTCGACGAGGCCCGCGGTGATGTCGCCGCCGCGGGCCCGGATCGCGCCGGTGATCAACGCGAACACCCGCTCGGAGTCGGTGTCGCCCAGGACCAAGTCGTCGGTGCCGAGTTCACGCAGCCGCTCGTCGATGATGTCCAGGCCCTCGAGGACGCCGTTGTGCGCGAAGATCCGCCCGTCCTGCAGGAACGGGTGGGTGTTGCGGATGTCGAGCGATCCGGTGGTCGCGTAGCGGACGTGGGCGATGACGGTGGTGCCCGTCATCCGGTGCGCCTCGGTCGCGAATGCCGCGTCCTGCCAGGCCGCGATCGGCTCCTTGTAGAGGTGCGGCACCGCGTGCTCGTCGAAGATGCCCAGGCCGGTGCCGTCCGGGTTTCGCCGGCTCTGTTCGGACAGGCTGTCCGGAGCGTCCAGCAGCCAGAAGGTTGCGGTGCACGCGTGCGTACCGGCGTGCAGGCCAAAGAGTCGGCACATGCCTTCAAACCGTAATGGTTTACGGCCTCAGCTCGTCAGCAAGGCGGACAGGTTGGCCAGCGCCCGCCGCGCGTAGCCCTTCCACATCCTGCCCAACAGCGGCAGCGCCCAGGCCGTTCGCGGCGATTTCGGGTGAATGTCCCAGCGCCAGGTGATCTCGGTACCGTTGCCTGCCGGGGTGAAAATCCATTCGCCCACAACGTGATCGACCAGCAGCGCCATCGGCCCGGTGACCTCGCAGAGCCGGTAGCCGAACGACCGGGGCGCCTCGACGCTGGTCAGCTCCTCGCGCATGGTGGCGCCGCCGGCCAGGTGCACGATGCGGGTCTGGCCCGCCGCGTCCCAGGCGCCCGTCTGCCCGCGCACGTCCCGGATCGGCGGGAAGGGGCCGTACCAGCGGTTGAAGAGCGTGGGCAGCGGCATCGGCAGCGTCCGGTCGAACGCGTCATGTACCGCGACCGGTGCGACGACGGATTGGTCGACGGCGAGTGAATGTGTCACTGTCTCAAGCCTTTCCGTGCGGTTGCCCGCGAGCCGCTTCCTTCAGTCGCGCGCTTCGATCACCTGGTAGCCGTCGTCGGCATAGCGCGACCGGATGGCTTTCTTGTCGTACTTGCCGACGCTGGTGCGCGGGATCTCGTCGGCGAACGTCCACCGCTCGGGCAGCCACCATCGAACGACCTTGTCCGCGAGGAAGGTTCGCAACTGCTCCGCGCTGACCGACGCGCCCTGCTTGGCCACGATCACCGCGAGGGGGCGTTCCTCCCAACGTTCGTCGGGCACGCCGACCACCGCGGCCTCGACCACATCGGGGTGTCCGATGAGCGCGTTCTCCAGGTCGACCGAGGAGATCCATTCCCCGCCGGATTTGATGACGTCCTTGGCCCGGTCGGTCAGGGTAACGAAGCCGCGGCCGTCGATGCGTCCCACGTCCCCGGTGCGCAGCCAGCCGGAGTCGAACTTCGACTCGTCGTGCCCCAGGTAGTAGGAGCCGGCGATCCACGGTCCGCGGACCTCCACCTCCCCCACGGCGGCGCCGTCGTTGGGCAGCACCTGGCCGTCGTCGTCGACGATCCGCATCTCCACCCCGCAGACCGGTTGTCCCTGGGTGCCGCGGAAGGCCCAGTGCTGGTCCTCCGGAGTGCCCGGCGGCGGCCAGGCCATGGTCGCCAACGGCGAGGTCTCCGTCATGCCCCACAGCTGCCGGATCTGTACGTCGTGCTTTTCCTCGAAGGTGCGCATCAGCGACACCGGGACGGCCGAGCCGCCGCAGACCACCAGCCGCAGCGACGACATGTCGTGGTCAGGATCGTCCTCGAGGTGGTGCAGGACGGCGTTCCAGATCGTCGGCACCGCCCCGGTCACGGTGGGCCGCAGCTGTTCGACCATGCCGACCAGCGACCGCGGGTCGAGGTGGCGATCGGGCAGCGCCAGGTCGGCGCCGGCCATCAGCGCGGCGTACGGCAGGCCCCAGGCGTTGGCGTGAAACATCGGCACGATCGCCAGCACGCTGTCGACGGCCCCGACCCCGATGCCGTTGGTGGTGCACGCGCCCATCGTGTGCAAATAACTCGAACGATGGGTGTAGACAACGCCTTTCGGGTTGCCGGTGGTGCCGCTGGTGTAGCACATCGCCGCCGCGGAGTTCTCGTCGATGTGCGGCCAGTCGAATTCGGTCGACTCCTCGCCGAGGACCTCGGCGTAATCCAGCACGGTCTTGCCCGACTTCCGCAGCGGTTCGGTGTCACCCTCCCCGACGGCGATCACGGTGTGCACGGTCTCGAGGCTGGGCAGCACCGGCGCGAGCAGTTTGATCAGCGAGGCGTCGACCAGCACCACCTGGTCTTCGGCTTCGTTGGCGACATAGGCAATCTGTTCGGGGAACAGGCGGATGTTCAGGGTGTGCAGAACGGCGCCCATCGAGGGCACCGCGAGGTAGGCGGCCAGGTGCTCGGTGTTGTTCCACATGAACGTCGCCACCCGCTGGTCACCGGTGACCCCGAGCCGACGCAGCCCATTCGCCAGCTGGGCGGCCTGGCCGCCCAGTTCCCGATAGCTCGTCGTGTGGTAGCCGTTCCCGGTGGCCGTGGTGACGGTGCGGTCCCCGTGGACGCCGCAGCCGTGGCGCATGATCGCGGTGATCGTCAACGGATAGTCCTGCATCGTGCCGTCCATTGATGTACCGCCTTACCCTCCGCGCGGCACGGTTCGTGCCATTCCGCCGACCGCTTCCCACCCTAAGCCCGAATTCGGCAATCGTGATAGGCGTCACCCGAGCCGGTGGCCGGGGACGTGGATCTCGTTCGGCCGGCACGGCTTTGGGATGGCTCCTGCGGCCCGGAGTTTCCGACGCCCAACGTCGGTTGAGTGTGCGTACTGGGCTTTGAGTGTGAACGCTGGGCGGCGACACGCCGATGATCGCCGCCCAGGATTCACACGCGAGGGCGAGGATTCACACTCTGGGCGCGAGGCGGCCGCGTGCCGCGGCGAGGCTCTAGGCCAGCGCCGGCTCCCACTGGGGCACATCGAGCAGCCAGCCGGCGGCCGGTGCGTCCGGGTGTTCCGCGTCGCCGCGGTGCGGCGCCGGGCCCGTGGCGATCCGGGCGGCAGTGACCACCCCGGCGTAGTCGGCGACATACAGGTGGCTGCCGTCGGGGCTTTCCAGCACGCACGACGGGTTCTGGGTCACCGTGACCACGCCGATGGCGTCCAGCGTGCGGGTGCCCAGGACCGTGACGCGGTCGTCGCTGACCAGGTAGGCCCGCTCGCCGTCGCGGCTCAGCGTCATCCGGGCCAGCGGCCCGGCGATCTCGTTGATCTTGTGCGTCTTGACGATTTTGTTCGCGCGGGTGTCGATGACGTCGAGCACCGAGCCCACCACCGGGCCGCAACTTGCCACATACGCCGTGGCGCCGTCGTTGCTCAGCGCCACATCGCGGACGGGCAGGCCGAGTTCGATGCTGCCGACGACGCGCGAGCGGCCGCCGACGCGGTCGCCGTCGGATCGGGTGCGGGTTTCGACGACGGCGAGGCCGCCCCCGTTCGGGCCGTTGATCCCGACGTAGAGCCGCCGCCCGTCGGCGCTGGCCCGCACGCAGGCGGTGGTCGTCCCGGCTGCGGTGGCCAGTTCGATCACCTCGAGCTCGCCCGTGGTGGTGTCCAGTACCGTCACGTCGGCGCCGCGAACGGCATTGCGGCTGGCGTAGAGGTATCTTCCGTCGCGGCTCACCGTCAGGTCGCTCACGCTGTGCGCGAGCCGGTGCGTGGCGATCCGCCAGTTCGTGACGACGTCGATGACCTCGATGGCGTCATACGCGGCGGTGGCCGTGCTCACGTAGGCGTAGTTCGCGTCCGCGCTGCTCATCGCGACGGCGGACGGCTCGCTGAGGCCGGCGATGGTGCTCGAGACGCGCAGGGTGTGGGCGTCGATGACCGACACCGCGTCGCGGCCATAGTTCGTGACGAGCAGCCGGCGCCCGTCACCGCTGAGGTCCATGTCGCTGATCGGGCCGTGGCGCACCGGGACTCGCACCACCGCGGTGTCGTCGACCTCGAATCCCGCCATCGTCGGGTCGTATGCATCACTCACGCTGGTACCGCCTTTGCTGTGTTCGTCGGCCCTGGTGGCCAAAGTGACGACGTCGCACGCATGCGACGAATTGGCCTCCGGATCCACCGGCTTTCAGCACCGAAAGGCGCTGACGAGACTGGTTTTCGGTAGTCTACTGACCAAAATTCGCCTCAAAGCAGTTCAAAATGCTCGACGTTAGCTACGTCACTTCGCGCACTCAGGTTCTGCTCAGACTTCCAATCACGCTGTATCGCAGTCGCTTACCCGTAGCGAAACGCATGCAAACCCCCTTCCGGCGGATTTTGCCTATGCCGCTAACATCTCGCGTTTCCGCTACATCGGGGCTTTAGTAAGGAAATCTCAGGATTTGCCGCCGACGAGGCGAATATCACATCGCCCGCCTCGCCGTCGCCGCTAGCTGAACTGCGTCTGCGGCCGCGGCAACCTGGCCCCGTCGACGACGATGTCGAGTTTCTCGTTGTAGAAGGCGATCAGACCGGCGATCTGACCGACCGCGGGCAGCGGATAGTGGTAGGTCCATGCCAGGTCCTCGTGCACGACGTCACCCACGCGCACCGACCAATAGCCCGACGTCGTTCCCTTGTAGGGGCACAACGTCTGTGTGCTGCTGGGTTGCAGGCGCTCGAAGTCGACGTCGGTAGGATCGATGTAATACCTTGTGGGCAAGCCCGTTTCGAACAACAAAACCGGAGAACCGGTGTCCGCCAGAGTGATTCCGTCGAGTTCCACCCGGACGTGGCGGTGCGATCGCAGGGCGTCGACGCGCGCATAGGGGTTGCGGGGGTGGCCGTAGATCGGCTCGTCTTCTTCGAACCAGCGCAACGGATTCCATTCGAACCGTACGGTACCGGCCAGCGGGCCGTCGCCGTCGGCGTCGAACACCCGCGCGGCGGACTCGTGCGTCTGGCCCCCGCCCACCAGGGCATGCAACCGCGACGGGCCGAATTGGACTGTCTGAGGGTGGTTTTCGTCGCGCAGAAACTCGGTGCGGACGTCGGCCAGCGGAATGTAGTACTGCGGGTAGTAGGGGACCTCCCACACGTATCGGGCGGCCGTGGTGTCAAAGAGCAGTGCGTCGCCGAGGAAGCCACGGACGCGGCGGGGCGCGGGTTCGATCCTGCCCCGCGCGGCGGCCATCTGCGGATAGTCAGTCATGGTCGGCCTATTGATCCTTGGAGGCCAGCCCGGCCGGCGCGTGGGCGATCGCTTTCCGGATGGCGTCGGCCAACGCCAGGGCGCTCTCCTCGGTCAGTTCCAGCGCCACCCGCGCCGACGGCCCGAGCCGGGGGTTGATCACGTCGATGTTGACCGTGTGGCCGTAGGGCGCGTGGACGGGGTGGTCGACGTACACGGTCGCGCGGTCGGCGCCGAACCATCCGGTGGCGCCCTTGCCGCTGCCGTCGATCTCGACGTGTTCGGTGAGATAGGTGCACACGGGCAGATACCTAGCCTTTCAGGTGGATGGCGAAGAATTCGTCGATGCGCCGCCACCCGTCCACCGCCGCTTCCGGGCGGTACGCCGGCCGGTCGACGGAGAAAAAGGAATGCCCCGCCCCCTCATAAGAGTGGAACTCGTGCGGCTTGTTCAGCGTGTTGAGCTCGGCGTCCAGGGCGGCCACCCCTTCGGGGGCGGGGAAGCGGTCGTCGAGCCCGAACAGACCCAGCAGCGGACAGCTCAGGTTCGCGGCCAGATTCAGGATCGGCTGCATGGTCTTGGGCATGCCCTCAGGCGGATCCTCGACGATGAAGGCGCCGTAGCAGTCCACCGCCGCGTCGAAAGGCAGCGAGCATGCCGCCAGGTATGCGTGCCGCCCGCCCGAGCAGTGTCCGATGACACCGACCCTGCCGTTGGCGCCGGGCAGGCTGCGCAGCTGCTCGACCGCGCCCGCGACGTCGCCGACCAGTCGCTCGTCGGGCACCCCGCCGGCCGCCCGCGCCGCGGCGGCCGCGTCGTCGGGTGCGGCGCCCGGGGCCTCGCGCGAGTAGAGGTTCGGCGCGACGGTGTGGTAGCCGCTGACGGCGAGCCGGCGGACGAATTCCTTGGTTTCCCGGTCGTATCCGGGCATGTGGTGAATCCACACCACGCCCCCGCGCGACCCCGGCGCCAGCGGCACGGCCTGGTAGGCCTCGATCTGGTCGCCGCCGTGACCGGTGATGGTGATCGTCTCCGCACGGATGGCGTCGGGGCCGGGTGCGTTCATCGCCACTCCTTTTCGGGGTTCAGTGCCGCTTGTCGCGCACCTTGTACGTCGACGGCCACGACTTGCGGGACTCGTCTCCGGTCAACGGGGTTCCCATCCCGCCGACCTTGACGGCGTACGCCTCCTTGCCCGGGCCCACCTCACGGTTGGCGTGTTCGGTGGCGAGGAAGTACAGCTCGTCGATGGTGGCCTCGTCGTAGGCGACGAACGAGGTTTCCCGCGCCACGTCGTCGATCCCCACCATCATCCGGTCGGGCAGCAGCCGCGACGCCACCGCGGCCAGGCCCAGCAGACCGAAGGGGATGATCCAGTAGCACAGGAACGACAGCGGGGTCTTGGTGTCCAGGATCAGGGCGGAGGTCGTCCCCGCGCGGCGTTGCACGATCGACGGAATGGCCGAGGACACCGTCATGGCAGCGAACGTCGCGACCCAGACCCAGCCGAGGGTTTTGACGATGCGGGCGAAGAGCTCGGTTTTGACGACGTCGGAAGGGTGTTCGGCCGCGGCGAACTCGGCCACGAACGGCTTGCCGACCAGCATCCCGACCAGCGTCACCAGGAAGATCCCGGCGTCGCTCAGCGTCAGTATCCACCGCTCGAGGAACGACTGGCTGAGCGTGAAGCTCAGCACGGCAAGGATCAAAAACACTGCGACAGAAGCGAAATCAAAGAACTGCCAACGCCTGCCCGCCACGCCGCCCAGGCCGAGGCTGGCGGCGGCGACCGCCAGCGCGACCAGCACGGCGGCGGCGAAAGGGACGTTTCCGACAAGGACCCAGTACACAATCCACGGCGCGAGACCGAACAGCATGCCCATGCTGGGTCAGTGTATGGATGGCGCGTTGCGGCGCGGTCGGCGGCAGGGCCAAAGCCTTGGTCCGGTCGTAACGCGCGTCCCGCAACCGATCTCGGTGCTAGTCCGGCGACGTCGTGTTCAGTGCCATCGCCAGGAAGTCGAGACGCCACAGCGAGCGGAACAGCGCAAGCCCGAACTCCCGCTTCTCCCGGTTGCCCTGGGCCACCTCGTCGACAATCTCTGCGATGGTGCGCCGCCCGTCGACGTGCTGGACAAAAGGCAGCTGAGCCGCGGTGAGCTTCAGCTTCGCGCCGGGCAGGTGGATCTGGTCGCCGGACACCAGGCAGGCCGTGCGCGGCGCGGGGACGTAATCGAGGGACGACGCCGTCGAGAAGTCGATCGCATAGTCCTGTGTGGGCCGTTCCGGACGACAGGCGAGGAAGAAGTGCGTGGCGTTGGCCGGTTGCAGGCGTTCCATCACCGACCACAGCGTGGGGTCGGGTAACCGGTTCAGCAGCGACTGGAACGGGCCCGCCGCCGGAGCGACGAACGCGTCATGTGGGTAGTACGGCGCGTTGCGCAGCCAGCCCTGGAACGCGAGCCCGGCGGCGCCGACCAGGTCCAGGCATTCCTCGACGGTGTAGCTGCGTTGGCGGGCGTGCAAGAAGGTGTCGACCAGCGCCCCGTCCGAGAGCAGGTCACGCGCGCCCTGCAGGTAGGGGCGCACGGGGTGGTCGGCCGGTAGCGCCGCCACCGCCTCCTTGACCAGCTGCACCGACGCGTCGTCCTGCAAGAGTCCGAGGTCGCGAAACGCCGATTCGAGCAGCTCGACGCCGAAGCGGCCGTATTTGGCGTAGAGCATGACGCCAAGGGCCCCGTCGCGCCGCAGGCATCCGCCGAGCGCTTTGAGCCCGGCCAGCGGGTCCGCCATGTGGTGCAACACGCCTGTGGAGACGATGAGGTCGAAGTCGCGTGACAGCGCCGAGACGTCCTCGATGGCCAGCAGCCGCAGTTCCAGGTTGGCCAGCTGGTGCTTGTCTTTGAGGTACTGCTGGTGATCCAGCGCGGTTTGGCTGACGTCGATCGCGACCACCTTGGCGGCGCGGTTCATGAAGGCGAACACGGCGGCCTGGAAGGTGCCGCACCCCGCGATGAGGATGTCGAGATCCGGCTTGTAAGCGCGGTCGGGCCACAACACTCGGTGCGCCCAGAACGGATCGAACCAATCCCAATGGTTCTTGGTCCATGCGTCGAGATCGGTTACCGGGGGCGGATATTCCCAGCGATCGTATTGGCGGGAGACACGGTCCGCCCGCGGATCCTCGGACACCTTCGCGCTGGCTCCTTCGCGGTGACGGCTCGCACAACGGTCCCGAACAACGTACTGCGCACGGCGTGTTTCGGCAGCGCTGAATGCGGGCGCAAACGTGCTCTGCTTGAGCGCCACCGGCAGTCGGGTATTGACTGCGCGGCGCGGAGGTCTTGGGATCGCGGGTTGGCGGTGGGCGCGATTGTTTGTGCAGCCCGACGTCAGTGACGCGTGGTGTGAAACGAATTATTTGATGCACCAACATGTTTGAGCGTTGATGCAGCCCCGGTAGCCGGACTAGGTGGTGGTTGGGGTTGGAAGGGGTCATACCACCACCAGTGGGCGCGTTCGCCGGTAGGTCCGGGACACGGTGGGACAGCGGGTGGGGGTTGGGTCGGGGGGCGTGCCAGTGATGCCGGGCTCAGGATTCGGCCGTCCTCGTCGGTGACCACCAGAGCGTGCGCGGGTCCGGTGAGGGTGATCAGGCCCCGATGATGCAACCGGTGGTGGTAGGGGCAGACCAGCACCAGGTTGGCCAACTCGGTGGGGCCGCCGTCTTCCCAGTGCCGCAGGTGATGGGCGTGCAAACCCCGGGTGGCGCCACAACCCGCAACCACACACATACGGTCGCGGTGCTCGAGCGCGCGGCGCAGGCGTCGGTTGATCACCCGCGTCACCCGCCCGGCCCCAATGACCTCGCCGTGGCGCTCGAACCACACCTCACAGGTGGCATCACAGGTCAGGTATCGGCGTTCGGCCTCCGACAGCAGCGGACCCAGATGCAGCGCGGCAGCGCGCTGGGCGACATCAAGGTGCACCACCACCGTGGTGTGCTGCCCATGAGGCCGACGAGTGGCCTCGCTGTCCCATCCCGCTTCGATCAGGCGCATGAACGCCTCGGCCGTGCCCGGCACCGGCGGACGCTGATCACCCACGCCCGTGCCCTCGCCGTGGTCGCGCTTCCACTCGGCGATGAGCGCGTCACGATGCGAGGCCAACGCGGCATCGAACTTCGCAGCATCCACGTGGCCCAGCGTGATCCGATAACACGCACCCTGATCGTTGGCGGTCGCGATAAACGAGCGCTCAGACCCCGGCTGGGGTTCGGGGTCGGGTCGCGGTTCCAGCTTGACCGCGGTGCGCAGCTGATTGACCGTGGCGACCGCGGCCAACGCCGCGTAATGCTCATCAGAACCCTCACCGGCCCGCGCCGCGATCACCCCGACCTGATCGGCCGAGAACCGCCCCTCCCGCATTCCTTGGACACACCGCGGGAACTCGCTCAACCGGCCCGCGATCGCGGCCAACGTGTGCGCATTGGCCGACGAACAGCCCAGCTTCCAGGCCACCAACGCCGGCACTGAGCGCGCACCCGTCACACCGCACAATTGGTCGCGATCGATCTCGGCGACGATCTGCACGATGCGCCCATCAATCGCATTGCGCTGACCGCTCAACTCCGCCAACTCCTCGAACAACACCTCGAGACGGTCGCTCGCAGTCACCACCTCGGCGTCAACAGATGCGATCGAAGACATGACGCCATCATCGCAGCGACCACCGACAAACCCGGGGCCGTCGGATCCCGCTCGCCGGAAAGCAACACGTCTATCGGCAGCAATCACTCGAGTCCCGAATCGTGAGCCAAGTCAAGACAAATCGTCGGGTGCATCAGCGTCCCGCAGGTGTTCGACGCGACACCGCCACCGGATCACTTGGGCCAGCCGAACTGCACATAATCGGTGCCCCCAGTCGGACTCGAACCGACACTTGACGGATTTTAAGTCCGCTGCCTCTGCCAATTGGGCTATGGGGGCCCGGCGGCGAATCTAGCGCGTGAACGCCCATCGCGCGGCATCGCGTCCGGGCCGATATTTGCCAGACGTCCAACATGCGACCCGAGCGCACATCGGTTACGATCCGCGCCCCACGCCCGATTTCTGCCTTTCGGCGCCCGAGTCCAGATGACGTCCCGATGTCGCCCGACAGGGTCTTGTTAAAACTGCCGCCCTTGTCGTTAAGAAGCCGTAAACGACTGTAACCCCAGCTCATTGGGTGGGGAATGTGGAGTTGTGGCTCGCTAGCGTTACGCCAACGCACAGCGGCCGTTACGTGAACACACAGCGACCCACACCGGGGGTCGGCTCGTTCAGCATAGGAGCAACAGATGTCGTTTCTGACAACACAGACTGAAGAAATGCTGGCCGCGGAGACGTTGCTGTCCGGAATCAACAGCAACCTGGCGGCGCAGAACACGGGCGCTGCGTCGGCGACGACGGTCATCGCTCCCGCCGCCGCTGACCCGGTGTCGGCCCAGCAGGCGGCCATCTTCTCGGCCTACGGCACCCAGTACCAGACGATCGCCGCCGAGGCGCAGGCGCAGCTGGAGCAGTACTCGCAGACCCTGGGCATCAGCTCCAACAGCTACGGCGACACCGAGGCCGTCAACGCGAGCCAGGCCGCCATCCAAGCGCTGGACGCCACCGATTCCGGCACCTCCAGCGGCGTGGGTTCTAACCCGATCGACATCCTCGCCTGGCTCCTCGGCTACAACGGCCAGTCCAGCGGGGGCCTCGGCGGCATGTTCGGCCTCTCGAGCAACACCGCCAATATCGGCAACATCGGCATCGGGAACTGGTCCTCGGCCACCTCGAACCTGCTCGGCCTCGCCGGTGGTGGCCTGCTGGACACCTCCGGCGCCGATGCCGGTGCGGCCGCCGCGGCGGACCTGGCCACCACGACGACGCCGGCCGGCGCCGGCGCGGGTGGCGTGGCCGGCGTGGGCGCGATGCCGGCCGCCGCCATGGGCCAGGCGACCATGGTCAACAAGCTCTCGGTGCCCCCGAGTTGGGCCGGTTCCACCCCGGTGGCGGGGACGAGCGCCGCGCCACTGCAGACCGTCGGTTGGACCGCCGCCGCGCCGCAGACCGGCACCGGAACGGTGGTGCCGGGCATGCCCGGGGTCGGCGCGATGGGGCGCAACGGCGCCGGCTTCGGGGCGCCTCGCTACGGCGTCAAGCCGATCGTCATGCCGAAGCCGACCGCCGTCTAGGCAGCCACGCTCATCCCGATAGACGTCGAATCCGAACAGGCAAAGGGAGCGGAATACACAAATGGTGCTTGACTTTTCAGCGATCCCCCCAGAGATCACCTCGTCGCTCATGTACGCGGGTGCGGGCTCCGCGCCGTTCATGGCCGCCGCGACGGCGTACGCCAACCTCGCCGCCGAGGTGAGTTCCACGGCGACCCAGTGGGAGTCGATCATCTCGTTGCTGACCACCGAGCAGTGGACCGGTGGCGGGTCGGCGGCGGCCGCCGCCGCCGCGCAGCCCATCGTGTCCTACCTGACCGAGACGGCGTCGACGCTCGAGCAGGCGAGCGCCCAGGCCACCGCATCGGCGGCCGCTTATGAGGCGGCGTTCGCGGCGACGGTGCCCCCGCCGGTGATCGCGGCCAATCGGACGCTGCTGGCGACACTCGTCGCGACGAACTTCCTGGGCGTCAATTCGGCCGCGATCGCGGCCACCGAAGCCCAATACGCCGAGATGTGGGTCCAAGACGCCACCATGATGGCCACCTATCAGGCCGCCTCGACCGCGGCCGGCGTGCTCACCCCGGTAACGCCACTGACGTCGACCACCGACCCGGCGGCCGCCGCGGCCGTGGACAACAGCGCGGTCGCCTTCGATGCGGCGAATGGCACGACGCAGGCGACCGGAATGGACCTGTCGTCGCTTCTCACCTCGCCAACCACCGGTGGCGGCCTGCTCGACGCCATCGACCACCTGGAGGGCACCCCGTCGTTCTTCAACGCCACCAACGGCGCAATCAACACCGCCGCCTGGTGGGTTTGCGCCGCAATCCCGAACGCGGTGTCGCTGGGGCACACCCTCGGGGCGGTGCAATCAATTCCGTTCTCGCTGGCCGACTCTGCCGCCCCGGCGGCGGGCGCGGCCGCCATCACGCCCGGCACGACGGTGGGCTCCGTGTCGGGCGCGGGCGCGTCGGCGGCGCTGGGCGAGGCGTCCGCGGTGGGCCGCCTCTCGGTGCCGGCGGGCTGGAATGCCGCCGCCCCGGCGTCGGTGGCGTCGGCCACCGCCCCGCTCGAGGGCTCGGGTTGGACGGCCGCGGCCGAAGCGGAGGGCGTCACCGCGATGCCCGGCATGCCAGGCATGGCAGCGGCCGCCAAGGGCGCCGGCGCTTACGGCACCGGACCTCGGTACGGCTTCAAGCCGATCGTCATGCCCAAACAGGTTGTCGTCTGAGAAGGGAACGCTGATAGAGGAACTTAGGGGGTACACGTCGCCCGTTTGAGGCGAACAATTAACCGGCAGGCCGTAATCTGGTTGAACCGCGGCCACCGCCGCATCAACTACCACTGTTAAGACTTCGGCCGACGGAAGCTATCAAGATAGGAGACAGCCGAGATGGCAACACGTTTTATGACCGACCCGCACGAGATGCGGGCGATGGCGGGCCGTTTCGAGGTGCACGCCCAGACCGTCGAGGACGAGGCCCGCAAGATGTGGGCGTCGTCGATGAACATCGCCGGCGCGGGCTGGAGCGGCCAGGCGCAGGCGACGTCGTATGACACCATGGGCCAGGTCAACCAGGCCTTCCGCAACATCGTCAACATGCTGCACAGCGTGCGCGACGGGCTGATCCGCGACGCGAACAACTACGAGCAGCAAGAGCAGGCCTCGCAGCAGATCCTCAGCAGCTAGCCCGGAACTGCTGCTGCGCAACACCTTTAAGGAGCCAACCAATGAGCATCAATTACCAGTTCGGCGACGTAGACGCCCACGGTGCCCTGATCCGCGCCCAGGCCGCGTCCTTGGAGGCCGAGCACCAGGCCATCGTCCGCGATGTGCTTGCTGCCGGCGACTTCTGGGGCGGCGCCGGTTCGGTCGCGTGCCAGGAGTTCATCACCCAGTTGGGTCGCAACTTCCAGGTGATCTACGAGCAGGCCAACTCCCACGGACAGAAGGTTCAGTCCGCGGGCAACAACATGGCCAGCACCGACAGCGCCGTCGGGTCCAGCTGGGCCTGACGCCTGTCCTTCGACGAAACGGGGCCGTGCACCGACCGGTGCGCGGCCCCGTTCGCATCTGCCGAACTTTCTGTGAAACCCGCTCGCGCGCCGGGGTTTTCGTCAGCCAGCGAACGCAAGGATCCACGTCGCCGGGTCAACGCCTCTGTATCCCAGCAGCTTTCGAAGGTTGCGCTCGAGCACCCGCATACATTTGAGATTTCTATGAACTCCGTGACAATCGGGTGTGTGGCCGGTCAGAATTAAAGGAACATGACCGCAATGGCCGGATACTCAGGCTCGCAGCGCCCCCGCCAAGCCATCCTGGGGCAGCTGCCGCGGATCAACCGTGCCGATGGCTCACCGATCCGGGTTTTGCTGGTCGACGACGAGCCGGCGCTGACCAATCTGGTGAAGATGGCCCTGCACTACGAGGGCTGGGTGGTCGACATCGCCCACAACGGGCGCGAGGCGATGGCGAAGTTCGAGAGAGTCAGCCCCGACATCCTCGTCCTTGACATCATGCTTCCCGACGTGGACGGGCTGCGGATCCTCGAACGGGTGCGCCAATCCGACGCCTACACCCCGACGCTTTTCCTGACCGCGCGCGATTCGGTCATGGACCGGGTCACCGGCCTGACCGCGGGCGCCGACGACTACATGACCAAGCCGTTCAGCCTGGAGGAATTGGTCGCCCGGCTGCGCGGGTTGCTGCGCCGCTCCGGCCCGCCGCCGACGCCGACCGCCGAGACCCTCGTCGTCGGCGACCTGCGGGTCGACACCGCCAGCCGGGAAGTCACCCGTGGTGACACCGCGGTGTCACTTTCCTCCACCGAGTTCGAGTTGCTGCGCTTCCTCATGCGCAACCCGCGGCGCGCGCTGAGCAGAACCGAGATCCTCGACCGAGTGTGGAACTACGACTTCGCCGGGCGCACCAGCATCGTGGATCTCTACATCTCGTACCTGAGGAAAAAGATCGACTCCGGGCGGGAGCCGATGATCCACACGGTCCGCGGCGTGGGGTACATGCTGCGTCCGGCGGAATGACCCAAGACGGGACCGCCGCATCCGGGATTTTTCCCCGGTGGTTTCCCTCGTCGCTGCGCCGCCAACTGCTGTTGGGTGTGCTGGCCGTGGTCAGCGTGGTGCTGGTGACCGTCGGCATCGTTTCCGTGCTCAGCCTGCGCGGCTACGTCAACGCCATGAGCGACGCCGACATCGCCGAGTCCCTCGTCGCATTCAGCCACCAGTACACGAAATACCGCAACGGCGAACACAGTTCTGCGCATCCGGACACGTTGCCCATCGGAGAGGCGATGCTGGAATTCACCGGACAAACGCCGGGAAACCTCATCGCCGTGCTGCGTAACGGCGTGGTGATCGGGTCGGCGGTCTTCTCCGAAGGAGAACCGAAAGCCGCGCCGGGCGACGTCGTCCGCGCGCTGGAAGGGCAGTCGTGGTCCGGCGGGCCGCCCCGGACCGAAATACTGGGCAGCCTGGGGTCTTACCGCCTCGACAGCACCGTGGACGGCTCCGACGTGCTCGTGGTCGGGATGTCGCAGACCTTGGCCGACCGGATCATCGCGCGCAAGCAGATCACCACGATCGCGCTGACCGCAGGGGCATTGGCGCTCACCGCGGCGCTCACCGGGTGGGTCGTCGGGTACACGCTTCGCCCGCTGCGCCGGCTGGGCGCAATCGCGGCCAATGTCGCCGCCATGCCGCTCGCCGATGACGACCACCGGATCAGCATCCGGGTCCAACCGCAGGACACCGACCCGCAGAACGAGGTCGGGATCGTCGGTCACACACTGAACCGCTTGCTGGACAACGTAGATGGCGCGCTGGCGCATCGGGTCGAATCCGATTTGCGGATGCGCCAATTCATCAGCGACGCCAGTCACGAACTGCGCACGCCCCTGGCGGCCATTCAGGGCTACGCCGAACTCACCCGCCAGGACAGTTCGGAGTTGCCGCCGACCACCGAATACGCGTTGGCCCGAATCGAATCCGAGGCCCGGAGGATGGCGTTGCTCGTCGACGAGTTGCTGCTGCTTTCCCGGCTGGGTGAAGGCCAGGACCTGCAGTCCGAAGAGGTCGACCTGGCCGAGATCGCCAACGACGCGGTGAACGACGCCACGGTGGCCGCGCTGACCCACAACTGGGTCAAAGACCTGCCCGACGAGCAGGTTTGGGTGCGCGGCGACCACGCCCGGTTGCATCAGTTGGTCAGTAACCTGCTCGGCAACGCCCGCGTGCACACACCGCCCGGGGTCACGGTGACGACCGGAATCACCTGCCACCGCGACGGTCCCGGGGCGCCCTTCGTGGAATTGACCGTCACCGACGACGGACCGGGCATCGACGAAGAACTGCTGCCCAGGCTTTTCGAGCGGTTTGTCCGGGCCGACAAGTCGCGATCGGACGGCTCGGGCCACGGACTGGGCCTGCCGATCGTCAGTTCGATCGTCAAGGCCCACCATGGCTCGGTCACCGTCGAGTCCACCGACGACATAACGGTTTTCCGGGTACGGCTACCCCTGATCGCGGCACCTGCGGGGCGTAAATAGACCGTAAAGGTGCACGGTATCCGCGTTAGGGAACCGTCAACCGCCGCTGCGCGCGGACGCCGCGCGGTTAATTTCGAACTGACTTCTCCTCCGAGACAGCGCTGGATAGTGGTGACCCGCTGCGCCCGGCTCCGCCGAGCTTGCGATCACCACGTGCTGGGGCTGACTCGACGAGGTTTTCTTTCGCAGGCGCGTGATTGGCGTGGAACGGAGACGAGATGGGCGTGGCGGTGTACGTCGTGCTGACCGTGGCGGTGTTCGCCGCGCTCGGCGTGGCTCAGAAGCTGGTCGAACGGCGATGAACAACCAAAATGCGGTCGGTCTGGTGCTTTCCGTCCTCATTGCGCTCTATCTCGTCGGCGCCCTGCTGTTCCCGGAGAGGTTCTGAGTGGGCACCACAACGGCCGGGATCATTTTCCTCGTTGTCCTCGTCGCGGCGGTGGCGCTCGTCCACGTACCCTTCGGGGACTACATGTTTCGTGTGTACGCCTCGGACAAGGATTGGCCTGTCGAGCGAACGCTCTACCGCCTGATCGGGGTCGATGCGCGCGCGGAGCAGACGTGGGGGGCCTATGCCCGCAGCGTGCTGGCGTTCTCGTCGATCAGCATCCTGTTTCTGTTCGTATTCCAACTCGTCCAGGGCAAATTGCCGCTGCACCTTCATGATCCGGCCACCAAGCTGACTCCCTCGCTGGCGTGGAACACCGCGGTCAGCTTCGTCACCAACACCAACTGGCAGGCCTACTCCGGCGAGACGACACAGGGACATCTCGTGCAGATGGCCGGCCTGGCGGTGCAGAACTTCGTGTCCGCCGCCGTCGGGATGGCGGTGGCAGTGGCGCTGGTGCGCGGGTTCGCCCGCACCCGCACCGGCGAGCTGGGCAACTTCTGGGTCGACCTGGTGCGTGGAACGCTGCGAATCCTGTTGCCCGTCGCCATCGTCAGCGCAATCTTGCTGGTCGCCGGTGGGGCGATCCAGAACTTCCACCTGCACGACCAGGTGGTGACCACCATCGGCGGCGCCCACCAGACCATCACCGGCGGTCCGGTGGCCAGTCAGGAGGTGATCAAAGAACTCGGCACCAACGGAGGCGGGTTCTACAACGCGAATTCCGCTCACCCGTTTGAGAATCCGACCGCCTGGACCAACTGGCTGGAGATCTTCCTCATCCTGGTGATCGGGTTCTCGCTGCCCCGCACATTCGGGCGCATGGTGGGTAACACCAAGCAGGGCTACGCGATTGCGGCCGTGATGGCGACGCTGTACACGATCAGTACCGTCTTCATGCTGTGGTTCCAGACCCGGCACCACGGCACGGTGCCGACGGCGATCGGCGCCGCGATGGAGGGAGTCGAGCAGCGCTTCGGCGTCACCGACTCGGGGGTGTTCGCCGCCGCGACGACGCTCACCTCCACCGGCGCCGTCGACTCTTCTCACGATTCGCTGACCAGCCTCGGCGGCATGATCGCACTGTTCAACATGCAGCTGGGTGAGGTCGCGCCCGGCGGCACCGGCTCGGGCCTGTACGGCATCCTGGTGCTGGCGGTGATCACGGTGTTCGTCGCCGGGCTGATGGTCGGGCGCACTCCCGAATACCTCGGCAAGAAGATCACCCCGCGCGAGATCAAGCTCGCCGCAAGCTATTTCCTGGTCACCCCGCTGATCGTGCTGACCGGCACCGCGATCGCGATGGCGCTGCCCGGCGAACGCGCCGGCATGCTCAATGGCGGACCGCACGGACTCTCCGAAATCCTCTACGCGTTCACGTCGGCGGCCAACAACAACGGGTCGGCCTTCGCCGGGCTGAGCGCCAACACCGACTGGTACAACACCGCCCTGGGCCTGGCCATGGCGTTCGGCCGGTTCCTGCCCATCGTGCTGGTGCTGGCGCTGGCGGGATCGCTGGCCCGCCAAGGCCGCACACCCGTCTCCGCGGGCACCCTACCCACCCACCGACCGCAGTTCGTGGGCATGGTCGCCGGCGTCATGTTGATCGTCGTTGCCCTCACATTCTTGCCCATGCTGGCGCTCGGGCCCCTCGCCGAAGGAATCCACTGATGACCGCGACCGCCATCCATCCGGCCGAGCAGACGCACCCGGCGGCGTCGGGCGGCAAAAATCGGGTGCAGGGCGGCCTGCTCGACCCGACGATGCTGTGGCGCTCCACACCGGACGCGCTGCGAAAACTCAACCCGCGCACCCTGTGGCGCAACCCGGTGATGTTGATCGTCGAAATCGGCGCCGCCTGGAGCACCGTCCTGGCGATCACCGCGCCAAGCTGGTTTGCCTGGCTGGCCGTGACCTGGTTGTGGCTCACGGTGCTGTTCGCCAATCTCGCCGAAGCGGTCGCCGAGGGCCGCGGCAAGGCCCAGGCCGACAGCCTGCGCCGGGCCAAAACGCAAACCGTGGCCCGCCGCCTCAAGGACTGGACACCTGGGGCGGCCGCCGTCGAGGAAGCCGTCGCCGCCGCACAACTGCGGCAGGGCGATGTCGTGGTGGTCGAGGCGGGCCAGGCAATCCCCGGCGACGGTGACGTGGTGGAAGGCATTGCGTCCGTGGATGAATCGGCCATCACGGGAGAGTCCGCGCCGGTGATCCGCGAGTCCGGCGGCGACCGATCGGCGGTCACCGGCGGGACCACCGTGCTGAGCGACCGGATCGTCGTTCAGATCACCCAGAAGCCAGGCGAAAGCTTCATCGACCGGATGATCGCGCTCGTCGAGGGCGCCAACCGGCAGAAGACCCCGAACGAGATCGCGCTGAACATCCTGCTCGCGGCATTGACGATCATCTTCGTCTTCGCCGTCGCGACCTTGCAGCCGCTGGCGATTTACTCGAAGGCAAACAATCCTGACGTCCCGGATAGCCAGGCGCTGGGCATAGGCGGCGTGACGGGCATCGTGATGGTGTCGCTGTTGGTGTGCCTGATCCCGACGACCATCGGCGCGCTGCTGTCGGCCATCGGCATCGCCGGCATGGACCGGCTGGTGCAGCGCAACGTGCTCGCCATGTCCGGGCGCGCGGTGGAAGCCGCCGGCGACGTCAACACCCTGCTGCTGGACAAGACGGGCACCATCACGCTCGGCAACCGGCAGGCCGCCGCCTTCATCCCCCTCGACGGCGTCTCGGCCGAACGGCTGGCCGACGCCGCGCAGTTGTCCAGCCTTGCCGACGAAACACCCGAGGGCCGTTCGGTTGTCGTGTTCGCCAAGCAGCACTTCGGCCTGCGTGGCCGCACACCGAGCGAGCTGTCACAAGCCCACTGGGTGGCCTTCTCGGCAACCACGCGGATGTCGGGCGTCGATCTCGATGGGGTCGACGGCACCCTGCTGCGCAAGGGCGCGGCCAGCTCGGTCGCGGAATGGGTACGCGTACAAGGGGGCAACGTCCCCGCACAGCTCGGCGAGATCGTCGACGGCATCTCCGCGGGCGGCGGCACGCCCCTGGTCGTCGGGGAGAGCATCAACGGCCACGCGGGGGTGCTGGGTGTCATCCACCTCAAGGACGTTGTCAAGCAGGGCATGCGGGGGCGGTTCGACGAGATGCGCCGGATGGGCATCCGGACGGTGATGATCACCGGCGATAACCCGTTGACCGCCAAGGCGATTGCCGAGGAGGCCGGGGTTGACGACTTCCTGGCCGAGGCCACCCCGGAGGACAAACTCGCGCTGATCAAGCGTGAGCAGGCGGGCGGCAAACTGGTCGCGATGACCGGCGACGGCACCAACGACGCGCCGGCGTTGGCGCAAGCCGACGTGGGCGTGGCGATGAACACCGGCACGTCGGCGGCCAAAGAGGCCGGCAACATGGTCGATCTCGACTCCGACCCCACCAAGCTCATCGAGATCGTGGAGATCGGCAAGCAATTACTGATCACCCGCGGGGCGCTGACGACCTTCTCGATCGCCAACGACATCGCGAAGTACTTCGCGATCATCCCGGCGATGTTCGTCGCCCTGTTCCCCGGCCTGGATCTGCTCAACGTGATGCGGCTGCACAGCCCGCAGTCGGCGATCCTGTCCGCGGTCGTCTTCAACGCGATCATCATCGTGTTGCTGATCCCGCTCTCGCTGCGCGGTGTGCGCTACACACCGAGCAGTGCGTCGAAATTGTTGAGCCGCAACCTCTATGTCTACGGCCTGGGCGGCATCGTCGCCCCGTTCATCGGCATCAAGGCGATCGACCTGATCGTCCAATTCATCCCCGGGATGTCCTGATATGACGAATTTCGTTCGCCTGCATTGGGCGGCGCTGCGTGCGCTGCTGGTGCTGACCGCGATCACCGGTCTGGCCTATCCCCTGCTCGTCTGGGCCGTCGCGCAGCTCCCGGGATTGCGTGAGCACGCCGAGGGCTCGATCCTCACCGCGGACGGTAAGCCATTGGGCAGCAGGATGATCGGCCAGCCGTTCACCGACTCCAGCGGCAACCCGCTGCCGCAGTATTTCCAGAGCCGGCCCTCGGCGGCCGGCGCCGGCTACGACCCGACCTCATCGGGCGGCAGCAACCTCGGACCGGAAAGCGTTCTCGACACGCCCGGCAAGCCGAGCTTGTTGACCCAGGTGTGCTCACGCAGCGCCGCCGTCGGCAACGCGGAGGGCGTCGACGGGTCGCGGCCGTTCTGCACGGGCGGCGGCGTGGGCGCGGTGTTGTCGGTGATCGGCCCTCGCGACGCGCGCGGCAACGTCACCCGCCCGACTCGGGTGGTCAGCGTCAACGAGCCCTGCGGATCCACGCCGGCGCCGTTCCTCACCCTCTACGAGGGCGTGCGCGTCGAATGTGCCCGGCCTGGCCCCAAAACCGGAGAGGTCTACGCGGTCGGGCAGACCGTGCCCGTCCGCGGGTCCGCGCCCGCCAACCCGGCCGTGCCGGCCGACGCGGTCACTTCCAGTGCCAGCGGCCTCGATCCGAACATCTCGCCGGCCTACGCCGACATCCAGGTGGCGCGGGTCGCCAAGGCTCGCCACGTCAGCCCCGATCAGATCCGCGCGGTGGTAGCGCAGAACCGGAGCGGCCGCGCGCTGGGGTTTTTCGGTGAACCGTGCGTCAACGTGCTGCAACTCAACCTGCAACTCGACCACCGGTATCCCGTCCCGAGTTAGCCCCAGGGGGGATGATGGTTGACGTGAGCGACGTCAACCTGCGCGCCCGCCACCCCAGGCGGGGGGAGCTACGCATCTACCTCGGTGCTGCTCCGGGCGTGGGGAAGACGTATTCGATGCTGGGTGAGGCGCATCGGCGGCTGGAACGTGGCACCGATCTGGTGGCGGGCGTGGTGGAGACCCACGGGCGTGCGAAAACCGCTGAGCTGCTTGAGGGCATCGAGATCATTCCGCCGCGCTCTATCGAATACCGTGGCGGCCGCTTTTCCGAGCTCGACGTGCCGGCCGTGCTGGCGCGCCGCCCACAGGTCGTCCTCGTCGACGAACTCGCGCACACCAATGCGCCGGGGAGCAAGAACCCCAAGCGGTGGCAGGACGTCGAGGAGTTGCTCGACGCCGGGATCACCGTGATCTCCACGGTCAACGTGCAGCACCTGGAAAGCCTCAACGACGTCGTCGCCCAGATCACCGGTATCGAACAGAAGGAGACCGTCCCGGACCTGATCGTGCGGCAGGCCGCACAGGTCGAACTCATCGATATCACTCCAGAGGCGTTGCGGCGCAGGTTGTCTCATGGAAATGTCTATGCGCCGGATCGTATCGATGCGGCGCTGTCCAACTATTTTCGGCGCGGGAACCTCACCGCACTAAGGGAACTGGCGCTGCTGTGGCTTGCCGACCAGGTCGATACGGCGCTGGCGAAATACCGTGCCGAGAACAAGATCACCGACATGTGGGAGGCCCGCGAGCGGGTCGTGGTGGCGGTCACCGGTGGACCCGAGTCCGAGACCTTGGTGCGGCGGGCGTCCCGGATCGCGTCGAAGTCCACCGCCGAGCTCATGGTGGTCCACGTCGTCCGCGGCGACGGCCTGGCCGGCCTGTCGGAATCCCGGATGGCCAAGATCCGGGAGCTGGCCACCAGCCTGGATGCTTCGCTGCACACCGTCGTCGGCGACGAGGTGCCCACGGCCCTCCTCGAGTTCGCCCGCGAGATGAACGCCACGCAGCTGGTGATCGGTACCTCGCGGCGGACGCGCTGGGCGCGTGTGTTCGAGGAGGGCATCGGTCCGAGGATCGTCGAGCTCTCCGGGAAGATCGACGTGCATCTGGTCACGCACGAGGAGGCCAAGCGCGGGTTCCGTACGGCCTCGCTCGCGCCGCGCGAGCGACGGGTGACGTCGTGGCTGGCGGGGATCATCGTGCCGTCGATCACCTGCGCGATCACCGTCACCGCGCTGGACCCGTACCTGGACACCGGTGGCGAGAGCGCCTTGTTCTTCGTGGGGGTGCTGTTGGTCGGGCTCTTCGGAGGTGTTGCGCCCGCGGCACTTTCGGCGATGCTGTCCGGGCTGCTGCTGAACTACTTCCTGATCGCCCCGCGGCACAGCTTCACCATCGCCGAACCCAACAGCGCCATCACCGAATTGGTGCTGCTGCTGATCGCGGTCGCGGTCGCGGTGCTGGTCGACTTCGCGGCCAAACGCACCCGGGAAGCCCGCCGCGCGTCGCAGGAGGCCGAGCTGCTGACCCTGTTCGCGGGTTCGGTGCTGCGCGGCGCCGACCTCGAAACGCTGCTCGAACGGGTGCGAGAGACCTACGCGCAGCGCGCGGTCAGCATGCTGCGCGGGCCCGGCGAGGAAGCGCGCGCCGGCGACACCACCAGCGACGTCGTCGCCTGCGTGGGCAGGAGCCCCTGCGCCACCGTCGATTCCGCGGACACCGTGATCGAGGTCGGCGACGACGAATTCTGGATGCTGCTGGCGGGCCGAAAACTCTCCGCCCGGGACCGGCGGGTCCTGTCCGCGGTCGCCCGGCAGGCCGCCGGTCTGATCAGGCAGCGCGAACTCGCCGAGGAAGCCAGCCGGACCGAAGCGGTCGTGCGCGCCGACGAGCTGCGGCGCTCGCTGCTCTCGGCGGTCAGCCACGACCTGCGCACGCCGCTGGCGGCGGCCAAGGTCGCGGTGTCCAGCCTGCGCGCCGAGGACGTCGCCTTCTCCGCCACCGACACCGCGGAGTTGCTGGCGACCATCGAGGAGTCGATCGACCAACTCACCGCGCTGGTCGGCAATCTGCTCGATTCGTCCCGGCTGGCCGCCGGGGTGATCCACCCCGAACTGAGCCGGGTGTATTTGGAGGAAATCGTGCAGCGCGCGCTGGTCAGCATCGGCAAGGGCGCCACCGGTTTTTTCCGGTCCGCCATCGACCGGGTCAAGGTGGATGTGGCCGACGCCATGGTGATGGCCGACGCCGGATTGCTCGAGCGGGTGCTGGCCAACCTGATCGACAACGCGCTGCGCTACGCGCCGCACTGCCTGGTGCGGGTCAACGCCGGGCGGGTGGGCAATCGGGTGCTGATCAACGTCATCGACGAGGGGCCTGGGATACCGCATGGGGCCGAGGAACAGATCTTCGAAGCGTTCCAGCGGCTCGGCGATCACGACAACACCACCGGCGTCGGCCTGGGGATGTCGGTGGCGCGCGGCTTCGTCGAAGCGATGGGCGGGACCATAACGGCTACCGACACTCCAGGAGGCGGGCTGACCGTGATCGTGGAAATGGCTGCGCCGTGACCCGCGCTGGCGACGATGCAGAGCGCAGCGATGAGGAGGAGTGGCGCAGATGACCAGGGTTCTGGTGATCGACGACGAGCCGCAGATTCTGCGGGCGCTGCGGATCAATCTGTCCGTGCGCGGCTATGAGGTGGTCACCGCGTCGAGCGGCGCCGGTGCGCTGCGCGCGGCCGCCGAACACAAACCCGACGTGGTGATCCTCGACCTCGGCCTGCCCGACATCTCCGGTATCGACGTGCTGGCCGGGCTGCGCGGCTGGCTCACCGCGCCGGTAATCGTGCTCTCGGCGCGCACCGATTCGTCGGACAAGGTGGAGGCGCTGGACGCCGGGGCGGACGACTATGTCACCAAACCCTTTGGGATGGACGAGTTCCTGGCCCGGCTGCGCGCCGCGGTGCGGCGCAATACCGCGGCCTCCGAGCTGGAACAACCCGTCATCGAGACGGAATCGTTCACCGTCGACCTGGCCGCCAAGAAGGTCACCAAAAACGGCGGCGAGGTCCACCTCACCCCCACCGAGTGGGGGATGCTCGAGGTCCTGGTCCGCAATCGCGGCAAGTTGGTCGGCCGCGAGGAACTGCTCAAGGAGGTGTGGGGCCCGGCGTATGCCACCGAAACCCATTACCTACGTGTATATCTCGCGCAGCTGCGGCGCAAACTCGAGGATGACCCGTCGCATCCCAAGCACCTGCTGACCGAGTCGGGCATGGGGTATCGATTCGAGGTGTGAGCCTCGGGGCCACCCGCGTAGTCCCATCCGCCACACGAGTCTCTCCGGACGGCGGCACGTTAATTGCCCACCTCATAGCGACAACCCGCGGCTTCGCGCAACGCCAGCACGCGCTGATGGATCCGATGTTCGGTGCCACGCGGCATGCACCCGGGCCCGTACCGGCCCCGTCCGAGCCGGCGCACCCGGCCGTGTTCGATCTCCCAGCGCAGCGCGTCCGAAATGGCCTTCGACGGCCTGCCGCGCACCGAAAAGCTGTGCCATTTCAGCGCATCCATCAATTCGGCAATGGTCGCCGGCCCATGGACTGCCAATTGCATCGTGAGCACGTAACGCAGCTCGATTCCATGAAGGTTCATGGCCGCACCGTCGCACACGGGTACGACACCGCCGGAGTTGTCGCTGAAAGGCGGGCAAAAGTGGTGCCCACTTTCCTAGAGGCCGGTGAGGCGGATGTGACTGAGAACGACTTACCCGGCGATCGACAACACGATGCCATCAAGGATGTCGTGCTCGCTCACCGTCAACTCCTCGATGCCCGCACGGGCGCGCAACTCGCGCGCCAACTCCTCCACCACGATCGCGCCGCCACCGATCACGTCGGCCCGGCCCTCATGCATCGGCGGCAGCGCCGCGCGCTCGGCGCGCGCCATCCCGAGCAGCCTTTCACACACCGCCAACAGATCCGCACCGGCGACGCGCGAAAGATGAATGGCCGCAGAGTCATACGCTGGCAGATTGTGCGCCAGCGCGGACAGCGTGGTCATCGTTCCGGCCAATCCGACCCAGGTCCGCGCGCCCTCGACGGGCACCACGCCGAGCGCGACCTCGAGCCGCTCGCGCACCACCTGCCGGGCCGCGGCCACTTCCGCGGGCGTGGGCGGGTCCGAATGCAAACAGCGTTCGGTCAGCCGGACACAGCCGATGTCGGCCGAGTAGCTGGCCACCACCGCCTCGCCCCCGACGACGATTTCGGTGGAGCCCCCGCCCAGGTCGACCACGACGAAAGGTCCCGCCGCACCGTCTAATTCGCCGACCGCGCCGCGAAACGACAGTTCGGCCTCTTCGGCGCCGCTGATCACCTCGGCCACCGCACCGGGCAGCACCGCGCCCAACACGTCGGCGGTCATCGCGAAAAACTCATCGCGGTTGGCGACGTCGCGGGCGGCCGAGGTCGCGACCATCCGCACCCGCTCGACCCCGTGCTCTTTCAGCAGCGCCGCGTAGTCCGCCAACGCGGCCCGCGTGCGGGCTATCGCCTCCGACGCGAACTCACCCGTCGCGTCGACACCCTGACCCAGCCGCACGATCCTAGTCTCCCGATGCACGTCACGCAGCCCGCCGTCATGCTCATCGGCGATCAGCAACCGAATTGAGTTGGTGCCGCAGTCAATTCCCGCAAGCCTGCCGTTCACCATTGGCCCTCCACCAAAACCCCCGCCATCGCGGGCTCGCCGGCCAGGATCGCCAGCGCCTCGTCGCCGAACGGATTCACACCCGGCCCCTTGGCCAGCGAATGAGCGATCAGCACGTGCAGACACTTGACCCGGTCGGGCATTCCCCCGCCGGTGAACGTGGTCCCCAACGGTTCGATCGCGTCACGCTCGGCCAGATAGGACTCGTGCGCGCGCCGGTACGCGGCCGCCAGATCCGCGTCGCGTCCCAGCCGCTCGCTCATGTCACGCATCAAGCCCGTCGTCTCGAGCCTGCTCGCCGCGGCCGTCAGCGCCGGATGCGTCAAGTAGTACAGCGTCGGAAAAGGCGTGCCATCAGGCAATTTCGGCGCGGTCTTCACCACGCCGGGTTCGCCATTGGGGCACCGGTAGGCGATGTCGAGCACCCCACGCGGCTCACGCCCGAGCTGGCGAGCCACCGCGTCCAGGTCGGCACGATCAACCACCGGGACCCGGGGGATTCGGTGCGGGCAGGCCAGGCTCGGGCGGCGGCGCCGGAGCTTCCTGGGGCGGCGGGCTGGCCGGCGGCAGGTGCGGGGCGTCGGCGATGGTGTGCCACAACGACGTGTACCAAGGATCGTTGTTGACCGGTTTCGCCGACGGGGATCCCGGCTGGGTGGGCTCGGCCGCCGACGCGGGAAGCTGAACCTGGAACGGGATATCTCCCGGTTTCACGAAGCCGAGCCGCTCACGG
Organism: Mycobacterium sp. NTMscope_MAC_269; assembly: GCF_976985695.1. Lineage (NCBI taxonomy): Bacteria > Bacillati > Actinomycetota > Actinomycetes > Mycobacteriales > Mycobacteriaceae > Mycobacterium > Mycobacterium sp. NTMscope_MAC_269. Next base: position 3,185,219 of record NZ_OZ335668.1, read on the forward strand.
GCCTGCGCCGCAATGTAAGCCGGGTCACCGAGTTTCGTCTTGCGCTGCTCCAAATCCGCAATCTGACGGCGCAGCGCCGCCTCGCTGGCGGCCAGCTGATTCATCTCGGTGCGCTGCGCGAAATAGGTGCGCACCGGCCCGGCAATGGTCAGCGTCAGCACGCAGATCACCGCGGCCAGCACCGCCGCGCGCCGCGCGGTGAAACCGAGCCGTTGCTCGGAGCGCTGCTCGAGCGATTCGGCGGCCTGCCGGGTAATGGGTTCGACGACATGTTCTTGCTGCGTGGTGCTGCGGCCGGTGTGGTTCGTCGTGGGCGACGTCCTCGCGGACGGCTTCGACGACGGCTTGGCCGAGCGGCGGCGCCGAACCGAATCGCCGGCCTTCCCCGGGCGCGATGCCGGGGAACGCCGCTTCGGATCCGGCTTGCCGGGCAAGCTATTTGGCCTCCGGCGGCGTATACCGCGGGAAGGCGAGATCGCCGGCGTAGCGGGCCGCGTCGCCGAGCGCCTCCTCGATCCGCAGCAGCTGGTTGTATTTGGCCACGCGCTCGCTACGGGCGGGCGCACCGGTCTTGATCTGCCCGCTGCCGACGGCCACGGCCAGGTCGGCGATCGTGGTGTCCTCGGTCTCGCCGCTGCGGTGGCTCATCATCGTGCGGTAGCCGCTGTGGTGCGCGAGCGCGACGGCATCAAGCGTCTCGGTCAGCGTGCCGATCTGATTCACCTTGACCAGCAACGCGTTTGCCACGCCCTTGTCGATACCCTCTTCCAGGCGCTCGGGATTGGTGACGAAGATGTCGTCGCCGACAATCTGCACCCGGTCACCGATCGCCGCGGTCAGTGTCGCCCAGCCATCCCAATCGTCTTCCGACAGTGGGTCTTCGATGGACACCAGCGGATACGAGCCGAGCAGCCCGGCGTAGAACTCCGCCATCTGCTCCGCGGTGCGGGTGCTGCCCTCGAATCTGTAGCCCGTCCCGTCGGTGAAGAACTCGGTGGCCGCCGCGTCGAGGGCCAGCGCCACGTCGGCGCCGAGTTTGAAACCCGCCGAGTCGATGGCCCGGCTGATCAGATCCAGGGCAGCGGTGGTGCCCGCCACGTCGGGCGCGAAGCCGCCCTCGTCGCCCAGCCCGGTGCTCAAGCCCTCCTTCTTGAGCACCGACTTCAGCGAGTGGTACACCTCTGCGCCCCAGCGCAGCGCCTCGGCGAAGCTGGGCGCGCCGATCGGCGCCACCATGAACTCCTGGATGTCGACGGCGGTGTCGGCATGCGCGCCGCCGTTGAGGATGTTCATCATCGGCACGGGCAGGATGTGCGCGTTGGGGCCGCCGAGGTAGCGGAAAAGCGGCAACTCGGCGGAATCGGCCGCCGCCTTGGCCACGGCCAGCGACACGCCCAGGATCGCGTTGCCGCCCAGCCTCGACTTGTCCGGCGTGCCGTCCAGGTCCAGCAGCGCCTGGTCGACCAGCCGCTGATCGTCGGCGTTGAGGCCGATCACCGCCGGGCCGATCTCGTCCAGCACGGCCTGCACCGCCTTCTGCACACCCTTGCCGGCGTAGCGCTCTCCCCCGTCGCGCAACTCGACGGCCTCGTGCTCGCCCGTCGACGCGCCCGACGGCACCGCCGCGCGGGCAAACGTCCCGTCGATCAGGGCAATCTCGACCTCGACTGTCGGGTTGCCGCGGGAATCGAGGATCTCGCGGGCCCCGACCTGCTCGATAATCGGCACTGGGGTTCTCCTTGTTCGCGTAAGGCCTGGGTCAGCGATACATCCTGCTATAGCGGGTGACCTTTCGCGTAAGCGGTCGCCCAATCCCGGACCGCACGCGCGTAGACCCCGGAATTGTTGTAGGCCCGCAGCGCGGTGATCCAGCCCCGCGGCGTTGCGAGATCCTTTCCGCGCCAACACAGGTAGCCGGCGGCGGCGAGCGCGGCGTCGTCGATGTTGTCCGGGCTGACGCGGCCGTCGTTGTGAGCGTCGACACCATAGAGCCGCCACGTCTCGGGGATGAACTGCATCGGCCCCATGGCGCGCGTCACGCCGTCGCCGTCGGTGAGGTCCTCGTCGCTGTCGACGATGCGCAGCGTCCCGCCGCTGCCGTCCAGCCGGACACCGCGGATCGGCGGGCTGACATCCCCGTTGGGGGACAGCGTCGCGCCGCGGTAGGTGCCGTGGTGACTCTCGACCTGCCCGATGCCCGCCAGCGTGGTCCAGGCGATGTGGCACTTCGGGTTCTCGACCTCGGCGACCCGGGCCGCGTACGCGTAGGCCTCGAGCGCGATCACCGGGATCTCCAATGCCGCCGCCCGTGGTTGGGCCCAGTCGCGCAGCTGTTCCGCGGGCCGACCGCTGGCATGGGTGTCCACCGGCGGCACCGGGTCCCCCGCCGGGGGCGGCACACCGTCGGGAATGAACAGGCTGAGCTGCCACGTGCAGCTCGAGGCCAGAACGATCGCGGTCGCGCCGATCACGGCGGCCGCGCGCATCCAACGCCTCGGCGACACCATGCTTTCCTGAGCTCCCCTAAACTCGCGTGCTCCAACTTCCGCCACACCATCGTCCCATGCGCCCGGGGACTGCTCGGTCGCGTCGGGCCTCGGCGCACCGACGTGGTGCCGGGTTCAGCTAATCATCGATTAGCCGCTGGCCACCTTGGCTAGCGTGGTCAACGCGACGCCGACCACGGGGATTCGCAACCGCATCCGCGATATTACCGACCGGCCGAGGACAAAACCGGCAAACATTGCCGCGATCGCTCTCGACACGGCCGCGGCGGCAAATAATCCCGCCGTCGCCGCCTTCACGGCGATATCGCGCGCTCAGGCCTCGTCGGCCACGGCGTCGGCGGCGACCTCTTCGGTGACCGGTCCGGCCCCCGATTCGCCGGCCGGCCAGTGCTCGCGCCACTCCTGTTCGGAGACTTCACCGAGCGGGGCCACGTCGAACTCGTCGGGAACGTCGCCCCCGCGGCGCGCCGTGGCGATCGCCCGCTCCGCGCCGCGAACCGTGTCGACGAACTCCAGAACCGCTGTGCGCAGGGCGCTTTCGGCGTCGACGTCGGCCGACACGCGGATCGAGGTGATTTCATCGGGGATCAGGTCGGCGGGCAGGCCGGCTTTGTCGGCGCGCTGAATCACCTTCTGGGCGAGCGCCAGCGCGGGCTGCCCCGTGTGCACGTCGTCCATCACCGATTTGCGCGGCTTTTCGGCCGCCTTGCGCTCTTCCCACTGGGCCAGCTGCTCTTCGAGCGAAATCGATTGCCCGGCAAGTACTCCCGGAACCCGGTTGCCCAGTTTGCGCATCAAAGCGGCGGCGACGTCATCGATGGTGAAGGAGGACTGCGGCGCATCCTCGGCGATGCGGGCATGGAAGAGGACTTGCAGCAGCACGTCGCCGAGTTCGTCGCGCAGCGCATCGGCGTTGCCGCTGCCCACCGCGTCCAGCAACTCGTAGGTCTCCTCCAGCAAAAACCTGCGCAGCGAGTCGTGGGTTTGCTCACTTTCCCACGGACCGGCGGTCCGCAGTTTGTCCATCATGGCCACGGCGTCGACCAGCCGTTCGCCGCGCGGCGTCTCGGGCGCCGAGATCAGCCGGGCCCCGGCCGCCAGGCGGGCGGCCACGGCCGGGTGGTCGGGGTCGGACGACAGCAGCACCGGCGCGTCCTCACCGGAGTGCACCGGACGCGCCGCCGACAGCGACCAGGGCACCGCGACGGGCATCTCTTCGGTGTACTGGACCTCGCCGGCGAGATGCTCGATGGCTTCGATGGGCACCAGCGACGGGCGGCGGGGGTCGAACATGACGACGATCATTACCGCCCCTCACTCGTCATCGATGCAGGCAGTTCACTCGTTATACCAATAACCGTTTGCGGTTTGCCCTGCAGTGCGGTCACCAGGTTGGCCACCATCTGCACCAGCTCGACATCGCGTATGCGGGCCGCGCCCGCAAAACTCTGGCCACCTCCGGCACGCGGGATGGGGACCTGCACGGTGGACGTCGTGGCGCGATAACCCGCCGCCGGATACATCCGCTTGAGCCGCACCTGAGCCGAATCCGGCAGGGTCATCGGCGAGAGCCGCACGGTCGCCGCCGACGGCGCCGACACCTCGGTGATGCCCGCCTCGCGGCACAGCAGCCGCAGCCGCGCCACCGCAACCAGCCGCAGCGCCGGCTCGGGCAGCGCCCCGTAGCGGTCGACGAGTTCCTCCACGACCGCGTCGATCTCGCCGTCGGAGGCCGCCGCGGCCAGCCGGCGGTACGCCTCCAGCCGCAGCCGGTCACTGGCGATGTAATCCGGCGGCAGGTGCGCATCGACCGGAAGGTCGATACGCACGTCCTTGGGCTCCTCGGCCGTCGTGACGGTGTGGCCGTCGGCGGCGGCCCGGTAGGCCTCCACCGCCTCGCCCACCAAGCGGACGTACAGGTCGAAGCCCACGCCGGCGACGTGCCCGGACTGCTCGACGCCGAGCACGTTGCCCGCACCGCGGATCTCGAGGTCCTTCATCGCGACCGCCATGCCCGCGCCCAACTCGTTGTTCTGCGCGATGGTGGCCAGCCGGTCATAGGCCGTCTCGGTCAGCGGCGAATGCGGCGGATACAGGAAGTAGGCGTAGCCGCGCTCCCGGGAGCGGCCGACCCGGCCGCGCAGCTGGTGCAGCTGCGACAGACCGAAGGTGTCGGCGCGCTCGACGATCAGCGTGTTGGCGTTGGAGATGTCCAGGCCGGTCTCCACGATCGTGGTGCACACCAGGATGTCGTATTCGCGGTTCCAGAATCCCTGCACCGTGCGTTCCAGCCGTTCTTCGGGCATCTGCCCGTGCGCCACGACCACCCGCGCCTCGGGCACCAGATCCCGGATCTTTGCCGCCGCCCGGTCGATCGAGCTCACCCGGTTGTGCACGTAGAAGACCTGCCCGTCGCGCAGCAGCTCGCGCCGCAACGCCGCGGCGACCTGCTTGTCGTCGTGCGGGCCGACGTAGGTCAGCACCGGATAGCGCTCCTCGGGCGGCGTCAGGATCGTCGACATCTCGCGGATCCCGGCCAGGCTCATCTCCAGCGTCCGCGGAATCGGGGTGGCGCTCATGGTCAGCACGTCGACGTGGGTGCGCAGCGACTTGATGTGTTCCTTGTGCTCGACGCCGAACCGTTGCTCCTCGTCGACGACGACCAGGCCCAGGTCCTTCCAGCGCACTCCGGTCTGCAACAGCCGGTGCGTGCCGATCACCACGTCCACCGACCCGTCGGCCAGGCCCTCGACCACGGCCTTGGATTCCGTCGCGTCGGTGAACCGCGACAGGCCCTTGACGGTCACCGGGAATCCGGTCATCCGGTCGGTGAAGGTCTGCAGATGCTGGTCGGCCAGCAGCGTGGTGGGTACCAGCACGGCGACCTGCTTGCCGTCCTGGACCGCCTTGAACGCCGCCCGCACCGCGATCTCGGTCTTGCCATAGCCCACGTCGCCGCAGATCACCCGGTCCATCGGGATCGGCTTTTCCATGTCCCCTTTGACCTCGGTGATCGCGGTCAGCTGGTCGACCGTCTCGGTGTAGCCGAACGCGTCCTCCATCTCGGCCTGCCACGGGGTGTCCGGGCCGAACGCGTGCCCGGCGCTGGCCTGCCGCTTGGCATACAGGGACACCAGCTCGCCCGCGATCTCGCGGACCGCGCGACGCGCCTTGGTCTTGGTGTTGGACCAGTCGCTACCGCCGAGCTTGCTCAGCGCCGGCGCCTGCCCGCCCACGTACCGCGACAGCTGATCCAGCGAATCCATTGGGACATAAAGCTTGTCGGATCCGCCGCCCCTTTTGCTCGACGCATACTCGAGCACCAGGTACTCGCGGCGGGCGCCGCCGACGGTGCGCTCGACCATCTCCACGAACCGCCCGATGCCGTGCTGATCGTGCACCACCAGATCGCCGGCGGACAGGGCCAACGGGTCAACGGTGTTGCGCCGCTTAGCCGCCAGCCGCTTGCCCTCGACGGCGGCGACCCGGCTGCCGGTCAGATCGGTCTCGGTGATCACCACCAACGTGGCGCCGGGAATGATGACACCGTCGTGCAACGGCCCCTTGAGCACGCCGACCACCCCGAGCTTGGGCGCGGCACCGGATTCCAGCATGGCGGCGGGGGTGTCGCATTCGGCCAGCCGCTCCACCACGCGATGCGCGGTCCCGGCGCCGGGCGCGACGATGACGGCGTAGCCGCCGGTGGTGACGTGCGCGCGCAGCATCGCGAAGATGCCGTCGATGTCGTGTTGATGCCCGCGCGCCGACGGCGCCGCGCGGATGTCCAGCTCCACGGCCGACTCGTCGGATAGCTGGCTCAACGTCCACCACGGATGACCGCCCGTGGCGGCCGCGGCCCGCACGTCGTGCAGCTCGGCGAATCCGGACCCGCCGAATTGCGCGACGTCGACGGGGGCGTCCGTGCCCATGGCCGCGGCCGACCAGGAGGCCTCGAGGAATTCGCTACCGGTCTTGATCAGGTCGGCGGCGCGGGTGCGGATCTTCTCCGGGTCGCAGAGCAGAATCGGGGTGCCTTGCGCCAGCTGGTCGGTCAGCAGCACGTGTTCGCCCGGCCGCAGCACCGGCAGCAAGGCCTCCATGCCGTCGACGGCGATGCCCTCGGCGAGCTTGGCCAGCATGTCGGTGACGCTGCCGGTGATGGCGGGCTCGGTCGCCGGGTGCCGCGCCGACAGTTCGGCGGCCCGTTGCCGCACCTCCTCGGTGAGCAGCAGTTCGCGGCAGGCCACCGCGATCAGGGTGTCGACCTCGATCTCCGGGATCGAACGCTGATCGGCGACGGAGAACATCCGCATCTCGCTGACCTCGTCGCCCCAGAACTCGACGCGCACCGGGTGCTCGGCCGTCGGCGGGAAGACGTCGAGAATCCCGCCGCGCACGGCGAACTCGCCGCGCCGGCCCACCATGTCGACGCGGGTGTAGGCCAGCTCGACCAGCCGGGCGATGACAGCCTCGAATTCGACTTCGGTGCCGACGTTCAACGTGACCGGCTCGATCAGGCCCAGCTGCGGCGTCATCGGCTGCAGCAGCGAACGGGCCGCGGTCACCACCACTCGCAGGGGTGGGCCGAGCCGCGCGTCGTCCGGATGGGACAGCCGGCGCAGCACCGTCAGCCGGGCGCCGACGGTGTCGACGCCGGGTGAGAGCCGCTCGTGCGGCAGCGTCTCCCAGGACGGGAAAAGCGCCACGGCATCGCCGAACACGCCGCGCAGTTCAGCGGTCAAGTCGTCGGCTTCGCGCCCGGTCGCGGTGACTACCAGCAAAGGGCCCAACCGCGCCAGCGCGCTGGCCACGAACAACCGTGCGCTGGCTGGACCCACCAGGCTCAAGTCGGCCGGCGACGCCGCCGCGCTGTCGATCAGCTGCTGGAAGGTCGGCGCGGTGAGCGCCAATTCAACGAGCCCCGCGATCGGGGTTTCTGGGCAAGCAGCCCCCGGTGCGGTCATGATGAATTCCATTCTAGGGCTGCTTGCCCGGCTCCTTACTCCCGCCGACGCGGCGCTCGCCGTCGCCGGGCGGGAACCGCCGGACTCGCCGAACCGCGTCAATATTGAGGTTGGCGTCGTCAAGGGATCGTCAAGGGAACACCACCCGTGCGTCCGCGGGCGCACGTTGGATTCATGACATTGCTGGACATTCTGCCGTCTCTCGGGCACGCGGCCCCGCCGCGATTCGATCCCGCGATCTGGCCGCTGACCGCCCACCCCGACGAGGCGGGCAGGCTGTGCGTCGGCGGTGTAGCCCTGACCGACATCGCCGACGAGTTCAACACCCCGGCCTACGTCATCGACGAAACCGACTTTCGGCATCGCGCCCGCCGCTATCGCAAGGCGCTAGGGGGCGCTGGGAACACAGTGATCGTCTACGCCGGCAAGTCGCTGTTGAGCACCGCGGTGGCCCGCTGGGCCCGCGACGAGGGCCTCGGCGTCGACGTCTGCTCGGCCGGTGAACTGGCCACGGCCCTGGCCGGGGGCGTCGACCCGGCACGCATCGTCATGCACGGGAACGCCAAGTCGCCCGAGGAACTGCGCGACGCTGTGGGCGCCGGGGTGGGACGCATCGTGCTGGATTCCGCCATGGAGATCGCCTACCTCGCCGGGTTGGCGCGGCGGCGCCAGCCGGTGCTGCTCCGGGTGACCCCCGACATCGACATCCACGGGCACCACGCCGTCACCACCGGCGTCAGCGACCAGAAGTTCGGCTTCACCCTCGCCGGCGATCACGCCGCGGACGCGGTGACGCGGGTGCTGGCGCACCCGATCCTCGACCTCGTCGGCCTGCACTGCCATATCGGCTCGCAGGTCAGCGACGCCGCCCTGTACGGCGAGGCGATTCGGCGGATGATCGCCGCGCTGGCCGATATCCGGGCGCGGCGCGGCGTCATCCTCACCGAGCTGAATATCGGTGGCGGACATGCGATCCCGTACGTCCGCGGCGATCGTGAGCTAAATCTCGACGAGTTGGCCGGGGTGATCGAGAACGCCCTCGACGACGCCTGCGCCGCCGAGCAGTTCCCCCGCCCGCAGATCGTGGTGGAGCCCGGCCGCGCCATCAGCGGGCGCGCCGGCGTGACCCTGTATCGGGTCCGGTCGGTCAAGACGCAATTCGGCGGTCGCACCTTCGTCGCGGTCGACGGCGGCATGAGCGACAACCCGCGGGTGTCGCTGTACGGCGCGCAGTACGCCGTCGCGCTGGCCAACCGGCATCCGCTGGGTCTCAAGCAGCGCGTCACCGTCGCCGGCCGGCACTGTGAATCAGGTGACGAGATCGCCCGCGATATCGAGCTGCCCGCGGATCTGCGCCCGGGCGATCTGCTGGCCGTGGCGTGCACCGGCGCCTACCACCACAGCATGGCGTCCAACTACAACATGGTCGGCCGGCCGTCGCTGGTGGCCGTCAAGGATGGCCGGGCCCGCGAACTGGTTCGCCGCGAGACCGTCGCCGATCTGCTGGCCCGCGACTGCGGGTAGGTGGCCGGGCGGGTCGCCGAGCGTAATGTCACGGCGAAAAATCCCGCCCGCCGATTTTCGCCGTGCGGTTACGCTCGCGCAGCTTGCCGGCTATTCGTCCTGCAGCCGTGGGTCGGCCTCCAGCCCGATCAGCCCGTTCCACATGAGGTTGACCAGGTGCGCGGCCACCACTTCTTTCTTGGGCTCGCGGGTGTCGAGCCACCACTGCGCGGTCATCGACACGGAGCCCACCAGCGCCTGGGCGTACAGCGGCGCCAGCCCGGGATCCAGGCCGCGACGGGAGAAGTCGCCGGCCAGGATGGAGCTGACCTGGTTGACGGCGTCGTTGAGCAGGCTCGAGTAGGTGCCCGAGCTGATCGCGGCCGGCGAGTCGCGGATCATGATCCGGAAGCCGTCGGTGCGCTCTTCGACGTAGGTGAGTAGGGCCAGGGCGACCCGCTCGACCCGCACGCGGGAGCGGTTGTTGGTCAGCGACGAGGTGATGCCGTCCAGCAGCGCGGACATCTCCCGGTCGACGACCACGGCATAGAGGCCTTCTTTGCCGCCGAAATGCTCGTAGACGACCGGCTTGGACACGTTGGCACGCAGCGCGATCTCCTCGATCGACGTGCCTTCATACCCGCGCTCGGCGAACAGCGAGCGCGCGATGCCGATGAGTTGTTGCCGACGTTCGGTGCCGGTCATCCGCGCACGCGGCGCCCGCACCTCTTTGTCCGGTTCCTTCTGCGCTTGGGGGTCCAGCACGGCCACGTCAATCAGCGTATCCGGCGGTGGGCCGTTGAGCGGCCGACCAGCGGCCCGCATCGTCATCCGACTAGTCCAGAATTGTCGGATTCCTCCTCAGCCCGCACGCGGCCCGCATCGTCATCCGACTAGTCCAGAATTGTCGGATTCCTCCTCAGCCCGCACGCGGCCCGCATCGTCATCCGACTAAAGTCTTCTTGGCGATCCGTCGTGGTGTAATCGGCAGCACCTCTGATTTTGGTTCAGATAGTTCAGGTTCGAGTCCTGGCGACGGAGCTTGGCTCGCGTCGAGCGTGGGGCCTACGCACGAATTCGACGCGAATTCCCTACCCAGGGCCCACGGTCGACGAGTGGATCGTTTTTTTGCCTTCACCGCAGATGAGGTGACACGCTTGACGGCGTGTCGGCGCTTCCGCGCGCAGCCCGCGCGGGACAAACCCGAAAAGGAGGGTTGATGTCGTCTCCTGGTGACACCGCGGTCGTGGTGCTTGCGGCCGGGCCCGGCACCCGGATGCGGTCGGACACCCCGAAGGTTCTGCACACCATCGGCGGGCGCAGCATGCTGTCCCACCTGCTGCACGCGATCGCCAAGGTGGCGCCGCAGCACCTGACCGTGGTGTTGGGCCACGATCACGAGCGCATCGCCCCGCTGGTCGCCGACTGGGCCGATGCCCTCGGCCGACCCGTCGACGTGGCCCTGCAGGATCGCCCGCGGGGCACCGGCGACGCCGTCCTGTGCGGCCTGTCCGCGCTGCCCGACGACTACGCCGGGGTCGTCGTCGTCACCTCGGGCGACACCCCGCTGCTGGACGCCGACACCCTTGCCGACCTCATCGCCGCCCACAGCTCGGCGCCCGCCGCGGTCACGGTGTTGACCACGACGGTGAGCGACCCCAGCGGCTACGGCCGCATCCTGCGCACCCAGGACAACGAGGTCACGGCGATCGTGGAGCACGCCGACGCCAGCCCCTCCCAGCGCGAGATCCGCGAGGTCAACGCCGGCGTCTACGCCTTCGACATCGCGGCGTTGCGCTCGGCGCTGAACCGGTTGAGCTCCAACAACGCACAGCAGGAGCTGTATCTGACCGACGTCATCGCCATCCTGCGCGGCGACGGCCTGGCCATTGGCGCCCGCCACGTCGACGACAGCGCGCTGGTGGCCGGCGTCAACAACAGGGTTCAGCTCGCGCAGCTGGGCGCCGAGCTCAACCGCCGCATCGTCGCCGCCCACCAGATGGCCGGCGTCACGATTGTCGACCCCGCCACCACCTGGATCGACGTCGACGTCACGATCGGTCGCGACACCGTCATCCATCCCGGGACCCAGCTGCTGGGCCGCACCCAGGTCGGCGGGCACTGCGTCGTCGGACCGGACACCACCCTGACCGACGTCAGCGTCGGCGACGGCGCCTCGGTGGTGCGGACACACGGCACCTCGTCATCGATCGGCGCCGGGGCCACCGTCGGCCCGTTCACCTACCTGCGCCCCGGCACAGTGCTGGGCGACGACGGCAAGCTGGGCGCGTTCGTCGAGACCAAGAACTCCACGATCGGCACCGGCTCCAAAGTGCCGCACCTGACCTACGTCGGGGACGCCGACATCGGCGAGCACAGCAACATCGGTGCGTCCAGCGTGTTCGTCAACTACGACGGCGAATCCAAGCGGCGGACCACCATCGGTTCGCACGTCCGCACCGGGTCGGACACGATGTTCGTGGCGCCGGTGACGGTCGGCGACGGCGCCTACACCGGCGCGGGCACGGTGGTGCGCAACGACGTCCCGCCGGGAACGCTGGCGGTCTCCGCGGGCCCGCAGCGCAACATCGAAGGCTGGGTGCACCGTAAGCGCCCCGGCAGCGCGGCCGCGCAGGCGGCCGAGAAAGCCGCGGGCCAGGAGCCCGCCGCAGAAGCCGGACAGACACCGTGATGTCGGTAGCTGGCAACCCGGCCACATTTCCGTACGATTCGCTTCGTACGATGGGCACTTCCATTGGGATCCGAACGGCAAGGGCAGCACGGTGAGCCACGACTGGACCGACAACCGCAAAAATTTGATGCTCTTCTCCGGTCGGGCGCACCCCGAGCTGGCCGAGCAGGTGGCCAAGGAGCTCGACGTCCACGTCACCGCACAGACCGCGCGCGAGTTCGCCAACGGCGAGATCTTCGTGCGATTCCACGAATCCGTCCGCGGGTGCGACGCCTTCGTATTGCAGTCGGCGCCGGCGCCGGTGAACAACTGGCTGATGGAACAGCTCATCATGATCGACGCGCTCAAGCGGGGCAGCGCCAAGCGGATTACCGCCGTCATGCCGTTCTACCCCTACGCCCGCCAAGACAAGAAGCACCGCGGCCGCGAACCGATCTCGGCGCGCCTGGTCGCCGACCTGCTCAAAACCGCCGGCGCCGACCGGATCGTGACCGTCGACCTGCACACCGACCAGATCCAGGGCTTCTTCGACGGCCCCGTCGACCACATGCGCGGGCAGAACCTGCTGACCGGATACATCAAGGACAACTACCCCGACGGCAACATGGTGGTCGTCTCCCCCGACTCGGGCCGGGTGCGCATCGCCGAGAAATGGGCCGACGCCCTGGGCGGCGTTCCGCTGGCCTTCATCCACAAGACCCGCGACCCGCGGGTGCCCAACCAGGTGGTCTCCAACCGCGTCGTGGGCGAGGTCGCGGGACGGACCTGCGTCTTGATCGACGACATGATCGACACCGGCGGCACCATCGCCGGCGCCGTGAAGCTGCTGCACGACGACGGCGCGGCCGACGTGGTGATCGCGGCGACCCACGGCGTGCTCTCCGATCCGGCCGCCGCGCGACTGGCCGGCTGCGGCGCTCGAGAGGTGATCGTCACGAACACCCTGCCGATCGGTGAGGAGAAGCGCTTCCCGCAGCTGACGGTCCTGTCCATCGCGCCGTTGTTGGCCAGCACCATCCGCGCCGTGTTCGAAAACGGCTCGGTCACAGGGCTATTCGACGGGGACGCCTAAATGGCCGACACCGTCATCTACCACAACCCTCGTTGCAGCACTTCCCGCAAGACGCTGGACTTGTTGCGCGACAGCGGTTTTGAGCCCGAAGTTGTCGAGTATCTGAAGACCCCCCCGTCGCGAGACGAACTGGTGAAGATGATCCGCGACGCCGGCATCGACGTGCGCACCGCGGTGCGCAAGCGTGAGTCGCTGTATGACGAGCTCAATCTCGCCGACGCGACCGATGAGCAATTGCTCGACGCCATGGCCGAACATCCCATCCTCATCGAACGACCCTTCGTCGTCACGCCGAAGGGCACTCGGCTGGCCCGTCCGATCGACGCGGTCCGCGAGATTCTGTGAATCGGTTCGGCAGCTGCGCGGCCACCGCCGCGATAGTTGCACTGGCGGTGTCGGCCGCCGGGTGCGCCCCGAAAGCCCCTGACTATCAATCGATCCTGTCGAAGACGTCGACAACCTCCACCACCACGCCGACGGAAAAGCCGGTCCCCCTGTCGCAGTACCTGCAGAGCATCGGGGTGACCGGCCAACCGGTGGCCCCGGGAGACGTGCCCGATCTGACGATCTCGATCCCGACGCCGCCGGGCTGGGCACCGTTCTCCAGCCCCAACATCACCCCGCAAACGTTGCTCATCTCCAAGGATGGCAAATTTCCGACGGCGAGGCTGGTCGTGTTCCAGCTGAACGGGGATTTCGACCCGGCCCAAGTCATCAAGCACGGCAACGACGATGCGCACCTGTTCGAGAACTTCAAGCAGCTGGACGCGTCGGGCGCGCCGTACAACGGCTTCCCGTCGTCGATGATCCAGGGCAGCTACGACCTCGACGGGATGCGGCTACACAGCTGGAACCGCATCGTGATCCCGACCGGGGCGCCGCCGGAACACAAGCGTTATCTGGTGCAACTGACCATCACCAGCCTGGCCAACCAGGCCGCCGCGGAGTCGACCGACATCGACGCGATCATCCGCGGATTCGTCGTGGCCGCCAAGTAGTCCGCACCGCGAGACTGCAACTGGCTACCGGTTTCTCGAGTGAGGCCGCCGGTAGTGACAGCCTCGCGGCATCCGGCGTCAGGAGCGACGGCCCGCCGCCCCGAGCTGGCCACCACCGCCGTCCACGAGCTGATGCGTTACTCCCCAATCGTTTTCGGCACCATCCGTCAGGCTGCCGAGGATGTCGAGCTGGCCGGAGTCTGCATTCCCACCGGCACCCTGGTCCTCGCCAACACCGCCGCGGCCAATCGCGACGCGACCGCGTACGACCGGCCCGATCGCGTCGACATCACCCGTGACGGCCCCGCGGCGATGCTCACCTTCGGTGGCGGCGTGCACTACTGCCTCGGTGCCCACCTGGCGCGCCTCGAACTGACCGAGGCGCTGCGGGTGATCACCCGACGCATGCCCAACCCGCGCCGCACCGGCCCCGCACCGTGGAAAGCCATCAGCGGTATCACCGGCCCCACGACCCTGCCGCTGGCGTTCGATGTCGGTACTGTTCAGCCATGACGAACTGGACCGCTGAAGATCTACCGTCCTTCGCCGAACGCACCGTCATCATCACCGGCGCCAATAGCGGGTTGGGCGCCGTGACCGCCCGCGAGCTGGCGCGGCGCGGGGCCACGATCGTCATGGCCGTGCGCGACATCCGCAAGGGCGAGACCGCCGCGCGGACGATGGCCGGCCAGGTCGAGGTGCGCGAGCTCGACCTGCAGGACCTGTCGTCGGTGCGGCGGTTCGCCGATGGTATGAGCAAGGCCGATGTCCTGATCAACAACGCCGGCATCATGGCGGCACCGTTCTCCGTGACCGTCGACGGCTTCGAGAGCCAGATCGGCACCAACCACCTGGGTCATTTCGCGCTCACCAATTTGTTGCTGCCCAAGCTCACCGACCGGGTGGTGACCGTGTCGTCGATGGCGCACTGGCCGGGAAGCATCAGCTTCGACGACCTCAACTGGCAGAAACGGCGGTACTCGCCGTGGCTGGCCTACAGCCAGTCCAAGCTCGCCAACCTGCTGTTCACCAGCGAGCTGCAGCGACGCCTGACCGCGGCCGGCTCCCCGCTGCGGGCGATCGCGGCACACCCCGGCTACTCGCACACCAACCTGCAGGGCGCCTCGGGGCGCAAGTTGGGGGACGCGCTGATGTCGGCCGCGACCCGGGTGGTCGCCACCGACGCCGATTTCGGTGCGCGGCAAACCCTCTACGCGGCCTCGCAGGATCTGCCCGGCGACACCTTCGTCGGCCCCCGATTCGGCTACCTGGGCCGCACCCAACCGGTGGGGCGCAGCCCACGGGCCAAGGACGCGGCCACCGCCGCCGCACTGTGGGCGCTGTCCGAGCAGCTCACCAAGACGCAATTCCCCCTCTGAGGTCACTTCGGCCTCGGTAGTCACAAGAGTCCCTGGAAGCAGCGATGGGCGTTTTGCCCGCCGTCGAGCGACAACCGAGGACGGGTGTGACGCCCGCGCCCCAGCGCAGGCCAAATTTCCCCTCTGAGGTGCGCATGCGCTACCCTGACCGGGCGTCACGGCGAGGGTGGCTGGCTGGCCAGCACCGTTATCGACGGAGACCGACGAACCGTCGCGATCCTGGCCGTGCCCCGAACCACAGAGCACACACAGGAGCGACACGATGGCTGCCAAAAACGTCAACCAGCTCAAGGTCACGGTGCGAGCCGAGACCGGCAAGGGTGCGTCCCGGCGAGCACGCCGCGACGGAAAGATCCCGGCCGTCCTCTACGGCCACGGCGCCGACCCCCAGCACCTGGAACTGCCGGGCCATGACTTCGCGGCCGTGCTGCGGCACACGGGCACCAACGCGGTGCTGACCCTCGACATCGAGGGCAAGGAGCAGCTGGCGCTGACCAAGTCGCTCGACATCCACCCCATCCGCCGCACCATTCAGCACGCCGACCTGCTGGTCGTGCGGCGCGGCGAAAAGGTCGTCGTCGAGGTCCGCGTCGTCATCGAGGGCGACGCCGCGCCCGGCACGCTGGTGACCCAGGAAACCAGCACCATCGAGGTCGAAGCGGACGCCATGTCGATCCCCGAGCAGCTGACGGTGTCGGTCGAGGGCACCGAGCCCGGCACCCAGTTCACCGCCGGACAGATCACCCTGCCCAAGGGTGTCAACCTGATCTCCGACCCGGAAATGCTTGTGGTGAACGTGGTTAACGCGCCGACGGCCGAGGAGCTCGCCGAAGAGGGCGCGGGCGAGGTCACCGAGGAGGCCGCACCGGCCGAGGGCGAAGCCGAAGAGGCCGGCGAAGAAGAGGCCACCGAAACCGAGTCCGAGTAGGCGGATCGCATCATGGCCGAGCCGTTGCTGGTCGTCGGCCTGGGCAATCCCGGAGACAACTACGCCCGTACCCGACACAACGTCGGGTTCATGGTCGCCGACCTGCTCGCGGCGCGGATGGGTTCGAAGTTCAAGGCGCACAAGCGTTCCGGCGCCGAGATCGTCAGCGGCCGCCTGGTCGGGCACCCGGTGGTCGTGGCCAAGCCGCGCTGCTACATGAACGAATCCGGCCGCCAGGTCGGCCCGTTGGCGAAGTTCTACTCGGTGACACCGGGCGACATCATCGTCATCCATGACGACCTCGACCTGGACTTCGGCCGCATCCGGCTCAAGATCGGCGGTGGCGAAGGCGGCCACAACGGGCTGCGTTCGTTGGCTAATGCGTTGGGCAGCAAGGATTTTCAACGGGTCCGCATCGGCATCGGACGGCCGCCGGGACGCAAAGACCCGGCGGCGTTCGTGCTGGAGAACTTCAATGCCGCCGAGCGCGCCGAGGTCCCCACGATCTGCGAGCAGGCCGCCGACGCCACCGAGTTGCTGATCGAGCTCGGTCTAGAACCCGCCCAGAACCGCGTCCACGCCTGGTAGACGCTAGGTGACCAGGGTGACCGAATTGGATCGCCGCAACTTGCCCGACGGCGTCTTCGGGATGGTCCCCGGGCCGAGCACCACCACGTTGCGCGGCCGCACGTCGACCTCGGCCACCACCTCGCGGGCGACCTGGTGCTCGATGCGACGCACCTCGGCCTGGTCTTGGAAGGCGTTGGACTCCACGGCCACGGCGAACGTCTCGCGGGAGTGGCCGGCATCCAGGCGCACGGCGACGGCGCAGCCGGGCCGCACCCCCTCGACGCGGCTGGCGGCGCGCTCGATGTCGGTCGGATAGATGTTGCGACCCGCCATGATGATGACGTCCTTGACGCGGCCGCAGACCACCACGTGGCCCTCCTCGGTCAGGTAGCCGAGGTCACCGGTGTCGTACCAGCCGTTCTCGTCCTGGGCCGAGATGAATCCGCCCATGGTCAGGTAGCCGGGGGTCAGCGACTCGCCGCGCAGCTCGATGACGCCGACGCCGCGGGCCGGCATCACGTCGCCGTTCTCGTCGATGATGCGCGCCTCGAGGTCGGCCAGCAGCGGACCGAGCGTGGCCAGCCTGCGGGTGTTGCCCTTGGTGGCGGGGACGGCGCGGCGCAGGGCGGCCAGCAGGTCGGCGTCGACCTCGTCGACGACCAGGCCGGCGTTGCACTCCGAGAACGATACGGCGAGCGTGGTTTCGGCCATGCCGTAGGCAGGCAGGATCGCCGAGGTCTTCAGGCCGAACGGCTTGCCGGCGTCGAGCAGGTCCTCGACGTCGGCGGGTTCGACGGGCTCGGCGCCCGACAGCGCGAAGCGCAACGTCGACAGGTCGAAATCGCCGGCCTTGGCCTGCCGGCGCAGCCGCTTGGCGAGCAGCGCGTAGGCGAAGTTGGGCGCCGCGGTCATCGTGCCCTTGTACTTGTCGATGAGCTTGGCCCACAGCAACGTGTCGCGCAGGAAGTCCATCGGGGTGACCTTGACCAGCTCGGCGCCGAAGTACATCGGGATGGTGAGGAAGCCGACCATGCCCATGTCGTGGAAGCAGGGCAGCCAGCTCACCATGACGTCCTTGTCGACGTCGTATTGCGCGCCGATGAACATCGCCTCGGCGTTGGAGTAGATGTTGCGGTGGGTGATCTGCACCGCCTTGGGGGATCCGGTCGAACCGGACGTCAGCTGCATCAGCGCCAGCGCGTCCTCGCCGACCTCGACGGGGTCGATCGGCTCCGCCGCAAGCAGGTCGGCGACCGTGACGACTTTGATGCCCTTCTCCTCGAGCACCGGGATGGCCACCAGGAACGGCTCGGAGACGATGACGGCCTTCGCCTCGATCATCCCGATGACGTTCATGGTGTCCTCGGCCCACACGGCCAGGTCGGTGCGCGGCGTGGGCTGGTGCAGCATGGTCAGGCTGGCACCGCGCATCCAGAGGCCCTGCGCCGTCGGCGCGATCTCCACCGGGAATCCGGCGAGCACGCCGACCGCGTCGCCGGGACCGATGCCCGCGGCGGCCAGGCCACCCGCGATGCGGCGCGCGCGCTCGTGGACCTCGCCCCAGGTGTGGCGGACCGGTTCGTGGGGTTCACCGGTGACCATGCCCGTCGTCACGGACCGGGCATTGCGGTACATCTTCTCGGTAAACCTGCTCACAAAAACCTCCTCGGTTCCAGCCCTCGTCCCAGCGCCCGAAATCTCATATTCCGCCCGGTGGGTATCACTTCGCCGCAGGCACGCAAACACGGTTGGGCGGCGGTTAGGTCTCGGATCGGTGATGCGCCGCCGCCCGCCGCACCACGGCGGCGGCCGGTCGCCCGACAAGCGCGAAACGGGCCCGACGAACCTTGCCGGGCCGGATGCATTAATCGTCCGCCGGAACGCCCGGCGGACGATGGAATTAAGTGATCTTGCTCAACGCTTCCCGTCACCGCGGATTATCTTAAGCTCCTCTTAGGGAAGCGCCAAACTAATGCGCAAAATGGGAAAATATTCACACCTCGGTGGGCGTGGGGACCACGCGCGCCCCGGCCACCGGCCCGCTGGCGACCCGCACCGTGCGGCACACCCCCGCCCCGGACACCTCGGTGCCCACGTCGACCGCCGCGGCCGCCGACGCGCACAAAAAGGCACATGTCGGGCCCGAGCCGGACACGATGCCCGCCAGGGCGCCGGCGTCCACGCCGGCACGCAGCGTGCGCCGCAGACCGGGATTCAGGCTCACCGCGGCCGCCTGCATCTCGTTACCCAACAGCGGGGCCAGCTGCTCGGCGTCGCCGGCGGCCAGGGCGGCCAGCACCGGCCCGGGCGCGGGCAGCCGCGGCGGATCGCCCGCCTCCCGCAGCCGATCCAGTTCGGCGAAGACCGCCGGCGTGAGCAGCTCGCTGTCGGCGAACGCCAGCACCCAGTGGAAGGTGTTGCGCGACAACACCGTCGCCAGCTCCTCGCCGCGCCCGGTTCCCAACGCGGTTCCGCCGTGCAGCGCGAAAGGCACGTCGCTGCCCAGCCGCGCGGCAAGCATGCGCAGGTCGCGGCGGGGCACGTTGAGTTCCCACAACGCGTTCATGGCGACCAGCACCGCCGCCGCGTCGGCGCTGCCGCCGGCCATGCCGCCGGCCACTGGTATCGACTTGTCGATCATGATCGACACATCCGGGGCTCGGCCGACGTGTTCGGCCATCAGTTCCGCGGCCTGCCAGGCGAGGTTGCGCTCATCGGTGGGCAGTTTGTCGGCGCCCTCGCCGACGATCTCGAGCGAGAGCACGTCGGCGTTGCGCACCGTCACCTCGTCGAGCAGCGAGACGGCCTGAAAGATCGTCGTCAGCTCGTGATAACCGTCCTCGCGGCGGTCACCGACGGCCAGGTAGAGGTTGACTTTCCCGGGCGCCCGAACGGTGACCGACCCGGTGGGCACCCACTGCGCGGCGGTATTGCCGTCAGACATGCCAGACACCGCAGCAGACTATCGCTGCCGCCGCCCGACCACACGTAGCGGCGCCCCGGACGTCCCGCCCTCAGCCGGCCGACGCGGTGTGGGGACTCGCCCCGGCGGCGTCATCGGAGCGATCCGCGGAGCGCTGCAGCAACCGCACGAAGTCATCGATGGAGAGCGTCTCGCCGCGGCGGGCTGGGTCGATGCTGGCCGCCAGCAACCGATCCGCCGACTCGTTGCCCGAGCCGGCCCAGTCCAGGAACGCGTTGCGACAGGTCTTGCGGCGCTGACCGAAGGCGATGTCCACCAGCTCGAACACCTGCCGCCGGAACGCCTCGCCGGTGGGCCACGGCGAGGTCGCATACCGGTCGATGCGAACCAGACCGGAATAGACGCGCGGAATCGGCCAGAACACGGTCGGCGAGACCATGCCGCAACGGCGAACCGTGCCGAAGAAGCGAACCTTGACGCTGGGCACGCCGTATTCCTTGCCGCCGGGTTCGGCGGCCAGACGCTCGGCAACCTCGGCCTGCACCATGACCGTCACGACCCGAATCGACGGGAACTCGGCGAGCAGATGCAACAGCGCCGGGACCGCGACGTTGTAGGGCAGATTGGCGACCAGGGCGGTCGGCTGGACGTCCAGTTCGTCGCGGCGAAGGGTCAAGACATCGCGGTGGAGCACGGTCAGGCGCTGGATTTCGCTGTGCGAGTGCTCGGCGATCGTCTGCGGCAACCGTTCGGCCAGCACCGGATCGATTTCGACGGCGGTGACCGGGGCGCCTCGGTCCAGCAAGGCTAGCGTCAATGAACCGAGGCCGGGACCGACTTCCAGGACGTGGTCAGACCGACTGATCCCGGAGGTCGATACCACTCGCCGCACAGTGTTGGCGTCGTGGACGAAATTCTGGCCGAGCGATTTCCGTGGCCGAAACTCGAGTTCTTTGGCCAGCCGCCTGATCTCGGTGCGCCCGAGTAGCCGGATGGTCAGCGCGCACCAGCTCTTCCGCTGCACACTGGCCACGCACCCCAACCCTGGCGCTCTCGGGTCACCTCGGCGACGGTGATCTGCTCCTCGCGGGTGGCGAGGTCCGCGCGGGAGGCGAACCGCAACCCGCCGTTGCGCTCCCACGTGCCCTGGTCGAACTGCACACCGCCGTAATACCCGTTGCCGGTGTTGATCGCCCAGTTTCCGCCGGCCTCACAGCCCGCGATCGCATCCCAGATGGAGCCGTCACTGACCGGAGGCACCTCGGTGCCGGGCTTGGTCCCGACGCGCACCACGGATTCGCGGGCCGGTGTGATCACCGTGTTGGCGATCGGCAGCCGACCGGTCTCGACCCCGTTGACGGTGGCCACCGAGAAGGTGACGTCCTGCGTGCCGGGGCTGCCCGGGTCCTCGACCACCTGGCGGCTCATGTTCATCTCCGGATCTTCGATCCGACGCGCGTTGGGCGGCAACGGGATCCGCTCGGTGACCTGCTGGATCCGATTGCGGGTCACCTGGACTTCCATTCCGTCGACGATCGGCATCGTCGCGGCGGGTGCCACCTGATCGCTCTCGAGCAGCGGTGCGCCGGCGGCGCTCAGCAGGCCCGCGACGTTCGGGGCCGCCAGATGCACCGTGCGGACCGCACCGCCGTCGTTGATGCGGACGGTCTTGGCACTGACGACGGGCAGCGCCATCCCGGCCAGCGGGACGCGGCTGCCGCGGTTGGCCGCGGCCGGGGCGGTATCGGTCATCGCCAGCTGGGCCAGCGCCTCGTCAACGGTGGACGCCGTCGTCCAGACCTGCTTGGTGTCATGGCCGTCCAGCGAGATCTGCAACGGGCGGCTGCGCCGGAGCACGATCTTGCCGGCGTCGTGAACCGCGACGTCGGCGGCGGGGTACAGGTCGTCACGGTCGTCGATGACGAAGCCGTTCTCCTCGACGACGTCGATGACCCGCGACTTCATGGTCTTCACCTGCATGGCGACGCCGTCGACGGTCAATGTCACCGTCTTGCACACCGAGATCGCATATCCGCCCGCGAATGCCAGGACTACCAGCAGCCCTCCGACCACGAGACGCAACATTGGCGAAGGATTCTGATGAAGTTTTGTCAAAACACTCAACGCGCGTTACCCAACCCTCAACAACCCACTCAGTCAGCAGCAAGTCACAAATTAAGGGCCCGTAGGCCCATCCGTTCGATCACAAGACGGTAACGAACTGGCCAATGTTGGGCAACTCTGACGCGGCCCAAATCCGGCGACGCCAAAAGAATCGCCAGGTCAGTCGCCTCCAAAAGCGGCCAATCCGTACACCCGTCGAGCATTGCTCGTCGTGACCTGAGCCAGCTCTTCCGGGCGACGATCCACCAGTTCGGCGATCGCCCGAACAGTATAAGGAAGGCAATAGGGCTCATTGGCCGTCCCTCTATAAGGGTGCGGCGTCAAAAACGGTGCATCGGTTTCCACCAGCAGCTGCTCCGGCGGTATCAGTGGAACGGCTTCGCGCAGCGCGCGCGCGTTGCGAAAGCTGGCGGTGCCGGACAGACTCAGCAGCCATCCGGCGTCCACGCAGCGCCGCGCCATGGCGGCGTCGGAGGAAAAGCAGTGGAAGATCACGACATCCGGGGCGCCCTCGGCGGCCAGCACGTCGAGCACCTCGGCGTCGGCCTCCCGGTTGTGGATCATCAGCGGCTTGCCGCACCGCTTCGCCAGATCGATGTGCCAGGCGAAGGCCTCGCGCTGCACGGCGGGCTCGGCGCAGCCGTCGAGGCGCCCGGGCCAATACATGTCCATGCCGGTCTCGCCGACGGCCACCACCCGGGGGTGGGCCACCAGTCGCTCGATCTCGTTGCGCGCTTCCTCGGTGAGCGCGTCGGCGCGGGTCGGGTGCAACGCGGTTGCGGCGTACACCCGCCGGTCCCATTCGGCGGCGCGGGTGACCCAGCGCGCCGACTCCAGGTCGTCGGCGATGGTGACGACCGCACCCACCCCGACCGCCGCGGCGCGGTCGACGATGGCCCGCACTCCCTCGGCGTCGGTGGCGCCGCACGCGTCGAGGTGGGTGTGCGCGTCGACGAGCGGGCTCAACGGCTCGGGGGCCGGGGGCGGCTGGCGTTTGGAACTCACGCGCACACAATAGGGTGAACTGCGATGAGGCCGTATTACGTCACCACCGCAATCACCTACCCGAATGGCGATCCGCACATCGGGCACGCGTACGAATACATCGCGACCGACGCGATCGCCCGGTTCAAGCGGCTCGACGGGTTCGATGTGCGGTTTCTGACCGGCACCGACGAACACGGCCTCAAGATGGTCGAGACGGCGGCCGCCGAGGGCATCGCTACGGCCGAGCTGGCCCGGCGCAACTCCGATGTGTTCCAGCGCCTGCAGGAGCGCCTGAACATCTCCTTCGACCGGTTCATTCGCACCACCGACGCCGACCACCACGAGGCCTCCAAAGAGATCTGGCGTCGGATGGCCGCCGCCGGCGACATCTACCTGGACACCTACTCGGGCTGGTACTCGGTGCGCGACGAACGGTTTTTCGTCGAATCGGAAACCCGGCTCCTTGACGACGGGACCCGGGCGGCCGTGGAGACCGGCGCCCCGGTGACCTGGACCGAGGAACAGACCTACTTCTTCCGGCTCTCGGCGTATGCCGACAAGCTGCTGGCCCACTATGAGGCGAACCCGGACTTCATCGCGCCCGAGGTCCGTCGCAACGAGGTCGTCAGTTTCGTGGCGGGCGGCCTGCGCGACCTGTCCATCTCGCGCACCTCGTTCGACTGGGGCGTGCACGTGCCCGAGCATCCCGACCATGTGATGTACGTCTGGGTCGACGCGCTGACCAACTACCTGACCGGGGTCGGCTACCCCGACACCGACGCGGAGATGTTCCGCCGCTACTGGCCGGCCGACCTCCACATGATTGGCAAGGACATCATCCGGTTTCACACCGTGTACTGGCCGGCGTTTCTGATGTCGGCCGGAATCGAGCTGCCGCGAAGGGTTTTCGCGCACGGATTCCTGCTCAACCGCGGCGAGAAGATGAGCAAGTCGGTGGGCAACGTCGTCGACCCGGTGGCCCTGATCGAGGAGTTCGGGGTGGATCAGGTGCGTTATTTCCTGTTACGCGAAGTTCCGTTCGGCCAGGACGGCAGCTTCAGCGAAGAGGCCATCATCACCCGGATCAACGCCGATCTGGCCAATGAGCTGGGCAATCTGGCCCAGCGGTCATTGTCGATGATCGCCAAGAACCTCGACGGCGTGCTGCCCGAACCCGGTGAGTTCAGTGCCGCCGATGCCGAACTCCTGGCGACGGCCGACGGTCTGTTGGAACGCCTGCGGGACAATTTCGAATCACAGGCGATGCACTTGGCACTCGAGGCGATCTGGCTGATGCTCGGCGACGCCAACAGGTACTTCTCGGCGCAACAGCCATGGGTGTTGCGCAAGAGTGAGTCCGAGGCCGATCAGCAACGGTTCCGCACGGTCTTGTACGTCACCTGCGAGGCGGTTCGCATCGCCGCGCTGCTGGTCCAGCCCGTCATGCCCGAATCCGCCGGCGCGCTGCTCGATCTCCTCGGGCAGGCGCACGACCAGCGGACGTTCGCCGCGGTCGGCGCGCGGCTGGAGCCCGGCACGGCGCTGCCGCCCCCGGCGGGTGTGTTCCCCCGCTACCAGGTGGACTAGCTACCCGCGAGGCGCACCCGAACGGTGACGCGCCCGTCGGCGCTTCGGTGCGCGATCGCGTGTCCGGCCCGTTCGGCTCCGTCGAGCGTCAGCGACATCGGGGCGCCGTCGCCGACGAAGTTGCGCCACCACGTCTTGGCGTCGGGCATGTTCGCGGCGATCTCGATGTCGTCGCCGCGGCGGCGGTAGGCCACCGGAATCGAAAAGGTGCGCCCTGAACGTCGACCCGTGTAGGTGACGAGCGTGATGCTGCGCCGGATGCCGGCGCCCAAGCGCGGCGAGGCCGCGATCGCCGCGACCGGTGCGTTCAAGAGCGGTGCCGCGCGCATCAACAGGCGCCCGATGTTTTTGCCCATGGTCATCGTTTCGCTACCCCTTTTCGGTGTCTTGCGTGTCAGGTCGCCAGCGCCAGGCACAACGCCGCGACGGCGAGGCCCTGCAAAACGGCCCGAGCGGTGATCACCCGGTCCCAGTTACGTTGCAGCACCCGAGCATTGGTCGGCAGCTCGGGCCGGGCGACCCCGGCGACGAGTTGGCGATTGATCGGCGCGCTCACTCGCAGGTAGAGCAGCAACCACACCAGCAGCAGGCTGACGGAGGCGCCGGCAGCGCCGGCTTGCGCCCAGCGCCCTGACATCGCGGCCGACACCGCGCAGATCGCCGCCGCCACCAGACCGATCACCCCCGCCACCGGCATCCGGCGGTCGCCGTAGCGGTGGATGTTGCCCGTCACCGCGAGCAGAGCCGGGTCGTCGATGTGGGCCAGCGCGGGTCGTTGCACCACCGCGCAGAACACGTCGGTGCCGTAGACGACGGCCGTGCCAAGCACCGCAATGGCGGCGAACAGCGTGGTGATCATGAGGCGCACTCCATCGTTTCCGGCGGGAGTTAGCAATGCTAACCCTGGATATCCGCCGTGTCAATAGCGTCGCTAGACTTTATATCGGCGCTAGCATCAGCTGATGGCCATCGAAGACCGCCGCGCGCGCGAACGCGCCGCCCGCCGCCGGCTGATCACCGCGACCGCGCGCAAGCTGGCCGAGCAGGAGGGCTGGGACGCCGTCACCACGCGTCGGCTGTCCACCGAGATCGAATACAGCCAGCCGGTGCTCTACAAACACTTTTCGGGCATGGAAGACATCACCGCCTCGGTGGCCATCGAGGGGTTCGGCGAACTCGCGGACGCGCTTCGCACCGCCCGGGGCGGTGCGACCGACGGCCGGGCCGTCCTGGCGCGAGTCGCCCACGCGTTCATCGCGTTCGCGCGCGACAATCCCGCGCTCTTCGACGCGATGTTCACCCGGGCGACGACGCTGCCGTTCGCCGCCCCAGACACCCCGGACGAGCTGACCGAGGCCTTCGCCGAACTGCGCGCGGCGGTGGACCTGGTGGCGGGCGCGCGGGACGCCGACACGCTGACCGAGGTGGTGTGGGCCGCCCTGCACGGCCTGGTCAGCCTCGACCGCAGCGCCCGGTTACGCCCGGACCATCACGCGGCCCGCGTCGACATCCTGATCAACGGGTTATGCGGCGACGCCAACGAGTGAGCGGCCCGCTCATAGCCCAACGACCGGCGGTTGGAAAACCCCGACAATTCGGTTGCGAACCAAGCGAGTTCAACGACATCGGCAAATCCGTCGGGCAAAGCCCCCAACCTATCCTCTGCTATAGCCCATAATCGGGCTGTGGAACGACGCCAGAACCGGCAACAGAGCCAATCGCCGATGACGACCTTGAAGGAGCTACCCGCACTGGTGGTGCTGGAACGCATTCCGGTTCCGGTGCTGGCCATCGGCGACGACGGCAGTATTTTGTTCGCCAACACCGCGTTTGCCGACATGATGGGCTACGAGCCGGAGGAAACCCTGTCGCTGCGGTTCGAACAGATCTTCCATCAGGCCCCGGCGTCGGAATCGCTGCTGGCGACTGTCCATGCTCTCGCGAACATGGTCGTCGAGCTGGCGCACAAGGACGGCTCGGTCGTGCGCGCGATGATGAGCAAGTCCGCGGTGCGACGGGTGGATGACCAGTTCGCCCTCGCCGCGTTCCAGGATCTGACCGAACAGCTCTGGGAGGAAGCGCGCTAGCGGGCGCCCTCAGCGCCGATCGGCAGATTCAAATTCTATCGGCGCCGCCATGATTCGCGCCTGACGCGCCACACGATCACCCCTGCCCCGACGATCGCCACGGCGACCCACCCCGCGCCGAACCACCACAGCCAGTCGAGATCCGAATGGCCTGCGGATCCCGCGGCGGCCGCACCGGCGGGCAACGGCGGATGATCGACGGTCACCGGATCTTGGCCGGGCACCGACACCACCGCAACGCCTTTGAGCCGCTGCCAGTGCTTGTTGTCGTCGCCCTTGAGCCACCTGATCAGCTCGTCAAGTTGTCCGGGCGCCCCGTTGGACGTCGCGATCAGCAGCGTGCGGCCGTGGTTGAAAACGGTTTGGAGAGAGGCGAATCGCAGCACCGGATCCAACGTGAGCTTGACGGGCTTGTCGCCGGACCCGACGGCGTTGACGGTGATCGGACCGCTGGGCCCCGCGGCCACCGGGAGCGTCACATCGGACTGATTCCACCCGTCGGCCGAAATCAGCAGTGCGGGATTGGACGAATCGATCGCTTGCTTCACGCCGGTGACGGTGGTCTCGATCGGCATCGAGCTCATTCGCTGCAGGCCCACCATGATGTCGAGCGCGCGCACCGTGTCGATCAACGAATGCTCCGCGATGCCCACCTGCACACGGGGCATCAGTGTCTGCGGCACCGACTGAAGGCCGTCCGGCATCGGCGGGGTGGCGGTGCTGCTCTGAATTGTGCTGTCGCCGTTGATGTTCAACGTGAGTAGCTGGTTCCCGGGCCCGGCGGTGTAAAAGTCTCCGCAATGTCCGACGTTACTCGCGACGTCGAGCACCAACTCGATGTTGGTGTAGCGCTGCAGTAGCCGATCCGGCACGTCGATCCAGCGGTCGATGCTGCCATGGCCATCGGTCGGCCAGTGGTCGATGGTCTCGGGACCGATCGTGACGGCGATCCGGCCGGCGATATTGTTCGGCGTCGGCGTATAGGAGCCCTGCAGATGCACCCGGACCCCGTGGATGGACCTGCCGAATCGGGTCTGGTCCACCCCGATCGACACCCGCGGTTGCAAGGACGTCGCATTGATGAACGGGCGCCCGAGTTCGCGGAACGTCGCGGTGTCCCCCGCTAGCTGCACTTTGGGCTTCAGCGATTCCACCGCGGCCCTCGAGGAGAAGGCGAGCTCTGACAGGTCGCTGAACAGTACGGCCGTGTTCGATTCGTCTGTTTGACCCAGCGGCCCGGAGACCAGGAGCCACGGCACACCGGCCGCGCCCTGAAGGGAAAGGCCGTTATCCGGGCCCTCTTTGACGACGATTTGGCGTTCCAACGGCTGCGGCGGCGCCGGCGGTGCCGACTGTCCCTCCTGCAACGGGACCACGACGATCTCGGGAGCCTGCTTGCCGTAATGCGACGCCGTGGAGGTGGCTAGTCGGATTGCCGTGTCGGACTCCGCCGTTGACGGCGACTGAGGCAAATAGATGGTCAGCCTTCGCAGCACCGGCGGCAGGAAATGAGCCACGGTGGTGGGCGGCAGCTCGGCCCCGGTGTAGGTGACCGTTCCGTTGCCCAGCCGAAGCGGGCTCTCCGGGTACAAGCAATATCCGTCCAGCGGCACCAAGTAGGTCCGCAGCGTCACGCTCAGAAAGTTGTCGATGACCTCCGCTCCGGTCAGCGGGATGACGATCGGCGCCTGATCGGTGGTAGGCAGGTTCACCCGCGCGATGGTGCGATCGCCTTGTGTCACGGTGATCAACCCCGACCGCAGATTGATCGGTAGTTCGACGGTGGCGTTCAGAGCAGTCGGGGTGAGTCCGTGCAACACCGGCAGAGTCAGCGGCACGTTGTTGGTCAGGCCCCAGAACTCCAAGGTGGAGGAAGACCCGAGATCAGCCAACGTCAACGTCGTCGTCGAGTCCGTCGCGACGACCGGATCGCCGGGTGCGGCCCATGATGCCGGCGGAGCATTCATCACCAAGAAACCGACGACACCGGCGAGTGCAATTGCTCGGCCGAGAGCTTTCCGGAACATCACCGGAACAGTATGCATTGTTGAAAGCGCTTCAACCCCAATAACGCAAACGCCGTTGCGGCGGCCGCGAAAAGGTGTCCCGCAACATCTCTCACCGAAAGCTAATCGGTTTCCGCCTCCTCGGCGGCTTCATCGCGGGGAGCGGCGGCCGCGGTATGCCTCATTACCTCGCGCCGCAGGAATTGCTGGAAGTAGGGCAGCGACGCTTCGGCGACAATGCCGGGCAGCAGGAGTTCCCATATCTGATGCAACCGGGCAAAGGGGTCGCCGATGACGTCGCCGATCCTGCCGTGGCTGGATATCGATGTCGCTATCAACCGCGTTCCGGATATGGTGCCCACGATCGACGCGCTGAGCACGTCGGCGTCGACGTCGCTGCGGAGGTCGCCTTCCTTGGCGGCCCGGCGCGCCTCCTGGGCCGTCTCCAACACCAAGTTGACATAGAAACGGGACGCGGCCTCGTTGAATCCGCTTAACGCCGTGGCCAATTGCGCGGCCGCCCGGGCCATTTTGTCGGAGCTCAAGACGTCGACGATGGTGAATGAGCCGTGCACGATGTTCTCCAGCCCCGGCGACGACGACTTGCAGACATTTCGATAGGCGCCGAGAAGCGTGTCGGAGCCCTCTTCGATGATGTTCGAGGCCAGCGATTCTTTGGAATCAAAGTGGTGATAGAGCGCGCCTTTGGTCATTCCCGTCCGCTCGATGATCGTGCTCCATCCCGCGGCCGCGTACCCGACTTCGCCGAACACTTCGATCGCGGCGTCGAGAATCTTCTGCCGAGTGGCTTCAGAGCGAACCTGGCGCGGCATTGCCGCTGCACCTCCCGAATCTTGTGGCGCCCGCGGATCGCTCATCCGAGTTCGCTTCGCCCGCACGCACGCTGACGGTATCGGCCGCCGCTGCGGCGATCCGGTAGCGCGACCTGGCTTCGCTGTTACTGCGGGTCGGCATCATCTGAACTGGTGTTGACGGCGAGCATCGCACGCCGCCTGAGGAATTGGCGGAAATAGTCGACGCGATCCGGTTGCAGAATCCCGGTGAGCAGCAAGGTCCAGCACTTCTCCAGGTCGCCCAGGAAGCGCTCGGGGTCGTCCAGGTTGCTGGTCTTTCGCAGTCCCATGTGCAGCGAAACCATCATGCGGCCGATGTCCTGCGGGTCACACTGCTCGTTGATGTCGCCCTCGACCTTGGCTTGCTCGGCGATGCGCGCCAGGTTCCTGATCCAGCGGTCGAACAACTTGGCCTGGCTTCCGTCGGGCAGACCGACCGACTCCATCAGGTTCAGCCCGGACCTGACGAGGTCAATCTTGATGTCCCGGATGGCGATCAGATACGAGAAGTCGATGAGCGTCTCGAGGCCCGAGAGCCCGCGCGTCAGCAGGTCACGCACGCCGGCAGCGCCGTCCTCGACCTGGCTTTCGATGATGGCGACCGCCAACGCGTGCTTCGACTTGAAGTGGAAGTACATCGCGCCCTTGGTCAGTTCGGCCTCGGCGAGGATGTCGTCGAGACCGACGTCGTGGTAGGGCCGCCGGGCGAACTGATGCGACGCGGCCCGCAGAATCTGTTGGCGGGTCGCGTCCGCGCGTCCATCAGTCGAGTGGGTCGTCATCGCAATCGAAAACTCAGTTCCCCACGGCCGCAGTCGCGGCGCAGGCCTTAAGGCCGAAGCTGGGGCCGCGGGCGGTGTCACCCGCACTGATGTCGAACGACGCCTTGCTCAAGCAGGGCACACACACCTCGGTTCTTCAGCGATTGGGAACGAACGCGCTCAGCCGCGTCGCTCAAGATTTCTAGCCCACTTCTGAGGTTAGCAGTCATACGGCTGTCCCGGTTGACGCTCGTGTAAATACTTGAGGTTTACATCACAGCGTGTTGTCAAACCTATAGTATGTTTTATACGCTATTGTGCGTACGTCAGTCTGATTAGGCCCCCGGACCGTCTCGACCGTCCGTATCGCACGAAGGAGAAAGCACATGTCCCCTCTCACCACGCCTTATTCGGGCCGCGTGGTGGGAGGGGGCATGGGCGCCGTGCGCACCGCCTCGCCGGCCCTGGCGTCCAACCGCCCCGGTCGGCCGGGTCTAAAGGCTTTTAGTGGGGGTCTAATGACCCGTCAGCCTCAAAACGGTTCTTTTTCATACTTTCAGTATGGCTTCGGGCAGTTTGATGACCTCGGAGCATGCCACATGAGCGCCATGGCCGCGGCCGTGGCGCGTTCGCGCGAGGGGCGGGCCCAGAAGTGATCGATTTCGGAGCGCTTCCCCCGGAGATCAACTCCACCCGGATGTACGCGGGTCCCGGACCCCTCTCGCTTACGGCCGCCGCGGTGGCTTGGGATGCGCTGGCCGCCGAACTGCACGCCGCGTCGAGTTGCTACCGCACGGTGATCGCCGGCTTGACCACGGGCCGTTGGCTGGGGCCCTCTTCGCTAGCCATGGCCTCCGCCTACGCGCCTTACATGGCGTGGATGGCCGGGGCCGGCGCGCGGGCCGCCGAGACGGCAGGTCAGGCCAGGCTCGCCGTGGAGGTCTACGAGGCGGCCTTCGCGATGACCGTGCCCCCGCCGGCGGTCGCCGCCAACCGGGCCCAGCTGGCGATGCTGGTCGCGACCAACTTCCTCGGCCAGAACACCGCCGCCATCGCGGCCACCGAAGCCGAATACGGCGAGATGTGGGCGCAGGATGCCGCGGCGATGTACGAGTACGCGGCGGGCTCGGCCGCTGCGTGTGACGTGACACCCTTCGCCCCGGCGCCGAACGTGACCAACGAGAGCGGAACGGCCCAGCAGGCCGCCGCGGTCGAGAAGGCCACCTCGGAAACCGAGCAGGCGAACCTGGCGAATGTGGTCTCCAAGGTCCCCAACACGCTGCACCAGCTGTCCTCGCCGATGAAAACCGGGACCACACTGCTCGCCGATACCGGCGTCGACCTCGGTAGCGGCGCCGGCGATATCGCTGGAACCGCGGGCTCCGGGACAACCGACGCGGCCACGTCGTCACTCATGACGGGCCTCGCGTCCGGTATCCCCGGTGCCATCCCCAGCGCCTTCTCGGCGGCGGCGACCCCCCTGTACGGAATGTCTTCCGTCCTCGGCATCGCCCAGACCGCGCAGGGCTTGGCAAAAGCCGCCGGCGACGGAGTCATGGCCGCGGCGTCCGGGGCGGCCAATGCGGCAAGTTCGGGTGCGGGAGCGCTGGGATCGATCGGATCGATCGGATCCGGCATCTTCGGCAGCCTCGGCAAGGCGGCCGCGCTGGGGCCGCTGGCGGTGCCGGCGAGCTGGACCAGCATCATTCCCGCCGCCCACAGCGCCGCGTCGGCGTTGCCCGCCATCAACCTTGCGGGCGCGAATGTGCCGCCCAGCGTCATGGGCTCGCTGCCCCGCCTCGCGGCCGCCTCCGGCAAGAACCTCGGCCCCCGATACGGCGTGATCCCGACCGTGATGACACGCCCGCTTTCCGCCGGATACGCGTAGGCCACTTCATGAGCGGACAGGTTTTGCAGGCCCGGTGCAGGAGAAGGAGCGGAAAGTGAAGTACACGCCCACCAAAGTCGCCGGGGTGACCATCATCGACTTCGAACTCAACTACGACCATCGCGGTTTTTCCTCACGTTCGTTCTCGGCTCGCGACTTCGCCAACCACGGCCTGGATTTCGAGGTCGCGCAGACGAATATCTACTTCAACTACACCCGCGGCACCGTGCGCGGCCTGTACCGCCGGATGCCCCCACACGCCGAGGCCAAGCTGCTGCGCTGCACCCGCGGCACCATCGCCGCGGTCGCCGTCGACGTCCGCCCCGACTCGCTGACCTACGGCGACCACGTGATGGTGCAGCTGAACGCCGACGACCAACGCACGGTGTTCTTGCCCCCGTACGTCGCCCACGGCTTCCAGACGCAGGTCGACGACACCGAGGTCACCTATCACGTCAGCGGCCAGTGCGCGATGGCCGACGAGCAGGGGATCCGCTGGGACGACCCCGAATTCGGGATCTCCTGGCCGCTGCCGGTCACGGTGATCTCCGAGCAAGACGCGAGCTGGCCCTCGCGCAAACCCAGGTTGGCACCAGTGGAGCAGGTGGCGTCATGCGTCAGTCAGTGATCATTCCGAACACGGTGGATGTCGTGCAGCCCAGCTGGCGGCAGCTCAAGGCCTGGCCGGCGGGCACGTCCGCGCTGCATCGCAGCGAGGCCGCCGGTGCGCCCATCATCGCGCCGGCCACGCCTTCGGCTGCTGCGAATCCGGTATCGCGCTGGCAAAGCCGTTATTCGCAGAGTCTGCGCCTCAGCGACTCGGTGATCGTCTTCGCGTCGGTGATGCTCGCCCAGTACGTCCGCTTCGGTGAAATCGCGAACACTTCGGGTTACTCGGACCCGACCATGACGCTGTTCTCCTTCCTGTTCACGGCGCTGTGGCTGTCGGCCCTCGCGGTATTCCAAACGCGCTCAACGCGAATCATCGGTGCGGGGATCGAGGAGTACCGTCGGATCGGCACCGCGTCGTTCTGGACATTCGGGATCATCGCCATGGTGACGTTGCTCGCCAAGGTCGACCTGGCGCGCGGCTACCTGGCGATCGCGCTCCCCGTCGGCACCCTGGGATTGCTGGCCAGCCGCAGCGTGTGGCGAAAGCACATCTGCCACAAACGAGTCCAGGGTGAATGCCAGACCCGCGTTTTGGCGATCGGAGACCGGCAGTCGGTCACGCACCTCGCACACGAACTGGCCCGCAACCCGGTGGCCGGATGCGTCGTGGTCGGCGTCTGCATCCCCGGTTACGGGCCGGCGCGCGGCAACACCCTGACGATCGGCGGCCGTCAGGTCCCGATCCTCGGCGACCAAACCCAGGTGGCGACCGCGATCGCCAGCTGCGGCGCGGACACCGTGGCGGTGACGCAAACGGACCACTTTGGGATGCACGGGATCAGGGAGCTGCTGTGGCAGCTGGAGACGCTCGACGTCGACCTGGTGGTGTCACCCGGCGTCATGGACGTCACCGAGGCGCGGTTGACCCTGCGCCTGACCGGCGGCCTGCCGCTGCTGCACGTCGACAAGCCGCAATACGAAGGGGCGCACCGCTTTCAGAAGCAGGCCTTCGACTTCATGTTCTCGTTGGGGGCGCTGGTCGCCACAGCACCGCTGCTGATCGCCGCTGCCATCGCCATCAAGCTGACCAGCAAGGGCCCCGTCTTCTACTCGTCGGAACGTATCGGCACTGACGGAAAGCCCTTCACGATGCTGAAGTTCCGCACGATGGTCGACGGCGCGGACACCCAACTCGAACACCTGCTGGCCGTCAATGAAGGCGCCGGCGGCATGCTCTTCAAGATGCGCCAGGACCCCCGGGTCACCCCCATCGGCAGGATCCTTCGCCGGTACAGCATCGATGAGCTCCCGCAATTCATCAACGTCCTCAAGGGAGACATGAGCGTCGTGGGACCGCGGCCCCCGTTGCGCCGCGAGGTCGACAACTACGACGGCGAGGTCAAGCGGCGCCTGCTGGTCAAGCCGGGCGTCAGCGGGCTGTGGCAGGTGAGCGGCCGGTCGGACCTCTCCTGGGAAGAGTCGGTGCGGCTGGATCTGTCATACGTCGACAACTGGTCGATGTCGGGTGATCTGATGATCGTCGCCAAGACGGTGAAAGCGGTCTTGACAAGCCACGGAGCCTACTAGGCTCGCGAGCCATGACTGAGCCAACGGCACCCGCCGCGGTGGTGCCCTCGGTGCCGCTCGCGCGGATGGCTCACGCGTTCTCGATCCAGCTGATCTGCCGGGCGCTGGGGATGCTCGCGTCCGTGGTGTCAGTGGCGATGACCGCGCGGTACCTGGGTCCCGGGCGCTACGGGCAGCTCACCATCGCGGTGGCGTTCGTCGCGATGTGGACCAGCTTCGCCGATCTGGGCATCGCCACGGTCATCGTGCGACGGGTCACCTCCGGCCGCGGCGAACTCGAACGCCTGGTGCGCATCAACAGCGGCCTGGCCCTTCTCTACTGCGGCCCCCTGGCGGTGCTGGCAGCCGGGTCGGGGCTGCTCGTCTATCACGACACCCAGGTGCGAGTGATGCTCGTAGTGCTGTCGGGCGGGCTCCTGCTGCAGACCATGACGACACGATTCGAACCGGTATTCCTTGCGACCGTCCGGTTCTCCGCAGTGGCCATCTCCGACGTCGCCGCCCGGGTCAGCACGCTGGGCATGGTGGCCTGGCTGGTCACGGCGCACTCGGACGTCATCTGGTTCGCGGTCGCACAACTGATCCCACCCGCGGTGCAGCTGCTGATCCAGGGGGCCGCTGCGATGCGGCACATCTCGGTGCGGCCGCTGTTCGCCCCGCGGGAAGCCGCCGACCTGTTGCGGGAAAGCTTGCCGCTGATCGGATTCATGATCGTCGGGCTCCTGTACTGCCGCGCCGACGGCGTGATCCTGTCCCTGCTGAGCACCCACTCCGAGGTGGGCGTGTACGGCCTGGCCCTTACGATCTCGTTCAACACGATCGTGGTCTCGCTGATCTTCCACAAGTCGACGCTGTCGACGGCCACCGAACTGTTCTCGCGTGACGTCGCGGCCTTCGCCCGTTTTTTGCGCCGCAGCGTCGAATTGATGTACTTCGTGGCGGTCCCGATCGCCGTTGTGGGTGTACTGCTGGCCGGACCGCTGATTGGGCTGTTCGGCAAGAGCGCGTTCATCGAACGCGGGACGCCCACCCTGGCGTTGCTGTTTGTCGCGGTGGCCCTGCGGTTCGTCGGCGGCACGCTGGGCCAGGGTTTGGTGGCTTCCCATCATCAACAAGTCCTGCTCTGGTTGACCGTGGCGACACTCGCGCTCAACGTCGCGCTCAACGTCGCCCTGGCGGGGCGCTTCGGTGCCGTCGGCCCCGGCGTGGCGCTGGTGTGCACGGAACTGTTCAACATGGCGATCTCCAGCTGGTGGCTGCGTCGTCGCTGCGGTTACCGCACACCCGTGCTGTTCGTGCTGCGTCTGCTGATCCCGACGGGAGCGAGTGTCGTTGTGACACTCCTACTCTCGGGTCACCACGTAATCCTGGTACTGGTCGCGGCGGCCGCTGCCTACCTGGCCACCAGCGCGACCTTCGGCCCGATCAGCTGGTCGACCCTGACCTCTCTGCGGGACTCGCTGCGCGAGAAGCAGCCGGCGGCATGAGCCGTGAAACGGACCGGGCATATCTGAAGCGCCCCGTCGGCGACACGGCCGGCTTGCCGTCGGCGTGCGCGCTGGCCGTGCTGATCGTGAGCCAACGCACCGACGAGTCGCTCGAGGCCTGCCTCGACAGCGTCGCCGAGCATCTACCCGGGCTGCCGATTCACGTCTATGACCGCAGCGGCGCGGGACACGCGGAACTTAGCACGAAATACCCCGCGGTTCAGTGGTTTCCGGGCTGCACGAGCGTCAGCTTCGCGGCGGCCTGCAACACCCTGGTGGAGCACATGCCCGCCGATGTCGACCTATTGCTGCTGGACCCCCGGGCCCGCGTGCTGGGGCCGCTGAACCGCACCCGAGAGTTGCTTCGGCAGCCCCGGGTGGCCGCGGTTTCACCGCTCGCACGCGACGCCGCCGCACCGGACACGGCGCCGTGGGACATCGCCGCCCGACGCCACACCGTCACCCGGGAGCTGACCGCGGCCGCCGGCCGCTCCGGCGCGCTGTGCCGCACGCCACCCGCACGGCGGTATTCTCACCAGCCTCCCGAATCACGAAGCATCGACGGCGATTTGGCTCCGGTCTGTCTGGCGATCAGCCGCGCGGCATGGAACACGATCGGCGGCTTCGACGAGGAGTACTTCGGCTACGGTGAGGCCGCCGACTGGCAGGCGCGGGCCCGCGCGGCCGGCTGGCGCATTCTGCTGGCCGACGAACTCGGCGTCGAGCGCCGCGATCCCGTCAGCGACGATGGCCCCCGCCAGCGCCGCAATCGGGACTTGGCGCGCACCAACACCGCGCTGTTGCTCGAACATCAGAAGAGCGTCCACCACGCGGACGTATACCTGGCCGGCACAGCCGCGCTGCAGCGCCTGCGGCGGCCGAAGCACACGCGTCGGCGTACGGACCTGCCGTCGATCGTCATCGCCACCAACCGCCTGGTCTACGGGGGAGCTGAGCGGCAAAAGGCGCTCTTGGCAACGGAATTGGACCGGCGCGGATACTCGGTCACCATCGTCTGCGTGCAGCGGTTCGGCCCGCTGATCGCCGAAATTCCAGACACGGTGCGGGTCATCCGCCAACCGTGGTGGGCGCCGATGGTCGACATCGCCGCGGGACCGGCGGTGCTGATCACCGGCGACACCAACACCGAGACCGGATTCGGCACGCTGTGGCGTGCGGCAGGCAAGGGCCGTCGCTGGTTGGTCGCACCGCACGTTCCACCGGAGGAGGACCGGCCGATCTACTCATGGCCGCTGACCGCCGCAATGCACCGTGCGGATGGATTCATCGTTTTGGCACAACGGCATTGGGACATGTTGACCAAACAGCATCGGCTCGGGGGACGGTACTTTGTCGCACCCAACGGTGTCGCCGACATCGGGGAGCCGAGCCCGCGGCGTCGCAGCGCCGGCGAACCGCTGCACCTGGTCATGCTCTCGCGCATCGTCGAGCACAAGAACCCGCACCTGCTGATCGAGGCACTGGGCGGCCTGGCCGAGATGCCATGGAGATTATCGATTTTCGGTGACGGGCCGGACCGGGAAAGGCTGCAGGCGCGCACCCCCGCGGGGTTGGGTGATCGTGTCCAGTGGCGTGGATGGTCGGCCGGGCCGGGTCCCGCACTGGCCGACGCGGACCTGTTGTGCGTTCCCAGCCGCTCCGAGGCCTTCCCGGTGGTGATCCTCGAGGCGATGGCCCGGGCGGTGCCGGTCGCGGCGTCGGCGATTTGCGCGGTCCCGGAGATGCTGGATTTCGGGGGCGCGGGTTTCCTCGTCGAGCCCGTGTCCGTATCGGGATGGCGAGAACACTTGGCCCGGATCATGGCGGACCCCGACGCGCTGACCGCGGTGGGACATCGCGGTTACGAGCGCATGCGCAAGCACTTCACGGTGGAGGCGATGGCCGATGCCTACCTGGGCGCGATAGGGGCGGTGATGTGAATTCGCCTCGGGTGCTGTGGCTTTCGCCGTGGACGCGGCCGGCGGTACGGGTGCAGGCGGAAGCGCTGCTGCGCCACGGCGCCGACGTGCTGTTGGTCACCTCCGATCAGCACCCGGAGTCCGACGCCGCGCGCGATTACGAGTTGGTGCTCGACCCCCGGTTTCGCACGGCCGCGACCTGGCTGCCGACCCTGAGCGCCTGGCGCCGCGTCCGCCGCTTCCGGCCTGATGTCGTGATCGCCGAACTGGTGCGGGATCCACGTTGGATCGCGTTGGCCGGGCGGACTCCGCGCATCCAGGTAGTGCACGACGACCAGCCG
This sequence comes from Mycobacterium sp. NTMscope_MAC_269, assembly GCF_976985695.1. Classification (NCBI taxonomy): domain Bacteria; kingdom Bacillati; phylum Actinomycetota; class Actinomycetes; order Mycobacteriales; family Mycobacteriaceae; genus Mycobacterium; species Mycobacterium sp. NTMscope_MAC_269. The sequence goes on from NZ_OZ335668.1 coordinate 3,222,995, forward strand.
CACGACCCCCACGAACTGACGCCGGCTTACGAACGCGCCGTATTCGACCGCTGGGCCGCGCATTCGGCCGCCACCATCACCTACAGCGACTACGTCGCTGCCGCCGTCTCCGCGCGCCGCGATGTCGCCGGTACGCCCGTGCATGTCGTGCCATTGGCCAGCGACCTCGATCTCGACCGCGTTCCGCCGTTCGTGGGGCCCGAGCGGCGCCGCGATTTCGTCATGTTCGGCCGGCTCAACCCCTACAAGAACGTCGATGTCGTGCTGGCGGCCTGGCAGCGTCATGTGGTCGGCGGCGGCTGGCGCGGCGACAACCTGGTGCTCGTCGGCGGCGGGTCGCTGGACGCCGAAGCCCTGCCCAAACACACGCGCTGGCGCAACGGCAGCTTCCGCTACGCCGACGTCATCCCGACGCTCGCCGCCGCCAAAGGGTCGCTCGCCCACTATCGGCGCGCCTCACAGAGCGGCGTGCAATCGCTTTCGATGCAGCTGGGCGTCATGCCGATCGTGTCGACCGCCGGCGCCCTGCCCGAATACCAGCCGCCGGGTCTGGCCCCGGTCGGCGTCGACGACGTCGCCGGGCTCGCCGCCGCATTCGACCTCCTGGCTGATCCGGTGACCGCGGCGCAGCTCGGGGCCGACGCGGCGCGCCACTACGCGCAACGTTGCGCCGTTGATCTTGTCGCCGTGCGCATTTTGGACGTCATCGCCGAGGTGCTGGATCGCCGACGATGACGGGATGCTCAGGCGAGTGCCCGCCAGAACGTCTCCAGCCACCCGGTGAGCTCGCGGGCCCGGCCCAGCGCGTCGGGTGGGGCCGATCGGGACCGCGTCGCCGCGATGGCCGCCGGCAGCTCCGCTGTTTCTCGGACCACCGTCGCCAGCCCGGCGCCCTCCATCTTCTCGGCGAACGGCAGCTGGTGTTCATCGACGTGCTCCCCGCGCGACGACCGACGCGGCACCAACACGGGGTGTTTTCCTTGCTCGATGCACAGCAGTGTCGATCCGGCACCGGCGTGGGTGATGGCGACGGAAGCACGCCGGATCTGCGTGCAGACGTCCCCGAAGGACAGGAAACGCTCGAACGGGGCGTGGCGCGGTTCGAATGCGCAGGTTCCGAGCTGCACGAAAAAGTCCTCCCCCACCGCGCCCGTGCGCGCCAGCTCGTCCACCGCGCGCGCCAGCCGGTCGAAGGGATGGACCTCCATCCCCATGATCACGAAGATCACACGATCCTCCCGTGATACTCGGTGCCCGGAATCCGGTCGGCCAACTCGGGCCACTGCACAAGAAAGCGGGAAGCGAACGGCTTCACCATGCGGGCGGTGAGCGAGAGCTCGGTGATGCGGGTGACGGATTCGACGAACACGGCGGGAATCCGCAGCAGCCAGGCCAGCCAGAGAAACGGTGCGGCGACGCCCGATCCGGTCGTCAGGATCATGGTCGGGCGATGACGGATCAAGAGCCGCAGCGCCAGCACCAGGTTGCGCAACAGGTTGGGCACGTTACGCACCGTCGGGTGCGCGGCCCAGTAAACCTCCTGCTCCTCGCGCAGCAGATAACGCGCGTCGGCGGTCCCGAAGCTCACCCAGAACCGATCCTTGTCCCGCCAGAACTCCCGCAGGCAGAACATCTCGTAAATGTGCCCGCCGGAGGACGCGATGAGGAGCAGCCGGGCCATGTCTCCCCCCTCCCCGATGTTCGGTGTCGTGCTCTGCGGCGGCCGGCGGCATGGCCGCGACCGCGTTGAAAAGACTATCCGCCGTGGCCGCTGCCGCGTTGGCAACACCAAAGAGATCGACGAGATTTCGCGATGATGATCCGACCGGATGCTAACGTCCACCTTGTTGGCGGGCCGTACACGTTGCCGATGCGGCACTCGGAGTGAGTAAAGGCGCGGACGATGATTCGAACGGCCATAGTCGGCCTGGGAAAGATGGGTCTTTCGCACCTCGCGATCCTTCGTACGCACCCGGACCTCGACGTGGTCGGTGTGTGTGACTCCGCCGGCTATGTGCGCGACATCCTGGCCAAATACACCGGTCTGGATTGCTACGACGATTTCGATCGGATGCTGACGCAGACGAAGGCCGACGCGGTTGTCGTCGCCGTTCCGTCGCGGCTGCACGCGCCGATGGTCGAAAAGGCCCTTGCCCGAGGCACACACGTCTTCTGCGAGAAGCCATTCGTGCTCGATGTCCGGGACGGGGAACGCCTGGTGGCACTGGCGGAGAGCAATCAGCTCGTCACACAGGTCGGCTATCACTGCCGCTTCATCGGCGCCTTCCAAGAGGCGGCACGAATCGTCGCGTCGGGTGCTCTCGGGCAGGTCCACCACGTGCGCGCCGAGGCGTACGGCCCGGTCGTCCTGCGCCCGAAAGGAAGCACGTGGCGCGGCGTGAAAGCCGAAGGCGGTGGCGCCCTCTACGACTACGCCTGCCACGCCATCGATTTGATGAACCTCATCGCCGGCGCGCCCCACTCGGTCGACGGAGTCGTCCGCCACAGCGTTTTCTCGCGCGACGTCGACGACGAGGTCTACTGCACGATGCGCTACCACAACGGCGCCAGTGGCCAATTGTGCGTGAACTGGAGCGACGAGAGCTTCCGCAAGATGTCGACGAAGGTCTCGGTGTGGGGATCCAGTGGCCGCGTCGTCGCCGATCGACAGGAATGCCAGATCTACCTTCGCGAAACACACCCTGGGCTGCCCGATTTGGGGGCGGGATGGACGATCCGGTACACGAGTGATCTCACCGACGAGGTCTGGTATTACCTTCGGGGTGAGGAGTATTCGGCGCAGATCGACTATTTCGCGGAAAGCATCAAGAACAACCGGGTGAACGGCGAAAACACATTTCGCTCTGCGCTCGATGTCGATCGCGTGGTCGACATGATCACCGGTGCCGCAGTCAGCGCGGTCCCCCTGCCGCCACAGGCGGCCGGGAATGGTTCCCCGCGCGGCTCGTTGCGGCGCGAGATCGTCGCGCGCATCAAAAAACTGGCCACCCCGAGGGCATCGTGACCATGGACCGTGTGCTTTTCGGCGACAACCAATTCTTCGGCGTCAACCACATGTCCGAGGAGAAAGCGCGCGCGCAGGCGATACGGTTTCAACACCTCCCGCCCGTGCTCGCGACGCTGGACGACGCGTACCAGGAAGGCATCCGCACGTTCGTCTGCACGACGCACGACCGCGTCGGCGAAATCTGCGATCATTTCCGCGCCAACCAAACCCGATACCCTGACTACATCTTCTACCCGTGCATGCCCTACGCCCACAAGTACGCCAACGCCGTGACCGAGTTCGGCATGGTCGAGGCACTCCGGAAGTTCCTGCCCGACGACGGAGCCGTCAGGTCGATGTTCAAGGGCGGTGTCGCCATCGCCAGCAAGGACATCGAGCCGATCATGCAGCTGCTGGTCGACGCCGAGATGAAGATGTTCACCGGACTGTCCACGCCGGTCATCTTCATCCAAAACGTAGTTACCGATCTGCTTCTCGGTCTGGGGATGAACGAGGGCTTCCGGTTTTTCTCCGACCACGTGAAGCACAAGTACGGTGCCGAGCCGGGCTTCATCACCATGAATCTCCCCCGCCTCCTCGATGCCCTCGACGGGCAGGGGATCGAAAATCCGATCGTGTGCGCGAATTTCAACAAGATCGGCTTCCGGATGTGTGGCGGCATCGAGCTGTACGAAAGGACAATCCGCGAGCGCCATTGCCGACTGATCGCGATGTCGGTACTCGCCTCGGGTGCGATCCCGCCCCGTGAGGCCATTGATTATGTCTGCAGCCAGCCCCAGATCCATTCGATCGTGTTCGGCGCGTCCAGCCGCGCGAACATCCGGCAGACAAAGTCTTTGATCGACGAGCTGTGGCAGGTCCCGACCTGAACCCCGCACCGCCGTTATCGTGAATCCCTTGCAGTACAGTCGGTTCGAGCTTTAGCCAGACGCTCCGCGAGCCGCACACCCAGCGCGATCCCGAGGAGCGTCGGGTTGGCCTGACTCGACGTCGGCAACACCGAGGTGCTCGCAACGTACAATCCGCGGATGCCGTGGACTTGCAGGTGCGGGTCTACGACGCCGCCTTCCGGCGAGGCCGACATCCGGGTGGTTCCCGCCTGGTGGAAACCGGTGCGCTTCTTCATGTACGCACGGACCGTGGCCTCGACATCGTCGGTCAGCCACTCCACGTATCCCACACCGTGGCGGCGAAGGTGTTCGTCGATGGCGACGATGGCCTTGCGCACACTGGCGTAATCGGCGTCGGAGAAGTGCATGCGGGTGCGAATCCTCCTCATGCCGAGGGCATCTCGCTCGCCGGTCAGTTCGACTCGACTCTCCCGGTGCGGAAGGTGCTCGCCGTGGTACTGGAGCAGGTAACGATTGTCGGCGCTCCTCACGAAGAACCCGGGCGCCTTGCGGCCCCTTCGGACGAACCGCGCGTAGCAGAACGCGATGGCGAACCGGAGGGAACCGAACAGGTTCCGCACCACATTGCCCAAGTGCGCCAGGATGCGTGGCGAACCGTCCGTCTTTGTGTGCGCCTCGCGGATCGCCCCCGCAAGCAGGAACCGGCCGATCGGCGAGATCAGCGTCAGGTAAACACCGGACAGGATCCCACTGCCGTGACTCGGGTCGCTGATCGGCGGATTCACCAGCCAGATTGCGGCGTTGGGCATCCCGGCTTCGCGCAACATTCTTGGATCGAAGGTGAAGCGCCGGCGAACATACACCCCTTGCTTGTCCCGCTCGTATCCGTGGATGACCTCATCGGTGGTGAATTGCACACGCGCGACCCTGCCCTCGACGTGCGCCATGTACCACCGCCCCAGGTGCCCGCCCGCGTTCCCCAACCCCCCGGGGTGATGGCGATCCGAGGCCAGCAGCAGACGGGTGGCCTCCAGGCCGCCGGTCGCGATGACGTAGTCCGTCGCAACCACCCTCCCCTCGTCACCATTGAGGGCCTTGACCACCAGGTGATCGACGGAGTCACCGCCCGCTGTCGTCACGATTTCGGTGCAGGTGAGGCCGGTCCACACCGTGAGAAGGGAAGCTTTGCGCAACGCCGTGCGGTACTGACGCCCGAAACGGGTTGGTAGCGCCCAGCGTTCGAGATCGGTCGTGCGCACGTCGCCGTCGGGCAGCCCCCCGACCAAGTCGCGCTCCGCAATCTCGGGGACGTCGCGCGCGTTGAAGGCCGCGCGGCCGCACACCGCCCAGTCACAGGCCCGCTGGAGATACGGCGCGACATCGTCGTATCCGATGGGCCAGGGCGCCTGCGCGGTAATGGGTCGGTCCTCGAAATCGACGGGGTCGAATCGGAGGCAGCGTCCCCCCCAGAGCGCTGAGGTTCCGCCGACCTGCCGGCGGACGGTCAGCGCGCTACGCGCATGGAAGTAGTCGTCGTGCCGCGAGTCGAAGAGCGCAAGCGCTTGCGCCGCCCGGTCGTTGCGCTCCAGACCACTTTCGATGAGCACCACCTGCACGCCGGAACCGACGAGTTCCAGCGCGGTCGCGATGCCGATCGGGCCGGCCCCGATGACCACCACATCCGTCTCGATCGTCATGCCGTGGGCGAAGTCCTTCATGTCGCGAATCACGCGGCCGAGCCCTCTCGGAACTCGTCAACGAGGGCGAGGAACCGCGTCACGGTCTCGGCATCGGGTGGCGACGACACGGCGTTCGCGGCTTCGGTGACCCGTTCGGGCCTCGTGGTGCTGTAAAGCATTGCGCGGCAGCCTATTGCTGCGGCCGACGACGCGAGGATCAGCCCGGGCAGCACGCCGCGGGCCAACGGATCGGTCTGCAGGGCTTCGCGCCAGCGCGCCGCCAGCCCCGGGACTGTGCGCAGGGCGCCCGAGAGCCTGCGGTACGGCACGTCGAGGACGCCGAATGCGATATCGGCCGGTCGCGGCGAAGGATTGAGCAGATCGCTGCGCAGCTGGCTGACTCCCCGCGGCGCGAACGCCCCGACGAAGTCGGCCTCGAGGCCCTCGTCCTGCGAGACGCCCCAGGCGCGAATTTTCCCCTGTCGGCTTGCGCGCTCGAAGAATTCGCGGAGTTCGTCGCTTGCCACCGTGTCCTGAGGCCTTGGCGCATGGACGAAAAGGAGGTCGACGTAGTCGACGCCGAGCGCCGCCAGGCTCTCGTCGAGGCTGCGTGCCGCGACGGCCGCGTCGTACACCCGGCCGGTCGCCGCCGGTGCCTGCTGCCGCTTGACGATACGGCGCAGCGCGGGCGCCCTTTTCAGCACCGCCCGCGCTGGCGCCTGAAATCTGGCCAGCCGCCGCGCCGCGCCGCCGACGTCGATGCCGAACTTGGTGGCGATGGTCACGCTGTCGCGGTCGACCGTGCGCAGGAAGACGCCCAGCTCCGCCTCGGCCATCCCCAGCCCGTACATCCGTGCGGTGTCGAAGTGGGTGATGCCGCCGTCCACGGCGCCGGCCAGCACGGACATCCGTTCCTTCCGGGACGGCGTCTGCATCAGCGCGCCGCATCCGAAACCGAGTGCGCTGACCGCCAATTGCGGCCCCTGAAGTTCAACCCGCCGCAATGCCGCAGCCCAGGTAGATCCGACGGAGCTCGGCGTCGATGACTTCCGGACTCCGGGTCGCCGCAACGTGCTCTTGACCCCGTAACCCGTCGCGCTCGGCCAGGTCCGGGTCGCGCAGGTACCGACCGATCGCCGCCGCCAACGCGGGCACGTCATCGACTGGGACGAGCATGCCCGGGTCGGGGGCGATCTCTGCCGTACCGCCCACGGGAGTCGCGACGAACGGGCGCGCGCCGGCCAGGGCTTCGGTCAGGATCATCGGCATTCCCTCCGCCAACGACGGGAGCACGACCACCCGGACCGAGCGGAGCAGCGCGCGCACCGCGTCGGGGTGGACCGGGCCTTCGACGGTCAGCCGTTCCGTCTCGGGCGGGGCGTAGTCGTCGATGGGACCGATTATCCGACAACGACCTTCGATACCCTCGGCAAGAAGAAGCCGCCAGGCCGCGACCAGCCTGTCGGCACCCTTCCGACGACCGACGGTGCCCGCAAAGAGCACCACAGGTGGCGTAGAGCCGGCCCCGGGCGCATCACGGTCGACCACGATCGGGTTCGGTACCACGGCGGTCCGCACCGTGGGCGCCACGTCGGCGACGGCGGCGCGCGCTTCCTCCGACAACACAATCACGTGGTCCGCCCGCTTCAACGTCGCGCCCACGAAGCGAGGGCGCGACCTGGCGAATTCGGGAAAGTCGGGGCCATGGAGAGTGACGATCACCCGAAAGCCCTTGGCCCTGGCCACTCGGATCAACGGTCCTTCGCGCAGCCAGGCCCCGCCGTTGGAGATATGGAAGTGCACGACGGCGGGACGAGGGGTGCGGGCCAGTGAAATCGCCGCCCGTGCGGTGAGAAACAGATTTTCGAGGTGGCGGTCCCCGTTCCACGTCGACAAGACTCGGATGTCGTCGGCGCCAATCTTGTTGTCGCGCAAGACCCGGATTACGGATTGCGTGCCCCCGATGCTGTACATGTCGGGTCCCACGTGTGTCACTGCGATCATGGCGGCCAAGCTCGTCTAGGCGGAACTGACCGCGCCGACCCTGGCATCACGAGGCGGCTCGGGGGTAGCGGTCGGCGCCGGCGCCGGATTGTCCTCGAACAGGCCGCCTTCGGCACCCCTGCGCCGCAGGCCGGCGTACCCCATCGCCGCCCCCAGCGCCATGCCCAACCCCAGGGCGTCCATCGGCATCTCGGGCAACGGCCACACGGCGGATATCGCCAAAAGGCCCGCGGCCACCGCCGCGCTGATCTTCGCGGGGGCCGGGGCGCAACGAAGCGCCAGGATCACCGGCGTGAGGGCGAACAAGGCGAACGCAGCCATGCCCACCGCGCCGGCCTTGGCCAACCACCACAGGTAAAAGTTGTGGGAATAGGCGGGATAGAGGTAGCGATGGAATTCGTCGTCGCCGGTCGGCGGCTGGTACACGTAGCCCAGACCATGGCCGAAGATGGGCGCCTGGGCGATGGTCTCCTTGAGGAGGTTGATTTCCCGCAATCGCTCCAGCGCCGAATCGTCGACCGCGAGCGCGCTCGACGTGACCCCGCCGAGCACCCGCTGATTGAACGCGACGTACTGATCGGCCAGCCACGCCCCGGTCTTTGATCGCTGTAGCAAAAACAGCGACCCGGGCACCGCCACCGCGACGACGGCCAGGCCGACCGTTGCGGCCATGACCGCCCGCCGCACCGCCGCCCAACTCAAGCTGCCGAGGAGGGCGACCGCGGCCGCCACCCCCATGGAGATCAGCGTGTTGCGGGAGAAGGACAGCAGCGAAATGCTCAGCGCCGGAACGCCCAACGCGAGATACGCCCTGGGTCTGACGCGGCCGACGATCGGAGCCGCGACCAGCGCGCTCAGCACCGCGGTGGCCGGCGTCTGGGTGGACAGGATGATGCGCACGGCCTGGCCGGCGCCCGTCGTCCCCTCCAGGCTTTCCGCCCGACCGGCCAACCGGATGGCATACAGCGAGCTGATGATCGCCATGCCCGCCGAAAACCACAGGATCACGATCATCACCCGGATCGACCATCTGACGTGACCGCCGTAGACGACGAACATCGCCAGGACGAAGCCGATGGCCATCTCGATCATCGTGGTCGCCTCACGGGTCACCGTCAGGTCCGGGTTTCCCGTCGCAAACCCGACGACCGCGGAACACACCACCGCCACCACCAGGATCCCCGGCAGCACAAAATCGGACGACCGCGGCTTCACGGCGGGGATCAGGTAACAGATCGCGAGGATGGCGGCTAGGTGGTACGCGTAAATCGTCAGCGGGCCAAAGACTTTCCCGACGTGCAAGCCCTCCGGCAGCGCCGCGAACGCGCCGAACAGCGTGACCCCTACCATCCCTTCGGGTTTCACCCAGTACACGACGACGCAGAACAACGCGGCGGTGAGCAGCACTCCCTCGGTGGTTCGACGCACCGACAACACGCCGAACGCGAAACATCCGAACACGAACATCGCCAGCAGGGCTCCATCCACTGCAAGGCGGTGACGTGCCCGCAGGTACGGGATCACGCCGGCCTGCTGACCTTTGACCGGTAGGCACGGTCGGCCGCCCTGATGTGCAGCGACTGGCGGGCGTCGGTCAGCACAGTGCCGACCACCTGCGCGCCGGCCGCACGAAGGGCGGTCAACGCGTCCTTGAGTTCGTCCCCGGTCGTGCGCTTCGCACGAACCACCAGCACCGTCGCCGGGACGGCGCCGGCCAGCAGACCGGTGTCGGCGGTCGCCAGCACCGGCGGCCCGTCGATGACGATTCGGTCGAAACGCGACGACAATTCCTGCACCACGCGGTCGATCACTTCCGGCATATACGCGCTGGGGGGCAGACTTTCGCGCCGGGCGGACCGCGACGCGAGGATGTGCAGCCTCGAGATCGGCGTCGGCTTCACCACTTGGGCGGCGGCGGCGGGGTTGGCGAGTGCGTTGGCCAGCCCCTCCCCCGACTCGACCCGGAGCAGACCGGCGATCACGTGTCGGCGACTGTCACCCTCGACGAGCAGTGCGTCTTCGCCCATCTCGGCGAGCGCGAGCGCCAAGTTCATCGCCGTCGTCGTCGTTCCTTCGCCACCGAACGGCCCCGCCACCAGTACCTGGCGGGCGTTGGGCCCCATGGCCCGCAGCAACCGGGTGCGCATGCCGCGCACCGCGTCGTCGAATGCCGTGTCGGTGCCGAACCGCGGGGTCCCGCCGCGCTTTCCCGGCAGCTCCGCCAACGTGGGTAAACCCGTGAGTTCCTCCAGCTTGGTGCGGGTCCGCACGGTGCGGTCGCCGGCCTCGCGGGTCAGCGCCACGGCGATGGCCAGAAGCACACCGGCGATGAAGCCGATCGCCATGTTGCGCAGCGGCACGGGCGACACCGGAATTTTGGGCACGCGGGGCGGCTCGACCATGGTCGCCCGCGCCAAGGGCCACGGCTTGCCCGTTGGTCCTGCCGTGGCCGGCACGTCGGAGGGTTGACCCGACGGCGGCGACGGCGGCGTGGTCGTCTCGGTCACCTCGGGTCGCGGTCCCGCGGTTACCGGCGCACCCGCACCGTTCGTCACCGAATTCGGGGCGAGCGTGGGAAGCATCGCGCTGAACTGGCCGGCCATGGCGCCCGCCAGCGCGGCGGCGCGCACCGGGTCGGTGTCCTTGACACTGATCGTGAAGAGCACCGATTTGGGGGTGTATTTCACTTGGGTTTGGCTCAGCAGATCATCGGGGCGCATGGGAAGTTGGAGCTGACGGATCGCGCGCTCGGCCACGATGTGTCCGCCGGCGATCTGCGCATATGACGACAGCCGTTCCTGTGCGGCCTGGGTGCCGCTGTACACCTCGTTGAGGTCGGTCGCACCGGAAAACGAGATCAGGACCGTGGCCGACGACTGGTAGTGCTTCGTCTGCAGTGCGGTCACGAACGCGGCGCCGACGGTACACGCCAGCAGCGCGGTCAATGCGAGTTTCCAGTGCGCGCCGAGAATCCGGACGAAGGTACGGAAATCCATCGGCTATTAACCTTTCTAAAAGCCTTCGGCGGGAAGAAAACTCTGCGGTTTTTAGTACCAGCCGCGCATACCACTGCAGATTATGCAGCATCATCAGGCAGGCTTTGGCGGAATCGCGGTCCCGCTGCCCCGGTTGATTTACGGCCCAATTGGTGACGTGGCGCCCGCCGTCACCGTCACGGAACGCGAGTCAACACGTCGCGGGAAAGATTCAGCGTCGCGATTGGATAGCATCCGTTGCCGTCGCGTCCGTCGCGGGCGAGCCGCATGGGTGGATAGTTCACCACATGGGACGCGCCGGGCTTGTGCTGTTGCCAGTCGACCGCGGCGCACAACGTGTAGTGCGCCGGCGCCAGGCCCGCCATGTCGATGTGAATGGACTCCGTGGACGACGCCGGAACCGGCTCCTTACGGGAGCCGTCCCCGGATTGGCTTTGGACCAGCGTTTTCAGCGCCACGGTCGCGGGAAACGTGCGGACCACGGCTCCCGAGAAATCGACCAGCCGGTAGCCGGGGACCCAGTTTTCCGTCGCGGCGGCCGCGCCGTAATTGGTCCACGTGACAGCCAGCGTCGCCTTGCCGTCTTTCACCGATTGCGATTCCTGTCGCGCCTCGACCGAATACCGGTATCCGGCGACGACGTTTGCTTGCGCCCACAGCAAGTACAACGCCGGTTCCATCGGCGTCGACGAATCCACAGCCGGGAAGTTGAAACTCGATGTCATCGACACGTGGTACTTGACGACGTCCTGCAGACCCTTTTCGTAGTAGGTCCGCGGATCGGTTCCCTCGGGCAGCTGGCACCACTCGGTGATCATCGGCGCTGACGCCAGCCGGCCCCTCAGCGCGCCTACCAGCGGATCCTTCGACTGTAGGTAGTGCGAACCATCCCGTTCGGCCCACGCGGGCAGCGGATCCTGCACGCCCAGGCAATCCGCGCGGATTCCCACCGGCGCAGACAGTTTCTTCGTCACGTCGTCGGCGATCAACTGGCGCACAAGCTCCGGGTTCAGTGCCGTGGTCACCAATTGCGTGTGGGGAAAGGCGTTTACAGTCGCCGCAACCAGCCGGCGAATGGACTCGGCGGTGATGTTCTGGTCACGAAACTGGCTGTAATACCCCAGCTTCGCGACGCTCTCGTCAGGCGCCGGACCCGGCGCGCCGAGCGTGTCACGCAGATATGAGATGTGGTTCTCGCTGAAATCGCCGTAGCCGGAGAATTCGAAGACACTCAGGCGCTCGTCGCCGTCATAACGACGGCCCAACGCGGCCAACAGCTGGCCGAAGGCGTTCAGGTAGTTCGGATCGTTCCAGTTCGGAACGACCTGCGTCACGCCGGGCATCCACCAATATCGTTGTGGACCGGAGTAGTTGGTGGCCGCCGGACGCGCCCAGTCGGGCATCGCGATGTTGGTGTTGTTCGGATAGACGGCGTCGCAGCAGGAGTTGTAGGCGACCACGCGCAGGGTCAGGCGCATGTTTCGACTGGCCAATTTGGTCAAGGCGTCGTCGATCACGCTGAAATCGAACTTGCGATCGTCAGGAGCGTCCGGCGGCAGTGTGCTCGGATCGGTGGGCTGCAACTGCCGCCACGGGACACGCAGACTGGCGTCATAGGACGCGGGCCACGCAGGGTAGCGCCGCTGTGCCGGATTGCCCTGCGGGAACAGCGGTTGCAGGAGGTCCTCGTACTGACCGCGCAGCGGATTCTGGACGTCTTGCACCGACAACGGGATGGCCGGACTGTTGACCAGGGCGAGCGGATCCAGATCGCCGCGGCGATCACATCCGTCGAGCACTAACGTCACGCACACGCCGACGACGAGCAGAACGTTCCTAATTGTCCGGACCATGATTGCTTTCGCTAAACCGCGTCCGACGACGACTCGCCATAAGAGAGGAACGGCATCGGCAGGCAGTGCTCCAAAAACACCGTCTCCATCAAATGCATCGACTGCTACCTCTCTGGCGGCCCGCGATGCGGCGTCCGTCGGTGAGCGTGGACCGACATAACGTTGCGCGGGATATCAAGGGTGACAACAGGGTACAGCCCGGGCCCATGCCACATCGCTGAATCAGGGCGCCCGCCCGAAAAGCTCGTCGACTTCGCGGGACCATCCATCGCGCTTTGGGCATTGCTAAACGCCCCGTCGATTAAGCTGGGGCTCCGCAAATCGGACAGGAGACCACAGCAGATGGCCCTCGCACGCTCGGCCAAAAGTTGGCTCGCGCCGGCGGCCAGAATGCTCGCACCGCGCCTGTTCTGGCGGCGCAAGTTTCGAATTCTGCATCGCCTGGGGCAATCCCGCGCGGACATCCAGCTGGTGGCGTCGCTGTGCGATCCGAAGCTGATCTCCCTGGACATCGGAGCGGACCTCGGCGAATTCACGATTGCCATGCTGGCGTCGTCGCGCTCGGTGATCGCGTTCGAGCCCCGCCCGGCGCAGGCCCACGATCTGGCATCCATGTTCGACGCCGTCGGTGCCCCGGTCCAGGTGGAGGCGGTAGCGCTGTCCGATAATCCCGGCAGGATCGCCATGCGGGTGGTCGAATCCGAGCCGGGCCGAAGCACAATCGACACCGACAATGAGCTCACCGACGTCGGTGGGGAAGAAATTCGCAGCATTGACGTGCCGGTCAAGCGCCTCGACGACCTGCATCTCGACGACATCGGGCTGATCAAGATCGACGTCGAGGGCCACGAACTCGCGGTATTGCACGGCGCCACACAGACGCTCGTGCGCAATCGACCGGCGATCGTGGTGGAAGCCGAGGAACGCCACCATCCCAACGCCGTCGCCGGGATCACGACGTTGCTGACCGGACTCGGTTACGCGGGTTACTTCGATCTGGATGGCGCTCGGCGGCCCGTAGCCGAGTTCGACCCGGCTCAGCATCAGAACCCGGCCAACGTCGGCACGCGGGAGGACGGCTGGGCCGGCCACGGCACCTACGTCAACAACTTCGTGTTCTTGCCAACCGAAGGCTGACCGCTACATCGAGCCCAGCGAAGACGATTCGCGGTCGGCGAGAAACGGCATCGGCATCCAGCGCGCGGACAGCAGCGCTTCCATCGCGTCGCCGGGCAGGGGGCGCGACAACAGGAAGCCTTGCGCGCGGTGGCACCCGTGTTGCATCAAAGTCAATGCGGCAGCGGGCGTCTCGACTCCTTCGGCGACCACTTCCAGGCCGAACGCCTCGGCGAGCCCGATGATGGCGCGGACGATGGCGAGGTCGCCGGCGTCGGTGCCGACATCGCGCACGAACCCGGCGTCGATCTTGAGCATGTCGACCGGCAGGGACTTCAGGTGGGACAGAACGGCATAGCCGGTGCCGAAGTCGTCGATGGCGAGCTGCACGCCGACTTCCTTGAGCTCCGACAAGGTCTTTCGCGTGGTTTCGATGTCGTGCACCACGGCGCGTTCGGTGATCTCGAGGCACACCGATCCGGCATCGATACCGAACTCACCAATCGTGTCGGCGACGCTTTCCACGAAGCCACGGCTGATCAGCTGCAGGGGTGACACGTTGATGCGCAGCATGGCGCCATGCCCGACGCCATTGGCGCGCCACCGGCTGAACTCGGCGCAGGCGCTGCGCATCACCCACCCGCCCAACTCCGCGGCGAGATTGGTCGATTCGGCCACGCCGATGAACGAGTCGGGCAGCAGCAGCCCCCAGACCGGGTGCCGCCAGCGCACCAGCGCCTCCGCACCCACGATGGCGCCGGTCCACAAATCGACCTCGGGCAGGTAATGCAGGACCAGACCTTCGCTCTCGATGTCGCCCTGCAGGTGCAGCTCGATGTCGTTGCGGAAGGCCCGCTTGAGCGACATGTCGTCGGTGGACACCGCCGTCTGATTGCCGCCGGCACGCTTGGCCGTCAGCACGGCCTCGTCCGCTCGACGGAGCAAATCGGCGCAGTTGTCGGAGCCGGGCATGCCCACCGCCAGCCCGATGCTGACGGTCCGGCTGATCACGTGGCCACCGATGGTCAGGCGATCGCACAGCATGCTCGACAGGCGGCGGGCGAACGCCTCAGCGACCTCCGGCGACATCGGATCGTCCGGGATGACGACGAACTCGTCGCCGCCGAGCCGGGCGATCATGCTCGGTATCCCCGCGCACTCCTCGATGCGCTGCGCGAAGACCCTGATGAACCAGTCACCCGCGGTGTGACCGAGGTAGTCGTTGATCGGCTTGAGCCGGTCGAGGTCGAGGTAGAAGACCGCGACGGGTCCGGGGCCGCCGGCCGCGAGTCGTGCGGACAGGTGCGCGACCAGCGCCCGCCGGTTGTAGACGCCGGTCAGGTCGTCGTGCTCGGCGAGATAGCGGAGCCGCTCTTCGGCGGCGATGCGCGCTTGCAGCTGCGCGAACAGCGCGGCCACCGCCTCGAGGGTGTTGATCTCCTCTTGCTTCCACTTGCGGGCGCCGAACTTGACGAAGCCGAGCACACCGGTGCACGCGTCGCTGGACACGAGCGGCGCGGCGGCCACCGACGGCGACGCCGGCGCCGCGCGCGGCCTCAGCGCGCGGCGAACCCAGCCGTCGGGCCGATCCGGACGCGTGACCACGGGCTTGCGGTCTCGCTCGCACTGGGCGAGCACCGACTCGACACCGGCCAACTGCAGGGCGGCCATCGGATCCGGATCCGGGCCACCGGTGCGCCGCGGCCATTCGGCAACCAACGTCGAGGCCGCGGAGTCGTTGTTGTCGTGGTGGCGCAGGAAGCTGGCGTCCACATCGAACTGCTCGACAAGCTGCGCGAGCACCGTTTCGCTGACCGAGGTCGCGGTGGGCGCCGTGGCCTCCATCAGCTGCGTGGCAACGGAGGTGACCACCAGGTTCAGGCTGCGTGGCACGGACTCCTCCGATACGGGCACTATCCCGCCCGGGCCCCCCACGCATTTCCCGACGGTTCGCTCGAACGTTTGCTGGTTGAATCCCGACCCGTCAGGTCAAGCGGCCGAAATCCGTGTGAGAACGGTATCACGCATGGCCGCGCCCATCCGGGGTTACGAAAAGCCCGCAGCGAACGAAGGATCGCCGCGGCCGAACGATGTCACTGACCGTTTGCTGAGGCCGAGTCACTCGGGATGTCAAGTGTGGCAATCGGGTACAGCCCGGAACCGTCGCGGCCATCCCGAGCCAACGCCATGGGGGCGTAATTGACGACGTGCGAGGCGTCCGGTTTGTGTTGCCGCCATTCAACGGAGGCCCGCAGCGTGTAGTGGCCGGGCGCCAGGCTCGCCACGTCGACGTGTACCGACTCGCTCGACGATTCGGGAACCGGTTCCTCACGCGATTGGCTGGTCTCGTCGTGGACCAGCTTCGCCAGATTCACCGTCGCGGGCAGGCTGCGGACCACCGCCCCGGAGAAGTCGACCAGCTTGTAGCCGGGCTCCCAGTGCTCGGTGGCGGCCGCCGAGCCGTAGTTGGTCCAGGCCACCGAGATCGTCGCCACCTTGCCCTGGATCGACTGCGATCCGGGCTGCGCCTCGACCGAGTACCGGTAACCCGCGGAGGTATTGGCCTTGCCCCACAGCAGAAACAGCTTGGGATCCATCGCCGAGGGCGCGTCCCGGTCGGGGAAGTCGGCGCTCGAGGTCATCGACACGTGATACCGGATGACGTCGTGCAGGCCCTTCTCGTAGTACGACCGGGGGTCGGCGCCGCTGGGCAACCGGCACCACTGGCTGATCACCAGCGCCGAGGTGAGCCGCTGCTTGAGCGCGCTGACGACGGCGTCGTTGGAGCGCACGTAGTGCGAGTCGCTGGCGTCGGCCCATTCCGGCAACGGCGCCTGCACTCCGAGGCAATCCGCGCGCACGCCGACCGGCGCGGCCAGCTTCTTGGTGACGTCGTCGGCGAACAATTCGCGCACGATCTCCGGATTCTGCGGGGCCACCACCAATGGCGTGTGCGGGAAAGCGTTCGTGTTCGCCGCCACCAACTGCGCGATCGCCGCCTTGGTGATGCTCTGGTCGCGGAACTGGCTGTAATAGCCCAGCTTTGCCACGCTGTCGTCCGGCGCGGGCCCCGGCGCGCTCAGCGAATCACGCAGATACGCGACCTGGTTCTCGCCGAAGTCGCCGTAGCCGGAGAACTCGAACACCGACAGGCGCTCGTCGCCGTCGTAGCGGCGGCCGAGGGCGGCCAGCAGTTGACTGACCCCGCCCAGGTAGTCGGGGTCGTTGAAGTTCGGCACCACCTGGGTGACGCCCGGCGCCGCACTCTTCGCCGGAGCGGGATAGCTGGCCGCAAACGGGCGCGCCCAGTCCGGGATCGCGATGTTGGTGTTGTCCGCATAGGCGTCGTTACAGCAGGACTTGTAGACGTACACGCCGAGCGTCAGACGCATGTTCCGAGCCCCGAGTTTGTTCAGCGCGTCGTCGATCGCGCTGAAATCGAACTTGCGGTCGTCGGGCGCATCGGGGGGCAGCGTCCGCGGATCGACGGGCTGCAACTGTCGCCACGACACGCGCAGGCTGGCGTCGTACGACGCGGGCCAGGACGAGTACCGCTGCTGCGCCGAATTACCTTGTGGGAAAAGCGGATTCAGCATCTCCTCGTATTGACCACGCAATGGGTTCGGAATCTCTTGCGCGGTGGGTGGGATCGCCGGACTGACCATCGCGGACAGCGGCCCTGGATCACTCTTGCCACCGCATCCGCTCAACACCAGCGCCGCGCACGCGACAGCGGCAAGCGCGCTTGTCCTCGATGAGCACATCATCGTCACCGCGTCAGATCGCGCCCGACGGCAAACGCACGCGGCCGCTCGCAAAGATCGTCGTCGTCAAGGTTGCTTCTCCCGATACACACCGATGCGCGTGCAAGTGGCCCCATATTTCGCGGGTTGTCTGGTGCGTGTAACCGGCCCGGTGACGGGCCACGAATTGGCGTAGCGCAGCGTATCACGCGTGCCCCGGCACCGCTTCGCCGCAGCTCAGCGGTGGTATGGCTGACCACTGACCGCATCGGGCCGCCCTGTGCGCAGTGAGACGGGTCACAATAGCGGCGACCGTGTCACGCTCGGCCGGTCTGCGGTGTCTCAAGGGCACAGGTCCTCACGAACAGGAGACAGTCATGACCGAGGTGGCCCGCAATACAACCCATGTCGTCGTTGTCGGCGGCGGCTATGCCGGAACGCTGGCCGCTAACCGTCTGCGCCAGCGCGCGGACATCGACATCACGCTGGTGAACCCCCGACCGGTCTTCGTGGAACGCATCCGGTTGCACCAGCTGGTCGCCGACACCGGCCCGGCGACCGCCGATTACGCGACGCTGCTCGGCGACGGGATACGGCTGATCGTCGACGCGGTCGAGGCCATCGAGCCCGCCGGCCGGCGCATCCTGCTGACCTCGGGCGCCGAGCTGAACTACGACTACCTGATCTATGCCGTGGGAAGCACCGGCGCGGCGCCCGTGACGGTGCCGGGCTTCGCCGAGTTCGCGCATTCGGTCTGCGACCTGGAAAGCGCGCAGCGGCTGCACTACGCCCTCACCGATCTGCCGCTCCCCGCACCCGTCACGGTGGTCGGCGGCGGGCTGACCGGCATCGAGGCAGCCTCCGAGCTCGCCGAGCAAGGGCGCCCGGTCACGCTGGTGTGCGGACCCGTCCTCGGCCCGTCGCTGAGTAAGCGGGGCCGGCGCTCCGTGGCCAAGCGGCTGCGACGCCTCGGAGTCACCGTGCTGGAATCCGTCGCCGTGGCCGAGGTGCGCTGGGATGACGTGGTGCTCACCGACGGCGTCGTGCTGCCCAGCGCGGCCACCGTGTGGACGGCCGGATTCACCGTGCCCGATCTGGCCACGCGCAGTGGGCTGCGCACCGATCCGATGGGCCGGCTGCTCACCGACGACACGCTCACCAGCATCGACGACGACCGCATCGTCGCCGCGGGCGACGCCGCCGCGCCGTCGGGTCAGCCGTTGCGGATGAGCTGCCAGGCCGCCGGGCCGATGGGCGCCCAGGCCGCCGACACCGTGCTCAGCCGCATCGCCGGAGACGCGCCCGCGGCGCTGTCCCAGGCGTTCGTCGGGCAGTGCATCAGCCTGGGCCGCACGCACGCCACCTTCCAGCTGGCGCGCACCGACGACACCCCGGTGAACATGTACCTCGGCGGCCGGGCGGCGGCGTCGCTCAAGGAGACGGTTTGCAAGGCCACGCTGTGGGCGATCCGGCGCGAGGCCGCCAAACCCGGTTCGTATTTCTGGCTCAAGGGCGGCAAGCGGCCCGCGCAGTCACCGGCCGACCAGCGGGTCGCGCTGCCATGACTTCCGCGACCGGCAGCGAGCACGCCGAACGGTTCACCCTGCTGCGGCCACTGCTGTTCACCATCGCCTACGAGATGCTGGGCTCGGCGACCGAGGCCGACGACGTGCTGCAGGACAGCTATCTGCGGTGGTCGGCCGTCGACCTGGCGACGGTGCGCGACACCAAGTCGTATCTCGCCCAGCTGGTCACCCGCCAGTCGCTCAACGCGCTGCGGGCCGACGCCCGCCGGCGCGAGGAGTATGTGGGTCCGTGGCTGCCCGAGCCGCTGCTCCTCGACGAGCAGGATCCGTCCACCGATGTCGTTCTGGCCGAGTCGATTTCGATGGCGATGCTGGTCCTGCTGGAGACGCTGAGTCCCGACGAGCGGGCCGTGTTCGTGCTGCGCGAGGTGTTCGGCTTCGACTACGGCGAGATCGCCCAGGCGGTGGGCAAGCCGACGCCGACGGTGCGGCAGGTGGCGCACCGGGCCCGCGAACACGTCCGGGCCCGACGCAAGCGATTCGAGGCGGCGGACCCGGAGCGCACCGCCGAGATCACCGCGCAATTCCTGGCCGCGGCCGCCGGGGGTGACGTGGAAGCGCTGATGACGATGCTGGCCCCGGACGCCACCTGGACGGCTGATAGTGGCGGCGTGGTGAGCGCGGCTCGACGGCCGGTGGTCGGCGCCGACAAGGTGGCCCGGGCGATCGCCGGGCTGATGCGCAGGGCCGCGGAGATGGCCACGCTGCGGGTGGAGACGGTCACCTGCAACGGCGCCCCGGCGGTGCTGCTTTACCTGGGCGACCAGCTCGAAGGCGTGATCACGGTGGAGATCGCCGATGGCAAGATCACCAACTTCTACGTCATGCGCAACCCGCGCAAACTGGCGGCGCTGGCCACCGCTCGCGACATCAGCCGGGGCTGAGCGGCACACTGGGTCGGTGCGCATCGACCGGCTCGGCGATCTCGGCGCCGCACCCCAGGTGCTGCGCGCCGTCGGTGACGCCGCGGCCCGGCGGGGTCTCCCGCCGCCGGCCGCGCTGACCGGCGAGTGGTTCGGTGCCCTGGCGGTGATCGCGCCGAGCCTGGCGGTGGGTCCGGTGGACGTCGACGACGTGTTCGCGGCCGAGCCCTCGCGGACGCTGGAGCCGCGCGCGGTGGGCGGCGGGTGGGTCGGTTACCTGTCGTATCCCGATCCCGGCGCCGACGCGCATCCCAACCGGATCCCCGAGGCCGCCGGCGGCTGGACGGACAGCGTGCTGCGCCGCGACCGCGACGGGCACTGGTGGTACGAAAGCCTCTCCGGCGCACCGATGCCGGGTTGGCTCGCGGCCGCGCTGGCCGCGCCGGCCGCGCCGGCGCGCGAATGCCGGATCGACTGGGGCGTCGCCGACCGGTCCGCGCACCGCGACGGGGTGCTCGCCTGCCTGGAAGCGATCCGCGCCGGCGAGGTCTACCAGGCGTGCGTGTGCACCCAGGTCGTTGGCACGGTCACCGGCTCCCCGCTGGACTTCTTCATCGACGGCGTCGCCCGCACCGCTCCGGCGCGGGCCGCCTACGTCGCCGGCCCGTGGGGTGCGGTGGCGTCGCTGTCCCCGGAACTTTTCCTGCGGCGGCGCGGGACGGCCGTCATGTCCAGCCCGATCAAGGGCACCTTGCCGCTGGACGCCTGGCCGTCGGCGCTGCGCGCGTCGGCCAAAGAGGTGGCCGAAAACATCATGATCGTCGACCTGGTCCGCAACGACCTCGGCCGCGTGGCGGTCGTCGGTTCGGTGACCGTGCCGGAGCTGTTGGTGGTGCGGCGCGCACCGGGCGTGTGGCACCTGGTGTCGACGGTGGCCGCGCAGGTGCCCGCCGAGTTGCCGATGTCGGCGCTGCTGGACGCGACCTTCCCGCCGGCATCGGTCACCGGGACGCCCAAACACCGTGCCCGTCAACTGCTCTCGCAGTGGGAACCATATCGACGCGGAATTTATTGCGGGACAATCGGATTGGCCTCACCCGTCGCCGGCTGCGAACTCAACGTCGCGATCCGCACCGTCGAATTCGACGCCGCGGGCGGGGCGGTGCTGGGTGTCGGCGGCGGGATCACCGCCGATTCCGACCCCGACGCCGAGTGGGCCGAATGCCTGCACAAGGCGTCGCCCATCGTCGGGCTGCCGTCGATCGCGGCCGCGAGCCCGGCGGGTTAGTTCTGATGGCGGGCCTTCAGGACCGCATCGTAGAGCTGGCGGGACCGCACCTCGGGGTGGACGGCGGCCACCTCGCCGCAGGCGTCCTTGACGCGAGCGCCGCCCGCGACCAGCTCCTCGACCGCGGCGACCAGCGACGGCAGGTCGGCGCGGGGCGTCGCGCCGGCCAGCACCACGGTGATCTCGCCGAGCACACCGTCGGCCGCCCACGCCGCCAGCTCGTCGAGCGGTCCGCGCACCACTTCCTCGTGCACCTTGGTCAGTTCCCGGCACACCGCGGCCCGGCGCGCGCCGCCGAGCCGCTCGACCGCGTCCTGTAAACAGGCGGCCAACCGGCGCGGCGACTCGAAGAACACGCAGGTGCGTCGCTCGTCGGCCAGCGAATCCAGCCAGGTTCGTCGCGCCGCCTTCTTGCGCGGGGCGAACCCCTCGAAGCAGAACTTCTCCACCGGCAGGCCGGACAGGGCCAGCGCGGTCGTCACCGCCGAGGGCCCGGGCAGGCAGTGCACGGGCAGGCCGGCGTCCACGCACGCCGTCACCAGCCGGAAGCCGGGGTCGTTGATCAGGGGCATCCCGGCGTCGCTGACCACCAGCACGGTCGCGCCCGCTGCGATCGCCTCGACCACCGAGTCGACCCGGGTGGCCTCGACCCGGTCGAACATGCTGATCACCCGGCCGGTGATCTTCACCTCGAGGGCAGTGGCCAACGTGCGCACCCGGCGGGTGTCCTCGGCGGCCACCACGTCGGCTCTGGCCAGCGCGTCCAGCAGGCGGGGTGAGGCATCTGCGGGCTGGCCCAAGGGGGTCGCGCCCAGCAACAGGCGGCCGGTGGTCATGGTCGACAGCCTACGATCGACACCGATGACTGCCCCGCCCCGCGAATCCCCCTTGACCATCGAGGGTGCCGCAAAGGAGCGCGTGGTCCCCGTCGTCAGCCCGGGCCCTCGGATTCCGGTGGCCGATTTCGGGCCCACCGATCATGTCCGCGGCTGGGTGGTGACCGGTGTGATCGCGGTGGCGGCCGCGGTGACCCGCTTTTTGAACCTGGGCTCGCCCACCGATGCCGGCACGCCCGTCTTCGACGAGAAGCACTACGCCCCGCAGGCCTGGCAGGCGCTGCACAACCACGGGGTGGAAGACAATCCGGGGTTCGGCCTGGTGGTCCACCCGCCGGTGGGCAAGCAGCTCATCGCGATCGGTGAGGCGATCTTCGGCTACAGCGGCATCGGCTGGCGGTTCACCGGCGCGTTGCTCGGCGTGGTCATGGTGGCGCTGGTGATGCGGATCGTGCGGCGGATGAGCCGGTCGACGCTGATCGGCGCGATCGCGGGGGTGCTGGTCATCTGCGACGGTGTCAGCTTCGTCGCCTCGCGGACCGCGCTGCTCGACGGCATCCTGACGTTCTTCGTGGTCGCCGCGTTCGGCGCGTTGATCGTCGACCGCGACCAGGTGCGGCAACGAATGCACGTCGCGCTGCTGCAGGGCCGCACCGCCGACACGGTCTGGGGTCCGCGGCTGGGTGTGCGGTGGTGGCGCTTCGGCGCCGGGGTGCTGCTCGGATTGGCTTGCGGCACAAAGTGGTCGGGCCTGTACTTCGTGGTGTTTTTCGGCGCGATGTCGCTGGCGTTCGACGTGGCCGCGCGGCGCCAGTATCAGGTCGACCGGCCCTGGCTGGGAACGCTGCGGCGCGACCTAGTCCCCACCGGTTATGCGCTGGGCCTTATCCCGGTGCTGGTGTATCTGGCCAGCTATGCGCCGTGGTTCGCCTCCGAGACGGCCATCGATCGGCACGAGGTGGGCCAGACGATCGGCCCGCGTTCGGTACTCCCGCTCCCCGACGCGATCCGGTCGCTGTGGCACTACTCGGCCAAGGCTTTTCAATTCCACGCGAGCTTGACGAATTCGGCCGGCAACTATCACCCGTGGGAATCGAAACCGTGGAGCTGGCCGATGTCGTTGCGGCCGGTGCTCTATGCCATCGACGAGCAGAACGTGCCCGGGTGTGGCGCGCAGTCCTGCGTCAAGGCCGAGATGCTGGTGGGCACGCCGGCGATGTGGTGGGTCGCGGTGCCAGTGCTGATTTTCGCGCTGTGGCGCATGCTGGTGCGCCGCGATTGGCGGTACGCCGCTGTGCTGGTGGGTTATTGCGCGGGGTGGCTGCCGTGGTTCGCCGATATCGATCGGCAGATGTACTTCTTCTACGCGGCGACGATGGCGCCGTTTTTGGTGATGGCCATCGCGCTGATTTGCGGTGACATCCTCTACACCCCGGGAGCCCCCGCCCGGGGGCCCGGGGTGAACTCGGAACGACGCACGCTGGGGCTGATCGCCGTGTGCGCCTATGTCGCCTTGGTGGTGACGAACTTCGCCTGGCTGTTCCCGGTGCTCACCGGGCTGCCGATTTCGCAGCAGACGTGGAACATGGAGATCTGGCTGCCCAGCTGGCGCTAATTTTTCGCCGCGAGACTGCAACTGGCGACGCCCGCACTCGGGAAATGCGTTGCCACCTACAGTTTCGCGGCGTCATGGAAGGGCGTCGCGGCTGACGGGGCACGACATGCAGCGCGGGCCGCCGCGGCCGGTGCCCAATTCGGATCCCGCGATGGTCAACACTTCGATGCCGGCCTCCTGCAGGCGAATGTTGGTCTGCGCGTTGCGTTCGTAGGCGACGACGACGCCGGGCGCGAGCGCCAGCGTGTTGTTGCCGTCATCCCATTGCTCGCGTTCGGCGATGACGGGATCCAGCCCGGTGTCGATGACCCGCAGCTTGTCGATCTCCATCGCCTTGGCCGCACCCTCCAGGAATCCGACCTCGTCGCTGATGGCGACCCCGTCGGGGGTGCGCTGGATGGTGAACGCCGACAGCGTGTCGACGATGTTGGCGTACATCACCACCGTGTCGGTGTCGACCATCGTGCACACCGTGTCCAAATGCATCTGCGCGCGCCGCTGCGCGATCGGCACCGCGAGCACCGTGTGCGCGAGGTCGTCGTCAAACAGGCTGCGGGCCAACGCTTCCGCCCCGGCAGGCGTGGTGCGCTCCCCCACCCCGACCGCGACCACGCCGGGTGCGAGCAGCAGCACGTCACCGCCCTCGACCGGTGCGGTCCGTGACTCATAGGCGCGCCGCACCCCGGTGAACCGCGGGTGGTGCGCGTAGATGAGATCAGTCAACGACGCCTCACGGGCCCGCGCCCGCAACGCCAGCGTCGGGATCACCACCCGCGGGCCGATCCAGATCGATGAGTCGCGGGTGAACACCAGGTTGGGCAGCGGATCGATGACGAAATCGCCGCCGTGGTGCATGCGCAGCACCAACGACACGTCGGTACGGGTGTCCGCGGGTAACTCGTTGAACGTCATGCCGGCCATCAGGACCTGCGCCAACCGGGGCGGTTGCAGCCCTCGCAGGTACGCCGAAAGCTCTTGCGCCAGCGGCACTCCGAGCCGTCGCGCGTCGACGGCTGCGGCGACACCCTGCATCCGCGCCGCACTGCTGTGCGTCAGCGCCTCGGTGAGCAGATCCGACAGCAACAACACCTCGACACCGCGGGAACGCAGCACCTCGGCGAACTGGTCGTGCTCGTCTTGCGCACGGGCCACCCACGGCAGGCCGTCGAACAGCAGCTGGTCGACGTTGCGCGGGTTGAGCCGAAGCAACTCGGCGCCAGGACGGTGCACGATGACCGTGCGCAGCGCGCCGACCTCCGATTTGGTGCCCAGCTCAACCTCACCCACGACTCAACCGTAGCGGCGGCGGGGGCTGGACGGTCGCGTCACACGCCCGCCGCGCGGCCCGCCGCGATCGAACGGATGTGCGATAAACTGGCTCGCGTGGAGGTTGCGGTCCAAGGCTCCCTGTTCCAGCACACCGAGCGCAGGCAACTCGGTGACGGCGCGTTCATCGAGATCCGTGCCGGCTGGCTGACCGACGCGGATGACCTGCTCGACGCCTTGTTGTCGACGGTGCCGTGGCGCGAGGAACGCCGGCAGATGTACGACCGCGTCGTGGACGTGCCGCGGCTGGTGAGCTTTCACGACCTCACCGCCGATGATCCGCCGCATCCGATGCTGGTCCGGTTGCGGCGGCGGCTCAACGACATCTACGCCGGCGAGCTCGGTGAGCCGTTCACCACGGTGGGGTTGTGCTGTTACCGCGACGGTTCCGACAGTGTCGCCTGGCATGGGGACACGATCGGCCGCAGCAGTTCCGAGGACACCATGGTGGCGATCGTCAGCCTGGGCGCCACCCGCGCGTTCGCGATGCGCCGGCGCGGCGGTGGCCCGTCGCTGAGGCTGCCGCAGGCGCACGGAGATCTGCTGGTGATGGGTGGGTCATGCCAACGCACCTGGGAGCACGCCGTGCCCAAGACGGCGGCACCCGTCGGTCCTCGGGTGAGCATCCAGTTCCGGCCGCGCGGCGTGCGTTAGCGGCGGTCGCAAGCGCGGCGTAGCCGGGCGCAGCGGGCCGCCGCCATCAAGCTGAAAGGTTAGGTGCGCACTGCTGACACCGCTTTGACGAGCAGGTCGCGCGCGCGTTGGGTGTCGACCGGGACGACGGGGTGATCGGGAATCACCAGCGGGTTGGCGATGACGATCACCTGGTAGTCGCCGAAAGAGGCCGAATAGTCGAACAACTCACCGGTGCGCGGACCGCTCGGCGTCAGCGCCTGCATGACGCGGTGCACGCCCAGCGTGCGGGTGCTGTCGATCTGCGGCGCCTCGACCACCTGGACACCGCCGCGCATCTGCGGGCCGGCGAAGGTCACCTTTTGGCAGTCTTTCCCGGGGTCGTTGACAGGCAACGCTTTTGAGGTCTCCAGCGCGATCACCACGAACCGGTTGCCGCGGCCCTCGGCGGTGACCGCGGACATGTTGCCCTGCAGGTCGGCCGGCATGTCCGGCCCGGCCGCCACTTTCGCGCAGTTCGCCGGGTCGAACGTCAAGCCGTCGGGCAGTTTCCGCCCGGCGAGAAGCTTGGGATCGATTCCCCGCTCGCTGATGTCGTTGACCTTGAAATCGGGCCCGAAGCTGGACTTGACGTCGACGACCTTGTTGATGTCGACCTTCGTCTCGTGTGTGGCCGACGAGCAGCCGGCCAGGACGCAGACGGCCGCGAGCGCGAGCAACATCTTGGACATCGTGGCCAATCTACCCAAGCGGATGGTTCAGCTGCGCAACGTGGACACCGTTTTGGTGAGCAGATCCGCAGCGAATTGCGGCGGCAGCACCGGAAGCGCTGAACCTGGATCGGTGGTCAGCGCGGTGAACGCGTAGTAGTTGCCCAGATACGCCGTGAATGTGTAGACGCGGGAATCTATTTCGGTACCCGACTCGACCGAGGATTTGACGTCGGCCACCATGCCGACGGTCGGGGCACCGTCGACGTGCGGCGCCTCGGTGAGGTGGACATGCACCACGGTTTTCCCGGCGGTCTCCGACCAGTGGGCGCACGTGGTGAGCAGGTCCTCCGGGAAATCCACCGGCCCCGGCAAAGTCACCACCACCGCGTTGAGGATGCCGCCGCTGCCCGAGCCCGACACGCCCTGCGCCGATTGGTCGCGCCCGCTCCCGGGGTCGGCCAGCGTCCCGCATTTGGCCGGCTTGGACTGCAGGTCGTCGCCCAGACTCCAGATCACCCTCGGCGAGGCCGCGCTGGGGATTGCGGTGCTCACCTCGTAACCGGGCGGTAGGTCACGGATGATCCGTTTGATGTTGGCGGGGTTGACGGCGGCGTTGCCCGGCGGCGATTTTGCCGGAACGGCCGGCGGTTTGGGCGCGGGTGGATGAGCGCAGCCGGCGACGGCCAACGCGAGCGCGGTAGTCACCGCCGGGCCAATCCCGAACGGCCACATGAGGAGTTGATAGCACACGACACCGCCATAGCGTCTCCCCCACGCCAGCGCCGGTTTCAGCCGACCGCCTCGATCAGCTGCCGGGCCACCCGCCGGATCTGTTCGGCCTCGTCACGGCCGAACGGCAGGTGGCGCGGGTGCGGCACGTCGATCACGGTGGTGATCACGCCGATGTCTTCGCGCTGCCAGACGGCGTCGTAGCGGTCCATGATCGCGCGCATCGGTCCATTGTCGGAAAGCATTCGCGCGGAGAACTTTTCGATACCGCCGACATCGGCGGCGATGGACAGTGCGCTGATCAAATAGGTGCCGATGCCGCGGCCCTGATAGGCATCGGCGACGGTGAAGGCGATCTCGGCGACCGTCGGGTCGTTTTCGTCGCGCACGAAGCGCGCATCGGCCACCGGGTCGGTGCCGTCGGTGACCACCCACACGAAGTGATCGACGTAGTCGACCTCCGACAGGTAGTGCATCAACGCCGGGGTGGGAAGACGCGGGGTCATGAAGCGCCGATACAGCGTGTCGCTGGAGAAGTAGACGTGTCCGTGCACGGTGCGCTCGCTGTCGCCGGGAAGCACGGGACGCAGCAGCAGGAGCGTGCCGTCTCGAACGCGAATCGGGATCGGCGTGATGAACGCGGCGAGGCGCTGGCGCACGGTGCGCAACAGTCGCGCCGTGATGCCCGGAATGTGCACCATGCTGGCGAAGGACCTGGTGTCACCGATCCAACCGGTCAGCGGTTCGGCGGTGGTCACCGTCGCGGTCCGGGGGATGTCGCGCAGCAGGGCGATCTCGCCGACGATCATGCCCGGGGACGCGTGCTCGACGATCACCACGCCGTCGTCACCGACGTGTTTGATCTCGGCGGTACCCGAGGAGATCAGCAGGAAGGAGACGGCCTGCTCGCCCTGCCGCATCAGCACCTCGCCGGCGGCGGCGCGCAACGGCTGCAGGCGGCCCGCCAACGGCGCGAGGTCTTCGGCGGGACATCCCTTGAAGATGTCCATCGTCGCCAGCTCGTCGACCCGGGCGCCGGTCAGTCCGGCCACCGCTACGGACCGCCGCCCGCACCATCGGGAGACCGCCCTGCGCGTCGCGATGGTGCCATGACCTGCCCCGCCTGCTTGCCCTCGTCTGGTGCGCCAGGCCCGAGACTCCTGGACGCGGTCGGATGTTGCCCAGGTTATGAGCAGGTTGCGGCCGCGGCAAGGATCCGCGGCGTGTTCATGAACCGAACTAAAGCGCCGCTCGGGCGGCCAAGATGAGCCCGACGGCGTCGGCGAGGTCGTCGACCACGATGTCGGTGTCGGCGGATGCCGCGCCGCCGGGGCGAACCAAGATGGTCGCCGTTCCCGCCGCCCTGCCCGCCCTCATGTCGATGTCGCTGTCGCCGATCATCACCGATTCGGTCAAATCGATGTCATGTTCGGCCGCCGCGCGCAACAGCATGCCGGTGCCGGGTTTGCGGCAGTCGCAACTGTTCGCCGCGTGCGGACAGTGGTAAGCGGCATCGATCCGGGCGCCTTCGTCCGCGAGCAGTTGTTGCAGGCGGTTTTGGACGGCGGCGAAATGCGTTGGCTCGGAATCGGGTTCGGAGAGCCATCGCTGGTTGGTCACCAGCACGGTCCGCACGCTCGCGGCGTTCAGGGCGGCCAAGGCCGCGGCCGCGCCGGGCAACAGCGCCAACTCGGCCGGTGATCGGATGTATTCGCCCTCGGGCGCCTTGACATTGATGGTGCCGTCGCGGTCCAGGAAGACGGTGCGCACCTTGCGTAAATCGACGGGGGCCATCGTCGATGTCACGACGGCCTGGGAAACAGTGCCGCTTCGACCATTTCGCAAATGGAGTGGCCCAGGTGCAGGCATGCCTCCTGCACCCGCGCGGTGTCCTCGCTGGGAACCCGGATGCAGATCTCGGCGACGCCGGCCACCTTGCCGCCGCTGGCGCCGGTGAGCGTGACGGTCGTCATCCCCGCCTGACCGGCGACCTCGAGCGCACGGACGACGTTGGGAGAGTTCCCCGACGTGGTCAGCCCGACCACCACATCCCCGGTCCGCCCGGCGGCGAGGACCTGGCGGGCGAACACCTCGTCGTAGGAGTAGTCGTTGCCGATCGCCGTGATCGCCGCCGTCGCATCGGGCAGGCTGATCGCGGCCAGACCGGGACGGTCAAATGCGAAGCGGCCCATGAGCTCTGCCGCCAGGTGCCCGGCGTCTTGCGCCGACCCTCCGTTGCCGAAGAAGATCACCTTTCCACCGGCGCGCAGCGAGCCGATCATCGCACGCGCCACCTCGACGGCCTGCGCGGCGACATCGCCGTGCTGCATCTGCTGCTTGACCGCGATGGTCTCGGCCAGGCGCTGCTGGACCAACTCCGCACTGGGCGAGACCGCGTCCGAGCCGGTCATGCCTGCCATGTCGTCAAACCCTTGCTCTCGAAGGCGAATTCGGTGATACTCGCCTCTGCGCCCTCGAGCGCTTCGATGAGACGGTGCTTTTTGGCGAAGTCGCAGAACAGCAGGATGTATCCTCCGCCACCGGCGCCGGTGAGCTTTCCGCCCAGCGCTCCGTTTTTCAGTGCCAGCTCGTAAAGGTCGTCGATGCGCTCGTTGGTGATGTAGGGCGACATGCGTTTCTTCTGGATCCACGCCTCGCCCAACAGCGCCCCGAAATCGTTCAGCTTGCCTGTCAGCAGCGCGGCCTTCATCGCGACCGCCAAGTCCTTCTGGGCCCGCAGCCCTTCCAGGGTGTCATCCGAACCCGTTGTGGCGCGCCGTGTCTGGTCCTCGATCACGCGCGCGGAGTCCCGCGTGATGCCGGTGTAGCACAGCAGCAGGCTGAGTTCGAGTTCGAAGGCGGTCTCGTCGCGGATCCGCAAAGGGTTGACGATCACGCGGTCGGTGAACTCGATGAAGTTGAATCCGCCGAACGTCGCGGCGTACATGTCCTGCATGCCCCCCGCGATGCCCAGGTCGTCGCGTTCGATGGCACACGCCAATTGGGCGGTCTCGTATTCACCCATGGGCACCCGGTAGTGCTCGGCGAGCAGGCCGGTGAGCGCGACCATCATCGTCGACGACGAACCCAGCCCCGAGCCGGGCGGGGCGCTGGAACGCAGAACCAGGTCGTAGCCGTCCGTGCCGTCACGGCCGAACCGGCGCACCGCGGCCTTGATGAGATCGAGGCTGCCGTCGTAGAGAATTTCGCTGTCGAGCGTCATCTCGTGCGTGGTCTTGAAATCCACCGACTCGATGCTGACCCTGCGATCGGTGCGCGGGGCGAGCGATCCCTGGGCGTAGCGATCGATGGTCGCCGACAGGACGCAGCCACCTTCGGTCGTCGGAAAGGGCGGCACGTCGGTGCCGCCGCCGGCGAACGAGATCCGCAGCGGCGCTCGTGCGCGGATTCGTGGGCGTGTCATGGGGAATCTCTGTCGAGCGGATCGCCCAGCTGCGAGACCACGCGTGCCACGTGCCAACCCCATCGTTCTGCGTCCGGAAGCGCCGCCAGACTAACAGGCTGACCAGCACGATTGTCGGGTTTTCAGCAGTTCTTTCGGGCGGGCTCCAGCACGAAATCGACCACGATCGCGGCCATGTCGTCGATCGCACTGCGAGCGATGACCTCGTAGCCGTGGGTACTCAGCGTGGGCAGGCACAGCAGGCCGGCGCGCGCGGTCAGCCCGCTGGCCTTGGCGTGCGACGCGTCGGATTCGAATGCGCCCAGCGCGGCCGGCTGTGGCGAGAGCCCCCGATCGGTCGCGATTTTGAGCAACCGGTCGGCGACGTCCTTGTCATAGACGCATAACGCGTCGCTGTAGCCGATGATCGGCCCGCCGGCGACGCTGGTGTCGTATTCGCGCTCAGTGGGGCCGACTTCCAGGGCGAGCGTGAGGTCGCCGGGCAGCGTGGCGCTGGCGTAAGTGCCCCCCACCCCGCCAATCTCCTCGTTGGTGGTGAACACGAGGTAGACGTCATCGGCAGGTCGTTGGTCGCGCTCGCGCAGCACGCGGGCGGCGGCCAGCAGCGCGGTGACCGCGGCGCGGTCGTCGAGGAAGTACGCGCCGACGTAATCGCCGATCTCGACCACGGATCGCTTGCTGCGCTCGATGCACACCCGGGTGCCGGCGTGCACACCCGCGGCGGCCAATTCGTCGGGGCTGCGGCCGGTGAAGACGTACACGTGATGCCAGTCCAGCGCGCGGTCGCCCTGGTCGGGTTTCGTCTCCCAGATCCGCGGGCTCTCCTGGGTGGTGTGCTCGGAGCCGAGAGCCAGTACCGCGGTGAGGGTTTCGTTGTCTCCGAGCACGGCGACCGGGCCCAGCCCGAAGTTGCCCGGGTACATGGTGCCCAGCTGCGTCATGTGCAGAGTGCCGTCGGATTCCACGCGCTTGACGATCATCGACAGTTCGTCCATGTGCGCCATCACCCGCGTCGCGGTGCCCGGTATGGCCTCGGTGCGGTGGCGGTGGTCGGGCGCGCCGGCGTCGTTGCCCGAAGCGTCGGCGGCGACGTAGCCGATCAGGTTTCCGGCGTCGTCGGTCCACATGTCGTCGACGACCGGCCGCAGTTCGCGGGCGATGACGGCGCGGACCTCGTCCTCCTGCCCGCACGGTCCATAGGTCCACAGAAGTTCCTGCAGCAAGTGGTCGGTGGCGTCGCGGTCCGGGTGCGCCATGGAATCCTCTCCGTCATCGGGTTCAGAGGATCAGTACCCGCGGTGGCCTGCGGCTACGCCCAACACCCCAATGACGTCAGGCGAGCGCGACGCCGAGTTCCTGGGCAAACACCTTGATCATGTGCTGGACGGCGATTTCGTTGCGGCCGATGATCATGTGGTCGTGCTGGCCGTGCCGGACGCCCTCGCCGCACTGGGGCAGCATCGCGAAGTCCTCGTCGCGAACCGCCGCGTGCACCCCCTCGAAGACCGCGTCGTAGGCCGCTCTCATCTCGTCGTTGGTGGCGGGGATCCGCCCCATCCACGAGTGGCGCACCGTGCACCGGGTCGGCTCGCCGGCGGGCAGCATGTCGATGATCTCCACCCCCACCGGGCTGTTGGCCAGGATGAGGTTCGGATACACCCAGTAGATCACCCCCATGTTCGCCACGGGGTCCAGCGAGGCCGCCGGATCGGTGTGCGCGTTGGTGATCCAGGTGAAGGGAAACCCGATCCGGTGGTGCTTGCCGAATTCGTCGTAGACCATCGTGTTGGCCAGGGTGTTCTGCCCGATCAGGCTCTCGCCGTGGACGTACGGGAAGTGGTAGCCCTCGGCGAACGCCTCCAGGGCGCCCTTCCACGAGACGTCGGAGACGAATTCGCGCTCGGTGTGATAGCCGTAGGACCCGTAGTTCCACAGCGCCAGCTCGGCGCCGAAATCGCCGAGATGGGCGTCCAGATCGATGGTCGCGCCGGCGATCAGCACCGCCCAGATGAAGCCGTGCCGCTCCTCGGAGGGCAGCTCGACCAGGCCGTAGTCCTTGGTGTCCATCGAGTCGAAGCCGGCCTTGCCCGGGACGGTGAACAGTTCGCCGGTGTTCTTATACGTCCAGGCGTGGTACGGGCACACGAAGCGCGAGGCGTTGCCCGAGCCGCAGGCCGGCATCGCGCCCCGGTGCCGGCAGTAGTTGAGCAAGACGTGGCTGGCGCCGAAGCGGTCGCGGGTCACCAGCAGCGAGTCACCGAGCACCGAGCGCACGACGTAGTCGTTCGTGTTCGCCACCTGCGCCGACGGGACGATGGCCAGCGGCACCCGGCGCAGGATCTGCGACTCCTCGATTTCGGTGATCTTGGGGTCGCGGTAGTAGTGCAGCGGCACCCGCAGTTCCCGCTCGGCCAAGTCGGTCGTCTTCTCCAGGGCGTGGCGCAGGCCCCGCCGCGTCAACGTCTCGTCGGTGCCGCTCACCGGGCGGTCGATCGTCGTCACCCTCGTCTCCTTCGCCGGGTTTCGTTTGGACCATACAATCACTATCGTTTGTATTGTCAAGGTCGGGGGCTGACGTGTGCGACGATCACGCCATGCGCCGGCACGGCTGGTCGGGGGACATCCCGGCCGATGACGATGAGGCGGTGGCGCGCATCCTGTCCGCGACGCGACGGGCGATCGACGAGCGCGGGACGGTGAGCGTCTCGGAGGTCGCGTCGACGCTCGGCGTGACCCGGCAGACGATCTACCGGTACTTCCCCACCCACGAGGCGCTTTTGGGCGCGGCGGCGCTGTCGTCGGTCGACGGGTTTCTGGATCGGCTTGCGGCGCATCTGGGTTCGATCACCGACCCCACCGAGGCGGTGGTGGAGGGGATCGCGTACACCTTCGAACAACTCGCCCACGACAAGTACC
This sequence comes from Mycobacterium sp. NTMscope_MAC_269, assembly GCF_976985695.1. NCBI lineage: Bacteria > Bacillati > Actinomycetota > Actinomycetes > Mycobacteriales > Mycobacteriaceae > Mycobacterium > Mycobacterium sp. NTMscope_MAC_269. The sequence continues at coordinate 3,256,194 of NZ_OZ335668.1, forward strand.
TGAGCCTGGTGTTCCAGCCCGGCAAGGCCAGCGCGTTCACCGCGGGCGTGACCTCGGACATGGCCATTTCGTTCGGCCGCTCCATCCTGCGGCGATTCGAGGTCAATTGGGCCGCAGCGGGTTTCGCCGACGGCAGGTTCGACGAACTGGTCGAGGTCATGCTGCGCACACTGCAGTCACTCATCGTGGATCCGGGTCGCCCACCGCGCACCAGCCTGGAGTTGCGCAGGTTTCTCGACGACTGGATCGCACCGTCGGTGCGGGCCCACGCCGCCGTCGAACGCTAGCTACCTGCCCGTGAATCGCGGGTCACGTTTGGCGACCCGTTCAGCTCAGGTCGTCCGGGTCTGCCAACGGGACGAGGAGGTGCGACGGCGTCGGCCCGCCCTGGTGCAGTTGATAGCGCCCGCCCACCAACGCTCGGCGGGCCGGCTTGCTGGGCACCAGATGCGGAAAGTCATAGGTGGTGATCGTCAGGCGCAGTCGGTGGCCCGCGTCGATCAACGCGGCCGTCGGAAAGATTTCGACGTCATAGCGGGTGAGCTCCCCGGGCACGACGGGCTGCGCGGCCGCTCGGGTGCTGAGGTGCTGCGGGCGCAGAACGGTGCCATCGGGCAGATACCACGTGCGGTCGGGGTCGAGCTTTCGGTGCGAGCCGAGTAGGGCGCCCTGGGTCAGCGGGCGGCTGGCGCCGTCGGGGGCGACCGCATCGAGGTGGGCGACCCACACCGTCTCGGTGGTGGTGGCTGTCGCGTGGACGGTCAGTGCGATCGGCCCGGCCACCAGCTTCGCCTGACCGAACGGCTCGGTGGTGTAGCACAGCGCCCCGCGCTGCAAACGGCGGTTGTCCTGGTCGTAGCGGATGGTGCGGCCGCGCTGGGAGAACATGAAGCTGCTCAACCCCAGCGACCACTGCTCCAGGCTGCGACCGGACAGGGGTCCGCGCGCCACATAGGTGAGCGGCGCCACGCTGGTCTGCGGCGAGGCATCCGAACTCAACCGACCCGCGTCGGACAGGTAGAAGCGGGTGGGCGCCGCCTCGGCGAGCGGATAGTTGTCGGCGCGATACCAGTTCGAGCTTCCGATCGCCTGGAACGTCAGCGGCTTTCCCGAAATCGCCGCGCGCGCATCGTCTTTGAGCCAATGCTCGAACCAGCGCAACTGCAGCGCGGGAAGGTGCAGGCCGCCGTGGTTCGACACGTGATACCACGGGCCCATCATCAATCGGATTCGATCCGACACCGGCTGGCCGGGTTCCATCGGTGCGTCGTCCGGCCGGCCGACGGCCGCGTTCTGCAGCGCCGCGTAGTTCAGCGGGGCCCCGCGCTGGAACGCGTCGTGCCATCCGCCGACGAGGAAGGTCGCGACGCCGTTGGCGGCGACCTTGGAGAGGACCAGCCCCGGACTCATCGCGTCCCAAAACGGGCCGTCGTAGGCGGTCTCGCCGCCGGCGACCACCTCGGCGATCAGGGGTCGGAAGTAGCGCCGCTGGTCGCGTCCACGCTGGCGAACCGCGGCGAGGCCGCCGGAGCGCGGGCGCTCGTGGCCGCCGCGGGCCAGCCACTCCAGCGTCGGGTTGACCACGTTGAGCAGCGTGTAGACCGACCCGTATCCGCGCACCGCGTGCAGGTGCGGGACGCCGCCCATGGTGGCGGCGTCGCGGTAGAAATCGCGGGCGGCCATCACCGGGAAGATCGCTTTGAGCGGCGAGTCCGGGCCGACGGCGGCCGCGGTAAACAGCTGGTTGATCGCCAGGTAGGACAGCCCCACCATGCCGACGCGGCCGTTGGTGTTGGGCAGCGTCGACGCCCACTGCACCAACTCGACCCCGTCCTGCGTCTGCCGCTCGCCGCACATCTCGAACGACCCGCCCGAGGAACCGGTCCCGCGAACGTCGACCATCACCTCGATGTAGCCGCGCTTGATCAGGTAGGGGGCCGCGCCGCCGCCGATCTGCGCGGCCGGCGGCGGCGCCTTCTTTCCGTAGGGCGTGATCGACAGCAAGACGGGAAACGGGCCCTCGGCGGCGCGTCCGGTCTCGGGCACCGTGGGGTAGTGGATATCGGCCCGCAGATCGACACCGTCGCTCATCGGCACGGCGACGTTGTGCCGCACGCCCACGCCGTAGGTGGCCGGGGGCGGCGTCCACTCCGGTGTGAACGGCGACGGGCTGGTCTTGCGGACGCGTCGCGCAGGTTTGCGCCTGGATCGCAGAGTGGTCCTCGATCTCACCATTGGCAAAGCTCCCCCTGAACCCGCGGCGGCGTCGCCGCGAATCACTCAGAGAATCTAGAGCACCGCCCTCGGTGGGACCTACGGGGTTTATCTGATTTCGTCAGACCGCCTCGTCCTCGACGTCTGCCACCACATGGGCAATGCTCGGATGTAGATGTCGCAGTAGCTCCTCGTCGGAGAACTGCAAGCGTTCGGCCTCGCCCAGGAAATCAGGCGGCCCGGCTGAGCATTGGTAGGCCAATCGGGTGTTTTTCGGCGCCCTCGGCTCGCGCACCGCCTTGCGCTTCTTCAGACGCATCAGCTCGGGATGCATCTTCTTCCGCTGGGAGGGCGCGACCAGCGCACCACGGTTGAAGGTCGTCATACCGAGCTTGTCCGCGATTTCGCAGACCTGAGAAGTCTTCAACCGGTAGCGCCAAGCGATTTGCGAGATCGTGAACCAGCCGCGTGGCATCCGCCAGACCCAGCCTGCGACGGTAATCACCGTCAAGACAATCGCCAGGGTCGCTTCAGGGTGGAACAGCTTTCCGGAGAGCTTGATTGCCGCGATTGCGACTACCAGCATGACGACGAGAGCTGACACGAAGAAAACCTGAGTCGGGCTCACGCCGCCTCCTTGCGTTGCATCGCGAGTATGTCCAACGGTCTCAGAACTGGCTGGCCGCGAAACCGCGACACGCCGTACCGTCACCGGCTCGAGACGCCTCCGATTCGTCCGGAACGGGCGCTGGGGCGATGGCTTAAGATCGGACGAAGTGACAGCCAACTGCCGCTTATCCGGCCCAAAGCTGATACGGAGGGGGCGAATGCCCGTCAGCATCTCCAGCCCGAGCGTGTTCGATGCGGGCTTGCCGACCATCGAGTACGACGTCGCCACCGCCACGCCCGAGCAGGTCTATCCGCAACTGTTGGCGGCGCAGCGACTCGCACCGATCGCGCTGGGGCCCTACGGCCCCGAGGTGCTCTCGTACGAACATGTGCGAACTCTGCTGCGAGACAGTCGGTTTCAGATCCCACCCGGCTACATCCTCGCCGTACAGGGCATCACCTCCGGCCCGCTCTGGGACAAGGTCGTCAATTCGTTGCTGGGCATGGAGGGTGCCAAGCACCAGCGTGTCCGCGGCGTCGTGTCGAAGGCGTTCACGCCCCGCGCGGTCGACCGCCTGCACGCCACGATCACCGAGGTCATCGACGAGCTCGTCGAACCGATCAGCCGCCGGGGCCACTGCGACGTCGTCACCGACATCGCGCGTCCTTATCCCGTGCCCGTCATCTGCGCCCTGCTAGGCGCGCCCCGGGAAGACTGGCAACGGTTTTCGCTGTGGGCCGACGATATCTTCAAGGCGTTCAACTTCACCTTCACCGCCGACGACGAGCCAGCCGTGATGCGCGCCTGGGGCGAACTCGACGACTACGTCGACGACATGATCGCCCGGCGCCGCCACACCCTGACCGACGACCTGCTCTCCGACCTGATCCGCGCCGAGCACGACGGGGACCGACTCGACGCCGGGGAGTTGCGCATGCTCGCCGCGGCCCTGCTCCTCGCGGGCACAGACACGACGCGCAACCAGGTGGCCGCATCCATCGGGGTGCTCTGCGAGCACCCCGGCCAATGGGAGCTCTTGCGAAACGCCCCCGAGTTGGCGATGACCGCCGTCGAGGAGACCCTGCGTCATTCCCCGATCGCCACATCGTTGTTACGCGTCGTGGCCGAGGACGTCGAACTCGCCGGGGTCCACTTCCCCCAGGGAACGCTGGTTTTCGCGAATACCGCTGCGGCCAACCGCGATCCGGCGACCTACGACGACCCCAACCGATTCGACATCACCCGCGAAGGATTGCCGCCCGTACTCAATTTCGGCGCCGGCGTGCACTACTGTCTCGGCGCGAACCTGGCGCGGCGCGAAATCGCCGAAGCGCTGAAAGCCGTCACTCGTCGAATCGCCAGCCCGCGCAAGGCCGGGCCGTCGCCCTGGAAGCCGGTCGTCGGACTTAGCGGTCCGGAGACACTCCCCATCGCCTTCGGCACCTGACGGCTTGTGGTGATTGGCGTCGCGTCATGCGTTGTCGCTTAATGGTGGTGTTGAGCGACAAAAGGTAGTGGTCGGTGATCGAGGCTGTGCCCACTTCAGCCGGGAGGTGCATCGATATGCGTGGCGTTGTCGTGGCAGCCGGGACGGTACTCGTCGCCGCTGCGGGGGTGGCGGCGTGTCATCAGAAACCTGCATGCTGCACCAATCCGCCGGCGGTCAATTTCGACGACTACAAGCCGGTGAACATGCTCGACTATCACACCTTCGAGACTTACGGGTGGAATGGAGTGCAGTTCAGGACGAGCAGCGGCGTGCGGTGCCGGATCTATGACGGCCCGCACTCGTTCCAATACGGCGCGGCAATCGACTGCTGGGGAGCGCTTCCAGGGGTGCCCCCAAATATCAACTCCGCGAGGGTCTCTCAGTGGCGCTTCGAAAAGGGAAGCCTCGCGCCGATCACCACCGGACCTGTTTCACCTGAGGAGGCGGTGTATTCGTTCTTCAGCCACGGCGACCTCAAGGAGCAAGAAACATATATGGACGGGCCCACGGATCGGAAAAACGTCGATCCCGCGAGTTACCACCTGCTGGCGACAGGACAAAAGATCGTGGTTCCGGGCGGTCGTCCCGGCGATCAGAGCGTGAACGATGCGGTATGTGCAGCAGGCACCGATGATCTGCTCGCATGCGAGCTCCAAAACATGGGTTGGGACCGCCGTGTGACGCACGGCTTCCGGCTCTCGCCGCACGGAAGTCAGGTGTATTAGCCGGTGAAATCACCAAGCCACCCAAAGCATTAGGAGTCCAGCAAGACTATGGCGATGTTATTGCTGGTCTTCAAGGTTGCGGTGATCGCGTTCATCGTCGGTGGTACGGTCGCCCCGATCACCCGGGGCGTCAGACGCTCACGAGCGAATCGACTGGACCCACGGTGGAAGGAGTACGCCGGCCAATCCGGCTACGAAGCGTGCGCGCACGGCACCATGCCCAATACCCCGCTGCCCGAATGGGTCCACTGGGATGAGGGGTTCGACGACGATCGCGCCGCGGGACGCTGAGCGCTTCACTCTGCTTTCGGAGAACGCGACTTCGTCCGACCGCTGGACAAGCCATCAAAGACGCTGGGCCGTATTTTGTGGAGCTAAGGGGAATCGAACCCCTGACCTACTCGATGCGAACGAGTCGCGCTACCAACTGCGCCATAGCCCCTGATCGCTAGCAGGCTACCAGCCGCGGCACCCACCGCCGAAACGCGAGCACTATTCGCCGACGGCGCGCGGCAAGTCCCGGGGCCAACCGTAGGTCCGCATCGCCATCGCGTAGTCCAGGTGCTCGAAGACGGGGTCCTCGTCGTCGATTTCCAGCACCACCGCGCCGGGGCGCCGCAGCCGCGACGGGACCACGTCGTAGTCGCGGTCGTAGGCGTTCTCGACGCCGAGGCGCGCCCGCGCCATCCGCTGCGCACGGCGGCGGCGCACCTTCTCTTCGATGCGCGTCTGGCGGCGCAGGTAACCCAGGTACAGCAGGGTGATGCCGATCGCGCTGCCACACACCCACCAGGCGCTCGGCGAGACCTTGAACGCCGCGGTGGCCGAGCCGATCAAAAAGACCGCCATCGCCATCAAGACCTTCTTGCGGAACGCGTACTTGCGGGCGCTGACCGCGGCGGCGGTCTTGGCGTCGAGGCGGCGCCTCCGGGCGGCGTTGCGCGGAAGTGGTGCGGGTACCTCGTCGTCGGCGTCGTCGGCGTCGGCGGCGGGCTCCAATCCGGACGAGTCCTCGACGTATTCGTAGCGGTCCTCGTCGTCGTGTTTGGCGACGGCCTCGGTGGCCTCGGTGTCGACGTCGTCCGCGACGGGCCCGGTGGGTTCGTCGTCGAGGTCTCCGGTCGCAGAACCGCTGGCCCCCACCGGAAGTGCGGCCGAATCCTCGACGACGTCGACGTCAAGATAGTCCGGCTCCTCGGCGGTTTCGGCGACGGCCATCTTCATGACCACCGGGCGCCGGCGGCTCAGCTCGTCGGTGTCGGCGTCGTCGTCCATCTCCCGGTCATCGTCCCCGGAGTGCTCCTCGTCCAGGTCGGTGTCGGCCGAGTCTTCCGGCGGCTGCCAGTCGGGATCGCTGCGGTGGCCGGCGGCCGGACCGCTGCGCTTGATCAGCCGGGAGTTGGCCCCGCCGTTGAGGACTCGGGTCGCCAAGGCTACGTCGCTGGTGCGCCGCACGGCGTCACGTTTGCTGACGAGCATCGGCACCAAGACGAACAGCCACAGCACCACGAGCGATATCCACAACAATGACTGCGGGATGCTTGGCATGATGACCTGCTCTCTGTGGTTCTCATCCCCCGCGAAGCCCATCGGTGGCCAACGCGGCCGGGTCATGACGACCAGGACAATTACACACCTGTAATTTGCCTCCCACAAGCACCACGAGTCACTCGTGTCGCGCTAGTCCCAAATCGGCATAAATTTGGTCTCTTCGGAGCGTCACCGAAATGCGCAATCAATCGGCGGCGGTCACGCCCAACTTGCGTTACCGGCACGGACCAGCGCCGATGCCACCGATCCAGAGACCTCCTCGACGGTGATGGCCATCAACAGGTGATCGCGCCACGCCTTGTCGACTTCCAGATAGCGCTGCAACACGCCCTCCTGGCGAAACCCCACCTTTGCCAACACGGCCCGGCTCGCGGCGTTTTCCGGGCGCACGGTGGCCTCCACCCGGTGCAACATCACCGGCCCGAAGCAATGATCGAGCCCCAGCGCCAAGGCCGCCGTCGCCACCCCGCCGCCGGTGGCCGAGCGCGGCACCCAGTAGCCGATCCACGCCGACCGCAACGCGCCGTGGGTGACGTTGCCGACCGTCAGCTGGCCGCAGAACTGCCCGTCGAGTTCGATGACGTAGGGCAACATCCGTCCCTGCCGCGCCTCCGCGCGCAGGCCGGAACACAGCGCCGGCCAGGCGGCGACGGCATGCCGGGCCGTCCAGTCACCCTCGGAACTGGGCTCCCACGGTTCCAGATGCGCGCGATCGCTCAGCCGGATGCGGCTCCACTGCGCGCCGTCGCGCAGCCGCACTGCCCGCAGCCGGACCACCCCGGCCGGAACCCGCAGTGGCCCAACGCTCATCGGCCAACCCGGATGACGAGAAGTGGAGCGCAACAGGTTCACCATGGACGCAGTCGTTCCGCTCAGCCGCGCTGAGCCAGGAAGGCGACGTCGACGATTTCGCCCGTGCGGATCTGCTCGGCGCCACTGGGCACCACCACCAGGCAGTTGGCTTCGGCCAGGGTGGCCAGCAGGTGCGACGACGCGCCCGGTGCGCCGCCGAGGGCCTGTACCAGATACTCCCCACTCTCCTGGTCGCGCATCAGTTGGCCGCGCAGGTAACCCTTGCGCCCGGCCACCGACGTGATGGGCGACAGGGTGCGGGCCTGCACGATGCGGCGCATCGGCTGACGCTTGCCCAGCGACAACCGGATCAGCGGGCGCACCATCACTTCGAAGACCACCAGCGCGCTCACCGGATTGGCCGGCAACAGGAACGTGGGAACCCCCTCGCGGCCCAGCTGGCCGAAGCCCTGAACGGACCCGGGATGCATCGCGACCCGCACGACCTCGACCTCGCCGAGCTCCGAGAGCACCGAGCGCACCACCTCGGCCGCGGCGCCCCCGACCGCCCCGGCGACGACGATGACCTCGGCGCGATTGATCTGGCCCTCGACGATGTCACGAAGCTCCTTGGGACCGCCGCCGACGATGCCCACGCGGTTGACCTCGGCACCGGCATCGCGGGCCGCCGCCGCCAGCGCATAGGAGTTGACGTCGTAGACCTGCCCGTTTCCCGGGGTGCGGGAGATGTCGACCAGCTCGCCGCCCAGCGCCATGATCGTGACCCGCGGTCGCGGATGGACCAGCACCCGTTCACGACCGACCGCGGCCAGCAGCCCGACCTGGGCTGCGCCGATCACCGTTCCGGCGCGCACCGCGACGTCACCGGGTTGGACGTCGTCGCCGGCGCGGCGCACGTAGGCACCCGATGGCGCCCCGCGGTAGATCCGCACGCGCGACGTCCCGCCGTCGGTCCACCGCAGCGGCAGGACCGCGTCGGCCAGGGTGGGCAGCGGGGCCCCGGTTTGCACCCGGACGGCCTGGCGTGGCTGCAAGCGGCTCGGGGTGCGCGAACCCGCCTCGACGAGGCCCATCACCGGCAACACCAGCCCGTCGCGGGCGTCGTTCTCGGGTGAGTCGTCGATCGGCGCGGGGAGGCTGTCGTTGCCCACCTCGCCGACCCCGAGGACGTCGACACTGCGCACCGCATAGCCATCGATCGCGGCCTGATCGAAACCGGGCATCGGGCGTTCGGTCACCACTTCTTCGGCGCACATCAACCCCTGCGCCTCGGCGATCGCCACACGGATGGGCCGCGGGGCCACCGCGGCAGCCGTGATCCGGGCCTGCTGCTCTTCCACCGAACGCACAGCGCGCCTCTCTGCCCTCGATGCCCTGACGGGCGTCGCCCTCAATGCCAGACGACGGGCGGCCCGCCGGCCGGGCTACCGCTCGGCCAGGCCCAATCGCGCCACCAACCATTGCCGCAAATCCGGGCCGTAGTCGTCACGATCCAATGCAAAGTCAACCGCAGCCTTGAGGTAGCCGCCAGGATTTCCCAAGTCGTGTCGAGATCCGCGGTGCACGACCACATGCACCGGGTGGCCCTCCGAAATCAGCAGCGCGATTCCATCGGTGAGTTGCACTTCGCCGCCGGCCCCGCGCTCGATGCGGCGCAACGCGTCAAAGATGGCGCGGTCGAGCACGTACCGTCCCGCCGCGGCGAACAGCGATGGCGCGTCGTCGGCCTTGGGTTTCTCGACCATGCTCTTGACCCGCAGCACGTCGGGGTTGTCATCGTCGGGCACCGGCTCGACGTCGAAAACCCCGTAGGCGCTGATCTCTTCGGGAGTGACCTCGATGGCGCACAACACGGTCCCGCCGTAGTGGGCCCGCACCTTCGACATCGTGCCCAGCACGCCGGTCGGTAGCACCAAGTCGTCGGGCAGCAGCACCGCGATCGCGTCCTCGTCGTCGGACAGCCGCGATTCCACACACCCGATCGCGTGGCCCAGCCCCAGCGGTTCGCTCTGCACGACGGACTCGACCTTGATCAGTCGCGGCGCGCGGCGGACCTTGTCGAGCATCGCGGTCTTGCCGCGCTCCTCCAACGTGCTTTCCAGCACCAGGTCTTCGACGAAGTGCGCGACGACGCCGTCCTTGCCCTCGGAGGTGATGATCATCAGGCGTTCGGCGCCGGCCTCGGCCGCCTCGGCGGCGACCAGCTCTATGCCCGGGGTATCGACCACCGGCAGCAGTTCCTTGGGCACCGTTTTGGTCGCCGGCAAGAAGCGGGTACCGAGACCGGCGGCGGGCACCACAGCCGTGCGTGGCACCACCACGTTTGGGCATGACATTGTTCACACGATAACCCGCATCCTCGTTGCCGAGTCGATGTGGCGCGGGCAAAGTCCCGGCTGTCATGGTTGACGCATGGCAACCACGGGCAAGGCCGCGTTGCGCGAACAGCTACTCGCGGCCCGGCGCCGCGTTGCCGATGACGTTCGGGCCACCGAGGCGGACCTGCTGCGGGAACAACTGGAAGCCCCGGGAAGCGTTGTGGCCAGCGGCAGCACGGTCTGCGCCTACGTCCCGGTGGGCACCGAGCCGGGATCTATCGAGCTGCTGGACATGTTGCTGCGGCGCGCCGGACGAGTACTGCTGCCCGTTGCGCGCACCACCGCCGACAACACACCGTTGCCGCTGTCCTGGGGCGAATACCGGCCCGGCACGCTGACCACCGGCCGGTGGGGATTGCTCGAGCCCCCGCAGCCGTGGCTGCCGGCGTCGGCCCTGGCGGAAGCCGCCCTGGTGCTGGTGCCGGCGCTGGCCGTCGACCGCGGCGGCGTGCGGTTGGGTCGCGGCCGGGGTTTCTACGACCGCTCGCTGGGCGACCGCGACCCCCGAGCGCCACTGGTCGCGCTCGTCCGCGATGCGGAATTGCTCGACGAGATCCCGTCCGGTCCGCACGACGTCCCCATGACCCATGCCCTCACGCCGCGGCAAGGTCTGATCGCCCTCGATTCGCACTGACATGTCGGGAATGAGACACGTCACGTGGCGGTTCTAGCACTTGAGACGCTAGAGTGCTAACCAGGTTTGCAATCATCCGGAGGTTTTCGTGCCGACTTACAGCTATCAATGCACCGAGTGCGACGATCGCTTCGACATCGTGCAGGCCTTCACCGACGACGCGCTGACCACGTGCGAGCGCTGCTCCGGTCGGCTGCGCAAGCGCTTCAATTCCGTCGGAGTGGTGTTCAAGGGCAGCGGTTTCTACCGCACCGACAGCCGCGAATCCGGCAAGAAGTCGAGCAGCTCCACCAATGGTTCCTCGTCGAGCGACTCGGGATCGAGCTCGGGCTCGAGCGAAAAGTCCAGTTCCAGTGACAAGTCGGGCTCGAGTGAGAAGTCGAGCAGCAGCTCGACACCGTCCGCCGCCGCAGCCACCAACTGAGGGTTATCCACACCGACGTCGCTGAGCGGCGACTCGGGTGCCGCGTTGCGCCTACCGTTGCGGCGTGGGCGAATCATCGCTGAACCCAAGCGCATTGAGCCGTCTGTCGCTGTGGTTGCGGCCGGACTGGACTCGCACCGTGCTGGCGCGCCGTGTCGCCGCGGGCGGGCTGGTCGTGCTGGCCGCAATCGCCGCGCTGCGCTCCAATCCCGCCGGTGACTACACGCAGGTGGTGGTCGCCGACCACGACCTGCGGCCCGGCACCGCGTTGACGGCCGCCGATGTTCGACTCGAAAAGCGTTTGGCCTCAACAGTTCCCGACGGCGCACGCGCTGAGGTGGACGCGGTGGTGGGTTCGACGCTGGCCGGCCCGGCCCGGCGCGGCGAGGTGCTCACCGACGTCCGGCTACTGGGCAGCCGCCTGGCCGACGCGGCCATCGCGTCGCAGGCGGGACCGGGGGCGCGCATCGTGCCGCTGCATCTGGCGGACGGCGCCTTGATCGACCTCGTTCGGGCCGGGGACGTGGTCGACGTGTTGGCCGCCCCGGCAACCGGTGCGCCGGAAACCGCCCACGCCGCCCCCAAGGTGGTGGCCACCGACGCCGTCGTAGTGCTCGTGTCGGCCAAGGAAAAACTCCAGGCCACCGACGGTGACCGCGTAGTGTTGGTTGCGCTGCCGGCTCGTGTGGCGAACACGGTGGCGGGCTCGGCGCTGGGCCAGACGGTGACGCTCACCCTGCACTGAGTACGTGACCACGGGGGGTCACGCGGCCTGCAGCAAACTCTGTCCAGTCCCAGAAAGGCCATTCCCAATGCTCAAAGGGTTCAAGGAGTTTCTCTCGAGGGGCAACATCGTCGACCTGTCTACCGCGGTGGTCATCGGTACTGCCTTCACCGCATTGGTCACGCAGTTCACCGACAGCATCATCAAGCCGTTGATCAACCGGATCGGCGTCAACCAGCAATCCAATCTCGGCATCCTGCGGATCGGCATCGGTGGCGGCCAGACCATCGACCTGAACAACGTTCTGTCCGCCGCGATCAACTTCATCATCATCGCCGCGGTCGTCTACTTCCTGGTCGTGCTGCCGTACACCACGCTGCGCAAACGCGGGGAGGTGGAGCCGGCCGACGACGCGCAGGTCGTCCTGCTCACCGAAATCCGCGACCTGCTCTCGCAAACCAACGGCGACTCGTCGGGCAAGCACGGGAGTGTGACGACCACGCCCCCACCGGAGCACGGGCCGCGCGCGGAGGCCGAATCGCAGTGACCCGTTTTGGGTCCCGGACTTAGATCTCGAGGCTCGACAGCTGCCCGATGATCTGGGCCGCCAACGGATTCAGCGTCGCCATTCCGTCACGCACCGCATAGCGGGAGCCGGCCAGGTTGACCACCAACGTACTGCCGGAGACCCCGGCCAGACCGCGTGACAGCCCGGCATCGACGATGCCCGCGGACAGCCCCGAACCGCGGATCGCCTCTGCGATGCCGAGGATTTCGCGATCCAGGATCTCGCGGGTGGCCTCCGGGGTGACGTCGCGTGGGGTGACTCCCGTCCCGCCGACCGAGACGACCAGATCCACCCCGCCGATCACGGCGGTGTTCAGCGCATTGCGGATCTCGACCTCGTCGGCGGCCACCGCCACCACACCGTCGACGACGAATCCCGCCTCGGTCAGCAGCTCGGTGACCAACGGGCCGCTATGGTCCTCGTCTCCGTGCGCGGTGCGATCGTCGACCACCACGACCAGAGCCCGACCCACTACCAACTCCGCCCCCGTTTCCATGGGTGCAACCGTATATCCGAGCTCCGACAGCCCCGTCGCCGAGGGTTCGTCCACTCTCACTATTGGTCCGCCTTTCCGAGAGTGACGGGCAAAGTCCGGCTGCCGCCGCCGGCGGGGTCTTGGAAGGTCAGCGTGATCTTGTCGCCGGGCGCCCGCGACCGCACCGCGGCCACCAGCGCGTCGGCGCTGTTGATCGGGCGGTCGTCGACCTTGGTGACGACCACGTTCTTGGGCACGCCGGCGGCCGCGGCGGCGCCGCCCGCGACGACGTCGACGACCTTGGCGCCCGGGGTGCCCTTGTCGCTGGTCACCTGGACACCGAGCGAGGCGTGCGACGCCTTGCCCGTAGCGATCAGCTCGTCGGCGATGCGCTTGGCCTGGTCGACCGGTATCGCGAAGCCAAGGCCGATCGAACCACTCTGGGCGTCCGGCGACTCACCACCCAGGGTGGCGATGGCCGAGTTGACGCCCACCAGCTGGCCGCTCATGTTGACCAACGCGCCGCCGGAGTTACCGGGGTTGATCGCGGCATCGGTCTGAATCGCGTCCAGCACGGTGTTTTGGTTGCCCGACTCACCCGTCGTGGACACCGGCCGGTTCAGCGCGCTCACGATGCCGGTGGTCACGGTGCCCGACAGGCCCAACGGCGACCCGATCGCCACCACCGGCTGACCGACATGCAGATCCGACGAGGAGCCCAGCGAGATGGGCGTGAGCCCGGACATGCCCTGCACCCGAATCACGGCGATGTCGCTGGTGGGGTCGGTACCGACCACCGTGAACGGGGCGGTGCGACCGTCAGAGAAGGTCACCGTGGTTTTCGGCGTGGGGCCACCCGGGCCGCCGGGAGGCGGCGGAGCCCCGGGAGGACCCCCGGGAGCCTTGGGAGATCCCGCCGCGGCCGCGACCACGTGGTTGTTGGTCAGGATCAGCCCGTCGGTCGACAGGACGATCCCGGAGCCCTCTTCGGACTGCCGTCCGATATCGGTCTCCAGCATCACGACGCTGGGCACGACCTTGGAGGCCACCTGTTCGACGCTGCCCGGTGGCATGTTTGCGGCGGGCACGCTGGGCGCCGCTCCCACCACGCGCCCGCCGCCGTTGCCCGACGCGTGGTCGCCAAGCTCGATGGCCGTCGCGGCCGCGCCGCCGATACCGGCCGACACCACCGCGATGGCCAACGCCCCGGCGGTCAAAAGTCCTGCGCGAGAACGCTTTCGAGGTTCCGGCGCGGCCGTCATGCCGGGCAGCATGCCGGGAATCGGAGCCGTGCCGGCGCCCCCGGGCACCGGGCCGGCGCCAGCGATCCGGCCAGGCCCGGTGGTGCTGAACGGTTCGTAGGGCGGACGGAACTGGCTGGGCTGCGACGGCTGCGACCGATAGCGCCAGTCGAACTGCTGGTTGTACGGCTGCTGTTGCCCCTGGGCATAGCCTGAGGGCCCCGCGTGGCTCGGGACGGGCGCAGTCTGATTCGGCGCGGGAGGGTATCCCGGCTGCTGCGGCGGTGGCGAATACCTCGGGTCATTCGTCATGTCGCTAAGTCGCTCTTCCTCTATCTCAGTGTTTCGGCAAGTCGACGGCTGGGTTTAACAGTAGCCGCAGACCTACCTTGCCCGCGCGGACTGAGAGTCCACTGAGATAACGTTCGCCGATTCCCGAGAGTTCGCCGCGTCGCCGGCCACCGCAACCCCTGGGTCGGTGGCGGCGTCTACCTGGCCGCTTTCCGGGTCGGTCGGTGGCAGTGGCCGTCCGGGCAACAGCACATAGAAGGAGGTACCCGGGGGTTGACCGCCGGGGACGGTGTCCTCGACGCGCAGCAATCCGCCGTGGTTGAGCACGACCTTCTTGACGATCGCCAGCCCAAGACCGGAGCCGGGCATGGCCCGCGCCGTCGTCGAACGATAGAACCGTTCGAACACCAGCCGGCGCTCTTGCGGCGGAATGCCGGGGCCGTGGTCGGCGACCACCAGCTCCGCGTGCGACGGGTCGAGTTGTCGCATGGTGACGCCGACGTGGCCGCCGGGCGGGCTCCACTTGGCCGCGTTGTCCAGCAGGTTCAGGACGGCACGCGAGAGGCCGGCCGCGTCGCCGTACATCTGCCACGGCGTCACGTCGACGTCGAAGTGAATGTCGTTGCGGCGCCGCCTGACTCGCTCGAGGCTGCGATCGACCACCTCGGACATGTCGACGGGTTCGTGCACCACCTGGCCGGCGTCGTCGCGGGTGAGGTCCACCAAATCGCCTACCAGAGTGGACAATTCCTCGATCTGCGCCAGCACGTCGGCGCGCAGGTCGACCATCTCCTGCTCGGGTAGCCGCGGCGCTCCCGGTTCCATCGACGCCATCAGCAGCTCGACGTTGGTCCGCAGCGACGTCAGCGGGGTGCGCAGTTCGTGCCCGGCGTCGGTGACCAGCCGCGCCTGCCGCTCCCGCGACTCGGCCAGTGCCCGCAGCATCAGGTTGAACGACTCGGTGAGCCGGGCCAATTCGTCGCTGCCGAACACGGGTATGGGCCGCAGGTCGTCGGTGCGCGCGACGCGTTCGGCGGCTTCGGTCAGGCGACCCACCGGGCGCAGGCCGGCCCGGGTCACCATGCCGCCCGCGACCGCGGCGACGGCCACCCCGACACCGCCGACGATCAGCAGCACCCAGCGCAGTTTGTTCATCACCGCCTCGGTCGGCTTGAGGCTCTTGGAGATCAGCAACGAGGTGCCGTTCTGCAGGTGGACAGCGAGGATCCGCTGATCGCCGGCGGTACGTCGCGACATGAACAGATCGCCGTGGATGACCGCCTTTTCCGGCGGGCCGACCGGCAGCGTCTGACCGGGCTGCTGGGCGGTGTAGATCGCGTGGCCCGGGTTCACCAGGATCGCGTTGACGTCCGAGTAGGCGGTGCCTTCGATCGCTTTACCGGGGTCCGCGGCCAGCGAACCGCTGGCGATCAACAGCTGGGCCCGGCTTTGCAGCTGGTTGTCGATGTCGCTGTACAGCGCGGCCGAAATCACGGCGTAGACGGCGAACGCCATCAGCACCACCACCATCGCGACCATCGACATCGCCAGCAGCATCACCCGCCACCGCAACGACAGCGACGGGGTGGCGCGCAGCGGTGGGCGCATGGGTGGGCGCGGTGGCCGGGGGAACTTGATCATCGTGGGGATTGCAGCATCACGGTGGCGTCTCCCGAAGGACGTAACCCACCCCGCGCACCGTGTGGATCAGCCGCGACTCACCATCGGCTTCGGTCTTGCGGCGCAGATAGCCCACATAGACCTCCAGCGCATTGCCCGAAGTGGGGAAGTCGAATCCCCAGACCTCCTCGAGGATGCGGCTGCGGGTGAGCACGCGGCGCGGATTGGCGATCAGCATCTCGAGCAATGCGAATTCGGTGCGCGTCAGGCTGATCCGTCGCTCCCCGCGGGTGACCTCGCGGGTCACCGGGTCGAGGGTGAGATCGGAGAACTTCATCGCCACCGATTCGGCGTCGTCCTCCGGCTTGGTCCGGCGCAGCAGCGCGCGCATCCGGGCCAGCAGTTCTTCCAAGGCGAACGGCTTCGGCAGATAGTCGTCCGCGCCGGCGTCCAGGCCGGCGACGCGTTCGGAGACCGAATCGCGCGCCGTGAGCACCAGGATCGGCAAGTCATCACCGGTGCTGCGGAGCTGGCGGCACACCTCGAGGCCGTCCAGCCGCGGCATCATCACATCCAGGACGAGCGCGTCGGGGCGATCGCTGGCGATCAGTTCGAGGGCTTCGACCCCGTCATGGGCCAACTCGACCGAGTAGCCGTTGAAGGACAACGACCTACGTAGCGACTCGCGCACCGCGCGATCGTCGTCGACGACCAGTATTCGCACGGCCCCTAGTTTCGTCCCACCGCCTGAGACTGACCTGAGAGGCGCGCCGGTGAGGGGCTAGCGGCGGGCCCCCGCCGTCGGTCTAGCGGCGGTCGAGGTCGATCAGGCCGAGGCGGGCCGCCTTGAGCAGCCTGCGGGGCACTTTGTGCCGCTGACCTGCGACCGTGACACCGACGAGTTCGGTCTTCTCGGCCTTCCACTGCGCGCGCCGGCTACGGGTGTTCGCGCGCGACATTCTGCGCTTGGGTACGGCCATGGTCGGGCCTAACTCCTCAATGTGGCTTGCGGTTCGGCATGTCGCGCGGCGTGGCCGGGAGGCTGAACGGGCGACGATCGGGTATCAGGATAGTCGCTGGTCCGCTCGTCGCCAAAACGGACGCCCGCGCGCTCCGATGCCGGGCAAGACCCTGGCGCACCCGCCCCGAAGTGGGATCCTTGACGTGACACCCGCGGTACCCGATAACCTACCGGTTGGTTGGTTGGGTCTCACCGGTGAATCCCTGAATGGAGGACGGGCATGGCCTCTGCTTCCGGTGCTTCCGGTGGTGGCGTCCGGATCGCGAACTGCTCCGGGTTCTACGGCGACCGGCTGTCGGCCATGCGCGAAATGCTCACCGGCGGCGAGGTCGACTACCTCACCGGCGACTACCTGGCCGAACTCACCATGCTGATCCTGGGCCGGGACCGGATGAAGCACCCCGAGCGCGGCTACGCCAAGACCTTTCTGACCCAGCTCGAGGACTGCCTGGGCGAGGCCCGTGACCGCGGGGTCCGCATCGTGGCCAACGCCGGCGGCCTCAACCCCGCCGGGCTGGCCGACGCGATCCGTGCCCTGACGGAGCGCCTGGGTATCGACGCCCGAATCGCCCACGTGGAAGGTGACGACCTGTTGCCGCGCGCCGCGGAACTGGGGCTGGGCAGCCCGCTGACCGCGAACGCCTACCTGGGTGCCTGGGGCATCGTCGACTGCCTGGCCGACGGCGCCGACGTCGTCGTCACCGGCCGGGTCACCGACGCCTCGGTGATCGTCGGGGCGGCCGCCGCCCACTTCGGTTGGGACCGCACCGACTACGACCGGCTCGCCGGCGCCGTCGTCGCCGGCCACGTCATCGAATGTGGGGTCCAGGCCACCGGCGGCAACTACTCGTTCTTCACCGAAGTCGCCGACCTCACCCACGCCGGCTTTCCCCTGGCCGAGGTCGACGCCGACGGATCCTCGGTGATCACCAAGCACCCGGGCACCGGCGGTCTGGTCAGCGTCGACACCGTCACCGCCCAGCTGCTCTACGAGATCACCGGAGCGCGCTACGCCAATCCCGACGTCACCGCCCGGATGGACACCGTCGAGCTCGCGTCCGACGGGCCCGACCGGGTGCGCATCAGCGGCGTGCGCGGCGAAGCCCCGCCGCCCACCTACAAGGTGTCGCTGAACAGCATCGGCGGATTCCGCAACTCGATGACCTTCGTGCTCACCGGCCTGGACATCGAAGCCAAGGCCGAGTTGGTGCGCCGGCAACTCGACGCCGCGCTCACTGTCAAGCCCGCCGAACTCGAGTGGACCCTGGCCCGCACCGACCACGCCGACGCCGACACTGAGGAAGCCGCCAGCGCGTTGCTGCACTGCGTCGTCCGCGACCCCGACCCCGCCAACGTCGGACGTCAATTCTCCTCGGCCGCAGTGGAGTTGGCGCTCGCCAGCTACCCGGGATTCCACGTCACCGCCCCGCCGGGCGACGGCCAGGTCTATGGCGTGTTCACACCCGGCTACGTCGACGCCGACCAGGTGCCGCACGTCGCGGTGCACGCCGACGGCACCCGGATCGATATCCCCTGCGCCACTGACACTTTGGAGCTCTCGCCAGCCGCTACGCCACCGCTTCCGGAACCCCTACCCGACGGGCCGACCCGGCGCGCGCCGCTGGGCCGCATCGCCGGGGCCCGCAGCGGCGACAAGGGAGGATCCGCCAACGTCGGCGTCTGGGCCCGCACCGACGACCAATGGCGATGGCTGGCCCACACATTGACCGTCGAGCGACTCAAGGAGCTGTTGCCAGAGGCGGCGGACTTCGGCGTGACCCGCCACCTGTTGCCGAATCTGCGGGCGGTCAACTTCGTCATCGACGGCATCCTCGGCCAGGGCGTCGCCTACCAGGCCCGATTCGATCCTCAAGCCAAGGGGCTGGGCGAATGGCTGCGCAGCCGCTACCTCGACATCCCGGAGAGTCTCCTGTGAATCTTTGGACCACGCCCGAGCGCGAGCAACTGCGAAAGACGGTGCGCTCGTTCGCAGAACGCGAAATTCTGCCCCACGTCGACGAATGGGAGCGCGGCGGCGAGCTGCCGCGCGAATTGCACCGCAGCGCCGGGGCCGCCGGGCTGCTGGGTGCGGGCTTTCCCGAATCGGTCGGCGGCGGGGGCGGCGACGGCGCCGACGCGGTGATCATCTGCGAGGAGATGCATCAGGCCGGGGCCCCGGGCGGTGTGTTCGCGTCGCTGTTCACCTGCGGCATCGCGGTGCCCCACATGATCGCCTCCGGCGACGCGCGGCTCATCGAGGAGTTCGTCCGCCCGACGCTGGCGGGTGAGAAGATCGGTTCGCTGGCCATCACCGAGCCCGGCGGCGGTTCCGACGTCGGGCACCTGCGGACCTCCGCCGTCCGCGATGGTGACCACTTCATCGTCAACGGCGCCAAGACCTACATCACCTCCGGGGTTCGCGCTGACTACGTTGTCACCGCGGCGCGCACCGGAGGCCCTGGCGCGGCTGGGGTTTCGTTGATCGTGGTCGAGAAGGGCGCACCCGGCTTTGAAGTGACGCGCAAGTTGGACAAGATGGGCTGGCGGTCCTCGGACACCGCCGAGCTGTCCTATACCGACGTCCGCGTGCCGGTGGCCAACCTGGTCGGCGCCGAGAACAGCGGGTTCGCCCAGATCGCCCAGGCCTTCGTCGCGGAGCGTATCGGGCTTGCCGCGCAGGCATATTCGAGCGCACAGCGCTGCCTGGACCTGACGGTGCAGTGGTGTCGCGATCGTGAGACGTTCGGTCGTCCGCTGATCTCGCGGCAGTCGGTGCAGAACACTCTGGCCGAGATGGCCCGACGCATCGACGTGGCCCGCGTCTACTCGCGCACCGTGGTCGAACGCCAGCTCGCCGGCGAGACGAATCTGATCCCGCAGGTGTGTTTCGCGAAGAACACCGCCGTCGAGGCCGGCGAATGGGTCGCCAACCAGGCCGTCCAGCTGTTCGGCGGGATGGGCTACATGGCCGAATCCGAGGTCGAGCGCCAATACCGGGACATGAGGATTTTGGGCATCGGCGGCGGAACCACCGAAATCCTGACCGCACTATCCGCCAAACTCCTGGGATTCCAATCATGATCACACCGGCTCCTTCTCATCGCTTCGCTCTGCATCGTGGGCGGCGGTCATGACCGTGCTGCAGTCCACCCTCAACCGCGACGACGCCGTGTTCACCGAGGCGGCGTCGGCGGCGATCACCAAACTCGACGAGATCGACGCCGAGCTGGCCAACGCCCTGGCGGGCGGTGGACCCAAATATGTTGAGCGCCATCATGACCGCGGCAAGCTGACCGCGCGCGAACGCATCGAATTGCTCGTCGACGCGGACTCCCCCTTCCTGGAGCTGAGCCCGCTGGCGGCCTGGGGCAGCGCCTTCAAGGTCGGCGCCAGCACCGTCACCGGCATCGGCGTGGTGGAAGGCGTCGAATGCATGATCGTCGCCAACGACCCCACGGTCAAAGGCGGCACCAGCAACCCATGGACGCTGAAGAAGATCCTGCGGGCGAACCAGATCGCCTTCGAGAACCGGCTTCCGGTGATCTCACTCGTGGAATCCGGTGGCGCGGACCTGCCCACCCAGAAGGAGATCTTCATCCCCGGCGGGCGGATGTTCCGCGACCTGACGCGGCTTTCGGCGGCCGGGATCCCCACTATCGCATTGGTATTCGGCAACTCCACCGCGGGCGGCGCCTACGTCCCCGGGATGTCCGATCACGTGGTGATGATCAAGGAACGGTCCAAGGTTTTCCTCGCCGGTCCCCCGCTGGTGAAGATGGCCACCGGCGAGGAATCCGATGACGAATCGCTGGGCGGCGCCGAAATGCATGCCCGGGTCTCGGGTCTGGCGGACTACTTCGCCGTCGACGAACTCGACGCGATCCGCATCGGCCGCCGCATCATCGCCCGGCTCAATTGGGGCAAGCAGGGCCCGAAACCCAAACCGATCACCGAGCCGCTGTTCGACACCGAGGAGCTCATCGGCATCGTTCCCGCGGATCTGCGCATCCCGTTCGATCCCCGTGAAGTGATCGCCCGCATCGTCGACGGCTCCGAATTCGACGAGTTCAAGCCGCTGTATGGATCCTCCCTGGTGACGGGCTGGGCTCAGCTGCACGGCTATCCGATCGGGATCCTGGCCAACGCGCGTGGGGTGCTGTTCAGCGAGGAGTCGCAAAAGGCCACCCAGTTCATCCAGTTGGCCAACCGCTCCAACACGCCACTGCTGTTCCTGCACAACACCACCGGCTACATGGTGGGCAAGGACTACGAAGAGGGCGGGATGATCAAGCACGGCGCGATGATGATCAACGCCGTATCCAATTCGACGGTCCCGCACATCTCGCTGCTGATCGGCGCCTCCTACGGCGCGGGGCACTACGGCATGTGCGGCCGCGCCTACGATCCGCGCTTCCTGTTCGCGTGGCCGACGTCGAAGTCCGCGGTGATGGGCGGCGCACAGCTTTCGGGTGTGCTGTCAATCGTGGCCCGCGCCGCCGCGGAAGCCCGGGGCCAACAGGTCGACGAGGAGGCCGACGCGGCGATGCGGGCCGCGGTCGAAGGCCAGATCGAAGCGGAGTCGCTGCCGCTGGTGTTGTCCGGAATGCTCTACGACGACGGGGTGATCGACCCCCGCGACACCCGCACCGTCCTGGGAATGTGTTTGTCTGCCATCGCCAATGGCCCGATCAAGGGGACGTCGAACTTCGGCGTCTTCCGGATGTGAGCCCCATGGGAATCTCCCGAGTCCTGGTAGCCAACCGCGGCGAGATCGCGCGCCGGGTGTTCGCCACGTGTCGACGGCTCGGCCTGGGCACCGTCGCCGTCTACACCGATCCGGACGCCGGTGCGCCGCACGTCGCTGAGGCCGACGCCCGGGTGCGCCTACCCAAGACCAACGACTACCTCAATGCCGAGGCCATCATCGCCGCGGCCCGCGCCGCGGGTGCCGACGCGATCCATCCCGGGTACGGGTTCCTTTCGGAGAACGCCGATTTCGCGGCCGCCGTCCAGGACGCCGGACTGACCTGGGTGGGGCCGCCGGTCGACGCCGTGCGGGCGATGGGCTCCAAGATCGAGTCCAAGAAGCTGATGGCCGCCGCCGGCGTGCCCGTTCTCGACGAGCTCGATCCCGACACCGTCACCCAGGCGCAGCTGCCGGTGCTGGTCAAGGCCTCTGCGGGCGGCGGCGGCCGGGGCATGCGGGTAGTACGCGAATTGTCCTCCCTGCCAGCCGAAGTCGAGGCAGCACGCCGCGAAGCGCAATCCGCCTTCGGAGATCCGACCGTGTTCTGCGAGCGCTACCTGCCCACCGGACACCACATCGAGGTGCAGGTCATGGCCGACACCCACGGCACGGTGTGGGCCGTCGGGGAACGCGAATGCTCAATTCAGCGCCGCCACCAGAAGATCATCGAAGAGGCCCCCTCCCCGCTGGTGGAGCGCACCCCGGGCATGCGCGCCAAACTCTTCGACGCGGCCCGGCTGGCCGCCGGCGCAATCGGCTACACCGGCGCCGGGACGGTGGAGTTCCTGGCCGATGACGACGGCGAGTTCTACTTCCTCGAGATGAACACCCGGCTGCAGGTCGAGCATCCGGTGACCGAGGAGACCACCGGCCTTGACCTGGTGGAGCTCCAGCTCGCAGTGGCCGACGGCGACCAACTCGACGCCGAACCCCCTGCCGCCCGGGGTCATTCAATCGAGGCTCGGCTCTACGCCGAAGATCCCGCCAAGAACTGGCAGCCGCAGGCCGGTGTGGTGCGCGCATTCGAGGTGCCGGCGGTGCGTGCCGAGTTCGACTCGCTGGGGCGACGAACCGGCATCCGGCTGGATTCGGGGATCATCGACGGATTCACGGTGTCGATCCACTACGACCCGATGCTAGCCAAGGTCATCTCCTACGCCCCGACGCGCCGTCAGGCGGCGCTGGTCCTCGCCGACGCGCTGACCCGCGCCCGGGTGCACGGCCTACGCACCAACCGCGATCTGCTGGTGAACGTGCTGCGACACCCGGCCTTCCTCGACGGCGCAACCGACACAGCGTTTTTCGACACGCACGGGCTGGCGGAGCTATCCGCACCGCTGGGCGACGCCGCAACCGTACGCCTGTCGGCGATCGCCGCCGCCCTCGCCGACGCCGCGCACAACCGCGCCCTCGCCCCGGTTCTCGGTGCGATCCCCAGCGGCTGGCGAAACCTGCGGTCGGGCTATCAGGTCAAGCCCTACAGCGACGATGAAGGCAACGAACACAGAATCCAATACCGTTTCGACAGAACCGGGTTGGTCCTTCCCGAGGATTCTTCGGTGCAGCTGGTGTCGGCCACCGCGGATGACGTGGTGCTCAGGACCGATGGTGTGGACCACAGCTTCTCGGTGCGGCGTTGCGGCACAGGCGATCCCGACGTCTACGTCGACTCCGCGCGTGGACCGGTGCACCTGATCGCGCTGCCGCGCTTCCCCGAGCCCGGTTCGACGGTCGAAAAGGGTTCGCTGGTCGCCCCCATGCCCGGCAACGTCATCCGGCTCGGCGCCACCGTCGGCGACACCGTCACCGCCGGACAACCACTGATCTGGCTGGAAGCCATGAAGATGGAACACACCATCACCGCACCGGTCGACGGCGTTCTCGCCGAACTCGACGTCAAGACCGGTCAGCAAGTCGAAGTGGGCGCCGTACTGGCAAGAGTCGAAGCGCCGCAATCAGAAGGAGATCCCCAGTGACCGACAGCAGCTTCATCGAGAACGAGGAACGCCAGGCTCTGCGCAAGGCCGTCGCCGAGTGGGCGTCCAACTTCGGCAGCGAGTACTACCTGAAAAAGGCTCGCGCCCACGAGCACACCGACGAATTATGGTCGGAGGCAGGGAAACTCGGTTTTCTAGGCGTGAATCTGCCGGAGGAGTACGGCGGTGGCGGCGCCGGAATGTATGAGCTGTCGCTGGTGATGGAGGAGATGGCCGCCGCCGGTAGCGCACTGCTGCTGATGGTGGTCTCGCCCGCCATCAACGGCACCATCATCAGCAAGTTCGGCACCGAGGAGCAAAAGAAGCGCTGGATCCCCGGCATCGCCGACGGGACGCTGACCATGGCGTTCGCCATCACCGAACCGGATGCCGGATCCAACTCGCACAAGATCACCACCACCGCCCGCCGCGACGGCAGCGACTGGATCCTCAAGGGCCAGAAGGTGTTCATCTCCGGCATCGACCAGGCGCAGGCGGTGCTGGTGGTGGCCCGCACGGAGGAGGCCAAGACAGGCAAGCTGCGCCCCGCGCTGTTCGTGGTGCCCACCGATTCGCCGGGCTTCACCTACACGCCCATCGAGATGGAATTGATCAGCCCCGAACGCCAATTCCAGGTCTTCCTCGACGACGTCCGGCTGCCCGCCGACGCGCTCGTCGGCGCCGAGGACGCCGCCATCGCACAGCTTTTCGCCGGGCTCAACCCCGAGCGCATCATGGGCGCGGCCAGCTCCGTCGGGATGGGGCGGTTCGCGCTCGATCGGGCCGCCGAGTACGTCAAGACCCGCCAGGTGTGGGGAACGCCGATCGGCTCGCACCAGGGACTATCACATCCGTTGGCGCAGTGCCACATCGAGGTCGAACTGGCCAAGCTGATGATGCAGAAGGCCGCCACTCTGTATGACTCCGGCAACGACATGGCAGCGGCCGAGGCCGCGAACATGGCCAAATATGCTGCGGCCGAAGCGGCTACCCGGTCGGTGGACCAGGCCGTGCAGTCGATGGGGGGCAACGGGCTCACCAAGGAATACGGTGTGGGCGCCATGCTGACCTCGGCCAGGTTGGGCCGCATCGCCCCGGTCAGCCGCGAGATGGTGCTGAACTTCGTCGCGCAGACGTCGCTGGGCCTGCCGCGAAGCTACTGAAATCCCGCCGATGGACACGCTCGTCGAATACGCCGGGCCCGCCGACACGGGTGGGCCGTACGCGCGGCTGACGCTGAACTCACCGCACAACCGCAACGCGCTGTCGACCACGCTGGTCGCCCAGTTGCACCAGGGGCTGCGCGACGCCTCGTCGGATCCGGCGGTGCGCGCGGTGGTGCTGGGCCACGCCGGGGGCACCTTCTGCGCCGGCGCGGATCTGAGCGAAGCCGGCGGGGGCGGCGCTGCGGGTCGAAGCGGGTCGCCACCGTCCGCCTATGACATGGCTGTCGCCCGGGCCCGGGAGATGGCCGCGTTGATGCGGGCGATCGTCGCCTCGCCGCTGCCGGTGATCGCCGCGGTCAATGGGCACGTCCGGGCGGGTGGCTTCGGCTTGGTGGGTGCCTGCGATATCGCGGTCGCCGGGCCGCGCAGCACGTTCGCGCTGACCGAGGCCCGCATCGGTGTCGCCCCGGCCATCATCTCGTTGACGCTGCTGCCGAAGCTGTCGGCGCGCGCCGCCGCACGCTACTACCTGACCGGCGAAACATTTGATGCCGGCGCGGCCGCGGAGATCGGGCTGATAACCATGGCCGCCGAGGACGTGGACGCCGCGGTCGAGAAACTGGTCGCCGATGTTGGCCGCGGCTCGCCTCAGGGGCTCGCGGCTTCCAAGGCACTGACCACGGCCGCGGTGCTCGAAGGGTTCGACCGGGATGCGGAGCGGCTCGCCGAGGAATCGGCGCGGCTCTTCGTCTCCGATGAGGCCCGCGAAGGCATGCTGGCGTTCCTCGAGAAGCGGCCACCCAGCTGGGTGGGTTAGCCACCGACAAGTTAGCCAGATGTCAAAGAGTGGTCCGGTCAAATCGGCTGGCGGTCCGCCCCGGGCGGGTGCAAGGTTGCAGTTTAGCCAATCCTCTTGCAGCAAAACCTGGACGTCGTAGGCTCGTGGGTGATGAGCAACTCAACGCAACGGGATGCGGAGGACACCCGCGACCAGCCGTCGCGCGCGGGCGATACCGATCGCATACAGACTGCGCAGTTGCTGGCGTATGCGGCCGAGCAGGGCCGCCTGCAGCTCAACGACTACGAAGACCGTCTGACCAGGGCGTATGCCGCGACGACGTATGAGGAACTGGACCGGTTGAGGGCCGATCTGCCGGGATCTCCGATCAGCCCGCGCCGCGGCGGCAAGCCCAATCCGGCGCCCTCGACGCTGCTGCTGGCGTTGATGAGCGGCTTCGAGCGGCGCGGCCGATGGAACGTGCCGAAGAAGCTGACGACCTTCACCCTGTGGGGCAGCGGGGTCGTCGATCTGCGCTACGCCGACTTCACCTCGACCGAGGTCGACATCCATGCGATGTCGATCATGGGTGTGCAGAACATTTTGCTGCCGCCCGAGGTCAACGTGGAGGTGCACGGCCGCGGCGTGATGGGAAACTTCGACCGCGCCGTGCAGGGTCAGGGCACCCCCGGGGCACCGACGGTCCACATTCGTGGCTTCTCGCTGTGGGGCGGCGTCGGGATCTCGCGCAAAGCGCGCCGGCCACGCGGCGGGTAGAAGCGTCAGCGGGGCACGTAGTCGAAGGTGTCGGGGTTGGGTCCGTTGCGTCCCGGCTCACCCTGGTTCAGCGCTGAGATCGCGTCCATGTCGGAGCCGTCCAGCTCGAAGTCGAACAGCGCGAAGTTGGATTTGACCCGTTCCGGTGTCACCGATTTGGGGAAGACGATGTCGCCGCGCTGAATGTGCCAGCGCAACACCACCTGCGCGGGAGTTCTGTCGCGGGACTTGGCGATACGGTTGATCACCGGATCGTCGAGCACCTTGCCCTGGGCGATGGGTGCCCACGCCTCGGTGGCGATGCCATGCTCGCGTCCGTACGCCCGGACCTCGTCGTTGCCGAAGTACGGATGAACCTCGATCTGGTTGACCGACGGGACGGTGTCGGTTTCGTCGGCAAGCCGATTCAGGTGCGCGATTTGGAAATTCGAGACTCCGATGCTGCGCGCGCGTCCGTCGCGGGCGAACTCTTCGAAGACCTTCCACGTCGAGACGAAGTCACCGTCGTAGAGGGTGGGCAGCGGCCAGTGGATGAGAAACAGGTCGACGTAGTCCGAATCGAGGGCCTTGAGCGTTTGATCGAACGCGCGGCGCGCGTCATCGGGCCGGTGAAAGCCGTTGTTGAGCTTGCTGGTGATGAAGACCTCACCGCGGTCCAGGCCTGCGTCGCGGATGCCTTGCCTGACTCCCTTTTCATTCCCATACATCTCGGCGGTATCGATGTGCCGGTATCCGATTTCCAGCGCAGTCTTGACCGCCGAGGCGGTCTCGTCGGGCTTGATCTGGAAAACTCCGAAACCGAGCTGCGGGATTTCGACACCGTCGTTGAGTTCGATCGTGGGAACCTTGCTCACGGGCTTGTCTCCTTTTGTGACCTATCGACGGCGGCGGGATCGTAGGTAGTCGCCGACGACCGCCGCTCCCAGCCCGTCGAGATCGGGTACTACGACGCGTCCCTCGACGCGCCGGGCGACCTGGTCGATGAACCGTGCCAGGCCGGGGTCGCTGCCCAGCCGGAAGATCGTGATTTGCGCGCCGAGGCGCGCCATTTCGTCGAAGCCGCGCACGGTGTGGGCGATGGTCCGCGGATGTGGCGGGTAGTCGAAGAAGACCGTCGTGCCGTCACCGTCGAAGTCCTCCAGGTGCGCCGTCGGCTCGCCGTCGGTCACCACCAGCACGACGGGCTGGGCATTGGGGTGGCGGCGCAGATGACGGCCCGCCAGCGCCAGCGCGTGATGCAGGTTGGTGCCCTGCTCGTAAACCCCCTCGAGCCCGGTGAGCTCGGCGGCGGTCACCGTCCTTGCGTAGCGGCCAAAAGCGATGATCTGCAAGGCATCCGAGCGGAAACGCGTGCACACCAGGTGGTTGAGTGCCAGCGCCGTCTGCTTCATGGGCAGCCAGCGGTTCTCCATCACCATCGAAAACGACGTATCGACCAGCAACGCGACCGCGGACTGCGTGCGGGTCTCGGTCTCGGAGACCTCGACGTCGTCGACGGAGATCTTCAACCGCGCGTCCGGCCCATCGAGGGTGGCCGTTCCCGCCTGCCGCAGAACGGCGTTGGTCAGCGTGCGCGAAATGTTCCACGGTTCGGTGTCACCGAATTGCCAGGGACGGGTGGCGCCGGTGAGTTCACCGGCAGCCCCGGCGCGCCGATGATCACGCTCACCGCGCCGCCCGGAAAGTTGTTGTGCCACATCGCGTAGCGCCGTCTCGCCGAGCCTGCGCATGGCTTTCGGCGACAGCCGCCACTGGCCGTCGGAGCCGCGGTCCAAAAAGCCCTGATTGACCAGCGCGCGTTCCAATTCGGCGAGCGTGCGTGCGTCGACGGCCGCTTCGTCACCGAGCTGGCGTGCCAGCGCGTCGAGGTCGACATCATCCATGGTGGCGCCGGGATAGCTTTGCGAGAGCTGTTCGGCCAGTTGCTCGAGTTCGGCGATGTCCGACAGCGCCTGGGTGCCCTCGCCCATACCGAACGGGTTGTCACCGGAGAACTGTTCGGACCCGCTCCAGTCCTCGCCCGGCCGCGCCGCCTGCAGGTGCGCATCGAGCCGATTCAGCGACTCCATCAGGGCCGGTGAGCCGAATGCCTGCTGCGCCAAGGCATCCAGCTCCGCGCGCTGTTCGGCGCTCAGGCTGTTGCGGAAGCGCTGCGCGGCGGCGGCGCGCTTGGCGAGCGAATCCAGCAACTCCTCGACGTTGCGCGGATTCTCCGGAAAAAACTCGCCGTGGGAGTCCATGAAGTTGTCGAAATCTTCTTGGGTGTCCTCGCCGCGGGCGTGCTTGTCCAGCAGATCGTTGAGGTCGTTCAGCATGTCGTTGACGCGCTGACGGTCCTCGTCGGTCGCGCCCTCCAGCGCCTGCTTCATGCCCGCGAAGCGTTGGTCCAGCATCTCGCGGCCGAGCAAATCCTTGATCTGGTCGTACTTTTGGCGGGCCTCACCGCTGCGCCAGTTGTACTCGGAGAGCTCCTGGACCGCTTTGGCCGGCGATGCCGGCAGCGCGTCCAGTTGGAGTTCGCCGAAGCGGGCGTCGTCATCCAGGGCGCGGGCCAGCTCCTTGCGTTCGGCCAGCACCGCCTCATCCAGCAGCTTCTTGATCTCCTGCAGGGTCCCGTCCAAGTTGTTGCGCCGCAACAAATCCCGTCGTCGTCGATTGGCCTCGGCCGCCAGCCGGTCCGCGCCGGGCATGTTTTTGGTGCCGCGGCGCAGCAGCTCGGAGAGCGCGCGACGCGGCGAGGTGCCGGCCATGACGTCCTGGCCGATCTGTTCGAGCGCCTCGCGCAGATCTACCGGCGGCGCCAGCGGGTCGGGCCCGCCGGTGTACGCCGAGTACCGCGAAGAGTGCCCTCGTGACGATCGCAAGCGCGGCGAAGCCGGGCGCAGCGGGTCGTCACCATCAGACCTAGCCATAGACGGTTTGCCCCTCCTCGGACACCTTGTCGATGCGCTTGGCCAGATACAACGCCTCGAGCGCCAGTTCCAGCGCGGCGGCGCGCTCGCCCTCCGACCGGGCGCCGAGCTTGTCCGCAACCTTGTCCACGACCGGCAGGCTCGGCACCGCGGCCAGCACGTCCTTGGCCGACACCCGCTCGCCCGTCGTCACCGCGGAACCGCCCTCGACCGCGGACACCAGCGACCCGACGTCGATGCCGCCGAGCACCCGCGACGCCGTGTCCGCGGTCGCCCGGCGCAGCAGGTGCTCGAGCACCGCCTGCTCGCGGCCTTCCTCGCCGGACTCGAATTCCAGCTTGCCGCGCAGGACGTCGATCACGGTGCCGAGGTCGACCACCCGGGCCACCGGGTCCGTCTCGCCCAGGATCGCGCCGCGATGGCGGGCGGCGGCCGCGACGGTCTCGGCGGCGGCGATGGCGAACCGCGCCGACACCCCCGAGCGCTGATCGACCGAATTCGACTCCCGCAGGTAGCGGGCGAAACGGGCGATGATCTGCATGAGGTAGTCGGGCACCTGCGCCGACAAGTGCGCTTCCTGCGCGATCACCCCGACCTCAGCGTCCAGCTCCAGCGGATAGTGGGTGCGGATCTCCGCGCCGAAACGGTCCTTGAGCGGGGTGATGATGCGTCCCCGGTTGGTGTAGTCCTCGGGGTTGGCGCTGGCGACCACCAGGACATCCAGCGGCAGGCGCAGCGTGTAACCGCGGACCTGGATGTCGCGTTCCTCCATCACGTTGAGCATCGACACCTGGATGCGCTCGGCGAGGTCGGGAAGTTCGTTGACCGCGACGATCCCGCGGTGCGCGCGCGGGATCAGGCCGTAGGCGATGGTCTCCGGGTCGCCCAGGCTGCGGCCCTCGGCGACCTTGATCGGGTCGATGTCGCCCACCAGATCGGCGACGCTGGTGTCGGGCGTGGCGAGCTTTTCGGTGTAGCGCTCGCTGCGATGCTTCCACTCGATCGGCAGGTCGTCACCCAGGGTGGCGGCCTTGCGGATCGACTCCGGGGTGATCGGCGAGAAGGGATGCTCACCGAGTTCGGCCCCGGCGATCACCGGCGTCCACTCGTCGAGCAACCCGACCAGCGCGCGCAGCAGCCGGGTTTTGCCCTGGCCGCGTTCGCCGAGCAGGACGAAGTCGTGGCCCGCGATCAAGGCCCGCTCGAGCTGGGGCAAGACGGTGTCGTCGAATCCCAGAATGCCGGGCCAGATGGTTGCGCTGTCCGGCCCGTCGGCCAATGCGGTCAGCAGATTTTCGCGGATTTCCTGCTTGACTCCCCGTTCACGGTGACCGGCGGCACGCAGTTCGCCGAGGGTGCGGGGCAGGTTGCTCGGTGACGTCACCACTCCACGCTACGACGCGCGCTCAGACGCGTCATGCGAAGGGCGTTCACTGCAGGCTTATTGACACGCGGACCCCGCCTTCGGCCGACAGTCGCCGGTGCCGCCGAGTGCGTTATGCAGGCGAAGGCCGGGCGTCGCGCCGAACGCCCGGCCTTCGCGCTGGATTGTCTGAGCCGACCGCGCCGTAGCTGCCGGCCCGGACGGATTAACTGTTCGTAACGGTGGCCTCGGCGTCACCGGGTTTCCAGGTGATGGTGCCGTGCTCGAACGTCGACTTCTTCGCGCCGTCGGGGGTGTCCACCTCGTCGCTGGTCGGGTAACCGAGCTGCCCCTGTGACCCGCCGAGCTGGTTCCATTTGTCGCGAATCTTGCCCCACACGACGTAAGCCTGGGTCTTGTAAACGATTACGCCGCCGTCGAATTGCTGGTAGACCCCGCCGTCCGGGTTCTTCTGCTCGTTGCCGGTCGGTGCGCCCAGGTCTTTGCGCGCCTTGTCGTCAAGGGCGTTGTACTTCGTCAGGATCGGTCCCTCGACCGTGTACGGGGTGCCGTTGGCGCCGTTAATCTGCGTTGAACTCGGGGCACCGCTCGCGCTCGTGCTTTCCGATGGCGCCGTCGTGGCCGACGTCCCGGCGGTTGCCGAGGACGTCACCGACGAGCTGGCAGAACTGGTTGTTTGGCCCGCGTTGTTTGTCTTACTGCACCCGCCACCGATCAGCGCGAACCCCGCGAGCGCAATGGAGAAAGCCGCCGTTCGTTTTGTGATCTCACGCATTTCATTCCTTTCGAGAATGGACGGGACCCGCCGTCCGCGTATCGACGAGGGAAGGTAGGTCGATCCACGACCAGCCGAAAGAAATAGCGAGTTCACAACGGCCGGGCCGTCGAGTCCTCCCCGAACGCATCGTACTGAGGATGGCGCCATTTGTGACCCCCATCACGGACCGGGGCCGCGGGGAGGTTAGTGCGCGAAGTGGCGCGCCCCGGTGAGATACAGCGTGATACCGGCGTTGGCCGCTGCCGCTGTCACCTCGTCGTCGCGCACCGATCCACCGGGATGCACGATCGCCTTCACCCCGGCGCCGGTCAGCGTCTCGAGTCCGTCGGGGAACGGAAAGAACGCATCCGAAGCCGCGACCGCGCCCCGCACCCGGTCTCCGCCCCGCTCGACGGCCAGCCGCGCGGCGTCGACCCGGTTCACCTGACCCATGCCGACGCCGATGGTGGCGCCGCCGGCGGCGATCACGATCGCGTTCGACTTGACGGCGCGGCACACGCGCCACGCAAAAACCAGGTCCGCCAGCGTGTCCGGATCGGCGGGCTCCCCCGTCGCCAGGGTCCAGTTCTCCGGGTTGTCCCCGTGCGCGTCGAGCTCGTCGCGTTGCTGTACCAACAGCCCGCCACTGACCGGCCGCAGTTCGGTGCCGCCGGTGAGCGGCTCGGAGGCGAT
The DNA here is from genome assembly GCF_976985695.1 of Mycobacterium sp. NTMscope_MAC_269. Classification (NCBI taxonomy): domain Bacteria; kingdom Bacillati; phylum Actinomycetota; class Actinomycetes; order Mycobacteriales; family Mycobacteriaceae; genus Mycobacterium; species Mycobacterium sp. NTMscope_MAC_269. The sequence goes on from NZ_OZ335668.1 coordinate 3,288,162, forward strand.
CAGCACCCGGATGTTCTTCTTGCGCGTCAGGACATCGAGGGCGTCCGGCTCGTAGGCGGGCGCGACGATGACTTCGGTGAAGATGGTGCTGACGTATTCGGCCATCTCGACGCTGACTTCGGTGTTGGCCGCGATGACTCCGCCGAATGCGCTCAGCGGATCGCACTCGTGGGCCTTACGATGCGCGTCGGCAACCGACGCCGACGAAATCGCGATCCCACATGGGTTGGCGTGCTTGATGATTGCAACGCATTTCTCTTCGTGATCGAAGGCGGCCCGCCACGCCGCGTCCGCGTCGGTGAAGTTGTTGTACGACATCTCTTTTCCGTGCAGCTGCTCAGCCTGCGCCAGTCCCGGCCACGCGCTCGGGTCGCTGTAGAGCGCGGCCTGCTGGTGCGGGTTCTCGCCGTAGCGCAGCATCGCCGAGCGACGCCAGCTGCGGCCCAGCCACTTCGGAAACGCGGTCGGTGGATGTTCGGGGGCCAGCGTCGACTCCATCCAGCTCGCGACCGCGATGTCGTACTCGGCGGTGTGCTGAAACGCCAGTGCCGCCAGTCTTTTGCGCTCGGCGAGCGTAAATCCGCCGTGCCGGACCGCGGCGAGCACGCCGTCATAGCCCTGGGGGTCGGTGATCACCGCCACGCTGGGATGGTTCTTCGCGGCGGCGCGCACCATCGACGGCCCACCGATGTCGATCTGTTCGACGCATTCGTCGATGCTCGCGCCGGAGTCGACCGTCTCGGTGAACGGGTACAGGTTGACGACGACGAGTTCGAAGGCCGCGATGCCGAGCTGCTCGAGCGCGGCGGCGTGCTCGGGTTTGCGGAGATCCGCCAGCAGTCCCGCGTGCACGCGCGGGTGCAGGGTCTTGACCCGGCCGTCGAGCACTTCGGGAAAACCGGTCAGCTCCTCGACCCGGGTGACCCGAATGCCTTTTTCGGCAATGTTCTTCGCGGTGGAGCCGGTCGAGACGATCTCGACGCCCGCTTCGGTCAGCCCCTGGGCCAGGTCGATGAGCCCGGTCTTGTCGTACACGCTGATCAAGGCGCGGCGGATCGGCCTTTTGGCGTTCTCCCGCCAGTCGTCGGTGCTCATCCGTTGCCGCCTTTCATCCGATCGTCGCTTTTCTCCCGACCAGGGTCAGGCCGCCCGTTGCGATCGCGGCCACCACGTCCGCGAGCAGCTTGCGTTCGGTGACCTTGATGCGTTCATGCAGAGTCTCTTCGTTGTCGCCGTCGAGCACCGGAACGGATTGCTGCGCCAAAATCGGCCCGGTGTCCGTCCCGGCGTCCACCAGGTGCACCGTACAGCCTGTGATTTTCACACCGTAGGCCAACGCGTCGGCCACCCCGTGCGCACCCGGAAACGCCGGCAACAGTGCCGGATGGGTGTTGATGACGCGTCCGTAGAATCGTGAAAGGAACTGCGGTCCAAGTATTTTCATGAATCCCGCCGAAACCACCAGATCGGGCGAGTGGGCGGCGGTGGCCTCGGTGATGGCGGCGTCCCAGGCGTCGCGGTCGGCGTGATCGCCGAGCCGGACGGTGAAGCTCGGCAGGGACGCGGCCGCGGCGATCTCGGTGGCCAGGCAGTCGCGGTCGGCGCCGACGGCGACGATCCGGGCCGGATAGTCCGCGACGGCGGCGCCGATCAAGGAGTTCAGCAACGATCCGGTGCCCGAGGCCAGTACCACTACCCGCGCCGACGCGTTGGGGGGCACATGGAGGGCTTCGACCACATCGGCGAGCCTAGTCGGGTGACGATGCGCGCCTTCACGGGCGCGCTGAGGAGCCCGACGATCCGCACAGGGGGTGACGATGCGCGCCTTCACGGGCGCGCTGAGGAGCCCGACGATCCGCACAGGGGGTGACGATGCGCGCCCTCACGGGCGCGCTGAGGAGGTGTCCGGCGGCGTCGTCCGCCGCCGACAGCCCGGTCGATAGGGCAATTGCCTATTCCTCTGGATCGCGCGGGGCCACGGGAGGCTCCGGCTCGCCCTCCAGAGGATCACGCTCGGCCACGGCAGGCTCCGACTCGCCCTCCAAAGGATCACGCTCGGCCACGGCAGGCTCCGACTCGCCCTCCCCCGGCTCACCCTCGGGCGCGGAAGTGTCGAACACGTCCTCTTCTGCAACCCGATCGTCGAAAACATCGGCGAAATCGGCCGGCTCCCCCGACGGCTCCCCGGCGGGTGCGGACGCGGGTTTGGCTCGCAACCGCCTGGGCCGCGACCTGATCCCCCCACTCATCGCCACGGTGATCCCACCGATCACCGTGAACCAGAAGAAGACACCGAGCAGTAATGCGCCCTGATCCACCCCGACGTGGCCGAAGTTACCCAGCTGGCCGCTTCCGGCGTATGCGAGCAGCGACATCACCAACGCACCGGCGACCGAGGCGACCAGCAGCTTGATTAACGCCGCGGCAGGGGGCAGCGCACGCCGCGCGCACTGCTGGCCGACCGCCACGCCCGACGACGCACCGATGATGAGCAGCGCGACCCACACCGGCCCCAGCGGCGGCCGGGACACCGCGGCCAACACCGGTAACGCCGGGATGTCGCCGCCGAACACGGTGAACGAGCTGAACGTCGCGAAACCGATATGCGCGCTGGAACCGACCGCCACCGCCGCGGTGCCCACAATCACGTTGGGCGCGTACAACATTGACAGCAGAGTGAGGCTGAACTCGCCGAAGATCGAATCGGTGATGCCGTAGAGCTCCTGCATGGTCGCCCAGTGCACGACGAGCGACCCGGCCGTCACCAAGCCGGACAGCCCGAGCAACGCCAGCAGCCCGGCGGAGGCGGCACGCAGCGAATCGCCCAGCCAATAGGGCAGCGACGACGCCGCCAGCGCGCGCGGTCCCACCCGGGACCACACCCCGATCCCCGCACCGGCCGCGTGGACCACCAGCACACTGAGGAACGCCCGCAGCGCGCTCGGCGTTTGCAGCTCCGTGATCACCGACGACGCGTCGTGGATGACCGCCAGTGCGATCGCCGTCATCAGCAACGGGCCGCCCAGCGCCGAGGCGACCACCCACCGAACCACCAGCCACGACGAGTGGGGCGAGGTGGCCCGCGCCGTGCTGCGCGCGGTGGCCCAGACCATGAGCAGTACCGGCAGCAGCGGCATCACACCGAGTTCGCGGCCGCCGATGGAGATGGGCACCTGGTGCACGCCGAGCCACATGCTGGCGATGGCGCCCAGTGCGCCGGTCATGTCGCTGTTGGCGATCAGCAGCTGGATCAGCGTGACCGCGGCGATGATGACCAACGCCACCACGGCCGAGGCGAACGCGACCCTGACGAGGTCACGCGCCTGGCGAGCGCCCGCTGCTCGGTTGTCCTCTAGCCGTGTCACTCTTGGGCACGTCCCCGACTAGGCGCGACAGCGCACGGTTAGGCGGGCGCTGGCCCAGACGGTGATGACGGCGACTGCTGCTCCTGGCCGAAGGACTGACCGCCCGATTGCTCGGAGTAGTTCGTGGTCGGCGAACCGGTGTCCGATCCGCCACCCACGCTGGGAGGCGGGCTGAAGCTGGGGAAGCCGGTGGGGGGCGTCGACGAGCCCTGGTGCTGCGCGGACGGCTGCGGTCCCGACTGCGGCTGGGCGCCGAAACCTCCGGTCGGAACGCCGCTCTGGGTCGGCGCCCCGCCGGCCCCATAACCGCCGTATTGCGATCCGTATCCCTGGTGGCCGCCCTGCTGCTGGCCGCCCGGCTGACCGTAGTAGGGCTGTTGGCCGTACTGCCCGTATTGCCCGTACTGGCCGTATTGCGAGTAGGGGTCGTACTTCGGGCGCGGCGTCGGCGCCGTGATCACGCCGGAGTCCAGCAACACGACGACGACCGCCGCGATCGCCTGCAGCACGACGGCCGCCACCAGCGGCCACATCGCCCAGCCGATCGCGAAGCCGGCGGGCAGGTTGATCGTCTCGGTGATGGCCAGCAGCGCGCCCAACACCGCGATGACCGCGACAACGCCCGCGTAGCTCTTGGCTTTCGGCAGCAGGCTCAGCCCGGCGAGCAGCGCGGCCAGCAGGGCGACCACGACCGCGGTGCCCGCGTCACCGGCGCGACCGCCGATGCCCGGACCGAGGTCGGCGCTGATGGTGAACGTGGGCCCGAAGTTCAGGAGGTAGGCCACGAAGCCGAGCACCACCACCGCGATGTTCAGGTACAGCGGAAGCTTGCTCTTGCCGTCGTCTTCTTTGGCGAACGAGGGTGTGGCGCCTGCGTAGGTGCCGCCGGGCTGCGCCGGTGGGTATCCGGGGCTACCGGGAGAGTAGGTCATTGCTCCTCCTGTTGCTTCCAGTGCCTTTATGTGCCGAGCGGGCGCCACGGTGGCGATGCGACGCTGTGCTTGCAGGCGCGTCACTGCGTTGCGACGCGGTCGATCACCCACGCTAGCGCACGTGCGGCAACCGGTGCCGCTGCCACCGGCTTGGGCGGCGGGCCCCGCCGCGACGCCGCCGCAAACCCCCGGCGAGACGGTCCGTATCACCAGAGCTTGCCCAGCAGAGGTAGAACACGTTCTAATTCTCTGCATGGATTACGGGCTTGTGCTTTTTACCAGCGACCGCGGCATCTCTCCGGCGACGGCCGCGAAGCTTGCCGACGACCACGGCTTTCAAACCTTCTACGTGCCTGAACACACTCATATCCCGATCAAGCGGGAGGCCGCGCACCCGACGACCGGCGACGCGTCGCTGCCCGACGACCGCTACATGCGCACGCTGGACCCGTGGGTGAGTTTGGGCGCGGCCTGCGCCGTCACGTCGCGGGTGCGGCTGTCGACGGCGGTGGCGCTGCCGGTCGAACACGACCCCATCACGCTGGCGAAAAGCATTGCCACCCTGGACCATCTCTCTGGCGGACGGGTCAGCCTGGGCGTCGGATTTGGTTGGAACACCGACGAACTCGCCGACCACAACGTGCCCCCCGGGCGCCGGCGCACCATGCTGCGCGAGTACCTCGAAGCGATGCGGGCGCTGTGGACCGAGGAAGAAGCCGAGTACGACGGCGAGTTCGTCAAGTTCGGCCCCAGCTGGGCCTGGCCCAAGCCGGTGCAGTCGCACATCCCGGTGCTGGTGGGTGCCGCGGGCACCGAAAAGAACTTCAAGTGGATCGCGCGCAGCGCCGACGGTTGGATCACCACGCCGCGCGACTTCGACATCGACGAACCGGTCAGGTTGCTGCAGGACACCTGGGCGGCCGCCGGCCGCGACGGCGCCCCGCAGATCGTGGCGCTGGACTTCAAGCCCGTCCCGGAGAAGCTCGCCAAATGGGCCGAGCTCGGCGTGACCGAAGTGCTGTTCGGCCTGCCGGACAAGCCGGAGGCTGAGGTCGCCGCCTACGTCGAGCGCTTGGCCGGCAAGCTCGCCGCCCTGGTCTGACGTGACCTAGCCAGCCGCTATGCCAGCGACGCCCGGTTGCCGTTGTCGGTGGACCAGACGAAGATCTCCGCACCGAGGGGATCGCCGTCGCTCATCAACGCGACGAGGTCGTCGTCGTCGGTGGTAGCCATGAATCGCCCGTTGTCCGCGGCGAGCCGTCCGACGATGATGCCGGTGCGGGTCGGCCAGTCGTAGCGCACGGAATACGTCTCGATCCTCGCCGCGCCGTCGGGCGTTTTCGTGACGTCGACCTTCGGCAACGCGTCGATCTCCTTCTTCAGCTCCGCGCAGTTGTCGGTACGCCAGCCCACCGGCGTGGTCGAGTAGATGCCGACCGAGTACTTGCTCATGATGCCGCCGTTGGCGCCGACGAGCCCGAATTGCCCTGGCCTGTCCCGCACCTGGGTAACCGTCTCGGCAATGCCGTGCAGCGAGTAGCTGTTCCCGGGACCGCCGAAGTAGGGCAGTCCGCCGGTCAGTGTCAGGCCCCGCGGATCGTCGCCGTCGATGCCCAGGGCCTCGCAGATGACGAACACCGGGAACGGAAAGCAGCTGTACAGGTCGAAGGTGGCGATGTCGTCGACACCAATTCCCGCCACCCGCAATGCTTCTCGTACCGCATGGACGGCCGCCGGGCTGGCTCCCAGGTCGACGCGATCGAGCATCGCCTGCTCGACCATGTCCGAGTGGCCGTGCACATAAACCCACTTGTCCTGCGCCACACCGAGACGCGTCGCCGCCTCCACCGACATCAGCACCGCCGCCGCGCCCTGGTTGACCTGATCGCGGGCTACGAGCAAACGGGGGTAGGGGTCGCAGATCATCCGGTTGTCATCGGTGATCGTGATGATCTCGTCGACCGACCGTTCCACCGGCGATGACGAAAATGGGTTCTTGGCAGCAACTTTGGACATCGGGGCGAACAGTTCGGCCATCTCGCGGCGATAATCGGCCACGCTGCGTCCCAGGCGGGCGCGGCGGGCGTTCTCCATGAGCCCGTACTGCACGGGCGCCCCGGTCAAGCCGTGCTGGATCGTGTATTCGTCTATGTAGCTGAAGATCTGGTGGCCGCGGTCCTCCAGTTGACCGTCGACATGTTCGGTGAAGTCGGGCTTGGCTTGCCCGCTCTCGGCGGCACGGCTCCAAAAGCGAGCCGTCGAGCCCGGCTCCGAGCCCATGATCAGTACGACGTCGGCGTCACCCGCCGCGATGGCGTTGCCCGCCTCGGTGACCAGCTTTTGCGGCCCCTGCCCACCGACCGGTTCCAGGACCACGCGGGCCGGGTCGCCGCCGAGGCGGTTCATCACCGAGCGCGGGTAGTTGTTCGATTTGCCGAGCGCCGCGGGCATCGGTCCGGAGATCTCGAACTGCCGTAGCCCGAAGACGGTGTCGACGGCCTTCGCCACGCCGTTGACGCCGGTGTCGGCGAGGGCCGCCTGCGTGGCGGCGGTGGCGAGGTCGACCGCCGACATGCCCCGATAGTCGGGGTCGTCGATGCGCTCGGTGAACTGGCCGACGCCGACGAGCACCGGAGTACGGGGATCGACCGGCATTACAAACCTCCTGGCAACTGTTAGTTCGACAGGCTAACCGATAGCCGGGGTCAAAACGAAACTGCGGCCGGATCGCGGATTCGCGACCTGACCGCAGTCTCGGTGAAGCACTACAGGTTCTGCAGGATCTCCCGGGCCAGCGCGGCGGTCTCGGACGGGGTCTTGCCGACCTTGACGCCGGCGGCCTCCAAGGCTTCCTTCTTGGCGGCCGCAGTGCCCGACGAGCCGGACACGATGGCGCCCGCGTGGCCCATCGTCTTGCCTTCCGGCGCAGTAAATCCCGCGACATAGCCGACGACCGGCTTGGACACGTTGGCCTTGATGTAGTCGGCCGCGCGCTCCTCGGCGTCGCCACCGATCTCACCGATCATCACGATGACCTTGGTGTCGGGGTCTTTCTCGAAGGCCTCGATGGCGTCGATGTGGGTGGTGCCGATCACCGGGTCACCGCCGATGCCGATCGAGGTGGAGAAACCGAAATCGCGCAGCTCGTACATCATTTGGTAGGTCAGGGTGCCCGACTTGGACACCAGCCCGACGGGGCCGGGGCCGCTGATATTGGCGGGGGTGATGCCGGCCAGGGCTTCGCCCGGGGTGATGATGCCGGGGCAGTTCGGCCCGATGATGCGCGTCTTCTGCCCCTTGTCGACGTTGTAGGCCCACGCATATGCGCTGTCCTGCACCGGAATTCCCTCGGTGATGACCACCAGCAGCGGGATCTCGGCGTCGATGGCCTCGATGATCGCGTCCTTGGCGAATTTCGGCGGGACGAAGACGACCGACACGTTGGCGCCGGTCTCCTTCATCGCCTCGGCGACGGTGCCGAACACCGGGAGTTCGACGTCCTTGCCGACGGGGTCCACGTGCGACACGGTGGTGCCCGCCTTGCGGGCGTTCACCCCGCCCACCACCTGGGTGCCGGCCTTCATCATCAGCGCGGTGTGCTTGGTGCCCTCACCACCGGTGATGCCTTGGACGATGACCTTGGAGTCTTTGTTCAAAAAGATCGACATGGCTTGGGTCCCTTACTTGTTCGCCAGCTCGGCGGCTTTGTCGGCACCGGCGTCCATGGTCTCGGCCTGGATCACCAGCGGGTGGTTGGCTTGGGCCAGAATGCGCCGGCCCTCGTCGACGTTGTTGCCGTCGAGCCGGACCACGAGCGGCTTGTTCGCCTCGTCGCCGAGCATGTTCAGCGCGGTCACGATCCCGTTGGCGACGGCGTCGCACGAGGTGATGCCACCGAACACGTTCACGAACACACTCTTGACCTGCTTGTCGTTCAGGATGACGTCCAGGCCCGCGGCCATCACCTCGGCCGACGCGCCGCCGCCGATGTCCAGGAAGTTGGCCGGCTTGACCCCGCCGTGCTTCTCACCCGCGTAGGCGACGACGTCGAGCGTCGACATGACCAGGCCCGCGCCGTTACCGATGATGCCGACAGAGCCGTCCAGCTTGACGTAGTTGAGGTCGTGCTCCTTGGCCTTAAGCTCGAGCGGGTCGGTCGCGTCGCGGTCCTCGAACTCGGCGTGGCCCGGCTGACGGAAGTCGGCGTTGGCGTCGAGGGTGACCTTGCCGTCCAGCGCCAGGATTTGGTCCTTGGGGTCGCGCACCAGCGGGTTGACCTCGACCAGGGTGGCGTCCTCGGCGACGAAGACCTCCCACAGCTTGTTGATGGTGACCGCGGCGGCGTCGAGCACCTCGGCGGGCAGGTGGCCCTGCTCGGCGATGGAACGCGCGGTCGCCAGGTCGACACCCTTGACGGCGTCCACCGGAACCTTGGCCAGCCGCTCGGGCTTGGTGGCGGCCACCTCCTCGATCTCCATGCCGCCCTCGACCGAGCACATGGCCAGGTAGGTGCGGTTGGCGCGGTCGAGCAGGAAGGAGATGTAGTACTCCTCGGCGATGTCGCTGGCCTCGGCGACCAGCAGCTTCTTGACGACGTGTCCCTTGATGTCGAGACCGAGGATGTTCGTGGCGTGCTCGTAGGCGTCGTCGGGCGTCGCTGCGTACTTCACGCCGCCCGCCTTGCCGCGTCCGCCGACCTTCACCTGCGCCTTGACCATCACCGGGCGACCGATCTCGGTGGCGATCTCGCGAGCGCCCTCGGCGGTGTCGGTCACGCGTCCCGGCGTAGTCGGTACGTTGTGCTTGGCGAACAATTCTTTTGCTTGATACTCGAAAAGGTCCATGGACTCTCTGTCTTCGCTCGACTCAACTGCTAGGCCTCTTGGTGGGCGGTGCCGCATCCGGCAACTCGCACGGACGAACTGTATCCACCCTCGAAATGGCTTTGACCGCCGCGTCCGCCGATGTGGCACAGCTCACGGGACGTGGATAGACCGCCCGCGTGATCCAAATCACAATTCCGCCCGGATTCTGCGACGAGGTTGCCAGCCGCGCGCGTCAGCGGATACCTTCCTAGGGTCCAGATAACGTTATGGTCACGATACGAGGACATTCCAGGTTGCCCCAGCACCGTTTTGCCACGCCCTCTGCCGTAGCAACAGGCATTTTGAGGGTGAGTCGCGCAGCAGGCGCCCGGTCGGCGGAACCCCATCGCACCGAGGTCACGGAGATCCTTCCGCTCGACGGCTTTGACTTCGACGACCTCGATTTCGGCGATTCCTTCGAGGACGTCGGCGACCATGCGGGGTTGGACTTCAGCAACGACTCGACGTTCGACAACGAAGCGCAGGTCCTGCTGGCCCCGGAGCTCGACGACCTCCACGAGACCGACGACTTGAGGCCGCGGTGGCTGGCCGCGCCCGCCACGGAGGTGTTGCCCCGGGTCGCCACCGAGCCGCACACCGGGCGGCGCCTCGATCGCCCGCACACCACCGACGTCGTCGGCGCCGCCCGCCGCGGGGGGCAACATCGCAAGCAACCCACCAGCGCGGCGCGCGGTCGCCTGCTGATCTCGGCGATGGCCGCCGGCGCCGCTGCCGCGGCCGCGCACACGGCCACCAGCCACGCCGACACCCCCAAGACCGAGGCGGTGCTGGCCGCCAACGCGTCCGCGCTCACCGGCGGGTCGGGCAGCAGCACCGTCCGCGGCCCCCAGGTGATCGCGGTGGAGCCCGCGGCCACCGCGGCATTGCACAACCAGGAACTCGCCAAGGGCGTCGCCTTCGCCAACGACCGCGCGCAGCGCGAGGCGCGTTTGCAGCAACCGCTCTACGTGATGCCGACCAAGGGCATATTCACCTCCAACTTCGGCTACCGCTGGGGCGTGCTGCACGCCGGCATCGACCTGGCCAACTCGATCGGCACGCCGATCCTGGCCGTGTCCGACGGCGTCGTCATCGAAGCCGGCCCGGCCGGCGGTTACGGCATGCTGGTCAAGCTGCGGCACGCCGACGGCACGGTCACGCTGTATGGCCACATCAACACCACCTTGGTCAGCGTGGGCGAGCGCGTGATGGCCGGCGATCAGATCGCCACCATGGGTAACCGGGGTAATTCCACCGGCCCGCACCTGCATTTCGAGGTGCTGCAGGGCGGCACCGAGCGGATCGATCCCGTGCCGTGGCTGGCTAAGCGTGGTCTTATGGTCGGCAACTACGCTGGTTGAGGTGACCGCGCCGAACGAACAACCTTCCGGTCCGCGTCCCCCCGAGCCCACCGCGGAGCCCTCGGCACCGTCCGACTCGGCATCCTCCGACTCACGGACGCGGATCATCCGCCGCGCACCGACCGGACCGATCCCTACTACGCCGGACTCCCCGACAAGTCAGTTCGTCCCACCGGCCCCGCCGTACCGGGGCGGTCCGCGTGCGGGGCGGACCGGCTACGCCGGCGTGCCGGCCCTGGAGCCCAGCGACCGCACGGCCGTCGCCGCGTGCGCGGTCAGCATCGTCAGCGGGTGGGCCACGTCGGTGGTGGCCACCGATCTGATCGCCGGTTGGTGGCGAACGGATCGCCTGTTCTGCATCGCGGTCGCGTTTCTCGCCTTGGTGTTCGGCGCCACCACGGTGACCGGCGTGATCGCGCTACTGCAGCGCCGTCCGGTCAGCCGCTACCTCTTGCTGGCCGGCGCGCTCGTCGCTTTCCTCACCTACATTGGAGTGTTCATCGCCGGTGCGCGTGTGGCGTGGGTCGTGCACCTGCTGCCGCTATTGCCGATTTCCACGATGGTGCTGGTGATGGTGCCGCAAACCAAACGCTGGCTGGAACCCTGACCGCCGCCGAACGTGTACTGACAGCGAAGATTTCGCTGTTTTCGCGCTGGGTGCATGCTCGACGCGGCTCCTCGCCGCCGGGCTAGAGTTTGCTGATCGGCGCGTGGTTGTGCATCAGCTTCACCCGCCCCGAACTGCCGAAGTCGATCAGCGACATCGCCGATTCGCCGACGCCGGAGACTTCCTCGACCCGGCCCAGGCCGTACTTGTCGTGCGTCACCCGGTCGCCGGGCTCGAGCACCAGCAGGGGCCGTTTGCTCATCCCGGAGCGGGTGGGTGCCGCGCGCGGCGTACCGAATCGTCCGGCGCCACTCACCGGCGCGCTGAACGACGGGGCCGGCGCGGTGCGACGCCACTCGATCAATTCTTGCGGAATCTCCCGCAGGAACCGGGATTCCGGGTTGAGCATGGGCTGTCCCCACGAGGAACGGACGATGGCCCTGCTGACATACAGCCGCTGCCGGGCGCGGGTGATGCCCACGTAGGCCAGCCGCCGCTCCTCGGAAAGCTCGGTCGGGTCGTCCAATGACCGCATATGGGGGAACATCCCGTCCTCCCACCCGGTGACGAACACCACCGGAAACTCGAGGCCTTTCGCGGTGTGCAGGGTCATCAGCGTGACCATGCCGGCACCGTCCTCGGGGATTTCGTCGCTGTCGGAAACCAGCGACACCCTTTCCAAGAACTCCGCCAGCACACCGGTATCCGGTACGTCCTCGTCTTCGGGAGTGTGCAGCGACTCATCCAGCGCTTCGGCGTTCGCCCGGTCGGTGCTGAATTCGTGTGCCACACTGACGAGTTCGTTGAGGTTGTCCAACCGCGCCAGTTCCTGAGGGTCGGTGGAGGACTCCAGCTCCCTGCGGTACCCGGTGCGTTCGAGCACCGACTCGACAAGATCTCCGAGATCGTCGTCCAGGCGGCCCCGCAGCTCGTCAAGCAGTTCGACGAAACCGGCGATCACCTTCTCCGCGCGCGAATTCAGCATCGGCACTTTGCCTTCGGCAGCGGCGACGAGCGCGTCGGCGAAGCTGGCCCCGGTGTTCTCGGCGTACACCGCCACGCAGGCCTCGGCGCGATCTCCGATGCCGCGACGTGGGGTGTTGAGGATGCGCCGCATGCTGACCGCGTCGCCGGGGTTATCCAGCACCCGCAGGTAGGCGACGATGTCGCGAATCTCCTTGCGCTCGTAAAAGCGCACTCCCCCAACGACTTTGTAGGGGATGCCGGCGCGGATGAAGACCTCTTCGAGCGACCGTGACGAGTTGTTGGTGCGATAGAACACGGCGACGTCGTTGTAGGTGATCTCACCCTTGTCGGCAAGCGCGTCGATCTCCTCGGCGACGAATCTGGCCTCGTCATGCTCGTTGTCGGCGACATAGCCGACGATCAACTCGCCGGCGCCCTCGGCGGTCCACAGTCGCTTGTCACGCCGCCCGGAATTGCGAGCGATCACCGAATTAGCCGCCGACAGAATGTTCTGCGTCGACCGGTAATTCTGTTCCAGCAGAATGGTTGTCGCGTCGGGGTAGTCGCGTTCGAAGTCCTCGATGTTGCGGATGGTGGCGCCGCGGAACGCATAGATCGACTGGTCGGCGTCGCCGACCACGCACAACTCGGCCGGCGGCACCTCGTCGGATAGCTCGTCGCTGCCGGTCTGGTTCACCGCACCGCCGCGGCCCACCAATTCGCGCACCAGCACGTACTGGGCGTGGTTGGTGTCCTGGTACTCGTCGACGAGCACGTGCCGGAACCGCCGCCGATAATGCTGGGCGATCTGCGGGAAGGCCCGCAACACCGCCACGGTTTCGCCGATCAGGTCGTCGAAGTCCAGCGCGTTCGCCGCCCGCAGCCGCCGCTGATACTCGCCGTAGACGCTGGCCACCGTGCGGGACAACTCATCGGAATCGTCGGTCAGCTTGGAGACCGCGTCGGCGGGGTCGATCAGCTCGTTCTTCAGATTGGAGATGGCGTTGGCCAACAGCCGCGGCGAGTAGCGCTTGATGTCGAGCCCCATGTCGCGCCCGATCATCTGTAACAGCCGCCGCGAATCGTCGGCGTCATAGATCGAAAAGTTGGAGTTGAGGCCGTCGATCAGGGACGCCTGGTTGCGCAGGATGCGCACGCAGGTGGAGTGAAAGGTGGACACCCACATGGCGCGGGCCCGGTTACCGACCAGCCGCACCACCCGTTCGCGCATCTCCGCTGCGGCCTTGTTGGTGAAGGTGATGGCCAGCACCTGGCCCACCCCGACCCCGCGCTCCGCGATCAGGTAGGCGATGCGGCGCGTGAGCACCGCGGTCTTGCCCGAACCCGCCCCCGCGACGATCAGCAGCGGTGAACCCTGGTGCACCACCGCCTGGCGCTGCTGTGGGTTGAGGCCGTCGAGCAGCTCCTGGCTGGCCGAGGAGGCTTGAGGCGAAGGAAACGCGCTTGTCACAGCGTCGGTCAGGTATCCGGTCATGACGTTCCTAACCTACCGCCCGATACCGACAACCGGTGCAGCGTTCGCCCTGCGCCATGCCCCGGAATAAATACGGCATAATCCGGAATAAATATCAGCACGCGTGAGCTTGTCAGGACTGCGACCCGACTCACCGACCACAAGGAGATTGCGATGGCCACCTACACGCCCGAGACGATTCTCGGCGATGTCATCACTGCCGACCCTTCGCGCACCCGGATATTGGACCGCTTCGGCATCGACTACTGCTGTCATGGCCAACGCCCGATCGGTGCGGCGTGCAACGAGGCGCAGATCGACGTCGACGAGGTTCTCACCGCATTGAACGGCGAGGAGCCCGGACCACGGGCCGACTGGGCGGATATGGCCGACGCCGCATTGATCGAGCACATCCTCGACACGCACCACCGGTTCCTGTGGGATGAATTCCCGCGGATGTGGGCACTGGTGGACAAGGTGGCCCGGGTGCATGGGGACAACCACCCCGAACTCGGCCAGGTCCGAAATGCCTTCGGTGAACTGCGCGAAAAGATTGAGGCGCACCTGCGCACCGAGGAGGACAGCATCTTCCCCGAGCTGCGCGCCCGCGGTGGCGCCGCAGTCTCCGGTGAACTGCGCACCGCGCTGGAGCAGAACATGAAAGAACACGATGTCGCCGGCGGACTGCTGGCAGAGCTGCGCGAGCTTACCAGCGGTTACGCGGTCCCCGCGGATGCCTGTGGGTCGTACACGGCAATGTTGGCCGGTCTGGAAGAGATCGAATCCGACCTGCACCTGCATGTGCACAAGGAGAACAACGTTCTGTTCCCGCGGGCACTCGCCACGGTGTGATCCCGCAATTGCACCCAAGTGCAAAAAGCGCAGGTTAGACGGGATATTTTTGCACCCCCACCGTTTTTGGTGGCACACTCAATTTGTGCTCAATCCGCAGTATCGTCGGCGCTCCTCCACCCCGGAGTGGCGCCGCCGATTCCCCTACGGGTGCCGTTCCGCGGTGCCCGTGGTCTAACTGCTTCCGCAGAGCCCCGGGCCCGCCTTCGGCACCCGGGGCTCGTCTTCAGTGAGGCCCGATACTGCATGAGTCCAGAACCCACACATCACGACGACGGCGCGGAGGCAGCAGAGATGAACATCGACATGGTGGAGACCCAAGAGGCCACCGACATCGACGACCTACGCCACGAGATCGATCGGCTGGACGCCGCAATCCTCGCCGCGGTCAAACGGCGCACCGAGGTGTCACAAGCGATCGGCAAGGCCCGGATGGCATCCGGCGGCACTCGACTTGTCCATAGCCGCGAGATGAAGGTCATCGAGCGCTACAGCGAGCTCGGCCCCGACGGCAAGGACCTGGCGATCCTGCTGCTGCGGCTGGGCAGGGGCCGGCTCGGTCACTGAACCCGCGCTCGGCGCCGGGTCACCGCCGCGCCTGGCTCGTTCACGTCGGAGCCCATAGGGTCGAAGCATGACCCGCGTCAGCGACGATGCAGAGCGAAGCGACGAAGAGGAGCGACGCCAATGACCTCCGTACACACCCTCCCCGACATCACCGCCACCCCGGCGTGGGACGCCCTGCACAGGCATCATGAACAAATCGCCGACACCCATCTGCGCCGTCTTTTCGACGAGGATCCCGATCGCGGCCGCGAGCTGACCGTCTCGGTCGGCGACCTCTACATCGACTACAGCAAGCACCGCATCACGCGAGAAACCCTGCGGCTCTTGGTCGATCTGGCCCGCACCGCGAACCTCGAACAGCGGCGCGACCAGATGTTCGCAGGTGTCCACATCAACACCTCGGAGGATCGTGCGGTGCTGCACACCGCGCTGCGCCTACCCAGGGACGCCGAGCTGAGTGTCGATGGCCAAAACGTCGTCGAGGACGTGCATGCGGTGCTGGACAGGATGGGCGACTTCACCGACCGTTTGCGCAGCGGTGAATGGACCGGAGCCACCGGCAAACGCATCAGCACCGTGGTCAACATCGGGATCGGCGGATCGGACCTCGGCCCGGTGATGGTCTACCAGGCCCTTCGCCATTACGCGGATGCGGGCATCTCGGCGCGCTTCGTGTCCAACGTCGACCCAGCCGACCTGATCGCCACCCTGGCCGACTTGGACCCTGCCACAACACTTTTCATCGTCGCGTCGAAGACGTTCTCCACTCTGGAAACCCTGACCAACGCCACGGCCGCGCGCCGCTGGGTGACCGACGCCCTCGGCGACGCCGCGGTGGCGCAGCACTTCGTGGCCGTCTCCACCAACAAGCGCCTCGTCGACGACTTCGGGATCAACACCGACAACATGTTCGGGTTCTGGGATTGGGTGGGGGGCCGCTACTCGGTGGACTCGGCGATCGGCCTGTCGGTGATGGCCGCCATCGGCCGCGAGGCGTTCGCGGACTTCCTGTCCGGATTCCACATCGTCGACCGGCATTTCAAGACCGCCCCGCTGGAGTCCAATGCCCCTGTGCTGCTTGGACTTATCGGCCTGTGGTATTCGAATTTCATGGGCGCGCAATCGCGCGCGGTGCTGCCGTACTCCAACGACTTGGCACGCTTCGCGGCCTATCTGCAACAGCTGACCATGGAGTCCAACGGCAAGTCGACCCGAGCGGACGGCAGTCCCGTCACCACCGACACCGGCGAAATCTTTTGGGGCGAACCAGGAACCAATGGGCAGCACGCTTTCTACCAGTTGCTGCATCAGGGCACCCGGCTGGTGCCGGCCGACTTCATCGGTTTCAGCCAACCCATCGATGACCTGCCCACCGCCGAGGGCGACGGCAGCATGCACGACTTGTTGATGAGCAACTTCTTCGCGCAGACCCAGGTGCTGGCCTTCGGCAAGACCGCCGAGGAGATCGCCGCCGAGGGCACGCCCGCGGATATCGTGCCGCACAAGGTGATGCCGGGAAACCGGCCGTCGACCTCGATCCTGGCCGACCGGCTCACCCCGTCGGTGCTGGGCCAGCTGATCGCACTCTACGAGCATCAGGTCTTCACCGAGGGTGTGGTCTGGGGAATCGATTCGTTCGACCAGTGGGGCGTCGAGCTGGGCAAAACTCAGGCCAAAGCCCTGCTCCCGGTACTCACCGCGGACGCCTCGCCGGCGCCGCAATCGGACAGCTCCACCGACGCGCTGGTCCGCCGCTACCGCAGCGAACGAGGCCGCACCAGCTGACCGGTTCTCAGGCGAACATCTTGGTCAGCTGAGGCGGCAGCACCCGCATCAACTGCACCAGCGGCGCCCACGGCCACCACGGCACCGCCGCCCGCCCGGGCTCCCGCTCCATGGCGGCGACGAGCGCGTTGACGCCAGTTTCGTTGTCCACCATCAACATCGTGCTGTTCGACTTGGCCGTCATCTCCGACTCGATGTAGCCGGGTTCGATGACCGAAACCTTCACGGGCCCCTTGGCGTATTCGGCGCGCAACGATTCGCCCAGTGAGCTCAGGCCGGCCTTGCTCGCCGCGTACGCCGCCTTGACGCCCGGCACGCCCTTGTTGCCGAGCACCGACGAAATCAGCACCAGGTGGCCCGACCCCTTGTTGTTGAACATTTCCAGCGCCGACTCGATCTGCACCAGCGCGGCCACCAGGTTGGTCTCGAGGGTCGCCTTGTTCGCCCAGAGCTTGCCGGAGCCGAGTTTGGCGCCCTTGCCGATGCCCGCGTTGACGACGATCCGGTCAATGCCGCCCAGCTCGTCGCTGAGTTCGGCAAACACCTTGGGGACGGCCTCGTGGTCGTTGACGTCCAGCGCCGCGACGGCGATGGTGATGCCCGGATGTGCCTGCGTCAGCTCGGCTTTGAGCTCATCAAGCCGGTCGGTGCGACGCGCACACAGGGCCAGGTCGCGGCCTTTGGCGGCGAAGGCACGCGCCATGCCTGCGCCCAGGCCGGAGCTGGCACCCGTGATGAGGATCTTCTGGCGAGTCATCGGGGCAGCATATCGACAGGTGTCAAGTCCCGGACGGGCGACTACTTCAGCAAACGCGACATCCGCCGGTCGGCCAGGACCTTGCCGCCGGTCTGACACGTCGGACAGTATTGAAAAGACTTGTCCGCGAACGACACTTCGCGCACCGTGTCCCCGCACACCGGGCAGGGCAGCCCCGTGCGGGCGTGCACGCGCAATCCGGAGCGCTTCTCACCCTTGAGCATGGCCGCGCCCTGGCCGACGGATCGGCTCACCGCGTCGGTCAGCACCGTGATCATCGCGTCGTGCAGGGTGGCGAGCTGCTTTTCGGACAGCTTGCCGGCGGTGGCGAAGGGCGAGATCTTCGCGACGTGCAAGATCTCGTCGCTGTAGGCGTTGCCGATGCCGGCGATCACCTTCTGGTCGGTGATGACCGTCTTGATCCGGCCGCTGTTGCCGGCCAGAACACCGGCCAGCTCGTCGGGGCCGAGTTCCAGCGCGTCCGGACCGAGGGCAGCGATCTGCGGAATCTGCTGCGGGTCGCCGACCAGCCACACCGCCAGCCGCTTCTGGGTGCCGGCCTCGGTGAGGTCGAACCCGGGCGCCTCCCCGGGCGTGCCCAGGTGCACGCGCAGCGCAATCGGGCCCTTGCCGGGCCGCAACGGCGCCGCCGCCAGCTTGTCGGACCACCGCAACCAACCGGCACGCGACAAATGGGCGACCAGGAAAAGGTCGTCCGTCCGCAGACCCAGGTACTTGCCCCAGCGGTCGGCTCCGACCACGGTCTGGCCGTGCAGCGCGCTGATCGGCGGGTCGAAGGTCTTCAAGACGGATAGGGCGGCGATATCGACCCGGCCGACGGTCAGGCCCACGGCGTGGCGCCGTAGATGGTCGGCCAGCGCTTCGATCTCGGGCAGTTCGGGCACGGTTTCAGTGTGCCGGTCGGAGCAAATAGGTGTCCATGATCCAGCCGTGCCGGGTGCGGGCTTCGGCCCGCAGCGAAACGATGCGCGACCCCACCTCGCCGACCGTGCCGGCGATGAGCAGTTCGTCGTCGGTGCCGAGGTAGGCGCCCCACCAGATGCGGGTTTCCGGGGGGCACGCCTGGAACGAGCAGTCCGCGTCGAGCATCACGACGGCCGATCCGGAGGTGCCCTGCGCGCGCAGCTGGCGTCCGGTGGTGATCAGCACGGGTTCGCCAACCTCGTTGAGCGGGATGCGATGCCGGGCGGTCAGCGCCTGCACCGCGGTGATGCCCGGGATCACGTCGAACGTGAAATCGACCTGCGCCGCAACGGCGTCGAGGATGCGCAGGGTGCTGTCGTAAAGCGACGGGTCACCCCAGGCTAAGAAGGCGCCGACGCCGTGCGGACCCAGCTCGCCCGATATCGCGGTGGCCCAGATCCGCGCGCGCGCGCCGTGCCAATCCGCGACGGCATCCCGGTAGTCGGCTTGCCGGCCGTCGGCGTCTGCGCGTTTGGGGTCGGACAGTTCGACGAATCGGTAGTCCGATCCGCGGATGAACCGGGTGCAGATCTCGCGGCGCAGCGCCACCAGGTCGCTTTTCTGCTCACCCTTGTCCATGGCGAAAAAAACCTGCGTGTCGTTGAGCGCCTCGATCGCCTGCAGGGTCACGTAATCGGGATCGCCGGCGCCGATGCCGATGACGTGGATGTGCCGGCCCAATGAACTCTCCTGACGTGCGTCGCTGCTCAACCACATTGCCGAATCGATACCGCAAAGGCCTAGTCGGGACCTGAAGTACCCAGTACCATGGGTACTGTCTAAGCACCCAATGGAGGGACGCCAGGGATGACCGCTTCGTTGAAGCCAGGTGGGCCGAGTCGTGAAGAATTCTCCGAACGGCTGCTGAAGGGCTCGGTCAAGAAGTCCTATGAGCCCATCGTCGACATCGATTGGGATGCGCCGCTCGACCCGGACAAGTTCTATCTGCCGCCACGATTGGTGTCGCTGTACGGCACCGCGATGTGGGACGAGATGACCCGCGAACAGCAGATCGAGCTGTCCCGCCAGGAATTGGTCAACACGCTGTCGGCCGGGATCTGGTTCGAGAACATGCTCAACCAGTCCTTGCTGCGCACCATCCTGCACGAGGACCCAACCAGTAATTCGACGCATTACAAGCTGACCGAGCTGGGTGACGAGACGCGTCACATGGTCATGTTCGGCAAGGCCATCGAACGCATCGGCGCAAAACCGGTGCGCCCCCGGCTGTTTCACCGGATGATCATCAACTTCCTTCCGCTGGCGTTTCAGCGCGGCTCGATGCTGTGGGTGGCCGCCCTCATCGGCGAGGAGATCTTCGACTCGCTACAGCGGCAAATGATGGACGACCCCGAACTGCAGCCAATCATTCAGCGGCTCATGCGCATTCACGTGACCGAAGAGGCACGCCACATCCAATTCGCCCGCGACGGCGCGCGCAAGCGCGTCGCCGAAATGCCCCGGTTCAACCGCTGGTTCATGGCCAACATCAACGGGCTGGGCGGCTACTTCTTCAACTATCTGTTCAGCAACCCGGTCCCTTATGCGCGAACGGGTCTTGACCCGAAGCGGGCCCGAAAGACCGCGCGCACCAGCCCACATCGCCGCGACACTCAGGTTGCCGGCTTCGCTCCACTGGCGGCGTTTTTGACCGAGGTGGGCCTGATGGGTCGCCTCGCGCGACGGGGCTGGAAGCGCAGCAGGTTTCTGTGACGGTCTCCCGTGCCGGCGGCGAATCCCGTTGCCACATCGCCATTGTCGGTGCCGGGGTCGGCGGTCAGAGCGTCCGCGATGCCTTAACGGGCGCCGGCTTCACTGACCTGGTCGTGCTCGATCAGCACGTCCTCGAGTCACGGTTCGACGACGCCTCCGACACGTGGCTGTTGACCACGGCCGATGGCGAAATCGTCCGGGCCGATGTCGTCGTCGCCGCCGGCCAAAGCGTCTGTGTCCCGTGGCTGCCGCCCATTGCCGGGCGAGACGAGTTTCGCGGCAAGTCGTTTCACGCGGCCGCGTGGGATGCGGCATTCGACCCGCGCGGCAAGCGAATCGCGGTCATCGGCACCGACGCCACCGCCGGCTACCACTTGAGCCGGCTGGCCGACGCCGCGGCATCGGTGACGGTTTTTGCGCGCGCGCCGCGTCGCGTTGTCACCGAGGTGCCGCTGTGGCGTTCCCGTGCCACACGCTGGCTGCGCCGCCATGGCGCGTCGCGGTCTCCGGTGGTGATCGCTTCGTCGGCGCTCGAGGCGGTGACCGCGGCGGGCGTGCGCACCGCCGATGGCGTCCAGCACAGCGTCGACGCCATCGTCTACGGCACCGGATTCTCGATCCCCGATCACGTCGCCGACGATGCGCTGACCGGCGCGGGCGGCCTGCCCATTCGGCTGGCCTGGCACGACGGCATGGAGCCGTTCTGCGGAGTCGCGGTTCGCGGGTTTCCCAACTACTTCTTCACCACCGGCCCCGACACCGGGACGCACGCCCGCTACATCGTCGAATGCCTGAAGCTCATGAAGCGCACCGGCAGCGGCCGCATCGAGGTGCGCGCCAGTAGCCAGCAGGTTTTCAACGAACGCGCCCAACTGCGACCGGCCGAACCCCCGCCGGTGGCGTCCGCCTTCGACCTTTCGGCCAGCGCGCCGGCCGGTGAGGACACCTACGACGGCGCCGCCACGCTGGAGATCGCCGGGAACCGCCACCCGGTGCGGGTGCGGCTCACCGGCCATCTGGACCCGATCGACGGGCGCTACCACTGGCAAGGAACGGTATTCGACTCGCCATCCGACGACCTGAGTCAGGCGCGAATGGCCACGCTGACGGTGGGTGAGCGCAGCGCGCCGGCCCGCATCGTCGAACGGACACCCTGGGGCACGCACTCGGTCGCCGGCGTGGGTGCTCCCCCCTACGCGCTGAGCCACGGGTGAACCAGAACCGCCACCGCGTCGACAGCTGACACCGAGGAGCGCATTTCCGCAGGAAAAGCCCTGTTTTTTCGGCCATACCAGAAAGTTTGGCCGCGCCCGCCGTGTGGTAACCCCGTGGAATAGCGCGTGCTGGGCAATGAACTCCATGGCGCGTTCGGGGCACTGGAGATCGACGCCTCGACGGGCACGGAGGGGGGCGCATGATTCATTTATTGCGGGTCTGCGGAGTGAGTTCGGGGGGATCCCGATCGCGGCCTGCCACTTCTCGGTGCGTTGAGGCCACTTCGCCGCGAACTAGACTTTTGCCGCTGATGGCGGATACTCAAGCAGTCGGCCCGGCAGAATACGAGGAGCGGGAAATGAAACCGGACGTCCCGATCGAGCTGGGATGAGCCCGGTGGCTGAGTCGGCCAGCTCGTTGGCCGTCGCGACGCGGACGGATGACTCGATCGCCGTTTTGACCGTCGACGGTGTGCTTGACGCCGCCAACTCCACCGCGCTGCGCGACCGCCTCATCAAGGCGACGACGGACGCGGCCTCCGCGGTCATCGTCGACGTGTCCAGGCTCAAGCTGAACGCCGAACCGGCGTGGTCGAGCTTCATGGGCGCCTACTGGCAGATCGGCAGCGCGACCCACGTGCCGATCGCGTTCGTCTGCACCAACCGGGCCACGCGCGAGGCCATCACCCGCAGCGGCATCGCTCACTTCATGCCGGTGTACTCCAGCGAGAAGGCGGCCAGGAAGGCGCTGGGTCAGAGCGGCCGTCGCGCCGTGCGGCGTGCCGACGCCCAGCTGCCCGCCGACCTGACCAGCCTCCGTGAGTCGCGGCGGCTGGTCCGCGAGTGGCTCACCACGTGGTCGCAGGCCAAGCTCATCCCCGTTGCGCTGGTGGTCGTCAACGTGTTCGTCGAGAACGTGCTGGAACACACCGCCAGCCTCCCGGTGATGCGGATCGAGGCGCAGGGCACGACGGCGACCATCGCGGTCTCCGATGCCAGCAACACCGCCGCCGTACGGCTTGCGTCTCCGGAGAAGGGCATCGACGTCTCCGGACTGGCGATCGTCGACGCGTTGTCCCGCACCTGGGGCAGCACACCGACGGCGTCCGGCAAGACGGTGTGGGCGGTCATCGGCCCCGAGAATCAGCTCTGACTCGTCCCAACCAGTTCTAGCCACACCCATCTGCCGGTTGTGCTGAAACTAGAACACGTTCTAATGTCGTGGGACGACCCCTTCAGGAAGGCAGATGACGTGCGGTTTACCTACGCAGAGGCGATGACTGACTTTCGGTTCTACGTCCCGCTGGCCAAGGCGGCCGAGGCAGCCGGCTACGACGCCATGACGATCGCCGACAGCATCGCCTACCCCTTCGAATCCGACTCGAAGTACCCCTACACACCGGACGGCAACCGCGAGTTCCTGGACGGCAAGGAGTTCATCGAAACCTTTGTGCTGACATCGGCATTGGGTGCGGTCACCTCGAAGCTGCGGTTCAACTTCTTCGTCCTCAAGCTGCCCATCCGGCCACCGGCGTTGGTGGCCAAGCAAATTGGATCACTGGCCGCGATGACCGACAACCGTGTGGGTTTCGGCGTCGGCACCAGCCCGTGGCCCGAGGACTACGAATTGCTGGGCGTCCCCTTCGCCAAGCGCGGCAAGCGGATGGACGAATGCATCGAAATCATCCAGGGCCTCACGTCCGGTGACTACTTCGAATTCCACGGTGAGTTCTACGACATCCCCAAGACCAAGATGACCCCGGCTCCCACCAAACCCGTCCCGATCCTGATCGGCGGTCACGCCGACGCGGCGCTGCGGCGCGCGGCCCGGTTGGACGGCTGGATGCACGGCGGCGGCGACCCCGAGGAACTCGACCACCTGCTCGCCAAGCTCAAGCGGTTCCGCGAAGAAGCCGGCAAGACCGGGCCTTTCGAGATCCACGTCATCTCGGTCGACGCGTACACCGCCGACGGTATCAAGCGGCTCGAGGACAAGGGCGTCACCGACGTCATCGTCGGCTTCCGCATCCCCTACATCAAGGGCAAAGACACCGAGCCGCTGGAGAGCAAGATCCGCAACCTGGAGATGTTCGCCGAGAACGTGATCGCGAAGCTTTAGCGGCGGTGGCAAGCGCGGCGAAAGCCGGGCGCAGCGGGCCGCCGCCATCGAGCTAGCCGCGGTCGCCACCCTCGTCACAGCGGGTCCCACCGCGGCGCGCGCTTCTCCATGTGCGCTTTGGCGGCCTCGACCGGGTTGTTGGTGAAGCCGCTGAGGATCTGGGTGCGGTTCTCGATCTCGATGGCATGGCGCAGGCTCGGCGCGTCGAGCGCCGCGTTGAGCCCAATCTTGGTCTGCCACACGCCATAAGCGTTGTTCTCGGCGATCGAGCGGGCCAGCCGCAGCGCCGCGGGCATCAGGTCGTCGGGAGCGACGACCTCATGCACCAGCTTGATGCGGTAGGCCTCGGCCGCGTCGATGATGCGCCCGGTGAGCATGAGTTCGCGGGCCACCCCGGCCCCGACGATCTTCGGCAGCAGGTAACTGGTGCCCATGTCCATCGACGAGAAGCCGGCCTTGATGAACACCGAGCCGAACCGCGCCTGATCCGAGGCGACGCGGATATCGCTGACCAACGTGAATGCCAGGCCGCCCCCGACGGCCACACCGTTGACCGCGGCGATCACCGGGATGTCCAGCTCGTAGATCCGGGTGTAGAGGTTGGCCAGCCGAACCTGGGCGTCGTAGGTGACCTTGAACGCCGGGGTGGTCGGCTTGTTCTGGGTCCAGGGCTGCCCGGTGCCGCTCAAATCCGCGCCGGCGCAAAATCCCCGGCCGGCGCCGGTCAGGATCGCCACCCTGAACTCGCCTGTGCTGAGCGCGTCCAAGGCCTCATCGACGCCGTCGATCAACGACCCGTCGATCGCGTTGAGGCGCTCGGGCCGGTTCAGCGTGATGCAGGCGATGTTGTCCTCGAGGGTTTCCAGTTTCACTGATGGCATACCGAGACCGTAGGCGACCGATCGGGCATACCGTGGTTGGGCCACACATCGAAGGAGCAGCCATGGCACGAACCGAAGGGGACACGTGGGACCTGGCCAACAGCGTGGGCGCCACCGCCACCATGGTGGCCGCCGCCCGGGCGGCCGCCACACGACGTCCACAACCGGTCATCACCGATGAATTCGCCGAGCCGCTGGTGCGCGCCGCCGGCCTGGATCTGTTCACCAAGTTGGCATCCGGCGAGCTCGATTCCTCCGACATCGAAGAGGGCGTCGGGTTTTCGCGGTTCGTCGACACTTTCGCCGCACGGGCGCTGTTTTTCGACGACTATTTCGCCGGGGCCGGACAGGCCGGGCTGCGCCAGGTCGTGATCGTGGCGTCCGGGCTGGATTCCCGCGCCTGTCGGCTGCCGTGGCCCGCCGGGACGACGGTGTACGAGATCGATCAGCCGGAGGTGATCGCGTTCAAGACCGCGGTGCTGGCCGAGATCGGCGCGGCCCCGACCGCCGAACTGCGCACCGTGGGTATCGATCTGCGCGAGGATTGGCCGGCGGCCCTGCAGGAGTCGGGGTTTGACCCGAACAAGCCGACGGCGTGGCTGGCCGAGGGGGTGCTGATCGGATTCCTGCCGCCCGACGCCGAGGTGAAGCTGCTGGATGCCATCATTCCGCTGTCCGCCGAGGGCAGCCGGTTCGCCGCCGATTTCGGGGCCGTCGCCGGGACGTCGCCGGAGGCGCTGGAGAAATCGCGGCTCATGGCCGAGGGGTGGCGGCGCCAGGGACTCGACCTGGACATCACCGCGCTGACCTATCCCGGGGAGCACACCGACATCGCCGCGCATTTGCGCGACAACGGATGGGAGACCGCCGAATCCCGGCTCGCCGACCTGTTTTCGGCCGCGGGTCTGGCCGAATTGGGGGAAGCCGAGCACCAGGCGCCCGCCGCCACTATCAGCTTCGTCCGGGCGGTGCGAACCTGACCGCGAGAGTGTAACTGCCGACGCCTCTTCTCGAGAAATGCGTTGGCAGTTACATTCTCGAGGCCACAAGAAGCGTCACACAGCCCGTTTGGCCAGCCATTCGGCCTGCATCACGAGCAGGGCCATGACCTCCAATTGCGGTGTCTGTGGGTCGAGTTCGCGGTAGCGCTGATAGACGTTGACGACGACGCGCTCGGCGTCCAGCCAGGAGGCGTACTCGCCGAGGTCGATGGTGTCGGCGGCCTCGGCCCATGACAGGCCCTGGCGGTAGGCCGCCTCGGCCTGCTCAGCGACATGAACGAGATAGCCACGCACCGAACGGATCCCATCTGGATCGGTGACGGGCCCGTGGCCCGGTACCACTGTCGGCGCGTCCAGCGCGATCATCGCGTCGCAGGCCGCGACCCAGTTGGCGATGGGACCGGCCCACACGATGGGTGTGCAGCCGATGAACAGCAGGTCGCCTCCGAACAACACACCCGCATCCGGCACATGCACCACCGAGTCGGCGGCGGTGTGCGCGGGCCCCAGGTTCAGCACATCGATGCGCCGCCCACCCACCTCGACGGCGAGGTTGCGCTCGAACGTCTGGTCGGCATTGCGTAACGTGATGTTGCTGAAGTCGAAATGTCCGAAGCGTTCTCGCGTGTAGGGCGTTGCGACCGGCCCGAGGTTGGCCGTCTGCGCCATGGCGAGCATCTCCGGGGCCATCCCGTGTTCGATCTCCTCGGCGGTGCCACGCGCGGCGATGATCCGCACCGAGGCATCGAGCAGTTGGTTACCGTGCGTGTGGTCCCCGTTGGAGTGCGTGATCACGGCGTCGGTGATCGGCGCCGACGCGGTGAACGGCTGCATCGCGGTGAGCATTTCGCGGGTCAATGCCAGGTCGAACAAGGTGTCCACCAGCAGGGAGGCGCCGTCACCGGTAACCAGTCCGGCGTTGCTCCACCCATAGCCACCGTCAGGCAGGGTCCAGGCCCACACCCGATCGCCGACCTCGTGCAGCCCACGGGTGTAGGGCACTCGGGCGCGGGCCCGATTGATCCGCAGCGGGGCCGGCGTGGCGTCCGGATTCGGGCGCGCGGCCAACGGGTGCGGCGCCGCGCTCGCGCGCACGGTTTGCCGCGTCTCGCCCAACCCTTGGACCTGGAGCGTGACGACGTCGCCGTCGTGCAGCCAACCCGGAAACGATTCCAGGGCTGCGGGATTGAGGTGCTCAACCAGCGTGCAGGTCGGCACGGTCCCGGAGCCGATCACGTCGCCGGGGGCGAGGGTGACGCCGCGCGAGGCATAGGAGATGACTTCGCCGAAGGTCCAGTCCATCTGGGCGGTCGATCCGGACCCGATGACGACGTCGTTGACCAGCGCGGTGACCCGCAGGTCCAGCTTGCCGTCCCGGCGATACGGTTCGAGCTCGTCGGGGGTCACCAGGTAGGGGCCCAGCGTGACCCCGCTGTCTTTGCCCTTGCCTTGCCCGATCCCCAGTTGACTCTCCATCTGCTGCAGATCACGCGCGGACCAGTCGTTGAAGATGGTGTACCCGATGATCGCCTGTTCTGCCTCTTCGACCGTGAGATCTTTTCCGCCGGCCCCGATCACCGCGGCGATCTCCAATTCGAAGTCCTGCCAGGCGCTTCCGGGCGCCGTCGGGGCGTCGTCGTACGGACCCAAAATGGTTGCCGGGCAGGCGAAGTAAAACGCGGGTATGCGGTACCAGGAATCGCCGAGCGTCCGGCCGGCGCCCAGCGCGGCCTGGCAATTGCGCATGTGGTCGAGGAAGCACAGGGAGTCCCGGATGGACGGCGGACGTGGGATCGGGGCCAGCAATCGCGCCTCTGCGAGCGCGACGACCGCCGCGGGAGAACGCTGCACATCGTCACCCGCCTGCCGCAATGCCTCGGGACCACGGGCGACGAGGTCGAGGAGCGTCACGTCCGGCGGCATCGCATAGATCGTGTCACCCGAGAGAACGCCGACGCGTTCACCTCCTGAAGCGTCTTGATAGGTAACCCATTTCACTCGCGTACCACCTCGCTTGCCTCCTTGTCGGGCCGCAACCCGCGCCAACTCGATTGGCGTAACCGGTCATCCGGGGTCCACTCGCTGTAGCGCACCTCCCCCACCAGTACCGGCTCGACGAACGTCACGCCCCTGGTCTCGCTCTTGGGAAGCGGTGGGTCGAAGGGGGATTCGTCGGTGTGCAGGGGCGCCAGCGTTTTCTTCAAGTTGGCCAGGTCGCGTTCGGTGAACCCGGTGCCGACACGGCCGGCGAAATGCAGGCCGTCCGCGCCTGGGATACCCATCAGCAGCGAGCCGATGCCGCTGCTGCGTCCGCCCTCACCGGCCTTCCAGCCGCCGATGACGACTTCCTGGGTGTTCCAATGCTTGTCCTTGATCCAGGACGATGAGCGGCGGCCCGGCTGATAGGTGGAGTCGCGCTTCTTGGCGATCACCCCCTCCCAGCCACGTTCTCCGGAGTGCGCCAGTGCCTCTTTGCCGTCTCCGGGCAGTGGGTCGGGGACGATGAGGCGGCTACCGGCGGCCAGCATTTCCAGCAGCTTTCGCCGATCCCGGTAGCGGGCCCGCAGCAGCGAACGGCCGTCGAGGTAGAGCAGGTCAAACGCCCAGAATTCGACCCGCGAGCCCCGGCCGCGGTTTTGCATCTCGTGGAAGTTGGGCACGCCGGAGGAGTCCAGCACGACGGCCTCGCCGTCGAGCACCACGTGGTGCTCGACGAATTCATCTGCCAGCCATCGCAGTTCGCGGTATTCCTGGGTGACTTCGCGGCCGCGTCGGGACCGTATCCGCAACGATCCGTGGTCGGCCTCGATCAGCAGCCGATAACCGTCCCATTTGCCTTCGAACGCCCACTGGCTCGCCTTCAGGGACGTCACCGAACCGTGCGTGGCGAGCATCGGCGCGATCGTGTCGAACTCGAAGACCTTCTGGTCCTTCATCCGGTGCGCCAGCCACTGGTCGCCATTGGTTTGAATCAGCGCGTATCGCCCGGAGATCTTGCTGCCGTGCAGGTTGACGATGACCTCGTCATCGAGGAATTTCTCGGCGTCGTAGGTTCCGCAGTCCCAGATGATCACCTTGCCCGCACCGTATTCGCCTTTGGGGATGACGCCTTCGAATCCGCCGTATTCCAGCGGATGGTCCTCGGTGTGCACCGCCAGGTGGTTCACCGAAGTGGTCTCGGGCAGGTTCTTGGGCACCGCCCAGGACACCAGCACGCCGTCGCGCTCCAGCCGGAAGTCGTAGTGCAGCCGTCGGGCATGGTGTTCCTGGATGACGAAGGTGTTTCCCTGGCCCACAGCGGGTCTCGCGGCCGGTACCGGCTCGGGGGTTTTCGACGCATCACGCATGCTGCGGTACTTGGACAGCCGATCCGGAACCGGCGCGTCCTCGTCCAACTCCGCAAGCAGATCGCCGTCGCGCGCGACGCGGGCCAGCACTTCGTCGTACCGCAGCTGGCGCAGCGACGGGTCGTCGAGTTCGTCCCAGGTGCGCGGCGCCGCGACGGTGGGATGTTCGCGTCCGCGCAGCGAATACGGCGCGATGGTCGTCTTGGAGCCGTTGTTCTGGCTCCAGTCCAGAAAGATCTTTCCCGCCCGCAGGCTCTTGGTCATGGTCGACGTGACCAGCTTGGGCATCGTCTTTTCCAGCTGTTGCGCAACGCGTTTGGCCAACACCGTGGCGCCCTTGCTGCTTACGGGCTCGTCGAGGGGCGCGTACAGGTGCAGGCCCTTGCTGCCACTGGTGAGCGGGAAGGTGGCCAGTCCGATCCCGGCGATCAGGTCGCGGACGGCGCGCGCCACCTCGGCCATCTGGGCCATCGTCACGCGTTCGCCGGGATCGAGGTCGAACACCAGTCGGGTCGCCGGACCGGGCTTGAGTTCTTCGGCCCCGCGGCGGGTCCACTCGGCGACGAACCGCCACTGCGGCACGTGGACTTCCAGCGCCGCTTGCTGGGCGATCCAGGCCAGCGCGGTGGGGTCGTCGATGATCGGATAGGTCGTCGTTCCGGATCGGTGGGTCACGCTGGCGCGGGGCAACCAGTCGGGCGCCGACGAGGCCAGCTGCTTCTCGAAGAACGATTCCTGTTCGACGCCGTTCGGCCAGCGTTTGCGCGTGGCCGGGCGCCCGGCGATGTGCGGGATCATCACCTCGGCGATACGCGTGTAGTAGTCGAAGATGTCGCTCTTGGTGGTTCCGGTGGCGGGGTACAGCACCTTTTCGGCGTTGGTCAGCTTGACCCGCGGCCCCGCCGTCGAACTCATAGTGTGAGTCTATGGGCGGTGCGCTGGTGATTGGTGAAGCGCTGATCGACAGGGTCGAACAACACGGCACCGTCGAGCATGTCGGCGGCAGTCCGCTCAACGTCGCGGTGGGGCTGGCCCGGTTGGGTAGGGAAGTCAATTTCTTGACCCATATCGCCGATGACAAAGCAGGCAAGCGCATCGCCGAGTACGTGAAATCCTCTGGCGTGCAACTCGTTCCGGGAAGTGTGTCGGCCGGAAGTACGCCGACCGCGGTCGCGACGATCGGCGACGACGGCTCGGCCAGTTACACGTTCGATCTGCAGTGGCGCCTTTCCGGTACGCCCGAGGTCGCGCCGCCGCTGGTGGTGCACACCGGGTCGATCGCCGCCGTGCGCGAACCGGGGTGCCTGGCGGTCGCCGCGCTGCTCGATGCTTATCGCGTCTCGGCCACCGTCAGCTTCGATCCCAACGTGCGACCGTCGCTGATCGCCGACCGTGACGCGGCACGGGCCCGTATCGCGCATCTGGTCGAGCGCAGCGACGTCGTCAAGGTCAGTGACGAGGACTTGAACTGGATCGACCCCGACCACGAGCCCCGACGCATCGCCCGAGGCT
This sequence comes from Mycobacterium sp. NTMscope_MAC_269, assembly GCF_976985695.1. NCBI lineage: Bacteria > Bacillati > Actinomycetota > Actinomycetes > Mycobacteriales > Mycobacteriaceae > Mycobacterium > Mycobacterium sp. NTMscope_MAC_269. The sequence continues at coordinate 3,318,464 of NZ_OZ335668.1, forward strand.
GGCTGGCGTCGGGGCCCGCGATCGTCGTCCTGACCCTAGGAAACCGCGGTGCAGCGGCGTACTGCGCAGCCGGGGACGTCCGGGTGGAGGCCAGGCCGGTCCGGGTGATCGACACCGTTGGTGCCGGCGACGCCTTCATGGTCGGCTTGCTGGACGCGCTGTGGGAACGGGGTTTGCTGGGCGCCGACCGGCGGGCCGCCCTGCGCAGCGTCAAGCTCGACGCGCTCACGTCGGCGCTCGAGGCCGCCGGCACGGTGTCGGCACTGACCGTTTCGCGGGCCGGTGCCGATCTCCCCGATCGCGCGGCGCTTCGGGCCCAGGCAAACCAACCTCCCTGATATCCGGCGGGCTCCTGAGCAGCGGCGCGACGGCGCGGGTGCTGTTAGGCAGCGAACAGTATGGGCATACTGACTTACATGCGCTCCATCTGGAAGGGTTCCATCGCGTTCGGTCTGGTGAACGTCCCGGTCAAGGTGTACAGCGCCACCCAGGACCACGACATCAAGTTCCACCAGGTGCACGCCAAGGACAACGGCCGCATCCGATACCAGCGCGTGTGCGAGGTGGACGGGGAAGTGGTCGAATACCGTGACATCGCACGGGCCTACGAATCCGACGACGGTCAAATGGTCATCATCACCGACGACGACATCGCCACCCTGCCCGAAGAACGCAGCCGCGAGATCGAAGTGCTGGAGTTCGTGCCGGCCAGCGACGTGGACCCGATGCTCTTCGACCGCAGCTACTTCCTTGAGCCCGACTCCAAGTCGTCGAAATCCTATGTGCTGCTGGCCAAGACGCTGGCCGAGACGGATCGGATGGCGATCGTGCATTTCACGCTGCGCAACAAGACGCGGCTGGCGGCGTTGCGGGTCAAGGACTTCGGCAAGCGTGACGTGATGGTCATTCACACGTTGTTGTGGCCCGACGAGATTCGTGACCCGGACTTTCCGATCCTCGACAAGAAGGTCGAAGTCAAGCCCGCCGAACTCAAAATGGCCGGGCAGGTCGTGGACTCGATGGCCGAAGAGTTCAACCCCGACCGCTACCACGACGATTATCAGGAACAGCTACACGAGCTCGTCCAAGCCAAACTCGAAGGCGGAGAGGCGTTTACCACCGAAGAGCAGCCCAAGGAGCTGGACGAGACCGAAGACGTCTCCGATCTGCTCGCCAAGCTGGAGGCCAGCGTGAAGGCGCGCTCGGATGACGGTGACGGCAAGGCGCCCGCGAAAAAGACCGCCGCGAAAAGGGCACCGGCGAAAAAGACCGCAGCCAAGAAGGCGCCCGCAAAAAAGACGGCTGCCAAGAAGGCTCCGGCCAAGAAAGCGGCGTCGAAGTCCTGACGCGCCTCGGTCAGCGATTGCGGGTCGCCAGGAAGCGGGTGGCCGCGGCGACGATGTTGATGACGGCGACGATGATGATCAGCGTCAGTGCCGCACCCCAGATCCGTAGGAAACCGGCGTGTTCGGGGTTGGTGAGTTCGGTGTAGATCAGCAGCGGCAGCGAGGCCATGTTGCCGTGGAGGATGTCGAAGTTGATCGACCGGCTGTAGCCGACCAGCACCAGCACCGGCGCGGTTTCGCCGATCACCCGCGCGATGGACAACAAGATGCCGGAGACGATCCCGGGCATCGCGATCGGAAAGACGATCCGCACGATGGTCTTCCATTTCGGCACACCCAACGCGTAGCTGGCCTCGCGCAGGTCGTCAGGCACCAACCGCAGCATTTCTTCGGCGGAGCGCACCACCACCGGCAGCATCAGCAACACCAAGGCGAGCGACACCGCGAACGAGCTCTGCTGGAAGCCCAGCGTGGCGATCCAGAGGCTGAAGATGAACAGCGCCGCGACGATCGAGGGGACCCCGGCCAGCACGTCGACCATGAACGTGGTCAGCCGCACCAGACGGCCGGAACCGTATTCGACCAGGAAGACCGCGGTCATCAGTCCCAGCGGCACGGCAATGACGGCGGCCACCGCGGCCTGCGCCAGCGTCCCGTACAGCGCGTGGTAGACGCCGCCGAGGAACTGTTCGGGCAGCACGCCGTGCAGCGAGTGCGTCCACCATCCCGACCGCGTCACGGCGTACCAGCCCCGTTCGACCACGACCGACAACACCCAGAACAGCGGCACCAGCGCGATGAGAAACGAGGCAAGGAAGAAGATCGTCGCGGCGTTGTTGGTGATCCGCCGCCGGACGCTGAGTGGCCGGAACACCTCGGCCTTGACCGGCCGGTCGAGTGCGTCAACCGTCACGAGCGCCGCTCCTCCTCATCGCTTCGCTCTGCATCGTCACGGCAACCGTCACGAGCGCCGCTCCTCCTCATCGCTTCGCTCTGCATCGTCACGGCAACCGTCACGAGCGCCGCTCCTCCTCATCGCTTCGCTCTGCATCGTCACGGCGCGCGTCATCCGTTGACCTTGCCGCCGGCGATCGCACGGGCGAGCGCGTTGACGATGAACGTCAGGACGAACAGGGCGAATCCCGCCGAGATGTAGGCGCCGGTGGGCAACGGTGCGCTGAACTCCGCGGCCGCCGACGCGATCTTGGAGGCAAACGTGTAGCCGCCGTCGAACAGCGACCAGTTCCCAGGGCGGGCGGCCGAACGCAAGATGATCAGCACCGCCACGGTCTCGCCCAGCGCGCGGCCCAGCCCCAGCATCGAGGCGGCGATGACGCCGCTGCGGCCGAACGGCAGCACGGTCATCCGCACCACTTCCCACTTGGTGGCGCCCAACGCCTGCGCCGCCTCCATCTGGATGTGGGGGGTCTGCCGAAAGACCTCGCGTGAGACCGAGGTGACGATCGGCAGGATCATCACCGAGAGCACGACGCCGGCGGTGAAGATGGTGCCGCCGCCGGCAAGCGAGACGTTGCCCTGTTTGAACAGGAAAAACCAGCCCAGGTGCCGATTGAGAAACGCCGCCACCGGCTCGATGCGGGGAGCGAGGATGAAGATCCCCCACAGCCCGAAGATGATCGACGGCACCGCGGCCAGCAGGTCCACCACCGCTCCGAATGGGCGCGCGAGCCGCTTCGGCGCGTACTGGGTGAGGAACACGGCGATACCGACCGCGATGGGAACGGAAAGCACCAGCGCGGTGAGCGAGCTGAGCACCGTGACCATGAGCAGGTCCCGGATACCGAAAGCCAGGTTGTGGGGATTGCTGGTGCTGAACTCGGCGCTGGTGAAGAAGTTTGCGTGGTTGACGCGCAACGACGGGACGGCACGCAGCAGCAGGAACACCGCGATCAACGCGATAGCGACCACGATCGTCGAGCCCGCGGTGGCGGCTGCTAGCTTGAACAGCCGATCGCCCCGCCGCGCCACGCGTGCATTCAGCGCCGTTGGTGCCGGCTCTTCCGCGGTCGACGGGCTGGTTGCTGTTCCTCGTGTCACGACCACCTCAGGCTATGTGATGGCGTTGATGGAATCAGACAGTCTCGCCTTGAACGCGTCGGGAATCGGGATGTAGCCGTTGTCGGCCAGGCCGTTCTGCCCGGCGCCGATGGTGCTTTGCAGGAATCCCTTCACCGCGGCACCGACGCCCGAGTCGGGGTACTTCGAGCACACGACCTCGTAGGTCGCCAGCACGATCGGGTAGGAGCCGGGCTGCTTGGGCTTGTAGAACGACAGCGTGTCGAGCACCAGGTCGCTACCCTGGCCGGAGATCTTGGCTCCAGCAATTGTCTTGCCGACCGATTCGGCGCTGATCGACACGGCGTCCGGGCCGGCCGAGGTGACGATCTTGGCCATGTTCAGTTTCTGCGCCTCAGCAAACGACCATTCGTTGTAGGTGATCGATCCCTCGGTGGCCTTGATCGCCGCCGAGGTACCGTCGTTGCCCTTGGCTCCTTCGCCGACGCCGCCTTTAAAGGTCTTTCCGGCGCCTTTGCCCCAGGCCCCGTCGGCGGCGGCGTCGAGGTATTTCTGGAAATTGTCGGTGGTACCGGATTCGTCGTTGCGGAACACGACGTGAATCGGCACGGCGGGCAACGTGGCACCGGGGTTGAGCGTCTGGAGCGCGGGGTCATTCCACGTCGTGATCGTGCCGTTGAAAATTTTGGCGGCCGTGGGGCCGTCGAGGGTCAGCGAATCCAGGCCCGTCACGTTGTAGGTGATGGCGATCGGACCGAAAACGACCGGCAGGTTCCAGGCCGGCGAACCGCACCGCTGCTGCGCGGCAGCGTATTCGTTGGCCGCCAGCGGCGAGTCAGAGCCACCGAAATCGGTTTGGTTTCCGGTGAATTCGCTGATTCCCGCACCCGATCCGTTGGCGGTGTAGTTCAGCGTCTGTCCGGGGCAGGCCTGTTCGAACGCGTTGATAAAGCGGGTCATCGCGTTGGCCTGGGCGGTCGACCCGCTGGCCTTGAGGGCCTTCTTCCCGCCGCAACTCACCTTGCCCGACGACGATCCGATGGGCCCGCTGGCGCCCGTGCCGTTGTTGTCGCTTCCGCACCCCGACAGCGCCAGCGCACCGACGCTCAAGACACTCAGCACGGCGCCAAATCGGTTGAGTTTCAATTCGCTTCCTTACGGTCGGGATGAAACATGATCGCCGCCGGTCAGTTTGCCAAAGCGCGTCGACCAGCCCGTCTCGCAGCCACGAACGTAACAGTAACAATTGAACGTTGAGCAAACTCTTCGGCGATCGCCGCTGAACGCGCCGACGCCGAGTGGCGACCTCGGCCCTACCTCCACGTGACGTCGCCTGGCCGGTGCCCGACAGCAAAGGGTGCGCGGCGCACGGGGAACCCGCTCACCGATTGCTCACATCACGCGATCGCGTTGATCGAATCCGACAGCCGCGACTTGAAGGACTCCGGCACGGGGATGTACCCGTTGTCCGCCAAGCCGGTCTGGCCGGCGCCGATGGTGCTTTGGAGAAACGCCTTCACCGCGGCGCCGACCTGCGGGTCGGGATATTTCGAACACACGATCTCGTAGGTCGCCAACACGATCGGGTAGGAGCCGGGCCGGGTCGGCTTGTAAAACGAGAAGGTGTCCACCACCAAGTCATTGCCCTGGCCGGTGAGGGTGGCACCGGAAATCGTTCTCCCGACCGAGCCGGCACTGATGCCCACCGCCTCGGGCCCGGCCGAGGTGACGATTCTGGCCATGGTCAGCTTCTGGGCCAGACCAAACGACCATTCGTTGTAGGTGATCGACCCGTCGGTCGCTTTGACGGCCGCCGACGTGCCCCCGTTGCCGTCGGCGCCCTCCCCGACCCCACCGTGAAACGCCTTCCCGATGCCCTTGTCCCAGACACCGTCTGACGCGGAGTCCAGGTATTTCTGGAAATTGTCGGTGGTGCCGGACAGGTCGCTGCGGAACACGACACGAATGTGCTCGGCAGGCAGCGCGGTGCCCGGGTTCAGCGCCCGGATCGCCGGATCGTTCCAGGCGGTGATAACGCCCTTGAAGATTTTGGCGGTGGTGGGGCCGTCGAGGATCAGCGAGCTGACTCCCTTGACGTTGTAGGTGATGGCGATGGGCCCGAAGACCACGGGCAGATTCCACGCCGGCGCACCGCATCGGGTCCGCGCCGCGAAGTATTCGATCGGGGTCAACGCCGAATCCGAGCCCGCGAAATCGATTTGATTTCCGGTGAATTGGCCGATTCCCGCGCCGGAGCCGTTGGGTGTGTAATCCAGTGTCTGCCCGGGGCAGGCGCGCTCGAACGCGCCGGCGAACCGGGTCATCGCGTTCGCCTGGGCCGTCGAGCCTGCCGCCCTCAGCGTCGCCTTGCCGCCGCAATGGACCGTGCCCGACGAGCCTGCCCCGCTTCCCCAGGCCCTGCTGTCGTGCATTCCACATCCCGACAACGCCAGTCCAGCAGCGGTTACGACGCCCAACACAGCGCCAAATCGGTTGCGTCCCAAGTCTCTTCCTCACGATAAGGACCAAAAATGATCGGCGTCGCTGAGCTAACCAAACCAAAATGAACGACGGGCAAATGGTCTGGCTGCGCGCGCGGAGGGCACTGACGCGGATGAAAAAGTAGAACTTGTTCTAGAAATCTTCGATCGGAGACGGCGCGGCTTGCTACCGTGTCGGCTGACACCGAAAAGAAGAGAGGCCGCCATGATCCTTGACAGGTTCCGTCTCGACGACAAAGTCGCCGTCATCACCGGTGCAGGCCGAGGTCTCGGGGCGGCCATCGCGCTGGCGTTCGCCGAGGCAGGCGCGGATGTTCTCATCGCCTCGCGAACCGAATCCCAACTAGAGGCCGTCGCCGAGCAGGTCCGCGCCGCGGGGCGCCGTGCCCACGTGGTGGCCGCCGACCTGGCGCATCCGGAGTCCACGGCCGAGCTGGCCGGTCAGGCCGTCGAGGCGTTCGGGAAACTAGACATCGTCGTGAACAACGTCGGGGGAACCATGCCCAACACGTTGCTGACGACCTCGACGAAGGATCTCAAAGACGCCTTCACCTTCAACGTCGGCACCGCCCACGCGCTCACGCTGGCGGCGGTGCCTCTGATGCTCGAGCATTCCGGCGGCGGGAGCATCATCAACATCACCTCGACCATGGGTCGGCTGGCCGGACGCGGCTTCGCCGCCTACGGCACCGCCAAGGCCGCGCTGTCCCACTACACCCGGCTGACCGCCCTGGACCTGTGCCCACGGATTCGGGTCAACGCGATCGCGCCGGGATCGATCCTCACCTCCGCGCTGGACGTGGTCGCCTCCAACGACGAGCTGCGGTCTCCGATGGAGAAGGCGACCCCGATGCGCCGCCTCGGCGATCCGGTCGACATTGCTGCTGCCGCAGTCTATTTGGCGTCCCCCGCCGGCAACTTTCTGACTGGCAAGACCCTTGAGGTCGACGGCGGCCTCACCTTCCCGAATCTGGACATCCCCGTCCCGGACCTGTGACCCCCGACCGCTAAGGAGCACCTCATGCCCATCCCCGTCGTCCAACTGGGCACCGGCAACGTCGGTATCCACGCGCTGCGGGCGCTCATCACCAATCCGGAGTTCGACCTGAAAGGTGTCTGGGTGTCCTCGGACGCCAAGGCCGGTAAGGATGCGGCCGAGCTCGCCGGCCTCGCAGAGGCGACGGGTGTGCTGGCCAGCACCGACCTGGACGCCGTGCTCGCCACCGGACCGCAATGCGCCGTGTACAACGCGCTGGCCGACAACCGGTTGCCCGAGGCGCTCGAGGATTACCGGCGCGTATTGGCCGCCGGGATCAACATCGTCGGCAGCGGCCCGGTCTTCTTGCAGTACCCGTGGCAGGTGATCCCCGAGGAGCTGATCAAACCGCTGGAAGATGCGGCGCGCGAAGGCAATTCGAGCCTGTACGTCAACGGCATCGACCCGGGCTTCGCCAACGACCTGCTGCCGTTGGCGTTGGCCGGCACCTGCCAGAGCATCCAGCAGATCCGGTGCATGGAGATCGTCGATTACGCCACCTATGACAGCGCGGCGGTCATGTTCGACGTCATGGGATTCGGCAAGCCGCTCGACGACATTCCGATGCTGCTGCAGCCCGGTGTTCTCAGCCTGGCGTGGGGCTCGGTGATCCGGCAAATGGCCGCAGGCCTTGGCATTTCGCTCGACGAGGTCACCCAGTCTCACGTTCGGGTGCCGGCTCCGGAGGACTTCGACATCGCCTCGGGTCATATCGCCAAGGGCACCGCGGCCGCGCTGCGCTTCGAGGTGTTCGGCATGGTCGACGGCAAGCCCGCCGTCGTCCTCGAACACGTCACCCGTCTGCGCGAGGACCTGTGCCCGGAGTGGCCGCAGCCCGCACAGGAGGGCGGCTCCTACCGCATCGAGGTCACCGGCGAACCGTCCTACGCCATGGACATCTGCCTGAGCAGCCGCAAGGGCGATCACAACCACGCCGGATTGGTGGCCACCGCGATGCGGGTCGTCAACGCGATCCCCGCCGTGGTCGCCGCCGACCCGGGAATCGTCACGACGCTCGACTTGCCGCTGGTCACCGGCAAGGGGCTCTACCTCCCGGACTGAGCCCCGGGCAGGAAACGCCGCGGCCGCGCAGCGGCCCGCCAGGATGTTCGACTAACCTCACTTTCTTATTCGGTGAAGTGAATCGAGGTCGGCACGTTGGCGCAGCGCACCCAGGGCTCGCTCAAGGGCAACTGGTATCTGCTCGGGCCGGCCTTCGTCGCCGCGATCGCCTACGTCGACCCCGGAAACGTCGCCGCCAACGTCAGCGCCGGCTCGCAGTACGGTTACCTGCTGCTGTGGGTGATCGTCGCGGCCAACGTCCTCGCGGGCCTGGTGCAGTACCTGTCGGCCAAGCTCGGGCTGGTCACCGGGCGCTCGCTGCCGGCCGCCCTCGGCAAACGGATGAACCGCCCACTGCGGCTGGTGTATTGGGCGCAGGCCGAGCTCGTGGCGATCGCCACCGATGCGGCCGAGGTCGTCGGCGGGGCCATCGCCTTACACATCCTGTTCGGCTTGCCGCTGATGATTGGCGGGCTGATCACCGGCTTGGTGGCCCTGTTGTTGCTGGGCATCCAGGACCGGCGCGGGCAGATCATCTTCGAGCGGGTCATCACGGGCCTGCTGCTGGTCATCGCGATCGGGTTCGCGGCGAGCTTTTTCGTCAAGACCGCGCCTCCCCAGGAGGTGTTCGGCGGGCTGATGCCCAGGTTCCGCGGCACCGAGAGCGTGCTGCTGGCCGCCGCCATCCTGGGGGCCACCGTCATGCCGCACGCGGTGTACATGCATTCGGGTCTGGTCCTGGATCGGCACGGGCATCCCGACGACGGATCGCATCGCCGCCTGCTGCTGCGTATCACCCGCTGGGACGTCGTCCTCGCGATGGCGGTGGCCGGCACGGTGAACGCCGCGATGCTGCTGGTCGCCGCGATCAACCTGCAGGACCGCAACGTGAGCGCCTCCATCGAGGGCGCCTATTCCGCCATCCACAACACCCTGGGCGCGACGATTGCCGTGCTGTTCGCGATCGGTCTCCTCGCGTCCGGTCTGGCGTCCTCGTCGGTGGGCGCCTACGCCGGCGCCATGATCATGCAGGGGTTGCTGCACCGGTCGATCCCGATGGTGGCGCGCCGGTTGATCACCCTGTGCCCCGCCCTGGTGATCCTGGCTGTCGGATTCGACCCCACCCGTGCGTTGGTGCTGTCCCAGGTGGTGCTGTCGTTCGGCATTCCGTTCGCGGTGCTGCCCCTGATCAAGCTGACGAGCAACCGGGAGCTGATGGGCGACGACGCCAACCACCGCATCACGACGATTCTTGGCTGGGGCGTCGGCATATTGATTAGTCTGCTTAACATGGTGCTCGTCTGGCTGACGGTGACCGGCTGAATGCCGGCCCTGCGGCATCTGTACTTCGCATACGGCTCGAACCTATGCGTCAGGCAGATGGCGCGGCGCTGTCCCGACGCCGCCGATCCGCGGCCGGCGGTCCTCGCCGATCACGACTGGCTGATCAATCAGCGCGGCGTGGCCACCGTCGAACCGTTGGCCGGAAACCAGGTGCATGGGGTGCTCTGGCAGATCTCCGACGGCGACCTGGCCACGTTGGACAGCGCCGAAGGTGTGCCGGTGCGCTACCGGCGCGACCGGCTGACCGTGCACACCGACAACGGGCCGTCACCGGCCTGGGTCTATATCGACCACCGCGTGACGCCCGGGCCCCCGCGCCCGGGCTACCTGCCGACCATCATCGACGGCGCCACCCAACATGGACTCCCCCAACGCTGGCTCGAGTTCTTGCGCCGCTGGGACCCCGCGGGCTGGCCTCGCCCGAAATCCTCGTCGACGACAGACCCTGCGCCACAGTCGCTTTCAGCCTTGCTGCGTGAGCCCGGGGTGACCGAGGCCAGCCAATTGCGTTCGCGTTTCGGCTTTCTCGCCATCCACGGCGGCGGGCTGGAAGAGATGACCGACGTGATCGCCGAACGTGCCGCCGAGGCCGCCGACGCGTCGCTGTATGTGGTGCGCCATCCCGACCGCTACCCGCATCACCTGCCGTCAGCCCTGTTCGATCCGGCCGAGTCGCCACGGCTCGCCGAGTTTCTCGACCATGTCGACGTCGCGGTGTCGCTGCACGGCTACGGCCGCGACGGGCGCAGCACCCAGCTGTTGGCCGGCGGGCGCAACCGGAAATTGGCCGCCCACGTGGCCAGCCACATCCGGCTGACCGGTTACCAGGTAATCACCGACCTCGACGACGTCCCACCGGAATTGCGCGGTCTGCACCCGCGCAACCCGGTAAACCGGGTGCGTGAGGGCGGAACCCAGCTGGAGCTCTCGGCGCGGGTCCGGGGGATCAGCCCGCGCAGCCCGCTGCCCGGTGATGACGGTTTGTCGTCGGTCACCAGTGCGCTGATCCAAGGGCTGGCGCAGGCCGCTCGTGGTTGGACAATGTCGTCGGATCGCTAAAACGGAGGTAGTTGGTGGCCAAGGATTTTCGCTTCGGAATGAGCATGCGGTTCTTCAAGTCGCGCGACGCGCTGCTCGATAAGGCCAAGCGCGCTGAAGACGCCGGCTTCGACATTCTTTGTGTGCCCGACCATTTGGGTGCGGCGGCGCCGTTTCCGACCCTGACCGCGGTCGCGATGGTCACCACGACGCTGAAGCTGAGCATGTATGTGCTCAATTCCGCGTTCTACAAGCCGGCCCTGCTCAGCCGGGACATGCAAGCCCTGGATCTACTCAGCGACGGCCGCCTCGAGATCGGGCTTGGCACCGGCTATGTCCGGGAAGAGTTTGAGGCCGCCGAGATCCCCTATCCCAGCGCCGGCGCCCGGGTCGACTACCTCGAACACATGACGCAGTATCTGAAGGAACACCACCCGTCGACGCCGCTCATCATCGCCGGCAACGGTGACCGGGTGCTGACCATCGCCGCCCGCAACGCCGACATCATCGGGTTGACCGGCTCGAAGGTGCGCGCCGTCGACGATCCCTTCGCCGAACGTGTCGACTTCGTCCGCAACGCCGCCGGGGACCGGTTCGACGCGCTCGAGCTGAACCTGGCGATCACGGCGATGCCGCGGGTCGGCGAGACCGAGCCCGATTTGAAACTGACCCGCAGCTATGCGCCGGATCTGTCGGATGAGGAAATCCTGTCGCAGCCGTCGGTGCTCACCGGTTCGCCCGGCGAAATCGCCGAGACGTTGCGCGCCTACCGCGAAAATTACGGTGTGTCGTCCTTCACCGTGCAGGACAACAACATCGACAACTTCTCGAAGGTGATCGCCGAACTGCGCTGACAGCGGCGTTCGGTCCTTAGCCTGCCGCCCCGGTAAGCTCAGGCCCGTCCGCCCTCGTAGCTCAGGGGATAGAGCACGGCTCTCCTAAAGCCGGTGTCGCAGGTTCGAATCCTGCCGGGGGCACCAAGAGTTTAAGCAGGTAAAGGCCGGTTTTTGGCCGCCTGACCAAACGCCGAATGCCCCCGTCGTGCACTTCGGAAGGTAATCCGTCTGGTGTCAGCAAACAACACCTGACGGAAAGGCTTCCCATGACCCACCAGATCAACTGCCCGGTCGCACCCGCCCCCGACGTCGCCACCGCCGAGGCGCAGACCGCGCTGACGAACGCGCTCCTGCACCTGCGGCATGCGATGCGGCTCATCACAAGCACCGACCGGCTCATCGTCGCCGGCGCGCCGGAAGCCCCGGCGACGCAACGCTGCGCCGCGCTGTACGCCGACATCGCGGCCGCGGCCCGAGCCTGCGCCAACCTGCTCGACCACCTTGATGGCTACGGCGAAGCCCCGGCGCTCAACGACCGCCACCCGGCCGGACGCGCGCTGTGAACGTGGCTGCAGTGATGACACGCGACGACGATCTGGCCGCCGCCGACACCGGCTTCTGGCCCGACGACAACACCGCGATCGGACCGGCGGCAGACCCGACCGCCGCGATCCCCCGAACTCCGCAAGCCGCCGCCCCGGCGTTAGCGTGGGCGGACGACGACGGCCCGGACGAACCGATCCGATATTCATGGGGCGCGACCATCAACTACGCCGTGTTCCTGATCGTCTGCGGCCTCATCGCCGCGGCCGCCACCGCAGTCTTCGCCTGGTGGGGGGCTGCCCGGCCGTAACCACGTCGGTAACAGCGCCCCGCAGACACCCTTCAGCGGGGCGCTGGTTCCTACCTAACTAGCACGACGAGCCAGACGCATATGCCGATAGCGAACATGGCCGAGATCTGGGCGACCCCAGATGCAAAGAGCAGCAACGCCTTTTTCTTCGTCCCGCGCCTCAGTGACAAGAGACCCACTGCGTTGATGTAGGCCACCCCATAGTGCGCAACCTCTGCAGAATCCGCATGGTGCGCGGTGAGAATCTTGTCGAGCGTCTTGTCTTTTACGACGTGCTGGTCGCGCGGGAATCCCGCGGCAACAGCGCAGGCGCCAGCGACGAGGAGACCTATAACAGCGGCGACGAAAAACGGTTTGGCGACGTCCGGGAACTCCACGTTTTTGCCGGCCAACAGGCCGAATACACCGAGCGCCAAGGTGATCAGACCAGCCGAGCTTGTAACGAGTGTGGCGGCCCGCTTGTATACCGACTCACGGCGGTCAGTCTCGATCTTCAACTCCGCCTCGATGAACGCGGCGTAGATTTCGATGCCCGAGCTGGTCATGGGGCGTGTTTTGACTAGTCGCCGCGGTTAATGACCTTGTGCTCGATGGTTGCCGGATCTTGGCTTCTCATCTCGACATCGAACTCGATCCACGACACGTCGGGGGGCGACGGCGTTGGTGGCGGCGGTGGCGGCGGTGGCGGCGCGCCGGACCCCTGAGCGGCTGGGCCTTGGGCGCCCTGCGACGGATTGGTCATAACCGATAGCGTAATTCCGCACGTCAAGCAGCAGCCAACGCGACACGGCCCAGCTCCTGGGAACCATGCCCTTAAGGACCTGCAGGCGGTGGCTTGCCCCCAGTGCTTACTGATTGACGATCATCGCGCCACCCTCGACGTAATCAGCCTGTCGAAGGTGCGCGGCCACTTCGCGGAGTGCTTGGACGTATCCCTTTTGGAACTCATCGTTATCGCCTGAGCTGTAGTGTCCGGTTTCCAGGCGACCTGCCCACCCGTCTAGGCTGCGCGCTATCCGCAAATGGTTGATATACAGTGCCGGTTGGTCGACCAGCACCTTGTCGATGTCCGCGGGCTCGTAAGTCGCAAGGCGTTCTGTGTCGAAGTCGAAGATGTCAGGCGTCGGCATTGATTTCTCCCTATTCGGCTTGTTCGCCACAGGATTGCGGCGAGGTCGACCGTACCGCCGCTCGCTCGCCGGGGTAAGGCATGGCGCGCCCACCCGCCTCTGCGCCGCCTCACGTCTACGTTCGCCCCGGGTTCCCTGGCGCGAACGCCATCGCCTCGACGCCATTCCGCCGCACCGACAGCCACCACGGCCCTTCCGGTGACCGCTCCACGTGTCGTTCGATGCTCTCCCAACGGGTGGCCAACCGCACCATCTGTGTCCACGCGGGCCTGCTGCCGATATCGCCATGTAGATGAATCACCTTGAGTTTGTGCTGAATTGCAAGTTCAGCCTCGCCGGGCCTGGTGCGCAGCCGCCGGTCGTTGGTGATGATGATCCAACCGCGGTCGCCGACGATCGGTATCCAATGCGGGTCGGGGATCCCCAGGGGCAACAACGCGTCCACGGGTGGACGGCTGAACCGTGCGGTGTCTCTGCGCAGCGCAACCATGCCGTTGCCGAGGCTTAAGAGGTTTTCGTCGACGACGAATCTCACATCATCGAGCGTGACCATTGCCGGCGTCCTTACGCCGCCGCCAGCCGATACCTCTCGGTGTAGGCGATCGCTTGATCCACCTGCGCGAGGCTAAGCCCATACTCGGCCGCCAGAACCTCGTGCGGCTCACCGCTGTTCGCCATGCCGGCAATCGTCACGGGCGACACTCGCCGACCCACGAACGTCGGTTGTCCGCTGTATCGCATCGGGTTGATCACGATGTCGGGGAAGTCCCGGTCCGCTGGGAGTTCAACGATGATCGCTTCACCGTCCTCGTCATTTTCGAGAACAGACCTCTTAGCCAGCCACCGGCCATCGCCGATCAACTGCTGGCCCGTACGTATGACGACTTCCAGCTCCGAATCTTCGTCCTTGATCGTCAAATCCCGGTCATGCGAGGAGAGATACGGCCGCATGTGCGCCAACGGATACTGCGTGCCGTAAACGCGTCGCAGCTCGTCTATTGCAGCTCGCAGCCGCGGAATCGGAACCTTCTTGATATCGCGGAACTCGGCAAGCATTCGCGTCTCGACGAACTCTCCCCACGTGACCCACGGTGTATCACGCGGTTTGACGCGCAGAATTGGGTCGTAGACTTTGCCTGACCGCTCGTAGCCATTGATCCACCGCCGAGCCGTCCCCCCGCGGAGGCCGATTAGCCGGTCGACCTCCGCGTACACATAGACCTCACGATCAAGCATCGAGGTAACCGCCATGGCCGCAAGCATGACACAACGCTATCGCCGGCCGCCGACACTTTGGCCGCAAGGGAACGCGAAAGCCATGCCGCTGTCGATTGGCCCGATAGGCGAGGATCGCCGGCCGCCCAGCTTCCAACGCCGCGACCCGCGCCTCGAGGTAGGCCATACGCCGCCGCACCGACCGCCACCGCAGCGGCGGCCACAACCAGCGCATCAAAGGTCCATGTAATCGACCGGGGCATACCAGCCCTCACGGACCGCCACCGCGGTCAGCTTCCGCTCACCAGACACGCCGGGCCAGGTGAACCGCTCACGGCCGCCGCAGAACGCCGGCCACGACGACATGCGCTCCCCGTCGCGCCGCCGCGGCGAGCCGCCGTTCGCCGCCTCCCAGGCGTCGAGGTAGTTCGCCACCTCGGCGCAAGAATCATCCACAACGCCCGTGTGGTGCGCGTATTCGAGGCACCTCAAGCCGCGGAACCAGTCACCCGCGCTGTCGTAATCCGACACCGGCTTGGCGGCCGGCACGCGTAGGCGCGCCATCAGCGCCGCCCGCCGTTGTGCCCGGCGACACGCAACCCGGTGACCGGCTTGTCCGCCACCGCCATCGTCTTTTCCAAGCCCCGCCGCACCCGTCCCGCCGTCATAGCGGCTTCCTTCTCGGAGGCCCGCATCTCCGCGCTGATGCGCACCAGCACGGCCGGATCCGGCTTCTCCTTGCCGGCCTCGGAGGCCAGCGCTTTGCCCAGCAGGTCGACCCGCTGCCCGAGCCGCACAGCCGTCTCGATCATGTCCAGCTCGTCGGGGCTGTAGTCGATGCGGCCCCCGCCGATCTCCTCGAGCAGCTCGGCGTATTGCCGGCGAATCCTGGTTTCCGTCGACGGCGGCCGGCCACGTTGCGTGGTGCTCATTTTGTCCGTGTTTCCTTCCGATATGGCCCGGTTTTCGGCCGAGTTAGCGGCAATTCACTAGGAGCCTTGATCGGCGCGTCGGCGGGCATCCCCGCAGGTCAACCCACAGCAAACAATCGGCCTGCATATTATGCAGCCGATGGGGACTTGTGGAACCCGACATTTTGTCACGCACTAAGTCCGGCCGGCGCGCAAAACCGCAGGTCAGGGGGGGTCCCCCCAGGTATGCGCAGGTCAGCGGGCTTTTGCCGCCCTGAACATCGTGCATAGTTATGCATCGAGCGCGCATCACTTCCGCATCCAGCAAACTTTATAGCCATACTACACATCCCCTAGCAAGACGTCGGATGGGTGCGTCCTCGATGGGCGCTTCCTGCTGCGACGCTCCCGTGCCGCCGCACCGGCTGCCGCGGCCTCGCGGGCTGTCTTGACGCGATGGCATGGCACGCATACGGCACGCAGGTTGTCATCGTCGGTATCGGATCCGCCCAGCGATATGGGCACGATCTTGTCGACCTCGGTGGCGTCGACCGCGCATCGCGGCCCGCGGATCTGGCACTCGTGGTCGTCGCGACGCAGGATCCGCCTCCGGGTGCGCTGCCACTGATAGCCCCGGGTGACGTTGCTCGAGGCGGTCGGTTTGCCCGCGCGCTGCCAACCTGAGCGGCGTGTCATGCGGCACCACCTGCGGGTCGACGGTAGCGGTCCTGCGGTACCCGGCTGCGACTGCGCATGTGCCGGTTGTGTTTGCGGTTGCACGGCCCGCACAGCGTGACTCGCTGCCCGTACAACCAGCGGTGTTTGGTTACGTTCATGCGCGTGTTGCCGCAGTGCTTGCAGCGCTCGGGCTGCTGCTGCGGCATTGTCACGAGACACCGCTGGCGATACGGTAGCGCCATTCGCCGACGCTGTGATCGAACCACGGCCGCAGCACTGTGCCCGCTTTGTGATAGGTGGCTGCGTTGACTGCTTCGCCGATGATCGTTGCCGCGGTGTCGATGGCGGCATGTGGTGTTGCACCCCAGGCTGTTTCGAGGTAGCCGGCGCAGGCGGTCACCATGTCGTTGAACGTCATGTCCACGTCGCGGACCATGACCGTGGTGCTGCCGGCGCGGCTGTTCAGGCCGATGTGGGCGCGGTCGCAGCCGCAATTGGTCCGGGCGCATGGTGACATCGGTGCGGCGAGTTCACCCTCGATGCCGTGGCTGAAGTCGTCTGGCTCGGGATTCGGTGGACGGTGGACGGTGAGTGCTTTCACTTTTGGTTGTGCTCCTTAACCTTTGGGTGCCGCCGGGTCGCGTTGCCTCCGATAGAAACGGACCCGGCGGCCTTTTGTGTGGTCGGCAACCGCGCCGCAGGCCATGGATACGGCGGTGCCAAGCTCCACACGGTCCTGGTTCATCCCACGTCGGCCCATGGCCTTCGGGCCGGCTCGCGGGACTCGAGCACCACCGCCCCGACGAGGGTTTGCAGCGGCCGGGGCAGCGCAGTGCTCTTGTGGACACCGCGCAACGCCTCGGCCGCAGCGGCTTTCGCGTCCCGCTGCGCCTCGTGGCCTGCCTCGTTCACGCCGTGTCACCGTCCGCGATGCGCTGCAACATGTCGTCCGACACGCCGCCCACGATTGCGCGCAGCTCCGGTGGGCACGGGACCGAGAACAGTGCGGCGCTGGCCATCGTTGATGTGGGCGTCGCCGCGAGGTCGTCGTACTCGTTGTCGAGGCCGGCGGCTTCGGCATAGTCCTTCGCGACATCGCGGATCCCAAGCTCAAACGCTCGGGCGGCTGCGGCGCGCGCCAGGAGGTCGTCCCCCATGGCTGTTGCGCGTTGCCGCATGGCCTGCAGGTCCTTCCCGCTGCGCAGCTGCGAGGCGCGGTCCACGGCGTCGCGGTAGGCCAGGGTGGAGCCGGCGTCGGCGCCGGCGGGCAGCCCGAACAGCTTCGTGGTCAGCCTGGCGCGTGTGCTGTCATTGTCGACCGTGGTGCCGTCACGCAGCGCGGCTGCCTGCTTGCGGTGTGCCAGAAGTGTTTTCGCGAGTTCCTGGCGGCGTCCCGCCTCCGTGTAGCGTGGATCGGCGCGGATGGCGTCGCATTTCTTGGCGAGGCTGGCGCGGATCGTGGTCATCTTGCTCTTCGCGTCGGCGATTTGCGTGGTAGCCATTTGCGTTTTCCATTCGGTCAGGCGGCGGTTGCCGCTTGGGTGATGCGTAGGTCGTACTCGTTGATGTGCCACCGGCCGCCGTGCCATCTGGCGGCCAGGCGTTTCGTTTGGCACCAACGTCTTACGGTGCGGTCTGTGACGCCCAGCCGTTCGGCTGCCTGCGGCGAGGTCAACTGTTCATGTTCTGATTCTGTCCGTTGCGCGCCGCTCGTGTCGAAATCGTGTCCGCTACCGGACATTTGGGGTTCCCGGAAGAGGTTCTGCTCGTACCCCAAACCAGACAGATGCAGCGCGCCCAGAATCTCGTACGCCTCGACGTCGCTGGTGCGCATTAGCATTCGCCACTCGGGCAATGTTCGCTTGTCGAGCATTCTGGCGATCCGCGGCGGGACGGTAACGGAGCCGTCCGGGTTGACGTGCCGGTAGAAACGCGCATCCCAACTGCTCGCGGCGGTCAACGCGTCCTCCCCTGAATGTTGTTGCCTTTGAGTCTGTTACGAGCTTTCCGTCGCCGTCGTGTTCGGCTTTTCGCGCGGTGCGTAGGCCAGCCGTCAGCGTCGGTGTGGCTTGCGCCTGCCTGGCGTGGAGGCGTCAGCGCATTGCCGCCAATGGGGTCCACGATTATCACGGCCGCCCCCCGTACCGCATCCGCTGCAACCGCTGGCGCGAATCAATCTCGCGCTGAAGCTCGTTGACGTCCTTGACCGTCACCTGGTCGATCCGCACGCTGTAGTCGTCGCCACCGCGGAACGCCTTCGGGTCCGGCGTCGGCATGCCCTGGCTCGCGATCGCGTGCAGGTTGCCCCACTGCTCATCGTTGAGGATCGGTTCGGGCCGATTTGTCTGATTGATCGCGATGCCGTTCGGCATCAGCCAGCCGCCGTCGTCAAACTTCCCGGGAATGACTCCGCCTCGCGACAGGCCGAGCAGCCCCGCCAGGTCGGTGGGCCGAAGCGGCGGCTGCGATCCCGGCGCGGATGGCTGCTGCGGCTTCGGACCCTGCACGGGCCACGGTCCTTGAACCGGGGCGGGCGACCCCGAAGGCTGCGGAACGGGCACGGCCGGGCCTTGCGTCTGCGTATCGGCCAGCCCCTGCATCGGCGTTGGCGCCGGTGTGAAATCCCCCGTGCCGGCCGTAGCGATCGGCGCCGACGCGCCTACCGGCTGCTGTCCCGGCAGCTGTCCGGGCTGCACCGGGGCCGATGGGGATGGTGTCTGCAGGCCCTCTTGTTGCCCCTGCGCCTTCTCGCCCGTGGTGACGGCGGCGGCCTGGCCGGGTAGCTGCGGCATGAACTGAGACGGGTCGGTCTGGAAGAACCTGGGCACGCCGAATGGCAGCAGGATCTCGGCCAGCGCGTCACCGCCGATGCCGGCCATCTGGAAGCCGTATTGCACACCACGTTCGGCCATCTTTGTGCCGATGCCAATCAGGAACGACGACGCCGCCCCGCCGGCTTGGCCGCCGGCGCCGAAGGATCCTGCAGTCGCAGCCGCGGAGATAGCGGTCGACGCCGCCGACGCGGCCTGCTCGATCAAACCGTTGATAGCTTGGGCGCCCATCTGCATCGCGCCGGACCAGAGGCTGGTGCCCGCCGTGCCACCCCCGCCCGCACCCGCGGGGATGTAGCCCTGCGTGCGGCCGAATCCGCCGCCAGGCCCGCCAGCGGCGGACAGCGAAGCCGGATCCCCCTGGCTGCCAGACATTCCTCCGAGCATTGCGGCGAGCTGGCCAGGCGCTCCACCCGTCAGCGCCGAACCCAGTTCACTGCCCGGCAGATACCAGTGGTCCTCGAATTGAGCGTCTGAGGCCCCATGTGCGCCCGCACCGATCTGCACACCGTTTCCAGCGGACTCGACAGCACGGCCGTCAGGCAAGGTGCCCGCCATGTGACTGTTCGGGCCGCCGCCGCCGTGGTGGATGCCGAGCTGGAATGTCCCGGGCTTGCTTCCGCGGACGAAACCGTAGGCCGCCAAGTCGCTTTCGGTGTTAAAGCGCGGCATCTGCTTGCCGGTCAGCCTGTTGTAGATCTGCGACATAAAGCCCGAGCAGTCGTACAGCGTGCCGTACTGGTACGCCTTGCCCTGTTGGGCGCCGAGCCACTGGTTGAAGTCGCCGGCCTGCCCGGTGGTCGCTTCCGGCACCTTGATTGGGGGTACAGCGGGCACCGCTGGGGGCACGATGCCGCCGTCGTCGAAGCCGGGGAGGGTGCCGGCGTTGAGGGCCGCGACGATCGGGGCGGCGCCGCGGTCCATAGCGGACTTCCGCACCACGCCCTCACCGGCTGACACCCGCGCGGTCGGCACACCGTCGGCGCCGATCCCGATGATCGAGTCGGACGTGCCGGTTCCCGGCCCGTAAATCTTGCCGGCTGGCGTCACGCCGCCCGTGGCGCGCTTCGGAAGCCAGGAGTAGTCGGTCCCTGGTGCGGTGATGGGCGGCGGCGCTGGCGGCGACGGCGGCCCTTGTACCGGGGAAGCTGGCCGCTGTTGATGCCCCCACCCCATAACGCTGTCGAGCAGATTCGAGCCCGGAACCAGAGTATTGACCCAGTCTTTCGCGTTAACCGGCTGCTTACCCTGAATCTGATCGAGCACATTCGCGCCGGCGTTGTGCCACCCCGGCATCACCGTGTCCAGCGCGGCGAGCGTGCCCGCGAGCGGCCCGGCGGCTGCGGCGATCGCCGTGAACGCGCCAGAGATGCGCCCCGAGTTCCCGGCGAACATCAAGAACCCCTCGGTGGTCCCCTCGATGTCGCTCTTCAGCGTGGAGATCTTCTCCTGCAGCGGGGCGGCCTTGTTGGCGACGTCTTGTACCGCCGCTCCGGCCTGTGTCTGTCCGACCGAGTTCAGCGCGGCGGCAAGCCCGTTCAGCGTTCCAGCAGCATCCTTGTCCTTGATGCCGGTGATCGCGTCGCCGATTCCGTGGAAGGCGTCGACCACCGGATCGATCACGCTCCCAACGTTTCTGACAGCATCGCCGAGGTAGGGGACGTTCAGAACCGCGTCGTGCAGCTCTTGACCGATTTTCGCGCCCGCACGCTTGGCCAGCTCTCCGACAACCTGGTCGGTCGTGTATCCGGCGTCCTCGATGCCCTTCTGTACGGTCTCGGCGATGTCCTTGCCGATCTCGCGGAGCGCACCTTTCGTCTTGGCGGTGTCGACCTTCGGCTCCACCTTCGGCTCGATCTTGGTCTTGCCGATGTCGTCGCCGGCCTTCTTTGTGGCCTTGGTGATCTCGTCCTGAATGGCCTTGCCGGCACCCTTGGCGCCCTTGCCGATTCCCGCTTCGATCGCATCCCCGGCTGACTTACCGGCAAAGGTTCCGGCCTTCTCGGCGCTCGACGTGATCTCGTCGTTGATCGCTTTGCCGGCTTCCTTGGCGCCCTTGGTGACACCCTTGGTGATGGCGTCGCCGGCCTGCTTGCCGGCCTTCTCGGCCTGCTTACCGACGCCGGTGATTTCGGCGGTGATCTCTTTCATCGCGTCGCCGGCCTTCTTGACCGTCAACTCGATGTAGCCAGATGCCAGCTTTGCGCCGTCGCTCATCGTTCGTCCTCCCACGATGCGCGATCGTCAGACCAGCAATGCCGGCTGCAGGGGGCGTCCCGGTAATGACGGCACGTCATGCAGAACACCGCGGCGCGGTGGACAAGTTCGTTTCCGCCGAGGGTGATTTGTTCTGTCGCCGCGGTCACCGAGCCGCCACCTCTACGGGCCGGCCCACGTGCGCGAGGTCCTCGGCGGCGATCCGCACCAATCTGGGGCCAAGACGTCGAGCGGGCAGCACGCCGGTATGTATCCAGCGCTCCACGGTGCGACGCGAGACGCGCGCATGCGCGGCGGCTTCGCTGATGGTGAATTGGTGGTCAGGCATCGCAACAATCCTCGTGACTCGGTTGCAGCCTGAATCCACCTTCAGCATAAAGGAACACGCCAACAAGCGCGAAGAAACGACACTAGACGACATAGGGCGACGGCCGACGGACTACGTCGAGAACGCCAGGCGCCGAAGCGATCACGTCCGCCTTGGACCCGTCACCCAGCGGCACCCCAGTCGCCAGAACGCGGGGCCGGTTGATCGGATGATCCGGCGCCGGGTGATGCAACTTCTGCCACTTCGCCCCGCCGGCCAGGCTGGCGGTTGTCGATACTGGCAGCCCGGTGCTGTAGTGATCGCCGTGCGCGCCGTGGTTGACCTGGTGTTCCTGGATCCCAGCGAACACTCGATCGATGTATGCAAGTGCGCAATTCGCGTAGTCGCGCACGGTGGCGGCCGGCGGGGCAGCATCGGCCACCCTCGCCAGTTCGTTACGCATCTGCTCGATGGCCGCGGCGATATGCAGCAACGCATCCTGTGGTGTGTAGTTGGCCGTCACGACGACCCTCCCTTCGTCCTCGGTCGGGACCGCAGCCACGCGGCAGCCGCCGCGTTCGGGGCTGAGGTGCCCGTGGGGCAACTGTTTTCGCGATCGGGCGGTTCGGGTGCGGCCGGTTTGGTTTCGGCCGCCCAGGGCGCCCCCGGCAGATCCGCGCGCCACACGCGGGTGATCGGGCGGTGATTCACGACGCCGCCGCCTCGACGTCGACGCGCATGTACCGCGAGACGCGCCCCCGGGCGCTGGTCTGGCCGCGGTCGACGCGGCGCAGCACACCACGGCGTCGCATGCGTTCGAGCGCCTGCCTGGTCTGCTCGGCTTGATTCAAGGTCGCCTCTGGTCCGTACAGGACCGCAGCCGCCTCCCGCACGGTCAGGCCAACCTCACCGGCGGCCTCCGATGCGGCGAGTAGTCGCCGCGCCGGCCGCCGCGGGCCACGCGGCTTCGGCACCTCCTGTGGCGGGTGCGGTCTCAGCTCGCCCACCATCACCGCCCTGGCGGTCTGATACGCGGCAGGATCCACGAGGCGGCCGGCCACCACGCCGCGGACCTGTTGACCCGCTGGCAGCGCGTCCACCCAGTCGCTGCAGCGTTGCAACTGCCTGCAGCCGAGGCAGGTTTCGATGCCGGCGTCGATCCGTTCCCGACCCGAGGTGACGTCGAGGTCCGCGAGCCACGCCTCTCCGCGGCACGCCGCATCGGGCATTCGCGGCACAGAGGCAGCCATGCCCATCAGGGCGGCAAACTGGTCGGCGTTCATCGGGTCGCCCCGTGGTGGTCAGGTTTGTTACCGCTGCACGCCAGGCACCGGCGCCACCACAACCCCTGTGGGTCAACGCCTACGGCCATCTGGGCGCGACTGTGCCCACAGGGCGGGACTTCAGCCAGGGCGGCGGACCACGCGCCTGTACGGGCGCAGCCGGGCCGGGCCGCGGTGTCGATGTTGCTCACTGTTGACTCCTGCCTGTGGATTGCCCAACGCGCGTCGGGTGCGGCCCGCCGCGCCGGGATCCGCGGCCCACGGCATTCCGGGGGTTGTGGGTTGATGGACCGCGGGCCTGCTGGTCTGTCCCCCTCTAAGAGGGGGGACCAGGCCTGCGGTGTCATGTGTGCGGTGGGTCGAAAAATGGGCTTTGAGCTGCAAAAACGTGGGTGGAAAGCCAATACACATGCATTGGAAAACCGCAGGTCAGGCCAATGCACGCAACGGATGCCAGGGCGATCAGGTGTGTAATGGCTAGTCATGGCACCTGGCCACCCACCGCGCCGGCGTCTTGATATCCCCGCCGCGGCTGCCCTCGACATGCCGCAACGGGCCACCGTCGCCGCAGAGCGCGTTCAGTGCGCGCTGCGCGCGGACCTTGTCGTTCCGGCCGTTCGACCGATACAACCAGTCGGCGGCCTGGGCGCCGGTAACGCCTTCCGGGCCGTGCCCTGCGACCCATTCGGGCAGCCCTGCCGCGGTCGGCTCGTCCGCGGTGGACTCGCCGGCATCGCAGCCGCCCCGTTCCGCCGCCTCCTTGGCCGCGACGGTCATGCCACCATTGGCCCGGTCGTGGATGATCTCGATCGGGTCGACCCGACGTGCCGGTGACTTCAGATGCGTGAGTGTCGCCGTTGGGCCGCCCGCTGCGCCTTTCAGTCGAACAACCGACCCGACACCGGCGTTGAGCCATATGGAGCCGTAGGCGTCACCGCCTTTGGTCAGATGATGCAGCTCGACTAGCTGCCGGCCGGACTGCAGCAACCTCTGCCGGCCGCGCTGGTAGATCGCTGCGGCGCGGTCCTCCGATAGACCCAAAGCAGCGTCCTTCACGGAGTCCACGAAGATGACGTCGGCCTCGTGCATATCGGCAAGGTCGGTGAGCAGGTGGTCATTCTCGGCGGCGTCGCCTGGTAGCGGGCCACGCCAAATCGAGAGCCGGTTGCCGAGGTCGTCGAGCTGTTCCTGCGTGAACTGCCGCAGCATGGATCGCACGATCTGCTCCGGTCGGTCAAGGGCAAGATACAGAATTCGTTGCCCGTCAGGCAGTTTGCGCACCGGGTAGCCGAGAACTTCACCCCCGCAGAACTTCCCGCGGAGCAGCAGCCCGGCAAGGGTGGTTTTCCCAACCCCGTAGCTGGCTTCGATAATCAGCGATTCATCCTCAGTCCAAAGGACGTCCATGCCTTCACCCCAGATGGCCGGCGGGACGCTGGTGTTGCCCGTGGCTGCCAGCGACATCGGGATAACGGAGGTGCCGAGGATGCGGTATTGCCCATCGGTGTCGTAGTGCCCGCGTATGCGCTGCAGTACCTTTCGGCGCTCCTCCTCCTTTTTCCGATTGGCTAATTTGTCGAACGCCTCATCGACGATGGGATCGAGGATGCCGACGTGGCGTTTGAGCGCAGTTGCTACGTCGTCCATGTCGAGGCATTCTTCGTCTGCCCCGTCGAGGAAATTACATACTTTACCTAGCAGTTGTGGGTCGTCTTTGTTGTCGAACCAATTAAGACGCCGGCTGAAGAATGGGGAGAAGTCTTTGTCGTCATCGTCGTATTCCGCTGCCAATGCGCGAGCAATTTCAGCATGACGTGCCGTTATAGCGATCTCCTCTGCCGTCTCCGACCAGGCGGCGTCGAGGTCTATGTCGGGGTCCAGGTATCGCAGCAGCCCGCGAAGGTCGCTGCATCTTATGCGGGCGTGGAGGTCCGTCCCGGCGGCGATGGCAGACTGGATGACTGGCCGCAACGAAGGCTTACAGCCCTTGGTCACTTTGGTTTCGAACGCGCCTGCCATCGCCACGGCGAAATCGCTGCTTCCTGTTGCAGCGTAGGCGTATTGGCCGATGCGCACCGCAGCCCTGGTCTGGTCGTAGAAGTCGCGTGGAAGCTGCCGAAGCCCGGCCAGCTTGGCAAGTTGCGTGTCGAGTTCGTGCCAGACTTGTGCAGCCTCTTGTGGCCCTGGTTCGGCTGGGAACAACTGCGCCAGCATCTCCACCAGGCTGCGGCCGCTGGCGACGTGAGTGTCAGGCCGCTGTCCGCTGTCTATCGCGCTGTCGATGGCGTTCAGAAGTAATGCCAATTGCAGTTCTGGTTGAGTGCGCCGCCGTTCGGCGTTCCTGGCGACCGTGATGGCGAATTCGCGGTGTCCTGACGCCGCGTATAGGTCGCGCACCGTGCCGTGTAGCTGCTCGTCGATTCCGGCTAAATCTTCGTCTGTAATCGCATGGTTGGTGAGGTCAGTTTCGAGCGTATCCATTTGTTTTCGGTAAGCCTTCCAGTTATGTATACTGTTGCTATGACGGTTCTAGATGAATCCCCAGCTGTCCATGTCCAGGCATTTGCGTTTGACGAATTCGAGGTGCGGTTCCCCGATTCGGCGGCGGCGCCTGAGCAACGCCGATTCGTCGACCGGAGGATGCAACGCGCCAGGGAACAACTGCCCTCGGCGGAACAGATCCGCCGCGCAACGATCGCGCTGTGCGAGCGGCCGTATTGCCTGTCACACGACGAAATGACCACCCTGGCGGACGTGTTTCTGTACAACGACGCCCGCGGCAGCTGATAGCCACTTGCGCGTTGGGCCGGTGCCAGTTGGGCGCCGGCCCTTCGTTTTGCTTCATGCCGGGCGCCGGGCCTGAATCTGTTGTGCGCGTTCACGAACGCCGCGGGGCATCATGTCGAAGTAGTCGGAGTCGACC
The DNA here is from genome assembly GCF_976985695.1 of Mycobacterium sp. NTMscope_MAC_269. Taxonomy (NCBI): domain Bacteria; kingdom Bacillati; phylum Actinomycetota; class Actinomycetes; order Mycobacteriales; family Mycobacteriaceae; genus Mycobacterium; species Mycobacterium sp. NTMscope_MAC_269. The sequence goes on from NZ_OZ335668.1 coordinate 3,344,012, forward strand.
GCTGCGCGGGCAGCTCGGCGCTCATGGTCGCGGCGCCACTTATCGGTGCTCGACAGGGTGGTGTCGGTGGACGCTTCCGCTGGCGGCGCTGTGGGGCTCATGCGCCCCCGCCGATGGGTGCGCCCATGGCGTCGAGGTCGGCGACCTTGATGCGGATTAGTTTTGGTCCGCAACGTCGGCCGGACAGCGCACCCGACGCCAGCCAACGGCGGATGGTCGCAGGATGCACGCCCTTATATGCGGCCGCCTCGGCGGGGCTGAGTTCCGTTCTGGTGGAGGTCATTTTCAACTCCTCGTGCGTTCAACGTGTAATCCAACGGTAAACACAGCGAACGAACGCACGCAAATGCCTACAACTAGACAATTAGGCTCTGCTGCAGGGGTTTTCGTTGCTGATAGCAAATAGTGTCGCCTGAATGCGACTGAAGACTTGGGGACCAGTTGGCTGTACATAGGGACCAGTTGGGTGCAACATTTGGGCATTCACGCACGCGGTGCTGGTTGCGAAATAGTGGAGACGCTGACTAAAAATCAGCGGGTCCAGAGTTTGAAACTCGCCTAGTGTCGCATGGACTATTTTGCTGGCGACTCAGCGAGTTTTGACAACGCTTCGGCCACCTCCGCGTCACGCCCAGCCGCGATCGACTGATAGCGCAACGATGCCTTGATCGTGCTGTGGCCGAGGCGGTCCATGGTCTCGCGCAAGTTGCCGACGCGGGCGGCCGAGGTGCCCGCGAAGTGCCGTAGGTCGTGAATCGTTGGCCGGGGCAGCCTCTCGCCGTCACGGCCAATCTGCTCGAGCGCGGCGTTGTACGCCTCGCGGAACACGCGGTCGTTGAGGTGGCAGCCGCCACGGGCCGGCGGGAACAGCTTCTCCCCCGTACCTTTGCCGACGTAGCGTTTCAGGTGCTCGGTCAGCGCCAGCCGAACATGCGGCGGGACCACGACCGAGCGGCCGCGCCCCGACTTCGGGGTGTCGATGCGACACTTCCCCTGCCTGTGGGTGGCGCCCCGGGCGATCGTGATCGTGGCGCAGTCCTTCCCGACGTCGCCTCGGCGCAGCTCGATGAGTTCCCCCCATCGCGGGCCGCACCAGGCGGCCACCAGGATCAGCGCCCGCAGCTCGGGCTTGATCTCGTCGGCGAGCGCCGCCACCTCGGCGGCCTCGAGGATCACGGGCTGGCGTTTGGTGGGTGCGGCCATCGCCCGGGTGATATGCGCAGGGTTGGCCGGCAGCAGTTCGTCGACCACCGCGGTTGCCAGCACGGCATGGAGCAATTGATAGGCATGCGCCCGGGCGGTCGGCTTGGCGGTGTTGAGCCCCGCGTACCACGAGCGCACAGCGGCGCCGGTGACGTTGCGCAGGGGCAGCCGTCCCAGGCTGGTGTCGGTGATATGGCGGGCCAGCGTCGATTCGTATCCGATCCTCGTGCGGGCCTTCAGCGGGCGCTGCTCAATCCATGCGGCTGCGTATTCGGCAACGGTGACGCCGCCGGCGAGCCGTTCGGCTTCGCGTTGAGCGGGCGGTGTCCAGGCGTGCAGTTCGACGAGGCGGCGTTCATCCGATAACCAGCCTTCGGCATCTATCTTGGCGCTGAAGGTGGCTTTCGCGGTGTGGCGCACCAGGTCCGGGCCGACATAGGATGCCTGCCAGCGGCCGCTGGGCAGCTTGCGCAGCTTTCCCCATGATCGTCGGTCAGCCATCCCGCTACCTTTCACCCGTGCCCTGCACGTGCACCAGACACGCTGATTCATGCTAACCCTTGCGCAACTGTGCGCATAACCTATGATGGACGTATCGGCAGGTAGAAGCGGATTTCTGCAGCTAACTGACGGTAACAGAACCGGACGGGTCGGCATTTTCGAATCCTGCCGGGGGCACTTCAAGCGTGTGTGACTTCGGCTGATGTTTGACATTCCGGCTTCGGGTGATGCCTGACAGTGTTTCGGCTGATGCGTGACAGCTACTTCGGCTGATCCTTGACACTCCCTAGATGAGGGAGTTGAGCGTGGCTGAGCAGCGGTATCAGGCCGTGATGGCGGTGATCGGCGACGGGTTGTCGGTGTCGCAGGCCGCAGAGAAGACCGGGGTGGCGCGTCAGACGCTGCACCGATGGCTGGCCCGTTATGAAGCCGCGGGCTTGGAAGGACTGGTGGATCGGTCGCATCGGCCGGTGTCGTGTCCGCATCAGATGCCCGGGCAGGTGGAGGCCGAGATGCTCGAGCTGCGCCGCTCGCGACCGTATTGGGGACCGCGGCGGTTGGTGTTCGAGTTGGCCAAACGAGGTGTCCATCCGGTGCCGTCGGAGTCGGCGGTGTATCGAGCGCTGGTGCGGGCCGGTCTGATCGACCCCGCGATGCGAGATCGACGGTCGCGCAAATGGAAGCGCTGGGAGCGTGGGGCGCCGATGGAGCTGTGGCAGATGGACATCGTCGGCGGGTTCGCGTTGGCTGACGGCACCAGCGCCAAAGCCTTGACCGGTATTGATGATCATTCCCGGATGTGTGTGTGCGCCAAGTTGATGGCTCGTGAGCGCACCGGTGCGGTCTGCGACGGATTACGGGCGGCGCTGGCGGCTTACGGCGTGCCTGAGCAGATCTTGACCGATAACGGCAAGGTGTTCACCGGGCGGTTCGGGCTTGTCAAGATAACTGTGTAAGTAGTTGTGGCCGTTGGTGTTTAGTGGGTTGTCATAGTGGGAGTCGGTCGGGGAATTGGATCGCGAAAGCATTGAGCGCTTCGGTCCAGCGGTAGGTTCCTTGTCCTTGGGCTGATCCTCGTTTCTGGTTGATGTTGCGGATGGCCAGATACAGCAGTTTCATCGCCGCGGCGTCAGACGGGAATGAGCCGCGGGCCTTGGTGACTTTGCGCAGCTGGTAGTTCAGCGATTCGATGGCGTTGGTGGTGTAGATGATCTTGCGGATCTCGACGGGGAAGGCCAAAAACGGCACGAACTCCGCCCAGGCCCGGTCCCAGACCGCGACCGCCCCCGGGGATTTGGTCTTCCATTCAGACCGAAACTGCTCCAGGGCGACCGCAGCGGCCTGTTCGGTGGCTGCGGTGTAGATCGGGCGCAGCGCGGCGGCCATCTTCTTGCGGTCGGTATAGGAGGCGTAGCGCATGCTGGCCCGCAACAAGTGCACGACACAGGTTTGGATGACCGCCTGGGGCCAGACGGCGGCGATCGATTCCGGCAGCCCGGTCAGCCCGTCACAGCAGACGAACAACGCATCCCGGCACCCCCGATTGCGCAGCTCGGTGAGCACGCCGTGCCAGAACTTCGCCCCTTCGGTCTGCTGAATCCACACCCCCAAGACCTGCTTGATGCCCTCGACATCGACCCCGATCACCACGTGGGCGGCCTTGTTGGCCACCACGCCGCCATCGCGGATCTTGAGCCGGATCGCGTCGATGTAGAGGATCGGATAGACCGGATCGACCGGCCGGGACTGCCAGGCGGCGATCTCGTCGGCCACCACCTCGGTGACCCGCGAGACCGTGGCCGCTGAGACACTGGCGCCATAGACCTCGGCCAGGTGCTCGGTGATGTCACGGGTGCTCATGCCGCGCGCGTAGAGCGACAAGATCATGTCCTCGACCTGGCCGAGCCGGCGTTTGCGCTTAGGCACAATGACCGGATCGAAGGTGCCATTGCGGTCGCGAGGCACTTCCAGATCCACCGGGCCGGCGGTGGTCAGCACGGTCTTGCGTCCGTGGCCATTGCGCGAATTGCCCGAGCCATTGCCGGCCGGATCGCCGTGCTCATAGCCAAGGTGATCGGCGATCTCGACATCGAGGGCGCGTTCGAGAACACTCTTGGTGATCTGGGACAACAGCCCATCAGGGCCGTCGATAGGCATGCCGGAGGCCTCGGCGTCGGCAAGCAAGGCATCAAGTGCCGCCGGGGGCAGCACCTGCGCCAACTGCTTGGCAGCCTCATCGCGCGATGGATCCGATCGAGACAAAGCGATTCACTCCTGTCCGGTGGCCAGCATGCCTGACCACCATTCAGGCCCAACCACTTACACAGTCAATGAGACACGCCCGGCGGTTCTTTCATCCACCGGTCGAGGTGCTCTTTGATGCGATCTGCCGCGAGCACGGCATCGAGCACGTGTTGACCCAGCCGCGAAGTCCGACCACGACGGGCAAAATCGAGCGGTTTCACCGCAGTCTGCGTGCCGAGTTCCTCAGCGGCCGTGAGCCTTTCACCAGCCTCAAGATCGCTCAGCAGGCCCTCGATGAATGGGTGGATGACTACAACAACAATCGGCCGCATCAATCGCTGAAGATGGCCACCCCCGCCCAGCGGTTCCACGCTGGTGCACCGCCATCACCACCGTCGAACTGCGCGACCGCCCGAACTGACGACCGTAGCGGCGATGATTGGGTCAGCCGTCGGGTGACCACTAACGGGGTGGTGTGCGTGGCTTGGCAGCAGGTCAGCATCGGCCGCTACTACGCCGGGCAACGCTGCGATGTCCACGTCGACGGCGAGCTGCTGCGATTCTGGGTCGGCGACCAATTAGTCAAAACCGCCACCCGACGCAGCATCGGCGAGGTACGAATCAAACGGGCCATGCGCACCAGCACAGGACCCTAAAACACAACACGAGCGTCAAGGATCAACCGAAACAGAAACGTCAAGAATCAACCGACTTGAAGTACCCCAGGTTTTGTTCCTAGTCGGTTGCGAGGGCCGGGGTCGGCTGGCTCGCGGGGTGTGAGGTGCCGGTCAGGGCGGCCTCGTACTCGGCTGGGGTTTGATAGCCGAGGGCTTCGTGCAGGCGTTCCTGGTTGTACCAGGCCACCCATTCGGCTGTTGCCAGTTCGACGTCGTCGATGCAGCGCCAGGGTTTAGCGCGGTTGATCAGCTCGGTCTTGTAAGCGGCATTGACCGCCTCGGCGAGGGCATTGTCATAACTATCGCCACGCGAGCCCACCGAGGGGGCGATCCCGAGCTCGATCAGGCGGTCGGTATAGGTCACCGATAGGTACTGCGATCCGCGGTCGGAATGATGCACCAACTCAGATAGAGTCGAGTTAGACTGCCACACAGCATGATTGAATGCCTGTAGCGGAAGGTCCTCGGTGCGCATGGTTGCCGAGACCGCCCAACCGACGATCTTTTTCGTGGCGGCATCGGTGACGAACGCGGTGTAGCAGAATCCCTGCCAAGTCCGCACGAAGGTGATATCGGCGACCCACAACCGGTTTGGTGCCGGCGCCCGGAACTGCCGGTTGACCAAGTCGGCGGGTCGCGCTGAGGCGGGATCGGTGACGGTGGTGAATACCGGCTTGCCGCGCTGCACCCCGCGCAGCCCAGCTTTGCGCATCAACCTGCGAGTTTGTTCTCTACCTAGTGTCCAGCCACGCCGGGTCATGGCCTGATGCATCTTCTTGACGCCATAGACCGAGTAATTCTGCTGGTGCACCGCCTGCAGGTCGGCGATCAGTTGCTCATCGCGAATCTCACGATCTGAGGGCGGCCGGGTCAACGCTGCGCGATACCCCCGTGAGGTGAAAAATCCCGGGATTGGCGCCCGCAAGACACGGCAGATGAGCTCGACCCCGAACTGATCGCGATGCGCGTCGATGAAGGCGATCATTTCGGTGCGGGGCGGTCGAGCTCCGCTGCGAAAAACGCGGATGCAGACTTCAAAATCTCATTGGCCCTACGCAATTCGAGATTCTCTCGCCTAAGGCGGCGTATCTCGGCGTGCTCAGAACTGGTCGTGCCGGGACGCTCCCCGGTATCGACCTGCGCTTTGCGCCGCCATCGACGCACCGACTCCTGCGCAATACCGAGTTTGCTGGCCACCGACCTGATGGCCTCAAACTCCGATATATCCGAGGTTTCCAACATGGTGTCCAACAACCGCAACGCACGAGAGCGAAACTCCGGCGGATACTGACGGGGCATAGCTTCCAATCCTCCTATAAGGATCGGAACAAAACCTGGGGTACTTCAACTCTGAACAGGGGCACTTCAAGCGGTGTATGACGTCGGGTGATGCGTGACATTTCGCCTTCGGTTGATGCGTGTCAGTGTTTCGGCTGATGCGTGACAGTTGTTTCGGTTGATCGGTGACACTCCCTAGATGAGGGAGTTAAGTGTGGCTGAGCAGCGGTATCAGGCCGTGATGGCGGTGATCGGCGACGGGTTGTCGGTGTCGCAGGCCGCAGAGAAGACCGGGGTGGCGCGTCAGACGCTGCACCGATGGCTGGCCCGTTATGAAGCCGCGGGCTTGGAAGGACTGGTGGATCGGTCGCATCGGCCGGTGTCGTGTCCGCATCAGATGCCCGGGCAGGTGGAGGCCGAGATGCTCGAGCTGCGCCGCTCGCGACCGTATTGGGGGCCGCGGCGGTTGGTGTTCGAGTTGGCCAAACGAGGTGTCCATCCGGTGCCGTCGGAGTCGGCGGTGTATCGAGCGCTGGTGCGGGCCGGTCTGATCGACCCCGCGATGCGAGATCGACGGTCGCGCAAATGGAAACGCTGGGAGCGTGGCGCCCCGATGGAGTTATGGCAGATGGACATCGTGGGCGGGTTCGCGTTGGCTGACGGCACCAGCGCCAAAGCCTTGACCGGTATTGATGATCATTCCCGGATGTGTGTGTGCGCCAAGTTGATGGCTCGTGAGCGCACCGGTGCGGTCTGCGACGGATTACGGGCGGCGCTGGCGGCTTACGGCGTGCCTGAGCAGATCTTGACCGATAACGGCAAGGTGTTCACCGGGCGGTTCTTTCATCCACCGGTCGAGGTGCTCTTTGATGCGATCTGCCGCGAGCACGGCATCGAGCACGTGTTGACCCAGCCGCGAAGTCCGACCACGACGGGCAAAATCGAGCGGTTTCACCGCAGTCTGCGTGCCGAGTTCCTCAGCGGCCGTGAGCCTTTCACCAGCCTCAAGATCGCTCAGCAGGCGCTCGATGAGTGGGTCGAGGACTACAACACCACCCGGCCGCACCAAGCCCTGAAGATGACCACACCGGCTCAACGGTTTCACGCCGGTGCGCCGGCATCACCGCCCTCGAACTCGTGTGCCCGACACGTCGACCGCAGTGGCGATGATTGGGTAAGTCGACGGGTGTGCTCCAACGGCATCGTGTGCGTGTCCTGGCAGCAGGTCTGTATCGGGCGCCACTATGCCCGGCGCGCGCTGCGATGTCCACGTCGATGGGGACCTGCTGCGGTTTTGGGTCGGCGATGATCTGGTCAAAACCGCCGCGCGCACCAGCCGCGGCGAGGTACGAAACAAACGGGCCCTGCGCACCAGCGCACCGGCCTAAACCACAACACAGAGTGTCACCGATCAACCGACATAGAAATGTCACCGATCAACCGACTCTGAACAAGACTCGGATCTGCCACCGGTCATGATCGTCGCCATCCGCGTCTTCATTTCCCCGTAGGTGATGGCTTGCGCGCCCGGCCTCGGGATGCGATCGACGTCGACCTTGGGCGTCGACAAATTCTTGCCCGTGACTTTTTGGCGGAGCGCGACTACCGTGCAGTTCTCTCGTCCCAGCCGCTCGACTCCGGTATATCCGAACGCCGTCGCGGCATTACGCCATGAAATGGCCTCGACCTCATCGTCCGAACACCCCTGGAGTTCCGCTGCGAGCTGCTCGGGAGCGTCAGGCCAACTCGAATCCGAATGCGGATAATCCATCTCCCAGCAGATCGTCTCGATGCCGATGCGATGGCGGTTTTCGATGCCGACGCGGTCGCGGATGAAGCACGACAGAAAGTTCCGCCGAAAGACGTCCGTGGGCGTGCAGCCCCCGCCGAGATCGTCGCCGGTCCAGGCCCGCTGTCGGCTGTAGACGTCTTCAAAGCGTTCCAGCAGGAACGGAATCCATCCAATGCCGCCTTCGGACAGGGCGAACTTTATCGTAGGGAACTCTTTGACGACACGAGAGAAAAGCAGATCCGCGGTGAATCGGCCGGTGTCCAGTGCCAGCATCGAGTTGTACGCGAGATAGCTCGTCTGATCCGACGGAACCGGCAGGCCACCCCCGGTCCCGATGTGAATGTTGACGACGGTGTTGTTCTCACAGATGGACTCCCACAGCACATCCCAGTGGGTGTCCTGCCACGGCGGCTGCCCGTAGTTCGCGATGTGCTGCGGAACGGTCACAGCCCGGCAGCCCAGCGAGGCCAACCGACGCACCTCCTCCGCCGCCTTCGCCGGGTCCCATAGCGGGAGAATTCCCATCGGGATGAAGCGATCCGGATGAGCACCACACCAGTCCTCGATGTGCCAGTCGTTATACGCCTTGACCATCACGCCCGAGATCTCGCGATCGCCACGAAAGGTGAACAGCGCGCCCGAGATAGTCGGAAACGAAGGAAAGCACACCGACGCCAATACACCGCAGGCATTCATGTCCTCAACGCGCGCGTCAATGTCATAGCACCCCTTGCGCATGTCCTCGAACCGCGAGGGTTCGAAACCCCACTCATCGTTGGGCCTGCCCGCCACCGCGTTCAGGCCGATGTTCGGCAGCTTCACGCCGTCGTACACCCAGGCAACAGAGCCGTCGGCCTCTTCGACGATGCGAGGAGCATCGTCCACATATCGCGCGGACACGTGTTTGGCGAACATATCGGGCGGCTCGACGGTGTGGTCATCGACGCTGATCAACACCAGATTCGACGGATCGACCATTATGGGTCTCCTTTACCTGACAGTCGTGACAGTGCTTTCATCACCTGACCCGGATTCAGTTGCGGCGCAACAACATCATCGTGGTGCCGCTATTTGCGCCGCCGACGCCGCAGGCCGCGAGCTCGGCATCCGTAACCTGCCGAGCGCCGCCGTCACCCCGCACCTGCACACAGGCCTCGTGCAGATGACCGAAGCCGTGCAAGCGGCCTCCCGACAGCTGGCCCCCCGCCGTGTTGATCGGCAGCTCGCCGCCGATGGACAACCGCGCCGGCTCCGACACCCACTCCCCCGATTCGCCGAATTTGCAAAAGCCGAAGTCCTCGAGAAAACACAACACAAAGACACTGAAGCCGTCGTACAACGATGCGTAGTCCACGTCATCGACGGTGAAATCCGTTCGGTCCCAGATGGTCGACCACCGCGAATTGAGCCGCGCGATGTCCTGACCGCCCTCCCACAGGAACCGATCATGGTGCGCACAGTCGAGCGCTTCCACCACGACCCCAGGATGGTCCAGCGCAGCTGCGTGTTCGGCCCGTGAGACTACGAATGCCGTCGCCCCGTCGCAGGCGATGTCGCAGTCATACATGCACAGCGGGTCGGAGACCATGCGGGCCTCGAGATAGTCCCCCACATCGATCGGCTCGGTGTACACCGCCTTCGGATTGAGTTTCGCGTGCGAGCGCTGCACGATGGCCACCTGCCCGAGTTGCTGGCGGGTCAACCCGAATCGGGCCATCCGCGAACGGATCTGGAGGGCCGCGAGGTTGGCCGCCGAAGCACCGTAGGGAAGCTGCCACCCGAGTTGCCCGGTCGCCCGGCTGCCCGCCGGCACCCCGTAGCCTCGGCGCCGGTCGGCTCCCTGCGCGGTGCCCTCCCAGATGCTGCGCCAACACAAGACGTGCTTGGCCATCCCGCCGGCGACGGCGAGCATCGCATCGACGACCGCACCGAGCTGCCCCGGGTACTCGACCCCGCCGGCGACCCAGTTAGGGCGTATCCCGAGAGCGTCGTGGATCTCCCGCAGCCCGGCACCCGAGAAACCCTTGCCCGCCATCGACGCACCGGGGTAGGTGGTGAGCCCGTCGATGTCGGCCAGCGTGAGCCCGGCATCCTCGACAGCGGCCAGGCACGCGTCCACCGTGAGCTCGAGCGGATCACGGCCAAGGCGCCGTCCGATGTCGGACTGGCCGATGCCGCTGATGATCACCTCGTCTGTCAGTCGACCGGACATCAGCGCTCCGGGCCGAACAGCGGGATATTTACGTCTTCGTCGCCGCCGTCCGTTCCGACCTCGAACTTGACGCTCACCGGCATGCCACAGAAGACCTGATCCGGTTCGACGTCAACGAGATTGGTCAAGACGCGGACACGTGGATCCTCGACTGGATTGACGAAGGCGATGACGTAGGGGGTGGGGATTCCAGGGAAGAATGGGTGGTTGTTGACGGTCCACGACTCGACCGTGCCGCGACCCGACAGCGCGACCCACTCCGGCGTGGCGTGGTCGAATTGGCAACGCAGCGTGGGCGGGTGGATGAACCGCTCGCATTCCGGGCAGCGCTGCAGACGCCAAACGCCTTCGGCACCCGATGTCCAATACGTGCGGTTGGTCGCGGTCAGAGCGGGAAGAGGACGTCCACCCGCCGACGATGTGTCAGTCATCGACGCCGAAGATGAACCGGTCGGCAATGGCGTGTTCGTTGCGAATCGACATCTCCTGCATCGTGTTCAGCCACAATCCGTCGAACCCCCGGGAATGCATACCCGCATGGATCGCGTCGATGTTCACGAGATCCTGGGTGGGCAGTTCGCCCCAGCTGTCGTGGTCCTGCCAGCGTTCGACTTCCAGCCAGCTCGTCTCAGGCACCTCCCCTGCGGGGAAGTGTTCGAGGGAGAACATCTCGAACACACAACGATTGGGATCCTCGGCGTCGGGCAGCATGCGATAGCCCAGCGCACAAGACTTCTCGACGAGGATGACCAGGGTCGGGAACACATGCCAATCCCCGTTGCCGGCGAAGTACTGCTCCATCGACATCTTGGGGAAGTCGACCCCCTCCGCGAGCGCCAACTCCTCGCACATCTGGTGATAGATCACGAATGGCGGGATATCACCAGGCTCCATGGTCGCGAGCTGCTGGGCTGCGCGGTAGTCGCGCTCCGTGACAAGGGAACCCACCTCGAGGTAGTTGTACTGCATCGAGTTCGCGAAGACCTCGGGTCGGGCCGCTTGCTCCTTGCGCGCGCTGTCGCGGTCTCCGCTGTCGGGGCGTGCCGTGTACACGAACCGCGAGTGATTCCGATAGGCGGTCGTCGGGGTGTACGGCGCGTAGACGAACTCCTGGGGCGGTGCCGGCTCCGCGGAAGGCCGCGGCCCCTGCACCGGCCGCAACGTCTGCGGATGAGTGCCCGGCGTGTGGTAGCCCTCGATGAACGCGTCGATCACCGTCTTGTAATTAGCGGCGAGCATGGTTCGTTTTCTCCAGCGAAACCGCATGTCCTGCAAGCGGAACGGGGCGAGCGCTGTTGGCAGCGGGTCGAGCCAGTCCAGCAGATCAGGCGCGTTCTCGTCCATGCTGATGAACACCCAGCCGCCCCACGTTCCCACCGAGACCGAACGCAACGACCACTGTTCACGCGGACGATTGAGGAACTCGTCGCGCGAAGGGACGAACGACGAGCGGCCATCGAAGCCGTATCGCCAGCCGTGGAACTGACAGCGCAGTTCGCCGTCCGTCGCACAACCGACGCCCCGCACGACCTTCATCCCACGATGGGTGCACGAGTTGTAGAAGGCTTTGATGCTCGTGTCCTTCTGCCGCACCACCATGATCGACTGCCTGCCGATCGTGTACTCGTAGTAGTTGCCCGGGTCCGGGATCTCCTCCTCGCGGCAGGCGGGCTGCCACACGGCGGTGAAGAGCCGCTCGAGTTCGAGTTGGAGAAATTCGCGATCGATGTAGCGGGTCTTCGGTACGAATGTCTCGCCGCAGGCGTATCGCGGCGGCACCTTCCCCTGCGTCTCCGATTCGGTAGCATCATCGATCGCGGTCATCGCGCACCCCTTCCGGTGCTCAGCTCGCGGGCGGCTTGTCAAAGATGTTGGGGTACAGCACCGCTTCCTTGAACGAGGTCTCGATCTCGGTGAATGCGGTCGGGATGTCCCAGGTACCCGACGCCGACACGATCTCGCGTTCCACAACCGGATTGGACATCAGGCTGATTCGGCCGTTGCCGGCAAAAATCACCCGACGGTTAAGCCATTCCGATTGCTCACTGGCGAGGTAGACGACGGGTGGCACCACGTTCTCAGGGGCAAGGCGTTTATTCTCCGCCGAGTAGTCCATGCTGCCGCCGCCCTTGATTCCCTGCGTCATCCGGGTGCCGGCGATCGGGGCAATGGCGTTGGAGCGCACCCCATAACCCTTGAGCGCATTCGCACACGAAAACGTCAACCCGACGATGCCCATCTTCGCGGCGGCGTAATTGGGCTGGCTGGGTGCGCCCTGCAGGCCGGACATCGAGGTGAAGTTGATCAGGCGGTACTGCCCCCCGCGATTCTCCCGCCACCAGGCGGCGGCGTGGCGAGTCAAGTTGAATGTGCCCTTCAGATGTACCGCGACCACGGAATCGAAGTCCTGCTCGCTCATCTTGAAGACCATGCCGTCGCGCAGAATGCCCGCGGCGTTCACCATGACGTCCAGGCCGCCGAGCGTCGCCGCCGCCCGATTGATCAACTCCTCGCAGGCGGCGAAGTCGGTGATGTCGGTGGTGTCGGAGAACGCCTTGCCGCCGCGCTCGTTGATGGCCGCGGCCACATTCTCGGCGGGACCGGCGTCGTGGCCGCTGCCGTCCACGGCGACGCCGGCGTCGGACACCATCACGGTGGCGCCTTCGGCCGCCAGACCTTCCGCTACCGCGGCACCGATGCCGCGACCGGCACCGGTCACCAGGGCTTTGCGACCGTCGAGAACACCCATCAGCACTCCTCTTGACCTTTTCGCCTCAGCATACAAGACAACTAGGCAGCATATGTATATCTGTTCGGTCTGCCTGCGCAGTGTCGCGGGGTCACTCGAAACCCCATTCCGTGTACCGGCGCTCCAGTTCGGCCATCGCCTCCCGCCCGCCGCGCGCCGCACGCTCCTTCATGAAGTTGAACTCGTCGTCCCGCCAAGCAAGGTTGGTAAACACGCTGTGCCCCATCGGAACCCAGTCCGCGAACTGCGCCATCCCGACGGCATTCCAGAACGTGATCAGCGCGTGCTTACCGATCATCAGGCCATCGGCGGAGTGGTGCGCGATCGCACGCGCATAACGCATCGCCTCGTCGTGCAACTCGGCAGCCGTAACCACTGAGGCGGCGACCCCCCATTCCTTGAGTTCGGCGGCACGCACCTTCCGCCCGGTGATCATGGCCTCGTATCCGCGGTTCGGGCCGAGCTTGAGCAGTGCCAGAGGCATGGCCGTCGAGAAGCCGGCGAACCCTATCCGCGCCTGCGGGCGGGCGATGTACATGTCCTCGGAGACCACCAGGATGTCCGCCGCCAGAGCCAGGTTCATACCGGCGCCGACCGTGGCGCCCTGGCAGGCCGCGATGACGGTCTTCGGAAACTCCAGCCAATTCGTCAGATGCCGGTGCAGGCGGCGGGCATTGCCCAACCTTGCCGTCTGCGGCAGCCGCTTGCCCTTCGTCAGCCCGGCTTGCTCGACCGGCAGGCGCCGGACGTCGTCTCCGCTGGAGAAGTCCTTGCCCGCGGCCGCCAGCACCACGACCTTCACCTCGTCGTCGGCCTCGGCCCGATCCAGTCGATCCTTGAACAATCCATGCATGTCGGGCGACAGGATCGCGTTTCGCCGGTCGGGCCGATTGATGGTGATGACGGCGATGTGGGGTTCGACGACCTCGTAGCGCACCCAGTCCTCGTCGACGACGAATTCATGGTCGTCGTTGGTCTCGTCGCCCATGTCGTTCGCCTCTCGTCGCGCAGACAACGCGGTACATAAGAACACTATCCGATTAAGTGTTCATCACTGATAATGTTCGCGCATGCCTCAAATTGCGATCAGCAAGGGCGTCGACGCACCCGCTGCGGCCGTCTGGACGCTGCTGGCCGACTTCGCAGACGTCAGTTGGATCCCGGTCGCCGGGCAGGTCGACATCGACGGCGCCGGCGTCGGCATGAGCAGATCAATCCACGGCAGCGGCGACGTGCCGGTGGTCGAAACGCTGACGCATCTCGACGAGCAACGCATGGAGCTCGGCTACTCGATCGCCCAAAACCCGCTGCCGGTGCTCAGGTTCGAGGCGCTTGTCGAAGTCCGGCCCGGTGTGGATGCCACGACGGCAACCGTCACGTGGAACGTCGACTACGACCCGGCCGGGCCCAGCGACGACGACGCTGAGGCGGCCCGCCAGTCCATCGAAGCGGTCTACGGGATGATGGCCGGCTGGCTGGCCGACGCGGCCGCGACGCGGGGCCGAACGTGAGCGAGCACGACTACGGCGTCCCGCTCTCAGCTGCGGATCGGGCGTTCCGGGACGAAGTGCGCGACTTTCTGACATCGGCCCTCACCTCGGAGGTCCGATCACGAGCTCGCACCGAGTCGGATCGGCTGGACCGAATGCGCCTGTGGCAGAGGCGCCTTCACGATGCCGGACTGGCAGCTATCTCCTGGCCGACCGAGTTCGGCGGACGCAGCGCCACTCCCGTCCAGCAGTTGATCTTCAATGCCGAGCTGGCGGCGGCCCGGGCACCCGAGCCGATCAATCGCAGCGCGATCAACCAACTCGGCCCCACGATCATCCAGTGGGGCACCGCGGAACAGCAGGAGCACTACCTACCGCGCATCCTCTCCGCCGACGACGTGTGGTGTCAGGGTTTCAGCGAACCGGACGCGGGCAGCGACCTCGCCTCACTCACGACGCGAGCCCGGATCGAACACGAGGAACTGGTCATCACCGGCCAGAAGGTGTGGACGTCGAAGGCGCACTACGCGAACCGCATCTACCTGCTCGCTCGGACCGATCCAAATACGGAGCCCCGCAAGGGAATCAGCTACATCCTCGCCGACCTCGCCACCGAAGGTATCGACGTGCGGCCGATCCGCCAGATCTCCGGAGACGCCGAATTCAGCGAGGTTTTCTTCGACGATGTGCGGGTGCCACTGCGCAACGTACTCGGCCCGCTGCACGACGGATGGCGGGTGGCGAAGTCGACGCTGGGCTACGAGCGGGTCGGCCAGAGCCGCACGCACCGGATCGAGCGCCGACTCGACATTCTGATCGACTTGGCAAAAGACAGTAATGCTCTGAGCGACAGTGGTTTAGACGACGACTACATCGCCGATCACCTGGTGCGCTTCGCCGCCCAGGTGGAGGCGCTGCGCCAGATCGCGTCACAGGCAACCGCCGCCGGTGTTCGCGGCGTCAGCCCGGGACCCGAGGCATCGGTGGCCAAACTGCTGACCTCCGAGGTCGATCAGGCGATGGCGAACTTCGGTCTCGACCTGGCTGGCCCCGCAGGGATACTGGAGCCCGGTTCGCCGTCCGCCGCCAAGCACGGCAATGTCGCCAAAAGCTACCTGCTGATGCGAGCCGCGACGTTCGGGGCAGGCACCTCCGAAATCCAGCGAAACGTCATCGCCGAGAGATTGCTGGGACTTCCCCGTGACCCGTGATGCCGAGCCGTCGCTGGACGACATCGCCGACACCGCAGCCGAACTCGCGGAGCTACGGACGACCGTCGACGATCTGTTGGGCCGGATCTGGAGCGTGGAACGGACCCGGGGCCTGTTCGACGGGCCGGGGCCGGCCTTCGACGAGGACCTGTGGAAGTCGGTCGTCGAGATGGGTTGGCCGGACGTCCTCGTCGCCGAAGCGCATGGGGGCGGAGGTGGCGGCCTGCGCGAGCTGTGTGTGCTCGTCGAGGCGGCGGGCGCCGCGGCGCTGCCGGTGCCCCTACCCGCGGTCGCAGCCGCGGCATGGTGCGAACAGCGCTGTGCCGGCGGTGTCACCCTGGTCCTCGACCACGGTGACACCAAGCTCAGTGACGACAGGATCAGCGGCAGGTGGCCATTGGTGCCCTTCGGTGGCGCGGCCGACCGGCTGCTCGTTCTCGCGAAACGGGAAAGCGAAGCCGTCCTGGGTGTCGTGGAGTCCGACGGACCGGGCTTCCAGCGGGAGTCCGAACAGCCACTAGATCACAATCCAGCAGCAAGTATCACGCTCGTTGACGCACCGCTCCACGTGGTCGCCACGGGCGCGAGCGCCACCCGTCGCCACCACGACGCGGTGAGCAGGATGCGGCTGGCCACCGTGGCGGAGTTGGTCGGCATCGCCTCGGCGGCGAATGACGCCGCCGTGGAGTACGCGAAGATGCGGGTCACTTTCGGGCGCCCGATCGGAACACGACAGGCGATCAAACACCGCCTGGTGGACCAACGTTCGGTGATCGAAATTGCGCGCGCTCTGGTGAATCGCGCCGCCGACGCGTGCGAGCTGCAGCACCCGGACGCCGACCAGCTGCTGTCGCTGGCCGTGTTCTGGGCGGTCGACTCGCTGCGGCGAGTACCCGAAGGAGCCACCCAGGTATTCGGCGGTATCGCCTACACGTGGGACCACGACGCCCATGTGCACCTGCGCCGCGCGGCCACTCGAGTGGCGTCGCTGGGTCCCCGCGACCTGCACCGCGCCGTCGTCGCGGATTGGCTCCGGTCGCGCTGAGTTGTCAGCGGTAGTCGAGCACGACCGGAAGGCGGTCGTAGGTGTGCACCAGCGCCGACGGCCGAAGGACGCCCTCCCCAGTAACACGTAAACCCTTGGCGCGCTTGATCGTCTCGTCGAGCACCACCCGGGCCTCACGTCGAGCCAGTGCCGCCCCCATGCAGAAGTGCTCGCCCACACCGAAACCCAGATGGCCGGCCGCATCGGTCCGGTGGACGTCGAATAGCTCGGCGGTGGGGCCCCAATGCTCGGCGTCCCGATTGGCCGACGCATACGCCAGCAGCAGGCCGTCGCCCGCACGAATCGTGGTACCCCGAACCTCGACATCGTGAGCCGCCTGGCGGGCCATGCTCATCACCGGCGTCCACCACCGCAGGACTTCCTCGACCGCGTTGTCGCCCACTGTCGGCTCGGCGAAGGCCTGCGCGGCCTGATCGGGATGCATATCGAAACACGCCGCGATTCCGGCGATCAGGCTCTGCGTCGTCTCACTGCCCGCGGCCAGCAGGGTGAGCGCGTATGTCATGACCTGAATCTCGTTGAACGGCTCGCCATCGATCCGCACCTGCGACAGCATCGACAGCAGGTCGTCGGTGGGAGCCTCGGAGCGCTCGGCGACCAGCGCCATCAGATAGGGCGCCACC
This sequence comes from Mycobacterium sp. NTMscope_MAC_269, assembly GCF_976985695.1. Taxonomy (NCBI): domain Bacteria; kingdom Bacillati; phylum Actinomycetota; class Actinomycetes; order Mycobacteriales; family Mycobacteriaceae; genus Mycobacterium; species Mycobacterium sp. NTMscope_MAC_269. The sequence goes on from NZ_OZ335668.1 coordinate 3,361,058, forward strand.
TCGCCGAAGATGGTCTCCATGTCGCCGTCGTCCGCAACCCCGCTCCCCACCTTCGCGATCGTCGTGGCCCACCCGGCCACCTTCGGCCAGTCGGCTTCCGGCACACCGAGCAGATAGGCGAAGACGTAGACCGGGAACGGCTCGGCGACACGTTCGATCCAGTCGAACTCGCCGTCGGGCAGGTCGTCGAAGATCGACGCGATCACCTCACGGACCCGCGCTTCGAGCTTGGCGACGGCTGCCGGCGTGAATCGCACACCGATCGCCTTGCGATGAGCCCGGTGTTCGGGCGGATCCATGAAGAGGATGCCTCTGCCTCCGTAGTTCTGGGGGTCCCGGCCCTCGCGATGGGCGATCAGGTCCATCATGATCGCGATGCGTTCGGACTTGAACTTCTCCGGGCGTGCCGAGATGGTCTTGACGTCGTCGTACTTGGTGATCACCCAGAACTTGCCCTGTTCATACCAGTGCACGGGATCGGTCTCGCGCAGTTCGCGAAACGCCGCATTGGGCTCGGCGAGATAGAAGGAGGCGTCGTCGAAACGTGCCTGAGACAGGGCTGCGGTGGTCGCCATACTGTAAACAATAGAACAGATAGTGTGAATGTGTGAATCTCTTCCGGGGTTGCGCGGGTTGGACATCAATAGAACGGATCCTGTTCAATTGTTATGCCGCTGACATGCCACACGACCGCAGGAGCTGACGAAGGGTGACCGACGCCGTGCGTCCACCGGGCTTCCTGTCCGGACTGCGCGTCCTACAGGTCGGTGACGGTATCGCCGGTTCAGCCGCGGCGGCCCTACTCGCCGCGCTGGGCGCCGATGTCGCCCGCGCGCCGTCAACCGGTCAGCGCCGGGCCGGGCCGACCATCGACACGCCCGGCGGGCCCGTCGCCGCGGTCGAACTCGTCCTCGACCGCCAGAAGGTCGCGCTGGCATCCCAACCGAGCGTTCGCGACTTCGACCTCGTCATTGCCGACGGCGCGCACCCACCCCCCGATCCGGCGGCGGACGTCGTGCTCGTCACCGTCTCAGCGTTCGGCGCCGAAGGCCCGCACCACGACCGTCCGGGCGGAGAGATCACCGCGCAGGCCAGCGGCGGCCTGCTGGCCACGATCGAGGACACCGACGGAACACCTGTCCCCGCACCGGGTTACGTCGCCTCCAAAGCTGTCGGAGCGGTCGCGGCCCTCGCTGCCCTCCATGGCCTGGATCGACGCAACCGCGAGGGCGGTGCGGTCACGGTCGACGTCTCGGCCCAGGAGGCCGTGATCTTCACCGCGGCGCTGCCCGAGTGCGCACACCTGTTGTACCGATGCCCCGGACGCGCCGGCAGCGGCAGGTATCTGGCTCCATCGGGCGCATTCGCCTGCCGCGACGGCCTGGTGCGAATCACTGCGGTGGAGAACCATCAGTGGAAGGGCCTGCTCGCCGCGCTCGGAGACCCCGAATGGGCGACGGGCCTTGACGAGCGTCCGGCCCGCATCGAGCACGCCGAGCTGATCAATGCTCGCGTCACCGATTGGACCGCAACCAGATTGAAGGCGGACTGCGCGGCGCTGCTGCAGGCCAACGGCGTCCCCTCCACGCCCGTCAACCATCCGGCCGAACTGCTGGCATCGCCTCAACTCACACATCGCGGATCCCTGCAGAAGGCACGGCTCTCCGGTTGCGACGCCGTCGTGCTGGGTCCGCCATGGTCGGTCAGCCCCGGAGCCGTTGGCGCGCCTTCGCGTCCGGGTCTCACCGGGCTCAGAATCTCGGAACTCACCCACGTGCTCGCCGGGCCCATCGTCGGTGCGCTGTTGGGGGCCATGGGAGCCAACGTCGCCCGGATAGAGGATCCGGAGCGCCTCGACATCTACCGGCGCAGCGGGCCGTTCGCCGACGGCGTCGCGGGACCCGAGCGCGGCGCCTACTACGCCGTCGCGAATCACTCCAAGCACAGCCTGCTACTCGACCCGGCACATGCGAGCGAGGATGTCGCCGCGATCCTCGCCGAGTCGGAGGTGCTGATCGAGAACGTCGGGACTTCCCGGCTACACCGCCTGGCCGTCGATCCACGGACGCTCGCCGGCTCCGGCCGACTGACGTTGCGGGTATCGGGCTTCGGTTCGGACGGTCCGCTTGCCGGATATCGCGTGTACGCCAACAACGTTCAGTCCTACGGCGGCCTTGCCGGACTCAGCACGTCGGCGGACGGCGCACCCGCCCGCCTGGGTACGGTCCTCGCCGATCCGCTGTCGTCGGTGGTGGGCGCCGCGGTCATCGCCGCATGGGCACTCGGACCGAGTCGTTCGACGGGCGCGGTGGTCGATCTGTCAATGGCCGAAGTCGTTGCCTCGACGGTATCGGAGTACCTTACGGCCGCATCCATCGGTCAACCAACGGTCGACGAGAGGGTGCTGCGCGTGGTGCACCGCGCCACCGACGATCGCTGGGTGGCCGTCGAACTGGGCGGCGACCAGATCGAACAGGATACTGTCGAGTTGGTGGCCGCCCTGGTCACCACCAACCGGGCCGGCGACGCCGCCAACAAGCTGCAGGGCGCGGGCTTCGAGGCAGCCGTGGTGCGCCGCGCCGAGGATCTCATCGCCGATACCCACCTGACCACACGCGGGTTCTTCCCCGAAATCGCCCATCCGGATCCCGATCTCGGCACTGCGCGACTGGTTGGACTGCCATGGCGGTTCACCGGCGAGGGCCCCATACCGCTCGCACCGCCGCCCGCACTCGGAAGTTCCAATGCCGATTACCTGAGGACTCACCATGCCGACATCACCACCTGATCGAGCCGCCACGGTGTGGTCCTCGACTTTCATACCGTCGAAATCGCCGTTCCCCGAGTACGGTCCGGAGGGATTCAGTGTGGCGTGGGTCGACACGGCCGACGGACGCCTGCAGGTGCTCGTCGACGGCGCCCGCCCCGCGCCCGGCACCGCCGGCCGACTGGTGACGCGCACGCTCGGCGAACAGCCGGTCGAGATGTTCTCGGCGGGTGCCCTGTGACCGGCGTCCACCTCAGCGGCGTCGGAATCACCGAGTTCGGCAGGCACGGTGACACGCCGCTGACCGAACTCGGGGTCGCGGCGGCGCGAAAGGCACTGGCGGATGCGAACATCGGCTACGACGATGTCGGCGAGGTGTTCACCGCCTCGGCGCTGGCCCCGCCGCAGACCGGAATGCAGGTCGCCCTCCAGCTGGGCCGCACCGGAATTCCCGTCACAGCGACGGAGAGCGCCTCGGCCGGTGGTCTGGTCGCGCTGCGCCACGCCGTGTGGGCGGTGGCATCGGGCCGATGCCGCGTCGCGTTGGCGATCGGTTACGAGAAGACCACCGCCCTGGAGCCGGGCGGTGTCGTGCCGGCAGCGGTCGGATTCTGGGACCGCTTCCCACCGCAGACCCATTACGCGATCGAAGCGGCGCGGTGGCTGCACGACACCGGCTGCGATGCCGACGTGATCGCGGCCGTTGCGGCCAAGTCGCACAACCAGGCTCGCCTCAATCCGCTCGCGGCCAGACGCAGCGCCGAACCCGTTACAGTCGACGACGTCCTCGCGGCCCGCATGGTGGCGGATCCCCTGACGAAGATGATGTGTCACGCGTCGGTGGACGGCGGTGCCGCCATCGTCGTCACCACCGAGCCGCGTCCGCGATCGGTGTCGGTGCTCGCGATCGAGCAGACCAGTTGGCCCGCCGACCCGGAATGGCCGCTCGTCGGCCCCGTCGTCGGACCGCCGTCGCAGCTGAGCCTCACCGCCCGGCGCGCATACACCGCGGCCGGCGTCCAGCCGTCCGACGTTGACGTGACATCGCTGCACGACATGTGCGCCAGCGAGGAAATCACCGCGCTGATCGCGATGGGCTTGGCAGACTCGGCCGGGGTAAGGAAGCTGGCCGAGTCGGGCGGACTCGCCAATGACGGTGCGCTACCTACCAATACCGACGGTGGGTGCATTGCGCGCGGCCACCCGATCGGCGCGACCGGCCTGGCTCAAGCCGCGGAGATCGTCACTCAGCTCCGCGGCGAGGCCGACGGCCGGCAGGTGCAGGACCCCCGGATCGGTCTCGTTCAGGCCGTCGGCGGAGGGGGATCGTGCGCGGCCGCCGTCCTCAGCGCCTGATCACGCGATCGCACCGCTCTCCTTGAGCGCCGTGATCCGATCCCAATCCCCGCCGAGCTCGAGGATGAGTTCTTCGGTGTGGGCGGCGAACTCGGGCATAGCGGCCAAGGTGAGCGGGGTCTCGTCGTAGAGCACCGGGCTGGCCACCAGATCGAACGTCTGACCGTCGTGTTGCACCTCGACGATGTTGCCGTTCGCGCGTACCTGCGGATCGGCGGCCACCTCTGCGGTGTTTTGCACCGGTGCCCACTGACCGCCGAATCCGTCGAGGGCCTTGCGCCAGTGCTCCAACGGCTGGGCTCCGATCACCTTGCGCAGCACCTCGATCGCTTGGGGTGCGTTGGCCGTGAGTGCCGCGTGGCTGGCGAACCGTTCGTCGGCGGCGAGTTCGGCGGCGCCGACCCGGCGACAGAACTCACCGAAGTAGCGGAATCCCTGCAGCATCGACAGCCCGAGGAAGCGGCCGTCCGAGGTCCGATAGAAGCCGACGAGCGGATTGTTGGGCGTGACGTTGGCTCCGGCCGGGTTGGTCTGCCACGGCTCACCGCTCACGAGAGCGGCGTTGATCGCCACGCCGGATGCCCATACCCCGACGCCCAGCAGCGAAATATCCACGACCCGCGCGTGGCCCGTCCGTTCCCGCTCGTACAGCGCGGCGGCGATCCCGCCGGCGATGGTCATCCCGCCGATCGAATCCCCGTACGCCGGTCCCGGCTGCGGCACCACGCCGTCGAGGTCGCACGGTGTGGATCCCAGCGCCCCCGCTGCCCGACTCCAGAATCCGGTCATGTCGTAGCCACCGGTGCCGGCATCGGGGCCGAGAGGTCCGTACGCACTCCCCCGGGCGTACACGATGTTCGGATTGACCGCTCTCACATCGTCGACGTCGATCCGCAGCTTCCTCCGGGCAGCAGGCAGGAAGTTCGTCAGAAACACGTCGCTCGACTTGGCGATGTCCATCAGCAGGTCGCGTCCGTCCGGGATGGACATATCCAGTGCGACAGAACGTTTCCCACGGTTGGCGTGCTCCATGACCGGGTTGCGGTCGCCTTCGACTTTGATATGGCCCAACTGCCGCAGCCCGCGCTGCGAGTCACCGGTTTGCGGATGCTCGATCTTGATGACGTCGGCGCCCCAGTCGGCCAGCACCGCACCTGCGGCCGGCACGAATGTCCACTGGGCGACCTCGAGGACACGCACTCCGGACATCGGTCCGCTCATCGAGCACCTTCTCCTTCTCCACAGTCCATCGTCGGCTGGCGAGCGCCATCTGAACAATAGAACACTTGGTGTTTACTTGCGATATGGTGTGTTGGTGACAGGCGCGTTGTCCCATCTTCGGGTGTGCGATCTCAGCGGACAGCTGGCTGGTGCCGGCGCGACGAAGATCCTCGCCGCATTCGGCGCGACGGTCATCCGCGTCGAAGACCCTGCGACCCGAGGCATGTGGGACGCGCTGCGCGCCGTCGGACCGTATGTCGACGAACGCCGGGGCGTCGACCTTGGCGCGGGGTTCAATAACCACAACGCGGGTAAATACGGCGTGACTATCAACCTGCGTCTCGAAGAGGGCAAGCAGTTGCTGCGCGAACTCGTTGCGATCAGCGACGTGGTCTGCGAAAACTTCGCGGCGGGCGCGCTGGAGCGTCGCGGGTTCGGCTATGACGACCTTCGCGCGATAAAACCCGACATCGTGTACGTGTCGAACTGCGGATTCGGCCATACCGGTCCGTACCGCGACTTCAAGACATGGGGCCCGATCGTGCAAGCGGTCAGCGGCCTCACCTACACCTCGGGTCTACCCGATACCGAACCGGCGGGCTGGGGATTTTCGTATATGGACCACGGCTCCGCCTTCTACATGACCGTGGCGATCATGGCGGCGCTGCATCATCGGGAACGCACCGGTGAAGGGCAGCACGTCGACTTGGCGACCGTGCCCGCAGGGATTGCGATGCTGCCGACCGAGATCCTCGACTGGACGGTTAACGGGCGACCCACAACCGCCGTCGGCAACCGCGCCGACTTCGGCGAGTTCGCACCGCACGGGATCTACCCGTGCCGCGGCGACGACCGCTGGATCGCCATTGCCTGCAGAGACGACCGCGAGTTGGCCCTGCTGGCGAAGGTACTCGACGCGCCGGCCCTGACGTCCGATCGATTCGCCACTCTCGCACAACGATTGGCGTCACCTGACGAGTTGGACGAATTGATCGGCGCGGCAACCGCTTCCCGGAATGCGGACTCGCTTGCCGGCGATCTCGTCGGCGAGGGGATCCCAGCGAGCGTGGTCAAGAGTCCGCAGGAACGGATCGATGAGGATCCCGACGTCGCCCGGATGGGCTTGTTCCCGACCGTGGCACACCCGGACATCGGGCGAGTCCGTGTTGAGGGTGTGCCGATGACGTTCTCCGCCACGCCGTGGACGCTCGACTCCGGGGGCCCCAAGTTGGGTCAGCACAACCGCGAGATCCTCGGCGATCTCCTCGGACACGACGACCGGTCGCTCGAAGACTGGACCGAGCGAGGTGTGATCTGAGCGCATTGGCAGACCTCCGGGTGATCGAGATCAGTGGTCAATACACACCCGTCGCGGGCCGGGTGCTTGCCGAGCTCGGTGCCGACGTAATCGTGGTGGAACCACCGACGGGCTCGCCGCACCGGCAACGTCCTCCTTTCGTCGACGATGAGCGCGGCACCGATCGGAGCCTGCGCTGGTGGGGTGCAAACGCCGGAAAGCGCAGCGTCACGGTTGATCTCGGGTCGGAGACCGGCCTCGATACGCTGCGTCGGTTGATCGGCGGCGCCGATGTGGTGCTAGCGGGTAGCGACCGGCTCGCCGATGGTGCAGTCGCCTATAACGACATCCGCACGCAACAGCCGGGACTGATCTGGATTGCGGTCACGCCGTTCGGTGTCGGCAGCGCACGCGCGAACGAACCCGTCACGGATCTCACGATGCTCGCCGGGGGTGGCCCCGTGTGGAACTGCGGCTACGACGATCACACGGTCGCGCCGATGCGGGGTTCCGGCGATCAGTCCGTGAATATCGGCGGGATGTACGGCGCCATCGGAGCGCTGATCGCCCTGTCCCACCGCGATCACGCGGGCGTGGGTCAGCTCGTCGACGTCAACGTCACGGCAGCGTGCAACGTGACCTGCGAGCAGACCACCTACCACTGGCTCGTCAACCAAGCGGTCTGCATCAGGCAGACCGGACGGCACGCGTATCCGACCCCGAGCTCGCCGGTCCAAGTACGTTGTGCCGACGGATATTACGCCACCACCGGGGTGCTGCCACGCAAGCCCGAGGAGTTCGTCTGGTTGATCCAATGGCTCACCGATCTGGGGCTTACCGACGAGCTGCCGGAGACCTACTTCCTGGAACTGGGCGCAGCCCGAGATGAACCGGTTGATCTGTCCGCCATCGGCGAGGACGACGAGACAACGGCAATCTTCAGTGCGGCACGGGACGCGATCACATTGATCGCCTCCCGCCTACCGGCGAAGGATTTCTTCATCGCCAGTCAGCGACGCGGTTTCCCGGCGGGTGCGATTTTGGCGCCCCACGAGGCGTTCGAAGATGAGCACACCGTGGCGCGCGGAATGCATGTGCTGGTAGCACACCCCGAACTCGATCGCACCGTCGTCTACCCCGGCGCTCCGTACGTGTTCAGCGCCAGCCCGACGGTCACGCCCACGCGCGCGCCGTTGCTGGGCGAGCACAACTCGATCCTGGACGAGCTCGCACCGTGACGTCCGGCCACCGCGTCACCCATGTGGGACTGTGCGTCCGCGACATCGAGCAGTCCACCGACTTCTATTGCGCCGCACTCGGCTTCGTCAAGGTGCGCGAGATGCACGTCGACGACGACGCGACAGCCCAACTGCTGGGCGTCGACGGGCTGGTGCTGGACCTGGTGTATCTGGAGCGGGACGACTTCCGATTGGAACTCCTCGGCTACGCCCGGCCGGGCACGATTGGCGACACCGCCCCTCGCGCGATGAACGCCCTCGGTTTCACCCACCTGTCCTTCAGCGTGACCGATGTCGACGCCCTCACCAGCGCGATAGTCGCGCACGGTGGACGACTGCTCGAAGCTCGCACCGTCGTCTTCCGCGGCACGAATCGAGGCCTGATGCTGACCGATCCGGACGGCAACCTGCTCGAATTGATCGAGCGCACCCCACGCAACCTATTAGTCAACTAGGCACTATTCGTCCGATTGTTTAGCAGAATGATAGAGTTTGCAGGTGCCGGCGACCAGCGAGTTGAGCTACTCGCCCTTCTCCAAGGCGATCTTCGACGATCCCTATCCCGTGTATCGCAGGTTGCGCACCGAGGCGCCGGTGTACCGCGATCCGGACCAACGCTGGTGGGTGCTGTCCCGCTTCGACGATGTCGCGGGCGCACTGCGCGATTGGGAGACGTACTCGTCGAAACTCGGCCCAGCGCCGGAGAATCCGGATGAAGACGGGCGGAAGTATTCGGTCATCTCGATGGACCCGCCGCGGCACGACCGCATTCGCGGTGTGCTGAAAGGGTTCTTTACCCCGCGCGCGGTGGCCGCGCTGGAAGGTGCGCTGCAGTCGGTGGTGGATCACCACCTCGGCAGGTTGCAGGCGGGTACCACCGTCGACGCGATGGAGGCATTCGCCTTTTCCGTGCCGACGGACGTGATCGGCGACCTCCTCGGGGTGCCACACGCGGACCGCGAGCAGCTCCGCGTGTGGTGGGAGGCATTCCTCACCCGGCACGAAGGCGAAGTCGCGATGCCGCCCAGTGCAATCGACGCCAACCGCAAGATCAGCGCCTACATCGGCGACCTGATCGAAGACCGGCGCACCAATCCGGGTGACGACCTGATCAGCATCGTCCTGCAGGCGACGTTCCACGACCCCGAGGCGGGCAAGGATCGGGCGCTGACACCGCACGAAGTCCTGATGTTCTGCAATCTGCTGTCTGCCGCGGGATCGGAAACCACCCAGAAGCTGATCTCCAACGGCCTGGTCGCCATGCACGACCACCCCGATCAGTGGCAACGAATCGTCCACGACCACAGCCTCATTCCGGCTGCTGTCAACGAAGCCCTTCGCTACGACACCCCCAGCCACTGGGTGGCCCGCACCCTCACGCGTCGCGTCGAGCTGCACGGGGTCACGATGGACGCGGGCGACTGGGTGCTGCTGTTGCTCGGTAGCGCCAACCGCGACGAGCGCCGCTACGACGATCCCGACCGCTTCATCCTCAACCGGCCCCGCGGTACCGACGTTTACTTCGGTTGGGGTATCCACATCTGCCTGGGGCAGTGGCTGGCTCGCCGCGAGGCGCAGATGGTCTTCGAATACGTGGCAAGGAAATTTCCCGACTACGCCATCGGCGCGCACGAGCGCGTACTGACGGCCACGGTCCGGGGCTATACCAGCGTCGAGATGACACTACGGTGATCCGCAATGGCAACGCGGAAGCCTGATCTCGGTTGGCAACAGCAAGATTGGCTGCTGCGGACGACGTCATGTGACCTGACGACGCACTATCGTAGCCAGGGTTGGTGGGATTCGCGAAGTCTCGGCGAACTTATTGCCGACTCTTTGATCGATTGCGGCACAATGCCGTTCGTGGTCCACTCGGCTGATTGCCCCTACCGTGGCAAGGTGGCCGACGTAGCCGCCGCGGCTCGGAGTTTCGCTGCTTGGCTGCACCGGCGCGGCATTGGACCCGGGCACGTCGTGGTGGTGCAGATGCCCAACCGGGTCGAAGCGGCGATTGCCTTCTGGGGGGCGGCGATGGCCGGCGCCATCGTGGTTCCCGTAGTCCATTTCTACGCAGGCAGAGAACTCGACCACATACTGCGCACCGTCCGCCCGTCGCTGCTCGTCACACCCCATCGATTTGGCCGGCAGGACTATCTCGAGACCCTCGGGGGCGTGGTGACCGAATTGGGCCTGGACTGGGCCATCGCGACGGACGACGACGCCGCGCTGCCGCGAGACGCGGTCCGCTTCGCCGAGGTGCTCACATTCGATGGCGTGGACAAAGCCGCGCCGTCAGACCCCGCCGATCCGGCGATCGTCGCGTTCACGTCGGGAACCACTCGTCTGCCCAAGGGCGTGGTCCACACCCACCGCAGCATCGGGTTCGAGGCTCGACAGAGCGCGGGTATCTCACCGTCCGGTGGCCCAGCCCCGCTGGTCGCTGCGCCCGTAGGGCACTTCATGGGCATGCTCAGTGGGCTGCTCGGGTCCCTGATTCGCCGCGTCCCGATCCACCTGCTCGACGAGTGGAACCCCAAACGCGTTCTGAGCCTGATTCTCGAAGAGGGCGTTGGTGTTACGGGCGGAGCCCCGTACTTCTTCACCAGCCTGCTCGAGCACCCCGACTTCTCCCCCGATCATCTCCGCGGCATGCCCAGTGCCGGACTCGGCGGCGCGCCGGTCCCCGCTCCTTTCGCGCAGCGTCTGGAGCATCTCGGGATCAAGGTGATGCGGTGCTACGGCAGCACCGAACATCCGACGATCACCGGCTGCGGGTTCGACGAACACGTCGACAAGAGAGCCTTGACCGACGGCCGGCCGCTGGCCGGCGAGGAGGTCAGGCTCGACGAGCACGGCCAGATATTCAGCAGGGGACCTGACCTCTTCGCCGGCTACACCGACCCCGAGCTCACCGCGGCGGCGTTCGACGACGACGGCTGGTATCGCACGGGAGATATCGGCGTGCTCGACGAGCACGGATACCTCGCCATCACCGATCGGATGTCCGACGTGATCATCCGTGGCGGCGAGAACATCTCGGCCCAGGAAGTCGAGGAGTTGCTCTTGGGCATCCCAGGGGTCGCCGAGGTCGCCGTGGTGGCTCAACCCGACCCCCGGCTTGGCGAGCGTGCGGTCGCGGTGATCCGGCCGCCGGACGGTCAAGCCGCTCCCAACCTGGACACCGTGCGCAGCCACCTCGCAGCCGCGGGACTGGCGAAGCAGAAGTGGCCCGAATCGATCCGCTGCGTCTCCGAACTTCCGAGGACCACAACCGGGAAGGTTCAGAAATTCGTCCTCCGTACGCAGATCCGCGATGGCGCACTGACGGACTCGCCGGCCTAGAAGGCTTCGTAGACCTCGTAGTGGAGGCTGTCGCCACGATAAGCCCCTTTCGCGACACCGAGCACTCTGGTCAGCCACGCATACCGATCGTCACCGGTTTCGAAGTACATCGACGAGAACACCACGCCCGTCTGCGCGTCCATCCGCCCCAGGTAACTGACGAATATCGTTGCGTCGTCATCGGTCTCAAGTGTCAGCCGGGCATCGACGAGCACTCGGCCGGTCGGCTCGACGAAGGCCCAGTCGGCGGCGGCACGTCCTTTCAGCGACGCCTTCAAGCGCTCGCCCTCAAAACGTGCGCCGACCACCTCCCCGATCGTCCGGCTACCCGACGGGCCGGACGAGACGGCGATCGGTTCGGCGAGTTCTTAGGTGACTTGGCAGAGCGGACGCAATCCGAGCGCGGACACGGTGCGTTCCCCTCCGCTGGTCAATTGGCGGATGCGACGATCTCGATCACCGCACCGTGACACGATTGCGGGTCGGCGATCAGCCGGCCCTCCGCGCGCTCGGCGATGACAACGCCACACTCGGTCAGGTGCGACTCCGCGGAGGCGAGGTCGCTGCTTTCAAAGATGCACGAATGGATGATCTCGCCGTTTGCCGCCAAGTCCCGCGCGGCCACGGTGTCCTCCGTGATCGGTTTGATGAGTTCGACGGTGGTGTTGACGCCGAGGCGAAGCCGCCGCCGACGCGTGCCGGCGCCGGCGTCATCGTCAAGGATGCTGGCACCGAGAGCGCGGTAGACCGCGGTGGCGCGGTCGAGGTCGTCCACCACGACGCCGACCCGCCATCCGGTGATCGCCAACGGGTGACGCCGCCACCCCTCGTTCGTCCAGCCGGTGTGAAACCGTGGGTCGTCCCACCTCCCCGGTACGCCGAGCGGGCCTGGCCTGGTTTCGCTGAACGGCATGAACTCGAGCTGGCCGGCCGTGTCTTTCGGATGGGTGAACACCGGACTCATCGGCCGGGCTACCAGGGCGTCGCGACCCGAACCCGCGAGCCCGAAACAGCGCACCCCGATGTCAGTGAGCGCGTCGTAGATGTCGGCGGGCGGACTGTCCACGAAGTACGCCGAGGCGTGCAGATGCGAGCCGAACCTGGCCAGGAACTTGCCGAGCGGAAGCGCGGCACCCTCGGGCGTCGGCTCCATCACGTCGACCGCCAGGTCGCCGATCGCGACCATCGACGCCGACCGTTTCTCGGCGTCGAGCCACTCGTCGGTGAAGACGTCTTTCGCGTCGAACACATTGCGATACCACTCGGTGACGCCACGGTAGTCGTCAACAACGTGATTGACGTGCCACTGCTTGCCGATCTCGATCATCGCGCTGCCTTTGTTCGGCCAGTCAGCACCGGCGTGATGTAACACTAGAACATCATGCGTTGTATTGTTTCGTGGCCGATGTATTACAGCGAGCCTCGGAGTCGCAATGACAATGATTACCGACCGCCTTCGCTCGGCCATCGGCGTGTGGCACGAGCAGGCCGGGACGTCGTTTCCCATCGACCGTTCTGACATTCGCCGCTGGGCCATCGCCACGCACTGGCCGGAACAACCGCCTCGGCTCTACTGGGACGAGGAGTTCGCCAAAGGCACCCGCTGGGGCGGAATCATCGCTCCCGATGACTTCAATCCGTTCGCGTGGCCTATCGAACCGTTGGATCAGGGCCCGGCCCGATACGCACTCCCCCAGCCCGGCGAGCCCGGCCAGCGGATGCTGAACGGCGGGGTGGAGTTCGTCTTCGGGAAGCCAATGCGCCCCGGTGACGTCATCACCAGCCGGTGGCGGGTGAAGGAGGCCGTCGAACGCGACGGCCGGCTGGGCGCGATGCTCTACCTGAAACTCGAACGCGAGCTGCGCAATCAACACGGCGACGTGGTGCGCACCCGCATCGACACCGTGATCCGCTATTGATGTCGAAGGAGACCGTTGGTGTACATCGAGGGTGAGTGGCGATCCGCGTTGTCGGGCAACACGTTTCAGAGCACCAACCCCGCAACCGGTGCGGTGCTCGGCGAGGTGCCCGACGGCGGGCGCGCCGACGCGCGGCAGGCGATCGACGCGGCGGCCGCGGCCTCGCCGGCCTGGCGCGGTCAGACCGCGTACGAGCGTGCCGATGTGCTTGTCGCGGCGCATCGGATCATGCTCGAACGACAGGATGACCTCGCCACGTTGATGACCAGGGAGCAGGGCAAACCACTGCGCATGGCGCGCACCGAGGTCGGCTACGCGGCCGACTTCCTGCTGTGGTTCGCCGAGGAGGCCAAACGGATTTATGGGGAGGTGATTCCGTCGGCCCGCGCCGATCAACGCTTCGTGGTCCTACAGCAGCCGATCGGAGTGTGCGCGGCGATCACGCCGTGGAACTATCCGGTCTCGATGATCACCCGCAAGGTGGCCCCCGCGCTCGCCGCGGGGTGCACGTCGGTGCTCAAACCCGCCGAACAGACACCGCTGTGTGCGATCGAGACCTTTCGCGTGTTCGCCGACGCCGGTGTGCCGCCCGGGGTCGTCAACCTCGTCACCTGTTCGGATCCCGAGCCGGTAGCCGACGAGATCCTGTCCGATCCAATTGTCCGGAAGGTCAGCTTCACCGGGTCGACCGACGTTGGCAAGATGATCGCGTCCCGCGCTGGAGCGACGATGAAGCGGGTCTCGATGGAACTCGGCGGGCACGCACCGTTCCTGGTTTTCGCCGACGCCGACCCCGAGCACGCCGCCAAGGGAGCGGCATTGGTGAAGTTCCTCAATACGGGCCAGGCCTGCATCTGTCCGAACAGGTTTATCGTGCACCGCTCAATCGCCGAAAAGTTCGTCGCGACACTACGGGAACGGGTGGAGAAGTTGGTGCCAGGAGACGGGTTGATCAAAGGCACGACGGTGGGGCCCCTGATCGACGACGCCGCGATCGGCAAGATGGAACGTCAGGTCGCCGACGCAACGGCCAAGGGTGCCGATGTCGTCCTCGGCGGCGCCCGACTCACCGGTCCTGGTTTCTCGGACGGCTGCTTCTTCGCGCCGACGATTCTCTCGAATGTGACGCCGAACATGGTGATCTGCGAGGAGGAAACGTTCGGGCCGATCGCCCCGGTCTTGGTATTCGACGACGAATCCGAAGCGATCCAGCTGGCCAATGCCACCACCTACGGACTGGCCGGATACATCTACACGCGGGACATCAGTCGGGCGTTGCGGGTAGCCGAGGCGATGGACTTCGGGATGATCGGCATCAACGACATCAATCCCACCTCTGCGGCGGTACCGTTTGGCGGCATCAAGGAAAGCGGCCTGGGCCGCGAGGGAGCCCGCGCGGGTATCACCGAGTACTTGGACACCAAAGTCCTCGGAATTGCGTTGTAGGGCCCCGTCGTGTCAGTTGATTTCGATGCCGTGCAGATCGGCGACCAGTTGCCGGAGTTCGCGCGCACCACAGGCTTCGGCGAGTGGAACCGCTACGCCGCGGTCAACGACGAGTTCATTCCGATCCACATGGACGACGAGGCCGGGCGAGCTGCCGGCAACGAGGGCGGCGCCTTCGGCATGGGCAATCTGAGGCTGGCGTACCTGACCAACATGCTGCGCGCGTGGATCGGCGAGGACGGCGAAATCCGCTCGCTGACAGCCAAATACCGTTCCATGAACCAGAAGGGTGACCAGCTGCGAGCTACCGGCGAAGTGGTAGGTAAGGAGATCGTCTCCGGCGAAGCGCTCGTCCACCTCAAGGTCGATGTCATCGACCAGAACGGCACTAGCACGACGCCGGGACTGGCCACCGTGTCGCTGCCGTATCGACGACCGTGATCTACGGGTCCCTAGCGGGCCAGCAGTTCGGGCAATGCGACGAGATGTCCGATTCCGCCGGGAGCCGCCATCACCGGTTCAAGCAACAGCATCTGACGCATGACCCGTCGGTGCAGCAGTGCGATCAGCGCCGCGTCGTGCTCGGGCCCGGCATCGCGAATGAACTCCTCCAACATTGCGTCTCCCGATGACCGGTCGGCCGGCCTAACTCCGAGCAATGCCGCGACGTCGTCAATGTCGGCCACTGCGATGCCACTGGAGAACTGATTGGCTCTGGCGCAGAACCGCGCGACCGATCCCACGGTTTCGCGTTGATATTCGGCCGTATCGTCGCGGACGTCGAGCGCATCGATCATCGCCGGCAGTGCGCTCGACACCGCGCCGTATTCGGTCGGCGCCGGCTCCGGCAACGACACCGATTCCAGCCGAACGTCGGCCTGACGCGCGATCGACTCGATTGCGTGCAGCGACAACTGATGGAACCACTCGATGTACTGCAGTATCTCCGGCAAAGCGAGGTCGAGGTGGAGTGCGATGACGAGGCCGAGCGGAGTGCACAACGCGAACTTCGCGGTGTGGTACTCGACCGCGTCCAGGTCCAGGGGCTCACCGGAGACGCGCTCGTAGCGTCGCAGCACGCGGCCAAGGTCACCCATCGGCTCCGTGGCGTTCCGTAGCCGGAGGCCTCCGAGGTCATGCGCCGCGTCGCCGATGTGTGCCAACTCCACGTCGATGATTCCGGTCACCTTCTGATCAGTGTGCATGAACTGACCGGAGTCGCCGAGCACGAAGCGAGGTGTCGAGCCACGTTGCGGCACGTTTCGCCGCAGCCATCCGATAGCGAACTCCAACAACGGCTCTGGACGCCGTTTGTGCTCACGGTATCGAGATACGAAACCCTCGAAGTAGTCCAGCGCGATCGCCTCGGAGGTCGTCGGCACGTGCATGCCCAGGTTTTGGAACTCCAAGGGATCGATGCGGTGCACGGCCACCAAGGCGTCGATGTAACTGTCCATCACTGCGTCGACTTCGCACCCGTCCGCCGCATTCGACAGGTCCGGCTCGCCGGGCAGCCAGTCCATCGCCACCGCGCGGCCTCCGTCGATCACCCCGTGGACGAGCGGAACTGGGATCGACTTGCCCGCCAACACCTGCAGGATCTCTGCTTCCCGCGTGATCGTCATCGCGCCGAAACCGTCCCGGCTGCCGCGGACGTAGAGCCGGGTGGATCGATCACCACGTCGTGCGACGACGAACCAGGCGGGCCGCCAACGATGTTGCCGTTCGAAGCTGACCACATCGCCCATATGCTCGGTGATCCAGTCGTGAACGACGTCATCTAGCGACGCGGCCACCGCACCCCTATTCGAAGACGCCGGGCGACTTCGAATAGTCGACGGTCGACAATTCGGTCATGCCGCCATCGATATGCAGCACGGTGCCCGTGACAAACGCTGCGTCATCACTGGCGAGAAAGGCCACCGCGGGCGCGATCTCGATGTCGGGATCAGCGCCCCGCTTCATCGGTGAGGCCTCCGCGGTCCTGCTGTAGTTGTCCCATTCCGTGCCGATCATGTCACGCTGGACGTCGGTCAACGCGAAGGGGCACACCGCGTTCACGCGGATGCCGTGCACGGCCCACTCGTTGGCCGCGACCTTCGTCAGCGCGCCGATCGCCCCCTTGGCCGCGGAATACGGCCCGGTGTAAGCCATTCCACCCAGAGCCGAACCCGACACAAAGTTGATCACCGAACCGTTGCCGGCTGCTTTGAGAAAGGGGTGCGCGAGTTGCATGAAGCGGAAGGTGGCCTTCGGCCCGGTTGCTTCGGACAACTCCCAGTCCTTGTCGGTGACGAGTTCAAGCGCCTTGGGCATCGCGAAGTACTGCGCCGCATTGACCAGTACATGCAACGTGCCATCGTGCGCGGCTGCTTCCACGGCGGCCGCGATGTCGTCCCGCTTAGCGACGTTCGCCTTGACGAAGCTCGCCGTGCCGCCGTCCTTCTCGATGAGGCCGACGCACTCGGCGGCCTTGTCCTCGTTCAAATCGACGATCGTGACCCTGGCGCCCTCAGCTGCCAGTCGCCGCGAGATCGCCCGGCCCAGCCCCTGGGCTCCACCGGTGACCAGCGCGTTCCGAGTGTCGAGGCGGCCCATGGAATCCTCCGGATGTAACAGTTGAACAAGTTTCGTTCTATTATTCCGTATCATGGCAGACTGCCGATGCTCGGCATCGGGAAGGGGTATCGGATGCGAGCAACGGCACTACGCAAGAACGGCTAGGCAGCACAGGGATGCACATCGGACTGACGGCTGAGCAGGAACTGCTGCGCGACACCGTCGCACGACTCGCCGACACGATAGCGACCACAGATCCCGACCAGATCGCCTCCGGTGATCGGCTGACCGCGCAATGGCAGCGCATCGTAGAACTCGGCGTGCCCGCGCTGCGCGCCCCAGAATCGTGCGGTCTCGATGCGAGCGGGGTCGAGACCGCGGTTGCGCTGGAGGAACTCGCGCGAAGGCTAGCCGCGGTGCCCGCACTGGGGCAGGCGGCGCTGGCGGCTGAGCTTCTGCACGCCGCGGGCGCAGCCAAGGAAGTCGAGCTGATCGCAGAAGGCGCGCTGCGTGTCGCGCCGGTACTGCGGGACGACCTCTCCGACTTCGCGGAGTCCACCGGCGCGGGCGTGGTGCTCGATGCGGCGGGAGCGACCCACGCCCTGTTCGCCGTTCGCGAGGACG
The DNA here is from genome assembly GCF_976985695.1 of Mycobacterium sp. NTMscope_MAC_269. NCBI lineage: Bacteria > Bacillati > Actinomycetota > Actinomycetes > Mycobacteriales > Mycobacteriaceae > Mycobacterium > Mycobacterium sp. NTMscope_MAC_269. Next base: position 3,378,827 of record NZ_OZ335668.1, read on the forward strand.
GCGGACGACGCCTGATGCACGCGCCGCTCGAACCCACTGCGCCCACGGGCGGCACCGGGCTGGACCTCACGCGGTCGATGCGCGGCGTGATGGCGATCGATCCCGACTCGATGACGCCGGCCGGCGATCCGATCGCCGCCGAACGATGGGCCGCCGTGCGAGCGATGGCGTTGACCGCCGTCAGTGCGGATCTGCTCGGCGTGATGGCCGGAGCCCTGGACGATGCCGTGCGCTACGCCGGCGAACGGGTGCAGTTCGGCGTCAAAATCGGTAGCTTTCAGGCGATTCAGCATTTGCTCGCCGACTCCCTGGTCCGGGTGGAGGGAGCCCGAAGCTGTGTGTGGCATGCGGCGTGGGCGGTCGACCATCTGCCCTCGGAACAGGCGCTGCTCGCCGCCCGCACAGCGAAGGCTTACACGGCGTCCGCGGGGCGCGAGGTCGTGGAGACGGCGATGCAGGCGCTCGGCGGCATCTCGATCACCTGGGAGCACACGGCACACCTGCGGCTGCGCCGAACTCTGTTGAGCCGCCGCTTGTTCGGCGATGAAGCCATCCAATACGAGGCGATCGCGGCGATGCGGCTGGCCGACCGGGATCTGAGTTAACGGGCAGCATCATGGACTTCACCGACACACCCGAGGAAGCCGAGTTCCGCGCGCGGCTGCGCGCCTGGCTGGCGGAGCACGGAGCCGACGCGGTCATTCCCGAGGATCCCGGCGCGAGGGCCGACGCAGCCAACGCGTGGCATCACACCCTGTACGAAGCCGGCTACATCGGCCTGTCGTTTCCCACCGAGTACGGCGGCCACGGCCTGTCCCCCATCTATGAGGCCATTCTCAACGACGAACTCGGCCGTGCCGGCGCCCCCCCAATCGAAGGCGTCGGGCACCTGTCGAACGCGCTGCGCTTGTTCGGTTCGGATCAGCAACGCTCCGAACTGCTGCCGGGCCTGCTGTCGGGCGCGGTCCGGTGGTGCCAGGGCTTCAGCGAACCAGAGGCGGGCTCGGATCTCGCGAGCCTCAAAACGCGGGCCGAGGCCATCGACATCGACGGACAACCCGCGTTCCGAATCAACGGGCGCAAGATCTGGACCAGCTTCGCGGCCGTAGCAAATTGGTGCTTCCTGTTGTGCCGCACCGAAGCTGAAGCAGCCAAGCACGCCGGCATCTCGGTTCTTTTGGTGCCGATGTCGACGCCGGGCATCGATGTAAGCCCGATCGTCAACGCAGCGCGAAACCGCGACTTCGCCGAAGTGACCTTCACCGATGTCAAGGTGCCCGCCGAGAACCTGCTTGGCGAGCGGGGTCAGGGTTGGTCTATCGCTAATCAGCTGCTGGCCTACGAACGCGGGCCCAGTGACATCAACTGGATCAGCCGTCTCGCTGTTCAGTTGCGTGGCCTCGAGGACGACGCGCGGTCCGGCCGCCTGCCGGACACTCCCTTAACCCGGGTCCGGCTCGGCGAGGCATACACCGAATTGCGTGCACTGCAGGTCAAAGTGCAGCGCTCGCTCACCGACCGCATCAATGGGGCCCTTCCCGGCGCCGAAGGCTCGGTCGACAAGCTGTTGATGGCCCGGGCCGATCAAGCGTTCGGCCACACGATGATGGACCTCCGTGGAAGTGCGCCCGTCTTGGGCGAAGGCCTGGAGTGGGACCTCTACGTGTGGTCGCGCGCCGCGGGAATCTACGGCGGTACCGCACAGATCCAACGCAATATCGTCGCCCAGCGCGTGCTGGGCCTACCCCGTCGTTGACATTCGTCATTGACGGTCGTCAACTAACGGCGGTAGCCTACCGCCATGCCGTCGAAGATCAGCACCCGCGAAGTTCGGCGCCTAGAAACCCGAGCACGCTTATTCGACACCGCAATTACCGAGATCGGCCGCCGCGGCCTGGCCGGAGCGGACGTCACCGCGATAGCGAGCGCGGCCGGAGTTGTGCGCGGCACCTTCTACTTTCACTTCCCCACAAAGGAACACGTCTTGGTGGAGTTGCAGCGCAGAGAGGAGTCTCGGATCGTCGCCAATCTGCGCGCCGCGGCCGTCGAACCCAATGACCTCACGACGGCGCTGACGCTTCTCGTCGATCGAGTGCTCGCCTCGGAACGTCGATTGGGATCCGTGCTGTTCCGGGACATGCTGGGCTTGCACTTCTCATCCTCCCGCCCTGCCGAGGACGAACTCGCCGAACATCCCCTGGCCCAGTTTCTCGTCGAAATACTCAGCCGTGCCCAGCAGGCCGGGCGGCTTGCCCCGGACTCGGACGTGAGCGAACTCGCGGTGTTCTTCGGCACCGGTATCTTCGCGCTCCTGGTCACCGGAAGACCCAATCTCGCAAGCTCATCGAAAATGTTAAGGCGTTATGTGACAACGATTGTCAAGGGAATGGAGGCGAGATGACTCAGAACACTATCGACGGCTACCGCGACTATCTGGTACGTCGCGACGGAGATGCCGACCTGCTCAATCGTTGGCTGGAGAATCGCGAGCGATTCGTCGAAGACCTGTCCGCGAGGCCCGTCACCTCGGCTCATCGTGTGGATAGCGAGACCTTTCTGCGCAATCTGAGGCGCCGCAATCCCGAAGCGGGACTCGACAAGAGGATGCTGTTCCTGTTGGCCACCGCCAAGATGAATCAGGCCGAGCGGTTCGGTGTGGGGCTTGGCGAGACCTACGGACGCAACAGTCGGGGGAACGTGCCGCCCGAGCGCATGTACATCGAACTCGAAGAGCACTACCACACCCGCTTGTTGGCCTATTCGCTCGACGTATTCGGTCTGACGTTTCAGGTTATGCCTCCGCCGCTAATCATGCGGCAATTCGTCAAGCTCAATGTCTTTGTCCCGGAACGGCTTCGCGTGTCGTTCGTCGGAGCCAGCGAGATGGCCGGCTGCGTGATGTTCGACGAACTTCGTCGTGTCGGCCAACAGCTCTTCGCCGACGAACCCGAGGTGGCCGCTCGAATCGATCTCTTGTATTCGGAGATCCTCACCGACGAGATAGGACACGTCGGGTACTGCGCCGCCCGGTGCAGCAAGGCGGAGCGGGCGGTGATGCGGCGCCTGTATCCGCTGATCGGCCGAATGGTCGCTCGCCAGACTGCCGAGCTACTGCAACTCGTCGACCAGGACGCTCTGTTTGATCGCTTCGATCGGCCATTCGACGTCGGCGAACTCACCGCTGGACTGAGCAACGAGACCTACCTGGTCACGCAGCCGTGAGGCGTCATCGCTCGCGGTAGTGAGCCAACGCTTCCTTCATACCGGCCAACCGGCGTTCCAGGAGTTCGTCGCCTTCACCGGCTTCGATCCGCCGGGTGACCTCGGCGATCTCGTCGATCAGTCGCGCTGCGGCCTCGTCGCGCGTGAGGAGATCTTGGTCGACCCAGTCATCGTGCGGGATCCGCTCACCGGGGTCCATGCTCGCTCTTCCTATCCGTCCGCGCTATAGTCAACTATGCAGAAGTTGTTCAATTGTTCTGCCAACTTCCAGCCTAACAGCTGAACCGAGAAGGATCGACGATGCCGCTGCAATCCTCCATGAAGCTCTTGTCCGTCGACGACCACCTCATCGAACCTCCGCACGTCTGGACCGACCGGCTGCCAAAGAAGTACCTCGAAGACGGTCCCCATATCGTCGAATTTCCCCGCGAGGACAAGCCGCCGGTGCATCAGTGGGTGTACGAAGGTCGCAGCTATCCCAACATCGGCCTGAATGCTGTTGCGGGCAAGTCGCCCGAGGAGTTCGGCGTCGACCCGGTTCGCTACGACGACATGATCCCCGGTTGCTACGACCCCAAAGCCCGCCTGGCCGACATGGACATCGACGGCGTCCACGCGATGCTGTGCTTCCCCTCGTTCCCGCGGTTCTGCGGCACCGTGTTCCTCGAGGGAACGGATAAAGATCTCGCACTGCTCAGCGTCCAGGCGTGGAACGACTTTTCGCTCGACGAGTGGTGCGCCACCGATCCGGCACGGTTCATTCCGATGATGATCAGCCCGCTGTGGGACACCCAGTTGATGGTGGCCGAGATCGAGCGCAATGCCGCGAAAGGTTGTCGCGCGGTGGGCCTTCCGGATACCCCGATGAATCTCGGCTTGCCGAGCTTCCACTCCACGCACTGGGATCCGGTCTGGTCGGCTCTGGAAGAAACCAACATGACCGCCGTCATGCATTTCGGATCGGGCGGCATGCCGCCGGCGACAGCGCCCGAGGCGCCGTTCGCGGTGATGGTCACGCTGATGGGGACGACGTCTATGGCCGCAGCAGTCGAATTGGTGTTTTCTCCGGTGTTCCACAAGCATCCCAATCTCAAGGTGGCGTTCTCCGAGGGAGGCATCGGATGGCTGCCGTACCTGATCGAGCGCGCGGACTATGTGTGGCGAAAGCACAAGTACTATCAGAACATTCACCCCACCATCGCGCCGTCGGAGCTGTTCCGGCGCAACATCGCCGGCTGCTTCATCGAAGACGAGGTCGGCGTCGCGTTGCGCCACCAGATCGGCATCGACAACATCACCTGGGAGTGCGACTATCCGCACTCCGATTCTTTCTGGCCCAAGAGTCGTGCGCGCGCTGAGGAGATGCTGGCGAGCGTGCCCGACGAAGACGCCGCCAAGATCGTTGAATTGAACGCGCGGCGCTGGTACGCCTTCCCGGAGGCGGGCTTCAAATCCAGCACGGCCGACAAGGGATGGCGGCCCAACAACGGTGAGCCACCGGAATACGACTACGACGCGGTGATGTCCGACCACGGCGGCGTCGGCTACGGCGCCTTCATCGAGAACCTCGCCAATCAGATGGCCAACAAAGAGAAGAACTAGCCCGCCGCAATTGCAGACCGCCAGTCGTCGATCACCATCAGCCGGCCGGTGGACGCCAGCGTCACGTAAAGCGTCTGTTCGTCGTCGCCGAGCGTGATATTCGTGGTCATCGGGTCGTCGAGTGGCAGCGCGCCGAGCAGTTCACCGAAGGGCGAGAACGCCGTGACGCCGCCCTCCCCCAAGGTCGCCACCAGGATCGTGCCGTCGCGCGCCACGCACAACCCGTCGGCGCCGCCGATGTTCAGCGGCCCCCCACTCGGAACCGTCGCGAGGCCACGTCCGCCCGCGATGCGGCCGGGCGCGGCCAACTCGAACTCCCAGATTCGCCGGGTGCGGGTCTCGGCGACGTAGACGCGGCTGCCGTCCGGCGACAGCGCGACACCGTTGGGCATCTCGAGCGGGTAGACGACCTCCGTGAGGCGGCCGTCGACCGTCCCGTAGAGCAACCCCGTCATGGTTCGGCTGCGACCGTGCGTCGTCCCGCCGTCGGTCACGTAGAACCCGCCCACGGCATCGACACAGACGTCGCTCGGCCGAACCAACGGCATCGCGCGGCCACCGCGGGCGTCGAATTCCACCGCCAGGGTATGCACCGAGCCGTCCGGTTCGACCAGCTGGAGCTGCGGGGTGACCGGATCGGCGGCCGCGCCGACCGGCCGGAACAATTGCGCGCACCCGTCGAAATCGTATGGCCACCACCCGATGCCGAACGTCGAGCCGCCGTTCTGGCAGACCACCAGGCGACCATCGGGAAGACGCCCGACGCCGTTGGGACCGCCGCCGACCTCGGCGACGGGTTCCGTCGTCCCGTCGGGTTGAACCCGTGAGAGGCGGCCCGCGGCCATCTCGGACAGCACAACCGAACCGTCCGGGTAGACGATCGGGCTCTCCGGGAAAGTGAGACCATCTGCGAGGCAGCGTATTTCACTCATCGGACTCGGCTCGCCACCACGTCGCGAAGTACGGATCCGCCAGCGGGATGTCGCCGACCCCGACCTGGCCGCGCGGCCAGTCCGCCGCCGGCTGCGCCAGCGGGGATCTGTCGTGCGCTGCGCCGTACCACAGCCGATGGCGGCGGTGGGCGAACAGCCACCGCCCGCCGACCCGCTCGTAGCGGTCCTCGTATCTGATCAGCTGGTCCACGAAGCCGTCGGCGCCGGTCTGCGCGTAGCAGTGTGCCCACACCTGTCCGGTCGCGTGGGCCTCGTCCTGCAGGTCGATGAGGTGGTTGGCCACCAGGATCACCGCGAAAAGACTGTCGCGCAGGCTGCTTGTCATCAGCCTGCGCAAGCCGTCCGACCCCTCCCCGTAGTCGCCGAAGCGAGCACTTGGCGAGAACAGCGTTGCCATGGCGTCGACGTCACGGGCTTCGATCGCCACCGCGTATCGCAGCGGCAGTGTTCGAATCTCCTCCCGCGAAAGAAGCTCAGCGACAAGGTGCTCGGCCATCGGCTCACCCGCCCGTCACGTTGATGTCCTGGCCAGTGACCGCCGACGCCGCGTCCGAAGCCAGCCACACCGACACCTCGGCGACTTCGTCGGGCTGCACCAACCGGCCCAGTTTGTTGAACGCGGCAAGTCGCCGCCGGAGTTCGCCGGGGTCGAGGCCCTCCTCGGCGGACCGCCTTGCGACGTAGGTGTCGAAGAGCTCGCCCGCCACGCTGCCGACCACCAGGGTGTTGACCCGAATGCCGGCTGTGCCGACTTCGAGCGCCAACGTCTGGGCCAACGCCGTCAGGCCGAGCTTGGCGGCGGCGTAGTGCGCTTTGCGGGGTTGCACGGTGCGCGCCGCAGCCGAGGAGACGAACTGCACGTTGCCGCTGTGTGCCGGAATCATCGCCTGGCACAACGCTTCCCGAGCCAACACCATCGGTGCGACGAGGTTGGTGGCCAGCACGTCCTGCCAATTCGCAACGGTGGCCTCGCTGACCGCCTGGTCGATGCCCGGCACGGCCGCATTGTTGACGAGCACGTCGAGTCGGCCCCACCGTTCGACGATCGCCGCGACGACCTGGGCGCACTGCGCCTCATCGCGAATGTCGGCGACGTGGACGGACGCCATCCCGCCTTCTTCGGCGATGGCGTCGGCGGTCACCGCGAGCTGGTCGGGCCTTCGAGCCACCAGCGCCACGCGTGCGCCACACCGCGCATAGCGCCGGGCAAGCACCCGCCCGATGCCGCCGCTGGCGCCGGTGATGACGGCGACTCGGCCGGAGAAATCGGCACTCGTCACGGGCGCAAGGCTCCCTTCGCCTATCTATGCTTCTACAAGCGTACATATTTTGTCGTACTGTTTAGCCATGGATCGGCGATTCGCCCGAGCAGCTAGTGTGGCCGCGGTCGGACTCGCGCACTTTGCTCGCCCAACCTCTTTCGAGCCGATCAATCGGCGGTTGGGATTCACGACGAACACCCGACGACACGTCTATGTCAACGGTGCGATCGAGACGGCAATCGGGCTACTGGCCGCACCGGAACGTACACGCCCGATGTCGGCGACACTGGGTGCGGCCTATGGCTTGTACCTGACCAGTAGCGCACTCCACGCCCGGCTCACCGCAACGCCGGGGTGAGCGCGATCGGCAAGTGGGTGGGTCCACGCAAGGACGTGTTCGTCGACCAGATCGTTTCGCCTACGGGCGTTATCGCTGAGGCCTGGGTGACCAATTCGCGGAGTACGGCCTGCGCCTCCATGCGGGCTAGCGGAGCACCAATACACATGTGCGCGCCATAGCCGAATGCGAGGTGGCTGCGCGGATTTCGATCGGCACGGAACTCGTCGGGGTCGGGAAACACCGAAGGGTCACGATTCGCCGCCCCGAACGAGAGCAGGAGGCGTGAGCCGGCGGGGATGGTGAGGTCGCCTATCTGGTAGTCGGCACGGGTGTAGCGGTACAGGTTCTGGATTGGACTCGAAAACCGCAATTGTTCCTCGACTGCCATTGGCACCAGATCTGGATTGGCCCGGATCAGCTCGAACTGTTGCGGGTTGCGCGCCAGGGTGTCGAACATGCCGCCGAGCAGGTTGGTCGTCGTCTCGTTTCCGGCGATCAGCAGCAGCATGGCGATGTGGAACATTTGGTCGTCACTCAGCGCACCCTTGTCGGCATCTGCGAGGAGGCGTCCAAGCACGGTGTCGGATCCTTTTAGTCGGCCTGACGCGAACTGCCGCAGGAAGTAACGCCGCAACTGGACAAGGGAGGCAATCGCTTTGGCGGAGCGGACCATGCCATGCCGGGTCGGCTCGAAGTCGACGATGTGCATGCCGGCCTCGGACCACGCGCGGAAGTCGCCGACGTCCGCGTCCGGGACGCCGAGAATGTGGGCGATCATGCGGATCGGCATAGGGATCGTCAGACGTTGGACGACGTCACAGCCCGGGTTGGCGAGGACATCGGCGACGAGCTCGGTCGCCAGCTTGTCATTCATCTCTCGCCAACTGGCCATCGCGCCCTTGCTGAATCCGGGTTGAACCTGTTTGCGCAGCCTGGCGTGCTCCTCGCCATCGGACAGCACCAGCACCGGCGCGGAGATCTTCATCCGCGTCACGCCCTCGGTGCTCGTGACGGCGTCGGTATCCCGGAGCGCGGCGCGCACATCGTCATGTCGACTCAGGATCCAGGTGGACCGCTTGGGGTTGTAGTGCACCCGACCGCTCCGGTGTAGCGCGCGGTACGCATCGAAGGGTTGCGCGGCAGTCGCCCGGTCGAGTGGATCGTAATCAGTGGTGACTGCCCCCGTCCATGCGCCGGGCCCCCGGCGCCAGTTCCGCACCGTTGCAGTGAAGTTCAGCCGTGCCGCCGATGCGAGCGGGCCGAGGAAGCCCCCTTGCGCTCCCACTTTCTCGATGACACTCACAATCTTGCTCCTTGGCTGTCAGCGACCGTAGAATCGCGGATCCCTCTTCTCGGTAAAGGCAGCGACGCCTTCGGCGACGTCGTCGGTGCCCGCGACCTGTTCGACCAGTAGCGCCTCGGTGTTGAACGCCGTCGACCTGTCAACGTCCAGTGCCTGGTTGAGCATCTGCTTGGCCGCCGCGATGGCGCGGGTGGGTCCGCTGGCCAAGCGCTGCGCCCACTCGGCGGCCAGTGCCTCCAAGTCACGGTGGGTCGCGACGACCTCGTTGACCAGACCGACCCGATGCGCCTCGGCGGCCGACAGCTCCTCGCCGAACAGGATCAGCCGCTTGGCGACGTTGAACGGCACCTTGCGAGTCAGCAAGTAGGCGGCGCCGCCATCGGGGGCCAGCCCGCGCCGCACGAACAGCTCGACCAGCTTCGCGCTCTCGACGGCGATGATGAGATCGCATGCCAGCACCATGCTGGCGCCGACTCCCGCCGCGACTCCGTTCAGCGCGCAGATCACCGGCTTGTCGCAGTCGAGCAGGGCGGCGACCACAGCCTGCGAACCCGTCCGCAGGATCCTGGCGGCGTCCCCGGCGATGCGGTCCTGGCTGGGCCGCATGTTGGGATCGCGCAGATTCGGCCCGGTGCAGAAGTGCCGCTCACCACTGGCCGTGAACACGACGGCGCGGACATCGAGGTCGCTGGACGCCGAGGCCAGGTTCTCGATCAGGTCGCGTTGCATCGCGCGCGTTATCGAGTTACCGACCTCCGGCCTATCGAGCACCAACCAACGCACGCCGGCATCGGTACGTACCGTCAGGCCGGTACTCACAGGCCGATGGGCACGCTGGCCGGACCCCGCACGGAGTTCGTGTGAACATAGGACACGTTATCCTCGTCGATGTCCCAGGTCGGGAATCGCTTGAGCGTCTCCTCGAGAGCGACCCGGGCTTCCAGTCGCGCGAGCGCCGCACCGAGGCAGAAGTGCGAGCCATGCCCAAAACTGATGTGCCTGATGCCGGTTCGGGTGACGTCGAACGTGTCGGCGTGCTCGTATTGACGCTCGTCTCGGCCCGCCGAGCCGGTCAGCAACGCCACCTTCGACCGGGCGGGGATCACGATGTCGTGGTACTTGATGTCGCGCAGGGTGAAACGGCCCTGAACCGGTGACGGCGCGTCGTATCGGAGCAATTCTTCGACGGCGCCTCCGATCAGTTCGGGGTCGTCGACCAGTTTGGCTCGCTGCTCGGGGTTGCGTGCGAGCGTCAGCGCCGCCCAGCCGAGCAGCCGCGCAACGGTCTCATTGCCCGCGACGTTGATCATCGCGATGAACACCAACAACTCGCCATCGTCCAGCCGGCGCGGGTCGATGTCGGGCTGGATGAGGTCGGAGTCCATGAGGTCGCTCACCACGTCGGTGGTGCGGTCGCGGCGACGTAACTCGATCTGCTGCCGGTAATACTCGAACAGGTTCGCCGAAGCCTGGTCGCCGGCCTCGTTGCGCTCGGGGTTGCCCTCGTCGCGGTGCACCTGGAGGTCCGACCACTCACGCAGGTCGTCGTGATCTTCTTCAGGGAAACCGAGCAGTGAGCTGATCACCATCACCGGCAACTTGGCCGAGAAATCTCGGACGTAGTCGAAACCGTCCGAGCCGACGAACTGATCCAGATAACGGCGGCACAGTTCGCGAACGTACTCTTCGAGTTTGGCGATTCTGCTGCGGAAGAATGTGCGGTTCACCATCTTTCGCATCGCCGTGTGATCCGGCGGGTCCATCATGATCATCGCCTTGGGCGCTGCCCATGGATCTTCGGTGATCATGTCGAGCGTGATGCCGTGCTCGGAGGAGAACGCGTCGGTGTCCAAAGATGCGGCCATGACATCGTCGAACCTGCTGAGAGCGTAGAAGTCGTACTGGTCGTTGTGATAGACCGGCGCCTCGTCCCGCATCCGTTTCCACACCGAATACGGTTCGGCATGCAGGGTGCGGTCGAAGGGATCCCAGCGAAGATCCGTCGTCGTCATCGGCACCGTCCTTCCGTATGGAACACTATTACATTAGTTGTTTAATTGCACTACCATTCAGGTGCCCGGCATCGTGACTCGAGGAGGACTTTCAAGGTGGAAACGCGCGAGATGGACCACGTCGTGTACCAGAAAGACGGGGCGATCGCACGCATCATCCTGAACAATCCGGACCGGGCCAACGCGCAAACATCGGAGATGGTGCACAGCGTCAACGCCGCCCTCGACGATGCCCAGTACGACTACAACATCAAGGTTGTCGTCATCAAGGCCAACGGCAAGGGATTCTGTTCCGGCCACGTTCCCGATGGCAGCTACCCCGAGTTCAAGGCGGAGCTAGACGCGTCGGGCAAGGTCTGGCGCTCGGCGGCGCAGCTCTTCCTATGGCCGGTGCTCAAGCTTTGGGAATTCCCCAAGCCGGTGATCGCGCAGGTGCACGGCTACGCCATCGGCGGCGGCACCACGTGGGCGCTGATCCCGGAGATCACCGTCTGCAGCGACGACGCGTGGTTCCAGATGCCGCTTGTTCCCGGATTCGGGTTGCCCGGGTCCGAGACGATGTTCGAGCCGTGGGTCTTCATGAACTACAAGCGAGCGGCCGAGTACCTCTATACCGCACAGAAGATCTCGGCCGAGCAGGCGCTGGAGTTCGGACTGGTGAACCGGGTCGTGCCACGCGAACAACTCGAGGCCGAGGTGGAGGAGCTCGCCGCGAAGATCGCCAAGGCCCCGCTCATCACCCTGCAGGCGACCAAGGCCGGCATCCTGCGCGCGTGGGAGAACATGGGATTCCGGACTCATCAGCAGGCCAGCAACGATCTGCAAGCGGTGGTGACCGGCTCCAAGGAGTTCCAGGACTACATGGTCGAACTCATGAAGAAGGCGGCCAAGCCTTCGGATCGGGTCTGACCGTGCCGCTGACGCCGGTCGTCCGGTTCGGCGGCGGACCGGAGGTCGATGCGCTGCGTGGCCGGCTACGCGCGTGGCTCGACGATCACCTACCCGATGAATTCCGTCGCACCGCGGCCAATCCCGATTATCTGCCACGCGACGCGCACGAACGCGCCGTGCAGTTCTGCCAGGCACTCCACGAACAGGGCTGGTTCGTCCCCCAGTGGCCGGCCCGATTCGGGGGCGGCGGGCTCGGGGTGGTCGACCAGGTGGTGATCCGCGAGGAACTCGCCTACGCCGGCGCGCCGCTGGTCAACACAAACGGCGTCAACATGCTCGCGCCCGTGCTGTTCCGGTTCGGCACACCCGAGCAGCAGCAGGAGCACCTGCCCAAGATCGCCCGCTCCGAACGGATGTGGGCGCAGGGCTACTCCGAGCCGGAGGCCGGTTCCGATCTCGCCGCACTACGCATGACGGCGCGCCGGGACGGTGACGACTACGTGCTCGACGGCCAGAAAACCTGGACCAGCAACGGCGTTCTGGCCGACTGGATCTTCGTGCTGGCGCGCACCTCGCCGCTCGGTGAGAAGCGCCAGCAAGGCATCTCGTTCCTGCTCGTCGACCTCGACACGCCGGGCATCACCCGACGCCCCATCCGCTCGATGACGGGATACCCGACCTTCGCCGAGGAGTTCTTCGACGGCGTGCGGGTACCGGTCGCGAATCTGGTCGGCGCCGAAGGCGAGGGCTGGAAGGTCGCGAAGGCACTACTGGTCGCCGAACGATCCAACGTGATACGTGCCGCGCAGGCGCAGCGCTATCTCGACGAACTGGTCGACTGGTGCCGCGGCCAACGCGGGAGTTCCCATGACCCGCTGGCGGATCCGGCGAATCGGCTCGCCCTGGCCCGTGCGGTGGAACGGGTGGAAGTGGGACGCGCTCTCTCCTACCGGGTGGCCCACCAGCAAGCCGCCGGTCAGCTCGATGCCGCGTTGCCGTCGTTGTCCAAGCTCTACCATTCGGTGCTCACCGCCGAGCTGCGCCAGCTGGGTGCGAAGGTCCTCGGACCGGCGGGAGCGTTGCTGCCCGACGATCCCGACGCGCTGCTGCACGGGCACTTCTCCGAGGGACTGCTGTTGTCGCTGCTGCACACGATCGGCGGGGGTACAAGCGAGATTCAGCGCGATCTCATTTCGACTGTGGGCCTGGGTCTTCCGCGTTAACTGAACTGCGCGCGGCCGTCAGCGGCGGCCGAACGCTGCTGTGCGACGGTGGCAACGGCCAGCTCGAGCGGTTGGAAGGATGCCAACTGCACGGTCTCGACGGACGCGATGAGTCGTTTGGTCAGCTCCACTGCGCCCGCGTCCGCATCGGCGATCTCGCGTGCAATGGCGATCGCGTGGTCAACGGCGGAACTCGCGTCGACGAGATCGGTGACCAAACCCAGAGCGTGCGCGTCCGGGGCGGGTAACCGGCTCCCTCGCAACAACAACGACGACGCCCGGTGCCTGCCGAGCTGCTGCGTGAGCCGCCACGCCAGACCGCCGTCGGGCACCACGGCGCGCGCCACGAACGGCGCGGAGAAGAATGCGTCGCGTGCCGCGACGACCAGGTCGCATGACAGCGCGAGGCTCCAGCCTAGACCGATCGCCGCCCCTTGCACGGCGGCCACGGTCGGCACGGCGACCTCTCGCAGCTGCGCCATGACACGCTGAGCGTGCTCGACCCGGCCCGCCGGGCCCATCGGGCCATCGCCGTGTGCCGGCCCGGTCTTCAAATCGCCCCCGGCGCTGAAGAATCCGCCGTTGCCCGCGATCACGATGCCGCGTGCACCCGTAGCGGCGCTGAGGGCATCCGACAGCTCCGTCCACGATTCGTAGCGCAAAGAGTTCCGCTGAGCTGGACGGTTCAACAGAATGAGCGCTATGCCGTCCCGGTCCTCGGTGAGGACCAACGGGTTTGCGTCCGCGGCAGAGGGAATGCTCACTGGCGCCCGAGGAACTTGTCGATCGCGGCGCGATGTTCCGGGGTGGTGAAACACTCTGTCTCCGCCGAGATCCCGTACTCAAGGATCGCAGTCACGGCGCGTTCGGCGTGCAGGTTGAGAGTGCGCTTGGTGTCCTGGACCGCGCGCGCGGGAAGGGCAGCGAGCCGATGGGCCAACGTCAGACCTTCCGACTTGATGTCAGCGTGCGGTACCACCCGGTTCGCCAGTCCCAGCTCGACAGCTTTGTCAGCCTTGATTCTCTCACCGAGTAGCAGGTACTCCTTGGCCTTGAGCAGACTCATCAACAGCGGCCACAGCACCGATCCGCCGTCTCCAGCAACAAGTCCACTGGCAACGTGGGTGTCGGCGAAGAACGATCGGTCCGACATCAGGACGATGTCGCACAACACCGCGATGCTGCAGCCGAACCCCACGGCGGGGCCGTTGACGGCGGCAACGATCGGCAGGGGAAAGTCCATCATGTCCCGCACGATCCGGCGCGCGTCTCGCATACCTTCGCGTCGGGTTACCGGATTCTCGACGTGGGTGTGCAGCCACTCGACGAGATCGCCACCGGCGGAGAAGAAATCACCGGTACCGGTGATAAGGACGGCACGAGCGTCGGCGTCCTCCCCCAGCGTGGTCCAGAGCCGGGCGAACGCGCCGTGCATGCGATTGTTCACCGCATTCGCGTTGTCGGGATTGTTCAGCGTGACGATCCGGACCGGACCGTCGTTGGCCACCAGTATCTCGTCGCACCCGGTCACGTCGGCGGTTCCCTGTGGAAGTTCGGTCATCGCACTCACTCCCCTTCAGAATATTCGTGTGTCGGTGTCCATGCCGGGCGCCGGGTCGCTACGAAAGCCTCGCGGGCTGAGGCGGTGGGCCACGTCGGTGGCCGTTTCTGCAGGAATGCCGTGAAGGCCTCGATCTGTTCGGCGGTGCCCATCGAGTTCCAGTACCCGGACACGTCGACGGGCGGCAGCGCGCGGGCCATCTCGCGCTTCATCGCGGCACGCGCCGCGGGACCGGTGTTGCGTACCCGGTCGAGCAGCGCCGCCGTCTCCGTGACGAGCGAATCGTGCGGCACCACCTTGCCGACGAGACCGAGCCGCTCTGCTTCGGCGGCGTCGATCCAATCATTGCCGTAGATCAGGTGATTCGCGCGTAGTGTACCGACGCGTTGCGGGATGCGTGCTGCGATGAACGCCTCGTACACGCCGCGGGTCAGGTCGGGCACGCGCAGCCGTGCCCGGTCGGATGCGATCACCAGGTCGGCATACAGCGTCATCACCAGGCCGCCGCCGAGGGCCACGCCGTTCACCGCGCAGACAACGAGTTTCGGGATCTTGCCGAGCGTCTCGAATGGAGTCGCATCGTAGGCCTCGGTGAACGAATCCCAGCGCCGGTCGGGATTGCCAATCGCATTCATGTCGCCGCCGGCGCAAAACATGTCGCCGGTGCCGGTGATCACCAGGAAGTCGAGCGCCGGTTCGTCGGCGACGATCATCGCCGCCCGCTTGATGCCGTGATAACCATCCGCGGTCAGCGCATTCCGCTTCTCCGGCCGGTCGATCGTCACGGTCAGTGTGTCGCCCTCGATCCGCGCGGACAACTCCTCGGCTGCGAGGTCGACTTCGGCCGGTAGCTCGGTCACGAGATGACCGCGACGAGTGCGCCGACGTCGTACGTGCCGCCCTCTTCGACCTTCCAGGAAATGGTGCCCGCGGCGGGCGATTCGATGTCCATCTCCGCTTTGTCGGTGGCGATCGAGTACAGCGGTTCACCCTCACTGACGGTCGCCCCGTCTTCGACGAAGAACTCGGTCACCTCGGCCTCGGTGATGGCGTCGCCGGGTTTGGGAAGCCGCACCTCGGTCATACGATCCTCCTGATTGCCTCGACGAGTTGCGCTGCGCCGGGCCGGCAGGCCGCCTCGAGGCTGGCCGCTCGCGGAACCGGCGTGTACGATCCGGCGACACGCTGGATGGGCGCAGTGAGGACGCCGAACAGCTCCGTGCCGACGGTCGCGGCGAGCTCGGCCCCGGGACCGCAGAAGCCGACCGACTCGTGCGCGACGACCAGCCTCGTGGTCTTGCGTACCGAGGCGAGCACCGTGGCCAGGTCGAGGGGCACCAACGTGCGCAGATCGACCACCTCGACGGCGATCCCGTCGGCTTCGACCTCCTTGGCGGCCTCGAGTGCGGCATGCACCATCGCGCCGTAGGAAACCACGGTGACATCGGATCCCTGCCGTTTGACGTCTGCCTGTCCGAGTGGGATCACATAGTCGGCCAAGGGAACCGGGCCCTTTCCGCCTCCGTAATACAGCTTCATCGATTCGATGAACAGGCAGGGATCGTCGTCGGCCAGGCATGCGTTCAGCAAGCCCGCGGCGTCGGCCGCAGTGCTGGGCCACACCACCTTCAAGCCGGGCGTGTGCATCGCCCACGCTTCGAAGGCCTGCGAATGCTGCGGTCCCGCAGCCATTCCCACCATCGTGCGGATCACCAGGGGGGCGCCCTTACGGCCGCCGGACATGTAGCGCACCTTTGCGGCGTGATTCGCGATCTGGTCCATCGCGACCCCGAGAAAGTCCATGAACATCAGTTCCGCCACCGGCCGAAGGCCGGCCAGCGACGCGCCGATCGCCGCGCCGATGATCGACGATTCGGCAATGGGTGTGTCGAGCACCCGGCCTTCGCCGTACTTTGCCGACAGGCCGGCGGTGACCTTGAACATGCCGCCACCAGACAGGTCGCCGATGTCTTCGCCGAGCAGGACGATCGATTCGTCCGCAGCCATCGCGCGGTCCAGCGTGCGGTTGATCGCCTGCACCAATCCGAGTTCCTCGGTGTCTCCGGTGGGCAGCTCGGCGTGCACTACGTCGTCGGCGGCGAACTCGCAACCGTTGCCGGCGAACACATCTCGAGTCAGCTCATCCGCGTCCGGCGGTGTCGAGGCGACAGCCGCGGAGAACGCCGTATCCAGTTCCGCGGCGATTTCGCCGTCGATCTCATCGAGGTCCGCAGCGGTGGCGATGCCGTCGTCGATCAGGCGCCGGCGGTAGCGCGCGAACGGCGGGTTCGCTCGCATCGCGGCGAGCTCATCCTGGTCCGCGTAGCCCATCGCGTCGCCGAAGTAGTGGCCCTGCAGGCGGTACGCCACGGCCTCGACAAACGACGGCCCATCGCCGTTGCGGGCCCGCTCGACCGCCTCGGCCACCGCGTCGTAGACGGCGTGCGGATTCGCGCCGTCCACCGTGACACCTGGCATGCCGTAACCCTGCGCCCGGTCCGACAGCCGGTCGGAGCGCGTATAGCGATTGAACGCCGTGCCCTCTGCCCAGAAGTTGTTCTGGCAAAAGAAGATCACGGGTAGCCCCCACACCGACGCCATGTTCATGGCCTCGTGCACGTACCCGATACTGCTTGCGCCGTCCCCAAAGCTGACCAACACGACTCGGCCACTGCCCTGACGCGCCGCCGCCAAGGCGATGCCGTTGGCGATCAGGGGCCCCGCACCGACGATGCCGGTGGTCCAGGCTATGCCGTGCTCGGGGTCGTAGATCCCCATCGCACCGGCCTTGCCTTTCGACAACCCGTCGCTGCGCCCCAGGATCTCGGAGAAATAGCCACGCAGATCGATGCCCTTGGCGAGGACGTCGCCGAGCCCACGGTAGGTGGTGACCAGTTGATCGCCCTCGGACAGCGCCAGCATCGCGCCGGCCGACATCGCCTCATGGCCGTCGACTGGCCAATAACTCATTGCCGCCTCGCCGGACGACAGGGCCTTGCGAACACGCTTGTCGCCGTGCTGGACCTTGCTCATCAACCGGTACAGGGCCAGCGCGCGATCGCCTGTCGGGGCTGACGATTCGGTGTCTAGCTGGGTGGACATCCACACTCCTCGACGGTCTGGCGACCGAGTCTACAATATGACGAAATCTGTTCAGTCGTGCAGTAGGTTGGCCTTGTACAGCTCGGCGGCGAAAAGCGCGCGATCGAAATAACAGCGCTCCAGAATCAGGCGGTCCCCGTCGAAAACGAAGACGTTGACGCTCAGCATGTCCATCGCCGTCCCCGGACACGTCGTTCGTGTTTCGACGCATACACCGTTGGCGGCGTGAAACACCGCTGCCGCCGCGTAGTGCATCTGCGGCAGGGTCTGCCACTGCGAAAGGATCATCTGCCGAACCTCGGCGTCGCCGTCGTAAACCGTTGCGGTGGGTACGATCTCGTAGCGCGGGTGCGCGAAGGTCGCCATGATGCCGTCGAGGTCACGCTCGTTCTCGGCGGCAACGTGGCGCATTACGAGCGCTTCGCGCTCTTGCGCCAGATCCCATGAAGACGACACCACATCACCTACGCTCGAAAGCGGGCAGGTTTCTCCCATCCGGCAACGGGATCCACGTGACGCTTACCGCATCGCCCACCCGTGGAGGTGGACCGAAGACGTTGGACATGATCCGGGCACCCTCGTCGAGATCCACCAGCACCACTGAGTACGGCACCTTGTCTGCCAGAGCGGGCAGCGCCGGGCGATGGTGCACGCTCACGGCGTAGACGATGCCCTCACCACACAGCCGCTCCCAGTGCAGCGCCGCCGCTCCACAGTGTGGGCAGACAACACGGGGGTACCACACCAGCCGCGAGCAGTCCGCACATCGTTGCATGTGCAGTTCGCGCTTGCGGGTCGCATCCCAGAACGGGGCCGACGCCGAACTGGGTTCGGGCACCGGAATCTCCGCGGTCTGCGCGCTCACAGCGTTGCGGCCGTTCCGAGAATCACCGTCGACGTCGCCGACAGCACCCCTCCGGTGCCGTGGGCCAGTGCAACGTTCGCATCGCGGACCTGACGTTTGTCGCATTCGCCGCGCAGCTGTCGGGTCGCCTCGACGAGCAGGAAGGCACCGAAGGCGCCGGGGTGGGTGTAGGCGAGTCCGCCGCCCGTGGTCTGCCCCGGCAACGCTCCGCCCGGCGCCAGCGCGCCGCTGCCCGCGTAAGGACCACCCTCCCCCTTCTTGCAAAAGCCCAGATCCTCGAGCGCGAGCAGGACGGTGATGGTGAACGAGTCGTAGAGCTCGACCACATCGACGTCCTCGGGCGTCAGGCCCGCCGCCCCGAACGCCGCGGGCCCCGACACAGCACCGGGGGTCACCGTCAGGTCGGGCATCTGCGAGATCATCGCGTGCGACGCGGCCGACGCCGCGCCGAGCACGTACGCCGGCGGCTTCGCCAGTGTCGCGGCCCGTTCGGCACTGGTGACGACGATCGCCGCGGCACCATCGGTGACCAGACAGCACTCGAGTTTGTGCATCGGCTCGGCGAGGAAACCCGAGCCCAGTACGTCCTGGACTGTGATCGGATCCCTGAGATGGGCACGCGGATTGAGAGTGGCCCACGTCCTGGTATCCACCGCGATCTGAGCGAGTTGATCGGCCGTGGTCCCGAACTCAGCCATGTGTCGGTTGGCCGCGAGCGCGTACGCGCTGATCGGCAGCATCACGCCGAACGGGGTCTCCCACTCGAGGCGCTCCGGTGTGGCGAACACGCCGAGCCCCTTCTCGCCCCGCTTGCGCGCCGCGCGCGGGGTGGAGGCGTAGACGATCACCACCGTTTCCGCCAACCCCGCCGCGATGGCGGCCGCGGCGTGTTCGACGTAGAGGCCGTAGCTCGCTCCACCGGTTTGCGTCGCATCGGTGAAACGCGGTGCGGTCCCTAGGTATTCGGCCAACTCGACCGAGTGCATGAGGGTGCCGCCGGTGCAGGTGCACAGCCCGTCGACGTCGCGCAGCGACAGTCCGGCGTCCGCAAGCGCCGCTCGAATGACACGAGCCTCGAGTTCGCGCAGGGGCACGTCGATCACCCCGTCGGGCGACACCTCGTCGGCGGCCCCGACGATCGCGGCCGCACCCCGGATGCCGGTCATGCCCGCACCTCCGCGACGTCGTCGAACATCTCGCGCAGTGCGGGCTGGCTGACCTTCATCGACGGAGTGCGCGGCAACTCGCCGACGATGATCAGCCTGGCGGGCAGCTGATAGCGAGTCAACCTTTCCCGCAGGTATTCGAGCAGTTCGCCCGCGTCAGCCGAGGCAGCCGAACGCAATTCGACCGCGGCGACCGGAACCGCGCCCAGCCGTTCATCGGGCAGCCCGGTTACTCCGGCGTCGCGCACGGCGGGGTGGCTGCGCAAGACCTCGACGATGTCGGCGGGCGTCACCTTGAAGCCGCCGCGGATGATGACGTCGTCGGTGCGCCCGTCGACGTAGAGGAAGCCATCGGCATCGACTCGCCCGACGTCGGTAGTGCGCACCCACTCGCCACCTGCGGTGCGCACCTCTATGCGGCCTTGGGCGTCGCGGCCAAGCTCCCTGTCGCCCTCCAGCGCCGTGATGCGAATTTCGCGCCCCCGCTGTGGGCGTCCGACGCTGCCGCGCTTCGACGTCGCCCACTCCCGGTGCAGCGGCAGGTTCCAGCCGGCGACACCGCCCGCGAACTCGGTGGCGCCGTAGGAGGGCAATACCGCGACGTCGTAGCGCTCCTCGAACGCCTCCTGGATGGCGATCGGTAGATGTGCGGTGCCCGAGGTGACCACCTCGACACTGGCGAACACCTCGGGCTCGACATTCGCGTCGAGCACCATTGCCAGCGCGGACGGAACCAGGCTCACCGCGCGCGGCCGGTGCCGCGCGACGACATCGACGAACTCGGGCACCCGAAACCGCTCGAGCAGGGCGATTCGGCGCCCCTCACACAGATTCAGCAACGTGCGGAAGAGTCCGGACATGTGTACCAGAGGTGAACTGACGATCGCGACTCCTTTGCGCAACCGGATCGCACCGTCCGCGGCACCGGAATAGTGTGCGGTCGCCGCGGTTACCGTGTTGCCGAATGCTTGATACGTCAGGGGAATTCGCTTCGGCGGCCCCGTCGTGCCGCTGGTCAGCATCTCCACTGCGACGTCGTCGGGTTCGGTCCGGAACGGACCGGAGCCAGGTGCTTCCAAACCCGCCAACACCGTCACCCGGGCCGGTTCGTTCGCAACACAGAGTCCGAGAGCGCCGATCGCAGCCTCCGCGACACCCGCCCGTTGCCAATCGGATTCGAGGGCGATGACGGCGGCCAGCCTGAGCTCGGCGATGTCGGCACTGAGCCCGGTGTCCCCGTGTGAGGCGTTGACGGTGACCACCGTCGCTCCGGCAAGTAGGACGCCGATCATCGCCCCGACCATCGCGGGATGGTTGCGCAGCACCAGACCGACCGGAGCACCGGGACCCAATCCCGTTGCGCTGAGCTGCTGTTCGACTCCTGTAGCGATGGTATTCAGGGCCGCCCAGTCGGTCCACTCGCCTTCGAATTCGACGGCGGGCTCGCCTGGGTCCAGAGCCAATACCGTCCGAAGCCGTTCGGCGAGTTCGCTGCTCAAACCGGGGCTGCCGCGAGTTGGGTTGCCGCCGGGATCACTTCTTGGGCGAACAGCTTCATGGAGTCGTAGACCTTGGCACGATCCATCGCCCCGCCGCGCGACATGCGCAGCATGATGTTGCGCCACCCCATGTCGACTACCGTCCGCATCTTGTCGATGATGCGCTCGGGATCGCCCATGAGCGTCAGATGTGAGTTGAGCACCTGCTCGTAACTCTGCTTGTCGTGCTTATCGAACCAGTCGGAGTACGCCTTGTAGTCGGCCGGTATCTCGCCGCCCCGTTCGAACGGATTCGAGTAGGCCCGATGCCTCTCGATCGACAACTCGACGCTCTCCCGCGGGTAGCTCCGGGCGAACGCATCGTCATCGTGGCAGAAGGCGTTCAGTAGCGCCCAGACGTTCTCGGTGGCGGCAGCGAGTCCCTTCTTCGCCTGGGTCTCCAAGTAGATGTCCAGGGCTCCCTGCAGGTCCGGATCCACGGTGTAGGGATTGCCGATGATCGCACCGAATCCCTTATCCGCCAACCATTCGAAGCTCGATGGGGTCTTCATCACGGTGCCCCACACCGGGACGGGCTGCTGTACGGGACGAGGGTAGATCGTGACGTCGTCGAGCTGGAAGTACTTCCCCTCGTAGCTCACGCGCTCCTGCGAAAGCAGGAGGTTCACGATGTCCAGGCACTCCTGGTAGCGGCCGGTGGCTTCATCCATCGGAATGCCGAAACCCTTGAACTCGTGAGCCTGATAGCCGCGCCCAAAGCCGGCGTCGAACCGCCCGCCCGACAGTACGTCCACCATGGCGATGCGCTCAGCCAGCTGGATGGGGTTGTGGAACGGACTGACCATGCACGCGGTGCCAATGCGAATGTGCTCGGTCTGGGCCGCGATCGCGGCCGCCACCAGGGGCAGGTCCGCGAGCATGCCGTACGGGGAGAAGTGGTGTTCGGCCAGCCAGACCTCGTTGTAGCCGAGTTCCTCGGCCCAGCGCGCCTCCTCAAGCACGTTAGCGAGCACCTCTTGGTCCGAGAGGTCGTTGGGCTTGTCGCCGAGGATGAAGACACCGAACTTCATAACTATTGCTCCCAGAAACTAGTTGCAGTTACTGCGACTATATTGCACGATGGAACAGATTGCGTCAATCCGTTCAGTAGCAAATTGTGGAGGTTTAATTGGCCGTCACCGTCGAAGCCGTGGGCACCAAGCTCGACGCGACGACGTTCGCGTGGACCGAGACCGACGTCATCCTGTACGCGCTCGGCGTGGGCGCTCGCCCGCCGACCGATCTCGACCTGCTCAACGAGGCCAGTGGGCCGACGGTGCTCCCGACCTTCGCGTTGCTCGCCAACTGGTGGGCGGTCAGGGATCTGCGCGCAGTGCTGCAACTGGGCGCGTACCCGATCGTGCATGGCGGACAGTCCCTCACCGTCACGCGCCCGCTGCGGGCGCGCGGTGAACTCACGGTGACCGGCGAGGTTACGGCGGTGTGGGACAAGGGCAAGCACGCTTCGATCGAGGTCACGACGCGCGGAACCGACGCCGACGGCGAGGTGTTCGTCGCAACGGGCCAGACGATGGTGTTGGGCGGTGGCGGGTTCGGCGGTGAGCGCGGACCGGCGCCGCCTGATGACCCCGAAGGCACGGCCGACGTCACCGTTGACGACGAGATCCGACCCGAGCAGGCCGCCGTGTATCGACTCAGTGGCGATCGCAACCCGCTGCACATCGATCCGGCCGCGGCGCGTAAAGCCGGCTTCGCCGACGTCTTCCTGCACGGATTGTGCACTTTCGGTTTCGCGGCGCGGGCGCTGATCAACAGCGTTGCCGGGGGCGACCCGACCGCGCTGCGCTCGATCAGCTGCCGCTTCGCCAAACCCGTCATGCTGGGGGCCCCGTTGCGCACCGAGGTATGGCGCGACGGCGAACAGGTGCGGTTTCGCACCAGCCAGGGATCCGTCGTCGCCCTGTCATCCGGCGCCGCCACCCTGCGAGGATGACGACCGTGGACCAGCGACGCGTGCGCGGCCAGCGCAATCGACAGGCGCTCCTTTCCGCCGCTCTCGAACTGTTCGAGACGAACGGCTACGAAGCCACCAGGGTGGAACAAATTTCGGCCGTGGCAGGGGTGGCGCCGCGGACGTTCTTCCATCACTTCGCGACGAAGGACGACATCCTGTTCGACGGCTACGCGGAGCGTCTCGATGCGGCCACGCGCCGCTTCCGCGAATCTCGATCGAATTCCCTGTGGGGCGCGCTGGCCGAGGCGTCCGACAGCGTCGCCGAGGCGATCAGCGCACAGCCCGAGATCTTCTTGGTGCGTGCCCGCATGTACGCGCGTCACCCCGGCCTTCGCGCCACCCGGCTGCGCATCAACGACGACTGGATC
This sequence comes from Mycobacterium sp. NTMscope_MAC_269, assembly GCF_976985695.1. Lineage (NCBI taxonomy): Bacteria > Bacillati > Actinomycetota > Actinomycetes > Mycobacteriales > Mycobacteriaceae > Mycobacterium > Mycobacterium sp. NTMscope_MAC_269. Next base: position 3,402,210 of record NZ_OZ335668.1, read on the forward strand.
GACCAGATGACCGAAGAGGTTGCCCGCTGGCTCGACACTGATGCGCGCACCGACCTACGTCCCCGGCTTGCTGTCTCCGCCGTAAACGGCGCCAACCGCGCAGCGATCGATACCTGGGTGTCCGGTGACGGGCAAGGCGACCTCCCCGCCTCGATGTCACAGGCGATACAGCTGCTCCGGCCGTCGATCACCCGGATCGAGCGACTCATCAGAGCCGAAAGGGACCGCCGTGTCGGATGACCGTCGATTGGCCGTCGTCACCGGCGGTGCCCGGGGAATCGGTGAGGCGATCGTCGCGGAACTCGTCGCGCAGAACTACCGAGTCGCGGTGATCGACGTCAATGCCAAGGCCATCGCTAGAGCGCGCGAAACCGATTCCGCGCGTTCGGGTTCGGTGGTCGCGATTGAACTGTCGATCACTGACCGACGCGCGGTCGAACGCGAACTCGGCAGACTCGCCCACGAGTATGGCCCCATTCGGGCGCTGGTGAACAACGCCGGAATGACGCTGCCCGCGTCCTTCCTCGACCAGACCGACGAGGACTGGGACCGCATCGTGGCGGTCAATCTCACCGGAACCTTCATCATGGCTCAGGTCGTGGCCCGTCAGATGGTCGACGCGCATGACGGCGCGATCGTCAACATCAGCTCGGTATCCGCCCACGGGGTGCGCACGGGCCCGCCGGCCTACGCGGCCGCGAAGGCGGGCGTCGAGGGCCTGAGCCGACTGATGGCAGTGCAATTGGGTCCGCTCGGCGTGCGGGTCAACACGGTGGTCGTGGGGACAACCGCCACACCGTGGTTGTTGTCCAGGAAATCCGACGCCGAACTCGACACGATGCGCGAATCGACGCTCACCGGAGCGATCGGCGAGCCGGAGGACGTCGCGAAGACGGTCGCCTTCCTGTGTTCGGATGCCGCCAAACACGTCACGGGGCAGCTGATCTCGGTCTCGGGCGGCCAGTGGATGCCGTGAGGACGGCAAACCATACGCTGTAACAGATATTGATAAAGTGTTCAGTTGACGTCGTGAAGCGAAGGGGCTCGGGATGCAGTTAGAACGTATTCTGTTCGACGTCAGCGAGCACGTCGCCACGATCACCATCAACCGACCCGAACGACTCAACGCCACCGACGATCGGGCACGTTCGGAACTCGGGTGGGCATGGGGTCAAGTCCGTGAGAACCCCGACATCAGGGTCGCCATCATCACCGGTGCAGGCGACCGCGCGTTCTGCGCGGGCCAGGATGTCAGGGCCACGGCGTCCGACGGCATCCGCAACAAGGTGCCCGGCTCCCGGTTGCATCACAACGTCTGGAAGCCTGTCATCTGCGCACTCAACGGCATGGTCGTTGGCGGTGGGCTGCACCAGGTCGCGGATGCCGACCTCATCATCGCCGCCGAACACGCCGAGCTGATCGATACGCACCTGAAGGTGGGCAACGTGTTCGCGCTCGAGCCGGCGGTGCTGCTGCGCCGGATGCCGATCTCGATGGTCATGCAGCTCGCGTTGATGACAAAGGACGGCCGGATCAGCGCCCAGCGCGGCTACGAGATCGGTCTGATCAACGAGGTGGTGCCGGGCGAGCGGCTGCAGGAGCGTGCACGCGAGATCGCGCTGTCGATCGCGACGCTGTCACCAGCGACCACTCAGGCGTCGATCAAGGCGATGTGGACAAGTTTGGACGTCGGGTTGCATGCGGCGAACGACGTCGCCTATCGCTACGTCCTGCAACACCAGATGACCCACCCCGACTACCGGGAGGGGATGGTCGCGTTCGCCGAGAAGCGCGAACCACGTTGGGCCGACGAATGACACCGACCACGGCGACCTCAGCCGACTCGGCAGCAAGGACGTTCCACTACTCCGAGCTCCCCTACCGGCCAACGATGCCGACCATGTTGACCTCCGTCGTCGACGGACACGCTGACTCCGATCTTGTAGTGACGTGCCTCGAGGACGGCTCCGTCGAGCGAATCACCTACTCGCAGGCTTACTCTCAATCCGCGACCATGGCGGCGCGGCTGATCAACGCGGGCGTGACGAAAGGTGTCCGCGTGGGGATCCTGGCCCCGAACGGCCCCGAGTTCGTCGTCGCGTTTCTCGCCGTCACCAGGATCGGCGCAGTCGCGGTGCCGCTCAACACCTTCCTCCAGCCGGCGGAGTTGAGCTGGGTCCTGCGTGACGCCGACGTGCACACCGTGCTCTCGGTCGACTCGATCCTCGGGAAGGACATGCTGGCCCGCCTCACAGCCGCGGCCGGAGGATTGGAGGCGCCGCTACGCTCTCGCGCGCTTCCGCAGTTGCGTAACGTGCTGCCATTGACGGACGCGACATCTGGGTGGCCGAGCGATTGGCCCGAGCCCGTCGCACCCGACTTCCTGATGGCGTGCGAGCAGACGGTCCGACCCTCCGATGACCTGTTGGTGATCTACACCTCGGGGAGCACGTCGCACCCCAAGGGCATCATCCACACTCACGGTACCGCGATCACCCACTCCAGATTCATTGCCACACAGCACGACTGGAATGGCAACGACCGGATCTACGTGCCAATGGTGTTCTTCTGGGTGGCCGGGCTGGTCTTCGGCTTCCTCGGCCCGCTCCAGCTGGGCGCCACAGTCTTGACCGAACACAAATTCGACGCGGGCCACGTGCTACGTCTGCTCGAGCACGAACGGGCCACCTACAGCACGGGATTCCCACACGTGGGTCCCGCGCTGGTCAACCACCCCGATTTCGCGACCACCGATCTATCCCAGCTGCGCGAGGGATACCAACAGGTGCTGCTCGCCCCCGAGCGTCGCACCCCCGACCCCTCCCTGCGCGTCGCCCAGCTCGGCATGACGGAGACCTGTAGCAGCCACACCTGGTGGCCGCCGCACGAACAGGTGCCGGAAGCCAAGCGCGGCTCGCTCGGAGTGTCGGCGCCCGGTTACGAACACAAGGTGGTCGACGAGGACGGCGTCGCGGTCCCCAACGGGGTGACGGGCGAAATCTGCGTGCGCGGCGCGGCGCTACTGCGCGGAATGATCGGCAAGCACTGGCACGAGATCGTCGACAGCGACGGCTGGTTGCACACCAGCGACGCTGGCTACCGAGACGACGACGGTCACCTGTACTTCGCCGGAAGGACCGACGAGATGATCAAAACGTCGGGCACGAACGTGGCCCCCATGGAGGTTGAAGCCGAATTACGCCGGCTCCCCGCGGTGCGTGTCGCCTACGTGGTAGGTGTACCAGATCCGGAGCGGGGCGCGATCGTGAGTGCGGCGGTGGTGCTCAACGACGGGCACCGCGCCACCGCGGACGACCTCGCTGGGGCGTGCCGTACCCGACTGGCCGCGTACAAGGTTCCTAAGAAATGGGTGATCTTGTCGGACGCGGAAACGCTGCCGTACACCACGACGGACAAGATCGACAAGCGCAAGCTGGCGGCGTTGATCAGCGAAGGCATCCTGGGGTGACCGACGCCGCGTTCGCCCAACTCACGGCTCGCATCGATCGGCTGGAGGCGATCGACGAGATCCGCCAGCTGGCCGCCAAATACGCGATCGCGCTCGACATGCGCGACCTTGACTCGCTCGTCAATCTCTTCGTCGAGGACGTCGGCGTGCCGGGTAAGCGTCGGGGCCGGGCGGCGTTGCGTCGTTGGTACGACAAGGAACTGCGGCACGACCTCTTGGGCAGCGCACACGGCGTCCTCGGCCATGTCATCGACATCCATGACCCCGACCGCGCCACCGGTCTCGTGTATTCCCGTAACGACCTTGAGACGGCGTCGGTGTGGGTCATCGAGCTGCTGGCCTACCTCGATTCCTACGAACGCCGCGACGGCAGGTGGTACTTCGTGCGGCGCACCCCGCTGTTCTGGTACGAAAGCGATCTTGCCGATCCTCCCGTCGGTCCGCGAAAAATCAGGTGGCCCAACACCGCAGCCCACGAGGGCAGCTTCCACGACGCATTCCCGAGCTGGCAGGAGTTCCACGCCGCCGACCCAGGACGACTCGATGCACCCGTCCGGGCCCCCGCGGCTGCCGGCCAGTGGATCCGCACACTGCGCCGGGACGGCGATGTGCCGCAGGTCAATCCGACAGGGCGTGCCGGCGACGACCCGAGGAATCTCTAGATGGCCGATCAGTCCGACCCGATGGTGTTCACGCTGACCGATGAACAGCGTGAGTTCCGGGCGGCGGTGCGCGCGTTCCTGGAGCATTATTCGCCCGAGTCCGAGGTGCGGCGGGCGATGGTATCCACTGCCGGCTACGACCCGGTCGCGTGGCGCGCCATGGCTGAACAACTGAATCTGCAAGGACTTGCGATCCCCGAAGAATACGGCGGCGAGGGCTTCGGATACACCGAACTGGCGTTGGTGCTCGAGGAAATGGGTGCCGCACTGCTGCCCGGTCCCTATTTTGCGTCTTCGGTCCTTGCGGCCAGCGTGCTGGTGTTGTGTGCTGACGAGGACGCCAAGACGCGTCATCTACCCGGCATCGCCGGCGGAGACACCATCGGTACCGTCGCGCTCACCGAGCGCAGCGGACGGTGGGACCTCGACAGCGTCGAGACGCGCGCTGAGCGCATCGACGGCGGCTGGGCCCTGTACGGCACCAAATACTTTGTCCCAGAAGGTGTTCTGGCCGATCTCGTTCTGGTTGTGGCGCGCACCGGCGCCGGCGTGGGTGTGTTTCGCGTCGACGACGTCTCGACACTCGATCGACGCCGCCAATCGACGCTGGATCCGACCCGTCGTCAGGCCGTCATCGACATGGTCGGTGTGCCGGCCACTCGAGTGGACGCCGACGGCGTCACGCTGGCGACGGCGCTGGCGCACGCCTCGGCCGCGTTGGCCTCCGAGCAGGTCGGAGGTGCGCAGCGCTGCCTCGATCTGGCTGTCGGCTACGCCAAGGTACGGAATCAGTTCGGCCGGCCGATCGGGTCGTTTCAGGCGATCCGCCACACCTGTGCGGACTTGATGCTGGCGATCGAATGTGCGCGCGGTGCAGCGCAGTACGCCGCACACGCCGCCGATGCGCTGCCCGACGCACTTCCCGCGGCCTCGGCCCTGGCCAAGGCGCACTGCACCGAGGCGTACCAGCAGGCGGCCGCGGCCAACATCCAGCTGCACGGCGGCATCGGATTCACCTGGGAGCACCCGGCGCACCTGTACTTCAAGCGCGCTCAATCCTCGGCCATGCTGCTCGGCGACGCGGACCACCATCGCCGCCTGCTGGCGCACTATGTCGGCCTGTAACCCCTAGAAGTCCGTTCCGCCGTCGATGTTGATCACCGCGCCCGTCATGTACGCGGCGCGGTCGCTGAGCAGGAACGCCACGAGTTCGCCCGCCTCGTGGGGGTATCCGCCGCGCCCGAGCGCCACCCGCATGTTCCAGTCCGGATTGCTCGAAAGGTGGGTGTAGATCGCATCTTCGAGTGGTACGCCATACTGCTCGGCCCGCTTGTGGCGGATGTGATCGTTGGTCTCCGTGTCGAACAGTCCAGGGCACATGACGTTGACCCGGATGCCGTCGGGTCCATAGGTTTTGGCCAGGATCTTCGACATCGTGAGAACCGCCGATTTGAGAGCGTTGTAGGGCGGGATGAGGATTTTGGGCGCACGTACCGAATACGCGGCGGTGTTGACGATCGTGCCACCGCCGTTGCGTTGCAGATGGGGAATGATCGCGCGGCAAGAGCGGACCGTCGCCATCAGGATGATTTGGTAGTACCAGTCCCACGACTCGTCACCGTGTTCCAGAAACGGTCCCTGCTGGCTCATCGGGCCGGCGGTCACCGCTAGTCCGCGCAGCGGCCCCAGTTCGGCTGCGGCGCGATCGACCGCCCGGTCGACCCCGTCGCCCGGCGCTGCGGCGTCCACACCGATACCCACGGCACGGACTCCGTACTGGTCGCTGAGCAGCTTTGCGCGCTCGGCGGCGCGGTTTTCTTCGCGCGCCAGCAGCGCGACGTTCGCACCGTCGGCGGCGAGCAGGAGTGCGGCGCCGAAACCCATGCCGGTGGTCCCGCCGACCAGTACAAAGTTGCGGTCCCTGACTCCGAGTTCCACGTTCGACTCCTCCGTGCGGCGACTCCCGAAGAGTCGGTGATGCATAAGAGAACACTTAAACATAGGCTGTTTAAGTGCGTCGCATGACCAGGCGTTGCGGCGCACACGCGGCACCGCACCGACGCTCGCCAGCAGCCCGGCACAGGTGATGTCGCGTAACATGATTACCTTGGCGAGCTGGCCGTAAGGGTGCTCCCAACAGGCAAGGAGCGTTATGGCAACCTCACGTGCGACGGCCGACGTCGAGGAGCAGGACGAATTAGACCGGCGCGATCAGATCCTGGAGGCGGCCAACCAGTGCTTCACGCAGCTGGGCATTCAGCGCACCAGCGTTCAGGACGTGGCGCGGATGGCCAGCGTTTCCCGGGGCACGGTGTACCGCTACTTCGAGGACCGCAACATATTGATCGACGCCGCAATCGAGTTTGGAGCACAGAAGTTCTACCAGTTGGTCGCAGCCGCGATGGCGAAGAAGTCCACACTGGCCGAGAAGCTCGGCGCGATGGCGGAGACGCACGCCACGATCCTGCTCGACCACCGCACCCGTAATCGCTTGATGGCCGACGACGCGGAGCTGATGCGCCACATGATTTCCGATGGCGACTCGGCGGTTCGCCGCTCGACGCAGTTTCTGCTGCCCTACGTGCAGGAAGCGAAGAAGAAGGGTGAGGTCGGCTCGGGCGTCGACGTCACCGCCGCGAGCGAGTGGCTGGCCCGGATCATTTACTCCTTCTCGACGGTCAACGAAGCGCAGACGTTCGACATGTCCAAGCCCGACACCGTGCGCAAATACGTGGAGAAATTCGCGGTCAATGGCCTCCGCTGACCTGGGCGCGCCGCAGCCGGTACTGTTCAGCTGAACAATTCCTGTATTACTGTTCTCTTCGAACGTCGTGGCGCGCTCCCGCGCTCGCAGGTCGGAGGTCTCAGGAGACTCATGGCGAAGGATTCGGCCGGGGGCGTGCGATGACCGATCGATCACTAGCGGGAAAGCGGATCGTCGTCGTGGGCGGATCCGCCGGCATCGGCCGGGCGTTCGCGATCAGGGCGGTCGAGGACGGTGCCCGACTCGTCGTCGCGGCTCGCCGCGAACTACCGGCTGAAGTGCTCGCCGAGGCGGTGGCGGTGACGTCGCTGTCCGCTGATATCCGCGTTCCCGATGATTGCGCTCGCATAGGCCAGGCGGCGGCCGACGCACTCGGCGAGGTAGATCTGCTGCTGATCAGTGCTGGATATGCACCGTTGAAATCGTTCTCTGATGTCGACGCGGAAGACTGGATAAAGGTGCTGACAACCAACGTGATCGGCGTCCACCAGGTCATCCAGGCCCACCTTCCAGTGCTCACCCCCTCCGCGGTGGTCGCCGTGATGTCATCCGATTCCGTGCGCCATCCACACCGGGCGCTCGGCGCGTACTCCGCCAGCAAGGCAGCGATGGAGCGGAGCCTGGTCGCCTGGCGGCTGGAACATCCCGGGTACCGCTTCAGCTGCGTGGAGGTCGGGGCGACTGTTCCCACGGACTTCATCTCGGACTTCGATCCCGACCTTCTCGGAGTCGTTGCCGGGGAATGGATCTCACGCGGACTTGTTCCCGCGACGCACATGACACCGGAAGCGGTGGCCGACACCATGGCAGGCATCTTCGCGAGCGCACTCGACAACCCGAATGTAGGACTAGATCACGTGACACTCAAATCCCCTGCTCCCCCGATGACTTCATGACCACCGAGGTCGAGTCGGCCTGGCCGACGCACCCCGACTACCGGATCGACGTCGGCCCTTGCCCTTTCAAGGGCCAGGTGTGGGCGGGCGAAGTACTCATCGCCGAAAGTGAAGCGTGCCTGATCGTCACTGAGACGGATCACGTCGATCGCATGTATTTTCCCGAGGAGTCGGTGCGATGGGACCTGTTCACGCCGTCGGACCGCACAACGGTGTGTCCGTTCAAGGGTGTCGCGTCGTACTGGAATCTCGCCGTCCCGGAGCACGCAATCGACGACGTTGTCTGGACGTATCGCGCTCCCCTTCCCGAGGTCGCCGCCATCGCCGGCCACGTTTCGTTCTACTCCGAAACACTGCGAGTCGTCGTCGTGGAGAAATGGCGCGACGGCAGTTCGATCCCCGCGTCATTTCCACTGTGGGGGGATGCCGCTGAACTCGTCCGTCTGATCGACGTGAAGCCCGCAGCCGAGCAACGATTCGTCGGACCGGCCCATGGACCCACCCGCCGTGACGTCGTCGAAGGTGGTCAGTTCGCCGCAGAGGCGATCGTTGCCGTCTCGAAAACGTTAGCGGGTCAGCGTGTCACGTCGGTCTCGATGAGCTTCTTGAAGGCCGCGTCGTTCACTGCTCCCGTGGACGTCGAGATCGATGTTCTGCGGCATGGAAGAACGTTCTCGACCGCCGATGCGCGAATCAGCCAAGCCGGCACGTTGCGCGCGGCAGGACTGCTGCTCGCCGACTCCGGCGCTGCCGATGTCATTCGCGATGTCGAGAAGATGCCCGATGTGGCCGGTCCTGACGACGCGCTGCCGTTCGCCGGTTTCGGTATGACGGGCAGGGAGATCCGTGTGGTGGACGGTGCCTACGATCCCAATCCCGACCGGGTGGCGGCCCCTCGCATCGACGCCTGGGTGCGCTTCCGCGACGCTCCAGAGGAAAGCTACCTTCATACCGCCGTGCTCGCGCAGTCGACGACGCACTGGACGATCGCTGCGGGGATGCTCCCACACCGCGGCTTCGGGGAAGCGCGAGCCCACCATGACCTATCCACCGGGATCATGAAGCTGGACATCGCCTTTCACGACGAGGTCGACGTCACCGATTGGCTGCTCTACTCGAATCGGGCGTTCTGGGCAGGGCGGGGACTGGTTCAGGGCGAAGGACGAGTTTTCGACGGCAGCGGCAGACTGGCGGCGTCCTATGTCGTGCAGGCCATGGTGCGCAATTTCGACCGCGATCCGGCGGCGATGGGTCACGACAGCCGAACCGCCATGTGACTCTGTCGTGGACATCACCGAAGCAACCGGGAATCCGGAACTGGAGACGCTCGCGCGGCGCTATGCCGTCGCGATGGATCGGCGCGATGAAGCCCTGCTTCTGGGTGTCTTCCACCCGAACGCCACGATGCAAGTCGAACAGCCAGGCCACCAGACTTCGATCCTGAAAGGGCACAAAGGAATAGCGACGGCACTGAAAGCGATCCGCCGCTGGCCGAGAACCTTTCACCTGCTGGCGCAAGGCCTATACAGCGTGGAGGGTGTGTCTGCCACCGGAGAGATCTACTGCACCGCGCACCACTTCACGTCAGTTCAGGCCGGCGAGGGCCGGGACCTGGTCATGTACATCCGCTATCAGGACCGCTACCGGATTGACGGTAACGAAAGCTGGCGAATCACCCACCGCACGGTGCGGGTCGAAGCGACCGAAGACCGTCCCGTACTGAGCGACTGAGACCGCTTCGAGCCGACTATCCTGTGTGTCCGAGAACGTAGCGACCGCCGTCCGGGTGGTGGTACCACCCACCCGCCGCGGACGTCCCACCGTCGACATGCAACGTATGACCGGTGATGTAGGAGCTGAGGTCGCCCGCGAGAAACACCGCCGCTCCCGCCATCTCGTCAACATGACCGGCGCGGCCCAATGGCACCATCAGCTTGGCGTTCTCCTCGCCATCCGGTGCCATGGCGCGCAGGCTTTCGGTCGCGGTGAAGTCGGGCGCCAACCCGTTGACGCGAATTCCGTGCGGTGCCAGTTCCAAGGCGGCGGTCTTGGTGAAGTTGACAACACCTGCTTTCGCGGCGGCATACGCGGCGAAACCCGGGGCGGCGCGGAGTCCTTCGATCGTGCTGACGTTGATGATGCTGCCGCCGAGCCCGTGCGCCACCATCTCCCGGCCGATCCGCTGCGTGCACAGCAGTACCTGCACGAGGTTGATCCGGATCAACGCCTCCCAACCGTTGGGCGAGGTGTCGAGTACGCCCGACCAAAACACGCCGCCCGCGTTGTTGACCAGAATAGTCGGAGTTCCCAATTCGTCCGAAGTTCTCGCAACGGCGGCGTCGACCTGGTCCTGATCGCGGACGTCGGTCACACATCCGATGCCTCCGACTTCGACCGCCGCTGATTCCGCACTGTCGGGATTGCACTCCCAAATCGCCACTCGCGCACCGAATGCAGCCAACGACGCCGCGATCGCGCGCCCGATTCCTGCGCCACCCCCGGTCACGACAGCCACTCTGCCGTCGAGAGCTACGACATCACGACCCAGCACCATCGGAAGTCCTTCCTTGGCGGCAAATCGGGCGCGCCGTCTGTTCCGTTGCTTTACACAGGTCACATGACAGATAAACACTTGATGTTCTATTATTCAATGCGCCGCTCGGGACACCGCTCGTCCGGGCCCGTCTGGAGGATGAGATGAATCGACTGAAGGGCAAGGTCGCACTCGTCACCGGTGCCGCTCGAGGCCAAGGACGCAGCCATGCCGTGCACCTTGCGGACGAGGGCGCCGACATCATCGCCATCGACATCTGCGCCGATATAGAGTCGAACGAGTATCCACTGGCAACTCCGGAGGACCTCGACGAGACGGTCAACCTCGTGGAGAAGTCCGGGCAACGGATTGTCTCAGCAGCCGTCGACGTGCGTGACCGCACTGCACTGAAGGTCGCGCTCGATGATGCCGTAGCGCAGCTCGGTGGGTTGCACGCCGTGGTCGCCAACGCCGGAATCTGCCCGCAGGGCAACCATATTCCCTTCCGCGGATTCATCGATGCTTTCGATGTGGACTTCGTGGGAGTGGTCAACACCATCCACGTCAGCCTCGACCACCTGACCGCCGGTGGCTCGATCATCGCGACCGGATCCATTGCCGGACTCGTCGATCAGAAGGATCTCGCAACGGGCGGCGGTCCGCAGGGGCCCGGCGGAGCGGGTTATGGCATGGCGAAAAAGATGGTGCGCGACTACACCAAAGCTCTCGCCCTGACGATGGCGCCGCACAACATCCGCGTCAACGCGGTGCACCCGACCAACGTCAACACCGACATGCTGCACAACGTGCCCATGTACAAGGTGTTTCGTCCCGATCTGCCCGAGCCGAGCCGCGAGGATGCGGAATTGGTGTTCCCCATCCTGCAGGCGATGCCGACGCCGTGGGTGGAACCCGAGGACATCTCACACGCCATCGTCTACCTAGCGTCCGACGAATCCCGTTACGTCACCGGCCAGCAGCTGTTCGTGGATGCGGGTGCGGGCCTGAAGATGGGCGTGTAGCTATCCGGCCGCGCGTGTGACCGAAAAGTTCGGCGCGATGTAGCCGTTGGCCCAGCCCCTGATAGACATGCACAAAGGAGGTCAGGTGCCAGCTCACCAGGCTGACTCGGCCTCGCAACCGAAGTCGATTTCCGTCATCGGCACCGACGATCTCGGCATTTCGATCGCCTACCGCTTGATGAAATGGCCTGGCGGACTGACGGTCTACGACGTGAACGGACGCGGATACAGCACCATGGCGCGGGACGGTATCGCCATCGCCGCCACGCTGACCGACGCGCTTGAAGCCGACATCGTCAGCATCGTGGACATCGCGGCAAGCGGCGTAGACGACCTCTTTGACGACCTCGGCCGACGCCTCAAAGCAGGCACCATCCTGGCCGTACATTCGACTATTTCCGAGTCAACCCTCACGCAGGCGGCCAACGACCTAATCCGCTGGGACGTTCACCTCGTCGATGCACCGGTCAGCGGCAGCCCCACAGCCGCGCTCATAGGCGAGCTGGCGGTGATGGTCGGCGCGACCCCTGAGGTGTTCTCTAATGTCGAAGCGCCTTTCTCGCAGTGGGCATCGTTGGTGGTGCTTGCAGGCGCCACGGGAATGGGATTGCGCATGAAACTCGCTGAGTCACTGCTGACATTCACGACACTGGCGGCCGCACAAGAAGCTCAACGTCTGGCCACGGCGGGCGGGGTTGATCGCGGTGCCCTCTGCGAGCTCATCCAGCGCGATGGATTTCCCGAAGCGCTCGCCGGCGCCGACGCCAACGCGCGCGCGGCGCGTTCGTTCGACTCCGATGCCGATGAGTCGCTCAGCATCGGAGCGGATGAATCAATCGAGATGCCACTTACCGAACAAGCGAAACGCAGGATCGGCGGCGACGCCAAGTCGAAAGGCGAATCACCGACCGGCATTCGGGAAAGCGATCAGTCAGGTTCCGAAGGCGATTGAACCAGTTGGTTAGCCGCTTTCGGTCTGTACTTCTGTGGTCGGATGCGGGACTCCCAGCCCGGTGCCAAGATGTTGCACGGCAACCTCTGCGATCGGTAACGCGATGCCGCGGTCCGCGGCCAGCGCCAGGGCCAAGTTCAGGTCCTTCTCCCCGAGATCACGCGAGTGTGTGAACGGCTGGTAAAAGAAGTCAGTCGAATCCATTGGCGCAGTGGTCTTCCGATACATGATGGCCCCGGCGCCCCCCGTTAGCGCATCGGTATGACGCACGACCTTCCCCAGCTCGCCAAGGTCCAGTCCGCACTGCTCGGCCAATCGTTCGGCCTCTGTCGCGGCCGCGAATCCGACGAAGGTGATCAGATTGCGCGCGACCTTCATCCGCGTCCCCGCTCCGGGCGCCCCGGCATGCACGATCAGCGACGCCCAATGCGAGAACGGCTCCTTCACCTTTGCGAACGCTTCGTCGTCGGCGCCGATCATGGTGGCCAGCTCGCCCTTCTTGGCGGCGCCGGCGCCGCCGCTGACCGGAGCATCGATGACGTGAATCCCTTGCGGCCGTAGCTGATTGGCCAGTTCAACCGCAGTGGTGTCGCTGATCGTGGAGTGAATCGCTATCACCGTTCCGGGCTTGGCATGGCGTGCAATGCCGTTCTCACCGGCAACGACATCACGAACTTGTTCATCATTGAGCACGGTGATACTGATGATGTCCGCGGTAGCAACATCGGCGATGCTATCGGCCAGGGTGGCTCCGGCTTCGGCCAGCGGTGTCATCGCGTCGGCGCGAACGTCGTACACGATAAGACCACCGGGCCAGCTGGCGATTCGCTCAGCCATTGGTGCGCCCATATTGCCCAAACCGATGTACCCGAGCTTCACCTCGTCTGCCATGTCCACCTCATCGTCGACGGCCAACGGCATAGCCAAACGCCTCAGGCCGCTGGCATCCGTGGGCCCAGATGACTGGACAACTGTCCAGTCATCTCGTCAACAGCGTACTGGCGCGCGCCGGCGTAGACAACTAGCGAAGTGATCGCGCTTTACATACGCCCGCGTCTTACCTGGTTCACCCGCTACCAGGCGGCCGGCCCGCCGCGCTGCGCTGCTTTTTTCATACTGGACACATGTCCGGGACAACTACATGCTGGCAGGAGGGCTTGTCGGCCAAAGTCAGATCGTCGAGCCCGTGTGGCGACCCGCAACTCGCCTCACGATTGCCCATGCATAGCCCGAGCCCAGCGCGCATTGCCGCGGAACCCACCTCGAACTGGATGAATGCACCTTCGGTCCGCTGCTACTAAGCCAGCGAGGCACTCGGATTTCAGTACTAGGCAGAGGCGCACCGCGCCTGACGATGCCGACCTCAGCAGCCGCTCAAAGTCCTGCGGCCGGTACCGACAGCGGTGCCGGTTAGGGCACTCTGCCTCGATCTGCCCGGTCGAGAAATCGTCATTGGATCACTACTGTTATCCATCGGGTGCGGTAAGTCGGCGCCGCGTCGGAAAGGTGCTGCAAAAGCACAGCGCGGTTCGTCGCCTGGCCGTCAGACCGGACCCCGCCACCGAGGAGCTCCAGAACGGATGGCCAACGCCTTCCTTTGGTCGGTGCTTGGTCGGTGAATCTGCGACACGCCGTGGTTTCGGATGGTGACGGATGGCGTTAAATTGCCAACTCATAAGGGCTTTCGTAGCCGCGACCGGGAGAGCTTGCAGGCTCTCCTAAAGCCGGTGTCGCAGGTTCGAATCCTGCCGGGGGCACGAGCGTGTATCGCCTGGTCAGGGGCTGTTTTTTGCGCCCTCAGCCGCGCCGCTCGTGCGATCTCCGTGTGATCTTCTGTAGCGGCTGCCAGCGCTAGTCATCGTTTCGGGCGCGCCGGATCAACCAGGGAACAGGGTTGCCATGACGGGTAGAACCGCGCGGACGGTCGTTGCCGCACCAATCGATGCGGCGTTCGTGACATGCAGACGCCATCCCGAAAATCGGCAAGCGATTGAACCCAAGCGCTCAGGAGACCACTGACGGGGTTCCGTCGCGCTGACGACATACCCGTCCGTGGTTATCGAGGTGCTGGCAAACGATGGGATACGGTGACCTCTGTCGCTCTTGAGAATTGGACGCAACGCACGCCAACAGCGGTCTTACCAGCGCCGTTTGCGCAGTTTCCACGGACAGGACGGAATTCGGTAGTGGCTATTGACACCGGCAAGATCGCAATTACGCGGTGGGCGATTCACGAGATTCCCAAGGTCTTTAGCAAGCAGGAAGACGTCGCGCTAAGTCTCAGCGAAGCCGAATCCCCTCAGGATGAGGAAGTCGCCCGCTTCTTCGAGCGGAAGATAAGTGAGAGCTTTAGGCGGTCAAAACATCAAATACAGCCAGTAGAAGAGACATCGGAGATACCACTGGCGATCCACGAACACCTCTCAGGTAGTGGTCAAACTCTCATAGATTTGTCTAAGACACTCGCGGAAAAACTCGTTGAAGCACAATCTGGTGCCATGTCGGCCGGACTGCTGGTGGTGTTGAAAGGCAAACACGAGGACAAGTCAATCCTATGCGTGCTGAAATTAGAGAAAGAAGAGGGAGCGCGTGCAGCAACCGCGAAGATCAAAGGCAAGACCACCTACAGCGTAGAATATATGCGGGATTTGTTTTTGACGGGCAAGACACGCGTGTTCAAAATTGCAATTTTCTTGCTCGATAGCGATGAGCTGGAGGGCTGGGTCAGCGATCCTCAGTCAAGAGGACCAGACATCGCAGATTTCTTTCTGAACACCTTCTTAGCCTGCCGTTTAACAAATGAACCTTCTGTTGCGACGCGCAACTTTCACTCAGCAGCCGAGAAATTCATCAATGATAGAATCACGGACCCCGAAACCAAAGTACGTTACGAAACTGCTCTTTTGGCACAATTAAATAGCAATGCTACCGAGATTAGCTTGAACGATTTTGCAAAAGCGAATCTGGAAACCAAGGACCGGGCGCCGTTCATAAAGGAACTGACGGAAGCCGGAGTCGATAGTTCCTTCGTCAAGGACACGAAGCTGATCAGTTCAACGCTCCGCCGGTTGCAATACGAATTCGCGCAAGGCGTGAAGGTTAGCTACCCGGCTAACATGCCCGATGAAATAGTGCATGTAACGGCGCGAGACGATGGGCAGACACAAATGCAGATTATTGACGAACTAAAGAAACTCCACACGCGGGGATGACGGCGCTTTCGGAAGCGCGTGAGCGCTTCATCGCTGAACGTCCCGTTTTTCAAGCGCTCGCGGAGCAGGTGACGTCAGAAATCACCAGGCTTACCCGCGAACGCGGAGTGCCTTGCATTGTTACCGGACGGGCCAAAGACGTCGCAAGCTTCGTCGGAAAGTGCTTCCGCAAGAAGTACACAGACCCATGGACCCAGGTAACAGACAAAGCTGGCGTGCGCGTGATAGTCGATGACTACCGATACATCGATTCTGTCGTCCAGATCGTCAAGGAAAATTACGACGTAGAGGGCGATGTCCACGATTGGACCCAGGAGCTTAAGGAAGCCGACAAGATTGGGTATGGAGGGGTCCACGTCCAGGCCAAGCTGAAGGACGGCGCAACACTTGTCGGTGCCGAGTGCGAGATTCAGATCAGAACAGCCGCACAGAACGTTTGGTCAGAGATGTCACACAGACTTCTCTACAAGCCTGGCATGCCACCCGACTTGGACACCGAACGAGCGCTGAAGCGGCTCGCGGTATTGATGGAGATCTTCGACGAGGAGGTGACGAGGCGAGTGGATCAGCTGATGTCGCGGTCCGGCTACAGGATCGAAGAACTCATCAATGCGGCGGAGGCAGCGTTCTACCGCTTCGCCGATACACCCTACGACAGGGCGCTTAGTCGCCTCGTAATAGCAGAGGTAGCCGATTGCCTTCCCACCAACGGAGGGGCCGCCTACCTCGAAGCCCTTCGGGAGTTCACTACGACCAATGAAGCGAAAATCGCTGACATATTCACTCGGTACCGGGACTTGGGAACCCCCAGCCTGATTCACCAGCCGGAATCGATCATCATCTTCGAGCGCATTTCCAGCGACCGGTTTACGCTTCGTGACCAGTGGGGAGGAAAACTTCCCGTAGACGAGTTAGACGCGCTGGAAGCTATTTGGGGGTCGTGACCCGAGGACACCTTCTCGTTAAATCGATTATGCGACAACATATTCCAAGTCCCCCGCCGCGCGGTGTCTCGGATGGTGACAACCCGCCAAGCAACTGCGCACCAGCAGGCCAGGCCCCTCAAAAGCTATCGAGACGGAGGCTGGCGAGTCGGTCGGCTCCTAGTGCCCGCAATATTGGCCCGCCATCTAGCGATACACCAGTTTTACACGGAGGTTGTGACTAACTATGACCATCGACGCGAAATGGATCAACCGCTGGTCGGAACGATACGAGGACACCTATGACGATAGCGTTCTGAAAGTTGTTGGCCCACAGATCAGAAAGCGCGGATTCTACGACCTCGAAGACCTTCTGGCAGTCGGCGCATGGAAGCTGCGGCGTAGCTGGTGGCCCAAGCACAAGGTGGAATTGGAGTCCAACACCGGTGAGATGATCCGCGATGTCACCAGCACCGCGTTGGCCGCGCCGCTGCCAATACAGCATCGCATCCTGATGATCCTAAACGGTGTCGCTGTCCCGATGGCGTCCGCACTCCTGACGGTGTGGAATCCCCACAAACACACTGTGATCGATGTGCGGGCGCGCAATTCGCTTGTGGCCCATAACGAAATACCGAACCCGGCACCCAAGACCTACCCACTGTATGTCGAATACCTGGCGGCATGCCAGAGCATCAGGCAACGCTGTGGGTGTGACCTGAGGACTCTGGACCGCGCACTGTACGCCGCGAATGGGATTGGCAAGTAGCTCAGAGCCTTTCGCTCGGTGTTTGGTTGAATACCCGGCGCCCGATGAGTTGTTGACCATTCGCGAAGTCGGTGTCTCAGTCACCCCCCGTCGCGCCCCTTCCGACGTTCGACCCGCAGCGCGGGTTCTCGCAGAATCTCCCGCTGCTGTTCGGCGTCGCCTCGCCGGACGCGCCGTGCAGCGGATATGGCAGCCGCCCCGCACCTCCCGACCGGCCGGTCCACTGCTCCTTGCCTCTCGCGTTCCCGCCCCTGCGTCGTAGCGCGCCGCCAGATGAAGCAATGGGCGCACCGCCGGACGGGCCGGTGTCGCCCAGATCGAAACCGGAGAGCAGGTCGCCGCGCCCATGCCGCGCCAGCGGCAAGTCAGTGATGGAGGTGTTCGGTCCACTTGCCAAGGTGCATCTTCGTTCCGCTGCTGGCCTACTGCTCTGCACCTGCTCAGCCGATGTCTCAGATCGCTACCATTCGTGCATGGGGGACGCGACGGACGACGACGCCCAGACGGGGGAGGCACCAACCGAGCTAGGCGCAACGATCAACGAGACTGAGGCGCACACCGCCTGGTCGCTCGATGACGGCGAGGACTGGCCGCCGCAGCGACGCCTGACGCCGGGGCGGATCACCCTTCTGGCGGTGGCCGCGAGTGTCGCGCTGGTTGCAGTTGCCGTGGTAGTTGCATTCGCGTATCTGCGTCACCGCGAAGAACGAGCGCCCAGTGTGGCGACTCCAACGAGCACGACTCCAACGAGCACGGCGCTCGCGACTTCTCCGCCACCGGTCGCTACGACACAGCCACCAGCACTGCCTCCAACACACAGCCAGCCGCCCCCTCCCGTCACACTGCCCATGAACGGCTACGGAAACGTGCACGTGCGAACAGCCTCTGGGCAGACCGTCTGTGCGATGACCGCCGGTGACGTCCAGTGCAACGTTCACTTCACCAGGCAGCTTGGGCCGAGCTACAACGGGATGCCCGCGTCCGGTGTCGGCGTCACCTCGCGTGGTGCATGGCAATGGCTTTACGGGGATCCAGGTAATCCCGACTACGTGACAATGACCTACGGGACGGTTTACCGCGCTATCGGCTGGACTATCACCCCGACGAGCGAGGGCACCACCTTCATGAATGATGCTACGGGGCATGGGATGACGGTGAGTGTTGACGGCTTCTCGCCGTTCTGAGTAGCTGATACGCCAACCGCGCGGTGAACCACAACGGCCATTGCGGCGGCTCAGCGAGCCTGTAGCAGGTTCTCCCACAGGTCACGCAGACGGCTGCGCTGCGAGCCGGTCAGTTCCCTGGCGACCGACCTCGGCCATCAGCGCCATCTCCCCCGCCGCCTGGAACAGACCTAGCTTCAGATCGTCTAGTTTGGGGAAACGCATCTTGAGCGCATCGGTCAGCATCGCCATTTGACCCTGGTTGTTCTCGCGCACTCTGTCACGCAGGGGCATGAAGTCCTCGGGAGTCTTCACCCAACCCACACCCCTGGCGAACCGAACAGCGGCGTCCGGCATGTTTGCGCATTCGTTAATCAGGTCATCGAGGGACACGCCCTGGGAGTCTGCCAGCCACCCTGGCCAGCCGCACCGCCTTTTAGAAAGACTGGTGACCGTTCGCCGAGCGTTTGCGTCAGGTCGTCATCGAAGGTTTGCGATCCGCTCGCCCAGGTGGATCCTCTCGCCCTCGAAACGCCCATGCCCAGTGTCCACGTACGGCCGGACGTTCTCCCCTGAGATGCCTTCCTCGCGCAGAAGCTCCCGCAGACTTTCGGCGGTGTAGGTCATGCTCGCTTTGCCTCCGGTCCCAAGCGGCATCGGCAGTTGAATCGGCTGCCCGAGAAAGTCATAGATGTTCTGTATGTGGCGTCCATTGGGTAGCTGAAAACCGAACTGGTGAATCTCCGTCGCGAGGCGTCCTGAATTCTTCGCCTCAATGCCGATAAACCACAGGCCGGGGCCACCGATGCCTGTAGTGGTTTTCACGCTCACCTGTGGGCCGCTGCGCCGCCAGGAGACAATCTGCCACCCGAGCGCGATACCGGAGACCGCGAACGCCAGGAGGGAAATGCACAAGGTCAGAATGACTGGCCCTGTCCAGATCGGCTGAGAGTTCATATAAAGCGCAGTGTCGCACGCGCAGCGCGGCAACTGAGTCAGAATGACTCAGCCCGTAGACGACCGCAGACCTTCGGCCGGTAGTTCCTCCGCCTGGCCCCCGTTGGGCCGTCCTGGGACTGCTCAGCCCTCGGATTCAACCTCGTCCCAGGCGCACGCCCCAGCCCCAGGGCATGGGACAGCCCCAGTTCCCGCGCAGCGTGCGGGTTGCGGGAGGCCTCGCTGTCAGTCACCTCGTTCTTGCCGATCATTGCATCGAGCCTTTTACGGCAGCGCCAGGAATAAAACCCGCTGGTCAGGCGTTGTAACTTGAGCCCGGGCTCCCCGGCGGAAACGAGGACAGATGCTCTACTACGCCAACGGCGGGCCAGGACCAGCGACCAAGCTGCTTCGGGTTGACGCTCCGGCTAACGCGAGCATGGAGCAGTGGCACGCGTCTCCGGCCGCGTCATGGCAGCCGCACTCCGGTTGGGTGCCCAACACCTTCGCGCAGTTGGACATTCTGGGCTTGGGCGAGTTCTTTATGGTGGATGAGTCGCAAGTCCCGGCGATCCAGGCAGAGATGACTGCAGCCCTGGCGAAGTACCAATAGGCCAACGCGCCAACCGAATTCAGGCCCTCCGGCTCCGGTCGGGGGCCTTCTGCTGTGCGGGACAAAAGGTCAGGTCAGGTGAGTCAAATGACTCACGCCCCAGGAGCCGCTGACAGCCTCGTCCGGTACCGGCGCGTATCCACCTCGGCCTAAATCGGCCGTGAGCGTGGCGCTCAGCCCTCGGAGTCTACGGTCCCGTTGCCGACCGCGCCCAGCATTTCCGGCGTCGAGAGACCATGCTTGCGGGCCTCAGCCAGCGTCCGGCTTGCTTCCCGGCGGGGCCTCGCCTCGGCGGGCCGTAGCCCGCTCACCCGATACCTCGCCAGGTTGCGGGCCGTGCTCGGACGTGAAACATGGTGCGCAGCACGGCCTATCGTCGGCAGGTACCACCGGCTGCTGACCGGCCGACAAGGCAATCGAGTTCGCCTTACCCTCGGTGATGTTCGATGCACTCATTTGGACTCCCTGCGGCGCGGCGTGATTCGGTCATCAGCTGTCACTGTGAACGTTCGGCGGGCCACCGGCCAGCGATGGAACGGGGTCGGCAGATCGCCGGGTAGCTCCCACGATTGCGCGTGCAGCGGCTCACCGGCCGCGAGACGCTGATCAACCTCGGCGGTAACCCGTGCCGCATGCCCTAGCTCGTGCTCCGTCAACGCATCGCCTTTAAGGGTCACTTAAAGCGGCGTCGCCGTCGAACAACTCGCGTTCCACCTTCCCTCGAATGACGTACTCATACGCACCCGGAGAATGCAACGTGAACGCATCACCCGCTGCCGAACTAGGGCGCTGAATAGGCATGGGCCAGACCGCCTTTCGTGCTATCCACCGTTGGCCTGCCGCATCCGTTCACGGTCCCACCTAGCCTGCGCCGCCTTCGACGCCTTCTGAGATGTCACAGACATCGGCTGCTCGACCTCCGTGGACAGTTGCCCGAGCAGTCGTGTGATCGACGCGTCTAACAGTCTTATCTCGGCGGCGATCTTGAGTTTTAAACTGACCATCTCCACCGACTTGTAGCGTCCGTTCAACTCGACGCGCCGGGCGCCATCAAAGCCGGCATCGGGGCGGCGTTCGGGGCGGGCCTCACTCCCGAACTCGCCGGCGCTGGTGCACTCCCCGGCGCGGTGCTCGGCTTCGTCGGCGGCTTCGCGCAGGGCTTGCTGGAAGCCCCGGTAGAGGCGGCCGCCAAAGGCGCGCTGGAGTGCAGCGAAGACGTACCTGCTTGGCTTAAGCCATGATCAACGCAAAGCGGATCCTGCTCTACCTGCCGCTATACCTCGTGTGGGCGGTCACCATCGATGTCCTGTTCGATAGGGCTAGTTGTACTGACCACGGACGTTGGTGACGGCGTGGCGTGGTGACATGACGAAGACCTCCGAGTGAAGTGCGAGCTGTCTAGGAACGCACTCATCACCTCGGAGGTCTTCGTGTCCCACCGTAATGCCCCTTTGTCTGAAACCGGACGCCTGCGCTTGGCCCGTTGTGTTGTCGATGATGGCTGGACTTTGCGGCGAGCTGCTGAACGCTTCCAGGTCTCGGTGACCACGGCGGCTCGCTGGGCCGGTCGTTACCGCGAGCTTGGTGATGCGGGGATGGTCGACCGCAGTTCACGACCCCATCGCAGCCCGCATCAGACCCCGACCCGTACCGAGCGGCGCATCATCAAAGTCCGCACGATACGGCGCTGGGGCCCGGCCCGCATCGGCTATCTGCTGGGGTTGCACCCCTCCACGGTGCATCGGGTGCTCACCCGCTACGGGCTGGCCAAACTGCGTTGGCTGGACCGTCCCACCGGGCGGGTGGTACGCCGGATGGAGTCGGCCCGGCCCGGCGAGCTGGTCCATGTCGATGTCAAGAAGTTGGGCAGGATCCCTGCCGGCGGTGGGTGGCGCTTGCTGGGCCGATCAGCGGGCCGACGCCATTCTCGCGCTGACAAAAGCAGCGGCAAATCAGCTATGGACCGCGACGGACGGCGGGGCTACCACTTCGTGCACACCGCCATCGATGCACACTCGCGACTGGCCTACAGCGAACTGCTCGCCGATGAACGCAAGGAGACCGCCGCCCAGTTTTGGTCACGAGCTAACACATGGTTCCAACAGCGCGGAATCACCGTGCGAAACGTGTTGACCGACAACGGGTCCTGCTATCGCTCCCACGCATTCCGTGAGGCGCTCGTTGACATCGAGCATCGCCGGACCCGGCCATACCGGCCACAAACCAACGGCAAGGTGGAACGCTTTCACCGCACCCTGGCCGATGAGTGGGCCTATGCCCGGCTCTACACCAGCGACGCCGAACGTTGCGACGAATTCCCCCGATGGCTACACACCTACAATCACCACCGCGGCCACACAGCACTCGGCGGCCAACCACCCGCGACCCGCGTACCTAACCTCTCAGGTCAGTACAGCTAGTCCCCCCAGTAGTAAGTCTGTACCGGCGTGGATGACAGTCGGCTTCATCGTGTCCGCGGTAGTCGTAGCGGGCGTCGTGCTCTGGTACTTATCCAGACGCGCGGCCGGCAAAGTGCCCCAACAGCGCCAACACGGCTACACCGCCTTGCTCGTCGCGATCGTCGTGTCTGGGTTCGTAGATGATGCGCTCAAAGGTGCCGCATGGCTGCTTCTGGGCCGCCATCCCTGGTGGGTGCTCGTGCCGATTTACACAGTCGGCTACGCGGCGTGCTGGGCGGTCCTCGTGCTAATGGTGAACTGGCTGGAACATCGAGCCGATGATCGCAGCGGGTCGTCCCGGGCGTGAAGAACAACCCCGTATACGGCCCAACGTTCTACATAGCGATGGCCGTGCTGTCCCTGGCGCTCTTCGTGCTGAATGCGTCCACCCACGGCACAGCGCTAGGCCTCATCAGTACCGGAGGTCTCGCCGCGGTGATGAGCTACAACGCCTACCGGACCTGGTCCCGCAAGCGCCACATGAACCAGCAATAAACCGCCTCGACAGACCCCGCGCTTATCTCGACCAGTCGTTCATAAGCCGTTCTCCCTATCCCCACGTGGCCCGCGGCGGTGTGGCCTTGGACTTGTCGGCGGACGACAAATGAACGGCGTGGACGCCCGGCTTCTTCGACAGCTGATCCAAAAGGCTTTCCAGATGCGCCTTGTCGGTGTGCCAGTGCTGGACAGACTCCGGCGCTTCCTCCAGTTCCGCCAGGACGGACTTCAGCTTGTCCGGGGTCTTGGCGTCGTTGTCCGATGAGCGGCGACCCAATCCCCGGGCGGTGCTTCCGCTGACCGCGCGGGGCACGGCGCCGCCCAGCGCGCTGCCGGCCAAGCTCGCCAAAGCCATCTGGCCGAGGGAACCCGCGCCGGCCGCGACCGTCGGCGCGGCACTCGCGCTGGTGTACTCCAGCACGGTGGCGGCCAGCTTGACCCCGGGGCTGGCCACGGCCCAGCTCGGCGGCACCGATAACGCCCCCGCCAGACCCGCATTGCCGACGCCCGCGGTCACGGCGGACGCGCCGGCGGCACCCACCGCCTGGGTGCTCGAACCCAGCGCCGCGAACAGCGGCCCCTCGAGTTCGACGGCGGTGTCGCTCCACGTCCGTGCCGTGACGACCAAGCCCAAGCTGAGGCTCAGCAACGTGTCGTTGACCGGGCGGATCGCTTTGGTGACGAACTCGATGTTCGCGGCGATCTTCGCCAACGGCGTGGAATTCAGGTTGTTCAACCATGTCGCCAACGACGACGGATCCGCCGCCGACAAAGCGGAGGGGGCGGCGAAGCTTTGCAGGGTTCGCGGGGTCGACGACATCAGCTGCGACAACGCCGACTGCGCGTTGGCGGGCGCCGCGCCGACGGCTTGGGCGACCGCGCCTGATTGGCCGGCGGCCCCGCCCGGGTTGGTCGTTTGCGGTGGCGCGTTGAAGGGCTCCATCTGCGCGGCGATCGCCGAAGATCCGGCGTAGCCGTACATCACGGCGGCGTCTTGGGCCCACATCTGCGCGTACTCCGCCTCGCTGGCCGCGATCGCGGCGGCGTTCTGCCCGAGCACGTTGGTCGCCACCAGGGACGCCAGCTGGCTGCGGTTTTCCGCGATCGCCACCGGGGGCACGGTCGCCATGAACGCGGCGTCATAGGCCGCGGCCGCCGCTCTGGCTCGCGAGGCGGCCTGCTCGGCCTGGGCGGCGGTGGCGCTCATCCACGCCGCATACGGCGCGGCCGCGGCCGCCATGGTCAGAGAGGACGGCCCCTGCCAACCGCTGGCCAGGTTCGAGATCACCGCCTCATACGACGTCGCCGCCGAATGCAGCTGGGCGGCCAGCCCATCCCAGGCCGACGCCGCGGCCAATATCGAGCCCGCGCCTTCACCGGCGTACATCCGACCGGAGTTGACCTCCGGCGGCAATGCTCCGAAATCCATTGCTACTCCTTATTTATCGTGCCAAGTCGTGCGTTGCGGACGCGGCTATTCCTGCGTGTCGTCTGCGTTGATGACGATGATCGTGGCCGTAGTTGCCGCGCGCCCGAAGGCGCCGCCACCCATGCCCATTGCCCGAGCGGAGCCGCCGCCGGTCGCGGCCATCGCCCGCCCGGCCAAACCCGACGCGGCCATGTTGGAGAACAGCGCCCCGTTCCCTTCGGCCGCGAGTGCTGCCGGAGCCCCGGCAAAAGCGGTGTGCGGCAACACCGTTGCCAGCGGCCGGATCTCCGGGGCGGCGGCCGCCCATCCCTGCGGCACCGACAAGCGCCCGACGACGGCGGCACGTCCGATCCCCGTCGACGTTGCGGTTCCAGTGGGCGCCGGCGAGCTCACGACGCGCGTCCCCGAATCAATCCCTAGCAGGCGCTGCGTCGAGTAGTCCCGGTCCAGCCGCTGCCGGGCACTGTTCACATTCGCCACGTTTTGCGGCACCAGATAGTTTTCGACACCCAGCAGATACGGGCTGCCGCCGATGCCGAACAGCGACACCGGTCCCAACGGCCCGGTGAGCGCCGAGTCGAGGGCTGACAGCAGCGACGGCGGGTCAGCCGTCGCGGCGGCGGTAGGCGCTGTCAGCGCTCGCAGCGATTGCGGCACAGCGGACATCAGTTGCGGCAGAGCTGATTCCGTGTTCGTCACGACCGAACCACCGGTCGCTTGCGCGACGGCGGCTCCTTGTCCCGCGGTCCCGGCCGGGTTGGTGCTCTGCGGCGGCACGGTGAATGGCGTCACCTGTGCGGCGGCCGCCGAGGTGGCGGCGTAGCCGTACATGGCGGCTGCATCCTGGGCCCACATCTCGGCGTACTGGGCCTCGGTGGCCATGATCGCCGCGGTGTTCTGACCCAAGAAATTGGTGGCGATCAGCGCCATCAATTGCGCACGATTGGCCGCGATGACCGATGGTGGCACCGTCGCGAGGAACGCCGCCTCATACGCGACCACAGCCACCCGCGCCTGATTCGCGGTCTGCTCGGCCTGGGCGGCGGTGGTGCTCATCCATGCCGCATACGGCGCCGCGGCGGCCGCCATCATGGTCGATGAAGGTCCCCGCCACCCGCCGGTCAGGTTCAAGATGGCTGACTCGTAAGACGCTGCCGCGGAGTGCAACTGGGCGGCCAGACCATCCCACGCCGCCGCGGCAGCCAGCATCGGCCCCGACCCGGGACCAGAGTACATCCGGCCGGAGTTGACCTCCGGCGGCAAGACCCCGAAATCCATTGCTATACCTCATAACTCAACGATGCTTGAAGGCAACGGGAGTCAACCGCCGCGTCGCCTCATTGATTTGATAAACCGCACTTCTGAAAATGTGCCCTGCCGCCACGCAACCGACCTGATCGTCAGCGAGCGTCATTGTTGTAGCGCAGGGAGCTTCGACGACGGGCGCACCGATTCCACAGCAGAGAAGACTCTTGATAAAGGACCCGCTTGTGGGTTAGGTAGCCTTTCGGCCGTTGCGGTATGCCCACATCATCGGCGTGGCGAGGCAGCGCCGATCGTCGTCGACGTGAAGGTCAACGTCGAATGCTAGGAACCCCGGTTGCGCCACGGGCGGTGGCGTCGACGTTGCAAATAGGACTCGACTCGGCGGCTGTGCCTGTTGGCGATGATTTCGATTGCGCGCCAGCTATCTTGGCGCGTTTGCTCAAGGCTGACGGATGCGAGGCGTAGCCGCGCCCGAGTGAGCGGTCGGTTGGGTAGGGAGGTCGTCCCGCGCGAGACGATCGGGCAAGCGCTCACCGCGGTCAATGACGGCGAACCCTCATCGACAGATCTCATCGCAGTGCTCCCACTTGCACGGAGCGTTTGCTGCACCAAATTCCCCGCCCTACCAGTAAATGACAGATCACGATCGTACTTTTCCCGGTCAGGCCGTGTCCAGTTTGCCTTCGTGCCATGCGAGCAGGCCGGGGCGCCTTCGCGCCAGCGCAAACCGCGGTCACGATTCCCGACCTGAACCAGCGATCAAGTCCCACAAAGTGCGGAAATGAGGACTACCATCGACACCGTGCGTGTAAGGGAAGAAACGTAGCGACCGTCGCTTCGTTGGGGCATAGCACTTGCCGGGCCTGCGATGCGGAAGCTAGTCGCGACACTGATGGCCGTTGGGGCCCTGATACTCAGCGGCCAGGCTACCGCCCGCGCCACGGACCAGCCGCCACCGCCGCCTTCTCCGGCGCCCGATTTCTACGCACCGAAGTGTTTGTCTTTCGATCCCCAACCCCCGGCGCACTGGAACTACCTGCCGTGCGGATGGACAACGGATGGCAAACGGTGGATCCCGCCGCCGCCGTAGCCGATACCGCACCTCACGAAACCCGCTCAGCCGCCGGCTAACTGGCTTTGAGGTGCCCGCCTCCCCGGCAGCTCACGCCGCAGACGCCCGCATCCCCCCGGGCGTCTGCGAGCGAAAGCGCCTGGTCAATGGGGAGCCCGCTGCAATCCAAACCGTTGACCACCAGGCCCAGGCTGATGGCGCCGTCCGCGCGGGCGCTTTCGATGCACACCTCGATGTCGCGGAGCCCCGGCCTGCCGACGGTCCAGTAATCCGGGCGGTGCCCGTCGAACACCGTGTGGGCGTCCGCGCCGTCACCGTTTGTCCGCAGTTCGCCCGCGGATGAAACGGGCACGTCGTCGGGCAACGCGGCCGCGGCGAGAGGAGTGAGCGGATCAGCAAGACCGCAACAGTTGTCGTGATACTCCAAGGCGATCATCGTCGCCCTCCTCTCACTAGACCATCGTATATTCGATGGCGACGTTTTTACGGCAACACGGTGTGCATCAACATCACGTCGTATGCCGACCACAGCGACAGGTTGAAGTACAGATCCCGCCCCGATGACCAAGGATGGATCATCGGCGCATAGATGCCGCCGGGCATTTGGAACGAGGACACCAGCGGCTGCGGGGGGCTCCATGGGCCCTGCGGCGCCGGCGCGGTCCGCGCGATGACGTCGTTGCTGCCGCCGTCGGTGTAGAGCACCAGATACTGCTTGAGGTAATCGTTGTACTGGGCTGACATCTCGCCCACCGGCGCCGGGAAGATCGGCGTCGCCGCGCCGGGATTATTCGCGACCCAACGGCCGCCCTCGTCTCCGTTCCAGTATTGGTACTTGGTCAGGTCGGGCAATTGATTCGGTGGAACGCGCGACAGGAAGGCCGCACCGCCGCGCCCCGACGGCGTTCCGAACTGATAGAGGTAACCGTCCTTGCCCTTCAAGAACGCACCCATCTGGAAGTTTTCGTTTCCTGGCGTAAACCCGGCTCCCGGAATGGCATCCGCTGACGCGGTACGGATCGTGGTGGGGAAGATCCCCCAGTTCTGGCCGTTGTCGTTGGACCGCGCGATCGCCGAATAGTTCGTTGTCCATTCGCCGTCACGGCCCCACTGGCGGATGGACATGTAGCTCATGTACTGAGTTCTGCCCATCGACATCGCCCCGGTCGGAATGATTCCCGTCTCGTGCGCGGCCTTATGGATGGTGTTGACGACCTGTTTGGAAAGTCCGGGCGCCCATACCGGTGAGCCGGAGTACCGGTCGTTCGGCACGCCGTCGGCGATGTGGATTCCCTTGGACAGGTCGCGATCGTTGCTGCGGAACAGGGTGTTGTAGCGCCACTGCTGGCCGTGCACCTTGCAATAGCCGAAGGTGTCACCGAAGGCCATCAGCACCTGACGGTTAGCGGGATCGCCGTTGTCCCAGGCAATCCCGAGATCGGTGCCGGAGATGCCGAAACGTTGCAGAGTTTTGTTGGGGCCGTCCGGTCCGGTCACCCAGTCGACGAGGGACGTCGGCGCGCCCGCGATCGACGGAGGTGGTCCCGGCTCGGGTTGCGGCTGCGGCACCGGCACGGCGTTGGGCCGCAGCGGGTTGGCATTCGGCTGCTGTGGAACCGCGGGCGCGGGCGGGTTGGGGCCCGGCGGCAATACCTCGGCTTGCTGTTGCAACGGCGCCGACGGGCCGGGTCCGGGTGTCGGCCCCTCGGCTCGCGGATGCACCGGCGCGGAATAGCCGCGCCCCGGGGTCGTCGGTTTGAGCAACGAGGAGATCAGCGGACCCAGCCGCGGCAGCGGCGCCTGGTCATTCGTGTGCGTGGGCCTGCGCCCGGTTGGCGGCTGCACGACCGGCTGAGGCGCGGGCATGGCCGGCTGCGCGGCGGGCGGTTCGACATTCGCTTCGGGAGCGCCGCACGGCGTGGCGTGGGCGGCAGGCGCGGGTCCCACCACAAAGACGAATCCGATAGCGGCCGCCGACGCCATCGATAGCGACACACTTCGAAGAATCGCCGACATGTAACACCTTTCGAGGGGTAGGACACCGCGCAGACGTCCGTAGTTGGCTCATGTGACGATAGTGATCTGCGGGGCATATGTGACCAACGATGAGCCGATAGGTATGCATCCGTGACCGTGTCGCAACGCACGGATCCTGGGCCGAACTTTCCTCTCACGCCATTAGCCCATATCCCATACCCGCAGTTGGGCGCAGTTTCCCGCTTTGCCACTGCAGTAACCGACTGGGCGGGCCACCGGTGTCGCAAGGTGTCACGATGGACCGCAGACCACGCCGGTCCGAGCGCCGCCGCCTTGCGGAGAGCCCGTCACATCCCCACAAGCGACCGCCGGCTTCGGTGAGGTTGTCGCCGGCCGCGGACAACGCCTCGGCTACTTTGCTGGGCGGCCGTTAAACGAACGGCCCAGGGGTGCGTAAATCGGCCAACACCGAAGCACGCGCGACGCCACGATGCAGCTCGGCTGTTCCGTGCCGCGACCGCCGCGCCCGGCACAACCACACCGCATCGGCGCAGCTCAGACTTTCAGCCGACGGCAGTCGCGGGCGCTCCGAGCGCCCCGCGAAAAGGTGAATCGTCGTTAACCGAACCTGGCGGCGTCGGTGGCCCGCCGTCACCGATGCGTCAAAGAGATTGAGGCCGCATGTTTGTCGGCACCCCTGGGGGGCAATGATCCAACAGTAGGCGAGTGCGTCGGCCGGCCTTCGCGCCCGCCTAGGTCCCGTCGGTTCAGCCCGAGAGCCGACGGGGCCGCCCTTTTTTGGCTCTCCCAGGACTCGCACCGCCCCGCCGATTGGCCTCAACAACCCACCCTCGCGGGAGTACCGTCGGCGTATGGATGGCTCGCCCGGTGTGTGGATTCTCGGCGGTTACCAAAGCGATTTCGCTCGCAACCTCACCAAGGAAGGCCACGACTTCGCCGCGCTGACCGCCGAGGTCGTCGGCGCCACGCTGGCCTCGGCCAAGATCGACGCGACCGGCATCGGCGTGGTGCACGTCGGCAACGCCTTCGGCGAGATGTTCGCCCGACAGGGCCACCTCGGCGCGATGCCGGCCACGGTGTGCGACGGCCTCTGGGACACCCCGGCGTCACGCCACGAGGCGGCCTGCGCCTCCGGCAGCGTGGCGGCGCTGGCGGCAATGGCCGATCTACGCTCGGGCGCCTACGACACCGCGCTGGTGGTGGGCATCGAGCTGGAGAAGACGGTCCCGGGCGACGTCGCCGCGCAGCACCTGGGGGCCGCGGCGTGGACCGGCCACGAGGGGGGCGACGCGCGCTACCTGTGGCCGTCGATGTTCGCCCGGGTGGCCGACGAATACGAGCACCGGTACGGATTGGACGACGCGCACCTGCGGGCCATCGCGCAACTCAACTTCGCCAACGCCCGGCTCAACCCCAACGCCCAGACCCGCGGGTGGGCCGTCCCCGATCCCATCACCGACGACGACGCGGCCAACCCGATCACCGAAGGCCGGCTGCGACGCTTCGACTGCAGCCAAATGACCGATGGTGGCGCCGGATTGGTGCTCGTCAACGACGCCTACCTGCGCGACCATCCCGACGCGCGCCCGATCGGCCGCATCGACGGCTGGGGTCATCGCACCGTCGGGCTGGGCCTACGGCAGAAACTGGATCGCGCCGCTGACGATCCGTACGTTCTGCCGCATGTGCGGGCCGCGGTGCTTGACGCGCTGCGCCGCGCCCGGCGCGGCCTCGACGATATCGACGGGTTCGAGGTCCACGACTGCTTCACCCCCAGTGAATACCTGGCCATCGACCACATCGGATTGACCGGCCCGGGCGAGTCATGGAAGGCCGTCGAAAACGGCGAGATCGAGATCGGGGGAAGCCTGCCGATCAACCCCAGCGGCGGACTGATCGGCGGCGGACACCCGGTGGGCGCCTCCGGCGTGCGGATGCTGCTGGATGCGGCCAAGCAGGTCAGCGGCACCGCCGGCGACTATCAGGTCGACGGCGCCCAGACCTTCGGGACCCTCAATTTCGGCGGCAGCACCGCCACCACCGTGAGTTTCGTTGTCAGCAAAGGCATCTGATGGACGTTGAGATCGTCGGCAAGTTCCTGTCCACGCTTCCCGAGGACGACGACCACCCCTACCGCACGGGCCCGTGGCGTCCCCAGACCACCGAATGGGACAGCGATGATCTGGTCGCCGTCGAGGGGGAGATCCCGCGCGACCTGGACGGCATCTACCTGCGCAACACCGAGAACCCGTTGCACCCCGCATTCAAGACTTATCACCCATTCGACGGCGACGGCATGGTGCACGTGGTCGGCTTCCGCGACGGAAAGGCCTTCTACCGCAACCGCTTTATCCGCACCGACGGATTTTTGGCCGAGAACGAGGCGGGCGGGCCACTGTGGCCGGGTCTGGCCGAGCCCGTGCAACTGGCCCGGCGCGGGCCCGGATGGGGCGCGCGAACGAGAATGAAGGACGCGTCGAGCACCGACGTGATCGTGCACCGCGGCGTCGCGCTGACCAGTTTCTACCAGTGCGGCGACCTGTACCGTATCGACCCGTATTCGGCCGACACGCTCGGCAAGGAATCCTGGAGCGGACGCTTCCCGGCCGCGTGGGGCGTGTCCGCACATCCCAAAGTAGACAACACAACCGGTGAGCTGTTGTTCTTCAACTACAGCAAGCAAGAGCCGTACATGCATTACGGTGTGGTCGACGAGCGCAACGAGCTGACCCACTACGTCGACATCCCTCTTCCAGGACCGCGTCTCCCCCACGATATGGCGTTCACCGAAAACTACGCCATTCTTAACGATTTCCCGTTGTTCTGGGACCCGCAGCTGCTCGAGCACGATGTGCACATGCCGCGCTTCTATCCGGACATGCCGTCACGGTTCGCGGTCATCCCGCGCCGCGGCGAGACCGCAGATATTCGATGGTTCGAGGCTGACCCCACGTTCGTATTGCATTTCACCAACGCCTACGAGGATGGCGATGAGATCGTGCTCGACGGCTTCTTCGAAGCCGATCCGTCGCCGCTGGATACCGGCGGGGCCAAGTGGGACAAGCTGTTTCGCTTCCTGGCACTGGATCGCCTGCAGTCCCGCCTGCATCGGTGGCGCTTCAACCTGGTCACCGGCGCGGTGCGCGAAGAGCGGCTCGCGGACTCCATCACCGAGTTCGGCACCATCAATCCCGCCTACGCGGCCGCCCACTACCGCTACACCTACGCCGCCACCGGGAAACCGGGCTGGTTCCTGTTCGACGGTCTGGTCAAACACGACCTACGCACCGGGACCGAGGAGCGGTTCTCGTTCGGGGACGGCGTCTACGGCAGCGAGACCGCGATGGCACCCCGCGTGGGCGGCACCGGCGAAGACGACGGCTACCTGGTCACCCTCACCACCGACATGAACACCGACGCCTCGTATTGCCTGGTGTTCGATGCCGCCCGCGTCGGCGACGGGCCGGTATGCAAACTTTCACTGCCGGAACGCATTTCCAGCGGAACCCACTCGACGTGGGCGCCCGGTGCCGAGTTGCGACGTTGGGGCGCCGCCGAGTCGCCTGCGGACGCGATCGGGCTGTGATGAGCGGCGACAAACACAAGCCCCACCACACGACCCACTGGCCGCTACAACTGGCGCCGATCGGTGCCATCCGTTTCGCCCGCCGCTCCACGCATTTCACTGAAACGGTCCAGTTCTATCGCGATCTCGTGGGGCTGCCGCTCTACGAGATGTTCGAAAACAGCTACGGAAGCACTGGCGCCATCTTCGGGCTACCCAGCTGGAACCTCACCATGGAGATCGTCGCGGCCGTCGACCCCGTCGCGGTGGACCATCACGAACAGCTCTGCCTGTATTTTCCCGACCACCGGGCTCAGCAAGCCGCCCTCGCGCGCCTGCGCGAGGCGGGCGTCGAACCCGTCGAGCAGCACCCGTACTGGGTGGCCACGGGAGCGATCACCTATCGGGACCCGGATGGACGCGAAATCGTGTTCGCGCCCTTCGTGTTCGGCGTCAACGAACCCGAAGACAGCGCCGCCTCCGGGAGGCACGAGTTCCCGTCGACCTGAGGGCTCAGCGTCTCGATCGGCCGGAGGCCAACGACGCGATCACGGCCGCGATCGAGCACGCCACCGCGCACACCGCGCCGCCCGCGCCGACGTAGAGGCCGTATTCGGCCGACACCGGCGGGTTGACGTTGAGCTTGTAGTACCAGACCGTCAGAGCCACGATGAGCAGCGAAATCAACAGCGCGGCAACCGAAGCGAGCCTCACCGACAAGCCACGACCCATCATCGCGCCGGCCACCAGCAGCGTCGAGGCCAGCAGCACGATGAGCTGGCCGGCACCGAACCCGGGGGGCAGTTCCAAGTTGCCGTGGGCGCCGCCGATGGCATTGGCCCAGCCGCCGCCGTTGACCGCGGTCCTCAGCCACGGCAGCCACGCGCTGGCCGATACCA
Organism: Mycobacterium sp. NTMscope_MAC_269; assembly: GCF_976985695.1. Lineage (NCBI taxonomy): Bacteria > Bacillati > Actinomycetota > Actinomycetes > Mycobacteriales > Mycobacteriaceae > Mycobacterium > Mycobacterium sp. NTMscope_MAC_269. The sequence continues at coordinate 3,435,310 of NZ_OZ335668.1, forward strand.
CCACGGCGAAAAACGCCACCAGCCAACCGGGGCGCAGGCGGCGAGTCATGGTAGCGAGGTTAACCGACTCCGCCCCCGTCGCGCGGCACCGAACGTCACGCTAGCGTGGCGCTCGCCGAGGCGTTAAGTCCGCAGCGAGGACAGGTTGAACGGGGTACCCGTCGGATCGCTCGCGGCGGCCAGCCGCCCATACGGGGTGTCCTCGGCATCGCGCACCACCGCGCCACCGTGGTCGACGATCAGGCGCAGGGTCTTGTCGACGTCCTCGGCGCCGAAGAAGATCACCCAGTTTGACGAGACACCCGGCGGCAACAGTGCGGCGCCGTCCATCACGCCGAGCAATTGCTCGTCACCGAACCGCGCTGTGGTGTAACGGAATTCGTCGGTGTCGGACACGGGCTCGGTGTACCAGTCGAGGACGTCGCGGTAGAAGTCGAGGGCCGCGCCGTAGTCGCTGGTGGTCAGCTGGTGCCACACCGGAGCGCCGGCCGCACCGATGATCTCGAAACCGCGGTGCTCTTGCGGCTGCCACAATCCGAACGTCGCGCCGGCAGGATCGATCGCCAGACCCATGTGGCCCTTGGCGGGCACCTCCATCGCCATGCAGACCGAACCGCCGGCCCCGGTCACCGCGGCCAGCGTGGTCTGGATGTCGGCGGTGTGGAAGTAGGTCACCCAGCGGTCCGGCGCCTCCGCCTCGGGACGGTTGGCCATGATCCCGGCGACCGCGTGGCCGTCCTTGGCGACATTGACGTATCCGCCGTACTCGGCTCCGGCGGATTCGAACGTCCAGCCGAAGACCGTGCCGTAGAACTCCTGGGCGCGGGCGACGTCGGACGTGGTCAGATCGATCCAGCATGGGGCGCCCAGCGGGGCGCTGTCACGAATAGGCACGGTGACCTCCTGGTGGTGTGTCTCCCCGGCAAGAGGGGGTTCACACTATCGACCGCTACCGGGCCGAAAACTCATCGCGCGGGCAGTTCAGCGATGCCCGTTGCTACTCGGATCGCGTCGGGTGAACACCGTCACGAAGTTCTCCAGCGACTGGTTGATATCGCCGCGCAGGGCGGCGGCGACGATCATGCCGATCGGGCCGAACAGTGCCGGGCCGCCCAGGTGCACGTCGAAGCTGACGATGGAGCCGTCCCCGTTGGGGACGATCTTGGCCATCAGCTTGACTTTGACACCGCCGACACCGTCGCCGTTGAGCGTCATGCCCTCGGGCGGCTTGTAGCGCACGACGGTCCATTTGATCCGGTTGTGCATGCCCTTGACCTCGACGATCGACTCGACGACCGAGCCCTTTTCGATCTCGTCGGGCAAGGTGCTGCGCCATACCCGGTGGATGGTCAGCCAATCCTTGTACCGGGACAGGTCGGACGCGTGGCGCCAGGCCACCTCCGGTGGCAGCGGGACATCGATGGATCCGGAAAGCTTGGCCATGGCTCAGTTCTGCTGGTCGCCCGGGTCCGCGGCGCCGGTGGCCTTCTTCGCCTGCTCCTGCACCTGGTGGATGGTGTCGGAGTACTTGCCCTGCGTCTTGTCGTCGACGAACTCGCCGGCCTTGTCGATGGCCATCTCAACCTTGTCTGCGTTCTGCGACAACAGATCCTTGGCCTTGTCCAAAAATCCCATGCACCCTCCCTTTTCCCGGCATCGTACTTGGCCCGCCGAATCCGGCCGCCGCTGAGTTCGGTGTTCTCAGCGCCACAACCGCGGCGGCACGCCCAGCATTCTGGCGCGGATCCACCACATGGCCTCGACCGCCGCGGCGCCCAGCAGGCCGATCCCCAGCGCGGTCGAGGTCACCATGACATTGGACGGATCCAGCAAGAACTGCTTGCGGGCCAGTGGGAGGCTGAAGATCACCACATAGGCCAGGCCCGAGGCGATTACGAGCGCGACCCGCCACCACTGGTAGGGACGTGCGACCACGGCGAGCACCCACAGCGCCGTCATCAGCAAGGTGATCAGGGCCGCGGTCGACGCCTGGTCCTGTTGCTGGAAGCTGGCGTGACGACCCGAGTAGGCGACCAAATACGACGCGAAGGTCGCTGTGCCGACGATCAGCCCGGACGGCAGGGCCGAGCTCAGTACGCGGCGCACGAAACCCGGTTCGGCGCGTTCGTTGTTGGGTGCGAGCGACAGGATGAACGATGGTATTCCGATGGTGAACCATGCGGCGATGGTGACGTGGATCGGCTGGAACGGGTACAGCAACGGATCAGCCTTCAACACTTTGGAAAACAGGCATTCGATGCCCACCAGCAACGCCAGCAGCACCGAATATACCGTTTTGGTCAGGAACAGGTTGGCGACCCGCTCGATGTTGCCGATCACCCGCCGCCCCTCGCCGACGACGTACGGGAGCGTGGCAAACCTGTTGTCCAGCAAGACTATCTGCGCGACGGCGCGAGACGCTGGGCTGCCGGCGCCCATCGCGACCCCGATGTCGGCGTCCTTGAGGGCCAGTACGTCGTTGACGCCGTCGCCGGTCATCGCGACGATGTGCCCCCGTGATTGCAGGGCGTGCACCACGGCGCGTTTCTGGTCGGGCCGTACCCGACCGAAGGTGGTGTGTGTGTCCAACGCGTCAGCCAATTGCGTGGGTTCTGCCGGAAGTCGGCGCGCATCCATCGTCTCGCCGTGCAGCCCGAGGGTGCCGGCGACGGCGCCGACCGAGACGGCGTTGTCCCCGGACAACACCTTGACCGAAACGCCTTGGTCGGCAAAATAATCCAGCGTCTCGCGGGCGTCGGGACGGACCCTCTGTTCGAGGACCACCAGCGCGACCGGGGTGACATGCCCAGGGGCGCTCGGGTGGTCGACGGCCACGCTGCCGGCGCCCACCAGCAGGACCCGCAGACCTTGCGCCCCGATGCGCTCGGCCTGTTCGGCCGCCGCCGACGCCGGCTCGAGCAGCACGTCGGGTGCCCCCAGCACCCAGTTGCCGTGCCCGTCGAAGGACGCGCCGCTCCACTTGGTGGCCGACTTGAAAGGCGCTGTCGCCGTGGCGATCCAGCCGGGCGGTGCATCATAGGTTTCGGCGATCGCGCGCATGCTTGCGTTGGGTCGCGGGTCGGCGGCGGCCAGCGAGGCCAGCACGTCGGCGATCCGATCGCCGGCCCCGTCGAGCTCGTCGACCCGCGCGACCCGCATGCCGCTTTCGGTCAGGGTGCCGGTCTTGTCGGCGCAGACCACGTCGACTCGGGCAAGTCCCTCGATGGCGGGCAGCTCCTGCACCAGGCAGCGACGCTGGCCGAGCCGGATCACCCCGACCGCGAACGCGACCGACGTCAGCAGCACCAGCCCTTCGGGCACCATCGGTACCAGGGCGCCCACCGTCCGCAGCACGGACTCCTGCCAGCCCGCGTGCGTGGTGAACAGCTGGGTGTAGATCGTCAGCAGGCCGGCCGGCACCAGCAGGTAGGTGATGAACTGCAGGATGCGGTTGATGCCGTTGCGCAGTTCGGATTTCACCAACGTGAACTTGCTGGCTTCCTCGGCGAGTTTGGCCGCGTACGCGTCCGACCCGACCTTGGTGGCCCGGTAGGCGCCGGTGCCCGCGACGACGAAACTGCCCGACATCACCGCCTCGCCGATGCCCTTGGCGATCGGGTCGGCCTCACCGGTGAGCAGTGATTCGTCGACCTCCAGGTTCGCCTCTTCGACGATCTCGCCGTCGACGACGACCTGATCGCCGGGTCCGAGCTCGATGATGTCGTCGAGCACCACCTCCTCGGGCGGAACCGCACGCGTTCCGGATTGCCTGCGCACCAAAGGCTTCGCCTGCCCCACGATCGCGAGCTTGTCCAGCGTCTGTTTGGCCCGGATTTCCTGGACCATGCCCACGACACTGTTGGCGACGATCAACAGGCCGAACATCCCATTGATCAGCGAGCCCGTCGACAGCACAATCAGCAGCAACACCCCCAGGATCGCGTTGATCCGGGTGAACACGTTCGCCCGCACGATGTCGGTGATGCTGCGCGTCGCGCGTTTCCGTACGGCGTTGCTCTGGCCGTCGGCAACCCGTTGCGCCACCTCGGCATCGGTCAGGCCGGTGCTGATCGACGTGCTCATCGGGTGAAGATCCCCAGCTTCTCGGTGTCGTAGTACTCCAGGTTCACGGTGTTATTGGAGAACACCGCTTTGGAAATCGTTCCGGGCGGGGCGTTTTCGTCGGTCAGCGGGAAGGTGAAGGTGTCGCCGTCCCAATGGGTGAGGGTGACCGTCCGGTTTTTCGGCCCCATTGCCAATTGCAGCGCGCCGTCGTGTTCGGTCACGACGGCCGGACCCCAGTAGTCGCTGGCGTAGATGCCCGTGTAGTCGCCGAGCGGTTTCGGCGGGGCGGCGTTGGCGGGGGGTTGCTTGCCGACCAGCGAGCCGACCGGATTGTTCAGCCACCCGATCGCCTTCTTGTACAAGGCGCCCCAGTCTTCGCGGACCTGACCGTACTGGACGAGGTCCATGAATTCTGCGGTCAGTGTCTCCGGGATGCCGTAGGGCGCGCCGTTGGTCAGGGCGATGATGCCCACGTCCTCGGAGGGCAGCACCACGAAATTCGTCGCCGCCCCCAAATCGAAAGCGCCGGAATGGCTGTATTCGGTGCGCCCCGAGGAATCGACCGACGCGTTGAAGCCGTATCCGTAGAAGCCGGTGCGCGCCTTGGGCGTCGTCGCGGGCGCCGACACCATCTGCGGACTGGTGGCGGGAAGCAGGGCCTCCGGCGAGACAATACGCTGGCCGTCGTGAGTCCCGTTGCCCAGCAACATCATCAGCCAGCGGGCCATGTCGTTCACCGAGGAACTGACGCCGCCCGCGGGTGACTGGGGATCCGGGTCACGCTGAAAACGGGCTTCCCACTTGTCGGCAACCTTGATGTGGTTGACCGCACGGTTGGGCCGGGCGACGAAGTCGGCGAAGCGCGAGCTGGTCGACGTCATTCCCAGGGGGCGGTAGAGCGCCTCGTCGGACAGGTCCTCCCAGGTTTTGCCCGCGGCGGCCGCCACCGCCTCCGCGCCGGCGGTGATCCCATAATTGGTGTAGGCGTAGCTGATCCGGAAGGGCGCCAGCGGCAGGTACTTGAGGCGCTCGAGGGTCTGACGACGGTCATAGCCCAGGTCTTCGAGTTTGTCGCCGGCGTGGTCGGGCAGCCCGCTGCGATGCGAATACAGGTCGGCGACGGTCACATGGCTGGTGACATAGGGATCGCTCAGCGTGAACCAGGGCAGCTTGGCGGCCACGGGGGTGTCCCAGGCGACGACGTGGTCGCTGACCTCGTGCGCGATCACCGTCGCGCCGACCGATTTGGACACCGAGGCCAACTGGAAGACGGTGTCGCCGTCCACCTTGTTGTCCTGCCCCTGGCCCTTGCTTATGTCCTTGACGCCGAAGCCCTTGGCGTACAACACTTTCCCGCCGTGGACAACCGCTACCGCCATGCCCGGGACGCCGGTGCTTCTCATCAGGTCGCCGACCAGGCCGTCGATCTTGGCGACGGCGTCGTCGATGCGGCCGGCGGGAATCGCCACACCGGACACCTGGTTGGGCGGAACGTCAGACAGGGTGGATGGGGGCCCGGCGGTCGGCTGCGCGGAACCGCATCCCGTCAACCCGAGCAGCACCGAGAGGACAGCGGCGGCGCGTTTGGTCATGGCGCGACCATAGCCCGGTGACGATGCGCGCCGCGTGCGGCGCGAGGAGGAAGCGGGCAATCGGGCGTAGCCCGGTGACGATGCGCGCCGCGTGAATCAGAGCTGCCACCACGGGTTCGATTTCACCGGGGTCGCGAGATCAATGCGCTGACCGGGGACCGGGACCGCCACGTTCACCCGCTCGGGCTCCGCGGCGGCGAGCAGCCGCTCGACCGGTTCGGCCCACGGGTGCGGCGCCAGCCGGAAGGTACCCCAGTGGATCGGCACCAGCAGCCCGCCGTCGGTGACGTCCAGGTGCGCCCGCAGCGCCTCCTCGGGGTTCATGTGCACGTCGGGCCACGCCGTGTTGTACGCCCCGATGGGCAGCAGGGTCAGGTCGAACGGCCCATGGTCGGCGCCGATCTGGGCGAAGCTCTTGGTGTAACCGGTGTCGCCGCCGAAGTACGCGCGATGAGTCGGCCCACGAAAGACCCACGACGCCCACAACGTCGTATTGCGATCCAGGAAGCGCCCCGAAAAGTGCCGCGCCGGCACGCAAACCACGGTGAGCTCGTCGACCTTCGCGCTCTGGTGCCAATCGAGCTCGACGATGCGGTGCTCGGGTATCCCCCACCTGCGCAGGTGGGCGCCGACACCGAGCGGAACGAAGAACGGGGACCGCTGCGTGCGTGCCAGCGCCCTGATCGTGTCGATATCGAGGTGGTCGTAGTGGTCGTGGCTGATCACCACCGCGTCGACGGCGGGTAGCCCCTCGAGTTGGATCGGTGGCGGGTGCAGCCGCTGGGGCCCGACGATGTCCGACGGCGAACACCGGTCGCTCCACACCGGATCGGTGAGCACCCGGTAGCCGTCGATTTCCAGCAGCGCCGTGGAGTGGCCGAACCAGCTGACGGCCAGCCCGCTCGGATCCGCGCGGAAGACCCCCGGGGCCGTCAGCGGGATCGGTCCCCGCGGCCGGCTTCCACCCCGGTTTCCCACCAGCTCCCACGCGATGAGTCGCAGTTGCTCGCGGTCCATCTTGGTTTCCGAGGGGGGCTCGAGGTTGACGAAGACGCCGTCGCGATAGTGCGGCGACCCGGCCGTCACCGCGGCGATCGATGCGGGGTGGGCCCCGAGGGCGTCGGGCGTGCCGTGCAGAGCGCGCACCAGCCAGCCCCCACCCGCCAGCGACGCCGTGCCGGCGACCAGCCGTAGCGTCCCCCGCATGGTTCCTCAGGCCCCTTGGAACTTCGGTGGCCGCTTCTCGATGCGCGCGACCTGAGCTTCGACGACGTCTTGACTGCCCCAGGCCTTGTCGAAGAGCTCCTTGTGCACCGGGCCGGCCTCCTCGATGGCGCCGTCGTCATTGAGCACCCGCTTGGCGTGCTGGATGGCCAGCGGGGCCAGGCCGGCGATCTCGGCGGCCCAGGCCTGCGCGTCGGCGAGCGTCCCGATGCGGTTGGCCATCCCGGTCTGTAGCGCCACGTCGGACGTCAGCTTTTCGGCGGCCAGCAGCATCGCGCGGGCGCGGCCGTGACCTACCAGCGACGACAGTCGCCGGATGCTCCAATTGTCAAGGGCCAGACCATATTTCGATGTCGGGAATTGGAAGAAGGCGTCCGGCGCGACAACTCGGAGATCGCATTGCATGGCCAGCTGCAGGCCAGCACCGATGGCCGGGCCGTTGATGGCACCGATCACCGGGATAAGGGTCGCGTCCAAGACCTTGTGCAGCTCGATGAGCCGGTCGGGATAGTCGGCGGCGAATGCGTCACCGCTCAGGTCCGCGCCGGCGCAGAACACCGTGCCCTGGCCGGTCAGCACGATCGCGCGGATGGAGCCGTCATCCGCCTTCAGCACGGCCTCGCGCAACTCCTCGACGAGCTGCGAGTTCAACGCGTTGCGGCGCTCGGGGCGCTGCAGCTCGATGGTCAAAACCGCTTCGGCCTGGCTGACACCGATCATGGCAGCCACCCTATATAGCCTCGTCACGTGAGTCGTATCACGGCTGGTCAACTACGCGACGCGGTGCTGGACGAAAATTCCTTCATCCGCTGGGACAGCGAGCCGCTCGCCGTGCCGCTCAGCGCTTCCTATGCGCGAGAGCTGGCCGAAGCCTGCGCCGCCACGGGCCTGGACGAAGCGGTGTTGACCGGCGAAGGGCGCATCTTCGGGCGCCGGGTCGCGGTGGTGGTCTGCGAATTCGGCTTTCTCGGCGGCTCGATCGGGGTGGCCGCGGCCGAACGGATCACCGCGGCGGTACAGCGGGCGACCGCCGAAGGCCTGCCGCTGCTGGCTTCGCCGAGCTCCGGCGGAACCCGCATGCAGGAGGGCACGGTCGCGTTCTTGCAGATGGTGAAGATCGCCGCGGCCGTCCGGCTGCACACCCAGGCGCACCTGCCCTACCTGGTCTATCTGCGCAACCCGACCACCGGTGGGGTGTTCGCGTCGTGGGGTTCGCTGGGCCACGTCACGCTCGCCGAACCGGGCGCGCTGATCGGCTTCCTCGGACCTCGCGTGTACCAGTTGCTCTATGGCGAAGCGTTCCCCGAGGGCGTGCAGACCGCCGAGAACCTGCAGCGGCACGGCGTGATCGACGACGTCATCCGGCTCGACGAGCTGCGCGCCACGCTGGACCGCGCGATGACCGTCATCACCGATGCCCCCGAGCCGCTGCCCGCGCCGCCGCCACCCGAACCCGTACCCGATGTCGCGGCGTGGGACTCGGTGGTGGCATCGCGGCGGCCGGATCGGCCGGGCGTCGGACTTCTGTTGCGGCACGGCGCAACTGATCAGGTGCTGTTGTCGGGGACCGGCCGAGGAGAGGCGGCGACCACGCTGTTGGCGCTGGCGCGATTCTCCGGCCAGCCGGTCGTGGTGCTCGGCCAGCAGCGCCTGACGGGCGGCTTCGAAAAGGGTGGGGTGGGCCCGGCGTCGTTGCGCCAGGCGCGGCGCGGCATGGCGCTGGCCGCCGAGTTGCGCCTGCCCCTGGTGCTGGTGATCGACACGGCGGGGCCGGCGCTGTCGGCCGAGGCGGAACAGGGTGGGCTCGCCGGACAGATCGCCCAATGTCTGGCCGAGCTGGTCACCCTGGATACCCCGACGGTCTCCGTGCTGCTGGGTCAGGGCAGCGGCGGCCCGGCGCTGGCGATGGTGCCCGCCGACCGGGTGCTGGCCGCGCTGCACGGCTGGCTGGCGCCACTACCGCCGGAAGGCGCCAGCGCGATCGTCTTCCGCGACACCGACCACGCCGCCGAACTTGCTGCGACACAAGGCATTCGGTCGGCTGATCTGCTGAATTCCGGGATTGTCGACGCGATCGTGCCGGAGCATCCCGACGCCGCCGACGAGCCCGTCGAGTTCGCGCAGCGACTGTCGAGGGCCATCGCCGCCGAGGTGCAGGCGTTGCGCGAGATCCCGGCCGCCGAGCGGCTGTCCGCCCGGCTGGGGCGCTACCGCAATATCGGTGTGCCCGGCGCGTAGCCCCGCGAGCAGACACAAAATCACCTTTTAGCGCGGCGTGTCGGGTGATTTTGCGTCTGCTCGCGGCACGGCCGCGCAGCGTGGCGCCCAGGTGGCCCCCAGGTCGCGCCTCCCACAGCCCCAGACAGCAATCAGGCAAAATGGGCGGCATGGACACAGGAGCTAGCTCACCGCGGGTCTTGGTCGTCGACGACGACTCCGATGTGCTCGCGTCGCTGGAACGTGGCCTGCGGCTGTCCGGATTCGAGGTGTCGACCGCGGTCGACGGCGCCGAGGCATTACGCAGCGCCACCGAGACCCGGCCGGACGCGATCGTGCTCGACATCAACATGCCGGTGCTGGACGGCGTCAGCGTCGTCACCGCGCTGCGCGCCATGGACAACGACGTTCCGGTCTGCGTGCTCTCGGCCCGCAGCTCGGTCGACGACCGCGTGGCGGGCCTGGAGGCCGGCGCCGACGACTACCTGGTCAAACCGTTCGTGCTGGCCGAGCTGGTCGCGCGGGTCAAGGCGCTGCTGCGCCGCCGCGGCGCCACCGCCACGTCCTCGTCGGAAACCATCACGGTGGGTCCGCTGGAAGTCGACATCCCGGGCCGGCGCGCCCGCGTCAACGGCGTGGACGTCGACCTGACCAAGCGGGAATTCGACCTGCTGGCGGTGCTGGCCGAACACAAGACCGCGGTCTTGTCCCGCGCGCAGCTCCTCGAGCTGGTGTGGGGCTACGACTTCGCCGCCGACACCAACGTCGTCGACGTTTTCATCGGATACCTGCGCCGCAAGCTGGAGGCCAACGGCGGGCCGCGGCTACTGCACACCGTGCGCGGAGTGGGATTCGTGCTGCGCATGCAGTAAACCGGTCGAACGGCCATGAACTTCCTGTCCCGGATCCTGACCCGTACGCCGTCGCTACGGGCCCGGGTCGCGGTCGCGACGGCGATCGGCACCGCCATCGTTGTGGTGATCGCGGGGGCGGTTGTGTGGTTCGGCATCACCAGCGCCTGGAAGGAGCGCCTGGATCGGCGCCTGGACGAGGCGGCGGGTTTCGCCATTCCCTTCCTGCCGCGCGGGCTCAGCGAGATTCCACGCGCCCCCAACGATCAGGACACCGTCATCACGGTGCGACGCGACGGCCAGGTCAAGTCCAACTCGGACATCACGCTGCCGCCGCTAGAGGAGGGCTACGCCGACACCTACATCAACGGTGTGCGCTACCGAGTGCGCACCCTCGAGGTCCGCACGCCGCAGCCGGCGACGGTGGAAGTGGGCGCCACCTACGACGACACCATCGCGCAGACCAATAACCTGCATCGCCGGGTGATCCTGATCTGTGCGCTGTCGATCGGCGCGGCGGCGGTATTCGCTTGGCTCCTGGCGGCTTTCGCGGTGCGGCCATTCAAACGGCTGGCCCAGCAGGCCCGTTCGATCGACGCCGACGAACGGCCGCAGGTGGCGGTGCGCGGTGCCACCGAGGCGGTCGAGATCGCCGAGGCCATGCGGGGGATGCTGCAGCGGATCTGGACCGAACAAGACCGGACCCAGGATGCGCTCGCGTCCGCACGCGATTTCGCCGCCGTGTCCTCCCACGAGTTGCGCACTCCCCTGACCGCGATGCGCACCAACCTCGAAGTGCTGTCCACGCTGGACATGCCGGACGAACAACGCAAAGAGGTGCTGGGCGACGTCATCCGCACCCAGTCGCGCATCGAGGCCACGCTGAGCGCGCTCGAGCGGCTGGCCCAGGGCGAGCTGTCGACGTCCGACGATCACGTGCCGGTCGATATCACCGAATTGCTCGACCGCGCCGCCCACGACGCCACCCGGATCTACCCCGGGGTCGACGTCTCCCTGGTGCCGTCGCCCACCTGCATCATCGTCGGCCTGCCGGCCGGGTTGCGCCTCACCGTCGACAACGCGATCGCCAACGCCGTCAAGCATGGCGGCGCCACCCGCGTCGAGTTGTCGGCGGTCAGCTCGCGCGCCGGTGTGGAGATCGCCATCGACGACAACGGGCGCGGCGTGCCCGAGGACGAGCGCCAGGTGGTGTTCGCCCGGTTCTCCCGCGGATCGACGGCCTCCCATTCGGGATCGGGCCTGGGATTGGCATTGGTGGCCCAGCAGGCCGAGCTGCACGGGGGGACCGCTGAGCTGGAAAGCAGCCCGCTCGGTGGCGCGCGGCTGGTGCTGCGGCTCCCCGGACCCAGTTAGCCGCACCGGCCGTCGGCGGCTATCAACCCCCTCGCGGGTCGGGCAGACTGGAGCGATGGCCAACGGCAGCAAACCCACCGACCACGACACCCTGGCACACATCCGCAACCTCGTCGCCGAGGAAAAAGCGCTGCGGGCCCAACTGCAGCGCGGTGACATCGACACGTCGGAGGAACACGACCGCCTTCGGCGCATGGAGATCGAGCTCGACCAGTGCTGGGATCTGCTGCGGCAGCGCCGGGCGCTCCGCGAGAGCGGCGGTGACCCGCGCGAGGCGGAGGTGCGACCGCCCGACGAGGTCGAGGGCTACCTGAGCTGAGTGTTCACGCGACCGACGTCGACGCGGTGGACGTCGTCGTCGTAGGCGGCGGGCACAACGGCCTCGTCGCGGCGGCCTACCTGGCCCGGACGGGCCTGCGGGTGCGCCTGCTGGAACGGCTGGAACAGACCGGCGGCGCGGCCGTCTCGGCGCAACCCTTCGACGGCGTCGACGTCCGGGTATCGCGCTACTCCTACCTGGTCAGCTTGCTGCCGAGCCGCATCGTCGAGGACCTCGGTGCGGGGATCCGGCTGGCCCGGCGGCCCTTTTCGTCGTACACGCCCGACCCGGCCACCGGCGGCCGCACCGGGCTGTTGATCGGGGCGCCCGGCAACACCTTCGCCGCCATCGGCGCGGCAGACGACGCGCCCGGCTTCGCCGCCTTCTACCAACGTTGCCGGCTGGTGACCGAACGGCTGTGGCCGACGCTGCTCGAACCCCTGCGCTGTCGCGGGGAGGCCCGCCGCCACGTCGTGGAGAGTAACGACCGCCTCACGGCGGCCGCCTGGGAAGCCCTGATCGAGGAACCGGTCGGCGCGGCCATCGCCGACGCGGTGGGCAACGACCTGGTTCGCGGCGTGATGGCCACCGACGCCCTCATCGGCACCTTCGCCCGCCTCGACGATCCGTCATTGAGGCAGAACGTCTGCTTTCTGTATCACGTGCTCGGCGGCGGCACCGGGGACTGGGACGTCCCGATCGGCGGGATGGGCGCGCTGACCACCGCCCTGGCCACCGCCGCCGTCGACCACGGCGCCGAAATCATCAGCGGCGCAGACGTTTACGCGGTCGACCCGAGCGGCGAGGTGCGCTATCGCACCGGCGACCACGAGCACCGGGTCCGGTCCCGGTACATCCTCGCCGGTGTCACGCCCACCGTGCTGGCCGGGCTACTCGGCGAAAACCCGTCACCGGCGGCCGCCGGCGCGCAGGTCAAGGTGAACATGGTGCTGCGGCGGCTGCCCCGGCTACGCCACCGCGGCGTCACCCCCGAGCAGGCCTTCGCCGGCACGTTTCACGTCAACGAAAACTGGACGCAACTGGATGACGCCTACGCACAGGCGGCCGCGGGCCACCTACCGAATCCCCTGCCGTGCGAAGCGTATTGCCACTCCCTGACCGACTCCAGCATCCTGTCCGACGACCTACGCGGCTCGGGCGTCCAGACGATGACGGTGTTCGGCCTGCACACGCCGCACGCGCTGTTCACCGACGCCGACCCCGACGCGCTGCGCGACCAGCTCACCGATAAGGTGCTAGCGTCGCTGAATTCCGTTCTGGCCGAACCGATTCAAGAGCTACTGCTGCACGACGCGCACGGGCGCCCGTGCATCGAGACGACGACCACATCAGATCTCGAGCGCGCCCTGCGCATGAGCGGCGGCCACATTTTCCACGGCGGCCTGTGCTGGCCGTTCGCCGACGATGACGACCCACTGGATACCCCTGCGAGGCAATGGGGCGTGGCCACCGCTCACGAACGAATCATGTTGTGCGGCTCGGGCGCTCGCCGCGGCGGCGCGGTGTCCGGCATCGGCGGACACAACGCCGCGATGGCAGTGCTCGCCGCCCTCGCGAGCAGACATGAAAGCACCTGAAAGAGTGCTGTTTGCGGTGCTTTCGCGTCTGCCCGGCCGAGAGAACTAGCGCGCGTCGATCGTCGCGTAGTCGCGCTCGGTGTAGCCGGTGTAGATCTGGCGCGGGCGACCGATCTTGCTGTCGCCCTCGTCGTGCATCTCGCGCCAGTGCGCGATCCAGCCGGGCATCCGGCCCAGCGCGAACAGCACGGTGAACATCCGGGTCGGGAACCCGAGGGCGCGGTAGATCAGGCCGGTGTAGAAGTCGACGTTGGGGTACAGCTTGCGCTCGACGAAGTAGTCGTCGGTCAGTGCCGCCTCTTCGAGCTCCTTGGCGATGCTGAGCAGGTCGTCGTCGCCACCGAGCTTGGCCAGGATCTTGTCCGCCTGCTCCTTGACGATGCGGGCCCGCGGGTCGTAGTTCTTGTAGACGCGGTGGCCGAAGCCCATCAGCTTGACGCCGGCCTCGCGGTTCTTCACCTTCCGGACGAATTCGCTGACATTGTCGTCGCTTTCGCGAATCTGCTCGAGCATCTCGAGGACCGCCTGGTTGGCGCCGCCGTGCAGCGGACCCCACAGCGCGTTGATGCCACCGGACACAGAGGTGAACAGGTTGGCTTGTGACGAGCCGACCAACCGCACCGTCGACGTCGAGCAGTTCTGTTCGTGGTCGGCGTGCAGGATGAGCAGCATGTCCAGCGCCCGAATGATCTCGGGGTCCGCCTGGTAGGGCTCGGCGGGCAGCCCGAACGTCATGCGCAGGAAGTTCTCCACCAGCGTCAGCGAGTTGTCCGGGTAGAGGAACGGCTGACCGACCGACTTCTTATATGCATAGGCGGCGATGGTCGGCAGCTTGGCCAGCAGCCGGATGGTGGACAGCTCGACCTGCTCGGTGTCGGTCGGGTCGAGGGAGTCCGGGTAGTACGCCGAGAGCGCGTTGACCGCGCTGGACAGCACCGGCATCGGGTGGGCGTTGCGCGGAAAGCCGTCGAAGAACCGCTTCAGGTCCTCGTGCAGCATGGTGTGCAACTGAATCCGCTTGGTGAACTCGGCCAGCTGCTCCTTGCTGGGCAGCTCACCGTAGATCAAGAGGTAGCTCACCTCGATGAAAGTGGACTTCTCGGCCAACTGCTCGATCGGGTAGCCGCGGTAACGCAGGATTCCGGCGTCACCGTCGATGTAGGTGATGGAGCTCTTGCACGACGCGGTGTTGACGAAGCCGTTGTCGAACGTGGTGTAGCCGGTCTTGGACAACAGCGAGCCCAGCGCGATGCCGTCAGCGCCTTCGGTGGCGCTGACGATCTCTAGGTCGGTCTCACCGCCCGGGTACTTCAGAGTGGCGGTGTCGTCGGTGTCGGCCACGAGAACCCCTTTGCGCTCTGGCTGATATGGCTGCCCTGACTTGGATGCTTACTGCTGAAGGTAGTCGTTATGGCGACGAGGCGCCTGCCCGGGGTCGAGTCCGCTGGTCATGCCGCCAATCGGCGCGCTAGGGCTGAAGGCGCTCGACGCGATCACCGCTGACCCGGATGCGGTTATGCAACCGGTTTTCCCGTCCCTGCCAGAACTCGACCACCTCCGGCGCGATGAGATAGCCGCCCCAGCCCGGCGGCACCGGCACCCGCTCGCGGTCGGCGAAGCGCGCGGTCACCTCCTCCAGCTGGCCCAAGAGCGCGGCCCGCGAGGCGATCGGTTGCGACTGCTGTGAGGCCCAGGCACCCAACTGTGACCCGCGCGGCCGTTTCGACCAGTAGTCCTCGGTGGCCTCCGCGGTGACCTTGCTCACCGGGCCGCGGACGTGGACCTGGCGGCCGAGCTGGTACCAGGGAAACGTCACCGCCGCGTACGGCGTCACGGCCAGATCGCCGCCCTTGGCCGAGTCATAGTTGGTGAAAAAGGTGATTCCGGTCTCGTCGATGGCCTTGCACAGCACCGACCGGCTCGCCGGCCGGCCGTCGGCGGTGACGGTGGCCAGCACCATCGCGTTGGGCTCCGCGACACCCGATTGCTCGGCGTCCCCGATCCATCTGCGCAACAACGAAACCCAACCGTCTTCGAGCCAGTCGGTGTCGAGATCCGGACTGTCGTCCTTCTCCGCCGATCCGTATTCCACACGCATTCTTTGCAGGTGCTCTTTTCCTGGCTCGGGGTCTGGTCGTGCCATCGCGTCAACGCTACCGGCGCTTGCTACCGGCCGGTAGCGTCGGCTCGAGCGGGGGGTGCGAGAATTTTCGGCATGACTGTGGTCCCCGAAGACTTTGTCCCCGGCCTCGAAGGCGTGGTCGCCTTCACCACCGAAATCGCCGAACCGGATAAAGACGGCGGCGCGCTGCGCTACCGCGGTGTCGACATCGAAGACCTGGTGGGCCAGCAGGTCACCTTCGGCGACGTGTGGGCGCTGCTGGTCGACGGCAAGTTCGGCCACGGGCTGCCGCCCGCCGAGCCGTTCCCGCTGCCCATCCACACCGGCGACGTGCGCGTCGACGTGCAAGCGGGCCTGGCGATGCTCGCCCCGATCTGGGGGTACAAGCCGCTGCTGGACACCGATGACGCCACCGCCCGCAACCAGCTGGCCCGGGCGTCCGTCATGGCGCTGTCCTACGTTGCGCAGTCCGCGCGCGGTATCTATCAGCCCGCGGTACCCCAGCGGGTGATCGACGAATGCGAAACGGTCACCGCCCGTTTCATGACGCGCTGGCAGGGCGAGCCGGACCCGCGCCACGTCGAAGCGATTGACGCCTATTGGGTTTCGGCGGCCGAGCACGGCATGAACGCCTCGACGTTCACCGCACGCGTCATCGCCTCCACCGGCGCCGACGTGGCCGCGGCGCTGTCCGGGGCGATCGGCGCGATGAGCGGACCCCTCCACGGCGGCGCGCCGGCGCGGGTGCTGCCGATGATCGAAGAGGTCGAGCGCACCGGCGACGCGCGCGGTCTGGTCAAGAAGATCCTGGACAGCGGCGACAAGCTGATGGGATTCGGGCACCGGGTGTATCGCGCGGAGGACCCGCGGGCGCGGGTGCTGCGCGCCACCGCCGAGCGGCTGGCCGCGCCGCGCCACGAGGTTGCCGTCGCGCTGGAACAGGCCGCCCTCGCCGAGCTACGCGAGCGCCGCCCGGACCGGGCCATCGAGACCAACGTCGAGTTCTGGGCCGCCGTCATCCTGGACTTCGCCCGGGTGCCGGCCAACATGATGCCGGCGATGTTCACCTGCGGACGCACCGCCGGATGGTGCGCCCACATTCTCGAGCAGAAGCGGCTGGGCAAGCTGGTCCGGCCGTCGGCCATCTACGTGGGCCCCGAGCCGCGCAGTCCGGAGTCCGTCGAGGGTTGGGACCGCAACCTCACCAACGCCTGACGCCTGCCTGGTTGTCGGTGCCCGGCGGTCTAATGGTCGCTGTCGCGCGATGAGTTTGCGTCATCGACGCAGTCATACGTCGTGAGCCTGCCCGCCGGGGGCAGGCGACGGAGCCGACAGCAAGGAGAACCAGCATGGCGATCAACATCGAACCCGCACTGTCCCCGCACCTCGTGGTCGACGATGCCGCCGCGGCAATCGACTTCTATGTCAAGGCTTTTGGAGCCGAGGAGATTGGGCGCGTGCCGCGTCCGGACGGCAAACTGGTGCACGCCGCGGTGCGCATCAACGGCTTCACGGTGATGCTCAACGACGACTTCCCGGAGGTGTGTGGCGGCAAGTCGATGACACCGACCTCGTTGGGTGGCACCCCGGTGATGATCCATCTCACCGTCACCGACGTCGACGCCAGCTTCCAGCGGGCGCTAAACGCCGGTGCCACGGTGGTGACTCCTTTGGACGACCAGTTCTGGGGCGACCGCTACGGCATGGTCGCCGACCCGTTCGGTCACCACTGGTCACTGGGGCAGCCGGTCCGCGAGGTCAGCATGGAGGAGATCACCGCGGCGATGTCCGGGCAGGGAGCCGGTTAGGGCGATCGCGCGCGAAGCGGATCGCCTCACCGGTTCTAGCCGAGCAGGCGGTCCAAGAGCCGGCGTCGCTGCGGCGGCGCCGGCTCGGCGGTCGCCGCGGCCGCGAGCATCGCGGCGACGTCGGTGAACTTGCTGCGGGGCCGGCCGTCACCGCTGCCGCGCGCGATTTCGGCGGCGTCGATGGCGCGCCAGCCGGCCGCGTCGATGGCGTCGGGCCGGCGGGCGCGCACCAGGGCGGTCAGCGCCTCGGCCTTGGCCACCGGGTCGGTCAGCGTGCCGGCGTTGAAATCGGCGACCAGGGCCTGCACGGTCTGGAACGAGCACGATTTGTTGGTGCCGATGAATCCGCTCGGGCCCCGCTTGATCCAGCCCGCGACGTATGCGCCCGGCACCGGTGCGCCGGTGGCGGGATCGACGACGCGCCCGCCGTCGTTGGGCACCACGGCCGCCGATTCGTCATAGGGAAGACCGCGAATTGGCTTGCCGCGGTAGCCGATCGACGTTAGCACCAGACCCGTATTCAGGCGGCGCACCTCATCGGTTCCGGTGACCGAGAACTCCACACCGGTCCCGCGCTGCTCCCCCAGCACACGGTTTGGAGTGAGCCGGTACGCCGGCCTGATCCGCGGGCGTGACGCCGGCGCCGACGCGTCGCCCAGCGTGCTCAAGATTTCCAGCTTGCTCTTCGTCAGGGGGTCCGACGCCGTCGCGAGGTCGGCGATGACCAGCTCGTGGTCGGCCGCACTGAGCACGACCTCGGAGCTACCGGTGAGCCCGATCAGTTCGGGCAACGTGAACGCCGACTGGGCCGGGCCGCGCCGGGCGGCGATCACCACCTCACGCACCGCCGAGCCGCGGAGCGCCGCCAACGCGTGGTCGGCGATGTCGGTGCGGGCCAGCTCGTCGACGTCCGCGGTGAGCACCCGGGCGACGTCGAGGGCGACATTCCCGTTGCCGATGATCACCACCCGCTCGTGGCTGAGATCGACTGGCAGATCGGCGAAGTCGGGATGCCCGTTGATCCAGGCCACCAATTCGGTCGCGGTCCCGGTACCGGCCAGACCCATGCCCTCGATGTCCAGGCAACGGTCGTCGGGAGCACCCACCGCGTACAGCACGGCGTGATGGTGAGCCAACAGGTCGTCGTGGCTGAGGTGGTTGCCGATCTCGATATTGAGATAGAAGCGGAAGCGGTCGTGGCCGGCGACCCGGTCGAACAGGCGGGTGACCCGTTTGGTGTTCTGGTGATCGGGCGCGACCCCGGCCCGCACCAGCCCGTACGGGGTGGGCAACTTCTCAAAGACGTTGACGCGCACGCCGTGCTGGGTGAGCAACTCGTCGGCGGCATACATCGCCGCCGGACCCGATCCGACTATCGCCACGGTCAGCGGCCGGCGGCGGGCACGCACCTCGGCGGCCGGGATGACCGGGGCCAGCTTGGAGGTCGGCGGAAGCTTCTCGCCCTCAGGCCTTTTCGGGTAAAACGACGCGTTGATCTCGACGAAGGGCAGCTGCTTGGTATCCAGCCGAGTGTCGGGCGCGATGGCCCCGACCGGGCAGGCGCTCACGCACGCGCCGCAGTCCACGCACGCCACCGGGTCGATGTAAAGCATCTCCGAGGTGGCGAAGCCGGGCTCGTCCGGCGTGGGGTGAATGCAATTCACCGGACACGCGAAAACACAGGACCCGTCGTTGCAGCACGACTGGGTAATAACGTGCGGCATGAAACCTACAGACCGGACCCGTTATGCGGCCGGGACCGCGGCCAGGTGCTGGCGCTGCGGCTCGCTGCGGTAGCGCGACGGCTTGCCGTTGATCTTGCACAGCCGCCACATCAACCGCGCCGAGCGCGTCTCCATCAGCCCGGTGTCATAGGCCAGCATCCGCACGTCACCGAACATGTCGCTGAGCCACTTGCGCGATTCCGGCGAGCGGAAGAACAGCTCCTTCTTGACCGCACGCGGAATGTCGAACTCCTGCCAGAAAGCCTTGGGCGGGACCACGATTGCGCGGCACAGCGCCTTCATGGTCAGCGGCAGGTACAACGCGGTCCAGAATCGCTGCCTCTTGGTCAACTCCGGCACCCGCTTGCGCAGGAACTCGTGGGCGAACGAGATGTGGCGGGCTTCCTCGGCGACGTGAATCGCCATCACCCGTTCCATGATCGGGTGCAGCGACTTGCCTTCGCGCAGAACGTTTTTCTGCGTGTGGTCGATGGGCTCCTCGCCGGCGAGCACTCCGATGAAGAACGCCACCGGCAGCGGCCCGGCCACCAGCGGGACCAACGGCGAAAGCCACTTGAGCATCCGCGGCATGCCCGGGACGTCGGCGCCGATGCGGTTGACCATCTCCTGGAACATCATGGTGTGGTTGCACTCTTCGACCGACTCGTGCAGGCAGTACCGGTATTCGGGCGATCCGTTGGGTACCCAGAACGTGTAGTTCATCAGGCCGCGGATCAGGATGGATTCGAAGTGCAGTCCCACTTTCGCCACGTTGGCCTGGCGCCACATCCCGATCTTGATCTTGCGCTCATCTGACTGCGCCAGGTACCAGGGATGATGGCCCAGCGGGTCGGTCGCCGGCAGGATCCACCGGGGGTCGTTGTCGGTGACAGCGAATTCCGGTGATTCCCAATCGATGTCGGTGTATGGGTTGAAGTTCCGCCGCACCGACCCCTCGGACAGTGTGGCAAGCATGTTGACGTAGTCAGCGTCGTCGCGCACTTCCATGTTGCGGCGCCAACGCCGGACCAATCGCGTCCTAGCCATAGTCTAGGCCTCCTCAACGAGGTTTACATTTGGACGTGCTATGTCCAGACAGTACCGGAGGTACCGGATATTTCCTAGACCCCTCCGAGGCACTGTGACCTGACCAGTGGTCATCAAATTTGTATGCCCTGGATCACACCCGGTGAAACGTGGGAGACTGCCCGAGCAGGCTTTTTGCCGCGACGGCAGGCACCGGCGGTCGGCCCGGGGGATCGCCCCACCGGGGCGGCTCACTACCCTGATGAGCATGGCTGACCAGCTCACAGTTCCCCTTGAAATTCCCGACGCCATCAAACCCCGCGACGGCCGCTTCGGGTGTGGCCCGTCCAAGGTCCGGCCCGAACAACTGCAGGCGCTGACCACGGCCGCGGCGCCGCTGTTCGGAACCTCGCACCGACAGGCGCCGGTCAAGAATCTGGTGGGCCGGCTGCGGTCCGGGCTCGCCGATCTGTTCTCGCTGCCCGAAGGCTACGAGGTCATTCTCGGCAACGGCGGCGCGACCGCGTTCTGGGATGCCGCGGCCTTCGGCCTGATCGACAAGCGGTCGTTGCACCTGTCCTTCGGCGAGTTCAGCTCGAAGTTCGCCTCCGCGGTCGCCAAGAACCCCTTCGTCGGCGATCCGGTCGTCATCAAGGCGGACGCCAGCGGCGCGCCCGAGCCGCAGAGCGACCCCTCGGTCGACGTGATCGCCTGGGCGCACAACGAGACGTCCACCGGCGTCGCGGTACCCATCGCCCGGCCCGCCGATTCCGGCGACGCGCTGATCGTCATCGACGCGACCTCGGGCGCGGGCGGCCTGCCGGTCGACATCGCCGAGACCGATGCCTACTACTTCTCTCCGCAGAAGAATTTCGCCAGCGACGGCGGCCTGTGGCTGGCCGTCATGAGCCCCGCCGCGCTGGCCCGCGTCGAGTCCGTCTCCGCCTCCGGCCGCTGGGTGCCCGACTTCCTGTCACTGCCGATCGCGGTGGAGAACAGCCTCAAGGACCAGACCTACAACACCCCGGCGGTCGGAACCCTGGCGCTGATGGCCGAGCAGGTCGACTGGATGCTGGACAACGGCGGGCTGGACTGGGCCGTCAAGCGCACGGCCGACTCCTCGGGGCGGCTGTACTCGTGGGCCGAAGAGCGGTCCTACGCCACCCCGTTCGTCACCGACCCGAAGCTGCGCTCGCAGGTGGTGGGCACCATCGATTTCGCCGACGACGTCGACGCCGCGGCCGTGGCGAAGATCCTGCGCGCAAACGGCATCGTCGACACCGAGCCGTACCGCAAGCTCGGCCGCAACCAACTGCGGGTCGGGATGTTTCCGGCGGTGGACCCCGACGACGTCAGCGCTCTGACGCAGTGCGTCGATTGGGTCGTCGAGCGCCTTTAGACCGGTGACGACGCCGCCCGACACAGGCTGCTGAGGACGCGGACGAACAGACACTGACTGGAGGGCAATCGGCGCGCCACCGCCCAGCGTGTCAGCACAGGTGATGGGCGGTTGCTGGACTAAAGTGCGCCGTGACGGGTCCGTCGCTGACCTGCACGGAGCCTGCGAGGAGATAGCCATGCGGGAACTCAAAGTGGTTGGGCTCGATGCCGACAGCAAATACATCATCTGCGAGAGCGATGATCCCGCGGAGCAGTTCAAGCTGGCGGCCGACGACCGCCTGCGAGCCGTTCTGCGCGATGCGGCCCAGCACCCCGAGCAACCGCAGCTCGAGATTGAAGTCACCAACATGCTCAGCCCCAAGGAAATTCAGGCCAAGATCCGCGCAGGCGCGTCCGTCGAGCAGGTGGCCGCGGCGTCGGGCTCGGACGTCTCGCGGATCCGCCGTTTTGCTCACCCGGTGTTGTTGGAACGGTTCCGCGCCGCGGAGCTGGCAACCGCCGCGCACCCCATGCTGGCCGACGGTCCCGCCGTACTGACCTTGCTGGAGACCGTCAGCGCCGCGTTGGTGACCCGCGGTCTCGACCACGACAAACTCAGCTGGGACGCCTGGCGCAACGAGGACAACCGCTGGACGGTGCAGCTCGCGTGGAAGGTCGGACGTTCGGACAACCTTGCGCATTTCTGCTTCGCTCCCGGCGCCCACGGCGGAACGGTGACCGCCATCGACGACGCGGCCAGCGCGTTGATCGATCCGACCTTCGAGCGTCCGCTGCGGCCGGTGGCGCGGGTAGCCCACGTCGATTTCGAAGAGCCCGCGAAGCCTCCCGTCGCGGAAACCCCGGCCCCGGAGCCGGACGAAAAGCCGGTGCACACCCGCAGGGGCAAGCCGGTCATCCCGGCGTGGGAGGACGTGCTGCTCGGCGTGCGCTCGGGCGGGCAGCGCTAGGACTGGAGGGCGGCGACCCACTTCGCCCGGCTACGCCGCGCTCGCGATCACCACTAGGGCCCACCCGCGGCCGCCAGCGCGAGAAGCGCGACCCACGCTCCCGTCACGCCGACCCCGGCCCCCAGCACGAACCAGCGCAGGACCGGGGTGCGCCGCCACCCCCACAGGGTGGGCGCCAGACCCCCGGCGGCCACGACGTTCAGCCCCACGGCCAGCAGCGGGTGCACGCGAACCAAGCCCAGGCTGAGCACCACGATCGCCACAGCGGTGACTGCCGCGACGAACGCGGTCACCGTCAAACCCGTTGCCCAGGGCACGGACTCGTCTTTCATCAGCCGCAGCCTAGCCTGGCCGTTCATCGCCGCCTTTCGCCGCCGCGTGGCCCACGACGTCGCCGAGGCGGGCGCGCTCGTAGAACGCCAAGGCGGCCGCGGTCGCGACGTTGAGCGAGTCGGTGCCCCGCGTCATCGGGATGCGCGCCCGCACGTCGCTCACCCGCAGGGTGGCCGGCGTGAGACCGGGGCCCTCGGCGCCCACCAATACCGCGACGCGTTCGCCGCGCGCGGCCGTCATCGCCTCGGCCAGCGGGCATGCCGAGTCCTGCGGGGTCATCGCGAGAAGCCGAAACCCGTTGTCTTTCAACGTCATCAGCTCGGCAGGCCAAGAAGTTGCGCGCGCATACGGCACTAGCAGCGCGTGCCCCATCGACACCCGGACGGCGCGGCGGTACAACGGGTCGGCGCACCCGCTGCCGAATATCACCGCATCGACGCCCAGCCCGGCCGCATTGCGGAAAATCGAGCCGAGGTTCTCGTGGTCATTGACCCCTTCGAGCACCGCGACGGTGCGAGCGCCGGCGATCACCTCGGCCACGCTGGGCTCCGGCACCCGCCGGGCGGCGGCCAGCACGCCGCGATTGAGGTGGAAACCGACCACGCGGGCCATGACGTCGGCGGACGTCCGATAGAACGGGACGTCGCTGCCGGCCAGGTCCTCTTTGAGCTCGGTGAGCCGGCGGTCGGTGCCGAGCAACGCATGCGGGCGGAACCGGGACGCGAGCATGCGCTGGACCACCAGCACGCCTTCGGCAATCACCAGCCCTTTGCCCGACGGCAGGTCGGGGCGGCGATCGATACTGTTCAGGTCGCGGAAATCATCGAGCCTCGGGTCGTCGGGGTCGTCAACGTCGTGGACGCTGCCGGCATCGGCGCTCACGGGCTTTCGTCGACCAACGCCAACATCAGATCGGCCGCGCTGCGCAGAATGTCGCGTTGGTCGGCGTCCAGGGTCGACAGCCGCTTGGCCAGCCATTCCTGACGGGCGCGACGGTTGGCCTTTACCAACTCCGCCCCGGACTCGGAAACCGAGACGAGCACCTGCCGGCCGTCGACGGGGTGCGGCGCGCGGTCCACCAGACCCATCTCGGCCAGCGACGCGATCACCCGCGTCATCGACGGCGGCCGGACCCGTTCGCGAATAGCCAGGGCGCCGGGCGTCATCGGGCCTTCGTTGGCCAGCATCGCCAGCGCCGACAGCTGCGACAGCGACACCGGCGACGACGGGTTGCGGAACCGTAGTTGGCGGGCCAGCCGCATAACAGCCAGTGACAGGTCGCTGGCGAGCCGCGCATCGCTGTCAGGCATGGCGCGAGGTTACACGGAAGCCTGAGAAACCGGGACACCAACCGGTGAACGACGAGTGTTCACTAAACCGCACGGAATTTCATCGAAACGCTTAGCTGCGCGCCCATCCCGGTCTGCTCAGGAATTCCGATCATCCATTTCGGCGAGTAGGTGTGCCATGGGCGCGTGCCGGCGGCGGGCTATGTTAGTCGCGATGTCCGCCGAGCCTGGCCACCACCGCGCGGCACCGCCACTGCCGGCGGTCCTGATGCACGCGTGGCCGTTCATCGCGCTCGGGGCGCTGGGCTGGGTCGTCGCGGCGACCGCGGCGTTTCTGGTGCCCGCCCTGGCGAGCTGGCGCCCGGTGACGCTGGCCGGGCTGGGCGTGGGACTGCTCGGAACGACCATTTTCTTGTTCCAACTTGCCGCGGCCCGTCGCGGTGCGCGCGGCGCCCAGACCGGACTCGAAAATTATCTCGACCAGAAATGATTCGCTGACCTGTTGGAGGAGCGATGGTAGCCCCGCTATTGCAAGCGCACGTCGACATCAACGCACCCGTTTCCAAAGTATGGGAATTGATTTCCGATCTGCGGCGAATGCCGGAGTGGAGTCCGCAGTGCCGCTGGATGAAGCCGTTCGGTCCGGTGCGTCAGGGCACGCGCACCCTCAACCTCAACCGCCGCAACCGAATGTTCTGGCCGACCACCTGCACAGTGGTCGAGATCGTGCCGGACCGCAAACTCGCGTTTCGCGTCGACGCCAACCACACCATCTGGAGCTATGAACTCGAGCCGGCCGGCCAGGGCACCCGAGTGATCGAGAGCCGCCACGCCGAGAACGGCGTCACCGCGTTCTCGAACCTGTCGGTCAAGGCGCTCTTCGGCGGCACCGAAAGCTTCGAACACGAACTGCTCGACGGCATGAACGCCACATTGGCGCGCATCAAGGCCGTCGCAGAAGAAGGCGCAAGCAGCTAGTCCGGCGTCTCGCCCTGAGGCGGGGGCGGGGACTGCTGATCGGATTCGGCGGCCTCGGTCTCGGCCTGCGCCTCCGGAGCTTCGGTCAGCGACTCCGTTTGGGCTTCCGATGGCTCTGACGGCTCCGACGGCTCCGACGGCTCCGACGGCTCCGACGGCTCTGACGACGCGGTCGGCTCGACCGGCGCCTGGTGGACGTCCAGCATGCCGTCGTCGTAGGGCTCGTACGCGGGAGACCCGGTGCCCGCCGGCGCGGGGGTGTCCGAGTGCGCACCACAGCCGTACTGCTTGTCGACGATGTGCCCGTCGGCCGACAGTTCATTGCCGCACACGCCGAACATGGACCCGAGGAATCCGGACAGCGGCAGGAAGAATCCGCAGTCGCGGCACACACGCTTGGTGGATCGCGCCATCGGCGAGTCGGGGCCGTAGTCGCCGGTGTGCCAGCGCTCGGCCACCTCCGCGCGGCCCTCGCCGCTCATCACCCAGCGTCGGCCCAACCCGATCTCGGCGGCGGTCTCGTCGACCTGCGGGTCACCGCTGGCGGTGTAGCCGGGAACCAGCCGAGGATCGTCGGCGGCGGGGGCCAACAGGTCCCCGGGACTGAGGTCCCCTGGCCGTACCCGCTGCTCCCACGGCACCCATTCCGGGGCCAGCAACGCGGTCGGCCCCGGAACCAGCACCACTTCGCTGACGGTGGCGTGATCGGCGCCGGGATAGGCGGCCACGACCACGGCCCACTGCCACCCTTGGTAGCCGGGCAGATGCGCCAGGAACCGGTGGGTGGCGGTGTTCGGGTCTTCGTAGCTGACGCCCAGATAATCGCCGAGCATCTCCGGCCCGCTGTACTCCACAACGGCGGCCCTGGCCTGGTCGGCGGCGCTCGTGAGCACCGCCGCCAACCCTTCGGGCCACTCGCCCACGGTCGCCACGGAGGATCCCTCGGTGGGTCTGGTCACGCTGTCTTCTGTGTGCATTGCGGTTCCAATACTAGGTTGACGAGCGACACCCCGTTACCTGCAGACGCATGTCGCCGGCATAGGGGAGAATCGGGGAGTGTCTGGGCGGCGGCAAGACGATCCGGGCCGGGTGGCCTCCAAGCCGGGCCGCCGGGCCCCCAATGGCGTTGCCGCACAACATCCGGGCGCGGCCAACTACCCCGCCGGCGACAGCGCGCAGCGCCGGACACGCCGCCCGCCGCCGATGCCCAGCGCCAACCGCTATCTGCCCCCGCTGGGCCGCCAGCCGCAACCGGACCGCGGCAACAGCGCGCCCCCTCGTGGGCCGACTTCTGGCGAGCGGATCACGGTCACCCGCGCCGCGGCGCTGCGCAGCCGCGAAATGGGTTCGCGGATGTACTGGATGGTGCAACGCGCCGCGACGGCCGACGGCGCCGACAAGTCCGGTCTGACCGCACTGACGTGGCCGTCGGTAGCCAACTTCGCGGTGGACGCCGCGATGGCCGTCGCGCTGGCCAACACCTTGTTCTTTGCCGCGGCGACCGGGGAGAGCAAGGGCCGCGTCGCGCTGTACCTGCTGATCACCATCGCGCCGTTCGCGGTGATCGCCCCCCTCATCGGCCCGGCGCTGGACCGCCTGCAGCATGGCCGCCGCGTCGCGCTCGCCGCGTCGTTCGCCCTCCGCACGGCGTTGGCGCTGGTGCTGATCATGAACTACGACGGCGCCAGCGGGAGCTATCCGTCGTGGGTGCTGTATCCGTGCGCGCTGGCCATGATGGTGTTCTCGAAGTCGTTCAGCGTGCTGCGCAGCGCGGTGACGCCCCGGGTGATGCCGCCGAGCATCGACCTGGTGCGGGTCAACTCGCGGCTGACCATGTTCGGCCTGCTGGGCGGCACCATCGCCGGGGGCGCCATCGCGGGCGGCGTCGAATTCGTCTGCACCCATCTGTTCAAGCTGCCCGGGGCATTGTTCGTCGTCGTTGCGGTCACGATCGCCGGGGCGTCGCTGTCCATGCGGATTCCGCGCTGGGTCGAGGTGACCGCCGGTGAGGTTCCCGCCACGCTGAGCTACCGCCAGGACAGCGAACCCCTGCGCCGGAGCTGGCCCGAAGAATTCAAGAAGGTCCCCAAGAAGGCCACGGCAACGCTTCGACAGCCCTTGGGCCGCAACATCATTACGTCGCTGTGGGGTAACTGCACCATCAAGGTCATGGTGGGGTTCCTGTTCTTGTACCCCGCGTTCGTCGCCAAGGCGCATGACGCCAGCGGGTGGGCGCAGATCGCCATCCTCGGGGTGATCGGCGCAGCGGCCGGCATCGGCAACTTCGTCGGCAACTTCACCAGCGCGCGCCTGAAACTGGGCAGGCCCGCCGTGCTGGTGGTGCGCTGCACGCTGGCGGTGAGCGCGGTCGCGTTGGCGGCCTCGGTGGCCGGCAACCTGATGCTGGCCGCGATCGCCACGCTGGTCACGTCGGGGGCCAGCGCGATCGCGAAGGCCTCCCTGGACGCCTCGTTGCAGAACGATCTGCCGGAGGAATCGCGCGCCTCGGGCTTCGGGCGCTCGGAGTCGACGCTGCAGTTGGCCTGGGTCCTCGGCGGCGCCGTGGGTGTGCTGGTGTACACCGATCTGTGGGTCGGTTTTACCGCGGTCACTGCCCTGCTCATCCTGGGCCTGGCGCAGACGCTGGTCAGCTTCCGCGGCAACTCGCTGATTCCCGGCCTGGGAGGTAATAGGCCCATCATGGTCGAGCAGGAGGGTATGCGCCGCGGTGTCGGCAGCCCGGCGGTGGTCGCCGAGTGAAACCCCGTATCAACCGCGGCATGGCCGTGCTACTGGCCTGCCTGATGGCTCTGGCGTGTGTGGGTGTCGGGGTCGGCACGTGGCTGCTGGTGGGCCGCTCCGGTCCGCAACGGCCCGAGATCAGCGCGTACTCGCATGGCCACCTGACCCGGGTGGGGCCCTATCTCTACTGCAACGTGCTCAACCTCGAAGACTGTGAGACGCCGCAGACCCAGGGTGAGCTCCAGGTCAGCGAGCGGTATCCGATTCAACTCTCGGTGCCCGATGCCATCTACCGGGCGCCCTGGCGCCTGGTGCAGGTGTATGAGGATCCAACGAATTCCACCAGCACCATCTTTCGGCCGGGCACCCGGCTCGCCGTGACCATTCCCCCGGTCGACCCGCATCGCGGCCGCCTGGCCGGGATCGTCGTGCAGTTGCTGACCTTGGCGGTGGACCCGGCGGGCGAGCTCCGCGATGTCCCGCACGCGGAATGGTCTGTGCGGCTAGCGTTTTAACTTTCTTTGCCCAACGTCGACGGCGACGGTCAGGCCCCGTGGCCGGCCGGTACCCGTTCGCCTCCGACCGGCGGGCCCGGCGGCTTTCCCTCCCCGAAGGGCTTGCCGCCCAGGCTTTCTCGTCCGTGCGGAGATAGCCAGCCGGACAGATCGGGGCCCTTGGGCACGATGCGGGTGGGGTTGATGTCGGCGTGGACGATGTAGTAGTGCTGCTTGATCTGGACGAAGTCGATGGTGTCCCCGAACCCCGGCGTCTGGAACAGGTCGCGCGCGTAGGCCCACAGCACCGGCATCTCGCTCAATTTGCTGCGATTGCACTTGAAATGCCCGTGATACACCGGGTCGAAGCGGGCCAGGGTGGTGAACAACCGCACGTCGGCCTCGGTGATGGTGTCCCCCACCAGATAACGCTGCTTGGCCAGCCGCTCGCTGACCCAATCCAGCGCGGCGAACAGTCGGTCATAGGCGGCCTCGTAGGCCTGCTGCGAGCCGGCGAAGCCGCAGCGGTACACCCCGTTGTTGATTTCGGTGTAGACCCGCTTGCTCACCTCATCGATTTCTGAACGCAGCCGCTCGGGGTAGAGCTCGGGCGCGCCGTCGCGGTGGTATGCCGACCACTGCGTCGACAGGTCCAACGTCATCTGCGCGAAGTCGTTGGTGACCACGGCCCCGGTCGGCACGTCGACGATCGCCGGGACCGTGATGCCCTTGGGGTAGTCGGGGAACCGCTTGAAGTAGGCGTCTTGCAGCCGCGGGATCTTCAGCACCGGGTCCACACCACCCGGATCGAGATCGAACGTCCAACTACGCTCGTCGTGGGTGGGGCCGCAAAAGCCAATCGAGAGAACGCTTTCAAGCCCCAGTAGCCGGCGGACGATGATCGCGCGGTTGGCCCACGGACACGCGCGGGCGACGACGAGCCGGTACCGGTCTGGCTCGACCGGGTAGCCGTCGCGCCCATCTGCGGTGATGCGGGTGGTGATGTAGTCGGTGTCGCGATTGAACTCGCCTGACTGCGCGATGTAGGAAGCCATGTGTTCCATCGTGGCTCAACGCGGGCTCGTTGCCGAGCGATCGTCGGATAAGAACCGCCGGGCCAAATTGGCCTCGGTCGACGCACCCTCTTCCCAATGCGCGATCCACGGTCCGGTGCCCTCGGACTGATCGATGATCCCGTCCTCCAGCCAGCTGTACCGGCCCTGCAGCAGGTTGCGGGTCAGCTGCACATCGCTGCCGTCGGTGTTATCCCACATGGCGCGAAACAGCGTCTCCACCCGCAGCGTCGCCTGGGCGCAGAATGTTTCGGCCAACTCGTAGGCCTGCTGCCCCGCCACCGGATCGGCGGCGCGTTGCGACTCTGCCCGCACGCACGCCGCGGACATCGCGAACAACTCGGCGCCAATGTCGACGACGCGTCCCAGGAACCCCTGCCGCTGCTCCAGCTTGGCCTGCCAGCGCGCCATGCCGTAGAAGGTGTTGCGGGCGAGCTTGCGGCTGGAGCGTTCGATGAACCGGAGGTGTGCGGCCAGCGGGCCGAACTCGTGGTAGGCCCGCGGCCGCTGTCCTTCACCGAACACCAGCTGCGGCAACCACTTTGCATAGAATCCGCTCGCGCCGATCGCGGCGGCGGCCTTCTGCCGCAGGCCGGTGTCGGGCTTGGCGAGGTCGCCGGCCGCGGCGAGGTGGGCGTCGACCGCCTCGCGTGCGATGAGCAACCTCATGATCTCGCTGGAACCCTCGAAGATGCGGTTGATCCGCAGATCGCGCAACACCTGCTCGACGGGCACCGCGCGCTCTCCGCGCGCGGCCAGCGACTCCGCGGTCTCATAACCCCGCCCACCCCGAATCTGCATGACCTCGTCGGCGATCACGCAGGCCATCTCGCTGGACCACAACTTGGCCAACGCGGCCTCGATCCGGATGTCGTTGCGCCCTTCGTCAGCCATCTGCGCGGACAACTCGAGGACGGCATCGAGCGCATAGACGGTCGCGGCGACGAACGAGAGCTTGCGGGCCACCGCTTCGTGCTCGGCCAGCGGCTTGCCCCACTGCACGCGCTCACCGGACCATTCGCGCGCGATCTTCAACGCCCACTTCGACGAGCCCGTCGCACTCGCGGGGATCGACAACCGTCCGGCGTTGAGCGTGGTCAACGCGATCTTCAAGCCGTCGCCTTCGGAGCCGATCAGGTTTTCGCGCGGGACCCGCACGCGGTGCAGGCGGGTCACACCGTTTTCGATGCCGCGCAGGCCCATGAACGCGTTGCGTCGCTCCACGGTGATCCCGGGCGAATCGGCCTCGACGACGAAGGCGCTGATGCCGCCGCGGCGCCCGTCGCTGCGGGGCACCCGCGCCATGATCACCAGCAGTTCGGCCACCACGCCGTTGGTGGTCCACAACTTCACGCCGTCGAGTTCGTAGGCCTGGCCGTCGTCGACGGGGGTCGCCGTCGACGCCAGTCGGGCGGGATCGGAGCCCACGTCGGGTTCGGTGAGCAAAAACGCCGAGATGGCCCCGGCGGCGCAGCGCGGCAAGAACTTCTTTTTCTGCTCCGGGGTCCCGGCGAGCTTGAGCGGCTCGGGCACCCCGATGGACTGATGGGCCGACAGCAGTGCGCCAAGGCTGGGATGAACGCTCGTCACCATCATCAGCGCCCGGTTGTACGCGACTTGCGACATGCCGAGGCCGCCGTATTCGGTGGGAATCTTCATCCCGAAACAGCCCAGGTCGGCCAAACCCTTCACGTACTCGTCGGGAATCTGCGCATCGCGCTCGATGACGCTGCCCTCGACGGTGTCCAGGAATCCGCGCACGCTGTCGAGAAACGCGCGGGTGCGCTTCTCGTCGGCTTCAGTGGGTGTGGGGAACGGGTGTATCAGCTCGAGCGGGAAACGGCCGAGAAATAGTTCCTTCGCGAAGGACGGTTTATCCCAACCGGTTTCGCGAGACTCCTCGGCGAGCGCTCTCGCCTGCTCCTCGGTGACCTGCGCTTGCTGTGCCATCGCAGCCTCCTTGCTAGACGACCGTCATGGGGTGTGAGTACCCCATCTGCGGCCCGCCACCGAGCCGTCGTCTGCAAATTGGCTTCAGTTAGGCGTCGAGCTCCCGTGCCACTGCCTTGACCACCTCGGACACCCGACGCGCCGTCTTGCGGTCCGGGTAGCGGCCCTTGCGCAGCTCGGGCTGCACGGTGCTTTCCAGCAGCGTGATCATGTCCTCGACCATGCCGTGCAGTTCGTCGGGGTTGTGCTTGTGCTCGGCAGGGGCATCGCGGCGCGCCTTGGTCAGGCTGGGCGGCGGCTCAATCAGCTTGAGGCTCAACGCTTGCGGCCCGCGCCGTCCGGAGGCGATACCGAATTCCACCCGCTGGCCCGGCTTGAGCCCCTCGACCCCGGCGGGCAGCGCCGACGAGCGGACGTAGACGTCTTCGCCGTCCTCTTGCGACAGGAAGCCGAAGCCCTTGTCAGCGTCGTACCACTTAACCTTGCCGGTCGGCACTGGTCTCACCTGCTTGTCTTACGGATCAATAGAAATAGGCAACACAATAAGCGTCCCGCCTGCGCAGGACGCCGTATTAAGAGTCTGATCCTACTCGGACGCGGGCCTAACGAGCACCCCCGTTATTGGTCACTCGGTACGCTTGGTATTACCCCGCGGAGGAGATATGCGCCTGATCCTGAACATCATCTGGCTTCTGTTCGGCGGCCTCTGGATGGCCGCCGGATACCTGGTTGCGGCCCTCGTCAGCTTTCTGCTGATCATCACCATCCCGTTCGGCTTCGCGTCGCTGCGCATCGCCTCCTACGCGCTGTGGCCATTCGGCCGCACGATTGTCGACCGGCCGACCGCAGGGTCCGGCGCCCTGATCGGAAACGTCATCTGGGTCGTGCTGTTCGGGGTGTGGCTCGCGATCGGTCATCTGGTCAGCGCGCTGACGATGGCGCTGACGATCGTCGGCATCCCCCTGGCGCTGGCCAACCTCAAACTGATTCCGGTGTCGCTGATGCCGCTGGGCAAGGAGATCGTTCCCGTCGACTCGCCGCTTCACCACGCGCCGCCGGTGGCCGCATGACCCTGACAGCCTTGAATTTCCCGACCGTGCGGAGCCGCCCCGATCGCTCCGCGGGCGGCCGCGTCGTTCCCGGAAAGGCACCGTCCACCGGCCCGTTGGTGGATACCTACGGGCGCATCGCCACGGACCTGCGGATCTCCCTGACCGATCGCTGCAACCTGCGATGCACCTACTGCATGCCCGCCGAGGGCCTGGACTGGCTGCCGGGCGAGCAACTGCTGACTGCCGACGAGTTGGCCAGGCTGATGCACATCGCGGTCACCCGGCTGGGGGTCACCAGCGTGCGATTCACCGGCGGTGAGCCGTTGCTGGCGCGCCACCTCGAAGAGGTGGTCGCCGCGGCGGCCGCCCTGCGGCCCCGCCCCGAGATCTCCCTCACGACCAACGGCGTCGGGCTGGCGCGGCGCGCCGCCGCGCTCGCGCGGGCCGGCCTGGACCGGGTCAACATCTCGCTGGACAGCGTGGACCGCGAGCATTTCGCGGCCATCACCCGCCGCGACCGGCTCGACGACGTGCTGGCCGGCCTTGCCGCCGCCCATGCGGCCGGGTTGGCGCCAGTGAAGGTGAACGCCGTGCTCGACCCCGCGACCGGCCGCGAGGACGTGGTGCAGCTGCTGCGCTTCTGCCTCGAACACAGCTATCAGTTGCGGGTCATCGAGCAGATGCCGCTGGACGCCGGACATCAATGGAGCCGCGATGCGACGCTGACCGCCGACGACGTGCTGGCGGCGCTGCGCCCGCACTTTCAGTTACGGCCCGACCCGACGCCGCGCGGTTCCGCTCCCGCCGAGCTCTGGCTGGTCGACGAGAGCGCCGACACGCCCGGCGGCAAGGTCGGTGTCATCGCATCGGTGTCGCATGCCTTTTGCTCGACGTGTGACCGCACCCGGTTGACGGCCGACGGCCAGATCCGCAGCTGCCTGTTCGCCAAAGAGGAGACGGACCTTCGGGGGCTGCTGCGCAACGGCGCGCCCGACGAGGCGATCGAGGCGGCGTGGCGCACCGCGATGTGGGGCAAACCCGCCGGCCACGGCATCAACGACCCCAACTTCATCCAGCCCGACCGCCCGATGAGCGCGATCGGTGGCTAGCCCCATGGGGCAGTCCCCCGTCCAGGCAACCGGTATTTCAGTGACCGTGCGTTACTTCGCGGCCGCCCAGGCGGCCGCGGGCGTCGAGTCCGAGACGCTGGTGGTGCGCCCCGGCACCACGGTCGGCGAACTGGTCGAGCGGCTCGCCGCGCGAGGATCACACCTCGCCACCGTCTTGAGCCGATGCTCGTACCTCTGCGACGGCGTCGCCGTGCGCGACGAGACCACGACGTTGCAATCCGGTGACACGATCGATGTTCTGCCGCCATTCTCCGGCGGCTGAAACTGTGAAACATCTCACATAACGGAACGATAACGGCGCGGTCACGGTCCAATCTCGTGTGCGATGACCTGCGCAAACACCATGTGCTCCTGCGGTTTTCGCACGTTATCGAGAGCGAAACGCCAGGTTTCGCGACACGTGACGAGACCAACAGAAACCGTTACGGTCTCCGAAGGCTCGCCAGCCATCCCGATTGGCGGACCTCCCCTCCCTATCGCGCCGAGCTCCATCCAATAGGCGGGGGCCACCAACTCATGGATGGAGACGGGGGACCCACCGGTCCACCGTGATCGGACTGGAGCCGCCCGCGGCTCCTAGGGGTGAAGCCGACGTCGTCCTCGACGACCACGCCGGCCGGGTGGCCTCTCCAACCCGAACCCGACAGCTGACCTCGCAGGCGCGTGACGAGAGAGGAATACATCGGCGCGCATGAGCGGACGTCACCGTAAGCCCACCGCATCCAGTGTCAATGTCGCCAAGATCGCCTTCACCGGCGCAGTGCTTGGTGGCGGCAGCATCGCCCTCGCCGGCCAGGCGGCCGCGGCCACCGACGGCGAATGGGACCAGGTAGCCCGCTGCGAGTCCGGCGGCAACTGGGCCATCAATACCGGCAACGGCTACCACGGCGGGGTGCAATTCAGCGCCAGCACGTGGTCCTCACACGGTGGCGGCCAATACGCCCCGTCGGCCGAACTTGCCACCAAGGAACAGCAGATCGCCGTCGCCGAGCGCGTGCTGGCGACTCAGGGCCGCGGCGCGTGGCCCGTCTGTGGCGGCCCGCTGTCGGCCCCCAGCCCGCGCGAGGTGCCCGCTCCGGCCGGCCTGGACGCCCCGCTGGATGCGCCCGGCGTCAACGGCGCACCGGCGCCGCAGGCCCCGCAGGACGCCCCGCCGCCCGCTCCGGTGCAGCTGGCCTCCTTCGACCGTCCGGCACCGCCGGAAGCCCCGGCAGAACTGCCGGCGCCCCCGGCCGACGCGATGCCGCCCGCACCCCCCGCGGACGCCGCACCTCCCGCGGAGGCCGCACCTCCGGCCGACCTGCCGCCTGAGCCCCCGGCCGAGGCGATGCCGCCCGCGCCTCCGGCGGACGCGCCCGTCGCGGACGCGGACTTCCAAGGTTTCGTCCCGGTCGGCATGCCGGAGCTCACGCCCGACGCCAGCTACACCCAGCAGCTCTGGGAAGCGATTCGGGCACAGGACGTTCAGGGGAACGACGCGCTGGACGCCCTGGCTCAGCCGTCGTCCAACGCCTGAGCCTCCGGCGCCACAGATTCCCCGCACGCCCCGAAAACCCTCCTGTTCGGGGCGTGTCGGGCACGGCGCACCAATCTCGGCGGCTCAGCTAGCTACGGCGTCACGCCGAGCCCACCCACTCCTCGGAGCCGTCGGCGAAGAACTGGTGTTTCCACACCGGTAACCGCGCCTTGATGGTGTCGACCAGTTGCGCGCAGGTGGCGAATGCTTGCTGCCGGTGGTCGGCGGCGACCGCCGCCACCAATGCCGCATCTCCGATGTGCAGCACACCGATGCGGTGGCTGGCGGCCACGGCGCGTACGCCGCTGGACTGCGCCGCGACATCGGCCACCACATCGGCCATGACCTGGGCGGCCGAGGGGTGTGCGGAGTACTCCAGCCGCACCACGCGGCGCCCGACATCATGGTCACGGATCATGCCGACGAACCCGACGATGGCCCCCGCCGACTGGTGGCCCACCAGCTCTTCATGCTCAGCCAGGAGAATCGGGTGTTCGGTCATCGCGGCGCGCACGACCAGCGTCATCGCTGGTGGTCTTTACCGGCAAGTTGGTCGAGCGCGTGGTCGAGCACGTCGGCGAGCACCCCGAGCCCATCGCGCACCCCGCCAGGTGACCCCGGCAGGTTGACGATCAGGGTCCGCCCGGCCACGCCGCACACGCTGCGGGACAACACCGACGTCGGCACCTTGGGCAGGCCCGACTGGCGGATCGCCTCTGCCAGGCCGGGAATGAGGTAATCGATGACGGCCACGGTCTGGTCCGGGGTGCTGTCGCTGGGTGAGATGCCGGTGCCGCCGGAGGTGAGGATGACGTCGACGTCGTCATCGATCGCCTTGCGCAGCGCATCGCCGACCGGCGACCCGTCGGCGACCACCTCCGGTTCGCCGGGCGAAAAGCCCCGCTGCGTCAGCCATTCGGTGATGATCGGCCCGCATCGGTCTTCGTACTGTCCGGCCGACGCCCGGGTCGAGGCGATGATGACGCGGGCCGATCGAGTGCTCATGACCGCGTCCACATTCCGGTTTTGCCGCCTTCCTTGCGCAGGACTCGAATGTCATCGATCCGCGCGGCCGGGTCGACCGCTTTGATCATGTCGTAGAGCGTCAGAGCCGCGACGCTGACGGCGCTCAGCGCTTCCATTTCCACCCCCGTACGGTCCGTGCTGCGCACCGTCGCGGTGATCTCGATGTCCGATTCGGCCACGTCGAAGTCGATGTCGACCCCGGTCAGCGCGAGCTGATGGCAGAGCGGAATGAGATCGCTGGTGCGCTTTGCCGCTTGGATACCCGCTATCCGGGCGGTGGCAAGCGCGTCGCCCTTGGGCAGGCCCCCCGTCGAGATCAGCGCCACCACGTGCGCCGACGTGCGTAGGGCGCCCGCGGCCACGGCGGTCCGCTTGGTGGCCACCTTCTCGCTGACGTCGACCATGTGGGCCGCCCCCTGCTCGTCCACGTGTGACAGCGCACCTGAGCGGGATTCTCCCGACACCCAGGTCGCCGAGGCTTTCGAGGCCTCAGGGGCCCTAGCCATGTGGAGACCTACCGATTGACCACGGTGACCGGGTGCAGGTAGGGCAGCTCGGCGGAGGGCAGCGGGAACGTCAGCTCGCCGAAGGGCGACAGCGCACCCGTCCGGTCGGTCACGAGTTCGCTGACCGCGTGGTCGTCGGGGTCCGTCGTCGGCCAGCCGTTGTCGACATACTTGGTTTTGCGAGCTTTGCCCTCAGCAGTGTCAGCCACGTTGTCCATTCTGACAGGTGGCCCGAAAGCGCGTGGCGCAAGACCGTAGGTTTGCGCCGCCCATCGCTGTCCGCCCGGTATTCATGACCTGCTTTACGCTGGTCAGCGATGACCGACAACACCCCGGATATCCCGCTGGGGTCGTGGCTGGCCGAGTTATCCGATGAGCGCCTGATTCGACTGCTGGAATTGCGGCCGGACCTCGCCCAGCCCCCGCCCGGCAGCATCGCCGCGCTGGCCGCCCGAGCCCAGGCCCGCCAGTCGATCAAGGCTGCCACCGACGATCTCGACTTCCTGCGGCTGGCCGTGCTCGATGCGTTACTGGTGCTGCAGGCCGACGCGGAACCGGTGCCGACCGCCAAGCTGCTGGCGCTGATCGGCGACCGCGCCCCCGAAGTCGACGTCCTCGACGCGGTCGACGACCTCCGGCAACGCGTCCTGGTCTGGGGCGAGACCGCGCTGCGGCTCGCCCCGGACGCCGGGACGGGAATGCCGTGGCATCCGGGGCAGGTCATCCTCGAGGACACCTCGCGCGACGCCGAGCAGATCACCGGCCTGATCGACGACCTCAACCAGCCGCAGCTCGACGTGCTGGAGAAACTCCTCGAAGGCTCGCCGATGGGCCGCACCCGTGACGCCGCGCCCGGCGCGGCGGCGGACCGCCCGGTCCCCCAACTGCTGGCCATGGGCCTGTTGCGGCGCGTCGACGCCGAGACCGTGATCCTGCCCCGCCACGTGGGACAGGTGCTGCGCGGCGAGACGCCCGGCCCGATGCAGCTGACCGCACCCGACCCGGTGGTGTCGACCACCACCGCCGACGACACCGACGCGACGGCCGCCGGCGCCGCCATCGACCTTTTGCGGGAGCTCGACGTCCTACTCGAAACACTTTCCGCCGCACCGATTTCCGAGCTGCGCAGTGGCGGGCTGGGAATTCGGGACGTCAAACGGCTGAGCAAGTCGACCGGCATCGACGAGCCGCGGCTGGGTTTGGTCCTCGAAGTCGCGGCCGCGGCCGGACTGATCGCCAGTGGCATGCCTGACCCCGAACCGGCCGCCGGTGAGGCGCCCTACTGGGCTCCGACGGTCGCCACCGACCGGTTCGCCGCGTTGTCCACCGCCGAGCGCTGGCAGCTGTTGGCCAGCAGCTGGCTCGACCTCCCCAGCCGGCCCGCGCTGATCGGCACTCGTGGCCCCGACGCCAAACCCTATGGGGCCCTTACCGATGCCCTGTATTCGACGGCCGCGCCGCTGGATCGCCGGCTGTTGCTCGGGATGCTCGCGGAGCTCCCGCCCGGCGCCGGCGTCGACGCGGCGGAAGCATCGGCCGCGCTGATCTGGCGGCGTCCCCGCTGGGCCAAGCGATTACAGCCGGGGCCCGTCGGGGATCTGCTCACCGAAAGCCACGCCATGGGCCTGGTGGGGCGCGGGGCGATCAGCACGCCCGGTCGGGCGCTGCTGGACGAGGACAACGATCCGCAGGTCGCGATCGATGCGATGACCCGCGCGCTCCCCAAACCCGTCGATCACTTCCTGGTGCAGGCGGACCTGACGGTGGTGGTGCCCGGGCCGCTGCAGCGCGACCTGGCCGAGCAACTCGCCACGGTGGCCACCGTCGAATCCGCCGGCACGGCGATGGTGTACCGCGTCAGTGAGCAGTCCATCCGGCATGCGCTCGACGTCGGCAAGACCCGCGACTGGATGCATGCCCTGTTCGCCAACCACTCCAAAACGCCGGTGCCCCAAGGGCTTACCTACCTCATTGACGACGTCGCGCGCCGACACGGGCAGCTGCGGATCGGCATGGCCGCGTCGTTCGTGCGCTGCGAGGACCCGGCCCTGCTGGCCCAGGCCGTGGCCGCACCCGCGACCGACGAGGTGCAGCTGCGCGCCCTGGCCCCCACGGTGGCGGTGTCCCCGGCGCCGATCGGCGAGGTGCTCGCCGCGCTGCGGGCCGCGGGCTTCGCCCCGGCCGCCGAAGACTCCACGGGCGCCATCGTCGACGTGCGGCCCCGCGGCGCCCGGCTGGCCGCCCCGCAGCAACGCCGCCCCTATCGCCCGGCGCGGCGTCCCAACAGCGACAGCCTGCACGCGGTCGTCGCGGTGCTGCGCAAGGTCACCGCCGCACCGTTCGGCAACGTCCGCGTCGACCCGGCAACCACCATGACCCTCTTGCAGCGCGCCGCCAGGGAACAAGACACCCTGGTGATCGGTTATCTAGACGCGGCCGGCGTGGCCACCCAGCGCGTTGTGTCGCCGATCAGCGTCCGGGGCGGCCAGCTGGTGGCCTTTGATTCGGCGTCGGGAAGGCTGCGCGACTTCGCCATCCACCGTATCACGTCGGTGGTGTCGGGCTCCGGCCGATAATGGAATGACTCACGCCGACCAGGAAACGAAAAGGAGCGACGCTGACCATGTCTGACGGACCGTTGATCGTGCAGTCCGACAAGACGGTGTTGCTCGAAGTGGACCACGAGCAGGCCGGCGCGGCCCGGGCCGCCATCGCGCCGTTCGCCGAGCTGGAACGCGCACCCGAGCACGTGCACACCTACCGCATCACGCCGCTGGCGCTGTGGAACGCGCGCGCCGCCGGCCACGACGCCGAACAGGTCGTCGACGCGCTAGTGTCCTTCTCCCGCTACGCGGTGCCGCAGCCGCTGCTGGTCGACATCGTCGACACCATGGCCCGCTACGGCCGCTTGCAGCTGGTGAAGAACCCGGCGCACGGCCTGACGCTGGTGAGCCTGGACCGCGCGGTGCTCGAGGAGGTGCTGCGCAACAAGAAGATCGCGCCGATGCTCGGCGCCCGGATCGACGACGACACCGTCATCGTCCATCCCAGCGAGCGCGGCCGCGTCAAGCAGATGCTGCTCAAGATCGGTTGGCCTGCAGAGGATCTCGCGGGCTACGTCGACGGAGAGGCGCATCCGATCAGCCTGGCCCAGGACGGCTGGCACCTGCGCGACTATCAGCAGATGGCCACCGACTCGTTCTGGGCTGGCGGCTCCGGCGTGGTGGTGCTGCCCTGCGGGGCCGGCAAGACACTGGTGGGAGCGGCCGCGATGGCGAAAGCCGGTGCGACAACGCTGATTTTGGTCACCAACATCGTCGCGGCGCGGCAGTGGAAGCGCGAGCTGATCGCCCGCACCTCGCTCACCGAGGAGGAGATCGGCGAGTACTCCGGTGAGCGCAAGGAAATTCGGCCCGTCACCATTTCGACGTACCAGATGATCACTCGTCGCACCAAAGGTGAGTACCGCCACCTCGAGCTCTTCGACAGCCGGGACTGGGGGCTGATCATTTACGACGAGGTCCACCTGTTGCCGGCACCCGTGTTTCGGATGACCGCCGACCTGCAGTCCAAGCGGCGTCTCGGGCTGACCGCCACGCTCGTTCGTGAGGACGGCCGCGAGGGCGACGTGTTCTCCCTGATCGGCCCGAAACGCTATGACGCGCCGTGGAAGGACATCGAGGCGCAGGGGTGGATCGCCCCGGCGGAGTGCGTCGAGGTGCGGGTCACGATGACCGACAACGAGCGGATGATGTACGCCACCGCCGAGCCCGAAGAGCGTTACAAGCTGTGCTCGACGGTGCATACCAAAATCGCTGTGGTCAAATCGATTCTGGCGAAGCATCCGGGTGAGCAGACGCTGGTGATCGGCGCGTACCTCGATCAACTCGACGAGCTGGGCGCCGAACTGGACGCCCCGGTGATCCAGGGCTCCACGCGGACCAAGGAACGCGAGGAGCTGTTCGACGGATTCCGCCGCGGCGAGGTGAACACGTTGGTGGTGTCCAAGGTCGCCAACTTTTCCATCGACTTGCCGGAAGCCGCGGTGGCCGTGCAGGTTTCGGGAACCTTCGGCTCACGCCAAGAAGAGGCGCAGCGGCTGGGCCGGCTGCTTCGGCCCAAGGCCGACGGCGGCGGCGCCATCTTCTATTCCGTGGTGGCGCGCGACAGCCTGGACGCCGAATACGCCGCGCACCGGCAGCGCTTCCTGGCCGAGCAGGGTTATGGCTACATCATCCGCGACGCCGACGACCTCCTGGGTCCGGCCATCTAGCACGAGCAGACGCAAGAGCCCCCGAAACTCCGTTGTTTCGGGGGCTCTTGCGTCTGTTGTCGCTACCGAGACAGGATGGTCGCCGATGCGGTGCCGGGCGCGCCGTACACCTGGGCCAGGCCGACGCGCGGATCCCCGGGCACCTGGCGCTCTCCGGCCTCGCCGCGCAACTGCCGCACCAGTTCGTGCATCTGCCGCAGCCCCGATGCGCCGATCGGCTCGCCGTTGGCGATCAGGCCACCGTCGGTGTTGACCGGTATCGAGCCGTGGATCTCGGTGGCGCCGTCGGCCAGCAGTTTCTCCTGTTCGCCGTCCGCGCACAGGCCGGTCTCGGCCATGTGGATCACCTCGGCGCCGGCGTCGGTGTCCTGCAGCTGCGCGACGTCGACGTCCTCGGGTCCGATGCCGGCCGCCTCGTAGGCGGCCTTGGCCGCGTACACCGTCGGTGACGCGTCCTCGTCCAAGGGGGCCGACGTGGCGTGCACCTCGTAGGCGCCGAACCGGCGCGTCCGAATCTCGCAGGCGCGCACATAGACTGGCTTGTCGGTGAATTTTTCGGCCATGTCGGCGCGGCACATGATGACCGCGGCCGCCCCCTCGTCGGGCGCGCAGAACATGTACTGCGTCAACGGGTAGTTCAGCGCGGGCGATTTGAGGATCTCCTCGACGGAAATCTCCTTGCGCCGGAACGCATTCGGGTTCAGCGCACCATTGCGGAAGTTCTTGTTGGCCACCCGCGCCAGCGTCTCCTGGGAGATGTTGTGGTCGTGGATGTACTTGTTGGCCTTCATGCCGAAGAACTTGGTCGTGACGAACTGCCCGTTGTTGGCGTACCACTGCGGAAGCGCGAGCTTGGCGGGATCGTCGGTGAACGCACCGCGCGGGTGCTTGTCGAGGCCGATGGCGATGCCGATGTCGTACTTGCCCAGCCGGATGGTGTCGGCGGTCTGCTGGATGGCGCTGGCCGCGGTGGCGCAGGCGTTGAACACGTTGGTGAACGTGATGCCGGTGAGCCCGACCAGGCGGGTCACGGCGTCGGGGTTGGAGACCTCATAGCTGCCGCCGAACCCGAATTGGATGTCTTTCCAGTCCACTCCGGCATCTTTGAGCGCCAGCTGGACGGCCTCGGCGCCCATCTGCATCGCGGTCTTCTCGAACCTGCCGAACGGGTGGAGGCCTACGCCGATGATGGCGACGTCGTTGGTCATCTCAAATCCTCACTCAGACCGGCTGGAACGCGAACGTGATGATTTCGGCGCCCTCGTCGTCGGTGTTGAGGGGCACCATGGTGAGTTCGACCTCCTGGCCGAACTGCAGCCTGGCCGGATCGTTCTCGGTCAACCGCCCTTCGACACGGATGACGTCACCGAGCTGGACCAGACCCACTCCGAACGGCACGAAGTCCTTGCCGGCCGGGCCCGCGTAGGGGGCCCCAGGCGGAAAGCCCTGCGTCGTCCACGCCACCAGCGTCCCGCGGCGGGGCAACAACACGTCGGACATCTCGCCGCCGCTGCACCGCGGGCACCACTGCTGCACCGGAAAGGTGGTGGCCTCACAGCTGCCGCATCGGCTGCCGATCAGCTGTGGGCTCTCATCCGGCCAGGTAGAGATCTCGGGGGCTAGTGCCTTCTGCATCGAGGGGTCCTCCAGGATCGTCGACAATCCGCCAACAGAACTCACTGAACCGTATAACAGCTTTCCGAAAAGTGGAAACCACATTCTCCTCATCGCTCAATGGCTGAGCACACCCGCCCCGCGCGGGGGAGATATGTTGGCGCCATGACGGTCACCGTGATACTCGAGCTCAGGTTCAAGCCCGAAGAAGTCGCCGCGGGGCGCGAGCTGA
Source organism: Mycobacterium sp. NTMscope_MAC_269 (assembly GCF_976985695.1). Classification (NCBI taxonomy): domain Bacteria; kingdom Bacillati; phylum Actinomycetota; class Actinomycetes; order Mycobacteriales; family Mycobacteriaceae; genus Mycobacterium; species Mycobacterium sp. NTMscope_MAC_269. The sequence continues at coordinate 3,477,786 of NZ_OZ335668.1, forward strand.
TGGGCCGGGCGCTGCAGGACACTCGGGCGTTCGAGGGCAACGTCCGCACCGACGTGCTCGTCGACGAGGACGACGAAGCGCACTGGCTCATCTACGAGATCTGGGAGACCGTCGAGAACGACGAGGCCTACCGCGCGTTTCGCGCCGGCGAGGGCAAGCTGACGCAGCTTCCCCCGCTGCTCGCCGCGCCCCCGGCCAAGACCAGATACCTCACCAGCGACGTGTGACGGGTTAGCTCAGCGCCGGCACGACCTCTCGTTCGAACAGCTCGATGCTGGAGCGGTCGTAGGCGGCCTCGGGGAAATAGCAAATGACGTAGTCACATCCGAGGTCGCGGAGCTTCGTCAAACGCTCGACGACCTGTTCGGGCGTGCCGGTTGCCGAGTCCGGCCCGCTGGTGCCGGCGATCATCGCATCCGCGGCAGCCTCGCCGACGTAACCGACCATGCGGTCGCGGACGCGTTGCAGCCGGCCTTTGACATCGGCCTCCGACGGCCCGACGACAGCGTTGACGTTCACCGAACGCACGATGGCGTCGAAGTCGGTGCCCACGTCACGGCAGTGCCCAGCCAGCACCTGCGACTTGTGGGCGAACGCGTCCGGCTCGGGCGTGAAGTTGGTGTACTGCGCGTATCGGGCGGCAATGCGCAAGGTCACCTTCTCGCCGCCGCCCGCGATCCACAGCGGAATTCCGTTGTCCTGCAGTGGCTTAGGAGCGACGATCGCGCCGTCCACCTGATAGTGCTTGCCGTCGAAGCTGACCCTGCCGTCGCGCCAGGCGTCGCGCATGATCTGGACACCTTCGTCCAGCCGACCCAGCCGCACGCCCGCCGCCGGGAATCCGTAACCGTAAGCGCGCCATTCATGTTCGTACCAGCCGCCGCCGATCCCCATCTGAATCCGGCCACCGGAAATGATGTCGGCCGTGGCGGCCACCTTGGCGAGGTAGACCGGGTTGCGGTAGCTCATCGCCGTGCACATCTGGCCGAGCTTGATGCGCGACGTGGTGGCCGCGTACGCGGACATCAGCGACCACGCTTCGTGGGTGGCTTCCCCGGTGGGCACCGGGACGGTGTGGAAATGGTCATAGACCCACAGCGAGTCCCACCCGCCCCGGTCGGCGTGGTCGGCCAGCTCGCGCATCACCGCCCAGTGCTTCTCGGGTTCGATGCCGACGAGATCCATTCGCCAGCCTTGCGGAATGAAGAGACCGAAGCGCATACCAACGGACTGTAGCCCGGCCAGAATTCAGCCATTCAGTGCATCGAGCGCGGCCGCGACCGTTTTCTCGCGCAGCTCCTCCTGCGGCGCGTCGACGAACTGCACGCAGCAGTCCTGCAAACCGCCGAACGCGACGACCGCCCGGGTGGACTGCGCGAGCGTCGGCGCCTCGCCGAACACCAGCCTGGACAACCGCTCGCGCCACGCGAGCACGGTGTCGATGAGGTCCAGGTCGATCAGCGTCGACAGCTCGGTCAGCAACAGCACCAGATCCCGGCGGTGCCGGTAGTGGAAATCGAAATAGCCTTCCAACAACTCGCGAACATCGACGGCGCCGCGATTCTCGTGGTCCGCGACGAACCGCTCACCTTCGTCGATAAGCGGCACCAGGATGCTTCGCACCAGGTCCTCGCGCGATGGAAAGTGGTAGTACAGCGCGGGTTTGGTGATGCCCAGCTGGTTGGCGATGTCCTGCAGGCTGGTGCGCTGAACACCCCGCTGCAAAAACAGCTCGCGGGCGGCCTCTTGAATCCGCTCGCGCGTGTCTGACCGGGGCCTGCTCACCCTCCGAGTTTATCTGACTTACCGATTGGTAAGCGCGATGCTATGCTTACCGAACGTTAAGTAAGTGCGGGAGGTGGATCATGCGGATACTCATTTCCGGCGCCAGCGTCGCCGGCCCGGTACTGGCGTACTGGCTGTCGCGGTACGGCTTCGACGTCACCGTCGTCGACCGCGCACCGACGCTGCGCAAAACGGGTGGCCACGCCGTCGACTTGTTCCGTCCCGCGATGGAGATCTCGGCGAAGATGGGCGTCCTGCCGCGCATCGAGGCTCTGGCCACCGGGACGAACCGGCTGACGCTGTATCGGGAAGGCCGGCCGCGGGCCGTCGACGTCGACCTCACCAAGATCTACGCCGCCAGCTCCGACCGGCACGTGGAGATCATGCGCGACGACCTCAGCGAGATTTATTACGACGCCGCCCGCGACGCCGTCGAGTACGTGTTCGGCGACTCGATCACCGCGATCGAGCACGACGGCACCGTGACATTCGAGCGCTCGCCGGCACGCACCTTCGACGTCGTCGTCGGCGCCGACGGCCTGCATTCCAACGTCCGACGCCTGACCTTCGGTGACGAGGCCGGTCTGACCCGCTTCCTCGGGGGATACCTGTCGGTGTTGTCGGCGCCCAAGACGCTGGTCGAGCCCGGGGCGATGGTCGGCCACGTCGGCGTCGGCCGCTTCGCCGGCATCTACACCGCGGACCACCTGGACGACGCGCGGGTGGTGTTTCTCTTTCGCCACCGGGACGAACTCGACTACGACCATCGCGATGTGTTGCGGCAGAAGGATTTACTGCGCGACGCGTTCACCGGGATGCATGACCAGGTGGACGGCTGGCTGGCCCACACCGAACGCACGCCCACCTTCTACTTCGACTCCATCACCCAGCTGCGCACCGACAGGTGGTCGCGTCGGCACGTCACCCTGGTCGGCGACGCCGGATATTGCCCGGGACCGGCGGTGGGCGGCAGCACCAGCCTCGCGGTCCTCGGCGCCTACGTGCTGGCCGGAGAGCTCGCCCGGGCCGACGGCGACCACCTGCGCGCCTTCGCGGCCTACGAACTGCAGATGCGCGAACCGGTGCACCGCAGCCGGTCTTTCGCCCGCGGCGCGGCCAAGGGCATCATCCCCGATTCCCGCGCTGGGGTCTGGGCGTTAACCCATGGAGCCCAACTGATCTCGGCGATGCCGGGGTGGCTGTCCCGGTCGCTGGCCAAGCTGAACACCAAGGGTGTCCGCATGCACGACTCGATGCCGGTCCCCGACTACGCCGGGAGCGACGTCTGACAGCATGTCCAGTAGGCCGCGGACCTCAGCGGCCGCGGCGCGCGCACGCACGAAGGGAAGGCCTCAGATGGAACTGACCGGCGTTGGGATCTGGAGCAGTCAACTGCGCTACGGCGACCCGGCCGAATCCGCCGACGCGGCAGCCGAACTCGATGAACTCGGCTTCCCCGCGCTGTGGATACCCGACGTCGGCGGGCCGGTGTTCGACTCGGTGGGCCATCTGCTCGCCGCGACGAACCGGACCGTGATCGCCACCGGCATCCTGAATCTGTGGATGCATGCGCCCGGCGATGTCGCCGAATCCTTTTCGACGCTGACCGCCGAGCACGGGGACCGCTTCCTGCTGGGAATCGGCGTCAGCCACGCGCCGCTGATCGACGCCGGCCAGCCCGGGCGCTACCGCAAGCCGCTGGCTGCCACGGCCACATTCCTGGACGGATTGGATGCCGCACCACGGCCGGTTCCCACCGAGCGGCGGGTTCTGGCCGCACTCGGCCCGAAGATGCTGGCGCTGTCCGCGAGCCGCGCCGCCGGCGCCCACCCCTACCTGGTCACTCCCGACCACACCGCTTCTGCGCGTGCGGCTTTGGGCCAGGGTCCCCTGCTGTTGCCGGAGCAGACGGTGATCCTGACCGACAGCGCCGACGAGGCGCGTGAGATCGGAACCGACTGGCTGCGGTCGTATTTGGCGTTGCCCAACTACGCGAACAACCTGCTGCGCAGCGGATTTTCCCAAGATGATGTGACGCAGGTGAGCGATCGGCTCTTCAACGCGATCATCGCCTGGGGTGACGAAGACGCGATCATGCGCAGGGTCGCCGAGCATCGTTCCGCCGGCGCTGATCATGTCTGCGTCCAGGTGTTGCGGGCCGATCCACGAGCCTTCCCGCGCGAGGAATGGCGCCGAATCGCCGCGGCCACCCGATAGGAGATGACCCGCGGCGGGCCTTAGGGTGAGCCATGGCTTCCAAACAGACGCTGTTTCGGATCTTTTACCGCCTCGGCTTCACCCCGTGGGACGGTCATCCGCTCGCCCAAAGCGTTCGGGACCTCGTCGAGGGAACCGGCGATGCCGCCGCGCTTCCCGCCGGGTCCGCCCTCGAACTGGGATGCGGGACCGGCGACTGTTCGATCTACCTCGCCCAACACGGCTGGAATGTCACCGCGGTCGACTTCGTCGCCAAGCCTCTCGAGCGGGCGCGGGCCAAGGCCGGCGCGGCCGGCGCGGCGGTCGACTTCGTCCAGGCCGACGTCACATAGTTGAGCCGGGCGGGAGTCGGCGCGAATTTCGAGTTGATCCTCGACAACGGGTGCCTGCACAACATGAGCGATGCGGATCGCGACGCCTACGCCCGGGAGATCAGCGCCGTGGCGGCCCCCGATGCCCGGCTGTTGATCGTCGCGTTCGTGCCCGGAGGCCGGGTCGGGGTGCGCGGCGTTGATCACGACGAGATGGAACGGCGCTTCACTCCCAACTGGACATTGCTGTCGGCGGGTGCGGAACGCGAGCTGGACCGCGCCGAGAAAACCCCGGCTCGCTACTACCTGTTCCAAAAGCGCCGTTAACGCGCGAGCAGACGCAGAATCGCACTGTGGGAACCCATCGCGTGCGATTCTGCGTCTGGTCGCGGAACCTTACGTCAGCTCAGTGACGCGGGCGGCAGGAATCGGTCGCCGTAGCGGGCGGCCAGCTCCTTGGCGCGGGCCACGAAGGCTTCCTTGCCCGTGCCGGCGGCACCGGAGTAGCCGACGATGAACTGCGCGCTACCACCGGTGTACGGCGGGAAGCCGATGCCCATAATCGACCCGATGTTGGCGTCGGCCGTCGAGGTCAGCACGCCCTCGTCCAGGCACTTCTGCGTCTCGAGCGCCTCGGCGAACAGCATGCGATCGATCATGTCCTGCAACGGAATATCCGCGCTGCCCGAGTTGAACGTCTCGCTCAGGCCCGGCCACAGGCGGGTGCGCTTGCCGTCCACGTACTCGTAGAAGCCGGCGCCCTTCAAACGGCTGGGCCGACCGATCTCGATCATCTTCTCGACGACCGCCTCCGCCGGATGCGGCTCGTACGTGCCGCCCGCGTCCTCGACGCCCTTGCGGGTGGCGGTGGCGATCTTGTGCATCAGCTCCAGGTTCAGTTCATCGGACAGCTGCAGCGGCGGTGCCGGGTAGCCGGCCTGCGAACCGGCGTGCTCCACGCTGGCGGGGGCCACGCCCTCGCCGAGCATCGCCAGCGCCTCGTTCACGAACGTGCCGATCACGCGGCTGGTGAAGAACCCGCGGCTGTCGTTGACCACGATCGGCGTCTTGCCGATCGCCAGCGTGTAGTCGAACACCCGGGCCAAGGCCTCGTCAGAAGTCTTCTCGCCCTTGATGATTTCCACCAGCGGCATCTTGTCGACCGGCGAGAAGAAGTGGATCCCGATGAAGTCCTCTTGGCGCTTGACGCCGGTCGCCAGACCGGTGATCGGCAGTGTGGAGGTGTTCGACCCGAGCAGCGCGTTGGGCTCGACGACGTCCTCGATCTCCTGGAAGACCTTGTGCTTGAGTTCCTGGTTCTCGAACACGGCCTCGATGACGAAGTCGACGCCCGCCAGGTCGGCCGGGTCGGCCGTCGGGGTGATGCGGTCCAGCAGCGCCTTGCTCTTCTCCTCGGTGGTCTTCCCACGCTGAAGTGCTTTGGCCTCAAGCTTTTCCGAGTAGCCCTTACCCTTCTGGGCGGCCTCGGCACTGACGTCCTTGAGCACCACGTCGAAGCCGGCCTTGGCCGACACGTAGGCGATGCCGGCGCCCATCATGCCCGCGCCCAGCACGCCGATCTTGTTGATCTTGACCGGCTCGATGCCGTCGGGGCGCGAACCACCGCCGTTGATGTGCTGCAGGTCAAGGAAGAACGCCTGGATCATGTTCTTGGCGACCTGGCCCGTGACCAACTGGGTGAAGTAACGGCTTTCGATGCGGCTGGCCGTGTCGAAGTCCACCTGCGCGCCCTCGACAACCGCGTCCAGGATGGCCCGCGGCGCGGGCATCGGGGCGCCCTTGAGTTGCTTCTTCAGCAGCGCCGGGAACGCCGGCAGGTTTGCCGCCAGCGCGGGACTGGATGGGGTGCCGCCGGGCATCTTGTAACCCTTTTTGTCCCAAGGCTGTTCATGCGAGTCGGGGTTGGCCTTGATCCATGCCTTGGCGGCAGGCACCAATTCCTCGACGGACCCGACGAGCTCGTCGACCAGTCCGATCTCCTTGGCCTTGCCCGGCTTGAAGCGAGTGCCCTGCGACAGCACCTCCATGAATGCCTTCTGGATACCGAACATCCGCACGGTGCGGGTCACCCCGCCACCGCCCGGCAGCAGGCCCAGCGTCACCTCGGGCAGACCCACGACCAATCCCTTGACGTCGGCGGCGATCCGGTGGTGACAGGCCAGCGCGATCTCCAGGCCGCCGCCCAGCGCGGCGCCGTTGATGGCGGCCACCACCGGCTTGCCCAGGGTCTCCAGCGCACGCAGGTCGCGCTTGACCGACTCGACGGTGTCGAACGCCTCGCCGGCGTTCTCGGGGCCGAGGTTGATCATGCCCTTGAGGTCACCGCCGGCGAAGAAGGTCTTCTTCGCGCTGGTGATCACGACGCCGGTGATCGAATCCTTCTCGGCGGCAAGGCGTTCGACGGCGTTGTGCATGGACTCGCTGTAGTGCTCATTCATCACGTTGGCCGACCCGGTGGGGTCGTCCAGCGTCAGCGTGACGATGCCGTCGGCGTCCTTATCCCACTGAATCGTGTTCTCTGCCATGGTCTTAAACCCTCTCGATGATGGTGGCGACACCCATGCCGCCGCCGATGCACAGTGTGACCAGGGCGCGACGCGCGTTGCGGCGCTCGAGCTCGTCGACCATGGTGCCGGTGATCATGGCGCCGGTGGCGCCCAGCGGGTGGCCCATCGCGATGGCGCCGCCGTTGACGTTGAGCTTCTCGTCGGGAATGTTGAGGTCCTTTTGGAACTTCAGCACCACCGACGCGAATGCCTCGTTGAGCTCGAACAGGTCGATGTCGTCGACGGTCAGGCCGGCGCGGTCGAGGACCTTCTGCGTGGCGGGCGTCGGGCCGGTCAGCATGATGACCGGGTCCGCGCCGCTGGTCGCGGTGGCGACGATGCGGGCCCGCGGGGTCAGCCCCTGCGACTTGCCGGCGGCCTCCGAACCGACCAGCACCAGCGCGGCACCGTCGACGATGCCGGAGCTGTTGCCGCCGGTGTGGACGTGGTTGATCTTTTCGACCCAGTGGTATTTGGTCAGCGCCACGTCGTCGAAGCCGCCCATCTCGCCGATACCGTCGAACGCGGTCTTCAGCTTGCCCAGGCCCTCGAGGGTGGTGTCGGGCCGCATGTGCTCGTCGTGGTCGAGGATGACCAGACCATTCTGGTCGCGCACCGGCACGACCGACTTGGCGAAGTAGCCGCCGGACCACGCCGCGGCCGCCTTCTCCTGCGAGCGCAGGGCGTAGCGGTCGACGTCCTCGCGGGAGAAGCCCTCGATGGTGGCGATCAGGTCGGCACCGATGCCCTGCGGCACGAAACCGATTTGGTAGTTGGTCTCGGGGTCGGTCGCCCACGCGCCGCCGTCGGAGCCCATCGGCACGCGGCTCATGGACTCGACGCCGCCGGCCAGCACCAGGTCGTCCCAGCCGGAACGCACCTTCTGGGCGGCGGTGTTGACGGCTTCCAGGCCGGAGGCGCAGAACCGGTTGAGCTGCACGCCGCCGGTGGTCTCGGGTAGCCCGGCGGCCAGCACCGCGGTGCGTGCGATATCGCCGCCCTGGTCACCGACCGGGGACACGACGCCCAGGATCATGTCGCTGATCAGGTTCTCGTCCAGGTCGGGGTAGCGCCGGCGCAGCTCGTCGACCAGGCCGACGACCAGGTTGAGCGGCTTCACCTCGTTGAGCGAGCCGTTGCGCTGCTTGCCTCGCGGTGTGCGGATGGCCTCATAAATGAAAGCTTCTTCGGACATGACGACTTCCTTGTTCGCGAATAGGGTTCGAATCCCGTCTTCAAGACTAGGTCCCGCACCACCCTAACAGCAGGGCCCGTCCAACCTGTTGGTTGGGCATGTTGGCGCTGGTCAGGCCTCTTGAGCGTGAGACGCCACGCGCTCGAGCGTCACGCCAGCGCGGCTGCGGCGGGCGAGCGCCACGCTGGCGTGAATTCGCGGACCCATGCTCCGCTTAAGCTCGACGACCATGACGGTCTCGCGACTGCGTCCGTACGCGACCACGGTGTTCGCCGAGATGTCGGCGCTGGCCGCGCGGATCGGAGCGGTGAACCTCGGCCAGGGGTTTCCCGACGAAGACGGGCCGCCGGCCATGCTCAAGGCCGCGCAGGAGGCCATCGCCGACGGTGTCAACCAATACCCGCCCGGGATCGGCATCGCGCCGCTGCGACACGCGATCGCCGCCCAGCGCCACCGCCAGTACGGCATCGAGTACGACCCCGACACCGAGGTGCTGGTGACGGTCGGGGCGACCGAGGCCATCGCCTCGGCGGTGATCGGCCTGATCGAGCCCGGCTCGGAGGTCGTCCTCATCGAGCCGTTCTACGACTCCTATTCACCCGTGGTGGCGATGGCCTCCGCGCGGCGGGTCGCCGTGCCGTTGGTCCCCCACGGCCGCGGCTTCGCCCTGGACGCTGACGCACTGCGACGGGCGGTGACGCCACGGACCCGCGCGCTGATCGTCAACTCCCCGCACAACCCGACCGGCACGGTGCTCAGCGCGACCGAACTGGCCGCCATCGCCGAGATCGCCGTCGCGGCCGACCTGTTGGTGATCACCGACGAGGTGTACGAACACCTTGTGTTTGACGGCCGCCAACACGTGCCGCTGGCCGGGTTCGACGGCATGGCCGAGCGGACGATCACCATCTCCAGCGCGGCCAAGATGTTCAACTGCACCGGCTGGAAGATCGGATGGGCTTGTGGCCCAGCGCAACTCATCGCCGGAATGCGCGCGGCCAAACAATATCTGAGCTATGTCGGCGGCGCGCCATTCCAGCCGGCGGTGGCTCTGGCGTTGGAGAAAGAGGGCGCGTGGGTGGACGACCTGCGCGCCACGTTGCAGGCCCGGCGCGATCGGCTGGCCGCGGGGCTGATCGACATCGGGTTCGAGGTACACGACAGCGCGGGCACGTACTTCTTGTGCGCCGATCCGCGCCCCCTGGGCTACGACGACAGCGCCGCGTTCTGCGCCGCGCTACCCGAAAAGGTAGGGGTCGCCGCCATCCCGATGTCGGCCTTCTGCGACCCGGACACCACACGCGGGCCGGCAGACGTGTGGAATCACTTGGTGCGCTTCACCTTCTGTAAACGCGACGCCACGCTCGATGAGGCGATCAAGCGGCTCGCCGCACTGCGCGACGCTACCTAGCCGGACCGAAGCCCTCGAGGCCCATCACCCGCTTGCGCAATCCCTCCAGCGCGGCATGAAGGATTTTCTTGCGGGCCCGCGCAACCCAGAACTCCGGTAGCGGGGCCCACGGTTCGACGGTGATGGTGAACCGCACCCTGGTCCTGTCGTCGGCCAGTCGGCTCAGGTTGTACTCCCCGTGCTGGCCGTGTTGTTGGGCGGTCTTGTGGGCGTCCCACACCATCCAGTCGGGGCCCCAGTGGTATTCGAGCAGTTCCGTGTCGTGGATGCCGGTGACCGCGATCGTGACCTTCACGTGGTGCGGTCGCCCGTCGGGGTGCTTGTCGACGACCTCGACCCGCTTGTGCACCGACGACCATGACGGCACCGCATCCATATCGGCGAGCGCCTCCATGATGACCTCGGGAGGCGCATCGATCACGATTTCCGACGATGCTTGTACAGCCACTGCTTATAAGTTAACAACAGCGACGCCGCCGGCGAAGGACGAAAACCGCGGACGCCGACTATTCCGGCTCGGCTGAACGGTTGCTGCGCATCACCATTTCGCGCAATCCCTTTTCCGCGCCGTCGAGGGCGCTTTCGCTCGCCCGCCGGACGATGAACGCGGGCATCGGCCGGCCCGGTTCGACGGTGATGTCGAAGCGCACCCGAGTCTGGCCGACGCCTTCGGGTTTGAGGTTGTACTCGACGTGCTGACCGTGCTGCTGGGAGGTTCCTTTGGCGTCGTAGCAGACCCAGTCCGGGCCCCAGTGGTACTCGAGGATCTCCCTGTCGACGAGCCCCAGAATCTTGATGGTGGTCTTGACGTGGTGGGGCCGGCCGTCGGGATAACGGTCGATCACTTCGATGTGTTTATGCAACGGTGACCACGACGAGAGGACGCCGACATCTGTCAGCGCCTCCATGACCACTTCTGGCGGCGCGTTGACGACAAACTCTCGTGATGCTTTTACGGCCACTGAGATCAAATCTAGCAACGCAGGACCGGGCATGGATCGCTTCGACGTAATCGATGGTCTACCAGTTGATTTCGTCAAGCGGCGTGGTGGCCGCCGGCGGCGGACCCACGGCTCCGGCAGGTGTCCGCGAAAAGCGCGGGGCGGGTGCGGCCTGGTCGACGCCGTGGGCGGTGATGACGGTGGACCGCGTCCGCAGGTGGTCGTCGGTCGCGGCTTCGGTCCACGTCAGCACCGGGGTGACACACGCATCGGTGCCGGCGAACGTCCGCGCCCATTCGTCACGGGTCCGGCTCGCGAACCGTTGCGTGAAAACGTCGCGCATCTGCGGGTAGGAATCCCTGTCGAACTGGCCGGGCACGTCCTCGGGTGACAGGCCGAGCCCGTCGAGCAACGCCGCGAAGAATTGTGGCTCGATGGAGCCGACGGCCATGTATCGGCCGTCGGCGGTCTCGTAGCAACCGTAGAACGGGGCGCCACCGTCGAGCAGGAACGATTGGCGTCGGTCACGCAGTGCGCCAGTGGACTTCATGGTCCACATCATCTGGGCCAGCAGGCTCACCCCGTCGACCATCGCCGCGTCGACGACCTGCCCCTCGCCCGAGCGTTCCCGTTCATAGAGCGCGGCCGTAATGCCGAGCAGCGCCAGCATCGAGCCGCCGCCGAAGTCGGCGACCAGGTTCAGTGGCGGGATCGGCGGACGGTCGGCGTAGCCGAGCGCCGACAGCGCGCCGGTCTGCGACAGGTAGTTGATGTCGTGACCGGCGGTGCGCGCCAGGGGACCGTCCTGACCCCAGCCGGTGATCCGCGCGAAGATCAGGCGTGGATTGACCTCCGCGCATTCCCCGGGGCCGATGCCAAGTCGCTCGCACGTGCCGGGGCGAAAACAGTCCAGCAGCACGTCGGCCTTGGCCGCGAGCTCCAGCAGTGCCTGCGGTTGCGCCTTGACGTCGAGGTCGACGATCCGCTTGCCGCGGTGCAACAAGTCCCGGTCCTCGGCCGGCATTTCGAGGCCGCCGGCTCGGTGGCGACCCGCTGCGCCCGGCTCCGCCGGGCTCGCGATCGCCATGCCGGGGCGGCGCACCCGCACCACGTCGGCGCCGAGATCGGCGAGCAGCATTCCCGCGTGCGGCCCCGGTCCGATGCCGCCGAGTTCGATGACTCTCACCCCGGCCAGCGGGCCCCCGCTCACGGTGACTACTTGCCCTTCTTGACCTCGAGCACCCGCTCGCGCAGCGCCTTGGTGGCGGAGTCGATGGTCCCCTTCACGGCACGCTTCAGCACGAAGCCGGGCAGCGGCACATTCGGGTCCGCAAGCAGCTCGAACTTCACCAGAGTCTTGTCGCCCTGCGGTATCAGGGTGTACTTCCCGTCCTGCGCCTTCTGCTGCGAGGAGCTGACCAGCGTCCAGCTCACCGCGTTGTCGGTCCAGGTGTAGGCGACCACTTGTTCGTCGGTGATCCCGGCGACCTTGACCCTCATCTTCACTTGGCGGGGCCGCCCGTCGTCGCCGGTCTCGAGGACCTCCGCGCTCTGGTGCGGTTCCGACCATTCGGGCATCGATTCGAAATCGGCGATGACGTCCAGAATCTCCTCGGGACTGGCTTCGATCACGATGTCGCGGGATTCTTTGAGTGCCATGGCCCGAACGATACTGGCACGGCGCCGCGCCCGGAATGGATTCGCCCGAGCGTACCGTCGTGCCTGTGACTGATGCCGCGACCGAACCCACATACACCGTCGGCGACTATCTGTTGGACCGTCTCGCCGAACTCGGCGTCTCGGAGATCTTCGGCGTCCCGGGTGATTACAACCTCGAGTTCCTCGACCACATCATCGCCCACCCCAACCTGCGGTGGGTCGGCAACGCCAACGAGCTGAACGCCGGCTACGCCGCCGACGGATATGGGCGGCTGCGCGGAATATCGGCTTTGGTAACGACATTCGGGGTCGGTGAGCTGTCTGCGGCCAATGCGATCGCGGGCAGCTTCGCCGAGCAGGTGCCCGTCGTGCACATCGTCGGCGGCCCCTCCAAGGATGCCCAGGGCACCCGCCGGGCGCTGCACCATTCGCTCGGTGACGGGGACTTCGAGCATTTCTTCCGGGTCAGCCGCGAAATCACCTGCGCTCAAGCCAATCTCATGCCCGCCACCGCGCGCCGCGAGATCGATCGGGTGCTGTGCGAGGTGCGCGAGCAGAAGCGACCGGGATACATCCTGCTGTCCACCGACGTGGCCCGCTTCCCCACCGAACCGCCCGAGGCTCCGCTGTCCCGCTACAGCGGTGGCACCAGCCCCCGCGCGCTGGCGATGTTCGTCGAGGCCGCGACCGAACTCATCGGCGATCACCAGCTCACCGTGCTCGCCGACCTGCTGGTCCATCGCCTGCAGGCGATCAAAGAACTCGAGGCGTTGCTGGCGGCCGACGTCGTGCCGCACGCCACGCTGATGTGGGGGAAGAGTCTGCTCGACGAGAGCTCACCGCATTTCCTGGGGATCTACGCGGGATCGGCCAGCGCGCCGGCGGTGCGCACCGCGATCGAAGAGGCACCCGTGCTGGTCACCGCCGGCGTGGTGTTCACCGACATGGTGAGCGGCTTTTTCAGCCAGCGGATCGACCCGGCACGGACCATCGACGTCGGGCAGTACCAAAGCAGGGTGGCCGGAGAAGTCTTCGCGCCGTTGGAAATGGGCGCCGCGCTGGAGGCGCTGGCCACCATCCTGGTCCGGCGCGGAGTCTCGTCGCCACCGGTGGCGTCGCCGCCGGCCGAGCCGCCGCCGCCGGCCCCGCCGGGCGATCAGCCCCTGACCCAAAAGATGCTCTGGGATCGGCTGTGCCGGGCCCTCACACCGGGCAACGTGGTGCTCGCCGACCAGGGCACCTGCTTCTACGGCATGGCCGACCACCGGTTGCCGCAAGGCGTCACCTTCATCGGCCAACCACTATGGGGCTCAATCGGTTACACATTGCCCGCCGCGCTGGGCGCGGCGGTGGCACACCCGGACCGCCGCACGGTGTTGCTCATCGGGGACGGCGCCGCGCAATTGACCATCCAGGAGCTGGGCACCTTCTCACGCGAGGGGCTCTCCCCCGTCATCGTGGTGGTCAACAACGACGGCTACACCGTCGAGCGCGCCATCCACGGCGAGACGGCGCCGTACAACGACATCGTCAGCTGGAAGTGGACGGACATTCCCCACGCGCTGGGCGTCACCGACCACCTGGCGTTCCGGGTCCAGACCTACGGGGAACTCGACGAGGCGTTGACCGCCGCCGCCGAACACAAAGACTGCCTGGTTTTCGTCGAGGTGGTGCTGCCACGGCTCGAGATCCCACACCTGCTCGTCGAACTCGTTCAACCGACGTCGGCGGACGGCAGTCCGCGCCGCTGAAGGTCTAGCGCGAGTTGGGCGTCCGCTCCGGCGACGATGATCGCAGGATGGCCTGCACCGTCCGCCGGCAGCGACCGCAATCGGCGCCCGCCCCGCATGCCTGGGCGACTTCCTTGGTGGTCGACGCCCCGCATTCCACCGCTTCGCACACGGTTTGGCTGGTGACGCCGTTACACAGGCATACGAACACCGGCGAACCTCAGTCCACCTCGATGCGCATCATGTCGGAGAACCGGCCGACGAACAGCGGCGGATAGGCGCCGATGCCCGCTCCCGACATCCACTGGGCCGCGGCGTCAGGGTGGTCGATCCACGCCCGCGCGCTTTCCTCGTCGGGGAACTCCTGCAGGATCAGCACCTCGTGATCATCGTCGAAAGCCTGGAATACCCAGGTCTTCCGGATGCCGGCCGTGGTGAATCTGTCCATGGCCGTGCTGACTTCGGAGGTCAGCAGGGTCACGTCATTGACGGAGGCGATGGCGGCCACCACGACGCCGGGGGCCGCCGGAGTTTTCGGTGGCTGGGCGATGAACCGGTCGATGATCTCGCCGGCGAACACCGCCGGGATGTCGTCGACGCCGGCTTCGTCGAACCAATCGAAGAAGACGCGCGAACGCAGCAGCTCGACGATCGGCTCACGGCTGTGAACTCCGATCATCACCAGCACCCGGCCGTGGTCGTGGGTCGAGGTGTAGACCAGCACGTGGTGCGCGCCGATATCGGCCAGGGCCGCCTTGTTGCGTTCCAGCAGCGGCCATACGCGGGACGGATCCGGGACACGGTAGTCCGACGCGATCACCATCGAATGAATGTCGCCGTTATTCATCGAAGTTGGTCCTTCATCACTTTCCCCGTCGCGTTGAGTGGGAGTGAATCAAGGAACTGTACCGCGCGCGGCACCTTGAACCCGGCCATGCGGTCACGGCACCAGCCGATCAATTCGTCGGCACCGACCTCGCCCTTGCGGACCACGAACGCCTTGCCCACCTGGCCCATCCGCTCGTCGGGGATACCGATGACGGCCGCCTGCGCGACGGCGGGATGGTTGAGCAGGAAGCCCTCGATCTCGGCGGGGTAGGCGTTGAACCCCCCGACGATGAACATGTCCTTCTTGCGGCCGACGATGCGCAGCCGGCCGGTGTCGTCGAAACTTCCCAGATCGCCGGTGTGCAGCCACCCCTCGGCGTCGATCGCCTGGGCGGTGGCGGCGGGGTCGTCGAGGTAGCCCTGCATGACGCCGTAGCCGCGCACCACCACCTCGCCGTCGTCGGCGATGCGCACCTCGACGCCGTCGCAGGGCAGTCCCGCGGTGGTCGCGACATCCTCGAAGGAATCCCCGGGCCGGGACAGCGTGACGTTGCCGGCCTCGGTGAGCCCGTAGCCGGTCATCAACGTCTCGAACGGCAGTTCGCCGTGGATGCGACGGACCAGCTCGACCGGGATGTCGGCGGCGCCGGTCACCGCGGCGCGCAGCGTCGACAGCTTGGACTTGTCACCGACGCCCAGCAAGGAGTGGTACAGCGTCGGCGGCCCGGGGAGCATCGTGATGCGTTCGTGCTCAATGAGATCCACCACCGTGTCGATGTCGAAGACCGCGACCGGCAGCATCGTGGCGCCGCGCAGGAATGATGTGACCAGCCCCGCCTTCAGGCCGAACGTGTGAAAGTAAGGGTTGATCTGCAAGTACCGATCGCCCTCGCGCAGATCCGCGAGCGTCGCCCACTCCTCATACATCCGCAGCGTCTGGCCGTGATTGAGCATCGCCCCCTTGGGGCGCCCGGTCGTGCCCGACGTGAAGATGATGTCGGAGATGTCGGTGCCGGCGACCGGCCGCTCGAATGGCGAACCGCTGGACAAAAAGTCGGACTTCAGATCGATGACCGGCGGGAGCCCGAAGGGCTTCGAAGTGGACAGAGTGTAATCCTGGTCCAAAAACCCCTTTTGGACCAGGACGGCCTTCACCTTGCTGCGGACGATGATGTCGCCGGCTTCCTCGGTCTTGAAGCGTGTGTTGACCGGGACGAGCACGCCGCCCGCCGTGAGCAACCCGAACGCCGCGATGATCCATTCGGCCGAGTTCGGCGCCCAGATCGCGACGCGGTCACCCTTACCGATGCCGAGGTCAGCGAAAGAACCTGCGGCACAACGTATCCGCTCGACAACTTCGGTGAAGGTGAGGCGCAGCGGACCGTCGACGATCGCTTCCGCATCGCCGAAGCGGTCCGCCGCGCTCAAGACCATCTCGGGGATGGTCTGCCATCTCAGATTGGCCGGTTCCTCCTCATCGCGCTTCGCGCTCTGCATCGTCACCGCCATCTCACATTGGCCGGTTCCTCCTCATCGCGCTTCGCGCTCTGCATCGTCACCGCCATCTCACATTGGCCGGTTCCTCCTCATCGCGCTTCGCGCTCTGCATCGTCACCGCCCGGGTTGACTGGCTGGCGTCACACCGTGACAAGTCGACCGAGGTTGCCGCCCATGATCTTTGCCTGATCTTCCGGCTTCAGGTGCGACAGCGCCTCGATGTAGTACGTCGGCTCCGCCAGCCCCTCGGGGTGTGGCCAGTCCGAGCCGTAGAGCACCTGATCGACACCGACGAGGTTGACCAGATCGTCGATGCCGTCCTCGAAGAACGGGCTGACGTGAATCCGGCTCTTGACCATCTCGACCGGGTCGCTCGGGAACGCCTCCGGGGCTTTCCGGAAGACTTCGGCCAGGCCGTCCAGCAGCGGGGTCATCCACTTCGAACCGGCCTCGACGATCGCGACCTTCAGCTTCGGGTGCCGGTAGAGCGCGCCGTGAATGACCCACGAGCCCACCGAGTCCTGGATCGGCCGCCACTCGTTGAGGATGCCCATCGCGTTGGTCTGGAACGGCAGCATCTCCTGGTCGGCGCCGTCCCACTCGGAGGTGTACCGGGAGTAGCCGCTGTCGGAAGAGTGCATGCCGACCAGCACGTCGTGCTCGACGACCCGCTCCCAGAACGGGTCGAACTCGGGCACCGCGAACGACCGCGGACCGCGGAAGCCGGGGACCGGAGCGGGGCGCACCAGGATGGCGCGGGCACCACGCTTGACCGCCCATTCCAGCTCCTCGATCGCCTTCTCGACGATCGGCAAGGTGATGACGGGTGTGGTGAAGATGCGGTTCTGGTAGTTAAAGCCCCAGACCTCGTCCAGCCATTCGTTGAGCGCGTGCACCAGCACGTGGATGGCCAGCGGGTCGTCACGCAGCCGCTCTTCCAACAGGCTGGCCAAGGTCGGGAACATCAGCGTCTTGTCCAGACCCAGCTGGTTCATCGTCTCCAAGCGCGGGCCGGGCTCGAAGAACGCCGGGATGGCGCGCATCGGCTCACCGAACAGCTCGCGCTTGCTCTTGCCGTCCGGGTTGCCGTACTTGAAGTACTCCTCCCATGCACCCGGCCGGGCGACGACCTCGAAGGTCGGGTTAGGAATGTAGTTGCTGATCTGGCCGCGGATGGCGATCTTGGTGCGCCCGTTGATCTGCACGTACTGGACGTAGTCCTTGTACTCCTTGGGCAGGAACTTTGTCAGCGCCTCCGGCGGCTCGTAGAGATGATTATCCGCGTCAAAGATCGGGAACGGGACGTCCACTTTGTGCGACAACTGGCCCATGAGATCCTCCTTTGCAATTTGTGAGAATACTATTCTCTACAGGTGCCCAACCGCAACGTGGGCCCCGCCGCGCCCGGTTCGGCACGGTGTCAGCACGTCACGACGATCTTGAACGTGGCGGTGGCCGGTTCATTCGATTTGTCGGTCTTGTAGCCGTTGGCGGTGCCGCTGATGGTGAACTTGTCGCCGGTCATGCTCATGTCGGCGCTGCCGTCGCCGCCCCGGGAATACATCCCGCTGAACCCGCCCACGTTCCGGATGTGCACAGACTGGGTCGTCGCCGGTTGCTCGCCCTCGTCGACGATGACCTTGGCGCCGGAGAATTCGCTGCCGATGTCGATCGTCCGCGTCCACTGCAATTGACCGCACTTCACGATGTGGAAGTTTCGGTCGATACCGTTCACGGTCACCGACGCCGAGCTGGAGATGTGGGTTGGTGGGTGCGACGCGCATGCCCCCAGCAAGGCAGCGGCGAGGACCGCGGCGGTGGCCACTGTTCGGTTCCGCACCGAGTCACCTCCATCTCCCGACGAAAATTCTTGGGCCTGCAGCGATGATGTTATTCTCGCGAAAAGAGAATGCCAATATCGGGTGGTTGTCGAGGAGCGATAACGCATGGTGGACCTGGAGATCGACGACGGGTTGGCGGTGCTCACCATCGACCGCCCGCACGCGCGAAACGCCATTGGCCTGGACACCATGGACCAGCTGGAGAAGGCGATCGATGCGGCGGCGGGCGCCCACGCGCTGGTGATCAAGGGCGCCGGAGAGCACGCTTTCGTCTCCGGCGGTGACCTCAAGGAATTGAGCGCGCTGCGGACCGAATCCGGCGCCGCGGCAATGGCCCGGCGGATGCGGTCCATCTGCGATCAGCTGGCAGACTTCCCCGCTCCCGTCGTCGCCGCGCTCAACGGTCATGCGTTCGGCGGGGGCGCCGAGGTCGCCGTCGCCGCCGATATCCGGGTGGCCGCCGACGACATCAAGATCGCCTTCAACCAAGTGCAGCTCGAGATCATGCCGGCCTGGGGCGGGGCCGAGCGGTTGGCCGCGCTGGTCGGAAAGAGTAAGGCGCTCCTGTTGGCCGGCTCGGGAACCGCGCTCAGCGCGGCGGCCGCCGAGCAGATCGGCCTGATAGATCGGGTCTTGCCGCGCGCCGCTTTCGACTCGGCCGACGCAGGGTGGCGTTCGGTGGCCCGGTCGCTCGCCCGTCAGCCGGCGACGGAGATAAAGCGCGTAATCCGCGGAGTTTCCCCTGAGGAGGCGATAGCATCCTTTGCACGGCTCTGGGTTGCCGACCCGCACTGGCAGGCCGCGGAACGGGTCATGACCCGCAACAGCAAACCTCGCCCGTCAGCCGGAGGAGCGTCATGACCATCAATCTGAGGACGGCGATGGGCATCGGGTCCGTCGTGTCGTCGGCTTCCCTCTTGGTGGCAGCCGGCGTGCTGGCGGGAAGCGGCCACGCACATGCCGACGAAGCCGTCATGCATCACGTCAAGTACACGGTGTCCACGCAGAATCCGATTTACACCAGCATCTATTACCTGGATCATGAGCCGGCCATCTTCGCCGACTACAGTCACAACCCCTACGCGTTCACGCCGCACGCCGACATCGACCTCGCCCCCGGCAAGCCGTGGAGTTACGAGCTGGAACTGTCAAAACCCGACGTGTACGCGATGGTCGTGGCGAGCACGGGGACCGAACCCGGGACGCCGAACCTTCATTGCGACTTGGCGGTAGACGGAGCCGTCGTCGTGTCCAAGGATGGCGCCAAAGGTGTGCTCTGCTCGCTGCGGAATTGGTGAACCACCCAGGTCTCCGGCACACCCTCGATCGGCTGCGGTTCGCCTTCCAGGCGCCGCAGATAGCTCTCGACCAGTTCCACGGTTTCCGCGTGGCCGGCGGACATACCGATCGCCTGCTCGAGCACCAGAAAACGCGACAGGCTGCTCATCAGCACCGTCCACACCACCGGGGCGATCTCGATGTCCTGGCCTTCGTCCTGAATTCTGGAGCCGTAGCGATCCAGCGCCGCCGCCACCGCCTGGCGCTGTTCTTCCCGGAAACGCTCTGCGTAGTAGGCGATTTCGGCCCGCATGTCCTTGCGGTGGTTGGCCAGCGCCATGAATTCCATGGAAATCCGCGTGAAGGCGGGATCGGTGCCGAATCGCCACAACGCCCACAGCGGCTGGGGCAACTTCAGCATTTGCGCGTGCGCTACGAGCGCCTCTTCCGCCCGACGCCGGAAGACTTCCAGGAACAGCTCTTCCATGGTGCGGAAGTAGTAGTGGACCAGCTGAGGCTTCAGCCCGGCCTTGTTTGCCAGGCGCCGCGACGTCACCGCGGCGTAGCCCTCTTCGAGCATCAGTTGCTCGGCGGCATCGAGCAACAACGCGCGATTCTTCGCGTCCGGCGCCCCGATCCTGCGGGCAGATGTCATGTCCCTGCTCCGTACTGTGTGCCATCCCGTGCCGACCACACGGATCGTATCGTGGCGCGGCGCGGTGATCTTGACCCTGACATTACCGCCATGCTAAGCAGGTGCTCAGCACATTTTCGATTTCGAGATCACCGCGGCGGTACCGCTTGCCGGCGATACCACCGGTAAAACCCAGCCCAGGGAGACGCAATCCGATGAGCACGTTCGAGTCGATCGATTTCTTCACCGATCCGTCTCTGGTCCCAGATCCGCACCCGTACTTCGACTATCTACGCAGCCAGAACCCGGTGCTGCGGCTGCCGCACTACGGCGTCGTTGCGATCACCGGCTATGACGAAGCCTGCGAGATCTACAAGGACCCCGAGACCTTCTCGAACATCGTCGCGCTCGGCGGGCCGTTCCCACCGCTCCCGTTCACCCCCGAAGGTGACGACATCAGCGCCCAGATCGATGCGCATCGCAGTTCGTTCCCCATGTACGAGCACATGGTGACCATGGACCCGCCGGATCACACCAAAGCCCGTTCGGTGCTGGCCAAGCTGCTGACCCCGAGCCGGCTCAAGCAGAACGAGGAGTTCATGTGGCGCCTCGCCGACAGCCAGCTCGACGAGTTCCTGAGCCTCGGTGAGTGCGAATTCATCGCCGAATATTCCAAGCCATTCGCCACCCTGGTGATCGCCGACCTGCTCGGCGTGCCGGAGGAGGACCACAAGGAGTTCCGCAAGGTCTTGGGTGCCGACCGTCCCGAGGCACGGGTAGGCGCCCTGGACCACGAGTCGGTCGGCATCAACCCGCTGGAGTGGCTCGACGACAAGTTCTGCCACTACATCGAAGACCGGCGGCGCGAGCCGCGCGGCGACGTGCTGACCTCCCTGGCGGAAGCGAAGTACCCGGACGGATCGACTCCGCCGGTGATCGAGGTCGTCCGCTCGGCGACGTTCCTGTTCGCCGCCGGGCAGGAAACCACGGCCAAGCTGCTCAGCGCCGCCCTGCAGGTGATCGGCGACCGTCCCGAGATCCAGCAGCAGTTGCGTGAGGACCGCAGCCTGATCCCCGGGTTCATCGAGGAATCGTTGCGCATGGACAGCCCGGTGAAGAGCGACTCACGTCTGGCCCGCAAGGCGACCACCATCGGCGGTGTCGACATCCCCGCCGGCACCGTGGTGATGATCCTGCCGGGAGCGGCCAACCGCGATCCCCGCCGGTTCGACAACCCGCATGAGTTCGACCTGCGCCGCAAAAATGTGCGCGAGCACATGGCGTTCGCCCGCGGTGTCCACTCCTGCCCCGGCGGACCGCTGGCCCGCGTGGAGGGACGGGTCTCGATCGAGCGGATCCTGGATCGGATGCCGCACATCGAAATCAACGAAGCCCATCACGGGCCGGCCACCGAACGTCGCTACACCTACGAGCCGACGTACATCCTGCGCGGTTTGAGCGAGCTGCACCTGACGTTCACGACCGCCGACGCGATCGCGCCCGTGGCCTGAGTCAGACCTGCATGCCGACGAAATAGCAGCCGAGCAGGACGACGCCGATCAGCGCCACCCAGGCATCGGTGAGCCGGCACAGCAGGACTGGAGCGTTTCGCACCTCCATGAACTCGCGAAAAATGATGCGCACCTTGATGAGTGCGATCACGATGACGCTCGACGTCACCAGCGCGCTGGACTTCAACAATCCGCCCGCGGAGTGATCTATCCATAGGTAGGCGAGCGTGAGCGCCGAGAGGACGAGCCATACGATCATCAGCCGCTTGTTGAATTTGATTCCGATCACCTCACCACGTACAGCAGCGCAAAGATCAGCACCCACAGGAAATCAACGGTGTGCCAATAGGTAGCGCAGGTTTCGACGAGTTGCTGGGCTTCCGTGGGCTCCTGGGCTTTTCGCGCCGCCCTGCGGATCTGGTAGACGATGACGCCGAGCGCCACAAAGCCGATCAGCAGGTGCACGAAGTGGATGCCGGTGAGAAAGAAGTAGTAGGTGAAGAAGTCGTTGCTGTCGAATCCGTTTCCGATGCCGACCAACCGGGCCCACTCGAACACCTTGAAAAAGAGGAAAACCGCGGCGAACGCGGCCGTGATGTACACGTCTCGCAGCGCCGCGCGGTAGGCGCCGGCACGTGCCGACTGAACGCAGCGCGCCACCGACCATGAGCTCAGCAGCAAGACGAGGGTGTTGAAGACCCCGATCCGCAAATCCAGGTGTGCTTGCGAGTGCATGAAAAGCTCGGGATTGTGGGCGCGGTAGAACAGGTAGAACCCGAAATACGCTGTGAAGACCAGTGTTTCGAACAGCACGAAGGCCCACATGTCCGGCTGGCCCGGCACGGCGCGCTTGTTCCGGTCGGCGAGGTCCGTCATCGGCCGGTCGCCTCCTTGCTGGCGCGGTCGGGCAGCGGCCCGGTACCGAAGTCTTCGCGCCGGATCATCTGAAACAGCATGACGATGAACGTGACTTGGTAGATGCCGAACACCACCATGTCCAGCCACCAGGCGATCTGGCCGTTCCAGGCCAGGATGCCCCGCCGAAAGATCCAGCACGGCGCCACGACGACCTCGGTCAGCGCGTTGCACAGGTTGAGATAGCCAAACCATTTGGGGAACACGCGATTCTTGTCGAGCAGGATCGCGACCATCCAGATCAGCGAACCGATCAGGAAGACCCCCATGGTTCCGTCGAAGGACAGGAACGCGAAGTCGTAGAGCCAACCGAGCGCTTCGGGGTCTCGCTCGGGTCGCAGCGTCCCCACGATCAGCGCGATGTTGAGCAGCAGCATGCCGGGAACCGCGCTGAGCGAGTAGATGACCAGATAGGTGTAGCCGAACGCGGGGCTGACGGACATGCGCCGCATCGAATACGCGATGAGGGCGTTGTTGATCGCGATCATGCCGCTGATGGCGAAGATGACGCCGAAGCCGAACGGTATGCCGAGGTGGCGCTCGGAGAACCAGTGGGCCTGCGTCGCGAGGTCCCACGTGGGCTGCGGCGGCGGCTGGACTTGGGCCACGATGAAAAACATCGGAAAGAAGATGTTGTAGAACACGACGAGCGTCCACCACGCCAGCCAGAGTTCGCGCTTGGGGTTGTGCCGCAGATGCCAGGCGAGCCGCTGACGCAACGGTCCCACGGGCGGTGTGGCCGGCGCTGTCGGCGGTGCGATCACCGCGCTCATGCGTTGACCAATTCCCCTTCGCGCCCGGCGTTCTCGGCGCGCTCTCGGTAGACGGCTTGCCCCAACACCACGCCCATCACGACGATCCAGACCGCGATCGCAACGTTTTTGACCCAGAAGGACAAGAACCCGTCCCACGCCAGCGGACCGGTCAACGACACGCCGACGAAGGCGGCGGGAACCAGCGCGGCCGCCACCACCAGATTGAAATGGGCCACCCAGCGCCGAAATACGGGACGCGGCTGACTATCGAAATAGATTGCCAAGGCCAGGATTACACTTTGCCCGATCAGAAATGGAACGAGGATGGTGAAGGTCATCCAAGCCAAATCATTGAGCAGCTGGGTCAGCGCCGGGCTGCGTTCCGGGCGAAAGGCGGCGAGCAGCCAGCAGACGTTGGCGACGAGGAACAGTGTCGGACCGCCGGCCACACAACCCAACATCGCATACGAGAAGATCGGCGTCCGGTGTGCCATGCGGCGGATCTGCAGCACGATCAGCGCCAGAATCGGAACCAGGCACACGCCGAACCAGTTGAACAGGATCATGCTGTAGCGGATCTCGGGCAGGTGGGCCGGATCGCGATAGAACGCGGCAACCTGATCCGCCGGCATGGTGGGTGACATCGGCGGATTGAAACCCGGAAACAGGAAAAACGAGGCGATCCACAGAATCAGCGCCACCGGCAATGTCCAGAGCAGGATCAACTCGCCGTCGGACCGCCGGTGCGCGGCGCGCGCAGATTGGTGACCGCCTGCATCGTTTCCGCCGACGTCGGGCATCGGTTCTCCTTCCCCGCACGAAATAACCGCAAGAGCTCGGCTAGTGAGCGAAGCTAGCCGATCGGCTAGCCACGGTCAATAGCGTCGTCTAGTCTCGGTGCGTGGGAACAGCACGGCGGCCGGTCACCGATGAGCAGTTCTGGCTGATCGCGCACAGCGCGGCCCGTACGCGGGTGCTTGATGCGGCGTTGGATCTGATCGCCACCCACGGGGTCAGCGGTACGTCGCTGCAGATGATTGCCGACGCCGTCGGGATCACGAAAGCTGCTGTCTACCATCAATTCCGGACCAAAGAACAGATCGTCATCGCCGTAACCGAACGCGAACTCGGCCGCCTGGCGCCGGCGCTCGAGGCGGCCGAGGCCTACGACGACGGACCTCAAGCGCGAGATGCCTTGTTGGTGGGCGTGATTGAGATGGCCGTCCGCGACCGCCGGCTGGTGCGCACGCTGCAATTTGACCCCGTCGTCGTCCGATTGCTGGCCGAGCACAAGCCGTTTCAACTTTTCATGGACCGCCTGTATCGGGTGCTGCTGAGCGATGCGGGTCTCGACGGGCGGATCGAGGCGGCGATGTTCTCCGGCGCGCTCAGCACCGCAGTGATGCATCCGCTGGTCGCCGATATCGACGACGAGACCTTGCTCGATCGGGTCACCGATTTGAGCCGCCGGCTGCTCGGCCTGCCTCGACAGAGCCGTGACTGACGCGGCTACGTGTCGGCGCGGACCCAGCTCGATATGCCGTCGTGAGCAATACAGATCAGGAATAGGCCATCGGGCGCCTGCGCGACATAGTTCAGATAGTTCGTGCAGTCGGCGTTTTCTTCTTTGACCCCAGCCATGGGCGGGGAGCGGAACCACCGAGGCTGGTATCGCCTCGGCGAGCCGCAAAACATCAACCGTCCGGGTTCCGAGGCGAAGGAAACGTATCCGTCGGCGACACCGAAGGCATAGTAGGTGGTGTTGTCACACGGCGCGCCTAGAACCTGATGGGGCATGATGCCCGGGGTGCAGGCGGGGTAGTCGCAGACAGTCGGTCCTGCCGAGGCTGGCGGCGCCGCTACCACACAGGCGCCCAGCAACGCGGCAACCAGAGCCACGATTGATCGCACCCGATTACTCTGCCATACCTGAAAAGAAAATTCTCCTGGTTGGAGAAGATCACTTGGACCGCACTGCGATCGGCGCAAGACGACCAAGAAGGCCACCCTCCCCGCTCGCCGGCAAATGAGCATTTCCGCATGTGAGGAGCCATCCGACGACGGCGTTTGCGCTCAGCCCTCAGTGATAAGGTGCTTCTCTGTGCACGATCCGAAGGGGCCCAGCGCCGACGATTGTGGTGACCCGAGGGATGTGAGCGATCCCGACGAACCACCGTCCAGCGCAGGGACCGAAAGCGACGTAGCGGCCGCATCAGAAGCGGACGCAGAAGACGAAGTCGCCAAGGCCGAAGCGCGCGCCGAAGCGGCCCGCGAACGCCTCGCAAAATTGCGCGCAGCCGAAACCGGGGGCGCCGACGATGCCCAAAGTGACGAGCAGCGCGCCGCGAAGTCGACCCGCAAACGGCTTCGGTTGCGACGTCCCGGATGGCTGCGGCGGCCGGGGTGGCTGCGGCGCCCGGCGCGGAAAACAATCGCTGTTGGCGTCGGGATCATGCTCGTCTCCACGTCTGTCGCCGCGACGGGCTACATGCTGTGGCAGCACCACACCGCGGTGCACAATCGCCAACTCGCCGCGGAACTCAGTGCGGCGGCCCGGCAAGGGGTCACGGCATTCATGTCGATCGACCCCGACCACGCCAAGGAGGATGTCCAGCGCGCAATCGATGCCTCCACCGGCGACCAGAAGAACCAGCTATCCGTGCTGTCTCCCCTGATAGTCAACAAGGCCGAGGAAACGAAGGTCGGTACCAAGGTGACCATCGAAGCCGTCGCCGTCCAGTCGTTGAGCGACAACTCCGGAGTCGTGCTGGTGGCGGCGAAAACGACTCCCACGGGGCCGGATAACGCCAAACCGCCACCGGCCTTGTTTCGGCTCAGCGTCAACATGGACCGCGATGACGGCCATCTCAAGATGTCGAAAATCGAGTTCTTGCGATGACTGTCGAACATGGCTCATCGCCGAACGGCACGGACGACGCGGTCGACGACGTAAAGGCGCCACCCTCCGGCGAGGGACCGGCACGCTCGCGCCGACTGGTGGCGATTCGGCGTCGGCCCCACCGGTATCTGGCGAGGTGGCGTTCGATCGTTGCGACAGCGTTGGCTATTGCCGCGGTGGGAGTCGCTGCCGGCGTGTATTTCTTTGTGTATCGGGCGGATCAGCAGGTCGGTGACGCGGCGGCGCACCGGGCAATCCGGGCGGCGTCAGACGGTGCCGTGGCGGCGTTGTCGTATTCGTACGAACACTTGAACCGCGATTTCGACAACGCGAAATCCCATCTCACCGGCGACTTTCTCGCCTATTACAGCAAATTCGCCGACGAGGTGGTCGCGCCGACGGCGCAGAAGGGGCAACTGACCGCGAGCGCCAAGGTGGTTCGGGCCGCGGTCTCGGAATTGCATCCGGATTCGGCCACCGTGCTGGTTTTCGTCGACCAGACCACGGCAAGCGTGCAAAAGAAGGATCCCGAGAAGACGCAGAGCAGCGTCCTCGTCTCGCTGACAAAAGTCGACGGTTCCTGGCTGATCTCGAAATTCGTCCCGTCCGGCTGACGCGGCAGATCTTGTCCTAACCGTTACCGGGCCGGGCGAAGCGGTGTAACGTCATCGCTCGAGAACGCCGCAACCGACGGCGAAAAGGTGCCATCGGCACTCTCGGATTACGCGCTTCGAGGAGCACCTGATGCGTTCAGCCAAAACGCTCACCATCGCAACGCTGGTGGCTGCCACCGCATTCGGCGGTTTGAGTACTGCCCCCACGGCCCGGGCCATAACCAAAGAAGACGTCGCCATCAACGGAACTTTCCGTGTCACGTCCATCGGCGACTATGCCCAGACGAACGACCAGTACAAGGGTGAGCCGACGGTCTACCAAACGTGGACCATCAGCTCGACGTGCGACTCAACCCTGGAATGCCATGGCCAGGTGACGAGCGACCAGGGCTGGACCGCGCCGCTGTACATGACCGATGGGGAGATGTGGAAGGT
The DNA here is from genome assembly GCF_976985695.1 of Mycobacterium sp. NTMscope_MAC_269. Classification (NCBI taxonomy): domain Bacteria; kingdom Bacillati; phylum Actinomycetota; class Actinomycetes; order Mycobacteriales; family Mycobacteriaceae; genus Mycobacterium; species Mycobacterium sp. NTMscope_MAC_269. The sequence continues at coordinate 3,504,809 of NZ_OZ335668.1, forward strand.
GCGACGCGAAGTGCCGAACTGGGAACGATGTGAAGACGGCAGCACGTTCACCGGGGTGCAGACCTCCTTTTTCTACCCCGTAAACGACAATGGCGGATGGCAACTCGGGTCTCGAGTCTTCTCGGGTAAGGAAAAGACGGTCGGCCCCAGCGGTGCCTGCGGGCAGAACCAGTGGCTTGATATCGCGATGCCACTGCGCCTGGACCAGCTTTCCTGACCCAGCGGCCGTAAGCTCCTCGTAGCTTTAGCCCCACCCCTCGGGTCGCTTCGCTGCCCGAATCGCCTCAGCGCGAATTCAGGTGGGAATCATGTCCTTCCACGTCTTGGGCGCTTTCGGAGCAACGAGATCAGACTGCTGGTACAACTTTCCGTCCGGGCCGACATAACGACCGGTGTGCGGGTCATACTTGGCCACCACGACCGAGGGCGCGGGCTTAGATGCGTCGGCCCCGAACGAGCTTGGCGCGGCCTGGGGTTGTCCACCGTCGACCTGATCCGGCGGTGTGGGCTCTAGTGCGGGCGCCGGTGGTGGTGGCTGCGGCGCCGGAAGCTCGCCCGGTGCAGCGACATCGAGTGGCGCAAAAGACGGTATGTCAGCCGACATTCTCGTCATCGGCGCCAGCGTCGGTCCCGACGACGGCACGGGGGGTACGGCTGCTCCCACCGTGCCAGGTGGTGGATTTTCTCCCCGCGGCCCCGCCGCGTCGCCGCGCGGCACCGCCCCCGGGGGCAGCGGCGTTCCTTCGACCGGGCCGAAGATCCTGTCGTTGACGGTAATCCGGTCATCGGGCGGCACGCCCTGGGAGATCAGGTTCGGATCCAGTGGGTAGGGTCCGGTGGTGTGCTGGCGCATCGCCAACGGCATGTACGGCTTGTCGCTGTTGCAGATTTCGACGGTGGGCGCGCGCTTGCCCGGGTGGCCCATGCAGGGATAGTTGCGGGCACCGCGTACCGCGATCGGTGAATCCTGCGGGAGTTTGCAGTACAACCCGTCCGGTGTGTCGATGTCGGACAGGTCGTCCGGGGATCGCCAGGTGTTGGGCGGCATGAAGCCGACCGTGCAGATGGGTGGATCGTCGACCGTGGCCGCGAAGTCTCCGTAAGCCCTACCGTCGGGATGGTTTTCACCGGTAGCGGCCTGCTCGATGGCAACCCCCGACGGCAGCAATACCAGCAGCTGCTCGATCGAAGGGTGGTAGGTGACGCCGATCTGCCCGATGGTGGTCAGATTGGCGAGCAACACCGGCAGCGTCGGCTTGATCTGTTCGAGGAGCCGGGATGCTTCGTTCGCGGTGTCAGGACCGTTCTGCAGGATGGTCCGGAAGTGGGAATCGTTGTTCACCAAGACATCCGAGATGCCGGCGAAGCTATGCGCCCACTTTCTGATCGAATCGGTGGTGTGCGCCTGGGTGTCCAGCAGTGGCCCGGTGTCTTCGGTGAGGGCACGGGTGCGGTCGACGACGCCGTTGGCGTCGCGGGACAACGTCTTCGAGGAATCGATCAGCGACCCCAGGTCATAACCGGTGCCGTTGAAGCCCTCGAAGGATTCGTCGAGCAATTGGCCGAGTTTGGTCTTCGGGATGCTTTGGACCAACGCATTGACCTGCTCGAGCATCGGGGCGACGGGCTGCGGAATCGTGGTGTCGCGCACGGAGATTACCGAGCCGTCATGTAGGTAGGGCGGCGAATTGGTTTTGGGCCGCAGGTCCACGTACTGTTCGCCCACCGCCGAGACGCTGAGCACCTCCGCCGTCAGGTCCGCGGGGACTTTGGGTGAAGTGCTCAGCGAGAGCGTCGCTTTCGCGCCCGTCGGCGTCAAACCCACCGCGGTGACCTTGCCGAGCTGAACCCCGCGGTAGGTCACGTTGGAAAACTGGTAGAGGCCACCGGTGGCCGGCAATTCCAGGGTCACCGTCATCCGGCCGATGCCCAGCAGGGTCGGTGCTTGGATGTAGAAGAGAACCATCGCGATCACGCCGATGGTCCCGGCGACCGCGAAGACCGCCAGCTGGATACGAACGAAGCGCGTCAGCATCTATCCACCCGCTTCCGTCGAAGGTGCCTCCGCCGGCGGTGGCGTTTGACCAAGACTCGCGTCAGGCGCCGGTGCCGGCCCGGGCCGCGGTCCATAGTTCCCCGGCCCCGGCCCCGGCACCGCACCCGGAGGCGGCGGGGGCAGTGGCAACGCGTCGGGATCGACCCACGGTGGCCGCAACGGGTTATGCAAGGGGTCGAGCGTGTAATTGAGGCGGTACGGATCGCCGGGCACCGGTGGAATGGGCATATCCAGCTGCCCCCAGTGGGTCCCCAGGAGCAAACTCTTCTTGAGTCGTGGGATCGTCAGGTCGAAATCGAAATGCAGGTTGAAGAAGTCGCCCCGGACCGCTCGGTCGACGAAGTTCTGGGTGAACGGGAACACGAACGACGCCGCGATGGCCGCGCCGAAATCCGGTCCGACGTCGGCGAGCGCCTTGATCGTCGGCTCCAAGTTTTTGAGGTTCCTCACCAGGTCGGCCTGCGCGTCGTTGACCAGCCGGTTGGCGGTGTTGCTGAACACGCGAAGGTGATCCAGCGCAGCCGTCAGACGAGGCCGCTCCTTGACTAGCACCTCGAGCGCCGGCGGAATCTTGCGCAGCGCGTCGGTGACAACGTCGCGTTGGTCCGCGAAGGTGGCCGACAGCCGATTCAGCGCCTGAATCGACGCAACGATGTTGTCCCGCTGGTCATCCAGAGTTCCGACGAACGTGTCCAGGCGGGTGATCAGATCGCGCACCGCACCCTCGTGGCCGGACAGGGCGGCCGAGAAATTGTGGATGACATCGCCGATCTGTCCCAGGCCACCACCGTTGACGACCGCGCCCAGCGACGACAGCGTCTGCTCCGTCGACGGGTAGGCCGACGACCGGCTCAGCGGGATGGTGGCGCCCGGCTGCAGCCGTCCGCTTCCCTGCTGGCCCAGCGGAGTATTGAGCTCGACGTGCATCGAGCCCAGCAGGCTGGTCTGACCGACGGTGGCAACCACGTTGGCCGGGACCACCACGTCGCGCTTGACCGAGATCTCGACGTCGGCGTGCCAGCCTTGCACCCTCATCGCACCGACACTGCCGACGACGACGTCGTCGATCATCACCGGCGAATTCGACTCCATCGTCCCGACATTCGGGAGCTCGACGTGGTAGATGTTGGCCCCCGGCCCGCGCCCGACCGCGCCGGGCAGCGGTAGTGAATTCAGGCCGTGGAAAGCGCATCCGGTCGCCGTCAACACCACGCAACAGCCGACGGTGAACACTCGCCGTGCCGCTACCCGCGCGATCATTGCTGCGGCCCGTCTGCCGGCAGCAGCATCTCCGACGCGCTCGGCGCCGGCGGTGGGGGCACCGGTGTCGACGGTGGGGGCGGCAGCGGCATCGCCGCGCCCGGGATCCGCGCCGGCGGTACGGCCCCCGGCGGACCCACCGGGTCGCCCGGCAGGCCGGTGTAGGCCGACACCGCGGGCGGGATTTCGGGTGCTGCGGGTTTCGGTCCCTCACCGCCAGGCGCCAGGCGCGGTTCGGTGTAGAGAACCCTGGCCGGGTCAATCGACTTGGCAATGAACGGGTTGATGGGAATTGGCGAGTTGTTGAAGTTGGTCTGCCGCAATCCGGGACCGAGGAACAGGGAGCACAGCTTGCCCGATTCGACCGAGGTGATGTTGCCGATGGCGCCGATCTGCGTGCAGCCCGGTACGCCCAGCAGAACTTGACCGCCCCAGGTGGGATTCGCCATGTTCATGAGCCCGAATCCTCCCACGATGGTTCCGGTGTCGGCGTTGTAGTCGTTGAAGAAGTTGCCGAAGGCATTCGGCGCGCCGTGCAGAATGTTTTCCAGGGCCATGTGGTGATCGACCAGGTTCTGGGTGACGTCGGCCAACCGGGCAATCTGCTCGCTGGTCTGGTTGCGCGTCCCCGCGACGAAGCGCTGCACCTCGCCGACCGCCGTCGACAAATCGGTCAGCGCCGCGTCCAGGTCGGATTTGCTGTCGTTGACGACGCTGGTGAGCGTGGCCAGGCGACCGTTGAACTGCTCGATCTGCACATTGCTGTCGCGCAGCGCGCCGACGAAGGTCTGCAGGTTTTTGATGATGTCGACGATGTTGCCGCTGCCGTTGGCCAGGATCCGGCCCACGCCTGACAGCTGACCGAGTGTTTGCCGCAGCTTGTCACCGTTGCCGTCGAGGGCGTTGGCGGCGCTGTCGATGAACCGACCGACCGATGTGCCCGAAACACCACTCTTGGGTCCCAAATCCGTTGCCAGCCGCATCAACTGGGTTTTGACCTCGTCCCACTCGACCGGCACCGCGGTCCGCTCGACCGGTATGACTGCGCCGTCGCGCATGACCGGTCCGCTGTCCCGATAGGCTGGCGAGAGTTGAACGTAGCGGGCGGACACCAGGTTCGAGGCGACGATCACCGCCTTCGCGTCCGCCGGAATCGGCACGTCGTGGTCGACCTTGAGGATCATCTTGGCCTGCGTGCCCTGCGGCTGAATGGATTTGATGCTGCCGACTTTGACACCCGAAACCCGCACGTCGTCATGGGGATAGATCGCGGTGGCGGTGGTGAAGTAGGCGGTGATCGTCTTCTGACCGAAGAACGTATTGCGGACGACCACGGCGGCTCCGACGACCAGCAGCCCGACCAGGGCGACCGCCGTCACGGCCGCCAGCCGCTTGCGCGGGATCCGAGAGGCCCCAGAAATCACTGCGATCCTCCGATCCGTCCGCCCAACGTGCAGCCAGGGCACATTGGAATGGAGTTGTACGGCCAGGGGGTCAGCGCCCGAGGTACCGGCGACGGGAAACCGGGGCCCTTGGCAGGATCGAAGGTGCGGAATCCCCAGAGGTAGTCGAACAACTCCTGGAAGAGTTGCGGGATAAGGAAGTTCGGGGCGAACGCCTGGTAGGCGTACATACCGGCGATGGCCTCACCGACCGTGATCTCGAACTTGGCGAGGCCTGGCAGCGCTTTGGCGATATTGTCGCGGTTCTTCTCCAGCACCCCGGTCACCCGATTCAGCCGCTCCAGCGTCGGTGCCAAGGTGGCTTCGTTGTCGTGCACCAACGCGGTCAGCTGCTTGGCCACCGCGGAGGTGTTGGCCAGCAGGTCCACGATCTCTTGCCGGCGTGCCACCAGCACTTGCAGCAGGGAATCGGAGTTGAGGATGAGCTTGTTGACCTGCATGCTGCGTTCGGAAAGTATCCCGGTGACGTCGCCGGCACTCTTGAACAGCTCGCCCAGGTTCTTGTTGCGACCGTTGAGGGTGCGGGATAGCCGGGTGAGCGCGTCGAATGCCGGCCCCATCTGGGGTGCGATCTGGTCGAGTGTCGCCGCCAGCGTGTCCAACGACTGATTCAGCGCCGCGGTGTTGGTGCCGGCCGTGTCCGATGTCAGGTCACTGACCGCTTCGGTCAACGAATACGGCGAAGAGGTGCGTGAGACGGGAATCAGAGTCATCGGATGCATCGTGCCGCTGCCGGCCGATTCCACCGTCAGCATCCGCTCGCCCAGCAGTGTGCCGGTGCGGATGTGCGCGGAGGTCTCCGACCCGAGCAGGACGTTGCCCCTCATCGCGAACGTCACCAGAGCGTCGCCGTGGCGCAGCTTCACATCCGACACGGTGCCGACCTTCATGCCCGACACGATGACGGGGTTGCCCACCGCAAGGCCCCCGGCTTCGGTGAACAGCGCCTGGTACCTGACCATCGTCGCCCACGTGATGAATCGGTCGGGCGACAGGCCCACGAGGATGACCATCACCGCCAGGACGACGCCGATCAGTCCGGGCTTGACCAGCCCAGCTCCGCGATACTTCAGCATTAGGGTTCCGTGCACCTTCCTGCATCTGACCTGAAGATATTGGCGCGCACAGTCTTGCCGTTGAGATCCGTACCGCGGAGTCCGAACTGGCAGATGTAATACGGGATGGTGGCGCCGTTCACGCCGAGGCGAACCAGCTTGCGATAGTTCTTCGGCGCCTTGGAGATTGCGGTATCGAGGCGGTCCCTGTCGCCATCGAGAATGGGTGCCAGACGATTCAGCTGGGCTATGGTGCCCGATAGCGGCGGACGGGCCTCGGCAAGTAGATCCGCCAGCGAGGCGGTTCCCTTGTCCAGGGCGTCAATGGCGGACCCGATCGTGTCGCGGTCGTCCGACAGTCCGCTGACAAGCTGCTCGAGGCGATCGATTGCGCCGGAGAACTGTTTGCCGTCCTTGGCAACCGTGCCGATCACGATGTTGAGGTTGTCGATCAGTTGCTGCACGGTTTGATCGTTGTCGGCCAAGGCGTTCGAAAACGACGTCGTCTTGGTGAACAGTGACTCGATAGTCCCGCCCTGACCCTGGAAGACCTGCAGCAGTCCCGAGGTCAGCGCGTTGACGTCGCGCGCATTCAGGCCCTGCGTAACGGGTTTCAGTCCACCGAGCAGCAGGTCGAGGTCAAGCGCGGGCGCGGTGCGGCTGACGGGAATCTGACCCCCGGCGGACAGGCGCTTGGGTGAGCCCGGCCCATCGACGAGTTCGAGGTAGCGATCGCCCACCAGGTTCAGGTAGCGCACCGCGGCCCTGGTGCCCTCGGTGAGCACGACGTTGCGGTCGGCGTCGAACTTCACCACAACTTTTTTGTCGGGCCGCAGGGAAACGCTGTCGACCGTGCCCACACGGATCCCGGCGACCCGCACCGACTGTCCCGGCTTCAGCCGCGATACGTCCGTGAAGACCGCCGAATACCCGTTCGTCGAACCCGTCCGGTACTGGCCGAAGATGAAGAACAGGAACGCGGTCAGGATCGCCATCACGACCGCGAAGATTCCGAACTTGATCAGCGTGGCGCGTGTTCTCATCCGGGCTGTCCGATCTGAGCGGGGTTGCGCGGCGGGCCGGCGATCGGTCCGTACAACAGCTGCTTGAGACCATCGAAGTTGAGCAACAGCTGTGGGTTTCCGTAGTTCACCGGGTTGGCGCCGGTATCGGCGATCAGTTGCGGCGGGGCCGTATTGAACGGCAGCTTCGGCAGACCCACACATTGCGGACCACCCGTGGCCGCGACCTTGGGCAGGTTCGTCGGATACCGATAGCGTTCGGCGCCCCACGTGAGGCTCGCTGAGATATTGATGCTGGGTTCCGACAACGGCGCCCCGTGCGTTATCACTGCGAGTCCGGCGAAAGCACAGTTGAGCGCGGGCGCGTACTCATTGGTCAGATCGGTGGTCGGCGCCAGCAAATGCACCACGTCCGTCAGCGGTTGACGGTTCGTCGACAAGACGTCGTTGCCGATGTCGGCCAGGCCGATCGCGCTGATCAGCAATGCATCGAGATTGTGCTGCTCGTCGACAAGCGTCTTGCTGATCCGGGTGGCGTTGGAGGCGGTCTTCATGAGGTCGGGTGCCGCGTCGGCATAGGCGTTGGACACCACCGGTAAGACGGAGAGGTCATGTCTGAATGCGGGCAGGCTCGGCTCCAGCTTGGCGAGAAAGGAATCCAGGTCGCTCAGCGACTGGCCGAGCTGTGGACCCCGCCCGCTGAACGCCTGCGCCAGCGCACCGAGCGACTCGTTGAGCTTCGGCGGATCGATGTGGCTCAGGACCGACACCAGTTGTTGGAACACCGTGTTGATTTCGACCATGACGTGCTGACCCTGTAGCGTCTGGCCGCTGTGCAACCGCTGCGCCGAGGGCTGGTCAGGCTCTACCAGCAGGACTGACTTGGCACCGAACACCGTCGATGACGCGATGTCGACGAGCACGTTGCCGGGGATGAAGTGCAACTGCGACGGATCCATCGCCAAATGAATGGCCGCTTCCCCATTGGCCAGGGGTTCGATCGAGGCGACCTTGCCCACCTGCACGCCGCGCATCTTGACCTTGGCGTCGGGGTTCATGACGAGGCCGGCCCGTTTCGAGATCACCGTCACCGGCACGGTTTCGGTGAAGGAGCCCTGGAACAGACCCACCGCCACGGCGAAGATCAGACCGATGATGAGAACGGTGGCCAGCCCGAGCAGGGGTGGCAAATAACTCCGTCCGGCCGGCGGCCGCGCATGGCCGGTGCGCGCCGGTCGGCCGGCGACCGCGCCGCGACCCGCTGGCACACTCTGCGTCACTTCCGTTCCACCTCCTCTGCTAACCGGACAGGTTGAAGTTGCCGTTCGTACCGTAAATAGAGAGCGAGACCAACAGCGTCACCGACACCACGACGATGAGCGAGGTGCGCACCGCGTTGCCGGTCGCGTTGCCGACACCGGCCGGCCCGCCCGAAGCGAAATAGCCGTAGTAGGTGTGGATCAGCAGGATGGTGAGCGCCATCAAGATGGCCTGTAGGAACGACCACAAGAGGTCGATCGGGTTCAGGAACGTGTTGAAGTAGTGCTGGTACAAGCCCTGCGACTGCCCGAGCAAGAACGTCGTGGTGAACTGACTGGCCACGAACGACAGGATCACGGCGATGCTGTACAGCGGGGTGATCGCCATCATTCCCGCCAGGATCCTGGTGCTGACCAAGTAGGCGACCGGCCGAATCGCCATGCTCTCCAAGGCATCGACCTCTTCGTTGATCCGCATCGCACCCAACTGAGCGGTCACGCCGGCGCCGAAGGTGGCCGCCAAGCCGATCCCGGCGACCACCGGTGCCGCGATACGCACGTTGATGAATGCGGCCAAGAAGCCCGTCAGCGCCTCGATGCCGATATTGCCCAGCGAGGTGTAACCCTGAATGGCCAGCGTGCCGCCCGCCGCGAGCGTCAGGAAGCCGACGATCACCACGGTTCCGCCGATCATCGCCAAAGTGCCCGCGCCCATGCTGATCTCGGCAACCAGTCGAACGACTTCGCGGGTGTAACGGGTGGCCGCGAAGGGGACTCCGGCGAGCGCCTTACCGTAGAACAGGCTGTGGTCACCGATCCGCCCGAAGAAGGCGACCGGCCTCTCGAACTGCCGGGTCAGTCGCGGGTATACGGCCCTCAATGCCATCGCAGCCCTACTTCGCCGTCATTTTGATGCCGATCGCGGTGACCACCACGTTGACGACGAACAGCGACATGAAGGCATAGACCACGGTTTCGTTCACCGCGTTGCCCACGGCCTTGGCGCCACCGCCGGTGATCGACAGGCCCCGATAGCAGGCGACCAAGCCGGCGATGAGTCCGAAAAGCGCTGCCTTGATGCAGGAAATGACGACCTCCGGAACGCCGGTGAGCAACGTGATACCCGCGGCGAACGCACCGGGATTGACGTCTTGGACAAACACCGAAAAGACGTAGCCGCCAAGGACGCCGATGATGACGACGAGGCTGTTCAGCAAAAACGCGACCAACCCGGAAGCCAGCATGCGCGGTGTCACCAACCGCTGGATCGGGTTGATGCCCAGCACCTCCATCGCGTCGATTTCCTCACGAATCGTTCGCGACCCCAGGTCCGCACACATCGCCGTGGCACCCGCGCCCGCCACGATCAACACCGTGACCAGTGGTCCGAGCTGGGTGACGGCACCGAACGCGGCACCCGCGCCGGAGAGGTCCGCAGCGCCGAGTTCGCGCAACAGAATGTTGAGCGTGAAGCTGACGAGGACGGTAAACGGGATCGCTACTAACAGAGTGGGAGCCAGCGACACCCGCGCGACGAACCAGGACTGCTCCAAGAACTCGCGCCACTGGAACGGCCGGCGGAACAGGAACTTGACCGCGTCGGCCGACATCGCGAACAAGGCCCCGACGGCGTGCATGGGACCCGAGAGGTCGAACTTGAGTTTGAGCGCGGGCAATCCCGTCGACCAGTGGTCAGCTCCCTTGGTTGCCATGGGCGCCAGCCCCTTCCCGCGCTACGAGACCGACAGTCTTGTTGTGGCGCAACGAGTGCGGTACATTCGGCAGCATTGACAGGTGTAAAGCCGCGCTGACGAGGGCGAAATGCTCAGAGGGCAGCCAATTTCCGGCATCGACCTTCGATGTGACAACGGCGGCCTCGCTCACGCCAGTCCTCCGTTCTGTTGCGTGAGTTGGCGCTGCAAAACGAGGGGCTCCACGTCTTGAAGCGTCCGGCGATTATGACTCATGCTGCGTCCGGGCGGAGTGAAAAGTGAATAAGCGTTATGCGACAACCCGTAACCGCTGCGCGGCGACAGGCATCGTCACTTGTGTTGCTGGGCTGAAACATTGCAGGCGGCTCCGGTTCTAGGTGACGGCGCCGGCCGTCTTGAGCTCGATGATGCGATCCCAATCGAGCCCGAGTTCCATCAGGATTTCGTCGGTCTGCTCAGCGAACCCGGGCGCCGGTCCGGTCTGTGGCGCGGCGACGTCGAACTGTACCGGGTTGGCAACCAACTCGAGCTCACCCGCTTGCACTAGGTACTCGTTCGAGCGGATCTGCGCGTCGTCGACGGCTTGCAGGGTGTCCTGCACCGGCGCCCACGGCCCGGACAGCGTGGCGAAGCGTTCGCTCCACTCGGTCAGGGTGCGGGTTGCGATGGCCTTGCTCAAAAGCTCCACCGCATCCGCCGTGTTGGCGGCGATCTCCTCCGCCGTGACGAAACGCGGATCGTCGGCCAGCTCCGGCAGGTCGACGTGGCGGCACACGTCAGCCCAGAACTTGGTGGGCTGCATCATCACGAACGAGATGTAGCGGCCGTCGGATGTTGTGTACAGGCCCACCAGCGGATTGTTGGGCGCGCCGTGCACGCCGGGCGGGGGCGCCTCGAGCCGCTGCCCAAGATGCTTTGTCAGCGCGACGGTGTGCCCCATCGACCACAGCCCACTGCCCAGCAGCGACACATCGACGACGGAGGGTTCGCCGGTGCGCTCACGTTTGAGCAGCGCCGCTGCGATGCCGCCGGCGAGGTTGGTGCCCGAGATGGTGTCGCCGTAGGCGGGGCCGGGCGGCGCGATCATCCCCGGCATCCCCGCGGGGGTGATGGTCGCCGCGGTTCCGGCGCGGCACCAGAAAGCGGTCATGTCGTAGCCGCCCTTTTCCGACTCGGTGCCACGCGGGCCGAGTGCGCTACCGCGGGCGTAGACGATGTTCGGATTGACCGTACGGATGTCGTCGACGTCGATGCCGAACTTCTTCCGATGAGCGGGAAGGAAGCTGGTGAGGAATACATCGGCGCGGCGGGCGAGCTCGTAGAGCACTTCCTTGCCCTCGGGCACCGACATGTCCAGCCCAATGCTGCGCTTGCCCCGGTTGGCGTGCTCGATGTTGGGGTTGGGATCGCCGTCGACGCGCAACATGCCGGTCTGGCGGAGGCCGCGCTGCGGATCGCCGGTCACGGCGTGCTCGACTTTGACCACGTCGGCGCCCCATTCGGCGAGCACCGCGCCCGCCGACGGGACGAACCCGTACATGGCGACTTCCAAGACCCTGATGCCCTCGAGCGGCCTCACGCGCCCGCCCCCTTGGCCGGCGCGGCGGGAACGGCGAAGGTCTTGCGCTCCAGGAACTCTTCCAACCCCGCCACTCCCATCTCGCGGCCGACGCCCGACTGCTTGAAGCCCCCGAACGGGCTGTCGGCGCCAAAGTAGTTGCCGCCGTTGATCGAAAATGATCCGGTCCGGATCCGGCGCGCCACTGCCAGCGCCCGGTCCTGGTCGCGGCTGAACACCGCGCCCGCCAGTCCGTAGATCGAATTGTTGGCGATGCGCACCGCATCGTCGTCATCGTCGAACGCGATCACCACGAGCACCGGCCCGAAGACCTCTTCCTGCGCGATCTCGCTGTCGGGGTCGACGTTGGTGAGCAGCGTCGGCGCATAGAAGTAGCCGGGATCGAGCCGCTTGCCACCCGTGACCAGGGTTGCCCCGGCGGCTACGGCGCGCTGGACCATGCCGTCGACTTTGTCCCGCTGCCGTTCGTTGATCAGCGGCCCCATGTAGGTCTTGGGGTCGGCCGGGTCGCCGTGACTGACCTTGGCGAAATTCTGCGCGATCAGGTCGACGATTTCGTCGTGGTGCGATCGGGGCACCAGGAGCCGGGACGTGAGCGCACACCCCTGGCCCGCGTGCGTCACCATGCTGAAGGCCGCGAACAGCGCGGCGTTGGCGAAGTCGGCATCGTCGAGCATGATCGCCGCGGACTTGCCACCCAGCTCCAGGAAGACGCGCTTGACGGTCTCGCTGGAGGCGGCCATGATCTTGCGCCCGACATCGGTCGATCCGGTGAAGGTGATGACGTCGACGTCCGGGCTGGTGGTCAGCGCGACTCCGGAGGCGGGGTCCGACGAACTGAGCACGTTGACCACGCCGGCGGGAATGTCGGTGTGGTTGGCGATCAGCTCGCCGAGCGCCAAGGTGATCAGCGGAGTGTCCGGGGCGCCCTTGAGCACGGCCGTGCATCCCGCGGCCAGCGCCGGTGCCAGCTTGGCGAGCGCGAGCTGATTCGGATAGTTGTAGGCGATGATGGCGCCGACCACCCCGGCGGCTTCCTTTTCCACCCAGCGGTGGTGGCGCATGCCCCGCGATTCCCGTTCTCCGAGGTCTTCGGAGAACTGATAGGTGCGCAGCAGATCCGCGTAGAAGCGCACGATGCCGATCGGCTCGTCGAGTTGTGCGCCGTGCGTGAGCGCGCGAGTGGCGCCGACTTCGGCGATGGTGAGCTCACGCAGCTCGTCGGCGTGCTCGACGAGTGCGGAATGCAGCTGGTCGAGGCAGCGGATGCGCAACTCGACATCGGTGGCCCAGCTGGTGTCATCGAAGGCGCGCCGCGCGGCCGCGATCGCCGCTTCGGCTTCCGCGGCGCCGGCGTCGGGGGCCCGCCCGATGACCGCGCCCGTGGCGGGGTTGATCGAAGGGAATGTCTCGCCGGCGGCGACGAGCCGGCCGTCGATCAACAGACGGCGCTCTGGGCCCGACTCAGGCGCGGCTTCCGCGATGGTCGCTGTGGACCCAACGGCGGGTTCTGCCGTGTCCTGCGCAGGCATGCCGGTACCCCCTGGTGTGGTGACGATCACGATAATTTCATTCTCTTCCCCGGCGAATCTTACATTCGAGTTTCGATAATTCAAGAAAGTCTCAGGAATGAGATCGAGGTGCTGACCAGCGGCGCAAACGACCAGAAGTCGCCGCTGCCTCGCTCTCGACGCAGGCCGAACATGGTTTCGCGGGCGTGTTGCACGCCACTCCGCGTGGAGAGTAAGGTTCTCATAATTGTAAGGGAGATTCTTTGTGGCTGAAATGGCCCCCGTCGGAGTAGAGGCCTCAACATGAAGACTGCGGTGGTCACCGGTGGCGGATCCGGCATCGGGCTTGCCGTCGTGCAGCGGCTACGCGCCGATGGCTTGAACGTCGCCACCATCGACTTGCGACCGTCGGACGCCGACTTCACTTTCACCGCCGACGTGACCGACCGGTCGCAAGTGGACGCCGCGATGTCGGCCATCCGAGCGCAACTCGGCCCGGTGACGGTTCTGGTCAACGCCGCCGGACTCGACGGCTTCAAGAAGTTCCACAACATCACCTTCGAGGATTGGCGACGGGTGATCGACGTCAACCTCAACGGCGTCTTCCACACCGTGCAAGCGGTGCTGCCCGACATGGTCGAGGCCGGGTGGGGACGCATCGTCAATATCTCTTCGTCGAGCACGCATTCCGGCGCGCCCTACATGAGTCACTACGTGGCGGCCAAGTCGGCGGTCAACGGCCTGACGAAGTCGCTGGCACTCGAGTACGGACCCAAGGGCATCACGGTCAACGCCGTGCCGCCCGGCTTCATCGACACCCCGATGCTGCGCGCCGCCGAGAAGAACGGCTTCCTCGGCGACATCGACGACACCATCGCCCGGACCCCGGTCCGCCGGATCGGCACGCCCGAGGACATCGCCGCGGCATGCGCGTTTCTGGTGTCCGAGGAAGCCGGCTACATCACCGGTCAGATTTTGGGCGTCAACGGCGGTCGCAACACCTGAGCGGTAGCGATTCGTCAGCCCCGGTAACCAGCATCAGGTGAGAGGAGAAAGTCGTGAAGGTCTGGGTGGATCCGGAACGATGCCAGGGCCATACCTTGTGCGCGATGATCGCTCCGGATTCGTTTCAGCTCAGCGATATCGACGGAAGCTCGTCGGCGATCGACGAAGTGGTGCCCGCCGATCGGGAGGACCAGGTGCGTGAGGCGGCGCACTCCTGTCCCGAGCAGGCCATCATGATCACCGAAGACTGAGCCGGCACCGAAGTCGTAGAAACGAAACACTGAGGGAGACAAAGCGTTGAGTGTCGACGACGTCGTCAACGACGGCGACCGCAAAAAGAACCGATACCACTTCGATCGGCATTCTTCCGAGTACCGGTCGCAGTTCAAGACGATCACCGAAGAGATGCACGCCAAGTGCCCCATGGCCTGGACGGAAACCTACGGCGGCCACTGGGTGGCAGCCGGCAGCCACGAGGTTTTCGAGCTGGCGCGCTGCCCCGCGGTCTCCAACGACCACGATATCCACGGCGAACGCCGTGGCTACAAAGGCATCTCGATCCCCACGGCCAACCGCGTCAGCGCGGTACGCGGCGGCATCCTGGAAATGGACGACCCCGAGCACCGCACCTACCGGACCGTGCTCAACCCCTATTTGTCGCCGGCGGCGATCAAGCGCTGGGAGCCGTTCATCGACGACGTGACGCGCGCCTGCCTCGACGAGAAGATCGAGAGCGGCAGCATCGACTTCGTCGACGATCTCGCCAACATCGTTCCCGCCGTCTTCACCCTGGCCATGCTCGGTATCCCGCTGAAGAAGTGGAACATGTACAGCGAGCCGGTGCACGCCGCGGTGTACACGCCCGAGCACTCCCCCGACATCGAGCGGGTCACCGCGATGCACCGGGAGATGGGGCTCGACATGGTCAACAACATGATCGAGATTCGCGAAAACCCGCGGCCCGGCATCGTGAACGGCCTGCTTGAGATGCGCATCGATGGCGAGCCCGCGCCGGAGCTGGAAATCCTGGGGAACCTCGGGCTGGTCATCGGCGGCGGATTCGACACCACGACCGCGCTGACCGCCCACTCGCTGGAATGGCTTTCGGAGCACCCCGATCAACGGCAGCTGCTCAGCGACGAGCGCAAGACTCTGCTCGACCCCGCGACCGAGGAGTTCCTGCGCTACTTCACCCCGGCGGCCGGGGACGGCAGGACCTTCGCCGACGACACCGAGCTCGACGGCATCAGGTTCAAAGAGGGTGAGCGGCTGTGGATTTCGTGGGCGATGGCCAACCGCGACCCGGCGGTGTTCGCCGATCCGGACAAGATTGTGCTCGACCGCAAAGGTAATCGGCACTTCAGCTTCGGGCTGGGGGTCCACCGGTGCATCGGGTCGAACGTGGCGCGGACCGTGTTCAAATCCATGCTGACCGCGGTACTCGACCGGATGCCCGACTACCAGTGCGATCCGGAGGGAACCGTCCACTACGAGACCATCGGTGTCATCCAGGGCATGCGTAAGCTGCCGGCCACCTTCACGCCCGGCCGCAAGGTCGGAGCCGGCCTGGACGAGACGCTCGAAAAGCTGCAACGCATCTGCGACGAGCAAGAGCTCGCACGGCCGATCACCGAACGCAAGGAAACCGCGGTCATCGACTGAGCCGCTCACAATTTCTACGAGTAGGCCTGTTCAGCATGACCAAGCCCTATATTGGGGCCAATTGCGTGAGCAGAGATGGGAGACGCACCGGGTGAAGCGATTCGCATTGAGCCTTGCGCTTGCCATGACCGCGCTGACCATCACGCCCGCCGCCCACGCGGACATGCTGTATGCCAACTACAGCGTGAACTCGGACCGGGATCCCGGCCATTTCTGGGTTTGGTCGATCAACCCGTGCGTCCCTAATCAGCCGGGATGCCTGCAGATATACGCGACTCCGCAGCCCAATGGGCAGGCGACGGTCTACCGGGGAGAGGCCCACCTGTCCAACGGTCGCTACACCATGGCTGTTGATGTGCCCGACGGTGTGCGCTGCGTGGTCCAGTTCTTTCCCTCGCATGACGTGTACTCGTGGGATGCGGTGACGCTGGAGGGTCAGGTCGACTCGACGTTCGACACCGGCTGCGGGGGCGGACCGGGGGGCACCAACAGCTGGCCGTTTTCGCTCGTGCGATTCTAGCCGCGTGAGACCTAGAGGAGTCGGCAAGCACGATGGCTGAGGCCAAGAAAGCGCCCCAAGATTCGACCACCTCGAAAGCCGACGTCAATGCGTTGCTCGAGGAAGCCGAGGCCGAGGCGGCCGAAGCCGAAGCGCTGGCCGCCGCGGCGCGTGCCCGCGCCCGCGCCGCCCGACTGCGGCGCGAGGCGCTCGCCGAAGCCGAGAAAGAGGCTCAGGCAGCGGCCGCCGAGGAGGAGGCCTCGGAAGCCCAAGAAACGGTAGTTGCCGACGAGGAAGCACCCGACGGTGCCGAGGCAAAGGCCGACGAGGACGTCGCCGACACTGCCGACGCCGTCGAGGCGGAGCACGAAAAAGTCTCCGACGAAACCGCCGAAGGCGCGGAATCGGAAGCTGAGCCCGCCGGCCGCCGGCGACGCGTGCGGCTGCCCTCTTGGTCGGTGGCGTGGAAAGCGGCCGTCATCCTGCTCATCTGCGCCTTCGTCGCGGCCAGCGGATACATGATGTGGAACCGCCATCAAGTCAACGAGCGCAGCCAGCGCGTCGCGAACGTTCTCGCGGGAGCCAGACAGGGTGTCGTCAACTTGACGTCCATGGACTTCAATAAGGCCAAGGAGGATGTCCAGCGGGTGATCGACAGCTCGACCGGCCAGTTCCACGACGATTTCCAGGCGCGCGCAAAAGATTTCACGACCGTCGTCGAGCAGTCCAAGGTGGTTACTCAAGGCACCGTGAATGCGGCGGCCGTGCAATCCATCAACGGGGATTTCGCGTTGGTTCTCGTCGCCGCGACCTCGCGCATCACCAACGCCGCTGGCGCCAAGGACGAGCCGCGCAATTGGCGGCTCAAGGTGACCGTCAAAGACGAAGGTGGGCAATACAAGATGTCCAACGTGGAGTTCATCCCATGAGTGAGGACGAGCCCGGCATCGACACCGCCGACGACTCGATCGAACAAACCGAGCCCAGCGAAACCGGTGCCCCCCGCACGCGGCGCGGGGCGAAAATCGTTCCGGTGATTCTGATTGTGCTGCTGCTGCTTTCCGGTGGCGGGGCGGCGTGGCTGTACTTCAAGCAGTACCGGCCCGACAAGCAGACCGACGCCGGCGTCGCGAGCGCGGTCGTCAATGCGGCGTCCGACGGAACGGTCGCGCTGCTCTCCTACTCGCCGGAATCACTCGATAAGGACTTCGCCGCCGCCAAGTCGCACCTGTCCGGCGACTTCTTGTCGTACTACAACCAGTTCACCGAACAAATCGTCGCCCCGGCAGCCAAACAGAAGTCACTGAAAACCAACGCCCGGGTGCTGGGGGCCGCGGTTCAGGAGCTGCATCCGAATTCGGCAGTCGTGCTGGTGCTGGTCGATCAGAGCACCACGAGCAAGGACAACCCCGACCCGGCGATGGCCTCCAGCAGCGTGCTGGTGAGCCTGAGCCAGGTCAACGGCAAGTGGCTGATCACCAAATTCGACCCCGTCTAGATGTGCCCGGCGGCTTCTCGTCGAGTGTGAACCCACGGCTTTGACTGTGCGCTGAGGGCGGCGACACGCCGAGGAAAGCCACCGTGGCGTCACGCTCAAAGCCATGGCTTCACACCGGGCGGCGGCCGCCTGCCCACGCTCCAAGAATCCACCAAGGTTTCCCCGAGCCCGCCGTCCGATCCTTTCCTCACGCCGCCTCAAGGCTGGCGCCTGAGAGGAGGAATCGCCATGTCGGTACTGGGCAACCACATATCGCTGATGCACGGTTGGGTGCCGGTGACGGCCCAGGTCATCGCCCCGATCTCGGTCGGGCTGGCCGCGGGGTGGCGATCGCGTCGTTGGCGCCTGCTCTCGCTGCCGGTCGCCGCCGCCGTCGGGGCCGTGGCGGCCGTCGGGGCCCACCGTTGCATCAGCGCGCCGGTGCCGCGGGCACTGTATGTGTGGATGGCGTTGGCCGGTATGGCCGCGGCGGTCCTGATCCTGGGTTGGCGCGGTGCGCGCTGGTGGCGGCGGGGCCTGTCGATCCTGGCAGTCCCGCTGTGTCTGCTCTGTTCACTGCTGGTGCTCAACCAATGGGTCGGCTATTTCCAGACGGTGCAGAGCGCGTGGAATCACTTCACCTCCGTACCGCTGCCCGACCAGACCGACAAGGCCACCATCACCACGATGGCGGCGAAGGGCGCCAAGCCGGCCCGCGGCAGCCTCGTGCCGGTGACGATCCCCGCCGACGCATCGCACTTCAAACATCGCGAGGAACTCGTGTACCTGCCGCCGGCGTGGTTCGCCAGCTATCCGCCCCCGCAGCTGCCGGCGGTGATGATGATCGGCGGCGTGATCAACACGCCCGCTGATTGGGTGCGCGCCGGCAATGCCGTGGACACGGTCGACGCCTTCGCGGCTGCGCACGGCGGCAACGCGCCGGTGCTGGTCTTCGCCGACCCGGGAGGGGCGTTCGACAACGACACCGAATGCGTCAACGGACGGCGCGGCAACGCCGCCGACCATCTCACCAAAGACGTTGTGCCCTACCTGGTCTCGAACTTCGGCGTCAGCGCGGACCCGTCGCGCTGGGGCGTCGTCGGCTGGTCGATGGGCGGAACATGCGCGGTAAACCTGGCCGTCAAGCAACCCACCCAGTTCAGCGCGTTCGTCGATATCGAGGGCGATTTGACCCCGAACACCGGAACCAAGGAACAGACCATCGCCGACCTGTTCGGCGGGAACGCCGAGGCATGGGCGGATTTCGATCCGACGACGGTGATAAACCGCCATGGCCAGTACACCGGGGTCTCCGGTTGGTTCGCGATCTCGTCGGGCGGTTCGCCGGCACCGCGTCGCGACGTCACCGCGATCGATTCCGCCGCAATGGCTCTCGCGAGCCGCGGCGTCACCGACCCGACCAACCAGGCAGCGGCCGCGGCGTCCCTGTGCGCGCTGGGCCGGGCGCAGGGCATCGACTGCGCGGTGGTCGCCCAGAGCGGAAAACACGACTGGCCGACCGCGGGCATGGCCTTCGCCACCGCGCTGCCCTGGCTGGCCGGCCAGCTGGGTACCCCGGGCGCGCCCCGAATCCCGTTGCCCAGCAGGGTCTCTGGACAGGCACTCTGAAGCCCTAGCCGCGGGGGAGGCCGAGCACCCGCTGGGCGATGATGTTGCGCTGGATTTCGGACGTGCCGCCGGCGATGGTCCCGGAGAAGCTGCGGGCAAAGCGCTCAAACCAGCTGGCGAAGTAATGGTCGAGGTTCATGTGCGCGTACGGCCCGGTCTGACCGGGATGAATGAGCCCGTCGGCGCCCGCGGAGGTCAGCGCCAGCTCCATCCCGCGCAATTCAGCCTCGGAACCGAGCAGCTTGAGCACCGAGATCGCGGCCACGTCGTCTTCGCCACGGGCGGTGCGGGCCAAGGCGGCCGAGCCCAGCAGGCGCAGCGCCTGTCGGTCCATGATCGTCGTGGCGTACTGGTCGCGTTCGACGTCGGTAGCGGGATGGAAATCGTCGATCATGTTCTCGAGACGGTCCGCGAAGCCCAGCCACATCATGGTGCGCTCGTGGCCCAGTGAACCGTTGGCCACCATCCATCCCTGGTTGAGTTCACCGACCAGGTTCTCGGCGGGCACCCGCGCGTCGGTGAAGAACACCTCGTTGAAGTCGGTGTCCTCGATCGAGCAGATCGACGGGAAGGGCCGGCGGACGACGCCGGGGGTGTCCGTAGGAATGATCAGCGCGCTGATTCCCTTGTGCTTGGGCGCATCCGGATCCGTCCGCACAAAGGTCAACAAGAAGTCGGCGTCGTGGGCCCCGGACGTCCACACCTTTTGCCCGTTGACGACGAAGTGATCACCGTCTCGCACCGCGCGGGTACGCAGCGACGCCAGGTCAGAACCCGCGCTGGGTTCGCTCATCCCCAGCGACGCCGTCATTTCGGCGCGCAGGACGGGCACGGCCCAGCGTTGCTTCTGCTCGTCGCTGCCGAACGACAATAGCGATGCCGCAACGATATTCACACCCTGCGGGTTGAAGCTGTGATAGATGCGGCGGCGGCTCAGCTCTTCCAAATAGACGAACTGCTGCAGCACCGTCGCGTTGCGGCCGCCGTATTCCGGTGGCTGGCTGGGCAGCAACCAGCCGTTGTCGAAGAGGAGCCGTTGCCAACGGCGAGCCCAGTCGGGCATGTGCGAAACCGATCGCGGTCGCTCGCTCGTTTCGCTTGCGGGAGGCAGGTTTTCGTCGAGAAATGCCGAAAACTCGGACCGGAACTCCTCGACGTCGGGATCAAAAGTCAGCTGCACGATATTCCTCAGCGATCCGCGCCCGATGTTCTCCCGCGCCGCCCAACATGAGTTCGCCCGCTTTCGCACGCTTGAGCGCGAACTGCAGGTCGTTCTCCCACGTGAATCCCATCGCGCCGTGCAGCTGCAGGCCGTGGCGGAAAACCAACGACTGGCACTCCCCCGCCGAGGCCTTGGCCATCGCGGCCGCCAGCCGGCGGCGCGGATCGTCGGCCGCGATTGTCAGCGCGGCGAAGTAGGCCAACGCCCTCGCCCGTTGCACCGCGACGTGCATGTCTGCGGCCTTGTGCTGCACCGCCTGGAACGATCCGATCGGCACACCGAACTGCTGGCGGCTCCCCACATGCTCGAGGACCAGGTCGAGGATGCGCTGGCAGGCGCCGACCATGGTGATCGCCATGCCCGTCAACGCAATATGGTGTGCGCGCTCGTGGTCGACCGTGAGCCGGGCGGTATCGGGGACCCGGACCTCGCTGAACGACAGATCGGCCACGTGCAGGACGGGGTCGAAGACCGCCGAGCGGCGGGCCGACACCTGGCTCGACGCGGCGAGGAACACGCCCGCATCGGTCACCACCGCCAGGCGGTCGACACGGTCGCCGTCGAGCACATGGCGCGCCGTGCCGTCCAACACCCAGCCGTCGGCGTCGCGGTACGCGACCACCCCGCCGTACACGGCCGTGCCCGACTCGTGCGGGTCGAAGCGCTCCGCCACCAGCGGCGCGAACTGGCTCATCGTCGCCAGGAACGGGGTGGGGTCGGTCGCGCGGCCCAGTTCTTCGAGCACGATGGCGAGCTCGACCGTGCTCTCCGGGTCGTTCAGCTCGGTCCAACCCTGATCGACGTACGACTTCCACAGCGGGCTCGGGTCGACGCCCTCCTCGGCCACGCTGCGCACCAACGACGGCGGGCACTGCTTGGTGACGGCATCGCGCACCGTGTCCTGCCACAGTCGCTGGTCAGCATCGAACTCCAACAGCATCCGCGCCGCCTCTCGTCGTGACTGTCACGGCGAGAATATCATTCTCGGTTGCGGAAGTAATAATCTCTGAATCCGGGCATGGGATCACCGAACTGTCCATGACGAGCCGAATTGCTCCCGCGAGCTAGCCGCTGGTCAGCAGCCCGTCGGCGGCACCATCCCAGCGGTCGAGGTTCACGAACTCGGCGAGCGGACGGCGGCGCAGTGGCCCATGATTGCCCTTGGGCCACCCGACCACAATGTGGCCGGCGACCATCCAACCCTCAGGAATACCGACGGCGTCGCGCAGCAGTTGTTCACCGCCGTACGAGGCCCAGCTGGTCATGCAGGCGCCGAGCCCCTGGGCGCGGGCGGCGAGCAGAAAGTTCTGCATTGCGGGAAAGATCGAACCGCCGAGCAACAGTTCCGACGCCGTCGGATAGTGCGCCTGCGCGAACAACACCGACGTGAATTCGCCGGCGCGGTCGTGCAATTCGTAGGTCGCACGGTAGGTGCGGGCGCGACGGCTGTCGTCGCCGTCGGCGGGCCGGCACATCCCGTAGACCGGCTCGATCACCTCCAGCGCGTGGGCGGCGGCCTTGGCCACCACGGCGCGCTGCTCGGGCGAGCGCAGCACCACGAAACGCCAGCCCTGGGCATTGGCACCCGAGGGAGCCCACCGCGCCGCCTCGAGGCACCGCGTCAGGGTCGCGTCGTCCACCGGTTCGTCGGTGAAGCGCCGGATCGTTCGGGCGGTCGCCATCACTTCCCAGACGTCAGCGCTTGCTCCGGTCATCGCTTCTCCTCAACGTCGGCTCCCTGACGCAACCTAGCGTGCGGCGGGGGCCGGCCTCACACGTCGGCCGCAGTGATGTCGTCGTCGCCCATCCAATGGACGAATCGCTGCAACGGATACATCGCGTCGTGTGGACTGCCCAGGACATGCGCATTCGCGGTGCCGAGCCGGCACAGCCGTTGAGCGCCGGCGCTTGCCAACAGATCCCGCAGCTGCGCCTTGCGTTCGTACGGATACACCCCGATCGTTTGCGTGGCGACGTTGACGTAGCGGACGGCGTCGTCGAGGGACGGGACCATGACGACATTCGATGTCTTGTTCGCGGGCTGAAACTCGACCGGCCGGTCCGACAGGATCACCAACCCGTGCCCGTCGAAGTCACCCCAAACCTTGAGATCACCCATCGCTTCGGCCACCTGGATCTCGTCGCGCATTTCCGACGGCACCGGGGGGCCCACCGCAGACGCGAAATCGCGGTCCACGGCCAGGCGCCGCGCCAGCGCCTCGCACAGCGATTCGACTTGGGCCCGTTCACCTTCCACGAACGCGAAGCGGCTTGCCAGGCAGGCTTCCTGGTTGAACACCGTCGTGTCAGTGGCCAGCCATTCGGCGACATCGATGGTGCGGTCTTCGGACTCGAAGGCCTCGCGCCCGATCATCGAAATCGAGGACTTCGGATCAAAAGAAATCAGTTGAATCCCCGGGCCCAGGTATTGGATCACGTTGTTGATCGCCTCGCCGCCTCCCCAGGCGACGATCTTGTCGAAGTACTGCGGCCGATAGAGGGTGCGTTCAATGGTGGTGTCGCCGCCCTGCCAGTAGATCGCCGACATCGACCGCACCACAGGGTGTTTCGGGTCGATCTCCGCCATGGTGCGCAGCACCGCGACCGTGGTGAAGGGATCACTTGACGGCAGCTTGAACAGGTTGACCGCCTTGACCAGGGCGCCCTGCGCGATCGACGCGACACATCCCGACGGAGCGTTGCCGGCAAGCATGTGCACCATTCGCGACGGAAACGCCCGCACCGCACCCTTGTTGCCGTAGATGTCGACCCGCTCCACCCATCCGTCCAAAGCCTCGCGATCGGCGAAATTCGCATCGACCATGCTCTTTAGCAGCGGCTTGGTCAGATACGTCGGGGCTTGGCGGTAGAGGCTTTCGACAACGCGGCGCGGCAAGGGATTCGTGGCGGCGATCAGGTCAAGGCATTGCTGCAAATGCGGATTGCGCTCCAGCTGCAGACGTTCGCCCGTTTCGGCCAGGAAATCGATGATCTCCTCGAGCTTGACGTCCAGCAGGGGCGGCAACTGCGACCGAGGCATCACCAGCGCATCGAGGTCGATTGCGGGAGTGGCGAAGTCAGCGCCCAGATCGCGCGAGCGGTGCCGGGTCGCCGCGCCTTCAACCAGCCTTCCCTGGACGAAATGAGGCGCCATCAGGACATCGGCTGTCGTCATGAAACACCACGCACATAGGCGTCGATGCTGCCCGCGCAGGTAATCTTGTCTCCTCCCGGCAGGTCGGAATAGCGCGTGATGTCACGGCCGACCGTGGGTCCCTGGTGGCCGCACCGACACGTGCCGAAACGCACACTGACCCGGTCTCCGCTGATTACCCCGCCCCAGCGGCCTTCGATCGAGGCGTCGAAAAATGCTGCGCGGGCCTCGAATTCATCATCGTCGGGATCATTTAGTTTCTCGCCCGCGGTATCCAGCGGCAGCAGGATCACCCAGGGCGAGACGTGGTACCGCTCGGCGTGACACAGCGGGAACGTCGCATTGATTTCACGCATGCTGTATGCGTGATACAGCCGCTCTGCGGCGATGTTGAACGTCTCGAGCACGTATTCGCGATAATTCTCCGGTAGCGCAGCGCCTTTGAGACCGCCGGCGACCATCATCGCGTTATCGCGATTGAAATCGTCACCGCCGTGCCCCTTGGCCCGGACGCCTTCGGCGATCTGATAGAGCGTGGCGAACATGCCGGTCGCCAGCAGGGGCAGCTCTCGGGCCTCGATCACTGCGTCGATCGCCTTCTTGGCCGAGAGGTCCATGTCGCTCGCACGCTGGGTGGCGATACGTTCGAACTCCGCGATCTCATTCGGGCGTGCGGTGCCGTCGGCGAGCTTGCGCCGTAGCGTGATCATGTCGACCATCGACCCGACGGTGATCGGTTCCCCGTCGCCGAATTGGTAAGGCGGGTATCGCGACGAAAAGCAATCGACCATCGCCTGCCGGATCGCGTCCTCGCGAGGGGCGGCGAATTGCGGGCCCAGGCCCAGGAATTTGCGGTCCTCACCGCGGGTGATGCCGGTGGCCCACAGCAGCGCCGCGCTGTTGATTCGAGCCGAGAGTTCGATATCACCCTCCGTGCACGAGAGCATGGCGGGCTTGCCGGTGGTGCCGCTCGAACACGACAGATAATGCCCGACGGTCTCCAGCCGCTTGAGCCAGTCATCCAGCGTCTGCACTTCGGCCGTGTCGAGGCCCTCCACGTCACGGGTGGAGACGGTGGCCAGCCACTTGCCCATGCGGTCCCAGCGGCCGTCGTTCAGCCACCCTTCGGCGTACGTCTTGTAGGTGGTGTGCGCGAACAGCAGTGGCACCAAGTCGGCGGGCTGGGTGATGTGTTTGATCCCGCCGGATTCCACACGGTTGGCCAGCAGCGGAATGCGCTGGGCCTGGGCCGCAAGGCGCTCGTTGGCGGCCTGCAACTGCAGGGGCCGCAGTTCGGCGGGGTCGATGTCGAAGCAGTCGTCTGCCCCGACCAGCTGCACTAGGCGCTCTACCGCTGATGCCATCCGGTGCTCCTTAGGTTGATGCCATCGCAGTTAAGTAAACACTAATGGATATTAATGGTCCAGGGCTGCCGGCCATAACGCGCAGATTTCGTTGCACAACTTGCTAATTCGAGGCGGCCGCCGCCTGAGGATCGCGTGCCCTCAGCGGTTGCGCAGTACGCCGCGTATGAAGAGGTCGACGGCGTGTTGCAAGTGACGCTCCTCTTCCTCCGCACTGCGATAGATTCCGCAGTCCGCGAGCCGCGCGGGCAGATGCTCGACCAGCGCGATGAAGTGGCCGGCGGCCAATTCGAGATCGTCGACCTCGATGGTCCCGGCCCCTTGGTGGTGGCGAAGCAGGTCCATCACCTGCCGGTGGCGCGGCGACCACGTCATCGAGTGCGCGCTGACGGCGAACTCGGGAAACCGTGCGGATTCGTTCATCGCGATCCGCGTCAGGCGGACGATGTCCGGATCGATCGCCCGCTGCAGACCGGCCCGACCGACCGCGACCAAGGCGGTCCGCAGATCACCGTCACCGACGTCTTGGGTGGCGTCACGCTCCGTCCGGCGCGTCAGCGCCCACGGAATGACGTCGAGGAAGACCGCGCGCTTGTCCGGATAGCGCGCATAGAGCGTGCGCCGGGTGATGCCGGCCGCTTTGGCGATTGCGTCCATGCTGGCGCCGTCGTAGCCATGCTTGACGAACGTCGCGACGGCGGCCTTACGCAGCTTTTGTTGCAGCTTCTTGGCTTCGGCCTGCGTCGGACGTCCTCGCCGGGCTGCGGTGACCACGCCATCGAGTATGCCGCAGAAATATACATTAACGTGTAGATAACCGTCGGCACGACGAAAGACGTCAAGGGGCACCGTGGCCATCACACAGTCGTTCATCAACGGCGAAACGATTGCTTCGGCAGACGTGTACGACAACATCGATCCAGCCACCGGACGATCCCTCGGACCGGTGGCGCGCGGCGGCGTCGACGAAATGGATCACGCCGTCAAGGCGGCCCGAGCGGCGTCGGCCCCGTGGCGAGACACGTCGCCGCAAGTGCGGGCAATCCTGTTGACGCGGATCGCCGATCGCATCGAGCAGAATCACGAGCGATTAGCCCGGATGGAGAGCGAGGACACCGGCAAACCGCTGAGCCAGGCCCGCGCGGACGCCGCTGTTGCCGCGCGTTACTTCCGTTTCTACGGCCACGCCATCGACTCCTACTACGGCCAAACCATCCCGCTCTCAACAGATTTGCATGTCTATACGAGTCGCGAGCCCTTCGGGGTAACCGGTCACATCATCGCCTGGAACTACCCGATGCAATTGCTCGCCCGCGCCGTGGCGCCCGCCATCGCGGTGGGTAACTGCGCGGTGGTCAAACCCGCCGACGAAACACCCAGAACGGCAGTGGAACTCGCCACGTTGGCGGTGCAGGCCGGACTGCCACGGGGAGTGTTCAACGTGGTGACCGGCATCGGCGCCGAAGCCGGTGCGGCCCTTACGGCACACCCCGATGTCGATCACCTTGGGTTTGTCGGGTCGACTCAGATCGGTTCGGTGGTCGCCCACGCCGCGGCCGATCGCGTCACACCCACGACGCTCGAGTTGGGCGGCAAGTCCCCGCAGATCGTCTTTCCCGATGCGGATTTGGCCCGCGCGTCGGAGTCGATCGCGAAGGCGATTCTGCAGAACGCGGGTCAAACCTGCTCGGCCGGCTCACGCCTGCTGGTACACGACGCGATTCACGGCACCGTCGTCGAGATGGTCCGCCAACGTTTGACTTCGGCCACGATCGGGCCCGGTATCGAGGACCACGACCTCGGACCGTTGATCTCGCGAAAACAACAGCATCGAGTGCGATCCATGCTCGCCACCAACGTCAAGGGCGAAATTCTTTGCGGTGGAGCACCTCCCGACGACCCACGCTTGGCCGAGGGCGCATACTTCTGCCCGACGATCATCGACGACCCCGACCCCGCGTCGCCGATCGCTCAGGAGGAGATCTTCGGTCCGGTGCTGACCGTCAACCGGTTTTGCACCGAAGACGAAGCGGTCGAGCTGGCCAACGGCACGCCGTACGGCCTGCTCGGCGCGGTGTGGACCACCGAACTGTCCCGTGCGCACCGACTCGCGGCAAACATCCGCGCCGGCCAGGTCTACGTGAATACCTATGGCGCCGGCGGCGGGGTGGAACTGCCTTTCGGAGGTTTCAAGAAATCGGGCTATGGCCGCGAGAAGGGCTATGAAGCCCTCGACACATTCAGCGCCACCAAGACTGTCGTGGTGCGTCTTTGAAGGAGAACGCAGTGGATCGCGAAACCTACCGGCGGGGCCTCCAAATCCGCTCGGACGTCCTGGGCGCGGAGTACGTCGAGCGCGCGCTGGCCGGCGCGGACGACTTCACCGGCCCCCTGCAAGATCTCGTCACCGAGTACTGCTGGGGCGCCGTGTGGGGCCGCGAGGAACTGCCGCGCAAGACCCGCAGCATGCTCAACCTGGCCATGATCGCGGTGCTCAATCGCCCCAACGAATTGCGGATGCACGTCAAAGCGGCGCTGACCAACGGTGTCACTCGCGAGGAGATTCGCGAGATCTTTCTGCAGGTGGCCATTTACGGCGGCGTGCCGGCCGCGGTCGACAGCTTTCGCATCGCGCGCGAGGCGTTCGCCGAGCTGGAACAGTCATGAAGCTCGGGTTCGTCGGGCTGGGAAACATGGGCTTTCCCATGGCATGCCGCCTGATTCAGGAAAAGCACGACGTCGTCGCCTTCGACACACGCAGCTCGGCACTCGAGCGCATGGTCGCGCTGGGCGCGCGCCCGGCGTCGTCGCCCCAAGAGGTCGCCGATCGCGCCGACACGGTGCTGGCCAGCCTGCCCACGCCGGGCGCATCGCTGGAGGTGGCCACCGGCGCGGCGGGCGTGATCGAGGGCGAACGGATCAAGCGCTTCGTCGACTTGTCCACTGTCGGCAGCCAAATGGCGATGCAGATCCACGACCTCCTCGCCGAACGGAACATCGTGCGGATCGACAGCCCGGTCAGCGGCGGCGTCGGCGGCGCCGAGAAGGGGACGCTGGCGCTCATGGCGTCGGGCCCGCGCGGCGAATTCGACGCCATCCGAACGGTGCTCGAAGCCCTCGGCCGGCCCGTGTATGTCGGAGACAAACCCGGTTCGGCGCAGACGATGAAGCTGGCCAACAACATCTTGGCGGCCAACGTGTTGGCCGCCACCGCCGAAGTGGTCGTCATGGGAGTCAAAGCCGGACTCGACCCCGCTGTGATGATCGAGGTGCTCAACGCGGGCTCGGGCGCGACGAGCGCAAGCCGCGACAAGTTTCCCCGCGCGATCCTGCCGCGCACCTTCGATTACGGCTTTGCCACCGGCCTGATGGTCAAGGATGTGCGTCTTTACCTCGACGAGGCGAAGGCGCTCGGCGTGCCCGCTGAGGTCGCGGAGACGACCGCCCGGATGTGGGAGGCGGTCGCCCGCGACGAAGGGCCCGAGTCCGATTTCACGACGGTGATCAAACCGCTGGAGCGGGCCGCAGGCGTCACCGTGGGCCAGCCCCCGGCCTAGCTTTCGCGGGCCGTCCCGTCGCGTTTGTTGCGGGTGTCCGCCGCGTCGGGCACGCGGATCCTATCGCTCACCAACCCGGAGAATGGTATTATCCGGAATGAAGAACGACACTTGCTCACGAGCCCACAAAAAGCTTACTACCAGCGATAATGACTAAACGAAATGCTTACCGGAAACCCATTGATTGACCGCTCACGAAAATGTTAGATTGGCTATCATATGACCTCGCGCAGCCCGTTTCGGCCGGCGCCGGAGCCGAAGGGTGGCTCTCGTGATCACACACGCTGACGGGACAAGCACACCGCTGATCGACGCGAGCGTGCACATCTTCTTCCCGTCCAACAAGGCACTGCGGAAGACTCTGCGCGAGCCGTTCAAGAGCCGCGGCTTCCCCGATTACGAGATGGACTGGTATGGCGCCCCCGGCGGGGAGTACGCGCCCAACACCGAGGGGCCGGACCGGCAGTACCCCGGGTCGGATCCGGATTTCGTTGCCACCGAACTGTTTACGAAGCGCGGGGTCGACGTGGCGGTCCTGCACCCGATGGCCCGGGGCATCATGCCGGACCGGCACCTGGGCACCGCGCTGCACGCCGCGCACAACGAAATGATGGTGTCGAACTGGCTGGAATCCAGCGAGTTCGGCGACCGCTTCCGCGGCACCATCCGGATCAACCCCGACGACATCCCCGGCGCTTTGCGCGAGATCGAGAGATGGCGTTCCCATCCCCGCGTGGTTCAGATCGGCGTCCCGCTGCAGTCCCGCGAGCTGTACGGCAAACCGCAGTTCTGGCCGATCTGGGAAGCCGCGGTCGACGCCGGCCTGCCGGTGGCCGCGCACATCGAGGTCGGGTCGGGTGTCGCGTTTCCCCCGACGCCGTCCGGGAACACCCGGACCTACGAGCACTACGTCAGCTTCATGGCGCTGAACTATCTGTATCACCTGATGAACATGATCGCCGAGGGAGTTTTCGAGCGGTTCGACGGCCTCAAGTTCGTGTGGGGCGATGGCGCCGCCGACTTCGTGACGCCCTTCATCTGGCGGATGGACACGTTCGGCCGGCCGCACCTGGAGCAGACGCCGTGGTCCCCGCGGATCCCCAGCGACTACCTGCCCGGTCACGTGTATTTCGTCCAGGGCAGCCTCGACGGCCCCGGCGACGTCGAGTTCGCCGGCGAGTGGTTCGGCTTCACCGGCAAGGACGACATGGTGATGTTCGGCTCCAGCTATCCGCACTGGCAGTGCGGCGATATCACAAAGCTGCCCAGCGCGATCTCTGCCGAACAGCGCGAGAAGCTGTGCTGGCGTAACGCGGCGCAGCTCTACGGCATAGACATTCCCGCCGGGGTGGGCGCACAGTAGAAGTGGACGCGGGCGGACCGAAAAAGACGAGGAGTTTCAGATGAGTTTGACCCATTCTCAGGAGCGGCTTCCCGCTGCCGAGCGCATCGCCGTCCGGTGCGTCGACTCGGACGTCCACCCGGCACCCAAGCGCGGAGAGCTCCTCCCGTACATCCCCGAGCCCTGGCGCAGCAAGTACTTCCTCACCCGCAACGTGGGTGAGCAGATCTACTATGACGCCCCGGACTACGCGCACTCGTACGCGATGCGGGTGGACTCCTTCCCCGCCAACGGCGAATTCCCCTGCAGCGACCCGGACTTGGCGTTCCGACAGCTGATCATGGAGGCCGGCTCCGACATCGCGATCCTGGAACCGGCCGCGTATCCGGCGCGCATTCCCGAAGCGCAGCACGCGATGTCGGTCGCACTCAACGACTGGCAGGCCAATCACTGGCTGGACAGCCACAACAACTGGCACGAGCGGTGGCGCGGTTCGATCTGCCTCGCCATCGAGGAGCCCGAAGAGTCGGTCCGCGAGATCGAGCGCTGGGCCGGACACCCCTACATGGCGCAGATCCTGATCAAAGCCGAGCCACGGCCATCATGGGGCAACCCCAAGTACGACGCGATCTGGGCGGCCGCCACCAAGCACGACATCACTGTGAGTTGCCACCTGTCGCGCAGCCACTTCGACGAGCTGCCCATGCCGCCGGTCGGGTACCCCAGCTACAACCACGATTTCATGGTCACCTACTCGCTGCTGGCCGCCAACCAGGTGATGAGCCTGATCTTCGACGGAACGTTCGACCGCTTCCCGACGCTGCGGATCGTGTTCGTCGAGCACGCGTTCAGCTGGATTCTGCCGTTGATGTGGCGCATGGATTCGATCTACGAGGCGCGCAAGTCGTGGCTGGACATCAAGCGCAAGCCGTCCGAATACGTCAAGGACCACATCAAGTTCACCACGCAGCCGCTGGACTACCCGGAGGACAAGACCGAGCTGACCCGCGCGCTGGAATGGATGGAGTGCGAGAAGATCCTGCTGTTCTCCTCCGACTACCCGCACTGGACGTTCGACGACCCCCGCTGGTTGGTCAAGCACCTACCCAAGCACGCACGGGACGCGGTGATGTACAAGAACGGCATCGCGACGTATCACCTGCCCGAGACCGTTCCGGTTCTCGAGGGTCAGACCCGGGTGCTTTGAATTGACGACTCAAGAGGAAGGGGCAACCACAAGGCGCCCCGAGCCCCGTCTCGCCCAGGGCCGCGAGCATGTTGTTGCCACGGTGGACGAAATCCCGCCGGGCACACACAAACTGGTACCGATCGGACGGCACGGAGTCGGCGTCTACAACGTCAACGGCACCTTCTACGCCATCGCGAATTACTGCCCCCACCAAGGCGGTCCGCTGTGTTCGGGACGCGCCCGGGGACGCACGATCGTCGACGAGACCGCGCCCGGTGACTCGGTGATGGTGCGCGACCTGGAATACATCTACTGCCCGTGGCACCAGTGGGGTTTCGAGCTGGCGACCGGCACCACCGCGGTGAAGCCGGAATGGAGCATCCGCACCTATCCGGTGCGCGTCGTCGGCAACGACGTGTTGGTACAGGCCTAACTACAGGAGAATCGGGTGCCTTCTATCGAGATCAACGGGGGAAATGTCGTCTACGAAATCCTCGGTGACTCAGGCGATCTCATTGCCCTGACGCCCGGCGGCCGGTTCAGCAAGGAGATCCCCGGCCTGCGCCCGCTGGCCGACGCCCTGGTCGCGGGCGGCTACCGGGTGCTGCTGTGGGATCGGCCCAATTGCGGCGCCTCAGATGTGCAGTTCTACGGGCAAAGCGAATCCCACATGCGCGCCGAAACGCTGTACAAGCTGGTGACGGGCCTGGGCTTCGAGCGCTGCATCCTGGCCGGCGGCTCCGGTGGGGCAAGGGATTCCATGCTGACCACGATGCTCTACCCCGAGATGGTCACCAAGCTCGTCGTGTGGAACATCGTCGGCGGCACCTACGGCACCTTCGTGCTCGGCTCCTTCTACATCATTCCCAGCATCCTCGCGGTGCGGGGCACCGGGATGGACGGCGTGGTGAAGGTGACCGAGTGGCGCGAACGCATCGAGGAGAACCCGGACAATAAGCAGCGGTTCCTCGACTTCGACTCCGGCGAATTCCTCAAGGTGATGCTGCGCTGGCTCAACGCGTTCGTCTCCAAGCCAGGGCAAACGATTCCGGGCGTCGAGGACGAGATGTTCGACCGGATCACGGTGCCCACGTTGATCATTCGTGGCGGCGAGAACGACATGGATCACCCCAAGCGGACGTCGCTGGAGGTGAGCTGCCTGATCAAGGGATCGAAGCTGATCGATCCGCCGTGGCCGGAGGACGCCTGGGAGCGCGCGTCCGAAGACCGCGCCGCCGGCAGGGTCCAGCATTTCAACATGTTCGACACGTGGGTGCAGGCGGCACCCGCGATCCTCGAATTCCTGGGCTCGTAATGGCGCTACGTCGTCTTGTGAAACTCCTACCTAGTCCGAATGTGGACCTCGCAGTTGAGCGACGCCTCCAGCGCCGTGTGCACCCGGCTTTCCGGAATCCGTTCGAGGTCCTCCTCGCGAAGCGTCACGTAAACGATGTCGAAGCCGTCGTCGCCCGGGGTCCGCTCGATCTCACCGGTCAGCCCGAACGCGGACAGCACCCCGTGCGCGTCGTCGTTGGTCCCCCGGCTGACAAAGGTGATCACGCCCGGGCGAGGGGCGTTGCCGAACGCTTTGGCGCACACACCGATTGCGGTTTTTTGGGCAGCGCCGCCGTCATCGGCCGCAATGAGCAATTCAACCTCGCGGCGGCGCACCGGCATGGTGGCGAGGTCGTTTTTGACCACGTCGGCGCCGACCGCGGCCGCGAGCTCGTGGAGAGCTGCCATGCCGTCACGTAGCTGTGCGGGCGTGAGCACGCTTTCCGGGTCGACGTTGACACGCACCACCGCAGTTCGCATGCGTGCAAGCCTAACTAAGACGATGGCAGGCCAGCTTTGAACACCACTCAGTCCACAACCACCACCACCGTCGTCCCCGCCGGATGCACACCCCGGCTGCTGTCCGAGCAGGCCGGTCGGGAAGACCTGGCCGCCTACCGGCAGGCCGGCGGCTATCACCCGCTGACCGACACCGACGCGTTGCTGAGCGAGGTGGAGAACGGCGGGCTGGTCGGCCGGGGCGGTGCGGCCTTCCCGCTTGCGGTGAAACTGCGTACGGTGCGCGAGAACGGGCGCCTGCTGGCGGACACCGGCGGCCCCGTCGTCGTCGCAAACGGCGAAGAGGGAGAACCGGCGTCGATCAAGGACCGCTGGCTGCTGCGCAACCGCCCCCACCTGGTCCTGGACGGACTGCGATTGGCCGCGACGATTGTGGCCGCCGATCGCGCCTACATCTATGTGTCGGACCCGGATTCGGCGCACAGCGTCGAAACAGCGCTTGGCGAACTGGGTCCCGACGCTCTCGGCGTGACGATCACTATGCTGACCGTGCCGGCCGGCTACGTGGCCGGCGAGGAGACCGCCGCGGTCCGCGCGATCAACGACGGACCGGCCAAGCCAACGGACAAGCCGCCGCGCCCCTTCGAGGCGGGCGTCGATGACCGGCCCACCTTGGTGAGCAATGTCGAGACCTTGGCCAACCTGCCCTACCTGCAACGGCACGGCGCGGCGGCGTTCCGGGCGCAGGGCACACCGCTGTCGCCGGGCACCTTCCTGGCCACGATCAGCGGGGCCGGGCGTCCGCCGGTCCTCTACGAACTCCCCCACGGGCTGCCGTTCACCGAATTGCTTGCCCTGCATGGCGTCCCGGCCGACCAGGTGCGGGGAGCGTTGATGGGCGGCTATTTCGCCGGCCTGCTCAACCGCTCTGTGCTGGAGACCACGCTGGACCACGAGACGATGCGGCGGGTCGGCAGCGGTCTGGGCTGTGGCGCGATCTCGGTCATCACCGACGATTGTCCCGTGGCGGTGGCGGCCTCGGTGCTGGCCTATTTCGATCGCGAAAACGCCGGACAGTGCGGCTCGTGCTTCAACGGGACGGCGGCGATGGCCGCCGCGGCCGGCGCCCTGCGTGACGGCGCCGCTACCACAGAGGACGTCGAGCGGTTGCGCCGCTGGTCGGTGGTGCTGCGCGGGCGCGGGGCATGCGCCACTCTGGATGCCGCCACCAATGTGGCCGCCAGCCTGCTCGATCAGTTCCCGGACGAGGTCGGTGCGCACCTCGGCGGCACGTGCCCGGGCTGTGCCCGCGGCGCATTCCGTGCCGATCGCCCCTACGAGGCGGAAGGCGCGAGGCAAGCATGAAAATCCGTCTGGACCGCACGATTTGCGACGGCTTCGGCATCTGCGCCAAACACGCGCCGGGATACTTTTCGCTGGACGACTGGGGGTACGCGTCCCTCATCGGTGACGGCACGGTGGCGGAGGCGGACCGCGATGCGGTCATGCGGGCGCTACTCGACTGCCCCGTGCACGCGATCACCGAAATCGGCCAGCGCACCGTTCGCTCCCCCCAGCCGCCACTCGCCGATACCGAGGATCCGGCCGAGAACCTCAAAACCGAAGAGAACGAAGCCGAATGGGGTTTCACGCGTTGAGCCGCTACGGGTCTGATTTTTAGCGACGATGCAGCTCACCTTTGACACCGAGGTAGAAGCCTTCCGCGCGGAGTTCGTCGCCTTTCTCGACGAACATCTGCCGCCGGAGGCGCAGGCCGCGGAGCGCCCCTCATCGACGTCGCACGTGCCCGAATGGTCGCGGCGCTGGCAGCGGCTCCAGTTCGACCACGGATGGCTGCTGCCCGGCAACCCGCCGGAATTCGGTGGCCGCAGCGCAAACATCCTGCAGCAGTTCGTGCACCGCGAAGAACTCTCGCGGCGCCGGATCTATCACTGCTTCAATCCCCAGGGCGTCGGCATCATCGCCGCGTCGCTGCTGTCGTTCGGGACCGAGGAGCAAAAGCAGCGCTGGGCCGTCCCGATTCTGCGGGCCGACAAGACCGCGTCACTGGGAATGAGCGAGCCCGGAGCCGGCTCCGACCTGGCCGGGCTGCGGACAAAGGCCGAGTTGGTGGGCGATGTCTTCGTGGTCAACGGGCAGAAGGTGTGGACCTCCGGGGCCCATGACGCCGACGTCATCCTGACATTCGTTCGTACCGACCCAGATGCGCCGCGGCACAAGGGGATCAGCGCGCTGCTCATTCCGACCGATACCCCTGGGGTGGAGCGCCGCCCCTTCGCCTCGGTCTATGACCGCGACGAACTCGACTTCAACGAGGTGTTCTTCAACGACGTCCGGGTACCCGCGGACAACCTGGTCGGCCCGCTCAACGGCGGATGGCGAGTCGCCAACGGGTCGCTCGGCCACGAGCGCACCCTGATGTGGATGGCGTTCGCCAACCGGTTCGAGCAACTGCTCGAGGACTACCAGCCGACCGACGAGGTGAACGCGGACCACTACGCCACCATCGTGATGGACTACTACGCGCTGCGGCTGCTCGGTTCGGCGGCGCTGGGGAGCGCGGCCCGCGGCGACGTCGACGTCGCGGCTCTGTCGGTGCTGAAGGTCTTCGGGTCGGAGGCCGAACAGAGCGCGCTGCGGCACGCGCTGGACGCGGCCGGCCTCGACGGGTTGCGCGCCAAGGCGCTGACGGCCCCGTACAACCCTTACGCCCCCGACCTTTTCACCGCCAGCTGGTTTGCCCGCTACATCAGCAGCTACGCGGGCACCATCGCCGGCGGCACCTCGGAGATTCAGCGCAACATCATCGCCCAGCGGGTCCTCGGCCTGCCGACACGCTAGTCACGAAGCGGGACCCTGTGACGAGGTCACAACTCGGGACCCAGCGAGGACAGGAACTCCTGGGTTCGGCGCCGTGATTTCGCCCGTTCGTCAACATCCTTGCCCAGGGGGACAATTCGCGCCGCCAGATCGGTCACGCCGGCGTCACGGTAGCGGCGCAGCCGCGCCAGGACGGCCGACTCATCGCCGGCCGCCATGGTGTCGCCGACGTCCTCGGCGTCGCCGTGTTCGAGCAGCCGCACATAGTTCGGCGAGAAATCCGCGTGCCCGAGCACCTCGCTGGCATAGGCGCGAGCATCGCCGATGTCGTTGGCCGAACACAGGGCGACGGGGACCCCGGCGACGATTCGTGGCGCGGACCGCTGCGCCCTGGTCGCCGCCGCGCTGATGCGCGGAACGACGTGGTCACCGATCGCTCGCTCGTCGGCCATCCACAGAATGGTGCCGGCGGCCCGCTCGCCCGCGAGTCGCAGCATCGCCGGTCCCAGCGCCGACAGCAAGACGGGCACGCCGTAGGCGTCCGTGACGTCCACCGGCGAATGGACGCAATAGCTTTCGTTGTCGATATCGACGGCGCCGGGCCCGGCGAACGACGCGGCGAGCACGTCGAGGTAGTCGCCCATCAGGCGCGCCGGGCGGTCATAGGGCAGTCCCAGTTGGCCGCTGACGATCCAATGGTGTGACGGGCCGATGCCGAGCGTGAACCGCCCACCGCACGCGATCTGAGTGGTCAAGGCTTGTTGCGCCATGATCATCGGGTGGCGCGTCTGGATCGGCACGACCGCCGTCCCGATCTCGATGCGGTCGGTTGCCTGCCCGATCAGTGTTACGGCGGTCATCGCGTCGAGGTACCCGGGGACCTGGGGGATCCAGAACGCGGTGAAGCCGGCGGCTTCGGCGCCGGCGCCGTCGTCGATCAGCCCGGCCAGCCGGTCGGCACGCGAGCGCTCCTTGTCGGAGCCAACCATCAAGCCGATGCGCATGCGGCCCTCGTCTTTCCTTGCCTATGGGACATATCGGTCCCACTCGTAGGGCACCACCGCGAAAAACGGTGCGGCGAACAGGGGTTCGACGCCGTCGCCGGCCCAGCGGTCAGTCAGCGCCGGCCGCATCCGTTCCGCGGTGGCGATCGGGTCGTCGTCCAGGAAGCAGTACGTGATCGACTGATTGCCCTGGGCGCTGGCCAGTTTGGCGTCGACCTGGCGCGAAAGCGCGGACCAGACGCCGGTGACGCCGTCGATGTGGAGCAGCGGGTTCGTCGATGCCGATCCCCGTTCGACCAACAGGTACACGCCCCGCGCGGGCAGCCAGGGCAGGACGTCAGATCCGGCCTTGATCCGGGTCGCCGCCGCCTTGCGCTGGACGTCGTACACGCCGCGCTCCACCGGGGGCAGCAGGGGCAGCTTGCGGCCGGCGTTGCCGAGGGCGGTGGACAGTTCGTTGAAATCGTGCAGGCCGGCGGTGTCGGCGAAGAAGTAGGTCATCACGTGGTCGACAGCGTTCAGCGGCCCGTCGCTAAACGCACGCGCCGAGCGGCAGGCCGGCGTCGACACCAGGCGCAACGAGGCGCGCACCGCGGCCAGACGGTGTTGTTCCGGGCGGTGGTCCAGGGTGTGCCAGCGTAGGTATTCGGCGTCCTTGCCTTCTGGGTGGCGGGTCGCCATGGACACGAACAGGGTGGTGATCCCGCCGTCGCCGGTGGCCAGGACCTCGGTGACCTCGTCCGAGGGTGTGCCGGGAAGATGCATCGCGTTCGTCCTCACGGTCGTGCCGAATCGCGCTGGGGCAGCGCTATTTCGGGGTGACGGGCCGCAATCATGCGGCGGAAGCCCTCACGCCACGGTATCTTCGTGCGGCCGAGCACCTCGTGCATGTGGGTGACGTCCGGCCACAGCGGCGTGTGCGCGTCGGGTGTGTATTCGAAGATGGGCTCGACGCCGATCAGCTCACCCATGAAGTTGCAGTAGTCCTCGACACTGACCGTTTCGCTTCCGGCCCAGTTCACCACGACCGGGGGTGTCGCGGCCACTTCCATGGCGCGGACACCGAGCTCCACGTAGTCGTCTTCATAGATGGGGTTGTAGTTGTTGGGCCGGTCGGGATGCAGTCGAATGGCCTTGCCCGCCAGCATCGCATCGAGGCGGTCGGCGGGCGCACCGCCCTGCGGCCCGTAGGTCGAACAGATCCGGATGATGGTCAGCGGAATGCGAAAATGCCTGGCGATCCACGTGCAAACCGCCTCTGCCGCAACCTTGGAGAAGCTGTAGTTGGCGCGCAGCGGTACCCCCGGCGGGTCGGCCTCGCTCAAGGGGCGGTGCCCCTGGTACGCGTAAATCGAGCCGGTCGAGCACAATACAAAGCCCTTGGCGGCCCCGCAGTGGTAGAGCAATTCGCCCGACATCTGCGCATTGGTTTCGACGCAGTGGCCCCAGTCATCCGCGCCGGGCTCCACCGCCGCGTGAAAGACGTAGGTGAAATCGTCAGGGAGACCGGAGAAGTCGCCGGCACCGACGTCCAGCGCGACCGGTTTGATGCCGGCCTCAACAAGTTTTTCCCGGGCAGTGGCGTCTTTCAGGCGCGCGGCGCCCCACACCTCGTTTCCCGCGGCGGCCAAAGCGCGCGCGATGGGAAACCCGATCTTGCCCGTCGCCCCGGTGATCAGGACCTTCTCCGCTTCGAGCAATCAGCCCTCCGAATGTTAAGTACTTGATACCGCGCTTGGAGCATAACTGTCGACCGAACGGAAAAGCCACGAGAGTGCGGTGTCTTTCGCGGATGAACTTCTCCTGGTCGTGGCGGTATCGACGGAATAAGCTAGAACCCGCCAACGTCGGAAAGGCCCCACTAGGAGGCCCACCATGCAGTGGTTTGTTCGTCGTTCGACCGCCGTCGTTGCGGTCGCCTTCGCGGCAATGGCGGTCGGGGTGATCGCAACCCCGGCGATCGGCTCGGCGGAG
This sequence comes from Mycobacterium sp. NTMscope_MAC_269, assembly GCF_976985695.1. Classification (NCBI taxonomy): domain Bacteria; kingdom Bacillati; phylum Actinomycetota; class Actinomycetes; order Mycobacteriales; family Mycobacteriaceae; genus Mycobacterium; species Mycobacterium sp. NTMscope_MAC_269. The sequence continues at coordinate 3,543,439 of NZ_OZ335668.1, forward strand.
TGCGATCGCAACATGTCGTGGAATCGGACTACCGAAGAGTGCAAACCGCCGCCGCCACTGCCCGACTGGTACACCGCTGCGCCGGAATACGCGCCGTCGTTTACGGCGCAGGATGTGCCGCCGCCACCTCCGCCACGGCCATCGTGGTCACCGAACGAACCGATGTGGAGCGTCGGCTTTCAGCAATGGGGTACCTATTTCACCGGGACCTGGGTGCCGTACTGACGGTGCTCGCACCTCAGGTGCGGTCTAGGTCATGCCTGCTCGCAGGTGATAACGTGATTCTCCGATTCGTATAACGGCCCTACCGGGCCGGCCGCGCGACTCCCGGAGGTGACGTGTCACCCGCACGCCCACTGCCCCTGATCACCGAGGACAACGAGTTCTTCTGGACCTCGGGCGCCGACGGAAAGCTACGCCTGCAGGAATGCAAGGGCTGCGAATCGCTGATCCATCCGCCCGCACCGGTGTGCCGATACTGCCGCTCGTTGGATGTGGGCGTCCGTGCGGTCTCCGGCAAGGCGACCCTCGCCGGATTCACCATCAACGAGCGCTTCAGCCTGCCCGGACTGGCGGCCCCGTATGTGATCGCGCAGGTGGCGATCGCCGAAGATCCGCGGGTGCGCTTGACCACCAACATCGTGGACTGCGAGCCAGAGCATCTCGAACTCGGCCAACAGGTCGAGGTGGTATTCGAACACGTCGAGGACGTGTGGTTTCCGCTGTTTCGGCCCGTGGCCGACGCTGAGCCGGCTCCCCTGCCGGTCGACGAGATCGCGCCTGAGCGCTTCGGTGAACACGTCCGCCCCATGCTCACCACGGACAAGTTCGAAGACAAGGTCGCGCTCACCGGGATCGGCATGTCGCCGATCGGACGCCGTCTGATGCAGAATCCGCTGGCGCTGACGGTGCGGGCCTGCGAGGCGGCCGTCGCCGACGCCGGACTGACGCTCGCCGACATCGACGGCCTGTCGACCTACCCCGGCGCGATCAACGTCGCCGGATTCGGGGAGGGTGGCGTCACCGCCCTCGAGGCCGCGCTGGGCATCCGGCCGACATGGCACAACGGCGCCATGGAGACCTTCGGCCCGGGCGGCTCGGTGATCGCCGCGATGCTCGCCGTCGCGGGCGGGTTGGCCCGTCACGTGCTGTGCTTCCGGACGCTGTGGGAAGCCACTCACGGCGAGCTGATGAAGCAGGGCAAGATCGCCCCGCCCGGTGCTTCAGCGGGCCGGATGTCGGGCTGGCAGATGCCATTCGGCGCGACCTCCGCGGCGCACACCCTGGCGATGAACGCGCAGCGGCACTTTCACCGCTATGGCACCACCAAAGAGACGCTGGGCTGGATCGCGCTCAACCAGCGAGCCAACGCCGAGCTCAACCCCACCGCGATCTACCGGTCTCCGATGACGATGGAGGACTACCTCGGCGCGCGGCCGATCACCACGCCCTTCGGCCTCTACGACTGCGATGTGCCCTGTGACGGCGCGATCGCCGTCATCGTCTCCGCCGTCGACGCCGCCCGCGACCTGGCCAAGCCGCCCGTGCTGGTGGAGGCAGTGGGAACCCAGATCATCGAGCGAATCGATTGGGATCAAAGCACTCTCACGCACGAGCCGCAGGTACTGGGCCAGGCGGCGCACATGTGGACGCGAACCTCGCTGCGACCAGCCGACGTGGACGTGGCCGAGCTGTACGACGGGTTCACCATGAACTGCCTGTCTTGGATCGAGGCGCTCGGATTCTGCGGGATCGGTGAGGCCAAGGAATTCCTGGACGGCGGCAAGAACATTGCCCGCGATGGCCAGCTTCCGCTCAACACGCACGGCGGTCAGCTGTCGCACGGCCGCACCCACGGCATGGGCCTGCTGCACGAAGCCGTCACCCAGCTGCGCGGGGAGGGCGGTGACCGCCAGGTCGCCGACGCCCGCGTCGGTGTGGTCAGCAGCGGTGGCCTCACTCCCAGCGGCGCGATCCTGCTGCGGTCCGGCACGTGAGCACTCCGCGCCCCAGGCTCGTCATCGTCGGCGGGGTACCGATGTCGGCGATCGTCGCCGAGACCCCCGACCCGAAGGCCGTGCTCGTGGCCATCCACGGCGGCGGCACCACCGCCGTGTACTTTGATTGTCCCGGCCACCCGTCGTCCTCACTGTTACGCACCGGCGCCGCAGCGGGATTCACCGTCATCGCACTCGACCGGCCCGGCTATGGCAGTTCGGCCCCCTATCCGGAGGCAATGGCCGAACCCGAGCAGCGAGTCGATCTCGCCTACGGGGCGGTGGATCGCATCCTCGGGCAAAAGCCTCGCGGCGCCGGGCTCTTCCTGATGGGCCATTCGGGCGGCTGCGAACTTGTCATGCGGATGGCCTCGGAGGGAGGGGTCTCGCGCGGCGCGGATCTGCTCGGCATCGAATTGGCCGGGACCGGCCGGCACTATCACCCGGCGGCCCGCGACATCCTGAAGGCGGCGACGCGTGAACGTCGTCCCGCGGGATTGCGTGACCTGTTGTGGCAGCCCGAAAGCCTGTATCCGCCCGAGGTTCTCAACGGGGCGACGGTCTCCCCGACGGCCCCGTCCTACGAGGACCGCATGGTGTCGAACTGGGCACGCCAGGATTTCCCGGCGCTCGCCCCCACCATCCGTGTGCCGGTGCAGTTCAGCATCGCGGAGCACGAAAAGGTGTGGCAGAACGACGCTTCGGCGATGGACGAAATTGCGGAGTTGTTCTCCGCAACACCCCGGTTCACCGTTCATCGACAGCCCGATGCGGGACACAACATCAGTTTGGGCCACACGGCGCCCGCCTACCACGCCAAGGTCCTGGCGTTCGCGGACGAATGCGTGGCTGAGGCAGCCTCACGCCCGGACGGCTCCTCGACTGTGACGCCACAGTCACTTTCGAGCACGAATGTGACTGCAGCGTCACGCTCGGCGGACGAGGAGGCCGGTTGATGCGCGTCGGGTTCATCGGGTTGGGCAGTCAGGGCGGGCCAATGGCGCGACGGATCGCCGAGGGCGGCTACCCCACCACGCTGTGGGCGCGCCGGCCCGCGACCCTCGAAGCGTTCGCCGACACCCCGGCCGAGATCGCCGCTTCGCCGGCCGAACTCGCCGCGGCCAGTGACCTGGTCTGCCTCTGTGTCGTCGGCGACGCCGACATCGACCAACTCACCGGCGGCGAAGGCGGATTGCTGTCGGCGATGGCGCCCGGCGGCATCATCGCGGTGCACAGCACCGTGCATCCCACGACGTGCCGAGAGCTGGCGAAGCGGGCTGGGGCGGTCGGCGTTTCGATCGTCGATGCGCCGGTGAGCGGTGGCGGCGGGGCGGCGGCGGAAGGCCGCTTGCTCGTGATGGCCGGCGGTGACACCGAGGCCGTCGAACGCTGCCGTCCGGTCTTCGAAACCTACGCCGATCCGGTCGTTCATCTCGGCGAGCTGGGGTCGGGGCAAACCACCAAGCTGCTCAACAACTTGCTGTTCACCGCCAACCTCGCCACCGCCGCGGCCGCCCTGTCGCTGGCGGACGCGCTGGGCGTCGCCCCCGAGCGCCTCACCGAGGTCGTCTCGCGCAGCAGCGGAAACAGCTTTGCGCTCAATGCCCTTGGTGGCATCGGCGGGCTGGATCGGCTGGCCGGTGTTGCCGGGGGGCTGTTGCAAAAGGATGTCCGGCTGGTCGTCGACCTTGCCGATCAGGCCGGCGCCGACGGCGGCGCCGTGCTCGCGGCGGCCGACGCCGCGCTGACGCTGATGGAGCACCCCCGTTGAGGGTCGGATTCATCGGCGCGGGGCGGATGGGCCGTCCCATGATGAGTCGCCTGATGGCGGCCGGTCACGATGTGCACGCCCTGGGCCGGACCGCTGAAAAGCGCCGCGAGCTCGAGCAACTGGGCGCGCACGTCGTCGCGGAGGCGACCGACGCCGGCGCACACGCCGACGCGGTGGTGCTCTGCGTGTTCACCGACGAGCAGGTACGCCAGGTGTGCCTGGGCGGGGAATTGCTACCGGCCATGCCGTCGGGTGCAACGCTGGTGGTGCACACCACCGCCAGCCCCAATACGGTCGAAGCCATCGCCGCGCGCGCCGCTCACGTCGACGTCGTCGACGCCGCGGTCAGCGGGGGCCCGCACGACATCGCGGCCGGCCGGCTCACGCTGTTCGTGGGCGGCGCCGAGCCGGCGGTGGACCGGGTGCGGCCGCTGCTGGATTGCTACGGAGATCCGGTCCTACACGTCGGGCCCGTCGGCGCCGGCCAGAAGGTGAAGCTGGTCAACAACGCCCTTTTCGCGGGACAGATCGGGCTGCTCGCGGAGGCCGTCCGCCTGGGCGAGCGATTGGGCGTGCCCGAATCAGCGTTGCTGACCGCGCTGGGCCACGGCAGCGCGGCCAGCCGGGTGCTGGACCTCGTCGCGGGGTGCGGGTCCGTCACGTCGTTCATCGAGGTAACCGGCGACTTCGTCGGCAAGGACGTGGCGGTCGTCCGCGACATCGCCGCGGAACTGGGCAGCGGTCTGGGTGCGCTGGAGGGCGTCATCACGACGATCGACGTCGCGAAGAGTGTTTGAGATGCCAGCGTTTTGGTCTTCCCGGTTCGTCACGAAGGTATTACCGTTAGCGTTACAGTCAGGGACTCCGCTGTAAAGGTTTCAGCCCGACCTCGCCGCGCAGGAGGATGCAGTGACAAAACCGAAGGTCGTCTTCGATCCGTACTCCGAGGACTACTTCAACAATCCGTTCGACATCTATCGGCGGATGCGCGAAGACGCGCCCCTGTATTACGACGAAAAAGAGGACTTCTACGCGCTGACCCGCCACGAAGACGTGTCGGCCGCGTTCAAGGACTTCGAGACGTATTCGTCGGCGCGCGGCTGCGACCTGGCGATGGTGCGCCGGGGTGTAACCGCCGAACAGAAGTCGATCATCTTCATGGATCCGCCGGAGCATCGCCACATGCGCAGCCTGCTCAACAAGGCGTTCACGCCCAGGGCGATTCAGTCGCAGCGCGAGACCATCATCGAGGTGATCGACAAGTACCTGGGCGCGGTCGACTCGGACAACTTCGACGTCGTGCAGGACTTCTCGGGGCCGTTCCCGGTGGAGGTCATCACCCGGATGGCCGGGGTGCCGGAGGAATACCGTCAGCAGGTCCGCCACTGGATCGACACCAGCCTGCATCATGAGCCCGGCCAGATCGAGGTCAGCGAAGCCGGCGTGCAGGCCAACATCGACACGGCGATGTACTACTTCAGCCTGGTCCAGGAGCGGCGCCAGGAACCGCAGGACGACATGATCAGTCGGCTGATCGCGGCGGAGATCCCCGGCGAAGACGGCCAGCTACGTAAGCTCGACGACATCGAGATCTGCGGGTTCGCAACCCTTCTGGGAGGCGCGGGCGCCGAGACCGTCACCAAACTGATGGGCAACGCCGCGGTGATCTTCGCCCGCCACCCCGACCAGTGGCAGAAGCTGCAGGAGGACCGGGACAAGATCCCCGGCGCGGTCGAGGAGCTACTGCGCTACGAGGGGCCGGTGCAGTACAACGTTCGCTACACCCTTAAAGAGGCGCACGTCAGCGGCGGCGTCATTCCGGCGGGCAAACCGGTGTTCCTGTGCGGTGCCGCGGCCAACCGCGACCCGGAGGCCTTCACGGACGCCGACACCTTCGACATCGAGCGCGACCAGACCGAGGCGCAGCACCTCGGCCTCGGGTACGGGATTCACAGCTGCCTCGGCGCCGCGCTGGCGCGCCTGGAAAGCAGGATCGCGCTCGAACGGCTGCTCGACTTCATGCCGCGCTACGAGGTGGACTGGGCCGGATGCAAACGGGTGAACATGCAAAACGTCGCGGGCTGGAAGAACGTGCCCGTCAAGGTGCTTCGTTGAGGGGGCCACGATGACGAAGAAGATCGAAGTCGATTGGGGACTCTGCGAGAGCAACGGTGTCTGCATGGGCATCAACCCGGACATCTTCGAACTCGGCGACGACGACATGTTGACCGTCCACCAGGAAGAAGTCACACCGGAGAACGAGGCGGACGTGCGCGAGGCCGTCCGTCAGTGCCCTCGGCAGGCAATCTCCATCGTCGGAGAGTAGCGATCAGAATCCGGAGAGGATGACCGCGTTGCAATCGGCGGCCGCCTGGCGCAATTTCGCCGCCTTTTGATAGCCCTCGGACTCGTACCACGCGCGCGCGGCGTCCACCGATTCGAATTCCAGCACGACGGTCTGGTCGCCGTGCCAGTCACCTTCGATGACTTTGGGTGCGGTGTCCACCGCGAGAATCGTGGCACCACTCATCGCCGATCCGGCCGCCTGGGCGTACGCCTTCATGCCCTCCGGGTCCTTGATCGCCTCGGTCAGGATGACATAACCTTTTGCCACGCCGAATCTCCTTGCCTGCCTGTGGATTAGTTACTTCTCGCTGATCGCCTGCTCGGGACAGCATTGAATGGCCTCCCGGGCGTCGGCTTCCAGTTCCGTTGGGACATCGGAATCTATCGCTTCGGCGTAGCCATCGTCAGTCAGGCTGAACACGTCGGGACACAGCGTCAGACACATCCCGTGGCCGCGACACCGCTGATCGTCTACCCAGACCTTCATGCCAGCGTGAACTCCAGGTGCAGTTCGGTCAGACCGCGCAGGATGTACGTCGGAACATATTGGAAGCGGCGGTCGTTCGCCGGACCGTGCTTGTCCTCGTTGATCCTGATGTCGGTCGTGCGGTCGAGCAGCCGCTCGAGCGCCACCCGGGTTTCGGCCCGCGCCAGTGGCGCGCCCGGGCAGCTGTGAATTCCGCGGCCGAAGGAGATGTGCTGTCGGGCGTTCTTGCGGGCCGGGTCGAAGCTGGCGGGGTCCTCGAACCGGCGCGGGTCGCGGTTGGCCGCGGCCTGCACGATCATCACGGTGGTGCCGGCGGGCAGGTCGACGCCACCGACATTGACGGGCACCCGGTTCATCCGGAAGTCACCCTTGACCGGGCTCTCGTGGCGCAGCGACTCCTCGATGAAGTTGGGGATCAGGCTGCGGTCCTTGCGCAACTGCGCCTGGACGTCGGGCCGCTCCCCCAGGGTCTGCAGCGCGGCACCGAGCAGCCGCACGGTGGTCTCCTGGCCCGCCGAGAAGACGTTGCTGGCGACGCGGGCCACGTCTTCGACGTCGGGGGTCGAACCGTCGGGATAGGTCGCGGTGGCCAGGCCGGTCAGCACGTCGTCGCGGGGTTCGCGGCGACGGTCGCGGATGTAGTCGGAGAACAGGCCGTAGAGGAATTCCAGCGGGCTGTGGGCCAGCGATTCCTTGCCGGTGCCGCCGACGCCGCCACCCGAGTGTTCGCGGATGCCCTTGACGAATTTGTCGCGGTCTTCCATGGGCACGCCCAGCAGATCGGCGATCACCAGCAGCGTGAAGGGACCGGCGAAGCCCTTGATCCATTCGCCGTGGCCGGGCGCCAGGAACTCGTCGAGCGCCTGGTCGGCGAGCACCCACATCGCGTCCTCGTTCTCCTTGAGGCGCTTGGGGGTGATCAGCCGCATCAGCAGGGAGCGGTGGTTGGTGTGGGTCGGCGGGTCGAGCGTGGGCAGTTGGTCGCTGAAGGGCAGCTCGTCGCGGTGCCGCTCGATCATCTCGGTGATGTCGTCACCTTCGAGCGGCACCGGAAAGCCCGGGAAAGGTCCGGTCACCGAGATGCACGACGACCACGTCTCGGCGTCGTTGAGCACCGCGCACGCCTCGTCCCAGCCGGTGATCATGGTGACGTCGTGATGGCTTTCCCGCGTGACCGGGCACCGCTGGCGCAGCGCCTCGTAGTACGGGTACGGGTCCTCGATGAGCTCGCTGCCGCGGAAGAAGTCCAACTCGGAGAATTCGTTCGTCATCTCCTGCTCCTTGAATCTCGGCTAGTGAGAACGTGCCTCTCGCAGATGAGTATTACATTTCCATAGGGCGGGGTGGTCGTCAACGCGGGGTCCCGCTGCGCACGCGGGAATGGGCGCCTCGCGCCGCCCGCAAACCGGCTCAGCTGGCGGGCACCAGATCGGCGGCGACCGACGGCCACGCCAAAAGCCCGCTCCGGAAGGTCTCGACATGCCCCACGGGCAGGTGCGGCGCGCCCGCGGCGTTCGACGCGGCCGCCAGCGCCTTGGCCTTGAACGTCTGCGCGGCCATGCTCAGCTGGTGTTGCACCAGGCCGACGCTCTCGTCGAGTTCGGACGGCCAGTTCTCGCCCCACAGCGTGACCTCGGTGACGCCGTGATCGAGGGCCTGCAGCACGCCCTGGCGCACCCGCGGATCGCAGCCGAACAGGTCGGCCGCGGCCGCCAGGGCCTGCGGACGGGGTCGTGAATGCACCGCCGTCAGGGCGTCCTCGAGATCGAGCACCTGGGCGCCGACGATCTGCAGGGGCCGGTCATCGGGGTGGTCCGCGACCAACACCGTGACGTCCCATCCCGCCATCGACCGGTCGAAGATCCAGCCGCCGGCGAATCGCACCACGTCGATGACCGTGGCGGCGACGACGTCGAGCCGGTATCTCATGTCGTCGCGGGTTTCTTCGCGGGTGCGAAGTCCCGCGCCAGTGTCTCGGCGTACTGCTTGAACACCGCGGGGAGCGGTATCGAAGGATCGAGCAACCATGTGGTTTCCATTCCGTGGACGAACGCGAGGATCTCTACGGCCTTGGCGACCGCGTCTATGTCCTGCCGATACCGGGCCTCGGCCTGACCACGCCGAATCTGCTCGGCGATGATGTCGACCGCGGCCCGGTGCCTGGCCAGCATGCGGTCGTGCAGTGGGGCGTCGGGCAGGATGCTTTCGACCAGCAAGACGGTGAACGTGCCGACCAGTTCTGGTGCGCGGTTGAAGCGATCGGCGACCTGGGCGATCTGGTCGAAGAGATCGCCGGTCCGGTCGGCGTGTGTGTCGTCGTCGAGGTCGCGCGCGTCGAGCACGGCGTGCAGCAGCTGCTCCTTCGATTCGAAGTGATGCAGCAGGCCGGCCGGGGTCACCCCCGCCTCACCGGCGATCTGGGCGAGCGTCGTGCTGCGCCAACCGTTGCGGGTGAGCAGGCGTTGGGCGACGTCGAGGATCCGTTGCTTGCGGTCCTCGCCCTTGGCGAGAAGCGTGTCGTAGCGCCGTGCGACGGCCAACTGGACTCCCTGAAGCGAATGGCTTCGGCTGGCGGCTCAACCAACCTAGTGAACACACAGTAGGTTAGTTTGCGCGCTGTGACAAGGGTCACCCGGGGGTGGTTTTTCGTGAGGGCCGCCCCTAGCCGACAAGCTCGACCAGCGTCGCGTTGGCGGTTCCGCCGCCCTCGCACATGGTCTGCAGACCGTACCGAATCCCGTTGTCGCGCATGTGATGTGCCATGCGGGTCATCAGCACGGCGCCCGAAGCGCCCAACGGGTGTCCGAGCGCGATGGCGCCGCCCAGCGGATTCGTCCGGGCGGGGTCCGCGCCGGTTTCCGCCAGCCACGCCAGCGGCACTGGCGCGAAGGCCTCGTTGACCTCGAACACGCCCACGTCGGACAGAGCGACGCCAGCTTTGCGCAGCACCTTCTCGGTCGCGGGAATGGGCCCGGTGAGCATGAGCACCGGATCCGCCCCGGTGACCGCGCCCGCCACGTACCGCACGATCGGGGTCAGGCCCAGCTCGACGGCCATCTCGGCGGTGGTCACGAGAAGCGCGGCGGCACCGTCGGAGATCTGCGAGGAGTTGCCGGCATGGATGACGCCGTCCTCGGCGAAGGCCGGCTTGAGCGCGGCCAGCTTCTCCACGCTGCTCCCGCGCCGCACGCCCTCGTCGGCGGCCACGACGTTGTTCTCGGCGCCGTCGATGAACACCGGCACGATCTGGTCGGTGAACGCGCCGCCGTCCTGGGCTGCGGCGGCCCGCTCGTGGGACTCGACGCTGTATTCGTCGACCCGGGTGCGCGAGAAGCCCCACTTTGTGGCGATCATCTCCGCCGACAGCCCCTGGTTGAAGGAGAAATCGTCATAGCGGGCAAGCACTTTCGGGCCATACGGCATGCCGGAGGCGCGCGCCGAACCGAGCGGGACGCGGCTCATGACCTCGACACCGCCGGCCACGACGACATCCTGTTGGCCCGACATCACCGCCTGCACGGCGAAGTCCAGCGCCTGCTGGCTGGAACCGCAGGCGCGGTTGACGGTGGTCCCGGGAATGCTTTCCGGCCAGCCGGCGGCCAACACGGCGTAGCGGCCGATGTTGCTGGACTGGTCGCCCACCTGGGAGACACAGCCCCACACCACGTCGTCGATGATCTCGGGCCCGATGCCCGTGCGTTCCACGAGTTCGTTGAGGACGACCGCGGACAGGTCGGCGGCGTGCATGCCGGAAAGGGCGCCGTTGCGCTTCCCGACCGCGGTCCGCACGGCCTCGACGATGACTGTTTCACGCATATCTCTACTCCGATTGTTTCTCGCCCGAATCCGGCTCCGCGCCGGATTTCGAGAGGGCCCACCGACCAGTAAACGACGGCTCCCGCCGCTGCGCGAAAGCGACATAGGCCGCCGCGGCGTCCGCGGTGGCGAAGTTGACTCCCTGTGCGCGGGCCTCGCCGGCCAGCGCCTCGCGCAAGGTGCGGTCGGCGCCCTCGTTGAGCAACGCCTTGGTGTGGGCGAGCGCGATCGGGGGTCCGGCGGCCAGCCGATCGGCGAGATCCGTGACGAAGGCGTCGATCTCTGCCGCCGACACCACCCAGGTCACCAGGTTCAGCGCGCACGCCTCCGCGGCGTCGATTGTGTCCGCCAGCAAGGCGAGCCGCTTCGCCTGTTGCAGGCCAACTATTTTGGGCAGCAGCCAGGAACCGCCGAGGTCGATCGACAGGCCACGCTTGGAAAAGATCTGACAGAACGTCGATTCCGGGGTCGCGACCACCAAGTCACAACCCAGCGCGAGATTCCATCCCGCCCCGACGGCCACCCCGGTCACCTTGGCGATCGTCGGGATCGAAAGCTCATGCAACGCCAGCGCCACGTCGGTCAGGCGCTGCAGCTTGTACTTCGGATGGATGTCCTCGGGCATCGAGATATCCGCTCCCGAGCAGAAGCTGCCCCCGGAGCCGGTGAGCACGAGTGCGCGCACGCGCGGATCACGACCGGCGGCATCGAGCGCATCGCGCAATGCAACCCACAATTGCGGGTTGATCGCGTTCTTGCGTCGCGGCCGGTTGAGGGTGAGTGTGCGCACCCCGTCGCGGTCGTCCGACAGCAACAGCGGGCCGTCGGCCCCAAAAGCGGAAGTCATCGGTGTCGAGCGCGCGTCACATCACCATGCCGCCGTCGACCGGCGGCAGCCGCCCCGCATCAGTAGCTCCTCGGCAACTTCAACACGTTGGCTCCCAGGAAATTCAAAATCATCTCCTGGCTTACCGGCGCGATCTTCATCAGCCGGGCCTCGCGGAAGTAGCGGGTGATGTGGTACTCCTCGGCGTAACCCATGCCGCCGTGAGTCTGCAACGCCCGATCGGCGGCGGTGAAGCCGGCATCGGCGCACAGGTATTTGGCCGTATTGGCCTCGCGCCCACAGGATTTGCCGTTGTCATACAGCCAGGTCGCCTTGCGCAGCATCAGCTCGGCGGCGTCGAGCCGGGCCAGCGAATCGGCGAGCGGGAACTGCAGGCCCTGGTTCATCCCGATTGGCCGCCCGAAGACCTCGCGCTCGTTGCCGTATTTCACCGCCTTCTCCAGCGCCACCCGGCCGATACCGAGGGCCTCGGCGGCGATCAGCATCCGCTCCGGGTTCAGACCGTCGAGGATGTACTGGAATCCCTTGCCCTCCTCGCCGACTCGGTCCTCGACCGGCACCTCGAGGTTGTCGATGAACAGCTCGTTGGAGCTGACGGCGTTGCGGCCCATCTTGCGGATCGGGCGGATGTCGACCCGGCTACGGTCGAGGTCGGTGAGGAACAGCGTCATCCCGTCGGTCTTCTTGGTGACCTCGTCATAGCTCTGGGTCCGGGTGAGCAACAGGATTTTGGAGGACTCCAACGCTTTGGAGATCCACACCTTGCGACCGTTGACGATGTACTTGTCGCCGTCGCGCTTGGCGAACGTGGTGATGCGCGAAGTATCAAGTCCCGCACCGGGTTCGGTCACCCCGAAGCAGACATGAACCTCGCCGGTCGCGACCGCGGGCAGCGTCCGTGCCTTGAGCTCATCGGAGCCGTGCACCACCACGGGTTGCATGCCGAAGATGGACAGGTGAATCGAGCTGGCGGCGTTCATGGCGCCGCCGGACTTGGCGACCTCCTCGAGCAAGATGGTCGCTTCGGTGATGCCGAGGCCGTGGCCGCCGTATTCGGTGGGGATGGTCATCCCCAACCAGCCGCCTTCGGCGATGGCGCGGTAGAACTCGGTCGGGAATTCGTGCGCCTGGTCTTTTTCCATCCAGTACTGGTCGTCGAACTTGCGCGCCAACTCCGCGACGGACCGTCGGATCAGTTCCTGGTCCTCGGTCAGCTCAAAGTTCATTCCACCCACTGGTGGCACTCCTCGTCCTCAGCGCGAGCAGACGCAGAATCGCACGAATCTCGCCCGAGCAGTGCGATTCTGCGTCTGCTCGCCAGATCAGTCCTTGTTACCCGAAAGGGCTTTGGCGTTGGCCGCGAAATCCGCGAAGGACGAGCCGCCTCGGCCGTCCTTTTCGTGGCCCTGGGCCTTGATGGACACATCGTGCCCCTCGGCGGCTTTGCGCAGCGCGCCGACGGTCGCCTGTTCGCGGGAAATGTGCGTGAACGGGTCGAACGAGTACCAGCGCATCGCGTTCTCGTACGTCATCTTGTTGATCTCGTCGTCGGGAACGCTGTTGATGGACAAGACATCCCAGAGCTCCTCCGGCGCACCCGGCCACATCGAGTCGCTGTGCGGGTAGTCGGCTTCCCAGCAGATGTTGTCGATCCCGATCATGTTGCGCAGCGCCACGCCGACCTTGTCGCTGATGAAGCAGGTCAGGAAGTGGTCGCGGAAAACCTCGCTGGGCAGCTTGCCGTTGAAGTCCTGGTGCGTCCAGGCGGAGTGCATCTCGAAGGTCCGGTCCGCGCGCTCCAGGAAGTAGGGGATCCAGCCCGTCCCACCCTCGGACAGCGCGATCTTCAGGTCCGGGTAGTCCTTGATCGGCTTGGACCACAACAGGTCGGCGGCGGCCTGCACGATGTTCATCGGCTGCAGCGTGATCATCACGTCCATCGGTGCGTCGGGCGCGGTGATCGCCAGGCGCCCCGAAGAACCGATGTGCACGTTCATCACGGTGTCGGTGTCGCACAACGCCTTCCACAGCGGGGCCCAATAGTCGTCGTGGAAACTGGGGTAACCCATCGCGGCCGGGTTCTCGGTAAACGTCAGGGCGTGCACGCCCTTCTTGGCGACCCGTCGCACCTCGGCGGCGCACGCCTCGGCGTCCCAGATGACCGGGATCGCCATCGGGATGAACCGTGCCGGGTAGGCGCCGCACCATTCGTCGATGTGCCAGTCGTTGTAGGCCTGCACCAACGCGATCGAGAAGTCGTTGTCATCGGTGGCGAACAAGCGCCCCGCAAAGCCGGGGAACGACGGGAAGCAGATCGAGGCCAGGATGCCGCCGGCGTTCATGTCCTTGACGCGCTCGTCCACGTTGTAACAACCCGGCCGGATCTCGTCGAGCCCCGTCGGCTCGATGCCGTACTCCTCCTTGGGGCGCCCGGCCACCGCGTTCAGCGCGACATTGGGGATGACGGTGTCGCGGAACTTCCACATGTCCGACCCGTCGGCGTTGTGCACCAGCCGTGGCGCGTCGTCCTGGTACTTCTTCGACAGATGGTTCTTGAACATGTCGGGCGGTTCGACGGTGTGGTCGTCGACGCTGATCAGGATCATGTCTTCTTTGTTCATGGCCGTCCCTTCCGTCGGTCTCACCGAATCGATCACAGCCTCGGCGAAACGCTGTCCCGTGCCAAGATCACTAAAATGAAAACTATCTTCTCGCCAGGCGAGAATCAACATCCATAGCTGGCCCGGCACGCCTGCACCCGCCTGACCAGCGGCCGAAGGAACCGGCGACTTTGCCGCCGCCGAGCGGCGATGCGGTGAGGTAGGACCCGCGGCGACGCAGCGACGCGACGGCGCCGCACCTCTCATCACTACGGCAGCCATCCCGACCACCGCGGAGACCGCGCGGTGACCGCGCTTGTGCTCGGACAACACGCCGGCATTGACCGGGCGCACGTTTCGTGCCAGTCTGTTAGTTGCAAATGAGAATATGATTCTCTTTCACCGAGAGGACACTGCCAATGCGCTTGCGGCCACTCCCCGCCGATCAGTGGGACGAGGCTACCCAGCAGGCTCTCTCGGCCATGCGTGCAGCGGACACCAACAACGCGTTGTCCACGCTGGCGCACCACCCGGCGCTCGCCAAGGCGTTCCTTCGATTCAATGTGCACCTGCTGACGTCGTCGACCCTGCCGCCTCGCATCCGCGAACTGGCCATCCTGCGGGTGGCCCATCGTCGGCAGTGCGCCTACGAGTTGTCCCACCACGTCAGCATGGCCAAGGACGAAGGGATCACCGACGACCAGATCGCGGCAGTGCAACGCGGGGAGGGCCTCGACGCGTTCGACCAAGCCGTGATCACCGCGGTCGACGAACTCGAGGACAACTCGGAAATGTCCGACCGCACGTGGGCGGCGCTGGGCGAGCGCCTCAACGACCAGCAACGCATGGATTTCGTCTTCACGGTCGGCTGCTACGCCCTGCTGGCCATGGCCTTCAACACATTTGGCATCGAGCTCGAACACCCCGCCACAGCCACGAACAACGCCGAGTAAGAGGAGTAAGAACGTTGCCGCACTTCCCCAAGCCAGCCGCCGGCAGCTGGACAGAAAACTATCCCGAACTGGGCACCGAGCCGGTCGACTACACCGACTCGATCGATCCCGCATTCTTCGAAGCCGAGCGTGAGGCGGTCTTCCGGCGCATGTGGCTGAACGTCGGAAGGGTCAACCGGCTCCCCCGCACCGGCAGCTACTTCACCCGAGAACTGCCGTCCGCAGGCAAGGGCACGTCGGTGATCATCGTCAAGACCAAGGACGGCTCGGTCAAGGCATATCACAACGTCTGCCGCCACCGCGGAAACAAGCTGGTGTGGAACGACTTTCCCAACGAGGAGACCTCCGGCACCTGCCGGCAGTTCACCTGCAAGTACCACGCGTGGCGCTACAACCTCGACGGTGACCTGACCTTCATCCAGCAAGAAGAAGAGTTCTTCAATGTCGACAAGGGCGACTACGGCCTCGCGCCCGTCCGCTGCGAAGTGTGGGAAGGCTTCATCTTCATCAACTTCGACGACAACGCGGCGCCACTCACCGACTACCTCGGGCCGCTGGCCAAGAGCATCGAGGGCTACCCCTTCGGCGAGATGACGGAGGCCTACTCCTACCGGGCCGAGGTCGGCAGCAACTGGAAGCTGTTCATCGACGCGTTCGTCGAGTTCTACCACGCGCCGATCCTGCACCAGGGGCAGTACACCAAGGAAGAAGCCGCCAAGATCCAGAAGTTCGGCTACGAGGCGCTGCACTACGAGGTAGCCGGCCCGCACAGCCTGCAGTCGACCTGGGGCGGTCAGGCGCCACCCCCGGACATGTCCATGGTCAAGCCGATGGACCAGGTGTTGCGCAGCGGATTGTTCGGCCCCTGGGACAAGCCCGAGATCATCGAAAAGCTCGAGCTGCCTTCGGGTGTCAACGTGAAGCGGGTGCCGCAGTGGGGCATCGACTCGTGGCTGTTCTACCCGAACTTCATGCTGCTGATCTGGGAACCCGGCTGGTACCTGACCTACCATTACTGGCCGACCGCGGTGGACAAGCACATCTTCGAGTCCACGCTGTATTTCGTCCCGCCGCGCAATGCGCGGGAACGCCTGGCCCAGGAGCTGGCCGCCGTGACGTTCAAGGAGTATGCGTTGCAGGACGCCAACACCTTGGAAGCGACCCAGACCATGATCGGCACCCGGGCCGTCAAGGAGTTCCTGCTGTGTGACCAGGAAGTCCTGATCCGCCATCTGCACCACACGACCAGCAACTACGTGAAGGAGTACCAGCGCAATGGCGCTACCGTCTGAATTCGCCGCCCTCGAGCCCTATTTGGACTGGGATCTGGCCACTGAGCCCGAGCGTTACGCCAAACGGCTGGCCTCGACGATGCCTCAGATGCAGGAGTTCTACGACGCCGCCTTCCCGTTGCTGAACGACGTAATCGCGTACTGCGACAAGTATCCGCTGGACGATCTGCCGGATGACGCAAAGACCCTGATGCACATTATGCAATCGTTGGTCATGGTGTCGTTCCCGATCGAGGCATGGAAGCAGCCGCGCGTCCCCGACAGCGGTGCGGCGTGGGTCGAAGTGCTTCGGGAACCGGTGATCTGACACGTGCTGACGCTCAAGGCCGCCGGGCTTCTCGACGTTGATAGCGGCGAGATCGTTCGGCCCGGCATCGTGCGGATCGAGGGTGACCGGATCGTCGGTATCGGGGGCGACCCCGAAGGCGAAATCATCGATCTCGGCGACCAGATTCTGCTGCCGGGACTGATGGACATGGAGGTCAACCTCCTGATGGGCGGCCGGGGCGAGACGCCCGGGCTGTCGCAGGTGCAGGACGACCCGCCGACGCGGGTGCTGCGTGCGGTCGGGAACGCCCGACGCACGCTGCACGCCGGGTTCACGACCGTGCGCAACCTCGGTCTGTTCGTCAAGACCGGCGGGTACCTGCTGGATGTCGCGCTGGGCAAGGCGATTGACGCGGGCTGGATCGAGGGGCCCCGAATCGTCCCGGCCGGCCACGCCATCACGCCCACCGGCGGGCACCTGGACCCCACGATGTTCGCCGCCTTCATGCCGGGCGCACTCGAGCTCACGGTCGAGGAGGGCATCGCCAATGGAATTGACGAGATCCGCAAGGCGGTGCGATACCAGATCAAGCACGGCGCCGAACTGATCAAGGTGTGTGTCTCCGGCGGCGTGATGTCGTTGACCGGTGAGGCTGGCGCACAACATTATTCGGATGAGGAGCTGCGCGCGATCGTTGACGAGGCGCACCGGCGCGGGCTGCGCGTCGCCGCGCACACCCACGGTGCGGAAGCGGTCAAGCACGCGGTCGCGTGCGGTATCGACTGCATCGAACACGGCTTCCTGATGGACGACGAGGCCATCCAGATGCTGGTCGACAACGACCGGTTCCTGGTGACCACCCGCAGGCTCGCCGAGGCGATGGACGTGTCCCGCGCCCCGAAGGAGTTACAGGACAAGGCCGCCGAGATGTTCCCGAAGGCGAAGACATCGGTCAAAGCCGCCTATGAGGCCGGCGTGAAAATCGCGGTCGGCACCGACGCACCGGCGATACCCCACGGCAAGAACGCCGACGAACTCGTCACGCTGGTGGAGTGGGGTTTGCCGCCTTTGGCGGTGCTGCGCGCGGCCACCACCACCGCGGCCGAGCTCATCAACTCGACCGACCGGGGACGCCTCGCGGCCGACCAGCTCGCCGATATCATCGCCGTGCCCGGAAACCCGTTGGAAGACATCACCGTTACCCGTAACGTCAGCTTCGTGATGAAAGGTGGCAAGGTCTATGTCAACAAAGCCGACCAAAACTGACGACCTCGTCGAGATCCAGCAGCTGCTCGGCCGCTACGCGGTGACCATCACCCAGCAGGACATCGACGGACTCGTCGCCGTCTTCACCCCGGACGGAACCTACAGCGCGTTCGGCGAAACCTACAGCCTGAACCGTTTCCCGGAACTGGTGGCCGCAGCCCCAAAGGGCTTGTTCCTCACCGGGACCGCGGTGGTCGACCTTGACGGTGACGCGGCAACCGGAACCCAACCGCTGTGCTTCATCGACCATTCCAGTCACGACATGCGGATCGGCTACTATCGCGACACCTATGTGCGGACCGCCGACGGGTGGCGCCTGAAGACCCGCGCGATGACCTTCATCCGGCGCAGCGGTGTGCACGATTCCGGGCGCCCGCACGCCATCGGGCGTCCCGCCGGTGACTCGGCGGCGCAGGCAACGACCTAAGGAGCCACGCAATCGACAGTGCGGTGAATGTCGAGCAGTTCCGAGCAGACCTGCGCGCGTGGCTCGACGACAACGACCTGACACCCGGGCCCGACCACTCGCTGCAGGGCCATATGCAGCAGTTCGCCCGGGTCAGTCGCGCGCTCTACGACGCCGATTGGATGCGTTACGGCTGGCCGAAAGAAGTCGGCGGATTGGGCGGTCCGGCGGTCCTGCGGGCGGTCGTCGGCGAAGAAGTGGTCGGTCGCCGCCTGGCCGAACCCGGGCCGTACTCGATGCTCGAAGTGCTCGCGCCCACCATGATCGACTACGCACCCCCAGAGCTCGCCGCGGAAATGGTGCCGCGGCTGCTGAGCGGCGAAGAGCAATGGTGTCAGGGCTTTTCCGAGCCGGGATCCGGCAGTGACCTCGCCTCGCTGACGACCCGCGCGACCCAACAAGGCGACAACTGGATCGTCAACGGGCAAAAGGTGTGGACGAGCTTCGCGCAGTTCTCGACGCGGTGCGTCCTGCTCACCCGCACCGAGCCCGGCTACGACGGCATCACCGCCTTCTTCGTCGACCTCGACACCCCCGGCATCACCGTCCGGCCGCTGCGAACGATGCACGGCGTGGACGAATTCTGCGAGGTGTACTACGACGACGTGGTGATTCCGGCGAGCCGGATGCTCGGCCGGCCCGGGGACGGGTGGCGACTCGCCATGGACCTGCTGCCCTTTGAGCGTTCGTCCTGCTTCTGGCAGCGGATCGCCTACCTCTATTCCCGCTTCGACGACCTCATCGCCGAAGCATCCGAAAACAATGAACCCGACGAATCCGCGCTTGGCGGAGCATATCTGGCGCTGCATACCTTGCGCTGCCGGTCGCGCGCCACTCAGCATCGGATGCGCGACGGGGCCCGGTTGGGCCCCGAAACCTCCATCGACAAGGTATTGCTGGCCGCCGCCGAGCAGCGGCTCTACGACACCGTCCACGACCTGTTGCCGGGGAAGCTCGAACTCGAAGACACACCGTGGCGTTCGGAGTACCTGTACTCGCGCGCGGCGACGATCTATGGCGGCACCGCCGAGATTCAGCGCAATATCATCGCCCGCCGGCTGCTCGACCTCGGGAAGGAGTGAACCGTGACGTCTTCGCCGGATAACGAGTCAGACGCCGAGTCGCTGCGGCTGCTGACCGACTCGTTGCGGACGACGATGGGCGCGGCGTCGGGAGCCAAGCTGGACGCCGCGCTGACCGATCTCGGATGGCGCGACATGCTCGACGAAATGCCCGACATCGCAATACCGTTGGTGTTCAGGCTGCTCGGCGAGACAGGCTCGCACGCGCCCGTGCTCAACGACGTGGTGCTGTGCGCCGCCGGTGATGCGCCCGGGGGCGCGCTGGCGCTGCCGTTCGCCGGCGGGTCCTGGGTGCTCTGGGAGCGCCGCGACGAGTCCGATTCGGGGATCGACGAGCTGCTTCCCATACACCCTGTGCCGCAGGGCGATCCGTTGCCCACGGCCGCACTGCAGGCGGGTTGGCGGGCCCTGGGGTGGTGGCTGGTCGGCACCAGCCGCGCGATGCTCTCGCTGGCCCGTCAGCACGCCCTGGACCGCGTTCAGTTCGGTCGGCACATCAGCTCCTTCCAGGCGATCCGACACCGACTGGCCGAGACACTGGTGGCCATCGAGGGTGCCGAGGCGACGTTGCAGGCCGCCACCGAGTGCGACGACGAGGGGCTGGCCTCCCTGCTGGCCAAAGCCGCGGCCGGCCAGGCTGCGCTGACCGCCGCACGTCACTGCCAGCAGGTGCTCGGCGGTGTCGGATTCACCGCCGAACACCCGCTGCACCATCACATCAAGCGCTCGCTCATCCTCGACGGCCTCCTGGGAAGCGCGCGAGAACTCACCCGCGAAGCCGGAAGCGCGCTGGTGGCAACGGGATCCGCGCTGCGGCTTGCCCAGCTGTGACGGCGCTGCCTGCGCCCTGACAGTTGCCAGGTGATATCCACGTAGACTCGTCCCGACACCACAAGGATGGGACGCAATGAGTCACCCCGAGGCACCGCGAAACGAGGTCGGCGTCGCCTCGCTGCTGCTGGGTCTGGTCGGGCTCATCACGTGCTGGATGATGCTGGGAGTGCCGTTCGGCATCGCGGCGGTGGTGACGGGCGACATCGCCCGGCGCCGCGTTACCCGTGGCGAGGCGAACAATCCCCGAACCGCGTCGGCCGGAATGGTTTTAGGGGTGATCGCGATCCTGGTGGGTCTCGTCGCTATCGGCTACTACGCCAGCCTGGACGTCCAGAAGCACTGACGCGCCGATCAATTCCGCGGTAGCCCGAGGACGCGTTCGGCGATGATGTTGCGCTGAATCTCCGAGGTGCCGCCGGCGATAGTCGCGGCGAAGGTGCGCGTGTACCGGTCGAACCAGGCACCGTAGTGGCTGTCCAGGTTGAGCGGGGCGAACGGCGCGGTAATCCCGTGCAACACCAGTCCGTCGCCGCCCTTGGCGGCCAGCGCGTCCTCGCAGGCGCGCTGCATCGCCTCCGAGCCGAGCAGCTTGAGCACCGACTGGGCCGGGACGTCCTCTTCACCGCGCGCCGCCTTGGCCAGCGTCGCCGACCCGAGCAGTCGCATCGCGTAGAAGTCCATCACCAGCGTCGCGTAGCGGTCCCGCTGGACGGGCCCCGAGGGGCGGGACTCGACGGTCAGCGCGTGCAACATGTCTGCGTAATCCAGCCACAGCATCGCGCGTTCGTGACCGAGCGAACCGGTCGCGACGCGCCAGCCCGCGTTGAGCTCACCCACCAGGTTCTCGGCCGGCACCCGCGCATCGGTGAAGAAGACCTCGTTGAAGTCGACGTCTTCGATGTCGCCGACCGAGGCGAACGGACGGCGGACCACACCTGGGGTGTCGGTGGGAATCAGTAATGCGCTGATGCCCTTGTGTTTTGGTGCGTCCGGATCTGTGCGCACGAATGTCAACAGCACATCGGCGTGGTGGGCGCCCGAGGTCCACACCTTCTGCCCGTTGACGACGAAGTGGTCACCGTCAAGCACCGCCCGGGTTTTCAGCGACGCGAGGTCCGATCCCGCGCCCGGTTCGCTCATGCCCAGCGACGCGGTGATCTCCGCCCGCAGGATCGGCACCGCCCATCGCTGCTTCTGTTCCGGGGTGCCGAACGTCAACAGCGACGCCGCGATGATGCCCACGCCCTGCGGGTTGAAACTTTGGTAGATCCGACGTCGCGACAACTCTTCTTGGTACACGTATTGCTGCAGCAGTGTCGCGTTGCGCCCGCCGAACTCCGGCGGGTTGCCGGGCAGTAGCCACCCGCTGTCGAACAGCAGGCGTTGCCATTGGCGTGCCCACGCCGGGATGTCCGAGCTCGACTGCGGCCGATCCAGCGCCTCGGCCGCGGCGGGAAGATGCTCATCGAGGAAAGCGACGAATTCGGCGCGGAACGCCTCCACGTTGGCGTCAAACGTCAGCTGCACGGCACTTCCCGGAGTGGTCCTGAGCGTACGTGCGCCGGCGGTAAATCAGGCTTTCCGCCAACGGCGCGGTTCACTCTTGCGATTACGCTTCCCTACACACGTCTAAGAGAATAGTATTCTCGTGGCAAGAAAGTTATAATCTCCGACACGTGATCCGTGAGGGGGTCGAGCGCAGCGATGTCACGGCGTTCTCCGGTAGAGTCCAACCATGTTCTCCCAGCGCGGCAATCACCTGAGTCGGCCGTGACCAATCCGAGCGAAGAGCCGGCCTGGAAGCAGCGTGCTGTCGAGCGGTCCATCAAGACTGCGAAATTGCGGGCGGCGCAACGTGTTCAGCGCTTCCTCGACGCCGCCCAAGCCATCATCATCGAAAAGGGCAGCACCGACTTTACCGTGCAGGAGGTCGTCGACCGTTCCCGCCAGTCGCTGCGCAGCTTCTACCTGCAGTTCGACGGCAAGCACGAACTGTTGCTGGCGCTGTTCGAAGATGCGCTCAGCCGCTCCGCGGACCAGATCCGCGCCGCCACAGAGAGCCACACCGATCCGCTGGAGCGGCTGCAGGTCGCCGTACAACTGTTGTACGAGGCCTCCCGCCCGGATCCGACCGCCAAGCGCCCCCTGTTCACCGACTTTGCTCCTCGACTGCTGGTGACGCATCCGGCCGAGGTCAAGGTCGCTCACGCGCCGTTACTGGCGTTGCTGACGGAACTGATGGACGCGGCGCACGAGGCGGACAAGCTGCGCAACACCATCAACCCCAAGCGCGTGGCGGCCATGACGATGCAGACGGTGATGTTCATCGCGCAGTCCAGCGGCGGGCCCGACGACGCGACGACCCACCCCATCACCGCAGAAGAGGTCTGGGACTTCTGCTCGCGCGGCTTCGTCGCGTAGCGCCCGGGCGCCGTCGCCGGCGGCCGTAATCTTCCTCACTCCACAGCTGACCAAATAGCGCACGCCGTTTGCCGGTGAGAATGAGATTCTCTAATATCTAGAACCACGAATAGCCGAAACGGATTCGTCATTGACACCCGTGATGGCCGAATGACAGAGTTCAAAAGCGGCAAGACCCACGATCCGGGGACGCGATTGTTCTCCGCGCAGGCGTGCCGATCAGATCAAGTCAGGAGTTGAGGTAGCCATGACCGGACGTGTTGAGGGCAAAGTCGCCTTGGTCACCGGAGCGGCGCGCGGCCAGGGCCGCAGCCATGCGGTGCGGCTGGCGGAGGAGGGCGCCGACATCATCGCCGTCGACATCTGCAAGCCCATCCGCGAGGGCGTGGTGGACACCGCGATCCCGGCGTCGACACCCGAGGACCTGGCCGAGACCGCCGACCTGGTCAAGGGGCATAACCGCAGGATCTTCACGGCCGAGGTCGACGTGCGCGACTACGACGCCCTCAAGGCGGCCGTGGACAGTGGCGTGGAACAACTCGGCCGGCTCGACATCATCGTGGCCAACGCCGGAATCGGTAACGGCGGCGAGACTTTGGACAAGACCAGCGAAGAAGACTGGACCGAGATGATCGACATCAACCTGGCCGGGGTGTGGAAGACCGTGAAAGCCGGTGTGCCGCACCTAATTGCCGGCGGCAACGGCGGATCCATCATCCTGACCAGCTCGGTCGGCGGGCTGAAGGCCTACCCCCACACCGGCCACTACGTCGCGGCCAAGCACGGTGTCGTCGGGCTGATGCGCGCCTTCGGAGTTGAGTTGGGACAGCACATGATTCGCGTCAACTCCGTGCACCCCACGCATGTCAAGACTCCGATGCTGCACAACGAAGGCACCTTCAAGATGTTCCGGCCGGACCTGGAGAACCCGGGTCCCGACGACATGGCGCCGATCTGTCAGTTGTTCCACACGCTGCCGATCCCCTGGGTCGAGCCGATCGACATCAGCAACGCGGTGCTGTTCTTCGCCTCCGACGAGGCCCGTTACATCACCGGTGTCACCCTGCCGATCGACGCGGGTAGCTGCCTGAAATAGAGTTCCGTCCCATGGACGGATTTCTGTCTAGCTTCGACGGCCGCGGGGCCGTGGTCACCGGCGGTGCCAGCGGCATCGGCTTGGCCACCGCCACCGAGTTCGCCCGCCGCGGCGCCCGCTTGGTGCTTTCCGACGTCGATGCGCCCGCGCTGGACCAGGCGGTGAATCGGCTGCGCGGCGAGGGCTTCGACGCGCACGGCGTGGTCTGTGACGTCCGGAATCTCGACGAGATGGTTCACCTCGCCGACGAGGCCTTCCGGTTGCTCGGCAGCGTCGACGTCGTTTTCAGCAATGCCGGCATCGTCGTCGCGGGTGCGATGGGCGAGATGAACCACGAGGACTGGCGCTGGGTGATCGACATCGACCTGTGGGGATCGATCCATGCCGTCGAGGCATTCGTGCCCAGGTTGATCGAGCAGGGCAGTGGGGGGCACATCGCGTTCACCGCGTCCTTCGCCGGCCTGGTGCCCAACGCCGGTCTGGGGACCTACGGCGTCGCCAAATACGGTGTGGTCGGGCTCGCCGAAACGCTGGCGCGTGAGGTCAAGGCCAATGGCATTGGCGTGTCGGTGTTGTGCCCGATGGTCGTGGAAACCAAGTTGGTCTCGAATTCGGAACGGATTCGCGGCGCGGACTACGGGCTGTCGGCCAGTCCCGAGGGAGCGTTCGGAACGTTGCCCACCCAGGACGAGAGCGTCACCGCCGACGATGTCGCGCGGCTGACCGCCGATGCCATTCTGGCCAACCGGCTGTATATCCTGCCGCATGCGGCCGCGCGGGCCTCGATTCGCCGCAGGTTCGAGCGCATCGACCAGACCTTCGACGAACAGGCCGCCGAGGGCTGGACGCACTAGCCCGAATGGCTCGGTGGGCCCAGCCGGTAGTCGCCGGTCTGTGGGTCGTGATACCACCCGCTGGAGGCTTGGGTTCCGCCGTCGATGTGCAGCGTCTGCCCGGTCAGATAGGTCGCCATGTCCGAGGCCAGAAACACCGCAGCGCCGGCGATTTCGTCGACATGGCCGGGACGTCCCATCGGCACCATGTCGCGCATTGCGCTCGTCGCGGCCTCGCCGCCGAGCTGCGCGAGCCCCTCGGTGAGCGTGATGTCGGGCGCTATCGCGTTGACCCGGATCCCATGGGAAGCCAATTCCAGCGCCGCGGTCTTCGTGTAATTGATGACACCGGCCTTGGCGGCCGCGTAAGCGGCGTAGCCCGGCGCCGCTCGTACGCCCTCGATCGAGGTCAGCGAGATGATGCTGCCGGGCAGGCTCTCCGACACCATCTTTCGGGCGACCCGCTGGCTGCACAGCAGCACGTGGCGCAGGTTGGCGCGATAGAGCGCGTCCCAACCGTTCTCGCTGGTTTCCAGCAGCGGCGAAGAGAACACGCCACCGGCATTGTTCACCAGAATCGTCGGAGTGCCCAGATCTGCGATGGTGCGTTCCAGCGCGGCGTCCACCTGGCCGCTGTCTCGGACGTCGGTGACGATTCCCAGTCCGTCGATGGATTCGGCTGCCTGCGTGCAGGTTTGGGGGTCGCGCTCCCAGATCGCCACCCGGGCGCCGAAAGCGGCCATCCCGGCCGCGATGCCGCGGCCGATGCCCGCGCCCCCGCCGGTCACCACCGCGACGCGACCAGTGAGGAGGATATTCGAGGGGTCGATCGCCATCGTCGCTCAGCCGGCCGTGTGCATCGCCGGGGCGCGGCCGATGACACCGTCGGATTCCAGGGCGGCGATCTCGGCGTCGGACAACCCGAGTCCGGTAAGCAGCTCGTGGTTGTGCTGCCCCAGCAGTGGCGCGTGCTCGGTGTGGAACGCGGTGGGCCCGGCGGAGCATCTCATCGGCACGGTGCTGAGCCTAGCCGGGCCGTTGACCGGGTGGTCGACTTCTTCGAAGAAACCGCGGAACGCCAACTGTTCCAACTCGGTTTGGCGATGCGGTTGCATGACCTTGGCCACCGGCACCCCGGCACCCCAGAGGGTGGCGACGATCTCGTCGCGGGTGCGGCCTTCGCACCACGCTGCGAGCTGTGCGTCGATCAGATCGTGGTGCTCGCTGCGGCCGGTGTGCGTCGACAACTCCGGAGCGGTTGCCCAGGAGGGTGATCCGATGGCACGACACAGGTTTACCCACTGTTCGTCGCGGGCCACGGCAATGGCCACCCAGCTGTCGAGCCGGCCGAATTCGTCGATATCCGCGGTGCGGTAGAGGTTCTGTGGTGCCGCCGTCGGCCCGCGGTTGCCGGCACGCTCCAGCAGCGCCCCGTACGCCGAGTACTCGATGACCTGCTCGGCGGAGATGCTCAGGGCCGCATCGACCATCGCCGCCTCGACGAACACGCCCTCGCCGGTGCGGCGGCGATGTTCCAGCGCCAGCAGCAGCGCGTTGGCCGCATGCACGCCGGCGTTGGGGTCGCCGATCGAATACGGGTCATACGGTGTGCGATCCGGGTAGCCGGTGAGCCAACTGACTCCGGACGCGGCCTCGATGACGTAGGCGAAGGCCGGATTATCACGCCATGGCCCTTCGAGACCGAATCCGGGCATCCGCACCATCACCACGTCGGGCCGAATCGATTGAACGGTGGCGAAATCCAGCCCGAGCTGGTCCAGCACCCGCGGGGTGAAGTTTTCCACGACCACGTCGCAGGTGGCGATGAGCCGGCGCAACAACTCCTTGCCGCGCGGGCTCTGCAGGTCCAGCGTCAGGCCCTTCTTGTTGGTGTTCAGGGCCTCGAAGATAGGCGACTTCTCCCACCACTGGTCCTCGGTGACCGGCACGCCGGCGATCAGCCGTGTGCCGTCCGGGCGCCGGGTGGATTCGACGTGGATGACCTCGGCGCCGAGCATGGCCAGCAGGTGCGTGGCGCAGGGCCCCGCCCAGAACGTCGTCATATCCAACACTCGAAGACCATTGAGCGGCAACGGTTTCACTACGCCGGCCGGCGCGGGCCGCGCAGGGAGGTCCGCGGCCCGGTAATGCTCGGTGTGCTCCCCCAGTCGCGGCGCCGGCTGCGGCGTGCGCAACTGCGCCGGCCGCATCCGGTAGGGGTGACTCGGCTGCTGGAAGCCGTCGCGCGGATTTCGGACGAATGAACCGCGTTCCACGAACTGATCGAACGACGTGACGTTCGCGCCGTTGGCCACGGGCGCGTTCGGGATGCGAAAGGCCGATGCCAGTTCCCGGATTTCGTCGACCGTGGTGTCGGCCAGCCAGCCGAAGAGCTCGTCGGCGTGGATGTTGGCCTGCTCCGTGATCGACAGCGGTGAATCCTCGTCGATCCACTCCGGGTGGCCCACCATCGCGCACAGGTCGAACCACTGCGGCGCGGTCCCGCAGCCGAGATCCACCAGGCCGTCTTTTGCCCGGGCCACCCCCGGGATCGTCGGCCGTCGCATGTCTCGCCACGGCCGACCGAGCACCTCGAAGTAGGACACCGGGTAGTACGTGAGGCAGAGGATCTGGGTCTCGAGGATTGACAGGTCCAGCAGTTCCCCTGCCCCACCGTCGATTCGGCGCCATCGCGACGCGAGCGTGGCCGCGCTGGCATAGGCGCCGGCCAGATACTCGCCGACCTGACCGCCGACGAAGACGGGCGGGCGCTCCTGCTCGCCGCGGCCGAGCCCGACGATTCCTCCCGACCACGCCTGCAGGGTGAATTCTGTTGCGGCGCGGTCGCGCCAGGGGCCTTCCAATCCGAACGGTGTGATCGCCGTGACGGTCAAGTGCGGGTGGCGCCGATGGATGGTGCCGGGCGAAAAAGCCGGGTGGTCGGCCACCGCCGAACCGGCAGACCAGACCACCGCGTCCGCGGAGGCCAGCAGCCGGTTCACCAGCTCGGTGTCGTCGTGGCCGGCCGGATCGGCAGTGACGCTGTGCTTTGCACCAGCCAAGAAGCTGAACAACGCGCCGTCGCCAGCAGCCGGGATGGTCGCGCCCGAGGCCGACCACTTGCGTAGCGGATCGCCGTCGGGGGGTTCGACTTTCACGATGTCGGCGCCGCCGTCGCAGAGCAACTTGGTGCAGTAGGCGCCGGCTATGCCGGTGGACAGATCGATCACCGTATAGCCGGTCAGCGGCGGGTCGGCCAGGTGTTGCGTCACGGATTCTTTTTCTTCGACTTGGCTTTTTTGCGCGCCTTCTTGCTCAGCCGCCAATCGGCGGGGAACTTGCCGTCGTTGTCTTTGACCGCATCCCCCAGACCCTGTTCCATGGCGCCGGCGAGCGTCAGTTCATCACCGGCATCAGGGCGGACCATGCCGCCCATCGACTCGAAGACGCCGCTGAGCATGCTGCCCAGATACTCGCCCTGGAACTGCTTCATGATTTCGAAGAAGACCTTCTGCATGAAGACGGTGTCGGTGGGACGATTGCGGGCGCAGGCCAAGGCGTACTTTTCGACCTCCGCCGCGAGTTCATCCCTGGGCACCACGCTGTTGAGAAAGTTGCAGTCGTACATCTCGGCAGCGGTGAAAGCCCGTCCGGTAAACACCATCTCCTGGAACTTGCGGATGCCCATGGTCTGCGCCCACCACCACATGCGGGGACCCCAGCCGTAATACCGGAACGACGGATGCCCGAACAGGGCGTCGTCGCTGGCGATCACCAGGTCGGCATCGGCGGCCTGGTAAAAGTGCCAGCCGTAGCAGTAGCCCTTGGCCTCGAGGATGCTGATCTTCTTGAAATCCTGCAGGCCGCGGATGCCGGAATTCGGATTGGCATACCACTGACCGAGCGTGGCACCGTTGCGAAACGAGCCCTCCGGCGGGTGCCTGACTTCCTCGGCGCCGATCCGGTATTCGGCGAGCCGTGGCCCTTGGTCGGCCTCATCGCGGACCCGCATCACCTCGACCAGGTCGGCCCCGGAGCCAAGGTCGTCGCCGGCCCCCCGGACCACCAGAACCCTGACGTCGTCGTCAATGTTCGCGCGGTGCAACAGATCCGCGTAACGCAGGCGCGCCGCGATCGTCGGCGCGTTGAGGTAATCCGGCCGGTCGAACGTGATCGTGGCGATCCGCGTCTTGACGTCTTTGTCGTACCGGATGATCTCCTCGGCCGGCGGCCCGGAGGGCTCGGCAGGGTCGGGCATGGCTAGGGCTGCCAGAACGGGCTCGCGGTGAGCACTTCGGGGCCGTCGGCGGTGATCAGGACCGCTTCTCGCCCGAACACCGCGCCGACTCCTTCTTCCCACACATAGCCGGTCACGGCGAGCACCATTCCGGGCTCCAAGCGTTCTTCGGCCGCGGTCGCGGGCAGATGCTGGGAGACGACGGGTGGGTCGAACCCCATGCCCAGGCCGCGGGCCACCGGCATCGGTGGGTCCGGCTCCCCCGCGGCTTGGTAGGCGGCCATCAGTTCGCTCGCTCCGGCGCCGGGCCGGCAGGCTTCGATCAGCCTGTCCCACAGGCTGTCCCAGCGCCGGTACAGCGCCACGCCGCCGGGCACCTGCTTCTTGCCGGCCGGCCAGGTGCGTCCCACCTCGCCGACATAGCCCCCGGCCAGGACTCCGGCGGAGAACGCCACCAGATCGCCGTCCCGGATGCGGCTGTCGGCGTCGGCGCGTCGCCACGGGTGCGTGCGCGAGGTCACCCATGCCACGTCTTGATTCGACGGCGTGCTCACGCCGCCGGCCGCCGAGGCCTCCAACACGACACCGGCCAGCGCTTGTTCGCTGACCCCCGGACGCAACTCGGCGACCGCGGCCGCCAGCGCCGTTTCGGCCACCGTGACGGATTCCCGCACCGCGGCGATCTCCTCGGCCGTCTTGACACGGCGCGCCGCCCGCATCGCGAGCTCACCGTCGACCAGCTGTGCGTTGGGGAACGCGGTCGGCAGCAGCTGGGCGAAAACCGGTGAGAGCGCATCGGTTCCGACGCGCCGAGCACAGGCCGCACCGTCGATGCGCTGCAGCGCCGACATCGTGTTCATCGGGTTCCAGGAGATGCCGTAAAGGTTCTCGTGGGGGATGTCGTCGGGCACGCCCTCGTCCCACGTGCTGAGGAGGTGCACGGCTCCGGTCTCACGCACCACCACACAGGTCGGGCCGAACGGCCGGGTGCCGGCGACCCACAACTGCGGCGCGCCGGTGACGTAACGGACATTGGCTTGCCGACCGAGGACCAGAACATCGAGATCGTGCGCCGCCATCTGGTCAAGAGCCCGCTGGCGACGGCCCGAGCGCAGCGTGCGCTCGTCGGGCAGGACTTCAGTTCCCATAGGGGTCATAGGGGTAGTCGGTCAAACGGATCCAGCCTTCCTCGGTAATCACCAGGACCTCTTCACTGCGGTAGCCGCCGGTGCCGTCCTCCCACACCACCGGCTCCAGGACCAGCACCATTCCGGATTGAAGAACGAAATTCTCGTCGAACTCCTGGCCGAGATCGGTTCCGATCATGGGCATTTCGGCGGCGTTGACGCCGATGCCATGGCCCAGGTAGAAGTGCGGCAGCCAGGGCTTGGTGCCGCCGTTGGCCTTGATCGCGGCCCGGCCCAGATCCGCCGCCGTGGCTCCGGCCTTGGCGACGCCCAGCACGGCGGTCATGATCTCGAACCAGGTGTCGAACTGCGCCTGTTGGCGCGGGGAGGGGTCGCGCCCGACGATCCAGGTACGTCCGAAGTCGGAGCAGTAGCCCTGGTAGGTGATGCTGACGTCGGTCCACAGCACGTCACCCTCGGCCAGCTCGCGCTCGGTGCTCAGCAGTGGCAGCGCCAAGTCGCCGTGCGTGGTCCACACGCCTTCGGCCTTGCTCGGCGGCATCACCTGCCAAATCGGTTCGAGCATGCTGGCCGTGGCGCCCAACTCGAAGGCGCGACGCAAAAAGCTTGCGGACAAATCGATCTGACGGATCCCGGGCGCCAGGCGTTTTTGCACCTCGACCATGGCCTCGTCGGTGATCCGGATGGCGGTGCGCATGCACGACAATTCATCCGGCGTCTTGACTGACTTGGCCGCGCTGACGATGGCCGCGGCGTCGACCGGGGCACCGTTCGGGAACAGGGCTTTCGCGGCGCGCGACATCGCCCCCGTGCATTCGTCGACCGCGACCACCGCTTTGGCCGGAATCAGCTCGGCGATCGTCCGCGCGAAATGGGCCACGCCTTCGTCGAACTCGAGATAGACCGGCCCGTGCAGGTGGTCGGCGGGCAGGTCCGACTCCTGTGAAGCCCCCTCCCGGAACGGGAGGAACAGGTGCGGCCACTCGTCGTCGGCGAGTACCACGGCCACAGGACGCTCGACATAAGACAGCCCGGCGTCGCCCAGGGGCCAACTGGCGCCCGTTGCGTAGACGACGGCGTTGTTGCCGAGCAGGATCATCGCGTCGACGCCACGCTCGGTCATCGCCGACCGCAGCCGGGCTCCCGTCTCGCGGCGCAGGCGCGCGAGGTCGGGCGTTTCGGGAATCACCAGTCCGTTACCGGTGTTGGTGTGCAGTTGCGCGAGCGTCATCCCTACAGACCCAGGAACTTCGTGACGTTGTCGCTGACGATCTTCGCCGCGTTCGCCGGACCCACCGCGTCGACAACGGCCTTCAGCGACTTCTCGGAATAGCCGTACGTGCTCTCGTTGTGCGGATAGTCGCTGGACCACATCACCTTGTCCACCCCGATCTGATCGATCAGCTGCAGACCCAGGGGGTCAACCATGAACGACGCGCTCATGTGGGTGTCCCAGTAGTAGCGCGGTTCGTGCTCGAGCGTCCGGTTGAACATGTGTTGGTACGAGCCCATCAGGTGATCGGCATCCTGCAAAGCCCAAGGAACCCAGGCGATTCCGCCCTCGAACCAACCGATCCGCAGGCCCGGGTGATCATCGAGAATTCCGGTGAACAGATACTTGGCGAACTGCTCGCGGAAGCCGTCGATGTTGATCATCATGCCGACCACCACACTATTGAACTGGCACGGGGTCTTCGGTGGGGTCTCCCCGATGTGGTGGGTCACCGGAAGCCCGGCGGCTTCGATCTCGTCCCACACCGGCCGCATCGCGGTGCTGCCGTAGTCGATGATGTTGCCGTCGTCGTCCTTGCCCGGGTTGAGCGGCAGCAGGAACGTCTTGAGCCCCAATGACTTCAGCTCTTCGAGAGTCTTGCGGGTGCCCTGCGGATCCCACCAGTTGATCAGGCCGGCGCCGTAGAAGCGGCCGTTCGAGCGCTCCTGCAGTTCGGCGATGTATTCGTTGTAGATGCGAAAGGCAAGCTCGCGAAGCTGCTTGTCCGGGTAGTGGAACAACGCCAGCACCGCGTTGGGGAACGCCAGTTCCTTCTCGACCCCGTCGTCGTGCAATTCCTGAATCCGGGCCTCGATGTTGGTGCTGGCGGCGCCGGGCAGGTCGTCGTACTGCATCAGGACCGCGCTGAAATCACCCGGCAGGAACGATTGCCCCTTGCGGCCGACCTGGTAGGCGCCGTCCTCGTACCAGATCCGCGGCGCCTTGTCTTTCATGTCGTCCGGGAAGCGTTGGTAGAAAATGTCATCGGCGAGCGAGATGTGGTTGTCGGCCGAGAAGACCACGGTTCCCGCGGGCAGTCCCACATCGCTGCCGGCGGCGTGGCCACGCCGATCCTTCGGAGCGCCATAGCCTCCGGGCGGGTAGAGCGTGCTTGCTTGAGTCGTCATCTTTGACCCTCCATTCGGATCCGCAGTTTTTTCAGCAGTTTTTTCAAGGCAGCGAGCTGGGCTACCAGGTCACCGGAAGTTCATAGACGCCGTAGGCGAGGCGGTCATGTTTGAACGGGACCTCGTCGATCGGCACGGCCAGGGCCATGGTCGGGATGCGGCGCAGCAGCGTCTGGAACACGATCTGCAGTTCCGCCCGCGCCAGTTGTTGTCCGACACACTGGTGGCGGCCGTAGCCGAAGGCGACGTTGCGATCGGCTCCCGAGCGATGCAGGTACAGGCGATCCGGTTCGGCAAACGCCTGCGCGTCCCAGTTCGCCGGCGCCAGGTCGATGATGATGCCTTCGTTCGCGCGGATGGTCTCGCCACAGATATGAATGTCTTCCACAGCGACGCGGCGCTGTCCGTTTTGAATGATGCTGAGGTAGCGCAGCAATTCCTCCACCGCGTTGGCAAGAATCTTCGGGTCCTCGGCGTCGCGGATGACGGCGGCCTGGTCCGGATTCTCCAGCAACGCAAGCACTCCGAGCCCGATCATGTTCGCGGTCGTCTCGTGCCCGGCGATCAGCAGTCCGGTGCCCAACTGCGCGGCTTCCTTGACGCTGAGCTCGCCGGCCTTGACCCGCTCGGCGAGATCGGAAACAGCGTCTTCCGCGGGGTTTTCCATCTTGGCTTCGACCAGCTGAGCCAGGTACTTGTGCAGGCTCATCGCACCCTTCATGGTGTCCTCGGCGGCGGCGAAGCGCGCGAGGCCAACGTTGGCGTGGTGCTGGAACATCTCGGCGTCCTCGTAGGGCACGCCGAGCATTTGGCTGATCACCAGCGACGGGACCGGAAGCGCAATGGCGGCAACGACGTCCGCCGGCTGCGGGCCGGCCAGCATCGTATCGATGTGGTCGTCGGTGATCTGCTGGATCGTCGGCCGCAGACCCTCCACGCGCCGGAAGGTGAACGGCTTGGACAGCATGCGGCGGAACCGGGTGTGTTCCTCACCGTCGGAGGTGAACACCGAGCGGGGCCGCTTGTGCACGGTCGACAACATGCCCTCGTTCCAGTGCGGGAAGCCGGGTACCCGGTCGTCGACGCTGACCCGTGAATCCGAGAACAGCTCGCGCACTTGCTCGTAACCGGTGATGAGCCACGGCGTGCTGCCGTCCCAGATGCGCACCCGCGACAGCGGCCTGGCCTCGGCCAGTGCCATGACATCCGGTGGCGGGGCAAACGGGCAGCGCGGCTGCCTGGCCATCGGGTAGTCCGGAATCTCGGAGGTCTGCTCTGTTGTGGCACTCGTCAGAATGTCTGACATTTTTTATTCCTCGCCGTATTTCACTCTTCAACGTGGATGGCCAGGGCGGGGCAGGCGGCCGCCGCCCGCCGCGCGCCTTCGGCCTGGTCGGCCGTTGGACTGGGATTGAGCAAGACGACCACGCCGTCGTCGTCACGCTGGTCGAACACTTCGGGCGCATTCATGACACAGTTCCCCGAAGAGGCGCAAACATCTTGGTCAACGGTGACTTTCATCTTCCAAACCCCTCACTCGTACGCCGTCACGGGCGCCAGCCACAGGCCCACGATCGCGTCGATGAGTCCGGACGCCGCTGCGCGCCATGAACGATGGGACGTCAACGCACCTGCAACCAGCGCGCGTTCACGGTCGGCGCAAGTGTGCATCAACAGGTTTCGAGCCATGATGTTGCGTTCGAAGTGCACCTCGGCGGGCAACTCGGGCAGGCAACGGTTGACGCCCTCCACGACCTGAACCAGCGACGGGGAGCTGAGCGCGCCCTTGACGATGATGTTGTAGTAGGCGGGGTCGGTCATCGCCTGCGCAGCGAACCGCGCGTACCACGTGGGGTTTCCCAGCTCCTCGAGGTGATCGGTGAGCGGCCGCACCAAACAGGCGACCCAGTTGCGCAGTTCGGCGTCCCGGCCATCGGCGGTGCCCGAGGCCAACAGCTCGTCGACCATCTGCTCGCGGAGTTGCTCGACGGGCCCGCGGTGCTTGTGCTCGATCGCGCGCACCAGATCGGCCTTGGTGCCGAAGTGGTAACCGACCGCGGCATTGTTGCCCTGGCCGGCCGCCTCGCTGACTTGCCGGTTGGACACCGCGAACATGCCGTGCTCGGCGTAGAGCCGCTCGGCGGCCACCAAGATCGCCTCCTGGGTGGAGCTGGCCCGCTCGGTGCGCACGGTCCGGCCGACGGTGGTCATCAGCCCAGTCAACCCCGTCAGATGGCGTTAAGTCAAGCGCTTGATTTAATCCGGCCTCCTGCAGACGGGAGACCGACCGGATAGACGAGGGCGGCCAACGTGACCGCACCGTCGCTCTGGCGTCCGAACGCGACGCCTCTGTCACGATCGGCTCCGTCGATGAAGGATGTCAGCCCTGCCGCTTGGGCCGGATAACCTTGCCCGCCACCGTCCCGCCGTCCACGGGCAGCACGGTCCCGGTGACGTAACGCGACCGGTCCGTGGCGAAATACAGCGCGGCCTCGGCGACGTCATCGGGCGTGCCGTCGCGCTTCAGCGGGCGGTCATCGCGCATCCCCTGGCGAATCCGCGCCTCGAACTGCTCGAGCTGTTCGGGATCCATCCCGGCCGCCGACTTCCCCAAAATCGGCGTGGGTATGCTGCCTGGCGCGATGGCGTTCACCCGAATCTCGTGGTATGCCAACTCAATTGCCGCGGATTTCGTGAATTGAATGACCGCCGCCTTGGACGCGCGGTAGGTCATCACGCCACCGCCGGCCTGGATGCCGCCGATCGAGGTGATGTTGATGATGGAACCGCCACCATGTTCGGCCATGTGCCGGGCGGCATCTCGCGTGCCCGCCATCACGCCGAGCACGTTGACCCCCATCACCCGGTGAAAATCGGCGAGGTCGTCGTCGAGCAACTTCCGCAGGGGGCTCGAGATCCCGGCATTGTTCACCATCACGTGCAGGCCGCCGAACTTCGCGACGGCGCCGGAAACCAGCGCCCCCACCTGTTCGGGGTCAGAGACGTCCGTCCGCTGGAAGACGGCACTGGCGCCCAGCGACGTCGCCAGCGCCTCGCCCCGGTCGGTCTCGACGTCGGCGATGACGACCCGCGCGCCCTCCGCCGCAAACCGCTCCACCAGGCCCCGGCCTATGCCGGACGCGCCGCCGGTGACGATGGCGACCTTGCCATCAAGTTCTCTAGCCACCCGACGAGTTAATCGGGGCCGTACGCGTTAAGTCAAGCAGTTGATTTAACACCGTGGGGCCCGGTGCTCGCTACTCCGGCAACGCGCGCCATCGGTAAGGTCGGACAGCAAATCCTTCAGACGCGGCGGTGTGGGTGGAAATTCAGCAGGCGCTACCTTTGCGCGGCCGGAGCACGGAATGCGCGGCGCTCGATCGTCTGGTGTCGGACGCCCGCTCGGGCAACAGCCAAGTCCTGGTGTTGCGGGGGGAGGCGGGCATCGGCAAGACGGCGTTGCTGGACTTCGTTTCCGAGCGCGCATCGGGATTTTGCGTGGCACGGGTGGCGGGAGTGGAGTCCGAGATGGAGCTCCCTTTCGCCGCCTTGCAGCAACTCTGCGTCCCGCTGCTCGACTGCCTCGACCGCTTACCGGCTCCGCAGCGGGGCGCGCTGGAGATCGCCTTTGGGCGAAGCGCCGGACCGGCGCCGGAGCGCTTCCTGGTCGGGTTGGCGATGCTCAGCCTGATCGGCGCGGCGACCGAAGCGCAACCCTTCATCTTCCTCGTCGACGACGCGCAGTGGATCGACCGAATCTCGGCCCAGACGTTGGCGTTTGTCGCCCGCCGCCTGATTGCCGAGCCGGTTGCGATGGTGTTCGCGGTGCGCGACGGTGCCGTGACGGTCGATGCCGATGAGCTCAATGGGCTGCCCGAATTGACCGTCGGCGGGCTCGATCTCGGTGACGCCCGCGTGTTGCTGGATTCGGTCGTCCTCGGCCGGCTGGACGACCAGGTGCGCGATCGCATCGTGGCGGAAACACGCGGCAATCCGTTGGCTCTGCTGGAGCTGCCCCGGGGACTGACCGGCGCGGAGCTGGCGGGGGGCTTCCAGCGCCCGGACGTGCGGCCACTGGTGGGACAGATCGAGCAGACGTTTGTCCGGCGGATCCGTGCGCTTCCCGACCACACCCAGCAGTTGTTGACGACTGCCGCTGCGGAGCCCGTGGGCGACGCGGCGTTATTGTTGCGCGCCGCCGAGCATTTGGGCCTTCCGCCGGACGCGGCCGCCGGCGCGGAAGCGGCCGGGTTGATCGAGGTGGGGACCCGGGTGCGATTCCGCCACCCCCTGGTGCGTTCGGCCGCATACCGCACCGCGGACCTGATCGAGCGCCGACGGATCCATCGGGCGTTGGCCGAGGCGACCGACCGACGAAGCGACCCGGACCGTTACGCGTGGCATCTGGCCAGCGCGGCCCACGGCCCGGATGAATCCGTTGCCGCCGCGCTGGAGCGCTCCGCCGACCGCGCTCAGGCCCGGGGCGGGGTTGCCGCCGCGGCCGCCTTCTTGGAACGCGCCACCCAATTGAGCGCCGACCCGGCCCGCCGGGGAACACGGGCGCTGGCGGCCGCTCAGGCCAAACGCCACGTCGCCGCCTTCGACGCGGCGGACGAGCTTCTCGCCATCGCCGGGGCCGCGTCACTGGACGAGCTGCAGCAGGCCCGTGCCGCCCGGTTACGCGCGCAGATCGTCTTCGCGCGAAGCCGCAGCGGAGCTGCCGACGCGCCGACGGTCTCCGACGCCGCCATCGGCCTGCTCGATGCCGCTCGCCGGCTGGAAAAGCTCGATGACGCGCATTCGCGGGAAACGTACCTAGAAGCCTTGGGGGCGGCGATGTTCGGCGGCCGGCTGTGCCCGCACGGCGGCATTCACCTGGCCGCCGACGCGGCCCGCGCGGCGCCGCCCGGGCCCCAACCCGCCCGTCCGGTCGATCTTTTGTTGGATGGCATCGCGTTACGGGCCACGGCCGGGCATGCTTCGAGCCTGTCCGCGCTGCGCGACGCGCTGACCCGCATCAACAACGAAGCAGAGCGGGGCGACGACGTCTCGCACTGGTTCTGGCAAGCCTTCCCCGTCGTGCAGGAATCCGCTGTCCACGAACTGTGGGACGACGAGGTGTGGCACCGACTGGCCACCCATGCCGTGCGGCTCGCGCGTGATGCGGGCGCACTCGCCGTGTTACCGCACGCGCTGATCTACCGCGCCGGAGTGCACGTGCAGGCGGGCGAATTCGCGACAGCGTCTCAGCTCATCGAGGAGGCCACAGCGATCTCGGCCGCCACCGGGTATGTCCCGGTCAAATACCACTCGGTCCTGTTGGCCGCGTGGCGCGGCAACGAAGGTGTCGCAACCACCCTGATCGAGCAAGCCGCCGCGGACGGAACGGCAAGGGGCGAAGGGCGTGTCGTCGGATTGACCGGATACTGCAAAGCCGTCCTCTACAACGGCCTGTGCCGCTACGACGACGCCTTCGCGGCGGCCCGTAGGGCATGCGAATACGAGGACCTCGGCCTGTTCGGCTGGTGCCTGGTCGAACTCGTCGAGGCCGCCGCGCGAAGCGGCCGCAAGGACGCGGCCCACGACGCGCTGCGCCAACTGGAAGTCCAAACGCTCAGCGCCCAAACAGATTGGGCCAACGGGGTTTTCCTTCGGTCCAAGGCATTGCTGGCCTCCGATCGCGACGCCGAGGCCTGCCACCTCGAAGCAATCGACAAGCTTGCGCGCACGCGCATCGTTGTCCAGCACGCCCGCGCGCACCTGTCCTACGGGGAGTGGCTGCGCCGCTGCAATCGCCGGATCGACGCACGCGCCCAGTTGAGTACTGCACACGAGATGTTCAGCCGGATGGGGGCCGACGCGTTCGCCGAGCGGGCCCGCCGCGAACTCCTGGCCACCGGCGAGAAAACGACCAAGCGGTCCGCGAAAGCGGGAAAGGCATCGGGCGGCGAGCTGACGGCGCAGGAGGCCCAGATTGCCCGGCTGGCCGGTGAGGGCCTGACCAACCCCGAGATCGCCGCCCAGCTGTTCATCAGCAGCCACACGGTCGAATGGCACTTGCGGAAGGTGTTCGCCAAGCTCGGCATTACCTCGCGCCGACAACTACGGGGTTTGGCCAAAAAATTCGGCCCCTGAGTTAGGCAGGACTACGGACTTTCCAGGGTTCCCACGGACCGGGGGGCGGGCCATGCTGAAGAGGCCAGTTCATCGGGAAGCTTGAAAGGCGTGATCATGAAGGTTTTGGTAATCGGTGGCAGTGGTCTGATCGGATCACAGGTTGTCACCATGCTCACCGAGCAGGGACACGAAGCGGTCCCCGCGTCACCAAGCACGGGCGTCAACACCGTGACCGGTGAGGGCGTCGCCGAGGCCGTCGCGGGTGTCCACGCGGTGGTGGACGTCTCCAACTCGCCGTCGTGGGCCGACGACGATGTGCTGAACTTCTTCACCACCTCGACCCGCAACCTTCTGGAGGCGGAGCGGGACGCCGGCGTGCGGCATCACGTCGCGCTCTCGATCGTGGGCGCCGACCGCGCGGCCGCGAGTGGTTACATGCGGGCCAAGATCGCCCAGGAAAAGGTGCTTGTGGAATCCGGTGCTCCCTATACGATCGTGCGGGCGACCCAGTTCTTCGAATTCGTTGAGGGCATTGCCGATTCGATGACCGACGGCGACACGGTCCGGGCGCCGCACGGGGCGTTCCAGCCGATCGCGGCGGCCGACGTGGCCACGGCCGTCGCCCGCGCCGCGGTCGGTGAGCCGGTCAACGGGGTGGTCAACATCGCCGGACCCGAAAAGCAGGGCATGGACGACTTCATCCGTATCCGGTTCGCCGCCACCGGCGATGCCCGCCGGGTGGTGACCGACCCGCACGCGCAGTATTACGGCGCGGTGCTCGACGAGCGCATGATCGTTCCCGTCGAGGGCGAAGAAGTCACCCTCTACCCCACCCGGTTTGGTGACTGGCTGGCTTCGCAGGCGCCCAGCAACGCCAAGTAACGGCAGGAGGAGGCGGTCCGATGGAGCTGATGGACCACACCGCGGTGATCACCGGCGGCACGGCGGGAATCGGACTGGAATCCGCGCGGCTGTTCGCAAGCGAAGGCGCCACCGTCATCGTCACGGGCCGCGATCCGGCCAGGGGCGCGCACGCGATGGAGATCATCGGCCCAAAGGCGCGGTTCATCCAGGCCGACATGGCCGATATCGATTCGGTGAATTCGCTTGTGCAACAATGCGGTGAGGTCGATATCATCGTCAACAACGCCGCCAGCTTTCCGTCGGCGTTGACGGTGGAGCAGGAGTTGTCATCGTTCGAGTCGATGTTCGACACCAACGTGCGCGGCGCGTACTTCCTGGTTGCCGGCCTGGTGCCGGGGATGCTGCAGCGGGGCCGCGGCAGCATCGTCAACATCACCACCATGGCCGCCTTCAGGGGAATTCCCGGCGCGTCCGGCTACAGCGCGTCCAAGGCCGCGGTGGAGTCGCTCACCCGCACCTGGGCCGCCGAATTCGGAGCGGCCGGGGTGCGGGTGAACAGCGTCGCCCCGGGGCCCACCCGCACGCCCGGGGTGGCAGCGGAATGGGGTGACGTAAACGAGGAGCTCGGGCGGGCCCTGCCGCTGGGGCGCACCGCCTTCCCGTCCGAGATCGCCGAAGCGGTGCTGTTCCTGAGTTCTCCTCGCTCCAGCTTCGTCACTGGCTCGACCCTGCACGTCGACGGCGGCGGCGCCGCGGTTTGACCGCCGCGGGCAGCGACGTCGAGTTGTTGCGGACATTTCGCCGGCCTTCGCTCTACGGTGGGTAGTTGCGCAAAGACGAGGAGCGTTAATTGCCCGGGCAACCCAGCAGCGACATCCCCTTCGACAGAATTCGGCTCACCAGACGCGGTTTCATGGCCGCGGGCATCGCCGGCGGACTGGCGCTGACGGCGTGCAGCCAATCCAGACCCGAGCCGTCGGGCAGTGCCCGGATGGCCGCCGCCATCGATGCGGCCGAGGCCGCCCGGCCGCACAGCGGCCGCACCGTCACCGCCAACCTGACGTGCCGGTCCGCCCAGATCGACCTGGGCGGACCGGTCGTCCGCACGCTGGCCTTCGGGAACTCCATCCCGGGTCCGGTGATCCGCGCCAGCATCGGTGACGAAGTCGTGGTGACGGTCAAAAACCAGCTCGATCATCCGACGTCGGTGCATTGGCACGGCATCGGCCTGCGCAACGACATGGACGGCGCCGAGCCCGTCACGCCCAACGTCGCGGCCGGCCATGACTTCACCTACCGGTTCTCCGTGCCCCACTCGGGCACGTACTGGGCACATCCCCACACCGGGCTGGACGAGGACACCGGGCTATACCTGCCGGTCATCGTCGATGATCCGACGGAGGGCAACTACGACGCCGAATGGATTGTCGTCCTTGATGATTGGACCGACGGCGCCGGAAAGAGCCCCCAGCAGCTCTACAGCGAACTGAGCAACCCCAACAAGTCACCCATGCCCACCACGTCCGAGACGACCACGACCGAGACGACGACCACGGAAACGAGTACGACCGAGGCGACCTCGACCAGCCCGGCACCCATCGGACCAGGACCGTCGCCGGGCAGCGCCGGCAGCAGCGACCTTCTCGGCGGCAACGCCGGGGATATCACCTATCCCTACTACCTGATAAACGGGCGAATTCCCGCTTCCCCCATGGCGTTCAACGCGAAGCCCGGCCAGCGGATACGGATTCGCTTCATCAACGCCGCCTCCGACACCACCTTCCGGGTCGCGCTGGCCGGTCACACGATGACGGTGACACACACCGACGGCTACGCCGTGGTGCCCGCTCCGGTCGACGCCCTGCTCATCGGCATGGCCGAACGCTACGACGTCACGGTGACCGCTGCCGACGGTATCTTCCCGCTGGTCGCCGTCGCTGAGGGCAAGAACGCTCTGGCGCGGGCGTTGCTGTCCACGGGTGCGGGCGGCGCGCCGGACCCGCAATTTCAGCCGGCCGAGCTGACCAAGCGCGTGGGTACCGTTGAAATGTTCACCGCCACAACGCCGGTCAACCTGGGCCGCCCCGACCCGAACCTCAACCTCCCGGTCGTGCTGGGCGGCAACATGATGCAATACAACTGGACGATCAACGGGCAGCCCTACGGCAAGACGAGCCCCCTACGGGTGCAACAGGGCCAGCGGCCGACCATCACCTTCGACAACACGACCACGATGTATCACCCGATTCACCTGCACGGGCACACGTTCCAGGTGATCAAGCCCGATGGGAGCCCCGGCGCCCGCAAGGACACCGTCATCGTGCTGCCCAAGCAGAAGCTCGTCGCCGTTCTCGTTACCGACAATCCCGGCACGTGGCTGATGCACTGCCACAACACCTATCATCAGGTCGCCGGGATGGAAACTCGGCTGGACTACGTCTTCTGAGAGTCAGAGGGCGCCCAGAAAGTCCGTCAGCAGTTGGTTGACCGCCGACGATTGTTCGATCTGCGGGCAGTGCCCGGCGTTGTCGACCACCACCGAACGGGCTCCGTCGATCTGCTTGGCGATCTGGGCCGCCCAGCCACCGGGCAGGAGCTTGTCATCGCCACCCTCGACGACAAGCGTTGGCACGCTGATGCGTTCGTAGGCCCGCGCGATCGACGGTGTCGGCGACGGCGTGGCCCCGGGGCGGCGGAACCTGGCCGCGGCGATGGCCTCCCACGCCCCCGGCGCGGTGCTGGACTCGTAACGGCGCCGCACGTAGTCCTCGTCGGCGGGGTAGGCGGGGTCGCAAAACAGCGCTTCGACGATGCGGCGCATGGCCGGCAGCGTGGCGTCGTAGTTCTGCAGCGCCTCGAAATGGTGGTTCTGCTGGATCTCGCCACCCCCGCAGATGATCGCCAGGCTACGGATCGGCAGCAGCGGGTTCTCCGACGTGCTGTCGGTGAGCAGGTTGATGGCCCCCATCGAATTGCCGACGAAGTGTGCCGAGTCGACGCCGAGCAATTCGCAGAACCGCGCGACGTGCCGGATCCGCATGCCGCGCCCGTCGACGAAGTCGATCACCTTGGCCGAGTCGCCGAAGCCCAGCTGGTCTGGGGCG
The DNA here is from genome assembly GCF_976985695.1 of Mycobacterium sp. NTMscope_MAC_269. NCBI lineage: Bacteria > Bacillati > Actinomycetota > Actinomycetes > Mycobacteriales > Mycobacteriaceae > Mycobacterium > Mycobacterium sp. NTMscope_MAC_269. The sequence continues at coordinate 3,585,684 of NZ_OZ335668.1, forward strand.
AGAACCCGGTGCCGCTCGGCGAGTGCGGCGATGTTGCGTTCCCAGCCCAGTTCGGCGCCGGCGCCGAACTCGCCGCCGTGCAGCAACACCACCGGATCGCCGTCACCCGCTTCCAGGTAGCTGGTCACCAGGCCGTCGACCAAGATGGTCTTGCGTCGAGTCGGCATCACTTGATCGCTATCGGGTTTACCGGGGAGCCCACGGCGCCAACGAATCTCAATGGCGGCGCGATGAGCTGGAACTCGTAGACGCCGTCCGCGGCGCAATCGGCCGCCAGCGCGGTGAGGTCCCAATACTCGCCGAGCATCAGCCCCATGTCGCGCAGGGTCAGCAGATGGAAGGGCAAAAACACGCCGTCCACCCCGGACACTGGGTCTTCGACCTGGAGGTTGTCGGAGGCGACCGCCGCAACCTCGTGGTCGTGCAGCCACTGGGCGCATCGCCAGTCCAACCCCGAATAGGGCTCGGTCTTATTGCCGGTGTCCAGATACCGCGCCCACCAACCGGTCCGGATCAACACGATGTCGCCACGTCCGATCGTGATGCCCTGGGCGCGAACGACGTCGTCCAATTCCTCTGGTGTGATCGGGTTTCCGTGCTCCAGGAAGACTTCAGCACCGCGGTGGCGCACCAGGTCCAGCAGCACGCCGCGGGAGGTGATGCCCTTCGGGTCCACCTTCTCGATTCCGAGGCGGCGGGCGCCCAGGCTGGTCACCGAGCCGGCCGGGATCCCGTTGTAGAGCAGGTCGTCGTAATAGACGTGCGACAGCGCATCCCATTGGGTGGCCGCCTGCAGCGGCATGATGATCATGTCGTCGTTGAACCGGAAGAGGTTGTCGACGAAGTACGGGCCCATCTGCGCAGCCGTCGGATTCCGGTCCCAGCCGGGGCCGTACTGGGCGAGCGTGTTCGCGTCACCGCCGTCGACGGTCATCACATGGATGGGGTTGTGCCGAAAACCGAAGGCGCCCTGGGGTCCCGACGAGCCGAAGTCCACACCGAGCGGAAACACCCTGCCGTGCCGGACCAGGCCCGCGGCCTGGGCGACCTTCTCCTCCGTGATGAAGTTCAGCGTGCCGAGCTCGTCATCGTCGCCCCAGCGGCCCCAGTTGCTGACGTCGCGGGCGGCCCGGCGAAAGTCGGTCACACTGGCCACGAAGCACGCCCTTCCTCGAGTTCACGAGCTATCGCGGCGCCCACGTTTCCGCCGTCGACCCACACAACTTGACCCGAAATATAACTGGCCGCACGGCTATTCAGGAAGAGCAGGACCGCCGCCTGCTCCGCCGGGTCCGAAACCCGGCCCAACGGCTTGGGGATGTCGTCGAGGAAGCCCTGTCCGTAGGCCGTGCGCAACTGGTCGAGGATCGGCGTCTCGGTGACCCCCGGTCCGGTGCAGTTGATCCGGATTCCCCGCCCGCCCAGCGGTGTGGCGCTGCGCATCGTGTACAGAATGATGGCCTCCTTGGACAGCTGGTAGCCGGTGCCCAGTGCCTCGGGATGTTGGTCGCACCAGTCGATGCCGTCGGCCATCGTCGCGGTGTCGAGCAGCGGCGCCACCTCGCGCAGGTGCTCACGGTAGGCGGCCGCCGCGAGCGAGGACACGCTGACGATCGACGACCCCGCGGTCATCTTCGGGATGAGCGCCTCGGTGACGTGGCGTAGCCCCAAGAAGTTGATCGTGACGATCAGCGGCGGGTTGCCGATTCCGGACGAGACCCCGGCGATGTTGAACAGCGCATCCACCGGCCCGTCGATGGACGCCACTGCGCGGTCGATCGACGCCGGATCCGCCAGGTCGACCTCACAGAACGCGCCGATCCCGACGTCGGGCCGGCGCTTGTCCAGCCCAACGACGTCGGCGCCCAGGTCGGTGAGCTGCCGCACCACGTATTCGCCGATGCCCGAGGCGCATCCGGTCACGACCGCCCGGCGGCCGTCGTAGCGCCACAGCTCGTCGATTGCTCCCAAGGCTTGCCCCGAATCCCGGTGAAACTCAGGCTCTACTTCTGCTGGTCCTTCGCCCGTTGCGCCGCCTGCACGCGGCCTTCGTTGATCTCCGCCATGGCTTCGGGGATCTCGCTGGCGGTGAACTTACCGCCGCGGCCGGTGGGCAGTCCACCAAACGAGTAATCCTCATCGAACTGCGGTGCGGTCGATTTCGGTCGACGCGCCTCGACCTTTTCGATGACAGGCTCCAACCGCTTCGCCTTTTCAGCAACCGCTTTCGCGTCGCGCTCGATGAATTCGGGAAGCACCTCGGAGCCCATCAGCTCGATCGATTCCATGGTGCCCTCGTGGCTGCGCGGGTTGAGCAGCAGGATGATCTCGTCGACGCCGCTTTCTTCGTAGCCCCGCAGGAATTCGCGCACCGTGGCGGGCGACCCGATCGCCCCCCGTCCCGGCCCGTACGCGAGCGTCGGGTCCTTTTCGACCTCTTCGAGATACCGCTGCCACACTCCGGTCCGCCCGGGTGTGTGCACCCCGGTCATGTAGTAGTGCATGATGCCGAACGAGAAGAAACCGCCGCCCTGCCCGAGCCGCTGCAGCGCCTGCTCGTCGGTCTTGGCCACCATCATCGACAGGTCGCCGCCGATGGCGAGGATGTTCGGGTTGATGCGCGGGGTGACGGGGACGCCGTTCTCTTCGAATTCCTTGTAGTAGCCGTTCACCCGCTCGGTCAGCGGGCCCGGGCCGGTGTAGGCGAAACTCAAGGCGCCGATCGCTTTTTGGGCCGCCATCTGGACGCTGGCGGGTCGTGTGCAGGCGACCCAGACGGGCGGATGCGGCTTTTGCAGCGGCTTGGGAACGACGTTGCGCGCCGGCATCTGAACGTGCTCGCCGTTGAATCCGGTGAACGGCTCCTCGATCATGCAACGGATCGAGACCTCGAGGGCCTCCTCCCACTGGGCCCGCTTGTCGGCGGGGTCGATGTTGAATCCGCCGAGTTCGCCGACCGACGACGATTCCCCAGTACCGAACTCGACGCGGCCGTTGGAAAGCAGGTCGAGGGTGGCGATGCGTTCGGCGACCCGGGCGGGGTGGTTGACCACGGGTGGCAGGTGCATGATGCCGAAGCCCAGGCGAATGTTCTTGGTGCGCTGGCTGGCCGCGGCCAAGAAGATCTCCGGCGCCGTGGAGTGGCAGTACTCCTCGAGGAAGTGATGCTCGGTCAGCCACACGGTGGAGAAGCCCGCCTTGTCGGCGGCCTCGACCTCGTCGAGACAGTCCTGCATCATGATGTGCTCGTCGTCGGGTGCCCAGGGCCGCGGAAGGGCGAATTCGTAGAACAGCGAGATTTTCATTGTTACCTCCTATGAGTATTAACGGCTCGATTGGCTGCTTGTGCCGCAACGTGTTTGGCCGCGACGAAGCCGAATGTCATGGCCGGCCCGATGGTCGCCCCGGCACCGGCGTAGCTGCGGCCCATCACCGGCGCCGAAGTGTTGCCCACCGCGTAGAGGCCCGGCACCACGGTGTCATCGGCGCGCAGGACGCGGGCGTGTTCGTCGGTGCGCAGGCCCCCCGACGTCCCGAGGTCCCCGAGAACGATTCGGAACGCGTAGTACGGCGGATCACCGAGCGGATACAGGTTCGGGTTGGGCAACGTGTGATCGCCGTAGTAGTTGTCGTACACGCTGTCGCCGCGGTTGAAGTCGTCGTCGTGGCCTTGGCGCGCGAGTTTGTTGAAGCGGCCGGCGGTTTCGGCGAGTTGATCCGCGGGCACGCCGATCTTGGCCGCCATCTCCTCCCACGTCATGGCCTTCTTCACCACACCCGACTCCAGCCAGGCCGCAGGAATCCTGCGGCCGGTCGGCACCGGAGCGAACGGGATCTTCGGTATCGGCAAGTGCCCGCCGACGACGTAGCGGTTGAACGAGCGGTGGTCGGTGATCAACCAGCACGGGATGTGGGTGACCCCGGATCTCTGGCCCTCGATCATGGCGTGACCGAAGTCCATGTACGGGGCCGCTTCGTTGATGAAGCGCTTGCCGGCACCGTTGACGATGAACTGCGCCGGCATCATCCGTTCGTTGAGCATGAATTGCATGCGGCCGTCCGGCCATTGGATCGCCGGGAACCACCACGCTTCGTCGAGCAGATCCGTGGCGGCGTCCAGCTTTTGCGCCGCGCGGATACCGTCCCCCATCGCCGCCGGATTGCCGAAGCTCCAATCCTGGTCCACCTCGGGCAGCAACTCCTTACGCCAGGCGAGATCATGGTCGAACCCGCCGGTTGCCAGGATCACGCCCAGCCGGGCACCGATCCGCTGGGGCGTGCCGCCGGTTTCCACCACCGCGCCGGTCACCGCCCCGTCGGGGTCGGCGAGCAATTGGACCATCGGGGAGTCCAGCCACAGCGGGATACCGCGTTCCCTGAGCGCCAGCCGGAGCCGGGCCGCCAGTGACTGTCCGATCGCGGCCATCCGCTCGCCGAACACCCTGGCCCTGACCATCCGCGCGATCAGCTTGAGCAACACACCTTTGCCGGCCCAGGACTGGCGGATCCGGTAGAAGGTACGCAATTCCTTGGGGCCCAGCCAGATTCCCTTGGGCGCCAGCGCCAGCGGCTGGAGCAGCTGTTGCTCGTCGTCGCCCAGCTTGCGCAGGTCGATGGGCGGAACGTTGATGGTGCTGCCGAGCTCGGAGCCGCCGGACAGTTCCGGGTAGTAGTCGGCATAGCCGGGCTTCCAGACGAATTCGAGCCAGCCGGACAGTTGCTCCAGGAACTGCAGCATCTGCGGTGCCGTCTCGACGTATTGCCGTATCCGCGCCTCACTGACCAGGCCGTCGGTGATTTGCTTGAGGTATCCCACCACGCCCTCGGGTTCGGGCAGGTAGCCCTCGCGGCGCTGCGCGGGCGCCCCGGGAACCCAGATGCCGCCCCCGGACAACGCGGTCGAACCCCCGAAGTGGGAGGACTTTTCGACCACCAACGCGTCGAGTCCGGCGGCCTGGGCGGTCAGGGCGGCCGTCATGCCTCCACCGCCGGATCCGACGATGAGTACGTCGACGACGTGATCGAAATCGTCCACCGTGTCCGTCATTTCGGGAGCGCCGTTCTGATGGCGAAGCCGGCGATCAGCTCGGGGGCGGGTTTGTAGTAGCGTCCCGTGGTTTCGTAGGGGCCCGCGGCCTCCAGCGCCGCGAACGCCGCTACCCACGTGCGAATCTCTTGCGCGGAGCTGCCGCCCTCGTGGGCCACGAACGAGTTCGACCACTGATCCAGTTCGCTCAGCCATCCACCGTCGATGATCTCGAGGAATCGGTGGTCCCAGGTCGGGTTGAGGGGTTGCAGGTCACTGTCTCCGGCGGCGAAGCTCTTGGCCGCATCGATGACCGCCGCTTGCCGGGCCTGGCGCTGCTCGGAGGTCATCGGCCGCCCATGCACGATGCGCTCCAGCACGGGTGGGCCCGCGCTCGCCAGCGTCGGCACGGGCGGACTGTGCGAGAGCCCGCCGGAGCCCAGTACCAGGACCCGCTTGTCCAGGGTGGCGAGGTAGGCGCCGACGGCGGCACCGAGCGCCCGGCAACGATGCATCGGGCCCAGCGGCACTCCGATCGCGTTGACGAAGATCGGGATCACGGGACGCGAAGTGGCTTCACCGAAGAGCTTTTCGAGCGGCTGGACCGTACCGTGATCCACGTCCATGCTGGCCGACACGGCGACGTCGACGCCCGCGTCGAGGATGGCTTTTGCGCAGTCGCCGGCCAGCTCCTCCGGCACGTCCAGCGGTCCGGCATGGGTGCCGTAGTCACCGACACCCGTGGCGCTCATGCCGATACAGAACGGCGGCATCACCTTGTAGAAGAACCCGTTGTAGTGATCCGGGGAAAAGGTGACGACGAGTTCGGGATCGAAATCTTCGACGAATCCTCGCGCTTGGGCTATCGCGCCCTCGATGTCGTCAAGCAGGTCCCGCGACGGCCCCGGAAGACTCAGGAGCGGGCTGTGCGACATACAGCACAGAGCCAGTGCCACTTTGCAAATCACCCCCTTGCGGCGTCAGGGTCAGCGCGTCAAGGAGCGCGGCGCTCAGGTCGGGTGTGCGCTGAGCGATGCACGCGCCCGCGATGCATCGATCGGGACGCAGGAACAACACCGATTCGGAGTGGGTGTCGAACCACGATTTGAGGTCACCGCGCCGATCGCCGACGACCACGACGTCGAGATCGTCATGCCCGGTCCAGTGCAACTGTGTCACCGGGCGCAGCGCAAAGAACCGGGCGCCCAAGGCCTTCCAGCTGGCGAATGCGGCTTCTCCGAGCAGTTTGCGTGGGTTGTTGTTCCAGCACAGCACGGCGAACCAGGTGCCGAGCACGTCATCGAGCAGCACATCCTGTTGGTCGCGGGTGTCGACACGCGGCTGGATGAACAGCGTGCCGACCGGTGAATCGGCTTGACCGGGCGCGGCGTGCACGACGGCGCCGTGCTCGTAGCGCGGCATCGGCTTGAACCGCATTTCCAACACATATCGCTTGAGCGACGGCACAATTGAGGCCGACCGCACAAGCAGGTCACGCGCACCGGCCACCCGCCGGTTGGTCGGCGAGATCACGCGGCCCACCATGGTGGACAGGTCGATCATCGCGCGCGCATGCTTGCGACGCTCCATGTCGTAGGTATCAAGCAGCTTGTCGTCAGCGCGCCCGCTCACCACCGCGGCGAGCTTCCAGCCCAAATTGGCCGCGTCGCGAATCCCGCTGTTGTAGCCCTGTCCCTGCCACACCGGCATCAGGTGCGCGGCGTCGCCGGCCAGCAGCAGTCGGCCCTGGCGGAACGCGCCGGCGATCCGCGAATGGTGCGTGTAGACCCGGCGCCGGATCACGTCGACCCGGTCGGGATGAGGCACCATCCGGGCCAGCATCTTGTGCAGGAAGGCCGGGTCTTCGGCCTGTTCGTCGGTCTCGTCGGCGTGAATCATGAACTCGAAGCGGCGAATACCGTGGGCGATCGAGATCGAGGCGTACGGGCGTTCGGGGTCGGCGCCGACCTCGCTGTTCGGGTGCCCGAGCGGGTCGTTGGCGATGTCGACCACCAGCCACCGCGTCGAGGACGTCGTCCCGTCGAACGACACCCCCATCACGCGCCGGGTCATGCTGCGGCCGCCGTCGCAGCCGACGACGTAGCGCGCCCGTAGTCGCGATGTGTCACCGTTGTTTTCGGTGCCGCCGCCGAGCTCGACGGTGACCCCGTCGGCGTCTTCGCGGCAGCCCGCCATCGGACTGCCCCAACGCACCTGAACGTGATCGAATCGGTCCAGGCCCGTCAGCAGCTCGGCATCGACGAGCGGTTGCACGAATCCGTTTCGCTTCGGCCAGCCGAAACGCGCGTCCGGCGGGGCCATTTCGGCGAGCACTCGGCGCTTGGCGTCCATGAAGCGCAGGATCTGATTGGGCACCGTGTGCGGCAGCACCCGGTCGGCGAGCCCGATCGACTGGAAGGTGCGCAACGCCTCGTCATCCAGACCCACCCCGCGTGGATAGTCGATGAGGGTGTCTCGCTCTTCGACCACCACCGTGCGGATCCCTTGCAGGCCAAGGATGTTGGCCAGAGTCAAGCCGACCGGGCCTGCGCCGACGACGAGGACGTCGGTCTCGGTGTCAGGTGTCTGTTGCGCCGGAGCCGCCATCAGCGACCCAGCAGGAAATCGAGGTGCAGGCGATTGAAGGTCTTGGCGTCCTCGTACTGCGGCCAGTGTCCGCAGCCGGGCATCACCTCGAAGCGCGCGCCCGGGATCATCGACGCGATGCGCCGGCCTTCGGTGACATCGGCGGTCGGGTCGTCACTGGTCCAGAGCACCAGCGTCGGGGCGATGATCGAGCCGTACTCGGCCGGACCGAGGATGTTGCGCGCCCGGATCTCGGGGTCTTGCAACGCCATGATGTCGCGCATCGCGGAGACGAATCCCGGTTGGCGGTAGACACGTTGGCGACTGGCGACCAGGTCGTCATAGTCCTGGGACTTGTCGGCCATCAGCCATTTGATCCGCGCCTGAACCGTTTCCCAGGTGGGATCCTCGGCGGCCGCCATCGACAGGGTGATGATCCGTTGCATCACGGCGGGATCGGCCTGCGAGCCGCCGGCGGTGTTGAGCACCAGCCGGTCGACCACGTCGGGGTGGTCGACCGCGGCGCGCGCGGCGACCCAACCACCGAGGGATTCGCCGCTGATGCACGCGCGATCGACACCGATGGTGCGCAACACGGCCATCAAATGTTCGACATAGTGGTGGACTTCCAGCGGGTGGCCCGGCTTGTCGGTGTAGCCGTGGCCCAGCATGTCGATTGACCAGGTCCAGAAATGATCGGCATGGGCCGCCAGGTTGCGCACGTAGGCCTCGGCGTGACCGCCGGATCCGTGCAACAGAACCAGCACCGGCTTGCCGGGGTCCCCGGCCCGTAGGTAGCGCGTCCGTATTCCTCCGGCGTCGAGGTAACCCTGCTCAAACGCGACACCCTGGAGATCGCTCCAGATGCTCTCGAACTCCGCCACGGTCCTGTCCGGCCTCCAGATCGGGGAAATCTCGTTCTCGTTTTCGACGTATTTCGTGTGCTAATATCGCACACTAATGTGCGTTATATATAGAGCTTCGCTCTCGCGAGAAGGTCTGTCAAGGCTGTGACGGGTTCCGGTACCGGGTCGCAAACCCTGGCCAGGGGTCTTACCGCGTTGCAAATGGTGGCCGACTCCCCCACTGGGCTCACGGTGCAACAGCTCGCCGATCAGGTCGGGGTGCATCGCACGATCGCGTACCGGCTGCTGACGACGCTGACCGAGTTTCGGCTGGTGGCCAAGGGTGAAGACGGGCGCTACCGCCCCGCGGCCGGCCTCGCCGTGCTCGGCGCGGCCTTCGATCGCAACGTGCGCCAACTGAGTCTTCCGACGTTGCGCGCGCTGGCCGACAATCTCGGAACCACGGTGTCGTTGCTCATCGCCGAGGGCGACCAGCAGGTGGCGATCGCGGTCATCGTGCCCAGCCACGTCGCCTACCAGCTTTCCTTTCACGAAGGCAGTCGATACCCGCTCGACCGCGGTGCCGCCGGGATCGCCTTGCTGGCGTGCATGCCTCCGCGCCCGGGCGAACGAGAGCTGGTCTCGCGCGCACGCGAGCGCGGCTGGGTGACGACGTACGGCGAGATCGAACCGAATACCTACGGCCTGGCCGTGGGGGTGCGCCGCCCGGCGCCATCTCCACCGACGTGCATCAACCTCATCTCGCACCGGGAAGACGTGGTGATGCGTGGGAAAGACGCGGTCGTCAAAGCCGCCAAGCAATTGGCCGAGCTCCTGAGCTAGCCACTGAGCTGAAGGGATAGCAGTCCATGTCATGGGACCACGAAGTCGATGTCGTCGTGCTCGGCAGCGGCGGCGCGGGGCTCACCGCCGCGCTGACCGCGGTTGTGGCGGGCGCGTCGGTGGAGGTTTACGAAAAGGCCGCGACGGTCGGCGGGACCACCGCCGTGTCGGGCGGCATCGTGTGGATCCCCGCCCATAACCGTTCTCCCGATGGCGAATTGACGCCCGCCGACGCGCTGAAATACCTGCGCGCCCAGTCGCTCGGTTCGATGGACGACGAGCTGGTCGACACGTTCGTGCGCACGGGTCCGGCGATGCTCGACTTCATCGAGGCGCACAGCGGTCTGCAGTTCGAGATCGCGACCGGCTTCCCCGACTATCGGCCGGAGCTGCCCGGCGGGCAACCGACCGGCGGCCGTTCGCTGAGCGCGGCTCCGTTCGATCTGGCCCAACTCGGCGAATGGGCAACGCAGATCACGTCTTTCCCGGCCGACTGGTCCAACGTCGGCTTCGACGCCGAGACCAGGGCGCGCCTGCACGCGGCGATCGACGAACGCACCGGCCACCTGTGCGTGGCCGGCACCGCCCTGATCGCGGGCCTGCTGAAGGGCCTGCTGGACGCCGGGGTGACCCCCCACACCAACGCGCGGGCCGAGGAACTTATTGCCGAGGACGGGGAGATCACCGGGGTGCGCGTCGCGCTACCGGAACGCACGATCAGCGTCCGCGCCCGACGCGGGGTCATCCTGGGCACCGGCGGCTTCGAGTGGGATCCCGCTCTGGCACAAGCCTTTCTGCGCGGGCCGATGCACGGTGCGGTCTCTCCGCCGAATAACACCGGCGACGGGCTGCGCATGGCAATGACCCAGGGAGCCGACCTGGCCACCATGGGCGAGGCGTGGTGGGTGCCGATCGTCCAAATCCCCGGCGACACCATCGAGGGCAAGCCGCGCAGCCGCAGCGTTCGCCTGGAACGAACGCGACCGCGCAGCATCATCGTCAACTCCGCGGGACAGCGCTTCGTCAACGAAGCGTGCGACTACAACTCGATGGCCGGCGCCTTCCATTACCTGGACCCGCGCGGGGGGTACGTCAACGACCGCGGATGGATGGTGTTTGATTCGGTTCACCTGCAGCGCTACGGATTTCTCGGTGTCGAACCCGGACAGCCCGTGCCGGACTGGTTCTGCGAGTCGGCGGACCTCGCCGAGTTGGCCGCCAAGACCGGGATCGACCCCGACGGTTTGACCCACACCGTCGAGAGCTGGAACCGTCACGTGGCGGCCGGCGAAGACCCCGACTTCGGGCGGGGTTCGAGCGCCTACGACGGCTACTGGGGTGACGACAGCGCGACCACCCAGGCCGGTAAGACGCTCGGCCCCATCGACACCGCCCCCTACTACGCGGTACCGGTGAGCATCGGTGCGATGGGCACCAAGGGCGGGCCGCGCACCGATCACGACGCGCGCGTTCTGCATGTCGGTGGCGCGCCGATACCAGGGCTCTTCGCCGCCGGCAACGCGATGGGCGGTGTGACGGGTCGGGCTTACGGCGGTGCAGGAGGAACATTGGGCCCGGCAATGGTTTTCGGCTATCGCGCGGGCCACGCGGCGGCTACCGGGAAGTCCGTCGACCTGAAATAGCTGCTGCCATACGCGCCGAGCGTGGGCTCTACGTACGAAAATCGCCGCCACGAATTCGTTCATAAGCCCCACGCTCGGCGATGTGCTGCCACGCTCGTGCTGGCGGAATGGGACGCGCTGCGTCATTCTGAGTCGATGGTCGCCTACGACCGGATCGGCGCCACCTATCGCAGCACCCGCCGACCGGACCCGCGGATCGCTTCGCAAGTGCATACCGCACTCGCCACGATGGACACCGTCGTCAACGTCGGGGCGGGCACCGGATCCTATGAGCCGGCCAATACCGTCGCCGCGATCGAACCCAGCATGGTGATGATCGCCCAGCGTTCACCGCGGGCGGCCCCGTGTGTGCAGGCCGTGGCGGAGGCATTGCCGCTGCGAGACAAGTGCGTTGACGCCGCAATGGCCTTGTTGACCGTGCACCACTGGAGGGATCTGCCCGCCGGGATCGGGGAGCTGCGCCGGGTCAGCCGCCGCCGAATCGTGGTTTTCACCTGGGATCAAGCCGTTCTCGACGAATTCTGGTTGCTGCGTGAGTATCTGCCCGACGCCGCTCGGATCAACACGGCGATGTATGTACCGCTTGAACGACTGGTCGAGCTGTTGGGTGGCGCACACGTGCACACCGTGCCGATACCGCATGACTGCACGGACGGATTCGGCGCCGCCTTCTGGCGCCGCCCGGAGGCCTAACTCGACACCACTGTCCGCGCCGGCATCTCCATGCTGGCCTACGCTGATGAAAGCGCCTTGGCCGACGGTCTGGGCCGCCTCGCGGCCGACCTGCGCTCCGGACGATGGCAGCAACGGCACCCGGAACTGCTTGAACGACAACAGCTCGACGCCGGCTACCGCCTACTCGTCAGCGATTGCGATTGAGAACGCGCCTTCGGCAGGTAATCGTGCCAGCTGCGTGCCCGGTCATAAGGTGAGTCTCATACCTGATAGCGCCGCTTATAGCACAAATCAAACTCACTTCAGCCGGCCGAACTGGTGTCCGCGTCACTCGTGTGTCCGCCGAAGGTCGACAGCCCGGAGCCGTCAGTCCTTGAGAGCGGCACCTCGACACAGACGTGGGTGCCCACCGCCACGTCGAGAAAGACCGTTGCTCCCCCGGCGGCCTCCACCCGGGCGCGGTGCGATGCAAGTCCGATGTGCCCCTCCCTCAGGCGACGCGACACGGTCTCGCGGCTGAATCCCGCGCCGTCGTCGACCACATGCAAAACGCAGGTGCCATCGGTGATCCCGAGCCTGACCGACGCGGTGCGGGCCGCTGAATGCTGCACGATGTTGGACAGAAGTTCACGCACCATCCCGAACACCACAGGATCGATGGCGCTGCGGGCGGAATAGTCGATGTCCGTGGAGATCTCGATGCCGGAACGCCGCGCGGTGAACTCCGCCAGCTGCTGGACGGCGGCGCCCAACCCGACCTCCTCGAGAACCGCCGGATGCAGCTCAAAAGTGGCCTGCCGCAGACGTTCCGAGGCGAGCTGCAGGCCGGCCAACGTCCGCCCGATGCGCTCATCGCCGGGGAATGCGGTATCCAGTTCGACCACCTCTTGGCGCACCGCGAGGATGTCTTGCAGGGGACCGTCGTGAATGAATTCCGAGATCCGGCGTGCCGCCTCGTCGGAGGCCGTCATCGTCTGGGCAAGTAGTTCCTCCCGCAAAGCGCTCAGCCCGGCCACCGAGCGTGTATGCCGCTCCTCGATGCGCACCACCAAGAATGCCGCGCAGCACAAAAACGCATAGAGCAGGAACCGAAATCCCGCCTCCGGCAAGCGGACCGCACTCGTCATCACCGGGTCTTGCAGCACGGCTATCGCGAACCCGAGCATGGAGAAGATGAGCACGACTGCCGCGCGACGCGACGAGACGTCCAGTCCCAGCAGGACCGGCAACATGGCCATGATCAGCAGCGGGTAGACCCCGTTGGTGGACAGCAGCTGAAAGACCGTCAGCGCGACAATGTCGATGACGGTGAACGCGAATGGCTCCAGCCGCCCGATCACGACCAACCGGCCCATCCTGATCCGGCGCCGAAACGGAGCAAAAGCCAATGCCGCCGCGCAGAACGCGACGCACGCGTACAGGACGATCAGCACGCTCTCCTGCGGCCACTCGTGCCGGTCGGTGCCGATGATCATGGCTGCGACCATGAGGCCCACGACACCGATCCGCAGCGCCGAGCCGATTCGATACGAGCGCATTTGATGGATCGTGCGCACCCGTTCCAGTTCCGTGTCGCCGGCTCCTGCCACCCGATCACCGTACTCATCGGCACTCGCCACCCCGAGGCAAACTGAAAAATGACTCATCGGCCGACCCAGAAAAGGTGAACGCCGTTGCCCGGCAAACCGCTAAACTGTCGGCCATGGTTGGCGCGGGGGCCCCCGAGACGGTGCGGGTCGTCGTCGCCGATGATCACCCGCTCTTCCGCGAAGGCGTGGTGCGCGCGCTGTCGTCGAGCGGCTCGGTCGAGGTCGTCGCCGAGGCGGAAGATGGCTGTGCGGCATTGGAATTGATCAAGTTGCACCAACCCGATGTCGCGCTGCTCGACTACCGGATGCCGGGAATGGACGGCGCTCAGGTGGCGGCGGCAGTGCGAACCCACGGTTTGACCACCCGGGTTTTGCTGATCTCGGCGCACGACGAGTCGGCGATCGTGTACCAGGCGCTGCAGCAGGGTGCCGCCGGGTTCGTCCTGAAGGACTCGACGCGCAGCGAGATCGTCAAGGCCGTGCTCGACTGCGCGCAGGGTCGCGACGTGGTGGCCCCGGCACTCGTCGGCGGCCTTGCCGCAGAAATCCGCCAGCGCGCGGAACCGTCGGCACCCGTGCTGAGTGCGCGGGAGCGTGAGGTGCTCAACCGGATCGCGCGCGGTCAAAGCATCCCGGCGATCGCCGGTGAGCTCTACGTGGCCCCGTCGACGGTCAAAACGCATGTGCAGCGCCTATACGAGAAGCTCGGCGTCAGCGATCGCGCGGCAGCGGTCGCCGAGGCAATGCGGCAAGGTCTGCTCAACTAGCTGCCGACCACGGATTCGGGTCGGGCATGGCCGCCGCCTCCTGCGCCTGCACGAGTGCCTTTGCAGCCGCCATCGCCTCGGCCACCAAAAGGCGGGCCCCGTGTTCCACCTCGTAGAGCCGGTCGTCGTCGACGCCGTTGGCAATCAACTGCCGTCGCGCGAAGACCAACGGATCCATCGCGACGGGGTGATTCGTCCGGTACGTGATCGCCTCGACGAGGGTGGGCCCGCCGCCCGTGCTCGCTCGTTGCACGGCTTCGGCGACCGATGCGCTCACGGCGGCGACGTCCCTGCCGTCGACCGACAGCATGGGCATCACGTCGGTCTGGTAAGCGCGGCGGCGCGCGTCGGGCCCGCCGCGGATGTTCTCCACAACGAACACCACCGGTAGCCGCCACGTGACGGCAATCTTTGCGGCCGTGGTGAATTCAACGGAGTGCGCGTCGCGGCCGCCGATGACACATAATGTGACCTTGCCTGCACCGGTCATCCGCTGCGCGTTGGCGTCACCGAGGGCGAACAGGGTCGACTGCCCCAGCACGCTCTCGTTGGCCAGCGCTTGCTTCCAATCGGCGACCGGGGTCTTGCGCGACGCGCCGCAGGCTTTGCGCCTCGCACCGATCATTTCGGCGATGACCGGACCCAATGGCAGCGCCAGGCCGGCATGCTGGGCGTGCCGGACATGGGGCGTGGTGGCGTTGACGATGTCCCCGGGGCGAAGCGCCGAGGTCGCGCCGACGGCCACCGCCTCTTGCCCGAATTCTCGCTGCGGGGTCTCGCCGACCACACCGCCGGTGCGCGCCTCTTCCAGCGCCATGTCAAGAAGCCGCAAGACCCACATCCGGCGATACGGCTCCAGCGGGGCGCCGTGTCCGGATACCGGCGGCATCGCAGGTGTGCGGGTCATGTGCCGACCTCCTCAGTCTCAAACGATCTGCTTGACCCACAACGTAGGGCGGCTGCGTGAGGAGCACCTCCGCCGATCGGTCCGCAAAGGTGATGAATGCCCGTTCCCCCGATTGGGGGACAACCGGGCCGTTAGTCCGTCTGAGGTGGGCGCGGTGAGAGCAGCCGATCGGCCGCCGTGTAGGGGTCCTGGTCGCCGTCGACGACGGCCTCCGCGAGCCGGTCGAGGTCGGGCAGGGTCCGCAGCCGGGTTTGGGCCAGCGACAGGATCTGTGCGCGGGCACGGGCCAGCCGTCGGGCGCGGCTGTCGGTGCGGCGGTGGTCCTCGATGACGGCCATCAGGTCCTCGATGCCCTCGCCCTTCGCGGCGATCAGCGACACGATCGGGGCGCTGGTTTCGGCCCGAAGATCGCGGACGGTCTGTTTCGCGCCGTCCCGATCCGCCTTGTTGACCGCGACGATGTCGGCGACTTCCAGCACCCCGGCCTTGGCGGCCTGAACCGCATCGCCCGCCCCCGGATTGAGAATGACGACGGTCGGGTCGGCGACGGCGGCGATCTCGATCTCGGACTGCCCCACCCCCACGGTCTCGAGCAGGACGACGTCGTAGCCGATCGCCCCCAGCACGCGGATGGCCGCCGGAACCGCGGCGGCCAGCCCGCCGAGGTGGCCCCGGGTTGCCACCGAGCGGATGAGTACGTCGGAGTCGTTGATATGCGCGGCCATTCGAATCCGATCGCCCAGCAGCGCACCGCCACTAAACGGGGACGACGGGTCGACGGCCAGCACCGCCACCCGGCACCCCCGTGTGCGGTAGGCGCCGACCAGGGCGGCGACCGTCGTCGACTTGCCCGCCCCCGGGGGCCCGGTGATGCCGATCACGGGCCCCATGCGCTCCGGCGCGGGTCCGATCGTCGCCAGGACCTCGTCGCGCTGCTCACCCTCGACGAGGCTGAGCAGCCGTCCCGCCGCGCGGGGAGATCCGTTGCGCGCGCGGTCAATCAGCTCGGCGATGGTCATGTACGCATTATGGAGCCGCGACCTCGATCACGGTCGCCGAGCCCATGCCACCGCCCGCGCACATCGCGGCGACGCCGATCCCGCCGCCGCGCCGGCGCAATTCGTGCACCAGGGTGACCAACATCCGGGCTCCGGTCGCCGCGACCGGATGCCCCAGTGAGCAGCCGCTGCCGCTGACGTTGACCGTGTCGGGATCGAGGTCGAGGAGTTTGACAGTGGCCACGCACATTGCCGCGAAGGCTTCGTTGATTTCGAACAGGTCCACGTCGGCGATCGAAAGCCCGGCGCGGCCAAGGGCTTTCGGTATCGCCTCGACTGGCGCCAGCCCGGTGATCGCCGGGTCGACGCCGACCGATGCCCAGGAGCGGATGGTGGCCAACGCGGGCAGTCCGAGCCGGTCGCTGGCGATCGTCAACGCCGCGGCACCGTCGTTGGCGCCGCAGGCATTGCCGGCGGTGATGGAAAAGCCCTCGATTTCGGGGTGCAGCGGCTTGAGCGCGGCCAGCTTCTCCATGCTGGTGTCGCGTCGCGGGTGTTCGTCGACCGAGAACAACCCGTGTGGGGTGTCGATGGGGACGATTTCCTCTTTGAAGCGACCTTCGTCGATGGCGGCGATAGCGTTGCGGTGCGAGCGCAGCGCCCAGGCGTCCATCTCCTCGCGGCTCACGCCCGCCTTGACGGCGGCGTTCCAGCCGACGGTGATCGACATGTCCATGTTGGGTGCGTCGGGGCGGTCCGGGTGGGTCGGAGGAAACCAGTCGACCCAATCGCCGTCCACCTGCATCCGCGACCGCGGCGACGTGGATGCCGAGTTCACGCCGCCGGCGATGACGAGTTGGTCCATTCCCGCCCGCACGCTCGCCGCCGCGCTCTGCACGGCCGCCTGGCCGGCGGCGCAGTGGCGATTGTTGGCCAAGCCGGGCACCTGGGTCAGGCCCGCGGTGACGGCCGCGTGGCGCGCCAGCACGCCGCCGCCGTAGAGCCCCTCGCCCAGGATGACGTCGTCGACCTGCGCGGGGTCGAGATCCGTCGCCGCTTCGGAGACGACGTGGTGCGCCAGATCGAACGCGCTGGTGTCGCGCAGCGTCCCTTTGCGGGCGGTGCCGATAGGGGTGCGCAGAGCGGACACGATGACGGCTCCAGGCACGGCTTTTCTCCACTTCGCCGGTGAGCGCGGGTCGGTAGAGCACCCACACATTAACGAGAATCGAATTCTCTCATTACGAGAGTACGGGTTGCAACAAGTGCGCTAATTGGACCGGTTGGACCATCCCGGGGGCAGGCGGTCGGGTGCGGTGTCGATGACGGTCTCGTCGTCGGTGCCGACGTATTCGAACAGGGTGATGTAGGCGAATTCGGGGACTTCGTAGATGGGGTAGGTCGGGCCGTCGTCACGGTAGGCCCGCATCTCATCCAGGTGTTCGTTCTGGAAGCAGACGGTGCGCTCGCCGTGGGTGCGAACCCACTGGGGGAAGAAGATGACGCCGTGGATGCGACGCTTGGCGGGCAGGACGTTGACCGCCACGCACGTGCCGGTGGGTTCGGACCAGGAAACTTTGAAACTGTCGTCGTCGAGTTGGACGAGATTGACCTCCTGGCCTTTGACCCAGCGCCCGCCGACGTGTCCGGCGTGGATGCGGTAGTCGATGGTGGTGGCGTTCTTGACGTACATTTCGTACTGCCATCCGTTGGCGTAGGTGTAGATGAAGCGGTGTCCGACGATTCCCGAAAAGTCTTGCGGCGGAATCGGGTTTGCGACGCTGGTCATTGCCGTCCCTCCCATGTGGGTCGCCGCTGCTGGCGGCCACGGCAAAAGATCCTGCCAGGGGCCCGGCCCCGCGCCTCCGGCAGGTGGCACTGCCTCCCGGTTGATGCGCCCAACGGGACTGCGGAAAACCCGCCGATTTGCGATGGTGGGTGAATGACTCAGGGAATGGTCGCTGTCCCAGGCGGCGACGTGTGGTTCGAGCGGACCGGTGGCGGCGCGGGCCTTCCACTGCTCGTCATTCACGGCGGACCGGGGTTACCGCACAACTACCTGCGGTCACTGGGACGCTTGGCCACGCAGCGCGAAGTCATCTTCTGGGATCAACTGGGGTGCGGAAAATCCAAATGCCCACCAAACCACGAACTTTGGACGATGGATCGCTCGGTGGCCGAGGTCGACGCCGTGGTGCGGGCACTGGGGCTGGACCGTTTCCATCTTTTCGGCAACTCCTGGGGTGGGATGCTGGCCCAGCAGTACATGCTCGACGCGGCCCCCCCGGGCGCCGCCAGCCTAACCATCTCGAACAGCATCGCATCCATCCCGGAGTTCGCGAAGATGGTGGCGCACTTGAAGTCCGAGCTGGATCCGGCGACCCAGGCCGCCATCGACCGGCATGAAGCCGCCGGCACCACCTACGCACCCGAATACCAGTCCGCGATCCGCACCTGGAACGAAACCTACCTGTGCCGGGTTCGGCCCTGGCCGCGTGAACTCGAGGACGCGTTCGCAAACATGGGCGCCGAAGTCTTCGAGACGATGTTCGGCCCCAGCGACTTTCACATCGTCGGGACGATCCGGGACTGGGACGTGTTCGGCCGGCTCCCCGAAATCTCCTTCCCGACAATGCTGCTCGCGGGCCGCTATGACGAATGCGTGCCCGAACACATGTGGGCCATGCACCAGCGCATCGCGGGCTCCCGGTTCGAGCTGTTCGAGTCCAGCGCCCACATGCCGTTCATCGAGGAGCCGGACAAGTTCGACTCGGTGATGCGTGACTTCCTGCACCGCCACGACGCCTGAGGCCGCCGCGCGGCCAAAGCCTCAGTTCTTCTTGGCCGCGTTGAATTTTGCGACGTTGGCCCGGAAGTCCTCGGTGACAAACGACTGGCTCTCGGCCGACAGAGCGTAGTCGAGGCTGGCCAGCACGGCGCGCTCCAGGTGGATGTTGAGCACCCGCTTGGTGCTCTCGACCGCCTGCTGGGGCAGTTCCAAAATCTTTTTCGCACAGGCGATCGCCTCCGAGAACGGGTCGGCCACCACATGGTTGGCCAGTCCGAGCTCGACCGCGCGCGGCGCCTTGATGCGGGTGCCGGTCAGCGCGAACTCCTTGGCGAGCAACAAACTGATGTGCAGCGGCCAGGTCAGGGGGCCGCCGTCGGCGGCCACCAGCCCCACCTGCACATGCGGGTCGGCCAGATAGGCGTCCTCGGCGATGTAGACGATGTCGCTGAGTGCGACCAGGCTGCAACCCAGCCCGACGGCGGGGCCATTGACGGCCGCCACCACCGGAATTCGGCACCGCGCCATGCCCAGCACGATCTCGCGCCCGTCCCGGATGGTTTTGGCGCGCAGCTCGGCGTCATTCGCCAGCTCTTCCAGATACGTGAAATCGCCGCCGGCCGAGAACGCCCTACCGGCGCCGGTGATCACCGCGGCGCGGGCGGTGGGGTCGTCGGTCAACCGCTGCCACAGCCGCGCGAGCCCGACGTGCAGGTTGTCGTTGACCGAGTTGAGCGAATCCGGCCGGTTGAGCGTGATGATGCGCAGCGCGCCATCGGCCTGGACGTCGATTTCGGTAGGCATGTCGTACACGTCAGACTCCTTCTATGGTCGTGACCCGCTTCACCCGGGCATCGCCCGCCTTCGCGATCACTCCTTCTATGGTCGTGACCCGCTTCACCCGGGCATCGCCCGCCTTCGCGATCACTCCTACAATCCCAAGATTCGTGAGGCGATGATGTTCTTCTGTATTTGTGATGTGCCGCCCATGACGCTTTGCGCCCGGCTGTACAGGTAGGCGCTGAGCAGATCGGGATCGCGCGTCCCCGCGACAGCCAGGGCCGCGTGCCCGACGGATTGTTCAACCCAGGTCATCAGCAGCTTGTCCAGCGATCCTTCCGAACCGTGCGACACCCCGTCGAGCTGTTCGGACAACCGCCGCCGCACGTGATGGGTCAGCATGTCCGACTGCACCGCGGCCCAGGCCAGCTCTTCGGGCACTTCGCCGTCGTTGCGCGACAACAGCTCTCGAACCAGCTTGCCGTAGCGCGCCGCATATCCGAGCGTCGAGGGCTCACGTTCGTGCCCGACGACCGTCATGGCCACCGCCCAGCCGTCGCCGGGAGCGCCGACCATCCGGTCCGCCGGGACCGTGGCATCGTCGAAGAACACCTGACCGAATTCGTTGGTCACCCCGTTGATCATCTGCAGCGGGCGCTGTTGCACCCCAGGCTGTTTCATCTCCAGCACGAACGCCGACAGACCGCGGTGACGCTTGGCCTCGGGGTCGGTGCGCGCGAGCAGCAGGCACCAGTCGGCTACGTCGGAATAACTGGTCCAGATCTTGTGCCCGTTGACCACATACTTGTCGCCCTCAAGGCGGGCGGTGGTGGTCAGCGACGCCAGGTCCGAGCCGGCACCGGGCTCGCTGAAGCCCTGGCACCAGCGTTCGCTGCCGTTGATGATGCCGGGCAGGAAGCGCTTGCGCACCTCGTCGCTGGCGTGCTCGCCGATGCCGTACACCAGATAACCGACGCTCGGGCGCGGCGGCGCGCCGGCGCGCACCAGTTCCTCGTCGACGATGACGTCGTAGACCGGAGCCAAGTCCTGCCCGCCCCAGTCGCGGGGCCAGGACAGGCCGAAAAATCCGTTGTCGTACAGGGCGCGATGCCAGTCGGCCATGCGCGCCCAATACTCGTCTCCCGTGCCGGAAAACTCCTTGGCGTGCGCCGAAAGCCAGGTGCGCAGGCGCTCCCGGAAGGCGGCCTCGTCGGGTGAGTCACGAAAGTCCAAGATCGATCTCCTTCCACGCGACCGGCCACAGCTCGGTCGAGGTCAGGGCGCGGCGCAGGTAGACGTGCGCCACACATTCCCAGGTGTTGCCGATGCCGCCGTGCACCTGAATGGCCGTCTCACAGACGGTCCGGGTGGCGCGCGCGCAGTAGACCTTGGCGATTTGAGCGGCCCGAATGGCTTCGGCGGGGGCCAGTTCGTCGACCCCCCACGCGGCGTGACGCAACACGCTCACCGAACCTTCAATCAGCGCAAGGCTTTCCGCCAGCAGATGCGCGATGGCCTGATACGACCCGATCTGCTTGCCATACTGCTCGCGGATCTTGGCGTAGTCGCAGGCGACGGCGTGCGCGCCGCGGGCGACGCCGACCAGGTCCGCCGTCGTCGCGACCAGCGCCAGCGCCCGCCACTGCTCGGCAACCTCGGAGGACACCTCGCCCACCGTCACCGGCGATCCCACCATCGTGGCGTCGGCCCGCGTCAGATCGACACCATCCGGCAAGGCCTGCACGTCGACGGCGCGGACCACGCCACCGGAGAGCGACAGGGCGCGCCGCGCCCCCCGGGCGTCGATCACCCGATCGCCGACGGCGACGGTCGCCCCCGACGCGTCCTCGCCGATGTGGCGGGCCAGATCGTCGGCCAGCACCGGACCGAGAAACGGCGTGTCGACCAGGCGGCGTCCGAATTCCTCGGCCACGATCGCCACCTCGACGCCCGAGGCGCCGTCGGAGCGCAGCGATCGCCAGCCGGTGGACCCGATCTGCTTGTCCAGGCGCGTGATTCGAGTCTGGTCGTCGAGATCCTGCACCGTTGCCGGTCCCAGGTCGTCGGCCAGCTTGGCGGCGGCGTCGCGTAATTGCTGTTGTTCAGTTGTCAGACGTACATCCATAACGCTCCTTCAGCACTCGGCGCAGCACCTTGCCAGAGGGCAGGCGGGGAATTTCAGGCACAAACACCACCTGGCTCAGATGTTTATAGGACGCCAGCTTCTCGTCCACCAGGGCGGTCAGCTGGGACGCCTCGACGGGCGCGGAGATTGCGACCGCCGCGATGATCGCCTCGCCGTTGATTCCGTCGGGAATCCCGAACACCGCACAGTCTTTGACCGCGGGATGACCGTGCAACACCGTCTCGATCTCGGCGGGCGCGACTTGGAAGCCACGGACTTTGATCATCTCCTTGAGACGGTCGGTGATCCGCAGCCAACCGCCGGTGTCCAGCCACCCGACGTCTCCGGTCCGATACCAGCCATCCCGAATCGCCTCGCCGGTCGCTTCGGTCGGCAGGTAACCCGCCATGAGCGACGCCGACCGGGCCTGAATCTCACCGACCTCGCCGGGGCCGACAGGCTGGCCGGTCTCTAGCGAGACGACGCGCAGATCCACACCGGGCACCGCCCGCCCGACGGTGTCGAGCCGCGCGTCGTCGATCGGATTGCACGCGATGACAGGCAATTCCGTGGTCCCGTAGGCGGGCAGCCAGCGCACGCCGGTGCGTCGGGTCACCGTCTCCGCGACGTGGGCGTTGACCGGTGTAGCCCCCCACATGATGTAGCGCAGCGACGACAAGTCATAGGATTCCAGGCCCGGGTGCGAGGCGATGGCCAGCGCGATCGGCGCGACCGCCATTTCCACTGTGATGCGGTCGTTTTCGATGTGGTGCAGCACCCGCTCGATGTCGAACCGGGGGTGTAGCCGCACGCAGGCACCGGCCTTCAGCGCGGTCAGCAGGTTCAGCAGCCCGAGGATGTGTGACGGCGGCGTGGCAACTTGGATCCGGTCGCGGTGCGTCAACTGCAGCGCCCGGCGCCAGTGCCGCACAGCCTCGTCCAGCGAGGCGTGGGTGTGGCGGACCGCCTTGGGTAAGCCGGTGGTGCCGGAGCTGAACACCAGCGCCGCGTCGGACTCAGGAGGCGGGGTCCCGCCGGTCGGCTCGGCGGGCGGGACCGGCTCGTCCAGCTGCAGCATCGGCATCAGGCCGGCCAGCACGGGGTGGTCGCCGACGGCGTGCGCGGGTCCCGTCAAAGCGAGCGCGTAGTCGACCTCGTCGCGTTTCCACGCGGGGCTGATGAGCACCGCAGTGGCGGCCAGCCGCCAGATCGCGAGCACGACGGCGAGGAACTCGGGCCGGTTGGAAGCCATGACCGCGACCCGCTGACCTACAGTGACGCCGTCTTTCGCCAGGGTCGCGGCCCATCCGTCGGCCAATGCGTCGAGTTCGGGCAGGCTGAATCGTCGTTCCTCGAACGCGAGCGCCGCCGGCTCGGTCACGTCCCGTCCTTCCCTGACAGACCGGGCTGACCCGACATCCATACAAGTCTTGAGAAGATGCTATCGCTTCGTGAGAATAGTATTCTCTATACTGAAGAATGCAAGTACGGAAGGGGGCGGTCCACGTGACGGTCACCCGGATCATCGAGGAGACCCCACGGGTGACAGATCCGGCCACAAACGGCTCCGGCGCCGGAACCGTGACGATTCATCTCGACCGCAAAAAGGTCTCGGTGCCCAGGGTGCCGGGCGAGACGCTCTTGGAGACCGCGCGGCGCGCCGGGCTGGAGCCACCGTTCAGTTGCGAGGCCGGCAACTGCGGGACGTGCATGGCCAAGCTTGAAGAGGGCCACGCCACCATGCGGGTCAACGACGCTCTCGAACCCGACGAGGTCGAAGAGGGCTACATTCTGACGTGCCAGGGCGTTCCGGATACAGACTCGATCACGGTGCGCTACGAGTAGCAGCCAGGAGAGATCGCGATGGCCAAGGGCATCATCCTCGTGGAAAGCCGGCCCAGCTCGCCCGAGCGGGAGCAGGAGTACAACACGTGGTACGACGAGGTGCACCTGGGCGAGCTGGTGGCGCTCGACGGATTCGTCTCGGCACGTCGACTGCGCCCCGTCGACGGCGACGGCCCCTATGTCGCCATCTACGAGATCGAAGGCGACGATCTGCAAGCGATTCTGGACGGCATGGTCGCCAACGCCGGGCAGCTGCACATGTCCGACGCCCTGCAACTCGACCCGCCACCGATTCCACGACTGCTCGAAACCACCACCGAGTGCCGCGGCTGACCGCGTTCGCGTCGCGCACGGAAGAGGAGCCATTGATGAAGGCCGATGACCTGATCCTGGTGAGCATCGACGACCACGTGGTCGAACCGCCGGACATGTTCCTGCGCCACGTGCCCGCCAAGTACAAGGACGAGGCACCGATCGTCATGACCGACGACAAGGGCGTCGACCAGTGGATGTACCAGGGCCGGCCGCAGGGCGTGAGCGGACTGAACGCCGTGGTCTCGTGGCCGGCCGAGGAGTGGGGCCGCGACCCCGCCGGCTTCGCCGAGATGCGTCCCGGCGTCTACGACGTCCACGAACGCGTCCGGGACATGAACCGCAACGGCATCCTTGCGTCGATGTGTTTCCCCACCTTCACCGGATTCTCCGCCCGCCACCTCAACATGCACCGCGAAGACGTGACGCTGGTGATGGTGTCGGCCTACAACGACTGGCACATCGACGAGTGGGCCGGCTCCTACCCGGATCGGTTCATCCCGATCGCCGTCCTGCCGACCTGGAACCCCGAGGCCATGTGCGCCGAGATCCGCCGGGTCGCCGCGAAGGGCTGCCGCGCGGTCACCATGCCGGAACTGCCGCACCTGGAAGGACTTCCGAGCTACCACGACGAGGACTACTGGGGACCGGTGTTTCGCACGCTGTCCGAGGAGAACGTGGTGATGTGTCTGCACATCGGCACCGGGTTCGGGGCCATCAGCATGGCCCCCAACGCACCGATCGACAACATGATCATCCTGGCCACCCAGGTCTCGGCGATGTGCGCCCAGGACCTGCTGTGGGGCCCGGGCATGCGCAACTACCCCGACCTGAAATTCGCGTTCTCCGAAGGCGGTATCGGCTGGATCCCCTTCTACCTGGACCGCAGCGACCGCCACTACACCAACCAGAAATGGCTGCGCCGCGACTTCGGCGACAAACTTCCCTCCGACGTCTTCCGCGAGCATTCGCTGGCCTGCTACGTCACCGACAAGACATCGCTGAAGCTGCGCCACGAGATCGGCATCGACATCATCGCCTGGGAGTGCGACTACCCGCACTCGGACTGCTTCTGGCCCGACGCGCCCGAGCAGGTGCTGGCCGAACTGAACGCCGCCGGCGCCGACGACTCCGACATCAACAAGATCACCTGGGCCAACGCCTGCCGGTTCTTCGGCTGGGACCCGTTCGCCCGCACGCCCCGTGAGCAGGCGACCGTCAAAGCGTTGCGCGCCAAGGCAACCGACGTGGACGTGTCCATCCGGTCGCGTGCCGAGTGGGCGCGGCGGTATCAGGAAAAGCAGCTGGCCACGTCGTGACGTCGAACGTCGACTTGATGCGCGAAATCGGCGATTTCCGCGCCACTATTCGACGTTCGGCGGCTTAGTCAGCCCGTCGGCGGGTTGACGAACCACACGTTCTCCTCGCGCAGGCTGCGGCTGCGCCAACCGCCGGCCGTGCGCGTCAGCTCGTGGTGGTAATAGCCGCCGCAGTAACTCATCTCCGTCATGCCCGGCAATTGCATGGGGTTGTAGAACATGGCGCGCACCGTCGCGAGATCACCGTCGAGCGCGAGGATTTCGACGTTGGTGATGTAGTGCATCGACATCGGGATCGCCCCGAAGCCCTGCTCCAGCCACGCGGCCACCTCGTCGCGAGGGCCCGCCGCCGCGCCCGCCGACGAGTAGTCGATATGCGCGTCGTCGGTGAAGACCGAGCGGTACAAGTCCCAATCCTTGGCATCGACCGCTCGAGCGTATCTGTTGAGTAGCGCGGCGATTTCGAGTTCGTCAGCGACCCGCTGCAGATCCATCGTTGCACCATATCTCCTTGGCATCGAACGTGGACTTGTTGCGCGAGATCGGCGATATCCGCGCCACTACCCGACGTTCGGCGGACGGGCTAGCCGTGCGGCAGCTCCACTCCCTCAAAGCTTTTAAGCATCTCGGCCGGCGGCGGAGTCATCTGGAGGTAAACGTCTATGTGGCGGATCCGGTCATCATCGGTGAACTCATAGACGGTCAGCGAATTGACCACGCTACGGAATTCACCTACCTCGCTCCGTTCCTCAAGTTCGAGGAACACGCGGCCGCCGGATTCGGTGATGCGCTTAAAGGAACACTCCCACTCCGACGATGTCGCCCAATTGGTGAGGAATTCGACGTAGTCCGGCCACTTCATCACCTCTTTGAACGCACCGACTCGCTCGAATTCGCCGACGGCGACCAGCTCGGCCAGCGGTCCCCAGCTGTCCGCCGAGAAGCCCGGTTTCTTCGCTTGGTCGACGAGGCGCTTCGTGGTGGCGCCGTACTGCAGCACCGCGCGCGATCGGCCGGCGTACGAGTCGATGACATCCTCGATCGTTCGCGCCGCATTCACGCCGGCACCCCGGCCTTCCGCAGGCGATGTCTCATGACCCCGATGCGCCCCATGAAAATTCCCCCTTCACCAGCGAGATGTGGTCGAGTCTATGGTCGGCCGCACGCAGTTGCGTCGTGGCCGGCGCCATGGCTTCGAGCGTCGACTCGTCGGGCGAAAATGGGCGATTGTGGCGCAACTACTCGATGCTCGGCATTTCCGGCGGAGGACGGTACTGCGGGTCATACCCCGAGACATGGATGGGACTGCCCACCAGACGGAAATCACCCGCCGTTACAACCACTTCCGGGGTGGCCTCGAGGGCCTCGGGCAGGGTCCTGACGGCAGCGGCCGGCACCCCGAGCGGGCGCAGTCGCCGTTCCCACCCGGCCGCACTATCGGTCGCCAGCATCGCCGTGACGACAGCGAGCACTTCGTCGCGGCGGGCGACCCGCTCGGCCATCGTCTCGAAACCCCCGATGCCCGCCTCTGCGGCGAACGACTTCCAGAACCCGTCGTGGGTGATGAACAGCGCCAAATATCCTTCGGCCGTTGGAAACAGCTGAGCCGGAACGTAATAGGAGTGTGCACCGTGCGGGCGCCGCTGGGGCTCCACGCCGCTGTTGAGGTAGGCGGAGGCGTGGTAGTTCAGCTGCGACAGCATGACGTCGCGCAGCGACACATCCACCTGCCCTCCGGTGCCGGAGATGATCTTGGCCAAAAGGCCCAGCGCCGCCGACATTCCGGTGGAGTTGTCGGCCGAGGAGTATCCGGGCAGCGTCGGCGGACCGTCCGGGTCACCGGTCAGCGCGGCGGTGCCGACACCGGCCTGCACCACGTAGTCGAAGGCGGGATCGTCGCCGCCGTACAGGCCGAAGCCGGTGATCGCCACGCAGACGATCCGCTCGTTGTGCCGTCGCAGCTGCTCGTAGGTGAGCCCCAGCCGCCGGATGGCCGAGGGCTTCAGGTTCACCAGCAGCGCGTGTGATTCGCCGACAAGCTCGCCCAAGCGCCCTTGCCCCGCATCAGAATTCAGGTCCAGGCAGATGCTGGACTTGTTCCGGTTGAGGCTGGCGAAGTACGTGGCGCCGACGCCGCGGGAGATCTCGCCGCCGGCGGGTTCGATCTTGGTGACCTCGGCGCCGAGGTCGGCGAGCAGCATGGTGGCGTACGGGCCGGCCAGCATGGTGCCGACCTCGAGGATGCGGATCCCCGCCAGCGGCCCGGTGTTGCCGCCGGTCAACGTAATTCCGCGGCGATCGAGGCGATCATCTCACGGGTGCGACGTTTCGAGGCGACCAGTTCGTCGCGGTTGTCGCCGATAGGCAGCAGCCGCACCGACAGATCGGTCACGCCGGCGTCGGCGAAGCGGCGCATCCTGGCCAGGATCTGTTCCGAGTCGCCCGCCGCGCACAGGTCGCCGACATCGCGGGCGTCGCCGCGGTCGAGCAGGCGCTGGTAGTTGGGCGACACCTCGGCCTCCCCCAGGATCCGGTTGGCCCTCTCCTTGGCCTCCTCAACTTGCGAAGGCGCACATAGGCATACCGGGATGCCCGCGACGATCCGCGGGGCGGGGCGCCCGGCATCGGCGGCGGCTTTGGTGATCTTCGGCGCGATGTGATCACCGATCGCGCGCTCGTCGGCCATCCACAACACGGTGCCGTCGGCGAGTTCACCGGCGATCTGCAGCATCACCGGCCCCAACGCGGCGACCAGCACCGGCATCGGGGTGTCGGCGCCGATCGCCAGCGGGTTGTGCACGGTAAACGAATCGTTCTCGACGTCAACGGGTCCCGGCCCGGCAATGGCGGTGTTGAGC
Organism: Mycobacterium sp. NTMscope_MAC_269; assembly: GCF_976985695.1. NCBI lineage: Bacteria > Bacillati > Actinomycetota > Actinomycetes > Mycobacteriales > Mycobacteriaceae > Mycobacterium > Mycobacterium sp. NTMscope_MAC_269. The sequence continues at coordinate 3,613,590 of NZ_OZ335668.1, forward strand.
ACCTGCAGATAGTCGCGGGTGTAGGCGGCCGGCTTCTCATACGGCAGGCCCAGCATGTCCCGGACGATCCAGTGATGCGACGGCCCGACACCCAGGGCGAGCCGACCCCCGGCCACAGCGTGCGTCGAAAGCGCTTGGCGGGCAAGCGCGATCGGGTGCTGGGCCTGCAGCGGCACCACCGCGGTACCCAGCTCGATGCGCGAGCTGTGCGCGGCCATCAGGGACACCATGGTCAGGCAGTCGAAGTCGTTGGGCACCTGAGGCATCCACGCGGTGTCCAGACCCGCGGATTCGGCCCATTCGATATCGGAGGCCAGCTTGTGCACCTTGCGGGCCATGTCGCCACGCTCGGCACCGATCATTACTCCGACGCGCACTGTTCCTCTTTTTCTTCTGAAGCGGGTTCGGGGGTACCGGTCAGCGCGCGGATTTCGCGCACCAGGTTGTCCAGCGGTGTCCCGGTGGGGAATACCGCTGCGGCCCCGGCGGAAAGCAGTTTGGGGACGTCGGCGTGCGGGATGGTTCCCCCGACGACGACGGAGATGTCGGCGGCATCGGCCGCGCGCAGCGCCTCGACGGTGCGCGCGGTCAGCGCCAGGTGGGCGCCGGAGAGGATGCTCAGGCCGACCACGGCGACGTCTTCCTGCACGGCGATCGAAGCGATGTCTTCGATGCGCTGGCGGATGCCCGTGTAGATGACCTCGAACCCGGCGTCGCGCAGGGTGCGGGCGACGATCTTGGCGCCACGGTCGTGCCCGTCCAACCCGGGTTTGGCAACCAGAACGCGAACGGCCACTTAGAACACCACCGGTTGCTGGAACTCGCCCCACACCGCTTTGAGCGCGGAGACCATCTCGCCGACCGTGCAGTAGGCGTTGGCGCAGTCGATCAACTTGTGCATCAGGTTGTCGTCTCCTTCGGCGGCACGCGACAGTGCGGCCAGGCTGGATTTCACTGCGGCCGAATCTCTTTCGGACTTTACCTTGGAGAGCCGCTTGAGCTGAAGGTCACGCCCTTCGGCGTCGAGCTCGTAGGTGACGACGTCGTGTTCGGGTTGCTCGGTCACGAACCGGTTGACCCCGACAACCGGGCGATCGCCGGATTCGATGTCCTGATGGATCTTGAATGCCTCGTCGGCGATCAGGCCCTGCAGGTAACCGTCCTCGATGGCATGGACCATTCCGCCGTGGCGCTCGAGGTCGGACATGATCTCGATGATGCGCTCCTCGGTCGCGTCGGTCAGAGCCTCCACGAAGTACGAGCCGCCCAGCGGGTCTGCGACGCTGGCCACCCCGGTTTCGTGCGCGAGGATCTGCTGGGTGCGCAGCGCCAGGGTCGTAGTCTCCTCGGTGGGCAGGGCGAACGGCTCGTCCCAGGCGGCGGTGAACATCGACTGGACACCGCCCAATACGGCGGCCATGGCCTCGTACGCCACCCGGACGATGTTGTTGTGGGCCTGCGGGGCATACAGCGACGCCCCGCCGCAGACGCACCCGAAGCGGAACATTGCCGCCTTGTCTTTCGTCGCCCCGTAGCGCTCCCGCACGATCGTCGCCCAACGCCGGCGTCCCGCACGGTATTTGGCGATCTCTTCGAAGAAGTCCCCGTGGGTATAGAAGAAGAACGAGATCTGCGGCGCGAACTGGTCGATCGTCATGCGGCCGCGTTCCACCACCGTGTCGCAGTAGGTGACGCCGTCGGCGAGGGTGAACGCCATCTCCTGCACCGCGTTGGCCCCGGCGTCGCGGAAATGCGCGCCGGCCACCGAAATGGCGTTGAACCTGGGCACTTCGGCCGCGCAGAACTCGATGGTGTCCGCGATCAGTCGCAGCGACGGCTCCGGCGGCCAGATCCAGGTTCCGCGCGAGGCGTACTCCTTGAGGATGTCGTTTTGGATGGTCCCGGTGAGCTTGGCGCGCGGGATGCCCTTTTTCTCGGCGGCGGCGACGTAGAACGCCAGCAGGATCGCCGCCGTGCCGTTGATGGTCATGCTGGTGCTGAGCTTGTCCAGGGGGATGCCGTCGAACAGGATCTCGAAGTCGGCCAGGGTGTCCACCGCGACGCCGACGCGGCCGACCTCTTCGCCGAACTCGGGATCGTCGGAGTCGTATCCGCACTGCGTCGGCAGGTCCAGCGCCACCGATAACCCGGTCCCGCCCTGATCCAGCAGGTAGCGGTAGCGACGATTGGATTCCTCGGCGGTCCCGAACCCCGAATATTGGCGGAAGGTCCACAGCTTGCCGCGGTAGCCGGACGCGAAGTTGCCCCGAGTGAAGGGGAACTCCCCGGGCTGGGGAGGCTCCGCGCCTCTGTCCGCCGGCCCGTATACGGGCTGCAGCGGGATGCCGGAGGGAGTGTGGGCCGTATTATCCATCGGTGAATAACGTACTTGCAAAAAAAGAGAATGCCAATACCACGTGGTTGACCAGGTCAAAGGAGACGAATGGCTAACAATCTGCTCGCCGATCGCACCGTGGTGATCTCCGGCGGGAGCCGCGGCATCGGCCTCGCGATTGGAATCGCCGCGGCCCGCCACGGCGCCAACGTGGTGCTTCTGGCCAAGACTGACACCCCCCATCCGCGCCTGCCCGGCACGGTGCATACCGCGGCCGCCGACGTCGAGGCTGCAGGCGGGAAGGCGCTGGCCGTCGTGGGCGACGTGCGCCGCGAAGAGGACGTGCAGCGCCTGGTCGAAGCGGCCGTGCAGCGGTTCGGCGGCATCGACGTCTGCGTCAACAACGCCAGCGCCATCGCAGTAGATCCGACCGCCGTGCTGTCGGCCAAGAAATACGACCTGATGCAGGAGATCAACCTGCGCGGCACGTTCCTGCTGACCAAGGCGTGCGTGCCCCATCTGCAGAAATCGGCCAATCCGCACGTGCTGACGATCTCGCCGCCGATCAACATGAACCCCCGCTGGCTGGGGGCCCACCCGGCCTACACGCTGTCCAAGTACGGGATGACGCTGCTGTCGCTGGGTTGGGCGGCCGAGTTCGCGGACGACGGGATCGGCGTGAACTGCCTTTGGCCGGAGACCTACATCGCCACCGCGGCAGTCACCAACATGGCCGATGGTGACCGGTTGGCCGCGTCGTCGCGCAGCCCCGAGATCATGGGCGACGCCGCCGTCGCGCTCGTCTCGCGACCCGCCCGGGAAGCCACTGGCGAGTGCCACATCGACGCGGAAGTGCTGCAATCGGCCGGGGTGGCGGACCTGTCTCGGTACGGGGGCGGCGAGCAGCCGATTCCGGACCTCTTCCTGGACTGAATTATTAGGCGCGGCAGAGTATTTCGCCGTGCGGAATGGCGATCCAGCCGTCTTCGGCGGCGGCCCACTCTCGCCACGCGGCGGAGATCTCCTCGAGCTGCGCCGGGGTGGCCAAGTCGAGGCTCACCAAATCGCGGGCCACGGTCGAATGAAGGATTCGGTCGGCCCACATGCCGCCCCACCATTCGCGCGCCTCGGGTGTGGCGTAGCACCACAGGCTGCCGGTGGGCGTGATGTCGCCGAATCCCGCCTGCTGCGCCCAGGACAGCAGGCGCCGGCCCGCGTCCGGCTCGCCGCGATTGGCGCGGGCGACCCGTTGGTAGAGCTCTCGCCACAGGTCGAGGGCCGGCAGTTGCGGGTACCAGATGAACCCCGCGTAGTCGGCGTCGCGGATCGCCACGATGCCGCCCGGCGCGCACAGTCGCCGCATTTCGCGCAGTGCCCGCACCGGGTCGGCGACGTGCTGTAGCACCTGGTGGGCGTGGACGACATCGAATGCGCCGTCGGGAAAGTCGAGGTTGTGCACGTCGGCGGTGCCGAACGAGACGTTGGACAGCCCGCGCTGCTGGGCTTCGGCGCGGGCCACGCCAAGGACGTCCGCGACTTGGTCGACGGCGGTGACGGATCCGGGGGCGACGCGCGCGGCGAGGTCGGCGGTGATGGTGCCGGGCCCGCAGCCGACATCCAGCACCGACAGGCCCGGCTTGAGGTACTGGAGCAGGTAGGCCGCCGAGTCCTCGGCGGTGCGGCGGCGGTGACTGCGCAACACCGACTCGTGGTGGCCGTGCGTATAACTGGCCCCGTCATTCATGGTGCAAGCCTACCGGCGCTGGACCACATCATGGAATAGCTAGCTCACTATCTGAGACAGCTAATCTACGGGAACGTTGAGTATCGGCTGGCCGACGCCCGCCCCCGGACCGTCGAAATGCCACCATTCGCCCGAATAGACCTTCAACCCGCCGTAGTTCATCGCGTTGCGCAGCGCGGCCCGATTCGCCCGGGCGTCGGCGCTGATGCCCTGGGTGTTGAAAGCCGTTGCCCGAGGCGTGAAGTCGTCGAAGTCGGTGCCCATGTCGGCCAGGCAAAGCCCGCCCGCGTGTTGTCCCGATGGGCACGGCTGTTGCGTCGTTGTGAAGGTCACATCGACCGAGCGTCCCGACTCATGGCTGCGCGCATACTGGCCCGGGCGCGCCACCCAGGCGGGGTTGGGGACCAGGCTGAACATCTTGACCTGGACGTCGTGCGGGCGATAGCAGTCCCAGAAGACCAGGAGGTGACCCTGCGGGCGCAGCGACCCGGCCGCTGCGGCGAGTCCGGAGGTCATCGATTGGTGCACAAGGCATCTGGCATCCGAAGGATACAACTGCGTGTGGGTGAAGTTGTTCGTCGTCGCGTAGCGCAGATCGATCACCGCGTCGGGAACGACGGTGCGGATGTCGACGAAGCCCGCCGATCGCGCGGCGTCGCTGACCGGCGGCACGTCGGGGCCGGCCAAGGCGGTCCCAACGCCGGAGACCGCGACCAGAACCGCGACGATCGCGAGCGCACGGACCGGGCGCAAAAGACGCATTCGGCCATTGTCGCAGTGGCCACCCCGAGTTGCGTTATCTCCTACGAGATGTCGCCCTCGACATAGCGCTGCAGGTTCGGCGCCATCGCCGCCACCACCTGGTCCTCGGACATGGACGCGATCGGCTCCATCTTCCAGACGTAGCGCAACAACGCGAAGCCGATCAACTGGGTGGCGATCAGCCCGCTGCGCCGCAGTCGTTCGTCCTCGTCGGCCCCCAGGGTGGACCCGCCGATCAGACCTCGCTCCACGATCAGCCGCAGCTTCTCCCGGGTCTTGTCTTCATGGGCGGCGGTCAGCACCACCGCGCGCAGGATCGGACCGACCTCGTCGTCGGTCCAGGTGTCCAGCACGGTGCGGATCAATTGCCGGCCGAGGTCGGCCTTGGGCGTCGCCCACGTCGCGGCCACCGAGTCGAGCCATTTCTGCGGCGGCGTGGTGGCGGCATCAAGCAGGCCCTCCTTCGAGCCGAAGTAGTGGTAGATGAGCGCCGGGTCGACGTCCGCGGTCCGGGCGACGGCCCGAATTGCCGTTCCGGCCCAGCCGTGTTCAGCGAATTCGTCGCGAGCGGCGGCCAGGATGCGCGCCGCCAGCACACCGCGCGCGTCGCGCGGACCCGGGACGATCGATCGCGTCGGCACCGTCTCACCATACCCGAAGTTTCATCTTGCGTTGAGACTAATCTCAACGTAGCGTGAAACTATGACACCGCTCAACGGTCCGCAGACCACGGGCCGCGAATACCGGAATCTCAGCGAGCCGCAGTACGCGTCGCGCACCGACATCAACACCGCGATCGCAATGCACGACGGCACAACACTTTTGGCCGACATTCACCGGCCCGATGCCGACGGCCGCTTCCCGGCGCTGCTGGCGGCCTCGCCATATCCGCGGCAGATGCAGGATCTCGGCGCGCCCGCGGGGTTCATCGAGGCCGGCAGGACCGACTTCTGGGTGCCACGCGGCTACGTGCATGTCATCGCCAACCTCCGCGGCACCTCCGGCTCGGGGGGCTCCTTCAACTTCTTCGACGCGCAGGAGCGCCGGGATGTGCACGACTTAGTGGAGTGGATCGCGGCTCAGCCGTGGTGCGACGGGAACGTCGGAATGATCGGCATCAGCTACTTCGCGATGACCCAACTCGAGGCAGCCGTCGAGCGGCCGCCTCACCTCAAAGCGATCTTTCCCCTGGCCGTGACCAGCGACCTGTACGAGGGCGCCAACCACCACGGGCTGTTGAGTTCGTCTTTCATCACACCGTTTCTCGCCATGATGGGCTTGACTGCCGACCGCAGCGACAAGCTGTGGCGCAGCAAGCCAATCGGATTGGCGCGGCGCGTGCTCAACAGCCCGAGGGTGCACAAGAAATTCGAAACCATGAACGGCGAGGCCGCGGTCACCATGCTGCGCCAACTGCTCAGGCTGCCGCACAATCCCCGTCCGTGGGACGAACTATGGCAGGAGGCGGTGGTCAAGCACCCGACCCGCGACGAGTGGTGGGATGAGCGAAACCTGCTGCCACTGCTCAAGGAAATCGACATCCCGGTCTACCTGGGGTGTGATTGGCAGAACGTGCCGTTACACCTGCCTTCGACGTTCGCAACCTGGAGAGGGCTGTCGGGCAACGGGTGTGTGCGGATGGGCATGCTCGGCGAGTTCGGGCTGACATGGCCATGGGAAAGCATGCACACCGAGGCGCTGGCCTGGTACGACCATTGGCTGAAGGGGCGCGACACCGGGATCACCGAGGGGCCGCCGATCCGCTACTTCCTGCCGGGCGCCGACGAGTGGCGAACTGCCGACTCCTGGCCGCCCTCGCAAGCCCCGCATCGCGAGCTGGCCCTGCGCACCGATGGCGTTTTGGATGCCGACGAAGGGGAGCCAGGTGGTCGCGAATTCATGGTGTTGGGATCAGGCCTGGGCCGCATCAAAGCCAGCGAGATCGATCCGCCGTCGATGTTGGTATGGACCAGCGCGCCGCTGAGCCAGGATGTCGATGTGGTCGGCGATGTCGAGCTGCGGCTGGTTGCCTCGGCGACGGCGATCGATACCGCGTGGATGGCCACGCTGCACGACGTGGCGCCTGACGGGGAAGTGACCGACGTGACGTCGGGCTGGTTGCGCGCCAGCTTGCGCGAGGTCGACGAAGCGGCCAGTCGGCCCGGTGCGCCGCTGCTACCCTGCCGTAACCCGCAAGCCGTGCCGCTGGGCGAGGATGTCGAGTACCGAATCCCGTTGGTTCCCAACGCCCGCCGGTTGCGGGCCGGCCATCGCATTCGCCTGACGCTCACCAGCGACGACCAGGACCCGTCGACACCGGCGATCATGAACTTCCGGCATGCCGGCGTCGGCACCTCCAGCCTGAACACGGTGCGCTCGTCGTCGCGGCTCTTGCTTCCCGTGCTCGGGTAACCACCGGCAGTGCCGGCGACGGAAACGTCATCTGCTGCCAGCAGGTGGTAAGGCCCTTGCAGGTTGTCTGGGCCGTCAGGGCGTGGCCGGGTCGCGCCTCATCCGCGTTCTGCGGTCGCGACGGCGAGCCAGTCGTCGGCCGCCAGCCCGCTTGCGCGCGACGGGTCGTAGCGCCGCAAGAGCGCTGGCACAGTCGCGTGGTCGCGCAGTTCAAACCCGTGCTCTGCCAATGTGGCGGTCAAATCGGCCTCGGAGAAGTCGCTGCGGTACGGCTCGCCGCGCCCGGCCACCATCCGGGTGATCCGGTCCGCGCTCTTCCATGGGGTGTCGGCGGTGACGACGCCCGCAGCGATGTGGTCCAACACGAGTCGACTCCCCGGCGCGCAGAGCCCGGCAAGGTCGGCGAGCGTCGCGTCGATGGCGTTGCGCGTCAGGTAGGGGGTGACTCCAAGCCACACTACGAGGGCCGCCGCGGCGGGGTCGAAGCCGGCGTCGAGCAGCGTTTCGCCGAGCGCATTCTGTTCCAAATCGCAGGCAACCCAGTGGATCCGGCAGCCGTGCTGAGGCCGCAGCAGCCGTTCGACGACCGGCCGCTTCTCCGCCTGGGTGGCCGGCGCGTCGACCTCGAAGATCGTCACCGGGGTGTCCGCGCGCCGCAGACTGGTGGTATCGAAGCCCGCGCCCAGCAGCACGAGCTGGCGGATTCCCGCGCTGATCGCGACCTCACACGCATCGTCGACGTAGCGCACCCGAAGGACGATGTGAGCGTGCAACCCTCCCCACAAGTGATCGAAGACCCGAAGCGCCGCGTCGGCGGCGTTACGGTGGCTCAGCATGGCGCGCAGCGCGGTGTGCCTGACGAAGTGCCGGGCATACGTGTCTTCCACGAGGCGGCGGCGCGATGGCCGCAGCGTTTCCGCTGCGCGTTGGAACGCATTGACTTCGGCGGTCCAACTCGCCGCGCGATCAAGACGCCGAGCACCCACGTCAACCATTGACTCCCCTTTGCACGAACTACCCGGTGTTCGACGCTATCCAGCAGACCGGCCCATCGGTAAGGTCCAATTCAATGCCGAATTCGTGGACCAGTTCCGGTACCGGAGTCGACCTGCACCTTGACCTTCCCCCGGCGCGGGGGCGGCGTGCAGCGCTCGAAGATGCTCTGCGGCAAGCCATCCGGGGCGGACGCGTCGCCCCAGGCGAAGTGCTGCCCTCCTCGCGTGTCCTCGCCACACAGCTCGGCCTTGCGCGCGGAACGGTCGTCGAGGTCTATGCGCAACTGACAGCCGAGGGATACCTCCGCGCCCGTCGAGGTGCTTCAACCCGGGTGGCGGGCGGGCCACACCTTCACGCACGCGTCAATCCCGCGCCGGTTCCCCAGCGCTACGCCGCCGATTTTCGCCTCGGACGCCCGGACCTCAGCATGTTCCCTCGCACCGAATGGTTGCGCGCGCTGCGCCGAGTCCTCGAGGTCACCCCCCACGCCGAACTCGGGCCGGCGGATCCGCGCGGGTCACCGCGCCTGCGCGCGGCGCTGGCCGGTTACCTGGGTCGAGTACGCGGGGTGCTCACCATCGGCGAGCACATCGTCGTCTGCAGCGGGTACACGCAGGGGCTGCGTCTGGTGTGCGAGGCGCTGGCCGCCGGGGGAGCCCGATCGATCGCGCTCGAAAATCCCTGCCTGCCCGACCATCGCGCGACGGCAGCCGCGAGCGGACTCACCGTCGAGCCCCTCGACGTCGACCACGGGGGCGCGCGGCCCGACGGATTCAACAAACGCGTCGCCGCAGCGGTGCTCACCCCGGCACACCAGGCTCCGCTCGGGGCGACACTCGACGCCGATCGACGCACCGAGTTCGCCCATATCGCCGCGGCCCGAGGCGCATATCTGATCGAGGACGACTACGACGGGGAATTCCGCTACGACCGTCACCCCGTCGGCGCGCTGCAGGGCCTGGCACCCGAGCGCGTGGTCTACGCGGGCAGCGCCAGCAAAAGCCTGGCGCCCGGCCTGCGCCTTGGCTGGCTCGCGTTGCCCACCGTGTTGGTCGACGCGGTCGTCGAAGCCAAGCGCCGCGCGGACCGGGGAACAGACGTGCTCGCGCAGCTGACGTTCGCGGAGTTGATCGAATCCGGGGCGCTCGACCGCCACATCCGGCGGATGCGGCGCCGCTACCGCAAGCGCCGCGATGCCCTCGTCGCCACCCTCGACCGCTGCGCCCCGCGAATGCCGCTGTTGGGCATCTCAGCCGGCCTTCACGCCGTTATCGCGCTCCCCGAGGGTATTTCGGAGGCCGAGGTCTTGACCGCCGCCCGCGAACGCGGCATCGCTGTGACCGGGTTGTCTCCCTTTTGGCACGGCGCGGCCCACCGCACCGGCGGAATCATCATCGGGTACGGAACACCGCCCGAGCACGAATACACCACCGCACTCGGACATCTCGGGCAGTTCCTGTCCACGCTTTCCGCGCGCAGCGGCTAGCCTCGACGCTGAGCTACTGGGCTGGAGAAGGCCGTGAGGAGTGTGCCGCCATGCCGATGATTGATCTGACATTCGTGCGCGGCTCGGTGGACGAAGCGGCTCTGAGCCGGCTGGCCGACGAGTTGGTCGCGGTGTTGCTGCGGGCCGAACGCGCCCCGGACACATCGTTTTTGCGTGACAACACCTGGGTGTATCTACACGCGCTAGACCCCGAAGCGCTCTCGGTGGGCGGACGAGGACCGGGAGCGCCCCGGTTCAGGGTCGATCTCACGGTGTTCGAAGGCGCCCTGTCGCAGGACCGCAAGGAACAGCTGGCCGCCGACGTGCACGCCGCCGTGTGCGCCGCGGCGCGGATTGACCCGCAAGGCCCGATGGCCTTTCATGTCTGGACGTTGATCCACGAGATTCCCGAAGGGAATTGGGCCGGCGGCGGCAATATCATCTACTACCAGCAGGTGAAAGGCCTTGTGGCAGAGGATTGATGCTCGTTCAGTCCGCCGGAGTGAAGTCGATGTGCAACTCCGTCAGGCCGCGCAGTAAGAACGTCGGCTCGTAGTGGTACTGGCGGCCGCGCGGCGCACCGTGCTTGGCCTCGCTGATCGTGATGTCGCGCGTGCGGTCCAGGAGGCGGTTGATGGTGATCTGACCTTCCACACGCGCCAACGGCGCGCCCGCGCATGTGTGAATGCCGCGACCAAACGCGATGTGCTCGCGAACGTTCTTTCGGTCAGCCCGGAACTCGTTGGGATTTTCAAACTTTCGCGGGTCACGGTTGGCGGCCCCCAGGCTCAGCATGAGGACCGTGCCGGCGGGGATGTGCACCCCGCCCAGGGTGGTGGTTTTGCGCGCCAGGCGGAAGTCGACCTTGGTCGGGCTCTGGATGCGCAGCGCCTCTTCGACGAACGTGCCGATCAAGCTTCGATCTGAACGCAACCGCTGTTGCAGCTCGGGGTCATCGCCGAGGATCTGCACCGCCGAGCTGAGCAGCTTGGTCACGGTCTCCTGCCCGGCCGCGAACAAGAAGGTCGCCGGCCGGACGACCTCCAACAAGGGTGGGATTGAGCCATCGGGATACGTGGCGGTCGCCAGGCCGGTCAACACGTCGTCGCGGGGTTGCTGTCGACGGTCGGCGATGTATGCGCTGAACAGATCGTCGAGGTACTGCAACGGGTTGCTGCCCACCGGTTCGTGGTCCAGCGCTCCCACCCGGGCGCCCGGCGCGTTGCCGGCCCCGAGATTGCGGCGGATCTCCGGGCGGTCCTCGTCGGGGACCCCGAGCAGGTCGGCGATCGCCAGTGTCGCGAACGGCTTCGCATATTCGCTGAGGAACTCGCAATGCCCGTTGGCGATGAACTCGTCGAACTGGCGGTCGGCCAATTGCCAGATGTAGTCCTTGTTTTCCTGCAGCCGGCGCGGGGTCAGCAACCGCCCGAGAAGCGAACGCGCCTTTTCGTGCTCGGGCGGATCCATGACGACCATGTGCTCGAAGATCGGGAATTCGTGGCGATGCGCCTCGATCTGCTCGCTGATGTCGTCGCCTTCCGGGGTGAACGGCAGCGGCGGGAACGGGCCGCCGATCGCGTTGACGGCGGAAAACGAATCGACGTCTTTGAAGGCCGCCTGGACTTCCTGGTAGCCGGTGACGGCCACCACCCCGTGATGCGGCTCGCGGAACACCGGTCCCTGGCTGCGCAGGTAATCCCAGTAGTCGTAGGGTTCTTGCGCGACGTCGGCGTCGGTGAAGTAGTCGACGTTGGCGAGATCGGTCATGAGTCCAATTCCCTTTCCTGGCACCGACAAGCGCAGTGCATCACGCTGATGCGTCGACGGCGACGACGCTGATGGCCTGGCGCGGGCACGCGGCCGCGGCGGCTTCCACGCTGTGGCGCAACGCTTCAGCCGGTTCCTCATCGCAGGTCGCGACGTCATCCCCCAGGTCGAAAACCTCGGGGGCGATCTCCACGCAAAGGGCATGCGCCTCACACAGGTGCGCCTCCACCCGCACACGTATGCGTGCTGTCGTCACCGACCCCTCCGTCCCTATTGGCGACTCCACAAACTGATCGATCGACCAAATTGCTAGGATGCGGTATGCCTACCACGGATCGCGCGGACCGGTCAAGCAAAGCCGGCGCGGCCCACCGCGCGGCGACTGGGCGAAACACGCGCACCGCCGATGCCGGGGCGCGCGGCAAGCTGATCGAGGCCACCGCCCGCCTCATGCGCGAGGAAGGCTATGCCGCAGCCACTTCCCGGCGGGTCGCCGCCGAGGCCGGCGTCAAGCAGGCGCTGGTCTATTACTACTTCCCGACGATGGACGACCTGTTCGTCGAGGTGCTGCGCGCCGGTGCCGAGACCGCACTGACGCGCATGCGCGCCCTACTTGTCGAGGACGACCCCCTGCGCGCGCTGTGGGTGATGAACAGCGATACGGCGCTGACCGCCCTCAACGCCGAGTTCATGGCATTGGCCAACCACCGCAAGGCAATTGGCGCCGAGCTCAAGGCCTATGCCGAACGGGTTCGTGACATCGAGACGGCGGCCGTGACCATGGTGCTGCGGGCCAACGGCGTCGATCTCGAGAAGTATCCCCCGGTCGCGATCTCGATGCTGATCGCGCAGGTGGCGCGCAGCCTGTGCAACGAGAGCGCCGTCGGTGTCACCCAGGGGCACGACGAGTTGCGCGCATTCGCCGAACGCCAGCTGAGCCTGCTGGCGGCGCCCGCGGCCGCGTCCACGCTCGGTCGCTGGCACTGACCTGCGCTGCCGCGAGGGCAGCAGCATCGCTCCGGCGATCCGGGCTCAGACCGGACGCCTCGGCACCCGTCTGTTGACACTGCCGCCGAAGGGTGCCAACCTTCCTGATCGATCGACAAATAAATGTCGGCCACGACTAGGTGAGGTGCAGTCATGGGTGGAAGAGTTGAGGGCAAGGTCGCGTTCATCACCGGGGCGGCTCGCGGCCAGGGCCGCAGCCACGCGGTGCGCCTGGCGCAGGAGGGTGCCGACATCATCGCGGTCGACATCTGCACGCCGATCAGCAGCAGCAGCGAGATCCCGCCGTCGACGCCCGATGACCTGGCCGAGACGGCCGACCTCATCAAGGGCCTCAACCGGCGCATCGTGACCGCCGAGGTCGACGTCCGCGATTACGACGCGCTGAAAGCCGCGGTGGACAGTGGCGTCGAGCAGCTCGGTCGGCTCGACATCATCTGCGCGAACGCCGGAATCGGCAACGGCGGGCAGACGCTGGACAAAACCAGCGAAGACGACTGGCGCGACATGATCGACGTCAACCTGTCCGGTGTCTGGAAGACGGTCAAAGCCGGTGTGCCGCATCTCATTTCCCAGGGCCAAGGCGGCTCGATCATCCTGACCAGTTCGGTCGGCGGGCTCAAGGCCTACCCGCACACCGGTCACTACATCGCCGCCAAGCACGGCGTGGTCGGTTTGATGCGCACCTTCGCCGTCGAGCTCGGCGAGCACTTCATCCGGGTGAATTCGGTGCACCCCACCAACGTGAACACGCCCATGTTCATGAACGAGGGGACGATGAGGCTGTTCCGGCCCGACCTGAAGAACCCCGGCCCGGAAGACCTCAAGGTCGCCGCGCAGTTCATGCACGTGCTGCCGGTCGGTTGGGTCGAGGCGGTAGACATCAGCAACGCGGTGCTGTTTCTGGCTTCCGACGAATCGCGTTACATCACAGGTCTTCCGGTCACTGTTGACGCCGGGAGCATGCTCAAGTAGGGGCTCTTGCCCATCAATGGCGGCTTAGGTCGCCGTCGTTAACCGCCCGCCAGCCGGACCCCGTGGGAACGTGCTGGCGTTTGGCGACTGCCCATGTGGCCGCCCGCACCGCGGCTCCGCGCCGGTGGCGGCCGCTCGCGCCGCGACAACCGTGCGTGCTCGCGATCGTGGTGGCCAGGGGCGGGATCGAACCGCCGACCTTCCGCTTTTCAGGCGGACGGAATGGCCACTGGCCTGCGGTTTAACGTCGTTCATGCGTCAAATGCGGCGCGCTGAGCGCGTCTGACGCAGGCTGCCCGTCCGACGATCGGACACAAACCGGACACGGTGACAGCACTCCCGACAGGGACCCCTTCATCGCCCTTCACTCAGTGATGCGCGCCGAGGGCTCCCGGGGAGCAGATGCGCGATGCCCAGCATCACGAGGTCGACCGCCCGTCCAACGAGCACGACCGCGGAGCGACCCACTCTTCGGCCGGACACAAGCCGAACGGCCAGCCGGAACACGGACGGAGCCGCGGACGCCGGGAGGCCGCGAGTGCCCGAGGCCGCCAGGGCCGCAGGGCGCGAGAGCGGTAGCGGTCGGTCGGACGGCGGGAGCGGCGTAGGCCGTGTTCCGGCTGGGACCAACGGGCTTGTTATATGTGCCAAAAGTGTCCGCGATGCCGCCGAGGGCGGTGTTGATGCGCAGTTATCGGCGGCAGATGCCCTCGGACTGCGGTTCCCAAGGCCCGAGCTGGTGGCCTCGGCGGCAGCACTCTTTGAACCGGCGGGGCCGTGGGCGCGAGGGCGGGGCCGGCTGGGCGTAGAACCTGAGTCCGGCCGATTTCGGATCACGATCGGCCCCGGTGTAGTCCGACTCGGCTGGACCAACCCGGTGCGTCCGGAAAAGGCATCTGAGCGTGCAGTCAAACGACACCGCCTCGATGTGACGGCAGAGGTTGATCGCATTGAGGCCGGTCGCAACATTCCCGACTCGGCAGCCCGTGCGATCACCGAATGGTCTCGCAAGTCGCGCGCGGCAATGTGTCGCACCTTCGCCGAGCTCGACTACACGCCACTGGTGGAGTGCGACCGTGTCCCTGCAATGGTCACCTTGACCTACCCCGGCGACTGGGAATCTGTAGCACCTGATGGGGCTAGCGTAAAGCGGCATATGATGCTGTGGCGCAAACGTTTTCAACGGGAATGGGGTGAACCGGCCCGCTACATCTGGAAGCTGGAATTTCAACGCCGCGGCGCTCCGCACATTCACCTCTGGATGGCTCCGCCGCATGCGGTAGGCCGATCCGGCGTCAAATTCCGCGACTGGCTCTCGCGCGAATGGGCGGAGATCGTCGGCCATCCGGATCCCGAGCAGCGCGAGCGCCATTTGCTCGCTGGCACGGCCATCGATGTTCGCAACGGATTACGTGCGTGTGACCCGAAACGCCTGGCTATCTACTTCACCAAACACTCATCGCCAAACATCAACGGCGACAAGGAATATCAGCATATCGTGCCCAATTTGTGGCAGCAACCTGGGCGCGGACCCGGCCGATTCTGGGGTGTCTGCGGACTCAAGAAGGCCATTGCGGTTGTAGAGGTAGCTCAGGACGCATACCTGGCTGCGCGCCGGATCGTGCGACGCTGGTCACGTAGCCAAGCGATATACGGCAATCCCGGCAGCAGCTTCCCCACCGCCGTCGTGCCGCGCACGGCCACTCGCCTGGTCCCCCGCGTTGGTCAGTACACGGGCGTCGTGACCTTCCGGAGGGTGCGCCGACGACGAGCCTTCTGCAGCCAAGGAGGCCTCGCGGGCGGATACGCACTAGTGAATGACGGTCCGGCTTTTGCGTCCAACCTAGCTGCCGCAGTGTCGGGGGCGTCACCTAGATAAAGCAGCCGAACTCATCCATTGCCACAATGCGCACTCGGGTTCGTCACGTCATACATTCTTTATTCTGACCGTCGAAAACGCCGGTTTCGCGCCCTAAAATTTCGATCATGGTTACTCCTCCGGTCCTGCTCCGGACGTCATCACAACGCCCACCGGCCTGGCAACGCTGGGTGCTCAACGCGATGTACAACTTCGATCGATACACGATCGATGATTGGCTAGGTCTCATGAGAGATCATCTCCAGCGAACCGAGGGTGCCACCGCGATGCGGACCGCTCGCTACACCATTGATGTCATGCGCCACGTTAGGGCGCTCACGTCGGCGACCGCGAGCCTTGCTTCACACGGCGACCCGGCGGCCCGCTCTGAATTGGCCGACGCCGCTCTCGACTTGAAGAGCGCCCTCGATAGGCTTCATGAAGCGCGCGACCAGCTGCTAAAAGCCGCTGGCGCCGAACGTGTTACTGATGCTGACTGAGGCAATGAGTCTGCTCTTAAGCTGGCCACGAAAGACACGTGGGTCGCTGAGGGTGGATGTCCCCCAACGCCGGTGTGATGCGATGTGCATGACAGCATGATGTATCCCGGTGATTCGGTGCTGCTGCCTTCCGGCTTGTCCGATCGTGGCGAACGCGTGTTCCCGGTCCTGTGGTTGACATCGGGGTGAACACCTACCGTCACGCCGCACTTCGATCGGGTCGTTCACTTCTGTCTCGATGCGTCGCTGGCGCGGATAGCGTTTCGTGCCCTGCGGGCCCGCATACCGACTGGGAATCGACTTTTTGTCGGCGGCAACTGAATACTGACCACTGCGCGGCAAGCTGATCAGTTTTCGCTTGCCGTTGACACTTTTTAGTTGCGCAGTGTGCGCGAGCCCGATCCGGGCTATGCATCGTCGACCGTCTGCCGAGCTAGTTGCCGCCTTGATCGGAATGGCTTATGCCGGACGAGGATTTCCGGGCCGAGGGCCGCGAAGGGGGTGTGTCTGCCGGGCGGCGGTGCGCGGTGAGGAAATCGTCGACTATACGTTCACAATCTCGGCGATCGACTGCGCGCAGCCCGGTGAGTCGAGCGAACGCCACCGGGCCGACGAGTTGGCACAGGATCAGTTCTAGATCGAAGTCGTCGAGGCCGGCTCGGGCTTCAGGGCCTTCTAGGAGGCTGTTGAACGGTTGGCGGTAGTGGTCGATGATCCGTGTTCGGAGCGCGTTGCGATCGTAGGTTTCCTCTGTGCCGTCCGGTGTTGGCCCGAGCGCGACCCAGGCCAGCGTGGTGACGTGCAGCGGCGCTTCTTGAAAGAGGGTCGCCTGTCGGCTCAACAGCTCGATCAGTTGGTCGCGTAATGATCCCGTAGCAGGTGGTGGGGTGACCTGCGGTAGCAGCCGTTCAAATGTGGCGGCCAGCAGTTGGGTGGAGCTGGTGAAGTGCCGATACAGCGTGGTGCGTGCGACCTTGGAGGCTTTGGTGACCGCGTCGATGGTGACGGCTTCGATGCCACCGGCATTGAGGAGTTTAGTCGCCGCATCCAGCAATCGGGTCCGTGACCGAAGGCGGCGTGGGTCGACGTCGTCGTCTTCATCTACCGAGGTTTCGGCGTCACGCTCCACGTAGTCACCGTAAACCCCCCACGAACCTGGCCCGCAGCGAATTGCACCGGGGAAGCCATTCAATCCGTCGAACGATACTAGTAGTATCGTAGCGATACTATGAGTACACTTTGGCGGTGTAGGCCAAGCACCGAAGGAGGATTGGTGATCAGGCAACCGGTCGAGCGGTTCGGGACCCGGGGGAGTCGACGGTGCTGCCCCCAGTCGGCCGGCCGCGTGGCTATCGAAGGATCCAGCTTCTGCCTCGGCGCGGCGACCTCACGGACGAAAGACGTCAAATCCTGATGAATGTGCCGATTTCGCTGACGAAAACCCACCTCTGGAGGCGTGCGGTTCGGGATATCCGGCTGGCCAGTCGCGGTATTGCCAAGCGCACACACCAAGGACGCCCGGTCGACCAGGGCCGCGTTCGTCCACGTCACTATCCCCCTCGCACTTGCTCGTACCTGGACGACGATCTGATGAGTCGGGAAATGCACGATCATGTTCGCGATGAGCCGATCAGGCTGAGTTCCCGGCTGGCATTTCGCCTACGGCGTTCGTGAGCTTGTCAGCAGCCAGCGATGACCCATGCCCAACGTCAAATGATCTGCATACCAATGGATTACGTACTGACGTATCCGAGGTACGGAACCGGCGACAGGACATCGAGGTCGAGCGCCAGGGCCGATCGGTGCCGCCGCAGTGGAATGGGCACGCCTGTCGGTAGCAGTTTCACCGACACCATGAAAGGGTACCGGTAGTACTGTTGCGATACCGTTAGTTTCTTTCAACGTAGCGGAGACGGGGGATGGTAGATACCGGGTGGGTTTCGTCGGGCGTGGCGACCTTGAGTCGGCCGGTCCGGGAACAACTCCGCAAGGTCACCGCTGGTGAGGGCGTTTACAGCGACCGGCTTGCCCGCTTAGCGCGGTTCAGTATCCGGCACAAGGTTCTGGTCATCGCCGCGTGGGTGGTGGCTGCCGGCGTCTTAGCCGTGCTGTTCCCGCAATTGGAGATCGTCGTAAAGCAGCAGTCGGTGAATCTCATCCCTCCTGATGCGCCCTCGCTGCAAACCGTGGACCGGATGGGGATCGCATTCGGCGAGCAGGGATCCAAGACAACCGTCTTCGTCGCGGTAGAGGACCCGACGGGCCTGACTGCGCCGGTGCGTCAGCGTTACAACGCGATGGTTTCGCGGTTGCGTGCCGATTCCAAGCATGTGCGACTGGTTCAGGATCTGTTGGCCGACCCGGTTACTGCCGGTCAGGCGGTGAGCCAGGACGGCAAGGCATGGTATCTGCCGGTCGGGGTGGCGGGCACACTCGGCGATCCGAAGGCGGCAGAATCCGTCCAGGTGGTGCGCGCTATCGCCGCCCAGTCGTTTAACGGTACGTCCACGACGGTTCGCGTAACCGGCCCTCCCGCGACGTTCAGCGATCAAATTGATTCGGCTGAGCAGGATTTGATTGTCATTTCTGTGGTGACCGCGGGGCTGATTGCGCTGATTTTGCTGGTCATCTATAGGTCATTGTTTACCGCGTTGCTGCCACTGGTGGTTATCGGCGTCAGTCTTGGGGTAGGGCGCGGAGTGCTCTCGGGGCTGGGCGAAGCGGGGATGCCGGTGTCGCAATTCACCATCGCGTTCATGACGGCGATTCTGTTGGGCGCCGGCACCGATTATTCGGTGTTTTTGATCAGCCGGTATCACGAGCAACGCCGCCAGGGGGTCTCGCCCGACCTCGCGGTGATCAATGCGACCGCCACCATCGGGCGCGTAATCCTGGCCTCCGCGGCGACTGTGGCGTTTGCATTTTTGGCCATGGTGTTTGCAAAGCTGAGCGTTTTTGGCGCGCTGGGCCCAGCGTGTGCGATAGCCGTCTTCGTCGGAGTCGCGGCCACCGTGACGTTGTTCCCACCGGTGTTGGCGCTGGCCGCTAAACGCGGCATCGGCGAGCCCAAAGCCGACCGCACACGCCGCTACTGGAACTGGATCGCGGTGGCCGTAGTCCGCCGGCCCGGCCCATTGCTGGCCGCCAGCCTGGCTCTCGTGTTAGGGCTAGCTGCTGTGGCGCTGACCATGCGCATGAGCTATGACGACCGTCAAGGCCAGCCGGAAACGACCGCCAGCAACGAGGGTTATCATCTGCTGGACAGGCACTTTCGCAAAGATATCGTTATCACGCAGTTCATGGTCGTCGAATCACCGACCGATATGCGCACCGGTAAAAGCCTGGCCGACCTGGACGAAATGGCGTCTCGCGTGTCGCAATTGCCAGGTGTCACCAAAGTTTCCGGCGTCACCCGGCCTACCGGGGCGCGACTGGACCAGGCACAGCTTTCTTGGCAGAACGGCCAGATCGGCACCAAGATGGCCGATGCCGTCGCCAAAGGAGACGCCCACAAGACCGATCTCACCAAACTCACCGGTGGCGCCGACCAACTCGCGGGCGGCCTGGCGCAACTTGACACCACCCTGCGCACGGCGCTGACTCCGCTGACCGGGATCCTTACCCAAGCCCAGTCCAGCGGGCCACAATTTCAGCGCTTTCGCCAGCTGCTGCAGCAGCTTTCGGCTACCACACCGACCGTCGACCAAGCTATTCGAACCGGGCCCGGGCTACGCCAAGAAGCTCAACAAGCCCAACAAGCGATCGCCACCATCGACCCGCTGGTCG
Source organism: Mycobacterium sp. NTMscope_MAC_269 (assembly GCF_976985695.1). NCBI lineage: Bacteria > Bacillati > Actinomycetota > Actinomycetes > Mycobacteriales > Mycobacteriaceae > Mycobacterium > Mycobacterium sp. NTMscope_MAC_269. The sequence continues at coordinate 3,633,219 of NZ_OZ335668.1, forward strand.
GTGCGCTCAACACCTCCCCCTGGTGTGCCACCACCCCCGAGTGTGCCCAGATCCGCGACCAGGTACGGATCTTGGTGACTTTGCGCGATGGCGGCTTTTTCAGCCAGCTCGCCGACCTCGGCGATTTGTACCAGCCCGATGCCAATAATGCAGGCGGCACCGTGGCAGACCTGCAGCGCACAGTCACTTCGCTGGACAAGGCCTTCGGAGCGCTTGGCGATCCCGCCGACATGGCCGGCAACATCGGCCGCCTTCAAAACGGCATCAGCCAGCTCGCGTCGGGAGCACAAGCCCTAGCCACCGGTGTGCACACCCTCGCCGACAGCAACATCGAAATGTTGTCCGGCATGAGTCAGATCGCCACCCAGCTACAGAATTCCGCGCGATCCAGCGCCGGTTCGGACAACTCCAGCGGCTTCTACCTTCCCGCTAACGCCTTCGAGAATCGCCAGTTCTCCGATGTGGCAAAGCACTTTCTATCCGCTGACGGCAAGACCGCGCGCTTCGCCATCGAATCTAGCTACAACCCCTACAGCAGCGAAGCGATGGATCTCGCGCAGAAGATCACGCACGTTGCCGATGCCGCACGCCCCAACACCTCGCTGGCTCACGCCCGGATATCGATGGCCGGCTTCCCCGCCGTCAATTCCGATATCCAGCGCCTCCTGTCGGCCGACTTTCACCTACTGGCCATCGCCACACTCGTCATCGTCGGGTTGACCCTCGTCGTTCTGCTACGTGCCGTGGTGGCCCCGCTCTACCTGCTCGGTACGGTCGTACTCAACTACGCAGCCGCACTGGGCATCGGCACACTGGTCTTCCAATACGGCCTGGGCAAGCAAATCGCTTGGCCCGTTCCGCTTTTGGCGTTCATCATCCTGGTCGCGGTGGGCGCCGACTACAACATGCTGCTGATCTCGCGGCTACGCGAGGAATCCGCTCACAACATTCGCGTCGGCGTGCTGCGCACGGTCGCGAACACCGGCTCAGTCATCACCTCGGCCGGGCTCATCTTCGCGGCCAGCATGTTCGGCCTTATGGTCGGGTCCGTCGCGATCATGCTCCAAGCCGGACTCATCATCGGCTGCGGCCTACTCCTGGACACCTTCGTGGTCCGCACCCTCACGGTTCCCGCGATCGCCACATTGCTCGGTGAGGCCAGCTGGTGGCCTCAACGGAAGCCCTTGGCCCCGCGCGCCAGAGCACGCTGACGATGACATGTCACCTGAGGGACAACGCAGCGTGACGGGCGTGGACCTTGCGCCCAAAGGGGCGCGGATTACATGACACTTACTCAGGAGCGCATCCACACGCGCGACGGCATCACTCTCGTGGCGGATTGCTACCGGCACCCCACGACTGGTCCCGTGGTGTTGCTCCTCCATGGCGGCGGCCAAAACCGCCACGCCTGGGCCACCACAGCTCGTCGCCTCCACGCCCATGGCTACACCGTCATCGCGTACGACACCCGCGGCCACGGCGACAGCGACTGGGACCCGAGCGGACAATACGACGTCGAAAAGTTCGTCGCCGATCTGCTCTCGGTTCGAGAACACGTCGGCACCGAGAGTCCCCCTGCCCTCGTTGGCGCGTCGCTGGGTGGGCTAACCATCCTGGCAACCCACCTGCTGGCCCCAGCCGGGCTGTGGGCAGCCGTTATTCTCGTCGACATCACCCCGAGGATGGAGTTCCACGGGGCCCGTCGCATCGTGTCGTTCATGGCCGCCCACCCCGACGGCTTCGGCACACTCACCGATGCCGCCGACATCATCGCCGAATACAACCCGCGCCGACCGCGACCCGAAAATCTCGACGGTCTGCACAAAGTTCTGCGCCAACGTAGCGACGGTCGATGGGTCTGGCGCTGGGACCCAGCCTTCATCAGCTCCAACTTCGATGTCCTGCAAGGCGAACTCATGACCGACACCGAGGAGTTCGAGGCGATCAGCGGGTTTCTCGCCGAAGGAGCACGTCGAATCACGGCCCCGACGCTGTTAGTGCGGGGCGCGCTTTCAGACGTCGTCTCCGAGGAAACGGTCAACGAATTCCTCGAACTCGTCCCGCACGCCGAAACAACTGACGTGACGGGCACAGGTCATATGGTTGCCGGCGACGACAACGACGCCTTCACCAGCGCTGTCACCGACTTCCTCGACCGCCGCGTATTTTTGTGAGACGGTCTTTTCCCGTGAAACCCGCGTCGCCTGCTGGGCCCCCAACACTGCGAGACCAGCAAGTGAACCCCCCTAGTACTGTTGGTTTCGCTACGCTACTGTTCGTACCATAACTCAGGAAGCATCTGGGAATGTCGGATTGACGAAGGCGATGTCATGCCCTCCGCAAATACTGGCTCGTTAAGGGACCGACGCCGTGCCGAGTTGCTCTCGCAGATCCAGGGCACCGCGCACCAACTTTTTGCCGAACGTGGATTTGCTGCTGTGACCACTGAGGACATCGCTGCCAGTGCCGGGATATCCATCAGTACTTACTTCCGTTACGCGCCTACGAAGGACGACCTTCTTGTCGCGCCGTTGCGGCAGGCGGTCGCCGAAATCGTTGGTGCCTACGGCGCTCAGCCGTCGGACCAATCGGCAGCCGAGGCGCTGATCGCGTTGTTTGCCGAAACCGCCTGGGACAAAACCAATCCGAACCCGCACTACTGGCAACGAGCCATACTGACCGCCCCCCACCTACTGAGCGAATCGGTACTGATCAGCGACAACGATGACCGCAAGCTCGTCGAACTCGTCGCCACAAGGATGGGCGTCGATGCGGCATCCGACATCCGTCCCTCGCTGCTGGTCCACACGGGTTTGGCCACCGCACAATTCATACTTCGGCGCTGGCTGAGCTCAGACACTGAAACGAAGCCACCGCTGCACGTTCAGTTGAAAGAAGCTTTGAGAGTCACGTTGGCTGGATTCGATTGAAAGTAGACCGCTTTGAACTCGGGGCATACGGTTGGCCGGCTAAACGCAATGTGGCCCCGTCACAGTCTCTACTCTGAAAGAACGTTGGCTCCATCGTGGGCACGCGAGTGCGGATATTCGTCGAATGCGTCCAGAACGCGCACGGCGAAAGCAGGGCTCATCTCAGACTGAACTTCTTCTTTCGCCATCCAACGGACTTCCCGGGCTTCGGCAGTCGGGTGCGTGTCGCCAGCGGCAGGACTGCAGCGGTAGACCAACGCGACAATCCCCTGCTTGAGGTTCTTGTAGACGCCGGTAAGACGTTGCACCGTGACCTTCAATCCAGTTTCCTCGAGGACTTCCCGCCGCACACCATCCTCGAAGGATTCGTCCAGTTCGAGTACGCCACCGGGGGCTTCCCAGTGGCCGTTGTCATCTCGCCGGATCACGAGAATGCGATCATCGCCACGTACGACGATGCCGGCGACACTGACTGAGTGTTTAGGAGTGGTTCCCATCGTTCGGTCTCCATTGTTCGATGCCGTCGGAGGTGACACGGGTTGACTGGCTTCCTAGACTAGTCGTCTAGACATGTAATGGAAGGCTCGCGGGTGCTGCAACTTGGACAAATCGATCGAGGCGATGACAAACCGCCATATCGGCAAATCGCGGGCATACTGCGAGAGGCGATCAGTTCCAATCGGCTCGCACCCGGGGAGCGACTGCCGTCCGAGGCGGAACTGATCGAACATTTCGGTGTAGCGCGCATGACTGTAAGACAAGCGGTGCAGGAGCTTCGTTCCGACGGATTGGTCATCTCACAACACGGCCGCGGGGTGTTCGTCCGCCCGGAACCTCGAATCCGCAGACTAGCGTCTGATCGATTCGCACGACAGCACCGCGCCGAGGGCAAGGCTGCATTTACCGTCGAGGCGGAGAAATCCGATTTCGCGCCGCAGGTGGACAACATCGTTGTGAGCCGAGAGAGGCCGAATTCGTTTGTGGCTGAGCGCCTTCGAGTTTCAGACGGCGATGACATTGTCGTGAGATCGAGGCGTTACCTGGCGAATGGGCGACCCGTCGAGACGGCCGTCTCGTACATTCCGGCGGCATTTGCCGAAGGCACGAGGATCGAGCAGCTGGATACCGGACCCGGTGGTATCTACGCGCGCTTAGAAGAGCACGGTCATGTGCTTGCTCGCTTCACTGAAGAAGTCGCCGCTCGGATGCCCACTCCTGAAGAACGGCGGCAGCTGGAGCTTGACTCAGGAGTTCCGGTGCTTACGGTGTTGCGAACCGCTTACGACACCGATGACGTGGCGGTGGAGGTCTGCGACACCGTGAAGGTGGCCTCCGCCTACCTGCTCGAATACGAGTTCCCGGCCCGCTGAGCGCAAAGTCTCACACGAATCACGCGTCGCCCGTTGCACTCCTCTAGACGACTATGTACCCTCAACTTGTCTAGAGCAGTTCTACGAAAGGTCGACAAAGTGTCTGTGCCGAAGTGGCTCAAGCTGTCCCACCAGCAGGTTTTCCCACACAAAGCGTTCGTGGTGTCAGATGTGACGCCGGTGATCGATTACGAGCGGTCAACGAAAGACAACAAGGTTCAGGCGACTGATCGAGAATCAGGCCTGCCGTTGTGGCAGGTGGAAGTCCTCGACGGTGATCCGGCCGCGAGCAAGCGGGCACGCACCCTGACCGTCAAGTTCGCAACGCCCAAGCAGCCTGTGTGCCCACAGAACACTGCCGGAATGCCTTTTACACCAGTGATTTTCGAAGAGTTGTGCGTGTTGCCGTACGTGGACCGTTCGAGCGAATCCGGCCGCATTGCGTGGTCGTTTCGGGCCTCGAGCATGACCGCGGACACTGGCAAGGCGGGGTCCTCAGCGGCAGACCGGGCGTCAGCATGAGTCCGTACGACCCCGTAGTACCTAGCGATCCGTATTCGATTCCAGATCCCGACGCCGGGACGGACCTCTTTGACCTCACGCACCTACTGACGGTCGGCGCCACATGGCTCACCGCGGTGACCGGCGTGGTCACCCTTTCGCTCGTCGTTTGGAGACTGCGTTCGCCCGCCACATTTGGGCGCTATGTCGCAACCCCTGCGCGGCGGATCCGATGGCTGCTATGGGCGTTGACCTCTTGGCCGCGAGTTGCCAAGGCCTGCGGGCTGTCGACTTCCGAGCGCGTCGCACGTACGGACTCGCAGGGCAAGACCACGACGAAGACAGTCTGGACCCACCCTCGCCTTCTCGGGGTGAGCATCTCCGATCACTGCCTGCACATGACCGTCCGCACACGAACGGGCCAGACAGTCGATGACCTCGAAAACGCGGTCCCCGCGATCCGCGACGCTGTCGGGGCACATTCCGCCCGTTCCACGGTGGTAGCACCCGGGACGGTTCGCATGGAATTTGTTATGCGACAACAGCTGTCGGCCATCAAGACTGCTAGACGGCCAGCCTGCACCGAGGCAACTGCCGTTAAGATTGGCCGACGGGAGAACGGCTCGGCTTGGATTCTCCGCGTCGCTGGCCTCCACACCCTCACTGTCGGGTGCTCAGGAGCGGGCAAGGGCTCCATTTTTTGGGGCATTGCAGGCGGCTTAGGCCCGGCCATCAGGTCAGGAACCGTGCGGCTTTTCGCCGTCGACCTCAAGTACGGGATCGAAGTGTCAGTCGGCTCCGCCCTATTCAGCAAGATCGCGACGACCGAGGTCGAGGCCGCGAGCCTGCTCAACAAGTTGGAGGAGCTGCTGGATTGCCGTGGCCGCAGGATGGCCGGCCAAGCGCGTTCGCACACACCGAGCACCGCCGAACCGCTCGTGGTGCTGCTCATCGATGAATTGGCGGGCTTGACCGCTTACATGACAGACGTCGCCCTCAAGAAGCAAGTTGCAGCCTCGCTCTCACGCATCCTGACAAAGGGCAGGGCCGTAGGCCTCGTGGCCACCGCCTTCATGCAGGACCCCCGCAAGGAGATTCTGCCCATGCGCGGGTTGTTCACCCAGACCGTTGCATTGCGGCTGCGTTCACGCGACGAAGTCGCGATGGTTCTGGGTGATGGCCTCGCTGATGCCGCACCCGCGCACCGCATCAACCCGAGTGAACCTGGGACCGGATACGTCATCGCAGAAGACGGATCAACGATGCGAGTACGTGCCGACTACTGGCCAGATTCGTTAATCCGTTCTGTTGCACAAGAATACGGGTTCAAGAGCCAAAGATCTACTGGTCCCGCAGAGAACTGAGGACAGCGGCATGGCAACTCTTGGCATCAACGCCACCACCAAGATAGCGACCTTTCCAGAGCTTCTGACAGCGGAACAGGTGGCGGAGCTGCTTGGCGTGTCCACTGCCACCGTGAGCCGATGGGGCGCGCTACGGGAACACGGCGCAGATGTGGGGCCGCCCTGCTACACGCTATCTGATCGCGTAAGACGTTGGGACGCAGCGGAAGTCCGCGCGTGGCTCAAGCAGGTGCACCGCTAAGTGGCCGGATCAGTACCGCGCGGCATCCGAAAGCGGACCAATTCAGCCGGCCAGGCGCGCTACCAAGTGCGCTACCTGGTGCGCGATCCAAACTCCCCGTCAGGATGGGTCGAGACATCATCGACGTTTGCCACCATGCGGGAAGCGCGCGCGTTCAAGGCGGATCGCGACGGCGAGTCGGCGATCGGCGCCCGACGATTCGACCCCAGACTTGGCCGCGCCAGCCTCTCCGCTATCTGGACGCAATACAGCGCGTCGAAGCAGCCGGCCGTTTCCCCCAAGACGTGGAGCGGCTACGTGCAGCATTGGGAACTGCGTATCAGCCCGCGCTTCGGCCATGTCCCGGTCGACGAGGTCAGCCGGAAGGATGTGCAGCAGTTCATCGGCGGCCTCACCGTGGGCCCGTGGGCCAGACTCGCCACGCTCCGGCTGCTGCGCTCGATTCTCGACATGGCTCGCGAGGACGGCCGAATTCACATCAACCCGGCCCAAGGTGTGTCATCCGGTCGGATGCCGGCGCGGGAACGTCACCGCTACCTCTCCGCTACGGAAGTCGCCGCCCTAGCAACCGCCTGCGGCGGCCAAGGCGACATCGTCACAATCCTGGCCTTTACCGGTCTGCGCTGGTCCGAACTCGTCGGCCTGCGCGTCGGCGACATCGACCTCAAAGCACGCCGCCTCTACGTCCGCCAAGCCGCCCCGGACGTGGAGGGCCGAATTATCGTCGGGCCACCGAAAACTCGCGCCGCCGTCCGAACCGTCCCACTCCCCCAAATCGTCATCGACGCGCTCGAGCCACGAATCGAAAACCGCTCACCTAAAGAACAAGCGATCACTTCACCAAACGGCGGCTTTCTCAGATCAAACAACTGGCGCAGACACACCCACTGGAACAAAGCCCTCAAGCAAACCGGCTTGGCGCCGTTGACGATCCACGACCTGCGCCACACCTACGCGAGCCTCGCCCGCAAATCCGGGGCCGACCTCCGCTACGTCCAGAAGACCATGGGGCACTCGACGCCGACTGTCACCGCCAACATCTACAGCGACCTCTACTCAGACGAACTCGACCACGTCGCTACGAATCTCGACCGGCTCAATGACGTCGCCAAAGACCAGGCGAACGGACAGGAACCGGACACACCGAAATATCCATAGAGTGCTGTCACCGCGTCCGTGCAGTTCAAGACTGGTGGCCAGGGGCGGGATCGAACCGCCGACCTTCCGCTTTTCAGGCGGACGCTCGTACCGACTGAGCTACCTGGCCGGAAGGCAGCGAGTGCCTCGCCGCGCTTGGCGACCCTGACGGGACTCGAACCCGCGACCTCCGCCGTGACAGGGCGGCGCGCTAACCAACTGCGCCACAGGGCCTTGCTGCTGCTCCGCGTCGCCGCGTCGCGTACCCCCAACGGGATTCGAACCCGTGCTACCGCCGTGAAAGGGCGGCGTCCTAGGCCACTAGACGATGGGGGCCAGAACCGAATCACTCCGGGGTACTCGCAACGTGGTTTCGTTGGGAGCCACGTCAGCTTAGGTCACGGTGTGCCCAATCCTCAAACGAGCCGGTTTTTCGGTCCAAGTATCCTGAATCTCCGCGGCCCCTATAGCTCAGTTGGTAGAGCTACGGACTTTTAATCCGCAGGTCCTAGGTTCGAGTCCTAGTGGGGGCACCACATCGCGCACCGCCTGGCTGTGCGCGCCGGGTGGCGGCTTATCACCCGAGCACAGCGCTGCAGTACGTGACATCGGCGAAGGCTGCGGCGACGTCGTCGTCGGCGTAAACGAATCCGTTCGCCGCGTGCAGCTCCGCAACCGTTGTCGAGGAGGTCTGCCAGCCGCGCTGGTTCAAATGGTCGACGATGTGGCTGCGCTGGCCGTGATAGACGAGGTCGTTGAAGTCGATCTCGAAGCCGAGTTCGCTCATCCGGTCGTGATGTGCGCGCCAGCGCGGGTCGGCGAAAACGGCAGTGTCGGGCACGAATTCAAAAGCGAGACGGCTGCCCGGGGCGCTCAGTGAGGTGACGTTGTCGAACAGCGCATCTTGAGCTTCGTCCGGCAGGTAGACCACCAAGCCTTCGGCGCTCCACGCGGAGGGGGCCTGCGGATCGAATCCCGCGGCCTGCAAGGCCGAGGCCCAATCGTCGCGCAGATCGATGGCGACGGTGCGCCGCTCGGCGGTCGGCTCGGCTCCCAAGTCGCCCAGGGTCAGGGTCTTGAATTCGATGACCTCTGGCATGTCGACCTCGTAGACGACCGTCCCGGCCGGCCAGGGCAGGCGATAGGCGCGGGAATCCAGGCCGGACGCGAGGATCACCACTTGGGCGATGCCGCTGCGGGTGGCGTCCAGAAAGAAGTGGTCATAGAAGCGGGTCCGGCAGGCCATTCCCTGCGCCATCCGCTGGGGATCGAACTCCGTGTTCGGTCCGGCCGCGATTTCGCCGTTCACCAGCCGGACATAGACATCGATCCCGACCGCCCGCACCAGCGGGGCGGCATAGGGGTCGTCGATCAACTTCGCGTCGGAGGACAGGGCCCGCTGGGCGGCCACCATGGTCGCGGTCGCCCCGACGCTGGTCGCCAGGTCCCATCGATCGCGATCGGTGCGCGCCATCATGCCCCCTTCAGTGGGTTCGAAAAAAGATAGATTGTCTAGTTAATATCACAGGGTGGAATCCCGGCTCGCGGGGCTACTCTCCGACTTATCCGCTCCCTTCGTACGCCGGAGGACCCATGACCGACTTCGCGCAACGAACGATCGAACTGGCTCGTCGCAACGTGGCCGACGGCGGCCGGCCGTTCGCCACGGTGATCGTCCAGGGTGGCGAGGTGCTCGCCGAGAGCGCCAACAAGGTGGCCCAGACGAACGACCCCACCGCCCACGCGGAGATCCTCGCCATCCGTGAGGCCTGCATGAAGCTGGGCACCGAGCACCTCGTCGACGCCACGATCTACGTGCTGGCCCATCCGTGCCCGATGTGCCTGGGCTCGCTGTATTACTGCTCGCCCAAGGAAGTCGTGTTCCTGACCACCCGCGAGAGCTACGAGCAGTACTACGCCGACGATCGCAAGTACTTCGAGTTGTCCACGTTCTACGACGAATTCGCGAAGGACTGGGCTCAGCGGCGCCTGCCGATGCGCTACGACCCGCACGAGGGTGCGATAGAGGTTTACCGCCTCTGGAACGAGCGCAACGGGGGCCAGCGCCAGATCCCGAGGGCCTAAGCCGCGCCCTTGGCAGAACCAGCGGCCTTCGCTAGTATTTGCGTATGCATGCAGGTAATAGCAAAGGGCGTCTGCCCGACGATCAGGCAAGCCTGGTGGTCGAGGTGTTCCGGATGCTGGCCGACGCCACCCGCGTGCAGGTGCTCTGGTCGTTGACCGACCACGAGATGTCGGTCAACGAACTCGCCGAGCACGTGGGCAAGCCGGCGCCGTCGGTTTCCCAGCACCTCGCGAAGTTGCGGATGGCACGTCTGGTCCGCACCCGTCGGGAGGGCACCACGATCTTCTACAGCCTGGAGAATGACCACGTCCGCCAGCTCGTCATCGACGCCGTGTTCAATGCCGAGCACGCGGGCCCGGGGGTGCCCGGTCACCACCGTGGTGACAGCGGGCTCAAGGCGGTAGCCGCATCGCCGCCCACACCGAACCGACGCCGCAGCAGCCGCTGAGCGGGCCGGAAACACAAGGAATTTCACGCAAGGAGGCATCACTGATGAGCGAAGAACACACCCACGACGCGCCCCACGCGCACGAGCATCAGCATGGCGATGTGACGCACGCTCATGCGCACACATCCCATGAGCATGACCACGTGGAGCACGAACACTCCCACGCGCATGCCGACGGGACCGAACACACCCACCCGCACGTGCACCAGGCGGGACTCGAAGAGGTTCACGGCCACGCCCACGCCTAGCGCGGACGGGGCCCGTACGGCAAGTTCCGGCTAGTCAGGATGGCCGCACTCCTCCTCACCCCGCTTCGCGGGGTGCATCGTCGTACGGCTAGGACACCATTGGGCAGTAGTGCTTGGGATCCCCGCGCTCCTCGACGGGCGGAAGGTTGCGCGCCGGGGTTTGCACCAGCGGGGTGTCGAGCGGGATTCGGCCGCTGGCGCGGTCCAAGCCGGCACGCGCCCGCGGGTGCTTACGGAATCTGCTCGGCACCACGGCGAAGACTGCACGGACGAGGTCACCGAAGCGGCGGTGCAACCACTCGTCGCGGCGCGACCACCTGTAGCCCATCAGCTCCCGCACCGGCGGGTCGTACAAGCCGACGGTCAGCCAGACGAAAAACGGGGCCATCAGTTTGCGCTGCATGGCCCACAAGGGATCCGGAATCCATTGCGCGAACGGCGGTTTGGGCAACTCGCTCAAGTCGAGCACGGCCCGGGCCGCCTCGTTGGTCTCCAGCACGTTGCGACACATGTGATCCCAGTAAGCCTGGAACTCCTCCCATGAGTTCGGCACGGGCCGCATGCTCATGCCGTACATGCGGTACCACTCGACATGTTCGTCGAACAACTGGCGCTTCTGCGCCTCGGTGATCCCGCCGCAGAACCGTTCGGCCACGTGAATGGTGCCCATAAAGAAGGTGGAGTGCGCCCAGTAGAAGACGTCGGGGTTCAGGGCGTGGTAGCGGCGCCCCTGGTCGTCGACGCCCTTGATGTCGGTGTGGTAGTCGCGCACCTCGGCGCCGGTGACCGGGGCGCGCTCACCGTCGAAGACGACTCCCCCGATGGGATACAACGAGCGCAGCAGCCGTGGCCACCGCTCGCGGAAGAAGGTGGAGTGGTCGAGGACTGCCGCGCCCAGCTGGGGGTGCATGTTCTGCATCGATCCTGCCCACGGGCCCTGCAGCATGCCCCGCCAGTCCCCGAAATACCGCCAGGTCAGGGAATCGGGCCCCAGCGGCGCGGGCGGCGCGTCGTAGCCCACCGGCGATACCGGACAGCCGGCCGCGACGCCGTCGGACCCGCCGCCGGACCCGCCGGATATCGACTGCTCAGCGGCGCCGGTCCCGTCGCTGTGCGCAGCGTCGCTGGTCAGGGGGCGCGATGCGGACGTATCTTGAGTCACTATTGGATTCCTGTAGGTATCTGAATTTTTGACTACAGCCGTTGTCATTTTTCAGCTTAGGAGCGATGTGCAGACGGGTCAACGACGGGGGCGCTGGACCGGTGTCCCCTTGGAGAGTCGGCTCGCGCTTCGCCGTGACAACCTGATCAGCGCCGGCGTGCAGTTGCTCGGCAGCTCGGGCGGGCCGGCGCTGACTGTGCGCGCGGCGTGCCGCAAGGCCGCGCTGACCGAACGCTACTTCTACGAAAGCTTCGCCGACCGCGACGAATTCGTGCGCGCGGTCTATGACGACGTCTGCACGCGGGCGATGAACACCCTGACATCGGCGACGACCCCACGAGAGGCCGTCGAACGGTTCGTCGAGCTGATGGTGGACGACCCCGTCCGCGGGCGGGTGCTGCTGCTGGCGCCGACGGTGGAGCCGGTGCTGGTCCGGTCGGGCGCGGAGTGGATGCCCAATTTCATCGACCTGCTGCAGCGCAAGCTTTCCCGGATCGGCGATGCCGTGCTGGCGAAGATGATCGCCACCAGCCTGATCGGTGGCCTGTCGAGCCTGTTCACGGCTTACCTGCACGGCCAGCTCGGGGCGACCCGCAAACAATTCATCGACTACTGCATCAACATGCTGTACATCACCGCGGCGCCGTATGTCCCCGCCGGAGAGCTCGGCAAGTCGCAGTAGCGGGTTTTCATTTTGACCGCATCGGCAAGCCGTAAGACTGGGCTCGAATGCGATGTCAAACCGTTATCAGCCACGCCCGACGAGGAACTTGCTGCTACTGAAGTACACAGATATATTGACTGCTACCCATCGACACAGATAACTGGAGGCCCTATGTCAGCCGAGCTGACAAACCTACAGCTGTTGCACGAACTCCAGCCGGCCGTCGAGAAGTACCTGAACCGGCACGAGAGCATGCACAAGAACTGGAATCCGCACGACTACATCCCGTGGTCGGACGGCAAGAACTTCTATGCACTCGGTGGGCAGGACTGGGAGCCGGGGCAGTCCCAGCTGACCGACGTCGCCCAGGTGGCGATGGTGCAGAACCTGATGACCGAGGACAACCTGCCGTCGTATCACCGCGAGATCGCGATGAACTTCAGCATGGACGGCCCTTGGGGCCAGTGGGTCAACCGATGGACCGCCGAGGAAAACCGGCACGGGATCGCGCTCCGCGACTACCTGGTGGTGACCCGTGCGGTTGACCCGATCGAGCTGGAGAAGTTGCGCATGGAGGTGGTCAACCGCGGCTTCAGCCCCGGCCAGAACCACCAGGTGCGCGAAGACCTGTTCGCCGAGAGTCTGTTCGATTCCGTCACCTACGTCACGTTCCAGGAGCTGGCCACCCGGATCTCGCACCGCAACACCGGGAAGGCCTGCAACGAGACCATCGCCGACCAGTTGTTGGCCAAGATCTCAGCAGACGAGAACCTGCACATGATCTTCTACCGCGACGTCACCGAGGCCGGGTTCGAGATCGCACCCAATCAGGCGATGAAGTCGCTGCACAAAGTGCTGCGCAACTTCCAGATGCCCGGTTACCAGGTGCCCGAGTTCCGACGCAAGGCCGTGATGATCGCCGTCGGCGGCGTGTACGACCCGCGCATCCACCTTGACGAGGTCGTCATGCCGGTGTTGAGGAAATGGCGCATCTTCGAGCGTGAGGACTTCACCGGCGAAGCCGCCGCATTGCGCGACGACCTCGCCGTGCTGATAAAAGAACTCGAGACGACCTGCGACAAGTTCGAGGTCTCCAAGCGGCGCCAGCTCGAGCGGGAAGCCCGCACCGGCAAGAGGACCACCGCAGCCGAACTGCACCAGACCGCGGGCACGCTGACCATGAGCCGGCGGTAACCAAGCGGTGCGCATCGGATCCATCGCGCTCGCCAGCCCGGTGGTTCTGGCACCGATGGCGGGCGTCACCAACGTCGCGTTCCGGACGCTGTGCCGGGAACTGGAGCAATCCAAGGTCGGCACCGTCAGCGGCCTGTATGTCTGCGAGATGGTCACGGCCCGTGCGCTCGTCGAGCGTCATCCGGCCACCATGCACATGACCACGTTCGCCCCCGACGAGTCGCCACGCTCGCTGCAGCTCTACACCGTCGACCCCGCGACCACCTACGCGGCCGCCAAGATGATCGCCGACGAAGGGCTGGCCGATCACATCGACATGAATTTCGGCTGCCCGGTGCCGAAGGTCACCAAGCGCGGCGGCGGCTCGGCGCTGCCCTACAAGCGGCGGCTGTTCGGCCAGATCGTCGCCGCGGCCGTGCGCGGCACCGAGGGCACCCAGATACCGGTGACCGTCAAGTTCCGCATCGGCATCGACGACGAGCACCACACGCACCTCGATGCCGGCCACATCGCCGAAGGCGAGGGCGCCGCAGCGGTCGCACTGCACGCCCGCACGGCGGCCCAACGCTACTCCGGCACCGCCGATTGGGACGAGATCGCCCGCCTCAAGGAACACGTGCGCACGATCCCGGTGCTCGGCAACGGCGACATCTACGACGCCAGTGACGCGCTGACCATGATGGCCGCCACCGGGTGCGACGGCGTAGTCATCGGCCGCGGCTGCCTGGGCCGGCCGTGGCTGTTCGCCGAGCTGTCGGCGGCTTTCACCGGCACTCCCCCGCCCACACCACCGACGCTGGGCGAGGTCGCCGACATCGTCCGCCGCCACGGCCAACTGCTGGCCGCGCACTTCGGCGAGGACAAGGGCATGCGCGACATCCGCAAGCACGTGGCGTGGTACCTGCACGGCTTTCCCGCCGGTTCCGAGCTGCGCCGAGCGCTGGCGATGGTCAAGACGCTCGACGAGCTGGACCGCCTGCTCGACCGGCTGGACGCCGGCGTGCCCTTCCCGGACGAGGCGAGCGGGCCCCGGGGACGGCAGGGTTCACCCGCCCGGGTCGTGCTCCCGGAAGGTTGGCTGGACGACCCCGACGACTGCACGGTGCCGGCCGGCGCCGACGTCATGCACTCCGGCGGCTGAGTCCACCGGCTCGAAATCGCTTCCGGACCGATAACTAAGTACGATGTGGGCTTTGTTGCATGCGCTTGGTTGGCGGATGAGTTTCGAACCGTCGCACGAGCGCGACGAAAACGGATGGCACGACCCGCTGCGGCGACAAAAGCGGCGCTGCGCTGCCAGTACGCACGGACACGCTGACGTCTGCATCAGAGCTTCGGAGGCCGGTAGGACATGAGTGACGGCGAGCGCGACGCCACTCGTAACGGTCGGCACGCACCGGGCGAGGCCCACGCCCAACCGATTCCAGTCGGCCCGTCGCCCAGCTTGAGCGCCGCTCCGTGGGAACGATTCTCCGAACCACCGCCCGACGACAACATTCATCGCTGGCAACCGGAAATGGCCGTCGAACCCACCCCGCCGCAGGAAGACGACGCCGAACACACCGGAAGCCACGCCGGCGGCGGGGTCAGCGTCGCCGATTTGATCGCCAAAATCGGTGCGCCCGACCGGCCCATTCACCGACGCGCCGCCCCGGAGGTCGAACCACCCGAGGCTGAATTCTCCGAGCCCGACCCCGAGGCCTACCAGCCGGAGCCGGAGCCGCCGCTCGAGCTGCAGAAGACACAGGTGATCGACGACCTCGCCTACTCGTTCGACGCGGTCTCCGAGCTTCGCGAGCTCATGGCCACCGACTACCCGAACGACGACGAGCCCGACGAGCGGTCTTCCGACGTCGCCGACACCGCCGCCGAGGAGCCCAAACGCCGCCGCCCGATGCTGCTGGCCGGCCGCTCGGTAGCGGCCCTGGCCGCCGTGCTGTCCCTGGTGATGACCGGCGGGGCATGGCAGTGGAGCACGTCGAAGAACGCCCGGCTCAACACGATCAACGCGCTGGACCCGCACTCGGACGACATCCGCGACGCGAACGGGCAGTACGGCGACGAAGACTTCTTGATCGTCGGCCTCGACTCACGCGCGGGCGACAACGCCAACATGGGCGCCGGCGACACCGACGACGCCGACGGCGCCCGCTCGGACACGGTCATGCTGGTCAACATCCCGGCCAACCGCAAACGCGTGGTGGCCGTGTCGTTCCCGCGCGACCTGGCGATCACGCCGATGCAATGCGAGGCCTGGAACCCCACCACCGGCAAGTACGGCCCGCTCTACGACGCGAAGACGCAGACGTGGGGACCGAAGATGGTCTACACCGAGACCAAACTGAACTCGGCGTTCGCCTTCGGCGGGCCGAAATGTCTGGTGAAGGAAATTCAGAAGCTATCCGGCTTGAGCATCAACCGCTTCATCGCCGTGGACTTCTCCGGCTTCGCGAAGATGGTCGATGCCCTCGGCGGAGTCGAGGTGTGCTCGAGCAGCTCGCTGCACGACTACGAGCTGGGCACCGTCTTAGAACACGGCGGGCGCCAGGTGCTCGACGGCTCCACCGCTTTGAATTACGTGCGGGCCCGCCAGGTCACCACGGAGATCAACGGGGACTACGGCCGCATCAAACGACAGCAGCTGTTCTTGTCGTCGCTGCTGAGGTCGTTGATCTCGGCGGACACGTTGCTTGACCTCAACAAGCTCAACAACGTCGTCAACATGTTCATCAGCGACACCGTCGTCGACAACGTCAAGTCCAAGGACCTGGTCCAGCTCGGTCAGTCGTTGCAGGGGATGGCGGCCGGCCACGTCACGTTCGTGACCGTGCCGACCGGTGTCACCGACCAGAACGGCGACGAGCCGCCGCGGATGTCCGACATGCGCGCGCTGTTCGACGCCATCATCAACGACGATCCGCTGCCCGAGGAAAACGACCAGAACGCAAAGAATTTGAGCGCGACGTCTGGCTCGGGCACGACGACGGGCGCGTCGAAGGCGCCCACCACCAGGAAGCCATCCCCGACGCCGGAGGCGCAACACGAGCAGGTCACGACGACCTCGCCGAGCGGTGTGACCGTGCGGGTTTCCAACGCCACCACGCAGACCGGCCTGGCGGCAACGGCAACCACCGAGCTCAAGCGCGACGGCTTCAACGTGATGACACCCGACGATTATCCGAGTTCGGTGACCGCGACGACGGTGCTGTTCTCGCCCGGCAACGAAGAGGCCGCGGCCACCGTGGCGTCCTCGTTCGCCAATGCCAAGGTCCAGCGGGTTTCGGGCTACGGGCAGGTTGTGCAGGTGGTACTGGGCCCGGACTTCAAGTCGGTCACCGCTCCCTCACCGAGCGGTTCGTCGATGAGTTTGCAGATCGAACGCGGCTCGAGCAACGCCCCAGCCAAGCTGCCCGAGGACCTGACGGTCACCAACGCGGCCGACACCACCTGCGAATAAGCGGTTTTGACGGCGCTCCGCGGCCTGTCTCGGATGCGGGGAACGTATCCTTGACGACATGCGAACCGCCTACCACGAGCAACTCTCGGAGTTATCCGAGCGGCTCGGCGAGATGTGCGGCTTGGCAGGAATCGCCATGGAGCGGGCCACCCAAGCCCTGCTGCAAGCCGACTTGGTGCTGGCCGAACAAGTGATCTCCGACCACGAAGCGATCGCCGCGATGAGTGCGCGCGCCGAGGAAAGCGCCTTTGTGCTGCTGGCGTTGCAGGCGCCGGTGGCCGGCGACCTGAGGTCGATCGTGAGCGCCATTCAGATGGTGGCGGACATCGACCGCATGGGTGCGCTGGCGTTGCACGTGGCCAAGATCGCCCGTCGACGGCATCCCCAGCACGCACTGCCCGAAGAGGTCAACGGCTACTTTGCCGAAATGGGCAGCATCGCAGTCGAATTGGGGAACAGCGCCCAAGAGGTGGTGCTGTCGCGCGACCCGGAAAAGGCGGCCAGGATCCGCGAAGAAGACGACGCGATGGACGACCTGCACCGGCACCTGTTCTCGGTCCTCATGGACCGCGAATGGAAGCACGGCGTGGCGGCGGCCGTCGACGTGACGTTGCTGGGCCGCTTCTACGAGCGATTCGCCGATCACGCCGTCGAGGTCGCCCGGCGCGTCATCTTCCAGGCGACCGGCAGACTTCCCGAGGAAGAAGCGAAACCGCCCTCGCAGTAAACGCGGGCTAGCGCGATTGCCCGATTGCCCGACTCCTCACACCTCGCCGCGCGAGCTGCTTCGTCGTCGGGCTAGCCCGATTGCCCGACTCCTCACACCTCGCCGCGCGAGCTGCTTCGTCGTCGGGCTAGCCCGATTGCCCGACTCCTCACACCTCGCCGCGCGAGCTGCTTCGTCGTCGGGCTAGCCGAATCGCCCGGAGATGTAGTCCTCCGTCGCCTTTTGATTCGGGTTGGAAAAGATCTTCTCGGTGTCGTCGACCTCGATCAGCCGTCCCGGTTTTCCGACGGCTTCCAGGTTGAAGAACGCGGTGTAGTCGCTGACCCGGGCCGCCTGCTGCATGTTGTGGGTGACGATGACGATGGTGTAGTCCTGCTTCAGTTCACTGATCAGCTCTTCGATGGCCATCGTCGAAATCGGGTCCAGCGCCGAGCAGGGCTCATCCATGAGGAGCACGTCGGGCTGTACGGCGATGGCCCTGGCGATGCACAGCCGCTGCTGCTGCCCGCCGGACAGACCACCGCCGGGCCGGTCCAATCGATCCTTGACCTCGTCCCACAGGTTTGCCCCGCGCAGCGAGTATTCGGCCGTCTCATCGAGCACCTTGCGATTGCGCTCCCCCTGCAGCTTCAGGCCGGCTACCACGTTGTCGCGAATCGACATGGCGGGGAACGGGTTCGGGCGCTGGAACACCATCCCGATGGCCCGGCGCACGCCGACCGGATCGACGCCGGCACCGTAGATGTCCTCGTCATCGAGGAGCACGCTGCCCTCGACGCGCCCGCCGGGCACCACCTCATGCATCCGGTTGAGGGTGCGCAGCACCGTCGTCTTGCCGCAACCCGACGGGCCGATGAACGCGGTGACGCTGCGCGGCAAAACCGTCAGCGTCACCTCCGCGACGGCGTGAAACGCGCCGTAGAAGATGTTGACGCCCTTGAGGTCCAACCGTTTGGCCACTACCGCTCCTGCCTATGACTTTCTGGCGCCAAGGAATTTCGCTATCACTCGAGCCACGATATTGATCGCGGCGATCACCAGGATGAGGGTTAACGCCGCACCCCACAACCGATCCGTGGGGATGGGGTTGAGGCCCGCGCCGACCGACGCCTGGTTGTACATCATGCCTGGCAGGGTCCCCATGAAGTCGCTGAAGATGTTGAAGTTCATCGACTGGGCATAGCCGACGAGGATCAACAGCGGCGCTGTCTCCCCCATCACCCGGGCCATCGCCAGCAAGATCCCGGTAACGATGCCGGACAGTCCGGTGGGAATGACCACTCGGACGATGGTCTTCCACTTGGTGATGCCCAGCGCGTAACTGGCCTCGCGAAGATCCACCGGGACGATCCGCAGCATCTCCTCGGTCGCGCGCACGATCACGGGCAGCATCAGCAACACCAGGGCCAGCGACACCGCCAACTCGGAGCGGGGCAGGCCCAGCGTGGCCACACACAACGCGTAGATAAACAGGGCCGCCACGATCGAGGGCACCCCGCTCAGGATGTCCACCATGAACGAGGCCAACCGGCCCAGCGCGGTGCCGCCACCGTATTCGACCAGGTAGATCGCGACCATGAGACCGATCGGGATGGAGATCGCGGCGCATACCAATCCTTGCAGCACGGTGCCGACCAGCGCATGGTAGGCGCCGCCGCCGGTCACGAAGGCCGTCATCCCGGCCTGGGAGTGCGACCACCATACGGTTGAGGTAATCGCCTTGAATCCCTTGACGGCCACCGACCACAGCACCATCACCAGCGGCGCCACGGCCACTAGCAACGCCACCGAAACCAACACGGTCGCAACACGATTCGCGGTGCGACGGCGCCGGGAAAGCGGTGAGAACGTCCGCGACTTGAGCGGGCGGTCCAACATCGACGTCATCGGCCGGCCTTTCGGCCGGCGCCCGCGACGGCACCCCGGGCCAGGGCGTCGACCACGAAGGTGAGCACGAAGAGCGTCAGGCCCGCGGCGATGTAGGCGCCCGACTTGAATCGATCGTCGAATTCCGCTGCGGCGCCGGCGATCGTCGTGGCAAAGGTGGAGCCGCCGTCGAACAGCGACCAACCGAATGCCGATTGGGTGCCGCGCAGGATGATCAGCAGCGCGACCGTCTCGCCCAGCGCGCGGCCCAGGCCCAGCATCCCGCCGCTGATGTAGCCCGACCGCCCGAACGGCAGCGTGACGGTCTTGACGACTTCCCACCTGGTGGCGCCGAGGGCCAGCACGGCCTCGATCTGGTCCTGTGGTGTCTGCACGAACACCTCGCGGGTGACCGCGGTGATGATCGGCAGAATCATCACCGCCAAGACGATGCCGCCGGTGAAGATGGTGCCGCCACCGGCGGCCGACGCGTTGCCGTCGGCGAACAAAAAGCACCAGCCCATGGAGCGGTTGAGCCAGGTGGCGACAGGCCGCAGTTGCGGCGCCAACACATACAGACCCCAGGCGCCGTAGATGATCGAGGGAACCGCGGCCAGCAGATCGACCGCGTAGGCCAGCGGTGTCGCGATCCGCCGAGGCGAGTACTGCGTGATGAACAGGGCGACGCCCAACGCGACCGGCATGGCCAAGCTCAACGCGAACAGTGACACGAAGACGGTGACCGGCAGCAGGCTGGCGATCCCGAAGTGCATGGCCGACGAGTCGTTGGTGACCCAGTTACCGCCGTAGCTGAAGAAGTTCTCGCGATTGCGCTGCAACGCCGGTGCCGCGCGCCCGAGCAGGAACACCGCGATCGCGGCGATCACGACGATGATCAGCACACCCGAGGCCTGCGCGAGCCGACGGAATACCCGATCTCCCACATGCGGTCGCCCCTGCCCCCAGGGGCTGGTCGGTGGCGCCGACGACTCGGGAAACGATGCGGCGAGGACCGCACCCGAGCCCGCGTCGATCGGGTTTGGCCCTGAAAACCCCGTCACTGCGATCCCGCCACAGTTCTGCTGTCGCTCCTTGGAACCCTGCTCACCTGGTCATTGCAGCGCATCGATCGCGGCGACCAGTCGTTCCTTGACCTTATCGGGCAGCGGAATGTAACCGGCCGAGGCCAGTTCGGCCTGCCCGCTGGTGGCGGCCATGGAGAGGAACGATTTGATTGCCCTCGCGGTCTCGACGTCATAGCCCTTGGAACAGACGATCTCGTAGGTGACGAGCACCAACGGGTAGACGCCCGGCTCCTGCGAGCCGTACATGGCGTTGAGGTCGAGCAGCAGGTCGTTTCCCTCACCGAGGAATTTGGCCGCCTTGATGGCGTTTCCGGCCGTGTCGTTGGTGAGCGGGACAACCCCGCCGCGGGTGGCGATCTTGGCGTAGGACATCCCCGCCTGGTCGGCGAAGCCCTTCTCGACGTATCCGATGGCGCCCGGAATGGTTTGCACTGCCTGAATGACCCCGGACGACTTTGTGGCGCCCTCGCCGACGCCGCCCTGAAATTCCGTGCCGACGCCCTTGGCCCAGCTCTGCGGTGCGGCGGCGGTCAGATACTTCTGCACATTGTCGGTGGTTCCCGATGAGTCGGACCGGTAGATCGGCGTGATCTTGGTGTCGGGCAGCGCCACACCCGGGTTGAGGCCGGCCAAGATGGGGTCGTTCCACGCGGTGATCTTGCCGGTGAAAATTTTGGCCACCGCGTCACTGCTAACCACCAGGGCCGGATTCCCCGGCAGGTTGTAGGCGAGCGCGATCGGACCGAACACCAGCGGCAGGTCCCACGCCGGGTTCCCCCCGCACCGGCTGGCGGCGGGACCGATCTGTTCGGCGACCAACGGAGAGTCGGCCCCCGCGAAATCCACGTGCCCGGCGATGAACTGCTCGCGACCGGCGCCCGACCCGGTCGGGTTGTACGCGAGGCCCTTGCCCGGACAGTACTGGCCCCACACCTGGTTGAAGACCGTGATCGCGTTCGCTTGCGCGGTCGAGCCTTCCGCCGTCAGCTCGTTCTTGCCGCCGCACCCCGCGGTGCCGGCGCCGCCGGTGATGCTGGGCGCCGCGGCGCCGGGACGGTTCTCGTCGCTACCGCAGGCGGTCAGCGCTGTGGCGCCGAGTGCCGTCGCCAACACCACCGCGGCCAACGCCTTGCCCTGCCTGTCGAGCTTCACCGATCTCGCTTTCATGACAACGTTCAAGACGCATGTGGGCGCCGCTGGCCATCAACTGTCAGGTTGCCGGTCGCGGCGAAAGTATGCGCCGGCCCGGCGCACAGCAACGTCTCGGTAGCAAGGACCAGGTTAACGATGCGGGTGAATGCCGCTCGTAGCCGCGGTCAGTTGGCCGCGGGTACGACCGCGTATGCGGTGTCGACGCTGTAGGTGGTGAACCCCAAGCGCTGGTAGGTGCGCACCGCGGCGACGTTGTCCGACTCGACGTAAAGCATCACGATTGGCTCCTTGGCGTCGGCCAGGCGGCGGGCCAGCCATTCGATGCCGACGGCGGTCAACACCTGTCCCAGTCCGCGGCCCTGCGCCGATGGATCGACGCCGACGACATACACCTCGCCCAAGCCGGGTTGATCGAGGTGCACCTTCGTCCAGTGAAAACCCAGCAGCGTGCCGCCCTGATCGCCCTCGGAGTCGTCGAACGCGAGGAACAAGCCCGCCGGGTCGAACCACGGTTCGCCGCGCCGCTCCGCCAGCTCGACGTCGCTCCAACCGCCCTGTTCGGGGTGGTAGGCGAACGCGGCGTTGTTGACGCGCAGCAGCTCGGCGTCGTCGGCCGTGCCCGCATAGGTGCGGATCCGCACCCCGGGCACCGAGGGCACTGCGCCCGGTAGATCGCGCAGCGAGCGTCGCATCTGCATCAGTTCCCGCACGGGCGCCAAGCCCAGCGCGGACGCGGTCTCGCGGGCGGGCTCGAGCGTGCCGTGTGCCCAGAATCGGTTGCCCGCACCGGTTTTGGCCAACGCGGCGCGAATCAGCTCCGCGCCGATACTGCGCCGACGCGCCCGCGGGTGCACGACGAGTTCCGCCATCTGAGTCTCCCCGTCGCGGGGCGGGCTGAGATTGAGGTAACCGACGATTACGTCGGCGTCGTCCGAGGTGATCAGCAGATGCTCGGTACGGTCGTGTCCGAGTTCGCGCAGTACCTGTTCGCCGACGGGCGCAACCCCGTCGAATTCCGTTGCCGCACCGACAAGTTCGCGCACGCCCCGCTGCTCGTCGTCGCTCAGCGTCCGGTGCCATTCGGGCGGGCTCACTGAGTGTGCAACGGATCGACCAGCGGATCTTGGACGTCCTCGGTGTCGGATTCGGCGCCGTCCGCACCCTCGGAGTCGGAGGGGTCGGCTGCCGGGGTGCGGCCGCGCGCCGGGCGGACCGCCTTGTACCCCACATTGCGGACCGTGCCGATCAACGCCTCGTGCTCGGGGCCCAGTTTGGCCCGGAGGCGACGCACGTGCACATCGACAGTGCGGGTGCCGCCGAAGAAGTCGTATCCCCACACCTCATGCAGCAGCTGCGCCCTCGTGAAGACCCGCCCGGCGTGCTGAGCCAGGTATTTGAGCAACTCGAATTCTTTGTAGGTGAGATCGAGCGGGCGGCCACGCAGCCGCGCGGTGTAGGTGCCTTCGTCGATCACCAGCTCGCCCAGGCTCACCTTGCCGGCGCTCTCCTGGTCCGCGAGCCCGCCGCGACGACCGACCACCAGCCGCAGCCTCGCGTCGATTTCGGCCGGCCCGGTGGTGGGCAGGAGGATCTCGTCCAGACCCCAGTCGGCGCTGATGGCCACCAGCCCGCCTTCGCTCACCACGGCCAACACCGGGACCGACCGGCCGGCGGTGCTCAGCAGGCGGCACAGGCCGCGCGCGGACGACAGATCGGTGCGCGCGTCCACGATCACCGCGTCCGCCGTCCCGGCCTCGAGCAGCGAAGCTGGTTCTGGCGGCGCCGTGCGCACGGGATGCGGAAGCAGCGACAACGAGGGCAGGACCGGATCGGGATGCAGCTCCGAGGTCAGCAGTAAAAGCTCCAACTAGTCCCTCCAGCTCGGGGGAACGGCATCTCTCAATTTCACAACGCCATCACGCGTTAGTTACCAGGTCATCTAACGATAACGTGTTACCTGGTTTTTTCGCGTGGCAGACGAGCCACTGTGAGCCCTGCCACGGGCGATCCGGCACCACGGACGGTTACGCCACAATATGCGGGTGCGCAAGGTGCTCATTGCTGTGACCGCGACCGCGATCCTGGTGGCCGTGGTCGCCCTCGGTGCGATCGGGGTCGACTACGGCACCAGCATCTATGCCGAATACCGTCTGTCGGCCAGCGTGCGCAAGGCAGCCCACCTGGGCAACGATCCCTTCGTGGCCCTCGTGGCGTTTCCGTTCATTCCACAGGCCATGCGCGGCAACTATGACCAGCTGGAGATCAAGGCCAACGCCGTCGAACACGCGATGACCGGCAAAGCCACCCTCGAAGCCACGATGTACTCGGTGGATCTCACGCATGCGTCCTGGCTGATCAGCCCCGATGCGAAGCTGGTCGTGAACAAACTGGAAAGCCGCATCATCATCGACTCGACGCATCTGGGCCGATACATGGGTATCAGCGACCTGATGGTCGAGGCGCCACCCAAGGAAACCAACACGGCCACCGGCGGCGTCACCGCGTCGGGCATCTCCGACAGCCACGGGCTGGTGTTCACCGGCACGCCCAAATCGTCCGGCTTCGATCGCCGGGTCAGCGTCTCGGTCGACCTTTCCATCGCCCCCGATGACCCGGCGACGTTGGTCTTCACCCCCACCGGCGTGCTCACCGGCCCGGACACCGCGGACCAGACCGTCCCGGCCGACAAGCGGGACGCGGTGCTGCACGCCTTCAGCGGCAGGCTTCCCGATCAGCGACTTCCCTTCGGAGTCGCGCCCACCGCCGAGGGCGCGCGTGGCTCAGACGTCATCATCGAGGGCATCACCTATGGAGTAACGGTGTCCCTCGATGGGTTCAAACAGTCATGACGCACGTTGACGACCGCGCCGCACGCGGCCCAGGCGCCCGGTGGCGCCCATGGTGACGGTCATCGTCGTGACCGTCGCCGCGCTCGCCGCCGCGGCCCTCGCCGGGTGGCTGTTGACCCGCCGTTCGGGCAGCATCCGGGAAGTCGATTCCGGGCCGGATCGCGACACCGCCGGCGACATCGCGGCGCTGGGACTTTCCCGCAGCGGACCGACCGTCGTGCATTTCAGCGCCCCGTGGTGCGGGCCGTGCGACCGGGTTCGCCGGGTCGTGGTCCAGGTCTGCGACGACCTGGGCGACGTGGCACATGTCGAGATCGACTTGGACGCCAGCCCGGAGACCGCGCGCCGTTATTCGGTGCTGTCCCTGCCCACCACGTTGATCTTCGATAGCGGCGGCCGGCAGCGGTACCGCACCTCCGGAGTGCCCAGCGCCGCCGACCTGCGGTCCGCCCTGAAACCGCTGTTGGCTTGACCGCGGTGTCATTGGGTAAGCTGACCGACGTGTTAGCCCGCCTCGAGCCCATGCTCACCAAGCGTCGCGCAGTTGAACTGTGCCGCCCCGCGGGCTGTTGTTGTTGCTGTTGCTGCTGAGTAGCCGCGCCTTCGCGTAGCACTCGGAGCGGCCCCGGATCCCGACCGTGGCGCCTCTCCCATCGTCGTTTCCAGTGAGCAACAGGGGTTTTCGAGGAGTAATACCTTGCCGAGCAGCAACACCGCCACGCAGCCCGACCTCGTCGACGTGCGTGGACCGCGCTTTGCCGCCTGGCTGACCACCGGGGCCTTGGTGCTGGTGCTGATCGTCTCGGCGGTCAATCCACCGGCGGCGGCGGTTATTTTGGCCGTTCAGGCCGTCATCTTCGCCATCGGCGCCGCCGGCGGGCCGCGCCAGCATCCCTACGGCCGGATATTCGCCGCCGTCGTGGCGCCCCGGCTCGGCCCGGTGCAGGATCGCGAACCCACCGCGCCGCTGAAATTCGCTCAACTCGTCGGCCTGATCTTCGCCGCGCTGGGAACCGTCGGCTTCGTCACCGGCGCCGTCCTGCTCGGCGTCCTCGCCACCGCGGCCGCCCTGGCGGCCGCGTTCCTCAACGCCGCCTTCGGCATCTGCCTGGGCTGCCAGCTCTACCCGCTGGCGGCCCGCTTGCGACGCAGCGCGCGACCCACCTGACCTGCTGTAACCAAAAGTGATTGAAAGGATCCACTCCATGGCACGCTCCGACGTCCTGGTCTCGACCGACTGGGCTGAGAGCAATCTCGACGCCTCAGGCGTCGTCTTCGTCGAAGTCGACGAGGACACCAGCGCTTACGACGCCGGTCACATCCCCGGCGCGATCAAGCTGGACTGGCGCTCCGACCTGCAGGACCCGGTCAAGCGCGACTTCGTCGACGCTCAGCAGTTCTCGAAGCTGCTCAGCGAGCGGGGCATCGCCAATGACGACACCGTGATCCTCTACGGCGGCAACAACAACTGGTTCGCCGCCTACGCGTACTGGTATTTCAAGCTGTATGGCCATGAGAAGGTCAAGCTGCTCGACGGCGGCCGCAAGAAGTGGGAGCTCGACGGCCGCGCGCTGTCCGGCGACACCGTCAGCAGGCCCGCCACCTCGTACACGGCGGCCGCACCGGACAACAGCATCCGGGCGTTCCGCGACGACGTCATCGCGGCCATCAACGTCAAGAACCTGGTCGACGTGCGCTCCCCCGACGAATTCTCCGGCAAGATCCTGGCGCCCGCGCATCTGCCGCAGGAACAAAGCCAGCGGCCCGGCCACATCCCCGGCGCCGTCAACGTGCCGTGGAGCAAGGCCGCCAACGAGGACGGCACCTTCAAGTCCGACGAGGAGCTGGCCGCCCTGTACGCCGCGGCCGGCCTGGACGGCAACAAAGAAACGATCGCCTACTGCCGCATCGGCGAGCGGTCGTCGCATACGTGGTTCGTTCTCTACGAATTGCTCGGGCACAGGAATGTCAAGAACTACGACGGCAGTTGGACGGAATACGGCTCCCTGGTGGGGGCCCCGATCGAGTTGGGAAGCTGATATGTGCTCTGCACCGAAGCAAGGACTGACGTTGCCCGCCAGCGTCGACCTGGAAAAGGAAACGGTGATCACCGGCCGTGTCGTGGACGGCGATGGCCAGGCGGTCGGTGGCGCGTTCGTCCGCTTGCTGGACTCGTCGGACGAGTTCACCGCCGAGGTGGTGGCCTCGGCCACCGGTGACTTCCGGTTCTTCGCCGCACCCGGATCCTGGACGCTGCGCGCGCTGTCGGCGGCCGGTAACGGGAACGCCGTGGTGTCGCCGTCGGGCGCGGGCATTCACGAGGTCGACGTCAAGATCGCCTGATCGGCCAGCTGCCCGCGACCGGGACGCGCCGGGACGAATAGACTTGTCCCCGTGGTGCTGTTCTTCGAGATCATGCTGGTTGTGGCGGTCGTGGTCATTTCATGGTTCGCCCTCTACACCCTTTACCGGCTCATCACTGACGAGTCGTGACCCGCCCCGGCGACGATGCAGAGCGCGGCGATGCGGAGGAGCGGCGCACATGACCCCCGACGAACCGCTGAGTGCAGCCGGCTCCGGTGACCGGGCGGTGGCTGCCGCCGCTGAGCGCGCCAAGGTGACCGCCGGCCGCAACATTCCGTCCTTCGACGATCTACCGTTGCCCGCCGACACCGCCAACCTGCGTGAGGGTGCCGATCTCAACGACGCGTTGCTGGCATTGCTGCCGCTGGTCGGCGTCTGGCGCGGCGAAGGCGAGGGCCGCGGGCACGACGGCGACTACCGGTTCGGCCAACAGATCGTGGTCTCGCACGACGGCGGCGACTATCTGAACTGGGAATCCCGCTCCTGGCGCCTGAGCGAGACGGGTGATTACCAGGGGCGCGACTTGCGTGAGACGGGGTTCTGGCGCTTTGTCAACGATCCCGACGACCCCAGCGAATCGCACGCGATCGAGCTGCTGTTGGCCCATTCCGCGGGCTACGTCGAATTGTTCTACGGACGTCCGCGCACCCAATCGTCGTGGGAGCTGGTGACCGATGCGCTAGCCCGCAGCAGGTCCGGCGTGCTGGTCGGCGGCGCCAAACGGCTCTACGGCATCGTCGAGGGTGGCGACCTGGCCTACGTCGAGGAGCGTGTCGACGCCGACGGCGGCCTGGTGCCGCATCTTTCGGCCCGGCTGTCGCGGTTCGTGGGGTAGCAGTCCGGTAGCGGCCGCTCACATGGAGCGGCCCCCGAGCCATTCTCCAGTCGGACAAAACCGGAAGCTCGGGGGCCGGGTGACTGCGGGGAATTCGCCAGCGCATCTGTATCGCCGGCTCTTCCGAGCCGATGCAGCTAGCGCGCAGCCACCTCACATGTCCATGAAGCTATCAATTTCTCGGACCACCTCCTTCCTTGTGTACGGCCGACCGTACCCGCGAATCGCAGAGGCGACAACAGAATTCAGCGCTCAGCGATCGCTGACGATGGCGGCGTCGACCAGTGCGGCGAAGTCCGCCGCCATCGGCGACCGCGGCAGTGGGCTGCCATCGAGGGTGTGCACCCGGGCGGCTAATGTCATGCTGGATATCAGCCAAACACCTTGGGCGGCAATCAGATCCGCGACACGCAGCGCCCGATAGTCGCAGTCGTAGCCCTTGGCCCTGGCCACCTCGAACAGGGCCTGCTGGGTGGTGCCGCGCAGAATCGGATACCACGGCGGGGGCGTCAGCAGGCACGGGTTGCCGTCCGGTGCATCGGAGGCGGTGGCGATCACCACGGTCGAGCGCGGGCCTTCCAGGATGTAGCCGTCCGTGCTGACGAAGATGACGTCACCGGCATCCCGGCGGGCGGCTTCACGCAGGGCGGCCATGTTGACCGCGTAGGACAGGGTCTTGGCCCCGGCCAGCAGCCACGGCATCGCGTCGACACCGGTGGCGGGCAGCCCGCGATCGAGGGTCACCGCCGCCAGCCCGTCGCGTCGGACCGCCGTGACTCGTTCGGGAACGCCGTTGACCATCACATAGGCCGTCGGCGTCGAACCGCCCTCCCGGCCGCGGCTGTAGATCAGCCGCATCGCGCCTTCGTCCCCGCTGCCAGCGCACCACTGCCGGGTGGCCTCCTCGATCGCGCTGCGCCAACGCGACAGATCCGGTGCCGGCAGTTCGGTCAGCGCGGCCGACTGGGTCAGCCGCTGCAAGTGCGACTCGATCAGACAGGCCCGGCCGTCGCGCACCAACAGCGTCTCGAAGACGCCGTCGCCGCGGACCGCCGCCAGGTCGTCGGCGTGCAGCAGCGGCGCTTCGGACGAACGGATTTCGCCGTCCAGCGTGACGATCACACCCTTCTGGCCAGCCATGGTCGAGAAGCCTATCGGCTCACCGGTCCCCCGCCGAATGTGAAGCCGCCCGCACATTCGTCGACGAACGCGCGACGGGTCGCACACTCGCTGGACGCGCGTGCCGGTCCGTAGAGTTGACCCTGTGAGCCACCCCGTCCCCGCCCCCGATTCTGGACCCGACGCCGGCGCCGTCTGGCACTACGGCGACCCACTGGGCGAGCAGCGCGCGGCCGAAACCGACGCGATCGTGGTCGACCGCTCGCACCGCGGCGTGCTCACCTTGACCGGCAACGACCGCCAGACGTGGTTGCACAGCATTTCGAGCCAACACGTCAGCAACCTGCCCGAGGGTGCCAGCACGCAGAATCTCAGCCTGGATGGCCAGGGCCGCGTCGAGGACCACTGGATCCAGACCGAGCTGGGCGGAACCACCTACCTCGACACCGAACCGTGGCGCGCCGAGCCGCTCCTGGAATACCTGCGCAAGATGGTGTTCTGGTCCGAGGTCACACCGGGCGACGCCGATTTGGCCGTGCTCTCGCTGCTGGGTCCGCGACTCGCCGAGCCGGCGATCCTCGACGCACTCGGCGTGGAGGCGCTGCCCGCCGAGCTGTCCGCGGTCCCCGTCGACAGTGGCTTCGTGCGGCGGATGCCCGGCACGGCCGGCGGCCCGGTCGAGCTGGACCTGGTGGTGCCGCGCGCCGAGGCCGGCGATTGGCGAAACCGGTTGTCGCAGGCCGGAGTGCGGCCCGGCGGCGTGTGGGCCTACGAAGCCCACCGGGTTGCCGCGGTGCGGCCGCGGCTGGGCGTCGACACCGATGAACGCACGATTCCCCACGAGGTGGGTTGGATCGGCGGGCCCGGCGAAGGCGCGGTGCATCTGGACAAAGGCTGCTATCGCGGCCAAGAGACCGTCGCGCGGGTGCACAACCTGGGCAGACCACCCCGGATGCTGGTGTTGCTGCACCTGGACGGCTCGGTGGAGCGGCCCTCGACGGGCGACCCGGTGCTGGCCGGTGGACGTACCGTCGGCCGCCTTGGCACGGTGGTCGACCACGTCGATCTCGGGCCGATAGCGCTGGCGCTGCTCAAGCGCGGCCTGCCCGCCGAGACGGAAGTGGCGACCGGTCCGGAGGCGGCGGTGGCCGCCGTGATCGACGCCGATTCCCTGCCTCCCACCGAACAAATCGGCGCTGGGCGACGGGCCGTTGAACGGTTGCGGGGCGGTGCGGGATAATGAACGGTAACGTCCGCCACAGCGAGCAGGGGGCACCGACGCCCACTGGCGGGGCACGGTAAACTGTCGACAGGACAATACGACACCAGGAGATCGGAGCCGCCTACTCGTTAGGCCGCTCCGTTATTGCGCGAGGGGGTTCCCCCATGGGCCGCGGCCGGGCTAAGGCAAAGCAGACCAAGGTTGCTCGAGAACTCAAATACAGTTCTCCGCAGACCGACTTTCAGCGGCTTCAGCAAGAGCTGTCCGGAACGGGCTCGGACGAGTCCACCGAACTGGACACCGACGGCGCCGACGAATCCTGGGACGACCAGGACAGCTGGCGGCGCTAGAACTACAGCCCCGGCGCCGATGCCTCGTGCACCGGCGCCGCATCAGTTTTGCTGAAGTCCGGGGTCCTCAGAATCGCGGGTGCTGCCCGGCGAGTTTGGCCCGCGGGCCCGCCTTCCCACCTTTGCCGACCGTGCCCAGCACCCAGCAATCCAGGTGCCGCGCGGTCAGGATGGCCAGAGCGCGATCTGTGTCTTCCGGAGCCACGACGGCGATCATGCCGACGCCCATGTTGAACGTCTTCTCCATCTCTTCCCGTGTCACCCGGCCGCGCTGGGCGATCATGGCGAACACCGGCGCCGGCGTCCAGGTACCGCGGTCCATTTCGGCGACCAGCCCGTGCGGGATGACGCGTGCCAGGTTTCCGGCGAGTCCACCGCCGGTGACGTGGCAGAAGGTGCGGACGTGGGTTTCGGCGCACAGCGCGAGGCAGTCCTTGGCGTAGATGCGCGTGGGCTCGAGCAGCTCTTCGCCCAGGGTGCGGCCAAACTCCTCGACGTAGCCCTCCAGGTTCATCCGGTCGATCTCGAGTAGCACCGTGCGGGCCAACGAATACCCGTTGGAGTGCAGGCCCGACGAGCCCATCGCGATGATGACGTCGCCGGGTTTGACCCGGTCGGGCCCCAGCACGTCGTCGGCCTCGACGACACCGATACCGGTGGCCGAAATGTCGTAGTGGTCCGGTTCCATCAAGCCGGGGTGTTCGGCCGTCTCGCCACCGAGCAGCGCGCAGCCGGCTCGCACGCACCCTTCGGCGATGCCACTGACGATGGCGCTCAAGCGTTCCGGCACCGTGCGGCCGACGGCGATGTAGTCCTGCAGGAACAGCGGCTCGGCGCCGCACACCACGAGGTCGTCGACCACCATGGCCACCAGGTCCAGCCCCACGGTGTCGTGCTTGTCCATCGCCTGGGCGACCGCCAGCTTGGTTCCGACGCCATCGGTGGAGGCCGCGAGCAGCGGCTCGCGGTAGTCGCCGCGTAGCGCGAACAGGCCGGCGAATCCGCCCAAGCCGCCCCGCACCTCGGGTCGCGTGGCTTTTGTCGCCAGCGGCTTGAACAATTCGACAGCGCGATCGCCGGCTTCAATGTCCACCCCGGCCGACGCGTAGGTGATGCCCTGACTGCCTGAGTGGCGCGCGGGGCTCTTTCCGGGATCCGTCATCGCGATAAAGGCTACCGGGCGGCGCTGACCGCCGGTATCAAACGTCGGCGAAGGAGCGCAACCGAGTCAGTGCACAACCGGTACTTCGTCGGCCGCGAGATCGTCGAGCCCGGCACCGCGGGCGGCGTTGGCGAGCATGTGCTCGATGACGTTCTTGCCCAGCGCGGTCTCCCCGGGCAGCTCGATCGGATACTGGCCGTCAAAGCAGGCGGTGCACAGCCGCGAGGCAGGCTGCTCGGAGGCCGCGACCAGGCCGCGCAACGAGATGTAACCCAGCGAGTCGGCACCGATCGCGTGCCGCACCGCCTCGAGCATCTCCTTTTTGTCTTCGACCGCGTTCGCGATCAATTCGGCCGGCGACGGAAAGTCGATGCCGTAGAAGCAGGGCCACTTGACCGGGGGCGACGCGATGCGCACGTGCACCTCGACGGCTCCGGCCTCGCGCAGCATCCGCAACAGCGCGCGCTGGGTGTTACCGCGCACGATCGAGTCGTCGACAACGATGAGGCGCTTGCCGCGGATCACCTCGCGAAGCGGGTTGAGCTTCAGCCGGATACCGAGTTGGCGGATGGTCTGGGACGGCTGGATGAAGGTGCGCCCGACGTAGGCGTTCTTCATCAGCCCCTGGCCGTAGGGGATGCCCGACTCCTGCGCGTAGCCGACGGCGGCGGGGGTGCCCGACTCGGGCACGCCGATCACCAGGTCGGCTTCCACGGGGCGCTCACGGGCCAACCGGCGGCCGATTTCCACCCGCGTCGCGTGCACGGACCGGCCGGCGATCGTGCTGTCGGGCCGGGCCAGGTACACGTACTCGAAGACGCAGCCCTTGGGGGTGGGGTTGGCGAAACGCGTCGATCGCACGCCGTCGGCGTCAATCGCCAGCAATTCTCCCGGCTCGATGTCACGCACGAACGAGGCGCCGACGATGTCGAGCGCGGCGGTTTCGGAGGCCACCACCCAGCCGCGGTCCAACCGCCCGAGCGAAAGCGGCCGCACGCCATGCGGATCGCGGCACGCATACAGCGTGTTCTCGTCCATAAAGGTCAAACAGAACGCGCCGCGCACCGTCGGCAGCAGATCGAGCGCCGCCTGCTCCAACGTGGAATCCGCGGCGCCGTGCGCCAGCAGCGCACCCAAGATGTCCGAGTCCGTCGTCGCCGGCGCCGGAGCGCGCTTGGCGATCAGCCCTTCGTCGCGGGCGCGGGCGGCGAGCTCGGCGGTGTTGACCAGATTCCCGTTGTGCCCCAATGCAACCCCGGTGCCGGCCGCGGTGTTGCGGAACACCGGCTGCGCGTTCTCCCACGTCGTGTCGCCCGTGGTCGAGTACCGGCAGTGCCCGATGGCGACGTGGCCCGGCATGGCCCCCAGCGTCTGCTCGTCGAACACCTGGCTGACCAAACCCAAGTCCTTGAAGACCAGTACCTGGGAGCCGTCGGCGACGGCGATGCCCGCGGCTTCCTGCCCGCGATGCTGCAGCGCGTACAAGCCGTAATAGGTGAGTTTGGCGACGTCCTCGCCCGGGGCCCAGACCCCGAATACGCCACATTCTTCGCGGGGTGCGTTGAAGTCCTCTTCGGGCTGTTGGACGGTCACGATGCGGCAGCTCCCCGGGGAACGGTTGGTGACGCTAGGGAGTCTACGGGCACGAGGGCCGCGCCGCCGAATCCGCCAGGCGTGTTGAGCGACGAATTGCCCGCGTCACACCCTAAACCTGCAGTTCAGGGTTGCATTCAGCCCACATCGAACAGGGGCAGGCAGTGGTCAATCTCACCGGCTCGGGAGCCGGAAAGATGCAGCGCACCGGTGCCCTTCGCTTCGGCGAACGACAGCTTGCCGGTGGCCAGCAACAGCCAGGTCCGCGGATCGGTCTCTACCACGTTGGGTGGCGTGCCACGGGTGTGCGTGGGTCCGACGACGCATTGCACCGCGACGAACGGCGGGACCCGCAGCTCGACGCTTCGTCCCGGCGCCACCGCGGCCAGGGTGCGGGCGGTGAGCCGCACGGCAGCCGCCAATTCGTCGCGGCTGGGTGCCGGCGTGGATTCGTCATCCAGCCATTGCGCGACGGCCAACACGGCCTGCCGAGTCTTGCCCGGATCGGCCTTGTCGCGCGGCGCCATACCCTAGGGTCTCAAAACCATGGAGCCCCGTCGCTTACGGGCGCGGCCGCCGTATAAGACCGTCGGCCTGGTGACGATTGTGGTCACGGGGCTGATCGCGTTGCTCCTTTATTGGCAGTTCCGAGGCGACCTCACATCGACTACTCAGTTGACGTTGGTGGCCCCTCGGGCGGGGTTGGTGATGGACCCCGGCTCCAAGGTCACCTACAACGGGGTCCAGATCGGCCGGGTGTCGAGCATTTCGGAGATCACCCATCGCGGCGAGCCGGCCGCGAAAGTGGTGCTGGATATCACCCCGAGGTACATCCAGCGGATACCGGCCAACGTCGCCGCCGACATCAAGGCGACCACGGTATTCGGTAACAAGTACGTTGCGCTCAGCGCACCGAATCACCCTGCAGCGCAATCGATCACCCCGGCTATCGTGATCGACGCGATGTCGGTGACGACCGAGTTCAACACCTTGTTCGAAGCGGTCACCGCGATCGCCGAGAAGGTCGATCCGGTGAAAGTGAACCTGACGCTCAGTGCGGCCGCGCAGGCGTTGACCGGACTGGGCGAAAGGTTCGGCACCTCGCTGATCAATACCGATGCCGTCCTCGACGACGTGAACCCCCGGATGCCGGAGCTGCGCACCGACATTCAGCGCCTGGCGGCCCTGGGCGATACCTACGCGCACGCCTCCCCCGAGCTGTGGGACGCACTGGACCATGCGGTGACCGCCGCGCGCACCCTCAACCGCCAGCAACGCGATCTGGATACGGCGCTGCTGGCGGCCGCGGGATTGGGCAACGCCGGCGCGGACGTGCTCGGCCGGGCCGGACCGTATTTCGCGCGCGGTGCCGCCGATCTGGTTCCCAGCGGCCAACTGCTCGACGAGTACAGCCCGGAAATCTATTGCACCATCCACAATTTCGACGAGGTCGCGCCCAGGGTTCACAACGCGCTGGGTGATAACGGGTACTCGCTGGGCGCCCATGCCTCGGGCGCCATCACCGGTGCGCCGAATCCGTACATCTGGCCGGAAAACCTGCCGCGCACCAACGCCAGGGGCGGGCCCGGCGGGCGGCCCGGCTGCTGGCAGAAGATCACTCGCGAGCTGTGGCCCGCCCCCTTTTTGGTGATGGACGACGGCGCGAGCATGGCCCCCTACAACCACTTCGAACTCGGCTCACCCCTGGCCGTCGATTTCGTCTGGGGCCGCCAACTGGGCGACTACACGATCAATCCGTGACCTCGCGGCCAACACGGCGATGGCCCCGGCCTCGTTGATGGCCAGGTGCACCAGCATGGGCGCGGCGAGGCTCCCGGAACGGTCTGCCAGCCAACCGAACAGCCAGCCGCCGAGTCCGGTAACCAGCACCGTGGCTACCACGGGTTGCCCGGTCGCACGCGCATCGGGGACGTGGGAGAGGCCAAAGGCGCTGGCTTGCAGCAACCTTCCGCCGCGCCTGCCGAACGCGGCGGATCCTACGGTGGCCAGCGCCGCGCGGAAGGCGGACTCCTCGGACCACACCGTGCCCACGGGTATGCGCACCAGCAGCCAGTCGGGCGCGGCCGTGGGCGGTTCTCGGACGGCCATCGATTGGCGCACCGGCGGCAGCAGGGTGGTCGCGGCCACTGCGCTCGCCGCCGAGAACGCAGCCGCCGACCCCAGCCGCAGTCCTGCCCACAACCGGGGTGGGCCCAGGCCCAGGGGGGCCCGCGTCGCCACGACCAGCGCGCCGCCCACGCCGGCCTGCAGCGCCACCCGCCACGCGGCGGGTAGCCGCGGGCCGACGAAGCTCCAGCCGACCAGGGCGGCGGCCAAAGTCACTGCCCTGGCCGGACGGGAACGCCTGGCGGGCATCAGGATTCGCTGCGGACACTCATCCGAAGAGCCGCGGCAGCACCGCCTCGGAGGTCTCGCGCAGTTCGGCCAGGGAAACCGTGAACAGTCCCTGGACCTCGACCTCATCGGAGGCCTGGTCGACGACGCCGATGCGCGCCGCGGGCAGTCCCCGCGCCTCGCACATCGAACGCAACCGGCTCTCCTCGGTGCGAGGCACGGCCACCAGCACGCGGCCGGCCGACTCGGAGAACAACGTCACGAACGGATCGGCGCCCTCGGGAAGCACGATGCGGCAACCGGTTTCACCGGCCAGGGCGGCCTCGACGACGGCTTGGGCCAGGCCGCCTTCGGACAGGTCGTGCGCCGCGGATACCAGGCCGTCACGCGACGCCGAGCGCAAGACGTCGGCCAGCAACTTCTCGCGATCCAGGTCGACCTTGGGCGGTAGCCCGCCCAGATGATCGGCGGTCACCTGCGCCCACACCGATCCGTCGAACTCGTCGTGCGTATCGCCCAGCAGCATCAGGGTTTCGCCCGGCTCGGTACCCAGCCCAGTGGGGATGCGACGGCCGACGTCATCGATGACGCCGAGCACCCCAACCACCGGGGTGGGCAGGATCGCCGTCGACCCGGTCTGGTTGTAGAAACTGACGTTGCCGCCGGTCACCGGAATCCCCAGGGCCGCACAGCCTTCGGCCAGGCCCCGCACCGCCTGGGAGAACTGCCACATCACGCCGGGATCTTCGGGGGAGCCGAAGTTCAGACAGTTGGTCACCGCGACCGGGGTGGCGCCGGTGACGGCGACGTTGCGGTAGGCCTCGGCGAGCGCGAGTTGGGCACCGGCGTAGGGATCCAGTTTGGTGTAGCGGCCCGACGCGTCGGTCGACAGCGCGATGCCGCGGCCGGTGACCTCGTCGACGCGCAGCACGCCACCATCGGCGTGCTCGGCCAGCACGGTGTTGCCCCGCACGTACCGGTCGTACTGCTCGGTGATGAACGCGCGACTGCACAGATGCGGGCTACCCAGCAGGGCAAGCAGAGTCGCGCGCAGCTCGGCGCCGGTGGCGGGACGCGGCAGCCGAGAAGAGGCGTCCGCGTTCAGCGCGTCCTGCGTGTCGGGGCGGGCGACCGGCCGCTGGTAGACCGGGCCCTCGTGGGCGACGGTGCGCGGCGGCACGTCGACGACGGTCTGGCCGTTCCAGGTGATCCGCAGCCGGTCGCCGTCAGTGACCTCGCCGATGACGGTGGCCAGCACGTCCCACTTGCGACACACCGCCAGGAAGGCGTCAACGTTTTCCGGGGTGACCACCGCACACATCCGCTCCTGGGATTCGCTGCAGAGGATCTCCGCGGGGGTCATTCCGGTGGCGCGCAGCGGCACCGTCTCGAGCTGGATCGCCATCCCGCCGTCGCCAGCCGACGCCAATTCCGATGTGGCGCAGGATAATCCGGCTCCGCCCAAGTCCTGTATGCCGACCACCAGGTGTCCGGCGTACAGCTCGAGACAGCACTCGATGAGCACCTTCTCCATGAACGGGTCGCCCACCTGAACCGACGGCAGCTTCTTGCGCGAGTTCTCGGCGTCAAAGGTGTCTGACGCCAGCACCGACACCCCGCCGATGCCGTCCAGCCCGGTACGAGCCCCGAACAGGATGATCTTGTTGCCGGCGCCCGAGGCGAAGGCCAGGTGCAGGTCCTCCTGCCGCAACACACCGACGCACATGGCGTTCACCAACGGGTTGCCGGCGTAGCAGGCGTCGAAGACGGTCTCGCCGCCGATGTTGGGCAGGCCAAGGGAGTTGCCGTAGCCCCCGATGCCGCGGACCACGCCGTCGACCACGCGGCGGGTGTCCGGCGCGTCGGCCGCGCCGAATCGGAGCTGGTCCATCACCGCGACCGGCCTCGCGCCCATCGCCATGATGTCGCGGACGATGCCGCCGACTCCGGTGGCCGCGCCCTGGTAGGGCTCGACGTAGGACGGGTGATTGTGCGATTCCACCTTGAAGGTGACCGCCCAGCCGTCGCCGATGTCGACGACGCCCGCGTTCTCCCCGATGCCGGCCAGCATGCCGGCGCGCATCTCGTCGGTGGTGGTCTCGCCGAAGTAGCGCAGGTGCACCTTGGACGACTTGTAGGAGCAGTGCTCGCTCCACATCACCGAGTACATCGCCAGCTCGGTGTCGGTGGGGCGGCGGCCCAGGATCTCGCGGATGCGCTGGTATTCGTCGTCTTTGAGGCCCAGCTCACCGAACGGCTGGGGCTCATCGGGTGTGGTGGCGGCGTGCTCGACGGTGTCGATCGCGTGCGTGCGCGCACTCGTCGGAGAGACAGTCACGGGACACAGTCTAGGGTGGCCGCGCCCGGGGTGTCGGATGCCGACCGCCGCACTGCGTCAGCCGGCGATCTCGGCCAGCGCGGCGGCGGTATCGAGGTCGGCATAGGCGAACGAATACCGCTGGGCCAGCGCCAGCGCGATGTCGGGGCGCTGCCACAGTTCCCCGGCGCTGGCGGTGCACAGCCACAGGGTCAGGCCATGCGCGACCGAGGCCCGGTACCGCAACCAGACCTCGGCGGGGCTCGGCATCTCCGCCTTCGGCAAGCCGAGGGCGCCGCGGTACTCCTCGAGCAGATCGCGCTCGCTGCGACGGCGGTCCTCGACGGTCAAGGCACCCTGCAGGAAGTAGCCCAGGTCGAGTGACCAGTTGCCGCGGCGGGCCACCTGCCAGTCGAGGAACCCCACCTCGTCGCTGGGCAGCAGGTAGGTGTTGCCGATGTGCGGGTCACCGTGCAGCAAGGTCTGCGGCGACGCGGTCAGCGTTGTGATGTAGGGCTTCCAGATCGATTCGATCAGCGTGTCGACGGTCAGCGAGGTCACCTGCTCGGGTGCGTCCGCGCCGAGGCGCTCCAGCGCGGCCGGCAGCGGCGCCATTTCCATGCCGTCCCAGGGCAGAAACGGCTCGAGCCAATCCAGCGCCGGCTCGGTCAGCGCCCGTTCACCCCAGTACCGCCCGTGCATCCGGGCCAGTCCGCGCACGCCGGTGGCGACCTGCTCGACGGTCATCGGCCTGGTGGCGTCGCGCGGATCGGCGCCGCGCGCGGTGAGGTCTTCCATGACCATCACGAAGTCGTAGGAGGCCTCGTCGATCAACGCGGTGTAGACGTGCGGGTGCTCGAGGGGCAGGTCGACCCCGCAGGTGAACAGCCGCGGTTCGTGGAACATGCCGCTGGTCATGCGGATCAGTTCTTTGTGGTCGGGGTCGGCGGCCTTGACGAACACCGACGCAGGCCCGCTGCCGTTGCGGTAGGTCACTCCCAGGCGGGCGCGCCGGTTGGTGCCGTCGTCGCGAACCTCGACGGTGACGGTGTCCACCTCGACGCCGGGATGATCGGCGGCCAGCGCCGCAGACATCCACTGCGGGGTGATGTCATCCCAGGTCGCGGGGACCGACAACGCGGGGGCATTCATGGGTGGACTCCTTCATGACGGACCGCAGGCATGGAAACGACACGTATCGTTTCCTAGACTTGTCCCCGTGAAGGTAACCCGAGCGCACGCCCGCACGCCAGTACCGCCTCGGTCCGCCGGCGCGGCCGGGCGCACCTAGGCCCGCCGAGTGTCAGACGCGCGGGCCGGCCGGCCCCGTGACACCCGGCTGCATCACGCGATCCTCGATGCCACGCGCGAACTCCTGACCACCGGCGGCTACGCCGAGTTGTCGATGGAAAGCGTCGCGGCGCGTGCCGGCGTGGGCAAGAAGACCCTCTACCGGCGCTGGCCGTCGAAGGCGCCGCTGGTCGCCGAGGCCGTTTTGGAGGCCTACGGCGGCTCCGGATCGTTTCCCGTCGCCGAGACGGGAGATCTGCGCGCCGACCTAGGGGCGTGGCTGCGCGAGCATGCCGATTTTCTGGCGGAGCCGCCGAACGCCGCGTTGGTGCGGGCGCTGATCGCTGCGGCGGCCGCCCGCCCGGCCGACGGCGACGATCTCTACCAGCAGCTCAGCGCGCCTCAGCTGGCCGGTTTGATGACCCGACTTCGCCGGGCCGTCAGTGACGAGGAGCTGAGTGCCGCCGCCGACCTCGACGCGATCGCCCAGGCGCTGATCGGCACCATGCTGTTTCGCGCGCTAACCCATGGGGGCACAGGCGATTTCGCCGTCGAAGGTTCTCGGAATTTTGACGGCCTGCTTGACGCGATCCTGCACGGCGTGGCCAAGACCAAGGCGGACTAGCCGTCAGGCGGGCGACAAGAACGCATGCATCGCGGCCGAGTAGGCGGCCACATCGTGGGCGCCCATCAGCTCGCGTGCGGAGTGCATGGCCAGCTGCGCGGCGCCGACGTCGACGGTGGGGATGCCGGTGCGCGCGGAGGTCAACGGTCCGATCGTCGAGCCGCACGGCAGGTCGGCCCTGTGCTCGTAGCGCTGCAACGCCACCCCGGCCTGCTGACAGGCCAGCACGAAGGCCGCGGCGGTGCGCCCGTCCGTGGCGTAGCGCAGATTCGGATGCACCTTGAGCACCGGCCCCGCGTTGACCGCGATCGGATGTCCGGGCTCGTGGCGTTCCGGGTAATTGGGGTGGGTGGCGTGCGCCATGTCCGCGGAGGCCAGCAACGACTCCGGCAACAGGCGCAGGTAGTCCTCGCGGGTGCCGCCCGCGGCCAGCACAATTCGCTCCAGGATGGTGCCCAGCAAGTCCGATTGCGCGCCGTGGTCCGAGGAGGAGCCGACCTCTTCGTGATCGAAAAGCACCAACACCGGCAGGTAGCCCCCGCTTTGGTCCACCGCCAACAGCGCTTCCAGGCCCGCGTAGCAGCTGGCCTGGTTGTCCAGCCGCGGCGCGCTCAGCACATCGGCGTCAGCGCCGATCAGCGTCGAGGGAGTCAGGTCGTGCGTCATCAGATCGGCAGCCAGCACGTCGGTGGGTGCCACGTCGACGCGCTCGGCGACGTAATCGACGAAGGACCGCGCCGTCTCGCCGACACCCCACACCGCGTTGACGTGTCGCTGCGGGTCCAGTGTCAGCGACTTGCGGTCCTCGGCCAGGTGGATGGCCAGCTGCGGCACCCGAAGGATCGGCTCGTCGATCCGGATCAGGCGCTGCGCGATCCCGGTGCTGTGATCCCTCGCCCGCAACGACAGGCGCCCGCTGATCCCCAGATCGCGGTCCAGCCACGAGTTGAGCCACACGCCCCCATAGGGCTCCAGCGCCACCACCCGCCAGCCGGCCGCCACCCGGTCGGGGTGCTGCTTGACCCTGAGGTTGGGGCTGTCGGTGTGTGCTCCGACGATCCGGAACGGCCCGTCGGCCCCCGCCGAATTCCACGCGACCAGCGAGCCCGCCCGCACCGTGAAGTACCGGCCGCGCTTCGACGGCCACGATTCGCCCTCGCTCAGTTCGGTGTACCCGGCGGCCAGCAGCCGCGCGGCCACCGTGGCGCAGACGTGAAACGGCGACGGGGACGCGTCGATGAACTCGCAGAGTCCTTGCGCGACCGCTGAGGTCTTCGCGTGGTTTCGAGGCCCGCCGGACATGTTGAACATCATGGCTGTCCGCGGCCGCAGCCTTCACGCTGGGTCGATTGCGCAGCTCCTTGCTCGCGCCGCTTCCGGCGCTCACCGTCGCCACGCTAGGGTCACCAGAGTGCCCCCCGTCCAGCCGCAACCCGTCCTCGCGCCGCTGACGCCCGCGGCGATCTTCCTCGTGGTGACCATCGACGACGGTGGAGAGGCGACCGTGCACGACGCGCTGCAGGACGTCTCCGGGCTGGTGCGCGCGATCGGTTTCCGCGAGCCGCAGAAACGGTTGTCGGCGATCGCCTCGATCGGCTCGGACGCCTGGGACCGCTTGTTTTCCGGGCCGCGCCCGGCCGAACTGCACCGGTTCGTCGAGCTGCACGGTCCGCGTCACCACGCTCCTGCCACGCCCGGGGACCTGTTGTTCCACGTCCGCGCCGAAAGTTTGGACGTCTGTTTCGAACTGGCCGACAGGATCCTGAAATCGATGGCCGGCGCGGTCACCGTGGTCGACGAGGTGCACGGGTTCCGGTACTTCGACAACCGCGACTTGCTCGGCTTCGTCGACGGCACCGAGAACCCGGACGGCCCACTTGCCGTCAGCGCCACCGCGATCGGCGACGAGGATCCCGACTTCGCCGGCTCCTGCTACGTGCACGTCCAGAAATACGTCCACGACATGTCCTCGTGGAACTCGATATCCGTCACCGAGCAGGAGCGGGTCATCGGCCGGACCAAGCTCGAGGACATCGAACTCGACGACGACGTCAAGCCGGATGACTCCCACATCGCCCTCAACGTCATCACCGACGACGACGGCACCGAACTGAAAATCGTGCGGCACAACATGCCGTTCGGCGAGCTCGGCAAGGGCGAGTACGGCACGTATTTCATCGGCTATTCGCGCACACCCCGAGTCACCGAACAGATGCTGCGCAACATGTTCCTCGGAGACCCGCCCGGCAACACCGACCGCATCCTCGACTTCTCCACCGCCACGACCGGTGGATTGTTCTTCTCCCCCACCGTCGACTTTCTCGATGATCCACCGCCCCTGCCCGCAACGCCGGCGGCGGAAACGTCTGTTGCACCGGACGGCTCACTTTCGATCGGCAGCCTGAAAGGAACCACTTCATGAACAACCTCTACCGCGACCTGGCACCGGTCACCGAAGCCGCCTGGGAAGAAATCGAATTGGAGGCGACCCGCACCTTCAAGCGCCACATCGCCGGCCGTCGGGTGGTCGACGTCAGCGAGCCCGGGGGTGCTGAGGCCGCCGCGGTCAGCACCGGACGGCTGGCCAACGTGTCCTCGCCTACCGAGGGCGTGGAGGCGCATCTGCGGGAAAGTAAACCCCTTGTGCGGCTTCGTGTTCCATTCACCCTGTCGCGCTACGAGATCGACAACGTCGAGCGCGGCGCCAACGACTCCGACTGGGATCCGGTCAAGGCGGCGGCGAAGAAGCTCGCGTTCGTCGAAGACCGCGCCATCTTCGAGGGTTACGCCGCCGCGTCGATCGAGGGCATCCGGTCCGCCAGCTCCAACAAAACGCTGACGTTGCCGGCGGACCCCAGCGAGATTCCCGACGTCATCACCCAGGCGATCTCCGAACTGCGCCTGGCCGGTGTCGACGGCCCCTACTCGGTGCTGTTGTCCGCCGACGTCTATACGAAGGTCAGCGAGACGACCCAACACGGATATCCGATCCTCGAACACATCGACCGGCTGGTTCCCGGAGACATCATCTGGGCCCCCGCCATCGACGGTGCAT
Source organism: Mycobacterium sp. NTMscope_MAC_269 (assembly GCF_976985695.1). NCBI lineage: Bacteria > Bacillati > Actinomycetota > Actinomycetes > Mycobacteriales > Mycobacteriaceae > Mycobacterium > Mycobacterium sp. NTMscope_MAC_269. Next base: position 3,675,987 of record NZ_OZ335668.1, read on the forward strand.
TCGTGCTGACCACCCGCGGCGGCGATTTCGATCTGCAGCTCGGGACCGACGTGACGATCGGGTACACCAGCCATGACGCGGACACCGTGCAGCTGTATCTCCAGGAGACGCTGACGTTCCTGTGCTACACCGCGGAGGCGTCCGTCCCGCTGAGCCCGTAAGAACAAGGGCCGCCGGGATTCGGCTAAAGATCCAGCACCACATCGGTTTCGGGGGCCGCCGAGCAGATCAGCACCGACTCGCCGGCCGGTGGCTCGAGCGGCTGCTGAATGTAGGCGGTCGTCCCGGCGACGACTCCGGTGACGCACACATGGCAGACGCCACTGCGGCAGGAGAAGCGGGTCGGCACATCGCAGGCCTCGGCAAGTTCGAGGATGCTGCGGTAGCCGGGCGCCCAGTTGACCGTTAACCCGCTGCGCGCGAACGTGATCGACGGCCCCGTGCCCGGCGACCCGGCGGGCGGATGGGGTGGCGTGCGCGTCCCCGTTTCGACGATGCCGGGGTTGATCGCGGGCAGCGCACCGAACAGTTCGCTGTGGATCGCGGCGGGGTCGAACCCGACGCCGACCAGACATTCGCGGATATCGGACATGAATTGTGTTGGCCCGCAGAGGTAGACGACACCATCGGTGGGAATCTCCAGCGCCGCGATGGCATCTCGGTTCAGGCGGCCCCGCGTTTCGGTGTAGAAAACCTGCTGCCGGGCGTGGGGCAACGACTCGATGAGCGTCGCGACTTCGGTGGCAAAGGCCTGACTTTCGCGATTTCGAGCGGTATGCAGCCACCAGATGTCTCGACCGCTGCCAGCCGCCGCGAGCGCGTGCAACATCGCCAGCACCGGTGTCGCCCCGATTCCGGCGGACACGAGCACTACGGGGCGTGGGTCCTCGGTGAGGCAGAAGTCGCCACGCGGGGCGGCCGCGGCTAGCACCATCCCCGGCTGGATGTGGGCGTGCAGCCAGGCGCTCACCAATCCGTGATCTTCCCGCTTGACGCTGATGCGGTAGTACCCGGCCGACGGATCACCCGACAGGGAGTAGCTGCGCAACGGCGCCGGCTCGCCGGCGCCGGGAACCTTCACCGTGAGGTACTGACCCGGGAGCGCCGGTGGCAGGGATTCGCCGTCGTCGGCCTGCAGCCGAATTGAGAGCACTTGCGGGCTCTCCCGGCATATCTCGGTGACCCGTAGGTTTCGAAATCCCTTCCATCCGGGCTCGACGGGGATAGGGGACGGCGCGGTTCCGGCATCGTGCGCGGCCAGCATGTCGCGAAACGACTGCCGCCAGCCCGGGCTCAGCGCCGTGACATCGACGGCTTCGCGCAGCCGTTCGACGTTGCGGTCCGGCAGGTAGAGCAACGCGTCGGCCTCGGCAACACTGAGCCGGTGAGGACCGCGGCGCGTGCGCACGATGTCGTCCCCAGCCCGCACCCGGCCTTCGGTGATAACGCGGAAATAGAACCCCGGACGGCGCTGGGAGACAAGCAGATTGGGCATGTCGGGCTCGTTGAGGCGCAGACCGACGCGAAAGCACGTGACTCGCGGCTGCGTGACCTCGAATTCGGCGTCGCCGATGCGATAGCGGTCACCGATGCACACCTCGTTGTCGGCAAGTCCGGTGACGGTGAAGTTCTCGCCGAAGTGTCCGGGCCGCAGGTCAGTGCGGCCCAGGTACGTCTCCCAGTAGTCATAGGACTCGCTCTGGTACACCATCACTGCCCGTTGTTCCCCGCCATGGCCGGCGAGATCACCCTGGCCGTCGCCGTCGACGTTGAGTCGGCGCACCATGACTGCTCCCTGCACCGGGGTCTTCCAGATGCCGGTGTAGACCGTTTTGTCTCGCCATCGGACGTTTTTGGACATGCCCACATTCACCGAAACAAGCCTGCCCACCGTGTCACCTCGAACCAGCTCGCCATGGCACCAGTCACCCAACTGGGATGGTTGGCCCAGAATATGGCAGGCCGATCCGCGCGGCAACACATCGGCCGCACGGGGCTGTTGCGCGGGGGCCCGCTGGTGCATAATGGGTCGAACGACCCAGAAAATCGTCGAGCGGGTTCGTCAGTGTCTGCCGAGGCGGTCGCGGCGCTCGTCTGCGAAACGCGTTGGCTCAGGAGGAATGTCATGCCGGCTGTTCATCATCGATACGCCACGGTCGACGGCCACCGACTCTTCTACCGGGAAGCCGGCGACCCGGACGCTCCCGCGGTGCTGCTGCTGCACGGGTTTCCGACCAGCTCGTACATGTTTCGCGATCTGATACCGGCCCTGGCGGACCGCTATCACGTCGTCGCGCCGGACCATCTCGGCTTCGGACTGTCCGACGCGCCGCCGGTCGAGGAATTCGACTACACCTTCGACGGGCTGACCGACCTCACGGCGGGCCTGCTGCGAAGCCTTGGCGTCGACCGGTACGCCATGTACGTCCAGGATTACGGCGCGCCGATCGGCTGGCGCCTGGCGCTGCGCGAACCGTCCACGATCGCCGCGATCATCACCCAGAACGGCAACGGGTATGACGCGGGGTTCGTCGAGAGCTTCTGGAAGGTCGTGCAGGCCTACCAGCGCGAGCCCACCGCGGACACCGAGGCCCCGGTGCGCCAGTTCCTCACGCTGGACGCCACCCGGTGGCAGTACGTGACCGGGGTGGCCGACGAGACCCTCGTCGATCCCGAGTCGTGGCATCACGACTACGCGTTGCTCTCCCGCCCGGGCAACGACCTCGTGCAGCTCAAGCTGTTTCGCGACTACGCCACCAACGCGCCCCTGTATCCGCGCCTACACGAATACTTCCGGGCCAGCCGGGTGCCGTTGCTGGCGGTCTGGGGTCGCGGCGACGAAATTTTCGGACCAGCCGGAGCCGAAGCGTTCACCGACGACCTGCCCGACGCCGAGATCCACCTGCTCGACGGCGGACACTTTCTGTTGGAGTCCGCGCTCGATGACGTCACTCCCCTGATCCGGAACTTCCTCGCCAAGCAACTCACGGCGTGATGACCGGCCGCGGGCCGCGCGGCACCCAAGCATGACGATCCCGTCGTCTGGGCTGGAGATCCCATAAATGGCGGCATACACGGGTTAGCCTGACGCGATGGCCCATCCCGATGTTCGTGAGGAACAACGGTTGACCGCCAAGGGGCGTGCCACCCGCGACCGAATCGTGCATGCGGCGGCGCAGTTGATCGTCACCGAAGGCCTCTCCGCGTCCAACATGGAGAACGTGCGGCGCGCCGCGTCGGTCAGCGGCTCGCAACTCGCCCACTATTTCGCCGACAAGGGCGCGCTCATTCGAGCGGTGATCCGACGCCAAATCGCGGTGGTCTTGGACTTTCACCGGCAACCTACGCTTCGAGGCCTGAATACGTTCGACGACTTCGAACGCTGGATCGATATGAACCTGCGCTACCTGCGACGCATCGGATACGTCGGCACCCCGACTTATCATGCGCTCGCCGGCCAGCTCGCGAAGTCCGACGGCACCACACGCGACGCGTTGGCGACCGGCTACCGCCAGTGGATCGACCTGTTAGAGAAGGCAATCCAGCGCATGAAAGACGGCGGGCTGCTGGTTGCCGATGCCGACCCGCGGCAGCTGGCGCTGGTGATCGTCACCGCGCATCAAGGGGGTGGAATTTTGACCTTCACCTATCAAGAGGAATGGCCGCACGCCGATGCGATCCGTTTCGCGGTGAACTACCTGCGGGTGTTCGCCACCGACACCGCCGAACGGGTTCCGCGGCCCCCGCGCCGGTCGCGGCGCCGCCGCCCGGCGCGCATCGCCGACTGACCCTTCGGCATCGAAGGCAACACGGTGACTGAACATCCCTCGTCGCGGTACACCCGCAAGGGTTTGGCGACGCGCGCGCGCATCATCGACGCCGCTGCCCGCTTAATGTTCGAGCGTGGCGTCGCCAACACCAGCATCGACCAGGTGCGGCGAGCCGCCGAAGTGGGCGGATCCCAGATCTCGCACTACTTCGACGACAAGCGCGACCTGACCCGGCACGTCGTCGACGTGCGCCGAAACAATGTGCGGGACTTCCATACTCAACCGAAGTTCGCCGCGCTCGACAGCCTTGACGCGCTGCAGGCGTGGGCCGATGAGTGCGTATCCGACATCGATGCGGTGTACCGGGTCGGAGGCTGCGTCTACGGGTCCTTGGCCGGTGAGCTCATCGAGGCCGACGACGAAATCCACCACGACCTGGCCGCGGGATACGACCAATGGATCGAACTGTTCCGCACCGGTCTCGCGGCGATGCGCGATCGTGGCGACCTGCGGCCCGACGCCGACCCGCGCCACCTGGCGGCTTCACTGGTCGCCGCGCATCAGGGCGGCGCCCTGGTCACGCACGCCACCGGCGATCCGGAGCCGCTGCGGGCCGCCGTGAATGCCGCCGTCGACTATGTGCGTTCGTTCGCGGTTGTGCGGCCGTCGCGCAAGCGCCGGTCCTCCTGACCGTTTTGCCCTACCCCATTCCTCGTCTGGACACACTGCACCCGGTCGCCCATAATATTGGGTCAACTGGCCCATTATGTTCGAGATGCCGCCCGGCATCGTTGTGGCCGTTCGGCTCTGTATGGCGATAACTGAAGCGCTACCGAAGCTTAAGAGAGGCAGACATGCCCGTCCCCGACCCGCCTCAGCTGCCCACCGCACCGGCGGTCGTGCGCGAACAGCCGGGCGGGGAGACCATGCGGGCGATCATCCTGACGGGATTCGGCGGGCTCGACAGCCTGGTCTACGACGAGATCCCCAAGCCGCTGCCCAAGGACGGCGACGTGGTGATCGAAGTCAAAGGGTTCGGGATCAACCACGCCGAGCTGCACATGCGTCGGGGCGAGTGGGCCGAGGCCGCGGAGGTGAGCGGCATCGAATGCGTCGGCATCGTCGACTCGTGCCCGGGCGGTGAATTCCCGGTTGGCGCCAAGGTAGCCGCGCTCATGGGTGGTCTCGGCCGAACCATCAATGGCAGCTATGCGCAATACACACGCGTGCGCGCGGCAAACGTTGCCCTCATCGAATCCGATTTGCCGTGGGCGGCGTTGGCGGCGTTGCCCGAAACCTACGCGGTGGCCTGGACATGCCTCTTCCGCAACCTGGACCTCGGGGGCGGGCAGACGCTGGTGCTACGCGGCGCCACGTCGTCCCTCGGCCAGGCCGCACTCAAGATGGCGGTGGCCGCCGGCGCGCGAGTCATCGCCACCACGCGCAGCAAGGGCCGCTTCGAAATGCTCGAGCAACTCGGCGCCTCGCGTGTCGAGCTGGAGCGGCGCGACCTGGCAGCCCACCTTCCCGAGAGCGGCCGGGTTGACGCCGTCCTCGATCTCGTCGGCAACAGCACCATCCTCGACTCCCTGGACATGCTGCGCCGCGGCGGCACGGCCTGCCTGGCCGGGTGGCTGGGCGGGCTCGACCCGATCGGGGATTTCAATCCGCTGCTGCGCATGGCATCCGGTGTGAACTGGAACTTCTTTGGCAGCTTCGTGTTTGGCACGCCGGGCTTTCCGCTGTCCGACGTGCCGCTTGGAGACATCGCCCGACAGGTCGCCGACGGCACGTTGGAAGCCAAACCGTCACGGGTCTTCTCCTTCGACCAGATTCACGAGGCGCACCGGGTGATGGAGGCCGGAGAAGCCGGCGGCAAGATGGTCGTCGTCATGGACTGAGGCGCCCCTGAAACGCGTTGGTACGCAGGGGTTCGGGAAAGGTAGGTGTTCGCATGGGACTGGCATGGCAGCAGGGCCCGCTGGCGACCGGGTCCATTGGGCACTTCCTCACCGAACAGCCGATGCCGTCACGGCTGCTCTTCGCCGAACCATTGCGCCGCCGCATGCGGGTCCTCTTCGCCGACCGGTGGATCGCCGACAGCGAGGACGTGCTGCTGTTGCACGAGCCGGGCCGCTACCCGGTGGCCTACTTTCCATCCGGTGACATCGAAGCGGGAACGTTGACCGCCGAGGATCGGGTGACGCAACACCGCGACTTCGGCGCCACCCAGTGGTTCACGGTCAGGGCATCGGGTCGCGAGGCCGCCCACAGCGCCTGGGAACATACCGCACTGCCCGCGCACGCGACGGCCCTGCGGGGCCGGGTGGCCTTTGCCTGGCGCGCCATGGACGCCTTCTACGAAGAAGAGGAACGCATCGTCGGGCACGCGGCCGACGCCTATCACCGCATCGACATCCGTTCCACGACACGGCATCTGGTCGTCCGCGATGGTGGCCGCGTGGTCGCCGACACACATCGGCCCCTGGCACTGTATGAATCCGGCTTCGCGCCCAGATGGTACGTGGTGCGCGACGACATCGACGAGTCCGCCCTCAAACCCGTTGATATTCAGACCTTTTGCCCCTACAAAGGCATATGCTCGTACTACGATATCGGCGGCCACCAGCATGCGGCGTGGTCTTACGTCGATGCGTGGACCGAGGTGTCACGCGTTCGCAACCTGGTGTCGTTCGAACCGGACAAGATCGATGTGCAGCTCGACGGCAAGCAACTCCGGCTGGAACCCGGCCAGACCGTCATACCGCACGGTGTCGACCGCTGGCTGAACACCGACGAGGTGTTGGGGAAGAACCCGGCCCAAGCAGCGCAGCAACGAAACCGCCAGCCGGGTTGAGGAGGCGTCGTGGCCGCGCAGAAAACGAGTCCAGAACGAGTGGGCGCATTCTCCGACGGAGTGTTCGCGGTCCTCATCACGATCCTCGTCCTGGAGCTCAAGCCACCGAAGTCCTACGCCTTCAACGCTTTATTGCCGGAATGGCCCACCGGCCTGAGCTATGTGGTCAGCTACGTGTTCATCGCGATCGTTTGGGTGAACCACCACCACTTGTTCGGCTATGCAGAAGTGGCGACGCCGCGGTTGGTGTGGTCGAACTTCGCGCACTTGTTCTCGGTGTCGCTGATTCCGATCACCACGGAGTGGATCGCCGACAGCAGGCTGGCCTCAGCACCGGTGGCTTTGTATGCCTCGGTGTTCGTGCTCGTCAACGTCACCTACTTGGCGTTGTGTCAGGAAGTGGTCGATCGGCCCGCCCATGAGGGCCTCACTGCGCGAATGCGCCGACTCTTACATATGAGGTCGTTCATCACGATCGGTGTGTTCGCGGCGGCGTCCGTCGTCGCACTGTGGTGGCCGGCAGTCGGAATGGTCCTGATTTGCCTGTGCCTGGCGGGCTATTTGCGGCCCGATGTCCCCAACGCCAAGAAGGTTGAGGGCTAGCATGACGAAACCCACCGTGGTCGTCTTCGACGTCAACGAGACGCTGCTCGATATCGGTTCTCTGGCACCGCTTTTCGGTGAACTCTTCGGTGACGAAGGCGTGCTGCGCGAGTGGTTCGGTCAGCTCATTCAGTACTCGATGACCATCACGCTGGCCGACAAGTACGTGCCGTTCCCCGTGCTCGCTCAGGGGGTGCTGCGCATGTTGGGAAATATCCGCGGAGTGGACGTCACCGATGACCACCTAGATCGCCTCAAGACGGGGCTGCTCACCATGCCGGCACACCCCGACGTCGCCGAGGGCCTTACCGCCCTGCGCGATAACGGTTTTCGCCTGGCCACGCTGACAAACTCCCCACCGAATCCGGATGGCCCGACGGCGCTGCAGAATTCGGGGCTGGCCGGCTTTTTCGAACGCCAGCTCAGCGTCGAGGCACGCGCCGCCTTCAAGCCGTCGCCCGCTGTGTATCGGTACGCGTGCGAGGAGCTCCAAGTGATCCCCGGCGATTGCATGATGGTGGCCGCGCATGTGTGGGACACCCTCGGCGCGCAGAGCGTCGGGTTCAGTGGGGCTCTGATCACCCGGCGCGGCAACGCGCCGTTACCGGTCAGCGGCCTGCCACAGCCCAACATCATCGCCGCCGATCTGCGCGAGCTGGCCCAGCGCCTATCCCCAGCCGAAAGGAACGCCGACGGTGGCAATAGCTAGCGAACGAGACTTCGACGTCATCGTGCTCGGCGCCGGGCCGATCGGACAAAACGCCGCCGAACGCGCGCGCGCCGCGGGCCTGCGCGTCGCGCTCGTCGAGCGCGAGCTCGTCGGGGGCGAATGTTCCTACTGGGCGTGCGTTCCCAGTAAAGCGTTGCTGCGTCCCGTCCTTGCCCTCGCCGATACCCGCCGCGTCGACGGCGCTAGGGAAGCGGTCACCGGTTCCCTCAACGCCGAGACTGTGTTCGGCCGCCGCAACCGCTATGTCACCGACTGGGATGACAGCGGCCAAGCCGACTGGGTAAGCGGAATCGGCGCGACGTTGGTACGCGGTCACGGACGGTTGGATGGCGCCCGCCGAGTCGTCGTCACCACCGGCGACGACGAGCGTGTCGCCCTGACCGCGCGGCACGCGGTGGTCGTGTGCACGGGAAGCCGTCCCGCGCTGCCCGACCTTCCCGGGATGGCCGAGGCCAACCCCTGGACCAACCGGCGCGCCACCGACAGCAGCGAAGTCCCGGAGCGGCTGGCCATCGTGGGTGCCGGCGGTGTGGGCGTCGAAATGGCCACGGCGTGGCGGGGATTGGGATCCCAAGTGACCCTCCTGTCGCGGGGATCGGGGCTGTTACCCCGCATGGAGCCCTTCGTGGGCGAGCTGATCGGCCGTGGGCTCGTTGGCGCAGGCGTCGATGTTCGGCTGGGTATATCAGTCCGCGCGCTGCGGCGTCCGGACGACACCAGCGTGGTCCTGGACTTGGACGACGGCGGCGAGCTGACGGTGAATGAGGTGCTGTTCGCCACCGGTCGAGCGCCGCTGACCGACGATATCGGGTTGGAGACAGTGGGATTGGAGCCCGGCAGCTGGCTCGAGGTGGACGACACCTGCCTGGTGCGCGCGGTCGAGGACGGCTGGCTCTACGCCGCCGGCGACGTCAACCACCGCGCCCTGCTCACGCATCAAGGCAAGTATCAGGGCCGCATCGCCGGTGCGGCGATCGGAGCCCGCGCAACCGGAAAGGCGTTGGACACCGCCCCGTGGGGCGCGCACGCGACAACGGCCGATCACCACGCGGTGCCGCAAGCTTTTTTCACCGACCCCGAAGCCGCCGCGGTCGGACTGACAACTCGACAAGCCGAGGACGCCGGCTACCGAGTCCGGGCCGTCGACATCGAAATCGGGGACGAGGTGATGGGGGCAAAGCTCTACGCCGACGGTTATACCGGCCGCGCCCGCATGGTGGTCGACCAAGAGAGCGGACACCTGCTGGGCGTCACCATGGTCGGCCCGGGCGTGACCGAGATGTTGCACTCGGCCACCATCGCCGTCGCCGGCCAAGTGCCCGTCGACCGCTTGTGGCACGCCGTGCCATGCTTCCCGACGATCAGCGAGCTGTGGCTCAGATTGCTCGAAGCGTATCGGGATGCCCCGGACGATAATTGACCCATGGCCACCTCCGACGGATTCCATCCCGACTTCGACGACACGGCAACGCCGGTCGCCCGCAACCGGGTGCGCCACATCAAGGCGTCGGAGATCAGCTCGGACACCGCGCAGTCCGACGGCCTGCGGCGCTTTGTCGCGCTATCCGGCGGGTCGGTGGGCGCGGAAAAGCTTTGGATGGGCGAGACCCACGCGTCGCCGAGATCCGCTTCGGACAACCATCACCACGGTGACTCGGAGACCGCGATCTATGTACGAAGCGGCAACCCGGAGTTCGTCTTTCACGACGGCGTCGGCGAGGTCCGCATCGCAACCGCACCCGGCGACTACGTCTTCATTCCGCCGTATCTGCCGCACCGGGAAGAAAACCCCGACCCCACCACCACCGCCGAGGTCGTGATCGCCCGCAGCACCCAGGAAGCGATCGTGATCAATCTGCCCGCGCTATACCCGTTGGACGGGCCTTTATAGAGGGCCCGGTGCCCGTCACTCAGCGAATTCTCAACAGATTCTTCGGTGCCACATCGCTTTGCTCCAAGCCTCCGCAAAGTCATCGGCGACACCATATGTCTATGACGAACGAGCAGATCTGCGCGAACCTTGTCGAACGCTATTTGCGCACCCGCGGGCGGCGGTATTTTCGCGGGCACCACGATGGCGAATACTTTTTCGTCACCGGCGCTCCGCGACGGCTGCACGTTCATTTCGAAATCTCGCCCGCGCACGACGACGTGCTGATCATTCGGGTCACACCCGGGTGCTACTTTCCGGCCGCCGACCGCCCCTGGCTGACGTACTTCACCGACAAGTGGAACCGCCAGGACCGCCAAGTCACCGCGATCGTGCACGGCTCGTCCGATCCGCAACGCATCGGTGTGGTGGCCCGCAAGTCGCAATGGATCCGAGGCGAAGTCTCCTTTGCCGATTTCGCGTCCTTCGTCGACCTGACGATCGCGGATGCCACCGCGCTCTTCGACGAGCTGAGCCCCGCCGTGGACTCGCCGTCCGCGGAGCGTCCGTTGCTGCGCCACGCCGGCTGACGCCCCGCGCGGCCTACGCCTACGGGACGCCTGGGGTATCGGGGCGCGGCTCACCCAGCCTGGCCCGGATGGCGCCCCAGGGATCGGCGTAGCGTCCGGGCGTATCCCGATATGCCGCACGGGTTTTGAGAAACCGCCGCGCCAGCGGCGAGATCATCCGCATCGGGTAGCGCCGCCAGCCCGCGGTGGTGCGCATCTCGTCGAGCATGTCCGGCCACGAGTGGTGCTGGAATTGCAGAACTTGTTGGGCGCGAGCGGTATCCATCCAGTCGGTGACGAACCAGTTCTCGTCGCTGTCGGGATCACCGGGGCGCCCCCCGGGCAAGACGTCGACGAGACCGCGGGCCGCGGCCAGCGCCTTGCCGACCTCGCCCTGCCTGATCCGGTGCGACTCGTCGCCGGCGATCAGCAGGGTCTCACCGGCGACGTCGGCCGTGACCGCCGCGGCGAACGCGCGGGCGACATCGCGCACATCGACGGTGTGGATGCGCCCGTCGGCCGGCAGGGCACTTTCGAAAAACAGTGCATCGACGCTGAACGGCATGGCGTCGGGTTCGACGCTGATCACCCCGCCGAGTCGCAGGATGACCCATTCGAGTTCCGAGGATCGGATGTGCTGTTCCGCCTCGGCTTTGTGTGCGCCATAGAGATCAGCCGGGTTCATCGGCGAGTCGGCGCGCAACAGTTCGGCGTTGCGGTGCGGGTTGCGCGCCCCGTACACGGCATTGCTCGACGCCTGGATGAAACGCACCGGATGCGGCCGAGCCTGCGCGGCGCGCAGCAGCGTCAGGGTCGCATCGACGTTGACGCGGCGCCCGACGGCGGGGTTGCGGTAGATCACCGGCGGGATCACCGCGGCCAGGTGGACGATGGCCGTGGGCGAGGTGGCGCCGAGCAGGCGGTCAACGTGGCCCGGGTCGGTCAGATCGGCCCAGTGCGCCTCGGCACCGGCGGGCAGCCTCCGCGCAGCTTTGCGCTGGGCGGGGGTGCCCAGATCCGTCGCGACGACCCGGTGGCCGTCGCCGACCAGCCGGCGCACCGTCTGTGCGCCGACGAGCCCGAAACCCCCGGTGACAAGAACCTTCTCGGACATGATCCCCCACTGCCGGTTTGCCCCCAGCAAACGAATATGGCATTCTCTTAAACGGAGAGTACCATATGTCGTCCATGGCCTGAGGTTTGAGACCGGCGTCACACAGGCAACCAATAGCAAATGGCACGATCACGACAGCGGGGAGCCATGACGGGTAGCGGTGCGGACACGGCGGACGATCACGAGACCGCCAAATGGGATCCGGCCTTCACCGAACAGGTCACGAATGCGCTCGGGCCGGCGATCAAACGGTACTACCGGGCCGAGGTGCGAAACATCGACAACGTCCCGTCGTCGGGTGGGGCCCTGGTGGTCTCCAACCACTCCGGCGGCATGCTGACACCGGACGTGTTGATCTTTTCCCCGGCCTTCTACAACAAGTTCGGCTACGACCGCCCGGTCTACACGCTCGGTCATTACGGGCTGTTCCTAGGGCCGTTGGACGGATGGCTGCGTCGCCTCGGAGTGATCGAAGCCAGCCGCGAAAACGCCGCGGCCGCCCTGCATTGCGGCGCGGTCGTGCTGGTGTTTCCCGGCGGCGACTACGACTCGTACCGGCCGACTTTCAGCGCCAACGCCGTCGACTTCAACGGGCGCACCGGCTACGTGCGGACCGCGATCGAGGCTGGGGTGCCGATCGTGCCGACCGTGTCGATCGGCGCCCAGGAGACCCAGCTGTTCTTGACCCGGGGCAATTGGCTGGCCCGCAAGCTGGGGCTAACGAAGGCCCGGATGGACATCCTGCCGATCAGCGTCGGGTTCCCGTTCGGGCTGAGCGTGATCTTCCCGCCGAATCTGCCACTGCCGGCAAAGATCGTCACCGAGGTGCTCGAGCCGATCGACGTCGTCGCGCGTTTCGGTGACGACCCCGACATCGACGAGGTCGATGCCCACGTCCGCGCCGTCATGGAGGCCGCGCTGAAGCGATTGGCCGGGCAGCGCCGGTTTCCGATCCTGGGCTGACGATGCCCGCACCGCGGCCGGGCCCGGTTGCGTCGAGAAGATGACCGCCAATCGACGCCGACCGCCGGCGCCGTGCGGCATAGTTGTTGGCCTGGACGCGTCGGCAGGGCGAGGTGACGTGTGAAAAGACTCAACGGCATGGATGCCATGCTGCTCTACAGCGAGACGCCCAACCTGCACACGCATACGCTGAAGGTGGCGGTCATCGACCCGGCCGACTGTGGCGGTGAGTTCGGGTTCGACGAGTTCCGCCACCACGTGCGCCGACGGCTTCATCTACTGGAACCGTTGCGCTACAAGCTCGTTGACATCCCATGGCATCTGCATCACCCGATGTGGCAGGAAAACTGCGAGGTCGACCTGGACTACCATCTGCGTCGCGTCCGGGTGCCCGCGCCGGGCGGGCGGCGAGAGCTCGATCGAGTCATCGGCGAGGTGGCCTCCACACCCCTGGACCGCAGTCGGCCGCTGTGGGAGTTTCATTTCGCCGAGGGACTTTCCGACGGCCGGTTCGCCTTGATCGGCAAGGTGCACCACGCGTTGGCCGACGGCGTCGCCTCGGTCAACCTGCTGGCGCGCGCGATGGATCTGCGGGACGGGCTCACCGACGAGCGCGACAACGACGAAGCCGGCGTCACGGCTTCGGATGCCGATCTGCTGCGCGCGGCCGCGCGCGACCACGTCCGCCAAATCGCGCAACTGCCACGGCTGCTCAAAGACGCGGCCGTCGGGCTGATGCGGGTGCGGCGCCGCTCCCGCGAGCGCGGGGATCACCCCGACCTGGCCGAGGCGTTTGATGCGCCGCCGACGTTCCTCAACCATGTCGTCTCGCCCCGGCGGTGGTTCGCCAGCACGTCGCTACCGTTGCCGCAGGCCAAAGCGACGGCAAAAGCGTTGGGCATCACCATGAACGATCTGGTGCTGGCGACGGCGGCGGGCGGGCTGAGGACGCTCTTGTTGGCCTATGACGGTGCGGCCGACCGCCCGATCATCGCGTCGGTGCCGACGGCCACCGACAAGTCGGACCGGATCACCGGCAACGAGATCAGCGGGCTGATGATTTCGCTGCCGGTGCATGTCGACAACCCCATCGAACGAGCCCAGCTGATCTCGGTGGCTACCCGAATCGCCAAGGAAGACCACGAGATCCTCGGTCCGCAGCTGTACGGGAAAATGATGGCCTACCTGCCGACGGCCGTTGCCCCGGCCGCATTTCGGTGGCTGGGTCTGCGCGACATGCCCAACAAGCTGATGAACGTCGCCGTATCGAGCGTGGTCGGGCCGCGCGAACGCGGCCATTTCGGCGGCGCGGCCGTCAGCGAGATCTATTCCACGGGCGTGCTCTCGCCCGGCGCCCCGGTCAACATCACCGTGTGGAGCTACGTCGACCGCCTCGGCGTCGCCGTGCTCACCGACGACCAGACGTTCGACGACCCGCATGAAGCGACGGATGCCATCAGTGCGGCATTCGACGAATTACGCGACGCCGCAGGCGTTTCCGATCAGCCGGCGAGCACGCCGTCGAGCACCGAATAAAACAGGCCCAGGCCGTCGTCGGAGGGCCCGGTCAGTGCCTCGATCGCATGCTCGGGGTGCGGCATCAGGCCCACCACACGACCGTCGGCGGAGCTGACGCCGGCGATGTCGTGTTGCGAACCGTTGGCGTTCTCGTGGTAGCGGAACACCACCCGTCCCTCACCCTCGAGCTCGTCGAGCACCTCGGTGGGCGCCACATAGCGGCCCTCGCCGGACTTCAGGGGAACCAGTAGATCGGCGTCCGGTTCGAAACGCGACGTCCACGCCGTCGACGTCGACGCCACCCGCAGCCACACGTCGCGGCAGATGAAGTGCAAACCCGCGTTGCGGGTCAGCGCGCCGGGCAGCAGGCCGGCCTCGCAGAGCACCTGAAAACCGTTGCAGATTCCCAATACCGGCATGCCGCGCCGCGCGGCGTCCACCACTTCGGTCATCACCGGCGCGAACCGGGCGATCGCGCCGGCCCGCAGGTAGTCGCCGTAGGAGAAACCGCCCGGCACCACCACGGCGTCGACGCTTTTCAGGTCGGCGTCGGCGTGCCACAGGCTGACCGGCTCCGCGCCGACGCGCCGAGCCGCGCGGGCGGCGTCCACGTCGTCGAGCGTCCCGGGAAACGTGATGATCCCGATGCGTGCGGTCACGGCGTCTCCCGGCTGATCGTCCAGTCCTCGATCACGGTGTTCGCCAACAGCGATTCGGCGATCTCGGCCAGCGCCGAGTCGTCCACGCTGTCGTCCACTTCGAGCTCAAACCTCTTGCCCTGCCGAACATCTGATATCCCCGGGTGGCCGAGGCGACCCAGCGCGCCGACAATCGCCTGACCCTGCGGGTCCAGAATCTCCGCTTTGGGCATCACGCTCACGATCACCCGGGCCACCGGCGCTCCTCCTCAGTTGGCGTTTCGCCGCCAACTGTACCGGCGAAACCGCAGCTCGCCGTCACGGGCACGAAGCAATGTAGGCCTCGCACAGCGGCGCGCTCATGGCGCCCAGCACCGGGTCGTCGGCCATCGCCGGCCAGGGTGCCTGCGGCGGCGCCGAGGACCAGAGGGTGACCTCGCTGATCGTGCTGCTGGCCGGGTGCGCGAAAAGGTAGGTGTGCATCACCACCGGGCCGCTGATCACGGCGGCCATGCGGTTGGTTTCGTCGCTGGTCAGCGACGGCGATTGCAGCGGCGCGCGCTGCTGGCAGCTCCGCAGCGCGGCGACGGCGCTACGGAACGCGTCGGCCGCGATCGCACCACCCCGGGCCGTGTCCCCGCGCCAATGCAGGATCTGGGCCTGCAGCTGCCACTGGCCGTCCGGATGCTGCACCGTCGAGCGGGCCGAAACCGCCGAGTCGCGCGGGTCCCGGGGGGTCGCCGGCGTGGCGCACAACTCCTCGAACCGGAAGCGGGGGCCCGGCGCCGAGCCGGTCGTTTGCACCGCCTGAGCGGCGAGCGCAGGCCAGTGATACACCGCATCCAGGGGCACGGCGTGCTGATCGATCCACGCGGTGTTCGGAATCCGGTCGCAGATGCCGGGGCACGTCTCGGGCTCGCCGTGCGCAGGGGCGACGACGATCAGGGCAACCGCGAAGCTGCCGGCGGCCAGGATCGTGGCCAGGATCACGCGCAGCGGCAGCTTGTCCATCAAGGCACAATCGTAGATATGCAACTGACGCATTTCGGTCATTCGTGCCTACTCGCCGAGTTCGACCAGACACGCGTGCTGTTTGATCCCGGTACCTTCGCCCACGGTTTCGAGGGAATCACCGGCTTAACCGCCATCTTGATCACTCATCAGCACCCCGACCACATCGACGGGAAACGGCTGCCGGCACTGCTCGAGGGTAACCCGGACGCCGCGCTGTATGCCGACCCGCAGACCACGGCGCAACTCGGCGCGCCCTGCCGCGAGGTACATGTCGGCGACGAGCTGCAGATCGGTGAGCTGACCGTTCGGGCCGTGGGCGGAAAGCACGCCGTCATCCATCCGGAAATCCCTGTGATCGAGAACATTTCGTTTCTGGTCGGCGATGCCGAGCATCGTGCCCGGCTGATGCATCCCGGCGACGCACTCTTCGTGCCCGACGAGCCGGTGGACGTGTTGGCCACCCCGGCGGCGGCCCCGTGGATGAAGGTATCCGAAGCGGTCGACTACCTGCGCGCGGTGGCGCCGGCGCGTGCCGTCCCCATTCACCAGGGCATCATCGCCCCGGATGCGCGCGGCATCTACTACGGCCGACTCACCGAGATGACCAGCACCGACTTCCAGGTGCTGCCCGAAGAGGACGCCGTCACCTTCTGACCGCGAGCAGACACAAAATCGCACAATCTCACCTCGAACCGTGCGATTTTGCGTCTGCTCGCGCCAAATGGCGGGTCAGGTGATGTCGTCGGCGGCGCCGCGACCCGCGGCCCGGCCCGAGAAGATGCAGCCGCCCAGGAACGTGCCCTCCAGCGCGCGATACCCATGCACGCCGCCCCCACCGAACCCGGCCGCCTCGCCGGCAGCATACAGCCCGGTCAGCGGCGTGCCGTCGGAGGTCAACACCCGTGCGGCAAGATCGGTTTCGATGCCGCCCAATGTCTTTCGCGTCAAGATGTGCAACTTGACCGCGATCAATGGCCCGGCCTTCGGATCGGTCAACCGGTGCGGCGCCACGACCCGGCCCAGCCGGTCGCCCAAATAGCCGCGGGCAGCGCGGATCGCGGTGATCTGGCCGTCCTTGCTGAACCTGTTGGCCACCTCCCGGTCCCGCGCGGTGACCTCGGCCTCCACCGTGGCGTAGTCCAGCGGTTGCACGTCGGGCAGTTTGTTCATCGCGGTCACCAACTCGCGCAACGAATCCGCACTGACAAAGTCCACGCCCCGATCGACGAACGCCTGCACCGGTCCCGGCGGCCCGGAGCGCGCCCGGTTCCGCACCAGCTCGCGCACGCTCTGTCCGGTCAGATCGGGATTCTGCTCCTGCCCGGAGAGCGCAAACTCCTTCTCAATAATCTTGGCGTTCAACACAAACCAGGTGTAATCGAATCCGGACTTGGTGATGTACTCCAAGGTGCCCAGGGTGTCGAAACCGGGGTAAAGGGGAACCGGCAACCGTTTGCCGTTCGCGTCCAGCCACAGCGACGACGGGCCCGGGATGATGCGAATCCCGTGCAGCGGCCAGATCGGATCGTAGTTGGTTATGCCCTCGGTGTAGTGCCACATCCGGTCCGGATTGATCACCCGTGCGCCGGCCTTTTGCGTGATACCGATCATCCTGCCGTCGACGTGGGCCGGCACGCCGCTGAGCAATTGCTCGGGCACGCGGCCCATTCGCTTCGGCCAATTTTTGCGCACCAGCTCATGGTTGCCGCCGATGCCGCCGCTTGTCACGATCACCGCGGCGGCACGGAACTCGAAGTGCCCGGCCGCTTTACGTGACGAAGCGACTCCGCGCGGCGCGGCCGAGGACTCCAGCACCGTCCCCCGGACGCCCCTCACCGCGCCACCCTCGACGATCAACTCGTCGACCTGATGGCGGTGCGCGAAGCGCACCGTGGAGCGATCCCGCAATTGACGGACGAAGATCTCGACCAGCGCGGGCCCGGTCCCCCAGGTGATGTGGAAGCGGGGAACCGAATTGCCGTGCCCCTGCGCGTCATACCCACCGCGCTCGGCCCAGCCCACCAACGGGAAAAGCTTGAGCCCCCGGGACCGCAGCCAGGCGCGTTTCTCCCCCGCCGCGAAATCGACGTAGGCATGCGCCCATTGGCGCGGCCAGTAGTCCTCGTCCCGATCAAACGCCGCAGTGCCGAGCCAGTCCTGCAGCGCGAGCTCGTGGCTGTCGCGAATACCCAACCGGCGCTGCTCGGGACTGTCGACGAAGAACAGGCCGCCGAAGGACCAGAACGCCTGCCCGCCCAGGTTGGCGCTGTTCTCCTGGTCGAGGACCAGCACCCGCAAGCCGCGATCCACCAGTTCGCAGGCGGCGACCAGGCCGGACAGCCCGGCCCCGACGACGATGGCATCAGCGCCGAACCCCGCAACCGAAGAATCGCTCATGTCGGTCCAGGGTAGTGCCCGGACAGCCGGTCAATCAGGCGATTCGTCAGGCGGCGTCGAGCACGGCCTTGTCGTGGCGCCAGCGGTACACCGTCGGTGTGCAGTCGTGCATCAACGCCAGGTCGACGGCGTCCAGCATCGCCTGCAGCGGCCCGGGTTTGCGGAGGTGACGCGCGGCGACTGCCACCCGCACCACACCGTTGCGCCGGGCGATCCGCTCGGCGGACAGTACGACCGTGCGACACCACCACGGCTCGGCAAGAACGCCCTCGCCGATGCCGAGAACCCGCGCGCGCACGGTGGTGTGCCGCACCAGATCGGTGATCCCATGCAGATCGGCCAGCATGCGAAATCCGTTCCCCGGCAACGCCTTGACGACGCCCGGCGAGACCACGCAGCCGGGCGCCGCGAACAACCGGGTACGCAACCCGAGGTGCTCGAGGACCCGGTCGGCGGCCATCAATCGCAGGTTGGCCTCATGCGCCCGCAAGATCGCGAATTCACCGCGACGCTTCCTGGTGAGGGCATCGTCGTAGCCGTGCAGCACGAGCGCGTCGCCACCGGCGCGGCGGGCGGTCAGCCAGTCAACGGTTTTCGGGTCGCGATCGAGCCGGTAGTCCCCGGCCAGACGCGGAGCCACGAGCAGCGACACCGGCACCTTGCGGGCGTCCATCTGCGCGCAGAACGCCTCCACGTCGGGCAGGGTGCGTTCCCCGATCCCCGAGAGCGAGACGATCAATTTTCCAGACACACCAGCAGTTTGCCGACCGCAAGTGTCGGAATGGTGAAGGACACGCAGACAGCAGGCGTATATGCGCTCATACCAGCGCGATAACTGTTTTCGGCGAGGGCCATCGGGTCGGTCCAGCAAACGGCCGCGGGCGTCGGCGGACGCGATCTCTTCGATATGCTAAGCAACGCCATGGACGAGGCCTCCTACGCAGCGGCCAAAGCGCCGCTGCCCCATGCCCCCGCGGGGCAGCCGGGTGCCGACGAACGGGAATATCCCGACAAGTTGGACGCCGCGCTGCTGCGGATCTCCGGTGTGTGCATCTTGGCCACGGTCATGGCGATCCTGGATGTCACGGTGGTCAGCGTCGCGCAGCGCACCTTTATCGACCTGTTCTCGTCCTCTCAGGCGCGGTCGTGGCGTGGACGATGACGGGCTACACGCTCGCCTTGGCGACCGTGATCCCGATAACCGGGTGGGCGGCCGACCGGTTCGGCACCAAGCGGCTCTTCATGGCCTCGGTGCTGGCTTTCATGCTGGGCTCACTGCTGTGCGCGGTTGCTGCAAACATCCTGCAGCTCATCATCTTTCGGGTTGTCCAGGGTATCGGCGGCGGCATGCTGCTGCCGTTGGGGTTCATGATTTTGACCCGGGAGGCCGGGCCCGCGAGGCTCGGCCGCCTGATGTCGATCCTGAGCATCCCGATGCTGCTCGCCCCGATCGGCGGGCCGATCCTGGGCGGTTGGCTGATCGACACGTCGAGCTGGCGGTGGATCTTCCTGATCAACGTGCCGATCGGACTGCTCACCATTCTTCTCGCGGCGGTCGTATTCCCCCGGGATCATCCGGCCCGGTCGGAAACCTTCGACGCCGTCGGCGTGCTGCTGCTCTCCCCCGGCCTGGCCACGTTCCTGTTCGCGGTGTCGTCCGTCCCGGGCCGCGCCACCGTGGCCGACCGGCATGTGCTGATCCCGGCGACGATCGGACTGGCATTGATCGCGGGGTTCGTCGCGCACGCCTGGCGTCGCGTCGATCATCCCCTGATAGATCTGCGGTTGTTCCGCAATCCGGTGCTGACCCACGCCAACGTGACGATGCTGGTCTTCGCAACCGCCTTTTTCGGCGCCGGCCTGCTGCTCCCCAGCTACTTCCAGCAGGTGCTGCACCAGACGCCCATGCAGGCGGGCGTGCACATGATCCCCCAGGGGCTCGGCGCCATGCTCACCATGCGGCTGACCGGACCGCTGGTGGACCGCCAGGGGCCGGGCAAGATCGTGCTGGTCGGCATTGCGCTGATCACGGCCGGCCTGGGAGCTTTCGCGCTCGGGGTGGCCAGACAGGCCCACTATGTACCTGTGCTGCTGGTGGCGCTCGCGGTCACGGGCCTGGGCATGGGCTGCACCATGATGCCCCTGTCCGTCGCCTCGGTGCAGGCGCTGGCCCCGCATCAAATCGCCCGGGGAACCACTTTGATGAGCGTCAGCCACCAAGTGGGCGGCTCGATGGGAACCGCGCTGATGTCGATGATCCTGACGAATCAGTTCAACCGGAGCCAAAATATCGTCGCGGCAAACAAGCTTGCTGCCCTGCATCAGAGAGCGGCCGCCGACGGGGTGCCCATCGACCAATCCGCAATACCCCGGCAAGCGCTTGTGCCGGGCTTTTGGGCAAATGTGGTGCACGATCTTTCGCACGCGTATACCGCGGTATTCGTGATTGCCGTCATACTGGTGGTTTGCACGGCAATTCCGGCGTCCTTTCTGCCGAAAATGCCGGCAAGCGAAACGGCCGGCGAATAACGCAATCGCACCTGGTCGGCGCTGGCAAGCCGATTTATCGCTTTAAACGCGCGTCCGCCCGCTACTGCGCAGCACGAATTACACGCGTGGGACCAGCGGCGAATACGAGTAAAAACCCCTCAGGGTGGCTAGTCGTATAGATATGCTCAGCGGCGCCATGGAGAACACCCGTTCCGCATCTTCCACTGTCCCGTTGCCGGTCGCGCCGGGACCATCGCGGCATCCGGACGAGTACCCGGACAAACTCGACGCCGCGCTGTTCCGGATCGCCGGCGTCTGCGGCCTGGCCTGCATCATGGCCGTCCTGGACAGCACCGTCGTCGCCGTCGCGCAACGCACCTTCATCGATCAGTTCGGGTCCACCCAGGCCATCGTGTCGTGGACCATCGCCGGCTATATGCTCGCGTTCGCGACCGTGATCCCGATCACCGGATGGGCCGCGGATCGGTTCGGCACCAAACGGCTGTTCATGGGGTCGGTCCTGATCTTCACGTTGGGTTCGTTGCTGTGCGCCGTGGCACCAAACATATTGCTGCTCATTTTGTTTCGGGTGGCGCAAGGGGTAGGCGGCGGCATGCTGTTGCCGCTCAGCTTCGTAATCTTGACGCGTGAGGCCGGACCCAAGCGGGTCGGCCGCCTCATGGCGGTGGGGGGAATTCCGATCCTGCTGGGCCCCATCGGCGGGCCCATCCTGGGTGGTTGGTTGATCGGTGCCTACGGCTGGAAGTGGATCTTCCTGATCAACCTGCCGATCGGACTGACCGCGTTCGCGCTGGCGGCGATCATGTTCGCGAAGGATCGCTCGGCCCCGTCGGAGGCCCTCGACATCACCGGCGCGCTGTTGCTGTCCCCCGGCGTGGCGATCTTCCTGTGCGGGGTGTGCTCCATCCCGGGTCGGCACACCGTAACCGACCCGTACGTGCTGGGCCCGGCGCTGCTCGGCCTGGCATTGATCGGCGCGTTCGTCGTGCACGCGTGGCATCGCACCGATCACCCGCTGGTCGACCTGCGGCTGTTCCGCAACCCCGTGGTCACCCAGGTCAACGTGACGATGCTGGTGTTCGGGGCCGCCTCGGTCGGCGTCGGCCTGCTGGTCCCGAGTTACTTCCAGATCGTCAGCCACGAGACGCCGATGCAGTCGGGGCTGCACATGCTGCCGATCGGGATCGGCGCCGTATTGACCATGCCGATCGGCGGGGCCTTCATGGACAAGCACGGTCCCGGCAACATCGTGCTGATCGGCCTGCCCCTGATGGCCGCCGGTCTTGGCGTCTTCACCTACGGCGTGGCCACTCAGGCCGAGTACTCGCCGGTCTTGGTGACCGGGCTCGCGATCATGGGCCTGGGTGCCGGCTTGACCACCACGCCGCTTTCCGCGGCACTCATGCAGTCGCTGACCCCGCGCCAAGTGGCCCGCGGGACGACGTTGATCAGCGTGAACCAACAGGTGGGCGGGTCGATCGGGGCCGCGCTCATGGCGGTGATCCTGACCAATCAGTTCAATCGCAACGAAGCTTTGATGGCGGCGAACGAGATGGCCGGGGTGCGCCCGGGCGCCGGCAAGCGGGGCGTCGACCCGTCGGCCCTTCCGGGACAGGCGACGCCCGATCTGGCCAGCCATGTGTCGCACCACTTGGCGCACGCCTACACGACGGTGTTCGTGCTGGCGGTCGTGTTGGTGGCGTTCACCGTCATCCCGGCCTCCTTCCTGCCCAGGAAGCTGGCGGCACCGCCCGTCGACGATTAGCGCTCGGGCCGACGGTCGCCGCCGGCGGTGGCTAAGAGCCACGCATACTGGAAGGCGGCTTCCTCCCACCCTTTGTAGCGGCCGCTGACGCCGCCGTGCCCGGCGTTCATTTGGGTCTTCAACAAAACCGGGTTGCCGTCCGCGTTGACGTGCCGCAGCGCGGCAACCCATTTCGCGGGTTCGACGTAGTAGACCCGCGTGTCGTTGAGCGACGTCATCGCCAGGATCGCCGGATACCGCTTGGCCTCCACGTTCTCATACGGGGAATAGGACCTCATGTATTCGTAAACATCCTTGTCCGCCAAGGGGTTTCCCCATTCGTCCCACTCGGTCACGGTCAGCGGCAACGAGGGATCCAAGATGGTGGTCAGCGGGTCGACGAACGGCACCTGCGCGAGGATGCCGGCAAAGAGTTCCGGCGCCAGGTTGGCCACCGCGCCCATCAACAGGCCGCCGGCGCTGCCCCCCAGCGCCACCAGATTGGCCGGGCGGGTAGTTCCGGAGTCCACCAAATGCCGTGCCACGGCGACGAAGTCGGTGAAGGTGTTTTTCTTCTCCAAGAGCTTGCCGTGCTCGTACCACAGCCGACCCATCTCGCCGCCGCCGCGGACGTGGGCGATCGCGAACACCATTCCTCGATCCAAGAGCGACAACCGGGCGATGGAAAAGCTCGGGTCGGTGCAGATCTCGTAGGCGCCGTAGCCGTAAACCAGTGCGGGCGCTGGGAATTCGGTGTCCGCACGATGCACGATCGACACCGGGATCCGGGCGCCGTCGTCGGCGACCGCCCAGTCGCGCCGTTCGATGTAATCTTCCGGCCGGTAATCGCCGAGCACGGGCTGCTCGCGCAGCAGGGTGCGTTCGCCGGTGGCGAGGTCGATGTCGTAGACCCGCGCCGGGATGACGAGAGACCCCGCCCGGATCCGCAGCTTGGGCGCATCCCAATTCGGGTTGCCGGCCAGGCCGGCCGACATCAGCTCGGAGTCGAACGAAACCTCTTCGGGCCGTGCATATGTCCCGTCCGGGTTGATGCCCCACAGCTGCAACCGGGGCAGCGCCTCACGCCGATAGCTGACCACGAGGTGGCCGGCGAAGGCGTCCACCCCGTCGAGGCGGACGTCGTCGCGGTGCGGGATGAGCGTGCGCTGCTGGGTGGGATCGCTGACCGGCGCCTCGGTCAGGGTGAAGTTGACCGCGCCGTCGTTGTGCAGTATCAGGAACCGGTCCTGCCCGCCGACGACCGCGTGCTCGACCGCGTACTCCACGCCGTCACGGCGGGGTAGCACGACGGTGAACTGCGCCTGCGGATCGGCGGCGTCGGCATAGCGATACTCGGAGGTGATCGAGGACCCCGAGGCGATGAAGACGTAGGCCTCGCTGCGGGTGAGCCCCACACCAAGCCAATACTTTTCGTCCGCTTCGTGATACACCAGCTCCGACTCTTCGCCCGAGCCGACCCGATAGCGCCACACCTTGTCGGGGCGGTGGGCGTCGTCCAGCGTCAGGTAGTACACGGTGCGGTTGTCGGCGGCCCACGTCGCGCCGGCACCAATGTCGGCGATCTCATCGGGGAACAGTTCGCCGGTGCGCAAGTCCTTGAACCGCAATGTATAACGTTCGTCGCCGAGGGTGTCGACCGAATACGCCAGCAGGTTTCCGTCGAGGCTGACGGTCGCTGCGCCCAGGGCGAAGAATTCGTGGCCCTCGGCTTCGGCATTGGAATCGAGTAGGATCTGCTCGCCCGCGATGTCGGTGTTCTCGTCCAACGTCGGCGGGTCCCAGTCATCGGGATCGCTTACCGTACAACGGCACTGGACGCGGTACTGCTTTCCTTCGAAGGTGCGGGCGTAGTACCACCACCGGCCCTGCCGCGTCGGGACCGACAGATCGGTTTCCTTGGTGCGCGCCTTGATTTCGTCAAAGATCTGCTGCCGCAACGGTTCGAGCTGGGCGGTCATCTGGTCGACGTAGTCGTTCTCGGCCTCGAGGTAGGCGACGACGTCGGGGTTGGTCTTTTCGCGCAGCCACTCGTAGGGATCGATGAAGACGTCACCATGATGTTCACGCCGGCTGTCCACCCGCTTGGCGACCGGCGGCACGGGCCCGGCGCCCTGCGATGCGGTCATGCGGCGGGACCGATCCAGTCATCGAAGCGCAGCCCGGAAATGCGTTCGTAGGCATCGATATAGCGGTCGCGGGTCGCCTCGATGATGTCGTGCGGGAGCGGCGGCGGGGGTTGCGTGCCGTGGCGGTCCCAGCCGGACTCGGGGCTGGTGAGCCAGTTGCGGACGAATTGCTTGTCGAAGCTGTTCTGGACCACGCCGACCTGATACTCGGCGGCCGGCCAATACCGTGAGGAATCCGGGGTGAATACCTCGTCGGCGAGCAGCAGGTTGCCGTCGCGATCGGTGCCGAATTCGAACTTGGTGTCCGCGATGATGATTCCTTTCCGCAGCGCATGGTCGGCGGCCTGCACGTAAATCTGCAACGTGCGGTCGCGCAGCTGGTTGGCGCGCACCGCGCCCACCATCTCGATCACCCGGGCAAACGAGACGTTTTCGTCGTGGTCCCCCAGGGCGGCTTTGGTCGCCGGCGTGAACAACGGTTCGGTGAACCGGCTGGCCTCGACCAGTCCCAGGGGCAAAGTGATGCCGCAGACCTTGCCGGTGGCCTGGTAGTCCAGCAGCCCCGAGCCGGTCAGGTAACCGCGCGCGACGCATTCGACCGGAAGCATCTCCAGCTGCCGCACCACCAACGCCCTCCCCAGCACCTCGTCGGGGATGCGCGGGTCGTCCGGCGGTCCGGCCAGATGGTTGGGGGCATCAACGAGACCGAAGAAGAAAGCGCTCATCGCGGTGAGGATGCGGCCCTTGTCCGGGATGGTGCTGTCCAGGACGAAGTCGTACGCCGAGATGCGGTCGGTGGCGACCAGCAGGAGGTGTTCGTCGTCGACGCGATACAGCTCACGGACCTTGCCGCTGGCCAGATGCTGGTAGTCGGACAGTGCAGGCATCCGGTCAGCCTATCGGGCACCTGACAACGCGGCTTGTGCTGGGATCGGGGCTATGACATCGCGGTTTCTGCCCTACTCCACCAGGCCCGGCCGACTGGCCGCCCAGCTGTTCAGCGATTTCGCTGTCGTCGTGTGGACGGCGCTCTGGCTCCTCGTCGGCCTGGCGGTTTACGACGCCATCGCGACCATCGCCGACGCCGGCCGCCAGGTCGAGAGCGGCGCGCACGGCATCGCCGGCAACCTCGCGTCCGCCGGCCACGGCGCCCAGCACATCCCGGTGGTGGGCGACACCGTCAGCAAACCGCTCAACTCCGCCAGCCAGGCCGCGCTGGACATCGCGGGCGCGGGCCACGATCTGGACACCGCGGCGAGCTGGCTCGCGGTGCTGCTGGCGATGGCGGTCGTGGCGCTCCCGATCCTCGTCGCGGTGATCCCGTGGGTGTTTCTGCGGCTTCGATTCTTTCGGCGCAAGCTGTCGGTGACCGCGTTGGCCGCCACCCCGGCCGGTGCGCAGTTGCTGGCGCTGCGCGCGCTGACCACCCGACCGCCGCGGAAGTTGATCGCCGTCAGCGCGGACCCGGTCGGTGGATGGCGTCGCGAGGACCCGGTCACCATCGGGGCCCTGGTCGCGCTCGAACTACGCTCGGCGGGTATCGCGATCCGCCGGGCTTGACAGCAGCGCCCGCGAGAAGAGCAGCAGCCCGGCGACGACCACAATGAGCCAGGCGGCCAACGCATCCCAGAAGAACACCAGGGAGACGGTGAGCAGCCACCGCTCACCGAGCTCGATCGCCATGGCGAAACTCGCCGCCGAATACATGCCCAGCGGGAACACGAACGCCCACCAGACACCGGCGAATTGCAACATGTTGGGATGCCGCCTGATGCGGTGCAGGACGAAATAGATCAGCGGCGGAATCCACAGCGTGGCCGTCACCCAGGTCACGACGGTGACCGCACGCACCGGACCGGCCAGCCAGCCGGGCGCCACGGTATGGATGTTGTCGCCGGCCAGCGTCGCAATCGCCATGCCGCCCATCAGGATCCAGGTATCGGGTTCGAAGCCGTCGCGGTGCTGTCGTTCGTTGACCACGCGCCAGAGAGTCAGCCAAGTCATCAGGCCGTATATGCACAGCGCCGCCACCCATGCGACCACGGCCACCGCGAGCCACCAGTGGTGGCCGGTATGACGGGCCGCCCGGGCGATCACGATCGCCAAACCCGATGTTCCCACGCTGCCCAGCTGCCATGCGCCGTGGACGTGGTCGCGCAGCACGGACCAGCGCTGTGCCAACATGTTTCGCGCGCTGAGCACGATCAGCACCAGCCAGGAAAGCAGCCCGACGGCGCCGAGGACCCGCGCCACCCACACGTTGGACGACAGGCGCGTGTCGATCACAGCGCAGGCGGCGACGAATGTGATCATCCGCAGCGTGACGTCGGGATCCGTCAGGTTCCAGCGCAGCTTCTGTTCGGTGGCGCAGGCCTTCGCGACGACCAGGGCGACCAGCGCCAGCAGCCCGAGCGTGGCGATGACACCCATCGTGTCGCTGATCAACCGGTAGCCATGGTTTTTCGCGCCAATCGACAAGATTCCGGTTGCCATCACCGCAGCGAACACATCGGGTGTGGGCTCGATATCGGCCAATCGGATCGTCACTGGTCTTCGCGAAGCTCCACGACGAGGTGCCGGATGCCGGTATGCCGATTGCTGCGGGCCCATTCGACAGGCCGGACCACCGCCACCGCACCGAACCGGGAGAGCAACTCCTCGAATAGGACCCGCAGTTCCAGCCGAGCCAGGTTGGCGCCCAGGCAATAGTGCACACCCTGACCGAATCCCAGGTGCGGATTGGGCTTCCGGGTGATATCGAATTCGTCGGCGTTGCCGAACACGCTGGCGTCGCGATTCGCCGAGCCCTCCCAGATCTGTATCTTCTGTCCGGCCTCGATCTGCTGGCCGCCGAGCGTGACGTCGCGGGTGGCGGTGCGCCGCTTCGAGGGCGAGGGGGAGGTCCACCGCACCATCTCCTCCACGGCAGTGGGCAGCGCAGCGAGATCCTCACGCAGGGAATGTAGTTGCGACGGATGGTCGGCCAGCGCCAGCAGTCCGCCCGCGACCGCGTTGCGCGTGGTCTCCGCGCCGGCGCTGAACAACAGGCTGAAAAACAGGTACAGCTCGAGGTCGGAAAGGGCCGACGCGTCGTGCCCGTCGGCGTCGTCGAGCATCGCGTTCGCGACGACCGACAGCATGTCGTCGGTGGGATCGTCACGCTTGGCCGCGATCAGCTGTTGACCGTAGTCATACATGCGCGATCCGGCTTCCTCGACCGAGAGTTGCGACAGGGACGCCTTTCGCGAACCACCGAAATCGAACTGCGGCTCGATCGCCTCGAACAACCAATGCCGTTCGGATTCCGGCACTCCCAGCAGGATGCAGATCATCTGCATCGGCAGCTCGGCGGCGATGTCGACCAGGAAATCGAACGGCTCGCCCGGCACCACCGCGTCCAGCAGCCGGCGCGCCCTGGCGCGCAGATCGTCTTCCACCAGACGGATCATCCGCGGCGTCAGCCCAGAGCTGACCAGGCGCCGGATCTGGGAATGCCGCGGGTCGTCCATCATGTTGAGCACCTGCCCGGCGATCGCCAGATCCTGTAACAAGGTGCCGCCATACGGCCGTTCGCCGCCGGTGACCGACGAGTACGTCACCGGATCCTTCAGAACCTCAAGGGTTTCCGCGTAGGTAGCGACCGACCAGAAGCCCTCGCCGTCCGGGGTGTTGTCGGTCGGCGGGTGCCAGTACACCGGCACCTCCCGCCGATGGACGGCGAACAGGTCGTGCGGAAACCCGTCGGCGAAGTTGTCGAGATCGGTGAAATCGATCTCCGACAGCGCGCCGGCCAGAGTCACAGGATCGCACCCGGGGAGTACTTGGCGGCGTCCGGATAGCGGCTCACCAGCGCATCCACCAGCGCCGCCACCTCGTCCACCTGGTCACCGGCGGCGCCCGTGAACGCCTTCTTGTCCGCCAGCGCGGCGTCCAGCGCCGCCCGGTCCAGCGGGAGCCGCTCGTCGGCGGCGAGGCGATCCAGCAGATCGGGTTCGGCCCCACGTTCCCGCATTGCCAGCGCCGTGGCCACCGCGTGTTCGCGGATCACGTGATGTGCGGCCTCGCGGCCCATGCCGGAGCGCACCGCGGCGATCAATACCTTGGTGGTGGCCAGGAACGGCAGGTAGCGGTCCAGCTCGCGACCGATCACCGCCGGGTAGGCGCCGAACTCGTCGAGCACCGTCAAGAAGGTCTCGATCTGGCCATCGATGGCAAAGAAACTGTCCGGCAACGCGACCCGGCGCACCACCGAGCAGAAGACGTCACCCTCGTTCCACTGGGCACCCGCCAGTTCGGCGGCCATCGAGGCGTAGCCGCGCAACACCACCTGCAGGCCGTTGACCCGTTCGCAGCTGCGGGTGTTCATCTTGTGCGGCATCGCCGAGGAACCGACCTGTCCGGGCGCGAATCCCTCGGTGACCAACTCGTGTCCGGCCATCAAACGGATGGTGTGCGCCATCGAGGACGGTCCCGCGCCCAACTGCACCAGCGCCGAAATCACGTCGTGATCCAGCGATCTCGGATACACCTGCCCGACGCTATTCAAAACCGTTGCGAAACCTAGGAATTGGGCGATGCGCCGCTCGAGTTCGGCGAGCTTGCCCGTGTCGCCGTCCAGCAGATCGAGCATGTCCTGCGACGTGCCCATCGGCCCCTTGATGCCGCGCAGTGGATAGCGGTCGATCAGCTCGCGCAGCCTCGTCAACGCGATCATCGTCTCCTGGGCCGCCGAGGCGAATCTCTTGCCGAGCGTGGTGGCCTGTGCGGCGACATTGTGGCTGCGTCCGGCCATCACCAGGTCGCGATAGGCCAGCGCCCGCTCGGTGAGCCGCGCCGCAACCGCCACGCCGTGCGCGAAGACCAGCTCCAGCGAACGCCGGATCTGCAGCTGCTCCACGTTTTCGGTCAGGTCGCGGCTGGTCATGCCTTTGTGCACATGCTCGTGACCGGCCAGCGCATTGAATTCCTCGATGCGGGCCTTGACGTCATGGCGCAGGACGCGTTCGCGGTCCGCGATCGACGCCAGGTCGACGTCCTCGAGCACCCGCTCGTAGTCGGCGATCGCTTCGGGGGGCACCGCAACGCCGAGCTCCGCCTGCGCGCGCAGCACCGCGAGCCACAGCCGCCGCTCCGCGACGATCTTGGCCTCCGGCGACCAGATCGCGACCATCTCGGCACTGGCGTACCGGGCGGCCAACACATTCGGAATGCTCACTTGGTCCTCACGAACACACAGCTTACGGTTCGTCCGGCGTCGCGAGACTGCAACTGGCAACGCATTCGCCGAGTAGGGACGTCGCAGGTTACAGCCTCGCGGCACAATGTCGTGGATGCATTTCCTCGGTGTCGACCTCGCCTGGGCGGGCCGTAACCCGACCGGCGTCGCCGTCGTCGACTCCCGCGGCGATTTGGTGAGCGTGGGCGCGGTCCGCGACGACGACCACATCCTCGCCGCGTTGCGGCCCTACGTGCGCGGCGATTGCCTGGTTGCCTTCGACGCACCTCTGGTGGTGAACAACCCGACCGGCCAGCGTCCGGCCGAGGCCGCGCTCAACCGCGACTTCCGCCGGTTCGAGGCGGGCGCCCACCCCTGCAACACCGGGAAGCCCGAATTCGCAGCCGGCCCGCGCGCGGGCCGGCTGGCCGCGGCGCTGGGCCTCGACCTGGATCCGCGGTCAGCGGTTGGCCGTCGGGCCATCGAGGTCTACCCGCATGCGGCGACGGTCGCGCTGTTCCGGCTGGAGCGGACCTTGAAATACAAGGCCAAGCCGGGCCGCAGCGTCGACCGGCTCAGATCCGAGCTGCTGCTGTTGATGGACGGGCTCGAAGGGCTCGCGCAGGCCCCGATCCCGCTGCGCGTCGGCGCGCACGACGGCTGGGTCGCACTGCGGGCGGCCGTGGCGGCCGCGCAACGCAAATGCGAGCTGCGCCGCGCCGAGGATCCGGTCGACGCCGTCGTCTGTGCCTATGTGGCGCTGTACGCGCAGCGTTGCCCGGCCGAGGTGACGATCTACGGCGACGTTGACAGCGGGTGCATCGTGACGCCGTCGCTGCCGGCCGGCGGGGTCTTTCCGTAGCGGCCGGTCAGATCTGCACGGGGCGCTGATCGATAGGGGCGAGCACCTCGATGAGGTCGACCACCGCGCCCTGCGCCGCCGCGCGCGGATCCCGGCCCTCCACCAGGGCCGAGACCACCGACCCGTCGACCGCGCAGATCAGCGTGCACACCAGTTCGATGTGCACGGAGCGGCCGGAGCGTTCGATGGCCTCCGCGACGGCCTCGGCGCGCTGACGCAGGCTGCGTCGCATGGTTTCCTGCAACGCCGGCAGGCGGGTGCACGCGATGTGCCGCTCATAGCGCGAGATCAGCTGCTCGGTCAGCCCGGGCCCGGACACGTCCCCGACAAGCAGGTCCGCCAGCACCTCGGCGATGGTCTCGGGACCGCGGCGCCGTCGGGACAACGCGGTGACCCGCGACCGCAGCTGCGCCACCTCGATCATCGCGATGTGCTCGACCGCGCGTGCGATCAGATCGTCGAGGGAGGAGAAGTAATAGGTGGTGGACGCCAACGGCAATCCGGCCCGCCCGGCGACCGCCCGGTGGCGCACCGCTTCGAACCCGCCCTCAGCAAGCAGCTCGGCGGCGGCGCTGATGAGCGCGTACCGTCGACGTTCTCCTTTCGGAGTAACCGCTGCAGTCACGAGTAGCCATCGTGCCAGTCAAAGTGGTACTGCATTGCCATTTCGGCCAAACGGCCCGCCGAACCGACATGGCATGATGGCCCGCATGCCCGACTTGAGCCGACGCGCCGTGCTCGGCCTCGGCGCCGGCGCGGCACTCGGCGCCGTCGGCGCCTACGGGCTCGACATTTTGTTACAGCCTCGGACATCTCACGCCGCGCCGGTGTCCGTTCCGCGGGGCGGCACCCAGATTCCGTTGGCACCGCCGCCGGGCGCCCCGCGTGATCCGGCTCCCCCGTCGGCGCCCGCGCCCACCATGGTCACGGGTTCCTTCGTGTCGGCCGCTCGCGGCGGAGCGAACACCAACTGGGCCATCGCACGACCGCCCGGCCAGACCCAACCACTGCGGCCGGTGATCGCGCTGCACGGCAAGGGCAGCGACGCCTCCACCGTGATGGCCGGCGGCGTCGAGCAAGGGCTGGCGCAGGCCGTCAACGCGGGCCTGCCGCCGTTCGCGGTGGTCGCCGTCGACGGGGGCGGCAGCTATTGGCACAAGCGGGCTTCCGGCGAGGACAGCGGGGCGATGGTGCTCGACGAGCTCATCCCGATGCTGGGCAACCAGAATTTGGACACCTCACGGGTGGCGTTCCTGGGCTGGTCGATGGGCGGCTACGGCGCGCTGCTGCTCGGCGGCCGGCTGGGGGCCGGGCGCACGGCGGCGATCTGCGCGGTGAGCCCGGCGCTATGGCTGTCCTCCGGTGCGGCCGCGCCCGGCGCGTTCGACGGTCCGGACGATTTCGCGGCGAACTCGGTGTTCGGGATGCCTGCGCTGGCGTCCATCCCCATCCGGGTGGACTGCGGCGACAGCGATCCGTTCTACGCTGCGACAAAGCAGTTCATCGCGCAGCTGCCTCATCCGCCGGCGGGCGGTTTCTCCCCGGGCGGGCACAACGCCGAGTTCTGGAGCTCCCAGTTGCCGGCCGAGCTCACCTGGATGGCACCGCTGCTCACCGCGTGAGCTGCGGCCGAGCGTAACGCCACCGCGAACGATCGCGCCGAATTTCGCAGCAGCGTTACGCTCGCGGGCGTGACCGCAGATTTCGGTTGGGACCTCCCGTACGCCTGGCCACGCAAGCCGGTGCTCGCGGAAAACGTTGTGTGCACATCGCAACCGCTCGCCGCCCAGGCGGGGCTGCGCATGCTCGCCGAGGGCGGCAGCGCCGTCGACGCGGCCCTCGCCACCGCCATCACGCTGACGATCGTGGAGCCGGTTTCCAACGGCATCGGCTCGGACGCCTTCGCCATCGTGTGGGATGGCACGCAGTTGCACGGGCTGAACGCGTCGGGCCGCTCCCCGGTGGGGTGGACCCCGGAATACTTTGGCGGGCAAGCAGTTCCCCTCTTCGGATGGAACTCGGTGACCGTTCCGGGCGCGGTGTCGGCGTGGACCGAGCTGCATGCCAGATTCGGCAAGCTGCCCTTCGAGCGGCTCTTCGAGCCCGCGATCTCCTACGGCCGCAACGGTTTTCTGGTCTCGCTCACGGTGGCAGAACAGTGGGCGGCACAGGTGCCGCTGTTTGAGAGGCAGCCGGGTTTCGCCGAGGCGTTTCTGCCCGGCGGGCGGGCGCCGAAACCCGGCGAGCGATTCAGCCTGCCCGATCACGCGGCCACGCTCGAGGTGATCGCCGCCAGCAACGGCGAGGCGTTTTACCGCGGCGACCTGGCTGCCAAACTCGAGGCGCACGCGGCGGCCAACAGGGGTGTCATGCGGGCCAGCGACCTCGCGGCCCACCGCGCCGACTGGGTGGGCACGGTCGACGGCGGCTACCGGGGCTATACCGTGCACGAGATTCCGCCCAACGGTCAGGGGATCGTCGCCCTGATCGCCCTGGGCATCCTGGAGCACTTCGACATGGCGTCGTTGCCGCCCGACTCCGCCGACAGCGTGCACCTGCAGATCGAAGCGGTCAAGCTGGCGTTCGCCGACGCCCAGGCCTACCTCGCCGACATCGACCACATGCCGCTGCGCCCGGAACACTTGTTGGACAAGGGCTACCTGGCCCAGCGCGCCAGACTGATCGACCGCGCACGGGCGCAGCCGGCGTCGGCGGGCGCCCCCGCGGGGGGAACCGTCTATCTGACCGCGGCCGACGCCGCGGGGATGATGGTCTCGATGATCCAGTCGAATTACATGGGATTCGGCTCCGGCGTGGTGGTGCCGGGCACCGGAATCTCGCTGCAAAACCGAGGAGCGAATTTTACTGCGACCCAAGGTCATCCGAACATCGTGGGCCCCAGCAAGCGTCCATTCCACACCATCATTCCCGCCTTCGTGACCAAGGACGGGGCCCCGGTCATGAGTTTCGGGGTGATGGGCGGAACGATGCAGCCGCAGGGACACCTGCAGGTGATGGTGCGCATCGCCGATTACGGACAGAACCCGCAGGCGGCGTGCGACGGCCCGCGGTTCCGGTGGGTCCAGGGGCTGCAGGTCAGCTGCGAACCGGGTTTCCCGACTGCGACGCTCGACGAGTTGCGCCGGCGCGGACACGATCTGGTTGCCGTCGACGACTACAACCAATTCGGCAGCTGCCAGGCGATCTGGCGTCTCGAGGGTGGCTATGTCGCGGCCAGCGATCCGCGCCGCGACGGACAGGCAGTCGCTTTCTAGACGCGGATCTGGCCTTCGGCCGCCAACTGAGCGATGTCGTTGCGGAAGTGGCTGCCCGGCAATCGAATCGAACGAAGAACGTCATACGCGTGGGTCCGCGCGGCGGAGAGGTCCGCGCCGATTCCCACCACCGACAGCACGCGACCACCCGCGGAGACGATTTCGCCGTCCTCGCGCCGCGAGGTTCCGGCGTGCAGCACCCCGTCGGCCTCGGAGCCGACGATGACGTCGCCCACCCGCGGACGCCCGGGATAGTTTTCCGCGGCCAGCACCACCGTCACCGCGGCGCCGTCGCGCCAACGCAGCTCGCCGAACTCCGCCAACGTGCCGCTGCCCGCCGCGTGCAAGAGCTGGCCGAGCGGTGATTCCAGAAGGGCCAGCACCGCCTGCGTCTCGGGATCGCCGAAGCGGCAGTTGAATTCGACCACGGCGGGCCCGTTGGCGGTGATCGCGAGCCCGGCATACAGCAATCCGCTGAACGGGCAGTCACGCGCAACCATCTCGGCCGCAACGGGTTCGACGATATTG
This sequence comes from Mycobacterium sp. NTMscope_MAC_269, assembly GCF_976985695.1. Lineage (NCBI taxonomy): Bacteria > Bacillati > Actinomycetota > Actinomycetes > Mycobacteriales > Mycobacteriaceae > Mycobacterium > Mycobacterium sp. NTMscope_MAC_269. The sequence continues at coordinate 3,710,312 of NZ_OZ335668.1, forward strand.
CTGACGATGTCGCGATAGACCTCGTCGGGTAGCCACGGGACCGGCGCGTAGGCGCCCATGCCGCCGGTGTTGGGCCCGTTGTCGCCGTCGCCGACGCGCTTGAAGTCCTGCGCCGGCAGCAGCGGCACCACGGTCTCACCGTCGACGACGCAGAACAGCGACACCTCGGGGCCGTCCAGATAGGACTCCAGCAGCACCGGGTGGCCCGCCTCGAGCAGCCCGGCGGCATGCGCTCGCGCCGCACCGCGGTCCGCGGTCACCACGACGCCCTTGCCGGCGGCCAGGCGATCGTCCTTCACCACCCAGGCGGCATCCCCGGCCGGCGGGCCGAAGCGGTCCAGGGCGGCGTCCAAAAGGGCGGGGCTGTCGACTATTTCAGTGGTCGCCGTGCGCACGCCGGCCGCGGCCATGACCTCCTTGGCGAACGCCTTGGAGCCTTCGATGCGGGCGGCGTCCTTGCCGGGGCCGAAGCAGACGATGCCGGCGGATCGCAACGCGTCGGCCACTCCGAGGACAAGGGGCACTTCGGGACCGATGACGACCAGGTCGGCGCGGACCGCGCGCGCCAGGGCGACGACATCTTCCGTCGAGGTGATATCGAGGTCGTGCTGCTCGGCCAGCCGGGCCGTGCCGGCGTTGCCCGGGGCGATGGCCAGTCCGGTCACTTGCGGGTCTTTGCGGAGCGCCAGGAGCAGCGCATGCTCACGGGCACCGGAACCGATCACCAGGACGCGCACGACAGGTCACTTTAGCGGCCGGTCAGGCCCCGATGCCGAGCAGACGCAGAATCGCGCGTTTCGGTGGCGAAATCTGCGATTCTGCGTCCGCTCGGCCTATCAGTCGCCCTTGTCGCCCGAGTGCATCTTCAGCGCGGCGTCGACGTTGCCCTTCTTGTCCTCGCCGGCGCCCTTTGCCGCGGCCTTCTTGCGCTTGGCCACGACGGCGTCGACAGCGCCGTTGAGCGCCGAACCCAGCGGGAAGCCCAGGTAGTGGGTGAGGAAGACGGCCATCTCCTTCAGTTCGGTCTCGGAGAGTTCACCGTTGAGCAGCGCGGCGTTGATCTGGATCTCGGCCAGGTCGCGATTCCCGATTGCGGTCACGGCCGTCAGCGTCATGATGCGCTTGTCGCGCATCGACAATCCCGGTCGCGTCCAGATGCTGCCGAAGAGGTGATCGACGGTCAGGTCGAAGTACGCGTCGCCTTCGATGTTGGGCATCTCCCACCCGTAGACCTCGTTCATCTTTGCGAGGCCCTTGCTGCGCAGTTCGTCCATTACGCCTCTTTCTCCGTGTGTGGCACCCCGAGTCCTGCGGCCAACCGCTCGTGCGCCAGCTGGGCCAGCGGCAAATCGACCGACACCGACTCGCCGAGAGCCAGCGCCAGGCTCAGGTCCTTCTCCCCCAGACCGCGGGTGTGCAAGAACGGCTCGTACAGGAAGTTGTCCGGCTCAAGGTCTTTCATGTCCTCGCGCACCATGATCGCGCCCGGGCCGCCGGTGAGCGCATCGGTGTGGCGCACCACCCGGCCCAACGCCTGCAGATCCAGTCCCGCCGCCTCGGCCAGTTTCATGGCTTCGCACGCCGCGGCATAGGAAGTGAACGTCAACATGTTGCGGGCCAGCTTCATTCGGGTGCCCGCTCCGGGCTCGCCCGCGTGGATGACCATCGCCGCCCAGTGCTTGAATGCCGGCTTGATCTTCTCGTAGACCTCACGCTCGGCGCCCACCATGGTGGCGAGCTCGCCTTTGGCCGCGGCGGCGGCCCCGCCGCTCACGGGCGCGTCGACGATGTGGATGTCTTGCGGTTTGAGTTCGGCCGCGAGTTCGACGGCGGTGGTGTCGCTGATGGTCGAGTGGATGGCGATGACCGTCCCCGGCTTGGCGTGCGCCGCCAGTTCGTCGACGACCTCACGCACCTGGGCGTCGTTGAGGACGGTGATGTGGATGATATCGGCGGCAGCGATGTCGGCGATGCTGTCGGCCAGGCCGGCGCCCTTTTCGGCCAATGGGGTCATCGCTTCGGCCCGAATATCGTAAACCGTTACCCCGCCTGGCCATTCGGTCATCTTGGTGGCCATGGGAGCGCCCATATTGCCCAGCCCGATGTACCCCAGCTTGAGCGCTTCAGTCATGCGCCACTCCTTTTCATCGCTTCGCTCTGCATCGTCGCCGGCGGCTAGGATCGGAAAATCTGTCCGCCGTCGACGTTGAAGATCTGGCCGGTGATCCAGGACGCCTCGTCGGACAGCAGAAACAGACACATGCCGACGAGGTCTTCGGGCTGTCCCATGCGCGACAATGGGATTCCCTTGACGATGTCGGCAACCATCTCCTGCGGCGTCGTCGACCGGTTGGCCTCGGTATCGATGGGGCCCGGTGCGATGGCGTTGATCCGGATGTTCTGACCCCCGAGCTCGGTGGCCAGCTGCTGGGTGAGTCCGTTGATCCCGACCTTGGCCAACCCGTAGAAGTTCGAGTAAAGCCATGCCGCGGTGGAGGACTGGTTGACGATCGCCCCGCCACCCCGCTTGGCCATCTTCTTGTAGACCGCGCGCGTGCACCACAGCGCGCCGTCGAGGTTCACGCTCATGAACTTCTTGTAATACTCGGGGTCGACGGTGATCAGAAAGTCGAGCTTCATGCCCCCGAAGATCGCGGCGTTGTTGACCAGGTAGTCGATGCCGCCGAATTCGGCCACCGTGCGGTCGGCCATCGCCTTGGCCGATGCCGGGTCGGACACGTCGACCGGAATACTGATGGCCGTTCCGCCGTCAGCCACGATCTGCTTGGCGACCGCCTCGGCCGCCTCGGCGTTGATGTCGGCGACCACCACCGCGGCTCCCTCGCGGGCCAGCGCCTCGGCATAGGCCTGACCGATCCCGCCTCCGGACCCGGTGACGATGCCGACTTTGTTCTCGAAGCGCATGTTCGGTAGCTCCTCTAGTTAATTGCTGTCGCAATAGTTTTGGTTTCCAGGTACTCCTCGAAACCGGCCAGGCCCATCTCGCGTCCGTTTCCGGACTGCTTGTAACCGCCGAAGGGCGCATCGGCCGAGTACCACACGCCACCGTTCACATTGATCGTGCCCGCCCGGACGCGGGCGGCGGCCCGGGCGGCCCTGTCCGGGTCAGCACCAAACACGGTGCCCGACAAGCCATATGGCGAGTCGTTGGCAATGCGGACGGCGTCGTCGTCGCCGTCGTGCGGGATCACCGTCAGGACCGGGCCAAAGATTTCCTCGCGCGCGCAGCGCGCGTCGTTGCCCAGCCCCGCGATCACCGTGGGCTCGATGAAGAAGCCGACTTCGCGGTCGGCCGGCCGGCCACCCCCACAGGCGAACGTCCCGCCCTCGGCGACCGCCGAGTCCAGGTAACCCTGTATGCGATCCCGCTGGCGCGCCGAAATGACTGGGCCGCAGATGGTTCCGGGATCCCTGGGGTCGCCGGCCCTGATGCCGCCCATCGTCGCGGCCGCGATGGAGACGGCCTCGTCATACTTCGCCCTCGGCACCACCAGCCGGGTGGTGATCGCACAGCCCTGCCCCGCGTGCATGCACACCGAGAACGCGGCCACGCCGACCGCACCGCCGAGGTCGGCGTCGTCGAGGACGATGAACGCCGACTTGCCGCCCAGCTCGAGGAAGACCTTCTTGATGGTCGCCGCGCCGTCGGCCATCACGGCGCGACCGGTCGCCGTCGACCCGGTGAACGAAACCATGTCCACCCGCGGGTCTTTCGATAGCAACGCCCCCACCCCGTGGTCGTCGGAGGTGACGATGTTGATGACGCCGGGCGGAAAATCGGTGTGCGCGGTGATGAGCTCCCCCAACACGGCGGCGCACCAGGGGGTGTCGGGCGCGGGCTTGAGGACGACGGTGTTTCCGGCGGCCAGGGCCGGCCCGATCTTCGCGAGGTTGATCTGGTGGGGAAAGTTCCACGGGGTGATGGCGCCGACAACGCCGACGGCCTCGCGCGCGATGGTGCGCCGGGTGCGGATGCCCATCGGCGACGCCTCGCCGAGATCTTGGTTGTATTCGTAGGATTCGGCGGTGTCTGCCGCGAACGCCAGGTCGTTGACCGGTACTTCGAGCTGAGCGATGCTGGTGAGCATTCGCGGCGCGCCGACTTCGGCGATGGTCAGGTCGCGCAGCTCTTCGAGGTGCTGCTGCATCGCCTCGCGCAGTTGGCGCACGCACCGCACCCGTAATTCGGTGTTGCGCGACCAGTCCGTCTCATCGAAGGCGCGCCGCGCGGCGTCGATCGCGCGGTCCATGTCGGCGGCGTCGGCGTTGGCGGCGACGCCCAGCACTTCCTCGGTCGCCGGATTGACCGTGGGAAAGGTGCCGGCGCTGCCGGCCGACATCTTGCCGTCGATGAAGAGTTCGCTCACGCCGTCGGCCAGCAAGGCCATGTCCCGCTCCTGTCTGTGCGCGGCCGACCCGCCGCGCCAATCTAGTGGACAGTTGTCCGATATCGTCCGATCGAACCATAGTCGCCCGGTCAGCGGCGGTGCAAGAGCCGATCCCGCCAGACGCGCGAAATCGCCACAAAATCGCTGATTAGCAATGACGTTGCCGGAACGGACTTGCTTCGTGCCGACACCATCGATTAGCTTGGACATGTGTCCAGCGATGCACTGGCGATCACATCCGACGCCGACCGCCAGACCGGTCAGGCGCCGCGCAATCGCCGTCAAGAGGAGACCTTCCGGAAGGTGTTGGCCGCCGGCATCGAAACGTTGCGCGAAAAGTCCTATGCCGACCTGACCGTGCGCGCGGTGGCGGCCCGTGCCAAGGTCGCGCCCGCGACCGCCTACACCTACTTCTCCTCGAAGAATCACTTGATCGCCGAGGTCTACCTGGACCTGGTGCGGCAGGTCCCCTACTTCACCGACGTCAACGACCCGATGCCCACCAGGGTGGAACAGGTGTTGCGCCACCTGGCCCTGGTGGTCGCCGATGAACCCGAAGTCAGCGCCGCCTGCACGACGGCCTTGCTCAGCGGCGGAGCGGACCCCGCGGTGCGTGCCGCCCGCGACCGCATCGGCGTGGAGATCCACCGGCGGATCACCTCCGCGATGGGCCCCAACGCCGATCCCACTACCGTGTCGGCCTTGGAGATGTCGTTTTTCGGCGCGCTGGTCCAGGGCGGCAGTGGCGAATTCAGCTACCGCGAGATCGCCGACCGGCTGGCCTACGTGGTGCGGCTGATCCTGACCGGCGCCAAAGACACAAGCCCCGAGACGTAAGGCAGGAACCTAAGCGATGACCGTCCACGTTGGCGACCACGAGCTGGTCCTGGATCCCTACGATTACGACTTTCACGAGGATCCGTACCCGTACTACAAGCGGCTGCGCGACGATGCCCCGCTGTATCGCAATGAGGAACTGAAGTTCTGGGCGCTGTCGCGGCATCAAGATGTGCTGCAGGGCTTCCGCAACAGCACCACGCTGTCCAACAAGTACGGCGTGTCGCTGGATCCAGCGTCGCGCGGCCCGCACGCCAGCAAGACGATGAGCTTTCTCGCGATGGACGATCCCGCCCACCTGCGTCTGCGCACGCTGGTCTCAAAGGGCTTCACCCCCCGCCGGATTCGGGAACTCGAACCCCGCGTCACCGAGATCGCGACGCAGCACCTCGACACCATGCTGGCCAAGGCGAAAAACGGCACCGTCGACTATGTCGACGAGTTCGCGGGCAAGCTGCCCATGGACGTCATCTCCGAGCTGATGGGTGTCCCCGAGCCCGATCGAGACCAGGTCCGCGCGTGGGCCGACGGGGTGATGCACCGCGAGGAGGGCGTCACCGATGTGCCCCCGGAGGCCGTCGAGGCCTCGCTCAACCTCATCGTCTACTACCAGGGGATGGTGGCCGAGCGGCGCGAGAAACTGACGGACGATCTGACGTCGGCGCTGCTGGAAGCCGAGATCGACGGCGACCGGCTCACCGATGACGAGGTGCTCGGCTTCATGTTCCTCATGGTGATCGCGGGAAATGAAACCACCACCAAACTGCTTGCCAACGCCGCCTTTTGGGGCCACAAGAACCCGGATCAGCTGACGCCGGTCTATGACGACCTGTCTCGGGTGCCGCTGTGGGTCGAGGAGACTTTGCGCTACGACACCTCCAGCCAGATCCTGGCCCGCACCGTGTCCGGCGAGCTCACCCTTTATGACACCACCATTCCCGACGGCGACGTCCTGCTGCTGTTGCCCGGTTCGGGCCATCGTGACGAGCGGGTGTTCGACAACCCTGACAATTATGTGATCGGGCGCGAAATCGGGCCCAAGCTATTGAGTTTCGGTAGCGGCGCACACTTCTGCCTGGGCGCGCATTTGGCGCGGATGGAGGCCCGGGTGGCGCTCACCGAGTTGTTCAAGCGAATCCGCGGCTACGAAGTGGACGAGGCCAACGCCGTCCGCGTCCACTCCAGCAATGTCCGCGGATTCGCCCACCTACCAATGAGCGTGGAGGTCCGCTGAATGCCCCGCTTTGAGCCCCTGCCCGAACGCCGGCCCGCCATCGTGGCCGGCGCCTCCTCCGGCATCGGGGAGGCCACCGCCATCGAACTCGCGGCGCACGGCTTCCCGGTCGCCCTGGGCGCGCGCCGGGTGGAAAAGCTCGACGACATCGTCGGCAAGATCAACGCCGAGGGCGGCGAAGCGGTCGGGTTCCACCTGGACGTCACCGACCCGAATTCGGTGAAATCCTTTGTGGCACAGTCGGTCGATGCGCTAGGCGACGTCGAGGTACTGGTCGCCGGGGCGGGCGACACCTACTTTGGCAAGCTCGCCGAGATCACCACCGACGAATTCGAGTCCCAGCTGCAGATCCATCTCGTCGGCGCCAACCGGCTGGCCGCCGCGGTGCTGCCCGGCATGCTGGAGCGGCAGCGGGGTGACCTGATCTTCGTCGGCTCCGACGTCGCGCTGCGCCAGCGGCCGCACATGGGCGCCTATGGCGCGGCCAAGGCGGCTCTCGTCGCGATGGTCACCAACTTTCAGATGGAGCTCGAGGGCACCGGCGTGCGGGCCTCGATCGTGCATCCGGGCCCGACGAAGACGTCGATGGGCTGGAGCCTGCCCGCCGAAAAGATCGGCCCCGCACTGGAAGACTGGGCGAAGTGGGGCCAGGCCCGTCACGACTACTTCTTGCGCGCAGCGGATTTGGCACGAGCCATCGCGTTCGTCGCCGAGACACCGCGCGGTGGCTTCGTTGCCAACATGGAGCTTCAGCCCGAAGCTCCGCTGGCCAACAACAAAGATCGCCAGAAGCTCGCACTCGGCGAAGAGGGGATGCCAGGACAATGACCAGCACAGCTATCGTGCCGCGGGTTTCCGGCGGTGAAGAAGAGCATGGCCATCTCGAGGAATTCCGCACCGACCCAATCGGTTTGATGAAGCGGGTCCGCGACGAGTGCGGCGACGTCGGGTGGTTCCAGCTGGCCGGCAAGCACGTCATCCTGCTCTCCGGCGCGGGCGCCAACGAGTTTTTCTTCCGGTCCGCCGACGAGGACCTCGACCAGGCCGCGGCGTACCCGTTCATGGCGCCGATCTTCGGCAAGGGCGTGGTGTTCGACGCCAGCCCGGAGCGGCGCAAGGAAATGCTGCACAACTCGGCGCTGCGCGGGGAGCAGATGAAGGGCCACGCCGCGACCATCGAGGCTCAAGTGAAGGGGATGATCGCCGACTGGGGCGACGAGGGCGAGATCGAGCTGCTCGACTTCTTCTCCGAGCTGACCATCTACACCTCGACGGCGTGTCTGATCGGCGTGAAATTCCGCAACCAGCTCGACCACCGGTTCGCCGAGTACTACCACGAGCTGGAACGCGGCACTGACCCGTTGTGCTACGTCGACCCCTACCTGCCGATCGAGAGTTTCCGGCGTCGCGACGAGGCCCGCGTCAAACTCGTTGCGCTGGTGCAGGAGATCATGAACGAGCGGCTGGCCAACCCGCCGAAGGACAAGAGCGACCGCGACATGCTCGACGTGCTCGTGTCGATCAACGACGAGGACGGGAACCCGCGGTTCTCCGCCGACGAGGTCACCGGAATGTTCATCTCACTGATGTTCGCCGGGCACCACACCAGTTCGGGGACCTCGGCGTGGACCCTGATCGAGTTGATCCGCCATCCCGAGGTGTACGCCGAGGTGCTGGCCGAGCTCGAGGAGCTCTACGCCGACGGCCAGGAGGTGAGTTTCCATGCGCTGCGGTCGATTCCGAAGCTGGACAACGTGGTCAAGGAGACGCTGCGGCTGCACCCGCCGCTCATCATCCTGATGCGGGTGGCCCAGGGCGAGTTCGAGGTCGAGGGCTTCCCGATTCACAACGGCGACTACGTCGCGGCGTCCCCGGCGATCTCCAACCGGATTCCCGAGGACTTTCCCGACCCGGATGCGTTCAAGCCGGACCGCTACAACAAGCCCGAGCAGGCCGACATCGTCAACCGGTGGACCTGGATCCCCTTCGGCGCGGGCCGGCACCGCTGCGTCGGCGCGGCGTTCGCCCAGATGCAGATCAAGGCGATCTTCTCGGTCCTGTTGCGCGAGTACGACTTCGAGATGGCGCAACCGGCGGACAGCTATCACAACGACCACTCGAAGATGGTCGTGCAGCTGGCCCGGCCGGCCAAGGTCCGCTACCGCAAACGCAACGCGTAAGGAGCAATTTCTCATGGCCTCAGGTGGATTCAGGATCGAAGCCGATCTGGATTTGTGTCAGGGCCACGCCATGTGCGAACTGGAGGCACCCGACTACTTCCGGGTGCCCAAGCGGGGCAAGGTCGAGATCCTCGACCCCGAGCCGCCCGAAGACGCCCGCGACGAAGTCGAGCGCGCGGTCGATATGTGCCCAACGCAAGCACTATTCATCAAAGAGAAAGACTGAGGACATGGCGTCACACTCCCGCGAGGATCTCGAGGCATGGGTCGACCGCTGGCTGCAGGCCAACAAGGACTGCGAAAAGGCCGGTGACTGGCGGCCGTTGGCGGACTTCTACACCCAAGACGCCACCTACGGATGGAACATCGGCCCCAAGGAAGACGTGATGTGCGTCGGCGTCGACGAGATCCGCGACATCGCCCTCGGCCTCGAGATGGAGGGCCTGGAGAACTGGGTGTACGAGTACCAGAAAGTGCTCATCGACGAGAAGCAGGGCGAGATCGTCGGCTTCTGGAAACAGATCGTCAACAAGACCGACGGCACCCGGGACGAGATTTATGGCATCGGCGGCAGCTGGTTCCGGCTCAACGGCGACAACCTCATCGAGTGGCAGCGGGACTTCTTCGACTTCGGCCACGTCGCCTACACGTTCGGCAAGCTCATCGAATCCGGCGACTTGAGCGAGGGCATGCAGAGGCGCATCGAACGCAGCATCGCCGGTGAGAAGCTGCCCGGCTACTACCCGCTGGGCGAGGCGCCGTCACCGATTTGGTGATCGGGGAGCCGATGGCGGAGCGCGGAGCCAACCAAGCATTTGATTTGTTGCACGCGCTATGCTGACGCGACAAGGGTGCCTGTGGTACCCGTCACCTCGCTGGCCGGCATGAAGGGGCCGGTCAGCGCTGATCAATTCAAAGGCGAAATGGGGTCAGGACCATCGTGAAGACAAAAGGCGCACTGATCTGGGAGTTCAACCAGCCCTGGTCCATCGAGGAAATCGAGATCGGCGACCCGCAAGCGCATGAGGTCAAGATCCAGATGGAAGCGGCGGGCATGTGCCACTCCGACCATCACCTGGTCACCGGGGGCATCCCGATGGCCGGTTTCCCGGTGCTGGGCGGCCACGAGGGCGCGGGCATCGTCACCGAGGTCGGCCCCGGCGTCGAAGACATCGCCCCGGGTGACCACGTGGTGCTGTCGTTCATCCCGTCGTGCGGGCAGTGTCCGACCTGCCAGGCGGGCATGCGCAACCTGTGCGACCTGGGGGCCGGCCTGCTGGGCGGTGCCGCGGTCTCCGACGGCACCTTCCGCATCCAGGCGCGCGGCCAGAACGTCTTCCCCATGACGCTGCTGGGCACGTTCTCCCCCTACATGGTCGTGCACCGCAGCTCGGTGGTGAAGATCGACGAGTCGGTCCCGTTCGAAGTCGCCGCGCTGGTCGGCTGCGGCGTCACCACCGGCTACGGTTCCTCGGTCCGCACCGCGGACATCCGGCCGGGCCAAGACGTCGCCATCGTCGGCGTCGGCGGGGTCGGCATGGCGGCGCTGCAGGGCGCGGTCAACGCCGGCGCCCGCTACATCTTCGCGATCGACCCGGTGGAATGGAAGCGCGACCAGGCGCTGAAGTTCGGCGCCACCCACGTCTACCCCGACATCATGGCCGCGATGGCGGGCATGGCCGAGGTCACCTACGGCCTGATGGCCCACAAGGTCGTCGTCACCGTCGGTGAGCTGCAGGGCGCCGACGTCGACAACTACCTCAACATCACCCAAAAGGGCGGCACCTGCGTGCTGACCGCCATCGGCAGCCTGCTGGACACCAACGTCAACCTCAACCTGGCGATGCTGACCCTGATGCAGAAGAACCTGCAGGGCACCATCTTCGGTGGCGGCAACCCGCAGTACGACATCCCGCAGCTGCTGTCGATGTACAAGGCCGGCAAGCTGAACCTGGACGACATGATCACCCGCCAGTACAAGCTGGAGCAGATCAACGACGGCTACCAGGACATGCTGGACGGCAAGAACATTCGCGGCGTCATCCGGTTCACCGACGCCGACCGGTAAATCGCCCGTCTCATCAGCCGCGTCTTTTAAGTGACCGGCTTTCTGCCGCCTCATGGCGCCGGGAACAACCGGCGCCATGACGGTGCGCGGTCGAGCTCCTTTTTTGCGCCACAACGCGATCGGCGCACGTAGGCCCACCGGGTTGACTCATCCCGAGCCACCAGGTGCGCAATCTAGTGACAGGAGAAGAAATGACCGAAGCAGCAGCAGCTCAAGAATCCCAGGCATCGCCGGCCCTGGCCGCGTCGCAGTCCTCGTGGCGGTGCGTGCAGGCGCACGACCGGGCCGGTTGGCTGGCGCTGATGTCCGATGACGTCGTCATCGAGGACCCCATCGGCAAGTCCGTCACCAACCCCGACGGCACCGGCGTGCGCGGCAAGGAGGCCGTCGGCGCGTTCTTCGACACCAACATCGCGGCCAATCAGCTCTCCATCACCTGCGAGGAGACCTTTCCGTCGAGTTCGCCCGACGAGATCGCCCACATCTTGGTGCTCAACAGCAAGTTCGAGGGCGGCCTGACCAGCTCGGTGCGTGGGGTGTTCACCTACAAGGTCAACGACACCGGGCTGATCACGAACATGCGCGGCTACTGGAACCTCGAGATGATGCAGTTCGGCAAGGAGGACTGAGTGCCCATGGCGTCGATCTTCACCAAGATCATCAACCGTGAACTGCCCGGCCGCTTTGTCTACGAGGACGACGACGTCGTCGCGTTCCTGACGATCGAGCCCCTGACACAGGGGCACACCCTGGTCGTGCCGCGCGAAGAGATCGACAATTGGCAGGACGTCGACGGCGCGGCCTTCGCCCGGGTCATGACCGTGAGTCAGTTGATCGGCAAGGCGGTGTGTAAGGCCTTCAGAACCGAACGGTCCGGCCTGATCATCGCCGAACACGTCTTCCCCACCCGCAGCCTCGGACGGACCGTGAGTCAGTTGATCGGCAAGGCGGTGTGTAAGGCCTTCAGAACCGAACGGTCCGGCCTGATCATCGCCGGATTAGAGGTGCCACACCTGCATGTGCACGTCTTCCCCACCCGCAGCCTCAGCGACTTCGGCTTCGCCAACGTCGACCGCAACCCCTCACCGGAATCCCTGGACGAGGCCCAGGCCAAGATCAAGGCGGCGCTGGCTCAGTTGGCGTGAACCGCATTCTGCGCGTGGACGTCACTGATGCGCGGCAGCGTCACCCGGAAGCAGCAGCCCTCGCCGGGCGCGGTGGTCACGCTGACGACACCGCCGTGCGCCCGCACCAGCGACTCGACGATGGATAGACCCAGACCGGTACCGCCGCTGGCCCGCGCCCGCGACGAGTCGGTGCGATAGAACCGCTCGAACACCCGCGTCGCGTCCTGCTCGCTCATGCCGGGACCCTTGTCAGCCACTTCGAGGACCGCGTCGTCGCCGTCGGTGCCGACCCGCACCGTCACATCGGCGCTTTCCGGGGTGTGCTGCAAAGCGTTGGCGATCAAATTGCTCAGCACCTGCCGGATGCGTGCTTCGTCACCGTGCACCTCCGGCGTTCCCGGGCCGTCGAGGACCTTCATGGTGATGGTTCGGCGGGGATCGATCGCCTGCGCGTCGTGCACCGCGTCGCTGGCCAGCGCCAGCAGGTCCACCCGGTTGTGCTCGAGTGGTCGTTGCACGTCGAGGCGGGCCAGCAACAGCAAGTCGTCCACCAGCAGGCCCATCCGGGAGGCCTCGCTCTCGATCCGCGACAACAACATGGCGACGTCGCGGGCGGCGCCCTGGCGATACAGTTCGGCGAAACCGCGGATGGTGGTCAGCGGGGTGCGCAGCTCGTGGCTCGCGTCGGTGATGAAGCGGCGCATCCGGTCCTCGGAACCGCGGGCCTTCTCGGCCGAGGACTCCGAGGAAGCCAGCGCTTGCTGAATCTGCGCCAGCATCCCGTTGAGGGCGAGCGAGAGCCGGCCCACCTCGGTTCGCGGATCACGTTCTGGGACACGGCGATCCAGCTGACCGGACGCGATGGCCGCGGCCGTTCGTTCGACTTCGGCCAGCGGCCGCAGGCTGCGCTGTACCACCGCGAAGCTGGCGATTCCCACCAGGACCAACACCGCCACCCCGATGCCGATCTGCAGCCAGACCAGCGACCCGACGGTGTGCTGGAGGTCGGACAGGTCGATCGCGACAGTGGTCAAGCCGTGTGGCCCGTGCACCGAGACGGCCCGCCAATGAATGTTCGAACCATTCACCGAGGGCAGCGTCGTCGGATTGGGACCCACGTCGTTGTTGGCCGGCAGCGCGGGCTCGGCGTTGCGGTCGTTGATGGCGGTGAAGGGGGTGCCGTCGGTGCTGACGCCGCGCACGTAAAACTTCGACGGCGGCCGGCCTGGATCGGGGCCTTCGTACGGTGGCGGTGACTGACGACGCGGTGCCTGCGCCCAGCTGTGGGATGCGTCAAGCAGCGTCTGATCGATCCGGCTGAGCTGACTGTGCCGCAGGATCGAGGTGACCGCGACACCGGAAACGGCGAGGCCGCAGGCGACCAGCACCAAGGTGGCGGCGACGAGCCCTATTCGGAGTGGCAATCCACGTCGAGGCTGAGTGACCATCTCCCCAATTCTTCGCTACCGTTGACAGCCGCGCACGCGCTCAGCGCGGTTCGCGCAACACATAACCCACGCCGCGCAGCGTGTGCAGCAGCCGCTTTTCCCCGGTGTCGATCTTGCGGCGCAGATACGACACGTAGGACTCGACGACGTTCACGTCACCGCCGAAGTCGTAACGCCATACGTGATCGAGGATCTTCGGTTTACTCAACACCGTGCCCGCGTTGATGACAAAGTAACGCAGCAACGTGAACTCGGTCGGCGAAAGCGACACCGGCTGACCGGCCTTCCACACCTCGTGCGTTTCTTCGTCGAGCTCGATATCGGCGAAAGTCAGTCGGGCACTGCGTGGTTCGGCGCCGCCCTTGCCGGCACGCCGCAAGATGACCCGCAACCGAGCGACGACCTCTTCGAGGCTGAACGGCTTGGTCACATAGTCGTCGCCGCCCAACGTCAGCCCGGCGATCTTGTCCTGCAAGGAATCCCGCGCCGTCAAGAACAACGCGGGAGCCTCGATGCCGTCGGCACGCAACCGTCGCAGCACCCCGAATCCGTCCATGCCGGGCATCATCACGTCGAGGATGACGGCGTCGGGACGGGCTTCGCGCGCCCGATCCAACGCCTGGGCGCCGTTGGTCGCCGTGTAGACCTCGAAGCCCTGGAACTTCAAACTCACCGAGAGCAACTCGACGATGTTGGCCTCGTCGTCCACCACGAGGACACGAGCCTCCGGTTTGGTGTCGCTGGAAGTTGGCGATGTCATCAGGCGCTTCTGTCCCTTACTTGAAGTTACCTATGGAAAGATTGTGTGATTCCTGAAAGCTCAGTGTCAACCGTCTGTTAGTAGTCTGCCAGGAGTCAGCGCATTGCCTTGGGACGGATCGCCCTTTCGCAGGCCGCGTCGTGAATAGACTCGAAGAATGAACCTCGCCAAAAGCATCGTGTCGGCGGCGACCGCTCCCGCGCGGGTCGGGCTGGCCGCGGCCGACGCGGGTCTGGGCGTGGCAAGCGCGGCCGTCGGCGTGGCCAAGCGCGCCCTGGGTGAGAACGGAACCGTCGGCACGAACGCGATGACGTCGATGCTGGGGATCGACGACGCGCTCGTGCGTGCCAACCGGCTCGCCAGGCTCCTCGACGACGACGCCCCGCTGGGCCGGGCGGTCGCCCCGGACGGGCCGCTCGACCGCCTGCTGCGCCCGGGCGGGGTGGTCGACCTGCTGACCTCGGAGGGTGGACTGCTCGACCGCCTGACCGCCGAGGGCGGCGCGTTGCAACGCACGCTGCAGCCCGGCGGGCTGGCCGATCAGTTGGTCGCCGAGGAGGGTCTGATCGAACGCCTGCTGGCCGAGGACGGGCTCGCCGACCGGCTGCTCAGCGAAGGCGGCCTGGTCGACAAGCTGACGGCGAAGCACGGACCGCTCGACCAGCTCGCCGACGTCGCCGACACCCTGGCGCGGCTCACGCCCGGGATGGAGGCGCTCGAGCCCGCGATCGCCACCCTGCAAGACGCCGTCATCGCGCTCACCATGGTGGTCAACCCGCTCAGCAACATCGCCGACCGGATCCCACTGCCCGGACGCCGGCGCCCCTCGTCACGGACGGTGCGCTCAGCACGCGTGATCGACAGCGAGCAGTGACCGATTAGGCGTGCACAGACTCCAGTGTCGAGCCAGGCCTCCAAGAGCAAGCGGCGGAGGTGTGACTGTTGGCATGCGTTGGTGCAGAACACCTTTCGTCGAGGGCCTTCGGAATCGATGCCGCACCCGAGACAGGTCGTTGACACAAGACGACGCTATCCCTGAGTACCGACAGGAATGGAGCCGCGTGAGAGACTCGAACTCTCGACATCCGCTTTACAAGAGCGACGCTCTACCAACTGAGCTAACGCGGCCAGGGCTGGCTCGATAAGCCACGACGATTCTACGGCAGGGGTGATGCCGCCCGAGCTACGCGTCGACTCAGGCCGGCGGAGGTGCCGGCCGCTCGGGTCGCGTCGTCGTGGAGGGCGGAGCTCGCGAATGGTGCGTTTTGGTACGCGAGCGGTCGCCAGCTCAATCCGGCGTTGGCGTGCTCAACGCGCCGCGCCCTCGCCGTGATTGTCGTCGTCCTCGTCCCAGTACGCCCATTCGGGAAGCGGTGTGCTGGGCATGGCGCCAAGGGCGGATGCCTCATACCCGGGTTGCCCGCTGGGTCCCTTCCACCGCGGATCCAATCTGTTCGCTCGTGAACGCCTGATCCCGCGGGTGATCAAAGCGATGGTGCCTCCGACGACAAAGGCGATCAACGCGACTTTGAGAACCAGCAAGAGCAGTGTCACGGCTGCATGTGCTCCTCGACGCCTTGAGATACCAGACTGCAGGACAACGATTTTCGAGCCGCAGCGAGACCGCGGCCCATCAGCTCACGGGTGGCCTGGAAGGTTGTCCAGGTCACCTTGGATGTCCCGCAGTTTTCCTTCGATGGCCTGCAGATCGGACAGCGCGTCCTGATAGGCCGGCTGCATCTCGTTTGAGGCAGAGGGTAGGGACTGAGGGCAGTACGCGACGATCGCGCCCGCGGTGACATGGGTACTTTGATCCGCGTCCCAGATCGACGATCGCTGCACGAATCCGACCGCATCCGAGAAATTGTGTTGGTGCGCCAAAAAATCGCAGACCGCGTGCCCTTGGGCCATCGCGTAATCCTGGCTGGGAATCGGTACGCCTTCGTGCTTCAACGCGGCGATGAACGCCGTGTCGGCGACGCCCGTCCGTGGGGCGGGCGGCGCATGGGGCGCCATCCGGCCGGGTGCCAGCGACGTGGCCGGTCGACTGGGTGGCGACGCCGCCGGTGGCGGGGGTTCCGTCGGCTGCGCCGGCGAATCCTGGTGACGGACGGCGAATATGACAATCGACGCGGCGGCGACGGCCACCAACGACAGCGGCAACGCCGCCATAAGGCCCAGGCGGCGCAGCACACCGCTACGCCGCAGGAGCGTGGCCACGCCGCGCCGCGGCGGGGGCCCGGTGGCCACCTGGGTCTCAGGCAAGCCAGGCGCATGCACGACGGGCGCCCCTGTGCTGTGGGCCAGCAGCTCGTCGAGCAGTTCGTCGACCTCCTGGGACGACGGTTGACCGCCCTGCTCGCGGATTGACCGGCGCCCAACAGCGATGCGCCGCAATTCAGAATCGATCGTCTCGCGGTCGCGCATATCAACCAGTTTGAGCCCTGATCGGCATTGCTGTCACGCAGTCGGATGCGACAGACTCGCTGTCAGGCCAACCAGCCGGAGCCATGGGGGATCGAGGCAATGGACGGACGTGATCGCCGTGGGCCGTGACCGGTACACCGCGCCGCTCGTTCTCGGCGCGGTCATGGTCGCGCTCGTCGGCTGTTCGACGTCGCACCCGACGGCCGCGACCGGCCCAGCCACGGCCGGGCGGCCCGCGCCGACGTCGCGCATGGTGCCCGTCGACGCGGGCACGCCCGGCGGCGCACAGCCGCTTCTGGCGTCAGATCCCGTGCAGCTGGCCGACGACCTCGTCGCCGACGAGCGTGCGCTGCGCGAGCCAGGGACTCCGGAGCCGGCGCTGACGGCGGCCGCGCACCGCGTGCAGGCGGCCTACCGCGCCATCGGGCGCCATCCCGAATGGGATGCGGCGACCCGCCCGCGGATCCCGGCGGAGCTGGCCGATGTCTACGACCGCAACGTCGACGCTCGTCGACAACTCACCGCGCTGACCCCCGTGCGAGCCACGTTGCCGGCGTGGCACATCGAGGCCCCGCCCCCCGCCGACGAGCTGCTCAACGACTACCACCAGGCGGAGTCCGAGTCCGGCGTCAGCTGGAACTACCTGGCCGCGATCAACTTCATCGAGACCCGGTTCGGCAGCATCGTGGGCGCGAGCACCGCCGGCGCGCAGGGCCCCATGCAGTTCCTGCCGTCGACGTTCGCCGGCTACGGGCAGGGCGGCGATATCCACTCACCCCGCGACAGCATCCTGGCGGCGGGCCGTTACCTGGCCGCCAACGGCTTTGCCAACGACCGGGATCGCGCCATCTATGGCTACAACCACGCCAGCGAATACGTGCACGCGGTCGACCAATACGCGGCGCTGATTGCGGCCGATCCCGCCGCGTTTGCCGCGTACTACCGCTGGGACGTTTATTGCCGCACCACGGCGGGCGACGTCTTGTTGCCCATCGGCTACGACGCGTCGTCACCGATCCCGGCCGCCGACTACGTCGCCACCCACCCGCAGTAGTACACGATCAGTACAGGGGCACCCACACACCGAAGAACCAGTAACCCCAGCCGCCGTACTGCCAGTTGAAGACCGGGATGGCGGTAAAGGTGTTGTAGCTGAAGGGCCCGAAATCGCCTCGTGCCGAGGCCACATCGCGCGGTGGCCCGGCCCACGGCCGGTTCCAGCCACCCGGAGGCGGCGGACCGTCCCAGCCGCCCGGGGGCGGCGGGCCCTCCCAGTGCGGCGGCGGGTGGCCCGGAGCCGGGCCGTCGTTCCAGCCATAGCCGTGCTGGCGCGGCGGCGGGGGTGCCCCGCGGCCCGGGATGCTGAATTGGACATTCGGACCGCCGGGGCCGCCGATCTGCGCGTTGGCCGAGACCACGTCGTGGCGCGGAATGTAGGGCGGGTGCGGCGGCTGCGTGCTCGGCGGGTTGAGCGACGCGTACCGCTGCCTCTCGTTCGGCGGCGGGTTCTGGGTGTTCGCCGGGGCATTGGTCTGCCCGCCCTGCGGCGGCGGGTTCTGACCGCGCTCATTCGGAGGTGTGTTCTGCCCCGGCTGCGGCGGGTATTGGTTGTCCTGGTTGGGGGACGGCGCGTTCTGGCCGGTCTGCGCCGGGTTTTGGCCGCGCTCATTCGGCTGCGGCGTGTTCTGACCGCCCTGAGGTGGCGCGTTCGTCTGCCCGCCCTGCGGCGGCGGACTGTTCTGCCCACCCTGAGGCGGGTTGGTCTGGCCGCCTTGCGGCGGACTGTTCTGGCCGCCTTGCGGGGGCGGATTGGTCTGGCCACCTTGCGGCGGACTGTTCTGGCCACCTTGCGGCGGGGTGTTTCCCCCGCCCTGCTGACCACCGCCACCGGGGCCGCCCGGCTGTCCACCCGGCCCGCCGGGGTTACCACCCCCGCCGCCTCCGCCACCGCCACCGCCGTGGCAGTTCGGGCATGGTGGCGGTGGGTCAAGTGGAGCGGAGTAGGCCGCACCGGCGTTCAGGGTGGCCATGGAGATGCTCAGGCCGGCGGCCACCGCGGCAGCGCTGGCGACGCGTTTCATAGACATAGCTGCGTTCCCCTCGGGTGTCGATGGCCTGCGCTACGGGCAGGTGACGTCCAACTCGAATGGCTTGGTTACCTGCTGTGGTTGCTGCGGGTTGCTCATGTCGACACCCGTCGCGGTGCCCTTGATCGCCCACGTCTTGCCGTTGACCGCGGCCCCGGCACTGCCACCCTGGCTGGGAGCGGCGTCGGAGAAGCCGAGCGCAACACCGTTGACGGTGCCCAACCCGACCGAATGGACCAGCGGCGGATTGCCATTGCTGACCACGGCGCCGAGCCCGGCGGTCGGGTCGCCGATGCCGATGTTGGTGTTGTCACCTGCGGCGGTGCACGTGACCTGCCCGCTGACGTTCTGATTCTGACCGTCGACGATCACCAGCGGGCCTGCTGCGGCCGGCGACGACGACGAACCGGACGAGCCCGTTCCGGACTTGTTGCTCGAACAACCGGCGCTGGCCGCGATCACCAGGCCCACACCGGCAACGCCGACGACGATCCCACGCTTCACTACTCTCCCCTTCGTGCCGCTGGTTCCGCTGGCTCTCGGACGAGTTCGAGGCCGGTCGCCCGCATACCCCATACCCGAGAACTGCAAACGCTGCGTCACGCGTCCTCGGATGCGCTGGGTCCCATGAAATCTCTCATGGGAGAACGCGCAGCCCCCACCTGTCCAGCAGCGGATTGATCAGCATGAAGTAGGTCGTGTAGTCGTCGCCGTCGGGCGAGGACATCAACAGCCCGACCGCGCTCACGGTGCCGTCCGGGTTCATCACGAAGCCGGGGCTCCCGCTGTCGCCGTCCAGGCTGAAGACGCTGGCTTCGACCACGTCACCGTCGATGCCTTTGACGGCGCCACACGTCTCACCGGTGACGGCACCGATCTTGCAGAACGGCATTCCGGGCTGAATCTGTGCGTGGCTCAACACATCCCGAACCTGATACCTTCCGCCGACGTCGCCCACCGGCATGCCGACACTCGGCTCGAGGCGGATGATCGCGGCGTCCCTCTTGGCGCCCTCGTGCTCGCTGGCAGAGATCTTGCCGAGCGGAGCATCGTTGCCGTACGTCCACTCCGCGCCGTCGTGCGAGTCGCAGTGCCCGCTGGTCATCAGGTAGTAACTGCCGTCGGCACCCTGGGCCGCGAATCCCGCTGTGCATCTACCGGATTCATGATCGACTCCCATGCCCGGCGTTGGGGGTGGCGACGGCAGAGCCGGGGGTGGCGCTGCCGCAGCAGTTTTCGCCACCGTCGTCGCGGCCACCAGCACGGCCCCGACGAGTCCCAGTCCCCGCAACCACGGCATGGTCACGCCGTCCCCCTCCGCTTGCCCCCGGCAGATCGTAACAGCGTCACTCGCCTCAGATGGGCTGGCGGCCAGCCGGTTCCGTGCGGGTGGTTCATCCGGCGTCGACATGCCGGGCAAGGAAGTCCAGCACGGCGCCGGCGAAGATGTCGTTGCGGTCGCCGGCGACCATGTGCCCGGCACCTCGGACATCGGTGAATTCGACTTGGGGGAAACGCGTCAGGAATTCGTCGGCGCGCTCCTGACTGACGAGGTCGCTCATCTGCCCGCGGACCAGTAGCATCGGCACCCCGCCGCTCAGGATCGCCTCCACGGCCGCGTGCATCCGGTCGGGGTCGGTGACCTCGAACGGAGGGAATGCCGCAGTGCCGCTGATGAATTGCGGATCCCAGTGCCAATACCAGCGGTCGCCGCGGCGACGCAGATTGGTGGTCAGCCCATCCAGATCGGTGGGTCGCGGTCGATGCGGGTTGTACTCGGCGATCGCATCGGCGACTTCGTCCAGTGAGCCGAACCCCGACTCCACTCGCTCCGCCATGAAGGCGTGTATGCGGTCGGCCCCGGACTGGTCCATGTTCGGGACGATGTCCACCAACACGACCGCGCTCGCGATGCCCGGGGACAGCTCCCCGGCGAGCAGCATCGACGTGAACCCGCCGAGCGAGGCGCCGACCAACACCGGTCGCGCAGGCAGCGTGCGCAGCACCTCCTGGACGTCGGCGGCGAAACTGACGACGCGATAGTCGCCGTCACCGGACCAGTCCGATTCGCCGTGGCCACGCAGGTCGACGGTGACAGCCTGCCACCCCCGCGCGGCTACCGCGGCAGCGGCCTTGCCCCACGAACGACGCGTCTGCCCGCCGCCGTGCAAGAACACCACAGCGCGGGCTTGAGGATCCCCGAGACGGTCGGCCACGATCTGGACCCCGCCGGGACCCCGGATCGTAAACGGTTCAGCTGCCGTGGGCACCAGGTGATACTAAGGCGCCCGCAACCAGCGGCCGCATTCGCTTGACGGCAACAGCGTGCAGCGGCGTCAATTTAGAGGAGGCTGGGCGGGGTCGGCGCCGCGCCGCACGGACCGGAGCGAAGGAGAAGACATGCATCTCGACGAGTACATGTCGCTGGATGCGACCGCGCTGGCCGAGCTTGTCGAACGCAAGCAGGTCGCCCCTGCCGAACTCCTCGCGTTGGCACGGCAACGCGCCGACGCCGTGAACCCGCGGTTGAATGCCATCGTCCGTCAGCTCGACGATGTCGCCGACACCCAGGCCGCCGATCCGCGTCTGAGCGGGCCGTTCGCCGGTGTCCCCTTCCTGCTCAAAGATCTCGGCCAGGAGTACCGCGGTTTTCCGACGTCGTGCGGGTCCCGGTCGCTGGCCAATGAGGTGGCCGACCGGCACGCGCTGATCACGCAGCGGTTCCTGGACGCGGGCCTGGTGATCTTCGGGATGACCAACACCCCCGAATTCGGGGCCAAGGGCGTCACGGAGCCCGACTACTGGGGCCCGGCCCGCAACCCGTGGGACACCAAGCGCACGCCAGGCGGTTCGTCGGGGGGCTCCGGGGCGGCGGTGGCGGCCGGCGTCGTTCCGGCCGCCGGGGCCAACGACGGTGGCGGGTCGATCCGAATCCCGGCCGCCTGCAACGGACTCGTCGGCCTCAAGCCCAGCCGCGGCCTGGCGCCCTACGGCCCGCAGACCGGCGAGATGCTGTTGGGGATGGCGACCCAGGGGGTGCTGTCGCGTACCGTGCGCGACAGCGCCGCGCTCTACGACGCGATCGTCGGGCACCATCCGGGCGCCGCCTACCGAGTCGCGTTGCCCGACAAGCCATTCAGCGGACTGATCCAGCGCCGTCCGCAGCGGTTGAAAATCGGGTATTCGGCGCGCTCGGCGATCAACCCGCGACCGAGCCCGGAGGCCGTCGCCGCGGTCGAGAAGGCGGCGACCCTACTGGGCGAATTGGGCCATCAGGTCGACGAGGTCGCGCCGCCCTACGATGACGCGGCGTTGGGTCGTGACTTTTTGACCATCTGGTTCGCGCAGCTTCACCAACAAGTCGCCGATATCAAGCGGCGAACCGGCGCCAAAGACAGCGATTTCGAGGCCGACACGTTGGCCATCGGTGAACTCGGCCGATCCGGCGGTGTCCTGGCGGTCATGTCCGCGCTGGAAAACAGAAACAACTACATCCAGTCCCTGGCCGAGTTCCACGGCGCCTATGACTTCTTCCTGACCCCGACCCTGGCCACCCCGCCCCTGGAGGTGGGCGCCACAGCGACGTCGGCGGTGTTGCAGCGGGCGGCCCGAGTGATCAGCAGGCTGCACGCCGGAAAACTCATGGGCCTCAGCGGAATTCTGGACGACCTCATCCAAGAGAGCCTGGGCTGGGTGCCCTACACCCAACTGGCCAACCTCACCGGGCGTCCGGCGATCAGCGTCCCACTGCACTGGACACAGGACGGCCTACCGCTGGGTGTGCAATTCGTGGGGAAGCTCGGCGCCGACGGCCGCCTCCTGCAGTTGGCCGCCCAGCTCGAAGAGGCGGCCCCATGGATTCACCGGCACCCCGCTCCCGTCTCGAAATAGGTTATGTCGCAAGGGTTTAGGCTGGTGGCTCGGTGCCCTGCTGCCCGCGCTGGCCCCGCCACAAAGCGGCGAACCGTCGGGCGATGTCGCCCAGCCGGCCACCCGCGTGCTGGGACGCCTTGATGCGACCCAGGGTTTCCCGGCCTTCATTCGCGTAGTCCTTGACCGATTCGTCGCCTTCCTCGGCACGCATGTCTGTCCTCCGATCCTTTTCGGTCACGTTCGTCACTGAGCGTGACGCTCGGGCGGTTCCGATGGCGTCAAGCGCTCCGGCGGTTCTGTCGGCGTGAGCCGTTCGGGCGTCTCCGGCGGGGTGAGCCGCTCCGGCGTCTCGCCCGGCGTCCCCGGCTCCGGTGGCTCTGAGTCGGCTGGCCGCTCCGCCGAAAGCGGCCTGAGGTCCGTATCGCTCATGCTCAGTCCTTCAATCGGCTCAAGTCCGCGTACCCGCCACACCCGGCCCTCAAAACGCCGCCGGCCTGGAGAACGCCGCGCTGCGCACCAGGTGCCGGTGGACGGCCGGCCGCTTACACTCCAACGGTGGTGAATCGGGCGCAAACGAGGTCGGCAGTGCACAAGATCCCGCTGGGCATCGGAATCGCCGTCGTCGTGTTGCTCGCCGTTTTCGCGATTCCGATCAAGCAACGATGCGGCGCGCCGGGCTACCCGTGCGCCTCGACGCTGGATACCGAGGGCAACGCCCACTACTACTACGAGGTCGAACCGGCGGGTGTCTACCTCGCCGAAATCGTCACCGGCACCAACATCACGCTCTTTTACAAGTCGGGCGAGGACCTGGTCAAAGCCAGATAGCACTGCTGGGAGACGACATGAGTATCGGCGGAACTGCCCGGATCACGGTGGCGGTCGGGGTCGCGACGGCAATGCTGACCACGAACGCGCCCGCGCACGTAGCGCTCGCCGCGGTGGGCCAGCGCCCTTGCGGCGCAAATGCGCTGTGCGCCAACGCCCCTGCCCCGGATGGCGGGGACCAGGCCACCGCCGAGCGCGCGATCATCGACGGCTACGTCAAGAAACAAGTCGGCTGCACGCCGACCATGCCGCCACACCCGGTGTCCATCGCGTGGGATCCCCCGGGCTTCACGCCCGGGATCGGCGGCTCTGGCGTCATTCACGATGCCAACCCGGCGCTCGGCGGCCAGTACCGCGCCGACTACGTCGACGGACGATGGCGCGTCGAGTACCTGTACTGCTGACGGCAACGGTTTGCTGGCCGGTGCGGGGCGATGCCGGTCCCGCACCCGGTATCCGTGCGGTAACAAGTTCGGCGCGACGCGTCCTCCGCCCGAGACCGGCCGGCGATCATCACCGCCGCGTCCGACGAAAACCGGCAGGTAGAGCGGCGATCGTGGTCGCGACTCGCCCCCGCGGGGCCTGCTGAATCCCCTCGCGCACGCCCTTGACGGGCGCTCTCGATTGGGGCCTTCACAGCAAGCTAACGCATACTTGTCACCATGCTCGAAGCGACATCGCCGCTAACCGCCGTTGCGGGGTCCGGTGGTGCGCTGGGTGTGGGCAGAGGTTTGTGATGGCCCGCTCGGGCGGCGCCCATCGCCGCCATCGAGCCGTCCGTCAACCCTCTCGAATCCGTAAAGGGCTGACGCGCACGTTGGGCGCGCTGGTTTCCGTGGCGGCGGTCGGGCTGACCGGCGCCGGGTACTACGTGGCGCACGGTGCGCTGGGCGGCATCACCGTTTCCAACGCCCTGCAGCCCGACGATCCGCGGTCCAGCGGCGACAACATGAACATCCTGCTGATCGGCCTGGACTCCCGGAAGGATCAGGACGGCAACGACCTGCCGTATTCGATCCTCAAGCATCTGCACGCGGGCGATTCCGACGACGGCGGCTACAACACCAACACGCTGATCCTGGTGCACGTCAGCGCCGACAAC
Organism: Mycobacterium sp. NTMscope_MAC_269; assembly: GCF_976985695.1. Lineage (NCBI taxonomy): Bacteria > Bacillati > Actinomycetota > Actinomycetes > Mycobacteriales > Mycobacteriaceae > Mycobacterium > Mycobacterium sp. NTMscope_MAC_269. Next base: position 3,734,692 of record NZ_OZ335668.1, read on the forward strand.
AAAGTGGTCGCCTTCTCGATCCCGCGCGACGACTGGGTGCCCTTCACCGGCGTCCCCGGATACAACCACATCAAGATCAAAGAGGCCTACGGGCTGACCAAGCAGTACGTCGCGCAGAAGCTGGCCAACCAGGGGACGAGCAGTCAAAAAGAGCTCGAGACGAAGGGCCGTGAGGCGGGCCGGGCGGCAACCCTGCGCGCGGTGCGCAGCCTGACCGGCGTCCCGATCGACTATTTCGCCGAGGTCAACCTCGCCGGTTTCTACGACCTGGCGCAGACGCTGGGCGGCGTCGAGGTGTGCCTGAACCACGCCGTCTACGACTCGTATTCCGGCGCCGACTTCCCGGCGGGGCGCCAGCGGCTGGACGCCTCCGAGGCGCTGTCGTTCGTCCGGCAGCGGCACGGCCTGGACAACGGCGACCTGGACCGCACCCACCGGCAACAGGCGTTCATCTCGTCGGTCATGCAGGAGCTGCAGGCCGCGGGCACCTTCACCAACATCGACAAGCTCAAGAACCTGATGGCGGTGGCGCGCAAGGACGTGGTGCTCTCGTCCGGTTGGAACGACGACATGATCCAGCGGCTGGGCGGGCTCGCCGGCGGCAACCTGGAATTCCGGACGCTGCCGGTGGTGCGCTACGACAACATCGACGGCCAGGACGTCAACATCGTCGACCCGGCCGCGATCAAGGCCGAGGTGGCGGCGGCGATCGGCACCGACGCACCGACCGCCGCGACCACCACGACGGCCGTCAAGCCCGATCCGTCCACGGTCGTCGACGTGGTCAACTCGGGCAGCATGAGCGGGCTCGCCACCGAGGTATCGCGCGCCCTGAAAAAGAAGGGCTACACCCCGGGCCAGGTCCGCGACCGCGAGTCCGGCGAGCCGACCACCAGCTCGATCGAGTACGGCGCCGGCGCGCAGACCGATGCGCGCAACGTGGCCAACCTGCTGGGCCTCGACGCGCCCAGCCAGCCCAGCCCCGGCGTCCAGCCCGGCCACATCCGGGTCACGGTGGACACCAATTTCTCGGTCCCCACACCGGACGACACCCAGATGGACGACGTGACGAGCACCAGCACCACCACCACGTCGACGAAGGCCAAGTCCTACTACTACAACGGCACCACCACGACCTACCCGACGCCCGATCAGGGGAAGCCGATCGACGGCGGCGGCGTGCCCTGCGTCAACTAGCCGTTTGCCGCCAGCTCACGCGTGCGTGCCGCCGTCCATGCGGATCTCAGTGCCCGATATCCAGGCTCCATCGTCGGACACCAGCATCGCGATCACCCCGGCGACCGCCTCGGGTCCGGCCATTCCGGTGCCGCTGGACTCCGTCGTGGTCGGCAGGACCGGCATCAGCCGCGAAAACAGCGACCAGTCGGCGTCCTGCGGGATGTATCCGCCGGTGGCATCGGTGATCCCGGACTTGATGCTGCCCGGGGCAACGCATGCCGCGCGCAGGCCCTGCTTGGCGTATTCCAGCGCCAGGGAATGGGTGAAGGCCTGGATGCCGCCCTTGCTCGCGGCGTAGGCGGCCATGTAGGGATGGGCGAACGAGGCCGATGTGGAGCTGAAGTTCACGATCGCGCTGCGGGAATTCGCCAGCAGCGCCGGCAGCGCCGCGCGCACCACCAGGAAGGTGCCGGTCAGGTTCACGCCGACGATCTGATTCCAGAGTTCGAGGCTCGTCTCGTGGGTGTGCGCGGCCCGCAGGATGCCCGCCGCGTTGACCAACGAGTCAAGGCCATCCAGTTGCTCGACTGCCGAGCGCACTCCGTCGGTCACCGAATGCTCGCTGCCGACATCCATCGGCACGAGGGTGAGACGGTCGGCGGTGCCGGCCTCTTGTGCCCGCGCCCGCGTCGCGTCCAGGCCGTCGGCCGCGATGTCGGAGGCCGCGACGGCGGCGCCCTCGTCGAGCAGGCGCAGCGCGCTCGCCTGACCGATCCCCGACGCGGCGCCGGTCACCAGAATCCGCTTGCCCTCGAGTCGCCTCATCGCTTCTCCCGTTCCCTAGGCGCGGCGAAAGGTCAGGGTGCTACCACCCCGCGCAGCGCGTCCTCCCCGTACATCTGCACCATCATCGAGGAGTAATCCGGACCGCGACGCAGAATGTGGCCGCCGTCGACGTTGATGCACTGGCCGGTGATCCAGGCCGCCGCGTCGCTGAGCAAGAACATGGCCAGGTTGGCGACGTCTTCGACCTCGCCGACCCGCGGCAGCGGGGTGCACAGCGCGTAGTCGCCGCTGATCTCCGGTGACTGGATCACGCTCGCGTCGACCAGATCGGTGCGAATCAGGCCCGGCCGGATGCTGTTGACCCGCACCCAGGATGGGCCGAGCTCGTCGGCGGCCAGCATCATCATGTGGTCGATCGCCGACTTGGTGACCCCGTACGGCCCGAACCACCGGTGGGTGTTGCTGGCCGCGATCGATGAGATCCCGATGAAGGAGCCGCCACCGCCGCGCACCATCTCGCGCCCCACATGCTTGAGCACGTACATGGTGCCATTGACGTTGAGGTCGACGGTGTTTCGCCACGCTTCGGAGTCGGTATGGGTGATCGGCCCCACAGTCAACGAGCCACCCGCGCAGTGCACCGCGCCGTGCAGCCGGCCGTGCCAGGCCGTCGCGGCATCGACCGCGCGGGCCACCTCGTCCTCGTTCGTGACGTCGGTGGGCTCGTAACGAATCGAGCCGTCGCCGGGCAGGGCTTCAATCTCCTTGACCGCCTCGGCGAGCCGATCGGCGTTGCGGCCGACGATCATGACCGAGGCGCCGGCCGCGACCAGCCCGGCTGCCACGCCCTTGCCGATCCCGCTGCCGCCCCCGGTGATCAGATAGGTCCGGTCTTCGAACGAAAGCTGCACGCGAGGCCCTTTCAAACTGGAACAAGTTCTAGCTATAGAAGCATGTCCGCTCGGGACGAATATCGCTACCCCCGGTCTCGTTAGGCCCTGCGGTGCGCGGCGCTACGGCGTATCGCGGCGCGCCACCTTCGTCGGCTTGGCGTCACGCCAATCCTCGACGTGCGGAGGCTGGCCGACCGGCCACCGATTCTCGTTGAACGCCGCCCAATGGGCGTGCCCCAGCAGGTGGACGTGGAACGCATGCCGCAGCGCCTCGGTGTAACCCATCGCGTCAGAGGCGGCGTTCACCGAATCCTTGATGAGCAGTGACGCCATCGTGGGGCGCTCGGCGATGCGTCGCGCGAATTCGAGTGTCTTTTCCTCTAATTCGTCGACAGCGAAAACCTTGGACACCATGCCCAGCCGGTGCGCCTCGTCCGCGTCGATCGAATCACCGGTCAGCAGCAGCTCTTTGGCCTTACGCGGGCCGAACTCCCAGGGGTGAGCGTAGTATTCGACGCCCGGCATCCCCAGGCGGACTGCGACAACGTCGCTGAACTTCGCGTTGTCCGCCGCGACGATCAGGTCGCACGCCCAGATCAGCATCAGACCGGCCGAGATGGCGTTACCCTGCACCTGGGCGATCGTGATCTTGCGCAAATCGCGCCAGCGGCAAGTGTTTTCGAAGAAATAGTGCCACTCCTGGTGGTACAGCTTCTCCATGATCGGCTCGAGCGTGGCCCCGCGCGAGCGGAAGCTCGGATGCTGCCCCGGCCCCGGTGCGCGCTCGGCCAGCGCCTGCTCGGAACCCAGGTCGTGGCCGGCGGAAAAATTCCTGCCGCGCGCCGCCAGGATCACCACGCGGACGGCGTCGTCGGCCTCGGCGCGGCCGAAGGCCTCGTCGAGCTGGACCAGCAGGCCGCGGCTCTGCGCGTTGTGGGCGTCGGGCCGGTTCAGCCAAATCCGGGCGATGCGGCCCTCGTCGAGGGTTTCGTAGGCCACCAGCTCCGGGGAGCTGGAGTCGGCCGCCCCGGCGTCGGCTTGCTGGGAGACTGTCATTACGCCCACCTCGTTCGTCATTGGATTGGCATTGAATTGGCCTTGTTTACAGATTACGGCCAGTGTGTAACCGGGGCCGCGCTGGGGGGACGGCCCGCGAGGCCCGAACGGCGGCCCGCCCGGGCCGATCGTGTCTTCGCGAGCGGCGCGGCGAGTCCCTGCAAACCAGCCATAAATGCGCCCGACGCCCGTTAGCTGGTGAGACGGGCTGCGGTCGAACACGCGCGTCGCCTACAGTTAAGTCATGCCTACGAAATCTGATCCTGGCGAAATCGGCGACGTCGAGCCGGTGGCGGACAGCACTGCGAGCCAGGCCAGGCGGGTCGTCGCGGCGTATGCCAACGACGCCGACGAATGCCGCGTTTTTCTGTCCATGCTGGGTATTGGGCCGGCGAAACTCGACGCGTAAATGGCTCCCGGGGGAGGGCGAGGCTCCAAGGCAGCCGAATTCGGCAATTCCGACTTCGTCGTCGTCGCCAACCGGCTGCCGGTTGACCGGGAGGTGCTCCCTGACGGCACGACGGCCTGGAAACGCAGCCCCGGGGGGCTGGTCACCGCCCTGGAGCCGCTGCTGCGCCGCCGGCGCGGAGCGTGGGTCGGATGGCCGGGCGTCGTCGACGAGGACGTCGACCACGAGGATGAGCCCATCGTCCAGGACGATCTGGAACTTCGGCCCGTCAAGCTGAGCGCGGACGACGTCGCCGAGTATTACGAGGGTTTCTCGAACGCCACGCTGTGGCCGCTGTATCACGACGTCATCGTCAAACCGATCTACCACCGCGAGTGGTGGGAGCGCTACGTCGTCGTCAACCGCCGCTTCGCCGAAGCCACGTCGCGTGCCGCCGCGCGCGGAGCGACCGTGTGGGTGCAGGACTATCAGCTGCAGCTGGTCCCGGCGATGCTGCGCGAGATGCGGCCCGATTTGACCATCGGCTTCTTCCTGCACATCCCCTTCCCGCCGGTGGAGCTGTTCATGCAGATGCCGTGGCGGACCGAGATCGTCGAGGGTCTGCTGGGCGCCGACCTCGTCGGCTTCCACCTGGCCGGCGGCGCGCAGAATTTCCTGTTCCTTTCCCGGCGGTTGATCGGCGCCAACACCTCGCGCGGCGCGGTCGGCGTGCGGTCGCGGTACGGCGAGGTGGAGCAGGACTCCCGCGTCGTTCGGGTAGGCGCGTTTCCCATCTCCATCGACTCCAGTGCGCTCGACCAAACCGCCCGCCACCGCGATATCAGGCGGCGCGCCAAGGAGATTCGAGCCGAGCTCGGCAATCCCCGCAAGGTGCTGCTCGGCGTCGACCGGCTCGACTACACCAAGGGCATCGACGTTCGGCTGAAAGCCTTCTCGGAGCTGCTCGCCGAGGGCCGCGCCAAGCGCGACGACACGGTGCTGATCCAGCTGGCGACACCGAGCCGCGAGCGGGTGGACAGCTACCAGCAGCTGCGCAACGACATCGAACGCCAGGTCGGCCACATCAACGGCGAATACGGCGAAGTCGGGCATCCGATGGTGCACTACCTGCACCGGCCGGTCCCCCGCGACGAACTCATCGCGTTCTTCGTCGCCGCCGACGTCATGCTGGTCACCCCGCTGCGCGACGGGATGAATTTGGTGGCCAAGGAATACGTCGCCTGCCGCAGCGATCTCGGCGGCGCGCTCGTGCTGTCCGAATTCACCGGCGCCGCCGCCGAACTGCGGCAGGCGTACCTGGTCAACCCGCACGACCTCGAAGGGGTCAAAGACGCCATCGAGGCCGCCCTCAACCAGTCCGCCGAGGAGGGACGGCGGCGCATGCGGTCGCTGCGCCGCCAGGTGCTCGCCCACGACGTCGATCGCTGGGCGCGTTCCTTCCTCGATGCTCTCGCCGAGGCGCGGCCCCATGGCGCCGATTAGCTCGGATACGCCAGGAACTTATGGTGTTGGCGCGCCAACGCTGTGATACTCGGGTGCAGCGTCGCACGCGAAGGAGAAAGAGCCACATGAAGCTCCGTCACGGACTGGCCGCGGGTGCCGCCGTCTTTACCGCCGTCGCGACGGGAATCGCCTTGCAATCCGGCGAACCGGCCAAGGCGGTCGGACCGCCGGCGGACGGCACCTACTCCTTCAACGAGGCGGGTGTCTCCGGAGTCACCTGGACCATTTCCGCGCTCTGTGACCAGCCATCGGGGACCCGGAACATGAATGACTATTCCGACCCGATCGTCTTCGCGATGAACTGCGCGCTGAACATCGTGAGTTCCACGGACGAGCAGATCAACGCCGCCGACAAGCTGCAGAACTTCAGCGGCCGGGCCCGCATGTCCAGCATGCTGTGGACTTTCAAGGTGCAAAAGGACAACGGCGTGTCCTGCCCGGGCGGCGGCACCGCGCCGTCCACCGAAACCTTCGCGTTCAGCGACGAAACCATGAGCGGCACCCACACCACACTGCACGGCGCCGTGTGCGGGATGCAGCCGGAGATGAAGAAGCAACCGTTCTCGCTGGCGATGACCGGGCCGCCGCCCAGCCCGATCGAGCGTTACCCGTTGTACTGCAACGGGATTGCGATGTGCTACTGAACTAGATCGGTGTGATGTAGGCGATCAGCCACTGCTTGCCGATCTTGGTGAAGTCCACCCGCAACCGGCTGCCGTCATACAACGGCTGCCGCGATTTGTCGGTGACCGTCCGATTCATGTAAACCATCACCGACGCCGAATTCCGTTTGGCGGACATGACTCCCACGCCCACGACGTTGGCCTGCACGACAACTTCGCGCTTCTTGGCCTCCGGGATGATCTGCGTGTTGGCGCTCTTCTGGAACTCCGCGCGATAGGCGGGGGTCAGCAGCGGGTAGGCGGCCGACAGGCTGCGTTCGACGGTTTGGTAGTCGTAGGCGAAGACCTCGGGTATTTCCTTGGCCGCCAAGCCCGGCAACACCGCGCGCGCCGCCTGCTCGCCGCGAACCTCGACTCGATCCCAGTACATCCAACCGGCCGCCGCGGACAGCCCGACGAACGCCACGGCCAGAAGGTAACCCGCGACGACGAGCAGCCAACGCCGCCATCGCATCAATTACCCCCGTCGGGATACTTCAGGTCGTAGCCGCTCATCCGCCCGGAGTCGTCCTCGTGCACGATGACGCGCAACCGGTAGGGCATGGACGGCTTGTTGACCCCGTCGATGTCGGCGACCGTGACGCGCACCGACACCAAGACCGACGCGTTATCGGTAACGGCGTCAATGCCTTCCAGCGCGGCGCCGTTGACGACGGCTTCAGAGGTCGCGTTGGTGGAGCGAAACAGGCCTTTGAGGTTTTCGACGTTGTTGTTGGCGCCGAGCATCCCGCGCAGCGGGCCGCTGGTGCCGTTGACGAACCGATTGACGCTCTCGTCGATGTTGTCCTGCTTGTAGCTGAACATGTTGACCACGGTCTGCGTCGCAGTGTCGACAAAGCGTTGGTCGCGCGCCTGCGCCGCGGCGGCGTGGCGATGCTGGACGGCCAAGAGGGCCACGCATCCGGCCAGAACCCCCACCGCCAGCAGCGTCGCCGCGAACGAGATCCACGTCACCAGGGTGCGGTGCGGCTGGCGCCGCGGTGGCGGCTTGATGGACTTGAGGGCCTTGACGGGTTGCGGCTGCCGCTTCGGAGCGGCCGGAATCTCGGACCGGACCGTGACATCCTGGGTCGACTCAGCCTTGGCGGGACCCGCCGCGCGCGAGGCTCGACGACGAACGCGCGGCTTGGTCGTCTGTTCGTCTGCCGGTACGGAGCCCATCACATAGGCCTTGGATCAAGCATCAGGTCCACCCAATTCTCGGCGCCGGAGGTGCCGGTGGCGCCGGCCGCGAAGATACCAGTGCCGCCGGCCGGATCGACAAATGCGCCGGTCTTCTCGTCGTAGGTGGCGTAGGCCGGCCCGCTCGCCTGCGGTTGCCCTCCGGGCGGCGGACCCCACGGCTTCTCCGGTCCGGGCCCCGCCGGCGGCGGGTTGATCCCCAGCGGCGGCGCCGGCGGGGGCAGCCACTTCGGATACGGAAGCTGCGGCGGCACCGGCGGCACGCCCGGTGGCTGCCACGACGTGAACGGCGGCGGCGGGCCGTTGTCGTTGGGCGGCGGCGGGGCGAACGCTGGCTGCTTGTTCGGCAGCGGCCCCGGCCCGGGCACCACACCCGGAGGCGGCGGTCCGACGATCGGTGTCCCGGGGTCCGGCTCCGCGTCCGGCGGGATATACGGGAAGTGGTTGGGCGGCAACACGTTCAGCCCGTTTGTCATCGGGGTGTCGTAGGGCACCGGCGGGCCGCGCCACGGGTTGCGGCCGATCGGCACGTAGCCCTTCGGGTCGCGGCAGAGCTGGATCGTGGGGGCGCGTTTTCCGGGGAACTCCTGACAGGGATAGTTGCGGGCGCCGCGCACGGTGCTGGGGTCGTTTTGCGCGGTCTTGCAGTACATGTCCCTCGGAAGCTCGCGCACCGTCTCGTCGGCCGGGGTGCGCATCAGCGGCGGCGGCAGGAAGCCGACGGCGCACGGCGGCGGATCGTTGAGGTCGAGCTTGAAGTCCAGCTTGGCGCCCTCGTCTTGCGGCCCGCCGCCGGCGGCGGTGGTGATGGCGGCGAACAACGCCGGCAGGACCACCAGCAGCTGTTCAATCGACTTGTTGTAGATCACGCCGACCCGGCCGAGGTTGGACAGGCTGGCGGCCAGCGCCGGGAAGCTGGGGCGAATGCCGGAGAACGCGGTGCTGGCCTCGTCGGTGGCGCCCGGGGCCGTCGCCAGGGTGTCGCGCAGCTGGGGGTCGGCCTGACGGACCTCGGAGGTGAACCGCGCCAGCCCATCCGACAGCGACTTGATGTCACCGCCGGCGCGGATCTGGGCCTGCAGGAACGGGCCGGCCTGATCGATCAGCTGCGAGACCTGCGGATAGTTGGCGTTGGCCTCGTCCACCAGCAGGCGGGCGGACTCGAAGAGCCGGGCAAGTTCAGGGCCCGAGCCGTTGGCCGCAATGAACGTCTCGTGCAACAGCTCACGCAACCGGGTGTCGCCCAGGCTGTTGACCAGCGTCTCCGCCCGCTTCAACAGGTCGGCGACGTCCTGGCCAATTCGTGTGTTCGGGCGCTCGATGCGAAATCCATCGGTCAGCTTGCTCGATGCCGGTGAACCCGGGGGCACCAGGTCGATGTACTGCTCGCCGACCGCCGACACGCTCTTGACGGTGGCGGTGACGTTCGAAGGGATGGCGGTCTCGCTGTTCAGGCGCATCTGGGCGATGACGCCGTTTGGGCTCAGCCCCACCGACTCGACGCGGCCCACGGCGACGCCACGGTAGGTGACGTTGGCGTTCTTGTACAGGCCGCCGCCGGCAACGAAATCGGCGCTCACGTTGTAGGTTCCGATGCCGAACGTCGCGGGCAGCCGCAGGTAGAAGATCGCCATCACGGTCAGGGTGATCGCCGTGATCACGGCGAAGATCGCCAGCTGGATCCTGGTCAGTCTGTCATGCATGTGCGGCCGCCCCTACTGTCCCGAAGCCGTGCCGGGCGGAATCTTGAACGGATCCGCGGCCTGTCCGGACAGGTTGGCCAATTCGCCGGTCAAAAAGTCCGGCGGATTGAGGATCTCGTCCATGTGGGCCATGTTCGGGTCGAAATACGCCGTGGTGAAGAACGTTTCACCGAGCCGGCGCAGGGTGAGGTCGAAGGTGGTGAACACGTTGAGGTAGTCGCCCCGCACCGCCTGCTTGATCCCGAAGTTGGGGAACGGAAACGTCAGCAACAGCTGGAGTGAGGTGACGAAATTCTTTCGGTTGTCGTTGAGGGTCTTCACCACCGAGTACAGGTCCTTCATGTCGGCGGCGAAGTCCACTTTGGTCTTGGCCAGCACGTGCGAGGTGACATTGGCCAGCTTGTGCAGCGCGCCGAAGGCCTCCACGATGTGGTCGCGGTTCTTGTTGAGCACGCGGATCGCCTCGGGCAAGGTGTCCAGTGCCCGGCCCAGGTTGTCCTTGTCGCGCGCCAGTGCGCCCGAGAACCGGTTCAACCCGTCGACGGCATCGATGATGTCGTTGACCTGACGGTTGAGCCCCGAGGTCAATTCCGCCAACCTGGGGACCAGGTCGACGAACTGGTCCTGCCGGCCCGCGACGGCGCGGTAGGTCTCGTCGGTGATCTCTTCCAGCGCACCGACATTGCCCTTGTTCACCACAACGCCGAGCGCCGAGAGCACCTCTTCGGTGGTCGGATAGCGGCCGGTGTTGGCCTCGGCGATTTTCGACCCGTCGGTCAGCCTGCCGACGGCCGGCTTGTTCTTCGGCCGGGCCAAGTCGATGTGCATCGAGCCGAGCAGCGACGTCTGGGCCACCGTCGCGGTCGAGTTGGCGGGCAGCACGACGTTCTTGTTCAGCGCCAATTTCACTGCCGCATAAAATGATCCGTCGGCCCGCTGTTCGGCCGCGATACCGGAAACACTGCCGACAGTGACGTCGTCCACCATGACCGGCGAGTTCTGCGGCAGCGTCGCCACATCGGGCAGCTCGACGGTCACCGAGTAGGCGCCGCCGCCGTGACCGGCGGTGCCCGGCATCGCCAGTGAGTTCAGGCCGTTGAATTGGCAGCCGGCCAGCAGCACGCTGCCCGCCGCTAATCCGCTGGCGCGCAACCACATTCGGTTCATCCGCCACCACCCAGCCCGGCCGCCGGCCCGTTCGGCGCCGGTTGGCCCGGCGCAGGCCCCGGCAGCGGGCCGAACGCGCTGCCGGGAGCGGGGCCGGGGGCGGGAGCGGCGCCGGACGGCGCGGGGCCGGGCGCCGGACCGGCCTGCGGGGCCGGCGGGACGAGCAGCGCCTGCAGATCCGCCGGGTTCTGGGTGGCCGGCGTCGGGGCGCCCTTGGCGGGCACCCATGTCAGCTCCGGAACCGGCGTCGCCGCCTTGGCTTGGGTTTCCGGGGTGTCGTAGATGATCTGGCCCTTGTACGCCGTGATCGTGTTGAGCGGGTGGAACATCAGCGGCGGATAGTTCACGGTGAGCCGGCGCAGCACCGGGCCCAGCCGCTCACGACAGAGCTCGGCGCGCTTGAAGTAGTCCGGCGCCCGCGGCCCGGCCGCGGTCTCGAAGGATCCCCCGCAGATGAACTGCACGGGGTTGGCGAATTCCGGTATCGACAGCAGGCCGTTGAGCGTGCCCTGCGCGGGGTCGTAGATGTTGTAGAAGTTGGCGATACCCGGGCCGGCCACGTGCAGCACCTGCTCGATGTCATCGCTCTCGTCGCTCAACGTCTTCGCGAGATCGTTGAGGTTGGTCACCGTGTCGACGATGGTCGAGTTGTTTTCGTGGAGGAACCCACGGATGTCCGACAGCGCCGTGTTGAGGGTTCCCAGGGTGCTGTCGAGATGGCGCGAGCTGTCGGCGAGCACCTGCGACACCGAGGCGACGTGGCCGGCGAACTGGACGAGCTGTTCGTTGCTGGACGACAGCGCGTTGACCACCACCTGCAGATTTTTAACCGTGCCGAAGATATCGCCGCGCGAATCCCCAAGCCGCCCAGCGGCTTGCGAGAGCTCGCGCAAGGCGCTGTGGAACGACTGGCCCTTGCCGTCGAAGGTGTCGGCGGCCTGGTTGATCGCCGCGCCCAACGGACCCTGCATCGATCCGGCTGTCGGGCCGAGCTGGACGGCCAACTGGGTCAGCGACTCCTTGACCTCGTCCCATTCCACCGGGACCGCCGTGCGGTCCGGGCCGATGTTGGCGCCGTCGGCCATCTCCGGGCCCCCGGTGTACGCCGGCGTCAACTGGATGAACCTGGCCGCCACCAGGTTTGGCGACATGATGATGGCCTTGGCGTCCTTGGGGATCTTCACGTCCTTGGACACCGACATGGTGATCTTGACGTCGGACGGCCGCGGCTGGATCGTGTCGATGGTGCCGACCGGGACACCCAGGATCCGCACCTGGTCGCCGGGATACAAACCGACCGCCGAGGCGAAGTGGCCGACGATCTTACGGTTATTGGCTTGCGACGTCAGGACATACACGCCGCCCACCAACATCGCGACCAGCGCGATGATGGTGGCGTAGCGCAGCCCCCGGCTGCCGGTGATCCGCCGCATCATGGTGACTTCGGCCTGATGATCCAGCGTTCCTGAATCAACCCGCGCAGGTAGTCGGCCAGGCTGGCCGGCATCTTGCCGGGCTGATAGAAGAAGTCGAACATCGTCGCGAGCAGCGGCGCCGGGATGACGCCGTAGACGTTCACGTTGAAGCCGGGGCCCGACCCGACGACCTCGCCCAACTCGGTGGCGTAGGTGGGCAGCCGCTTGAGGGCCTCGGTGATGTAGTCGCGGCGCTCGTTGAGGTTGGACAGCACATCGTTGAGCTTGTTCAGCGCGGGCCCGAATTCCCTGCGGTTGTCGGCGACGAAGCCCGAAATCTGCGCCGAGAGAGCCTGGATGCCCGAGATGAGCTGACCCAGGGCGCGGTGGCGTTCGTCGAGCGCGGCGAACAGCTCGTTACCGTCGTCGACCAGTTTGTTGACCTGTGCGGCGCGCTGGGACAAGACGCCGGTGACCGACTTCGCATGCGCCAGTAAGCTTTGCAGCGCCTCGTCGCGCCGGTCGAGGGTGCGGGACAGGGACGTCACACCGTCCAGCGCGCCGCGCAGCTCGGGGGTGGCGTCGTGCAGCGTGTCGGTCAGGACGTTCAGCGCCTTCTCGAACTGCGGCTTGTTCAGGTTGCTGGCATTGGAACCCAGGTCTTCGAGCGCGCCGGCCAGCGTGTACGGCGTCGTGGTGCGACTGAGCGGGATGGTGGTGGCCTTGCCGCCGCCGGCCGGGGACACCGAGATGGAGCGCTCACCGAGGATGGTGTCGGTGCGGATCGCGGCCAGCGACTGGTCGCCGACCGCGACGTGGCGGTCGACGCTGAAGCTGATCTTAGCGCTGTCGCCGGCCAAACCCACCGATGTCACCTTGCCGACTTTGAAGCCCGAGACGTAAACGGCATTGCCGGGATTGATGCCGCCGGCGTCGCTGAAGTAGGCGTCGTAGATCTTTCCCTGCGGCCAGAACGGCAATCCGGCGTAGCCGAACGCGATGAGGACGACGCAGACCACCAGCACCACGCCGAAGATGCCGGTGCGCAGTGGGTCGCGATCGCGTGCTGCGTTACTTGGCAAAGGCGCACCTCCCCTTGCTGGGATCCACCTGGCCACCCAGGGGCAGCAAGATGTCACCACCGGCCGGGCCGTTGATCTTGATCGTCACGGAGCAGAAGTAGATGTTGAAGAACGACCCGTAGGCACCGAGGGCGGCCAGCCGAAGATAGTCCTCGCCCAGCTGTTCGACGTCGTTGTTCACCTCGGCCTTGCGGTTGTCCAGTTCGGTGGCCAGCGGGCGGGTGTTCTCCAAGACGCCTTGCAGCGGCCGGCGCGAAGTCTTCAGCAGCTGCGTCAAATCCGTCGTCGTCGACGCCAGTGGCGGGATGGCACCGGCGATGTCGTCCTTGTGTTCGGCGAGCCCGGTGATCAGTTGTTGCAGCTGGTCGACACTGGTCGAGAATTGCGCGCTGCGTTGGTCCACGGTCGTGAGCACCGTGTTGAGGTTGTTGATCACGTCGCCGATGAGCTGGTCGCGCTGGCCCAGCGCCGAGGAGAACGCGCTCGTGTCGGCCAGCACGTTCGACAACGCCCCGCCCTGGCCCTGCAGCAGTTGGATGACCGCGCCGCTGATGGTGTTGACCTTATCGGCGTCAAGACCTTTGAGCACCGGCCGCAGCCCGCCCAGCAACGCGTCGAGATCCAGTGCGGGCTGGGTGTGTTGACTGTTGATCGTCGCGCCGGCGGGTAGCTTACGCAGCTCCCCCGGGCCCGATGTGATCTCCAAATATCGGTCGCCGACCAGGTTTTCGTAGCGGATCACCGCGCGCGTCGACGAATACAGCGTGTAGCGCTTGTCGACCCCGAACTTCACGTCGATGGTGTTGTCCCGATTGAGCTTGATGTCCGACACCGCACCAACCGGCACCCCGGCGATGCGCACCTTCTGACCGGCCTTCAACCGTGAGACGTCGGTAAACGTTGCGTGGTAGGTGCTTTCGGGACCGAACCGGAAGTCACCGAAGACGACCACCAGCCCTGCCGACACCAACAGCATGGCCACCGCGAAGATGCTGACCTTGGTCATCATCGAGCGGTGCGAGGGCATCGCGGTGCTGGGCATCAGAAATCGTCCCGTTCCGCGAAGGCGCCGTGGAACAAGAACTGCAGCGTCGAGGGCGCGTCGAACTGCAGCTCGGTGAACGGCTCGTACGGGATGTTGGCGTTGTCGGTGACCAGGAACGGCGCCCGGTAGAACGACCCGCCGGTCTGCTTGGTCGGGATGTCGGGCAGCCCACGGCAGTTCGGCCCGCCGGAGGCGTTCACGATCGGCAACGATTCGGGGTACGTGTACGACGGCGCGCCCAGCACGAAGCTCGACGACGTGAACAGGCCCGCCTTGCGAACGCCGAGCAGCGGGGCGAATTCCTTGATACCGCGCTCGATTCCGGCGAACAGACAGCCGAATTCCGGTGAGTAGTCGGCGGCCACTTTGAGCGGGGCCCGCAGCCGGTTGATGGCGTCGATGAAATCCTGTTCGGCCGGCGCCAACGTGTCATACGCGTTGTTCGACAGGCCGATGGTGGCCAACAGCGTGCTGTCGAGGTTCTTCTGCTGGTCCACGACGGTCTTGTTGATCGTCGGCAGGTTATCGAACACGGTGTTCAGATTCGGGGCGGAGTCGGCGTAAATGTTCGCCACCACCGCGGTCTTGCGAAGGTCTTCCTGCAGAGCGGGCAGCTTCGGATTCGCTTGGCGTGTCAGCGTATTCAGTCCCGACAGGATGCCGCCGAGGTCGTCGCCGTGGCCACGCAGGCCTTCGGCGAACGCGCTCAGCGTCCCGTTGAGCTCGACGGGGTCGACCTTGTGCAGCAGATCCATCAGCGACTGGAACAAGGTGTTGACTTCCAGCTGCACCGCCGAGGCCGCGACGTGCGCATCCGGACGCAGGGATGCCGGCGAAGGCGACTGAGGCGGAATGAATTCCACCGCTTTGGCACCGAAGATGGTGTTACCCGCGATGTGCACCGGAGCGTTGGACGGGATGAAATGCAGGTCGTCGCTGTTGATGCCCAGCGTCAGCCGCGCCTGGTCACCGGAATAGTCGATGCGTTCGACCTTGCCGATCTGGATGCCCCGGTATTTGACCTTGGCGCCCTTCTCCATCACCAGCCCCGCCCGGGGCGCCGACACGGTGACGGTGTCGATCGACGCGAAGGCGGCCGTGTAGGAAAGGTAAGTCAGCACAGCGAAAGCCACCATCAGGCCGGCCAGCACTGCTGCTGCCAGCCGGACGGTCGTTCGTCGCGCGCCTGTGTCTGCCATGTCCTTTTAAGCGGTCCTCTTAGCCGGAGAGGTTGAAGTTACCCGACGCCCCATACACAGCGAGCGAGATGAACAAAGTGATGACGACCACGACGATCAACGAGGTCCGCACGGCCTGGCCGACCGCGATCCCGACACCGACCGGACCACCGCTGGCGTTGTAGCCGTAATAGGTATGCACGAGCATGACCGCGATGGACATCACGATCGCCTGCAGGAACGACCACAACAGATCCGACGGGATCAGGAACGTATTGAAGTAGTGGTCGTAGAGCCCTTTTGACTGCCCGTTGATGTACACCGTGGTGAAGCGGGCGGCGAGGAAGGCGGCCAGCACGGACAGCGAGTACAGCGGGATGATCGCGATCAGACCGGCGATCAGGCGAGTCGACACCAGGTAAGACACGGAGTGCACGGCCATGCACTCGACGGCGTCGATCTCCTCCGACACCCGCATGGCGCCCAACTGAGCGGTGGCGCCGGCGCCGATGGTGGCCGCCAGCGCGATACCGGCGATGACCGGGGCAACCACCCGGACGTTGAGGAACGCCGACAGGAAGCCCGTCAGCGCCTCGATGCCGATATTGCCCAGCGACGAATACCCCTGCACCGCAATGACACCGCCGGAGGCCAGGGTCAGGAAGGCCGCGACGCCGACCGTGCCGCCGATCATGACGAGGGCTCCCGCGCCCATCGTCATCTCGGCGATCAGCCGGACCGTCTCCTTGCGGTACCGGGTGAGCGCGTTGGGGACGTAGCGCACGGTCTGCCCGTAGAACAACGCCTGCTCGCCGAAGTCGTCGACCGGCTCTTGCAGCCGCGAGAAGAGGCGACGAAACCGCAGTGTGGCGTCGTAACTCATCGCGTGCTCACCCGTCTCATCACTTCGCCGAGATTCGCACGCCGATGGCGGTCATCACCACGTTGATCACAAACAGACAGATGAAGGCGTAGACGACGGTTTCGTTGACCGCGTTGCCGACGCCCTTGGGGCCGCCTTTGACGGTCAGGCCGCGGTAACAACCCACCATCCCGGCCATCACGCCGAACAGCAGCGCTTTGACCTCCGCGAGCACCAGCTCGCGCAGACCGGTCAGCACGGTCAAGCCGTTGATGAACGCGCCCGGGTTGACCCCCTGCAGGAAAACGGAGAACACATACCCACCGGAAAGGCCGATGGCACACACCAAACCGTTGAGCAGCAGCGCCACCACCGTGGACGCCAGCACGCGGGGGACCACCAGCCGCTGGATGGGGTCGATACCGAGCACCCGCATCGCGTCGATTTCCTCGCGGATGGTGCGGGCGCCGAGGTCGGCGCAGATCGCGGTGGCGCCGGCCCCGGCCACGACGAGCACGGTCACCACCGGACCCAGCTGGGTGATGGTGCCGAACGCCGTTCCGGCGCCGGACAGGTCGGCGGCGCCGATCTCGCGCAGCAGGATGTTGAGCGTGAAGGCCACCAGCACCGTGAAGGGGATCGACACCAGCAGCGTCGGAACCAGCGACACGCGGGCGATCATCCACGTCTGATCGAGAAACTCACCAAACTGGAACGGCCGGCGAAAAGCTGCCCGGCCGGTGTCCATCATCATTTCGAAGAATCCGCCGACGGCGCGGGCGGGAACCGCAAGTTGCTCAATCAACTCTGTGTCCCCCCTCGGCTGGTCTCGGCGAAGTCTATGGCTGGCCTTTGCGTTGTCTACGGTCGCACGGGGCTCGGTGTGAGCCGGATCATATTAACTCAGAACAAGTTCACCATGTCAATGAACAGCGTTTCTTATCCCAACCGTTAATTCGCCAGGTCAGAAGCACTTGTCACGTGTCAAACTGACACACGTTCTACCTGCCGATTCCCCCCGGTCGACGAGCCTTAAATGGCTATTGCTCCATCAGTGCGCTCGCCGAAAAATTGTGCTCAGGATCACGTCCAGCAAAGTATTCGTGCAGCGTCGCACTCAGCTGTGCAGGGTCCCAAGCGGCGCCGTTGGCGCTGAATTTGCGCTCGACGGTCGGGGCAGCGACCAGTGTCACCTGTGGACCGTAGACGATGAACACCTGGCCGTTGACTTCCGCCGCCGCCGGCGACGACAGGAACGTGACCAGATTGACGACGTGCTCTGGCGACAGCGGGTCGACGCCGCCGGCTTCCACAGCCGGCGCGTCGCCGAAGACGTCGGCCGTCATCGCGGTGCGCGCGCGGGGGCAGATGGCGTTGGCGCACACGCCGTAGCGGCCCAGCGCCCGCGCGGCGGTCAGGGTGAGCGAAATGATGCCCGCCTTGGCGGCACCGTAATTTGCCTGCCCGACCGGACCGACCAGGCCGGCCTCCGACGCGGTGTTGACGATCCGGCCGAAGACCTTGCCGCCCGCGCCCTTGGCCTTCGAGCGCCAGTACGTGGCGGCGTTGCGGGTCAGCAGGAAATGGCCGCGCAGGTGCACGGCGATGACCAGGTCCCACTCCTCGTCGGACATGTTGAACAGCATCCGGTCGCGCGTGATGCCGGCGTTGTTGACCACGATGTCCAGGCCACCCAGCCCGTCGGCCTGGGCGACCAGTTCGTCGGCGGTGGAGCGTTCGCTGATGTCCCCGGCCACAGCAACGGCCTTGGAACCGGAGGAGTTGATTTCATCGATGACGTCGGACGCATCCAACGCGGCGGCGATGTCATTGACGACGACGGTCGCCCCGAGGCGGGCCAAGCCGAGCGCCTCAGCGCGGCCCAGGCCCGCGGCCGCACCGGTGACCACCGCGACCTTTCCGGAGAGATCGGTCGCGTTCGTGCTGCTAGTCAATTTATGAATACCTCTAGTTTCGGGTTGCGCGCTCTAGGCTCGGGTTAGTCGCCGCGTGACAGCGCGGCGCGCGGGCATTCGGCGATCGCCTGCTCGGCCAGCTGCTCCTGATCGCCGGGAATCGGGTCGAGCTTCACCACGGCGTAGTCCTCGTCGTCCAGGTCGAAGATGTCCGGCGCAATTCCCAAGCACACCGCGTTACCTTCGCATCGGTCACGGTCCACGATCACCCGCACAGCACCCTCCTTGAACCTGGCCTTCACCGCAGGACTCGCCTCATCGGCATGTAGGTCCACCATAGGACCCCGACACCGCTGGCGAAACGGTCGCTGGATTCCCAGACTAGAACGTGTTACAACCGGGAAGACGAATGGGTAGCCGTTGGTCGAGCTGCAGCCTGTGACGAGGCTTGCAATTCCGAACGTCGTTGACTTGAAGGACGGCTGAAATGCGCATCAGTTACACCCCGGAGCAGGAGGAGCTGCGTCGCGAGCTGCGGTCGTACTTCACCGACCTGATGACCCCGGAGCGTCGCGAGGCGCTGACCTCCTCAGGGGGCGGCGAGGTCGGCACCGGCACCGCGTATCGCGACACCGTCGCGCAGATGGGCAAAGACGGGTGGCTCACCCTGAACTGGCCGACGGAGTACGGCGGCCAGGACCGCTCCCCGATGGACTCGCTGATCTTCACCGACGAGGCCGCCATCGCGGGCGTGCCGGTGCCGTTCCTGACGATCAACAGCGTGGCGCCGACGATCATGGCGTTCGGCACCGAGGAACAGAAGAAGTTCTTCCTGCCCAAGATCGCCGCGGGCGAGCTGCACTTCTCGATCGGCTACTCCGAGCCCGGCGCGGGAACCGACCTGGCCAACCTGCGCACCACCGCGGTGCGCGACGGCGAGGACTACGTCGTCAACGGCCAGAAGATGTGGACCAGCCTGATCGCGTACGCCGACTGGGTGTGGCTGGCGGTACGCACCAACCCCGACGCCAAGAAACACCGCGGCATTTCGATGCTGACCGTGCCGACCACCGCGGAGGGCTTCTCGTGGACCCCGGTGCACACCATGGCCGGGGTGGACACCAGCGCCACCTACTACTCCGATGTGCGCGTCCCGGTGACCAACCTGATCGGCGAGGAGAACGGTGGCTGGAAGCTGGTGACGAACCAGCTCAACCACGAGCGCGTCGCCCTGGTGTCGCCCCAACCGATCTTCCTGGCGCTGCGCGAGGTCCGCGAATGGGCGCAGAACACCAAGGACGCCGGGGGCGCCCGGCTCATCGACTCGGAGTGGGTGCAGCTCAACCTGGCCCGGGTGCACGCCAAGGCCGAGGTCCTCAAGCTGATCAACTGGGAATTGGCGTCGGCGGCCAGCGAAGACCTGTCGCCGGCCGACGCGTCGGCGGCCAAGGTGTACGGCACCGAACTGGCCACCGAGGCCTATCGGCTGCTGATGGAGGTCCTGGGTACCGCGGCCACGGTGCGCCAGAATTCGCCGGGCGCGAAGCTGTCCGGCCGGGTCGAGCGGATGCACCGGGCCTGCCTGATCCTCACCTTCGGCGGCGGCACCAACGAAGTGCAGCGCGACATCATCGGCATGGTCGCCCTCGGTCTGCCCCGGAACCGCTAAGCACCGCTGAGCCGCTTACTTAACAAAGGACGGACGTTCATGGATTTCACGACAACCGAAGCGGCGAACGACCTCGGCAACCTGGTCGACACGATCGTGGACTCGGTGTGCACCCCCGAACACCAACGTGAGCTCGACGGGCTCGACCAGAGGTTCGACCGCGACCTGTGGCAGAAGCTGATCGATGCCGGCATCCTGTCGAGCGCGTCGGCGTCATCGCTGGGTGGCGACGGCTTCGGCGCGCTCGAGCAGATCGCGATCCTGGTCGCGCTGGGGCACCAGCTGGCCGCGGTGCCCTACCTGGACTCAGTGGTGCTGGGCGCCGGGGCGCTGGCCCGCTTCGGCTCCGAAGAGCTGCAACAGAGCTGGGGCGTGCCGGCGGTCAACGGCGAGAAGACCCTGAGCATCGCCCTCGACGGCGAGATGGGCGAGGGCCCGGTGCAGGCGGTCGGCGTCGGCGCCGGCTACCGCCTGACCGGCACCCGCACCCAGGTCGGCTTCGGCCCGGTGGCCGACGCTTTCCTGGTCCCCGCCGAAGCGGATTCCGGCACAGCGGTTTTCCTGGTTACCGCCGACGATCCCGGTGTCACGGTGACCGCACTGGACACCACCGGCCTGGGCAGCATCGGGCACCTCGCGCTCGACGGCACCGAGGTGGACGATGCCCGCAAGGTCGGCGGCGCCGAGGTGGCGACGTGGCTCGGCACGCTGGGCACGTTGGGCCGCAGCGCTTTTCAACTCGGGGTGCTCGAGCGCGGCCTGCGGATGACCGCCGAATACGCGCGCGAGCGTGAGCAGTTCGACCGCCCGATCGGCAGCTTCCAGGCGGTCTCGCAGCGGCTGGCCGACGGCTACATCGACGTCAAGGGATTGCGGCTCACGCTCACCCAGGCGGCCTGGCGAGTCTCCGAAGACATTCCGGCCGAGATCGACGTCGCCAGCGCGGCGTTCTGGGCCGCCGACGCCGGTCACCGAGTGGCGCACACCATCGTGCACGTGCACGGCGGCGTCGGCGTCGACACCGATCACCCGGCGCACCGCTACTTCCTGGCCGCCAAGGAGATCGAGTTCGCCCTGGGCGGCGCCACCGGGCAGCTGCGCCGCATCGGGCGCGAGCTGGCGGAGACGCCCGCCTAGGCGAAATGGATCTCACCGATGACCTGACGGTCACCAAGCTGCTGGCGCCGCTGACCGAGATCGACGATCGGGGTATCTACTTCGAGGACTCGTTCACCAGCTGGCGCGACCACCTGCAGCAGGGTGCCGCGATCGCCGCGGCGCTGCGCGAGCGCCTCGACCCCACCCGCCCGCCCCATGTCGGCGTGCTGCTGGAGAACACTCCCTTCTTCTCGGCGATGCTGGTGGCGGCCGCAATGTCCGGGATCGTGCCGGTAGGGCTCAACCCGGTGCGTCGCGGCGAGGCGCTGCAGCGCGACATCGCCCGGGCCGACTGCCAATTGGTGCTCGCCGACGCCACATCGTCTGAGACGCTGGGCGATATCGAACACCTGAACGCCGACTCGCCCGAGTGGGCCGATGAGATCGCCGCGCATCGCGACGCGCCGATCTCCTTTCGAGACGCCTCCCCTGCGGATCTGTTCATGTTGATTTTCACGTCCGGCACCAGTGGCGAGCCCAAGGCGGTCAAGTGCAGCCACGGCAAAGTCGCGATCGCGGGCGTGACGATGTCAGCGCGCTTCGACCTCGGCCGCGACGACGTCTGCTACGTCTCGATGCCGCTGTTTCATTCCAATGCGGTGCTGGTCGGCTGGGCGGTCGCGGCGGCCTGTACGGGCTCAATGGCCTTGCGGCGCAAGTTCTCCGCCTCGAACTTCATCGTCGACGTCCGTCGCTACGGCGCCACATACGCGAACTACGTCGGCAAGCCGTTGTCCTATGTGCTCGCCACACCCGAGCGGCCCGACGACGCGGAGAATCCGCTGCGCGCGGTGTACGGCAACGAGGGCGTGCCCGATGACATCGAGCGCTTCGGCCGCCGGTTCGGGTGTGTCGTGCAGGACGGGTTCGGTTCCACCGAAGGCGGCGTGGCCATCGCACGCACCCCCGACACGCCGCCAGGTTCCTTGGGCCCGCTTCCGCAGGGCATCGACATCGTCGATCCCGACTCCGGCGCGTCATGCCCGCCGGATGTGGTCGGCGAACTGGTGAACGCCGCGGGGCCTGGCCGTTTCGAGGGCTACTACAACGACGCCGCGGCCGAGGCCGAGCGGATGGCCGGCGGGGTCTATCACAGCGGCGATCTCGCTTACCGTGATGATGCCGGCTACGTGTATTTCGCTGGGCGACTGGGTGATTGGATGCGGGTCGACGGCGAAAACCTCGGTGCCGCGCCGATCGAGCGGGTGTTGCTGCGCCACCCCGACCTCAGCGAGGTGGCGGTGTACCCGGTGCCCGACGCGATAGTCGGCGACCAAGTGATGGCCGCGGTGGTGCTGGCGCCGGGCGCCGAGTTCGACGACGGGAAGTTCCGCGCGTTTTTGGCCGAACAGCCGGACTTGGGACCCAAGCAATGGCCGTCGTACGTGCGGGTCAGCACCGAGCTTCCGCGGACGGTGACGTTCAAAGTGTTGAAGCGACAGTTGGCCGCTCAGGGCGTCGAGTGCGGCGACCCGGTCTGGAAGATCCACCGCTAGCCCCGGGACCGGCGTTGCCGCCGGATGCGCGGTCCACGCAGTAAACTCAGCGCTTGATGAAAATCCGCGAAATGCTTGCCGACGCGATCCTGGTTGGGTCGCTGGGTAGCGCCGCACTCGGGCTGAGCACCGGTTTCGCCGCGGCCGACCCTCCCCCTCCCCCTCCGATGCCTCCACCGCCGCCGCTGGTGTGGTCACCGCCGGCGCCGGATTCCGAACCCTGGGAAGCTCCTCCCCCGCCGGAGGAAGGGGCGCCGCTGCCGCCGTCGAGCTGATGGTTTCGCCCGACGCACGATGTCACTGGGCGCCGGCGCCGCACTGAAGATGCCGCAACGACAAGGAGACACGATGGTTGATGCGCCGGTCCCCCATCTCGGCCTCGCGGTCACGCACGCCGATATCGGAACCAGCGCATGACGGCGCGTCCTCTCGAGCTCGCGCTGGAAGCCAGCTTCGAACAGCTTTCCGCCGCGGTGCCGGCGAACGTCGGCGTCGCGATCGCCCGGCCGGACAGAACGTTTTCGCTGGGGAGCTGGTGGTCTGGCGTGGCATGGTCGACGATCAAAGTGCCCCTGGCGGTAGCGGCGCTGCGCAACGATTGGCTGGGTGCCCGCGATTTTGCCGTGCAGGCCATCACCGAATCCGACAATCGCGCGTCCGAGCAGTTGTGGTCGCAGTTGGGTGAACCGGCCGACGCGGCACGGCGGGTTCAGGCGGTGGTGGCCGAAGGCGGTGACACCGCGACGGTGGTCGAGTCACGCCGACTTCGCCGTGGTTTCACCGCTTTCGGCCAAACCCAGTGGGGCCTGCAGCGCCAGGCGCGGTTCGCCGCGGAGCTGCCGACCATCCCCGGCGCGGCCGAGGTGATCGACCTGATGCAGCGACTAACCACCGGTGACCGGTGGGGCCTGGCCGCCAAAGGTCTTGCCGCCAAGGGTGGTTGGGGTCCGGGGGTACACGGCGAGTACCTGGTTCGGCAGTTCGGGATTGTCTCCACCCCATCCGGGCCGTGGGGCGTGGCGCTGGCGGCGGACGCGCACGACGGCGCGTTCGACACGGGTGTCGATGTGGTCAATACGCTGACCGACTGGCTGCTGAGCCGGGTGCCGACCCTAGCCCGTTATTGACGGCACGACCGCGTCGATCAAATGCGGCCCGGCTTCTGAGAATGCGGTGCGCAGCGCATCGGCGAACTCCTCGGCGGTGGTGACGCGACGGGCCGGGACCCCCATGCCTTCACTGATTTTCACGAAATCCATTGTTGGGTCTGACAAATCGAGCAAAGAGAGCGCTTCGGGTCCGGGGGCCGACCCGGCGCCGACGCGTTGCAGCTCTATGCGCAGGATGTCGTAGGCGCTGTTGTTGTACAGCACGGTCGTGACGTTGAGGTTCTCCCGCGCTTGGGTCCACAACCCGGAAATGGTGTACATGGCCGAGCCGTCGGATTCCAGGCACAGCACCGGGCGATCCGGTGCGGCGATCGCCGCACCGACCGCCGCGGGAATGCCGTAGCCGATCGCCCCGCCGGTCAGGGTCAGCCAGTCATGTGCGGGCGCCCCGGCGGTCGCCTGGGCGAGCAGCACTCCGGAGGTGTTCGACTCGTCGACCACGATCGTCCGTTCCGGCATCACCGCCCCGATCACGTCCGCCGCCGAGGCGGAGGTCAGTGCGCCCGTCGGCAGCGGGGGACGCGACGCGGCCGCCACCGGCGCCTCGGTCGAGGGCGCCACCTGGTCAGCCAAATCGATCAAAGCCTGTGCCGCGCCGCTGTGTTCGGCAAGCACGTGCACCTCGCAGCCGGCCGGTACCAGGTCGCTGGGCATGCCGGGGTAGGCGAAGAACGAGACCGGCGATTTGGCGCCCGCCAGCACCAGATGCTTGGCCCCGTCCAGCTGGGCCGTGGCGGCCTCGGCGAAATAGGCGAGCCGGTCGACCGCGGGGACGCCGGCGCCGCGCTCCAGCCGCGTGGGGAAGGTTTCGCACAACACGCGCGCACCCGTCGCCGCGGCAATGCGGGTGGCCGCCGCCAGCCCGCCGCGGCGGGTGGCGTCGCCGCCCACCATGATCACCGTGGGCTCGCCGGAGCCAAGCACCTCGAGCACCTCGGGCGCCAGCAGTGGGTCAGCGCTGGCCGGCTGCGCATCGAGGTTGGAGAACACCTGGGCGCCGTCGGACCAGGACACATCGGCGGGCAGGATCAGCGTCGAGATCTGCGACCCCCAACGGCTGGCCGCGATGCCCTCGACGGCGTCGGCCGAGACCTGGGCGGCGTCACCCGTTCGGCGCACCCATCCCGAAACGGTGCCGGCGAGGGCGTCGATGTCGGATTCCAGTGGGGCGTCGTACTTTTTGTGATACGTCGCGTGATCACCGACTACCACCACCATCGGCACCCGGGCGCGGCGCGCGTTGTGCAGATTGGCCAGGCCGTTGCCCAATCCGGGCCCCAGATGCAGCAGCACCGCCGCCGGACGATCGGCGATGCGGGCATAACCGTCTGCCGCGCCGGTCGCGACCCCCTCGAACAGGGCCAGCACGCCGCGCATCCGGGGGACGCTGTCCAGGGCCGCGACGAAGTGCATCTCCGAGGTGCCCGGGTTCGCGAAACACACGTCGACGCCGCCGTCGACCAGGGTGTTGATCAGGGCCTGGGCGCCATTCACGTGATTGCCTCCAGTCGGAACACTCGTTCGGCATTGCCGCGCAAGAAGTCTCGGCGAGCCTCGTCGGACAGCCCGAGGTCGTCCAGCCCCGCCAACGCGTGCTCGTGGCCGATCATCGGGTAATTGGTGCCGAACAACACTTTCCGTTGTCCGGTAGGAGTTTTCATGAATCTGATGAGTTCTTCCGGCAGTCGCGCGATTGTGTACGCGGACGTGTCGATGTAGACGTTTGCGTGCTTGCGGGCCACCGCGACCATCTCTTCGGTCCACGGGTAGCCGACGTGGCCGCAGATGATCACCAGTTCCGGGAAATCGAGCGCCACCTGGTCGATGTAGGGGATCGGCCGGCCGGTCTCCGAGGGACACAGCGGGCCGGTGTGGCCGACCTGCGTGCAGAACGGCACGCCGGACTCCACGCATTGGGCGAACAGCGGATAATAGCGACGATCGGTGGGCGGGGCGTTCCACAGCCATGGCACGACCCGCAGGCCGACGAATCCTTCGCCGATCCGCCGTCTCAACTCCCGGACCGCTTCCATCGGGCGGTCGAGATCGACGGTGGCGAGGCCGGCGAACCGGGTCGGGTGTGCGGCAATCCATTGCGCCACCTCGTCGTTGGAGACGAGGTCTTGGCCGTTCGGGCCACGCCAAGCGCTGAGTACGCCCAAGTGCACGCCGGCGGCATCCATCGACTCCAGGGTCGCCTCGATGGGGATTTCGGTGTCGGGGATCGACCCGCCCGTCCAGCGCCGCAGGGACGCCAGCATGTCGCTGCGCAGGAACCGCTGCGTCGGGTGTTGCATCCAGACGTCGATCGTCATCGGGATCGACAGTAGCCCGGGGCCGGCTGACCTCCGACCTCAGGCGGCCAGCGCGGCGCGGGCGGCGGCGTTGGTCTGCCGCGCGTACCCGCCGCCGAACAGCACGACATGGGCCAGCAATGGGAAGAGCTGGTGCAGCCCGACGCGGTCGCGCCAGCCGGGTCGCAGCGGCCGCACCCGCTGGTAGCCGTCGATGACGGCGTCGTAGTGCGGGCAGCCGAACAGCGCGAGCATCGCCAGGTCGGTCTCGCGGTGACCCCCGTGCGCGGCGGGGTCGATCAGCACCACCCCGCCGGGCGTCCACATCGCGTTGCCGCTCCATAAGTCGCCGTGCAGCCGGGCCGGCGGGTCGTCGTCGTCGAAATCGCCCGCACGGCACCGTGCCGCGACGGCGTCGACGGCCTCGCGAGTCGCCGTGTCGAGCCGCGGTGCCGCGAGTTCGGCCATCGGCGCCAGGCGTTCCCGAGCGTAGAACTCGCCCCAGCGCCGGTGCGATCGCAGCGACATCGGCAGGGGCTGCGACAGCGGTCCGAAGAAGCCGGGCCCGTCCCAACCATCGGGCCCGGCGCCGAAACCGGGGGCGCCGGCGTCGTGCGTGATGGCCAGTCGGCCACCGAACACGCGCGCCGACTCGGGGGTGGGGCTCGCCGAATCGAGGCGCCGCAGCGTCAGGCTCGTCGGGGACACGGAAACGACCTGCGCGCACGGGACGCCGCCGTCGACGCCGGAAAGCCATTGCAGGCCGGCGGCTTCCGCGGCGAAGAAACGGGCGGGCGCGTCCGGGTTGTGCTTGACGAAGTCGGTCACGCCGCGCGCGGTCCTAGCGCCGCAAGCGCGTCACGCGGTGACGTGAGCGGCGTGCACGTCGTCGGCCGGGCGCGCCTCGGTCTGCTCCTTGGCCCAGCGGTAGTCGGGTTTACCGGCGGGCGAACGCTTGACCTCGTCGACCAGCCACAGGCTGCGCGGCACTTTGTATCCGGCAATCTCGGAACGCACGAAGGCATCCAGCTCCGACAGCGCGGGCCGCGTTCCCGGCCGCGGCTGGACGACGGCCGCGACGTGCTGGCCGTACCGGGCGTCGGGCACACCGACCACCAGGGCGTCGAAGACGTCGGGGTGGCCCTTGAGCGCGGCCTCGACCTCCTCGGGGTAGATCTTCTCGCCGCCGCTGTTGATCGACACCGAGCCGCGGCCCAGCATCGTGACGGTGCCGTCGGCCTCCACCTCGGCGAAGTCGCCGGGGATGGCGTAGCGCACGCCGTTGAAGGTCTTGAACGTCTCGGCGGTCTTCTTCTCGTCCTTGTAGTAGCCGACGGGAATGTTGCCCTTCTTCGCGATGAAGCCGCGCACACCCGAGCCGGGCTTGACCTCGTTGCCCTGTTCGTCGAGGACGACGGTGCGGTGGTCGATCGTCACGCGCGGGCCACCGGCGTGCGGCGCGTCCTTCGCGACGATGCTGGTGCCGCCGAATCCGGTCTCCGAGGATCCGATGGAGTCGGTGATGACCCGGTTGGGCAACAGCTCGAGGAATTTCTCCTTGATGCTCGGCGAGAAGAGCGCCGCGGTGGAGGCGAGCAGGAACAAGGACGACAGGTCGTACTCGTTTCCCTCGTCCTGGTGGGCCAGCAGCGCGTCGAGCAGCGGCCGGGCCATCGCGTCGCCGGTGAAGAACAGCAGGTTCACCTTGTGGTCGTGGATCGTGCGCCACACCTCGTCGGCGTTGAATTCCGGTGCCAGCACGGTGGTTTGGCCCGAGAAGATCGACATCCAGGTGGCCGACTGGGTGGCGCCGTGGATCATCGGCGGAATCGGGTGGCGGACCATCGGCGGGTTGGCCGCGGCGGCCTTGGCCAGGTCGTACTCGTCCTTGACGAATTCGCCTGTGGCGAAGTCGGTTCCACCGAACAGCACCCGGTAGATGTCCTCGTGGCGCCACATCACGCCCTTCGGGAAGCCGGTGGTGCCCCCGGTGTAGAGGAGGTAGATGTCGTCAGCGCTGCGCGGGCCGAAGTCGCGCTCGGGCGAGCTCTGGGAGATCGCGGAGTAGAACTCGACGCCGCCGTAGCGGCCGAAAGCGTCGTCTGGAAGATCCGAGCCGTCCTCGACGACGAGGATCGTCTTGACGTTGGGGGTCTCGGGCAGCACGTTGGCCACCCGGTCGGAGTACTGGCGCTCGTGGACCAGCGCGACCATGTCGGAGTTGTCGAACAGGTAGCGCAGCTCGCCCTCGACATAGCGGTAGTTGACGTTCACCAGGATGGCGCCCGCCTTGACGATGCCGAGCATCGCGATGACGATCTCGATGCGGTTTCGGCAGTACAGGCCGACCTTGTCGTCTTTTTTCACCCCCTGCTCGAGCAGGTAGTGAGCAAGGCGGTTGGCCTTCTCCTCCAGTTGGGCGTACGTCAACTTCTCGTCGCCGCAGATCAGGGCGACACGCTCGGGCACAGCATCGATGGCGTGCTCTGCAAGATCGGCAATATTCAAGGCCACGGCCACCAAATTAGAACGTGTTACATTTCGAGGCAAGCTCGTGACGATTGTCGAGGGAGAGGCGGTAGCCGTGTCCGTGGAGAATGCCGGAACCCCAGCAAACACAGAAAACGGGGAAACCGGGCCCTCTGAAGCCGATGCGCTGGTGGAACAGCGTGGTCACACGCTCATCGTGACCATGAACCGGCCGCACCGCCGCAACGCCTTGAGCACGGAAATGATGGAAATCATGGTCCAGGCCTGGGACCGTGTCGACAACGATCCCGACATCCGCTGCTGCATCCTGACCGGCGCAGGTGGCTACTTCTGCGCGGGCATGGACCTCAAGGCCGCAACCCAGAAGCCGCCGGGCGAGTCATTCAAGGACGGCAGCTACGACCCGTCACGAATCGATGCCCTACTCAAAGGTCGCAGGCTGAAAAAGCCGCTGATCGCCGCCGTCGAGGGCCCGGCCATCGCCGGGGGCACAGAGATCCTGCAGGGAACCGACATCCGGGTGGCCGGCGAGAGCGCCAAATTCGGCATCTCCGAGGCCAAGTGGAGCCTGTATCCGATGGGCGGTTCCGCGGTGCGACTGGTGCGCCAGATCCCTTACACGGTGGCGTGCGACCTGCTGCTGACGGGGCGACACATCACCGCCACCGAGGCCAAGGAGATGGGCCTGATCGGCCACGTCGTGCCCGACGGGCAGGCGCTGACCAAGGCCCTCGAAATCGCGGAGGTCATCGAGAACAACGGGCCGTTGGCCGTGCAGGCGATCCTCAAGACGATCCGCGAGACCGAGGGCATGCACGAGGAAGAGGCCTTCAAGCCCGATACCGCCAACGGGATACCGGTGTTCCTCTCCGAGGACTCCAAGGAAGGTCCCCGGGCGTTCGCCGAGAAGCGCAAGCCCAACTTCCAAAGCCGCTAGCGCGGTCGGCCCCCTCCGGGTTGCGGCCGCCTAGGGCGTTCTTTTCGCTCCGCAGTTCGCGAGCGTAACCGCACTGCGAAATTTCGCCGGCGGTTTCACGCGGTGTTTGCAACAGCGGGTGGTTTTGACGGGTTGGAGAGTAGTTCGTCGAGGGCTTCGGCGGGGGTTTTCCAGCCCAGTGTTTGGCGGGGCCGGTTGTTGAGTTTGGCGGCGACGTAGTCGAGGTAGTCGGCGGGAAACGCGGATAGGTCGGTGCCTTTAGCAAAGTATTGGCGCAGCAGTCCGTTGGTGTTTTCGTTGGTGCCGCGCTGCCACGGTGAGTGGGGGTCGCAAAAGTAGATATCCAGTTGGGCGGCCTCGGCGATGGCGATGTGGTTGGCCATTTCTTTGCCTTGATCCCAGGTCAGTGTTTTGCGCAGGATTGCCGGCAGCTGCGCCATTTTGGCCACGATGGCCTCCTGCAGCGCCAGCGCTGTGTGGTCCTCAGGCAGGTGCAGCAGCATCACGAACCGCGTCATCCGCTCCACCACGGTGCCGATCGCCGAGGCCGATGCGGCGCTGCCCAGGATCAGATCGCCCTCCCAATGCCCGGGTACGGCGCGGTCTTCGACCTCGGGTGGGCGCTCGCTGATGTTGACCATGTTCGGGATGCGGCCGCGGCGCTGATCGGCGCGGCGCTGGGGTTTGCGCAGTGCACGCCCGGTGCGCAGGCAGCTGTGCAACTCGCGGCGCAAGTTCCCTTTGCCCTGAACGTAAATCGCTTGATAGATCGTCTCGTGGGACACCCGCATCTCCGCCTCGTCGGGAAAATCCATCACCAGCCGCTGAGCAATCTGGGTGGGACTGTGCTGGTCTTGCAACCGAGTCTGCACCTCATCATGCAGCCGCTGGTTGGTGGCCAGCTTGCCCGGTTTGGGCCGGCGAGCCCGCTCCCGGGCGCGCGCATGGGCCTTACTCGCGCGATAACGCGGCCGGGGATCCCACCCGCCGCGCCATCGGGCGCCGAATCGATACCGCGCCCGGTAGCGCCCGCGGCACCACCCATTGCGGTTGATCTCACGCATCACCGTCGTTGGGTGACGACCCAACCGATTCGCGATGTCACGGATCGACTCGCCACGGGCCACACCGTCCTGGATCTCTTCGCGCTCCTCATAGCTCAGCCGAGGCCGCGAGCGGGGCCCAACTGCTGGAAACTTTGGTCTCACCCCGCCAGCATCAGCAAACCATTGCTGACCACTGGACATCGACACGCCGACAGCCACCCCGGCCTCACCGGGCGACATTCCCTCCTTGATGTGATCCCAAAACCGACGGCCCAACCATGACAACGACGACGGACGCACAACAACTCCTCATCTAGAAGCTGTTGCATTCACCCCCTGAAGGGAAGGCCTGATTTTCCGCAGTGCGGTTACGCTCGCGTCCGAGCCCGCGTCAGCCCAGCAGCGGCGCGCTCGGGGTGAACACCACCGGCATGGCTTCCAGGCCGCTGACGAAGTTCGCCGGCCGCAGCGGCAGCGTCGAGTCGTCGTCGGCCAGCCTCATGTCCGGCAGCCGCTTGAGCACCCGCTCGGTCATCATCGACAGCTCGAGGCGGGCCAGCTGGTTGCCCAGACAGAAGTGGGTACCGAAGCCGAAAGCCATGTGGCTGTTCGGGTTTCGCCGGATGTCGAAGCTGTCCGGATCCTCGAACACCGACTCGTCGAAGTTGCCCGACTCGAACAGCAGCATGATCTTCTCGCCCTCGCGCAGCGAGGTGCCGTGGAAGTCGGTGTCGGCGGTCAGGGTTCTACACATGTTCTTCACCGGCGACGTCCAGCGCAGCATCTCTTCAATGGCACACGGAAGCAACGACGGGTCGCGCACCAGGTCATCCCACTGGTCGCGGTGGCGCACCAGCTGTTCGGTCCCTCCGCTCAGCGTGTGCCTCGTGGTCTCGTCACCGCCGATGAGGATGAGCAGCGTCTCCATGACGATCTCGTCGTCGGACATCCGCTGCCCCTCCACCTCGGCGTTCACCAGGATGGAGAACAGGTCGTCGGTGGGCTCGGCGCGCCGCTTGGTGATGATGGCGAGAGTGAATTCGGTGTACGCCGCGAACGCGGCCATCACCGCCTGGGCCGTGTCCGACGTGGGGTCGATGTGCGAGCTCAGTCCGCAGACCAGGTCGTCGGACCACTTCAACAGCATGCTGCGTTCCTGCGGCAGCACGCCCAGCATGTCGCCGATCACCGCCATCGGCAGCGGGGCGGCGATGTCGCGGACGAAGTCGCACTCGCCGCGCTCGCACACCGCATCGATCAGGGTGTCGCACAGCCTGGCGATCGACGGCTCCTTCTCCTTCACCCGCTTGCGGGTGAAGCCGGCGTTGACCAGCTTGCGGCGCAACAGATGTGCGGGATCGTCCATGTCGATCATGTAGGGCATGCCCGGCTGTTCAGGACGGATGCCCCCGGTGCTGGAGAACAGTTCTGGATTGCGTTCGGCGTCCAGGATGGCTTGATAGGTGGTGGCGCCCGCCAGTCCGTTGCAATCGCGAAACACCGGCTGGTTGGCGCGCATCCACCGATACGCCTCGCGCGAGGTGTGTCGGTCGGCATAGAAATTGCCGTCGGTCAGGTCGATGTTCGAGATTGCTTCCGGGATGGTCGAAGTCATCTACAGCCTCCAAATGTTGACGAACGGATTACAGTAACCGGCATGGCTGAGTCACAACACATCGTTGCGGGGACAGTCCTCACCATGCCGGTGCGGATACGGAAAGCGGACGTGCATACCGCGATGTTTTCGGTGGATGCGCAAGCGGCGCAACGACTTATCGACTACAGCGGTCTGCGAGTCTGCGAGCACCGCCCGGGTCGGGCGGTGGTCAACCTGATGCTCGCCCGCTACATCGACGGCGACCTGGGGTCCTACCACGAATTCGGCACCTGCGTGATGGTCAATCCCCCCGGTTCGACGGCGCGGGGCTGGCGGGCGCTGGGCGACGCGGCCGCCTTCATCCACCATCTGCCGGTCGATCAGAGCTTCACCCTGGAGGCGGGACGCTCCATTTGGGGGTTCCCGAAGATCATGGCCGACTTCACCATTCGCGAGCAGGGCGGGTTCGGGTTCGACGTCAGCGCCGACGGCGCACACATCGCCGGCATCGACTTCGCCCGCGGATTGCCGGTGCCGTCGTTGTTCACCTCGCGCCCGCAGGTCCTCAAGACCTACACCTACGCCGACGGCACCACCCGGGAAGTGCCGTGGGAGATGCGGGTGCGCGGACTGCACGGTCGGCCCGGCGGCGCCACGTTGCGATTGGGCGATCACGCCTACGCCAAGGAGTTGGCGTCGCTGGGCCTGCCCAAGCGGGCGATGATCTCCGGATCTGTCGGCCACGTCGAGATGACGTTCGGCGACGCCCACCCGCTCGGCTGAGCGGCGGGCCGGGCGTCGATTGCCCGGCTCGCCCCCATCGCGCCGCGCGCTCGGCGTCGTCGGGCGTGTCATCCGGACAATCTAGAACGCGTTCTCGACCGCTGGCAAGAAAACTAGAACGTGTTCTAGTCCGCGGCGGGCGTGGGTCAGATCAAGCTCGCCAGCTCGCGGACCTGCTCTGTACTGCGGCCGGACACCACCATCATGGTGACGCCGGCGGCCTCCCAGGCCTTGATCTGCTTACGCACGTAGTCGACGTCGCCGACGATCGCGGCGTCATCGATCACCTCGTCGGGGATGATTTCCGCGGCTCGTTCTTTGCCGTCCTTGCGTCCACTGCGGAACAGCTTCGTCACGTCGTCGACCACCTCGGAGTAGCCCATCCGGCGGTAGACGTCGGCGTGGAAGTTGGTGTCTTCGGCACCCATCCCGCCCATGTACAGCGCGATGTAGGGCTTCATGGCCGCGAACGCGGCGCTGCGGTCCTCGGTGATGACAATGTTGGCCGTCGCGCAGATCTCGAAGTCCTCGCGGCTGCGGCGCGCGCCCGGGCGGGCGAATCCCTCGTCCAGCCACTCGTTGTAGGTGTCGGCCATGCGCGGCGTGTAGAAGATCGGCAGCCAGCCGTCGCAGATCTCGGCGGCCAGCGCGACGTTCTTCGGCCCCTCGGCGCCCAGCATGATCGGGATGTCGGCCCGCAGCGGATGGGTGATCGGCTTGAGCGGCTTGCCCAAACCCGTTGCCGGCCCCCGGACCCCGTCCTTGAGAGGCAGCGGATAGTGCGGCCCGTCGCTGGTCACCGGAGCCTCGCGCGCCCACACCTGGCGGATGATGTCGATGTATTCGCGGGTACGGGCCAGCGGCTTGGGGAACGACTGGCCGTACCAGCCCTCGACGACCTGCGGCCCGGACACGCCGAGGCCGAGCACGTGCCGGCCGCCGGACAGGTGATCGAGCGTCAGCGCCGCCATCGCGCAGGCCGTCGGCGTCCGCGCGGACAGCTGAACCACCGAGGTGCCCAGCCGCACCCGCGACGTCGACGAACCCAGCCACGCCAGCGGTGTGTAGGCGTCGGATCCCCACGCTTCGGCGGTGAAGACGGCGTCATAACCGGCGTCCTCGGCCGCGGCGACGAGCTCACCGTGGTTCTCGGGCGGCTGAGCGCCCCAATATCCAAGCTGCAGTCCCAGCTTCATCGTCTTCGCCCTTCCGGTTGCAGACCCGATGTTGAATCCGTTCTTAGAACCTGTTCTACTCGATGGCGTGACAGCCAGCTCGAGTAGCCCGCCCCTGATGGATAACCCGGAGCCACCGCTCGCCGCACCACTGACGTTGTCCTTCGACTACACCCGTTCGGTCGGCCCCACGCTGAGCAAGTTCTTCACCGCACTGCGTGATCGCCACGTCCTGGGGGTGCGCGGATCGGATGGCCGGGTGCATGTGCCGCCGCCGGAATATGACCCGGTCACCTACGAGCCGCTGGGCGAGATGGTACCGGTATCCAGTGTCGGCACCGTCGTCTCGTGGACCTGGCAGCCCGAACCGATGGAGGGCCAGCCGCTCGACCGGCCGTTCGCCTGGGCGCTGATCAAGCTCGACGGCGCCGACACCCCGTTGATCCATGCTGTGGACGCCGGCGAGCCCACGGCCATCAAGACCGGCGCGAGGGTGCATGTGCACTGGGTCGACGAGCCGGTGGGCGCCATCACCGACATCGCGTATTTCGCGCTCGGGGAGGACGCTGAAGTCGTCGCGGAGCAGTCGGACGGCGACAAGGATCCGGTGACCATGATCGTCACGCCCGTCTCGCTGACCATTCAGCACAGCGCCTCGCACGAGGAGAGCGCCTACCTGCGGGCCATCGCCCAGGGCAAGCTGCTCGGCGCGAAGACGGGCGAGCACGGCAAGGTCTACTTCCCGCCCCACGGCGCCGACCCGGCCACCGGCCAGCCGACCACCGACTTCGTCGAGCTGCCGGACAAGGGCACCGTGACGACGTTCGCGATCATCAACATCCCGTTCCAGGGCCAGCGCATCAAGCCGCCCTACGTGGCCGCCTATGTGCTGCTCGACGGGGCCGACATCCCGTTCCTGCATCTCGTCGCCGACATCGACGCGCACGAGGTACGGATGGGCATGCGCGTCGAAGCGGTGTGGAAACCCCGCGAGGAGTGGGGTTTTGGCATCGACAACATCGAGTACTTCCGGCCGACCGGCGAACCCGACGCCGACTACGACACCTACAAGCACCACCTGTAAAGGGCTTAGGAACACATGAGTTCTCGCAACGTCGCGGTAGTCGGCTTTGCCCACGCACCACACGTCCGCCGCACCGACGGCACCACCAACGGTGTCGAGATGTTGATACCGTGCTTCGCCCAGCTGTACGAGGAGCTGGGCATCGAGAGGACCGACATCGGCTTCTGGTGCTCCGGGTCGTCCGATTACCTTGCCGGACGGGCTTTTTCGTTCATCTCGGCGATCGACTCGATCGGTGCCGTTCCGCCGATCAACGAATCGCACGTCGAGATGGACGCGGCCTGGGCCCTCTACGAGGCCTACATCAAGCTGTTGACCGGTGAGGTCGACACCGCACTCGTGTACGGCTTCGGCAAGTCCTCGGCCGGGATCCTGCGCCAGATCCTGACGCGGCAGACCGACCCGTACACCGTCGCGCCGCTGTGGCCCGATTCGATCTCGATGGCCGGGCTGCAGGCCCGCATCGGCCTCGACACCGGCAAGTGGACCGAGGAGCAGATGGCGCGCGTGGCCTTCGACTCCTTCGCGAACGCGCGCCGGGTGGACAAGGTAGAGGGCTCGATCAGCGTGGCCGAACTGCTCGAACGGCCGTTTTACTCGGACCCCCTGCGGCGCCACGACATCGCGCCCATCACCGATGGCGCAGCGGCGATCGTGCTCGCGGCCGGCGACCGGGCACGCGAACTTCGCGAAAACCCCGCCTGGATCACGGGAATCGAGCATCGCATCGAAACCCCGTCGCTGGGGGCGCGTGACCTGACCGAGTCCCCGTCGACCAAAGCCGCGGCCCACGTGGCCACCGGCGGCAGGACCGACAACCTGGACGTGGCCGAGATCTGCGCGCCCTTCACCCACCAGCACCTGATCATCGAGGAAGCCATCCGGATACCGGGACCGACCAAGGTCAATCCGTCCGGTGGCGCGCTGGCGGCCAATCCCATGTTCGTCGCCGGGCTCGAGCGGATCGGCTTTGCAGCACAACACATCTGGAATGGTTCGGCTGAGCGGGTGCTGGCGCACGCCACCAGCGGACCAGCGCTACAACAGAACCTGGTCGCGGTCATGGAAGGGAAGAACTGATGGCCGGTGCAGGGCCGAACATTGCTGCGGTACTAGGTACCGGACAGACGAAGTACGTCGCCAAGCGCCAAGACGTTTCGATGAACGGCCTGGTGCGCGAGGCGATCGATCGGGCGCTGGCCGACTCGGGTTGCACCTTCGACGACATCGACGCCGTCGTGGTCGGTAAGGCCCCGGACTTCTTCGAGGGCGTCATGATGCCCGAACTGTTCATGGCCGACGCCATGGGCGCCACCGGCAAGCCGCTGATTCGGGTTCACACCGCCGGATCCGTCGGCGGCTCCACCGGTGTCGTGGCCGCCAGCCTGGTGCAGTCCGGTAAGTACCGGCGCGTGCTGGCGATGGCCTGGGAAAAGCAGTCGGAATCAAACGCGATGTGGGCGTTGTCGATTCCGATCCCCTTCATCAAGCCGGTGGGCGCGGGCGCGGGCGGCTACTTCGCCCCGCACGTGCGCTCCTACATCCGTCGATCCGGGGCGCCGACGAACATCGGTGCCATAGTCGCGGTCAAGGACCGGCTCAACGGTGCCCGCAACCCGCTGGCGCACCTGCACCAGCCCGACATCACCGTGGAGAAGGTGATGGCGTCCCCGATGCTGTGGGACCCGATCCGCTACGACGAAACCTGCCCGTCCTCCGACGGCGCGGCGGCAGTCGTGATCGGCAACGAGGAGGCCGCCGAAGCCCGTCTGGCGCAAGGTAATCCGGTGGCCTGGATCCACGCCACAGCGCTGCGCACAGAGCCACTACAGTTCTCCGGGCGCGACCAGGTCAGCCCCCAGGCCGGCCGTGACGCGGCCGCCGCGCTGTGGAAGGCCGCCGGCATCACGAGCCCGATCGACGAGATCGACGCCGCGGAAATCTACGTGCCGTTCTCCTGGTTCGAACCGATGTGGTTGGAAAACCTCGGGTTTGCGCCCGAGGGCGAGGGCTGGAAACTCACCGAGGCGGGCGAGACCAAGATCGGCGGCCGGCTGCCGGTGAACGCGTCGGGCGGTGTGCTGTCGTCGAACCCGATCGGCGCGTCGGGCCTGATTCGTTTCGCCGAGGCCGCGATCCAGGTCATGGGCAAGGGCGGCGACCACCAAGTTCCCAACGCGCGAAAAGCGTTGGGACACGCCTACGGCGGCGGCTCGCAGTACTACTCCATGTGGGTGGTCGGCGCCGACAAGCCGGCGGCCGAGAGAGCCTGACATGCATCCCGCGCACGAGGCCGGCCGCCGCTCGCGCGACGCGGTGGCGGCCCGGGACAAGGATGCCTGGCTGGCGGTGTTCGCCGAGGACGCCATTGTCGAGGACCCGATCGGCCCCTCGGCGTTTGACCCCGAAGGCCTCGGCCACCGCGGCCGCGACGCGATTTCGGCGTTCTGGGACAAGGCGATAGCCCCCACGACGAAGATCGAGTTCGTTTTCCGCGACACCTATCAGTGCGGCAACGAGGAGGCCAACGTCGGGCACATCCTCATCACGACGGGCGACTACCAGACGACCGCCGAGGGCGTGTTCACTTATAAGGCCAACGACGAGGGCAAGCTGGTGGCCCTGCGCGCCTACTGGGAGATGGACCGCGCGGCGGCCAACACCAAAAAGGTCTAAATCGGCTCCAGCCCGGCCAGATGCCGCTGGGCGAGGTCGCGGTAGGCCTGCGGATTCACCTTGACCCACATCTCGGCGCCGGTGCCGGCCACCGGACCCCTGATTTGAGCCGGCGCGCCGACGGCCAGCATCCCGGCCGGGATCTGGGTGCCGGCCGTCACCAGTGAGTGCGCGGCGACCAGGCTGCGCGCGCCGATCACCGCGCCATCCAGCACGGTGGCGTGGTTGGCGATCAGCGCCTCCTGCCCGACGTGGGCCCCGTGAATGACACACAGGTGCGCGACCGTCGCACCGGGACCGATGTCCACCGGGATGCCGGGAGGGGCATGCAGCACCGACCCGTCCTGCACGTTGGCGCCCTCGCGGACCACGATGGGGCCGTAGTCGCCCCGCAGGACGGCGTTGAACCAGATCGAGGCGCCCGCCTCCACGACAACGTCGCCGATCAGGGTGGCCGTCGGTGCCACAAAAGCGGTGGGGTCGACCCGTGGCGCGCGGCCCTCGAATGCAAACAGCGGCATCGTTTACATATACCCCAGCACGCATATGTCCCAGCCAGGCACGCCGTCGTTGCGCGCCCCCGCCGCAAAACTGTAACGTGTTCTAGTTAGAGGGCTACGAGTTGGAGGTGACTGGTGAGTACCGACACCAAGGCGGTCGGCATCCGGGAGATCGACCCCGGCGCCTTGCCGACCAGGTACGCCCGCGGCTGGCACTGCCTGGGCGTCGCGAAGGACTTCCAGGATGGTAAGCCGCACTCGATCGAGGCTTTCGGCACCAAGCTGGTGGTATTCGCCGACTCCCACGGGGACATCAAGGTCCTCGACGGGTACTGCCGCCACATGGGCGGCGACCTGTCGGAAGGCACGATCAAGGGCGACGAGGTCGCCTGTCCCTTCCACGACTGGCGCTGGGGTGGCGACGGCCGCTGCAAGCTGGTTCCGTACGCCAAGCGCACGCCCAAGACGGCGCGCACCCGGGCGTGGTCGACCGATGTGCGGGGCGGCCTGCTGTTCGTCTGGCACGACCACGAAAACAATCCGCCGGACCCCGCCGTGCAGATTCCGGACATCCCGGAAGCCCACAGCGACGAGTGGACCGAGTGGCGGTGGAACAGCATCCTCATCGAGGGGTCCAACTGCCGCGACATCATCGACAACGTCACCGACATGGCGCATTTCTTCTACATCCATTTCGGGTTGCCGACGTACTTCAAGAACGTCTTCGAAGGCCACGTCGCCTCGCAGTACCTGCACAACGTGGGCCGGCCCGACGTCAGCGACCTCGGCACCACCTACGGTGAGGCGCACCTGGATTCCGAGGCCTCCTACTTCGGCCCGTCGTTCATGATCAACTGGCTGCACAACAGCTACGGCGGTTACAAGGCCGAGTCGATCCTGATCAACTGCCACTACCCGGTGACCCAGAACTCGTTCGTGCTGCAGTGGGGCGTCATCGTCGAAAAGCCCAAGGGCATGGACGACAAGATGACCGACAAGTTGGCGAAGGTGTTCACCGAGGGTGTCAGCAAGGGCTTCCTGCAGGACGTCGAGATCTGGAAGCACAAGACACGCATCGACAATCCGCTGCTGGTCGAAGAGGACGGCGCCGTCTACCAGCTGCGCCGCTGGTATCAGCAGTTCTATGTCGACGTCGCCGACATCGAGCCGGAAATGGTGGAGCGCTTCGAGATCGAGGTGGACACCACCCGCGCGAACGAGTACTGGAATTCCGAGGTCGAGGACAACCTCAAGGCCAAGGAATCCGAGGACGTTCCGGCGGAGCAGCACTAGGCATCATGCCCGACGATCAGCCGGAGGTACCTGACGTCGATCGGCTTGCGCGGTCGATGTTGCAGCTGCACGGCGATCATCACGACCACGACGAGAAGCCCGCCGACAACGGCGGGTCCCGATCGTGGTCGAAGTCAAGGGATTTCGCCAACGACCCGCAACGCGCGGCCGCCGTGGCCGAAGCCAGCCGCGCCGACCGCGAACGCTACCTCAACTCCGGACTGCTGCCGGTGGACTGCCGTTTCTGCCATGTTCGGGTCACCGTTCGCAGACTCGGACCGGGACACACTGCGGTGCAATGGAACAGCGAGGCCTGGCAGCGCTGCGCGTACTTCACCGAAGTGCGCGAATCCGGCGGTGACACCGCTCGCACGCGATCCTGCCCCAAACTGAGCGACAGCATCGAGCATGCCGTCGCGGAAGGCTACCTCGACTGACTCCGCGAGACTGTAGCTACCGACGGTCTCACTCGGGAAGTGTGTCGCCAGTTGCAGTTTCGCGACGGATCACAGGCCCGCGAATCGCTCCTTGACCGTCTCGGTGCTCAGGCCGTAGTCCGCCAGCGAGTAGGTGTGCTTGGGCGCCCGCTCGCCGGACTGACTGTCGGCGTGGGTCTTTTCCATGGCGGCCCTGGCCTCTTCGGTCAGCGTCAGCCCGAAGTGCCGGTAGATGTCGGCGACGATACCCATCGGGTCCGCGATCAATTGCCTGTAGTCGACGTCGTAGAACTGCGACGGGCTGTATTTGGCCCGCGCGGTGTTGAACCGCTCCAACCCTCGCGACCAGGTTTCCATTGCGTCAGCACCGATTTGGGCGCCCGTGAACGTCGTCGACCAGCCTTCGGCGGTGTGCTGCGCCAGCGAGCACATCGAGGCCATGATCGTTTCGACGGGCCGATGCGTCTGGATCACCAGCGCGTCGGGATACGTCGCCATCAACGCGTCCAACGCGAACAGGTGGCTGGGGTTCTTCAGCACCCACCGCTTGTCGGCGTCGTTGAGCCCGATCAGCTGAAGATTCTTGCGGTGCCGCCGATACGACGGCGTCCAGTCCTGCTCGGCGAGCCACCGCGCGTAGCTCGGGAGGTGCGCCAGCGTTTCGTAGGACACCGAATGCAGCGACTGCCGCAGCAGCTGCCAGCACTCCTCCAGCTCGTAGGCCGCCATGAAATGCAGCCCGGTGTAGCCGGGGTTGTCCTGGTGGTGCTGGGTGAATTGCGCGTCGAGCTGGCGGTACAGCGGATGCGACTCCCAGGTCTCGCGCGGCGGGCGCGGTTGCGGGAATTCGGCCAGCCACATGTGCAGGCCCTGATGCGCGGGATCGGCACCCAGGAGCCGGTGCAGCGCCGTGGTCCCGGTGCGCACCAGCCCGGTGACGAAGATGGGGCGTTCGATGGCGACGCCGGCGTACTGCGGGTATTGCTTCCAGGAGGCCTCGGACAGCAATCGGGCCACCAGCGCCCCGCGCAGGAAGAAGCGATTCATCTTGCTGCCCAACACCGTAAGCCCCGCCTCGGTCCGGTAGGAGTCCAGCAGCACTGAAAGCGCTTCGCGATAGTTGTCGTCGTCGACACCGAAGTCGTCGAGCCCGGTCAGCTTGGTGGCCGATGCGTGTAGTTCGTCGACGGTACCGATATCGGTGCGATCACTCATCGTTGCGCCGCCTTCTCCTCATCGCTGCGCTCTGCATCGTCGGCGACGGCATCGTTGCGCCGCCTCCTCCTCATCGCTGCGCTCTGCATCGTCGGCGACGGCATTACGTGTGGTACTCCCCGCAGTTGACGTCCAGGGTCTGCCCCGTGATGCCGCTGGACAGGTCACTGGCCATGAACAAGATTGCCGAGGCGACCTCGTCCTCGGTGGGCAGCCGCTTGAGATCAGAGTTCGCTGCGGTGGCCTCATAGATCTGCTCGGCCGTGGTGCCGTACTTGCCGGCCTGATGGTTGAAGTAGGCCTGCAAGGTGTCACCCCAAATATAGCCGGGTGCAACGGAATTGACGCGGATACCCTGCTCGCCGAGCTCGGTGGCCAACGACTGCGACATGGACAACAGCGCGGATTTGGCCATCTTGTAGGCGCCGTACTTGGCCTGCGAGTGTCGGATCACCATGGAGTTGACGTTGACGACCGAACCCTTGGATTCCGCCAGCGCCTCGGTAAAGCCTTGGATCAGCCGCAGGGCACCGAGCGCGCTGAGTTCGATCGCATCACGAATGTGCTGAAACGTGGTGCCGGCCAACGGCTTCATCGACGGCACCCGGAAGGCGTTGTTGATCAGCACGTCGACCTTGCCGTAGGCGTCCAGCGTGGCGGCGACGAGGTTGTTCACCTGGTCGTCATCGGTGATATCGGTGCGCACCGTCGTCGCGCGGCCCCCGATGTCGGCAATCTGCTTGGCGACGTCGTCCAGCCGTTCGGGTGTGCGGGCGGCCAGTACCAGGTCGGCGCCCTCTCGCGTGCATCGGTGCGCCAGTGTCGTACCCAGACCCGGACCGACGCCGCTGATCACCACTACCTTGCCATCGAGCAACTTCGTCATCCCAGCATCCTCGCCTGAATTTGTTGTTGGCGCAGCGTGATTCGCTCACGCCAGTCGTCATCGGAGATCTTGTTGTGCTCGAAGTACGGCAGCGTCGCCGGCACGGCGTCGATGTCGACCAGCTCGACGCTGGGACCGTCGGCGTCGGTGAGCTGCCGCGATACCCGCTGCCAGCGGAACTGCAGGATGCCCTTCCGATGCCCCAGGGTCTCCACCCAGTTGGTCACGCCGGGGTTCTGGTCGGCGACGACGATACGCACCTTGCCATCCGGATCCACTTGCGCCTGAGTGTTGTTCAGCGATGTCTGGTGGTTGATGTAATCCAGCGAGATGTACCACAGGCTGCCCAGCTGGAACCCGAGGTAGGGGGCGTCGGTGACCGGGATGGTGATCACCAGCGCCTGGTCGGGGCGCAGCTCGTAATGCCCCACCGACGAGTACTGCGTCGCCAGACCGCCGGGCGTCAACCGCGGCGCGACCATCGTGTTGACCGGAATGTTGAAATAGAACCACTGCGGGAACTGCAGCCACGTCTTCACCCGGTTCACCAGTTGCTTTCCGGCTGTGGCGAAACGCTTTTCGATGGTTGCACGACTCAGCGGCGGCGGCGCGGTGCCCGCGGTGTCCAGCCGGGAGATGGCCAGCGTGCCGCGCTGTGCGGCCCAGTCGCCGTACACCTCGCGGATGACCAGCTGTCCGGGGTTGGTCGGCCGAACCCGCCATTCGAAGCTGCCGTCGGGGGCGATCTCCAGCTCCCGGTCGTCGAACGCCGCCTGGCTGACGGGCACGTTGTCGTCGGTGTACTCGCCGCCGAGCAGCTGGAAACTCAGGTCGGTGGTGGTGCCGCGCCTGCCGGTGACGACGTAGTCGTGGTTGGCGTGCACCCGCGTGCCGAAATAAAGCGTGTCGGGGTTGTCCAGGCCCATCTTGGTGAACGGCCCGGTACCCGACTGCAGGAAGGGATGGTCACGGTCGTAGTCGAAGGCCAGATGTGTGCAGGCCGCGACGCAGCCCGCCAGGTATTGGAGCCCCTCGAGCAGGTCGGCCTCGGTCTCGATGTGCGGTGCGGCGGCCACCAGCTCTTCGGCCTCGGCGATCGCTTGGGTGAGCGGGCCGGAAAAGGAATTTGCGGACACGCATAGACGCTAGAACGTGTTCTACTTTTTCGTCAATGGCGAACATTCCCGCGTGTCGGCCGCGGGGTTCAAGGACGAGGCAGGTTCGCTACGGCGGGCAGGCGTGGGACAGCTCGATCAGGTGCTGCCGCACGTCGGGATGCCGGTTCAGGTAGTCGATCACGCTGCCGTTACCGCCCTCGCCGCGTGACTTGTCCTGCAGCTGCTGGTGGAGGTCGGGATGGCGCTGCAGGTACGCGTCGATGGAACTACCCACGTCCTGATCGCATTCCGCGGCGGCTGTGCCCGCCAAAGGCACCGCGATCACCATCGCAGCGGTCGCAGTCAGGAGCCCCCCGGCGAGCAGGCCGAAGAGTCCGCGACCAC
The DNA here is from genome assembly GCF_976985695.1 of Mycobacterium sp. NTMscope_MAC_269. Lineage (NCBI taxonomy): Bacteria > Bacillati > Actinomycetota > Actinomycetes > Mycobacteriales > Mycobacteriaceae > Mycobacterium > Mycobacterium sp. NTMscope_MAC_269. The sequence goes on from NZ_OZ335668.1 coordinate 3,778,158, forward strand.
GAGTGCCGACTGTCTTGGATGTGCTCATGCCCACCAGGCTACGCGCGCTACCTTTGCGTAGCCTGTGCGCGCCGTCGCCAAAGCGGCAGGTCAACGCGTGGCGGCGGCGCCGCTTTCTTGCTCACGCTTGATTTCCAGCGCGATGTCGATGAGTTGGTCTTCTTGGCCGCCGATGAGTTTGCGTTGGCCGGCGCGGTGCAGTAGTTCGTGTGGGGGGACGCCGTAGCGTTCGCCCTGGCGGATGGCGTGTTTGAGGAAGCTGGAGTAGACCCCGGAGTAGCCCATGATCAGGGCGTTGCGGTCGAGTAGGCATTCGGTGGGCATGGCGGGGGCGACGACGTCTTCGGCGGCGTCGGCGATGTCGAAGAAGTCGATGCCGGTTTTGACGCCGATCTTGTCGAACACCCCGATCAGGGCCTCGACGGGGGCGTTGCCTGCCCCGGCGCCAAAGCGCCGACAGGATCCGTCGATCTGCTTGGCGCCCGCGCGCACGGCCTCCACACTGTTGGCCACCCCCAGACCGAGGTTTTCGTGGCCGTGGAAGCCGACCTGGGCGTCGTCGCCGAGTTCAGCGACCAACGCGGCGACCCGGTCGCGCACGCCTTCGAGCACCAGGGCGCCCGCGGAGTCGACCACGTAGACGCATTGGCAGCCCGCGTCGGCCATGATGCGGGCCTGGGCGGCTAGCTTTTCCGGGGAGATGGTGTGGCTCATCATCAAAAAGCCGACGGTTTCTAGGCCGAGTTCGCGGGCCAGGCCGAAGTGCTGGATCGAGACGTCGGCCTCGGTGCAGTGCGTGGCGATCCGGCAGATCTCCCCGCCGTTGTTCTGGGCCTCTTTGATGTCTTCCTTGGTGCCCACCCCGGGCAGCATCAAAAAGGCGATCTTGGCCTCCTTGGCGGTCTGGGCGGCGAGCTTGATCAGCTCTTGTTCGGGGGTCTTGGAGAACCCGTAGTTAAAGCTCGATCCACCCAGTCCGTCGCCGTGGGTGACCTCGATGACGGGCACACCCGCGGCGTCCAGGGCGGCCACGATCGCGCCGACTTCGTCCTTGGTGAACTGATGACGCTTGTGGTGTGAGCCGTCGCGCAGCGAGGTGTCGGTCATCCGGACATCCCAGACCGGGTTGAAGAAGATGTCACTCATGATTGGCCTCCTCCGGCCGTCGCCGCCAGGCTCTCTTTGGCGATCTCCTCGCCGACCTTGGTCGCCGCGGCGGTCATGATGTCCAGGTTGCCCGCATAGGGGGGCAGGTAATCGCCGGCGCCCTCGACTTCGACGAACGTGGTGACCAGGGCCTGGCCGCCGGAGTTGATCGATGGGTCGTCGAATTGGGGGTCGTTGAGCAGCCGGTAACCGGGCACGTAGGTTTGCACCTCGGTGACCACGTCGTGGATCGAGGCGGCGATCGCGTCGCGGTCGGCGTCTTCGGGGATCGCGCAAAAGATGGTGTCGCGCATGATCATCGGCGGGTCGGCCGGGTTCAAGATGATGATCGCCTTACCGCGTTTGGCCCCACCGATGGTCTCCACGCCCTTACTTGTGGTCTTGGTGAACTCGTCGATGTTGGCCCGAGTGCCCGGGCCCGCCGACAGCGAGGCCACCGAGGCCACGATCTCGGCATAGGGCACACCACCGAGGTCGGCCACCGCGCGCGAGACCGCGTAGACGATCGGGATGGTGGCCTGCCCACCGCAGGTGATCATGTTGACATTGGGTGCATCCAGATGCTGGCGCAGGTTGGCCGGCGGGATCACCGCCGGACCCACCGCGGCCGGCGTCAAATCGATGGCCCGAATGCCGGCGGCCTCGTACTTGGGGGCGGCGTCGCGGTGCACGTAGGCGCTGGTCGCCTCGAACACCAGATCGGGCTTGTCCGACTGGGCCAACAACCAGTCCACCCCCTCGTGGGTGGTCTCCAAACCCAACTTGCGGGCCCGCGCCAAACCCTCGCTGTCGGGGTCGATGCCCACCATCCAGCGCGGCTCCAGCCACTCCGACCGCAACAACTTATACAACAGGTCAGTGCTGATATTGCCCGACCCGACAATGGCCACACTCGCCTTCGACGGCATGATGCCCCTTTTCGAACTGCTGAGATTTAAGTTAGTCGATTTAATTCGAGCCTATTCGAACGATAGACGCACCGAACCGAGGCCCGCGAAGTCGGCGACGAAGTCGTCGCCGGGGTGCGCGTCGATGGCTTTCGTGCACGAGCCGGGCAGCACCACATCACCCTTGCGCAATCGCACACCGAAGCCGTCGACCTTGCGGGCCAGCCAGGCCACCGCGGTGACGGGATTGCCCAAAACCGCGTCGGTGCGGCCCTGCGCGACGACCTCTCCGTTGCAGCGCAGCACCGCGTCGATCCCCTTGACGTCGATGTCGCGGGGGGAGACCCGGGCCTCGCCCAGCACGAAACCGGCCGACGAGGCGTTGTCGGCGATGGTGTCGCACAGCTCGATCTTCCAGTCGGTGATGCGGGTGTCGATCAACTCGATGGACGGCACCAGCGCCTCGGTCGCCGCCAGCACGTCGTCCTCGGTGCACCCCGCGCCCGGCAGGTCGGCGTTCAACACGAAACCGACCTCGACCTCCACCCGCGGATACAGGTAGCGATTCGCCTTGACCGGGGTGTCTTCGAACAACTGCATCTCATCGAGCAAATGCCCGTAGTCCGGCTCGTCGACACCCATCATCTGCTGGATCGCCAACGACGACAGCCCCACCTTGTGACCCAACACCCGGGCCCCCTCGGCAACCCGCTGCCGGATATTGATCAGCTGAATCTCATACGCATCGACCACGTCGATGTCCGGATAGGCGGCGGTCAACGGGGCGATCGGCTCACCGCTCCGCTCCGCCTGCGCCAACTCGGCAGCCAGCTCGTCGCGGGTAGCAACACTGAGCATTTTTCTACGTCTCCTCGTACGGTCGACCCGGGCCAGTAGCGGCCGCCCCGGGCAATTCTATAACGTGTTCTACATGTCAGCGCAGGAGTACGACGTCGTCGTGGTCGGGAGCGGCGGGGCCGGCATGGTGGCCGCCCTTACCGCCGCTCACCGGGGTCTTTCCACCATAGTCATCGAAAAGGCCCCGCACTTCGGCGGCTCGACCGCACGGTCGGGCGGCGGCGTTTGGATCCCAAATAACGAAGTGCTCAAGCGTGACGGGGTCAAGGACACCACCGAAGCGGCCCGCACCTATCTGCACGGGATCGTCGGCAGCGTCGTCGAGCCGGAACGCATCGACACCTACCTCGAGCGCGGGCCCGAGATGTTGTCGTTCGTGCTCAAGCACACCCCGCTGAAGATGTGCTGGGTGCCGCGGTATTCCGACTACTATCCCGAGTCGCCGGGCGGGCGCGCGGAAGGCCGGTCGATCGAGCCGAAGCCGTTCAACGCCCGCAAGCTCGGCGCCGACGAGTCGGGCTTGGAGCCCGCGTACGGCAAAGTTCCGCTCAATGTCGTGGTGATGCAACAGGATTACGTGCGGTTGAACCAGCTGAAGCGTCACCCGCGCGGCGTGCTGCGCAGCCTGAAGGTCGGCGCCCGCACGATGTGGGCCAAAGCGACCGGCAAGAACCTCGTCGGCATGGGCCGGGCGCTGATCGGGCCGCTGCGTATCGGGTTGCAGCGGACGGGTGTGCCGGTGGTGCTCAACACTGCTCTCACCGACCTGTACGTCGAAGACGGTGTGGTGCGCGGGGTCTATGTGCGCGGCGCCGGTGATGCCGAGTCGGGTGAGCCCCGGCTGATCCGCGCCCGACGCGGGGTGATCCTGGCGTCGGGTGGGTTCGAGCACAACGAACAGATGCGGGTGAAATACCAGCGCGCGCCCATCACCACCGAATGGACGGTGGGCGCGGTGGCGAACACCGGCGACGGCATCGTGGCCGCCGAAAAGCTGGGCGCCGGACTGGAATTGATGGAAGACGCCTGGTGGGGCCCGACCGTCCCGCTGGTGGGTGCGCCGTGGTTCGCGCTGTCGGAGCGCAACTCGCCGGGATCGATCATCGTCAACATGTCCGGCAAGCGGTTCATGAACGAGTCGATGCCCTACGTCGAAGCCTGCCATCACATGTACGGCGGCGAATACGGGCAGGGGCCCGGGCCGGGCGAGAACATTCCCGCATGGCTGGTCTTCGACCAGCAGTACCGGGACCGCTACATCTTCGCGGGATTGCAACCCGGGCAACGCATTCCGCGCAAGTGGCTGGAATCGGGCGTCATCATCACGGCCGACACGCTGGCGGAGCTGGCTTCGAAGGCCGGCCTGCCGGTCGATGAATTCACGGCGACCGTGGAACGTTTCAACGGTTTCGCGCGCTCCGGCGTCGACGCGGATTACCAGCGCGGCGAGAGCGCCTACGACAAGTACTACGGCGACCCGACCAACAAGCCGAACCCGAATCTCGGCGAGATCAGCCACGCTCCGTACTACGCCGCCAAGATGGTGCCCGGCGACCTGGGCACCAAGGGCGGCGTCCGCACCGACGTCCACGGGCGGGCGCTGCGCGACGACGGCAGTATCATCGAAGGCCTTTACGCCGCTGGCAATGTCAGTGCCCCGGTGATGGGCCACACGTACCCCGGTCCGGGTGGCACCATCGGCCCGGCCATGACCTTCGGCTACCTGGCGGCTTTGCACATTGCGGAGGAGAGCTGAAATGCCCATCGACGTCGACGTCGCGCTGAATGCCGAGCTGGATCCCATCGAATTCTCTTGGGCCAGCAGCGACGTGCAGCTCTACCACCTCGGACTGGGCGCGGGCGCGGACCCGATGGATCCGCGGGAGCTGCGCTACCTGGTCGACGACACCCCGCAGGTGCTGCCGACGTTCGGCAATGTGGCCGCCACCTTCCACGCCACGAAGCCGCCGACCGTGCAGTTCCCGGGTATCGATATCGAGCTAGGCAAGGTGCTGCACGCCAGCGAGCGGGTCGAGGTGCCCGGGCCGCTGCCGCCGTCGGGCTCGGCCAAGGCCGTCACCCGGTTCACGGACATCTGGGACAAGGGCAAGGCCGCCGTCATCTGGAGCGAGACGACGGTGACCGCGCCGGACGGCACGCTGTTGTGGACGCAGCGACGGTCCATCTTCGCGCGCGGCGAAGGCGGCTTCGGTGGTGAGCGGGGCCCATCCGGGGGCGACGCCGCGCCGGACCGGGCCCCCGACCTCGAGGTCGACGTGCCGATCCTCCCGCAGCAGGCGTTGCTCTACCGGCTGTGCGGCGACCGCAACCCGCTGCACTCCGATCCCGAATTCGCGGCGGCCGCAGGCTTTTCACAGCCCATCCTGCACGGGCTGTGCACCTACGGCATGACCTGCAAGGCGATCACCGACTCGCTGCTCGACGGTGACACCGCCGCGGTGGCCGCCTACGGTGCGCGTTTCGCCGGCGTGGCATTCCCCGGCGAAACACTTAAGGTCGGCATCTGGAAAGACAACGGCCGCTTCTTGGCCAGCGTTGTCGCGCCGTCGCGCGACAACGCCGTCGTGCTCTCCGGCGTCGAGCTGGTCCCGGCCTAGGGGCTTTCTGTCGCCGCGCGTGACCCTCTCGCCCCGAGCGTGAATTTACGTTCACGTTCGGTCCCGAGTGTGAAGCTAACTTCACGATCGACCGGCACGTGCTGCGCGCACTCGACGAATGATGTCGGCCGGCCGGTCGCCGGCGACCACTCTTATGACTATCCAACCGCGTCGCTGCAGCATTTCTGCGCGACGAATGTCCCACCCAAACTGACGCTGATCGGTTCGATGATGATCACCGTCGTACTCGACAGCAACTTTCAGTTCCTCCCAGCCCATATCGAGATAAGCCACCACCTCGCCCAAGTCGTCGGCGATTTGGATCTGCGTCTGTGGTGGCGGTAATCCAGCCTGGATCAACACAATTCGCAGCCAAGACTCTTTCGGGGACTGTGCCCCGCTGTCGAAGAGCGCTATGGCTTCTCTTGCCCGCACGATGCCTCGCCGGCCCGGGTACCTATCCGCAAGCGGCTCGACGTCGACCGCCTTGATTTGCGTAGCGCGCGCCAATGCGTCGATACCGGCGACCGCAGCGCTGATCGAATACCAACAGCCGAGGTCCAGGGCAGTTCTGGCCGCCGAGGTCACCGAGATCCCTCCTATGACGGTGATTTCGTCTTCCTCGATCCGGTCTCCATGAGCTCTGATCCCGGCCTGGTAATGGCGGTTGTCGTGAATGAGGTCCACCACAGTCATGCCGTCTACCCATTTGCTCCCGTGCAGCGCCGCAGCGGAGAACCCGGCGACCACGCCTTGACGTCCGGTCCACAGCCAACCCGCCCTCGCGCGTAGCGCTGCGGTGACGTCTGTATCGCGGCTAACGTACACATCTCGGAATAGCCGGGTATAGCCCGCGCTCAGCCGGCCTCTGGTCAACGCGCCTCGAGCAACGGCCTCACTGCCAAGAAACGGCTCACCCACGACGGCAGCGTTGCACGAGTCAGCCGCAGCGTCACTTCAACCGTCGAGTGTGAAGTTAGTTTCACCCTCGAGTCCGAGCGTGAAACTAACTTCACACTCGGTAGCGCCGGGCGCGGCGCCGGCGAGACCCCTCGCCGGTTAGCCCTGGCCGAGGATGAGGCCCGAGGTGGGCACGCCCGTGCCCGCGGTGACGAGTACGTGCTCGACGTCGGGCACCGGGTTCACCGAGGTGCCCCGCAGTTGCCGTACACCCTCGGCGATGCCGTTCATGCCGTGGATGTAGGCCTCACCGAGTTGACCCCCATGGGTATTGATCGGAAGTCGGCCGCCGATCTCGATCGCGCCGTCGGCGATGAAGTCCTTGGCCTCACCGCGACCGCAGAATCCCAACTCCTCCAGCTGAATCAGCGTGAACGGAGTGAAGTGGTCGTACAGCACCGCGGTCTGGATGTCGGTGGGCTTCAGTCCCGCCTGCGCCCACAACTGCTGGCCGACGACACCCATCTCGGGCAGGCCGAGCTCGGGCCGGTAGTAGCTGACCATCGTGTATTGGTCGGGGCTGGAACCCTGTGCCGCAGCCTCGATGATCGCCGGTCGCTGCTTGAGGTCCTTCGCGCGCTCCGGTGACGTCACGACGATCGCGACCGCGCCGTCGGTCTCCTGGCAGCAGTCCAGTAGCCGCAGCGGCTCGGCGATCCACCGCGAATTCTGGTGGTCCTCAATGGTTATCGGCTTCTCGTAGAAGTACGCCTTGGGGTTCTTGGCCGCGTGTTTGCGGTCGGCCACCGAGATCGCACCGAAGTCCCGGCTGGTTGCGCCGGACAGATGCATGTAGCGCTGGGCGATCATGGCGACCTGTGCGGCCGGCGTGGAAAGCCCGTGCGGGTAGGAAAAGGAGTTGTCCGCCGCCGTCGAATCAGCCTGCACGCCGGCGTTTCCCACCAGCCGGGTCTGCACCTGACCGAACCGCATGCCCGAGCGCTCGTTGAACGCCCGGTACGCGACGACGACGTCGGCCACCCCGGCGGCCACGGCGATCGCCGCCTGCTGAACGGTCGCGCATGCGGCGCCGCCGCCGTACCCGATCTGCGAGAAGAACTTCAGGTCACCGATGCCGGCCGCACGCGCGACGGCGGTCTCGTTATTGGTGTCCATCGTGAACGTGGTCAGCCCGTCGACGTCCGACGGGCTCAACCCCGCGTCATCCAGCGCATCCAAAACCGCCTCGGCCGCCAGGCGCAGCTCGCTGCGACCGGAGTCCTTGGAGAAGTCGGTGGCGCCGATGCCGACAATCGCGGCCTTACCCGACAACATCTACGAACCCCCGATCGTGAGCGTCACGTTCGCGATGACGTGATCGCCAAGGCTGTTGCGGCCGAACACCTTCAGCGTGATCAGACCGTCGTCGATGGCGGTCACCTCGCCGGAGAAGGTGACGGTGTCGTAGGCGTACCACGGCACACCGAGCCGCAGCCCGATCGATTTGATCAGCGCCGTCGGGCCGGCCCAGTCGGTGACGTAGCGCTGCACCAGGCCGGTGTCGGTGAGGATGTTGACGAAGATGTCCTTGGAACCTTTGGCCTGCGCCAGGTCCCGGTCATGGTGCACGTCCTGGAAGTCCCTGGTGGCCAGGGCCGTTGAGATGATGAATGTCGGCGTACCGTGCAGCTTGAGTTCGGGCAGGGTGGTGCCCACTTCAACAGCGGGTGCGCTCATGCGTCAGGCTCCCAGGCGTAAAGGCTCCACTCCGGGCCGGATTCACCGGCCGGGAAGTCGATGTAGGTTGCGCGAACCGGCATCCCGATCTTGATCTCGGCATGGTCGACGTTGCGAAGCTCGCCGAGCATCCGAACGCCCTCTTCCAATTCGATCAGCGCGATCACGAACGGCAGTGTGCGACCGGGCACCTTCGGCGCGTGGTGCACCACGAAGCTGAACACGCTGCCGCGGCCGCTGGCCACGGCGTAGTCGATGGGCTCGGCCTTGTCCTGCCACACCGCGGGCACCGGCGGGTGTTGCAGGGAGCCGTCGGCGAGTCGCTGGATGCGCAGCTCGTGCGCTTTGACGCCCTCCCAGAAGAACACGGTGTCGCGCGACACCGCGGGACGCATCATCGCGTCTGCGTCCAGGTCCTGCGGGACGGAGCCGGTGGCGCCGCCATCCTCGCGGGGCCTGAACTTCAGGATGCGCCAGGCCATTTCGGCGACATCCTCGTCACCGACCCGCCAGGTGATGTGCTGGTTGATGAACCAGCCCTCGCCGAGCCCGGTCTGCTTGGGGCCGACGACGTCGCGCATCTCGGAGTGGACAGTGACCTGCTCACCGGGACGTAGATAACGGTGGTAGGTCTGCTCGCAGTTGGTCGCGACCACACCGATATAGCCGGCCTCGTCGAACAGTTGCATGATCGGACCCATGGGGTCGTCGGTGGGGCGTTCGCCCCCCAGCCCGAACATGGTCCACACCTGAATCATGGCCGGCGGCGCGACGATTCCGGGATGACCGGCCGCCTTGGCGGCGGCCTCGTCGACGTAGATCGGGTTGGCATCGCCGAGCGCCTCGACCCAGTTGTTGATCGTCGGCTGGTTCACCGGATCGCGGGCGACCCGCGGCTTAGCCACGACGGTGGCGGTGATTTCCGCGACCGCTTCTTTGATATCGGTCATCGAGGCACCCGTGGCACTTTGAGTCCGGCGGCGGCGATCATCTCGCGCATCACTTCGTTCACGCCCCCGCCGAAGGTGATGACCAGGTTGCGCTTGGTCTGGGAGTCCAGCCAGTTGAGCAGGTCGGCGGTGTCCGAGTCGGCGGGGTTGCCGTACCTGCCGACGATCTCTTCGGCGAGCCGGCCGATGTATTGGATGCGCTCGGTACCAAAGACTTTCGTCGATGCGGCGTCGGCCACGTTGATGTCCTCGCCCGCTGCGGCGACCTGCCAGTTGAGCAGCTCGTTGATCCGCCACATCGCGTGGATCTCACCGAGCGCCCGCTTGACGTCCTGGTGGTCGATGGGCGTGACGCCGTCGCTGCCCGGCTTGGACGCCCAGGCGTGCACCCGGTCGTAGATGCCGGCGGTGCGGCCCGCGGGGCCGAGCATGACCCGTTCGTTGTTGAGCTGGGTGGTGATCAGCCGCCAGCCGCCGTTCTCCTCGCCGACCAGCATGTCGGCGGGCACCCGTACGTCGTTGTAGTAGGTGGCGTTGGTGTGGTGGGCGCCGTCGGACAGGATGATCGGCGTCCAGGAGTAGCCGGGATCCTTGGTGTCGACGATCAGTATCGAAATGCCCTTGTGCTTCACAGCTTCCGGGTCGGTGCGGCAGGCCAGCCAGATGTAGTCCGCGTCGTGGGCCCCGGTGGTGAAGATCTTCTGCCCGTTCACGATGTACTCGTCGCCGTGGCGCACGGCGGTGGTCCGAAGCGAGGCCAGGTCGGTGCCCGCCTCGGGCTCGGTGTAGCCGATCGCGAAGTGCACCTCGCCCGCCAGGATGGCCGGCAGGAACTTCTTCTTCTGCTCATCGCTGCCGAACTGCTGCAGAACCGGGCCGACGGTCTGCAGCGTCACCGCGGGCAGCGGCACGTCGGCCCGGTGTGCCTCGTTGACGAAGATCGACTGCTCGATCGGCCCGAAGCCCAAGCCGCCGAACTCCTTTGGCCACCCGACGCCGAGCTTGCCGTCGGAGCCCATCCGCCGGATCACCGCGCGGTAGGCCTCGTTGTGACGGTCCTGCTCCATCGCCTTCATCTCGTCGGACGAGATCAGGTTGGAAAAGTATTCCCGCAGTTCCGCTTGCAGCTGGCGCTGTTCCGGGGTCAGGTCTATGAACATTGCGCTCCCACCAGATCGAGACGATGAGAAGGACCGCCCAGCAACCGGGACAGGTCCTTGATCGTGGAGTAGTACCGGTGCATCGGATAGGTGATGTCCATTCCCATCCCGCCGTGCAGGTGATGGCAGATCTGCATCACCGGCGGCGCCTGCGAGGTGACCCAGTAGCCGAGGACATCCAGATCGTCGACGGTGTCCCGGCCCTCTGACAGCCGCCAGGCCACCGACTTGGCCACCAAATCGATGGTGCGCGAGGCGATGTAGACCTCGGCGAGCTGGGCGGCCACGGTCTGGAAGGTCGACAGCGGCTTGCCGAACTGCTTGCGGTTGGCCACGTAGTCGGCGGTCAGGCGCAACGCCCCGGCCACCAGCCCGTCGGCGTAGGCGCCGATGGCGGCCAGCACCAGTTGGTTGACCCGGGGAGCCGTCGCGCCCGCCAGGACATCGGAGTCGTCGACGGCCACATCGGCGAATGTGACCGTGTACTCGTCGGAGTCGTTCGAGGTCGGGGTTTTGATCACCTCGACACCACCGGCCTTCGGCGACACCACGACCACCGCACTGTCGGCGGTGACGATCATCCAATCCGCTTGTCCCGCATAGCCGACCCCGACCTTGGTGCCCGACAGGCGCCCGTTGGCGAACGTGGTCGACGGCCGGTCCGGCAACGCGGCGCCCGGCTCGTTGAGCGCCGCGGTCAGCACGGCGCCCTTGGCGACACCCGAAAGGTACCGGTCCTGCTGCTCCTCGGAGGCCAGGTCAAGCAGCGGGACCACGCCGAAACCCAGGGTGGCCAGGGCAGGGGTGATGGCGCCGTGGCGTCCGATCTCCGTCAACACGGTGGCGACCTCGGGCAATCCCACCCCGTCGCCGCCGAGGCGCTCGGGCACCGCGAGGGCCGTCACACCTCCGTTGACCAAAGCGTCCCAACTCAATTCACGCTCGAACACCGACGTCACGACGTCGGCGACCGCCTGTTGCGTCGCGGTGAGGTCGAAATCCATCAGGACGTCACCGTGGATTCGCCGGTGTAGTCGACCTGCCAGTGCTTGATCCCGTTGAGCCAGCCCGATCGCAGCCGCTCGGGCTCCGAAATCGGCTTCAGGTCCGGCATGTGATCGGCCACGGCGTTGAAGATCAGGTTGATCGTCATGCGGGCCAGGTTCGCGCCGATGCAGTAGTGGGCACCGGTGCCGCCGAAACCGACATGAGGATTCGGGTCGCGCAGGATGTTGAAGGTGTGCGGGTCTTCGAAGACCTCTTCGTCGAAATTGGCCGAGCGGTAGGACATGACGACCCGCTGGCCCTTCTTGATCTGCACACCGGCCAGCTCGGTGTCCTCGTTGGCGGTGCGCTGGAAGGCCGAGACCGGAGTGGCCCAACGGATGATTTCGTCCGCGGCGGTCACCGGGCGCTCCTTCTTGAAGAGCTCCCACTGCTCGGGGTTGTTCGCCATCGCGATCATGCCGTGGGTGATGGAGTTGCGCGTGGTCTCGTTGCCCGCCACCGCGAGCATGACCACGAAGAAACCGAATTCGTCGTCGGAGAGCTTCTCTCCGTCGATGTCGGCTTCGATGAGCGTGGTGACGATGTCGTCGGTGGGATTCTTGCCGCGCTCCTCGGCCATCGCCATCGCGTAGGTGATCAGCTCCATCGAGGACTGCGCGGGATCGACGTGGGCGTACTCGGGATCGGTGCCCCCGGTCATCTCGTTAGACCACCGGAAAAGCTTGTCGCGATCTTCCTGGGGAACACCGAGCAGCCCCGCGATGGCCTGCAGCGGCAGCTCGCACGACACCTGCTCGACGAAGTCGCCGCTTCCCTCGGCCGCCGCGGTCTTGGCAATGTTCTGGGCGCGCTGGTCCAGTTCGGCTTCCAGCCGTCCGATGGCCCGTGGCGTGAACCCGCGGGAGATGATCTTGCGCAGCCGGGTGTGGTGAGGTGCGTCCATGTTGAGCATGACGCTGCGCTGCAGCTCGACCTGCTCCCGCTTCATCTCCGGCGGCCACGTCGGGATAGCGCCGTTCATCCAGCTTGAAAAGACTTCGCTACGCTTCGACACGTCCTTGACGTCTGCGTGCTTGGTGACGAGCCAGTATCCGTGGTCCTCGAACCCGCCCGCACCGTTCGGGATGTCGACCCAGTGGATCGGCTCCGCCTTGCGCAGCCAGGCCAGTTCCTCGACGGGCAAGCCTGCGAGGTTGACGTCGGGGTCAAGAAAGTCGAAGTCGGCGGGAATGTTGGGGGGTGCCATGCGTCTGCGCTCCTCAATTGCAACGTGTTCTAGTGCCAGTAAAACACGGCTCCTGCGCAGATAAAAGGCAGGTCACTATCCTCGCTTGTCAGACTAATGAAACGTGTTCTAGCCTGACGGAATGGGTAACCCGGTAATCGTCGAAGCCACCCGCAGCCCGATCGGCAAGCGCAACGGATGGCTCTCAGGACTCCACGCCACCGAGCTGCTCGGTGCGGTGCAAAAGGCACTGGTCGAGAAGGCCGGCATCGACGCGGGCGACGTCGAACAGGTCATCGGCGGCTGCGTCACGCAGTTCGGCGAGCAGTCCAACAACATCAGCCGGGTTAGCTGGCTCGTCGCCGGGCTACCGGACCACGTCGGCGCCATGACCGTGGACTGCCAGTGCGGCAGCGGCCAGCAGGCCAACGGCCTGGTCGCCGGTCTGATCGCCGCCGGCGCCATCGACATCGGTATCGCGTGCGGAATCGAGGCCATGAGCCGCGTCGGACTCGGCGCCAACGCCGGTCCCGACCGCAGCATCCTGCGGCCCGCGTCGTGGGACATCGACCTGCCCGACCAGTTCACCGCCGCGGAGCGGATCGCCAAGCGGCGCGGCATCACCCGCGAGGAGATCGACGAGTTCGGCTTCAACTCCCAGGCCAAGGCCAAGCAGGCCTGGGACGAGGGCCGGTTCGACCGCGAGATCTCCCCGATCGAGGCCCCGGCGCTCGACGAGAACAAGCAGCCGACGTCGGAGCGCGTCACCATCTCCCGCGACCAGGGGCTGCGCGAGACGACGCTGTCGGGGCTGAGCGCGCTGAAGCCCGTCCTCGAAGGCGGAATCCACACGGCGGGAACGTCGTCGCAGATCTCCGACGGCGCGGCGGCCGTGCTGTGGATGGACGAGGACAAGGCCAAGGCCCTCGGGCTGCGGCCACGGGCCCGCATCATCAGCCAGGCGTTGGTCGGCGCCGAGCCTTACTACCACCTCGACGGACCGGTGCAGTCGACGGCCAAGGTGCTGGAGAAGGCCGGCATGAAGATGGGTGACATCGACCTCGTCGAGATCAACGAGGCGTTCGCCTCGGTGGTGCTGTCGTGGGCGCGGGTGCATGAGCCGGACATGGCCAGGGTCAACGTCAATGGCGGCGCCATCGCGCTGGGCCACCCGGTGGGCTCGACCGGCAGCCGGCTGATCACCACCGCCCTGCACGAACTCGAGCGCACCGACCAGACCACCGCGCTGATCACGATGTGTGCGGGCGGCGCCCTGTCGACCGGCACCATCATCGAGCGCATCTAGTTTCCCGTTGCTCGTCTCCGAAGAGAACCGCATCGCCGCGGCGCAGGCCTACATCGACGCATTGGTCAACCATGACGGTGACTCCGTTCCGTTCGCGCGCGGCTGTACCCGCATCGAGCAGGGCATCAAGAACGGTTTCTCCGGAAATCATTTGCGGCGCAGCCTCAATCGCGGGCCCCAGTACCGGTTGCTCGCGGACACCACGCCGCCCGACTACCGCATCGACGGCGACCGGGTGCGCGCGAGATACCAGGTGCTGACCAAGGCGGCGTTCGGCGGCCGTCGCCTGGCCGCGCACGTCGACGAGACGTTCATGATTCCGGCCGAAAGCCCAAGCGGGAAGGCCGAAATCCACCACATCAAGGTTCGCTTCCAACCCTTTATTCAAAGCCGTTGAGGACCGCCATGCCGAAACCGAAGCCACGCGCACTGAACTCGCCCTGGGTCAGCTTCATCATTAAATGGATGGCCAAGGGCAACGCGTGGATCTACCAGCGCAGCAACGGAAGATTCGGCAACACCTTCCAGAAGGCTCCGGTCGCACTGCTCACCACCACGGGCCGCAAGAGCGGCGAACCGCGGGTCAGCCCGCTGCTCTACCTGCGCGAGGGGAACCGCGTGATCCTGGTCGCCTCCAAGGGCGGCAGCGACAAACACCCGCAGTGGTATCTCAACCTCAAGGCCGATCCAGGAGTCTCCGTGCAGATCAAGGACGAGGTGCTGCAGCTGCAGGCGCGCGATGCCACCGAAGCGGAACGCGCCGAGTACTGGCCGAAGCTGGACGTCATGTATCCCTCGTTCGACGACTACCGGGCCTGGACCGACCGGGTCATCCCGATCGTCATCTGCGATCCCTAAGTTTCATTTCGCCCGGGCGGGGAATCATCTGGGCACCATGTCCGACCGCCGCTGGATTCGCAACTCGCGCCCGATTGCCCTGCTGCTCAAGTATTTCGCGCGCGCCCACATCTGGGTGTACCGGCGAACCAACGGCAAGATCGGCGCCAAGCTGCTGCGGCTCCCCGCTGCGTTGTTGACCACCACCGGACGCAAGTCCGACGAGCCGCGAACCACTGCCACGCTGTACCTGCGCGACGGCGAGCGGGTGATCCTGCCCGCGTCCTTCGGCGGGCGTGACCGGGATCCGCTGTGGTATCTCAACCTCAAAGAGAACCCCGACGTGCAGTTGCAGATCCGCGCCCAGCGCCTGGACCTGGTCGCGCGCGACGCGACCGACGCTGAGCGCGAACGCTATTGGCCGCCGCTGACGCGGATGTACCCGCCATACCGCAAGTACCGCGAAGCCGCCGACCGGATCATCCCGCTCGTCGTGTGCGAACCCCCTCGGCGAACGTGCATTGACGGCGAGAAATCGGCGAAATCATCGCCGTGAGTGCACGTTCGGCGCAGGGATCGCGTCAGGCGCCGTAGACCGGAACCGGCGGGCGCGCCTTGGCGAGCAAGTCGGCGACGACGCGCCCCAGCTCCGCGGGGTCCCACTGCGCCCCCTTGTCGATCTCCGGCCCGTGCGCCCACCCCTCGGCGACCCGGATCTTGCCGCCCTCGACCTCGAACACCTTGCCGGTCACGTCGCGTGATTCGGCGCTGCCCAGCCAAACCACCAGCGGAGAAATGTTTTCCGGGGCCATCGCGTCGAAATCCTGGTCCTGGGTGGACATCATCTCCGCGAACACGGTCTCGGTCATGCGGGTACGCGCCGAGGGCGCGATGGCGTTGACGGTGACGCCGTAGCGACCCATCTCCGCCGCGCCGACGAGCGTCATCGCCGCGATGCCTGCCTTGGCGGCGCTGTAGTTACCCTGCCCGACGCTGCCCTGCAGGCCGGCGCCCGAGCTGGTGTTGATGATCCGGGCGTCAACGGTTTTGCCCTCTTTGGACAGCCCACGCCAATACGACGCGGCGTGCCGCATCGTGGCGAAGTGACCCTTGAGGTGCACGGCGACGACGGCGTCGAACTCGTCCTCGCTCGTGTTGGCCATCATCCTGTCCCGCACGATGCCGGCGTTGTTCACCAAAACGTCCAGGCCGCCGAAGGTTTCGACGGCGGTCTGGATCAGGGCGGCCGCCTGGTCCCAGTCGGCGACATTGGAACCGTTGGCGACGGCTTCGCCACCGGCGGCGGTGATCTCGTCGACGACGCCCTGGGCGGCGCTGCCGCCGCCCGCCGGTGAACCGTCCAGGCCCACCCCGATGTCGTTCACCACCACGCGCGCGCCTTCGGCGGCGAAGGCCAGCGCATGCGCGCGACCGATACCGCCGCCCGCTCCGGTGACGATGACGACGCGGCCGTCAACCACTCCCATAGTCCTTGTCTCCTCTACTTGACCGCGCTGGCGGTCGTTGTGGACAGATAGTGCGGCGGCTCACCGCCGCCGTGCACCTCTAACGAGGCCCCGCTGATGTAGGAGGCCGCATCCGAGGCCAAAAACGCTGCGGCCCAACCGACGTCCTCGGGTTTGGCCAGACGGCCCAACGGCACATTCTTCGAGATCGCCGCGATCGATTCCACGTCACCGTAGAACAGCTCCGACTGCTCGGTCTCCACCATGCCGACCACGCAGGCGTTCACCCGGACCTTGGGTCCCCATTCGACCGCCAAGGTCTGGGTGAGGCTTTCCAGGCCCGCCTTGGCCGCCCCGTAGGCGCCGGTACCCGGGGAGGGCCGCCGGCCGGACAGGCTGCAGATGTTGATGATCGACCCGCCGCGCTGCTGGGCCTGCATCTTGTCGTTGGCGTGCTGCGAAACCGACAGCGCACCAATCAAATTGAGCTCGATGATCTTGCGGTTGAACTTCGCGCTGGATTCCGCCGTCAGCACGTACGGTGATCCCCCGGCGTTGTTGACAACGACGTCGAGACTGCCGTGCCGGTCCGCGACGGTGTCGATCAATTCTTTGACGGCGTCGTCGTCGCGGACGTCGCAGGGGTGGAACTCATAGGGCGATCCCTCGACGGGCCGGCGCGCGCAGGTGATAACGGTGGCGCCCTGAGCGGCGAAAACCGCGCTGATGCCGGCACCCACCCCGCGAACGCCGCCGGTGACGAGAACCACCCGCCCGGCCAGCCCCAAGTTCATGACTTCTTCAAACGGGGGGCATGCTTGCGCGCGAGTCACTGTGCTAGCGTACCAAGCAAGTGCTTGCTTAGGTAGTTACCCCCACAAGGAAGTGGCACCTTGACCATCACATCCACCACCACCGAACCGGGCATCGTCGCGGTTACCGTCGACTTCCCGCCCGTCAACGCCATCCCGTCGCGCGGCTGGTTCGACCTGGCCGACACCATCACCGCGGCAGGCCAGGACCCCGAAACCCACGTCGTCATCCTCCGGGCCGAGGGCCGCGGCTTCAACGCCGGGGTCGACATCAAGGAGATGCAGCGCACCGAGGGATTCACTGCGCTGATCGACGCCAACCGCGGCTGCTTCGCCGCGTTCCGCGCGGTCTACGAGTGCGCGGTGCCCGTCGTCGCGGCCGTGAACGGATTCTGCGTCGGCGGCGGCATCGGCCTGGTCGGCAACTCCGACGTCATCGTCGCCTCCGAGGACGCCACCTTCGGGCTGCCGGAGGTGGAACGGGGCGCGCTGGGCGCGGCCACCCACCTGTCCCGGCTGGTGCCCCAGCATTTGATGCGACGGCTGTTCTTCACCGCCGCCACCGTCGACGCCGCCACCCTGCACCACTTCGGTTCGGTGCACGAGGTGGTGCCGCGCGACCAGCTGAACGAGGCCGCGTTGCGGGTCGCGCGGGACATCGCCGCCAAGGACACCCGGGTCATCCGGGCGG
The DNA here is from genome assembly GCF_976985695.1 of Mycobacterium sp. NTMscope_MAC_269. Lineage (NCBI taxonomy): Bacteria > Bacillati > Actinomycetota > Actinomycetes > Mycobacteriales > Mycobacteriaceae > Mycobacterium > Mycobacterium sp. NTMscope_MAC_269. The sequence goes on from NZ_OZ335668.1 coordinate 3,795,780, forward strand.
CCAAGGAGGCGCTGAACCTCATCGACGTGCAACGAGTCAACTCGAGTTACCGCATGGAGCAAGGGTTTACGTTCGAACTCAACCTCGCCGGGGTGTCCGATGAGCACCGCGACGCGTTTGCCGGTACGACGAAGGGTGAGAAGTCTTAGCTGCCGGCGACGATGCAGAACGAAGCGATGAGGAGGAGCGGCGCATAGTGTCAGACAAGAGAACCACCCTCGACGAGGCCGTCGCGCAGGTGCGCAGCGGCATGACCATCGGGATCGGCGGCTGGGGATCGCGGCGCAAGCCGATGGCGTTCGTGCGCGCCCTGCTGCGCACCGACGTCACCGACCTGACCGTGGTCGCCTACGGCGGGCCGGACCTGGGCCTGCTGTGCTCGGCCGGCAAGGTCAAGCGCGTCTACTACGGGTTCGTCTCGCTGGACTCCCCGCCCTTCTACGACCCGTGGTTCGCCAAATCCCGTGCCAATGGCGCGATCGAGGCCCGGGAGATGGATGAGGGCATGCTGCGCTGCGGATTGCAGGCCGCCGCGCAACGTCTGCCATTCCTGCCGATCCGGGCCGGGCTGGGCAGCTCGGTGCCCGACTTCTGGGAGGGCGAGCTGCAGACCGTCACTTCGCCGTACCCCACGGATGGCGGCCACGAGACGCTGATCGCGATGCCGGCGCTGCGCCTGGACGCCGCCTTCGTGCACCTCAATCTCGGTGATGCGCAAGGCAATGCGGCCTACACCGGAATCGACCCCTACTTCGACGACCTGTTCTTGATGGCCGCCGAGAAGCGCTTTCTGTCGGTGGAGCGCGTCGTGTCGACCCAAGAGCTGGTCAAGGCGGTCCCTCCGCAGGCGCTGCTGGTCAACCGCATGATGGTCGATGGCGTCGTGGAGGCACCCAACGGCGCCCACTTCACCACCGCCGCACCCGATTACGGGCGCGACGAGAAGTTCCAGCGGCACTACGCCGAGGCGGCCTCGACCGATGAGGGCTGGCAACAGTTCGTGCAAACCTATTTGTCGGGCACCGAAGAGGATTATCAAGCGGCCGTGCGCGCTTTCAACGAGGAGGCCGGAAAGTGAGCAGCACCAGAGCCGAAGTGTGCGCCGTCGCGTGCGCCGAATTGTTCAGGGATGCGGGCGAGATCATGGTCAGCCCGATGACCAACATGGCCTCGGTCGGGGCGCGGCTGGCCCGCTTGACCTTTTCGCCGGACATCCTGCTGACCGACGGCGAGGCCCAACTGCTGGCCGAGACCCCGGCCCTAGGGGGCGCCGGAGCCCCAAACAAGATCGAGGGTTGGATGCCGTTCGGCCGCGTGTTCGAAACGTTGGCCTGGGGCCGGCGCCACGTGGTGATGGGCGCCAATCAGGTTGACCGCTTTGGCAATCAGAACATCTCGGCGTTCGGCCCGTTGCAGCAGCCCAAACGCCAGATGTTCGGTGTCCGCGGCGCACCGGGTAACGCCATCAACCACGCGACCAGCTACTGGGTGGGCAACCATTCCAAGCGGGTGTTCTGCGAGAAGGTCGACATCGTCTGCGGGATCGGTTGGGACAACGTGGATCCCGACAATCCGGCGTTCCGCTTCGCCAACACGTATCGGGTGGTGTCGAACCTCGGTGTGTTCGACTTCGGCGGCCCCGACCGGACCATGCGGGCACTGAGCCTGCATCTCGGGGTGTCGCCGGACGAGGTTCGCGAAGCCACCTCGTTCGAGATCCATGGCCTCGAGGACGCCGAGGAGACCCGGCTGCCCACCGACGACGAGCTGCGCCTGATCCGCGAGGTCATCGATCCGAAGGCGCTGCGCGACCGAGAGATCCGTTGATGACCAAGCTGCGCACGCCGCTGACCGAGCTGGTCGGCGTCGAGCACCCGGTCGTGCAAACCGGAATGGGCTGGGTGGCAGGTGCCCGCCTGGTGTCGGCCACCGCGAACGCGGGCGGGCTGGGCATTTTGGCGTCGGCCACCATGACGCTGGACGAATTGGCGACGGCCATCGCCAAGGTCAAGGCGACGACGGACAAGCCGTTCGGCGTGAACATCCGCGCCGACGCGGCCGACGCCGGCGACCGGGTCGACCTGATGATCCGCGAAGGCGTCAAAGTGGCGTCCTTTGCCTTGGCCCCCAAGCAGGAGCTCATCGCCCGGCTCAAAGAGGCAGGCGCGGTGGTGATTCCGTCGATCGGCGCGGCCAAGCACGCCCGCAAGGTCGCGGGCTGGGGCGCCGACGCGATGATCGTGCAGGGTGGAGAAGGTGGCGGGCACACGGGGCCGGTCGCCACGACGCTGCTGTTGCCCTCGGTGCTGGACGCCGTGCGGGGCACCGGCATCCCCGTCATCGCCGCGGGCGGATTCTTCGACGGGCGCGGGCTGGCCGCCGCATTGAGCTACGGCGCCGCCGGCGTCGCGATGGGCACGCGCTTCCTGCTCACCTCGGACTCGACCGTGCCCGACGAAGTCAAGCGGCGCTATCTGGAATCGGCGCTGGACGGCACCGTCGTCACCACCCGCGTCGACGGCATGCCGCACCGGGTGCTGCGTACCGGCCTGGTCGAGAAGCTGGAAAACGGTTCGCCGGTGCGGGGTCTCACCGCGGCGGTGCGCAACGCGGCCAAATTCAAGCACATGTCACGGATGACGTGGCGGTCGATGATCAGCGACGGCCTGGCGATGCGGCACGGCAAGGAGCTGACCTGGTCGCAGGTCGTGATGGCGGCCAATACCCCGATGCTGTTGAAAGCCGGCTTGGTGGAAGGCAATACGGAGGCCGGGGTGCTGGCCTCCGGGCAGGTCGCCGGCATCCTCGACGACCTGCCGTCGTGCGCGGAGCTGATCGATTCGATTGTCCGCGACGCGATCGAGCACCTGCAGTCGGCTGCCGGGTTGATCGAGGGCTAACCGCCTGTCGCGCCGAGTGTGAATTCTGCGACGGGACACGCCGACGGGGTGTCGCGGAATTCACTGTCGAGGTCAGGGACGCCAACCGGCGGCGGTCAGTGCTGAGCCAACCCGGTGGGCGAGCGTGCCCTGGCGGTACCTGAGCATGTCGCCGCTCACCCGGATGATCGTCCAGCCATTCTCAAAGAGTTCGGCGTGACGATCGATGTCGCGGTTGCGTTGCATCGGGTCCGTCCAATGCTGCGCCCCGTCGTATTCCACTCCGACAAGGAATTCCTCCCAACCCATGTCGATGCGTGCAATGAGATAGCCGCCAGGAACGACAACGGGAATCTGGGTACGAGGAACAGGAAATCCCGCGTCTAGTAGCGCCAAGCGAGTTCGCGTCTCCTGTGGGGACTCCGCGCCACCATCGACAAGAGGCAGCACTCGACGCAGCCGGACCAATCCCCGCGTCCCGGGGTGCTCGGCGATGACGGCCTGAACGTCGCTTACCTTCGCGTCGGTTGCGTTCATGAGGGCGTCGAGCCGTTGCACAGCCTGTAACCGCGGGACTGTCCGGCGCCCGATATCGAAGGCAGTGCGCGCAGGTGAGGTGACCAGAACACCGTCGACGACGGATGTTTCGTGCGGGCCCAAGGTATCGGTGTGCACCGTGATCCCGCTGGGTGGCCGCCGGTTGTCGTGTACCAGCTCAACATCGAGCGCAGGACTAACCCATTTCGCGCCGAGCAACGCAGCGGCCGAATTGCCCGCAACGACCGCCCTTCGTCGCGACCATAACCACGCCGAGGACGCGCGCTGGCCTGCGGTCAGTCCGACGCCGGCCGGAGCGTAGACACCCGGGTAGACCGGTTGGTACAAGAGCCGCATAGCCCGTTCCGGGATGGCCTTCGCTGCCAACGCCTCCGAGGCCAAGAAGGGCCACGGGTGTTCTTCCATGGGCGAATGCTGGCACTACCCACCGACACTTCGGCCGAGTGTGAATCCTGCAGCGCGACACGCCGAGCAAGCGTCGCATAGTTCACGCTCGGCGCGAGAAAGGGGGCCCCGGGAGCTACAGGCGCTCGATGATCGTGACGTTGGCGGTGCCCCCGCCCTCGCACATCGTCTGCAGGCCGTAGCGGCCGCCGGTGCGCTCCAGCTCGTTGAGCATGGTCGTGAACAGCTTGGCACCGGTGGCGCCCAGCGGGTGCCCGAGCGCGATCGCGCCGCCGTTGGGGTTGACCTTCTCGGGGTCGGCCTTGACTTCCTTGAGCCAGGCCAAAACCACCGGCGCGAAGGCCTCGTTGATCTCGACGGTGTCGATGTCGTCGATCGACAGCCCGGTCTTGTCCAGGGCATAGCGGGTCGCGGGAATCGGCCCGGTCAGCATGAAGACCGGGTCGGCGGCTCGGGCGCTGATGTGGTGGATGCGGGCGCGGGGCTTGAGCCCATGCTCCTTGACGGCCTGCTCGGACGCCAACAGCACGGCGCTGGCCCCGTCGGAGATCTGGCTGGCCATGGCCGCCGTCAGCCGGCCGCCCTCGACCAGCGTTTTGAGCCCGGCCATCTTCTCCAGGGACGACTCGCGCGGCCCTTCGTCGACCCGGAACGGTCCGGATTCGGTTTCGACGGTGATGATTTCGTTGTCGAAGTGGCCGCTGCGGATCGCCGCGAAGGCGCGCTCGTGACTGGTCAGCGCGTAGCGTTCCATCTCTTCGCGCGACAGGTTCCACTTTTCGGCGATCAGCTCCGAGCCGCGGAACTGGGAGATCTCCTGGTCGCCGTAGCGGTGCAGCCACTGCTTGGACTCGTTGGTCGGTGAGGTGAAGCCGAACTGCTCGCCGACGGTCATGGCCGACGAGATCGGGATCTGGCTCATGTTCTGCATGCCCCCGGCGACGATGAGGTCGGCGGTGCCGGACAGAATCGCCTGTGCGCCAAACGAAATGGCCTGCTGGCTGGAGCCGCACTGCCGGTCGACGGTGACACCGGGCACCTCTTCGGGATAGCCGGCGGCCAGCCACGAGAGACGGGCGATGTTGCCGGCCTGCGCGCCGATGGCATCGACGCAGCCGGCGATCACGTCGTCGACGGCGGCGGGGTCGACGTCGACCCGGTCGAGCAGTCCACGCCATCCCAGCGCGCCCAGGTCAACCGGGTGCACCCCGGCGAGCGATCCGCCGCGCTTGCCGACCGCGGTACGCACCGCATCGATGACATACGCCTCAGCCATTGTGTCGCTCCTCCTCATCGCTTCGCTCTGCATCGTCGCTGACACGAGCCATGTTCAGACTCCTTCTTTCGTAATTCCGCCAAGCACGATGGCGAGATATTGCTGACCCACTTGCTGCGCGGTGAGCGGCCCGCCGGGCTGATACCAGCGCACCGACACCCACGTGGTGTCACGGATGAAACGGTAGACAAGGTCGACATCGAGCTCGGGCCGGAAATAGCCCTCATCGACGCCCTGGTGGAGCAGCTCGAGCCACATCTTGCGCTGTTGCCGGTTCATGTCCTCGATGTAGGAGAACCGGGGCTGCGACAGCAGTCGTTGGGCTTCGTCCTGGTAGATGACGACCTGCGCATGCCGGTGCTCGATCGCCTCGAACGACGCCATGAACAGCCCCTTGAGCCGCTCCAGCGGGTTGGCCTCGCTGTCGACGATCTCGCGGTAGCGGGCGAACAGCCAGTCCAGGAAGCTGCGCAGGAGCTCGTCGACGATCTCCTCTTTCGAGGAGAAGTGGTGGTAGAGACTGCCGGACAGGATGCCGGCGCCGTCGGCGATGTCGCGCACGGTGGTGGCGCGCAGGCCCCGCTCGGCGAACATGGTCGCGGCGAGGTCCAGCAGCTCGTCTCGCCGGCTGTTCGCCTGACCGGTCACTCGGTCCACCCGACCAGAGTATCAACCAAGCGCTTGCTTGGCTAGCGGGCGGCGCTCACGGGTGCTGACTGGATACCGAGATGACCTCGCCGGTCAGGTAGCTCGAGTAGTCGCTGGCGAGGAAGGCGATGGTGGCCGCGATCTCCCAGGGCTCGGCGGCCCGGCCGAACGCCTCGCCGGCCGAGAGGCGGTCGAGCAACTCCGACGACGACGTCTTCTCCAGGAACTTGTGCCGCGCGATGCTCGGTGACACCGCGTTGATCCGCACGTCGTACTCCGCGGCTTCGATTGCGCTGCAGCGGGTCAGCGCCATCACGCCCGCCTTTGCGGCGGCGTAGTGCGCCTGCGAGTGCTGGGCCCGCCAGCCCAGAACGCTGGCGTTGTTGACGATCACGCCGCCATGCGGCGCCTCTCGGAAGTAACGCAGCGCCGCTCGGGTGGCCCGGAACACCGACGACAGCGTCACGTCCAGGACGCGGTCCCATTCCTCGTCGGTCATGTCGACCACCGGCGTCTGCCCGCCCAGCCCGGCGTTGTTGACCAGGACGTCGATGCGCCCCAACCGCGCAGTGGCCGACGCGAACAGCGCGTCGATCTGGGCGCTGGACGTCACGTCGCACAGCACGCTCTCGACGCGGCCCTGCCCGAGCGCGGCGAGCTGCTCGGCCGTCTCCCCCAGGCGTCGCTCGTGGTGGTCGGAGACCACCACGTCGGCCCCCTCGGCCAGCGCCCGACGCGCGGTCGCCGCGCCGATGCCGGTGCCGGCGGCGGCGGTCACCACCACCACCTTGCCCTGCAGAAGTCCGTGTCCGGCAATCTCTTTGGGAGCTTCGGACAGACTCATCCCTTGGCCTCTCGGGGTAGGCCGAGCACCCGCTCGGCGATGATGTTGCGCTGGATCTCGTTGGACCCGCCGTAGATGGTGTCGGCGCGAGTGAACAGGAACAGCCGCTGCCACTCGTCGAACTCGCCGTCGGACAGCGTCAGACCCGGCTTGCCGACGACGTCCATCGCCAGCTCACCCAGGTCGCGATGCCAGTTGGCCCACAACAGCTTCGACACGTTATCTTTCCCGGCGGCCTGGCCGCCTCCTTCGACGTCCATCGTGGCCAGCGCGTACGAACGCATGGCCCGCAGCCCGGTCCACGCCCGGGTCAGCCGCTCGCGGATGAACGGATCGTCGGCCGCGCCGGTCCGCTGGGCGAGCTCGGCCAGGTTGGAAAGCTCACGGGCGTAACGGATTTGCTGTCCGAGCGTCGAGACGCCGCGCTCGAAGGTCAGGGTGCCCATGGCGACGCGCCAGCCGTCACCGGGCTCGCCGACCACCAGGGAGGCCTCGGTGCGGGCGTCGTCGAAGAACACTTCGTTGAATTCCGAGTCGCCGGTCAGCTGGATGATCGGGCGGATCTGTACACCCGGCTGATCCAGCGGCACCAGCAGATACGACAGCCCGGCGTGGCGCTTGGAGCCCTTCTCGGTGCGCGCCACCACGAAGCACCACTGCGCCCAGTGCGCCAGCGACGTCCACACCTTCTGGCCGTTGATCACCCACTCGTCGCCGTCGAGTTCGGCGGTGGTCGCCACGTTGGCCAGGTCGCTGCCGGCGCCGGGCTCCGAATAGCCCTGGCACCACAGCTCGGTCACGTCGAGGATCTTGGGCAGGAAACGCTGCTGCTGCTCGGGCGTCCCGAACGCGATCAGGGTCGGCCCCAGCAACTCCTCGCCGAAGTGATTGACCTTGTCCGGGGCGTCGGCGCGGGCGTACTCCTCGTAGAACGCCACCCGGTGCGCGGTGGAAAGGCCGCGGCCGCCGTGCTCGACGGGCCAGCCCAGGCAGGTCAGTCCGGCCTTGGCCAGATGTTGGTTCCAGGCCCGGCGTTCCTCGAAGGCCTCGTGCTCACGGCCGGGACCGCCGAGGCCCTTGAGAGCTGCGAATTCACCGACCAGATTGTCGGCGAGCCAAGAGCGGACCTCTGCCCGGAACTCCTCGACGTCCTGCATGCCTTGTAGGCTAACCTACCAAGCACTTGCTTTGTTAGGCCGCCGTAGGAGAAGCGCCGATGACCAACGATCCCCGCACCGTGCCCGCGGCGCTGGATCGTTTCGCGCGCCAGCTCCCCGATCACGACGCGTTGGTCACCGAGGAACGGTCGTTCACCTTCGCGACCCTGCGCGATGAGGTGCACCGGGCGGCGGCCGCGTTGATAGCGCTGGGCGTGCAGGCCGGCGACCGGGTGGCGATCTGGTCGCCCAACACCTGGCATTGGGTGGTGGCCTGCCTGGCTATCCACCACGCCGGCGCGGCAATGGTTCCGCTGAACACCCGCTACACGGCCGCGGAGGCCGGTGACATCCTGGCCCGCGTCGAGGCGCCAGTGCTGTTCGGCATGGGCGAGTTCCTGGGCAACGACCGCGTCGCGGATCTGGATCGGGCGGCCCTGCCCGCGCTGCGGCACATCGTGCGGATACCGATCGACGCGACGGATGGCACCTGGGAGGACTTCATCGCGGGCGGCACGGACCTCGACGCGGTGGCCGCCCGCGCCGCGGCGGTCACGCCCGACGACGTCAGCGACATCCTGTTCACGTCCGGCACCACCGGGCGCAGCAAAGGCGTGCTGTGCGCGCACCGGCAGTCACTGTCGGCCTCGGCGTCGTGGGCGGCCAACGGCAAGATCACCGGCGACGATCGCTACCTGTGCATCAACCCGTTCTTTCACAACTTCGGCTACAAGGCCGGCATCCTGGCCTGCCTGCAGACCGGCGCGACGCTGATCCCCCACCTCACCTTCGACCCGCTGCGCGCCCTGCAGGCGATCGAGCAACACCGCATCACCGTATTGCCCGGCCCGCCAACGATTTACCAGACCCTGCTCGATCATCCGGCTCGTGGCGACTACGACCTGAGCTCGCTGCGCTTCGCGGTGACCGGCGCGGCCACCGTGCCGGTCGTGCTGGTCGAGCGCATGCAGTCCGAACTCGACATCGACATCGTGCTGACCGCCTACGGGCTCACCGAGGCCAACGGCATGGGGACCATGTGCCGCGCCGAGGACGACGCGGTCACCGTCGCCACCACCTGCGGGCGCCCGTTCGCGGACTTCGAATTGCGCATCGACGCGGGCGAATCCGGCGAATCGGGAGAGGTGTTGCTGCGCGGGCCCAATGTGATGCTGGGCTACCTCGACGACGCGGCGGCCACCGCGGCCGCCATCGACGCCGACGGTTGGCTGCACACCGGTGATATCGGTGTGCTCGACGCGGCCGGAAACCTACGCATCACCGACCGGCTCAAAGATATGTACATCTGCGGCGGATTCAACGTGTACCCAGCGGAGATCGAGCAGGTGCTGGCCCGGCTCGACGGTGTGGCCGACGTCGCGGTGATCGGCGTTCCCGACGAGCGTCTCGGCGAAGTCGGCCGAGCGTTCCTGGTGACCCGGCCCGGCGCCGAACTCGACGAACAATTTGTGATCGCTTACACCCGTGAGTATTTGGCGAACTTCAAGGCACCGAGGTCGGTGCGGTTCGTCGACGCGTTGCCGCGCAATGCGGGCGGCAAGGTGGTCAAACCACAACTGCGAGAGCTGGGCTGATGGATCTGGATCTAGACGACGACACCTTGACCTTCCAAGCCGAAGTCCGGGAATTCTTGTCGGCCAACGCCGAGTCGATCCCGACGAAGTCATACGACAACGCCGAAGGCTTTGCCCAGCACCGGAATTGGGACCGGGTGCTGTTCGATGCCGGACTTTCGGTGATCACCTGGCCGAAGCGCTACGGCGGCCGCGACGCACCGCTGCTGCACTGGGTGGTGTTCGAAGAGGAGTACTTCCGGGCCGGGGCGCCCGGCCGGGCCAGCGCCAACGGCACCTCAATGCTGGCCCCGACGTTGTTCGCGCACGGCACCGAAGAGCAGCAGGACCGGATCCTGCCGAAAATGGCCAGCGGCGAGGAGATCTGGGCGCAGGCGTGGTCGGAGCCCGAGTCCGGCAGCGACCTGGCGTCGCTGCGGTCCACCGCTACGGCGACCGACGGCGGCTGGCTGCTCAACGGCCAGAAGATCTGGAGCTCACGGGCGCCGTTCGCCGAGCGGGGATTCGGGCTGTTCCGGTCCGACCCCGGCGCCGAGCGCCACAACGGGCTGACCTACTTCATGTTCGACCTGAAGGCCAAGGGCGTCACGGTGCGCCCGATCGTCCAGCTGGGCGGTGACACCGGATTCGGCGAGATCTTCCTCGACGACGTCTTCGTTCCCGACGAGGACGTGATCGGCACGCCGCACGAAGGCTGGCGGGCCGCCATGAGCACGTCGAGCAACGAACGCGGCATGTCGCTGCGCAGCCCGGCGCGCTTCCTGGCGACGGCCGAACGTTTGGTGCAGCTGTGGAAGGAGGCCGGGTCACCGGCGGCGTTCGCCGACCGGGTCGCCGACGGCTGGATCAAGGCGCAGGCCTACCGGCTGCAGACCTTCGGGACGGTGACCAGGCTCGCCCTCGGCGGCGAGCTGGGTGCCGAATCTTCGGTGACCAAGGTGTTCTGGTCCGACCTCGACGTCGAACTGCACCAGATCGCGCTCGACATCCTGGCCGCGGACGGGGAACTCGCCAGCCCGTGGACCGAAGGTCTTCTGTTCGCGCTCGGTGGCCCGATCTACGCCGGCACCAACGAAATTCAGCGCAACATCATCTCCGAGCGGTTGCTGGGCCTACCGCGCGAGAAGTCCGGGGGCAAGAAGTGAAATTTGCGCTAGACGAACAGCAGCGTGACTTCGCGGCCAGCATCGACGCCGCGCTCGGCGCGGCGGACCTGCCCGGTGCCGTGCGCGCGTGGGCCGCGGGCGACACCGCGCCCGGCCGCAAGGTGTGGGAGCAACTGGCCAACCTGGGTGTCACCGCACTGGCCGTACCCGAGAAGTTCGACGGCATCGGGGCGGACCCGATCGACCTGGTCGTCGCGCTCGAGCGCCTCGGGCGCTGGTGTGTGCCAGGCCCGGTGGTCGAATCCATCGCTGTGGCACCGATATTGCTCGCCTCCGACGAACATGCCGAGCGGTGCGCGGGGCTCGCGTCTGGCGAGCTCATCGCCACGGTCGCGCTGCCGCCGCGGGTACCGCGCGCCGTCGACGCCGACGTGGCCGGTTTGGTGCTGCTGGCCGGTGACGACGGGACCACCGAGGCCACCGCGGGTGACCGGCACGAGTCCGTCGACCCCAGCCGCCGCCTGTATGACGTGACCCCGACCGGGTCGTCGTGGGACGCGGATGTCAAGCGCGCCTACGAGTTCGGCGCTCTGGCTACCGCGGCGCACCTGGTCGGTGCCGCCGAGGCGCTGCGCGACGCCGCCGTCGACTACGCCAAACAACGCACCCAGTTCGGCCGGGTGATCGGCTCGTATCAGGCGATCAAACACAAGCTCGCCGATGTGCACATCGCCATCGAACTGGCCCGGCCGCTGGTACACGGTGCGGCGCTGACGCTGGACCCCCGCGACGTGAGCGCGGCCAAGGCGGCGGCCTCCGAGGCGGGACTGCTGGCCGCGCGGTCGGCGCTGCAGACCCACGGCGCGATCGGGTTCACCCAGGAACACGACCTGTCGCTGTTGCTGCTGCGGGTGCAGGCGCTGCGCTCGGCCTGGGGCACACCGGAAGAACATCGACGGCGAGTGCTGGAGGCGTTGTGACGACCACTGAAGAACGCGAGCTGCTCCGTGAGACTGTCGCCGCCCTGGTGGCCAAGCACGCCGGCCCGGCGGCGGTACGCGCCGCCATGGAATCCGAGCGCGGCTACGACGAATCGCTCTGGCAGCTGCTGTGCGAGCAGGTCGGCGCCGCGGCGCTGGTGATACCCGAGGGGCTGGGTGGCGCCGGCGGTGAATTGGCCGATGCCGCAGCGGTTTTGCAGGAGCTGGGCCGCGCGCTGGTGCCCTCCCCGCTGCTGGGCACCACCCTGGCCGAGCTGGCGGTGCTCAGCGCCGCCGAGCCGGATACCGCGACGCTGGAGGCCCTGGCCGAGGGCACCGCGATCGGCGCGCTGGTGCTCGATCCCGACTACGTGGTCAACGGCGACGTCGCCGACGTCGTCGTCGCCGCCGAGGACGGCCGGCTGAGCAGGTGGACCCGGTTCAGCGCGCAGCCCGTCACCACCATGGACCCGACCCGGCGCCTGGCGCGGGTGCAACCGGAGGAATCCGAGGCAATCGGCACGGACCCGGGCCTGGCGGACAAAGCCGCCGTGCTGCTGGCCGCCGAGCAGATCGGCGCCGCCGAACGCTGCCTGGAGCTGACCGTCGAATACGCCAAGGACCGAGTGCAATTCGGCCGGCCGATCGGCAGCTTCCAGGCGCTCAAGCATCGGATGGCCGACCTGTATGTCACGGTCGCCGCGGCCAAGGCCGTCGTGTCCGACGCGTGTGACGACCCCACCCCCACCAACGCCGCCGCCGCCCGGCTGGCCGCCACCGAGGCCCTGAACACCGTGGCCGCCGAAGGCATCCAGCTGCACGGCGGCATCGCCATCACCTGGGAACACGACATGCACCTGTACTTCAAACGCGCCCACGGCAGCACGCACCTGCTGGATTCGCCACAGCGCTTGCTTAACCGGCTGGAATCCGAGGTACTCAAGACGTCGTGACCGATCGTGTCTCGCTGCGCGCGGGCATCCCACCCTTCTATGTGATGGATGTCTGGTTGGCGGCCGCCGAACGACAGCGCAGCCACGGCGATCTGGTCAACCTTTCGGCGGGCCAACCCAGCGTGGGAGCACCCGAACCGGTGCGGGCCGCCGCCGCGGCGGCCGTGCATTCCAACGAGCTGGGTTATTCGGTGTCGCTGGGCATTCCGGAGCTGCGAGCCGCGATCGCCGCGGATTACCGACGCCAGCACGGCCTGGACGTCGAACCCGATGCGGTGGTGATCACCACGGGCTCCTCGGGAGGTTTCCTGCTCACCTTCCTGGCCTGCTTCGACGTCGGCGACCGCGTGGCGCTGGCCAGCCCCGGCTATCCGTGCTACCGAAACATCCTGTCGGCACTGGGATGCGAGGTGGTGGAGATCCCCTGCGGGCCGCAGACCCGCTTTCAACCCACCGCGCGGATGCTCGCCGAGCTCGATCCCCCGGTGCAGGGCGTCATCGTGGCGAGCCCAGCCAATCCCACCGGAACCGTCATCGCTCCGGAGGAGCTGGCCGCGATCGCCTCCTGGTGCGATGCGTCCGGAGCGCGGCTGATCAGCGACGAGGTCTACCACGGGCTGGTATACGAGGGCGCGCCGCCGACCAGCTGCGCATGGCAGACATCGCGAAATGCCGTGGTGGTCAACAGCTTTTCGAAGTACTACGCGATGACAGGCTGGCGGCTGGGCTGGCTGTTGGTGCCGGCGGAGTTGCGCCGCGCGGTCGAGTGCCTCACCGGAAACTTCACCATCTGTCCGCCCGTCCTCTCGCAACTCGCCGCGGTGGCGGCCTTTACCCCGGCGGCCACCGCGGAAGCCGACGGTCATTTGCACCACTACGCGACCAACCGCTCGCTGCTACTCGACGGGCTGCGCGGCATCGGCATCGACCGGCTGGCCCCCACCGACGGCGCCTTCTACGTCTACGCCGATGTTTCGGACTTCACCGACAACTCGATCGAGTTCTGCTCAAAACTGTTGGAAGAGACCGGAATTGCCATCGCGCCCGGTATCGACTTCGACACCACCCGCGGCAATTCGTTCGTCCGGCTGTCCTTCGCCGGGCCCACCGCCGACATCGAGGAAGCGGTGCGGCGGCTCGGCCCGTGGCTTTCGTCCCGCTAACCGAGGTGGACTAGGCGTCCAGCACCTGCTCGATGCGCGCCTCGAACGCGGCGCGTTCACCGATGCCGGCCACGTCGATGCCGAACCGCTCACCGAGCACCTCGACGACGGCCGACGCGTCGTCGAGGCGGATTTTCTCGCTGCCGCCGGCGCGGTGGATGCTCAGGTTCCGGCCGGCCAGGTTGTAGCGGGCGTCATCGGTGGTCAGCGCCACCATGAGGCCGGTCACGAAATGCGATTCGGGGTGCGTGGAGACGTACCAGCTCCCCACCCTCAGGTCGATCTGCGGCACGGTCTGGGTGCCGAACACGTACAGCGGTTTCCACTCGTCGCGGACCAGGGCCTGCAGCATCAGGCCGTCGCCGTGGTCGTTGAGCCGGTAGGGCTCGTGCGTCGTCTGCTGGGCGGTTCCGGTCTCAAAACGGATGGGCGACGTCAGCGTCTGGCCACCGAAGCCGACGTCGACCAGATACGAACCCTGCGAGCCCGGGAAAGTCACCGCCAGCACCGTGTGGGTCAGGGCGCTGGGCGGCGCGTCGGGCGGCAGCATCCAGACCACCCGCCCGGCCAGGCGGCGCACCCGGAACCCGATCTCGGCCAGCACGTAACCCATCAGGCCGTTCTGCTCGTAGCAGTAGCCACCGCGGCGCCGGTACACCAGCTTGTCGGTCAGGGCTTGCGGGCTCAGGTCGTCGACCGGCACCCCCATCAGCGGATCGAGGTTTTCGAACGGGATCGACCCGGTGTGCGCGGTCATGAGTCCTTGCACAACGTCCAGCGTTGGTTCCACGGGGCCGTCGTAACCAACCCGCTCGAAGTATCCGGTCAGGTCCAATGCCATATAGCTATTCTCGCCGAACGTTTAGCATTTCCGCGCATGACCGACTTTTCGGAGCTACCGGCCTCGGACCAGGAAGCCATCGGCAAGACGCTGCTGACCCTGTTGAAAGCGTTCGACGACCGCGACGCCGAGCCCTTGCGACACGTGTACGCCGACGACGCCGACTGGGTCAACGCGTTCGGGACCGTCAAGCGCGGCCGTGACCACATCGTCGAGTACCTGCGTGGGCTCTTCGCCGACGACAACTTCAACCGGGGCGAACTCAGCGGACCGCCGGAAACGAGCTTCCGGGTGCTGACCCCGGACGTGGTGCTGGTCTCCGCACACTTACAGGTGAAAGGGCAGGGGCTCGTCAACGGCGGGACGATCGATCGCGACAATTTTTCGCTGCGTGCGCTCCAACGGCAAGGCGATGGATCCTGGCTCATCGTCTCGGAAATGTTTCAAGACGCCAACACCGAAACCACTTACGCGCAATAGGGCGGCGCTGCTCGGCTCGTTTCATTTCTGTCGGATCTGGGGAATCCCGGTTGAGACGGGCTGCAGCGCCGCCACACACCCTCGAACCGGAGCCCATCATGAACAGCAACACCGTTTGGATCGTCATCGCCGCAGTCGTGGCGATCCTCGTGATCGTCGCCCTCGCCGTCGCCGCCCGCAGAGCGCGCATGCGCCGCCGCGAGCGGGAAGCCGAGGGCATCCGCGAACGAGCCAAGTTGGAGACCGCCAAGGTCGAGCGCCGCGAGGCGCTGGCCGCCGAGACGGCCGCGAAAGCCCGTGCCGCACAGGCCGAAGCCGAGGTCAAGGCGGCAGAAGCCGCCCGGTTGCAGGATCGGGCGTCAACCCATCAGACCGAGGCGGCGTCCTCACGCGAACAGTTGGACGAACAGTGGAAGCACGCCGAGCGCCTCGACCCGAAGGCGAAGGCCGAGACCGGCGACAACGCCGCCGCCGACCGCGACTCCGCCTGGAGCCAGGAACAGCCGATACCGGACAACTCCCCCACGGTCGACATACCGGCCGAGCGCCGCAACCGGTAGGACGCTTCACGGCGCGCATCGTCGCCGGACTAAATTCGATTGTCCGACTCCTCCCACGCCGCTTCACGGCGCGCATCGTCGCCGGACTAAAGCCAGGTGTCCTGCGTGGTGGTGGTGAGGAAGGCTTCGAGGTCGTCGCGCCACTGCGCCGGCGTCGTCTTGTCGGGTTCGATGCCGGTGTACTCACCGCGATAGAACAGCAGCGGCCGCGGCTTGATCTTGGGCGCCTCCGAAAGCGATTGCACCGCACCGAACACCACGAAGTGGTCGCCCCCGTCGTGCGCGGAGGCCACCGTGCAGTCGATGTAGGCCAGCGACCCGTCGATGATCGGCGAACCGAGATCGGAAGGGTGCCAGTCGATGCCGGCGAACTTGTCCGGTTCCTTGGAGCCGAACCGGGCCGAGACGTGCTTCTGGCTCTCGGTCAGCATGTTGACGCAGAACCGGCCGGAGGCCTCGATGGCCTTCCAGGACCGCGACACCTTGGTCGGGCAGAACAGCACCAGCGGCGGATCCAGCGACAGCGCCGCAAAGGACTGGCACGCGAAGCCGACAGGGACGTCGTCGTGCACGGTGGTGATGATGGTGATGCCGGTGCAGAACTGCCCCAGCACCTGCCGGAAGGTTCGCGGATCGATGGGAGCCGCCATGGTCAGCCGCGCATGCCGACCGTGAAGTCGTGGCCCCACAGACTGACCGCCGTGCTCTCCCGGGCGACCCAGTCGTTGTCTTCGACTTGCCTTCCCTCGCAACCGAATTCAACGTCGAACCCGCCGGGTGTCTTCATGTAGAACGAGAGCATCAGGTCGTTGACGTGACGGCCCAGGGTGGCCGACATGGGCACCTTGCGGCGCAGCGCCCGGTCCAGGCACAGCCCGACGTCGTCGGCGTTCTCGACCTCCATCATCAGGTGCACGATGCCGCTGGGGGTCGGCAGCGGCAGGAAGGCCAGGCTGTGGTGGCGCGGGTTGCAGCCGAAGAAGCGCAGCCACGCGGGCGCCCCGTCGGCGGGCCGGCCCACCACCTGCGGCGGCATCCGCATCGAGTCGCGCAGCTTGAACCCCAGCACGTCGCGATAGAAGTGCAACGCCTCATCGTCGTCGCGGGTAGACAACACGACGTGTCCCAGGCCCTGCTCGCCGGTGACGAACTTGTGTCCGTAGGGGCTGACCACCCGGCGGTGTTCCAGGGCGACGCCGTGAAAGACCTCCAGACAGTTGCCCGACGGGTCGGAGAACCGGATCATCTCGACGACGCGGCGATCCGCCAATTGTGCGGCGGTGGCTTCCTTATAGGGGACGCCCTCCACGTCGAGCCGATTCCGGATCTCTTGCAGGCCTTCGGCGTTCGCGCACTCCCAGCCGGCCTCCATGAGGTGGTCGCGCTCGCCGGGCACGATCACCAGCCGGGCCGGGAAATCGTCCATCCGCAGATACAGCGCGCCCTCGACGTTGCCGCTGCCCTCGACCATGCCGAGTACCTTCAGGCCGTACTCACGCCAGGCCGCCATGTCGGTGGCCTCGATGCGCAGGTAGCCCAGCGAACGGATGCTCATCACGCACCTCCCAGGAAATCGATGGTGAGCTTGTTGAACTCGTCGAACTTCTCCACCTGCGCCCAGTGCCCACATTGCCCGAAAACGTGAAGCTGCGCACGCGCAATGGTCTTGAGCGCAACCAGCGAGCCGTCCAGGGGATTGACGCGGTCCTCGCGGCCCCAGATCAGCAGGACGGGCTGGCGCAGGCGGTGCACCTCGCGCCACATCATGCCGAGCTCGAAATCGGCGCCCGCGAACGACATTCCCATCGCCCGGGTCGCCGTCAGCGATTCGGGCGTGCTGGCCAACGCGAAGCGCTCGTCGATCAGTGCGTCGGTAATCAGTTTCTGGTCGTAGACCATCACCCGCAGGAACGCCTCGAGGTTTTCCCGGGTGGGCTCGGCCGAGAATTTGCCCAGCCGTTTGACGCCCTCGGTGGGGTCGGGCGCGAACAGGTTGATGCTGAGCCCACCGGGACCCATCAGCACCAGGCGCCCGGCCAGCTCGGGGTAGTCCAGGGCGAACCGCACCGCGGTGCCCCCGCCCAGCGAATTGCCCACCAGCGGAACGCGTCCCAGCCCGAGCTGGTCGAAGAGACCCTTGAGCGCCCGGGCCGCATAGTGGTTGAACTGCCCGTGCTCGGCGCGCTTGTCGGAATGGCCGTAGCCGGGCTGGTCGACGGCGAGCACGTGGAACCGCTCGGCGAGCACCGGGATATTGCGCGACCAGTTCGTCCAACTCGCCGCTCCGGGACCGCCGCCGTGCAACAGCACGATCGTCTGTTCGTTGCCTACCCCCGCCTCGTGGTAGTGCAGCTTCAGCGGACCGTCGACGTCCACCTCGTCGAAGCGCGAGGTGGACTCGAAAGTGATCTCCCCCGTTGTCGCCGTCACGGCTCAGACCATCGTGTCGCCGGGCGGCAACCCGAACTCGTTGTTCCCGAAGATCTGGTAGGCCCGCTCGGGATCGTTGGCCGCGTGCACCCGGCCCGCATGCGCGTCACGCCAGAACCGTTGCACCGGTTGGTCGTTGGCCAGGGCGGTGGCGCCGGACGCCTCGAACAGCCGGTCGATGGACGCGATCGCACGGCCGGTGGCGCGCACCTGGTCACGGCGGGCGCGGGCGCGCAGGTCGAACGGGATCTCCTTGCCGGCCGACAGCAGCGCGTACTCGTCGGCGACGTTGCCGCTCAGCTGGCGCCACGCCGCGTCGATGTCGCTGGCCGCCTCGGCGATGCGGACCTTGGCGAACGGGTCGTCCTTGGCCTTCTCGCCGGCGAACGCCGCGCGCACCCGCTTGCCCTGGTGCTCGACGTGCGCGTCGTACGCGCCGTAGGCCATGCCGACGATCGGCGCCGAGATAGTGGTGGGATGCATTGTGCCCCAAGGCATCTTGTAGACCGCGGCGTTGTTGGTCTCATACCCGCCCGCGGTGCCGTCGTTCATCGCCTTGTAGGACAAAAACCGGTGCCGCGGCACGAAGACATCCTTGACGACGACGGTGTTGCTGCCGGTGCCGCGCAGACCGACGACATGCCACACGTCGTCGATGCGGTACTCGCTGCGCGGGATCAAGAAGCTGCCGAAGTCGACCGGGCGGCCGTCCTTGATCACCGGGCCACCCAGGAATGCCCACGTTGCGTGGTCGCAGCCCGAGGACCAGTTCCACGCGCCGTTGACCAGGTATCCGCCGTCGGTGACCACGCCCGCGCCCATCGGGGCGTACGACGAGGACACCCGCGTCTTGGGGTCCTCGCCCCAGACCTCCTCCTGGGCCTGCTGGTCGAACAGCGCCAGATGCCAGTTGTGCACGCCGATGATGGAGCTCACCCAGCCGGTGGAGCCGCAGGCGCTGGCCAGCCGCCGGACCGCCTCGTAGAACAGCGTCGGATCGCACTGCAGGCCGCCCCACTGTTCGGGCTGCAGCAAGGTGAAGAAGCCCACGTCCTGCAGATCCCGAACGGTCTCGTCGGGCAGCCGCCGCAGATCCTCCGTCGCCTGAGCGCGTTCCCGAATCTGCGGAAGCAGATCATCGATGCCAGCCAAAACCGACTGCGCATCACGCTGTTGAATGGACGTCACTTAAGTTTGCCTCCTGGGCCAGACTTACACAGCGGACTTACACCAGAGACTAGAACACGTTCCGATTTGTGTCGAGCAGGGTATTCCTGCGGCTGGTAGCGATACGAATCCACTTTTCTGTAACATGTTCTAGTTGCGACGACAGGAAGGCACGGGCCTTGACCGAGGCTGATCTGGACCACGTACCCGACGAGCCACTCGGTGACCACGTCCTTGAACTGCAGATCGCCGAGGTCATCGCCGAGACCGACGATGCGCGCTCGCTGGTGTTTGCGGTGCCCGACGACGAAGGGGACCCCGACATCCCGCCCGAGCGGCTGCGCTACTCGCCGGGCCAGTTCTTGACGCTGCGCGTTCCCAGCGAGCGCACCGGGTCGGTGGCGCGCTGTTATTCGCTGTGCAGCTCGCCGTTCACCGACGACGCCCTGGCCGTCACGGTCAAGCGGACCGCCGACGGGTACGCCTCCAACTGGCTGTGCGACAACGCCCGGGTGGGCATGCGGATCCACGTGCTGGCCCCGTCAGGCAACTTCGTGCCGAAAACGCTGGGCGACGACTTCCTGCTGATGGCCGCGGGCAGCGGCATCACCCCGATCATGTCGATCTGCAAGTCGGCGCTGGCCGACGGTGGCGGGCAGGTCACGCTGCTCTACGCCAACCGCGACGAGAATTCGGTGATCTTCGGCGAGGCGCTGCGCGAGCTGTCCGCCAAATACCCCGACCGGCTCACCATCGTGCACTGGCTGGAATCGCTGCAGGGCTTGCCCAGCGTCGCCGCGCTGTCCAAGCTGGCGGCCCCCTACACGGACCGGCCCGTGTACATCTGCGGCCCGGGTGCGTTCATGGAATCCGCCAAAGAGGCGCTGGAAACGCTGAAAGTTCCTGCACCGCAAATACATATCGAAGTGTTCAAGTCGCTGGAATCGGATCCGTTCGCGGCGGTGAAGATCGAGGACACCCCCGAGGGCGACCAGCCGCCGGCCACCGCGGTGGTGGAGCTGGATGGCGAAACCCACACCGTGTCGTGGCCGCGCAACGCCAAGTTGCTCGACGTGCTGCTGGCCAAGGGCCTCGACGCGCCGTTCTCCTGCCGCGAGGGTCACTGCGGCGCCTGCGCCTGCACCCTGCGCAGCGGCAAGGTCAACATGGAGGTCAACGATGTGCTCGAGCAGCAGGACCTCGACGAGGGCCTCATCCTGGCCTGTCAATCCCACCCCGAATCTGATTCGGTAGAAGTGACCTACGACGAGTAGTCGCGGGGCTAGGTTCACCCTTGGGGTCAGCAAACGGGAAGGGACAGCGCCGATGATGCGGCTGGTATCGGGATTCGCGGTCGCCGCGGCGCTGCCGATGTTGCTGCCTGCCGGGGTGTGCGCGGCGGCGAGCAACACCGCCACCACGCTGTTCCCGCTGGACGGGCCCAACCAGCTCGAGACGCGGGTGATCCTCAACTGCTTCAAATCCGACGGCCACTGCGACTTCACCGCCGGCGCCGACATGCTCACGCCCGACGGGGTGACCGGCTTCCCGCCCGGCCTGTGGGCCCGCCAGACCACCGAGATCCGCTCCTCGAACCGGCTGGCCTACCTCGACGCGCACGCCGACGGCCAGTACGAGCGGGTCCACAAGTCGATGGGCTCCGACGAAATCACCACGATCTACATGGGTGAGGGCCCCCCGGAGAAATACCAGACCAACGGGCGCATCGACTCCACCGATTGGCAGACGGGACAGCCTAAGACCGACAACAACGTCATCGCCTGCACCCACATCCAGGTCGTCTACTCGGGGGTCAACATCACGTCCCCCAGCACCTGCGCGCAGACCACTTTCTCGTAGCGCGTTAGTCGGGATAGTCGCCGGTTTCCAGGTCCTCGAGCAGGCCGGGGCCCGCGGGTTCCCACCCGAAACGCCGGCGGGTCAGCGCACCAGACGATGGTTGGTCGACGGCGAAGACGGCGCCGAGCGGACCGAAGCCCTCGGCCGCGGCGGATTCCACGGGCACGCCGAGCCGACGGCCGATCACCTCGGCGATCGCCCGCATCGGGTCCCCCTCGTCACCCACCGCGTGCAGCACCGACCCGGCCGGGGCCTCCTCGAGGGCCAGCCGGAACAAGGACGCCGCGTCGTCCCGGTGCACGGCGGGCCAGCGTTGCGCGCCGTCGCCCACGAAGCCCGACACCCCGCGTTGCCGCGCGATCTGAATTAGGATGCCCGCGAAGCCGTAGCGCCCGCCGGCGTCGTGGACCGACCGCGGCAGCCGCACTACGGCCGATCGGACGCCGCGCTCGGCCAGGTCGATGACGGCTTGTCCGGTACGGCCGCGCCCGGCGACCGGGCCCTCGACGGTGAACGGGTCGTCTTCGGTGCTCGGGCGCCCGGCCACTACCGGGGTACCGTTCGCGACCACCAGCGGCTTGCCGGTGCCGGCCAGCGCGTCGCCGAGCGCGGCGAGCGCGCGGGCCTCGTCCCCGATCGCGTCCCCGATCACGTCGCTACCGGTGAAGTCGTGCGAAAAAGCCAGGTAGGCGACGCCGTCGGCCTTGTCGGCCGCCCGTCGCAAGGCATCGAGGTCGGTGATGTCGCCACGCAGCGGCTCGCCGCCGAGTCCGCTGATGGTCGCGGCCGACGCGTGCGAGCGCGCCAGGCCGACGACCTGATGACCGGCGGCGAGCAGTTCTGTGACGACGGCCGAGCCGATTCCTCCGCTGGCGCCGGTGACGAATACGCGCACGAGAAGCCCCTTCATGTGATGCGACAGTTGTCCCATCACCGTACACCCGTGACGGGACAATGGTCGCATCACTAGGGTGGGGCCATGGCTCGGTGGGAACCCGATGCGCGCGAACGCCTGGTCGGCGCGGCACTCGACCTGTTCAACGAACGGGGTTACGACGAGACGACCGTGACGCAGATCGCCGAGCGCGCCGGCCTGACGAAGAGCACGTTCTTTCGGCACTTCCCGGACAAGCGGGACGTGCTTGCGGCCGGCCAGGATGCGATCGCGCAACTGCTGCGCGAGGGCATCGCCGCGGCGCCCGCCGACGCGACGCCGCTGGCCGCCGTGTGCTCCGGCCTGAGGTCGGCCGCGGCGGCGTTCACGTCGTTCAACCGGGATCTCGCGCCCCGGCTCAAGGCCGCTATCGCGGCGAGCACCGAACTTCAAGAACGCAACGCGCTCAAACAGATTGGGCTGGCGCGGGCGGTGGCCGAAGCGCTGCAGGCCCGCGGCGTGCCCGAGCCGACGGCGGTATTGGCCGCCGAGCTCGGCGCGCTGGCGTTCAAGACGGCCTACGCCCGCTGGGGCGAGCCGGACGAAGACGGAGACCTGGGCTCCATGGCGTGCGAGGCGCTGCGCGAATTACACGCCGCCGCAGCCGATCTCGGCTAGCGGGGCAGACCGAGCAAGCGCTCGGCCGCGACCGTGAGCAGGATCTGCTCCGTGCCGCCCGCGATCGTGAGGCAGCGGGTGTTGAGGAAGTCGAACACCGCTCGGTCGTCGTCGGCCCGGCGGTCGACGAGGCCGCCGCCCTCGGCGGCGTCCATCGTGAATTCGGCCAGCGCCTGGCGGTAACGGACGCCGATCAGCTTGCGCACACTGGATTGCGCGCCGGGGTCCTGGCCGCCCACGGCCAATTGGGCGATGCGCTGGTCCAGCAGCGCGCCGGTCTGCGCCAGGATGATTAGCCGCCCGAGTCGGTCCTGCTCGGCGACGTCGAGATCGGTTGCCGCCAAAAGCTGTAACAGCTCTTCCATCGGGTTGCCCAGCGCCGTGCCGTTGGCCATCGCCACCCGCTCGTTGGCCAGCGTGGTGCGGGCCAGCCGCCAGCCGTCGTTGACCGCACCGACCACCATCTCGTCGGGCACGAACACGTTGTCCAAAAACACCTCGTTGAACAGTGAGTCGCCGGTGATCTCGCGCAGCGGCCGGATGTCGATGCCGGGCGATTTCATGTCGACCAGAAAGTAGGTGATGCCTTTGTGTTTCGGG
Organism: Mycobacterium sp. NTMscope_MAC_269; assembly: GCF_976985695.1. NCBI lineage: Bacteria > Bacillati > Actinomycetota > Actinomycetes > Mycobacteriales > Mycobacteriaceae > Mycobacterium > Mycobacterium sp. NTMscope_MAC_269. The sequence goes on from NZ_OZ335668.1 coordinate 3,818,834, forward strand.
GCATCGGCGTCGGTGCGGGCCAGGCATACGCCCCAGCGCGCCTTGTGCGCCGCGGACGTCCACACCTTCTGCCCGGTCAGGTTCCACCCGCCGTCGGTACGCACCGCCTTGGTGCGCAGCGATGCCAGGTCCGAGCCCGCGCCGGGCTCGGAAAACAGTTGGCACCATAGGAATTCACCGCGCAACGTCCCCGGCACGAATCGCTCGATCTGCTCGGGAGTGCCGTGCTCGAGGATGGTCGGTGCCGCCCACCAGCCGATCACCAGGTCGGGCCGTTCGACTCCGGCCGCGGCCAGTTCCTGATCGATCAGCAGCTGCTCGGCCGGGGACGCGGCGCGCCCGTACGGCTTCGGCCAGTGCGGCGCCTGCAGGCCCGCCTCGGCCAGACCCACCTGCCGCTTTTCGGGGGGCAGTTCGGCGATCTCGGCGACGGCCGCGGCGATCTCGGCGCGGCTGCTCTCGACCTCGTCGAGGTCAGAAAGGTCCAAGCTGAGGCGCCGGCGCACGCCGTCCTGGGTGAGCGCGGTGATGCGCCGCAGCCAGCGCTCGGGCCCGCCCAGGAACCGGCCGATGGCGTGCGCCCGGCGCAGGTACAGGTGCGCGTCGTGCTCCCACGTGCAGCCGATGCCGCCGAGCACCTGGATGCAGTCCTTGACGTTGGCCTTCACGGCGGCGATGCACGTGCTCGCGGCCAGGGCCGCCCCGATGGAGAACTGGGATGGGTCGCCGTCGGCCGTGGCGCGCGCGGCGTCGGCCGCGGCCACTTCGGCCTGCTCGGCGCGGCACAACATCTCGGCACACAGGTGCTTGATGGCCTGGAAGCTGCCGATCGGCTTGCCGAACTGCTCGCGCACCTTGGCGTAGTCGACGGCGGTCTCCAGCGCCCATCGGGTGATGCCGGCGGCCTCTGCGGCCAGGATTGTCGCGGCCAATTCCTCGACGCGCTCGCCGTTTTCCGACACGGGCGTGGCCGGGGCGGAGCTGAGTACCACCCGCGCCAGCGGCCGGGAGAAGTCGGCGGCCTGTAGCGGCTCGACCCGCACGCCCTCGGCGCCGGCGTCGATCAGGACCCAGGTCCCATCGGCCGGCGCCAACAGCACGCCACCGTCGGCGACGCCCAGCGCCAACGGCACGGTCCCCGACGCCGTCGACGTCGCGCCGTCGAACCGCAGGTCGCCTTCGAGCCCCAGACCGGCGAAGCGCTCCCCGGCGGCCAGCGCCTCCAGCAGTTCGGGGTCGGTGACCACGAGCGTCGCGAGCGCGGTGGTCGCGACCGGGCCGGGGATCAGCGCCTTGGCCGCTTCCTCGACCATCGCGCACAGGTCTTCGATGGACCCGCCCGCCCCGCCCGATTCCTCCGGGATCGCCACGCCGAAGATCCCCAGTTCGGCGAGCCGGGAAAACACCGGCCGCCACGCGTCGGGGTTGCCCTGCTCGATGTCGCGGATGGCCGCGGTGCCGCCCGGGCCCGACGTCGCGTTGCGGGCCCAGTCGCGCACCAGGGCGCGCGCGGCAAACTGCTCGTCGGTGACGGTCGCTACCACCTGAGAGGACCTCCGCGTCCTTTGGCTCGACGTGACAAGGGGCTGGCCGGCACCCGTGTCCTGATTGTCCGATCTTTCCGCAAGCGGGGACGTCTCCACCATGAGTTGGCGCGCAACCCGCTCACCGAAGACTAGAACGTGTTCTAATAGTGCCAGTGATCGACCGTCAAGTCGAACGCCATCGCAGCAGCACATGCGCTTGTCCCCGGCGGTATGGAGGTGGGAAATTCACACGCAGAATGCGTATCGTTTGCAGACGAACCGCCCGGAACAGGAGCAAACCGTCACATGCCAGCCAACTCGAAGGCTAGTTCGAGCCGCGTTTCCGACTCGCAGCCGCGCGAGGTCTTGAACGTGGCGGTCCTGGCGGAGTCCGAACTCGGGTCGGAGGCGCAGCGGGAGCGCCGCAAGCGCATCCTGGATGCCACCATGGCCATCGCTTCCAAGGGCGGCTACGAGGCGGTTCAGATGCGCGCGGTGGCGGATCGCGCCGACGTGGCGGTGGGGACGCTGTACCGGTATTTCCCGTCGAAGGTGCACCTGCTGGTCTCGGCGCTGGGCCGCGAGTTCGGCCGCATCGATGCCAAGACGGACCGCTCGGCGATGACGGGCGGCACACCGTTTCAGCGGCTCAACTTCATGGTGGGCAAGCTCAACCGGGCGATGCAACGCAATCCGCTGCTGACCGAGGCGATGACGCGCGCCTACGTCTTCGCCGACGCGTCGGCGGCCAGCGAGGTCGACCAGGTCGAAAAGCTCATCGACTCCATGTTCGCGCGCGCGATGGCCGACGGCGAGCCGACCGAGGACCAGTACCACATCGCCCGGGTGATCTCCGACGTGTGGTTGTCGAACCTGCTCGCCTGGCTCACCCGCCGCGCCTCGGCGACCGACGTCAGCAAGCGGCTGGACCTGGCCGTGCGGTTGCTGATCGGCGATTCAGAATCCAAGTAGCTTGCTCACGCCGGCGGGCCGGCGGTGCGGCCGCGAATCAGTTCGGTGTCCAGGACTTCTGAACTTTCCGTGACCGGCAGACCCGATCGCGGCGGCGTCAACAGCAGCTCGCCCGCGCGGCGGCCCTTCTGCAGACTCGACTGCGACACTGTGGTCAGGCCGCGGTTGATGGCCTCGGGCACGCCGTCGAATCCGGTCACGGTCAGCTGGCCGGGCACGTAAATGCCATGCGCCCGTAGGTAATCCATGGCGGACAGCGCAAGGATGTCCGCGGTGCACAGCAGCGCGGTGATGCGCGGATTGGTTTCCAGCGCCACCTTGGCGGCCGTGCCCCCCGACTCGGCCAGGTGCTCGTAGCTTTCCACCACCGTCAGCGAATCCGGGTCGATGCCGGCGGCCGCCATCGCCTCCCACACGCCGATGATGCGCTCGCGTTGCACGTCGAAGGCGGGCGAGCGCAACCGCTCGGCGTCCACCAGACCGTGGCGTCGGTCGCGGCCCAGTCGCATGGTCAGCAGACCGATCTCGCGATGCCCCAGGCCCAGCACGTAGTCGGCGAGCTCGCGCATCGCCGCGCGGTCGTCGATGCCCACCCGCGAGGCGCCGGCCAGATCCTTGGGCTGATCGACCACGACGACCGGCAGCCGTCGCTGCAACACCACCTGCAGATAGGGATCGTCGTCGCACACCGAATACACGACGAAACCGTCCACGCCCGCCGACAGCACAGCGTCCGTTCCCTCTTTCAGGCTGCGGCTGGGCCCCACGGCCACTAGCAGCAACCCCTGCCCGGCCGCCTCGCACGACTGCGCCACCCCGGTGACGAAATCCCTTGCGGCGGGGTCACTGAAGAAATAGGTCAGCGGTTCGGCCATCACCAGACCGACCGCGCCGGCCTTGCGGGTTCGCAAGGAGCGCGCCACCGGGTCGGGGCCTGCGTATCCCAGTCGCTTGGCCGTCGCGAGCACGCGTTCGCGCAAGTCCGCGGAGAGTTGATCGGGGCGGTTGAACGCGTTCGAGATCGTCGTGCGCGAAACGTTGAGCTCGTCCGCGACCGACGCCAGGGTCGCACGCCGGCGCGGGGTGGGGCTCACGTTCGGTGACGCTACAGCGGATCGGTGCGCCGCCCATGCGCTTCCCGTCGGCGGCTTTGTAATGGAAACGATTTTCATTAGTATTGTGGATCGGCTTGCTGGCGGGCGGGAGGAAATCGGACGTGCGCATGGCACTGACGCATGGGCGAACGCGCGCCCCCGCGACGCGCCGGCTGGCGGCCGTTCTGGCCGTGGCCGGCTCGGCGGTGCTGTCCGGTTGCGGCGGTCACCCGGCGCATCCGCACGCGTCCGCCGTCGTCGCGTCGACCGACGTGTGGGGCAGCGTCGCGCGGGCCGTCGCGGGCCGCCATGTGGCGGTCAAGTCCATCGTGAGCGGGGCGGAAACCGACCCGCACTCGTATGAGGCCAGCCCGTCGGACGCCGCCGCCATCGCCGACGCCGCCCTGGTCGTGTTCAACGGCGGAGGCTACGACGGGTGGGTCGACGACGTGCTGGCCCGCCAGCCCGGCGCCAAGGCGGTCCTCCAGCCGGTCGAGGCCTACTCGTTCCTCGAAAAGGACGGGCAGCCGCGTAACGAGCACGTCTTCTACAACCTGGGCGTCGCCAAATCGGTGGCCGCCACAATCGCCGACCGGCTCGCGACGATCGACCCGGGCAACGCCGCGGACTACCGGGCCAATGCCGCCGCCTTCGAGCGCGACACCGACGCCATCGCGATCACCGAACACAGCATCGCCGCCACCTACCCCCACGCCCCCGTAGTGGCGACCGAACCCGTCGCCTTCTACCTGCTGAAGGCGACGGGCCTGTTGAACCGGACTCCGCCCGCCTTCGCCGCGGCCATCGAGAACGAGACCGACCCGGCGCCGGCCGATCTGGCATCGGTCCTCGATCTGATCGACCGGCGTCAGGTGTCGGCGCTGATGGTCAATCCGCAGACCTCCGCGGCCGCGATCACCAGCCTGCGCGACGCCGCGGGACGCGCGGGTGTGCCGGTTACCGAGGTGGCCGAGACCCTGCCGGAGGGGTCCGACTACGTGAGCTGGCAACGCAATACGGTCGACCGGTTGCTGGTCGCGCTGCAGTCGAGCCGGCCCGTCCAGCCGTGAGGATCGGAGCGACGCCGGACGTCGACCGACACGCGGACACCGTTTCACTGCGCGGCGCCCGCCTCGCCTTCGGCGACCGGGTGTTGTGGGACCACCTGGACCTGTCGGTGTCGCGCGGCGAGTTCATCGCGGTACTCGGCCCCAACGGCAGCGGCAAGACGTCGTTGCTCAACGTGCTCCTCGGGCAGCTGTCGCTGAGCGCCGGCGCCGGACTGGTGGAGGGGAAGCCGATCGCCTCGGGCAGCGGGCGCATCGGCTATGTGCCGCAACACCGGCCACTGGATCACGACGTGATGCTGCGGGGGCGGGACCTGGTCCGGCTGGGCATCGACGGCGCACGCTGGGGCGCGGTCCCGCTGCGGTCGCGCGACCGGGCCCGGCGGCGTGCGGCCGTCGCCGAGGCGCTGAGCCGGGTCAACGGCGAACACCTGGCCGACGTCCGGGTCGGCGTGATGTCGGGCGGCGAGCTGCAGCGGGTGCGCATCGCCCAGGCACTGGTGAGCGACCCGACGCTGCTGCTCTGCGACGAACCGCTGCTGACGCTGGACCCGGCGAACGCGAAGCTGGTGTCGGCGCTGATCGAGCGGCGCCGCCGGGAGGCGGGGACCACGGTCATCGTCGTCACCCACGAGATCAACCCGATCCTGCCGTATGTGGACCGGGTGCTCTACCTGGTCGACGGCCGGTTCAGGATCGGCACCGTCGATGAGGTGATGACCAGCCAGACGCTGTCGGCGCTGTACCGATCCGACATCCAGGTGCTCAAGGTCAAGGACGGCTACGTGGTGGCCGGCGAGCACACCGACGGGCACGCCTGATGGAGAATCGGCTCGCCGACATGGGACACCACCTGTTCTCCTTCGACATCACCGCGCATCTCCTCGGCCACGACTTCGTGCAGCAGGCGCTGGTGGCGGCCGCGCTGCTGGGGCTGGTCGCCGGGCTGATCGGGCCGTTCATCGTGATGCGGCAGATGTCGTTCGCCGTGCACGGGTCCAGCGAATTGTCTTTGACCGGAGCCGCTTTCGCGCTGCTGGTCGGATTCGGGGTGGGCGCCGGCGCGCTGATCGGCAGCGCCCTGGCGGCGGCGCTGTTCGGCGTCCTCGGCCGGCGCGCCCGGGAACGCGATTCGGTGATCGGGGTGGTGCTGGCGTTCGGCCTGGGCCTGGCGGTGCTGTTCATCCATCTCTACCCCGGCCGGACGGCGACCAGTTTCGCCCTGCTGACCGGCCAGATCGTCGGGGTCGGCTACACCGGGCTGACGATGCTGGCGCTGGTTTGTCTTCTCGTGATCGCCGTGCTGGCAACGTGTTACCGCCCACTGCTGTTCGCCACCGTGGACCCCGACGTCGCCGCCGCCCGCGGCGTGCCGGTCCACGCTCTGGGGATCGTGTTCGCCGCCCTGGTCGGGGTGGTGGCGGCCCAGGCGGTGCAGATCGTCGGAGCGCTGCTGGTGATGTCGTTGCTGATCACGCCGGCGGCCGCGGCGGCCCGGGTGGTCACCTCGCCGGCGGCGGCGATGCTGACGTCGGTGGTGTTCGCCGAGGTGGCCGCGGTGGGCGGGATCGTGTTGTCGCTGGCCCCGGGTGTGCCGGTGTCGGTCTTCGTCGCCAGCATCTCGTTTCTGATCTACCTGGTCTGCTGGCTGGTGGGGCGTCGGCGGGAGGCGTCGGCCTAGGCTGGGCCCACACATCGACCCGCATCCGAAAGGCAATGGTGCACCGGCGAATCGCGTTCTTGGTGCTGGCCGTGTCAGCCCTGGCGAGCGGCTGCACCACCGTCGTCGGCGGAAGCGCGTCGCCCGCGGACACCTCCGGTCCGCTGCCGCAGACCCCGGTGGCCGCCGCGGCCCTGGATGGCCTGATGCTCGGCGCGGACGAGATCAACTCGTGGCTCACGACGGGGATGCGGCTTCGGGAGAGCGTGCAGGCGATGTGGGACGCGAGCCCGACTTTCAGCGACAAAAACTGCCTGGCGATGTACGGGCCCGCCCAACAAGCCGTCTACGCGGACACCGGCTGGACCGCGATGCGCGGCCGGCGCCTCGACGACAACTTCGACGATCCGACGGTCCGCAACGATTCCACCGTCGAGGCCGTGATCGCCTATCCCACCGCGCGCCAGGCCAACACCTTCTACGACGCCTCGGTGCGGCGGTGGTTCGCCTGCGCCGACCGCAAGTTCGTCGAACACCGGCCGGGCAAGCCCGAAGTCGCGTGGACGGTGGGCGACGCCCACAAGCTCGGCGGCACGCTCAGCACGTCGGAAGTTCAGGAATCCAGCGACGGCTGGGCCTGCCAGCGGGCGCTGACCGTGCGCAACAACGTCGTCATCGACGTCGCCACCTGCGGCTCCTTTTTGCCCGGCGGGTCCGCGGCCGACCTCGCCCAGCAGATCGCGGCCAGGGTCGCCCGCCAATAGCCCGCACCCATAAGCTGGGCGGGTGGCCGGTATCGACCTCAACGCCGATCTGGGCGAGGGCTTCGGCGTCTGGCGCCTCGGTGACGACGACGCGATGCTCGGCATCGTCACCAGCGCCAACGTGGCGTGCGGATTCCACGCGGGAGATCCCGCCGGCCTGGCGCGCGTGTGCCGGTCGGCCGCCGGGCGCGGGGTGCGCATCGGGGCGCAGGTGAGCTACCGCGACCTCGCCGGCTTCGGCAGGCGCTTCATCGACGTCGCCGCCGACGACCTGATCGCCGATGTGGTGTATCAGATCGGTGCGCTGCAGGCGATCGCGCACGCGTCCGGTTCTTTCGTGTCCTACGTGAAACCGCATGGGGCGCTGTACAACACGATCGTGACCGACGGCGAGCAGGCCGCCGCGGTCGCCGAGGCGGTGCGGCTGGTGGACGACCGCCTGCCGGTGCTGGGCATGGCCGGTTCGGCCTTCTTCGACGAGGCCGCCCGGCGCGGCCTGCGCACCGTGGCCGAGGCGTTCGCCGATCGGGCCTACCGACCGGACGGACGGTTGGTCTCCCGCCGCGAACCGGGCGCAGTGCTGCGCGATCCGGCGGCGATCGCCGCGCGCGTCGCCACCATGGTGACCGCGGGTACGGTCACGGCCATCGATGGCAGTCTGCTCGATCTGAGCGTGGAATCGGTTTGCGTGCATGGTGATTCGCCGGGCGCGGTGCAGATTGCCGCCGCGGTCCGCGATCGTCTCACGGCGGCCGGCACCGAGCTGCGGGCCTTCTGCTGATGCGGCTCAAACTCGGGCGCCCCGACATCGCCGAATACGCAAGCCGATTCGACGCCCCCGTGGCCGGGCCCGACGCGCTCTCGGTGACCTGGATGGGAGTGGCGACGCTGCTGATCGACGACGGGTCGTCGGCGCTGATGACCGACGGCTACTTCTCCCGGCCGAGCCTGGCCAAGATAGCGGCCGGCAAGGTGGCGCCGTCGCTGGCGCGCGTCGATGGATGCCTGGCGCGCGCGAAGGTGTCGCGACTGGCCGCCGTCATTCCGGTGCATACCCACATCGATCATGTGCTGGACTCCGCGCTGGTCGCCGACCGCACCGGCGCGCAACTGATCGGCGGCCAGTCCGCGGCCAACGTCGGGCGCGGCTACGGTCTACCGGAGAATCGGATCGTTGCCGCGGTCGATGGGCAGCCAATTCAGTTGGGCGCCTACGAGATAACGCTGGTGGAGTCCCGCCACTGCCCGCCCGACCGCTATCCCGGCACGATCGACGAACCGCTCATCACCCCGGTGAAGGCGTCGGCGTACCGCTGCGGGGAGTCGTGGTCGACGCTGGTGCACCACCGGCCGACGGGCCGGCGGCTGCTGATCCAGGGCAGCGCCGGTTTCGTGAAGGGAGCGTTGGCCGGGCACCGCGCCGATGCCGTCTACCTGTCCGTCGGGCAGCTGGGGCTGCAGCCTCGGTCGTATCTGGTCGACTATTGGGCCGAGACCGTCCGCGCGGTGGGGGCTCGCCGGGTGATCCTCATCCACTGGGACGACTTCTTCCGCCCCCTGACAAAGCCGTTGCGCGCCTTGCCCTATGCGGGCGACGACCTGGACGTCTCCATCCGCGTCCTCGATGAGCTCGCCGGCGCCGACGGAGTCGCGCTGCACCTGCCGACGGTGTGGCGGCGCGAGGACCCGTTCAGTGGAGCGGTCTAGACCTTGGCCCTGACCCTTGCACTGGTGCTGCTCGCCGCTGTCCTGGGGTTCGCCGTTGCGCGCCCGCGGGGCTGGCCGGAGGCGCTGGCCGCCGTCCCGGCGGCACTGATCCTGATCGGGATCGGCGCGATCTCGGTCCAGCAGGCGGCAAAGGAGATCGCCGACCTGTCCGGGGTCGTCGCCTTCCTGGGCGCGGTGCTGGTCCTGGCCAAGCTCTGCGACGACGAGGGCCTGTTCGAGGCCGCCGGCGCCGCGATCGCGCGCGGACGCGTCGGGTCGGGCGCCCTGCTGCGACGGGTGTTCGTGATCGCCTCGGTGATCACCGCCGTGCTGAGTCTGGACGCGGCCGTGGTGTTGTTGACCCCGGTAGTGCTCGCCGCCGTGCGGCGGCAGCGCACCCGGGTGCGGCCCTACGCCTACGCCACCGCCCATCTGGCCAACGGCGCCTCGCTGTTGCTGCCGGTGTCCAACCTGACCAACCTGCTGGCCTTCCACACGGCCAACATCTCGTTCACCAAGTTCACGCTGGTGATGACGCTGCCGTGGCTGGGCGCGGTGGTCACCCTCTACGTGATCTTTCGGTGGTTCTTCGCCAGGGACCTGCGGGTGCAGCCGGACCCGGAGCAACTCGGCGCGCCACCGCGCCCGCCGGTGTTCGTGTTGGCGGTGGTCGCGTTGACGCTCGCCGGTTTCGCGGTCGCGCAGTCCGTCGGGGTGGCGCCGGCCTGGGTGGCGCTGTGCGGCGCCGCGGCGCTGGCCGCGCGCAGCCTGCGCCGTCGGCACACCTCGGTGGCGGAGATCGTGCGCTCGGTCAACGTGTCGTTCCTGGTGTTCGTGCTGGCGCTGGGCGTGGTGGTGCAGGCGGTCATGCTGGGCGGGATGGACCGGGCGATGTCGGCGGTGCTCCCGTCGGGCTCGGGACTGCCCGCCTTGCTGGCCATCGCCGCGATCGCGACGGTGCTGGCCAACGTCGTCAACAACCTGCCGGCCACGCTGGTGCTGCTGCCACTGGTCGCACCCGCCGGGCCGGTGGCGGTGCTGGCGGTGCTGATCGGGGTCAACATCGGCCCTAACCTGACCTACGTCGGCTCATTGTCGAACCTGTTGTGGCGCCGCGTGCTTCGCCAGCACGATGTCGACGCCGGAGTCGGCGAATACACCCGCCTCGGGGTGTGCACCGTGCCGGTGTCGGTGGTGGTCGCGGTGCTCGCGCTGTGGGCGTCAGCGCGCCTGCTGGGCCTCTAGCCCCGACGGTATGCCGGTGGCAACGGCATGGACAGCTCGGCGAGCACGCCGCGCAGCGAAGTCGGATAGTCGGTGATGATGCCGTCGACGCCGTACGCGATCTGCTCGCGCATGGCGTCGGCGTCGTCGACAGTCCACGGAATAACCTTGAGCCCCAACGCATGCGCGCGGTCGACGTAGGGCTTGCCGGTCACCAGCCGGTAGTCCGGTGAGACGGCGTCGGCGCCCACCGTCAACGCGTCGATCATCGGATCCCCGGGTGTCCGCTCGTCGTAGAGCGCCACCAACGGAATGGCCGGTTCGGCCCGGCGCACCAGCGGCAGCGTGCGCCAGTCGAAGCTCTGTATTTCCACTCGTTCGACCTTGCCCGCGGCCCTGACCGCGGCCAGTATCACGTCGACAAACTCCTGCGGCTGGGCCGATGCGCCGGGGTCGTCGGCCTCCAGCTTGGTTTCGATGTCGTAGCGCACGGCGTCGGCACGGTAGGAGTCGGCGAGCGCGAAGACCTCTGGCAGCGTGGCGATCTTGTTGCCCCGCACCACTTCGGCGTGCGGGAAGTCATCCAACCGACGCCCGCAGTCCAGGGTGCGGACCTGCGCCAGCGTGAGCTCGTGCACACTTTTGCCGACGTAGGGATACTGCGGGTCACCGGCGAACGCTGGCGCGGTGTCGGCGCATTTCTCGGCCGCAATCGCCGGATCGTGCCACACCAGCGGTTGCCGGTCTCGGGTGAGTACGACGTCGAATTCGAGTGTGCTGACACCTAATTCGAGCGACCTGGCGAACGCGCGCAACGACTGCTCGGTGGCCTCCCCGCGACCGCCGCGGTGGGCCTGCAGGTCGAAGTCGGGCGTTTGGCCAGCAGCCGGCCACGACAGAAGCACCGACAACAGCAGCAGTGCAGCAGCGAGGCGGGCGCTCAACTAACGCCTGCGTTGGCGGGAGATCTCGGCGAGCACCACCCCGGCGGCCACCGAGGCGTTCAGCGATTCGGCATTGCCGGCCATCGGGATGGACACGACCTCGTCACAGTTCTGCCGCACCAACCGCGACAGCCCCTTGCCTTCCGACCCGACGACGACCACCACCGGGTCGGTGCCGTCCACGTCGTCGAGCACGGTGTCCCCGCCGGCGTCCAGCCCGATCACCCGCAGGCCGCGATTAGCCCAATCCGTCAGCGTCCTGGTGAGATTGGTGGCGCGGGCCACCGGCACGCGGGCCGCGGCCCCGGCGCTGGTGCGCCACGCCACCGCCGTCACCGAGGCCGAGCGCCGCTGCGGGATCAGCACGCCATGGCCGCCGAACGCGGCGACCGAGCGCACGATGGCGCCCAGGTTGCGGGGGTCGGAGATGTTATCGAGCGCGACAAGCAGCGCGGGCGGTGAACCCATCGCCGCCGCCAGCAGGTCGTCGGGGTGGGCGTAGTTGTACGGCGGCACCTGCAACGCGATGCCCTGGTGCAGATGGTTGCTGGTCATCCGGTCCAGGTCGGTGCGCGGCACCTCCAGGATCGCGATACCCAAATCGGCTGCGCGGGAGACGGATTCGGTGAGCCGCTCGTCGGCTTCGCTGCCCAGCGCCACATAGAGGGCGGTCGCCGGCACGCCGGCGCGCAGGCACTCCAGCACCGGGTTGCGGCCCAGCACCGTCTCGGTCTCGTCGGTGCGCTTGGCCGGGCGCCGCGAGGACGACTGAGCGCGCTTGGCGGCGGGGTGGTTGGGGCGCATGTGCGCGGGCGGTGTGGGGCCGCGGCCCTCCAGTCCGCGGCGGCGCTGGCCACCCGAACCCACGGTCGGGCCCTTCTTGGTGCCCGCCTTGCGGATTGCGCCGCGGCGACGCGAATTGCCGGCCATATACGTGGCCCCTACTGTTCCGGGCCGGCCTGCAGCGACCACTGCGGCCCGTCGGCGGTGTCGGTGACCTCGATGCCGGCGTGCTTGAGCCGGTCGCGGATCTCGTCGGCGAGCGCCCAGTTGCGCTGCTCGCGCGCCTTCTCCCGGTTCTCCAGCTCCGCGTGCACCAGCACGTCGACGGCGGCCAACGCCGCCGACGTCTCGTCGCGGGATTCCCAGCGCTCGTCGAGCGGGTCGCAGCCCAGGATGCCCATCATCGCCCGGATCGCGCGGGCCTGGCGCAGCGCGCCCTCATGGTCGCCGGTGTCCAGCGCGCGATTGCCTTCGGCCCGGGCCGCGTGCACCTCGGCGAGCGCGGCGGGCACCGCGAGGTCGTCGTTGAGGGCCTCGGCGAAGCGCGGCGTCGGATCGCCGGGCTCGACGGCGCCGACCCGCACCCGCACCCGGTGCAGGAATTCCTCAACGCCGACATAGGCTTTCACCGCGTCTTGCAGGGCGGTATCGGAGAATTCCAGCATCGACCGGTAGTGGGCGCTGCCCAGGTAGTAGCGCAACTCGGCCGGTCGCACCTTCTGCAGCATCGCCGGAATGGCCAGCACGTTGCCCAGCGATTTGCTCATCTTCTCGCCGCCCATGGTCACCCAGCCGTTGTGCAGCCAGTAGCGGGCGAAGCCGTCGCCGGCGGCGCGGCTCTGGGCGATCTCGTTCTCGTTGTGCGGGAACACCAAATCCATTCCGCCGCAATGGATGTCGAATTCAGCGCCTAGGTAGGTGCGGGCCATCGCCGAGCATTCCAGGTGCCAGCCCGGCCGGCCGCGGCCCCACGGTGTGGGCCAGGACGGCTCGCCGGGCTTGGCGGCCTTCCACAGCGTGAAGTCGCGCTGGTCGCGTTTACAGGTCGCCGCGCCCTCACCCTGATGGACGTCGTCGATCTTGTGGCCGGAAAGTTTCCCGTACTCCGGGTAGCTGAGCACGTCGAAGTAGACGTCGCCGCCGGCGGCATACGCGTGCTCGGTTTCGATCAGGCGGTCCATCAACTCGATCATCTGGGTGATGTGGCCGGTGGCCCGCGGCTCGGCCGACGGCGGCAGCACGTCCAGGGCGTCGTAGGCGGCGGAAAAGGCGCGTTCGTAGGTGGCCGCCCATTCCCACCACGGCCGGCCCGCCGCGGCGGCCTTGTTGAGGATCTTGTCGTCGATGTCGGTGACGTTGCGGATGAAGGCGACGTCGCACCCGCGCGCGATCAGCCAGCGGCGCAGGATGTCGAAGGCCACCCCGCTGCGGACGTGGCCGATGTGCGGCAGGCCCTGGACGGTGGCCCCGCACAGGTAGATGGAGACGTGACCCTCGCGCAGCGGAACGAAATCACGCACAGCACCGGCTGCCGTGTCGTGTAGCCGCAAGCGGGCGCGATCGGTCACGACGTGCCAGCTTACCGGGTAGTTCCCCGGCGCCCGGCGCTGCGCGGGCTTAGCCCGCGGGGACCACGAGCGCGGTGGCGATGGCGGCCAGCCCCTCACCGCGTCCGGTCAGCCCTAACCCGTCGGTCGTCGTTGCCGACACCGACACCGGTGCCCCCAGCAATTCCGACAACACGCGTTGTGCCTCGGCGCGGCGTGGACCGACCTTCGGCCGGTTCCCGATGACCTGCACGGCGGCGTTGGAGACCCGGAAGCCTTCGCCCGACGCCAGGGCGGCGACGTGGCGCAGCATGTCCGCGCCGCTGATGCCCGCCAAGCGTGGATCGTCGATGCCGAACACGGCGCCGACGTCGCCGAGCCCCGCCGCCGACAGCACCGCGTCGCACAGCGCGTGCGCCCCCACGTCGCCGTCGGAATGACCGGCGCAGCCGTCGGCGTCGGCGAACAGCAGACCCAGCAGCCAGCACGGCCGCCCGGGTTGGATCGGGTGCACGTCGACGCCCAGGCCGACCCGGGGCAGGGGAAGGGGCCCGGTCACCGGCGCACGATCGCTTCGGCCAGCAACAAATCGAGCTGGGTGGTGATTTTGAACGCGAGCGGATCGCCGTCGACGACCTGGACCTGCCCGCCGACGTGCTCGACCAGCGACGCGTCATCGGTGAAGCCGGCCGCGCCGGCCCCGGCCCGGTAGGCGCGCAGCAGCAGGTCGGTCGCGAACCCCTGGGGCGTCTGCACCGCGCGCAGCCCGTCGCGCTCCGGCGTTCCCAGGACCACGCCGTTGGCATCCACGGCCTTGATGGTGTCGTGCAGCCGCAACGCGGGCACGACGGCGTCGTGGCCGGCCCGCAAGGCGTCGACCACGCGGGCGATCAGCGTTGGGGGGGTCAGCGCGCGCGCCGCGTCGTGCACCAACACGAACGCGGCGGCCACGGGAAGGGCCGCCAGGGCCAGGTCGACGGATTGGGTGCGGTGGGGCCCGCCTGCCACGACGGTGGCCCGATCGGCGAGGACCCGCTTGGCCTCATCGATCCGGTCGACAGGGACGGCCACCACGACGTGATCGACCACGCCGGAATCCAGCAATCCGGCGACGGCGCGCTCCAGCAGAGTGCGGCCGGCAACCTCGCAGAATGCCTTGGGAATTCCCGCTGCCAGCCGTTCGCCCGACCCTGCGGCCGGGACGACGGCGATTACGTTGCCTGAGGTGCCCGTCTTCGGGGCCACCGAAGCGTCAGGACCTTCAGGAAGCGGCGGCCAGAACCTCGTCGAGGATGGTCTCCGCCTTGGCGTCGTCGGTACTCTCCGCCAACGCCAGTTCACCAACGAGAATCTGGCGGGCCTTGGCCAGCATGCGCTTCTCGCCGGCCGACAGGCCACGCTCCTGGTCGCGACGCCACAGGTCGCGCACTACCTCGGCGACCTTGTTGACGTCGCCGGAAGCAAGCTTTTCGAGATTGGCCTTGTAGCGGCGCGACCAGTTGGTCGGCTCCTCGGTGTGCGGGGCGCGCAGCACCTGGAACACCTTGTCGAGGCCTTCCTGTCCGACGACATCGCGGACACCGACGTACTCGGCGTTCTCCGCGGGAACTCGAACGGTCAGGTCTCCCTGCGCCACCTTCAAGACGAGATATTCTTTTTGTTCCCCTTTGATCGTCCGGGTTTCGATCGCCTCGACTAACGCAGCACCGTGATGCGGGTAAACAACGGTGTCGCCGACCTTGAAGATCATCTGATTCGAGCCCCTTTCGTTACTTCATCCTAACACGGCCGCCTAACCACGCGCGAAGCAACGATGCAGGTCAGGGGCACAACACGCGCAGATTAGGGGTTGACATGGGGAGCAAGTCGTGCAATGGAGCACATTACCAATAGCGCCGGTCGGCTCCGGAAGCGGCTGGGAACGCGGCTTTGCACGCCCGCTTCGGCGGCGCGCCGAAGCCCCGCACCGCGCTCCTGCGCTGGTCCCGCGCCCCGCGCTACCGCCCGCACGGCGTCCCTACTACTGTGCATAGTTGCATTAGTCGAATCGGCCGAGCAGGAGGCTGTAGAGAGTGAACCGCTTCAAGATCCGCCTCGGCCTTCCCGCGTTCGCGACACGGGTCGCCGTCGCCGGCGTGGTGGCCGTCGCGGCCGCCCTGCTCAGCGGTTGCGGAGCCGGCCAGGTCTCGCAGATGGCGGTGCAGGAGCCCGCCATCAACGGCAACAAGGTCACCTTCAACAACGTGGCGTTGCGCAACATCCACATCCAGGCCACGCAGACGGGTGACTTCCTGCAGCCGGGCCGATCGGTGGACCTGGTGCTGGTGGCCGTCAACCAGTCGCCGACCGCCCCCGACAAACTGGTCGGCATCACCAGCGACGTCGGCACCGTGGCGGTCAGCGGCGACACCCGGTTGCCGGCCGGCGGGATGCTGTTCATCGGCACGCCCGAGGGCCAGAAGGTGGCGCCGGGCCCGATCGATTCCAGCTCCGCGGCCAAGGCGACCGTCACCTTGACCAAGCCCATCTCGAACGGCCTCACCTATAACTTCACCTTCAATTTCGAGAAGGCCGGGCAAGCCACCGTGCTGGTCCCGATTTCGGCCGGGCTGACCCCGCCGCACGAAAATCACGCGGGGTAACCGCCTGTCGTGACGGGGGCTTGTCGTAGCGGCTCGATACCGTCATCACGTGGCTACCGCGCGCTCGCAATACCGCTGCTCGGAATGCCGGCACGTCACCGCGAAGTGGGTCGGCCGCTGCCTCGAGTGCGGCACCTGGGGCACCGTTGACGAGGTCCCGGTGCTCGGCACCGTCGCCGGGCGCCGCGCCGCCCGGGCCGCGGGGTCGCAGGCCGTGCCGATCACTTCCATCGAGCCCAACGCCAGCCAGCACCGCACGACGGGAGTAGACGAACTCGACCGGGTGCTGGGCGGCGGCGTGGTGCCCGGTTCGGTCACGCTGCTGGCGGGCGATCCGGGCGTGGGCAAGTCGACCCTGTTGCTCGAGGTCGCCCACCGCTGCGCGGAATTCGGCCGCCGCGCCCTGTACATCTCCGGCGAGGAGTCCGCCGGCCAGATCCGGCTGCGCGCCGACCGCATCGGCTGCGGCGGCGACGAGGTGTACCTGGCCGCCGAATCCGACGTGCACACCGTGCTCGAGCACATCGCCACGGTCAAGCCCGCGCTGGTGATCGTGGACTCGGTGCAAACCATGTCCACCACCGAGGCCGACGGCGTCGCCGGCGGCGTCACGCAGGTGCGGGCGGTGACGTCGGCGCTGACCGCCGCGGCCAAAGCCAACGGGGTGGCGCTGATCCTGGTCGGGCACGTCACCAAGGACGGGGCCATCGCCGGCCCGCGTTCGCTCGAGCACCTCGTCGACGTGGTCCTGCACTTCGAGGGGGACCGAAACGGCTCCCTGCGGATGGTCCGGGGCATCAAGAACCGATTCGGCGCCGCCGACGAGGTCGGCTGTTTCCTGTTGCACGACAACGGGATCGAGGGGGTCGCCGATCCGTCGAACCTGTTTTTGGATCAGCGCCCGGCGCCGGTACCCGGCACCGCGATCACGGTGACCCTCGACGGCAAACGTCCGCTCATCGGCGAGGTGCAGGCGCTACTGGCCTCGCCGTCCGGCGGCTCGCCGCGCCGCGCTGTCAGCGGCATCGACCATTCGCGGGCCGCGATGATCACCGCCGTGCTGGAAAAGCACGCCAAGCTGCCCGTCTCCGCCCACGACATCTACCTGTCCACCGTCGGCGGCATGCGGCTGACCGACCCGTCATCGGATCTGGCGGTCGCGGTCGCGCTGGCCTCCGCGCTGGCCGATCTGCCGCTGCCCACGACGGCGGTGATGATCGGCGAGGTGGGGCTGGCCGGGGACCTCCGGCGGGTCAGCGGCATGGAGCGGCGGCTGAGCGAGGCCGCGCGCCAGGGCTTCACCGTCGCGCTCATCCCGGACGGCGACGATCCCCGGCGCGAAATCGTGCCGCGCGGGATGCGCGCGTTGCGAGCGCCCACCATCGCCGCGGCACTCGAGCACATGATCAACATCGCCGGCCGTCGCGGCGGCCCCGCAAAGCCGTACCGGCTGGACGCGTGACGCGATGGGCCGCAGAATGCACGCTGTGACCCGTCCGACGTTGCGTGACACCGTTGCCCGCCTGGCACCCGGGACCGGGCTGCGCGACGGCCTGGAACGCATCCTGCGTGGCCGTACCGGAGCGCTGATCGTGCTCGGCAACGACGAGAACGTCGAAGCCATCTGCGACGGCGGCTTCGCGCTGGACGTGCGCTACGCGCCGACCCGCCTGCGCGAGCTGGCAAAGATGGACGGCGCCGTCGTGCTGTCCACCGACGGCAGCCGCATCGTGCGGGCCAACGTGCAACTGGTGCCCGACCCCTCGATCGCCACCGACGAGTCGGGGACCCGGCACCGGTCGGCGGAGCGGGCGGCGATCCAGACCGGATACCCGGTGATCTCGGTGAGCCACTCGATGAACATCGTGACCGTCTACGTGGGCGGGGAGCGCCACGTGGTCGCCGATTCCGCCACCATCCTGTCGCGGGCCAATCAGGCCATCGCCACCCTGGAGCGGTACAAGATCAGGCTCGACGAGGTCAGCCGGCAACTGTCGCGGGCCGAGATCGAGGACTTCGTCACCCTGCGCGATGTGCTGACGGTGGTGCAGCGGCTCGAGCTGGTCCGGCGGATCGGCCAGGTGATCGACAACGACGTGGTCGAACTCGGCACCGACGGGCGTCAGCTGCGGCTGCAGCTGGACGAGCTGCTCGGCGGCAACGACATCGCGCGGGAGTTGATGGTGCGGGACTACCACGCCAGCCCGGAACCGCTGTCCGAGGCGCAGATGACCGCGACGCTGGACGAGCTGGACGCGCTCTCGGATACCGAGCTGCTCGACTTCACCGCTCTGGCAAAGGTTTTCGGCTATCCCACGACGACGGAGGCGCAGGATTCGGCGGTCAGCCCGCGCGGCTACCGCGCGCTGGCCGGCATCCCCCGGCTGCAGTTCGCCCACGCCGACCTACTGGTCCGCTCGTTCGGGACGCTGCAGAACGTGCTGGCGGCCAGCGCCAGCGACCTGCAATCGGTCGACGGCATCGGGGCGATGTGGGCGCGCCACGTGCGGGAGGGGCTGTCGCAGCTCGCGGAATCGACGATCACGGACTCTCTGAGTTGACGCGCGTTGACGTGCGTTGACGTGCGTCGGGCTCAGCCGGCCGGCGCGGGCATCGGCGGCGCCTCCGGCTGAGGCACGGCCCCCGGCTGTCCCGGCCCGGGCACCGGGCCCGGCGGCGGTGGCGGCTGGTTCATGACGAACGGCACCGGCATCGAGCGCAGATTGCCCAGCTGTACGACCAGGTTGTAGGTGCCCGGCCCGATCGCAGGCCGAGGCAGCGGGCAGTGCGGCGCCGAACCCATGCCAGTCCACGTCACCGCGGTGGTCACCTGCTCGCCCGGCGTGAAAGTCTTGATCAGCGTCTCGTTGGACGGTGCGCAGTCCAGGTTCGACCACAGCCGCTTGTTGTCCAGTGAGTAGACGTAGGCCGCCAGCACCGCGGCGCCGACGTCGCGCTTGCACGCGACCAGCCCGATGTTGGTGACGACCATGGTGAACTTCGGCTGGTCACCGATGAAGTACTGGGGCGCGTTGGTCAGGCCCTTGACCGCCAGCGTCGAGTCGGGGCAGTCGTCGCCCTCCTTCAGCACCGGCGGCGGCTGCACGGCGGCGGTGGGGGTGGGCGTCTCGGGGTTCTGGCCCTGCGCCGGCGGCGCTCCCGGGGCGGGGTTTTCGGGTCCCGCCGGCGGCGGCGCCTGGGGCGCAGGCGATCCCGGCTTGCTTTGCGCGGAGTTCGGCTTGTCGGTGCTGGCGGGCTTGGCTCCCGAGCTGTGCCCCATGAACGCGATGACGGTGGCGGCCACGATCCCGATCACGACGACCGCGATACCAATGGCCAGGCCTCTGCGCCGCCAATAGATCTCGGTGGGTAGCGGGCCCCGCGGTTCCAGATCGAGCACGTTCGCAGCGTAGGCCCAGGTCACGCCGATTCGGTTGACCCGCCTCGGCGTGTCGCTAGGTTTGCCGGCCAATCGCCGTGTTAGTGGCGGCCGAACGCGTGGGCTATTGCCCTATGTCGCCCACGTGGTCGCACAACGCCGCCCGCCCGTCGGCCAGGTGGTAGGTGACACCGGCGACCGCCACCGTGCCGTCGGCGATTCGCTCGGCGATCGCCGTGGACCGCGATACGAGCTGCGCCACGGTTTCGCGGACGTGCCGTTCCACGAACTCTTCGACCCGGCTCAGGCCGTCGCGGCGGCCCATCAGGATCGACGGCGCCACGCGCTCCACCACGTCGCGCACGAAACCGCCGGGAATGGATCCCTCCTCGATCGCGC
Organism: Mycobacterium sp. NTMscope_MAC_269; assembly: GCF_976985695.1. Taxonomy (NCBI): domain Bacteria; kingdom Bacillati; phylum Actinomycetota; class Actinomycetes; order Mycobacteriales; family Mycobacteriaceae; genus Mycobacterium; species Mycobacterium sp. NTMscope_MAC_269. The sequence continues at coordinate 3,838,542 of NZ_OZ335668.1, forward strand.
CAAGGGCGGCCTTGATCGCGCCACAGCTGTCGTGACCCAGGACGACGATGAGCGGCACGTTGAGCACGCTCACCGCGAACTCGATGGAACCCAGGACCGCGGTGTCGATGGCCTGCCCGGCCGTGCGCACCACGAACATGTCGCCCAGGCCCTGGTCGAAGATGAGCTCGGCGGCGACCCGGCTGTCGGAGCAGCCGAACACGACCGCGGTGGGACTCTGGCCGGCCGCCAGGCTGGCTCGATGCTCAACACTTTGGCTGGGATGTTGCGGCTTACCGGCGACGAATCGCTCGTTACCCTCTTTGAGTGACTTCCAAGCGGTTACCGGACTGGTGTTAGGCATGGCAGAGATTGTGCCGCAAGCGGAGGTGACGGGCCTGACGGGCCCGGAATTCATATCAGCCACCAATCTTGTCGACTGGTATGACAGCTCGCGCCGCGACCTGCCCTGGCGAGAGCCCGGGGTGAGCGCCTGGCAGATCCTGGTCAGCGAGTTCATGTTGCAGCAGACGCCGGTGGCCCGCGTGTTGCCGATCTGGTCGGATTGGGTGCGGCGCTGGCCGACCCCGTCGGCGACCGCCGCGGCCAGCGCCGCGGATGTGTTGCGCGCCTGGGGCAAGCTGGGTTATCCGCGGCGGGCCAAGCGTTTACACGAGTGCGCCACCGTGATCGCACGCGAGCACGACGACGTCGTTCCCGACGACGTCGACACCCTGCTGACGCTGCCCGGCGTCGGCAGCTACACCGCACGCGCCATCGCCTGCTTCGCCTATCGCCGGCGGGTCCCCGTGGTCGACACCAACGTGCGCCGGGTGGTGGCGCGCGCCGTGCACGGCCTGGCCGACGCGGGCGCGCCGTCGGCGACCCGCGACCACGCCGACGTATCCGCGCTGCTGCCCGACGACGAAACCGCACCGCAGTTCTCGGTCGCGCTGATGGAACTGGGAGCAACGGTGTGCACCGCGCGTGCGCCGCGATGCGGCCTGTGCCCACTGGGCCGGTGTGCCTGGCGGCACGCGGGCTTTCCCGCCGCGCAAGGCCCGCCGCGGCGCGTCCAGACCTACGCCGGCACCGACCGGCAGGTTCGCGGCCGCCTGCTGGATGTGTTGCGCGGCAAGGATTCCCCGGCCACCAGGGCCGAACTGGATGTCGCGTGGCTGACCGATACCGCGCAGCGGGACCGGGCGCTGTATTCGCTGCTGGACGACGGCCTGGTGACGCAGACCCGCGACGGCCGGTTCGCGCTGGCCGGCGAGGAATAGCGCGTCAGGCCTGCGAATGCGGAGCGGCCAGGAAAGCCTCCACGGCTTCGCGGTATTGGCCGGGCGCTTCGTCGTGGATCAGGTGGCCCGCTTGCGGAACGCGCAAATATGTTGCCGCGGTAGCGCTTTCGGCCATCCGTTGCATCTGGCCCGGCGGGGTGACCGAGTTGCCGGCCTCGATGAGCAGCGCGGGGGCGCGTACCGCGCGCCACTGCGCCCAGTAGTCGCGGGTGCCCCACTCCGCGGCGATCTCGATCCAGCGCGAGGTGTGTCCGTGCAGCCGCCAACCGGTTTCGGTGCGGTCGAACGCCTCCAGGAAATACCGCCCGGCGACGGGCCCGAATTCGGCGAATACCTGTTCGGCGGAATCGAATTCGACCGGAAGGGCGTGCAGCCACGGCTCCCACGGGCCGGTGGTGCGACCGCGGAAATCCGGCGCCATGTCCTCGAGCACCAGGGCCGAAACCAGCTCGGGACGCTGCGCGGCCAGGCACCACGCGTGCAGGGCACCCATCGAATGCCCGACGATCCTGACCTTGGCGCTCAACGCGCTCACCGCGTCACCCAGGTCGGCCACGAACCGCTCGGTGCTGATCGGGTGCGGATCGTCGACGTCGCGGCCCCGGTGCCACGGCGCGTCGTAGCTGTAGACGGTGCCCATGCGGGTCAGCCACGGCAGCTGACGCGTCCACGTGGTCCCGCGCCCCATCAGGCCGTGCACCAGCACCAAGGGCTCGCCGCGCCCCCCGTGACGGGTCAACAAATCGCCGGGCATGCCACCATCTTGCGTGGACCGCGCCAGTTGAACGGGACGGGGGGCGGGGTAGCCTAAGCGGCATGCCGCCAGTGGTGAAGATCAACGCAATCGAAGTTCCCGCCGACGCCGGCCCAGAACTGGAGAAGCGGTTCGCCCACCGCGCCCACGCGGTGGAGAATCAGCCCGGCTTCCTCGGCTTCCAGCTGCTGCGCCCGATCCAGGGCGAGGACCGCTACTTCGTGGTGACGCACTGGGAGTCCGATGAGGCGTTCCAGGCGTGGGCGAAGGGTCCCGCCATCGAGGCCCACGCCGGCCATCGGGCCAACCCGGTGGCGACCGGGGCGTCCCTGCTGGAATTCGAGGTTGTGCTGGACGTTGCCGCAAACAAGCAGGCTGGCTAGCGGGCGGTCGGCCTGGCGCCGCGCACTGGCGCTGAGCGCCGCCACCGCCCTGATCGTGACCTCGGCGCCCGGTTGCGCCCCCTCCCCCTCGCCGCAGGCGAACGCCGCAAACCCGGGACGGCAGATCGACACCCGGACCCCGCCGGGCATTCGGGCCCAGCAGACGTTGGACATGCTCAACTCCGATTGGCCCATCGGACCGGTCGGGGTCGGCACGCTGGCCGCCGCCGACAAGGTCGAGTCGGTGCAAACCACCATGGAGGCACTGTGGTGGGACCGTCCATTCAGCCTTGACGGCGTGGACATCGGCGCCAGCGTGGCCACACTGCACCTGACGTCGTCCTACGGTGCCCGCCAAGACATCCGGATCCACACCGACGACGGCGGGTGGGTGGACCGGTTCGACCTGGACACCCGGGCGCCGACGGTCAAGTCGTGGCAGGACGTCGACGCGGTGCTGGGCAAGACCGGCGCGCGCTACTCCTATCAGGTCGCCAGGGTCGATGACGGCCGCTGCAACCCGGTGGCGGGCACCAACACCCGCGAATCCCTGCCGCTGGCATCGATTTTCAAGCTCTACGTGCTGCACGCCCTCGCCGGTGCCATCAAGAGCGGAACGGTGTCCTGGGATGACCAGCTGACCGTCACCGACAAGAGCCGGGCCGTCGGCTCGTCGGGTTTGGCGCTGCCCGCCGGCGCCCATGTCTCGGTTCGCAAGGCCGCCGAGAAGATGATCGCCACGAGCGACAACATGGCCACCGATCTGCTGATCGGAAAGATGGGCACCCAGGCCATCTCCGAAGCGCTCTCCACGGCGGGCCACCACGACCCGGGCAGCATGACCCCCTTCCCCACCATGTACGAGCTTTTCTCGGTCGGCTGGGGCAGGCCCGATTTGCGCGGCCAGTGGGAGCACGGGTCCCCGCAGGACCGGGCTCAGCTACTGGCGCAAGCGAATTCCACGCCGTATGACCCGGATCCGATGCGCGCCCATTCGCCCGCGTCCTCGTACGGCGCGGAATGGTACGGCAACGCAGAGGACATCTGCCGAGTCCACGCGGCGCTGCAGGCCGACGCGGTCGGCGCGGCCGCACCGGTGCGCGAGATTCTGTCCGCGGTGGCGGGCATCCAGCTGGACCGCAACGTGTGGCCCTACATCGGCGCGAAAGCCGGTGGCCTGCCGGGCGATTTGACGTTCAGTTGGTACGCCGTCGACAAGACGCGCCAGCCGTGGGTAGTGAGCTTCCAGCTGACCTGGCCGCGCGATCACGGGCCGACCGTGACCGGCTGGATGCTGCAGGTCGCCAAGCAGGCCTTCGCGTTGATCGCACCCAAATAGCTCTCACAACCGCAGCGTCCAGCGTCCGGCGCGCAGATGCATGACGACGCGGCCGGCCGGCGCGACGTCGATGCGCCAGAACGTGGCCGGCGCGATGTCCAGCGCCGCCAGGATCGCCGCTCGGACCACCGCGGGGTGGGTCACCGCCACCGCGGGTAATGCGTTGTCGGTCAACGACCTCAGCCATCCGGCTACCCGGTCGATGAGTTCGGTGATCGTCTCACCGCCGTGCGGTGCCCGGCTGGGATCGCTGAGCCACGCGTCGAGTTCTCCGGATTTCAGAGCGGTGAGCGCTTGGCCGCGCCACCGTCCGCAGTCGAGATCCGCCAGGCGCGGGTCCGTCACCGGGTCCAGGCCCAGCAGTTCCGCCGTCTCCTGGGTCCTCCGTTCGGGGCCGACGAAATGTCGTGCCCCACTGGCGATCTCGCCGGCTACGGCTTCGGCCTGCCGGCGACCGATTCCGTTGAGCGGCTCGTCGTCCGGAAACCGCCCGGCCGCCATCGCATCGGTCATCGCATGCGATACGAGCGTCAGCCGGAGGACCGGCGTCACGCCGCGGTGCTCGGGGCGCGCTCACTCAACAGCCGGGAGGCCACCATCGAGAAGACCAGACCGATGCTCGCCCACAGCACCAGTTGAGTCGCCAGCGACACCAGCCTGAACTCGTAGAGGACGTCGGCGGGAAAACCCGGATAGATGATGGTGCCCGATGCGTCGCGCAGCGGCCCCGGCGTCTCATCGAAGCTCGGCAGCAGCACCGTCACCACGACGATCGCCACCAGATAGGACCCGGCCGCCAGTAGCCTCGCGTTCCCGATGCCGAACCGGGCGGTGAGCCGGCGCGCCAGCCATACCGCGCCGATCGCCAAGACCGCGGACGCCAGCACCATCACCAGGTACCAGCCGGTGCGCGCGCCGATCGTGTCGGACTGGCCGACCGCCGGCGGGTTCGGCGGATACTTCAGGAACGGCGCCCCGTAGACCACCCAGAACGCCGCGGCGGCCAGCAGCAACGAAAGCACCCGCGGCCGCGCGTCTTCCTCGCGTGCATAGACGACGCTGAACAGCACAGCGAACAACGCGCCCATGGCGAGGCCGAAGATCAGCACACCGAATCCCAGCCCGGCGCCGGCCTGCACGCCGCGGGTGAACAGCTCGGCGCCGTGCTCATGCACGCCGTGCGCGTTCTCGGCGTCGAAGCGACCGTCCTCGAAAGCGATCGCGCGGGCGATGACGGGCTCGGCACACAGGCGGGCGAATACGAACGCCAGCACCGCGCCGATGGCGCCCGCCAGCAGACCGCCCCCGATCAGGCGCTTTTCCACGAGACCGAGTTAATGGCAGGGGAAGCCGAGGAGATGGCGCGCGTCGTGCACGAACTCGTGCACATGCGAATCGCTGCCGAACAGCGACACCGCCCCCTGGTCGACGCCGACGAAGTACAGCGCCAACAATGCGAGAAAGACCGTCGCGGCCAACCACAGCGCGGCGCTCGCGGCCGACAGGTCAAGCGAACGGGTGCGGCCGCCAGTTAGCTGCGGGTGGGACACAATCGACTCCTTCTGGGGATAACGCGCCCCCGTTGGTGATGACGAGCCTCGGGTCTGACTTTAGACAGTGGCGCGACCGTTCTGGATTTTCACCAGATTCCGTGACACGTCAGGACAGTGGCCAGTGTAGGGCGCAGCGAAAACGGGCGGTAGTCCCGAGATCGAGACGGTTCCGCCCGTTTCTGCTGATCGCTACTGCGCGTCCGGCCCCGGCGGCGCGGCGTGCGCCCCCGCCTTGGCCAGGTCCGGCTCGGCCGGCGGCTTGCGGGTGCCGGTGAAGGTGAACGCCGCGTCCTCGCCGGCGCTTTCGCCGTCCCAGTTGTCCACGTCGACCGTGACGACCTGTCCCGGGCCGACCTCCTCGAAAAGGATCTTCTCCGACAGCTGGTCCTCGATCTCGCGCTGGATGGTGCGCCGCAGCGGACGGGCGCCCAGCACGGGGTCGAAGCCCCGCTTGGCCAGCAATGCCTTGGCCTTGTCGGTCAGCTCGAGGGCCATGTCCTTGCTCTTGAGCTGGCCCGCGACCCGGGCGATCATGAGGTCGACCATCCGGATGATCTCGTCGCGGGTCAGCTGGTGGAAGACGATGATGTCGTCGATGCGGTTGAGGAACTCCGGGCGGAAGTGCTTCTTCAGCTCGTCGTTGACCTTCTGCTTCATCCGCTCGTAGTTGTTCTCACCACCACCCTGGGTGAAGCCCAGGCCGACCGGCTTGGAGATGTCCGACGTGCCGAGGTTCGAGGTGAAGATCAGCACGGTGTTCTTGAAGTCCACCGTGCGGCCCTGGCCGTCGGTGAGCCGGCCGTCCTCGAGGACCTGCAACAGGCTGTTGTAGATCTCCTGGTGCGCCTTCTCGATCTCGTCGAACAGCACCACGGAGAACGGCTTGCGGCGCACCTTCTCGGTGAGCTGGCCGCCCTCCTCGTAGCCGACGTATCCCGGCGGGGCGCCGAACAACCGCGACGCGGTGAACCGGTCGTGGAACTCGCCCATGTCGATCTGGATGAGCGCGTCGTCGTCGCCGAACAGGAAGTTGGCCAGCGCCTTGGACAGCTCGGTCTTACCGACACCGGACGGGCCGGCGAAGATGAACGAACCCGACGGGCGCTTAGGATCTTTCAGCCCGGCGCGGGTGCGGCGGATCGCCTTGGAGACGGCCTTGACGGCGTCCTCCTGGCCGATGATCCGCTTGTGCAGCTCGTCCTCCATGCGCAGCAACCGGGTGGTCTCGGCTTCGGTGAGCTTGAACACCGGGATGCCGGTCCAGTTGCCCAGCACCTCGGCGATCTGCTCGTCGTCCACCTCAGCGACCACGTCGAGATCGCCGGAGCGCCACTGCTTTTCGCGCTCGGCGCGCTGGGCCACCAGCTGCTTCTCCCGATCGCGCAGGCTGGCCGCCTTCTCGAAGTCCTGGGCGTCGATCGCCGATTCCTTCTCCCGGCGCGCGTCGGCGATCTTCTCGTCGAACTCGCGCAGGTCTGGCGGCGCGGTCATCCGCCGGATGCGCATCCTGGCACCCGCCTCGTCGATCAGGTCGATCGCCTTGTCGGGCAGGAACCGGTCGTTGATGTAGCGGTCGGCCAGGGTGGCGGCCGCGACCAGCGCCGGGTCGGTGATCGAGACCCGGTGGTGCGCCTCGTAGCGGTCGCGCAGACCCTTGAGGATCTCGATGGTGTGCTCCACCGTCGGCTCCCCGACCTGCACCGGCTGGAAGCGGCGCTCCAGGGCGGCGTCCTTCTCGATGTACTTGCGGTACTCGTCGAGCGTCGTGGCGCCGATCGTCTGCAGCTCGCCGCGGGCCAGCTTGGGCTTGAGGATCGACGCGGCATCGATCGCGCCCTCGGCGGCGCCGGCACCCACCAGGGTGTGCAGCTCGTCGATGAACAGGATGATGTCGCCGCGGGTGTTGATCTCCTTGAGCACCTTCTTCAGGCGCTCCTCGAAATCACCGCGGTAGCGCGAGCCCGCGACCAGCGAGCCCAGGTCCAAGGTGTAGAGCTGCTTGTCCTTGAGCGTTTCGGGGACCTCGCCGTGCACGATGGCTTGGGCCAGGCCCTCGACGACGGCGGTCTTGCCGACGCCGGGCTCGCCGATCAGCACCGGGTTGTTCTTGGTGCGCCGGCTCAGCACCTGCATCACCCGCTCGATTTCCTTCTCGCGGCCGATGACCGGGTCCAGCTTGCCTTCCATCGCGGCGGCGGTCAGGTTGCGGCCGAACTGGTCGAGCACCAACGAGGTAGAGGGTGAGCCGGACTCGCCGCCACGGCCACCGGTGCCCGCCTCGGCGGCCTCCTTGCCCTGGTAGCCGCTCAGCAGCTGGATGACCTGCTGGCGCACCCGGGTCAGCTCCGCGCCCAGCTTCACCAGCACCTGCGCCGCCACGCCCTCACCCTCACGGATCAGGCCCAGCAGGATGTGCTCGGTGCCGATGTAGTTGTGGCCGAGCTGCAGCGCCTCGCGCAGGCTCAGCTCGAGAACCTTCTTGGCGCGCGGGGTGAACGGGATGTGGCCCGACGGCGCCTGCTGGCCCTGGCCGATGATCTCCTCGACCTGGCTGCGGACGCCCTCGAGCGAGATGCCCAGCGACTCCAGCGACTTCGCCGCGACGCCTTCGCCCTCGTGAATCAAACCCAGCAGGATGTGCTCGGTGCCGATGTAGTTGTGGTTGAGCATCCGGGCCTCTTCTTGCGCCAGGACGACGACCCGCCGTGCACGGTCGGTGAATCTTTCAAACATCGGGTTACCTGCTCTCCCTCAACATCGGTACAAACTAGTAAGCGGCCCTTCTAGCAACCCTGCCGGTCCCCTGTGGCCGGAATCGCGTACCTGCCATCCACTGTAATGGTCGGCTTGCCAGCGGGCCTAACCTTGTGCGGCCTCGTTCGCTGCGGACGCAACTAGGTCCTTGAAGCCCCAATCTCACCTGCCACCGCCTGCGGCGTTACGCGCCGTATGGACAAGAAACGTTGCGAAGTCCCAATTCGTTTCCCGGCACGCCCCACCATCATTTCGCGCCGAGCGAAACGACAAACCGGCGCCCGGGCCTGGGACCCGGACGCCGGTTTGAAGACGGTCAGGTTGCCGCGTGGAATGCGTCGATGACGTCGGCCGGGATGCGGCCGCGCGTCGACACGTTGTGCCCGTTGCGGCGGGCCCATTCGCGGATCGCTGCGCTCTGCTCACGGTCGATGGCGCCGCGGCCCCGTCCCGACCCGGAACGGCCGCGCCGGCGACCGCCGACGCGGCGACCGGCTTCCACCCATTGCTTCAGATCTCCGCGAAGTTTCGCGGCATTCTTGGACGAAAGATCAATCTCATAGGTCACCCCGTCAAGCCCGAATTCGACCGTTTCGTCGGCTGCGCCGGCACCGTCGAAATCATCGACCAAGGTGACGGTCACTTTTTTTGCCATTGGCTTACCCTCGCATTTCGTCCTGAGCGGTTGCTGAGCAGATTCGAACGACCTCCCCGGTCACCAATCTGCCATAACAACGCAGCATACTCAATCTGTACGGACGCTGCAGGGTTGAGCTTTTCGACTACGAGTGCGGCCGAACAATGGGGAACAAAACTGTCTCCCGAATTGACAGTCCAGTCAAAGTCATCAACAACCGGTCGATACCCATTCCGGTTCCGGTACATGGCGGCATCGCATACTCGAGTGCGGCAAGAAAATCTTCATCGAGCGCCATCGCCTCGTCGTCGCCGGCGGCCGCCGCACGCGCCTGGGCGGCGAACCTCTCGCGCTGCACGACCGGATCGTTCAACTCCGAGTAACCGGTGGCCAGTTCGACCCCGCGCACATACAGATCCCACTTCTCGGTGACGCCCGCAATGCTGCGGTGCTGACGCGTCAAAGGTGTTGTCTCGACCGGGAAGTCCCGCACGAACGTGGGTGCGACGAGCGAGTTGCCCACCGTGTGCTCCCACAACTCCTCGACGATCTTTCCGTGTCCGTAGCCGCGGTCGCGCGGAATCTCGACACCGAGCCGATCAGCGATGCCGAGCAGCGTTTCCACCGTCGCCTCCGGCGTGATCTCTTCACCGAGCGCCGCCGACAGCGACGGGTACATTTCTATAGAAGCCCATTCTCCGTCTATGTCGTAGACACTGCCGTCGGGCAGCGGTAGTTGTCTGGTTCCGATCGCCTCGTCGGCGACCTCTTGAATAAGCTCGCGCGTGACTACCGCCGAATCGTCATACGTTCCGTACGCCTGGTAGGTCTCCAGCATGGAAAATTCGGGAGAATGCGTGGAATCCGCACCTTCGTTTCGAAACACGCGATTTAGTTCGAAAACTCTGTCGAAACCACCGACGACACAGCGCTTGAGGAACAGTTCCGGTGCGATCCTCAGGTAGAGATCGATGTCCAGCGCATTGGAATGTGTGATGAACGGCCGCGCGGCCGCGCCGCCGGCCAGCGTCTGCAACATTGGGGTTTCGACTTCGAGAAAGCCGCGCCGTTCCAATGCGTTGCGGATGGCGCGGATGACCGCGATTCGCTGCCTGGCCACCGCGCGCGCCTGCGGGCGGACGATCAGGTCGACGTAGCGCTGCCGCACCCGCGCTTCTTCACTCATCTCCTTGTGCGCGACGGGCAGCGGACGCAACGACTTGGACGCCATTCGCCACGAATCGGCCAGCACGGACAATTCGCCGCGCCGCGAGCTGATCACGTTGCCGTGCACGTAGACGATGTCGCCCAGATCGACATCGGCCTTCCACGCGTCGAGGGATTCCTGGCCCACCTTGTCGAGGCTGACCATCACCTGCAGGGTGGTGCCGTCGCCCTCCTGCAGCGTGGCGAAGCAGAGCTTTCCCGAGTTGCGGGCGAAGATCACCCGGCCGGCGACGCCGACGAGGTCGTCGGTGGCGGTGTCGACCGGCAGGTCGGGGTGGGCGGCGCGGACCTGCGCCAGCGTGTGGGTGCGATCGATGGCAACCGGGTAGGGGTCGCGCCCCTCGGCGAGCAGCCGAGCGCGCTTGTCCCGGCGGATCCGGTACTGCTCGGGAATATCTAGGTCGTCGGCACTCACGACGTGCCAGCTTAAATCAACTCGCGCGGCCGGTTGGACCGGCGGGCGTCCTACCGGGCCGTCTTCAGCCGGCCGCGCTGGGCGTCGCGGTTGCGTTCGAAGACCAGCCGCAGGCCGTGCAGGGTCAGGTGCTGTTCGTGGTGGGTGACGGTTTGCAGCTCGGGCAGCAGCAGGGGCGCCGTGTGTCCGGTGGCCACGATCGCGACGTCGTCGCCGGCGAACCCGTCCACGTCCTCACGGATGCGTCCGACCAGGCCGTCGACCAGCCCGGCGAATCCGAACACCGCCCCGGCCTGCATGCATTCGACGGTGTTCTTGCCGATCACCGAACGGGGCCGGGTCAACTCGACGCGGCGCAGCGCGGCCGAGCGGGCCGCAGCGGCATCGGAGGAAACCTGCAGCCCGGGCGCGATCGCGCCGCCGAGGAATTCACCCTTGGCCGACACGACGTCCACGCAGATCGAGGATCCGAAGTCGATGACGATGGCGGCCTTGCCGAACTTGTGAAAGGCCGCCAGGCAGTTGACGATTCGGTCGGCGCCCACCTCTTTGGGATTGTCCACCAGCAGCGGGATGCCGGTGCGCACCCCGGGCTCGATCAGCACGTGGGGCACCGACGGCCAGTACTGGTCGAGCATGAGCCGCACCTCGTGCAGCACCGAGGGGACGGTCGACAGCGCGGCGGCGCCGGTGAGCCGCTCCGAATCGTCGCCGATCAATCCGTCGATGGTCAGCGCCAACTCGTCCGCGGTGATCTCTGATTCGGTGCGAATCCGCCACTGCTGCACGACGTTTGCGTGCTCCTTGGCGCCCGAGATCAACCCGACGACGGTGTGGGTGTTACGGACGTCGATCGCCAGCAGCACGGCTACCGCGCAACGATCCGGGGATCCAGCAGCTCGGCCGCGTCTTCGGGCACGAACGCCGGGTCGTGGCCGAGGTCGACCGGCTTGTTGTCGGCGTCGACGAAGACGATCCGCGGCTGATAGGTCCGCGCCTCCGCCTCCTCCATGGTCCCGTACGAGATCAGGATCACCAGATCACCCGGGTGGACGAGATGTGCTGCCGCGCCGTTGATCCCGATCACGCCGCTGCCGCGCTCGCCAGTGATGGCGTAGGTGACGAGCCGGGCGCCGTTGTCGATGTCGACGATGGTCACCTGTTCGCCCTCGAGCAGGTCCGCGGCGTCCATCAGATCGGCATCGATGGTCACCGAGCCGACGTAGTGCAGGTCGGCCTGCGTGACGGTGGCCCGGTGGATCTTGGACCTGAGCATCGTCCGTAGCATCAATTCCTCCAAGGTGATTGGGCGTATTCGTGATTACCGTCCGGCCCAGAGGTGCCGGCGGGTGTTTCGATCTGCATTTCGATGTTGTCCAGCAGCCTGGTGGCGCCCAGCCGGGCCGCAACCAGCAGCCGCGCCGAGCCGTGCGCGGGCGGCGGCCCGAGCCCGCCGTCACGCAACTCGAGGTAGTCCACCGTGAGCGCGGGAACGGCGTCGAGCACCGCGCGCGCCGCGCCCAGCGCGGCCGCACCGCCGTGGTGCGCGGCATGGGCGGCGGCGGTCAGCGCGGCCGAAAGCGTCACGGCCAGTTCGCGTTGCGTGGGGTCCAGGTAGCGGTTGCGCGACGACATCGCCAGGCCGTCGGCCTCGCGGACGGTCGGCACCCCGACGACCTGGGCGTCGATGTTGAGGTCGGTGACCATCTGGCGGATCATTACCAGCTGCTGATAGTCCTTCTCGCCGAAGAAAATTCGGTCCGGACGCACGATCTGCAGCAGCTTGCACACGACGGTGAGGACCCCGGCGAAATGGGTGGGCCGGTGGTTGCCCTCGAGTTCGGCGGCCAGCGGTCCGGGCTGCACCGTGGTGCGCAAGCCATCGGGATACATCGCCGTGGCCGTTGGGGCGAAGACGATTTCGACGCCCTCTTCGCGCAGTAACGCAAGGTCGTCGTCCATGGTCCGGGGATAGGCGTCGAGATCCTCGTTGGCGCCGAACTGCAGCGGGTTGACGAAGATCGAGACCACGATCACCGATCCGGGCACCCGCTTGGCCGCACGCACCAAGGCCAGATGGCCGTCGTGCAGCGCGCCCATGGTGGGCACCAGCATCACCCGGCGTCCGGTGTGGCGCAGCGCGCGGCTGACGTCGGTGACGTCGCGCGGGTTCGGGTACAGGTTGAGTTCGCCCGCCTTGAAGGCCGGGGGCTTGCCGCGGGTCATCGCGCCAGCACCTCGACGACGTCTTGGGGGGCGTGCGCGCGCTGGGCCGTCCGCAGCGCGTTCGTCCGATACGCCTGCGCCAGTTCGGGTCCGACCTGTGCCAGCGCCGCCAGATGCCCGGCAACCGCGGCGGCGTCGCCGCGGGCGACCGGACCGGTAAGCGCGGCTTGCCCGCGTTGCAGCGTGTTCTCCAGCGCCGCCCGGGCCAGCGGACCGACGATGCGTTCGGCGATGCCGCCGGGCTGGTCGTCGACGGACTGTTGGCCGAGCAGTTCGCTGCCGTGCAGGGCGGCGCGCAGCGCCTCCAGCGCGTCGGCGAGCACGGTCACGATGTGGTTGCCCGCGTGGGCCAGCGCCGCGTGGTAGAGGACGCGGGCGTCCTCAGCCACGCAGAACGGTTCTCCGCCCATCTCCAAGACGAGCGACTGGCCGATCGCGTATCCGACCTCGTCGGCCGCCGTGATGCCGAAGCAGGTGTCCGGCAGCCTGCTGATGTCTTCGTCGGAGCCGGTGAACGTCATGGCCGGATGGATCGCCAACGGGATGCAGCCCTGGTGGGCCAGCGGCGCCAACACGCCGACCCCGTTGGCGCCGGACGTGTGGACGACGATGGTTCCGGGCCGGACGGCCGACGTCGCGGCAAGCCCGGATACCAGGCCGGCGAGTTCGCCGTCGGGGACCGCGAGCAGCAACAGTTCGGCGCCGGCGGCAACGTCCGGCGGGGTCGCCACCGGGGTATCGGGCAGCCGGCGCCCGGCCCGCTGCCGCGAAGCATGGGAGATGGCGCTGCACGCCACCACGACGTGGTCCGCGCGCTCCAGCGCGACACCGAGCGCGGTGCCCACCCGGCCGGCAGAGATGATTCCCACCTTGAGCCTGGCCGGGCGCAGACCGTCGAACTGCACCATCGCAGACGACCTCACAGATTTCTTGGTTCGTTCCGGTCCCACCTGGTGGGTACCGTTCGGTCACTAAAACTGTAGTCGATTACCAGGCGTTTCCCAATGTGAGGAAGCTCCCAGCTCAGCCTTCACGTCTGCGGCGCCGACCGCCTTCGGAGGGCTGCACCTGCAGGCGGGCCAGCAGGTCGGCCACCGACTGGCCGCCCGTCGAGGCCGTCTCGACGCCGGAATCGGCGACCTCCGGTTGCGGTTCACCGCCGTGCCGGGGCGCGTGCTCCGGTGCCGGCGGCGGCGCCAGCCGCGGCGGCGGGGGCGCGCCGGCGGGCGCACCCTGGTGCACCGGGGGCGCGGGCGGTGTGGGCGGCGCCGCGGGCGGCTCGCCGCCGGGAGCAAAATTGCGGACCCCGTAGTCGCGGTATTCCGCCGAGTGGCGCGACCGTGCCCGACGGCCGGACTCGGCGTAGGGCGGTGGGGGAAGCGGCTCGACGGGCAGGCCGTCCCAGGCTTCGTCCGGGGAATCTTCGCGGGATTCGTCGCGGGATTCGTCGGCGCCCGAATGCCGTGCGCGCCGCCGCCCTCCCGTCGATTCCCCGGGGGCGTCGGCACCGGCCCAGTTGCTGCCCGGTGACCCGGGCGGCAACCACTGCCCTTCCGCCGCTGCCGGCTGCCATTCCTGGCGTTGCCGATCGGGCTGGGGCTGCGTTTGGGGTCGCGGCTCGGCCTCGGGCGGGGCCTGCGGCTCGGGTTCCGGTTGCGGCGGCGGCTGGTGACGCGGTTCGAACCGCGCCTGCGGCGGCGGGGGGTAGGCGGGCTCCGGCGCCGGATACGCGGGTTCCTGGGCCGGTTCGTACTGGTAGCGGGCCCGTTCCCGGCGGGGTGACGGCGGCTGACGCGGCGGCAACAGGGGTTCTTCGGGCACGTCGATGATGGCCGTCTCGTCGGTGCGGCCGTGCGCGTTGTCCTGGGGCACCGACGTGACCCGGTCGCTGGACACCCAATCGACGGGGTTGTCGCGGGCGCCTTCCCCGTTGCGATCCCACTCGCTGTACGCGCGCTCCGCTTGCGGCTCGGACTCGACCGTCCCGAGCGCCGGGCGATGCGCGAGGTCGGTGTCGAAAAGGATTTCCAGGCTGGTGCGCAATGCGCTCAGTTCCGCGCGCAGCTCGGCCAGATCGTCGTCGGCCTGTGCGCGCAGCTCGGAGGCCAGCTCGCGACGCAGCTGCGACTCCACCGTCAGTTCGTATTCGCGCCGGGCTGAGATCTCCCGGTCGAGCTGGAGGTCGTAGACCAGCTTGAGGTCGCGCACGCGGGCCTGGTCGGCGTCGCTTTGCCGGCGATAGAGCACGGAAACAAAGGCGCCGGCGACTGCGGCCCACAGCGCCAGGATTACAGCGAGCTTGAGGAGTTCCACCCGATTGGTGAAAACCAATGCGGAACTGGCACCTATCGCGAGGACCAGCAACGCGGTCAAGAGCACCCACCCCGGCCTGCGGCCGCCGCGCCGGACCCGGGCGCCGCGGGACAGAACGGTCATGGCCTGACTGTACCTGCGCGAGGTCAATCCGCGTGTCGCCCGACTCCGGCGATTCTCACCTGGGTTGATCCGCGAATCCGCCGGCGGCTAGGTTTCGGCGCCCTCGCCGTGCTCGGTCGGATCGTAAGGGGACTTGCAGCAATGTTGCAGCCACAGGGCGGCGACCACCAATGCCAGCGCGCTGACGGCCGCCACCACCGCTCCGGAGGTGTCCTCGGCGGCGGCCCGCAGCCAGGACCGTCGCGGCAGGAAGTACACCAGCACCCCGACCCACCAGCCCAGCATCAACGCGCCCACCCATGCCGACGCCTTGGCGACTACCAGGCTGCGTGCCACCGCGAGCGGATGCAACCGGCCCGCACCGGAGCCGATTTCGCCTTCGGTGATCTTGGCGCGCACATAACGCGCCCACAGCGCCTCGGCGACGGCCACCGCCAGCAGCGACAGGCCGGTCCACACCGTGATCGGGGGAAACCACCGATACAGGCCATTGACCAGTAGGTAACCCACGACGGCAGCGCCGACCATCGCGGCCGTGAGGTCACGCTTGCGGGTGGGTCCCATCAGGCGTCGGGCCCCCGATCGACGGGGGATTTGCCGTCCGGTCTCAGCGTCAGGCCGGTCAGCCGCACACCCTCGCGGTCGGCCTCTTCCAGCTGTGCGAGCAGGCCGGCGACCGGTTGCGGTCCGCCGGCCAGCGTCAGTCGTGCGTCCGGGTCGACGGCCAGCCACGGGATCAACACGAAGGCCCGCAGATGCGCCAGCGGGTGCGGCAGCGTCAGGTTGTTCTCCCGGGAGGTCACCTCGGTTTGCCCGTAGCAGGCGATGAGGTCGACGTCGAGGGTGCGCGGCCCCCATCGCTCGCCGCGGACCCGGCCCGCCACACGCTCGAACTCCTGCGCCCGGGCCAGCCAGCCCTGCCCGTCGCAGGCCGGGTCGTCGGCGATCAGCACCGCGTTGAGGAACGGCGCCTGATCCATCCGGCCCCACGGGTCGGTCTCGTACACCGGCGACACGGCGAGCACCGTGTCCCCCAGCCCGTCGACGACCGACTGCAATCGCGCCAGCCGGTCACCCAGGTTGGAGCCGATGGAAAGCACCACTCTGGTCATAGGCGCCACTCCTCGATCCCGGCCGCGCCGGGATCATCGTCGTCACCGCGCGTCATAGGCGCCACTCCTCGATCCCGGCCACGCCGGCATCATCGTCGTCACCGCGCGTCATAACGGCACCACCGAACCTCGGCCCCCGCGCCGCGAGCGCCGCACCACCACCGAGACGTCGGCGAACTCCTGCGGGATCGGCGCCTGCGGCTTGTGCACCGCCACCTCGACGGCGTGCACGCGTTCGTCGTCCATCACCCGGTCGGCGATCTGGGCGCCGACGGTTTCGATCAGGTTGCGCGCGGGTCCCGCCACGACGTCGGCCGCCAGCTGCGCCAGCGCCCCGTAGTCGTAGGTGTCGGCCAGGTCATCAGTGGCGGCGGCGGAGGCCAGGTCGATCCACACCGTGACATCGACGACGAAGTCCTGCCCGTTCGCGCGCTCGTGGTCGAAAACACCATGTCGTCCGCGAACCTTCAACCCGCGCAACTCGATTCGATCAGCCATTCGACCACGCCCCGACCACCTTGAGCGCATCGACCGTGGCCCGCACGTCGTGCACCCGCACCCCCCAGGCCCCGTGCAGCGCGGCCAGCGCGGAGATCACCGCGGTCGCCGTCTCCCGCCCGTCGGGCGGCCGCGGGGAGCCGTCGGGCCCGGCCAGCAACGTGCCGAGGAAGCGTTTGCGCGACGCACCCAGGAGCACCGGGATGCCCGTGGCGACCAATTGTGGCAGCGCATGCAGTAGCGCCCAATTGTGTTGTCCCGTCTTGGCGAATCCCAGCCCGGGATCGATCATCAGCTGAGCGGGATCGACGCCGGCGGACACCGCGGCGTCGACGCTGGCAAGCAGCTCGGCGCGCACCTCGGCGACCACGTCGCGGTAGTTCGGCGCCGCGTGCGGACGCTCGGCCGAAACGGAGCGCCAATGCATCAGCACCCAAGGCACTTTCGCCTCGGCCAGCAGCGGCGCCATGGCGGGATCGGCCCGGCCGCCGGACACGTCGTTGACGATCCGCGCGCCGCTGCACAGCGCCGCCCGCGCGACATCGGCGTGCATGGTGTCGATGCTCACCGTAATGCCTTGCGAAGCAAGCTCTTTGACGACGGGTATGACTCTGGAGGTCTCGACACGGGGATCGACGCGCGTGGCGCCGGGACGCGTCGATTCTCCCCCGACATCGACGATGCCGGCGCCGTCGGCCACCAGCGCCAATCCCTGTGCCACGGCTTCGTCGGGGTCGAGATATCGGCCGCCGTCGGAGAACGAATCGTCAGTGACGTTCAGAACTCCCATTACCTGCACAGGCGCCAGGCTCACTTCCGCAGGATGAGATCGAGCGCTTCGGCTCGAGAAGCGGCGTTGGTTTTGAACAACCCTCGCACCGCCGAGGTCGTCGTGGTAGCTCCGGGCTTGCGGACACCGCGCATCGCCATACACAGGTGCTCCGCCTCGACCACGACGATCACCCCGCGCGGATTGAGCTTTTTCACCAGGGCGTCGGCGATTTGGCTGGTGAGCCGCTCCTGCACCTGGGGTCGTTTGGCGTAGAGATCGACCAGTCGCGCGATCTTCGACAGTCCGGTGACCCGGCCGTCGTTGCCCGGGATATAGCCGACGTGGGCCACCCCGTGGAACGACACCAGGTGGTGTTCGCACGTGGAGTACAGCGGGATTTCCTTGACCAGCACCAGCTCGTCGTGCTCCTCGTCGAACATGGTGTTCAACACGCTGTCCGGATCGGTGTAGAGCCCGGCGAACATCTCCTGGTAGGCGCGCGCGACGCGGGCCGGCGTTTCCCGCAGGCCGTGCCGGTCCGGGTCTTCGCCGATCGCGTACAGCAACTCGCGGACCGCGGCCTCGGCACGGTCCTGGTCGAAGATCCGCATCTGGGACATCGCGGTGTCCGGCAGTGCCATCGAATCCTCCGTCTGTTCAGCCGTGGGCCGGCGGATTGGACCGGCTTACGTCGTCATCCTGCCGGTCGGGCGAGCCACCCTGCGGGGCGGGCTGGGCCGGCGGGGGATATGGCGGATACGGCGGCTGCGCCTGACCCTGCTGACCGGAACGACCCGGCCCGCCCGGATAGCCCTGCTGGTGGCCCGCATGGCCCTGCTGACCGGGATACGGCTGCGGGCCCGGGTAACTCGGCGCCGGTTGCTGCCAATAGGGCTGTTGCCCGGGCTGCGCCGGCGGGTGCCAGTAGTTCGGCTGCTGCTGCGGCTGCTGCGATTGCTGCGGCGGCCATCCCGGCGCGCGCCAACCGGCCGGCGCGCCGTAGTCGGGTTGGGTGGGCCCGTTAGGCGCACCCTTACCGCTGCCCTGGCTACCGTGAGAACCGTTGCCGCCGTTAGCGTTTCGATCAGCCTCTAGCCGGGCCGCTTCGCTGGCCCGCGCGATGGCCGCCTTGAAGGCCGGCTCGGGGGTGGGCGGCGGCCAGGGCTCGCCACGCTCGATGGCCAGCTCGCCGGGGGTTTTGATCGGCGGCTTGTCCGACGGGATGCGGCCCCCGAAATCGTCGAACATGGTGAGGCGCGGGCGCTTTTCGACGCCCGAGAAGATGCTTTCCAGCTCGGCTCGGTGCAGGGTTTCCTTTTCCAGCAACTCGCCAGCCAGGGTGTCGAGGATGTCGCGGTATTCGGTGAGGATTTCCCACGCCTCGGTGTGGGCGGCCTCGATCAGCTTGCGGATCTCGTCGTCGATGTCGCGGGCGACCTCGTGCGAATAGTCGGCCTGTGTTCCCATGGTGCGGCCCAGGAACGGGTCGCCGTGTTCCGAACCGTATTTGACTGCACCGAGTTTGGAGCTCATTCCGAACTCGGTGACCATGGCGCGCGCGATCTTGGTGGCCTGTTCGATGTCGGACACAGCGCCGGTCGTGGGCTCGCGAAACACCAACTCCTCGGCGGCGCGTCCGCCCATGGCGAACACCAACTGCGCGATCATCTCCGAGCGGGTCCGCAGGCCCTTGTCCTCCTCGGGCACCGCCACCGCGTGCCCGCCGGTGCGGCCGCGCGCCAGGATCGTCACCTTGTAGATCGGCTCGATGTCGGGCATCGCCCAGGCCGCCAGGGTGTGGCCGCCTTCGTGATAGGCGGTGATCTTCTTTTCCTGCTCGCTGATGATGCGGCCCTTGCGGCGCGGGCCGCCGATCACCCGGTCCACCGCTTCCTCCAGGGCGGCGCTGGTGATGACCGTGCCGTTCTCGCGGGCGGTGAGCAGCGCGGCCTCGTTGATGACGTTGGCCAGGTCGGCGCCGGTCATGCCGACGGTCCGCTTGGCCAGCCCGGCGAGGTCGGCGTCCGGACCGATCGGCTTGCCCTTGGAGTGCACCTCCAGTACCGCTTTGCGGCCGGCGAGATCCGGGTTGGACACCGGGATCTGCCGGTCGAAACGGCCGGGGCGCAGCAGCGCCGGGTCCAGAATGTCCGGCCGGTTGGTGGCCGCGATCAGAATGACGCCCGCCCGCGGGTCGAACCCGTCCATTTCGACCAGCAACTGGTTCAGCGTTTGCTCGCGCTCGTCGTGCCCGCCGCCCAGGCCCGCGCCGCGCTGGCGGCCTACCGCGTCGATCTCGTCGACGAAGATGATGCACGGATTGTTCTGTTTGGCCTGGTCGAACAGGTCTCGTACCCGTGACGCGCCGACGCCGACGAACATCTCGACGAAGTCGGAGCCCGAAATGGTGAAGAACGGGACGCCGGCCTCGCCGGCCACCGCCCTGGCAAGCAGGGTCTTACCGGTGCCGGGCGGACCGTAGAGCAGCACGCCCCTGGGGATCTTGGCGCCCAGCGCCTGATAGCGACCGGGATTCTGCAGGAAGTCCTTGATCTCGTAGAGCTCTTCGACCGCCTCGTCGACGCCGGCGACGTCGGCGAACGTGGTCTTGGGCATGTCCTTAGAGAGCTGTTTGGCGCGCGATTTGCCGAATCCGAAGCCCATCCGGGCGCCGCCCTGCATGCGGGAGAACATCACGAACAGCCCCACCAACAACAGCAGCGGCAGGACGTACACCAACAGCTCGCCCAGAATGCTGCCCTGGTTGACGACGGTGCTGACCTTCGCGTTCTTGGCGGTCAGCGCGTTGAACAGGTCGACCGCATACCCGCTGGGATATTTGGTGATGACCTTGTCGGAGTTGTCCGTGTCGCCATTGCCCTTCTTCAGGGTCAGGCGCAGCTGCTGTTCGCGATCGTCGATCTGTGCGCTTTTGACGTTGTCGCCGTTGATTTGGGACATCGCCACGGACGTGTCGACGGGCTTATAGCCGCGAGTGTCGTCGCTGAAGTAGAAGAATGACCAGCCGAGCAGCACCACGACAGCAATCGCCGTGACGGTGCGAATAACGTTTTTCCGGTTCATCAATCATCGGCCTTGCCGGCCAGGTCCTTCCCCGATATACACGCAGCTGGAAAAGTCCAGGCTACCGCCTGTGGCGATCGCCAGCTCCGGCAGAGCCGGGGCTGCTTAGTTAACGACGGACAGTTCCCGAACCGATCGCCTCACTCGTAGTAGCGGGCCTCGATGACATTGCCGTCCGGATCGGCGAAGTAGTACGTGTGCGGCGACCATCCGCGCGCTCCGAAGCTGTGGTGCAGCCGCACGCTGGTGTCCACGCCGGCTGCCTGCAGGCGCGCCTCGAGCGCGTCGTATTCGGCCTTCGACAGGGCAAGGCAGACGTGGTTGACGGGTTGGCCGGCGCTTCCTTCGGCGACCGCGGAGGACGCCGCGCCGGAAGCCATCTCGAGTGGCATCAGGTCGATGATGGAGTCCTCGGACACCCGCACGCTCGGGAACGGCGCCTCGGCGGCCTCGAACTCGGCGAACCGCACCGGCGCCAGCCCGACGACCCGCGAGTAGAAGTCCATCGCCGCGCGCGGATCCTTCGTCCACAGAACTACGTGGTCCAATCGCATGCACAAATTATGCTGCGCGGAGTCAAAGAGGCCCTTCTCAGTGCGCAACCGTTGTGCTTTGGTGAGACGGTGCCCCCAACCCAACGGTTAGTAGATACCAATGGTGTGCGGCTGCGGGTGACTGAAGCGGGCGACCGCGGCGCGCCCGTGGTGATCCTGGCTCACGGTTTTCCCGAACTGGCCTACTCCTGGCGCCACCAGATCGACGTCCTCGCGCAAGCCGGCTACCACGTGCTGGCACCCGATCAGCGCGGGTACGGAGGTTCGGATCGCCCGGATGCCGTCGAGGCGTACGACATTCACCAGTTGACCGGAGATCTGGTCGGTCTGCTCGACGACGTCGGCGCCGAGCGGGCCGTGTGGATCGGGCACGACTGGGGCGCAGCCGTGGTGTGGAACGCCCCGCTGCTGCACCCCGACAGGGTCGCGGCCGTCGCCGCGCTCAGCGTGCCGGTGACGCCACGCCCGCACGTGGCGCCCACCCAGGCCTGGCGAAAAATGTTCGGCGAGAACTTCTTCTACATCCTGTACTTTCAGGAGCCCGGCGTGGCCGACGCCGAGCTGAATGCCGATCCGGCGCAAGTGATCCGACGGATGATGGGCAGCTTACGGACATCCGATGACAAGGCCGCAGGGCTGCGGATGGTTGCGCCGGGTCCCGAGGGATTCGTCGAACGCCTTGCCGAACCCGACGGGCTCCCGGACTGGATAAGCCAGGACGAGCTCGACCACTACGTCGCCGAATTCTCGCGGACCGGCTTCACCGGCGGTCTGAACTGGTACCGCAATTTCGACCGCAACTGGGAGACCACCCCCGAACTCGACGGCGTCAAGATCTCGGTTCCGTGTCTGTTCATCGGCGGGACGGCCGATCCGGTCCTGTCGTTCACCCGCGCCGACCGCGCCGCCGAGGCGATTTCCGGTCCATACCAACAGGTGATGATCGACGGCGCCGGGCACTGGCTGCAGCAGGAGCGCCCCGACGAGGTGAATGCGGCCTTACTGGAATTCCTCAACGGATTGGAGCTTTGATGAGCGCGCCCCTGCGTTTCGGTGTCTTTATCACCCCGTTTCACCCCGTCGGTCAATCCCCAACGGTTGCACTGGAATACGACATGGAACGCGTCGTCGCGCTGGATCGGCTCGGCTTCGATGAAGCGTGGTTCGGCGAACACCACTCCGGGGGCTACGAGCTGATCGCCTGCCCGGAGGTGTTCATCGCCGCAGCGGCCGAACGAACCAAGCACATCCGGCTGGGCACGGGCGTGGTGTCACTGCCCTATCACCATCCGCTGATGGTCGCCGACCGCTGGGTGCTACTGGATCATCTGACCCGCGGTCGGGTCATGTTCGGCACCGGCCCCGGCGCGCTGCCCTCGGATGCCTACATGATGGGCATCGACCCCGTCGAGCAGCGACGCATGATGCAGGAATCCCTCGAGGCCATCCTGGCACTGTTCCGCGCCGCACCCACCGAACGAATCGACCGGCACTCCGATTGGTTCACCCTGCGTGACGCCCAGTTGCATATCCGGCCTTACACCTGGCCCTATCCCGAAATCTCCACGGCGGCAATGATTTCTCCCTCGGGGCCGCGGCTTGCCGGCGCGCTGGGCACCTCGTTACTGTCGCTGTCGATGTCGGTGCCGGGTGGCTACGCCGCGCTGGAAACCACCTGGGACGTGGTCCGCGAACAGGCTGCAAAGGTCGGCCGGGACGAGCCGGACCGCGGCGACTGGCGCGTCCTGAGCATCATGCACATCGCCGACAGCCGCGAGCAGGCCATCGACGATTGCACCTACGGGCTGCAGGATTTCGCGAATTACTTCGGCGCCGCCGGGTTCGTCCCGCTGGCCAACAGCGTCGAAGGCACCCAGACGCCACACGAGTTCGTCGCCGACTATGCCGCCAAGGGCAATTGCTGCATCGGCACGCCCGAGGACGCCATCGCCCACATCGAAGACCTGCTCGACCGCTCTGGCGGATTCGGCACCCTGCTGATGCTCGGACACGACTGGGCCTCACCGGAGGCGACGCACCGCTGCTATGACCTGATGGCGCGCAAGGTGATTCCCCATTTCAAGCGTCAACTCGAAGCGTCCCGCGCATCCCACGAGTGGGCCAAAGGCAAACGTGACCAGTTGATCGGCCGGGCGGGCGAGGCCGTGGTCAAAGCCATCACCGAGCACGTGGACGAGCAGAAAGATGCGGTGCACTGATGCGCGCCTCGGTGTTGCGAGACGGCCGCATGGTCTACCGCGACGACGTGCCCGACCCGATACCCGAAACCGGGCAGGTACTTGTCGGGGTGCGAGCCTGCGGAATCTGCGGCTCCGACCTGCATTTCGCCGCCCACGGCGCCCAGGTGCTGGAAATGACCGCTCGTGCCGCGGGTGGCACTGGGGGCATGCACGTCGACCTTGACCACGACATCTTCATGGGTCACGAATTCAGCGCCGAGATCCTCGAAGCCGGCCCTGACACCGAGACCCATCCACCGGGAACCCTGGTCACGTCGCTGCCGGTGCTGTTGTCCGCCAAGGGTGTCGAGCCAATTGTGTACAGCAACAGCACAATCGGCGGCTACTCCGAACGTATGCTGCTCTCGGCACCGCTGCTGCTGCCCATCCCCAACGGCCTGGACTTCAAACACGCAGCGCTGACCGAACCCATGGCGGTGGGATTGCACGCCGTCAACAAGTCCAACATCGCACCCGGTGAGACGGCCCTGGTGCTGGGCTGCGGCCCGATCGGCATCGCCATCGTCGCCGCCCTCCGCTCCAACGGAATCGAAACCATTGTGGCATCCGACTTTTCGCCGAAGCGACGGGAGCTGGCCACCGCAATGGGAGCGCACCAGACGCTGGATCCGGCGCAGGGCTCGCCTTTCGACACGGTCAAGCCCGCGGTGGTGTTCGAGGCCGTCGGGGTGCCGGGCATCATCGATGACGTGCTGCTCCGGGCACGGCCGGGCACCCGCCTGGTGGTCGCCGGGGTGTGCATGCAACCCGACACCGTGCATCCGTTCTTCGCGATCGCCAAAGAGATCAACGTGCAATTCGTGCTCGCCTACACCCCCGACGAGTTCGGCGACTCGCTGCGCGCGCTGGCGGAGGGCGACATCGACGTCAGCCCGCTGATCACCGGCGAGGTGGGCCTGGATGCGGTCGGCGCGGCATTCGACGACCTGGCCGACCCCGAGCGGCACTGCAAGGTCCTCGTCACGCCCTGACAGCTGTCGTAGGGTCCGTCTATCATCGAACGTATGTTCGACATGCCTCAGGATCCCCCCGCTCTGGTAGCGGTGATCGAATCCACGCATCGGGAGGAATCGATGCTGGTGGCACGTCGCCTGGCGGCGGTAGCGGCCCTGCTCCGGCATCGTGTGGCCACCGCTGAGCGGCGCGAGCAAGAATACGCGGCGATCGACGGTTTCGAGCAGACCGCCGCCGAGGTCGCCGCCGCGATGAACCTCTCCCCGATGGGCGCCAGCTACCTGGTGTCGCACGCCGAGGTGCTCGATACCCGGCTGCCCAGGATTGCGGCCCTGCTGGCCGAGGGCAGAACGGACTGGCGCACCGTCCGCCTGATCATCACCCGCACCGACCTGGTCACCAACGGGGAGCTGATCGCCAGGCTCGACGAATCGCTCGCCGCGCGGATCGGTAACTGGCACGGCTGGTCGAGGCAGCGCATCGTCAACGCCGTCGACGCCTCCGTACGCGCCACCGACCCCGACGCTGTCCGCGAACGGCGCCTTGAGGCCGAGAACGAACGTCACATCGCGATCACCGCCTCATCCAACGGGATGGCCGAGATCAATGGCTCGGTCGCCGCGACGGCCGCGACCGCCTTCGACCGCCGGCTCTCGCAGCTCGCCAAGCAGGTATGCCCCGCCGACCCCCGGACGATGGACCAGCGCCGCGCCGATGCGTTGGCCGCGCTCGCCGCGAACCGCGGTTTGGCCTGCGGCTGTGGGCAACCGGACTGTCCCGCCCGCGCGCGCGGCCACGACCCCGATCGTGATCGAGCCGGCGCGCAGGTGGTCATCAACGTGGTGGCCGGCGAGCAAACCGTCTATGCCGAGGGCACCGAGCCCGGCTACCTGGAGGGCTACGGCGTCATCGACGCAGAACAGGTGCGCCAATTGGCCGCCGCCGCATCGTTACTCGTCGCCAATCCGGTGACGAGTCCGGTCGAGGCGTTGCGTTACCAACCGTCGGCGGCGCTGGAACGCGCCGTCCGGTGCCGCGATTTGACCTGCCGCTTCCCCGGGTGCAGCCGGCCGGCGATGGTCTGCGATCTCGACCACACCGTTCCGTTCAACCACCAGGATCCGGCGGCCGGTGGCCGGACCGTAGCGGAAAACCTCAAATGCCTGTGCCGCCAACATCATCGGCTGAAGACCTTCGGCGGATGGCGCGATGAACAATTGGCTGACGGCACCGTGATCTGGACGTCACCGACCGGTAGGACGTATCGGACCTCCCCTGCGGGCACCGATCTGTTTCCCCAGCCACGCGGTCCGGCGTGCGCGGTGCCGGTGCCGGTGCCCAAACGACGTAGCCGATCGCAACAACGAAGCTCGCGAATCACACAGGCGCGCAAACACAATCGCGATCAGCGGCCGATCAACGAAGCCCGGCGGCGGCTAGAACAGGACCGCAAAGACGAAATCGAAGCACGTAAATTCCGAAACCATATGCGCGACATGCTTTTCCTCTTTAAGGGAACACCGAGCACCAGCCCGTACTGCACCTGGGTGAACGATCCCCGGGAGCCGGAAGAGTTGCCGCCGGATTGGGTGCCCGACGTACCGGCCTTCCAGCCCTTGCCCGACGATCCACCCTTTTGACGCGTCCCAGAATCCCGGCTCGATCTTCGCATCACGCTCCCGCCCCTCGCGGGTGATCGCCACCCTGCTCGGGGTCGTCGCGGTGCGAGATTAAACGGACTCTCGCACAGGATCATTCGCATTGCTGACGCGACCGTCGCCAGCGCAGCCCCTCCCACAGGGTCGACGATGCCGCGGCTCGCCGCCATAGCAATCAATCACACGGACGGGGGTCCGGCGGCTAGGGTGCCAGGCATGCCGGTCACCACCAACGCCTCAAGTTTTGTCCGCCGATCGATCGCGGTGGCCGCGGCTTGCCTGACCGTCGCGGCGGCGTCGGCGTGCGACGAGCACAGCCCGTCGCAGCCCGGGGCGAACCCCCGGCAGGTAACGGTTGTGGGGACCGGGCAGGTGCAAGGAGTCCCGGACACGCTGACCGCCGACGTCGGCATCGAGTTCACTGCCCCCGACGTCACGACCGCGATGAACCAGACCAACGACCGTCAGCAGGCGGTCATCAACGCGCTGGTGGGCGCCGGCATCGACCGCAAGGACATCAGCACCACCGAGGTCACGCTGGCGCCGCAATACACCAACCCCGGACCCAACGGCACGGCCACGATCACCGGCTACCAGGCCACCAACGCCGTCGCCGTCAAGATCTATCCGCCCGACGCCGCGTCGCGGCTGCTGGCCCTCATCGTCGGCACGGGCGGTGACGCCACCCGGATCAGGTCGGTCCGCTATTCCATCGCCGACGATTCGCAGCTGGTCAAGGATGCCCGTGCGCGGGCGTTCAACGATGCCAAGAGCCGCGCCGAGCAATACGCCCAGCTGTCCGGGCTCCGGCTGGGCCGGGTGCTGTCCATCTCGGAGGCCACCGGCAACCCCCCGCCGGTCGGGGCGCCGCGCGCCATGCCGTCGATGGTCCCGCTCGAGCCCGGCCAGCAGACCGTCAACTTCTCGGTCACCGCGGTGTGGGAGCTGGACTGACCCGGCCGGATGGCGGCGACCCGCCGCGCCCGGCTTCGCCGCGCTTGCGATCGCCGCGAGCTACTGCTGATAGACCCTGGGGTCCAGGGTGCCGATGTAGGACAGGTCGCGGTAGCGCTCGTCGTAGTCGAGGCCGTAGCCGACGACGAAGTCGTTCGGGATGTCGAAGCCCACGTAGGCGATGTCGACGTGGGCGCCCTTCGCGTCCGGCTTGCGCAACAGCGTGCACACCCCCAGGGACCGCGGATGCCGCGTTTTGAGGTTGCGCAGCAGCCACGACAGGGTCAGGCCCGAGTCGACGACGTCCTCGACGATCAGCACATCGCGACCCTGAATGTCGCGGTCCAGGTCCTTGAGGATCCGCACCACGCCCGATGAGGACGTCGACGAGCCGTACGAGCTGACGGCCATGAATTCGAACTGCGTCGGCACGGGGATCGCGCGGGCCAGGTCGGTGACAAAGATCACTGCGCCCTTGAGCACCGTGATCAGCAGCAGGTCCTGGCCGGTCTCGCTCGCCGCGTCGCGGTAGCTCTCCCCGATTTCGCGGCCGAGTTCGGCGATTCGGGCCTGAATTTGCTCCGCCGTCAGCAGGACAGACTTGATATCCCCGGGGTAGAGCTCCGCGGGCTGGGCGGGGGTGATCGCCGAGGAGATCTGGGCCACGACCACAGAGTGCCACGCCGGCGGGTCAATAACCAACGGCGGCCCCGATATCGCGGCTAGTGCACCGGTTCGCGCCACAGCGTCAACACGCCGTCGCGGCGGCCCGCGAACAACCGCTCGCCGGGCACGGGCGACCCCACCGCCACCCCGCCCTGGCCGCGCCACGCGGTGACCAGGGTGTCGACTCCCCGAATCTGCTTGTCGGTCAGCCCCGTTGCACCGCCGGCCAGCAGCCAGGCCCGGATCACGCGACGCCGCACGGGCGCGTCCAGCGTCGCCAGCGTCGAGACCCGCAGCCCAGTCCCCGTCCTGGCATCGGGCAGCGCCCGGGCGGCCAGTGTGTCGATCAACTCGCCATCCTCCCGCAACGCGGTCGCGGTGCGGGCCAGCGCCTCGGCGACGCCCCCGCCGAGCACGTCTTCGAGCAGCGGCAATACCTCGGCACGCAGCCGGGTCCGGGTGAAGCGGCGGTCGCTGTTGTGCGGATCGCGCCACGCGGTCAGGCCCAGCTCCCGGCACGCCTCGTGCGTGACGGCACGTCGGACCCCTAGCAACGGCCGGCACCACGGCGGGTCGTAGGGACGCATCCCGGCGATCGAGCGCACCCCGGATCCGCGGCCCAGCCCCAGCAGCACCGTCTCGGCCTGGTCGTCGAGCGTGTGGCCCAACAGCACCGGGCCGTCGTGGTAGGCGGCCAGCGCGGCATAGCGGGCGGCACGCGCCGCCGCTTCGGGACCGCCTTGCGTGCCTACCCGTACCCGAACCACTTGCGCCGCAACGCATCCCAGTGCTGCAGCTTGGGCCCGGGCGGTTTCGGCGACGTCGGCCGAGTCGGGTTGCAGGCCGTGGTCGACCACCACGGCGGCGGTGGGGCGCAGCTGGGCGGCCACCGCGGTGAGCGCCAACGAATCCGGGCCCCCGGAGAGCGCCACGCACCATTGGTCGACGGTGGCCAGATGCGTCTTGACGAACGCCTCGATCGCCGCGCGCAGCCGGCCTACAGCACCCTGTCGATCCATCGCTGGGGATCTTCGATCTCGATGGGCAGCGGCAGCGTTTCGGGCCCGGTCCAGATGGCGTTGAAGCGCGCCATTCCCACCTGGCCCACGACATGGTCGACGAACGCCTTGCCGCGGGTGTACTGGCTGAGCTTGGCGTCGAGTCCGAGCAGCGCGCGCAGCAACCGCTGCAGCGGCGGCTGCTTGCGGTGGCGGCGCTCGTCGAAGCGGCGGCGGATGGTGGCCACCGACGGCACGGCCATCGGTCCGACGGCGTCCATCACGTGGTCGGCGTGGCCCTCCAGCAGCGTGCCCAGCACCAGCAGCTGATCAAGGGCATGCCGCTGGGGCTCGGACTGCACCGCGCGCACCAGACCGAGGATGCCCGCCGAGTTGGCGTCCGAGTCGGGATTGCCGCGATTGCGGGCGTAGTCGGCGAGCCGACCCGCCACCTCCGCCAGGTCGTCACCGGCGTCGCGGGTCAGCAGGCCGAGCGCCTGCGACATGTAGTCGGGCAGCCACGGGTTGGCGGTGAACTGCACCCGATGGGTGACCTCGTGCAGACACACCCAGAGCCGGAAATCGGACGGCTCGATGCGAAGCTGCCGCTCGACGGCGAGGACGTTCGGGTACACCAGCAGCAGGCAGCCAGCCTTGGAAGCAGCGAACGGGTCGTATTGGCCGAGAATCCCCGACGAGACATATGCCAGGACGGCGCCGGTCTGCGCGCCGGTGACGCGGCCCGTGAGGAACCCGCGCGGCTTCTCGGCGCCGTTCATCATCACCCGCATCGACTCGGCCGCGGCGGCGACCCATTCCGGCCGGTCGACGATGCGGGCGGCCGGCACCTGGCCCTTGTCAAAGCCGCCCGCGACCAGGCCGGTGACGTCACGGACCAAAGGCTCGGCTTTGGCCGCCGCCCCCACGAGTTCGTCGACCACCTGACGCCGGGTGTAGTCGCTGGACGGCGGTCCGGGCCGGGCCAGCCGCCGGCCGACCGTGGCCGCGAACCGCCAGTCGACCGCGGTGCCCAGCGTCAGCTCCTGCGCCGGGCTCATGAGCACCCGCAGAACCAGAGCTTGGTCGCCAGCGCGTCCATCACGTTGCGGCCGGTCGGTCCCGCGTCGTTGGAGATGAACGCGAAGGTGAGCACCCGGCCGCTGCGGTCGGTGAGCACACCGGCCAGCGCGTTGATATTGGTCAGCGAGCCGGTCTTTGCCCGCAACCAGCCGGCGGGACCCTGGCTGGTCGAGGCGTCGATGAACCGGTCGCCCAGTGTCCCGCTGCCGGCGGCGATCGGAAGCAGATCCAGCAGGGCCCGCAGCGACGGCTGGTCCGGACCGGCGGCGGCCTGCAGCACCCCGTCGAGCGTCTTGGCCGTCAGCCGGTCGTCGACCGAAAGCCCGCTGGAATCCAGCAGCGCCGCGCCCGCGGTGTCGACGTGCGCGGTGCTCAACCGGTTGGTCACCGCGTCGGCCGCGCCGGCGAAGCTGCGCGGCCGGTTGATCGCGGCCGCCACCTCCCGGGCGATGCATTCGGCCAGCACGTTGTCGGAATGGTCCATCATCTCGGACAGACGCTGGACCAACGGCGCCGACTCCACGACCGCCAGCTGCCGCGCTCCAGACGGTGCCGTCGCGGTCGTCACCGCAGCGGGATCGAGGTTCAGCGCCTTGGCCAGCTCGCGGCCGGCGTCCAGCGCCGGCGTCCGGGACCGCCGAGAGTTGACCGTGGTCGGCTGGATGCGTCCGGCGTCGATCATCACCGACTCGATCGGCGCGATGTCGCCGTTGTCGACGTCGGCGGGGTCCCAGCCCTGTGCCATCGTCGGGCCGCTGAACGCCGAGGTGTCCACCTGGACCGCGGTCGGGGTCACGCCGCTGCGCCGGATCTGTTCGACGAGGTCGCTGATGCGGGCCGCGCCCCGGTACCAGGTGTCCTGCCCGGGCGGCGCCGCGGACAGCACCGGATCGCCGGCGCCGACCAGCACGACGGGCCCCTGGGCGTTCTGGCTGCCGGCCACCACCCGCGTGCTGATCCGGGCCTGGCGGTCCAACGTCAGCAGGGCGGCGGCCGCCGTCAGCACCTTGTTGGTCGACGCGGGGACCAGCGGCATGTCGTCGCCAACCTGCCACAGCTCTTTTCCGGTGAGGGCGTCGGTGATCCGGCCACCCAGCCTGCCCAGGTTGGGATCGCCCGCCACCGGGGCCAGCGCGGCGCTCACGCCGGGCCCGCTGGGCAACTCGGCGGAGTCGCTCACCGGGACCATGCCGGGTTTGACCGTGGGCGCGTGCGGGGCCGGGA
The DNA here is from genome assembly GCF_976985695.1 of Mycobacterium sp. NTMscope_MAC_269. Classification (NCBI taxonomy): domain Bacteria; kingdom Bacillati; phylum Actinomycetota; class Actinomycetes; order Mycobacteriales; family Mycobacteriaceae; genus Mycobacterium; species Mycobacterium sp. NTMscope_MAC_269. Next base: position 3,869,364 of record NZ_OZ335668.1, read on the forward strand.
TCGGGGCGCGCGCGCTGCCCGCGCCGTGCCCGGTCGTGGTGAAAAACGTCGCCGCCACCACCACGGCAGCGACGAACGCCAGCACGCCCAACCCGATGAACACTGGGGTGGATTTTTGCCAGCGAGTACGGGCCATCACTCTCCTGACTGTTTGAACCCATTCTGCCGAATCCGCGCCGATGGGCTCGACTAGGGTGTAGCAGAGCAAAATTGGCCTGCCCAAGCAGACACCCAGACAAGGAGCCGACGCGGTGGAATTCGACGTGACCATCGAGATCCTCAAGGGCCAGCGCAACAAATACGAGGTCGATCACGAGACCGGACGGTTGCGTCTGGACCGCTACCTTTACACCGCGATGGCCTACCCGACCGACTACGGCTTCATCGAGGACACCCTCGGCGAGGACGGCGACCCGCTGGACGCGATGGTGCTGCTGCCGGAGTCGGTGTTTCCCGGGGTGATCGTGGAGGCCCGTCCGGTGGGCATGTTCCGGATGACCGACGAAAAGGGCGGCGACGACAAGGTTTTGTGCGTGCCGGCCGGCGACCACCGCTGGGACGCCATCCAGGACATCGGCGACGTGCCCGAGTTCGAGCTGGAAGTGATCAAGCACTTCTTCGTGCACTACAAGGACCTGGAGCCGGGCAAGTTCGTCAAGGCGGCGGACTGGGTCGGCCGCGCCGAGGCCGAGGCCGAGATTCAGCGCTCGGTGGAACGGTTCAAGGCCGAGGGGCACTAGCTCGACGGTGGCGACCCGCAGCGCTCGCGATCGCCACTAGCTCTCCCACTGGCCCGCCGGTTGCGCAGCAGGCTCCAGCCCAGCGCCGCCCCGATGAAGATCACCCCCACCGAGGCGGTGACCGCCTCGGGGACCTGTAAACCGGGATCGATGGATCCCAGCATGATCACGGCCAGCGCGCCGATCGCCCAGTGCGCGCCGTGTTCCAGGTAGACGTAGCGGTCCAGGGTTTCCTGCTTGACCAGATAGATGGTGATGGACCGCACGAACATCGAGCCGATCAATCCGAGCCCCAGCGCGATGACGATCGGGTCCGAGGTGATCGCGAAGGCGCCGGTGACTCCGTCGAACGAGAACGCGGCGTCGAGAACCTCGAGATAGAGAAACAGGGTGAATCCCGCTTTGCCGACCGCCTCGCCGACCGTCATGCCCCCGACGTCGGCAGGCCGAAACGCGCGGCTCAGCCCGTTGACCACCAGGTAGGTCACCAGGCCCAGCACCCCGGCGGTCAGCACCGTGGCGCGGTCGTCAGCCGAATGCGTCAGCCGCGAGCCGACCAGCACCAGCGTGGCGCCGGCCACCACCACCGGCACCTGACCGAGTCGCCCGATGCGGGCGAAGGGGACCTCAATCCACTTGAGCCACTTGATGTCTCGGTCGTGGAAGACGAAATCCAGGAACAACATCAGCAGGAACATTCCACCGAATGCCGCGATCTGCGGATGGGCGGACAGGATCATCTTCTCGTAGCTCGGCGAGCCGTCCGCAAACTCCAGCGCGCCGTGCGGCGGCGGATGCAGCGCCAGTTCCAGCGCGCGAACGGGTCCGATCCCCGCGGTCGCCCACACGATGACCAACGGGAACAACAGCCGCATCCCGAACACCGCGATCAGGATCCCGACAGTCAGAAACATCTGCCGCCAAAAGGGGCTCATTCGCTTCAGGATCGCGGCGTTGATGATGGCGTTGTCGAACGACAGCGACACCTCCAGGACCGCCAGGACCAGCAGCAGGAAAAGGTCTTTGAGCCCGCCGTGGAGATACCCCAGCACGAGCGCAACCACGGTGAGAAACAGCGAAATGCCGAAGATGCGGTAGGCGGCCATGGGTCCTTTCCGACAGCCGCTCACACTAGCGAACCTGATCGCCGCGCCAGGCGATCGGTGCGGACACTTACTATTTTCAAATTGTGGCGAAACATCGGCGCGGTCCGCTGAAAGCGCTGCCCCGATGACCGAACTCAGCGCCTCACAGGGGCCGGTGGCGCGCGGCAGCATGGCCCGCGTCGGCACCGCCACCGCCGTGACCGCCCTGTGTGGCTACGGGGTGATCTACCTGGCGGCCCGCGACCTGGCGCCCAGCGGCTTCTCGGTGTTCGGGGTGTTCTGGGGAGCCTTCGGGCTGGTCAGCGGTGCCGCGTTCGGCCTGCTCCAGGAGACCACCCGCGAGGTCCGCGCATGCTCCGTCGGGGGGCCCTACCTCGAGGTCGCGCCGGCCAAGCGCACCCACCCGCTGCGGGTCGCCGCGCTGATCGGCGTGGCCGCGGCCGTCGTGATCGCCGGAAGCGCGCCGTTGTGGAGCGGACGGGTTTTCGTCGAAGCGCGCTGGTTGTCGGTGGCGCTGCTCAGCGTCGGGCTGGCCGGCTTCTGCGTGCACACCACCCTGCTGGGCATGCTGGCCGGCATCAATCAGTGGACGCAGTACGGGGCTCTGATGGTGACCGACGCGGTCATCCGGGTCGCGATCGCGGCGGCCACCGTGGTGCTGGGCTGGCACCTGGCGGGCTTCCTGTGGGCGACGGTCGCCGGCGCGATCGCCTGGCTGATCTTGCTGGTGGCGTCGCCCGCCACCCGCGCCGCCGCCCGCCTACTCACCCCGGGCGGCACCGCGACCTTCCTGCGGGGCGCCGCGCATTCGATCACAGCGGCCGGAGCCAGCGCCATCCTGGTGATGGGTTTTCCGGTGCTGCTGAAGCTGACCAGCGCCGAGCTCGGCGCCGAGGGCGGGGTGATCATCCTGGCCGTCACCCTGACCCGGGCGCCGCTGCTGGTGCCGTTGACGGCCATGCAGGGCAACCTGATTGCGCATTTCGTCGATCAGCGCAGCGACCGGATTCGTGCGCTGATCGCCCCGGCCGGGATCGTCGCGGCGATCGGTGCGGTCGGGGTGCTGGCCGCGGGCGCGGTGGGCCCCTGGCTGTTGCGGTTCGCCTTCGGGCCGCAGTACCAGGCCAGCAGCGCCCTGCTGGCCTGGCTGACCGGGGCCGCGGTGGCGATCGCCATGCTGACGCTGACCGGCGCCGCCGCGGTGGCCGCCGCGCTGCACCGTGCCTACTCGCTGGGCTGGGTCGGCGCCACGGTCGCGTCGGGTTTGCTGCTGTTGCTGCCGCTGTCCCTGCAGACCCGAACCGTGGTCGGGTTGCTGTGCGGGCCGTTGGTGGGCATCGGTGTCCATCTGGTGGCGCTGTCGCGCGCCGGACGCGCAACGGGCTGATCTGGCCTGCACCAGCGTGTACCTTGTGGGCTTAGATGGGTACGGAAACGCAATATTCGGTCGTCTGGGTCGTCATTCCCGCCTTCAACGAAGCAGCTGTCATCGCCGAGGTGATAGCCGACGTGCGCTCGGTATTCGACCACGTCGTCTGCGTGGACGACGGCAGCGCCGACGGCACCGGTGAGATCGCCAGGAGGGCGGGGGCTCACCTGGTTCGCCATCCCATCAACCTCGGACAGGGCGCGGCCATCCAGACCGGCGTCGAGTACGCCCGCAAGCAGCCCGGGGCCGAGGTTTTCGCCACGTTCGACGCCGACGGCCAGCATCGCGTCAAAGACCTGGCCGCGATGGTCGACCGGCTGCGCGCCGGGGACGTCGACGTGGTCATCGGGACGCGGTTCGGCACCCAGCAGGTCGCCCGTCCGCCGTTGCTGAAACGCATCGTGCTGCAGACGGCCGCACGGTTGAGCCGGCGCGGTCGCCGGCTCGGCCTGACCGACACCAACAACGGTCTGCGGGTGTTCAACAAGAAGGTCGCCGACGGGCTGGACATCACGATGAGCGGCATGAGCCACGCCAACGAGTTCGTCATGCTGATCGACGAAAACCATTGGCGCGTCGTCGAAGAACCGATCGAAGTGCTCTACACCGAATACTCGCGGTCGAAGGGGCAGCCGCTGCTCAACGGCGTCAACATCATTTTCGACGGGTTCCTGCGAGGGAGGACACCATGAACTGGATCCAGGTGTTGCTGATCGGATCGATCGTCGCGCTGCTGGTGTATCTGCTGCGGTCGCGGCGCAATTCGCGGTCGAAGGCGTGGGTCAAGGTCGGCTATGTGGTATTCGTGCTGGCCGGCATCTACGCCGTGCTGCGGCCCGACGACACCACCGTGGTGGCGCAGTGGTTCGGGGTGCGCCGCGGCACCGATCTGATGCTCTACGCCCTGGTGATGGCGTTCTGTTTCACCACGCTCAGCACCTATATGCGGTTCAAGGACTTAGAGCTGCGCTACGCGCGACTGGCCCGCGCGATCGCGATGGATTCCGCGCAGGCGCCCGAAGCCGGCTAACCGGCGTGCGTCCGCCGGAAATAGTCCACCGTGCGGCGCACACCCTGGGCCAGTTCGATCTTCGGCCGCCACCCCAAAACCTCTGCGGCCGAGCCGATGTCGAGGCAGGACCGCTTGAGGTCACCGAGGCGCGGCGGCGCGAACTCCGGGTCGTCGGGGCCGCCGACGGCCGCGGCCACCGCCGAATGCAGTTGCCGGTCCGAGGTTTCCACCCCGGTGCCGATGTTGAAGCGCTGCCCGCCGCCGGCGTGGCCGGACGCCTTGACGAAGGCGTCGACCACATCGTCGACGAAAACGTAGTCGCGGGTGTTGCTCCCGTCGCCGAAAACCTTGGTGGGCTTACCCGATAGCAGCGCCTGGGCGAAGATCGCCACCACACCGGCTTCCCCGTGCGGGTCCTGGCGGGGGCCGTAGACGTTGGCCGGCGCGATGTGCGAACAGTCCAGGCCGTAGAGGTGGCGGAAGGTGTTGAGGTAGATCTCACCCGCCACCTTGCCCGCGGCGTAGGGCGAAGCGGGGTCGGTCGGCACGGTCTCGGGCGTCGGGTACCGCGGCGGGACGCCGTAGATCGAGCCACCCGAGGAGGTGTGCACGACCTTGCGCACGCCCGCCCGGCGCGCGGCTTCGGCCAGGCGCACCGTGCCGATCACGTTGACCGAGGCGTCGAACTGAGGGTCGGCCACCGAGTGCCGCACGTCGATCTGGGCGGCCAGGTGAAACACCACCTCCGGGCGGTGCTCGTCGAGGATGGCCTCCAGATCGGCGGTCACGATGTCGGCCTCGACGAAGACATGCGCCGGGTTGTCGGCCAGGTGCTCGAGGTTGCTCGCGCGGCCAGACGCGAAGTTGTCCAGCCCCACGACCGCGTGGCCGTCGGCCAACAGACGGTCGACTAGCGTCGAGCCGATGAATCCGGCTGCCCCGGTAACCAGTGCACGCACCGGCCCACCATACATAGCGTCGGCGGCCGCGGCGCTCATCGCGGTGCAGCTGGCGGTCCGCGCGGCGCTGGCGTTCGGGGGCTACTTCTATTGGGACGACCTGATTCTGATCGGCAAGGCCGGCACCCATAACCTGCTCGCGCCGTCGTATCTGTTCCACGATCACGACGGCCACGTCATGCCGGGGGCATTTCTGCTCGCGGGCACCATCATCCGGCTGGCGCCGCTGGACTGGACATGGCCGGCGATCAGCCTGATCGTGCTGCAGCTGCTGGCCTCGCTGGCATTGCTGCGCGCGCTGCACGTGATGCTCGGCTGGCGGCCGGTGCTGCTGATCCCGTTGACGTTCGCGTTGTTCACGCCGCTTGCCGTGCCCGGGTTCGCCTGGTGGGCGGCGGCGCTGAACTCGCTGCCGATGCTGGCCGCGCTGGCCTGGGTGTGCGCCGACGCCGTCCTGCTGGTACGCACCGGCGATCGTCGCTACGCGGTGACCGGGGTGCTGGTCTACTTCGGCGGGCTGCTGTACTTCGAGAAGGCCGCGGTGATCCCGTTCGTCGCGTTCGCTGTGGCCGCGCTGCTGTGCCACGTGCGCGGCGAGGGGGGCGTGCGATCGGCGGTCGCGACGGTGTGGCGGGCCGGGGCCCAATTGTGGGTCGCGGCGCTGGCGCTCACCGCCGCCTGGATGGTGCTCTACCTCGCCGTGGTCAATCAGCAGCGGTGGAGTTCCGACGTGTCGATGACGGGGCGCCTGCTGGTGCGATCGATCACGCACGGCATCGTGCCGGGGCTGGCCGGTGGGCCATGGCACTGGGACCGATGGGCACCGGCGTCGCCATGGGCCACGCCCCCGCCGGCGGTGATGGCGCTGGGGTGGCTGGTGCTGGGCGGCGCGCTGGCGGTGTCGCTGGCGCGCAAGCGGCGCATCGCGTTGGTGTGGGTGACCGCCGCCGGCTACGCCGTGGCCTGCCAAGTGCCGATCTATCTGATGCGTTCGTCGAAGCAGACCGCGCTGGAACTCGCGCAGACGCTGCGTTATTTCCCGGATCTCGTCGTCGTGCTGGCGCTGCTGGCCGCCGTAGCGCTGTGCGCGCCGAACCGGCCGACCGGGCCGGGTTGGCTCGACGCGTCGCCGAAACGCGCCGCGGTGACCGTGGGTTTGGCGGTGTCGTTCGTGGCCAGCAGCCTGTACTCGACGGCCACTTTCTTGACCAGCTGGCGCGACAACCCGGCCCAGCCCTATCTGCGCAACGCCCGGGCCTCTCTGGCCGCGGCGCACGCCGCCTCGGACGCGCCGCTGCTGGATCAGGAGGTCGACCCGCTGGTGCTGCAGCGGGTGGCCGCACCGGAGAATCTGGCCAGCCACATGTTCGCCCTGCTGCGAGACAGGCCCGAATTCGCGCCCGCGACAACGCAATTGCGCATGCTGGACAGCGCCGGCCACCTGATCAAGGCGCGGGTGACCTGGGTTCGCACCATCGCGCCGGGGCCGGTGCCGCAGTGCGGCTATTTCGCGCAACCGGACAAGCCGGCGCGCCTGGTCCTCGACGGGCCGCTGCTGCCCGCCGACTGGACGGTCGAACTGAACTACCTGGCCAACAGCGACGGGTCGATGACGCTGTCGATGACGCAGGGGCCCGAGGTCAAGGTGCCGGTGCATCCGGGACTCAACCGGGTCTTCGCGCGCCTGCCCGGCGCGGGGGACGCGATCACCGTGCGGGCCAACACGGCCGCGCTGGCGTTGTGCCTCGCGTCGGGGCCGGTGGGCTTTCTGGCCCCGGCCTGAGCCGCACGGCCTGAACCAAAGATATGGAGCCGCCTAGGAGAATCGAACTCCTGACCTATTCATTACGAGTGAATCGCTCTACCGACTGAGCTAAGGCGGCGTGCCCTCTCCCGGGCGGCACGAGTCTACGGCAGGCGGGCGGGCACCACGAAATCAGTCGCGCGGTTCCTGGGCGCGCAGTTCCTGGCCGATCGTGGCGACCATGGCGTCGACGGCGAACTTCGGCTTGACGTTGATGGCCAGCGCCTCCCGGCAGTCGAGGACCGCCTCGATGCAGCGCAGCAGCCGGTCAGGCGGGGCGTGGGCGGCCAGCGCCGCAACCTTGTCGGCCATATCCGGATGGTTGGCCCGCACCGTCCCGGCGTTCGCGGAGGCCATGAGCGCATCCCGGAAATAGGTCGCCAGGTCGATCAGCGCCCGGTCCAACGCGTCACGCGAGGCCCTGGTCTGGCGTGACTTCTGCCGTCGCTCAAGGTCTTTGATCGCCCCGGCCGCACCGCGCATCGCGCCCGCGGTGCCTTTGCCGGTGCCGCCGGCACCGAGGGCCGTGCGCAGTTCCTCGGTCTCGGCCTCGGCGCGGTCCGCGGTCAGCACCACGGCCTCGGCTTCGGCCGCGGCGACCAACTCTTCGGCGGCGGCGTAGGCCCGCGACGGGGTCGCGGCGTCGCGCACCAGTCCCAGCGCCCGCTCCCGCCGCTGCCGGGCCTCCGGGTCGGTGGCCAGCCGGCGCGCCCGGCCCACGTGGCCGCCGCTGACCGAAGCCGCCCAGTCGGCGGTTTCGGGACTCAGGCCATCGCTGTCCACCAGCACGTGCGCGATCGCCTCGGTCGGCGGTGTCACCAGCGCGACGTGCCGGCACCGGGACCGCAACGTGATGGCGATGTCCTCGGGGTCCACCGACGGCGCGCACAGCAAAAACACCGTCGACGGCGGCGGTTCCTCGACGACCTTCAGCAGCGCGTTGGCGGCGCCCTCGGTCAGCCGGTCGGCGTCTTCGATCACCACGATCTGCCGATGCCCGGTGGCCGGGCGCCGCGACGCGATCTGCACGATGCCGCGCATCTCGTCGACGCCGATGGACAGGCCTTCTGGGATCACCCGGCGTACGTCGGCGTGGGTCCCGGCCATGGTCGTCGCGCACGCGTGGCAGCGCCCGCAGCCCGGACCCCCGTCGTCGACGGTGGCGGTGCACTGCAGCGCGGCCGCGAAGCACAGCGCCGCCACCGAGCGCCCCGAACCGGGCGGACCGGTGATCAGCCAGGCATGTGTCATAGTCCCGGCGCCCGCTTCGCTGTGCGCCGGGTCACCGCGTGAGGCTCTGGCGGCGGCAAGCAGCTCGGCCGTCACCGCGTCTTGGCCTACCAGCCGCGCAAACACCCCGGACATCACCGGTAACAGTAGACAGCGAGGCCGACAGATACCGATCGGCTACCGTACCGCGACCATTCCGTGATCTTCGCGGTCCTCACGGCCCCCGCGCGACCTGCCGAGATCGTTATTAAGTTTCCGGGACGTCGCCGCCGCCCGATACGGTGGGTTGGTGACAACGGCGGCGGCACTACCGGGGCGGATCAGTGCATTCGTCCGGTGGGTGGTGCGCACCCCGTGGCCGCTGTTCTTGCTCAGCATGCTGCAGGCCGACATCATCGGCGCCCTCTTCGTGTTCGGGTTCCTGCGTTATGCCCTGCCGCCCGAAGACCGCATCCAACTGCAGGACCTGCCCGCCCTGAACCTGGCGATTCTGGCGGCCGCGCTTATCGTCCTGTTCATGGTTGCCTCGATCGTGAACCTGAGGCTCCTGGTACCGGTCTTCCGCTGGCAGCGCCGCGACAACATGCTGGCCGAGACCGACCCGACCGCCACCGAACTGGCCCGCAGCCGCGCCCTGCGCATGCCGTACTACCGCACCCTGACCACCGTCGTGTACTGGTGCATCGGCAGCGTGGTGTTCATCGTGGCCAGCTGGTCGGTGGCCCGGTTCGCCGCGCCCGTCGTGGCGGTGGCCAGCGGGCTGGGAGCCGCGGCCACCGCGATCATCGGCTACCTCCAATCCGAGCGGGTGCTGCGGCCGGTGGCGGTCGCCGCCCTGCGCAGCGGGGTGCCCGAGAACGTCAAGGCGCCCGGCGTCATCCTGCGCCAGATCCTGACCTGGATGCTGTCCACCGCGGTGCCGGTGCTGGCGATCGTGCTGGCGGTGGTGGCCGACAAGACCTCCCTGCTGCATGCCACACCGGAGAAGTTGTTCAATCCCATCCTGTTGCTGGCGGTGGCGGCGCTGGGCATCGGGCTGGTCAGCACGCTGCTGGTGGCCATGTCTATCGCCGATCCGCTGCGCCAGCTGCGCTGGGCTTTGAGCGAGGTGCAGCGCGGTAACTACAACGCGCACATGCAGATCTATGACGCCAGCGAGCTGGGCCTGCTGCAGGCGGGCTTCAACGACATGGTGCGCGACCTGTCCGAGCGACAGCGGCTGCGCGATCTGTTCGGCCGCTACGTCGGGGAGGACGTCGCCCGCCGGGCGCTCGAGCGCGGCACCGAGCTGGGCGGCCAGGAGCGCGACGTCGCGGTGCTGTTCGTGGACCTCGTCGGCTCCACCCAGCTGGCCGCGACCCGCCCGCCCGCCGAGGTGGTCCACCTGCTCAACGAGTTCTTCCGGGTGGTGGTGGAAACCGTTGGCCGCCACGGCGGTTTCGTCAACAAGTTTCAGGGTGACGCCGCGCTGGCCATCTTCGGCGCGCCGATCGAGCACCCCGACTCACCCGGCGGGGCGCTGGCCGCCGCCCGCGAACTGCACGACGAGTTGCTGCCGGTGATCGGTTCGGCGGAGTTCGGCATCGGGGTGTCGTCCGGCCGGGCCATCGCCGGCCACATCGGCGCGCAGGCCCGCTTCGAGTACACGGTGATCGGCGACCCCGTCAACGAGGCCGCCCGGCTGACGGAGCTGGCCAAGCTCGAGCCCGGCCACGTGCTCGCGTCGGCGATCGCCGTCAGCGGCGCGCTGGACGCCGAGGCCCTGTGCTGGGATGTCGGCGAGGTGGTCGAGCTGCGTGGCCGCAGGGCGCCCACCCAGCTGGCCCGACCGGTGAAGCTTGCTGCGCCGGAAGAGGTTGCGCCGCAAGAGGTTTCCAGCGACGCACACAGCTAACTGCGCTTGGCGGTCTTCTTGGCCGCCGACTTTTTGGCCGGTGATTTGCGGGCGACCTTCTTGGCGGGGCGCTTGACCGGGCCGCGGGCCCGGCGGTCGGCCAGCAGTTCGGCGGCGCGCTCGTCGGTGATCGACAGCACGTCGTCGCCCTTGCGCAGGCTCGCGTTCGTCTCGCCGTCGGTGACGTACGGGCCGAACCGGCCGTCCTTGATCACCATCGGCTTGCCGCTGGCGGGATCGGCGCCCAGCTCACGCAGCGGTGGGGCAGCGGCGCCCTGGCGGCCGCGGCGTTTGGGCTCGGCGTAGATCTTCAGCGCTTCCTCGAGGGTGATGTCGAACATCTGCTCCTCGGTGGCCAGCGAGCGAGAATCGGTGCCGCGCTTGAGGTATGGGCCATACCGGCCGTTCTGCGCGGTGATCTCCTCGCCGGATTCGGGGTCGACGCCGACGACCCTGGGCAGCGAGAGCAGCCGCAGCGCGTCCTCGAGCGTGACCGTCTGCAAATCCATGGTGCGCAGCAGCGAACCGGTGCGGGGCTTGGGACCGGTGGGCTTCTTGCCCTTTTTCGCGGGGGCGGCGCTGCCGTCGTCGTCCCCGGGCGGCGGCTCCGGCAGAACCTCGGCCACGTACGGACCGTATCTCCCGTCCTTGGCGACGATTTCGTGTCCCGTTGCCGGGTCCACGCCCAGCACCCGTCCCTCCTGCGGCGTGGCGAACAGCTGCTCGGCCAGCTCGAGGGTCAATTCGTCGGGGGTCAGCGAGTCGTTGAGGTTGGCCCGCTGCGGCTTTGGCTCGCCGCTGGGATCATCGGGGTCGCCGGTCACCATGCGCTCCAGGTACGGCCCGTTCTTGCCCACCCGGACGTAGACGGGGCGCCCCTGGTCGTCGTCAAAGAGCCTGATGGAGTTGACTTCTCGCGCGTCGATACCTTCGAGGTTGACGCCGACGAGCTTCTTCAGTCCGCCGGATCGGGCCACCGAATCGGCCACCCCGTGCTCGCCGCCGAAGTAGAAGTTGTTGAGCCAGTCGGTGCGCCGCTCCTGGCCCGAGGCGATCGCGTCGAGCTCGTCCTCCATCGCGGCGGTGAAGTCGTAGTCGACCAGCCGGCCGAAATGCTGTTCCAGCAAACCGGTTACGGCGAACGCGACCCAGGAGGGCACCAGGGCGCTGCCCTTCTTGTGCACGTAGCCACGGTCCTGGATGGTCTTGATGATCGACGAATACGTCGACGGGCGGCCGATTCCCAGCTCCTCGAGCGCCTTGACCAACGAGGCCTCGGTGTAGCGCGCCGGCGGGTTGGTGGCGTGGCCGTCGGGCGTGAGTTCGGTCGCGTCCAGCCGCTGGCCCTCGGTCAGACGGGGCAGCCTGCGTTCGGCGTCGTCGGCTTCACCGCCGGCCAGCTCGTCCACGGTCTCCACGTAGGCCTTGAGGAAACCGGCGAAGGTCAGGGTGCGGCCGCTCGCCGAGAACACCACCTCGCGACCGGTGGATTGGCCGTTGATCCGCAGACTCAGCGTGGTGCCGCGCGCGTCGGCCATCTGCGAGGCCACCGTGCGTTGCCAGATCAGCTCGTAGAGCCGGAACTCGTCGCCGTCGAGCTCGCGGCGCACCGCGTCCGGGGTCGCGAACGTCTCGCCGGCGGGCCGGATCGCCTCGTGCGCCTCCTGGGCGTTCTTCACCTTGCGGGTGTACTGGCGCGGGGACGGCGAGACGTACTCCTCGCCGTAGAGCTGGCGCGCCTGGTTGCGCGCGGCGTTGATCGCCGACTGCGACAGCGTGGTCGAGTCGGTACGCATATAGGTGATGTAGCCGTTTTCGTAGAGCCGCTGGGCGATGCTCATGGTGCGCTCGGAGGAGAACCGCAGCTTGCGGCCGGCCTCCTGCTGCAGGGTCGACGTCATGAACGGCGCGTAGGGCCGCCGCGTGTAGGGCTTTTCCTCGACCGACGCGACGGACAGCTGGGCGCCGCGCAGCCCGGCGGCCAACTCGGTCGCTTGCGCCTCGTCTAAGACAATGACCTCTTGCAAGGAGGTCGAACCCTTGCGCAGCTGTCCCAACGAGTCGAAGTCGCGTCCGGCGGCGACGCGCAGGCCGTCGACGCCTGACAGCCGGGCGGTGAAGGTGGGCGGCGACGCTTGCGGGTCGGACACGCTGGCGTCCAGCTGGGCCACGATGTCCCAATAGGACGCGCTGCGAAACGCCATGCGGTCGCGTTCGCGCTGCACGATGATCCGGGTGGCCACCGATTGGACCCGGCCCGCCGACAGTTTGGGCGCGACCTTCTTCCACAGCACCGGGCTGACCTCGTACCCGTACAGGCGGTCCAGGATGCGGCGGGTCTCCTGCGCGTCGACCAGATCGATGTCCAGGTCGCGGGGGTTTTCGGCGGCCTCGAGGATCGCCGGCTCGGTGATCTCGTGGAACACCATCCGTTTGACCGGGATGTTGGGCTTGAGGGTTTCCAGCAGATGCCAGGCGATCGCTTCGCCCTCGCGGTCACCATCGGTGGCGAGATAGAGCTCGTCGACGTCCTTGAGCAAGCCCTTGAGTTCGCTGACGGTGCTCTTCTTTTCCGGGCTGATGATGTAGAGCGGCTCGAAGTCGTGGTCGACGTTCACGCCGAGCCGCGCCCAGGGCTCGGACTTGTACTTGGCGGGCACGTCGGCCGCGGCCCGGGGCAGGTCGCGGATGTGCCCGCGCGACGACTCGACGATGTAGCTGGAGCCCAGGTAGCCGGCCAGTTTGCGCGCCTTGGTAGGCGACTCGACAATCACGAGTCGCCGGCGGCTTCCGTTGCCGCCGCCGGCGCTGTCCTTCAATTTCGGGTCAGCCAACTGCCCTTACGCTCCATCCCTGATTGGTCCCCCCTGCGAGACCACCTGCAGGAAGAATGACAGGTCGGCTTCGAAAATTCCGGTGAAATTCAGGTACGCGACCGTTCCTTCGCCCTGCGGCACCTGACAATTTCGCACCCTCGGGCGGGCCTGCGCAAACCGACGCTCGAGAACGCGGCGCAAATTCTCCCGTTATCCGCTGGCTAAACGCGCGGCCATCGGGACAGCGCCTCGGTGCCGTCGGGTGCCTCCCCGACGTTCTCTACCAGGCGCGATAGCCTGCGGCGGCCGCTGATGCGCAGCGCGGGCCGGCCGCCGCGGGTGCCGATCAGGGTGGGCGCGATCCCGACTCGCATCAACGCCGACGCCAGCGGCGAGTGCGTGTCGGGCGCGTGCGGGTCCAGCGCCAGCAGGTAATGCTCGCCCTCCGGGTTGCCGGCCGCCAGCGTCCACGCCCGTAGCTCGCGCGGCCCGGGCAACCAGCGCGGCGGCACGGTCTTGACCGCGCCGCGCGTCCATTCGGCCGCCAGCGTGCTCAGCGAGGGGTCCACCGCAGTGCGCACCAGCGGGGTGTCTTCGTCGGTCCGGCCGATCTCGGCCACCAGCCCGGCCTCGCGGATCATGTCCGCCAGCGCCGACGCCCGCCACAGCTGGTCGACGACCACCGATAGCCGAGCGCCCTGCGCCTCCGGACCGCCAACCGTAACGATCTGCCCGGACGCCGCCAGCACCCCGGAAAGGTCGGCGACCGCGGGCGGCACCGACTCCGCTGTAAAGAAGGAAAGCTGGCTCACGCCATCCGACAGTAGGCCCTCTCCCCCATCCGCGTCTTGAGGCAATCGGCGCGGCGGCAGCGTGCCCCCGCGTGGCGCAAAAAGCCGAGAGAAGCCGGTAGAAACCGATCGACAGAGGAAACCCCCCGGCTGCGCCCGCTGGGCGGGGCTGCACGGGGGGTGTCCGTTAAGGTCTGCTCTTCTCTACAGGGAGCGGACTCCGGTGGCCTGGGGGCCCTTCGGGCTGTGGCCGATTTCGAACTCGACCTTCTGGTTCTCTTCGAGGGTGCGGAAGCCCGAACCCTGGATCTCCGTGTAGTGGACAAACACATCCGCGGAACCGTCTTCGGGGGCAATGAACCCGAAGCCCTTCTCCGCGTTGAACCACTTCACAGTTCCCTGTGGCATCTCTCGATCTTTCCTTTTCTTCTGGGTGCGGGGCATCGCCTTTCGATGCCCCGGGCCTGGTACGACCGCCATACCTCGCTGAGTCGCCGGAACTTCACCCGACCGATTAACCTCGCAGGAACCGCGGCCGCAACGTCGATCCTGCGAAAGTTTGACACGAACACAGAAGCTGCGACCGCAATTAGTCAACCATGTTCATCGCGTCGGCGACAGACTTGTGTGTTTGCCCGATTCGAACGGCGATTCCCAGCGGGGTGAGATGGCGAGCTTCGGCAGTGAGCTGCTTGCCGCCGCGCTCGCCGGAACCGCGACCGGCGAACGCCCGCTGCGCCACGTCGCCGAGCTGCCACCGCGCAGCGGCCAGCCGCGCGATTGGCCGGCGTGGGCGGAGCCCGACGTGGTCAAGGCGTTTGCCGACCGCGGGATCGCCGCACCGTGGTCGCATCAGTTCGCGGCCGCAGATTTGGCGTACACGGGCCGCCATGTGGTGGTGAGCACCGGCACGGCGTCGGGCAAGTCGCTGGCCTATCAGCTTCCCGTCCTCAACGCGCTGGCGACCGATCCGCGAGCCCGGGTGCTCTACCTGTCGCCGACCAAGGCCCTGGGGCATGACCAGCTGCGGGCCGCGCACGCACTGACCGCGGCGATTCCGCGGCTGCGTGACGCTGGTTTTGCGGTGGCGCCCACCGCCTACGACGGCGACAGCCCTACCGAGGTGCGCCGCTTCGCGCGGGAGCGCTCCCGCTGGTTGTTCTCCAACCCCGACATGATCCATCTGTCCATCCTGCGCAACCATGCCCGCTGGGCGGTGCTGTTGCGGGGACTCCGATTCGTGGTTGTCGACGAATGCCATTATTACCGTGGGGTTTTCGGCTCCAATGTGGCAATGGTGCTGCGCCGCTTGTTGCGGTTGTGCGCCCGCTATTCGAGTACGCCGACGGTCATTTTTGCCAGCGCGACAACGGATTCCCCGGGCGCGACGGCCGCCGAGCTCATCGGGCTTCCGGTTCAGGAGGTCACCAAAGACGGTTCGCCCCAGGGCGCGCGGACGGTGGCCTTGTGGGAACCCGCGCTGCGGGCCGACCTGGTCGGGGAGAACGGTGCGCCGGTACGCCGGTCGGCGGGCGCGGAGGCGGCGCGTGTCATGGCAGACCTGATCGCCGAGGGAGCCCATACCCTGACCTTCGTACGGTCGCGCCGCGCGGCGGAATTGACCGCGCTGGGCGCCCAGGCGAGGTTGGATGACATCGCCCCGGAGCTTTCCCGGACGGTGGCCTCGTATCGGGCCGGGTATCTGGCGGAGGACCGCACCGCGCTCGAGCGTGCCCTGGCCGAGGGCCGGCTGCGGGGTCTGGCCACCACCAATGCGCTGGAGTTGGGCGTCGACATCGCCGGGTTGGACGCGGTGGTGCTCGCCGGTTTTCCCGGCACCGTCGCCTCGTTCTGGCAGCAGGCCGGCCGCTCTGGACGACGCGGGCAGGGGGCGCTGGTGGTGCTGATCGCGCGGGACGATCCGCTGGATACGTACTTGGTGCACAACCCAGCCGCGCTGCTGGACAAGCCGGTCGAGCGGGTGGTCATCGACCCGGGGAACCCCTACATCCTGGGCCCGCAACTGCTGTGCGCGGCAACCGAACTGCCGCTGGACGAGGCGGAGGTCCGCGAACTAGGCGCCACCGACGTGGCCGACGGCCTCGTCGACGACGGGCTGCTGCGGCGGCGAAGCGGGAAGTATTTTCCGGTGCCCGGCCTGGAACCGCATGCGGCGGTAGACATCCGGGGCTCGGCGGGCGGGCAGATCGTCATCGTCGAGGCCGACACGGGCCGGTTGCTGGGCAGCGCCGACGTGGGCCGGGCGCCGGCTTCGGTACACCCGGGTGCGGTGTATCTGCATCAAGGCGACAGCTACGTGGTGGACTCGCTGGACACCGACGAGGGCATCGCGTTCGTCCATGCCGAGGACCCCGGTTATGCGACGTTCGCGCGTGAGATCACCGACATCGCCGTCACCGGCACCGGCGAGCGGCTGGCGTTCGGGCCGGTCACGCTGGGGTTGGTCCCGGTGCGGGTCACGCACCGCGTGGTGGGGTATCTGCGCCGCCTGCTCTCCGGGGAGGTGATCGACTTCATCGAATTGGACATGCCGGAACACACCCTGGTGACCACCGCGGTGATGTACACCCTCACCGCGGAAGCGTTGCTACGCAAAGGTATTGACGGCACGCGCATTCCCGGGTCACTGCATGCGGCCGAGCACGCCGCCATCGGGCTGCTGCCGTTGGTCGCCAGCTGCGACCGCGGCGACATCGGTGGCTTGTCCACCGCGATGGGACCCGAGCCCGACGGGCTGCCCAGCGTCTTCGTCTACGACGGGTACCCCGGCGGCGCGGGTTTCGCCGAACGGGGCTTTCGCCGGGCGCGCACGTGGCTCGCCGCGACGGCCGCCGCCATCGAGGCATGCGAATGCCCCCGTGGGTGCCCCTCGTGCGTGCAGTCCCCCAAGTGCGGCAACGGCAACGACCCGCTCGACAAATCCGGCGCGGTGCAGGTGCTGCGCCTGGTCCTCGAGGAGCTGGCGCGGGAGTCCCGCTGAGCAAACCGGTCACAGCACCCGCCGGTTCACCCGCTCCCACGGATCCATCCAGTCGCCGTAAAATCAGCCGCATGGCCCACGACTGGTTGCTCGTGGAGACGCTCGGGGGTGATCCCACCGTTGTGGCGCAGGGGCGCCAACTGAAAAATCTCGTCCCGATCACCACCTTCCTGCGCCGCAGTCCCTATCTCGCCGCGGTGCGAACGGCGATCGCCGAATCGGTGCAGACCGGGCAAGCCCTGACCAGCATCACGCCCAAGCGCGATCGCATCATTCGCACCGAACCGGTGGTGATGTCCGACGGTCTCATCCACGGCGTGCACGTGTGGACCGGCCCTGCCGACATCGACCCGCCCGAGCGCCCGATTCCGGGGCCGCTGAAGTGGGACCTGACCCTGGGGGTGGCGACCGACACCCGCGAATCGCTGCTCAACAGCGGCAAGAATCCCGAAGTCGAAGTCACCTTCGGCAGGGCCTTCGCCGAGGATCTTCCATCCCGGGAACTCAATCCGAACGAAACCAAAGTGCTCGCCATGGCGGTCAAGGCCAAGCCCGACCAAACACTGTGCAGCACTTGGGATCTCACCGATTGGCGAGGAAATGCCATCCGGATAGGTTTCGTCGCGCGCACGATTTTGGAGCCGGGGCCCGACGGCCGCGAGCACCTGGTGGCGCGGGCGATCAATTGGCAGTCCGAGCTAAAGGGTCAGGCGGTGTCGACCGATGATCTGGCACAACGGATCCTCAGCGGCCTCGCCCAGGCCGGGGTGCACCGCGCGCTGATCGACCTCAACAACTGGACCCTGTTGAAATGGCTCGACGAGCCCTGCACCTTTTATGACTGGCGAAGCAGTGAGACGGGAAAGCCGCGAGTCCATCCCGACGATCACGAGGTGATGTCCACCATGACAAGGGAATTCGGTGGCGGCGCCACCAGTCGGGTGCTGCGTTTGCCCGGCCACGACGGGGATTGGGTGCCGGTGCACGTCACCGTCAACCGGGTGGAGCTCGAGCCGGACACGTACGCGGGGCTGGTCTCCCTGCGATTGCCCACCGATGACGAGCTGGTCGCCGCGGGGCTGCCGCAAGCGCCCTAGTCATGTCGTCCGACCGCTGGCCCCGCCCGCGCGGTGGCCCGTGCCGTACCGGCGACAACGACCGCCACCCGCGCCGTGATGACGACGTCGAGACCGTCGACCGCACAGCCGATGTCGTCGACGCGCATCTCGCGGGCGACGGCCGCGGCGTTGAGGCAGGCCGCGTCGGGTCCCGACGTCAGGCGCGCCGCAGCGGCCAGGGCGGCCAGGTCGGCCGCCGCCTGTGCGCGGTGACGGGCCACCACCGCCGAGCCGAGGTAGGCGACGGCGCCGGTCGCCCAGAGCAGCGCCACGACCATCCACGCGGCGACCAGCGTGGCCGAACCTCGATCATCGTGGCGGCTCGACCGCGGCGACCGCCTTCGCGCCAATGTCCAGCGCGGGCAATAACTTCGAATGCGCGCCGACGGTGGCGACCAGGAACGCTCCGTCGCGGTGCAAATCGACCCGCGCCCCCGCGGGCGCGAGCCGGGCAGCGGCGGCCATCGCGGAGCGTTCGTCGCCGCGGGCGGCCAGCCGGGCGGCCTCGCGGGCGGCGTCGATGCAGCGCACCTGCATCGAAACCGCGCTGATACCGGCCACGCACAGCACCAGCACCACCACGAGCGAGGCGATGCCCAGCGCCGCCTCAACGGTGCTGGCGCCGGCACTGCCGGCTAGACCTTGGTGTTGAGCGCACGGCCGATGATGTTGGTCAGCGCCGATACGATGGAATCGCCGGTCACCACCGCGTACAGCACCGCGCCGAATGCCGCCGCCGCGATGGTGCCGATGGCGTACTCGACCGTCGACATGCCCGACTCGTCGGCCGCCAGCACGGCTACGCGCGCCGCGAATTCGCGAAACATGTTGATCATCAAGGAGTTCCTTTCGTTTCACAGCAGACCCGACTGCAGCACATCACCGGCCAAACCGGCCACCACCGGGACGATGCCCAGGCAGACGAACGCAGGCAAGAAGCACAGGCCCAGCGGTCCGGCGATGAGCACCCCAGCCCGCTCGGCCGAGGCCGTGGCCGCGTGTGCGGCGTCGTGGCGGGATTGGTCGGCCAACTCGGCGATGCCGCCGGCCAGCGCCGCGCCCGAGATCGCCGAACGCCGGGCCAACCGCAGCAGCGCGTCGATGTGCGGGTCGCTCGGGCGCGCGGGTAGGTCCGACGGAATCGCCCACGCCACAGCGGGATCGGCGCCCAACGTCAGCAGGTCGGCGGCGCGCCGCAGGACGCGGGCCAGCCGCGGCGGCGCGGACGGAGCGGCGGCTGCCGCGGCGGCCGACACCGCCATGCCCGCCCCCAGGCACACGGCCAAAACGTCGAGACAGGACGCGACCGCCAGCGGATCCGGGCCGTCCGTTCGCGCGGCCGTCCCCCGCGGCGGGCCCCTACGCACCGGCGCCCCGGCACGTCGTCGCGTCAGCGCCGGACCGGGAGCGATCCACAGCGCCGCGGCCAGCAGCACCGCCGTTAGCTCCATGACACCACCCGGTCGGCGATGCGGTCCGACCACAACAGCCCGCCGCAGGCCAGCGTCGAGCCGACGAGCAAGAGCCAGCCGCCAGCCTGCCCGTCCAGCAGGAACGCCAGCGGCCGGGCCCCGATCAGTTGGCCCAGCAGAACACCGAGCACCGGCAGGGCCGCCAGTATCGTCGCGGTCGCGCGGGCACCGGCCAGGCTCGAGGTCACGCGCGCCGAGAACCGTTGCCGCTCAGCGATATCACGCTGGGCGGTGCGCATCAGGGTGGCTATCCCCAGCCCGTTGTCACTGGCCAGCCGCCAGCACAGCCCGAGCCGCTCCCAATGCGCGGGGAGCGCCGAGGACCGCGACGCGGCGGCCAACCCGGCGGCGACATCGGCACCCAGCCGGGCCCGCGCCGCCACCGACCGCAGCGACACCGCGACCGCGCCGGCGGTCTCGTCGGCGGCGACGCCGAACGCACGCACCGGATGGGACCCCGCCCGCAGCTCACCGACGAGGACATCGAGCGCGGTTTCCAGCGCGTGGCCCTCGCTGGTCGCGCGCCGGATGCGGCGGCGACGTCGGTAACGCAGGCTGACGGTCGCACCCACGACCGCCACGCACAGAACGGTCGTCAGCGGCAACAGGACCACGGCCCCGCAGCCAAGGCCCGCAGCCACCCACCCAGACCCGCGAAGCCCGTTCGACGGGAGCCGCCACCTCGGTGATGTCGCCCGGTCGAGCCGGCGTCGGGGCGAGGGCCGACCGACCACCAGCGCGAGCGCCAACAGCAGCGCGCCTACCTGCGGGCCGTTCACGCCGGCATCCGGCTCTCCAGGACGCGCCGCAACTGCGGAGCGTCGTCCGTCATCCCCCGATCCGCGTGCCACACCGTGAGGGTCCGGACCTGCCCTCGAACCGGTTGCAGCACGGCGATCTCACCGAGTCGCCGCCGGCCCGTGCGGTCGCGTTCGACATGCAGCAGCACCTGCACGGCCGCGGCGAGTTGGCTGTGCAGCGCCGCACGATCGAGACCGCCGAGCGCACCCAGCGCCTCCAGGCGGGCGGGAACCTCGCCGGGGCTGTTGGCGTGCACGGTGCCCGCACCGCCGTCGTGCCCGGTGTTCAGCGCGGCCAGCAGGTCCACCACTTCGGCGCCCCTGACCTCACCGACCACGATGCGGTCGGGCCGCATCCGCAGCGCTTGCCGGACCAGTTGGCGCACCGGGACTTCGCCGGCGCCTTCGACGTTGGCGCACCGCGCGACGAGCTTCACCAGATGCGGGTGTCGCGGGGCCAATTCGGCGGCATCCTCGACGCAGACGATCCGTTCGGCGGGCGGCACGGCGCCCAACATCGCGGCCAGCAACGTTGTCTTGCCCGCGCCCGTTCCACCGCTCACCAAAAACGCCAGCCGGGCGGCGATGATGTCGGCGACCAGTGCGGCGGCCGCGGGTTCGATCGCACCCGTTGCGGTCAGGGCCGCCAAGTCCTGGCTGGCCGGTCGCAGCACGCGCAGCGACAAACAGGTGCCCGCGGCGGCCACCGGCGGCAGCACCGCGTGCAGCCGCACCGCGAATCCCCCGGCTCCGATGCCCGACAGCTCGCCGTCCACCCAGGGCTGCGCGTCGTCTAGCCGGCGGCCCGCGGCCAGCGCCAGTCGCTGCGCCAACCGCCGCACTGCGGCCTCGTCGGGGAAGCGAATCCCGGTGCGCCGCAGACCGTTGCCGTCGTCGACCCATACCGCGTCCGGTGCCGTCACCAAGACGTCGGTCGTGCCGTCCGCGCACAGCAGCGGTTCGAGAAGGCCGGCGCCGGTGAGTTCGGTCTGCAGTACGCGGAGATTGGCCAACACCTCGGTGTCGCCGAGCATCCCGCCGGACTCGGCCCGGATCGCGGCGGCGACCGCCGAAGGACCCAGCGGCCCGGCTTCGCCGGCCAGTCGCTCGCGGACACGTTCGATCAGCGAACCGCTCACGCCGCCCGCCCATTCCGCGCCGCACGCGCGCCGGTGGGCGGAAGCACCGCAAGCACTTCGCGGGCCGCCACCGCGAGCGGAGATCGCCGCCGGTACCGCAGACCGCCGCGTTCGGCCTGCTCGCCGAGTTGCGGCTGCGCTTTGATCGCCGCCAGCAAGGGCACACCGGCGATCTCGGCGATCTCGCCCGCCCGCAGCCCTCCGGGCGACGGGCCCCGCACCACCAAACCCACATTGGGATTGATCGCGGCCACGATCGGCGCCATCGCCGTGGTTGCCGCGCACGCGCGCACATCGCAGCGGCTGACGACCACGACAAGATCGGCGGCGCTCAGGGCGGCCTGGGTGGCATCGGTGAAGCGGCGAGGCAGGTCGCAGATCACGCTGACCGCCCCTCGGCGGCCGGCCTCGACGATGGCGTGCACCGGCCCGGCATCCACCTCGTACCCGCGCCGGGTTCCGGACAGCACGCTGACTCCGCGGTGCCGTGGCAAAGCGTCGCGCACCGCAGGCCAGGTGAGCCGCCCACCCTGCAGCGCAAGGTCCGGCCAGCGCAACCCGGGCACGTTTTCACCACCGAGCAGCAATTCGATACCGCCACCCCACGGATCGAGGTCCACCAGCAGCGCATCGGTGGCGGCCTGAGCGAGGGCGACCGCGAGCGACGAGGCGCCGGCACCGCCGCAGCCGCCGATGACGGCGACCGCGTGGCCGCGCGACCCGTCGTCGCGCGACGACTCGGCGGCTTCGGCGAGTTCACCAACCAGGTCGGCCGCTTGCCCGGGCATTCGCAGCACATGCTCGGCGCCGACGCCGACGGCGGCCGCCCACGTCGCCGACTCGGGCTCGCCGGCCGTCAGCACGATCACGTGGCCGCGGCGTGGCAGTGCCCAGCGCTCGCAGCGCGCGGACGACCGCGCGTCCAGCACGACGGCCGCGGCCGCCATCCAGGTCTTGCGGCTCACCGGCGTCGCCTCGCCGGCATGCACCACGCGAACCCCGGCCGCGGCGGCCACCCGCTCCACCTCGGCGCGCAGTTCGGGCTCCGCCACCATCGCCAACACACCCGCGCGACGGGCGACTTCGGCTCCGGAGGTGCCAGTCATCCGCCCACTGTGCAGGGCCCCAACCTTGGCACACCAGTCCCAAACGCGGATTTGGGGATAGAGACGCGAGTGTGCACAAACCACGCGCGGCGGCGGTGCGCCAGCGACGATCGACGAATTCCCCGCAACGCGTCGAGGGCCGCTCCGAGCGCCGGAAACCCGGGGGAAACGGCCCAAAAAGACCCGAGAAAAGGGACGACCCCCGCCAGGGGGGGAGGAGGCGAGGGTCGTCGTGCATCAGCCCCGGGGGGTCGGGCTGATACACCCTCGGCTCAGGCCGAGTAATGCTTACTATACACATGACAGTCCGCAATAACGCAATAGCTCATTTACTGAAAAATGACCTTGAGCCGCGAAAACACTGCGGCACCGGCCCCCCGCACGGCCCTGAGCGGCCATTTCCGGTGCGGGATCGCGGCCCGACGGGACCGCCGACCTATGCTGGGTCCGTGACCGTCTTCGACCCGGCTGCGGAGCAGTCAGCCGCGGGGCAATCAGCGGCAGGCACCACTTCCCACGCCCGCACGGCGGCCTTCTTCGATCTGGACAAGACGATCATCGCCAAGTCCAGCACGCTGGCGTTCAGCAAACCGTTTTTCGCCCAGGGCCTGCTCAATCGCCGCGCCGTGCTCAAGTCCAGCTACGCCCAGTTCATCTATTTGCTCTCCGGTGCCGATCATGACCAGATGGATCGGATGCGGGCGCACATGACCAACATGTGCACCGGCTGGGACGTGGAACAGGTCAAGTCGATCGTCAACGAGACGCTGCATGACATCGTGACCCCGCTGGTGTTCGCCGAAGCGGCCGATCTGATCGCGGCCCACAAACTGTGCGGGCGCGACGTGGTGGTCGTGTCGGCCTCGGGCGAGGAAATCGTCGCGCCGATCGCGCGGGCCCTTGGCGCAACCCACGCGATGGCGACCCGCATGGTCGTCGAGGACGGGCGGTACACCGGCGAGATCGCGTTCTACTGCTACGGCGACGGCAAGGTCCAAGCGATCCGCGAGCTGGCCGCTCGCGAGGGCTATCCGCTGGAACACTGCTACGCCTACTCCGACTCGATCACCGACCTGCCGATGCTCGAGTCGGTCGGCCACCCCAGCGTCGTCAACCCCGACCGCGGGCTGCGCAGGGAAGCCGTGGAACGCGGATGGCCCGTGATGTCCTTCTCCCGGCCGGTGTCCTTGCGGGACCGCATCCCGGCGCCGTCCGGCGCGGCGATCGCCACGACCGCCGCGGTGGGCATCAGCGCGCTGGCCGCTGGCGCGGTCACCTACTCGCTGTTGCGCCGCTACGCGTTCTAGCGCACACGACGGCGCGCGCAGCAAACACGTTAGGCGCGCAACACAATTACGCCTTCGGCCGCATTCGCAAAATTGGGCCTTGCTGTGCTAGGGGTCTAGTAGTACAAAGGAACCACGGAAGCCCGGTGAGGCCTAGGTCGATCCGGAAGAGAAGGTTCGATCTCCCGATCCGGGCGCCCAGCACGGTGCCCGGCACCCACGCGGAGTCATAGCCGCGAAAATGGCAGAAGTGTTGCGGGCCTGCGTAATTGCGAAGAGCGGAAGTGTCGACGGCCCTTTGGGTGGGGCTGCAACCGGAAGCGTCGCGAGATCGCCGAGGCCAACCCACGCAGCCCCGAAGTGCACGCTTGGTAACCGAGTCCCGTGCTAGCGGGCGGCGGACCGATCATTCGGAACGTCGCCCGCTCTACATTTTTCCGGCCGCTTTTTCGCCGCCTTTTCCCGGCCTTTCGGCTGCCGCGTCAGCTACCGATTCGACATCGAGTCGGCGATCGCCAAAGCCTCTTTCGCACCGGCTTGCATCGCGCGGCAGCACAACACCAGCCACGCGCCGACTCCCTCGCGCGTGCCGTCGGCGAAACCCTGTGCCGCGTCGCGGTAGGCCGCGGGCTGACGCATCCAGCTGACCTCGGGCACGCCCAACCCGTGCGGGTCGAGCCCGCTGGCGATGGTCACCAACCTCGACACCGCGCGCGCGACCACGCCGTCGGAACTGCCGAATGGCTTCAGGGTCAACAACTCACCGTGCGCCACCGCGGCGATCACCGGGGCCGGCGCCTGGGTGCGGCCATTCACCAGCTCCGCCAACAATTCCAGCCGCGAAGCCACACCGGCATCGGCGCGCGGGCGACCCAAATGCTCGGGGTCGGCCTGGTCGGCCGCGGCCAGCATGTGCAGACGGGCGAGCGCCTGCAGGGGCGCTCGCCGCCAGATGCCGACGACGGGGCCTTCGCCACCCTCGAGCGCTTGCGCCACCCGAAGCGCGCCCGCGAACACCGGTTCGCTGACCATTCCGGCGTCGGCGAGGTCCTCCAGCCGGATCGGGCCACCGTCGAGGACCGACGATGCGCGCGCCGCCCGCAGGGCGGCCTCGGCGGCGGTCACGGGCCAGCCGCGCAAGTTGGCCCGGTGGCGATGGGCGCGCCCCAGCGCCTCGCGGGCGCGGTCACTTGCCTCGGCGACGCCGGGAAGTTCCATCAGAGGGGCCAGAGGATCAGCCGTCACAGCTTGACAACCTATCTCCGTCGGATTCCGGCGCGGCGCGGGATGGCGTCCAACAGCTGCCGCGTGTACTCGTGACCGGGGTGAGCGAACAGCTCCCCGGCCGGCGCGTGCTCCACCACGCGGCCCGCGCGCATGACCAGGACATCGTCGGCAATCTGCTGGATCACCGCGAGGTCATGGCTGATGAACAGGTAGGCCAGACCCAGTTCGGCCTGCAGATCGGCGAGCAAGTCCAGGATCTGCGCCTGCACCAGGACGTCGAGCGCAGACACCGCCTCGTCGCAGACCAGCACCTCGGGCCGCAACGCCAGCGCGCGGGCGATCGCCACCCGCTGGCGTTGGCCACCGGACAGTTCGCGGGGCAGACGGTCCAGCACCGACGACGGCAGCGCCACCTGGTCGGCGAGGTCGTGCACCGCTTGTGCGCGCTGCCTGCGGTCGCCGACCCGGTGAATCCGCAACGGCTCCTCGATGGTGCGAAACACCGAGTACATGGGATCCAGGCTGCTGTAGGGATTTTGAAACACGGGTTGCACCCGCCGGCGGAAAGCCAGTTGCGCGTCCCGGGGCATCGCGTCGTCGATCCGGGCGCCGTCGAACACCACCGTGCCCGAGGTGGGTGGCAACAGACCGAGCACCATCCGCGCCAGGGTCGACTTTCCCGATCCCGATTCCCCCGCGATCGCCAGCGTGCTCGCGCGGTGCAGCTTAAACGACACCGCATCGACCGCCCGAAATTCGCTGCGCCGCCACGGAACGCCGTGGGACTCGGCGTAGACCTTGGTCAACCCCGAGGCGACGAGAATGTCGCCGGCGGCCTCGTCTGGCTGGGCGGCTCTCGGACGCGACCGCGCAGCGCCCCGGACCGCCAGCGCCGGCGCCGCGGCGACCAACCGCCGGGTGTATTCGTGTTGGGGGCTCCCCAAGATCTGCCGTGCTGCACCGGATTCCACGACGACTCCGTGATGGACAACGACCACGGACTCGGCACGTTCCGCGGCCAGCGCCAGATCGTGCGTGATGAGCAGCAGCGCGGTGCCCAGTTCGGTGGTGAGCCGCTGCAGATGGTCGAGCACCTGCCGCTGCACCGTGACATCCAGTGCGGACGTCGGCTCGTCGGCGATCAACAGCCGCGGCCGGCCCGCCAGCCCGATCGCGATCAGCGCACGCTGGCACATGCCGCCGGACAGCTGATGCGGGTATCGCCCGGCGTGTTTCGCCGGGTCCGGCATCCCCGCCGCGGCGAGCAGCTCCACCGCGCGCTCCCGGCTGCGTCGGTCGGAGATGTTGGCCCGCAACGCTTCCCGGATCTGAAAGCCGATCTTCCACACCGGGTTCAGGTTGGTCATCGGGTCCTGCGGAATGTAGCCGATCTCCCGGCCGCGAATCGCGCGCATCGCCCGGCGGTCGGCGGCCGCGATGTCGACGCCGTCGAACACGATGCGCCCGCCGGTGATTCGCCCGCCGGGCGGAAGGAGCCCGAGGATCGCGGCGGCGGTGGTGGATTTCCCCGACCCCGATTCGCCCACGACGGCGACGGTGTGACCCGGCGAGACGGACAGGTCCAGGCCACGCAGCGCGGCCTGACCGCCGAAGCTGACCTCCAGGCCCTCCACCGACAGGAGTGGCGATCCGGTCGCGCTCATGCCCGCCACGCCCTCGACGCCGGATCCAGCGCGTCGCGCAGCGCGTCGCCCATCATCATGAAGGCCAGCACGGTCATCGCCAGGGCGCCGGCGGGATAGAACAGGATGGGTGAGCCCGCCCGCAGCCGCGTCTGGGCGAGATTGATGTCGCCGCCCCACGACACCACCGACGTCGGCAGTCCGACACCGAGGTAGGACAGCGTGGCCTCGGTGACGATGAACAGGCCGAGCGCGATGGTGGCCACCGCGATGACCGGCCCCAAGGCGTTGGGTAGCGCGTGCCGGAGCAGGATCTGAAACCTGCTCATCCCCAATGCTTTAGCGGCGAGGACGTAGTCACTGCCGCGCACCGCGAGCACCTCACCACGCGCGATCCTGGCCACCTGCGGCCAGCCGAACAACGCGAGGATCGCGATCACCGTCCACACGGTGCGATGGTGCAGGACCTGCATGAGGACGATGGCGGCAAGCAGCAACGGCAACCCGAAGAACACGTCGGTGACGCGGGAGACCACCGCGTCGATCCAGCCGCCGTAGAAGCCGGCCAACGCGCCCAGCGCACCGCCCACGACGAACACGATGGCGGCGGCGCCCAGGCCGACCGTGACCGAGGCGCGCGCGCCGTACACCGTGCGCGCGTACACGTCGTGGCCCTGCAAGTCGGTGCCGAACCAGTGCGCCCCCGACGCGGGCAGCAGGCTCTGGCTGGGATCGGCATAGGTCGGGTCCACCGAGGTGAACAGCGCCGGAAACATCGCGACGGCAACGACGAACGCGATCAACAGCGCCGCACCGATGAACTTCGGGCGACGGTGCAACCGCCGCCAGGTGTCGCGCCAGAATCCGCCCCGTGCGGCGATCCGCTCAGCCATAACGGATCCGGGGATCCAGCGCCGCGTACAGCAGATCGACCATCAGATTGGTGAGCAGGTAGATCAGCACCAGCACGGTCACGATCGAGACCACGGTGGGAGCCTCCTGCCGGGTGACGGCCTGATAGAGCACGCCACCGATCCCGTGAATGTTGAAGATGCCTTCGGTCACGATCGCGCCGCCCATCAGCGCTCCCAGGTCCGCTCCCAGAAACGTCACCACCGGGATCAGCGAGTTGCGCAGGATGTGAACCGTCACGACGCGGGGCCGTGACAGTCCCTTGGCGGTGGCCGTGCGCACGTAGTCGGCGTGCGCGTTGGCGGCCACCGCCGACCGGGTCAACCGCACGACATAGGCGAAAGACACCGAGCCCAGCACGATTCCGGGTAACAGCAGGCGGCCGAAGGTGGCTCTGTGCCCCACCGTCACCGGGGCGACGCCCAGCCGGACCCCGAACACGAATTGCGCCAGGAATCCCAGCACGAAGATGGGGATCGCGATGATGACCAGACCGGTGATCAACACGGTGGAATCGAAAAGGCCGCCCGCCCGCAGGCCGGCGATCAGCCCGAATCCGATGCCCAGCACCGCCTCGACCGCGAGCGCAATCAACGACAACCGCAGGGTGACCGGAAACGCGTGTGCGAGAACGTCACTGACGGGAAGCCCGGAGTAGGCACGGCCCAGGTCTCCGTGCAGAACACCGCCGAGGTAGCGCAAGTACTGCACGAGGAACGGGTCGTCGAGGTGATAGCGGGCCCGCAGCTGCGCCGCGACGGCCGGGGTCAGCGGACGGTCGCCGGCGATCGCGGCCAACGGGTCCCCGGGCAGCAGGAAAACCAGTCCGTAGATCAGCAGCGTGGCGCCGAGGAACACGGGCACCATGACGGCGATGCGGCGCGCGATATACCAACCCATGTCAAGCCTTCACGATGTTCTCGTAGTCGGGCAGCCCGTTCCAGGTGACCGTGACGTTGCTGACCTCGGCCGACCATCCAAGGATGCTGATGTAGTTCCACAGCGGAACAACGGGCATGTCGCGGAAGAGGATTCGTTGGGCTTCGTTGGCCAGCACGGTGGCACGCGCCATGTCGGGTGCGGCTTCGGCGGTCGCCAGCGCGTCGTCGAATTCCCGGCTGGAGTAGCCGACGTCGTTGGATCCCGCGCCGGAGGCGAACAGCGGCGCGAGGAACTCGATCATCGATGGGTAGTCGCCCTGCCATCCGGCGCGAAACGCGGTGGCGATGCTGCGGTTGGTGATCTGGGTGCGAAAGCCCGCGAAGGTGGGCTGCGGCGCTCCGGTCGCGTCGATGCCCAGCACGTTCTTGATGCTGTTGGCTACCGCGTCCACCCAGTCCTGGTGTCCAGCATCGGCGTTGTAGGCGATCGCATAGCGTCCGCTCCACGCCGAGATCGCGTCGGCCTGCGCCCAGAGATGCCGCGCCCGGTCGGGATTGAAGTCCAGCGCGTTACTGCCCACGATATTCGGGTCGAACCCAGGCAGTGATCTGGCGGTGAAATCTCGTGCAGGACTGCGGGTGTCGACGAATATCTGCCGGGAGATCTGCGGCCGGTTGATGGCGGCCGACAACGCCAGCCGGCGCAGCCGGCCTTCCTCGCCGCCAAAATGCGGCAGCCGCAACGGTGTATCGAGGCTCTGGTTTATCGCGGCCGGACCGCTTGTTACCTTGTCGCCGAGGTCGCGCTTGTAGACCGGAAGGGCGCTGGGCGGAATGGTGTCCAGTACGTCGAGGTTGCCCGACAGCAGGTCGGCGTAGGCGGTGTCGAGGTTCGCATAGAACTCGAACCTCAGGCCTTTGTTGTGTGGCCTGCGGTTGCCGCGGTAACCGGGGTTGGGGCGCAAGTCGATTCGGACGTTGTGCTCCCAGGCGAGCCCGTCGGGACCCTCGGCGAGTTGGTACGGTCCGTTGCCGATCGGGTGCTGGCCGAACGCGCTCATGTCGCGAAAGGCGGCTTCCGGCAGCGGATAGAAGGCACTGTGTCCCAACCGCAATATGAAATCGATGGTCGGCGCCTTCAGCCGAACCATGAACTCCCGGTCGTTGATCACCCGCAGCCCGGACATCGTGGTTGCCGTCGGCTTACCGTCGCCGGTCAGGCCGGCGACCGCGTCGAAGCCGTCGATTGGACTGAAGAAGCTTTGCTGCAATTGGGCATTGGTGCTCAAAGCCCCAAAGTTCCAGGCGTCGACGAACGAATGTGCTGTCACCGGCGAGCCGTCGGTGAACGTCCAACCCGGTTTGAGGATGACGCGGTAGTTGACGTTGTCGGTGGTGTCGATCGACTGCGCCACCTCGGGCGACGGGTGGCCGGCGGCGTCGTAGGACATCAGTCCCGCGAACAGCCGGTCGAGGATGCGGCCGCCCTGGCTGTCGTTGGTGCCGGTCGGGATCAGTGGGTTCGGTGGTTCCCCGCCGTTGACCACCACCAGATCCGGGCTCAGCGCACCGCCGCCGCAGCCGGCGAGCGAGGTGACCGTCAACATCGCGACGGTAAGCGGGACCAGGAAGGCCGACAGGGTCCGCATCCGACGCATGACACCCGACCCTAGGGCCTGAAGTCGTCCCGCGGTGAAGTGCCCGTGCCAGCCATGACGACATAAACTCGGGCCGTGACCGTCGCCTACCTGGCTGCCGAGGGGGTCGCCTATGAGGCGGGCCGCTTGGCGGCGGCGTTCGGCATTCCTGCGATCGGCTTGCTCTGCCTGATCATTGGTCTGGTCGACCGCTCGCGCAGCCGCCGTCGGCCGCCCGCTTATCCGGCGCAGTATCCCCAGGGCTATTCCGTCCACCCCGGTTACCCCTACCCTGCCGCGCCGGGGTATCCCGCTGCGCCCTATCCGGGCTATGCACCCGGTTATGCACCGAGACCGCGGACACCGAAGTCGGCTACCATCCTCATCACCGTCGGCACCGTCCTGCTGGCGTTCGGGATCCTGGGGAACCTCGTCGTCAACGCCGAGAGGTTAGGCGAGTCGCACCGAGCCGGCACCTCCCTGCGGGTGGGCGATTGCATCACCGAAAGCGACTACAGGGCAAAGCGTTTCGATTCAACCCCGAGCCGCGGCTGCGCCGACCCGGCCGCGACCTACGAACTCGCGTTCAAGGGAGACGCCTCGGACACGTGTCCGGACGGGAAACGCGAGCACTCAGTCTATGACCGCTTCACCAAAAGCTCGACGATCCTGTGTTTCGCGGTCAATCTGAAAGAGGGTCAGTGCTACCTGATGATCAAGGATGGCGAAGCGATGACGATCAGGTTGGGCGACTGCGGCAAGTCAAACAGGTTTCAGGTCAGAGTCGGTCAGCGCATCGAGGGCAGCACCGACAAAACCCAATGCCCGCCGGGCGAAAAGGGCATCGGCTACCCCGTCCCGGCGCGGGTCTACTGCCTGGCCAGAGCCGACTGACTGGCTCAGACCGCGGTGACCGGATGCACCTGCAGCTCGCAGGCCTCGATGGTCGCCGACACGGTCACCACGTTGGTAGTGCCCGGCGGGTTGACGAGCAAGTCCGTGTAGGTGGGGCACGGCTTTCCCCCGCCATCGACGGCGATGCCCTCAACGACCGCCTGCCCCTGGGTCGAGATGGACAGGATGACGGTGGGCGGGACGGTGACGCCGTCGGGCAAGCCGCCCATGTATCCGCGCGGCGTTGGCCGCGCATGCACCGCTGGGCCGCCGGCGCCCGAGTCGACCCCGGCGTATCCGGCGATGGTGCAGGGCTCCGCGCCGCCGGCAAGGGTGAAGAGCAGAGTCACCGAGCGATGCCCCACCGCGGCATCCGCGGGGGAGGCAGACACCGCGATCTGGTCCGACCAGCACGGTGTCGGGGCGTCGACGGTGTCGGCCGGCATGGCCGATGCGGGCCACCCCAGCGCCGTCGCGGCGGCGTAACTCGTTGCGGCCGCGGCAAAGCTGGGGGCTAGTCGGCGGATGCTCCGCCCTTGACCCGGCACACGGTGATTATCCGCCATGAGGGCACCCTTTGACCCCGGATTGGGGGCACAACTACCGCTCGCCGTCGCCGAGCTAGGCTCGATTGCCCGGCTCCTCACTCGCGCCGTTTCGGCGCTCGCCGTCGCCGGGCTAGGCTCGCAGTCGGCCGATCAGCGCGACGCCGGCCACCCCTCGGCGCAGTCTCGACACAGGAGAGAAGCCAGTGACCGCAACCAATTCTGCGGGCCCCTCGTCGTATCCCCCGTCGGCGCAATTCGCCGAGCAGGCCAACGCGGGCGAGGACCTCTACCGCGAAGCCGAGCAGGACCGGCTGGCCTTTTGGGCCACGCAGGCCAATCGGCTGTCCTGGGCGACGCCGTTCACCGATGTGCTGGACTGGTCCGACGCGCCGTTCGCCAAGTGGTTCGCCGACGGCAAGCTCAATGTCGCGTACAACTGCGTGGACCGCCATGTGGAGGCCGGGCACGGGGATCGGGTCGCCATCCACTGGGAGGGCGAGCCCGTCGGCGATCAGCGCAGCCTGACCTACTCGCAACTGCAAGCCGAAGTGTGCAAGGCCGCCAACGCGCTGACCGATCTCGGTCTGGTGGCCGGTGACCGCGTCGCGATCTACCTGCCCCTGATCCCCGAGGCGGTGATCGCGATGCTGGCCTGCGCGCGGCTCGGCGTCATGCACAGCGTGGTGTTCGCCGGCTTTACCGCCAAAGCGCTGCAGGCCCGGATCGCCGACGCCGACGCCAAGCTGCTCATCACCAGCGACGGGCAGTTCCGCCGCGGCAAGCCAGCGCCGTTGAAGGATGCCGCCGACGAGGCGGTCTGCGACCCGGACAGCCCGATCGAACACGTTATAGTGGTGCGGCGCACCGGAATTGACGTTTCCTGGAACGACGAGCGCGACCTGTGGTGGCATGACGTCGTCGACTCCGCATCCCCGGACCACACCCCGGAACCGTTCGACGCCGAACAACCGTTGTTCCTGCTGTACACGTCGGGAACCACCGGCCGGCCCAAGGGCATCGTGCACACCAGCGGCGGCTATCTGACGCACGCTTCCTACACGCACTACTACGTCTTCGACATCAAGGCCGACACCGACGTGTTCTGGTGCACGGCCGACATCGGCTGGGTCACCGGACACACCTACGGTGTCTACGGTCCGCTGTCCAACGGTGTCACCGAGGTTCTCTACGAGGGCACGCCCGACAGCCCGACCCAGCACCGCCATTTCGAGATCATCGAAAAATACGGTGTGACAATCTATTACACCGCGCCCACGCTGATTCGCACGTTCATGAAGTGGGGCCGCGAGGTCCCCGACGCACACGACCTGTCCAGCCTGCGGCTGCTGGGATCGGTCGGCGAGCCGATCAATCCCGAGGCGTGGCGCTGGTACCGAAAGGTGATCGGCGCCGACAGTCTCCCGATCGTCGACACCTGGTGGCAGACGGAGACGGGCGCCACGATGATCTCCCCGTTGCCGGGAGTCGCTGCGGCCAAACCGGGTTCGGCGATGAGGCCGCTGCCGGGTGTCTCGGCGAAGATCGTCGACGACCATGGCGAGGAGCTGGCCCCCGGCGTGCACCAGGGTGAGCACGTCACCGGCTACCTGGTGCTGGACCAGCCGTGGCCATCGATGCTGCGCGGCATCTGGGGAGATCCGGACCGCTACGTGGAGACCTACTGGTCCCGTTTCGCCGAGCAGGGCTGGTACTTCGCCGGCGACAGTGCCTATTACGACCGCGACGGCGCCATCTGGGTGGTCGGCCGCATCGACGACGTGATGAATGTGTCGGGGCATCGGCTCTCCACGGCCGAGGTGGAGTCGGCGTTGGTCGGCCACGTCGCGGTGGCCGAGGCGGCGGTGGTCGGCGCGACCGACGAGACGACCGGCCAGGCGATCTGCGCGTTCGTCGTCCTGTGCGCGGATTTCGAGGTGCACGACGGCATCGTCGACGACCTGCGCGTCGAGGTGGCCCGGGAGATCTCCCCCATCGCACGTCCGCGCGAGGTGCACGTCGTGCCCGAACTCCCCAAGACCCGCAGCGGCAAAATCATGCGCAGGCTGTTACGTGACATCGCCGAAAACCGCGAATTGGGCGACACCTCAACCCTGCTCGACCCCGGCGTGTTCGACGCGATCAGGGCGGCGAAGTAGATCGGTGTCGTTCAGCCCGGCAGCGGGCTGAACCCCGCACCGGGGCGGTGCTTGGCGTTGATGTCGCCCAGGATCGCGTTGAAGGACTGGACCACGGCCGGCGTGTGCAGCGGGATGTACTTGACGATGCAGGTCGGCAGGTTGTCGCTGAACGCGCCGTGGATCATCCCGACCAGCTCGTTGTTGACGGTCACCGGCGCGCCGGAATCCCCCGGTTGGCCGCAGACCTGCATCACGATGGTGCCCGGGTTCTGACCCGCCCCCCACGTGACGCCGCACGAATTGCCGGTGGTGCGGCCCTGTTTGCAGGCGATCTCGCCGAAGGCCGGATCCGGACCGATGCCGCTGATCAAAAAGCCGTTGAAGTTCGCCACCGGTGTCACCTTGGCCGGATCGAACTTGATCACCGCGTAGTCGAGGTTGTCGTTGCCGGCGACCATGGTGCCCAATATGCCCGCGTTCTCCGCGCCCTCGGCGGCGACCTGGGCGCCGGGACCCCCGCAGTGTGCGGAGGTGAAACCGATGAGCTCGCCGGCGGCATCGCCACCGATGGTGGTCAGCGTGCACATCGTGTCGCCGTTGATGACGATGCCCGCCCCGCCGCCCAGCGGGACCCTGACATCGGCGGCGGCGGCATGGCCATGCGAGCCGAGTACGGCCACGAGCAGGGCAACCATCGCCACCAAGAAGCACCGGTGCGCCCTCCGCACAGCCTCACTCCCATCGGTCGGCCGGACATCGCGACCGGCTTGGCCGAGTGTAATCGGCCGACAAGCGGCGAACGCTTCGACGGCGCGTCCCCGTCGACCGCCTTCTGTCCGAACCGAACTGGCCGCCGGGCGGTCGCTGGTGGTCGGCCGGCCTCGTCTGGCTTCTCCTGGCCAGGCGCCACATGGCAACATGAACCGCGACGACAGCGAGCCTGGCGACGACGAAAGAGGACGGTCTGTGAGCAAAGCCGATGGCAAGAACGGTGTGCCCAGCACGCTGACCACGATCCCGTTGACCGACCCGCACGCCAAGCCCGCCGAGTCGTCGATCGGCGACCTGATCAAGGATGCGACGACCCAGGTTTCCACGCTGGTGCGCGCCGAAGTCGAACTGGCCCGGGCCGAAATTACCCGCGACGTCAAAAAAGGGCTCACCGGTAGCGTTTTCTTCATCGCCGCGCTGGTGGTGCTGTTTTACTCCACCTTCTTTTTCTTCTTCTTCGTCGCCGAATTGCTCGACACGTGGCTGTGGCGCTGGGTGTCCTACCTGATCGTCTTCGGGGTCATGGTGTTCGTCGGCGCCGCGCTGGCCCTGCTGGGCTTCCTCAAGGTCCGCCGGATTCGCGGGCCGCGCCAGACGATCGAATCGGTCAAGGAGACCCGTACGGCGCTCACGCCGGGCCATGACAAGGCCGCCGGACCGCAATTCCAGGCCAAGGAACTCGCCCAGTCCCACGGCAGGCACGCCAAGCGGGGCGACGATGCCTCGGGTGGGTAGATGGCGCCGCCGGATCCGTCGGTAACCCGCATCGACGGGCCGTGGCGCCACGTGGATGTGCACGCCAACGGCATCCGTTTTCACGTCGTCGAGGCCGTTGGGGCCCGCGATGCCGGCGGCCTGCCGCCGACGGCGCGGCCGTTGGTGATGCTGCTGCACGGATTCGGCTCGTTTTGGTGGTCCTGGCGCCATCAGCTGCGCGGCCTGGCCGGTGCGCGCGTGGTCG
The DNA here is from genome assembly GCF_976985695.1 of Mycobacterium sp. NTMscope_MAC_269. NCBI lineage: Bacteria > Bacillati > Actinomycetota > Actinomycetes > Mycobacteriales > Mycobacteriaceae > Mycobacterium > Mycobacterium sp. NTMscope_MAC_269. Next base: position 3,904,679 of record NZ_OZ335668.1, read on the forward strand.
CGGTCGACCTGCGCGGCTACGGTGGCAGCGACAAGCCGCCCCGCGGGTACGACGGCTGGACGCTGGCCGGGGACACGGCCGGACTCATCCGCGCGCTCGGGCACTCCTCGGCGACGTTGGTCGGCCACGCCGACGGCGGGCTGGCCTGCTGGGCGACCGCGCTGCTGCATTCGCGGCTGGTGTCGGCCATCGCCCTGATCAGCTCCCCACACCCGGCGGCGTTGCGGCGATCCACGTTGACGCGACGCGACCAGGGTTATGCGCTGCTGCAGACGTTGCTGCCCTACCAAGTGCCGTGGTGGCCCGAGCGCCTGCTGACCCGCGACAACGGGGTCGAGATCGAGCGCCTGGTCCGCAGCCGTAGCTGCGGGAAATGGCTTGCATCCGAGGACTTTTCCGAGACCATCGGCCATCTGCGGACGGTGATACAGATCCCGGGGGCCGCGCACTGCGCACTGGAATACCAGCGCTGGGCGGCGCGCAGCCAGCTGCGCGACGAAGGCCGGCGGTTCATGAGGTCGATGTGTCAGCAGCTCAGTGTGCCGCTGTTGCACCTACGCGGTGAGGCGGATCCCTACGTGCTGGCCGATCCGGTCGATCGGACCCAGCGTTATGCGCCGCAGGGACGCTACGTATCCATCGCGGGCGCAGGGCATTTCAGCCACGAAGAGGCCCCCGAGGAAGTCAACAGGCACCTGACGAGGTTCCTCGACCAGGTGCACGGGTCCCGCGCCAGGCTCAACTGACGCAGGACCCGGTGCCCACCATCTGCGTGTCACCGATCTTGGCGAGCTGTCCGGCCACCTCGTCGGCGGTCAGCACGAAGCCGGTGTCGGGGTCGTCGACCGCCGCGCCGAACACCACACCGAGCACGTGGCCGTCGAGATCGATCAACGGTCCGCCCGAATTGCCTTGCTCCACACCGGCTCTGATGGTGTAGACGTCGCGGGTGACCGGCGCCGGGTCCCGGTAAATGTCGGGCCCGCTCAACTTGATCAGCTCCCGGATCCTGGCCGGGGTCGCGGTGAAATTGCCCCCGCCCGGATAACCCAGCACGACGACGCTGGCGCCCGTTTTCGCCTCGCTCTGCGCGAACGGCAGCGGGGGCGGCGGCAAGTTGGGGACCGCCAGGATCGCGATGTCGACCGACGGATCATAGGACACCACGGTGGCGTCGAGGGGGTTGCCGCTGGCGTAGATCTGAACGCTGTTGGAACCGGCCACCACGTGGGCATTGGTCATCACCCGGTCGGGCGCGATCACGAATCCACTGCCCTCCAACACTTTCTGGCAACTGGGCGCCAGGCTACGCACCTTGACCACGCTGGGGGCGGTGGCCTGCACCACCGGATTGCTGGCCAGCTCGGGGTCGGGAGAGGCGACCGGGATGACCGGGGTGCGGCTGAACGGCTCCAGCACCGCGGGCAGCCCGGATGTGTTGAGCAGCGCGGACAGTCGCTTGGGCACCGTCTGGAGCCACGGTGGTGCGACCTCGTTGACCTGAGCCAACACTCGCGAACCCCGGACCGCGGCCGCCAGCTCCGGCTGGTCCTTCGACTGCGTCAGCGGCGTCGCCAACAGCCACGCGGCGGTCAGCACCACGACGAGCTGGACTCCGACCCCGATGACCGAGTCGAGGGTCCGGATGGAGCGGCTGCGGATTGCGCCCCGAACGGCGCGTCCCAACACCACGCCTGCGACCTCGCCGATGACGACGAGCGCGAGGATCAAAAACAGTGCGGCAAACAATTTGGCGCGCGGCGCGGCGATGTGGCTGACGAGGTGGGGCGCCAGTAACACCCCTGCGATCGCGCCGAGCAGCACCCCCACGAACGAGAGCAGCGAACCCAGCGCCCCTGACCGCCAGCCCGACACCGCCGCGATGAAGGCGACCGCCAGTACGGCGATATCCAGCCACTGCGACGGGGTCATCGAGTTCATGTTCATCGCGGCGGCTCACCCCGTTCACCGACCAGCGCCATCGCCGCGTCCAACTCCCGCTCGTCGGCGGTGTCCCACGGCCGCGCCCAGCCGGCGACGTCGAGCAGTGCGGAGATCACCTGGCCGGTGAATCCCCAGACCAGCATCTCGTTGAGCAGAAACGCCGGCCCGGCCCACCGGCGGCCGAGGTCGCCGCGGTACACCATCAACCGGTTTTCCGGATTGATGAAGGCGCGCACCGGAACTCGCGCCACGATCGCCGTCTCGGCCTCGTTGACGACGGCGACCGAGCCGGGATCCGGCGAGTACGCCAACACCGGAACGACGTGAAACTGCGAGGGCGCGATGAACATCCGTTCCATGGTGGCCAGGGGATGAAGCCTGCTGACGTCGATGCCGGTTTCCTCGTGAGCCTCGCGCAGCGCGGTGGCCACCGGGCCGTCGTCGGTGGGGTCGGCGGCGCCGCCGGGGAACGCCGCCTGGCCGGCGTGGTGGCGCAAGGTCGACGCCCGCACGGTGACCAACAGGTCGGCGTCGTCGGGCGGGCCGCCGCCGGGCGATCCGGATTGCGGGCCGGAGAACAGCACCAGGACAGCGGCTTCGCGGGCACCTCCGCGCAGGGCGGTGACCGCCGACGCGGCCTTGGTGGTGATCATCGCCAGCACGTCGGCGGGCAGCCGGCGCCGGGCGGCATCGGGGATGTCGTCGACACTGTCGACCAGCGGACGCAGCCAGGGTGGGCAGGCGTCAGGCGTCAGCGGAACGGTCCCGCGCGCGGGAGCGGGGTCCCCATTCCGCAGGGGCGAACCCCCAGCACTCACGGCCCCTCCAGTCGGTTCAATTTTTCCGCTTATCCCCTGTCGGTTCCGATCGCCGCCGCGATCTCGTCGGCAGTGGTGAAGGCTCGCGGCAGCGTCTGCGCAACGCTACCGTCCGGCCGCAGAACCACCGTCGCGGGCATCACATTTACCACCCGCAGCGCGGCCGCGACCCGGCGACGACCGTCCTGCAGGGTCGGCAGCCGAACGCCGAGCTCGGCCAGCCGCAGCAGGGCGGCGGTCTCGTTCTCGTCCTGATGCACCGTCACCACCGTCACGTCCGAACCGGCCCGTCGTTGATACTCGGCCATCGCGGGCAATTCGGCGGCGCACGGCGCGCACCAATACGCCCAAAAGTTGAGGACCACCCGGCGCCCGGCCACCGCGCTCGCCACATCGACAACCGACCCGTCGGCGGCGCACTCGGCCGTCACACCGCGCAGCGCCTCGGGGCCGGGACCGCTTCCGGCGCCGGGACACGGCGGCAGTCCGGCCCGTTGCCGCGGGCCCGCCAGCGCCGCGGGGGTATCGGCGTCGCGGTGTTCCCGGTCCGCGGCTGTCTGGTCGCCACGACCGCCCCCCGGCGGGGCGGGCTGGTCGCGCAGCTGCGCCACCAGCGCCGCGATCAGCGCCACCACCACCGCCAGAATCGCGATGTGCCAGCGAGCCTTCCGGGTGAGCGTCGGCCTCCAGATCGGCATGCGGTCCCCGTGCGAGTCGGTTCCGCCGCGGGCTACAGCCCGGCCAGCGCGAGCAGGTGCTCGGTTTCCGGGCCCTTCACCAGCGGCGCGGCCAACGGCGCCTCGGTGGGCCCCAGGCCGAAGGACGGGCAATCCTTGGCGATCAGGCAGACGCCGCATGCGGGTTTGCGCGCGTGGCACACCCGGCGGCCGTGGAAGATCACCCGGTGGCTCAGCATGGTCCACTCACTGCGCTCGATGAGCTCGCCGACGGAGTGTTCGATTTTGACCGGGTCCTTGTCCGCGGTCCAGCGCCACCGGTGCACCAGCCGCGCGAAATGCGTATCCACGGTGATGCCGGGGACCCCGAACGCGTTCCCCAGGATCACGTTTGCGGTCTTGCGTCCCACACCGGGCAGGCTGACCAGCTCGCCGATGCTCGACGGCACCTCGCCGTCGAACCGTTCCACCAGCGCCTGGCCGAGGCCGATCAGCGAGGACGCCTTGTTACGGAAAAAGCCGGTCGGGCGGATCAGGGTTTCCAGTTCGGCGCGGTCGGCCTGGGCGTAATCCAGCGCGGACGGATACCGCTTGAACAGCGCAGGCGTCGTCAGATTGACCCGCTTGTCGGTGCTCTGCGCGGACAGGATGGTGGCGACCGTCAGCTCCAGCGGCGTGGTGAAGTCCAGCTCGCAGTGCGCGTCCGGAAACGCTTGTGCCAGCGCACGATTCATGCGGCGCGCCCGTCGTACCAAGGCGACTCGGGATTCCTGCGACCAGCGCCGCGCCTCGTCGTCGCCGGGCTGGGCCGGCGTTGATTTCGAGCGCCCGGACGACTTTGCCACTGTCACCTACGACAGAGTACTGATTTCGTGATCTCGCCGAGACCTCGTGTTGATGCAAGGCCATGTTTACTCTTCGTGTGTCATGGTTGCTGGTAGCCGGGGTTCCGGCGCTGCTGATGCTGGCGGCGCTAGGTCTGGGGCGGCTCGAATCCGAGCTCACCCATGATCCCCTGGCGGTGGCCGATGTCGACGAATTCCTCGAGCGCGCGGGGGGCGTCGATATGCACACGCTGGCCTCCGAGGGCATGCCCGAGGCGCTCGAATACCTGCATCGACGCGAGCTCGAGCAACTGCCCGGCCCCGTTTCGACGGGGCGCAACGCCGGGCCGCGCCACGCCGCGCCGTCGTTTGCGATCGGCTTCGTTGACCGCGATGAGATGACGCTGCCGACGCGGATCCACGGCCATTCGCACGTCAATCCGCAATTTAGGGCACCTCGACACGCCAATCGTGTGTAGCGTTGGCACGTTAGACACAATGGCGTTCCTCTAGACTCGTCACGCGAGCAAGGGATCAGCCTGCCCGTATCACACTAATTTTCTGGGAAAGTTGAAGAGGCAACGTGGACGAGATCCTGGCAAGGGCAGGAATCTTCCAAGGGGTTGAGCCCGGCGCGGTCACAGCACTGACCAAGCAGCTGCAACCCGTCGACTTCCCCCGCGGACACACAGTCTTCGCCGAGGGGGAACCGGGGGATCGGCTCTACATCATCGTCGCGGGGAAAGTGAAGATCGGTCGCCGCTCGCCCGATGGACGCGAGAACCTGCTGACGATCATGGGCCCGTCGGACATGTTCGGTGAGTTATCGATCTTCGACCCGGGTCCGCGGACGTCCAGCGCCACCACCATCACCGAGGTGCGTGCGGTGTCGATGGACCGCGACGCCCTGCGGGCGTGGATCGCCGATCGCCCCGAGATCGCCGAGCAGTTGCTGCGCGTGCTGGCCCGACGGCTGCGCCGCACCAACAACAACCTTGCCGATCTCATCTTCACCGACGTGCCCGGTCGGGTGGCCAAGCAGCTGCTGCAGCTCGCTCAGCGTTTCGGCACCCAAGAGGGCGGCGCCATGCGGGTCACCCACGACCTGACGCAGGAGGAGATCGCCCAGCTGGTGGGGGCTTCCCGGGAAACGGTGAATAAGGCCCTGGCCGATTTCGCCCACCGCGGCTGGATTCGCCTCGAGGGCAAGAGCGTGTTGATCTCGGACTCCGAGCGGCTCGCGCGCCGAGCGAGGTAAGCGCGCGCGAAGCGCGGGCGCGACCGAGCGAGAATCCAACGCCGAGCGAGGTAAGCGCGCGCCCTTTGGCCCGCGAACGTAACGTGGCTGCGATTTCCGGCGCTCACTTTCGCAATGCCGTTACGCTCGCGAACGCTGGCCGGGCGAGCTCGCGCTAGCCGCGCAGGTGATTCAGCTGTACCTGCACCGACCATTCGGCGGCATCCCACAGCTTCTCGTCGACGTCGACGTAGACGTGCTCGACGATCTGGCGCGCACCCGCGTCCTCGCCGAGCTCGCGCAGCGCGGATCGCACCTGCTCGAGTCGCTCATGCCGGTGCGCGATGTATCCCCGCGTGACGGCGTCCAGGTCGGGCAGGTCCGGCCCGTGCCCGGGCAGCACCGTGCGGTGGCCCAGCCCGCGCAGCCGGTGCAGCGATTCCAGATAGTCGGTGAGGTTGCCGTCTTCGGAGTCCATGACGGTGGTGCCGCGTCCCAGGACCGTGTCGGCGGTCAGCACGGCATCGTCGAGCACGAAGGACAGCGAATCGGCGGTGTGACCGGGGGTCGCCATGACTTTGATCTTGAGGCCTGCCGCATCGATCACCTCGCCGTCGACCAGCTCGCCGCCAAGCCCGCGCAGAAAGCCGCTGCCCGCCGACCGGACCGTCGCGCCGGTGCGCTCGACGAGCTTGTCGATGCCGTCGGTGTGGTCGCCGTGCCGGTGACTGATCAGCACCAAACTGATGCGGCCCAGCGCGGCGACCCGCGCGATGTGCTCGTCGTCGTCGGGCCCGGGATCCACGATGACCAGCTCGTCGCTCCGCGGGCCGCGCAGCACCCACGTGTTGGTGCCCTCCAGCGTCATCAGGCCCGGGTTGTCGGCCAACAGGACCGAGACCGTGTCGGTGACCGCCCGCAACCTGCCGTATGCGGGGTGGCTCAGCGACTCGGCAACCTCGGTCACGGCCCTCAGCCGACCTCGACGATCAGCTCCACTTCCACCGGCGCGTCCAGTGGCAGCTCGGAGACGCCGACCGCCGAACGCGCGTGCGCGCCCCGATCGCCGAACACCTCGGCGAGCAGGTCGGAGGCCCCGTTGATGACGCTCGGCTGGCCGTTGAAACCGGGCACCGAGGCGACGAACCCGACCACCTTTACCACCCGGGTCACCGAATCGATGCCCACCAGGGAGTCGACCGCCGCCAGCGCGTTGAGCGCGCAGATCCGCGCCAGCGCCTTGCCCTCGTCCGGGGTGACCTGTGCGCCGAGCTTCCCGGTGCCCGCCAGCTTTCCGGCGTGCATCGGCAGTTGGCCCGCGGTGTAGACCAGATCGCCCGTGCGTACCGCCGGCACGTAGGAGGCCAGCGGCGCAACCACTTCGGGCAGCGCGAGGCCCAGTTCCCCGAGTCGGGCCTTCCAGGACGGCTGGGCGCTCATCTCTACTTGGGGCGTTTGAGGTAAGCGACGTGCTGTTCGCCGGTCGGGCCGTTCAGTACGGACACCAGCTCCCAGCCGTCGGCCCCCCACTGGTCGAGGATCTGTTTGGTGGCGTGCGTCAGCAACGGGACGGTGACGTACTCCCAGGCGGTCGGTTGGCTCATGCGGCGAGCTTATCGGTCGGAGGTGAACCGCTTCGGCTAGCCCGGCCGGGCTAGCTGTACTGACCACGGACGTTGGTGACGGCGTGGCGTGGTGACATGACGAAGACCTCCGAGTGAAGTGCGAGCTGTCTAGGAACGCACTCATCACCTCGGAGGTCTTCGTGTCCCACCGTAATGCCCCTTTGTCTGAAACCGGACGCCTGCGCTTGGCCCGTTGTGTTGTCGATGATGGCTGGACTTTGCGGCGAGCTGCTGAACGCTTCCAGGTCTCGGTGACCACGGCGGCTCGCTGGGCCGGTCGTTACCGCGAGCTTGGTGATGCGGGGATGGTCGACCGCAGTTCACGACCCCATCGCAGCCCGCATCAGACCCCGACCCGTACCGAGCGGCGCATCATCAAAGTCCGCACGATACGGCGCTGGGGCCCGGCCCGCATCGGCTATCTGCTGGGGTTGCACCCCTCCACGGTGCATCGGGTGCTCACCCGCTACGGGCTGGCCAAACTGCGTTGGCTGGACCGTCCCACCGGGCGGGTGGTACGCCGGATGGAGTCGGCCCGGCCCGGCGAGCTGGTCCATGTCGATGTCAAGAAGTTGGGCAGGATCCCTGCCGGCGGTGGGTGGCGCTTGCTGGGCCGATCAGCGGGCCGACGCCATTCTCGCGCTGACAAAAGCAGCGGCAAATCAGCTATGGACCGCGACGGACGGCGGGGCTACCACTTCGTGCACACCGCCATCGATGCACACTCGCGACTGGCCTACAGCGAACTGCTCGCCGATGAACGCAAGGAGACCGCCGCCCAGTTTTGGTCACGAGCTAACACATGGTTCCAACAGCGCGGAATCACCGTGCGAAACGTGTTGACCGACAACGGGTCCTGCTATCGCTCCCACGCATTCCGTGAGGCGCTCGTTGACATCGAGCATCGCCGGACCCGGCCATACCGGCCACAAACCAACGGCAAGGTGGAACGCTTTCACCGCACCCTGGCCGATGAGTGGGCCTATGCCCGGCTCTACACCAGCGACGCCGAACGTTGCGACGAATTCCCCCGATGGCTACACACCTACAATCACCACCGCGGCCACACAGCACTCGGCGGCCAACCACCCGCGACCCGCGTACCTAACCTCTCAGGTCAGTACAGCTAGCATGCGAAGGTGGCAACCACATCGAGCGGCGGTAGCGCCGTCGGCTGGCCGGCGCGCTTGACCAAGGCCCGCTTACATTTCGTGACCGGCAAAGGCGGTACGGGCAAGTCGACGATCGCGGCGGCGCTGGCGCTGACGCTGGCCGCCGGGGGCCGCAAGGTCCTGCTCGTGGAAGTCGAGGGCCGCCAAGGGATTGCGCAACTCTTCGACGTCCCTCCCCTGCCGTATCAGGAGGTGAAGATCGCGACCGCCGAGCGCGGCGGTCAGGTCAACGCCCTGGCGATCGACATCGAGGCCGCGTTCCTGGAATACCTCGACATGTTCTACAACCTGGGCATCGCGGGCCGCGCGATGCGCCGCATCGGCGCGATCGAATTCGCGACGACCATCGCACCCGGCCTGCGCGACGTGCTGCTCACCGGAAAGATCAAAGAGACGGTGATCCGCGACGACAAGAACCGGCTCCCGGTTTACGACGCGATCGTCGTCGACGCCCCTCCGACGGGACGTATCGCACGCTTCCTGGATGTCACCAAGGCCGTCTCCGATCTGGCCAAGGGCGGCCCGGTGCACTCGCAGGCCGACGGCGTGGTGAAGCTGCTGCACTCCGAGCAGACCGCCATCCACCTGGTCACCCTGCTGGAGGCGCTGCCGGTCCAAGAGACACTCGAAGCCATCGAGGAGCTCGCCGACATGCAGCTGCCGATCGGCAGCGTGATCGTGAACCGCAACATTCCGTCCTACCTGCAGCAGGCGGATCTGGCGAAGGCCGCCGAGGGCGACGTGGACGCCGACTCGGTGCGGGCCGGACTGGAAAAGTCTGGAATCACGTTGAACGACAACGACTTCGCCGGGCTGCTGACCGAGACCATCGAGCATGCCACGGTGATCGCCACGCGCTCCGAGATCGCCCAACAGCTCGACGCGTTGAAGGTGCCACGGCTACAACTTCCCGCGATCTCTGACGGCGTCGACCTGGGTAGCCTTTACGAACTGTCGGAATCGCTTGCACAGCAGGGAGTTCAATGAGCACCACACCGAAACCGCTTGATATGGCCGCTATCCTGGCCGACACATCCAACCGGGTGGTGGTGTGCTGCGGTGCGGGCGGCGTGGGCAAGACCACCACCGCTGCCGCGATCGCTCTGCGCGCCGCCGAATACGGCCGCAACGTCTGCGTGTTGACGATCGACCCGGCCAAGCGGCTGGCGCAGGCGCTGGGGGTCAACGACCTCGGCAACACGCCGCAGCGCGTCCCGCTTGCGGCAGAGGTTGCCGGCGAGCTGCACGCGATGATGCTCGACATGCGGCGCACCTTCGACGAAATGGTGGTCCAGTACTCCGGACCCGGTCGCGCACAAGCGATTCTGGACAACCAGTTCTATCAGACCGTCGCCAGTTCGCTTGCGGGCACGCAGGAATACATGGCGATGGAGAAGCTGGGTCAGCTGCTGGCCGAGGATCGCTGGGACCTGGTGGTCGTCGACACCCCGCCGTCGCGCAACGCGCTCGACTTCCTGGACGCGCCGAAGCGACTGGGCAGCTTCATGGACAGCCGATTGTGGCGTCTACTGCTCGCACCGGGCCGTGGCATCGGCCGGTTGGTCACCGGCGCAATGGGTTTGGCCATGAAGGCGATGTCGACGATCCTGGGTTCACAGATGCTCGGCGACGCCGCGGCGTTCGTGCAGTCGCTGGACGCCACCTTCGGTGGCTTCCGGGAGAAGGCGGATCGCACGTATGCGCTGCTGAAAAGGCGTGGCACGCAATTCGTTGTGGTGTCGGCGGCCGAGCCCGACGCGTTGCGCGAGGCGTCCTTCTTCGTCGACCGGCTATCGCAGGAAGGGATGCCGCTGGCCGGGCTGGTCTTGAACCGCACGCATCCAACGTTGTGCTCCCTGCCGGCCGAGCGGGCGATCGACGCCACCGAGATGCTGGAACAGGAGGGCGATTCCGACGCCGCGTCGCTGGCCGCGGCCGTATTGCGGATTCATGCCGACCGCGCGCAGACCGCCAAGCGGGAAGTCCGATTGCTGTCCCGATTCACCGGAGCCAATCCGCACGTCCCGGTCGTCGGCGTCCCGTCGCTGCCGTTTGACGTTTCGGATCTGGAAGCGCTGCGGGCACTCGCCGACCAGATCACTTCGGTCGGTGACGATGCGGGCCGGGCAGCGGCCCGCTGAGGAACCGACCCGTCCGGCCACGCCGCTCAAGGCGCATCCCAATAGCGGGTTGAGCCGTCAGCGCTGCGGCGCCGGGTCAGCCCGCGGTGCGGCTTCTGCTCTTGTCGAAGAAGTCCGCCCAGGACACCACCTCGGGGTGCTGCTTGAGCAGCGCGCGGCGTTGCCGCTCGGTCATCCCGCCCCACACCCCGAACTCGACCTTGTTGTCCAGCGCGTCTGCCGCGCACTCCTGCATCACCGGGCAGTGCCGGCAGATCACTGCCGCCTTGCGCTGAGCCGCCCCGCGGACAAACAGTTCGTCGGGATCGGTGGTGCGACACAGCGCCTTCGAGACCCAAGCGATTCGTTCTTCAGCATCGACACTGCGGAGTACACCTTGTGCGGCTGCAATGTTTGTCCTACGCGCCGCCGGCCGTATTGGTGACACGAACGTTCCCTTTCCCTACCGGCCGCCCGTCACGGCCGCCCTCCTTGGGTGCAGATCCAACCCTGCGATCTACGCCTCACCATGTACATCGGTGTTACCTGAATCTCACCGTGTGTCTAAGTTAGGTGGTCAGGTGCCAATTGCGCAACAGTCCGATAACGCTTTTTTTGGGACGAGCGTGCCGTCTCGTACAAAAAATCGGCCGGCGAAGTGATCTTGCACACTGGGCTACCCGTCTGACCTGTGACGCAACCGCAAATTTTCGACGCGCGCCCGGGGCGCGCGGGCACCGAAATTTTTGCCTGAAGTTGCAGCGTGGCGGCGTGACTGGGGGCCGCTACTGTAGTACCCATGTCAGACCGCCCCCCGGCCGCGCTCACGATTTTGAAGCTCGCGGGGTTCTGTTTGTTGGCCAGTGTCGTCGCCACCGCCCTCCTGTTTCCCGTCGCCGGTGGCATAGGACTGGTGTCCAATCGGGCGTCGGAAGTGGTCGCCAACGGCTCCGCGCAGCTGCTCGAGGGCGAGGTACCGGCGGTGACGACGATGGTCGACACCAAGGGCAACACGATCGCGTGGCTGTATTCGCAACGCCGGTTCGAGGTGCCCAGCGACAAGATCGCCAACACGATGAAGCTGGCGATCGTCTCCATCGAGGACAAGCGGTTCGCCGACCACAACGGGGTGGACTGGAAGGGCACCCTGACCGGGCTGGCGGGTTACGCGCGCGGTGACGTGGACACCCGCGGGGGTTCGACCATCGAGCAGCAGTACATCAAGAACTACCAGTTGCTGGTCACCGCGAAGACCGACGCGGAGAAGCGTGCGGCGGTGGAAACCACGCCGGCGCGCAAGCTGCGCGAGATCCGGATGGCGCTGACACTGGACAAGACCTTCACCAAGCCCGAGATCCTGACCCGCTACCTGAACCTGGTTTCGTTCGGCAACAACTCGTTCGGGGTGCAGGACGCCGCCCAGACCTACTTCGGCATCAACGCCGCCGACTTGAACTGGCAGCAGGCGGCGCTGCTGGCCGGCATGGTGCAATCGACCAGCGCGCTCAACCCGTACACCAACCCCGAGGGCGCTCTCGCCCGGCGAAACCTGGTGCTGGACACCATGATCGAAAACATCCCGCAGGAAGCCGAGGCGCTGCAGGCCGCCAAGGCCGCGCCGCTGGGCATCCTGCCGCAGCCCAACGAGCTGCCCCGTGGCTGCATCGCGGCGGGCGATCGGGCGTTCTTCTGCGACTACGTGCAGGAGTACCTCTCCCGGGCCGGGATCAGTAAGGAGCAGGTGGCCCGGGGCGGCTATCTGATCAAGACGACGCTGGACCCGGACGTGCAGCTCCCGGTCAAGTCGGCCATCGACAAGTTCGCCAGCTCCACGCTGCCGGGCATCTCGAGCGTGATGAGCGTGATCCAGCCCGGCAAGACATCGCACAAGGTGATGGCGATGGCCAGCAACCGCACCTACGGGCTGGACGTGGACGCCGGTCAAACCATGCGTCCGCAGCCCTTCTCCCTGGTCGGCGACGGCGCCGGATCGGTCTTCAAGATCTTCACCACGGCCGCGGCCCTGGACATGGGGATGGGCATCAACGCCACCCTCGAGGTGCCGGGCCGATTCCAGGCGAAAGGCATGGGTAGCGGCGGGGCCAAGGGCTGCCCGAAGGACAACTGGTGCGTGGTCAACGCCGGTAACTACCGCGGGTCGATGAACGTGACCGACGCGTTGGCCACGTCGCCGAACACCGCCTTCGCCAAGCTGATCCAGCAGGTCGGCGTGACGCGCACGGTAGACATGGCGATCAAACTCGGGTTGCGGTCCTACGCCGATCCGGGCACCGCCCGCGACTACAACCCCGACAGCAACGAGAGCCTGGCCGACTTCGTCAAGCGGCAGAACATCGGCTCGTTCACCCTGGGCCCGATCGAGGTGAACGCACTGGAACTGTCCAACGTCGCGGCCACGCTCGCCTCGGGCGGCACCTGGTGCCCGCCGAACCCGATCGACAAGCTGGTCGACCGCAAGGGCAATGAGGTCGCGGTGACGACCGAGACCTGCGATCAGGTCGTCCCCGAGGGTCTGGCCAACACCCTGGCCAACGCGATGAGCAAGGACGCGTTGGGCGGTGGGACGGCGGCCGGCTCGGCCGGCGCGGCGGGCTGGGATCTGCCGATGTCCGGCAAGACGGGCACCACCGAAGCCCACCGTTCGTCGGGCTTCGTCGGCTTCACCAACCACTACGCGGCGGCCAACTACATCTACGACGACTCCACGAACCCCACGGATTTGTGTTCGTCCCCGTTGCGGCACTGCGGCGAGGGCGACCTGTACGGCGGTAACGAGCCCGCGCGCACGTGGTTCACCGCGATGAAGCCGATCGCCACCAACTTCGGGCCGGTGCAGCTGCCGCCCACGGACCCGCGCTACGTCGACGGTTCACCCGGGTCGCGGGTGCCGAGTGTGGCGGGCCTGGACATCGACGCGGCGCGCCAGCGCATCAAGGAGGCGGGCTTCCAGGTCGCCGACCAGAACAACTTCGTCAACAGCAGCGCAAAGCAGGGCGAGGTGGTCGGCACGACACCAAGCGGCGCAACGATTCCGGGCTCGATCATCACCATTCAGGTCAGCAACGGCATTCCGCCCGCCCCGCCGCCACCGCCCGAGGGGGCGCCGGTGCCGGTCGGCTCGCAGGTCGTCGAGATCCCGGGGCTGCCGCCGATCACCATCCCCCTGATGGCGCCGCCACCGCCGGCCCCGCCCGGCGCGCCGCCCCCGTAAGCCCCGCTTCGCGGCCGCATCGTCCTACGGCGAGGCGTGACGCACGAGATACGCTGCCGGTCCGCGACCGGCAGTAGGCTGCCACCATGGCTGATGCTCAAGTCCCGATTGCCCGGCTCCTCCCCGGGCCGCCTCGCGGCCCGCATCGTCGCCGAGCCGTGCCCGTCCTGATGCGTGCCGGCGCCGCCACGCTCGCGTCGACCGTCGCCGGCCTCGGCTATGCCGCGATCATCGAGCGCAACGCCTTCGTCCTGCGCGAGATCACGATGCCGGTACTGAGCCCGGGCTCCACCCCGCTGCGCGTGCTGCACATCAGTGACCTCCACATGACGCCGGGCCAGCGGCGCAAACAAGCGTGGCTGCGAGAGCTGGCCGGCTGGGAGCCGGACCTGGTGGTCAACACCGGCGACAACCTGGCCCACCCGAAGGCCGTCCCCGCGGTCGTCCAGGCCCTGGGTGACTTGCTCTCGCGCCCGGGGGTCTTCGTGTTCGGCAGCAACGACTACTTCGGGCCGCGCCTGAAGAACCCGATCAACTACGTGACCAACCCGTCGCACCGGGTGCGCGGCGAGCCGCTGCCCTGGCAGGACCTGCGTGCGGCGTTCACCGAACGCGGCTGGCTCGACCTCACCCACACTCGGCGCGAGTTCGAGGTGGCGGGGCTGCACGTCGCGGCCGCGGGCGTGGACGATCCGCACCTCGACCGGGACCGCTACGACACCGTCGCGGGGCCGGCCAGTCCGGCGGCGAACCTGCGGCTGGGGCTGACGCATTCCCCGGAGCCCCGGGTGCTGGACCGCTTCGCCGCCGACGGCTATCAACTGGTAATGGCCGGGCACACCCACGGCGGCCAGGTCTGCCTGCCGTTCTACGGCGCCCTGGTGACCAACTGCGGCCTGGACCGCTCGCGCGCGAAGGGGCCGTCGCGGTGGGGCGCGCACATGCAGTTGCACGTCTCCGCGGGGATGGGAACCTCACCGTTCGCGCCGGTGCGGTTCTGCTGTCGGCCGGAGGCGACCATGCTGACGTTGATCGCCACCCCGATGGGCGACCGCGACGCGGCCAGTGACCTGAGCCGTTCGCAGCCAACAGCTTCGGTGCGTTGACCGACGGGAGCCGGATCGCGGTCCGCAGCCGATCACGCTGCTGGACAGACGAAGCGATCCGGTTGATCCACGCCGACGCCCGTCGCAGCGCCGACACCCACCTGCTGCGCTATCCGCTGCCATCGGCGTGGGGCACCAGCGCCGACATCGCGCTGTACCTCAAGGACGAGACGACACACATCACCGGCAGTCTCAAGCACCGGTTGGCCCGCTCGCTGTTTCTCTACGCGCTGTGCAACGGCTGGATCGACGAGGGCACCACCGTGGTCGAGGCGTCGTCGGGGTCGACGGCGGTGTCGGAGGCCTATTTCGCGGCCCTGCTGGGCTTGCCGTTCGTCGCGGTGATGCCCGCGGCGACGAGCGCGTCGAAGGTGGCGCTGATCGAAGGCCACGGCGGCCGTTGCCATTTCGTGCAGAGTGCCAGCGAGGTGTACGCGGAGGCCGAGCACGTCGCCCGCGAAACCGGCGGGCACTACCTCGACCAGTTCACCAACGCCGAACGCGCCACCGACTGGCGGGGCAACAACAACATCGCCGAGTCGATCTTCGAGCAGATGCGCGAGGAACGCTTTCCCATTCCGGAATGGATCGTGGTCGGCGCCGGCACCGGCGGAACCAGCGCCACGATCGGGCGCTACATCCGGTATCGGCGCCACGCCACCCGGTTGTGCGTCGTCGACCCCGAGAACTCCGCCTTCTTCCCCGCCTACGCCCACGGGCGGGACGACCTAAACGACGTAGTGATGCCCGGCTCGTCGCGGATCGAGGGCATCGGGCGCCCGCGGGTAGAGCCATCGTTTCTCCCCGGCGTGGTCGACCGCATGGTGGCCGTCCCGGACGCGGCCTCGGTCGCGGCCGCTCGCCATGTCAGCGCGGTTTTGGGGCGTCGGGTGGGGCCTTCCACGGGCACCAACGTGTGGGGCGCGTTCGGCCTGCTCGCCGAGATGGTCGCCGAGGGCCGCAGCGGTTCGGTGGTGACGCTGCTCGCCGACAGCGGCGACCGTTACCGCGACACCTACTTCAGCGACGACTGGGTCGCGGCGCAGGGACTGGACCCGACGGGCCCGGCCGCGGCGCTGCTGGAATTCGAGCGTTCGTGCTCGTGGAAGTGACGTGGCGCACCGCGGTTTGGCCAGCCGATGGCCCGGTGCGATAGGCTGTCGGAGCTTCAGGCGGGGTGTGGCGCAGCTTGGTAGCGCGCTTCGTTCGGGACGAAGAGGCCGTGGGTTCGAATCCCGCCACCCCGACCAGTCAGGTATCGCTCATCCGCTGCCCTGCGGGTCATCGCCGGGCCGGATCATCTGCCCGGGCCGGTGTCGGGCGCAATCGCCCAAAACCCGGCCGATATAGTGCATCTCACCGTAATGCTGAGCAGACAGCATTGACATTCGTCGCCGTCATAACTGACACATGATCGCCTCGCGAGACCGCAGGCTGCTGGAACGGCGCGGGATTTTGCCTGTAACCGGTCTCGACGCACGAAGGCGATATTCATTGACCAATTTTGACGATTTCACCCTGCTCACCGACGTTCTGCGCGACATCTATTCGGCGGACGCGGCCGACTTCCCTCAGGTGCTCGATGAGCTGACCAGGGCTGCGGCGCGTTGGGTGCCCGGGGCGCAGGAGGCGGGGATCACCGTCACCAGCCGGCACAACGAGGTCAGCACCCCCTCGGTCACCGACGACTGCGCCAGGTTGCTCGACGAGTTCCAGCAACGCCACCTCGAGGGGCCGTGCGTGCACGCCGCGTGGACCCGCAAGGTCGTCATCATCAACGACCTCGGTACCGACTCGCGTTGGCCGAAGTATCAGGCCGACGCGCTCGCGCACACGCCGGTTCGCAGCGTCCTGTCGTTGCCGATGTACGCCGACGAGCTCAGCATGGGAGCGCTGAACTTCTATGCCGAACGCCCGCACGCGTTTTCCGACGACTCTCGCCGGGTGGCCGCCGTCTTCGCCACGCTGGGCGCCCTGGCGTGGAGCAACGTCGTGCGCACCCAACAGTTCAGGGAAGCCCTGAGCACCCGCGACAAGATCGGGCAGGCCAAAGGCATCCTGATGGAGCGCTATGACCTCGATGACCACACGGCGTTCAACACGCTGATCAAACTGTCGCAGAGCATGAACACCCCGTTGCGCGATATCGCGCGCCGGGTCATCGAGGACGCAACGCGGCGCTGAGGCGAACGCATCGGCGCCATCGAATCCTCTGCGAGCCAGGGTATCTCGCGGGTTCTACCGATTTCCGGCGCCGCTGCCCGGCGTGACGCCGGGCGCGCGGCGAGGGTCTCGCGCAGGGATGGGCGCCACCCGCGTCCAGTTCTGCAGTTGCGTGCGCGCTACCAGACGGCATTGGTGGGTGTTGGCCAACTGCCGTGCCGCCTTGGTGAACGTCTGGTTGGTCACCACGACCGTCCGATTGCAGCCGTGATGGCGCGACCCGGAGACGACCTGTTGCACCGCGGCGATGCCGACGGCCTTGCCCAGCCTTTTGCATTGCACCGCCATGCGGATGCCGTCCTTCTTGGCGATGAGGTCCACGCCGTAGTCGCCGGTGCTCGCCGTGGGCGTGACGCCGTAGCCGGCGACGCGCAGCTGCGCGGCGACGAATTCCTCGAACTCGGTGCCCGACATTCGATCGATCGCCCGCAGTCCGGATTTCGCGTATTTGAGGTCGCGGCGACGGTGCGCGTCGGCCAGATGGCGGTCCCGCTGCACCGAAAGCCACCACAGGACGGCGACCGCGAGCGCGAGCCCGGCGAGGCCGGCCAGGAATCCCGCCGGCGGGCTGCCGGTGGCCTTCTGCGTGAAATACCAAGGGAGAGCTAACCCCGGCAAGAGGAGCGACCCGAGAACCTTCTCCATGACTCCTCAACGTGCCGTTCGCGCCGACGCAGACTTGTCCGTGAACCTAGTTCAAGGCCCTGACATTTCGGCGCAGGCGCGAGGCAGCGCTGCCGCGCGGCCGAAGGGGAAGTTATCGGCCGTCAGGCGCAGTCGGCGCAGACCGGGAGGCCGGAGCTGGAGCGACGCAACCGGCTGCGGTGCTGCACCAAAAAGCAGCTCGAGCAGGTGAACTCGTCGGAGCGCTGGGGGATCACGGTCACCGTCAGCTCCTCTGAGGACAGGTCGGCGCCGGGCAGCTCGAAGAAGTGCACATCATTGGGGTCTTCGTCGACCACGGTGGTGCCGGTCCCGTGCAGGGTCGGTGCCAGCTCGCGCAGCGAGGACTTGTCCTGGGTGTCGTTGTCGGATACACGGCGTGCGTCGTAGTCAGTGGTGGTCGCCATCGGAGTTCCTCCCTGCTCTCAAACGGGCTGACGCACTTTCCTGTACTCACCCGTGGCGCAGGCAGTACCCCGTTCACGCACGCCCTACACCAATCCGGGGAAAGAAATTTCGGCCGCGCTACGCTTCCGTTCCCGCGCCAGGAGGTCTGCTCCGCGGATCGGGCCTCACCGACCGGGCGGCACCCGCGAGAACCGCTGAGCGCCAGCGCTATTGGCACGGAAGGGGAGCCGAAAGCCGCTGCGGTTTCGCGGTTCTCCGCCAGGCCTGGCGGCTGGCTGGTGTCAGCGCGCCCCGGCATGGGTATGCCCGCCACATGACGTTGCGACCGGACGCCGGCGGCGCACCCGCCGTTCTGTTCGACGTCGACGGAACCCTGGTGGATTCCAACTACCTGCACGTCCACGCGTGGCAGCGCGCGTTCGAGGACGAAGGCATCGTGGTGGCGTCGTGGCAGATCCACCGCTGCATCGGCATGGACGGCTCGAGGCTGGTGCGGACGCTGTCAGATGACGCGCCGGATGACGTGCAGGAGCGCCTCAGCGACAAGCACAGCCGGTACTACCGCGAGATCACCGCGCTGCTGGAACCGTTGCCCGGAGCGCGCGCGTTGCTGCGCCGCGTCGCCGAGCTGGGATTGCAGGTCGTGCTCGCCAGTTCGGCGCCCGAGGACGAGTTGGAGATCTTGCGCAAGGTGCTCGATTGCGATGACGTGATCTCCGAGACGACGTCGTCGCGCGACGTCGACACCGCCAAACCCGAGCCGGGCATCGTGCGGGTCGCGCTGGACCGGGCCCGGGTGGATGCCGGGCACGCCGTGTTCGTTGGCGACGCGGTATGGGACGCGCATGCCGCGACGGGCGCGCACGTGCCGTGCATCGGGCTGCTCAGCGGCGGCATCGCCCGCGCGGAGCTGCAGGAGGCCGGGGCCGACCCGATCTTCGCCGACCCGCAAGACCTGCTCGACCACCTGGAAACCACCCGGATCGCCGAGCTGGCGTCCGGCGGCTGACTACATTCCATGCGTGCGCAGCGACAGGGGTAACGCCCACCAGAAGATGGCAAACAGCCCCAGTGCGCACGCTCCGGCGATGAACCCCACCGTCGCCCCGGCCACCGCGACAAAGATGATGACCGTCACCCCGGTCAGCGCCGCGCCCAGCAACGCCAGCCCGGCGTAGGCACACCGGTGCGCGGCCGACACCAGCGCCTGGAGGCGGTGCCGCCTGAACAGCAGCCGGTGAATGGCGACCGGGGCGATCAGCAGCACCGTTGCGCCCACCGAACAACCCACCGTCGCCAAATACACGATCCGCATCGGCCCGGTGAGAACGTCGAAGCGCTGCTGGAACGGCAGTGTCAACAAGAACCCGGTGAGCAGCTGGACGCCGGTCTGCACCACGCGCAGCTCCTGCAGCAGGCTGTTCCAATTGCGGTCCAGCCGTTCGATTTCGGTTTCACCGCGCTGGCTGCGGTCCCATCGCTGATCGTCTTCCGGATGATCGACACCCATGGCGCGCGGCGGCCCGGTGGCTAGCCGTTGAGTTTGCCGTCCCGCACCGCGGTCAGCGCGTCATCGAGCGTCGGATACAGCGGGAAGGTCTTGTCCAGACCGGTCAAATGAATCGGCCGCCGGGTGGCCGGGCCGCGCGCGACCACGCCGAACCCGGTGTCCTTGCCCAGCTTCTCGTACGTCGCGGCCAGGATCTTCAGCCCGACCGAACCGAGGAACTCCACCGCCGAGAGATCGATGACCAATGCGGTGGGACTTTCCGCGACGACCGCGCCGATGGCCTGTTCCAGCGCAGGAGCCGTGACCAAATCGATTTCGCCGCTGACACTGACCACGGAAACGCCGTCGTGGTCCTCAACCAACGTGGTAATCGAATCAGGAGCTGACAATGGCAATCCTTTGTCCTGGGCCTTGGGTGCCTAAGCGTGGTTCAACCCTAGCCTGCGTTACGAACTGCGAGAAGAATATGCCCTCTACACGTGCCCCGCGACAACCCAGGCTAGTCTCGCAAAAAGGAACTGCAGACCGCAGGGCGTGACCGGTCATTCGGGAGGCCAGATGTCAGATTCGCCGTCGGATTTCAACAGTACCGGCACCACAGCGCAAGTCGTCGGCATTTCCAGCGAGGGGCTGTTGCCCCAGCTCGTCCAGCACCTGCGGCGCAATCGGACCGTCCTGAGGGAGGAATGGGCCCGCCGCATCACCGAGGCCGAGCTGCTCACCGCGATGACCCCCGAGGAACTCTTCTCCGAAGCGACGGCCGTCTACGACAACTACGTCGAGGTGCTCGAGACCGGTAGCGTCGAGGCGCTGCAGGCCTACGCCCGCGACCTGTCCGAACGCATCATCCCGCGGGGCGTGGAAACCGACGAGGTCGTCGGCATCGTCCTGCTGCTCCGCGACGTGCTGGCGCGCTCGCTGTTCGAGAAGTACCAGGCCGAGTTCGAGATGCTCAACCGGGTGCTGGACGCCTACGAACCGGCCGCCAACCGGATCGCCAACACCGTGGCCGTCAGCTTCGTGCAGGAACGTGAGCGCATCATCCGCCAGCAGCAGGAGGCGATCCGGGAACTCTCCACCCCGGTGCTGCAGGTGCGTGAGCAGTTGCTGATCCTGCCGATCATCGGCGTGCTGGACAGCCAGCGCGCCCGCCAGGTCACCGAACAGCTACTGCGCGCCATCCGCGCGAACCGCGCGAAGGTGGTGGTCATCGACATCACCGGTGTACCGACCATCGACTCGACGGTGGCCAACCACCTGGTGCAGACCGTCGACGCGTCGGGGTTGATGGGCGCCAGCGTGATCATCACCGGCCTGTCCTCCGAAATTGCGCTGACGCTGGTGACGATCGGCCTGGACCTGTCGAAGATGAACGCGGTCGGTGACCTGCAGGGCGGTATCGAGGAAGCCGAGCGACTGCTGGGTTACGAGGTGACTCGTACCGGCGAGCAGACCGGGTGACAGTTAGGAACGCGAGCGCCGCATGCCAGTACCGATCCTGAAGCAGGGTTCGATCCTCATCGCCTCGGTGCAGGCCGCGCTGTCCGACTCCGACGCCGAACGGCTGCGCTACGACCTGATGGAGCGCGTCAGCCGGTTCCGCGCGCAGGGCATCATCGTCGACGTCACCGCGATCGACGTCATGGATTCCTTCGCGGCCCGGTCGCTGCGCACGATCGCGCACATGACCCGGCTGCGCGGCGCCGACACGGTGATCGTCGGCCTGCAGCCGGAGGTGGCCTTCGCGATGGTCCAGCTCGGTCTGGCCTTCGACGACATGAACACCGCTCTGGACCTCGAAGAGGGCCTGTCCCTGCTGAATCGTCAACTGACACAGCGGAAACCGACGATCGGGCGCGATGGTGGCGGCTGATATCGTCGTCGCCATCGACAATCCCGACGACATCGTCGACGCCCGCAAGGCGGGACACCAGCTCGCCCTTGACTTGGGATTCTCGCTGACCGACGTCACGATGATCGCCACGGCGATCTCGGAAATCGCCCGCAATATCACCAGCTACGCCGGCCGCGGCTCGGTCCGGGTCGGGGTGGCCGACCGGGAAGGCCGCAAGGCGCTGGTGGTGCGCGCGGAGGATCAGGGGCCCGGGATCGTCGACATCGAACGCGCGATGGAAGACGGATATTCGACCGGCCGCGGACTGGGGATGGGGCTACCGGGCGCGCGCCGGCTGATGGACCGGTTGGTGGTCGAATCCACGGTCGGTCAGGGCACCGTGATCGAAATGTGGAAATGGGTCCCACCCCGTGCATGAAAGCGGCCGGTTCGGACCCATCGAGTGGGCGAGGGCGGGCCGCCCATTGCCCAGCGAGTACACCTCCGGCGATCGTGGTATCGCCGTCGACATCGACGGGCGGGCGGCGCTGTTCGGCGTATTGGACGGCCTCGGCCACGGGCCTGCCGCCGCGGAGGCCGCGCTGCGCGCCATCGATGCGGTCCACCGCGCCCGTTCCGAGCGGATCGAGGTTTTGATTCAGCTCTGCCACCGAGTGTTGACCGGCACCCGTGGAGTCGCAATGACGTTGGCGCGGTTGGATTTTGCCGCCAACACGCTGACGTGGACCGGTGTCGGCAACGTCTCTGCCGATCTGGTGGCCAAGGCACCGACCGGAATCACCATCCGCTCCAGCACACGCCTCACCGCGGGCATCGTCGGCTACCGCATACCCGAAATCAGGCCCGCGCAGGTAGTTTCGATTCGCCCCGGCGACCTACTCGTGATGAGAACCGATGGAATCGCCGAAGATTGCCTGGACCACATCGACTTCGCGGCCCCCGCTGCGGCCATCGCCGAGGAACTTCTCGGCAAGCACGCCAAGGAATCCGACGATGCGATGGTGCTGACCGCACGTCACAGGGGGGCCTCGACATGAGCGACCACATCTCCACGTACAGCTTCCACGCCCAGTACGCCGCCGCGTTGCGCGCCTACTTGGACACCCGCGACGAGGCCAGTCTGGCGATCGGCTACGAGCTCGGTCGCACGGCCCTGCAGGATCAAGTCAGCCTGCTCGAAATCGTCGAGAACCACGTCCGGCTGGTTTTCGAGATCGCCAAAGACGTGCGCATAGATGGGCCGATCGCGCTGGAATTCCTGCTGCAGCTGCTGGTTCCCCTTGACGTTGCCATGCGCGGCTTCATCGACGGCAACAAGCGCTACGCGGAACAGCGGGCTCGCGCCGAGGGGCTGGCCGACCGCGACAAATTCCGCAACGCACTGGTGAATTCGCTGCAGGAGGGGTTTTTCGTCGCAGACCACGAGGGCTCCGTGATCGAAATGAACAGCGCCTTCATCGACATCATCGGGTTTCCCAACGAGGGTTTGCCCTATCGGTGGCCGCACCCGTGGCTGGTCGACACCAAGACCGCGGCCGAGCAGATAGGCCTGGTGCTCAACCACGGCAGGGCCGACTACGAAACGCCGATCCGCCACGGCGACGGGCATCTCGCCTGGGTGAAGGTGAGCATCAACGCGGTCAAGGAATCCGGCAGCGACCGCGACGCCTACGTCGGGACCGTTCGAGACATCACCGCGGAACGCGCCTTCGCCGCGCGCGAGAGCGCGGTGTTGCGTCTGGCCACCGCGGTAGCGGTGGCCAAGAGCGTGGACGAGCTGCTGTCGATCACGCTCGACGAATGCCGCGCGGCAATCGACGCACAACGCGTGGTCGCGGTGATGTGGCCCGGCGGCGACGGCGACCCCGCGGTCCACTCCGCGGGCGAACCCCGGGAAACGTCGTGGCGGAAGCTGGATCCGTGGTTGCGTCACACCTTCGCCGACGCGCGTCAGCAACTACCGTTGACGGCGAAAACCGTTGAGTCGCCCGGTCATCCGGGTAAGGCGCAGGGATTGGTCGCGGTGCTCTCGGGCACCGGGGACCTCGCCCTGTGGCTGGAGCTGCGCACACCTCGCTGGGTCAGCGGCGAAGACCGCCTGCTGGTCACCGTGTTGATCAGCCACCTCAGTCTGGCCATGCAGCACGTCCGTCAGTTCGAGAGCGCGCGCGAGACGTCGTTGACATTGCAGCGTGCCATGCTCCCGCCGGTCCAACCGCCGCCGGGTTTCACGGTGCGCTACGAACCCGCGGTGTTGCCGTTGGAGATCGGTGGCGACTGGTATGACGTGCTACCGATCGGAGATCACCGCATCGGCATCGTCGTCGGCGACTGCGTCGGTCGCGGCCTGCCGGCCGCCGCCATCATGGGACAGCTCCGCAGTTCCGCGCGAGCGCTGTTGATCAACGGCGCCGAGCCCGCGGTGCTGCTCGATCAACTCGACTCGGCGGCTTCGCTCATCCCGAATGCCTACTGCACCACCGTCTTTCTCGCGATCCTGGACACCGAAACCGGCGTCTTGCAGTACAGCAACGCCGGGCACATGCCCGCCGTGCTCACCGGGCCCGAGCCCGGGACGACGACTCTATTGACTGACGCGGCCTCGGTCCCGCTCGCGGTCCGCCGCGATGAGCCGCGGCCGCAGACCACCCAGGTGCTGCCGCCCGGCTCGACCCTGATGCTGTTCACCGACGGGCTGGTGGAACGCAAGCACGAGTCGATCGATGACGGAATCGCCCGTGCTGCAGATGTTCTGGCGCAGACGATGCCATTGCCGCTGGACGCCGTCGCCGATGAGATGCTGCGCGAACTGGCGCCGGAGGGCGGGTACGACGACGACGTGGCGATGGTGATCTACCGCCACCACCAGACGCCGCTGCGCATCGAAAGTGACGCCACCGCAGATCAATTGGTTCGCATCCGGCACCGCCTCGCGGACTGGCTGCGCGCCGCCCACATCACCGGTGAGCTGGCCGCCGACATCGTGTTGGTCGTCAACGAAGCCTGCACCAATTGCGTCGAGCACGCCTACCGGGGATTCGTCGCCGGGACCATGGTGGTCGAGGCCAGCCTCGACGACGGCGAAGTACACACCCGGATCACCGATTACGGTTCGTGGAAGACGCCGGCCGCCAACCCCGTCAACGGCGGGCGCGGCTTACCGCTGATCCAAGCGCTCAGCCATGCGACGGAACTCGAGGCCGCGGCCACCGGCACCACCGTCGACATCACCTTCCGATTGCCGACCGATTCCGGCTAGTGGGCAGCCAAAAGTGTTGCGGCGCCGTTTGCCGGGCCCCCGTTACGGGTAGTCACCGGCGTGACCCGCACATCGACCATGACTGAACCCGTCCTGCCAGCGGCACACGGGCCCCTGTCGACAGCCGTTCGTTGCGCGCTGGCGGGCCCGCCGTCCGTAGACCATTTCGCGCGCATCGGCGCCTCCGTGCGCGATTCGGACCCCTACGGTCTGGATCTACAGCTGGCGCTGTCGGTGTGCTACGAGCTGCACTACCGCGGTTTCGCCGGTGTCGACCCCGCGTGGGAGTGGAATCCGGCGCTATTGGCGCTGCGCGCCGAACTGGAGCGCGTCTTCCTGGCCGGTGTGCGCCGCGACGTCGGGCCCATCGAGCCCGATCAGACGGCGGCGGCCGAAATGGAAGCGATTTCGCTCGAACCCGTCGACGGCACCGGACCGTCGTACTTCCTGCGGGACACCGGAACGTGGCAACAGATGTGCGAATATTTCGTGCACCGCTCGCTGTATCACCTCAAAGAGGGCGATCCGCACGCCTGGGCCATTCCCCGCCTGACGGGCACCGCCAAAGCGGCCTTCGTGGCGGTGGAGTTCGACGAGTACGGCGCCGGGCAGGGCCCGCGACTGCATCAGCAGCTGTTCGCCGATCTGCTGGCGGCTGCCGGGCTGGACGCGACGTATTGGGGTTACATTGACGCCGTTCCCGCCGAATCGCTGGCGGTGGTCAATCTGATGTCGCTGTTCGGACTGCACCGCTCGTTGCGCGGCGCCGCGATCGGGCACTTCGCGTCGACCGAGATCACCTCCCCGCCCGGATCCCAGCGCATGGTGCAGGCTTTGGAGCGTTTGCAGGCGCCGCCGGACTGCATCGAGTTCTACAGCGAGCACGTCGAGGCCGACGCCGTGCACGAACACGTCGTGCGCAGCGATGTCGTCGGCGACCTCGTCGCGAGGGAGCCGGGGCTCGAGCAGGACGTCATTTTCGGCATCCGCGCACATGCCGCGGTCGAAAACCGCTTGGCGGAAACGATTATGGAGTCGTGGAAGCAGGATCAGACGTCGTTGCGGCAGCCGCTGCCGTAGCACTCGTCTTGTTGAGGCGCTTGCATCGGCGGTGGCTCGTGTCGCACAAGGGGTACCTGCCGCTGCGCCGGCAGGTACAGATCGCCACCATGAAACGGTCGGACTCGACGACCTCGCCGCCGGGCATTTCAATGCGCACCGGGCCCGATACCAGCACCGGCCCGTTGGGGACCACCTGAACCCGGGTGGGACTCATCGCTTTTCGGCCCGGATCACGATCAGTTCCTCTTCGCGGCGTCCGCGCGGTATCAGGCCGACATCTTCCAACCACCGCGCCCGCGATGTCATCACCGGCCCGAACGGAATCCATTTCGAGGCAATAACTTCCGCGTCCATACCGGCCCACTTGAGGGAATCGAGCGACTGTTGGACACCGGCAAGCGCTGAGTGCACCAGCAGCAGGGATCCGCCGTCGCGCAACAACTTCGGCGCCGACTCGCACAGCGGGTCAAGGATCAGGCGGCCGTCCTGGCCGGCATTCCACGCCCACGACGGCCCGGCGGCGGGGCAGATCTCTTCCAGCTCGGCACCCGGGGGAGTCGGCACATAGGGCGGATTCGACACCACGACGTCGAACGGCGCGCACTCCACCGCCGCTACCCACGACCCCTCGCGAACGTCGACCTCGACACCCGCGGCCTCGGCGTTTTCCCGGGCGCAGCGAACGGCCTGTGGGCAGATGTCGAAGGCCGTCGCGTCGGCGCAGCCCATGGCCGCCGCCGCGATCGCGACGAAACCGCTCCCCGTGCACAGATCCAGAACGCGCCGCCCCGGAATCAGACCGGTGTCGTGCATCACGTCGACCAGCAGCCTGGAATCCTCCTGTGGCTGATACACGTTGCGGGCGGGCAAGACAGTGGGCTCGGGATATGTGGTCGTCACGGTTGGCCTTTCGAGAACCCCTATACGAATCGCCGCTGATCACGGCCTGGCGGGATAATGCCCGCAAACCAGCGCATTCAAACCGACCGGCCGTAAAGTCGCCACGGCTACCCCGCCGCCGCGCGGGCAAACTGCTCAAGGATCGCCGCGCAGAAGGCCGGGAGGTCCGACGGCGAGCGGCTGGTGATCAAATTGCCGTCGATGACGACCTCTTCGTCTTTTACGTGGGCGCCCGCGTTACGCAGATCCGTACGGATGCTCGGGTAGGACGTCAGCGTCCGACCCACTGCCACACCGGCTTCCACCAGTGTCCAGGGGCCATGGCAGATGGCCGCCACCGGTTTGCCCGAATCGACGAAATCACGGACGAACGAAACGGCATCGTCGTCGAGGCGCAGCTTGTCCGGGTTCACGGTGCCGCCCGGAAGCACCAGGCCGTCGAATTGGTCCACCAACGCCTCGGACACTTTCCGGTCGACGGCGAAGGTCCCGGCGGGTTCGAGATCGTGGTTGCGCGCCTGGATTTCGCCGTCCTTGAGCGACAGCACCTCGACTTGAGCTCCGGCCTCCTGCAGCGCCGCGCGCGGCGTTTCGAGCTCAACCTTTTCCACGCCGTCGGCCGCGAGAAACGCTATCTTCCTGCCTTGCAATTCGTTTGACATCGCCGTTTTCCTTCCTGCGATCGACGCTTCGCGTCGGATCAAAGTGTTCGCAACGCCGTGTAGAGGTCGAGGCCGGCGATCCCGGAAAGGGCGGCGGCGCAGATGGTGCCCTGCCGTCGCCGCCCAGGGCCGCGCGCGGCGACACCCGCGACCAACAGGGCCATATCGAGGACATCACCCGCCACACGTGTCCATAAAAGCTTGTCGGGTCCGCCGAGCAGTGCCGCGCCGTGACCGCACTCGCGCACCCCGAGCGCACGGATCACCCGCCGCGACCGGGCGGTGTCGTCCACCCCCGCGATAGCAGCCACTGCGCTCGGGGCCACGAGTTCGCTGATCCCCAGGGCGAAGCTGACACCGGCGAGTGCCTTGACCAATGTGGCTGTCGTGCCGTCTGATTGGTCGCTCATCATCGTTCCCGCCGATCAGTTTGCTGCCTCGCGCAGCGCGGCCAGCAGCGGCTCGGCGGCCTCTTTGAGGAACCTCTCCTGAGTTTCCCCGCCGATCTGGATCAGCGCGATGTCGGTGAACCCGGCTTCCCAGTAGGGTCGGACGCTCTCGACGATCGCGTCGAGGTCGGGGCCGCAGGGAATGGTGTCGGCGACGTCTTCGGGGCGCACGAATTGGGTGGCGCCGGCGAAGCCGGCGGGGGTCGGCAGGTCGGCGTTCACCTTCCAGCCGCCGGCAAACCAGCGGAACTGGTCGTGCGCGCGTTTGACCGCGGTGTCGCGGTCGGGGTCCCAGCACACCGGTATCTGGCCGATGACCCGCCCGCCGCCGGCGAGGTTGGCGGCCTGCCGGGCCCCGTGCCAGCCGTGGACGAGTTCCGCCTTGGGCTCCGTGGCGATCAGGTGGTCGGCCAACTTGGCGAACTTGTCGATCGCCTTGGTGCCGCCGATGGCCACCCCGATGCCGACCGGGATGTCGGGCACATCCCACAACCGGGCGGAGTCGACCTGGAAATAGTCGCCGGTGAAGTCCACCAGCTGCCCGCCGAAC
Organism: Mycobacterium sp. NTMscope_MAC_269; assembly: GCF_976985695.1. Lineage (NCBI taxonomy): Bacteria > Bacillati > Actinomycetota > Actinomycetes > Mycobacteriales > Mycobacteriaceae > Mycobacterium > Mycobacterium sp. NTMscope_MAC_269. The sequence continues at coordinate 3,932,975 of NZ_OZ335668.1, forward strand.
AGTTCCCGGATGATCTTGATGGCCTCACGCAGCATGTCCTGCCGACGGGTGACGGCCGGCCAACCCTTGCCGACGACGTGCTCGTTGAGATTTTCGCCGCTGCCCAGACCCAGGGTGAACCGTCCGTCGGACAGGATCTGCACGGTGGCGGCCTGCTGGGCGACGATGGCCGGGTGATACCGCATCGTCGGGCACGTCACATAGGTGTAGAGGTCTACCCGTTCGGTGGCCTGCGCCACCGCACCCAAAACCGCCCAGGCGTTGGGCGCGTGTCCCTGAGAAGTGAGCCACGGTGAAAAGTGGTCACTGCAGACGTGGAAGTCGAAACCGCGCTGTTCAGCCGAAATGGCATACTGGACAAGCTCTTTGGGTCCACTCTGCTCGGTCATCAAAGTGTAGCCAAAATTGGTCATGCGCAATTGGGTACCCGGCCGCCCCGAGGGCAAACGACACCATCCGATCGGTCCGGCTACAGGCGCTCTTTGACGGCGGCCGACAAGCGCGCGCCGTCGGCCTTGCCGGCCGCGATCGCGGTGGCGGCCTTCATCACCATGCCCATCTGTTTCATGCTCGGGCGCTCGCCGATTTCCTCGGCTACCTGCGCGATCGCGGTGTCGGCAACGTCGGCCACCTCCGCCTCGGTCAGCGGGGTGGGCAGGTACTCGTCGATGATCCGGGCCTCGGCGTGCTCGTTGGCGGCGAGATCTCCGCGCCCGTTCTGGGTGTAGATCTCCGCGGATTCGCCGCGTTTGCGGGATTCCTTGGCCAGCACCTTGATGACCTCGTCGTCGGTGAGGTCTTTGGCCTGCTTACCGGACACTTCCTCGGTTTGGATCGCGGCCAGCAGCATGCGCAGGGTGGCCGTTCGCAGCTTGTCCCGGGCCTTCATCGCCGCCGTCAGGTCCGTCCGGAGCCGGGATTTGAGTTCCGCCATGTCTGAGACGCTACGCGGGCGCGGGGGTCAACGCGGTCAACGCGGGCGAACGCGGTCAGCATTGTGAAATGCCACGACCGCCGACAGGATGGAGCCCATGACGATCGACGCGCCCGGCTGCGGAGCTGGTTTTCAAGGCCCCGGCGTTCGGTGAGCGCGCCGCCGCCTGGTTATCCGGTAGGCCCGCCGCCGGCATCCGGCCCGCCACCTCAATATGGCCCACCCCCGGCTTACCCGCCCTACGGTCCCCCGCCCGGTTATCCGCCCCCACCCGGCTACGGACCGCCGCCCGGCTACGGACCGCCGCCGGGCTACGGGCCCCCGCCCACCTTCGGCCCGCCGGCGGGCTACGGAACGGTCAAACCCGGCATCATCCCGCTGCGGCCGCTGACCCTCGGCGACATCTTCAACGGCGCGGTCGGCTACATCCGCGCCAACCCGAAAGCGACCCTGGGCCTGACCGCGATCGTCGTGGTGGTCATGCAGATCATCACCAAGGTCGCCTTCTTCGGGCCGTTGGCCGCCCACGGCCGGTTCACCAGCGACGACCCCGACGCCCTGACCGCGGGGGTCCTGGGCGCCTGGACGGCGTCGGTGGGGGCCGGCCTCCTCGTCGGCTGGCTGGGCGGGATGCTGCTGTCCGGGATGCTCACCGTCATCGTCGGCCGGGCGGTGTTCGGGTCGCCGATCACCATCGGTGAAACCTGGGCCAAGATCCGCGGGCGACTGCTCGCCTTGCTCGGGCTGGCCGTGCTGGAGGCCGTCGTGGTGGCGGCCCTTGCCGGACTGGTCGCGGTGATCATCGGTGTGCTGGCCGCGATCGGTAACGCCGCGGCGGCCGTCGTGCTCGGCATCCCGCTGCTGCTGGTCGTCCTTGCGGCGCTGGTGTACCTGTACACCGTGGTGCTGTTCGCCCCGGTGCTGATCGTGCTGGAGCGGCTGCCCGTGCTCGACGCGGTCACCCGTTCGTTCAAGCTGATCCGCAACGGCTTCTGGCGGGTGCTGGGCATCCGCACGCTCACCTTCCTGGTGGCCTCCATCGTCGCCAACGCCGTCGCCGTGCCGTTCAGCATCGCCGGCCAGTTTTTCCAGATCACCTCCTCCGGCGCGGCTTTCCTCATCAGCACCGCGGTCCTGTCCGTCGGGGCGGCGATCGGCGAGATCATCACCGCCCCGTTCAACGCCGGAGTCATCGTCCTGCTGTACACCGACCGCCGGATGCGTGCCGAGGCGTTCGACCTGGTATTACAGACCGGAGCCGCCCAGGGGCCTTATGCGGCCGCGTCCACCGACCACCTCTGGCTCACGCGGCCGCTGTAACGGCCGAGTGAGGACTAGCTGAGCATGCCTTCCATCGACATCGACCGCGATGCCGCGCACCAAGCCGCACAGGACGAACTCAACAAGCCGATCTATTCCAAGGGTTCGGCGGCCGACCAGTTCCTCGACTGGCTCAACGACCTGATCTACCGGATGCTGCACAAGGCCTCCACGGTGCCGGGCGGATGGTTCACGGCGACAGTGCTTTTGATCCTGCTGGCGATCGCGGTGGTGGTTGCCGTCCACCTCGCGCGGCGCACCATGCGCGCCCGCCGCGGCGGCGACCATCTGCTGTTCGAGGCCACGCAATTGACGGCCGCCCAGCATCGCGCGACGGCCGAAAGCTATGCGGCCGAGGGTGATTGGGCGGCGGCGATACGGCACCGGTTGCGCGCCGTCGCCCGCCAACTCGAGGAGACCGGTGTGCTGGCGGCGGCCCCCGGCCGAACGGCCAACGAGCTGGCTCGCGACGCCGGTGCCGCGTTGCCCCACCTGGCCGGTGAATTGTCCGGATCGGCAACGGCTTTCAACGACGTCACCTATGGCGAGCAGCCCGGAACCCAGGCCGCCTACCAGATGATCGCCGACCTCGACGATCATCTGCGGTCCCGCTGGCAGGGCGTCCCGGCGGAGACCGGCCGGCCCGCCGTCTCCGAGTCGTGGGCGCAGGTGCGGTGATGGCCACGATCACCGATGCCCGCCGGGGGGCCGCGCCCCGGCGCTGGCGCTCCTGGCGCTGGGTGGTCGTCACCCTGCTGATTCTCGCCGTCGTCGCCGGGGTCGATGCCTATCTGAGCGCACCACGCCCCGGCGCGCGGATGGACCCGGCCGCCACCGGCCCGGACGGCGCCCACGCGCTGGTGGAGTTGCTCCGCAACGGCGGCGTCGACGTCGTCGTGGCCGACAACATCGCCGACGTCGAACACGCGGCGCGCCCGGACGCGCTCGTCCTGGTGGCACAGACCCAGTACCTGACCGACACCGTGGCCCACCGGCTGGCGAAGATCCGTTCGGATCTGCTGCTGGTGGAGCCCACGGCGCGGGTCCGCGAGGCGCTGCTGCCTGGCGTGGATGTGTCCGGCGCCAGCGGCTTCGACACCGGCCCGAATTGCACTCTGCGCGAAGCCGTTCGGTCCGGTTCGGTCCGCTTCGGCCCGACTAATACCTATTCGTCCAAAGACGGCCGGACGATGTCGCGCTGCTACCACGGCGCGCTGATCCGCTTCCGGGACGACGGGCGAATCATCACCGCGGTCGGCAGCACCGACTTCATGACCAACGGCAGCCTGTTGCAAGCGGGCAACGCCGCGCTGGCGATGAACCTCGCCGGGGACCGGCCCCGGCTCGTCTGGTACGCGCCCCATCACGTCGAGGGTGAACCCTCCGCCAAGGCATCACTATTCGACCTGATTCCACCCAACGTGATCTGGATCGTGTGGCAACTGGCGCTGGTGGTGCTGCTGGTCGCCGCGTGGAAGGGCCGCCGGCCCGGCCCGCTGGTGGCCGAGGAACTGCCCGTGGTGGTGCGCGCATCGGAGACCGTCGAGGGTCGCGGCAGGCTGTATCGGTCCCGGCGCGCACGCGATCGCGCCGCCGCGGCGCTGCGGACGGCCACGCTGGCGCGGCTGCTGCCGCGGCTCGGCCTGGGCGCCGGCGCTGCACCGGCGGCGGTGGTGTCCACCGTGGCCCAGCGCACTGGGTCCGACCCGGGTTTGGTCTCTTACCACCTGTTCGGCCCGCCGCCGACGACCGACAACGACCTGTTACAACTGGCCCGTGCGCTCGACGACATCGAAAGGCAGGTCGCACACCCGTGACGCAACCCACCACCGCCGAATCCCCCACCGCTGAATCGGCACGTGAGGCGCTGCTGGCGTTGCGCGCCGAACTCGCCAAGGCCGTCGTCGGGCAGGAGGGCGTGGTCAGCGGCCTGGTGATCGCGTTGCTGTGCCGCGGACATGTGCTGCTGGAAGGCGTTCCGGGAGTGGCGAAGACGCTGCTGGTCCGCGCGCTGTCCGCGGCGCTGCAGCTGGAGTTCAAGCGGGTGCAGTTCACCCCCGACCTCATGCCCGGCGACGTGACGGGTTCCCTGGTGTACGACGCGCGCACCGCCGCGTTCGTGTTCCGGCCCGGTCCGGTGTTCACCAACCTGCTGCTCGCCGACGAGATCAACCGCACCCCGCCCAAGACCCAGGCCGCGCTGCTCGAGGCGATGGAGGAGCGCCAGGTCAGCGTCGAGGGCGAACCCCAGCCGCTGCCGGACCCCTTCATCGTCGCCGCGACCCAGAATCCGGTCGAGTACGAGGGCACCTACCAGCTGCCCGAGGCCCAACTCGACCGCTTTCTCCTCAAACTGAATGTGACGCTGCCCCCGCGCGACGCCGAGATCGCCATCCTGCACCGGCATGCGCACGGCTTCGACCCCCGCGATCTGTCGGCGATCAAGCCGGTGGCCGGGCCGGCCGACCTGGCCGCCGGCCGCGACGCCGTGCGACACGTGCTGGTCGCCGACGAGGTGCTCGGCTACATCGTCGACATCGTCGGGGCCACCCGCTCCTCCCCCGCGCTGCAGCTGGGCGTGTCCCCCCGGGGGGCGACCGCCCTGTTGGCCACGGCGCGCTCCTGGTCCTGGCTGTCGGGCCGCAACTACGTCACCCCCGACGACGTGAAGGCCATGGCCCGCCCGACGCTGCGGCACCGCGTGATGCTGCGACCCGAAGCCGAACTCGAAGGGGCCACGCCCGACGGCGTGCTCGACGGGATTCTGGCGTCGGCTCCGGTGCCCCGCTAGTGATCCTGACCGGACGCACCGGGCTGGTCGCACTGATCTGCGTCCTGCCTATCGCGGTTTCTCCTTGGCCAGCAACGGCTTTCGTGGCCCTGCTGGTGGCGCTGGCCGTCGCCGTCGTCGTCGACGTCGGATTGGCTGCCAACACCGCCGGGCTGCGCTACGCCCGCTCTCCGGATCGCTCCGCCCGGCTGGGCCAGCAGGTGGATTGTGAGCTGTCGATCCACAACGACGGCCGGCGCCGCTTCCGCGGCCACATCCGCGACGCGTGGCCGCCCAGCGCCCGCGCGCAGCCGCGCACGCACCCGGTGGACATCCCCGCCGGGCAAGATCAGCTCGTCCAGACCCGGCTGGAACCGGTGCGCCGCGGCGATCAGCGCGCCACGGTGATCACGGCGCGATCGATCGGGCCGCTGGGCTTGGCGGGACGGCAAGGTTCGCAAGCGGTGCCCGGCCAGCTACGGGTCCTGCCGCCCTTCCTGTCGCGCAAACATCTGCCGTCGCGGCTCGCCAGGCTCCGCGAGATCGACGGCCTGCTGCCCACCCTGGTGCGCGGGCAGGGCACCGAATTCGATTCGCTGCGAGAGTATGTCGTCGGTGACGACGTGCGCTCGATCGATTGGCGCGCGACCGCGCGTCGCGCCGATGTGGTGGTGCGCACCTGGCGCCCCGAACGCGACCGGCGCGTGGTGATCGCGCTCGACACGGGCCGTACCGCGGCGGGCCGTGTCGGGGTCGACCCGACCGCTTCGGATCCCGCGGGCTGGCCGCGGCTGGATTGGTCGATGGACGCCGCGCTGCTGCTGACCGCGCTCGCGTCGCGGGCGGGAGACAATGTCGACTTCCTCGCCCACGACCGGGTCAGCCGGGCCGGAGTCTTCGGCGCCTCACGCACCGAGCTGCTCGCCCAGCTCGTCGACGCGATGGCGCCACTGCAGCCCGCCCTGGTCGAATCCGATTGGCGGGCAATGGCTTCCGCTATCGCACTGCGCGCCCGTCGCCGCTCACTGGTGGTGCTGTTGACCGACCTCAATCCGACCGCCCTCGACGAGGGTCTGCTGCCCGTGCTGCCGCAGCTGTCGGCCAAGCATCACCTGCTGCTGGCCGCGGTCTCCGACCCGCGGGTCGATCAGATGGCCGCCGGCCGGTCGGATGCCGCCGCGGTATACGACGCCGCCGCGGCCGAACGATCCCGCAACGACCGCGGCGCCATGGCCACGCGGCTGCGCCGCACCGGGGTGGAAGTCGTCGACGCCCCGCCCGCCGAACTGGCGCCCGCCCTCGCCGACCACTACCTGGCGATGAAAGCGACCGGACGACTGTAACTTTGGTGCGCTCAGCTTGTCGGGACCACGTCCGGCGCGTCCTCGATGTCCCCGCTTTCACCGGCTCTGACCCCACGGCGGCCGAAGTAGACGATGTAGGTCAAAAACGCCACCTCGGCGATGATGCCGATGCCGACCCGTACGGCAGTCGGCAACGGCGCCGGCGTCACCAGCGCCTCGATCAACCCGGAGACACCGAGCACGACCGCCAGGCCCACGGCCACCGAGACGATGGCGCGGCCCTGTTCGGCGAGGACCTGCCCCCGGGGCCGGTCGCCGGGCGAGATCACCGACCAGCCCAGCCGCATTCCCGCCGCGCCCGAGAGGAAGACCGCCGTCAGCTCCAACAGCCCGTGCGGGGCAAGCAATCCCAACAGCACGCCGCCCTTGCCGGCCGGGAACATCAGGCCGGCGATCACGCCCAGATTGGCGGCATTCTCAAACAGCACAAAGGGAATGGGCACCCCCAGCACCACGGAAAGTGCGATGCATTGAGCGGAAACCCAGGAATTGTTCACCCAGATCTGCAGCGCGAACGCGGCGGCCGGATGTTCGCTGTAGTACGACTCGATGTCGTGATTGACCAATTGCTCGATGTCACCGGGGGTTCCGAGCGCTGACTGCACCTCGGGACTGCCGGCGACCCACAGCGCGATGACCACGACGACCGCGAAAAACGCCGCGGCCGTGGCCAGCCACCACCGCCAGCTGCGGTACACGACGACCGGGAAGGACACCGTCCAGAACCGGGTGAACGTACTGCTCAGCGGTGCGTGGGCGCCGGTCACCGCGGAACGCGCCCGCGCGACCAGGCTCGAGAGCCGGCCGACCAACATCGAATCCGAAGACGCCGAGCGCAGCATCGACAGGTGCGTGGACACCCGCTGATACAGCTCGACGAGTTCGTCGATTTCCGCGCCGGACAGCGACCGGCGCCGGCCGGTCAATCGATCGAGGCGGTCCCACGTGCCGCGATGGGCCAGCACGAATGCGTCGACGTCCACCCTGGGCAGCCTAATCGCCCGGCGGGCGCGGCCCCGCGGGCGCAGCACAACCCGGCCGGTCGCACCGGCCCGGCCTGTACCGTTCGAAGTTATGTCGGAGGTGGTGACCGGGGACGCCGTGGTGCTGGACGTGCAGATCGCCCAGCTGCCGGTCCGGACGTTGAGCGCGCTGATCGATATCGCCGTCATGGTGATCGGCTACCTGCTCGGGCTGATGCTGTGGGCCGCCACCCTGACTGAGTTCGACACGGCGTTGAGTAACGCCATCCTGCTTATATTTACGGTGCTGGTAATTGTGGGCTACCCGTTGATCCTCGAGACCGCGACGCGGGGACGTTCGGTGGGCAAGATCGCCCTGGGCCTGCGCGTCGTGTCCGACGACGGCGGCCCAGAACGCTTCCGCCAGGCGCTCTTTCGCGCCCTGGCCTCGCTGGTGGAAATCTGGATGCTGTTCGGGAGCCCGGCGGTCATCTGCAGCATCTTGTCGCCCAAGGCCAAACGGATCGGCGACATCTTCGCCGGCACGGTGGTGGTCAACGAACGCGGACCCCGGCTGGGGCCTCCCCCGGCGATGCCTCCGGCGCTGGCGTGGTGGGCCGCGTCGCTGCAGTTGTCGGGACTGTCCGTCGGTCAGGCCGAAGTCGCACGCCAATTCCTTTCCCGGGCACCGCAGCTCGACCGCCAGCTGCGCACGCAGATGGCTTACCGCATCGCCGGCGACGTCGTGGCCCGCATCGCGCCGCCACCGCCGCCCGGCACCCCGCCGGAATTGGTGCTGGCCGCCGTTCTCGCCGAGCGACACCGCCGCGAACTGGCCCGGCTGCGCCCGGTCGCACCACCTCCGGGGTGGCCGGTCATGCCGCCGGGGGCGGCGCCGGGCTACCCGGGGCCGTGGCCGCAGCCGGGGCCGCCCGCCCCGGGGCAGGACTACGGCGGTTCACCGGGCGGCTTCGCACCGCCTCACTGACCAGAACCGAATCGGATTGCGCCGTGAGGCCGCCGAGCGTGGGGCTTAGGCACGAGAGCGTGGGGCTTAGGCACGAGTCCCCCTCATTTTTCGTCCGTATCCCACACGCTCGGTGAGACGCACCGCTAGCCGGCGACGCTGGCCGCCATGAGGGCCACGTCGGCGATCAGCAGCGCCCAGCCGAGCAGCGGGACCGCGAGGCCGGCGCGGTGTTTGGCGGTGAAAACGGAGAGGACGATGACGACGACCGCCACCGCGGGCGCGCCGTAGAACGCGACGCCGAAATCGATGCCGCCGTGGCCCAGGTTGGGGCAGCTGCGGTCGCTGCAGCCGGCGGTGCTCATCACGCCGCCGAGCGCGAACAGCATCACGATCGCGGCGGCCGGCACCGTCGCCAGTGCCAATCCCCAGTTGACCCACGGCCACGGGTTCCGGCGCGGTGCGCCATCGGGGTCGCCGAACGAACCCGCACCGGCGGCGCCGCGATCGACGGTCACGTTGTTGTTAGCGTCCATCCATCAGTTCCTACCCGCCGCCCGCCCTCGGCAAACCGGCCCACCGGGTCGGGCCCTCCCCCTGGGGCGCGGATTTCCCCAGGTCATCGCCGCTACCCGATATTTGTCAACATATCTCGTTGCATCGCGTTAGTTTCCGATATATCGTGATATTCCGAAGCGCACGCTCGGTGCGCAACCCACGAACGTAAGGACAGAAGATGAGCAACCCATTCACTCCCCCCGAGGGACCATTCGGCGGCCGGCCCGGTATCGGCTTCGGCTTTGGCTCCGGCCCCGTTGACCGGCGCGCGCTGCACGAGGCACGGCGCCAGGCCCGCCGGGACTTTCGCGAACATCTCCGCGACCACGCCGGCGGCGGCCACCCCGGCGGCCACGAAGGCCCGTTCGGGTTCGGTCCCGGATTCGGGCCGGGTTTCGGGCCGGGATTCGGCCCCGGATTCGGCTTTGGACCCGGTGGCCGACGCGGCGGTTGGCGCCGCGGCGGGCCGGGCCGCGGCAAGCGCGGCGACGTGCGAGCGGCCATCCTGACGCTGCTCGCCGAGCGGCCGATGCACGGCTACGAGATGATCCAGCAGATCGCCGAACGCAGTAACGGGCTGTGGAAGCCGAGCCCCGGCTCGGTCTACCCGACCCTGCAACTGCTCGACGACGAAGGACTGATCACCGCGAGCGAAACCGCGGGCAGCAAAAAGCTTTTCGAGCTGACCGAGGAGGGCCGCGGGGCCGCCGCGAAGATCGAGACCCCGCCGTGGGAAGAGATCACCGAAGGCGTGGACCCGGGTCACATGAACCTGCGCGCGGCCGTCGGCCAGTTGTTCGGCGCGGTTGGGCAGTCCGCCCACACCGCGTCCGCCGAGCAGCAGCAGCGCATCGTCGACATTCTCAACAACGCACGACGCGAGATCTACGGCATCCTCGGCGAAGACTGATTCCCGTCGGCGGACCCTGGATCAGGTCACCTCAGGTGATGGAGACCCAATCCAGGGTTCGCTGCACGGCCTTGCGCCAGCCCGCATACCCCTGGGCGCGCTGCTCGTCGTTCCAGGCCGGCGACCACCGCCGGCCCTCCTGCCAGTTGGCGCGCAGGTCCGCCGGATCGGCCCAGAACCCCACGGCCAGACCGGCCGCGTACGCCGCGCCCAGCGCGGTCGTCTCGGCGACCACCGGCCGCACCACGTCCACGCCCAGCACGTCAGCCTGAATCTGCATGCACAGGTCATTGCCGGTGATGCCGCCGTCGACTTTCAGAACCTCAAGGCGCACACCGGAATCCGCCGCCATCGCGTCCACCACGTCGCGACTCTGGTAGCAGATCGCCTCCAGCGTGGCCCGCGCCAGATGCGCGTTGGTGTTGAACCGGGACAGCCCCACGATCGCGCCGCGGGCATCGGATCGCCAGTAGGGCGCGAACAACCCGGAAAACGCCGGGACGAAATACACCCCGCCGTTGTCGTCGACCTGGCGGGCCAGCGCCTCGCTTTGCGCAGCGCCACTGATGATGCCCAGCTGATCGCGCAACCACTGCACGGCCGCCCCCGTCACCGCGATCGAACCCTCAAGTGCGTAAACGGGTTTGGCATCCCCGAACTGGTAGCAGACGGTGGTCAGCAGCCCGTTGTCGGACCGCACGATCGTCTCGCCGGTGTTGAGCAGCAGGAAATTGCCGGTGCCATAGGTGTTTTTCGCCTCCCCCTCGGCCAGACATACCTGACCCACCATCGCCGCGTGCTGGTCACCGAGCACGCCGGTGATCGGGATCTCACCTCCGGCGGGGCCCGTCGCGATCGTCACCCCGTGTGGCTGCCGCGACGACGACGGCCCGATCCGCGGCAGCATCGCGCGCGGAATGGCGAAGAACGAGAGCAACTCGTCGTCCCAGTCCAGGGTCTCCAGGTTCATCAGCATGGTCCGGCTCGCGTTGGTCACATCGGTGACGTGCACGCCGCCCCGCGGTCCCCCGGTCAGATTCCACAACAGCCAGGTGTCGGGGGTGCCGAACAACGCGTCGCCACGCTCGGCGGCCTCGCGCACCCCGTCGACGTTCTCCAAGATCCATTGCAGCTTGGCGCCGGAGAAGTACGTCGCCGGCGGAAGTCCCGCCTTACGGCGGATCACCTCGCCCCGGCCATCGTGTTCGAGCGCCGACGCGATCCGGTCGGTACGGGTGTCCTGCCAGACGATCGCGTTGTAGTAGGGACGTCCGGTCCTGCTGTTCCAGACCAGCGTCGTCTCGCGCTGGTTCGTGATACCCAGCGCGGCAATGTTTTTCGGAACCAAGTCGGCGCGGTTGAGCACCGAGGTCAGCACCGAGGAAGTGCGTTCCCAGATCTCGACCGGGTCGTGCTCGACCCAGCCCGCCTGGGGCAGGATCTGTTCGTGCTCGAGCTGGTGGCGGGCCACCTCCGCACCCTCGTGATCGAAGATCATGCAGCGGGTGCTGGTCGTTCCCTGGTCGATGGCGGCCACGAATTCGGCGAACTCGGCCAACTGCTCTCCTCCACCCGTGAGCTCCGACACTTTTGCGGCAAAAGTCCATCATGGTCTACCCGATCCGCACGCGAGGCCGGAACCGCGACGCCGGAGAACTTGCGTTACGGGCGGTAACCCTGTTGCATCTGCGGTGTGGGCGAAGAGGTCAAGCGCACCACGTACGACAGCGCACACCGCCGCGAATACCGGCGCAAGGTTCAGCTGTGCCTGAACGTGTTCGAGACGATGCTCGCCCAGTCGTGCTTCGATTCCGAACAGCCGCTCACCGGCATGGAGATCGAGTGCAACCTGGTCGACGCCGACTACCAGCCGGCCATGTCCAACCGCCACGTGCTGGACGCCATCGGCGATCCCGCGTACCAGACCGAATTGGGCGCCTACAACATCGAATTCAACGTCCCGCCGCACGCGCTGCCCGGGCACACCGGGCTGGATCTCGAGGCGGAGGTGCGGGCCAGCCTGAACGAGGCGGAGATCAAGGCCGGCGCCGCCGACGGTGCGCACATCGTCATGATCGGCATCCTGCCCACGCTGATGCCCGAACACCTCGATCACGACTGGATGAGCGAGTCGACGCGGTATGCCGCCCTCAACGACTCGATCTTCACCGCCCGCGGCGAAGACCTCCCCATCGACATCGACGGCCCCGAGCCATTGAACTGGCACGCCGCGACGATAGCGCCCGAATCCGCTTGCACCAGCATGCAATTACACCTGCAGTTGGCCCCGGAGACGTTCGCCGCAAACTGGAACGCCGCACAGATCGTGGCCGGCCCGCAGCTGGCGCTGGGTGCCAACTCGCCCTACTTCTTCTCCCACCAACTCTGGGCGGAAACCCGCATCGAGCTGTTCACCCAGTCCACCGACACCAGGCCGGAGGAACTGAAAGCCCAGGGCGTGCGCCCTCGGGTGTGGTTCGGCGAACAATGGATCACGTCGGTCCTCGACCTGTATCAAGAGAACATCCGCTACTTTCCGTCGCTGTTACCGGAGGTCTCCGAGGAGGATCCGGTCGCCGAGCTGGCGGCCGGACGCACCCCGCACCTGTCCGAGCTGCGCCTGCACAACGGCACCGTGTACCGGTGGAACCGCCCGGTCTACGACGTGGTCGACGGGCGGCCGCATCTGCGACTGGAAAACCGGGTGTTGCCGGCCGGGCCGACGGTCGTTGACATGCTGGCGAATTCGTCCTTCTTCTACGGCATGCTGCGCAGCTTGTCCGAGGCCGACGAGCCATTGTGGGCCGGCATGGATTTCGCGGTGGCGGAGGCCAATTTTCTGGCGGCGGCGCGCTATGGCATCGACGCCCGGCTGCACTGGCCCGACGGGCGCTCGGGGATGAAGGAGGTGACGGCCCGCGAACTGGTGCTGGACACGTTGCTGCCGATGGCCGACGAAGGATTGCGGCGCTGGGGCGTCGACGCCGAGGTGCGCGACCGGTTCCTGGGGGTGATCGAGGGTCGCGCCCGCGCGGGCCGCAACGGCGCCACCTGGCAGGTGTCCACCGTGCGGGCTCTGCAGGACGCAGGCATGAGCCGGTCCGCCGCGCTGGCCGAGATGTTGCGCCGCTACTGCGAATACATGCACGCCAACGAGCCGGTGCACACCTGGGAGTAGGTTGATTCCATGACGTCTGATCACGTGATGGACTGGGACAGCGCCTACCGCGGGCAGGCCCATTTCGAGGGTCCGCCGCCGTGGAATATCGGTGAGCCACAACCGGAACTGGCGGCGCTGGCCGCGGCCGGCAAGTTCCGCAGCGACGTGCTGGATGCCGGCTGTGGGGTCGCCGAGCTGTCACTGAGCCTGGCCGCGCAGGGTTACACCGTGGTCGGTGTCGACCTCACCCCGACCGCCGTCGCGGCGGCCACCAAGTCCGCCCAAGAGCGCGGCTTGACCACGGCCAGCTTCGTGCAGGCCGACATCACGTCGCTGCGCGGCTACGACGGACGGTTCGCCACCGTGGTCGACAGCACGCTGTTCCACTCGCTGCCCGTGGAGGGCCGCGACGGCTACTTGAGCTCGGTCCACCGCGCCGCAGCCCCGGGCGCCGGCTACTTCGTGTTGGTGTTCGCCAAGGGCGCCTTCCCGGCCGAGATGGAACCCAAGCCCAACGAGGTCGACGAAGACGAACTGCGCGCCGCGGTGGGCAAGTACTGGGAAGTCGACGAGATTCGCCCGTCCTTCATCCTGTCGAACGTCGTCAACATCCCCGATGCGCCATTCGAATTCCCGCCGCACGATCGCGACGAGAAGGGCCGGATAAAGATGCCGGCCTACCTGCTGGCGGCGCACAAGGCCGGCTAGGCCTGATGGCGGCGACCCGCTTCGCCCCGCGCGCGATCGCCACTGCGCTCAAGTCGACGAGACCGCCGTCGCGGCGATCAGCGCCTCGGCGAACGTCTCCAGCTCCTCGGCCGTGGTGTCCAGGTGCGGCGAGATCCGCAGCAGCGGCCCCGGCAGCTCCAGCGGCGCCCGCTGCACGCCGACGAATGTGGTCAGAATCCGTCGTTCGGCGAGCAACCAATCCCGCACCACCTGCGGGTCGGCGCCGTCGGTCGGCGCCAAAGTCGTGATGGCGCTGGGTTCTTCGACCTCCTCGACCACCGCCCACCCGGCCACGTCGGCCAGCACCGTGCGGCTCAGGCCGCCGAGGGCGGCCAGACGTGCACAGACGGCCGCCGGCCCGTATGCCAGATGCTCGCCCAGCGCCAGCGAAAACCCCACCCGCGCAGCCACATTGGCTTCGCCAAATTCCAGCTGCTGGGCCACCGTGACGTCCGATGCCCACTGTGGGGCCGCCAGCCTCGGGCGCAGACTCTCCATCAGCTCCCGGCGGACCGCGAGCATCCCGACACCGCGCGGCCCGGCGATCCACTTGCGCGACGAGGAATACGTCGCATCGGCCCCGGCCGCGCAATCCACCTGCCCCAGAGCTTGCGCCGCGTCGACGACCAGTGGCAGCCCCAGCTCGCGGCACAGCTCGGCGACCATCGAAACCGGTTGCACCACACCGCTATGGCTGGCCACCGCGGTCAGGTGCACCAGGTCCGGCGGGTCGGTGTCGAGGGCCAGCGCCGCGTCGTCCAGCGCGACGCGGCCGTCGTCCAGGGTCGGCAGCAGCCGGCGATCGAACCCGTGGGCGGCCATCACCGCAAGATTGGGTCCGTATTCGCCGGGCAGGCACGCTAGTTTCCGGCGCTCGGCCGGCCAGCCGCCCAACAGCAGATCCAGGGCGTTGAGCGAGCCGGTGGTGTACACCACCTCGGCGTCGGTCATCCCGGTCAGCGCGGCGAACGCGACACGCCCGGCGTCGAACACCGGCGCAGCCGCCTCGGCCGCGACATACCCGCCGACTTCGGACTCGTTGCGGGCGTGCTGCGCGGTGGCCTCGATCACCGCGAGGCTCTGCCGCGAGCAGGCGGCGTTGTCCAGATGCAGGCCGGCCATGGGTGGCCGGGCCGCCCGCCATTGGTCGGCCAGCGAGTCACCGACGGTCACTTGACGGCCAACGACAACCCGAAGTCCCCCGCGCCGTCGGTCCACCACCGCGTGCGCCGCAGTCCCACGGCGGCCAATTCGGCACTCACCTTTTCCGGGCGGAACTTGCACGACACCTCGGTGAGCATCTCCTCACCGGACTCGAAGTCCGCGATCAGCTCGAGCGCACCGACACGCACCCGCTGGCGACGCTCGGCCCGCAACCACATCTCGATACGTTCCTCGGACGGGTTCCACCGCGCCACGTGCCCGAAGGCGTCGACGTCGAAATCCGCGTCCAGTTCCCGATTTACCACTGCGAGCACATTGCGGTTGAACGCCGCCGTCACCCCGGCGGAATCGTCGTAGGCGCGCACCAACCGCTCGATGTCCTTGACCAGGTCGGTGCCCAGCAGCAGGCTGTCGCCGGGCCGCATTTGGGCGGACAGCGCGGTGAGGAAGTCCGCACGCGGTCCGGGCGTGAGGTTACCGATCGTCGACCCCAGGAACACGAACAGCCGTCGCCCGCCGACCGGGATCTCGGTCAGGTGTTCTTCGAAATCGCCGCACACGGCCTTGATTTCGACTCCTGAGTATTCCCGCGCAATGGCCGCCGCGGCCGTCGACAGGATGCTGGCGTCGACGTCGAACGGGACGAACCGGCGCAGCGAACCGCGTGCGCGCAGGGCGTCGAGCAGCACCCGCGTCTTCTCCGATGTCCCGCTGCCCAACTCCACCAGGGTGTCGGCCTCGCTGGCCGAGGCGATCTCGGCCGCCCGCACACGCAGGATCTCCGCCTCGGCCCGGGTCGGGTAGTACTCGGGCAACCGGGTGATCTGGTCGAACAGGTCGCTGCCCACCGCATCGTAGAACCACTTGGGCGGCAACGACTTCGGCGTCATCTGCAGGCCTTCGAGCACGTCGCGGCGTAACGCGTGGTAGGCCGAGTCGGCGGCGAGGTGGTTCGACAGCGACAGCGTCATCAAGACCCTTCCGGATGATCCAGCGGCATCATCGTGACGCCGCCGGCAGTGACTTCGACGAGGTGGCGGTCCGGCACGTCCTCCCAGTCGGAGTCGTTGTCATAGGGTTCGCTGGCCAAGACCACGCCGTCCGGGCGACGCAGGATGGACAGCGTGTCCCCCCAAGTCGTCGCCAGCATGCGAGATCCGTTGGCGGCCAATATGTTCAACCGGGCGCGGGGGTCGGACGCGGCGAGCTCGGCGATGGTGTCGCCCAGCGCGTCGAGGCCACGCTCGAAGATGACGGCCGCCAGTATCGCGCTGTCGCAGACCGATTCGGCCCGCGACGTCGCCGGCAGCACGGCCCGGTCGACAACTCCGTTGTGCGACAACAACCACTGCCCGTCGGTGAACGGCGCGGTCGCACTGGTTTCGATGGGCATGCCGACGGTCGCCGAGCGCACCGCGGCCACCACGCAGCGGCTGCGCAGCGCCGGCGCGACGGATTCGAACGACACGTCGCCCCAGAGCGGCAGCTGGCTACGCCAGCGCCGGGGCACCTGGTCACCCGAAGAAGCGTCGAAAAACCCGACGCCCCAACCGTCCGCGTTCAGCAGACAGTGCTTCTGGCGACGCGGCGCGTAGGCCTGCACCCGCAGCCCGAACGGCGGGTCGAGCACCAGGGAGGAGACCGTGACGTCGGCCCCGAGCCACCCCAGATGCCGGCACATCAGGCGATCTCCTCGTCGTCGGAAACGTCCCAGGCCAACCGGACGCCGGAGAAGATCTGGCGCCGGTAGGGGTGGTCCCAGTTGCGGAAGCTGGGCCGCAGGATGCCCGGCTCCACAGCCCACGATCCGCCGCGCAGCACCCGGTAGTCGCCGTCGAAGAACGGCTGCGAATAGCGCTCGTAGAGCATCGGGACAAATCCCGGCCAGGGCCGCAGGGGGCTGCTCGTCCACTCCCACACATCGCCGAGCATCTGCTCGGCGCCGTACGCCGAAGCGCCGGCGGGATAGGCGCCGACGGGCGCGGGCCGCAGAGCGGTGCCGCCGAGATTGG
Source organism: Mycobacterium sp. NTMscope_MAC_269 (assembly GCF_976985695.1). Taxonomy (NCBI): domain Bacteria; kingdom Bacillati; phylum Actinomycetota; class Actinomycetes; order Mycobacteriales; family Mycobacteriaceae; genus Mycobacterium; species Mycobacterium sp. NTMscope_MAC_269. The sequence goes on from NZ_OZ335668.1 coordinate 3,949,825, forward strand.
CGAGCGCCTCGCGCGGCTCCCGGGCGCCCCAGGGATAACGGCGACGCGTACCGGTGGACGGGTCCCACGCGCAGGCCTTCTCCCATTCCATCTCGGTGGGCAGTCGTGCGCCGGCCCAGGCCGCGTACGCCTCGGCCTCGAAATAGCTGACGTGCTGGACGGGTTCGTCGGCGGGGATGTCTTCGACATGGCCGAACCGGGTGCGGGTGGCGGCGTCGGGGTTCCAGAACTGCGGCGCGGTCAGGCCGGCGGCCTGGCGATGCTGCCAGCCGCGCGCCGTCCACCAGCGCGGCTGGTGGTAGCCGCCGTCGTCGACGAAGTGCCGCCATTCGCCGTTGGTGACCGGGACCCGGCCGATCCGGAACGCGGGCAGGTCGACGACGTGGCCCGGGCGCTCGTTGTCCAGCGCGAAGGGTTCGGCGGTGGGGTCCACGCCGAGCACGAACTCACCGCCGGGCACCAGCACCGAGGTGCCGGCCAGCCCGGGGCGGCCGAGCGGCAGCACCGAAACGTCCCGTAGTAGCGGTGCGCCGCTGCGCAGATTCAAGGCCTGCAGCATGGTTTCGTCGTGCTGGTTTTCGTGGCTGACCACCATCGCGTACGCGAAGGCGGCCTCGTCGCCCGCGGGGTCGTCAGGCAGCGCGTCCAGGGCGTCGAACACCGCGGACCGCACCGTCCGGCAGTACGCGCGAGCCTTGTCCGGCGACAGCAGCGGCAGGTCGACCCGGCTGGCGCGGGAGTGCACGAAGGCGTCGTAGAGTCCCTCGACGGCCGGCGACAACATCGACGGGCGGGCGGGATCACCGCCCCGCAACAGCCACAGCTCTTCCTGCTGGCCGATGTGCGCCAGGTCCCACACCAGCGGGCTCATCAGCGGGTCGTACTGCCGGCACAGTTCGGCATCGTCGAAGTCGACCAGCCGCAACGTCCGCGTCCGCGTTTGCGCCAACTGGTCGGCAAGGGCCTGGCGGCATGACGATCGCAAGCGCGGCGCAGCCGGGCGCAGCGGGTCGGCATCCCCAGGCCATGACGATCGCAAGCGCGGCGCAGCCGGGCGCAGCGGCTCGGAATCAAAAGGCGAAGTCACAGTCTCCCCCGCGCCTCCCGAGAGACCTCGGCGGCGACGCCATGGGCGATGACCCGGTCGGCGAAATCGTCGCCGGGACACCGGCCCTGTTCGACGAGGCGGACCAGCCGCTGCATCGCGTCACCGAGTTCGGCCGGCGCCTTCTCGGCGGCGATGGCCACGCACGCTTTGGCGGCCGCGTGGAGCCGCCGGTCCCGCAGCCCGAGCCGGGCCGCGACATCCCAGGCGGTATCCACCGGTTCGACGGCCTCGGCCGCGGCGTCGGCGGCGACCGGGTCATCGAGCAGCGCCACCAGGGTGAACACCACCGCGGGCCACAACGCGTCCGGGACGCTGTCCAGATAGCGGATTTCCAGCCACTGGCGCGGACGGACCGGAGGGAACAAGGTGGTCAGGTGGTATTCCAGGTCGGCGACGCTGGGGCGGCGGTCACCGAGCAAGACCCGGCCGTCGACCCAGTCGGCGAAGGGCACCCAATGCGTGACCGCCTCGGCGTCGGGGGTGTGCACCAGCATCACCGGAGCCTTGAGCGCGTAGCGCGCCCAGTCGGTGCCCGGGTCGTCGCCGCTGGCGCCCAGGATGGGGCCGCAGCGCGCCGAGTCCATCTGTCCCCACACCCGCTGGCGGCTGGAAACCCAGCCGGTGAAGTCGCCGCCCAGCATCGGCGAGTTGGCGGTGATCGCAATCATGGTGGGCCCCAAGGCATGCGCCAGGCGGACTCGCGCCGCCCAACCCTCGCGCGGCCCGGCGTCGACGTTGACCTGAATCGATGCGGTGGACGTCATCATCGCCGCGCCCGCTTCGCCCGAGCGGCTGGTGGCAAAAAACTGTTCCATGGCGCGATACCGGGCGCCGGGGTTGATGCGCTGAGGCGGTCGCAGGGGGTCGGCGCCGAGGAAGACCAGGCCCAGGCCGGCGTCGGTGAACGCCGGCTGCAGCACGGCCTGGTCGCGTTGCATCGCCGCGATCGCGGGCAGGACGCCGTTTGCCGGCGGCCCGGAAAGTTCGACCGCGCCACCGGGTTCCACGGTGATCCTGCTGCCGCCCGGCAGCGCAGGAAGGGCGTCGAGCACCGCGGCGATTTCGTCCCAGCCGGGTCTGCGGTGTGGGGCGGCCGGGTCGTGGCAATGGGCCTCGAGTTCCAGACCCACCTGCCCCAGCGGCGCGTCCACCAGACAGCCCTCGGCGACGTAGTGCGCGACGGCCGCGGAGTCGGTCAGTTCGGCGATCTTCAGCTCCGGGGCAGGGTCGGCACCGGTCAACCGCGAGTCCGCCGCAGTGATCGGCGCGAACGTCATATCACGATCCCTTCGGGCCCGACCAGGCCTCACCATGCACCTGCGGACCGCTTCCCTGCGCAGCTAATCGAACGATATCCGGCACTACTTCGTCTAGTGCTTCATCTATCAGACGCCCCCGACATATTCCCTTTCCGCGCTACGTGGGTGGACGGCAAGGACGGATACCCAATCGCTCGACTATTGACCCAGCGCGTTCTGCATCGCCCCAGCTAGCACGTTCACAGCGGGCCCGGCGTTGCCCGATTGACACACTTTTGCCTGCAGCAACACGTTTTCGCGCAGCCTGGTTTGATCGAAGCACCGCCGGTCGGTGCCCGCCTCCTGCTTGGTCCAGTTCTCGTCGGCAGGCCCGGCCGGCCCGCCGTCGAAGGACCACACCTGCGTGCTGCCGTTGTCCAGGTGTATCGCGGTCGTCTGTCCCGAACAGCCGACCGTTCGATCCACCACCCGGTGGAATGCCCGAGCCGCGGCGTCGGTGGTGGCGAACACCCCGACCGCCTGCTTGACCAGGTGCGTTTGATCGCTCGCCGACGTCTGGGTGACGGCTCCGTTGAACGACGCCAGATCGGGGTCGTCGTAGACCTCGGAAAGCCCGATGTCCGCCCAGTTGTTGCACTCCGGGAGATCCACCCAGGGGCCCGGTCCCGGCTGGGTGAACACCGACTCCCAGCCCATGGGCCCGCCGACGATGTTGCCGACCGACCCCTTGCCGAGGACGGCGTAGTTCACCACGCCCGGCTCCGAGGGGTGCGCGGCCGCGACCGGAGGCGCGACCGTGCCCGCCAACGCGAAGCCGGCGGCGAGTACGGCTCGGTAAACCTGCGTAGCCCGCATGGTCATGCAGCGATCATGCCAGGCGCCGGGACGTTCGGTCAGCCCCGTGCAGCATCGGCACCGCAAACGAGCGCGCAGGAACGGTCAATCCTGTTGTGCGCCAGCGTTTCCCAGTGGCGGGAAGCTCAGGGGCGCGGCGCGGGTGTGCCGGGAACCGGGCTGACAGCCGTCGGCTGGCCGGGGCCGCTGATCCCGGGGCCCGAGACCGGACCGCCGGGCCCACCCGGGCCGCCGGGAGGCATCGGAACGATCAAACCGGGGCCTCCGGGCCCGGGTCCCCACGGCCCATTGGGCCCATTGGGCCCATTGTCGGGTCCGGGACCACCGGGGCCGCCGTACCACGGGCCGGGATTTCCGGGCCCGGGTCCCCACGGTCCGTTGCCTGGCCCGGGGTTGCCGTACTGCCAGGGCCCGTTGCCCGGCCCGGGTCCGCCCGGGTGGAACATGCCGTGGTGATGGTGGCAGTGGTAGTGGTGCTTCCAGATGAAGGCGCCGACGAAGAACACCGACGAAAGAATGAACACGATCCCCGCGACGATCACCACCCAGGCCGCCGCCGTATAGAGCCGCGGCGGCTTCACCCGCTGCGGGGGTGGCGGCGGAGGCGGAGTGGCCGCGGCGGCGGGGGTCGGCTCAGCGTGTGGTTCGGGTGTCTCGCTCATGCCATGCCATATTGCCCCGCACACGATGTCCGTAACAGGCCCCGGCGACAAAATTGCTGTGAATCGAGACGCGGCGGTGACCGCCAATGACAGGTGGCCCGACGCTCGCTGGGAGCGCCGGGCCACTCGTGGGTTGGGGTTCTAGTTGGTCAGGACCATGACGCTCGGGGCCGCCGCGGAGTGGAAAACGGACGCCGGGAGCTGTCCCGGGGCCATGCCACTGGGCCGCACCGACGACGGAGCCGACGGCGCGGTGGTGGCACCCGGGCCGTTAGGTCCGCCTGGACCACCCGGGGCGACGCCACCAGGTCCACCGGGGCCGCCGGGGCCGCGGTGATGCAGCATCGCGTGGTGGTGGTGCTTGTGGTGGTGGCCGTGATGGCCGCCGCGGTGGCCCAGGATGAAGCCGGTGAAGAAGATGACCGCGACGATGAACACGATCCCGGCGACGATGGCGACCCACGCGGCGAGTTGGAAGACGCGCGGGGCCCGGTAGGCTGCGGCGGCAGCCGCGGCCGGTGCAGTTGCGGTGGAGGTCCGCACTGTGGGGGTTTCAGATGTTTCACTCATGAGACAAATGATGAAGCCGTTAACAGTAGTGGCGGCTATGCGCGACTTATGTAGCAGCTGTGAACTAAAGCCGCCGCTCAGCGCGCATATAGCGCCCGAATAAGCCGCCTACTCGGGCCGCAGCGGATTGACCGCGAACTGGATGACCCGGTACGGAGCGGACACCCGCGCGCGAGTGTCCCACTGGCTCACAAAGATTCGCAGCTCGTCAAGCGTGGAACCGGGTGAGATGTAGCCGCCATACGGTTGCGCGAGCCGGTTATCGTCGGGCGGCGGCAGGCTTTCGGCGGGCTCCGGCCACTCGTCGTGCTGCACCACGGTGGTGACCGGCGCGTCGCCCAGCGCCGTCGGGTCGTCGGCCACCCGGACCTCCATATTGCCCGTGACGGCATTGAAGTAGGACAACACGGCCTTGCCGTCGATCTGCCTGATGCACATCTCGCCCACCGCCTCCGGCCACAGCGGTGTCGGCGGCTTGCCCCAGCCCCCGTGCGGGCCGGCCGCCCAGCCCTGCCAGCGGGACCTGTCGGTGAACGCCTGCGGCGCGGCGCGATACAGGACGACGGGGTCGCGACGGGTGAAGCTGTCGGCCACGATGTACACCCATCCGGTGGGCGACTCCGGGGTCGGGATCGGGTCGTAATACCCGCTGATCTGCGTCTGCGAGCCGCCTTGATACGACGCGGGTCGCGCGGAACCCGGGATCGTCTGCCAGCCCGCGCGCGCCGGTTCGGCGGTCACCAGCCGGGAGCTCTGCGGCTCCAGGTTCTTCGTCGTCGTCACCATCAGGTAGTTGCGCCGGTTGATCTGCACCACTCCGGCGGGCAGCTGCGAGGCGTCCGGCGGGGTGGGATCGGCGAGCAGCGGATGGGCGATCCCGGTGACGCCGGTGTAGCGCACGCCGGCGGGGTCGTCGACCGACGCGGTGTCGACGTGCAGCGCCACCGGCGCATACCAGCCGCCGAAACCCACGCCCTGGCCGGCGAAGCTGTCGCCGCAGACCTGCAGCAGTTCGGTGGGGAATTCGACGAATTCACACAGGTCGGTCGCGCCGATGCCGTAATCGCCTGTGGGAGTGCCGGTTCCGGCGGTGGGGCCGATCCGCAACACCTGACCGGGCGCCAGCGGTTGCATGATCGGCTCGGGGGCGGGGGCGGCCGGGTCGGCCCGCGCGAAATTGCAAAACCATTGCGGCACAACCAAACACACTGCCGATACGGCGAACAGGGAGCACCGCATGACCCGGCGAGTGTGGGCGGTGTTCACCCGCTGATCACAGCTGGGCGGCCAGCAACTCGGCGATCTGGATGGTGTTCAGCGCCGCCCCCTTGCGCAGGTTGTCTCCCGAGACGAACAGGGCCAGGCCGCGGCCGTCGGGCACTCCCGGGTCCTGCCGGATCCGGCCGACCAGGGATTCGTCGACGCCGGCGGCCGCCAACGGGGTCGGCACGTCGACCACCTTGACGCCGGGGGCGTGATCGAGCAACTCGCGGGCGCGCTGCGGCGACAGCGGCCGCTGGAACTCGGCGTTGATCGACAGCGAGTGTCCGGTGAACACCGGCACGCGCACGCAGGTGCCGCTGACCGCCAGGTCGGGGATGCCGAGGATCTTGCGGCTCTCGTGGCGTAGCTTCTGGTCCTCGTCGGTCTCCCCGGAACCGTCGTCCACCAGCGAGCCGGCCAGCGGAATCACGTTGAAGGCGATGGGCGCCACGTAGGTCTGGGGCGCCGGGAACTGCACGGCGTCGCCGTCGTGCACGAGTTGCTCGGCGCCGTCGACGACCGCGCGCGCCTGGGTGGAAAGCTCCTCCACCCCGGCGATCCCGCTGCCGGACACCGCCTGATAGCTGGACACCACCAGGCGCACTAGCCCGGCCTCCTCGTGCAGCACCTTGAGCACCGGCATCGCGGCCATGGTGGTGCAGTTCGGGTTGGCGATGATGCCTTTGGGCCGGTTGGCGGCATCGCGCGCGAAGTTCACCTCGGACACCACCAAGGGCACGTCGGGATCCTTGCGCCAGGCCGACGAGTTGTCGATCACCGTCACCCCGGCCGCGGCGAACCGCGGCGCCTGCACCAGCGACATCGTCTTACCGGCGGAGAACAACGCGATGTCCAGGCCGCTGGGGTCGGCCGTCGCGGCGTCCTCGACCTCGATCTCCTGGCCGCGGAATTCCAGCTTGCGGCCCTGCGAACGCGCCGAGGCGAAGAACCGCACCGAGGTCGCCGGGAAGTCCCGCTCGTCGAGCAACCTGCGCATCACCTGGCCGACCTGGCCGGTGGCCCCTACCACGCCTATCGACACCCGATGGTCAACCATCTATCTACCCGTTCCCGCGTACACCGTCGCCGACTCCTCGCCGCCGAGCCCGAACGCCTCGTGCAACGCCACGACGGCCTTGTCTAGTTCGGTGTCGCGGCACAGCACCGAGATGCGGATCTCGGAGGTGGAGATCAGCTCGATGTTGACGCCCACCTCGGCCAGGGATTCACAGAAGGTGGCGGTGACCCCGGGGTGGCTGCGCATGCCCGCCCCGATCAGCGACACCTTGCCGACGTGGTCGTCGTAGAGCAGTTGGCTGAACCCGATCTCGTCCTTGAGCGCGTCGAGCTTGGCCACCGCGGTGGGTCCACTGTCGCGCGAGCAGGTGAAGGTGATGTCGGTCTTGCCGTCCTCGACCTTGGAGACGTTCTGCAACACCATGTCGATGTTCACGTCGGCGTCGGCGAGCGCCCGGAAGACGCGAGCGGCGTATCCGGGGATGTCGGGAATGCCGACGACGGTCACCTTCGCCTCGCTGCGGTCGTGCGCGACTCCGGTCAGGATGGGGTCTTCCATGGCGATGTCCTTGATCGATCCGACGACGACGGTGCCTGGGTTTTCCGAATAAGAGGATCGGACATGCACCGGAATGTTGTAGCGGCGCGCGTATTCCACGCACCGCAGCATCAAAACCTTGGCGCCGCAAGCCGCCATCTCGAGCATTTCTTCGAACGTGACCGTGTCCAGCTTGCGGGCGTTGTGCACGATCCTGGGGTCGGCGCTGAAGATGCCGTCGACGTCGGTGTAGATCTCGCAGACGTCGGCGCGCAGCGCCGCGGCCAGGGCCACCGCGGTGGTGTCCGAGCCGCCGCGGCCCAGGGTGGTGACGTCCCGGGTGTCCTGGCTGACGCCCTGGAATCCGGCGACCAACACGACGCGTCCCTCGTCGAGAGCGGCCTGCAGCCGTCCGGGGGTGACGTCGATGATCTTGGCGTTGCCGTGCGTGCCGGTGGTGATCACGCCGGCCTGCGAACCGGTGAACGAGCGGGCCTGGGCACCCAGCGATTCGATGGCCATCGCGACCAGGGCGTTGGAGATGCGCTCACCTGCGGTCAGCAGCATGTCGAGTTCGCGCGGCGGCGGGGCCGGACACACCTGTTGGGCCAGATCCATCAGGTCGTCGGTGGTGTCGCCCATCGCGGAGACGACGACGACCACGTCGTTGCCCTGTTTCTTGGTGGCGACGATGCGCTCGGCCACGCGCCGGATCCGATCGGCGTTCGCCACTGAGGATCCGCCGTACTTCTGCACGACGAGCGCCACGTTTTTTCCTGCCTCTCCGGCCCTGGACACTTCGATTTCGGGAATAAGTCCACAACAGAATACGTGCCACCGCATGGTGATTTACGTCGCGATACCTGGTCCCCCGGCCTGCGGATTCGCAACGGTCCCGGCGGCATTTTTACCGGGGCGCCAAAAGCGGTAAAGTGCAGGACGTGCAGCGGGTGCTCCTCCTCGGACGCCGCGACGGGGTCTGATCCAGACCGGCTTCCCGTCGCGGGTGTTCGCGATGCGCCGGTCTGAGGTTCCCCTTCTGATACCCCCGGAGCAATCACCGTGACTTCCAATCCCGACGCATACAGCTCGACACGAACCATCGTTCAGCCCGTGGGTCCCCCGGGCCCCGGACAGCCCGCGTGGAATCCCCAGCGGGGCTCGTCGATGCCGGTCAACAGGTACCGGCCCTTCGCCGAAGAGGTCGAGCCCATCCGGCTGCCCGACCGCACCTGGCCGGATCGCGTGATCACCGGCGCGCCGCTGTGGTGTGCGGTGGATCTGCGTGACGGCAACCAGGCGCTGATCGACCCGATGAGCCCGACCCGCAAGCGCCGCATGTTCGATCTGCTGGTTCGCATGGGCTACAAGGAGATCGAGGTCGGGTTCCCGTCGGCCAGCCAAACCGATTTCGACTTCGTCCGCGAGATCATCACCGACGGCGCCATCCCCGACGACGTCACCATCCAGGTACTGACCCAGTGCCGGCCGGAACTGATCGAGCGCACATTCGAGGCGTGCCAAGGCGCGCCGCAGGCCATCGTGCACTTCTACAACTCGACGTCAATCCTGCAGCGCCGCGTCGTATTTCGCGCCGACCGGGCCGCCGTGCAGGACATCGCGACCCAAGGCGCCCGCAAGTGCGTCGAACAGGCCGCCAAGTATCCCGGCACGCGGTGGCGGTTCGAGTATTCGCCGGAGTCCTACACCGGAACCGAGCTGGAGTACGCCAAGCAGGTGTGCGACGCCGTCGGCGAAATCATCGCGCCCACACCGGAAAACCCGATCATCTTCAACTTGCCCGCCACCGTGGAGATGGCCACCCCTAACGTCTACGCCGATTCGATCGAGTGGATGAGCCGCAACCTGGCCAACCGGGAATCGGTCATCCTGAGCCTGCACCCGCACAACGACCGCGGAACCGCCGTTGCCGCAGCGGAATTGGGCTACCAGGCGGGCGCCGATCGCATCGAGGGCTGCCTGTTCGGCAATGGCGAACGCACCGGCAACGTCTGTCTGGTGACGCTGGGGCTCAACCTGTTCTCGCGCGGCGTCGACCCGCAAATCGACTTCTCCAACATCGACGAGATCCGCCGCACGGTGGAGTACTGCAACCAGCTGCCGGTCCACGAGCGCCACCCCTACGGCGGGGACCTGGTCTACACCGCGTTCTCCGGCAGCCACCAGGACGCCATCAACAAGGGACTGGACCAGATGAAGGTCGACGCGGACGCCGCCGGCACCGACGTCGAGGACATGCTCTGGCAGGTGCCGTACCTGCCGATCGACCCTAAGGACGTCGGACGCACCTACGAGGCGGTGATCCGGGTCAACTCGCAGTCCGGCAAGGGCGGGGTCGCCTACATCATGAAGGCGGATCACGGCCTGGCCCTGCCGCGACGGCTGCAGATCGAGTTCTCCCAGGTGGTGCAGAAGATCACCGACGGTGAGGGCGGCGAGGTCTCACCCAAGGAGATGTGGGACGCGTTCTCCGAGGAGTATCTGGCCCCGGTCTGGCCGCTGGAACGGGTAAAGCAGCGCGTCGACGCTTCGGAGGAGGACAGCGGCGTCACCAGCATCGCCGCGACGGTCAAGATGAACGGCGTGGAGACCGAGATCAGTGGGACCGGCAACGGGCCACTGGCCGCGTTCGTCCACGCGCTGGGCGGCGTCGGCTTCGACGTGGCCGTCCTGGACTACTCCGAGCACGCGATGAGCTCCGGTGACGACGCCCAGGCGGCCGCCTACGTGGAGGCGTCGGTCAACGGCCGCACAGTGTGGGGGGTCGGCATTGCGCCGTCCATCACCACGGCGTCGCTGCGGGCGGTCGTGTCGGCGGTGAATCGCGCCGCTCGCGCCTGATCAAAACAGCGCGAGCTGCGGGTCCGTATCGGTGGTGTCGGTGAATTCGTCCATGCTGGTGCCACCGATGACGGCGCCGACACAGTCCATGAACTTCGCGTCGGAGATCACCGGGACCCCCAATTTCCGGGCCAGGTAGCCCTTGCCCTGTTCGGGGGCGGGGTCGTTGCAGACCACCAAGGAGGTCTCCCGGTCGACGGCGTCGCTGTAGGCCAGCCCGGCATGCAGGATCCGCTCGACGAGTTCCTCATGAGTGCGGCCGACCTCGGCGGCCAGCGCCACCCGCATGCCCTGGACGAGTGGCCGTCCGCCCACGTAGAGGCCCGGGTTGAGGTACGGGCAGGGCATCCGGGAGGCCAGCACCTTCAACGGGCGCAGCTCGTCGTGGGTGACCCGGCCGTTCGGCCAGCGGCGCCGGGTCACCGGGTGCACCGGCAGCCAGATGTCGCCGTCGCGGGCGAGCTTGAGCGCCGAGGCCAGCACGCCGGTCAGCACCATGGCGTCGTCGAAGGCGTCGTGGGGGCGCTCCTGGGTCACGCTCCAATGCGCCGCCAGCGTTTCCAGCCGCAGGTTGTCGACGCCGAGGTCCAACCGCCGGGCCAGCTCGACCGTGCACATCACCGAGTCGATGGGCAGTTCGATGTCGGCGAGTTCGGCCTCGGCGGCCAGGAAGGCGTAGTCGAACGCCACGTTGTGGGCCACCAGGGTGCGGCCGCGCAGCACGTCGATCACGTCTGCGGCGAGGTCGGTGAACTGCGGCTGATCTTCCAGCATGGCGGCGGTCAGGCCGTGCACGTGTGTGGGACCCGGATCGACGCCTGGGTTGAGCAGGCTCACCACCGACTGCTCGACCTCGCCGTCGGCGTCCAGGCCGAGCACCGCGAGGCTGATGATCCGGGCCTGACCTGGCCGAAAGCCCGAGGTTTCGACGTCGACGACGGCCCAGCCCGCGTCCGGCTCGCTGGCAGGCCGAGCATGCACCGCGCACTGAGGATGGCACGCGCGACCGACATGATCGGTGTCACGCGGCGCCGTGTCGGCACTAAACATAAACTCTCCGGGTGGTCACCACCCGCGCCCGTCTGGCTCTCGCCGCGGGAGCCAGCGCGCGCTGGGCATCGCGGGTGACCGGTCGCGGGGCCGGGGCGATGATCGGCGGCCTGGTCGCGATGACGCTGGACCGCTCGGTTCTCAGCCAGCTCGCCTCCGGACGCCGCACGGTCGTCGTCACCGGCACCAACGGCAAATCCACCACCACCCGGATGACGTCGGCCGCGCTGGAAACGCTGGGCCCGGTCGCCACCAACGCCGAGGGCGCCAACATGGACGCCGGCCTGGTGGCCGCGCTGGCCGCCAACCGGCAGGCATCCCTGGCGGCGCTGGAAGTCGACGAAATGCACGTCCCGCACGTTTCCGACGCCGTCGAGCCCAGCGTCGTCGTGCTGCTCAACCTGTCGCGCGACCAGTTGGACCGGGTCGGCGAGATCAACGTCATCGAACGGACCCTGCGAACGGGCCTGGCCCGGCACCCGAACGCGGTCGTGGTCGCCAACTGCGACGACGTGCTGATGACGTCGGCGGCCTATGACAGCCCCAACGTGGTGTGGGTGGCCGCCGGGGGTTCCTGGTCGAACGACTCGGTGAGCTGCCCGCGCAGCGGCGAGGTCATCGTCCGCGAGCACGGCCACTGGTTCTCCACCGGCGCCGAGTTCAAGCGGCCCAGCCCGCAGTGGTGGTTCGACGACCACACACTTCACGGCCCCGACGGCTTGTCCCTGCCGATGCGGTTGGTGCTGCCGGGCGCGGTGAATCGGGGAAACGCCGCTCAGGCCGTCGCCGCGGCCGTCGCCCTGGGCGCGGATCCCGCCAAATCCGTGGCCGCCGTCTCGGCGGTCGACGAGGTCGCGGGGCGCTACCGGAGGGTCCGCGTCGGCGAGCACGAGGTGCGGATGCTGCTGGCGAAAAACCCGGCGGGCTGGCAGGAAGCGCTGTCGATGGTGGACAAGCACGCCGCCGGGGTGGTCATCTCCGTCAACGGCCAGGTGCCCGACGGGGAGGACCTGTCGTGGTTGTGGGACGTGCGTTTCGAGCACGTAGACGAGACCTTCAAAGGGGAAGTGGTGGCCGCCGGTGAGCGCGGCACCGACCTCGCGGTGCGCCTCGGGTACGCGGGCGTCGAGCACACCCTGGTGCATGACACCGTCGCCGCGATCGCGTCGTGCCCGCCCGGGCGGGTGGAGGTCGTCGCCAACTACACCGCGTTCCTTCAGCTGCAACGAGCGTTGGCGCGCCATGGCTGACTCGACGCTGCGGATCGGGCTGGTCCTGCCCGACGTGATGGGCACCTACGGCGACGGCGGCAACGCGCTGGTGCTGCGCGAGCGGCTGCGGCTGCGCGGTATTGCCGCCGAGATCATCGAGATCACCCTGGCCGACCCGGTGCCCGAGTCGTTGGACCTCTACACGCTGGGCGGGGCCGAGGACTACGCGCAGCGGCTGGCCACCCGGCACCTGATCAAACACCCGGGCCTGCAGCGCGCCGCGGATCGGGGCGCGCCGGTGCTGGCGATCTGCGCGGCCGTGCAGGTGCTCGGGCAGTGGTATGAAACGTCGGCCGGGGAACGCGTCGACGGCGTGGGCATGCTCGACGCGACGACGTCACCGCAAGAGGCGCGCACCATCGGCGAGCTGGCAACCAAGCCGCTGCTGGCGGGCCTGACCGAGCGCCTCACCGGGTTCGAGAACCATCGCGGCGGCACCGTGCTGGGCCCGTCGGCGTCACCGCTGGGCACGGTGGTCAAGGGCGCCGGCAACCGCGCCGGGGACGGTTTCGACGGCGTCGTGCAGGGCAGCGTGATCGCGACCTACATGCACGGGCCGTGCCTGGCCCGCAACCCGCAGCTGGCCGACCTGCTGCTGAGCATGGTGGTCGGTGAGCTGCCCCCGCTGCCGATGCCGGAAGTGGACCTGCTGCGCCGCGAGCGGTTAGCGGCGCGTTAGGCCTTGCCGAGATGACGAAAATTCGCCCCAGACTGGCCGCCGGTTCCGCGCTGGTGGCCGCGTTCATCGCGTCGTCGACACCGTCGCACGCCAACCCTGAAGTCCTCAACGGCCGGTACAACGTGCTCTACGCGGACAACGACAAGCCGACCGCCTGGCTTTTCGTCCCGTGCGGATCGGACTGCATCCTGGCGACCTCCCAAGACGGCGGGACGTTCGTCATCAGCTGGGAATTCCACCTTGCTCATGGGCGATGGACTCACAGCGGCACGGCACAGGCGCCGTGCCCGAACGGCGCATCCGCTCCGGTGACCGTCGATTACAGCTTCGATGCCGTGTCGCTTGCCGGAGAAGGCCGGCAGACCACGACGGACGCGTGTGGCGGAGAGGCGGGACGGACCGTTACCCGGTCCTTCCAATTGAGCAAGGCCTGACGAACGTCAGACCATGGCCCGGCGGCCGGCCAGCGCGCGGCCGAGCGTCAGTTCGTCGGCGAACTCCAGGTCCCCGCCCATCGGCAGCCCGGACGCGATCCGCGTCACGGTCAGGCCGGGGATGTCGCGCAACATCCGGACCAGGTAGGTGGCCGTCGCCTCACCCTCGGTGTTCGGGTCGGTCGCGATGATCACCTCGGTGATGTCGACGTCGTCGACCCGCTCCCCGATCCGGCTCAGCAGCTCGCGGATCCGTAGTTGCTCGGGCCCCACCCCGGACAGCGGGTCGAGCGCGCCGCCCAGCACGTGGTAGCGGCCACGGAATTCGCGGGTGCGCTCGACGGCCTGCACGTCCTTCGGCTCCTCGACGACACACACCTGCGAGCCGTCCCGCCGGGGGTCGGCGCAGATCCGGCACCGCTCGTTGTCGGAGACGTTGCCGCACACCGCACAGAACCGCACGCCGTCGCGCACCTTTGCCAGCACCGCGGTCAACCGGTCGATGTCCGGCGGTTCCACCGACAACAGGTGAAAGGCGATGCGCTGGGCGCTCTTGGGCCCGATGCCCGGCAGCTTGCCCAGCTCGTCGATCAAATCCTGGACGGGTCCTTCGAACATGTCGGAGCGGGAGCTAAATCCCCGGCGCCGGCGCGGGCGGTTGCCCCGGCGGCGGCCCGAACCCGCCGGCCAGCGATCCGAGCCGCTCCTGCGCCATCCGGGTGACCTGCTTGGACGCGTCGGCCATGGCGCCGACGATCAGGTCCTGCAAGGTCTCGACGTCCGACGGGTCGACGACGGAGGGATCGATCTTCACGGCGACCACCTCACCGCTGCCCTTGACGACGACGCTGACCAAACCCCCACCGGCTTGACCATGCACCTCGGCGTTCGCCAGTTGCTGCTGGGCTTCCATGAGCTTTTGCTGCATCTGCTGCGCCTGGGCCAGCAGCGCCGACATATCGCCTCCGGGTTGCATGACAGTCCCCTCGCATCTTGGTCTCGACTTGATTTCGCTCGTGAGTCTCCGGCGATTCGGAACACCCAGCGTAAACCGCGCGACGTTACCTTTGCGCCGTGGACCTACGACTGAGCAGACGTGTCGGGATCAAATTGGCGGTCGGTGCGCTCGTTGCTGCGTCGACGGCGATTGCCCCGGCCGCGTGGGGTGTTCCCTCCAACATCGCCGGCATGGTGGTTTTCATCGATCCGGGTCACAACGGCTCCAATGACGCGTCCATCAGCCGGCAGGTGCCCACCGGCCGCGGCGGCACCAAAAACTGCCAGGCCAGCGGGACGGCGTCCACCGCCGGCTACCAGGAGCACACGTTCACCTGGGACACCGCGCTGCGGGTCCGCGCCGAGTTGACCGCGTTGGGCGTTCGGACCGCCCTGGCACGGGCCAACGACACCGGGCTGGGACCGTGTGTCGACGAGCGCGCCAGCATGGCCAACGCGCTGCATCCCAACGCGATCCTGTCCATCCACGCCGACGGCGGCCCGCCGTCCGGCCGCGGGTTCCACGTCAACTATTCGGCGCCGCCACTCAACCAGGCGCAGGCCGGCCCCTCCGTGCAGTACGCCCGCATCATGCGCGACCAGATGCAGGCGTCGGGGATCCCGCCGGCCAACTACATCGGGCAGAACGGGCTGTACGGGCGCTCGGATCTGGCCGGCCTGAACCTCGCGCAGTACCCGTCGGTTCTGGTCGAGTGCGGCAACATGAAGAATCCTGCGGACTCTGCGCTGATGCAGTCCGCGGAGGGCCGGCAGAAATACGCCGACGCGATGGTCCGCGGCGTCGCGGGTTTCCTGGCCTCGCAGGGCCAGGCGCGCTGAAGCTGATTGCCCGGAGCTAGCCTTCGAGTTCCTTCTTCAGGTTGGCCAGTACCTCCCCCTGAATCCTCTTCAGCCCCAAGGGCGCAAAGGTCTTTTCGAAGAAGCCTTTGACGCCGCCCGCGCCCGTCCAGGTGGTCTTCACGGTGACGCTGGAGCCGGGCCCGGCGGGCGCCACCGTCCAGTTGATCACCATGGTCGAGTTCGCGTCCTTCTCGATGACGGTGTGCCCGGCCACGTCCACGTTGACCTGCACGTCGCGCACCCGTGATTTGGTGGCCTGCAGCCTCCACTTGGCGACCGTGCCGGCCCCCTGCCCGCCCTGCAACACCTGGTAGTCGCTGTACTGCGGCGAGAGAATTTTCGGACGCACCGTCTGATAGTCCGCGACGGCGGCAAGGGTTGCCGCCGGCTCGGCGTTGATCAAGATGGTGCTGTCGGCGCTCACCTGTCCCAAGGCGACCCCTCCTCGTGATGAATTCCCCGGTGCAGCCGCTCGCGATGGATGCACGGGCTGTTGTCGAAGACTAGGGTATATGTGGTGCCTGTCCTTGGATCTGCACTCTCGGCCCACAAGTCGGGCGTTGACCGGCTGCTGGCAAGCTATCGATCCATCCCCGCGACGTCCGCGGTCCGCCTGGCCAAGCCGACGTCAAACCTGTTCCGCGCCCGCACCAAACGCGACGCGCCCGGTTTGGACACCTCGGGGCTGACCGGCGTGCTGGGCGTGGATCCCGAAACGCGCACCGCCGACGTCGCCGGCATGTGCACCTACGCGGACCTGGTCGCCGCGACGCTGCCGTACGGCCTTTCGCCGCTGGTCGTCCCGCAGTTGAAGACGATCACCCTCGGCGGGGCGGTGAGCGGCCTGGGGATCGAGTCGTCGTCGTTCCGCAACGGGCTCCCGCACGAATCGGTGCTGGAGATGGATATCCTCACCGGCGCCGGCGATTTGCTCACCGCATCACGCACGCAACACCCGGATCTGTTCCGCGCCTTCCCGAATTCCTATGGGACACTTGGCTATTCGACCCGGCTGCGGATCGAACTGGAACCCGTCGCACCGTTTGTGGCGCTGCGCCACATCCGCTTCCGTTCGCTGCCCGCTCTGATCGCGGCGGCCGAACGCATCATCGACACCGGCGGGCAGGGCGGAACGCCGGTCGACTATCTCGACGGGGTGGTCTTCAGCGCCGACGAAAGCTACCTGTGCGTGGGCCGGCGGACCACCACGCCCGGCCCGGTCAGCGACTACACGGGCAAAGACATCTACTACCAGTCCATCCGGCACGACTCCGCGGGTGTGGAGGCGACCAAGGATGACCGGCTCACGATGCACGACTACTTCTGGCGCTGGGACACCGATTGGTTCTGGTGCTCGCGCGCGTTCGGCGTGCAGAATCCGCGGCTGCGGCGCTGGTGGCCGCGGCGCTATCGGCGCAGCAGCGTCTACTCCAAGCTGATCGCCGTGGACCGGCGCTTCGGGGTGTCCGACCGCATCGAAGCGCGGAGTCTCCGATCGCCGGGCCGCCCGCTACGCGAACGCGTGGTGCAGGACGTCGAGGTTCCGGTCGAACGGACCTGCGACTTTTTGGAGTGGTTCCTGGACAACGTGCCCATCACGCCAATCTGGTTGTGCCCGTTGCGTCTTCGCGACCACGATGGCTGGCCGCTGTATCCGATGCGACCGGATCACACGTACGTCAACGTCGGCTTCTGGTCGTCGGTGCCGGGGGGCACGACCGAGGGTGCCACCAACCGGATGATCGAAGACAAGGTGGGCGAACTCGACGGGCACAAGTCCCTGTACTCCGACTCCTTCTACTCCCGCGAGGACTTCGACGAGCTGTACGGCGGCGAGGCCTACAACACCGTCAAGAAAACCTATGACCCCGATTCTCGTTTACTCGACCTCTACGCAAAGGCGGTACAACGGCGATGACGACGACGAAACAACCCCACCACTCGTCGACCGGGAAACTGAGCATGGCCGAGATCTTGGAGGTCTTCGCCGCTACCGGCCGACATCCGCTGAAGTTCACCGCCTACGACGGCAGCACCGCCGGCAGCGAGGACGCCGAACTGGGCCTGGACCTTCGCAGCCCCCGCGGCGCCACCTACCTGGCCACGGCCCCCGGCGAACTCGGTCTCGCCCGGGCCTACGTGTCGGGCGACCTGCAGGCGTACGGCGTCCATCCCGGCGACCCCTACCAATTGCTCAAGACGCTGACCGACCGCGTGGAATTCAAGCGCCCGCCGGCGCGGGTGCTGGCCAACGTGGTGCGGTCGCTCGGGATCGAGCGGTTGTTGCCGGTCGCGCCACCCCCGCAGGAGACGCGGCCCCGGTGGCGCCGCGTCGCCGACGGGCTGATGCACACCAAGACCCGGGACGCCGAGGCCATCCATCACCACTACGACGTGTCCAACGCCTTCTACGAGCTGGTGTTGGGGCCGTCGATGACCTACACCTGCGCGGTGTATCCCGATGCCGACGCGACGCTGGAAGAGGCGCAGGACAACAAGTACCGGCTGATCTTCGAGAAGCTTCGGCTGAAGCCGGGTGACCGGCTGCTCGACGTCGGCTGCGGCTGGGGCGGCATGGTGCGCTACGCGGCGCGCCGCGGCGTCCGTTCGACCGGTGCCACCCTGTCGGCCGAGCAGGCGAAGTGGGCCCAGAAGGCGATCGCCGAGGAAGGCCTCGCGGACCTGGCCGAGGTGCGCCACACCGACTACCGCGACGTGGGCGAGGCGGCGTTCGACGCCGTGTCCTCGATCGGGCTGACCGAGCACATTGGCGTCAAGAACTACCCCGCCTACTTCGGGTTCTTGAAGTCGAAGCTGCGCACCGGCGGCCTGCTGCTCAACCACTGCATCACCCGCCACGACAACACCTCGACGTCGTTCGCCGGCGGATTCACCGATCGCTACGTCTTCCCGGACGGGGAGCTGACCGGCTCGGGCCGCATCACCAGCGACGTCCAGGATTGCGGCTTCGAGGTGCTGCACGCGGAGAACTTCCGCCACCACTACGCGATGACGCTGCGCGACTGGTGCCGGAACCTGGTCGAGAACTGGGACGCCGCGGTCGGCGAGGTCGGCTTGCCGACCGCCAAGGTGTGGGGCCTGTACATGGCGGCGTCACGAGTTGCCTTCGAGCAGAACAACCTTCAGCTGCATCACGTGCTGGCGGCCAAGACCGACACGCGGGGCGACGACGACCTGCCGCTGCGGCCGTGGTGGACGGCCTGAGCTCGGTTCAGCCGTTGTCGATGCGACGGGCGCCCAGCTCGTTCTGAAGCAGTTCGAGCGCAACCTCTTCCGGATCGCGGCGCGGGGCCGACGGCTCGTCGCGGACCGCCTCGGCGAGCATGTGTTCTTCTTCGGCCTGTCGGGCTGAATCCGGTTCGGGGGCAGGGTCTTCCGGCTTGGGGGTTGACGGTCCGGGCACGGCCGGCGCCGGCGGGCCGGCCTCACACCGCACCCGCCAGTTGACTCCCAGGGCGTCTTTGAGCGCCTCAGCGATGACGTCGGCGTTGCGCTGCTCGCACAACCGCTTGGCCAGTGGCGCCGATTCATGACTCAGCACCAACGTGTTGTCCTCGATCGCCCGCACGGTCGCGCCGGCCAGCATCACCTCGGTGGTGCGGCTGCGCTGACGCACCTTGTCGCGCACCGTCGACCACATGCTGCGCACCGCGGCGGCGTTGAGTTCACCAGGCGCAGAGGGTGTTTCGGCTACGGGGAGAGACGCGGGAGCGGGCGCGGGAGCGGGAGCGGGCGCGGCCGGCTCGGGCGCCGGTGCGGGCTCGGGCTTCGGCTCTTGCTTCGGCTCGGGCTTCGGCTCTTGCTTGGCGGCAGACGCGGACGGCCGGGTGAAGCGGACCGGCCGGTCGGCGGCCTCGGCCGGCGCGCCGCGGGGAGCACCCGCGGCGGTTTCGGCGCCGGGAATGGACATGTCCAGCCGGGTCTCGATCCGCTCGACGCGTTGCAGCAGCGCGGCTTCGGTGTCGCTGGCCGAGGGCAGCAGCAGGCGCGCGCACACGACCTCGAGCAGCAGGCGTGGCGCCGTCGCACCCCGCATCTCCCCCAGCCCCGCCTGCACCACCTCGGCGTAACGGGTCAGGGTCGCCGTCCCGAGCCGCGTCGACTGGTCGCGCATCCGCTCCAGCACGTCCTCGGGCCCGTCCACCACGCCGCGGGCCGCCGCGTCCGGGACGGCCTGCAGCAGGATCAGATCGCGGAACCGCTCCAGCAGGTCGGTGGCGAAACGCCGCGGGTCATGGCCCGCGTCGATCACCGACTCCACCGCCCCGAACAGCGCCGCGGCATCGGCGGCGGCCAGGGCATCCACGGCGTCGTCGATCAATGCCATGTCGGTGGCCCCCAGCAGGCCCAGGGCCCGCTGGTAGGTCACGTGAGCGCCCTCGGCCCCGGCCACCAGCTGGTCCAGCACCGACAGGGTGTCGCGGGGCGAGCCGCCGCCGGCGCGGATCACCAGCGGGTAGACGGCGTCGTCGACGACGACGCCCTCCTGCTCGCAGATCCGCCCGATCAACGCCCGCATGGTTTTGGGCGGCAACAGCCGGAACGGATAGTGATGGGTGCGCGACCGAATCGTCGGCAGCACCTTCTCCGGTTCGGTGGTGGCGAAGATGAAGATGAGGTGCTCGGGGGGTTCCTCCACGATCTTGAGCAGCGCGTTGAAACCCGCGGTGGTCACCATGTGCGCCTCGTCGACGATGAACACCCGGTAGCGCGACTGCGCCGGCGCGTAAAAGGCCCGGTCCCGCAGCTCGCGGGTGTCGTCCACGCCGCCGTGGCTGGCGGCGTCGAGCTCGACCACGTCGATGCTGCCGGGCGCGTTGGGCGCCAGCGCCAGGCACGAGTCGCAGACCCCGCAGGGGGTGGCCGTCGGCCCCTGGGCGCAGTTCAGCGACCGGGCCAGGATGCGCGCCGAGGACGTCTTTCCGCAGCCGCGCGGGCCCGAGAACAGGTAGGCGTGGTTGATCCGGCCCGCTTCCAGCGCGATCGACAGCGGCTCGGTGACGTGCTCCTGCCCCACCACTTCGGCGAAGGTTGCCGGACGGTACTTGCGGTAGAGGGCCACGGTCAGCAGGCTACCCGGGCCCGGTGACGATGCGGACCCGCCAGGGTCCGCTGAGGAGGCGGGCAATCGGGCAACGCCGTCCGACGACGGCGCGGCTGGCATCGGGTGTGCAGCAGCGGCTTCCGGCGTGAACCTACGGCGGGGCCGCCCGGCGTGTCGACGCCGTCACGGGACAGTCGAAGCCGTCAGTTCACACTCGACGTGGATGACGCCCGAAGCGATTCCGAGGCCGCCAGCAGCGCGCAGGTGGCCAGGCCGTCGACCGCGTCGCGCAGATCCGGCAGCGACGGGAACGTGGGGGCGATCCGGATGTTCGTGTCGTCGGGATCCTTGCGGTACGGGAACGACGCACCCGCCTCGGTCACCGCGATACCGGCGTCCTTGGCCAGCGCGACGGTCCGCTTGGCCGTGCCGGGCAAGACGTCGAGGCTGATGAAGTAGCCGCCCTTGGGGTCGGTCCAGGAGGCGATCTTGGAATCGCTGAGCCGCTGATCCAGGATCTCGGCCGCCAGCGCGAACTTCGGCGCCAGGATCTGCTGGTGGCGCAGCATGTGCAGGCGCACCCCGTCGGCGTCGCGGAAGAAGCGCAGGTGTCGCAGCTGGTTGATCTTGTCCGGTCCGATCGACTTCTTCCCCGCGTATTGCAGGTACCAGGCGATGTTGCCCAGCGATCCGCCCAGGAAGCTGACGCCGGCGCCGGCGAAGGTGATCTTGGAGGTCGACGCGAACACGTAAGGCCGATGGGGGTTGCCGGCCGCGGCCGCCATGCCGAGCACGTCGACCTGCCGGACGAAGTCGTGCGTCAGGGTGTGCACCGCGTACGCGTTGTCCCAGAACAGCCGGAAGTCGGGCGCCGCGGTCCTCATCTGGACGAGCCGCAGCACCGTGTCCCAGGAGTAGGTGACCCCGGTGGGGTTGCCGAACACGGGCACGGTCCACATGCCCTTGATGGCGGGGTCCGCGGCGACCAGTTCCTCGATCAGGTCGACGTCGGGTCCGTCGGCGAGCATCGGGACACCGATCATCTCGATGCCCATCGTCTCGGTGATGGCGAAGTGGCGGTCATAGCCGGGGACGGGACACAAGAACTTGACGCTGGCCTCATCCTTCCAGGGCCGCTGCGAATCCACGCCACCGTAAAGCATCGAGAAGGCGACGAGGTCGTGCATCAGCTCCAGGCTGGAGTTGTTTCCCGCGATCAGGTTCTGCACCGGGATGCCGAGCAGCTCGCCGAAGATGGCTCGCAACTCCGGCAGGCCGTGCAGGCCGCCGTAGTTGCGGGTGTCGGTTCCCTCGCCATCGCGGTAGTCATCGCCGGGCAGGCTCAGCAGCTGGTTGGACAGGTCCAGCTGCGCAGGAGCCGGTTTGCCGCGGGTCAGGTCCAGGGCCAGCTTTTTGGCCTGCAGATCCGTGTAGTCCTGCTGGTGGCGAGCGTGTGCAGCGGCAAGCTCGGCAGGGCCGAGGGACTCCAGCGACACGATGGACCCTTTCGCTGTCGACACGAGTGGCGATCGCAAGCGCGGCGGAGCCGGGCGCGGCGGGCCGCCACTAGTCAGGCATCGTGGCGATCGCAAGCGTGGCGGAGCCGGGCGCAGCGGGTCGGCACCCTTTTGACCTAGGGGACCCCGCGCACCCGACAGAGCCCATTGACCCTTGCTGCCTTCCGGCCCTGGGGGAGTTCACAGGATAGACGCCGCGCGGGGTCCACCGAGAGTCTAATACGTGAGCCGGAGCAACCGGCGGCGGCGGTCTGCCCCTCGGTTACCATGGCCACGGAGGATTCGCCTAGTGGCCTATGGCGCTCGCCTGGAACGCGGGTTGGGTTAACAGCCCTCGCGGGTTCAAATCCCGCATCCTCCGCCATCGGTCCGCCCTGCGGACACGGACGAAGCGGTTTGGTATCGAGTCGGTCGCCCTTAGGCTGGCTCGGGCCAACCCAGCATGAGGAGGCTTATGGGGCGCAAGGTCGCCATCCCGTGGCACGCGTCATTCACGATCGCCGCAGGCTTCCTCTACTTCTTTTTCGTGTTGCCCCGCTGGCCTGAATTGATGGGTGACACCGCGCACTCGTTGGGGACGGCGACGCGCATCGTGACGGGCGCGCTTGTCGCGCTCGCGGCGCTGCCGGTGGTGTTCACCCTGCTGCGCACCCGCAAGCCGGAACTGGGCACCCCGCAGATGGCGCTGTCCATCCGGGTCGTCTCGATCGTGGCCCACGTGCTGGCCGGTGTGCTGATCATCGGGACGGCGATCAGCGAGATCTGGCTGAGTCTGGACGTCGCCGGACGGTGGTTGTTCGGGATCTACGGGGCGGCCGCGGCGATCGCGTTGCTCGGTTTCTTTGCCTTCTATCTCTCCTTTGTCGCCGAATTGCCACCGCCACCGCCCAAACCGATCAAGGCGAAGAAGCCGAAGAAAACCAAGAAGAGGGCCATCCGCCGCAAGAAGGCCGAGGAGCCCGACGCGGAAGTGGCCGCCGACGACACCGAAGCCGAAGCCGAAACCGAGGAAGCCGAAGCGAGCGAGCCGGACGAGACCGACGAAGCCGTCGAGACCCGGGCGAGCGACGAACCCATCGAGACCGAGGCGGCGCCGGTAGCCGACACCGCCGAGGCCACCGAGGAGAGCGACGAGTCGCGGGCCAAGTTGCAGAACCGGCGCCCGACGGGCAAGGGATCGCATCGGATGCGGCGCAGGACTCGGGCCGGCACCGCGGTAGACGAAACCGTGGACAACACCACCGACGAAAGCTAGCCGGCTCGGCCCCCCAATCTTCCTATTAGGCCTACTAAGAACCCTGCGGTTCCCCTATGCTGAGCGAGTGCCCAACACCTATCGAGTGGTTCAGTGGAACACCGGCAACGTCGGCAAGAGCTCGCTGAAGTCGATCGTCACCAACCCCACGCTGGAATTGGTGGGTTGCTTCGCCTGGTCCAAGGACAAGGTCGGCCGCGACGCCGGTGAGCTTGTCGGGATCGCGCCGGTGGGCGTCGCGGCCACCAACGACGTCGACGAGCTCCTGGCCCTCAAGCCGGACTGCGTGGTTTACAACCCGATGTGGTTCGACGTCGACGAGCTGGTCCGCATCCTGTCCGCGGGCGTCAACGTGGTGACCACCGCGTCGTTCATCACGGGCGGGAACCTCGGCGCCGACCGCGACCGGATCTCGGAAGCCTGCCAGAAGGGCGGCGCCACGATCTTCGGGTCCGGGGTCAGCCCGGGTTTCGCCGAGCTGTTGGCCATCGTGTCGGCGATGGTGTGCAACCGGATCGACAAGGTGACGGTCAACGAGGCCGCCGACACCACGTTCTACGACTCACCCGAGACCGAGAAGCCGGTGGGCTTCGGCCAGCCGATCGACCATCCGGACCTGCGGGCGATGGCGGCGAAGGGGACGGCGATCTTCGGCGAGGCGGTCCGGCTGGTGGGCGACGCCCTGGGCGTCGAGCTCGACGAGGTGCGCTGCGTCGCCGAGTTCGCCCAGACCACCGAGGACCTCGTCATGGCGTCCTGGACCATCCCCGCGGGACACGTCGCGGGCACCTACATCAGCTGGCAGGGAATCGTCAACGGCGAGACGCTGATCGACTTGAATGTGCGCTGGCGCAAGGGGCAGACGCTCGACCCGGACTGGAAGATCGAGCAGGACGGCTGGGTCATCCAGATCGACGGGCAGCCCACGGTGACCACCAAGGTGGGCTTTTTGCCACCGCCGTACTTCGAAGCCACCACGATCGAAGAATTCATGGACCTCGGTCACATCATGACCGCGATGCCGGCCATCAACGCAATCCCCGCCGTCGTCGCCGCCGCGCCCGGCATCGCCACCTACGCCGACCTTCCGCTGACGCTGCCCCGCGGCAACGCCTACATCGGCTCATAGGGCCGCGCTGCGCCGCCTCGCGGTTTTGGTGTAGCGGGCGCCCAGCGACGGCACCGCGAGCGGACCCTGATCCCGGACCGCCTCGATGGCATTGCGCAGCGGACGGGCAAGGCCCGCAAAGGATCCCATGTCGAACAGCAGCGGCGTCAGCAGCCGGTTGTGCACGAAACCGAAGGAACTGCCGGTCTCGGGGTCGGCCCAGCCGAGCGTTCCCCCCAGCCCGACGTGACCGAAGCCGCGGAGCAATCCCGGAACCGGCGACTCGTGGTAGCCAAGGTGAAAAGGCATGGGCACCACCATGTTTGCGTCGGGCCACTTCCGTCGCGCCTGCCCGGCGAGCCCCCGGGCCAGCTCGTCGGACAGGAACTTCTTGCCGTCGATGCGGCCGTCGTTGGCCAGGGCGGCGAACATCTTGGCCAGGCCCCGCCCGGTCACCACGCCGTTGGCGGCGGGGACCTCGCCGTCCAGGAACGGGGTGTCGCCCTTGACCAGCGAAATGACGCCCGGAAAGTACATCGCGCCCAACGCGCCGGAGAAGGGCAGACCCGCCAATCTCGGTGCGATGAAGTTGAACACCGGGGCGCGCAGCCGTCCCTGCGGTATCAAGATCTCGGCGGCCTGGGTGGGTGCGCCTTGCGGGGGCCGGCCCAGGTGCAGCCCGTCGGTGTCGAGTGGACGCGCGACCTCCTGGCGGATCAGCTCGCGCATGCCCTTGGCGGTCACCGCCCGGGCCAGACCGGATAACAGCCATCCGTAGGTGAGGGCGTGGTAGGCCTGCACGCCGCGCAGATGATCGACGGGCGCGGCCGCCAGCCGCTCCTCCATCAAAAGGTGGTCCATCAGCTCGGTTTTGGTGACGCCCCGCAGGTGCGACAACCCGGATCGGTGCCGCAGGACATCGCGCACCGTGATCTCGGCCTTCCCGTTGGCGCCGAACTCGGGCCAGTATTGCGCGACGGGCGCGTCGTAGGACAGCAGGCCGCGGTCGGCGAGCCGGTGGATCACCGTCGACGCGATGCCCTTGGTCGCCGAGAACACCATCGCGCCGGTGTCGGCGGTCCAGCGCTGGGTGCCGGCCCGGTCCGACCAGCCGGTCCAGACGTCCACGACGGACACCCCGTCGACGTAGACGCTCAGTGCTCCCCCGCCGAACCGCCGACCGGGGAACAGCTGGGAGAACACCTTGATGACACTGGCGAAGCGCGGGTCGGCAGCGCCGGACACACCGCGTGGCAAACCATCGTCGGTGACCAGCAGGGTGGACGGCGTCACCGCGCCGCGACGCCTTCAGCGCTCATCCGAATGAAGCTATCAGTCAAGGTGCCGCGGGGGTTCGGGATCGATCCCCGGGGCTTGATCGGGCGGCTGGTCCCTCAAATAGCGCCGCAGCCGCAGCAGCTGATTGACCACCATGCCGATGCCCAGCAGCATCAGCCCCGCCACTACTGCCACCACGATCGCGGTGCTCACGCAGTCCATGATGACAGGGCCGGGGTTTCGATATCTCCCGCCGCCGGGTAGCCAGCACGCCATGAGCGCCGAAGACAAGTTGAAGAATAAGATCGAGGACCTCGGCGGCCGCGCCAAGGAAGCCCTCGGCAAAGCCACCGGCAATCCCGAAACCCGGGACGAAGGTCGCGCCGATCAAGCGAAGTCCGCAATGAAGGACGCCGGCGAAAAGGTGAAGGACGCGTTCAAGAAGTAATGACAATTCGGAATGTGTTGACCGTCCGGTCGATGCGTCGCCTGCCGCTGCCCATGTTGGCAGCGGCAGCCGTATTCGGCACACCGCTCGCGAGCGCGCCCTCGGCGACGGCGGAACCATGTCCCGACGTCGAGGTGGTGTTTGCCCGCGGATCCGGCGAGCCACCCGGCATCGGCGGCATCGGCCGGCCGTTCGTCGATACGCTGCGCTCGCAGATCGGCCCCAGGTCACTGACGGTGTATGCGGTCAACTACCCCGCCAGCACCGACTTCGACAGCCCCGATTTCCCGGCGACCGTCATCGACGGAATCCGCGACGCCAGTTCGCACATCGAGTCCATGGTGGCGAACTGCCCCAACACCCGTGAGGTGCTCGGCGGCTACTCGCAGGGCGCCGCGGTGGCGGGCTACACCACCTCGGCCACCGTGCCACCCGGCGTTCCCGCCTCCGCGGAGCCGCCGCCGATGCCGCCGGGCGTCGCCCAACACGTCGCCGCGGTCACCCTGTTCGGCACGCCATCGGGGCAGTTCCTGCAGAAATACCACGCGCCGCCGCTGGCCATCGGACCGCTGTACCAGCCCAAGACGATCCAACTGTGCGCGCCGGCCGACCCGGTCTGCGCCAGCGGTGGCGACGGGGGACTGGCCGCGCACACCTCCTATGGCGCGAACGGCATGACCAACCAAGCCGCCGACTTCGCCGCCAACCACCTCTAGGCCGTCATGCGAGTTCTCATCACGGGCGGTACGGGCTTCGTCGGCGGGTGGACCGCCAAGGCCATTTCCGATGCGGGGCACTCGGTGCGGTTTCTGGTCCGCAACCCCGGAAAGCTGCGGACCAGCGTCGCGAAGCTGGGTGTGGACGTCGCGGACTTCGCCGTCGCCGACATCACCGACCGCGTCGCGGTGCGGGCGGCACTGCAGGGGTGTGACGCCGTCGTGCACAGCGCCGCGCTGGTGGCCACCGATCCGCGCCAGACACCGGAGATGCTCGCCACCAACATGCAGGGCGCCCAGAACGTGCTCGGTCAGTCGGTCGAGCTCGGGTTGGATCCCATCGTCCACGTGTCGAGTTTCACCGCGCTCTTCCATCCCGACCTGGAGACGCTGACGGCCGACCTTCCGGTGGTGGGCGGGGCCGACGGCTACGGAACGTCCAAGGCGCAGGTCGACATCTACGCCCGTGGACTGCAGGATGCGGGCGCGCCGGTCAACATCACGTATCCGGGCATGGTGCTCGGTCCGCCGGTCGGCGACCAGTTCGGTGAGGCCGGCGAGGGCGTGCGGGCGGCCGTGCAGATGCATGCGATCCCGGGGCGCAGCGCGGCCTGGCTGATCGTCGACGTCCGCGACCTAGCCGCCCTGCACGCGGCGCTGCTCGAGCCTGGGCGCGGGCCGCGCCGCTACACCGCCGGCGGCCACCGGGTGCCTGCGGCCGACCTCGCGAACCTGCTCGGCCAGGTCGCGGCGACACCGATGGTGGCCGTCCCGATCCCCGACACCGCGCTGCGGGTCGCCGGGGCGGTGCTGGATCGAGCGAACCGCTTCCTGCCCTTCGAAACCCCGTTCACCTGGGCGGGAATGCAGTACTACACCCAGATGCCGGCGTCCGACGATTCCCCGAGCGAACGAGAACTGGGCATCACCTATCGCGATCCCCACCAGACGGTGGCGGACACGTTCGCGGCGATGCGCGCGGAAAGCCAATAGTCGCAACGCTATTCAGGCGGCGGGCGTGATCTCCAGGCCGACGTGCACCTTGTCGATGCCACCGCGGATGACCGTGTGCGCATAGAACCACCACGCGTGATACCAGTACCGCTTGAGGACGGCGTTGTAGACGCGCCGCGTCTCAGACTTCGGCAGCACCCGGGCTTTCGCCTCGACCTCGTCGCTCTTGGGCTTGCCCAGCGCCGCGCTCTTGGCGATCGTCACCCTGGGTGTGTTGTTGATCCGCTTGGTTTTCCACGAGCCGTCATCGGTGATCACCAACAGCTTGCCGTCGCCGTCGGGCGCTCCCCAGATCGGGGTCGGCTTCGGTCGGCCGTCTTTGGTGAAGGTGGTCAACAGCAAGTACTTGGATTGAATGACGTCGGTGAAGCTGGGGGCCACTGCCGTGCCTTCCTACGGGTGTCTCTGGATTACAGCAATAGCAACTCAATTGCCCGATCGCCCGACTTCCTAATCGTGGGCCGGCCCGCGCTGGGCTAAGCTTTGGGCGATTGCGCAAAAGCCGGCTCTCACCATCCTTTGCGGGAAAGACGTAGACGATGACCACCTCCCGACGGCCGAAGGCGCGCGACTCCAACACTCGCGACATGCTGATCGACGCGACGATCCGGGTCATGGTCGAGGACGGATACGCCGCGGCCACCTCGCGGCGGGTAGCGAACGAAGCCGGCGTCAAACCGGCGTTGGTCCACTACTACTTCCCCACCATGGACGAGCTGTATCTCGACGTCTTCCGGCGCGGGGCGGCCGTCTATTTGGAGCGACAAAAGCAGGCGCTGGCCTCCGACCGCCCACTACACGCCTTCTGGGACTCGCTCATCGAGCCGAAGGACACCCGACTGCTGTTGGAGTTCATGGGGCTCGCCAATCATCGCAAGGAGATCGGCGCCGAAATCGCCGCCTGGTCGGAGCGATGGCGCGAAACCCAAACCGCCGCACTGAGCTTCATCGTCGGCGAACAGGGGCTGGACACCGATGAATTTCCACCCGCCGGGATCGCGGTGATCATCGCGGCGATCGGTCGCATGCTCATCCTGGAGCAGGCGCTCGGCACCACGGGAGGCCACAAGGAGGCCGTCGCCCTGGTCAACCGGCTCATCGATCGATTCGAGTTGCCCAGTTAGCGCCCGCTAAGGCAGCACGACCCGCAAACGCTCCCAGCCGCGAACCGTGGACGTCGACGCCAATTGTGCTGTCTCGTAGTCGATGTCCCATTCGGGCCACCGGTTGAGGAGCTCGTCCAGCGCGACGCGGCCTTCCAGGCGCGCCAGGTTGGCACCGAGGCAGTAGTGCACGCCCTTGCCGAACGTGATGTGCGAGATGTTCTCGCGGCGGATGTTGTAGGTGTCGGGATCGGTGTAGCGGCGGGGGTCGCGATTGGCGGCGCCGAACAACAGCAGCATGGCGCTGCCGGCCGGAACCGTCGTGCCGTAGCATTCGAAATCCTGTGCCATCCAACGGGCGACGTGCGGGCCGGTAGGTTCGAATCGCAAGGTCTCGTCGACGGTGCGGGTCAACAGTGACCGGTCCTGGTACACCTCACGGCGTTGATCGGGGTGCTCGGCGAGCACCTTGGCCAGCCAGCCGATCAGCCGGCCGGTCGTCTCGTTGCCCGCCCCGGCGACGACCTGGGTGTAGTGCAGCACCTCTTTGCGGGTCAGCTTGCGGTGCACGCCCTGGTCGTCGTCGAACTCGACGTTGAGCAGCGTCGTCATCAGGTCGTCGGACGGATTCTTGGCACGCCATTCGACGTAGTCGGCGTAGATCCTGCCGTCGGCGATGGAGTCGGCGTCAGCGACCTTCAGGGGCGCCCCCGGCTTGGTGCGCAGGTTGGCGTCGTTGGCGTCGCGCACCGAAACCTGCTCGGATTCCGGGATCCCCAGCAACATCCCGATGACCCGCATCGGCATCATCGACGCTAGCTCGGCGATGATGTCGAATCCTCCCGACCCGACGAGGGGGTCAAGGCAGCGAACGCAGTATTGCCGGATCTGGTCCTCGAGGGCGGCCATCCGGCGCGGTGTGAAGACGCGCGACATCAGGCCGCGCAGCCTCGTGTGTTCGGGCGGGTCCTGGAACATCATCACCCCGCCGGGCATGTCGAACTTCGACTGGACCAACTCGAGGATGTCGCTTCGCTTGTTGGAGAAGGTTTCCCAGCCGGCCAATCCGCGCTCGACGTCGGAATGCCGTGACAGCGCCCAGAAGTCGTACTTGTCGTTGTAGTAGATCGGGGCTTCGTCGCGCAGCCGGGCATAGGTCGGATACGGGTCGGCGTTGATGCCCACGTCGTAGGGGTCGTAGTAGACATCCGTGTCGTTGGTGACGGTCATCGATGCTTCCCTTACTCAACCCGCCAACTTTTGGGCGATCGCCCAAAAGCGCGGCGCTGGCCATGTCTAGCAGCATCTCCGCGAATTCGTCAAGAGCGCCGGGCCGTGAGCGATGACGACCCGGATTCAACCGGTCGGGCCCCGGAGGATGTCGACGTGGTAGCGGCCGGCGGTCCACGGCGGCGAATCCGCGGTGGGCGCCAGGGTGATCGTCAGCTGCGCTTTGCCCGCGGTGACGGCTTGCGGGACCAGGTAGGTGTCGTCGAGCCAGCGGTGAAAGGTGTTGCTGCGCGGCTGCAGCCACGTGCCCGCGGGCATGCCGTCCACCGCGACGCCCGCCGCCTGAAAACCGGTTGCCTGGTCCGATGTGCGCCGCAGCAATACACCGTGGTTGTCCGGATTTACCTGGACATGGAAAGTGATCGGGCCCTGGGCGCTGCGGACCGAGCCGGCGACGGGCAGGGCGTCTTCGGTGCCCTCGTATTCGCTGACCAGCAGCTGATCGGCGGCGTCGGTGTCGGCGTAGCCGTGCAGGACGCGATCGACGGGATCGGCCGGGCGGACGTCGTCGCTGCCGGTCAGGACGGCTGTCGGCTGTGTGTAGAGGAATGCGGTTGAGCTGTAGTCGGGTTGGACCATGTTGCGCTTGCCGTGCTCGATGCCGAAGCGAAGCGCGGAGTGATAGCCGATCGCGTCGGCGAGCATGAGCCGGTAGACGGCGACGCAGTAGTCCGCGCACCCGCCGGTTGCCGTGCGTTGGTCGGGTTGGCCGTTGAGCGGGTCGCTGAAGTGGGTGCCGTCTTTGAAGTACCAGCCGCCCTCGTAGAGGTCCTCGGTGCCGGTGCCGTACCACTGCGGGGATGCGGCGCCGTCGGTGTAGACCCGCTCGGCTCCTTCGAGAAAGTAAGGGGCGCCGTCACTGAACGCCGTTTCGGTCCGCTGCCCTCGTATGGTGTGGCTGACGCCGACGAACTTGCCGTGGCCTTCCTCGTCGGCGAACACCCAGTCCTGGCCCTGGACGGTCGGGCCCGCGTGGGCGCGGGCGGTGAAGTAGCCGGCGCGACCGCTGGCCAGCGCCGCCACCCATCGGGCGTCGCGGGTGGTCGTGACGTCGCCGGCTATCCCCGACACGTCGGAGGCGGTGGTGTTGACAAGGGTGACGCGGGCCGAATTCACGAAAGGCATTGGCCACCAATCCCACAACACCAGCGACCCGTCGGGCTGAGGAGCGGCGGCGAACATCAGCGATCGCACGGGGTTGGCGCCGAGTCCCGCGCCGAAGAATTCCCCGACGGGCACGTCGACCGTGGTCCGGCCGTCGAACTCGATCCGCAGGCGCAATCCAGTCAGATCCGCCACCACCGGCAGTTGCAGCCGCAGCGCCGAGATGCTGCCTGGACCACTGGATTCGGCGACGGATTGTTCGCTTCCCGCGGCAAGGTCGATGACCCGATTGCTCTGTGTCGCAGTGCCTGTCGTCGGTTTGGGGTCGACGGTTCCCGCGGCGCGCAGGGTGTCCAGCACATCGAGCGCGGGATCGGCGCGCGAAAAGGTGCTTATCCCATCGGCATTCGAGAACTGCCGATAGTCGACGTGGTAATACTCCAAATGGGATGCGACGCTGATCCGCATCGACCACCGGTAAGGCATCGGCACCTTGATATAGACCCCGCCCGGCGACTGGGCGGAGTTGGCCACCAGGGGCCACGCGAACGGGGCGCCCAGTTCGCCGTCGACCAGCGATTGCAATGGCGCGTCGACGACGGTCTGCCCATCCAGTTCGATGCGGATGTTTCCGATGGCACGCACATTGCCCCCGTCACGGGTGAACCAGATCGAATCGACCTCCCCGGCGCCGCGATCCTCCGCGATGACGCAGCCGGCCCCGCCCGGCGCCAAACACCCGCCGGTGCCGTTTCGGTTACCGGTGGAAATGTCGAAGTCGCCGCCGCTGCGGTCGAAACTCGATACCTGCAGGGTCTGCGATTCGGTGTCCAGATAGGGCAGCCGATCCAGCCGACGGTACGTGTCCCAGCCGACCATCTTTTCGCCTAGGCCGTCGCCCCTGGGCTCGGCCGATATCGGTGCCGCGACACCCACACCCGCGGCTGCCACCAGCATCAGCGCGCAGACCGCAGACCACGCTCGTGAAGCCAGACGCATAGCAACAGAGCTTACTTTTGACGATCGGTTGACCAGATTTCTCCCGGTCACGAAACGCATTCGGTGCTGGCATTTGGTCACCTACCGGACAGCCTGTATCCCGGCTCCCCGCAAGGCGTTTGACGACGTCCGGTGACGCAGGAATGTAGGTTGCCGGTACGGCCCACAGCGAGCCCATAAACCGGCCAAAAGATGCGCCCCACGCATTTCAATCAGTTGACGTAAATCGGCGCTATTTCGCTGGATCCCATAGCATTCCGCATTGTACTCACGTAATATAACGCTCCTCGGGCGAAGCATTCCTTCTCGACGAATGGAGTGGTCATGTCTCGTTTGAAGTACAGAGTTGTTCTCGGCTTATTTCTCGCCGCCACCGCATTGACAACCTCGGGATGCATGGTGCCGATCACCATCGACTGCGGACCCAATCTCACCTGCACTCCGTAGGTCACCAGCACCCTTTTTGGCCCCCTAAATGGCATTGGGTGCCAGTTCCTCGCACGGCTGAAGCCGATACATCCCCTCGTGTATCGGAAGACGCGGTGACTACACCAGTGTGACCTTGCGGCGTGAAAATCGCTGGGCCCCAAGGGTCTATCGCTTCGCGCTGGTTCCGTTCCGGCCGACCTTCGACGATGGCCGGCACCTCAGCGATGCGCGGGCGTGCGCCCCTTCGGGCCGTGCGTGCGTTCCTAGCGAATTCCTTGCTGACCTTTGCGCGTCTTCGCGGTAAACTAATCGCCTCAGCGAAACAGCGCTGAAGCGGCTGGCCCCGACACCTGGCAGTTCGGGTGGGGAAATTCGTGTGGCCCAAATCCGCATCCCCTAACCCACTGGGGCACAAGAGGATTACTTACAACCATTGTTGCCGCCGAGTGATACCGTTGAGATGCTCACATCGTCAGGCGGCTCATCCATGTGAGAGGGCTAATCGCGGGCCGCAAGCTCCTCACCTCAGGCTGATCCGCAGTCACCTGACGGGCTTCGGGCTATTTTTTCCCATCTTTGCGATCCGTATCCCGGCTGGGCTGAACGCGTTTGGGCTCCCCGGGCATCTTCGGATAGTTCGGCGGATAGGGCATGTCGCCGAGGCCTCGCTCTTCGTCGGCCTCGGCCATTTCCAACAGCAATGCGATCGACTGCGCGTTGTCATCCATTGCGGCCCAAGGATCTTCCCGCCGCGAAACCAGGTCGGGCACGGTCACCATGGTGTAGTCGTCGGGCTCGGCGCCGGCCAGCTCATCCCATGTCAGCGGCATCGACACCGTCGCGATCGGCGTGCGTCGCACCGAATACGCCGACGCCATGGTGCGGTCCCTTGCGTTCTGGTTGAAGTCGACGAAGATGCGCTCGCCCCGTTCTTCCTTCCACCACGCCGTGGTAACGGCGTCCGGTGCGCGGCGCTCCACTTCGCGGGCGAGCGCGATGCCCGCGCGGCGCACTTCGATGAAATCCCAGTCGGTGGCGATCCGCAGGAAGACGTGGATCCCGCGGCCCCCGGATGTCTTCGGGTATCCCACCAGACCGAGCTCGTCGAGCAGCGGACGCAACACGTCGACCGCCACGGTGCGCGCCTGTTCGAACGCGACGCCGGGCTGCGGATCCAGATCGATACGCAGCTCGTCGGGGTGGTCGGTGTCCGGGCAGCGCACCTGCCACGGATGCAGGGTGATCGTGCCCATCTGCGCCGCCCACACGATCGCGGCGGGGTGGGTGACCTTCAGCGCGTCGGCGGTCCGCCCGGACGGGAACGTCACCTGGCACGTCTTTAAATAGTCGGGATGGTGTTGGGGAATCCGCTTCTGGTAGATCTCCTCACCGTCGATGCCGTCCGGGAAACGCTGCAGGTGGCTGGGCCGGTCGCGCAGCGTGTCGAGCATCGGTCCGCCCGCGACGGCGCGGTAGTACTCGACCAGGTGCCGCTTGGTCCCCTTCGATCCCAGCTTGGGGAAATACGCCTTGTCGGGATTCGTCAGGCGAACCGCAACACCGTCGACGTCTAGCTCTTCTGCAGCAGCCATACCATCGATTCCAGCACAATCAGGCTATGGACCTCCCTGTCATGCCGCCGGTGTCGCCCATGCTGGCCAAGTCGGTTCGCTCAATTCCGCCCGACGCGTCGTATGAGCCCAAGTGGGACGGCTTCAGGTCGATCTGTTTTCGCGACGGCGATGACGTCGAGCTGGGCAGTCGCAATGAGCGGCCGATGACCCGCTACTTCCCCGAGTTGGTCGCCGCGGTCAAGGCCGAGCTGCCAGCGCGCTGCGTCATCGACGGGGAGATCGTCATCGCCACCGACCACGGCCTGGACTTCGAGGCGCTGCAGCAACGCATCCACCCGGCCGACTCGCGGGTGCGGATGCTCGCCGAGACGACGCCCGCGTCCTTCATTGCGTTCGACCTGCTCGCCCTCGGCGACGATGACTACACCCGGCGGCCGTTCAGCGAGCGGCGCGCGGCCCTCGTCGACGCGGTGAGCGGATCGGGGCGCGCGATCCATGTCACGCCCGCGACGACCGATATGGGCACCGCGCAGCGCTGGTTCGACGAATTCGAGGGCGCCGGCCTCGATGGCGTGATCGCCAAGCCCCTGAACGTCACCTACCAGCCGGACAAGCGCGTCATGTTCAAAATCAAGCACGAACGGACCGCGGACTGTGTGGTCGCCGGCTATCGGGTCCACAAGTCCGGCGCCGACGCGATCGGGTCGCTGCTGCTGGGGCTCTACCAGGATGATGGCCAGCTCGCGTCCGTCGGTGTGATCGGCGCCTTCCCGATGGCCGAACGGCGGCGGCTGTTCGGCGAACTCCAGCCGCTCGTCACCGACTTCGAGGACCACCCCTGGAACTGGGCCGCGCATGAGGCCGGCGAGCGAACGCCCCGCAAGAACGAATACTCGCGGTGGAACGCCGGCAAGGACCTCTCGTTCGTGCCGCTGCGGCCCGAGCGCGTGGTCGAGGTGCGCTACGACCACATGGAGGGGCGGCGGTTTCGTCATACCGCGCAGTTCAATCGGTGGCGTGCGGATCGCGACCCCCGCTCGTGCACCTACGAACAGCTAGAGCAGCCGGTGACCTTCAGCCTGGGCGAGATCGTGCCGGGCCTCGGAACGGGCTAAAAGGGCGGCGCCTGGTTGCGTTCGGCGACGTTGCGGCCTGCGACGTTGCGTTCGGCGACGAGCGTGCGTCCGGAAGTGCCCTGCGGCACTGGTCAATTCGCCCGCGGCAGACATAACTTGCAAAATCAAACCCAACTTGCCCGGCTAGCTCGGTCAGGTCCACACCGTAGTGGCGTCAGACCACTGTCGGTCGCACCGCCCCGCGTGAAAGGTCAACGAAGAACGCTGTAAGTGGTCACCCGATGTCGATCCAAATAGTCTGGGCCACGGCGAAGACGGCGACGACCGCGAGCAGAATCGTGTCTGTCCTGCGAAGGCGGGGCACGTCGGCTGCGCCCAGGCGTAATTCGCGGGCGATCAGAAAAAGCGGGAACATCACGCTTACGGCGATGAAGAACGATCCGACAACGTAAAGCCAGACGAATCGCAGGTTATATTTCCTGGCTTCGATCACCATCAGAATGACAGCGCTCAGGGCCAGCATCAGGGCGTCGGCTGTGATGTTTCGTGAGGCCGTAGTCGCTTTGGTGTCGCGCCAGAAATTGACGAAAAAGTCGGTCGGGCTGTGCACATACGTGAGTGTCTGGCTCCATGTCGCGATGAGCGCGGCGACTGCGATAGCGCCATAGACGATGCAAAGAATTTTGCGGGACGTAGGGACCGATGATGCTTGGTCCGCTTGGTCGGCTGTTGTCATGCCTCAAGGTAGAACGAACCAAACGGGCGACGGCACAAAATCGCGACTTCAATGCCGATGATGCCCATGTCCAAGAGCGTGGTTAATGCTGCCGTTCATGCGAATCGCGTGATTTCTCAACCTTTTTAAGCGTTGATCCGGTGCGAGTCTTTAGCCGCAGCGGTGAGCTACCTAGTTGGTTGTCGGTGGTGGTTGGGGTTGGAAGGGGTCATACCACCACCAGTGGGCGCGCTCGCCGGTGGGTCCGGGGTGAAGTACCCCAGGTTTTGTTCCGATCCTTATAGGAGGATTGGAAGCTATGCCCCGTCAGTATCCGCCGGAGTTTCGCTCTCGTGCGTTGCGGTTGTTGGACACCATGTTGGAAACCTCGGATATATCGGAGTTTGAGGCCATCAGGTCGGTGGCCAGCAAACTCGGTATTGCGCAGGAGTCGGTGCGTCGATGGCGGCGCAAAGCGCAGGTCGATACCGGGGAGCGTCCCGGCACGACCAGTTCTGAGCACGCCGAGATACGCCGCCTTAGGCGAGAGAATCTCGAATTGCGTAGGGCCAATGAGATTTTGAAGTCTGCATCCGCGTTTTTCGCAGCGGAGCTCGACCGCCCCGCACCGAAATGATCGCCTTCATCGACGCGCATCGCGATCAGTTCGGGGTCGAGCTCATCTGCCGTGTCTTGCGGGCGCCAATCCCGGGATTTTTCACCTCACGGGGGTATCGCGCAGCGTTGACCCGGCCGCCCTCAGATCGTGAGATTCGCGATGAGCAACTGATCGCCGACCTGCAGGCGGTGCACCAGCAGAATTACTCGGTCTATGGCGTCAAGAAGATGCATCAGGCCATGACCCGGCGTGGCTGGACACTAGGTAGAGAACAAACTCGCAGGTTGATGCGCAAAGCTGGGCTGCGCGGGGTGCAGCGCGGCAAGCCGGTATTCACCACCGTCACCGATCCCGCCTCAGCGCGACCCGCCGACTTGGTCAACCGGCAGTTCCGGGCGCCGGCACCAAACCGGTTGTGGGTCGCCGATATCACCTTCGTGCGGACTTGGCAGGGATTCTGCTACACCGCGTTCGTCACCGATGCCGCCACGAAAAAGATCGTCGGTTGGGCGGTCTCGGCAACCATGCGCACCGAGGACCTTCCGCTACAGGCATTCAATCATGCTGTGTGGCAGTCTAACTCGACTCTATCTGAGTTGGTGCATCATTCCGACCGCGGATCGCAGTACCTATCGGTGACCTATACCGACCGCCTGATCGAGCTCGGGATCGCCCCCTCGGTGGGCTCGCGTGGCGATAGTTATGACAATGCCCTCGCCGAGGCGGTCAATGCCGCTTACAAGACCGAGCTGATCAACCGCGCTAAACCCTGGCGCTGCATCGACGACGTCGAACTGGCAACAGCCGAATGGGTGGCCTGGTACAACCAGGAACGCCTGCACGAAGCCCTCGGCTATCAAACCCCAGCCGAGTACGAGGCCGCCCTGACCGGCACCTCACACCCCGCGAGCCAGCCGACCCCGGCCCTCGCAACCGACTAGGAACAAAACCTGGGGTACTTCACCCCGGACCCACCGGCGAGCGCGCCCACTGGTGGTGGTACGACCCCTTCCAACCCCAACCACCACCGACAACCAATTAACTTGGTTAGTGGGACCGGTCATTACCGGCAATGTATCGAAGCGAAAATACATTGGAACATAAAGGAATTCGTTAGCACCCCCGGCCGCCCACCGCGTGGTGGACATCGGAACCGACGGCCAATCACACACGATGTAACCGGTTGATCTGTGGCGTAAAGAGAGACGGCAGCCGGCGCCTCGGAACCAGCGACCAGCAACGTCACCGCCGCGGTGGCGGCGAGCAGCGCCAGTGGCACAACGGATTACATTGCTAGCTAGATGGCGCCGGCCCCGTCGCTCCCGGCTTCGCCGAGCTTGCGGAAAGCCGCTAAGCCGCCCGCTGCGCCGCCACGAACAGGTTCCCGGGCACGTTGTCCTGGACCTCCTTGGCCGCCGCGCGCCCGTAGCCGGCCATCAACTCGTCGGACGGTGTCACCGTCACGTCCCAGCCATGACGGCCGAACCACTCGCCGACGTCCTCGCGCTCCTCGAAGTACCACAGCTCGTCGGTCCTCGGGACCTGCCGGTCGGGATCGACCTCGGCCATCAGCGCTTGGATCCGGTCCATCCGTTCGCGGCGCCTCGCGCGAAGCTGCGGGTCGAGGAACTTGGGCCCCAGCGCCTCCACGGCGACCCGGCTACCGGGGACGGTGAGCCCCTGAACGCGGTCGAACAGCAGCTCCTGCGCGGCGGCCGGCAGATACGGCATCAACCCCTCGGCCGACCACACGCTGGGCGCGGTGGCGTCAAAACCTGCCTGTCGCAACGCCTCCGGCCAATCCTGGCGCAGGTCCACTGCGACGGGAACGCGGTGACAGGCGGGCTGTGCGCCGTGCTCGGCCAGCGTCGACGCCTTGAAGTCCAGCACCCGGGGCTGGTCGAGCTCGTAGACCGTCGTCCCCGCCGGCCAGGGCAACCGCCACGACCGCGCGTCCAGACCGGCCGCCAAGATCACCGCCTGCCGGATGCCGGAGCCGGTCGCGTCGAGGAAGAACTTGTCGAAAAACGCGGTGCGCGAGGCCATGTAGCCCACCATCGCCTGCATCTGCAGCGGCAGGCTCGGCTCGGCTTCGACGACCGCGTCAGGTAGTTGGCCCGCCGCATGCCAGTTCCACACGCCGTCACCGGCGGCATCGAGGAAAACCTGTGCGAACGGATCGCTGATCAACGGGT
This sequence comes from Mycobacterium sp. NTMscope_MAC_269, assembly GCF_976985695.1. Classification (NCBI taxonomy): domain Bacteria; kingdom Bacillati; phylum Actinomycetota; class Actinomycetes; order Mycobacteriales; family Mycobacteriaceae; genus Mycobacterium; species Mycobacterium sp. NTMscope_MAC_269. The sequence goes on from NZ_OZ335668.1 coordinate 3,988,755, forward strand.
TCTCGCCGCGGGTCTCGGCGGCCCGGGCCGCGGCCACGCCCAGCGCGGTCGCCCCCACGCTCTCGGTGATCTCCCAGCTGTCGTTGTCGGTCCTGGCCACGCGCACGTCCTTCCCACTTCGCTAGCACGGCTACCTACCCGACCCTACGCGCGGCGGCACAGCGGGAGCTGTCCCCGAGCCGGGTTTGAAGTTAAGTTGTCGGCGAGCCCATCGGCAGGGGCGAATCCGAAGGATCGTTGATACATGCGAGTTGACGGGCGCGACATCCCCGTTTCCGGCAGCCTGCTGCAGCCACTGACCCGGCGGACCAACGACATCCTGCGGCTGCTCCTGGCCTCGCTCTTTCTCGCGCTGGTGATCACGGGTTCGGTGATCACCCGCCCGCAGTGGGTCGCGCTGGAGAAATCCGTCTCGCAGATCGTCGGCGTCTTATCCCCCACCCAGTCCGATGTGGTGTACCTGGCGTACGGACTGGCGATCGTGGCGCTGCCGTTCATGATCCTCATCGGCCTGATCGTCGCCGGGCAGTGGAAACTGCTGGGCGCTTACGCGACCGCGGGATTGAGTGCGATCGTGCTCTTGTCGATCAGCGGCACCGGCCTGGCCGCGCCGCGATGGCACTTCGACGTCCACGACCGGCTGAGCACGCTGCCGGCCCAGTTGCTCGACGACCCGCGGTGGATCGGGATGCTGGCGGCGGTGCTGACGGTGTCGGGTCCCTGGCTGCCGGCGCGGTGGCGGCACTGGTGGTGGGCGTTGCTGCTGGCCTTCGTCCCCATCCACCTCGTGATCAGCGCGATCGTTCCGGCGCGATCGCTGGTGGGTCTGGCGGTCGGGTGGGTGGTCGGAGCGCTGGTGGTGCTGGTCGTCGGCACCCCCGCGCTCGAGGTGCCGCTGGACGCCGCGGTGCGCGCGATGGCCAAAGCCGGCTTCGTCGTCTCGCGGCTCACCGTGGTCCGGCCGGCCGGGCGTGGCCCGCTCATTCTGTCGGCCGACGGCGACGACTCCGGCCGGACGGCGCTGGTCGAGTTGTACGGCCCGCATCAACGCAGCGGCGGCGCGCTGCGCCAGTTGTGGGGGAAGCTCAAGCTCCGCGACGCCGAGACCGCTCCCCTGGTGACGTCCATGCGCCGCGCGGTGGAGCATCGCGCGTTGATGGCGATTGCCATCGGCGACGCCGGCCTGGCCAACACCGCCACGGTCACCCTCGCTCCCCTGGACCGGGGATGGATGCTGCACGCGCACCAGCCCGCCCGCGGGACGCCGATCGACCGCTGCGCGACGGCGACGCCCGTGCACCGGCTGTGGGATGCGCTGCGGACCCTCAACGACCGGCAGATCGCGCACGGCGACCTGCGCAGCCAGCACATCACGGTCGACGACGACGCGGTGTTGTTCGGCAGCTTCGGCAGCGCCGAGTACGGCGCGACCGACGCCCAGCTCCAGTCGGATATCGCGCAGTTGCTGGTGACCACGTCGGCGCTGTATGACCCGAAGGCCGCTGTGCGCGCGGCGATCGAAGTGTTCGGCGCGGACACGATTTTGTCGGCGTCGCGCCGGCTCACCAAAGTCGCTGTGCCGCGGTTTATTCGGCGGTCAGTGCCGGACGCGGGCACCGTCATCTCCGCCGCGCGCGCGGAGGTCAAGCGCCAAACCGGCGCCGATCAGATCAAGCCGCAAACCATCACTCGGTTCACCCGCAGCCAGATGATCCAGCTGGTGCTCTTCGGCGCGCTGGTCTATGTCGCGTATCCGTTCATCAGCACGGCGCCGACGTTCTTTTCGGAGCTTAAGACGGCGAACTGGTCGTGGGCGCTGGTGGGCTTGCTGGTCTCAGCGCTGACCTACGTCGGCGCGGCCGCCGCGCTCTGGGCCTGTGCCGACGGGATGGTCAACTTCTGGACGCTGTCAATCGCCCAGGTAGCCAACACTTTTGCCGCGACCACCACGCCCGCCGGGGTCGGCGGCCTGGCGCTGTCGACGCGGTTTCTGCAGAAGAGCGGCCTGCCGGCCATGCGGGCGACCGCGGCGGTGGCGCTGCAGCAGTCGGTGCAGGTGATCGCGCACATCGCGCTGCTGGTCGTGTTCAGCGCCGCCGCCGGCGCCTCGATGAATCTCTCGCATTTCGTCCCGAGCGCGACCTTGCTGTATCTGATCGCGGGGGTGGCGCTGGGCATCATCGGGACGTTCCTTTTCGTGCCGACGCTGCGCCGGTGGCTGTCCACCGAGGTGCGCCCGAAGCTGAACGAGGTGGTCGGCGACCTGACGAAGCTCGCCCGCGAGCCGCGGCGGCTGGCGCTGATCCTGCTGGGGTGCGCGGGCACCACCCTCGGCGCGGCGCTCGCGTTGTGGGCCAGCATCGAAGCCTTCGGCGGCGGAACGACATTCGTCGCCGTCACCGTGGTCACCATGGTCGGTGGGACGCTGGCCTCGGCCGCCCCCACGCCGGGCGGCGTCGGTGCCGTCGAGGCGGCGCTGATCGGTGGCTTGGCCGCCTTCGGCGTGCCCGCGGCCGTCGGTGTGCCGTCGGTGCTGCTGTACCGGATGCTGACCTGCTGGCTGCCGGTCTTCGTCGGGTGGCCGGTGATGCGGTGGTTGACCACCAACGAGATGATCTGACTCCCGCTCAGGAGTTGGCGGATTCGGTCTGGGTTACGACGAGAACCGTTGACGTGCGGGCGCTTTGGCCGGCCCTGGTGGTCAAATACACCAGGTGGTAGTCCTCGGGCACCGACTGCGCCACGGTGATCGGGACGGAAACCGCGGCCGATCCGTCGTTGCCGAATGGGCCGGTCGTGGGCGCCACGGTGATGCCGGCATCGGAGGATGCGCCGGAGACGGTGTAGACGTCGGGGCCGTCGAGCATGCGTTGCGCGTCGAGGGTGACCGTGCCCGTGTGTCCGGGCCCGATGGTCACGACGGGTTGAGAAACGTTGACGGTCAACGCCGAACTACCCACCCCGAACGACGGCGGCGCGTCCGCTTCGGCTGTGCCCCAACGCTTGTCGGGATAGGCGGCGAGCGAGAACGCCAGGGTGCCGCCGGTGGTGATGATCGACTCCGGCAATGACGTGTGCTCGGTGGGTCGGCCGTCGATCTTCAGGCCGCTGATGTAGGCGAGGTGATGCGGTCCCGACGCGCCCGGGGCGGAGATCCGCAGCGATTTGTCGCCCGGCAGCGCAATGTCGACCCGATCGAAAAGCGGGGCGCCCACGGTGAGAATCGGCGTGCCAGGGGTGACCGGGTACAGGCCCAGCGCCGCCCACACGTACCAGGCCGCCAGCGCGCCCAAGTCGTCGTTGCCCGGCTCGCCGTCGGCGGTCGGCGCGAAGAGTCCCCGCACCCGATCGACGGTGCGCTGGGTCTTCCACGGTTGTCCGATGTAGTTGTACAGCCACGGCACACCGAAACTCGGCTCGTTGCCCGCCCACAGATACGGCCGGTTGGGGCCGACGTTGAGCTTCTCGGTGAAGCGATCGAGCCGGTCGGCCACCGCCGAGCGGCCGCCCAGGGCGGTCACCAGCCCCGCGACATTCTGCGGCACCGACCAGACGTACTGCTCGGCGTTGCCCTCGTCGTACCCGACCTGGCCGAAGTTCTCCGGCGACACCACGACCGCGGGACCGGGGCGAAAGAATCCGCTCCAGCTGCGGGGCACCACGGAGCGGGTGGTGGGATTGAACAGGTTCTGCCAGTACTGCGACCGATTCTGGAATTCGACGGCGCTCGCGGCGTCCCCGAGCGAGTCGGCGAATCGGGAGATGGCGAAGTCGTCGACCGACCACTCCAGCGTGATCGAGGCGTCGGCGATCCAGCCGTTGCGCCCGAATTCCAGGGTGAACGGCGCGTAACCGAACCGCAGGTAGGTCTCGATACCCGGCCGCTCCACGTAGCCGGCCCGCCCCACCCCGCCCTTGGTCGCCCCGTCGACCATGTAGCGCAACGCGGCACGGACGTCGAAGTCCTTGGCGCCGAAGGTGTTCAGATTGACGATGAGCGGCACCACGCTGTCGCCGGTCATCTCGCCGGTCGCGGCGTTGGCGAACGCCCAGCGCGGCAGCGAACCACTCTGCTCCGCGTCGTTCACCAGCGATTGGGCCATATCGCTGGCCCGGTCCGGAAACAGCAACGCCTGCAACGCCGCCAGGCACCGGTAGGTGTCCCAGTCGGAGAAGTTGGCGTACTGCGTGTGGCCCGCGGCCACGGTGTGGATGGCGCCGTCGAAACCGACGTAGCGCCCGTCGGCGTCGTTGAACATGTTGGGGTGCAACAGGGAACGGTACAGGGCGGTGTAGAAGGTCGTCAGATCGTCGACGTTCCTGCCGGCCACCGAGACACGGGACAGGGCGGCGTTCCATTCCCGCGCGGCGGCGGCGCGCACGTCGTCGAAGCCCGACGCGTCCTCGGCCGCCAGGTTCGCCCGCGCGCCCTCGATGCCGACGTAGGAGATCGCGGTGCGCACCTCGAGCACCGAGCCGGCCGGGAACTCCGCGTAACCCCCGCTGTACGGCGCATTCGCGCTGCGGGCCCCGGCGTACACCGTTGCGCCGTCCCAGGATCCGTACGCAGTGAAGGGCCGGCTGAATTTCATGGCGAAATACACCGTGTAGGCGTTCGGCTTGTCGCAGAACCCGCCGCTGGTGGCCCAGCCGGTGATGGTGGTGTTGTCCTCCCCTATCTGGATGGTCGCGCGCGAGTTGCCCGCCAGCGACGAACCCGAGCGCACCTGCAACAGCGCGGGGCGGCCGTTGCGCGGGTAGCTGAATCGCCCGACGCCCGTGTGTGCGGTGGCGGTCAGTTCCGCCTTGACCCCGGTGTCGGGAAACCGCACCGTGTAGTAGCCCGGCACGCCCTGCTCGGTGTCGTCGTGGGCGATCATCTCCCAGGCGTTCCAGGGTTGCGGGCTGACCCCGCCGGTGGTCGGCAGCATCGAGATGTCGCCGAACGCAGCGCATCCCACCGACGCGTGGGTCATGCTGAACCCGGTCGCGCGAGAGTTGTCGTAGTTGTAGCCGGCGTAGTTGCCGACGGTGTCCGGCGAGTACTGCACCATCCCGAACGGAACGGTGGCACCGGGGAAGTTGTTGATCTCGCCGACCGTCTCGCCGCCCGTCCCGGTGCCGATGAGCGTCGCGACGTGATCGACGGGATTCGCCACGAGCACGGGTGGCCCGTCATACCCCTTCGGCGGGGCGGCCGCGACGAAGGTCATGAAGACGGCCGACGCCGCGATGACGGCAATCAGCGCCCTTCGTGACCGCATAGGAAGTCTCTTACTGGATAACGACCGCGCAGCGGCGCATTGCGGTGGCGTTTTCACCCAGAATTTTCCAGGCCGGGCAGCCGCGGGCATGTACCAAAGGACGGCCGCGCTCTACGGTAAACGCATGACAGAGCAGTCATACGCGGTCGATGCCGGGCATCCACCGTCGGCGCTACTGCGCCTCATCAACCCGGTGATGGGGCTTTTGTTGCGCAGCCCCCTCGCCGGAGCCGCGCGCAGGCAATTCATGGTGTTGAGGTTCACCGGGCGCAAGACTGGGCGTCCGTATTCAATTCCATTGAGCGCGCATGTGATTGACGGTCAGCTTTACGCACTGTCCGGTGCGCCGTGGAAGCAGAACTTCCGCGACGGCGGTCCCGTCGACGTGGTGTACGACGGCACGACGACGGCCATGCGCGGCGAGCTCATCCGCGACCGGGCGGTCGTGTCCGATCTGTTGGTGCGCGCCGCCGAGTCTTATGGCGTGGCGCGCGCGCAGCGCATGATCGGACTGAAGTTCCGCGATCACCGCATCCCGACCCGCGACGAGTTCGCCGAGGCGGTCGACCGGCTCCACCTGGGGGCGGTACGGCTCAGCGCGGTCGGCTAGCCGCTCAGCCGGCGGGGCCGTCGCCGTCGGGCGCACGCAGGTGGGCGCCGCGCAGGCGCTGGTCGAATCGCGACCGCGCGGTGATGACTTCCTTGCCCAGCGCCGTGAAGTCTTCGGCGATGCGTTGGGCGAGCAGCCCCAGCTTCGTGTTTCCCGCTTGCGACAGCGTTTTGAGCATGGTGAACGCGGCGTCCTCGTCGATGCCGTAGATCAGCATCAGCATCCCTTTGGTGCGGTCGATGACGCCGCGGCGCCCGGCGATCTCGGCGACCTTGGCGCTGATGGATTCCTCGCGGTTGCGGGCGGGCGCCGGCGTGATTTCGATGTAGAAGCCGTGCGTCCCGATCACCACGTCGTTGTCGTCGCAGAATCGATCGCCCACCACGATGACGTGATGGATGATGCCGCCGGTGTCCACGATGCGATGCCGCGTGCTGAACGCCTGACGACGCCTGATCATGTCGTTGATGCCGTCGACCACCTGGGGGCGGTCGGCGGGGTGTTTGTGCGACAGCACCAGCTCGGTCGTGGGGGTCACGGTGCCGGGCTCGTATCCGTGCATGCGCTGGACCTGGTCGGACCACACCCAGCGCTGGCCCTCGAAGTAGAAGCGGAACCAGCCCGCGCGCTGCGGGACGGCGCCGGCCAAACCGCGCTCGATCGCTGCGGCCTGGCTCTCTAATTCCCAAGCCACGGTGGATGTTTCGCGTCGACGGCAAGCGGACGGGCGGCGGCACGCAGCGGCGACGATCCGGGATGGATCGTCGCTGCCCGGGCGGGAAAGTTGGCACTGCGCGTGCAGCAGTGGGCTACCCCCATGGGCGTGAAGGTTACAGTTTCTGACCGGTGGTCACTGCGGAATCAAAAAATTGCCGCGCGAGTAAGTTTTCGGCACCCTCACTCGCACAGGCCCGCGCCGGCGGCCGCCCGGATCCCGGTGACGACGGGTGATTCGCCACCCGCCCCGACCACGGCGCGGCGCACCGCCTGGCCGACCGTCCCGGCGCGCCCGATCGGCACAAGCGCGATCACGCAGCCGCCGAATCCGCCGCCGGTCATCCGCGCCCCCAGCGCCCCCGCGCGCACCGCGGTATCCGCGATCAGGTCGATGCGTTCGGTGGTGATCTCGAAGTCCTCGCGCATGGAGGCGTGCGAGGCGGTAAAGATCCGCCCGGCCTCGGCATAGTTCGATTCGCTCAGTGCCCCAACGCAATCGATGACCCGCCGGTTCTCGGTGAGCACGTGGCGCGCGCGCCGGGCGTCGGCCGGATCCCGCACGGAGGCCAGGTCGACGGGCCCGCGATCGCCGACCTCGCGCAGCGAGGATGCCCCGAGGTCGGCGGCGGCGCGCTCGCACGACAGGCGCCGCGCCGCGTAGTCGCCGCCGGCATGGCTGTGGCGCTCCCGGGAGTCGATCAGCAGCAAGGCGACGCCGGCCGCGTCGGGGTCGAAAGGCACCGGCGTGACGGCGAGGTCGGCGAAGTCGATCAGCACGGCCGTCGCCGGCCGGCCGAACAGCGCGGCGAGCTGGTCGAGCAAGCCCGTTGGGGCGCCGACATACTCGTTTTCGGCCCGCTGGGCGAGCCGGGCCTGCTCCCTGCGGTCGATGCGCACGCCCGCGGCCGAGGCGATCGCCCCCAGCGCCGCGCATTCCAGCGCCGCCGAGGAGGACAGGCCCGAGCCCATCTCCACGTCGCTGGTGATCGACATCGTGCCGCCGGGCACCGGGTGGCCGGCGCTGCGCAGCGCCCACATCACCCCGGCCACGTAGGCCGCCCAGCCGGTGACCTCCCCCGGGGCGGTGCCGATGGCAATGCGCACGGCGGCGTCCGCGCGGTCGCTGGTCACGGTGATCGCGTCGTCGGGACCGGGCGCGAAGGTCGCCACCGTGCGTTGCGGCAGGGCGATGGGCAGCGCGAAGCCCAGGTTGTAGTCGGTGTGCTCGCCGATCAGGTTGATCCGCCCTGGCGCGCCGTAGCGCACCGTCACCGCAGTTCCCGTAACCGCTGGGCGACGCTTTCGGGGGTGACGTCACCGATGAAGGCGTCCATCGCCGATTCGGAGGCCGCCAGGTACTTGAGCTTGGTGGCGCTGCGCCGAATGGACATCAGTTCGACGTGGAAGTATCCGTCCGCCTGGGCCCCGGTGCCGGAATACTGGTGCAATGCCGAAATGTAGGGCAGCGGTGAGGCATACATCCGGTCGAAGCGTTGCAGCACGTCGAGATAGACGGCCACGAACGCGTTCAGCTCGTCCTCGTCGAGGCCTAACACGTTGGGCACGAACCGGTTCGGGTAGATGTGCACCTCGACCGGCCAGCGCGCCGCGAACGGCACGAACGCGGTGAACAACTCGTTGCGCGCGACGAGGCGGTCACCGTCGGTGACCTCGCGGGCCAGGAGATCACCGAACAGGTTGCTGCCGTGTTCTTTTCGGTGTGTGCGAGCCTGCTCCAGCATGGCGGCCGTCCGCGGTGTCAGATAGGGATAGCCGTAGATCTGGCCGTGCGGATGGGTCAGGGTGACACCGATCTCCTCGCCGCGGTTCTCGAAGCAGAACACCTGCTCGATGCCCGGCGTGGCCATCAGGTCGGCCGTGCGGTGGCGCCACGCATCGACCACCAGTCGCGCGTGTGCCGGCGTCAGCCCCGCGAAGGAGCCGGTGTGGTCGGCTGAAAAGCAGATCACCTCGCACCGGCCATGCGCCGGGGCCGACACGAAGCCGTCGGCGCCGCCGGGGTCGGGAAGCGGTGTCGCGGCGCCGGACAGGCTGGGAAAGCGGTTCTCGAACACGACGACGTCGTAGTCGGGGGCGGGCACCTCGCTGGTCAGCCCAGTCGGGCCCGGACACAGCGGGCACGCCTCCGGTGGGGGCTTGTAGGTGCGGTCCTGGCGCAGCGCCGCGATGATCACCCACTGCCCGGTGGTCCCGTCGAACCGCAACTGCGACTGGGGCGGGCCCTCGGCGGAGCGCGGTGGCAGCGGCCGGCGGTCCCGCACCGGCGCCGGACGGTGCCCGGGCAGCGAGAAGAACAGCAGGTCACGACCGTCAGCCAGCTTCGCTCGCGTCGGCGGAGTCACGATGTCGAAGACTAGCGTGGTCAGATATGTATCCCGGCGAGCAGACACAGAATCGCACGCAAGATGGCCTGAGAGTGCGATTCTGCGTCTGCTCGCGGATATGAGGGGGTCACCGATAACTGTCCTGTACGAACGCGCCCGCAACTGGGTGATCGGTTCCGATCCCGGCTTGCTTCGGTTGCGGATGGCGACTCGGACAACGGCCGCGCTGGGGCTTTCACTGCTCGTCCTTTTCGTCCTCACCAGGGCGACCGGACAGCCCCTGACCGTCGCGCTGCTGGGCGTCGTCATCACCATGGTCGCGTCGCGATCCGTCAACGAGCCCGATCCGCGCCAGCAACGAATCACCATGGCGCTGTTGCCCGTTCCCGCCGCGGTGGCCATCACCGCTGCCGCCCTGCTGGCCCCGCACGTGGTGGCCAGCGACGCCGTATTCGTCGTGATCGTGTTCACCGCCGCCTACATCCGCCGCTTCGGGGCGCGCGGCAGGGCCCTGGGGATGGTCGCGTTCATGTCGTACTTCTTCACGCTGTATCTGCGGGCCCGGGTCTCGGAGCTGCCCTGGATGATCGGGGCGGTCGCGGTGGGCACGGTGTGCACCTACGTGATGACCACCTACGTGCTGCCCGACCGGCCCGAGCGGGTGCTGCGCGCCACCATCCGGGCGCTGCGGGCGCGGATGGCGATCGTCATCGACACCACCGCCGAAGCGGTGCGGACGGGCCGCCTCGACGAACGGCGGCGGCGCCGCATGCGGGCGCGCACCACGCGGCTCAACGAGACCGCCCTGCTGGTGCAGAGCCAGATCGAGGACAAAGCCGACCCCGGCGCGCTGTGGCCCGGTGTCACGGCCGAACAGCTGGCCCCGTGGCTGCTGGACGCCGAGCTGGCCATCGAATGGGTCGCCACCGCCGGCCGGCGGGCGGCGGTGGTGGCGGGCGAGGCCCCGGAATCCATCCCCGCCCCCACCCGGGTCGCGCTCGTCGACGCGCTCTCCCAGCTGGCCCGGGCGATCCGTCTTCCCGAACCCGAGGGGCTGCGACGGGCGGCGGACCACGCGCAACGGCTGCTGGACGAGCAGCCCGGCGCCGCCGAAGCCGCCGTCGACGATGACCCGGGCGCCACCGCGGTCCGCCGCCTCGCACTGGCGATCATCAACGCCGCGGGGGCGACGGCCGACGTGCGGGCGATCGTCGACCGGATTGCCGCCGGCGCCCCCCTCGACGACACCGACAGCGAGCGCCCGCCGGCGGCCGAGCAAGCCGCGCCGGAGGAGACCGCCGAAAAGGCCCACCCCAGCGGACTGCTGCCGACCACCCGGCAAGCCATCCAGGTCTGTATCGCCGCTGCGCTGGCCATCGTCACCGGGGAGCTGGTCTCGCCGGCCCGCTGGTATTGGGCCGTGATCGCCGCGTTCGTCATCTTCGCCGGCACCAGCTCCTGGGGCGAAACCCTGACCAAGGGCTGGCAACGCCTGCTCGGCACCCTGCTCGGCGTGCCCGCCGGCGTGCTGGTGGCCACGCTGCTGACCGGTCACGAAATCGCGGCGCTCGCCGGCATTTTCGTGTGCCTGTTCTGCGCCTTCTATTTCATGACCGTCACCTACAGCCTGATGACCTTCTGGATCACCACGATGCTGGCGCTGCTGTACGGCCTGCTCGGCCAGTTCTCCTTCGGCGTGTTGATGCTGCGGATCGAAGAGACCGCGATCGGCGCCGTCATCGGGGCCACGGTGGCCGTCGTGGTGTTGCCAACCAACACCAGAACCGCGATCCGCACCGACACCCGCGCCTTCCTGACGAGCCTGTCGGCGCTGATCGAGGCCTGCACCGCGACCATGTGCGGTGAGCAGGACGGCGCCAGCCCGTCCGAACGGGCGCGTCAGGTCGATCGGGATCTGCAGCAATTCCGGGTCACCGCCAAGCCGCTCGTGGCGGGCGTCGCCGGCCTCGCGGGCCGGCGCAGCATTCGCCGCGCACTGCGCATCTTCACCGCGTGCGACCGGTACGGCCGCAGCCTGGCGCGCAGCAGCGAACAGTATCGGGACCCGGTCGGGTCGCCGCCTCTCGCCGCGCAACGGGCCCAGGCCTTTTCGGCGGCCGCCGCCCAGACGCGACGCAACATCGAGGCGCTGCAGGAGGCCATCGAGGGTGGACACGCACCGACGCTGGTCTCGGCGGCCGACGAACTCGACGCCGCGGAAACCCTTGCGCGCCAACAGGACGGCGACGGCCACCGCGGCGAATCCCGGCCCGACACGCGGCGATTCCTCACCGCGGTGCACGCCCTGCGCCAGATCGAGCGGGCCGTTATCACCGCCGCCACCAACCTCGGTGGGCGCGAACGCGTCCAGGCGGTCATCCCCGCGTCACGCTGACGCCCCGCTTTGCTACCGATCTCGCGCGCACGCGGCTACCATCGTGCTGACCGCCGCGGTCCGTAGCCAGGAGCCGAGGAGAAATCCCATGGCCACACCGAACCTTCCGCCGGCCCCGCTGGGCGACCCCGAGCGACTGCGGTCGTCGTTCGTCAACGGCGTCAAGCACTGGCACGTCGATTACCGAGGCTGCCACCCCGTCGCGTCATGAGAATCGCCATCAGCGGTGCCGGCGTGGCCGGGGCGGCGCTTGCCCACTGGCTGCACCGCGCCGGCCACGCGCCCACGCTGATCGAGCAGGCGCCCCACTTCCGCACCGGCGGCTACATGATCGACTTCTGGGGCGTCGGCTACCAGGTGGCCAAGCGGATGGGCATCGAAAGTCCCATCCGCGCCGCCGGATACGAGATGGAACGGCTCCGCTCGGTCGGCGCGCGCGGCGAGATCAAGGCGGACGTGGACGTCGGGGTCTTTCGCCGCCTGCTCGGCACCGACTTCACCAGCCTGCCGCGCGGCGATCTGGCGGCGGCGATCTACGCCACCGTCGAGGACAAGGTCGAGACGGTCTTCGGCGACAGCATCGCCACCGTCGACGAGCGCGACGGCGGGGTGCGACTCGGCTTCGAGCGCGGCGCCGCGCGCGATTTCGACCTGTTGATCGGCGCCGACGGGCTGCACTCCAACGTGCGCCGCCTGGTGTTCGGGCCCGAGCGCGAATTCGAGCGCTACCTGGGCTGCAAGGTGGGGGCCTGCGTGGTCGACGGTTACCGGCCGCGCGACGAGCTCGCCTACGTCACCTACGCGACGCCCGGGCGGCAGTTGGCGCGTTTCGCGCTGCGCGGCGACCGCACCACGTTCTTGTTCATCTTCCGGGCCGACCACGGCGACACCGACGTGCCGCCGAAAGCCCAGCTGTGCAACACGTTTCGTGACTGCGGGTGGGAAGCCAACGACATGCTGGCCGCGCTCGACGACGTTGGCGACCTCTACTTCGACGTCGTCAGCCAGATCCACATGAACTGCTGGTCGCGGGGGCGGGTGCTACTCATGGGGGATGCGGCCGGGTGCATTTCGCTGCTCGGCGGCGAGGGCACCGGCCTGGCGATCACCGAATCTTACGTGCTGGCCGGCGAACTCGCGCGCGCCGGGGGTGACCATCGCCGCGCGTTCGACGCCTATGAGAAGCGCCTGCGACCCTTCATCGAGAGCAAGCAGGCCGGCGCCGCGCGGTTCATCGGATTCTTCGCCACCCGGACCCGATCCGGGCTGTGGTTGCGCAACCTGGCCCTGCGCACCATGAATTTCGCCCCGATGGCAAGGCTTCTCGCGGGTGACGTGCGCGACGACTTCGAGCTGCCCGACTACGGCATATGACTACCGCGCGCATCGCCACAGTTCTACGACCGCCCCGCGCATAAGCGGGGTTGCTTCGCCGGGCGCCTAGATCACAAGGGCAGCCGGCTGGTCTCCGCATCGCGGCGATCGGTGGCGATGAAGTCCTCGATCAGCTCCACCACCTGGTTCGGCGCTTCCACCTGCGCGAAATGACCTACGTCGGGCAGGATTTCGAGCCTGGCGTCGGTACGAGCCTTGTGCGCGGCGTACGCGTGGTCGACGGGGATGATGCCGTCGCGCTCTCCCCAGATCGCCATGACCGGCAAGTCCTCGCGCAGCGAGAGTCTGTTGAGCGCACTGACCGCCTGGCCTCGGTAGTCGACTACCGACCTCAGCGTTCGCAGGAAAGACTGCCGCGTCTCACCATCGGACAACGACGAGTAGGCGCTCCACAGCTCTGCCCCGCGCGGCGACTGGATGCCGGCGCTTCTCAACCAGGACCTGAGCTTGTTGCCAGCGGACAGCACGGGCGTCGGCGCGATGATCGGCAGCACCAGTTCCGCTCCGGGGGCGGAGAGCAGCCGCAGTACCCATCCCACGTCGGGACCGAGCCCCCCGCTGCTGATCAGGATCAACCGCTTGGCGTAGTCGGGGTGTTGATAGACGAACTGCATCGCGACCCCACCGCCGAGCGAGTGACCGACCACGGTGGCCTGGCTGACGCCGACTTGGTCGAGGAAATCCCGCAGCCACACGGCGAACGCGCCCAGCGAGTAGTCCGTGCGGGGCTTCGCCGACTCGCCGTGACCGAGCAGATCGGGCGCGATGACCCGGAACCTCTTCGACAAGGCCGGTATGACCGATCGCCAGGTATCCGAACTGCCCGCCATGCCGTGGATGAGCAGCAGCACCTCGCCGTCACCGTCGTCGCGGTAGGCGATGCGATCGCCATGTAGCTCGAGAAACTTCAGGTCATTCATTGCGGCTGTGTACCCGCTTTGGTGCTGCTCACGACGCGGGGTCGGGGCAAATGTTCGCCGGTTGAGCAATGATCTAGTGCATGACCGAACCGGTTGCGACCCGCGTGGCCGTCTACCTCGACTTCGACAACATCGTGATCTCCCGCTACGACCAGATTCACGGGCGGAATTCGTTTCAGAAGGACAAAGCCAAGGGGCTCGATTCCGAGCGGCTGGACCAAGCGACGGTCGACGTCGGCGCGATCCTTGACTACGCGTCGTCGTTCGGGACCCTGGTGCTGACCCGCGCCTACGCCGACTGGTCGGCTGATATCAACGCCGGGTACCGCGGACAGCTGGTGGGCCGCGCGGTCGACCTGGTGCAGCTGTTCCCCGCCGCGGCCTACGGCAAGAACGGCGCCGACATCCGGCTGGCCGTCGACGCGGTCGAGGACATGTTCCGGCTGCCCGATTTGACCCACGTGGTGATCGTGGCCGGCGACTCCGACTACATCCCCCTGGCCCAGCGCTGCAAAAGGCTGGGCCGGTACGTGGTCGGCATCGGGGTGGCCGGCGCGTCGAGCCGGGCGCTGGCCGCCGCGTGCGAGGAGTTCGTCGTGTACGACGCGCTGCCGGGGGTCCCGGCGCTCGAACGCGAGCCCGCGCCGGCCGAGGCCGACCCGCCGAAGCGGCGCGGCGGGCGCGCCAAGGCGGCTGACGCCGAGGAGCCGGAGCCGCCCGACGCGCAAGCCGCCGCCACCGCCCTGCTGACGCGCGCGCTGCAGATCGGCCTGGAGAAAGACGACGTCGACTGGCTGCACAACTCCGCGGTGAAGGCACAGATGCGGCGCATGGACCCGTCGTTCAGCGAAAGGTCTTTGGGTTTCCGGTCATTCAGTGATTTCTTGCGTTCGCGATCCGATGTCGTCGAGCTGGACGAGACGTCGACGACGCGGATGGTGCGGCTGCGCGCGCAGGATTGAGCGGTGCGACGCGCGCGTCGCGGCAATGCATTTTCTTGTTGGTGTATGGCGTTTCCCCGGAGCCGAGACGCAATGTCGTTGACAGCCTCCTGCGGTGGCCATACATTGTCTGAAAGTCGTCCGCAGTTGGTGGGGGATCGATGAGGAGACCGTCATGACCGTCGGTGCCGCTCCCCCAAGCGTTTTCGATGCCGATCTGCCCATCCTGTCCTACCGCGACGACGAAACCCCCGCCCAGATCTACCCGCGCCTGCGAGAGGCGCAACGGCATGCGCCCGTCGCGCTGGGACCGCACGGCCCCGAGGTGCTCGGCTACCACATGGTCCGGTCCGTGCTGCGGGATACGCGATTCCAGATCCCGCCCGGCCTGAATCTCCTTGTCCAGGGCATCACTTCGGGCCCGCTGTGGGACAAGGTCGTGAACAGCCTGCTGTGCCTCGAGGGCGCCGAGCACCACCGGCTGCGCAGCCTGACCTCCAAGGCGTTCACGCCGAAGGCCACCCTGCGCCTGCACGACACCATGGTCGGCGTGCTGAACGGGTTGGTCGATCAGGTGGCCGAGGCCGGGCGCTGTGACGTGGTCACCGACATCGCGCGCCCGTATCCCGTCCCGATCATCTGCGCGTTGCTCGGTGCGCCCCGCGAGGATTGGCAACGGTTCTCACTGTGGGCGGACGACGTTTTCAAGGCGTTCAGCTTCACCGTCGACCTCACCGAGGTCGAGCCCGTCGTGATGCGTGCGTGGCGCGAGCTCGACGCCTACGTCGACGAGATGGTCGCCCGGCGCCGGCACAGCCTGACCGATGACCTGCTGTCCGACCTCATTCGCGCCGAGGACGAGGGCGACCGCCTCAACGCCGCCGAACTGCGGATGCTCGCCGGCGGGCTGCTGCTGGCCGGGACGGACACCACCCGCAATCAGGTCGCGGCCTCGGTGCACCTGCTGTGTCAGCATCCGCCGCAGTGGGAGCTGTTGCGGCGGCGGCCCGAGCTGGCGATGCGTGCCGTCGAGGAGACCATGCGCCACTCGCCGATCGTGTGCGGGACGCTGCGGCTGGTGGCCGAGGACGCCGACGTCGACGGCTACGTGTTCCCCGCCGGCACGATGGTGCTGCTGAACACCGGGGCGGCAAACCGCGACCCCACGGTCTACGACGACCCCGACCGCGTCGACATCACCCGCGAGGGCGCTCCGCCCATCCTGACGTTCGGCGGCGGCGCGCATTACTGCCTGGGCGCCAACCTGGCCAGGCGCGAGATCGCCGAGGCGCTGACCGTCTTGACCGCCCGCCTGCGCAATCCGCGCGTCGCCGGGCCGGCGCCGTGGAAGCCGATGGGAACCCTGAGCGGCCCGCTGAGCCTGCCCCTGGAGTTCGACCGCTAGTTGCCGACGCGGAGTGTGCGCTCAGGGCGTCGAGGGTGCTGTGGGCGCCGAGTGTGCGCTCAGGGCGCCGAGTGTGAATCCACGGCTTTGACTGTGCGCTCAGGGCGACGACACGCCGTATCGCGCCGCCGTGGCTTCACACCGAAAGCCGTGGCTTCACACCAAACGCCACGCCTTCACACCGCCAATGCGACCAGCCGCCGCGATCCTTGGTCATCCCGCCGAGTCGCGGCGGCGTCGGGGCGGCTTTACGCTCCTGGGGTTACACGAACGTCATGGGGGTTTTCGATGCGCGCAACCTGGGGACCGGCGGTCGCGACGGTCGCCTGCCTGGCCGCCTCGTCCTGTTCGGAAACCGTCTCGGCGCCGCCGCTGACCCCCACCGCGCCGACATCGGCGTCGGCGTCGAAAAACCGCGCGGCCGCGGGACCCGCCCCGATCACAGGACCGCTGGAAAAGGATTGGAAAAGCTACGGCGGCACGGCGTATTTCGGTTGCCCGCAGGTTTTTTCGGCCGGCAAATCCGCGCTCGACGACATCCGGCCGAAAATCTTCGACCCGAAGACGGGGCAGTACGTCGCGCCGGCCATCCCCGCGATCGCCGCCGGCGAGAACCTGACCGGCGCCATGTGCGCGCTGTCCGGCGCAGCCACCGACATGAAGGTCGTCTACGTGGTCAGCACCGTCAAGCCCGCCCAGACCCCGGCGCCCGAAATCTCAAAAACCACCGCGTATTCCTACGACTGGGCGTCGGGCCGCCAAGTCGCCACCAAAGAACTGCAGCCGCCGGCGCCCGGTTTGACGTTGACCGCGCCGAAGGAATGGGGACTGGCCCCGACCGCCTCGGGTGTGGCGTGGGTGAACGCCTTCACCGACGGCCACACCGCCGCATCCCCGCCCCGAACCGTGGTCCTGTCCGGCGCCGACCTGTCGATCATGTGGGACGACCCCCAGCCCGCCCGGGTATGGCAGGACGTCCTTGCGTTTCAGCGCAACACCGAGCCCGGCAAGCCGTCGGGGGCCGAGCTGCGCCGTCCGAACGGGGAGTCGATCTATCAGGACAACGACGCCCAATCCGTGGACGCCGAATTGACCGATGGCCCAAATAAACTGGTGCAGATCACCCATCGGGAGTCGCACACCCCCGCGGCGGTGTCGACGATGTTCTATGACCTCGACACGAAGTCCGTCATCCGGATCGGCGATTCGGATCGGATTTCCGGCGGCGGGCTGACCGCGGTCTTGTCCGGCGGGAAGCTCTTTGTCGACGGCCACAATTCGGACAACTCCTCCTTTGGCTTCGGAGTGTGGAACCTGCGCAGCCAACAGTGGGACTTCCTCAAGAGTCGCGACGAGGCCAAGAAGCTATCGATTTCCAAGCTGGCGTTCTTCGAAGACCACCTCTACGTCACCGGCACCGGTGGGACCTTCTCGGTAATCGCCCTGTCCAAAACGGATCCCGTCGCGTCCGGCTGGTCGACACGCCCTTTCGAGCGGCTATCCGGCTGGACGCTGGTGTGTCGCAGCGAGACCGCGCCGTCGTCCAATGGCGAGTGCAAGGAGATCGTCATGGTGCAGGACCAGGATGGCCACTACCCCGGGCCCTGGTTCTGACCGTCAGCCGAGCTCAGATCCAGCCGAGGGTCCGCGGGAACCACGCACAGGCCGAAGCCGATGATCACGACGCACAGCGCGCGGGTGATGTATTTGTGCGGTCCCCGCATGCCCCACTGCTCGGGCAGCGCCCTGGCTTCCAGCGCAGCAGCAGGCCCAGCGAGAGCGACATTGGCTAAAAATGTGCCGCCATTCTCGAAAATGCGATAGGCGTTCTCGAATCGCGAGAGTACGTTGCCCAAGTATGCAAACGGTGCGTAGCTTCTGCCGCGTCTGCACGTCCGTCTGTGGCATCCTCGTCGACGTCGACGGCGACGAGGTGGTCCGCGTCCGCGGCGATCAGGACCATCCCTTCTCGCGCGGCTACACCTGCCCGAAGGGTCGCGCCCTGCCGCTGCTGCATCACCACCCCGACCGGCTCGAACGCCCCAGGATGCGGGTGGACGGCCGGTTGCGGGACACCACGTGGGACGCCTGCCTGGACGACCTGGGCGCGCGGCTGAAGGACATCATCGACCGCCACGGGCCCGAATCGGTCGCGTTCTACTTCTCCACGATGGAAAGCGCCGGCTTCCGCATGGCCGAGGCCCTGCACGCCGCGATCGGCACACCGGCCAAGTTCAGCCCGTTGACCATCGACGGCACCGCCAAGCCCCTGGTCTCGGATCTGGTGGGCGGGTTCATGGGGCTGTCCGGCCGGACCGACCTGGACGACGCCGACTTCCTGATGCTCGTCGGCGTCAATCCCGTTGTGTCGCATGGGCATGCGATCTCGATGCCCAACCCGACCGGCACGGTCCGCGAGATCGCGCGACGCGGGCAGGTGTGGGTGATCGATCCGCGCCGCACCGAGACCGCCCGGCTGGCCACCGCCCACCTGGCGCCGCGACCCAGCACCGACCACGCGGTGCTCGCCTACTTGGTGCGCGAAATCCTGCGCGACGGAATGAAATCCGATGTACCCGTGCAGGGTATCGACGCGCTGGCGCGTGCGGTCGAGCCGTTCACGCTCGAACACACCGCGACGCTGGCCGATGTCGCCGAGGCCGATCTGGTCCGGCTGTGCGCCGGGGTGCGTGCCGCCAAGTGCGTCGCGGTCGAAACCGGCACCGGTGTCACGATGACCGCCGAGCGCGCCAACGTCACGCAGTGGCTCGCGTGGGTGCTGATGATCCTCACCGGCGCGATGAACCGGCCTGGCGGGACGTGGTTTCACCCCGGATTCGCCTACCAGCTCGAAACTTTCGGCGAGTTCTTGCCCGTCACGCCGATCGAGGGTTCGTTCGGTCCGGGGCCGCGCAGCCGCCCCGAGGCGCGGGCGTTCATCAACGAGTGGCCCTGCGCGGTGCTGCCCGACGAGATCGCCGCCGGCAACATCCGCGCCTTGATCAATGTCGGCGGCAGCCTGGTCACCAGCTTCCCCGAGACCGGCAAGCTGGTGCCGGCCCTGCAGAGCCTCGAGCTGTTCGCCACCACCGAGATCATCGACAACGAGACCACCGAGCTGGCCACCCACGTCCTGCCCACCAAGGACCCGCTGGAACGGCCCGACATCACCATCCACGACATCCTGAGTTCGCATGTGTCGGTGCAATACAGCCCGGCCGTCGTCGAACCGGTCGGCGAACGGCGCTCGATGTGGTGGGTGTTCGCCGAACTCGGCCGCCGGCTGGGCTACGAGCTCGGCAGTCTCGGCGACCCCGACAGCAGCACCGACGACGACGTGCTGGCCGTCCTATTGGCCGGCGCCCGAACGAGATTCGACGAGGTGGCGGCCGTGGGGTGGGCCGAAGCCCCGCGCGAGCTGCCGGCGCCGTGGGTCGACGAGCACGTCGCGCGGATGGGCGGCTGGCGGCTGGCGCCGCCGCTGCTGGTGGACCAACTCGCGGGGCTGGAACCGCCCGCGCCGCTGGTGATGGTGCCGCGCCGGCAGCGCCGAAAGCTCAACGGGCAGCTCGATTTCCTCGGGGAAGCCCCCGAGATCCTCATCCATCCCCAGGACGGCGCCGACGCGGGAGTCGCCGACGGGCAGAAGGTGACCGTCCGCAGCGCGAACGGCGAACTGACCGGCATCGCGAAGGTCGACGGCTCCATCCGCCGCGGGGCGGTGTCGATCCCGCACGGCCACCACGTCGCCAACGTCAACCACCTGACCAATAAGGACGACATCGACGTGGTGACCGGCATGGTGCGTTACTCGGGGATACCGGTCAGCCTGCACCCCGCCTGAACCGCGCGGTCGACGCGGCTACGGGCAGAAGACACCCTCCCGGTCGATGGGTTGGAGGAGTCGAACCGGGAGGGTGCCTGGCCCGGTCACTGCCGCGGCGCCGGTGTGAAAAGTGTTGTGGGGAGGCGTTTCATCCGCAGACCTCACTGCCCGGCGCGCAGGTCGCATTGGACGACGAAGCAAAGCCGGTCGGCGAAAGCGATGGCATCGGCGATCTTCTCGGCCAGCTCGGCGGCGCGGGCCTTGCGGACGCCGACCAGGCCGGTCTGCGCGGAGAGGGCCGATTCGCGCGCGGTCGTCAGTGCCGTGCGGCACTCGCGGAGTACTGAGATGGTGGCGGGACTGATAGACATGTCGCCCCCTAGAAATCGCGCTGTCACAGAGATACCCGCCCCGGCATCCGCCACACTGGCGAGGCGCAAATTTTTACAACGAGTTTGTAGAAATTGCGCACGTGTCGCACAACGGCGGCGGCGGTGCTGGTTGGCGAGCGGGACGCGGGCGCAGAGCAAACCAAACGCACCGGTTGCGGGCAGCCGCGGCCCTACAAAAAACTGTGGTGGCAGGTACAGGATTCGAACCTGTGAAGCTTTCGCGACGGATTTACAGTCCGCTCCCATTGGCCGCTCGGGCAACCTGCCGCCAGACAGGTTACAACGAGCGGGTAGACAAAGCACAAATGCCTATCACCGGATGAAGGGACGGAACGCATGGCGGACTCATCGTTCGACATTGTCAGCAAAGTGGATCGCCAGGAGGTCGACAACGCGCTCAACCAGGCCGCCAAGGAGCTGGCCACCCGGTTCGACTTCCGCGGCACCGACACCACGATCGCCTGGAAGGGTGAGGAGGCTATCGAGCTGACGTCGTCCACCGAGGAACGCGTCAAGGCGGCCATCGACGTCTTCAAGGAGAAGCTGATCCGCCGCGACATCTCCATGAAGGCCTTCGACGCCGGCGAACCGCAGGCCTCCGGCAAGAGCTACAAGGTCAGCGGGTCCCTCAAGCAGGGCATCAGCAGCGAGAACGCCAAGAAGATCACCAAGCTGATCCGCGACGACGGCCCCAAATCCGTCAAGACCCAGATCCAGGGCGACGAAATCCGGGTCACCAGCAAAAAGCGTGACGACCTGCAGGCCGTTCAATCGCTCCTGAAGCAGGCCGACCTGGACGTGGCGCTGCAGTTCGTCAACTACCGGTGATCCCCGCGGCGCGAGCGTAACGGCACTGCGGGTTCCGGCGTGTTTTTTCGCGGTGCGGTTACGCTCGCGGTCCAAAGGCGAGTCCCCGCTCGCGCGTTGTTAATGCGGATTCGCCAGTTACTAGCCCGACCAACCGGTGGGTCTCTACGCTAGTGACGAGTCCCACAATTTGAGCGAGGTTCACGATGACCGTGACTCCCCAGGAGGCCGCCGGCCCCGGCGCGACCGAGACCGACTACTTCGACGTCATCATCGTCGGCGCCGGCATCTCCGGCATCGACGCGGCCTACCGGATCACCGAACGCAATCCCCAGCTGACATATGCCGTCCTGGAGCGGCGCGCGCAGATCGGCGGAACGTGGGACCTGTTCCGCTACCCCGGGGTGCGCTCCGACAGCAGCATCTTCACACTGTCCTTCCCGTTCGAGCCGTGGACCCGTGAGGAGGGCGTGGCCGACGGCGTGCACATCCGCGAGTACCTGAGTACCACCGCGCGCAAGTACGGCATCGACCGCCACATCCGGTTCAACAGCTACGTACGCTCGGCGAACTGGGACTCCGCGACCGACACCTGGACCGTCACCGTCGAACAGGACGGGACGCGCAAGCTCTACCGCGCCCGCTTCCTGTTCTTCGGCAGCGGCTATTACAACTACGACGAGGGCTACACCCCCGACTTCCCGGGCATCGAGGAGTTCAAGGGCACGGTGGTGCACCCCCAGCACTGGCCCGAGGACCTCGACTACGCCGGCAAGAAGGTCGTGGTGATCGGCAGCGGGGCGACCGCGGTGACGCTGCTGCCGTCGCTGTCGGACCGCGCCGCGCAGGTGACCATGCTGCAGCGCTCGCCCACCTATCTCATCTCGGCATCCAAGTACGGCACGGTCGCCGCCGTCTCTCGGAAACTGTTGCCCCGCAAGCCCGCTCACCTCGTTGTCCGCATGTACAGCGCGCTGACCGAGGCGGTGTTCTTCGCGTTGTCCCGCAAGGCGCCGGGGTTCGTGCGGTGGCTGTTGCGCCGCAAGGCGATCAACAGCCTGCCGGCCGGCTACGACGTCGACACCCACTTCAAGCCGCGGTACAACCCGTGGGACCAGCGGATGTGCCTGATCCCCGACGCCGACCTGTACGAGGCCATCAGCGCGGGGCGAGCCGACGTGGTCACCGACCACATCGACCACTTCGATGCGACCGGCATCGCACTCAAATCCGGCAGGCATCTCGACGCCGACGTCATCGTCACCGCCACCGGCCTGCAGCTGCAGGCGCTCGGTGGGGCCACGATCAGCCTGGACGGCAACGAAATCAAGACCAGCGACCGCTTCGTCTACAAGGCGCACATGCTCGAAGACGTGCCGAACCTGTTCTGGTGCGTGGGCTACACCAACGCGTCGTGGACGCTGCGGGCCGACATCACCGCCCGCGCGACGGCAAAACTCATGGAACACATGACCTCTCACGGCTTCACACGCGCCGCCCCGCATCGCGGCAACGAGCCGATGACCGAGAAGCCGTCGTGGGACATCAACGCCGGCTACGTGCTGCGCTCGGTGCACGCGCTGCCCAAGTCGGGCACCAAGCGACCGTGGAATGTGCGGCAGAACTATCTCGCCGACGCGATCGACTACCGCTTCGATCGCATCGAGGAGGCGATGGTGTTCGGCCGCGCCGCCGACCGCACCGCGCTGGCCGGATAGGGCGCACGGGAGTTCGTGAACTGCTTCTAAAACCCAGATGTCGGCAATACGCTGATCGCCATGGCATCTGAGAAGCGCGAACCCAAAGTCGTTGTCCTCGGTGGCGGTTCCTGGGGCACCACCGTGGCCTCAATCTGCGCGCGCCGCGGGCCGACGCTGCAGTGGGTGCGCTCCGAGGAGACCGCCACCGACATCAACGACAACCACCGCAACAGCCGCTACCTCGGCAACGACGTGGTGCTGAGCGAGACCCTGCGCGCCACCACCGACTTCGCCGAGGCGGCCAACTCGGCCGACGTCGTCGTCATGGGCGTGCCCTCGCACGGCTTCCGCGGGGTGCTCACCGAACTGGCCAGGGAACTGCGGCCGTGGGTGCCGGTGGTGTCGCTGGTCAAAGGGCTCGAGCAGGGCACCAACATGCGAATGTCCCAGATCGTCGAGGAGGTGCTGCCCGGGCACCCCGCGGGCATCCTGGCCGGGCCGAACATCGCGCGCGAGGTGGCCGAGGGTTACGCCGCCGCCGCGGTGCTGGCCATGCCCGACCAGCATCTGGCGACGCGACTGTCCGGTCTGTTCCGCACCCGGCGCTTCCGCGTCTACACCACCGACGACGTCATCGGGGCGGAGATGGCCGGGGCGCTGAAAAATGTGTTCGCCATCGCCGTCGGCATGGGCTACTCGCTGGGCATCGGCGAAAACACCCGCGCGCTCGTCATCGCCCGCGCGCTGCGGGAAATGACGAAGCTGGGCGTCGCGGTGGGCGGGGACCCCGACACCTTCCCGGGGCTGGCGGGGCTGGGCGACCTGATCGTCACGTGCACCAGCCAGCGCAGCCGCAACCGCCACGTCGGTGAGCAATTGGGGGCGGGCAAGCCGATCGACGAAATCATCGCCTCGATGAACCAGGTCGCCGAGGGCGTCAAGGCCGCCAGCGTGATCATGGAGTTCGCCAACGAGTTCGGGCTCACCATGCCGATCGCCCGGGAGGTCGACGCCGTGATCAACCACAGCTCGTCGGTCGAGGAGGCCTACCGCGGCCTGATCGCCGAGGTGCCCGGCCACGAGGTGCACGGCGCGGGCTTCTGACCTGGGCCACTTGCACTGGCCAAATTCAAATCTTTGCGTTCTCTATGGGCCGGCCACGTCGGCTTGACCGGTGTTTGCCAGCAAAATACCGTCAGACCAGGTAGTCAGCGGTTTTCCGGTTGCGCTCCCCCGGGTCATCCGAATGTAATCCGCTGCACGCCAACCCGTTACGAAGATGTAACTGGCCGCGAGACGCGGCGGATATCGGAACATCCCCCGCAAACTCCCACCGAGGGACGGGACCGATGCAAGACATGCAAACGGCGGGCGATCGGCTCCCCACCGCGCCGCGCGCCGACCGGTGGCGCGGCGTCATCCGGCATGACCTGCCCTCCTCGCTGGTGGTCTTCCTGGTCGCGCTCCCCCTGTCGCTGGGCATTGCGATCGCTTCGGGCGCCCCGGTGCTCGCCGGCCTGATCGCCGCGATCGTCGGGGGCATCGTCGTCGGCGCCCTGGGCGGGTCCCCGCTGCAAGTCAGCGGTCCCGCGGCCGGGCTGACCGTCGTCGTCGCCGGCCTCGTTGCCGAGTTCGGTTGGGGCATCACGTGTTTGATCACCGTCGCCGCCGGAACCCTGCAGGTCGGGCTGGGGCTCAGCCGCGTGGCGCGCGCCGCCCTGGCGATTTCGCCGGTCGTCGTGCACGCCATGCTGGCCGGCATCGGCATCACGATCGCGCTGCAACAGGCGCACGTGTTGCTGGGCGGAAAGTCCAAGAGCACGGCCTGGCACAACCTGATCGGCCTGCCGGGTCAGATCGTCGGTGCGCACCGGCCCGGGGTGATCCTGGGCGTCCTCGTGATCGTCATACTGGTCGCCTGGCGGTGGGTGCCCGCCAAGGCGCGCCGCGTTCCGGGTCCCCTGGTCGCCATCGTGGCGGTCACGGTGATCTCGGTCGTCTTCGGATTCCACGTGCGCCGGATCGACCTCGAGGGGTCACCGCTGGACGCGCTGCGGCTGCCCGACCTCCCCCACGGCAACTGGGGCGCGTTCACCATCGGAGTGATCACCGTCGCGCTCATCGCCAGCGTCGAGAGCCTGCTGTCAGCGGTGTCGGTCGACCGGATGCACAACGGGCCGCGCACCGACTTCAACCGCGAGTTGGTGGGACAGGGCGCCGCCAACATCATCTCCGGGACCGTCGGCGGGCTGCCGATCACCGGGGTCATCGTCCGCAGCTCCACAAATGTCAACGCGGGCGCCAAATCCCGGGCGTCCGCGATCATGCACGGGGTCTGGATCCTGCTGTTCACCATCCCGTTCGCCGGGCTGGTCGAACAGATCCCCACCGCCGCGCTCGCCGGCCTGCTAATCGTCATCGGCATCCAGCTGCTCAAACCGGCCCACATCGAAACCGCAATGAAGCACGGCGATCTCGCGGTGTACGTGGTGACGGCCGTCAGCGTCGTCTTCCTCAACCTGCTGCACGGCGTGCTGATCGGGCTCGCGCTGGCCATCGCGCTCACCGGATGGCGGGTGATCCGGGCCAAGATCGAGGCGGAGCCGGTTGACGACGAATGGCGGATCGTCATCGAGGGCGCGGCCTGCACCTTCCTGGCGCTACCGAGGCTAACGCGGATGCTGGCCTCGGTTCCGCAGGGGGCGACGGTGACGGTGGTCATCTCGGTGCATTACCTCGATCACGCTGCGCACCAAGCGATTACCGATTGGCAGCGTCAGCACGAGGCGACGGGCGGGACCGTTCACATCCGGGGTGTGGTCGAAACGGGTCACCGCACCGCGGCCGAACCGCTGGTCGAAGCGCAAAGGCCCGGAGCCGCCGCCTAATTGCGCGCGGCGCGCCGTCCGGTCAGTCGACGTCGATCCTGATGTGCAGCCGCTTGCCGCACACCTCCGCCAGGTGCTGCAGCACGTCGACGCGCGGCACCTCGTCACCGCTCTCCCACGCCGCCACGGCCTCCCGGGTGGTGCCGAGTGCCTGCGCCAGTTGCTCCTGGTTCATCCCGGCACCGGCACGGGTTTCGAAAATCAAGTCGGGCAGGTTCAGCGCCAGCCCAGCTTCGTGAATATCGATCGAATTCGAGTCCGACATCGCAATCACCGCTTTCATCAACGGTCAGCCCAAGGACTACAGCTAACCTCGATGTTACGTGCGGTTCGGGCGATGTGCACGCGGCGTTTACCGCCCGGCCATCTGCTCCAGCCGGCGGATGCGGTCCTCGATCGGCGGGTGCGTCGAAAACAGCGACCCGATCCGCTCGCCGGCCCGGAACGGGCTGGCGATCATCAGGTGCGCCTGGCTGGCGAGCTGGGGCTCGGGCGGAAGCGGGGCGGCCTGGACCCCGCCGGAGATCTTGCGCAGGGCCGACGCCAGCGCCAGCGGGTCACCGGTCAGCACCGCGCCCGATTCGTCCGCCTGGTATTCGCGCGACCGGGATACCGCGAGGCGCACGACCGTCGCGGCGATCGGGCCCAACAACGAAACCAACAGCAGCGCAAAGGGATTCTCGCCGTCGCGGTTGTTGCCCCCGAACATGCCGGCGAACATGGCCATGTTGGCCAGCGCGGTGATCACCGACGCCATCGCGCCGGCGATGCACGAGATCAGGATGTCGCGGTTGTAGACGTGCGAGAGTTCGTGTCCCAGCACGGCGCGCAGCTCGCGCTCGGTGAGGATGCCCAAAATGCCGGTGGTGCAACACACCGCGGCGTTGCGCGGATTGCGGCCGGTCGCGAACGCGTTGGGCGCATTGGTGTCGCTGATGTAGAGCCGCGGCATCGGCTGGTGCGCGGCGGTGGCCAGCTCCCGAACGATCCGGTACATCGCCGGCGCCTGCAGCTCGGAGACCGGCTGCGCGTGCATCGCGCGCAGCGCCAGCTTGTCGCTGTTGTAGTACGTATAGACGTTCATGCCGATGGCGAACAGCACCGCGAGAAACATTGCGGTCTTGCCGAACAGCGAGCCCACGAACACGATCAACGCGGACATGCCGACCAACAGGGCGAAGGTCTTGAGCCTGTTGGTGTGCGGATGCCAGGTCATCGATGTCCTCCTAGGACATATCGGAGCACACTCCGGAACAGTCGTTTCATTGTCGACTATTGAACGCCCGGAACGGCTCGAGGAGTTCCGAGCCCGCTAGCCGTGCCGGCTGATGGTGTAGTCGACCAGCGTCTGCAGCGCGTGGCGGCCGGGCACGTCGGGCAACAGGGCCAGCTCTCGGCGTGCCTGCGCCGCGTAGTCCTGCAGCGACTGCTTGGCCTTGGCCATGCCCGCCGACGCCCTCAGCAGCGCCAGCGCCTCGGCCACCACCGCGTCGTCGTCGATGGGCCCGACGAGCAGCTCGCGCAGCCGCGCCGCGTCGGGGCCGGGTTCGCGCAGCGCATAGACCATCGGCAGGGTGTGCACGCCCTCGCGCACGTCGGTGCCGGGCAGCTTGCCCGACTCGTGGGAGTCGCTATCGATGTCGATGATGTCGTCGGAGATCTGGAAGGCGGTGCCCACGATGCCGCCGAGGCGGCTCAGCCGCTCGACCTGGTCGGCGTCGGCGCCGGAGAACATCGCTCCGAAGCGGCCCGCTGCGGCGATCAGGCACGCGGTCTTCTCGTACACCACCTTGAGGTAGTGCTCGATCGGGTCCGCCCCCTCGGCCGCCCCCGTCAGGCCGCGGGTCTCGCGCATCTGCCCGGTCACCAGCTGGGCGAAGGTCTCGGCGATGAGCCGCACCGCCTCGGGCCCCAGCCGCGACACCAGCCGCGACGCGGTGGCGAACAGATAGTCCCCGGCCAGGATCGCGACGTTGTTGCCCCACCGCACGTTCGCGGTGGGCGTGCCGCGGCGGACCTCGGCCTCGTCCATCACGTCGTCGTGATACAGCGTGGCCAGGTGCACCAGCTCGATCACGGCACCGGCGATCGTCACGTCCGCGGCGTCGGGATTCGGTCCCAGCTGCGCCGACAACACGGTGAACAGCGGGCGGAACCGCTTGCCGCCGGCCTTGAACAAATGGGTCAGCGACTCGGTCATGATCTCATCGGCGCTGCGCAGCTCGGTGTCCATGAGCTGCTCGATCCGCCCGACACCATCGCGCACCGTCGCCGCGAAGGCCGCGTCGCCGAGATCAACGCCCGCCACCACCGTCGCCGGAGTATTCACGGCACCAAACATACTGGTGTGCATGAAGACGGGAGCGACCCGAGCCCAGGTGGTGGTCGTGGGCGCCGGACCGGCCGGTTCGGCGGCGGCGGCCTGGGCTGCGCGCGCGGGCCACGACGTCCTGGTCATCGATTCGGCGAGCTTTCCCCGCGACAAGGCGTGCGGTGACGGCCTGACCCCGCGCGCGGTCGCCGAGTGCGAACGCCTGGGCCTCGGGGACTGGCTGGACACCCGCATCCGGCACCGGGGCCTGCGGATGAGCGGGTTCGGCGGCGAGGTGGAAGTGGACTGGCCCGGCCCCTCCTTCCCGTCGACCGGCAGCGCGGTGGCCCGCGTCGAGCTGGACGACCGCATCCGCAAAGTCGCCGAGGATTCCGGGGCGCGAATGCTACTCGGAACCAAAGCCGTTGGGGTGCAACATGACTCATCGGGCAGGGTGACGTCGTTGACCCTGGCCGACGGCACCGACGTCGAATGCCGCCAGTTGATCGTGGCCGACGGCGCCCGTTCGTCGCTGGGGCGCAAGCTCGGCCGGCGGTGGCATCAGGAGACGGTGTACGGCGTCGCCGCCCGCGGGTACCTGAGCACGCCGCGCGCCGACGACCCCTGGCTGACCTCGCATCTGGAGCTCCGCGGACCCGACGGCTCCAAGGACAAAGTGCTGCCCGGCTACGGCTGGATTTTCCCGCTCGGCAACGGCGAGGTGAACATCGGCGTCGGGGCGTTGTCGACGTCGAAGCGGCCGGCGGATCTGGCGCTGCGGCCGCTGATCGACTACTACACCGACCTGCGCCGCGACGAGTGGGGCTTTTCTGGCTCGCCCCGGGCGGTGTCGTCGGCGCTGCTGCCGATGGGTGGCGCGGTGTCCGGGGTGGCCGGGCCCAACTGGATGCTGATCGGCGACGCCGCGGCGTGCGTGAACCCGCTCAACGGCGAAGGCATCGACTACGGGCTGGAGACGGGCCGGCTGGCGTCTGAGTTGCTGGACGGCTGTGGCCTGTCTCAAGACCTGTCGCAGGTGTGGCCGTCGCTGCTGCGGCAGCACTACGGTCGCGGCTTCTCGGTGGCGCGCAGGCTGGCCCTGCTGCTGACCTTTCAGCGATTCCTGCCCGCGACCGGGCCGATCGCGATGCGCTCGACGACGCTGATGACCATCGCGGTGCGGGTGATGGCCAACCTGGTGACCGACGAGGACGCCGACTGGGTGGCGCGCGCCTGGCGGGGCGGCGGCCGGTTGTCGCGGCTGATCGACCGCCGCACGCCGTTCAGCTGAGCGCATCGCCCCTGGTCGGCGGCGCGGACGGGCCCGGCGGGAGGCTCGATCGGCGCTCACCGTTTGTCGGCGCGCCTCATACCGGGCGTGTATAGTCCAGCTAATGAAGGGAACGATGCTGGCTACTATCGGTGCCGCTGCTGCTGTTGCTGCTTTCGCGCTGGCCGCGCCGGCGCAGCTCTCCGTGCCGGCGCAGGCGGATCCGCCGCCGACGGCGCCGTACCCGACCCCGCGCACGCCGTCGCCCCCGAGCGACTACGACGCGCCGTTCAAGAACACCGTCAACGGCTTCGGCATCTACCAGCCGCAGGACCAACTGGCGTGGCTGGGCAAGATCACCTGCGACCGCATCGACCACGGCGTCGACCACGACGCGCACCAATCCGCGACCTTCATCCAGCGCAACCTGCCGCGCGGCACCTCCGAGGGCCAGTCGCTGCAGTTCCTCGGCGCGGCGGTCGACCACTACTGCCCGGAGCACATCGACGTCGTCCAGGCGGCCGGCAACCACTAGAACCGACTCAGCGCACGGGCATGTGCCCGGCGTGTAGGGCGACGATGCCGCCCGTCAGGTTGCGCCACCGCACCCCCACCCAGCCGGCCTGGGTGAGCTGCTGCGCCAGCCCGTCCTGGTCGGGCCACGCCCTGATCGACTCCGCGAGGTACACGTAGGCCTCGGGGTTGCTGGACACCGCCCGCGCCACCCGCGGCAGCGCGCGCATCAGGTACTCCTTGTAGACCTTGGCGAACAGCGCGTTGGTGGGGGTGGAGAACTCGCACACCACCAGCCGGCCGCCCGGGCGCGTGACCCGAGCCATCTCGCGCAGCGCGGCCTGGGTGTCGACAACGTTGCGCAACCCGAAACTGATTGTGACAGCGTCGAATACGTCGTCATCGAACGGCAGCCTGGTGGCATCGCCGGCGACCTTCGGCACGTCGCGCGCGGCCCCCGCCGCCAGCATGCCCACGGAGAAATCGGCGGCCACGCACCACGCCCCGGATTTCTTCAGCTCGACGGTCGACACCGCGGTGCCCGCGGCGAGGTCCAGCACCCGCTGGCCGGGCCCGATCTCCAGCGCCGCCCGGGTGGCCTTGCGCCAGTACCGGTCCTGGCCCATCGACAGCACGGTGT
Organism: Mycobacterium sp. NTMscope_MAC_269; assembly: GCF_976985695.1. NCBI lineage: Bacteria > Bacillati > Actinomycetota > Actinomycetes > Mycobacteriales > Mycobacteriaceae > Mycobacterium > Mycobacterium sp. NTMscope_MAC_269. Next base: position 4,019,094 of record NZ_OZ335668.1, read on the forward strand.
TGGTCAGGTCATAGCGCCGGGCGACGCCGTCGAACATCGACGCGACGTCGCGGGGGTCCTTGTCCAACTCGGCGCGGCTCACCACACGGACGGTACCCCTCGGGAATTACGCGGCGACAGCAGCGTTGCACCTCTGCGTGACTGACAAAGTGTGGTTCATCACCGGTACATCACGCGGTTTCGGGCGGGCGTGGGCGAGCGCGGCGCTGGAGCGCGGCGACAAGGTCGCTGCCACCGCGCGCGATACGGCGTCGCTGGACGACTTGGCGCGCGAGTACGGCGACACGCTGCTGCCCATCCGACTGGACGTCACCGACCGCGACGCGGACTTCGCGGCGGTCGCCCAGGCGCACGACCACTTCGGCCGGCTCGACATCGTGGTGAACAACGCCGGCTACGGACAGTTCGGGTTCATCGAGGAACTCTCCGAGCAAGACGCACGCGACCAGATCGAGACCAATGTCTTTGGGGCGCTGTGGATCACCCAGGCCGCGCTGCCGTATCTGCGCGAGCAGGGCAGCGGCCACATCATCCAGGTGTCCTCGATCGGGGGCATCACCGCGTTCCCGTTGGTCGGCATCTACCACGCGTCGAAATGGGCGCTGGAAGGCTTTTCGCAGGCGCTGGCCCAGGAGGTCGCCCCATTCGGTGTGCACGTCACGCTGATCGAGCCGGGCGGCTTCGACACGGACTGGGCGGGCCCGTCGGCCAGGCACGCCGATCCGATTTCGGCCTACGACGACGTGCGCGCCGTTGTTGCGGCCGAACGCGGCCGGCGGTGGGCCAGCCCGGGCGACCCGTCCGCCTCGGCGGCCGCACTACTCAAGGTGGTCGACGCCGAAAAGCCGCCGCTGCGAGTGTTCTTCGGCTCGTCCCCGCTGGAGACGGCCAGGACCGACTACGAGAGCCGGCTCCGCAACTGGGAGGAATGGCAACCCGTCGCCGAGCTGGCGCAGGGCTAGCCGGTCACTGACCCTGCGCGTACCGCTTGGCGAACATCCGCCGCCGGACGAACGGCGACAGCACCGCCTCGTAGTGGCCGAGCAGCTCGTCGCAGATGACCGGCCAGCTGCGGCCGACCACGCTGCGCCGGGCGGCCGGCGCGTAGCGCGACCGTTCGGCAATCAGGTGGGCGACGGCCTCGGGCAGCCGGGTCTCGAACTCGTTGACCCCCAACAGCAGGCCCGTGCGCCACGGGGTGACCAGGTCGCGGGGGCCGCCGGCGTCGGGGGCGATGACCGGCAGCCCCGACGCCAGCGCTTCCTGCACGACCTGACAAAACGTCTCGTGCTCACCGGGATGCACGAATACGTCCATGCTGGCGTACGCCGCGGCGAGCTCGTCGCCGTAGAGCGCACCCGTGAAAACCGCTGACGGCATTGCCGATTGCAGTTTGTCGCGATCGACTCCGTCGCCCACGATGACGAGCTGCACCGCGCCGCCGGCGGCCAGCCCTGCGAGTCGTTCGACATGTTTCTCAGGCGCGAGCCGGCCCACGAAGCCGACGATGGGCTTGCCGCGCGGCGACCACCGTCGCCGCAGCGCCTCGTCGCGCGCCGACGGCGCGAACCGCAGCACGTCGACCCCGCGCGCCCACCGGTGCACCCGCGGAAAGCGATGGGCGACAAGCGCTTCCATCGTCACGGTGGACGGCGCCAGGGTGCGGTCGGCGAGGCCATGCAGATGCCGGAACCAGGCCCACGCGGCCCGCGCCGTCATCGGGATGCCGTAGCTGGCCGCGAAACCCGGGACATCGGTCTGATACACCGCGACCGTCGGCACCCCCAGCCACCGCGCCGCACGGACCCCGCCGTAGCCGAGCAGCGCCGGCGACGCGAGATGCACGACGTGCGGGTCGAACCCGCGCAGGACGCTCACCAGACGAGGCGTCGGCACGCCGAGCGGCAGCGTGGTCACTTTCGGGAACATCCGTGACGGCACCCGGTGCACGCGGATGCCGTCGTGAATGCGCTCCGCCGGCGGTTCCCCCGGTGGCGTGTCGGGGGCGATGACGAGGGCCTCGTGGTCTGTGCGGCGTAGGTGCTCGAGCACCCGGATCACCGAGTTGCTGACACCGTTGACTTCCGGCAGGAAAGATTCCGCGACGATGGCAACGCGCACGTCACCACCGTGTCAGCGCCGCCTGTCGGCAAGGTTGCCTGCGGGCGTCCGTCACGCGAAATCTGCAGGTTCGGCGCTTTCGGCGCGGCGGTCCAGCCACTTGTCTCCCAGCGCCAGCGCGACCAGCAGCGCCGCCGCCCCGAGCCAGGCCACCACCGCGATGGATCCCGCCGGGATGATCGCCAGGCCCGCGTTGCGGTGCTGCACGCGAACCAGGTTCGGGTCGTTCTTGTTGTACTCGACGTAGATGCGCATCCCGGTCGCCAGGTGGGACGGGTAGAGCACGCCGAGCTCGGGGCGGTAGGTGACCCGCTCGGGGGTGACGAATTCGATGGTGGAACGGCGCGGCCCGGCGCTGAGCACCTCCGCCTGCGCGACGCCCATGTTGTGGGTGATCGCAAGGTCGTTGCGCCAGGCGCCGGCCACCAGCAGCACCGACTGCAGCGTGACCAGGCCGGTGACGATCAGCACCGCGATCCTGGCCCACCGCAACGCGATCCTGGCGCGGGTTTTCGGAGGTTCGTCACTGCGTCCGTGAATCAATATGTGCAGCAGAACCTTTGGGGATCTCGCCATCTATGCGCGCCTCACAGCGCCGCCTTGATGGCGGCGTGCAGCTGCCGCAGCGAGGAGCGGTCCGCCTTGACTTCGAGCACCCGCATCCCGGGGCCGGGTTCGTCGAGGGCGGCGTGCAGTTCGTCGACCTCGATCTGGCGGCTCTCCACGTGGTACGCGCGGCACAGCGCCCCCACATCGACGTCGTGCGGGGTGCCGAAGACCCGCGACGACACGTCGGAGAACCGCGGGTCGCCCTGCTCGAGCAGTTCGAAGATGCCGCCGCCGTTGTCGTTGGAGACCACGATGGTCAGGCGGCGCGGGGTGGGTTCGGTGGGGCCGATCAACAGCCCCGAGCTGTCGTGCACGAAGGTCAGATCCCCGATCAGCGCGACGGTGCGCGCCGGGATGTCCGGGTCGCCCTCGCGTTCGTGGGCGAGCGCCGCCCCGATCGCCGTGGACACCGTGCCGTCGATGCCGGCGACCCCGCGGTTGGACCGCACCCGGATGCCGTGGGTGTCCAGCCCGACCAACGCCGCGTCGCGGACCGGGTTGGACGCCCCGAGCACCAGCTGGTCGCCGGGGCGCAGCGCGTCGGCCACGGCCGCCGCGACGTGCAGCCCGGTGGTCAGGGGATGCGCCGCGAGTTGGCCGCGCACCGCGTCGTTCGCGTGCCGGTTCGTCTGGACGCAGCGCTGCAGCCACGCCGGGTTCGGCGTTCCGGTGGTGACCGCCCGCGTGCCGGTGGCCTGCGAGTTTCCCGAGACGTCAGGCCAGCGGGGGCCGGTGGTCAGCGCGTACACCGGCACCTGGGGGTCGGCCAGCAGCGTCGACACCGGGCGGTGCAGGGTGGGGCGGCCGAGCATGATCACCTGCTTGGGCCGCAGCAGGGGCAGCGCCAGCGGGTGCAGGGGATTTTCCGGGGCCGGGGCCGTCGGTTCGGCCACGGTCGGCAGCTGGGCGAGGGCGGGGTGGGCGCCGGCGCCGTGGCCGGCGATGACGACCGTGTCGGGCGTGAGGTCGATCTCCAGCGGCTGGTCGAAGGTGACCGGCGGGGTGTAGGTCCACGACCGGCCACCCGGGCGGCCCTGCGGGATCACCGCGCCGTGGGGTTCGGGATCCGGCACCAGGGGCTCGCGCAGGGGGATGTCGAACTGGACGGGGCCGGCGTTGGCGGTGCGAGACCCGGTGGCGGCCGCCAGGACCCGGCAGGTGGCCGAGCGCCAGGTGGCGTTGTGGGCGTCCAGCCGCTCGGGCGCGTCCTCGGCCAGGCCCAGGCTGATGGTGGCGCGGACCTGGGTGCCGAAGTAGCCCAGCTGCTCCATGGTCTGGTTGGCCCCGGTGCCCAGCAGTTCGTAGGGCCGGTTGGCCGACAACACGATCAGCGGCACCCGGGCGTAGTTAGCCTCCACCACGGCCGGGCCCAGGTTGGCAACGGCGGTGCCGGACGTCATGGCGACGCACACCGGGGCACCGGCGGCGATCGCCAGGCCGATGGCCAGATACCCGGCGGTGCGCTCGTCGATGCGGACGTGCAGCCGGATCCGGCCGGACCGGTCGGCGTCGGCCAGCGCGAAGGCGAGGGGGGCGTTGCGCGAACCCGGACACAGCACCACATCGCGGACACCGCCGCGAATCAGCTCGTCAACGACGACGCGAGCCTGTGTCGTCGAGGGGTTCACTCCTACAGGGTGTCACAGCCGACTTGCCGCCCGCCGAGACGTTGGGCGCCTATCGCGGCTCGGCGAAGAACTTGAGCATGGCGGCGTTGACGGCGTCGGGCCGTTCGAAGAAGCCGAGGTGCCCGGTGTCGGGGATCTGCATGTAGCGGCCATTGGGCAGCGCGTCGGCGACCTCGCGGCCCAGATACGGCGGCGTCAGGACGTCGTCGGAGAAGCCGAGCACCAGCACGGGCGTCGCGATGCTGCGATAGGCCGACAACCGGCTGGTGTAGGGCGCGACGTCCAGCTGGGCGCGCATGCCCGGGGTGGACTTGACGGGCCAGGTGGAGAACATGGCGATCCAGTCGGCGACCGCGGTGTCGTCGTTGAGCGTCTTGCGGGAAAAGTTTTCCAGCAGGCGGATTTTCGCCTCGTAGGCGGCCGGCAGTGTGACGCCGGCGTCGGACAGCTCGGCCTCGGCGTCGCGGAAGAACTGCCGCGCACGGTCCATGCGGCCGCGGGTGCCCATCAGGACCGCCGCGCTGACCAGATCGGGCCGGGCGAGCATGAGTTCCTGGGTGATGAAAGCGCCCATCGACATCCCGACGATGCGGGCGGGTGCGGCGTTCAGCCCCTCGATCAGCGCGACGGTGTCGGCGACCATGGTCTGCGTCGAGAAGCCGTCGGCATTCTCCGTGGCGCCGATCCCGCGGTTGTCGAAGGTGATGACGCGGTATCCGGCCGCCAGGAACGCGGGGACTTGATAGGGGTGCCAGGTCCGTCCGGCGCCGCCGTGGCCGGCGATAAAGACCACGGGCTCACCGGAGCCGCGGTCGTCGTAAGCCAGGTTGATCACCCGGACGACGGTACAAGCAGCCGATGGCACGCCTTGACCCGGTCGATCCACCACTGCCGGCGCTGCGGCGGCGCCGCCAGCGTGCGCAGCCGCGCCGGATCCGGCGTCACCGGGCCGACGGCCAGGGCCCCGTCGACGGGGGCCGCGGTCTCGGCCACGTCCTCGACGAACAGCCCGCCGGTGCCCAGACCGCAGGCGTGCCGCAGCCGCGGCAGGGCCGCCGCGGCGCACAGCCCGGCGGCGATGCCCACCGCCGAGTCCAGCGCGCTGGAGACCACCACGGGGATGTCGATCTGGTCGGCGATGGCGAGCATGGCCGAAATCCCGCCCAGCGGAGCGACTTTGAGCACCGCGATGTCGGCGGCGCCGGCGCGGACCACGGCCAGCGGGTCGTCGGCCTTGCGGATGCTTTCGTCGGCGGCGATCGGCACGTCGACCCTCAGCCGCAGCTCGGCGAGTTCGCCGACCGTCGCGCACGGCTGTTCGAGGTACTCCAGCGGGCCGTCGGCGGTCAACGCGGACGCGGCGGCGACCGCCTGTTCGACGGTCCAGCCGCCGTTGGCGTCCACCCGCACGGTGGGCACCAGCTCGCGCACGGCGTTGACCCGGGCCACGTCGTCGGCCAGCGTCTGCCCGGGCTCGGCGACCTTCACCTTGGCCGTCGCGGCGCCGGGAAAGCGGGCCAGCACCTCTGCAACGCCGGCGGCGGGCACGGCCGGCACCGTGGCGTTGATCGGGACGCGGTCGCGGCGTGCCGGTGGCGGCCGCCGGTAGGCGGCCTCGATGCCCGAGGCCAGCCAGTGCGCGGCCTCGGGTGGCTCGTACTCGACGAACGCCCCGAATTCGCCCCAGCCGACCGGGCCCTCGATCAGCGCGACCTCGCGGGTGGTGATGCCGCGGAACCGCACCCGCATGGGCAGCGCCACCACGTGCAGGCGGTCCAGCAGGTCCTCGAGGGGCGGGCTCACGCGCCGTAGACCCGGCGGCCCGCCAGATACGTCGTCCGCACCTCGAGGTCGGCGATCCGCTCGGGCGGGACGCTGCGCGGGTCGGCCGAGAGCACCACCAGATCGGCGTACTTGCCGACCTCCAGCGAGCCGATCGCGTCGTCGGAGAACAGCTGCCAGGCGGCGTCGATGGTCTGGGCGCGGATCGCCTGCTCGACCGTCAGCCGCTCCTCGGGCCCGAGCACCCGGCCGCTGGGCGCCGTCCGGGTCACGGCCACGCTGATGTTGCGCAGCGGCTCCTCGGGCGTGACCGGCGGGTCGTTGTGCAGCGAGATCCGCATGCCGGTGGCCACCGCGGATCCCGCTGGCATCCAACGTGTTCCGCGCTCCTCGCCGAACAGCCCGTCGACGATGACGTCACCCCAGTAGTGGATCTGGTCGACGAAGATGCTGCAGGTGACGCCGAGGTCGTGGGCGCGGCGCAGCTGCTCGGGACGGATGGCGCCGACGTGCTCGAGGCGTAGCCGGTGGTCGCCGCGCGGGTGGCGGTTGAGGACCTCCTCGTAGACGTCGAGGATGGTGTCGACACCGGCGTCGCCCTGCACGTGGCAGGCCATCGGCCAACCGAGCGGGAAGTAGGCGCCGACGATTTCGTGCAGCTGTTCCTTCGTGTAGTTGGCGCAGCCGCAGGACCCCGGCACGACGCCGATGGCGCGGGTGGCCTCGGTGTCCAGGTAGGGGAACGAGAGGTCGATGTTGCCGATCCAGGGCGAGCCGTCGACCCAGATCTTGATGCCGACCTGGCGCAGGAGGTCGTCGCCCTGCCCGGGGGTGGCGTCGGTGGACATCTGCGGGTTGGAGATCTCGTAGGTCCGCAGCCGGACCGTCAGCTGGGGGCGCAGTTGTTCGACCAGCGGCCGGAAGCCGGGGTCGAACGCCATCTCCGAGCAGGTGGTCAGCCCGGCACGGTTGAGCCGCGCGCACTCGGCGAGCAGCATCCGCGGGTAGTCGGCGAAGTCGATGACCCCGCCCAGCAGCGGGAACACCGCGCCGGTCTCTTCGGCGGTGCCGTCGAGTTCGCCGTTGGCGTCGCGGCCATACTTGGCGCCCTTGGGGTCGGGGGTGTCGCGGTTGAGGCCGTGCAGCTTGGCGGCGGTCGAATTGAAATACGCCTTGTGCCCCGAGTTGTGCATGATCACCAGCGGGGTGTCGGGCGCGATGCCGTCGAGCCAGCCCAGCGTCGGTTCGGGAAGACCGTTCTGCAGCAGTGGATCCCAGCCGTTGAGGTAGGCGCCGTCGGATCCGCGCCGCGCGACCTCGGAGCGCACCGCGGAGACGACGTCGTCGGCGCCTCGCATGGTGACCGGGCGGATGTCGACGAGGCGATCCGACAGCGCGACCGCCTCCATCAGCGGATGGCCATGGGCCTCAACGAATCCCGGCATGACGCAGCCGTCTCCGACGTCGACGGTCTGAGTATCGGGTCCGGTGAGGTCCGCGACCTGCGCGCGGGTTCCGACGGCGATGATGCGGCCGTCGGCGACGGCGAGCGCCTCGGCGGTGGGCCGCGCCTCGTCGACGGTCAGGATGGTTCCGGTCACGACGAGATCTGCCTGCCCCATGGGGGGATCCTAGTAACCGGGTGGCGATTCATGCACGAGTTCTTCGGTGGCAGCCAAGCGACGGAGCTGTTCGTGATGTTGGCAGTCGTTGCCGCACAATCAGACGGCATTGCCGCCCAGAACCTACCTCGTTGACAACTACATTAAACCCAGCAGGACCAGCGGAAATCGGCCGTAGGTGGGGACCCATGAGCATCATTCGCGTCAACTTTCTTCCCGAGTTTTATTTCGGGGACGACGCAGTTTTATTGACGTTGGACGGCGGCGGAGTCGATGAGCTCAAAGCCGCACTCAGTGACGCCAAGCAGCACGGGGCATCGCGACTCGAGCGTGACGGAGTTACGCACGAGTTCCGTCTGGAGTCCGGCGCTGCCGATGTAGAACTCGATCCCGTCCACGTGGTGTGGCGGCTCGACGAAGCGAAGGCGGCCGAAATCATTGAAGACCTCGCTGTTCTCAGCGACGAGGGCAGCGTAGGTCGTCCTGCCACGGGCCACTTCTACGTCGACATGGCCGCGCCCACCAAAACGCTCGTCGTGTCGCGCGACGACTACGTCGACGTGGTCTACCCGTGGCTGGCACCGGCATAGCTAGCGGGGAATGGAGGCGGCGGTCGACCTGATCTCGTGTCGATGCGAGACAGCAAGTGGCTCGCACTTCTGTACAACGAGACCTCAGTTCCTTCGGCGAGGAATGGCTACTCGCTCAAGTTGGCGGAAGCGGTCTTACGGTGTGGGAAGCAGCGGGTCCGCGAGGTCTTAGAGGGTGCGGCTGACTCAAATTGCAACACGTTCTAGTCTTGCCACATGACGGACGAGCTGCTGCGCAACCCGACCCATAACGGCCACCTGCTCGTGGGCGCCCTCAAGCGCCACAAGAACAAGCCGGTGCTGTTCCTCGGCGACACCACGCTGACCGGTGGTCAGATGGCCGAGCGGATCAGTCAGTACATCCAGGCGTTCGAGGCGCTCGGCGCGGGCACCGGTGTGGCCGTCGGCCTGCTCTCGCTCAACCGCCCCGAGGTGCTGCTGATCATCGGCGCCGGCCAGACCCGCGGCTACCGGCGCACCGCCCTGCACCCGCTGGGCTCGCTGGACGACCACGCATACGTGCTCAACGACGCGGGCATCAGCTCGCTGATCATCGACCCCAACCCGATGTTCGTCGAGCGCGCGCTGGCCCTGCTGGAAAAGGTGCCCGGGCTCAAGCAGATCCTGACCATCGGCCCGGTGCCCGAGGCGCTCAGCGGGGTGGCGGTCGACCTGGCGGCCGAGGCGGCCAAGTACGACCCGCAGCCGCTGGCCGCCGCGGACCTGCCGCCGGATCAGGTCATCGGCCTGACCTACACCGGCGGCACCACCGGCAAGCCCAAGGGCGTGATGGGCACCGCGCAGTCGATCTCGTCGATGACCTCGATCCAGCTCTCGGAGTGGGAGTGGCCCGAGGAGCCGCGGTTTTTGATGATCACCCCGCTCTCGCACGCGGGGGCGGCCTATTTCCTGCCCACCTTGATCAAGGGCGGCGAGATGCATGTGCTGCCCAAGTTCGACCCGGCCGACGTGCTGAAAACCATTGAGGAAAAACGCATTACGGCCACGTTCCTGGTGCCGTCGATGCTGTACGCGCTGATGGACCACCCGGACTCGCACACCCGCGACCTGTCGTCGCTCGAGACGGTCTATTACGGCGCGTCGGCGATCAACCCGGTGCGGCTGGCCGAGGCGATCCGTCGGTTCGGCAAGATCTTCGCCCAGAACTACGGGCAGTCCGAGGCGCCGATGGCCATCACCTACCTGGCCAAAAACGAGCACGACGAGAAGCGGCTCACCTCGTGCGGGCGCCCGACGCTGTTCGCGCGCGTGGCCCTGCTGGGCGAGGACGGCAAGCCGGTGCCGCAGGGTGAGCCGGGCGAAATCTGTGTCAGCGGACCGCTTTTGGCGGGCGGTTACTGGAACCTGCCGGAGGCCACGGCCGAGACCTTTAAAGACGGCTGGCTGCACACCGGCGACATGGCCCGCGAGGACGAGGACGGCTTCTACTTCATCGTCGACCGGGTCAAGGACATGATCGTCACCGGCGGCTTCAACGTGTTCCCCCGCGAGGTCGAGGACGTGGTGGCCGAGCACCCGGCGATCGCCCAGGTGTGCGTGGTCGGCGCGCCGGACGAGAAGTGGGGCGAGGCCGTCACGGCGGTGGTGGTGCTGCGTTCCGACGCGCCCCGCGACGACGCGGCGATCGAGAAGATGACCGCCGAGATCCAGGCCGCGGTCAAGGACCGCAAGGGCTCGGTGCAGTCGCCCAAGCGCGTGGTGCTCGCCGACTCGCTGCCGTTGACCGGGCTGGGCAAGCCGGACAAGAAGGCCGTGCGGGCGCAGTTCTGGGAGGGCGCCGAGCGCTCGGTGGGCTGACGGCCGCGCTTTCCGCTCGCGCGTGGCGAGCGTGAAACTAACTTCACACTCGCGCCCGAGCGTGAAACTAACTTCACGTTCGGCGAGGAGGCGACGCTAGGCCGCGACGCCGGCCACCAGCAGGTCGAGCATGCGGCCGGTCTGCTCGGGTGAGCCGCTGGCCACAAAGATGCCGATGAGGCTGGACACCACGTCGTCGGCCCGCACGTCGGCGCGCAGGGTGTCGTCGTCGGCGCCCGCCCGCAACAGCAACTCGACGGCGCCGACGATGCTGTCGCGGGTCTGGCTGGGTTCCATTGCGCCGGAGTCGAAGATCGCGTGCAGCGACTCGGCCATTCCGCGCTTGGCGACCACGAAGCTCGCGTAGCGGTCCATCCAGCGGCGCAGCGCGGTCGTCGGCGGATGCCGCTTGAGCAGCTTCTCGGCGGCCGCGGCCACCTCGGCGAGCTCGGCGCGGTAGATGGCCTCGACGAGCGCTTCCCGATTGGGGAAGTGGCGATACAGCGTGCCGATCCCCACGCCCGCGTCGCGGGCGATCGACTCGAGCGAGGCCGACGCGCCGCGTTCGGTGAATGCGGCGGTGGCCGCCTCCAGCAGCCGCTCGCGATTGCGGCGCGCATCCGATCTGCCGACCAAAGCGGAGGACCCTCCGTTTCTGCTACGCTGACGAAAGCGGAGGACCCTCCGCATTTGTCCAGTGTCTCACGATGCGAGGGAGCACCATGACAGACCAACCCCGGCCCGGCGACACCGGCACTCTCGGCGCTAGAGCCGTCGCCCGCATGGGCTATGGCGCCATGCAACTGTTCGAGGCACCGACCGTCGACGACGCGGCCTTTTCAGCTAGGGAGGTGCTGCGTCGCGCGATCGAACTCGGCGTCAACCACATCGACACCGCGTCGTTCTACGGTCCCGGGGAGGTGGACCGCCGGATCCGCGAGGCGCTGGCCCCCTACCCGGACGACCTCGTCATCGTCAGCAAGGTCGGCGCCCGCTACACCGGCGAGCACCCCATTCCGCTGGCCGCCGCCCAGAAACCGGCCGAACTGCGCGCCGCCGTCGACGACGACCTGCGCCAACTCGGCCTGGACCAGATTCCGGTGGTGAACCTGCGCCGGCTCGATCTCGGTCCGGGCCTGGCCGCCGAGGGAGACCAGATCGTCGACCTCGACGACCAGCTCGCCGAGATGATCGCCCTGCGCGACGAGGGCAAGATCGGCGGGATCGGGATCAGCGCCGTGCCGCTCGAGGTGGTGCGCCGCGCGCTGCCCGCCGGAATCGTCTGCGTGCAGAACGCCTACAGCGTGCTGGACCGCTCCCAGGAGGCGACGCTCGAACTCTGTAAGGCGCAGGGCATCGCGTGGGTGCCGTACTTCCCGCTCGGCTCGGCGTTCCCGGGATTCCCGAAGGTCGCCGACGACCCGGTGGTGGCCGCCATCGCCGGCGAGTTGGGCGTCACCGGCGCCCAGGTCGGGCTGGCCTGGATCTTGGCGCACGCGCCGAACACGCTGCTGATTCCCGGCACCCGCTCGATCGCCCACCTCGAGGAGAACCTCGCCGCGGCCGAGGTGTCCCTGGACGCCGGCGCGCTGGCACGGCTCGACGCCCTGGGCACGACGGAGCCCCGGCCGCATGGCGCCGAGCCCTTTCAGAGGTAACGTCGCTGCCTATGGGAAGCGGCAAAAATGTCCGGCCGCCGTGGTGGCTGAAGCCGGCCAACAAGGTCTTCATCCGGATGTCGCGGCTGGGCCTGAGCTTCGGCGGTGAGAGCCCGGTGGTGTTGACGGTGCCCGGCCGCAAGTCCGGAACGCCCCGGTCGACGCCGGTGACACCGATGACGGTGGACGGCAAACGCTATGTGGTGGGCGGGTTTCCGGGCGCGGATTGGATCCGCAACGTCCGCGCCGCCGACTATGTGACGCTGGCCCGCGGCCGGCACTTGGAGCGGGTGCGGATGGTGGAGCTCCCGGCCGACGCGGCGCGCCCGTTCCTGCGCGCGTTTCCCACCGAGGTGCCGACCGGGGTCGGCTTCATGAAACGCTCGGGGTTGGTCACCGACGGTCGCCCCGAAGAGTTCGAGGCGCTGGCCGGCGTGTGTCCGGTATTCCGGCTGGACCCGGCATAGGAGTTCGAAAACGTTGAGTGACAACCCCTTTGACGCCCAGGCGTGGCGTCCCGTCGGCGGCTTCGACGAGCTGACCGACATCACCTATCACCGCCACATCGACGACGCCACGGTGCGGGTCGCGTTCAACCGTCCCGAGGTGCGCAACGCGTTTCGGCCGCACACCGTCGACGAGCTCTACCGGGTGCTCGACCACGCCCGGATGTCCGCGGGAGTCGGCGTGGTGTTGCTGACCGGCAACGGCCCCTCCCCCAAGGACGGCGGCTGGGCGTTCTGCTCCGGCGGCGATCAGCGCATCCGCGGGCGCAGCGGCTACCAGTACGCCAGCGGCGAGACCGCCGACACCGTCGACCCCGCCCGCGCCGGGCGCCTGCACATCCTCGAGGTCCAGCGGCTGATCCGGTTCATGCCCAAGGTGGTCATCTGCCTGGTCAACGGGTGGGCGGCCGGCGGCGGGCACAGCCTGCACGTGGTCTGCGACCTCACGCTGGCCAGCCGCGAACACGCCCGCTTCAAGCAGACCGACGCCGACGTCGGCAGCTTCGACGGCGGCTACGGCAGCGCGTATCTGGCGCGCCAGGTGGGCCAGAAGTTCGCCCGCGAGATCTTCTTCCTGGGCCGGCCCTACACCGCCGAGCAGATGCACCACATGGGCGCGGTCAACGAGGTCGTCGACCACGCCGACCTCGAACGCGTCGGCATCGGGTGGGCGCGCGAGATCAACGCCAAATCCCCTCAGGCGCAACGCATGCTGAAGTTCGCGTTCAACCTGCTCGACGACGGGCTGGTGGGTCAGCAGCTGTTCGCGGGCGAGGCCACCCGGCTGGCGTACATGACCGACGAGGCCGTCGAGGGCCGCGACGCCTTCCTGGAAAAGCGGGATCCGGACTGGAGCCGGTTTCCCCGGTATTTCTGAGGCCGCCCAGGCGTTGCGCGCCCGGTGCCACGCTGGCGTGACTCTGGGCACCGCGCCCGCCCGCCCGCGCCCGCCTAGACTCCCGTCAGTGAGCAAGAGCCCCCTCCGCCGGATCACCGACCAGCTGGTGCTGGCCACCATGCGACCCCCCATGGCGCCGCAAGTATTGGTCAACCGTCCGCTGATCAAGCCGATCGAGCTGGCGGGCAAGCGCATCCTGCTCACCGGGGCGTCGTCGGGCATCGGCGAGGCCGCGGCCGAGCAGTTCGCCCGCGAGGGGGCCACGGTGGTCGTCGTCGCCCGGCGCCAGGAGCTGCTGGACGCGCTGGCCGAACGGATCACCACCGCCGGCGGTGAAGCGCTGTCGATCCCGTGCGACGTCTCGGACATGGACGCCGTCGACGCGCTGGTCGCCGACGTCGAAAAGCGTCTCGGCGGAATAGACATCCTGATCAACAACGCCGGCCGGTCCATCCGCCGGCCGCTGGCCGAGTCGCTGGAACGCTGGCACGACGTCGAGCGCACCATGGTGCTCAACTACTACGCGCCGCTGCGGCTGATCCGCGGGCTGGCGCCGGGCATGCTCGAGCGCGGCGACGGCCACATCATCAACGTCGCGACGTGGGGGGTGCTCTCCGAGGCGTCGCCACTGTTCTCGGTGTACAACGCGTCGAAGGCCGCGCTGTCGACGGTGAGCCGGGTCGTCGAAACGGAGTGGGGCGAGGCGGGTGTGCACTCCACAACGCTGTACTACCCGCTGGTGGCCACCCCGATGATCGCGCCCACGAAGGCCTACCAGGGTATGCCGGCGCTGACACCGGAGGAGGCCGGCGAGTGGATGATCACCGCCGCGCGCACCCGGCCGGTGCGGATCGCCCCGCGGATGGCGATCGCCGCCAAGGCGCTGGACACCTTCGGCCCCCGCTGGGTCAACGCCGTCATGCAACGCCAGCGCATCCAGCCCAACCGCAAGGGCGATAACTGACCGGACCGCCTCGATCGGGCCGTGTGATAGACACGAATTATGGAGATCCTGGCCAGCCGGATGTTGCTGCGGCCTGCGGACTATCAGCAGTCGCTGGCCTTCTACCGCGACCAGATCGGCCTGGCGATAGCCCGTGAATATGGCGGTGGCACAGTGTTTTTCGCGGGGCAGTCGCTGCTGGAGCTGGCCGGATACGGCTCCCCGGACCACTCCCGCGGCCCGTTCCCGGGCGCACTGTGGCTGCAGGTCCGCGACCTCGAGGCGACCCAGGCCGAGCTACGCGGCCGCGGCGTGTCGATCGCCCGCGAGGCGCGCCAGGAACCCTGGGGCCTGCACGAGATGCACGTGCTGGACCCCGACGGAATCACGCTCATCTTCATCCAGATCCCCGCGGACCACCCGTTGCGCCGCGACACCCGAGGTGAACGGCAGGGAAATTCCGGTTAACTGAAAGGTAACATCTGGCGACGACTCAAAATACACCCGCGTTTCACCTCATGCCGCATTCGACAATGGATTGCCCCTACCACCAGAATCAGGCCCTGTGAACATCCAATTGTTCCTCTTGATCATTGTCGTAATCACGGCACTGGCTTTCGATTTCACCAACGGCTTCCATGACACGGGCAACGCGATGGCGACCTCTATCGCCAGCGGCGCCCTCAAGCCCAAAACGGCGGTTCTGCTCTCGGCGGTACTGAATCTGGTCGGCGCGTTCATGTCCACCGCCGTCGCCGCCACGATCGCCAAAGGCCTCATCGACTCCAACATCGTGACGCTCGAGCTGGTGTTCGCCGGCCTGGTCGGCGGCGTCGTCTGGAACCTGCTCACCTGGCTGCTCGGCATCCCCTCGAGTTCGTCGCACGCCCTGATCGGCGGAATCGTCGGCGCCACGATCGCCGCCGTCGGCGCGCACGGCGTGATCTGGAAGGGCGTGATCTCCAAGGCCATCATCCCGGCCGTCGTGTCGGCGATCCTGGCCGTCGTGATCGGCGCGGTCGCCACCTGGCTGGTCTACCGGATCACCCGCGGCGTCCCAAAGGCGCGCACCGAGGCGGGTTTCCGGCGCGGCCAGATCGGCTCGGCGTCGCTGGTCTCGCTGGCACACGGCACCAACGACGCGCAGAAGACCATGGGCATCATCTTCCTCGCGCTGATCTCCTACGGCTCGGTCAGCAAGACCGCCACCATGCCGCCGCTGTGGGTCATCGTGAGCTGCGCGCTCGCGATGGCGACCGGCACCTACCTCGGCGGGTGGCGCATCATCCGCACCCTGGGCAAGGGCCTGGTCGAGATCCAGTCGCCCCAGGGCATGGCCGCGGAGTCCTCGTCGGCCGCGGTGATCCTGCTCTCCGCCCACTTCGGCTACGCGCTGTCGACCACCCAGGTGTGCACCGGTTCGGTGCTGGGCAGCGGGCTGGGCAAGCCCGGCGGCGAGGTCCGCTGGGGCGTCGCCGGCCGCATGGGGGTGGCCTGGCTGGTCACCCTGCCCCTGGCCGGTCTGGTGGGCGCCCTCACGTACGGGATCGTGCACCTGATCGGCGGCTACCCGGGGGCGATCATCGGTTTCGCGCTGCTGGTCGCGGTCGCGACCACCATCTACATCCGGTCGCGCAAGGTCAAGGTCGACCACCACAACGTCAACGCCGAATGGAAGGGCGACCTGACCAGCGGGCTGCAGGCCGCCGATCAATTGCCACCCCGCGATGACGGGCCCACGCTCGGCGGCATGTCCGCCGGGTATGACTCCGACGACCCGTCGCTGAAAGCGAACGCCTCATGAGCCACATCGGCGACTGGTTCAACTACCAGGCCAGCTTGAAGATTCTGGTCTTCGCCATGCTGGCGGGGGCCGCCCTGCCGGGGTTGTTCGCCCTCGGCATCCGGCTGCAGTCCGCGGGTGCGGGCGACATCAATCTGGACGGCGCCAGCAACGCCGGCGCCCCCCGGCGCAACCCGATGCTGACCGCGCTGGCGTGGACCATCTACGCGCTGGTCATCGCGGTGATCGCGTTGGCCTTGCTCTACATTGCTCGCGACTTCATCGCCCATCACACTGGCTATCCGCTGCTCGGAGCGAAACCCAAGTAGCATCGTTCAATGCCCACCGAGTTGCCCACCGAGTTGGCGAACCGGACGCCGGGGAGAGCTGTATCCGCGTGAATGGATTTCTCAATTCCATCGTTTCGTGGCTCCGCGCGGGCTACCCCGACGGCGTGCCGCCCACCGACACCTTCCCGGTGCTCGCGCTGCTGGCCCGCCGGCTGTCCAACGACGAAGCCAAGGCCGTGGCCTGCGAGCTGGTTCGGCGCGGTGAGTTCGACGACGTCGACATCGGCGTGCTGATCACCCAGATCACCGACGAGCTGCCGTCGCCGCAGGACGTCGAGCGGGTGCGGGTGCGGTTGGCGGCCCAGGGCTGGCCGTTCGACGACGCCGACCAGGCCGGGGATCCGGCATAGCCGTACTGCGCGCGCTGCACGTCCCGCCGGGCGCGGCGGCCGCGACGCTGTTGCCCGCCCTGGAAGGCGTGCTGCGGGGGCGTGAACCCGCACTGGTGGCCGTGGCCGACGATCGCGAGTCCGAAGCGCTGCGGGCGGGGCTGCGGGTCGGGGACGCCATCGACGACGACGTCGCCCTGGTGGCGGCGACGTCGGGAACCACCGGCACCCCTAAGGGCGCCCTGCTGACCGCCGCCGCCCTGCGGGCCAGCGCCGCGGCCACCCATGACCGTCTCGGCGGGCCGGGCAGCTGGCTGCTCGCCTTGGCGCCGCATCACATCGCCGGGGTGCAGGTGCTGGTCCGCAGCCTGCTCGCCGGCACGTCGCCGGTCGAGATGGATGTCTCGGACGGCTTTGATGTCGCCGAATTGCCCAGCGCCATCGGCGCTTTGGGCCCCGGCCGACGGTACACCTCGCTGGTCGCCGCGCAGTTGTCCAAGGCGCTCACCGACCCGGCGGCCGCGGCCGCGCTCGCCGAACTCGACGCCGTGCTGCTCGGCGGCGGGCCTGCCCCCCGGCCGATCCTGGACGCCGCGGCCGGGGCCGGCATCACCGTCGTGCGCACCTACGGCATGAGCGAGACCGCCGGGGGGTGCGTGTACGACGGCGTCCCGCTGGCCGGGGTGCGACTGAAGGTGGCCGACGGGCGCATCGTCATCGGGGGCGCGACGGTGGCCAAGGGCTACCGCAACCCCGTCGACCCGGACCCGTTCGCCGAACCCGGCTGGTTTATGACCGACGACCTCGGCGCCCTCGACGGCGCGGGCGTGCTGACGGTCCTGGGCCGCGCCGACGACGCGATCAGCACCGGCGGGCTGACGGTGCTGCCGCAGCCGGTCGAGGCGGCGCTGTGCGGCCACCCCGCCGTCAGCGAGTGCGCGGTGTTCGGCCTGCCCGACGAACGCCTGGGGCAACGCGTGGTCGCCGCGATCGTCGTGCACGAGGGCCGCCTGCCGCCGAGTGTGGAGGCGCTGCGCGCGCAGGTGACGCGCGCCCTGGACGCCACCGCCGCGCCGCGCGAGGTGCACGTCGTCGACGCGCTGCCGCACCGCGGCATCGGCAAAATCGACCGCGCGGCGTTGGTGCGCCGCTTCGGCGGCGCGAGCGATCAATAGGCTGTGCGTCCGTGAGGGTCGCTCGACGGGAGGCGGTGCGGGACGCGGTCGCGGTCGTCACCGGCGCGGTACTGGTGGCGGCGGCGTTCCTGCTGCCGCGGATGAACCTCGGGGTGCGCCCGCGCCTCGACATCGGCCGGGAAGAATTCGCCACTCACGCCGGCTCGGCACCGATCTTCGGCGAATGGTTGATCCACGCCGGCTGGGGAACCGGCGCGGCGATTGCCCTGGCGGTCGTCATGATCGCGTGGGGACCCCTTCTGGCGCAACGCCTTTCGTGGCGGGCTTTGACGCTGGGCAGCTGGGCCGTCGCCGCCGGGTGGGCGTTCGCGCTGGCGATGATCGACGGCTGGCAGCGCGGCTTTGCCGGCCGGCTGACCACCCGCGACGAATACCTCTCGCAGGTGCCGGGCATCACCGACATTCCAGCCACGCTGCGCACCTTCGCCAGCAGGATCGTGGACTACCAACCGCATTCGTGGACCACCCACGTGTCGGGGCATCCGCCCGGCGCGCTGCTGACGTTCGTCTGGCTGGACCGCATCGGTTTGCACGGCGGCGCCTGGGCCGGGCTGCTGTGCCTGCTGGCCGGCTCGAGCGCGGCCGCCGCGGTGGTGATCGCCGTGCGCGCGCTCGCGGACGAGGCGACGGCGCGGCGGGTTGCCCCGCTCGTGGCGCTGGCGCCGACGGCGATCTGGGTGGCGGTCTCGGCCGACGGATACTTCGCCGGGGTGGCCGCATGGGGCATCGCGCTGCTGGCCGTGGCGGTGCACCGCCCGGTCCGGTTCCCCGCCCTGACCGCCGCCGGCGCCGGGCTGCTGCTGGGCTGGGGCGTGTTCTGCAACTACGGGCTGATGTTGATGGGGCTGCCCGCGCTGGCGGTGCTGGCGTCGGCGAGGGATTGGCGCGCGATCCTGCGGTCCCTTGGCCCGGCGGCGCTGGCCGCGATCGCGGTGGCGGTGACCTTCGCCGTCGCGGGGTTTTACTGGTTTGATGGCTATCACCTTGTGCAGCAACGCTATTGGCAGGGCATTGCCAAGGACCGACCGTTCCAGTATTGGAGTTGGGCCAACCTGGCGTGTGTGGTGTGCGCGATCGGTCTGGGCGGTGTCGCCGGGGTCGCCCGGGTGTTCGACGGGGCCGCCCTGCGCCGCCGCTCCGGGTTTCATCTGGTGCTCTGCGGCGCGCTGGCCGCCATCGCGTGTGCGGACCTGAGCATGCTCAGCAAGGCCGAGGTGGAACGCATCTGGTTGCCGTTCACCATCTGGCTCACCGCGGCGGCCGCGCTGCTGCCGGTCCGGTCGCACCGAATCTGGCTGGCTCTCAACGCCATCGGCGCCCTGGCGCTCAACACGATCATCTTGACCAACTGGTAGGAACGGCTACAGGCCCGCCGCGCGGGTGACCCGCGCGAAGCGGCTGTCGGGCCCGCAGGCGTCGCGCACCGCCGCGACGTCGCCGACCTCGTCGACGTCAGCCAGCGTCTGCACCGTTGCGACGTCAATGCCCGTGTCGCGCAGCGCCTTCAACGTCAGCTCCCCCGTGTCGGGCGCCGACATCGGCACGGTGCGCAGGCACTCGGCCATCGCCGGTGCGGCCACGCCGAGCACCCACCAGCCGCCGTCACGGGCCGGCCCCAGCAAGGCCGGCACCTCGAGCAGCCGGCGCGCGCAACCGGTTAACAGCTCGGCGGTCACCTGGGGGGTGTCCATCCCGATTTGCAGCACCGGCAATCCGTCCGACGACGCGTCGGCGTGCGCGTTGGCGAGCCGCGCGGCGAAATCGTCGCCGCGCTGGACGATCACGGTGAACGACGCCAGGCGCCGCCGGATGTCGTCGGCACTCGCGGCGCGGTCCAGGTCCCCGGTGAGCGCGACCACCCGTGCCGCCACCGGCGCGTCGGCCACGGCGTCCAGCGTGTCGAGCAGGGCGGCGGCGGCGATCTCGGCGGCGACGCGGTCGCCGACGCTGGCCGCCAGCCGTGTCTTGGCCCGGCCCGGCTCGGGTGCCTTGGCGACCACCAGCAGGGTCACCGGCACGGCGGTCACGAGATCACCTTCCAGAAGTCGAGGATCGCGGTGATGCTGCCGCGCAGCGATCCGCTGACCTTCGACTTGCCGCCCGTGCGCGGGCCGTAGCTGACGTCGAGTTCGACGACGCGCCAGCCGGCGGCCGCGGCGCGCACCAAAAGCTCCAGCGGATAACCCGATCGGCGGTCGGCGACGCCCAGCGCCAACAGCGCCTCACGCCGGGACACTCGCATGGGCGCGACGTCGTGCACCGGCAGGCCGTGCCGGGTGCGCAGCCGCCAGCTCATGACGACGGTGCCGACGCGGGCCACCCACGGCCAGTGCAGCCCGGGCACCGGCCGGCGCCGGCCTGTCACCAGGTCCGCGCCCTGCTCGAGCGCGGCGACCAGCCGCGGCAGATCGCCGCCGTCCATCGAGCCGTCGGCGTCGATGACCGCCACGATCGGGGTCGTCGCGGCCACGACGCCCGCGTGCACGGCCGAGCCGTACCCGGCGCGCGGCTCGGTAACGACCTGGGCGCCATGGCGTTTCGCGACACCGGCGGTGTCGTCGGTGCTGTTGTTATCGACCACCAGCGCCCGGTAGCCGGCCGGGATGGCGGCCAGCACGGCCGGCAGCGACTCCTCCTCGTTGAGGCACGGCAGGACCACCGTGACCAGGCCGTCGGTATCGGGCACGCGTCAGAACCCGCGGTGGGTGCGGGGTTCCTGCGGGAACAGTGGCTGCTGCGAATGCGTCGGCGGCGCGGTCTGCTGGGTGTGCGTCTGCGTCGGCGCCTGGGTGGTTGCTTTGGTGCTCGGCGGCGAATACGTCGTCGTCGGCGGCGAATAGGTGGTGGTTGGCGGCGAATAGGTGGTGGTCGGCGGTTCGTGCGTGGTCGTCGTCGGCGGCGAATACGTCGTCGTCGGAGGGGAATACGTCGTCGTCGGCGGCGAATAGGTGGTCGTCGGGGGCGAATACGTGGTCGTCGGCGGCTGCGATGGTGTGGTGGTCGGCGGCGTGTACGGCGTCGTCGGGTTATACGGCGGGTTATACGGCGGCTGCCATCCTGGGATCGGAATCGGAATCGGAATGGGAACCGGCACAATCGGATTCGGGCGGGGCGCCCAACCCGGATCGGGGTTGGGCACGACACCGGGGTTGCTCGGCGCCTCGGGAACGGGGGCGACCTGCGGGCCCCCTCCCGACGGCGGCGCCACATGCTCGGGAGCTGGAACAGTGCCGCCCTGGAAGCCGGCGTTGGGCTGGTCGGCCGGCGGTGGGGGCAGCGGGGCCTGCTGCTGGCTCGGCAAGATCGGCATGAACTTGCCCGGGGTGCCGTTCTGGACGCCGACCACCGGCTGCTGGGCGGCGGTCGGGCGGACGGCCACCGCGATCGCGGTGGCCAGCGACGCCAATCCGATGACCGCGAAGGCGATGACGGCGTTGCCGATCACCAGCGACCGCCGCGACAGCTTCGTCGGCGCGTCCTCATCGGCGTCGGCGTAGTCACCGCCGAATTCGGGGCCGTAGTCGTAATCGTCGAATTCCGGGTCGTATTCGTCCATCTCGCCCGGATAGACCCCGCCCTCGTCGGCCATCGAATACGCCAGCTGCGGCTCCTCGGCCTCCGGGGCGGGCACCACCGTCGTCGCGTCCCCGACCGCGGGGGCCATCGCGGTCGCGTCGCCGGTCAGACCGACCGCCGGCGCCATGGCCGTCGCATCCCCCGCGGACAGCGCCGCCGCGGCGATAGCGGCGCCCCGGGCGAGTGCAAACGTGGGGTCGTCGGCGACCTGCACCCGCATGGTGGACGCGTCGCGCAGTTCATCGGCGACCCGGTTGAGGTCGGGCGAGGCGCCCAGGAGGTACACCTCCCCCGGCGCATCCGCATGCGCGCCGAGGTTCGCCATCATCGTCTGGAACGCGGCGGTGGCGTCCGGCCCGGCGGCCAGCGGCTGGCTGGCCAACACGGTCGGCGGGGCGTCGGGATCGCCGCTGTCCGGGCCCACCACCGACAGGGTGGCCGTGGCGTCGTCCATCACCAGCGCGGCGCCGGGCCGCCCGGCCGCGCGCATGAGGGCGGCCACGGCCTGCGACTCCGAGAGCACCGCGACGTTGTGAACGCCGGAATCCTCCAGCGCGCGCCGCAACTGCTCGGCGCGGGGCTCGTCGGACCAGCACAGCCGGGTGCCGACCAACCGGTGATTCTCGTCGGCCAACAACCGATTGGTTCCGGCCACGGTCTCGGCCAGCGTGCCGACCGGGTTGTCAGCGAGATCGATCACGGATTGGTCGATCACGTCGGTGCCCTGGGAGCCCGACCCGAGAAGCGCCAAGCGGGCGACGGGACCGGTGACCGCGACCCCCAAAACGACGTCCATCCCGCTTCTCCTTCACCCCGGCTACCCCGCAACCAGCAATGTCCCGGCATCATTACACTTGCGATACCGTCGGCAGTATCAGTCATTCGGCGGCAAGGTTCGCCTACTAGCGCAGCGTAACCAGCTTTTCGAACGACAGGACGGTCGCCGCGGAATCACGTCCGCCCGCGGCCGTTCCCAGCCACTGCCACGGCGGCCGAACGGAGAATATGTTCGCAAGCGAGCAGTGCATGGGGCTCGGCAGGGTATTCCCCCGCCGGACACCGGCAACAGCACCGAAAGTAGTTGTCCTTGAATCCCGGGGGGCATGGTGAGCCAGAGCAGCGACGACACGCCGACCGGCCCCATCGGCGGTCGGGCCCCGCAGGCGGCCGCGCCCCGCATCATCCGCCCGCACGCCACCGGCGGCACGCCGGCCGCCCCCGCGGGGGCGGGTCGGCGCCGTCCCCTCCTCAGCGACGCGACCGCCGTGGTGCTGCTGGTGGTCGCCGTGTTCCTGCCGTGGAATCTGTACGTCGGCGTCGGGATTCCCGACAGCAATCCGGCCCTGTTCGCGGTGCTGCTCGCGGTGACGGTGCTGGCCGTCGCCGCCGTCGCGGTGGCCGGTTCGTGGAGGTCGGCCGGCGCGCGGTTCAACCCGGCGCCGGCGGCGCGGCTTCGGTTGGCGCTCAACGCCCCCTATCTGCTGCTGGTGCTCGCCGTCGTCGGGTTCGACGCGTACGAGACCGTCCGGTTCGGTGGCACGGTCACCGTGCCCGGCGGCGTGGGGCCGGGGGCGTGGGTCGGTGTCGCCGGCTCGCTGTTGAGCGCCCAGGCGGTGCCGGGCGGGCCGGTCCCGGCGGGCGACGAGCACACCGGTTGGCATCGATCGGCCCGGATCATCGGGGCGGTGTCGATGCTGGCGGCCGTGCTGAGCTTCGGTTACAACCTGTACTGGCGGGTGCGCTACGCGCTGCAAAGCGCCGGCGGCGCGGCGGAATTCGGCAAGCAGAACATCGCGGTGGTCGCCACCGCGGTGGTCTACGGGGTGGTGGCGCTGGTCGCGGTCCTGGTCGCCTCCCGCTGGCTATTGCAGCGCACCCGGGCGAGCCGGCTGACCATTGTCGCGCTCGGTGCGTCGGCGTTGGCCGCGGGGATCCTGGTGTGGGTCCTGCCCGCCGGTCGCGACCTCGACGCGTTCCACGGCATCGCGCAGAACACCTCGACCGCCGGGGTCGGGTTCGAGGGCTACCTGGCGTGGGCGGCCGGCGCGGCCATCTTCGCGCCGCGGTCCCTGTTCGGTCACCGAAACCCGTCGCCGACGGAGGAATCCGCGTGGCGGGCGATGACCCGAAATGGCTTGCTGCTCATCGCCGTTTGGGCCGTGGGGTCGATCGCGATGCGGCTCACCGACCTTGTTGTCGGCATCACCTTGAACTATCCGTTCTCCCGGTACGACAGCCTCGTGCTGGCCGCGTTCGACCTGGTGACCGCGGCCCTGGCGATCTGGCTGCGCCGCAGCCTGGCCCACCTGTCGGCGCGCTTGGTTTCATCACTGTGCGGGCTGGTCGCCGCCCTCAGCGTTGCCCGCGTGGTCGTCGGCGTCGCGCTGGCGCCGCGGTTCGCGGACTCGCCGAATTCTCCTGCGCGGCACCCGGTTTACGGCAACGACCTCGCCCAGCAGATCACCAGCGCCTTCGACGTGACGCTGTGCGGGCTGGCGCTGGGCATCCTGGCGGCCGCCATCGTGGCCGGCCAACTCAGCGGGCGTCGCCTGGCCCGCCGCGCCGCCCGCAAGCGCGCGGCCGATGCGAATGCGGCGGCACCGACGACCCGGGTCCGCGTGGGCCAGGCCGCCGGACCGTCAGCCGCGGAGACCACCCGCATAAACACCGGGGGCCCCGGCGCGGAGAGCGACCCGCCCACCGCGGAGATACCGCCGCTGGGCGGCTCACCCAGGATCTTCCGCGGCGACGACTCCGGGACGCGGCAGATGCCTGTCCGCGGGCCGCAGATCTACCGACCGCCGCAGGCGTAGGGGCTCACCGCAGCGGCGCGAACGCGAAGTCGCGCAACCCGTCGCCCGGTGAGACGGCCGCCCGGAACCCCAGCGCCTCGGCTGCCCGGGACGGGTCGGCGACGATGTGGCGCACGTCGCCGCTGCGGTACTGGCCGGTGATCACCGGCGACATCGAACTCCCCCGCGCGTCGCACAGCGCGGCGGCCACCTCCAGGATCGAAATGGGTTGCCCCGAGCAGACATTGACCGCGAGGAACCCGTCGCCGTGTTGTAGCGCCGCGACGTTGGCGGCGGCCACGTCGTCGACGTGCACGAAGTCGCGCATCTGGCCGCCGTCCTCGAAAACCCTTGGCGGCTCGCCCTTTTCCAGTGAGGACCGGAAGATCGCCGCCACCCCCGAATAGGGGGTGTCGCGCGGCATGCCGGGGCCGTAGACGTTGTGGTAGCGCAGCGCGACCACCGAGCCGCCGGTGGCCTCCGACCACGCCAGCGCGTAATGCTCCTGCGCGGTCTTGCTGGCCGCGTACAGGCTGCGCGGGCGCAGGCAGGCATCCTCGTCGACGAGGCGCCAGGCCAGCTCCTCCCCGCCGACCGGGCACCGGTGCTCGAAGGTCCCGGCGTCGAGGTCCGCGCGGCGGCGCGGCAGCGGGTCCACCCGCCCGTGCCGCCCGCAGTGATAATTCCCCTGCCCGTAGACGACCATCGACGACGCCAGCACCAGGCGCCGCACCCCGGCGGCGAACATCTGCGCCAGCAACACCGTGGTGGCCAGATCGTTGTGGCCGCCGTAGGCGGGCGCGTCGGCGGCGTCCACGCCCGCACCCACCATCGCCGCCTGATGACACACCACGTCCACGCCGTCCAGGAGCGGGGCCAGCGCGTCGGCGTCGCGCACGTCGACCCGGTGACAATCTTTCGGCAACAACGGGTTTGGGCCGTGCGCGGCGGCCAGCAGGACGTCGAGAGCGACGACGTCGTGCCCGGCGGCCCGCAGCGCCGCGCCCACCCGCGAGCCGATGAAGCCGGCCGCGCCGGTCAACAGCACCCTCATGGCAACTCGACGGGCAGCGTCACGCCGGTGTGCGGCAGGCAGTGCGTGCAGGTGCGGTCGGCGGCGACCCGGCCGATGGCCTCGCGCACCAACGCCTTGAACGGCCCGATGTTGCGTTCGAATTCGGCGAACACGTCGACGGTCTTGACGCCCTGCCCCACGCTCACACCGGCGTCCAGGTCGGTCACCAACGCTATTGCCGCATAACAGATTTCGAGTTCGCGGGCGAGCACGGCCTCCGGGTATCCGGTCATGTTCACCAGCGAGAACCCGGCCGAGGCGAACCACCGGCTTTCGGCGCGGGTGGAAAAGCGCGGCCCCTGGATCACCACCATGGTGCCGCCATCGACGACGCGAGGCACGCCGGGCAGGTCGGTGACCGCGGCGCGCAGCGTCGGGCAGTACGGATCGGCGAAGTCGACGTGGATCCCGCCGGAGTCGAAATACGTGTCGGCGCGGCCGCGGGTGCGGTCGATCAGCTGATCGGGCACCACGATGGCCCCGGGCCCGAGTTCGGGTTGCAGGCTGCCGACCGCGCACGGCGCGAGGATCCGGCGCACGCCGAGTTTGCGCAGCGCCCACATGTTGGCGCGGTACGGCACGGTGTGCGCGGAGAATTCGTGCTTGGCGCCGTGGCGGGGCAAAAACGCGACCTCGTGTCCCTCGATCGCGCCCACGGTGACCGGGGCGCTGGGCTGCCCGTAGGGGGTGTCGACCGTGACGTCGTCGGCGTCGGATGCGAAGAAGGTGTAGAAGCCGCTGCCGCCGATGACTCCGAGCATCCGACCATTGTGGTGCATGACCCCGGCGTGACCGCGGGTGCGGGGCCCGCGGCTGCGCGGCACGCATCCTGGCAGGATGGCGGTGTGGCCAATCTCGGGCAGTGGGTTTCGGGTGCGCGGCCGCGGACGTTGCCCAACGCGGTGGCGCCGGTGGTCGCCGGTACGGGCGCCGCGGCCTGGCTGGGATCCGCGGTGTGGTGGAAGGCGCTGCTGGCGCTGGCCGTCGCGCTCGCGCTGACCATCGGCGTCAACTTCGCCAACGACTACTCCGACGGCATCCGCGGCACCGACGACGACCGGGCCGGCCCGGTGCGCCTGGTCGGCTCGCGGCTGGCGGCCCCGCGGGCGGTGCTGGGCGCCGCCGTCGCGAGCCTGACGGTCGGCGCGCTCGCCGGCGTGGTACTGGCGCTGTTCAGCGCGCCGTGGCTGATCGCGGTGGGTGCGGCCTGCATCGCCGGGGCGTGGCTGTACACCGGCGGCTCGAAACCCTACGGCTACGCCGGTTTTGGCGAGGTCGCGGTGTTCCTGTTCTTCGGCGTGGTCGCGGTGCTGGGCACCCAGTACACGCAGGCGCTGCGGGTGGACTGGGTCGGGCTGCTGCTGGCGGTGTCGATCGGGGCGCTGTCGTCGTCGGTGCTGGTGGCCAACAACTTGCGCGACATCCCCACCGACGCGCGGTCGGGCAAGATCACCCTCGCGGTGCGGTTGGGCGACGCCCGCACCCGCGTGCTGTATCAGGCGCTGCTGGGCACCGCCGGGGCGCTGACCCTGGTGCTCATGGCGGCCACCCCGTGGTGCGCGGCGGGATTGGTGGCCACGCCGCTGGCCGTGCGCGCGGCGGGCCCGGTGCGATCCGGGCGCGGCGGCGCGGAGCTGATCCCGGTGCTGCGCGATACCGGCCTGGCGATGGTGGTGTGGGCGATCGCGGTGGCGGCGGCGCTGGCGATGGGTAGCTAAAGTGCGAGCAGACGCAAAGGCCCCCGAAAACCGCGCTGGTGGGGTACTTTTGCGACGGCTTGGGGGATAGCGAAGGACCGCAATGAAGCAGATTTCCGCGACCAGCGGGCCCACCAACATCGGCCTGCTCAGCGTCGGGTCATACCGTCCCGAACGCGTGGTGACCAACGACGAGCTCTGCGAAAACATCGACTCCTCCGACGAGTGGATCTTTTCGCGGACCGGGATCAAGACGCGCCGGTTCGCCGCGCGCGACGAATCCGTCACCTCGATGGCGACCGCGGCCGGCCAGGAGGCCATCGCCAAGGCGTCCCTCGAGCCGTCCGACGTCGATTGCGTCATCGTCGCCACCAGCACCCATTTCACGCAGACCCCCGCGTGCGCGCCGGCGGTCGCGACGGCGCTGGGCGCGGGTGGCGTGCCCGCCTTCGACGTCTCGGCCGGGTGCGCCGGCTTCGGCTACGCGCTCGGCGTCGCGGCCGACATGGTTCGCGGCGGGACGGCCGCCAAGGTGCTGGTCCTGGGCTCGGAAAAGCTGTCACCCACCGTGGACATGCAGGACCGCAGCAACTGCTTCATCTTCGCCGACGGCGCGGCCGGAGTCATGGTGGGCGAGACGCCCACGCAGGGCATCGGGCCGACCGTCTGGGGCAGCGACGGCAGCCAGGCCACAGCCATCCGTCAGGACATCGAGTGGATCGACTTCCTGGACAACCGCACCGGCGAGCGCCCGTACCTGCGGCTCGAGGGCAGCGCGGTGTTCCGGTGGGCGGCATTCGAGATGGGCAAGGTCGGCCAGCAGGCCATGGACGCGGCGGGAATCCGGCCCGACGAGATCGACGTCTTCGTGCCGCACCAGGCCAACAGCCGAATCAACGAGATTTTGGCCAGGAGCCTCGAGCTGCGGCCGGACGCGGTGCTGGCCAACGACATCGAGCACACCGGAAACACCTCGGCGGCGTCCATCCCGTTGGCCATGGCCGAGGTGCTGGGGACCGGGGCCGCCAAGGCCGGCGACCTGGCCCTGCTGATCGGTTACGGCGCAGGCCTGAGCTATGCCGCCCAGGTCGTCCGGCTGCCCAACGGCTGAGCCCTCACCCGTCCTCGCGCGGCTCGTCGGGCGCCGCGTCCCCGTGCAGCCGGGCCTGCAGCATCTCACGCTCCCGTCGGCGCCGTTCGCCGGCGATCGCCAGCGCCGCGGTGGCGCGGCGCCGCAGCGGCCCGAACACCCAGATGCCCAACGGCATCGCGATGATCAGAGCGAACAGCGCGGCCACCACGAGGGGGAACTGCGTGATGCCGGCCAGCCGCGCGACGCCGTAGATCACGGCGGTGAGCACGACCGCCAGCAGCAACCGCGCCGCCATGTATGCCAAGACAGGGACGACGACGTGGTTTTCGGTGCTTGTGCCGCCGGCGTCGTGTCCGGGGCCCCCAGTGCTGTTGTCGCTACCTTCTTGTGACACAGCCAAAGCCTACGGCGCGGGTATATTCGCCCGAAGGAGGTGTTGCGTGCTCTACCTGCTGCTCGTCGTGATTTTGGGAACGCTGATCTACGTCGGCTGGCGTGCCGCGCGGTCCCAGGTTCATCGACCGAAGACGCGCGTCATCGGGCCCGACGACGATCCGGATTTCCTGCGGCGGTTGGGCCACGGCGACAACAACCCGCGCTAGGTACCTATAGCTAGCGCGATGGCGGCGGCCCGCTGCGCCCGGCCCGCCGCGCTAGCCCAGGACGCCCGGGTTGCGCTGGTCGCCGGGGAAGCCGTCGGCGACGATGGCGGCCAGCTCGGTGAGTGCCTCGCGGGTCGGCCGGCGCAACCGCTCCAGATCGATCTCGGCGCCCTCCTCCAGGTGCGGGTCGAACGGCACCAGCTGGACCGCGCGGCAACGCCGCGAGAAGTGCTCGATCACCTTGTTCATGTCGACCTTGCCGGGGCGCGGGCGCACCCCGTTGATGACCGCGATCGAATTGCGGACCAGGTCTTCGTGCCCGTGGGCGTCCAGCCAGTCCAGCGTGGCCGACGCGCTGCGCGCGCCGTCGATGGAGGCCGAGCTGACCACGACCAGGGCGTCGGCCTTGTCCAGCACCGACGTCATCACCGAGTGCAACAGGCCGGGACCGCAGTCGGTGAGCACCAGGCCGTAGAACCGTTCCAGGATGTCCAGGATCCGCCCGTAGTCCTCGGCGCTGAACGCTTCCGAGATGGCGGGATCGGTCTCCGAGGCGAGCACCTCCAGACCGCTGGGGCCCTTCGAGGTGTAGCGGCGCACGTCGCTGTAGCGCTCGATGGTCCCCGCGTCGTGCAGCAGCTGACGCACCGTCGCGGCCGTCTCCAGCGGGATCTTCTGGCTCAGCGTGCCGCGGTCGGGGTTGGCGTCCACGGCCACCACTCGGTCACCGCGGATGGAGGCGAAGGTGGCGCCCAGCGTCGCGGCGATCGTCGTCTTGCCGACGCCGCCCTTCAGCGACAAAAACGCCACCCGATACGAGCCCCGCAACGGCCGATTCACCTGCGCGACCAGATTGTTGTAGCGGCTGGCGCGTGGGCTTTCGCCCAGGTTGATCAGCCCGCCGGACATCTTGTAGAGCAGCAGGCGCCACCCGTCGGACGGCGGCGGCTGGACCGGCCGCAACAACATGCCGGTGGACAACTCCGGATACGGCGTGTGCGGCAGGTGCTCGGGACGATGCGGCGCCCCCTGGATCTGGGTGGGCGGGGCGTCCGGCCCGGCGTAGTAGGCGCCGTAGGCCGTCGGGTCCACGCGCGGGATGCCGGTCACCGGGGTGGAGTCCCACGGCGGCATGGCGCCGGGCCGGGGCGCGGTGGGCGGGGCCGCCTCCTGGTGCTCGGAGCCGGGGCCGCGGCGTTCGGTCCGAAATCCGGCGAAGGCGCGGGTCGGGGCTTCGGCACCTGAGCCGCCCGACTCCGGCTGCGGTTCGGCCGCCGATGACGTCTGTGGGGGAATTTGCGTGGTTGGTTGTTCGGGGGCCCCCACGCCCGCCGTTGGATGCTCGGACACTGCATTCCCCCTTGTTGTGCGCTTTGTCGTGCGCTATTTCGTTGTGTGCGTTATTCGGGGCGGTTGTTCGCTCTCACCCGACGCCCGCATAAGAATGCAGGCCGACAGTCACCAGATTAACGAAGAACAAATTGAAGACCATCGCCACAAATCCCGCGACGTTGATCCAGGCGGCTTTGCGGTCCCGCCATCCGGCGGTCGACCTGGCGTGCAGGTAGGCGGCGTAAATCACCCACGCGACGAAGGACACGGTCTCTTTCGGGTCCCAGCCCCAATACCTGCCCCAGGCTTCTTCGGCCCAGATGGCCCCGAAAATGACCCCGAATCCGAAGACCGGGAACGCGAAGATCGTGGTCCGGTAGGCGATGCGGTCCAGGGTTTCCGCGTCCGGGAAGCGCCGCACCAGCCGCGCCACGGCGCTCTGGGTGCCGGGCTCCCCCAATCGCGACGTGCGCAACAGGAACAGGATGCTGGCGATTCCGGCGACCAGGAACACCCCGGATCCCAGGCTGACGACCGACACGTGGATGGGCAGCCAGTAGGACTGCAGCGCGGGCATCACCGGCGCGGCGTTGGTGTAGAGCCAGCGCCCGGACACCGTGAGCAGGATCAGCACCGGCAGCAGCAGAAAGACCCACAGCGGGCGGTATTGGGGCCGGCGCAGCACGACCGCCCCGGCGATCAATCCGCACAGGCAGGTCAGGTTGATGAATTCGTACATGTTGCCCCACGGCACCCGCACCGTGGCCAGGCCGCGCAGCACCAGGCAGGCGAACAGCAGGCCGATGCCCAGGTACACCACGGACAACCCGGCCCGCCCGACACGCTCGTCGATCGGACGCCCGGGCGCTTCCTCGACCACGCCCGGGGTGGCGGAGTCGGCGCCGACCGCACCGGCCAGCACCCGATCGCGATGCTCCGCGCGGCGCCCGCCGGCATACGCCAGCTCGAAGGCCAGCAGCAGCAGCGCGATGACCAGCGCGACGACGGCCGACGTGAACGCCCAGTCCGAGTAGCGCGCCAGCTCGACGTTGACGTGCAGCGTGTTCATGTGACGTCCACCTGAGAACTCCTTTGGGACGCGGGGGGCGTCTCGGCGCGGCCGGCCTCGCCCAGTCCGTTTAACATCCGCTCGGTCAATCGCTCGAACTCGTCGCCCCACCCGGAGTTGTCGGTGCGCGCCAGCCCGCCCAGCTCGACGTTCACCGTACCGGGTGCCCCGCCGGCGTCGGGCGTCAGACGGACCCACACCCGGCGGCGGCGCACCAGCAGCGACACCAACAGGCCGCCCATCATCGTGATCGCGAACACCAGCACCCAGGTCTGGCCCGGGTCATGGGAGACCTGCAGGTTGACGAACGGCACGGCGCCGACGAAACGGATCACGGTGCCCGCCGCCGGCCCCTGGTCGATCCGGACCGCCTGGCCCGCGCGCAGGTTGACCCGCTTCTCCTTGGTCAACCGGCCCTGCTCGATCAGCCGGGGATCCAGGGTGAACAGCGACTGGGGGCGTCCGGTGTCCAGGCCGGTGTCGCCGCGGTAGATGTCGACGGCCACCGCGGGGGCGTTCAGGGCCGGGAACCGCGACGACAGCAGCGTGCCGTCCAGCTGCTCGGTCGGGGCCAGCAGACCCTGGATCGCGATCTGATGCTGGCGGCGCTCCGCGGCAGTGGGATAGCTGCCGGCCGGCGGATCGATGCGGGCCACGCCCGACGAGAGCAGGGTCTGCGGATTGTCGGGTCGCCATTGCACGGTCGAGGTGCGGACCTGCCCGTCGGGGAACGTGACGCTGAACGTGGGCGCATAGCCGTGCCCCTGCAGGTACACCCGGTCACCGCCGAGCCGCAGCGGGTGGTTGACCTCCAGCCGGTAATGCCGCCAGGTGTCGGCGGCCAGGTCCTCGCCGGACTGGTAGGCGATGTTCGCCGCGAACGAGGTGGCCTGCCCCGAGGGCAGGTAGTGGGCCACGAAGTCGTCGACCCGGATGCACAGCGGGTGCAGCGAGGTGCCGTCGACGGTGTTGCCGGCCCGGAACGAGTCGAACGCGGCCGGCGACGCGGAACAGAAGCCGGGGCCGCCGTCGGCGATGACGATCACGTTGCCCTCGTAGCCGAACAGCTTGCCGACGGCCACCGCGGCCAGCAGGCCCAGCAGCGAGAAGTGAAAGACGATGTTGCCGAATTCGCGCAGGTAGCCCTTTTCCGCCGACACCTCCACGGCTTCCGAGGCGGCCGCGTCGTCGTCGTCGTGGCGGATGGCGGTGCGCCAGCCGCGCAGCCGTTCGGTGATCGCGTTCGCCAGGGTGTTGAGTTCCTCGGCGCCGGCCTGGATCTGGTGGCTGGCGTGCTTGGGCAGCCGGGCGAGGTTGCGCGGGGCGGCGACGGGGATGGACCGCAGGCTGCGGACGTGCTCGATCATCCGTGGGGTGAGGCAGCCGACCAGGGACACGAACAGCAGCACGTAGATGGCGGTGAACCAGAAGCTGGAGAACACGTTGAAGGCCTGCAACCGGTCGAGCCAGGGCCCGATCACCGGGTGGGCTTTGAGGTAGTCGTCGACCTTGCCGGCGTTGAGGCTGCGCTGCGGCACCAGCGCGCCGGGGATCGCGCCCAGCGCGAGCAGGAACAGCAGCACCAGCGCGGTGCCCATCGAGGTCAGCGCGCGCCAGGTGTTGCGCGTCCAGGCGAGGAGCTGCCTCAAATCGGGAGCCTCACGTCGGACACGAACGCGTCGCGCAGCCAGGAGATGAAGTCGTTCCACACGCCGGTGACCAGCAGGGCGCCGACGGTGATCAGCAGCAGGCCGCCGAACACCTGGATGGCCCGGGTGTGGCGGCGCAGCCAGGACAGGCCTGCCACCGCTCCCGCCGAGCCGAATGCCAACAGCACGAACGGGATTCCCAGGCCCAGGCAGTACGCGATCACCAGCACGATCCCGCGCGCCACGCTGGCGCCGTCGGTGGCCGAGGCGACGGTGATCACGCCGGCCAGCGTCGGCCCCAGGCACGGCGTCCAGCCCAACGCGAATACCGCGCCCAGCACCGGGGCCCCGGCGACCGTGGTCAGCTGCCGCGGGCTGAAGCGAGCCTGGCGCTGCAAGGCCGGGATGAGCCCGACGAACACCAGCCCCATCACGATGGTCAGCACACCGCCGGCCCGCTGCAGCAGCAGCTGGTTGGTGATCAGCGTGGTCGTCATGCCGAGCACGGCAACGGTGCCCAGGACGAACACCGTGGTGAACCCGGCGACGAACAGCGCCGCCGAACCGGCGACCCGCCAGCGCGCGCCCGGCGGGGCTTTGACTGGGCTTTGGCCGGCGCCGGCGCCGTCCAACTCGTCGACGCCCACGACGGCGGCCAGGTACGAGAGGTACCCGGGCACCAGCGGCACCACGCAGGGCGAGGCGAACGACACCAGCCCGGCCAACAGGCACGCGCCCAGCGCCACCAGGAGTGGTCCGGCGGCGGCTATCTGGGTGAAGCCGGTCATTCCCGGGCCAATCGCTGCACCACCGGCTGCAGGTCGGCCGCCAGCATTTCGCGCAGGAAGACCGCCGCGACGCGGTGCTGGCGGTCCAGCACCAGCGTGGACGGGATCACGGTGGTGGGGTACCTGCCGCCGAACGCGATCAGGGTGCGCATGGCCGGGTCGTAGATCGACGGAAACGTGACATGGCGGTCGTTGACGAAGTCCAGCGCCGCCTGCCGGTTGTTGTCGCGGACGTCGATGCCGAGAAAGGACACGCCGGCCCCGCGGGTGGCGTCATACACCTGCTGCAGCTGGGTGACCTCGGCGCGACACGGCCCGCACCACTGCCCCCAGATGTTGATGACCACAACCCGGCCGGCGAAGATCGGGTCGTCCAGCGACATCGTGTGGGCGGGGTCGGCGAGGTCGGGGCCCGACAGCGGGCCGGGGCGGCCCCGGCTGGACGGCGGATCGTAGTAGATGTCGGTCTTGCCCCCGGGCGAGACGAATTCGAAGGTGCCGCCCTGGGCGACCGCGTCATGGCCGGAGGAGCAGCCGGCGAGCAGGCTCGTCAGCAGGGCCCCGGCCATCGCCCGTCGCCACGGGGCCATCATGGCGCCGCTCCTCCTCATCGCTTCGCTCTGCATCGTCGCGACGCGGTCATGGAGCCGCCGGCTCGGAGTACTCGACGCCGGCCAGCCGGTCGCCGTCGTAGACCAGGGTCGTCACCGACGCCAGGCCGCATTGGCGGCGCCGCGGGTCGTGCCACATCCGCTGACCGGTCAGGTGCAGGCGCAGCGTCCACACCGGCAGCTGGTGGCTCACGCACACCACCTCGTGGCCGGCGCCACGGGCGCGGGCCTTGTCCACGCCGGTCTCCATGCGCGCCGCGATCTCGGCATAGGGCTCGCCCCAGGACGGCCGGAACGGGTTGCGCAGCTGCCACCACACCCGCGGGTCGCGCCAGGCGCCGTCGCCGGGGCTGACGCGGCGGCCCTGAAAGAAGTTGGCGGACTCGATCAGGTCCGGGTCGCTGTCGACGGGGAGGCCGTGCTCGGCGGCGATGGGCGCGGCGGTTTCCTGGGCGCGCTGCAGGGGCGAAGCGATCACCGCGACGATGTCGCGGCCCGCGAGCGCGCCGGCCACCGCGGCCGCCTGCTCCCGGCCCGTCTCGGACAGGTGAAACCCGGGCAGCCGCCCGTAGAGGATGCCGCTCGGGTTGTACACCTCGCCGTGCCGCACGACGTGTACCCGGGTTTGTTCGGCCATCAGAATGTCCCCTCCTCGGCTTCGGCGGCGGCCCGCGCCGCGGCCGGCAGGGCGTCGGCGATCCGGTCGAAGGCGCCGTCGTCCAGCGCGGTCGAGACGAACCACGCCTCGAAGGCGCTGCACGGCGGGTAGACAGCCGCGTCCAGCAGCGCATGAAAGAACGGTGGATAGCGCCACGTCTGGCTGGCCCGGGCGGCGGCGAAGTCCGTGATCGGCGTTTCCGAGAAGAACACGCTGAGCATGTTGCCGGCACGCGGAATCTGGTGTGCCACACCGGCGTTCGTCAGGGCTTCGGAGAAGAGCCCGGCCAGGCGATCCGCGTTGGCGTCCAGCGCGGCGTAGGCGGCGGCGTCGGCGTTGCGCAGGGTCGCCAACCCGGCGGCCATCGCGACGGGGTTTCCCGACAGGGTGCCGGCCTGATACACCGGGCCCAGCGGCGCCAGCCGCTCCATCACCTCGGCCCGCCCGCCGAAGGCGGCGGCGGGCAAGCCGCCGCTCATCACCTTCCCGAAGGTGAACAGGTCGGCGTCGACGGGATCGATTCCGTACCAACCGCTTCGGCTGACCCGGAAACCCGTCATCACCTCGTCGATGATCAGCAGAGCGCCGTGTTCGGCGGTGATCGCCCGCAGCGCCGCGTTGTAACCGGCCGCGGGGGGAACCACCCCCATGTTGCCGGGGCTGGCTTCGGTGATCACCGCGGCGATCTCGTCGCCGAACCGGGCGAACGTCTGGCGTACGGCGTCGATGTCGTTGTAGGGCAACACAATAGTGTCGGCCGCCGTCGCCCCGGTGACGCCCGGCGAGGACGGCAGACCCAGGGTGGCCACCCCGGAGCCCGCGTCGGCGAGCAGAGCGTCGACATGGCCGTGGTAGCAGCCGGAGAACTTGACGACCTTGGCCCGGCCGGTGAAGCCGCGGGCCAGGCGCACCGCGCTCATGGTGGCCTCGGTGCCGGAGTTGACCAGCCGGATCCGTTCCACCGGCGCCACCCGCCCGATCATCTCGGCGGCCAGCTCGCTCTCCGCCGGGGTGGGCGCCCCGAACGACAGGCCCGAGGCGGCGGCCGTGGCGACGGCGTCGACCACGGCGGGGTGGGCGTGGCCCAGGATCATCGGGCCCCACGAGCAGACCAGGTCCACGTAGCGGTTGCCGTCGGCGTCGGTCAGCCAGCACCCGCGGGCCTGCGTGATGAACGGCGGCGTCCCGCCCACCGCCGTGAACGCGCGAACGGGAGAATTCACCCCACCGGGAATGACGGCGCAGGCGTCCTCGAACAGCCGCGCCGACGCCGCCGTGGCCCGGGGGTTCCCGGTGGCGTGCGCGGTCGCCCGATCACTGCTTCCCATGCCGACCAGTGTCCCAGCCTTCGCGGACCGTTCAACTACAGGGTGTAGCAGGACGGGTATCGGGGTTGTCCTGGCCCGGCGCCTGCGAGTTGGATAAGGGGATGCAGCTCCCACAAGGACTTGCCCGGTTCAACCGTCACGTCACCAACCCGATTCAGCGGATGTGGGCCGGCTGGCTCCCGTCGTTCGGGATCGTGGAGCACGTCGGGCGGCGCTCCGGCAAGCCGTATCGCACACCAATCAACGTGTTCAGCACCGAGGTCAACGGCAAACCCGGGGTGGCGATCCTGCTCACCTACGGCCCCGACCGGGATTGGCTGAAGAACCTGACCGCGGCGGGCGGCGGGCGCCTGCGCAGCCGGGGCAAGACCGTGGAGATCGCCGATCCGCACGTGGTCACCAAGGCGGAAGCGGCCGCGTACGTGACGCCCGGGGTGCGACGGGTTTTCGCCAGGCTGCCGTTCGAGCAAGCGGTGTTGCTCACCCTGGCGTCCTGACACCGCGGGCGATGCGGATCGAGGCGATCGTCGAGCGGGCGGTCGGCCTCGACAGCGGTGGGCGCGGCGGGCCCGCCAACGCGGTGGTCAACTTCTCCGCCCATACCGTCTCGCTGGTCGCGGTGATCACCGATGTGATCCGGCGCGGGCGGCCCGTGGCCGGCGTGGCGTTCAACTCGATCGGGCGGTTCGCCCAGAGCGGGATCCTGCGCGACCGGATGATCCCGCGGGTGCTGGCCGCGCCCCCCGACTCGCTGCTGGATGCGTCCGGGTTCCTCGACCCTGCCGCGGTCGTGGCCCGCGCGCTGACCGACGAGAAACCCGGCGGCCACGGGGACCGGGCGGCCGCGGCAGGAGCGCTGGAACTGGCGTGCTGGGACCTGAACGCCAAACTGCGCGACGAGCCCGCGTGCGTGACCATCGCCCGCCACGCCGGGCGAGAACCCGCGCCGGCGGTGCCGGTGTATGCCGCCGGCGGCTACTACTACGCGCAGGGCGGCGCCGATCAGCTGCGCCGCGAAATGCGCGGGTACCTCGACCTGGGCTATGACGCGGTCAAGATGAAGATCGGCGGCGCCGCGCTCGGCGAGGACCTGACGCGCATCGAGGCCGTCATCGACACCGTCGCCGACGCGGGCCGGGTCGCCGTCGACGCGAACGGCCGCTTCGACCGGAACGAGGCCACCCGCTGGGCGGCCGCGCTGGCCCCCTACGGCCTGCGCTGGTACGAGGAGCCGGGCGACCCGTTGGACTACGCGCTGCACCACGCGGTGACGGACTGCTACGACGGCGTGGTGGCCACCGGCGAAAACCTGTTCTCGGTGCCGGACGTGACCAACCTGGTCCGCTACGGGGGTATGCGGCCCAATCATGATGTCTTCCAGATGGATCCGGGCCTGAGCTACGGACTGGGCGAGTACTTGCGGATGCTCGGCGTCCTGGAAGACCGGGGTTTCGATCGCCGCTTCGCCTTCCCGCACGGCGGGCACCTGATCAACCTGCACGTCGCCGCTGGGCTCGGCCTGGGCGGGTGTGAGGCCTATCCCGGAGTGTTCGCGCCGTTCGGCGGCTATTCGGAGGCCTGCGTGGTGTCGGACGGTCGCATCGCGCCGACGGACGCAGCCGGGTTCGGGCTCGAACAGCAGGCCGGCCTGGCCGACCTGATCGCGGAGCTGACTGGAGGGCCAGGATGAAGATCGCGGTGATCGGTTGCGGAGCAATGGGTTCCATCTATGCCGCCAGGCTGGCGGGCGCGGGTAACGACGTGCTGGCCATCGACCGCCACGAGCCCAGCATCGAACAGATCAGCCGCGAGGGCCTGCGGGTCACCGGCCCGGGCTATGACCGCGTGGTGGCGCTGCGGGCGAGCACCACCGCTCCGGACGAGCCGATGGATTTGATCGTGCTGGCGGTCAAGGCGGCCGACGTGAGTGTTGGTGCGCGGCAAGCCCTTCCGATGCTCGGCGCCGCCACCCCGGTGCTGACCATCCAGAACGGGTTGGGGTCGGCGGAGGTCGTCGCGGGCATCGTCGGCGCCGAGCGGGTCGCCGTCGGGATCGCCAGCGGGTTCGGCGCATCTCGCGTGGCCCCGGGTCGCGTGCATCACAACGCCATGCGCGCTATGCGCTTCGGCGCGTATTCGTCGCTGCCGCATGCGACGGTCGAAGCGATCGCGCGGGCCTGGGCCGACGCCGGGTTCGACGCCGCCGCGGTCACCGACATCGCTGCCATGCAATGGGAGAAGCTCATCTGCAATGCCGCCTACAGCGCGCCGTGCGCGCTGACCGGCATGACCGTCGGCCAGGTGATGGACGACCCGGAGATGGGGCCGGTCAGCCAGGCCGCCGCGACCGAAGCCTGGACCGTCGCCCGCGCGTCGGGCATCGCGGTCGCCGTCACCGACCCCGTCGCCCACGTTCGCGCCTTCGGCGCGCAGATGCCGGACGCCAAACCGTCGGCCCTGCTGGACCACGAAGCCCGCCGGGTCAGCGAGATCGACGTTATCAACGGCGCGGTGCCACGCCAGGGCGCTCGGGTGGGCGTGGCGGCGCCGGTGAACGCGACGCTGACCGCCGTGATCAAGGCGACCGAACGGCGGTGGGGCTGATTTCGCCGGGCTTTCGCCGTCACAGGGTCACGGCGGCCTCGGCCAGGCCCGACATGTGAGTTAATAGCTTATGC
Organism: Mycobacterium sp. NTMscope_MAC_269; assembly: GCF_976985695.1. Lineage (NCBI taxonomy): Bacteria > Bacillati > Actinomycetota > Actinomycetes > Mycobacteriales > Mycobacteriaceae > Mycobacterium > Mycobacterium sp. NTMscope_MAC_269. Next base: position 4,057,875 of record NZ_OZ335668.1, read on the forward strand.
GCTAGCGCTTTTCAGTTAGCCGTACCCCGCTGCTGAGCCGAGCGCGGCCGCGCGTGACGAAGTAGATGCCGATCACCATCGCCCAGGACAGCAGGCTGAGGCAGAGCTGGCTGCGCGCCGTGCGATCGAAGGCCATCTGCACCAGCACCGCAGTGATTCCGGTCAGGGTGATCAGTGACAGCACCGGGAAGAACCACATCTTCACCGTCAGTTTTTCCGCGGGCGTGCGGCGGCGCAGGACGATCTGCGACAGCGCGATCAGCCAGTAGACGAACAAGATGACGGCGCCAGATGAGTTGAGCAGGAACAGGAATACCGTGTGGGGTGCGACCCACGCCATGATGACGCACACGAATCCGACGGCCGACGAACACAGGATCGCGAGGTGGGGAACGCCGCGGCCGCTCAGTTTGACCAACCGCATCGGCGCCTCGCCGCGATCGGCGAGCACGAACAGCATGCGCGACGCCGTGTACAGCCCGGAGTTCAAACAGGACAGCACCGCGGTGAGCACGACCGCATTCATCACCTGATCCGCTCCAGGCAGTCCCATGTGCTTGAGCGCGGCCACATACGGCGAGGCGCCGCGTTGCACGGAGTCCCACGGCAGGATCACCACGAGCAGAAAGACCGAACCGACGAAGAAGATCCCGATGCGCGCCACGACCGATCTGGTCGCTTTTTGGACCGCGAGCTCGGGGTCGCGGCTTTCCGCCGCGGCGACGGTGACGATCTCGGCGCCCACCATCGAAAAGATCACCACCACGATGGCGGCGAACACCGCGCCCACGCCGTGGGGAAAGAATCCGCCGTGTGAGTGCAGATTGGCCAGTCCCCCGTGGTGGCCGGGCAGCACACCCAGGACGTACGCCGCGCCGACGGCAAGGAAGACGGCGATGGCCGCGACTTTGATTCCGGCGAACCAGAATTCGAACTCGCCGAACGACGTCACGGAGAAGAGGTTGGTCGCGGTCATCAAGACCATCAGACCCAGCGACAACAACCACAGGGGTGCGTGAAGCCAGTAGGTGAGGACTTTTCCGCCGGCGACCGCCTCGAAGCCCACCACGATCACCCAGAAGTACCAATACAGCCAGGCGACCGAAAACCCCGCCCAGCGACCCAGAGCTTTGGCCGCGTAGTCGGCGAACGATCCCGTCGACGGGTTCGCGGCCGCCATCTCGCCGAGCATCCGCATGACCAGGACGACGAGCAGGCCGCACAGGGCGTAGGTCAAAAATGCGGCCGGCCCGGTGTCTTTGATCACGACACCCGACCCGACGAACAAGCCGGCACCGATCACGCCACCGAGGGCGATCATGCTGAGTTGGCGTTGCGATAGCCCTTGGCGCAGTTGCGAAGTGCCGGCCATGGTTAACCACAGCACATCGGGCGCCGCGACACCAGCCCAGCGGCATTTTCGAGATCGCATCCCCTCTGGGACCGGGTCTCGCGCTGCGCCAGAAGGCAATACGATCGCAACGTTTCCGGTGGTGGCAACCGTCATCGCCGCCGCTACGATGTGAACCGGTCTGGCGCGAAAGATCACCGCTTCGTGACCGAAAGGTCACGCCAGATCACACAATGCTTCCAATACGGCGTGGCTCGGCGGGTAATCCCCGCTTCGGGCGGCATCATTGCGATCATGCCTGACCTCACACGCCGGGCGGTGCTCCGGATGGGCGCCGGTGCCAGCCTCGGAGCCGCCGGCGTGTTCGCCTTCAGCTCGCTGCTGGCTCCGGAGACGTCGCGCGCCGCGACGCTGCCGCAAGCGCCGGCCCCGTTCGAGCCGCCGGCGGCGGGCAGCACCCTGCCGAACAGGCTCACCGGGTCCTTCGTGTCGGCGGCCCGCGGGGGCATCAAGACCAACTATGTGATCGCGATGCCGCCCGGCCAGACCAAGATGCTGCGGCCGGTGATCGCGCTGCACGGTGTGGACGGCGACGCCAACCAGATGATCGACATGGGCGTCCCCGACGGGCTGGCCCGGCTGGCCAAAGACGGCAAGCCGCCGTTCGCGGTCGTCGGCGTCGACGGCGGCAACACCTATTGGCACAAAAGGACTTCCGGCGAGGACTCCGGCGCGATGGTGCTCGACGAGCTGCTGCCCATGCTGTCCACGATGGGTTTCGACACCTCCCGGGTCGGCTTCATGGGGTGGTCGATGGGCGGCTACGGGGCGCTTCGCCTGGGCGCCAAGCTGGGACCATCACGGACCGCCGGCATCTGCGCGATCAGCCCGGCCCTGTATACCTCCTACGCGACGAGCGCCCCGGGCGCCTTCGACAGCAACGAGGACTTCGTGCAGAACAGCGTGATGGGTCAACCGGCGCTGAATTCGATTCCGCTGCGGGTGGATTGCGGCAACTTCGACCGCTTCTACTTCGCCACAAAGCAATTCGTCTACCAGTTGAAGACGCAGCCAGCGGGCAGCTTCTCGCTCGGCGGTCACGACGTCGCCTATTGGCGCAGCCAACTACCCGGCGAACTGGCCTGGATGGCGACCTGAGCCCACGATGACACTTCGGGAGGAATCAGTCGCCGGCAGCCCACACCACGTGGAGCGGCGGACTTCCCGAAGGGGATTCCGGCCCGACATCGAGGGACTGCGCGCGGTCGCGGTGATCGCCGTCGTGCTCTACCACGCGGGCATACCCGGGGTCAGCGGCGGCTACATCGGGGTGGATGTCTTCTTCGTCATCTCCGGCTTCCTCATCACCGGTCTGCTCTTTCGGGAAGCGGCCGCCACGAATACCGTTGCGCTGGGCCGGTTTTACGGTGCGCGCGCCCGCCGGCTGCTGCCGGCCGCGGCCATCGTCGGCACCGTCACCGCGATCGCCGCCGCGGCGGTGCTGCCGCCGCTGCAGGCCCGCAGCGTGTTCCTCGACGGCATTGCCAGCGCCCTGTACGTCGGCAACTACCGCTTCGCCCTGCGCGGCACCGACTATCTGAGCGCCGAGGCGCCATCGCCGTTCCAGCACTACTGGTCGCTCGGCGTCGAGGAGCAGTTCTACCTGGTGTGGCCGGTGCTGATCATCGCCACCGCGTGGTTGGTCCGGCGCATCCCGCTCCTGCGTGGCGCCGCGAAGCGCGCGGCGCCGTACGCGGTGGTGCTTGCGGTGGTCGCCGCCGCGTCGTTGACGGCCGGCGCGCTGTGGACCCGCACGTCGCCATCGTGGGCGTTCTTCTCGCTGCCGACGCGGGCCTGGGAACTGGCGGCCGGCGGCCTGGTGGCCCTGTCGATCCAGCAGTGGCGCCGGCTGTCGCTGCTGACCGCGTCGATCGCCGGTTGGGGCGGCCTGGCGTTGATCCTGCTGACCTGCACCCAGCTGAACGCCCACACCCCCTATCCCGGCGTCGAGGCGCTGCTGCCCGTGCTGGGCACCGCGCTGATCATCGGCGGCGGCGCCGTCACCGGCGGGCTCGGGCCCGGCCGGCTGCTGTGCCGCCCGGCGATGCGGGCCATCGGCCGCATCTCCTACTCGTGGTACCTGTGGCACTGGCCGGTGCTGCTGCTGATGCCGGCGCTACTCGGCGAGCCGCCGGGGCTGCCGGCCAGGCTGAGCGCGACGGCCGTGTCCGCCGGGCTGGCCGTCATCACCTTGCATCTGGTGGAGAACCCCGGCCGCTTCGCCGCGGCGCTGCGCCGCTCGGCGAAAGTCAGCCTGGCGGTGGCGGGCGGTGCCAGCGCCGCCACCGCCTGCGCATGCATGCTGCTGCTCAACGTGATTCCCGCGCCGGTAGGCCATGGGGTTGCGGCCCCGCGGGCCAACATCGTCGCGGCGCCCCCGGCCGGCGTCCCCGCCGTCAGCCCCCAGGAGGCGGCGGTGCGTCAGGCATTCGACCAGGCGCGCGTCATACTCGCGGGGGCCGCCGACCTGCGCGCCGTCCCGTCGAACCTCGATCCGCCGCTGGCCCAGGCGCCGGGCGACAAGGCCGCCGTGTTCGTCAACGGCTGCGTGCGGTCCTGGCGCGATGTCGGCCAAAGCGAGTGCGCGACCGGCGACACCGGCTCGCCGACCACCGTGGCCCTGATCGGCGACTCGCACGCCGCCATGTGGAACCCGGCTTTCGAGCAGCTCGCCGAGCAGCGGCACTGGCGGCTGGAGACGCTGGCCAAAGTGACCTGCCCGCTACAGGACCTGCACATCGTGAGCCCCTATCTGGGTCGCGAGTACACCGAATGCGAGCAGTGGCGCGCGCAGATCATGGCCCGGATGAACGCCGAACATCCGCGCCTGGTGGTGCTGGACATGAGCCGTCGCTACGGCGGGGACTTCGGTTTCAGCTCCTACGATCCGGCGTGGATCGACACCCTGGGGCGCACCGTGGCGCAGTTGCGCGACAGCGGCGCCACCGTCCTGGTGCTAGGGCCGGTCGCCGATCCGCATGCGTCCGCACCGACCTGCCTGTCGGCCCACCTCGACGACGTAACCGCTTGTGCGCCAACGCGATCCGTGGCCGTCAACGACGACGGGATCGCCGCCGAGCGCGCCGCGACCGTCGCCAACGGCGGGCACTACGCCGATCTGACCGACCTGTTCTGCTCCCCCGACCGCTGCCCGCTGATCGTCGGCAACACCCTGGTGTTCCGCGACGACAACCACGTGACGACCGAATACGCGCGACTGCTGGCGCCGGTGATGGACACCTTGGCGGACCGCGCCACGGCGGGCGGGTGAACGGCAATGAACTTCTCGTGGCGGGCGAACGTCAGATCAGTGAAGGGTTTTCGGAGGTTTTAAAGACATGTCTCCACTGCTGCTGGTCTGCATCGCAGTCGCCGCGCCCTTCGCGGGAGTCGGCCTGCTCCACCTGCAAGATCGCCTGGAGCGGTGGGACTACGAGCGGCACGCGGAGGACTAGAGCGCCCATCTAGGTCGACAGCTGAGTGCGGATCAGCGGCGCGATCTTGTCCGCCATGTACTGGTGCCCCGCGTCGTTCGGGTGCACGCCGTCGGCGCCGATCAGGTCGGGCCGGCCGACGAACCAGTGCTCGGCGATCGGGTCGATGAACGTCGCCCCTGCCGCACTCGCCGCGCCGCCGAGGATGTCGCGGATGAGGAACATCGAGGGCGGGACGTCGGCGGTCGGCCAGGGCGGCCCGATCACCAGCAACCGCGCGGCGGGTGCGAGCCGGCGCGCGAGATCCAAAGCGGCGTGCGTCTTTTCGGTCAGGAAAAGGGGATCGACACCCTGGTCATTGCGGGAGCCGAAGAACACCACCAGCGCGTCGTCGGGCTTGACCGCCCTCGCGGTCAGGTCCTCGAACATGCTGCCGTGGTCGCCGGGCATGCCATAACCGGCGCGTCCCTCGGCGGCAACATCGGCCGACACCCGCGAACCTCGCGCGCCGAGGGTCTGCCAGGCGCGCGTCGGCCATGACCGAGCGCCCAGTCCGCCCTCATCGGTGCCGGTGGTGTACGAATCCCCGATGACTGCCAGGTGATTCAGCCGGAAGTCGAGCGTCAGCGTCTCGTAAGTGCGCACGTGCGCCGGGTATGCGATGCCCACGCCCCCCAGAAAGCTCAACCCAATGAGAAAGGTGGCCAGACGACTCACTCTTACCTCCACTGTCAACGGCATGGTCTGCTGCCGCCGTGTTCTCATCGAATACTGCCCGCGATTCGCGGCCGGGCGCAAAAGCGGCCATCACACCGCGCGGACCGAAATCGCTTCCAGCGGACGGTCGATCGGATGCGGCTTGCCGTTCGTCGACTCGCCAGGATCACTTCGCGCGTTCACGGCCCTGACATCGACCATCTTGCGCATCCAGCGGCGGGCGGGCTCTTCGACGGCGTGATACAGCACGATCGACAGGACCACGGAAATCGCGAGCAGCCCGATGACGTTCCATTTCCACGGGTTGTCCTGCGTGGCGAGCTCGAATTGTTCCACGGCCCAACCCCAGGACGTGTGCACCAATTCGTGAACCATGTACAGGCAGAACGAGATCTGTCCGCCGTACACCATCACCCGGGTCGACAACACCCGCGGCAGGCTCCCCAGGCCGACGGCCAGCGAGATGACCAGCGGAACGAACAAGACATCGACGACGCCGCCGCTGTCGTTTTCCACCACACCGGATATCGGGTGCGCCCCAAACCAATACAGGACGCCCACCATGGCGGCCAGGAGAAGCAGCGAGATGTACCCTGCGGCGCGGCGGCCACGGTCGGTCAGCCGCAATCTGCGGACGGCGGCGCAGGCCAGGGCGCCGGCGGTGAACTGCGTGACGATCCGCGGCAGCCAGCTCCACGGCGTGTAGAAGTGCCCGCTGGCCAGCAGCATCACCACCGGTGGCAGCGACGCCGCGAACGCCAGCACCATCAGGCAGCGCGCCCGCGTCGCCTGCTTCATCCGCAGCAGCACCAACACCAGCAGGGCGAAGAGCACGTACGCCAGCCATTCCGCACTGATCGACCAGGCCGGCCCGTCCCAGCTCGAGTCGTCGAAGAACGGCACAAACCACAACTGCACCAACAGGATCTGGCGCACATAGCTGATCGCGGTGAGCGAAGCGGCGTCCGGCGACGGCACGTGGCCGACATGCAGCGTGAAGATCACCCACAGGGCGGCGAGGTGCAACGTGACCAGATACACCGGCCATACCCGGGCCAGCCGCAGCCACAGGAAATGCAGGGTGGCGCGGGTCGACCACGAACGGCCCATCCGGTCGAGATAGTTGTACGTCAGCACGAACCCGCTGAGGATGAAGAAGAGGTCGACGCCCTGGGCGCCGCAGTTGAGGATGGGGGCCAGCGCATCGCGGAAATCGGGCGACGCGTCGCCGAGCATCGGCCGGAAGTGAAACAGCACCACCCACAGCGCCGCGACGATACGGAGTCCCGTCAGGGCCTTGATTTCGCCCCGGATCTCTCCGCCCCGCACGCTGCTCTTCCCGTCTGGATTCTGCCGTTCCGTTCTCCTGCTATCGGCTGAGCGGGCGATCTCGCCATTTCGCAAGCCCCCCGACTAGCAACCGGCAGCCATGGCAGCCTAGCAGCGCAATCGCCGACATGCGTGGACGGTTGTGGTGTGGCACACGGCCTTCAGGGGCGCCCGGAGCGCTCGACACCGATGACGAAGGTTTGCTCCACGGAGAACCCGCATTTGCTTCTTAGCAAAGAGTTAAGCGCGGCTACCGGTCTCCTTAGGCTTGCGGCCTAGCGTTCAAGGCAGCTTTGGTGAGCGGGAGGCGCGCCCCCAAGGCCAGCGCGAGCGGCACGGAGAGTGAGGGGTCCTCATGACGATCGCAGGCACCGAGAGTCGCCACGACAACTGCGTGTTCGAGTGCGACGGCGCCCAGGTGCGCGCGCACTACCGCCACCTGGCGACGGTGGTCCATATCCGCGGCGAAATCGACGACGCCAATGTCGACCGCGTCAGTCACCACATTCGGCGTTTCACGCTCGGGGAAAACCCGTTGGTCCTCGACGTCGCCGATGTCAGTCAATTTGCTGAGGCCGGTATTTCGTTGTTGTACGCGTTCGACGCCGATTGTCGGGCCGCCGGGGTGGAGTGGACGCTGGTGGCCAGCTCAGCGGTAACCGAGGCCCTGGAAGACGCCGGTCATGACGACAGTTTCCCGCTGATGCGCTCGGTTCAGGAGGCTCTGCGCGATCGGGCCGACGCCATCAGGATCCGCCGTCGGATGGCGTTGCCGCTGGTCAGGAAGACGTCGTAGCGCCGGAGCGGGCGCGCCGCAGCCTGGCGACGCCGACGACCGCCAGCACACCGGCGCTCGTCAACAGCACCAGGGTCAGCAGCAACAGCTGCGGGTCATAAACCACCGACGTGGTGAAGGGCTGCCCCTCCGCGATCGGTGCGACGGCCACCGTGTGGTGCGAGTGCGTCCAGCTGATTCCCGAGCCCGCCAGCGCGACGACCGCCACGACGAGCTCGACCACCGCCCGATAGCTGACGATCATTGCCCGGGTCCCGCTTCGTTGCCGGCGGCGTCGTCCCGATCCCCGTCGACGAGATCGGTCCCGGTGGGCTCGACCCGCTCTTGGACCAGTGGGGTCAGGGCCGCCCTCAGCTGGCGGTGACGACGCGCCCACGCCTGGGCGGTGCGGTCATTGGTGAGCTTGAGGCCGATACCGATGCGCCCGCGCGGCACCCCGACCAATTCACCGAGCGCCCGCGCCGACTGCCAGCGTGCCAGCTCCTTGCCGGAGGCTTCGTGGTTCTCGGGCTCGGGATACACCCTGACGATTTCGCGCACCAAGATCGTCTCGGTGCCTTGCCGCAAGGCATCTTCGGTGAGCTCGACCGAGACGTGGATCCGTGCCGCCTTGACCTGCAACCCGACGAAGGCCGAGACGAGGACCAAGAAGATCGCGGGGACCACGAGTGAGATCTTGGCGCCGCTCCAGATTTCGACCAGGACCATGGCCGCCGCCGAGGCCGGGCCGGACGCCACCCACCACCAGGTGGCGCCGGGTTCGTAGAACAACGGCCTCGCTCGGGCATCGCTACCGGTCGTCTCTGATCTCACAGCAAGCCCCGTCTCACGAAAGCCACCCTGCCGCATCCGCAGCCCAATAGGTGAGAACGATATCGGCTCCGGCGCGGCGGATGCTCGTCAACGACTCCAGGGCCGCGGCGCGCTCGTCGATCCAATTGTTCGCGGCCGCAGCGCAAATCATCGCGTACTCCCCCGACACCTGATAGGCGGCCACCGGCACCGGCGACATCGAGGCCGCCGCCGACACCACGTCCAGATAACCCATCGCCGGTTTCACCATCACGATGTCGGCGCCCTCGTCCAGATCGAGCTGGATTTCGCGGAGCGCCTCGCGGGTATTGCCCGCGTCCTGCTGATAGGTGCGCCGGTCTCCGGACAAGCTGGAACCGACCGCCTCGCGGAAGGGGCCGTAGAACGCCGACGCGAACTTGGCGGCGTAAGCGAGGATCGCCACGTCGGTATGGCCGGCGGCGTCCAGCCCGTCGCGTATCGCGCCCACCTGACCATCCATCATCCCGCTCGGGCCCACCACGTGAGCACCCGATTCGGCTTGCACCACAGCGAGTTTCACATACCGGGCCACGGTCGCGTCGTTGTCGACCCGGCCGCGGTCGTCGAGGACACCGCAGTGGCCGTGGTCGGTGAACTCGTCCAGGCAGGTGTCGGCCATCAGCACCGTGGCCTCGCCGAGGTCCTTGGCCAGGTCACGCAGGGCGACGTTGAGGATGCCGTCGGGGTCGGTACCGGCCGACCCCACCGAGTCCTTGTCCTCATCACGCGGCACACCGAACAGCATCAACCCGCCCACCCCGGCGGCGACGGCACTGGCGGCGGCGCTGCGCAACGAGTCGCGGGTGTGTTGCACCACCCCCGGCATCGAGGCGATCGGCCGGGGTTGATCGATGCCGTCGGCGACGAACATCGGCAGCACCAAATGCCTTGGCTCCAAGGACGTTTGCGCGACCAAACGGCGCAACGCCGGGGTTGAGCGGAGCCGACGCGGACGGTGCCGCGGGTAGACACTCATGCTCGTTGAGTGGCGACCCGCTGCGCGCGCTGCAGCGCGCTTGTGATCGCACCCAGTCCCCATGAGTGGCGACCCGATGCGCCCGGCTCCGCCGCGCTTGCGATCGCCACTAGCGCCTGCGGCTCTTTTTGCGCGGCGGTGGCAACGCGCCCTCGGCGCGCAACCGCGCGGCGTGTTCGGCCAAAGCGTCGACCAGCGGGCCGACCGCGGCGGTCTCGGGCTGCACATCCACCCGCAGACCGAACTCGGCGGCCGTCTCGGCGGTCTTGGGACCGATGCAGGCGATGATCGTGCGCGCGTGCGGCTTGCCGGCGATACCGACCAGGTTGCGCACCGTGGAGCTGGACGTGAAGCACACCGCGTCGAACCCGCCGGTCTTGATCATCTCCCGTGTCTCCGCCGGCGGCGGCGCGGCGCGCACCGTCCGGTAGGCGGTGACATCCTCGATCTCCCAACCACGTTCGCGCAGACCCTCGGCCAGCGTCTCGGTGGCGATGTCGGCACGCGGCAGCAAGACCCGGTTGACCGGATCGAAAACGCTGTCGTAGGGCGGGAAGTCGTCCAGCAGCCCCAGCGAGGACTGCTCGCCGGCCGGCACCAGCTCGGGGCTGATCCCGAACGCCCGGACCCGGTCGGCGGTCGACTCGCCCACACAGGCGATCTTCACCCCGGAGAACGCGCGCGCGTCCAGACCGAACTCACCGAACTTCTCCCACACCGCACGTACCGCGTTGGTGGAGGTGAACACCACCCACTGGAAGCGGCCGTCGACCAATCCCTTGACGGCCCTTTCCATCTGGGCGGGACTGCGCGGCGGCTCGACGGCGATGGTCGGCACCTCGATCGGCAGCGCGCCGTAGGACGTCAGCCGCTCGCTCATCTCGCCGGCCTGATCCTTGGTGCGGGGCACCAGCACGGTCCAGCCGTACAGGGCGCGGCTCTCCCACCAGTTGAGCTTCGCCCGGCTGGACACCGTCTTGCCGATGGTCACCACCAGCGGACCGGTCAGGGGACCGGCCGGGTCGGTGCCGCCCAGCACAGCCGAGTCGGTCAGGCCGTGCAGCGTCGTCTCGATGGAACGCTGCTGGCAGGTGGTGCCCTGCGCGGTCACCACGCACGGCGTGTTTTCGGCGAGCTCATGCTCGATCAGGGTGCGCGCCGCGTCGGCCAGATGCGACGACGTGGCCTGCAGGATCAGCGGTCCGGGCGCCGCGGCCAGCGCCTCCCAGTCGACGTCACCGCGCACGTCGGCCACCGTGTGCGAGGAGCCCAGCGGCAGCCCCGCATACGTCGGGACGGCGTTGGTGGGCGCCAGGCCCGGCACGATCTCGATGTGCAGGTGGCTGCGCGCGATGGCATTGACCTCGGTGATGACCGCGTCGACGGTCAGCGGGTCACCGGCCACCAGGCGCACCACGTCGACGCCGGTCCGCGCCTCGTGGGCCAATGTCTTGGCCACCTCGGCCGGGTCACCCAGCGCCGGGCGGATGTCGGGGCCGCCGGAGATCACCGCCGGCTGCGTCTGGCCCTGGTCGGCGCCATCGCCGCTGGAGGCGGCCGGCTCGGCCGGGGCCGGCCCGGAAACCGGCGGTAGGTCTTTACCGATCAGCGCCAGCACCGCATCGGGCACGTCAGGGTCGGTGAACACCAGAGCGGCGTTCGTCAGCACCGTGGCGGCCCGGGTCGTCAACAGTCCCGGGTCACCGGGGCCGGAGCCCACGTACGTGATGCGGCCGGGTGTCGGCTTACGCCCTCGCGTCGTCATTGTCGCTCCCACGTAACTCGCACTTAATTTCCTCGCGTCGGGTCTTGCCGCGCTCCGCGCATCAGCTCTCGGGCGCCAAGCTCGAACAGCTCCGCGGCCACCGAAAGCCCAAGCTCTCGTGCCCGACCGGGAGTGCCGATGCCGGACGCGCGGATCACATCGGACCCGTCCAGCGCCGCCACGCAGCCGCGCAGCGACAGCTCTTCGAAGATCCGGCCTTCCTCATCGATGGACTCGACCACTTCAGCGATCGCGCCCACCGGTGCGGAGCAGCCGGCCTCCAGTTCGGCCAACAGAGTTCGCTCCGCGGTGACCGACGCACGCGTGTCGGCGTCGTCCAGCTCCGCCAGCACTGCCGCCAACCGGGTGTCCCCGGCACGGCATTCGACGGCGAGCGCGCCCTGAGCCGGTGCTGGCAACATCTGCACCGGCTCTAGCGTCTCGGTGACGTCATCGAGGCGACCGAGTCGGGCCAGACCCGCCCGGGCCACCACGATCGCGTCGAGATCACCACTGCTTACCCTGTTCAACCTGGTATCTAGGTTGCCTCGTAGGGGGCGGATTTCCAAACCGAGACCCAATGCTCTAAGCTGCGCGGCCCGGCGTGGCGAGGAGGTACCCACCAGCGAACCCGGCGGCAACTCCCCGAGCACCAATCCGTCGCGGGCGACCACCGCGTCACGGGGGTCGTTGCGCAGGGGTATGGCCGCGACAGCAAACCTCGGGTCGTCGGCCGTCGGCAGGTCCTTATGGGAGTGCACCGCGGCGTCCACGCGGCCCTCAACCATGGCCTCGCGCAGTGCGGTGGTGAAGACACCCACGCCCAGAGATTCGATGGGTCCCGACGACCGGTCCCCGGCGGTGGTGATGGTCACCAGCTCCGCCGGGTGCCCCAGCGCGATGAGGGCGTCTCTGACGACCCCGGCCTGGGTGGTGGCCAGCAGGCTGCCCCGGGTGCCTATCCGGATCACGTTCGCCAATCGGCTACTCGGCGGATTGCTGCGGGGTGCCCGCGTCGAATCCGTTTGCTATGACGGGCAATTCGCCCGCGGCGACGGCGTCGACGGCGGTCTGGTCGAGTTCGAAAAGCTCACGCAAAGCCTCGGCGTAGCTGTCGCCCCCGGGGGCGCTGGCGAGCTGCTTGATGCGCACCGTCGGCGCGTGCAGCAGCTTGTCCACCACCCGCCGCACGGTGCGGGCGACCTCTTCCCGTTGCGCGCTGGCCAGCCCGGGCAACCGGTTGTCCAGCCGCAGGAGCTCGGCTTCGACCACATCGGCGGCCCGCTGGCGCAGCGCCGTCACCGTCGGTGTGACCTCGGCCATCCGCTGGCCGGCCAGGTACGCAGCAACTTCGGTGGCCACGATGGTGCGGGCGGCGTCGACGTCGGAGGCCGCGGCATGGGCGGAGGGCTCGTGCTGGACGCGGTCCACATCGACGACCCAGACGCCGGGCAGCCCGGCCACGGCAGGGTCGACGTCGCGCGGCATGCCCAGGTCGCAAATGACCAGCGGGTCGGTCGTTTCATCGCGATCGGCGGCGGCGAGCGCGTGGTGCACGTCGGCCAGGGAGATCACCGGGGTCACCGCCCCGGTGCAACTGACCACGACGTCGGCGCCCGCCAGGACGTCGGTCAGCTGCTCCAGCGGCAACGCGTCGGCCCGCACACCGGTTTCGCGGATCTTGCGGACCAGGCGCTGCGCCCGGGAAAGCGACCGGTTGAGCACATGAACCTGGCCAATGCCGGCGCGAGACAGGTGCCCAGCGGCCAGGGCGCCCATCGCACCGGCGCCGACCAGCACGGCGGTGCGGCCCGACAGCCCGTCCAGCCGGCGTTCGGCCATGTTCAGGGCGACCGACACCACGGAGGCGCCGGCGGCGTCGATGGCGGTTTCGGAATGCACCCGCTTGCCGACCGACAGCGCGCGTTGGGCCAGCTCGTGCAGGACGCGGCCGACGGTGCGGTTGGTTTCAGCCGTGGCGTACGCGCGACGCACCTGACCGAGCACCTGCTGCTCGCCGATCACCGCCGAATCCAGGCCGCTGGCCACCGCGAACAGATGCTCGACGGCGGCCTCGCTGTAGCGGACGTAGGCGTATTTGGTGATGTCGGTCATCGACATCCCGGAATGCTCCGACAGCACCTGCCCGATCACCGCGAGCCCGCCGTGGAACGCATCCACCACCGCATAGACCTCGACCCGGTTGCACGTCGACAGCACCATCGCCTCGGTCACCAGCGGCGACTGCAACACCCGGTCGACGATCTTGCCTTGATCGGACTCGTCGATGCTGAGTTGTTCCAGGACGGAGACCGGCGCACTGCGGTGCGAAACCCCGAAGAGCAAGACGCTCACGGCAGCATCACCTGGCCAGCTCCCTTGCATCCTCCAGTAACTGAACTGCTGTCCACGGTAAACGTTTATCAGCTGGGCTACCAAATAATTGCCCCGCGGCCGCTTGGCCGCCTCGTCAGCGGGCGAGGTCCGCGCGCAGCCGGGGCTCGTCGAGTTCCCAGTAGCTGTGTTCGCGGCCGTCGAGCAGGACCACCGGCAACCTGTCACCGAACTCGGCCCGCAGCGCGGGGTTGCCGTCGGCGGCCGCGGCGTCGACGTCGGTCGTCGTCAGCTCGAAGCCCAGTTCACCGGCCAAAACGACCAGCCGGGCGTGGAGGCGCTCGCAGATGGTGCACCCGTCGCGGGTCAGCAACTCCACCTGCGGCCGGCCGGTCGCTTGGGTCATGGGCACCAGTGTGTCATCAGCGACTTGTGGGGCCGCCTACCAGGAGTTATGTTCCGCCTATGGCCGACAACACGGTGCGGGTCGATCCGGTAGTGATGCAGGGCGCCGCCGCCTCGCTGACCGGTGCGGCCGAGCATCTTTCGGCCCAGCTGTCCCAGCTCGATGATCAGGTGGGTCAGATGTTGGGCGGTTGGCAGGGCGCGGCGGGCACGGCGTACGGGTCGGCGTGGGAGCTGTGGCGCAAGGGGGCCCGCGAGGTCGAGCTCGGGTTGTCGATGTTGGCGCAGCTGGTGGGCCAGGCCGGCGGGGCGTATCAGAGCAACGAGGCCGGGTCCGCCCAGGCGGAGCGGGCGGTGCGCGGTGGCTGAGGCGTTTCGGGTTGATCCGCAGGCGTTGGCCGACGCGGTGCAGCGGATGGCGGCGTTCCAACGCTATGCCGAAGACATGATTGCCGAAATCGATTCTCGCGTAACGCGTTTGCATGGCACGTGGACAGGACAGGCGGCCGCGGCCCACGCCGAGGCGCATCAGCACTGGGTGCGCGGCGAGGCGATGATGCGCGAGGCGCTGGCGCAGCTCGAGAAGGTGGCCACGACCGCGCACGGCAACTACACCGGCGCGATGTCAATGAATCTCGGTATGTGGTCGTGAGCAGATGGCGCCGCTGGCGTGTGATCCGACTGCCCTAGACCGCGCCGGCGCCACGGTGGTGGCCACGGGCGAGTCGCTGGGATCGGTGATCTCGGCCTTGACCTCGTCGCTGGCCGGCAGTGCCGGCATGGCCGGTGACGATCCGGTAGGCGCCGCGGTGGGCCGCGCTTACAACGGTGCGGCGGCCAAGGTGATCGAGGCGATGACCAGTACCCGCAATGGGTTGTGCAGCATCGGCGACGGCGTGCGGATGTCGGCACACAACTATGCGATCGCCGAGGCGATGTCGGATGTGACGGGCCGCGCTGAGGGCCTGCCCACGCCGCCGGTGACCGGGCCGTTGACCGTCGGGGCTTCGCCGCCGTCGGCCGTCGGTGCCGGTAGCGGCGCACCGGCGGGCTGGAGCTGGGTCGCGCCCTATATCGGAATGATCTGGCCCACAGGCGATTCCGCGAAGTTGCGCGCCGCCGCGGCGGCATGGACGACCGCGGGTGTCAACTTCATGACCACCGAGATCGCGGCGGGCGGCGGCACGATGGCCGCCATTGCCGCGCAGCAGATTCCCGAGGTCGCTGCCATCAACAAAGCGTTGGCTGATGCCTCCGGCGCCACGAGCAGCGTTGCGCAGCAATGCCAAACAATCGCTGCGCAGCTCAATAGCTACGCAGCCAAGGTTGACAAGGTCCACGCGGCGATCCTGGATCTGTTGTCCCGCATCTGCGATCCGCTGACCGGCATAAAAGAGGTCTGGGACCTCTTGACCGACGAAGACGAAGACGAGATCAAAAGGATCGCCGACGACATCCGGACCGTCGTCAACAACTTTGCGCAGGAAGCCGAAACGCTGGGCGGGCAGATCGAGGCCGCCATGTCGGCAGCCGAAACCGCCGCCAAGAACATGGCCCACTGGGTGGATAAAGAGTGGGACCACTTTTTGCACGGGACGCCGGTCGGCAGGGCCCTCAATCAGGTGGGCCAGACATTCAAAGGAATCGGTGTCGAGGGCTGGGATCTCGTCAAGGGTTTCTACGACATCAGCCAATTCCACGCCGTGCTCGACCCGGCTGGTTACGCCAAAACGATGAGTGGCATGGCCGAAGGAGCTGGCACGCTCGTCGGCTTGGGTCCCGACGGCGGACCCGGCGTCGCCGAGGCCTGGAAAGCGCTGGGCAAGGACGTCACCCATTGGGACGAGTGGGGCAAGAACCCTGCCGAAGCGCTCGGAAAATCGCTCTTCGACGTGGCGACGCTGGCCTTGCCCGGCGGACCGCTCTCCAAGCTGGGCAAAGTTGGGCACGGCGCCGCTGACGCGCTGAAAGGCTTGAAGAAGCCGCCCGAAATTCCGAAGGTTCCGTCGGTAAAGCCTCCGGAGGTCAAGCCTCCCCCGGCCGCGCCCAAACCACCGGAATCGGGCCACCCCGCGCCGGCGCCCGAGGGCAAGCCAGGGCCTTCGGGAAAGCCGGCGCCCGGCCCAGCCGACGGTCCGCTGCCGCACAGCCCCACCGAATCCAAGCCGCCGGTTGGCGGGGCACCTCACAGCGGCGAACCGAAACCCATTGGGGTTCCGCCAGAATCGGGCGGTAAGCCGCACGTATCGGCCCCCGCAGAAGGCACGCCACCACCCCATCCGCAGTCGCACGAGCCGGTTCCCGCCCACGTGCCGGCTTCTCCCGGCGGCGAGCCGGTCGGAGCAGTTCCCCACGCTGGGCTGCCCTCAGAAGCCGCACCCGCAGCTTCGGCGGCGCCCCACCTCCCGTCACCATCATCGGCTCCTATGGGCGGTGGGATCCCCGCCGAAGTACCTCCCGGCCTAGGCGAGGTACCCCACGCCGGTGAACCCGCCGCTCATCCGGTAGAGCCGCATGACGGGGCTCCCCATCCGCCCGGCGATGGCGGTCCACATCCGTCCAGCGAAGGCCATCCACCTCCGCCCGGCGACGGCGGCGGGCCACACCAGCCAGGCGACGGCCATACCCCCGGGGACGTAAATGGGCCACACCCGCCCGCTGACAGCCACGAACCGCCCGGATCACACAAGCCCCATGACGGCACGCCCCCCGATGACCCCGCCGACGCGCATCCACCAGAAATCCCCGCACCGTCAGACTTGAAGCCCTGGCACCAGGCGCAGCTGGCGCTCGCGGAATCACCCGAGCAGCTTGTCAAGGATCTAATTGAGCACGGATGCCCTCGAGAACTCGCCGAATCAGCCGGGGCGCACAGCCCTTATGCGGGAATGACCGCTCAAGAAATCTTGAACAAATGGTGGGACCCTGCAAAAGGCACGTGGGATTGGCCAAGAGTGGACGGTTTCGCAGATGGCATGTATGACACAACTCGCAGCATACCCAAGGATACTTCGCTGGACAGGATTGGAGAGGTCAGCGACGATAAAGGTGATTTTATGGGCGCAGTCGGCGACAGCTATCCTGACCGCGGTCTGGCGCCGGGTTCATCCGGTGATTACAATCGATTTCACGGTACAGGCAAAGAATTGCCCGAAGGATGGGAAGTCAGATATGGAAAAGTGGGTGACGCCTTTGGGCAGTCGGGCGGGGGGACGCAATGGGTGGTCGTCGACAAATCTGGAAAATATGTGCTTATCAAATGGTTACTCGAGAACGGCTATCTGGATTGGGGATAGTGAGCTACCAAAAGGGTGGTTTTGAAAGTTGGCTATGAACTTCAGCGCAGAAGACCAATTTGCCGAAGTCGTCGAGCATTACAACTTCTGGCGGGGAATTGCTAACGGTGCCAGCGGAGGGACGTATGACGCACCCGACGGACAAGGTGGCCGCCTATACTTCCGTTCAAACTACTCAGAGAAACTGAAAACATGGCCGGAATGGGCCGAATTCGGCGACTGGGGAGCTTGGATAATCGCGCCCACGAGCGGAGGTTACTTTAGTGTATTAAGTTCACTGAAGCATGAACGAGAGTCACGGCGCGATGAGGATATCAAAGTTATGTTTTCGAAGTTCTCGGACGCAGGCAAATATATCATTATGCGCATCGGTGATGGTGTCCGTGTCGACCTTCGCCTAAGAACGCAGTTCGTCAAATGGGAGGACGGTGGACTTGATTCACACATTTTAATCGAGCCCGCAGATCGAGACGCCGTTGACTTTATGAACAAGGAGTGCCCAACCCTTAAAAAGGGGTTTGCGGAACAATACCTCAAACGCTACACACTCCAAAGCGATCCTAGCTCCTATGGATTTGCATTCCCGGAAGATCAGCCGCGGATGGAAGTCCTTGCGCTGTCGTTCGAGGAATTGACCACAGCACTGCTTGAGGACATGCCGGACAGCATCACGTCTCAGGTTTCGAACTGGCGACAGTGATCGTGCCTGCAAGGGCATCGAGCTCAGACGCCGGCCAGCCCCGAGTGTGACGCTGCAGTCACACTCGGCGTCGAACGTGACTGCAGCGTCACGCTCGGCAGCGCGAGGCGAGCCCAAGCCGCGGCCCGAGGCGGCGGCCCGGGCCGAGGCACCCCCAGGCATCAACGCCCCCGCGCCATCTGCCCGATAGGGTTGGGTATCGGGCACCCGCCGGGTCACCAGGCAGCACAGCGATCTAGGAGGTTGGGCGATGACTTCCTTTGACCCGGTCAACGCTGACCACACCGGTTACGTTGATTTGGAGTCGCTGGGCGCGGACGCCAGTGCGGCCCGCGCGATCGAGGGCATGCAGGAGGAAGCCGCCGCCGCCCCGGACCGCCCGCAGCCCCCGATAGACCTCACCGCCGCCGCGTTCTTCGACGTCGACAACACGTTGGTGCAGGGCTCCTCGGCGGTGCACTTCGGGCGTGGGCTGGCGACGCGCAACTACTTCACCTATCGCGATGTGCTCGGATTCATCTACGCCCAGGCCAAGTTTCAGGTCCTCGGCAAGGAAAACAGCAATGACGTCGCCGCGGGCCGGCGCAAGGCGCTCGCCTTCATCGAGGGCCGATCGGTCGAGCAGCTGGTGGCCCTGGGCGAGGAGATCTACGACGAGATCATCGCCGACAAGATCTGGCCCGGCACTCGCGAGCTGACCCAAATGCATCTGGACGCCGGCCAGCAGGTGTGGCTGATCACCGCCACGCCCTACGAGCTCGCCGCGACCATCGCGCGGCGGCTTGGCCTGACCGGCGCGCTGGGCACCGTCGCGGAGTCGGTCGACGGCGTCTTCACCGGCAGGCTGGTCGGCGATATCCTGCACGGCACCGGCAAGGCGCACGCGGTGCGCTCGCTGGCAATTCGCGAGGGGCTCAACCTGAAACGCTGCACCGCCTACTCTGACAGCTACAACGATGTGCCGATGCTGTCGCTGGTGGGGACGGCGGTCGCCATCAATCCCGACGCCCGCCTGCGCGCCCTGGCCCGGGAGCGGGGATGGGAGATCCGCGACTTCCGCACCGCTCGCAAAGCGGCGCGGATCGGGGTGCCGTCGGCGTTGGCGCTGGGCGCGGCCGGGGGTGCGCTGGCCGCGGTGGCCTCTCGTCGGCAATCGCGCTGATAGGCTGCGCCGCGCAGACATCTTCGAGCGGAGAGCACAGCGGCATGACAGTCCCCAAAGAAGCCGAAGGACTCATCGGCAGCCATTACCGCGCCCCGGACTACTTCGAGGTCGGGCGCGAAAAGATCCGTGAGTTCGCCCTGGCGATCAAAGACGACCACCCGGCACACTTCGACGAGAATGAATCCGAGAGGGCCGGGTACACCGACATGGTGGCGCCCCTGACGTTCCTCGCGATCGCCGGGCGTCGCGTTCAGTTGGAGATCTTCACCAAGTTCAGCATCCCCATCAACATCGCCAGGGTCATCCACCGCGACCAGAAGTTCAAGTTCTACCGCCCGATCCTGGCTCACGATAGGCTTTACTTCGACACCTATCTCGACTCGGTGATCGAGTCCCACGGCACCGTGCTGGCGGAGATCCGCAGCGAAGTGACCGATGCCGATGGAAAGCCGATAGTCACCAGCGTTGTCACGATGCTGGGGGAAGCCGCAAACCAAGCCGAGACCGAAGCAACCGCCGCGGCGGTTGCATCAATATCCGCAGGAAAGTTAGGGGCGTCGTAAATGTCACCACAGGGGGAAACGGGAACGCAGCTCCATCCGCCGGTCGAGGCCGTGCGATCCCATTACGACAAGTCGAACGAGTTCTTCAAGCTCTGGCTTGACCCGTCGATGACCTACAGCTGCGGTTACTTCGACGAGAATCCGGACCCGCAGAACCTGACCAAGACGCTGGAAGAGGCGCAGTACGCCAAGCGCAAGCTCGCGCTGGACAAGTTGAACCTCGAGCCCGGCATGACGCTGCTCGACATCGGCAGCGGCTGGGGCTCGACGATGCGGCACGCCGTGGCCGAGTACGACGTCAACGTGATCGGGTTGACGCTGAGCGAGAACCAGTACGCCCACTGTGTGGCCGAGTTCGACAAGATGGACAGCCCCCGCCGCAAAGAGGTGCGGATCCAGGGCTGGGAGGAATTCCCCGACGAACCGATCGACCGCATCGTGTCGCTGGGCGCGTTCGAGCACTTCGCCGACGGCGCCGGTGACGCCGGGTACGAGCGCTACGCCACCTTCTTCAAGAAGTACTACGACCTGCTGCCCGACGACGGCCGCATGCTGCTGCACTCGATCGTGGTCCCCAGCCGCGAAGAGGGCAACGCGATGGGCTTGAAGGTCAACATGACCCTGCTGCGGTTCATCAGCTTCATCTTGAAGGAGATCTACCCGGGCGGGAAGTTGCCCCAGGTCGACCTGGTCGACAAGTACTCGACCGACGCGGGTTTCAAGATCGAACGACACCACTTCATCGGCAAGAACTACGTCCCGACGCTGACGGCGTGGGGCGACGCTCTCGAGGCGCACAAGGACGAGGCGATCGCGCTGAAGGGGCAAGAGACCTACGACATCTACCTGAAGTACTTGCGGGGCTGCTCGGATCTGTTCCGCGACGGCTACACGAACGTCTGCCAGTTCACCATGGTGAAGTAGCCGGCTGCCGAAAGGTCAACGCCATCACGGGTTTCCGTGGTGGCGTTTCCTTTTGGGCGAAGACTCAGCCGAAGAAGATGTTGCGGCGGCCGGCAAGCAACCGGTACAGCGTCTGCTGGATGGTCTCGCGCACCTGATCGGTCAGCTCGAAGGTGACCATCGGGTCGTCGGCGTCGGAGGCCGCATAGTCGTCGGTGTAGATCGGCTCACCGAACGCGATGTGCCATTTCGACGGCAGCGGCACCAGGCCCATGGGCCCGGCCAACGGGAACAGCGGCGTGATCGGGAAGTACGGCAGCCCGAACAGCCGCGCCAGCAGCTTGACGTCGGTCAGCATCGGGTAAATCTCTTCGGAACCGATGATCGAGCACGGGATGATCGGCGCCTTGGTCCGCAGCGCGGCGGTGACGAATCCGCCGCGGCCGAAGCGCTGCAGCCGGTAGCGGTCCTCGAAACGCTTCCCCAGCCCCTTGTAGCCCTCGGGGAACACGGCGGTGAGCTCGCCGGCGGCGAGCAGCCGGTGCGCGTCCGTCGTGCAGGCCATGGTGTGGCCGGCCTTGCGGGCCGCCTCGCCCACCACGGGCAGGTCGAACACCATGTCGGCGGCGAGCAGCCGCAGCTCGCGCTGCGCTGGATGCTCGTCGTGCACGGCCACCGACAGCATCAGCCCGTCGAACGGCAGCACCCCGGCGTGATTGGCGACCACCAGCGCGGCGCCGTCGGCGGGCAGGTTCTCGATGCCGCTCACCTCGACCCGGAACCAGGACCGGAAGAACACCCGCAGCAACGGCCGGACGATCGCGCTGTTGAAGTGCGGATCGAAGCCGAACTCGTCGACGCTGTAGTCGCCCGTCAGCCGCTGGCGCAGGAATCCGGCGACGGACGCGACGCGCTGCGCCAGCTCATTCAGCGGCGCCTCGCCGGACGTGGCCCCCGCACCGCGACGGTGCTCGTCGATTTCGCGAACCACCGCGGCGATCTGCTCCGCCGACGCGCGCCCGCGCGGATCGGTCAGGAAGGATGGGTGCTGGCGGGCCGACTCGGTTCGTTGGTCGGCTCTCCGGCGCGCTGCTACCCGGCCCCGATTCGTGTGCAGTGGAATGACATTCGCTCTGGATTCACCCGCCACGATACCTACCTGACCCCACCCCACGGAATTGGATTTCGGCTACCCCAGCGCTGAGCTAGAGATATGGCGCGACCTTCCAAGGAGCGTACCCGATGTGGGTCGATTATGGGAGTCAGGCCTCGGCCGCGAACGTAGTCGTCGAAGGCCTCCGCCGTCGTCCATTTCGGCTGGTAGTCGAGTTCTGAGCGCATCCGGCTGGTGTCCATGACGCGGCCGTAACTCAAATAATCAAACTGATCGCGACTGATCTCGTTGTAGCGGTTGGCGCGGCGCAACGAGTCGAGGGCCCAAACACCGAAACCCGGTACGGGCAAAGGGATCCGGCCCGCGCGACGGATCGCCTGCGACAGCATGATGATGCCGTCGGCGCCGATGTTGAACGTTCCCGCCTTGCCGGCCATGGCCGCGCGCTCCAGGGCGCCGAGTGCGTCCTGCTCGTGCAGCAGTTGCAGCCGGGCGTCGCGGCCGAACATCGTCGGCACCAAAGGCCCGGCGAGATAACGCGACAGCGTGGTGTCCATCGCCGGGCCGATCATGTTGGCCAGCCGCAAGATCGTCACGGCGATGTCGGGCCGGCGCCGTCCCAATCCGCGCGCATAGGCTTCGATGTCGAGGCTGTCCTTGGCGAAACCGTCGCGGAAGGGCCGCCGGCTGGTGCTGTCTTCGGTGAACATCACCGGATCGTGGGCGCTCGAGCCGTACACCTCCGACGTCGACTTGAGCACCACGCGGCGCACCGAGGGCGCCTTCTGGCAGGCAGCGAACAACTGCATCGCGCCCATCACGTTGATCTCTTTGAGCGCCGCGGTGCCGCCGGAGCGGGGCGCGTACGACGCGGCCGCCGCGTGCACCACCGTGTCGACATCGCCGTTGCGAATTACCTTGGCAATGAAGGGATTACGGATGTCGGCGCGGACGAATTCGGCGCGCCCCATCCGGCGCAGCATGTCCTTGCTGGGGGCTATCGCGTCCACCGCGATGACCCCTTTGATCATCGGGTTCTGCGCGAGCCGAGCGGTCAGGTAGCCGCCCAGAAACCGGCAGGCACCGGTGACAAGGACGATTTTGGGGTAATGCGCCGCGCTGCCGGTGGTGTCGTCCGACCCGGTGTTCTCCCCATTCGACGCATCCACCCAGACAGCCTAGCGGTCGGTGAGACGGCCGCACTATGGCGCGTTGCGACCAGTTACGGCCTTTTTACGGTGGCCTTATGACGGCCTTAGGAAGGCCGCCAGCGGGGGTTACTTGCCGAGTTTTCTGCGCTGCACCCGGGTGCGACGCAGCAGCTTGCGGTGCTTCTTTTTCGACATACGCTTGCGCCGCTTCTTGATTACTGAACCCATGAACTCCGCTATCTAGACCGAGACCTGCTTCAAAGATTGGACCCGGTCACTTTACCCAGCCCGACGCACCCAACGCCAAACCGGCGTCGCCTGATCGCCGCCCGGCCGCGAAGCCAGGTGCCGCCCGCGAGCGGCCACCGGTTCAGGTCAGCCGGCGTCGAAGTAGGACGTCTCCAGCATGTCGTGGACGGCCTTGGCGTGCACCCGGAAGGACCGACCCACCCGGACCGCGGGTAGTTCGCCGTTGTGCACCAACCGGTAGACCGTCATCTTGGAGACCCGCATCAGCGCCGCCACCTCGGCGACGGTGAGGAATTGCGCCCTGCCCTGCTGGCCATCGACGGAACTGGTGTCCCGTGGCTTACCTGCAGAATCTCGCGTTGATGGCCCATTCGTAGACGTCATCGCTACCCAATCGTGTCAGGCACGCGCATGCCAGCGGCTTCCCCTCCGCTGGCACCCACACGTGCTTACAAAGAGGAGAATAGCGGGACTGATGGGGTTACTGGTACTGGTGGGGGACAATCAGTTCAAAAATCTTGGATTACTCTGATGTAATTCTTAGCTGCTCAGAGCGCATTTTGGCGGCCTGAACCGCTGCGTCGACGGCCGCTCGCAGGCCCCCCCGTTCCAGTTCGCGCAGGGCCGCGGCCGTGGTGCCGCCGGGCGAGGTCACGGTCGCCCGCAGCTGCGTCGCCGTGGCGTCCACGCGCGCCCCGGGCGCCTCGGCCTCGCCGCGCCGGCGATCGGCGTCCATGCGTTCCAGCAGCATCGCCGCCGCGCCGGCCATGGTCTGCGCGGTCAGGTCGCCGGCCACCTCGCGGCTCAGGCCCGCGGCGACGCCGGCATCCACGAGGGCCTCGACCATCAGGAAGAAATACGCCGGCCCCGAGCCCGACAGCGCGGTGACGGCGTCCATTTGGCCCTCGGGAACGCTCAGCACCCCGCCGACTGAGTCGAACAGGGCCGAGACCCCCTCGAGCTGCGGCGGGGTGACGAACCTGCCCTTGGCCAGGGCCGTGACCCCGGCGCCGACCAGCGCCGCCGTGTTCGGCATGGCCCGCACCACCGGCGTCCCGGCCGGGAGTTTGGATTCGAAGTAGCCGATGGTGACACCGGCCGCGACGGTGACGAACACCTGCTCGGCGGTGTCGCTTTCCGCCGCGGCGGCCGCCCGCGCGACCTCCGCCATCACCGATTCGACGTCGGCGGGCTTCACCGCGACCACGACGAACGACGCGTTTTCCACCGCCTCGGCCACCGAGGTGATCAGCACCGAATAGGTGTCGGCCAGATACTTGGCGCGCTCGGGCACCCGCTCGACCACCACGAGGTCCTTGACCTGCCGGCCCGCGCGCAGCAGACCCGACAGCAGTGCCTCCCCGATGCTGCCGCCACCGACGATCGCGATTCTTGCCATGCCGGACAGCATCGCAGACACCACCCGCTAGCGAGCGGCAGGGACCAACGCCAGCTGGCGAGCCTGGACCACCAGGCGCCCCAGGCTGTCGACGACCGTGTGGTCCTCGTCGAACCAGTCGTGCCCGATCTCGGTGCAGGTCGCGATGATGCGCAGCCAGCCGTCGGCGGGCAGCCCCCGCAGAAACGCGGTCAGCTGGATCGTGGGCGCCCAACCGGTGCGGTCCACCGCGAAGGTCACCGGCGCCGACAGATCGCCGCACATGAGCGCAAACAGCGCGTCCGGGGCCACACCGCGGGGGCGCGCCCACATCTGGATCACCGGCGGGCGCCCGTCGGCGCGGGCCTGCATCGTCGACAACACCGGCCGCACGTCGCAGCCCTCGCCCAGGTGCACCAGGCCGGCCAGCGGATGCCCCGGGCCGATCGGCTCGATGTCATCGGGCGGTTCGGGCGCCATCAGGTCGGCCACCGGGTTGGCCGACAGCAACGGCTGCACCGGACCGTCGGGCGGAAAGTGTTCGGGCTCGCCGAGGTTGACCACGGCGTGCACCGCGGTGCGGTCGCCTTGGGTGAGTTCGACGTCGACGACGCTGATCCGGCGGCCGCGCTTGCGGATCGACGTGACCAACTGCACCGGGCCCGGATCGGGCGCCCACAGGAAGCTCGCCGACACCGCGACCGGTTCCAGTGCCGGCCCGCCCGACGGACCGCCGCAGGCGGTGCGCGCGGCGTTGGCGCACAGCGCCAGCATCGCCCCTCCGTGCACCTTGGGACCGATGGTCCAGCGCTTGTCGAGTTCTCCTTCGTAGACGCCTGAACCGGCCTCCCGCAACGACATTGCGGTGGTGAATAACGCGTTCATGGACTTTCGCGGGTCTCCTGGATGATCAGCGCAGCAGATGCGTGCGGGCGAACTGCAGCGACTCGGCGAGCATGGCTTCGCGCTCGTTGGCTGAACGCGCGCCGGACGTCGACACCTCCAGGATGACGTGCCCGGCGAAATGGCTGCCGGCCAGCATCTGGCACAGCTCCACGGTGGGCTGCGTGCCGCGCCCCGGCACCAGGTGCTCGTCGGCGGGCAGGCCGTTGCCGTCGCACAGGTGCAGATGGACCAGCCCCGCTCCCATCCGTTGCGCCATGTCCAGCGAGTCCGTGCCCGCGGTCGCGGTGTGGGATAGGTCCAGCGTGTAGTGGGCATGGTTGCCGTCGAGCGGGTCGTAGGAGGGCGCGAACGCCGAGATCGCCGGGCCGGGGCCGCCGCCGCGTCGGCGCATCCGTTCCAGCGACTGACCGGCACCGAAGAGCCGGTCCGCGCGGAACGGGAACATGTTTTCCACCGCGACCATCACGTCGCTCGACGCTTCAAGTTTCGCCACCTGCTCGCTGAACCCCTCGGCATAGCGCCGCTGCCAGCGGAACGGCGGATGCACGACGACGGTCTGCGCGCCCAGCTGTTCGGCGACGCGCACGCTGCGGTCCAGCTTGGGGATCGGGTTGGGGCCCCACACCCGCTGCGAGATCAGCAGGCACGGCGCGTGCACCGACAACACGGGGACGCGATAGCGCCGCGACAGCTTCTTGACGGCCGCGACGTCCTGGCTCGCCGACTCGGCCCAGACCATCAACTCGACGCCGTCGTACCCCAGCCGGGCCGCGTACTCGAACGCGGCCTCGGCCCGCAACGGGTACACCGAAGCCGTCGAGAGGCCGACTTTGATGGCTGGGCGCACTGTATGTGGGCGCCGCTAGCCCGACTGCAACGACAGCGCCAGGGGCCCCAGGGTGATCAGCGCACCCACCGCGACCGCGATCAACGTGCTGGCGATGTCCTCGGTTTTGCGGACCACCCGCACCCCGACCACCAGGCCGAGGATGACCAGCACCGAGAGCACCAACGCCACGATGCTGTTCCAGCGCCACAGTTGGTCGAAGGCCACGAACAACCCGCCGCCGAACGCGACGGCCAGGATCGACTGCAACACCACCACGGCGCCGCGCCACAGCGCGTCGAGCCTGCCCTCCGCCGGGTGAGCGTCTTCCGCGCCCTCGCCCTCGAGGTGCTCCTCGTCGCCGAGCAATCCGGCGCTCAGCGACCCCGCGGCGTCCTCTTGCTCCAGGTCCTCCTCCAGCGAGTCCGAGGACCGCAGGTAGGAGCGCACGTAGGCCGAGTCCTCCAGCGCGGGTTCGGCTTCGCGAACGTCGGAGTCCATCACGTCCACGGGGATGTCGGCGTAGTGGTCCATCGGGTCAGGGCTCATGTCCTCGGCACCCGAGGGTTCCCCGGGCTTGGCGGTCCCGTTGGCCAGCGGCCGGGGGTATGCGCTGCGCTCGGGGCCCGGTACCCGCCTGGGCTGCGGCGGCGACTTGGGCCAGCGGGGCTCGGGTTCGGACCAGTAGGCGGTTTTGGGCTTGCCTTCGGTGGCCGGCTCGGCGGGGGCCTCGGCGGCGTTCTCGACGGGGGATTCGGCGGGTTCGACGGCCTCGATCGTGTCGGTAGCGCCGTGTTCGGCGTCGTCGTCGTCACGGATCACCGGGATTTCGCCGGTGAGCTCGGCGACGGTCACCGCGTCGCTGTCACCGCGGCGACGGCGGCGCCGCCGGGTGACCGCCGGGGCGCCGATGGTGCCGTTTCTGGCCAGCAATTCGGCCACCGAGATCGGCCGAGTGCCGGCGCTCTCGGTCTCGGAGTGCGGTCCGGTCATGGTTTGTCGCCTCTCGATCGGTTCTGATTCCGATCAACTACCTGACCTCCAGCATTACGCACCGCCGGGCCCACGAGGGCGGTTCCGTCGGCTTCGCTGTCGAGTTTGCGCAGAATGAGACCTTCCCGTAATGCCCACGGGCAAATATCCACCGATTCGATCGACAGCGCTCGCATGCTCGCCTCCGCCACCAGCGCACCCGCCACGATCTGCGGCGCGCGCTCGGCGCTCACCCCTTCCAGCTCCGCCCGGTCAGCGGTCGTCATCCTAGAGATGAAAGATATGAGTTGCCTGAGGCCGTTAGCTGTCAGCGTCCTCTTGACCCGCGGCCCGGCGCCCGACGGGGCCGCGCCGGTGAGCCGCGCCAGCGAGCGGAACGTCTTCGACGACGCCACCGCCAGGTCGGGACCGCCAACGTCGAGGATCTTCGCGCTGGCGTCGGCGAGTTCGGCGTCCAGCCAATCCCGCAGCATCGCCACCCGGCGCCGCCCGGGCGGATCGTCGGGCAACCATTCGCGGGTCAGTCGGCCGGCGCCCAGCGGCAGCGACATCGCGATCTCGGGCTCCTCGTCCAGGCCGCTGGACATCTCCAGCGAGCCGCCGCCGATGTCGAGGTTGATGATCCGTCCCGCGCTCCACCCGTACCAGCGGCGCACCGCCAAAAAGGTCAGCCGCGACTCATCGACGCCGGTCAGCACCCGCAGCTCGACGCCGGTCTCCTTGCGCACCCGGCTCAGTACGTCCTCGGAATTACCGGCCTCCCGGACCGCGGAGGTGGCGAAGGCCATCAGCTCCTCGCAGCCCGAACTGTCGGCGATCTTGGCGAATTCGTCGATCGTGGAGATCAGCTTCTCGGCACCGCGTTTGGTGATCTTGCCGGCGCTGTCGGTGGCCTCGGCCAGCCGCAGCGTGGCCTTCGTCGAACTCATCGGCGTCGGATGACCGCCCCGGTGGGCATCGACCACCAGGAGATGCACCGTGTTGCTGCCCACGTCGAGAACGCCCAATCGCACGTAGACAACCTAACGGGGCGTTGCCGGCACGGTCTTGCGCGACCCGGTTAACCCGCCGTGATCACGGCCATACGGGCCGCGAGTGTCAGCGGCCCGGCTGCGCCGAAATGTGGTCTAACGTGGACTCCGTGGCGAATTCGCACCCAGAACCCGGACAGTCGGGCAACGAGGTCGAGCTGGATTTCGCCCGCGAATGGGTGGAGTTCTACGACCCCGACAACCCCGAGCACCTGATCGCCGCCGACCTGACCTGGCTGCTCTCGCGGTGGACGTGCGTCTTCGGCACGCCCGCCTGCCAGGGCACGGTGGAGGGCCGCCCGGACGACGGGTGTTGCTCGCACGGCGCGTTCCTGTCCGACGACGACGACCGCGCCCGCCTGGACGACGCGGTGAAAAAGCTGACCGCTGCCGATTGGCAGTATCGCGAAAAAGGCTTGGGCCGCAAGGGATATCTGGAGCTCGACGAGCATGAGGGCCAGCCGCAGTACCGCACCCGCAAGCACAAGGACGCGTGCATTTTCCTGAACCGGCCCGGTTTCGCGGGCGGCGTCGGCTGCGCGCTGCACAGCAAGGCACTCAAGCTCGGCGTGCCGCCGCTGACCATGAAGCCGGATGTCTGCTGGCAGTTGCCGATCCGCCGCAGCCAGGAGTGGGTGACCCGGCCCGACGGCACCGAGATCCTCAAGACCTGGGTCACCGAGTACGACCGCCGCGGCTGGGGTTCCGGGGGCGCCGACCTGCACTGGTATTGCACCGGCGACCCGGCCGCTCATGTCGGCGCCAAGCAGGTGTGGGAAAGCCTGGCCGACGAACTCACCGAGCTGCTGGGCAGCAAGGCCTATGCGGAGCTGGCCGCAATGTGCAAGCGCCGCAGCAAGTTAGGGCTCATCGCGGTGCACCCGGCGACTCGCATCGCCGAGTAGCGGCTAGCCTTCCAGCTTGTAGCCCAGGCCCCGCACCGTCACCAGGTGCACCGGGTTGGCCGGGTCGGCTTCGATCTTGGAGCGCAGGCGCTTGACGTGGACGTCGAGCGTCTTGGTGTCGCCGACGTAGTCCGCACCCCACACCCGGTCGATCAGCTGCCCACGGGTCAGCACCCGACCGCTGTTGCGCATCAGGTACTCGAGCAAGTCGAATTCCTTGAGCGGCAACGTAATCGCGTCGCCGTTGACGGACACGACGTGGCGTTCGACATCCATCCGCACCGGGCCCGACTCGAGCACGCCATCGCTGATCTCGGAGTCGTCGTCACCGCCGCGGCGCAACACCGCCCGGATCCGCGCGATCAGCTCACGCGCCGAATAGGGTTTGGTCACGTAGTCGTCGGCGCCGAGTTCGAGACCCACGACCTTGTCGATCTCGCTGTCCCGGGCAGTCACCATGATCACCGGCACGCTGGAACGGGCGCGCAGTTGCTTGCAGACGTCGGTGCCCGACATTCCGGGCAGCATCAGGTCGAGCAGGACGATGTCGGCGCCGGCCCGATCGAACTCGGCGAGCGCGGCCGTCCCGTCGGTCACCACGGTGGCCTCAAAGCCCTCCTTGCGGAGCAGGAACGCCAGCGGATCGGCCAGCGACTCCTCGTCCTCCACAATCAGCACGCTTGTCATGGGCGCGATTCCTCCTCATCGCTGCGCTCTGCATCGTCGTACGCGCTTGTCATCGACTTAGTTCTTCCTCTCGTTGGGACCGGCTGGGCCGCACGTCGCGGCCCTGCGGTTGCTCGGCTTCACCCTCGTCTCGAGGAGACGGCTTGGCCGCCGGAATGGACAGGGTGAATGTCGACCCGGTTCCGGGCTTGCTCCACACGCCGATGGTGCCGTTGTGGTTGGCCGCGACGTGTTTGACGATGGCCAGGCCCAGCCCGCTGCCGCCGGTCGCCCGTGAACGCGCCTTGTCACCGCGGAAGAAGCGCTCGAAGACCCGCTCCTGGTCTTCCAGGGCGATCCCGATGCCGCGGTCCGTGACGGCGATCTCGATGTTCTCGCCGCGGCGGCGGCGGCTGATCGACACCGGCGAACCCGGCGGCGAATAGGCGATGGCGTTGGACACCAGGTT
Organism: Mycobacterium sp. NTMscope_MAC_269; assembly: GCF_976985695.1. Taxonomy (NCBI): domain Bacteria; kingdom Bacillati; phylum Actinomycetota; class Actinomycetes; order Mycobacteriales; family Mycobacteriaceae; genus Mycobacterium; species Mycobacterium sp. NTMscope_MAC_269. The sequence continues at coordinate 4,088,191 of NZ_OZ335668.1, forward strand.
GGCCAGCGCGGTGATCAACAGCGTTTCGTCGCCGAGCACCCGCAAACCGCTGGGGGTGTCGGTGCGGACCTCGATGTTGGTGTTGTCGGCCGCCACCTTGTGGCGCGAAATCGCTTCGCTCACAACGTTATCGACGTCGACGTCGACGACGTTGGGCAGCGGTTCGGCGCCCTGCAGCCGGGACAGCTCGATCAGCTCGGCGACCATGTCCCCCAGGCGGTTGGCTTCGACGAGCACCTTTTCGGCGAACCGCCGCACGGTTTCGGAGTCGTCGGCCGAGGCCAGCAGGGCCTCGGCAAGCAGGGCCATCGCGCCCACCGGGGTCTTGAGCTCGTGGCTCACATTGGCCACGAAGTCGCGCCGGGTCGCTTCCATTCGCGCATAGTCGGACTGATCGTGGGCGAAGACCACGGCGAACCGGCGGTCCTCTTCGCTGAGCAGTCGGGCCTGCCCGTGCACCGAGAGCCCGGACCGGGCGCCCGTGCGTTTCGACGGCTGTAGGTCGAATTCGACGTCGACGCCGGTCAGCGCCTGCTGTGCCGCCTCCCAGGCCTGGTCATCGAGCTGGCGGTCGCGCACCAGGCCCAGCTCCTTGGCCCGGTTGTTGAGATAGACGACGTCGCGGTGGACGTCCACCACCGCCGCGCCCACCGGCATCAGCGCCACGATGCATTCGAGCATCTGCCCGACGGTGATCCCGGTCCATTCGGTGCTCACCCGCTGGCGGCGCTGCACCGCGTGCGGGGACAGCTTCGCCCCGACCGCAACGCCTGCGGCCAGTGCCAGCACGGACAACACCCCGGCCAGCAACAGCGCCGAGAACACAGTCACATAGCAAATCCTACAAATCTTCCTGAACGCTGCCCTAGCAGAACGAGGCCAAAATCGGACAAGTCACACCTTGCGTCACAGGTGTTCCGCTCCCGTTCACGTGATGTTTGGCTAACGGGGCCGTTCGCGCACCGATTTGCGCCGGGGCGCCAAACCTCAGCCGCGCCCCTGGCCGGCGACCGCGGCGGCGCCGGCGGCGGCGGCTTCGGGGTCCAGGTAGGTGCCGCCGGGCACCCGGGGCCGCAGGTGGGCGTCCAGGTCGTAGCGCAGCGGGATGCCGGTCGGGATGTTCAGGCCCACGATGTCGTCGTCGGACATCTGATCAAGGTGCTTGACCAGGGCCCGCAGCGAGTTGCCGTGCGCGACGATCAGCACCGTCTTGCCGCTGCGCAGGTCCGGGACGACGACGTCGGTGAAATAAGGCAGGAAGCGGACGACCACGTCGGCGAGGCACTCGGTCAGCGGGCCGCCGCCGATGTCGGAGTAGCGGGGATCGGCGTCCTGGCTGTAGGTGCTGCCCTTCTCGATCGGCGGGGGCGGCGTGTCGTAGCTGCGTCGCCAGGTCATGAACTGGTCGTCGCCGTAGCGCGCCTTGGTCTCGGCCTTGTCCAGGCCCTGCAGCGCCCCGTAATGGCGTTCGTTGAGCCGCCACGTGCGCCGCACCGGAATCCAGAGCCGGTCGGCGGCGTCCAGCGCCAGGTGGGCGGTGGAGATGGCCCGGCGCAGCAGCGACGTGTAGACGACGTCGGGCAACAGATCGTGTTCGGTGAGCAGCTCGCCGCTGCGCACCGCCTCGGTGCGGCCCTTGTCGGTCAGCCCGACATCGACCCAACCGGTGAAGAGATTCAGCGAGTTCCATTCGCTTTCGCCGTGGCGGAGCAGGACCAGCGTGGCAGAGTCACCCATGCCGGTTAGTCTCTCACGCACCCGAAAAGACGCGCCGAGCGTAACCGCACTGCGAGATCCGGCCCGGATTTTCGCTGTGTGGTTACGCTCGCGGGTTAGTCATCGTCCTCGTCGTCGATCAAATGAGCGAAGGCCTCCAGGTTCTTCAGCGACTCGCCGCGCGACACCCGCCACTCCCACTCTTTCTGGATCGACGAGCGAAAACCCAACTCCAGCAACGTATTAAAGTCCGAGTCCACCGCTTCGAGCACCTGTCCAAGCACTCGGTCGATCTCGTCGGCGTCCACCGACGGCAGCGACATGCGGCCCACCAGGTAGATGTCGCCGACGTTGTCCAGCGTGTAGGCCACCCCGTAGAGCCGGCGATTGCGCTTGAGCAGGAAGCGGTAGACGCCCTCGTGGTTCTCGTCCGGCTTGCGGCACACGAACGCCTCGACCCGCACCGAATGCTCGCCGACGCTCAGGATGGTGTTGGTCTTGAGCTTGCGTTCGCCGGGCAGTTCCACCACCAAGCCCGGCGGACCGCCATGTGCGCCAGCGTGTTTCGAGTAGGTCAGCCCGCTCGCCTGCAGGGCGTCCTCGATCACCCGCGACACGTCGTCGGAGGAACTCACGCGCCCACCCCGCGGCGTTCGGCCGTGTACTCGCGGATCGCGCGGCCATAGCTGGCCAGCAGCGCATCGGTGGTGTGATCCCAGGAGAACGTCGCCGCGTGCGCGGTTGCCGCGCGGCCCATCTCCTCGGCCGTCTTCGCGGGCCGGCGCAGTAGCCCGTCCAGGGCGGCCACCCACCGGTCGACGTCGTGCCCGGCGACCAGCGTGCCGGTGACGCCGTCGCGCACGGCCACCGGCAGCCCGCCGACCGCGGCCGCCGCCACCGGTGTGCCGCACGCCTGCGCCTCGAGGGCGACCAGGCCGAATGACTCCGAATAGCTGGGAACCGCAACAACATTCGCGGCCTGGAACAAGGTGGCCAGGTTCGGCCGGGATTGCGGGGGCAGGAAGGTCACCCGCGCGGTGATGCCCAGTTCGTCGGCCAGCCGGGCCAGCCCGTCCGGGGACGCCAGGCCGCTGCCCGACGGTCCGCCCGCCACCACGATCCGCACCCCCGGCAGCTTCGCGGCGGCACGCAACACGATGTCGGGCGCCTTGAGCGGCTGGATCCGGCCGACGAACGCCACGATGTGTTCGTCGGGCGGCAGCCCCAGCGCGGCCCGGGCGGCCCGACGGTCGCCGGGCCGGAACACCTCGAGGTCCACGCCGGGGTGGACGACATCGATCCTCGCCGGGTCGGCGCGGTGAATCGAGATCAGCTGCCTGGCCTCGTCATCGGTGTTCACGATCAGCCGGTCCGCCTCGTCGACGACCTGCTGCTCCCCCACCGTGCGCAGCGGCGGTTCGGGCGAGTCGCCCTCGGCCAGCGCCGCGTTCTTGACCGCGGCCAGGGTGTGCGCGGTGTGCACCAGCGGCACCGCCCAGCGGTCGCGCGCCAGCCAGCCGACCTGCCCGGACAGCCAGTAGTGCGAGTGCACGATGTCGTAGTAGCCCGGCTCGTGGGACGCCTCGGCGCGCAACACCCCGGCCGCGAACGCGCACAGCTGGGTGGGCAGGTCGTATTTGTCCAGCCCTTCGAACGGCCCCGCCACCACGTTGCGGACCAGCACCCCCGGCGCCACCCGCGCGACCGGCGGGTCGGCGGACGCGGTCGCCCGGGTGAAGATCTCCACCTCGATGCCGCGGCGCGCCAGATGCAACGCGGTCTGCAGCACATAGACGTTCATGCCGCCCGCGTCACCGGTGCCGGGCTGGGCCAGTGGGGAGGTGTGGACCGCCAACACTGCGACGCGGCGCGGTTCGTTCAGCCGGAAAACGTCATCGTGCCGCACCCTGTCATCTTTACAGGACGGCTCGCCGGGGCCCGCAAGCGCGCACGACACGCGTCAGTCGGACGACTCGTCCCGGGTGACCTCGTGCAGCCGGGCGTCCAGCGCGCCGGCCCGCCGCATCGCACCCAGCGGGTCGGCGTAGAGCCCGGACAGTGACACGGTCCCCGCGCCGGCCTCCTGCACCCGGTTGCCGAAGGCGGTCAGGCGGATGTCGCGCGGCCCCAGCACGGAGCGGGCGGCGAACGCCGCCTCCACCTGCTCCATCGCCTCGGGATATTCGGTGAATGCCTGTCCGCCGACCACCAGTTCGTCGGGGTTGAGCATGTCGCGCAGCAACGCCACCGCCTCGCCCAGCACCCGGCCCCGCTCGGCGAGCAGGCCCTTGGCCTGCTGGTTGCCGGCCCGCGCCACCCGCAACAGGTCGGCGATCCCGGTGGCGGGCCCGCTGGTGCGGTTAGCCGGGGCGAACGGCAGGATGCGCTGCTGGCGCGCGGCGGCCACCACGGCTTCGTCGCTGACGGTGGATTCCAGCGCTCCGGTGCCGCCCAGCAGTTCGGAGTGCGCGGGCAGGCTCGCGATGGTGCCCGGGCCGCTGGACGGGCAGTGCACCCGCCCGCCGATCACCAGCGCATAGCCCACGGTCTCGCGCGCGTAGACGTACAAGCTGGTCGGCGAGCTGGGCAGGAACCTCCGCATGCCCAGGAGCAGCTCGGCCCCGGCCATGGCGTCCACGTGCGAGGCCACCGAGACCGGCAGGCCGAGCGCGTCGGCCAGCACCTGTCCGACCGGCGCCTGCCGCCAGCCCAGCCGCGGGTGGTCCACCTGGCCGGTGCCGCCGTCGACGGTGCCACCGATGGCGACCCCCACCCACAGCGGCCGCCGCCGATGCCAACGCCGCAGGTACCGCCGGGCGCTGTCGGCCAGCGACGCCAGCGCGGGCCCGGCCGGGTTACGCGGCGTCGGGGTCTCGACCGTGTCGAGGGTGCGGCCGAACAGGTCGGTGGCCACGATGCTGGTGGTGCGCGCACCGATGTGGATGCCCAGCGTCACGAACGGCTCGTGGTTGACCTCCACCGGCACGCGCGGGCGGCCGATCGCGCCGGAGACCGCCAGGTCGGCGCGCTCCCGCAGCAGGCCCGCCCCCAGCAGCGCGATGACCTGACGGTTGACCGTCGCGATGCTCAGCGAGGTGACGCCGGCGATGACGTCACGGCCGACGGGCCCGCGCAGCCGGACGGCCCGGAAGACCGAAGCCGCCGCGGAGTCGGGGATGTGCAAGGCCGGCGGCACGATCTGGCGGCGCACCGCGCGGTGACCCTTTTGGCCCGAGTAGCCGACGACGCGACTAGGCGAAAGATGGGTATGGGTGAGGGTATTGGTAGACACGAGCGTCCTTTGTCCGATTTTTGCTGGCCGTCTCGGCCACACCTGGCATGAGGTCAGGAGCGGCAAAATGCGCAGCAACAACACGCACCCGCCGCGCACAGACACGCGGCGGTGGTGATGTCGGACAGGGCGCTGTGAAGCACACGGAAAATTTAGCACGTTCACTAAGGTTGTTTCGATGGTTAAAACTGGCAGGAATGAACGCGTCGCGCTGATCACGGGAGCCAGCTCCGGAATTGGCGCGGCGACCGCCCGAACCCTGGCTGCACAGGGCTTTCACGTCGTCGCGGTGGCGCGCCGGGCCGACCGGATCCATGACCTGGCCAAGGAGATCGGCGGCACCGCGATTGTGGCCGATGTCACAGACGACGCCTCCGTCGACGAGTTGGCGGGCAAGCTGAGCGGCGTCGACGTGCTGGTCAACAACGCCGGCGGCGCCCGCGGGCTCGAACCTGTCAGCGATTCCGACCTCGAACACTGGCGCTGGATGTGGGAGACCAACGTGATCGGCACGCTGCGGGTCACCCGCGCGTTGCTGCCCAAGCTGATCGAGTCCGGCGACGGGCTGATCGTCACCGTCACTTCCGTTGCGGCACTTGAGGTTTACGACGGCGGCGCGGGCTATACGGCGGCCAAACACGGCCAGGGGGCACTGCACCGCACGCTGCGGGGCGAGCTCCTGGGCAAGCCGGTGCGGCTGACCGAGATCGCCCCGGGCGCCGTCGAAACAGAATTCTCGCTGGTGCGCTTCGACGGCGACCAACAGCGCGCGGACGCCGTCTACACCGGCATCACCCCGTTGGCGGCGGCCGACGTGGCCGAGGTGATCGGGTTCGTCGCCTCGCGCCCGGCCCACGTCGATCTGGACCTGATCGTGATGAAGCCGCGCGACCAGGCGTCGGCCAGCCGCTTTAACCGCCGGGCGTAGCCGGACCGGTCGTGGCGGGTGTCGTCGTGGTCGGGGTGCCCGAGAGGGTCGGCGCGTTCGACGGCGTCACCGGTGCGGTGACCGGGATCTGCGTCGACGGCGGGCGCGCGGTGGGCGGCGGCAACGCCGACATGGCCACCCAGGTGTCCCAGTCCACCGCCCAGTCCCAGATGTCGCCGTCGGAGTAGGACAGCTGGATCGAGCTACCGGTCACTTCGACCGGGTCGCCGTACATCGCCGTCTGGTAGTACTGCTCGGCGTCGTTCGTGGACAGGTTGATGCAGCCGTTGGTGACGTTGGTGTTGCCCTGCGCGCCGGCGCTGGCCGGGTTGGCGTGGATGAACTCGCCGTTGTTGGAGATCCGCACCGCCCAGCGCTCGTGGATGTGGTTGTAGCCGGCCGCCGGGTTGGACATGTAGAAGTCGGCGTACTTCTCGCTGACCACGTGGATGCCGTTGCGGGTGACGTTGCGCGCCTTGTCGGCTTCGCCGTAGCTGCACGGGAAGTCCATGATGACCCCCTCGTCCCGGACCACCTGGATGCGGTGCGACGAGACTTCGGCCTTCACCACCTGCCGGCGGCCGATCGCGATGTTCAGCGAGATGTCCTCGGCGCCGTACGCGCTGTCACCGAACGGCAGGCCGTACAGCTTGGCTTCGACGCTGACCGTGGTGCCCGCGGGGTAGTACTCGCGGGTGCGCCAGTGCGCGCGGGCGCCGGCCGCCTCGTCGGGCAGCCAGGCCCAACTGCCCTCGACGGGCGGATTCGTCGTGACGGTGAGCGCCCTTTCGACGGCGGCCTTGTCGGTGATGGGGGCGTCGAACTGCAGGATGATCGGCGCCGCGACGCCGACGGTCTGGCCGTCGGCCAGCTGGAACGCCCCGCCGATCCTTTTGCTGGGCGAGACCGTGGTGAACTTGCCCGCGACCGGGACCGCCTTGCCGTCGTGCCCGACGGCCGAGCCGCTCCAGGTGTAGGTCGTGTCATAGCCGAGAGGCTCGGAGGTCGTGTAGACGGTCCGGTCCTGGTTGAACGCTCCGGTGACGGCCTTGCCCGACGAATTCGACAGCGTGACGTGCTGGAACCATCCATCGCTCACCTGGACGCTGACCGGGGCGATCGGCACCACGTTCTGGGTGGCGTCCGCGGGCTGGTACTTCAGCTGCAGCGACGGCTGCTCTTTCTTTTCCGCCTGTTTCGCCGAGGTGCCGCCGCAGGCGGCCAACGCGTTGGGGGCGAGCACGCCGAGCCCGAGGGTCGCCAAAGCCACGCGCCGGTTGAACGGCCGCGGGGCGCGGGACGGGGTCACGAAAATCAAAGATACCGGGGAAAATCCGCCGGCCCGGCCACGACAAAACGGGGCCCGGCACGCGTCGGCAGATTTTCCAGCTACAGCCTGCACCCCAGCAGGACGGGCTCGGGAACCAGTGTGACACCAAACACAGCCCGGACGCCGTCGCGGACGGCGCGGGCCAGCGCGATCACGTCCTCGGCGCTGGCGCCGCCGCGGTTGGTCAGCGCCAACGCGTGCTTGGTGGACAGCCGGCAGGGCGCTTCGCGACCGGCCGGTTCCGGCTGCGGGTAGCCCTTGCCGAAGCCGGACCTCTCCACCAGCCAGCCGGCGGCCAGCTTGACGCCGCCGGGCGCCGGATAGTTCGGGACGGGCCCTTGGAGATCCCCGACGGTCGCGGCCAGCCGCTCGTAGACGTCCGGGGACACGACCGGGTTGGTGAAGAACGAACCCACGCTCCAGGTGTCGTGATCGGCCGGGTCGAGCACCATGCCCTTGCGCGCCCGCAGGGCCAGCACCGCGTCGCGCACCGCCCGCGGGTCGGCACGCTCGCCGCTGTCCACGCCCAGCGCGTCCGCCAGCTCCCCGTAGCGCAGTGGCGCGCTGCGCCCCGAGGCGTCCAGCGCGAATTCGACTTCCAGTACGACGGAAGGGATTTCGAACCCCGTGGCGCCACCGCGTTTGAACACGCTGGTGCGGTAGCCGAAGCCCAGCTCGCCGCCGGGCACCCAGCGCACCTCGCCGCTGCCGCGATCGAGCACGCGGACCCGGGTGATGGTGTCGGAGACCTCGGCGCCGTAGGCCCCGACGTTCTGCACCGGCGTGGCCCCGGCCGAGCCGGGGATGCCGGACAGGCATTCCAGCCCGCCGAGGCCGTGCTCGATGGCGGTGACCACGACGTCGTCCCACACCGCGCCCGCCTGGGCGCGGACCAGGTTGCCGTCGACCGTGATGCCGTCGTTGGCCAGCCGCACCGCGGTCAGGTCCGTGCCCGTGTCGGAGATCACCAGGTTAGAGCCGCCGGCGAACACCAGCACCGGGCCGCCTTGCCCGGCGCGCGTTTCGGCGTCCAGGTGACCCAGCGTGGCGACGACCTGGTCGCTGTTCGTGCAGGTGACGAGGCGCCGTGCGATCGGTCCGACCCGTAGCGTCGTCAGCGGCGCCAGTGGCACCGATTCGGCCACCGACGCGCCGGCGAACACCGAACCGGCACCGCTGGATTTCATGGCCCGTAACGGTAGCCTGACCTGCTATGCCGCGTTCATTCGACTTGTCGGCCGACTACGACGGCAGCGTTGACGAGGTGCACCGGGCCTTCACCGATGCGGACTATTGGCGGGCCAGGCTGGCCGGGTCCGGGGTCGACATCGCCACGCTGGAGTCGATGCGGGTCGGCGGGGAGTCCGGCGTCGACGACACCGTCGAGGTCGTCACGCTGCAGGTGATCCGCAGCGACAAGCTGCCGGGCATGGTCACGCAGTTGCACAGCGGCGACCTGCGCATCCGGCGCGAGGAGACGTGGGGGCCGGTGACCGGCGGGGCCGCGACGGGTTCGGTCTCGGGCTCGATCGTGGATGCGCCCGTGAACCTCGAGGGCACCGCCGTCCTGGAGCCGATCGGCGGGGCCGGTGGGGCCCGCCTGACGTTCCGGGCCACCGTCCACGTGCGCGTCCCGATCATCGGCGGCAAGTTGGAGAACATCATCGGCGCCCGCCTGGCCGAACTGATCGCCGCAGAACAGCGCTTCACCACGGAGTGGATCGCCAAAACGGCCTGAGCGCCTGATCGTCGGCACGCTCTAAGCTGGCCTTCATGCGAATCGCCCTGGCGCAGATCCTCAGCGGCACCGATCCCGCAGCAAATCTACAGCTGGTGCGCGACTACACCCGCCGCGCCGCCGACGCCGGCGCGAAGCTGGTGGTGTTCCCCGAGGCCACCATGTGCCGGTTCGGCGTCCCGCTGGGCCCGATCGCCGAGCCGATCGACGGCGCCTGGGCAGACGCGGTGCGCAGCATCGCCGCCGAATCGACGATCACCGTCGTCGCCGGCATGTTCACCCCGGCAGGCGACGGGCGGGTGAAAAACACGCTGCTCGCGGCAGGCCCGGACGAGTCCGGCGCCCACTACGACAAGATCCACCTCTACGACGCGTTCGGGTTCACCGAATCGCGCACGGTCGCGCCGGGACACGAGCCGGTGGTGATCACGGTCGACGGCGTCGGGGTCGGGTTGACCGTTTGCTACGACATCCGTTTCCCCGAGCTCTACACCGAACTGGCCCGCCGCGGCGCCCAGGTGATCGCGGTCTGCGCGTCCTGGGGCGCGGGCCCGGGCAAACTCGACCAGTGGACGCTGCTGGCGCGCGCCCGCGCGCTCGACTCGATGAGCTACGTCGCCGCCGCCGGGCAGGCGGACCCCGGTGCCGCGCAGGCGGAATCCGGATCGGGCGCACCGACCGGGGTCGGGGGAAGCCTGGTCGCTTCACCACTCGGGGAGGTCGTCGCGTCGGCCGGTGCGGAGCCCCGGCTCGTGGTGGCCGACGTCGACGTCGACCGGGTCGCCGAGGCGCGCAAAGCCATCGCAGTCCTCAGCAACCGCTCGGCCTTTGCTCAGGTTGATAGGGCAGAATCGGTACGGTGACGAACCCACAAGGACCCCCGAACCAGGACCCGTCGAAGTGGGCCCGTCCCGCCAACCAGGGACCGTTCGGCCAGCCCCCCACGGAACGCCCGACCGAACGGATCAGCACCGGCGGCCCAGGTCAGATGCCCCCACCACCCCCGCCGCCGCATACCCAGGCTCCTCCCCCGCCGGGACAGACCGAGCGATTCGGGACGCCCGAGCCGAACATGCAGCAACGCGGCTACCCGCCCCCGCCCACCCCACCCGCCGGTCCGACGGAGCGGCTTTCCGCCCAGCCCGGCGAGGACGCCACGGCGGGGAAGAAGAAGCGCCGCTTCGGTCGCGACCCGGTGTCGGTCCTGCTGATCTTCGTCATCGTGTTCGCGCTGATCATCGCCGGGCTCATCGGAGCCGAGCTGTACGTGCGCCACGTCGCTGACACCAAGGTCGCCGAGGCGGTGGCCTGTGAGGTCAAGGACCAGGCGACCGCGTCCTTCGGGGTGACGCCACTGATGCTGTGGCAGCAGGCGACCAAGCACTACACCAACATCTCGGTGCAGACGGCCGGCAACAACATCCGCGACGCCAAGGGCATGAAGCTCTCGCTCAACATCAACGACGTCCGGATCAAGGACACGGCCAACTCGAAGGGCACCATCGGCTCGCTGGACGCCACCATCAGCTGGACGAGTGACGGCATCAAGGAGTCAGTGCAGAACGCGATCCCGGTGCTGGGCCCGTTCGTCACCAACACCGTGACCACCCATCCCGCCGACGGCACCGTCGAGCTGAAGGGCATGCTGGACAACATCACCGCCAAGCCGGTGGTGGACGGCACCGGCCTGAAGCTGCAGATCGTCAGCTTCAACGCGCTCGGGTTCACCATGCCCAAGGAATCCGTGCAGTCGACGCTGGACGACTTCACCTCGAACCTGACCAAGAACTACCCGCTGGGCATCCACGCCGACAGCGTGCAGGTCACCGACAAGGGTGTGACCAGCCACTTCTCGACGCGCAACGCCAGCATTCCCGCCGGCGACAACAACAATCCCTGCTTCGCGAATCTCTGACGGTTCAGCCCGTTCAGCCCAGCCCGTCGAGCACCGCGCGGGTGCCCGAGAGGCCCAGTCGGGTCGCGCCGGCATTCAGCATCGCCAGCGCGTCCGCGGCGGTCCGGATGCCGCCGCTGGCCTTGACGCCCAGCCGGCCACCGACCGCCTCGGCCATCAGCGCGACGGCCCGCACGGACGCCCCGCCGGTCGGGTGAAACCCCGTCGAGGTCTTGACGAAGTCGGCGCCGGCGTCTTCGGCGACCCGGCACACCTGTGCCAACGTGCGCTCGTCGGCCAGCGCCAGCAGCGCTGACGATTCGACGATCACCTTGAGCACGGCGCCCCCGACGGCGTTCCGCACCGCCCGAATGTCGGAGTGCACCGCTGCGACGTCGCCCGCCACCGCCGCGCCGACATCGATGACCATGTCGATCTCGCAGGCGCCCGACGCCACGGCCACGGCGGCCTCGTGCGCCTTGATCGCCGAAAGATGCTTGCCCGACGGGAATCCCGCCACGCCGGCCACCCGCACGCCGGGGCCCGCGTGCACCGCGACGGGAACCATGGGGGGCGAGACGCACACCGCGTAGACGCCGAGTTCGGCCGCTTCGGCGACCAGGGCGCTCACGTCGGCGGCGGTGGCTTCGGGTTTGAGCAGGGTGTGGTCGACGAAGGCCGCCAACTCCGCCCGGGTGGGGTGGCTGGTCATCCGAACGATTCTTCCCGACCGCCCGGATTGCAGTCGGAGGCAACCATTTCGGCGTCGTCGACGACCGGGCGCCACGGCTCCAGGTTCCAGCTGGTCTTGCCGGGCCGAGCCAGTTCGGCGAACTGCCAATGGCACAGGAACTGCGCGCGCATCCCGGGTGTGTCGGCGTCTGGCGCCAGGGCGAGCACCTCGGCCCACGCCTCGTCGGCCCAGGCCATGGTCGCGGGGGCGCGGGAGGCGGTCCGGCCGGCCGCCGTCGGGAAGACCCGCAGGCTGCTGCGGCCCTGCCACTGCGCCCACTGGGTGTGGTCGACGAAAGGCGGGGACATCGCGGGCGGGTTCGCCACCCCGGTGCCGGGGTCGGGATCGGGCGCGGCGATCGCGTGCGGCGGCGCACAGCACAGGACGACGAGCGCGGCGGCCGGCGCCGTCAGCAGCACCCTCATCCCGCTAGCGCGACTTGCCCTGAATTTCCAGGAGTTTGGGCCGCACGTCGACCAGGTACACACCGGCCGCGCAGGCCGCGATCGCCATGCCGAGCACACCGAAGACGAAGCCCAAAATCGATGTCAGGGCGACGGCCCCGGCCAGGATCAGCAACCACACGGGCTTGGTCAGCTTCTCGGCGGCGGTGTAGGCGTCGGGCCGCTGCAACGCGGCGTGCACGAACGCGTAGATCGCCGTGACCAAGACGGCGATCTGCAAAACCAGCATGACGGTACCCACGAGGTGGTTCACGCCTCAAGCGTAGGCGGGCACCCTCCGAAACGTCGACTCCGAGTCACCGGTGGGCGACTCGGAGCCGAACGTCGTGTGAGTGTCGTACTACTTCTGGGTGACCTTCTTGGCCGCCGCCTTCTTGGCGGGAGCCTTCTTGGCCGGAGCCTTCTTGGCGGGGGCCTTCTTCGCGGGCGCCTTGGCGACGGCTTTCTGGGCCTTCTTGGCGGTCGCGTCGGCCTTGCCGGGCAGCTCGATGCCGACCAGCTTGGCGGCGCGCTCACCGACGGCGCGGGTCTGCGACGCGACCGTGCCCAGAGCCTCCTGGGTCAGCTCGACGGCCTGGTCGACGTAGCCCTCCGCACGCGCGGAGGCGTCCTCGAACGCCGTCTGGCTGCGCAGCCGCTGCAGGGCGGCCTCGCCGCGCTCGACGAGCTCGTTGTACCGGCTGGTCGCCGCCTCCAGGTAGCCTTCGGCGGCCTTGCGCAGCTCCTCGGTGGTGAACTTGTCGCGCAGCTCGGTGAACTGCTCGGGCAGGTCCTCCTGAAGCTTGGTCAGGCGAGCGCGGCGCTCTTCCACCCGGGTGCGGGTCTCGACGCGGGTCTCTTCGGCGCGCTCGCGCAGGCCGGCGATCAGGTCGTTAACCGTGGCCAGGGCCAGGTCGGCCGCGCCCAGGGCCGCGAGCAAAGGGGCCCGCAAGTCTTCGATGTTTGAGTTTTCCGCCATGGTTTTTCCTTTCATGGTGTGGTTTGGCTTTGGCGTATCCGTTGTCATGTGTCTGGTCGGGAAGTTCGGTGCAAAAGTCTCCTTCGCAGCTGGGGCCACCAGAGCCGGGGTAGTTCGTCCAGCGCTTGAGCTGGAATCGGTGGATCCCTCCCTACGGGGTAACCCCGGCGGCCGGTCGTCTATACATCACCAACCGAGAGCGACTGTTCACTCGGTCTCGGATTGGGTCGCACACTCCTCGTGGGTCGATTCGTTTTGCTGGGTGAACGATGCGTAGATGTCGAGCAGAATCTGCTTTTGGCGCTCGGTGATCGCTGTGTCGGTGACGATCGCGTCCCGCACCTGACTTTTGTCGGTGGGTTCGAGAATTCCGGCGCGCACATAGAGAACCTCGGCGGAAACCCGCAGGGCCTTCGCAATCTGGTTCAGGACGTCGGCGGAGGGTTTGCGCAATCCACGCTCCACCTGGCTCAAATATGGATTGCTGACCCCGGACTTCTCGGCGAGTTGCCGCACCGAGACCTGCGCGAGTTCACGCTGGCTGCGGATGAAGCTGCCGATGTCAGAGGCCATGTCGGAGGCGGCATTGGACACCTTGGCGGAGAGTTTCTCCTCGGGTGCCATGGCGTGCTCCTGGGTCGGTCGGTTGATCTTGACGCCACCAGGGTACAACAAGTGCTTGCTATTGCAAGCACTTGTTAGCACTGCTAGAAAAGCAGCTGGGCGACGGCGTAGATCACCAGGCCCGCCAGCGAGCCGACCACCGTTCCGTTGATCCTGATGAATTGCAGGTCACGGCCGACGTGGAGTTCGATGCGCCGGCTGGCCTCCTCGGCATCCCAGCGTTCGATGGTGTCGGTGATGATCGCTGTGATCTCCACCCCATATTGGGAGACCAGGTGCTGGGCCGCCCGAACGAGCCAGTTGTCGACCTTGTCACGCAGGTCGACGTCGTCGCGCAGCGACTCCCCGATGCGCACGACCGTGTCGGCGATCCGCGTGCGCAGCGCGCTGGACGGGTCGTCCACACCCTCGAGCACCAGCCGTTTGAGCGTCGTCCACGCGGTCGCGGCGGCGTTGGCGATCTCATCACGCGCCATGAGCTGCTCTTTGATCGTGTCGGCGCGCGCGATGGTGTCCGGGTCGTGTTGCAGGTCGTCGGCGAATTCGAACAGGAAGCGGGTCGCCGACCGGCGCAGTTCGTGGTCGGGGTTGCGGCGCACCTTGTCGGTGAAGTCCATCAGCTCGCGGTGGATGCGATCGCCCACGAGATGGTCGACGAACCGTGGCGACCAGGTCGGCGAGTCACGCTCGACCACCCGCTGGATGACCTCGCCGGCGTTCAGCGACCACTGAAAGGCCCGGTCGGCCAGCAACTGGATCAGGGCCTCCTGCCGATTCTCGGCAAGCAGCGTCGCCAGCACCCGGCCGACCGGCGGACCCCATTGGGGCTCGGCGATGCGACGCACGATCATCCGGTCGATCACCTGCTGGACGTCCTCGTCGCGCAGCAGTTCGACCAGCACGCGGAGCACCGTGGCCGTCTCGCTCGCGACCCGTTCCGCATGCGCGGCTTCCGACAGCCATTTCCCCAACCGGCCGGACACCTCGGCGTCGCGCAGCTTGGTTTCCACGACCTCCGCTGACAGGAAGTTCTCCCGCACGAACGCGCCCAGACCCTCGCCCAGCTGGTCTTTCTTGCGTTTGATGATCGCGGTGTGCGGGATGGGAATGCCCAGCGGGTGCCGGAAGAGCGCGGTCACGGCGAACCAGTCCGCCAGCGCGCCCACCATCCCGGCTTCCGCGGCGGCACCGACATAGCCCACCCAGACGCCCACACCGGCGTGCGCCTGGGCCCAGCGGCAGACGAGGAACACGCCGGAGGCGCCGATCAAAAAGCTCAGCGCCACCATCTTCATCCGGCGCAGCGCCACCCGTCGCTGCGCGTCGGCCTCGCGATCGGCGCCCGCGAAGGATTCGGCGAAGGAGGTGCGGCCCCGGCCCGTGGCCGTCAACGGCGTCGCCGAACCGGGCCTCGCCGTCGGCGGGCCGGACGCGTCGCCTCGCACCGAGGCTCTGTGTGCCACCACTTCATCATCTATGTTCCCGGCAATTGGTGTGACGACACTGGTTGCCCCGAGCCCCGCGCAGACCGCTCGAAGTCCACTCCATGCCCGGCCAGGACCACAAACCGACGGGCCCACGCCGTAGTATCGAGGGCGTCTAGGGAATGGGAAATCGGCGACAGTGACAGAGCAGATCACGGTTGTGCGCGCCAAAATGGATGGGCGCAAGCGGCGCTGGCATCAGCACAAGGTGGAGCGTCGTAACGAACTCGTTGACGGCACGATCGACGCCATTCGCCGGCTTGGCGGCAATTTGAGCATGGATGAGATCGCCGCGGAGATCGGTGTCTCGAAGACCGTGCTCTACCGCTATTTCGTCGACAAGAACGACCTCACCACCGCCGTGATGATGCGGTTCACCCAGACCACCCTGATTCCCAATATGGCTGCGGCGCTGACGTCTAACCTCGACGGCTTCGACCTGACCCGCGAGGTGATCCGCGTGTACGTCGAAACCGTTGCGAACGAACCCGAACCGTACCGCTTCGTGATGGCCAACAGCTCCGCCAGCAAGAGCAAGGTCATCGCCGACTCCGAACGGATCATCGCCCGCATGCTCGCGGTGTTGATGCGGCGGCGCATGCAACAGGCGGGCATGGACACCGGCGGCGCCGAGCCGTGGGCCTACCTGATCGTCGGCGGCGTGCAGCTGGCCACCCACTCCTGGATGTCATATCCGCGGATGACGCGCGACGAGTTGATCGACTACCTGACGATGCTGAGCTGGAATGCGCTGAAAGGGATCGTCGAGGTCGGCGGATCGCTGGAGAAATTCCGCGAGGAGCCGCACCCGTCGCCGATCGTCCCGCCCCGGGACCGCGACGAGGGGTCTCGCCTCTAAGGCCGCGCCGCCGGCGGCTTTTGGATTCGCGCACGCGTCGTGTGAGGCTGGGAGGCGCCCCGGGGAATACGACTTGGCCGGCCTCAGGGACTAGCATGCAGGGGAGCGTCGGGGGACGAAGCGGGGTTGTTGTTCGGCTTTGCGTTCCCTACCCCCCGCAACGAGAAAGGCTCTTGTCGACATGTCTGTGCAGCTCACGCCGCATTTCGGAAACGTGCAAGCCCACTACGACTTGTCTGACGATTTCTTCCGGTTGTTCCTGGACCCTACCCAGACCTACAGCTGCGCCTACTTCGAACGCGACGACATGACGTTGGAGCAGGCGCAGCTCGCCAAGATCGATCTGGCGCTGGGCAAGCTGAAGCTCGAACCGGGGATGACGTTGCTGGACATCGGATGTGGCTGGGGCGCCACCATGCGGCGAGCCATCGAGCGCTACGACGTCAACGTGGTGGGCCTGACGCTGTCGGAGAATCAGGCCGAGCACGTGCAGAAATCCTTCGACCAGATGGACACCACCCGCACCCGCCGGGTGCTGCTGGAGGGCTGGGAGAAGTTCCACGAGCCGGTGGATCGCATCGTCTCGATCGGCGCCTTCGAGCATTTCGGCCGCCAACGCTACGGCCGCTTCTTCAAGATGGCCTACAATGCGCTGCCACCCGGCGGAATCATGTTGCTGCACACCATCGTTCGGCCCTCCTTCAAGGACGCCCGGGCAAACGGGCTGAGCCTGACCCACGAGATCGTCGAGTTCTCGAAATTCATCCTGGCCGAGATATTCCCGGGGGGCTGGCTTCCGACGCCACAGACCGTCGGCGAGCACGGGGTCACGGTGGGCTTCGAGCTCACCCGCGTGCAGTCGCTGCGGCTGCACTACGCGAGGACGCTGGACTTGTGGGCCGAGGCGCTCGAGGCGAACCGCGACAAGGCCGTCGCCATCCAGTCGCAAGAGGTCTACGACCGGTATATGAAGTACCTGACCGGCTGCGCCAAGCTGTTCCGCGAGGGGTACACCGACGTCAATCAGTTCACGATGGAGAAGTAACCGCTCAACGAAAACAAACAGCCCCGAACGGATACACCGTTCGGGGCTGACTTGACTGTGCTACTTGACCAACGTGAATTGGCCCACGTTGCTGATGCCCTTGCGGAAGAAATTCTCGCACCCCGTCAGATAGTGCATGTACTTGTCGTAGACCTCCTGGGACTGGAGGGCGATCGCTTTTTCCTTGTTGGCTTCCAGGTTTGCCGCCCACATGTTGAGCGTCCGCTCGTAATGCTTTTGCAGCAGTTGCACCCGCTCGACCGAAAAGCCCGCGGCCTCACCGAATTTGAAAATGTCTTCCTGCGCCGGCAGTTGTCCGCCCGGGAAGATCTCCTGGCCGATGAATCGCGCGAACCGGATGTCGCTCATCGTCAATGTGACGCCGAGTGCGGGATAGTCCCGCCAGTGATGCATCAAGATCGTGTGCAACAGCATCCGGCCGTCGTCGGGAAGGATGTCGTAGGCGCGGTCGAAGAATGCGGGATAGCGCTCCATCTTGAAAGCTTCGAAGGCGCCGATCGTCACGATGCGGTCGACCTTGTCCTCGAACTCTTCCCAGCCCTGCAGGCGCACTTCGATGTTGCGTTCCGTCGGCAGTCCGGCCAGCTTGTTCTTGCTGTACTCGAATTGGTTGCGGCTCAGCGTGATTCCGATGACGTTGACGTCGTAGCGCTCGACGGCCCGCTTGAGCGCGCCGCCCCAGCCGCAGCCGATGTCCAGCAGCGTCATCCCCGGCTCGAGGTTCAGCTTTCCCAGCGCCAGATCGAATTTCGCGATTTGAGCCTCTTCGAGGGTCATGTCGTCGCGCTCGAAGTAGGCGCACGTGTAACCCATCGTGGGGTCGAGAAACAACGCGAAGAATTCGTCCGACACGTCGTAGATGGACTGCGACTCCTCGTAATACGGCTCGAGCTTCGTCATTCTCGGTACATACCTTTCGTCCTGTTCAACGCACGCATACTAACCGACGGCATAGCAGCAAGCGGTGTCCGGCGCCCCGCGGTATGTCAGGACAGCTGGATCAGTACTTGTAGAAACCTTGGCCGGTTTTCTTGCCGAGCCGGCCGGCCTCCACCATGCGCAGCAGCAGCGGCGGCGGTCCGTACTGCGGCTCCTTGAACTCCTCGAACATCTTGTCCGCGATCAGCTTCAAG
This sequence comes from Mycobacterium sp. NTMscope_MAC_269, assembly GCF_976985695.1. Taxonomy (NCBI): domain Bacteria; kingdom Bacillati; phylum Actinomycetota; class Actinomycetes; order Mycobacteriales; family Mycobacteriaceae; genus Mycobacterium; species Mycobacterium sp. NTMscope_MAC_269. Next base: position 4,106,410 of record NZ_OZ335668.1, read on the forward strand.
GTGTCCAGGCCGACCAGGTCGGACAGGCGCAGCGGGCCCATCGGGTGCGACAGCCCGGCCACCACCGCTTTATCGACGTCTTCGACGGTGGCGAAGCCGGCTTCCACCATGCGGATCGCCGACAGCAGGTACGGCACCAGCAGCGCGTTCACCACGAATCCGGAGCGGTCCGAGCAGCGCACCACCTGCTTGCCCAGGACCGCGCTCGCGAACTCTTCGGTGCGGGCGGCGGCCGCCTCGTCGGTGACCAGCGTGCTGACCAGCTCGACCAGCGGCAGCACCGGGACCGGGTTGAAGAAGTGCAGGCCCAGCACGCGTTGCGGGTTCTTGGTGGCCGCGGCGATCTTCATGATCGGGATGCTGGAGGTGTTGGAGGCCAGCACCGCGTCGGGATCGGTGATCACGCGGTCGAGTTCGGCGAAGACCTGCGCCTTGACGGCGTCGTCTTCGATGATCGCCTCGATGACCAGCTGGCGGTCGGCGAGGTCGTTGAGGTCGGTGGTGAAGGTGAGCTTGCTCAGCGCGCGGTCGCGTTCGCGCTCGGTGACCTTGCCCGCGCTGACGCCGCGCTCCAGCGACTTGACGATGCGGTTGCGCCCCGCCGTGATGAGGGCCTCGGTGGTCTCGAACACCGTCACGTCGACGTCGGCGCGGACCGAGACCTCGGCGATGCCGGATCCCATCTGGCCGGCGCCGACGACGCCTACTCGCTGAATCGCTGCGTCACTCACTGAATTCTCTCCGGTTCTCTGCGGTGGCCGTATCGTCTTGCACCGCAATAGGCCCCGCCCAGGGTTGGCCTGGGCGGGGCCTACGCTACTTCATCTCATTCTCGGTGCGACGAGCGTGTAGCCAGCGCGAAAATTCGGCCGAATTCTCGCAGCAGGTGCACACTCGGCGCGGCAAGCGGGCTCAGTGAAACTGGCCCTCTTCGGTGGAGCCGGTCAGCGCGGTCGTCGACGAGGTCGGGTCCACGGTGGTGGCGATACGGTCGAAGTAGCCGGCACCCACCTCACGCTGGTGCTTGGTGGCGGTGTAGCCACGCTCCTCGGCGGCGAACTCGCGCTCCTGCAGCTCGACGTAGGCGCTCATCTGGTTGCGGGCGTAACCGTAGGCCAGATCGAACATCGAGTAGTTCAGGGCGTGGAAGCCGGCCAGCGTGATGAACTGGAATTTGAATCCCATTGCGCCAAGCTCCTTTTGGAACTTCGCGATGGTCGAGTCATCGAGGTGCTTTTTCCAGTTGAACGACGGCGAGCAGTTGTAGGCCAGCATCTGGTCGGGGAACTCGGACTTGACGCCCTCGGCGAACTTGGCGGCGAGCTCGAGATCCGGCGTGCCGGTCTCCATCCAGATCAGGTCGGAGTACGGCGCGTACGCCTTGGCCCGCGCGATGCAGGGCTCCAGGCCGTTGCGGACCCGGTAGAAGCCTTCCTTGGTGCGCTCACCGGTGATGAACGGCTGGTCGCGCTCGTCGACGTCGGAGGTGATCAGCGTGGCCGCCTCGGCGTCGGTCCGGGCGATGACGACGGTCGGAACGTCGCACACGTCGGCCGCCAGGCGGGCCGAGGTCAAGGTGCGGATGTGCTGCTGGGTCGGGATCAGCACCTTGCCGCCCAGGTGACCACACTTCTTCTCCGAGGCCAGCTGGTCTTCCCAGTGCGAGCCCGCCACACCGGCCGCGATCATGGCCTTCTGCAGCTCGTAGACGTTGAGCGCGCCACCGAAACCGGCCTCACCGTCGGCGACGATCGGCGCCAGCCAGTTCTTCACCGAGGTGTCGCCCTCGACCTTGGCGATCTCGTCGGCGCGCAGCAGCGCATTGTTGATCCGGCGGACCACCTGCGGCACCGAGTTGGCCGGGTAGAGGCTCTGGTCGGGGTAGGTGTGCCCGGACAGGTTCGCGTCACCGGCGACCTGCCAGCCCGACAGGTAGATGGCCTTCAGGCCGGCGCGCACCTGCTGGACGGCCATGTTGCCGGTCAGCGCGCCCAGGGCGTTGATGTACTCGAGGTCGTGGAGCTGCTCCCACAGCACCTCGGCGCCGCGACGGGCCAGGGTCGCCTCCTCGACGACGGTGCCCTGCAGGGCGACGACGTCCTTGGCGCTGTAGGTGCGGGTGACGTCCTTCCATCGCGGGTTGGTGTCCCAGTCCTTCTGGATCTGTTCGGCGCTTTTGGGGGTGCCAACGACAGACATGGGCATGCTCCTTCACGATCTTCACTACTGAGTTGCTGAACGCCTCACCGGCGGTAGCTAGTGGCTCAACTTCACTGGTGTGCTAACTCGAAGATGGCACAGCTCAAGGGGGGCGGTCCACCCGTTTCAGTTGCCAATTTCAGCAACGGGAACGCGCGAATTTGCGAATCTTGTTAAGTTGCTAACAAGCTTGACCGTTTCAGAAGCTACCCGTCAGTAACCCCAAAGCCGCAGGTCACAGCGTGATTTAACCGGGACGCTTGTCCTGCTACCGAGCAAACAAGGCGGCGACGGCTTTTGTCTCGTCACCGACGGCGTATGTGAGCGTTGTAACAGTGCGATCGGCGAGGCCGGGACCGAATTGCTCGGTCGATCCGGCGGGGTGGACGTGCGAAATGATCTCCAGCTTGTCCCCCAGCGCCACCGGCGCCTCGTGCTCGATGGTGATGCGCAACGGCGTCCGCATCAGATCGGTGTGCGAGGCCAGGTAGTCCTCGACCACGCTCCAGTACACCGAGTTGTTCATGTGGTCGAACAGGTCGATGTCGGTGACCCGGACGGGAAACTCGTGGATCTCGACCGCGTCGTCCCGGCTGCCCGGCTTGAGATAGGACTTCCACCGCAACCGGTCCACGGACGTCGTCTTGTGCAGCCCCGCCAGGAAGTCGTCGGCGATGCGGGAGGGCATCTGGGTTTCGCGGTTGATGTTGATCCAGAAGGCCTCGGACTCGATGAGGCCGCCCTTGCGCTTGCCGTCGATGCGGACCCGCATCTCGCACCACCGGTTCGAGGTGCCCGAGCACCATCTGCGCATCCGCAGCATGTCGCTGAACTCGACGGGCCGGATCAGGTCGACCATGGTGCGCCGGACGATCCACAGCGGGTGGGTCTCCTCGAAACCCATCTCGCGCAGCTGGTCCTGGCCGATGTCCTGGATGTGCCGGCACGCGGCGTCCAGCCGCAGCCGGCCTGTGCGGTCGATATCGCCGACCCGCAACGGCCACTGGCGGTCGAAAACGTCAGGGTGACCGTCGGGCACCGGCATCAGTTGTTTGTCCAGGCTCACGGCCACCGTCCCCACTAGCTCCCCGTTTCCTCCTCGTGGTCACCCCAGGCTAAGGCCCAAGGCCCCGGTCGAATCATGCCAACGGGGCCCGCCGAACACCAATCGACACCGATCGCGACGCGGGAGACCCGATGCCAACTCTGCGAACCATAGCTTCGCAAGGCCCGGTAACCTCGGAGAAGTGTCCAAGACGTTCGTCGGCTCGCGCATCCGCCAGCTGCGCAACGAGCGCGGATTTTCCCAGGCCGCGCTGGCGCAGATGCTGGAGATCTCGCCGAGCTACCTCAACCAGATCGAGCATGACGTTCGCCCCCTGACGGTGGCCGTGCTGCTGCGCATCACCGAGGTGTTCGGGGTGGACGCCACCTTTTTCTCCTCGCAGGACGACACCCGGCTGGTCGCCGAGCTGCGCGAGGTCACCATGGACCGGGACCTGGACATCGATGTCGACCCGACCGAGGTCGCGGAGATGGTCAGCGCCCATCCTGGGCTGGCGCGCGCGGTCGTCAACCTGCACCGGCGCTACCGGATCACCACCGCACAGCTCGCGGCCGCCACCGAGGAGCGGTACTCCGACGGCAGCGGCTCAAGCTCTGGGTCTGGGTCCATTTCCATGCCGCACGAGGAAGTGCGCGACTACTTCTACCAACGGCAGAACTACCTGCACGAGCTGGACACCGCCGCCGAGGACCTCACCATCAAAATGCGGTTGCACCACGGCGATTTGGCCCGGGAGTTGACCCGCCGGCTCACCGAGGTGCACGGGGTGCACATCAACCGCCGCATCGACCTCGGCGACACCGTGCTGCACCGCTACGACCCCGCCACCAAGACGCTGGAGATCAGCAATCACCTGTCGTTGGGGCAGCAGGTGTTCAAGATGGCCGCCGAACTGGCCTACCTCGAGTTCGGGGATCTGATCGACAGCCTGGTCGCGCAAGGGAAATTCACCAGCGACGAGTCGCACACGCTCGCCCGGCTCGGTCTGGCCAACTACTTCGCCGCGGCCGCCGTGCTCCCCTATCGCCAATTCCACGACGTCGCAGAGAATTTCCGCTATGACGTCGAGCGGTTGTCGTCGTTCTACTCGATCAGTTACGAGACCATCGCACACCGGCTTTCGACGATGCAGCGCCCGTCGATGCGCGGCGTGCCGTTCTCGTTCGTCCGGGTCGACCGCGCCGGAAACATGTCGAAACGCCAGTCCGCCACCGGTTTTCACTTCTCCTCCAGCGGTGGCACCTGCCCGCTGTGGAACGTCTACGAAACGTTCGCCAATCCGGGCCAGATCCTGGTCCAGATCGCCCAGATGCCCGACGGCCGCAACTACATGTGGGTGGCCCGCACCGTGGAACGACGCGCGGCCCGGTATGGTCAGCCCGGTAAGACCTTCGCGATCGGCCTGGGCTGCGAGCTTCGCCACGCTCACCGGCTCGTCTACTCGGAAGGACTCGACTTGTCGGGGGAGATCTCCACACCGATCGGCGCGGGATGCCGTGTCTGCGAACGCGACAACTGCCCGCAGCGCGCCTTCCCGGCGCTCGGGCGCGCGCTCGATCTCGACGAGCATCGCAGCACCGTGTCCCCTTACCTGGTGACCCAACCGTGAGCCGACCCGCCGACGACGATGCAAAGCGAAGCGATGAGGAGGAGCGGCGCATGAGTTCCGAGGGCCGCATCCCGCCCGGGCGATTCCGCCAACTGGGACCGATCAATTGGGTGATCGCGAAGCTGGGCGCGCGCACGGTGCGCGCGCCGGAGATGCACCTGTTCACCACGCTGGGCCAGCGCCAGCTGCTGTTCTGGACGTGGCTGGCCTACGGGGGCCGGCTGCTGCGCGGCAAGCTCCCGACCATCGATACCGAGCTGGTGATCCTGCGGGTCGGGCACCTGCGGGCCTGCGAATACGAACTGCAGCACCATCGCCGAATGGCGCGGAGGGCCGGGCTGGACGCGGACACGCAGGCCGCGATCTTCGCGTGGCCGCAACGGCTGGACCCGGTCGAGGGTCGCCTCACCGTGCGTCAGCAGGCGCTGCTGGCGGCGACCGACGAGTTCGTCAACGGCCGCACCGTCACCGACAGCACCTGGCGCGAGCTGGCGACTCACCTGGACCGGCGGCAACTGATCGAATTCTGCTTGCTCGCAAGCCAATACGACGGTCTGGCCGCGACGATGGCCGCGCTCGAGATTCCGCTGGACAATCCGAGGCAGCTATAGGTAGACGTCGGCCAGGATGGCCAGCGTCAGGATCACGGGAAGTACCGGCAGGCCGAAGGCGAAAGCGGCCCAGCCCTGCTTCCCCCTCCGCAGCTGCCAGGCGCCCCAGATCCCCGCGCCGATTCCCAGCACCACCGAGGCCAGCAACACCAGCGGACCCCACTGGCCCGCCGTGGCGTTGTCCCCGGTCGAAATGCCCAGCAACCACACGACATAACCGGTCGCCAGGCCACCGAGGGCCCCCGCGATCGCCTGAGGCGTGACGGTGCGAATCATGGGCGGCTCAGAAGTTGATCATGTGTCCGGTCAGGCCGTGGAAGCATTCCTGCAGCGCCTCGGACATGGTCGGGTGGGTGTGCACGTTGCGGGCCAGCTCGGTGGCCGTCAGGTCCCACTTCTGCGCCAGCGTCAGCTCCGGGAGCAGCTCGGAGACGTCGTGGCCGACCAGATGTCCGCCCAGCAGCTCACCGTATTTGGAGTCGGCGATCAGCTTGACGAACCCGCTGGGGTCGCCGACACCGTGAGCCTTGCCGTTCGCGGTGAACGGGAACTTCGCCACCACCACGTCGTGGCCCTCCTCGCGGGCCTGCTCCTCGGTCAGCCCGAAGCTGGCGACGTTGGGCTGGCAGAACGTCGCGCGCGGCATCATCCGGTAATCACCGAGCGCCAAAGTCTCTGCGCCGGCGATGGTTTCGGCCGCCACCACGCCCTGGGCCTCGGCGACGTGGGCCAGCTGCAGCTTCCCGGTGACGTCGCCGATCGCGTAGATGTGCTCGATGTTGGTGCGCATGTAGTCGGTGATGCCGATGGCCTTGCGGTCGGTCAGCGCGACCCCGGCCGCCTCCAGGCCGAAGCCCTCGACGTTGGGCGCAAAACCGATGGCCTGCAACACCTTCGCGGCCTTGAGTTCCTGTGAGTCACCGTCCTTGCTGACGGCGACGGTCACCTCCGAGCCGTTGTCGGAAATGGACTCGACCTTCGTTCCGAGGAGGATCTTGACGCCCAGCTTCTTGAACTGCCGCTCGACCTCCTTGGAGACGTCGGCGTCCTCGTTGGGCAGGGCGCGCGGCAAGAACTCGACCACGGTCACGTCGACGCCGTAGTTCTTCAGCACATAGCCGAACTCCATGCCGATCGCTCCGCAACCGGCGATGATGATCGATTCCGGCAGCTCCCGGGACATGATCAGTTCCTCGTAGGTGACCACGTTGGCCGACAGCGAGGTGCCGGGGACCAGGCGGGTGCTGCTGCCGGTGGCGATGATGGCGTTGTCGAAGGTGACGGTTTCGGTGCCGCCCTCGTTGAGCTCGACCGAGATCGTGTTGGCGTCGGTGAACCGGCCGTAGCCATGGATCTCGGTGATTTTGTTCTTCTTCATCAGGAAGTGCACGCCGGCGACGCGGCCCTCGGCCACCTTGCGGCTGCGGTCGAAGGCGACCCCGTAGTCGAAGGTCGCCTCGCCGCTGATGCCAAAGGTTTTGGCCTCTTTGGTGAAGATGTGCGCGAGTTCGGCATTGCGCAGCAGCGCCTTGGACGGAATGCAGCCGACGTTGAGGCAAACTCCACCCCAGTATTTCGGCTCGACGACCGCGACGCTGAGCCCCAGTTGTGCGGCGCGAATGGCCGCGACATATCCACCGGGACCGGCTCCGAGGACGACGACGTCATAGTGAGAAGTCACGAGCCCACCCTAGTGGGCCATGCCCGCTGGTGGCCGCCCGGGCGAGGCGTCAATACGGAATGACGCCGACGAGACAGTGGCCCACTCGCTCGCAGTAGTAATAGCCGTACAACGGCGCCGCGCCGGCCACGGCGGCGAACGGCCCGGACAAGACCGCCACCGACAGCGCGGAGACCAGCGGCCTGCCGTGCACCATCGCGAGCAGCACACCGGCGACCACGCACACCGCGACGTAGACCAGCACCGCGAACAGCGCGGGAGTCTTGTCGATCGAGTCGTACCACCACGAGAACAGGCCCAGCCCGACCAGGGCCGCGACGGCCCACACGCCGAGGAGCACCAGGGCCAACTTCCACCACTTGACGGAGAAGTAGCGACCGGGGACGGTGACCGACTGCACGGGGCCGGCGGATCCGGGGGCGACCTCCGGTTCGGGCTCTTCCGCCGGTTCGGTCTCAGTCGCCGCGGGCCGCTCGCGGGTGCCCACGTCGTCGTCGTCGGAATCGGAGTCGAAATCGGGGACCCAGGACTGGGTGCCGGTGTCCTCGGCGTCATCGTCGGAGAAATCCGGCACGAAGGCTTCGGTCCCGGGGCTCGCGGCGTCCTTGTCGTCAGGCACCGGCGGTCACCCGCAACGCGACGAGCACACCGAACCAGCCCGGCGCCACCGCCAGGATGAACGCGCCCAGCATGGTGACCCACCGGCGCCCGGAAAACAGAATCATCGTCAGCCCGACGACGCTGGGGATGCCGACCACCGACGCGATCGCGATATCCGGGCGGACGCTGGCGTGGACCACCACGGTGTACGCCACGCAGGCCAATGCCCCGACCGCGCTTCCGATCAGCATCGCGCCGGCCAGTAACCAGGGACGGGGCAGGGGAATCACTTTCTCGACTGTACTGCGGCTACCCACGCGGAGGGCATGTCTGGGCTCCGGCGTCGGCCAGTACCGGACCCCGTGCCGCGGGGCGTTCACCACGCTCGTAACCGGCGCCCGTGATGACCGGCGCGCCGGCCAAAAACGCCTGTTCCTGCGCGGTGAAGGCGTGGCCGCGAGACAGAAACCGCACCCCCTCAGGCGCTTCCAGGCTGAATCCGCCGCCGCGACCGGGCACCACGTCGATCACCAATTGGGTGTGCTTGTCGCGATAGTGGGCCGCGTATTGCGGTCCCGAAATCCACACCGGCACCCCCTCGGGCCCGACATCGAGCACGCCCAACAGGACGTCGCGATCGCCCACGAGGAAGTCGCCCAGCGGGTAGCACATCGGCGACGATCCGTCGCAGCAGCCGCCGGACTGGTGGAACATCACCGGGCCGTGGGCCGCCTGCAGCCGCGCCAGCAGTTCGGCGGCCGGGGCGGTGATGGCGACCCCGGCTGGGGGCCCGGCGGCATCACGGCGCCGCTGCATCAGAAGAACCCTTGCGCCTTCTCGGAATAGGACACCAGCATGTTCTTGGTCTGCTGGTAGTGGTCGAGCATCATCTTGTGGTTCTCCCGGCCGATGCCGGACTGCTTGTAGCCGCCGAACGCCGCGTGGGCGGGATAGACGTGGTAGCAGTTCACCCACACCCGGCCGGCCTGGATGTCGCGGCCGGCCCGGTAGGCGGTGTTGCCGTCGCGGCTCCACACCCCCGCGCCCAGTCCGTAGAGGGTGTCATTCGCGATCGACATGGCGTCGTCGTAATCGGAGAACGACGTCACCGCCACCACCGGCCCGAAGATCTCCTCCTGGAAGACCCGCATCGAGTTGTCGCCGCCCAGGATCGTGGGCTGCATGTAGAAGCCGCCGGACAGGTCGCCGCCGAGTTCGGCGCGTTCGCCACCGGTGATCACCTTGGCGCCCTCGCCCTTGCCGATTTCGATGTAGGACAACACCTTTTCCAGCTGATCGTTGGAGGCCTGCGATCCCAGCATGGTCTCGGAGTCCAGCGGATCGCCCTGCCGGACGGCCTTGGTGCGGATCGCGGCCAGCTCCAGAAACTCGTCGTAGATGTCGGCCTGGACCAGGCTGCGCGACGGGCAGGTGCACACCTCGCCCTGGTTGAGGGCGAACATCGTGAAGCCCTCCAGCGCCTTGTCCTGATAGGCCTGACCTTCCGGGCCCTTGGCCATCACGTCGGAGAAGAAGATGTTGGGGCTCTTGCCCCCGAGCTCCAGGGTGACCGGGATCAGGTTCTGCGACGCGTACTGCATGATCAGTCGCCCGGTGGTGGTCTCGCCGGTGAACGCGATCTTGGCGATCCGGTTGCTCGACGCCAGCGGCTTACCGGCCTCGGCGCCGAACCCGCTGACGACGTTGATCACCCCGGGCGGCAGCAGGTCACCGATCAGCGACATCAGGTAGAGGACCGAAACCGGCGTCTGCTCAGCGGGTTTGAGCACCACCGCGTTGCCGGCCGCCAGGGCGGGCGCCAGTTTCCAGGCGCCCATCAGGATGGGGAAGTTCCACGGAATGATCTGCCCGACCACGCCGAGCGGCTCGTGGAAGTGGTAGGCGACGGTGTCGTCGTCGATCTGGCTCAGCGAGCCCTCCTGCGCGCGCAGCGCCGCGGCGAAGTACCGGAAGTGGTCGGCCGCCAAGGGAATATCGGCGGCCAGTGCCTCGCGGATCGGCTTGCCGTTGTCCCAGACCTCGGCCACGGCCAGCGCGGCGGTGTGCTCGTCGATGCGGTCGGCGATCTTGTTCAGGATCGCCGCGCGTTCGGCAGGCGCCGTCTTGCCCCACGCCGGTGCGGCCGCGTGGGCGGCGTCGAGCGCCTTGTCGACGTCGGCCTCATCCGAGCGGGCCACCTCGCAGAACGTCTGGCCGGTGACCGGTGTCGGGTTCTCGAAGTAGCGACCCTGCGCCGGCGGAACCCACTGCCCCCCGATGAAGTTCTCGTAGCGAGACTCATACGACATCAACGCCCCGGAAGCACCTGGACGTGCGAAAACGGTCACTGCTCTCACTCCTCGTTCGGCTATGTAATACACCTCACAGTACCGCCGGAGACACAATGGCTTCCATGACGTCACAAGCCCGCACCGACCCGCAAGACAACGAGGACCCGTACCTCTGGCTCGAGGACGTCAGCGGTGACGAGGCGCTGGACTGGGTTCGGGCGCGCAACGAGCCGACGCTGGCCCGCTTCCGCGACGCCGATTTCGAGCGGATGCGCACCGAGGCGCTAGAGGTGCTCGACACCGACGCCCGCATCCCCTATGTGGTGCGCCGCGGCGAGTACCTCTACAACTTCTGGCGTGACGCCGCCAACCCCCGCGGGCTCTGGCGGCGCACCACCCTGGACAGCTACCGCACCGAAACCCCTGAGTGGGACGTGCTGATCGACATCGACGAGCTGGGCCGGGCCGATGGCGAGAAATGGGTATGGGCCGGTGCCGCCGTCATCTACCCCGAGTACACCCGCGCGCTGGTCAGCCTCTCCCGAGGCGGTTCAGACGCCTCCATCGTGCGTGAATTCGACATGCTGACAAGGGAATTCGTCACCGACGGGTTCGAGCTGCCGGAAGCCAAGTCGCAGGTCAGCTGGGAAGACCCCGACACCGTCCTGGTCGGCACCGACTTCGGCCCCGACACGCTCACCGATTCCGGCTATCCGCGGGTGGTCAAGCGGTGGCGCCGGGGCACGCCCCTGGCCGAGGCCGAGACGGTCTTCGAGGGTGCGCGTTCCGACGTGAACGTGGCGGCAAGCGCCAGCCGGATTCCCGGCTTCGAACGCACCCTGATCGGCCGGGCCCTGGACTTCTGGAACGAAGAACTCTACGAGTTGCGTGGCTCCGAACTGATCCGCATCGACGCCCCCACCGACGCCAGCGTGAGCCTGCACCGCGAATGGCTACTGGTCGAGTTGCGCAGCGATTGGTTCTTTAACGACACGACCTACGGCGCCGGGTCGCTGCTGGCCGCCGGCTACGAGGAGTTCCTCGCCGGCACAGCCCAATTGCACGTGGTCTTCGAACCCGATGAGCACACGGCGCTCAACCACTACGCGTGGACCCGCGACCGTCTGTTGATCGTCTCTCTGGTCGACGTGGCCAGCCGCGTCGAGATCGCGACGCCGCCATCGCGATCGTCACGGGGCGACTGGCGACGCGAACCGGTGGCCGGAATTCCCCCGGCCACCAACACCGTCGTCGTCTCCGCCGACGACACCGGGGACGAATTCTTCCTCGATTCCAGTGGATTCGACACCCCGTCGCGACTGATGCGGGGCACCGACGGTGGGGCACTCGAACAGCTCAAGTCCGCTCCGGCATTCTTCGATGCCGAAAACATCTCCGTGGCACAGCATTTCGTGAAGTCGAAGGACGGCACGCCGATCCCCTACTTTGTGGTGCGGCCCCGCGGCGCGACGTCCGATGGGCCGGCACCCACCCTGCTCTACGGCTACGGCGGATTCGAATCGTCGAACACACCCGGTTACAGCGGCGTGCTGGGCCGGCTGTGGCTGGCCCGCGGCGGCACGTACGTGTTGGCCAACATTCGCGGCGGCGGCGAATACGGTCCCGCGTGGCACACCCAGGCGATCCGCGAGGGCCGGCACAAAGTGGCCGAGGACTTCGCCGCCGTGGCAACCGATTTGGTGGAGCGCGGCATCACCACGGTCGGCCAGCTCGGCGCGCAGGGCGGCAGCAACGGCGGCCTGCTGATGGGCATCATGCTCACCCGGTACCCCGAGAAATTCGGCGCGCTGGTGTGCAGCGTGCCGCTGCTGGACATGAAGCGCTACCACCTGCTGCTGGCCGGCGCCTCGTGGATGGCCGAATACGGCGACCCGGACAATCCCGATGACTGGGAATTCATCGCCGAATACTCGCCCTACCAGAACATTTCGGCGACGCGCCGGTATCCGCCGGTGCTGATGACCACCTCCACCCGCGACGACCGGGTGCATCCGGGTCACGCCCGCAAGATGACGGCGGCGCTCGAGGCCGCCGGCCATCCGGTGTTCTACTACGAGAACATCGAGGGGGGTCACGCCGGTGCCGCCGACAACGAGCAGGTCGCGTTCAAGTCGGCGTTGACGTATTCGTTCCTATGGCAGACGCTCGCGCGCACATAGGATCGTCGACGTGTCAGCGATCCAACGCATCGAACTCACCCTGCTGGCGACAGGATTGATCTTCATCCTGGCCTCGGCGGCACAGGCGCGCTACCGCTTCGTCAAGCACCGACGCGCCGGCCGCCGGCTTTACTGGGCGACCGCGATCATCGGCATCGTCTGCTTCGCGGTGGGGACCGGACAGCTGTGGCCCAACGGCGTCGCCGCGGCGACGATCTTTTCGGCCATCGTCGCCTTCTCGGCCTACCTCACCACGCCGTATCTGAAGATCGGCGGCCGGATCTACGCCTCCTCGCCGGAGAACCGTGAGGCCGACCCGCCCACCGAGGAGCGCTAGCGATGCCCGACTTCGAGACGCTGCTGTACACGACGGCCGGCCCGATCGCCACCATCACCCTGAACCGGCCCGAGCAGCTGAACACGATCGTGCCGCCCATGCCCGACGAGATCGAGGCCGCCGTCGGCCTGGCCGAGCGCGACCCGGCGGTCAAGGTCATCGTGCTGCGCGGGGCGGGCCGGGCGTTCTCCGGCGGCTACGACTTCGGTGGCGGGTTCCAGCACTGGGGTGAGTCGATGATGACCGACGGGAAGTGGGATCCCGGCAAGGACTTCGCGATGGTCAGCGCCCGCGCGACCGGGCCGACGCAGAAATTCATGGCCATCTGGCGGGCATCCAAACCGGTGATCGCCCAGGTGCACGGCTGGTGCGTCGGCGGGGCCAGCGACTACGCGCTGTGCGCCGATCTCGTCATCGCCAGCGAGGACGCCGTGATCGGCACACCCTACAGCAGGATGTGGGGCGCGTACCTGACCGGGATGTGGCTCTACCGGCTGGGCCTGGCCAAGGTGAAGTGGCACTCGCTGACCGGGCGCCCCCTGACCGGCGTGCAGGCCGCCGAGATCGAGCTGATCAACGAGGCGGTGCCCTTCGAGCGGCTGGAAGCGCGGGTGGCCGAGATCGCGGCCGAACTGGCGCAGATCCCGTTGTCGCAGTTGCAGGCGCAGAAGCTGATCGTCAACCAGGCCTACGAGAACATGGGGCTGGCCTCCACCCAGACGCTGGGCGGGATCCTCGACGGCCTGATGCGCAATACGCCCGACGCGCTCGGCTTCATCAAGATCGCCGAGACCGAGGGCGTGCGGGCCGCCGTCGAGCGCCGCGACGGCCCTTTCGGGGACTACAGCCAGGCCCCACCGGAGCTGCGACCCGACCCCACGCACGTCATCGTCCCTGATCGGGACTGATACTGAGACAGGCTAGCCAAATCCTGGCAGTGACCTGGGAAATGTCCCCGGGGCCCCAAAAAGTGCTACCGTAACAGCTATGTCTCGGCTGAGTACCGGCCTGCGTGCAGGCGCCGCGTTCCTTGCTCTGGGTGTTACCGCTGCGATTTTCCCGTCGACCGCGGTAGCCGACTCCACGGAGGACTTTCCCATCCCCCGCCGGATGATCAACACCACGTGTGACGCTGAGCAGATCCTGGCGGCCGCCCGGGATACCAGCCCCGTGTATTACCAGCGCTACATGATCGACTTCAACAACCACCCCAACGTCAACCAGGCCGCGATCGACAAGGCGCACTGGTTCTACGCGTTGTCGCCGGCGGACCGCCGGAACTACTCCGAGAACTTCTATGCGCCGCAGGCCGATCCGCTGTGGCTGGCCTGGCCCAACCACATGAAGATCTTCTGGAACAACAAGGGCGTGGTGGCCAAGGCCACCGACATCTGCAACACGTACCCGCCCGGCGACATGTCGGTGTGGAACTGGTCGTAATCCGCACGGCCGCCTGACGGCCCGCGAAAGTACAACTGCCGGCGCGTTTCCCAGGAGGGGCGTCGGCAGTTGCATTTTCCGGCGAAGGCGAATCAGCGCGGCTGCACCACTCCGCCTGCCGGGTGCTCGTCGACGTCGTTGAGGATCAGCTCGCGCACGGCGGGACGCGGTCCGTACGGTCGCAGCATCGTGCTGGCCGGTCGTGGGCGCACGTGCTGGGGCCACCAGAACCAGCGCCCGAGCAAGGTGGCCAGCGACGGTGTCATGAACGACCGCACGATCAAGGTGTCGAACAGCAGACCCAGCGCGATCGTCGTACCCACCTGGGCCATCACCAGCAGCGGGCTGAACATGAACGTGGCCATCGTGGCGGCGAACACCAGTCCGGCGGATGTCACCACCGAGCCCGAACCGGCCATCGCGCGGATCGTCCCGGTTTTGAGTCCGGCGTGGATTTCCTCTTTGAACCGCGATATCAGCAGCAGGTTGTAGTCCGAGCCGACCGCCAGCAGCAGGATGACCGCCATCGCCAGCACCATCCAGTGCAACTTCATGCCCAGGATGTACTGCCATAAGAGCACGGAGAGTCCGAATGAGGCGCCCAGCGACAGCAACACCGTACCGACGATCACGACGGCCGCCACGACGCTTCGGGTGATCACCAGCATGATAATGAAAATCAGTGTGGCGGCGGCGATTCCGGCGATCAGCAGGTCGATGTCGGAACCGTCGTGCATGTCCTTGTACGTCGCGGCGGTGCCGCCGAGGTAGACCTTGGCGCCCTCCCAGGGGGTGCCCTTGATCGCCTCGTGCACGGCCTGCTTGATCGGTTCGATGTGCTTGATGCCCTCAGGAGTCGCCGGGTCGCCTTCATGGGAGATGATCAGCCGGACGGCGTGCCCGTTCGGCGAGATGAACTGTTTGAGACCTCGCGCGAAGTCCGGGCTCTTGAACGCCTCCGGCGGAAGGTAGAACGTGTCGTCGTTCTTCGCTTTGTCGAAGGCATCGCCCTGCGCGGTGGCGTTGTCGGCCTGCGCTTTCGCCTGTTCGTTAAGGCCCTGCGTGATCGCATAGTTCGACATGATGGTGTCGAGGTTGCGCTGCTGGCTCTCGATCTGCGGCGGTATCAGCGCCACCAGCTTCGGCTGAATCTTGTCCAGCTTGTCCAGGTTCGCGCTCAGGTTCACGATGTTCTGGGCCACCTGGTCGATGCCGTCGAGCGCGTTGAAGACCGACCGGAGTGCCCAGCAGGCCGGGATGTCGTAACAGTGCTTCTCCCAGTAGAAGTAGCTGCGGATCGGCCGGAGGAAGTCGTCGAAGTTGGCGATGTCGTCGCGCAACCTCTCGGTGATCTCCACGGTTTCTCTGGTGAGCTTGGTGGTTTCGTGCGTGGTGTTGCTGAGATCCTGGGTCACCTGCATCTGCTCGTGCAGCGTCGCCATCGTCTTGTGCAGCTCGTCGGCCTGCTTGAGCAGATTGTTCGCCTGCTCCTCTTGGTAGTGCTGGGTCTGGATCCGGCCCGCGGCTTGCGCGCCCATCTGAAAGCCGAGGGTGCTGTGGTCGAGTGGCGTGCCCAGCGGCCGGGTGATGGTCTGCACCCGGCCGATACCGGGGATGTGGAAGACCGCCTTGGCGACCTTGTCCAGGACGATGAAGTCGGCGGGGTTACGCAGGTCGTGATCGGTTTCGATCATCAACAGCTCAGGATTGAGCCGAGCCTGGTCGAAGTGCCGGTCCGCGGCGGCGTAGCCGACATTGGCCGGGGTGTCCGCCGGCAGGAAGTGGCGGTTGTCGTAGTCCGTTTTGTAACCGGGCAGGGCGAGCAGGCCGACCAATGCGACCGCGATGGTCACCGCGAGAACGGGCGCGGGCCAGCGGACGACCGCGGTGCCCATGCGACGCCAGCCCTGGGTCTGCAGCTTGCGCTTCGGATCCATGAGCTTGAAGAACGACGCCACCGTGAGCACGGCCGGAGCCAGCGTCAACGCCGCGAGGACCGCGACCAGCATGCCGACCGCACAAGGCACTCCCAGCGATTGGAAGTACGGCAGCCGGCAGAAACTCAGGCAGTACATCGCGCCGGCGATGGTCAGGCCCGATCCCAGCACGACATGCGCGGTGCTGTGGAACATGGTGTAGAACGCTTGTTCGCGGGTCTCGCCCAGCCCACGGGCCTCGTGATAGCGGCCGACCACGAAGATCGCGTAATCCGTCCCGGCAGCGATCGCCATCAGCACCAGCATGTTGTTGGCGAACGTCGACAGCCCCATGATGCCGTAGTTACCGAGCGTCGCGACGACGCCGCGGGCGGCTGCCAGCTCGATGAACACCATGGCCAGCATGATCAGGACGATGCTCACCGACCGGTACACGAACAGCAGCATCACGATGATCACCAAAAACGTGACGAGCGTGACCTTCGCTACGCCCTTCTCACCCGCGTGGGACTGGTCGGCGAACAACGGGCCCGCGCCGGTGACGTAGGCCTTGATTCCCGGCGGTGCGGGCACCGAGTCCACGATCTTGCGGACCGCCGCGGCGGACTCGTTGGCCAGCCCGCCGCCCATGTTGCCGGCGAGGTAAACCTGGACGTACGCGGCCTTTTGGTCGTGGCTCTGGGAACCCGCCGCCGTCAGCGGATCACTCCAGAAATCCTGGACGTGCTGAACGTGCTTCTTGTCTTGCTCAACGCGCCTGACGATCTCGTCGTAGTACCGGTGCGCTTCGGCCCCGAGCGGCTTGTCGCCCTCCAGCAGGATCATGGCCGAGTTGTCGGAGTTGAATTCTTTGAACGTCGATCCGACCTTCATCATCGACTGAAAGGACGCCGCGTCAGTCGGGCTCATCGACACCGAGTGGGTCTTGGCGACGACCTCCAGCTGCGGGGCCACGGTGTTGGTGACGAACACGATGCCCAACCACACCAGGACGATCGGCAGGGCCAGCCGATGGATCATTCGCGGCAGGAACGGCGGGATCAGCGGCTGATCCACGCGCGGCGGAGCCTCGCTTGGCTCGCTCATGCGGACTTGTCCAGGCAATAGACGAAGGCGTTCACGGTTTGGTTGGGATCTGAGCGGTTCGGAGTCTTGATGACGTCACCGCTCCCGTCGTGCTTGTTCACCACGAACTGGCAGGCGATCCAACTGCCGTCTCCTTGGGCCACCAGGTTTGCCGGGATGCCGGGCTTCGTTGAACTCAATACTTTGCTCCAGGGCAAGGGCACGTTGAGTGCCTGCTGCGGGTGGGAGTTTTCGTCGAGGTAGTTGATGGTTGCCGTGCTGCCCGGTGGACCCCAGACCTCGAGAGTGATCGTCTTGGCGTTGAACTCGTCGAGAACCTCACCCGAGGTGCCGCCACCGAACGAACCTTTGTGAACGCCGAAGACGCCGTGCAATCGGTATACGACGAATCCTGAGAGCGCGACGACGGCTACGATCGTGAGCACCAGCCAGAAACGCCCCAGAAACGCCTTTGTCCTGGAGCGCTGCGGAGCGACCTTTTTGCCCTCGCTGCCGGCCGAGCCCTGCGCCATACCGCTTGCGGCGGAGGCTTGCGCGGTCGGTTCAGGTTCCGGGCGCTCGGACACCTCGGGACCGTTTACACCGGTTGCAGTTCGCCAAGCCACAGCGCCGCGGCCTCCCTTCCTGTTCATTCCGATCCCGAGATAAGGCCGATGCACGTGGCCGTCAGCAGGCGCGTCAGCGCGGTCGCGAAGTCCAGATTCCACTCCGGCGGAGCCACTTCCGGCTCCTCGGCGTAGACGTCGGTGAGGTCAGCCGGCGGGTTCGCAACCTGCCACAGGGTAGCCGCCAGCGAGTACGCGGCCAGCAGGATGTCGAGCGACCCTGACCGCCCCAGTTCGGGCAGCGCGCTCTCGATGGAATCGGCGAGCGAGCGCGTGGCGGCGGTGCTGATGCGCCTGACCTCGATGACCCGCTCCGCGTCCACCTCGTGTTCGAGGTGCAGGTGCAGGTTGGCCAGCAGGTCGCAGAACAGCGGATCGTCGGCCAGCGCCTCGGCCAGCGTCCCGGCGATGTGCGACGGCGACTTGGCGCCGGGCTCGGCGAGCTTGTCCGACACGGTATTCGACCACCGCACCCACCCCTCGGCGGACAGGCGCAGCAGCACTTCCTTGTGCGAGGTGAAGTAGCGACGCACCGCCGAATAGTGAATTCCGGCGCGGCTGGCGACCGCGGTCAGGGTGACCGACGCGACGCCCGTTTCCAGCGCCAGCGAGCGTGCGGCTTCCACGAGGGCCTCCGCACGTTGGCGCTTTTTTTCCTCAGTGCGGGCGCGCTGGAATGTTAGTTGCGCCACCGGCTGAGCGTAACGCACATCGTGTGATTTGTATAACGCACGTCGCGTGATTTGCGTGAGGTCACTCTCACCGGTGGCGCACACGGGTAAAGGTGGAACCATGCTCACCGTCCGGCGCCCGTCGCGTCCTTGGAGATAGCGCGTGCAGACCATCGCCCTGATCGGGTTTCTCGGCGGCCTGATCACCGGTATCTCGCCGTGCATCCTGCCGGTGCTGCCCGTGCTCCTGCTCTCCGGTGCGGGCAGTACCCGAGCCGACGCCCGCCGCCTGAGTTCCGTGGCCCGCCCCTACTTGGTGATCGCGGGACTGGTGTGCAGCTTCAGCCTGGCCACGCTGCTCGGCTCCGCGCTGCTGACGGCGCTGCACCTGCCGCAGGACGCGATCCGGTGGGCGGCGCTGGTGGTGTTGACCCTCATCGGCCTTGGGCTGATCTTCCCGCCCGTCCAACACCTGATCGAGCGGCCGTTCGCCTACCTCCCGCAGCGCCAGATCGGCGCCAACGCGGACGGTTTCGGCCTCGGCCTGACGTTGGGCGCGCTCTACGTGCCGTGCGCGGGTCCGGTGCTGGCCGCGATCGTGGTCGCCGGCGGAACGTCGTCGATCGGTCCCGGCGCGCTGGTACTGACGGCGACGTTCGCCCTCGGAAATGCCTTGCCGCTGTTGGCCTTCGCGCTGGCCGGGCGGCGGGTCGCCGAGCGTGTCGCCGCGTTCCGGCGACGGCAGCGTGCGATCCAGATCGCCGGCGGGATCGCGATGATCGTGCTGGCCGTGGCGTTGGTGTTCAACCTGCCCGCGATGCTCCAGCGGGCCGTCCCCGACTACACGACCGCGATGCAGAACAAGCTGGGAGCCAACGACATCGGGCGCAGCCTGAACCCCGTACAGCAGCCGAAGCACGGCAGCGGGCTGCAGCTCAGCGCGCCCGGCACCACCGTCGACGGCGCGCTGAGCGACTGCTCCAGCGGTTCGGCCGAACTGCAACAGTGCGGGCCGGCGCCCGCCCTGGCCGGCGTCACCGGGTGGCTCAACACCCCGGACGGCAAACCGCTGGACCCCGCCGAGGTGCGCGGCAAGGTCGTCTTGATCGACTTCTGGGCCTACTCGTGCATCAACTGTCAGCGCGCGATCCCACACGTAATCGATTGGTACAAGCGGTATCACGACGCCGGATTCCTCGTCATCGGGGTGCACACCCCGGAGTACGCGTTCGAGCGCGTTCCCGAGAACGTGGCCAGCGGCGCCGCTGACCTGCACATCCCCTACTCCATCGCCCTGGACAACGACTACGTGACGTGGAACAACTTCCAGAATCTCTACTGGCCGGCCGAATACCTGATCGACGCGAACGGGCAAGTGCGGCACACGAAGTTTGGCGAGGGTGACTACGACGGCACCGAGAAACTGATCCGCCAGTTGCTCGCGAACGCCCATCCCGACGCGCGGTTGCCCGCACCGACGAATTCGGCCGACACCACCCCGCAGACCCGGCTCACGCCCGAGACCTACCTCGGCGTCGAGCGCGCCGGAAACTACGGCGGCAGTGGCGATTACAAGGCGGGGACCGTCGCGCTGAGCTTCCCGCCGACCCTGGCCGAGGACAGGTTCGCCCTGCAGGGCCGCTGGACGCTGGACGACCAGGGCGCCACCGCCGAGGGCGACGACTCCGCCATCCGGCTCAACTACACCGCGAAAGATGTCTACGCCGTCGTCGGCGGCACCGGCACGCTCACCGTGACCCGCGACGGGAAGACCACCGCGACGCCGATCGGCGGAGCGCCCACCCTGCACCGGATCGTCGCAAACGACTCCGCGCACCGCGACCAGCTGGACATGCGGGTCAGCAAGGGATTGCAGGTGTTCTCGTTCACGTTCGGGTAGCGGGCGCCTCAGGGCTTCTTCCAGAGACTGCCCACCATCGCGACGACCACGCCGAGTCCCACCAAGGTGGCGCCCGCCAGCAACGTGACGTTAAGCCATTGGTGCAGACCGGCTTCGGCGTGCCCGACCATTACCTCAGCGACGCGCCGGATGTCGCCGGTGGTGCGGTTGAGCGCCTTGTCGATGTAGCGGCGGGCGACCTCGAGGCCGGCCCAGCCAGCCGCGCCGACCAGCAGCGCGGACACCCCCAGACTGCTCAGCGCCTTGCCGCGGCGGCGCGCGGCGGCCAGCGTGAGCAGCGCACAGACACCGCACAACGCCGCCGCCCCCACGCTCACCCACGGCCCCCAGGTGGACAGCCGGCTCAGCCGCCCCTCGCCCAGCGCAGGCGGCAACGAAACCGTCAGTGGGACAGTCAGTTTTGCCGGGACCGTCACGTTGTGCTGGCTAAGCAGCGGCCGGATCGAGTCGTCGTTGAGCATCGGGGCCACGTCGACCGCCCATTGATTGGCGTTCTCGCCGGCCCCCGGGTCGCCGAACAGCCAGCCGTGCGCCGCACGGTTGGCCTGGGCGAACAACGGCGGAAAGGCCGGCCCGGCGGTAAACGCGCTGGCCGCGTCCCGCACTTCGGAGCTGTCAACGGGATAGCGGCCCCCGCCATGTTCGGCGATGAGAGCCATTGCCCGCGTGGATAATTCGGCCGCCATCGCGGACTGTAGGTCCGGGTCGGTCGCCGCGGCGCGCGCCATCGCGGCGTAGCCGCCGGTGTCAATGACGTGCAGTTGCGTCCACGCCGCGGGAATCGTCACCGCCAGCGCAAGCGTGGTGGTGAGCCACAACAGCACGCTCGCCGCGAATCGCACGCCTGCGAATCTACGCAATCCCCCGCACGTACGCGGCCTGCCCGAGATGCTGGGCGCAGTCGTCGATGATGCTCACCAGACGCGCGCTCGCCGTCACCGGCGGATCCCAGTTGGTGTCCACGACGCGGGCCAGCTCCTCGGCGGTCACCCCGTCGATGTAGCCGCACGTGAGCTGGTGCACCGCGTGGTAGTAGCCGGACAGCAGATCCGCGGGTGCCTTCACCTTGGCCACGTCGTCGGGTGAATGCCCGTAGCCCATATCGTTGCGCGGAAGGTCCAGTCCGAACCGGTCCACCCAGCCGTCGCGGAGCCAGACCTGCTCGACCCCGGCCACGTCGGCGAGCTGGATGTCCTGCACCCGCGCGCTGTGCCAGAGCAGCCAGGCGATGCTGTTGGCGTCCGGCGTCGGCCGATAGGTCGACACCTCCTCGGTCAATCCCTCGGTGATCTGGTCAACGTGTTCGATCAACCGGGTGAACGCGTCGCGCAGCAGGTCTTGGATCACGGCGGCATCGTCGGTGCTGGCCATACTCGCGACCCTACGGGAGCGCGCGGTGGAAAACAGCCTCGACGTTGTTGCCGTCGGGGTCGCGCACGAACGCGCCGAAATAGCCGGGATGGTATTCGGGCCACAGCCGCGGCGCGTGCAGCGGCTCGGCACCCAACTCGACGGCCACCCGATAAAACTCGCGCACCGCCTCCTCGTCGGCGGCCTCGAACGCCAGGTGGACCTCGCGGTTGGCCCCCGCCAGCGCGCCCGAGATCCAGAAGGTCGGTTTGCCCGAGCGGCCGTACCCGACGGCGGGGCCCACATCCAGCTGCCGGGAGAAGCCCAGCGTCCCCAGCACCGCGTCGTAGAAGCGCTGGGATTTCTCGTAGTCGGCGCAGTTGATGCCCACGTGGTCGATCACGGACAAGATCCTGGCACGACCCACCGACACGGTCGTAGATTGTTTGGATGACTTACGACCTCATCATCCGCAACGGCACCATCGTCGACGGGCTGGGAGGTGAGCCGTACGTCGGTGACGTGGCGGTGGCCGACAACGTCATCAAGGCGGTCGGTGCGATAAACGGCGCCGCCGCCGCCCGCGAGATCGACGCCACCGGGCTGTTGGTCACGCCCGGCTTCGTCGACCTGCACACCCACTACGACGGCCAGTCCATCTGGTCGGAGCGGCTCACACCGTCGTCGGCGCACGGGGTGACGACCGTGGTGATGGGCAACTGCGGGGTCGGCTTCGCGCCGTGCCGCCAGGCCGACCACGACGTCCTGGTCGACGTGATGGCCGGCGTCGAGGACATCCCCGGCGTCGTCATGACCGACGGCCTGCCGTGGACGTGGGAGACCTTCCCCGAATACATGGACGCGCTCGACGCGGGCAGGCGTGACATCGACGTGGCCGCGTACCTGCCGCACTCGCCGCTACGCGTGTACGTGATGGGCCAGCGCGGCGCCAACCGCGAGCCGGCCACCGCGGACGACCTGGCGAAGATGAGGGCGCTGGCCAAGGAGGCGATCGAGGCCGGTGCGCTGGGCTTCGCGTCGTCTCGGCTGACCATCCACAAGACCGAAAGTGGTTCGCCCATACCGAGTTACGACGCCGCCCGCGAGGAGATCGAGGAGATCGCCCGCGGTGTCGTGGACGGCGGCGGCGGCCTGCTGCAGTTCGTTCCCGACATCCCCTCCGGCGGCTACCAACCCGTGCTGCAGACGGTGTTCGATGTCGCCGAGGACGTCGGCCTGCCGCTGACCTTCACCCTCGTCGTCGCCAACGCGGGCGACCCGTCGTGGCCGGACGCCATCACCATGATCGAGAAGGCCAACGCGGCAGGGGGTGACATCACCGCGCAGCTGTTGCCGCGACCCATCGGGTTGATCATCGGGCTGCAACTGTCGGCGAACCCGTTCGTGCTCTACCCCAGCTATCGCGAGATCGCCGACCTGCCGCTGGCCGAGCGGGTCGCCGAGATGCGCAAGCCCGAGGTCCGCGCCCGCATCCTGGCCGACAAGCCCGGCCAGGGCCATCCGATCCTGTACGTCGCCCAGATGTGGGACTGGATCTACCCGCTGGGCGAGGACCCCGACTACGAGCCCGACCCGTCGACCAGCATCGGCGCCCGCGCCCGGGCCAAGGGCGTCGAACCGATGGAGGAGGCCTACGACCGACTGCTCGACGACGACGGCCGCGCCATGCTGTTGGTCGCGACCAGCAACCTGCAGGGCAACTCGCTGGACACCGTCGGGGAGCTGCTGCACCGCGACGACGTGGTGCTCGGCCTCGGCGACGGCGGCGCGCACTACGGCATGATCTGCGACGCCAGCTACTCGACGTACTTCCTGACGCACTGGGCGCGGGACCGCAAGTCCGGACGGTTCACGGTGCCCGACGCGGTTCGCGAACTCACCTCGGTGCCGGCCCGCATCGCCGGGCTCAGTGATCGCGGCCGTATCGCGGTGGGCTACAAGGCCGATCTCAACGTCATCGACCACGCCGCGCTGCGGCTACACAAGCCGGTCATCAGCTACGACCTGCCTGCCGGCGGGCGGCGCCTGGATCAGACCGCGGACGGGTACGTCGCCACGATTGTGTCCGGGGAAATCATCGCTGAACATGGCGTCCCCACCGCCGCGCGTCCGGGCAAGTTGGTGCGCGGCCGTCAGCCCCGTCCGGCGGCGTTGCAATAACGCCACCAAAAGTGGCATATACCAGCTAAGTTGGGTCCCGTGACGAACCCGCATTTTGCGTGGTTGCCGCCGGAAGTCAACTCGGCACTAATTTTCTCCGGTCCTGGTCCCGGGCCGCTGCTTGCTGCCGCGGCGGCGTGGGACGGGCTGGCCGGGGAGCTGGCGTCGTCGGCGTCGTCATTCTCATCGGTGACGTCGGACCTGGCCAGCGGGTCCTGGCAGGGCGCGTCGTCGGCCGCCATGATGACCGTGGCCAGCCAATACGTGAGCTGGCTCAGCGCGGCGGCCGCACAGGCGGAAGAGGTGTCCCACCAAGCCTCGGCCATCGCGACGGCGTTCGAGGTGGCACTGGCGGCCACGGTTCAGCCCGCGGTGGTGGCGGCCAACCGGGCCTTGGTGTCGGCGTTGGCGGCCAACAATCATCTGGGCCAGAACACCCCCGCGATCGCCGACATCGAGGCGGCCTACGACCAGATGTGGGCCTCGGATGTGGCGGCGATGTTCGGGTATCACGCCGACGCGTCGGCGGCCGTGGCCAAGTTGCCGCCCTGGAATCAGGTACTGCAAAACCTCGGATTCCCCAACGCCAGCACTGCCGTGACGCGCCCCGCCAGTTCCGGCGCCGTGGCCCGCGGCTACACGTCGCGCATCGCCGGGTTTCTCACGCCCCCCGCACCGCAATAGCGCAAGCCCGCCTCGGTTCGCGCCTATCCTGGAACATCATGCGCAGCAAGAAGAAGGTCGATTTTCCGGCGCTGGCCGACGCACTCGCCGATTACCCGTACGCGTACCTGATCACCGTCGACGACGACTACCGCTCGCACACTGTGACGGTCGAACCCGAGTTGCGCGGACAGACCCTCGAGGTCGGCCTCATCGGCGGCCGCACGCAGCAGAACCTGGCGCGGCGCCGCGACGTCACCCTGCTGTGGCCCCCGGCCGAACCCGGCGGCTACTCGCTGATCGTCGACGGCACCGCCGAGGTGTCCCCCGAAGGTTCGGGCGGCGACGCCGTCCGGCTCGCGGTCGCGCCCACGCGCGCGCTGCTGCACCGCGACGCCGACTCCCCCGATGCGGCCAAGGGCTGCCTGCACGACTGCGTTGTGTTCTCGCTGCCGGCCTAGCCGGGCGCAGCGGGTCGCCGCCGTCGGGCCTGACGCCGTACAGTCTCATCCGTGAGCCGCGTCGCACCCCTTGCCCCACCGTGGAGCGAAGAGGATGCCGCCGGCATCAACGGCTGGGGCCACCCGGACCGCACCTACGAACCGCTGCTGTTGGTGCGGTGCCTGCAGCGCCATCCGGCGCTGGCCTCCCGGTTGCGTAAGCTTGGTGAATCCCTTTACACCGCAGCGCTTTTGCCGCCCCGGACGCGGACGATCGCCATCCTTCGGATCTGCGCGCTGCTGGGTTGCGCCTACGAGTGGGGCGGGCAGGCCGCCTTCTGGGGTCCGATCGTCGGTGTCAGCGACGACGA
Source organism: Mycobacterium sp. NTMscope_MAC_269 (assembly GCF_976985695.1). Classification (NCBI taxonomy): domain Bacteria; kingdom Bacillati; phylum Actinomycetota; class Actinomycetes; order Mycobacteriales; family Mycobacteriaceae; genus Mycobacterium; species Mycobacterium sp. NTMscope_MAC_269. The sequence continues at coordinate 4,131,649 of NZ_OZ335668.1, forward strand.
GTGCGATGCGCTGGTGTTAGCCGGTCCCGACGATCCGCGGTGGGGCCCGGCCGAGCGGACGCTGATCGCGGCGGTCGACGAGTGCGAGCGCACCGGCTCGTGGTCGGAGGCGACGTGGGAAGCGCTGGGCGGCTTCCTCGATGACGAGCAGCGCATCGAATTGCTCACGGCCGTCGGCTGGTACCGCACCATCTGCACGCTGTGCAACGCGCTCGCGCTTCCGGTGGAGGGCTGGATGCGGCCGTGGCCGGGGTCAGCGGGCTGAGCGGTCTCTTTTGAGGCTCGGATGCTGACTTTTCAGGAGCGGCAATAGGATCCGTCGCGGCATGAACTGAAACAAGCGGGTGCTGATCTGGCTGGGCAGCCCGGGAATCACGGTGCCCCGGTCGCGCTCCAGCGCGTCGACTCCGTCGCGCGCCACCTCACGCGATGGCTTCCACATGAACTTCGGGAACGCGTCGGCGAAGTCTCGCTCGTCCATGCCGGCGCTCTGCACGAACTCGGTGCGCACCGGGCCGGGACACAGCAGCGCGACGGTGACGCCGGTGCCGGCGAGTTCACCGCGCAGCCCTTGGGTGTAGCTGTTGACGAACGCCTTGGTGGCCGCGTACCCGACTTGCCCGGGGAAGGGTTGGTAGCCCGCGGTCGACCCGACATTGAGGATCGCGCCCCGGCCGCGCGGCACCATCTGCTGAACCGCGCGGGTGGACAGGTCGATGACGGCCTCGACGTTGACCCGCACCTGAGCGACCTCGTCGGCGACGGGAATCTTCGTCACCGAGCCCATGGTGCCGATGCCGGCGTTGTTGACCAGGATGTCGGTCGTCAGCCCGCGGCGCTCGACCTCGTTGAACAGGCCGGCGCGGGCGGCGGAATCCGCGACGTCGCAGGCGATTACCTCGACGCGAACCCGGCCGGCAAGTTCGTCGGCCAGACCGCGCAGCCGGTCTTCGCGGCGGGCGACGAGCGTCACGCCGTGGCCGCGGTCGGCCAGTTCGCGCGCGATGTCGGCGCCGATGCCCGACGACGCGCCGGTCACAACGGCGGTGCTGGTGGGTGAGGGAGTCGGAAGCGCCACGCGTCTAAACGTACAAGGCGGGTGTCGGGCCTTGAGTGTGAAGCCTGGGCGTCGAGTGTGAAGCCCGGGCATCGAGTGTGAAGACAGGGCGGAAAAATCGCGAAAATCCCGCCCTACGCTCACACTCAAAGCCCGGGCTTCACACTCAAAGCCATGAGCTCACACTCGATGCCGCGGCGCGGCGGCCCAACCGCCGAACGTGCAGCCAAGGCGGAAAATCGCGAATTCCCCCGTGAGTTCACGCGCGACGCGCACGAAAAAGCCTCGGCGCGCACGAAAAAACCCGGCCCGCGCGAAGCGGGCCGGGTTTTCCCGTGCTCAGACTTAGAAGTCCATGCCGCCCATGCCACCGGTCGGGTCGCCGACAGGAGCGGCGGCCTTCTCCGGCTTGTCAGCGACGACGGCCTCGGTGGTCAGGAACAGACCCGCGATGGACGCCGCGTTCTGCAGCGCCGAGCGGGTCACCTTCACCGGGTCGGCAACGCCGGCCTTGAGCAGGTCCTCGTACTCACCGGTGGCGGCGTTCAGGCCGGTACCGGCGGGCGAGTTGCGGACCTTCTCGGCCACCACGCCAGGCTCCAGACCGCCGTTGAAGGCGATCTGCTTCAGCGGAGCCTCGAGCGCGACGCGCACGATGTTGGCACCCGTCGCCTCGTCACCGGTGAGCTTCAGCTCGTCCAGCGACGGGGTGGCGTGCAGCAGGGCCACGCCACCACCGGCGACGATGCCCTCCTCGACGGCCGCCTTGGCGTTGCGCACGGCGTCCTCGATGCGGTGCTTGCGCTCCTTGAGCTCGACCTCGGTCGCGGCCCCGGCCTTGATCACCGCAACACCGCCGGCCAGCTTGGCCAGGCGCTCCTGCAGCTTCTCGCGGTCGTAGTCGGAGTCGCTGTTCTCGATCTCGCTACGGATCTGGGCCACCCGGCCGGCGATGGCGTCGGAGTCACCGGCGCCCTCGACGATGGTGGTCTCGTCCTTGGTGACGACGACCTTGCGGGCCTTACCCAGCAGGGCGACGTCGGCGCTCTCCAGCGACAGGCCGACCTCTTCGCTGATGACCTGACCACCGGTGAGGATGGCCATGTCCTGCAGCATCGCCTTGCGGCGGTCACCGAAGCCGGGGGCCTTGACGGCCACCGACTTGAAGGTGCCGCGGATCTTGTTGACGACCAGGGTGCTCAGAGCCTCGCCCTCGACGTCCTCGGCGATGATCAGCAGCGGCTTGCCCGCCTGGATGACCTTCTCCAGCAGCGGCAGCAGGTCCTTGACGGTCGACACCTTGGAGCTGACCAGCAGGATGAAGGGGTCCTCGAGGACCGCTTCCTGACGCTCGGCGTCGGTGACGAAGTAGCCCGAGATGTAACCCTTGTCGAACCGCATGCCCTCGGTGAGCTCGAGCTGCAGGCCGAAGGTGTTGGACTCCTCGACGGTGATGACGCCCTCGTTGCCGACCTTGTCCATCGCCTCGGCGATCAGGTCACCGATCGACTGGTCGCCCGCCGAAATCGCAGCGGTGGCAGCGATCTGGTCCTTGGTCTCGACCTCTTTGGCCGACTTGAGCAGGGTCTCGGTGACCTTCTCGACGGCCTTCTCGATGCCGCGCTTCAGGCCCAGCGGGTTCGCGCCGGCGGCGACGTTACGCAGGCCCTCGCGGACCAACGCCTGGGCCAGCACCGTGGCCGTCGTCGTGCCGTCACCGGCAACGTCGTCGGTCTTCTTGGCGACTTCCTTGACCAGCTCGGCGCCGATCTTCTCGTACGGGTCCTCCAGCTCGATCTCCTTGGCGATGGACACACCATCGTTGGTGATCGTGGGGGCACCCCACTTCTTCTCCAGGACGACGTTGCGACCCTTGGGGCCCAACGTCACCTTTACCGCGTCGGCGAGGGCGTTGAGCCCCCGCTCGAGGCCGCGACGGGCCTCTTCGTCGTACGCAATTGTCTTGGCCATTGCGAAGTGATTCCTCCGAAATATGGGGTGACACACGGGGCGACCGTTGTCGGTTCGCCCCATTGGACGCTGTGGCCGGGCGCAGTGCCCGCGACGGACGGCCTGTGGGTGTCTCCCGCTGACGCGGCCCAGGCCTCACCGTCCCGACCTAGCACTCACTGGTCGTGAGTGCCAAGTCATTCTTAGCACTCGCCTATGCCGAGTGCAAGAAGAAGGACGGACGAAGGAGCCGCTCAGGGCAGGTCGAGCAGCTGCTCGTAGAAGCCGCCGAAGCCGCGCGGGCGGTCGACGAGATGGATCTCGAGGATCCAGTGGCAGATGCGCCCGCGCGGGTCGGTCCGGCGCATCCGCTTGTCCGAGCCGGGCATGATGTACCACTCGATGCCGGGACCGGCGATCTTCTTGTGCGGGAACTCGCCGACCAGATGACCCGCGATGCGGCTGGCCCACTCGAAGCCCTCCGCACGGGCCGCCCCGACGACAACGTCGAACAGTTCGGCGCCGGTGACGTGGGGATGGCCGGCGAAGTAATCGCGGCCGGCCTGCCACACCCGGGGCAGCGCATCGCGGACGGCCTTCTTGTGCGGGTCGTCGCCCAGCAGGAACGTCCGGCCGAAATCGGCCTCCCACTCCTCGAAGATGGGCCCCAGGTCGAGGAAGACGATGTCGTCGTCGACGATCGTCCGTTCCGGCGGGCGCTCGTGGAACGGTTGCAGCGTGTTCTCCCCGGCGCGCACGATCCGGCGATGCCAGTGGCGGGTCACCCCGAACATCTCTCCGGCGAGATGGTGGATCTCGTCGGAGAGCGCCTTCTCCCCGATGCCGGGGCGAATCATGGCCCGCCGCTCGATTTCGTCGAACAGTTGCGCCGCTTTGCGTTCGGCGTCCAACAGCCGTTCCACGCGCACTTCCTCGGCGGCCTCCATCCACGCGATGCTATGCGCACACTGGAGCCATGTCCCTCGTCGTGCCGCCCTACCCGCCGGCCCGCTACACCAAGGAAGAGCCGGAGATCAGCGCCTGGCTCAAGCGGGCCGACCAGCCCCCGGACTACGAAACATCCGGGGTTCGATACCACTACCTGGCCAACCAGCAAGACACCGCCGGCGACTACGGCCTCTACCGCGTCGACATCGCCCCGGCCGGCGGCGGACCCCCGGCCCACTTCCACCGCGCCATGTCGGAGGCCTTCTTCGTGCTGTCCGGGACGATGAAGCTCTACGACGGCACCGAATGGGCCGACGGCCACCAGGGCGACTTTCTCTACGTCCCACCCGGTGGCGTCCACGGTTTCCGCAACGAAGCCGACGAGCCGGCGTCGATCCTGATGCTGTTCGCGCCGGGCGCCCCCCGCGAGGCCTACTTCGAAGGGTTCGCGGCGCTGGCCGACATGACCGACGAAGAACGCCGGGAGTGGTTCGTCCGCCACGACAACTACTGGGTCTGACCCCTCAGGTCGCCGTCGAAACCCCAGCATCTGTGACGGCAAGGACGGCATCGCCGCGGCGGTTTGCTGGGCCTCGCCCACCCGGCGGCATCGGGTCCGGATGAGTATGTTTTGGGCCATGGCTTCCAACGACAAAGAGAACCGCACCTGGTCGGACGGCGACGTCCCGGATCAGAGCGGCCGCGTCGCCGTCATCACCGGCGCCAACACCGGCATCGGGTATGAGGCGGCCGCCGTGCTCGCCCACCGCGGCGCCCACGTTGTGCTCGCGGTGCGCAACCTCGAGAAGGGCAACGCGGCGCTGTCGCGCATCGTCGCTGCCGGGGGCCAGGGCTCCCGAGAAGTAGATGTCACGCTGCAACAGCTGGATCTGACGTCGCTGGACGCGGTGCGCTCGGCCGCCGACGCGCTGCGCGCGGCCTACCCCCGCATCGACCTGCTGATCAACAACGCCGGGGTGATGTGGACGCCCAAGCAGGTCACCGCGGACGGGTTCGAATTGCAGTTCGGCACCAACCATCTGGGCCACTTCGCGCTGACCGGGTTGCTGCTCGACCACCTGCTCCCCGTCCGGGACTCGCGGGTGGTGACGATCAGCAGCCTCGGCCACCGGCTGCGCGCCGCGATCCACTTCGACGACCTGCAGTGGGAACGCCGGTACGACCGGATCGCCGCCTACGGGCAATCCAAGCTGGCCAACCTGCTGTTCACCTACGAGCTACAGCGCCGGCTGGCGGCCACGCCCGACGCGAAGACCATCGCCGTCGCCGCGCACCCCGGCGGCTCCAACACCGAGCTGACCCGCAACCTGCCGGCGATCTTCCGGCCCGCCGCGGCCGCGCTGGGCCCGGTGCTGTTCCAGAGCGCGGCCATGGGCGCGCTGCCGACGCTGCGGGCCGCCACCGATCCGGACGTCCAGGGCGGACAGTACTTCGGACCGGACGGCTTCCTCGAGCAGCGCGGCCACCCGAAGCTCGTCAAGTCCAGCGCCCAGTCCCACGACGCGGACCTGCAACGCCGGCTGTGGGCCGTCTCCGAAGAGCTCACCGGCGTCAGCTTCCCGGTCTGACGCGCGGATAATGGCCCCGATGCGATCAGTCGCGGAACATCAGCGTGTCGTCACCGAGTTGATTCGTTCCCGGCCACCGGCTTCGGTCGCGCTGGCCGAAGCCCAGGGCCTGGTCCTGGCCGAGGACGTGGTCGCGCAGTTGGCGCTGCCGGTCTTCGACAACTCCGCGATGGACGGCTACGCGGTGCGCGCCGAGGACACGTCATCCGCGACTTCGGAACACCCGGTGGTGTTGCCGGTGGCCGAGGACATTCCGGCCGGGCGCACCGACGAGCTGACGCTGCAGCCGGGGACGGCGCACCGGATCATGACGGGCGCCCCGCTGCCGGCGGGCGCGACGGCGATCGTCCCGGTCGAGGCCACCGACGGCGGCGTGGACGTCGTGTCGATCCGCGAGCCCCGCGAGGCGGGCAAGCACATCCGGCGGGCGGGCGAGGACGTCGCCCCCGGCACCACCGTCCTGCGCCGGGGCCAGGTCGTGACGCCGGCCGTGCTCGGCCTGGCCGCCGCGCTGGGCATCGCCGCGTTGTCGGTGATCCCGCGCCAGCGGGTGTTGGTGATCTCGACCGGATCGGAGTTGGTGACCCCGGGGACCGCGCTGCAGCCCGGACAGATCTACGAGTCCAACTCGATCATGCTGGCCGGAGCGGTTCGGGATGCGGGCGCCGAACTGGTCGCCGTCGCGACCGCCGAAGACGATGTGGCCCAATTCAGTTCGGTCATCGACCAGTACGCGGCCGACTCGGATTTGATCATCACCAGCGGCGGCGTCAGCGCCGGCGCCTACGAGGTGGTCAAGGACGCCTTCGGGCGCGAGGGCGACCAGGGCGTGGAATTCGTCAAAGTGGCCATGCAGCCCGGCATGCCGCAGGGCGTGGGCCGGGTCGCCGGCGCGACGATCGTCACGCTGCCCGGCAACCCGGTCAGCGCGCTGGTGTCCTTCGAGGTGTTCATCCGGCCCGCGCTGCGCACGGCCATGGGCCTGCCGGATCCCGAACGGCCCCACCGCTCGGCCGTCCTCGCCGAGTCGCTGACCTCGCCGCGGGGCAAGCGGCAGTTCCGGCGCGCGGTGCTCAGCGACGACGCGAGCTCGGTCACCAGTTACGGCCCTCCGGCCTCGCACCACCTGCGCTGGCTGGCGTCGGCGAACGGGTTGCTCGACATCCCCGAAGACGTCGTCGAGGTGCCCGAGGGAACCCCGCTGCAGGTCTGGGATCTGCGCTAACCGGCGGGCTCAGCCGGCTGGTGTTGCCACGTCGCGGTGGAACTCGTCGGCCTTGTCGAAGGCCGGGGTGCAGCGGATCGCGAGGGCGACGATCGACATCATCACCGGGATGGTGATCAGCGCCGCCGACAGCCCCACCCGGCCGGACAGGTGACCGATCAGCGGTGGGCCGAGCAGGTAGCCCAGCCAGCCGGTCGCCGCGACGATGGCGATCGCCGATCCCGCCTCGCTCGCGCCGTAGGCCGCGCTGAACGCGGTCGGCACCAACAACGCAGCCCCGACACCCAGCGCGGCGAAACCGAGGACGCTGAGGCCCGCGTTGGCGGTCGCCAGGGCCACGCTCATGCCCACCACGGCCACCAGCGCCAGGGCCGGGAGCAGCCGGCGGCTGGGGACCCGCGCGTGCAACCGGGGCGCGCCGAACCGGGTGATCACCATCGTCAACGTGTAGGCCGCGTAGCTCAGCGCCGAGACGCTCGGGCCCGCGCCGACGACGTTGCGCAGGTAGTTGGCCGACCAGTCGGTGGCCGCACCCTCGCACAGAAATGACGCGAACGAGACCGCGGCCAGGATCGCGACCGTCGGCGTCATCCAGGCCCGTCCGCCGCGGGCCCGTTCCGACGAGACGGACGCATCGGCCGCATCGGGGATCAGCCGGCGGGTGAGCGCTCCCACCGCGACCAGCACAACCGCCCCGAGGACCGTCAGCTGAGCGGTCAGCCCGACGCCCGCGCCGACGCACGCCGCACCGACCACCGCCCCCACCAGCGTCCCGACGCTCCACATGCCGTGAAACCGCGCCATGATCGGCGCCCGGGCGGCCCGCTCGACCGTCGCGGCCTGGGTGTTCATCGCGACGTCCAGCGCGCCCTGGAACGTCCCCCACAACGCCAGCGCACCGAACAGCGCGGGCCCGGACCTGGCCAGTCCCACGGTCGTTCCGGCGGCCGCGTAGCCGGCGACCATCACCGCGATCAGCCGGTGGCTACCCCAGCGGCGCAGCGCCCAGTGGCTGGCCAGCGTGGCCACGACCGATCCCAGCGGCGCGCCGAACAGCGCCGTTCCCAGCGCCGCGTCGGAAAGACCCAGCTCGGCCTTGACCCGCGGGATGTGGGCGGCCCACGACGAGAACACCAGACCGTGGGCGATGAATGCGGCGGTGACACCGCGTTTCGCCCGACGCACCGGTGCCGCCCACCGATCAACACTGTGTGGTTGCATGTCGATGCTCAACGTTCCCTCAGCGGCCGTCCACGAATCAACCGCGGGCTCCGTAAGATGGCCGCGTGGCACGACGCCCCCGCACTATCGGCCCCACGGCTTCGGACCCGGGCTTCAGTCCCCAACACGCGCTGGAGCTGGTGCGCTCCGCCATTCCGCCGGTGCACCCGGCCGGGCGTCCGTTCATCGGCGCCGGGCTGGCCCTGGCCCTGGCGGGCCGCCGTCACCGCTGGGTGCGACGGGCGGGCCTGCTGGCGGCGGGCGCCTGCGCCGGCTTTTTCCGCCACCCCCCACGGGTGCCGCCCACCCGGGCCGGGGCCATCGTCGCTCCCGCCGACGGCGAGGTCTGCGTGATCGACTTCGCCACGCCGCCCGCCGAACTGGGCATGGGCGACACAGCGCTGCCGCGCGTCAGCATCTTCCTTTCGCTGCTGGACGCGCACGTGCAGCGCGCACCGGTCAGCGGCGAGGTGATCGCCGTGCAGCACCGGCCGGGCCGCTTCGGGTCGGCCGACCTGGCCGCCGCCAGCACCGAAAACGAACGCACCAGCCTGCGCATCCGCACCGCCGGCGGGGCCGACGTGGTCGCGGTGCAGGTCGCCGGCCTGCTGGCCCGGCGCATCATCTGCGACGCAGACGTCGGGGACAAGGTGTCGATCGGCGACACCTACGGGCTGATCCGGTTCGGCTCCCGGCTGGACACCTACCTGCCGGCGGGCTGCGAACCGCTGGTGAAAGTCGGCCAGCGCGCCATCGCCGGCGAGACCGTACTGGCCGAGCTGCCATGATCAGCAAGCCGCGCGGACGGGCGGTCAATCTGCAGATCCTGCCCAGCGCGATGACGGTGCTCTCGGTGTGCGCGGGGTTGACCTCGATCCGGTTCGCCCTCGAACATCAGCCCAAGGCCGCGATGGCGCTGATTGCGGCGGCGGCCATCCTGGACGGGCTGGACGGGCGGGTGGCGCGCATCCTGGATGCCCAGTCGCGGATGGGCGAAGAGATCGACTCGCTGGCCGACGCGGTGAACTTCGGCGTGACCCCGGCGATCGTGCTCTACGTGACGCTGTTGACCAACTCGCCGGCCGGCTGGGTGGTGATCCTGCTCTACGCCGTCTGCGTCGTGTTGCGGCTGGCCCGATTCAACGCTTTGCAGGACGACGGCAGCCAGCCCGCCTACACGCACGAATTCTTCGTCGGGATGCCCGCGCCGGCCGGTGCGATCTCGATGATCGGCCTCATCGGGCTCAAGCTGCAGTTCGGCGACGGCTGGTGGACGTCGCCGCTGTTCCTGTGCATCTGGATCACCGGCACCTCGATCCTGATGGTCAGCAAGATCCCGATGCGCAAGATGCACGCGGTCGCGGTGCCGCCGAGTTGGGCCGCCCCGCTGCTGGCGATCCTGGCGATCTGCGCGGCGGCGGCGGTGCTGGCGCCCTACCTGTTGATCTGGGTGATCATCGTCGCCTACCTGTGCCACGTGCCGTTCGCCATCCGCAACTCACGCTGGCTGGCCGCCCACCCCGAGGCATGGGACGACGAACCCAAACAGCGTCGCGCCACGCGCCGCGCGATCCGCCGGGCGCAGCCCAACCGCCGGTCGGTCGCGCGGCTGGGGCTGCGCAAGCCGGGCAGGCGCGTGCCGTGACGAGCGGCCCGGCCCGTCAGCTCACGCTGACGGCTCGGCTGAACACCTCCGCGGCCGACTCCCGTCGCGGCGTCATCCGGTTGCACCCGAGTGCCGTTGCCGCGCTGGGGATTCGGGAATGGGACGCGGTCTCGTTGATCGGGTCGCGGACCACGGCCGCGGTCGCGGGGCTGGCCGGGCCGGGCACGCCGGTCGGCACCGTGCTGCTCGACGACGTGGCACTGTCCAACGCCGGATTGCGGGAGGGCACGCCGGTGGTCGTCGGCGCGGTCACCGTGTACGGCGCGCGGTCGGTGACGCTGTCCGGCTCGACGCTGGCCACCCAGTCGATCACGCCGGGCACGCTGCGCCAGGCGCTGCTCGGCAAGGTGCTCACGGTGGGCGACGCCGTGTCGCTGCTGCCCCGCGACCTGGGGCCGGGCACATCGACGTCCGAGGCCACCCGCGCGCTGGCCACGGCCGTCGGCATCAGCTGGACCTCGGAGCTGCTCACGGTCACCGGCGTCGATCCGGAGGGGCCGGTCAGCGTGCAGCCCAACTCGCTGGTCACCTGGGGCGCCGGCGCCGGGCGGCCGTCACGGGTCTTTGTCGAAGTCGCCCGGCCGGAGATGGTCGTCGAGGAGCTCAAGGGCACCCAGCCGCAGGCCGCCAAGCTCGTCGAGTGGCTCAAGCTCGCGCTCGACGAACCGCACCTGCTCCAGGCCTTGGGCGCGGGCGCCAACCTCGGCGTGCTGGTGTCCGGCCCGGCCGGAGTGGGCAAGGTGACCCTGGTTCGTGCGGTGTGCGGCGATCGGCGGCTGGTCACGCTGGACGGCCCGGAGGTCGGCGCGTTGGCTGCCGAAGACCGGCTCAAGGCGGTGGCTTCCGCGGTGCAGACGGTGCGCGACGGCGGTGGCGTGCTGCTGATCACCGACGTCGACGCCCTGCTGCCGGCCACCGCCGACCCGGTGGCCTCGCTGATTCTGGGTGAGCTGCGTAGCGCGGTGGCCAGCGACGGCGTCGCGCTGGTGGCCACCTCCGCGCGGCCCGATCAGCTCGATGCCCGGCTGCGGGCGCCCGATCTGTGTGACCGCGAGCTGGGGCTGCCGCTGCCCGACGCCGCCACCCGCAAGGCGCTGTTGGAGTCGCTGCTCAACAACGTCCCTGCCCGCGATTTGGATCTGGACGAGATCGCCTCACGCACACCGGGTTTCGTCGTGGCCGACCTGGCGGCGCTGGTGCGGGAGGCGGCGCTGCGGGCGGCGTCGCGGGCCAGCGCCGACGGCCGGCCCCCCGAGCTGAACCAGGAGGACCTGGCCGGCGCGCTGACCGTCATCAGGCCGCTGTCGCGCTCGGCCGGCGAGGAAGTGAGCGTCGGCGACATCACCCTCGACGACGTCGGCGACATGGCCGAGGCGCGGCAAGCGCTGACCGAGGCCGTGCTGTGGCCGCTGCAGCATCCGGACACCTTCGCCCGGCTGGGCGTCGACCCGCCGCGCGGCGTGCTGCTGTACGGGCCGCCCGGCTGCGGCAAGACCTTCGTCGTGCGCGCGCTGGCCAGCACCGGGCAGCTGTCGGTGCACGCCGTCAAGGGCTCCGAGCTGATGGACAAGTGGGTCGGCAGTTCGGAAAAGGCTGTGCGCGAGCTGTTTCGGCGCGCGCGGGATTCGGCGCCCTCGCTGGTCTTTCTCGACGAGGTCGACGCGCTGGCGCCGCGGCGCGGTCAGAGCTTCGATTCCGGCGTCACCGATCGGGTCGTGGCCGCGCTGCTGACCGAGCTCGACGGAGTCGATCCCCTGCGCGACGTCGTCGTCCTCGGGGCCACCAACCGGCCGGACCTGATCGATCCGGCGCTGTTGCGTCCCGGCAGGCTGGAGCGGCTGGTGTTCGTCGAACCCCCCGATGCCGCCGCCCGCCGCGAGATCCTGGGCACCGCGGGCAAATCTGTTCCGCTGAGCGACGACGTCGACCTCGGCGAGGTGGCCGCCGGACTCGACGGCTACAGCGCCGCCGATTGCGTGGCGCTCCTGCGGGAAGCCGCACTGACGGCGATGCGCCGATCCCTCGATGCGACCGACGTGACGGCCGCCGACCTCGCGGCTGCGCGCGAAACCGTCCGTCCCTCTTTGGATCCCGCGCAGGTCGAGTCCCTACGGGCGTTCGCCAAAGCTCTGTAGTACGGCCGCCGCCGAGGCCGCGACGTCCTTTTCGAGCCAGGAGGGCATCGGGTCGTCGTACGCGTGGCGCCGCACCACCGCGTAGGGCAGGTCGGCGACCGCCCGCGCGACGGCGTCGACCGAACGCGGCCTGGCGTTCCCATACAACTGCCGGGCCAGCACCGCGATCCGCTCGGTCAGCGGGGCGTTCATCGCGGCAAGCGTCTGCCGGAACGCCGCGTCGGGCTCGTCGTCGAGCAGGTCACCCGGCCGGATCGTCAACAACAGCCGGGCGTCCTCGGGCAGGGCGCGCGCGAAGCCGACGGCCGCCACGGCCATCGCCACGGCCGTCTCCGCCGGGGTGTGCCCGTCGGCGGCCAGCGCCCGCGCCTGAAAGCGTTCCAGCGCGCGCAGCCACGCCGCCGTCAGGATGCCGTCGCGGTTGCCGAACCGGTGATACAGCGTGCCCGCCGGTGCGCCACTGGTTTTCGCGATGGCGGCCACACTGGCCGCGCGCGGTCCACCGTCGAGCACCAGCGCCCGCGCTGCGTCGAGGATCACATCGGTTTCGTGCTTCCGCGGAGGCGCCATGATCTAGTACAGTCCTTCTATATGGAGCGTTTACCCTATATCGATGAGCATGCCATAACCATCGACGCAAACCGCGCAGACACGTGGTCTGCGCTGCTGCGGGTGATGTGCCGCGATCCGCGCGACGCGAAAACCGTGCCGGTCGGCTTCGTCCTGGACGAAGCGTGCGCGCCGGTCCGGTTCGCCCTCAAGGGGCGCCACTGGTTCGCGGTCTACCGGTGGGTGTTCGAGCTGGACGAACTCGACGGTGCCGTGCGCACCCGGCTGCGCGCGGCGACCTGGGCGGCCTTCCCAGGCATCCACGGGAAGGCGTATCGGGCGCTGGTCATCGGCACCGGCGCGCATCGCGTCGTCGTGCGCAGGACGCTGAAACGCGTTGCGGCGTCGGTGCTTGCCGCGCGGACCCAGACCGGCGAGGCGGCCGCCGATTACGCGGACATCTTCGAAGTCCCTATCGCCGTCGGCGACGCGCGCACTGCCGAACAAGCCTTTCGCGACGGGCTGGGCGACAAACCGGGGGTACGCGGAAAGCTCGTCTTATGGGTCCACCGCCACGTGCTGAGATTGCGCCTCGGCCCGGCCCGCTCCCCGCACCACCTCATCGGCTGGCCGATCGTCCGTTCCGACCCCGACGAGCTCGTGCTGGCGACGTGCGGGCCGCTCATGCGCGGCGAGCTGACGCTGCGTCGCCAGGACGGTCGGCGCGCCGTCCTCACCACCCGCCTGCACTACCGCCAGAAACTCGCCGCGCGCACGGTCTGGGCGCTGATCGGTCCGCTGCACCGGATCGTGGCCCCGCGGCTGATGCAGCGCAGCGCCCGCGGTGGGCTGGCCCCGGCGCGATAAGTTGGTCCGCGTGACCGACCATCCGACCGCGTTGCAGATCGTCGAGGGCATTGACCTGTCGGGCAAGACATGCGTGATCACCGGCGCGTCGTCGGGACTGGGACGCGAGTCGGCGCGGGCGCTGGCCGCCGCGGGCGCACACGTCGTCCTGGCCGCCCGCAACCCTGCGGCGCTGGCGGAGACCGCCGAGTGGATCGCGGCCGAGGCTAACGGTGCCCGGACGTCGACGGTATTGCTCGACCTCACCGATCTGTCCAGCGTGCGCGCGGCGGCGAGCACGATCGCCGACATCACGCCGGTTGTCGACGTGTTGATGAATAACGCCGGCGTCATGTTCACACCGTTCGGACGGACCCGGGACGGCTTCGAATTGCAAATCGGGACAAACCATTTCGGACATTTCGAGCTCACCAGGCTACTCATCCCCCAACTGACCGCCGCCGGCGGGGCTCGGATCGTGGTCCTGTCTTCCGGTGGTCACGTGATGGGTGACGTCGACATCGACGATCCCAACTGGGAGCGTCGCGAATACGACAAGTTCACCGCCTACGGCGCCTCCAAGACGGCGAACATCTTGCACGCGATCGAAGCCGACCGACGCCTGCGCGACGCGGAGATCCGCGCCTACGCCGTGCATCCGGGTACCGTGGCCACCTCGCTCGCGCGGTACATGTCGCGCTCGGACTTCTCTCAGCTGCGCGGCCTCATCGTCGAGAACAGCCCCGAACCCTCCGACGGTTTCCTCGATTTCGTGATGCCAGAGCAAGGCGCGGCGACACAGGTCTGGGCCGCGGTCAGCCCCGAGCTGGGCGGCCGGGGCGGCCTCTACCTGGAAGACTGCCGGATCGGCGGGGCCGCGCCCCACGCCCGCGACGAGCGGCGCGCGACCGAACTGTGGGACCTTTCCGAGAAGCTTTGCGCCGCAAGGTAACCGAGCTTCGCCTACGGCTCGGGAAGCGGCGCCCAATCGTGGGACAGCCGCGCGGTGAAGTTCGGCGGCCGGCGATCCAGGAACGCGGCGACGCCCTCGGCGGCGTCGGCGGTGCCCATCACCCGCTCGTGCAGCCGGGTCTCCAGCGCGGCGACCTGTCTCGGCGTGTAGCGATGGATCGCGCTGTCCCACAACAGGCGTTTGGACAGCGCGGCCGACACCGGCGCCACGTTGACCGCGATGTCGCGGGCCACGGTCAGCGCGTGCTCGAGCACCTCTTCGGCGGGCACGGCGCGATTGGCGATCCCGAGCTTCACGGCCTCGGCCCCGCCGAACGTCCGCCCGGTGAGCAGGATGTCGGCGGCGACCCCCAGGGTGGTCAGCTGGGTGAGCGTCCAGTGCGCCATGCAGTCGGGGATCACGCCCCGGCGGACCTGCACCACACCGTATTTGGCGTCCTGCGCGACGACGCGGATGTCCGCCTGCAAGGCGAGCGTAAGGCCGATCCCGATGGCGTGGCCGTTGACCGCGGCGATCACCGGCTTGCGCAACTCGAACGCGGCCGGGGTGATCGGAGACGCCGAAAACGTGCCGTCATCCGCGGGCGCGTCGAACGGGCTCGAGCCACCGGAGAAGTCCGCGCCGGCGCAAACGGCGCGTCCCGCTCCGGTCACCACGATGGCCCGCACGTCGTCGTCCTCGTCGCAGTCCCGGTAGGCCCGGCTCAGCAGCGCGCCCATCTCGGCGGTATAGGCGTTGAGCTGTTCGGGCCGGTTGAGGGTGAGTATCGCCACGCCCGAGCCGATTTCGACCGTCAGGTCATCGCTCATGGCAGGGCCGGCGCCCGGTGCAGGGCACCGATCAGGTCGGCGATGTCGGCGCCGCGCGGCGTGTATCCCGGGAAATAACAGCACACCTCGCCAACGTGCTCGCCGAAGCGGGCGGCGATCTGCTGCGCGCACTGCTCGGGCGTGCCGACGATCCCGATCCGGGCCACCATCTCGTCGCTGATCAGCCGGCGCATCTCGGCGAAGCGGCCCTGCTTGGACAGCGCGTTGAGCTCGGGCTGGACATCGGCCCAACCCTCCACCTCCAGCACCGGCAGGTAGGCCGGCGTCGAGCCGTAAAACGCGATGAGGGAGGCCACCCCGTTGACGGCGGCCGCCAGATCGGTCTCGTCGCGGCCGACGGCCACCATGGCCTGGGCGATGACGGTGAACTCACCGAACGCCCGTCCCGAGCGACGCAGCCCCTCGCCGATCGCGGGCACGGTGCGTTCGGCGAAGTGGCGGGCGCTGTTGAACGGCATCACCAACAACCCGTCGGCCACTTCGGCGGCAGTGCGGGTCATCACCGGGCCCAGCGCGCCCAGCAGCACCGGCGGCGGCCCGAACGGGTTGGGGCCGGGATTGAAGTTGGGCGCCATCACGGTGTGCGTGTAGAACTCGCCGCGAAAGTCCAGGCGCCCCCGGCCCTCCCAGGCGGCGAAGATAGCCTTGATCGCGGCGACCGCCTCGGCCATCCGCGCCGCGGGCCTGTCCCATTTACTGCCGTAACGCTTTTCGATGTGCACCTTGATCTGCGAGCCAAGGCCGAGGCGGAACCGGCCGCCGCTGTAGAGCTGCAGGTCATAGGCGGAGTGCGCCAGGTGCAGCGGGCTGCGCGGCGGCGCGATCGCCACGTTCGTCATGAGGTCCAGGCCGGTCGCGCCGGCGGCGAGGAGCAACGGGAAAAAGACGTCGTGCTGTCCTTCGAACGTGAACAGGCCATCCGCGCCCGTCGCGGCGATGTCGGCGGCGCTTGCCGCCGCCCCCGTCGGTGAGCCGTCCACCTGGAGGTGAACTTTCATCGCAAGCTCCTGTCGCGCAGTGTTATTCGGAAAGCTGAAACTCGACCACCTCGGCGACCGCGTTCACGGCTTCGCGCAGCGCGGCGAGGCGCTCGGCGGCCGTCGGCGCCGCCAGTACCGTGTAGCGGTCGGCCGTGCCGATCGGGATGCGCGAGGCCAACGCGAACAGCCGCTGCCCCGCCGGTCCGTCGGTGCCCTGCCCCAGCAGCACCTCGCGACCCGGCAGTGTGATCCCGCGCGCCTCGGCGATCCGCTCGAACAGGGCCACCGCGCGGTCCTCGACGTCGAGCAACTCCCCCGGCGAAACCTCGGGCCCCGCCTCGTCGGGCCACGGCGTGACCCGCGCCCGCGGATAGGGATCGTCGGGCAGCCATTCGCACACCCGGATCCGTTCCCCGGTCCGGCAAGCCAGCGCGTACCGGCCCGCGCCTTGGTCAACGCATTCGGTGATCCGCGACAGGACGCCGACGTCGCACCGCGCGTCACCGCCGCCCACCTCGCGGCCCTGCGAGATCAGCACCACGCCGAACGGGTCGCCGGTGTCCACGCAGTGCCGCACCAGCGCGCCGTAGCGGGGCTCGAAGATCCGCAGCGGCAGGTCCTGGTCGGGCAGCAGCGCCGACTCGAGCGGAAACATCGCCAGCTCAAGGGATTCCGTCATCAGATTTCCAGCTCGGACACCAGTGCGTCGACGACCGCGCGCAGGTCGCCGTCGTGTTCCTCGGCGACCCGGCGCTGGCGCTGATAGGAGGCGCCCTGCCGGGGTATCTCGGCGACCGCGGCCAGCTCGTCGACGCAATTGAGCTTTTTCGCGACCGGCTCCAATCGCGTCAGCACGTCATCGAGATCCTCGGTGACCAGTCGCTCATTGCTGTCGGCGTCGAGAATGATCACCGCGTCCAGGCCGTAGCGCGCCGCGCGCCACTTGTTCTCCTGGTTGTGCCACGGCGGCATGTTGGGCAACGACTCGTCGGCTTCCAGCCTGCGATCCAAATCGACCACCAGGCAATGCGTCAGGGCCACCAGCGCGCCCAACTCCCGCAGGTTGGACACGCCGTCGCAGATCCGCATCTCGATCGTGCCCAGGTGTGGGGAAGGCCTGATGTCCCAACGGACTTCGTCGACGTGGTCGATGATGCCGGTCTTCTTCTGGTCGTAGACGAACCCCTCGAACTCCGACCAGGTCTGGAACTGGAACGGCAGCCCCGCGGTGGGCAGCTGCTGAAACATCATCGCCCGGTTGCTGGCGTAGCCGGTGTCCACGCCGGTCCACCACGGCGAGGACGCCGACAGCGCCAGCAGGTGCGGGTAATAGTTCAGCAGCGACGTCATGATCGGCATCACCTTGTTCGGCGACGAGATCCCGACGTGCACGTGCACACCCCAGATCAGCATCTGCCGTCCCCACCACTGGGTGCGCTTGATCAGTTCCGCATAGCGCGCGCCGGCGGTGAGTTTCTGGGAGGTCCACTGCGCGAACGGATGTGCGCCGGCGCAGAACAGCTCCATGCCCCGATCGCGCACGATGCGCCGCGCGGGCCTCAGGGTCTGCCGCAGGTCCTCCATCGCCTCGCCCGCGGAATGGCAGATGCCGGTGACCACTTCGACGGTGTTGCGCAGCAATTCCTTGTGCACTCGCGGGTTTTCGCCGATCTCGGCGATCACCGCGGTGGCTTCGTTGCTCAGGTCGCGGGTCTGCGCGTCGACGAGCGCGAACTCCCACTCCACCCCGATGGTCGGTCGTGACGAACGGGCGAAATCGATGCGCGCGTCACGCCTTTTAGCCGGCACCGATGACACCGCATGCCACCCGCTTGCCGGCGTCACCGGTACTCATCGTCATGTCGTCGGGGCCGGGCGTTCCGTTGGCCTGGTTGTAGCGCTCCGCCGGGATGTTGGCGAAGTTGTCCGCGCCGGCGTGGATGATGATCGCGGTCTTCTGCCCGGTGAGCAGATCCTCCATGGCGAACGCGTCGGTGGTGGTCACCAACGTCCCGGAACCGTCCTTGCGCACCTGCAGGGAGGACAGGTCTCCACTGGCTGGCGCGCCGGCGTGGCCGGGCACCTGGAAGTGCCCACCGGCGGACAAGAAGTCGCCGGGCGCGCCGCCGTTCGGGGCGACCGAGTTGGGCTCGCACTTGCCCACCTTGTGGATGTGGACGCCGTGAAACCCGGGCGCGAGTACGCCGTTGGCGGTCGTCTCGATGGTGACGGTCGCGTACCCGTTGTTGAATTCGAACTTCGCGACCGCGACCTGAGTGCCGTCCGGCGCCTTCAGGTGCGTGGCGACGGTCGGCACCTCGGCGGGCCCGCCCTCCGCGGCTTTGGCGCCCGACGGCGACGGCGATCCCGTCCAGACCGCGGGCGTGGTGCCCGGGACAGACGATGCGTACTGCGGGGTCGAGCAGGCGCCCAACAGCGCGACGCAACCGGCCAGAACCAGAGAAGGGGGCAGCTTCCGCATAGCCAGCAGCCTAGCCCGGTGACGATGCGAGCCGGAACGGCTCGCTGAGGAGCCGGGCGATCAAACCCGACCCGGTGACGATGCGAGCCGGAACGGCTCGCTGAGGAGCCGGGCGATCAAACCCGACCCGGTGACGATGCGAGCCGGAACGGCTCGCTGAGGAGCCGGGCGATCGAATCGGGGTCTAACTAGCCCGTGACGAGGACGATGACACCGGGCGGCTCTCCGCTCAGCGCGGGGATGCGCGGTTCGACGGGCGCGCCCAGGTTCTTGCCGACCGCTTCGGCGGTGGCACGCTCGCCGTCGGCGTCGGTGTAGTAGACGGTGGTGGCCGACACGTCGGGCACGGTCATGTTGTCGACCTTGGTGACCTTGAAACCGGCGGACGTCAGCTGTTTCTCGGTACGCCCGGCGACGCCCTCTGTCGAGGAGATGTTGTACACCTGCACGTCGGCTTGGGTGGCGGGCTTGTTGGTCGTCGACGTGGCCGACGCGGTGGCGGTCGCGCTGGAGACCGGCGACGCCGAATCGTCGTCAGAGCTCCCGGAGGTGCCCAGGGCTTGCCAACCGAGAAGCAGGAAAATGACGCCGAGGAACAACAGCACCATCACCATGGCCCGCAGGGGCAGCCCGGTGGAGTCGGGAACTCGTTCTTTCATCGAGCCCTACTGTAACGAGTCAGGTCACCTCGAAGCCGAGACGCCGCGCCGCCCGTGCCTTCTGCCTGCTGGCGCGCAGGCGGCGCAGCCGTTTCACCAGCATCGGATCGGCCGCCAGCGCCTCAGGCCGGTCAACGAGCGCGTTGAGCACCTGGTAGTACCGCGTCGCCGACATCGAGAACAACTCTTTGATGGCGTCTTCCTTCACACCGGCGAACTTCCACCACTGGCGTTCGAAGGCCAGGATGTCGTGCTCGCGGCGGGTAAGTCCATCTGCGACCTCAGAGTCGTCCCCCGATCGATTTGCCCGCGCCATGGCGCTGTCCATATCGCTTCCCCTGGACCCTTTCGGCGAATTCCGAACTGCTCGAATGACTTGACTTAGCTAAGGGCGTGTTTCGGCGAATATTGAAACACGCCCCAAACCCTCAAGCCGTCATCCAGACCCGCGAGTCGGCCGATTGGCTCAATTGCCCACCCCCGAAGATCGGCGGCTGAGCAGCCCACGGGCGTGCGGTAGCTTAGCCGACCATGGCAGTCGTTCCGATCCGCATTGTGGGAGATCCCGTCCTGCATACCCCGACGAAACCGGTGCCTGTCGGTGCCGACGGTTCGCTGCCCGCGGAACTGCCCGCGCTGATCGCCGACCTGTACGACACCATGGACGCCGCGCACGGGGTCGGGCTGGCGGCCAACCAGATCGGGGTCGGCTTGCGAGTCTTCGTCTATGACTGCGCCGACGAACGCGGGCGCGCCGAGCGCAGGCGCGGAGTCGTCGTCAACCCGGTCCTGGAAACCTCCGAAATACCCGAGACCATGCCCGACCCGGACAACGACGACGAGGGCTGCCTGTCGGTCCCCGGCGAGTCGTTCCCCACCGGCCGGGCCACGTGGGCCCGGGTCACCGGGGTCGACGCCGACGGCAGCCCGGTCACGCTCGAGGGCAACGACCTGTTCGCCCGGATGCTGCAACACGAGACCGGGCACCTGGACGGCTTCCTGTATCTGGATCGCCTGGTCGGCCGGCATGCGCGCAGCGCGAAACGGGCCGTCAAGTCCCACAACTGGGGCGTCCCCGGCCTGTCCTGGATGCCCGGCGAGGGACCGGACCCGTTCGGTCACTGATGATCTCGTGGCCGGCCCTGGGAACGCGGGTGATGGTTCGCTACCGGCGCGCCGAAGGATCGGTACCGCCGCTGACCGACGCGGTGGGACACCTGCTGGCGGTCGATCCGGTGGTGCGACTGCAGACGAAAACGGGCGCGGTCGTCGAATGCTCGCCCGCCGAGGTGGTCATGCTGCGGGTGCTGACCTTCGCGCCGGTACGCACTTCGGATATCCGGGCGCTCGAGCACGCGGCGGCCATGGCCTGGCCCGGCATCGAACACGCCTGGCTTGAGGGCTGGCTGCTGCGGGCCGGCCACGGGTTCGAACTCCCCCCCAATTCCGCAGTGCCGCTGGATCTTTCGTCCCGGCTCAGTTCCGTACCCGCGATCGTGGCGTGGTACGAGCGCCGCGGCCTGACACCGCGACTGGCCATTCCCGATCGGTTGTTGTCGGTGCCGACCGGTTCGACGGGTGAACATCCCGAGAGCGTCCTGGTGCGCGACGTGTCCGAGTTGGCGACGCGCGATCCCGACCCGTCCGTACGCCTGTCGGCGCGCCCCGACGACGCCTGGCTCCGGATATCCGGGCCCGACGTCGACGTCGACGTGCTCACCGCGGTCGGCAACGGCGAGCTCATGTTCGGGACATTGGACGGCGCGGCGGTCGCGCGTGCCGCGGTGACCGACGCGCCCGACGGCGCGCGCTGGGTCGGGCTCTCGGCGATACGCGGCGACGACGACCGGGCCGCAACCGCCTTGTGCGAAGCGCTGTTGGCCTGGGGCGCCGGTCGCGGCGCGACGCGCGGCTACGTCGCCGTCCCCAACACCGAGGCCGACACCGGATGGCTGGGCTTCCGGCTGCACCACCACCGCCGCTACTTCCCGGTCCGGCAGGGCACCTGAGATACCGTCTGATCCCATGCCCGACGGCACGGTTAGCGATGGCGGTCAGCCGCGCTTGCGATCGCCGCTGCGGCTTGCCACCTGGAACGTGAACTCGATCCGCTCCCGGCTGCCGCGCGTCGTCGACTGGCTGGCCCGCGCCGACGTCGACGTGCTGGCCATGCAGGAGACCAAGTGTTCCGACAGCCAATTCCCGACCCTGCCGTTTTTCGAGCTCGGCTACGAAGTCGCCCACGTCGGTTTCAACCAGTGGAACGGCGTGGCGATCGCGTCGCGCGTCGGCCTCGACAACGTGCAGATCGGATTCGACGGCCAGCCGACGTGGAGCAGCAAGCCGGAGGTCGCCGCCGTCGCGGAAGCCCGCGCGCTGGCCGCCACCTGCGGCGGTGTGCGGTTGTGGAGCCTCTACGTTCCCAACGGCCGTGCGCTGGGCGACCCGCACTACGCCTACAAGCTCGATTGGCTTGCCGCCCTGCGTGATTCGGCACAGGGATGGCTACGCGACGATCCCGGCGCGGCGATCGCGCTGGCCGGTGACTGGAACATCGCCCCGCAGGACGACGACGTGTGGAGCATGGAGTTTTTTGCCGGCGCCACGCACGTCTCCGCGCCGGAGCGCCGCGCGTTCCATGCGATGGTCGAAGCGCAATTCACCGACGTGGTACGGCCTTTCGCGCCGGGTCCCGGTGTCTACACGTACTGGGACTACACCCGGTTGCGTTTCCCGAAGCGCCAGGGCATGCGCATCGACTTCATCCTCGGCTCACCGGCGCTGGCGCGTCGCGTGACCGACGCGCAGATCGACCGCGAGGAACGCAAGGGAAAAGCCGCGAGCGATCACGCGCCCGTGCTCATCGATCTGCGCGTCGACTGACGTTGCGACCCGGCGTAGGCTAACTGGCAGCACAATTCCGTAGATCCCCTCAACTGTGCGATCCGCGGTATATATGAAAACAGCGAACGCGAATTGCATGAATACGAAAATGGGCCAGGGAGTGAACATGGGTGTCGTCGACGGAGCGGTTCGCAGCGTGGGTCGAACCCTGAATCGTGCGGCATCGGTCACCACCGCCACCGCCGGCGCGGTCGGCGGCGCCGCGGTGAACGGTGTCGTCGGCGGCATCAAGGGCGCCGCGGACGGCATCCAGCAGGGCATCAGCAAGGGCAGCAAATCGACGACGGCCGCCGCGGTGGGCCTGGGGGCGCTCGGGGCCATCGGCGTGATCGAGTGGCCGGTGCTGCTGGCGGTCGGCGGCGGCGCGTTGGTGTTGCAGCGGATCGCCCGCCAACAAAAAGAGTCGGCCCCGCCGGCCCGGGCAAAGCTGACGACGGTGCCGACCAAGCCGGAGCCCACGCCCCAGGCACACAAATCGCCCCCGCAAAAGGCCCCCACCAAACGGGCGGCCGCCAGTAAACCGGCCAAGAAGGCCACCGGCCGCCGCGCCGGCAGCGCCGCGCTGCGCAGCACCAACTGACACGGAATCCTTACTGAACTCTTGAGTATCACAATGTCTCTGCGACGGTCGTTGCCGTCGCGAATGATTTTTGCAGGCCTACAGGCGACCACCGAGCTGGCGCGAGCCGGGATCGAAACCGGTATCGAAGTCGCGACGATCCCCTTGCGCGAGGGAGCCAAGGCGCTCTCCGGCGAACTCACCCGCGCCACGTTGCGTCGGCATTGCTGGCGCGGCAACAGCCGCGCGTGGATCGAGGTGCGCGGTCTGGCCGACGCGGCCGACGGCCCGCTCGGTCCGGCCGTGCTCGAGGCGATCCTGGGCCATCCCGGCGTGGCTTCAGCAAAGCTGAATTATCCGCTGTCGCGGGTGGTCGTGGACCTCGACGACCCGGACACCTCGCTGAGCGAGCTGTGCGGCGTCGTCGAGGAAGCCGAAAACCGTTGTGCGCCATCACAAGACGCCGACCGGCCCGTGACGGCGTCGGCGAGCTTGCCCGGCGACGGCCTGGTGCTGGCCACGCGGGCGGTCACCGTGGCCGCCAATGCGGCCGGGCTGGGCGTAGCGCTCTTCGGCCAGGCGACACGGTTGCCCCGGCTGCCGGTCACCATCGCCGCGAGCATCACCTTCTTCGACTACCAGCCCTGGCTGCGCCGCCGGCTCGAAGACCGCATCGGCGGCCCCGCCACCGACACCGTGATGACGCTTGTGCAGGCGACCAGCCAAACGCTTTCGCAGTCGCCGACGTCGCTGTCGCTGGGGCTGACGATGCAGTCGCTGAAGGTCGCCGAGTGCCGAGCCGAGGCGCGAGCGTGGGAACAGCATGAACCCGAGCTGGCGCTGCACGCAGACCAACCGCTGACCCACCGGTCGCCGCGGCCGCAGCCGTCGAGGGGCATGGAGCGCGCTCCCGGTCGCTTCGCCCTCCTGCAGGCGCTCGCCGCCGGCGCGATCGGCGCCGGTACCCGCAACCTGAACATGGCCGCCACCGCGGTGCAAGTGACCACCCCCAAGGCCAACCGGACCACCCCCGAGGCGTTCGCCGCGACGCTGGGCCGGGGTCTGGCCGAGCGACACTCGGTGTTGCCGTTGCGGCCCGAAAGCCTGCGCCGGCTGAACAAAATCGACGCGATCGTCATCGACCCCCGCGTGTTGTGCACCGACACGTTGCGGGTGGCGCGCATCCGCGGCGCGGACGACAGCGAGCTGCCCGCGGCGTGGAGTCGCGCCCAGCTCATGCTGGAGAACAGCGGCCTGCGCGCCGGATGGCGCAAGGTGCCCGGGATCTCGGGCAGCCGGCCCGACGCGAAGGTCGAGGCCCTGTTCCTGCCCGCCCACGACCCGCTGGCCTCGGCCGTGGTCGGCGAGGCCAACCGCGCCGGGGCGCAACTGGTCTCGGTCGACCACGAGTCACTCGACGAGTTGCGGCCGGCGTTCGACGACGTCCGACCGCTGAAGAGCGGGACGGACAAATCGATCGACGATGCCCTGGCGGCCGCGGTGGACGAGCTGCAGGAGGATGGCCGCACGGTGGCGGTGCTGTCATCGACTGCCGCACAGGCTATTTCGTCGGCGCACCTGGCGCTGGGTGTGCTGCCAGGGCCGGGCGGCGGCGCCCCGCTGTGGAACGCCGACCTGCTGTTGCCGGACCTCGCGGCCGTGTGGCGGGTGCTGCACGCGCTGCCCGCGGCCACTGCCGCGACCCAGCGCGGCATCGGGATATCAGCCGGCGCCACCGCGATGGGATCGCTGTTCATGATCCCAGGCGTCCGGGGCAACCTCGGATCCGAAACGGTGAACGTCGGCGCGGCGGCCGGTCTGCTCTCGGGATACCTGCTCGCCCGCGGGGTCCTGGGCGCCGACACCCCGCGCCCGGCGGCTTTGCACGAATGGCATGCGATGTCGGTCGAGCAGGTCCGTAAGGCGTTGCCCGCGACGGAGTCCGCATCGCCCGCCCCGGCGGAGGGAGACACCCCCGGCGCGCTGCGGCTGGCGGAGACGCCCGCTCAGGCGGTGTGGCAGCTCGTTAAGGCGGTGCGCGCCGAGTTGTCCGACCCGCTGACCCCTGTGATGGCGCTCGGCTCGGCGGCCAGCGCGGTGCTCGGCTCGCCCGTCGATGCGATGCTGGTCGGCACCGTGCTGACCGGAAACTCGATCCTGGCCGCCGCGCAGCGGCTGCGCGCCGAAAAGCGCCTGAGTTATCTGCTGGCCCAACAGATTCCGCCTGCCCGAAAGGTCGTCGCCGGGGCGGACGGTGAGCGATCGTACGCGCTCGTCGACGCCGCCCAACTGCGGCCGGGCGACGTCATCGAGGTGCGCACCCATGAGGTGGTGCCCGCCGACGCCCGCGTCATCGAAGAGGTCGACGTCGAGGTCGACGAGTCGACGCTGACCGGTGAGTCGCTGTCGGTGGAAAAGCAGGTCGAGGCGACACCGGGGGCGCCGCTCGCCGAGCGTCGCTGCATGGTGTTCGCCGGGACCACCGTGGTGGCCGGCACCGCGGTGGCGCTGGTGACCGCGGTCGGGCCCGACACCCAGCAGCGTCGCGCCGCCGACCTCATCTCGGGCGAGCTGTCCTCCGACATCGGCCTGCAGCACCAGCTCGGCCAGCTGACCACCAAGGCACTTCCGGTGAGCATCACCGGTGGCGCGCTCGTCGGCGCCCTCGGGCTGTTGCGCCGCCTCCCCCTGCAGCACGCGGTGTCGAGCGCCATCGCCATCGCGGTCGCCGCCGTTCCCGAGGGAATGCCACTGGTGGCCACGCTGGCGCAGGCGTCGTCGGCGCGACGGCTTACGAAATTCGGTGCACTGGTGCGGGTTCCGCGCTCGGTGGAGGCGCTCGGCCGCATCGAGGTGGTGTGTTTCGACAAGACCGGGACGCTCAGCGAAAACCGCCTTCGCGTCTCGCAGGTCCATCCGGTGGCCGGGTACTCGCGCGAGGAGGTGCTGCGCTGCGCCGTGCACGCCGCCCCGGTGACGAGCGGCGGCACGCAGGTGCACGCCACCGACGTCGCCATCGTCGAGGCGGGTTCGGCCGCGGCGTCCGTTGACGGCTCGGCATCCGCGCCGCGCACCGCACACTTGCCCTTCCGCTCCGGCAGGTCGTTCTCGGCCTCGGTGACCGGCACCGAGCTGACCGTCAAAGGCGCGCCCGAAGTGGTCTTGGCCGCGTGTGGCGACACCGGCGCCATGGAAGGCACGGTCGCCGAACTCGCCGCCGGCGGGCTGCGCGTCATCGCGGTGGCGCAGCGCCGGCTGGATCCGCAACAGGCTCGAGCGATCGCGGACAACCCCGATGACATCGCCGAGTACTGCGCCAGCGGGCTCACGTTGATCGGATTCCTCGGTCTGTCCGACACCCCGCGCGCCGAAGCCAAGCAATTGCTCGCCGATCTCGGCGGCCTCGGCGTCGGCGTGAAGCTGATCACCGGTGACCATCCGATCACCGCCAAGGCCATCGCCGCGGAGCTGGGGCTGAAGGTGGCCGCCGATCAGGTCATCAGCGGCGCCGAATGGGAGGCCTTGTCGCGCAAGGACCAGGAGCGCGTCGTGGCGGAGCGGGTGATCTTCGCCCGCATGACGCCGGAGAACAAGGTCCAGGTCGTCCAGACGCTCGAGAACGCCGACGTGCGGACCGCGATGGTCGGTGACGGCGCCAACGACGCCGCCGCCATCCGGGCCGCCACTGTCGGCATCGGCGTCGTCGCCCACGGCAGCGACCCGGCCCATCTGGTGGCCGACGTGGTGCTGGTCGACGGCCGGATCGAGGCGCTGATGGAGGCCATCCGGGAAGGACACCAGCTATGGCGGCGGGTGCAGGCGGCCGTGTCGGTGCTGCTCGGCGGCAACGCCGGCGAGGTGATCTTCGCGATCATCGGCAGCGCCATCACCGGCACGTCGCCCCTGAACACGCGCCAGCTCTTGCTGGTCAACACGATGACCGACGCGCTGCCCGCCGCGGCGCTCGCGGTCAGCAAGCCCAGCGGCCCGATCGACCCGCGGCTGCGCGGAGCGGATCAGGACGCGTTGTGGCAGGCGGTCGCCATCCGCGGCGTGACCACGGCCGCGGCAACGACGGCGGCGTGGGCGATGGCGGGCCTCACCGGTCCGCTGAGTAGTCCGCAGCGCGCGTCGACAGTCGCGCTGGTCGCGCTGGTGGGGACCGAACTGGGCCAGACGCTGGTGGAGTCTCAGGCCCCGCTGGTGCTGCTCACCGCGCTGGGCTCACTCGGCCTGGTCGGGGTCTTGATCAGTACGCCGGGCGTCAGCCAGCTGCTCGGCTGTACACCACTCGGGCCGTTCGGCTGGGCCCAGGGCCTGGGCGCCGCCGCGGTGGCGACGGTCGCGACCGGCGTGTTGTCGCGTGCGCTGACGGGTCCGGACAAACCAAACCCCGAGCCTCCGTCGGATCTCGCCGAGTCTCCCGCTGTTGGTTCCGAATCTCGATCACCCCGACGCGCCACATCAGCGCATAGAGTTCCAGTAACGGCACCCTGAGCACCGAAGCAATCGACGAAACTAGCGGATCGCCCCCGGTGTCGGTCATCGTCGACATAGGTCCGACGTTGTACGCGTCACCCAGCGAGGCGGGAAACCCTTCGTTACTGAAAGGCAAATCATGGCGGAAAAGAAGTCGCGGCGCGACACGTCCCAGCGCGATGCGGTGGACAAGATCCGCGAGGGTGAAACCTTTGTGGTGAATCTGCCGGCGATCGGGCAGGTGGAGATTCCCCGGCCCGAGCAGCTGGCCTACTTCGGGGGGCTGGCCGCCCTGGCGGCGCTCGAACTCATCGACTGGCCGGTGGCCGTGGTGATCGCCGCCGGACACCTGCTGGCGAGCAATCACCACAACAAGCTCCTCGAGGAGCTCGGCGAGGCGATGGAGGAGGCCTAACCGCTCGGCTCGGCAGGCGGTCCCGCGTTCATCGTCGTCATCCGCGCTGCAACGCCGCCGACAGCGTCGGATAGATGTCGAAGACGCGATCCAACTCGGTGACCTGAATCGGTCGGAGCACCTGGTCGTCATCGGCGACCAGACGGACCGACGTCCCACGGGCCATGCCGCCCTCGTGGCAGTCGAGCACCGCATTCAACGCCGCGCTCCCGAAGAAGTCGACATCCCGCAGGTCGATGATCAGCGGATGGGCCGGCTGCGTTGCGGCCAGCTCCACCGCGGTCGCCAGGTGAGCGGTGAGCTCACCGACGGTCCTGGAGTCGACAGCACCTTTGACCCGCACGACGACCGCGTCCTGATGCGCCTCGTGTTCGACCGCCAACAAGTTCGTGCCTTTCGCCGCAGCCACCGGTGGGATCTGCAGCCGCTAAGCCCGATGACGCGGCGGGGATGCGCGTTCGCGCACCGCAGACCACCAGAGATTAACCCGGACCCGAACTGGCCGTTTAGCGAATTGCGGGTTACCCGGCGGACTCGGCCGAAATCCTTTCGTGCACCGTCAGCAGCAAATGATCGAATTGGCTTTGCACGGCGGCCGCCGGCGCGGGCAAGGTGGCCGTTTCGGCGAGCAGCTGCTTGGCGAGCGCGCGCAGTTTCACGTTGGTCTGCTGGGAGCGCCACTGCAGCACGCGGAAGGCCTGTTGGGCGCTGACCCGGTAGACGGACATCAGCACGCCCTTGGCCTGTTCGATGGCCGCGCGGCTCTCGACCAGGTCCGGCAGCGCCTCGTCGAGCACCTCTTGCCGGGTTTCGTCGAGCGTGTCGGTGAGGTCGATGTAGTAGCCCTCGGTGCCCAGCACAGCTCCCGACTCGTCCAGCATGCGGTCGGCGACGACGATCGCGTCGTGCACGGTGCCCGCGGTGTCGATGAATCGGTGTCGGCTCGAGAACGATCCCTCTGACTGCAGCGCGTAGTCGAGCAACTCCTGGACGTGCGCGCGATCGTCGGGATGCTTGTGCGACAACAGCAGTTGCGTCGTCGGCTCGACATCGCCCGGTTTGTAGCCGTGCATTCTGGCGACCTCGTCGGACCATTCCCAGCGCTGGCCCACGAACCAGAATCGGAAGGTGCCGATGTTCAGGTAGTCGGCCGGCGGCTCGGATCCGATGCCGTCGCCATTGGTGGACGGCTCTCCTGTTCGCCGGGGCTGTTGCACGTTTGCATTTTTCCACTCGGGGAACGTCCTCGGCTACTGCCCCGGAAGAAAGGGCTGTCGCCCTGCCGTGTGGTCCGGGGTGGGGGTAACGTCGCGTGCGGACCCATCCATCAACGCGGGAGCGCATGCCCAGTGCGCTGAGAGGACGGCTCGGGGCCGTCGACCGTACGAACCTGACCGGGTAATGCCGGCGTAGGGAGATGAATAAATGACCGAAACGTTGTCGGGAACCGCTGCACCGTCCGTCACCACCGGCCCGATTGCAGGCAGCCACAAGATCTATCGCGATGTCGCCGGCGGGCGGGTTCCATTCCGCCGGGTGGACCTGTCCAATGGCGACCACTTCGACCTCTACGACACCTCGGGCCCCTACACCGATCCGGACGCGACGATCGATCTGGCGGCCGGACTGCCGGCGCGGCCGGGCGTGATCCGCGACCGCGGCACCCAGTTGCAGCGCGCCCGCGCCGGCGAGATCACCGCGGAGATGGCGTTCATCGCCGCGCGCGAGGGCATGCCCGCCGAGTTGGTGCGCGACGAGGTCGCCCGCGGGCGGGCGGTGATCCCGGCCAACCACAACCACCCCGAGATCGAGCCGATGATCATCGGCAAGGCGTTTGCGACCAAGGTCAACGCGAACATCGGCAACTCGGCGGTGACGTCGTCGATCGCCGAGGAGGTCGACAAGATGGTGTGGGCCACCCGGTGGGGTGCGGACACCATCATGGACCTGTCCACCGGCAAGAACATTCACGAAACCCGCGAGTGGATCATGCGCAACTCGCCGGTGCCGGTCGGCACCGTGCCGATCTACCAGGCACTGGAAAAGGTCAAGGGCGATCCGACCGAGCTGACGTGGGAGATCTACCGCGACACCGTGATCGAGCAGTGCGAGCAGGGCGTGGACTACATGACCGTGCACGCCGGTGTGCTGCTGCGCTACGTGCCACTGACCGCCAAGCGGGTCACCGGCATCGTGTCGCGTGGCGGCTCGATCATGGCCGCCTGGTGCCTGGCCCATCACCGGGAGTCGTTCCTCTACACCAACTTCGACGAGCTCTGCGAGATCTTCGCCCGCTACGACGTCACCTTCTCCCTCGGTGACGGGCTGCGACCGGGCTCCATCGCCGACGCCAACGACGCCGCGCAGTTCGCCGAGCTGCGCACCCTCGGCGAGTTGACCAAGATCGCGAAATCCCATGGCGTGCAAGTGATGATCGAGGGCCCGGGACACGTCCCGATGCACAAGATCGTCGAGAACGTGCGGCTGGAAGAGGAGTGGTGCGAGGAGGCCCCGTTCTACACGCTGGGCCCGCTGGCCACCGACATCGCGCCGGCCTACGACCACATCACCTCGGCGATCGGCGCGGCCATCATCGCCCAGGCGGGCACCGCGATGCTGTGCTATGTGACGCCCAAGGAACACCTCGGGCTGCCCGACCGCAAGGACGTGAAGGACGGGGTGATCGCCTACAAGATCGCGGCGCACGCCGGCGATCTGGCCAAGGGGCATCCGCACGCCCAGGAACGCGACAACGCGTTGAGCACAGCGCGTTTCGAGTTCCGCTGGAATGACCAGTTCGCCCTGTCGCTGGATCCCGACACCGCGCGGGAGTACCACGACGAGACGCTGCCCGCCGAACCCGCCAAGACCGCGCACTTCTGCTCGATGTGCGGGCCGAAGTTCTGCTCGATGCGCATCACCGCTGATGTGCGGGCGTACGCGGCGGAACACGGCCTGGACAGCGAGGAAGCGATCGAGGCGGTTATGTCCGAGGGCATGGCGGAGAAGTCTCGCGAGTTCGCCGAGCACGGCAACCAGGTGTATCTGCCGCTGGCGCAGCAGTGATCGCAAGCGCGGCGCAGCCGGGCGCGGCGGGTCGACACCTTCTGGCCGTGGCGATCGCAAGCGCGGCGCAGCCGGGCGCGGCGGGTCGACACCTTCTGACGCAGTGACGTTCCTGCCTGTTCCGCCGCCGGGCGCGACGCCCGTACGGGTGTTGTCCATCGCCGGATCGGACTCCGGGGGCGGCGCGGGCATCCAAGCCGATATGCGCACTATGGCACTGTTGGGTGTGCACGCGTGCGTCGCGGTGACCGCGGTGACCGTGCAGAACACGGTGGGAGTCAAGAGCTTTCACGAGGTTCCCGACGACGTCGTCGCCGGGCAGATCGATGCCGTGATCAGCGACATCGGCATTCAGGCCGCCAAGACCGGGATGCTCGCATCGCCGCGCATCATCGACACCGTGGCCACCACCTGGCGCCGGCTCAAAATGACGGTCCCGCTCGTCGTCGACCCGGTGGCGGCGTCCATGCACGGCGACGCCCTCATGGCGCCGGCTGCCCTGGATTCGCTTCGCAATCAACTGTTTCCATTGGCCACGCTGGTGACGCCGAACCTCGACGAGGTGCGGCTGCTGGTGGACATCGACGTCGTCGACCCGGCGTCGCAGCGCGCAGCGGCCCAGGCCCTGCATGCGCTCGGCCCGCGGTGGGTGTTGGTCAAGGGCGGCCATCTGCGCTCGTCGGACCGCAGCTGTGACCTCCTCTATGACGGCACCTCCTACCACGAATTCGATGCGGAGCGGATCGCGACCGGCAACGACCACGGCGGCGGGGACACCCTGGCCAGCGCGGCCGCTTGCGCGCTCGCGCACGGCTTCACCGTGCCGGACGCGGTGGGTTTCGGGAAGCGTTGGGTCACCGAATGTCTGCGCGCCTCCTATCCGCTGGGCCGGGGCCACGGCCCCGTCTCCCCGCTGTTTAGGCTGTCCTGATGGCTCGCCCGAATCTCGATCGGATCGCGGGTATCGCGCACGAACCCGACGGTATCGCGAAGGGCGTGGTCGCATTGACCCACGGCGCCGGCGGTAATCGGGATTCTCCACTGCTGCAACAGGTTTGCGACGAGTGGGCCCAGCGCGGCTGGCTGGCGGTGCGCTACAACCTGCCCTACCGGCGGCGACGGCCCACCGGCCCGCCCTCCGGGTCGGCCGCCACCGATCGCGCCGGCGTCGTCGAAGCGATCACGCTGTGCCGCGGCCTGGCCGGCGGCCCGCTGATCGCCGGCGGGCATTCCTACGGCGGCCGGCAAACATCCATGGTGGTTGCGGCCGGCGAGGCCCCGGTGGACGTGCTGACGCTGTTCTCCTACCCGCTGCACCCGCCGGGCAAGCCGGACCGCCTGCGCACCGAGCACCTGCCCGACATCACGGTGCCGACGGTGTTCACCCACGGAACCTCGGATCCCTTCGGCACGCCCGATGAGCTGCGCACCGCGGCCGCGCTGATCAGCGGAACGACGGCAGTCGTCGAGATCGCCAGCGCCCGACACGATCTGCGGTCCAAGACGTTAAACGTCCCGGCCCTGGCCGTCGACGCGGCGCTGCAGCTGCTCGGACGCGAATAGGCAGCCATAACTGGACAGTTTTAACTGTCTAATTTAGAGTGGTGCTGTGGATGGCATCAGCGACTCCGCGGTAGCGGCGGCTCGCGATATCCGGGTGGTGTTCAGCCGGCTGCGGCGCCGGTTGAAAGACATCGCGGTCGACGGCTTGACACCGTCACAGACGGCGGTGCTGACCCGGCTATGGAAAGAGGGGCCATCGTCGGCCAGCGCATTGGCCGGCGCGGAACAGGTACGTCCCCAGTCGATGGCCACCATCCTGGCCGCGTTGGGACAGCGGGCGCTCATCGAACGGTCCCCGGATCCGAATGATGGGCGGCGACAGGTGGTCTCGCTGACGGCGGCCGGGCGAAGGCGCGCCGAGAGTGACCGTCGCGCCCGGGAGGAGTGGCTGGCCCGGACCATCCAGGAGCGCTATACCGAGGCAGAGCGGCGTGTCATCGTCGACGCGCTGTCGCTGCTCGAGCGCTTGACCGAACAATAAGAAAGGGACGTCATCGCAATGGAATTGGGATTGCATTTCATCGACTTCCTCCCCGGAAACCCGGCCAACCTGGGCCCGACGCTGGCCGACGCGGCCAAGGCCGCCGAGCAGGGTGGCGCCACCCTGTTCACGCTGGCCGATCACTTTTTCCAGATGGAAGAGCTTGGCCCGGCGCAGGATCCATTCCTCGAGGGCTACACGTCGTTGGGGTTTTTGGCCGCCCAGACCGCCACGATCGACCTGACCCTACTGGTCACCGGGGTCACCTACCGTCACCCCGGCGTGTTGGCCAAGACAGTCACGACGTTGGACGTGTTGTCACAGGGCCGATCGATGCTGGGGCTCGGCGCGGCCTGGTACGAGCGCGAGCACACCGCACTGGGCATTCCGTATCCGCCGCTGAGCACGCGTTTCGAGATGCTCGAGGAGACGCTGCAGATCTGCCGGCAGATGTGGAGCGAAGACGACGGCCCCTACCGCGGCACGCACTATCGGCTGAACGAGACGATCTGTGTGCCGCAACCGATTCGGCGTCCCCCGGTCCTGATCGGAGGGGATGGCGAGAAAAAGACCCTGCGCCTGGTCGCGCAGTACGCCGACATCTGGAACAGCATGTCGAACGACGTCGGCGAGCTCGAACACAAGATCGACGTGTTGCACCGGCACTGCGACGCGGTGGGCAGGAATCCAGCCGATATCCGTAAGACGTCCGGCGGCCTCGCGACGACAGATCCCTTCGCGAATATCGACGAGTACCTGAAGACCGCGGAACGCTTCGCCAAGCTCGGTGTCGACATGATCAATGTCGGCCCGCTGCCCGGCAACCCGGACCCGGTCGGGTTCGTCCGCCGCCTGGGCGACGAGGTGATTCCCCGGCTCGCCGAAATAGGTTGATCCGGACGGTCTTTCGTCATCCCGGGTAGCGGGAGTAACATGCGTCCGCGTTGCCGGTGACGCCGCCGCGGAACGCCGCGATCCGGGTGAAACCGGCGGGAACGCTGGTGCCGTCCGCGTCGCTGGCCACCAAGTGGTTGGTGAGCAGCCCGGCGACCGCTTCGTCGAGATCGCCCGCGGTGAGCTGCAATTGGTTGCGCGAAGCCAGTTCGATGGGTTCGGCCATCTTGCGGTGCACCACACCGGTCAGGCATGCGGTGCGCAGCGCGGTCCACGGGCTCTGCATCGACAGGCCGCGTTCATGCTGCACGGAAAGCGCGTACCTCGACATCACGACGGACAGGGCCGTGTCGTCGCCTTGCGGCAGCGTCTGTTCGCTTTCGTCGGCGACCCTGCCCACAACGGCGAGCTTGGGCAGATCGACCCCGATGGTGTTAGTGCCCGGACAGTACGACACCGGCGGCGTGGGCCTGGCGTCCGGGCAAGTGGCGGGCCGATAGGACAGCACCGGCGGATTGGCCGGGGCGAAGATCTTTCCCAGCAGCTCCATCAGGGTCGACAGGGTGTCCTGGTTGATCGGGACCTCGCCGGTCTCGGACGCTCCGGTGCTGGAATCGACCCGCAACGCGTTCGGCAGATCGCCGCGCCGCTGCTCGATTTCCCCGCGGTCGATCGCCGCACAGGCCGAAGGGCCGGTGAGGAAACCCATTTGGAAGGCGCTGATCCGGTCCAGGGCCGAGCCGTGTGCGTCGTCGTTTTCGGTCTCGCTGTCCATGACCGGGTCACGCGTGGTGATGATTCCCGCCAGCACGTGGTCGAGCCCGTCGGCGGTGCTCAGCGTGAAGCGCGGCGACTTGCCGTCGGCGACCCAGAACAGATACACGCCGGCGAAGCAGTCGGCCTGCTGTTCGTGGACGATGGTCGGGTCCCGTCTGGTCACCAGCTTCGCCATCTGCTGCAGCGCGTGCCCGAATTCGTGGGCGAGCACGCCGGTGACGGACATGTCGCCGAAGTATTTCTGCGCGACGGGCATGAATACGCCGCGGTCCCAGGCGATCAGGTTGCAGCGCGACGTGTAGAAGGCGTTGACGAGCTTGTAGGTGTCGTTGTGGCACACGATCGGGCTGCTCGGGTCGTTGGAGTCGTAGGACACCATCTTGCTGACCGGGACGAACCTGCCCTTCAGCGACTGGCTGTACGCCGACTGCCAATAGTCCTCGATGTCGTTGACCGAGAGCAACGCCAATCTGTCGATGGGCCCGTCGTCAGTGTTGAGCACCTTGCCCGTGGGGCTGGGCGCGTTCGCGCGAATCCCGCTGGGCCCGTTGGTCGCCGGCAGCCCGCCGACCAGGAAAGGGTCGTTGAGCATCGACAGCGCGCGCCCGTCAACGAACGTCGTGCAGCCGGCCACCACGAGCACCGCCGCCGCCCACACGAGTGCCGACCTGAGCGCGTGGCTATTCATGACCAACCTCATCCCGACCGGCGACACGGCAGCACCAAGGGGACTCATTCTAGAGGTGCCGGCCGTGCGCGGCAGGCGAAATCGAGAGACCCAGCAAACACGGGCCGGAAACGGCTGCACTAGAAAGGCGGTGGTTCGCCGTCGCCTTCGGCCGGCGCCTCGGCGTGTATCACCTCGGCGGCTAATCGCATTCGGCGGTTGTGTTTGCGTTCGGTGGCGATGCGGTGAGCCCGGTTTTGGGCGCGGGTGCGGGCGCGCCGGGGCATCATCGCCTCGCGGTCGCCGCACGGTCGGGGTCTAAGGGCTGCGGGCGGGTCGATGTCGCCGGTGGGCGCACACAGGCTGGGGAACAGCAGTGCGCTACCCGGGGTGGTGACGTAGGTGTGCCCGTCGGGCAGCGTCCAGATCACCGTGCCATCGGGCAGCTGTTTGTCGCGCCAGCCCCAGAAAGTCTTCATCAGATGGTGAATCCTGCACAGGGACTTGAGGTTCGAGGCGTGAGTGGGCCCGCCATCGGCGTACGGAATCGTGTGGTCGAGGTCGCATTCGGTGGCCGGGCGGTCACAACCTGGGGCGCGACAGGTCAAGTCCCGGCAGCGCACAAAGTCGGCCAGACTGGTCGAGGGACGATAGCGGGGTTCGGCACCCGCCGGGGGCGTGTCTCATTGACTGTGTAAGTGGTTGGGCCTGAATGGTGGTCAGGCATGCTGGCCACCGGACAGGAGTGAATCGCTTTGTCTCGATCGGATCCATCGCGCGATGAGGCTGCCAAGCAGTTGGCGCAGGTGCTGCCCCCGGCGGCACTTGATGCCTTGCTTGCCGACGCCGAGGCCTCCGGCATGCCTATCGACGGCCCTGATGGGCTGTTGTCCCAGATCACCAAGAGTGTTCTCGAACGCGCCCTCGATGTCGAGATCGCCGATCACCTTGGCTATGAGCACGGCGATCCGGCCGGCAATGGCTCGGGCAATTCGCGCAATGGCCACGGACGCAAGACCGTGCTGACCACCGCCGGCCCGGTGGATCTGGAAGTGCCTCGCGACCGCAATGGCACCTTCGATCCGGTCATTGTGCCTAAGCGCAAACGCCGGCTCGGCCAGGTCGAGGACATGATCTTGTCGCTCTACGCGCGCGGCATGAGCACCCGTGACATCACCGAGCACCTGGCCGAGGTCTATGGCGCCAGTGTCTCAGCGGCCACGGTCTCGCGGGTCACCGAGGTGGTGGCCGACGAGATCGCCGCCTGGCAGTCCCGGCCGGTCGATCCGGTCTATCCGATCCTCTACATCGACGCGATCCGGCTCAAGATCCGCGATGGCGGCGTGGTGGCCAACAAGGCCGCCCACGTGGTGATCGGGGTCGATGTCGAGGGCATCAAGCAGGTCTTGGGGGTGTGGATTCAGCAGACCGAAGGGGCGAAGTTCTGGCACGGCGTGCTCACCGAGCTGCGCAATCGGGGGTGCCGGGATGCGTTGTTCGTCTGCTGTGACGGGCTGACCGGGCTGCCGGAATCGATCGCCGCCGTCTGGCCCCAGGCGGTCATCCAAACCTGTGTCGTGCACTTGTTGCGGGCCAGCATGCGCTACGCCTCCTATACCGACCGCAAGAAGATGGCCGCCGCGCTGCGCCCGATCTACACCGCAGCCACCGAACAGGCCGCTGCGGTCGCCCTGGAGCAGTTTCGGTCTGAATGGAAGACCAAATCCCCGGGGGCGGTCGCGGTCTGGGACCGGGCCTGGGCGGAGTTCGTGCCGTTTTTGGCCTTCCCCGTCGAGATCCGCAAGATCATCTACACCACCAACGCCATCGAATCGCTGAACTACCAGCTGCGCAAAGTCACCAAGGCCCGCGGCTCATTCCCGTCTGACGCCGCGGCGATGAAACTGCTGTATCTGGCCATCCGCAACATCAACCAGAAACGAGGATCAGCCCAAGGACAAGGAACCTACCGCTGGACCGAAGCGCTCAATGCTTTCGCGATCCAATTCCCCGACCGACTCCCACTATGACAACCCACTAAACACCAACGGCCACAACTACTTACACAGTTATCTTGACAAGCCCCCCGCCGGCATGTCCAGCGGAACCAGACGCGCCGAGGTGGCCAGCTCTGCGAGCACTTCAGCCGGGATCAGGCCCTCCACGCCGGGTAACACCGCCGGCGCGGACCCGCGGCCCTCCACACTCGCCCGCTCGGCGACTATGTGAATCATCACGTTGCTCGTGCGCGCCGGCGCCCCCGCCGCGCAGTCGGCACGCCCGCAGCCGCACACCAGCCGCCCATCCCCGGCGACCAACGGCCCCACCGCGTCCGCGCGGCGCTGAGTGGCCGTGCGAGGATCCGCCTCACACACCGTGGCGGCCAACTCGTCGAGGCGGCGGTCCAGGGCGCGCCCGTGGGCGGCCAACAGGCTGCCGCTCAGATACGCCATGCCCGACTCGTTATCGAGCACATCCACATAGCGATCGCTGGCGGCTTGCTGCGCCCGGCGCACCGCATCGGCATCCACAAAGGCCACCACCCGGTCCACCGCTGCACTCAACCCGCCGCGGCTCAGCGAGGGGCGCCGCGACACCATGGCTGCGACCTGCGCGTCGACGCGGGCCAGCGCCTGCGCATCGTCGATCAAATCCGTGCGGAACACGATCGTTTGAAACGACCGGTAATCGATACCCCCGGCCCGAAACACCTCGCCCACCCGCGGCAGGCGCTCGCGCATCGCCATGGCATAGCGCAGATAACTGTGGCCCATCGCCACGCTGCATCCCAGCGCCGCGCCCAGCTCCGCGGCCGACGCATCCCATGCGTCCGCCCACCACTCCGCCCGCTCACCGGACTCGCGGCAACGCATCACCAACAACTCCCCTGCCGCCGCCAGGCGATCTGCAGCCGCTCGCGCCTCCACGCGCCCGGCTTCGCGCGCCCG
This sequence comes from Mycobacterium sp. NTMscope_MAC_269, assembly GCF_976985695.1. Taxonomy (NCBI): domain Bacteria; kingdom Bacillati; phylum Actinomycetota; class Actinomycetes; order Mycobacteriales; family Mycobacteriaceae; genus Mycobacterium; species Mycobacterium sp. NTMscope_MAC_269. Next base: position 4,169,512 of record NZ_OZ335668.1, read on the forward strand.
GTCCAGCAGCGCCGACTCCGTCGCCGGCCGCGAGGCAGACCCATATTCGAACATACGTTCGATTATGCCACGGGTCACCGACAACCCGCCACTACGGCATCCGGGTGCGATGCCTCTTGTCGTGGGAGGGCACGCCGTTGACCCCGCCGATCGACTCGGCGTAGCGGCCGACCGCGAACCCGACGCCAGAACCCGTGATGCCCAAGGCTTCCCGGTTGATGTTGTCGACGGTGTCCCGCGGGCTCTGGAAGTTCGGATCGAACGGCACACCGGCCTGGCCGCCCCACAATCGGGCCTGCACGGTGGTTTTCGTCTGCGAGGAACCGGTCGTCAGGCCCCCGATCGGCACGCCCGCGACCATGAAGGGGTGGTAGTCGGCCCGCGAATTCAGCGGCATGTCCGCAGGGCGCTTGCCGGCCAGGTTCAGATAGCCGGCCAGGGTGCGCTCGATGCCCGCCGAGCCTTCGGGGACGTCGGCGGCGAAGACCCCGGGCCCGGGCGGGCCGGATTGGTCGCCGTCATCGGTGAAGAAGCCCGCGTTGGGCGACCCGAGCATGGTGAAGTTCAGATAGAGCGCGATGTCGTTGAGCTGATCACGGTCCATGCCGAACACGTAATCCATGACTCCGTTGAGCCCCTCGGATTCTGCTCCCCAAAAGACGAACCGCACCGCGTTGTTCACCGGAGCCAGCGGCCCCAGCTGCAACGCCGTCTCGAGCACCGCCGCCACACCGGAGCCGTCGTCGTTGATGCCGGGCCCGGCCCGTGAACCGTCGAGCTGCGCGCCCACCACGACGACCTCGTGCGATGACCCGGTCTTGGTCTGCGCCACGACATTTCGTGACGTGATCTTGGTGTTGACGGCATCCAGCACCAAGCGGATCGGTGCGGTCGCACCGGTCAGCGCCGAGGCGCCGTAGGAGTTGACGACGGCGACCGGCACGGTCAGTTGCTTGAAGTACCCGGGGTTGAACAACGTGGGTGGAGCGCCCCGCCCGTTGGGGGCGCTCAGCACGATCAGCGCGCTCGCCCCCTTGGCCAGCGCGCTGTTCTGTTTGTCGACCACCGAGCAGCGGGTGTCGTCGACGACGGCGATCGCGCCCTTGGGCATCGCGGCCGGATAGTCGTGGGCCGCGCAACCCGACGGCTGCGCCGGCCGGATCGGTTGCGCCGTCAGGCCGCCGGGCGGCGTCTGGACCAGCAGCGAGGCCTGGTCGACGGGATAGGTGCGGCCCGCGACGGTCATCGACGGCTTACCCATCGACACGGTGTACAGCCGGTCGAACTGCGGCGTCTGTACGTCAAATCCCTTGTCGCGCAGCCTCTTGGCTACGTAGTCCACGCTGGCGTTGAAGCCCGGCGTACCGTCCGCGCGGTTGCCACCGTTGGCGTTGGCGATGTCCTGCAGGGCGCGCAGGTGGCTGACCATGCCCTCGGCGGTGATCTTTTTGGCGAGGCCGTGCCCGAGGTCGGGTGTCGCGGTGGGCGGGCCGGGGCGGGCCGACGAACAACCGACCACGAGCGCCGTCATCAACAACAGCGTTGCGCCCCAGCGGAAGATCATGACTTGGCGAGGACGTGCCGGGTGCGATCTTCCATGGCCGGGACGCCGTTGTGTCCGCCGAGGTCCTGAGCGTAGAGCCCGAGCGCGTAGGCCACCCCTCCCCCGTTGATCCCCAGCGCCGTGCGGTCGACGTGGTCCAGGGTGTCGCCCTTTTGGTGGTAGTTGGGGTCGAACGGTTGGTCGGCGGTCCCGCCCCACAGCTTGGCCTGATCCGCGGACATTTTCCCTTCGGCACCCGAGAACAGGCCGCCGGCGGGGATGCCCGCCAGGGTGAATCCGTCGTAGTCGGAGCGGCCGTCGAAGGAGGTGTCCTGCGCGGTCTTGCCGGCCGATTTCAGGTAGGCGACCAGCGTGCGCTCGATGCCGGCCGAGCCTTCGGGGACCACCGGCTTGCCGCGGGCATCCATCGGCAGCGACTGGTCCCCGTCGTAGGTGAAGTAGCCGGGGTTCGGCGATGCCAGCATGTCGAAGTTGAGGTACAGCGCAATGTTTTTCAGCGCGGCCAGGTCCAGTGACTCGACGTAGTTTCGCGATCCGATGAGCCCGAGCTCCTCCGCGCCCCAGAAGCCGAATCGCAGCTTGTTGTGCACCTGCGGCGAATTGCCCAGTCGCACGGCGGTTTCCAGAACCGCGGCCACTCCCGATCCGTTGTCGTTGATCCCGGGACCCTCGGGCACGCTGTCCAGATGCGCCCCCGCCATCACCACGTTGGCGTCGGAACCGGTTGCGGTCTGCGCGATCACGTTGCGGGCCTTGAAGCTTTGCGCGCTGGCATCGAGCTTGATCGTCGTGGGCCCCGGCTGGCCGCGCAGCTGCACCCCGAGGGATTTCGTCACGCTGAGTACCGGGATCTTCACGTCGGTGGTCGGCCCGAGCGTGCCGCCCATCTGTTCTTCGTCGACGTTGTCGGCGATGATCATCGCCACGGCTCCGCGCTGCGCCGCGACGTCTTCCTTTTGAGCGAACGGGCAGGTGCCGCGGTCGACGAGCACTACTGCGCCCCGCAGCGGGAGATCGCCGTAGTCGGCGGCCGCGCACCCCAAGCTGTTCGCCGGTGCGGCGACCAGTGGCCCGCTCACCCCGCCCGGCGACGTTCCCAGGCTGAAGTCCAGCGCGCGCGCCTCTACCGGCCTGCCGCCGACGGTCACTTCCGGCTTCTCGGCGTGGAACACCCTTGCCGAAAACTCGGGCGTCTGAACGTCAAACCCGCTGTCGCGCAAGGTTTTCACGACGTAGTCGACGCTAGCGTCGTATCCGGGGGTGCCAACCGCCCGGGTGCCGTTGTTGGCGTTGGCAATGTCTTGCAGTTTGGACAGGTGGGCCATCATGGCGTCGGTCGTCACCTTGCCGCGCAACGCGGACGCGAACTCAGCCGCGCCCATCGTCTGCTCCGAGCCGGAGCGGTGGGAGCAACCGGTTGACAATGCGGTCAGGGCGATCAGGGCGAGCGCCGCCGGCAACGTCGCGAGTTTTTTCAGCATCGCGCCCCAGGTTAGACCGCGGTTCCGGTGGCCGGGATCAGGACACGTCGGGATCAGACGTACAGCGCGGTGAAGGGGGCAAACGGGATGTTGCGCACCACGAACCACGCCAGCACCAACGAGAGTGTTACGGCGGCGGCCCAGCGGCGGTGTTGCCAACTGCGGACCCGCCGGCCCACGACGTTGCCGTAGGTCCAGGCCAGGTACGCCCACACCAACAGCACGACCGCCGCCAGGCCCAGCGCGTTGAACCTGGCGGCCGCCACCACATTGCCGTGCATGAGCGAATACAGCATGCGCAGGCTGCCGCAGCCGGGACAGTCGATCCCCAACAACGCCTTGGTGGGGCACACCGGCAGCGGGCCGTTCGGGGTGGTCGGGTCACCCGCCCAGATGGCGGCACACATCAACGTCGTGGATGCGGCCACCACCAGTGGTGCACCCAAGCCCGCGTGCGCCGCCCCCCGGCGGGTCACCGACATCGAGACCCGGGCTCAGAACATCGCGGCAAGAGCCGCGTTGGTGTCCGTGTTCAGCGCGCCGACCGACATCAAGATGACGTAGATGATGCCGACGACGACGCCGATGGCCGCCGACCAGATCGCCCACTTCTTGGCGCTCTCCGCCGACGCCTGCGCCTCGGCGTAGCGGCCCTGCGCCCATAACCCATTGACCTGGCTGGATTTGACGATCGCCACGATCCCGAACGGAAGACAGCAGAACAGGGTCACCAGGATCGACCACACCAGATAGTTATTCGGCGCTTCGCCGGCCGGTTGCTGCGGCGGGTAACCGGGAGGCGGTGGTGGCGGGTAGCCGGGCGGGGGAGGGGGTTGTGTCATGAACTCTCCAGTCAAGAGAAGTTAGCTGGCGTAAAGCGGTGCTAACCATACCTGCTCGGCGTCGCATCGGCATCAGCAATGAAAAAATCTGCTCCGCACAACGGCGCCTGCAGCGTGTCGGCGGCGTCGGCGCAGCGGCGTGAAGGGCTGATTAATCCTCGGTCTCAACGTCATTCGATATCCTTGTGATGAAATGCGCCCCAGGCCAGTTGCACTGGGACTTTGCGGGCGATGCCGCGGGAAAGATGCCCACACAGACAATTGCCGCCGGAACGTGTTGCATTACCACGACATCGCCCTACTATCCGTGTTAGCAGCGGCCGTTAAGGAGCCATTCATGTCTGATTTCAGCAACGCGCTGAAGGTGGCAATGGCAGCGGCGCTCGCGGCCGGGTCCGCGTTAGCGGGCAGCGTCACGGCGGCCGCGGACCCCGCCGGCGCCGGCAGCTCATCGGACCTCAACACACTCGCGGCCACACTGTCGAAGGGCTACGGCCTGAACAACTGCACCGCGCAGAACATCGACCGCGGCAGGCAACTGGCCGTGCTCACCTGCGGGCAAAGCCCCGACCCGAAGGGACCGGCGCAGGCCAAGTACGTCCTGTTCACCAGCGCCGACAACATGGCGACCGCGTTCAGGGCCACCATCAAGGAGGACGTCCTGACGCCGTGCGGGGACGCCAACCAGTCGCCGTCCAGCTGGCACAAGGACGGTTCGGGCGCCAGCGCCGGGCAGGCGGCGTGCGGCACCTACCAAAACGCCGCCGAGATCATCTGGACGACGGACGCGAAAAACACGCTGAGCTACCTGCGCGCGTCCAACACCGACGTCAATGCGCTCTACCAGTGGTGGCGCGCCAACGGCTGACGTTTACAGCTGAGCCGCAAGCAAATCCGCTACCGCGCGCATCCCGGCGGGGTTCGGGTGCAACGGTGCGGGGCGACCCGGTAGCGGAACACCGTAGCGGGACGGCAACGTCGTCCATGGCTCGGCCGACCACGCGTGGTGCTCGTGGCTGGCCGCGGCGGCGTGGATGATTTCGCAGCCGCTCGCCGCCGCGGCGTCGGCCGTCATCCGTTCCAGCGTGGCGGCCACATGCCGACCCAGGTCGGCGTCCACGGGCGACAGAGGTGGGGCCGGCGTGCCCGCGGGCGGCAACATGGTCAGGTAGTCGACGAAGAAGATCCGCGCCCCGGCGGAGCGCTGACGCACCGCGCGGCCGACCGCGCACAGCGATTCGAACACCGCGTCAAGGGCCTGATTTCGCGCGCCGGGATCGAGCAGTTCGCGGATGCGCTCGCCCAGCAGCGGCACGCGCCGCAGCGGGCGCGGCAGCGAGGCCGCCATCAACAGCGGGACGTAGCCGACGTCGTTGCCGCCGATGGTGATGGTGACCAGACTCTCCGAACCGTCCAGGGCGTCGATTTGCGGCTGCGCGCCGCGCTGCCGTTCGGCGAGCACATTCGCGGTGGTCGCGCCGGAGAACGTGACGTCGACCAGGTCGTAGTCGTATCGCCGGGCGATCAGGTGCGCATAGTTGCGCGCGGACCGGCCCGACCACCGCGGGGCGCCCGGGGCGCGAGGCCGGATGCCGGGACCGGCGGCCATCGAACTGCCCAGCGCAACATAGCGTTTCATCGCTGCGGGCTCGAGGCCTGAGCCCAGAACCGCTTCGGGATCCGCCCGGCCCGGCGGGCCAGATAGCCGGCGGTGACCGCGGCCGACATCGCCGCGGCCATCGCGGCGGGATCGGCGGCGCGGGTCACCGCGGAAGCCAACAGCACGGCGTCGCAACCCAATTCCATGGCCAGCGCGGCGTCGCTGGCGGTGCCGATGCCGGCGTCGAGCACCACCGGAACGTTGGCCCCGGCGACGATCATCTCGATGTTGTGCGGGTTGGTGATGCCCAGCCCGGTCCCGATCGGCGATCCCAGCGGCATGACCGCCGCGCATCCGGCGTCCTCGAGCCGGCGCGCCAGTACCGGGTCGTCGTTGGTGTAGGGCAGGACGACGAATCCGTCGTCGACCAATTGCTCTGCGGCGCGCACCAATTCGACCGCATCGGGCAAAAGGGTGCGCTCATCGGCGATCACCTCGAGCTTGACCCAGTTGGTGTTCAGCGCCTCGCGCGCCAGCTGCGCGGTGAGCACCGCCTCCGCGGCACCGCGGCATCCCGCGGTGTTGGGCAGCGGCGTGATGCCGAGCCGGCCGAGCAGATCGAGCAATCCGGTGCCGCCCTCGGCGTCGACGCGGCGGATCGCGACGGTGGTCAGTTCCGTGCCCGAGGCGACCAGCGCCTCTTCCAGCACCGCCAGGTTGCTCGCTCCCCCGGTCCCCATGATGAGCCGCGAGGCGAAGCTGCGGTCCGCGATTGTCAGTTTCGAATCAGCCACCTTGCACCGCCGTCACCACCTCGAGTCGCGCACCGTCGAAAAGTTCTGTCGACCATCGTGATCGGGGCAGCACCGCGTCGTCCATCGCCACGGCGACGCCGCGGCCGCCGAAGCCCAGGGAATCGAGCAGCGCGGACACCGTGGTGTGCGCGTCGACGTCCACCTTTTTCTCATTGACCATGACGATCATCGGTTCGCTCCCACCGGTGCCAGTTCGGACACGATCTGTTCTGCCGTCCAGGGCGCCAGCAGGAACCCCGAGCGACCGTGGCCGGCGGCGACCAGCGTGCGCGCATCCAGGCGGTGCACCAACGGCAGGTTGTCGGGTGTCATCGGGCGCAGCCCGGCACCACACTCGGCGAGTTCATACTCACCCAGGGCCGGTAGCACCGCGCACGCGTCGTCGAGGAGGTCGCGCACCCCCGAGACGACCGGGGCGGTGTCGCGCCCGTGCTCGTATTGCGTGGCGCCGACCACCACCCCGTCCGCGCGCGGCACCAGATAGACCTGCCGGCCGTGCACCCGGGCGCGAATAACCCGCTGCGGCAACGGCATACAGCCCTTCCGCCACCGCAGTCGCAGCACTTCACCCTTCACCGGGCGCACCGGCAGCCCGGGCCACAACGCCGGCGCGTCGATGCCGTTGGCGATCACCACCGCGTCGCCCTCGGCCGCCGGCAGCTCGCGAACCGGCGGCGCCCACCGCACCCCGAGCCGCTCACAGTCGGTCTCCAGCGCGTCGAGCACCGCCCGGTTGTCCACGGCCAGCTCGGTAGGCGCCCGAAAGCCGTGCCGGATGCCCTGCGCCAGTAAGGGTTCCACGTCGCGAGCGGCCGACTCCCAGACCACGGGATGCCCCTGCGCGGACAACCAGTCCGCAACAGTGCGCAGATCGGCGGCGTCGGCGCGGTCGACGGCCACCACCAGCGACTCGCGAGCGGTGACCACCCCCGCCGGCAGGCCGTCTAAGAAACCGCCCTCGCGCCACAGCCGCAGGGATTCCAAACCCAGCCGCAGCAGCCGCTCTTCGCCGGGCCAGCCTTCGCTGTGGGGGGCCAGCATGCCGCCGGCCACCCAGGACGCCCCGCGCTCCCCGCTGCGGTGCACCCGCACCGACCAGCCGGCCCGCGCGGCGCGGCGCGCCACCGCCAGCCCGATGACGCCGCCGCCGATGACGGCCAGCGACCCCAGCGGTGGCCCCGAGGGCATCCCGGTCATTGTCGAGCCTCCCTTCGCCGGCATGATCCGGATCAGGTGTGACGGTAAGGGCAGGTCCGCCTCGCTCCGGTTGTGCCCACTCTCAGCCCCGCTCCCGGGACTCCCGTGTCTGGTGATTCTCTGCGCTCCACGCTAGCGCGCTAGCGTCTCGGTGTGCAGCGTCCCTTTGATACACGGCTTTCCATCCTGTCGGCGGCGCGGCTGTATCTGTGCACCGACGCCCGCCGCGAGCGCGGCGACCTGGCCGAGTTCGCCGACGCCGCCCTGGCCGGCGGCGTGGACATCATCCAGCTGCGCGACAAGGGGTCGGCCGGGGAGCAGCAGTTCGGGCCGCTCGAGGCGCGCGAGGAGCTGGCGGCGTGCGAGATCCTGGCCGACGCCGCCCGCCGGCACGGCGCCCTGTTCGCGGTCAACGACCGCGCCGACATCGCCCGCGCGGCCGGCGCCGACGTCCTGCACCTCGGGCAGGGCGACCTGCCGCTGGATGTCGCGCGCGAGCTCGTCGGGCCGGAGACGCTGCTCGGACTGTCCAGCCACGACCGTCAGCAGGCCGCCGCCGCGGCCGTCGACCAGGCCGACTACTTCTGCGTCGGCCCCTGCTGGCCGACGCCCACCAAGCCGAACCGCGAGGCCCCGGGCCTGGGACTCGTGCGCGCCGCCGCCGGGCTCGGGACCGACAAGCCGTGGTTCGCGATCGGCGGAATCGACGCGCAACGCCTGCCCGAGGTGCTCGGCGCCGGCGCGCGCCGCGTCGTGGTGGTCCGCGCGATCACCGCCGCTGACGACCCGCGGGCCGCCGCGCGCCGGCTCAGTTCGGCGCTGGCAGCAGCGAGCTGATCCGGCGGCTCAGCTGCGACGGCACCTCGTCGGCGTCACCGGGCATGCACCACACGAAGACGCCGGCCTCGACCTCGATCGTGCGCGGCAGATACTGCCGGCGTTCGTCGGACTGGCCCAGCGGCACCAGCGCCGTCGCGGTGCGCAGCCGCTGCCAGCTGGCCGCGAAGCCCGGATGCAGCGGCAGGTCGGCCACCTCGTCCTCGGCCACCCAGCGCATTTCGGCGCTCTCCCGGTTGGGCACGGTGTGCAGCAACTCGTCGGCGTCGGCAACGACGGTGGTGTAGCTCCACCGGGTGCCACCGATCCCGGCGACCTCGGCGGTGACCAGTGTCGCGCGTACGGCGAGCCGGTCGCCGAGCAGGCCGGCCTCCTCGTTCGCTTCGCGGACCGCCGTCTGCTCGGGGGATTCGTGGCTGTCCCGGGCCCCACCCGGCAGACCCCAGGTCCCGCCCTGATGGCTCCACACCGCCCGGTGTTGCAGCAGCACAGCGGGCGTGCCGTCGGTGCGCGGGGCGCGCAGCAGCAGACCGGCGGCGCCGTACCGACCCCAATAGTGGGCGCCGCGCTCCGAGATCACCCAACCGTCGCCGTCGCCCTGCACGGATCAAGGATAGGCAGACTTGGTTCTTGGCGGTCTTCGGCGCGTCGGCAATTGCGTCGGCCTCCACCCATCCACCCGAACATGCTCTTAGACTTCGCTTATAGAGGTCCGTGCAGCGAAATCCAGTGGCCAAGAGATGAGGGCTGATCAGACGTGACGGTTGAGCTGGCGCACCCGTCGACCGAGCCGCAGGGATCGCGGTCACCGGCCGAACCAGCCCATCCGCGCTGGTGGTTCATCTCGACCACGCCGGGCCGCATCCTGACCATCGGCATCGTCCTGGCGGCGCTCGGCGGGGTCAGCGCCTTCGCCACCTCGACCACCATCAACCACCGGCAACAGGTGCTCACCACGGTGCTCAACCACACCGAGCCGCTCTCGTTTGCCGCCGGGCGGCTCTACACCACGCTGTCGGTGGCCGACGCCGCGGCGGCCACCGCGTTCATCGCCGAGGCCGAACCGCCGCCCGTGCGGCAGCGCTACGAGCAGGCCATCACCGACGCGGCCGTGGCCGTGACCAGGGCGTCGAGCGGGCTCACCGATGAACCACAGGTGCAGCTGCTGGGCCGGATCAACGCGCAGCTGGCCGTCTACACCGGCCTGATCGAAATCGCCCGCACCAACAACCGGGCGGGCAACCCGGTCGGTTCGTCGTACCTGTCGGAGGCGTCGGGCCTGATGCAGTCGACGATCCTGCCCGACGCGGCGCGCCTGTACCGGGCCACCTCGGAGCGGGTGGACATGGAAACCACCGCGTCCACCCAGATCCCGGCGCCGGTGATCATGGTGGTCGCCACCACGGTCGTCTTCGGCGCGTTCTCGCATCGCTGGCTGGCCCGGCGCACCCGGCGCCGCATCAACCCGGGCCTGGTCGTGGGCGCGCTCGCTATTCTCGTCATGGTGGTGTGGGTCGGGACTGCGCTAACCATCTCTACGACGGCGAGTCGTAGTGCGAAGGACACCGCCGCCGAGTCCCTCAAGACCGTCACCAACGTCGCGATCACGGCCCAGCAGGCGCGTGCCGACGAGACGCTGTCGCTGATCCGCCGCGGCGACGAAGAAAAGCGCAAGCAGTCGTTCTATCAGCGCATCGACTCGATGCACCGCCAGCTCGACCAGTACATGTCCCGCAGCGACGCCGTGGACAAACCCGACTTGGAAGGCGCCGATCAGCTGCTGTTGCGCTGGCGTCAGGCCAACGACCGGATCAGCTCCTACATCTCGGTGGGTAACTACCGCGCCGCCACCCAGGTCGCGCTGGGCAGCAGCGAGGAGGACTCCACCCCGGCGTTCGACAAGCTGGAAGACGAGCTGGTCAAGGCCATGGACCAGGGCCGCATCCACCTGCGCAACGACGTCATCAACGCGCGCAGCGGGTTGTCCGGCGCCCAGGTGGGCGGCGTGGTGCTCAGCCTCGGGGCCGCCATCGCGGTGGCGCTGGGCCTGTGGCCGCGGCTGAAAGAGTATCGATAATGACCCGCCTGCCGATGCTGCGCCGGGCGTGCACCGTGGCCGCCGCGGTTTTCGTGTTGGCAGGTTGCGGGCACACCGAATCGCTGCACGTGGCCAGCGTCCCGACGTTGCCGCCGCCCACGCCGGTCGGCATGGAGCAGCTGCCCCCGCAGCCACCGCTGCCGCCCGACGGCCCCAATCAGGACTGCGACTTGACGGCCAGCCTGCGGCCCTTCCCCACCAAGGCCGAGGCCGACGCCGCGGTCGCCGACATCCGCGCGCGGGGCAGGCTGATCGTCGGCCTCGACATCGGCAGCAACCTGTTCAGCTTCCGCGACCCGATCACCGGTGAGATCACCGGCTTCGACGTCGACTTGGCCGGCGAGATCGCACGCGACATCTTCGGCGCCCCGTCCCACGTCGAGTACCGGATCCTGTCGTCGGACGAGCGGGTCACTGCGCTGCAGCGCGGCGAGGTCGACGTCGTGGTCAAGACCATGACCATCACCTGCGACCGACGCAAGCTGGTGAACTTCTCCACCGTCTATCTCGATGCCAACCAGCGCATCCTCGCGCCGCGCGACTCGTCGATCGTCAAGGTGAGCGACCTGTCCGGCAAACGCGTCTGCGTGGCCAAAGGCACCACCTCGCTGCACCGCATCCGCCAGATCGCCCCGCCGCCGGTCATCGTCTCGGTGGTGAATTGGGCCGACTGCCTGGTGGCGATGCAGCAGCGCGAGATCGACGCCGTCAGCACCGACGATTCGATCTTGGCCGGGCTGGTCGAGGAGGACCCCTACCTGCACATCGTCGGGCCGAACATGGCCACCCAGCCCTACGGCATCGGCGTCAACCTGAACAACACTGCGCTGGTGCGGTTCGTCAACGGGACACTGGAAAGGATCCGCCGCGACGGCACGTGGAACACGTTGTACCGCAAGTGGTTAACCGTGCTGGGCCCGGCGCCGGCCCCGCCCACCCCGAGGTATCTGGACTGATGGCCGAGCCGGATAAGCCAACCGAGCAGCCGGAACCCGGCTCGGAGGACGTGGCAGACGCGGCAGAGGTGAACCCCGGCACGCAGCCGGCGGAGGTCCAAACGGGCGCCTCGACGGGGCGGCTGCAGGCCACGCAGGCGTTGTTCCGGCCCGACTTCGACGATGACGACGACGACTTTCCGCATATCTCGCTGGGCGGCCTGGACACGGATACCCCCGACCGCATGACGATCGCGACGCGGGCGCTGCCCGCGGTCCGGCAGCTCGGCGGTGGACTCGTCGAGATCCCCCGGGGACGCGACATCGACCCGCGCGAAGCGCTGATGACCAACCCGGTGGTCCCCGAGTCCAAGCGCTTCTGCTGGAACTGCGGAAAACCGGTGGGCCGGTCCAGCAAGAAGACCAAGGGCACCTCCGAGGGCTGGTGCCCGGCCTGCGGTAGCCCGTATTCGTTTCTGCCGCAACTCAACCCCGGCGACATCGTCGCCAACCAATACGAGGTCAAGGGCTGCATCGCGCACGGCGGGCTGGGCTGGGTGTATCTGGCCGTCGACAAAAACGTCAACGACCGTCCCGTCGTTCTCAAAGGCCTCGTCCACTCCGGCGACGCCGAGGCGCAGGCGATCGCGATGGCCGAACGGCAGTTCCTGGCCGAGGTGGTCCACCCGCAGATCGTGCAGATCTTCAACTTCGTCGAACACAAGGACCAGCACGGCAATCCGGTCGGCTACATCGTCATGGAGTACGTCGGTGGGCAGTCGCTCAAGCACGGGAAGGGCGAGAAGCTTCCCGTCGCCGAGGCCATCGCCTACCTGCTGGAAATCCTGCCCGCGTTGAGCTATCTACACTCCATCGGCCTGGTCTACAACGACCTGAAGCCGGAGAACATCATGCTCACCGAAGAGCAGCTCAAGCTTATCGATTTGGGCGCGGTGTCGCGGATCAATTCGTTCGGATACCTCTACGGCACACCGGGTTTCCAGGCACCGGAGATCGTGCGCACCGGACCGACGGTCGCCACGGATATCTACACGGTGGGCCGCACGCTGGCGGCGCTCACGCTCAACCTGCGCACCCGCAACGGCCGCTATGTCGACGGCCTGCCCGAGCACGACCCGGTGCTGAGCACCTACGACTCGTTCCACCGGTTGCTGCGCCGCGCCACCGATCCCGACCCGCGCCGCCGGTTCGCCAGCACCGAGGAGATGTCGGCGCAGCTGATCGGCGTGCTGCGCGAGGTGGTCGCCCACGACAGCGGGGTGCCGCGACCTGGCCTGTCGACGATCTTCTCGCCCAGCCGGTCGACGTTCGGGGTGGACCTGCTGGTCGCGCACACCGACGTGTACCTGGACGGGCAGGTCCATTCGGAGAAGCTGACGGCCCGCGAAATCGTCACCGCGCTGCAGGTGCCGCTGGTCGATCCGGCCGACGTCGCCGCGTCGGTGCTGCAGGCGACGGTGTTGTCGCAGCCGGTGCAGACCCTGGACTCGTTGCGCGCGGCCCGGCACGGGACGCTGGACGCCGACGGTGCCGAGCTGTCCGAGTCGGTCGAGCTGCCGCTGATGGAGGTGCGCGCGCTGCTCGATCTGGGCGACGTCGCCAAGGCCACCCGCAAGCTCGAGGACCTGGCCGAGCGGGTCGGTTGGCAATGGCGGCTGGTCTGGTACAAGGCCGTCGCCGACCTACTCAACGGCGATTACGAGTCGGCCACAACGCATTTCGTCGAGGTGCTGGACACGTTCCCGGGTGAGCTCGCGCCCAAGCTGGCGTTGGCCGCCACCGCCGAGCTGGCCGGCGACATCGACGAGCACAAGCACTACGAGACGGTGTGGAAGACCAACGACGGCGTGATCTCGGCGGCGTTCGGGTTGGCCAGATCGCTGTCCGCGGAAGGTGATCGGGGCGCCGCGGTGCGCACCCTGGACGAGGTGCCGGCCACCTCCCGCCACTTCACCACCGCCCGCCTGACCAGCGCGGTGACGCTGTTGTCCGGCCGAAGCAAGACCGAGATCACCGAAGAGGACATCCGGGACGCGGCGCGACGGGTGGAGGCGCTGCCGCCCACCGAGCCCCGCGTGCTGCAGATCCGCGCGCTGGTGCTGGGCTGCGCGATGGACTGGTTGGAGGACAACAAGGCCAGCACCAATCACATCCTGGGCTTCCCGTTCACCGAGCATGGGCTGCGGCTGGGCGTCGAGGCGGCGCTGCGCAACCTGGCCCGCGTCGCCCCCACGCAGCGGCACCGCTACGAGCTGGTGGACATGGCCAACCGGGTGCGGCCGACCAGCACGTTCTGACGGCTTGGCCGGTTAGGCAGTTCGCTTTTTCCGTCGAGTGTGAATCCTGGGCTTTGAGTGTGAACACCGGGCGGCGACACACCGAGAATCCCCGCCGTAGGTTCACACCGAAAGTCGCAGGTTCACAGTCGATTTCGCCAGGGCCGCGCGCACCCGGCGCACGATACCGGCCGGGCGCCTTACTCGTGCAATGGCGCGCCCTGTGCACAGCCGTACTCGCCGACCTCGGTTGACGTGCAATGGTTCCCGGCATGAGACCAGTGCCGTTCATCGGCAGCGAGGAGTTGGCGTCGGGAAACCTCAGCCGCCACCAGCTGAGGGCGGGCTACCGACCGGTGTTTCCCAACGTCTACGTGCCGATGCACGCGGAGCTATCACTCGAATTGCGCATCCGCGCGGCCTGGCTGTGGTCGGGGCGCACGGCGATCATCGGTGGAGCCGCCGCGGCCGCATTGCACGGCGCCCTGTGGATCCCCGACAACGTCCCGGTCGAGCTGATACACACCAACACTCATCCCCCCGACGGTGTGCTGACGCGCCGGGACACGCTGTGCGCCGGCGAGACCCAGATCCGCGATGGGCTCGCGGTCACCACTCCGGAACGGACCGCCTTCGACATCGGCCGCCGCGGCGCCGTGCGTTCGGCCGTGGTGCGGCTGGACGCGCTCGCCCGGGCAACGGGTTTCAAAGTCGATGACGTGCTGGGTGTCGCGGCGGCACACCCTCGCGCACCCGGCCTGCGGCGACTCGAGGCCGCGCTCGACCTGGTCGACCCGGGCGCCCAGTCCCCCAGGGAAAGCTATCTGCGACTGCTCCTCATCGAGGCCGGCCTGCCCCGGCCGCAGACTCAGATCCCGGTGCTGGGCACCGACGGCCTACCGTTCGCCTACCTGGATCTGGGCTGGGAGGAGTCACTGGTGGCCGTCGAGTACGACGGCGACCACCATCGCACCGACCGGCGCCAATTCACCAAGGACATACGGCGCATGGAGATGCTTGAGGCGATGGGCTGGACAATCATCCGCGTCGTCGCGGAGGACGGGCCGGCCGCCATCCTCCGCCGAGTCCGCGATGCAGTCGCGAAATCAACTGTGATACAGCGGCTTTGACTGTTAACCCACGGCGGTGTTTACCGGCGTGTCGCCGCCCAGGGCTCACAATGAAAGCCCAGGATTCACACTCGACGACAACGGCTAGGACGACGCCAGCACGTTCACGCAGTCGCGGGCGATGGCGAGTTCTTCGTTGGTCGGGATCACCAGCACGACGATCGGCGAATCGTCGGCGGAGATCTGGCGCGCTCCCTTGCCGCCGCCGAGGTTGCGGCGCTCGTCGAGCACGATGCCCAGCTCCTCCATGCCGGCGACCGCGTCGCGGCGCACCGCGGCGTCGTTCTCTCCGATCCCGGCGGTAAAGCTGATGACGTCGGTGTGCCCCAGCACCGCCAGGTAGGCGCCGACGTACTTGCGCAGCCGGTGCGTGAACACGCTGTAAGCCAATTGTGCTGCCTGGTCGCCAGATTCGATCATCGTCCGCAGCCGCCGGAAGTCGCGTTCGCCGGACAGGCCCCACACCCCGGACCGCTGGTTGAGCATGGTCTCGATGTCATCGACGCCCATCTCGGCCGTGTGGAACAGGTAGCTGACGATGCTGGGATCGATGTCACCGCTGCGGGTGCCCATCACCAGCCCCTCCAGCGGGGTGAGGCCCATCGAGGTGTCGATCGGGCGGGTGCCGGCGATCGCGGAGGCCGAGCACCCGTTACCCAAATGCAGCACAATCTGTTTCAGGTCGCCGGGCGTCCTCTCCAGGAAGGCGGCGGCCTGCTCGCTGACGTAGCGGTGCGAGGTGCCGTGGAACCCGTACCGGCGGATCTGATACCGCTGCGCCAGTTCACGGTCGATGGCGTAGGTCGCGGCCGCGGGTGGAAGGTCGTGGAAGAATCCGGTATCGAAGACCGCGATGTGCGGAATGTCGGGCAGCAGCCGTCGCGCGACCTCGATTCCCGCCAGGGCGGGCGGATTGTGCAGCGGCGCCAGGTCCGACAGTTCGCCGAGCCTGGCGATCACCGCGTCGTCCAGCGGTGTGGGCTCATAGAAGGTGTTGCCGCCGTGCACCACTCGATGACCCACCGCCACCACGCCGCATGTCTTGAGGTCGATGCCGTCGTCGGCCAGCGTGTCGAATGCGCGGCGCAGCGCGGCGTCGTGGTCGGGGACCTGCGACCCCGCCTCTCCGATCCGTTCCACGAGCCCGGTCGAACGTGCGGTGCCCGAATCGGGATCGACCAGCTGGAACTTCAGGGACGAGGATCCGGAGTTGATCACCAGCACCAGGCGAGCCGTCATGGGCTACCCTGCGCCTGAATCGCGGTGATGGCAACGGTGTTCACGATGTCCTCCACCAGCGCGCCCCTCGACAGGTCGTTCACCGGCTTGCGCAGGCCCTGCAGCACCGGTCCGATGGCCAGGGCCCCGGCGCTACGCTGCACCGCCTTGTAGGTGTTGTTGCCGGTGTTGAGGTCGGGGAAGATCAGCACCGTGGCGCGTCCGGCCACCGCTGAGTCGCGAAGTTTGGTGGCGGCCACCGACGGTTCGATCGCGGCGTCGTACTGGATGGGGCCCTCGACCGGCAGGCCGGGGTTGCGCTCTCTCACCAATTGCGTTGCCGTCCTGACCTTGTCGACGTCGGCGCCGGTGCCGGAGTCGCCGGTCGAGTAGGACAGCATCGCCACCCGCGGTTCGATGCCGAACTGTGCGGCGGTGCGCGCCGAGGAGATCGCGATGTCGGCCAGCTGCTCCGGTGTCGGGTTCGGGATGATCGCGCAGTCCCCGTAGGCCAGGACACGATCCGGCAGGCACATCAGGAAGATGCTGGACACGGTGGAGACGTCCGGGACCGTCTTGATGATTTCGAACGCGGGCCGCACGGTGTGCGCGGTGGTGTGCGCGGCGCCGGAAACCATGCCGTCGACCATCCCCTTGTGCACCATCATGGTTCCGAAGTACGTGGTGTCGCGCATGATCTCGCGGGCTTGCTCGACGGTGACGCCCTTCGCCTTGCGCAACTGCGCGTACTGGTCGGCGAACTCGTCGCGCAACGTGCTGGCACGCGGATCGATCACCTTGACGTCGGCCAGATCCACCCCGAGTTCGCCTGCGCGCTGGCGGATTTGGGCCTCGTCGCCCAAAATGGTCAGGTCGGCGACGCGGCGTTGCAGCACCCGCCCGGCCGACCGCAGGATGCGATCGTCGTCACCCTCGGGCAGCACGATGTGCTTGCGATCCGAACGCGCCTGCAGCGTCAGCTGATGGATGAACATCTGCGGCGTGGTCACGGTGGGGATCGGAATGGCAAGCTGCGCCAGCAGATCGGTGATGTCGACGTGGCGGTCCATCAGCTCGAGCGCGGTGTCGATCTTGCGTTGCGACGTCGCCGTGACCCGGCCCCGTGCGGAGGCCGCCGCGCTGGCGGTGTCGTAGGTACCCAGCGCGGTGGCGACGATGGGCAGCCGCAGCCGCAGCCCGGCGACCAGGGCCGCGATGGACGGGTGCAGCTCGAAGCCGCCGTTGAGGACGATGCATGACAGGGACGGAAAACCTTCCGCGGCATGGGCACTGGCGACGGCGAGCACCACGTCGGAGCGGTCCCCGGGGGTGATCACCGCCATGCCGTCGCGCAGCCGTTCCAGGACGTGGTCGGCGGTCATCCCGGCGACCATCACGCCGGTCACCTCGCGCTCCCGCAGCGACTCCTCGCCACTGACCGGCGTCCCGCTCACCGCGCTCTGAAGTTCGGCAACCGTCGGCGCCGACAACAGCGGTTCGTCGGGCAGCACGTAGCTGCGCAAGGAAGACGGCCGTAGCGCCTCGTCCAACTTCGCTGCGATGGCGTCCAACTCGGCCGGTTCGCAGCGGTTGGCCACCACCGCCGCGGTGTGGGCGTGCTGGGTGTCCAGCTCGGCCAGGCAGACCTTGACGACGTCGGCCAGCTCACCGGCGGTCCTGCCCTTGCCGCTGACCGTCAACAGCAGCGGCGCGCCGAGGTTGACCGCGATGCGCGCGTTGGTGGAAAGCTCCGCGGGCCGGATCGCCTGTCCGAGTTCGGAGTAGTCGCTGCCGACGATCACCACGACGTCGCATTGCTCGGCGACGGCGTGGTAGGCGTCGACGATGGCGGCGATCGCCGCGTCACCGTCGGCGTGCAGCTGCTGGTAGGTGACGCCGACACATTGCTCGTACGACAGGCCCGCGGTGGTGCGCGACAGCAGCAGTTCCAGGATGTAGTCGCGATCGCCCGCGTCCTGCGGGGAGCGCGTAATCGGCCGGAACACACCGACTTTCGCCACCGTCGCGGTTAGCCGGTGGAGCAGGCCCAGCGCGATCGTCGATTTTCCGGTCTCCGGCTCGGGCGCGGCGATGTAGATTGCCGTTGCGGAGCCCGAGACCACCCGTCCGCCCCTCAGGCCAGCCGCCGCAGCCGCGGCGCCAGGTCCTTCTCGAAGAGGTCCAAGAACCGGCGCTGGTCGTGTCCGGGCGCGTGGAACACCAGGTGGTTGAGGCCCCACTTCACGTACTGGCCAACCTTCTCCACCGCCTCGTCGGGATCCGACGCCACGATCCAGCGCTTGGCGACCTGCTCGATCGGCAGCGCGTCGGCGGCCTTCTCCATCTCGATCGGGTCGTCGATGCTGTGCTTCTGTTCGGCGGTCAGCGACAGCGGCGCCCAGAATCGGGTGTTCTCCAGCGCCAGTTCGGGATCGGGGTCATACGAGATCTTGATCTCGATCATCTTGTCGATGTCGTCGACGTTGCGCTCGTTGATCGCCGCGCCCTCCTTGACCGCGGGGATCAGCTTGTCCTTGTACAGCTCCTCGCCCTTGCCGGAGGTGCAGATGAAGCCGTCGCCGGCACGCCCGGCGTATTTGGCGACCGCCGGGCCCCCGGCGGCGACGTAGATCGGGACTCCGCCCTCGGGCACGTCGTAGATCGAGGCGCCCTTGAGGCGGTAGTACTCGCCGTCGAAGTCGACGCGGTCACCGCGCCACAGCTCGCGCATCAAGCGCACGGACTCGCGCAGCCGGGCGAAGCGTTCCTTGAACTCGGGCCAGTCCCCCTCGTATCCGGTGGCGATCTCGTTCAGCGCCTCGCCGGTGCCCACCCCGAGGAAGATGCGGTCGGGGTACAGGCAGGCCATGGTGGCGAACGCCTGCGCGATCACCGCGGGGTTGTAGCGGAAGGTCGGGGTGAGCACCGAAGTGCCCAGCGTGATCCGCTTCGTGCGTTCGCCGACCGCGGTCATCCAGGCCAGCGAGAACGGCGCGTGCCCGCCCTCGTGCCGCCACGGCTGGAAATGATCACTGACGGTTGCGCTGTCCATGCCGTGACCTTCGGCGGCCACAGCAAGCTCGACGAGCTCGCGCGGTGCAAATTGTTCAGCGGACGCTTTGTATCCGAGTTTCAGTTCAGCCACCTGTTCTTTCTACTCCTGTGCCGATGGTCGCGACTGTCTGGCTTCTACACTCGCGGGCATGGGACCGGCGCCGACTCTTGTTCAAGTCACCGACGCGGTGCACCTCGCCCGAGGCGACGCCGTCAATTGGACGATCGTCGCCGATGACACCGGCGTGATGCTGATCGACGCCGGCTATCCCGGCGACCGCGCCGACGTGCTGGCGTCGCTGCGACAGCTGGGCTTCGATGCCGGCGACGTGCGCGCCATCCTGCTGACCCACGCCCACATCGACCACCTGGGGTCGGCGATCTGGTTCGCCAACGAGTACGGCACCGACGTGTATTGCCACGCCGAAGAGGTGGGTCACGCCAAGCGCGAATACCTGGAGCAGGCCTCGGTTTTCGATGTGGCCCTGCGTATTTGGCGGCCGCGCTGGGCGGCGTGGGGACTGCACGTGGTGCGCAGCGGCGGTCTGATCCGCGAGGGCATCCCGTCGACGCGGCCGTTGACCGCCGACGTGGCCGCCGGGCTGCCCGGCCATCCGATGGCCGTGTTCACCCCGGGGCACACCAGCGGGCACTGCTCGTATGTGGTCGACGGGGTCCTGGTCAGCGGTGACGCCCTGATCACCGGCCACCCCCTGCTCAAGCACGACGGGCCGCAGCTGTTGCCGGAGGTGTTCAGCCACAGCCAGCAGAATTCGCTGCGCAGCCTCGACGCGCTGGCCCTGCTCGACACCGAGGTCTTGCTGCCGGGGCACGGCGACGTGTGGCGCGGCCCGATCCGCGAAGCCACCGGCCGGGCTACCTCGCTGGCCGAGCGGCACTAGCCGCGCCGAGTGTGGGCCTTACGCACACAAAGTGCTCTGCATTCGTCCATAGCACCCACGCTCGGTGACAGAGATCCGTTGTGACGCCGGCTAAGTCAGCCACTTCTCGAAGGCGATCGGGATGAACGGCCCCCAGGACGGCAGCGGGTCGGGGGGCACCCGGATATAGCCCGTCGCGTCGTAGAGCGCCTCGGCTTCGGGCTGCCGGTTGCCGGTGATCAAGTAGAGCCGGCGGTACCCGCGGGCCAGCGTCTCGGCCTCCAGCGCGGCCAGTAACGCCCGCGCGTAGCCGCGGCGCCGGTGGGCCGCGTCGGTCCAGATCCGCTTGAGTTCGGCGGTGTGGGCGTCGTAGCGGCGAAACGCGCCGCCGGTCACCGGCACGCCGCGCAGGACGCCGATCAGCAACCCGCCGTCCGGCGGGGCCAACTCGGCCGCGGGCACCGGCAGCCAGGACAGGTGCGTGCTCGGCGTACCCCCGTAGCGCTCCGCATACTCAACGGCCAACTCGGCCAGCAGCGGTTGCGCCAGCGGGTCATCGTGAGTCGCCGAGACGAACCGCAGCCCGCCGTCCGGCGAAAAGGATTCCGGCATCATCGAAGACTCAAACGCGTGTCGCGGTGACGTATTCCGGGATGAACTCCGCGTCGCCGCGCCCGGTGCGCCTCCGTTTGTCCCACCCCACGGTGCGCAGCACGTCGGCGATGTCGCGCCCGCGCGTTTCCCAGCCATGGGCCGCCAAATACTCGGGAACATAGTGGTATTCGCCCGGATAGGTCAGGCTGGCCAGATCGACGTCGAGGCCGCGCCGCCGCCAGCCGTCCACAAAGGCGCGCTCGGCCCCCAGCTGCAACGGATTCCAGGTGGGCATGTGATCGGCGGCCAGCCGGCTGCCCGGGGCGCTGGCCCCGGTGACCCTGTGCAGCAACCGGCTCTGTTCCTGGGGCGGCAGGTACCCGACGAGCAGCTGCTCGGCGACCCACACCGTGGGCTGCGCGGCGTCAAAACCCACCCGCCGCAAGGCCGCCGGCCAATCGTCGCGCAGGTCGATGCCGACCGCGCACCGGTTGGCGGCCAGCGTGGCGTCCAGCCCGCGCAGCACGCCGGACTTGAAGTCGAGCACCTGCGGCCGGTCGATCTCGTAGACCGTCGTCCCGCGCGGCCACCACAGCCGGTACGCCCGGGTGTCCAGGCCCGACGCCAGGATCACCACCTGACGGATGCCCGCCCTGCCCGCGTCGGCGAGGAACTCGTCGACGAAGCGGGTGTGCGCCGCCAGCGCGTCCATCAGCGTCGTCATCGCCGGGTCGTCGCCGACCGACGATCCATCGGCCGCGAACACGTGGTCCTTGATCGCCCGGGTGAGGTACTCGATGCCGACGGCGCACAACAACGGCTCGGCGAACGGGTCGTTCAGCAGCCCCTTGTCGGTGGCCACGGCCCGCGCGGCGGCGCCGAAGGTCGCGGTCACCTCCACGTCGGCCGTCGGTGCCATCGCGCGCTCAGACGTCGGAGCGGCGCCGCAGGGTCAGCCCGAGGGCCACGCGCCAGCCCAGCAACAACAACGCGGTCACCGTCGTCGCCACCACCACGAAACTTGCGGCCACCCCCGCAGAGGTCGCCTTGCGTAGCACCATGCCGACGGCCACGGTCGACAGCCAGACGACGACCCCGGTGGGGGCCACCGCCGTGGGCCGCCGCCAGCCGCGCGCGGCCAGCCACCCGAGGGCCGTGCCGGTGAGAAACGGCCATGCCGTCGCGGCGACGCCGGTGACGTTGAGGCCTTCGTCGTGGCTGCGGCGCCCCACGGCGCAGAACACCAGCACACCGACGACGTCCACGGCGAGCCAGCCCAGCCACCAGAGCCTAAGCATGCAGCGAGACTACCGGGCGGGGCCTCGATCCTTGACCCCACGGCCGCGGTGAACCTACATTCGTCAGCGATGAATACTCATTCACCAGCTGGCCTTGCGGTGGTGACCGGCGCCGGTTCCGGCATCGGCAGGGCGATCGCGCTGGGACTCGCCGCCCGCGGCGAGCGCGTCGTCGCCGCCGACCTCGACGAGGCGGGCGCCTCGGCCACCGCCGCGGAACACCCCGAGACGATCACCGCGCTTGCGGTGGACGTGGCCGACCCGGAGCAAGTCTGCGCGCTGCGGGATCGCATCCACGCCGATCTCGGGGTGCCCAATATCGTGGTCAACGCCGCAGGATGGGACCGCACCGACCAATTCCTCAATGCCACAGCGGAATTCGCGCAGAAGGTGGTGGCCATCAACTACCTGGGGCCGGTGCACGTCTGCTCGGCGTTTTTGCCGGGGATGATCGAGACACACGGCGGCGGGCGCGTGGTCAACCTCGCCAGCGATGCCGGTCGGGTGGGCAGCGCGGGCGAGAGCATCTACGCCGGCGCCAAGGGCGGGGTGATCGCCCTGACCAAGTCGCTGGCCCGCGAGATGGCGCGTCACCAGATCACGGTGAACTGCGTATGCCCGGGGCCCACCGACACGCCGCTGTTTCACGCGCAGCCGGAGAAGCTGAAGGAAGCACTGGTCAAAGCGATCCCGTTTCGCCGGCTGGCCCGGCCCGACGAGGTGGCCGCGCCGGTGTTGTTCTTCGCTTCCGAGGCCGCCTCGTTCATCACCGGCCAGGTGATCAGCGTCAGCGGCGGCCTCACGATGGCCGGTTGAGAGCCGGCTAGTGGCAGGCTGACTTCTATGAGTACCAAGACGCCACCGGCCTTCGACCGTTACGACCCGCTGGGCCTGGACGCCTCCCTGTCCGACGACGAACGCGCGGTGCGCGACACCGTCCGGGAATTCTGCGCCGAGCACGTCCTTCCCCACGTCGCGGAATGGTTCGAGATCGGCGACCTTCCGGTCCGCGAACTCGCCAAGGGGTTCGGCCAGCTCGGCCTGCTGGGCATGCACCTGGACGGGTATGGCTGCGGCGGGGCCTCCGCCGTGCACTACGGGCTGGCCTGCGTGGAGCTCGAGGCCGCCGACTCCGGCCTTCGCTCGATGGTCTCGGTGCAGGGCTCGCTGGCGATGTTCGCGATCTGGAACTTCGGGTCCGAGGAGCAGAAGCAGGAATGGCTGCCGGGCATGGCCGCCGGCGAACTGCTCGGCTGCTTCGGGCTGACCGAGCCCGACGTCGGATCCGATCCGGCCGCGATGAAAACCCGTGCGCGGCGCGACGGTTCGGACTGGGTGCTCAACGGCCGCAAGCTGTGGATCACCAACGGCTCGGTCGCCGACGTCGCGGTCGTGTGGGCCAACACGGACGACGACGGGATTCGGGGTTTCATCGTGCCCACCAAGACTCCGGGCTTCACCGCCAACACCATTCACCACAAGCTGTCGCTGCGGGCATCGATCACCAGCGAGCTGGTGCTCGACGACGTGCGGCTGCCCGCCGAGGCGATGCTGCCCGAGGCCAAGGGGCTGCGCGGGCCGCTGTCGTGTCTGTCCGAGGCCCGCTACGGCATCATCTGGGGCTCGATGGGAGCGGCGCGCTCGGCCTGGCAGGCCGCCCTCGACTACGCCACGCAGCGCACCCAGTTCGGCCGCCCGATCGCCGGATTCCAGTTGACCCAGGCCAAACTCGTCGACATGGCCGTCGAGCTGCACAAGGGCCAACTGCTCTCGCTGCACCTCGGCCGCCTCAAGGACGGGGTGGGCCTGCGTCCCGAGCAGGTGAGCTTCGGCAAGCTGAATAACACCCGGGAGGCGATCGAGATCTGCCGGACCGCCCGAACGATCCTGGGCGGCAACGGGATATCGCTGGAATACCCGGTGATCCGGCACATGGTCAACCTCGAATCGGTGCTGACCTATGAGGGCACACCGGAGATGCACCAGCTCGTCCTCGGCCAGGCGTTCACCGGCAGCGACGCCTTCCGCTGATGAGCGGCCTGACCTACGCGCCAGAGCATCACCAGTTCCGGGAACTGGTGCGGGATTTCGTGCAGCAGACGGTCGTGCCCAACCACGAGAACTGGGAACGCGACGGACAGTGGGACCGCGCGCTGTTTCTCGAGGCGGGCAAGCTCGGGCTGCTCGGCTTCTCGGTGCCCGAGCGCCTCGGCGGCCCGGGCGTGCACGACTTCCGCTACAACGCGATCGTGATCGACGAGTTGCAGCGCGTCGGGGCGGCGGCCGAGGCAATCGCCTTCACGCTGCAAAACGACGTGGTACTGCCCTATCTCACCGATCTGACGACCCCCGAGCAGCAACAGCGCTGGCTTCCCGGCGTGGTCACCGGCGAGACGGTGCTCGGCATCGCGATGACCGAGCCCGGCACCGGCAGCGACCTGGCCGGCATCCGCACGACGGCGGTGCGGGACGGCGACGACTACGTGATCAACGGCGCCAAGACGTTCATCTCCAACGGTCAGGCCGGGGACCTGTTCGTCATCGCCGCGCGCACCTCGCCCGATCGCCATCAGGGACTGTCACTTCTGGTGGTCGACGCGAACACCCCGGGCTTTTTCCGCGGCCGCAACCTGGAGAAGATCGGCCTGCACGCCCAGGACACCAGCGAGCTCACCTTCACCGATATGCGGGTGCCGAAAGAAAACCTGCTCGACGAAGAGGGCCGCGGCTTCTATCAGTTGATGAAGAACCTGCCCCAGGAGCGGCTCGCGCTCGGCGTCGGTGCGGTGGCCGCCGCGGAGGCGATCCTGGCCGGAACCCTCGACTACGTCCGTGATCGCAAGGCCTTCGGGTCACCGATCGCCAGCTTCCAGCACAGCCAGTTCGTGCTCGCCGAACTGGCAACCGAGATCGACATCGCCCGAACGTATCTCGACGACTGCCTCGCCGAGCACCTCGAGGGTGCGCTGACGGCCGCCCGGGCCGCCCGGCTGAAATGGTGGACCACCGACCTGCAGGTGCGCACCGCCGACCGCTGCCTGCAGCTGCACGGTGGGTACGGCTACATGCGCGAGTACAGCGTGGCGCGCGCGTTCGTCGACGCCCGCATCCAAACCATCTACGGCGGCACCAACGAGATCATGAAGACGATCATCGCCAAGGACTTGGGCCTCTAGGCGCATCCGGTGGCCATCGATTACAGCGATCTTCCCGCCGAGGAGGCGGTGCGCGCGGCGCGCGTCAGCTCGCGGCGGCGCCAGGTGCTCGACGCCGCGGTCAAAGTCATGGGCAGGACCGGGTTTCACCAGATGTCCATGCAAGATCTGGCCACCGAGGCCGAGGTCAGCGTCGGCCTGCTCTACAAATACTTCGGCGGCAAGGAAGACCTGCTGCTCGCCACGATCGTGCGCATCCTCGACGTGTTCCGCGATCAGCTGGCGCCGGTCATCGACGCAGCCGGCGACGACGTCGTGGACCAGTTGACCGCGGGGGTCCGCCGCTACATCCAGATCGTCGACGAGAACCTCGACGGCGTGGTGCTGAGCTACCGAGAGAGCCGGACTCTCGGGGCGCCCGGGCGCACCCAGATCAAGGACCTCGAAATCGCCACGGCCGCACCGCTGCGCGCGGTGATCGAGGTCGGCATCGCCCAGGGAGTCTTCCGCAGCGTCGACGTCGACCTCACCGTGTTCGACATCATGCTGCTCGCCCACGGGTGGGCGCTCAAGCACTGGCACTTCGGGCCGATCTACACCCTCGACGAATACATCGTGTTGCAGACCCGCCACGTGCTGGGCGGATTGATCGCCGACGACCGCCGCGGCGACTACGCACACGTGCTGAAATAAGAGGCATGCGAGTCTCCGCACGCCGAGCCCGCGCCGTGATCGCGCTGTTGGCCCTGGGAGCCGCCGCCGGTCCGCCGGCCGCGGGCGCCGACCCGGCCGCGGGGCTGCCCCCGATGGTGTCCAGCGGCAGTGGGCCGATCATCGGCGGGGGCTCCGCGGCGGCCCAGGGAATCACCCAGCAGCTCTTTAGCTTTGGCAATCCTAACGTCGTGCAGGAGGTCGACGGCTCGGACGCGGCGCAGTTCATCACGTCCGCCGCGGGAGCCACCAACCAGCAACTCGCGGGCCCCTTCTCGCTGCTGCGCCGAGCGTTGGCATGCCAGACCGACAATTCGGGGTCGGGGGCGGGATTCGGCGCACGCGCCTATCGGCGCAACGATGGGCAGTGGGGCGGAGCGATGCTGGTCGCGGCCAAGAGCGCCACGCCGAGCCTCGACAACCTGGTCGGCTGCGTGAAGACCAATTGGCGAAGGACGGCGGCCGGCGGCGAAACCGCAATGTGCAACAACGGCTGGACCACGCCGACGGCCTACGAAAGCCGCCGCGGCGAGACCTATTACATCTTGCTCGCCGGCACCGCCGCCGACTTCTGCAGCGACCTCAACGCCAAGTACAAGAGCGACGCCGGCGGGTGGCCGTTCTAGCCGCGCCGCGGGCCCCCCGCCGTCGCTGAAACCAATTGTCATCCCGTTGGTTTCGCCGCGTGACCGGCGGCGCACGTTCGGGGCGTATTTGAATTCATATCCAATTTGCGCAGCCGCGCCGGTGAGCAGCGGGTAAATAGCGTTCCAATATAGCCGCGGCATGGGTCCCGCGCAGGATAATTCCAATTCATCCCGCCACTGGATTTTGCTGAATTCCGTTCGGGGCCAGGCGGTCGCACCATGCCGGCGTTGGTCGGTCATCCATTTGACGAATCGCCGTGAAATATTCGCGAAATCGCTTATCTGCGAGTCATTGACGACGTAAACTCGCCGACATCGGGCCTTAGAATATCGTCCTCCCAGACGTAGGGGGTTCTAATGTCACGTCGTACTAGCAAAATCGTCGTCGCCGTGGTGCTGGCTTTCGCAGCTCCAATGACCTCGGCGTGCACGGTTCCGCTTGTTATCGACTGTGGACCCGGTTTGACCTGCACCGGATAGCAGTAAACCGAACGGGCCTCGAGTTCAATTCGGGCCCTTCACTCACATCACGCTTCGCGTAGCGAAGACCACAAGGTGACCGACCGGGGTCGCGGCATGGCCTGGTCCATGCCGCGGCTCCGGTCGGGATCCTTTGCCACACACGCTATTTCGGGTCACGCGGGCGCCACGGCGCCGAGACCGGCTTGGTCACAAGCATTTTCGTCGTGTGCGGCTCCTGCCACTGCCCGGCGGCCTTGACGCGCCGTGCATCGGTGCGCACGTCGGCCTCGCCTTTCAAGGGTGCGGCGTCGTACGGTGGAGTCATGTCGCGCCATCGTGTGGTCATCATCGGAAGCGGTTTCGGCGGGCTGACTGCGGCAAAGGCGCTCAAACGCGCCCCCAAGGGCAGCCAGGTCGAGGTCACCGTCATCTCGAAAACGACCACGCACCTTTTTCAGCCGCTGCTCTATCAGGTGGCCACCGGCATCCTGTCCGAAGGCGACATCGCGCCGACCACCAGGCTCGTCCTGCGCCGCCAGCGCAACGTCCGGGTGCTGTGGGGGGAAGTCTCCGCCGTCGACCTCACCGCCAAAACGGTCACGTCCCACCTGATGGGCATGGAAACCGTAACGCCGTACGACAGCCTGATCGTGGCGGCCGGGGCGCAGCAGTCCTACTTCGGCCACGACGAGTACGCGGCCTTTGCGCCCGGGATGAAGAGCATCGACGACGCCTTGGAGCTGCGCGGCCGCATCCTCGGCGCATTCGAGGCCGCCGAGGTCGCCATCGACCCGGCGGAACGTCAACGCCGCCTGACCTTCGTGGTGGTCGGGGCCGGGCCCACCGGCGTCGAACTGGCCGGCGAGATCGTCCAGCTGGCCGAGCGCACCCTGGCCGGCGCGTTCCGGACGATCACCCCCAGCGAATGCCGCGTCATCCTGCTCGACGCGGCGCCCGCGGTGCTGCCGCCGATGGGCAACAAGCTGGGCCTCAAGGCGCAACGGCGGCTGGAGAAGATGGACGTCGAGGTCCAGCTCAACGCGATGGTGACCGCGGTCGACTACATGGGCATCACGATCAAGGAGAAGGACGGCGCCCAGCGCCGCATCGAATGCGCGTGCAAGGTGTGGGCGGCGGGCGTGCAGGCCAGCTCGCTGGGCGCGATGCTCGCCGAACAGTCCGACGGAACCGAAACCGACCGCGCCGGAAGGGTGGTCGTCGAGCCCGACCTCACCGTCAAGGGCCACCCGCACGTGTTCGTCGTCGGTGACCTGATGTCGGTTCCCGGCGTCCCCGGGATGGCGCAGGGCGCGATCCAGGGCGCGAAATACGCCGCCGCCGTCATCAAGCAGGCGGTCAAGGGCGACGACAACCCCGCCGATCGCAAGCCGTTCCGCTACGTGAACAAGGGCAGCATGGCGCTCATCTCCCGCTACAGCGCCGTCGCGCAGGTCGGCAAGGTGGAATTCGCCGGATTCTTCGCCTGGCTGGCGTGGCTGGTGCTGCACCTGTATTACCTGATCGGCCACCGCAACCGGCTCGCCGCCATGTTCGCCTGGGGGATCTCGTTCCTGGGCCGCACCCGCGGCCAGATGGCCATCACCAGCCAGATGATCTACGCCCGGCCCCTGGTGAACTGGGTGGAGCAACAGGCCGCGGAGGGAACGCTCGCGGCGGCCGAACGCGCCGAGACGGCCGAGCAGAAGGCGGCCGGCTGACGCGCCGGGAAAGCGGTCAGCTCAAGGCCCTATCGATGTCGGCGATCAGGTCGTCGGTGCCTTCCAGGCCGACGGAGATGCGGACCACGCCGTCGCCGAGCCCGATCGCCGCGCGGCCCTCCGGGCCCATCGCCCGGTGAGTGGTGGTCGCGGGATGTGTGACAAGGGATTTGGCGTCGCCGAGGTTGTTGGAGATGTCGATCAGCGTCAGCTTGTCCAGCACCTCGAAGGCCCGCTGTTTCGCCACGGCGTCGGGGCAGTCGAGCGCGAAGGTGATCACCGTTCCCCCGCCCGACATCTGGCGCTTGGCCAGATCGTATTGCGGGTGTGAGGACAGGTAGGGGTAGCGGACCCAGCTCACCGCCGGATGGCTCTCGAGGAATTCGGCGATCCGGTACGCCGAGGAGTTGCTGTGCTCGACCCGGATGGCCATCGTCTCAAGGCCTTTCAGCAACACCCAGGCGTTGAACGCGCTCATCGCCGGGCCGGTGTGGCGCATCAGCTTCTGCACCGGGCCGTCGATGTATTCCTTGTCGCCGAGGATGGCCCCGCCCAGCACGCGGCCCTGGCCGTCGATGTGTTTGGTGCCCGAGTACACCACCACGTCGACGCCGAGCGGGACGCCCTGCTGCAGTAGCGGTGTGGCGAAAACGTTGTCCAGCACCACCTTTGCGCCCGCGGCGTGGGCAAGCTCGGTCACCGCGGTGATGTCCACCAGCGACTGCATCGGATTCGACGGTGTCTCGAAGAACACTGCTCGAGTGGGCTTGGAGGGGTCGGTGAGCGCCTGCTCCCACTGGGCCAGGTCGTCGCCGTCGACGAAGACGGTTTCGACGCCCCAGCGCGGCAGGATCTCGTTGCACACCACAAAGCACGAGCCGAACAGGCTGCGCGACGCGACCAAGCGGTCCCCCGCGCCCAGCAGCGCGCCCAGCGAGGTGAACACCGCGGCCATCCCGCTCGCGGTGGCGAATGCGGCCGGCGCGCCTTCGAGCAGGCGCAACCGCTCCTCGAACATCGTCACGGTCGGGTTGCCGTACCGCGAGTAGACGAAGTGGTCGACCTCGCCGGTGAACGACTTCTCGGCCACCGCCGCGGACTCGTAGACATAGCCAGAAGTCAGGTACAGCGCCTCGGCGGTCTCGTCGAAACCCGAACGCAGCAGCCCGCCGCGCACGCCGATGGTCGCCTGGCTGACGCCTTCGGGCAGCGATGCGGGCGTACGGACCGAATCGTGGTCGGCGGGGGTCATGGGTGAATCAGCCTTGCTTCCAAGGCAATCCGATCGCCCGCCACCCCGAATCACCGCGGTGACCGTTGGCGTCGAGCTGGCCTTCGAAGCCGTCCAGGATGTTGTAGGCCGGGGTGATGCCCAGCTCGGTCGCCACCTCGGCGGCGCCGATGGAGCGGTTTCCGGATCGGCACAAAAACAGCACCGGGCGGTCCGCCTCGGTTTCGGCCGGCGCCACCTGCTCGCGCAGCTGGTCGGCGAAATTCGCGTTGGGCCTCCCGTCGGAGGAATTCCACTCGAGGAACAGCACCTCGCGCCCGAGGCTGGACAGGTCGGGCACCCCGACGAATCGCCATTCGGCGTCGGTGCGAACGTCGACCAGCACGGCGTTCGGATTGTCGCTGAGCAGTTTCCATGCCTCCAGCGGCGAGATGTCGCCCGCGTAGGAGTGTCCGCGCTGTGTGCTCATGCTCGTATTCCCTCGTCCTTCGTACGCATCGTCAGCGCGATCGTATCGAGACCGCCGCCGCGCGCATCCCGGGGCTCAGCCGCGGGAGCCCGGGGCGGCCAGCCTTTCGGCAGCCTGGCCGGCGCGCTGGCGGGCGGCCGCCACCTCCGGCGCGGTCGCCAACGCCCGGAACCCGCGTCCGGAGACGCGCAGGTCGCTCTCCGGCACGCTCAGCGCGCCGATCAGCGCGGCGGGGTCACGGGACTCGGACGGTCCTGCCAGGCGGGTGGCGGCCGGCGACACCATCATGGTGTCCACCGGCAGGCCCAGGATGGTGCGGGCCTGCAGCTCGAACGCCGAAAGGCGCTGGCTGCGCAGGGTCACCCAGGCGCTGTCGGCGGGGTGCGCCGTGACGTCGGCGAAATACACCTCGTCGCCGTTGACCATCAATTCGACCCCGAACACGCCCCGCCCTCCCAGCGCCTTGACGATCCGCGCGGCGATCGACCGCGCGGCGTCCGTCGCGGACGCGCTCATCTTCTGGGGTTGCCAGGATTCCAGCACCTGCCCGCCGGATTCGCGATGCCCGATGGGTGAGCAGAATTCGATCGTCGGCCCCGACGGGCCCTCGCTGCGCACCGCCAGCAGGGTCACCGAGAATTCGACTTCGACGACGGTTTCGGCCAGCACCCGGGCGGCGGGCTCCTCTCCCACCGCGCGATGCCAGGCGGGTTCGATGTCCTCGCGGCGCGCCGCCACGGACTGCCGCTGCCCGGCCGGACCGGCCGCCGGCTTGACCAGCAACGGATATCCGGCGTGCGCGCCGACCGCCTCGAGTTCGCCCAGCGACCCGACGAACCAGAACGGCGCGGTGGGCAGACCCAGCTCGTCGGCGGCCAGCCGGCGCAGCCCCTCGCGGTCGGCGGTGAGCCGCGCTGCGCGGGCGCTGGGCACCAGCTCGGTGCGGTTGCCATCGAGTGCGTCGAGGGCCTGGGTGGCGACCGCGTCGGTGGTGGTGACGACGAGGTTGGGTTGCAGCCGTCCAATCGCGCGCGCCAGTTCGTCGGCGTCGGCCATGTCGACCACCAGCGCCTGGTCGGCGACCCCGTGCGCGGGGGCGTGCGGGTGCCGGTCGGCGGCGATCACGCGCGCCCCGAGGCGTCCCAGCGCGATCGCCAGCTCCCGGCTGATCTCGCCGGCACCCAGCAGCAACACCGTGGGGCGCGCGTCGGCGGGGGCTGGTGGGGGCACGACGAGCGCCGTCGTCTCGTCGTCGCGTCCGTCCGTCACGCCGTCAGTCACGGCTCAAGGATAGGTCGGGTCGAAGGGTGCGGGCCCTGACTAGGGCTGATTGCCCGGCTCCTCAGGGCTGGCCGGGAAGCAGCCGGACCATCAGACCGTTGCCCTCGGCCAGCACGGTCTCGTCGCGGTCGACCAATTCGGCGGAGACGAACGCCTTGCGGCCCTCGGTGCCGGTGACCCGGCCACGCACCAGCAACGGAACGTCGATCGGGGTGACCTTGCGGTAGTCGACGTGCAGGAAGGCCGTGCGGCTGATGGGCCGGTTGGCGGCGTGGGAGATCATGCCGAACATGTGGTCGAACAGCAGCGGCAGGACGCCGCCGTGCACCGCGTGGTTTCCGCCGACGTGGAACCGGCTGAAGTGACCGGTCATCTCGACGCCCTCGGGGTCGTACCGCGTCAGGACCCACGGCGGTAGCAACAGGCTGCCCATGCCGGGCAGGTCGGGGGTGCGGCCCGCGGGCGCCCGGCCCTCCACCTCGGCCTGGAACGGCCCCAGCAGCTCGGTCAGCGCCGCGACCCGGTCGGCGGCGTCGTCCCAGACGTCGTCCCCGGGGTCGGCCGACACGGCGAGGTCCTGCAGCCGGCGCATGGAGGCGACGAAGCGGGCGAAGCCGGGACCGGGGCTGGCCGGGCCGTACTCCGGGAAGCCGCCGTGGTGTTCGTATTCGGGATCGAGGTCGATCGGGTTGGGCTCGGCTTGGTCAGATCGCGTCACGGGCGGGCCGCCAGGATGTCGCGGCGCACGATGGTCTGTTCGCGGCCGGGTCCCACCCCGATGCACGAAACATGAGCTCCCGCAAGCTCTTCGAGCCGAAGCACGTAGTCGCGCGCCTTGGCGGGCAGGTCGTCGAACTCCCGCGCGTGCGAGATGTCCTCCCACCAGCCGGGCAGCTCCTCGTAGATCGGCTCCGCGCGGTGCAGGTCGCTTTGGGTCATCGGCATCTCGTGGATGCGCGCCCCGTCGATCTGGTAGCCGACGCACACGGGAACGGTTTCCAGGCTGGACAGCACGTCGAGCTTGGTCAGGAAGTAGTCGGTGATGCCGTTGACCCGGGTGGCGTAGCGGGCGATGACGGCGTCGAACCAGCCGCACCGGCGGCGCCGCCCGGTGGTGACGCCGAATTCGCCGCCGGTCTTGGACAGGTATTCGCCGTTCTCGTCGAACAACTCGGTGGGGAACGGGCCCGACCCCACGCGGGTGGTGTAGGCCTTGAGGATCCCCAGCACCGCGGTGATCCGGGTGGGACCGATCCCCGAACCCACCGCCGCCCCGCCCGCCGTCGGATTCGATGACGTCACATAGGGATACGTGCCGTGGTCGACGTCGAGCAGGGTGCCTTGGGAGCCCTCCAGCAACACGGTTTCGCCGGATTCCAGCGCGGTGTTGAGCAGCAGCCGGGTATCGGCGATGCGGTGGGCGAAGCCCTGCGCCTGCTCCAGCAACGCCTCGACCACCTGGTGCGGGTCGAGCGCCTTGCGGTTGTAGATCTTGACCAAGATCTGATTCTTCAGTTCCAGCGCGGCCTCGACCTTGTGGGTCAACACCTCCCGGTCGAGGACGTCGGCGACGCGGATGCCGATCCGGGCGATCTTGTCCTGGTAGCAGGGCCCGATGCCGCGGCCCGTGGTGCCGATCTTCTTGTTGCCCATGTAGCGCTCGGTGACCTTGTCGATGGCCACGTGGTAGGGCAACAGCAGGTGCGCGTCGGCGGAGATCAGCAGCCTGGAGGTGTCGACACCGCGGTCTTCGAGGCCTTTGAGCTCGTCGAGCAGCACCCCGGGGTCGATCACCACGCCGTTGCCGATGACGTTGGTGACGCCGGGGGTGAGCACCCCCGAGGGGATCAGGTGCAGGGCGAAATTCTCCCCGGTCGGCAGGACGACGGTGTGCCCGGCGTTGTTGCCGCCCTGGTAGCGCACCACCCACTGAACACGCCCACCGAGCAAGTCGGTGGCCTTACCTTTGCCCTCGTCGCCCCACTGGGCGCCGATGAGGACGATTGCCGGCATGAGTTTGCTCCCGCCTGCTTACTGTGGTTCTGCTGGCAAGACGCCAGATCGTGCACCGCTGCAACGGTTTTCGGCATCGCCCGAGGGCCGGTACTGCCCTGCGGTGGCGGCGCCTCGGTTGGCCGCCCCGTGACCGTGCGCGTTGCTCCACGCGTCTTTGCTTGCCGCGCTCACGTGGCGATCCTAGACGTCGGGCGACGACGGGCTTGCCGCAAGGCCCGTTGATCCCCGCCCGTGTCGCACCAAGGCCCGGTGCGCGGTGGTCAGGGGCTCGCCGTCGCCGGCGGTTTGGCCGCGCACACGCCGTCGCGGGTCGGCGCGTCCAACATCAGGCACAGGCCGTTCGTGTCACGGTTGGGCCGTTTGGCCGCCCACCCGGACCACGCCGGTTTGCCGTTCCAGCTGACCAGCGTCCAGCCATCGTGGGGATTGCCCTGGATCTCGACGATGCCGGTGTTGGGCAGCGGGTCGAACAGCAGGAGCAACTGTTGGGGGTTTTTGACGGTTGTCATCGTCCCGATACCGATGTCGAATTCGCTGGAGAACGCGACCTCTCTGATCCTGCCGTCGGACGCGCGGACCGGGTTGGCCAGCGCGCTGCCGTACATCGTTGTGAGCATGTCGTTGAAGCGGCCGGCGCTGGTCGCCGCGTTGCCATCCATCGTTTGCAGCGCGCCGGTGAAACGCTTGTGGAACTCGTACCCGTTCGGGTCGGCGGAGCCGGGGGCCAGCATCGGCACGATGCGCAGCCCGAGCAGCCACGCGACGGGGGCCAGCAGGTACGCCAGTCCGGCGAGGCTGATCTGCGGCATGCCGTTGAAAATGCCGGCGTCGATTTCGTTGAGCCCGGGCAGCACCTGCACATTCATGCCCAACGCGGCGGCCAGGGGCGCCGCGGTCTGCTGCGTCCTGATCAACTGCGACGCGAAGATCGCGGCCACCGGGCCCCTCGTCGCGAGCACGTTGGCGACGTTTTGCGCCTGTTGTTGGCCGAGCGCGGTGAGCGCCGCGCCGGGCACCGCCGTGTCGATCAGTTTCGCCGCGTTGGCCACCGACTGCCCGTGGCGCACCAGGTCGATCACGATCGATTCGTCGGCCGAGGCCCTCGCCGATGCGAGGCACAGCAGGACGGCCGAAAGGAGCACGGCGCAAGGAGAGCGGAGTCGGCGAATGGTCGTTCTCCGTTCTCTCAACCACTCGTTGGCGGGATTCCGCACAACAACGGCTGTGTGGCCGGAGTAAAGTATCCGGTTGTTTCCAGGAGGCGCCGCAATAACTTTCGTAGTCCGACGCCATCTTGTGACTGTGTCGTTATGGACCATTGATCGGACCAGAGTCGTTGGAAGTCAAAATAATTGGGCCAAGTCTGATTGGATAGCTTGTGACGCAAGACAATCGGGTTGCCGCGGTTCTGCTGTTCGGGCGAGGGCGAACCTACGGGCCGTTGCGCGACATGCCCGCCCATCGGGACGCCGGCGGCCCCGCCATCGACGCCGCGATAGACCTCGCCCGGCGGCTGGTCGTCGTGGGCGGCGACGCCGACCTGGCCGCCGTGCTGACCCGGCTGCTGCGCGCGGAGCGGCTCGACGTCGAGGTGGCCTACGTGCCGCGGCGCCGCACCCGGGCATCCCGGATCTATCGCCTGCCCGCCGGGCGGCGGGCGGCGCGCCGGGCCCTGCGCGGTCGCGCGCAACGGGTGACGCTGATCCGCGAGGAGACCGGCTCGGTGGTCGTCGGTCGCGCGGTCTGGGCACCCCCGGATGGCGAGCGGGTCATCCACGGCGAGGCGGTCGTCGATGACACCACATTGTTCGACGGCGACGCCGGTGCCGTTTACGTCGAGCCGACGCTGGCCATGCCCGGCCTGCGGGCCTCGCTCCAGGGCGGCCGGCGCCGGTGGGTCACCGGCCGCGCGGCCCAGCTGGGCAGCACCGGTGTCGTCGTGCTGCGCGACGGCGTTCTGTCGGCCCGCCCCGGCCGCCGATCGGCGTTCTACCGCAACATCGAGGGCTGGCTGCTGGTCCGATAGTTTCGTGCCGTGAGCTTCCCCTCGCCCCAACGCGAATCGGTACGGCCCAGCCCGATCTTCCTGGCCCTGCTCGGGTTGACGGCTGTCGGCGGTGTGCTGGCCTGGCAGGCCGGGTACAGCGCGCGGCCACTGGCCTATGCCGGCGTGTTCATCTTCGTGATCGCCGGCTGGCTGGTGTCGCTGTGCCTGCACGAATTCGGGCACGCGGTGACCGCCTGGCGGTTCGGCGATCACGACGCGGCGGTGCGTGGATACCTGACGCTCGATCCGCGTCGCTACGCCCACCCCGCGCTCTCGCTCGTGCTGCCGCTGGTGGTCGTCGCGCTGGGCGGGATCGGCCTGCCCGGGGCGGCGGTCTACGTGCGGACGTGGTTCATGACGCCCGCCCGGCGCACCCTGGTCAGCCTGGCCGGCCCGGCGGCCAACCTCGTGCTGGCGGCGCTGCTGCTGGCGCTGACCCGGTTGTTCTTCGACCCGACGCACGTGGTGCTGTGGGCCGGGGTGGCGTTCCTGGCGTTCCTCCAGCTCACCGCGGTCGTGCTGAACCTGCTGCCCATCCCGGGGCTGGACGGCTACGACGCCCTGGAGCCGCACCTGAGTCCGGAGACGCAGCGCGCGCTGGCGCCGGCCAAGCAGTGGGGCTTTGTCATCGTGCTGTTCCTGCTCCTGGCGCCGGTGCTCAACCACTGGTTCTTCGGGGTCGTGCTGTCCTTGTTCGACCTGTCCGGTCTCCCGGACGTGTTGGTGGGCTGGGGCAACGCGCTCACCCGCTTCTGGAGCCGCTGGTTCTGACCCTTGCTATATATGCGTCGTTGCGCATATATTTCGGGGCATGGGCGCAGGCCACAACCACACCCCCGCCGGGACGGGCGATTCTCGGCTGATCCCGCGCATGGTCATGGCCGCGGCGATTCTGGCGGCCTTCTTCGTCGTCGAGCTGGTCACCTCGTTGCTGATCAACTCGATCGCGCTGCTCGCCGACGCCGGCCACATGCTGACCGATGTCGTCGCCGTCTTCATGGGCCTGGCCGCCGTCACCCTGGCCCGCCGCGGCAGCTCGTCGCCCGGCCGCACGTATGGCTGGCACCGCGCCGAGGTGTTCACCGCCGTCGCCAACGCGGGGCTGCTGATCGGGGTGGCGCTGTTCATCCTCTACGAGGCCGTCCATCGGCTCAGCGAAGCGCCCGCGATCCCCGGCGTGCCGATGATCGTGGTCGCGCTGGCCGGCCTCGCCGCCAACTTCGCGGTCGCGCTGCTGCTGCGCTCCCACTCCTCGGGGAGCCTCGCGGTCAAGGGCGCCTACATGGAGGTCGTCGCCGACACCGTGGGCAGCCTGGGCGTGCTGATCGCCGGCGTGGTCACGGTGACGACGCACTGGCCGTATGCCGACGTGGTGGTGGCCGTGCTGGTCGCACTGTGGGTGCTGCCCCGGGCGATCGCGCTGGCGCGCGACGCGCTGCGGATCCTTTCCGAATCGTCGCCGACGCACATCGACGTCGAGGAGCTGCGCTCCGCACTCGGCGCCGTCGACGGGGTGACCGGCGTGCACGACCTGCACGTGTGGACGCTGTCGCCCGGCAAAGACATGTGCACGGCGCACCTGACCAGCAGCGGGGACCCCGCCCTGGTCCTGCACGACGCGCGGGCGGTGTTATCGGCCCGCGGGCTGGAACACGCCACCGTCCAAATCGACTGCGCCGACGACACCGATTGTTCGGAGAGCTTTTAAAGCCTTACAGCCCAAGCGCTTTGCGCGCCTCGGGGTCGCAATCGTCGAGCAGGTCCAGGCACCGTGCGTACTCGTCGGTTTCGCCGATCGTGTCGGCGGCACGCGCCAGCGCGGCCACACAACGCAGGAAGCCGCGGTTGGGCTCGTGCGAATACGGGACGGGGCCGAAGCCCTTCCAGCCGTTGCGGCGCAGCTGGTCCAGGCCGCGGTGATAGCCGGTGCGGGCGTACGCGTACGCGGTGATGGCCTGATCGTCGGCCAGCGCCTGCTCGGCCAGCGCCGCCCAGGCCAGCGATGCCGTCGGATGCGCGGCGGCGACGATGCCCGGCTTCTCGCCGGCCAGCAGCTCCGCCTCGGTATCGGGGTCACGGGGCAGCAGGATCGGGTCGGGCCCCAGCAGATCCTTCATCGGCGTCATGGCTCTATTCTGCAGCTCGCCCGTTTTGCCCGCGGGACGCACCTCGGCCATCGCCCCGGGCCGCGGTCTCGGTCGCTAAGCTCTGCAACTACCCCACTCGACGGCGGGAGGACAGTAGTACTCATGCCCAACCCATCCGAGCCCGACCGCAGCGGCGCGCCGAAACGGCCCGGGTTCGACCCACGTGAGTCCCGCAACGAACCGAGCGACGAGTGGGGGGCCGAATCCGACCCCGAGACCAGTGACGACGCCACCGAGAGCGTGCCCCTGGTCCCCAGCGACGCCGAGACCGAGACCGTGGTGATCAACAAACCCGATCCGCGCAGCGGTCCCCAAGAAGTGCCGGACTCACCGCAGCGCGAACGCCGCTTCACCGCGCCGGGCTTCGACGCGAAAGAAACCACGATCATCTCCACCACGCCGGAACCCGCCACCGAGGTCTTCGCCACGCCGCCGGGACCGGACGGCACCGCGCAATTCGGGGGCCCACCCAAAGCCGCTGTCCCGCAATCGATCCCACCCCGACTCGGCGGGAAACTACGCACCTCCCGGCAGTTCAACTGGGGCTGGATACTGGCGATCGTCGTGATCGTGCTGGCGCTGGCCGCGATCGCGATCCTGGGCACGGTGCTGCTCACCCGGGGCAAGCACACCGGTGTTTCGCAGGAAGACCAGGTCCGGCACACCATCAGCGACCTCGACGTCGCGATTCAGCGCGGCGATCTGACCACGCTG
The DNA here is from genome assembly GCF_976985695.1 of Mycobacterium sp. NTMscope_MAC_269. Lineage (NCBI taxonomy): Bacteria > Bacillati > Actinomycetota > Actinomycetes > Mycobacteriales > Mycobacteriaceae > Mycobacterium > Mycobacterium sp. NTMscope_MAC_269. The sequence goes on from NZ_OZ335668.1 coordinate 4,207,951, forward strand.
CGCACCATTACCTGCGGCACCACCCGCGACGGCTACGCGGACTACGACGAGCGTGCCTGGGACGAAACGTACCGGCGCGTCTCGGCGGCCAAGCAGTATCCGGTGATCGCCAGCATCGACCAGGTCGTCGTCAACGGCCAGCACGCCGAGGCCAACGTCACCACGTTCATGGCCTACGACCCGCAGTTGCGCTCGACCCGCAGCCTGGACCTGCAGTACCGCGACGACCAGTGGAAGGTCTGCCAGTCCGCCAGCGGCTAAGCGGGCCAGGTCGCTCCGCCCAGCGTGAAACCAACTTCACACTGGGCGCCGAGCGTGAAACCAGCTTCACGTTCGAGCGATTGATCAGCCGAGCGACTTTCCCGCGCAGTGCAGGTCGGTGCACGCCTGGACGACACGCTCGGACATCGAGGCTTCGGCCTTCTTCAGGTAGCTGCGCGGGTCGTAGACCTTCTTGGCGCCGACCTCGCCGTCGACCTTGAGCACGCCGTCGTAGTTGCTGAACATGTGGCCGGCGATCGGGCGGGTGAAGGCGTACTGGGTGTCGGTGTCGACGTTCATCTTCACCACGCCGTAGCGCAGCGCCTCCTCGATCTCCGACTTCTCCGAGCCCGAACCACCGTGGAAGACGAAGTCGAACGGCTTGGCGTCGTCGGGCAGCCCCAGCTTGGCCGCCGCCACCTTCTGGCCCTGGGCCAGAATGTCGGGGCGCAGCTTGACGTTGCCGGGCTTGTAGACGCCGTGGACGTTGCCGAACGTGGCGGCCAGCAGATACGTGCCGTGCTCGCCGTGGCCCAGCGCGTCGATGGTCTTCTCGAAGTCCTCCGGCGTGGTGTAGAGCTTGTCGTTGATCTCGTTGGCGACGCCGTCCTCCTCGCCGCCCACCACGCCGATCTCGATCTCGAGGATGATCTTGGCGGCCGCCGCCTCCTTGAGCAGTTCCCGCGCGATCACCAGGTTCTCGTCGATCGGCACCGCCGAACCGTCCCACATGTGCGACTGAAAAAGCGGACCCTCGCCAGTTGCCACACGCTGGGCCGAGATCGCCAGCAGCGGGCGGACGTAGGTGTCCAACTTGTCCTTGGGGCAGTGGTCGGTGTGCAGGGCGACGTTGACCGGGTATCGGGCCGCGATGGATCGGGTGAACTCGGCCAGCGCCACCGCGCCGGCCACCATGTCCTTGACCCCCAGACCGGACGCGAATTCGGCCCCGCCGGTGGAGAATTGGATGATGCCGTCGCTGCCCGCGTCGGCGAAGCCCTTGATGGCGGCGTTCACCGTTTCCGACGAGGTGCAGTTGATCGCGGGGAAGGCGTACGAGTGCTCCTTGGCGCGTCGCAGCATCTCGGCGTAGACCTCGGGCGTGGCGATGGGCATGGCAACCCCCTTCTGCGGCCGGGTCCCCTCAGTATCGTCCAGGTGGCTCGGCGGCTCACCCCGGGCCGGTATGTTGATGCATCATGAGCACCGCCGTGACGGCCCTGCCCGCCATCCTCGACCCGATGTACTGGTTGGGCGCCGACGGCGTCTTCGGGTCGGCGGTGCTGCCCGGGATTCTGGTCATCGTCTTCATCGAGACCGGGCTGCTGTTCCCGTTGTTGCCCGGCGAGTCGCTGCTGTTCACCGGCGGCCTGCTGGCCGCGCATCCGCACCCACCGGTCAGCATCTGGGTGCTGGCGCCCTGCGTCGCCACGGTCGCGGTGCTGGGTGATCAGACCGGGTATTTCATCGGACGGCGGATCGGGCCCGCGCTGTTCAAGAAGGAAGACTCCCGGTTCTTCAAGAAGCACTACGTGACCGAGTCACACGCGTTCTTCGAGAAGTACGGGCCCTGGGCGATCATCCTGGCCCGGTTCGCGCCGTTCGTGCGGACGTTCGTCCCGGTGATCGCCGGGGTGTCCTACATGCGCTATCCGCTGTTCCTGGGGTTCGACATCGTCGGCGGCATCGCCTGGGGCGGCGGGGCGACGCTGGCGGGCTACTTCCTGGGCAACGTGCCGTTCGTGCACCACAACCTGGAAAAGATCATCCTGGGCATCCTGTTCGTGTCCATGATCCCGGCGTTCATCGCGGCCTGGCGCGGCTATCGGGGCCGGCGCCGCGCGACGGACACCGAGGCCCGGGAACCCGAGCGGCTGCCTGCCTCCGAGTAGCCTGCCGCGCGGGGTCAGACCGCAACGGTGAAATCGCAGCCGGTCTTGGCGCGGACGTCCTCGACCGTCACCCCGGGATGCAGTTCCGTGAGCACCAGCCCCTGCCCCGGCTCGACGTCGAAGACGCACAGGTTGGTGATGATCATGTCGACCACACCCTTGCCCGTCAGCGGCAACGAGCACTGCTTGAGGATTTTGGGGCTGCCGTCCTTTGCGGTGTGGTCCATGACGACGATGACCCGCTTGACGCCCGACACGAGATCCATTGCGCCGCCGGGTCCTTTGACCATCTTGCCCGGGACCATCCAGTTGGCCAGGTCGCCGTTCTCGGCCACCTCGAGCCCACCCAGGATGGACAGGTCGATGTGGCCGCCGCGGATCATCGCGAAGGAGTCGGCGCTGCTGAAGAAGCTGGAGCCGGGCAGGCTCGTGATGGTCTGCTTGCCCGCGTTGATGAGGTCGGGGTCCACGGTGTCCTCGCTCGGGTAGGCCCCGATGCCGAGCAAGCCGTTCTCCGACTGCAGGGTGACGTTGATGTTGTCGGGAATGAAGTTGGCCACCAACGTCGGAATGCCGATGCCCAGGTTCACGTAGTAGCCGTCGCGCAATTCGGCGGCGGCGCGTTGGGCCATGAGCTCGCGGATGGGGCTGTCGTTCTTCAGCGCGGCGCCGCCGCTCGTGGTGCGGAACTCGATGCGCTTCTCGTAGCCGGTTCCCACGATGATGCGGTCCACGTAGATGCCGGGGGTGTGGATCAGGTCCGGATCCAGCTCGCCGACCTCGACCAGCTCTTCGACCTCGGCCACCGTCACCGCGGCGCAGGTGGCGATCATCGGGTTGAAGTTGCGTGCGGTCTTGCGGTAGACGAGATTGCCGGCGGTGTCGCCCTTCCACGCCTTGACGAGCGCCACGTCGGCCCGGATGCCTTCTTCCAGAACGTATTCCGTGCCGTCGAAGACCCGGGTGTCCTTGCCCTCGGCGAGATTGGTGCCGTAGGCCGTCCGCGTGTAGAAGCCGGGAATCCCCGCGCCGCCGGCACGCAGCTTTTCCGCCAGCGTGCCCTGCGGCGTGAGCGCCAGGTCGAGCTCGCCGGCCAGCACCTGGCGCTCGAACTCCTTATTCTCGCCGACGTAGGAGGCGATCACCTTTTTCACCTGGCGACCCTTGAGTAGCAGGCCCATGCCGAAATCGTCGACGCCGGCGTTGTTTCCGACGATGGTGAGGTCCTTGATGCCGCTGTCCACCAGAGCCCGGATCAGCTTCTCCGGAATGCCGCACAGGCCGAAGCCCCCCGCGGCGATGGTGATGCCGTCCTTCAGCAGGCCGTGCAGCGCCGACTCCGCGTCGGGGTGGACTTTCTTCACAGGGCGCTCCTGTCCTCGTGCGACGATTCGGCGGAGACGTTACAGGCGGCCTCCATGAGCATCCACCCCGACAGCTGCACCGACAGGTCCCGTTCGGGCACCTCGGAGGCCATTACCGCGCCCTCGACGAATTCCGCCTCTTTACCGCCCGCGGTGGGCACTTGGGCGTCGCGGTCCCAGAACGGGCCGAACACCGGCAGCCCGTCGACCGTCTGGCGGTAGTCCCACGCCGACTTCGCGCTGGACAGCACGATCCGCGCGGCGGTGTCGCGGGCCACCGCGTCCTCCGGCGAATCCCCCGGCAGCGCCGTCGCCACCAGCGCCAGGTAGCGGGCGGTCACGCCGGCGAACAGGCCGCCGTCGCCGCCGCCGGCGCCGGCGAGCACGCCCGCCGGGGCCATGTGCTCATGCACGGCCGCAACCAGCCGATGCACCCGGGCTGCGTGCCGCTGCCTGATCTCGACCGCGGTACGCGCGGCGAGTTCGGTCTCCAGGCCCAGCACCACGCCCTGGCAGTAGGTGTACTGCGCGCGCACCAGGGAACCGTCCTTGATGCCGTCGAACACCAGGTGCGTCTGCGGGTCGATCAGTGTGTGGTCGATCCAATTCGCGATCTGCTCGGCCCGGTTCAGGTGATCGCCGTACCGGGCGAGGAAGATCCCCACGGGGCCGTTGGCCGGGGCGTTGAAGAACTTGTCCTGTTTGCGCCACGGGATGCCGCCGCCGTCCACGGGCGACCACGCCGTGAGAAATTGATTAGCGAGCTTCGGCAACGCTTTTCGGCGCTGCACGCCGGCGATGCGGGCGGCGCGTTCGAGCGCCAGCGCCAGCCAGGCCATGTCGTCGTAGTAGTTGTTGATCCAGGAGAAGTTGTTGCGCAGCCGGTGCGAGCGGACCTGCCGGTTGATCTCGGTGTGCCGGTGCGGCTGCGGATCGCGCGCCTGCGCGTCGACGAGGCAGTCCAGCAGATGCGCCTGCCACCAGTAGTGCCAGGTGCCGAACAGGCGGTCCTTGCGCAGCGCCGGCCAGGCCACCACCCCCAGCTGAGTGGCGGGAAGTCCCCACAGCCGCTTCAGGTGTCGTTGTGTGACAGCGGCTTCGCAGCTGGCCGCCCGGTTGGCCCATAGCTGATCCATACCTGCCGATCCTGCCCCATCGGGTTTGAGCGTGCGGTGAGGGTGTCGAGTGTGAACACCGGGCTTTCGGTGTGAATGTGCGGCGGCGACACGCCGGGCAGCCCCGCCGCGGGCTCACATCCGACGCCGCCAGTTCACACTCAACGCGCCCTCTCGGGTTTCACCAGGCTTGGGACAGGTCGGCGTGCTGCTCGACCCAGGTGTGCATGGCGATGCCGGCGGCGACGCCGGCGTTGATGCTGCGCGTCGAGCCGAACTGCGCGATCGACACCGTCAGCGTCGCGCCGGCTCGGGTGTCGTCGGTGATGCCGGGCCCCTCCTGACCGAACACCAGCAGGCACTCGCGCGGCAGCGCGGTCTTTTCGAGGCGCGCCGCGCCCGGGACGTTGTCGACCGCGACGACGGCCAGACCGGCGTCCGCCGCGAAATCCAGCAGCTCGGCGGTGCTGTCGTGGTGGCACAACCGTTGATAGCGGTCGGTCACCATGGCGCCGCGGCGATTCCACCGCCGCCGCCCGACGATGTGCACGGTGTGCACGGCGAAGGCGTTGGCGGTGCGCACCACCGAACCGATGTTGGCGTCGTGACCGAAGTTCTCGATCGCCACGTGCAAAGGATGCCGTCGCCGGTCGATGTCGGCGATGATCGCCTCCCGGGTCCAGTACCGGTAGGCGTCGACGACGTTGCGAGTATCACCGTCGCGCAACAGGATTGGGTCATACCGTGGGTCGTCGGGCGCCTCGCCCGGCCACGGCCCGACACCGGCCGGCGGGGTCGCGGACCATTCGGTGGGCCCGGGACCGCTCATCGCTGCGTCCACACGCCGGCGTGCGTGCCGTCGATGGCCAACGTCGCGTAGAACAGCGCGTCGTTGATCTCGCCCTGGGTGCACAGCGAGGCGTTGACGTGGACTGCGTCCAAGGACGCGTCGGGCAGGATCAGCACCGACGACCCGTAGGTCGCGCAGGCCGGATTGAGTCCCGGGGCCGGCAGCGTCGGCGAGGCCAGCAGCATCATCGGGCCGCCGCGTTTGGCGGACTCGTCCCGATAGCGGGCCGCAATCGCGCTGGCTTCCAGCCCGAGCAGCATGTAGCCGTTGCCGGCGAAGGCTCCCGGATCACCCAGCTGTGCCTTGGTCACCGGTTTGCCGTCGGCCCGCCACGCCGTCAGGCTCGCGGTCTTGACCGCCAGGCCGCCGCTGTCGTTGGGGTTGGTCGGCAACAGGCCGACAGGGAAGGCGACCGGGTAGGCCGACGAGCTGTTCGGGATCCGGTCGCGCGGCGAGTAGCTGTAGACGCCGCGGACCTGGCTGCGATCCTTCAGCGGCCCAAGGCAAACCGTGCCGGTGAGCCGGTCGCGCGGCGCCGAGAGCGGCGCGGGAATGTCGCGCACATTGGTGGTCCTCGCTTGGAAGGATTTGTCGCAACTGCCCAGACCGTCGGCCTCCATAGGGTGGGCCAGCGCGCCGTACAGGCCGAAGCGGACGTCCTCGGGTTTGGCGTGCGGGCCCTTTTCCGAGGCCGGGCTCGCGTCGACGTCGACCAGCACGTAGTCGCCGTCCCAGCGCAGGTTCGACACGGACATGTTCCAGCCCAGCAGCGCCAGCGAGTCGCCGAGCCGCGCGCCCTGGGCCCCGTAGGGCCCCGCGGCATGGTTGGCCGACGAGCAGCCGGTCAGGCACAGCGCCAGGCACGCGGCGATCGCAAGGACGGTGCGCATGATTCAGCGGCTCGAGGTCGAGCCGCGGTGGACGAATTGCCCGCCTTTCAGCGACAACTCGGGCGCCCCCGCGCCACGACGTCCTTGTCGCTGTGAAGCGGGCATGACCAACAATGCCCGCGCCAGGGACTCCTGCGGCGTATGTGACAAGTGATGCCTACGAAGATCCGCCGGCAACTAGCTCAGCCCCAGCTCGGCGAGGCCCAGCACGCTGCGGTACGGCAGCCCCTCGGCCTCGATGGCCTCGGCGGCGCCGGTGGCGCGGTCCACCACGGTGGCGACCCCCAGCACCTCACCGCCGGCCTCCCGCACTGCGCGCACCGCGGTGAGCGCCGAATTGCCGGTGGTGCTGGTGTCTTCGACCACCAGCACTCGCTGGCCGGAGACCTCGGACCCTTCGATAAGTCGTTGCATCCCATGGGTTTTGGCGGACTTACGCACCACGAACGCGTCGATCGGCCGCCCCGGGGCGTGCATGATGGCCGTGGCCACCGGGTCGGCGCCCAGGGTCAGGCCGCCGACAACCGCGTAGTCCCAGTCGCTGGTCAGGTCCCGCATCAGCGTGCCGATCAACGCCGAGGCGCGATGGTGCAGGGTGGCCCGGCGCAGGTCGACGTAGTAGTCGGCCTCCTTTCCGGACGACAACGTGACCCGGCCGTGCACCACCGCCAGGCGGCGCACCAGTTCGGCCAGCTCCTCGAGCTCAGGTTCGGCCACGGCCACCACCGATTCGTTTGGTGACCGCGCGCATCAGGGTCCGCGGGATCATCCGCTCGGCGGCGATGATCGCCTTGTACTGCAGACCGGGAATGCTGATCACCTTGCCGCGGGCGATATCGGCGAGGCTCTGGCTCACCACGTCGTCGACCTCGAGCCACATGAACGACGGCGACTTGGACATGTCGATCCCGGCGCGGGCGTGAAACTCGGTGCGCACGTAGCCCGGACACACCGCGTGCACCGAAACCCCGGTGCCCTGCAGCCCGACGGACAAACCCTCGCTGAAGGAGACCACCCACGCCTTGGACGCCGAATACGTCGAGCCCCGCCCCGGCACCAGGCCGGCGACGCTGGCGATGTTGATGACCGTGCCGGCGCCGGCGTCGAGCATGCGCGGCAGCGCCGCCCGGGTGAGATGCATGACCGCGGTGACGTTGACGTCGAGCTGGGATTGCAGCAGCGCGGGGTCGGTGGACCAGAAGTCGCCGGAGGTGGCGAAGCCGGCGTTGTTCACCAGGACGCGCACCCCGGCGGCGAGGCGATCGCAAACCCGTTGCCGGTCGGCCGCATCGCCCAAATCGGCGGGCAGAACCTCGACGTTGCCGCCGCTTTTCAATTCGTCGGCGAGCCTCGTCAGGCGGTCGGCGTCGCGGGCGACCAGCACCAGGTCGTAGCCGTCGCGGGCGAAGCGTCGCGCGTACCCGGCGCCGATCCCGGAGGTGGGCCCGGAGATCAGGGCGACGGGGCGAGGCATGAGCGACATCTTAATGACGGCGGGGCCAACGGCCCCCGGGCTACCCGGGGCTCGCCGTCAGCGCTGATAGTTGCTGGCCTGGTGGCCGTTGCGCCCGGACGGCGGGGGGCGGCGCAGGGTGTCGGGGCGCCCCTCAGGTCGCGGCTGATCGCGGCGCACCGGCTCGGGCGCGCGGCGACCGGGCTGGACGTCGGGGCCGAGCAGGCCGGCCACATCCTGCTGCGCGCGCCTGGGCGGCAGCTCGGCGCGGCCCGCCGGCGCCAGCGGGCGGCTCGGCGACGTGTTACGCAGTCCCGCCGGGGCCCCGGCCTCCTGCGGGGTCTCCTCCGGCAGCGGCGGCAGCACCCGCAGCAGGTCGTTGAACTGGCGCACGGTGCGCAGACCCTCGTCCCACTGCGTGCGGGTGCTCGTGATCGGCATGGCGACCAGCGTCCAGTTCTGCTCGTTCCACATGATCTCGGCGGAATCCGGTGCGGTGTGGGCGAAGGTGACCATGCGGCGGTCGCAGGCCCGGCGGGCGGCGTCCAGGTTGGTGGAGTACACCATCCGCGGCCCGATCGCGCCGAGCAGCCAAATGTCGCTCTCCCGAGGCTCTTTGAGCCCCTTGAGCCGCAGGTCCACGACGACGTTGGTGCCCACCTTGCGGTGCAGCGCGATCACCGTGGCGACCTCCTCGAGGTCGAAGATGTACACCGCCTCACCGCGGATCTGGCCCAGCACCACGTTCTGGGCGGCCACGTCGCCCACCGTCGACATCACGCCGCGCTTCCAGCGCTTGAGGATGTCGGTCGATTCACGCTCGTAGTCGAATCCGTGCGACCGCGCCCACGACTTGCGGCGCCTGCTGCGGCCGCGCCGACGATCGACATCGACGTACAGCAGCACCCCCGCGCCGACAAAGCACAGCGCGGAGAGCGTGAACCAGAGGGGGACCATCCAAAACAGGGTATCTGCTATTGGCCCGGAACACAGAAGGCGACCAGGTCACAACCCAATCAAGGTTTGCTGCGCCCAGCTTCCTGGCGAGCAGACGCAGAATCGCACGCACGAGGCTCCGCTGGTGCGATTCTGCGTCTGCTCACGGGACGACTTACCCCAGGATCAGCGAGTCGCCGCCCGGGCTCACGTTGACGGGGACGGTGTCACCGTCGTGCACGTCGCCGGCCAACAACAGCTTGGCCAGCTGGTCGCCGATGGCCTGCTGCACCAGCCGGCGCAGCGGCCGCGCGCCGTAGACCGGGTCGAACCCGCGCTGCGCCAGCCACTGCTTGGCCGGCAGCGATACCTCGAGGATGAGGCGGCGCTGGGCCAGCCGCTTCTGCAGCTGGGCCAACTGGATGTCGACGATGGACACCAGCTCACCGGGCTCCAGGCCGTGGAAGATGATGACGTCGTCGAGCCGGTTGATGAACTCCGGCTTGAACGCCGAGCGCACCGCGGCCATCACCTGCTCCTCGGTGCCACCCGATCCCAGGTTGGACGTCAGGATCAGGATGGTGTTGCGGAAGTCGACCGTGCGGCCCTGTCCGTCGGTGAGCCGGCCCTCGTCGAGCACCTGCAACAGCACGTCGAACACGTCCGGGTGCGCTTTCTCGATCTCGTCGAACAGGATCACCGTGTACGGACGCCGCCGCACCGCCTCGGTCAGCTGTCCGCCCTGGTCGTAACCGATGTAGCCGGGCGGGGCGCCGACCAGCCGGGCCACCGAGTGCTTCTCGCCGTATTCGCTCATGTCGATGCGGACCATCGCGCGTTCGTCGTCGAACAGGAATTCCGCCAGCGCCTTGGCCAGCTCGGTCTTGCCGACACCGGTCGGGCCGAGGAACATGAACGATCCGGTCGGCCGGTTGGGGTCGGCGACACCGGCCCGCGCACGCCGCACGGCGTCGGACACCGCGGTCACCGCTTTCTTCTGCCCGATGACGCGTTTGCCCAGCTCGTCCTCCATCCGCAGCAGCTTCGCGGTCTCGCCCTCGAGCATCCGGCCGGCGGGGATGCCGGTCCATGCCGACACCACGTCGGCGATGTCGTCGGGGCCGACCTCCTCCTTGAGCATGACGTTCTCGCGGGCCTCGGCCTGCGGTAGTGCTGCCTCGAGCTTCTTCTCGACCTCGGGGATGCGGCCGTACCGCAACTCGGCGGCCTTGGCCAGGTCGCCGTCGCGCTCGGCGCGATCGGACTCCCCACGCAGCACTTCGAGCTGTTCCTTGAGCTCGCGCACGACGTCGATCGCGTTCTTCTCGTTCTGCCATCTGGTGGTGAGCTCGGCGAGTTTCTCTTTCTGGTCGGCCAGCTCGGAGCGCAGCTTCTCCAGCCGCTCCTTGGACGCCTCGTCCTCCTCCTTGGCCAGCGCCATCTCCTCGATCTCGAGGCGGCGCACCAGGCGTTCGACCTCGTCGATCTCGACGGGCCGCGAGTCGATCTCCATCTTCAGCCGGCTGGCGGCCTCGTCGACCAAGTCGATGGCCTTGTCCGGCAGGAAGCGTGCGGTGATGTAGCGGTCGGACAGCGTCGCCGCGGCCACCAGGGCCGAGTCGGTGATGCGCACACCGTGGTGCACCTCGTAGCGGTCCTTCAGCCCGCGCAGGATGCCGACGGTGTCCTCCACCGACGGCTCGCCGACCAGCACCTGCTGGAAGCGGCGCTCCAGCGCCGCGTCCTTCTCGATGTACTTGCGGTATTCGTCGAGCGTGGTGGCGCCGACCAGGCGCAGCTCGCCGCGGGCCAGCATCGGCTTGATCATGTTGCCGGCGTCCATCGCGCCCTCGCCGGTCGCCCCGGCGCCGACGATGGTGTGCAGCTCGTCGATGAAGGTGATGATCTGGCCCGCCGAGTTCTTGATGTCGTCGAGGACGGCCTTCAGCCGCTCCTCGAACTCGCCGCGGTACTTCGCGCCGGCCACCATCGAGCCGAGGTCCAGGCTGATGACGGTCTTGTCGCGCAGGCTTTCGGGCACGTCGCCGGCGACGATGCGCTGGGCCAGGCCCTCGACGATCGCGGTCTTTCCGACGCCGGGCTCGCCGATGAGCACCGGGTTGTTCTTGGTGCGCCGGCTCAATACCTGCACGACGCGGCGAATCTCGTTGTCGCGGCCGATAACCGGATCGAGTTTGCCCTCGCGGGCGCGCGCGGTCAGGTCGGTGGAGTACTTCTCCAGCGCCTGGTAGGTGGCCTCAGGGTCGGCGCTGGTGACCCGGGCGCTGCCGCGGACCTTGACGAACGCCTCCCTTAACGCTTGGGGTGAGGCGCCGTGCCCGGTGAGCAGCTTGGCGACCTCGGAGTCGCCGGTGGCCAGGCCAACCATCAGGTGTTCGGTGGAGACGTACTCGTCGTCCATCTCGGTGGCCAGTTGCTGGGCGCTGGTGATGGCGGCCAGCGACTCGCGCGACAGCTGCGGCTGCGAGCTGGCGCCGCTGGCCTGCGGCAGCCGCTCGAGCAGGCGCTCGGCTTCGGCGCGGATGGTGGCGGGCTCGACGCCCACGGCCTGAAGCAGCGGTGCGGCAATGCCGTCCGCCTGCGTCAGCAACGCCATCAGCAGGTGGGCGGGCCGGATCTCGGGATTACCGGCGGCCGAGGCCGCCTGGAGCGCCGAGGTCAGCGCCGCCTGGGTCTTGGTGGTCGGGTTGAAAGAGTCCACGACGCCTCCATTCGGGTCGAAAAGGAGCTGGCAAAAATGCTTGTCTGCTTGTTCAACGTCGTCAAGGTTGAGTGTGTTCCGCTCAACCCTATCGAGTTTTGAGCGATACGGCGTACGGGGTACCCCCGTAGCGATGACGCAGACGATGCACCGCCCCGACCAGGCCGCCGAATCCACCCGAACCCCGCGCCGCGGCACGGGCTTATGGCTGGCCGCCCTCGCCACCGGGCTGGCGGTTGCGGGCCTTGTCTCAGTCGGGTTGCACACCGACCTCGCCCACGGCAGCCAGTCGACCGAGGTGCCCGATGCCGGGACGCTGCAGGTCAGCGGCGCCGGCACGACGAAGACGCTGCCCTGCCACGCCGGCTACCTGTCCGTGAGCGGCAAGAACAACACGATCACCCTCACCGGCCACTGCACCAGCGTCACCGTCTCCGGCAACGGCAATCACGTCGCGGTCGACAGCACGGACGCGCTCAGCGCGTCCGGAACGGGCAACGTCGTTGTCTACCACTGGGGTTCACCAAAGATCGTCAGCGCCGGGACCGCCAACGTCGTCCGGCAGGGCTGAATCCACGGAATCCGAGCCTAGAATCGGGGCCCGTGAGCCTCGAGGACGTCCAAGCGCTGGCCGTGCTGCGCGACGCCTTCTCCCCGGACGGCGCGGGCCACTCAGGCTTCCAGTCAGGCTTCCAGGGTGACTCCGGTGAGCTCGTGCACCGCTTCTACACCCAGTGGTTCGCCCTCGACACCTCGGTGCGCGATCTTTTCCCACCCGAAATGAGCGCCCAGCGCACCGCTTTCGGCCACGCCCTGCACTGGGTGTACGGCGAACTGGTCGCGCGGCGCGCGCAGGAGCCGGTGGCGTTTTTGGCCCAGCTCGGGCGGGACCATCGCAAATACGGTGTGCTGCCGCACCATTACGACACCCTGGGGCGTGCGTTGCTGGCGACGCTGCGCTCCCATCTGGGGGCGGCGTGGACCGGTGCCGTCGACGACGCGGCCAGGCAGTCGCTGAACCTGATCACCGGGGTGATGAGCGGCGCCGCGGACGCCGAGGAGGGACCCGCCTGGTGGGACGGGACCGTCATCGAGCACCTGAGGGTGTCGCGCGATCTGGCGGTCGTCCGGCTGCAGCTCGATCAGCCGATGCATTACCACCCCGGCCAGTACGTCAACGCCCATGTGCCGCAATGCCCGCGGCGCTGGCGCTATCTGAGCCCCGCCATTCCCGCCGATCCCGGCGGCGGGATCGAGTTCCACGTGCGATTGGTGCCCGGCGGCCTGGTGAGCACCGCGATCGTCAACGAAACCCGGCCGGGCGACCGGTGGCGGCTGTCGAGCCCGCACGGCGGCCTGGGCATCGACCGGGAGGGCGGCGACGTGCTGATGGTCGCCGGCAGCACGGGTCTGGCCCCGCTGCGGGCGCTCATCATGGACCTGTCCCGCTACGCGGTGAACCCGCGCATACATCTGTTCTTCGGCGCGCGCTACCGCTGTGAGCTCTACGACCTGCCCACGTTGTGGCAGGTCGCCTCGCACAATCCGTGGCTGTCGGTCTCGCCGGTCTCGGAGTACAGCGCCGACCCCGCCTGGGCCGCCGACTATCCCGACGCCACCCCGCCGCGCGGCTTGCACGTGCACCAGATCGGCCGGCTGCCCGACGTGGTGACCAAGTACGGCGGCTGGGGCGATCGGCAGATCCTGATCTGCGGCGGGCCGGCGATGGTCAGCGCCACCAAGTCCGCCCTGCTCGCCAAAGGTGCCCCGCCCGAACGCATTCAGCACGATCCGCTCTGGAGGTAGCCATGCACGTCGTCACCCTGCGCGATCCTTCGTCGCCGCTGGTTGCCCGGTTCGTCCCCGGCGCCGGGATGATCGGCACGTCGCTGCGCGACGGCGACGTGGAGTTGCTCGGCCAACGCCGCGGCCTGGCCGCCTACATCAGCGACGGCAAGACGATGGGGATCCCGATCCTGTATCCGTGGGCAAACCGGTTGGGCGAGAGCACCTATACCGCGCAGGGCGCGACGGTGGACCTGACGCCGGGCGACAACGGAGTGCGCGCCGACCCCAACGGGCTGCCCATCCACGGCGTGCTGGCCGCCTATCCCGGCTGGCGGGTGACGGACGAGACCGCCAACGAGCTGACCGCGCAGGTGGATTTCGGCGCCGATCCCCAACTGCTGGCCAGCTTCCCGTACCCGCACGTGCTCACAGTGACCGCGCGGCTGGCCGACCGGGCCCTGACGGTGCGGACCACCGTCGCCGCCACCGCCGCCTCGGCGGTGCCACTGTGTTTCGGCTTTCACCCCTACCTGCAGCTCCCGGGTGTCCCCCGCGGCGACTGGATCATCGAGACACCGACGCTGCGGCACCTGGCTCTCGACGACAGGGGGCTGCCCACCGGCGATTCCGAGCCGCAGCCGGCGCTCGAAGAGACGTTGGGCGACAAGACCTTTGACGACGCCTTCGACCAGGTGGACGACGGCGCGGTGTTCGCGGTGTCCGGGGGTGGACGGCGCATCGAGGTGCATTTCGAGCGGGGCTATCCGGCGGCGCAGATCTTCGCACCACCGGTCGACGACCCCGACAAGGCCATCGTCTGCTTCGAGCCGATGGCCGCACCGACGGATGCGCTGCGCCGCGGCGGGTACCGCTGTGCTTCGCCGGGCGAGCCGGCGGTGACGCAGTTTTCGATCCGGGTATAGAGATTCAGCATGCGCGACCCTGCTCACCCCTCGATCGCGCGGATGGTCGAGCAGTTCCAAATGGTGATGTCGCTGCTCGATCAACAGGTTCGACGGATGCAGACGGCATCGTTCGTCGTCAGCGATGAGACAGAGACCATCGAGGTGACAATGAACGGCCACCTGCGTCTCACCGGACTGGTCATCGATCCTGGAATCTTTAGCCTTGGGGCTCAGGAAGTGAGCAGGAGGATCAACGAAGCGCTCGTGGCGGCAAGAGATTTCGTGAATGAGTGGGTCGAGGAAGACGTCTGCGAATTGGAAGACAGGGTCGTTGACGCGCTGATGGAGTTGCGAGATCTACCGCCACCGACCTAGTGCTTATGCGGCCCAGACGCGGCGGTCTTCCCGGTGGGCCGATGGCGATTCCAGCGCGCAGTGGCCGTCGGCGCCAAGGCGGTAGGGAAATATCAGCCCGATGGCTACGCCCTCGCGATGCTCGGCGGTGACTTCAATACCGTCCTGCTTCTGCTCCGGCAACGTCACGTTCACCGCCACGACGGCTGCCCGCAGGGAGGCTTTCACCTCGGCGATGGCCCTCCACTGGGCGGCAAGCTGATCGACAACCTGCAGATCCCCACCACGCGGGTAGTTCGGCGTAATGGCCTGAAGCTGACCGTGAGTGGATACGGCGAACGCGAACGGTAGGAACTCACCGGCGGCCTTTACTCGCTCGACCGCGAATGCCACTGCGGCGTCGACAAGACCGTCGAGGTCGGCTTGCGCCTGCTCGGTCACTGTGTCGCGCCAACCCACGGGTCGAGAGTAGCCTGCTCGCATGGGGGCCAACGAGCTGCGGGTCTACTGCACCCAGCTAGCCCACGCATCTGAAGCGACCACGGGCGCCGCAAATGAGATCGACAGCATGCGGCGCTCACTGGCAATGCAGATGGATAGTCTGGCACGGACCTGGACCGGCCAAGCCGCAGCGGCATATTTGAACGTGTGGGCCGACATCGATGACGAATGCGGCGCCATGCTCACGGACTTGCGCTGGATCGGCGAATCGTTATCCGCCGCTGCCGCGGCGTACGCGCAGATGGAAGACGTCGGCGCCAACGCATTTCGCGCGATCGAACCGCCGGCACGGGGGCAGTAGACCGTGGCCCGACGGACCGTCAACGAGGACCAGTTGGTAGATGCGGCCGACGCGATGCGTCAATTCTGTTTGGTGATGAAGGAGCGTCTCGCCGAGGTAGCCGCAGATTTGAAGGGTTTGCAGCGGACGTGGGAGGGGGTGGCCTTCGACGCCTTTCTAGAACGGGTGCAGCAGTGGCAGCGCTGGGCGGACGAGACCGGCGAGCTGGTTTTTGACATGCATCTCAACGCGCACGTCGCTCACCACAACTACGTTCACAACGCCGAAATCAATAGCGCAATGTGGGGCGGCTAGCGGCCGGCCGATTCGTCGGACTATTCGGCGGGCCGTATTCCGGCGGGATGACCGTCACACGGAAGGCACTTGGAAACGGATCCGCCACCGATGCGAGTTGACCCCTATCTACGGGCTCGTCGGTGGGAGCGTAGAGCGCCCCCTCGGGGTAAAAGGTGGTTTTGTCGAGCGGCAGGAACTCGCGCACCAACGGGAGGTAATCGTTGCCCAGCCAAGTCCACCATATGGGGTGGGCCGGCAGCCCCAGGATCCCGTCGGCACCGCGCAACGAACCGCTGACGTCCTGATCAGAGCTGGGGGGCCCAGCCAGCTTGTGATTGCGGAGCACCTCGCCGGTAGCGAGCACGCTTCCGCGCCGACGGGCGTAATCGATGAAGAAGCGCCGTACGGCGTTTCGCCACGGCGGGTCGTCCAGCGGCGCGGCCACCATCCGCAAATGGTCCACGGAGATGCCGCCCCATTCGTTCGAGTACAGTCCCCCCTCCAGGCAGGGCAGCGTCGCGCTGAACCATGCCACGTCCGAATAAGTCGCGATGAATTGGTCGTCGCCGTCCCGATCGAGGCGATACCGAAGCGGATACACATTCCCAAACCGGCGCGGAAGCGCTTCGGGCAGCAGCTTTCTGGCGAGTTCTAGCCACAGCTTCGCCGCGTCCGCTGCCGCCAATGGCGAATACCAATGCAGATCCAGGACGCGGATCAGTTCCCCATTGGCGGGCCGGCTCGTCCGGCGGGCCCCCCGGACACCGAGGATGTCCTCGGTCTGTTCATCGATTGCCACGCCCCCCGCGGCGATGGCCAACGCTTTGGCGAACCGTCGCGCTGGCCGGACCTCGGCGGGATTGCTCCCTTCGACACTGACCTGCCAACTGGTAGTTGGCTCAAGGACGTACGGCACGACGTCGTCGGGTACATCCTGGGGGTCGATCTCGTGCGGTCCGAACACGGTGAATGCGTACTGTCCATGCTCGCCCCGCAGGACCGTTACCTCGCGCTCCCCGCTGTCCCCCACCGACAAGCCGGGGACGGACTCGACGACCGTTTCCAGCTCCTCATCGTCGAGATTGCTGGCCGCATAGACTGACAGGTCGTAGGACATGGCGTCGGGGCTCCTCGTCGGGCGCAATCATGAAATCCCAGGCTGCCATAGAATCGGTTCGCTGGCGTGAGAGTGGGGCGGGCGGGCCGTGACGGACGTTGATCCTGAGTTGTTCTACGACGCGGCCGCTGCCTATAAGGAGAACAGCGACCACGCCGCCGCCGCGTTACGCAAACTGGCCAGCGTCGGCGCCGCCAACGCTGCCGGGACGCACGGGGTCGGTCCCGAATGGGCGACCGCGTACGACACCGCGGCCGACGAGGTCGGTCAGGTCGCCTTCCGGTTGGTCAACGTGTTCGACAACCTGGGGAGCCTGCTGCGCCAAGATGGCATCAACCACGACGAGACCGAACAGGCCTCCACGCTGAATCAGCGCGACGCCTACGGAGCGCCGATCACACCTCCGGGTCAATCGACGGGGACATTCATCGACGCGGCGGTCGACATCGGTTCCGTTGCCGGAGGCGGTGATCCGGAGCCGCCGCATTGGGATTTGGTACGGGGTCAGATCACCGATGGGTGGCCCGACGGGCACGCCGACCGATTGCAGGCAGCCGCGGCGGCGTGGGAGAGCTTCGGCCACGACCTGGTCCGCATCGACGATCAGCCTGGGCCGGAGGAACAGCGACTCATCGTCGACGTGGAGGCGGCTGAAATCGCCTTCGTCGTCGACCGACTCAACGAAGCGCGCGGCGTGAGCACCGATATTGCCGGCGCAGCTGGCGACCTGTCACGCGCATCCAAGGATTACGGCGACAAGCTCAAGTCGGTCAAGGAGGACATGGCCTTCGTCGTGCACTGTCTCGACATGATCGTCAAGATCCTCGACGGTTACCCGCCCGCGCTGCACCTGATTTCCGATGCGATCAAGCGAACGTTCATCGCGACGGCGGTCACTCAGATCAACGGACTCAACGCCTCGCTGCGCGTCACGGCCACGGCGTCGATGAAGGACCTCGGGTCGGCGGCCGCCGCGATGGGCCCCGCGCTGCCTGCGGTCAAGACGCTTCTCACGCTGGTGCCGCGGCGGGTAAACCCGACGCCGACTCAACGGGTCAACGACAACCGTCGCAAAGGCCGGCGCGCCGAGCAGATCGCGGGAATCGATCAGGGGGCGAAACAGCAGATCCAGGTGACCGACCCGGTCACCGGCGCGCAGCGAACCCGCATACCAGACGAAATCGACAGAGATGCCCGCCTGGTGCGCGAGGTCAAAAACGTGCAGAAGCTGGACGCCACCCAGCAGATACGTGACATGGCCCAGTGGGCTCGAGACAACGGATACAAATTTGTCATTGTCGTGGACAAAGGCCGCACCGACTACATGGGATTTATAGAAACCATGAAACAAAAGTATGGGTTGGATGTTGAGATCGACGCGAGCAGGAACCTGTCATGACGGCATACGGAGACGACCCCAAGACATGGCCGGAATATCGGCAAGCAATGAAGCGCGATTTGGATGCTGTAGGCATCACCGAAGACACCGTGTGGCAACTAGTCAATTCACGCAATGACTATCCGCAGGCAGTCCCGATCATGGTGGATTGGTTGCAACACCTCGACGGACGTGTTCCATCCGGCGAACCGCGCCGGGCGATGCGAGCCGGCTTGATCCGCAACCTGATCACAAAGTATGCGAAAGGCAACCGCGCCGCGATCGATATCCTGTTCCATCAGTTCGAGATCGAACCACCGCTGAGCAACGAGGAGCTCGAGGCTGCCGGCTTTGCGCTAGCCGAAATCTGCGAGCGCTCCGACTTCCCGCGTATCGCCGCCCTGATCCGCTCCGAGCGAGACTTCCCCACCAAATCGGTGCTGGTGCAATGGCTCGGCCAGATCAAAACCGACGAAGCCAAAGAGCTTGCCGTCAGCCAACTCTCCAAGCCGGCAACACGAATCCCCGCGATGCGCGCCCTGGTCCGCCAAAAAGCATCCGGCGTCCGCGACGCGGTCGCCAAATACCTCAACGACGAACACGAAATCTTCCGCAAGGAAGCACGCAAAACCCTCGACAAACTTCCCGAGGATTAACGCCCCCTGCGCGGCTGCCACACCACCAGCGCGGTGCTCTTGGGCACCACCGCCACATCGCGGCGCTGGCTGACGCGCGTCTGCGCCAACTCCTCGCTCAACTCCTTGATCCGCGCCTGCAGCGCCTCGACCTGATTGGTCAGCTCGATGATGCGCTTGATCCCGGCGAGGTTGACCCCCTCGTCCTGCGAGAGCCGTTGCACCTCTCGCAGGAGGTCGACGTCGTGCTCCGAATAGCGGCGTCCCCCACCGGAAGTGCGGCGCGGGCTGACCAGGCCGAGCCGGTCGTAGGTGCGCAGCGTTTGGGCGTGCATGCCGGCCAGTTCGGCGGCGACCGAGATCAGGAAGGTCCGCGCATCGTTTTCCCTAGAGTTCCTCGAGCCCTTGGCCATCATCGATTACCCGCCCATCCGGCTCGTGGGTCAAACCCACTGGAGCGCTCGGCGGCCGCGTACGCCTCCAGCGCCTCCTGGGCCGCCCCCTCCAGATTCGGTGGGACGGCGACCTTTACGGTGACCAGCAGGTCGCCGTTGCCGCCGCTGCGCTTGGGCACACCGCGTCCGCGCACCCGCAGGATGCGACCGTCGGAGGTGCCCTTGGGCACCCGAACGCCGACCTTGCCGTCCAGCGTTGGCACCGAAATCGTTGAGCCCAAGGCTAATTCGGTGAAGCTGACGGGAACCGTCACGGTCAGGTCGTCGCCGTCGCGGCCGAACACCTTGTCCGGGCGCACATGCACCGTCACGTACAGGTCGCCCGACGGCGCGCCGCGCAGACCGGCTTCACCTTGGCCGGGCAGCCGGATGCGCTGACCGTCCTCGACGCCCGGCGGGATCCGCACGTTGATCGTGCGCGTGCGGGTGGTGACCCCGGTGCCCTTGCACTCCTCGCAGGGGTGCTCGATGATCGAGCCGCTGCCCCGGCAATCGGTGCAGGGCTCGGAGAAACCGAACGCGCCCTGGTTGCGGTTGATCACGCCGGAGCCGTTGCAGGTGGGGCACACCTTCGGGCTGGTGCCCGGCCGCGCCCCGCTGCCATGGCAGTTGGTGCACGGCGCCGGGCTGGTCAGCCGCAGCGGCATCGCCACGCCCTTGGCCGCCTCGACGAAATCCAGCTGGGTTTCGGTCTCGAGGTCGTTGCCGCGGCGCGGCCGGCTGGGACGGGCGCTCGAGCCGCGTCCGAACAACCCGCCGAACAGGTCGCCGATGTTGGTGCCGCCGCTGCGGCCGGCGGCATCGAACAAATCGTTGAGGTTGAACTCCGCCCCGTCAGAGCCAAAGCCACCGACGTTGAAGCCGCCGGTATCGAACCGCCGCCCGCCAAAACCGCCGCCGGCGAACAGCCTTCGGGTTTCGTCGTATTCCTTGCGCTTGGCCGGATCGGAGAGCACGTTGTGCGCCTCCGACACCGCTTTGAATCGTTCACCGGCGGCGGGATTGTCCGGGTTGGCGTCCGGGTGCAGATCGCGCGCCAGTTTGCGGTAGGCGCGCTTGATCTCTTCGGGACTGGCGTCAGAGGAGACGCCCAGCTCCTTATAGAAGTCTTTTTCGACCCATTCACGCTGGGCCATGTCGCGTCACCCCCTCACCTTTCTTGTTTTGTTGTGCTGATTGTCTGTTCTAGTCACCGGATGTGCCGGCGTTATCGTCCGATTCGACCGGCCCGGTCTCGTCGGCCTCACCAGCAGATGCCGATTCGTCCCCGTCGTCATCGACAGTGTCGACGACGCCGACCATGGCGTGGCGCAGGATTTGATCGCCGAGCTTGTAGCCCTGCCGCATGACGGTGCCGATCACCGGGCGGGAGCCGTCGCCCTCGTGCTGCACGGCTTCGTGCAGCACCGGGTCGAAGTCCTCGCCCTCCTCGCCGAACGCCGTCAGACCGAGCCCGGTCAGCGCGCCTTCCAGCTTGTCGGCCACCGCCTTCAGCGGACCCGACTCGAGGTCGCCGTGCTTGCGCGCCCGGTCGAGATCGTCGAGCACGCCCAGCAATTGGTTCACGACGGCGGCCTTGGCCCGGTCCGCCGCGGCCTGCTGGTCGCGCAGCGCCCGCTTGCGGTAGTTGGCGAAGTCGGCCTGCACGCGTTGCAGGTCGGCGGTCAGCTCGGCGAGTTTGCCCTCGCCCTGGACCGCCGCCTCGGCGGCCGGCTCCGGCCCTCCCGGCGTATCGCCGGGAGGAGCCTGCCGTACTTCGCCGGTCTCAGGATCGATTCGCCGCTTGTCGGTGACGGTCACCTGTTCGGATGGATTGCCTTCTGTCACTTGGACTCCCGGTCATCGTCGACCACCTCCGCGTCCACGACGTCGTCAGCGGAGCCCGCCGGCCCGCCGGTCGCGTCGGCCTGCTCGCCCGAGGCCTGGGTGGCCTCGTAGATCGCCTGCCCGAGCGCCTGCGACTCCTGGCCCAGCTTCTCCATCGCGGACTTGATCGCGGTGATGTCGGTGCCGCCCAGGGCCGTCTTGGCCTCGGCGATCGCGGCGTCGACCTTGGACAGCGTGTCCTCGGGGACCTTCGACCCGCCGGATTCGGACGCTGCACCCCTTTGTTCAGCGACGAACTTCTCCGTCTGGTAGACCAGCGATTCCGCCTGGTTGCGGACGTCGGCCTCCTCGCGGCGCTGGCGGTCCTCCTCGGCGTGTGCCTCGGCGTCCTTGATCATCCGGTCGATCTCCTCCTTGGACAGGCCGGAGCCCTCCTGGATTTTGATCGTGTTCTCCTTGCCGGTGCCCTTGTCCTTGGCCGTGACGTGCACGATGCCGTTGGCGTCGATGTCGAAGGTGACCTCGATCTGCGGGACTCCGCGCGGCGCCGGCGGGATGCCGGTCAGCTCGAAGGAGCCGAGCAGCTTGTTGTGCGAGGCGATTTCGCGCTCACCCTGGTAGACCTGGATCTGCACCGACGGCTGGTTGTCGTCGGCCGTGGTGAAGGTCTCCGACCGCTTGGTCGGGATCGTGGTGTTGCGCTCGATGAGCTTGGTCATCACGCCACCCTTGGTCTCGATACCCAAGCTCAGCGGCGTAACATCAAGCAGCAGAACGTCTTTCACCTCACCCTTGAGGACACCCGCCTGCAGCGCGGCACCCACGGCAACAACCTCGTCGGGGTTGACGCCCTTGTTGGGCTCCTTGCCGCCGGTGAGCTCCTTGACCAGCTCGGTCACCGCGGGCATGCGGGTGGAACCACCCACCAGGACCACGTGGTCGATCTCGGAGACCGAGATGCCGGCGTCCTTGATCACGGACTGGAAGGGCTGGCGCGTGCGGTCCAGCAGATCCTGTGTGATGCGCTGGAATTCGGCGCGCGTGAGCTGCTCGTCGAGGAACAGCGGGTTCTTGTCCGCGTCGACGGTGATGTAGGGCAGGTTGATCGAGGTGCTCTGCGAACTCGACAGCTCGATCTTGGCCTTCTCCGCGGCCTCACGCAGCCGCTGCATCGCCATCTTGTCCTTGGTCAGGTCAATTCCGCTGGTGCCCTTGAACTTGTCGACGAGCCACTCGACGACGCGGTCGTCCCAGTCGTCCCCACCGAGGTGGTTGTCACCGCTGGTGGCGCGGACCTCGACCACACCCTCACCGATCTCGAGCAACGACACGTCGAACGTGCCGCCACCGAGGTCGAAGACCAGGATGGTCTGTTCCTTCTCGCCCTTGTCCAGGCCGTAGGCCAGCGCGGCGGCGGTCGGCTCGTTGACGATGCGCAGGACGTTCAGGCCGGCGATCTGGCCGGCTTCCTTGGTGGCCTGACGCTGGGCGTCGTTGAAGTACGCCGGCACGGTGACGACCGCGTCGGTGACGTCTTCACCCAGGTACGCCTCGGCGTCGCGCTTCAGCTTCATCAGCACGCGCGCGCTGATCTCCTGGGCGGTGTATTTCTTGTCATCGATCTCGATGGACCAGTCGGTGCCCATGTGCCG
Source organism: Mycobacterium sp. NTMscope_MAC_269 (assembly GCF_976985695.1). Lineage (NCBI taxonomy): Bacteria > Bacillati > Actinomycetota > Actinomycetes > Mycobacteriales > Mycobacteriaceae > Mycobacterium > Mycobacterium sp. NTMscope_MAC_269. The sequence goes on from NZ_OZ335668.1 coordinate 4,230,623, forward strand.
CTTCACCGAACGGATGGTGCGGTCGACGTTGGTGACCGCCTGGTTCTTGGCGGGCTGGCCGACGAGCACCTCGCCGTTGCGCGCGAACGCGACGATGGACGGGGTGGTCCGCGATCCCTCGGAGTTGGCGACGACGACGGGGTCACCGCCCTCGAGGACTGCGACGACGGAGTTGGTGGTCCCGAGGTCGATACCGACCGCACGAGCCATAGTGATTCCTCCTGATTGTGTAGAGCTTGTTTGGTGCCACTATGCTGAGTGAACCCCGCTCAAGCCTGCCCCTAGGGGCGTTCGGCTGTCAACCTAGTCTTGAGTCTGGTTCACTCAACTTGTCGATCATGTTAACGGCCCGCGGTCCCGTGTTGTTCCCGGGGGCAGCAGTGGCGGAGCATCGTCGCCCCGTGAGTCGGTCACGCGGCGATAAAACTTCACCATCGGCGCCGCATCGATAGGCACTCGAGTGCAGCGACTGTCGCCGGGGGGTGAGTAACCTGAGTGCCGCCATTCGAATCGTCTGGGGAGCGGCGGGTGCGGTTATCGGATAATGCGCGGCGGAGTCTGGCCGGTGGTTCGTTGCTGCTTGTAGCCCTGTTCGCCGGTCCCGGGCTGGTGTCCGGCTGCAGCTCAGTCATCGGCGGCCGGCCGGTGGCGTCGCCCGGGGCGGGCGCAGGCGAACCGTCGTTCCCCACGCCTCGATCCACGCCGTCGCCGCCGTCGGCCACCGCCGCTCCGGCCCCAACGGCTCCGGCCGCCCCGACCGGCCCCACGAATCCGGCCGGCGCCATTCCGCTGCCGCCCGACCAGAACGGCTACGTCTTCATCGAGACCAAATCCGGCGTGACCCGCTGCCAGATCAACAAGGACACCGTCGGCTGCGAGGCGCCCTTCACCAACTCCCCGCTGCAGGACGGTGAGCACGCCAACGGCGTCAGCATCACCACCGCCGGCAAGGTGCAGTGGGTGCTGGGCAACCTGGGGGCCATCCCGACCGTCAGGATCGACTACCAGACCTACGCCGCCCAGGGCTGGACGATCATCGCCAACGCCGATGGCACCCGTTTCACCAACGACCAGACCAAGCACGGCATGTTCGTCAGCATCGAGAAGGTCAACACCTTCTAGGGGCAGTACCCTTGTCGGCAGCGTGGCGGGGGGATATCGGTCTGCCGCGTTGTGTCACCGCCCAGTCACCGGTGCTCGCTCAGGCCCGGCCTAACCAAGAAGCCCTCACGACTCCATGCAACTCCGCTACATCAGCATCGCGGCGCTGATCGCCGAAGCCGGCGGTGATCCATGGGCAGTCAATCAGAGCCTGCAGGCCGGTAGCCCGTTTCAGATATCTCAGCTCGCGGAGGCCTTTCTCAAAGCCGGCCGATGCACCGCCGAGGCCACCAATGCGTTCGACCAGGCCCGTAGCCGCTTCGACGCTGCCTGGAACCACCAAAACGGGGACCATCCGATCACTGGGTCCGACGAAGTGCAGCGAGTCACGAAAACCCTTGGGGCGCAGTCCTTGCAGCTGCCCAAGATCGCTGCAGACCTGGAGAACATCGCCGCCAACCTGGCCGAGGCGCAAAAGGCCGCGGCCGGACAGATCACGGCGCTGGAAGGTCAGTTGCAGCAGCTGGACGGCTTCATCGGCCAAGCGGTGGAGTTGGAAAAGGACCCCACCCTCACCGCGGAAGATCGACATGCCCTCGACGCGTTCATCAGTGGACGCGAAGACGACGCGATCCGCGACACCAAAGCCGCGCTGGGCCAGCTGCAATCGACCCGGGACGGCTACGCCAACTCGTTTCAGAACGCGATGGGGACCCTGCACGCGGACGGATACGACCTCACGCCTGCCCCTGCAGGACCCGCCCCGGCGCCGGCCGACCAACCCGGCGGCGGACCCGCTTTGTCCCCGACGAAGGGCGAGGTGCTGACCGGGGCCGCGGGCGCGATCGCCGGTGGCACCGCCGACGGTGTGAGTGGGGCGACGACCAGGTTGATCGCCGAGTCCCCCGGTACGGGGCCCGGCAAGGCCGATCCGGGATTGTTGCGGTGGTTCGAGGATCCGAAGATCGGCGGCTTCGAGCTGAAAGGATTCTCCCGTGTCGCCCGGGTGGTTGGTGCGGCCAGCGCGGTACCCGCTGCCATGTCCGATATCCACGACGGGAACTCGGTGCCAGAGGCCGTCACGCGGGAGGGTGTCGGAACTGCATTCGGGCTCTACGCGGGCGCGGCGGCTGGAGGATTTGCCGCGGATATGGCAGCTGGTGCAGCGATCGGGTCGGTCGTCCCAGGAGCAGGGACGGCGATTGGTCTGGTGGTGGGCGCAGTCGTGGGAGCGGGCGCTGCCTTCGGGGCATCCAAAGCGGTTGAAGTGGCCTGGCAGCCGGTCGCGAATGCCGTCGGTAGCGCGGTGCACGGCGTGGAATCGATCTTCGGTTTCGGGTAGGGGCATGTTCGATGCGATTCGATGAGTTCGTGCAGACCAGCGACATTGTGGTATCTCCGGTCGAGCGGTTTGTCGGTTTTGTCGTGGAAGTGGGGGTGCCCTCGGGCTGGGAACCCTTCGACTCGGCTTTCGGTGCTCGTGTGTGGGCCTGTCGCAACGACCCGTGCATCAACGTGTTCGGTGCTAACGCGGTGTTGACGATGCATAAAGTGGCGGCCCCACTGGATGCGAGGGAGGCGTTCGCGATGCTGGCCGAGCAGCAGTTGCAGTCGGCGCCGGGATCTCACGAGGTGCGCCGCGAACTTGGCCCCGCCGGTGAATGTGTTGGAGTTCAAGGATTGCTCGCGATGCAGATTGCCCACGAGCTCGGCACCATCGACAGCGTCTCACGATCGCGGATCATCACGGAAGGACAGGAGACGCTGATCGCGCAACTCACGATGACCGCACTACATGAATCACCTGTAAAACAGGCGAATATCTGGCTGTCTGTCCGAATGGGTCCCGCGCCGGCAGGTCCGGCTTCGGACAATCACCCCCGTAAAGCTCCCGCAACCACGACACGAGACGGTCACTGATGGCGAACGGTGAGAACAGCGCCCGGTGGGGACGGATACTGCGCTACACCTTCGGCGGCACGTTGTGCCTCTTGACTGTGGTGGCAGCGCGGGCGGGACTGCAGTGGTACTTGTCTGTGGTGGTGCTCTGCGGAGCGATCTTAATCGCCCTCGGCAGGCGCCGAATCTTCCGGGCGGGTATCACCCGGACGTACGACGAGATTATGTGTCACTACGTCCCCTGGTATGAGGGAAACGCGTACTTCCTGAATGTGTTGCTCCCGCTGATGGGAGTCGCCATGCTTGCCGCATCCAACGATTCGGGCAACCCTGCGTGGCTTCGGTTCGGCGGGATCATCCTGCTGGTTCTGACGCCACTCTTCGTGTTCAGCGCCGTGCGCATGTGGCGTCGGTGCCTGTTGCGTATTTCCCCGTCGGTTTTGACCGTGCGTTTGGCTGGACCCAAGGACGAGTTGACCGAAATCCGGCGTGAGTGTGTTGTGTCGATCGAGCCCAAGATCGTCCCAAATGGCGTGAGCGGGCAATCGCTGCAAGTCGCAATCACCTACCGTGCAACGGATTTGAGCGGCGATGCCAAGACTCTGCTCCTGGGCCTGCAGTTGAGTGTCCAGCCGATTAACCTGCTTAACGCACTTGTGGCCTGGAAAGACGGCGCTCACGAATACCCGAGCGAGCTACTCAATCGGGTCGAAGCGATTCTCCGGGGCCACTCCACCGTCGGTGTGTAACCGTGTCACGCGCGACGCATCGGCGCAGAATGCTCGCCACGATCGACGGCGCGTCACAGTCACGGATCATCACAGCTGTACAGGAGACCCGTAATCGCAACTCAAGACGGTCACTGATGGCCGACCGCGCGGCGAAAGGCCGACGCGTGCCGAAACTGCGCTACGCCGTCGGTGGTGCCCTATGCCTGTTGGCGGTCATCAATGTGCTGGTTGGATCGGCTTGGTATCTGCCTGTGGGCGCTGCTGCGTGCGGTGTCGGCATCATTTATGGAAGCGGCCGCCGAATCTTTGGCGCTGGGGTCAGTCGCACCGGGGACGCGATCGTCTGCCGCTACATTCCTTGGTACGAGGGAAACACATACGTTTTCGGCACTTTTTTTCCGCTGATGAGTGCCGTCGCTATCGCCGCAGGATGTGCTCCCGGTAATCCGGCTTGGCTGTGGTACAGCGGGATCGTCCTGCTCGCGATTTTTGCCTTGCTGGTGGTAGTTGCCATTTGGATTTGGCGGCGATCACTTCTTCGTATCACACCGTCGGTGCTGACCGTGCGAATAGCAGAGCGCGGCAGCGAGTTGACCGACATCCGGCGCGAGCACGTCCGTTCGATCGAGCCCAAGCTCGTCTCGAACGCGGCGGCTGGTACCGAGCGGTTGCAGGTCGAAATCGCCTACCAGCCCGCTGATGTCAGCAACGAGACGACCTCGACGGTGATGCTCGGGATGTATCTGAGTGTTCAGCCGATCAACCTGCTCCACGCCCTCGTCGCCTGGAAAGACGGCGCCCACGAACACCCGAGCGAGCTGCTGGATCGGATCGAACGGATCCTGCGAGGCCATTCAACGGCTGGCGTGTGACCGCGTTGCACAGCAGCCCGAAACAACCTGCCCCACAACTGAATTCGTCAGCGGGAGAAGTCTGAAGGCCGAAATTTCCCCTCCGCCAGCTTCTTTTCGATTTCCTCCAGGCTTTTACCGGTGAGGTCGGGCATGCGGAAGAACACGAAGATCCACGCCGCCACGTTGAACAGCGCGTAGAGCCACATCGAGGGGCCGGGCCCGATCGCATTGATGAGTGACAGCAGCGTCAGCGTGATGAGCAGGTTGGTCCCCCACAGCGTCGCCGAATGCACTGCGGTGCCCTCCGGGCGCACCGCCAGCGGATAGGTCTCCGAGCCGGTCAGCCATCCCATCAGCTGCAGGCCGCCCGCGTTGAACACCATGAAGGCGATCAGGCAGATCATGATCTGGGCAATCACATCGTGACCGCTGTCGGCGGTGACGAAGAGCAGGCCGAGCGCGAACAGGCTGATCGCCGCACCCGGCACCATGATGAGGGTGAGCCGGCGCCGACCGACCCGGTCGATGATGGCCAACCCGACCAATTGGGCGATCACGTACGTCGCACCCAACGCCAGCGACACCTGCAGAGCCACGGACCTGTACACGCCGCTGTCGGTCAATATGGTCGGCGCGTAGTAGATGATCATCTCGATGCCGCTGAGCTGGGTGAACACCGCAATGCCACAACCCAGGACCAGGGCCGGGCGCACCCAGGCGTCGCGCAGCCCACTCCACCCGCGGGTGCTGGCCTGGCTTTCCATGCGCGCGAGTTCGGTCGCTTCGTCCAGCTCGGCGCCCACGTCGTAGCCGTCGGGCCGGACCCGCTCCAACACGGCTCGTGCGGCGTTTCGATCGCCTCGCTTGACCAGCCAGCGCGGGCTTTCCGGGAGGCGCAGCAACAGCCACAGCATGATCGCGGCCGGTACGCACGCGATGCCGGTCGGCCCCCGCCAGGAGACCGAGTCGGAGATCCCGACGAGGTTAGCGACCAGGATGCCCACCCCGATGGCAATTTGGAAGCACAGGACCAACCGCCCCCGGTAGGCCGTCGGCGAGAGCTCGGCGACATACATCGGTGCGGTCTGCGTCGCCCCGCCGACCGCGAAGCCCAGGACCAGCCTTCCCAGCGACAACACAACGACATCCGGCGCGTCGGCACACCACAGCGCGCCGACGATGAACACCACCGCCAGCATCAACAGCGTGCCGCGCCGGCCGAACCGATCGGAAAGCCAGCTGCACGACAATGCCCCGATGATGGCGCCGAGCAGGATGCTGCCGGCGACCACCTGTTTCCAGGCCGCGCTGATGTTGAACTCATCGGTGAGCTGCAATAGGGCCCAGGAGATGACACCGGTGTTGTAGCCGTAGAGCAGGCCCGAGATCGCCGAGACGAGCGCGATGACGACCACGGCGCTCGTCAGTTGCTTTCCCACCTCAGTGCCGGCGCCGACGGCGCTCTGTGACGCATCCTCGTGAGTCGCATCTGTGCAGTTGGCCGGGTCGGTCCCATTGCGTAACTCCGCCATGCGATACCGCTGACTCGCCACGGTCGGAGCGTCATCGCCGGCCTCTGACCACCATTCGCGGTCTGCCCAATCGTCTGCGACCACTAGCAGCGCCGATCGTCGTAGCGGAGATGACGAACCCGGTGCTGATCGGCGGACCGGCCGGACATCGTCATCGTCTCCCTACCCTGCACTCGGATTTCATGCTCGCTCGCCGCGGCGTCAGGGCCCCGATGCCATAACGAGCGTCGCTGCTGTGACTCGGGTGCATGTGGCACGCCGGCGCGGTCAAGGTATTCGCGTATCCAGCGACTCCGCTCGGCGTACTCGCTGGTCTACTCAGGCCCGGCAGCGCCGCGCCTGGTGCGGTCTTGCCGCTCGACTTCCGTAGCGATTCGGACAAAGACCCTGTCACGAATTTTCTTATAAGTCAAAGATGGCGTGACTGTCGAATTCGACTGTACGACAACAGCATTCGGCTAGAATGGGGTAGCGGATGTGTTGAGCGCCACAGTCTAGCGGCGGTAAGTTCCAAAACCCTGAGTGCGCCCTTCTATGACCGACGAGATCAGCCCTCGAATTAACCGCACGCACCGAACACGCCCGTCCTCCTGAGTCAAGCGATCGACACTCTTAGGGGCTGGCATCAGCAGACTGGCAGGTGCGGTCAGTACCATCGGTCCCGTGGCATCCAACGGTCCACGCGATGACTTCCACAACCGGCCGACTCAGCATGCCGATTTCGGCGTGAGCGAGCCCCCGACCGGTGAAGTCCCGCCGCCGAACTTCCCGCCCGCGCCGCCCCACGGGTTCGAGCAACCCCACGGCGTCGACCCGTTCGACCAGGAACCCGAGCCGACGCCCTGGTATCGCAAGCCCGCGATGCTCATCGCCTGGCTGATCTCCGTCGTCATCCTGATCGGCCTGATCGTGTTCGGCATCATCGAACTCATCAACGGCGACCAGACCGTCAACCACGCCCCTAAGTCGACGACCAGCACGACGAGCTCCACCACGACAACAACGACGCCGACGACCACGGCGACCACCACCGAGCCCAGCAGTAGCGCCGAAGAACAGCCGCCGGCCCAGCAGCCGACGCAGCAGAAGCCCACCGGACAACAAACGCAGCAGCCCACGCATCACCACCATCTGCCGCAGCTGCCGCCGGTGATCACCATCCCGCAGGTGCCGACGGTCATCACGGTGCCGCCGGGCCTGCGTTAAGAGTCGACGCCAGGCCGATCACCCTCGGCGACGCGGCGCCGCGGCGCCCCTAGACTCGCTGGGATCCACGGGACAACGGACACAGGGGTGCGGACATGAGCCAGTCGCTCGGGCTATCGATCGGGGTGGCCAACCTGGTGGCGGCCCGCGCCGGCAGCGCTCCGGTCACCCGCAGCTCGGTGCTGACCCTATTCGAGCACCGTCCCACCGAAGTTGGCCTGCCGGAAGAGAACCCGAACCTGACCACACCCGGCCTGGTGCTGCGCGGGTTCGTCGAGCGGGTCGGCGACCGGGCTCCGCTGGTGGCGGCCGACGGCACCAAGTACCTCGGCGCGGCGCTGACGGTCGAGGCGATCGAGGCGATGGCCCGCACGGTCGGTTACGGGACACCGATCAGCATCGCGGTGCCCGCCTACTGGTCCGACGAACAGTTCGCGGCGCTGCGCGAGGAGTTCTTCGCCCAATCCGACCTCGCGCGCGGTGGGGTCGCGCCGATGCTGGTTTCCGACGCCACGGCCGCGGTCGCGGCCCTGCGCGGCACGCCGGGATTTCCGGCCGACGGTGTCGTTGCGCTGTGCGACTTCGGCGCCGGCGGCACCACCGTCACGGCGCTGGACGCCCACGCCGGCTTTGCGCCCGTCGGCCCGGCCGTGCGGCACACGGATTTCTCCGGCGAGGCGATCGATCAACTCATCGTCGATCACCTGCTGGCCTCCGATGTCAGCACGGCCGTCCTGGGCGGCAGCGCGCGGATGGGATCACAGACGCGCCTGCTCGCCGCCTGCCGGCGCGCCAAGGAGCAACTGTCGACGGCCGCGGTGAGCACCGTCGCGGGGGCGACCGGGGAGGCCGCACAACTGACCCGCACCGAGTTCGAGCAACTGATCTCCCCGCCGCTGGACCGGTTCATCGCCTCTCTGCAAGACACGTTGCAGCGCAACGGGATTGCGAACGCCAACCTGCGCGCGGTGGCGATCGCCGGCGGCGGCGCGAGCATTCCGCTGATCGCCGAGCGGTTGTCGCAGCGCTTCGGGGTTCCGGTCCGCAGCGCGGGGCAGCCGGCGTCGCTGGCCGCGCTCGGCGCGGCGGCACTCGGTGCGCAGTACGCGGCGGGGGGCGCTGAAACCGCCGCGGCCGCCGCCGTGGAGACACCGACCGAAATGGTCGGCACCGCGGGGCTCGGCGTGACCCAGGCCGCGTGGGCCGCCCAGGCCACCGATGTGGATGACGCCCTGGCATGGTCACAAGACGCCGACTCCGACGAACCGGTGCCCTACACCGGTCGCGACGCCACCGGCGAATACGCCAGTGAGGCAAGGGAATTCGAGTACCCCGCGCAGGGTGGCCTGCCCTGGTACAAGCGCACGGCGCTGGTGTTGACCGTCGCCGGAGCGGTGGTGGCGGTGCTGGTGGCCGTGGTCCTGGCCATCGGCCTGTTGATGACGAAGTCCACCCCGGCCCCGCCGAAGTCGCCGTCCAGTCCACCGCCATCGCCGCAGACGGTGACCATCACCGGACCGAACGACAGCACCACCGTCACCGTGGTTCCGGCCCCGCCGCCGTCCAGCGAAGCGCCGGCCACCACGACCACTACGACACCGCCCCCGCAGCCGTCGACAACGACAACGACGACGCCCCCGCCGACCACCACGACGACCACCACCGCGCCGCCCACCACGACGTCGCAGGCGACCACCACGTCCGCGGCGCCGACAACGACCACGCGGGTACGTCCCCTGCCGCCGATCTTCCAGCCCCCATTCGGGCGCTGAGGCGAACGATTGCGTCCGGGCCCGGAAAAGGGCGCCGGAAAAGGGTCATTGAACGAAATTTGGTGGCGCTGGTCACTCCGACAAACGTCACATGAGGCGAGTGGGTATCAACTAGCAGGCCAGAGGCGTCGGCGAACTCCCAAGTTAGGGCAGCCTTTCTCGCGCCGAAAGCCACGAAGATGTAACTATGAGCGGGGCTTAAGCAGGCAAATAAAGCACAGGCCGAATTATCTATGCATTGGGGAGACCTTCTGTGACAACGCAGATGCTCATCAGGCTGGTCGTGGGCATGGGCATGACGCTGGTCGTGGCCGCGCTCGCCGCACGACGGGTCCTGTGGCTGTTCAAGCTGATCACGTCCGGCAAGCCGTCCCCGGGACACACCGACGAACCCGGCAAGCGAATCTGGGCCGAGCTATCCGAGGTGTTCGGGCAGCGCAAGCTGTTGAAGTGGTCGATCCCCGGCCTCGCGCACTTCTTCACCATGTGGGGCTTCTTCATCCTGCTCACGGTGTACATCGAGGCCTACGGTCTGCTCTTCCAGGACAACTTCCACATCCCGTTCATCGGGCGGTGGGACGCGCTGGGCTTCCTGCAGGACTTCTTCGCCACCGCCGTCTTCCTGGGCATCGTCACCTTCGCCATCATCCGGCTGATGCGCAGCCCGAAGGAGATCGGCCGCTCGTCACGGTTCTACGGCTCCCACACCGGCGGCGCCTGGCTCGTGCTGTTCATGATCTTCAACGTCGTGTTCACCTACGTGTTCGTGCGTGGTGCCGCGGTCAACAACGGCACGCTGCCCTACGGCAACGGCGCTTTCCTGTCGCAGCTGTTCGGCGTCATCCTGCGTCCGCTGGGCCAGCCCGCCAACGAGATCATCGAAACGACGGCCCTGCTGCTGCACATCGCGGTCATGCTGGCGTTCCTGATCATCGTGCTGCACTCCAAGCACATGCACATCTTCACGGCGCCGATCAACGTCATCTTCAAGCGGCTGCCCGACGGGCTCGGTCCGCTGCTGCCGCTGGAATACGACGGCAAGCCGATCGACTTCGAAAACCCGCCCGACGACGCGACATTCGGGCGGGGCAAGGTCGAGGACTTCAGCTGGAAGGCCATGCTGGACTTCGCCACGTGTACCGAATGTGGGCGCTGCCAGTCGCAGTGCCCGGCGTGGAACACCGGCAAGCCGCTCTCGCCCAAGCTCGTCATCATGGACCTGCGCGACCACTGGATGGCCAAGGCGCCCTACATCCTGGGTGATAAGGAGAGCCCGCTCGAGAGCACGCCCGCGGGCGGACTCGGTGAGGAACTGTCCGGCGAGGAGCACGCCGAGGCCCACCACGTCCCCGAGTCGGGCTTCGGCCGCATCATGGGTTCCGGCCCGGAGCAGGCCACCCGGCCGCTGGTCGGCACCGAGGAACAGGGCGGTGTCATCGACCCCGACGTGCTGTGGTCGTGCGTGTCCTGCGGCGCCTGCGTCGAGCAGTGCCCGGTGGACATCGAGCATGTCGATCACATCATCGACATGCGCCGCTACCAGGTGATGATGGAGTCCGAGTTCCCCTCGGAACTGTCGGTGCTGTTCAAGAACCTGGAAACCAAGGGCAACCCGTGGGGCCAGAACGCGTCGGACCGCACGAACTGGATCGACGAGGTCGACTTCGACGTGCCGGTCTACGGCGAGGACGTCGAGAGCTTCGACGGCTACGAGTACCTGTTCTGGGTGGGCTGCGCCGGCGCGTATGACGACAAGGCCAAGAAGACCACCAAGGCCGTCGCCGAGCTGCTGGCCATTGCCGGGGTGAAGTTCCTGGTGCTGGGCACCGGCGAGTCCTGCAACGGCGACTCCGCGCGCCGCTCCGGCAACGAGTTCCTGTTCCAGCAACTGGCGCAGCAGGCCGTCGAGACCCTGGACGGGGTGTTCGAGGGCGTCGAGACGGTCGACCGCAAGATCGTGGTGACCTGCCCGCACTGCTTCAACACCCTGGGCCGCGAGTACCGCCAGCTCGGCGCGAACTACTCGGTGTTGCACCACACCCAGCTGCTCAACCGGCTGACCCGGGACAACAAGCTGGTGCCGGTGACCCCGGTGTCGCAAAACATCACCTACCACGACCCTTGCTACCTCGGCCGGCACAACAAGGTCTACGAGGCGCCGCGTGAGCTGATCGGGACCTCCGGGGCGAACCTGACCGAGATGCCGCGGCACGCCGAGCGCAGCTTCTGCTGCGGCGCCGGCGGCGCGCGGATGTGGATGGAAGAGCACATCGGCAAGCGGATCAACCACGAACGCGTCGACGAGGCGCTGGCCACCGGGGCCACCACCATCGCCACCGCCTGCCCGTTCTGCCGGGTGATGGTCACCGACGGCGTCAACGACCGGCAGGAGGAGGCCGGGCGCAGCGGCGTCGAGGTGCTCGACGTCGCCCAGATCCTGCTCGCCTCCCTCGAGTACGACAAGGCGACGCTGCCCGAAAAGGGCACGGCCGCCAAGGAAGCCGAGAAGCGGGCGGCCCAGCAGGCCGCGGCGGCGCCCAAGGCCGCGACGGCGACGGCGACCGCTCCCGCCGAGGAGGCCGAGGAGGCACCCGCCGAGGCGGCCCCGAAAGCTGAAACCGCGGCCGCCGCGCCCGCCGCACCCGTCAAGGGACTGGGGATCGCCGGCAGCGCCAAGAAGCCCGGCGCCAAGAAGGCCGCACCGGCCGCCGAAGGCAAGGCTGAGGCGGCGGCACCCGCCGCGCCCGTCAAGGGGCTGGGCATCGCCGGCAGCGCCAAGAAGCCCGGCGCCAAGAAAGCCGCACCGGCCACAGAAGGCAGCGCAGCCAAGGCCGAAGCGGCGGCCCCGGAAGCCGAGGCACCGGCGGCGCCGGTGAAGGGCCTGGGCCTGGCCGCGGGCGCCAAGCGACCCGGTGCGAAGAAGGCTGCGCCGGCCAAGGCCGAGGCTCCTGCCGCCGAGGCTCCGAAGGCCGAGGCGGGACCGGAAGCCAAGGCGGAGGCACCCAAGGCGCCCGCCGCGCCGGTGAAGGGCCTGGGCATCGCCGCGGGCGCCAAGCGACCCGGCGCCAAGAAGGCGGCCCCGAAGGCGGAGGAACCCAAGGCAGAGGCCCCCAAGGCCGAGGCTGAGCCCGCCGAACAGGCCGAGGCTTCCCAGCCCGCGGCCGAGCCGGCACCGAAGGCGGAGCCGGCAAAGCAGACCGACGGCGACGACACACCGCCTCAGCCGCCGGTGAAAGGGCTGGGCATCGCCCGCGGGGCGCGTCCGCCGGGCAAGCGCTGACCTGGGATTTTAACGCTTGACAGCAAATTTCAGTGGACAGTGATGGCACCATTGGTGATGTGACCACCCATCAGCTGCCTCACCAGCTGCCACCGCACCCGTCGGCTCATCACCGGCAGCAGCGTAGTTTCGCGCAGTCGTCCAAGCTTCAGGACGTCCTGTACGAGATCCGCGGCCCGGTACACCAGCAGGCCGCGCGGCTCGAGGCCGAGGGTCACCGCATCCTCAAGCTCAACATCGGCAACCCGGCGCCATTCGGCTTCGAGGCGCCCGACGTGATCATGCGCGACATGATCCAGGCCCTCCCGTACGCGCAGGGCTACTCCGACTCGCAGGGCATCCTGCCGGCGCGCCGCGCAGTGGTCACCCGCTACGAGTTGGTCGACGGATTCCCCCGCTTCGACGTCGACGACGTCTACTTGGGCAACGGGGTCTCCGAGCTGATCACGATGACGCTGCAGGCCCTGCTCGACAACGGCGACGAAGTGCTGATCCCGTCGCCCGACTATCCGCTGTGGACGGCATCGACCTCGCTTGCGGGCGGCACCCCGGTGCACTACCTGTGCGACGAGACGCAGGGCTGGCAGCCCGACATCGCCGACATGGAATCGAAGATCACCGATCGCACCAAGGCGCTGGTGGTGATCAACCCGAACAATCCGACCGGCGCGGTCTACACCAGCGAAGTCCTCACGCAGATCGTCGAATTGGCGCGCAGGCACGAGCTGCTGCTGCTCGCCGACGAGATCTACGACAAGATCCTCTACGGCGACGCCGAGCACATCAACCTGGCCTCGCTGGCGCCGGACATGCTGTGCCTGACCTTCAACGGCCTGTCCAAGGCCTACCGGGTGGCCGGGTATCGCGCCGGCTGGCTGGCGATCACCGGGCCCAAGGACCACGCCGGCAGCTTCATCGAAGGAATCAACCTGCTGGCCAACATGCGGCTGTGCCCGAATGTCCCTGCGCAGCACGCGATCCAGGTCGCCCTCGGCGGCTACCAGAGCATCGACGACCTGGTCCTGCCCGGCGGGCGGCTGCTCGAGCAGCGCGACGTCGCCTGGACCAAGCTCAACGAGATCCCGGGGGTGTCCTGCGTCAAGCCGGACGGGGCGCTCTACGCCTTCCCGCGGCTGGACCCCGAGGTCTACGACATCGACGACGACGAGCAGCTCGTCCTCGATTTGTTGCTGCAGGAGAAGATTCTGGTCACCCAGGGCACCGGCTTCAATTGGCCCGCACCGGATCACTTGCGCATCGTGACGCTGCCGTGGGCCCGCGATCTGGCGGCCGCGATCGAGCGGCTGGGCAACTTCCTCGTCGGCTATCGCCCGTAAGCACCCAGGAAACCGCCTCTACGGTAGAGCGGGTGACGCACTCCCACTCGCACGGCATGGCCCGCCCATTGGAGGGCCCGTCCGGCATTGATCCGTTGCCCGCCAGAATCGTTGTCGGACTGCTGGTCGCGATCGGCGTGGCGGTGGCCGTCGGTGCGGTCCTGCTATGGCCCACTCGGCAGCGCGTCGACATACCGATGCCGCTGCAGAGCGCGTCCGGCGGCGCCGTGAGCACGCAGGCCGGGCACGTGCTGACCAGCGGGTTGGGCGATTGCGGCAGCCCGTCGGTCAGTCAGGTCCTCACCGGGCCGCCGCAACCCGCCGCACCGGGCGCCGGGCGCTGCGTATTGACTCAGGTTGCCATCGATTCCGGACCGAACGCGGGCGCCGACACGCTGCTGGAGTCCTCGCCCGGGCCCGGCCAGCCGAAGTTCGCGGTGGGCGACCGCATTCGGGTCGTGCGGCAGGTCGACGACCAGGGTGCCACCAGCTACGCGTTCTACGATTTCGAACGGGGTTGGGCGCTGGCCGGTTTGGCGATCGCGTTCGCGGTGGTGATCGTGGCCGTGGCGCGCTGGCGCGGGCTGCTCGCGCTGGTGGGCATCCTGGTCGCGTTCGTCGTGCTGGTCATGTTCCTGCTGCCGGCCCTGCGCGACGGCGCGCCCGCGGTGCCGGTGGCGCTGGTGGCGTCGGCGGCGATCCTCTACGCGGTCATCTACCTGGCCCACGGGGTCAGCCTGCGGACCAGCGCCGCACTGTTGGGCACCCTGTCGGCACTGCTGCTCGCCGCCGGATTATCTTGGGCGGCAATACAGCTGGCGCATCTCACCGGACTTTCGGACGAACAGAACACCACGGTCAGCGCGTACCTGGGCAACGTGTCGATCGGCGGACTGCTGCTGGCCGGCTTCATCATCGGCTCGCTGGGTGTGCTCAACGACGTGACGGTGACACAGGCCTCGACGGTGTTCGAGCTCGCCCACTTCGGGGGCTCGCGGCGGGCGATCTTCACCGGCGCCCTCCGGGTGGGGCGCGATCACATCGCCAGCACGGTCTACACGCTGGTGCTGGCCTACGCAGGCAGTTCGCTGCCGCTGCTGTTGCTGTTCAGCGTCGCCAACCGCTCGTTGACGGACGTGCTGACCGGCGAGAGTGTGGCCATCGAGATCGCCCGCTCGGCCGTCGGTGGGATGGCGTTGGCGCTGTCGGTGCCGTTGACGACGGGGATCGCCGCGGTGCTGGCCCGGCCTAGCGGCGGTCGCAAGCGCGGCGTCCCCGGGCGCAGCGGGCCGCCGCCACCGGCCTAGTGAAATCGGCTCCGCTCCAACAGATTCAGCAAATAGGAGCCATACCCGGACTTGAGGAGGCTGTGCGCGCGCTCGGCCAACTGCTCGTCGGTGATCCAGCCCTGCTGCCACGCCACCTCTTCGGGCACACTGACCTTGAGGCCTTGCCGTCGTTCCAGCGTGCGGACGAAGTCGCTGGCGTCCAGCAGCGAATCGAATGTGCCGGTGTCCAGCCAGGCCGTTCCGCGGGCCATCACCTCGACCGCGAGCCGGCCCCGGTTGAGATAGATCTGGTTGACCTCGGTGATCTCGTACTCGCCGCGCGCCGATTTCTTGAGACCCTTGGCGATTTCGATCACGTCGTTGTCGTAGAAGTACAAACCCGGGACCGCGTAATTCGATTTCGGCGTCTGGGGCTTCTCTTCCAGCGACAGCGCCAGGCCATCGTCGCTGAATTCGACCACGCCGTAGGCCGACGGGTTGGCCACCCAGTACGCGAAAACCGCTCCCCCACTGATGGTTTGGAAGCGCCTCAGGCTGGTTCCCAGCCCGGGGCCGTAGAAGATGTTGTCTCCCAACACCAAAGCCACCGACTCGTTGCCGATGTGGCCGGACCCCAGGACGAACGCCTGGGCCAGGCCGTCGGGCCGCTCCTGCGTCACGTAGGTGATGTTGACGCCGAATTGCGAGCCGTCGCCCAGAAGTCGCTGGAAACCGGGCGCGTCGTGCGGGGTGGTGATCACCAGGATGTCGCGGATTCCGGCCATCATCAGGGTGGACAGCGGGTAGTAGACCATCGGTTTGTCGTAGACCGGCAGCAACTGCTTGCTGATGCCCGTGGTGATCGGGTGCAGGCGAGTGCCCGACCCGCCGGCCAAGATGATTCCGCGCATGGATAGCTCCTCGTGCCTGTGGTCCTAGTCTGGCCCTAGTCGATGGCGTCGGATTCGGTGAGATCGGTGGCCGCCAGCGCCGACGCCAGGCTGTCGTGCCGGAACACGGAGGTGACGTGGTCGCGGACCACCCGGAACGTCAGCGCGGCGCCGGTGGCGGCCCCCGCTTCGCCGGAGCTGTTGGGTTTTAGTTCGACGGCCACGACGCCGTCGTGCACATACATCCGGCCGAGCTCGGTGGACGGCCGGTGCGAGGCCCCCCACGTGCGCAGCGCTTCGTGGCCCTGTGCGGCCCCGTGCGCGTCGCCGATCTCGATGTCGTCGCTGGATAGGGACGCCAAGGTCTCGATGTCCTCGGCATTCAGCGCGTCGTGCCATGCCAGAACGGTCGCGATCTCCGATGTGGTCATGGTGTGCAAATTACCGTGCGGCTCCCCGGCTAGAGAGGCGTACGGTCCAACCAGCGCTCCCACACGGCCTCGTCACCGAATAGTTGGACACCCGTGTCGGCGTGCGGGCGGCGGCGCAGGATCGCCAGCAGCAGCTCGGTGGCGCCGCCGCGCAGCGCAACGCTGCCCTTGCCGTGCTCGTGCGACCACGTCACCCGGCCCTTTTCGACGGCGGCGGTCCACTCCCCGGCTTCGCCGAGGCCGGGATCGGTGGCGTGCAGGTGCAACGTGGTCCCCTCCTCGAGCGGCAGCGGCGCCCCCTCGCCGCCCGCCTGGATCGCGATCCGCTCCAGCCATTCGGTGATTCCGTCGGCCGCGATGTCGGGTTCGAGGGTGAATTCGCCGCCCAGCGCTATCGCCGCGTCTGCCCGGTGCACGGCCACCTCGTGCAGCCGTCGCCGGATCCACCAGTTCGCCGGGCGCGGCCCGAGAAACGTCCACACCGGTGTCTCGACCCCGGTCAGCTCCACGGCGTCGATCAGCCGCTGAGCGCCGCCTCGGAGCCAGGAGATCGCGTCGGCGGGGTCGGGCGGCGGCTTGCCGCCCTCCACCGAGCGGGGGTCGAGGTAGGTGTCGAGCCGGTCGCGCACGATCTGGGCCGCCCAGCGGTCGCCGCGCCCGACGTGACGAAACAGTTGCCGCAGCGTCCAGTCCGGGCAGGTGGGCACCGGTGTGGACTCGTCGACACCGTCGAACAACTCCGCGAAAGCCCGGTTCTCGTCGAGGAATGCGCCGGCATAGTCCACGCCGGTCAGGCTACTCGCGTGGGTTGCTCCCGCCCGCCTTGCGGTGACGATCGCGCCCACTGCAGACTTGTCGTCGATGATCAGACGATGGGCCGCGTGCCGTGCTCATGCCCGCTGACAGCGCGGGCCTTCCGGGCGCGCGCGCAGCGATCCGCGCCTTTTGGGAGCGCGAGGGTTCGGAATACGACCAGCGGCCCGCGCACGGTATCTCTTCGGAGCCGGAACGCCGACTGTGGACGGCGGCTCTGAGCTCGCTCCCCCCTCGTTCGCGGGTGCTCGATATCGCCACGGGCACAGGCTTTGTTGCGTTGTTGCTGGGCGAGCTCGGCCACCGGGTGACCGGAGTGGACGCCTCGGAAGCGATGTTGGCGCGGGC
Organism: Mycobacterium sp. NTMscope_MAC_269; assembly: GCF_976985695.1. Classification (NCBI taxonomy): domain Bacteria; kingdom Bacillati; phylum Actinomycetota; class Actinomycetes; order Mycobacteriales; family Mycobacteriaceae; genus Mycobacterium; species Mycobacterium sp. NTMscope_MAC_269. The sequence goes on from NZ_OZ335668.1 coordinate 4,248,085, forward strand.
GCGCGCCAAGGCCGCCGCGTCCGCGGCGGATGTGACGTTCGTGGAGGGGGTGACCGAGAAGCTGCCGTTCGCCGATGCCAGCTTCGACGCGGTGACGGCGCGGCACTTCATCTGGACCTTGCTCGAGCCGGACAAGGCCTTCGCGGAATGGCGCCGGGTATTGGCCCCGGGCGCAATGCTGGTCGCCGACGTCTCGCTGAACCCGCACGTGGCAGGCCACCACTACGCCGACGATGTCGTGGCCACCTTGCCCTTCCGTGAACTCTCCGACCCTGTGCCCGTCGCCGACGCGCTGCGCTCGGTCGGGTTCGAGGAGGTCCAGATCGACCTATCCGAAGACGGCGGCGAATACCCCCGAGCCATGCTGCGCGCCACGGTCATCCACTAGCGGATCAGATCTCTTGAGCCGCAGCGTATTTGGCTGATTGTGCTGGACCCTACGTTAGGGTCGGGGCGCGCCGAGGCGATAGACCCGCCAGCCAGCCCGCTGCCAGCGGGCCACGTCTAGGCAGTTGCGGCCGTCGACGATGACGCGGGCCCGCACCCCATCGGCCAGGTCGTCGGGATCGAGCTCGACGAATTGTCGCCACTCGGTGAGCACCAGCACCGCATCCGCGCGCTCGCAGGCCTCTTCGACCGAGACCGCGTAGTTCAGGGTCGGGAACAGGCGCTGCGCGTTGTCCAGCGCCTTGGGGTCATAGACGTTGACCGCGGCGCCGTTGAGCTGCAGTTGCCCCGCCACGTTGAGCGCGGGTGAGTCACGCACGTCGTCGGATTCGGGTTTGAACGCCGCACCGAGCACCGCGACGTTGGCACCCAACAGCGAGCCGCCGCACGCCGCGCTGGCCAGTTCGACCATGCGGGTGCGGCGCCGCATGTTGATGCTGTCCACCTCGCGCAGGAAGGTCAGCGCCTGGTCGGCTCCCAATTCGCCTGCGCGCGCCATGAACGCCCGGATGTCCTTGGGCAGGCATCCACCGCCGAAACCCAAACCGGCGTTGAGGAATTGGCGCCCGATCCGGGGATCGTATCCGAGCGCGTCGGCCAGCAGGCTGACGTCGGCGCCAGCGGCCTCGCACACCTCGGAAATGGCGTTGATGAACGAAATCTTGGTTGCCAGAAAGGCATTGGCGGAGACCTTGACCAGTTCCGCCGTTTGCAGATCCGTCACCAGGAACGGCACTCCCGCGTCCAGCAGCGGTCCGTACAGCTCACGAACGGCGGACTCGGCGCGCGCCGAATCCTGATGGATCCCAAGCACAATCCGGTCCGGACGCAGGGTATCCTGCACGGCATAGCCTTCACGCAGGAACTCCGGGTTCCACGCGATTTCGACGTCCACACCGCGCGGCGCCAGCGCGGCTGCGCGTTGGTTCAACTCGGCCGCGGTGCCCACCGGGACCGTCGATTTGCCCACCAGCACCGCCGAACTCGTCAACCGGGGCACCAGCTCGTCGATCACCGCATAGACGTGGCGCAGGTCGGCGCCGTATTCGCCCTTTTTCTGCGGTGTGCCCACGCCCAGGAAGTGCAGGTCGGCGAACTCGGCGGCCGCGTCGTAGTCGGTGGTGAAGCGCAGGCGGCCCGCAGCCAGGTTCTCGCTCAACAACTTTCGCAAGCCTGGCTCGTAAAACGGAATGTCACCCCCGGCGAGCTTGGCCACTTTGCCCGGGTCGATGTCGATCCCGAGGACGTCGTGTCCCAGCGCCGCCATCCCCACCGCATGGGTGGCACCGAGGTATCCCGTGCCGAACACGGTGCATCGCATACCACTGGTGTAAGCGACCTCGATGAGCTAACTGCATCCCCGGGTTAAGCGGGAGGCAAACGACAGATGACGGGTGGCCGCCGACGCCGCGGGCGTGCTACAGCCCGGGGATGCCCGGGATGCCGATGTGGGGACCGCCGAAGCCGCCGTGACCATGACCGCCACCGCGACCGCCACCGAAACCGCCGCGCGGTCCGCCGGGGAAGCCACCGTCGTCGTCCCCATGACCTCCACCGTGACCGGGACCCCACCCGCCACCAGGCGGGCCAAGGCCCGGGATCGGCAGCGGGATCGGCACCGGAACGGGCGCCATTGGAGGCGGCGCGGGTGGCGGGGCCGCCGGAACCGGGATCGGCGCCGGGGCCACCGGGGCAGGTGCCGGGGCGGCCGGGGCCGGCGCGGGCGCCTCTGGTGCGGGGGCCGGGGCCTCCGGGGCGGGCGCGGGAGCCGCGGGCGCCTGGGCAGGAGCCGGGGCCGCGGGCGCCGGAGCGGGCCGGGTGGGCGCGACCACGACGTTCTCATTCGGGCTGGGCCGCACGTTCGCCGTCGGCCGGATGGCGATGGCCAGGGAGACGACCAGCGCCACCACGCCGACGACGAAAATTGCCGCCACGGCGCTTCCCACCAGCTTGAAGTTGCGCCCGCGATAGTCCGCGCCGACGAGCTCGGTGGCCGCGGTCTGCGAGCCGGTGAAGAAGTCGTCGGGGTCGTCGGGCACGGCGCTGTACGCCAGGGCGTCCACCCCGGCGTCACCGGGCGCATCGAAGTAGCCGGGCGCGACGGCGAGCGGGTTGATCGCACCGGTGCCGGGGTCCTGCGCGTAGGCCAGCGCGGCGGTGGACGACGCGAACAGCGGCGCATGGGCCGAGGCCAGGGCCGCGCCGCGGGCCAGTGCCGTGTCCGGCTCCTCGGCCGCCGTCAACGGCAGGGTGGTCGCCGCCTCCAGCGCGGGCTTGATCAGCGGGACGTCGATGCCGGAGCCGACGACGAACACGGCGTCGGGGCGGTTTTCCATGTTCTCCGCGCCGGAGACCATGCGGGTCAGCTCGGCCACGGCCGCCTCGTCGTCTTCGGGGAGGACTTGGCGGCGGACGTCGGCGATGGAGCCGTCAGCGCTGTCGACGATCGCCAGCGTGGCCGTGTCGGGCTCGATGTAGAGCAGCGCGGTCTGCGCGTAGTTGGTCCGGTGGCCGACCGCCTGGGCCAGCGCGGCCGCGGCCAGGAAGGCCGAGACCAGCATCACATTTTCGACCTTGTGGGCGGCGAGCTTGTCGCGCAGCGCGGCGGCCTCGACGGGGTCGGTGAACGTGACCCCGGTCGACGCCAGTTGGTAGCCACCTTCCGCTGCGCCCTGACGGGTCCCCAAGATGGCGGAGACTACCTGGTCCGAGGCGGTGACAGTTGCTGCGTCAGCAGCCGTCGACACGTCGAAATTGTCTTCGTCGACGGTGGCACCGTCGCCGTTTTCCCCCTCGACCAGCACCATCCGGACTGCGGTCGGCGCCATCGACACACCAAGTACGGTGTCCAAAGCTCCTCCAATAGTCGGTTGCTAGTCATTCGCGGTGAGGGCGTCGCCGTCGCACGAAATGATGGCGTGCGACATCGCTGAGTCCCCACCGTTATTCCCCTAGTGCCCCAATTTTACGCGTGATCTGAGGTCGGGGGGTGAGCCGGGACCTGTCCGCGGTCGGTCTACGGGACTGGAAAATCGGGCCCCAAATGGCGATGCAGCCAGTCGTCCCAGTGTTGGTGGTCGCCGGAGGGCGGCGAGGGCGCGGGCGCTTCGGGTGACGGAGGCGCCTCGGGCGTCGCCGGCGCTGAGGCCGACGGCGGGGGCGGACCCGGCGGAGCGTTGTTCGGTGGCGGCGGGGCCTGCGGGGCCACAACGTTCGTGGTGGCGTCGGGCGCTTGGTCCGCGTCCGGGCCGCTGCCGAAGACCAGCGCCAGCGTCAACGCCACGAAGCCGGTGACGAAAATGGCCATCACGGCGACGACCGTGGCCGCCGGCCTTCGGCTGTGCCGGCCGCGCGTATCGCGCGCCTCATCGTGGGCGAACCCTGCCGCCGCGGTCGAGGAGATCCGCGCGGAGGGCATCGTGGTCGTCCGCGGTGCGCCCAACCGCGCGTTCGCCGCGGCCAGCGAGGCGCCCCGGGCCAGGGCCATCTCGGGTTCCTCGGGTGTGGTCACCGAGAGCGACGTCGCGGCCTCCAGAGTCGGCTTGATCGACGGGATGTCCACGTCCGAGCCGACCAGGAACACTCCGTCCGGCCGCGCGCGCATCGTTTCGGCGCCCGAGACCATCGCGGTGAGCTTCGCCAGCGCCACGTCGTCGCGGCCGGGCAGCGGGTGCCGATGCACGTCGGTGACCGTCCCGTCGGCGGTGTCGACGACCGCCAGGGTCGCGCTGGTGGGTTCGACGAGCAGCAACGCGGTGCGGGCCCAATTGGTCGCGCTTCCCATCGCCTGTGCCAGTGCCGCCGCGGCCATCACCGCCGAGACCAGCATCACGTTCTCAATCCTGCGGGCCGCCAAGACATCTCGCAGGGCGGCCGCCTTGACCGGGTCGGTCCAGCTCACCCCGCTCGATTTGAGCTGGTATCCGCCTTGGGCGGCACTATCCCTGGTGCCGAGGATGGCCGCCACGACGTGATCCGCGGCGGCGGCGGGCGTGGGGTCGCCTATGACGTCGAAGCCGTCCTGATCGACGGTCACCCCGCCGGCGGCCGCGCCTTCGACGAGGACCATGCGGACTGTCTCAGGTGCCAGCGACACACCGAGTACGACCTCCACCGCTCCTCCAAATCGCCCGACGCTTGGTTGCTGTGCTGCGCCAGAACAGCTGCGCCGGCGCCACATGGGGTTCGCGACGCCACCCTAGCGTGCTGCGTCGTCGGTGGGCGTGACCGCTTCCTGCGGCGAGGTTCGCCGAGCCGAGACTATTTGTGGCCGCCGCCACCGCCGCCGTGACCGCCGCCAAAGCCGCCGCCACCCCCGTGACCACCGCCGAAGCCGCCGAGGCCGCCGCCTCCGTGACCGCCTCCGTGGCCACCGCCGAAGCCGCCCAAGCCGCCACCGCTGTGACCGCCGCCAAAGCCGCCGCCGCCGCTAGGTGCCGGAGCGTGGCCACCGCCCAAGCCGCCGCCGCTATGCCCGCCGCCGAATCCGCCCAGGCCGCCGCCGGGAGCGGGAGCGTGCCCGCCACCAAATCCACCGGTGCCGCCCCCACCGGGCTTCGGTGCGTGGCCGCCGCCACCCGAACCGGGCGTGGGGACGTGGCCGCCACCCGAACCCGGCGTGGGCACATGCCCACCACCCGAGCCCGGCGTCGGGACGTGGCCGCCACCCGAACCCGGCGTGGGCACATGCCCACCACCCGAGCCCGGCGTCGGGACGTGGCCGCCACCCGAACCCGGCGTGGGCACATGCCCACCACCGGATCCGCCCGAACCAGGCGTCGGCACGTGCCCACCACCCGAGCCACCAGAACCAGGCGTCGGCACGTGCCCACCACCCGTGCCACCCGAACCCGGCGTCGGGACGTGGCCGCCACCGGAGTTACCCGAGCCACCCGAACCCGGCGTCGGAACGTGCCCGCCACCGGAGTTACCTGGAGCGCTCGGCTTGGGCGGAATGCCTTCACCGGCAGGCTTTTGGTGCGGCGGCGACTGCGGAACCGTGCCGCCCGCCTTCGGGGGCGTCGGCGGCTGGGGAAGGTGCACCGGCGGTTGGGGCAGCGCCGGTTGAGGGACCGACACACGCGGCGGGGCGACGAACTCCGGAGGCCTGACCACCGGGTTGGGAATCGGTATGCGGATCGGCACCGGGACCGGCACCGGGGGAACGACAACGGGAAGCGGGATCACCGGCGGGGCCGCGGCAACGGGAGGGGCCGCCGGCGGTGGAACCTCGGGCAGCGGCGCGGCGGCGGGCGGGTTCAACGGCTTGGGCGCCGCCACCGGGGCCGGCGGGCTGATCTTTTTCGGCTCGGGCGCCGACGCCTGCACCGGCGGGGCCGGGGCCTGCTCGGTCGGAACGATCAGATGCTGGTTCGGGGTGGGCTGCAACGCGACGGTGCCCGTCGTTCGGATGCCGATCGCCAGGGCGATCTCGAGCGCCAACACCGCGCTGATGCCGGCCACGGCCAGCCCGCTACCGATCAGCAGCGCCGGCCGCCGCTGCGGCTGACTCTCTTCAGGAAGGAAGAGCTTTTCGATGACGACGGTCGGCGAATCGGCGTCCTCGTCGCCCACCGCGCTGTAGGCGAGCTCGTCGTCGCCGGACTCCGGGGCGAAAGGAACATAGAGGTATTCGGGCAGGGAGTATTGGTCGACCGCGCCGGTGCCGGGGTCTTGCGCATAGGCCAGCGCGGCGGTCGAGGAGGCAAACAGCGGGGCGTTCGCCGACGCCAGCGCGGCCCCGCGGGCCAGCGCCGTCTCGGGTTCCTCAGCCACACTCACGTCGAGCAACGTCGTCGACTGCAATACCTGCTTCAGCGGGGCGACATCGACGCCCGAACCGACCACGAACAGCCCACCCGGTGGTGACTCGAGCTTCTCCAGCCCGGTGACCATCGCGCTGAGTTGCTCGGCCGCGGCGCCGTAGGACTCCGCGCGGATCTGCTGCTTATAGACATCCGGGATAGAACCGTCGGAGGACTCCACCACGGCCAGCGTCGCGGTGTCGGGCTCCACCAGGAGGACGGCGGTGCGTTCGTAACCCATTGCACCGCCGACGTTTTGCGCCAGCGCCGCCGCGGCGAGAAACGCCGAGACCAACATCACATTGTCGAGCCGGTGAGCGGTCAGCGCGTCGCGAAGGGCGGCGGCCTCGAATTGATCGGTCCACGTCACCCCGATGGACGACAGCTCGAGGCCGGCATCGGCGGCGCCCTCGCGGGTACCCAGGATCGCCGAGATCACTCGGTCGGGCGCGCTCGTGGTGGCTGCGTCATCGGCGGCGGTGACGTCGATCGCGTCCTCTTCTACCGTGGCGCCATCGGCGTATTCGCCTTGCAGGACAACCATTTGGATCGACGACGGCGCCATCGACACCCCGAGCACGATATCCAAAACAAACCCCTCCAAAAGGCATTGCGGTGAACCACGGCCAGGCGGAGGTAAAAACCATGGCTAACTAAGTATCGCGCAGAACGTGGGCGAGTGGGCCCCGCAGAACCTATGTAGACGATATGAAGTTCTGGTAGGAGCGCGACGGCGTGGGCCCTCGCTGGCCCTGGTACTTCGACCCCACTCGCGAACTGCCGTAAGGATGTTCGGCCGGGCTGGTCAACCGCAGGATGCACAGCTGACCGATCTTCATGCCCGGCCACAGCGTGATCGGCAGGTTCGCGACGTTGGACAGCTCGAGGGTGATGTGACCGCTGAAGCCGGGATCGATGAAGCCGGCGGTCGAGTGCGTCAGCAGGCCGAGGCGTCCCAGTGACGACTTGCCCTCCAGCCGGCCCGCGAGGTCCTCGGGCAAGGTGATGAGCTCCAGCGTCGAACCGAGCACGAACTCGCCGGGATGCAGCACGAACGGCTCCCCCTCGACGGGTTCGACCAAGGTGGTCAGCTCGTCCTGTTGCTTCGCCGGGTCGATGTGGGTGTAGCGGGTGTTGTTGAACACCCGGAACATGCAGTCAAGGCGAACGTCGATGCTCGACGGCTGCACCAGGGCGTCGTCGAAGGGATCGATGCCCAACCGCCCGGCGCTGATTTCGGCCCTGAGGTCGCGATCGGAGAGCAGCACGCGACGAGCCTATCCGCTGCTGAATGGGTTCAGCGGAGATAGACCTCGTCGCCGGTCGGATATCCGCCACCGAGGGTGGTGACGTGGACGTGGTCGTAGTGGCCGAGCCGGCTGGCCTGCGACCCGCCGGGCGTGTAGTAGACGCCCCGCCAAATCGCGTCCTGGATCCCGAACCGGGTGGCGTTCTGCATCACGTAGGCGACGATCGAGTCTCCCAGCGCGATGCCCTCGGCGCTGCCGGGGTTGGGAATCATGACATCGAGCGCCAACCCCCGGGGGTGCCAGGGCAGCGAATCGGGCCGCACCCCACCGATCTCGTGGATCTGGGGGAACTCCGCGCTGATGCTGCGCTCGACCAGGATCGTCCGGACTTGTAGCCCCTGCTCGGGCGCGATGCCGACGGGCAAGAAGCGCGAGCGCGTGTGGTAGCGCGATGCCGCGGTGGGCTCGCCGTCATCGAGTCCTCGAGCGGGCCGCTTCGACGCTGCTGTCACGATTTGCACGCAACAGGGGGCGACGTCGCTGATAACGGGTTCGGGCGCCTGGCGAGCGACAAATGGATGCACGTCTCCGGAGACCGCGAAGAACACCGCCGCGGGGGCGAGCACTGCAGCCAGGGCGGCAGGCGGCCTGCGCCGCTTCCTGGCTAATTCGTGTCGACCCACCCGGAGCACATTACGTTGCGATAACGAAATAATAAATCTGAGCGTTATGAGAATAGTTAGATGGGCGTCTTAGATTCCGCGGTTGCGCTCTTAATCGAGACGTTGCCGGAGGTCAGCCCGCCCGGGCAGGCGGGGCGGCCCGCCGATGGATGCTAGCCTGCTGGGGCGACTGTGCCGATGTAGTTCAATGGCAGAACATCAGCTTCCCAAGCTGAATACGCGGGTTCGATTCCCGTCATCGGCTCCACGCCTACCAGGGCTTTCTCTCCCGGTAGCCGCTCCGCCGAAGCGGGCGGTCCCGTATCGGTCCCGTGCATAGAAAGCCGAGCGACGCGGTTATCCACAGGCCCCGCATGAGGCTAGGCCTGATGTCTCAGTTCAGAGCTACGATTTCCTCGCGCGCCTTGATCGGATCGCCCATGCACAGAGCTATCGTTCGAGCACCTCGAATGAGAACTAGGAGACGAAGGTTGGCCACTCGACGACGCAACGCCGTCAACCCGACGCTCTTCGATCCTGTAGAGCGGCTCGTCCCTCTCGGCGATTCGGATCTGGGTGTGCCTGGATACGTCCTTGATGTTCCGGAGTCGATCCCGCAGCTCGGTTATGGCTCTCATCAATTCTTCCGCTACTACGGCAAGTTTCCCTCGATCGTCGGCCGTGAGATCGTCACGCGTTTCCCACCGGGAACTGGAGCGGTCCTGGACTGCTACGCAGGCTCCGGCACAACGTTAGTAGAGGCGCAAATCGCAGGTAGCCGTTCGTACGGAGTAGACATCAATCCGTTGGCGGTGCTCGCGTGCAACGTCAAGACCAACTACTTCGATGTCGACTTAATTCGGCGTCGCGCGGCCACCGTGGCTAAAGCTGCGCGTGACACGCTAGAACCGTGGACGCCGTCAAAGACTGCCGCGGCGAAGTTGGATAAGTGGTTCACTGCGCGAGCACAAGATGAACTTGGCCGGCTTCGTGCCGCCATCGACAAGCTTCCCGACGATGAGTACACCGAGTTCGTCGTAGTCGCGTTCCTTGGCATCGTTCGGCGATGCAGCAACGCCTATGACGGGGAGGTTCGCCCGCATATCAATCCGGACAAAAAGCCTCGAACTCCCATCGATGCGTTCGAGGGCAAGGTGGCCGATATGATCCAGGGTCTGATCGAACTCGATACGATGAGACCCCCGAGCATCAAGTCGCGGACTACCAACGACGACAACAGGTCCCCTGCGGCGTACGACTTCATTGACGACGACATCGGTCTTCTTGTCGCGCACCCGCCATACTTGAACTCGTTCAACTATTTGAGCGTCTTCAGCCTAGAGTTCTACTGGGCCGAGGATCTAAACATCGTCTGGCGCGGGGTGTCAGAACGAGACATCCGCGCAGCGGAGCATAAGGCGTGGCCAGCGACCGACGGCAATCTCGTGAAAAATTACTATGACGACTTTGCCTCGACCATGAAGACCGCTGTCGACCGCATATCGCTGGGTGCCGCAGTTGCTGTCGTAGTGGGTGATGCCACCATCAAGGGGACATTGGAGCCGGTCCACCGCGAGATGGCCGATTCGTTGAGCACTCTTGGATTGGAGCCAAGCGAAGTCTGGTACCGCACAACGCATTACGGCATTGGTAAGTACGCCTATTCGCACCGCGCCGACTACCATGGCGAAGCAGTCAAGAAGGATGCGATCCTGTTCTTCCGAAAGATTACCTAGTCTAGATCCACTGCCACGATGTGGTTCTTGAGAACTTCGCGGAATGTCCGCTGCTCGCCCTCCGGCGTAATGATGGCGAAATCGTCGTGTGTCACTTCGAAATCATCCGGAGGTTGCTTCGTCATCCCGACGAAGTAGGCGCTGAAATACTCTAGGAAATCTGCATCACCGGCCAGCTCTCGCACATGCTCCGCGTATCGAATTATTGCTTCGTCGCGAACAAGCCACGTGAAGTCAACATACGTCCCTAGGACGGCCTTATCCTTTTTCGTCCAGTGCACACCGTTGCCCAGAGCGACGATACTTATAAGTTGCTTCGATTTGTCCTGCGGCTGAAGCGGTTTGATGCTTCCGTTGTGTCTGAGATCCAAGTCAATGGCAACTAGCGATGCCTGCTTCGCCTTCTCGATCGTTTGGATTCCGGAGCCAAGCTTGCTTGACCCTGAAAAGCGCTGCGCACCAACACGCTTGCTCTCGATCGAAGCGAGCAGTCGGGACCGATCTACGACGTCGACGGTCACGCCGTCGAGCCCGACGTCAACGATGCGGAGGTCGGTCACACTCTTCTGCAGATGCTTCCTAAGCTCGCCATTGGGGCTAATCAGCCTTGTTGGGCCCGCGAGTTCTGCTCGACATCCTGGCGCTGCCAGGCGCAAAGTCTCGACTTCAGGTGAGACTTTCTGTATCGTGACGCCTTCCGTGCCCGGTATGACGTCTCCCGCCGTAAGGCCCGTGTATGTCTCCAGCGGATGAAAGGAAAACTCGACCTTGTGGGCAGCACCGCTTGCCCCCAGAAGAGCTTGCTCCAAATACATTCGGCGCCGAATCTCGCCGTCTTGCTCCAGATACTTCCGGATCAAAGTTTCTTGTACTACGCCGATCTTCCGGCCTACCGTACGTCCGGATTGCAGTGTCGTTAGCTTCTCGAAGTGGTAGAAGATCTCCGAAATCCGCTCGTCCCGCTCGTCATCACCTGTCAGCAAGTCCGATACGTCCGCCATGTGGCGACACGTTACGTCAGAGACCACGTAAAATGTCAATATGCTCTTCGCGCACGACACAGCCGAAGGCATGCAGGCTGCTGTCGCGCTGGTTAATTCAGCGATCGACCCCGACACTCTCGTGGATTTGCACCAGCTCGCGCTCTTCTATGCGGAGTACGGTTATACGGGCCGCTTCGACGCAGACCAGGCCGAGTTGCAAGCTGTCCGACAATTGCGTCCCCGACTTCGGTCGTTGTTCACATCTACCCGCGACGACGCTGTAGTCACCACGAACAAGATCCTTCGTGAGGAGGGCGCACTCCCTCAGCTTGTTCGACACGGAGACGTCGACTGGCATCTGCATGCTGTAGATAGCGACCGACCTCTGGCTACACGGATCGCCGTAGAGACCGCCATGGCTATGGCCGATGTCATTCGAATGGATGAGATGAGCCGACTCAGCGTGTGCGCCGATGAGGGGTGCATTGGTCTCGTGTTTGATATGTCGCGCAATCGCTCTCGGCGCTTCTGCAGTAGGGCGTGCAGCAACCGCGCCGCAGTCAATGCGTATCGCGCGCGCCGCGCTATCTAACGCTCATCGACTATCCGTGTAGCGGAATCACATTGCTGTAGCTGGGGTCCTGCGCCGGGGCGGCGAGTGCGCCGAGTGCGGCCATGTTGCCCGTGTGGTCGTCGGTATTGATCAGATGGGCGTAGACGGTAAGCGTCGTCTTCACGTCGCGGTGCCCCATTAGCTCCGCGATGTCGATGGGCCGGATACCCGCCGCGAGGCACAAGCTCGCGTAGGTGTGGCGGAGCGAGTGGAAAGACTGTTCGGTGTCGAGCTTCGCGGTCGGCGTGAGGCGGTTAGCCCGCAGCACTGCCGGGCGGTACACGGCTTTGTAGAACGTCGCATGGCGAAGCGGCGTCGACCAGTCGAGCACCAGCCGCCCCTCGGCCTCCGCCACGGCGAGTTCGGCCAAGGCGTCCGCCTGTCGTCGCGCGCGGACCTTCGCGGTGGACTTCGGTGGTGCGTCTGCGCTGTCCGTCGTCGCTGTTCCCGATGCGGGGGCCGTCGCGGTTACGCCGGTAGGCCGAGGACGCGTCAACGTCGTACCGGGGAACAGCGGGGCTGTCGGTTCGTCCGAGCGCGGGTGCTCCGCGAGGTAGTCCCGCAGCAACTCGGTCGTCTCGGCGGTGAGCGGCACGCGGCGGTAGCTCTGCTTGGTCTTGAGCGGGCCGTACTCGATGGCCGCCCCCTTCGCCCGCGCGGCCTGCTCGACCCGCAGCAAGCCCGGCTTTGCCGGGGCGTTCGGGTTCAACGGCGGGTCCGGCAGATCGACGTTCACGATGGTGAGCCCGCCGAGTTCCGCCGCCCGCAGACCCGCCCAAGCGGCAACGTGCACCAGGACGTTGTAGGGCCAGGGCGTCGCCGCAACGAGCGCCGAAACCTGTGCGGGCGTGAGGAACTGCGCCCGGTCCACTACTACGCCCACCTGACCGCCGTTGGTGCCGGTCTCGGTGGGGAGCTTGATGTACTCGGCGGGGCTCTTCGCCAGCCGGCCATCCACCACCGCCTGCTCCAGCACCATGCGGACGGTCCAGAACGCGTGCCGGACGGTCGAGGGCTTCTTGCCCGCCTCGGTGAGCCGGTTGAGCCACGCCTGGATGTACTCGCGGGTGATCTTGTTCAGCGGGTAGCCGCCGAACACCGCATCAATGCCGAGCATCTTGCCGTCGCCGCGACGGGTTGCGGCCGGGGCGAGCGCGTAGCGGTGGTTCTCGGCGTTGTTGCGGGTGTCGGCTCTGCGCGACTCCAGCCAGATCGCCGCCGCGTCCCGGAACAGCATCTTGCCCTTGCCGGGGTCGAACTCCATGCCCGTCAGCGTTTCGGCGTCGGCCTTGGCCGCGAACGCCTTGGCGTCCTTGCGGGTACGGAACCCGCCCTTGCTCCGCTCGGTACCGTCTGCGGCGTACCACCGTACGACGTACGTTGTTGTGCCGCTGGCGCGTACGCGCTTCTGAATCCCGGCCATTGGTCCTCGCTCCTTGCTAACTACTGATGGAAAATTCGTGCACGCTACGCGGGGAGGGCAGCCCCTCCCAACACACCCCTACCCCTTCTCGGGCACGCCCCCACTCATGAGGCGGCGTCAAATTCCACTGTCGCCGTGGCACTCTGGTAGATGCGGCGAACGGTGGACGGCTGCCAGGTTGGCCGGCCAGCGGGCGACAGGACGGCCTCGGCTTCCAAGGCGCGGGCGATGCGGCCGAAGCTCAGGCCCGCGTTGCGGTCGAGCACGATGCGCCGCACGACGCCAGCGGTCGCGAGCCGTGGCCGACCGATGCGCTCGCCGCGTGCCTTCTTAGCGGCGAGCCCCGCCTTGGTGCGCTCGCTGATGAGCTCGCGCTCGTACTCGGCGAAGTTGACGACCGTCCGCGCCATCATGCGACCCGCAGCCGTCGACAGGTCCAGGTTGATATCAAGCACGACCAGCGACCAACCTTGCGCCTGCGCTGCATCAATAATGTTGGCGGCATGGACGATTGACCGCGCGAGCCGGTCCAGCTTCGCCACAATCAACCCGTCGCCCTGGCCCGAGGCGAGCAGCTGCAGCGCCTCCTGCAGGTTGGCGTTGATGTACTTACCGCTTGCGCCTTCGTCTGCGAGGTGTTCCACCGTCCAGCCCCGCCGGGCAGCCTCTGCGTCGATGGCCGACCGTTGCGCTTCGAGGCCGTTGCGACTGTCCGCTTGCTCGTCGGTGCTCACGCGCGAGTATCCGAAATACAGCTTCGATTCCATGTCGTCCCCCTAGGGTTGGGGCGTAACCGTTCGGTTCCGCCTTACGCCTCGATTCTACGCCAGCAGCAAACTCTTGAAATGCTCTGGTCTGGCCTTTTAGCTCATGTAGCCATGATCCCGCTGTACGGTCTCGGCAGCCTCTTCCAAGGTCATCAGCCCGCTATCGCGCGGCATATCGTCGCCGTCGTCGTTCCCCTCGCCGGGTTCGCGCATATCGCCTGCGGGCCGCTCGGCGGGGCGGGCGGGGCCGGTCTCGTCGGCGGGCTCGACTACCTCGACATCGAGCGGGTCGGCCAGGGCGGGGGCGTCGATGATGGGACGGCCTTGTAGTGCTCTGTGCTCGGCGCGGGATATGCTGGCAACACCGCTGATGTCGCCGAGTAGCTGCTCATACGGCTTAAGCTCCACGGAGACTTCAGTTTTGGCACCGAGACCCGCGCGGTCGAGTGCGTCGCGAATGGCGTTGAGCTTCACCGCTTCTGACTCCGCACCGGTCGCCATGCCGAGCAGTTCGCGCGCCATCCGGTCGGCCGCAAGCTCCAAGCGCTCCTTGGCCTTACGCTGGACCTGCGGGGCCGCGCCACCGTGCGTTCGACAGACCGTCATGCCGCGGTTGGCAGGCTTGAGGCAGCGCTCACCGTTCTTTCGTATTGCTACGCAACGGTTTTGATCGTTGCGATCGAGCCACCAATCGTCCGAGTACACGTCTTCGCTAGGCACGTCTTGGCCTCCAATCTTGTTGTTTTACATGTTCTTTCAGAGTCGTTGCTGCGCAACGGTTTTGCCGATCCGATGGTTTTCGAGGCAGTTCCGGGGGTGTGAGGCTGCCTAATCGGCGATTTTCCATCCTCCATAGGTCGCCACCTCCTGCGGTCAGTCGTTGGTCTCCACGCACTGCCCCAGGGCGGGCGGCGCGACGACCGTCGAGCAGCTCTCATCGGTTCCGACTCATCGGTTCCCCCTAGGCGGGGAACCGGTAGCGGAACCGGTTCCCGCCCGCCCGCCTCGGTAGTCTCACCGGTTCCGGCGTCCGGAACTGGTGAGAAACCGCTCGCTAGCAGGGCTTTCATCCGACTGCCCTACTCATCGGTTCCGACCGGTTCCGGTCCCCTAGAACCGGTCTCCTCATCGGTTCCGAGGCCCGGAACCGATGAGCCGCGCGCTCGCGTCCCGAGTCCGACCAAATCGCGCTCTCGCTTCCTCCCTCCCTCCGTCCGATGCAGCCTCTCAATGACGAGTAACCCGTTGACCTTCAGGCCGTTCAGCGTGTCGAACGCCTTCTGGCGATTGCCCTTGACCTCGCCGACGACCTGGCTTTCGGTCATCTCAAAGTTGTTGTCTTTCACAATCTGCAGAATCTGCTCCACCGTTTTGTCCGTTTGGCCGGCAGCCGTTGTCACGTTGATCGGTCGCGCCTCCCACTCGACGCCCGTCCACACAATCGCGTCCGGGTCGCTGGCGTCCCGATTGAGCGTCCAGTCGACTTCAAGATGCTTCCCACCGCCCCGGCGGCTGCCGGTCTCGACCTCAAGAAGAAATTTGCCGTTCTCCAGATCAGGTGACGCGCTGCGGTGCTTCTGAAGAATCCATGAGTCCGCCCACTGCGCCATACCCGCCTGGGCGATGTTGTCGAGGTCGAGACTCTTCCCAGCGGTCTTGTTGAAGTGATCCCCGACTATCAGCGCCGCCTCGCCGCCGATCAGCGTCCGTAGGTTTGCGAGCATCGGTCCCCGCGCGTAGATATTGCTGACTTCCACGTCGTTCGGGTGGTAGGCGTAGAGCGGATCGAGAATCACCAACTTGGGCTGCAACTCGTCAAGGTGTCGCTTCACCGCCTCGGTGAACTCGCGGTCGGTGAGCATGCCGACGCCGAACTCAGCCCCAAGCGGTACTTCCAACAGCAGGTCTGGAGTTATCCCGTAGCGCGCCGCGATGACCTGGTGGCGATTCGCGAACGTGTCCTGCCCGCCCTCGCCGCACAGATAGAGGACACTCCCCGGTGACCCGACTGGGCACTCATCGAACAGCGCCGAACCGGTCGCGACCGCAAGCGCTATAGCTTGAAGGTTCCACGTCTTCAACGATTTCTTGTCACCGCCGAGTACCCCGGCCGATCGTTCGGGCCAGATGCCGCGCACAAGCCACCGCATCGGCTTGATCGGTTGGCCCAGTTCCCTCGCCGACACCAGTCGGAAGCGACCAGTTGGTGCGGGGTCGGTCGCAATGATCTGGACGCCCGCAAACCAGTCCTCAATGCCGGCCACGGCGCGCCTCTTGGCCTCCTCATCGGCAAGCCGTCTCGCATACCGTTCCTCAAGCTCGGGCAAGCTCTCCGCTTTTGCCGCGTGCACGGCAGCGCTGACCGACCGTGCAAAGTCAGCCGGGTCGAATGTGTCGCCGCGCTCGGCGTAACTGTGCCGCGCCGCCTTCTCGATCTGCTTCGTGGCCTCGGCCCAGGAGCACCAGCCGACCAACGCATCACGGGCAGCCTCTTGCAGGGCTTTGAACGCGGCGTTGCGGGTAGTTCCGTCCGCGTTCCGCACCGAGGGCACGATGTACTCCGCGAGGTGCCACGGCTGCTCGCTACGGGTGTACTCGGCAGCGAACCTCTCCACCTGCTCGTCCGTCGCCTCACCGCCAGCCGCCTTGGCCGGCGCTCGCCGCAATCCGTCAAGCCACGTGTCGGGGAGTTTCGGCCAATCCTCCAGCGGCGGCACGGAACCACCCACCAATTCCTGGCCGGTGGTCTCGTCGTAGATGCGGTATCGCTGGCCCGTGTGGTGGTGACTTGGTGGTACCGCCGCGAGCCGGTGGTGCCGCTGGATCAGTTCAACGTTGCCGTCGCGACCGTCATCGGCCTTGAGGAGGGTCGTGCCGTGCCAGTCGTCGGGTACGCGGTAGAGCCGAATGCCGCTGCCTTGCGGATACGGTCGGGCGGTGATCCGGTAAGTCGGCGGCAGCGCCCCAAGACGGGCTTGGTGCTCAGCGATGGTCTCAACGCCGCACTTCCCGTCATACGCATCGACGTCGAGTCCGATCCCGCCAACCGGCATCCGCATGCCGAGGTTAAGCACGCCGCGTTCGCCACGTTCAATCCGACCGGCGACGTTCGCCGCCCAGCGCATCACTTGATCGCGATGTGGGTCTCGGCCGTTGTATCCGGTTACGCCTGAGTGCCAGGGCGCTTTGCCCGCCGGTTTGTCCGGCTTGCTCGCGTTGGCCTTCCCTATGGCAACTGGGTGCAAGCCGTTGCCTATCAATGTATCTGCAGCCGTATCGAACTCGTCGGCGGCCAGGCCACGTACGTCTGGCGGTTCAGTGGCTCGACTATCGTTGCGGCGTAGCCGCTTTCGCGGCTCGTTCTCGTTCGGTAGACTCATCGTCGCGTCCTACGGGTCGCGGGTCGTTCATGTTCCTCGGCATGCACGTCCCTTTCCTCGGGTGGTTGCTCTGTTGCCCGGTTGGCCTAGTCGGTTGACCGGGCAACAGGCGTTCCGGCCCTCACTCACCCACCGCCGCACGGCTTTCTGGCGCACGGTAGACGCCAGTCTGCTTACGCGACTTGACCCATTCGAGGCCGTCGCGCTTGCTGTAGAAGTTTCCGCCACCGAGGCGGGTTGGCTGAATCTCGCGGCGAAGCACCGCGTACTTGATCGCGCGCCGCGTTACCGGCAGGCCCTCGTCAAAATGCAGGTACTCGTACAGTTCCTGTTCGTTCAGAGTGGGCTTCTCGTCATCGTCCATCTCTCAGTTCCTTCGGCGTCGTGTTCTCCGAAGAAACCAAAAGGTGCCCTCGAAGAAGCAAACTCGTTCTGCACGTAGTTCGAACAGATTGGGTTTGTCTCTCCGAGGGCACCCTGCGTCAGCTTGCTGCACCCTCGATCAGTGGCTTCAGGTCCCCGGCTCTGATCAGGCCGATGCCTCCACGAAAGACCGATATTCGGTTATCCCGGCTCGTCGCCGGTCGTACTTCGATAGTAGCGGAACCGCCGCGCTCGCGCCGAAGTTACGACGAGCGAAATAATATGTGGTCCAACAGCTTACGTTGCAACGCGCTGCACAAACGCCTTCACAATGTCCAGTGCGTAGGCGTCATCTGGCGCGGCGACTTCGCACAAGACACTAGCGAACTGCTTCGGATTGCCGAGTTCATAGGCGGCTGCCAGGACATCGACAAGTCCCTCGGCTTTCATCGGACCGACGCTATTCCAGAACGCTGCCAGCTTCACGCCATGGGCCGCCAGCCTCACAGCGTGGTCGGTAATCGACTCTTCTTGTTCATCCACCATCTCGGCTTCTTGATCGCTCACGGTCTCTCCTCATATAGGCGATTGAAAGTTGCAGACCCTCGGAGAGCAGAAAAGCGCAAACACCGATGGCCGCCCCTTTCGGTCAGGAGACCAAGGACCTTGTCCGGGGCTAACCTTCGACGCTTGCGCTCGGTGATGAAGACTTGAGCTGATCTTGAACCGAACGGCTGTCGGCCACCGCTGGTGACGACGATGGTAGCCAAGGAACCCCACCGCGTCCAGCGCCGTAGGCCGATGCCGCGCCGTACCCATCCGATCCCCCGCCCGACACCCCGCATCACGTCCTCGTCGCGATGAGCGGCCCGCGCGCCGCCGTCTACGGCGTCGGCGGGACCGGCGAGCCGGGGTCGATACGCGCGCTCGGTGGAAGGTGTACCTGCGCACCGATGACGTTCGATCGAAACCGCACCTCGGCGGTCTCCCGTGCCCAAGCGTCGCAGGCGCGACAGATACCGAACACGACAATGAACGGCCCGTGCTCATGCGGCAGATAGACGGCACGCCCGCTGCACCCCTCGGGCGCCAGCTGCACATCGCAGCCGCGCTCCCCCACCGCGTGAGGCATCGGCACCCGAGTCGTGATCATGTACGAGAAGCGCTCCATGGCGTCGTCGTACACGTAGAGGTTCGGGATGCACGGGTAGTAGAGGAACGTATCGGTATTAGCCGCAGCCTCGATGCGGTCGCCGAACCGTTCTCTCATGTCCCGCATGGTCCGCTGGGCGAGCATCCACATGTCCGGGCTCCACGACGGGTCGAACAGCCATGCCGTGTCATCGGCCTCGCGCGTTACCAGCGCTCGCGTGCTCTCAACTACCTGTATCGCGCTCACAATCGGGTGATCGGGCTGCGGCGGTTGATCCATACCGTACTTCGCCCGCAGATCAGAATCGTTGATGCTCATGCTGTTCTATTGCCTTTCTGGTTGTAACGCGCCGCCCCGGCTGTTCGGGTAGGCCGCGTGACGATGAAGCGCCACAGTTCCTCGGTCGAGTACATGCGCCGTCCCGCGACGATCCGGCAGGCCAACTCTCGCCGGTCGGTTACCGTCTTGATCCATCGCTCGGTCACCGGGACGCCGATAGCCGCGTACCAAGCGACGGCATCAGCCACTGTCTTGTCCGGGACCGGGGACACGTCCAAGTGCGCTGGCGGGTCTGGTACACGTACAGGGATTTCAATTCTCGCCACAGTTTTCGCCTCTTCTCGCTCCGTAGCTTACGTTCGATTCCGTACCTAAGCCGACTTAAGACGACCGCAGTTCGTACCAATAGCGCTGCGCTGAAACGTTATTCGACCGGCTCCGCGCGTCTCGGCGCTACGCTCGGTCGAAACGGCTACCCGACGAACGGAATACGAGATGTCAAATACTCTGGAACGGCTGCATATCTGGGGCGGTGAGGGTCGCCGCAAGGGCGTCAGCGTCGCGGGCGACGTGCTCGTCAACGAAACGAGCGACGGCGTCAACCTCAACGACATCTGGAACGAGATCCAGGCGGCGCTGGGTGTCTACAACGAGCACCGGTCCACGATCGTGCGGCTGCTTTCGTATCCGACAACGGCGGTTGCTGACGTCATCCCCCAGAGCGTCGAGGGTGAATCCTTCGAGATTGCAACGGAGATGGGCATTCCGACCGCTTTGCGCGAGCCCGCCGACTATCTCCGTCTTGGATATTCGTTCCAGGACTATGACAAGCGTCTGTCGGCTTCGTGGAAGTTCCTCCGCAGCGCCACCGCCGAACAGGTCGAAGCGCAGATCACGCGCATCTTCGAGGCGGATAACCGTTTGGTGTCAGGTACGATCCTGCGCCGCTTGCTCGACCCCGCACCCCGATTCAACGAGTGGCAGCACACCTGCTACGGGTTGTGGTCAGGCGACTCGATGGTCCCACCCGCGCACCTTGGTAAGTCGTTCGACGGCAACCACACTCACTACCTGACGTCCGGATCAACGCACATCGACTCGCAAGACATCGAGGACATGCTCCGCCACATCACCGAACACGGCTACGGTCGGTTCGGCAACCAAGGCGGGCAGTTGATCATCCTCGCCCACCCGAACGAGATTGAGGACATGACGTTCTGGCGGGCGGGCGTCGAGTACGCCGCCGGCAAGGTGCCCAAGTTCGACTTCGTGCCGTCGCAGGCCGCCCCGGCGTACTTCACCACAGAGCACCTCGTCGGCGCGGTCGCACCGAGCGAGTTCGAGGGGCTGCAGGTGCTCGGCAGCTACGGCGACGCCTGGCTCATCGAGTCACACTACGTGCCTTTCGGGTACGTGATCGTGGCCGCGACGGGTGGGCTCGACTCCGACCGCAACCCGATCGGTTTCCGCGAGCACATCAATCCGGCTTATCAGGGGTTGCGCCATATTCCGGGTCGTGGCCCGTATCCCCTTACGGACAGCTTCTATGCGCGCGGGTTCGGTGTTGGAGTTCGGCACCGAGGCGCAGCCGTCGTCATGCAGGTGACGACGAACGGCTCGTACACCGCGCCGACCATCCAGACGTAGGGGCCGGACATGTTCGAGCGCAACAGCCTCTCGCGCGACCCTGAGAAGGACTACCGCGACAAGTCTGAGTTCGGTTTCGGGCCAGGGCCGGTCGCGCCCGGCAAGGAGACCGCGCCGATTCGCGAGGGCGGTGTGTATCGGGCGAAGTGCCCACCGGTCGAACTCACCCGCAGCGACGATCTCAGTGTGCAGGCGCGAGAGGCTCGTTGGCGTCCGGGCGACCCGCCGCGAGGCTATCCCGGCGAGCGCGTCGGCTGAGGCTCCCAAGATCGGCCCGGTCACGGGGCGGAGTTACTGCCTTTCGACGCCCCGTGGCCGGCTGCCCTACCAGGCATAGCCGACCTGTCGCTGTCACGAACCTACGTCGGCCAGCATCCACACCCGCTTGAGTGGCAGTTGGCTGCGGATCTCATCATCGAGGCGGTCGTAGTTCGCCAACACTGCGTCGACAACATCGGCGGCCTGCCAAACCCGCACTCGCAGCTGGTTGGTCTTGAGCGCATCTTGCGCTTGCTTGGACACGCCGCCCCAGGCCACGAGCAATCCTTGCTTCGCACCGTACGTTGACATCACCCCGTGCAACTGAGACACGACAGGCGAACCGACCTGAGCGCCAGACTTCACCTGCACAAGAATCGGATCATCCAAACCCAAGAGTCCGCGACCGGCGATGATGTCGATGCCGCCATCCGGACCCGGAGGCGATTGGGTACAGCGCATTCCTTCGGCGCTTAGTAACGCAGTCACGAGTGTTGCGAGGCCGTGTCCGGCGAAGTCTTCGGCAATCCTGCTGGTGATCTGATCCTTCGCTACCTCTTCAATGTCAGGCGATAGCTCTGGCTCGTCTACGTCGTCCGTGGAGTCGACTGAAGCCCCGGATTTTGAGTGCTTCTGAGGTGCCACGTTGGCGATTTGCCCGGGATCGATCCCGTGCTCCATGAGGTGCTCTAAGCGAGCCACGGCGTTGTTTTTGCTGGGGCTGAAGATTGTTAGTGCGCTACCGAGAGTGAACAACAAATCTTGCTTTACCGCCGAACGCGGCAGGTCGACCCGTTTCCACTCGACTGGCACAACGTGCCGTTTAGCTTCATCTTGCTCGTGAGACCGATATTCGTACGGGCCAGTCACGCGGCCTAGCGCAATCTGCTTCGTGGTCTTCATCGGCATGGCGATGAGACTCCCTGCCTCGATTCGCCCGCGCAGAGCCCAAAGCTGGTGCGTTTGAGTTTTCATATAGCCGTCCTTCTGACCCGGATAAGTCTCGGCGACCAGCTGAGCTATTGCGTCAGGCGTCGAACTCTTTGTCAGGTCTGGAATTTCCGCCCAGCCCCCTCCCGAGCAGCCCGATTGCAGCGCCCATGCATCGCGCTCGCCGTGTCGACCGGACCGAATTACCCACGCCTGCGTCATCTCTTCATTCTTGCGTTTGTCGATCCCGGAAGGCACGCGGTGCCCGAATCTGGCGCGCGGGTGTCTGTCCAGCGGACGACGGTCCCGTAACGGTCCCGTAGACGCAGCCGAACTGAGGGCGTACCGACGCCGTACCGGAGGCGTCCGCTATTCGTACCGAAAGTGCCGATGAGCAGTGCAAACGTTGGTGCCGGACAGCACGCCTACCAGCACCGATCGCTCACCTGTTCGGGCGTCGAAAATACTTCCCAAGCTGAATACGCGGGTTCGATTCCGGTCATCGGCTTCCACGATGAACTGAGACACGCCTCGGCGCGTGCTCGCTCGCAATGCCGCAGGTCGCCCGAACCAGCGCGCTAGCTGGTGCAGCAGGCCGAGCGGGAAGCCCAGCGGCGCAGCCGGATTCGTCCAGCGAAACGCTTACACTTCCACACGGTCATGGGCGGGTGCAGACTTGTGGGATGCAGGAATGTGAGCTCATCCCCATAGCGCCCCTGCTTGCGCGGTCGGCGTGACCGCGTCCGCCGGCGGGCCGTGCCCGGGCCGGGTGCTCAACGGCATCTCCGACGTACGGGCGTTCTTTCACACCAACACCATGCCGCTGTATTTCATCTCGCCGACCCCGTTCAACCTGCTGGGCGTCGATCGCTGGATACGAAACTTCTTTTACCTGACGTACTTTGACTCGTTCGAGGGCATACATTCGCGCGTGTTCGTGCCCCGTCGGCGCGACCGCATTGATTTCGACTCCATGGGAGACGTGTGCAATCACCTCCTGCGTGATCCCGAGACACTCGAGTTCATCGCGAGCAGAGGGCCCGGCGGCAAGGCCTGCTTCGTGATGCTCGACGAAGAGACGCAGGCCCTCGCGCGCCAGGCGGGTCTCGAGGTCATGCATCCCCCGGTGGAGCTGCGCAAGCGCCTGGGCTCCAAGATCGTCATGACGCGCCTCGCCGACGAGGCGGGCGTACCGAGCGTGCCGCACGCGATCGGGCGGGCCGGCTCCTACGACGAACTGCTGACGCTCGCGCAGAATGCCGGATTAGGAGATGACCTCGTCATCTCGGCCGCATATGGCAACGCCGGTAGCGGGACGTTCTTTTTGCACGGTCAGCGCGGCTGGGACGAGCACGCCGCGGACCTGGCCGGGCAGGAAGTCAAAGTCATGAAGCGCATCCGCAATGTCGAGGTGTGCCTCGAGGGCGCCGTGACCCGCCACGGCACGGTGATCGGCCCCGCGATGACGAGTCTCGTCGGCTACTCGGAGCTGACCCCGAGCCGGGGCAGCTGGTGTGGCAACGACATCTGGCGCGAGGTGCTGCCCCCCGCCCAGACCCACGCCGCGCGGGAAATGGTGGCAAAGCTGGGCGACGTCATGCGCCGCGAGGGTTACCTCGGCTACTTCGAGGTGGACCTCCTGCATGACCTGGACTCCAACGAGCTCTACCTCGGCGAAGTGAACCCGCGCCTATCCGGCGCCAGCCCGATGACGAACCTGACCACCGAGGCCTACGCCGACATGCCGCTGTTCCTCTTTCATCTGCTCGAGTACATGGACGTGGAGTACGAGCTCGACATCGATGACATCAACGCACGCTGGGAGCGCGGCTATGGCGAGGACGAGGTCTGGGGCCAGGTGATCATCACGGAGACGTCGCCGGACGTCGAGCTGTTCACGGCGACGCCACGCACCGGGGTTTGGCGCATCGACGACGACGGTCGGGTCTCGTTCGCGCGGACCGCCAACGACTGGGCCACGCTGCTCGATGGCTCCGAGGCCTTTTACATGCGGGTCGCGGCGCCCGGCGACTTACGTTCCGAGGGAGCCCAACTCGGCGTGCTCGTCACCCGCTCACACCTGCAGACGGACGACTACAAGCTCAGCGAGCGCTGCCAGCGCTGGGTCAAGGGCATGAAGGCGAAGTTCGTCTCGACGCCCCTGACACCGGCCGCGCCGATCGTCTCTCGGCTCGTCGCACGGGCGTGAGCCGCCCGCCCGGTATCTCGCTGGACAACTGGCTGTCACCGCCGTACGCGCACTGGTCCTTCCAGCACGTCGAAGACTTCGTGCCGACCGCGGTGATCTCGCGCGGGACCGGGCCGACGGCGGCATTGCCCGCAGCGAGTGCGGCGATCGCCGACATCGGGGTGACCGGCACTGACGGCGTGGCCACCACCGTGGGCGCGGTGATGGCCCGCACCGCCACCGACGGATGGGCCGTCAGCCACCGCGGTTCGATGGCGGCCGAGGAATACCTCGACGGCATGGGGGCTCGGACGCGTCACCTGCTGTTCTCGGTGAGCAAGTCGGTGGTGGCCGCCGTGGTCGGTGCGCTGCACGGCGCCGGTGCGATCGAGCTCGGCGCGCCGGTGACGAAATACGTTCCCGCCCTGGCGAACTGCGGCTACGCCGGTGCGACGGTGCGCCAGCTGCTCGACATGAGGTCGGGGATCGCGTTCTCGGACAATTACCTTCACCCGACCGCAGAGATACACGTCCTGGACCAGGCGGTCGGGTGGGCGCCCCGGAGCCATCCGGACGTCCCCGCGACGCTGCGCGACTTTCTGCTGACCTTGCGCCAGAAGTCTCCTCACGGCGGCCCTTTCGAATATCGCTCGTGCGAGACCGATGTGCTCGGCTGGATCTGCGAGGTCGCCGGCGGCCAGCGAATGCCCGAGCTGATGTCGGAAGTGCTGTGGAGCCGGATCGGCGCCCAATGCGACGCCACCATTGGCGTGGACACGGCCGGCACCGGGTTCTTCGACGGCGGCATCAACGCCTGCCTCACTGACACGGTCCGATTCGGGTCGCTGTTCCTGCGCGACGGCGCCTCCTTGACCGACGAACAAGTGGTGCCGGCCGCATGGATCGCCGACACGCTTAACGGCGGTCCCGACTCGCGCCAGGCGTTCGCCGCCAGCCCCGACGACACCCAAATGCCCGGCGGCATGTACCGCAACCAAGTGTGGTTTCCCTACCCGGGCAACAACATCGCGCTGTGCCAGGGCATGTGCGGTCAGATGATCTACGTCAACCGCGCAGCGGAGCTGGTCGCCGCCAAGTTGTCCAGCCAGCCGGACGCCGGGGATCCGCAGATGCTGTTAGACACGCTGCGCGCATTCGATGCGGTGGCGCACGAACTGAACTAAACGCCCGTATCTAAAACGTGACCAAGGCGTGGCCAAATATCTACGTGCCCTTGCGCTTTCGCAGGTCAGCGGCCATTTATCATCCCTATTGCAACGATGTCAGTTAAAAGGAATTGAGGCCATGCGGACCGGTGTTCGGTGTGTTCTTGCGATGGTCGGGGTCGCTACGAGCGTGGTCGTGATGCCGGCCGGTGTGAGCCTGGCGTCGGCCAACCTGTCGCATGGGCCTGGGATCGCGTCGGTTTCACCGACACGCGGCGAAGTGGTCGGCGTGGCGCATCCCGTGGTAGTGACGTTCCGCGCTCCCGTCGCCGACCGGCGCGCGGCCGAGCGCGCCGTCGGCATCAAGTCGACGCCCGCGATGACGGGCAAGTTCGAATGGCTCGACAACAGGGTCGTCCAGTGGGTGCCGGACCGATACTGGCCGGCGCACAGCACAATTGCGCTGACGGTGGGCCAGGCGACCTCGGAGATCAAGACGGGCCCCTCGGTCATCGGCGTGGCCAGCATCTCGCAGCACACGTTCACCGTGAGCATCGACGGAGTCGAGGCGGGACCACCGACCCAACTCCCGGCGCCGCATCATCGGCCCCACTTCGGCGAGCAGGGCGTGATGCCCGCCTCGCTGGGCAGGCCGGAATACGCGACGCCGGTTGGCTCCTACACCGTGCTCTCCAAAGAGCCTGCGGTGACCATGGATTCGAGCAGCGTCGGCATCCCGGTCGACGACCCCAATGGCTACCTGCTCACGGTCAACTACGCCGTCCGCATCACCAGCCGCGGCCTGTTCGTGCACTCGGCCCCCTGGGCCGTCCAATCACTGGGGCTCGAGAACGTCAGCCACGGCTGCATCAGCCTGAGCCCCGATGACGCCGAGTGGTACTACAACCACGTCAACGTCGGCGACCCGGTGATCGTGCAGGAATAGCGGCAGCGCAATCTTCACGAGGCTCCGCACCCACATGAACGACGGGTGCGGAGCTTCGATTGTGTTGAGGGCACATACTTTTCAACGCGCTAGCCTCGCACAACGCAACGGGCCCGCTGGTACGAAACCAGCGGGCCCGCTTGAGTTGATCTCAGCTCGCGGGGCCGGGACGAGTCGGCTGACCGGACGTCGGCCCGCCCGTGGGCGCCGGACCGGTCGGGGCGTCCTTCACCCCGGACATGTCGATGATCGGAGCGGCCGCCTCCAGCGGAGCACCCGCGACCGGCCCGCCCAGCGCAATCAGCGGCGCACCTGCGGGCACCACCGGCACCGGCGGCACCACCGGCACGGGCGGCGCGAGCGGTAGCGGCGGCACGATCGGCACCGGAGCACCGAGCGGCAGGGGTCCCGGGACGGCCATGGGCACGCCCGACATGTCCGTGAGCGGCGCCGCGCACATGTCCGCCGGGGCGCCCGCGGCGACGGGACCTCCGGCGGCCGGCGCCGCATCGCCCGCTTGCCCCTGGATGCACGCGTGGCCGCCCGTTATCAGCGGGGCGGCCGCCGCATCGGGGCTCAACGCTATAGCTGCTCCGCACAACCCAGCGCCGGCAACTACTTTCATGTTGAACCGATCGACGATCGCCATCAGCGCCAACTCTCCTTTATTCACGCTCAGCTATTTCCGCAATCAATCAGTGCAGCAGGCCCGCCTAGCCGTACCGAGGCCGTCTTTTCACGACCGGGCCAATTGTCGGCAGCCGACACGCGACACGAGCCGCGCCGCACCGCGCCGTTTCCAAATGGTGACGTCACAACGGTGTCACGAATCAGAATTCCGCCGGAAGACCTCGCTGACCTGCACCAATACGCCCGCATGTCTGGCCCACTCGGCGCGTCGCGCCGACACGCGGCCCGGGGCCCGTGGCCGACTTCGAATCCCGCGGACTCAATTTCCCCGCAGGTCATTCACAGGAAAATTTTGATGCACAAAGTCTGTCCAGGAGGTTACATAGAAGTGAACACCGTTAGAGCAACCGTTGACAGACAGAGGGGAAGGGCATATGTCACCACGTCGTCTAGCTGGCGGTTTCATCGCCTCGGCGCTGTTCGGTGCCCCACTTCTCGCCGGTCTCGTGTGGGCCAGCCCCGCGCAGGCCGACGCTGCCAGCTTCCTCAATGACATGCATAAGGACGGGGTCCACGCCGTGAGCGGTGGCGACGCCGCGCTCCTGGAGGCGGGCCTGAACATCTGCCAGCAAATATCCTGGGGCGCCCCGCCCGCGCAGCTCCAGGGCCTGGCGCTGCAGCGCTCCGACGAGCGGCAGGGTGCCGGTGGCCTCAGCCCCCAGCAGGCCGGCGACATCGTCGTCTACGCCATGCGCGATCTGTGCCCAAGCTAGCCACGCCGAGCTGAGTCCGCGCGCCTAGCAGCGCGCCCAATCTTCGCCGACTGTTCATCCTCCGGATTTTCTGCGCGGCGGCTCATGCACTGTTGTGTAAAGGTGCATCATCCGCATCGCGCAAAGAAACAAGGAGAACGTTGGATGGCGGCACGCACGCTGCACGCCCGGTTCGTCGGCGCGGCGCTGACGATAACTTCGCTTCTGATCTCCGGGATCATCTGGGCGGGGCCGGCGCGGGCCGACCAGGCCGCCTTCCTCAACGACCTGCACAGCGCCGGAATCCACGCCGTCGGCGGCGGCGACGAAGCGCTATTGCAGATGGGCGCCGATCTCTGTCAGCAGCTTTCGTGGGGCGCTTCCCCGCAGCAGCTCGAGGTGCTTGCCCTGCAGCGCTCCGATGCCGACCAGGGTTCCGGCGGGATCAACGGCCGCCAGGCCGCGGACGTGGTGATCTTCGCCCTGCGCGACCTCTGCCCCAACGCCTAGCAATGCGCTAGCCGCGGCGGCCTCCGCGCTAAGGTGACACTCGAGTGAAGCTGAACGCACGGAACCTGACCGGTCTCGACATCCCCGTCCCGACCTATGACCGAAGCCAAATCGGCGTCGGCATAGCGCATTTCGGCGTCGGTGGCTTCCACCGCGCCCACCAGGCCATGTACATCGACCGGCTGCTCAACGCCGGGCTCGCCCGGGACTGGGGCATCTGCGGTGTCGGCGTGCTGCCGGGCGACCAACAGATGCGCGACGCGCTGCGCGACCAGGACCACCTGTACACGCTGATCCTCGAACACCCCGACGGCACCCGCGAGCCCCGAGTTATCGGCTCCATCGTCGACTTCCGTTATGCGCCTGAGGATCCCGACGCTGTCATCGAGCTGCTGGCCGATCCGGCCACCCGGATCATCTCGCTCACCATCACCGAGGGCGGCTACCAAGAGCCCTTGAGCGCGGTGTTCGGGTTGGTGACTGAGGCGTGCGACCGGCGCCGAGCGCGCGGCCTGCCCTGCCCGACCATCGTGTCCTGCGACAACATCGTCGGCAACGGGGATGTGGCGCGGCACGCGTTCACGTCCTACGCGCAACGGGTCAATCCCGAACTCGCGCAGTGGATGCGCGAGGCGACGAGATTCCCCAACTCGATGGTCGACCGGATCACACCGGTGACCACCCCCGACGTGGCGGAGCGGCTGGACTCCGAATTCGGCGTGCGCGACGACCGGCCCGTCGTCGCCGAGCCGTTCGCCATGTGGGCGATCGAGGACGACTTCGCCGACGGACGCCCACCGCTGGAGGAGGCCGGGGTGCAGCTCGTCGACGACGTGGCGCCCTACGAGGCGATGAAGCTGCGGCTGCTCAACGCCGGCCACCAGGGCCTGTGCTATTTCGGCTACCTGGCCGGGTACCGGCTGGTGCACGAGGCCGCCCAGGATCCGCTGATCGCCGAATTCCTTGCCCGCTATCTGGATTCGGAGGCGATGCCGACGCTGACACCCATCCCGGCGCTGGCCGAGTTCCGCGGCGAACTGCTCCCCCGCTTCGCCAACGCCCAGGTGCGCGACACGATCGCCCGGCTGTGCGCCGACTCCTCGGACCGCATCCCGAAATGGCTGCTACCCGTCGTGCACGACAATCTGCGCACCGGCGGTCCGGTGCGGTTGTCCGCCGCGACCGTCGCGAGCTGGGCCCGGTACGCCGAGGGCGCCGACGAACAGGGCCAACCGATCGAAGTGGTTGACCGGCTAGCCGACACGCTGATCCCGATCGCCCGCTCGCAACGCGAACACCCGGACGCGTTTCTGGCCAACCGCTCGGTGTTCGGTGACCTCGTCGACGCCCCGCGCTTCCGCGAGGCCTACCGGTGGGCGCTGGACAGCCTGCGCCGGCGCGGCGCGCGCGCCACGCTGCGGGCGCTGATCGAAGAGGGTGGGTCATGACGCTGGTCGCCGGGATCGACTCCTCGACCCAGTCCTGCAAGGTGCTGGTGTGTGACGCCGCGACCGGCGAGGTGGTCCGCGAGGGACAGGCCGCCCACCCGCCGGGAACCGAAATCGACCCGGCCGCATGGGAAGCCGCCGCGCGCGAGGCCATCGCGGCGGCGGGCGGGCTCGACGGTGTCGACGCGCTGGCCGTCGGCGCGCAGCAGCACGGCATGGTGTGCCTGGACGCAGCCGGCCGGGTGGTGCGGCCCGCGCTGCTGTGGAACGACGTGCGCTCGGCCGACGCCGCGCACGCACTCGTGCGCGAGCTGGGCGGGGCGTCGGCGTGGGCCCGGGCTGTGGGCGTCGTGCCGCTGGCCGCGATCACCGTGGCGAAGTTACGCTGGCTCGCCGACCACGAGCCACACCATGCCGACCGCACCGCGGCGGTCTGCCTGCCCCACGACTGGCTGACGTGGCGGCTGCGCCGCGACGCCGAGATCGCGGCGCTGACCACCGATCGCAGCGACGCCAGCGGCACCGGCTATTACGACGCCGCGACCGGCGACTACCGCCTCGATCTGCTGGAACTCGCCCTGCGCGGCCGCCGCCCGCGCCTGCCCACCGTGCTGGCGCCGTCGACCGGAACAACCAGCGGCGCAACAACATTCGGTGCCGGCCTCGGCGACAATGCCGCCGCGGCGCTGGGCCTCGGCGCCGAAGAGGGCGACGTGATCGTCTCGATCGGCACGTCAGGGGTGGTGGCCGCCGTCACCGCGGATCCGGTCCGCGACGACGCGGGCTACGTCGCCGGATTCGCCGACGGCACCGGGCGCTACCTTCCGCTGGTGTGCACGCTCAACGGCGCGCGGGTGCTCGACGCCGCGGCCGCAATGCTGCACGTCGACCACGACGAGCTGTCCCGGCTTGCACTGTCGGCGCCGCCGGGCGGCGAGGGGCTGGTGATGGTTCCCTACCTGGAAGGTGAGCGAACCCCCAACCGGCCCAACGCGACTGGCGCGCTGCACGGCATGCGGGTCGCCAATGCAACCCCGTCCAACCTGGCCCGCGCCGCGGTGGAGGGACTGCTGTGCTCGCTCGCCGACGGCATGGCGCACCTGGCCGCGCGCGGCGGCGTCGCGCGCCGCATCCTGCTCGTCGGCGGCGGCGCCCAATCCAGCGCGCTGCGCCAGATCGCCCCGGCGGTGTTCGGCGTGCCGGTGCTGGCGCCCGCGCCGGCACAGTACGTCGCGGCGGGAGCGGCGCGGCAGGCGGCGTGGGCATTGAGCGGCTCGCCCCGACCACCGGCGTGGAATCCGCCGCCGACGCACGAATACACCGCCGACCCCTCGCCCGAGGTGGCGGCGCGCTACGCGCAGGTGCGCGACCTCACCGAGGGAGTCGCACGTCGGGAAGCGGACGAAACACGGGAAGAATCCGGTATTTCGCGGTGAAGACGGCCTTGTCGTGGCGGTCGCAGACCTCGCCGTCGCAGGCGACGACGGTGGGGCCGTCGACGGCGTCGAAGCTGAATTCGGGCACCTGCAACTCGTGGTAGAGCGGGCTGCGTTCGACCCGTCCCAACGCCAGCGCGGTCAGAATCCGGGTCCTGGCCCACGGCCGACCCGCTTCGAGGATGCGGACGTCGATCAGCCCGTCGTCCATGCGGGTCCGCCGCGCCGGCGCGAAGCCCCTGGGCAAGTACAGCGAATTGCCCAGGAAGAACAGCGAAGTCAGCAAGGTCTTGTTGTCGTAGCAGATGCGCACCGGCTCGTCCTTGCGCAGCGTGCGCAGCATCGCGTAAAGACCGGCCAGCGGCTTGCCGATGCGCTTCTCGAGCTTTTCGCGACGCCGCACAAACGCCGGGTACGCGCCGATACTGGCGGTATTGAGGACCATCTGAGAGTCGTTGAGGCACACCAGGTCTACGCACGCCACGGTGCCGCGCCGAATCGCGTCGACCGTCTTGGCCACGGTGTCGCAGCCGATGTCCTTGGCGAAGTGGTTGAACGTGCCGGCCGCAAAGACGGCCAGCGGCAGCCCCGCGTCGATGGCCACCCCCGCGGCGGTCGCCACGGTGCCGTCGCCCCCGCCCACCGCGAGCACCTCGGCGCCGGATGCCGCGGCGCGCAAGACCTCCACGGGGTCGTCGTCGGGACCCAGTTCGCGGATGTCCACCTTCGGCAGCGCGGCGCGCACCTCGTCGACGACGCGAGCTCCGGTGCCGCTGCCCGACTCCGGGTTGATGACCAGGACCACCCCGGCGCCGTCGGGCCGCGGCGGCGTCTCGACGCGCAGCGGTTCCGTTCGCGGAAGGGCGGTTTCGACGATGGGCGGGACGAGCCGGCCGCCGAGCACGGCCAGGCCGGACCCGATCCCGAACCCGGCGATGACGTCGCCCGGGTAGTGCGCGCCGGTCGCCACCCGCGACAGGCCGACCAGCCCGGCCAGCAGCGCCAGCCCGAAGCCCACCGGCGGGTTCTCCAGGCCCACCCCGACGGCGAACGCCGCGGCGCTGGCCGAATGTCCCGAGGGCAGGGAATTCGACGTCGGGCGGCGGCGTACCTGCCTGACCAACGGCACCAGGTCGTAGCCGGGACGCGGCCGCCGCCGGATGCGCTTGGCGAACTGGTTGGTGACCAGGCTGGTGGCGGCCAGCGTCATCACCCCGCGGGTCGCGCCGCGCTGCGCGCTCTGCCTGCCGGTGGCGAGCAGCGCCGCGCCGATCGCCAACCACAGCTTGGAATGGTCGGCCGCCCGGGTCAGCGGCGGCATCACCGTGTCCAGCAGCGGGGTGTCCGTCTCGGCGATCGCGTCGAACAGTTCGCGATCGAGCGTGCCCAGTCCTCGGGTGATCTGTTTGATGCCGCGCGCGCGTCGCCAGGGCCGCCTGTTCATTCGCTCCACCCTATCCATGGATAACAATTGACCGGAAAGACATGGACGCACAGGACTATTGCAGGAGATGGCGGGAGAACGCCGAACGCCGCGGCGTGCCCCCGCACGCGGTCGCCGAGATCGGCCACCGCCACGACATCACGCGTACCAGCTTCGCGGTCCTCGCGAGGATGCAGGAGATCACGGACCCGGCCGGCCAATCCTTCTTCCTGCTGCCGCGCGGCGCCCGCGGCGGCGACGCCCGCGCGGCGGCGCTGATGACCTACATCCTGAACGCCGGCACCGACTACGGCGCGGCGGGCAAGCCGGCCACCGACTTTCCGGCCATCCCCCACTGCGCCGCCGAGGTGACGCGAATCCGCCTGCGCCAGCAGGCAAACGGCTGGAGCTACGCCCGCGACGTCCCGTTCGTGCACCGCAACGGGGGTCGCCTGGTCACCACGCCCAACGGCATGCTGATGGGGCTGGGCGGCAACTGGATCCAGCGGCTGTTCAGCCAGCGGGGCGGCACCACGTGGGGCGACATCTTTATGGTGAACCTGGGCCGGCTGGACGACCCGGCGGAGCAGCTGCGCGGGATCGTCGCCTCCGGGCACACCTGGTGCCTCGACGGGCGCGGCGCGCCCCGCTGCAGCCGCCTGGACCTGGACCGGGTGTTGCACCACGAAGAGCGGCACGCGCAGCAATGGGCGGCCCGGGGTTATCTGGGCATGCTCGCCGGCTACGGCCGGGAACTGTTCCGCGAGTTGGCCTTTGGGGCGGTCAACCGGCTCGAAGCCGACGCCGGGCTTGCCGACGGCGGCTACAGGGCGTGAATGCCGTGGTAGAGCACCATGGCGCCGATCACCACTAGGACGGCCGCGAGCAGGGCGGCGTTGTTGCGGTCCATCCAGTCCTTGAGGCGTGCCAGGGTGCCGTCGAGGCGGCTGCCGGCGGCCACGTAGGCCAGGATCGGGATCGCGACGCTCGAGGCCGCGATGGCGACGAAGAACGCGGCCGCCGCCCAGTCGCCGGCGACGCCGAGCCCGCTGGTGCCGATGCCCAATCCGGCCGGCACGCAGATGAGCGCCACATCCGGGCGCACCAGGGCCAGCACCGCGCCGGTCACCCCGGCGCGGGCGGGGGTGATGTTGGCGAACGAGCGCATCCACGCCGGCGACTCGGCCTGGCCGTGCCGGCGGACCCACCGGAAGACACCGAACGCGATCAGCGCCGCCCCCAGCACCACCCGCAGCCACGACGACCACCGCGGCGGCGCCTTGTCCAGGCCGCCGAGCAGGCCGGACGCCGCGACCGCCAGCGCCGTCAGCGCGGCCAGGCTGAGCAACCAGCCGCCCAGGAACGCCAGACTGCTCGGCCGCGGCCGCGGCGCCTCGAGCACCAGCACCGCCGGGATGACCGTGAGCGGCGACAGCGAGATGACCAGTCCGAGCGGAACCAGCCCGGTCAGCACGGTCCCCCAGCTTCCTGCCATGCGCGGCATCCTCCCATTGCCGCGCCCAAGTGACGCCGAAACGCGCCGGTGTCGGCCGGACCGGGGTCAGGCCAGCGCGCGAATCCCGTTGTAGAGCACGATCAACCCGATCAGAAACAGGATCACGGCCAGCATCGCGTCGTGGTTGGCCTCCATCCAGGCTTTGAGGCGTTCCAACGTTCCCTCGAAGCGGTCACCGGCGCCGGCATAGGCCAGGATCGGGATGGCCACCGTCGACGCGGCGACGACGACGAAGATCGCGGCCGCGACCAACTCGGCGCCGGCGCTCAGGCTGCTGTTGCCGACGGCCAGACCGGCCGCCGCGCACAAGATGAGCACCTCGGGCCGCAGCGGCACCAGGACCGCGCCCACCACCCCGGCGCGCGTCGGGGAGAGCGTGGAAAACGACCGCATCCAGCGCGGCATGCTGCGGTTGCGATGCCGGGTGAACCAGTGGAACGCCGCCAGCGCGAGCAACGCCACCCCAAAGGCCAGGCGCACCCAGGAAGCCCATTTCGGTGGGGTCGCGTGGAAACCGCTGAGCGCCTCCGAGCCGGCGACGAATGCGGCCGTGAACGCGACCAGCCCCAGCAGCCAGCCGCCGAGGAAGGCGAGACTGGCCGGGCGCGGCCGGGGCGCGTGCAGCACCAGCACCGCGGGAATGACCGTGATCGGGGACAGCGCAATGACGGCCGCCAACGCGATGAGCTTGCTCAGGACCGACGCCCAACTTGCTTCCACGGGCAGCAATCATCGCATTGGCCGGGCGGCCGCGCAGTCAGGGTTTGCGGCGCAGCGTCCAGGCCGGCACCCAGTGCGTCACGGTCTTGCGTTGGGATCCGTAGGCGACGGGATAGGTGACCAGCCCCCACCAGTCGCCCTGCTCGCACAGGCCCCAACAGCTCAGCCATCCCTCGACGACCTTGTGCAGCTGCAGGCCGTTGGGTTGATAGCGCCCCGAGCGGTGCGGCTCGCGCGGGAACAGCACCGTCAGGTCAACCAGCACGGCGATGGGCGGGCGGACCACCCGAAAGGGGCTACGGACCGGTTGGCCGTTGTACCCGATCGATGCCAGCGGTCCCATCGATCGATCATACGTTCGAATCAACGGCCCGAGTCGGCCGATCGCCCGGGTTCGGCTCTGGCACCATAACGGTGTGTTCAGCCCCGGCGTGCTTGGCGGCCGCCGACCGGCCGCAGTGGTCGCACTGGACCCGTTGCTCGTCGCGGCGCTGGCCGTCGCGGTGAGCATGGCCGGGGCCGCCCGGCCCTCGTTCTGGTACGACGAGGCCGCGACCATCTCCGCCTCCTACAGCCGTTCGCTGGCCCAGATGTGGCACATGCTGGGCACTGTCGATGCCGTCCACGGCCTGTACTACCTGCTCATGCACGGGTGGTTCCAGGTCTTTCCGCCCACCGAGTTCTGGTCGCGCGCGCCCAGTGGCCTGGCCGTGGGAGGGGCGGCGGCCGGCGTCGTCGTGCTGGGCAAGCAGTTCTCGTCGCGGACCGTCGCACTGGCGTCCGGGGTGTTCTGCGCGATCCTGCCGCGGGCCACGTGGGCGGGTATCGAGGCGCGGCCCTACGCCATGTCGATGATGGCCGCGGTGTGGTTGACGGTCCTGCTCGTCTACGCCACGCGCCGCGACGCCCGGCGGCTGTGGCTGTCTTACGGTGTCGCGCTGGCCTTCTCGATCGTGCTCGACGCCTACCTGGCGCTGCTGCTGGTAGCGTACGGCGTGTTCGTCGGCGTCTTCCACCGCGGCCGAACCGTGTTGGCGCGCTTCGCCATTGCCTCGGCCGCGACGGTGGGTGGCCTGCTGCCGTTCCTGCTGACTGTCGCCGGGCAGGCGCACCAGATCAGCTGGGTCGCCCCGATCGGTCACCGCACCATCGAAGACGTGGTGATGCAACAGTATTTCGAGCGCAGCCCCCCGTTCGCCATCCTGTCGGCGCTGCTGATGGGCGCGGCGATCGTGTTGTGGCTCAGCGGGTCCGCGCGGTTGGCGCCATCGGAGCGCCAATCGCTGGTCCTCGCGGCGGGATGGCTTGCCCTCCCCACCGCGGCGATCCTGACCTATTCGGCGCTGGTGCACTCGATTTATACCCCGCGCTACTTGTCGTTCACCGCGCCCGCGATGGCGTTGATCCTGGGCGTCTGCGTCGGCGCGGTGGCCGCCAGGACCTGGGTGGCCACGGCGCTGGTCGTCCTGTTCGCCGTGGCAGCGGCACCGAATTATGTTCGGGCACAGCGCAATCCGTATGCCAAGTACGGGATGGACTACAGCCGAGTGGCGGATCTGATCACCGCGCAGGCGGCGCCGGGTGACTGCCTGCTGGTGAACGACACGGTGACGTTCATGCCGGCCCCCATGCGCCCGCTGCTGGCGGCGCGCCCGGATGCCTATCGCAAGCTGGTCGACCTGACGCTGTGGCAACGCGCGACCGACCGCAACGACGTCTTCGACACCAACCTCATCCCCGAGGTCGTCGCCGCGCCGTTGAGCCGCTGCGGCATCGTCTGGATCATCACCCAGGCCGACCCGTCACAGCCGGCGCACGAGCGGGGCGCGGCGCTGCCGCCCGGCCCCCGCTACGGGACGACCCCGGCGTTCGCGGTGCCGCACGACCTGGGCTTCCGACTGGTCGAGCGGTGGCAGTTCAGCCTGGTTCAGGTGCTCAAAGCGACGAAATGACGGCTACCAGATGCGCAGGTAGTCGACCAGCATGGACGACGGGAAGACACCCGCGGCGGGATCACCGGCGCCCACCCCGCCGACGGCGAGCGTGAACATCGGGGTCATCCAGTAGCCCGGGTTGTTGAACGGCCACCGGAAGTCGTCGGGGGCGCCGCCGGCGACGTGGATGGGTTTGTTGGGCACCTTGTAGTACTGCGCCCCGTCCCGGAAGAACTCGAATCCCTCTTCGCCCCAATGCATTCGCCAGGTGTGCCAGTTGCCGTCGACCAGGCCGGGAATCGACCTGCCCTCCCAGGTCTTCCCGTTGGACGCGGCGTGGACCGTGGTGCCGGGGGCCCAGTCACCATTGCCGTACCACTCGAAGATGTCGACCTCGCCGTCGGGCAGCGGATCCTCGTTGACGCCCCAGAACGACGGCCACAGGCCGGGGAACAGGCAGTCGAGCTTGATCCGCGCCTCCCAGGTCTGGTTGATCATGCTGCGGAAGTTGCCGCGCAGTTTGCCGCTGTAGTAGGTGTTGCTCAGCAGATCGTGGGTAGCGCACAGGACAAGGTTGGAATTTCCGTCCTGGAAGACGTTTTGGCGGTCGTCGCGGTAGATCCCCTCCACGGGCGGGAACACGTCGTCCTGCCAGGTCTGGATCGTCCACTTGCCCGGATCGGGCGGCGAGCCCGCGGGCCCGTCGAACTCGTCGGCGAAGATGTAGGGCCCGCCGCCGGCGGCCGGCGGCGCCTGCGGCGCCGAGGGGGTGGCCCAGGCGCCCGGCAAGCGCATCGCGGCCCCCAGCATGCCCAGCCCCGAGATCAACATCATGCTGCGACGATCCATTTACAAACCACCCATCGTTGAAAGCCGGCCCGTCAAGCCCGGCACGATCTCCCCAGGCAACTCTCGCAAACGGTGTTATAACACCACGCGGTGGGGGTGTGGCGCATCCTGCGCCTCAGCGCGCGCCGGGTTCGCTGATCTTGACCAGCGTCTTGCCGACGTTGACGCCGGTGAACAGGCCGTTGAGGGCATCGACACACGACTCGATACCCTCAAAGATGGTCTGCCGGTGGTGAAGTCGCCCCTCGGCCTCCCACCCCCGCAGCGCGGCGAACGCCTCGTCGAAGCGGCCCCACTGATCCAGCGCGTTGAAGCCCTGCATCAACGCTGTCTTGGACAACAGGTTCACATAGTTCGCCGGCCCCGGATGGTCCCCGGTCAGGTAGCTGGAGATGACGCCGCACAGCACCACGCGCGCACGGGAGGCCAGCCGGCCCAGCACGGCGTTGAGGATGGGTCCGCCCACGTTGTCGAAGTAGACGTCGACCCGTTGCGGGCAATGCTTTTTGAGCGCCGCGACGAGGTCGTCGTTCTTGTAGTCGATGCACGCGTCGAACCCGAAGTCCTCCACCACCGCCCGGCATTTCTCTTCACCGCCCGCGATGCCCACCACCCGGGCGCCGGCGATCTTGGCGATTTGCCCGGCCACCGACCCGGTGGCGCCCGCGGCCGCCGACACCACGACCGTCTCCCCGGGCTGCGGCCGGCCGATGTCGGTCATCCCGAAATAGGCGGTGGCGCCGGTCGGCCCGTACACCGACATGATCGCCAGCTGGTCGTCCTCGCCCGGGATCGGTGTGCTGAAAATGTCATCGCGGACGATCACGTATTCCTGAAATCCGGTCAGCGTGGTGACGACGTCGCCGACGGCGAAGGCGTCACACCGCGACGCGACCACCTCGCCGATGCCGGCCGCGCGGATGACCTCACCCAGCTGCACCGGCGGCAGGTAGCTCGGCTGGTCGTCGAGCCAGGTGCGGGCGGCCGCGTCGATGCCGACGTAGGTGGTGCGCAGCAACGCCTCCCCCTCGGCGGGTTCGGGTGCGGCCGCGGTGACCATTTCCGTGTCGTCGGGCCGGACGAGCCCGGACGGGCGACGACGCAACAACACCTGGCGGTTCGGCAAATCGGGCACGATCCCCAAAACTACCGAACGGGCCGAAAACACAGAAGCGAATGGCATATTCAATGCATGGCAGCAAACGATGACCCGGAAGAGCGGATCCGGGAACTCGAGCGCCCGCTCGCCGAGTCGGCCTGGGCCTCAGAGCAGACGAGCGCCCAGTCCGCCGGCCGGGATCAGCCGCCGCCCGCCCCGGGCACCCCGCCGCCGTGGTCCTTCAGCGGCCCGATCCCCGGACCGCCCCCGCAGAGCCCCTCGGGCAACCGCGTGTGGTGGATCGTGGGCACCGTCATCGCTATCGGCGTGGTCGCACTCGCGGGAGGCATCGCCGCCTTTGCCGCACACCAGGTTTCCGGGGTGAGATCATTGATCACCCCGCCGCCGAGCGTGTCGACGAGCCCCGCCCCGCCGGCCTCGCGGCGAACATCGCCGTCGAGTTCACCCACCCCGCCGCGCGGCACCCGGCTCAGCGTCGCCGGCATCAACGAGAACCGGACCATCGCCTGCAACGACAACATCGTCAGCGTCAGCGGGGTGTCCAACACGGTGACGATCACCGGGCACTGCGCCAGCCTCTCGGTCTCCGGCGTGCAGAACGCGATCACCATCGAGGCCGCCGATGACATCACCGCGTCGGGCTTCAACAACAAGGTGACCTACCACTCGGGCACGCCGAAGATCAGCAACTCCGGCGACTCGAACGTCGTCGCCCGGGGCTGAGCCGAAAACGACTGCTATGCAGGCTCTTCGGAATCGTCGTCGAGGACGCTGACCGCGATGCCGTAGGGCAGGAAACGCACTTTACGTTTCGGGTCGAGGTTGTCCTTGTTCGCGCGCAACGCGTCGAGTTCTCTCGCATAGACTTGTTCGACGTGCGCGCCGCCGCCGTCGTCCACGGTGTAGATGGCCCACACGCCCTCGCCGGCCTCGCCGGCGGTCTCCGGCTCGGGGCGGGGACGCCGCGTCAGGTCCTCGAAGATCGTCGACCAGCCCGTCCGGGCGCCGGGGGCGGCGACGAACCTGCTGACGCGCTCGAACACGTCGCGCAGCCCTTCGCTGCCTTCGCGGAT
This sequence comes from Mycobacterium sp. NTMscope_MAC_269, assembly GCF_976985695.1. Classification (NCBI taxonomy): domain Bacteria; kingdom Bacillati; phylum Actinomycetota; class Actinomycetes; order Mycobacteriales; family Mycobacteriaceae; genus Mycobacterium; species Mycobacterium sp. NTMscope_MAC_269. The sequence continues at coordinate 4,287,491 of NZ_OZ335668.1, forward strand.
CATTCGATCGAATTCATCGGGGTCGAATCCGAACCCACCGTGCTCGCCCATCCGACCTCCTCGCCAGCGCGTGCCGTCATTGCCAGTGTGCGCTCAACCGGGCGCGTGCGCCACGCCTCAGGGGCCCGGGGGCGGTGCCGGTGGGGTGATCGGGATGGGCACCGTGACGAACGGGAAGTGCAGGTACATGGTCACCGGCGCCGGCTGGGGCGGCGGCGGCGCGGCCGGCGGCGGAGGCGGGGCAGCCGGTGGGGGCGCCGGGGGCGGCGCGGCCGGCGCGGGTGCGGCCTTCTCGACCGGTCGGGGCACGTACTGCGGCGTCTGATGGGTCGGGGCGCGACGGACCGGCGCGGGGGGCGCCGACGTGGCCGTGGTCTGCGGCGCCGGCTGCTGCGCGATCGGTGCGGGGGCGGGGGCGGCCACCTCCGCGGTGGGCGCGGGCGCCGGCGGGGTCGTGCTCGGGGCGGGCGGCTGCGCTTGCGGCGGGGTGCTCGGCGGTGCGGCCGGCAGCTGGATGCCCGGGGTGGCCACATTGGCGCCCGCATTGTGCCCCGCACCCGTCGGCTGATCCGACGTCAGCGTCACCAGCACGACCCCGCCGATCACGGCGGCGATGCCGGCCAGGGCGCTACCGGCCAGCAGCATGGCCCGGCTCCGGCGCGCGGGCCTGTCCACTTCTTCGTCGGCTTCGTCGGCGAGGGCGCTGTAGGCGCGGAAACCGGTGCCCGTGCCGCCCTCACCCCACACGTCGAGGTAGCTGGGGCCGAGCGCCGGCGGGCTGAATTCCCCGGTGCCGGGGTCCAGCGCGTAGGCCAGCGCCGCCGTCGACGACGCGAACAGCGGCGCGTTCGCCGACGCCAGCGCGGCCCCGCGGGCCAGCGCCATGTCCGGCTCCTCGGGACCGGTGACCCGCAGCGAGGTGGCCGCCTCGACCGCGGGCTTCAGCGAAACGATGTCGGCCCCGCAGCCGACGATGAACACGCCGTCGGCCTCGGAGCCGCCCGCGTCGAGACCGGCGACCATCTTGGCCAGCTCGGCGGGGGCCGCGGTGCCGCTGATCCGGCGCCGGTGCAGATCGACGATGGAACCGTCACCGACCTCGACCACGGCCAGCGTGGCGCTCGCCGACTCGACGAACAGCATCGCGATGCGCTCGTAGGCCAGCGCGTAACCGACCGTCTGCGCCAGTGCGGCCGCCGCCAGCAACGGGGCGACCATCATCACGTTGCCGAGGTCGCTGGCGTTGATGGCCTCGCGCAGCGCGGCGACGTCGGCGGGATTCGTCCAGGTGACCCCGGTGGAGCTCAACCGGTGGCCGCCCTCCAACACCCCTTCGCAGGTGCCGCTGAGCGCGTCGATCACCCGATCGACCGCATTGCCGGCGGTGGCTACCTCGAACTCTTCTTGTTCGACGGTCACCCCGTCGGCGTCTTGGCCTTCGATCGCTACCAGGCGGACCGTCCCGGGAGCCATCGACACCCCAAGCACGATGTCCACGTAACGCCTCCAAGGTCTTCTGAAAGCCCCCTCAGGGAGGGCATGACGGGGTAAACCCCATCCGAACTTGGTGACACAAACGTTACCCGTGCGCGGTCAGCCGCGCAGACGGACTGCCTAAGCAGGAACGACGCTAATAACCCGGACCCAGGAAGGGATTCTGGGAGCTCCCCGGATACTGCGGATACTCGTTCCCCGGATACGGCTGATACTGCGGATACTCGTTCGACGGGTATTGGGACGGGTACTGGGGGGTTGCGGGAGCCTGCTTCTGCGGGACCTGGATCGGTATCGGTACCGGCAGCAGCGGGACGTGGATCCACTCCGTCGTCATCGGCACCGTCGTCGTGGTGCTGGTGGTGACCGGCGCCTCACTCGTGAGCGGAGGCGGCGGTGTCGTCGTGGCCGTCGGTGGGGGCGGCACCGTGGTGGTGACCGTCGGCTGCGGCGGCACGGTCGTCGTCGGTGGCGCCGTGTGCCTCGGGGTGTAGACCGGCGCCGGCGGTGCCGCCGGAGCAGACGTCACCACGACCGGGGGCGGTGGCGGGGGTGGCGGTGGCGACGGTGGTGGTTCGGGCGGCGGCGGCGGCGGACTCGGGATCGGTTGCGCGCTCGGCGGTGGGGGTGGCGGCACCGCGGTGGGCGGCGGGGCGGCCGGGGCCGGCGCGGCCGGTTTGACGGACGGGGCCGGCGGCGGCGCGACGGCCGGCGCCGGGGGGGCCTGACGGTTCTCGATCCCGGTCAGGGTGTAGGCCACGCCGCCGACGGCCGTCATCGCGACCACCGCGGACATCCCGATGATCAACTGGGAGAACCGAAGGCGCCGCCAAGGCCGGCGTTCGCGCGGCGGGTCGATGACGTTGAGCCGCATCGACCAGCCGGCCGGACCGTCTTCGTCGTAGGTTTCGCCGCCGAATCGCATCCGCAGGTCGCCGGGGTCGTCCGTCTGCGACCACGCCAGTTCGCGATCGGTGAGTGCCTCGTCGTCGATCACCAGCACGTCGCCGGCACCGAGGTCCACGACGTCGCCCGCGGCGTCGGCCGTCGCGAGCAGCCCGATCGACGTGCGGGTGCGCAGATCCAGCTCTCCCCCGCGGGAAGCCAGGATCAGCGCCCCGCAGGCCGCAGCGAAGGCCGGTTGCGACGGCGTCAGGACGGGCGTACGCCCGTGCATCGAAAGCCGTTCGGTCACAAGCGGAATGCGCGCACCGCCGCCGACCGTGACCACCGCCGCGAGGTCCGACCAGCTCTTGCGGTAGCGCACCAGCATGTCGTCGAAGGCATAGATGAAGCCCGTCAGCCGATCCTGGATCAGCTCCTCGAGGTCGTCCTGCGTCACCGTCAGGCTGCAACTGCGCCCGCCCAACTCGGCGGCGATGTCGGTGGCCATGTCGACCGACAGCCGCTCCTTGGCCGAGCGGCACTGCTCCCTGAGCTCGCCGAGCTGCCCGACGCCGGCGGTGCTGCCCGGGTCCAGGCCGCTGCCGTGGCCCAGCTCCTCGAAGGCGCGCAGCTGCAACTCCTGGTCGATCTCGTCTCCGGACAACGCGGCGTAGCGCATTGTGGCGCTGACGAGTTCGAAGTCCCCGGCGATGTTCACCAGCGTGGCCGAGGTGCCGCTGCCGCCGAAGTCGAGCAGTCCGACCACGCCCTCGTCGGGCAGCCCGAGCTCGGCCTTCACCGCCGTCACCGACGCGATCGCATCCGAGACCAGGCGCGGCGCCATCCCGCTCCGGACGAACCCCACATGCGTCCGCAGGGCGTCGCGCAACGCCTGCACCGTACTCGGTTTCCAGTGCGCGGGAACGGCGATGGAGATCTCGGAGGACGCCGCGTCCGCGCCGGCGGCGAGCACCATCGCGTCCAGGGCCTCCACCGTCAGCAGCTCCGGATCATGCGCGGAACCGTCGGGCGAGACCAGCGCGACCGAATCCCCGATGCGCTCGACGAAATTCCTCATCGGCACGCCGGGCTCGGCTATCGGCGGGTTCTCTTCGGGCACACCAATTTTCGGTGCACAGTGCGGATAAAGGGTGAGCACGCAGCGGCGGTTAACCGGTGGGCTTCCATTACGCGCAGCGACCAGGTTCGTGGTCCCGATCGACAACCCGAGTGGGTCGTACATAGAGCGAAAACCTTCGTCTATAGGGGTCGGTGGCCAGCGTTAACCATAGCCTCGGACACGCCCAAAGCCGATGCTTCGCAATGTCATTGGTATCCGCTCGATGCACTTGCGTCACCGAAGCGGTACCGAAAACCCCTTGACAGGAAGCCTTTCGTTACAACACGGTCAGCGGCAGCGAACGCCTGGGCTCGAACTGGAAGGTCGATCCGCCACTGACTCTGACCACCGAAACCTCTGGCAGTTCCTCGGTGGACGAGTCGGTTTCGACCAGTTCCGCCGTCCAGTCACGGTCCGTCCCGCTAACTCGCACCTCGATGCGCGGATCCACCGCGGTGGCGATCGCCTGCAGCGGCTGCGCGGATTCCGGCGAGCACAACGAGATCCACGACCGGTCGTCATGGGCCGGCGACGGGCGGACGTGCAGGCGGTTGGACTCCGTCTCGGCGACCACGTAGCCCGTGGGGTTGAGCAGTGGGTGCAACTCGAGCACCCGCAGCACGCCCTCGATTCCGCCCGGAAGCTTCAGCGCGCGGTGAATGCGTTCGGCGGCCACGCCCGCGATGCCGATCAGGCCGCGGGTGCACACGCCGACGGCCTCGTCCTCGTTGGCGGCCCGCGCGCGCACCGCGATCGCGAACGACAGGTACAGCAGGTGCATCTGCAGGCACACCTCCTCGGCCATCCGGACCAGGGCCGAATGCGAGAAGGCGGCGAAGTCGAAGTCGGACAGCAACGGACCGGAGTAGTCCGCCTGCCCCTCGTCGGCGCGGTCGATGGGATCGAGTTCCCATGTCGCGGCGCGGGTTTGGCTGACGATTTCCAAAGCCGGGATGGCCTGCGCCTCGGGGTAGGACTCGTCGATGATCACGGTCCACGCGCAGTGCGGCTTGCGGTCTGCCGGTTCGCGCGGGGGCCGGTGGATGGGCCGGCACTGCGCGCGCGGATTCGTCGCCACCGCGGTGGCGTCGAAGGTCGGATCCTCGATGGTGTGGCACATCCCGAACACGTACTGCTCGCCCATCGGCTCCACGTCGAGCAGCGCGCCGCAATGGTCGAGCTGGAATTCGCCGTGCCAGCGGTCGTAGACGGTGTAGCGGAAATCCATGAATTGCGGTGGCGCGCCGATGTCGAGCTGCAGGCCCTTGAAGATCGTGATGACGTCGTCGCCCTCGTAGTTCAGCGCCTTCTGCATGCGCCTGGTGTAGATCGGGCTGGCGCCCGCCCACTCCTCGATGGCGATCTGCACCATCTCGTCGCGGCCGAACGACGAGATGCACCAGGCCATTCCGGATCGATCGATCAGCTGTCCGATCAGCAGCAGTTCGGGGACCAGGACGACGAGCTCGTCACGGGACAATTGCGCGTATCGCGAGGGGCTGCTCACGCCCCAAAAATAGACTCGACTATGTTATAAAGTCAACAATGTCCATCGTCGCCGGCCAGACGCCCGACCGCCCCGTCGGCCCCACCAGGCGGACCACCGCGCCCCGCAAGCGCGGCGATGACACCCGGGCGAAAATCATCGACGAGACGGTCCGCTGCATCGTGGAGGAGGGCTTCTCCGCGGCCACCGCCAAGCACGTGGCCGAACGCGCGGGCGTGACGTGGGGGGTCATCCAGTACCACTTCGGAGACCGCAACGGCCTGCTGATGGCCGTGGTCGACGACGGGGTGGCCCGGCTGGTGGACAGCCTGTCGTCGGCCGATGTCAGCGAGCTACCGCTGCGGGAACGCATCGAGGTCGTCGTCGACACCGCGTGGAGCTGCTACAGCAGCCCGACGTCGATGGCCGCCTTCGAAATTTTGCGCGAGACCCGCGGCGGCAAAGGCGACCCGTCGTCGCGGCGCCACCTGCTCGACATGAACGCCGCGATCGGACAGCTGGGGCGGTTGATCACCACCGATCCCGCGCATTCCGGTGTGGCCGAAGTCATTTGGGCCACGCTGCGTGGCGTGGTGCTGGCGCAGATGCTCACCGGCACCGCGATCGATTGGAGCCTGGAACGGCGTGCCCTCATCGACATGGCCGCCGCCTACCTCGCTGACCGCGACACTTAAACCACGCACCCGACACGCCGCGCAATGTGACCGTGGTTTAAGTCTCGGCGACCGGCTCTTCGATGCGAACTTGGGCTGCTCACCAGCGTGTGCTGCAATGACCTGATGACCCTCGACGATCTCGCCGATATCGAAGCGATCAAGCAAGTCAAATACCGGTATCTGCGCGCACTGGACACCAAGCATTGGGACGACTTCGCCGACACCCTGGCCGAGGACATCAAGGCCGATTACGGGCCGTCGATCGGCAACGAGCTGCACTTCACCAACCGTGCCGAGCTGGTGGAGTACATGCGGACGTCGCTGCCCGCAAACGTCATCACCGAGCACCGGGTGACGCATCCGGACATCACCGTCACCGGCGACACCGCAACGGGCAGTTGGTATCTGCAGGACCGGGTCATGGTGTCCGACATGAACTTCATGTTGATCGGGGCGGCCTTCTACCGCGACACCTACCGTCGCACCGAGGCCGGCTGGAAGATCAGCGGCACCGGCTACGACCGAACCTACGACGCCACAATGTCATTGGAAGGCATGAACTTCACGCTCAAACCCGGTCGCGCGATCGCCACCGACTGAGAAGCTACTTCGTGATGGCGATGACGGCGCCGGGCCGCAGCCATTTCATGATCGACACCAGCTGAGCGTCGTCGACGGCCACACAACCCTCGGTGGGCTTGCCGTCGGTGGTGTGAAAGAAGAACGCGGCTCCCCCGCCCGGGGTTTTGTTCTTGTTGACGCCCATCACGACCGCGTGCTTGTACTGCGGGATTTGCAGGTTTTCGCTTTCGGCGGTGTTGAAGGGGCACTGGGCCTTCTGGCAAACCTGCATCGAGTTGAAGGTGGCGCTGTGGTCGTCACCGCTCCACCAGTAGTTCGGACCGGACACCTGGGTATAGGGCAGCCCGGTACCGGGATTCGACGCGGTGCCGAAGGCGGAGTCCAGGCTGTAGATGCCCATCGGGGTCGCCGGTACGCCGCTCTTCGCCTGCGGCGCCATCCCGGCCGAACCGACGTGGGTGGGAATGCCGGAACGCAGCGACTGCCATCCGGCGCCGGTGCGCTGGAAGATCTCCATCGTCGCGTTCGAACCACCGGTGCTCACCACCGAAACGACCTGTGTCGCATTGCCAACCGCATTCGCGAACCAGGGAGCGCCGGCGGCCGCGCCCATCGGCGCAAGCACCACCGAGGCGAATATCACGCACGCCGCAGCGCACAGTGACGTGAGCAGTCGGTGCATGCACTCCATCGTCAGACCCGCGCATCCTGGGGGTCAAGTAAAGCTTTAGCGCCGGTTAGGTCACCGCGCCGTGACCAAATGGCCACCGCCGCAGGGGTTTAGCCCGAGCGGCCGGGAGCGGGGGCGAAAAACCCAGAGGCACACCAGGAAATACAGGTATCCCACCGACCAGCCGGCCAGCACGTCGGACGGGTAATGGACGTTCAGCGCCACGCGGGAGATCCCGACCGCCGGCAACGCCACCGCCACCGCGACGACCACCACGCGCCGCATCGCGACCTTCATCATGGGCAGCGCAAAGCACAGCATCGCGAGCAGCCCAGCCGTCGCTTCCAGCGCATGACCGGACGGAAACGAGGTGCCGGCCGCCGGCACCAGCATGGTCGGCGGGCGTGGGCGGTTGGCCAGCGCCTTGGCGCCCGCGGTCGCGAACTCGTTGCACGGCGCGCACGCCACCAACAGCACCAACGCGGCGCGCAGCCGGCGCATCACCAGCGCGAGCACCGTCACCGCGATCCCCAGCGCAGCCAGCACCCCCGGGCCCAGCACGAACGACACCGATTCGGCGAACCGCAGCCACGCCGGGTGCTTGATCGCGAACGCGCGCGCCCCGTCCAGCAGCGACCAGTCCACGCGATACAGCCAGGCCCAGTGCTGGCGGTAGCCCACCCACATGAGCGCGTACACCGCCGCGGCCAGCGCGGCAATCCCGGCGGCCAACGACGTCCTGGGGCGGGTCATCACCCACCGATACCAGCACGGCCGCGGCGCCGGTCGTGCGGCCGCCCCACACATCGGCCCGCGCAGTCATACTGGCGGTATGGCTGTCTTTGTCCGCAGGTTGTTCGGCATCGGCAAGCTGCCCGACCAGCTGCACGCCCAGGTCGAATCGGAAGGCCTTACCTACCTTGCCGATTACGTCGCGGTGACCCGGCGCTTCAGCGGCACCATCCCCGGCGTGCGGTTGCCGCACAGCGTCGCCAGCTACACGGGGTCACTGGCCTTCACCTCGGAGCGGGTTCTGGCAACGCTGTCCATGCTGCCCCGGCTGGCCGGGCCGACGGTCAACGTGCGCTGGAACGCGCCGCAGACCGGTGGGGCGACGGTGGAGATCTCTTCGACTGGCCTGCAGGTCGACGTCGACGTCTCCCGGGTCGACGAGAAATTCAGCGGCGAGTTGTCGCTGCACTACAAGGTCGCGATCCCGGCCGACGTGCTCGACGGCCTGCCGCGGCGGTCGCTGGCGTTCGACATGCCGCCGGACTACGTGTTCCGCGCGGTCGGCGTTACCTATAGTCCCTGATCGTGATCCGCGGCCACGGCGGCTGCCGCAGCACCGCCAGGCTGCCGATCACCGCGGCCAGCAGGCCGGTGAGCACCCCGATCAGGGCGATGCGATTCGCATCCACCGCCGGCGTCCAGGAGGCCTGGCCGTCGCGGACGGCGAAGACCCCCAGCGGTTTGGCAACCACGATGACGGTGGTGCCGTCGGGGGTGTGATAGGGCTCGCCGTAGGTGCGGCCGGCGGCGGGATCGGCGGCCAGCTGCTCGAGTACGTCGGAAGGCTTCACGCGGACACTCCCTTCAGGACACGTCCACGCTAATGCGGATTTCCTACGATGGCTGACGTGACCGGTCAGGCCTTCAGCCCGCAGGAGCGGCGCGCCGTCTATCGCGTCATCTCCGAACGCCGGGACATGCGCCGGTTCGTTCCCGGTGCGGTGGTGGACGAGGACGTGCTGGCGCGCCTGTTGCAGGCCGCGCACGCGGCGCCCAGCGTCGGGCTGATGCAGCCGTGGCGCTTCATCCGGATCACCGACCGTGCGCTGCGGCGACGGATCCACGCACTGGTCGACGAGGAACGCCCGCTGACCGCCGCCGCCCTGGGCGAACGGGCCGACGAATTCCTGGCGCTCAAGGTGGAGGGCATCCTCGAGTGCGCCGAACTGCTCGTGGTGGCGCTGGGCGACGACCGCGACAAGCACGTCTTCGGGCGGCGGACCTTGCCGCAGATGGACCTGGCGTCGGTGTCGTGCGCCATCCAGAATCTGTGGCTGGCAGCGCGATCCGAGGGCCTCGGCATGGGCTGGGTGTCGCTGTTCGACCCGAGGCGGCTGGCTTTGCTGCTGGACATGCCCGCCGGCGCCGAGCCGGTGGCCATCCTGTGCCTGGGGCCGGTGCCCGAATTCCCTGATCGCCCCGCCCTCGAACTGGACGGCTGGGCGGTGGCGCGGCCGCTCTCGGAGTTCGTCTGCGAAAACCGTTGGGACCGCCTCGCCTCACCCTGAGGTCCCGACGCGGCGGGGATCGCCGCAGGATGTTGAGGTATCGTCGCCGGTCGCAAGGCAAGGTGAGAGGTGACGCGATTGACGCCGGGCGAAACTGCGGACACGAAAGACGACACGCGGCGCAAGGACAACGTGCTGATCGTGCATTGGCACGACCTGGGCCGCTACCTCGGCGTCTACGGCCACCCGGACGTCTCGAGCCCGCGAATGGACCGCCTTGCGGCCGAGGGCATCCTGTTCACCCGAGCGCACGCGACCGCGCCGTTGTGCTCGCCGTCGCGCGGATCGCTGTTCACCGGGCGCTACCCGCAGTCCAACGGCCTGATCGGCCTGGCTCACCACGGCTGGGAGTACCGCAGCGGAATCCGCACCCTCCCCCAAGTCCTGTCCGAATCCGGTTGGTATTCAGCTCTTTTCGGTATGCAACACGAGACCTCCTACCCGAAGCGGCTGGGTTTCGACGAGTTCGACGTATCGAACTCCTACTGTGACTACGTCGCCGACAAGGCCGACGAGTGGCTGCGGCAGAGCGCCGATGGCCTTGTGGGGCAACCCTTTTTGTTGACCGCCGGCTTCTTCGAGACGCACCGGCCCTATCCCGAGGACCGATACTCCCCTGCCGAGCGCGCCGACGTCGACCTGCCCGACTACCTGCCCGACACCCCCGAGGTGCGCGGCGACCTGGCCGCCTTCTACGGGGCCATCAGCGCCGCCGACGCCGCCGTTGGGCGGTTGCTGGACACGCTGGCCGATACCGGGTTGGACGCCACCACGTGGGTGGTGTTCTTCACCGACCACGGCCCGGCGTTCCCCCGGGCGAAATCCACGCTCTATGACGCCGGCACGGGCATCGGCATGATCATCCGCCCGCCCACCGGCCGGGGCGTGGCTCCGCGCGTCTACGACGAGCTGTTCAGCGCCGTCGACCTGGTGCCAACGTTGTTGGGGCTGTTGGGAATCGACGCCCCGGCCGACGTCGAAGGCGTGTCGCACGCGGGCGTGCTGCTGGAGCCGGACCCGACCTCCACGCCGGTGCGCGACGAGGTGTTCACGATGAAGACCTACCACGACTCGTTCGATCCGATTCGCGCGGTCCGCACCAAGGACTACAGCTACATCGAGAATTACGCGTCGCGTCCGCTGCTGGATCTGCCCTGGGACATCGAGGAAAGCCCCTCCGGGGTGGCCGTGGCGCCGTTCGTCACGGCGCCACGGCCCGAGCGCGAGCTCTACGATCTGCGCGCCGATCCCACCGAAACCACCAACCTGCTGGCCCGCGACGGCACTGACGTCTCCGACGTCGACGACGTCGCGGCCAATCTTGCCGTCCTGCTGCATGATTGGCGCCAGCGCACCGGCGACGTCATCCCCTCGGAGTTCGCCGGCACCCGAATCGCCGCGCGGTACACCGAGACGTACCTGCAGATTCATCACGGCACCCGGCCGACCCCGCGATCCGCCATCGCCGCGGACCGGGGCATCGAAGAAGGTAAGCCCACCCAGCGGTAGCCGCGGCTGGTCCGATGGTGGCGACCCGCTGCGCCCGGCTAGGTCCTGTAGTGGCGACCCGCTGCGCTTGCGATCGCCACGGCCGCGCTAGCGATCGCCACGGCCGCGCTAGCGATCGCCACTACGAGCGCTTCGCTTCGCCCACCACGGCGACGACGAACACCCGACGGAACGGGAAGATCGTCGTTCCGTCCGACCGCGGCGGATAGGCGTCGCGCAGCAGCGGGATCAACTCCTCGCGGAACTGCTCCCAGGTGTCGTCGTCGAGCCGCTCGCGCACCGGGACCAGCGCCGTGCCGGTGATCCATTCCAGCACCGGATGCTCGCCGGTCAGCTGATGCAGGTACGTGGTCTCCCAGACGTCGACCCGGCAGCCGGCATCGAGCAGCAGGTCGGCATAGTGCGCGGGCGGCTGGACCACCGCTCCGACGCGAAAGGGTATGTCGCGCAGCAACTTCGCGTACGGCTCGCGGCGGGCCAATGCCCGCACCGCTGCGTAGGAGGGGGACTCGAAGTTGCCCGGCATCTGCACCCCGATCCACGATCCGGGCGCCAGCTCGCCCGCCCATCGCAGCAGCAGGTCGGCATGCTCGGGCACCCAGTGCAGGGCCGCGTTGCTGACCACCACGTCGGTGTCGGGCTGGGGCTTCCAGTCGCGCAGGTCTCCGGTGACGGCGTCGATGCCGCGCTCCTTGGCGGCGGCCACCATCTCCGGGGAGCTGTCCATCGCCTCGATCACCGCGTCAGGCCAGCGACGGCCCAGGTATTTCGTCAGGTGACCGGGCCCGCAACCGAGATCGACGACGCGGCGCGCCCGCTCGGCCCCCACCCGCGACAGCAGGTCGTAGAAGGGCCGGCCCCGGTGGTCGGCAAAGGCCAGGTAGACGTCCGGGTCCCACATGTCGGTCCTCCTGATCAACGCGCCGTCGCTAGCCGGCTGATAGCAAACCGTATTACTCCTATGGTGCCCCGGCACCAGCGCCGTGGTCCGGGATAGGACCGTGGCGACCGAAACCGGTCAAACTCCCTGGAAGCGCGCGCCCGTCCCGCTACCATCGGCGTTCGTGGCGCCCGACATGGATCCGATCGACCCGCCCGTCCCCGTTCCCGACGTTCCCGGCGCCGATGTGCCGGCCGGCGCCGGCGGATTACCCCCCCGCTCGGCGTTGTCGTCCCGTCAGCGAATGGTAGTCGAGGCATCGGCCCTCGGCGATCTGGCCCTGCGCACGTGGGTGGCTTCGCTGCTCACCACGACGGTGGCGCCGTTCGTGGTCGCCAACGCCCTGCGGCAATCCGATGCCTCGACCGAGCGGAGCAACCTCGACTTCTACGCCGAGCTCGGCGCGGCGGGAGACCCCACGCGGTCATTTCCGCCGCCCACCGAACTGCCCCGGGTGACCTCCCGGCGCGCCAGCCCCCTGGCGGAGTGGGTCGCGCGCGGCACGGTCGACAACATCGCATTCCCCAGTAGCTTCACCGCGATCAACCCCGCCATGCGCGCCCGCTGGAGCGCGTGGGGGTCCAACAACATGGTGCGCGCGCAGCACTGGCGCCACGACGACGGGCCGCGGCCCACGCTGTGCGTGATCCATGGCTTCATGGGGTCGTGGTATCTGGCCAACGGACGGTTCTTTTCGCTGCCCTGGTACTACCGGGCGGGCTACGACGTTTTGCTGTACACGTTGCCTTTTCACGGCAAGCGGGCCGAAAAGTTCTCGCCTTTCAGCGGTTTCGGCTATTTCGCCGGCGGCCTGTCCGGCTTCGCCGAGGCGATGGCGCAGGCCGTGCACGACTTTCGTTCCCTCATCGACTATCTGCGCCACACCGGGGTCGACCGGATCGCGCTCACCGGCATCTCGCTGGGCGGCTACACCTCGGCGCTGGTGGCCTCGGCCGACGACCGGCTCGAGGCCGTCATCCCCAACTGCCCCGTGGTCACGCCCGCGACGCTGTTCGACGAATGGTTCCCGGCCAACAAGCTGGTGCGGGTAGGCCTGCGCCTCTCCGAGATCAGCCACGAGGAGTTGAGCGCCGGCATGGCCTACCACTGCCCGCTCAACTACCCGCCGCTGTTGCCGCGGGACCGCCGGATGATCATCACCGGTCTCGGCGACCGGATGGCGCCGCCGGATCATGCCGTCAAACTATGGCACCACTGGAATCAGTGTGCGCTGCACTGGTTTCCGGGCAGCCACGTGATGCATGTGAGCCAGTTGGACTACCTGCGCCGGATGACCGCGTTCCTGCAGGAGGTCATGTTCTGACGGCCTCGAGGGTTTCGGTGGTCTCAGCGCTCTGAGCGCCGGTGGCCGACGACGCCCGATGGGCCCCACCGACCAGGGTGGGCCAGTGCAGACCGGAGAGCAGGTCCGCGGGAGCGGTCGTGTGTCCGTCCAGCCGCGTGGTGGACAACAAGTCCAGCGCCGTCAGTGCGGGCAGGTGATTTCCGCGCTGCGGGGTCAGCCCGTCCAGCGGCGCCTTGCGGTCCGGCGGGGTGTCGGTCTGGAACGCGCACGCCACCGCGACGGTGGGGTGGGCCTTGTCGCCGGCGATCTCCAGCGCGGTGCAGGTCTCGCGCGCCGCATACGACCGGATGGCATCCAGCGTTTCCGGCAATGCCTCGTCCACCCGGATCTCGTATGCCGCAATGTAATCCGACGCGCCCCGCTGCACCCCGCGCCATCTCTCGCGGGGGTTGGACGTCACCAGCCGGGGGACGTCATCGGGTGCGACGGCGGTGGCTTCCCATCCGGTCTCCCGCAGGTGGTCGGCCAGCCGCCGCGCCGCGACCGCAGCGGTCTCCTGCAACGGGATCCGAGACGAGCGGGCCCGCAACGCGGCCAGGTTCTCCGGCGCCGACACGGTGAGTCCGATCCAGGTCTCCCGTCGCGAGGCGTCGGAGGCGTTGTCCCGGCTGGTGATCCGGATCTTGTCCGCCCGGATGCCGTAGCGGTCCAGGTAGCCCGCGATCAGCGGCAGCGGCAGCACGTCGGCGTCGCCCTCCGGCGCGCCCACCCGGACCAGGGCGGTGGTCGCCGTGGCGGCGGGCTGCGGGGTGAACGCGTTGCGGCGCCCGATGATCGCCAGCCGGCGGCGCAGGATGGTGGTGAAATACAGGCCGCCCCAGGCGCCGAACAGCACGATCACGACGGCCGCCGCGATGCCGATCAGCCAGTAGTCTCGCGGCGATCGCCAGGGGTAGGCCATCACCGCGGGCACAATGGCCAACAGCGCCAACGTGATTCGCCCGCTCCCGGGGGTCGGTATCGAGATCTTGCTCACGGGGTGGGGTCCTTTCGACGGCGTGCGGCGATGGTGGTGACCGCGGCGGCCACGGCGACCAGCACGGCCAGCACGGCGGTGCCGGCCACCGCGACGTTGCGCGGTGTGGTGTCCTTGGGCGCCGGTGCCGGAGGCAGCGCGACCTGCTTGGCCGCCGCCCCGCTCGGTTGATCACCGGCGGGCAGTTGCCAGGTCAACGCGGCCACCGGGTCCACGCTGCCTGCGCCCACCACGTTGGACGGGTCGCGGGCGCCGTTGTGCGCGGTAGCGGTGATGCGATGCGTCACCGCGGCGGCCGACAGGTCGGGATACTTGCTGCGCACCAGCGCGGCGACGCCGGCGACGTAGCCGGCCGCATAGCTGGTGCCCTTGAGGCCGACCAGTTGCTGATGGTCGTCGGGCAGGCCGTTAGCCAGGCCCGCGCCGTCACCGTTGCCGACCGACACGATGCGCTCGCCCGGCGCCGCGACCCCCACCCACGGGCCCGCCACGGTGAATTTCGACGGCTGGCCGTCCGGGGTCAGGGACGCCACCGACAACACGTACGGCTGCCACAACGACGGGATGGACACCGAGGTGACACCGGCCCAGTTGCGCGGGTCGTTCGGACGGCTCAGGTCGGTCAGTGGGTTGGATTCGCAGGACGTCCCGCCGGCGAACGATCCGGTCGGTCCGCTGTTGCCCGCGGCGGCCACGATCACCGCGTCCTTATCCACCGCCGCGTAGCGCACGGCGGCGCCGAGGGCGGCCTGGTCGACGGGGCGGTCGACGGGAAGGCAAGTGGCCGAGCCGATGTCGATCACCCGGGCGCCGAGGTCGGCCGCGTGCACGATGGCCCGGGCGAGCGTCGTGACCTCGGACGACACCCGCGCCATCAGTGGGTCTCCGCCCGGGGTGCGGGGGGAGAACCGGGCCGACGCCGTCCTGATCGAGACCACCCGCGCGGCGGGCGCCACGCCCGAGAATCCGTCGTCAGCCGATGGCTGGCCGGCGATGAGCCCGGCGACCAGCGTTCCGTGCCCGTCGCAGTCGGTCAGGCCGTCGGTGGTCTCGACGAAGTCGCCGCCCGGTTCGACATGGGGCAGCCGCGGGCCCGGCCGCACCCCGGTGTCGAGCACCGCGACCAGCTGGCCGTCGCCGCGCGAAAACTGCCATGCCGCCGGCAGATTCAGTGCCGACTGGCTGGCCGTCGGGGCGCCCGGGTCGCTGCCGGGAATGACCCCGGACGTGACGCAGGGTCCGCGCTGCTCCATCGGCTGCACCGGCCCCGGCGCCCCGCTCGGTGGGGCGACGCCGGGATCGACCGTCGGCGGGCTGATCGCGAAAGCCGGCGGACTCGTCCACGTCGCGGTGGCCGGCAACAGGGCCAACACCGCCGCGAGGCAGGCTGCTGGACATTGCCGCGGTCGAATCATCGATTGAGCACCAGGCTGAACAAGCCGACCACAAACGCCATGACGGGGATCAGCGAGGCATCGAGCCCCGCCGCGGCGAAGCCCACCAGCCGACGCACGGGAAGCGAATAGCTCTCCGGCTCAGCGATACCCGGATTCAGCGCCAGCACGATCCACACCGCCACGAGCGCCAGGAGCACCAGCGCCGCACCCAGCGCGGCGCCGTAGCGTCCCGTCGCCGTGTAGATCACCAGCAGCACGCCGGCGGACAGATAAGGCTGGGCGAGCAGCCACGCCTTGCAGGCGGCCGAGTCCCACACCCGGGCGCGCAGCACCGACGCCGCGGCGGTCGCCCCGACGACGTACCAACCCGCCCCGCTGAGCGTCTCCGGGCGCAGCGCGATCGCGACCGAACCCAGGACACTGAGCAGCACCGCGGCGGCGATGAATCCGCTCTGATGGGCGTCGCTGATCCGGACCCGTCGCGGCAGGTCCTCGAGCACCTGCAGCGACGGCGCCGACGGCGTGGGATCCCCGGGCGCCGGGATGACCGGCAGCGGGAACCGCGCCCACAGCGCGGACAGCTGCGCCGCTTCGATGGTGACCAGCAGCGCGGCCACGATCAGCCCGCAGCCGATCGCGACAAGCTTGACGTGCCACAGCAATTCGGCGCCTGCGGCCAGCAGCACCGCAGCGCCCAGCACCGCAGTCGCGGTGAAGAATCCGGCGATGCGCTCGCGCTGTGCGCTGGGCACCATCAAGGCGATCAGCGACCACGCGGTGACACCGGCCGCTGCCAGCATCACCTGCGCCGGGCCGAACCTGCCCGGCACCGCCAGCAACAGCGCGGCGGCGATGGGCACCAGCGCGGCGATCGACAGCGCCATGCCCGTGCGCGCCGAGCGCGCGGTGACCAGCAGGCCGACGATCGCGGTCACGGCCGCGACCGCGCTGACCGCAACCAGCCCGGACAGCGCGCCGGTGGCGACACGGTAGGTGACCGACAGGCCGGTTGCCAGGAAGGCCACGACGATCGCCGCGGCAAGCGCGCCGCGCTGGATATGAGTTGCGCCCCAGGGCTTGAGCCGAGAGGTGGAGAAAATCATGGCGGCGTCGGCGATGTCCTCGACGATGCCGGGCGCGGCCGGGCCGACCGGCACCGGCTGCAGCGCCAGTAGGTCACCGTCGACCACGCCGACCGTGTCCAGGCTCGCGTCCAGACTGAACGGCGCGCCGCCGATGGGCGCCAGGCTCAGTTGGGTCGCGCCGCCGATCTCGGCGGCGCCGCGTGAGCCGGAGGCATCCTCCGCGTCGCCGTTCGCGGTGGCTGGAACCACCAAACGCTGGACCGCGGGCAGGATTTCGCGCAGCGGCAGCTCGGCAGGCAAGGCCATTTCCGTCAACCTGCTGTCCGCGAGGATTGCCACACGGACGATCGGCATGACGGTTCCGGACGTCACCGGACCCTCGAAGAATGTTGCGGCCGTTCCTGGAACATCGTGCTCTCTTCTCTATTTCTCTCAGTGTTGGACGGACAGTGTTGAAGGTGAAAAATCTCGCGTTGAAGCGGAAAAGTCTCGTGCTAACCGGTGTTCGGAGAACCATCCGGCGTCGGGCAGTTGGGCGGTCAGTTGTTCGATCGCGACGGCGATCGCGAACGGAGTGCCGGGCGCGAAGGTCGAGACCCACTCGCCGTCGAACGCGCGGGACGGGCTGACCAGGACCCGCCCCTCGCTCGTGTCAACGATGCTCATGCCCACCTCGGTGGTGGAGTGCCGACCGTCGCGGTGGCAGCCGGCGACGATCTCGACGTAGCTTCGCGACCCGTTGAACACCGATTCCACCACCGGACGCGCCGATTGCGGAATCCCAAGATAGTCAAGGACTTCGGCGAGCGGGGCGCCGGACCGCAGCCGCTCGTCGGCGCGGGCGCCCACCCGGGTCGGCATGTTGAACTCGTCGAACCGAGCGGGTTGCCGCTGGGCGAGCCCCACACTGAGGACCGGAACCAGGGCACGCGGATCATCGATGTCCATGGCGGTGAACGTGATCAGCTGCGCGCTGCGCAACGCGACCACCGTCCTTCCCGGCCGGCCGCCGGCACCGCTGCGCTGCGCGACGATGCCGCGCAGCAGCTCGGCGGTGCCACCGGCCGCATCCGTGTCGTTGGTGGGCCCGACGTAACGCAGGTCGAGCCACCGCTCGGGAAAACACACCACTTTGATCCACTCGGCAACCGCGGGGTTGATGAGTCCGCCTTCTGATACCAGGCCCATCTGGGTGAGCTCCGCCCTCTGACGGTCGAGGAACACGTTGCGTTCCGCGGCATCACGATAGGGGCAGGTGATTGCCAATACCCACGGGAAGCTTCCCGCCCCAATCGTTTCCGCGATGAACCACGCGTGATCGACCGTCAGCTCGACGGCGTTGGGAGCTGGTTCCATCAGGCTCGTTCAGCCACGGACTAGCCGCCCCACTTGGCGGCTTCGGCCTGGTCGCGGGCCAGCATCGACATGGTGTTGGCCTCGTGGGTGCTGGCCATCGACTGGTACGCACGCACCAGGCTTTCCATGGCCTGGTTCCACTGGGCCTGCCACACCTGGTAGGTCATACCGGTGTCACCCTGCCAGGCGTTGGACAACGTGGCCTGCTCGGCGGAGATGTCGGCGCCGAGCCCCTGCATCGTGCCGGCGTAGCCCGACATGTCTGCGGCGTGGCTCAACATCGCCGGGTAGTTGTACATGATCTGCGACATCACAAGTCCTTTCGCGGGTTGGTGGCGTCTAAAAGCGGCTGTGTCAGAACGCGGTGTAGCCGGAGGCTGCCGCCGCGTCCGCGGCCACGTAGGTGCCGGCGGCGTCGCCGAGGTTGGCCTGGGCGATATCGAGGAGCGTGTTGACCCGCGCGGCGACCTCCACGAACCGTGCGTGCGCGGCCTGGAACGCCGCCGAGGACTCGCCCTGGTGGAAGGCCTGCGCCGACATCGCTTCCTGCTCGGCCTGGCTGATCGTGCTGCGCAGCAACGCGGCCTTGGCGCTGAACGCCGACTGCGAGGCAACCAACTGCGGGATATGAGCGTCCAACATACTCATGGTGATTCCTTTCTATTGCGTCCGTTGGGGTTTGAAGTAGTTCACCTGGATGTGGCTGACTGCCTTATCCCCCCTTTCCCGGCTCGGTTGGGCCCGTACCGTTGACGGCGTCCTGCTCCCACGTGCCGGGCACCATTGGCATCCGTGGGCCGCCGCCGAAGTCGTCGTCGGCCAGCTTGGTCAGTCCCGCCGCCTGAAACGCCTTGTGTCTCTGCTTGGTGCCGGCGAATCCGAGCGGACCGGCCCCCTGGGCGGAGGCCATCGCCGCGGCCAGCTCCTCCTCGTCGCCGAAGTCCGGGGACACACCGAAATCGGATTCCATGTCCGCGAACTCGTCAGCGTGGTCGTGCAACGCGGCCCTCCGGCGACGCCGCGCTCGCGCCTCGGCGCGGGCCGGGGCCGCCGCGCCGGCCGCCGGGATCGTCGCCGCGGGCGCCTTGGCGCCGCCGCGGCCACCCAGGGTGGGTCCGACGCCGGTCTCCGGGTCGGCGCCGTAGGCGACCACGTAGGCGAACTGTCCGGCCGCCGCTGCCGGGGCCGGGGCGGCGGGCGCGCCGGTGCCGGCCGCGACCGTCGTGGCCGGGGCTCCGGCGGGGGTCGCCACCGTCGGGGCCAGGGCGACCGCCGGCAGCATGGACGGTTTGTTCGATGTCAGGACGGGGACCACGGCGGCCGGCGCCTCCTCCGGCGCGGCCTCGACGGGCGTGGTGAGCAGCGAGCTCAGCCCGATGCCCAGCAGCAGCGGGATCAAAAACGGTGCGGTCAGGATCGCGCCCCAGGTCGGCCAGCCGACCGCGTTGAAGAAGACCTGGTAGGCGACGAAGAACAGCAACGGTCCGTTGGCCGCCAGGAACGCCGGCAGGTTCGAGAAGAAGTCCTGCAGCATCTGCTGGATGTTCTGGAAGAAGTCCTGCAGGAACTTCGTCAACTGCTGGATAAAGTTCTGCCACCAATCACCGGGGTTCTGGGCGGTGTTGGTCGTGAGGTTGTTGGTCTCGCCGCCGGGATTCAGGATCGACGGTGCGGCCATGGTGCGCGGTGCCGCGGCCAGCGCCGAGCCCGAGACGGCCTGGTAGGTGCCCATGGTGGTGGCCGCCTGCATCCACATCCGCGCGTAGTCGGCCTCGTTGAGTGCGATCGGAATGGTGTTGATGCCAAAGAAATTCGTCCCCACCAGCACGCCGTGCACGGCGTGGTTGGTGGCGAGCTCCCCCAGCGTCGGCATGGCCGCCAGCGCGGCCGTGTAGGCCGTCGCCGCGACCTCTTGTTGCGCCGCGGCGCCAGCGCTGTCGGCGCTGGCCTGCTGCAGCCATGCCAGGTACGGCAGGTGGGCCGCCACGTACTGCTCGGCGCTCGGGCCTTCCCATGCCCCCGCCTGTGCCTGGCCCAACAGCGCACTGAGTTCTCCGGCCGCCGTGGCGTATTGGGCGCTGAGCGAGGTCCAGGCACCGGCGGCCGCCAACAGCGGCCCCGGTCCCGGACCGGCGCTCAGCAACGCCGAATGCACCTCTGGTGGCGACGCCATCCAGATGGGGCCGAAGGGGGCAGTCATCGTCAGGCGCCCGCGATCCCGAACGTCGCAGCGGCCGCGGTGTCGCCCGCGAGATAGCTTGCGCCGGCTTCCCCGACGCCGAGCCCGGCGCGGCCCAGCTCTTCGACGCCCTGGGCCGCCATGGCCGAGTGCTCCTGGCCCTGAGCGCTGAATCCGACCGCCGTCTGCAACGACACCGGATCGACCGCCGGCGGCACCACCGCCGTGATCGCCGGGGCCGCCGCGGCGTGTGCGGCCGCCAGCCTCGCCGTCAGCGCCTCCACCGCGGCGCTGGTGGCGGCCAGTCCTTCGGGAACCACTCGCAGCGTCATCTCTACTCCTCCCGTTGCCCTTCACTTGCCATTACGGATTCCCCGATCAAGGGGTTGACCAACTGCACGTACGTCGGACCGTCGCTGTCGCCCAACAGGATCGCCCGCCCGGCCGGCAACCGGCCGAATCGTTGACCGCGGATCTTGCCGCTGTCCTGCGGGTTGCCCGCCAGCATCAACGTGGTCGCCTGCAGATCGTTGAATCGGCGCAGCAGCGGGTTCGTCATCAACGCATGCCCCGATCCGGTCGCCCGGGCCGTCACGATCACCCGGATCCCCAAATCAGCTGCCTGCGAAAGCAACCCGATCAGCGGCGACCACGGGCGCTGGCCAACGTACGGGCCGCTCATCGCCGGCGAATCCGGTATCTGGTCCACGTCGTCGATGATCAGGTAGTGGGTCTGGCCCGCGAAGGTCCAGCGGGCCAGTTCGGCCGGCGACAGGCCGGCCGGGGGTCGGCGCGACTCGATGAGGTTGGCCAGCCCCAGCATCGCGGGGATGATGCGGTCGATGTTGGCCGTGTACTCGTTGTCGGCGAACAAGGGCTCGTCGACGAGGTGCAGCCGGCGATCCAGCACCGTGAAGGCCACCTGATCCGGAGTGGAGTGTTCGCGGACCGTGCGAATGAGGTGGCGCAGCAGCGTCGTCTTCCCCGACTTGCTGTCACCGAAAACCATCAGCAGCGGGTTGTCGGCGAAGTCGACGACCACCGGCGCGAGATCCTCCTCGCGCTGGCCGATGACCACCTGTTCCGGCCCGCGGTAGAGCGACCCGACGGCCTCCGGAGCGAGGTTGGTGGGCAGCAGCCGGACCGGCGGCGCGGCCATGCCCGGGTAGCGGTCGTTGATGGCGGCGATCTGATCCAGCTCCGGCGCGGCGAACAGGAAATGCTCTGCGGCCATGGTCAATCCGCGACCCGGTTGGTCGTGCGGCACCGCTTCGGCGGGGCGGCGCAGGGCGCCGACCACTCGCACGTTGCTGTCCCGCGGATCGTGCAGCTTGAGCTCGAGTCGCAACCCGAGTCCGTCGCGCATCGAAAGCGGCACCTCCAGCCAGCTGGGGGTGGTGACGACGACGTGGATGCCATACGCCAAGCCGATATTGACCAACTCGGTGACCTTGGCCAGCAACGGGTTCCGCGTGTTGAACTGGTCGGTGTTGTCACGGCCGAACGCGTAGAGGTTGTCGATGAGCAGGAATACCTCGCCGAATCCGTCGTCGGGAACCGCGCCGCGGGAATCCCGGAATGCCTCCCGTCGCTGCCGCGACAGCAGCAGCTGCTCGAGCTCGCCGAAGGTGCGCCGGATCCGTTCGGGCTCCAGCGCCGAGGCGACGCTGCCGACGTGCGCCAATCCTTCCAGCGCGCGCAGCTTGCCGCCGCCGTAGTCCAGGCAGTAGAACGTGACCTCGCGCGGCGAGTGCAGGCTGGCCGCCGACAGCATGAACGTCTGCAGCGCAGTCGATTTGCCCGACTTGGGGCCACCGTGGATGACCATGTTGCCCGCCGAGGACGCGGCATCGAAGATGAGCGGGTCGCGGCGCATCTCGAACGGCTTGTCGATCTCGCCCAGCGGCCACTGCCACTGCCTTGGCGGCACGCCGGCCCGAGCCAGCATTGCGGACACCGGGATCGGCTCGTCCAGCGGCGGCAACCACAACTGCGGCGCGCGCGGGCCATAACCGGCCAGTTGCTCGCCGATGGTGGCGATGAGCTTGCGCGGCGGCCCGGTCAGTTCGACCTCGTCGGGGGTGGTGATCACGGTGTCCTGATCGGGTTCGACCCGACCGGCCGTGAACACCTTGGGCTCCGGAATGGACGGCACCACCAACGATTTGGCCTTCTGCGGCGGATCGTAGATGCCGTCGACATAGGTGCTGCGGAACTTGATCGGGGTCGCGCCGGGAGCGGGTACCAGGAAGCCCACGCCCTTATGCTCCTTGCCGGCCTCGATGTGGTAGGCGTCCTCGACGCCGATGATCTGGCGGGAAACGCTGGGACTGGCCACCTTCAACCCGATGCGGTAGGAGGTGTTCTTGTCGATGTCCTTGATCTTGCCGACATCCAGCGTCTGCGACGCGAACAGGATGTGGATGCGGAACGAACGGCCTTTGCGGGCAACGTAATCGAACAGCTCCGCGTATTCAGGGTGATCGGCCAGCATCAGGGTGAACTCGTCGGCGACGACGAACAGCGTCGGGATCGGCGGCAGGTCGTGCCCCGCCGCGATGGCGTTCTCGTACTCGACCACCGAATTGAAAGCGCTGCCCTGCACCCGGCGGCCGGCCTCGCGCAGCAGGGTTTCCCGGCGGGCCACCTCGCCGCGCAGCGTGTCGGCGAACCGGTCGGCCAGCGACTTCTTTTCGGCCATGTTGGAGATCACCGCGACGACCTGCGGGAAATTACGGAAGCTGTCGGCCCCGGCCTCACCCTTGAAGTCGGCGTAGATGACGATCAACCGGTCAGCCGAGTGAGTCGTCAACAGCGACAACAGGATCGACATCAGGGTCTGGGACTTACCCGACCCCGTCATACCGATCATCAGACCGTGCGGGCCCATCCCGCCCTCGGCCTCGTCCTTGAGGTCGAACATCAGCGGCTCACCGGTCGCGGTGACCCCGATCGGGATGCGCAGCTCGTCCTCGCGGCGTCGGGGCGCCCACAGTGTCGGCACGTCCAGTTGCGACGCATCCGGGATGCCCAGCATGGTGGTGAACGTGGCGCCGCGGGTGGCCGCCGAGCGCAATCCCGTGTGGGTCGGGTTGGAGTCCCAGCGCGACAGCTGACGCGCCAGGTGGGCGGCCTCGTCGGCGCCCAGTTGATCGGCGTCGTCGATGTAGGGCTGCCAGCCGCCGGTCTGCCAGCGCTCGATGGTGTGGCCCCCGTCGTCCCCGCCGCTGATCCGCAGGATCGGCTTCTCCGGGTCCGAATACTGTTCGCGGTGCGGCGCGGTGGCGCCGCGGTGCACGACGGTGACCCCCGCCCGGCCCATCGCCAGGGTCGAGGCGTTCAGGTCGTAGTCCGGGTCGTCGACGACGATCAGCAAGTGCCGCAGCGCGTCGGCGGGTTCACCGGTGAACGCCGGACGGTCGACGAGCGCCGAACCCAGGCTGGCGACGAGTTCGTCGACGTTGGTGGCCATGAAGCGGGCCGGCCCGACACCGTCGAGCTCGCCGGGAACGTCGATGTGCGGCAACCACTTCAGCCACGACCAGTCCGCACTCTCGAGGTCGGGAGTGACCAGCGCGACCCCGAGCACCGTCGGGTCGTGCCAGGTGACCGCCTGGGCGACCCAGGCCCGCATCGCCGAGCGGGCCTCGTCTTCGGAGCCCAGCACGGTGATCCGCGAGACCTTGGCCAGGTCGATGCCGGTCGGCACGTCGCGCACGGTGCGGTGGGTGTCGAGCAGGCTGCGTAATGCGCTGTGCGACACCGGCTCCAGGTCGATTTCGTCCGCGGTGTCGTTGACCCGCAGTGCGGTCGCCAGGGGCACGTGGTGGCGCCCGGCCCGCAGCACCAGGAAGTCGGGGTCGTGCGGGTCGCGCTCCCACTGACGGCGCGATCCGGGCACGGCGGCCAGCCCCGCCGGCTCCGGGTGCGACCACTGCGCGGCAGCGCGCTGCGCGGCGGCCTGGGTGCGGATATTGTCCCGGACCACCGACAGGTAGCGCAGGTAGTCGGCGCGCTCGGCGTCGACCTCCTCGGTGCGCGTCTTGTTGTCGTTGCCGCGATACATGGCCGTCGCGGCGAGCAACAGCACGAACGGGAAGAACAGGGTCTGCGGGGAGATCAGCCGCATGCCGGTCGCGAACAGGGCGACGATCATGCCGACGATCAGGATCACCAGCACGTACGGCATCGCGCGCCGCAAAAACGACGGCGGAATCACCCGGGGCAGCTCGGGCGGCGCCTCGATGGCGATGGTGCCCTTGCGGGTCACCGGCGGCGCCAGCCGGCGGCGCGCTTCAAAGATCAGACGGCTCATCGGGGGGCTCCCTCGGCTTCCTTAGCGGCAGCAGCGACGCGGCCGGGCTTCTGGTCGGGCGTCAGCCCGTCGTGTGCCAGCAGCGCGTCGGCGCGCGATAGTGTCGGGCCGCTCGCAAACAGCGACAGCACCGACCACGGAATGGGGACGGGCGACCCGGTAAGGCCAAGGGCCTCAACGGTTTTGCCCTGTCCGGCGGCGGAGTGCTCCGCCTCGTTGTCGATGCCGTAGCGGACACCGGTGTCAGAGACCCAGAACAGCGACCCCGCACCCGGTGAGTTCGGGCCGCCGCCGACGGACTGGGTGAAGTAGCCGGTGCCCGGCGCCAGGGCGACGCGGGTGGCGGTGGCCGGCGAGCCCCCGCCCACCAGGTCGACAGTGCGGATCGAGTCGGCCACGGGCAGGGCCGAGCCGGACAGCAAGTTCACCGAGCTGCTGGCTGCGCCGGCGGGCTTGCTCCAATAGGCGCACGCGACGGGTGATTTGGCCGCGTCCACCAGGCCGACCTGCTGGTCGGGGTAGCGCGCGGTGTCCAGCATCCGCGACACCGGCAGCTTGGCGACCGCGTCGGCGCCCAGGCGTGGAGGCTGGTCCAGCCCATAGGAATTCGTGTTCCGCAGGATCGCGGCAAGCACCGGCGAGATCTGCTGCAGGCCGTCGGGCAGGACCGCGTAGTAGCGCGGCGCACCCGAGGAGCTCTGGTCCAGGGTGTAGGACACGACCACCGCGCCGATCGGGGCCGGCACCGCAAACGGCGCCGGCGCACCGGCGTTCGGGATGCCGGGAGCGGTCAACGGCGGCGCTTCGGGTATCGCGTTGAACAGGCCCAGGGCGATGGGACGGGGCGGCGGGATCTCAGAGTTGCCCTGTCCCAAGCCAAGTGCATTCGTGATCGCGTGGTCGGTCAGGTTGATCTGACTGCGCTTGCCGTCCCACAGCAGCCAGGTGGTGCCGTCGCGATCGGCGAGCAGCGCCTGCCGCGGCGCTAGCGTGGCGGCACGGGCGCCGCTGCTGTCCGGCCGGCCGGCGATCACCGTGACGCCGGTG
Organism: Mycobacterium sp. NTMscope_MAC_269; assembly: GCF_976985695.1. NCBI lineage: Bacteria > Bacillati > Actinomycetota > Actinomycetes > Mycobacteriales > Mycobacteriaceae > Mycobacterium > Mycobacterium sp. NTMscope_MAC_269. Next base: position 4,312,875 of record NZ_OZ335668.1, read on the forward strand.
CTGTGGGCGGCGTGCCCACCGGGCTCACCGACCGCGTCGCACACCGTCCAGTTCGCGTCGGCCGACGGGTTTTGCACCATCCGTTCCGGGGCACCCGGGATGCCGATCAGGTTGCCGCGCGGAAACCGGTCCAGCTCACTGCTTTTCACCATCGTGGGATCGACCGCCCGGCCGGTGATCAGGCGGGCCGAGGTCAGGTTGAGCACCGGGTGCAGGTCCTCGCCGACGCGGACGTACAGCGCGGCGGTGGACCGGTCGGCGAGCACGGCGTTGGTGCCAGCCGTCCCGTTGGGCCGGATCAGTGAGAACACGAAGCAGCCGGCCAGGCCGGTGACCAGCAGGACGGCGCCCATCGCCACCGCGCGCGACTGCGTGCGCAGCGGGTCGACGAGCATCCTGGTGTCGTGCAACGCAATACCGGAGGCGATCCGGCGCATGACGAATCGCCAGCCACTGACCTGGTGCCGGGTGACGAAGCCGCGGCGGTACTCGACCTGGTCGGGATTGTCGTTGACCGGGGTGCGAGAGGAGAACGAACGGCGCTCGTCGGGTTGCTGATTGGACGTCATGCCGGCACCGACAGCCCAAGGCCGCGCAGCAGCGGCTCAACCGACCTGGCGACGTCGTCGTCGGTGATCGTCATCAGCTCCTCGTCACTGAATTCGCCGGTTCCGGCGTGTTCCGAATGGTCGAGCCGGAACTCTCGTTCTTCCTCGGAGCGTTCGACGATGTTCCGGACGAATCGACCGTTACCGGCGATGTCCAGGTTGCGTCGCGAAATTCCGTTGGCGTCGGGTGTGGACTCGGTCGCCAACTTGGTGAACAACTCCTCCATGTGGTCGAGCGCGGCCTTTTCGAAGATGGAATCGCGCTGCTCGGCCATCTTGTTCGCGATCTCGACCAGTTCCGACGGTGCGTAGGAAGGGAAGTCGATGTTGCGGGTGAAGCGGGAACGCAAGCCCTCGTTGGTGTCCAAGAACTTGTCCAGGTCGGCCCGGTACCCGGCGATGATGACCACCAGGCGGTCGCGGTCGTTCTCCATCCGCGCCAGCAGCGTGTCGATGGCCACCAGACCGAAGTCGTTCTTGGCGCCCGTGGCGACCAGGGCGTAGGCCTCGTCGAGGAACAGCACGCCGTCAAGCGCGCTGTCGATGATCGCGTTGGTCTTGGCCTCGGTCTCGCCGATGTGCTGGCCGATGAGGTCGGCGCGGTGCACCTCCCGGATGTTCTCCCGCTTCAAAAGCCCCAGGCCGCAATAGATTTTGGCGACCACGCGGGCGATGGTGGTCTTACCGGTTCCGGGCGGGCCGGCGAAGACCAGGTGGTGGGCCCGCTGCGCGACCGCGAGCCCGCGCTGTTTACGGACCAGCTCCATGGCGACCGAGCTCTTCAGTCGCGACACCTGGTTCTTGACCTCTTCGAGGCCGATGAACTCGGCGAGCTGGCGTTCGGCCTCGTGCAGCAGCACGGCCTTGCGTTCGTGGGCGGCAGGATCGACGAAATCCTCGGCGCTGGGCTCGGTTTCGGGATCCCACGGATCGGTGCGGGCTTCGATGCGGGCCGCCGTGGTGGTGACGATGCCGAAACTGGTGTCGGTCAGGGCCTGTTCGACCTGTTCGTTCTCGGGGTGGGCCGCGTACAGGTCCTGCAGCACTTCGCTCGCCGAGTCCTCGTCGACGTGCGCGCGCAGCACCAGCGCCTTGGCCAGCGCACCGTCGACGGCCGCCACCGCGACCGGTCCCTCGGGCTCCTCCAGATAGGACAGCGCCGGGGCGAACATGCCCAGCCGGGCCAGGGCGGTGCCGAGCGCGATTTTGGCCGCGTGCGAGAAGGCGTCGTCGAGATCGGTGTCGTTGACGATCGGAGTGAGCAGCTTGACGACGTCCGACCAGCGCTCGGCGCGGTAGTTGATGACGACGGACACCCAGCGGGCCTCGCGCCAGTTCGGGCGGTCGGCGGTCAGGCCGGCGACGATGGCGTCGGCCTCAGCAAACCGGCCCGCCGTCGCGAGCGAGGCCGCATAGGCGAGGTGGAAGTCGTCGGGGGTCGTCGCGCGGAACTGTAGATACAGCCCCGTGTCGTAGCGGAACCCCAGCGAATCGGGCGCCAGGTCGACCTGGCGCTGCAGCACGCCCGCGGTGGCCGCGGTGCGCGACACCGCCTCGAGCACGCGCAGCGACGCGTCTCCGGCAGCCGCCAGCCCCGTCCACGCGTCGCACTGGTCGTGGGCGATGCGCGTCAGCGCGGTGAAACCCGAGCGAGCCGCGGCCAGGTCGGCCGGCCGCTGGCGCTGGTAGACGACGATGCCCAGCGCGCGACAGCACGTGGCGAACCGGCTGACGACGTCGCCGTCAACGCGCGTGTCCACTCGCGAATTGACTGGCTGAACTGTGAGCATGCCGATGTCACCGTGTTCCACGGCCGCGTCTTTTCATGTATGTAGTCTCCCCTAACCTGACCCGCCTGAAGTTAGCATTGCATAAGCTAACTGTCGAGGCGTTTGGGCCTGTCCGACTCACCACTGCACTGCCCTTCTTTTACCGCCGATGAGGACGTTCTGGATAGGGTTTAGCCGCATTTTCGGCATACTCACAGCCGCACGTCGTGCGGCCTCACAGCAAGGCCCCACCTTACTGAAAATCATTTTCATTATCAATCCCGGCTCGCGGCTTGGATCCCGCCGGCTCGGCCGAGCGGAACAGTGGACGACACCGTCCGGACCGGCGCGGTCATGGCGACGACTCCTCGACGATCAGGTGGTACTCGACGATCGCCTCGACCCGGGCGGCCGGCGGAACGATCACGCAGCCACTAGTCGGCTGACGGACCGAAAAAGTTCCGCCGCCCGTCGCTACCGCGGGCTAATTCGCCCGGCTCCCGAAAACCCAACGAAAAAACCGGCCGCGATCGGCGTCCGCGGCCGGTTTTCGTCTCGCCGGCTCAGGCCCGGACGGCGCTCACCAACGTGTTACGCGCGATCATCGGGCCGGCTTCGGTCTCCGGGCCGGGCACCGGGCGGCCGACCTCGCGCAGATAGTCGGCCAACGGGGTGCCGACCGCCGTCCAGCCGCGGTTACCGAACCATTCGGTGGCGGGCGCGCACTGCTCGTTGTAGACCAGCTGGAAGAACACTCGCTCGTCGCCCTGGGCGGTGGCCGCCCGTTCTTCGGCCACGGCGGTCTCGAAGTCCTCGGGCTTCATCGGGGCGCCGTCCTCGACGGCGACGTGGCTGCCGTGGCCGGCCAGCCCGTCGATGCCGGTGAACAGCTGCTCCTGGGCGCTGGCGGGGAGATAGATCAGCAGACCCTCGGCGATCCACGCCGACGGTTTGGCCGGGTCGAAGCCGCTGTCGCGCAGGGCCTGCGGCCAGTCCTCACGCAAATCGACGGCGATCTCGCGACGCTCGGCGCGCGGCTGGGCGCCGACGCCGGTGAGCACTTCACGCTTGAAGTCGAGCACCTGCGGCTGGTCGAGCTCGAAGATCGTGGTCGCGGCGGGCCAGTCCAGGCGGTAGGCGCGCGAGTCCAGGCCCGCCGCCAAAACCACCACCTGCCGCACGCCCGCGTCGGCGGCGCGCCGGAAGTAGTTGTCGAAATACCGGGTGCGGGCGCCCTGGAAGTTGACGAAGTTCTCGCCGAAGTCGGCCGTCTTCAGCTGATGGTCGGGATCCTTGCCGTCGAGGACGTCGGCGGCGTTACCGCCGACGGCGCGGCAGAAGATCTCCGCGTACGGATCCACGGCCAGCGGGTCGGGCTTTTGCGCCTCCAATGCCCGCGCCGTTGCCACGAACAGCGCGGTCGAGCCGACGCTCGTGGTGATGTCCCAGGTATCGCCTTCGCTTCGCACCCCGCCCACAGTACGCCGCCGCGACGCGGCCCCTTTTCCGCTGGCGCGCAACGGCAATGGCGCACGTCGGGGCGCTATTGCCTACCGGCGGCCGTAGCGGCGGTGGAACTTCTCCACCTGCCCGGCGCTGTCGACGATGCGGCGGCCACCGGTCCAGAACGGGTGCGAGTCGGCGGTGACGTCGACGACGACGAGTGGATAGGTCCGGGTCCCCCGCGCCGTCGGCCACTCGACGGTGCGGGGGCTGGTGCGAGTCGACCGGGTCAAGAACATGGCGCCGGTGGTGGCGTCCTGGAAGACGACGGGGTGGTAGTCGGGGTGAACGCCGGGCTTCATGAGGGCTCCTTGCCTTGCTGGGTGTGCCGGGCCGAGTTGTCGGCGGCCTCTGCCAATTCCGCGCACGGATCCTCGTGCCAGTCCCCAAACGGGTCGTCATAGGTAACCCAGTCGTGCGGGTGTCTCATCTCCTCCTCGGTAAGCAGCGCGCCGTGCAGGGCGTCGAGAATCTCGTCGGCCCGGGCGCCGCACACCAGGATGGCCATCGCGGTATGTCGATCGCCGTGCCGGTCGTCCCAGCCGAGCCCGGCCAGCGCACGTCGCTCCGCATCGACGCCGTCGCGCTCCACCCCGGTCATCGCCGCCAGCCACTTGCCGGCCGAGCTGACCCGCAGCCCGGAGCCGGCCGACTCCAGCCACATCGCGCGGTCCGGATTGCTGGCCAGCCAGATTCGCCCCCGGGTCCTGATCACGCCGTCGAGCAGCAGATCCAGGCAAACGTGCAGGCGCTGCGGATGGAAGGGGCGACGGGCGTTGAACTCCACCAGGGTGATCGGCCCGCGGGACTCCAGCGGCGGCTGCCCGGCCAGCAGCGGGCCGTGCGGGTCGTCGCTTCGGCCGCGGCGCGCGTCGCGGTACAAATTGTTCAACGCGTCCCCGATGCCGATGGCGCCCACGCGGACGCGTGCGCGCGGAGACAGGCGGCGCAGCACGGCCGCCACGAACGGGTTAGCGCGATCGAGCACGACGACATCGGCGAACTCGGCCTGCCCGATCACCACCTGGGCCTGGGTGCGCCCGTCGTCGAGTTCGTCTTCCCCGAGGGCCTGATCCAGCCAGGCCGCCGAATCGATACACGTCACCACGGCGGCGATCGCCACGTCCAGGGCCGCGGGCCCGTCGATGTACCCCGGCGCCACGCGCACCCGAACATGCTTGATGGCCAAGCAGATTGGTTCGGGTTCCAGCCAGGGCGCCAGGTGCACCACGATCCGGTTCACGTCGTCGCGGCGGTGCAGTTGGCGCAGCAGCACCAACAGGTCATTGCGGATGGTGCACGACACGCAGCCATGCGCGAGCTCCAGTCCGCTCTCGTGACTGGTCAACATGCCGTCGGACAGCGTCACGGTCGTGCGGCGCACTACGTGGCCGTCGAATCGGTGCTCGACGACCAGCGTTCCCGGGGTGCGCAGCAGCGCCCCCACGACGGCGTCGCTGTTCCGCTGGCCGGCGACCAAGATGACGGGGGTCCGCATCAGGCTCCTTATTGATAATCATTTTCATCTAGGCCGTTCCTACGGTACCGTCCGTGGGGGGCCTTGTCGAAAATGATTTTCAATAAGCGATCAGGAGGTGCACGGTGTCCGCCCACTGCCAGGTGACCGGCCGGCGGCCGGGTTTCGGTAACGCGGTGTCACATTCCCATCGCCGAACCGCGCGGCGGTGGTCGCCGAACATCCAACTCAAGACGTACTACCTGCCCTCGGAGGGCCGCCGGATCCGGCTGCGGGTCAGCACCAAAGGCATCAAGGTCATCGACCGCGACGGCATCGAGGCGGTCGTCGCGCGGTTGCGCCGCGAAGGACAGCGAATCTGATGGCGCGCAACGAGATCCGTCCCCTGGTGAAACTTCGGTCCACCGCGGGCACCGGCTACACCTACATCACCCGCAAGAACCGGCGCAACGACCCCGACCGGCTGGTCTTGCGCAAGTATGACCCGGTGATCCGCCGTCACGTCGAATTCCGGGAGGAGCGCTGAGCATGGCCAAGAAATCCAAGGTCGTGAAGAATGAGCGCCGCCGCGCGATCGCGGCGCGCTACGCCGAACGCCGCGCCGAGCTCAAGGAGATCATCCGCGCACCGGCGAGCACCGCCGAGCAACGAGCGGCGGCCCAAAACGAGTTGGCCCGCCAGCCGCGCGACGCCAGCGCGGTGCGGGTGCGCAACCGCGACGCCGTCGACGGCCGACCGCGCGGCCACCTCCGCAAGTTCGGGCTGTCAAGGGTCCGGGTCCGCGAGCTGGCCCATGCCGGCCAGCTCCCGGGCGTGCGGAAGGCGAGCTGGTAATGGCCAGAAAAGTCGCGCGCCGCCGGGCCACAGCACCGGCCGGCCGCTCGCCCAAGAGGAATCTGCTCGACAGCCTCGGGTTGCGCACCGTCGACTACAAAGACACAGCGACGCTGCGGGTGTTCATCTCCGAACGCGGCAAGATCCGTTCTCGCCAGGTGACCGGTCTGTCCGTCCAACAACAACGACAGGTCGCGGCGGCCATCAAGAACGCCCGCGAAATGGCGCTCCTGCCCTATCCCGGACGGCACACGGCGCCTTGACGTCCCCACGCCGCGGCACCAATCGCCCATTCACCGTAATCGTCTGTGCCGCATGCGCCGTCGACGACCAACTGTCGGTCATCGACGAATTGCGCCCCGCCATCCGGCGCTGCCCGCATTCCATGCTGGTCTCGGCCGCCTGCATGCTCGGGCCGCTCACCTGCGCCTCTCGCCCCAGCGGGAGCGGCGTGATGGCCGTGGTCCAGCCCTGCACGAACGATCGCGTGGCCAGCGGTCCCGCCCAGTGGATCGGACCCATCGCCGACAGCGGCGCAGCCGCGGCCCTGCGCGACTGGCTCGAGCTCGGGCAATGGGAAAGCGTGCCCGCCCCAAGGCAACTGGTGCGCCATCACCGTTGGGCACGCGACTCGCGCCGCCGCAACTAGCCGTCGCGCCCCGCCGCCTTTTCGGCACCGTCGTCGCCCCAGGTGCCCGGCATCATCGGTGCCTTTGGGCCCCCGCCGAATTCGTCCCCGGCCAGCGTGGTCAAACCGGCCGCCGCGGCGACCGCCTCGCGGTCCGCGGTGCCGGCGAAGCCCAGCGCCCCAGCGCCCCGCTCGGACGCCGACGATCCGCCCCAATCGGGATCGACACCGACGTTCATGTCCATGTACTCATCGCCATAGCCGCGGTCCGTCGCACGCCTGCGCCGGCGCGCCCGGGCAGCTTTGCGGGTGCGCGCGGCCGCGGCAGCCGCGGCGGCGGCGCTATCCGGTTCCGGCGCCTTCTTTTTGGCGCTCGAGCTAGCGCTGGAGCTCATCCCAGAGCCCGTTCCCATTCCCGGAGGACCGACGACGTACGGAGGGAAGAACCCCGCTGCGGCCGGCGCCGGAACGGGCGCCGCCGGAGCGGTGGCCACCGTGGTGGCCGTGGGGGCGGGTGCCGGTGCCGGAGCCGTCGCCGGAGCTGCGACCGGCGCGACGGGAGTCGGGGCCAGGGCGATGGCGGGCGGGATGCTCGGCGTCGGCGCCGGCGGCGGTGCCGCGACTACCGCCGGGATTACCGCGGGGTGGGGTAGGGCGGCCAGGCCGGCCAACCCGGCGAAGCCGCCGACGGCAGCGAAGGGGGCCGCGGCAAGCAGGAGCGCGGGCGCCAACAACTCCGGTTGGCTGAGGAAGATCTCGAGGATGTGCGTCGGCCAGTCGAACAGGATGAGTTGCACCAGATATTGGAAGGCCAATGCCGGATTGTGCACCAGGTAGTAGCCGAACTGCTCGAAATCCTCCAAGAGTTCCAGGGCCCGCACCACCCAGAAAATCGGTTGTCCGGCGTTCGTGTAGGCGTCGTAGTCCAGCCCGTTCACCGTGCCCTGGGCGGGATCCCAGTTGATCCCGAAGTTCTTCAGGATGTTCGCGATGAATTGATTGAACGGGTTGTCGATCTTGGGGTCGTGGTCGACGTCACCCGAATCATCGCTAGACGCATCGGATTTCACGATCGGCGGTGCCGGATCGGTTTGCGGTGCCGCAGCGACGGCGGCGGTGGACACCGCCTGGTAGGTGGACATCGTGGTCGCCGCCTGGGTCCACATCCGCGCATAGTCGGCCTCGTTGACCGCGATCGGAACGGTGTTGATGCCAAAGAAATTCGTCGCCATCAACGCTCCGTGGACGACGTGGTTGGTGGCGAGTTCCGGCAGCGTCGGCATGGCCGCCAAGGCTGCGGTGTAGGCGGTCGCGGCCGCCTCGTGTTGCGTGGCGGTGACCGCGCTGTCGGCGCTGGATTTCGTCAGCCACGCCAAATACGGGGCGTGCGCGGCCACGTAGGACTCCCCGCTGGGCCCCTCCCACGCCCCCGCCTGAACCCCCGCCAGCAGGGTGGTCAATTGTTCCGCGGCGGATGCGTATTCGGCGCTCAGCTCGGACCACGCGCCCGCGGCCGCGAGCAGCGGCGCGGGCCCGGGGCCGCTACTGAGCAGCGTGGAATGCACTTCGGGCGGAGAGGCCATGAAGATCGGCGCCGTCATAGGTACTCCTCGGGCTGGAGGGCTTACCAGACTAAGGAGCTTAATGAATATGATTGTCGTTATCAACTCGGCGGGCGCCCCGCCGACGGCCGCTACACCAGCGGTCGGCCCTTCTTGATCCTGCGATCCAGATCGTGCAGCAAGACGTTGAACGGGAATCGCCGGATGAACCGCGGCAGGTACCGGTTCACCGTGGCCAACACGGCGATCAGCCTGTCGAAGCGCCGCTGCTTGGTCGCGTCCCAGGGCAGCCGCATCTCGTCGCGGAATCGTTGCGGCAAAAAGCCCGTCGTGATCATCAGCGCGAAGCCCTCCGAGAGGCGTTGCAGCGGGCCGGGCAGCTTCACCCCCCGGATGCGGTTGGCGGCGATCGGGTACAGGTACTCCCGCACGGCGTCGTCGATGTGCACGTTGGCCAGCGACTCTTCCCAATAGCGGTCGAACGCCGCCCGGTCGGCCGGCCACATCTTCGGCGGCACCTGCAACGTCGTGGCCAGCGCCATCCCCTCGCGGTAGTGGCGCTCGGCATCCTCGCCCTCGAGTTCACCGATGAACATCCGGTAGATGTCGAGGCCGCCCTTGTACAGGCAGGCCCCCACCCATAGCTGCAGCGCGGGATCGAAGGCGTTGTAGGACACCGGGCTTTCGGGCGTCGAATAGACCTGCGCGTGCGCCTTATTCACGGCTCGGCGGAAGGCATCCTTCTGGGCGTCGCTGCCGTTGGTCGCCACCGCCAGGTAGGTGAACGTGGTGCGGGCCCGCTTGAACGGGTGGCGGTCGACCCGGCCGCTTTCGACGCGGCTTTCCATGACGCCGTAGCCGACGCCGGGCTGCGCCAACTGCATGATCACGTTCGCCGGGCCCGCCAGCAGGGCGACGCCCATCAGACCCTCGTCGATGCCCAGCGCCCGGCCGCGCTTGCGCCGCTGCGGACGCGGCGGATCGGTGGCTCTGCGCTCGACGTGCCCGATCGGTGGGTGCACCGGCTCGTGAATTGCCATCGTCAGATCCTCCCGCAGCGCGGCCCGCTAATGTGCGAACGCTTGTTTCCTGATATTGTCGCGCCGCGGCGTAAGTGTCAAGATGGTCTGCATGAGCGAGACGTCCAGCACACGGCCGTATCGCGGGGTCGACGCGGCCGAGCGCCTGGCCACCCGCCGTAACCGACTACTGGCCGCGGGACTGGACCTGCTCGGCGATCAGCGGCCGGACCTCTCGGCGGTCACCGTCCGCGGCGTGTGCCGCCGCGCCGGGCTCGCCGCCCGGTACTTCTACGAGAGCTTCACCGACAAGGACGAATTCGTCTCCTGCGTCTTCGACTGGGTGGTTGCCGAGCTGGCCGCCACCACCCAGGCCGCGGTCGCCGCGGTGCCGCTCGACGAGCAGACCCGCGCGGGCATCGCCAATATCGTGCGGACCATCACCGACGACGCCCGCGTGGGCCGTCTGCTGTTCAGCATGCAGCTGGCCGATCCCGTGGTGGTGCGCAAACGCGCCGAGTCCAGCGCTCTGTTCGCGATGTTGTCCGGCCAGCACGTCGGCAACGCGCTCCAGGTACCGGCAAACGATCGCATCAAGGCCGCCGCACACTTCGTGGTCGGCGGGGTCGGGCAGACCATCAGCGCCTGGCTGGCCGGTGATGTCCGGCTCCGCCCCGACGAGCTCGTCGATCACATCGCCGCGCTGCTGGACGAGCTTGCCGAGCCAAACCTGTACCGGCTCAGCGAAACACGCGCCGAGGCCTAGCGGCGCGTGTCACGCTCACACGGGGCAGACCGTGTGCCAGCCCGTCGTGGCGGTCAGCGAGAAGTCGCTCAGCGTCTGCGAAAGCGCTTGCCGCAGCCCCTCATTCGAATTGTGGCGACCCAGCTCGTAGGCGAGGACCGAGATGAAGACCCGATCGTGCACCCGTCCCGACAGCAGCGCCAGCGCCCCGTTGGTGCGGTGCATCGTCGCCGCGGTCACGCCCGGGTAGACCGACTTCATCGCGAAATAGTCGGCGTCGGTGCCATCCGGCCGGTTGGCGGCCGGGTCGAGCGCGCCGAGATTGGACGACACCACGGTGGCGGCGCCGCCGGTGACCACGCTGAGCAATCGCCGAAACACCGGCTTCGGAATCAGGGGGACCAGCGGCAGCAACGCCCACCGCTCGTCGGGCACGTCGTGATGGCGGACCAGCGCCTGCTTGATCGCGGCGCGGATCCCACGCAGGTCGGTGGTGATGGCCGCGGGGCCCAGCGTGACGTCGACGTTGGTGACCGCGTTGGCGCGCGTGTCGCCCGGGGCGCGTTCGTTGACGGGCATGCCCACGTTGACCGAGCCGTCGGGTGCCACCCGCCCCACCCGCTGGGCGAGATGGGCGGCCAATCCGGCCAGCAGCGCGTTGCTGGTGCCGCCCAGCGCGTTTGCGCGCGCATCCCAGTCGTCGGCGCTGACGAAGATCATCTCCATCGGGAGGGTGATGCGGTCCCCCGGCGCGGCAGGCGGAGCGGGCCGCTTCCCGCGTGGCGGGGTGACGGCCGCCGTACCGTCGCGGTCCTGCCGGAGCATGCGGGCCGCGGCGCCGATGGCGCGGCCGACATCGACTGTGTCGTGCGCGCTTTGGCGCGCGTCCTCGCGCAGGGCCTGCCACCGCCGCCGGGATCCCCCGGGCGGCCAGCGGGTCTCGTCGTCGCGTCCGGAAGCCGCGTCGGCCAAGGCCTCACACAGCCCGACGCCGTCGGTGAGGCAGTGGGTGGTGACCAGGCTCACCACCGCGCCGCCGTCGTTCAGCGGGAGCATCGCCAGATGCCATCCGGGCCCGCGTTCGGCGTCCGGCCGTTTGTCAGCTTGCTCGTCCAGCCACGCATCGATGTCCTCGCGCGCCCGCGGCGTCGCGACGATCTCCAGGCCGGAGTGCTCCCCGGTCGCCACCCAGCGATGACGGCCGAACGGCAAGGCGGAGCGCTCGACCCGTCGCGACAGTCGCCCCCGGCCGAGGTGGTGGTGGAACTCGCGCAGCCCGTCGATGTCGACGGCGCGGTCGTACACCCAAACACACTGCAGCAAGCTGGTGGCTCCCGTCGCCCGCTCACCGAGAAAGAGGGTCTGGTCGGCCAGGTCCAGCACGTTGCTCATCGTTACGCCGCTTCGTGATCGTCCGTGTCCGGCGCCGGTGCGAAGGCGTCGTCCGGGTTCGCCTGGGGCGCAACCACAACCGGCTCGTCAGCGCTCGGCCGGACGATGCGTGCGAACACCTGGATCAGCGTCGCGATGTAGCGGAGCACCGACTCCCGCGCAATCGCGTTGTCCGGGAAGGACATCGTCACCGTGGTGTTCGCGGCCTGGCGGTTGATCCACATGTTGACCCCGCCGTGGGACAGACTGTCGCCGTAGGTGCCGAACTTCGTCTCCGCCCACAGCCCGTTGAGGGGGATCTTCCGGAAGTCGAGAAACGACAACATCATCGGCAGCTGGGTGGGCAGTTTGATGCCCAATTCGTCCGGTGTGGCCAGTTCCAGCACCCGCTCAACCGGCACATCGGCGAGGCGCTGAGCGTCGTCGAACGACTTCTGCGCCGCCCTGGCGGCCTGGGCGAACGTTTCGCCGGCGGTCGGCACGATGATCGGAATCAGGCTGGCGAACCAGCCCACAGTCATCGAGTCGACGCCCGCTGTCCGGGTGTCCTTGGCTGTGAATCCGTGATAGGTCTTCTTGCCGGTCAATTCGTGCTCGGCCAGGCCGGTGCAGGCCAGTACTCCCCCGATGAACCGGGCGCCGGCGGCCACGCAAGCGGCGTCGAACGACTCCGTGTCGGCCGCATCCATCAGCTCGACCGTCAACAGGTCACCTTTGGTGCTGGACCACGTATCACCAAGGGGCAGTGGGAAACTCGGCCAGTCACCGTCGGTGTCGCGGGCGAACTCGATCCAGTCCTTGATCTCCGGAGACGACAGCGTCAAGGACGCCGCCTTCTCGCGTTGGCGCGCAACGTAGTCGCGGTAGCTCCGGATCTCCGGGAGACCCGCGGGCTGGTGACCGGTCTGTGCCAGTTCCTGGTACGTCAGGTGGATGTCGAGGAAGATGAGGGCGGCGGACAACCCGTCGATGTGCAGGTGGTCGACGCTCGCGTAGAACGTGAAGTAGTCGGCGTGCTGGACGATTCCGTATGTGAAGCAGCCCCATTCGAGGGTATCGGGGGTCGTGGTCAAGGCGTGGGTGCGGACCTGGTCCGCGGTCTTGTGCCCGAGCGCCACGGGAACGAACTCGATCGCTGCGGGATCCTCGATCACCCGGCGCACGAAGGTGCCGTTGTCGTATTCGAACCAGTTGTGATAGGTGTCCTGACGACGGACGTGGGCGTTGACCGTCGCCGTCATCGCCGGAATGTCGCAGGTGCCGTGGATGTCCCACGCGACGATCATCAGGCGGGGCAACTGCCGGTTCATGGCCTTGCCTTGGAAAGAGGCCCAGAGATGTTGATTCTGTTGGTAACTCGGTGCCAGGCCGCTTCGCCGCGCGGCCCGTGCCGCTTCGCGTGCGGCGGGCGCGGCCATCCACATGGTGACCGGACCGTGTGGCGGGTGCCATTCGTTGATGTTTCCGAGTGCGACCATTTCCTCGAGTCCTTGTGCTTTGGTGCTGACGACGTTGGTGGTGCGGTGTGGGGGGTGCTGGAAGTGCGGTTGGCGCTTGGCTTTTCGCGGATCGTCGATGTGTGTCGCGCTTGAAATTTATTGACGGACTTTCGCCTGTGTGGCTGAACTACCCCGCCGCTCATACCCCCTATGTCGCTGCTGTGGACGCTAGCTGACGCAGGCGCAGATTTTGCGGTTTTGTGAAGACTCGAATTCGCCCGCGAGATCGCCGGCGGTGCAGTAACCTTTCTTGCTCCACCGGTCGTAACGGCTCCCGGCGACGTCGATTTGCGACAATTTATCGCCGATTCGGCGCTCTACGGCCTTGACTCGGGATACTGTTGTTCGGCCTCGTGCCTTGCGCGGGCCAAACCTTCACCGCCTCATGGAAACAGCGGCAGATCCCAGAGCCGCATGCCGGGACGCAGCAGCCACAGACGCATCATGGTGAGCCGCATGATGCGCATGGCGCTGAAGATCATGAAGATCGCCAACGGCACCTCGATCAGCAGCGCCGTGATCACCGACAGCCACACGTCCTTGGGGCCGGCGGTCATGAGGTCGAACCACGCATCGCAGATCAGCAGCACCCCGGTGGTGAACGCCGCAAGCACCAGCAGCTGACGGCGCAGATACCCGAGGGCGGCCGTCGTCAGCATGAACGCGACCAGCAGCACGTCGAAACCGATCCAGGTGACCGGCCAGTTGTGGGCGACGTACTTCTCGGGCAGCGTCACGGACAGATACCCCAGCCAGGGGACCATTGCCATGGAGCCGCCGATCATCAAGCTCAACCGGACGCGGCGCACGCGGGCCAGGAAGTCCGGATCGATGACGTCGCCCAGGGGCCGCTCCAGCCGGGAAATGAGGTCCCGCCGCTGCCCGGGTGTCAGTGCAGCGATCTGTTCGTCGGTCAAAATGCCGTCGGTCATACCTAGCATCCTCCGGCTTGCTCGCAGCGCGCGATCAGCGACCGGCGCCCACCCGGGGCCGGCGGTCCGCCGCCGTCCTGGGGACGGCCTGGGCGTCGCCGCTGTCGAATTCCTTCACCCAACAGGCGAACTCAAGGGTAATGCCATCGGGGTCCTGGAAGTAGAACGAGCGCACGTAGACGCCGGGATGCACGGTCGCCGACACCTGCATGGGGCTTTCGTCGTGGTTGAGCACCGGGCCGACCCGCACCCCTTTGTCCTTGAGTTGTTGGCGGTAGGCGTCGAACTTCTCGGCGGGCACGTGGAAGGCCAGGTGGTTCATCGTGCTGACCGCGCTGGTGATGTCGCCGATGCCCGGGATCGCGCCCGGCGATGAGATACCCGGCACCCGGTCGGGGGCGTCGGCGAACCAGAAGAAGGCGACGCAGTCGCCGTTGCCGGCGTCGAAGAAGAAATGCTGGCCCGCCCCGCCGGGCAGGTCGAGCGATTTGATCAGCGGCATGCCGAGGATGTTGGTGTAGAAGTCCACGGTTTTGGCCATGTCCGAACAGACCAGGGCGACATGGTTGATCCCGCCGAGTTCGAATTCCGCGTTGGTGTTGTGCGGCTTGATCATCGTGTGGCTCCCCTCGGTTCCCGGCTCGACGAGCCTGGCCAAGATCCGAATCTGAATCTAACATCAGATTTAGTTTTGGCCCAGGGAGGTGCGTAGGTGTCGACCGCGGCATCCCCTGCTGAGCGGCGCGGGCCGCCGGCGGAGCTGCCTACGCATCGCGGCAGGCGGACGCAGGCCGCGATCGATCTGGCCGCCCGCACCGTCATCGCTCGCAAGGGTGTCCTGGCCACGACCATCGCCGACATCGCCGCGGAGGCCGGCCGCTCGGCGGCCTCCTTCTACAACTACTACGAGTCCAAAGAGGCGATGGTGCGCCAATGGGCGCTGCGCTTCCGCGACGAGGCCAACCAGCGCGCGCTGTCGGTGACCGAGCACGGTGTGACCGATCGTGAGCGCGCGTACGGGGCGGCGGCGGCGCACTGGCACACTTACCGCCACCGGCTCGCCGAGATGATCAGCGTGTCACAGCTGGCGATGATCAACGACGACTTCGCGCAGTATTGGGCCGAAATTTGTGCGATACCAATTTCTTTCATCGCCGAGTCGGTCCGCCGCGCACAGGCCGAGGGCCATTGCCGCGACGACGACCCGCAGCTGATCGCCGAGGCGATCGTGGCGATGTTCAACCAGTTCTGCTACATCCAGCTCGGTTCGGCGCGTTCCGGCGAGCCCGACGACCAGGCCTGCATCCAAACCCTGGCCAACATCTATTACCGGGCCATCTACACCAATGAAGGGGACCGCTGAATTGACTCGTCGCACCGGTGCCGGAGTTATCCGCGAGTTCGTCGGACTGCCGTCGCGCACGGCCGGGCGCGCCGGCGCCGGCGGGCACCCCTGCCAGGGGCTGTATCACCGGGGGGTGGGGCGTAAACCCAAGGTGGCGATGATCGCCGCGCACTACCAGATCGACTTCTCCGAGCACTATCTCGCCGACTACATGGCCACCCGCGGAGTCGGATTTCTCGGTTGGAACACGAGGTTCCGCGGCTTCGAAAGCAGCTTCCTGCTCGACCACGCGTTGGTGGACATCGCCGTCGGGGTGCGCTGGCTACACGAGGTGCAGGGAGTCGATACCGTTGTGCTGCTGGGAAACTCCGGCGGCGGTTCGTTGATGGCCGCCTACCAGTCTCAGGCCGTCGAGCCCAACGTGACGCCGCTGGAAGGCATGCGCCCGGCAGCCGGGGTGACCGAGCTACCACCCGCCGACGGTTATGTGGCCACCGCCGCCCATCCCGGGCGACCGGAGGTGCTCACCGCCTGGATGGACGCCGCCGTCGTCGACGAGAACGATCCCGTCGCCACCGATGCCGAGCTCGACCTGTTCACCGGGCGCAACGGGCCGCCCTTTTCCCCCGAGTTTCTCGTCCGGTACCGCGACGCGCAGGTTGCGCGCAACCACGCCATCACCGACTGGGCCGAACGAGAGCTCAAACGCGTTCGCGCGGCCGGGTTTTCGGATCGGCCATTTTCCGTGATGCGCACCTGGGCCGATCCGCGCATGGTCGACGCCGGTATCGAGCCGAGCAAACGGCAACCCAACATGTGCTATGCGGGTGTGCCGGCCAAGGCGAACCGCTCGGCGCACGGCATCGCGGCGGCCTGCACGCTGCGCAACTGGCTGAGCATGTGGAGCCTGCGGGTGGCCCAGACCCGCGCCGAACCGCACCTGGCCCGCATCACCTGTCCCGCCCTGGTGATCAACGCCGAGGCCGACACCGGCGTGTTTCCCTCTGACGCGCAACGCATCTTCGACGGCCTCGCCGGCCCGGACAAAACCCAGACATCGGTCGACACCGATCACTACTTCACCACCCCGGGGGCCCGCACCGAGCAGGCCGACATCATCGCCGGATGGATCAGCAAGCGGTGGCGCTAGCAGATGCCGGCCCGCCACGAGCCCATGGTGGCGACCCGCTGCGCCCGGCATCGCCGCGCTTGCGATCGCCACGAGCTCATGGTGGCGACCCGCTGCGCCCGGCATCGCCGCGCTTGCGATCGCCACGAGCCCATGGTGGCGACCCGCTGCGCCCGGCATCGCCGCGCTTGCGATCGCCACGAGCCCATGGTGGCGACCCGCTGCGCCCGGCATCGCCGCGCTTGCGATCGCCACGAGCCCATGGTGGCGACCCGCTGCGCCCGGCATCGCCGCGCTTGCGATCGCCACGAGCCCATGGTGGCGACCCGCTGCGCCCGGCATCGCCGCGCTTGCGATCGCCACGAGCCCATGTCGTCAACCAACCGACTGGTTGTTAGCTTGGAAGGTACTTGGCCGAGACGGCGTCCTGCAGCAACGGAAGGCGACCAATGCCGATCGCAATAAATCCCGAGCATCAAGAACTGGCCGATTCCGTGCGATCGCTGGTGGCGCGCATCGCGCCGTCCGAGACGCTGCACGCGTGGATGGAGACCTCCCCGCAAACCATGGAGAACCCTCCCACGTACTGGCAGGCCGCGGCCGAGCAGGGCCTGCAGGGCGTCCATCTGGCCGAATCCGTCGGCGGGCAGGGCTTCGGCATCCTCGAGTTGGCCATCGTGCTCGCGGAATTCGGCTACGGCGCGGTGCCCGGCCCGTTCGTGCCGTCGGCGATCGCCAGCGCGTTGATCGCCGCACACGACCCGGACGCGAAGGCGCTCGCCGGGCTGGCGTCCGGCGCCGAGATCGCCGCGTACGGCCTGAACTGCTGCGCGCTGACCGCCACCCGGCAGGGCAGCTCGCTGGTGATCCGCGGCGAACTCCGCGCGGTCCCCGCCGCGGCGCAGGCGTCGCTGCTGGTGCTCCCCGTCGCGATCGACAGCGGCGAGGCGTGGGTGGTGCTGCGCGCCGAGCAGCTCGAGATCGAGCCGGTGAAAAGCCTGGACCCGTTGCGGCCCATCGCCGACGTGCGCGCCAACGCCGTCGAGGTCGGCGACGACGTCGTCTTGACGAACCTGAGCATGGGCACGGCGCACGCCCTGATGACGACGCTGCTGTCCGCCGAAGCCATCGGTGTGGCGCGCTGGGCGACCGACACCGCGTCGAACTACGCCAAGATCCGTGAGCAGTTCGGCAGGCCGATCGGCCAATTCCAGGCCATCAAGCACAAGTGCGCCGAGATGATCGCCGACACCGAGCGGGCCACCGCGGCGGTGTGGGATGCCGCCCGCGCGATCGATGAGGCCCGCGAAAACCGTTGGGACACCGAAGGTTCCCACGTCGAGTTCGCCGCCGCCGTGGCGGCGACACTGGCGCCGGCGGCCGCTCAGCGGTGCGCGCAGGATTGCATCCAGGTGCACGGCGGCATCGGCTTCACCTGGGAGCACGACGCAGGCGTCTACTACCGTCGGGCGCTGATGCTGGCCGCGTCCTTCGGCCGGAGCTCGGACTACCCGCAAAAGGTGGTCGACACCGCGACCAGCACCGGGATGCGCGCGGTCGACATCGACCTCGACCCCGACACCGAGAAGCTGCGGGCGGAGATCCGGTCCGAGGTGGCGGCGCTCAAGGATATCGAGCGCGAGCAGCGCAAGGTCGCCATCGCCGAGGGCGGCTGGGTGTTGCCGTATCTGCCCAAGCCGTGGGGGCGGGCTGCCGGGCCGGTGGAACAGATCATCATCGCCCAGGAATTCGCCTCCGGGCGGGTCAAGCGGCCACAGACCGGCATCGCCACCTGGATCGTCCCGTCGATCGTGGCGTTCGGCACCGAGGAGCAAAAGCAGCGATTCCTGCCGCCGACCTTCCGCGGCGAAATGGTGTGGTGTCAGCTGTTTTCCGAGCCCGGCGCCGGTTCGGATCTGGCCGGCCTCACCACGAAGGCCACCCGGGCCGACGGGGGCTGGCGCATCACCGGCCAAAAGATCTGGACCACCGCCGCGCAGTTCTCGCAGTGGGGCGCGCTGCTCGCGCGGACGGACCCCAGCGCGCCGAAACACAGTGGCATCACGTACTTCCTGCTGGACATGAAGAGCGAGGGCGTCGACGTCAAGCCGCTGCGCGAGCTCACCGGCAACGCGATGTTCAACACCGTTTACATCGACGACGTGTTCGTGCCCGACGAGTGCGTGCTCGGCGAAGTGAACCGGGGCTGGGAGGTCAGTCGCAACACCCTGACCGCCGAACGGGTGTCGATCGGCAGCAGTGAGGCGAATTTCCTGGCCACGCTCTCGCAGTTCGTCGAGTTCGTTCGTGACGGGCAGTTCGATCAGGTCGCGCAGCACCGTGCGGGGCAGTTGATCGCCGAGGGTCATGCGGCCAAGGTGCTGAACCTGCGCTCCACGCTGCTGACGCTGGCGGGCGGGGACGCGATGCCGTCGGCGGCGATCTCCAAGCTGCTGTCGATGCGTACCGGTCAGGGTTACGCCGAATTCGCGGTCTCCTCGTTCGGCACCGACGCCGCGATCGGCGACACCGACCAACTGCCCGGCAGATGGGGCGAGTACCTGTTGGCCAGCCGCGCGACCACGATCTACGGCGGAACGTCCGAGGTGCAGCTGAACATCATCGCCGAGCGGTTGTTGGGGCTGCCACGCGATCCGTAAACCGGGCCTGAAAAGGGCCATGCCGGCCTGACCTGAGTCAAGCCGGCATGGGTCCCCCCATACGCGGGCCGTCCATCCCGAGGGTTGGCGTGTCGTGATGGCCGGCTACCGCGCGGAGATGGTGGTCACCACCACCAGTTCACCCAGTGCTGGGGGTGGGCCCAATAGCCACCTCCGTGGCCCCAGCCGCTATTGCCCCAGCCGTTCCCCCAGCCGTTTCCCCAGCCGCCATTTCCCCGACCATCATGGCCGCCCCATCCGTGACCGCCGGGGCGGTCGGGAATGAAGCCCGGTCCGCTGTGCGGGCCGGCACTGGAGAAACTCGTGGAGGGACTCGGACCGGGCGCAGCCTGAGCCACCGGGGCGCCGCCGAACAGCAACGCGCCCGCCAGGGCCCCGGCGCCCAAAACACCTGCGGCCGCGCCGCGTAGCGATGGTGACGAGATCATCGAGAGCGCTCCTTCCAAAGACTCGATTCGATGCTTAAAACGCTAACCGGACATTTCTAAGCAAACAAGCTAATTCGGTCTATTCGCGGTGTGAATTACGCAACAAAGGCGACTTACCGCGACACCTATGAAAGGCGACATCAATCCGTATTTCCGCAATTAAATTGTCCGCGAATACTGAGCCGACGATGGATTTTCGAGAATATTCGCAGGTGATACGCCATCTACTGATATACTGCGCGCCGGGCCGTACTTACTGAAACCCGGATTTACGCCTTGCCAGATCCACTGATTCAGTGCTGAATTGTCAGCCACATATATCTGGACACCACGCGCCGTTTTATACCCGAATCAGCTATCACGCATAATTTGCTGTTTCAGCTGGACACCGAGGCGTCCAACCGCACGCAATCCGTCGACGCCCCACCCGACCCCTCCGCGGCCCGGCGACGCGACTTAGGGTGGCGTCGGTGAGAGAATCAGTATTGACACACAGGCGACGAGCGCTGATTTACTGATTCGCACTCACGGAGGAAGACACCGAAGTGAACTTCAAGCCCAGTCCCAACGGACCCGGCGCCGGATCCTTTCGCGCCCCCACCTCGGCCGGCGGCCCCGCCGGAGACGCCGCGCCGACCGAGCGCCTCAGCCTCGGGCAGCCACGCGGCCAGCGGATCACCAGCCAGCCATCGGCCAACCAGGCGGGGCGCACCCAGCGGACCCGCCGGACCGTCGACCTCGCGGCGGCCACCCACCGGGCCCTCGACATCTGGCAGCGCGAAGCCGCCGACCGGCTCGGCGTCGCCCGGGTGACCGGGCAAGAGGTGCTCACCGCGCTGATCGACCAGCTCCTGGTCGACCCCAAACTGACGGCCCAGATCACCCGGGCCATCAAAGAACGCCGCTGAGGCTAGTCGATCTCCATTTCGCGCAGCTCGCGCTTGAGGATCTTGCCAGTCGGGTTGCGCGGCAGTTCCTCGAGGAAGACGACCTCGCGCGGCACCTTGTAGCGGGCCAGATGATCACGCACGTAGTGCTTGACGGTGTCCTCGTCGAGGTCGGCGCCGTCCTTCTTCACCACGAAGGCGCGCAGGCGGTGGCCCCACTCCTTGTCGTCGACGCCGATCGCGGTGGCCTCCACGACGTCCGGGTGCCCGGTGATGAGGTCCTCGACCTCGGCCGGGAACACGTTCTCGCCGCCGGAGACGATCATTTCGTCGTCGCGACCGCTGATGTAGAGCAGACCGTTCTCGTCGAAGTAGCCGACATCGCCTGACGACAACAGCCCGTCGATGATCTGCTTCTTGCCCCCGCCGGTGTAGCCCTCGAACGGGAAGGCGTTGCCGACGAAGATGCGGCCCACCTCGCCCTGCGGGAGCTCCTTGCCGTTGTCGTCGTAGATCTTGACGCGCACGCCCTTGACGACCGGCCCGACGGTCGAGGAGTTGTATTCCAGGTGCTTGGGCTCGGCGATGGTCGCAAAGGCGATCTCGGTCGAGCCGTACATGTTGTAGATCACCGGGCCGAGGTCCTTCAGCGACCGTTCCGCGAGGTCGGCCCCGAGCGCCGAGCCCGACACGAACACGATCTTCAGGCTGGACAGGTCGGGCTTTTTGTCCATCTTCTCGACCGCTTCGAGGATCCGCGACAGCATCACCGGGACCACGACCATCGCCGTCACCTTGTACTTTTCGATGTCCTGCAGCACCAGCGGCGGCTTGAACTTGCGGCGCAGTACCAGCGTCGAGCCCAAGAACATCGCGATGGTGCCGTGCAGATAGCCCAGCGCATGGAACATCGGCGCCGGCAGTGATGTCACCTCGCCGGCCTTGAACGGGACGTGCGACAGGATTCCGCCGACCGGCGCCAGGGTCGGCGGGGTGCTGCGGTTCGCGCCCTTGGGCGTGCCGGTGGTCCCGCTGGTCAGGATGATGATCGACGCGTGCCTGGCCGCTTTGGGAGCGGGATCTTTGCTGCTGCGCTCGATCAGATCGGCCAGCGTGTCATCTGTGCTGCCGGACGGCTCGTCACTGTCGGGGTTGTTCCCCAGCGCCCGCAGCTTGCCCAGCTCCGGCGAGGCTTTGCTGACGGCCTTGGTGTACTCGTCGTCGTAGATGATCAGCTTGGCGCCCTCGCGCTCGGACACCTCTTTGATCTGCGGGCCGGAGAATTCGCTGTTGAGCAGGATGATGCGGGCGCCGACCCGCGCCGCCCCGTAGTTGGCGATCAGGAACCAGCGGGTGTTGCGGGCCAGGATGGCGATGCCGTCGCCCCCCTTGACGCCCTTGTCGATCAACCCGTTGGCCACCGCGTGCGCCGCCTCGTCGAGTTCCCGGTAGGAGAATTCGCCCTCTTCGTCGATGCACGCCGGGCGGTCGGGATGGCGCCGCGCGTTGAGGGCGGGCAGCATGCCGAACTCGCCCCATTTGTAGATGTCGGCGGCCATCGCGGCGTAGTTCTGCGGCGGCTCGATTCGGAACGCGCCCGACTCGAAGATCTTGCGCACGTAGTGCAGTTCGGCGGAGCCGCGCTCGACGTACTGGTGCAGTTTTGCTACCGCTTTAGAGGCCTGACCGGGCAGGCCGAGGAGGTTAGGCATGGAATCCACCATATGTGACGTCCGTCTCAGCTCGGCCAGAAAATTCTGGCGAATTAACATGAACTCCCATGACCCGTCCGGTTTTGCTGGAGGTGGCCGGGCGCGAGGTCACCATCACCCATCCCGACAAGGTCGTGTTCCCCCGCGCGGAGGGCCACAAAACCTCAGGCCCCCACACCAAGCTCGATCTGGTCCGCTATTACCTGTCGGTGGCCGACGGCGCGCTGCGCGGTGTGGCCGGGCGTCCCATGATCCTGAAGCGGTTCGTCAAGGGCATCTCCGAAGAGGCCGTATTTCAGAAGCGCGCGCCGGCGAACCGGCCGGACTGGGTCGACGTCGCCGAACTCCGTTACGCGCGAGGCACTTCCGCAGCGGAGGCGGTCATCCGCGACGCCGCGGGCCTGGCGTGGGCGATCAACCTGGGCTGCGTCGACCTGAACCCGCACCCGGTGCTCGCCGACGACCTCGACCACCCCGACGAACTGCGCGTCGACCTGGATCCGATGCCCGGGGTCTCCTGGCGGCGCATCGTCGACGTCGCGCTGGTGGCCCGCGAGGTGCTCGAGGACTACGGCCTGACCGCCTGGCCGAAGACATCGGGGTCGCGCGGCTTCCACATCTACGCCCGCATCGCCCCGCGCTGGGAGTTTCGCCAGGTGCGGCTGGCCGCGCAGACCGTCGCCCGGGAGGTGGAGCGGCGCGTTCCGGAGGCGGCGACCAGCCGGTGGTGGAAGGAGGAACGCGAGGGTGTGTTCGTCGACTTCAACCAGAACGCCAAGGACCGCACTGTCGCGTCGGCCTATTCGGTGCGGGCGACCCCCGACGCCCGGGTCTCGACGCCGCTGCACTGGGACGAGGTCGCCGGCTGCGCCCCCGAGGCCTTCACCATCGATACCGTGCCCGCCCGGTTCGCCGAGATCGGTGATCCCTGGGCGGGCATGGACGACGCGGTCGGCGAGCTGGACCGTCTACTGGTGCTGACCGAGGAGATGGGGCCCCCCGAGCGCGCGCCCAAAGGGTCGGGCAAGCGCGGCAGCGGAGCGGCGGGCCGGAGACAATCCAAGATGCCGCTGATCGAGATCGCCCGCACCAAGACCAAGGACGAGGCGATGGCGGCGCTGGACACCTGGCGCGACCGCTATCCCGCGGTCGCCGAGCGGCTGCAGCCGGTCGACGTCCTCGTCGACGGCATGCGCGGGCCCAGCTCGATCTGGTACCGGATCCGGATCAACCTGCAGCATGTTCCGGAGGGCCAGCGGCCACCGCAGGAAGAACTGATCGCCGACTACAGCCCTTGGGAGACGTATGGCGGCAGGCAGCGGCCCTCGAACTAGATCCCCACCCGGGTGACCGCGTTGTGCCTGCGCAGGTAGCAGTACCAGGTGACACCCAGCAGGGCGAGGAAGAACGCGATGTAGAAGCGCAGCGCCGGCTCGATGCTGCCGAACTCCGACTTCGACCACGCGTAGGCCAGCGGCACGATGAACCCGCCGAACGCGCCCACCGCCGAGATGACGCCCAACGCGCCGGCGGCCTGGCGGCGCATCTGCACCATGGTGTCGGGATCGCCGCCGGCCAGCTCGCCTTTGATCTTGAAGATCCGCGAGATCATCCGGTAGGTCGAGCCGTTGCCGATGCCGGTGGCGACGAACAAGAACATGAAGCTGGCGAAGAACATCGGCAGGTTGACCGCCCGCACCGACCACAGCGCGGCCGCCGCCCCGAGGGCGAGCAGCGCGAAGCTGGCGGCGGTGATGCGCGCCCCGCCGATCCGGTCGGCCAGCTTGCCGCCGAGGGGCCGGATCACCGATCCGATGCCCGCGCCGAGGAAGGCCCACGTCAGCGCGATGTCGCCGCGGCCGAACACCGTCTTGAGCAGGGTCGGGAAGGCGGCCGAGTAGCCGATGAAGGAGCCGAACGTGCCGATGTAGAGCAGCGACATGACCCAGGTGTCGGGGTGACGCAGCGACTGCCACACGGGCTTCACGTCCGCTTTGGCCTCGGTCAGGTTGTTCATGAATCCGAACGCGCAGACCGCGGCCACGACGGCCAGCGGCACATAGAAGAGTCCGGCGCGCGAGAGGGCCACCCCGCCGCCGGCGATGACGATCGGCGGGATGATCTTCTGCACCACGGCGACGCCGACGTTGCCGCCGGCCGCGTTCAGGCCCAGCGCCCAGCCCTTGTCCTTCTCCGGGTAGAAGAAGGAGATGTTGGCCATCGACGAGGCGAAGTTGCCGCCGCCGAAGCCGGCGGTCGCCGCGACGCCTACCAGGACCGCGAACGGGATGCCGGGATGGCTGACCGCCCAGGCCAGCAGCAGGCACGGGACCAGCAGCAGCGCCGCCGAGACGGTCGTCCAGTTGCGGCCGCCGAAGATCGGGACCGCGAAGGTGTAGGGCAGCCGCAGGAAGGCGCCGACACCGCTGGGGACGGCGACCAGGCACAGCGCCTGGCTGGCGGTCAGCGCCCACCCGGACGCGGCGGGCTGCCCGTGCGCGCCCGCGGTCATCTGCACCACCACGATGCTCCACAACATCCACACGCTGAACCCGACATGCTCGGCGAAGATCGAGAAGATCAGGTTGCGGCGCGCGATGGCCTTACCGGTCGCCGCCCAGAACTCGGGGTCTTCGGGCCGCCAGTCGTCGATCCAGTGCCGTCCCGAGGGACGCTCGCGCGTCGGCGCGGGCTGCGCTGCCGGGCTGATGGTTGTGGTCATCGGATGGGGCTCCCTTGCGGACGAGGCGCGCGGGTGAACGCGCGCCGGGCGGTGACACCTGACGCTAGAGACGCACTGTTACCGGTCCGGGTGTGCGCAGTTACGCGGGCGATACGCAGAAATCGCAACGGCCCGTGCCCGTTTGTCAGAACTCTGCAACGCGACAGTCGAGATGGGCGCGACCATCGGCATTGCGAGCCGCCCAGGGCGTCGTGTCCTGAGTGCTTGTTTGCTAATCGGGGTGATGTGACGTAGGACAGGCAGGTGAGCGAACCGGATGCGCCTGACCCGCTTCTCCGGCACCGTCATGGCTTGTCACGCCATGCGGTGCGCACCTCGCAGGAGGCCCGATTGCAGGTAGCCGGATGGGAACTGCGGTCATGAGCGATTGCGATGCCCCACGCGCGGGCGACGGATCGGGTCTGGAGCCGCCCGTCTCGCCCCGGGTGCGCAAGGCATTCAGCATCCTGGAGCGGCTGGCCCCTCGCCTGGGTGCGCGCTGGGCGATCGAACTGTGGTGCACGCCGCCCGAGACGACATCGTCTCGGATGCCGCCCGGTCTGAGCGCGAGTCAACCGGTGGAAGCGTCATGGTCCGGTCATCGAATCGTCGGCGAAGCCTGGGGACAGGGGCCGCCAGTGTACCTGGTACACGGCTGGGGCGGATGCCGCGCGCACCTCGGAGTCTTCGTCAAGCCCCTGGTGGCGGCCGGCCATCGTGTCATTGCCTTCGACCTGCCCAGCCACCAGGACTCCGAGCCGGGCGGACTGGCGCCGGGCCGCACGACGATCGCCGAGTGTGCCCGAGCGGTGCACGCCATGGTGGACGCCCACGGGCCCGCGCGGGCGATCATCGCGCATTCGCTCGGCGCCAAAGCCACCGCACTGGCGCTGTCGTGGGGCGCATCCGCCGACCGCCTGGTCTTCCTGGCACCGATGGGCGGCTTCATGTTCTATCTCGACTGGTTCGCGCAGCGACACGGCTTCGGACCACGCATCCGCGACGCCCTGCACCAGCGACTCGATCGCCGGCTGGGATTCCCACTGCTGCATTCCGACCTGATGCACCTGGCATCGTGCATCGACGGTCCGCCTCCCTTGCTGATCCTGCACGACCCGGACGACCCCGACAGTCCCTTCGCGATGAGCGAAGAGTTGGCCTCCGCGTGGCCGGGGGCGAGCCTGACCGCCACGCACGGCCTTGGGCGCCTCGCGCACTACCGCATCCTGCGCTACCCCAGGGCCGTGCGCGCCGCCGTCGAATTCGCCAGCCAGGCGGCGGCCACCGCGGCGCCGCGGCCCGACGGCATCGTTGGGGCGCAGACAGACCGCTGACACGAGTGCGGCGGATCAAGACCGGCCGCGCAGCAGACGATTTCGAAGGCTGGGTGTTCGCCGCGGCGGTGCACCTGCGCGGGCGGAACGCGATACTCTCACGCGATGCGACAGCGATGGAATCGACGAGGATTCTTGCAGCTCGCAGGGGCTTCCGGCGTCGCCGCGATCGCCGGGTCCCCGGCGCTTTCGGCCGGGTGTTCGTCGAGCAAACCGGCTCCGGGAGCCACCCCGGGCTCGGTGACGCTGACCCACCTGTTCGGTCAGACCGTCGTCAAAGAACCCCCAAAGCGCGTCGTCAGCGCCGGCTTCACCGAGCAGGACGACCTGCTCGCCGTCGGTGTGGTGCCGATCGCGGTGACCAACTGGTTCGGTGACCAGCCGTTCGCGGTCTGGCCGTGGGCCGCACCCAAGCTCGGCGGGGCTCGGCCGGCGGTGTTGAACCTGGACAACGGCATCCCGGTCGACCAGATCGCGGGCCTGAAACCGGACCTGATCGTGGCCGTCAACGCCGGCCTGGACGCCGACACCTACCAGAAGCTCTCCGCGATCGCCCCAACCGTGGCGCAATCCGGCGGGGACGCCTTCTTCGAGCCGTGGAAAGAGCAGGCCACCGCCGTCGGGCAGGCGGTGTTCCAGGCGGACCAGATGAAGTCGTTGATCGACGGCGTCGATCAGAGGTTCACCGACATCGGCAAGAAGAACCCGCAGTGGACGGGCAAGAAGGCGCTGCTGATGCACGGCGCGCTGTGGCAGGGCACCGTCGTCGCCACCATGGCGGGCTGGCGCACGGATTTCCTGAACCAGATGGGGTTGGTCATCGCCGACAGCATCAAGGCGTTCGGCACCGATCAGCGCGCCGTCATCCCGCGCGATCAGATCAAGTCGGTGCTCGATTCGGCCGACGTGGTCATCTGGACCACCCGCAACCCCGACGACCAAAAGGCGCTGCTGGCCGACCCCGAGGTGGCCGGGTCGCTGACCACCGCGCGAAACCGCCACATCTTCACCACCCCGGAACAGGCCGGCGCGATCGCCTTCGCCTCACCGCTGAGCTACCCGCTCGTCGCCGACCAGTTGCCCCCGCTGCTCACCAAAATCCTGGGCTAGCATCGCGGCTGTTTGAGCGTTTGCTAAGGCAGCTCTGGCAGTGCTCGAAAATCCCGCCGCCGCCCCTCGCACGAGCCCCGATGCCGGGGTTACCGTCGAGTAATGAGCGTGACGGACCTTAGCAGCGACCTGGCCCACGACCTGCCGACCGACCTGGCCGGCAACACCGTCCTGGACTACGGCGACCGAGCGCTGATGGTGCAATGTGGCAGTGCCGCAGAGGTTTTGGCGTGGGCGGCCGCGCTGCGCTCCGAGCCGATGCCGGGCGTCGTCGATGTTGTGCCGGCCGCGCGCACCGTGCTGGTCAAGCTGGACAACCCGCGCCGCCAGGGTGTCATCCGCCGGCGGCTGCGCACCATGCGCGTCACCGCCACGCAGCAGGCCCCGTCCGAGCGCGGCGCCGACGTGGTGATCGACGTGGTCTACGACGGTCCCGACCTCCCCGAGGTCGCCGGCCACACCGGGCTGACCATCCCGCAGGTGATCGACGCCCACACGGCCACCCCGTGGCGGGTCGGATTCTGCGGATTCGCCCCCGGTTTCGCGTATCTGGTCGGCGGCGACCCACGCCTGCGGGTGCCCCGGCGCCCCGAGCCGCGGACCGCGGTGCCGGCCGGATCCGTCGCGCTGGCCGGTGAATTCAGTGCGATCTACCCCCGGCAGTCACCCGGCGGCTGGCAACTCATCGGCCACACCGACGCGGTCATGTGGGACCTGCAACGCCCCGACCCGGCGCTGCTGATGCAGGGCATGTGGGTTCAGTTCCGAGCCGTCTAGCCATCTAGCCGTGGTGATCGCGAGCGCGGCGCGGCCGGGCGAAGCGGATCACCACCATAACCAAGGAGGCAACCGTGGCGATCCTGGAGATTCTCCGCACCGGGCCGTTCGCCGTCGTCGAAGACCTCGGCCGGCCGGGACTGGCGCACCTCGGCGTCAGCCGGTCCGGCGCAGCCGACCTGGGCGCGCACCGACTGGCCAACCGGCTCGTGGCCAACCCCGACGATCGCGCCACCGTGGAGGTGACGTTCGGCGGGTTCGCGGCCCGGGTCCGGGGCTGCGACGTCGACATCGCGGTGACGGGCGCCGACGCCGATCCGACCGTCGACGGAATCAAGTTCGGCACCAACAGCATTCAGCACGTGCGCGACGGCCAGGTGATCTCCTTGGGCGCGCCGCGTGCAGGTTTGCGGAGCTACCTCGCGGTCCGCGGCGGGATCTGTGTGGAGCCGGTGCTGGGCTCGCGCAGCTATGACGTCATGTCGGCCATCGGCCCGGCGCCCCTGCAGGCTGGAGACCGGCTGCCGATCGGCGAGCACACCGCGGACTACCCCGAGCTGGACCAGGCGCCGGTGGCGGCCATCACCGGCACCGTCGTCGAGCTGTCCGTGGTGCCCGGGCCGCGCGATGACTGGTTCCTCGATCCCGATGCGCTGGTGCGCACCGCGTGGGTGGCGTCCGATCGCAGCGACCGGGTCGGAACGCGGTTGGTCGGCCGCCCCCTGCAATGCCTGCACCCGGACCGGCAGCTCCCCAGCGAGGGCGCCACCCGCGGTGCAATCCAGGTGCCGCCCAACGGATTACCGGTGATCCTGGGTCCGGATCATCCCGTCACCGGTGGCTACCCGGTGGTGGGCGTGGTGGTCGACGGGGACGTCGACAAGATCGCCCAGGTGCGGCCCGGCCAATCGGTGCGACTGCACTGGGCGCGGCCACGGATTCCGGTCGGCGCAGTGGCCGGCGCCGGCGCAGCGAGTTGGCCGTTCGGCTGATGCAAGTCCGGCTGTAAAACAGCTCACAACGGCGCGCGCACCGGCGTGAGATCACTTGGCGGCGGTCGATATTCGCGCACTCGCCCCCTTCAGGGACTTACCAGACAACTGGTAATCAACTAACAGCCCATATCGGCCGATTCCGGTTGACCCGCTCGCGTCCTAGATGTGAGCATCGGAGCCTACGGCGGGGAATGCCCCTTCACGCTGGGCGCCCACACGCGTCGCCGGCCAGACCCCGACCTGCTTCCGAGGAGAGGGATCGGCATGCACGCACGCGCTACGTCGATAGACCAACGCGCCCAAGCGGTTTCGTTGCGACACCGCAACCACTACATCGCGGACTGGAATCCCGAAGACGCGGCGGCTTGGGAGGCCGGCAATAAGAAGATCGCCCGGCGCAATCTGCTCGGCACCATCGCCGGTGACCACGTGGCCTTCTCGATCTGGACGCTGTGGCCCGTCATGGCGTTGTTCATGCCTGCGGCCGTCTACGGGTTCTCCGCCGGCGACAAGCTGCTGCTGGGCGCGGTCGCCACGCTGGTGGGCGGTTGCGCCCGGATCCCCTACACCCTGGGTATCGCCGCCTTCGGCGGCCGCAATTGGACCACGTTCTCGGCGTTCGTGTTGCTGATCCCGACGGCGGGCACGATCGCGTTGCTGGCCAATCCCGGTCTGCCCCTATGGCTCTTCGTGGCGTGCGCCGCCCTGACCGGGCTGGGCGGCGGCAACTACGCGGCCTCGCTGGCCAATGTCAACGCCTTCTACCCGCAGCGCCTCAAGGGCGCCGCGTTGGCGATCAACGCCGGCGTCGCCAACCTCGGCGTGGCGGTGATCCAGCTGGTCGGTCTGTTGGTGCTGGCCACCGCCGGGCACCAGGCCCCCTACTGGGTGTGCGCGATCTACCTGGTGTTTTTGGTCGCGGTGGGGATCGCGGCCGCGTTGGTCATGGACAACATCCACCACGGCACTGGGCTGAGCACCATGCGCTCGATTCTGTTCGAGCGCGATACCCACGTGATCTCGCTGCTCTACATCGCCACCTTCGGTTCCTGGATCGGCTTCTCCTTCGCCTTCGGGCAGGTGATGCAGGTGCATTTCCTGGAGAGCGGGGAAAGCGCCAAGCACGCCGCCCTGCACGCCGCGCAGGTGGCCTTCGTCGGCCCGCTGTTGGGCTCATTGGCGCGCATCTACGGTGGCCGGCTGGCCGACCGCGTCGGTGGCAGCCGCGTCACGCTCGGCGTCCTCGCCGGGATGACCCTGGGGGCCGCGCTGTTGGTCACCATCAGCGCCCTCGAGGATCGCCACGCCGTGGCAGGCCCCGTCAGCATGATCGGCTGCGTCGTCGGCTTCATGGTGCTGTTCGTCCTGTCCGGCATGGGAAACGGGTCGGTGTTCAAATTGATCCCCTCGGTCTACGAGGCGCGTAGCCGCGGGCTGGACATGAGCGAGGACGACCGTCGTCATTGGGCGCGCGCGCAGTCGGGATCGCTGATCGGCATCTGCTCCGCGGTCGGCGCATTCGGCGGCGTGGGAATCAACCTGGCGCTGCGGCAGTCCTATCTGAGCACCGGCACCGAAACGGCGGCGTACTGGGCGTTTTTGGCCTCCTATGTCGGTGTGGCGATCATGACCTGGATGGTCTACGTCCGGCGTCCCGTCACGGCCCCGGGCCTGCCGGACGCGCAAGTGGAAGCCGAGGCCGCGCATGTGTGAGCGGACTCGCAACACGGGCAATGCCACAGCAATTGCTCGGTAACGCAACCGAAACCTCACAGGCATACACACTTCATATGGCCCCCCAACTGGCCCCACCAGACTCCGCGCCGCTGACCGGCTACCGGATCGCCGTGACGTCGGCGAACCGGGCCGAAGAGCTGTGCGCGTTGCTGCGCCGCAACGGCGCGGAGGTGTCCAGCGCCGCGGCCATCAACCTCATCGCGCTGCCCGAGGACGAAGAACTGCAGCGCCACACCGAAGCGGTCATCGCTCAGCCTCCCGATATCTTGGTGGCGCACACCGGCATCGGCTTCCGCGGCTGGGTGGCCGCCGCCGACGGCTGGGGCCTGGCCACCCAGCTGCTGGCGTCGCTGTCCCGGGCGCGGATCGTGGCCCGCGGGCCGAAGGCGACCGGCGCGTTGCGCGCCGCGGGATTGCACGAGGAGTGGTCCCCCAAATCCGAATCGTCGCGCGAGGTCTTGCGATACCTGCTCGAGTCGAATGTCGCCGGCAAGCGGATCGCCGTCCAGCTGCACGGCGCCGCCGACGGCTGGGACCCGTTCCCGGAGTTCCTCAACGGACTGCGGGCCGCGGGCGCCGAGGTGGTTCCCATCCACGTATACCGCTGGAAGCCAACGCCGGCCGGCGGCGACTTCGACCAACTCGTCATCTCGATTGCCCGGCGACAGTTCGACGCGGTGACCTTCACCTCGGCGCCCGCCGGGGCGGCGCTGCTGGAGCGCGGCCGCGAATTGGGCGTCGAAGACCAACTGCTGCAAGCGCTTCGCAGCGACGTACACGCGATGTGCGTGGGCCCGGTCACCGCGCAGCCGTTGGTCCGCGCCGGCGTTCCCACGTCGTCGCCCGAACGAATGCGGTTGGGGGCGTTGGCCCGTCACATCGCCCAGGAGCTTCCGTTGCTGCGGTCGTGCACCATCCGCGCGGCCGGTCACGAGATGGAGATCCGGGGGACCTGCGTGCTGGTCGACGGGGCGCCGCGGTCGCTGTCGGGATCGGGAATGGCGACACTGCGGGCGCTGGCGGAGCGGCCCGGGGACGTTGTCGCGCGCAACGACTTGTTGCGGGTGCTCCCCGGCAACAGCAACGATCCCCACGCCGTCGATACGGCCGTGCTGCGGCTGCGAACGGCACTGGGCGACAAGAACATCATCGCGACGGTGGTCAAGCGTGGCTACCGGCTCGCGATCGACCATCCGGGCGAGTCCCCATGGCACTGATCCTGGTCGCGCACGGCACCCGCAAGCCCGGCGGCGTGGCGATGATCGAAGACCTTGCGGCACAAGTGAGTACGCTCGTCGGAAACACGGTCGACGTCGCGTTCGTGGATGTGGTGGGCCCCACCCCCAGCGAGGTGCTCGCCGAGGCGAAGTCCGCCGGCCGGCCGGCGATCGTGGTGCCGGCGTTCCTGTCGCGCGGATATCACGTCCGCGCCGACCTGCCCGCGCACGTCTCGATCAGCGGGCATCCGAACGTGACCGTGACGCCCGCGCTGGGCCCGAGCGGCCAGGTCGCGCGGATCGTCGGCGATCAGCTGCTCAAATGCGGTTGGCGGCCAGGTGATTCGGTGGTCCTGGCTGCGGCAGGCACCTCGGATGACAAGGCCCGGACCGACCTGCACACCGCGGCGACGTTGGTGTCGGCGCTCACCGGATCGCGGGTCAGCCTGGCGTTCGCGGCCACCGGAGATCCGCCGCTGCACGAGGCTGTCGACCAGGCGAGGCGTCACGGAAACGGTGGACGCGTGGTGGTTGCCTCCTACCTGTTGGCCGACGGCCTGTTCCAACAACGGCTGCACGGCTGCGGCGCCGATCTGGTCAGTCAGCCGCTGGGCACCCATCCCGGCCTGGCGCGCCTGATCGCGAATCGATTCCGCCGCGCGCTGCCGCCGGCCCTGGCCGCCACGGCCCGGCATGCGCCCCGCCGATCGGCCCCCCAGATGCGCACGTTGCGGCCAATTCCTTGATCTTTGGGCTCCGACCGGCGATCCTGACACCATGCCCCGTCGCGAAGAGCCGTCGCGTGGGCTCCTTGACCCGGTCGCCAAGGTGCTGCGGTTGCCGTTCGGCACACCGGAATTCATCGACCGGATCGTCACCGGCGGGGTCAACCAGGTTGGCCGCCGAACCCTGGCGATGCTGATCACCACCTGGGATGCCGCCGGGGGTGGGCCGTTCGCGGCCAGCGCCGTCGCGTCCACCGGCATGGCCAAGACCGCCGAAATCGTCCAAACCAATTTCGTGGGCCCGGTCTTCGGCCCGCTGCTGCAAATCCTTGGCGCGGACAAGGCCGCCACGCGGGCCTCGTTGTGCGCCTCCCAGCTCGTGGGGCTGGGCATCATGCGCTACGGCATCCGCTCCGAGCCGCTGCACTCGATGCCGGTGGACGCGCTCGTCGACGCGATCGGCCCGACGATGCAGCGCTACCTGGTCGGCGACATCACCCGGTGAGTCGCCGGCGCGCTCAGGCGGCGCGGGCCTCGTCGTCCCGCGCGACCTGGACGAAGCCGTCGGCGGTGATCCGCACCGGGTACACCGGCACCGAAATGGTCGGATCGTCCAGGCAGGAACCGTCTTCGAGGGAAAACGCCTGCTTGAGAATCGGCGACTGAACCGTGACGCGGCCCTCGCGGTCGCCGACGATGCCGCGGGACAGCACGGCCGCCCCGGAGAACGGGTCGACGTTTCCCACGGCATGCACAGACCCGTCATCGAGCCGGAACAAGGCGGCCTGGGAACCGTCGTCGAGCAGTACGCCGACGCCGCGGCCCGGAATGAGGTGGTCATAGGAGCAGGCACTCGTCCACACGGCAATGTCGTTGAGAAGCGTCATGATACCTTCCTCGTTCCTTCGGAGTTTTCCTCGCGCACTGTCGGCATGCCAATGGACACAGGGATTTTGCGCCCGGCGTGCTCGGTGAATGTCACCGTCGAATCGACGGCGTCGGGGGCGTTGACGAACGACACGAAGCGCGACAGCTTGTCCGGATCGTCGAGCACCCCCTTCCATTCGCACTTGTAGTTCTGCACATGCCGCTCCATTGCGGCCTCGAATTCTTCTGCCAGGCCCAGCGAGTCCTCGCAGACGACCTCGCGCACGTGGTCCAGACCGCCGTCGAGCGACTCGACCCAGGGCGCGGTGCGCTGCAGCCGGTCGGCGGTCCGGATGTAGTACATGACGAAACGATCGACGTACCGGACCAGCGTCTCCGTGTCGAGGTCGCTCACCAGCAGCTGCGCATGCTTGGGGGTCATCCCGCCGTTGCCGCCGACGTAGAGGTTCCAGCCCTTTTCAGTGGCGATGACACCGACGTCCTTGGAGCGGGCTTCGGCGCACTCCCGCGCGCAACCCGAGACGCCCATTTTGATCTTGTGCGGCGCGCGCAGGCCCCGGTAGCGCAGTTCGAGGTCGATCGCCAGTTGCACCGAATCCTGTTGCCCGTAACGGCACCAGTCGGTGCCCACGCAGCTCTTCACCGTGCGCAGCGCCTTGCCGTACGCGTGCCCGGATTCCATGCCGCCGTCGACCAGGCGCTTCCAGATCTCGGGCAGTTGGTCCACCCGGGCGCCGAACAGGTCGATCCGCTGGCCCCCGGTGATCTTGGTGTAAAGGCCGAAGTCCTGGGCGATCTGGCCGATCAGGATCAGGTGTTCGGGCTTGATGTCGCCGCCGGGAACCCGGGGCACCACCGAGTAGCTGCCGTTCTTCTGGATGTTGGCCAGGAAGTGGTCGTTGGAGTCCTGCAGCGAGGCCTGCTCACCCTCGAGGATGTGGTCCGAGCCCGTGGACGCCAGGATCGAGGCGACCACGGGTTTGCAGATGTCGCAACCCTTTCCGCGGCCGAAGCGCTCCAGTAGCCCGGAGAAGGTCCGCAGCTCGGTGGCCGAGATGATCTCGAAAAGCTCGGCGCGCGACTGGCTGAAGTGCTCGCACAATGCCTTGGACTGCTCGACGCCCTCGGCTTCCAGCAGCTGCTTGAGCAGCGGCACGCACGAGCCGCATGACGTCCCGGCCGAGGTGCACGACTTCAGCGAGGGAACGTCAGCGCAGCCGTCGGCGATCGCGCATTTCAGATCGCCCTTGGTGACGTTGTTGCACGAACAGATCTGGGCCGAATCCGGCAGCGCCCCAATGCCTAACACCTCACCGCCGCCGGATTGCGCGGGCGCGATCAATGCGAGCGGATCCCCGGGCAGTTCGCTGCCGACCATCGGCCGCAGCACCCCATAGGTCGAGGCGTCGCCGACCAGGACGCCCCCGAGCAGCGTCTTGGCGTCGTCGGAGAGCACCAGCTTCGCGTACGTCCGGTTGACCGCGTCGTTGATGGCGACCTCGAGGCAGTTCTCGGTGACCCCCATCGCGTCGCCGAAGCTGGCGACGTCGACGCCCAGCAGTTTGAGCTTCGTGGACAGGTCCGCCTCGCCGAACTCGGCGACGCCGTCCAGCAGGCGGTCGGCCACCACCTCGGCCGAGGTGTAGCCCGGACCCACCAGGCCATAGCACCGGCCGCCGATCGCGGCGACCTCGCCGATCGCGTAGATGTCGGGATCGCTTGTCTGGCAGGACACATCGGTTAGCACCCCGCCACGCTCGGCGCGAGTCAGCCCCGCGGCGACCGCCAGTTCGTCGCGCGGTCGGATGCCGGCCGCGAAGATCACCAGGCCGGCGTCGACCACCTGGCCGTCGCTCAGGCGTACCCGCACTGACGTGGACCCGTCCGGGTGGTCGACCGATTCGATCGACTCGGTGCCGGTGCCGACGTGGACCGAGATACCCAGGTCGCCGATCATCCGGGCCAGCAGCGCACCGCCGGCCTCGTCGATCTGCTGGGCCATCAGCCGCGGCATCATCTCGATGACGTGCGTCTGCAACCCGAACTGGCGCAGCGCATTTGCGGCTTCGAGACCGAGCAGCCCGCCACCGATGACCACGCCCGCGGTCGCGTGCGAGGTTTTCGCCGCGCGCTCGGCGTCGGCGCGGATGGCGTCGAGGTCGTCGAGGGTCCGGTACACGTGGCACGCGGGCAGGTCGTGGCCGGGCACCGGCGGGACGAACGCGTAGGACCCGGTCGCCAGGACCAGCGTGTCGTAGCCGTGGCGCCGGCCGTCGGCGGTGAGCACCGACTTTGTCGCGCGGTCGATTTCGGTGACCCGCTGGTTCAACACCAGCCGGACCATCTCGTCGCCGTCGTACTCGTTGCCGGGCAGCGCGAGCAGCTTGCGATCCCAGCTGTCGGTGTAGGAGGTCAGCCCCACGCGGTCATAGGCCGCGTCGTTCTCCTCGGCGAAAACCGTGATGCGCCAAAGCCCCTCGGCGTCGCGGGCGCGCAGCGCCTCGACAAACCGGTGGCCCACCATCCCATGTCCGACTACGATGATGTGACGCGGCGCACAGCTTGCGCGCGAAATCCCGTCTGCAGACATGGCTTTGAGAGTAACGGCCAGAAATTACGTCTTTTTCGCGCAATGTGACAGTCCTATGACGAGGATCTCACAACTCACAGGGACGGCTGTGATTGATCGTTCGCTGCCGGCGAACGGCCAGCTGGAACTTAAGCGTGGTCGACTCATGTTTCTACTAGTAGCCGGTCGTCGGAGCGCCGGTCACAGGAATCTCACAACGAAGATCAAGGAATTGAAAGGGAAGCACCATGAGCAACCTCGCACTGTGGTCGCGACCGGCCTGGGACACCGACCGGTGGCTGCGCGACTTCTTCGGCCCCGCCGCCGCGGCGGACTGGAATACCCCGGCGAGCAGCGGTTTCAAGCCCGCCGCCGAGATCGTCAAGGACGGTGACGACGCGATCGTACGGGTCGAGCTCCCGGGCGTTGACGTCGACCAGGACGTGAACGTCGAGGTCGACCGGGGCCGTCTGGTCATCCACGGGGAACACCGCGACGAACATTCGGAAGAGAAAGAGGGCCGCACGCTGCGGGAGATCCGGTACGGCTCGTTCCGCCGGTCGTTCCAGCTGCCCGCCCACGTCACCGGAGACGCCATCACGGCGTCCTACGACGCCGGTGTGCTGACGGTGCGGGTCGCCGGTGTGTATGCCGGGAACCAGGCGCAGCGCATCTCCATTACTAAGTAAGTCGCCGCCAAGACGCAAAGACCCCCGCGCGCACCGCGTGTCGGGGGCTTTTGTGTCTGTTCGCCCTCAGCTCCAGCGGGCGAGCAGCTCGTTGGCCCGGCCCGTCAGCGCGGCCTGCAGGAAGGGGCCGAAGCTGATCCGTGCCACGCCCAGCGGACCGAACGACGCCGGGTCGTCCTGGTCAGGCAGCGCGATCGCGTTCACCGGCAACGCCAACTCCGCGGTCAAGCGCCGCAACGTGTCGGGGTGGTGGCGGCCGACCGGATACAGAACGTCGGCGCCGGCGGCGGCCGCCTGATTCAGCCGCGCCACGGCGCGGTCGATGCGATCAGACTCCTCGCCGTCTTGGCGCAGGAACAGATCGGTCCGGGCGTTGATGACCACGTGCACTCCGGCCGCGTCGGCGGCGGACCGCAGCGCGCCGACCAGTTCGGCGTGTTCGTCGGCCGAGCGCAGCCGCCGGCCCTCCGAGTGCACGGTGTCCTCGATGTTCAGCCCGACGGCCCCGACGCTCAGCAGCCCCTCGATCAGGCGCTCCGCCGGCAGCCCGTAGCCGGATTCGATGTCCACCGACACCGGGACGTCGACAGCCGCGGTGATCTGCGCGACGCGGGTGAGGACGTCGTCGAAGGACATGCCCTCGTTGTCGGGTTTGCCGATCGAGTCGGCCATCGGGTGGCTGCCCACGGTCAGCGCGGCGAACCCGGCGCCGGCGGCCAGCCGCGCCGACCAGGCGTCCCACACGGTCGGCAGGATGACCGGGTCACCCGGCCGGTGCAGCTTCAACAGGGTGGCGGCGCGCTCGGCCGGCGTGGTGGGGCCCGTCATAAGTGTTTGCTCCCTTGGCGTCCGGGCTCAATGGTCTGACGTCGGCCTGTGCCGTGGATAGTATTGGGGACGTACTGTGATCCGAAACACTGCCGAGGAGATCCCTTGAGGAGCACGCCGACCACCACTGGCACGACCGAATTCGCCGAACTGCACGACCTGATCGGCGGACTGCGGCGGTGCGTGAGCTCCCTGCGGTCGCGATACGGCGACAGCCCCGCGATGCGTCGCATCGTCATCGACGCCGACCGCATCCTGTCCGACGTCGATCTGCTCGACACCGACGTGTCGGAGTTGGACCTGGCCGGCGCCACCGTGCAGCAGTCCGGCGAGAAGATCGTCATTCCCGACACCCAGTACGACAGCGAATTCTGGCGTGATGTCGACGACGAGGGCGTCGGCGGTCACAACAGGTCCTGAACTAGCCGAACACCCCGACCCAAGCCCCCCTCAGGAGGGGGGCTTGCATCTGTGTACCCTTCGACAGACAGCCCGTTCGAAGAGGAACAACTAGATGAGCGCACCCACGGCGAACCGTCCTGCGTCCGGTGTCTTTTCACCCACGCGCGCCCGTATCCAGCAACGGACCCTACGTACCGACCGGTGGTGGATGTCGCCGCTGAGGATCGACCTCGGCTTCGCCGCATTCATCATCTACGCGACGGCCCGGGCGTTTCAGCAGGATTACTTTTTCGTCCCGAAGTACCACTACCTGACGCCGTTCTACTCGCCGTGCGTCAGCAAGGCTTGCGGTGAGGCCGGCGACATCTGGCCGCAGTTCCTGCCGGACGTGTGGTGGCTGCCGTATGCGGCGTTGTCGCTGCCGTTCCTGCTGCTGTTCCGGCTGACCTGCTACTACTACCGCGGCGCCTACTACCGC
Source organism: Mycobacterium sp. NTMscope_MAC_269 (assembly GCF_976985695.1). Taxonomy (NCBI): domain Bacteria; kingdom Bacillati; phylum Actinomycetota; class Actinomycetes; order Mycobacteriales; family Mycobacteriaceae; genus Mycobacterium; species Mycobacterium sp. NTMscope_MAC_269. The sequence continues at coordinate 4,351,496 of NZ_OZ335668.1, forward strand.
ACGGTGTGGCAGTCGCCCACCGCGTGCGCGGTGGCCGAGCCCCGCGTGCACTACAGCGGCGAGACCAAATTCCCGCTGATCGTCCAAAACACCCACCGATACTTCTTCTATATCGCGTGCCTCATCTCGATCGTCAACAGCTACGACGCAGTCGTCGCGTTCCATTCCGACAGCGGGCCGGGCGGATTCGGCTTCGGTCTGGGCAATCTGATCCTGCTGGGCAACGTCATCATGCTGTGGTTCTACACGCTGTCCTGCCACTCGTGCCGGCACGTCACCGGCGGGCGGCTCAAGCACTTCTCCAAAAACCCTGTGCGGTACTGGATCTGGAGCAAAGTCAGCATCATCAACACCCGGCACAAGCAGTTCGCGTGGATCACGCTAGGCACCCTGATGCTCACCGATTTCTACGTCGCACTGGTGGCCAGCGGCGCCATTTCCGACCTGCGATTTGTTGGCTGAAAAGCCATTTGACGTAAGAATCAGAATTTAGCTAGCGAGGGTTTCATGGTTGATGTCGAGCGGCATGCCTACGACGTAGTCGTCATCGGCGCCGGCGGCGCGGGATTGCGCGCGGTCATCGAAGCGCGTGAACGGGGTTTGCGCGTCGCGGTGGTGTCCAAGTCCCTGTTCGGCAAGGCGCACACGGTGATGGCCGAGGGCGGCTGCGCCGCCTCGATGGGCAACACCAACCCGAAAGACAACTGGCAGACCCACTTCGGCGACACCATGCGCGGCGGGAAGTTCCTCAACAACTGGCGCATGGCCGAACTGCACGCCAAGGAGGCCCCGGACCGCGTCTGGGAGCTGGAAACCTATGGCGCGCTGTTCGATCGCCTCAAGGACGGCAAGATCAGCCAGCGCAACTTCGGCGGGCACACCTACCCGCGGCTGGCGCACGTCGGTGACCGCACCGGCCTGGAGCTGATCCGCACCATGCAGCAGAAGATCGTCTCGCTGCAGCAGGAGGATTACGCCGAACTCGGCGACTACGAGGCGCGCATCAGGGTGTTCGCCGAAACCACGATCACCGAGCTGCTCAAGGACGGCGACGCGATCGCGGGGGCGTTCGGCTACATCCGCGAAAGCGGAAACTTCATCTTGTTCGAGGCGCCGGCGGTGGTGCTGGCCACCGGCGGTATCGGCAAGTCGTTCAAGGTCACGTCGAACTCGTGGGAGTACACCGGCGACGGCCACGCGCTGGCGCTGCGGGCGGGCGCGTCGCTGATCAACATGGAGTTCGTCCAGTTCCACCCGACGGGCATGGTGTGGCCGCCGAGTGTGAAAGGGATCCTGGTCACCGAGGGTGTCCGCGGCGACGGCGGGGTGCTGAAGAACTCCGACGACAAGCGGTTCATGTTCGACTACATCCCGCCGGTGTTCAAGGGGCAGTACGCCGAAACCGAGCAAGAGGCCGACCAGTGGCTGAAGGACAACGACTCGGCCCGCCGCACCCCTGACCTGCTGCCGCGCGACGAGGTCGCGCGCGCGATCAACTCCGAGGTCAAGGCCGGCCGGGGCAGCCCACACGGCGGCGTCTTCCTCGACATCGCGTCGCGGCTCACGCCGGCGGAGATCAACCGGCGCCTGCCGTCGATGTACCACCAGTTCAAGGAGCTGGCGGGGGTCGACATCACCAAGGAGCCGATGGAAGTCGGGCCGACCTGCCACTACGTGATGGGCGGCATCGAGGTCGACGCCGACACCGGCGCGGCCACCGTGCCCGGGCTCTTCGCCGCCGGCGAATGCTCCGGCGGTATGCACGGCTCGAACCGGCTCGGCGGCAACTCGCTGTCGGACCTGCTGGTGTTCGGCCGGCGCGCCGGCCTGGGCGCCGCCGACTACGTGCGGGCACTGAGCAGCCGTCCGACGATCGGCGAAGGCGCCGTCGACACGGCGGCGAAGCGGGCGCTGGCCCCCTTCGAGGCACCGGCGGGCGGCGCCCCCGGCGAGAACCCCTACACGCTGCAGCTCGAACTGCAGCAGTCGATGAACGACCTGGTGGGCATCATCCGCAATGCCGACGAGATCGCCGAGGCCCTGGCCCGGCTCGACAAACTGCGGGAGCGGTTCAAGAACCTGTACGTGGAGGGGCAACGCCGCTACAACCCGGGTTGGAATCTGGCCCTCGACCTGCGCAACATGCTGCTGGTCAGCGAATGCGTCGCCAAGGCCGCGCTGCAGCGCACCGAGAGCCGCGGCGGGCACACCCGCGACGATCACCCGTCGATGGACTCGTCGTGGCGCAAGCTGTTGCTGGTCTGCGAGGCGGCCGGCGGCGACGAGGTGATTCCCGACATCACCATCACGAAGAAGGATCAGACGCCCATGCGACCCGATCTGCTGGAGCTGTTCGAGATCGCCGAGCTGGAGAAGTACTACACCGACGAGGAACTCGCCGGGCACCCAGGGCGGACCCCCAGGACGGAGAAGTAAATGACCTACAACGCGACGATGCGGGTGTGGCGCGGCGACGATGCCAACGGTGGTCTGCAGGACTTCACCGTCGAGGTCAACGAGGGTGAGGTCGTCCTCGACATCATCCATCGCCTGCAGCAGACCCAGACGCCCGACCTGGCGGTCCGGTGGAACTGCAAGGCGGGCAAGTGCGGCTCGTGTTCGGCGGAGATCAACGGCTATCCGCGACTGCTCTGCATGACCCGGATGTCCACGTTCGCCGAGGACGAGGTCGTCACCGTCACGCCGATGCGGACGTTCCCGGTGATCCGGGACCTGGTCACCGACGTCTCGTTCAACTACGAGAAGGCCCGCGAGATACCGTCTTTCGCGCCGCCCAAGGACCTGCAGCCCGGCGAGTACCGGATGGCGCAGGAGGATGTTCAGCGGTCCCAAGAATTCCGCAAGTGCATCGAGTGCTTCCTGTGCCAGAACGTGTGCCACGTGATCCGCGACCACGAGGACAACAAGAAGTCGTTCGCCGGTCCCCGCTTCTTCATCCGCATCGCGGAATTGGAGATGCATCCCCTCGACACCGGGGACCGCCGCGACCTCGCCCAGGAGGACGCGGGCATCGGGATGTGCAACATCACCAAGTGCTGCACCGAAGTCTGCCCCGAGGGCATCAAGATCACCGACAACGCGATCATCCCGATGAAGGAGCGCGTCGCCGGGCGCAAGTACGACCCGGTGGTCTGGCTCGGTAACAAGCTGTTCCGTCGCTGAGCGCGGGCGCCGCGCGCGCCCACCCGATCCGCGGGGTTAGGCCGCCGCGGTACCCGGGTAACCAAACTGCATCCTGTCGGGCCGCCCCAGGCGGCCATGTGACCACGACCGGAAAGGCAGCTCATGGAACTGAGGCGAGAGACCGCCAGCATCAACAACATTCGGACCGCGATCAGGCAATTGTCGGTGCGCGCCCAGCTCGCACACAAAGAGGGCAGGCACAACGACGCCGCCGAACTCGAGACCCGCATCCAAGGCTTTCGGGAAGAACTGAGCCACCGCCCCTAGCGGCCCGTCGGAACCGAAAAGCCCGCGTCAGGCGCCGAGACGGCGAAAATTGCTCCGGTGGAACACGATGGGCGCCACCTCGGCGTCCACGGTCACCTCGCTGACCCGCAACACCACGATCGTGTGATCCCCGGCCGGAATGAGTTGCTCGATCGCGCTTTCCAGCCAGAGTCCGGTGCCCTTGATGAACACCGCGCCGGTGGTCTTGGAGACCGTCTCCAGCCCGGCGAACCTGTCGCCGGTCTTGGCGGCCAGGGTGCGGGCGGCCTCGTCGTGCTCCTCGCCGAGCACGCTGATGCCCAGCATGGGCAGGTCCTTGAGTTTGGGCCACGTCGTCGAGGTGTTCTGCACGCAGAACGACACCAATGGCGGGTCCAGCGAGACGGGAACGAAGGTGCTGGCGGCCAGGCCCTCGCGGGTTCCGTTCACCTCGGCGGCGATCGCCACCACACCTGACGGGAAATGACCGAAGGCCTCACGAAGTGACGACGCTGTCAGCTTGTTGTTCGAGTTCACCGGACTTTTTCGCCCCTAGAGCCCCAGACGTATTTACGGGTGTGACCCTACCCGGCGCGCGTCGCGCCGTCGCAGCCACCCTGAGTCATTCTGCGTCATTCCGGCTCGTCCGGGCCAGCCGAAAATCCGTGCGCGGAGGCGACATCGGGGTGCGAACGCAGTCGGCTCTTCCAGGCGTTGCGGCCGTAGACCGAGAAGATGGGGTCGTCGGGATCGTCCGACGGCGTCCAAGGTCGGTCGGTGCGCGCCGTGAGCGCCCGTAGCTCCGGGGGCAGCGACAGCACCGGTATCCGCGCGTCGAGGCGCGGATTGAAGAAGTAGGGCACCGAGATCCGGACACCGGCCGGGCCCTCCAGGTTGACCCGGTGCTCGGTGGCCCGTAGGTAGCCGCGCGTCGCCGCCTCCAGCAGCTCACCGATGTTGACGATGAACGCGCCCTCGCGCGGGGGCACGTCGATCCAGTCGTCGTCGGCGCCTCGCCGCACCTGCAGCCCCCGGCTGCCCGGCTCCGCCAGCAGCAGCGTGAGCACCCCGGCGTCCCGATGCGCACCCACCCCCTGGGCGCTGGCCGCGCGTCCCGGGTAGCGAATGATCTTGATCAGCGTGGCCGGGGTGGCGGCGAAGGCCGGGTCGAACACGTCGGCCGGACTGCCCAGTGCGGCCGCCCAATGTCGCAGCAGGGTGCGCGCCACCGAGGACAGCGCGGCATCCCACTCCTCGACGATTCCGGGCAGTTCGGGCAGCGCGGCCGGCCACTGGTTCGGGCCCTGTAGCCACCGGTAGTCGGACCTACCCAGCCCGCCGATCGGCGGCCGTTGCGGCCCGATGTCGATCTGCTCGCGCCAATCCACCTCGCCGCGGGTCACCTCGCCACCGAGCCGGGTGTAGCCGCGGAAATGCGGGCTGTTCACCATGGCGACCGAGTCCTTGTCCCGCTGCGGCAGCTCGAAGAGCCGGCGCGCGGCCTCGAGCACCCGCGTCACCAATTCCGGTGGCACCCCGTGGCCGGTCAGATAGAAGAATCCGACCCGGTGCCCGGCGTCGCGCAGACCATCCCGTAGCCGCCCGGGATCGTCCCGCAGGTCGACGGTCGGCACCGCAGTGACGCCTCGCACACCGGTCGTGCCGCCGCCGTCACCGCAGGTAAATCCGGTTTTCGCCGGCATCAGCACGTCCTTCCCAACCGGTTGGTTAATTAGGCAATGAAATCTAGGTCACATCGGCTTGCATCCCACTGACGCTAACGATATTTTAGGTGTTGTTACTGGTGGGTAACTTAGACCTAGTACCCAACCACAAGTGGCATTCTCAACGAGGAGGACCGTAGTGAGCCACTACAAGAGCAACGTCCGCGACCAGGCGTTCAACCTGTTCGAGGTGTTGGGCGTTGACAAGGCGTTAGGCCAGGGCGAATACGCCGACCTGGACGTCGACACCGCCCGCGAAATGCTGAACGAGATCAGCCGACTGGCCGAGGGGCCGATCGCCGACTCGTTCGTCGAGGGCGACCGCAACCCGCCGGTCTTCGACCCGAAGACGCACTCGGTGACGCTGCCGGAATCCTTCAAGAAGTCCGTACACGCCGTCATCGAGGCCGGTTGGGACAAGGTCGGCATCGACGAGGCCCTCGGCGGCGTGGCGATGCCCAAGTCGCTGCTGTGGGCGCTGCACGAGCACATCCTGGGCGCCAACCCGGCCGTGTGGATGTACGCCGGTGGCGCGGGGTTCGCCAACATCCTGTACCACCTCGGCACCGAGGAGCAGAAGAAGTGGGCCGTCCTGGCCGCCGAGCGCGGTTGGGGTTCGACCATGGTGCTCACCGAGCCGGACGCCGGCTCCGACGTCGGCGCCGGGCGGACCAAGGCCGTCAAGCAGGACGACGGTTCATGGCACATCGACGGTGTGAAGCGATTCATCACCTCCGCCGACTCCGGCGACCTGTTCGAGAACATCTTCCACCTGGTGCTGGCGCGCCCCGAGGGCGCCGGACCCGGCACCAAGGGGCTGTCGCTGTTCTTCGTTCCCAAGTTCCTGTTCGACTTCGAGACCGGTGAGCTGGGCGAGCGTAACGGCGTGTTCGTCACCAACGTCGAGCACAAGATGGGCCTGAAGGTGTCGGCGACTTGCGAGCTGAGCTTCGGCCAGCACGACGTCCCCGCCAAGGGCTGGCTGGTCGGCGAGGTGCACAACGGCATCGCGCAGATGTTCGACGTGATCGAGCAGGCCCGCATGATGGTCGGCACCAAGGCCATCGCGACCCTGTCGACGGGCTACCTGAACGCGCTGGAGTACGCGAAGTCTCGCGTCCAGGGCGCGGACATGACCCAGATGACCGACAAGACCGCACCGCGGGTGACCATCACGCACCACCCCGATGTGCGCCGGTCGCTGATGACCCAGAAGGCCTACGCCGAGGGTCTGCGCGCGCTGTACCTGTTCACGTCCACCTACCAGGACTCGGCCGTCGCCGAGGCCCTGCACGGTGTGGACGCCGAGTTGGCCGTCAAGGTCAACGACCTGATGCTGCCGGTCGTCAAGGGTGTGGGCTCCGAGCAGGCGTACGCCAAGCTCACCGAGAGCCTGCAGACCTTCGGTGGGTCCGGCTTCCTGCAGGACTACCCGATCGAGCAGTACATCCGCGACGCCAAGATCGACTCGCTCTACGAGGGCACCACCGCCATCCAGGCGCAGGACTTCTTCTTCCGCAAGATCGTCCGCGACAAGGGTGTGGCACTGGCCCACGTGTCCGAGCAGATCCAGAAGTTCGTCGACAGCGAGTCCGGCAACGGGCGGCTGAAGACCGAGCGGGAGTACCTGGCCAAGGCCCTGACCGACGTTCAGGCGATGGCGGCCTCGCTGACCGGCTACCTGATGGCGGCCCAGGAGGACGTGACCAGCCTGTACAAGGTGGGCCTGGGGTCGGTGCGCTTCCTGATGAGCGTCGGTGACCTGGTCATCGGCTGGTTGTTGCAGCGCCAGGCGGCCGTGGCCGTGGCGGCGCTCGATGCCGGCGCCAGCGGCGAGGAGAAGTCCTTCTACGAGGGCAAGATCGCGGTGGCATCGTTCTTCGCGAAGAACTTCCTGCCGATGCTGACCAGCACCCGCGAGGTCGTCGAGGCGCTGGACAACGACATCATGGAGCTCGACGAGGCCGCCTTCTAGGCCGCTCGACAGCACGCACAAATCCCCCGCTTCGCGTGCGAGGCGGGGGATTTTGCGTAGGCCGACCGTCCGAAAAGCCAAAAAGGCCGCCGCTGGATCCCCTCACTCCAGCGGCGGCCCTTTTCGTACGCCCGTCGGCAAAGGCTGACAGGCGGTCGTTCCGGGGGATGCCCCGTATTGCCGTCGGGGTCGGGGGGTCAGACCACAACACGGGGCTATCCGGGGTCACGGATACCCGTCGCCTCTGATCGCTAACCCGATGTGACCCATCTCATGGGCCCCAGCGGTCAGGCTTCCAGGATCGCGGCCACTCCCTGGCCGCCCGCCGCGCAGATCGAGACCAGGGCGCGCACGGGCTTGCCCGCGCCCTTCTGCTCGGCCTTGCGTTGCGCGAGCTGCTTGGCGGCCTGCGCCAGGATCCGCCCGCCGGTGGCGGCGAACGGGTGGCCGGCGGCCAGCGAGGAGCCGTTGACGTTGAGCTTGGACCGGTCGATCGAGCCCAGCGCGGCGTCCAGGCCCAGCCGCCCCTTGCAGTACTCCTCGGACTCGAAGGCCTGCAGGTGGCACAGCACCACCGACGCGAATGCCTCGTGGATTTCGTAAAAGTCGAAGTCCTGCAGGCTCAGGCCGTTGCGGGCGAGCAGCCGCGGCACCGCGTAGGTCGGGGCCATGAGCAGGCCGTCGCGCCCGTTGACGTAGTCGACCGCCGCCGTCTCGGAGTCCACCAGGTAGGCCAGCGGGGTCAGCGAGTGCGCCTGCGCCCACTCGTCGGTGCCCAGCAGTGCCACCGACGCGCCGTCGGTCAGCGGGGTCGAGTTGCCCGCAGTCATCGTCGCGTCGCCGGCCTTCACGCCGAACACCGGCCGCAGCTTGGCCAGCTTCTCCGCCGACGAGTCCGCACGCAGGTTGTCGTCGCGGTACAGCCCCAGGAACGGGGTGACGAGATCGTCGAAGAAGCCACGGTCGTAGGCGGCGGCCATGTTGCGGTGGCTGGCGGCGGCCAGCTCGTCCTGGGCGACGCGGGAGATGCCCATCTGCTTGGCGGTGATCGCCTGGTGCTCCCCCATGGACAGCCCGGTGCGCGGTTCGCTGTTGACCGGGATCTCCACACCCAGGGTCGCGGGCAGCGTGCCCACCAGCTTCAGCCGTTGCACGTTCGACTTGGCCCGGCGCAACTTGAGCAGGGTGCGACGCAGGTTGTCACCGAGGCCGATCGGCGCGTCGGAGGTGGTGTCCACCCCACCGGCGGCGGCCACCTCGTAGCGGCCGGCCGCGATCCCCTCGGCGGCGGCGATCGCCGCCTGCAGCCCGGTCCCGCAGGCCTGCTGCAGATCGAACGCCGGCGTGTAGGACGCGAGCTGCGAACCCAGCACGCATTCGCGCGTCAGGTTGAAGTCCCGGCTGTGCTTGAGCACTGCGCCACCGACCACCACGCCGAGCCGCTCCCCGGCCAGCCCGTAGCGATCCACCAGGCCACCCAGCGCCGCGGTGAACATGTCCTGGTTGGACGCCTCGGCATAGGCGCCGTCGGAGCGGGCGAACGGGATGCGGTTCCCACCCAGGATGGCGACGCGACGCCGCTCGGAGCTGCGCTGAGCAGCCGGTGTACTTGCCTCAGAACTTGCAGGTGCCACTGTCTTCTCCGTGCTTTCGCGGTCTGTTGGTTTGGGATTCGCCCGTCTGGGGCCATACTACCCACTGTTCTTACTCTGCAGTAAGTTCGTCCTCGATACCGTTGTGGTGTAGGCATACCCCGACTTCGCAAGAACATGGAAGGTAGCTCCGGTGGCTCCCAAGGTCTCGTCCGATCTGTTCTCTCAGATCGTCAACTCCGGTCCTGGCTCATTTCTCGCCAAGCAGCTCGGTGTCCCCCAACCCGAGACGCTGCGCCGCTACCGCGCCGGTGATCCACCGCTGGCCGGGTCGCTGCTGATCGGCGGGGAGGGCAGAGTCGTCGAGCCGCTGCGCGCGGCGCTGGACGCCGACTACGACCTGGTGGGCAACAACCTGGGCGGGCGCTGGGCCGACAAGTTCGGCGGCCTGGTGTTCGATGCCACCGGCATCACCACGCCCGAAGGGCTCAAGGGGCTGTACGAGTTCTTCACCCCCTTGCTGCGCAACCTGGGCCACTCCGCACGCGTGGCCGTGGTCGGCACCACGCCCGACGGCGCCGCCAGCCCGCACGAGCGGATCGCGCAGCGCGCCCTGGAGGGCTTCACCCGCTCGCTGGGCAAGGAGCTGCGCAACGGCACCACGGTGGCGCTGGTGTATCTGTCACCGGACGCCAAACCCGCTGCGACGGGCCTGGAATCGACCATGCGGTTCATCCTGTCGGCCAAGTCCGCGTACGTCGACGGCCAGGTCTTCTACGTCGGGGAGGCGGACTCCACACCCCCGAATGACTGGGAGCGGCCGCTGGACGGCAAGGTCGCGATCGTGACCGGCGCGGCCCGCGGCATCGGCGCGACGATCGCCGAGGTGTTCGCCCGCGACGGCGCCCGCGTCGTCGCGATCGACGTCGAATCGGCCGCCGAGGCGCTGGCCGAGACGGCCAGCCGGGTCGGGGGCACCGCGCTGTGGCTCGACGTCACCGCCCCCGACGCCGTCGACAAGATCACCGAGCACCTGCGCGAGCACCACGGCGGCCGCGCCGACGTGCTGGTCAACAACGCGGGGATCACCCGCGACAAGCTGTTGGCCAACATGGACGACGCGCGCTGGGACGCCGTCCTGGCGGTGAATCTGCTTGCGCCGCTGCGCCTTACCGAGGGCCTGGTCGCCAACGGCAGCATCGGCGAGGGGGGCCGGGTGGTCGGTTTGTCGTCGATGGCCGGCATCGCGGGCAACCGCGGCCAGACCAACTACGCCACCACCAAGGCCGGGATGATCGGCCTGACGCAGGCGCTGGCGCCCGAGCTCTACGACAAGGGCATCACCATCAACGCCGTCGCACCGGGATTCATCGAAACCCAGATGACGGCCGCCATTCCGCTGGCCACCCGCGAGGTCGGCCGCCGGATGAACTCGCTGCTGCAGGGCGGCCAGCCGGTGGACGTCGCGGAGGCCATCGCTTATTTCGCCAGCCCGGCGTCGAACGCGGTGACCGGCAACGTCATTCGCGTCTGCGGCCAGGCCATGCTGGGCGCCTGAGCGTCAGGAGACAGTGATGAACCAGCCAAGCGGTCTGAAGAACATGCTGCGCGCGGCCGCCGGGGCGCTCCCGGTGGTGTCCCGTGGAAACGAGCTGCCCACCCGCACGGTGACCATCGAGGAACTGCCGATCGAGCGCGCCAATGTGGCCGAGTACGCGGGGGTGACCGGCCTGCGCTACGGCAATCACGTCCCGCTGACCTACCCGTTCGCGCTGACCTTTCCGGCGCTGATGTCGCTGGTGACCGGTTTCGACTTCCCCTTCGCCGCAATGGGATCGGTGCACACCGAGAACCACATCACGCAGTACCGCCCGATCGCGGTCACCGACACCGTCGGCGTGCGCGTGCACGCCGAGAACCTGCGCGAGCACCGCAAGGGTCTGTTGGTCGATTTGGTGACCGACGTCAGCGTGGGCAACGACACCGCCTGGCATCAGGTGACGACGTTCCTGCACCAGCAGCGCACCAGCCTGTCCGACGGACCCAAGCCGCCCCCGCAGAAGCAGCCCAAGCTGGCTCCGCCGTCCACCGTGCTGCGCATCAGCCCGGGGCTGATCCGGCGCTACGCCGACGTCGGGGGCGATCACAACCCGATCCACACCAACTCGGTCGCGGCCAAGCTGTTCGGGTTCCCGACGGTGATCGCGCACGGAATGTTCACCGCGGCAGCCGTATTGGCCAATGTCGAAGCGCAGATTCCCGATGCGGTGCGGTACTCGGTGCGCTTTGGCAAGCCGTTGGTGCTGCCCGCGACGGCGGGCCTCTACATCGACGAACACGACGACGGCTGGGACCTTTCGCTGCGCAACATCGCCAAGGGTTACCCACACCTGACCGGCACGGTCCGGCCGCTCTAGCGCCGGGGATCCGCTAGCCCGCGTGCGTCGAACTACGGCCGCAGGCAAGCACTTTCAGCGCGTGGGCGGCGGTGGCGGTCAGCAGGAACAGCGCAAACAACCACAGCGGCGGGCGCGCGAGTTCCCAGACGAAGATCGCCGCCCAGATCGGCGAGCCCTGGGTCACCGCAAGCACGCCGGCGGCCCCGGCCAGCGACACCGCCGGCACGTGCAGATGCGTCCCGCTCGCCCAGTTGATCGCCAGCACCAACGCCGCTCCAGCGGCTGCGCCGGTGGCCAGCGACGGTGTCAACAGTCCGCCGGCCCCGCCGGCGCGCAGGAACAGCGCTGTCAGAAGCGGTTTGAGCACCAGGATCGCCAGCGCCGACACCAAGGTCATGCCGCTGTCCAGGCTGACCGTCAGGATGCTGCGGCCGTTGCCGGGTAACTCGGGCCACCAATGCGAACAGACACCCATCACCAGGCCCGCCCCGGCCAGCGCCGGGATCAGCACCCAGCTTCGCATCGGGCGCGCGGGCCGCGCCGCGGCCGTCAACCGGTTGAAGGCCCACCCCACCGCGAAAGCCACCGGCGCCAACAGCAATCCGTGCGCGGTCAGCAGATAAGTCGACTCCCCGATCGGCCACGCCAGATTGGGTTGATCACGCGTGATGGCCGAGCCGACGGCGACCGCCAAGCCGGAGGACAGGAACGCCCCGCCCACCGCACGCGGCTGCCACGTGGTGAGCAGGATCCGGATCGAGAACAGCGCCCCGGCCAGCGGAACCGCATACACCGCGCCCAGCCCCGCCCCCGCCGCGCAGGCCAGCAGGACCTCGCGGTCGCGCGGGGAGAGCCGCTTGAGCCATCCGGTCGCCAAATCGCCAAGTGCCGCGGCGAATTGGCGTGGCGCCCCTTCGCGCCCGAGCGATGCCCCCGACCCGACGAGCACCACCTGCAGCAGCGCGTCGATGCTCCAGGACAGCCGCGGCACGCGTTCGCGGCGGGTGATGGTTTCCGCCAGGGGTGGCACGTCGGTGCAGCGCCGTAGCAGCCACCAGCCGAGCGCGGCCAGTGCGGCACCGATCATCGGGCCGACGACTCGGCGGATCGGGCTGCTGGCGGCGACGCCGGCCAGCAGCGTGCCGAAGCTGTAGTGGTAGGTGGCGTGCTGGACGGCCCGCAGCACGAACGTCGTCGCCAAGCCGGCGACGCCGGCCAGCAACCCGACGATGATTACGGCGCAAAAGAAGTCGAGGTTGCCGCGGTCCGTGCGGGGGACGGGCATTCGGGCCACCTGACGAAGAAGGGGAGTCTAGTCGCCGGCCGCGTCCGGGCCACCTGGCTGGGACCGGGCCGCTTCCCGCTCCTCCGGCGAGCCCTTGAGGCCGTACCAGAACAGGTCGATCATCAGCTCGGCCGCCTCGTCGACATCGATGTCGCCGGTGGACAGCCGATTGGCCACCGCCTCGCCGGCGCCCACCAGCGCCACGGCCATCATCTCGTGCTCACGGTCGGGCCGCGGGGTGCGGCTGCCGGCCTGCACCAGCCCCGCCACCAGGTCGATGATCTGCTCGCGTCCTTCGCGCACCATGTGGGCGAACGCCTGGGAGCTGGTGGCCTGGGTGTACATCACGATCCAGGACGCCCGGTTGGCGTCGATGTAGCGCATGAACGACACGATCGTGTTGCGCAGCATGTCATTCGGGCTCTGCCCGAAGTCCATGTCCGCGCGCACCACGTCGATGAACCGGCTCATTTCGCGGTTCAGGCAGGCGCCGAACAGGTCCTCCTTGGAGCCGTAGTACAGGTAGAGCATCGGCTTGGAGATCTGCGCCTGCGCGGCGATGGCGTCCATCGACGTCTCGTGGTAGCCGTTGACCGAGAACATCTGTACGGCGGCGTCGAGCATCTGCTGCTCGCGGACGGCACGCGGTAACCGCTTGGTACCACCCGCCATCGCTGCGCCTCTCTAGCCCGTCTATCTGACTCAAGAGTAAGCAATGCCGCCGGGCCGCACAGCGATTAGTGCCCGCAGGTCGGGCCGGGACCCTTCATCGTCGCCACCCGCACCAACGAATCGTCGACCTGCTTGGCCGGGAGGTCGCCGGATGCCACCGCCTGTTGCAACCGGTCCAGGACCGCAGGCACCTCGTCGGTGGTGACCCACAGCGCGACGTCGACGCCGGCGCGCAGGCTGCGCAGCACCGCCTCCGACACGCCGTAACGGTCAGAGATGGCGGCCATGCTGGACAGGTCGTCGCTGAACACCGGGCCGGTAAACGGCGGGCCCTTGTAGCCGACGCCGTTGCGCAGCAGCTGCACCGCCTCGGGGCTCAGGCTGGCAGGGGCATCGCCGGTGAGACCGGGAACCTGCAAGTGGCCCACCATGACCCCGACCGGCGGGGAGGCGACCAGCGTCCGGTAGGGCACCAGGTCGCTGGTTTGCAGATCGCTCAGCGGCGGTGTGACCACACCGCCGGTGTGCGAATCGCCCGAGCCGTGCCCATGGCCGGGGAAATGCTTGAGCACAGGCAGCAGCCCGGCGTCGCGAAGACCCTGCGCGTAGGCCCCGGCGTACTCGGTCACCGTCTGCGGGTCCGCGCTGAACGAGCGGTTGCCGATGACGGCGTCGGGGTCCTCGTCGCTGACGTCGACCACGGGGGCGAAATCGACGGTGATGCCCAGGTCGCGCATTTTCCTGCCGCGCTCGGCCGCCAAGTCGTGGACCTGCTGGGCCGTTTGGGTCTGTGCCAGCTCCCGGGCCGACGGCGACGTGCCGATCAGGGTTTTCAGCCGCGAAACCCGGCCGCCCTCTTCGTCGACGCTGACCGCCAGCGGCAGCGGTCCCGCCTTGGCGCTGATGTCGGCCAGCGGCCCCTGGAAGATCGTCAGGTCGGTCCAGCTGCCGATGAAGATCCCGCCGACGTGGTAGCTGGTGACGACGGCCCGGGCGTCGTCGGCGTTCTTCACGCCCACCATGAGCAGTTGGGCCAGCTTGTCGCGGAGGCCCAGCGCTGCCGGCACCGCCGCCGGGTCGGCACACACCGGGGGCGCCGGCGCGGCCGCGGGCTTGCTCGGCGTCGACGAGTGAGCGGGTGGGGGCGCGGGGTGGTGGGCGCAGCCGGCCACCAGCGCCGACGCGGCCGCGAGCACAGCGAAGGTGCGCGAAAATGCCATCGGGCCATGCTTTCACGGGGGGCGTTTCGTCCCCGGCCCCAGGGGGCATCAGCAGATACGTTGGCGATCAGGGGAGGTCACCGGGCGATGAGCGGTTTCACGATAGGGGCCGCCGCCAGCTTCGCGGTGGGTTTGTCCATCGGGGTCGCGATGACGGTCGGCATCACGCTCGCCGTGGCCGACGACACCGCCGTCCGCGTGCAGGCGCCCCCGCGTCCGGCCCTGCCCTATCAGGTGCAATACGGCGACCGCTGTATCCACGGACACTGTCTGCACTGGTGACGAGCGCTCCGATCGGCCGACCGCTCTTCTGCTAGGTTGGCGCTAGGTTGAAGTCACGACCGCAAGCCCCGCAAAACCTCAGGAGCCGTCGATGAACCGGATCGTTGCGCCCGCCGCAGCGAGCGTTGTGGTTGGCCTGTTGCTCGGCGCGGCCGCGATCTTCGGGATCACGTTGATGGTCCAGCAAGACACGAAACCGCCACTTCCCGGGGGCGATCCGCAGTCGTCAGTGCTCAACCGGGTCGAGTACGGCAACCGTAGCTAACCGGTCGACGTCGGGGACCGCATCGTCGGTCTCGTGCGCGACGGCCGGGCCCCTATCGCGCCGCTGGTTGTGGTTGGTCGGCGCGACCGCGCTGGCGCTGACGTTCGCACAGTCGCCGGGGCGTATCTCCCCCGACACCAAGCTCGACCTGACCGCCAACCCGCTGCGCTTTTTGGCCCGCGCCACCAATCTGTGGAACAGCGAGCTGCCGTTCGGGCAGGCGCAGAACCAGGCCTACGGATACCTGTTCCCGCACGGCACCTTTTTCCTGATCGGCCACGCGCTGGGCGTGCCCGGCTGGATCACCCAGCGGCTGTGGTGGGCGCTGCTGCTCACCGTCGGCTTCTGGGGACTGTTGCGGGTCGCCGAGGCGCTGCGTGTTGGCAGCCCGGCGTCGCGGGTGATCGCCGCGGCCGCGTTCGCGCTGTCGCCGCGGGTGCTGACCACCCTCGGATCGATTTCGTCGGAAACCTTGCCGATGATGCTGGCGCCCTGGGTGTTGCTGCCCACGATCCTCGCGCTGCGGGCGTCGACGGATCGGTCGGTGCGCGCGCTGGCCGCGCGGGCCGGCCTGGCCGTGGCGCTGATGGGCGCCGTCAACGCCATCGCGACCCTGGCCGGCTGCCTGCCCGCGGTGATCTGGTGGGCATGCCACCGACCGAACCGGCGGTGGTGGCGCTACACCGGGTGGTGGCTGCTGGCCCTTCTGCTGGCCACGCTGTGGTGGGTGGTGGCGCTGGTGATGCTGCGCGCCATCAGCCCGCCGTTCCTGGACTTCATCGAATCCTCCGGCGTAACAACGCAATGGTCGTCACTGACCGAGATTTTGCGCGGCACCGACAGCTGGACCCCGTACGTGGCCCCGAACGCCACCGCGGGCGCGCCGCTGGTGACCGGGTCGGCGGCCATCCTGGGCACCTGCCTGGTCGCGGCGGCCGGACTGGCCGGGCTGGCCTCCGCCGCCATGCCGGCGCGCGGCCGGCTGGTCACGATGCTGTTGGTCGGGGTGGTGTTGATGGCCGTCGGCTACAGCGGCGGGCTGGGCTCGCCGGTGGCGCACGCGGTGCAGGCCTTCCTGGACGCCGGCGGCGCGCCGCTGCGCAACGTGCACAAGCTGGGGTCGGTGGTCGGCATCCCGGTGGCGCTGGGCATCGCCATGCTGCTGGGGCGGATACCGCTGCCGGGCAGCGCCCCGACGCCGGTGTGGCTGCGCGCGTTCGCCCACCCGGAGCGGGACCAACGGGTGGCGGCCGCGATGGTGGTGCTGACGGCGCTGATGGTCAGCACATCGCTGGCGTGGACCGGTCGGCTGGCGCCACCGGGGACGTTCACCGCCATCCCGCCGTATTGGCATCAAGCCGCCGACTGGCTGACCGAGCACAACAGGGGCGCACCCACTCCCGGTCGGGTGCTCGTCGTCCCGGGGGCGCCGTTCGCCACCCAGGTGTGGGGCACCAGCCACGACGAGCCGCTGCAGGTGCTGGGCAGCAGCCCGTGGGGGGTGCGGGATTCGATCCCGCTGACCCCGCCGCAGACCATCCGGGCGCTGGATTCGGTGCAGCGCCTCTTCGCCGCCGGCCGTCCCTCGGCCGGTCTGGCAGATACCCTTGTGCGCCAAGGTATTTCGTATCTTGTTGTGCGCAACGACCTGGATCCCGACACGTCACGCTCGGCGCGCCCGATCCTGGTGCACCGCGCCGTGGAGGGATCGCCGGGGCTGCGAAAGGTGGCGCAGTTCGGCGCCCCGGTGGGGCCCGGCACGCTGGCCGGCTTCGTCGCGGACAGCGGTTTGCGGCCCCGCTACCCGGCGATCGAGGTTTACCGGGTCGGCGACGACGGTGATGTCAGCGACCCCGCCACGCCCTACTTCGTCGACGCCGACCGGCTGGCCCGGGTCGACGGCGGACCGGAAGTGCTGCTGCGCCTTGACGAACGGCGACGGCTGTTGGGCCAGCCGCCGCTGGGCCCGGCGCTGATGACCGCCGACGCCCGCGCCGCGGGGCTGCCGCTGCCGACGGGGGCCGGCGTGACCGTCACCGACACCCCGGTGGCGCGGGAGACGGATTACGGTCGGGTGGACCAACATTCGTCGGCGATCCGGGCCCCCGGCGACGCGCGGCACACCTACAACCGGGTGCCCGACTATCCCGTCCCCGGCGCCGAGCCGGTGACCGGCGCCTGGACGGGCGGGCGGATCACGGTGTCGAGCTCGGCGTCGGATTCCACCGCGATGCCCGACGTCGCGCCCGCGACCTCCCCGGCCGCCGCGGTCGACGGCGACTCGGCGACGGCCTGGGTGTCCAACTCGCTGCAGGCCGCGGTCGGCCAATGGATGCGGATCGACTTCGACCACCCCGTGACCAACGCGGCAATCACGTTGACGCCCAGCGCAACCGCCGTCGGCTCCCAGGTGCGCCGCATCCTGATCGAAACGGCGACAGGCAGCACCACGCTGCGGTTCGACGAGCCGGGCAAGCCGCTCGCCGCGGCGCTCCCCTACGGCGAAACCCCGTGGGTTCGCATCACCGCGGCCGGCACCGATGACGGGTCCGCCGGCGTGCAGTTCGGCATCACCGACCTGACGATCACGCAGTACGACGCGTCCGGGTTCGCCCACCAGGTCGACCTGCGCCACACCGTGCGGGTGCCCGGACCGCCCGGTGCGCCGATCACGGGGTGGGACCTGGGATCGGAACTACTCGGCAGGCCGGGTTGCGCCTTTGCGCCCGACACCGTGCGCTGCGCGCCGTCGATGTCCCTGACCCCGGAGGAGCCGGTCAACTTCAGCCGGACGCTGACCGTGCCGGCGCCGCTGTCGGTGACCCCGACGGTGTGGGTGCGGCCCCGGCAGGGACCCAAGCTGGCCGCCCTGATCGAGGAACCGAATACCACTGTCGCACACGGGGATTCGGATGCGGTGGACGTACTGGGTTCGGCCTACGCGGCCACCGACGGCGACCCGGGCACGGCCTGGACGGCGCCGCAGCGGGTGGTGCAGCACAAGACCCCGCCGACCTTGACGCTGACCCTGCCGCACCCTACCGAGGTCACCGGATTGCGTCTGGTTGCCAGCCGGGCGGCTCTACCCGTGCGCCCGACGATGGTGGCCGTCAACCTGGGTGACGGCCCACAAGTGGCGGCGATCGATGCCGACCGCGGCGGCTCCGGTGGGGTGCAGACGCTCGCGCTGAAGCCCCGGGTGACCGACACCGTGACCGTCAGCCTGCTGGACTGGGACGACGTCATCGACCGCAACGCTTTGGGCTTCGACCAGCTCAAGCCGCCCGGGCTGGCCGAGGTGGCCGCGCTCGGGGCCGACGGCAACGCGATCGCGCCCGCCGACGCCGCCCGCAACCGCGGCCGTGAGGTCAGCGTCGGGTGCGATCGCGGTCCGGTCATCGCGGTCGCGGGCCGGTTCGTGCACACCGCGATCCACACCACCGTCGGGGCGATACTCGATGACCTGCCCCTGGCGGCGGTGCCGTGCGACCGCGACCCGATCGCGCTGCCCGCCGGCAATCAGGAGTTGTTGATCAGTCCGGGCGCCCAGTTCGTGGTCGACGGGGCCGAGCTGTCGACCGCGGCTCCCACCGAAAGCGCACGGACCCAACCTGTTTCGTCCTGGCGGGAGTGGGGCCCAGCCCGGCGCGAGGTCCAGGCTCCCCCGTCGGCCACCCCCCGGGTCCTGGTCATCCCGGAAAGCATCAATCCCGGCTGGGTGGCGCACGCCGGCACCGGGGCCCGCCTCACGCCGATCGCCGTCAACGGCTGGCAGCAGGGCTGGGTGGTTCCCGCCGGCGACCCCGGCACCATCACGCTGACGTTCGCCTCCAACCCGCTCTACCGCGCGGGTCTGGCGGTGGGACTGGCCCTGTTGCCGCTGCTGGCGCTGCTGGCGTTCTGGCGCACCCGAAGGCGTGATGCGGACGCCCCCGCGCAACCATGGCGGCCCGGGGCGTGGGCGGCGGTCCCGGCGGTGGCCGCGGGCGTGGTGATCGCCGGCGCCGGCGGCGCCGCGGTGGTGGGCGCCGCCCTGGGGCTGCGGTACGCGCTGGGCGGCCGACGCTGGGAGCGCCTCGCGCTGGTGGGCAGTGCCGGGGGGCTGATCCTGGCCGGGGCGGCATTGTCGCGGCAGCCCTGGCGCTCGGCAGACGGCTACGCGGGCCATTCGGCGAATATCCAACTGCTGGCGTTGATTTCACTCGCGGTGCTCACCGCGTCGGTGATCGCGTTGCCCGATCGTCGGCGCGAGACGGGCGACGAATAGTGCCGAATAGTTTTGGCGGGTAGTGGCTATCCCGTTTATCGGCTGATTGACTGGATATGCGGGTCGGTGTAACAGCCACCGATCGAGGAGTGAGCGCCATGAGCTGGTTTTCCGCGCCCGAATACTGGGTGGGCAGACTGGTCCTCGAGCGTGGCGCCGCGGCGATCTATCTGCTGGCGTTCGTCGCCGCCGCCGCGCAATTTCGCGCGCTCATCGGCGAGCACGGGATGCTGCCCATCCCGCGGTTTGTGGCGGCGCAGTCTTTTTGGCGCACGCCGAGCATCTTTCATCTGCGCTATTCCGATCGGCTGTTCGCGGCGGTGGCCTGGTTCGGCGCGGCGCTGTCGGCGGCCGTGCTCGCCGGGGCGGCCGATGCGGTGCCGCTGTGGGCAGCGATGGCGATGTGGCTGGCGCTGTGGGTGCTGTATCTGTCGATCGTCAATGTGGGGCAGACCTGGTACTCGTTCGGCTGGGAGTCTTTGCTTCTCGAGACCGGGTTCCTGATGATCTTTCTCGGCAACGACGGCGTGGCGCCCCCGGTGCTCACGTTGTGGATGGTCCGATTGCTCTTGTTCCGAGTCGAATTCGGGGCCGGGCTGATCAAGTTGCGCGGCGATCCATGCTGGCGCGATCTGACGTGTCTGTACTACCACCACGAGACGCAGCCGATGCCCGGCCCGCTGAGCTGGTTCTTCCACCATCTGCCCAAGCCGCTGCACCGGGTCGAGGTGGCGGGCAACCATTTCGCGCAGCTGATCGTGCCGTTCGGATTGTTCGCGCCGCAACCGGTGGCCAGCGTGGCCGCGGCGATCATCGTGGTCACCCAGCTGTGGCTGGTCGCGTCGGGCAATTTCGCCTGGCTCAACTGGGTGACGATTCTGTTGGCGTGCAGCGCCATCGACGACGCGTCGGTCGCGTCGCTGCTGCCGCGGGGCCTTGTTCGGGCGCACAACGGCCTGGCAACGCCCGCGTGGTTTGCCGGCATGGTTGTCGCGGTGACGGCCGCGGTGCTGTTCATGAGCTACTGGCCGATCCGCAACATGCTTTCGTCGCGCCAGCGAATGAACATGTCGTTCAACTCATTTCACTTGGTGAATACCTATGGGGCCTTCGGCAGCATCGGACGGATCCGCCGTGAGGTGGTGATCGAGGGTACCGACGATGCTCACCTGACCGACCAGACCGTCTGGCGCGAATACGAATTCAAAGGCAAGCCGGGTGGATTGCGCCGGCTGCCGCGACAATGGGCCCCGTACCACCTGCGCCTGGACTGGCTGATGTGGTTTGCCGCGATCTCCCCGGGCTACGCGCAGCCCTGGCTGCGGCCGTTCCTGCAGCGGCTGCTGCGCAACGACCGGCCGACACTGCGGCTGTTGCGCCACAACCCGTTCCCGGAGGCTCCGCCCCGGTATGTGCGAGCCCAGCTCTACCAGTACCGCTTCACGACCCCGGCCGAGCTGCGACGCGACCGGGCGTGGTGGCATCGCGCGCTGGTGGGCGGCTACGTGCCCCCCACCGCGTTGTCGACCGCGAATCCGCAGTCCCACGACTACTTCTGGTAAGACAGCGCACCGGTGCCCGCAAGCTTTCCGCCCTCGACGATCAGGTACTCCGGGCGGATGGGCGTGCCGGCGAACCAGCTTTCCAGGATCTCCCGCGTGCCGGCCGCGTAACGCGCCTGCGCCGACAGCGTGGTGCCCGAAACATGCGGCGTCATCGCGTTGTTCGGCATCGTCCGCCACGGGTGGTCGGCCGGTGGTGGCTGCGGGTACCACACGTCGCCGGCGTAGCCCCCGAGTTGCCCGCTGCGCAACGCGTCGGCGATCGCTTCCGGGACGGTCTCCTCGGCGCGGGCGGTGTTGACGATGTAGGAGCCGCGCCGCATCGTCGAGATCAGCTTCTCGTCGAACATCGCGCGGGTGTCCGCGTACAGCGGCGAGTGTATCGAGACCACGTCGACCGCCCGCACCAGCTCCTGCACCGTGGGATGAAACGTCACGTTCAGTTCCTTCTCGACGTCCGGTGCCAGCCGGCGGGTGTCGGTGTAGTGCAGGTTGACGTCGAACGGCGCCAGCCGGCGCAGCACCGCACGCCCGATCCGTCCGGCGGCGATCACGCCGACGTCCATGCCCTCGAGGTCATAGGCGCGCTCGACGCAATCGGCGATGTTCCAGCCGCCTTCGGCCGCCCAGCGGTGCGACGGGACGAAATTGCGGACCAGCGCCAGGATCTGCATCACCGCGTGCTCGGCGACGCTGATGCTGTTGCTGTAGGTCACCTCGGCCACGGTGATGCCGCGCTCCTTTGCCGCATCCAGATCCACGTGGTCCGAACCGATGCCGGCGGTCAGCGCGAGCTTGAGCTTGGGCGCCTTGGCGATGCGTTCCTTGGTCAGGTAGGCAGGCCAAAACGGTTGCGAGATCACGATTTCGGCGTCGGGCAACGCGCGTTCGAACTCTGAGTCGGGGCCGTCCTTGTCCGACGTCACCACCAGTTCGTGCCCGGCGTCTTCGAAAAATTTGCGCAGCCCCAGGGCGCCCGACACGCAGCCGAGCAACTCACCGGGGGTGAAGTCGATCGTCGACGGGGTCGGCACCGTGCTGCCGTCGGGGTATTGCTGGATCGTCGGGATGCTGTCCCGCGCGTAGGCCGGTGGGTATCCGTCGACAGGGTCGGGGTAGAGCACCATCACACACTTGGCCATTGAATTCTCCTTTGACTGGCGATCAAGCCCAGTCTCACGGCGCGACCACGGGGCTGTCCAAGACGTGATTCCGACCGGCTGATAGGCGACGCCGATCAGCGGAGGCGGCGGCTAGGACTGCTCGCTGAGGATGGCGCCGATGCGGGCCTCGCGCGCGGTCCGCCGCAACGCGCGGGCCAGCAACGAGCCCGGCTCGGCGCGGTTGGTGACCAGCGCGATCAGCGAAGTGACCGAGGGGCGCCGCAGCCTCAGCACGCGGGCCCCGGCGGGGATGCCGAGGGTGTGGATCCACGGCTGGGGCACGATGCTCGCCCACCGGCCGGTGCGGACGTGCGCGAACAGTGCTGCCACGGAATCGGTTTCCAGCTGCGGTGTCACCTGGAGGTCGTGGGTGGCCAAGGCGTCGTCGATGACCCGGCGCCCACGCATGCCCTGGGTCAGCAGGCACAGCGGCAGCTGCACGGCGTCCGCCCACGCGATGGTGTCCGACTCGCCGCCGAGCAGGTCGGCGGCGGCGATGAGCACCGGCTGCTCGTGGTAGAGCGGGGTGACCAGCAGGTCGGCCGTGTCCTGTTGGTCCGGATAAAGGATCCCGGCGTCCAGTTCGAACTTGCGGACCCGTTCGACGATGCCGGCCGATCGCAGGTTGACCTCGAGCCTGACCCGCACCAGCGGATGCGCGGCACAGAACGGATCCGTAAGCAGCGCAACGGTGGTCGAGGCCGCCGGGACCACTCCGAGCCGCAGCTCGCCGGTCATCCCGGCCTGCAGCGCGGTGACTTCCTGCTTGAGCGCGTCGCGGTCGGCGAGGATTCGCCGCGCCCAGGGCACCAGCCGTTCGCCTTCGGGGGTGAGACCTTCGAAGCGCTGCCCCCGCCGCACCAGCGGGACGTTGAGTTCCTGCTCGAGCTTGCGGATGGCCTCCGAGAGCGCCGGCTGGGACACGTAGCAAGCCTGTGCGGCGCGCGCGAAGTGGCGCTCGGAGGCGAGCGCCACGAAGTACTCCAGCTGGCGGAACAGCATGCGTCCATTCGACCACGCGGGCGGTTACTCGTCGCGGTGGTGGGGAAACCCCCGAAACGAACCGCGACGCGCGCGAAGGAGGCACACGGTGGCGAAACAGTTCAAGGTCGGGGACCACGTCAGGTGGAACTCGGAAGCCGGTCACGTCAGCGGCACCATCGTCAAAAAGCACACGCGTGACACCGAGTACAAAGGCCACAAACGGCATTGCACGAAGGATGACCCGCAGTACGAGATCAGAAGCGACAAAACCGACCACGTCGCGATGCACAAGGGCGACGCCCTGGAGAAGATCGACTAGGACGAGCGCGACACCACCATGAGCGACGAGGACGAAATCTGGACCATCGGGCACTGGACGTGCCCGATACCGACGTTCTTGGAGCCGCTCGATCACGCCCACATCGACCTGCTCGTCGATGTGCGCGCCCAGCCAGGCTCGCGACGCAACCCCCAGTTCGGCAGCGCGGAGATGTCGCGCTGGCTCAACGACGCCGGCATCGGCTATGTTCACGTTCCCGAGCTCGGGGGGCGCCGCCGTCAGCAAAGCGTCGATCCCACCATCAACGCGGGCTGGCAAAATGCGAGCTTCAAGAACTACGCGGACTACACCCTCACCGAGGAATACCAGCGCGGCCTTTCAGAACTGATCACTCTCGCCCGCTCCCACCGTGTGGCGATCATGTGCGGGGAGCCCGTGCCGTGGCGATGCCATCGGCAACTGATCGCGAACAGCCTTGTCGCCCAAGGCTGGACGGTGTGGCACCTCATCAGCGGATCCGCCCCGCGCCAGCATCGACTCGGGCAATGGGGCGCCAAGCCCGTCGTCGACGAGCGCAACCGCGTGACCTACCCGGCGCACGCCGGCAGCGCCTGAGCCACCGATGTCGTGTATTGGCGCAAAAACCATCGGCTCTCACAACAGAAGCTTGATGTGGAGGCCGCGCCGTTCTAAGGTATGAGTTATTGTCCGTTAGCTTTGAGGAGCTCTGGTCACCATCGCTCACCAACCCGTAAGGATCGTGTGAGCGGTCGTGAAGTGGGACGATGCAGATGACCTGGCGCTGATGTGGCACATCGTCGACGAACGGTCCGCAGACCTACCGCACGCCGACCGGTGCGCCGTGCGCAGTGTGATCGCGACCAGCGTCTTGCAGGGCAGGTTTCCCACCCCCGATGAGATCGGGCATCTGATCGCTTTCGCGGCAGGGCAAATCAGCATGGGTGAATACTTCATCCGGGTCAATCCCCTCCGCCCCTGAGCCGCTCGGCGGTTGCGCAACGAGAGCCGTTCCGGCCCAGAATGTTTGACACGTCGCGATGTCCGCATGTACCGCACGCGCGGCACAGTTGCGCTGTCCCCGAAAGCTATTCGGGACTTGGTGCGACCACTACACAGCACCGGCCCGGGGTGGGCTGCAGCCGGGCATCGAGGCAACGCGGGTTCAACGCATCCACCATCCCATTGATCAGCGCGTGGTTCATGCCGCACGCCAATTCGGTCTGCTCTTGAGCCAACGCATGGAATGGGCAGTTGACCAGGTACACGCCGTCGTCGTCCTGACCCGGTTCGTAGCCATACTCTCGCAACAACCGTGCCACTAACTTGAGTGCCGCCCGCACGTCGCCCGGCGGCCGCCGGGCCGCGCGAAGCGCGCTATCCGCGATGCTCCGGCCGTAGTCGTGGGCGTTGCGGTGCAACACCTCTACGACGGGCACGCCGCTCTGCTGGGATTGGACGATGGCCTCGCCCATCAGCCGCCCGGCCAACTCGTACTGGCGTTGCGGCAAGCTGACGGCGATGTCGCGACGTACTCGCCGATACAGTTTCGAGGTGCGTCCCGCGCCCGGGCCGGACCGGCCCGTCAACCGGGCGTAGTCACATTCCAGCAAGCCCTCGGCGGTCAGCCGGTCCAGATGAAACTTCGCCTGATGCCGGGCAATTCCGACCACTTCGGCCGCCTGATCGCGGCTCACCGGGCCGGGTTGCGAACACACAAATTGATACAGCTCGTAGCGCACCGGGTCGGCGAGGGCACCGATCCCTGAGGCATCGCGTCGCAGTTGGTCCATCGCGCCTACTTTGTGATCATAAGAACCTTGACGTTACACGCAATAATTTTCTAAAGTTTAATTACTTATCTGTTAGTTTTC
This sequence comes from Mycobacterium sp. NTMscope_MAC_269, assembly GCF_976985695.1. Taxonomy (NCBI): domain Bacteria; kingdom Bacillati; phylum Actinomycetota; class Actinomycetes; order Mycobacteriales; family Mycobacteriaceae; genus Mycobacterium; species Mycobacterium sp. NTMscope_MAC_269. The sequence goes on from NZ_OZ335668.1 coordinate 4,376,508, forward strand.
AGGAGCCGCCATGGTCACCTCACCAACCAGCGCCGCCCACATCAAACGGTTTGACGATCAGGCTACCCGCGCCCATCGCCGATCACGATGCGATATCGCCGTAGTAAAGCCGCCAGTGTCGTGAACCACTTCGTGCTCCGAACCGCTGCGCGGTCGGCAACGTGGGCAATCGGGTTGGCGTTGGCGGCAAGAACTGTCCCCCACGTCGTGCTGACGGCATCGGGCCTCATCGTCGCCGTGGTGTTCTTCTCGATCACGCAGACGACCCTGTCGGTGAAGATCTTGAAATTGCCTCGTGGATACGCGTCGCTTTTGCTGGGCTGTACCGGCCTGACCCTGACCCTTGTTGCGATGAGCCTTGCTTCGGTGTCGACCCACGGGCTCAACATCTCTGGGACCGCATCATGGCTCGCCGCCACGATCATGGTCTGGCTCGTGACGACTATCGGCGCGATCCTGCTCTTCGACGTCTACCTTCCCCGCGATGTCCGGCTCAATTTGACCAAGACCTGATCGATCGGAAGCGGCGGTCATCCGAGATCCGGACGACGGCGGCGCAGAAGGCCCCGATGTTACTGAGTCACTGGGGAATTGACTGACGAAAGGCAGCCATGGGAGACACAAATCACGATCCGACTGATCGGCACCGGACTGCACATCCTCGCGCCGGCCTCACCATGAAAGACAACTTCTTTTGGCCCGGGTTCATTCTGCTCGGCGTCGCCGTGTCCGGCATCATCGCCAGTTTGACGGTTGCCGCCTACCAACATTACGAATGGCTCAGCACCGTGGCGATCATCGCGCTTCTCGCCACCGTCGCCGCAACCTTGTGGTTCGTCGTGGAACTTCGCCGGGTCACCCTCTTGGAAAATCAACAAGACTGGTAGTGGGACGTAGCTACCGCGAGACGCCGATGTTGTTGGAGTACCGGATATTTCAAACGACCAGGCGGGGTCGGAGCCGTGACGCGGTGACCTCGACACCGGCCGCGAGGTCGTCGATCAGCGCATCGACGTAGTCCACCAGCCCGGCGGCATCGATGGCGTGCGGTGCCGGCCGATCCTCGTGCGCAAGATGGCCTGAGGCGCGGCGCAGCAGGCTGATTGCGCCCTTGAGGTTGCCCCGCTGGGCGTGGGTGATCCCTACCGCCAGCTGCGCCAGGCCCCGCCACAGCGCCTGCTCGTTGACCGGACCGTTCTTCCACGCGGCCTCGAGCACCTCGTGGGCGTTGAACGCGAGACCTCGGTCCAGCAGATCCTGGGCATAGGCGAGGGTTTCGGCCGGCGCGAGCACCAGGTCGTCCGGTACGCGCGGAACGCCTTCGCTGCCCGGCGGGAGTGGCCGGCCCAGGGCGTCGCGCGGTCGGGCGCTTCGCGGGCGGCCCGATTCGTCGCGATCCCGCTCGGTCATCTCTCCATCATGGCAAGCGTCTCGCCCGCGCAACGGGTTATTTACAGCGTTTCGTCCAGCTCGCCGAGCCGGTCGGTCAGCCGTAAGTTCTCCGAGTAGTCGACCGGGCAGCTGATCAGCGAGACGCCGTCGTCGTCGAGTGCGGTGCGCAGCGTCGGCAGCAGCTCCTCGGCGCTGTTAATCCGATATCCCTTGGCGCCGAAGCTTTCCGCGTACGTCACCACGTCGGGGTTGTTAAATTTCACGTAGTAGTGCGCCCCGAGTTCGAGATCCATCTTCCATTCGATGAGCCCATACCCGCCGTCGTCCCAGATCAGCACCACCAGCGGTATCCGCTCGCGGACCGCCGTCTCGATCTCCTGCGAGTTCATCAGGAACGCGCCGTCGCCGACGACGGCCAGCACCTTGGACTCCGGCTGAGCCAACTTGACGCCCAGCGCCCCCGGAAGGGCAAAGCTCATGGTGGACAGCCCATTTGAGATCAGGCAGGTGTTCTTTTCATACGTCGGGTAGAGCCGGGCCATCCACATCTTGGTGGCACCGGTGTCGACCAGGACGACGTCGCTGCGTCCCAGCGCCGCGCGGGTGTCGGCGACCACCCGCGCCGGCGCCAGCGGGTAGCGCGAATCCTGTTGTCCGCGCGCGAACTCCTCGGCGAGCAGCCCCGAGCCGGGTACGTCGGCGGAGTGGCTGAAGCTGTGACCGTCCAGGGCATCGGTGAGCGCGTTCAGCGAATCGCTGATGTCCCCGATGATTCCCACGTCGACCGAGTAGTGCGCGTCGACCTCGGCGGGGAACCGATGGATGTGGATGATCTTCTTGTCGGCCTGCGGGTTGATCCGGACCGGGTCGAATTCCTGCAATTCGTAGCCCACCGCTATGACGACGTCGGCGTTGTCGAACCCGAAGTTGACGTAGTCGTGCCGCATGAATCCCAGCGTGCCGATGCTGTTGCGGTGGTCATCGGGCATGACGCCCTTGCCGTGGAAGGTGTTGGCCACCTGGATGCCGAACTCGTCGGAGAAACGCACCAGGGCCTTGGTGGCGTCCGCACGCGCGGCGCCGTGCCCGGCCAGCACCACCGGTCGCCGCGCGCCGCGCAGGATTTCCACGGCGCGCTCCACCTGGCGGGGCGCCGGGGCGTCCGGGCGGACGACGTTGCGCGGCAACGGCCCCAGGTCGTAATCCTTCTCGTCGGCATCGATGTGCTCCGGCACCGCGAGATAGACCGCGGCCGGGCGTTCGGACTCGGCCAGCTTGAATGCCTTACGCACCATCTCGGGGATGGCGCGCGGGGTCGGGATGCCCGCCGCCCACCGGGTGATCGGGGCGAACATCGACACCAGATCGACGTACTGGTGTGACTCCTTGAACTCCCGGTCCTGGCCCACCTGCGCGGAGATGGCGACCAGCGGGGTGCTGTTGGTGGTGGCGTCGGCGACGCCGAGTTGCATGTTGATCGCGCCGGGCCCCAGGGTGGCCGACACGACCGCCGCCCGGCCGGTGACCCTGCCGTACATCTCGGCCATGAAGGACGCGGCCTGCTCGTGCCGGGTGAGCACGTAGCGGATGGGCGACGACGCCAGTGCCTGCACGAAACGGATGTTCTCCTCGCCGGGAACCCCGAACACGACAGAAACACCCTCGTTTTCCAGGCACTTGACGATCAGCTCAGCGGCTTTGCTCATCCGACACCTCCCTTATGGGAACGATAGTGGCAATGTGGGGGTTGGACTTTTCAGCTACTCATCCGATGAAGGGGGGCCGACGTGGCCATCGCCACCATCAACCCGGCTACCGGCGAGACGGTGAAGACCTTCACCCCGGCCACCGACGACGAAGTCGATGCCGCGATCGCCCGCGCCTACGAGCGCTTTCTCGACTACCGCCACAACACCACGTTTGCCCAGCGCGCCGGGTGGGCAAACGCCACCGCCGACCTGCTGGAAGCGGAGGCCGACGAGGTCGGCGCCATGATGACGCTGGAGATGGGTAAGACCCTGAAATCGGCCAAGGCCGAGGTGTTGAAGTGCGCCAAGGGTTTTCGTTACTACGCCGAGAACGCCGAGCAGCTGCTCGCCGACGAGCCGGCCGACGCCAAGGCGGTGGGCGCGAAGAAGGCCTACATCCGCTACCAACCGCTCGGCGTGGTGCTGGCCGTGATGCCGTGGAACTTCCCGCTGTGGCAGGCCGTGCGATTCGCCGCGCCGGCGCTGATGGCCGGCAACGTCGGGATCCTCAAGCACGCCTCCAACGTCCCGCAGAGCGCGCTGTATCTGTCCGACGTCATCACCCGCGGCGGATTCCCCGAGGGCTGCTTCCAGACCCTGCTGGTCTCCTCTGGCGCCGTCGAGCGCATCCTGCGCGACCCGCGGGTTGCGGCGGCCACGCTGACCGGCAGCGAGCCGGCCGGCCAGTCGGTGGCGGCCATCGCCGGTGACGAGATCAAGCCGACCGTGCTCGAGCTCGGTGGCAGCGACCCATTCATCGTGATGCCCTCGGCGAACCTGGACGAGGCCGCCAAGACCGCGGTGACCGCCCGGGTGCAGAACAACGGCCAATCCTGCATCGCCGCAAAGCGGTTCATCGTCCATACCGACATCTACGACGCGTTCGTCGACAAGTTCACCGAACACATGCAGGCGCTCACCGTCGGCGACCCAACCGACCCGGACACCGATGTGGGCCCGCTGGCCACCGAGTCGGGCCGCGACGAGATCGCCAAGCAGGTCGACGACGCCGCCGCCGCGGGCGCCACCATCCGCCTCGGCGGCAAGCCCATCGAACGGCCCGGGTGGTTCTACCCGCCGACGGTGGTCACCGACATCACCAAGGACATGGCCCTCTACACCGAAGAGGTGTTCGGCCCGGTCGCGTCGATGTACCGGGCGGCCGACATCGACGAGGCCATCGAGATCGCCAACGCCACGACCTTCGGCCTGGGGTCCAACGCCTGGACCAACGACGAGGCCGAGCAGGCGCGGTTCATCGACGACATCGAAGCCGGTCAGGTCTTCATCAACGGGATGACGGTGTCCTACCCCGAATTGGGGTTCGGCGGCGTCAAACGGTCCGGGTACGGGCGTGAGCTCGCGGGCCTGGGCATCCGCGCGTTCGTCAACGCCAAGACCGTGTGGGTCGGCTAGCGGCGGCCTTGCCGAGCTAGGCGGAGGCCCCGGCGAGCGCCTTCTCGTCCTCGTCGGCGAAGGTGTCTTCCAGCTGCAGCGGCGAGTAGTCCAGGTCGATCTCGCCGAGCGGGCGGCCGCGGGCGCTGGAGATGGTGCCGAATCGGCGCATCCCCTTGTCGGAGGCGTAGGCCATGAACTCGTCGACCGACAGGCCGAAGGGCATCGGGTCGTAAAGGGCGAAGCCCTCTTCGATCAGCCGCAGCCCGAGCGGCATGAGTTCGTTCATGCGCGTTTCGAAGACGCCCCAGTTGGCGTCGTCGGCGGCGACGTGGCGGCGGCAGGTGAAGGTGCCCCACGCCATGTGGCGTCGCTCGTCGTCGCCGATGCGCCGGACCAGCTCCTGCATGCCGGGCAGGATGCCGCGTTCCACGCAGATCTTGTGCCAGCCGAAGTAGCCGGTCAGCGCCAGCATGCCCTCGACCATGTGGTTGTAGGTCACCGACGCCCGCACCTGGGCGGCCGGCGACGGATCGAGTGTCAGCGCGTTCAGGCAGGCCGGCAGCTCCTCGTAGAAGATCGTGCGGTAGGTCGGCACGTCGTCGAGGAAGTAGTGCAGGTCCTCGGTGATACCGACGGCGTCGAGCCACATGCGGAACACCTGGACGTGCTTGGCTTCCTCGAAGGCGAACTGCGTCAAATACATCTCGTCGCCGAGCCGGCCTTCGGCCCGCATCGCGGCCATGAACGGCTGGATGTCCTGGGTCACCGACTCCTCGCCGGCGATGAACTCGGCGCACAGCCGGGTGGCGTAGCTGCGTTCGTCGTCGGTGAGGCGTTCCCAATCCTCGCGGTCGCGGGAGAAGTCGATGTCGGCCGGATTCCAGAATTTCGCGTTGCCTCCCGCAAACAGCTTGAGCGGCAAGCTGTCCCAGTTGAGGCCGCCCTCGGCCATCGAGGCGATTCGGGTTCTGTTCATGTGACCTCCTCAGATCGTTTGGGGGCGGGGTGGACTGACGGTGCGGCCGAGAACGCGGCCGCCAGCACCCCGACGAGCCGGCGCACGGCCAGCGCCGGCTGCTCGGGGGTGGGCTCGTCGAGCCCGAGGATCGGATCCAATCCGCGCATGTAGGGCGCCAGCGCCAGGTGCGGAAAGATCAACAGCAGCAACGACAACAGCGCGTCGGTGTCCGACTCGGCGCGCAGGTCGCCGCGCACGTGCGCGTCGCGCACCAGCGGGCGCATCACCTCCAGGTAGTGGCGGTGGATCACGTTCTGCACGCTGACGCGGGCCTCGGTGTCGACTTCGAGGGTCGCCGCGGCGTGCAGCGCGCGCTCGTGCGGGTGGTCCGCGAAGTAGGCCACCCAGGCGTCGAGCCAGTCGGTGAGGAACTCGAAGAAGGGCCGGCTCGGGTCGAGTTCGCGGATGCGGTCGTCCATGTAGGCGCGCACCCGCTGGCTGGCGATGTCGGCGATGAACGCGTACAGGTCGCGCTTGTCGGCGAAGTACTGGAACAGGCTGCCCTTGGCGACACCCGCGCGGCGCGCGATGACGTTCAGGCTGCCCCGGGAAAACCCGTGCGCCCCGAATTCCGCCTCCGCGGCTTCGATGATCGCGGCGCGGCGAGCGGGATCGACGCGCGCCCAGGTGACCGTCGGCAATGTTGCCTCCTCGATCGAGTGACCACTGGTCATCCTACTGTGAGCCACGCCACAGTCAAGGGCTACGGCCGAGTGGCAGACCGCGAGCAACCCTCAGCGGGAAATCCGACGAGCGAGCACTATCGGTGGTAGCGATCCCGCCGAAAAAAGCCGAGGAGTAACCGTGACGACGCACCACGACGACAGCGATGCGTGGCCCAGCCTGCGGGTAGACGACTGGGCTCCGACGAGGCAGACACTGCACATGTGGGCTCAGATTGTCGGCAAGGTCCGGCTGGCCCATTCGCCGTTGGTCAACCACTGGTGGCAGGTCACCTCGTATGTGAGCCCGCGCGGTTTGACGACGTCGGCGATCCCGTATGGGACAGCGGTCTTCGATATGGAGTTCGATTTCATCGACCACGTGCTGCTGATCCGCAGCAGCACCGGTGCGACCCGCAGTGTGCGCCTGGAACCGAAATCGGTGGCCGAGTTCTACTCACAAACGATGCGGGCACTCGACGAGCTGGGATTGTCCACGCGCATCCAGTCGCACCCCAACGAGGTGGACCCGGCCCTGCCGTTCGCCGAAGACGTCGAACACGCGTCATACGACCCCGATGCGGCAAACCTGTTCTGGCGCCAGCTGCTGGCGGCGAACCGCGTGCTCGGCCAGTTTCGGTCCCGGTTCATGGGTAAGGTGAGTCCCGTTCATTTCTTCTGGGGTGCAATGGATCTCGCGTGCACCAGGTTTTCCGGGCGCGGTGCGCCCCGGCATCCGGGCGGCGCACCCAATTGCGGAGATTGGGTGATGGTCGAGGGCTACTCGCGAGAACTGAGCAGCTGCGGATTCTTTCCCGGCGGGGGTGACGAGGGCGCCTTCTACGCCTACGCCTATCCCGAACCCGAGGGCTTCGCCGACCACCCCGTCGGTCCCGAAGAGGCGCGCTACGACAAGGGTCTCGGCGAATACCTGTTGCCATACGAGGTGGTGCGCCAGGCAGCCGACCCCGACCAGACGCTCCTCGGGTTCTTGCAAGACAGCTACGAAGCGGCAGCGGTGCACGCCGGCTGGGACCGCGCCGTGCTCGAAGACGACCCCGATCGCTGGAAGGCCCATCAAATTCGCGCATGAGCGCGTTGGTATCGGGCCTTGGTTCAGCTTGTCGAGCGTGACACCACAGTCACTCTCGAGCCCCAGCGTGACTGCAGGGTCACGCTGGGCGGGAGGCTACGGCCGCATCGCGTAGGCGCCGCTGAGCGGCAGCACGTGCTCCTTCCAAATCTGGTCATACCGCGCGGGGTCGTGGACCGGGCGACGGATCATCCGCAACGCGTAGCGCGCCTGCGCGTCGGTGGTGGACGGTTTGTCGCTCAGCTCCACGGCGTAGGCGTTGAAGTCGCGGACCAGCACTGCGAAGATCCCGTCGATCAATCCCTCGTCGACTCCCGACAGCCCGGCCTCCTCCAGGATGAGCTGGGCGTAGGGCACCGTGGCGAACAACTGCCCGACGGCGAAGGCGAAGTCAATGTCCTTCTGCTGCAACGTATCCGGGGTCGCGCTGGCCAGCATCTCGGCGAGCACGTCGATCTGTGAGCGCAGCAGCGCAACGTTGGGCAGATGCCCGAAGCTGTCGAACGGCGCGCGCCAATCGTGGAACCGCACCTTGCCCAGGCCGCCAGTCGCCCCCTGCGCGAACAGGAAGGCGTCGTCGGCCGCGTCGTCGCGGCGGCCGATCAATGGCAATTCGCTGCTGGGCGCGAACAGAAAGTTGGGCATGAACTTGCCCAGCAGCCCGATGTTGATGTGGACGGTGCCCTCGAGTCGGGGCAGCAGGCCGATCTCGCGAGTCATCGCCTCGAAGATGGTGTCCTTCTCCACGCCCTTGGCGGCGATCACATCCCACAGCGCGGTGATGACGCGTTCGCCTTCGCTGGTGATCTTCGCCTTGGTGAGCGGGCTGTAGAGCAGGTAGCGGCGGTCGGTGGCCGACGCGCTGCGCATGTAGTCGCACGCCCGGGTGGCGACCAGTCGCATCGCGACCAGCCGCGCGTAGGCATCGGTGAGTAGGCGTCGCACGTGGGTGAAGTCGGTGACGACGGTGCCGTACAGGATGCGGTTGGACGCGTGGGTGACCGCCTCGTACATCGCGTGCGTGCACATGCCGACCGCGCCCCAGCCGAGGTTGTACTTGCAGACGTTGACGGTGTTGAGCGCGGCGTGGAAGGCCTCGGGCCCGCGGTGCAGGATGTCGGCCTCGGTGACCGGGTAGTCGCGCAGCGCGTAGTTGGCGACGAAGTTCTGCGAGTTCACCACGTTCTTGATCAGGTCGTAGCGCTCGTGCCGCGAGTCCGCGGCGAAGAACACGTACTCCGGGTCTTTTGAAGGCCCATCGAACTTGCCGAAGGTGGAGACCATCCGGGCCACGTTGGCGTTGCCGATGTAGTACTTCTCCCCATTGGCGACCCAGCCCCCATTGGAAGGCGTCAGGTTCATGTCGGTCTGGTAGACGTCGGCGCCGTGCGTCTGCTCCGACAAGCCGAACGCGAACACCTCGCCGGCCTCGAGCAGCGCGGCGGCCTTGCGCTTGGCGTCGGAGTTGGCGCTCATCCAGATCGGGCCCAGGCCCAGGGCCGTGACCTGGAACGGGTACCAGTAGTTGAGCCCGTAAAAGCCGACGATCTCGGCGAACGCGCTGATCCGGTAGGTGTCCCAGCGACAATCATCGGCGCCGTACTCCTTCGGCGTCAGCAACGACGCGAAGATGCGCTCACGGCCGATGTGGTCCAAAAACTCGGAGTACCAGACCCGTTCGTGGTCGTCGGCCTTCAACCGCGCCTTGCCCCGGGACTCGAAGAAGTCCACCGTCGCGGCCATGATCTCGCCCGAGCGGCGGTCGGGGTACTGGCGTTGCAAGTGGTGGGGATTGAGCAACATGGCGGGACTCCCAGCGGGTTCACGACGCAGACGAGGGTGACGGTACTCCCAACAGCGCGGCCGTCGGGGCGCACCGGAACAAAACGACCCTGTTGGTCACGTGCCCGTCCACCTAGCATCAGTGGCGTGTCAGAACTCAATACCGCCCGCGGCTCGATCGACACCGGCCAGTTGGGCGTGACCCTCATGCACGAGCACGTGTTCATCATGACCACCGAGATCGCCGAGAACTATCCCGAAGCGTGGGGCGACGAAGAGCGGCGGGTGGCCGACGCCATCGACCGGCTCAACGAGCTCAAGTCGCGCGGCGTGGACACCATCGTCGACCTCACCGTGATCGGCCTGGGCCGCTACATCCCGCGCATCGCCCGCGTCGCGGCGGCCACCGAGCTGAATATCGTTGTGGCGACCGGACTTTACACGTACAACGACGTGCCATTCCGATTCCACTACGAGGGCCCGGGAGGGATGCTGGGCGGCCCGGAGATCATGACCGAGATGTTCGTCCGCGACATCGAGCAGGGCATCGCCGACACCGGCGTCAAGGCCGGAATCCTCAAGTGCGCCACCGACGAGCCCGGCATCACCCCCGGTGTCGAGCGGGTGTTGCGCGCAGTCGCCCAGGCGCACAAACGCACCGGTGTGCCGATCTCCACGCACACCCATGCCGGCCTGCGGCGCGGCCTCGAGCAGCAACGCATCTTCGAAGAAGAGGGCGTCGACCTGACCCGGGTGGTCATCGGGCATTCCGGTGACAGCACCGACATCGGCTATCTGGAAGAGCTCATCGCGGCCGGATCGTATCTGGGCATGGACCGGTTCGGCCTCGACGTGATCTCACCGTTCGAGGAGCGGGTCCGGATCGTGGCGGAAATGTGCGAGCGGGGCCACGCCGACCGAATGGTGCTCTCCCACGACGCCAACTGCTACTTCGACGCGCTCCCCGAAGAGCTGGTCCCGCAGATGGCCCCGAACTGGCATTACTTGCACATCCATAACGACGTCATCCCCGCGCTCAAGCAGCGCGGCGTCACCGACGAGCAGCTGCACACCATGCTGGTCGATAATCCGCGCCGCATCTTCGAGCGTCAGGGTGGCTATGAGTGAGCCGACCCCGCCGATCGGCACCCAGATTTCGCAGCTCGCCCAGCTCGCTCCCGACGAGCCCGCCGTCACCTGTGACGGGCTGACCCTGACTCGCGCCGAGCTCGATCGCTCGACGAATCGGTTGGCCCGGGCCTACGCCGAGCGGGGCGTGGGCGTCGGCGACTACGTGACCATGGTGCTGCCGAACTCGGTCGAGTGGATCCAGGCCGCGGTGGCCTGCTGGAAGCTGGGCGCCGTCCCGCAGCCGCTGTCGGCGCGGCTGCCCGACGCGGAATTGCAAGGGCTGCTGGACCTGCGCCCGCCCGCGCTGCTGGTGGGCCGCGAACACCCTGGAATAGCAAGTGTGCCAGCCGGTTTCGAGCCCGATCCGGCGTTGTCGGATGAGGCACTGCCGGAAGCGGTGTCGCCGGTGTGGAAGGCGATGGGATCCGGCGGCAGCACCGGGCGGCCCAAGCTGATCGAATCCGGCGGCGACAGCCGGATACCGCCGCTGATCGGCTACCCGCTGGGCGCCCAGGAGGGCGACACCACGTTGGTGCCGGTGCCGCTGAGCCACAACACCGGCTTCACCACCGCCACCATCGCGCTGCTGATGCGCCACCACCTGGTGCTGATGAGCCGGTTCGACCCACAGCAGTTCCTCCGGCTGATCACCGATCATCGCGTCACGTTCCTGACGACGGTGCCGACGATCATGCAGCGGACGCTGCCGGTCTATCACGCCGACCCGGACTCCTATGACCTGTCGTCGCTGCGGCGGTTCTGGCACCTGGGGGCGCCGTGCCCGCCGGCCATCAAGCAGGCGTGGATCGACCTGCTGGGCGCGGAAAAAGTCTGGGAACTCTACGGCGGCACCGAATTGCAGGCGTTGACCTTCATCTCCGGCGACCAGTGGCTGGCGCACCGGGGCTCGGTGGGCATGGTGGTTGCCGGCGAGATGAAGGTGCTCGACGACGACGGCAACCCGTGCCCGCCCGGCGTGGTCGGCGAGATCTACATGCGGCCCGGCCCCGACGCCGCACCCACCTATCGCTACGTCGGCGCCACGGCCAAAAGCCGCGAAGGCTGGGACTCGCTGGGTGATCTCGGCTATTTCGACGAGGACGGATTCCTGTACCTCTCGGACCGGCGGGTCGACATGTTCACCGTCGGTGGCCGCAACGTCTACCCCGCCGAGATCGAGAACGCGCTGTCGGCGCACCCGGACGTGTTGTCGTGCCTGGTCGTCGGCGTCCCGCACGAGGACCTGGGCCAGGTGCCCTACGCCCTGGTGCACACGGCCGACGGCTGCACGCTGGATCCCGTTGGCGTGCAAGCTTTCCTGCGCGAGCATGTGGCGGCGTACAAGGTGCCGCACATGGTCGAGTTCGTCGATACCCCGTTGCGCGACGACGCCGGCAAGGCCCGCCGCTCGGCGGTCCGGGACCAGATCATCGAGCGCTTGTCGACCGCGGAGGCCAGCTGACCCGCACTGATTCCCGACCGCCATGAGCCGCATTCGGCGCTCAACACACACGCAGTGCATTCAAATCAACTTGGGCTGCGCGAAAATGCTCTAGAAGTAATACTTGGTTTTTTCGAGTCTGTAATCGTCTGTAATGACCAGCTCCTGGGAGAACGATGCCGCTTAAGTCACCGACAGCAACCCCGAGACTGCCGCCCGCCCGGGTGGCTCGGGCGGTCGAACGAGTCCGTCATCACGTGGGGCGGTTGTACCAGCGACTGGCACCCCCGCCGATCACGGTGATGGACATCATCTTCGGTGCCTTTCTGTCGCAGGCCATCTCGGCGTCCGCGCAATTGGGCATCGCCGACGCGCTGGCCGCGGGCCCGTTGACCAAAGAGGAGTTGGCGCGCCGCGTCGGGGCCGACCCGGACAGCGTGGCGCGGCTGATGCGGTTGCTGATCAGCCGCGGCGTGTTTCGCAGGCGTCGTGACGGCCGTTTCGCACTGAACGCGCTGGCCGACACGTTGCGCACCGACTCGCCGATCTCGACGCATGGGACTGCTCTGTTCTTCGGCTCCCCGCAACACCGAGCGAACTGGACACGGCTGGCCGATGCGGTGCGCACCGGAGAGCCGAACCCCCCAAAAGTGTTCGGAAAGGACATCTTCGACTACCTCCGCGACGACCCTGAGTTCGCGGAGGTCTTCAACAACGCCATGACCTCCACGTCGTCAGTGTTGGAGGCAGCGGCGGTCGCGGCGTACGACTTCAGCAACTTTGACGTCATCGCCGATATCGGTGGCGGCCACGGCCGGTTACTGTCGTCCCTTCTTACAGCCGCTCCCAACGCCCGCGGCGTGCTGTTCGATCTCCCCGGGGCAGTTGAGGGAGCACCACCTGTGTTGACCGCGCACGGTGTCGCCGACCGAGTCACCGTGACGGGCGGGTCGTTCTTCGAGAGCGTGCCAGTCGCTGACGCCTATGTGATGAAGAACGTGATCCACGACTGGTCTGATGACAAAGCCATCGCGATCCTCGGCACCATCAAAGCCGCGGCCCCGCCGCGTGCGAAGCTGCTGCTGCTGGAGATGGTCGTCCCCGATCACGACCGCGAATTCCTAGGCCACTACGCCGATTTGGAGATGCTGGTGATGGCGGGCGCACTGGAACGCGACGTCAAGCAGTGGACCGACCTGCTCCGGCGGGGCGGCTTCCGGCTGCAGCGCGTGGTGCAGACGGCAGGGCCGCTCTGCGTCATCGAAGCCGTGCCCAGTTAGGAGGCGCGCCTCCGACGCGCATCTGCTGCCGCGGGCCGTTACACGGCGGGTCCCAGAGCCTCGATGCCAGAGGGAGATGACGTCGCCTGCCGTCCGCGCACACTCTGGAAGAGTGGATGGACCGCACCGGTTAGGGCGCGATCGCGTCCGCCTCCGCGTCGACGGCCTGCGTTGCCTCGGCCGGCCTTTCGCGTTTCTCCCAGCGGCGCAAGGCCTCTCGGCAGGGCGACTCGACCAGGGAGTAGCTGACGGCGGCGATCGCGAATCCGAAGATCAGCGTCAGCACCAACACCGTCGGCATGTTGCCGGTGAATGGGAACGTCCCGACCACCGGGAAGACCATGGCCAGCGCGGCCAGGTGCCAGATGAACAGGCCGTAGGACCAGCGGCCAAGGGTGACCATGACGGTGCTCCCCAGCATCCGATGCGGGGTGTCGGGGCGGTCCAGCACCAACGGCGCGACCAACGCGAAGGCCACCAGAGCGCCCATCGCGGTCTTCACCGCGAACTGCGCGGGCGTGCCGGGCACCAGCCCCTCGGGACCGGCCAGCGGCGACGCCGCGACCAAATAGGCGGCCACGGCGACGACGGCCATCACCGGGCGCCGGCGCGCTAAACGCACTGGGAACCCGGCCCCGCTGTGGACCCACTCGGCGAGCAGCATGCCGGCGGCGAACCAGGAGAAGAACGCCGGCGGCCAGTTGAGCGGGTTGATGCCCTCGCCCGCGTGGCCCGGCACCCAGCCCCATGCCCAGCTCATCGCGCCCAGCACGGCGATCACCGGCACCCGCGCACGCACCGGGAGGCGGCGGGCCAGCAGCGCGAGAACCGGCAGTGCCAGATAGAAGCTGACCTCGACGGACAGGCTCCACATTTGAGTCAGCCCGCCGGTCAGCGTGAGCGGCACATAGATCTGGGTGAGCGTCAGGTTGGCCAGCCACACCGTCGGGCTGGCGTGGTCGGCGTCGGGCAACAGGGTCAGGATCACCACGACCGCCACCACGTAGGCGGGCATGATGCGGACGACCCTGGACCGCAGATAGTGGCCGGTGGCCGGTCGGGGCCCCAAATCCCTTGCCGCCGCGGCATGCCCGCGCCACAACAGAAAACCCGACAGCGCGAAGAACACCGCGACGGCGAGGTCGAAGCGGCCGAACAGCCGGCCGGAGGCGCCGCTGGAGTGCCCGGTCTGGAAGGCGACGTGGGTGACCACCACGCCCATGGCCGCGCAGGCGCGCATGCCCTCCACCGCGGGCAGGAAGCTGCGCACCCCGCCCACCCGCTCGTCGTCGCTCACCACCACAGTTTGCCTGTGCTGGGCTGCCCGGCGAATGGGTACACCCGAAGGACCCGCCCGCACGAGCATTAGGTTCGTAAGTCGCCGCCTTACTTTCTGCTGTTAGGGTCAAACGAGTTTGCCCCGAGCTGCTCGCTCGGGTCGGGTCGCGGCTGAAAAATGCAAGGACATGAGGAGGGCACAGCGACGTGAACCGAGCAGTCATGTTGCGGTTCGCCGCATGCGGGATCATCGGACTCGGAGCCGCCCTGCTGATCGCCGCGCTGCTGTTGTCGACGTACACCACCAGCAGGATCACCAAGGTCCCCCTGGACCTCGACGCCACGCTGGTCGGTGACGGCACCGGGACGGCACTGGACTCCGCGTCGTTGTCCACCGACCATGTGGTCGTCAACCAGAACGTGCCGCTGGTCTCCCAGCAGCAGATCAGCGTCGAGTCGCCCGCCAACGCCGACGTGGTCACGCTGCAGGTCGGAAGTTCGTTGCGGCGCACGGACAAGCAGAAGGACAGCGGGCTGCTGCTGGCGATCGTCGACACCGTGACGCTCAACCGCAAGACCGCGCTGGCCGTCTCCGACGACGCCCACACCGGCGGCTCGGTCCAGAAGCCGCGCGCCGTCAACGACGAGAACCCGCCCACCGCGATGCCGCTGCGGCACGACGGGCTGTCCTACCGGTTCCCGTTCCACACCGAGAAGAAGACCTATCCCTATTTCGATCCGATCGCGCAGAAGCCGTTCGACGTCAACTACGACACCGAGGAAGACGTCAACGGGCTGACCACCTACAAGTTCACCCAGAACGTCGGCTACAACGGCGACGGCACGCTGGTGGCCCCGGTGGCGTACCCGTCGCTGCTGGCCGGCAACGAGGACGCCAAGCAGACCACGTCGGCATCGATGTGGGGCGTCCAAGGTGGCGATCCGAACGAACAAATCACCATGACCCGCTACTACGCGGCGCAGCGCACGTTCTGGGTGGACCCGGTGTCGGGCACCATCGTCAAGCAGACCGAGCACGCCGACCACTACTTCGCCCGGGATCCGCTCAAGCCGGAGCTCACCCTGGCCGAATACAAGATCACGTCGAACGAGGACACCGTCGAATCTCAGGTCAACGCAGCCCGCGATGAGCGCGACCGGCTGGCGCTGTGGTCGCGCGTGCTTCCGATCACGTTCACCGCGGTCGGCCTGATCGCGCTGGTCGGTGGCGGGCTGCTCGCCTCGTTCAGCCTGCGCAGCGAGAGCGCGCTGACCGACCCCGGCCTGGATCGCGGCGATCAGGACTTCTTCGGCCGCAGCGGCCTCGAGGAACCGGTGCCCGGCGCGGAGGCCGAGACGGAGAAGCTGCCCACCCAGCGTCCCGACCTGCGCCAGGAGTCCGGCGGGGATCCGGCCGGCTCGCCCGGTCCCTCCGGGCCGTCCCGCCCGGACGAGCCCACCGAGGCCGGTCCCACCGAGTCGAACCCGCCCGGCCCGCACGACCGCGAATAGCCCGGGCCGGATGCGTTAGCCGTGCGCTGGACCCGGTCCGGGTACGCACTGGCGCTGGCGCTGCTGGTGGTCGGGCCGCTGCTGGCCCCGGGATATCTGCTGCTGCGTGACGCGGTGTCGACGCCGCGGTCATACCTGTCCGATACCGCCCTGGGCTTGACGTCGGCACCGCGCGCCACCCCCCAGGATTTCGCCGTGGCGCTCGCCTCGCATCTGGTCGACGGCGGCATCGTGGTCAAGGCGCTGCTCGTGGTGGGCTTGTGGCTCGCGGGCTGGGGCGCGGCCCGGCTCGTCGAGGTGGCGCTGCCCCGCGCGGGCGCGCCCGGCCAGTTCGTCGCCGTCACCCTGGCGATCTGGAATCCCTATGTGGCCGAACGACTTCTGCAGGGTCATTGGAGCTTGCTGGTCGGCTACGGCTGCCTGCCCTGGGTGGCGACGGCCATGCTCAGGTTGCGCGCGGGGTCCGGCTCGTTCTTCGGGTTGTCCTTCTGGATCGCGTTGGCCGGGCTGACCCCGACCGGGCTGCTGCTGGCCGCGACGGTCGCGCTTGTCTGCACGGCCGCACCGGCCGACGGCGCGACCGGGACCTGGCAGCGCCGGTGGTGCGCGGCGGCGGCTCTGGGCATCGCGCTGGTGGCGGCGCTGCCCTGGCTGGTCGCGTCGGCGCTGGGCTCGTCGCTGACCGCCCACACGGCGGCCAACCGGCTGGGGGTCGAGGCGTTCGCGCCACGCGCCGAGCCCGGCCTGGGCACGCTCGCCAGCCTGGCCGGCCTCGGCGGGATCTGGAACGGCGAGGCCGTACCCGGTTCGCGCGCCACGCTTTTCGCGGTGTTCTCCGCCGTGGTGCTGCTGGGGGTGGTGGCGGCGGGCCTGCGGACGGTCGCCCGCCGTCCGGTGGCGGTCCCACTGCTGGTGCTGGCCGCGGTGTCGGTTCTGGTTCCCGCGGCGCTGGCCACCGGACCGGGCCTACACCTGTTGGCCGCGGTGGTCGACGCCGTGCCCGGCTTCGGCGTGCTGCGCGACGGGCAGAAGTGGGTGGCGCTGGCGGTGCCCGGCTACGCCCTGGCCGGCGCCGGCGCGGTGGTGAGCGCGCGAAGATGGCTCCGGCCGGCGCTCACGGCGCTGGTCTGCTGCGCGGCGCTGCTGCTGGCACTGCCCGACCTGGCCTGGGGGGTGGGCGGCAAGGTGTCACCGGTGCACTACCCGCGCGGCTGGGCCGTCGTCGCCGCGGCGATCAACGAACCGACCGGGGACCCAGGAACGATAGCGGTGTTGCCGGCCGGGACGATGCGGCTCTTCTTCTGGTCGGGCGCCGCGCCGGTCCTGGACCCGCTGCCCCGCTGGGTGCGCGCCGAGGTGCTGAGCAGCGGCGACCTGGTGATCTCGGGGACCACCATCGCGGGCGAGGGTTCACGCGCCCGGGCCGTGCAGGAGCTGCTTTTGACCGGGCCCGACCCGTCGGCGCTGGCCGCGACGGGTGTGGGGTGGCTGGTGGTGGAATCCGACAGCGCCGGCGACATGGGGGCGGCCGCCCGCACCCTGGGGGCGCTGCCGGCGGTCTACCGCGACGATGCGATCGCGCTGTACCGGGTCGGCGGTCGAAGTGCCGGCGTGCCCGCCGATCGCCGGGCGGCGACGATGATCGCCCATCTGGCGTGGCTGGCGCTGCTGGTGGCGGGCGGCGCCGGCGCGGGGATCGGCGCGTGGCGGCGCCGCGCACGGTCAGCCCCGCCCGGTGACTAACCCGTGGACCGTGCGGCCGGAGTGCACGGCGTCCAGCACGCTGCGCATCGCGTCGGCGCTTTGCGCCCAGGAGAATTCGCCGCTGCGGGTGTGCGCCTTGGCGCCGAGTTGATCGCGCAGCACCGGATCGGCGAGCAGTTCCTCGAGCCGGTCCACCAACTCGGCGTGGGTGTCCACCAATATCCCGGTCACCTCGTCGACGATCGAGTCCGACAGGCCGCCCGAGGATCGGTAGCCGATGGTCGGCACCCCGTGCTGGGCCGCCTCGACGACCGCCAGCCCCCATCCCTCCTTGCGCGAGGGCAGCACATGCACCCAAGCCGCTTGCAGCACATGGTGTTTCGTCACGTCGTCGACATGGCCGTGGAACGTCACGGCGCCGCAGATGCCGAGTTGTCGTGCGTGCTCGACGAGCCGCTCGCGCCACCAGCCGTCGCCGACGATGTCGAGATGCAGGCCCGGTGTCCGCGGCAGCAGGCGCGCGACCGCTTCCAGCGCGTCCTCGATCTGCTTGTGCGGCACCAGCCGCGACAGCACGACCACCCGCGGCGCGGCCGCGCGCGGGCCCGACAACGATTGCGCGGGCGCCCGATCCAGGCCGTTGCGCACCACCGCGATCCGGGTGCCGTTGACGCCCAGGGTGACCAGGTCGCGCGCGGACGGCAACGACACCGTCACGTACTGGTTGCCCCGGTTCAGCCGCGGCGACAGCGTCGACTCGACGAACCAGCCGAGCCGGCCGAGCACCGGGCCGGCGACCGGCCACTGCTGGCGGTGGCAGTGGTGCACCAGCACCACCACGCGGCGGCCGTAGACCAGGCGGGCCAAAAAGGGCAGGCCGTTCTGGGTGTCGACGACCACGTCGGGCCGCACCTTCCGCAGTGGGCCCACCCCGAGCCGCGCGGCCGCCATCGCCAGCAACGCCCACACGTATACCGAGTAGCGGCCACCGGCGCGGTCGATCCGCACGCCGTCGACGACCTCACGGCGCGGCGCGCCGGGATAGCGGGCGGTGCGCAGCGTGACGTCGATCCCCGAGGCGGCCAGCTGCGCGCCGATGCGCTGCAGATAGGCTTCGCTGCCGCCGCCCTGCGGGTGCCCGGTATCGCGCCAGCACAGCAGCAGGACCGAGCGCAGAGCAGACATCACCGGTCAGCCTAATGGGAATCGGCCCGCACGCCATGATGGGCCGCTAGCGGGGTAGCCGCCCGTCCTGCCGGGCCCGCCGGCCGATCCACCGGACCAATTCGATGATCCCGGCCAGCGCCAGCGCCACCCCGAATGCCACCGCGAACGCCGCGACGGTGTTGTCGGCGAAGGCGTTGCCGCCGACGTAGCCGATCAGCGTGTTGAGCGTCGCCCATACGACGGCGCCGATCGCGTCGAACACCACGAACTGGCGATAGGGGAAGTCCAGCACGCCGCAGGCGATGGTGGTGGCGGTGCGGCCCCCGGGCAGGAACCGGGCCACGATCACCAGCGGGCCGCCGTGCCGGTCCAGCTCCCGGTGCGCCCATTCCAGGCTGCGTTCCCCCTTCGCGCCGCGGGTGATCCAGCGGCGGGCGAAATCGTCGGCCGAGTGGCCGATCGCGTAGGCGAGGTTGTCGCCGACGAACGCGCCGATGGCCGCCATGACGATCACCCAGCCCAACACCATCGAGCCGTTGGCCGCCAGGATTCCCCCGGTGAGCAGCGCCGTCTCGCTCGGCAACAGGGGAAGGATGGCGTCGAAAGTGCACGAGGCCAGGATCAGCGGATACGCCCACCACGAGTTGCCGAGCGCGTCAAGCAGGGAATCGAACACTAGAGCGCAACACTACACAGCGCGGGCCGGTGGCCAGGCGCTCAGGAGGTCAGGCCCATCCTGACGAACGGCTCGGCCTCGCCGCGGCCGACGGCCTCGTCGTGCTTGGCGGCCGCGCGGTCGAACAGCTCGATCAGCGCCGGCTCGTCGCGGACCAACTGGCGGTACTTCGGACCGAGCGCGAGTATCTGATCACGCTCGCCCAGCAGCTTGCGGAAGATGCGCTCGCGCTCGGCGGGGTCATGGGTGTATTCGGAGTCGAGGTAGGCCGCCGCGTGCCGCCGGGCGCCGGCGATCGCCGTCCGGGCCTTGCCCATGGGACTCAGCAGCGAGGCAACCACGGTGACGACCAGGACCCCGACGATCACGGCCAGCGACAGGTAGGTGCTGATCTCGACGAGCGACACCGGCTCGCCATCGTTGATGAACGGGACGTTGTTCTCGTGCAGCGCATGCAGGATCAGCTTGACGCCGATGAAGCCGAGGATCGCCGCGAGCCCGTACGACAGATAGACCAGCCGGTCCAGCAGGCCCTCGATGAGGAAGTACAGCTGCCGCAAACCCAGCAGCGAGAAGGCCGTCGCGGTGAACACGATGTAGACGTTTTGGGTCAGGCCGAAGATCGCCGGGATCGAGTCGAGCGCGAAGAACATGTCCGTGCCGCCGATGGCGACCATCACCAGCAACATCGGCGTCAACGCGCGCCGGCCGTCCAACATCGTGAACAACTTGTCGCCGTCGTAGTGCTCGCTGGTGTGCAAAACCTTTTTCGCGATCCGGATGACGACGTTGTCGGCCTTGCGGGATTCCTCACGCTCGTCGGGGCGCAGCACGCCGCCGGCCGCGATCAACAGGATCAGCCCGAACAGGTAGAAGACCCACGCGAACGTGTTGATCAGCGTCGCGCCGAGAAAGATGAACCCGGTCCGGGCGACCAGGGAGAAGACGATCCCGAACAGCAGCACCTTCTGCTGATCCTCGCGCGGGACCCGGAAGCTGGCCATGATCATCAGGAAGACGAACAGGTTGTCAACCGAGAGCGCCTTCTCGGTGACGTACCCGGCGAAGTACTCCGGGCCCTCCTCATGGCCCCCGAACACCAGCAAGCCGACGCCGAACAGCAGCGCGATGCCGACGTAGGCGAGCGACCAGAGGGCGGCCTCCCGCAGTGTGGGAACGTGCGCCTTGCGGACGTGGAAGAAAAAGTCGAACGCCAACAGTCCGACGATGGCCAAGACGGTCAGGGCCCATACCCAATCGGGAACATCCATTCGCTGCCTGAGCCACCTTCGTCGGAGCCGTCGTCTGTGTCTTCGACGCTTCCGTACCCTCTTTGCCGCCACAGTATGTGTGCGCCCGGCCGTAGGGTTGGCCGGTGGCCGTGACCGACCTCTTCGCCCGCCGGGCGACCCTGGCCCGCTCGGTGCGGCTGCTGTCGGAGTTTCGCTACGAGCAGACCGAGCCGGCCCGCTTCTACGGCGCACTGGCCGCCGACACCGCGGCGATGGTGAGCGACCTGTGGTGGGCCGCCCACGCGAACTCCCCCGCCGGCCGCACGCTGCTCGACGTCGGCGGCGGCCCCGGCTACTTCGCGACGGCCTTCGCCGACGCCGGCGTCAGCTATCTCGGCGTGGAGCCCGACCCGAGCGAGATGCACGCGGGCGGTCCCGCCGTCGCGGCGGGGACGGGAACGTTCGTGCGGGCGTCGGGCATGGCGCTGCCGTTCGCCGACGATTCGGTGGACATCTGCCTGTCGTCCAACGTCGCCGAGCACGTGCCGCGGCCCTGGCAGCTCGGTGCCGAGATGCTGCGGGTAACCCGGCCCGGCGGTCTGGTCGTGCTGTCCTACACGGTGTGGCTGGGCCCGTTCGGCGGCCACGAAATGGGCCTGACGCACTACCTGGGCGGCGAGCGCGCCGCCGCCCGCTACGCCCGCAAGCACGGCCATCCCGCCAAAAACAACTACGGGTCGTCGTTGTTCGAGGTGTCGGCGGCCGACGGCCTGACGTGGGCCGCGAGCACCGGCGCCGCCGTGGCCGCTTTTCCCCGCTACCACCCGCGATGGGCGTGGTGGCTGACCCGTGTGCCGGTGCTGCGCGAGTTCCTGGTGAGCAATCTGGTGCTGGTCCTGCAACCCCAAGAGTGAAACGTGTTCTCGTTTTGCTCCGGCTTGGGTAGGGTGGCGCGCATGCCCGCCGTTGACGATGCGGAGCGGGAGCGATGAGGAGGAGCGGCGGAATATGAGCGACGTGAAGACCGAATACGACAAGCTTTTCATCGGCGGCAAGTGGACGGAACCGTCGAGCGCCGACGTGATCGAGGTGACCTGTCCCGCCACCGGTGAGTACGTCGGCAAGGTGCCGCTGGCCGCCGCAGCCGACGTCGATGCCGCCGTCGCCGCGGCCCGTGCGGCCTTCGACAGCGGCCCGTGGCCGACCACACCTCCCAAGGAGCGCGCGGCCGTGATCGCCAACGCGCTCAAGGTGATGGAGGAGCGTAAGGACCTGTTCACCCAGCTGCTCGCGGCCGAGACCGGCCAGCCGCCGACGAGCGTCGAAACGATGCACTGGATGAGCTCGATCGGCGCCCTGAACTTCTTCGCCGGCCCGGCCGTCGACCAGGTCAAGTGGAAAGAGGTCCGCACCGGCGGCTACGGGCAGAGCATCGTTCATCGCGAGCCGATCGGCGTGGTGGGCGCGATCGTCGCCTGGAACGTGCCGCTGTTCCTGGCCGTCAACAAGCTGGGCCCGGCGCTGCTGGCCGGCTGCACGGTGGTACTCAAGCCGGCCGCCGAAACACCGCTGAGCGCAAACGCTTTGGCGGAGGCCTTCGCCGAGGCGGGGCTGCCCGAGGGTGTGCTGTCGATCGTGCCCGGTGGGATCGAGACCGGGCAGGCGCTGACCTCCAACCCGGATGTCGACATCTTCTCCTTCACCGGCAGCTCGGCGGTCGGCAAGGAGATCGGCCGTCGCGCCGCCGACATGCTCAAGCCGTGCACCCTGGAGCTGGGCGGCAAATCGGCGGCCATCGTCCTCGACGACGTCGACCTGGCCTCCTCGATCCCGATGCTGGTGTTCTCCGGGATCATGAACAGCGGCCAGGCCTGCGTGGCCCAGACCCGCATCCTGGCCCCGCGGTCGCGGTACGACGAAATCGTCGACGCGGTAAGCGCTTTCGTGCAGGCGCTGCCCGTGGGCCTACCGTCGGACCCGGCCGCCCAGATCGGTTCGTTGATCTCGGAGAAGCAGCGGTCCCGGGTCGAAGGCTACATCGCCAAGGGCATCGAGGAGGGCGCGCGGCTGGTGTGCGGCGGCGGCCGTCCCGAGGGGCGCGAGGACCTAGCCGGCGGCTTCTTCGTGCAGCCGACGGTGTTCGCCGACGTCGACAACAAGATGACGATCGCCCAGGAGGAGATCTTCGGGCCGGTGCTGTCGATCATTGCCTACGACACCGAAGAGGACGCGATCAAGATCGCCAACGACTCGGTGTACGGGCTGGCCGGCAGCGTGTGGACCGCCGACGTGCAGCGGGGCATCGAGGTCTCGGAGAAGATCCGCACCGGCACCTACGCAATCAACTGGTACGCGTTCGACCCGTGCTGCCCGTTCGGCGGCTACAAGAACTCCGGCATCGGCCGCGAGAACGGGCCGGAAGGTGTCGAGCACTTCACGCAGCAGAAGAGCGTGCTGATGCCGATGGGCCACACGATCGAAAGCTAGGCCTTACACACGTCGAACCGCTACCGGCCCACAAACCGGGCCGGGCGGCGTTCGACGAACGATTGCACACCCTCGGCGGCGTCCTCGCTGGCGAACAACTCGGCCACCGCCGGGCGTAGCCGCTCGATGGCAGCCACGTCCCCGCGCTCGCGGGCCTGGTGAGCCGAGGCCAGCGTGGCCCGAACACCCAGCGGCGCAGCGCGATCGGCGATGGTGTGCGCGATATCGCGCGCCCTGGCCAGCGCTTCGGCGGCGTCGTCGGCCACCTCCTGGACCAGCCCGATGCGGTGCGCCTCGGCCGCGTCGAACTCGTCGCCGGTGAGCAGCCAGCGCATGGCGTTGCCCCAGCCGGCCACCCGCGGCATGCGGATCGTCGCCCCGCCGAACGGATAGATCCCGCGCCGCACCTCCAGCTGCGTGAACCGAGTGCCGGTCGCGGCGACGCGGATGTCGGCGGCGAGCAGCAGTTCGATGCCCAGCGTCATGCACCAGCCGTGCGCGACCGCGACCAGCGGCGTGCGCCAGTCACCGTCGAGGCGCCACGGATCGCGCCCGCCGTCCGGGAAGGCCAGCTCTCCGCTCGCGATACCCGGGCCGACGTCGACGAGGTCAAGACCGGCCGTGAAATGGTCGCCGTGCGCGAACAGCACGCCGGCGCGCACCGCGGGATCGGTCTCCAGGACGCCGTAGGCCCGGGACAGGTCGGCCAGCATCGCGCGATCGAATGCGTTGCGTTTCTGCGGTCGGTTGAGGCCGATGAGCAGGACGTGGCCGTCGCGCTGCAACGACACGGTGTCCAGGTTCGGCAGGGCGGGTTGAGTGGTCATCGGGATAGTGAAGCGAAGTTCTAGTGATTATGCAATACAGCATATTTCCGCGCTGATTCCGCCGCCGCAGGTGCGGACTGCGGCACCGACCATGCGCCATTTGTGCGGCGTACGTCACATTGCGGCTGAGAAATTGCTTAATTTACGGATGTCTTATATGGTTCTTAGCATAATCAAGGGCCGCACACAGGCCGGGAGAACACCATGTGGATCATTGAGCTCAACGTCGCCGGCTATCAATTCACCCGCGAGATGCCAGACTTGCGGCGCCGGACATTCCGCTTCAGCCCGCGTCACATGCACTGGCCGGCGCTGCGCCACTCGCACGCTGCATGACGCCAGCCCCGGGAGGTACGCCAGTGCCGACTATCGGTGACGCCACCAAGGAGCACGCCCCGGCGAAGCGCGGGGGCACGCGGACAAAGATGCTGGCCAGTGCGGCCGAGGTGATGCGCGAGCGCGGAGCCGCGGGCGTGACGATCGACGCGGTGCTCGCCCGCAGCGGCGCCCCTCGCGGCTCGGTCTACTACCACTTTCCCGACGGGCGCAATCAGATCCTGACCGAAGCGCTGCGCTACTCGGGCGACTCCATCACCGCCATGATCGACGACGCCGCCGGCCGGGGCGCACGAGTGTTGTTGCAGGAGTTCGTCGGCTTCTGGGAGCGGCTGCTCACCGACGGCGACTTCGCCGCCGGCTGTCCGGTGGTGGCGGCGGCGATCGGCTGTTCCGACGGTGACGGTCCCAAGCTGTCCGCCGAGGCCGGCGCCATCCTGGGGCGCTGGTGCACCGCGCTCACCCGAGCGTTCGTCAACGACGGCTTCGACGACGCCGATGCCGCTTCGCTGGCCGTGATGTCGATCTCTGCGCTGGAGGGCGCCATCGTCCTGTCGCGGTCGACGCGCAACGCGGGTCCGCTACACCAGGTTGGTGAGCAGCTCGAATTCCTGATCAAGGCAAAGGAATTCGTGCTTCGGAACAAAATTCCGGGCAAGCCCGACGCCTCGCAGTGACGTGGTCAGTCGCTCGCGGGTAGCGGCTTGACCTCTTTGAGGTGCAGTGCGGTCTGCCCGATGCTCAGGCTCCCCGCGCCCGGCTTGGTCACCAGCACCTCGGCGCCGGCTTCGTCCACGTAGCGCTTGCCCATGACCGTGCCGTCGGAGAACGACGGGTCCAGTTCGCCCGAGCGCTCACCGCCCACCGGCACCATCGGCACACCGCCACACCGCAGGTCGTCGAGGCTGTCCGCGCTGCGGACGACGATCACCTGCGTGTCGCATACCTGGCTGGCGAGACGAGTTCCGTTCTTGATCATTGATTCCGTCCTTGATCGCTTACTGCTGGGCCGGCGCGGTGCGCAATCCCGCGAGGGTCTGGATGATTTCCCGCCGCAACACCTTGCCGGTGGCGGTGGTGGGCAGCTCGTCGCGAAACACTACCTCGTCGGGAGTGCGTGATCCGCGCAAACTCTTGCGGACAAACTCGCGCAGTTCGCCCGGGTCGGGGTCGACGCCCGGGGCCGGCACCACCACCGCGACGATCGCCTGGCCCCACTGCGGATCCTCGACGCCGACGACGGCGACGTCGCGCACGTGGGGGTGCTCGACCAGGACCTCTTCGAGCTCGGCGGGCGCGATGTTCTCGCCGCCGCGGATGATGGTGTCGTCGCTGCGTCCGCCGATGAACAGGTATCCCTCGTCGTCGAGCATGGCGATGTCCTTGGTCGGGAACCAGCCGTTCTCGTCGAGCACCGACCCGATGCCGGTGTAGCGGCCCGAGACCTGCTCGCCCCGCACGAACAGCTCGCCGGTCTCGCCCGGCGGCAGCACATTTCCGGCCTCGTCGCGGATCTGCAGCTCGACACCCGCCACCGCCTGCCCGACCGACCCCAGCCGCCTCGCGCCGTCGGCGGTCGGTGCGGCCAGCGCCGCGCGATGGTCGTCGGGAGTCAGCACCGCGATCGTCGAGCTGGTCTCGGTCAGGCCGTAGGCGTTGACGAAACCCACGTCGGGCAGCAGCTCGAGCGCCCGGCGAACCAGCGGCAGCCCGACCTTGGAGCCGCCGTAGGCCAGGTTGCGCAGCGACGGCAGCGAGATGGCCCCCCCATCGCCGTTCTCCAGCACCGTGATGATGCGGTCGAGCATGGTCGGCACCACCGTCGCGGTGGTCACGTTCTCCGTCTTGATCAGCCGAACCCATTCCTGCGCATCGAAATTGGGCAGGTACACCATCTTGCGGCCGGCATACAGATTCGACAGCGCGGCGCTGACCCCGGCGATGTGGTACGGCGGCACGCAGATCAGCGCCGCGTCGGTGTCGGCGGCCGCCCCGAACTCCACCGTCCCGGTGACGTAACTGGTCAGGTTGTTGTGCGAGAGCTCTACGGCCTTGGGCTGCGAGGTGGTGCCGGAGGTGAACAGCACGATCGCAACGGAATCCGGATCGGGAAACTCTGCGGCGGGCTCGGCGCCGCGGGCCGCCTCCAGGAAATCGTCGGAGACCATCACCCGGTCCGATACGTCGCCGATGGTGTCGCGGTAGCGGGCGTCCACGACCACCAGCGGTTCGGGCAGGCGCTCGATCAACGCCCGGATGCCCTCGGCGGAGAGCCGGTAATTGATCGGGGTGAAGGCCACCCCCGCGCGGGCCGCGGCGAAGATCAGCACCGGCAGCATCGCACCGCCGGTGCCCACGTAGACCAGGTGCTTGGCGCCCGAGGCCGCGACCACTCCCGCCCCGCCGTCGGCAAGATCGCTGAGCTGCTGCGTGGTCAGCCGCAAGTCCCCGGACACCACCGCCGTGCGCTCGGCGTCGCCCGACGCGGCCATCTCGAGCAGCAACGAAATGCTCATCCTCGATCTTTCTCCGGTTTCAACGCGTTACAAAGCTGACCAAAAGTGTCATGCCCGACTGTAGTTTAGATCACGCAAGCATCGTGCGGCCCAGCACCGTCGGCCCTCCGTATCGCCCGAGCATGGCGGCGACGTTTACCCGCAGCTGACGGTGGGTTAACCCACCCCGAAGCCCGCGCGGGCCACGTTCGCGCCCGAAGGCACAAACACCATTGACCTAGTGGGGGAACCACGTGGAATTGACTTCGACCACCGGCCACATCCAGACACCGCCGGCGCCGAGCGCGCTGACCAGGCTGCGCGCCGGGCTGCCCGGCGCGATGCTCGCCGAGTTCTTCGGCACCTTCGTCCTGCTGCTGCTCGGGCTCGGCACCTGCGCGCTCAACGTGGTGGGGTTGCCCGGGTCGGGCCGCCAAAGCGTGCCGTTCGGCCCGGCAAACTGGCTGATCATCGTGTTCGGGTGGGCGTTCGCCGTGATGCTCGCGACCTACGTCGCCGGCGGGATCAGCGGCGCGCACCTCAACCCGGCGGTCACACTGGCCTTTGCGGTGGCGCGAAAGTTCGACTGGCGCAACGTCATTCCGTATTGGGTCGCCCAGCTGATCGGAGCCTTCAGCGCCGCGGCCGCGGTCTACGCCGTCTACGGCTCGGCGATCGACAACTACAACGCGACCCATCACCTCACCCGCCCGGAGTCGCAGGACACCTACTCGATCTTCGGAACCTTTCCCGCCGAGTACTTCCACGGCGGCTACTGGGGCCCTCTGCTCGACCAACTCGTCGGCACCGCCATCCTGGTCGCACTGGTCGCGGCTCTGATCGACCACCGCAACCAGGCGCCGGCGGGCAACATGGCGCCGCTGATCATCGGTTTCGTCGTCGCGGTGATCGGCTGCTCCTACGGGACCAACGCGGGCTACGCGCTCAACCCCGCCCGCGACCTGGGGCCGCGCGTCTTCACGTACTTCATGGGCTGGGGGAAGCTGGCCTTCTCCGGCGACTACGGCGGCACCACCGGATACTGGTGGATTCCGATCGTCGGCCCGCTGGTCGGTGCCGTGGTGGGCATCCTCACCTACGACTTCTTCATCGGCCACGTGCTCGACGCGCGTGCGACGATGCTGCTGACGCCGGAGCCGGGCCTGGCGCCGCTGCCGACCACCCACGCCGCATCGACGGTGGCCGGGCCGGTCACCGTCGAGGACAGCGTGGATTCGGAAAGCGTTGGGGCGAAGAGGATCAGGCCGCCTAGTGGATCAGGTTCCCGTCCACTTGGGCGGGCGCTTCTCGGCGAAGGCGATGGCGCCTTCCTTGGCGTCGTTGGAGGAGAACACCGGAGCCAGCAGCTTGTTCTGCTCGGCGAACATGGTCTCGGGGCTCCAGCCGCGGGACTCGACGATGATCTGCTTGGTGGCGGCCACCGCCAGCGGGCCGTTCGCCGCGATCTTCTCGGCCAGCTCGATCGCCGCGTCCAGCGCCGATCCCGGATCGGCCAGGACGTTGACCATCCCCAGCGCGTGCGCGCGCTCCGCGCTCAGGTTTTCACCGGTCAGCGCCAGTTCCATGGCGATCGCCGACGGGATGCGCTGGGGCAGCCGCAGCAGCCCCCCACCCCCGGCGACCAGGCCGCGCTTGACTTCCGGGATGCCGAACGCCGAGTCCTTGGAGGCCACGATCAGGTCGGTCGCCAGCGCGAGTTCGGTGCCGCCGGCCAGCGCGTAGCCCTCGACCGCCGCGATCAGCGGCTTGACCGGTGGGCGTTCGGTGAAGCCCATCCCGCGGCCCTCGACGATGGGGAGCTCACCCCGGGCGAACGCCTTCAAATCCATGCCCGCACAGAACGAGCCGCCCGCGCCGGTGAGGATGCCCACCGACAGTCCTGGCTCGCTGTCGAGCCGGTCGACCGCAGCGGCCAGGCCGTTGGCCACCGCCGAGTTGACCGCATTCTTGGCCTTCTGCCGGTTGATCGTGATGATGAGGATCCGGTCCCGCTGTTCGACCAGGACTTCGGGCTCGTTGGCCTCTTGGTTTTCGCTGCTCACGCGCCGCACAGCTCCTTCAGGTATCGGTGGCTCCTGTCGGACCGATGGTAGCGGTCGGCGGGAATCGCGTTAACGTAGCCCGAGATTCGGATTACCGCTGGACGCGGTCACCGGCCAGGACGGGCCGGTCAGGCCGGCGCCATCGCGGCTTCGACGGGGGTGAGCTTCTCCGAAAGCCCTGCGGCCCTGCGTATTTCGATGAAGTCGCTGACCATGGCGTCGGTGACCTCGTGCGGGTCCTCACACGTGGAGCCGTCGGCGAGCACGGAGATGTTGAGCTGATCGACGTAACTCCACACGGTGATGTTGAGCCCGCTGCCAGCGGTCAACGGACCCACCGAGTAGATCTCGGTGACCAGCGCCCCGCCCACCCGGCCGCGCTCCCGCGGCCCGGGGACGTTGGAGATGTTCAGGTTGAGGATCTTGTTGTGTCCATCGCGGCCGGACGCCCACCGGAAGAAGGCCTGAGTGGGACCGGGCGGCATGTAGGCCGCCCACCGGCTGACCAGCTCCGGTCCCATCAGCTGGTTACTCTCCTTGGCGGCGATGGCGTTCTCGTGGCTGCACCGCACCCGCTCCAGCGGATCGTCGGAATCGGTCGGTAGGCCCACCAGGACGCCGGTGAAACGATTGCCGGAAATCCGCTCGGGCGAGAAGTCAAAACTCATCGGCACCGACGCCAGCAACGGTTCGGCCTTGCCGTCGTAGCGCAACAACAGGGTCCGCAACGCCCCCGTCGCCATGGCCAGGACCATGTCGTTGATCGTCGCCCCGAGCCGCTTGCCGGTCTCCTTGACGTCGGCCAGCGCCAGCGTGGCGGTGGCGAACCGCCGCTCCGGGGTGATCTTGTGGTTCATGAACGTCGGTGGCGGCTCGAACGGCCGCGTCAGCTCCGGAGAGAATTTGCGCGTGCTGCGGCGCACCCGGCCCAGACCCTGCGCGGTGTAGCGGATGGTGTGCGGTATCCGCCCGACGTGGCGCACGTGGTCGGCGACGGCCGACGTCATCAGCTGGCGCGTGGTGGGGGCCGGGTCGCAGACGTACTTCTCGCCCTCCGGACCCGGCTGCAGGTCCATGCCTCGGGCCAGCAGGTTCGCCGAGGCGACGCCGTCGGCGAGGGCGTGGTGGATTTTGCCGACCACCGCAATCCTGTTGTTGGCCAAGCCTTCCACGAAGTACATCTCCCAGAGCGGGCGGCTGCGATCGAGCGGGGTGCTGGCGATTTGCCCGATCGCCTCGTCCAGCTCGCGGCGGCCCCCGGGCGGCGCCACCCGCCAGGGTCGGATGTGATAGCTCAGGTCGAGCTCGCAGTTCTCCCGCCACATCGGGTGGTGGAAACCGAACGGCACCTCGATCAGCTGGTAGCAGAACGGATCCAGCTTGTTCAGCCGGCCCGCGATCACTTCGCGAAACGTGTCGACGTCCAGGGAACGCCGATCGACGTCCAGTTCGATGACGGCGGCTTTGATGGTGTGCATGTGCACGTTCGGTGCTTCGCTGTACAGCAGTACCGAGTCCCAGCCGCTAAGCCTCTTCACCGCTGCCCCTTACCCATAGAGGGACCATACTCAGCGGCGCCAGCTCAGATAACCTCTTTTGCCCCGATCCGTGCCTTGGTGCGATAAACCTGGTTGAGGAACAGCGAGGCGACGTGCGCCGCCGCGCCGGCGCGCTCGCCGTCGATGAGGTCGTAGCCGTGGCCCGCGCCGGGCAACTCCAGGTAGCCGACCGTCGAATGCGATACCGTGCGCAGCCGCTCGACGAAGCTGCGCGCCTGCTCGACGGGGATGACGCTGTCCTTGCTGCCGTGAATCACCAGGAACGGCGGCGCATTACGGTGCACGCGGGCGATCGGCGACGCGGCCCGAAAGACCTCGGGGTGACGGGCGATCGACTTTCTGACCACGACCCGCTCGAGGAAATCGACGAACCGGGCCCGCTCCGGCGTCGAGCGGTCCTCCCAGTCGTAGCGGCCATAGATTCCGACGACCGCGTCCACCGACGTGTCCGCACCCTCGGGGAGCTTCGTCTGGTACTGCGGGTCGTCGGGGGTCAGCCCGGCCAGCGCGCACAGGTGGCCGCCGGCCGAACACCCCGCTATCGCAACGAAATTGCGATCGCCGCCGAATTTGTCGACGTTGGCGCGCGCCCATGCGATGGCGGTTTTGACGTCGACGATGTGGCGCGGCCAGCGGTGGTGTGGCGCGACGCGGTAGTCGACCGCCAGGCACACCCATCCCTGCTCGGCCAGCCGTGACATCAGCACGGATCCCTGACCCATGCACCTGCCGTGCACCCAGGCGCCGCCCGGCAGGAAGATCAGGACCGGGGCGGGTTGCGCGGGCAGGTCTTTGCGCCGCCAGACGTCGAGTACCTGCGCGGGGTGATCGCCGTAGTGGACGGCGCGGCGATACAGGTGGCGCCGCTGGCGCAGGCTGTCCCAAATCGGCGGGGTCCGTTCGGCCGCCGGCCAATCCATCTCGAGGTCCGCCGCCGACACGACCCCCCGCAGGGCGGCGAGCGAGACCTGCCGCGTGCTCTCGCGGTCGCGGCGCCGCGCGTCGTTGATCCCCGGGGTGAACCAGTCCTTGGTCGCCGCCGAAATCGCCTCCGGGGCGTGCCGCGCCCCCCACACGCCCATCGCGGTCATGCCCGCCAGCGGCTCGAGGTGTTTGCCGACCACGGGCAGCGACGCCCCGGCCACGCTGAGCGCCAGCGCATAGTCGGCGGGCCCGGCCCGCAGCAACCATTTCACCCACGGTGTAATGCCCGGTCGGTTCGCCGTCATGTCGGGAACTGTACCCCCGGGTAGGTCACCGAAACTCAGGTTTACGTAGAACCGGCTATGGTTGCGGCCGGGCTTTGCCCGGCGGTGTCGCTGAAAGGCTTATTTACCCTGTTTGAAATGCATTTCGCGGTTCGCTGCGCGCGGCGGATTTAGCTGTGCACGACACGCTTACACGGCCGCCAGGCTGGCGATCACCCGATCGCCGATCAGGCGGACGCCGGTCAGCGTCAGCCCCACCTGCGCGGCCAGCGCGGCCGCGCTGTCCACCCCGACGGTGGCCCAGCGAAACCACGGGCCGACCTCACCCGAGGATTCGAGGCGGACCCAGCGCGACCGGATGCCGATGGTCTCGGCTTCGAATTCGGCCACGCAACGGCCGCCGCGGGCCAACAGCTCGAACGCGCGCCCCAGGATCCGCAGCGGGTCCCCGCCGAGCCCGACGTTGCCGTCGACCAGCAACACCGTGTGCCACAGGCCCATCCCGGGCAGCTCCTCGAACACGTCACCCAACAGGGCCGGTGCACCGCCGCGACCTGCCAGCTGGATCGCGGCCGCGGACCGGTCGATACCGAGCGCGGGGATGCCCCGCTGGATCAGCCTCGCCACCAACCGCCCCGGACCGCAGCCCAGCTCGATGGTCGGCCCGGTGCACATCTGCGTGACGGCTTCGTCGAACACCTCGTCGACGTCACCTGAGAGGCCTGAGCCGTTCGGGGGACAGCGCACGCCCAGCCAGCGGTGCGCCGGCAGCGGCCGCAGTTCGCCGTCGTCATGGCGGATCCAACATCGCTCCCCGCCCAGTGCCCGATCGTAAAGTTGCCCCAGCATGTCTCGCCCCTCGCGTCGCGGCCGATCGGGCGGCCTGCAGACGCTCGGCCCCAGGCGGGACGTCGCGAACACGAGCCGGCAAACCCAACAAGCTGACGGCAAGCACGTTCGCCAGCATTGCACCGATACCCCGATCGTGGCTCGGTTAATCCACTGCCTTGCAGGGCCTGCGCGGGCCCGTTTGGGGCTACGTGGCAGCGGCCGTTTCGGTTCGATGGAGGTGTCGCGTCACGCGAACAGAAACGTGTCCAACAGTGCGTTCACCCGGTCGGGGTCCTCCAGCGCCGCGAGGTGCGCGACGCCGTCCAGCACGGTGAAGGACGCGGTGGGGATCGACTCGGCCATGGCCCGGGTTTCGGCCACCGGGAAGGTCGCGTCTTCCGCGCCGGCGACCACCAGCACCGGCGCCGTGACGCGGCCCAGCAGGGCGTGCTGATCCGGTCGGGCCGAGACCACGCTGCGCACCGCCCAGCGGACCGAATCGGTGTCCACCGCAGCCACATTGGTGCGCACGGTCTCGACCACATCCGGCCGGGTGCGCAGCGTGGTCGGCCCCAGGAAGGCGCGGATGCTCGACCGCGTCAGCGGCGGCCGGATGCCGCCGAGCATATTCGCCAGCCACAGCATGGCGGAGTACTGAACCTTTTGCGCGACACCGGCTTTGGAGGCGGTGCAATTCATCAGCACGGCGCGGTCGAGCCGGTCGGGGTGCAGGGCGGCGAAGGTTCCGCCGATCATCCCGCCCCAGGAATTACCCACGAAGTGCGCCCGGTCGAGGCCGAGTCCGTCCAGCAGGTCGACGACGCAGCGCGCGCAGTCGGAAAAGCTGAACGGCGCGCTCAGCGGCGCACTACCCCCGTGGCCTGGCGGGTCGATGAGCACCAGGCGATGGCTGTCGCCGAAGCGCGCGGCCTGACCGGCCCACAGCTCGCCCGTCATCAGCAGGCTCGGCCACAGCAGAACGGCGGGCCCGGTTCCGTTGCTCACCTGGACCCTGAGCGTCCCCAGGACCGTGTCGATCAGTCGGGTGGCGAGGTGGGGGACGTTTGCGGGCACGCTGCCTCCTGAGGTCAGAACACCGATAGCGGTCCTTTGATTTTCCCCGTCGGTGATACTGGATCGGTGACGAACGACGCTGTTCATCCTGACCTGCAAAGACTCGCCCGCTTCGCTCCTCGGCGCCTCGTCGGCCCCCGCACCCTGCCCGTCATGCGGGTGGCGATGGCCTGGCGGGGACGCCTCGGCAAGCCCGTCCGCGACGTCGAGGTGATCACCCTCGAGTCGGGAGCCGGCGTCCGGCTGTTCCGCCCCGCGGGCGTCAGCGAGCCGACGCCCGCGCTGCTGTGGATCCACGGCGGCGGCTATGTGATCGGCGACGCCCGGCAGGACGACCGGTTGTGCAGCGGGTTCAGCAGGCGGCTGGGCATCACCGTCGCGTCGGTGGAATACCGCCTGGCACCCGAACATCCGTATCCCGCACCGCTGGAAGACTGCTACGCGGCGCTGAGCTGGCTCGCCGGACTGCCGTCGGTGGACCGGTATCGGGTGGCCATCGGGGGTGCCAGTGCCGGCGGCGGCCTCGCCGCGGCCCTGGCCCTGCTGGCCCGCGACCGCGCCGAGGTGAGTCCCTCATTCCAGCTGCTGACCTACCCCATGCTCGACGACCGCAGTTCGGCCACGGCGCCCAGCGCCAACTACCGGCTCTGGGACAACCGCAGCAACCGATTCGGCTGGGCCGCGTACCTGGGCAACGCGGATCCCGAGGTCGCCGTGCCCGCCCGCCGCGACGATTTGAGCGGGTTGCCGCCGGCGTGGATCGGTGTGGGAACGCACGACCTGTTCCACGACGAAGACCTGGCCTACGCCGAACGACTCACGGCCGCCGGGGTGCCGTGTCAGGTCGAGATCGTTCCCGGCGCCTTCCACGGATTCGACCTGGTCGCGCCCAAACTCCAAGTGTCGCAGAAGTTTTTCGGCAGCCAGTGCGACATCCTGCGCGCGGCGCTCGCGCCGGCGGCGTGATCGCCGGTCACATCGCGAAGTAGACCAGCTCGCCACCGATGACGGTGGCGGCGACCATGCCGGCGTCGAGCTCGGCCAGCGCCGTCACCGGCGGCTCGCTGAGCACGCACAGGTCGCCGGGCTGCCCGGTGCGCACGGCGCGTGGCCGCTCCGGCTGGTCCGCCCGGCCCAAAAACATCGTCAAAGCCGTTGACGGCGAGACACATTCGTTGGTGCCCAGAACGGCTCCGCTCGGTGTGGTGCGGTGCACCGCGGCGCGCATCGCCGTCCACGGGTCGCCGTGGCCGAACGGCATGTCGGTGGACAGCGCAACCGGCACCCCCGCGTCGCGCAGCGCCGCGACGCGCCACAGCTGATCGTGCTCGGCGACGGGAACCTCGGCGAGGTACTGATCGCCGCGCTCGGCCACGAAGTTGGGCTGCGTGACCACGGTGATCTGGAGATCGGCCAAGTCGGCCAGGCTTTCCTCGGGCACCACCGCTGCGTGTTCGATGCGGTCGCGCGGGTGGACACCGGCCCCGCGCAGGGCCGCGATGGTCACCACCAGCTGCGCGGCGGTCACGCAGTGCACTGCGACGGGTTGCCCCGTGTTGTGCTGCCGGGCAATCCATTCCGTGAGGCCGTCGAGGTCGAGGCGGTCATCGTGCAGGATTTTCTTGCCCGGGGACAGGAAGCTGAGCCGGGGCCGGAACTCGCCGCGGCCGTGCGCCGCCACCAGCGAGGCCATGTCGTCGGCGTCGAGATCGGGGGTGGCGTCGGTGACGCCGGTGACACCGGTCGCCGTGATGCGGCGGCTGAGTTCGGCCAGGTCGGTTTCGCGCCGGTCCAGGGCCTGCGACCAGCCGTCATCGGCGCTGCGCAGTCGCCCGTCGGGGTGTTCGGCCAGGCCGACCCGGCCCAGCGCCTCGGAGTTGAGGATCCACAGGGCGCCGCTGCGATGCTGGATGCGCACGGGCACGCTGCGGACCATCGCGTCCAGCGCGGTCCGGTCGAGTTCTCCGGCGACCGAATCGTGGTAGCCGACAGCGCGTATCCACCCGTCGGGACCCGGCGTGGCGTTCGTCAGCAGTTGGGTGAGCTCGGCTTCGGTGCTGACCCCGGGCGGCCCGACGAAAAACGAATCGAGCGCCGAGGCCGCCGAGCGCAGGTGGACGTGGTGGTCGTGCAGCCCGGGCAGCACGGTCCCGCCGCCCGCGTAGAGCACACCCTCCCCGTCCTTGGGTGAAAGCCCCTCCCCCGCCGGCGCCATCTCTTCGATCTGCGCGCCGACCCTGATGTCGGTCACGGTGCCGTCCAGCAGGGCCGCTTGACGAATCAGCATGACAGGCAGCGTTTTTGGGCGACCAACTGGCGCACGGCATCGTTGTCGGCGCCCAGCGCGGACGCGACCGTTGTCGCCGGCGGGGCGGGCGGCGGTAATACCGGCCCGGGTGACTCCGACGGCCCGGTCTGCAGCGCCGCATAGGTCGCGGCGACGGCCGCCATGCGGAGTTGGATCAATTCGCCGCCGCCGCGCGCCAGGGACTCCGCAACCGCGAGGGCCGCCTCCAGCCCGGTGAGCGGGTCGGCGATGGCGTCGCCGCAGAACACCGGACCCTCCTCGCTGATCCCCACCAGGCCGCCGCCGACGGCGGCATCATCCCCGAATCCCGGCCTGCGGCCGTCATAGGCGGTGATTTGCAACCAGATTCGGCCCGGCCGTGCCGCGATGTCGTCGGGCCCGAGGCCCCGGCGCGCCAGCGCCGCCGGGCGGGAGCCCTCGATGACGACGTCGCTGACCGCGAGCAGCTCGCGCAATTCGTCGGCTTGCTCGTCGAAATCGATGCCATAGCAGAGCTTTTCGTGGTTCGTCCAATCGAAAAAGGACTGGTCACCGGCGCGGGTGCCGTCCGGGCGGCGCGGGCTTTCCACCTTGATCACCGTCGCCCCGGCGCGGGCCAGCAGCTGACCGCACAGCGGGCCCGCCCACATCGAGGACAGATCGGCCACCACCAGACCGCGCGGCGGGCGTGGCGGCGCCGGCGAGCCGATTCGCCGGGTGCGCGGCGGCGCCGCCGTCACCTCGCCCAGGGCCGCCGCCGGGATGTCGAGCAGCGCCGCCCGCTCGACGATGTCGGCCGCCGCGTTGGCGGTGGCCCACCGCTGCAGCTCGGGCCACGGGTCGGTGTCCACCTCGTCGACCTGCAGGAGCGCGGGAACGGCGGCGAGGTCGTCGGCGCGGGAGAGGGTCAGCGCGCACCAGCCGTCACGCGCCGCGAGCAAGCGGGTGGCCCCGCCGGGCGACACCCGGCCGGCTCGGGTCAGGCCCCGCAGGGCGGCGCGCCCGGTCAGCAGCTCGGCCGCGTCGACGTCGATGCCCCACCGGCCCGCGATGGCCGCGGTGACCTCGCGCGCCCTGGACAGCACGAGGGCGCGGGAGAAGTCGGCGGGCCCGTCGGGCAGGCCGGTCAGGTAGGCCAGTCCGCTGCGTCCCCAGGTGGTTGCGGCCGAGCTCACGCCCCCCATTGTGCTCGTGGCGCACATCGTCGTTAGAACTGCAGCGCGCGGAACCGCCAGTCCAGCACCGGACGGTCCGGCCCGCCGTCGGCGCCGCCGGCCGCATACACCAGCGAGCGCAGCCCGAGCACTCCCCCATGCTCGGTCGGTTCGGCGGATTCGATGTGCAACTCGCTGTAGAGGGTGTCGCCCTCGTGCACGGGGCCCGTGTGATCGCACGACTGCCAGCCCAGCACGGTGACCAGGTTGGGCAGCAGCCTGCTGGCCTGCGCGAGCGCCAAGCCGATGGTATGCCCGCCATACACCAGCCGGTTCCCACCCACCCGCGAATCATGGTGGGTCGCAGCGATATTGAGCGTGAGCCGGGCGAGCTCGGGGGCGCTGGTGACGACGTCGGCGGTGCTGTGCAGCACCGAGCCCGCCAGGCC
This sequence comes from Mycobacterium sp. NTMscope_MAC_269, assembly GCF_976985695.1. NCBI lineage: Bacteria > Bacillati > Actinomycetota > Actinomycetes > Mycobacteriales > Mycobacteriaceae > Mycobacterium > Mycobacterium sp. NTMscope_MAC_269. The sequence goes on from NZ_OZ335668.1 coordinate 4,413,792, forward strand.
GGGATCGAAGTGCGGCCCGGGGACCTTGGTGCGGAAGACTTCGCCGTCCCACTGGGCGACCGGATCGTGGGCCGGGCCGGGCGCGTCGACGCCGATGGTGGACAGGTCGTCGTGCGGCGCACTGTCGGGATCGAAATCCGGGCTGGCGGGCAGCATGCCGCACCGGTAGAAATCGAGCACCAACTGATCGGCCTGGTCGATGGTGATCATCCGCAAGGCCGCCAGGCCTGTCGCGGCCCGGCCCGGCTTGGGCGAATTGGCCCGCAGCCCAACCACTTCGGTGCGGGTGTAGAGGGAATCGCCGATGACCGGGAACCGGTGAAACACCAGGCCGCGATAGAAGAGGTTCGCCTTGACCCGCTGCGTCACCAGCGTCGACTGGCCGATCGCCACGTCGCACACCAATCCCGGGTGGGCCAGCGGCGCGGGGAGGCCCGTCACTGCCCCGCACAGATCGGCGTCCAGCGCCAGGCGCAGCCGGTCGCCCACAATCGCCTGGTGGGCGCCCGCCAAGCCGGACGACACGGTCATCGACGGCGCCCAGTCGAACACCTGCCCCACCGAGAGGTCGTCGAAGTACGGTCCACCCTCGCGAATCCGCGCATACCCGTCACTAGTCACAACGCCACATGCTGGCAGGCTGTGGAATCGAGGGTCAATCCGGATCAACCCCCAACGTCGACTTGTTGGCGCCAATTTGTACTTCCCTTCAGGGGGTGAATGCAACAGCTTCTAGATGAGGAGTTGTTGTGCGTCCGTCGTCGTTGTCATGGTTGGGCCGTCGGTTTTGGGATCACATCAAGGAGGGAATGTCGCCCGGTGAGGCCGGGGTGGCTGTCGGCGTGTCGATGTCCAGTGGTCAGCAATGGTTTGCTGATGCTGGCGGGGTGAGACCAAAGTTTCCAGCAGTTGGGCCCCGCTCGCGGCCTCGGCTGAGCTATGAGGAGCGCGAAGAGATCCAGGACGGTGTGGCCCGTGGCGAGTCGATCCGTGACATCGCGAATCGGTTGGGTCGTCACCCAACGACGGTGATGCGTGAGATCAACCGCAATGGGTGGTGCCGCGGGCGCTACCGGGCGCGGTATCGATTCGGCGCCCGATGGCGCGGCGGGTGGGATCCCCGGCCGCGTTATCGCGCGAGTAAGGCCCATGCGCGCGCCCGGGAGCGGGCTCGCCGGCCCAAACCGGGCAAGCTGGCCACCAACCAGCGGCTGCATGATGAGGTGCAGACTCGGTTGCAAGACCAGCACAGTCCCACCCAGATTGCTCAGCGGCTGGTGATGGATTTTCCCGACGAGGCGGAGATGCGGGTGTCCCACGAGACGATCTATCAAGCGATTTACGTTCAGGGCAAAGGGAACTTGCGCCGCGAGTTGCACAGCTGCCTGCGCACCGGGCGTGCACTGCGCAAACCCCAGCGCCGCGCCGATCAGCGCCGCGGCCGCATCCCGAACATGGTCAACATCAGCGAGCGCCCACCCGAGGTCGAAGACCGCGCCGTACCCGGGCATTGGGAGGGCGATCTGATCCTGGGCAGCGCCGCATCGGCCTCGGCGATCGGCACCGTGGTGGAGCGGATGACGCGGTTCGTGATGCTGCTGCACCTGCCTGAGGACCACACAGCGCTGGCGCTGCAGGAGGCCATCGTGGCCAAAATGGCGCAGCTGCCGGCAATCCTGCGCAAAACACTGACCTGGGATCAAGGCAAAGAAATGGCCAACCACATCGCCATCGCCGAGGCCGCCCAACTGGATATCTACTTTTGCGACCCCCACTCACCGTGGCAGCGCGGCACCAACGAAAACACCAACGGACTGCTGCGCCAATACTTTGCTAAAGGCACCGACCTATCCGCGTTTCCCGCCGACTACCTCGACTACGTCGCCGCCAAACTCAACAACCGGCCCCGCCAAACACTGGGCTGGAAAACCCCCGCCGAAGCCCTCGACGAACTACTCTCCAACCCGTCAAAACCACCCGCTGTTGCAAACACCGCGTGAAACCGCCGTAGGTTTTTGCCCATCAAGTCGACGTTCGGCGCAAATCGGTTAGGTGCTTAGAGGTGAACGACGAAGAGGACATGCTGGTCGCGACGGTGCGGGCGTTCGTCGACCGCGAGGTCAAGCCGAGCGTGCGCGAGGCCGAACACGCCAATGCCTATCCCGAGGCGTGGATCGAGCAGATGAAGCGGATCGGCGTCTACGGGCTGGCCGTGCCCGAGGAGTACGGCGGTTCGCCGGTGTCCATGCCGTGCTACGTGCGGGTCACCGAGGAGCTGGCGCGAGGCTGGATGAGCCTGGCCGGCGCGATGGGCGGGCACACCGTGGTCGCCAAGCTGCTGACGCTGTTCGGCACCGAGGACCAGAAGCGGGCCTACCTGCCGCGGATGGCCAGTGGCGAGGTGCGCGCCACCATGGCGCTGACCGAGCCCGGCGGTGGATCGGACCTGCAGAACATGGCGACCACCGCGGTGAGCGACGGCGCGGGTGGCCTGGTGATCAACGGCTCCAAGACCTGGATCAGCAACGCCCGCCGTTCCGGGCTGATCGCGCTGTTGTGCAAGACCGACCCGAACGCCACGCCGCGCCACACGGGCGTCTCGATCGTGCTGGTCGAACACGGGCCGGGCCTGACGGTGTCGCGGGATCTGCCCAAGCTGGGGTACAAGGGCGTGGAGTCCTGCGAGTTGTCCTTCGACGACTTCCGGGTGTCGCAAACGGCGATACTGGGTGGCGTTGCGGGCGAAGGCTTTTCACAGATGATGAAGGGGCTGGAAACGGGGCGCATCCAGGTGGCAGCCCGCGCCCTGGGGGTGGCCACGGCCGCGCTCGAGGACGCGCTCGCCTACGCCCAGCAGCGCGAGAGCTTCGGGCAGCCGATCTGGCGGCACCAGTCGGTGGGCAACTACCTGGCCGACATGGCGACCAAACTCACCGCGGCCCGTCAGCTCACCCGCTACGCCGCCGAGCGCTACGACAGCGGTGAACGTTGCGACATGGAAGCCGGGATGGCCAAGCTGTTCGCCTCCGAGGTGGCGATGGAGATCGCCCTGAACGCGGTGCGAATCCACGGCGGCTACGGCTATTCCACAGAATACGACGTCGAACGCTACTTTCGCGACGCGCCCCTGATGATCGTCGGCGAAGGCACCAACGAGATCCAGCGCAACGTGATCGCCCGGCAACTGGTGACGCGCGGCGGGATCTGACCCCGGGCTCGCCAATCTCGCGGCCGCAGAACGGAGTTTGGGAGTATATTTACCTGACTTCTGAACCGAAGGGAAAGGCATCCGCCATGAGTTATCCCCCCGTGCCGCCCGGAGGTTCGCCCGAATGGCCGGGTCAGCAACCGGAATGGCAAGGCCAGCAACCGGACTGGCAAGGCCAGCCGCCGCCGGGATATCCGGCGCAGCCACCCCCGCCGTGGCCGGGCCAGCCGCCCACGGGATGGCCGGCGCCCCAGCCGGGCTGGCAGGGCCAGCCGGAGCCGGAGAACTATCTGGTCTGGGCGATCCTGTGCACGGTGCTGTGCTGCCTGCCGCTGGGCATCGTCTCGATTGTGTACTCCAACAAGGTCTCCGGGTTGTGGGCGCAGGGTCGCTACGCCGAGGCGCAGGAGGCCGCCAACAACGCCAAGAAGTGGGCCATCATCGGTGCGGTCGTGGGCGTCGTCGCGGCGGTGATCTTCGTGCTCATCTACGTCGTCGCCGGGGTGCTCGTCGTCTCCCATCTGCCGTCGACGACCACGACCACGTATTCGAGCTTCTGACGTAAACCGGGTCGCCGAGCGTGGGCGCCAGGTACGAATTTCCTTCACTTTTCATCCGGTTCCCACGCGCTCGGTGAGCCGCAGTGCGGTTGCACGCTAAATCGCGTCCACCAATCCCCAGGCCAGCGCGGTGTCGGCACCCACGGTATGGCCCGACAGCACGAGATACGCTGTGCGCCAACGGCCGATCCGGCGCGTGACGCTGACGGTCCCGCCGGCGCCGGGGATCAGGCCGAGCGCCAATTCGGGGAGCCCGAACACCGCGTCGTCACGGGCGGCGACCCAGCCGCAGAACGCGGCCATCTCCAGGCCGCTGCCCATCACCCGGCCGTGGACCTCGGCGCGGCACGCCCGGCCGAGTCGTGCGGTCAGCGTGTCGAGGGCCAGAGCGGGGCTGTGGCGGGTACGGGCGAGATGGGCGCTCGCCGGGTCGGCGAAGGTGCCGAATTCGGCGAGGTCTCCGCCGCTGCAAAACGATGGACCGTTGCCGCTCAACACGATGCCGGTCACCGAGGGATCCAGCTGCGCGACGGTCAGCGCCTCCAGCAGCGCGGCGCGCGCGTCGGTGGAGAACGCGTTGTGGCGTTGCGGCCGGTTGAACGCGATGCGCACGATGTCGCCGTCGCGGCGCGCCCGCACCGGGTCGGCGATGTCGGGCATGCGGACCGGGCCGCGTTCCTGCAGCCACCGCGCGAATTCCGGGCCGGCCTGCAACGTCGAATATCCCAGTGATTCGGTCACCACCCCGGACAGGGTCGGCCCCGTAGGGTCCACGGCGCGCAACACGTCGTCACAGATCCCGCTGGCATGCGGCCAGCGTCGACAGCGGTCGGTCAGTTCACCCAGCGCATCGGACACGGAATCGACGGTAACCACCCGCCGGTCGGCGCAGGCGTCCTCCGTCAGGGTGAAAGTCGCTGTGTCAAGCCAGGTTCCGTGCCGAGCGATGTCTTCGGCCGAACCGACGGCGACGATCACGCCGGGCGCCGACGCCGGGCCGTCCTGCGGCGCGCTCGACAGGTCGACCACCCGGAGCATCGGTCACACCGAGTACTTCTCGATCAGCCCATTCTTGTAGAGCTTGCCGGTGTCGGTGCGCGGCAACTGCGCTTCGAAGGCGATCGATCGTGGACACTTGTAGTGCGCCAAGCGATCCCGCAGCCAGCTCAGCAGCTCGTCGGCGAACGCGTCGGTGGCGTCGGTGGGGTCGACGGTCTGCACGACCGCGGTGACGCGCTGGCCCATCTCGTCGTCGGGAACGCCGAACACCGCCGCGTCCATCACCTTGGGGTGGGTGACCAGAAGGTTCTCGGCTTCTTGCGGGTAGATGTTCACCCCGCCGGAGATGATCATGTGGTGGCGCCGGTCGGTGAGGTACAGGTAGCCCTCGTCATCGAGATAGCCGATGTCTCCGACGGTGGCCCAGCCGTGCTTGGAACGCGACGATGCGGTTTTCGTTGGGTCGTTGAGGTATTCGAACGAATACCCGCCCTCGAAGTAGATCTCGCCGGCCTGGCCGGGCGGCAGCTCCTCGCCGTTCTCGTCGAGGATGTGCACGGCACCACCCATGGGCTTGCCGACCGACCCCGGATGCGCCAGCCAGTCCTCGGCGGTGATCAGCGTCGAGCCGTGCGCCTCCGAGGAGGCGTAGTACTCGTCGATGATCGGCCCCCACCAGTCGATCATCTGCTTCTTGATCTCCACCGGGCAGGGCGCCGCCGCGTGCATCACCCGCTGCAGGCTGCTCAGGTCGTACGAATGGCGCACGTTCTCCGGCAGTTTCAGCATCCGGGTGAACATCGCGGGCACGAACTGGCCGTGCGTGACCCGGTGGCGCTGGATGGCGTCCAGGCAGCCCGCTGCGTCGAACTTCTCCATGACCACGGTGGTGATGCCGCCGGCCTGCGCGCTCATCGACCACACCGACGGCGCCGTGTGGTACAGCGGCGCGGGGCTGAGGTAGATCGAATCGGGCGTCATCCAGAAGCCGACGAGCGCCGACATCATGCCGGGCGCCTCGGCAGGGGGAACGTGCGGTAGCTCGCGCTTGATGCCCTTGGGCCGGCCGGTGGTTCCCGACGAGTACTGCAGCAGATCACCCTCGATTTCGTCGTCGATCGGGGTATCCGGTTGGCCGGCAACGCATTCCGGGTAGCGCTCCCAGCCTGCCAGGCCGTCTTCTCCTGCCCCGGCGGCGATCAGCAACAGTTCCGGTAGTCCGCGTGGCAGATGCTCGGCCAGGCCGGCGCAGGTTTCGCGCAGCGCGGCCGAGCCGATGATCGCCTTGGCGGCGCTGTTGTCGACGATGTAGGCGGCTTCCGCCGCGGTCAGGTGGGTGTTGATGGGCACGTAGTACAAACCGCTGCGGCGAGCAGCCCACATGACCGCGTGGATGTGCTCGTTGTTCTCCATCAGGATGGCGACCGTGTCACCCTCGCGCAGACCCGCCTGGCGGAACCGGTGCGCCAGGCGATTGGCGCGGGCCTCGAGGTCGTCGAAGGTGACGACCGTGCCGGAAGGGTGCAGGATGACAGCAGGTTTGTCGGCTCCGACATACGGGCGGATCTGCATGCGCAGACTGTACCGCCGCCAAACTTGACGGGTGTTAAGTGGTGGGTGGGCCCGGCGAGTTTCTGCGCCATTCCCGGCGCGGGGTGCGTGCCGCCAGCCATAATGCAGTCAAGTAGAGCGCCGTGGGCCTCGGTACCCGACCTTGGTCAGCAACGCGCGGCGGTATACGCGACTCTCGCACGGAGGTGCGCATGACCGCCGAGCCTGCCGCATCCTCGTTCGCCGTTTCCGACTACGTCGATGGCATGGAGCGGCTCGTCCATGCCATCCAGGAGCTGTCGCTGGCGCGCAGCCTGCCCGACCTCCAGCGCATCGTCCGCTCCTCGGCGCGTGCGCTCACCGGTTGTGACGGCGCGACGTTCGTGCTGCGCGACAACGACAGCTGCTACTACGCCGACGAAGACGCGATCGCCCCGCTGTGGAAGGGCAGCCGTTTCCCCATCAGGTCGTGCATCAGCGGTTGGGCGATGCTCAACCGCGACGCGGCGGTGATCCCCGACATCTACGGCGACCCGCGCATCCCGCACGCCCTGTACCGCCCCACCTTCGTCAAGAGCCTGGTAATGGTGCCCATCCGCAAACTCGAACCGATCGGCGCGATCGGCAATTACTGGGCCAGCCCGCATGACCCGTCCGACCAAGAGGTCCACCTGCTGCAGGCCCTGGCGGATTCGACGTCGATCGCGATGGAGAACGTCCAGGTCTACTCCGAGCTGGAACGGCGGGTGCGCGACCGCACCGCCGCGCTGGAGGACGCCAACGAGGAGATCCGGCGGCTGTCGGTCACCGACGAGCTGACCGGATTGAACAATCGTCGCGGCTTCTATCTGCTGGCCGAGCAGAAGCTTCGCGGGTCGCACCACCTCGGCCACAATTGCGTGCTCGCGTTCCTCGACGTCGACGGGCTCAAAAAGGTCAACGACGAGCAGGGCCACGACACGGGCGACAGCCTGATCAAAGACGTCGCCCGGGTGCTGCGCACCACCCGGCGCGAGTCCGACATCCTCGCCCGCATCGGCGGCGACGAATTCTGCGTGATGGTCACCGAAAGCGACGGCGACACCCCGCCCCTCGAAGAGCGTCTCGCGCTCGCCTTCGAAAACTTCAACAAGACCAGCGACCGGCCCTACCGTCTGTCGGCCAGCATCGGCTTCGTGCGGGCGCCCGTCTCCGACGCCGCCACCGTGGACGAATTACTCGCCCGCGCCGACGAACTCATGTACGCGGAGAAGAAGGCGCGACTCGCCGGCTGATCAGCCGACTCGCCGGCTCAGCCGGCTTCGGACAGCCGCTGCTTGAGCGCCTCGAACTCGTCGCGGACGCCGGTCGGCAGCTTCTCGCCGACGAACTCGAACCACTCCTCGATCAGCGGCAGTTCCTCGCGCCACTCGGCGGCGTTGACCGCCAGCGCCTGGGCGACCTCGTCGCTGCTGGCGTCGAGCCCGTCCAGGTCGAGGTCCTCGGCCTTGGGCACGATGCCGATCGGGGTGTCCTGTCCACCGGCCTTGTGCTCGATGCGGTCGACGATCCACTTGAGCACGCGGCTGTTCTCGCCGAAGCCGGGCCACAGGAACCCGCCGTCGGCGTCACGACGGAACCAGTTGACGAAGAACACCTTCGGCATCTTGGACTCGTCGGAGTTCTTACCCAGGTCGAGCCAGTGCTGGAAGTAGTCACCGACGTGGTAGCCCAGGAACGGCAGCATGGCCATCGGGTCGCGCCGGACGGTGCCGACCTTGCCCTCGGCGGCGGCGGTCTGCTCGCTGCCCATGGTGGCGCCCATGAACACGCCGTGCTGCCAGTCGCGAGCCTGCGTCACCAGCGGAACGGTGGTCTTGCGGCGCGCGCCGAACAGGATGCCCGAGATCGGCACGCCCTGCGGGTCGTCCCACTCCGGCGCCAGGATCGGGCACTGCGACATCGGCGTGCAGTAGCGCGAGTTCGGGTGGGCGGCCTTCTCGTCGGAGTCGGGCGTCCAGTCGCGGCCCTTCCAGTCGGTCAGGTGCTGCGGTTCGCCCTCGAGGCCCTCCCACCACACGTCGTTGTCGTCGGTGAGTGCGACGTTGGTGAAGACGGTGTTGCCGGCCTCGATGGTGCGCATGGCGTTGGGGTTGGACTTCCAGTTGGTGCCCGGCGCGACGCCGAAGAAGCCGAACTCGGGGTTGACCGCGTACAGCCGGCCGTCCTTGCCGAACCGCATCCAGGCGATGTCGTCGCCGAGCGTCTCGGCGCGCCAGCCCGGGATGGTCGGCTGCAGCATGGCCAGGTTGGTCTTGCCGCAGGCCGACGGGAACGCCGCGGCGAAGTAGTACGCCTTATTCTCCGGCGAGATGAGCTTGAGGATCAGCATGTGCTCGGCCAGCCAGCCCTCGTCGTGGGCCATGGCCGAGGCGATGCGCAGCGAGTAGCACTTCTTGCCCAGCAGGGCGTTACCGCCGTAACCCGAGCCGTAGCTCATGATCTCGCGGGTCTCCGGGAAGTGGGTGATGTATTTGGTGTCGTTGCACGGCCACGGGACGTCCTGCTGGCCCTCGTCCAGCGGCGCCCCGACCGAGTGCAGCGCCTTGACGAAGAACCCGTCGTCGCCCATCTTCTCGAGTGCGGCCTTGCCCATCCGGGTCATCACCTTCATCGAGATGACGACGTACTCGGAGTCGGTGATCTCCACACCCAGCTTGGGGTCGTCGGCGCCCAGCGGACCCATGCAGAACGGCACCACCCACATGGTGCGGCCCCGCATGCAGCCGCGGTACAGGTCGGTCATGATGGACCGCATCTCTGAGGGGTCCATCCAGTTGTTGGTGGGCCCGGCACCGCTTTCCTTCTCGGTGCAGATGAACGTCCGTGACTCCACCCGGGCCACGTCGGACGGGTCGGACAGCGCGAGGTAGGAGTTGGGGTGCTTCTTCTCGTTCAGCTTCTTCAGCGTGCCGGCCTCGACCAGTTGCCCGGCCAGCCGGTTGAACTCCTCGTCGGAGCCGTCAGCGAACACCACCCGGTCGGGCTGGGTGAGCTCGGCAACCTCCTGCACCCAGGACAGCAGGCCCTGGTGGTTGGTGGGTGCTGTGTCCAAACCGGGAATGGTCGCTGAGGTCATCGAACTCTCCTGGATTCGTCGCGTATCGGGCTGGTGTTGCTCGGTATGCCGTCGCCCACATAATTAAGGACTTGGTGGCGTTAACTACAGGTTATCGTGAGGAACTTGTCGGGGAAGTCTCGGGCGGGTATAAGCCTTCTCACAACAACGATTCAGAAGCTCCCGACGGGTCGCCATCTTCGCTCCTCGAAGCGGGTTTTTCGGTTTCGTCACCACCGACATCTTCGGCGGGACTTTCAGCCGTTTGTATAGGGGTTTGTATACCCGGTTCTCCGAGTTCTGCACGCACCGCCTCCAGCGCGGCGGCGACCGCGGGCATCTCCCGATCCCGCGCGGCCGCGGCCCGCGCGGCGGCCAGCGCGTGCTCGCGCAGTTCGGTGTCGATGACCGCGACCGCCGCGGACGCCTGCGCGTTCTCGGCCTCGTCGTGGGCCAGCAACGCTTTGCTCAGCAGCGACTCGGCGACCAGCACCCGGGTGGCGACCAGTTCCTCGACCACCGACCGCAATGAGGACGTCGCGTCGCCCGCCCAACGGTCCAGCAACCCCCGGTCATGCAGCAGGGCGCGAATGTTGATCACCAGGAAGGTGAGCGCCACCGAGATCGCCACGCACACCACCGCCGCGACTACGGCCAGCGCGGGGCTGAGCCGCGAGACCACCCCGCTCATCAGGCGGCTCAGCGTGAGCGCTACCCCCAGCCCAAAGCCGACGCCCAGCAAGACCATCAGCCAGGTTTCCTGCCGGCGCGACTTCAGCGGTGGGGGCGTGACGTCGACGGTCGGCAGCTTCTCGAGCGCCGGCAGCTCCACCGGCACGCCCACCACCTGCGCGACGTCGGCCAGCGCTGTGTCCGTGCCGTCGCTGACCTCGGCCACCACCGCGTCGAGGCGGGCCCGCGTGTGCGCCTCGAACCCCGACATGTCGCGCCGCGGCAATCTCGCCGCGTGTTCCTGCAGTTCGGTGCGCGCCGTCGCGCATTGGTTACGGGCAGAGTGCGACAACTGCACCCGAGCCTGCTGGATCTGGCCGCGCAGCGTGATGGTGCGTTCACTTTTCGCCTGGCGCCGCTGCTGCAACGCCGTGCTGCGTTCTTCGCGCAGCGCCTCGACCCGCGCGCGGCGACCGGATCCCTCGACGTCGCGGTCGAACCGCCGTTTGACCGTCTGCAGGCGAGATTCCCACGCCCGCAACCTGTTTCGCCGGGCAAGGTCGGGGTCGTCGAGTTGCGCCGCGACGGCGTCGACCAGGGCGTCGACGTCCGGCTCACCCGCATCGGGCAGGGCCGCCGCGCCCACCCACGGCACCCGGCCGTAGCGCGGCGAATGCCCGCCCAGCGTGTCGCGGTTGGCGGCGACGACCTCACGCCAGGTGCGGTGCACGTCGACCTTGGACACCACGCCCACCACCGCGTCGGTGTGCTCGGTCGCCGCGTCCAGCAGTGCACAGTCGGAGGCGCTCAGGTGGGCCGCCGCGGACACGACGAACACCACCGCCATCGGCACCTCGCCGGGTCCCAGGTCCGTCGACTCCACGAACTTGTGCTGCGGCAGGCGTCCTTGCAGCGCCGTGGCCACCGCGCTCACCCCGGCCATCCACGGGCCGGTCACCAGCACCACGTCGCAGCGGTGCACGGCCGGCGGATCCAGTTCCGGTGCGACAGCGGCAACCAGCGCGTCCACCTGTGCGATCTGATCGTGGCTCACCAGGTTTCCCCCGGCAGTGACGCGCAGGCCTGCGACCACAGCCGCAGCGATCCGCGGGCGATGTCCGCGCCGCAGGCGCGGTGCAGCTCGCTCGCCGAGGCCCGGCTGTAGCGCTGCCACTGCACCGCGCGGGGCAGGTGCGCGGCCGGGTCGCGATCAACGCCGGCCGGCTCGGGGCCGCCCGGGTCCAGTCCGGCCGCCTCGGCCAAATCCACCGCGGCCGCCATCCGGGCGACCACCGTGTCGTCGCGGGACAGGAACCCGCCGATCTGCTCGCCGAGCTCACCCCCGCCGGCGGCCAGCGCCTCTAATTCCGCGACGCCCGCGAGCACCCGCTGGTAGCGCGCCTCGGCGCCCAGCGCGCCGAGGCGCGCCAGCACGGCGTCGACGCCGCTCATCCGGCGCAGCAGGGTGCGCACCTGCGTCGGGGTTCTGCCCTGGCGGATGGCGGCGACGGCCAGCGCGGTGCCGAACAGGTCGAGGGTCTCGAGCAGGCGCTGACGCGCCGCGGCGGGCACCGGCCCCTCCGCCGCCAGGAACCCGGCGAACGAGCCGTCGAGGCACGCGGCGGCGCCGGGATGAGTGGCGAGCGTGTGCAGCGCCGCCCACAGCGGGTGGTCGTCGTCCAGCTCGTCAGTCGCGACCGCGAGCAGGCCGATCATGGGCTCCATGGGCGCCCCGATCAGCGCGGACAGGTCGGCGCACCGCGCCCGGGCGGCCGCGATCGGCCCGTCGCCGCGCCGGCCCGACAGATCGGCCTTGTTCAACACCGCCACCACCGGACGTTCAGCGGCCGCGATGGCGTGCGCGTCCTCGGGCTTGACCACCTCGGCGACCACGTAGACCACCGCATCGGCGTCGGGGTCGGGTCCCGCCGAGGTCAGCTGGAGGTCCGCCGCGATCCCCGACGCGCAGCCGGCGCGGCACAGGGCGCGCGCCACCGTGCGGCGGCCGACCCCGCGGCGGCCGCGAACCGCCACGCGCAGGGGTGCGGCGGTTCGCCTGGCGATCGCCGTCACGCGCGGGTCGACGAGACCGCCGGCAAACCGCGCCAGCTCGTCGACGAAAATCTGGTGTCCTTGTCCCCTCATATCCCGCCTGTTCGGTCCGAATGACCCGATCGTCCCGTCGCGGTCCCACCGAATGGTGGCATCCGCGTCGCCAAGAAGCGAGCCACCGTTAATCAGTTACCAGTTGAAGACAACTGTTGGGTATCAATCCGGACCAGGGGCGGCTACATCCGGTGTTTATAGGCCACCATGGACAAATGCATGCGCAGCGCGGGGTGGCAATGTCTGCCGACACGCCGACCGGGGAATCGCCCCGCCCCGAGCAGCGCTATCTTCCCGCGACGGCGTTCCGGTCGCGACGATCCGCGCTGTCCGACGCCCAGCGCCAGACGTGGGAGCGGCGCTGGCCCGAACTCGGCCTGTCGGTGGGCGCCCCCGCCGACGGGGCCGTCGACGAGCCGCCCCTGGACACCCGCTCGTGGTTCGGGCGCCAGGCGCCCCTGGTACTCGAAATCGGTTGCGGCAGCGGCACATCGACGCTGGCGATGGCCAAGGACGAGCCCGACGTCGACGTCGTCGCGGTGGAGATCTACCGCCGGGGGCTGGCGCAGCTGCTGTGCGCGATCGACCGCGACGCGGTGACCAACATCCGGTTGATCCGCGGCAACGCGCTCGACGTGCTGCAGCGGCTCATCGCCCCGGCTTCACTGACCGGCGTTCGCGTCTTCTTCCCCGATCCGTGGCCCAAGGCGCGCCACCACAAGCGGCGGTTCCTGCAGCCGGGCACGATTGGCTTGATAGCCGACCGGCTACTCCCTGGTGGTGTCCTGCACGTTGCGACGGACCACGCCGGCTACGCCGAACACATCGCCGCCCTCGACGCGGGCGAGCCCCGGCTGCGCCGGGCCGAACCCGACAGCCCGCTACCCATCTCGACCGTCCGCCCGACCACCAAGTACGAGACGAAGGCCCAAGAAGCGGGCAGCGCCGTCACCGAGTTCGTTTGGCTTAAACGATGAGTAGGCGATGAGCTATGAGCCTGACTGAGACGACCACGGCCGGAGCAGAATCGGTCGCGCCGCCGGGGGCACTGCCCGCCGATGGCGTCGGGTCCCCGGGCGACTTTTCGCCTCCGGGCGGACGCGTGCTGCTGGTCTGGGATGCCCCCAACCTCGACATGGGCCTGGGTTCGATCCTGGGTCGCCGCCCGACGGCCTTGGAGCGTCCGCGTTTCGACGCCCTGGGGCGCTGGCTGCTGGCGCGCACGGCCGAGGTCAGCGCCGAGCGTCCGGGCACGGTCGTCGAACCCGAGGCCACCGTGTTCACCAACATCGCGCCGGGCAGCGCCGACGTCGTGCGGCCCTGGGTGGACGCCCTGCGGAACGTGGGGTTCGCGGTATTCGCCAAGCCGAAGATCGATGAGGACAGCGACGTCGACCGCGACATGCTGGCCCATATCGAACTGCGGCGCACCGAGGGCCTGGCGGCGGTGGTGGTGGCGTCGGCCGACGGGCAAGCGTTTCGCCATCCGCTCGAGGAGATCGCTCGAACCGGAGTCAGCGTCCAGGTGATCGGATTTCGCGAACATGCGAGTTGGGCGCTAGCGTCGGATACCTTGGACTTCGTTGATCTGGAGGATATCTCCGGGGTCTTCCGGGAACCGTTGCCGCGGATCGGCCTAGATTCGTTGCCTGACCAGGGTGCATGGCTGCAGCCGTTCCGGCCGCTGTCAGCGCTGTTGACCGCGCGTGTGTGACACTGGAAAACCTGTGCGCGGATCGCTAGAGACTAAGTCGATCCAGTAAGGAGCTTGCGTGTTCGCCTGGTGGGGTCGAACTGTGTACCGGTATCGGTACATCGTGATCGGGGTCACGGTAGCTCTGTGCCTGCTCGGCGGCGTCTTCGGAATCAGCCTGGGCAAGCATGTTACACAGAGCGGCTTCTACGACGACGGCAGCCAATCCGTTAAGGCCTCGGTGCTGGGCGACCAGACCTACGGCCGCGACCGCACCAGCCACGTGGTGGCGACGTTCACCTCCCCCGACGGAAAGACAGTCGACGACCAGGCGTGGCGGACCAAGGTCGTCGGCGAACTCAACAAGTTCAAGACCGATCATCCCGACCAAGTCGTCGGGTGGGCCGGCTGGCTTGCGGCGCCCGACAGCACGAATCCCATCATCAAGGGCATGGTCAGCGAGGACAAGAAGCACACCTTCGTGTCCATCCCGCTGAAGGGCGACGACGACGACACGATCCTGAACAACTACAAGGCCATCGCGCCCGATCTGCAAAAGCTCAACGGCGGCAATGTGGAGCTGGCCGGCCTGGAGCCGATTGCCAGCGCCCTGACGGGGACGATCGCCAGCGACCAGAAGCTCTTGGAATACCTTGGGCTACCGATAGTCACGGTGGTGCTGTTCCTGGTGTTCGGCGGAGCGGTCGCCGCCGGCCTGCCGGTCATCGTGGGTGGGCTGAGCATCGCGGGCGCGTTGGGCATCCTGCGCTTCGCCGCCATCTTCGGCCCGGTGCACTTCTTCGCCCAGCCGGTGGTTTCGCTGATCGGTTTCGGTATCGCCATCGACTACGGGCTTTTCGTGGTGAGCCGTTTCCGGGAGGAAATCGCCGAGGGCTACGACACCGAGGCCGCCGTGCGAAGAACCGTGATGACGGCCGGCCGCACGGTTGTGTTCTCGGCGGCGCTGATCATTGCCTGCAGCGCCAGCCTGCTGGTGTTGCCGCAGGGCTTCGTGCACTCGCTGACCTACGCGATCTTCGCGGCGGTGGGACTTGCCGCGCTGCTGTCGATCACGTTCCTGCCGGCCTGCCTGGGCATCCTCGGCCGCCACATCGACGCGCTGGGGGTGCGGACGGCGTTCCGGGTGCCGTTCCTGCGGAACTGGAAGTATTCGCGGGCCTACCTCAACTGGCTCGCCGACCGGCTGCAGAAGACCAAAACCCGCGAAGAGGTCGAGGCCGGCTTCTGGGGCAAGCTCGTCACCCGGGTGATGAAGCGGCCGCTGGCGTTCGCCATCCCGATCGCCGTCGGCATGATCTTGCTGGTCATCCCGCTGGGCAACCTCTCGCTCGGCGGCATGAGCGAGAAGTACCTGCCGCCCGACAACGCCGTGCGCCTGGCGCAGGAGCACTTCGACAAGCAATTCCCCGGCTATCGCACCGAGCAGTTGACCGTGGTGATCCAGAGTGACAACCACAGCAAGGTCACCGACCAGCAGGTCGCCGACATCCGCAACAGGATCTCCTCGATCAACGGGTTCACCGACAAACAGTGGGAGGAGCGGGCCTGCCCGACCATCGCCGGGAACCCCTGCGTCGCCGGCCCGAACGGGACGACGGTGCCCAAGGACGGCTCGGTGCGGGTGATCCAGAACGGTCTGGCGAATCGCAATGACGCCGCCAAGAAGATCACCGAACTGCGGGCGGTGAACCCGCCGAAGGGACTGAACCTCTACATCGGCGGTACCCCGGCGCTCGAGCAGGACAGCATCCACAGCCTGTTCGACAGGGGTCCGCTGATGCTGGTGCTGCTGCTCAGCGCCAGCCTGCTGCTGATGTTCCTGGCGTTCGGGTCGGTGGTGTTGCCGATCAAGGCCGCACTGATGAGCGCGCTCACCCTGGGATCCACCCTGGGGATCCTGACGTGGATCTTCGTCGACGGCCACTTCTCGACGTGGCTGAACTTCACGCCGACCCCGTTGATGGTGGTGCTGATCGCGCTCGTCGTCGCCGTCGGCTTCGGTCTGGCCACCGACTACGAGGTCTTCCTGGTCTCGCGCATGGTCGAGGCGCGCGAACGGGGCATGTCGACCGCCGAGGCCATCCGGATCGGCACCGCGACCACGGGACGGCTGATCACGGCCGCCGCGCTGGTGCTCGCCGTGGTCGCCGGCTCCTTCATGTTCTCCGACCTGGTGATGATGAAGTATCTCGCGTTCGGGTTGGCGGCGGCGCTGCTGCTGGACGCCACCGTCGTCCGGATGTTCCTGGTGCCGTCGGTGATGAAGTTGCTCGGCGACGACTGCTGGTGGGCGCCGCGCTGGGCCCGACGCCTGCAGAATAAGATCGGGCTGGGCGAGATCGATCTGCCCGACGAGCGCAAGCGGCCGACGCTCAACGGGCGGCCTGCGCGGCCGCCGGTCGCGGCCAGCCTGGTCGCCGCGGCACCGCGTCCGCCGCACGACCCCACCCACCCCGCCGCGCTGGAACCGTCGCGCCCGTCGCGTCCCGCATCGGCCGGTCCGCCGGAGCCCAGGCCCGCCAAGGAACCGTCCCCCAAGGCGGACGACAGCGTCGACACCACCCGCATCCCGGCCCGGCCCAACCAACCGACCGAGGCCAAGACCACGCGTTTCTCCGCGCAGGGCGGCCCGGGAGCCCCGGGCCGGGACCGGCCGGCCGACCCGCGGCCCGCGGCCAAGCCCGCGCCGCAGACCCCGTCCGCACCCCAGCGGCCCCCGGCGCCGGCGGCGCCGTCCGGCGATCAGACGCGAGCCATCCCCGTCCCGGGCAAAGGTGCCGACGACACCAACAGCGACGCGGCGAGCGACGCGGTGAACTCCCGCGGTCAGGGCGAGAACGGCGACCCCGCGCGGCAGCGGCGCCGCTCCGGCGGCGGCCTGTCCGCCGCGGACCTGCTGCGCCGCGAGGGACGGCTATAGCCCCGCGCCCCGGCGCCTCCTGACGCCGCTACCCGTTGGAGCCGTCGCCCGGTTGGTCCGGCTCGGCCTGCAGGATGGCGTTCTTCTCGTCCGCCTCCTCGGTCTGCTTTTCGGCTTCCGCCTCGGGATTCGGCGCCAGCAGCACCTGGAACGCGTTGTTGAGGAAGGCGACCGTCGGGACGGCCAGCAGGGCGCCGACGATCCCGGCAAGCACGCCGCCGGTGGAAATGGCCAGCACCACGGCGAGCGGGTGAATCGAGACCGCGCGGCCCATCACCAGCGGTTGCAGCAGGTGGGCCTCGATCTGGTTGACCGCGATCAGCACCCCGAGCGTGATCAGCGCGTACACGACGCCCTTGGCGAGCAGCGCGACCACCACGGCCAGCAGTCCCGACACCAGCGCACCGATCAGCGGGATGAAAGCGCCCAGGAACACCAGCGAGGCCAGCGGCAGCGCCAGCGGGATGCCCATGATCGCCAGGCCGGCGCCGACCCCGGCCGCGTCGGTCAGCGCCACCAGGAACGTGGCCCGCACGTACCCGATCAGCGAGCCGTACCCGGCGTTGCCCGCCTCGTGCACCCGGTCGCGGACGTCGGACGGGATGATCTGCACCACGTACTGCCAGATGTTGCGCCCACCGTAGAGAAAGAAGATCAGCGTGAACAACACCAGCACCGCCGCGGTGACCAGTTCCGTGACGGTGGCCGCGGTCGACAGCGCGCCGCTGGTCAGCTTCGCCTGATTGTTGTGCAGCGCCTCGATCGCGGCGTTGCCCGCGCTGTCGATCTGTTCGCTGCGCAAATGCGCCGGCCCGTTGATCAGCCACCGGCGGGTCGACTCGATGCTCTGCGTCACCTGTTCGGTGAGGCCGGGCAGGCCGTCGATGAACTGCAGGATGACGAACGCCAGGATGCCGCCCAGGATCGCGAAGCCACCCAGTAGCACCAGCGCCACCGCGCCACCGCGGGGCAGGCCGCGCCGGTCCAACCAGTCGACCACCGGCACCAGCAAGGCGCTCAGCAGCAATGCCACCAGCACCGGGACGACGATGACTTCGAGTTTCTTGATCACCCACAGCAGGGCGACCGCGGCGGTCAGGATGACGAGCAAACGCCACGCCCAGGCTGCGGTCTTGCGTACTACGGGTTCAACCGACGCGTCGTCGACGTTTGCTGACATCTGGCCAGCCTATCGGTAGCGGCGCCGCCCCGAACCTGTTCACAACGCCTGACGAAGGCTTGCGCGTCGCCCGCAGCAGTCGGAGCCGGCACGATCCGGTTACGACGGCGACACGGACGGCGGCGCGCACCGATCGCCGCGCCACCTGCACCGTTACCCTAAATCACGTGTCGCACGACGCACCCGCCCGCAATCTCGACTTCCCGCGCGAACAAACCCCGCGCGGGAAGTACTGGTGGGTGCGCTGGGTCATCCTCGGCATGGTTGCCATCGTGCTCGTCGTCGAGGTTTCCCTGGGCTGGGATCAGCTGGCCAAAGCGTGGATGAGCCTGTACGAGGCGAACTGGTGGTGGTTGCTCGCCTCCGTGGTGGCGGCGGCCGCGTCGATGCACAGCTTTGCTCAGATCCAGCGCACCCTGCTCAAGTCGGCCGGGGTGCACGTCAAGCAGCTGCGCTCGGAGGCCGCGTTCTACGCAGCCAACTCGCTGAGCACCACACTGCCCGGCGGACCCGTCTTGTCGGCGACGTTCCTGTTCCGGCAGCAGCGGCTCTGGGGCGCCTCGACGGTGGTCGCGTCGTGGCAGCTGGTGATGTCGGGCGTGCTGCAGGCGGTGGGATTGGCTTTGCTCGGGCTGGGCGGCGCCTTCCTGCTGGGCGCGAAGAACAACCCCTTCTCGTTGCTGTTCACGCTCGGCGGTTTCGTCGCCCTGCTGCTGCTGGCGCAGGCCGTGGCGTCGCGGCCGGAGCTGATCGAAGGCATCGGCAGCCGGGTGCTGGCGTGGGTCAACTCGGTGCGCGGCAGGCCGGCGGACACCGGCCTGGACAAGTGGCGCGAGACGCTGATGCAGCTCGAGTCGGTGAGCCTGGGGCGTCGCGACCTGGGGGTGGCGTTCGGGTGGTCGATGTTCAACTGGGTCGCCGACGTCGCCTGCCTCGGCTTCGCCGCCTACGCCGCCGGGGACCACGCGTCGGTGGCCGGGCTGACCGTCGCCTATGCCGCGGCCCGAGCCGTCGGCACCATCCCGCTGATGCCCGGCGGGCTACTGGTCGTCGAGGCGGTGCTGGTGCCGGGCCTGGTCTCGAGCGGGATGTCACTGTCGAGCGCGATCTCGGCCATGCTGATCTATCGGCTGATCAGCTGGCTGCTCATCGCCGCGGTCGGCTGGGTGGTGTTCTTCTTCGTGTTCCGCACCGAGAACGCAGACGGGGGAGCCGACTCCTACGACGACCCGATCACGGGTCCGCTGCCGATCGTGCAGCCACCGAGCGGCCCTTCCGCCGACCCGACCGAGGCCGCCCTGCAGGGGCCGCTACCGCCGGACCCGAATCCGGAAACCGAGAAGTAGCGCTGAGCGCCTAGCCGACGGTGTTGCCGCGCGGCGGGCCCGAGAGCGGGTTGGGGGCGGCGGGAGCGGGCTGCGGCGCGGCGGGCGGGGCGCCCGTTCCACCCAGCGGCGAGGCGCCCGCGGGGTTACCGGGCAGCGCGGGGAGCGCGCCGGCGGCGCCTTGGGCCTGCTGCATCATGCCCATCATCTGGGGGATCGAGATCGGCAGCTTGCACTGCAGCGACAGGTTGGTCAGCGGCTGCGCGATGGAGGTCATGTCACCGGCGACCTTGGGGTTGGCATCGAAGTAGGACTTCAGCCCGCTCAACGACTGCGGCCCCGCCTGCTGCTGCAGCATCGAGGTCATCGTCTGGTTGGTCTCCGGGTGCGAATCCAGGTAGTCGCCCATCGATTTGGACACCGAGCCGATGGTGCGGGCGACCTCGCTGGCCGCGCACGGGTCGTTGGCGCCGGTGGCCGGCGGCCCGGCGAGCACCGCGAGGGCGGCGCCGGGCACGGTGGCGGCGATCAGCCCGGCGAAGATTCTGCGACGCCGTCCAGCGCTGCCTGTCGTCATGGAGAACTCCTTACAGTTTGCGCGGATCGCCAAGCAGGGGCGCCTCGCAAACAGCTGCAATGGACGGCCTCACCGATGATCGACCCCCTGCATCCCCCGGGGACCCGCCAGGCCAACCGACATCCTGCCACCGCCGATATCCCCCGGCCAGCCCCGAACTGCGGATGTGACCGACATCCCGCTTGATCACCGGTTCACAACGACTCCGCAGCTTCTTGGCAACGACGCCGTCACCGCAGCTCAGGAACTACATAACCCCACATAAAGCACAGCGTGCTCCGGTATCGTCGCCTGCACGCGTTACGCGAGAACCGGGGAGCGAGAAAAATCCAGCAGTTAATGATGCGCCTCAGCCGCAGCCTGCGTAAGTACCGCTGGTTGGTCTTCACGGGCTGGTTGCTGGCATTGGTTCCCGCGGTCTACCTGGCGCTGACGCAATCGGGCAACCTGACCGGCGGCGGTTTCGACGTGGCCGGTTCCCAGTCGCTGGCGGTCCACGACCAGCTCGAGGAGCTCTACCACGACCAGGGCGGCTCGTCGCTGGCGCTGGTGGCCGCGCCCCGCGCCGACGCCAGCTACCAGGACATGAACGAGGCGGTCGCGCAGCTGCGTCGACTCGCCACCGAGCTCCCGGGCACCGCGGAGATCCCCAACCCTACCCAGCGGCCACCGCAGCCCGACCGCCCGTACGTGCTGTCGGTGCGGCTGGATTCCAAGAACACGAGCGACGTGGCCAAGAAGCTCCGCACCAAGGTCGGCATCAAGGGCGACCAGCCCGGCCAGACCGCCAACGGGCGGGTGCGGCTCTACGTCATCGGGCAGGGCGCGCTGTCCGCCGCCGCCGCGGCCAACACCAAGCACGACATCGCCGCCGCCGAGAAGTGGAATCTGCCGGTCATCCTGATCGTCCTGCTCGCCGTGTTCGGGTCCCTGGCCGCCGCGGCTATCCCCTTGGCCTTGGGTGTGTGCACGGTCGTGGTGACGATGGGCCTGGTCTACCTGTTGTCCGCCTACACCACCATGTCGGTGTTCGTGACCTCGACGGTGTCGATGTTCGGGATCGCGCTGGCCGTGGACTATTCGCTGTTCATCTTGATGCGCTTCCGGGAGGAACTGCGGACCGGGCGCCAGCCCCGCGAGGCCGTCGACGCCGCGATGGCCACCTCGGGGCTGGCGGTCGTGTTGTCCGGCGCCACCGTCATCGCCTCCCTCACCGGGATCTACGTGATCAACACCCCGGCGCTGAAATCGATGGCCACCGGCGCGATCCTGGCCGTCGCCGTCGCGATGTTGACGTCGACGACGCTCACACCGGCGGCGCTGGCGACGTTCGGCCGGGCCGCCGCCAAGCGGTCGGGCTTCCTGCACTGGTCGCGCCGGCCCGAAAGCACCCAGTCTCGGTTCTGGAACCGGTGGATCGGATGGGTGATGCGCCGGCCGTGGATGTCCGCGCTGGCGGCGTCGCTGGTGCTGCTTGTGATGGCCGCCCCCGCGGCGTCAATGGTGTTGGGCAACAGCCTGTTACGCCAGTTCGACTCGTCCCACGAGATCCGGGCCGGCGTCGGCGCGGCCGCCCAGGCGCTCGGTCCGGGGGCGCTGGGCCCGATCCGGGTGCTGGTCAACTTCCCCGACGGCGGGGCGGCCTCGCCCGAACACAGCCACACCGTCGGCGCCGTCCGCCAGCGGATGACGCAGGCACCGAACATCGTCTCGGTGTCGCCGCCCCAATACGCCGAGGACAACGGCAGCGCGCTGCTGTCGGCGGTGTTGTCGGTGGACCCCGAGGACATGCGGGCCCGCGAAACCGTGGGCTGGATGCGCGCGCAGCTCCCCAAGGTCCCCCAGGTGGGGACGGCACGCGTGGATGTCGGCGGCCCGACCGCGCTGATCAAAGACTTCGACGACCAGGTCTCGGCGACCGAGCCGTTCGTGCTGGGTTTCGTCGCGCTGATCGCGTTCGTGATGCTGCTGGTGTCCATCCATTCGGTGTTCTTGGCGCTCAAGGGCGTCCTGATGACGTTGCTGTCGGTCGCGGCCGCCTACGGCAGTTTGGTGATGGTGTTCCAGTGGGGGTGGCTGAAGGACCTCGGCTTCGCCCAGATCAGCTCGATCGACAGCACCGTTCCCCCGCTGGTGCTGGCGATGACCTTCGGGCTGTCGATGGACTACGAGATCTTCCTGCTCACCCGCATCCGCGAACGTTTCCTGCACTCGGGCAACACGCGTGACGCGGTGGCCTACGGCGTGAGCACCAGCGCGCGCACCATCACCAGCGCGGCGCTGATCATGATCGCGGTGTTCGTCGGATTCGCGTTCGCCGGCATGCCGCTGGTGGCCGAGATCGGCGTGGCGTGCGCGGTGGCGATCGCCGTGGACGCCACCGTGGTGCGGCTGGTGATGGTTCCGGCGCTGATGGCGATGTTCGCCCAGTGGAACTGGTGGCTGCCGCCGTGGCTGTCCCGCGTGCTGCCGTCGGTCGACTTCGACCGGCCACTGCCGGAGGTCGACCTCGGCGACGTCGTGGTCATCCCCGACGACATCTCGGCGCTGGTGGCGCCCAGCGCCGACCTGCGGATGGTGCTCAAGTCCGCCGCCAAGCTCAAGCACCTGGCGCCCGACGCCATCTGCGTCACCGATCCGCTGGCGTTCAGCGGCTGCGGGCGCAGCGCCGGTCAGGCGGCGCCGGCGGGCCCCGACGAAGAACGGACCCGGGGGCTGGGGCCCGGGCAGATCCCCCACCAGGTCGCCCTGAGCGAGGCGAAGCTCGCGGTCGGGGTCGGCGCGGGCGAGAGAAAGACCGGCACCAACGGCCATACCAACGGTTCGTCGGGGGCCAAGAAGCTGGTCGGCGGGCTGGCCTCACGCAATGGGCGCAACGGGATCGCCAAAGCCATCTCCGGGTCGGACCGGCCCGTTCATCCGGTGACGCTGTGGCGCGGCCGGCTGTCGGTCGCGATCGATGCGCTCGAGGCGGACCCGGACGCCGTGCCGGCCGGGGCCACCGACCGACCGAAATACGCGCGGCGCAGCCCGGTGGAAACCACCCACGTGCAGTTGCCCACCGGCGACCGCTTGCTGGTCCCGACCGGCGCGGAAACCCTGCGGCTCAAGGGCTACCTCATCATGTGCCGTAACAGCCGCCGCGATTATGCCGACTTTGCAGACATGGTGGATTCGTTGGAACCCGAGACCGCCGCGGTGGTGCTGGCCGGAATGGACAGGTATTACTGTTGTGAATCGTCAAGGCGGCAATGGATCGCCACCCAGTTGGTCCGTCGACTCGCAGATCCCGATCCGTGCGACTACCCGGAAGACCAGGGGTCGGAAGCCGACACGAACTCGGACTGGGAGGGGATCAGGGAGCGCTGCCTGTCCGTGGCGGTAGCGATGCTGGAGGAGGCGAGGTGACGTTGGCGGGCGCCCGCAACGAATTCAGCCCCCCACCGCCGCCCCGCCGGCCGGCCCCTGAGCAGCGCAACCGAGACGGGGGCCCGTCCGGATCCGTCCCGGACCTGGACCAGCCGGTGGAGTTCTGGCCGACCGCGGCCATCCGTTCGGCCCTGCAGGGCGGAGACATCGCCACCTGGAAGCGCATCGCCGGCGCGTTGAAGCGCGACCCGTACGGGCGCACCGCCCGCCAGGTGGAAGAGGTCCTCGGCGGCACCCGGCCCTACGGCATCGCCAAGGCGCTGTGGGAGGTGCTCGAGCGCGCCCGCACCCACCTGGATGCCAACGAGCGCGCCGAGGTGGCGCGCCACGTGCGGCTGCTGATCGACCGCTCGGGGCTGGGGCAGCAGGAATTCGCGTCTCGCATCGGCGTCAGCGCCGAGGAACTGGGCGGCTACCTCGACGGCAGCACCAGCCCGACGGCCGCGCTGATGATCCGGATCCGCCGATTGTCGGACCGGTTCGTCAAGGTGAAGTCCGGCCCGTCGGCCGAATCCAACTGAGCTATCTGATCGGCAGCACGTCGGCGACCAGCCAGTCGCTGCCGCGCTTGGTCAGCGTCACCCGCAGGGCGGGCGCCGCCTGACTCGGTGGCTGGCCCGGCGCGTTCTGGGTCACCCGCAGGATCACCGCCACGCTGGCCGCCGACGGCCCGAGCGCCTCGACGCCGGCCGACACCGTCGCGGCCTGGGCGGTGACGTTGTGCTGGCCCAGCTCGGCGCTGGACTTGGTGTACTGCTCCTTGAACGCGGCGGCGTGCTCGGGGACGACCATGGCCGCGGCCTGGTCGATGGAACCGGTCGGTGCGGTGGGGCTGAACGACGCCATGGCCTCTGCCATGCCGGTGGCGATCCGCACGACCGTGCGGGAGTCGTCGGTGAAGTCGCGGTCTGCCTTCGTCCAGTGCGTGTAGCCGGTCGCGACGGCCGCCGCCAGGGCGGCCGTGCACAGCAGGACCACCGCCAGCCGCAGCCCCGGCGCGTCGTCGTCGGTGCCGAGGCTGACCGAGTCGCGGCGCAGCAGCCAGAAATTGATCAGCACGCCCTCGACGATCAGCAGGACCAGCACCGAGCAGGACGACACCCACCACAGCGGCCAGCCGAGCACCGCCCCGATGGCCAACAGCGCGGCGATCGCGGCCAGCGGGGCCGCGATGTCGAATGCGAACAGTCGCCAGACGTTTCTCATCGGATCGAGCTCAGCCCGGAGATCATCAGCTTGCCGTCCACGTTGGACACGTCCAGGCGCAGGTTCCAGTGCACGGTCTGCGGTTTGGCGCCGACGTTTTCGCTGACCGACGTGGCGACCAGCATCACCGAGTCGGTCCGGGTCGCAAAAGGCGGCAACTTGGTGGTGATGGACTCCGATCCCGGGGGCCGCGCGGCGCCCGGCTGGGCGTCCAGCTCGTGGTGCACGGTTTCGATCGCCACCGCGTTGATCCGCCCGGCGCTCTTGGACTGCAGCTTTTCCACCACGGCGCGGTAGGGCTGCACGGCGGCGTCGAAGTCGGTGTTGAGTTCGCCGACGGTGCCGTCGTGCAGCCGCTGCAGGCTGGCATCGACGTTGCCGCTGTTCATGTTGATCAGCACGTTCGTCCACTCGGCGGCGGTCTGCATGACGCGGCTCAGATAGCCGCGCTCGGCGACCTGGTCGCGGTGGCCGGACCAGATGAAGACCCCGAGCACCACAGCGGCTACCGACAGCACGCCGAGAACCGTCGACGCGACGCCGTAGTGGGAGAAGACGCCATCGCCGGATTCTGGGGCGTCGGCGTCTGCGTTCGAGTACCCGTCGTCGCCGGAGTCGACGTCGACGTCGACGTCGACGGAATCTTCGTCGGCAGGTGGCTCGGTGCGCGCGCCCTCGGACATGGCCCGATCGTTGCATCCGCGGAAGATGGAAGGATGGCGGGGTGACGAATACGGCCCTTCGCTCGGGCATCGACCTGAGCTACGTAGACGACAGCATCCGCCCCCAAGACGACCTGTTCGGTCACGTCAACGGCCGCTGGCTGGCCGAATACGAGATACCGGCGGACCGGGCCACCGACGGCGCCTTCCGGCAACTGTATGACCGCGCCGAGGAACAGGTGCGGGACCTGATCGTCGAGGCCAGCGAGCAGGGCGGCGCCGGCGGCGACGCCGACGCGCAACGCATCGGCGACCTCTATGCGAGCTTCCTGGACGAGGAGACCGTCCAGCGCCGCGGCGTGCAGCCGCTGCTCGACGAGTTGGCCGCGATCGACGACGCCGCCGACGCCGACGCGCTGGCCGCCGCCCTCGGCGCCCTGCAGCGCACCGGGGTGGGCGGCGGTGTCGCGATGTATGTGGACACCGACGCCAAGGACTCGGCCCGTTACCTGGTGCACTTCACCCAGTCCGGGCTCGGGTTGCCCGACGAGTCCTACTACCGCGAAGAGCAGCACGCCGAGCTGCTCGAGGCGTATCCCGGGCACATCGCGCGGATGTTCGGACTGGTGTTCGGCGGCGACGAGGAAAGCCACATCCGGACCGCCGAGCGCATCGTCGCGCTCGAGACCCGGCTGGCCGAGGCGCACTGGGACGTGGTCAAGCGCCGCGATGCCGACCTCACCTACAACCTGCGCACGTTCGCGGAGTTGCGCGACGAGTCGGTCGGCTTCGACTGGGTCACGTGGGTCGCCGCACTGGGCACGCGAGTCGAGGCGCTCGCCGAGGTCGTTGTGCGCCAACCGGATTACGTTCGGGCGTTCGCCGAGCTGTGGCGCGGCGAAGACCTCGAGGTGTGGAAGAGCTGGGCGCGGTGGCGGGTGATCCGCGCGCGGGCCTCCTGGCTGACCGACGAACTGGTGGACGCCGACTTCGACTTCTACGGCCGCCGGCTGACCGGCACCGAACAGATCCGGGACCGCTGGAAGCGGGCGGTCTCGTTGGTCGAGAGCCTGATGGGCGATGCCGTCGGAAAGCTTTACGTGCAGCGGCATTTCCCGCCCGGCGCCAAGGCACGCATCGACGAGCTGGTGGCCAACCTGCGGGCGGCCTACCGGATGAGCATCAACGACCTGGAGTGGATGACGCCACAGACCCGGGAGCGGGCGCTGGCCAAGCTTGACAAGTTCACCGCCAAGGTCGGCTACCCGGCGAAATGGCGGGACTACTCCACGCTGGTGATCGACCGCTCCGACCTCTACGGCAACTATCAGCGCGGGTACGCCGTCAACCACGACCGCGAGCTGGCCAAGCTCGGCGGACCGGTGGACCGCGACGAGTGGTTCATGACCCCGCAGACGGTCAACGCGTATTACAACCCCGGTATGAACGAAATCGTTTTCCCCGCAGCTATTTTGCAGCCGCCATTCTTCGACGCCGAGGCCGACGATGCCGCGAATTACGGCGGCATCGGCGCGGTGATCGGACACGAGATCGGCCACGGCTTTGACGACCAGGGCGCCAAGTACGACGGCGACGGAAACCTGGTCGACTGGTGGACCGACGCCGACCGCACCGAATTCGGCTCCCGCACAAAGGCTCTCATCGAGCAGTACGACACGTACATCCCGCGGGGGCTGACGGGCGGGCACCACGTGAACGGCGCGTTCACCGTCGGGGAGAATATCGGAGATCTGGGCGGGTTGTCGATCGCGCTGTTGGCCTACCAGTTGTCGCTGAACGGCCGCCCCGCGCCCGTGATCGACGGCCTGAGCTGCGTCCAGCGCGTGTTCTATGGCTGGGCGCAGGTGTGGCGCACCAAATCCCGTGATGCCGAGGCGATCCGGCGCCTGGCGGTGGACCCGCATTCACCGCCGGAATTCCGCTGCAACGGCGTGCTGCGCAACATGGACGCCTTCTATGACGCCTTCGACGGCGCCGACAGCGGCGCGCTGTTCCTGGAGCCGGACAGCCGGGTCAAGATCTGGAATTGAGGCCCACCCGGGCGGCCTCGATGCGCGCGGGCACGTGCTTGTGCCACGGGGTGCCCGCGTAGGGGTCGCGCCACCCGGTCGACGTCAGCGCGTTCGGGGCCACGCCGGGGACGACGGTGTGGCCGTCGTCATCGATGTAGTCGAGCCCAAAACCGTTGGGCAGGGCGGCATGTCCGGCGAGCATCGTCTCGGTGATCTCGACGGTGGCCTCCGCGCTGCCGGCCGCGGTGCTGATGCGGGCCCGGCATCCGTCGACCAGTCCCAGGGCCTGGGCATCTTCGACGCTCACCCGCAGCGCACCGTCGGCGTCGCGTTTGCGCCACGACGGGTCGCGGAATATGTCGTTGGCGGTGTAGGCGCGCCGCTCCCCCACCGACAGCACGATCGGGAAATCCGGGGTGGTCAGCTCGGCCGGGGTGCGGGCCAGCGCCCGCAGTTCGTCGAGCATCGACGGGATCTCCAACGCGATCTTGCGATCGGAGTGGCTGATCAACGCGAAATCGTCCTCGTAGTTGTGGACGGTGAACGCCACCCCCGAGGGGTTGTCCAGGATCGCATCGAACAGCGCGTTGCCGTCGGCGTGCCCGGCGCGCCGCACGGCGTCGGGATAGCTCATCGCGGTCTTCTGGGCCAGGCCCCAGAGCGCGGCCGCACCGCGCAGCCCGTCCGGCAGGGTGGGTCCGAGCGTCTCGTAGAGCACATACGGAAGCAGCTGCGCGACAGTCGGATTGCTCGCTACCGCGGACAGGAACGCCTCGGTGTACGCCGGCCGGCCGCGCTGGGCGGCGTCGCGCAGGGGCCGCAGATCGGCGTCGTCGACCACGCCGAGCGCACGCACCAACCGGGCCCAGATCTCGGGTTCGGGCAGTGTTCCCGGCAAGGGCGACAACAGCGGGCGGCGCAGTTGGAAGGTGTTGTGCGGAAACTCCAGGTTGAAGAAGGTGGCTTCCGGCTTCTCGAACTGGGACGCGGCGGGCAGCACGTAATGGGCGAGCCTGGCGGTCTCGGTCATCGCGACGTCGATGACCACCATCAGTTCCAGCGCCTGGAAGGCTTCGCGGCAGGCGGTCGAATCGGCCAGCGAGTGAGCGGGATTGCTGCTTTCGACGATCATGGCGCGGAAGCGGTCCGGGTGATCGGTCAGGATTTCCTCGGGAACCACGTTGCTGGGCACCAGACCGGAGATGATCGGAGCGCCGGTGACCGGTGTGCGACCGGAGAACTGGCCGAACAGCGGCGCGAACGACGAATGCAGGTGTTGGCCACCCTTTTTCGCGAAGTTACCGGTGAGCACCCACAGCAGCTTGTTCAGGTAAGAGCACAGCGTGCTGTTGGGCGCCTGCTGTACGCCGAGGTCCTCGAAAACCGAAACGCTCGCAGCGGCGCCGATGCGCCGCGCCGCCGCGCGCAGCAATTCCTCGTCGACCCCGCAATGCTGCGCGTAGTCGGCCACCGCAACCTCGCGCAACGCGTCGCGGACGGCGTCGGCGCCACGCACATGCTCGCCGAGAAACGCGTCGTCGCAGAGGCTTTCCTGGACGAGGACGGCGGCCAGCGCCGCCAGACACCACGCGTCGGTGCCGGGCCGCACCCGCAGATGGAAGTCGGACATCTTGGCGGTGTCGGTGAGGACGGGATCGATGACGATCATCGACCGGGCGGGATCCTTGGCGATCTCGTTCAGCACCACCCGGGCGCGCGGAAAGCTCTGCGACATCCACGGGTTCTTGCCGACGAACACCGCCACTTCGGCGTGCTCGAACTCGCCCCTGGTGTGGCCGCCGTACAACTGCCCGTCGACCCAGGCCTCACCGGTTTTCTCCTGCGCCAACGCATTTGAACGGTAGCGTGAACCGAGCGCCTTGAGGAAGGCGCCGCTGTACGCCCCGCCCAGGTGATTGCCCTGCCCGCCGCCGCCGTAGTAGAAGATCTTGTCCCCGCCGTAGGTGTCGCGAATGTGCTTGAACCCCTCGGCGATCTCGACGATCGCGGTGTCCCAGTCGATTTCCTCGTAGGTTCCGTCGGCGCGACGGCGCAGCGGGGAGGTCAGCCGGGTGCGGCTGTTCTGGTAGTGGTCAAGCCGCAACGCCTTGTTGCACGTGTACCCCTGCGAGGCCGGATGCGCCTTGTCGCCGCGGATGCGGGCCAGCCGGCGGTCGTCGACCTGAACGACGATGCCGCAGTTGCATTCACACAGGATGCATGCCGTCGATTGCCATTCATTGGTCATTGCGGGACTTCCTTTCTGCGGCAAGCAGTTCGCGCACCTGACGGCGGACGACGTCAAGGGGCGTCAGGTCGCGACGCACCCGGGCCAGCAGGATCGCGCCCTCGAGCGCGGTGGTGGCCAGGACCGCCAAGTCGCCCGCCCGTTCCCGCGTTATCCCGTCGGCGATGAAGCGCTGCGCGATCAGGTCGGTCCAGCGGTCGAACACCGCCGCCGCGCGCTCGACGACCGGCGCCATGCGCTCGGCGTCGTCCTGCTCGCCCGCCTCCACAGACACGGCCACGATGGGGCAGCCGGCGCGGTAGTCGCTGTCGAGCAGCTGCTGGCGGTATTTGTCGATCAGGGTGTCGATGAGCTCGAGGCCGTTATCGGCCTCCGCGATGATCGCGGCGACATGGTCGCCGGCGTAGTCCACCGCCTCGCAGAGCAGTTGCGTGCGGCCGCCGGGGAAGTAGTGATAGGCCGATCCGCGTGGCGCACCGCTGTGCTCGAGGACATCGGAGATGGCGGTGGCGTGCGCGCCGCGCTCGCGAATCAGCAGCGCGGCCGAGACCACCATCCGTTCGCGTGGACCGCGCATCACCACTCCTCAGGGCCGACTCTATGTATGATGCTATACATAACCGGCAAGGCCGCGAAAGCCCCCGTGAGCGAGGTGAGGGCGAGCAGACGCAGAATCGCCCAATTCCGCGTGGAATTGGGCGATTCTGCGTCTGCTGGCGGGAAGCTAGTTCATCCAGTCCGCGGAGCCGTCGTTCTTCTTGTAGCTGCCGCCGCTGGAGTTCTTCACGATGATCGGGTCCCCCGCGCCGAAGTTGTCGAAGAACCACTTCGCGTTGGACGGGCTGATGTTGATGCAGCCGTGGCTGACGTCGCGCTTGCCCTGGTCATCCACCGACCAGGGGGCGCTGTGCACGTAGTCGCCGACGTTGTCGAAGCGGACCGCGTCCTCCACCGTCACCTTGTAGCCGTAGGTCGAATTGACCGGCACCCCGTAGGTCGAGGAGTCCATCACCACGGACGCCTTCTTGTCCTGCACGTAATAGGTGCCATTGGGCGTTTGGTGGTTGCCCGACGTCATGCCCATCGACATCGGGAAGGTCTTCTCCACGGTGCCGTTGCGGGTGACGGTCAATTGATGCGTCGCGTCGTCGGCCGTGGCCACCAGCGTGTCGCCGGTGCGGAAACTCGACACTGTGCCGCCGGCGTCGACGGTCACCGCGGTGTGCGCGGGCCAGAAGCTCAACGGGCGCCAGCGCAGCTGCGTCGGGGTCATCCAGTAGAACTTGCCCGGGACCGCGGGCACCGACGAGACGTGGACCGCGCCTTCCGCGGCGCCGGAGTCGTCGACCCGTCCCGGAAAGTTGATGATGATCGGCTGGGCCACACCCACGGTCGACCCGTTGGCGGGGAGGATCTTCGGCGGCCCGAACGGGGCCGTCCCGGTGAACGGGGCGGGGTTCTGCCCGGCGGCCGAGGCCGCGGCGGGCTCCGCCATCGGCGGGAGCCAGGGCGGAGCCGCCGCCGGGTCGGGCGGGGGCGGCGGTGCCAGCGGGTCGGGCGGCGGTGGCGGGGCGAAGGGATCCGGCGGCGCGGGCGGCCCCGGTGGGGCGGCGACGACGCCCGGGTCGCCGGAGGCCGGGTCCGGGTCGGCCAGCGCCGGGGCCGCGCTCAACACCAGCGCCAAGGTCAAGACAGCCCCCCAGCCGGTGACGTTCAGAGCGGCGAAGAGACCCCTGAAAGTCCAGGCCTTCGTCCAGCCCGACATATGCATACCTCCACTCGTCTACTCCGACACAGTCTGGCATAGCGCGCACGCCAGCTACCGTCACCAGCGGTGGTCGCCGGCACCGAAATCGCCGAGATATGCCCGATGAAAAGGGCTTTTATGAATCGCGTGAGCTTGTCGGAGCAACGTCCAGCATCCGCCGGTTGGCCGCGATGCCGACCAGCGCCACCGCCATCAGGATCGCCGAGGCGATCAACATCGTCGTGACGCTGTGCTCGTAGAGCAGCCCACCCGCCAGCGAGCCGGCCATGATGCCGACCTGAAACGCCGTCACGTACAGCCCCGACGCCCCGTCGGGGTCGTCGGCCCCGTTGCGCATCGCGGCGGACTGCATCATCGGCGACACGGCGGTGGCCATGGCACCCCACAGCACGATCGCGGCGGTACCGATCAGCGCGGCCGCCACGCCGGGCCGGCCGCCGAACGCCAGCGCGGTCAGCACCACGAACGCGGCCGTCAGGCCCGTCATGCACAGGATGACCGCACCCTTGGGCCGATGGTCCAGCGGCCGCGCCACCAGCGGCACCGACAGCAGGCCGGCCAACCCGTAGGCGGCCAGCACCCAGGCCAGGTTCGGCCCGCGCACGCCCAGGACGTTGCGGATGAGTTCGACGATGAACGTGTAGGACACGAAATGGCCGGTGACCGCGATCATCGCCAGCACGCTCACGGTGATCAGCCGGGGGTTGCGGTGGTGGCTGGATCGGGGCCCGACGTGCGCCAGCTGATCCTCGGTGAGCACCATCTCCGGCAGCATCAGCCGGGCGGCGACCGTGACGAGCGCGGCCGCGACGGTGACGCACACGACGGCCAGGCGCCAGCCCCACATCAGGCTCAGGGCCGCGGTCAGCGGGCTGCCCACCACCAGCGCCAGGCTGGTGCCGACGTAGATCGACATGGTGGCGCGCCCGGCGTGGCTGGGCGGGACCAATCGGGTCGCGATCGGTGCGATGACCGACCACAGCAGGCCGTGGGTGATCGCGCAGAGCACCCGCCCGGCGGCCAGCACCGCGAAGTTGGGCGCCAGCGCCGAGATGACCTGGGACGCGGTCAGGCAGGTCAGGCTCGCCACCAGCACGCGGCGGCGGGGCAGGTGCGCCGTCCAGCGCACCAGCGGGATCGTCGTCAGCGCCGCGACCAGGGCATACCAGGACAGCAGGGTGCCCACCAGGACCAGGCTGACGTTCAGGTTGCGGGCGATCGCCGGCAGCGCGCCCACCGGCAGGATCTCGGCGGTGACATAGGTGAAGGCGGCGGCCGCGAGGATCGCGAGCTGAGCCGCGATCCGTGGCGTCCACGTTCGCGCGGCTGCGTTGGCGGTTTCGGCAGTCATCACAGTCATCGCTTGGGTGTGCGCAATCGGCTGAGGCCGAGGTCACGCTCCCCTACCGTACGCACACCGGCTACCGGTTCCTCCAACTTGGCGTGGCAACACGCCCTGCGATCAGGAGCGAACGAGGCGTGCGATCGCGGCGGAGGCCTCCGTGAGCTTGGTCTCGGCCTCGTCGCCGCCCTCCGCGACGGCGCGGGTGACGCAGTGGGTCAGGTGCTCGTCGAGCAAATTCAGCGCGACCGAACGCAACGCGCTGTTGACGGCGCTGATCTGGGTCAGGACGTCGATGCAGTACTTGTCTTCCTCGATCATCCGGGCGATGCCCCGCACCTGGCCCTCGATGCGCCGCAGCCGCTTGGCGTAGTTGTCCTTCTGCTGCGAGTACCCGTGTTCGTCGGTCATGTTCGTTTCACCCCTGCCGCTCCGTCTGGCCCGCCGCTGCGCGGCGCCAATCCCAGCTTATACCCCGTCGGGGTATTACCCCGGGAACGGGCATCGCGACTGGCCAGCGCATACTTGAACGATGCCCACCACCGATTCGGCGGCCAGCGCCGACATCAAGCCGCGTAGTCGTGACGTCACCGACGGCCTGGAGAAGGCCGCCGCCCGCGGCATGCTGCGGGCGGTAGGCATGGGAGACGAGGACTTCGCCAAGCCACAGATCGGCGTCGCGTCGTCCTGGAACGAGATCACGCCGTGCAACCTGTCCCTGGACCGGCTCGCCAAGGCGGTCAAGGAGGGCGTGTTCTCGGCCGGTGGGTACCCCCTCGAGTTCGGCACCATCTCGGTGTCCGACGGCATCTCGATGGGCCACGAGGGCATGCACTTCTCGCTGGTGTCGCGCGAGGTGATCGCCGACAGCGTCGAGACGGTGATGCAGGCCGAACGCCTCGACGGCTCGGTGCTGCTGGCCGGCTGCGACAAGTCGCTGCCCGGGATGCTGATGGCCGCCGCGCGGCTGGACCTGGCCGCGGTGTTCCTCTACGCGGGCTCGATCCTGCCCGGGGTCGCCAAGCTCTCCGACGGCAGCGAGCGCGAGGTCACCATCATCGACGCGTTCGAGGCGGTGGGGGCGTGCGCCCGCGGGCTGATGCCGCGCGAGGACGTCGACGCCATCGAGCGCGCGATCTGTCCCGGCGAGGGCGCCTGTGGCGGCATGTACACCGCCAACACGATGGCCAGCGCGGCCGAGGCGCTCGGGATGTCGTTGCCGGGCAGCGCGGCGCCGCCGGCGACCGACCGCCGCCGCGACGGATTCGCGCGGCGCAGCGGCGCGGCGGTCGTCGAACTGCTGCGGCGCGGGATCACCGCCCGCGACATCCTCACCAAGGAGGCGTTCGAGAACGCGATCGCAGTCGTGATGGCGTTTGGTGGCTCCACCAACGCGGTGCTGCACCTGCTGGCCATCGCCCACGAGGCCGAGGTCGCGCTGACGCTCGACGATTTCAGCCGGATCGGGTCGAAGGTTCCGCACCTGGCCGACGTCAAGCCGTTCGGCCGCCACGTCATGTCGCATGTCGACCACATCGGGGGCGTGCCGGTGATGATGAAGGCGCTGCTGGATGCCGGCCTGCTGCACGGCGATTGCTTGACGGTGACCGGTGCGACCGTGGCCGAGAACCTGGCCGAGATCGCCCCGCCCGACCCGGACGGCAAGGTGCTGCGGGCCCTGAGCAATCCCATTCACCCCACGGGGGGCATCACCATCCTGCGTGGATCGCTGGCGCCCGAGGGTGCGGTGGTCAAGTCGGCCGGTTTCGATTCCGACGTGTTCGAGGGCACCGCAAGGGTTTTCGACGGCGAGCGCGCCGCGCTGGATGCCCTGGAGGACGGCACCATCACCAAGGGTGACGCGGTGGTGATTCGCTACGAAGGCCCGAAGGGCGGCCCGGGCATGCGTGAAATGCTCGCCATCACCGGCGCGATCAAGGGTGCCGGTCTCGGCAAGGACGTGCTGTTGCTGACCGACGGCCGGTTCTCCGGTGGGACGACGGGCCTGTGCGTCGGCCACATCGCGCCCGAGGCGGTGGACGCCGGACCAATCGCGTTCCTGCGCGACGGCGACCACATCCGCCTCGACGTCGCCAACCGCGTCCTCGACGTCCTCGTCGACCCGGACGAATTCGATTCTCGGCGAACGGGTTTCACACCACCGGCGCCGCGTTACAAGACCGGCGTGCTGGCCAAATACGTCAAGCTGGTCAGCTCGGCGGCGATCGGCGCAGTCTGCGGTTAGTCAACGTTCAGCGCGAGCGTGCGCAGAATGCCAGCGCCACATGGCGTGTCGTGTACAAACACGCACGCTCGTGATCGGAACTATGCGAGCGGCGAACACCTGAGCCGACCACTCAGCTGGCGCCGGTTGCACGAGATTCAACCGCTGTCGGTCGAACGTACGAATTTCGCGATGAGCAAGCACACACGGCCCCGATAGGCACCGAAAATCGGTCTACCGGATCAGCGAGCAAGTTGGCTCGATTCCGATCTCTGACCAGAGACGTCCGGAAAAGCGTCGGAACCCGGAAGGCCGTCAATGTCACAGGCACGTTTTAACCCGCCGCCCAACTGGCCCGTCCCCGCGGGATGGACGCCACCACCGGAGTGGGAACCCGACCCTTCGTGGCCACCGGCAGCCCCGGGCTGGCAGTTCTTCATCGAGCAGCCCATATCCACCCTGGCAGACGCGGAAAAGGCACCCGGCGCCCCAATCCTCCCCGGCCCACGACGGGCCAGTGCGAGTAAAGGTTGGATCCTCCTGGCGGTGACGGCAGTCGTCGCCATCGTCGCCGGCGGCGCAATCATCTATCACCGCGTGAACCAGCCCGACATCATCGTCTTGAAACCCGTTGACAACCAAGGCAATATCCAAACAGGGTGGGTGGAGGACAACAGCCGGTCCAGCGATCACATCGATTGTTCATTTGGCTCCCCAGCGCGCTACGACAAGACAACCGGCGTACGTTCCTGCGGCAGTACTGCCGACTCTGCTGACGCCTGCTGGCCCGCGGCCGACGCCGAACATGTCCTGTGCGTTCTCGATCCGTTTGCCAAGGTGGTCTCTCGCATAGGGGCAGAAGGTCTGACCACGCCACGCAAACCCCTGACGGAGGGTCCGGTTCCATTCGCGCTCGTGCTCGACGACGGCACTCAATGCCGCGTGCGCATCGGCGGCGCCTGGGATCGACCCGACGATCACCCAGATTGGGTTGGCTACTACGGATGCCGCGCGAACTCGCCAGTGGCCGCGCCGGACAACGTCATCGCCGTGTGGGGACCTGGCGGAGAGGACGATGCGCGAGATTCGGGCATCGACAAAGGCTTCGGCGGATGGTCCGTAGCGGCCGGCCCAGCACATGGCCACCTGGACACCCACAAAGTCACCAAGGTGTTCTACGTGGGAGTTGCCGACACCGCCGCCCCGAGTGGGGGCGAGGGTTCAGCCGGCACCGGTGGTACCAGGCTGGTCACCAAATGTGGCCGTACGCCACAATTTCAACCCGAAGCGATCCGCAGCGATTCCGGTGGGCTGGTCATCAGAATGAAGATCGTGGCCTACTGCCCGGGTGGAGATGTGCTCAGCTCCTCACGTACCACCATCAGCGTCACGTCGGGCGGCCAGAACGTGGCTTCAGGGGTCTTCGATTTGTCGAGGTCACCGATCCTCATCGGGCCCGACCCAGGCGGTCCCGGCGGATCGCGGCCCGCTGTCGAGCACGACTTCCGATTTCCACTGGGTACCTTCTGGCGACTGCCGGTTTCGACGCGAGAGGCGCCCAGCAGCGGTTCGCCGCAGCATGGTCAAACCGACTTGGACGTCAAGACCCTCGTAGTGGCATGCCAGGAAGCGGGCTCGACGACCACCACCGCACAATCCGGGGCGCCGCATCCAGGATCGGACACGCCAAGCACCGCCGTTTCATCCGCGCCACCGCCTTCGGGTGACAACGAGTCAGCAAGCTTCGACGCCCTGCGCACGATCGCCGACGCCGACCGCCCCTTCGTCCAGCGCGAGCTCGCCGACCGCTGGGTGCCCCAACTCAGCTCCAAACGACCCGGGCTTGTCGCGGAGGGAATCACGTGGGACAACGCGGCAACCCTTCGTGAACACCTGCAGTTGCGGCTGCACTACCCCGAAGTCCGGCTGTTGTGGACTGGCGACTGGTCGACCTT
The DNA here is from genome assembly GCF_976985695.1 of Mycobacterium sp. NTMscope_MAC_269. Classification (NCBI taxonomy): domain Bacteria; kingdom Bacillati; phylum Actinomycetota; class Actinomycetes; order Mycobacteriales; family Mycobacteriaceae; genus Mycobacterium; species Mycobacterium sp. NTMscope_MAC_269. The sequence continues at coordinate 4,450,568 of NZ_OZ335668.1, forward strand.
TTCCGCAACCGACTTCTGGGTCACCATTGCCGGTGTCGTCTTTGAGGGCGCCGATGGAGCATTGGCCTGGTGTCGAGACAACCATCTGGACCGCGACCACTGCTACGCCAAACTCGTCAGCACCACCCACCCGGTCGAGGACAGCACCGCGTTCAACCCGTGACGGAGCTGCCCTGAGAATCTCGTGCATCGTTAGCCTGATTTTTTCAGCCGATCGATGCAGGTTGCTCGTCAGAGGAAATCGGTTCCCGTCCTGCCGCGACGAAATGATGCCGCGCAATAACTCGCGGCAGCCCTCCCGGGCCATAACGCGGTGCTGGGAAGCACCTGATTGAGCGAAAGCGCGATGAGCGACTACGGCGCAAACGCCCATCCAAGGAATTTGTCGTTGGGGTCGTTTGAGTTCAGTGGCACTTGCCGTATATGGGGCTCGGTGTAGTAGTTCGCGGTGAGATACTGACCATTGCCCTCGCTGAGCATGACATGTCCGAAGCCGTTATCGAACCGTGGATCACTCGTGAAGACAAGCGCTCCGGCTGGGATGTTGTCTGCATTTGTGTGGATTTGCCCTTTTGCTTTCAGGTCATTGAACGCGTCGATTGCTGATCCATATCTGAACGAGTGGTTGTAAGCCTGCTCCGGGCTTGTCAAGATAACTGTGTAAGTAGTTGTGGCCGTTGGTGTTTAGTGGGTTGTCATAGTGGGAGTCGGTCGGGGAATTGGATCGCGAAAGCATTGAGCGCTTCGGTCCAGCGGTAGGTTCCTTGTCCTTGGGCTGATCCTCGTTTCTGGTTGATGTTGCGGATGGCCAGATACAGCAGTTTCATCGCCGCGGCGTCAGACGGGAATGAGCCGCGGGCCTTGGTGACTTTGCGCAGCTGGTAGTTCAGCGATTCGATGGCGTTGGTGGTGTAGATGATCTTGCGGATCTCGACGGGGAAGGCCAAAAACGGCACGAACTCCGCCCAGGCCCGGTCCCAGACCGCGACCGCCCCCGGGGATTTGGTCTTCCATTCAGACCGAAACTGCTCCAGGGCGACCGCAGCGGCCTGTTCGGTGGCTGCGGTGTAGATCGGGCGCAGCGCGGCGGCCATCTTCTTGCGGTCGGTATAGGAGGCGTAGCGCATGCTGGCCCGCAACAAGTGCACGACACAGGTTTGGATGACCGCCTGGGGCCAGACGGCGGCGATCGATTCCGGCAGCCCGGTCAGCCCGTCACAGCAGACGAACAACGCATCCCGGCACCCCCGATTGCGCAGCTCGGTGAGCACGCCGTGCCAGAACTTCGCCCCTTCGGTCTGCTGAATCCACACCCCCAAGACCTGCTTGATGCCCTCGACATCGACCCCGATCACCACGTGGGCGGCCTTGTTGGCCACCACGCCGCCATCGCGGATCTTGAGCCGGATCGCGTCGATGTAGAGGATCGGATAGACCGGATCGACCGGCCGGGACTGCCAGGCGGCGATCTCGTCGGCCACCACCTCGGTGACCCGCGAGACCGTGGCCGCTGAGACACTGGCGCCATAGACCTCGGCCAGGTGCTCGGTGATGTCACGGGTGCTCATGCCGCGCGCGTAGAGCGACAAGATCATGTCCTCGACCTGGCCGAGCCGGCGTTTGCGCTTAGGCACAATGACCGGATCGAAGGTGCCATTGCGGTCGCGAGGCACTTCCAGATCCACCGGGCCGGCGGTGGTCAGCACGGTCTTGCGTCCGTGGCCATTGCGCGAATTGCCCGAGCCATTGCCGGCCGGATCGCCGTGCTCATAGCCAAGGTGATCGGCGATCTCGACATCGAGGGCGCGTTCGAGAACACTCTTGGTGATCTGGGACAACAGCCCATCAGGGCCGTCGATAGGCATGCCGGAGGCCTCGGCGTCGGCAAGCAAGGCATCAAGTGCCGCCGGGGGCAGCACCTGCGCCAACTGCTTGGCAGCCTCATCGCGCGATGGATCCGATCGAGACAAAGCGATTCACTCCTGTCCGGTGGCCAGCATGCCTGACCACCATTCAGGCCCAACCACTTACACAGTCAATGAGACACGCCCCCTGCTCCACAAACACCTCGCACTGAACCGTGCTGTTAGGGTTGCTCGCCATTTGGTTACGCGCCCAGGCTAGCGCTTGTCCTGCCCTATCACCGTTGGCTGCTGCCGGGGCGGGCGCTTCACTTCCTCCGCGCCCACATTCCGGCCCCAGTGCATTCAGTGTGTGCGTTTCGATATCGACATCGGCGACGTAATGACCATCAGACGTCTTGTACCACAAGTCATCCCAACCACCGTTGGGAATGTTGAAACTAAAAAATCCTTTCACCGGCTGACCAGTACTGTGGCAAACCAGGTTAAGGACTTGCCCGACCTTGTATATGCCATCCTGGCCCGATTTCAGATTCGGACCGTTCATGCGCTGAGTCTGCGCTTTGACGGTGGCCGTCGTGTCCGCATTGGCCGGTGGGGCCATTGCCAATCCTACGATGACAGCAGCCGCAGCGATGGTACCCGGGGTCATCGATTTCATTGCGGTATCCTCCCGCTGCGCCTGTTACGTGAGATTGGTGACAAACGCTACACCCCGGTCAGACGCCGAATCCCTGAAATGGCTGCAAGACCCTTATACGTACGCTGTGAACAGCCTCCGCAGACTTGGCGTTATCCGAATGGATCGATATCGCATCCCGGCGTCCTCCGTTTTTCGTTGGCGCGGGCAATGCAGCTCACACGATGCGGTGCAGTAAAAGAGCCCACACGGGAATTCGGGACCTACGCGCGACTTGCGGTCGCCGCGGCGACAGTTAGCTGCGGTCGTCTCCGGCGGTTCGACCGATTGTTCTGGCTTCCGGCCAGCGCGCGCCGCCACCGGCCGCGAACGCCCGCGTTGTCAATCGAAGTCCTCTGCCGTTCAGCAGTAATTGCGCATCTTTGAGTCCTGGCGCTCTGCCAGCATGCCGATACTCGCCGCGTGCCCTAGATAACCCGAGAGTCCATCCCACGAGCGGACGCCGACGAACGAGACCACCGAGCGATCCGGTTTCCCATCCCAAGCCACCCGACTATCCAGCAGAAACAGCAGGCCGTCCCGGTGCTCAAAGAATCACGCGGAGTCAGCGTCCATGATTAAATCCCCGCACGGGCCCGTAAAGATTGCATTTGCTCTGAACATGCCGACCAGGCGCTAGGGAGGGTGCTTTGGCGATGGCCGCTTGCGACAACGACCCAGCGTCGGTGCAGGTTGCGATCATCGATGATCACGACGTGGTTCATGCCGGCATCCAAGCATGGTGCGCCAGCGCTGACCCGCCCATTACGGTAGCCGGCAGCTTCTACAATCCGCGGCAGTACTTCGCGCGATATCCGACGGTTCCGAACGACGAGGTGGATGTCCTCCTCTTCGAATTGCAGATCGACGCCCGACGCCCTGATTGGGAAAGTCTGGCCACCCTGTGCAACGCCGGCGTGCGCGTCGTCGTGTATTCCCACATGTTCAGCGACGAAGTGATCCTGACCAGTCTGGAGATCGGGGCACTGACCTACCTCGTCAAATCTGAAGGACAGCATCACCTTGTCGCTGCGGTTCACTCCGCACGCTCCGGCGAACCCTACGCGGGCCCCAGGATGACCAAAGCCTTGATCAACGACAACACCCCGGGCCGGACAAAACTGTCCGAAAGGGAAAAAGAAGTGCTTGTCGCGTGGTTTCAGACCGAAAGCAAAGAACTAGTGGGCAAACGGCTCTTCATCGCACCGACGACGGTGCGCACCCACCTGCAACGCGCACGGGTTAAATACGCCGCGGCCGGCCGACCAGCGCGCACCAAGTCAGCTCTGCTGGCGCGGGCAATCGAAGACGGCATCCTCAGTCTCAGCGACCTCTGACCTGTTCTGTCGGCGCTTACCTGACGTCATGAGGCGCGCAGCAAGTCGGCAATTGCCGTGTAAGCCGTTCGTACTAATCCGGGCGCGATGTTTGCTCGGCATCGGTGAACGCATGTTATATCCGAGTGGTGAGCGACAGAATGCCGCCGAGCGATTTCGGTGAGGGCTATTCCTACCCCGGCATCGGTTCGACGCCTCCCAGTCCGCGCGCGCCTCACCTGCCGTCGGGCCCTCCATCCGCCCATTCGTCGGGGCATCCACCTTCCGACGCCGCCGTCAACCATCCCGCCGATTCGCGGCCCCAGCAATCACCGAGCGTCGGGCCGGCGTCAGCGGGGACACCATATGGCTGGCACCCGGCGGCCAGCCAAGACAACGACGCCCCGCCGAACACCGTCTGGGGCGCTCCCCACGCTGACCCGCACGCGGACTACCACCGCCAGGCCGCAATCCACTTTGGGCGGACCACACATCCAGAGCCAAACAGCAGCCACCCGCACACTGGTGCGGCACCCACCCAGCGCCCTCACCCCGGCGCGGCACCTGGCTACTACGCACCCCCTCGCTACGGCTCCCCAGGCACGCAACTTCCACCGGCGCTCTCGGGAGAAAAGGTCTTCCAATGGCTGGCGGCCCCCGGACGCCTGAAGCTGGTCGCAGGTGCTGTCGGTGGCTTCATCGCGCTGATCCTGTTTCTCTCCGGCGGCTCCGACGCCAAAATCGCAGCACTCGTTCTCGTGATAGCGGTATGGGCAATCTGCTTCCGCCACGGCTACCACGAAAAAGCCGGATTGCATGCTCAAACGCGACTAGCCGCAGACGAGGCCATCCGTACCGCGGTCGACATCGCCAATACGCTGCGCGGACCTCTGTCAAGTGTCCAGTTCAACGGCTCCGCCCCAGAGCGTGCCGACTTCACGGTCCGCGGCGGTACCTGGAAACCCTTGAACTTTCATGTCGCGCTGAAACGTGATCTCTCCGGCTGGACATTCCTTTCGACGCATCTTGACAGCTGGACATGGCGGCGCCAACGCATTTACTTCATCCCCGTGCCCCTGACAAAAAGCATGGACGGCTACGGCCTGTACAAAGCCTTCGGTGACCGGCTACTCACCGAACTTCAGCGACGCGATCCGTCGACGAACGGAACGTTCCATGCGCGGCCACCGACACAGTGAAACACGGTGTGATCGTCTGACGGTCGTGGTCGGGCGAATGACAAGCCGACATGCCAGTAACTAACTAACTCTCTAGCGTTCCGAAGGGGGTTCCGGAGAACGTGTCGACAACTCTTGAGGTGCTCCTTTCACTCCACGGTCCTAACGTCTCCGGCAGTGTGGCCGAGACCGTCGAGTTCGTCGCTCGCCGCGGCTCACGCCGTTCGCATTTCTTCTTCTTCGGGAGCGGCTTCGGATCGGCACTCCTTGTGGTGCCCATCGTGCTCGTTGCGGCGGGCGGCGGCTATCTCATGAGAAATCCGGACAAAGCGCGCGGGCTCAAGGAACGCCTCAAAGGCGCGTGGAAGACCGGCGCATCAGCGCTTGATTCCTACCGCTATCCGTACCCCCCTGGCCCCAGAAGGCCAACGTCCCCAAGCCAGCCAGGGTTCGACACCGCCTCTGCAGGCACCGATTCGATGCGATTCAATCCCCCACCGGGATGGCCGACCCCGCCGCAGGACTGGGCACCATCGCGGGATTGGAAACCCGACCCCTCGTGGCCACCCGCGCCACCCGGATGGCATTTCTGGATCCAGAAAGCTCAACCGCCTCACACGTGAGGCCTGGCGGCGACGTTTCCCCGCGGCGGGACGCGTGATCACTATCGCAGACTCCGATCGTCGCGTCTGACCGAAGGGTCGGGAATGCTGGCGGTCGAATCCGGTGGTCGGTGTTACCGCATCGAACCCGTGCTCGTTTTTCACGGGCTGCACGACGCTTCGCCACGTGACCACCGAATCCGGCCGGATCACCTCGGTCGGCGCGAATTATCTTCTCGCGCAGTCGCGCTCGCGGCTAGGCGTGAGCGCCCGTGGCGCGCGTGCGCATGCCGAAATAGGTGGCGTTGAGACCCAAGAATGTCAACAACGCACCCGCGACGACATTCGACCACGTCATGCCGGCGGTCAGCACGACATCCGGCAGGATCCACGTCGACACGATGACCCACGCGCCGAGCACCGGCAGCGTCCACGTCATGCCGTGCGCGCGATCCAGCGTCGTCGCGAACCCGTACGCCAGGAACGCCACCGCGATCCCGGCGATCAGGTCGGACGTGGCAAGCGACCTCGTCGCGCTGAATCCCACGATCCACGGTGACGCCGCCACATACAGACCCGTCAGCAGCGCCAGGCCGAAGGTGAAATGCGCACTCATCGACTCGGCAACGCGCTCGTAGCGGGCGCGCAACGCCAACAAATCGGGGTGGTGATCGATTGATGAATGGACTGTACTCATTTTGTGACCTTTCTGTTATGCAGCAAGCCTTTTGAGCGTTGCTACACCCATCCATCTGTGCTCAAGATTACGCTCGATCGCTGCCCAGTTCGAGCGTCCGCGTAGCGTAGTGAGGATGGACGTCGCGGACAGGTTGCGCCTCGATTGCCCGGTGGGACAGGCTGGCATGGGCGGCGGGCTGGCAGGCGCGCCGCTGGCGGCCGCGGTCGCCCACGCGGGCGGGCTGGGCACCCTGGGCATCGACACCCCGCGGCGACTGCGGGCGTCGATCGATCGGGTGCGCGAACAGGCGCCGGGCCGCACCGTCGCGGCAAACCTGTTGCTGCCCTTCGTGCATCGCCATCACGTGGCGGTATGCATCGACGCCCGGGTGGACGTGGTCGTGCTGGCGTTCGGCGAGAAGCGCGGCCTGGTCGAGCACCTGCGAGGCGCCGGGATCTTCGTCTTCGTGATGGTGGGCACCGAGGCGCAAGCGCGTGCCGCGATCGCCTGCGGCGCCGACGGTTTGATCGCCCAGGGCCGCGAGGCCGGCGGGCACCTCGTCGGAACCGTGCCGGCCCTGAATTTCCTGCCGCACGCCCTGCGCGCAGCGGGGGACCGTCCGGTGTTCCTGGCCGGCGGCGTCGCCACCGCTGCCGATACTCGCGCCGCGCTCGAAGGCGGCGCCGGCGGCGTGATCGCAGGCACCCGATTCCTGTTGACCCACGAGGCGAACGCGAACCGCGCGTATCAGCGCCGAATCCTTCGGGCGGACAGGACGATCGAAACCAACCTGTTCGGCCTGAGCTGGCCGCTCCGGCACCGCGTCGTGCCCAATGCGGCCACGCGCCGGTGGTGCTGGCCCGACGGGCGGGCCAAAGCGGTACCGGCGGCGCTCAACGCGGTCAGCCAGCCCCTTTCGGCGCTGGGCTATTTCGATGCGGGCGCACTGATGCGCCTGCAGTCGCCGGCCCTTCCGTTCTTCACGCCGCTGGCGCCGGTGGCCGATGTGCCCGATTCTTTCTTGGACAGCACCGCCCTCTATGCCGGTGAAACCGCCCTGCGGATCGGCGAACTCACCTCCGCGGCCCAGGCGGTCGCCGACCTGACGCCGCGCTGAGGCTAGCGCACCAGCGCCAGGGCGAAGCCGTCCCAGTGCTTGGCACCGACCGTCTGGATCACCGCCGTGTCCAGGCGCGGGTGCTCGCCCATCGCCTGTAGCGTTTGGCGGGTCGCCACCACCCGGGCATCGTCGGAATCCGGCCGCAGGATCTGGCCATCGCGAATCACGTTGTCCACCACGATGACTGCGCCGGGCCGGGCCAAGCGGACGGCCCACTCCAGGTATCCGAGGTTGTTCTCCTTGTCGGCGTCGATGAAGATCAGATCGAACGGGCCGGTCACCGTCGGCAGCGTGTCCAGCGCCGCACCGACGATCACCTCCACCCGATCGGCGAGGCCGGCGCGTTCCAGGTTGCCCCGCGCCACTTCGGCGTGCTTGGGTTCGTATTCCAGCGTCACCACCCGGCCCTGCGGCCCGGCGCCGCGGGCCAGCCAGATCGTGCTGAAGCCGCCCAGGGTGCCGATCTCGAGGATGCGCCGCGCGCCGATGGCGCCGGCGAGCAGACTGAGGAATTTTCCTTGCTGCACCGATACCGCAATCGGCGGTAGCCCGGCCGCGCTGCTGGTCTCGAGCGCCGCGGTCAACGCCTGGTCGTCGCCAACCACTGTGCTGTCCAAGAATGCGTCGACGTCGTGGGGGGTTGGTTTCTCGGTCATGGCGCCAACGCTAGCCGCGCCCGCCCGGTCCTCGCACCACCGCCGGTCCCGGCGCGAATCCGGTCGCGACCGTTTACGTATACCCGTGGGGGGTATATAGTGGGGGTGCGGCCGAACCACGTCGCACGAGTCACACCACAAGAAAGGGTGAGTCAAATGGCAACTTACGAAGCCGGGACCCTGCTGACGTGCGGTCACGAAGGCTGCGGCTGCCGCGTCCGCATCGAGGTCCCCTGCCACTGCTCGGGCGCGGAAGAGTCGTACCGCTGCACGTGCGGCGACGCGCTGACCCCCGTCGAGTAACGCGCCGGGCCGGTCGTGCGTTCGGGCGTCAGCCCGTGTGAGTCACCGCCCGAACGTACGGCCGGCCAGCTCGGCCGCGGCCGCCAGCTTCATGGCCGACGCCGAAATACCCACCGCCGCCGTGTAATCGCCCGGTTCGATCCGCCAGCCTCCGACACCCCCGTCGTAGCGGGCAAGTAAGCGCGGATCGGCCTCGATCGTCACCCGGCAGCTGGCGCCCGATTCGAGCTCGACCCGCTCGAATCCCAGCAACCGCAGGCACGGTCCGCTCGGCAGTGCCGTCACATACAGTTGCGGCACGTCGGCACCGGCGCGATCACCGGTGTTGACGACGTTGAAACTGGCGGTGATGGTCTCTCCGCCGCTGAGCACCAAGTCGTGGTATTCAAACCTGGTGTAGGACAAGCCATGACCGAAGGCGAACATTGGGGTGTGGCCATGGGCCGCGTACCAGCGGTAGCCGACGTCGGCGCCCTCGGAGTATTCGATCGTGCTCGCCGCCCCCCACGGTGCGTCGGCGCCGGGTAGGCGTGGGCGAGGCGTCTGGTCCAGGTCGACCGGAAAGGTGATCGGCAGCCGGCCTGAAGGATTGACCCGCCCGGTGAGGATCTCGGCGATCGCCCGGGCGCCGGCCTGACCCGGATACCACGCCTGCACAACGGCTTTCACCATGCCGCGCCAGGGCATGCTCACCGGATTTCCGGTCTCGAGCACGACCACGGTATTGGGATTGGCGGCCGCCACCGCCGTGATCATCTCGTCCTGGCCCCACGGCAGCGACAGGTCGGCCAGGTCGTACCCTTCCCCTTCGGCACGCGCCGCGAACACGATCGCGATGTCGGCGCGCTGCGCCGCCAGCGCCGCCTCGGCCGGACTGATGCCGGGATCGAACTCGATCTGCGCCTGCGGCAGCTGGTTTCGCAACTCCTCCAGCGGAGACGACGGAAGCAGGTACAGATTGCGCAGCCCGGCCTCCAGGCCTGAGCCGCCGATCGGGACCACGCCCGCATAGCCCCCCCGGGGAACGACGGTGCTCGAGCCGAAACCGGCCGGCACGCCCAGGTGCGCGTACCCGCCGATAACGGCAATGCACTGGCCCGGCTCGGGCGCCAACGGCAGCGCTCCCCCGTTGGTCAGCAACACGATTCCCTGGCGCGCTATGCGCAGTGCAATCTCGTTATGCGCGGCCGAATCCGGTGCCGTCGAAGCGGCGGGGCGGTCGATACCGACGGCGAACATCGACCGCAGGATTCGTCGCACCATGTCCGACAGACGCTCGCGGGGCAGCATGCCCTCGGCGTAGGCGTCGCGCAGCGGCGCACCGAAGGCCTCGGCCTGCCACAGCAGCGCGTCGATCTGCGCCCCGCACTCCTGGTCGAGACCGCCCAGGGCGCACTCCCAGCTCGGCGTGGCGCCCCAATCCGACATGACCCAACCGCGGTACGCCCAGGCACCCTTGAGCACCTGGTTGATCAGGACATCGTTTGCCGCGGCGTAGACACCGTTGACCTTGTTGTATGCGGTCATCACGGCGCCGGGTTGCGCCCGCTCGATCGCGATCTCGAAAGCCAACAGGTCGGATTCGCGGTGCGCGTCGGGATCGATGACCGCGTCCAGGAAGTGCCGGTTGGTCTCGTTGCAGTTCAGCGAGTAGTGCTTGACCGTCGAGATGACGCCGTGGCGCTGGATGCCGTCAATCGACTCCGCGACCATCGCGGCGGTCAAAAGCGGGTCCTCGGAAAGGTATTCGAAATTGCGGCCGTTGCGCGGGTCGCGCGCTAGGTTCATCGCCCCGGCCAGCTGCACGTTGAACCCGCGGCTGCGCGCCTCTCGGCCGATCACTTCGCCGGCGGCCCGGGCCAGCGCCGGATCGAAGCCGGCGGCCAACGCCAGCGCGGCGGGCAGCGCGGTGGCCTCATCGCCCGGGCGGTAGCCGGGGTTGGTGACGCCGAGGCCGGCGTCGCTCATCAGCAAGGGGGGAACGCCGAGGCGGGGAACCCCCGGCACGTATCCGGCGCTCATCGGCGTGCCCTCGGGGATGCGGGCGTCGCGCACGGTCCACAAGTCACCGGCCCCCATCACCGCGATCAACAGCGAGAATCGCTCGTCGTCGGTCATCTGGGCTTCGATCTCGCGCGCCCGGTCGTCGGGATCGCTCACCGCACACCCTCTTTGGCGTAGATGACGCGCAGCACATGTCCCACTTCGGGTCCCATCACCAGCTCGGTCAACTCACAGATCGTCGCGACGAACTCGGGGCCATGCGACGGCCCGGCCTGGCACAAATGATGCGCCACTTCGTGCAGCATCACCAGCTCCCGCAGCGCCCAGTCGGCGGTGTCACGGTCGGGGACCGCGATAACGCCTGCGCCGTCGTAGTTTTCGTAATGCGCGGCGGTGGCGGCCCGGCGCGGCCGGACCCGCAACGGCGCCACCCCCGGCCACCGCTTGCGCACCGCCGGCAGCGCCAGCACGTCGTCCACGTAGCGCTGGGCGGAGGCTACCGAGCCGAACCGTCCCTCCGGCGGCAGCGTCAACTGGGTGCCGAAGAAGTCCACGGCTGGTGAGCCGTGCTGGGCGGCACGATCGAACAGTGTGCGGACGAATTCCTCGGCCGCGTACACCCTGGAGCGTTGAGAATCCCGCCGCGGGGAGTTCCCGGGCGTCACCCGCTCAGCGCGCTCCGCGCCCCGGGCAGTTCGGGACTGTTGCCCAGCCGCGCTCGCTTCCCGGCCCGGTCGCCCGCGCGCCGCGCCGCCGAGGAATATCCGGCCGACGCGCGGCTGGCCTGCCACGTGCCGCGTGCCTTCGAGGCACCACGGTAGTAGTCCACGAGCTCAACCTCCTTGTCCCGCAATGCGATAGCGGTTCCCGGCGCGCGCCGCCGGTCCTTGGTGGCTTCTTTTCGGGCCTCGTCGCGGGCCTCAGCCAGCCGTTGGCCGACGCGCGCCCCGAAGGCCAGCTGAAAATTGAGCCGGGCGGTGATCGTGGGCGTGGGACGATGCGTGCCCGAGGCGAGGTAGGCGTCCGACGCGCGCACCATCTGCACGACCAGGCTGGCATACAGGGCGTGGCTGGCGTCGATGTCCTCGGCGAACCCGTAGGCGTAGACGAACGTCGAATTCGATGCGACGTCGCAGCGCACGTCGTTGGCCGCGGCAATCAGCACGAAGAGCTGAACGTACGTCCGTAACCCCTTGGCGCCCGCCGCGCCGATGGTGATGGTGCGCTGGGTCGGGGCCTGCGCGGCCGAACGCTGCGCCGAATGCGAGCGCGCCACCGCCAGGTCGATGGACGCGGCCGTCGCGAGCCGCTGCGCCGCCGACATGAACGCGTCGGCCTCGTGGGTGTTGTCGGTGCCTTCGGCCTGACGCAGCAGGGCGGCGATGCGCGCCAGCATTTTGTCGTCAGTCATCGGCGCCGCTCCTCCTCATCGCATCGCTCTGCATCGTCGCCGGCGCGAGTCATCGGCGCCGCTCCTCCTCATCGCATCGCTCTGCATCGTCGCCGGCGCCAGTCATGGGCGCCAAAGTACTGCAGCCGTCCGACACGCTCGCTCACAACCGAGCGGTGATCCAGGAGACGACGTCATCGAGCACCTGTTCGCGCTCGGGCTCGTTGAACACCTCGTGATACAGGCCGGGATACACCTTGAGCTCGACGTCGGTGGACCCCACGCATTCGACGAGTCGGTGGCTGCCGGCGACGGGAATCAGCCGGTCTTCGGACCCGTGCACCACCAGCAACGGCGCGGTCAGGGCCGGCGCCCGCTGCGGCATGGTCTCACCGACCTGCAGCAACGCGCGCCCGATACCGGCCGGAACCTTGCCGTGGTACACGAGCGGATCGTTTTTGTAGGCCGTGACCACCGCCGGGTCGCGGGAGATCGCGTCGACGTCGAGGTCCTGCGCGGGCAGCCCGGGCACGAAGGCGCCGAGCACCTTGGCGGCCAGGGCCAGCAGCGGCGACACCTGGTCCTGGGCCGCCACCGCAGGCCCCGACAGCACCATCAGGTCGTAGTTATCCGGGCGTTCGACGCCGTAGGCGAAGACGATCCCCCCGCCCATGCTGTGCCCCAGCACGATGCACTTGAGGCCGTGGTGTTCCCGGGTGGCGATCCCGACCAGGGTGTCGAAGTCGGTGGTGTACTCGTGGATGTCACGCACCACCGCCCGTTTGCCGCCGGAGCGGCCGTGCCCGCGATGATCCAGCGCGTAGGTGACCAGGCCCGCCTTGCCGAAGCACTGGGCGACGTGGTCGTAGCGGCGGGCGTACTCCCCGAGACCGTGTGCCAGCACCACGACCGCACGCGGCGCCGTGTCCGGGGTCCAGACGTCATAGACGATGCGCACACCGCCGAATCCGTCGAAACTGCGTTCGGTGCGGTTCATCGGGTGGTCCTGGTCATTAGGGGCAGCGTAACGGGGCCGGGTTTGCGGACACTGCGTAGGCTCATGCACGTGAGCCTTCTCGCGCAGAACTCCGAAGGTGACCCGGAGGTGGGGACCGATTTCTCGGTGCAGGCCGAACCGTATCGCCGCGAACTGCTCGCCCATTGCTACCGGATGACCGGCTCCTTGCACGACGCCGAGGATCTGGTGCAGGAGACGTTGCTGCGGGCCTGGAAGGCCTACGACCGTTTTGAAGGCAAGTCCTCGCTGCGGACCTGGCTGCACCGAATCGCGACGAACACCTGTCTGAGCGCCCTGGAGGGCAAGGGGCGCAGGGCGTTGCCGGTCGGCCTGGGCGGTCCCAGCGCGGATCCGACCGCCGAGCTGGTGGAGCGCCGCGAGCTGCCCTGGCTGGAGCCGCTGCCGACGTTGACCGACGACCCGGCGGACCCGTCGGTGGTCGTCGGGTCGCGGGAGTCGGTGCGGCTGGCGTTCGTGGCTGCGCTGCAATACCTTCCGCCACGGCAGCGGGCGGTGCTGCTGCTGCGCGACGTGCTGCAGTGGCGCTCGGCCGAGGTCGCCGAGGCGGTCGGCACCACCACGACCGCTGTCAACAGCCTGCTGCAGCGGGCCCGGTCCCAACTGGACGCCGTCGGGCCCACCACCGATGACCGGCTGGCGCCGCCGGATTCGCCGGAGGCCCAAGACCTGCTGGCCCGCTACATCGCCGCATTCGAAACCTACGACATCGACCGGTTGGTGGAGCTGTTCACCGCGGAGGCGATCTGGGAGATGCCGCCGCACGTCGGCTGGTATCGGGGCGCGGCGGACATCGTCGCCCTGATCCATCAGCAATGCCCGGCCGAGGGCAGCGGAGACATGCGGCTGCTGCCGCTGGTCGCCAACGGCCAGCTCGCTGCGGCGATGTACATGCGCGCCGGCGACGCGCACGTTCCGTTCCAATTGCATGTGCTGGATGCGAACGGCGAGAAGGTGTCTCACGTGGTGGCGTTCCTCGACGACACCTTGTTCGCCAAGTTCGGACTGCCGGGTTCGCTGCCCGCGGGGCCCAGGTAAGAAGGTTGCGCACATGACAAGTTCCACCACCCAGGTCACCGCCGTGCCCGGCACGCCGCTGCTACTGCTGAGCGCCTACGACCTCGCCGGCGTAGGGTATCGCGCCGAGGAATTCTTCGTTTCCGGGACGGCCTCGTCCTATTCCCCGGTGACCGAGCCCGGCCCGGACGGCCGCTGGGACGTAATCCCCTCGGGCTCAGCAGATTACACGACACGCATCGTGGTGTTGACACCCATCGATTCGGCCGCATTCAACGGGACGGTGCTTGTCGAATGGCTCAACGTCAGCGGTGGCATCGACGCTCCCGCGGTGTGGATGATGGCGCACCGCGAAATCATCCGGGCCGGTTACGCTTACGTCGGGGTCTCGGCGCAGCGGGTGGGGGTTGAGGGCGGCGAGAGCCTGCTCGGCGCGGACATGTCGCTGAAAAGCCAGGACCCACAACGGTATGCGCCCCTGCACCACCCGGGTGACGCCTTCTCCTACGACATCTTCTCCCAAATCGCCGGCCTGCTCAGAAGCGACCGCCGTGCCCTGGTGCATGATCTGCCCGTAGCACGCGTCATCGCGCTGGGCGAGTCGCAATCGGCGATGTACCTGACGACCTACATCAATGCCGTCGATGCGTTGGCCCGCGGCTACGACGGCTTCCTCGTCCATTCCCGATTCGGCACGCCCGCCCCGCTCGACGGAAGTTCCATCTTCGCGGAATCCGATGTGTCACAGGCGGTTACCTTCCGCCCCGAACTGCGCGCTCCGCTGCTGACGGTGGTCACCGAAACCGACGTCTTCGGCGGCGCGCGCGAAGGCTACTACTTCGCCAGGCAGCCCGACAACCATCACCTGCGGGTCTGGGAGATCGCCGGCGCCGCCCACGCCGACAACTACACCATCCAGGTTGCGTTCATCGACAGCGGCTCGGCACCGCTGGAGGACATCGCCGCCGCCTACACGCCGACCAACATGCTGATGGGCCAGCAATTGGCGCACTGCATCAACTTCGGACCGCAACATCACTATGTGGTGCAGGCCGCGCTCGCGGCACTCAACACATGGATCACCAGCGGGGAGCCGGCGCCGAGCGCGCAACCGCTCGAAGTCCGCGAAACCGAAGGGCCACAACCGGTTGTGGACGGCAACGGCCTCACCCGGGGCGGCCTCAGGACCCCATGGGTGGACGTGCCGGTCGCCCGGACCTCGGGGCTGGGCGGCGAGGAAAGCATCATGTCCATGATCTTCGGCTCCGGTGAGCTTTTCGACGCCGCCACGCTGCGCCGGCTCTACCCCGGCGGAAGCGCGGAGTACCTGGAGCTCTTCACCGCCGCGCTCGACGCGACGATCCGTTCTGGGTTCATCCTGCCGGCCGACCGGGCCGAGATCCTGCAGCTCGCCGCGGCGATGTATCCCGGTGAGCGGCCGTAGGCCGGATTGCCCGACTCCTCACTCGCGCCGTACCGGCACTCGCCGTCACCGAGCTAGGCCGGATTGCCCGACTCCTCACTCGCGCCGTACCGGCACTCGCCGTCACAGAGCTAGAACAGCCGGCTGTCCGGCGGCGGGCCCGGCACCGGACGCACCAGGCCGGCCCCGGTGACCAGCGGCAGGTCCAGCGCGGAGAGCAGCCCGGGCGGGGCGGCGCACACCGCGGGGATTGCGTTGACCATCCGCGAGGAGCCGGCGATGCGCGCCCCCAGGTCGTGATCGTGGTCTTCGGCCATCTCGAATTCGCACCGCATGCTCGGGGAGCCCTCGATCTCCACGCGGTACAACCCGCGGCCGGAGGCCATGCCGTAGCCGAGGTCCTTCGGCGGGATGCAGATGCGCGGCTGGGGCCAGTCGGGGGCGATGTCGTCGCGCATGCGGGTCACATGGTCGAGGACGAATGTCGGCTTCCCGCCGACGTAACCGGTCAGCGTCGAGCGCATGGCCGCGATCGTTCCGGCCGCGATGTGCCCGGTCGGCGTGTCGAACGATTCGCCGGCGGGGATCCGCTCGTTGGTCTCCTCGATGTGGTCGATTTTGACCCCTAGGCCCGCGGCGAGCTGATGCAACACCGGTCCCCAGCCGAAGGTGAAGATCCCCGGCTGGGCCGCGAAGGCCGGATAGTCCGGTTGCTGCCCGAACCCGAGGATTTCATAGACCGCGGAGCGGTCCGGATATGTCGCGTAGTTGAACATCTCGGTCACTCGCACCGATTCGATCACCCGCGATACGCCGGTAAGCACCAGCGGCAGAACATCATTGGCGAAGCCGGAGTCGATGCCGGTGGTGAAGAACGACACCCCGCCGTCGAGCGCGGCCCGGCGCAGCGGATCGGTGAACGCGGAGTCGACACCGTCGGGGAAGACCAACGGCACCACCGAACACGACACCACGTTCTTTCCTGACCGCAAGATCGACACCATGTCCTCGATGGCATCCATCGGCCGCAAGTTGGCGGCGGCCGCGTACACGACCGCGTCGGCGTCGCCGGCGAGCATGGCCGCCGAATCCTGGGTGGCCGCCACGCCCACCGGCGCGATGCCGCACAACTCCCCGGCATCGCGCCCGGCCTTGGCGTCGCTGTGCACCACGACGTCGACCAGTTGCAGTTCCGGATGGTCGATCACCCCCCGCAGGGCGACCACGCCCATGGAACCGGGTCCCCACACTCCCACCTTCAACACGATGTCTCCTAATATTAGGACGTATATCCTGGCATTTTGGACGGATCGTAAGGAGGTGGCGGTGGATACGTCAATGGCGCAGGCACGGGACGAGTCACGCGCCAAATCGCCGCCCACCGCGCGAGCGATGGATGTCCTTGCCGCCTTGGCCAATTCGCCGGACGGACTGACATCGGCCGAACTGGCGAAGCGGTGCGCGATCAGCACCTCGACGTGTGCCCTCGTGCTGGCCGAGTTTGAACGGCGCGCGTGGGTGGCGCGGCGCGCAGATCGTCGCTATGTACTCGGCAGCGGGTTGTTCGGCCTGGTGCACGGCCTGCGCGAGCAATTTCCGCTCCTGGATCGCGGGCGTGACGCGCTGCGCTTCCTGCACGACACGCTCGGTGCGGGCTGCTCCATGTCGAAGATCGGCGCCCGGCACCTGACCACCGTCGACGCCGTCGGCCACGGCACCGACGGCGAACATGCTGTGGGCCAACGCTTCCCCATCGACCCGCCTTTCGGTCTGGTCGCCATGGCGTGGCGCGACGAGGATTTCGTCCAGGCCTGGCTGCATCGCGTGACGCCCCGGCTCACCCGCGCCGAAATCTCCGAGCACCAACGGGTGCTGGCCGATATCCGCGCTCGCGGCTACGGCGCCTGGCGCTTCGACGACACCCACCAGTCGCTGCACAATCGGCTGGCCGAGGTGCTGGCGTCGCTGGAGCCGACGGCCCACGTCACCCGTCAACTCACCACGCTGATGACGATGGTGACGCTGCGGTCGGTCACCGACATCCTTGAGACAGACTTGGCCACTGCCGAATTCGTCGTTCTGCCGATCTTCTCCCCCGACGGCCAGCCGGAGTACCAGATCGAGATCCACCTGGGCCACGCCGCCGGGTTGTCCCTGCCCGACCTCGACACCGCGCTCCGTCATGCCCAACGGCTGCTCACCGCGGCGGTCGGCTGACCCGGTCGAGGATTACGCTGGGCTCATGTCTGCCACCGCGGAGATCCGGCGTGCGGCCGACCGGGCCGTCACCACCACACCCTGGCTGGCCTCCAGGCACTCGTTCTCCTTCGGCGACCACTACGATCCGGGCAACACCCATTTCGGTCTGCTGTTGGTCAACAACGACGACATCGTCTCCCCGGGAACGGGATTCGACACGCACCCGCATCGGGACATGGAGATCCTGACCTGGGTGCTGCGGGGCGAGCTCTCCCATCGCGACTCCACGGGCAATCGCGGGGTGATCTATCCCGGACTGGCGCAACGCATGTCGGCCGGCAGCGGCATCCTGCACTCCGAGCGCAACGACTCCCCCAGCGAGCCGGTGCATTTCGTGCAGATGTGGGTTGTGCCCGACGAGCCCGGCATCGACCCGAGCTACCAACAGCACGAGATCGACCAGAAACTGCTGGACGACAACCTTGTGACGATCGCCTCAGGCATCCCCGCCCGGGACGCGGCCATCACCCTGCACAACCGCAACACCGCGCTGCACGCCGCCCGCCTGCGGCCCGGGGCGGCCGTAAGCCTTCCCCAGGCCCCCTACCTGCATTTTTTCCTGGCCCGCGGCCGGGTCAGCGTCGAAGGGATCGGGGAGTTGAACGAGGGCGACGGCGTGCGATTCGCCGACGCCGACGAGCGGCGCGTGGAGGCGAGCGAGCCGTCGGAGCTGCTGATCTGGGAGATGCACGCGAAGCTGGGTGACTGAGACCATAGAGGGCGGGCGAGGTAGCCCATAGAGTGGCCACGACAGACAGGAGTCGGCATGCCTCACTCGCACCCGCAGCACGCGGCGCCCAACCCCAACCACAACATCAAGGCGATCCGCACCGTGCGATTCTGGGCGGCACCCCTGATCATCACGTTGGCGTTGATGTCGGCGCTGTGCGCGCTCTACCTCGGCGGCATCTTGAACCCCAGCACCAACCTGCGCCATTTCCCCATCGCGGTGGTGAACGAGGACGCCGGCCCGGGGGGCGCGCAGATCACCGACCGGCTGGTCAATGGGTTGGACAAGAACAAGTTCGACGTCCGGGTGCTCTCCCGCGGTGAGGCCAAACAGCAACTGGACACCGGCCAGGTGTACGGCTCGGTGGTGATACCGCCCAGCTTCTCATCCAAGCTGCGGGACTTCGCGACCAGCGCGGTCGTGCCGACCCGCGCCGAACGGCCGTCGATCACCGTCTCCACCAACCCGCGGGCCGGCACGCTCGGCGCGAGCATCGCCGGCCAAACGCTCAGCATGGCCATGGGCATGGCCAATGGCATAGCGGGACAACGGGTTATGGCGGAGGTAGCCGCGCAGACCGGCGGCGCGCCCCTGGCCGGCGCGGCCCAGGTAGGCCTGAGCGCCCCCATCGAGATCCAGTCCGTCGTCTACAACCCGCTACCCAACGGCACCGGCAACGGATTGTCCGCCTTCTACTACGCGCTGCTGCTCCTGCTGGCCGGGTTCACCGGCAGCATCGTGGTCAGCACACTGGTCGACGCGCTTCTGGGCTACGTGCCCGCCGAATTCGGGCCGGTGTACCGCTTCGCCGAGCAGGTCAGGATCTCGAGATTCCAGACGCTACTGCTCAAGTGGGCCATGATGGTGCTGCTCGCGCTGCTCACCTCCGCCGTCTACCTGTGGATCGCCGACGCGCTCGGCATGCCGATCGACCTCAGTTGGCAACTCTGGGCGTTCGGCGTGTTCGCGATCGCCGCGGTGGGCATCACGTCCAGTAGCCTGCTCTCGGTGCTCGGCACGGCCGGGATGCTGGTCAGCATGCTCATCTTCGTGATTTTCGGTTTGCCGTCGGCCGGAGCCACGGTGCCGCTCGAGGCGACGCCGTCCTTCTTCCGTTGGCTGGCCGCATTCGAGCCGATGCACCAGGTCTTCCTGGGCGCGCGATCGCTGCTGTATTTCGGTGGCCGCGGGGATGCGGGCCTGACCCAGGCGCTGACCATGACGTCGGTGGGCCTCGTCATCGGGCTGCTGCTCGGCGGCATCGTCACACACCTCTACGACCGCAAGGGCTTTCACCGCATTCAGGGTGCGGTCGCCTTGGCGATCGCGCAGGAGCACCAGGCTCAGCACAAGGCCCGCCGCGGCAAGCGGTCGGAGGCCACCGCCTCCGACCCGAAGCCGGCCGAGCCGAGCCCGGCCGTCACCGAGCCGAAGCCTTCCGTCACCGAACCTGAAAGCCCAAGCGAACAAACGTAATTCGCGCGTGGCTCAAGCGACATCATCCCGTAATCTTTGTTGACAGTGTGACTTATGAGGCTGATGATGTCTCTGTTGCATCCAGTTCATGGCCGAAAGGGCGATCGTGCTGACCCGACGCGCCAGCTTCCGCCGGCTGGCGGCGTGCTGCACCGCCCTCGTCGCCTGCTTCACGTTCGCCGTCACCTCGGGGCAGCCCCTGGCTCGAGCCGCCGACGGGCGCGACCTGCTCGCCAACGCCATCGGCAGCACCCGCGGTTCCTACCTGGTCTATAACTTCGGCCCCGGCCACCCCGCGCCGATGCTCAACGCGGGCGGCAGCTGGTATGAGATGAACAACGGCGGCCACCTGATGATCATCAAGAACGCGGCCGGACGTCTCTCACCGCACCTGCTCGTCGACACGCACCAGGGCGATCAGGCCCGCTGCGAAAACAATCCCGGTGCCCGCACCGGCGAGGGTCTGTGGCAGGCCTCGGAGCTCTACACACCGCTGCAGGCGTGGCAACGCATGGGTCAGCCGACGATCGCGATCAACGCCAACTTCTTCGACGTGCGCGGGCAAAAAGGCGGCTCGTGGCGCCAGACCGGGTGCAGTTCACCGTTGGGCGCCTTCGTCGACAACACCAATGGGCGGGGCCGGGCCAACCAGGTTGTCACCGGCACCCTCGCCTATCCCGGCAAGCAGGGCCTGTCCGGCGGCGGCGAGAGCTGGTCCGCGCTGACGACCATGATCCTGCCGTCCGGCGGCGCGCCGTATGTGGTGTGGCCCAAGACCAAAAAGGACTACGACGCCGCCACCCCGGTGGTGCAGGACCTGCTGAGCAAGAACGAGAGGTTCGTGGCGGTGTCGGGAATCGGACTGTTGGCGCCCGGCAACACCGGACAGCTGCACGACGGCGGGCCCAGCGCGGCGCGAACGGCGTTGGCCTACGCGCGGCAAAAGGACGAAATGTACATCTTCGAGGGCGGCAACTACACCCCGGACAACATGCAGGACCTGTTCCGCGGGCTGGGCAGCGACAACGCCGTGCTGCTCGACGGCGGTGGCTCCTCGGCGATCGTGTTGCGCCGTGACACCGGCGGCATGTGGGCCGGCGCCGGTTCGCCCAGGGGGTCGTGCGACACCCGACAGGTGCTCTGCGACTCCCACGAGCGGGCGCTGCCGAGCTGGCTGGCCTTCAACTAGGCACCGCCGCACCGTTTTTCGTTGGTTTGGGACCGCACCGAAAGATCAGCAGGCTCGCCGCTATCACCGCCGCGGCCACCACGAACACCGGGGCGACCGTGTACCTCGACATCGTCGCTCCGACGAATGCGCCGGCGCACATCGTGACGACGACGCCGATGCGCAGCCTTTGGCGCTCGCCGGTGCCGCCGGCCAACCGGCTGTCCACGCCGAGGCTGACGATCGTCGACGTCAGCACCGTGGTGGAAAGTTCCGGAATGCCGAACTGGCGCGCACTCGAGTGTTGCAACCCGAATGTCACGGCGAGCATGCCGATCATGACTAGTGTGGAATTGCGTTGGTAGGGAAGCACTCCCGTTCCCGCCAGAATCGACAACGCAACGAGCACCACGATTTCGGTGGCCAGGACCGTGGTGATCCATGCCCGCGTCCGCTCACCGAAATGCCGGGACAGCCGGCCGCTGAGCACGGTGGTGCACACGAAGATCGGCAAGGCGACCACGACCGCGGTCAGGTCGACGCTGGTTCGCGGCGCCAGCCAGAAACCGAGGAAGATCACGTTGCCGGTCATGTTGGCGACGAACACGTGGCCGAGCACCAGGATGCTGATCGAGTCGGCCAGTCCCGTCGCAAAAGTCAGCAGCAGCAGCGCCGCCACCGTCCATCGTTGTGATACCGGTGAGGTAACCGCCATGGCGTGCAGTCTATTTCGGCGCGGCCGGCCGCAGCGTTACATTTTCGGTGTCAGGTCCAGCGAGGTGATGGTCGTCATTCTGGTCACCAGCCAGCGGCTCTTTTGACGCTTCAGGAACAGCCGGTAGGACAGGTACTTCAGCGACGGCACGTTCTTGGTCAGCGGGCTGGTGGACGTCGTGTTGGTGTAGATGATGACCACGGCGTTGGTGTCGTCGAGCGATTCGACCGCCGCGCCGGTGACGTCGGTGTGGTTGGTGATCTTGGCCTGCTTGTTCGGCGCCACGATGGCGTCGACGAATTTGCGGTACTGCGCCGCGAAATCGCCGGTGAGATACGCGGATGCGCGATCGGCGAGGGTATCCATGTTTTCCGGCGTGTAGGTCCACAGGGTGGTGATCGCGTTGGCCGCGGTCCGCGCGACATTGAGTTTTGTTTCGGCCACGGCCCGGTCGGCCAGGTAGGGCTGCACCATCGCCCCGGCGA
The DNA here is from genome assembly GCF_976985695.1 of Mycobacterium sp. NTMscope_MAC_269. NCBI lineage: Bacteria > Bacillati > Actinomycetota > Actinomycetes > Mycobacteriales > Mycobacteriaceae > Mycobacterium > Mycobacterium sp. NTMscope_MAC_269. The sequence goes on from NZ_OZ335668.1 coordinate 4,472,666, forward strand.
ATCCGGCCGAACCCACGAACAGCACGGCGGCGACCAAGGCGACGATCGCCCACGCCTTGCCCGCCAGGCGTCGCTTGCGCGCGACGGTGGGCGGCGGTGTGTCCGTCGCCTGCTCGGCGGCGTCCTCGCTGTCCTCGGTGACCTCGGCCGTCGTGGTCTCTGCGTCGTCGGGTGCCGCAGCGGTGGCCTCGTCCTCGACGGCCGCTGGGTTTTCCCCGGCGGTCAGATCACCTGCTGCAGGTTGCTGATCTTCCACTGGTTACCTTCCTGCGTCGCGGTTGCCGCCCAACGATTGGCGTTTTCCAAGACCTGCTTCTCATCCGGTGACTTCGTGGTGATGGCGGTGGCCACCATGACATTGGCGCTGCCGTCGTCGTTCCATCGCTCCAGGCCGGCGTCGAGCACGCTGCCCGTCGCCGGTTCGGCCCGGGCGACCTGCAGCAGGATCTCGTTGGCGTTCTTCTGGTACTGCTTGGCGAAATCACCGGTCGCCTGGGCGAGTATCCGGTTCACGTAGTCGTTGGCGTGAAAGGGGTCGATGGAGGTGAACTGTGTCATGAAGCCGGTCACGTAGGTCAGCACCTCGCGGTCCCGCGAGGCGGCGCGGGCCTGGGCTTGGTGGGAGACCCACACCAGCGCGCAAGCGCTGATCGCCGCGACCATCAGCACCGCCGCGACCGTGGCGGCCAACGGGGCCAGCCATTCTCGCTGCGGGGTGATCGGGCGTTCGACGAGCAGCGGCCGCTCATCGGGCGCGAATCTGCGGCGCGGGCTCATTTGCCGTTCCCCGGTGGTTTCGGCTTGGACAACACGGTGAGATCGTCAACGCGCCAACGGTTTCCGCCATCCTTGGCGAAGTTCACCCGCACGGTGGCGCTGATGTAGCGCACGCCGGGTGCCGCGCCGCGCCGGCCCTGCATGAACAACAGCATGGTGGCTCGTTTCGGGGCCGCCGATTCGATCGAGCTGTTGGTGACCCAGTACTCGTTGATGACCGGGGAGCCCTTGCGCACCAGATCCTGCTGGGCGGCCAACTTGCCGCGATACTTGTCGGTCGCCAGCGACTGCGCCCGGGTGAAATCGTCCTGCAGCGACTTAGGGTCATACGTCAGCATCTGGGCGACGATTTTCGGTCCCTGCGTCGAGAGCTCGGCGCGGGTCTGCTCGCTCGCCCGCTGCGGCGCACACACCGCGCCATAGCTCATCGCGGCACCGCCCAGGCAGACCACCGTCGCGGCCGCCACCGCCGCTGCGGCCCAGCGCCGCACGTTCGGCGGCGCCTGCTCCGGTGGCAGGCGCCGCACCTCGGTGCGCGCGGCCAGGTCGGCGAACGTGCGACGCCGCGAATCCCACAGTGGCCAAAGCCATCCCACCACCGACGCCACGTCGAGCAGGTGGGCGAGCTCACGCCCCAGCAGCGTCCACGGACCCGGCGCTTCCCCGCCGCGGCGCGTCACCGCGATGCCGGCCAGCGCGCGGCCCAGGCTCCACCCCAAAGTCGTCGGCAGCAGCAACCGGTTGACCAACATCGCCAGGATGGCAAGTCCCAAGACGCAGACGCACACCCACCACCACACGCCGCGCGCCGGCACGCTGAGCGACACCAGGGCCAGCGTCGTCACCACCGCCAGCCCAGGCAGCACATCGATGGCGACGGCGCCGACACGAGAATGCCAGGGCGCCAAGGCTTCCCGCGGTGGCTCTTGGACGTCCGTGGCTGCAGTCGGTTCGACCACCACCGTCACTTCGTCACCTGGTCGAGTTTGGAGATCCTGTACCGCCCCTCGGCAAACGCCATCTTCACCCGCAGGCGATAGCCGGCCTCGTTCTGGTTCTGATCGCTGGCCACTTGCACGCGAAGCGCGACAAGGATATCGATCGAACCGTCGGGGTTGTTGCGCTCGACCGCCGCGCGCACATCCGACACCTGAACGTGGATGTTCGCGGCCTGATACGCCTGGATGAGCATGGTGGTGTAGAGCAGGGCCTGCGTGCGGAAAGTGTCTGTGCCGCAATCGATGATCTTCTGCTCAGCGGCGGTCATCGCATTGGTGTCGGGCGCCTGGGTCGCCGTCACGCATTCCACCGCCGCCTTGAGCGCGGTGGCATCATTGCCGGCGATCACCTGGCTGTCGTGGTGATAGCGCAGGGCAAGGTAGCCCCCCGCCCCGATCGCGCCGCCGCACAGCACCAGCAGCACCGCGATGGCGGCCAGCCAGCCACGCCCCACCCGCGACGGGCCGCGCGGCGCGACCACGACGGGCTCACCGGATTCCATCGGATCCTGAGGGCCACCCTGCGGATCGGCTTGCTCGGCTCCGCTGTCGGGTGCCGTCGAATCCTCGTCCTTGTCTTCGGGGCTCAACGAATCGTCGTCCGTGGCGATGGGGTTCAGCCGGCTGGTGCCAGCATCTCCTTCCATCCGTCGTCTCCTGTTCTGGTCGAGTTCTCGACGGAGTATTTAACTCCGTCTGGCCCCACCAGTTCACCGCTTTGGGGACTGTAGACCGCCGTGGGAGGCCCGCCCGGCGTGTAGACACACGGGTTGGGTTGCTGGCCGTTGCACTGCACGGTACCCGACCCCGGCCGCGACAACGGATCGCTGGTGGGCGGGGGCGTTCCCGCCACCCGGTCCGACGGTGCCGGGTTGAGCCCGTTGTTGACCGACGGCGCGGGGATCACCATGCCGGGCTTGACGGGCTGGTCACAGCGCGCGGACGGCGCCGGGCAGGTCAGGGTCTGGTTGGGGTCGCCGTACCAGGGGTTGGTGCCCGCCGGGACGTACGGCTTGGGGTCGCGGCACTCGCGCGGAGTGGCCGCCCGTTTGCCCGGGATGTCGGTGCAGGGGATGTTGCGCGACCCGCGCACGCTGTTGGCCGGGGTTTCCATCGGGATCTTGCAGTAGGTACCCGTCGGCAACGGCTGCATGCTGGTGTCCGCCGGGGACCGCCACTCCGAGGCCGGGATGAACCCGGTCAAACACGGCGGCGGCTGGTTGATCGACAGCGCCAGGTCGAGCGCCGCCATGTTCGGGAACGGCGCGGCCACGGTCTGGGCGATCGACGCGCCCTGCGGAAGGAACACCAGGACCTGCTCGACGCCGGTGTGGTAGCGCTTGAGCAGGTCGAAGACGATCTCGAGGTTGGCCAGCGTCTGCGGCAGCGTATCCCGGACGCCGCCGAACACGCTATTGACCTGATCGGCCGTCGGGGCCGCCTGGCGCAGCAGGCTTTTCAGGTGCGGGTCCTGCTGTGCGGACTGGGCGGCCAGCCTGTTCAGGTTGCGCGCCCAGCGCTCGATGTTGTCACCCGATTTGACCTGGCTGTCCAGCACCGGGCCGGAGTTCTCGATGATGTCGTTGACGTCGGTGATCTGGGTCTTGAAATCGCCGACGATCGCCTGTGTGGAGTCGACCAAGCGCTGCAGGGCGGGCCCCAGCCCGCCGACGGACTGCGCCGTCTCGTCGAGCAGTTGGCCGATCTTCTCCTTCGGCAGCACCGACAGGCCGCGGTTCGCCGTGTCCAGAGCCGGCCCGATCTCCGCGGGCACGGTGCCCTTGGTGATGGTCTGCCCGTCCGCCAGGTATTTGCCGGGGTTTCCGGTCGACACCAGGTCCAGATATTGCTCACCGACGGCCGAGACCGAATGCACGTCGGCCGTCGCGTCGACCGGGATCTTGTAATGGCTGTCGATACTCATGGTGGCTTCGGCGCCGTGCTCGGTCGGTTCGACGTCGGTGACCTTGCCGATGGTGATGCCGCGGTAGGTGACGTTGGCCGTCGGGTACAGCCCGCCCGAAGCGGGCAGCTCGGCCTTCAGGGTGTACTGGCCGATGCCCATCAAACTCGGGATCTGCAGGTAGTACACCCCGAGCACGAGTAGCGAGATGACGGTCAGGATCCCGAACGCGATCAGCTGGCGTCGGATGAAGGGAGTCAGCAATTCCTGTCCCCCCTTTCCACCAGCGGTCCGCCCGGAGCGTCATTCGGGTTCGGCGTGTAGCGCACGTCCGGGATCATCGTCTCGGGATCGCGCCCGAACGACTGCTCGAGTGCCCGCAGGGCTCCCGACAATCCGGTCCCGGTCAGGAACGCGTTGTCGACGGCGCTGTAGGTCAGGTCCAGCGTCAGCGAGATGTTGATGTAGTCACCGCGGAAGATCTTCGGCACGGTGTCGATGTCGAATGGCTGGGTCAGGATCAACTTCAGCGCGCCGATCAGATACGGCGAAGCGCGGCCGAGTTCCTTGAGCGGGCATTGCAGCAGCTGCAAGTCCTTATTCAGCGGCGCACGCGTCTCCGACAGGTACTGGTCGGCGACCTGGCTCAGGCGTCCCACCGAATCGACGGCGTTGATCAGCAGGTTCTGGGTGTCCGCGAAGTGCTTGATCACCGGCGGGATATCGGTGAGCACCCGGTCCAGCACGTCGGCCCGCCCGCCGACGTAGGTCAGCAGCCGGTTGGTGGAGTCGATGGCGTGGGTGATGTCGTCGCGCTGCGCGTTGAGCTGGGTGGTGAAGGTGTCCAGCTTGCCGAGCAGGGACCGGATCGCCTCGCCGCGGCCGTTGAAGATGTTGTAGATCTCGTTCTGCAGCACCTCGAGGTTGGGGATGCCGCCGCCGCGCAGGATCAGCGACAGGCTGGCCAGCGTCTGCTCGGTCGTCGGATACGACGACGAGTTCTTCAGCGGGATGGTGTCGCCGTCCTTGAGCAGCTCGGGCGACGGGTTCGGCGGTGCCGCGAGCTCGACGTGCTGGGAACCCAGCAACGAGGTCTGGCCGATCTTGGCGGTGGCGTTCTTGGGCAGCTTGGTGTGCTTGTCCAACCCGAGCGTCAGGGTGGCCACCCAGTTCTTCAGTTTGATGTCCTTGATCGAGCCGACGAACACGTCGGCCACCATCACCTTGGAATTGCCGTTGATCGCCAGGGTGTCGGGCACCTGGACATAGATGGTCATGGCCCCCGACCCGCTGCCCGGGCCGCCCGGAATCGAGACGTTGGAGATGCCCTTCCAGCCGCACGAGCTCAGCACCATCGCGGCCACCAGCAGCACTAGGGCCTGCCATCCCCGGTGCCCGATCTGCCCCACTACCGACCTCACTGGCCACCTCCGAAGTCAGCGGCCGACGCCGGGCCACCCGCGTTCGGCGCGGGCGCGGACACCGGCGCCGGTGTCGGCGCCACGGGACCCGGGACCACGCCGGGCCCCGGCGGTGGCGGCGGTATCGGAACCTGCGGAGGGTTCTGGCCGATCACTGGCGCGATCGGGTTCTCGTCGTAGGCGTTCGGCGGCCCCGGCGGGGTCTGCAGGTTCGACTGGACGGGTTCGATGTTGGGCCCACCCATCAGCTCTTCCAACGACTCCGGCGTCATCAGTCCCGCGGTGATGGGCCCGACCTGCTGACCCTGCATGCCCGGGGCGACGATCCATCCCGGCTGGGTGTTGCGGTGCGAGGTCGGGGTGTCGGGCACCCAGATGCCCGGGACGGTCGTGTCCTTGTATCCGTTCGGCGGACGGAGTCGTTCTTCTGAGTAGGCCACTTCCTTGGGCAGCGTCTCCGCCGTGCTGAACAGGTTCAACCCGAACGGCGGATAGTTGAACTTGATCGCGTCAAGAATCGGCGCCAGGTATTGGGCGCACAATTCGGCGGACTCTTGGTAGCCCAGCCGGCTGCCCGCCTGGATCGCACTGCAGATGAACTGCATCGGGTTCGCGAAGTTGGTGATCGACGGGATCGCGACCACCGATCCGTGCGACGGGTGATAGATCTGGTTGATGTTCGCCGCGGCTGTCGGAAGAACGTGCAGCGCGGTCTCCAGCCCGTTCAGCGAATCCGGTTGCAGCAACGTGTTCGTCACGGTCGCCAAGTTGTTGACGTCGTAGATCAGCACTTCGCTGTTCTTGTCGAGCCAGGGCCGCACGGTGGTGAGCAGGCTGTCGAACTGCTGCAGCGCATTGGACAGGTCCGTGTCGTTGTGCGCGAGACGCGTGGTGAAATCGGCGAGGTTCTGGTTGAGCGCGACGAACTGCGCGTCGTCTTGGTGCAGCGCGTTGACGAACAGCGCCAGGCTGCGCACCACCGCGAAGAAGTCGCCGCGACCCTCGTTCAATGCGGTCAACGCCTGCGACAGGTTGCTCAGCGTGGTGTTGAACTGCTTGCCCTTGCCGGCCAGCCCGTTGGCGAACGACTCGATGACCTCTCCGAACGGGCCCTTGGGTTGCTCGGCGGTGGGGCCCAGCTTCGAGATGATGTTGGTGATGCTGTTGCGCAGCTGGTCCCACTCGACCGGAACCTGCGTGCGCTCCTCGGGGATCACCGCGTCGTCGGCCAGCACCGGGCCGCCCTTGTACGGCGGCTCCAACTGGATGGCGCGCGAGGCCACCAGGGTCGGGTTGAGGATCACCGCCGACGCGTTGGCCGGCACCCGGTACTTGTTCTCGTAGTGGAAGGTGACCTTCATCTTGTCGCCGGCGGGCTCGATCTTGTCGATCGCGCCCACCCGCAGGCCCATGATCTGGACCTTGTCCCCCGGGTAAAGGGCGTTGGCCGCGGGGAAGTAGGCGACCACGGTGTTGTTGGTGAGCTTCTCGTATAGCCGCCAGCCGACGTAGCCGACAACGATGGCCAGCACGATCACCAGGGCACCGATGATCACCGACGCCCGGGACAGCTTGGGGAGCCGAATGTTGCGGATGTCAAAGATGGTGCTCAATTCTGGCTACCTCCCCCCGCTGCGCCGCTGCCTCCGGCTCCGCCGGGGTTGATGAACGGTGCCGGCAGCTGGTTGCCCGGCCCGGGCGGCGCCGCCGGTCCCGGCGGGAATCCCGGCGCGAACGTCGACGGCGGCGGCACCGGTCCGGCCGGCGCGAGGTTCTCGGTACGCGCACCCGGGGGCGCCTGCGTCGGCAACGGCACGGGCGTTCCCGGCACGTCCGGCGGCGGGTCGCCCGGCCGCCCGGCGATATTGATGCCCGGCGTGGGCGGCAGGCCCGCAGGGTTCGGCGGCGACGTCATCACGTCGACCGGCGCCGGGAAGCCCGGCCCACCGAACGGCCCGGACACCGCGCCCGCACAGGGCAGCGGGTTGTCGGGCCGGGGCAGCCCGTCGGCCGCGGGCGTGTACGAACACGGCGATCCCGGTGGGACGGCCGGGCCCGGGTGATCGGGCGTGCCCTCGAGCACCGGGGGCGCCGGGGGCGGTGCGCCGTTGGGGAACCGGGTGCCGTTGGGGTCGGGGAACCGGTAGGCGGGCAGTCCGGCGCTGCGCCAGAAGTCTTCCGGATCGATGCCGCGCTTCTTGAACGCCGCGTCGACCCACGGCTGCGAGATCTGATAGAGGGCCAGGTTGTGGAGGACCACCTTGAAGAACGGTCCCGAAGCGATGGCCTCGTTCAGCGACGGCAGGAACTTGCCGACCTCGGTGAACCCATTGGCCAGGTCGTCCTTGCGCTGCACCAGGATGTCGCTGAGCGTGCGCAGCTGCTCCAGCACGTGGTTGATGTTCGGGTTGTCATTGATGAAACCCTTGACCTGCTCGGAGAATGCGGCGATGTTCGCCAGCAGGGCATTGATGGCCTGGCCGCGCTCGTTGAAGGCGGCCAGCAGCGTTTTCGCGTTGACCAACGCCCGGTCGACCTGGTTGCTGCGGTCACCCAGGACGCTGGCCACCTGGTTGGCCTGGGCCAGCAGATGCTTGACCTCTTCGTCGCGCTTGCCGATCGTTTCGGAGAACTTGGCCACGCCCTCGAGCGCAGGGCTCAGGTGCGGGTAGGTCTGGTCGATGGTCTCCGAGAGCACGTGCAGTGACTGCTTGACGGTGTCGATGTCCCAGCCCTGGGCAGCCTTGGTGACGTCGAAGAACGCGTCGTAGATCTGATACGGCGTGGTGCTTTGGCCCAGCGGCAGGGTCTGGCCGGGCCGCAGCGGCTGGTTGCCGCGGGCCTCGACGTCGAGGATCTTCTTCCCCAGGATGGTGTCGGTCTTGATCGCCAGCCGGCTCTCGGTGCCGATGGTGTTGGTGCCGACGGAGAACTTCAGCTTGACGTGGTCGCCGTCGATCTTCAGGCCCTCCACCTTGCCGACGTCCACGCCGGCGATGCGCACTTTGTCGCCGGTGTTGATGCCGCCGGAGTCGGTGAACTGCCCGTAGTAGCTCGGCTTGGCGAACAGCAGCGGAACGCTGGTGAAGCTTTGGCCGACGCCGATCACGAGCACCGTCACGACGATGCCCATCAGCCCGATGCGGACCCGGTTCTCTGGCTCCAGTGTTCTCATTGCGGCGTGCACCTACCCGTCGGCTGCTGGAACAGCCGGACCGTGCGGACCGGCCCGCCCGCCTGCAGGCCGTTGATCTTGAGGGTGATGTCGCAGGCGTAGAAGTTCACGAAGTCCCCGTAGGAACCGATGGCGCGACCGATCATGTTCAACGCGGTCGGCACCTTCTTGAGGTAGTCCTGCAACTGGTCTTGCTGGTCGATCAGCGGCTGCTGCACGGCGTCCAGATAATTCAGGGTCTTGTGCAGCAGTGTGCGGTCCTCGGCCAGCAGATCGGCGACCGTCCCGGCGGCGTTGCTGATGTGGGCGAACCCGGCGGCCTGCTGGTCGCCATGGTTCTTGAGCCCGGTGATCAACACCTCGAGCTTGTCGACCGTCTGGTCGAATTGCTGGCGATGCTTGACCGTCGTGTCCAAGACGACGTTCAGGTTCTTGATGACCTCGCCGATCGCTTGATCGCGCTCACCGAGCTGGTTGGTCAGCTGCGCGGTGTTGTCGAGGATGTCGTTGATGGTGCCGCCCTGGCCCTGGAAGACGGTGACCAGCGTGGACGCGATGGTGTTGACCTTCTGCGGGTCCAGCGCCCGAAACAGCGGCTTGAAACCGCCGATCAGCGCGTCGAGGTCCAGCGCCGGCTGGGTGCGCGACAGGGGGATGAAACCGCCGGGGGCCAAGACCTTGTCCGCGCCTTCGCCCTGACCCCGTTTGATCTCCAGGTAGCGGTTACCGATCAGGTCGAGGTAGCGGATCTGGGCGCTCGTCGACTGGTAGAGCGGGATCGAGCGGTCGACGTTGAACTTCACCCGGGCGCGCTTGCCGCCGTCGATCAGTTCCACCTTGTCGACCTTGCCGACCTCGACGCCGGACGCGCGGACGAACTGGCCTGCGCGCAGGCCGCTGACGTTGCTGAATTCCGCCGAGTACGCGTTGGTGCGGTCAAAGCGCATCTGACCGAACACCACGATGATCATCACAGTGAAGATCAACAGCACCACGGAGAAGATGCCGAGTCTGACAACGGTTCCGGTGATTTTCATGGGTTGATCGTGTTATCCCCTACCTGGCGTCCCCAGACGTACTCGATCGCGTACGGCGATCCGGTGTCCAGGTGGTTGTACGGCGCGAGGCTGTTGCCGGAGTCCATCACCAACTCGGGCGCCGGCCACAGATCGTGGGTGAGCGGCTGCCAGCAACCCGGGGCGCCGCCGGGGCCGCCGCGGGCGTTCACGCGCGGCAGGTTCTCGGGCCAGACGTAGGGGTTGGGCGCGCCGCCGACCAGACCGGCAGTGGCACCGAGGCCCAGCGTCAGCGCGGCGACGGCGACCAACGACAGCGGGTTGGCGATCAGCCCCAGTCCGGACAGCGCTTGGGTGTGGCTGTTGAGCGAGTAGCCGTTGCCGCCCAGGAACGAGGCGGCCTTGGGCTCGATGTCGTGGTAGTTGCGCACCGTGCAGAACAACTCGGGGCTGTAGGTGTCGAGCAGTTCCGCCGAGGGCACCAGGTCGGCCGCACCGCGCGCCAGATACGGCCCGCCCTTGCTGAACAGATCCGCACCCGTGTTACCGAACCCGGCCGCCGACAACAACGCCTGATCCAGATCCTTTTGCTGCGCGTTGATCGTGCGCGAGGTCACCACCGCGTTATTCAAGAAGTCGAACAGATCCGGCGACGCGTCCGCATACGTGTCGCCCAGCGCCGCCAACTGTTGAATGTCCTTGCGCGCCTGCGGCATTCGCGGGTTGACGTCATCGAGCAGCACATTGGCGTTGACTATCGACTGCCCGAACTTGTCCCCCAGCCCGGCCAACGACTGCGCCGCCGCGCTCAACGTCAAATTCAACTTGACCGGATCAACCTTCTCCGCGATCGAGGTGATCGTCTGAAACAGCGTGTTGATCTCGGTGGTCACCGAGCGGGCATCCAGCACCGTGTGCGCAGTGATCTTCTGCGGCGACGGATTGGCCGGCGTCGTCAGCGACACATACTTGCCGCCAAAGACCGTCGTCGCCTTGATATCGGCATTCACATTCGACGGGATCAGCTTCAAATACCGCGGGTAGACCTCGAGAGTGAACTTGGCCGCCGGCTTGCCGTCGCGCACCGTCTCCGCGATCTTGCCCACCCGGCCGATCTCCACCCCGTTATAGGTCACCTTCGACCCCGGATCCATCACCAAACCGGCCCGCGACGCCAACATCGTCAGGTTGGCCTTCGGGGTGAAATCACCACGGAACTGCCCGTAGACGAACCCGAGGACCAGCGCGGCGATCACCAGGCCCGCCAAACCGACCCACTTGTAGGGCGGCGTCCGCTGGGCGTTGGTCTGGATCGGCGCGGGCATGGCGGCTACACCGTGAGCGCGAAGTTGGGGTTGACGCCATAGAGCGCCAACGCGGCGGACAACACGACGACCTGCACCGACACCAGCGAGAAACGCATCGATCGACCGACGGCCTCACCCACGCCGACCGGCCCGCCGCCGGCGTTGTAGCCGTAGAAGCAGTGGGTGATCATGACGACCGCGGTGATGATGATGGCTTCCAAGAACGACCAGAAAACGTCGTCGGGACGCAGGAACGTCCGGAAGTAGTGCTCGTAGGTGCCGTTGGATTGTCCGTAGAGCACGGTCGTGGTGATCTGCGGCGACAGGAACGACATGATCATCGCCAGCGCGTAGAGCGGGATGATCACTACGAGGCCGGCCATGATCCGGGTGGTCGCCAAGAACGAAATCGACTTGATGCCCATCACTTCCAGCGCGTCGATCTCCTCGCTGATGCGCATCGCCCCCAACTCGGCCGTCGCCCCGGCCCCGACCGTGGCGGCCATCGCGATGCCGGTGACGACGGGTGCGGCGATGCGCACGTTGATCAGCGCGGCGAAGAACCCGGTGAACGCCTCGACGCCGATGTTGCCCAGCGAGGCGAACCCCTGGATCGCGACCAGGGAGCTACCGGACAACGTCACGAAGCCGACGATGGCGACCGTGCCGCCGATGACCGCCATGGCGCCGGTGCCCATGCCGATTTGGGCGATCAACCGCAGGGTTTCCTTGCGGTAGTTGCGCAGCGCGTGCGGAATGTGCGCCAGGGCCACCCCACCGAACCACGCCATCTGACCGATGTCGTCGAGCCCGCGAGCCGCGGCAAGGCCGTAGCGGTTGAGATTTTCTGCCGCCCGCGGGAAGCGGGAGCGAAAGACGGCGGTCGTTGACATGTCAGTGCCCCGTCCCGAATCGCACGCCGATCGTGGTCAGCACGACGTTGACCGCATACAGCGCGACGACGCAGAGCACGACCGTCTCGTTGACGGCGGTGCCCAGCCCCTTGGAGCCGCCGCGCACGGTCAGCCCACGGAAGCATCCGACCAGTCCGGCGATCAGGCCGAAGACCGCGGCCTTGACGGTCGCGATGACAACCTCGGGCAGGCCGGTGATGGTGGTCAGGGTGGCCAGGTACGCCCCACCCGACACGTTCTGCAAATAGACGCCGAACAGGTAGCCGCCGACCAGACCGACGGTGATCACCAGGCCGTTGAGCAAGGTGGCGACCACGGTTGCGGCGATCACCCGGGGCACCACCAGCCGATGGATCGGGTCGATCCCCAGCACCTCCATCGCGTCGATCTCTTCGCGGATGGTGCGCGCACCCAGATCGGCGCAGATCGCCGTCGAGCCGGCGCCGGCGACCACCAGCACCGTGGTCAGCGGGCCGAGCTGGGTGACCGCACCGATGGCCGCGCCGGCGCCCGAGAGGTCAGCGGCACCGAACTGAGCCAGCAGCACGTTGAGGGTGAAGATCAGCAGCACGGTCAGCGGAATCGAGACAAAGACGGTCGGCAAGAACGCCACCCGCATGATGAACCAGCACTGCAGGACGAGTTCACGCCACTGGAACGGCCGACGGAACAGCGCTTTTCCGGTGAGCACGCACATCCGGAAGAACCCGCCGACAAGCTCCAGCGGGGTCTGCAGTTGATCGCGCACATAGCCGACCAAGTAGGGACCCCGTCGACTCGTCGACGATGAAGTCACCGCTGCCCCCTCTGGCCGTCACCGCGCGCTCCCTGGCGTCGCGGCGGATCGTCTAGCACGCCTCGCCCCCTGACTGCTGTGCGGCCGGGGGTGCCCCCACCTCGCCCCGACTTGATGCCTGTGACCATCGGCTCCCTACTGGCAAGTAGTAACGGAGACCACAGGAATGTACCCGATGGCCAAGCACGTGTGAACCGCATCTGCACAATTAACCCTTCGCCAACAGCTGGCAAACGTTACAGCACCTGCCGAATTTCCTCTCTGGCCCTAAAACCTCTTGCCCTAGAATGGATTTAGTCGATTTTTGCGACTCCGTAACGGATCCGCAGCTCAGTCTTGAGCACCTTGCCGGCCGGGTTGCGCGGGAGCGCGTCGACGATCTCGAGGGCCTTCGGGTGCTTGTAGCGCGCCAGCCGCTCGGTCAAGAACTCGTCCAGCTCGTCGAGCCCCAACTTCTCGCCCGCCACCGCGGCTACCGCGATCGGCACCTCGCCCCACTTGTCGTGGGTGCGGCCGATGACGGCGACTTCGACGATGCTCGGGTGGCTGGCCAGGACGTTCTCCACCTCGGCGCAGTAGATGTTCTCCCCGCCGGAGATGATCATGTCCTTCTTGCGGTCGACCACCCACACGTAGCCGTCGGAGTCCATGCGGACCAGGTCGCCGGAGTGGAACCAGCCGCCGGCGAACGCTTCCGCCGTCGCCTCCGGATTGTTCCAGTAACCACTCATCAAAGTTGGTGCGCGATAGACGATTTCACCGACCTCACCGATCGGCACGTCGTTCATGTTCTCGTCGACCACTCGGGCGGCCACCGTCGGAATCACCTTGCCGACCGAGCCGCGCTTACGGATGGCGTCCTCTCCCAGCAACATGCAGGTGACCGGGGACATCTCCGTCTGGCCGAACGCGGCCAGGATCTGGGTGCCGGGGAACCTCGCCGACATCTCCCGCAGCAGCGCGTCGGGAGCCGGTGCGGCGCCCCACGAAATCACCCGCAGTTTGAGATCGCGCGGATGCGCCTTTTGCTCGGCGCAGACGGCCTGCCACTGCGCGGGAACCAGGAAAATCCCGGTGACCTTTTCTGCGGCGAGCACGTCGAGGAGTTGGCCGGGCTCGAACGCGCCGAGCGGGTAGATGACCGTGGGGATGCCGAGCAGCACTCCGGTCAGCATGTTGCCGATGCCGGCGATGTGGAAGAACGGCACCCCGATGAACCCGACGTCACTGTTGATGTCGGCGCCGTTGGTGTAGAGCCCGGTCATCGTCTGGCCGGTCAGGTTGGTGTGGGTGAGCACGGCGCCCTTGGGGCGCCCGGTGGTGCCCGAGGTGTACATGATCAACGCCGGCGAGTCGTTCGGGATGTCGACGGGTTGGTGCGACTCCCCTGTCTCGTTGATGAGGTCCTCGTAACCGAGCACGTTGTCGGCGGTCGAACCGCCAGCGACGACGACGGTGCCGAGCAGCGACTCGATGTCGCGCACGCCGGTGGCCACCGGGGCGAGCACCGATTCGGTGACGATCACACGCGCTTCGCAATCCTGGACCAGGAAGGCGATTTCGGCCGGGGTGAGCCGGAAGTTCAGCGGCACGGCGATGGCGCCGAGCATGTTGATGGCCAGCACCGACTCGACGAACTCGGTGCGGTTGAGCATCAGGATCATGACCCGGTCGCCGAAGCCGACACCCCGGCGGCTCAGCGCGTCGGCCAGCGCCGCCACCCGGCCGCGCAGTTCGCCCCACGTCTGGGTCTTGCCCAGGAACCTCAGCGCCGTCGCGTCCGGCTGCATCAGCGCGTGCCGCTCGAGCTGGTTCACCCAGTTCTGCCGCCGCGCCAGGTACGGCTGTTGTGTCAGATGGTCTGCCAATTGCGCGGTCAAACTCCACACTTCCCTTCACTCGCGCACCGCTTGCGCCAGGTTGATATTTGATAAAACATAGTGTTGTGTGGGTCACACTATGGCTTTGACGGTCCACTGACAAGTCCTCGACCAGCCCCCGTCAAGGCCCGTCACAACCTGAACCCTGCCCCGCCAAGTCACTGAAAGTCCTGGCAGACCCTGTGAACGCACCGATGTCTATGCAGCCGAGGAGCCGGCGGCCGCTGCGGCGGGCTCAGCTGTCCGACGAGGTCGCGGGCCATCTGCGGGCGTCGATCATGTCCGGCACGCTGCGTCCGGGGACGTTCATCCGTCTCGACGAGACCGCGGCCCAGCTCGGGGTCAGCGTCACCCCGGTGCGCGAAGCCCTGCTGAAGCTGCGCGGCGAGGGCATGGTGCAGCTGGAGCCGCACCGCGGTCACGTCGTGTTGCCGCTCACCCGCCAGGACATCGAGGACATCTTCTGGCTGCAGGCCTCGATCGCCAAAGAGCTGGCGGCCGCGGCCACCGACCACATCACCGACGCCGAGATCGACGAGCTGGACCGCATCAACGATTCGCTCGCCGCGGCCGTCGGATCCAGCGACGCCGAGACCATCGCGGGCATCGAGTTCGCCTTTCACCGTGTCTTCAACCAAGCCAGCGGCCGGATCAAGCTGGCGTGGTTCCTGCTCAACGCCGCCCGCTACATGCCGGTGCTGGTGTACGCCGCCGATCCGCATTGGGGCAAGGCCGCCGTCGACAACCACCGGAAGCTGATCGCCGCGCTGCGGCATCGCGACACCGCCGCGGTGATCGAGCACACCGTGTGGCAGTTCACCGACGCGGCGGCCCGCCTGACCGAGATGCGCGACCGCACCGGGATCTTCTGACCTGCGGCGAAACCGGACGAAGATAGGACGGCGCCCGGCAATGTCGCCGAACGTGCGCTCACTGCGAAATTCGGTGCAGTTTGTCGCAATACGTGCACGTTCGGCGCCGTGGCGCCCACGGATTAGCGACTCAGACCACTAATTGGCGGCCAGCTGCTCGGCGCGCTGCTTGAGGCTCTCGGCGAGGTGGTCGAGGACGTTGTTGAGGAGTTGCTTGACCATCGGCGCCGGGACCGGCATCGAGGTCTCGACGTCCAGGTCCACGGTCAGCAGGCTCGACGCGCCCATCGCCACCACACTGAACAGCTGCTCCTGCTTGGTGAACAGGTCGCCCTGCTGCAGGACGGTCTGGATCTGGTTTTCCCCCGGGTAGTACACGGCCTGGATGAACAGGCTCTGCATGCCCTGGTAATCGGTGTCGAGCCGCAGCTGGCTGGGCCGCCCGTCGTCGTAGCGGGCGAGCACCCACAGACCCTTGATCTCCTCGTTCCACTGCGGGTAGGCCTCGAAATCGCCGACGATCTTCATGATCAACGCGGCGTCGGCGCCGATTTCGACCGTCTTGCTCAACACTGGCATGCGCGCAGCATAACGGGGCGCGCGAAAACCCCAGCGCGGGGCGCTATCTGGGCCGCGGCTAGGCCGATTCGCCGACGCCGGCCGTCGACAGCAGGGCACGGATGGGATCGGGAATCGGGACGGACTTGCGGGTGACCCGGTCGACGTAGACGTGCACCCAGTGCCCCAGCGCGGTGATCGGCCGCGTTTCGCCGTCTCCACTCTCGAACACACCCAGCCGGTAGGTGACGCTGCTGCGGCCCAGCCGCGTCACGGCCAGACCCACCACGAGGTGCTGCGGGAAATGCAGTTCGGAGAAGTAGCGGCAGCCCGACTCGGCGACGATGCCCAGCGCGGGCGTGATGAGCGGGTCCAGCCCGGTGCTGGTGTTGATCCAGGCGTTGATCGCGGTGTCGAACAACTGGTAGTAGACGGCGTTGTTGAGGTGGCCGAACATGTCGTTGTCGGCCCACCGCGTCCCGACCGGCCACAGCACCGGGAAGTCGTTGCTGGTCAACCCGTCCGGGGCGGGGGGAACTTTTGGAGCCGACGCCATGGTTGTATTCCAGCATGTCCGGAATTCGGGGCGCGGTGCTGGAGCAGATCGGGGCGCCCCGGCCCTACGCGCGGTCGCGGCCCATCAGCATCGCCGACGTCGACCTCGCGCCCCCGGGCCGCGACGAGGTCCTGGTCCGCATCGAGGCGGCCGGCCTCTGCCACTCCGACCTGTCGGTGGTCGACGGCAACCGGGTGCGCCCGGTGCCGATGCTGCTCGGCCACGAGGCCGCCGGCATCGTCGAGCGGGTCGGTGACGGTGCCGGTGACCTGGCCGTCGGTCAGCGGGTGGTGCTGGTGTTCTTGCCGCGCTGCGGCCATTGCGCGGCGTGCGCGACGCAAGGGTTGACGCCGTGTGAGCCGGGCAGCGCCGCCAACGGTGCCGGCACCTTGCTGGGCGGCGACATCCGGCTCAGCCGCGGCGGCCAACCGGTGTATCACCACCTCGGGGTCTCGGGTTTCGCGACGCACGCGGTCGTCAACCGGGCGAGCGCGGTCGCGGTGCCGCCCGACGTGCCGGCCGACGTCGCCGCGCTGCTGGGGTGCGCGGTGCTGACCGGCGGTGGCGCGGTGCTCAACGTGGGGCAGCCGCGGCCGGGTCAGACCGTCGCCGTGGTCGGGCTGGGCGGCGTCGGCATGGCCGCCCTGCTCACCGCACTCACCTATGACGACGTCCGTGTGGTCGCCGTCGACCAGCTGCCGGAAAAGTTGGCGGCCGCCCGCCGCCTGGGCGCCCATGACGCCTACACACCGCAGCAGGCCGGCGACGCCGGGGTGAAGGCCGCGGTGGTGGTCGAGGCCGTCGGTCATCCGGCCGCGCTGGAGACCTCGATCGGCCTGACCGCGCCCGGCGGACGGACCATCACGGTGGGCTTGCCGCCGCCGGACGCACGGATCACCGTGTCGCCGTTGGGTTTTGTGGCCGAGGGGCGGTCGCTGATCGGCAGCTACCTCGGGTCGGCGGTGCCCAGCCGGGACATCCCCCGGTTCGTGGAGCTGTGGCGCTCTGGCCGGCTGCCGGTGCAATCGCTGGTGTCCTCGACGATCCGGCTCGACGACATCAACGAGGCGATGGACCATCTGGCCGACGGCACCGCGGTGCGCCAGCTCATCCGATTCGACGCTTAGTCGCCGTGCAGCGAGCTGGACAGCGCGGCGCCTTGAAGCGCGAAAAGGTGTTGTGAGCCCGGCCATTCCGGCAGCAGTGAATCGAATCCGTGGCAGGCGCGCGGGAACACGTGCAGCTCGGCGGACACTCCCGCGCGCAAGAGCCGTAGCGCATAGTCGATGGCCTCGTCGCGGAACGGGTCGATCTCGGCGCAGGTGATCAAAGCCGGTGCCAGACCGGAGAATTCGGGTCGACGTGCGGGCACCGCGGCCTGCGGTACTGCTTCTGGGCCCAGGTAGTGGCGCCACATCAGCTCGGCGCCCTCGCCGTCGAAGGCCGGACTGGTGCGAAACTGTGCCTTCGACGGCGTGGAACCGTCATCGAGCACCGGCTGGTGCAGCAGCTGGAAGACCACCGGCGGCAACGAACCGTCGGCGGCGCGCTGCGCCAGGCATGCGGCCAGGGTGGCGCCGGCGCTGCTGCCCGCGACCGCTATCCGTGCCGGATCCACTTCGAGCGACGCCGCCTTGGCGACCACCCAGCGCAGCACGGCGCTCGCGTCCTCGAGCGCGGCGGGATAGGGGTGCTCCGGTGCCAGCCGGTAATCCACCGACACCACCGTGCAGCGCGCCCGGCGGGCGAGCTCCACACATTGGCGGTGATCGGTGTCGAGGTTTCCCAGGGCGAAACCGCCGGCGTGGCAATACACGACGATGGGCGCCGGCGCAGGACCGCCGCGATAGATGCGCACCCCGACCCCGGCCGCGTCGTCCTCGATGATCCGCACGTCGCGGGCGTCGGTCTGCTCGGCGGTGACGCGGCGGCGTTCGTTGAACGGTTCGCGGGTCAGTTGAATTGCGGCAGCGGTGAAGTCGGTGCGCGCGGTCGCGATCGCGCGCAGCGCCGGGTCGAGGCGATCGGCGTCGTCGAGCTCGGTCACCGCGTGCCCCGCTCGGGTGCGGCGACCTTCGGTGGGGTGGACGCCGCCGCCGGGGCGAAGTGGAAGTCGGCGGGCTTGAACCTGCGCGTCATTCCCCAGAAGGTACGTGCGCTGCGCGGCCACTGGGTGACCACGCGCCCGTTGGGAGCGCGAAAGTAGTTGCTGCACTGGGTGGTCCAGACGGTGCCCACCATCCATCGGTCGATCTTGTCGACGAAGTCGGCCAGCGCGGTGGGTCGCACCGCGACGTAGCGCTTGCGGTGGCGCCGCAGGTGTCGCAGCGCCCGCACGATGTAGCGCGCCTGGGCTTCGAGGATGAAGATGACGCTGTTGGAGCCGACGTTGGTGTTGGGGCCGTACAGCATGAAGAAATTGGGGAATTCCGGCACGGCCATGCCGAGGTAGGCGTGTGCTCCGTCGCGCCAGAGCTCTCGCAGCGTGATTCCGTGTTCGCCGCGGACGTCCAGTTCCCCGAGATAGTCGGCGGCGGCGTAGCCGGTGGCGCAGACCACCAGGTCGACCTCGCGTTCTTTGCCGTCTTCGGCGACCAGGGATCGGGCCCGCAGGGAACGCGCCGGGCTGGTCACCACCTCGACGTTGGGACGTGTCAGCGCGGCCAGGTAATCCGAGGAGAACACCAGCCGCTTGCAACCCATCGGATGATCCGGTGTGAGCTTGCGGCGCAATTCCTCGTCGTCGACCGTCTTTTCGAGCAGGTGCAGGGCGAGCGCGGTGAATTGCTCGGTCTTTTCGCTCCCGTGCTCGATCACCGAGATGTTGGATTCGCTGCGCAGCCACAGCCGGGTCCGGTAGATCTTTTTGGCGAAGGGCAGATGCGCGAAGGCCCAGCGCTCCCGCCGCGTGTAATGCCGGTCCGGCTTGGGCAGGATCCAGGTGGGTGATCGCTGCACCGAATACACCGTGGCGGCCACTTTGACCAATTCGGGGATCAGCTGGGAGGCCGTCGATCCGGTGCCCAGAACCGCGATTTTCTTGCCCTCCAGCGGTATCGAGTGATCCCAACGCGACGAGTGCATCACCGTTCCGGTGAAGGGCTCCTCTTCGACGAGGTCGGGCAGCAGCGGCCGGGTGAACAGGCCCACCGCCGACACGACGACGTTGAAGTGATGCTGTTCGCCGGATGCGGTGGTCAGGCACCATAGCTGGGTGTCCGAATCCCAGTGCGCGGAGCGGATTTCGGTGCGCAGCTTCAGGTGCGGCCGCAGGCCGTGCTTGTCGGCGGTGCGCTGGAAGTAGTCCAGGATTTCGGGTTGTCCCGACCACAGCCGTGACCAGTGGGCGTTCAGGTCGAACGAGAACGAGTAGAGGTGCGACTTGACGTCGCACGCCAGTCCCGGATAGGTGTTGATCCGCCAGGTCCCCCCGACGCCGTCTTCGCGGTCGAAGATGGTGAAATTGCCGAAACCCGCGCGCGACAGCATGATTCCCAGCGCGAGGCCGCCCGGGCCGGCGCCGATGATGCCGACCGACAGGTCGGTCATCGGATCTGCAGGCATTGACCACCGTCGATGATGAGTTCGGAGCCGGTGATGAACGACGCCTCGGCGGAGACGAGGAAGGCCACGGCGTCGGCCACTTCGTCGGCCCGGCCTATCCGCCCGAACATCGACGCCGCGGCCAGCCGGGACTGGGTGGTCTCGTCGAGCATCGAGGTGGCGATCGGCCCGGGGAACACGGCGTTGACGCGGATGCCGGAGGGGGCGAGTTCGGCGGCGGCGGTCTGGGTCAGGCCGCGCAGCGCCCACTTCGACGAGCCGTAGGCGCCGTGCTGCGGGAACGGGCGGATCGCGCCGGTGCTGCAGATGTTGACGATGGAAGCGTCGGACGCCGCGCGCAGGTGTTCCAGCGCCGCGCGCATGCCGAGGAAGGCGCCCAGACAATTGACCCGCCAGGAGTTTTCGAATCCTTCGGCGGTCTCGTCGGTCAGCGCCGCCCGGTGCAGCACGCCGGCGCAGTTGACCAGGGTGCTCAGCGACCCGAAGTGGTCGACGACCGCTGCGACGGCCGAGCCCCACTGCTGCTCGGAGGTGACGTCGAGCTCGACCGGGATCAGCTCCGCGTCGCCCGATTCGCGCGCAACCGCGGCGAGTTCGTCGGCCCGCCGATCGCAGGCGGCCACCGAAAACCCCTTGGCGCGCAGTCTTTCCGCGATAGCCCGGCCCTGCCCGCCGGCCGCGCCGGTCACTAGTGCGACGCGTGGGTTCATGCCGGCGCCCCCTCGGGGCTCTCGGCCAATCCGCCGCTCGTGATGAAGCTGCACCGCCGCCGCGCAAAGCGCCACTGCCCGGCGACGCGCGTCAGCTCGTCGTCGTAGAGCGCGGGGCGCAGGTGCAGATCGCCGGCCCGGACGAACAGCACCTGTGATCGGGCGGTGGCGCGCTCCCCTTCAACGGTGATCCGCGAGACGCCGGTCAGATGCAGGCCGTGCGCCGCGTCGCGGAACATGCGGGCGAGCGCGTCGTGTCCCACGAAAGTCTTTCCGTAGACCAGGAATTCGCCGTCGGGAGCGAACAGCTGGACGCACCCGTCGGCATCGCGGGCATCGAGTGCGAGCGCGTAGCTCGCGATGAGGTCGCGGATCGCGGCCTCATCGTCGGACGGGCGGGCGGTCATTGTGTCGCCTCACGCAGGTGTTCGGTGGCCCCGCGCCGCAGCGCCACCGACTCGGCGGCCAGGGTGATCATGCCAAACCCTAACCGCGCCATGGCCTGTCCCGTCGCGCCGTCTCCGGCGTGAATGCCAGTGACCAGGCCGGCGTCCGAGGCCACCCGGTGGATGCGCGTGATCGCTTCGAGCACGTCGGGATGCCGGGTCGCCCCGACCACGCCGACGCCCATCGAGATGGCGAGATCGGCTGGCCCGACGTAGATTCCGGTCAGGCCGTCGACGGCGCAGATCGTGTGGATGTCCGCCAGCGCCGCGGCGGTCTCGATCATCGCGAACACGCCGATCCGGGATTCGTGGGCGGCGGGGTCGTGGCCCAGGCTGGCGCGCAGCGGGCCGAAGCTGCGCACGCCCACCGGCGGGTAGCGGGTGGCGGCGACCGCCGCGGCGGCCTCGTCCGCGGTTTCGATCATTGCAATGACGACGGCGTCAGCCCCGGCGTCTGCCACCCGCCCGATCGGTGCGGCGTCGGCGTTGGGCAGTCGCACGACGGTCCCCAGCGGCAGGTGCTCGGTGCGGCGCAGCATGCGCGCGATGTCGGCGTCGTCGAGATAGCCGTGCTGGGCATCGAAGCCGACGTAATCGTAACCGGCGCGTGCGAATTCCTCGGGTCCCAGCCACGTTGGACCGGTGACCCAGCCGCCGAATACCACGGGTTTGCCGCTCAACGCCCGGTGCAGATTGCTCGGCGAGGTGTCCGTCATGATCGGCCCCTCACCCGGCGATCGCGATCTTGATGCGCTCGGGCGCCGGCCGGCAGGCCAGCTCGAACGCGTCCTGCACCGCGTCGACCCCGAACGTGTGGGTGAGGTAGGCGCCGAGCAGCCAGGGATGCTCGGTGCTGAACTTCGTCGCGAGCTCCAGCATCCGACGGCGGTCAAGCGTCACACCGGATTTCAGCGTCAGATTGTTGCGCAGCATGGCCCGCATGTTGATCGGATACATGTCGTCGTCGGCGACGCCGAAATAGAAGACGGTGCCCCCGGGGGCGGTGGCGTCGATGGCGTGCGCGAGGGTGGCGACCTGGTGGCCGACCGCCTCGATGACGACGTCGGCGCGGTCTCCCGGCTCGAGCTGGCTCGCCCAGCGGTCGCTGGTGGCGCGCACCGGGTCGTCGACGCCGAATGCCCTTGCCAGATCGCGGCGGTCGATCGG
Source organism: Mycobacterium sp. NTMscope_MAC_269 (assembly GCF_976985695.1). Taxonomy (NCBI): domain Bacteria; kingdom Bacillati; phylum Actinomycetota; class Actinomycetes; order Mycobacteriales; family Mycobacteriaceae; genus Mycobacterium; species Mycobacterium sp. NTMscope_MAC_269. Next base: position 4,494,726 of record NZ_OZ335668.1, read on the forward strand.
GTCGACCCCGGTGACGCGCCGCGCACCGGCCGCCTTGGCGACGTAGGAGAACAGCAGGCCGATCGATCCCTGGCCGATGACCGCGACGTGCCGGCCGGCCAAGTCGCCGAGCTGCTCGCAGGCGTAGAGCACACAGGCCAGCGGTTGCAGGCCGATCGCCTGCGCCGGTGACAGCGCCGGGTCGTACGGTGCCAGCCCGTCGCCGTTGCTGACGATGCGTTCCATCATGCCGTCGAACCCGGAGGCCCAGCCGACGACGCGGTCTCCCGGGCGGTGTGCGGGGTGCCGGCTGGCGATCACTTCGCCGGCGACCTCGTGGATGGGGAAGCCGTCTTTCTCGGGGCCGCTGCGCCCGTCGTCGCCCGGGATGCGGCCTCTGGCACCGCGAAACGCGGGCAGATCGCTGCCGCAGACGCCGGCGGCCAAAAACCGCAGCAGCACCTGCCCGTCGGTCAGGGACTCAGGCGTTGTGTCCGCGATCGTCGTCCGCTCGAACTGATACGGGGCGGTGAGCCGGTAGGACCACACGTCAGACCTCCACCGGGATGTTGTTCCAGCCCCATTGGAAGCTGGACGGCAACCGGGTGGCGGTGTCGGCCTGGATCGCGTAGTCGGGCACCCGGCGCACCCATTCGGCCAGCAGCACATCGATTTCCAGCCTCGCCAGGTGGTAGCCGATGCAGAAGTGCTGGCCGCGGCCGAACGCCAGTGAACGGCGGATGGGCCGATCCCAGATGAAGTCGTCGGGGTCGGGGTATTCCCGTTCGTCGCGGCTGGCCGACGCGAGCAGGGTGATGACGCGCTGGCCGGGGTTGATCCTCTGACCGTGAATGTCGAAGGGCTTGCGCGCCGTTCGCGCGAACCACTGCGCCGGCGCGCAGTACCGGATCATCTCCTCGCGCGCGATGGGCACGTTGCTTTCGGGATCAGCGCGGACGGCGGCCAGCTGATCGGGCCGCTGACTGAGCTCCCACAGCCCGTGGGCGACGATCTTGGGCACCGTCTCGGTCCCCCCGATGAAGATGCACAGCATCTGGGTGGCGACTTCGGTGTCGTCGAGCGCGCGGCCGTCGGGCAGGTGATAGCCGAGCAGGCCGTCGACCACGTCCACGGGCGGCCCGGACTGGTCGGCGCGGCGCCGGGCGACCGCGGGCAGCAGGAACTCGAAATAGTTCGGGCGGGCCTGTCCGGTATCCACGCCGACACCGGGCTGCGCGAGGCTGCCGGCGTTGACCGTGGCGAGAACCTGCGGTGCGAGATCGGTGGGAATGCCCAGCAGTTCGCAGACGATCGCGGCCACCACGACGCCGCCGTAGTCCTGGGTCAGGTCGAACGAGCCGCGCGGCAGCAGCAGGTCGAGTCGTTCGTTGGCCAGGGCCCGGATCCTGCCCTCGAGGTCCGTGACCGAACGTGGCCGAAACGGCCGGGAGTGCGTGCGCCGGATCTCGCCGTACAGGTCCGCGTCGAACATCGCGTGGAACGGCAGCGGGTGCAGCGGCGGGTCGTCGACCGGCCCGGAATTATGTTGGGCCAGAACCGATGCCGCCGGCAGCGTGCCCTCCGAGGCGACGAACGTGCCGTTGTTGACTTCCAGGACTTTCCAGATGTCCTCGAAACGCGACAGCGCGAAGGTGTCCCATTGCGGCATGTAATACACCGGGTGGTGGTCGCGCAGGATTCGGTAGTACGGCAACGGGTTTGCCATCACCGCAGCGTCGAAAGGGTCGTAGCGGAAGTCGGCGTGGTCCATGGGTCCTTGGCGCCCGGTCACTGCAGCGGTGAGGGCGGGAGGGCAGCCAGGATGGAATCTTCCCAGCCGTCGCGCAGCGCGGGGGCCACGCTCATCCAGGTGACGATCTCGGCGGGTGGGCTCTCCTTCCACGAGGGGTAGTGCTCGGCGAAACAGTCCCATCCCCCGTCCAGCGCCCAGTAGTGGATGACCTCGTTGAAGCGGAAGGTCGTGGTGAACGAACCGAGCCAGCGTTTCCCGGTGCGTTCCGACCACGGCACGTAAAGCCGCTCCAGTTCGCGGATGTAGTCGTCCTGGCGCCCGGGCTTGGTCTGCATGATCTCCTGAATCACCAGTGGCGCAGTGAAGTTGGCCTCGCGCAGCTGCGCGAGCGTCCTGTTGCTGGGGCCGGCGTACATGATCCGGCCCTCGCCCGAGGCGCCGAGATCGGCCAGAAACGCCGACCATTTGCCGGCGGTAGCCTCGTGGCTGCCGCCGCGGGCCTGGGCGGCGCCGATCCTGGCGTAGTCGGCGAACCCGTCGATCTCCCAGATGACCGTCACCTGCGGCCAGTGACCGTTGTACGGGGTGGATTCCCAGATCGCGAACAGCCGGGCGCCGAGTTGTTCCATCATCGGCTGGTAGGTATCGGCGAAGATCTCGGTGAACCGGTCGCTTCGCCCGGATCCCAGCGAGATCGTCTCGTGCAGGTAGAGCAGTGCGTGTTTGTAGTACTTCTTCATGGGCCTAGTCGAGCCGGATCAGCTCGGAGTCGGCCCCCGAACCCACGTCGCACAGCAGCGTCTCGGTGGGGGCGACTGTGGCGTCCGAAATGCCCGCTGCCGCAAGCGCATAGCCCTTGAACATGCGCGCCGCACCGCTGAGCAGGTGCTGGGCGCGCGTCGTCGCACGATGCACCCCCAGCGGCCACCCGTCGCCCCACAACGCGACCTCGGTCAGCCGGTTGTCCAGCGACTCGAGCACCGCGTCACGCACCCGCGCGTCGGCGGTGAACGCGTCGGCACTGACGGCCAGGCTGGTCGAGCCCGCCCCCAGAGCGGCCAGGGACGACTCGAGGTCGCATACCCGCACCCCCAGGATCCGCAGCGATCGGGTGTCGCGGCCCTGCGGGAGCAGCACGGTCACCTCCCATCCGGCCATCGCCCGGTCGTAGAGCCAACCTCCGGCCGATTGCACGACGTCGACGGCGCTGGCGGCGACGACGTCCAGTCGATAGCGCAGACCCTCCGCGATGGCCTGGGTGGCCGGGGCGGCGCTGCTCTTGCTGATATCGAACGTTGGAGCGACCATCGATCCATTCCTCACCACGGCCCCGCTGGCGGGCCTCAAGCGCTTGTCATGGGCTTTCTCAAGGGCTGGAGCCGCCGCACGCGTCGGGTGAAGCGACTCACCGCACAGCGTGACACTTCTGGCGAAATTTGTAAAGGTCCCGACGGCCCGTCACGTACCGCGGCGCGCCTCGAGGTCGGCAAGGACTTCCTCGGTGTGCTGCCCCAGTTCCGGTGCCGCAGAACGCGGAGCCCACGGGGTGCCGTGAAAATCCGCCGGCGTGGCCACCATCGGCACGGCCGCGTCCCCGTCGGGCACGTCGACGATGCCGCCCGCGGCGTGGAACTGCTCGTCGGCCACGACGTCCTCGAGCGTGTTGACCGGTGACCAGAAGAAATCCGGCTCGCCGGCGAAGACCTGCGCCCATTCGTCGAGGGGTCGCGTCGCAAAGATTTCGTCGAGCGCGACGATCAGCGCCGCCGAGTTGGCCGCGCGGGAGCGGGCATCGGCGAACCGCGGATCCTCGCGCCATTCGGGGCGTCCCACGGCGCGGCACAGCGCCGGCCAGTGCCGCTCGGGCTCGAGGCCGACGATCCAGAACCGCCGCCCGTCGGAGGCGGCGTAGTTGTTCATGCACGGGTTGCCCATGGATTCGCGTTGCCCGATCGCGATGGGCTGTCCGCTCATCAGATAGGTGTTCAGGTCGAAGCTCACGGTGTAGGCGCCCTGCCGGTACAGCGAGGTGGTCACCAGTTGGCCCGTCCCGGTGCGTTCCCGGGCGAGCAGCGCCGCACAGACCGCCGCGGCCATCGTCATGCCGGCCGAGTGATCGCCCATGCCGCCGCGCTGAAACGGCGGCGTCTCGCCGGGCCGGGTGAGCAGGTGGGCCACCCCGGCGCGGGACCAGAACGCGGCCACGTCGAAGGCGGCGCGATCGGCGTCCGGCCCGCTTTCGCCGTAGCCGGTGATGAGCCCGTAGACCAGGCGGGGGTTGGCCGCCGACACCGACTCGAAGTCCAGCCCGAGGCGCTGCAGCGCGCCGGGTCGCACATTGGTCAGGAAAACGTCTGCGCCGGCGAGCAATTCGAAAGCGGTCGCGCGGCCCGCCTCGGTGCCCAGGTCCAGCACGACGCTGCGCTTGGAGCGGTTGTCCATTTCGAACGGCGGGTTGACGCCCAGGTCGCAGCCCAGCATGCGGCCGAACATGCGCGCCGGATCACCGGTCGGGGGTTCGATCTTGATCACGTCGGCGCCCCAGTCCGCCAGGATGCCGCCGGCGGCCGGCCCGGCCACCCACACCCCGAGCTCGACGACTTTGACGCCTTCCACCGGTCCCGCCATGCGTAAGTTCCTATCCCACGCCTGGACGTCGGCGCGACTATTTCGACTACTTCGAAGGGTTCTGAGCTGCCTCGCGATGATTCTGCGCCGCCCCGCGTATCGGAATACGTGCGGGCATCGTGCAACGGCGGGCCGCGGCGAGCCCACCCACGCGGGCCCGCCCAAACGGACACCAGAAAAGGAGATCGTCATCATGGTCACAATCTCAGGCAGCGCGGTCCTGATTACCGGGGGCAACCGCGGCATCGGGAGTGCACTGGTCTCCGAAGCGTTGAACAGAGGTGCCAGGCGGGTCTACGTCGGCACCCGGAAGGCTTTGGCCGACAACATCGATTCCCGCGTTACGCCCGTGGCCCTGGACATCACCAATGCCTCGCAGATCCGTGCGGCAGTCGAGAAGGTCGACTCGCTCGATGTCTTGATCAACAATGCCGGCCTAGCGCTTTACGACGATCTCAACGATCGGTCCGTACTGCAACAGCATCTCGCGGTGAATCTTCTCGGCACGTACGATCTGGTTCAGGCGTTCCTGCCGCTACTGGCTCAATCCCGGGGCTCGATCGTCAACAATCTGTCGGTGAACGCCCTGGCGCCGTTGTCGCTGATTCCGGCCTACTCCGTCTCCAAGGCCGCCGCGTTCTCCCTGACGCAATCGCTGCGCGTCATCTTGGCGGCCCAAGGTGTGCGGGTTCATGCTGTGCTGACCGGCCCCGTGGATACCGATATGACCCGTGCTCTTGACATCCCGAAGGCCGCTCCGCAATCGGTCGCGAAGGGCATCTTCGACGGTGTGGAAAATGGCGATGACGAAATCTTCCCGGACCCGATGTCGCGGTCGTTGACCGAGCGCTGGCGCGAGGGCGCCGCGAAGATGCTCGAACAGCAGTACGCGGCCTTACTCGCCCAAGCTGAGGCCGTCAAATCCTAAGCGGCTGTGCAGATTCGGTTCAGCGGTTCATCAACGCATCCAGACACAAAGGCCGCCACGGCGGTGAAGGAGAGGCGGGGCTTGCCGCCGCCCGCGCCTTCTGGTCGGGCGGGACCACGGCGACCTCGATGCGTTGGCGAAGGAGATGTGACCGGAACCGTCGCCAACTTGACCGGCGGAATCATCGTGGACTGATGCGCGCTGTGATGACATGGTTTGGCTGGGGAGCAGAATGGTGACGGGCGTGCGCGCCAATTCATCGCCGTCGGGAGGAGCACCATGACTCTGGTGGCCGGGCGTGGTCCGCTCAGCAACGATCCGGCGGGACGCTTTTCGCCGGCGATCCCCGACGGAGTCGTCTACGTCGAGCCGCATCCCCGCCGTGTGCAGGCGGTCAAGGACGGGCAGCTGGTGATCGACACCGAGCGGGCGCTGCTGGTGCACCGGCGGGACCGGCCGCTGTCCTACGTGTTCGCGCCCGGCGAGGTCGCCGACCTGCCGAGCGAGCCCGAGCCGGAGGCGCCGGGTTTCGTCCGTGTCCCCTGGGACGCGGTCGACACCTGGTTCGAGGAGGGCCGCAAGCTCGTGCACTACCCGCCCAACCCGTATCACCGCGTCGACTGCCGTCCGACGCAACGGCGCCTGCGCGTCCGCGTCGCCGGCACCACGCTGGTCGACACCGACGACACGATGATCCTTTTCGAGACCGCGCTCAGCCCGAGGCTGTATGTCGACCCGGCACACGTACGCACCGATCTGCTGCGGCGATCGGAGACGTCGAGTTACTGCAACTACAAAGGCTTCGCGACGTATTGGTCGTTCGTCTCGGGCGACCGTGTCGTAAAGGACGTCGCCTGGTGTTACCCCGATCCGCCGCCGGAAAGCCTGCCCATCAAGGGGTTTCTCAGTTTCGACGACGCCCGCGCCGACGTGCGCGCCGAGCTGCCCGCATCTTGACTCCGCGAAACTGCAACTGGCGACACATTCCCCGAGAGGCTGCGTCGGTAGTTACACTCTCGCGGCACGATCAGTAGCTCGGGCGCCCGAGCCCCAACTCATGCTGGGCGATCATGTTGCGGAACACCTCCATGGTGCCGCCGTAGATGCCGGCGGGCACCCCGTGCCGGAAGATGAACTCGATGGCGCCGTCGTCCGCGGAACCCGTTGTGTCGGTGGGCAATGCCGATGCCGCCCCCAGCATGTCCATCAATTCCTGGGAGACCTCACGCATGGTCTGAATGAGCCCCACGCGCCCGTACATTCCCGGAGTCGACATCGCCGCCTCGATGCGGGCCATGCAGCGCCCCAGCCGATATTTCGTGGCCTCGTCGTCGATCGGGCGCCGCCCGTTGGCATCGGGCCTGGACAGGATCGCCGCGACTCCGTCGGCCGCCTCGGCCATCAGGTGGCCGTGCTCGGACAGCATCGAAATGTTCTGCAGGCCATGGCCTTCGATCTCGGCAATACCATGCTCGGCGTCGAGGGCGAACCGCATCACCGTCCAGCCACCGTTGACCTCGCCGATCCGGTAGCGGTCATCGACACGCACGTCGCTGTAGTACACGATGTTGGTGCGGTCACCGTCGAGGGTGCGGATGCCCTGGATCTCGATGCCCGGTGTATCCAGCGGCACCAGAAACATGGTCAGGTTCTTGTGCTTCGGCCCCTGCGGATCGGTGCTGGTGAGCAGGAAGACGTACCTGGCGTTCTGCGCGTTCGACGTGAACATCTTGGAGCCATTGATAATCCAGCTCGATCCGTCCCGCACGGCGCGCGTCTTGCAGGTGGCGACGTCGGAGCCCCCCTCGGGCTCGGTGTAGCCCAGGCATAGCCGGATCTCCCCGGACAGCACGCCCGGCAGGATTGCGTCGACCAGTTCGGCCGCCCCGAACCGCTGCACCAACCTCGCGACGACCGCGGTGGTGCCCCAGTGGAACCACGGCGCGTGGGCACGGCCGATCTCGAGGTGAAAGATCCGGCGGCGCACCGGATTGAATCCGCCTTCGGACTCCAGCTTCCAGTCCGACTCCAGATACCCCGCTTCGCCCAACGCCAAATGCACTGGCTCGCTGAAGTTTTCACCGGTCTCGCGATCGCGGCGCCGCACCTCGTCGGTGACGTGCTCGGTGAGGAACCCCCGGAACCGATCGTGGAAATCCTGGTCCTCGGGTGAGAGCGCAACGCGGGAGAAGTCCATTCAGGCGGCGTCGATCACGAGGGTGCGGAAACGGTCGAGGGTTTCGAGCGCGTGCGTCATGCTGTCGCCGGGCAGGTGGACACTGACCCAGGTCACCCCCAGCTTGGCGAGCTTGTCCAGGCCTTCCAGGTAGGCGTCGGCGTTGAACGCGTCGTCGGAGGGACTGCCGCCGTCGAAGTTGGTGAACGTGACGTCGATCGCCGACCAATCCCGGCCCGCGGCATCGCATCTGCGCCGCAGGTCCTCGATGCCCTCGGTGAGTTTGGCCAGCGAATCGATGGTGGCCGTGCCCGCGGTCTGCGCCAGCTGGGGCGGGGCGGGAAACGGGCACCAGCCGTCGCCGTACTGCGCCACCCGCTGGCGCGATGAGGTGGTGTTGCCGCCGATCCAGATCGGTGGGTGCGGGCTGCTGACGGGACGGGGGTGCGCGGTGATGCCGCGCGCGCTGAAATGCTTTCCCTCAAAGGAGATGTCGTCTTCGGTCCAGATGGCCCGGATCACCTGTAGCGCTTCCTCGAACAGCTCGGCGCGCTCGTCGTAGCTGACGCCCAGCGCGGCGAACTCGCGCTTGAGGTAGCCCACGCCGACCGCGAGCGTGAAGCGGCCGCCGGACAGCAGGTCCAGGGTGGCACCGGACTTGGCCACCACGAACGGGTTTCGGTACGGCAGCACCACGATGTTGGGGATCAGCCGCAGGGTGGACGTGGTCGCCGCGGCGAATCCCAATGCGACGAAAGGGTCCAACGCGTCATGCCCGCCCGCATCGAGCCACCGCTGCGACGGGGCGGGGTGATCGGTGAAGCCGAACCCGTGGATCCCGGCCGCCTCCGTGGCCGCGGCCACCTTGCCGATGCCGTCCCCACTCACCAACTCCGGGTTGTAGGGATGGCTGTGCATCGGGTGGGTGATGGTGAACTGCATGGCCGTCAGAAACGCGCGCGGGAATCGATCGAGGTGTCGCTGCTCCGCAGCGGGCGGATCAGCGCCTCCTGGTTGAAGGACGCCAGCAGCTCGCCCTCCTCGGCGTGCACGGTGCCGCGCACGTACGACATTCCGGCGCCCACCTGGGTGCTCTCGTGGGTGTAGAGCAGCCACCCGCTCCAGCGCACCGGCTCGTGGAAAGCCACCGAGATGCTCATCGGCGCGGTGGACACGGTCAGGTGCGCCTGGGCGGTGCCGATGCCCTCGTGCGCGCGCATGGTGGTGGAGATCCCCAGGTGGCCGGTGAAGTAGGCCAGCAGGGCCTTGGCCAGGTCGTCCCGTTCCGGGATCGGGTCGTAGTGCAGCCACGCGTGGAGCTCCGGCGGGCCGACCTCGTCGGGGCTGTTGACGTCGACGACGTCCACCAGGCGCAGCTCGCGCCCGACCATCGGCATCGGGGAGGGGTTGGCGTCGGCCGGCGCGGCCACTTCGGGGCGCGGCAGGTGATGGCGGATGACATCGCCGGTCGGGACGTCGGCCAGCACCGTGATGCTCAGGCAGCGGCGGCCGTTCTGGTGCACGGCGACGACCGCGGTGGCGGTGGAGCGGCCCTCGGCGACGACGTCGAGCACCAGCTCGATCGGCGGACCGACCGTCACGGCACGGGAGAACACCGCGTGCGCCGAGCGCACCGACTTATCCGGGAATCGTTTGGCCACCGCGACGATCGCCTGAGCCAGCACCTGGGTGCCCTCGACCACCTGGCGCTCGTCGCCGACGGCGATGCCGGTTTCGCCGGTGAACCGGTCCTGCCCGTCGGCCTGCACGTCAAACAGATCCAGCAGGCCCTGCACCGTCCACTCGGTCTGCTGAGATTCCTCGGAAGCTTTCGTCAAATCCGCTCTACCTCTCGCGCTAGCAGCTCAGGGCTCAGCGTGACACTTTGAGTAGGATTTGTAAAGCTTGGCTAACAAGACGGCGGCCCGGCGGCCGAACCGGCCACCGGAAAGCACAGGGAGGCAACACCATTGGGCATCGTGACCACCACTTCGGAGACCGCGTTCACGCAGTCCGCCGAGATCGTGTACGACTTCGTCACCAACCCGGCCAATTGGACGAAGACCTACCCGGGCAGCGCGCACATCGGCGGGTTGCCCGAGCTTCCCCTCAAGGTCGGCGACACCTGGGAGGAGGCCGGCCCCGACGGCGACCGCATCTTCCGCTGGCAACTGGCCGCCGCGGTGCGGCCGACACTGTTCGTGTTCACCTCGGTCGGCCGGCTGGGCCATGACCGCGACGGTAACGGCGGAATGGAGGGCCGGATCACCGTGTCGTACCACTTCACCCGGCCCGGCCAGGACGTCACGCTGTTCTCCCGGACCATGACGATCGAGGCGTACAAGCACGCGCCGCTGCCCGATCAGCTCTTCGTCCAGGCCAACCCGGCGAAGATCGACGCCTACCACGAGGCCGTCGCGACCGAACTCGCCCGATCGGCAGATTGACACCGACACCCGCGGTGCGTGACACTTTTTCGGTGTTTTGTAAAGCGGAAGGGCTGGCCGAAGGCATGAGCGGATGATCCCCGAGCCGCTGGCCAACGGGTTCTGCTTCGGCGAGGGACCGCGCTGGTTCGAGGGCCTGCTGTGGTTCTCCGACATGCTAGGCGAAGCGGTCCACACCTCGACCATGGGGGGATCGCTAACCACTTTGCCTCTGCCCGGGCACTCGCCGTCGGGTCTGGGCTTCCGCCCCGACGGCTCGCTGTTGATCGCCTCGACCGAGGACCGGCAGGTGCTCTGCTACGACGGCGAAACCGTCGTCACCATCGCCGATCTCGCCGACATGGCGCCGGCCGACCTCGGTGACATGGTCATCGACGACGCGGGCCGCGCCTACATCGGATGCCAGGCGCGAACCGGCGGCGTCATCATCCGCCTCGACCCCGACGACACCGCCTCCGTCGTGGCCGAGGACCTCGACTTCCCCAACGGAATGGCGATCACCCCGGACCGCCGGACGCTGATCGTCGCCGAATCGACCGGCCGGCGGCTGAGCGCGTTTTCGCTCGGCGCCGACGGTGGACTGACCGACCGGCGCGTCTTCGCCGACGGCCTGGACGGGCCGCCCGACGGCATCGCGCTCGACGCCGAGGGAGGGGTGTGGGCGTCGATGACGCTGGCCCACCAGTTCGAGCGGATCGTGGCCGGCGGCGAGGTGACCGACCGCATCGACATGGGTGACCGCATCGCGATCGCCTGCGCCCTCGGCGGCCCGCAGCGCCGCACGCTGTTTCTCTTGTCGAGCACGGACGCCTATCCTCAGCGCCTGGTCGGCACCCGGCTTTCCCGGCTGGACGCCGTCACGGTGACCACCCCCGGCGCCGGCCTGCCCTGACATCCCGAGAGGTTGACGATGACCGACGCCTACTACGAACTGATCGACCCGGCCGACGCGGTGGGCGAGAAGTTTCGGGCGACCGACCTGGCGCGCGGCACCTGGTCGGCGGCGATCCAGCACGGCGGCCCGGTGTCGGGGCTGCTGGTGCGGGCGCTGGAACGGTGCGAACAGCGCGACGACACCCGGCTGTCCCGGGTGGTCATCGACCTGCTGGGCGGGGTGCCGGCCGAGGGCGACCTGTGGGTCCGCTCGCAGGTGCAACGCCCCGGCAGGCAGATCGAACTCGTCAGCGCCGAGATGCTGGCCCCCGGCCCCGACGGCGCTCCCCGGCCGGTGGCGCGCGCCAGCGGCTGGCGGTTGCAGCACCAGGACACCCAGGAGCTGGCGCACGCAGCGGTGCCGCTGCCGCGGCCGAGAGCCGAGGCCTACGACCGCAACCTCAAGGCCAAGGACTGGGACCGCAACTACGTGCACAGCTTGGAGTGGCTGTGGCTGACCGAGCCGCTGAGCGAAGGCCCCGGCGAATCGTGGATCAACCCGACCGTCGACTTGGTCAACGGCGAGTCCATGACCCCGCTGGAACGGCTGTTCGCGGTCGCCGACTGCGCCAACGGCATCGGCAGCAAGCTCGACATCACCAAATGGACGTTCCTCAACACCGATCTGGCCGTGCACGTGTTTCGTGTTCCCGACGGTGATTGGATCGGGATCAGGGCGGAAACCAGTTATGGGCCGGACGGGATCGGGACGACGATCGGCACATTGTTCGACGAACAGGGCGCGGTGGGCGCCATCCAGCAGTCGGTGCTGGTGCGCCGGCGCCCCCCTCGGGCCTAACGTGGAGGCGAAAACATGAGCCAGCCGGTCCGGGCGACGACGATCGCCGACACTGACACCTCGACCCGTCAGCGCATCCTGGCGGCCACCGCCGAGGTGCTCGGCCGCAACGGCAAAACCAAGCTCAGCCTGTCCGACGTGGCCACCCAGGCCGGCGTCTCCCGCCCGACGCTGTACCGCTGGTTCGCCTCCAAAGAGGAGTTGCTGTCGGCGTTTTCGGCCTACGAGCGACAAATCTTCGAAAGCGGCCTGGTGAAGGCCACCGCGGGCCTCAAGGGCGTGGACAAGCTCGACGCCGTGCTGCGGTTCATCGTCGATTACCAGCATTCGTATTCCGGGGTGCGCATGGTCGACGTCGAGCCCGAGCACACCATCGCCCAGTTCTCCTGGGTCATCCCGCAGATGCGCGAAGGGCTGCGACGGCACCTGCCCGGACCCAACTCCGCGGTGAAGGCGGCGACGGTGATCCGAATTGCGATCTCGCACTACATCGTGCGCAGCGACGACGCCGACCAATTCCTGGCGCAGCTGCGCCACGCGGTCGGCATCAAAGCCACGTCCTAGCCCGGCGAAACTGTAACTGGCAACGCGTTTCTCGAGTGGCGGTGTCGGCAACTACAGTTTCGCGGCGCGGTGATCAGTCGAACAGCACCGCGGCGTTCAGGTAGCCGGTCGGGTCCAGCGCGGCCTTGAGCGCCCGCATCGCGGCGATGTCGGCGGGCTCGCGTGACATGCCGAGATAGGGCCGCTTGCGGCTGCCGACGCCGTGCTCGGAGCTGACATTGCCGCCGGATCGCGCGATGAGGTCCATCATCGGCTCGTAGAGGTGCCGCTCCTGCTCACCCGGGCACCGCAGCACGTTCAGGTGCAGGTTGCCCTCGCCGATATGCCCGAACAACAGCGGCAGCGCCTCGGGTGCATGCGTGTGCACCAAATCGACTGCGTTGCTTTCGAATTCGCCGATCACCGACAGCGGCAGCGAGACGTCGAACTTCAGCGGCGGGCCGTACACGCCGAGCACCTCGGCCAATGATTCGCGAACCTGCCACAACCGTTGCTGCGCAGCAAGATCCACGCCCACCGCCGGTTCGCCGCACATGGGCACGTTGTCGAGCAGTTCGGCGAGACGCTCGGTCTGGTCGTGATCGGCGGCCAATTCCACCAGCAGCAGCCAGTCCCCCGTGACCGGCGAACCCACGCCGCGGTGCTCGCGGGTCAGCGCGGCCGCCCGGCCGTCGATCAGCTCCAGGGCCGCGATGCCGTCCACGTCGCGGAAGATGCGGCCGGCGGCCACCAGCGCATCCAGGTCGGCGAACCCGCAGATGGCCGTCACCCGGTGCGGGGGGATGGCGTGCAGCCGCAGGTCCAGCCCGGTGATGACGCCGAGCGTGCCCTCGGCGCCCACGAACAGCGCCGGCAGGTCGTAGCCGGTGTTGTCGCGGCGCACCCGGCTGTGCCGGCGCAGCAGTGCCCCGTCGGGGAGCGCGACCTGCACGCCGATCACCTGCTCGCCCATGTTGCCGTACCGGACGGTGCGCAAGCCGCCGGCGTTGGTCGACGCCATGCCGCCGACGGTCGCCGTGTCGCGGGCGGACAGGTCCACGCCGAACACGAGATTGGCCGCAGCCGCGGCCTGTTGGACCGCGGCCAGGGTGGCGCCGGCGCCGACCTCGATGCGGCTCTCGACGGTGTCGACGTCCCCGAGGGTGTGCAGCCGCTCGGTGGACAACAACACGTCGTCGTGCTCGGGGACGGTGCCGGCCACCAGCGAGGTCCGGCCGCCCTGCACCGTCACGTGCGCGCCGGCGTCGCGGCACACGCGCAGCACCTCGGCCACCTGCTCGGGCGAGCCGGGCCGCACCAGCGCGCTGGCCCGCCCGCGGTAACGGCCGGTGTGGTCGACGCTGCGCGCGGCCAGCACGTCGGGGTCGGTGACGACGTGATTCGACCCGACCAGGCCAGCCAGGCTACGCAGCATGCTTGCGGTTATAGCACCGCATTAGAACAAGTCCTTGTGGTTCACGTCGGTGATCAGCCCGCCATCCATGATGAATTCGCTGCCGGTCGCATACGACGATTCGTCGCTGGCCAAAAACAGCACGAACGTTGCGACCTCCCGCACGTGCCCGGGCCGGCCCAGCGGGACGGTCACCATGTCCTCGGGCAGATGCTTGGTCATCGGGGTGCGAATGAAGCCGGGGTGTATGGAGTTGACCCGGATGTTGTGCTTCGCCAGCTCCAGGGCGGCCGACTTGGCCAGGCCCCGCACCCCCCACTTGGACGCGACGTACGGGTGCACCATGGGCGCGCCGCGCAGACCCTCGATCGACGACACGTTGATGATCGACCCGCCCCCGGCGGCGATCATCGGGTCGACGGCCACCCGCATGCCCAGGAACGTTCCGGTCAGGTTGACGTCAATTACCTTCTGCCACTTGGCCAGATCGAAGCTCTTCAGCGGGCCGAGCGCGACAGTGCCGGCGTTGTTGACCAGCACGTTGAGCTTGCCGAATTCGCCGATGGCGGTCTGCACGGCGGCTTCCCACTGGTCGGGCTGGGTGACGTCGAGGTGCACGTAGCGCGCGGAGTCGCCGATCTCGTCGGCCAGCGCCTTGCCCTGCTCGTCGAGGATGTCGCCGATCACCACCTTGGCGCCCTCCTCGACGAGCAGCCGCGCGTCTTCGGCGCCCATGCCGCCGGCGGCACCACTGATCAGTGCAACTTTGCCGTCTACTCGACCCACGTGGGTCTCCTTTCGATTTAAGTGGTCACCAAAGTGCTTGGTGCGTAAAGGCCTTTTCCGGTGACCAGCGGCAGATCGAGCGTGGTCCGGATGCCCGGCGGCGCCGCGATCACCGCGGGGATGGCGTTGACGACGCGCCCCGCGGCGCCCGCGATCGCGGCGTGGTTGTGGTCGCCCTTGCGGCTGCTCGGAATGATGTCGACGGCATAGGAGGGCTCGCCGGTGATCTCGACGCGGTACGAGCCGTCGCCCGCGGCGGGCTGGGGCAGGTCGGGGCGCAGGTCGGGCCGCAGCCGGGTGACGTGCTCGATGACGATGGCGGGGTGGCCCTTGACCATGCCGCGGATCTCGAACTGCAGCACGGCCACGGTCCCCTTGGCGACGCGGCCGATCGCGATGTCGAAGTCTTCCGGCGCCGGCTCGCGCTGATACGACTCGGTGATCTCGTCGACCTCGATGCCCAGGCCGGCCGCCAGCTGACGGATCGCGGTGCCCCAGGCGATGCTGAGGATCCCCGGCTGCAGCAGCATCGGGATCTCGTCCATGGGCTTGGCGAATCCCATGTAGTCCATGACCTCGGTCCCGTTATAGGACGCGTAGTCGTGAATCTCCATGCAGCGCACCTGCTCGATGCGCTGACACGTGCCCGCGAGCGCGAACGGGATCAGGTCATTGGCGAACCCCGGGTCGACACCGCTGATGAAGATGCTCGAATTACCTTGTTTGGCAGCGTCTTCCACGCGGGCGATGTACTTGTCGGGCATCACGCCCCACGGGTACTGCAGCAGGCCCGGCGAGGATCCGACGACGTTGATGCCGGCGGCAAGGATGCGCATGACGTCGGCCATCGCCTCGGGCAGCCGGGTGTCGCCCATCGCGCAGTAGACGACGCACTCGGGCTTGGCGGCGATGATCGCGTCCAGGTCGTCGACGGCCGCGACGCCGGTGACCACTCCGGGGTCCAGGCCGACGCCGCACAGCTCCCCCGCGTCCTTGCCCACCTTCTCGGGGGTGGAGACACACACCCCGGTCAGTTCGAACTGCGGGTTGGTGATCAGTTCGGCGAGGGCCAGCCCACCGACGTTTCCGGTACCGACGTGCGCGACGCGGAACGCCATGACAGTCTCCGTCCGTTGAGCGCTCAAAACTTTTCTAGACAGTAGTCCATTAAATTGGGCACGCATACCGGCGGACCGCCCGCCGTCCGCGGGGGCAGAATCAACCGTTGATGACAGCACGCGAAGACATTCAGTTCCCGTCCGGCGACGACCTGATCAGCGCCTGGCTCTATCGGCCGCCCGGCGACGGGCCCGCGCCGCTGCTGGTGATGGCGCACGGCCTGGGCGCGGTGCGCGGCATGCGCCTGGACGCCTACGCCGAACGCTTCAGCGCGGCCGGCTACGCCTGCCTGGTGTTCGACTACCGCAATTTCGGCGACAGCGCGGGCCGACCGCGTCAGGTCCTCGATGTCGGCATGCAGCTCGCCGACTGGGCGGCGGCCGTCGACTACGCCCGTACCCTGGCGGGGATCGACCCCGACCGAATCGCGTTGTGGGGCACCTCTTTTGCCGGCGGTCACGTGATCGCCACCGCGGCGCGGCTGCCGGGCATCGCCGCGGCCATCGCCCAGTGCCCCTTCACCGACGGCCTCGCGTCGGCGCGCACCATCACCAACCCGTTGGTCGTCGCGCGCGTCACCACCCGCGCGGTGCGCGACGTGCTCGCGAGCAAGCGGGGCAGGCCGCCGGTGCTGGTCGCCACCGCGGGCCGGCCCGGCGAGGTCGCGTTGATGAACACCCCCGACGCGTATGCCGGCTACCTGCGGCTGGTGCCCGACGGCGTTGACCTACCCAACGAGGTCTCCGCCCGAATCGCGTTGCAGGTCTTCACCTATCGCCCGGGACGCCTGACGCCGAAGATCTCCTGCCCCATCCTGTTCTGCGTGTGCGAGGCCGACTCGGTGGCGCCCGCGGCCGCGACCCTGCGCCACGCCGCCAAAGCGCCCCGCGGCGAGGTCAAGCTGTATCCCGAGGGCCATTTCGCGATCTACGTCGACGACGCGTTCGAGCGGGTGGTCGCCGACCAGCTCGCGTTCCTCGACAAGCACCTACGGACTTAGGGTCCCAGCGGCGACGTCGTGCGGATCGCCTCGTCGCGGATCAGTCCGCGCAGCAGCGCGGTGCTGAACTCGGCCGCGATCTCCTTGGCGGAGCGCCGCCCGCTGGGCCGCAGCCAGCGGTAGCTGCCCAGCGTCATGCCGATGTAGCCCAGCGCCAGCACGTGCGAGTCGCACTGGTAGAACTCGCCGCTGGCGATCCCGCGGTCGATCAGGCCGTGCACGTGGTGGTAGACCTGCGCCTCCTTCTCGCGGACCTCGGCGACCTGCTCGCTGGTGAACCACTCGGTGATGTACGGCTGCTCCTGGAAGTACACCGCGGCCCGCTCGGGGTCGCTGGCGATGCCGGTGAGCAGCCGGACGGTGTATTGGTAGAGCGCCTCGCGCGCCGTCCAGGACGGGTCGTCGTGCACGGCGGCCAGCGTGCCTTCCGCGGCCTGGCGGTAGATGTCGAACAGAATCAGCGACTTGCTGGCGTAATAGTGATAGACGGTGGCCTTGTTCAGGCCGATCACGTCGGCCACGTCGTCCATCCGGGTGCCGTGGTAGCCGCGCGCCGCGAACAGCTTGGTGGCGACGGCGAGCAGCTCTTCGCGCCGCGTTTGCCCATTGGGTGTGATGCTGTCGGTGGGCATCTGTTCTCACTATCGTCGGTACGGGCAGGCCAGCCCCGGTTCGGCCAAGAATAACTATCAATCAACTGGTTGGACAGTTTAAGCAAAAACGCCGGGTGTCCCGTCGACGGGCATGCGACTAGACTCCTCATCGAACGCGATTCGAGAGGTGGGACCGATGGATCCGAGCCCGGATTACGACGGAAGCGACGAGATCGAGTTCTTCATGCGGTACCTCACCTGGGGTTTGCGCGGCGTCACGGACGGCAACGGCTACCCGCCCCCGGCCTACCCGCCGGTCTAGCCCCATCTTTTTCGTGGCGACCCGCTACGCCCAGCTCCGCTGCGCTTGCGATCACCACGATGGTTATAGCGCTTTGAGCTCCTCGGCGACCTCGGTCACCGATTTCTTCGCATCCCCGAACAGCATGCTGGTGCCCTCGCCGTAGAACAGCGGGTTGTCGATGCCCGCGAACCCCGAGTTCATCGACCGCTTCAGCACGATCACCGACTTGGCCTTGTCGACGTTGAGGATCGGCATGCCGTAGATCGGGCTGGACGCGTCGTTGCGGGCCGCCGGGTTGGTGACGTCGTTGGCGCCGATGACGATCGCGACGTCGGTGCGCGCGAACTCGTCGTTGATGTCGTCCATGTCCTTCATGGCGTCGTAGTCGACCTCGGCCTCGGCCAGCAACACGTTCATGTGCCCGGGCATCCGTCCGGCGACCGGATGGATGGCGTACTTGACCTCCACGCCCTTGTCTTCCAGCAGGGCGGCCATGTCCTTGACGGCGTGCTGCGCCTGCGCGACGGCCAGGCCGTAGCCGGGCACCACGATCACCTGGTTGGCGTAGGCCATCTGGATCGCGGCGTCGGCGGCCGAGGTGGCCTTGACCGTCTTGTCCCCCCCGCCGTCGCCGCTGGGCGCCACCCCACCGCCGCCGAAGCCGCCGGCGACGATCGCGGGGATCGAGCGGTTCATGGCCTTGGCCATCAGGTTGGTCAGGATCGAGCCGGATGCACCAACGATCATGCCGGCCACGATCATCGCGGTGTTGTTCAGCGCCAGCCCGGCGGCCGCGGCCGAGAGCCCTGTCATCGCGTTGAGCAGCGAGATGACCACGGGCATGTCGGCGCCGCCGATGGGCAGCACCACCATCAGGCCCAGCACGCCGGCGGCGGCCAGCAGCCCGATCATCCACCACAGCGACGCCCCGCCGGTGCCGGGATGGGCGTGCAGCCCGATCACCACCGCGGCGACCACCGCGGCGACCAGCAGCAGCAGGTTCACCGGCTGCTGGGCCCTGCCGAAACCGATCGGTGCGCCCGAGATGATCTCCTGCAGCTTGCCGAACGCGATGATCGATCCCCAAAACGAGATCGAGCCGATGATCGCGGCGAACAACGACGCCACCACGATGTGCACGGTCGGCGACTCACCGTGCTGGAAGGCCGAAAACCCGGTTGTCTCCATGAATTCCGACAGCGCGATCAGCGCGACCGTGCCACCGCCGACGCCGTTGAAGAACGCCACCAGCTGCGGCATCGCCGTCATCTTGGTGTAGCGCGCCGGCGGGACACCAAGCACCACGCCCACCACCAGACCGGCGATGATCAGCACCCATTGGTCGGTGTGGCGGATCTTGACCAGGGTCGCCGCGACCGCAATCGCCATACCCACGGCGGCGATCAGGTTGCCCCGCACCGCCGTCTTGGGCCCGGTCAGACCCATCAGGCCATAGATGAACAGGGCAAAAGAAATGATGTACAGGCCGATGACCAAGTAGTTCATTTGGCGGCCGGCTCCTCACTGTTGGCGGGCACCGGTTTCTTCTTGCCCTTGAACATGCCCAGCATCCGGTCGGTGACGATGAACCCGCCGATGACGTTCAGCGTGCCGAACACCACCGCGACGAACAGGATGATCTGCACGGCCAGCGAGGGATGCTCGACCGTGCCGAACACCACCAACGCGCCCAGCACCACGATGCCGTGAATGGCGTTGGTGCCCGACATCAGCGGCGTGTGCAGCGTGTTGGGCACCTTGGAGATGACCGCGAACCCGACGAACCCGGACAGCACCAGGATCGCCACGTTGGCCAACAGTTCGTCGTACATGTAGTCCTCTCAGTCCCGCGTCACACAGGAGTCCGCGATGACCTCGTCGTCGAAGTCCGGCGCCAGCTTGCCGTCGGTGAGCAACAAATCCAGTAGCGCGGTGATGTTCTTGCTGTAGAGCTCGGAGGCATGCTCGGGCATCGTCGCCGGCAGGTTCAACGGCGAGGCGATGGTGACGTCGTGCTTGACGACGGTCTTGCCCGGTTCGGTGAGCTCGCAGTTGCCGCCGGTCTCACCGGCCAGGTCCACGACCACGCTGCCGGGCTTCATCGCCTCCACGGCCGCGGCGGTCACCAGACGCGGCGCCGGCCGGCCCGGGACCAGCGCCGTGGTGATCACCACGTCGAAACCGCTGATGGCCTTCTCCAGCGCCTGCTGCTGCTGCGCGCGCTCCTCCTCGGTCAGCTCGCGGGCGTATCCGCCCTCCCCTGCCGCGTCGATCCCGATGTCGAGCCATTGCGCGCCCACCGAGCGCACCTGGTCGGCGACCTCGGGCCGCACGTCGTAACCGGTGGTGCGCGCGCCGAGCCGCTTGGCCGTCGCCAACGCCTGCAGGCCGGCCACACCCACCCCGAGCACCAGCACCGTGGCCGGCTTCACCGTGCCGGCCGCCGTCGTCAGCATGGGGAAGAACCGCGTCGCCTCCGAGGCCGCCAACAACACGGCCTTATAGCCGGCCACGTTGCCCTGCGACGACAAGGCGTCCATCGCCTGCGCCCGCGAGATCCGCGGGATGGCCTCGAGCGCGAACGCCTGCACCCCGGCCGCCTTGAGCGCGCCGATTGAGTTCTCGGCATTGCGCGGGGCGAGGAAGCCGATCAACGTCTGCCCGCTGCGCAGCTTGCCGACCTCGTCCGCGGTCGGCGGCGCGACCTTGACCACGACGTCGGCGGCCCACGCGTCCCCGATGCTGGCGCCGGCCTCGGTGTAGAGGGCGTCGGGCAGCAGCGCCCGCTCGCCCGCGCCCGACTCGACCACGACCGCCACGCCGCCGCCCACCAGCGACGCCACCGCCTTCGGCACCAGCGCGACCCGCCGCTCGTCGGCCCCGGACTCGGAGACCACTCCTACCTTGACCGCGTTGGTCTGCGCATCTGTCATGGCGCGTACATCTACTTTCCGTACTGTTACGTACTGTCCGTGCCGATGGGCGTGGCGCTGGCTCGGCCGCGCGCTTCGCTACCTTAACCAGGTTTCGCCATGGATGGGTGATCGGCTCTAGGCCACCCGGGGCCGGATACCCCGCCCGCGGACGATCGACTCCCGGTCGATGCTTCGCCGCTGTCCGGCGATGCAGTAGCTCCCGCACCGTTGTGAGGTCACAAGGGGCCGTTGTTGCTACCAGAGCGGGATGTCGTGGCCGTGTTCGGACGACGGGCGGGGCCCGAAGAAGCGTCGCTGCGATTCGTCGATCGGCACATCGTTGATGCTGGCTTCGCGGCGGGCCATCAGACCCGACTCGGTGAACTCCCACAGCTCGTTGCCGTAGCTGCGATACCACTGGCCGGACTCGTCGTGGCACTCGTATTGGAACCGCACCGCGATGCGGTTGTCGTGGAAGTCCCACAGAACCTTGCGCAGCGCGTAATCGAGTTCGCGCTGCCACTTGCGGGTCAAGAACGCCACGATCTCGTCGCGGCCCACGATGTGTTCGCCGCGGTTTCGCCACTGCGAATCGACCGTGTAGGCCAGGCTGACGCGGTGGGGATCGCGGGTATTCCAGGCATCCTCGGCCGCCTGTACCTTCTGGATCGCGGTCTCGCGCGTGAACGGCGGGAACGGGGGGCGGGATTCGGTCACGCCCTCATCCTGCGCGAGCAGACACAGAATCGCACTAATCCGCACTGCAGCATGCGATTTTGCGTCTGCTCGCGCCGTCCGATGACACGTGTCCTATCGTGACGGGCATGGACTTCGCGATGTCGGCCAAGGCCAGCGACTACCACAAGCGGCTGACCGATTTCATGACCGAGCATGTGTTCCCGGCCGAGGCCGACTACGACAAGCACCGCCACGATGCCGGCCCGCGCGACCACACGGTTCCCCCCGTCGTCGAGGAGCTGAAGATCAAGGCCAAGCAGCAGGGCCTGTGGAACCTTTTCCTGCCGGCCGAATCGGGGCTGACCAACCTCGAATACGCGCCGCTGGCCGAGATCACCGGCTGGAGCCTCGAGATCGCCCCCGAGGCGCTCAACTGCGCGGCGCCCGACACCGGCAACATGGAGACGCTGCACCTGTTCGCCACCGAGGAACAGCGCAAGCAGTGGCTCGAGCCGCTGCTCAATGGCGAGATCCGCAGCGCCTTTTCGATGACCGAGCCGGCCGTCGCCAGCAGCGACGCCCGCAACATCGAGACCTCGATCGTGCGCGACGGCGGCGACTACGTGATCAACGGGCGAAAGTGGTGGACGTCGGGGGCGGCCGACCCGCGCTGCAAGATCCTCATCGTGATGGGCCGCACCAACCCCGACGCGGCCAGCCACCAGCAGCAGTCGATGGTGCTGGTGCCGATGGACACGCCGGGTGTGACGGTGGTGCGCTCCACGCCGGTCTTCGGCTGGCAGGACCAGCACGGGCACTGCGAGATCATTTACGACAACGTGCGCGTGCCGGTCACCAACCTGCTGGGCGAGGAGGGCGGCGGCTTCGCGATCGCCCAGGCCCGGCTCGGCCCGGGCCGCATCCACCACTGCATGCGCGCCCTCGGCGGCGCCGAGCGCGCCCTGGCTTTGATGTCCGACCGGGCCCAAAAGCGTGTGGCGTTCGGCCGCCCGCTGGCCGAGCAGGGTGTGGTGCGGGAGTCAATCGCCAAGTCGCGCAACGAAATCGACCAGGCGCGGCTGCTGTGCGAGAAGGCGGCATGGACCATCGACCAGCACGGCAATAAGGCCGCACATCTGCTGGTCTCGCAGATCAAGGCGGTGGCCCCGCAGGTGGCCTGCGACGTCATCGACCGCGCCATCCAGGTGCACGGGGCCGCCGGTGTCAGCGACGACACGGTGCTGGCCCGTCTGTACGGCTGGCACCGCGCCATGCGGATCTTCGACGGCCCAGACGAGGTGCACATGCGCACCATCGCGCGCGCCGAGCTCGGCCGGGAGAAGTCGGCGCTCGCCGCGGCGGTCACCGCGCATGACTGAGGCGTTGCGAGAACTGTCGGGCGCGTGGAACTTTCGTGACGTCGCAGAAGGCACCGCGGCGCTGCGCCCCGGGCGGCTGTTCCGCTCCGGCGAACTGAGCGGACTCGACGACGACGGCCGGGCGACGCTGAGCCGGCTGGGCATCACCGACGTCGCCGACCTGCGGGCGACCCGCGAGGTCGCCCGGCGCGGGCCGGGGCTGGTTCCCGACGGTGTCGAGGTGCACCTGTTGCCCTTCCCCGATCTCGGCGAGCAGGACGCCGGCACCGACGACGCGGCGCCGCACGAACACGCCTTTCAGCGGCTGCTCACCGGCGAAGGAGAATCGGAGCAGTCGGGCCAATCCGTCGATGAAGCCGCCACCCGCTACATGATCGACGAATACCGGCAATTCCCCACGCGTAACGGGGCGCCGCAGGCGGTGCACCGCGTCATCTCACTGCTGGCCGCCGGGCATTCGGTGCTCACGCACTGCTTCGCCGGCAAGGACCGCACCGGCTTCGTGGTGGCGACGGTGCTCGAAGCGATCGGCATCGATCGCGACACCATCCTGGCCGACTTCCTGCGCAGCAACGACGCGGCCCCGGCCCTGCGGGCGCAGATCTCGGCGATGATCGCGCAGCGCCAGGACGCCGAGCTGACCCCGGAGGTGGTGACCTGGACCGAGGCGCGGCTGTCCGACGGCGTGCTCGGGGTCCGGGAGGTCTACCTGGCCGCCGCGCGCCAAACAATCGACGAGGAATTCGGCTCGCTGGACGCCTATCTGCGCGCCGCGAGCGTCAGCGAGTCAGACGTGGAGCGCCTGCGCGAAGCGCTGCTCGCCTGACCCGCCGACCACGGCGTCGCGGGCTCAGCCCAGCTTGAAGCTGGCCTGCTGGGCGGCGGACAAGTCGGTGATCTGTCCCCACTTGGCGGCGATGTCATCGACCGACGGCACGCTGTCGAAGGTGATGCCGTCGTTCTGGAACAGCGCGGTGCGCTGCACCTTGCCGCCGCCGACGATGAACACCGAGTCGGTGTCGGTCAGCTCCTCGGTCATCAAGTAGGCCACCACCGGCGCGACGTATTCCGGGGTGAGCTTCTCGAAGACCTCCGGCGGCAGGATGTCCTGCGTCATCCGGGTGGCGGCGATCGGCGCGACCGCGTTGGTCTTGATGTTGTACTTGGCACCCTCCTGGGCCAGCGTGTTGATCAGGCCGACCAGGCCGAGCTTGGCGGCACCGTAGTTGGCCTGCCCGAAGTTGCCGAACAGACCGCTGGTGGAGGTGGCGACCACGACGCGGCCGAAGCTCTGCTCACGGAAGTGCGGCCACGCGGCGCGGATGACGTTGTACCCGCCGTAAAGGTGCACCTTGAGCACGGCGTCCCAGTTCTCGAAGGACATCTTGTGGAACGTGCCGTCGCGCAGGATGCCCGCGTTGCTGACCACACCGTCGACCTTGCCGAATTCGTCGAGCGCGGTCTTGACGATGTTCTCGGCGCCTTCGGATTCGGCGACGCTGTCGTAGTTGGCGACCGCCCGGCCGCCGGCATCCTTGATCTGCTTGACCACCTCGTCGGCCATGTTGTGGCCGGCGCCGGTGCCGTCGCGGGCGCCGCCGAGATCGTTGACCACGACGCTGGCGCCTTCCTTGGCGAGGGTCAGGGCGTACTCACGGCCCAGTCCCCCACCGGCTCCGGTGACGATGACGACGCGATCCTGCACTCCGGGCATTAGGTTCCTCTCTGCTGTGAAAAACTCTGTCTAGCAACTGGTTCGGCGAAGCCGGGTCAGAACATCCGGCGAGCCATCTTGAAGGCCCGCTCGGTGTATGGAGGGTAGATGAAGCTCGACAGGTCGGGGCGGGTGGGCTTGGTCAGGACCGCCTTGCGGTGGCTGAACTCGTCGAAACCCCACTTGCCGTGGTAGGCGCCCATGCCCGACGCGCCGACCCCGCCGAAGGGAAGCTTGGCGGTCGACACCTGGAAGGCGACGTGGTTGACCAGCATGCCGCCCGCCGGCACCTCCTTGATCACCCGCTCGCGGGTCTCGCGGCGTTTGGTGAACAGGTACGCCGACAGCGGCTTGGCTCGTGAGTTCACGAAACGTATTGCCTCGTCCAGGTTTTGGACGGTGATCACCGGCAGGACGGGACCGAAGATCTCGTTTTGCATCAGCGGGCCGTCCGGGTCGGGGTCCACCACCACCGCGGGCTGGATGCGCAGTGTCGACGCGTCGCAGGCCCCGCCGACGGTGACCGTGCCGTCGGATCCGGAAAGGTAGCCGCTGATCCGGTCGAACTGCCGCTGGTTGATCACCCGCATGCCGTCCGGCTTGTCGGAGGTGAACTTCGTGATGGCGGCGCCGATCTTGTTCACCAGTTCGTCGCGAATCGTAACGTCGGCCAACACGTAATCCGGTGCGACGCAAGTCTGTCCGGCGTTGAGCAGCTTCATCCAGGCGATCCGCTTGGCCGCCACGTCGACGTCGGCGTCTGCCGCGACGATCACCGGGCTCTTGCCGCCGAGTTCGAGGGTGCAGGGGGTCAGGTGCGGCGCCGCGCCCTCGTAGACCTTGCGGCCGATCTCGGTGCCGCCGGTGAACATCACCCGGTCCAGGCCCTGGGCGATGAGTTCCTGGCTCGTCGCGCCGTCGCCCTCGATCACGGCGATGGCGTCGTTGTCGAGGTACTTGGGCACCAGCTCGGCCATCACGCGCGAGGACGCGGCCGCGATTTCCGACGGCTTGAGGATCACGGTGTTCCCGGCGGCGATCGCTCCGACGGCGGGGCCCAGCGTCAGGTAGAAGGGGTAGTTCCAGGCGCCGATGATCAGCACGGTGCCGTAGGGCTCGTATTCCACCCAGCCGCGGCCGGGCAGCTGCGGCAGCTCCAGCAGCTGATACTTGCGCCGCGTCCACTTGCGGACCCGTTTGGCCGCGTACTTGGCCTCACCCGCGGTGGTGGCGATGTCGGCGATGTAGGCCTCGAAGGGGCTGCGATCCAGGTCTTCGGCGAGCGCGGCGGCCAGCGCGGCCTCGTTCTCCTCCATCAGCTTCACCAGTTGCAGCAACTGCCGCTTGCGCCATTCGATGTCGCGGGTGCGCCCGGTGGCGAAGGTCTGACGAAGCCGGGCAACCGTGGCGGCGATGTCGGCCGTTGTGGTCCCGTTCGTGGAGTCCGTGGCGAGCGACGTCTTCGATGCAACCGATTCGGTGGTCATCATTGTCCTTCCCGAGCAGAGTCCCGCCGCGTGGCGGCCGCTCATCGGTGATAACCGCGATACTAACCATCCGGTTGGGAGAGCAGTAGAAAGGATCGGGGCGGGCGAGATAGTCCGCCGCGGGGAACCGCTCTCCCACGGTCAGCCGCACGGTTCCGGGGGCCACCGAGCTTTGCGCGGTCGCCGGCACGTGCAGCTCCCCGGCCGCAAAGCATCGACGGCCCGCGGTTCGCTACCGGCGCTCGGCGATCACAAAGTCGGAGAAGGCGTCCCTGTCCTGGTCCAGCTCAGAACTCTGCACTCCGCGGCCCAGGCGGTGCATCTCGTCGATCGAGTTCTGCGCCGTGGCGCGCCAACCGTTTTCGTTGAGCCAGTCGGCGAGGTTCGCGCGGTGCTCGTCGCGGTACATCAGCTCGCCGACGTCGATGGTCTCCTCCAGGCCGAGCTGATCGGCCACCTTCTTGAACCGCTCCCGCATCTGCTGGCGCCGCTCCTCGGCGTGCATCGGCGCGGTCTCGGCGGAGACCCGGCTGCCCGCCGGACTCAGCTCGCCGATCTGCGTGAACAACTTGTCCTGCGCCTCGGCGGGCAGGTACATCAGCAGTCCCTCGGCCAGCCAGGCGGTCGGCTGCGCCGGGTCGAAACCCGCGGCGCGCAGGGCGGCCGGCCAGTCTTCGCGCAAGTCGATCGCCACCTCGCGGCGATCGGCGGACGGCGTGGCGCCGCTTTCGGCCAGCGTGGTGGTTTTGTAGTCCAGCACCTGGGGCTGGTCAATCTCGTAAACCGTGGTGCCCGCCGGCCAGTCGAGGCGGTACGCCCGCGAGTCCAACCCCGACGCGAGAATCACGACCTGCCGGATCCCGGCGGCGACGGCGTCAGCGAAGTATGAGTCGAAGAAGTGGGTCCGCACCGCCTGATAGCCGCGCATGTGCTGGATCCGGGCCGCGGATTCCTCATCGATGGATTCGATCTTGGCCACGACGTCCGGGTCGAGCATGGCTTCCCACAAGACCTCGGCACCGGCGTTGTTGACGAGCAGCCGGGCGTAGGGGTCGCGGATCAGCGCGTCGGGCTGCTCGGTCTCGATCGCCCGCGCGGCGGCCACCATCACCGCGGTGGTGCCGACGCTGCTCTTGATGTCCCAGCTGTCGTCGTGGGTGCGCAGTGAGCTCATGCATTAACTCCTTGGGGTCTTGTCAGCGAAGGTCAGGCGGTGGTCCCGCCGAGGCGCGCCCGCAGCAAGATGCTGCGCACCGCCTCGTCGGAAAGGTCGTCGGGTACCGCACGGCCGAGTCGGGCCATCTCGTCGCGGTTGTCTATGGCCTGGACGTGCCAGCCGTGGTCGCTCAGCCACGCGGCGGCGTCCGAGCGGTCCGGCTCGTGATAGGTCAGCGCCTGGACGTTGACGTCCAAGCCGAGTCGCTCGCGCATCCGCAACCAGCGCTGCGAGTTGCTCCGGGAGTTCATGCCGAACACCTCGATCGCGACCTGACTGCCGGGCGCGCTGAGCGCGGTGAACATCTCGAACAGCCGGTCCTGTGCGTCGCTGGGCAGGTACGGGAGCAGCCCCTCGGCCAGCCACGCGGTCGGTTGCGTGCGGTCAAACCCGGCGGCGGTCAGGGCCGCGGGCCAGTCCTCGCGCAGATCGACCGGGACGGGATGGCGGATGGCGGTCGGCACGGCGCCGTGCTGCTGCAGGATGCCGGCTTTGTATTCGAGCACCTTGGGCTGATCGATCTCGTAGACCGTGGCGCCGGTGGGCCAGTCCAGCCGGTAGGCCCGCGAATCCAGCCCGGCGGCCAGGATCACCGCCTGCCGGATTCCGGAACGCACCGCGCCGTCGAAGTATTCGTCGAAGAAGTGAGTGCGCACGGCCTGGTAGTCGATTCCGGTTCGATGCGCGCGGCGCCCGTGCTGATCGTCGTCGAGCCAGGCCAGCTCGGGGTCGGCGAGCCGCGCCCAGGCCGGGCCGGCCGAGGACACCAGCAGGCGGGCGAACTCGTCGCGGATCAGCGGATCGGGGCCGGCGGTCTCCGCCGCGCGCGATGCGGCGACGCCCAGCGCGGTGGCGCCGACGAGTTCGGTGATGGACCAGCTGTCGCCGGCGGACCGCACGGAAGGCGGCATCGAGGCATCCAGGTCAGTCATATCCCGACCATGGTACCGGGATAAGTTAGTTAGCCTATACGCTTTGTGCGCAACTTCACTCGCGTCGCCGCAGCGCGCCCTCCAACAGCTGACGCAGCACCCCGGTGAGGGCCAGGATGGCCTCCGGGCTCTGGATGTAGCCCGCGTACAGGCCCACCCCACAGATGAGCACGAGCTGCGCCTCCACCAATGCCGACGCGTCGAAGTCGCTGACGATCTCCCCACGCTCGATCGCCTCGGTGACCCAGCGCATCAGGAATTCGCGGGCAATCCGCACGGACTCGTTTTCAGCTCCGGCCAAATCCGGATGGCGCTGCGATTCCAGTACGCCGCTGATTAAAAAGGCGGATCCGGCCGGATTCTCGGCATTAGCTCGCGTCGCTTCGTAGATGAATGCCGTCAACTGCGCCGCCAGCGTGGACTCTTGCTCGGCTTGTTTGATACCGACCCCGAGGACGCGTTTGTTCGTCTCGTTGAGAACTTCCCGATACAGGGCGCGCTTGCTCGAAAAGTAATGGTTGATCGCCGGGCGGGTCAGGTCCGCGCGAGACGCGATGGCCTGGAACGTCGCTCCGTCGTAGCCGCGTTCGCTGAATACCAAACGAGCAGCTTGGATGATTCGCTGCCGGGTCTCGTCCGCCTTCGCCGCAGGCGGACGGCCCGGCCTGCGATTCCCCCGAGGAAGCATTGCTAGAGTGTGCCACCGCCACGGTGGGGCATTAGCGCATTTGGCGGAATACTGCCAAATTTTCCGGCGCGATAGTCCTCGAGCGCCTCGATCAATTCCGCGCGGGTGTTCATCACGAAAGGCCCATAGTGGAATACCGGCTCGCGAATGGGCCGGCCACCAAGAAGCAGCACATCAATGGCGGTTGCGCCGCCCGAATCCCGCGCTCGCTGCGCGCCGACGGTGATCCGATCACCGGGGCCCAGGACCGCCAGCTGCCCCGCGTGGATCGGGTGGGAGACCGGGCCGATGTACCCGCTGCCCGACAACACGTACACGAGCGCGTTGAAGTCGCGCCGCCAGGGAATGTTGAGCCGGGCCCCGTTCTCGACGGTCGCGTGCGCGAGCGTGATCGGCGTGTGCGTGACGCCGGGTCCGCGATGGCCGTCGATCTCGCCGGCGATGATGCGGACCAGCGCTCCGCCGTCGTCGGACGCGAGCAACGCGGCGTCGGCTCCCTCGATGGCCTGGTACCGCGGCGGCGCGAACTTGTCCTTTCTCGGCAGGTTCACCCACAGCTGGACGCCGTGAAAAAGGCCCCCGCTGTCGACCAGTTCGGCCGGCGGCGTCTCGATGTGCAGGATGCCCGAGCCGGCGGTCATCCACTGCGTGGCCCCGTCGGCGATCAGGCCGCCGCCGCCGTGGGAGTCCTGGTGAGCGAATTTCCCGTCGAGCATGTAGGTGACGGTTTCGAAGCCGCGGTGCGGATGCCAGTCGGTGCCCCTGGGCTCGCCCGGCTCGTAGTCGACCTCACCCATCTGGTCCATGTGCACGAACGGATCCAGGGCCGCGGCGCCGACCCCGGCGAAGGCGCGGACAACCGGAAAACCTTCGCCCTCGTACCCGCGCGGGCAGGTGGTGATGGACCGCACCGGCCGCTCGGTGTCGGCGGGACCGGGGCCGTGGACTCGCGGCAATGTCAGCGTGTTGGCCGTAACTGCAGGCAACAGACCCTCCTCGTAGAGCGGAACTACCCGGTATAACCGGACTGTGGTCCACTTATTCCGAAGCGGTCCGCGCCACCGCGCGGCCGGCGCGACGCGCGGCCGCCCCGACATCGATTTGCCGGGGCGGCTGCGCGAAGTGTGCGAATGGGTGGATCAGGATTTGCTGCGCGCGCTCTTGGCGGCAGACTTCTCAGTGCTCTTGCCCTGATGGGCCAGCTGACCGCCGGCGCTTTCCAGGTGCGCCCGCACAAACCACTGGAACTTCTCCAGCTGCCCGGCCTGGCCGATCAGCAGGTCCTGGGTCACCTGGTCGAGTTCGTCCGTCTCGTCGATGTATTGGCGGATGTCTTCGATCACGCCGTTGTAGACGAGATCCAACGCGGCCAAGTGGGCCTGGACGGTGTCGCGGCCAACCGAATAGTCGTCCCACGAGCGGTCCTTGATGATGGCACCAGGCGTACCCTGCGGCGAAGAACCCAGGGCGGCAATGCGTTCGGCGACATCATCGGCAAAGCCGCGCACCGCCTCCACCTGTGGGTCGATCATCTCGTGCACACCGATGAAGTTCGGGCCGACGACATTCCAGTGAATGTGCTTGAGCGTCAGGTGGAGATCGTTGTAGGTGCTCAGTTGCTTTTGCAGCAGCTCGGTGAGCCGCGCCGCCTGCTTGTCGGTCAATCCCGGAATCGTGAACTGAGTCATCGCGGGTTTCTCGCTCCTTCCGTGCTTCCTGCCATGGTGTTCCCACACAGTTACTTGCGGTGTTGGGTACCCGATGGCGGGTGCGAAAAACCCGGCGGATCACAGCGAGCGGATTTGCTGCACCGGCAGGCGCGGTCCCCGCCGCGGTTCGTATGCCAATCCGCTGGCTTCGAGCAACCGGACCACCCGCTGGCGGTGCGGCCGCATCGGCTCCAGCAATTCGAGCATCCCCGCGTCGTCGACCGGCTCTCCCCGCAACGTCCAGCCGATCATCTTCGGGATGTGGTAGTCGCCCACCGATACGGCGTCGGCGTCGCCGAAAGCCCGCTGCGCGGTCTCGGCGGCGGTCCACTCTCCCACGCCCGGCAAGGACATCAAGGCCTCGCGCGCCTGCGCCGCCGGCCGTGACATCAACCGCTCCAGCGAAGCGGCGCGCTGCGCGCAGGTCACCACCGTTTGCGCCCGCCTCGGGTCGACGTTGGCGCGGTGAAACTCCCACGACGGGATGGTTCGCCACTGCTGCGCCGACGGCAGCACCCGCATTCCCTCCGGGGCCGGACCCGGCGCGGGGGTCCCGTACTTGGTCACCAGCACACGCCAGGAACGAAACGCGTCGGCGCCGGGCACCCGCTGCTCGATGATCGCCGGGATCAGGGCCTCGAGCACCAGCCCGGTGCGGCCCAGGCGCAGGTGCGGAACCCGTCGGTGCGCGGCGGCGACCGTCGGGTGCCGTGGCACGAAGTCCGAGGCATCGTCCTGAAGACCCAGCATGGCGGGCAGCATTTCGACGAATTCCTGCGCACCGCCGCCCCACGCCACACAGTGCGCGGCGTCGGGGGCCGCGCGGGTGATCCGTGCCGTGACCGGGCCGGTGGGGAGCAGGCTGGTCCGCCAGATAGCGCCGTCCCCCGGCGTCCGGAAACAGGGATCCGCGGGGCCACGGCGAAGCGGCGACAGCGTGTGCCCGAAGCTGGCGGCGCCCGGGAACACGACCGTGCGTGCGGTTTTCACCTGATGACTCCCCGACTGCCGTGATTGACCGTGAACTGCGTCCCACGTCAATATTGCGGTGTGATGACGCCGTTCGATGACCCGCAGGGCGAACTCGCTTGGATGTTCCTGCAGAGCACCAGCGACGGCGGCGATCTGGACGAGGGTTTCGCCCTGCTCAGCGACGACTTCACCTACTGGACGCTCTATACCCGCACCGCCTGTGACAAGGACGCGTTTCGGCGTGGGGTGGAGCGGCGCAAACAAGAACTCGAACTGACCATCGACCTGG
This sequence comes from Mycobacterium sp. NTMscope_MAC_269, assembly GCF_976985695.1. Taxonomy (NCBI): domain Bacteria; kingdom Bacillati; phylum Actinomycetota; class Actinomycetes; order Mycobacteriales; family Mycobacteriaceae; genus Mycobacterium; species Mycobacterium sp. NTMscope_MAC_269. The sequence continues at coordinate 4,526,107 of NZ_OZ335668.1, forward strand.
TGCGCTGCGTCAACGAGGGAGAGACCGTGGTGGTGGAGGCGCAGGCCACCGGCACGACGTCCGCCGGCGCCGCCTACGACAGCCCGTTCGTCTGCATCTTCGACACCCGTGACGGGCTGATCGTCTCGATGCGCCTCTACGGCGACACCCGGGCGGTGGCCTCGGCGCTTCCGGGGTGGGTCCCCTACTGAGGCGAGAAGCTGATGTCGGCCTTGTTCGGATAAAACGCGACATGCCCGGCGATCGCGGCGACCGCCGGATACGGCTGCTCGTAGGTCCAGATCACGTCGTCGACGGTGTCACCGGACGAGGTCGTCACGCTGTAGTAGCTGGCGTCGCCCTTGAACGGACAGTACGTGCTGGTATCCGTGCGGATGAGCCGGCCCTGCGCCACGTCGGCGATCGGAATGTATTGCACCGCAGGGATTGTGGCTTCGCGCAGTTCCAGCGCGGCGGTGGTGTCGGCCACCAGCTCGCCGTTGACGCGGACCTGCACCCGGCCCTTCGTGGGTTCGATGGTGATGGGATGCCCCGCGTTTGGCTCCAGGACTTGCCGGTGGGCCATGATCGATACCTCCTAAACAGGACTATTGAGGCTGCAACGCCGGGCGGCTGTCAAGCCTTCCCGTCCGGTGGACCGAAGGCGAACCGGTGGTACTGAGACATGTTCGCCACGGCGGGGACCACCGACATGACCCTGCCCAGGACGCGGGATGAGCGTGGCAATCGTGCGAAGGTGTCCGACTCGAACCATCGCTCGCAGGCCAGCAGCCGCACCGTCGGCACGGCCTCGATGATGTCGTCGGGTCCGTTGATCGCCCACCGCAGAGTGGATCCCGACCGTCGCACCACGGTGTTGAGCCATTGCGACTTGATCCCGAGCCAATTGAACACGTCGAACTGCAGCTCGCCCGAACCGAACCGGTCGACCACCCGGCGCAGCAGCGCGGTGCCGTCCTGCTCGGTCAGGTACATGGTCAGCCCCTCCCCGATCATCAGTGTGGGGCGGTCGGTGGGGATTTCGCTCAGCCATGCCGGGTCGGTGACGGAGGCGGCGATGACGCGATAGTGATCGTGGCTCGGGTAGAGCTGGGTGCGCAGCGCCGCGACCTCGGGGTAGTCGACGTCGTACCACTCGACGTCCGGGCCCGGCTGCACGCGGAAAAACCGGCTGTCCAATCCGCAGCCCACATGCAGCACCACCGAACGCGGATGCGCCGCAAGGAATTTGCGCGTCCACTCGTCAAAGTGCGCCGAACGGGTGGTGACCGACGGCGCCCGCCGCGCGGTGATGGTCGTTTTCTTCCAGTCGTAGTCGATGCGCTCGACGATCTCCTTCGCGTACCGATCGCCCAGGATCGGCTTTTCGAAGTCGGCGTCCAGCGCCTTCGCGTAGAACGTCGCCAGCATGGTCTGGGGTGCCCCGGTCAGATCGACGGACACTCGTGCGGTATTCACACCGCCCGAGGCTAGTCCCATACCAACCGCCGCGCCGCGCCCTGAACACCGGTCGGCGCGGTGTTCAGCGGGGAGTCGTGCTCTTACCCTTGGCGTTTCGCATCGCGGCCCAGAACCGGGCCGCCTCGCGGATGGATTCCTCGACCGGGCGCGGTTGCCAGCCCAGTTCGCGGACGGCCTTGCCGTGGTCGACGGGCGCCTCGGCACGCATCATGCGCACCGACGCGAGGCTGAGCTCGGCGTCCTTGCCGGTGAGCCGGGCGCGCAGGTCGCCCAGCGCGCCCAGGGCGTAGAGCATCGGGACGGAGATCGAGCGCCGCGGCGGCGGAACGCCGGCCTCGTCAGCCGCGATCCGGACCACCTCTTTCAACGCGATCATCTTCTCGGAGATCAGGTAGCGCTCGCCGATGCGCCCTCGGTCGGCCGCCAACAGCATGGCCCGGGCGGCGTCGGTGACGCCGACGACTTCCAGCGCGATGCCCTCCATCGTGAACGGCAGCTTGCCGAAGACCGCGCCGGCGATGAAAGCGCCGTGCGGGGTGCGGCCCCAGTCGCCGTCGCCGTAGGTCGTCGACACGCACATCGCCACCGCGGGCAAACCCGCCTCGGCCACGTAACGCATCACCAGGTTCTCGGCCTGGACCCGGGATTGGACGTAATCCGACAGTCCGCGGGTGCCGACGATGTCGTCCTCGGTCGCGACGTGCCCGTGGCGCCGGCCGACCGTCGCATAGGTGCTGGTGAACACGAACCGGCGCAGGTCGGGTTGCGCGACGGCCACGTCGAGAACGTTGCGCAACCCTTCGACGTTGGTGCGAAACAGCGGCGAGGTGTCGCGCAGCCAGGCGCGGGTGTCGACGACGCAGTAGTAGACGTCGTCGACGCCGTCCATCGCCTCCCGCAGCACGGCGGTGTCGAACACGTCGCCGTGAAAACGTTTCAGCTCGAGGTCGTCGATCGAGCGGGTGTTGGCGCCCTCGCGCACCATGGCCCGCACCTCGTGGCCGGCGGCGACCAGTTGGCGGGTGACGTGTGAACCCAGAAAGCCGTTGGCGCCTATGACGAGTTTGGGCTTGGTGCTCACTGGGCGCCTCCGTATTGCTGCATGAATTGCGCGCCGGCCTCGTCGAGGGTGCCGAGCTCCTGCGCCTTGCGGCACCACTTCAACGTGGCCGCCACGAAGCGCAGGGGGTTGTAGATGTCTTCCTGCTGACGCCATAGGCCGTCGCCGGCGTAGGTGATGATCGAGATGTTCGTGGCGCCGATGACAGTGCCGTCGCCGGGATCGCGCATCGGGTTGTCGAGTTCCATGATGATGCGCCCGGTCGATTCGTCGATGACCGACCACAGCGACGGGAACGCGACCATGTGGCTGCCGGGGAAGCTGCCCATCGTCCGGCTGATCCACTCGCGGACCTCGTCGCGGCCATGCATGGTGCCCGCCGCGTGTTCGATGTACAAGACGTCGGGGGTGTAGTGCTGGACCCACGCGTCCCAGTCCTGCGACTGCGCCGCCGCGTCGACGGTCGCCTCGAATTTCGCGAACGCATCGACGAGTTCGCTGCGGGAGAATTGCGGGCTACTCACGCCAAAACTAGAACACGTTCTACCGTAGTTTGTCGAGGGTTTGGCCTCGCCGGCGTGACCCCCGGAAAAAGATCAGGATAATCGGAAGCGAGATTGCGACCATGCGGTGCGAGTGAAGCGAGGCAATGCCATGACCGATACCCAAAAAGCGATTCTCGCCGGCGGGTGCTTCTGGGGGATGCAGGAACTGATCCGCAAGCAGCCCGGGGTGGTTTCGACCCGGGTCGGCTACAGCGGCGGTGACGTCCCCAACGCGACCTACCGCAACCACGGCACCCATGCCGAAGCCATCGAGATCGTCTACGACCCGGCGCAAACCGATTACCGGGCGATCCTCGAGTTCTTCTTCCAGATCCACGACCCGACAACGAAAGACCGTCAGGGAAACGACCGCGGACCCAGTTACCGTTCGGCCATCTTCTATTTGGACGAGGAGCAGAAGCGGATCGCGCTGGACACCATCGCCGACATCGAGGCGTCCGGCCTGTGGCCCGGCAAGGTGGTGACCGAGGTCAGCCCGGCCGGCGACTTCTGGGAAGCCGAGCCCGAACACCAGGACTACCTACAGCACTATCCGAGCGGGTACACCTGCCACTTCATCCGCCCGGGCTGGAAGCTGCCGCATCGGGCCGCCTCCAGCCAGTAACGAATTCAGCGTCGGCGTACCACGATCCGGCCGCCGTCCTTCGGCGTGAACGCCACACCGCGGCAATGCCACCGCTCGCCGGGCGCATCCGTGGTCTGGATTGTCAAGTGGCGCAGCACCGTCCGGAGCACAACGTCCATTTCCATGTTGGCGAACGCCGCCCCGACGCAGCGGCGGGTCCCGCCGCCGAACGGGATCCAGGACAGCGCTGACGGTTTCGTGTCGATGAAGCGTTGCGGGTCGAACCGCTGGGGGTCGGGGAACACGTCGGGATTGTCGTGGATCTGCGCGATGCCGACGATGATCGAATAGCCGCGCGGGATCGCCCATTCGCCGAGCTGGTAGACATCGGGGTAGACATGGCGACCGGCGAAATCGATGACGGTCCTTGCCCGTTGGACCTCCAGAATAGTCGCTTGGCGTAACTCGTTGCCGGCTTCGTCGGCCCCGTCGGCCTCCTCGACAAGCCTCGCCAGCAGCTCGGGGTGCCGGCTGATCCGCTCGAATGCCCATGCCAGCGTTGACGCGGTGGTCTCGTGCCCGGCGGCCAGCAAGGTCAGGAGCTCGTCGCCGATGTCCTTGCGCGACATCGCGGAACCGTCGTCGTAGGTGCTGCGCAGCAGCAGCGCGAGCACGTCGGTCCGCTCGGCGAAGTTCGGGTCGGCCCGCTCCGCGGCGATCAGCCTCTCGATGACGTTGTCGTATTGGCGCCGCCACTTGTCCAACCGGCCCCACGGGCCGAACCGCGGATAGCGCTTGGGCTTCGGCAGCGCCGCAAGGCGGGACCCCAGGGTGACCCACGGCGGGATGAGCCGGCGCAGCTCGTCGAGTTCGGCACCCTCCGCGCCGAAAACCGCACGCAGGATGGCGTTCAGCGTGATTCGCATCATCGGCGGCAACGTCGCGAATGACGCGCCCTCCGGCCAGCCCGCCATCTCGCGCAGCGTCTCTTCTTCGATGATGCTCTCGTAATTCTTCATGCTCTTGCCGTGGAACGGCGGGGCCAACAGGCGTCGCCGGCGGCGATGGTCGTCGCCCTCGAGCCCGAACACGGAGCCGGGACCGAACAGCCTGCTCAAATTGGGTTGGATGTTGCCGAGCTCGTCGGGGCTGGTGGTGAAGATCTGCTTGGCCAGCAGCGGGTCACTGACCATGATGACGCGCCCCCACATCGGCAGGCGCAGCGTGAAGACGTTCCCGTAGCGGCGGGACAGTCGTCGCATCATCGTTCGCCGCGACATCGCGAAGCCAAGTCCCTGAAATACCTTGGGAATCCGGGCCGTCGGCGGCAACTTGACGGCGGCCGGTGGGGCGACGACTTGGTGGCTCATGACGACTTCTCCCAACGTCGGCCCCTGCACCGGGGTTGGTACGGCGATGTACCGCGGGTTCTTCCAGGTACGGTACTCTGAAGTACCAAGCCTGACAAGGTGCCGCACTCGCCGAAAGGGGCGCCCGCGTGACATCAGCGGCGACAGCGACGGCCGGCGACGCACCCGCCGAGCCGGATCCCTTTCGGCAACGACTGCTCGACGGCCTCGCCACCTCGATCACCGAGCGTGGCTATCGCGCCAGCACCGTGGCCGACGTCGTCCGTCACGCACGCACGTCCAAACGCACCTTCTACGACCACTTCGCGGGCAAGGAAGAGTGCTTCCTCGAGTTGCTGGCCGTCGACATCGAGAAGCTGGGCGCGAAGATCGCGGCGTCGGTCGATCCCGACGCCGACTGGCACGCGCAGATCCGGCAGGCGGTCGAGGCCTATGTCGGATACATCGAGGCGCGCCCGGCCATCACGTTGAGCTGGATCCGTGAATTGCCCTCGCTGGGTGCGGCCGCTCGCCCGGTCCAGCGCCGTGGGTTGCAGTTGTTGACCAGCCTGCTGATCGACCTCAGCGCCAGCCCGGGGTTCCGGCGCGCGAAGCTGCCGCCGTTGACCGCGCCGTTGGCCGTGATCCTGTTGGGGGGTCTGCGGGAGCTGACCGCACTTGCGGTCGAAGACGGAACACCGGTCCGAGAAATCGTGGAACCCGCCGTCGATGCGTCCGTAGCCCTGCTCGGCCCGCGGCAGTGAACCCGTCGGCCCGCGTAAATCGAGGTGCCGCAAGCCATTCCGGGCCCGCCCTGGCGGGGCTAGGCTCACGGCAGACCCGCCCGTTCTGACATGGAGGATTCTGCGATGCGGCTCTCGACTCGAAACCAGCTCCGGGGAAAGATCACCGAGGTCGAACTCGGCAGCGTGATGGCGGTGGTGAAGGTGACGCTCGACGGCGGCGATCAGGTCGTCACGTCGTCGGTCACCAAGGACGCCGCGACCGACCTCGGGCTCAAGGTGGGCCAGCCGGCGACCGTGTTCATCAAATCGACCGAAGTCACCATCGGGGTCGACTAGCCACGCCGAAACGCCTTGGCGCGGTTTACTTCTCGGCGAGAAAGGCGCGGACCCGATCCAGGACCAGGTCGGGCCGCTGGTCGACGATCCAATGGCCGACGCCGTCGATTAGCTCGACCTCGAAATCCTTGATGTGGTCGGCATATCCTGCGGTCAGGTCCGCGGTGATCACCGGATCTTCGGTGCCGGTCAGCCAGCGAACCGGCACGTCGACCCGGGCGTCGTCGTACTCGCCGCGCATCCAGCTCAACATCTCCTGGGTCTGAAACGACCGATACCATCGCGAGCCCGCCTCGGCGTGGCCGGGCTGGCGCATGCACTCCAGGTACAGCTGCACGTCCTCGTCGGGGAGCGTGTAGCCGCCGCCGACCCATGACCCCAGTAGCCGCAGAAACCGGGAGTTCGGCGCGCTGATCACCCGGGGGCCGATGATCGGCAACGAGATTGGGATCTGGTACCAGAACCGCCAGACGTTGCGCAGCGTCGACGGGGAGCGCTTGACGAACGGCGCCGAGGTGTTCACCCCAAAGAAGCCGGTCACCCTTTCCGGGTGGCGCAGCATCATGATGAACGCGACCGGCCCGCCCCAGTCGTGGGCCACCAGCGTGACCGTCGCGACGCCCAACCGATCCAGCACCCCGGCCAGATCCTCGGCCATCTCGTCCTTGCGGTAGCTGGAACGCGGCGCCGAACTCCAGCCCGAGCCGCGCAGGTCCGGACACAACACCCGATAGCCGTCGGCGGCCAGCGGCCCGATCAGCTCGCGCCATTCCCACCAGTTCTGCGGAAAGCCGTGGACCAGCATCACCGCCGGCCCGCTCGCCGGACCCGCGTCCGCGACATGGATCGTCACGCCGTTTGGAAGATCGACATACCTGTGTTCGACACCGTCCAGCGCGGGCATAGTCACCATGTGTTGAGAACGTAGCGGCTCGGAAAGCCTCAGGCCAGAAACCGCTCGACGTACGGCGCGAAGCGCTCCCGCAGGTCCTTCTCGTTTAGCCCGAACATCTCGAAGGACGTTTCGACGTTGCCCAACCGCCCGCGCCGGTGACCCGCGAGGTAGGCCCCGACGGCCTCGCGCGCCTCGTCGGTGAAGGGCTCGCCGGCCAGGCCGTAAACCCGCTCGGCGACCCCGGATTCGTCGCCCATGAAGTCGTCGAACCGAATGTCGACCGAGCGGTCCGGGCCGACGGTGTCGCGGTCGCGCACCAGCGCGCTGAGCATCTGATCGAGGCGGTCGACCCAGGAGTGGGCGATCTCCTCCACCGGCACCGGCGAGCGGTGCATGCGCGCGGAATAGGTGATCATCGCGATCATCGACAGCGCCACCGGCACGGGGTCGCGGTGGGTGAACACGACGATGCTGTCGGGAAACACCCGGTCCAGGACCGGCACCTGTTCGAGGTGCTGGGGCGACTTGAGTAGCCAGCGCCGCCCCCCGCGCAGGAACTGCATCGCCCGCAGCTGGGTGGCCAGGTATTCGTAGTGCGGCGTCTGGTCGTGGGCTTGGTAGTAGTCGCGCCAGCGGGGCACGTCGGCGAGCGTCTCCAGCAGCATCGTGGACACGTCGTTGGCCAGCAGCTGGATCTCCTCGTGGACGTGGTCGGTCGTCATTTCGTGCATGAGCGCGAAATGGGGCATCACCATGTTGATCACCCCGACCGCCACGTCCATGCGGGTACGCCTTGGATCCGGTTGCACACCAGCCTCGTTCGGCATCGGGAAGGGCTCGTTGCTTTCCCAGTACGGCATGGTGCGGAAGGTGGGTGGGGCCGCCAGCAGGTTGTGCAGGTGTGTGGTGCCGGTACGCGGCAGCCCGGCGATCACCACGGGCGAGGTCAGTTCGATGTCGTTGATCTCGGGATGGCGCCGCAGCAGGTCGGCCAGCAGCAGCCGGTTTTTGAGGATCTGCAGCAGTTGCCCGTAGAAGTTGACCGCGCCGGCGCCGTGCAGGCCGTCGATCTCGCGCAGCGCGGCGAGGTAGACGTCGAGGCGTTCGCGGTAGTCGTCGGGCCCGAAATCATGCAGGCCGGTGTCCTCGACGGCCTTGGCGTGCAGGGCGTCGGCGTCCAGCGGGCACTGCGGGGCCAGCGCGGTCATCATGTCGAGGATCTGCTGACCCTCGGCGCTGAATCGGGGTACGGCCAGGTCATCGAGGGAAACGGAGCGAACGGCATCGGTCACGGCGACTTATGTTACTCTGAGTTTCGTAATGGTTGTTGATTTTGGCCGGCCCCGCGATCCGCGTATCGACGCCGCGGTGTTGCGCGCGACGGTGGAACTGCTCGCCGAGTCGGGTTATGCGGGGCTGTTGGTCTCCGCCATCGCCCAGCGCGCCGGCACCAGCAAGCCCGCGATCTACCGCCGCTGGCCCAGCAAGGCACATCTGGTGCACGAAGCGGTATTCCCGATCGGCGCCGGCACCGCCATCCCCGATAGCGGCTCGACACCCGATGGCCTGCGCGAGATGGTGCGCCGCACAATGGTTTTCCTTACTACACCATCCGCCCGGGCGGCCCTGCCGGGCCTGATCGGCGAAATGGCCGCGGACCCGAGCCTGCACTCGGCGTTGCTGGAGCGCTTCGCCGGCATCATCGGCGGCGGACTGGCCGACTGGCTCGCCGCGGCCGCGACCCGCGGCGAGGTGCGCCCGGAGGTGACCGCCGCGGAACTGGCGGAGACCATCGCCGGCATCACGCTGGTCGCCCTGCTCACCCGCGCCACCGAGCTCGACGACGCGTGGGTCGATCGCACGACAAAGTTGCTCCTGAAAGGAATCAGCGCATGACGCACGAGTCGACGGCCGCGTGGCGGGAACTACTGAAAACCCTTGGCGGTCTGGATCGTTCGTTTCTGGAGGGCGACCGCTCCGTCACCGACGACCGGCACATCGCCGATGGCTACCGCATGCTGGCCACCACGCTGGGCGTGGCCTTGGACACCTACCTGTTCCCCGAACCCGATCGGCCGCAGTTCGTCGCGGTGAACACGCCGTTTCGCCGCGACCGGCGCTGGGGCGGGGACAACACCGACGCCTACTATCACATCTGCCCGATCGATCCCGCCCGCCGCTATCGCATCAGCGGCAACAAGGGTGACAGCGTGTACTTCTCGGTCACCGCCTACAACGAACCGACGCTCGGGGCATGGTCGGACCGGGTGGTCGCGATCGTCCGCGACAGCGACCTCGACATCGACGCCGACGGCAACTTCTCCTTCGAATTCCCACCGACGGCCGACGCCGCGGTTCTGATGACCCGTGACTACCAGGCCGATCCTCTGACCGGACGCCCCGTCGTCTGGCGGATCGAGGCGCTCGACGCGCCGGCGCCGATCCGGCATGGCGACACGGAGACCGCGACGCGCCTGCGTGCGGTCGCGACCTGGCTGCAGACCATGTTCGCCATCGTGCCGCTGGCCGTCGGGAACCGGGTCGAGGATTCCCACGCCCTCGGACACGAAACCGCCCACGCCGCAAACGCATTCGCCGACCCCTACCAGGTTCCCGACGCCAACTTCGGCTGGTCGGCTCGCGACGCCTGCTACTCGTACGGCAGCTTCGTGCTCGACGACGACGAGGCGCTGGTGATCACGCATCGGCCGCCGGCGTGCAGGTTCTGGAACATGGTCGTCTGGAACCAGTTCATGGCCACCTACGGCGCGTCGGAGGGCCCCGACGCGCGTTGCTCGATCAACGGCCACAGCGCCGTCGCCAACAGCGACGGGTCGGTGACGATCGTGTTGTCCGGCGCGAAGACCGCGCACCCGAATTCCCTGACCACGCTGGGCTACCCGCGCGGCAACCTGGCCTTCCGGTGGTTTCTCGCCGACGGGGTGCCGCAGCGCCCGGAGGTGCGACTCGTCAAGGCGGCCGACGCGCCCACGACCACCAGCTGATCCGCCGAGCGTGCACTGGGGGCGAGAAAAGGGCGAGAACTCGCAGCCAGTGCACGTTCGGCGGCCGTCACGGAGCCGGCGTCTGCCGGACCAGCTCGATGGCGCGGCCCAGCGTCTCCAGCTTGGCGTCGAGCGTGTCGCCCGCGGGATAGAGCCGCACCGTGTTGACGCCGGCATCGCGCCACACCGCAAGGCGCGCGGACACCATCGGTTCGGTCCCGATCAGCGTGGTCGCCAACACCATCTCGTCGGTCACCAGGGCGGCCGCTCCGTCCCGGTCCCCGCGCTGCCAGCGCTCGCGCACCTCGGCGGCGACGTCGGCCCAGCCCTGCCGGCCGTAGGCCCGGTTGTAGAAGTTCGTGCCCGACGATCCCATCCCGCCAAGGCTGAACGCGAGCTCTTTCTTGCGGCCGGCGACCATGCCCCGCAACTCGTCTTCGTCCGCGGCGAAAGCGACTTCGGCGCCCTGGCAGATGTCGATGTCGGCACGGGTGCGCCCGGCCGCCGCCAGGCCCTCGTCGAGGTGGCGGAAGTAGGCGTCCGCCGCGCCTTCCGGGACGAAGCTGGTGCCCAGCCACCCGTCGGCGATCCGTCCGGTCAACCGCAGCATCGCCGGTGACAGGGTGGCCAGGTAGATCGGGATGGGGTGTTCCGGCCGCGTCGACAAGCGCATCGGCACCGCCTCGCCGCCGGGTCGGGGCAGCTCGAATTCCTTTCCGGTGTATGAAACCTTTCCACCCGCGAACACCTGCCGGACGATGTCGATCGTTTCCGAGATGCGCGCCAGCGGTCGGGCGAACGGGACGCCGTGCAGGCCCTCGATCACCTGCGGGCCCGAGGCGCCCAAACCGAGCATGAACCGCCCGTTCGACAGGTTGGACAGCGTGATCGCGGTCTGGGCGACCAGGACGGGTGAGCGGGTGCCGGCCTGAATCACGCCGGACCCCAGCAGCATCCGCTCGGTGCGCGCGGCCAGGTAGCCCAGCGCCGACGGCGCGTCCGCGCCCCACGCCTCGGCCACCCAGCACACGTCGAGGCCCAGCTTCTCTGCCTCGACCGCGAGCGCCACGACCTGCCCGGCGTCGTTCCCGGTACCGGAGAACTCCACCGTGGTGGCGGTCCGCATCACCGCACTCCGTGCTCGGCCAGCCGTTTGATCGACGCCAGGGTCTTTCCGATCGCGGCCTCGAACTCCCGCATCCGCACGAACACGATCTTTTGTTCCTTGTCGGGCATCGAGTCGATCGCGGTCGACAGCCCCGAGCGGCCCGGACCCATCTGCATCCAGTAGTTCAGGGCGGTGCCGCCGTCGCGGGGAGTCAGCCGGAATCGCCAAGTTGCGGCCGGGTTGTCGGGTTGGCCGACGGCCCAGGCGAATTCGCGTGGCTCATCGCACGCGACGATCTGCGACGTGGTGCTCCATTGACCGAAGGCCTCATGCTCGTTGTGCCCGACGAAGCGGGCGCCGACCCGCGGGCCGTCCGATCCCTCCGCCCACTCCACCGCCTGGAGTTCGTTGCTGACCGCGGGCATCAGCGCGATGTCGCAGACCAGGCTCCAGACGCGCTCGGGATCGGCGTCGATCCACGTCGAGGCCTCCACGGTCGGAGTGTCCGCATAGCGCGCGCCGGTCCATTCCACGGACCTCATTGTCCCCTTCGCCCGGCACAAGGCAATGCCGGAACGGCCCCGACTTACGCGGCGACCGGCTCGCGAACGGCGGGCTCCTCGGCGCCGGGCTTGGGCAGCCAGCCGTCCGGGAAGGTCAGCCTGACGATCTTGCGGACGACGGTGCCGAACTGCCGCAGCAGGGGCCCGCGGTTGTACGGGATGCCGTAGCGCTCGCAGATCCGTTGCACCTCGGGCGCGATCTCCGCGTAGCGGCGGGCCGGCATGTCCGGGAACAGGTGGTGCTCGATCTGGTGGGAGAGGTTGCCGGACAGCAGATGAAAGAGCCTGCCGCCGGTGAGGTTCGCCGAGCCGAGGACCTGGCGGAAGTACCACATGCCACGCGACTCGTCCTTGGTTTCCTCGACGGTGAATTCCTGTGTGCCATCGGGGAAGTGGCCGCAGAAGATGATCATGTACGACCACACGTTGCGCATCAGGTTCGCCGTGAGATTGCCGGTGAAGACGAACGGCGCGAAGGGGCCGGCCAGCAGCGGGAACGCGACGTAGTCCTTGAGCGTCTGCCGCCGGGTCTTCTGCCAGATCGCCCGCAGCACCTCGCGCTTGTCCTCGAGGCCGATCTCGCCGGAGCGGATGCGCTCGGTTTCCAGTTCGTGCAGCGCGACGCCGTACTGGAACAACACCATCAGCAGGAAGGCGTAGATCGGGTTGCCCAAAAAGTACGGCTGCCAGCGCTGGTCCTCGCTCATCCGCAGGATGCCGTAGCCGATGTCGCGGTCCATACCCACGATGTTGGTGTGGGTGTGGTGCATGTAGTTGTGCGAGTGCCGCCATTGATCCGCCGGGCACGCGGTGTCCCACTCGAAGGTGCGACCGGAGATCGCCGGGTCGCGCATCCAGTCGTACTGGCCGTGCATGATGTTGTGGCCGATCTCCATGTTGTCCAGGATTTTGGCCACGCCGAGCATGCCGGTGCCCAGCAGCCAGGCCGGCGGCAGGAACAGCAGCACGCGTCCGCCGACCTCCAGGGCGCGCTGGGTCTTGATGACGCGACGAATGTACTCGGCGTCCTTTTCGCCGAGGTCGGCCATCACGCGCTCTTTGATGGCGTCGAGCTCGCGGCCGAAGGCGTCGGCCTGTTCGGGTGTCAGGGTGATCTTGTTCTGTGTCATGGCATTTCCTCCGGATTCCGCCGCGACTGTGAATCTCGCGACGCGACACGCGGTGCGGCCGTCGCATAATTCACATTCGCGAGCTTGGTTGCTGTTAGAGGGACAGGTCGACGTCACCGACCGGAACGGACACGCAGATCTGCACGTCCTCATCGGGAGCGGTCGAGACCGCGCCGGTGACCAGGTTGCGCACGGTTCCGGCGGTTTTGCGCCGGGTGCAGGTGTGGCAGATGCCCATGCGGCAGCCGTTTTCCGGGGAGAGGCCCGCGGATTCGGCCTGCTCCAGCAGCGAGCGTCCGTCGTCGACGACGTCGACACCGCTGTCGGAGAACGTGACTCGCCCGCCCGACGGGTTCGCCGGCGGGTCGAAGGCCGGTGGGACGAAGCTTTCGGTGTACACGGTGTCACAGTGCTCGCGCACGGCCTCGACCAAAGCCGATGGCCCGCACACGAATACCGCATCGGGCGAGGGCATCGCGGCGGCCAGGTGCTCCGCGCCGAAGCGGCCATCCAGATCGCCGCCCTGTGAGCGGGTGTAACCGTGCAGTACCTGCACCGAGGGCATCGCGGCCAGTTCGTCGCGATAGCAGGCCTCCGCGGGTGTGCGCGCGTAGTGGACGAAGGCGATCTCGCCGCGATGGTCCTGGGCGAGCAGGGTGCGCAGCATCGCCATCACCGGAGTGATCCCGCTTCCCCCGGAGACGAAGAGGATCCGGCGCGGTCGTTGCGAGCCGTGCGGCGGCAGCGTGAAGTCGCCGCCGACGCCGGCCAGACCGATCACCATGCCGGGGCGGGCGTGTTCGTACAGATGGTTGGAGACCAGCCCTCCCTCGTGCCGGCCGATGGTCAGTTCGAGGGTGGTCGTCCCTTCGGCATTGGCCGGCGAGTAGCAGCGGGTGTGCCGCCGCCCGTCGATCTCGACGGTCAGGTTGACGTACTGTCCGGCTCGGACGGAGTTCGCGGCCAGGAAGGTGTCGTTGGGGGTCAGGGTGAGCGTGACGCTGCGGGGGGTGGTCCGGCGCACGTCGGTCACCTTGGCGCGGGCTTCGCCCAGCGTCCAGGTCGGTGCGACGAGTTCGGTGTAGCGGTCGACGCCGTGCGGACCGGTCAGCAGGTCTAGGAGCTCTGAACCCAACACGCGCTGGCGGAACGTCCGCGCGAGGACTCGGCCAGAAGCTTGAGCGGTTTGAGTGAACATATGTACACCGTGCGACCGCAACAGCCAGGTCGTCAAGGGTTTACTAGCCGGATGTGGTAGGGTTCACATAGTGAACAGCCGTACTCCTAGCTCACGGGCGCGCGGCTCCGGACGCGAACGCTCGCGGGAAAGCCAGTCGCGCGAGGAGCGCAAGGAGGCGACGCGGCGCGCCATCATCGCCGCGGCCCTCAAGCTGTTGCAGGACCGCAGCTTTTCCAGCCTGAGCCTGCGCGAGGTGACCCGCGAGGTCGGGATCGTGCCGGCGGCGTTTTACCGCCATTTCGAGTCGATGGAGGCGCTCGGCCTGGTCCTGATCGACGAGTCGTTTCGCAGCCTGCGTGACACCCTGCGCGACGCGCGCGCCGGCAAGTTGGACCCGAACCGGGTGATCGAGTCGTCCGTCGAGATCCTGGTCGCCAGCGTGGCCGACCGGCGCGAGCACTGGAGGCTCATCGGTCGCGAGCGCAACAGCGGGCTGTCCGTGCTGCGCTACGCCATTCGCACCGAGATCCGGCTGATCACGTCGGAGCTGGCCACCGACCTGGCGCGGTTCCCGGGGTTGAACAAGTGGACCACCGAGGACCTCAACGTGCTGGCGACCCTGTTCGTCAACGCCATGATCGTCATCGCGGAGGCCATCGAGGATTCGCGGAGCGCCGAGGCCACCGAGGACATCCGCCGGCTCGCCGTCAAGCAGTTGCGGATGATCGCGACCGGCATCGCCGGGTGGCAAAGCACCCCCTGATCACGCCGGCGGCAGTAAACAGGCGAGCACTGACTTACTCGTCGACGACGTCGTAGAGCGAATCGCCGTCTTCCGGTGTGCCGTCGATCTGACCGCGGTGCGCGCGCCGCGGGGCCTTGTCGACGGGGTCGACGGGCTCGATGTCATCCGGCACATCGGGCTCTTCGGCGGCCAGCCGGTCGTCGAGGGATTCGCCCTCCCGTTCTTCTCTCGCCGTCACACCGAAACGGTTGGCCTCACTCCAGTCCTCGGGGGGATCGACGACGATGTCGCCGTCGTCGTTGCGCAGTTCGTCCGAGTCGGTACCTTCGCTCGCGTTCAGGGTGTCACCCGGGCCGCCCTCTTCGGGAAAGTCGGCGGGGTCGACCAGATCGTCGGCGTGGGGGTTGTCGCTCATGCCAAAACGGTTGCCCGCCGGATTGGGTGACTAAACGCGGGCCCGCGGCGTGCGCCACATGGCCCACATCGTCGGGCCGCCGTCCGGCAGCACGATCTCCTGGGTGACGCTGAAGCCGAAACGCTCGTAATACGGGACGTTTTCGGCTTTGGTGGACTCGAGGTAGGCCGGGCAGTATTCGGCGTCGCAGCGGTCCAGCCGCGATCTCATCAGGGCCTGACCGAATCCCTGACCGCGGACCGCCGGGTCGCTGCCGATCACCGCCAGATACCAGTGCGGTTCCTCGGGGTGCACGCTCTTCATCAATTCCTGGACCGCGCGCCCGCGCATCGAACGCAGACCGAACACCCGCAGGAACGTGGGTGTCATCGCCAGCTGCGCGCCGGGCGTCTCCTGCCACTGATCCGGCGGATCCCACAGCGCCGCAGCGCCGATGCCGGAGTCCTCGGCCACCTCCACCCCGCCGCGCGCCAGATGGTGGTGGCGGGTCATCGTCGCGAACAGCCGGGTCAGGTGCGCGGTGCGCTTGACCGCGTCGGGCATCAGCCAGATCATCACCGGGTCGTCATAGAACGCGCGGGCCAGGGTGCGCGACAGCTCGCGGACGTCGGCCTTGCGCGCCGGGCGGACGTGCGGGGTCATCCACGTCACGCTAGTGGGTGTGTGGGTGAGGCGGCGCGGGTATGCCGACCCGGTGATCGGCATGTCGCGGCGAGCGTTCGGGCGGGTGGCCGCCGGCGCGGGCGTACTCGGGTCCGTCGGGCTGGCGGACGGCTGCGCGAAACCGGGCACCGGTCACGGCAAGTCCACCGGTTCGCCGTCGAGCAAGCGCGTGGGGTTGGTGCTGTCCCACGAGCAGTTCCGCACCGATCGGCTGGTGGCGCAGGCTCAGGCGGCCGAGGAGGCGGGTTTCCACTACGTGTGGGCCAGCGACCACATACAGCCGTGGCAGGACAACCAGGGCCATTCGATGTTCCCGTGGCTCACGCTGGCGCTGGTGGGCAGCGCCACCAGCCGGATCTCGTTCGGCACCGGGGTGACCTGCCCGACCTACCGCTACCACCCCGCCACGGTCGCGCAGGCCTTCGCCTCGATGGAAATCCTCAACCCGGGCAGGGTGTTTCTGGGAGTCGGCACGGGCGAGCGCCTCAACGAACAGGCCACCACCAATGCCTACGGCAACTACGCCGAGCGCCATGACCGGCTGGTCGAGGCGATCGACCTGATCCGCCGGTTGTGGAGCGGATCGCGAATCTCCTTCTCCGGTCGGTACTTTCAGACGAATTCGTTGAAGCTTTACGACGTCCCGGCCACCCCGCCGCCGATCTTCGTGGCGGCCGGCGGCCCGAAGAGCGCGAAACTGGCCGGACAGTACGGCGACGGCTGGATCACCCAGGCCCACGACGTGACGAACCCAAAACTGTTGGCGGCCTTCGGTGCCGGAGCCCAGGCGGCCGGGCGCGATGTGGGCACGTTGGGTAAACGCGCCGAAGTGTTCGCGGTCGTCGGCGACAAGGCGAAGGCCGCGCGCGCGGCGACGCTGTGGCGTTTCACGGCCGGCGCCGTCGACCAACCCAATCCCGTCGAGATCCAGCGCGCCGCCGAGTCCAACCCCATCGACAAGGTGTTGGCCGGCTGGACCGTCGGCACCGACCCCGCCCCGCACGTCAGCGCCGTGCAGCGGGTGCTCGACGCAGGCGCCGTTCCCTTCCTGCACTTTCCCCAGGACGACCCGATCGCCGCCATCGACTTCTACCGGACCGACGTCCTGCCGAAGTTGCGCTGAGCCAGGCCGATCGGAGCGCCGCCCGACAGTGACGCAGCGGACCACATCGTGGACAATTCGGTCCCATGGAGTCTCCAGACCCAACCGCAGCACACGAGCTGGCCGTGCGGATGGCCGATCTTGCGCGTGAGATCGCCACGCCACGCTCGCTCGACGACGTCCTCGCCGACGTGACGGCCGCCGCGGTCGAGCTGATACCGGCCGCCGACCTCGCTGGGGTGCTGCTGCTCAAGGCGGGTGGGGAGTTCGAATCGGTCGCGGACACCGACAGCCTGGTCGCCCAGCTCGACAAGCTGCAGCACGATTTCGGTGAGGGGCCGTGTCACGACGCGGCCCTCAAGGAAACGATCGTGCGCAGCGACGACATGCGCGACGAACCGCGCTGGCCCCGGTACGCCCCGGCGGCAGTCGAACGCGGCGTGCTCGGCGGCCTGTCGTTCAAGCTGTACACCGCGGAACGCACCGCCGGCGCGCTGAACCTGTTCAGTTTCCAGTCCGGCGTGTGGGACACCGAAGCCGAGACCATCGGAACCGTGTTCGCCGCGCATGCCGCCTCGGCGATCATGGCCGGGCGCCACGGGCTGCAGATGCAGTCGGCCCTGTCGACGCGAGACCGAATCGGGCAGGCCAAGGGCATCATCATGGAGCGCTACGGCGTCGACGACGTGCGCGCCTTCGAATTGCTGCGTCGGCTGTCGCAGGAGAGCCAGACCAAGCTCATCGACATCGCCCAGCGGGTGATCGACACCCGCGGCGAAGTCTGATCCTTGTTCGCCCCGCTCTAGGATGGGGTGGCTTCAGCAACGAGTCCGGCGCGGCGCGGCGCCGGGGAATGGTGGCCACGGTGTGGGACTTCGAAACTGACCCCGAATACCAGGCGAAGCTGGACTGGGTTGAAAAATTCATGGCCGAGGAGCTGGAGCCGCTCGATCTGGTCGCCCTCGACCCCTACGACAAGAAGAACGCCGAGATGATGGCCGTCCTGCGGCCCTTGCAGCAGCAGGTGAAGGAGCAGGGGCTGTGGGCCGCGCACCTGCGCCCGGAGTTGGGCGGCCAGGGCTTCGGTCAGGTCAAACTCGCGCTGCTCAACGAAATCCTGGGCAGATCCCGCTGGGCCCCGTCGGTCTTCGGCTGCCAAGCGCCGGACTCCGGCAATGCCGAGATTCTCGCGCTGTTCGGCACCGACGAGCAAAAGGCGCGCTATCTGCAGCCGCTCTTGGACGGCGAGATCACCTCGTGCTATTCGATGACCGAACCCCAGGGGGGTTCCGACCCGGGGCAGTTCGTCACCGCGGCCATCCGTGACGGCGACTACTGGGTCATCAACGGCGAAAAGTGGTTCTCCACCAACGCCAAACACGCGTCGTTCTTCATCGTCATGGCGGTCACCAACGCCGACGCCCGCACCTACGACAAGATGTCGCTGTTCATCGTTCCCGCCGAGACGCCGGGCATCGAGATCGTGCGCAACGTCGGCGTCGGCGCGGAGTCGTCACAGCGCGCCAGCCACGCCTACGTCCGCTACAACGACGTGCGGGTGCCCGCCGATCACGTGCTCGGCGGTGAGGGGCAGGCGTTCATGATCGCGCAGACCCGGCTCGGCGGGGGGCGGATCCACCACGCGATGCGCACAATTGCCTTGGCGCGCAGTGCCTTCGACATGATGTGCGAACGAGCGGTGTCACGCAAAACCCGGCACGGGCGGCTCGCCGATTTCCAGATGACCCAGGAGAAGATCGCCGACAGCTGGATCCAGATCGAACAGTTCCGGCTGCTGGTGCTGCGCACCGCGTGGTTGATCGACAAGCACCACGATTACCAGAAGGTGCGGCGCGACATCGCGGCGGTGAAGGTCGCGATGCCCCAGGTGCTGCACGACGTCGCGCAGCGGGCCATGCACCTGCACGGCGCGCTCGGCGTCTCCGACGAGATGCCCTTCGTCAAAATGATGGTCGCCGCCGAGTCGCTGGGCATCGCCGACGGCGCCACCGAGCTGCACAAGATGACGGTGGCCCGCCGCACGCTGCGCGAATACGAGCCGGTGACAACGCCTTTCCCGTCGGCCCATATCCCCACCCGGCGGGCGGAAGCCCAGGCGCGGCTGGCTGAACGCCTGGAACACGCGGTCGCCGAGTTCTAACGTCGAGCGTCGACCTGTTGGGCGAAAAACCCGCTTCCCTTCAGGGGGTGAATGCAACAGCTTCTAGATGAGGAGTTGTTGTGCGTCCGTCGTCGTTGTCATGGTTGGGCCGTCGGTTTTGGGATCACATCAAGGAGGGAATGTCGCCCGGTGAGGCCGGGGTGGCTGTCGGCGTGTCGATGTCCAGTGGTCAGCAATGGTTTGCTGATGCTGGCGGGGTGAGACCAAAGTTTCCAGCAGTTGGGCCCCGCTCGCGGCCTCGGCTGAGCTATGAGGAGCGCGAAGAGATCCAGGACGGTGTGGCCCGTGGCGAGTCGATCCGTGACATCGCGAATCGGTTGGGTCGTCACCCAACGACGGTGATGCGTGAGATCAACCGCAATGGGTGGTGCCGCGGGCGCTACCGGGCGCGGTATCGATTCGGCGCCCGATGGCGCGGCGGGTGGGATCCCCGGCCGCGTTATCGCGCGAGTAAGGCCCATGCGCGCGCCCGGGAGCGGGCTCGCCGGCCCAAACCGGGCAAGCTGGCCACCAACCAGCGGCTGCATGATGAGGTGCAGACTCGGTTGCAAGACCAGCACAGTCCCACCCAGATTGCTCAGCGGCTGGTGATGGATTTTCCCGACGAGGCGGAGATGCGGGTGTCCCACGAGACGATCTATCAAGCGATTTACGTTCAGGGCAAAGGGAACTTGCGCCGCGAGTTGCACAGCTGCCTGCGCACCGGGCGTGCACTGCGCAAACCCCAGCGCCGCGCCGATCAGCGCCGCGGCCGCATCCCGAACATGGTCAACATCAGCGAGCGCCCACCCGAGGTCGAAGACCGCGCCGTACCCGGGCATTGGGAGGGCGATCTGATCCTGGGCAGCGCCGCATCGGCCTCGGCGATCGGCACCGTGGTGGAGCGGATGACGCGGTTCGTGATGCTGCTGCACCTGCCTGAGGACCACACAGCGCTGGCGCTGCAGGAGGCCATCGTGGCCAAAATGGCGCAGCTGCCGGCAATCCTGCGCAAAACACTGACCTGGGATCAAGGCAAAGAAATGGCCAACCACATCGCCATCGCCGAGGCCGCCCAACTGGATATCTACTTTTGCGACCCCCACTCACCGTGGCAGCGCGGCACCAACGAAAACACCAACGGACTGCTGCGCCAATACTTTGCTAAAGGCACCGACCTATCCGCGTTTCCCGCCGACTACCTCGACTACGTCGCCGCCAAACTCAACAACCGGCCCCGCCAAACACTGGGCTGGAAAACCCCCGCCGAAGCCCTCGACGAACTACTCTCCAACCCGTCAAAACCACCCGCTGTTGCAAACACCGCGTGAAACCGCCCCGTTATCCACCCCAACAAGTCGACGCTCGATGCGGGTTTCGGGGCGCGTCGTCGGCGCGGGTTTTAGGCGACGAAGCGGACGACGCTCTCGGCCACGCACGCCGGCTTGGCCGAGCCCTCGATCTCGACGATGGTCGAGAGGGTGGCCTGCACGGCGCCGTTGCCCACGTCGTCGACGCTGACCAGCGAGAGTTGCGCGCGCACCCGCGAGCCGACCGGAACCGGCGCGGGAAAACGAACCTTGTTGAGGCCGTAGTTGATTGCGAGCTTGATGCCGTTGACGGTGTAGATCTGGTGCTGCAGCTGAGGCAACAGCGCCAGGGTCATGAAACCGTGGGCGATGGTCTTGCCGAACGGCCCGGACGCGGCTCGCTCCGGATCGACGTGGATCCACTGGTGATCGCCGGTCGCGTCGGCGAACAGGTTGATGTCTTCCTGGGTGATGGTGACCCAGTCACTGTGTCCCAGAGTCTCGCCCGCCGCGGCGGTGAGGTCGGCGACTGATTCAAAGGTTCGCATGCGTGTTCTCCTTGGTTTCGGCTGATAACAATAGCGTTGGGCCGCACGGTTAGCCCCGGGCCCTCGCGGGTAGTAGCCGGTGAACGGACGCACCCATCTCACGGAAGGGCCGCTTCATGCCCGATGTGATCGCGCATCACGGACTTGTCAAAGACACCCGCCTGCATCTCGACGACACCGGTGGCACGGGTCGACCGGTATTGCTCATGCACCCCTGGCCACTGTCCGGGCAGGCATGGTCGGCTCAGGTCCCGGTCCTGCACGCCGCCGGCTATCGGGTCATCACGTATGACCGGCGTGGGTTCGGTCGCAGCGACAAGCCGCTCACCGGCTACAGCTACGAAAGCCTCACGCACGATCTGCACAGCCTGATCGAGTCCCTCGACCTGCGTAGCCTCACTCTGGTGGGCTCGTCCATGGGGGGCGGCGAGATCGCCCGCTACCTGTCGACCTACGGCGCCGACCGGGTGCACAGCGTCGTGTTCGCCTCGTCGGTGACCCCGTACCTGTTGCAGACCACCGCCAATCCGGACGGGCCGCTCACCATGAAGGACGCGGCGCGGGCGACCGCCGCGTTCGTCAAGGACCAAGACGCCTTCTACGACCAACAAATGACCGAATTCTTCACCGCCAACGGGCAATTGCGCGTGAGCGGTGCGACGCGCGACGCCGCGCTCGGGCTGTGCAAGCAGGCGAGCAAGGAGGCGTCGCTGGCGTGCATGGCCGCGTGGGCCAACACCGACTTCCGGGGTGACCTGGCGCGGGTGTCGGTGCCGACGCTGATCATCCACGGCGAGGGCGACGAATCCGTGCCGCTGCACGGGTCGGCACTGCGCACGCACGAAGCGATATCGGGCAGCGAACTGCGGGTGATCGCCGACGGGCCGCACGGCTGCCACATCAGCCATCCCGAGGAATTCAATGCCGCGCTGCTCGATTTCCTGGCGCGCTAGCTCGAGTGTGTTTCACCAAGAGCAACGAGGGAATCCCTTTCCGAAGGCAATGAGCTGCAGGGAAGGAAAGCATGCTCGAAGATAAGGGACACAAATCCGAGCCCGACGTCGAACCCGAAACGCACCAAACGCGGTCGCGTGCCGCCGCAGGCGAGGAGGATGGCTCCTACGTCGGAGCGGCCGGGGCCGATGACGATTTCGATGCCGGCGAGACCGGGGCGGAAGCGCGAAGCGAACAAGACTGACAGCGCACGGCGATGCCGTGGCGCGCCCGCTGTCAGGCCAAGCCGTACAGCACGACCGCGATGCCCACGATCACGAGCGTGACCGCCATGATCTCTCGGTGCCGACGCTGAATCCAATGTCGTAGCCGTTCAAGTCGCGAATCGATGCGCGGGCCGACGACAAAGTAAGCGAGGATCGGCGCTGCCACAGTCGAATTCGCCAGGAGGGTGTAGTAGGCGACGGCGGTAACGGCGCTCGCACCGGAGAAGGGGGCGATCTCGGCACCGACGGCCGCGCTGGCGGCCAACACTTTTGGGTTGGCCAGCATTGGAAACATGCCGATTCCGGCCGCCGCCACAGGGCTTATGGTGCCAACACTCCCCTCCCATCCGGGAGGGGAGGCCGAACCGCGACGCAACCACCACAGGCGCGCCCCCAACCCCACGAGGGTTGCGCCTCCGGCCATTGTCACCCAGTCGACCCATCGGGGGGCGGGTTGCAGCAGCATGTCGAACAGTCGCGGGACGCGCATGAACGCGAACGTGAGCGTTCCCAGCGAAACCAATCTTCCCAGGAGGTAGGCGACACTGGACGTATACGGCCGGTCATGGTGAACAAGCAGCAGCAACGACACCACAATGGGCACGGGAGACAGCGCGATCACCACCGCCGGTGCGGTCAGCTTCGCTGCCACCAGGCCTGAAAGCACCGACAAATCAACGCCTTTCAGGAAGGATGCGCGGCCGGTGCGTCACGCGGGTCCCCCGGGGAAGCCGCGAGACAGCGGTCGGTGGGCGGCGACGCATCTGCCGACGCGTCAGCCCAGTGCGCCGATCGCCGCTTGCAGCTTGGCGGTCGCCTGGTCCGCGACGTCCTGCAATGCGCCCGCCTGGCCGGTGACTTTGACCATGAGTTGCGGATCCATCGCCTCGACCAGGACTGCGTCGCCGTCGCCGGCCGGGTCGGAACGCACCACCACGTTGCACGGCAATAACTGGCCGATCTGGCGATGGATGTCCAGTGCGCGATGCGCCAGCGCGGGGTTGCAGGCACCCAGGATGAGATAGTCCTCCATCTCCTCCCCGAGCTTTTGCTTCAGCGTCGCTTTCACATCGATGGTGGTCAGTACGCCGAAACCCTGATCGGCCAGCGCCTTTGTGGTTCGGTCCACCGCGTCCTCGAACGAGGTGTGCAGCGTGGTGCTCAATCCCGATGTCATGTGTTTCTCCTCTTTCAGCGTTGAACTACCCAAGTTTTCGCCGTGTACCGCGTCAGGCCGCAGTACGTGGCCGTTGCAACTGAGCGAATTGCGGTGTTGCGGCCAACGTGGCGACCGCATCGAACAGCGCGGCGGCGGCGTGCGTGTCCGGTAGCGCGGTCAGGACCGGCCCGAAGAATGCGTGCTCGCCGATCTGCAGGATCGGGCTGCCGCCGGTTTCACCCAGCGCGTCTTGCCCAGCCTGATGCTCCCGGCGCACGAGTTCGTCCAGGGTGGCGTCCGAGACCGCCGCGGCGAGGGCGCCGCGGGCGCCGACCGTCGTCAGCGTGTGCGCGACGAGGCCGGCATCCAGGGGTTCCGAACGGTCGAAGTAACGCTTCCCGAAGGCGAAATACGCGGCCGCCCATCCGGTGGCGTCCGGTTCGCGGGCGATGGCGGCCATCAGCCGGCCGATCTGTTGTGAGTCACGCATCCGGGCCCGCTGGGCGGGCGGCAGTTCGCGGCCCTCATTGAGAACGGCCAGATTCATCAGCCGCCAATCGACGGCCCAGCCGGCCTTCTCGGCGACGGCGTGCAGCCAACGCGCGGTGTTCCATGAGAACGGGCACACCGGGTCTAGCCACAGCGTCACCTTCGGTTCGGTGTGATCGCGCTGCGCTGAGGACATTTGCCTCTTCCCCTTCCGTAGCAGCCGGGCCCTTACGCCAGGCTGAGGAACAGTTTTTCCAGTTCATCGATGGACAGCGCCGGCTGATCGTCTTCCCGCGTGATGCAGTCGCGCAGGCCGGACGCGATGATCTTGAACCCGGCGCGGTCCAACGCCTTCGACACCGCCGCCAACTGCGTCACGACGTCTTTGCAGCTACGCCCCTGCTCGATCATCGAGATGACTCCACCGAGCTGACCGTGCGCCCGACGTAACCGGGTGAGGACGACGTCGATGTCGCCGGGGTCGTGCCTCGCGACGCCTTCTTTGTCCGGTCCGCTGCCGTTGCCTGTGATCGCCATGCACCCTTTATACCATACCCCGTAGGGTATATGCTGACGGCGCGGGCAGGGATTGCCCGTCGCACGGAAGAGCACCGATCAAGGGGGTCTCGATGTTGACGTTCGCCAAACGCGCCTGGGTGCCGCTCGTCGTCGTGGTGGCGGTTGCCCTCGGCGGTGACGCCGTCATGCGGCTGCGCGGCGTATTCGGCACCGACGAAATCTTCTCGGTGACCGGCAGCAGCGCCGCGCCACTCGAGGCTTCGCACGTGAAGCGGGTGACTTACGCGGTCTACGGCCCCAGCGGCACAACGGGAAGCGTGAGCTACCTGGACAGCGCAGCGAAGCCACAACAGGCGAACTTCACCACCCTGCCCTGGGACTTCACGATCACGACGACCGTGCCGGCCGTGTTCGCGAGCGTTGTGGCACAGGGCAATAGCGATGACATCGGGTGCCGTATCACCGTCAACGGCGAGGTCAAGGATGAGCGGTCCTCGGCCGGACACCACGCGCAGACTTCCTGTTTGGTGAAGGCCGCATGAGCACCCACAACGAGACTCGCCCGAAATTCATGCGGTTTGTCCGCAGGTTCGCCGTGCCGATCTTGCTGG
Source organism: Mycobacterium sp. NTMscope_MAC_269 (assembly GCF_976985695.1). Classification (NCBI taxonomy): domain Bacteria; kingdom Bacillati; phylum Actinomycetota; class Actinomycetes; order Mycobacteriales; family Mycobacteriaceae; genus Mycobacterium; species Mycobacterium sp. NTMscope_MAC_269. The sequence goes on from NZ_OZ335668.1 coordinate 4,551,013, forward strand.
GCTGGCTGCTGTTGACCGTCGCGCTGAATGTGCTTGTGCCGCCGATCGAATCGGTGGCGCGCAACCACGCGGTGACGATGTCACCGCAAGACGCGCCGGCGATGATCGCCGCCAAGCACATCGGTGCCACCTTCCACGAGTCCGATTCCGACAGCACCGCGATGATTGTCCTGGAGGGTGACAAGCCGCTCGGCGACGAGGCGCGCCGCTACTACGACGGCCTGGTGACAAAGCTGCGGGCCGATCCCAAGCACGTGCAGCACGTCCAGAACGTGTGGGGCGATCCACTCACGGCCGCCGGTGTCCAGAGCCGGGACGGCAAAGCCGCCTACGTCCAACTCAATCTGGCGGGTAACCAGGGCAGCACCGAAGGAAACGAATCCGTCAAGGCGGTGCGGGACATCGTCAGCAATTCAGCACGGCCCCAAGGGCTCAACGTCTACGTCACCGGGCCGGCCCCGCTGACCACGGACATGAACGAAGCCGCCGACAAAAGCATGTTCAAGATGATGGGCGTGACCGGCGTGGTCATCATGATCATGCTCTTCATCGCCTACCGTTCCATCAGCACGGTGCTACTGGTTCTCGTCATGGTCGGTTTCGAAATGGGGACCGCCAGAGGACTTGTCGCGCTCCTCGGGAGCAACGGCCTGCTGGGATTCTCTACGTTCGTCGTCGCCATGCTGTCCTCGTTGGCGATCGCGGCGGGTACCGATTACGCGATCTTTCTCATCGGTCGGTACCAGGAGGCACGGCAGGCCGGCCACGATCGGGAAACCGCCTATTACACGATGTACCGCGGGACCTTTCATATCATCTTGGGCTCGGGGCTCACGATCGCCGGGGCCACCTTCTGTCTCCACCTGGCGCGTCTGTCGTATTTCAAGGCACTGGGCATTCCGTCCGCGTTGGGATTGGTCGTCGTCGTCGCCGGCGCGCTCACCGCCGCGCCCGCCGTGGTCGCCGTTGCCAGCCGATTCGGCCTGCTCGATCCGAAACGGGCCGTCAAGGTCCACGGATGGCGGCGGGTCGGCACCGCGACCGTGCGATGGCCCGGCCCGGTGCTCGCGGTCTCGCTGGCCATCGCCGTCGTCGGCATCCTCGTCATGCCGAGCATGAAGGTCAGCTACAACGATCGCTTCTACATCCCCGCCGACCTGCCATCGAATGTCGGATATGCCGCCGCGGAGCGCCATTTCAGCGCCGCGACAATGAATCCCGACGTCCTCATGGTCGAGAGCGATCACGACATGCGTAACAGCGGTGACATGATCATCCTGGATCGGATTGCCAAGGACGTCTTTCGTTCGCCGGGAATCGCGATGGTGCAAAGCATCACCCGCCCGCTGGGCGGGCCGATCGAGCACACGTCGATACCGTTTCAGATCAGCGCCCAATCGATTCCGATCCAGCAGAACCTTCAATTCATGAGGGACCGCACGGCCGACATGCTCACGATGAGCGATGACCTCGGCGCCATGATCGTTTCGATGGAACGGATGCGAGGCTTGCTGGCACAGATGAGCGACACGACGCATCGCATGATCGGCGACATGCATGAGATGCAATCGACAGTGGACCAGATGCGAGACCATCTGGCGGACTTCGACGATTTCGCCAGGCCGTTCCGCAACTATTTGTATTGGGAACAACACTGTTTCAACATCCCCGTCTGCTGGGCATCGAGGTCGGTGTTCGAGGCGATCGACGGCGTGGACAAATTCAGCGCCAACATGAAGACGTTCATCAACGACATGGACAATGTCGACGCGATACTGCCGCAGTTGCTCGCGCAGTTCCCGCCGATCATCGCCGTGGCGAAGTCCATGCAGGCAACCCTGCTCACGATGCACAGCAGCTTCTCGGGCCTGGTCACGCAGATGGCCCAGATGACCGATACGGCGAGCGCGATGGGTCAGGCCTTCGACGCGTCCAAGAGTGGCGACTATTTCTATCTTCCCCCGGAAGCGTTCCAGAACGCCGACTTTCAGCGCGGCCTGAAACTCTTCCTCTCGCAGGATGGCAAGGCCGCGCGGTTCATCATCACCCACGAGGCGGATCCGGCGACGCCTGCAGGCATCTCGGCGGTCAAGCCGGAGCTGGCCGCCGCCCAGCAGGCCGTCAAGGGAACCAACCTGACCGGCGCGAAGTTCTCCCTCGCCGGCACGGCGGCAATCTACCGCGATATCCAAGCGGGCTCCCAATATGACCTGCTGATCGTCGGAATAGCCGCTCTGACATTGATTTTCGCCGTCATGTTGGTCATCACCCGCGCGTTGATCGCGTCGCTGGTGATCATCGGAACGGTGCTGGTGTCGCTGGGTGCCGCGTTCGGGCTGTCGGTGTTGGTGTGGCAACACCTCTTCGGACTGGATCTGAACTGGATTGCACCGGTCTTCGGGTTGATCATCCTGCTGGCCGTCGGATCCGACTACAACCTGTTGCTGGTGTCGCGGTTCCAGGAGGAGATCGGCGCCGGACTGAGGACGGGCATCATCCGCTCGATGGGCAGCACCGGCGGCGTGGTCACCGCAGCCGGCCTCGTCTTCGCGTTCACCATGATGTCGATGGTCGCCAGCGACCTGCGCTCGATCGGACAGGCCGGCAGCACGATCGGGCTTGGCCTGTTGTTCGACACCCTGATCGTGCGCTCGCTGATGACGCCGTCCATCGCGGCGCTGCTCGGTCGTTGGTTCTGGTGGCCGCTGCGGGTGCGCCCGCGTCCCGCCAGCGCCATGTTGCGGCCCTTCGGACCGCGTCGGCTGGTTCGTTCGCTGGTTCTCGGGCAGGACGCCGGTAACCCGGACCCCATGGGGCCGAGGCCGGAAAGGCCCGGAGCGCTCACAATGGGTCCGTGAGGCTGCTGTTGATCGCCGATACCCATATCCCCAAACGCGCCCGCGACCTGCCCGCACAGGTGTGGGACGAGGTCGCCGGGGCCGACGTCGTCATGCACGCCGGGGACTGGATCGCCGCGGAGTTCCTCGACCGCCTCGAAAACGTCGCGACCCGCCTGGTGGGGTGCTGGGGAAACAACGACGGCCCGGCCTTGCGGGCCCGGCTCCCCGAGCGGGCGGACGTGACCCTGGCGGGTGTCCGGTTCACCGTCACCCACGAAACCGGCGCCACCGCCGGCCGCGAAGCGCGCATGGCGCGGCTGTACCCGGAAAGCCAGGTGCTGGTGTTCGGGCACAGCCACATCCCCTGGGACAGCACCACCGAGACCGGGTTGCGCCTGCTCAATCCCGGGTCCCCCACCGACCGGCGCCGCCAGCCGTTCTGCACATATATGACCGCCGACGTCGACGACGGCGCGGTGACCGACGTCGTGCTGCATCGCCTGCCCAGGTAGCGGGTACATACCGGAGGCGGAGCTTCCCCATATAAATAGCTCGGCTACAGAGGTATCATGGCGGAAGTGAACACACGCACCGATGTCGCAACCGACCTGTTCGGCGTGGTCGGCCGGTTCCGCCGGCAGCTGCGCCGGTCGGCCGGCCGCGCGTTCGATTCGTCGCGACTCTCCGAATCGCAGTCCGAGCTGTTGTGGCTGGTCGGCCGGCGCCCGGGAATCTCGGTCAGCGCCGCGGCGGCCGAGCTCGGGCTGGTGGCCAATACCGCCTCGACCCTGGTCACCAAGCTGGTATCCGACGGCCTGCTGCGGCGCACCGCCGGCGACACCGACCGCCGCGTGTGCCGACTTCAGCTCGCCGAGCCCGCCCAGCAGATCCTCGACGCGTCGCGCGCCGCGCGGCGCGCCTTGCTGTCCGAGGTGCTCGACGAACTCGACGCCGACGAAATCGAGTCCTTGACAAAGGGATTGGAGGTCCTCGACACGATGACCCGAATGCTTCAGGAGCGGCGATCATGAGCGCGGCGGTGCCGATGGCCATCGACGCCAAACACCTGACGTATCGCTATGGCCAGTTCACCGCCGTCGACGACGTGACATTGCAGGTCCGGCCCGGCGAAACCATGGGCCTGCTGGGGCCCAACGGCGCCGGAAAGACGACCATGGTCCGGATGCTGACCACGTTGGCCCCGGTGCAGCACGGTGAACTGCGCATTTTCGGCATGGATGCGCGGCGCCAGACCACCGATATCAGAGCCAATATCGGCTATGTGCCGCAACAGCTTTCGATCGAGCCCGCATTGACGGGCCGGCAGAACGTGGAGTGGTTCGCGCGGTTGTACGGGGTGCCGCGCGCCGAGCGCTCCGATCGCGTCGACCAGGCGCTGGCCGCCATGGACCTGTCCGACGTGGCCGACCGCATGGCGTCGGCCTACTCCGGCGGCATGGTCCGGCGTCTCGAGGTGGCGCAGGCACTGGTCAATCGGCCGTCGCTGCTGGTGTTGGACGAGCCGACGGTGGGGCTGGATCCGATCGCGCGCGACGGCGTGTGGTCGCAGGTGCGAAAGATGCAGGCTCAGTTCGGCATGACGGTGCTGCTGACCACCCACTACATGGAGGAGGCCGACGCGCTGTGTGACCGCGTGGCGCTGATGCACCAGGGCGCGTTGCGGGCCGTCGGCTCCCCCGACGTGTTGAAGGCCCAGATCTCGAAGGGGTCGGCGGGCGCCACGCTCGAGGATGTCTTCCGCCATTACGCGGCAACGGGTTTGGACAACGCGGTGGATTCGGCCGAGGAATCCGCGTCCATTCGTGAAATCCGCTCCAGCAGAACGGTGGCGCGCCGTGTCGGTTGATAGCGCCGCGGCCGGGACACTGCTGCGCGCGCCGCGGGGCTGGCAGCGGATCGGCGCGCTGTCCGGCCGCATCGGGGCATTCGCGATCGTCGAACTGCAGAAGCTGCAACACGACCGGACCGAGCTGGTCACCCGGATGGTGCAGCCAGCGCTGTGGCTGCTGATTTTCGGTACCACCTTCAGCCACTTACACGTCATCGCCACCGGGTCGGTGTCGTATCTGGCCTTCCTGGCGCCCGGGATCATCGCCCAGTCGGCGTTGTTCATCTCCATTTTCTATGGGATACAGATCATTTGGGACCGGGACGCCGGCGTCCTGGCCAAGCTCATGGTGACACCGGCACCGGCGTCGGCGCTGATCACCGGCAAGGCGTTTGCGGCCGGGGTGCGTTCAGTGGCCCAGGTCGTCGGCGTGATGGCGCTGGCCTACCTGATGGGTGTGGGCCTGACGATCAATCCCTTGCGGATCGCGGCGGCGATGGCCGTCGTCATGCTCGGCGCCGCGTTCTTCGCCTGCCTGTCGATGACGCTGGCCGGCCTGGTGCGCAATCGCGATCGCCTGATGGGCATCGGACAAGCGATCACGATGCCTCTGTTCTTCGCCTCCAACGCGCTGTACCCGGTTGACGTGATGCCGGCGTGGTTGCGCGCACTGAGCAAGGTCAATCCCCTCAGTTACGAGGTCGATGCCCTGCGCGCGCTGCTGATCGGGACCCCGTTCAACCCGATCGGCATCGTCGTGCTGGTGGTGGCGGCGGTGCTCGGAATCACCGCGGCGTCAACGCTTTTGCGCCGCCTGGTCGCCTAGACCGCCACGGCGGCTCTAGCGGACGCGCGGGCACGGCGCAAGGGTTCGGCATGGTTCCGAGAATCGATCGTGACCCGAATGTGACGATGTCTGGCCGACTCTCAATCGTTAGCCAACCGCGATCAGTCACCGCGGCCACGACAACCGAATCCGGCCCTCCCCTTGTGTTTCACTCCCCGAGAACAGATTCCACCGCACGGTGCGGCAGATGAAAGTTGGGATGGGTAGAGAGCTATGTCGTTCATCGAAAAGATGCGAAAGTTGCGTGGCGCGGGGGCGAACATGCCGCGCCGACTGGCGATCGCGGCCGTCGGGGCCTCCCTGCTGTCCGGTCTCGTCGCCGCCACCGGGGGTTTCCCCACCGCGAGCGCGTTTTCCAAGCCGGGGCTCCCGGTGGAATACCTGGAGGTGCCGTCGCCGTCGATGGGCCGCAACATCAAAGTCCAGTTCCAGCCGGGCGGCGCGCACGCCGTGTACCTCCTGGACGGCCTGCGCGCGCAGGACGACTACAACGGCTGGGACATCAACACCCCCGCATTCGAGGAGTTCTACCAGTCCGGCCTGTCGGTGATCATGCCGGTCGGCGGCCAGTCCAGCTTCTACAGCAACTGGTACCAGCCGTCGTCGGGCAACGGGCAGAACTACACCTACAAGTGGGAGACGTTTCTGACCCAGGAAATGCCGCTGTGGATGCAGGCCAACAAGCAGATCTCGCCGGCGGGCAACGCCGCGGTGGGGCTGTCGATGTCGGGCGGCTCCGCACTGATCCTGGCGGCCTACTACCCGCAGCAGTTCCCGTACGCCGCCGCGCTGTCGGGCTTCCTCAACCCGTCCGAGGGGTGGTGGCCCACCCTGATCGGGCTGGCGATGAACGACGCGGGCGGTTACAACGCCAACAGCATGTGGGGGCCGTCGAGCGACCCGGCGTGGAAGCGCAACGACCCGATGATCCAGATTCCGAGACTGGTCGCCAACAACACCCGCCTTTGGGTCTACTGCGGTAACGGCACCCCCAGCGACCTCGGCGGCGACAACATGCCGGCCAAATTCCTGGAGGGCATGACGCTGCGCACCAATGAGCAGTTCCAGAACAACTACGTGGCCGCCGGCGGGCGCAACGGCGTTTTCAACTTCCCGGCCAACGGGACACACTCGTGGCCCTACTGGAACCAGCAGCTGATGGCCATGAAGCCCGACATGCAGCAGGTGCTGCTGGCCAGCAACACCACCCCGCAACCCGCGCAACCGGCACAGCCGGCACAACCAGCCACCTGAACCCGACGAACCAGCATCGGCAGTAGCGCACCGGTCAGCGCTACTGCCGATGCTCTTTTTCGCCCGCGCCGAGCAGGGCGCGCCGATCGGAGTGGAAGTAGGTGTAGCCGGTGGTAAACGCGCACACGACCGTGGCCATCACCAGCATCCACGTCCCATTGACGAACAGGCTGATGAAACCGCCCACGGTGGCGCCCACCACGAAGCTGGCGAACAGCAGGAAATAACCCAGCCAGTCCGCCGCCGTCCCCCCGGCGATATGGCGCTCGATGCCCTGGCCCATCTTGACCAACGTCCCGGTCACGTAGCTGAGCGAGACCGACACCTCGCCGTCCTTGACGAACGAGGTGTTCAGGGCCCCAATGCCGAACGTCAGCAACATGATCGGCGCGAAATCGAGCAGGTTCTCTTCCCAACCCTCGTCGATGACGTCCACCATGGTGGCCGCCGCCAGGCTGAACGTCGTCAGCACCGTCGGCCCATGCGGGTGCGCCACCCAGAAGTGCCGGCGGCACACCGAGGCGATCACCACACCGGAGACGAAGCACACGATCAACACGCCCGCCGTCACCGACAGCAACACGTCGCCGCGGAAATACCCGAGCATCGCCCGCTGGGCGTTCCCCGTCATGAAGGTCACGAAGTAGCCGGCGGAATGCGTGAAGGCGGTCGCTCCCAGGATTCCCGCCACCACCGCCAGCACCCACGACAACCGCGACTCACTGTTGTTGATCTCGTTCGGCACACGCACATGGTTCCAGAAGCCGGCGGTGCGCGCAGCGCACGGCGATGAGCCCGATAACGGACGAACCCCTAGACCGCGGTCAGGCGGGCAATCGAACGCAGCGGGATCGGGAGCCAGCCGGGCCGGTGCCGCGCCTCGTAGCCGGCCTCGTAGACGGCCTTGTCCAGTTCGTAGGCGGCCAGCAGCTGCGCCGAATCGCGGGGGTCGACCCCGGAGGCGGCCGCGTAGCCGTCGCAGAACGCGGCGCGGTTGCGTTCGACCCATTCGCGGGCCCGGGCCGCCAGCTGCTTGTCCGTGTTATTAGAGGCCTGGTCCACCAGTGGCCCGTAGGCGGCGTATTCGAATGACCGCAGGACGCCGGCCACGTCGCGCAGCGGCGAATCGGGCGCGCGGCGTTCCTCGAGCGGCTGGCCCGGCTCGCCTTCGAAGTCGATGAGCAACCAGCTTTCCGGCGTGCGCAGCACCTGTCCCAGGTGCAGGTCACCATGGACGCGCTGCACAGTGATCGTCTCGGCGACCAACTTGCCGAACCGCTCTTCGATGGTCGCCGCGCAGTCCCTGAGCTCGGGAACCAGGGCCACGGTCGACGACAGCCGCGCCAGCACGTTGTCCACCGGGAAGACCGCGTGCGAGGTGCCGAGGGTCTCGGCCAGGGTGGCGTGCACGGAGGCCACGGCTTCACCGAGGCGGAACGACTCCCCGGCGAAGTCGCCGCCGACCTCGTACGCGTACAGATCGCCCTCGGCGAACAGGTCGCGAACGCTGGCGGTGGCCATCGCCCAGCCTTCGGCGGCGTTGGCGGCGAACTCGGTGACCATGCCCAGCGGCCACACCTCGTCGGCGGCCTGGCCCGGACCCGTCATCTCGTAGGTGCCCAGCAGGCGGGCGACGTGCGGGTTGCCGGCGCGGCCCAGCACGCGGTTGAGCTCGATGTCGGGGTTGATGCCGCTGCTGACCCGGCGGAACACCTTGAAGATCGCGTCCCGGTCAAAGATGACGCTGGTGTTGGACTGTTCGGCGTCGGACACGTGCGCCATCGCCTCCAGCGGCAGCTCGACGCCGGGCTCCTTGGCGAATCGCACCTCGACGCCGGACGCGCCGCGCGTGGCCGACGAGTCGATGAGGGACAGCAGGAACTGCGGCGCATCGGCGTCATACATCGCGTCGAAACCGGTCCGGTCGTCGGCGGCGCCGATGGTGGCGACGCTGCTGTATTCGGAGACCGGGGCGGCATCCCACCGCACGATCACCTGGTAGCGGTCCCGGGATCCGTCGGCATAGGAGGCGTCGACGAGGACCAGGTCAAGGTCGTCGCGCAAGCCGATGACGACACTCGGTTCGGCGCCGGAGAGCTGGCGGTTGCGTCCGGCGTACCAGCGTTGCTGCGGAAGCCAGTCGGACCACGGCAGTTTGCCCGGTTCGGTCATGGTCATAGGGCCTCCTCCTCGCATCCGGTCAGCCGGAACCAATAGAACCCGTGTCCCGGCAGGGTCAGCAGATAGGGCAGGTGACCGATGCGCGGAAACTCCACCTGCCCGGTCAGCTCGACCGGCGTGCATCCACTCCAATGCTGCAGATTCAGTTCTATCGGCTGCGGGAACCGCGACAGGTTGTTGACGCACAGCACGGTGTCGCCGGCCTGGTCTCCTGCCGACACCTGCCGCACGAAGGCCAGGACCGACGGGTTCGAGCCGCCCAGCTCCTCGAAGGTTCCGATCGCGAAGGCCTCGTGGCGGCGCCGCACCGCCAGCATCGTCCGGGTGAAGTTGAGCAGCGACGTGCTCGTGTCGCGCTGCGCCTCGACGTTGACGGCCTGATAGCCGTAGACGGAGTCCTGGCTGGGCGGCAGATACAGCCGCCCGGGGTTGGCCTTGGAGAAGCCGGCGTTGCGGTCCGGCGTCCACTGCATCGGCGTGCGCACCCCGTCGCGGTCACCCAGCCAGATCACGTCGCCCATGCCGATCTCGTCACCGTAGTAGAGGACGGGCGAGCCGGGCAGCGACAGCAGCAGCGCGGTGAACAGCTCGATCTGATTGCGGTCGTTGTCCAGCAGCGGCGCCAGCCGGCGGCGAATGCCGACGTTCGCCTTCATCCGCGGGTCCTTGGCGTACTCCGAGTACATGTAGTCGCGCTCTTCGTCGGTGACCATCTCCAGCGTCAACTCGTCGTGGTTACGCAGGAAGATCCCCCACTGCGCCAGGTCGGGGATCTCGGGCGTCTGGGCCAGGATCTCCGAGATCGGGAAGCGTGATTCGCGGCGGACCGCCATGAAGATGCGCGGCATCAGCGGGAAGTGAAATGCCATGTGGCATTCGTCGCCGCCGGTGGTCGCGTCACCGAAGTACTCGACGACGTCGGCCGGCCACTGGTTGGCCTCGGCCAGCAGCACACGGCCGGGGAACTCGTCGTCGATGACCTTGCGGACGCGCTTGAGGAAGGCGTGCGTCTCGGGCAGGTTCTCGCAGTTGGTGCCCTCCCGTTCGAACAGGTAGGGCACCGCGTCCAGCCGGAACCCGTCGATGCCCAGTTCGAGCCAGAAGCGGAGCACGTCAATCATGGCTTCCTGCACGGCCGGGTTGTCGTAGTTCAGGTCGGGCTGGTGCGAGAAGAACCGGTGCCAGTAGAACTGCTTGCGCACCGGGTCGAACGTCCAGTTGGACTCCTCGGTGTCGATGAAGATGATGCGGGCGTCGGTGTAACGCTCGCTGGTGTCGCTCCACACGTAGTAGTCGCCGTACGGGCCGTCGGGGTCATGGCGAGACTCCTGGAACCAGGGGTGCGAGTCGGAGGTGTGGTGCATCACCAGGTCGGTGATGACGCGGATGCCCCGCTCGTGCGCGGCGTTGAGCAGCGCGACGAAATCCTCGACCGTCCCGAACTCGGGCAGCACCTTGTAGAAGTCCCGGATGTCATAGCCGCCATCGCGCAGGGGCGAGTCGTAGAACGGGGGCAGCCAGATGCAGTCGATGCCCAGCCACTGCAGGTAGTCCAGCTGCCCCAGCAGTCCGCGCAGGTCACCGGCGCCGTCGGCGTTGGCGTCGAAGAACGCGCGGACCAGCACCTCGTAGAACACGGCGTGCTTGAACCAGGTCGGGTCGGTGGGCAACGCGGCGGCGTTGTTGAAGTCCTCGGCGTCGGGGTGCTCGACGACGCCGTCCTGGACGTGACTGCCCCCTTCGGGATGGTGCTCGACAGCTTCTCGTGCGTCGTTCATCAAATCCACGATGCCACGGGTACCCGAGGCGCGACATTCGGAATCACGGCCATATGTGGACGACGAATCACGGCCGGGGGCAAACGAATTGGCCTCCGGCCGGATGTCGTCGCCGGATGTGTCAGGCCGGCGGCCCCTCCGCCAGCGTGATGTTCGCGGTGCGGTCGGCGCCGTCAGCCGAGCGGTAATGCACCGCGATCGTGTCGCCGGGGTGGTGCGGGACGAGCACCTCGGTCATGGACGTCGCGCCGGTGATCGCGACGTTGTCGACGCCGGTGATGACGTCGCCGGCGGCGATCCCGGCGGCCCCGGCGGGCCCGGCGTTGACCACGCGCTGCACCCGCGCGCCGTTGCCGTTGTTGTCCATCACGCCCAGGCCCAGGAACGCGGTCGGGCCGATGTGCACGGTGTTGGAGCCGGCGCCGGCCCGGATCTGGTTGGCGACGCCCATCGCGCGGCCGATGGGAATGGCGAAGCCCTGCCCGCCGGACATCTTGTAGCTGTCGGTGGCGGCGGTGTCCACACCGATCACCTGCCCGGCGTTGTTCACCATGGGACCGCCGGAGTCGCCCGGCCTGATCGGCGCGTCGGCCTGGATGAGGCCGCCCAGGTTTTCCTGCGCACCGGTCAGCGTGTCGGTCGCCGAGACGCTCTGGTTGAGCGCGACGACCTTGCCGGTGACCGCGCTGGGCGTGCCGCCCTGACCGCCGGCGTTCCCCAGCGCGACGATCGGCTCGCCCACCGTGGCCTCGCCACCGATAGCGGCGGTGGGAAGCCCGGCGGCGCCGCGAAGCTGCAGCACCGCGATGTCTTGGGTCCGGTCGTAGCCGACCACGTCGACGGCGTAGGTCTGCCCGTTGCCGACGTCGAAGGCGCTGATGTCGGTGGCCCCCGAAATCACGTGGTTGTTGGTCAGCACGACGCCGTTCGGGTCGATCACGATGCCGGTGCCGGCGCCGACCGCGTTGTTATAGCCGAACTTGGTGTCGATGTTGACCACCTGCGGCCCCACCTGACCGACCATCGCCGACGGGTCCAGCGGCAGGGCGGGCGGCGACGCGGTCGCTGTTCCGAGGCCGATACCCGCGTCCAGACCGAGGCCGATTGCGACCACGGCCAGCACGCTGACCACCCTTGACCACCAGACCGAGCGGTGGTGCGATTTGCTCATCGGTGTCACCCTCCTGCGTCGCCGTAAACAACACACTGTCCCAGCCTCAGGCTCTGGGCGGCACAATTATGTGTACATAACCGTAATGCAGGTAGCTATGCACGGCATGTGCCAGGTTCTCGCCCCTAAGCTGACGCGGTGGGCGAATTCGACCCCCGGACCAGGTTCACCGAGTCCCCGGTAGCGCGGCTGGGCACCGTCACACCGGGCGGAGCGCCGCACCTGGTGCCGGTGGTCTTCGCGGTCGCCGCCGATCGGGACGTGGTCTACACCGCCGTCGACGCGAAACCGAAAACGACGCGGCGGCTGCGGCGGCTGGCCAACATCGACGCCAACCCCCGGGTGAGCCTGCTGGTCGACCACTACTCCGACGATTGGACCCAGCTGTGGTGGGTGCGGGTCGACGGTGTCGCCACCATCCACGACGACGGCCAGGCCCTGGAGGTCGGGCGCCGGCTGCTCAGTGCGAAATACCCTCAGTACCAATCGGTTTCGCTGGACGGTCCGGTCATCGCCATCGCCGTGCAGCACTGGTCGAGCTGGCATTACTGACTGCCCGGCGGTTCGATTCGGCCCGACGGTCTTGTGGTCGACCGAAGTTGGGTGGATGGTAGCTAGATAGGTGCTGGCTAGGTCAGCGACGGCGCGCCCCGGGCAACCTGGAGGAAAGTCATGGCGGACAGGACAACTACTTCTCAAGGCGCCGGAAACGCTCCTACCGCCAACGGTCCGGGCGAGATTCGCAACGTGGTTCTGGTGGGACCGTCGGGGGGCGGCAAAACCACTCTCGTCGAAGCGCTGTTGGTCGCCGCCGGCGTCCTGACCCGAAGCGGTTCGGTGGCCGACGGCAACACGGTCTGCGACTACGACGACGCCGAGATCCGGCAGCAGCGGTCGGTGGGCGTCGCCGTCGCGTCGCTGTCGCACGACGGCGTCAAGGTCAACCTCGTCGACACGCCCGGCTACGCCGACTTCGTCGGGGAACTGCGGGCCGGGCTGCGCGCCGCCGATTGCGCGCTGTTCGTGATCGCGGCCAACGAAGACGTCGACGAGCCCACCAAATCGCTGTGGCAGGAGTGCAACCAGGTCGGCATGCCGCGCGCCGTGGTGATCACCAAGCTCGACCACACCCGCGCGAATTATTCCGATGCGCTGGCTGCCGCGCAGAATGCGTTCGGCGACAAGGTTTTACCGCTCTACCTGCCGTCCGGGCTGCCCTCCTGCCACGGTCTGATCGGCCTGTTGTCGCAGGCGCGCTACGAGTACGCCGACGGCAAACGCACCATGCAGGCGCCGGACCCGTCGGACGCCGGGCAGATCGAGGAGGCGCGCGGCGCCCTGATCGAAGGGATCATCGAGGAGTCCGAGGACGAATCGCTGATGGAGCGGTATCTGGGCGGTGAGGCCATTGACGAATCCGTCCTCATCGCCGACCTGGAGCGGGCCGTCGCCCGCGGGTCGTTCTTCCCGGTGATCCCGGTCTGCAGCACCACCGGGGTGGGCACCTACGAGCTGCTGGAGGTCGCCACCCGCGGATTCCCGTCGCCGATGGAACACCCTCTGCCGGAGGTCTTTACGCAACTCGGCGCACCGCACGCCAGCCTGACGTGTGACACCGGCGCGCCGTTGCTCGCGGAGGTGGTGAAGACGACGTCGGACCCCTACGTGGGCAGGGTCAGCCTGGTCCGGGTGTTCTCCGGGACCATCAGGCCCGACACGACGATTCATGTGTCGGGCCATTTCGCGTCGTTCTTCGGCGGTCTCGAAGGGACGCAAGGCAATAGCCATGCGCACCCCGATCACGACGAGGACGAGCGCGTCGGCGTCCTGTCGTTTCCGCTGGGCAAACAGCAGCGCCAGGCCACGGCCGTGGTGGCCGGTGATATCTGCGCGATCGGCAAGCTGAGCCGCGCCGAGACGGGCGACACCCTTTCGGACAAGGCGGAGCCGCTGGTCCTCAAGCCCTGGACCATGCCCGAACCCCTGCTGCCGGTCGCGATCGCCGCCCACGCCAAGACCGACGAGGACAAGCTCTCGGTGGGGCTGGGCAGGTTGGCCGCCGAGGACCCGACGCTGCGGATCGAGCAGAACCAAGAAACCCACCAGGTCGTGCTGTGGTGCATGGGTGAGTCCCACGCCGGCGTGGTGCTCGATGCGCTGGCCAACCGGTACGGCGTCACCGTGGACACCGTCGAGCTGCGCGTCCCGCTGCGAGAAACCTTCGGCGGCAAGGCCAAAGGCCATGGCCGTCACGTCAAGCAGTCCGGCGGGCACGGCCAGTACGCGGTGTGCGACATCGAGGTGGAGCCGCTGCCGGAGGGCTCGGGCTTCGAGTTCGTGGACAAGGTGGTCGGCGGGGCGGTGCCCCGGCAGTTCATTCCGAGCGTGGAGAAAGGTGTGCGCGCCCAGATGGAGAAGGGGGTGCACGCGGGCTACCCGGTGGTCGACATCCGCGTCAGCCTGCTCGACGGCAAGGCGCACAGCGTCGACTCGTCGGACTTCGCGTTCCAGATGGCCGGCTCGCTGGCGCTGCGGGAGGCCGCGGCCGCGACGAAGGTGGCGCTGCTCGAGCCGATCGACGAGATCTCGGTGCTGGTGCCCGACGATTTCGTCGGCGCGGTGATGGGCGATCTGTCCAGCCGGCGCGGCCGGGTCCTCGGTTCCGACACCGCGGGCAACGAACGCACCGTCGTCAAGGCCGAGGTGCCCCAGGTGGAGCTGACCCGCTACGCCATCGATTTGCGGTCACTGGCGCACGGCGCCGCCTCGTTCACCCGATCGTTCGCCCGCTACGAACCCATGCCGGAATCCGCCGCGGCCCGGGTGAACGCCGGCGTCTGAGGCGGGGGCTTGCTAGCCCTCGTCCGATGGCGGCGCCCCGCTGCGCCCGAACTGTTCGGTGACGGCGCGCCGGTCCAGCGAGCCCTTGGCGGTGTGCGGCAACTCCGCCGCCTGTTGGAAGCCGGCCGGCACCTCGAAGGGGGCCAACCGGTCACGGCAGAACGAGGCCAGCTCCTCGGCGGTCGGCGCGGCGGATCCGCGGGGGACGATCACCGCGGCCACGGTCTCGCCGTACAGCGTGTCCGGCCTGCCGAACACGGCGACCTCCAGGACGTCGGGGTGGCTGGCCAGCACCGCCTCGACGCGCTCCGGCGAGATCTTCTCCCCGCCGCGGTTGATGAGTTCCTTGATGCGGCCGCGGATCACGAGGTCGCCGGCCGGCGACAGGGTGCCCAGATCGCCGGTGTGCAACCATCCACCGGTGAAGTTGGCGTCGGTGATCGACGGGTCGCCGAGGTAGCCCCGCACCACGGTGGGGCCGTGCAGCCACACCTCACCGACGGTCTCGGCGGGCAGCGGCTGACCGTCGGGTCCGACGATCCGGATCTCCGGGCCCGTCGAACGACCAACGAGACCCGGTGTGGCACCGGGGTTTTCGCTGTGTCCGGCGCCTTCGGCCGCCGTGGTGGCCACCTGGTGGGTCGCCTCGGTCATCCCGAACGCGCACACCACCGGGGCCGAGAACGTGTCCTGCAAGGCCTGCGCCGTCTCGGCGGTCAGCGGCGCGCTGCAGCTGCGGATGAAGCGCAGGGCGCCGGTGCCGGCGGGCCGCTCGGTTCGGGCGCGTTCCAGCAGGATCTGATGGATCGTCGGGACGGCCGTGTACCAGGAGGCCCGGACGGTCTCGATGTCGTCCCAGAACGTGTGCGCGGAGAACCGTCCACCCGCGGGCAGCAACACCGATCCCCCGGATGCCAGGGTGGCCAGCAGGGCGGCGAGCAGACCGTGCCCGTGGTAGAGCGGCATCACCGCGACGGTCGAATCTCGTTCTCCCAGAGCGTATCCGGCGACGATGGCCGCGACCGAGGCGGCGATGTTGTGGCGAGTCCAGGGAACCATCTTGGGCATGCCGGTGGTGCCGCCGGTGAACATGATCATGGCGTCGTCGTCGCGCAGGCCCTGCGGCGTCGCGACGTCGGGCTCGGGCGCGGCGGTGACGTCCAGGCTGACCGTTGGGGCGTCGGGCCCGACGTGCACCGCCAGGGGCCAGCCCGGCGGCGCCGTGTTGTCGTCATCGCTGAGTTTGTCGACGAGCACCGCGCGCGCACCCACCGCCTCACTGCGGGCGCGTTGCTCGCCTGCCGGCAGGGCCGGGTCGAGCGGAACCGCCACGAGATCGGCGCGCGACGCCGCCAACAGCCCGACGACGAATTCGGCGTTGCTGCCCGCGCGCAGCGCGACACGGTCACCCGCCCGCAGGCCGCCGGCCTTCAGCCGCGCGGCCAGATCATCGACCAGCCGGGACAATTCGCGGTAGCTGAGCGGTATGCGTTCGGCGGTGACGACCAGCGCGCACGCCTGCGGCGCCCGCCGCGCCGCCGCCTCGAGCAGGTCGGCGATGCGCGGGCCGGCGGACCTCGTGACCTCGCCACCGGTTGTCGAATCGGACCCCATCGCCGCGCTCCTTCCCAAACTTTGGCCGTCGCTGCCACCCTGCCCGGCGGTCGTCTGAGGCGCCAATACCGATTCACTCACGACCGATAACCCTCGGCTATCGAGAGCGTGGCCGCTTGGCGTGAGCTGCGGCGATAGACGTCGTCAATCGTCGGATAGCGGGTTCGACTTGGACACACGCCGGGCGCCGGGGTCACAGTGATGGCTAGGCCAGTACCGGATCAGTACCGCCGCCCGCACCCGAGGAGTCGCAGATGTCCACCGTTTCGGCGTCGGGAGGCGACGCGCAGGACCCGGCCCGCGTGGTCGACGGCTTCCACCTCGTGGTGGAGGCGCTCAAGGCGAACGACGTCGAGACCATCTACGGCCTCGTCGGCATCCCGATCACCGACCTCGCCCGGACCGCGCAGGCGTCGGGCATGCGCTACATCGGTTTTCGGCAGGAAGCCTCGGCCGGCAACGCCGCCGCGGCCGCCGGATTCCTCACCCGCCGGCCCGGCGTGTGCCTCACGACGTCAGGGCCCGGCTTCCTCAACGCCTTGCCCGCACTGGCGAACGCCACGACGAACTGCTTCCCGATGATCCAGATCTCCGGTTCGAGCGATCGGGCGCTGGTGGACCTGCGCCGCGGTGACTACCAGGACCTCGACCAGCTCGGCGCCGCGCGGCCGTTCGCGAAGGCGGCCTACCGGATCAACCGGATCGAGGACATCGGTGGCGGCGTCGCGCGCGCCTTTCGCACCGCGGTCTCCGGGCGCCCCGGCGGTGTCTACCTCGACATCCCCGGCGACGTCCTGGGCCAGTCCCTGGAGGCCTCGGCCGCCGCCGCCACGATCTGGCGGGTCGTCGACCCCGCGCCCCGCCAGCTGCCGGCACCCGACACCGTCGAGCGCGCACTGAGCGTGCTGGCCCAGGCGCGGCGACCGCTGATCGTACTGGGCAAGGGCGCAGCATACGCCCAGGCGGACAACGAGATTCGGCAGTTCGTCGAGGCGACCGGGATTCCGTTCCTGCCGATGTCCATGGCCAAGGGGCTACTGCCGGATTCCCACCCGCAGTCCGTGGCCGCCGCACGCTCGCTGGCGATCGCCCGCGCCGACGCCGTCCTGCTGGTCGGCGCCCGGCTGAATTGGCTTCTGGGCCATGGGGAGTCGCCGCAGTGGTCGGCCGACACCAAATTCGTGCAGATCGACATCGCGGCCTCGGAGTTCGACAGCAACCAGCCGATCGCCGCGCCCCTGGCCGGCGACATCGGCTCGGTGATGGCCGCGCTGTGTGACGCCGTGACCGCCCGGCCGGTCGCCGCGCCCGCGGAATGGACCGCCGAGCTGGCCGACCGCACGGCGCGCAACGACGCCAAGATGCGCGAGCGCCTGGCCGACGACCCCCACCCGATGCGGTTCTACAACGCGCTCGGCGCGATTCGGGCTGTGCTGCAAGATAACCGCGACGTCTACGTCGTCAACGAGGGTGCCAACGCGCTCGACCTGGCCCGCAACGTCATCGACATGGAGGTGCCGCGCCACCGGCTCGACACGGGGACCTGGGGCGTGATGGGAATCGGCATGGGCTATGCGATCGCGGCCGCCGTCGAGACCGGCAGGCCGGTCGTCGCGATCGAGGGAGACAGCGCCTTCGGCTTCAGCGGGATGGAGGTCGAGACGATCTGCCGCTACCGGTTGCCGGTGACCGTCGTCATCCTCAACAACGGCGGCGTCTATCGCGGCGACGAGACCGCGCCCGGCGCGGCCGCCCACCCTTCGGACCCGGCCCCCACCGTGCTCAACGCCGGGGCGCGCCACGAGCTGATCGCAGAGGCGTTCGGCGGCAAGGGTTATCACGTCGCCACGCCCGGCGAGCTGCGCGCCGCGCTGGCCGAGGCGATCGGCTCCGGGGCGCCGACGGTCATCGACTGCGAGCTCGACCCGGCCGCCGGCGTGGAAAGCGGGCATCTGGCCAACCGGAACCCGCCCCGCGCGGCCACTTCAGACACGGTCAGCGGCGGCGGGTGACGCCCAGGAGTTGGGCGTCGAAGAACTCGTTCAGCGCCAGCCCCGCGGCCGACGCCGCCAGCGCACGCGCGATCGGCGACCCGGGTCCGCTCGAGTTGGTCGCCAACACGACGTCGGCTTTCAGCACCGGATCGACCATCTCCACCGCCCGGATTTCCGGGCCCAGCGTGGAGGTCCACAGCCACGTGTGCGGCACGATGGATGCCCAATTTCCGGCGGCCGCCGCAGCGAATAGCGAAGCGACGGAGTCGGTTTCCACCTGGGGGCGCACGGTGATGCCGTGATCGGCGAAGGCCTTGTCGATGATCTGACGGTCGCGCATGTCGGGGGTGAGCAACGCCAGCGGCAATTGCGCGGCCTGGGCCCAGGTGATCGTCGCCGCACCGGATCCCAACACCTCCGCGGGCGACAGCAGCACGTAGCGCTCCTGGTACAGCGGGACGAGGTTCGCGTCGTGGGCCTCGCCGGGTGTCGCGTGCACGATGGCGGCGTCGAGTTCGAACTCGCGCAGGCGCCGGTAGAGTTCGGTCGCCGCCAGCCGGGACAGGATCTGCACCTTCACCAGCGGATGCGCGGAGCAGAACGCCGAGAGCACGAGGGATGCCGTGGTCGAGGCCGTCGGCACGGTGCCGAGCCGAAGCGTCCCCGTGATGCCCGAGCGCACGGCGTCGACCTCGGCCTTGAAGGCGTCGTGCTCGGCGAGAATCCGTCTGGCCCACACCACCAGCCGCTCCCCCTCGGGGGTGAGGCCCTCGAAGCTGTGGCCGCGGTTGATCAGCGTGACGTTGAGCTCCCGTTCCAGCTTGGCGATCGCGGCAGAAAGCGCGGGCTGGGATACGAAGCACTTCTCGGCCGCCCGGGCGAAGTGGCGCTCGGAGGCGACCGCAACGAAGTACTCCAGCTGGCGGAAGAGCACCCGCACTCCTCGGGGTTCGGCTCGGGCTTGGGGCGCCGATCTCGCTGAGGCTAACGCGCGCCCGACGGGTGCGCCAGGCCCGCGGCGGCCGCGCGTCGGCACGCGAGGGAGATCCGGGATATTTCGGCCGCGAAAACCGCAGCATCGGTTCGCTTTTCACGCAGGTGCCGCTCGAGCAGGACGCCTTGGCCGGGAAGCTGACGCAATTGAACTCAATCGGTTCCCGGATCGTGACAGTGGCGACCGCGACGGGCTGTCATTGTTTGCTGAAACCGGTAATTCCTGGGTAACCCGTAGAATATCCGTGTGTTGATCGCACCATCTCGAAGGGTGGACGCTATGCGTCGAGGTGTTCGTTATCTATTTGTTATGGTCGCGATCACGGTCATCGGCCTAGTGGGATCGACGGCGCGCGGCACCGCCGCCGTGCCCACACCGCATCCCGCCCCCGAGGTCGCCTCGATTTTGCCCGCCGACGGCGCCGTGGTCGGTGTCGCGCACCCCGTCGTGGTGACCTTCACCGCGCCGGTGGCCGATCGGGCCGCCGTCGAGCGGTCGATCCGCGTGACGTCGCCGAGCGGCACGCCGGGACACTTCGAATGGGTCCACAACACGGTCGTGCAGTGGGTCCCCAACCAGTACTGGCCCCCACACACCCACGTCTCGGTGGGTGTGCAGGCCCTGACTACCGGGTTCGACACCGGCGACGCACTGCTCGGTGTCGCCAGCATCTCCAAGCACACCTTCACCGTCAGCCGGGACGGAGAGGTGCTGCGCACCATGCCCGCGTCGATGGGCAAGCCCAGCAGGCCCACCCCGATGGGCAGCTTCACCGCGCTGGAAAAGCAGCGCACCGTGGTGATGGACTCGCGCACCATCGGCATCCCGCTCAGCTCGCCCGAGGGGTACAAGATCACCGCCCAGTACGCAGTCCGGGTCACCTGGAGCGGCGTCTACGTGCACTCGGCTCCGTGGTCGGTCGATTCCCAGGGGTACGCCAACGTCAGCCACGGGTGCATCAACCTCAGCCCCGACAACGCGGCGTGGTACTTCAACCAGGTCAACGTCGGCGACCCCATCCAGGTCGTGGCCTGACGCGCACCCGTAGATCCCTGGCATGTGACAGTCGTCACACCCGTTGAACGGAAGACCGGCCGGCGGCGGTGAGTTCTCGGTAGACGAGGGATCTGAACGAGAGGCGGGCCATGACCGGTGACGCGAAGCGCACGAAAGTTAGCTCTAGCGGCCCGATCAGCACGGCGCGCGAGCGGGTGGCCGGCCGCATCCGCGAGTTGGCCGGCAGCGACGAACAGTTCCGCGGCGCGAAACCCGATCTGTCGCTGCAGCAGGCAGCGCGCCAACCCGACCTGCGGCTGCCCCAGATTCTCGAGCTCTTTGTCGAGGGCTACGCCGATCGGCCCGCACTGGGCTGGCGGGCCAGGACACTGAGCACCGACCCGGCGACCGGTCGCACCACCACGCGACTGCTCCCCCGGTTCGACACGATGACCTACCGCGAGCTGTGGGCCAACGTTCGCGCGATCGCCGGCGCGTGGCGGCACGACGCCGAAAACCCTGTGTCACCCGGGGACTTCGTCGCGACAGTCGGTTTCGCCAGCGCGGAATACCTGACCCTCGATCTGGTCTGCGCCTACCTCGGGCTGGTTGCCGTTCCGCTGCAACACAACACCACCGCCTCACGATTGCGGCCCATCGTCGACGAGGTCGAGCCGTCGATACTGGCCGCCGGCGTCGGCTATCTCGACCTTGCCGTCGACGCGGCGGCGAAAAGCTCATCGTTGCGGCGCCTCGTGGTCTTCGATTACCAGCCCGAGGTCGACGAGCACCGCGAAGCGCTGCAACGCGCCCGGGCGAAGCTGGCGACCGCCGGCACGGCGGTGACCATCGAAACCCTCGACGACATCATCGAACGCGGCCGCGCCCTGCCGCCCGAGCCCATGTACACCGGTGACACCGATCAGCGGCTGGCCATGATCATGTACACCTCGGGCAGCACCGGATTACCCAAGGGCGCCATGTACACCGAGCGGATGCTGGCCAAGGTGTGGACCAACGAGCTGATGCCCGACTTCGCGGACACGCCGGTGTTCAACGTCAACTTCATGCCGCTGAATCATCTCGGCGGCCGGATACCGCTGTCGACGGCGTTCCAGGCCGGCGGCACCAGTTATTTCGTGCCGGAAAGCGACCTGTCCACGTTGTTCGACGACTGGAACCTGGTGCGCCCCACCGAGATGGGTCTGGTGCCCCGGGTGGCGGAAATGCTCTATCAGCGCCACCAGAGCGCCGTCGATCGACTGGTGGCGTCGGGCGCCGATGCCGCCTCGGCCGAAGCCCAGGCGCAAACCGAGCTGCGTGAGCAGGTTCTCGGCGGGCGCATCGTGACCGCCTTCTGCGGAACGGCGCCGCTGGCCGCGGAGATGCGCGACTTCGTCGAAACATGTTTGGACGTCCACGTTCTCGACGGCTACGGACTGACCGAGGTCGGCATGGTGACCAAGGACGGGCGCATGACGCGTCCCCCGGTGCTGGACTACAAGCTGATCGACGTTCCCGAACTGGGCTACTTCCACACCGACAAGCCTTATCCCCGTGGCGAATTGCTGGTGAAGTCGCTGACCGCCACGCCGGGCTACTTCAAACGACCGGACGTCACCGCCGATGCGTTCGACCCCGACGGTTACTACCGGACCGGCGATGTGATGGCCGAGCTGGAACCGGATCGGCTGGCTTACGTCGACCGCCGCAACAACGTGTTGAAGCTGGCGCAGGGCGAGTTCGTCGCCGTCGCACGCCTGGAGGCCGTGTTCGCCAGCGCGCCGCTGGTCCGCCAGATCTTCGTCTACGGCAACAGCGAACGACCCTATCTGCTGGCCGTCGTCGTGCCGACGGCCGACGCCGACCGGCGATTCGCCGGGGATCCCGCCGGCCTAAAGGCCGCGCTCGCCGAATCCCTGCGCCAGTCAGCACAACTCGCCGAACTGCAGTCCTATGAGGTGCCCGTCGACTTCGTGGTCGAGACCGAGCCGTTCAGCGAGGACAACGGCCTGCTTTCGGGCGTGGGCAAGCTGCTGCGGCCGAAGCTCAAAGAGCGCTACGCCGACCGGCTCGAACAGCTCTACGCCGAGCTGGCCGAAAACCGCGTGACCGAGTTGCGTGCACTGCGCGAGGGGGCGGACAAGCACCCGGTGATCTTCACCCTCACCCGAGCCGCCGAGGCGCTGCTGGGTGTGGCCGGCGGACCGCCCGAGCCCGACGCGCTCTTCATCGAACTCGGCGGCGACTCCCTGTCGGCGTTGACCTTCTCCAACCTGCTGCGCGACATCTTCGACGTCGACGTGCCCGTCGGCATGATCACCGGACCCGCCACCGATCTGGCGCAGCTCGCGGAATACGTTGAGTCCGAACGTGAATCGGGGTCGCACCGGCCAACGTTCGCGACGGTGCACGGGCGCGACGCCGCCCAGGTCCGCGCCGCGGAGCTCACGTTGGACAAGTTCATCGACGCGACGACCCTGGCCGACGCGCCGACCCTGCCGCGCGCGACCGGCACACCCCACACAGTCCTGCTGACCGGCGCCAACGGCTACCTCGGTCGCTTCCTGGCCCTCGAATGGCTCGAGCGCCTCGCCGAGACCGCCGGGAAGCTCATCTGCGTCATCCGCGCGACGGACAGCACCGCGGCCCTCAAGCGGTTGGAGGCGGTTTTCGATAGCGGGGATCCGCAGTTGCTGGAGAGGTTCCGGGCGCTGGCCGCCGAGCACCTGGAAGTCATCGTCGGCGACATCGGTGCGCCGAATCTCGGCCTGGACCAAGCGACTTGGCAGCGCCTGGCCCACACCGTCGATCTGATCGTCCATCCGGCCGCGCTGGTCAACCACGTGCTGCCGTACGACCAACTCTTCGGACCCAACGTCGTCGGCACCGCCGAGTTGATCCGCCTGGCGATCACGACGCGGATCAAGCCGGTCACCTATCTGTCGACCGTCGCCGTGGCCATGACGGTCGATCCCGGAGCGTTCGCCGAAGACGGCGACATCCGTGCGGTCAGCTCGGTACGCGCGATCGACGACAGCTATGCGAACGGGTACGCGAACAGCAAGTGGGCCGGTGAGGTGTTGCTGCGTGAGGCGCACGACCTGTGCGGGTTGCCGGTCGCCGTCTTCCGCTCCGACATGATCCTTGCGCACAGCCGGTACGCCGGACAGCTGAACGTGCCAGATGCGTTCACCCGCTTAATATTCAGCCTGCTGACCACCGGCATCGCGCCCTCCTCGTTCTACCGGGCCGACGAGCGAGGCGACCGGGCGGTGGCCCACTACGACGGGCTGCCCGCCGACTTCGTGGCCGAAGCGGTCACCACGCTCGGCGAGCAGATGGCGGCCGAGGAAGCCGGCTACCGCTCCTATGACGTGATGAACCCGCACGACGACGGCGTTTCCCTGGACGTGTTCGTCGACTGGTTGATCGCCGCCGGGCACGACATCCGGCGCATTGAGGACTACGACGAATGGCTGGGCCGCTTCACCACGGCCCTTCGCGCCCTACCGGACAAGCAGCGCCAGCATTCGGTGCTGCCGCTGCTGGACGCCTACCGGGAGCCCGAGACGCCGCTGCGCGGCGCGCCGGCCCCCACCGACGTCTTCCGCCACGCGGTGCAGATCGCCAAAATCGGTGCGGACGAGGACATCCCGCATCTGTCGGCAGCGTTGATCGACAAGTATGTCGCGGACCTACGCCTGCTGGGTTTGGTGTAGCCGGGGCCGCCTAGCCGGGCAGCCCCCGCTTGACCGCGGCGTCCTGCTTGCGCGCGATCTCGAGCGCCGCGGCCGGGTCGAACGGGTCATTCGGTGCGCTGTCGAATTCCAGGGTGACGAAAGCCTTGCCCTCGGTGAACAGCAGGACCGTCATCGCCTGGGAGTTGTCGGGCGAGGCGCCCGACACCGTCGACCCGTTGGCTCCCACCGCGAGAGGCCGCCAGTCGCCGACCACCTTGCCCGCGTAATCGCTCTTGCTGCCGGCGAGTTCGGCCGCGGCCGCCGACGGATCGGTGCTCACCACGATGGTGTCCCACAGGCGCCGGCTGCTGTCGGCGTTGGCGAACAGCTGAGCGACCCCCGGTGCGTTGTTGGGATTGAGCATCGGCGACTGGGGTGCCGTGAGATCCCCGCCCACGTCGCTGGACTTGATCAGCAAGTAGCCGTAATCGGTCGGTTGCCCCGGCGGCGGCCCGGTGACCGCGCTCGATCCGGTCGGCGAAGCGGGCGGGCTCGACTCCGTCGCGGAGGGCGGCGCAGGATTGTCCGTGCCGCCGCAGCCCGCGCCCACGACGCCGACCGCGACGATCGCGCCCACGCGCAGCAATGCCCGGCCCGCGCTGCGCATCCCCGGAACCCCCACGCCAATCCCTTCCACACGTCATCCGTGTTCGAGTTGCTACGAACATATGCCCAACGGGCCGCCGGTGGATAGCTCTTCGCGTGCCTATGCTGGCGTGGGTGGGGGCATCGTCGCGGTAAGGAGATCGCCATGACCGCTGCAGCGGCGCGCGCCGTACGGTTCGACCGATACGGGGGGCGTGAGGTGTTGTACGTCGCGGACATCGATATGCCCGCGCCCGGCCCGGGCGAGGTGGTCGTCGAGGTTCGCGCGGCCGGGATCAACCCCGGCGAGGCCGGCATCCGGGTCGGGGCGATGCACGAGATGTTCCCGGCCACCTTTCCCTCCGGTGAGGGCAGCGACCTCGCCGGCGTCGTGACGGCGGTGGCGCCCGGGGTCACCGAGTTCGCGGTCGGCGACGAGGTTTTGGGATTCAGCCTGCGCCGGTCCAGCCACGCGACCCATGCCGCCGTGCCGGTGGGCCAATTGATCCACAAACCCGCCCAACTCGGTTGGGAGGCAGCGGGTTCGCTCTACGTGGCCGGTGTGACGGCGTATGCCGCCGTGCGTGCGGTGGCTCCCCGACCGGGTGACACGGTCGCCGTGTCGGCCGCCGCGGGCGGGGTGGGCAGCCTGGTCGTGCAACTTCTGGTGCACAGCGGGGCGCGCGTCCTCGGCATCGCGGGCCCCGGCAACGCCGACTGGCTGCGCGCGCATGGCGTCGTCCCGATCGCCTACGGTGATGGGCTCGCCGAGCGGCTACGTGACGCGGCACCGGATGGAATCGACGCGTTCGTCGACCTGTTCGGCCCCGACTACGTCCAGCTCGCGGTGGACCTCGGCGTGGCGCCGAAGCGGATCGACACCATCATCGCCTTCCAGAAGGCCGCCGAGGTGGGCGCCAAGACCGAAGGCAGCATGGACGCCTCGACACCCGAGGTGCTCGCCGAAATGGCCGGCCTGATCGTCTCCGGCGCCATCGACTTCGACATCGCCGCAACCTATCCGCTGGACCGGGTCGCCGACGCTTTCGCCGAACTCGAACAACGGCACACCCACGGGAAAATCGTTCTGCTGCCTACCAACTCACAATGAAATGACCGGTCCGGCGACACCGGCCTGCACGATCTTGATGATGACGAACGCGACTGCCACCACCAGGTAGCCCCGCAGGGTGAACAACCCCGCCCGGCGCATCGGCGACATTGCCGGCCGGTCGAGCACGGCCAGGTTCGGGGTTTGCCAGGCGGCCCGGTCCTGGCGGCGCACGGCCCGCCGCTCGGCGCGGGTGAGCGAAGCGGCGTCGTCCAGTTCGTCGACCTGCTCCGGGTCCAGCCCCCCTCCGAGCGTGCGCACGATCGCTTCGGCGTCGGCCAGGTTGCGGTGTCGCCGCCCGACGATGATCATCACCGCGCCGCCGGCGATGCCGATCGCGGCGCCGCCGGCGAGCCCGGCCTCGATGGTGGCCGTAGACAGGTCCGGGAAGAAGGTCGTCGCCGTCAACGCCAGGGACAACAGCACCAGACACCACACGATGGTCCACGCAACGATGTTCTGCCGCACCGTGTTCACCCACGGTCCGAGCACCGCGCGGTCGTTGCACAGCAACACCAGAAAGACGGTCGCCGAGGGAAGCAACACGCCGGCGAGCGCCTGCACGCCTTGGGTCACCAGGCCCAGGACGTGGTCGGGGCTGAAGGAGACCGCCGCGGATACCGCGAGCAGCACCGCGTAGCCGCCGTAGAACACCGGCGCCTCGCTGATCTTCCAATGCAACGAGTGCCGCCTGCCCATGGCGTCACCGACGGCATAGGTCGTCGCCAGGCCGACGGCGTTGGCGCCGATCAGCGACGCGTCCAGCAGGATGATCGCGAACAGCGCCCCTACCGTGCCGCCCAGATGCCGGGTCAACCCCCCGGCGACCGCGCCCGCGTCGGTGAAGTGCCCGGCATCGGCGGTGCCCGCCATCCCGAACGCCGTCACCGCCATCAGCGCCGTCGCACCGACCATGACGACGACGATCCCGATCACCAAATCGGCTCGCCCGTAAGGGATCCAGCGCGCGGTGATGCGCTTGTCCACTACGTTGGATTGCTGGAAGAACAGCTGCCACGGCGCGACCGTCGTCCCCACGATCGCCACCACCAGCAGCAGCACGGTCGAGTTCAGCCCGCCGGGGAACTGCGGGATCAGCCCTGCCGCAGTCGCTTTCGGGGCCGGATGCACCAGCAGCACCATCGGGATGATCAGGACGTTCACCGCGATCAGCAGGAACATCAACCGCTCCCAGCGCCGAAACGAGCCCCCGGCCACGACGGCGAACAGCAGCACCGCGGCCGCCGGGACGGCGACGATCTTCGGGCAGCCCAAGAAGCCGAGAGCCAGTGACACACCGATGAATTCGGTGACGATCGTCAACGCGTTCAAGACCAACAGGTCACCGACGCTGAAGGCGCCCCAGAACTTGCCGAACCGTTCGAAGATCAAGCGGGCGTGGCCCACCCGGGCGACCGCGCCCAGCCGCAACACCATTTCCTGGTTCACGTACAGCACCGGAATCATCAGCACCAGCGTCCATAGCAGGCCCATCCCGTAGTCCTGGCCGGCCTGGGCGTAGGTCGCGACGCCACCGGCGTCGTTGTCGCCGACCATCACGATCAGGCCGGGACCGGTGATGACCGCCAGCGTCTTGAGCCGCCGCCAGCGGCCGCTCGCCGTGCCGCCGGTGCCGTCGCGCGCGATGCGACCGAACGCGCCGACGATGTCGCCGACGTGCGCGGTGTCGAGCACCGTCGGCGTCTGCGTGTCGGCGCGCGGGTTCTCCGGCGCGGCGGCCGTGCGGCCGAAACCCGGGCCGCGGCGGCCGCCGCCGGTGTGGATCGACGTCATCTGATCCTCGCTATACGAATCGTTCTCACCTCGCGGTGAGGGCATGCGGGATGCACTCGATGCGCGGAACGGATCACCAATGGTTGTCGGCGCGGTCCGAAGCGTGTCCGCCCAGCGAGGCGGTGACCACCGCGATCGGCATCCGCGAGACGTACAGGTTGGCCCGCTCCTGTGGGGTCAGGTTGGCCCGCAGGTGCAACTTGTCGGCCAGCAGCCGGCCGGCGCGCAGCATCGAGCGCCCGCGACCGCTCGGAACGGCGGAAAAACGGTGCGTAACAACAAAAGCCATGATCTTCTCCTGCCAGGGGTCCGATCGGCGTCGACACCGTCTGTGGAACGTGTCAGCCGCGCAGGACCAGTCGCAAGGTCAGGCGGCGGAAGGAATGCCGGAGCCGGATCGGGACAAAACGAATTTCGGATACGGACTATCGCCGGGACTCATCTCGCCCTCACCTCCTCACGGCCGGGACACACGCGGGTGTCGTCACATTCACCTGAACGGGAGGAGGCAGAAGTGACCGACGGCACCAACGCCGCCGGTCGCACCCCTCTCGTCGGAGCTTCGGCACTGCACGGCGTATCCGGAACATTCCAGAAGCCACTTGGGCTCAACCCTTGGGTCCGGGAAGAGCTGTCCTGACCCGGGGCGTCTCTCGACGTTCGGGGTCAGTGGCCTATATCCATGCAGACGCCTCACCTACCGAGGTGCTTGCGGAGTCCATAGTGGCACCGCGGCCCGGGCTCGTCAAACTCATTTGCGCTGAGCGTGGCGCCGTCGCCGGGCCCGGTTCGATCGCCCGACTCCTCACTCGCGCCGTCCCGGCGCTCACCGTCGCCGGGCCCGGTTCGATCGCCCGACTCCTCACTCGCGCCGTCCCGGCGCTCACCGTCGCCGGGCCCGGTTCGATCGCCCGACTCCTCACTCGCGCCGTCCCGGCGCTCACCGTCGCCGGGCTAGGCTCGGCGAGATGACCACAACGCTGCAGGATCCCCGGGTCGCTTCGACGCTCGACCGCATGTACGCCGAGTCGACGAACCAGATGTCGCTGTTGCGCGAGCGGCGTGGCACGTTCGATCAGCCGATGACCGCCCGGGAGCGCGCCGAGGCGATGAGCGAGTTCTACATCCCCGTGACGCCCGAAGCCGGCCGGCTGCTGTATTCACTGGTGCGCGCCACCCGCCCGGCCACCGTCGTCGAATTCGGGATGTCCTTCGGCATTTCCGCCGTTCACCTGGCGGCGGCGGTGCGTGACAACGGCAGCGGCCGGGTGGTGACCACCGAGCTCAGCGAGACCAAGATCGCGGCGGCGACGAAGACGTTCGCCGAGACGGGCCTGGACGATGTGATCACGATTCTCGAGGGCGACGCCCTGACCACGCTGGAAAGCGTGGACGGAGCAGTCGATTTCCTGCTGCTCGACGGTTGGAAGGATCTGTACCTGCCCGTAATCGAGTTGCTGGAGCCCCGGCTTTCCACGGGTGCGTTGGTCATCGCCGACAACGCCAGCTCAGCCGACATGGCGCCGTATCTCGACCGCGTACGCGACCAGGCCAACGGCTACGTCAGCTTCAACTTTCAAGTCCGCGACAGCGACAGCATGGAAATCAGCTGCCGCACGGGCAATTAGAAGAATTACCGCAGCGATTCCTCGAGCCACGGCGTCAGCCACTTCACCCCTTCCGGGGTCAGGTGCACGCCGTCGCTGCGCACCTTGATGCCGTCGACCTTGGCGGTATAGACACCGTCGGGGCACAGCTTCTTGTTCAGGTCGAGGATCGCGACATTTGGATGGTGGCTGACAGTCTTGCGCAACATGGTGTTCCAGAGGTTGACGCGGTCCGGCTGGTCCTCGGGATAGAGCCGGCCGTCCGGCTTTTCACCGCCGCGGCTGTAGGGCACGGTCGCCACCACCACCCGCACGCCGGTGGAACCGGCGATGGTCAGCGCCCGCTCGAGCTCGCCGTTGAGGTAGGCGTCGAAGGTCGGGTCGCCGATGTGGGTCCACTGGCCCTCGTTGACGCGGTCCACGGTTTCCCAGCGGCCGATGATCAGCAGCGCGACATCCGGCTGGTCCTGGCTGACCTGCCTCGCCCAGCGGATCGGCCAGCCGTCGCATTCGGAGCGCTGCTCGAGGGTCTGACCCACATACCGGTACGGGGTGCCGCGCACCAGGCTGCATCCGATGACGGTGTGGTCGAGGAACGCGAATCCCGGTGTCGGCGGCAGGTAGTGCATCCACGTCCACCCGATCGAATCACCGAACACCGAGACGGTGAACGGCCGATTAGGATCGCGCGGCCGGCTTTCGCCAGGCGGCGACGGTGAGACCGCGGCGACCGCCGAGACGCCGGGCGGCAAGCCCGCCTCACGCAGCCCGGGGCCGGTTCCGACCGGAACCACCAACAGCGTCACCGCCGCGGCGCTGCCCACGGTTGCCGCCGCCAACGGCAGCAGCGGCACCCGCGCCGGGCGCCAGCGCCGGATGGGCTGCTCGAGCACCCAATACGACGCAGCGGCCACCGCCACCGTGGCGGCGCACCGGGCGGCGAACAACGGCAGCCCGGACCATCCGGTGCGTTCGCCGTTGAGCGTTAAGAAGATTGGCCAGTGCCACAGGTAGACCCCGTAGGAGATGGTCCCGAGCCACACCAGCGGCGGCAACGCGAGCGCGCGGGCGACGATGCCGCGTTGCTCCGAAGCGACCGGGGCGATGACGACGACGGCCGCGATCGCGACGCCGATCAGCAAGCCGTGTCGGAATTCGCCGCTGGCACCGGTGGCGTAGTGGGTCGCGGCAGCCAGCCCCGCCAAACCCAGCAGCGGCAGAATCCGGGCGGCGCGCCGGCCCCACCGCGTGCGGATCATGCACCAACCGCGGTTCATCGACGGCCAATCCCGCACCAGCAGGGCCGCCGCCGCCGCGCCGACCAGCAGTGCCTGCGCGCGGGTGTCGGTGCCGAAGTAGATCCGGTCGCGGGTGGCGTCGGAGGCCATGACGATGGCGAGCGCCGCGGACGCCAACGCCCCCAGCGTGGCGATCAGGAAAATCGCGAAGCGCACCCCGCCGACGGTGGCCCGGGTGAAGCGGCGCCTCGCGCGCGCGGCCAGCGACACCGCGACCGCGATCAGCAGCAGCGGCCAGACGAAGTAGTACTGCTCCTCCACCCCGAGCGACCAGGTGTGCTGCAGCGGCGACGGCGGTGCGCCCTGGGTGAAGTAGTCGGTTTTCTGGGCGACGAACCGCCAGTTCGCCATCCACACGAACGCGGCGATGGCGTCGTCGCGCAGACCGGTGAGCGACCGCTCGGGCAGCAGCTGCCGGGCCGCCGCCACGGTGAGCACCATCAACACCAACGCCGGCAGCAGCCGCCGCGCCCGCCGGATCCAGAAGCCGGTGAGCTCGATGCGGCCGGTGCGCCCGAGCTCGTCGAGCAGCAGCGATGTGATGAGAAATCCGGACAGGACGAAGAAGACGTCGACGCCGATGAATCCGCCGCTGACCCCGGGGATGCCGCCGTGCCCGATGAGCACCAGCGCTACCGCGATCGCGCGCAGGCCGTCGAGCGCGGGGATTCCGCTGCGCCGCTCCGGCCGGTCCCAAACCGCCAGCCGGCCCACCCGGCGCACGGGTGCGACCCATCGGGGCCGAGTACGACGCGCCGGTGCGGGGTGAGACCCGCCCGGCTCGGTGCTCGCCGTCAACGCGCCGTGACTACCATCCCGCCCGGCGCCATGGTTGATGCCGATACGTCGCTGCCCCTCCTCGTGAACGGAGCCAGCTTAAGGGCGGACCTACGGGATCGCGTGGAGGACACGCAACGGTTTTGCGCCGCGGCGCGTGCGGATTTCGGGGTCGGGCATCAGGCCTTGTCGGGCGCGTAGCCCAGGGTGCTCTTGACCTCCAGATACTCGTGGAAGCCGAAGTCGCTCCATTCGCGGCCATTGCCGCTGCGCTTGTAGCCGCCGAACGGGGCGTTCATGTCGAACGCGTGGTTGATCGTCACCCATCCCGCGCGGATCCGGCGGGCGACGGCGCGCGCCGTGTCGAGATCGGCCCCGGAAACATAGCCGGCGAGGCCGTATTCGGTGTCGTTGGCGATCGCGACGGCCTGGTCGATGTCGTCGTAGCCGAGGATGCACAGCACCGGCCCGAAGATCTCCTCGCGCGCGATCGCCATCTCGTTGGTGACGTGCGCGAAGACGGTCGGCTTGACGTAGTACCCCGAGTCCAGCCCGGCGGGCCGGCCCGGGCCGCCCGCGACCACGGTGGCGCCCTCGTCGATGCCCTGCTGGATCAGGCGCTGGACCTTCTCGAACTGTGCCCTCGACGCCACCGGCCCGATCGCCGTCGCGTCGGCGCTGCCCACCTGGACTTGCTCGGCTACCTCGCGCGCGATCGAAATGGCCTCGGCCATCCGTGAATTCGGCACCAGCATGCGCGACGGCGCGTTACAACTCTGCCCGGAGTTCGGCATCATGTTGGCCACACCGGCGCGGACGCCGTCGGCGAAGCCACCGTCGTCGAGGACGATATTGGGGCTTTTGCCGCCGAGTTCCTGGGTCACTCGCTTCACCGTCGGGGCGGCGTACTTGGCGACCTCGATGCCGGCGCGCGTGGACCCGGTGAACGACACCAGGTCGATGTCGGGATGGCTCGCCATTGCCACGCCCACGCCCGCGCCGTCGCCGTTGACGAGGTTGAACACCCCGGCCGGCACGCCCGCGGCGGCCAGGATCTCGGCGAAGATGTAGGGCGAATACGGCGCGACCTCAGAGGGTTTCAGGACGACCGTGCAGCCGGTCGCCAACGCCGGGTACACCTTGACCGCGACCTGATTGATCGGCCAGTTCCACGGCGTGATCAAGCCGCAGACACCGATAGGCTCCTTGGCGATCAGGGTCTGTCCGCGTTGTTCGGAAAACGGGAAGTTCTTCAGCACGTCGATGGCCGTGGTGAGGTGGCCGATGCCGAGGAAGACCTGCGGGCCCGCGGCCAGCGACGGCGGCGCCCCGATCTCCTCGGTAACCGCCTCGGCGAGGTCGTCCGCGCGCTTCTGGTATTCGGCGAGGATGGCCTGCAACAGGTCCAGGCGCTGTTCGCGGGTGCTCTGCGACCAGCCGGCGAAGGCCCGCCGAGCGGCCTGGACCGCCACGTCGACGTCGGCCGCCGACCCCAGCGAGATCTTGCCGGAAACCTGCTCGGTCGCCGGGTTCTCCACCTCGAAGGCGTTGGGCCGCACCGGGTCGACCCACTGTCCGTCGATGTAGAACT
The DNA here is from genome assembly GCF_976985695.1 of Mycobacterium sp. NTMscope_MAC_269. Lineage (NCBI taxonomy): Bacteria > Bacillati > Actinomycetota > Actinomycetes > Mycobacteriales > Mycobacteriaceae > Mycobacterium > Mycobacterium sp. NTMscope_MAC_269. Next base: position 4,583,878 of record NZ_OZ335668.1, read on the forward strand.
TCAGGTATTCGCGCATGACATCATCCTCTTCTTACTGAGTGCCTTCGGCATACCAGGTCCGGAATCGGTCGTACTTGGGCATCTCCTCGGAGTTGGCCTTCGGATCGATGCACACATGCACGACGCCGACTTTGCCACTGGCGTAGGCGCGGGCGATCGCCGGGCCGATCTCGGATTCCTTCTCGACGTACTCGCCGTGGCAACCGAAGCCCTCCGCAACCTTGTCCACCCGGACGTCCTTGCTCCAGTGCACCCCGGGCTGCGGTGACGGCTGGGCGAAGGTGCGCTTGTACACACCCACTTCCAAGCCCCACTGATGGTCGACGCCCACCACGCACACCAGCGGAAGGTTCTGCCGCGCAGCGGTTTCCAGCTCGGCGATATGGAAGAGGAACGCCGAATCGCTGGTCAGCAGCATCACCGGACGGTTGCCACCCTCGGCCACCGACGCTCCAACGGCGTACGGCAAACCGGTGCCCAGGTGGCCGAAGTTCTGGTTCCAGATCACGTCGCGCGGCTTGGACTGCGAGTAGGTCCACTGGAAGATCACGGTCGCGCCGCCGTCGCGCACCAGGATGCCGTCGTCGAGCTCGTTGAACGCCTTGGTGGCCTCGACGACGTAGCGCGCCGGGTGGATCGGCGAACGGCCCGACGGCGCGCTCTCGGCGAGCTGAGCGAGCTCCTCGGCGTCGGCCTTGACCAACTTCTCGAGGTTGGCCGCCGGGGTGCGCGGCGTGTCGCGGAGCGCGTCGACGAGCTGCGGCACGACGCCGCGCAGATCGCCGACCAGCGGCACGTCGAACTGGCGATTGACGCCGATGGCGGCCGGGTCCTGCTCGACGTACACCCATTTGCGGTTCGCGTCGTTGTCCGCCCAATGTTGGGTCCGGCCGTAGTGCATGGGCTCACCGAGTTCGGTTCCCAGCGCGACGCAGAGGTCGGATTCCTCGACCGCCTCGTTGGCGGCCGGGGAGAACAGGTAGGGGAAGGTCCGGTCCTGCAGACCCGGGATGTACGACGTACCCCCGGAGGTCTGGATGACCGGGCAGGCCATCAAGTCCGCGAGCTCCTTGACCGCGGGGCCGGTGCGCGACGTGTGCACGCCGTGGCCCACCAACAGAATCGGGCTCTTCGCTTCGCGAATCAGCTTCGCGGCCTTGGCGATCTCCGGGGCGCCTGCCCCCTGGTTGACCAGGCGATACCGGTGGGGCGGCAGCGGATCGGCCACGTTGAGCTCTTCGAGGATGACGTGCGACGGGTATTCGACGTAGACCGGGCCGGGGGTGCCGGACATGGCCTGGCGGATCGCCTCATGGATGATCTCGTCGGTCTGGTCGGCGTACTCGATCGAGCTGCTGTACTTCACCGACGCCGCGAAAAGCGGTTCCTGGCGGACGAATTGGATGCGTCCACGCCGCACCCGGCGCTCGGTGATGCGGGCGCGCTGGCCGCCGAGGAAGATCACCGGCGAGTTCTCGACGAGAGCGCACTGGATCGCTCCCGCCATGTTGGCCATGCCGGGGCCGAGCGTGCCGATGCACAGGCCGGGCCTGCCCGTCATCCGCGACGCCGCCTCGGCCATGAAACCCGCGCTCAATTCGTGATGCGGTGCGACCACCGACCAGCCGCGAGCCTCGGCCTCGGCGAACATGTGCACGAAGTTCGGGTCCGGAATGCCGAACAGTGTGTTGATGCCCTCGGCCTCGAACAGGTCGAGGATGCGTTTGTAGACGGGCACGGCCATGGTGGAAAACTCCTTTACTAGCAATAAATTTCAATGAGCAAGCGTTATCCGGGGTTCGCGTCGACCGCCAGACCCAGCTCGTCGAGGACCGCGGCGGTGTCGGCGCCGAGTTCTGGTGCCGGACCTGCGACGCGGCCCGGTGTCTGGGAGAACCAGGTGGGCACTCCCGGGAAGCGCACCGGTCCGTGCGGGGTGTCCACCGTCTCGAACATCCCGACGGCATTGAGATGCGGATCGTCGAACAGCGCGCCGGGCGTGTTCAGCGGCGCGGCCGGTATCTCGAGTTCCCGCAGGAGCTCCAACCACTGGGCGGTAGTGCGCTCCTTCATCGTCTCGGCCAGTAGCCCGTAGACCGTGTCGATTTCGCGGGCCCGCTGTTCCAGCGTCGCGTACAGCTCGCTGGCCCACGGCGGCTGCACGGCTGTCATGAACGCGTTCCAGTGCTTGTCGTTGTAGATCAGCGCGGCGATGTAGCCGTCGCTGGTGCGGTACGGGCGGCGGTTGGGCGCCACCGTGCGCGGATACACCGCGGGTCCCAGCGGGGGATCGAACAGGGCGCCGTTGGCGTGTTCGACGAGCATGAACGACGCCATGGTTTCGAACATGGCGACCTCGACCTCTTGCCCCTGCCCGGTGCGTTCGCGGTGGAACAACGCCATCATCGTGGCGTAGAGCGCCGTCAATCCGGCGATCTTGTCGGCCATGATGGTGCCGACGTAGTCGGCCTCGCCGGTCAACTGCTGTTGCACCGCAGGCAGGCCGCATTCGGCCTGGATGGTGTCGTCGTAGGCCGGGCGATCGCGATCGGGCCCACGTCGCCCGTACCCGTAGCAATTGGTGTAGACGACCTGCGGGTTGATCGCGGCGACGTCGTCGTAGCCGAAGCCGAGCTTGGCGATCGCCTTGGCGCGCATCGAGTGGATGAACACGTCGGCGGTCTCGACCAGAGCACGCAACGCCCGTGTTCCGGCGTCGGTCTGCAGGTCCAGCACGATGCCGCGCTTGCCCCGGTTGACGTTGACGAACACCCCGCTCATGCCCGGCGCGGGGCCCACCGAGATGTAGCGGGTGTTATCGCCTTGGGGCGGTTCGACTTTGATCACGTCGGCGCCCATGTCGGCCATGATCTGGGTGCAGTAGGGCCCCATCACCATCGCGGTGAGATCGATGACGCGCACGCCGGCCATGGGGCCCGTGGGGCTAGCCATTGAGCGCTCCTTGGTGCCCCGACCTGTGCGCCAGATCGAAGCTGTAGCGGATGTGCTCGTTGTGGCCATCGGGAACGACCGGGAAGATGAGCGGCGCCTCGACGTAGCGGATCGCGTCCAGATGGCTGCCGACGTCCTCGATCGTCCACGACGACCGGCACACCCCCGGGCTTTCGGCGACCACCGCGCGGGCAACCCGCCCAGCCAGCGCGATGAACAGTTCACCGGTCACCGAGCAGGATTCGTGCGCGAGCCAGCCCACCACGGGCGCAACGAGTTCCGCGCCCATCGGCGGGTAGGCCGACGTGTCGATGCCTTCGGCCATGCGCGTCACCGCCGCCGGCACGATCACGTTGCACCGCACGCCCTCGGCCGCCCCTTCGAGCGCGGCGACATTGGACAACCCGATCACACCCGCCTTGGCGGCCGCATAGTTGGCCACGCCATGGTTTCCGTACAGGCCGCCGATCGACGACGTCAGCACGATGCGCCCATAGCCCGCCGCGCACATCAGCGGAAACGCCGGGCGCACCACGTTGAACGCGCCGCGCAGGTGCACGTCGAGCACGGCGTCGAAGTCCTCGTAACTCATCTCCTTCAGCGAGCCGCGACGGACGCTGCCGGCGTTGTGCACCAAGATGTCGATGCGGCCGTAGTGCTCGATCGCGGTCGCGATGATCGCGTCGCCGCCCTCGGCGGTCGCGACCGACGCGCTGCACGCGACGGCCTGTCCGCCCGCCGCGGTGATCTCGGCAACCACCTGCTCGGCCGGGCCGGCGTCGACCCCGGCGCCGTCGAGGGCGCCGCCGACGTCGTTGACGACCACCTTCGCCCCGCGCGAGGCCAGCAGTTGCGCGTACGCGCGACCCAACCCGCGGCCGGCCCCGGTCACCACGGCAACACGGCCGTCGAATCGCAATCGCGCTGAAAGGGTTTCGCTCAAGTTCCGAGCACCAACCCGTCCAGGTCGCCCTTGTCGCGCCACACCCGCAGCAGGTCCTCGAAGGCGTAGAAGCCGGGGCCGTACGGTTCGCCCAGGTGCGACCGGATGCCCTCTCCCCCACCGCCGCCTTCGTTGTTGTAGTAGCCGGGCGTGCATTGGGCGTCGAACGCCGAATTGTCGACCGCGGTCTCCCGGATCGTCGCGCACCACTGCTCCTGCGCCGCCTGGCTGGGCTCGACGGTCCTCGCCCCTCTCTTCAACGCCTCGGCGATGATGTAGGCGATGTGCTCGCCCTGCAGCTCGTAGTTGGCGGCGATGTTGGCGGAGATGCCGACCTGGGTGAAACCGGTATAGAACTGGTTCGGGAATCCGCGGCTGGTCATCCCGTGCAGCGTCTGGTAACCGTCGCGCCAATAGTCGAACAGCGACAGACCGTCGCGCCCCTCGATCTCCATGGAGTAGCGGCGGCTGATCTCGGTGGTGATTTCGAAGCCGCTGGCATAGATGATGCAGTCGACTTCGTACTCGACGCCGCCCGCCACCAGTCCCTTCTCCGTGATCCGCTCCACGCCTTTGGAATCGGAGACGTCGACGAGGGTGACGTTGGGGCGGTTGAACATCGGCAGGTACTCGTCGTTGGACAGCGGCCGCTTGCACAGGAACCGGTAGTAGGGCTTGAGCGCCTCGGCGGTCTGCGCATCCTCGACGATCACGTCGATGCGACGGCGCAGCCGCTCCATCAATTTGTAATCCTCTTCCTCGCGGATCGCCATGAACTGTTCGGGGGTCAGCGACGCGGGGTCGTCCAGCGCGAGCACCCGGGCCGCGGTGTTGCGCCCGAGCTCGGTCCAGAAGTCGCACACCAGATCCGGCTGACCCAGCGCCATGCCCTCGAACGTCCAGGAGTGGAAGTTGCGTTGCCGTTCCCGCTGCCAGCCCGGCTGCAACGACTTCGCCCACTCCGGGTCGGTCGGCGCGTTGTTGCGTTGGTCGACGGTCGAGGGGGTGCGCTGAAAAACGTAGAGGTGCTGGGCGTCTCGGCCCAGGAACGGGACGATCTGGATCGCGGTGGCGCCGGTGCCGATGACGGCGACCCTTTTGTCAGCGAGCTTGTGCAGGTTGCCGCCGCTGTTTCCGCCGGTGTAGTCGTAGTCCCACCGCGACGAGTGGAACGCGTGGCCCTTGAAGTCCTTGATCCCCGGGATGCCCGGCAATTTCGGCCGGTGGAAGGGACCCGATGCCAGCACCACGAACCGGGCACGGATGTCGTCGTCGCGGTTGGTGCCGATGCGCCAGCGCTTGATTTCCTCGTCCCAACGCAGGTCGCGCACCTGGGTGGAGAAGATCGCCGAATCATAGAGCCCGAAGTGTTTGCCGATGTTCCGGCAGTGCTGGTAGATCTCGGCACCGTCCGCGAATTTCTTCGACGGCATGAAGTCGAGCTCTTCGAGAAGTGGTATATAGCAGTAGGATTCGTTGTCGCACTGGATGCCGGGATACCGATTCCAGTACCAGACGCCGCCGAAGTCCCCGCCCAGCTCGATGACGCGGACGTCGTCGACGCCCGCCTTCTTCAGGTAGGCCGCCGACAGCAGGCCCCCGAAGCCGCCGCCCAGGACCGCGACGTCGATGTCCTCGCAAATCGGGTCGCGCGGCGTGGTCGGAGTGTAGGGGTCGACCTCGTAGTAGCCGGCGAAATCGTCCTCCAACTCGATGTACTGCTTGGAACCCTCCTTGCGCAGCCGCTTTTCGCGCTCCAGCCGGTACTTCTCGCGCAGCGTGGCGACGTCCACGTCGTCGGGCGTGGCGGTGGGCCCGCAGTTGTCCTGGTACATGGTCATGCCGAGGGCGACTCCTTGCGTGGAAGTTCCTGGGGCTCACCGGCACCCATGTATCTCGATAATTGGTAGTGCAAGTTGACGGTGCTGCGTTCGCGGTACGGGTTGGGCTTGGTGCCGGGGAAGCCGAGCGACTTCATGCCCTGCTGCACCGCGGCCATATTGGAGAAGTCCTGCGGCAGGACCGACCGCCACCGCGGGTCGCCGACCGGCGTGTACTCCCATTCCGTCTGGGGCTCTTGGCCGTTCGGATACAGCTCGAACACCGACACCTCGAAGATGCACTTGTCGGGGTTGTAGCTGGGGTGCGGCCGTGCGCCGTAGCACAGGGCGCTGGTCAGACCCTGCCCGATCTGGAAGTTCGGAAAGATCTGCCACGCGGTGCCGGCCTGGCCCAGAATGTCGGCAGGGATCGTGGGCCACACCACGCCGCGGGCCTCGTCGTCGCGGCGCGCCGACGCCAGCCAATGCTCGAGGACCTTGTCGGCCGGGGTGCCCTCGGGCAACTCGTCGACCAGTCGCTTGGCCGCGTTCACCAGGGTCTGGGTGGTGGTGGCGTTGGTTTCCTCCATCGTGTACACCTGCATCTCCGCGGTGGACACCCGCGGATCGGCGCCGATGCCCAGGCGGATCTTGGACTTGGTGGCCTCCATGTCCTCTGGGGCGTCGTAGCCGATGTTGCTGTGTCTGCCTTGGGCTTTCGCCCAACCCTTGAACTCGCCGAACTTATTGAATTCGGGGTGCGTGGTGTAGACGTGGTAGGTCTCGTTGAAGGCCTCCAGCGCGACTTTCCAATTGCAGTCGAAGGACAGCCACTTGCGCCATTTGTAGCGCATGTTTTCCAGGCCGAACGGGTCGAGGATCTTCGCGGCGGGGAACAGGTAATCGGCCAGTGGTTCGCAATCGGGGTCCATGTTGATCCACAACCAGCCGCCCCACGTGTCGACCCGCACCGGCCGAAGGTGGGTGTTGTCCGGGGTGAGCGCGTCCTGCCAGTCCTGTTGTTCGCGGATATGCGTGCACGCCCCGTCCAGGCCGTAGGTCCAGCCGTGAAAGCCGCAGACGAACGACTTTCGGGTGCGCGCGCAGGCGTTCTTGGCGCCCTCGGGGGTGTCGATCAGCCGGCGGCCGCGGTGCATGCACACGTTGTGGTGGGCGTGAAATTCTCCTGCTCCGGTGCGCACCACGATGATCGAGTCGTCGAGGATGTCGTAGGTCAGGTAGCTGCCCACCTCAGGCAGCTCCTCGACCCGGCCCACCTGCTGCCACACCCTGCGCCACAGCTTGTCGCGCTCGGCGCGGGCGTACTCCTCGGAGATGTAGGCCTCGACACCGATCGTCATCGGCGCCGAAAGCTCCTCGGCCCCCGTAGAATTCGTGCCCTTGGCGAGGTCGGTCATGCCATCCTCCTAATTGCCGCCCGGAAGGATTCGTCTTTGAGGAATAGCGACGTGTTGTCGGCGCCGAGGTGGCTCCACTTGAGGTCCAGCCCGCCGTCGACGAGCAGCGTCTGGCCGGTGATGTAGCTCGACATTTCCGAGAGCAGAAAAAGGATGGCGCCGGCCTGCTCCTCGGGCCTGCCCCGCCGACCCATGGCGATCGCCTGACGATCCCGCTCGGGGTCCTCGTCGACGTAGGTGCGCGAGGCCGCCGTCTCGGTGACGCCGGGCGCCACGGCATTCACCCGGATTCCCGCCTGCGCCAATTCGACGGCCATCGTGCGGGTCATCGCGGTGATCGCGGCCTTGGCGGTCCCGTAGGCGATGTGGAACGGCGCGGTGTTCATGCCGCTGATCGAGGAGATCGACACGATCGACCCCGGCTGTTGGTGCGCGACGAGTTCGGCCGCCACGGCCTGACTCATGAAGAACGCCGTTTCGAGGTTGTCGGCGAAGATCTTGCGCCAGTCGCCGCGCGTCACCCGCGTCGACGGCATCCACGTCGACGGCTCGGCGCCGCCGGCGACATTGACCAGGCCGTACAACGTCCCGTCGGCGCGGCGCGCGTGGTCGATCACCGTGGCGATGCCGTCGTCGGTGGATGCATCGGCCGCGACGGGCACCACGGCCAGCCCGTGGGCGGCCAGCGGGGCGATGTGCTCGTGGAGGTTTTCCTTCGATCGGCTCACCGCGATCACGGTCGCTCCCGCGCGGGCGGCCATGGCCGTGACGGCCGTGCCGATGCCGCCGCCACCCGCGCCGGACACCACGACGATGCGGCCATCCAGCCTGAAGTGCCCGAATTGATCGTCCATGACCTGCTTTCGCCCGCCGCCGGCGCGGTCCAGCGCCGACAAGCGGGATCTGCCTAGTTTGTCCGGACAAGATATGGCATTCTGTCCCTGCGAGAACACTATTCCGACCCGTGGACTTCGCTGTCAAGGTCGGGCCGGAACGCGGCGGCAGCTATTGTCTGGACTACGAGGAATTGATAACGTCCAGCCCAACCGGCTGACGGAAGGACCTCGGCGAGCATGTCCATTTCAAGGGCGCTCTCAACGCAGCCCTCGCGGTACTCAGCCCCAGACCCCGTCGACGTCGCGCCGGGCTGGGAGCTCGAACGGGTCACCGCGCCCAGCCGCCTGTTCGGCGCCAACGGGCTGCGCACCGGTCCCGACGGCCGCATCTACATCGCTCAGGTGACCGGCAGCCAGATCAGCGCGCTGGACCACCGCACCGGGGAACTGGTGATCGCCAGCCCCAAAGGGGGCGACATCGTGGCGCCCGACGACGTCGCGTTCGACCCCGGCGGCAACCTGTACGCGACCGAGGTGATGGACGGCCGGGTGAGCGTCCGCGAGACCGGCGGTCGGACGCGGGTACTGCGCGACGACGTGCCGTCGGCCAACGGCATCACGTTCCACGGCGGCCGGTTGTTCATCGGTGAATGCCGTGAGGGCGGACGCCTGCTGGAGTTCGACCTGTCGGGCGGCCCGCCACGGGTGCTGTTGGAGAACGTGCCCTCACCGAACGCGATGGAGGTCGGTCCCGACGGCCTGCTGTACTTTCCAGTGATGGGCGCCAACGAAATCTGGCGCGTCGACCCCGAGGGCGGCGAACCACACTGCGTCGCGGGCGATCTCGGCGTGCCCGACTCCGTCAAATTCGACGCCCACGGCTACCTCGTCTCGACACAGGTCGCCAGCGGGCAGGTGCTGCGCATCGATCCCCGCACCGGCGAGCGCCGCGTGCTCGCCCAGCTGAACCCGGGCCTGGACAACTGCACCTTCGTCGGCGACCAGCTGTTCGTCTCCAATTTCACCGGCGAGATCACGCAGATATCGCCCGACGGCACAACGGTTTCCGTGCTGCCGGGCGGGCTCAACTGGCCGATGGACCTGGCCGTAGGTCACGACGGACAGCTCTACATCGCCGACGGCACGTACTTCTACGTCGCGCTGCCCGACGGCTCGCTGCACACCGCGGGAATGTTGTTCAGCCCCGGTTATCCCGGCTTCCTGCGCGGCGTCGCCGCGAGCGGGTCCGGCGAATTCATCGTCACGACGTCGGGCGGCCAGGTCGCCCGCTACCGGCCCGAAGCCAACGAAACCGAGGTGCTGGCGGACGGTTTCGACCAGCTCTACGGTGTCGCGGTGGGCCCGGGCGGCGTGGTGGTTGCGGAGTTGGGGACCGGGCGGGTGCTGTCGCTGCGGTCGGGGGGCGTCGACGTGCTGGCGACCGGTCTGCGTGACCCGGTCGGGGTCGCGATCGATGCCGACGGGACGTGTCTGGTGGCCGAGGCCAGAGCCGGGCGGGTGGTCAGGCTTGCCGGGCCGACGCCCGACACCGTCGTCGCCGATCTGCAACGGCCGCAGGGCATTCTGGTGCGCGACGGTGTGCTCTACGTGGTCGATGCCGGCGCCAAGGAGTTGGTCGCCGTCGATCTCGCCGGCCACGCGCGCCAGACGATCGCGTCGGGGCTGCCGGTCGGTCCCCCGCCGGGCGTGACGCCCAAGCCGCTGCGGGGGATGCCGCCGTTTTCCGGGCCCCAGGGACCGTTCGCCGGCATCACGGCGGCGGCCGACGGGACGCTGTACATCTCGGCCGACGGCGAGGGCAGCGTGCTGGCTGTGCGCCCGGCGGGGCGCGGCCGCTGATGTCCCAGGCGATCGCGGGCGACCACCGCTATCTCCAGATCGCCCGCACGCTGCGCAAGGAGATCGTCGACGGGGTCTATCCGGTGGGATCGCAGCTGCCGACCGAGCACCAACTGTGTGAGCGATTTGCGGTGAGCCGCTACACCGTCCGCGAGGCGCTGCGCCGGCTGCGGGAGGACAACCTGGTCGCGTCGCGGCCGCGGGCGGGCACCCGGGTGGTCCCCCGGCCGGCGTCGAGTTCCTATGCCCAGGACGCGATGTCGATCGACGACCTGCTCGCGTTCGCGGCCGGCGCGCAGCTCACCATCGAATCCAACGCGATGGTGACGATCGACGACGACCTCGCCGCGCGGACCGGGCTCGAGCCGGGCACGCAGTGGCTCTCGGTGCGGGGCTACCGGCAGGCCGACGGCGCGTCGGTGCCGATGTGCCGAACCGAGTACTACATCAGCCGCAGTTTCGCTGCGGTCGGCAGACTGCTGCAACGCCATGCCGGACCGATCTTCCCGTTGATCGAGGATCTGTTCGGCGTGAGCGTCTCGCAGTTGCACCAGGAGATCGCGGCCGTCCTGTTGTCGCCGGAACTGGCCGACGGTCTCGGCGTGGAAGCGGGAACGGCCGCGCTGCAGATGCGGCGCACCTACACGACCTCCGACGGTGAGGTGGCCCAGGTGACGATCAACACCCACCTGTCGTCGAGGTTTCGGTACGCGATGACCATGCGCCGCGTCACCGGTCAGGCCGGTTGAGTTGATCGCCCGGGCCCGCCACGACGCGGCGCATGCGTCAGAGGCCTACCGGCGCGGACTGTGGGTGCACACCACGCTGGCCGATTCGCTGCGCGCGGCCACTGAGGCATCGCCACGGCGAACAGTGCTGGTGGACAAGGGCGTTCGACTGGACTGCGCCACGCTGTCCGCGCAGGCCGGTGCGCTGGCGGGCGCCCTGCTGGAGCGCATGCCGACGGGTAGCGTGGTGTCGTTCATGTTGCCGAACTGGCACGAGACCGCCGTCATCTACCTGGCCGCCACCCTGGCCGGCATGGTGGTGAACCCGATCCTGCCGTCGCTGCGCGACCACGACCTGCGCTTCATCCTCGAAGATGCGGGCACCGCAATGATTTTCGTCCCGCACCGACACGGTGGTCACGACTACGCGGCGATGCTCGAACGGGTGGCGGCCGCGATGAACCCGGCGCCCGAGGTGGTGGTGCTGCGCGGCTCCGAGACCGGTCCGTACACCCGCTATCCCGACCTGCTGGGCCCTGCGCCGGGCGCCGGCACGCTTCCGGCCCTCGATCCCGACGCCGTGCGGATGATCCTGTACACCTCCGGGACCACGAGCCGCCCCAAAGGCGTCCTGCACACCCACAATTCGCTGCACGCCCTCATCTGCCAGCTCCGCGACCACTGGAACATCGATCCGGGCGACACGTTCCTGGTCCCCTCACCGGTCGCCCACATCGGTGGCTCGATCTATGCCTTCGAATGCCCGCTGCTGCTGGGCACGACCGCGGTCCTGATGGACCGATGGGATCCGGCGCAGGCGGTCGCCCTGATGGATGCCGAGCGGTGCACGCACATGGCGGGGGCCACGCCGTTTCTGCAGCAGCTGCTGTCCGCCGCCGAGGGGGCGGGCACCCGCCTGCCCGACCTGAAGGTGTTCATCTGCGGCGGCGCATCGGTGTCGCCGTCGCTGATCCGCTGCGCCGCACAGTATTTCGAGCGCGCGGTGGTAACCCGCGTGTACGGCTGCACGGAGGTGCCCGTCGCGACCGTCGGCGCACCGCGTCCGGACGAGGCCGAGCGCGCCGCGGACACCGACGGCAGGGCCGGCATCGCCGAGATCAAGCTCGACGCCCACGAATCCGCGCCCGCCGGTGACGGCGAAATCTGCCTGCGCGGCCCGCAGATGCTGGTGGGCTACCGTCATCCCGAAGACGACTCTTTCGATGCCGCAGGCTTTTTCCGCACCGGGGACCTCGGGCGCTGGGTCACGGCCGGCCGCGACGAGAAGTACCTCGTCGTGACCGGCCGCGCCAAGGACGTCATCATCCGCAGCGGCGAGAACATCTCGGCCAAGGAGGTCGAGGACCTGCTCGCCGATCATCCGGACATCGCCGAGATCGCGGTGGTCGGGCTGCCGGACGAGCGCACCGGGGAACGGGCCTGCGCGGTGATCGTTCCCGCGGGCGCGCAGCGCCCGGACGTCGCGAGCCTGCTGGCGCTGTTGGTGAGCAAAGGGGTCGCCAAATTCAAGGCGCCCGAACAGGTCGTGATCACCGATGCCCTGCCGAAGAACGACGCGGGCAAGGTTCTCAAGCATCGGATCCGGGCGGCGCTAACACGGGCGGAGATTCAGGATGGGTGAGATGCAGGTCGCGATCGTCACCGGCGCAAGCAGCGGCATCGGCCTGGGCTGCGCCACCAAACTCGCCGAGATGGGCATGGCGGTCCTCGGCACGGGCCGCGACCAGGACCGGCTGGCCGGGCTGCACACGGCCGTCGGCGATCCGGATCGCGTGGCCACGCTGGCCGTCGACCTCACCGACGACGACGCCCCGCGCCGCATCGTCGAGCTCGCCGTGCAGCGGTGGGGCCACATCGACTTCCTGATCAACAACGCCGGAGTGGGCAGCCCCAAGCCGCTGCACGAAACCGACGACGAAACCCTGGACTACTTCCTGGGTTTGATGCTGCGGGCGCCGTTTCGGCTCGCGCGTGACGTGCTGCCCCACATGAAACCCGGATCGGCCATCATCAATGTGACGTCGACATTCGCGGTCGTCGGCGGCCTGCGGGGCGGGGCCTACTCCGCGGCCAAGGGTGGACTGACCGCGCTGACCACCCACATCGCCTGCCAGTACGGCGCGTCCGGCATCCGCTGCAACGCCGTCGCGCCCGGCGTGACGGTGACGCCGATGGTCGAGAAGCGCTTGGAGGACGAGCGATTCCGCAAGATCAGCACCGAGATGACGCCGCATCAGCGGTTGGGCCGCATCGATGACATCGCCAGCACCGTCGCCTTCTTGTGCTCGCCGGGCGCAAGCTTCATCAACGGCCAGACGATCGTGGTCGACGGCGGCTGGAGCTCGACGAAGTATCTGTCGGAATTCGCGCTGTCCTCGCAATGGATCGAGCGATGAATCTGTTTGCGATGCTCGACCAGGCGGCGAGCCGCCACCCCGACCGCGGCGCGCTGTATCACGGGGCCCGTCGCCTGTGCACCTGGATCGAGCTGCGGGACAGGGCATTACGCCTGGCCGCCTCGCTCCGGCAACAGCACGGGGTTGGTGCCCGCGTCGCGGTCGCCACCCACAACCGCCCCGAGATCGTCGAGTTGATGTTCGCGATCTGGGCCGCCGAGTGTGTCGTCGTCCCCATCAACTACAAGCTGCATCCGCGCGAGATGGTCGAGATCCTCGATGATGCGGGCGCGGTGCAGGTGTTCGCTTCCGCCGCGATCGGCGGCGAACTGGCGCCGATCACCATGACGCCGGTGGAAACCTTTGAGTCCGAGGACTACTCGCGCCGGCACGCCGCCGCGCCATCGGCACCGCCCCGCACCGACCCGTCGGCGCTCGCATGGCTCTTCTACACCAGCGGCACCACCGGTCGATCGAAGGGGGCGATGCTGTCGCACCGCAACCTGACGGCGATGACCGTCGCGCACCTCGCCGACATCGACGCCCCCGACGAGGAGTGCAGCCTCCTGCACGCGGCGCCCATGTCGCACGGCTCGGGCCTCTACGTCCTGCCCTACGTGCTGCGCGCCGCGCGCCAGGTGGTGCCCGCGTCGGGCGCATTCGACCCCGACGAGTTCCTCGATCTGTGCGAGCATCACCCCGGCGGCAGCGCATTTCTCGCCCCGACGATGGTGCAGCGCCTGGTGAACACGGGCCGCGCCCGCCCGGCCAACCTCAAGACGATCGTCTACGGTGGCGGCCCGATGTATGTCGAAAGCCTGCGCAAGGCGATCGCGGCGTTCGGCCCGATCTTCGCCCAGATCTACGGGCAGGGCGAGTCACCGATGACCATCACCGGGCTGCGCCGCGCCGACCACGAATCCGCCGACGACGCCGTCCTGGGGTCGGTCGGCTACGCGCGGTCCGGGATGGACGTCGCCGTGCTGCGCCCCGACGGCGCCCCCGCGCCCGCCGGCGAGATCGGCGAAATCGTGTGCCGCGGCGACGCGGTCATGTCCGGCTACTGGCGTAACCCCGGCGCGACCCGCGCCACCCTCAAAGAGGGCTGGCTCTTCACCGGCGACATGGGCTCGTTCGACGCGCGCGGTCTCCTCACGCTGCGCGATCGCTCGAAGGACGTCGTCATCAGCGGCGGCAGCAACATCTACCCCCGCGAAGTGGAGGAGGTCTTGCTCGAATGCCCCGGGGTCGCGGAGGCGTGCGTACTCGGTGCACCCGACCCCGAATGGGGCGAGGTGGTGGTCGCATTCATCGTCGGCACCGGCGATCGCCTCGACGCCGCGGCGCTGGACGCGCACCTGCTGCGGCGCATCGCGCGCTTCAAACGTCCCAAGCGCTACGAATTCGTCGACGAGCTACCGAAAAACAGCTACGGCAAGGTGCTCAAGCGGGAACTGCGGGCCGCCCTGGCGCCGTGCCCCCCGCCGCGTCAGGAAATCCAGGAGACATCAAGGAGGACGCAATGAAGTGTCGCGCCGCTGTGATCCGCGGGGTCGGCCAGGACTGGGAGATCCGCGAGATCGAGCTGGATCCGCCCCGCGGCGGTGAAGTCCTGGTGCGGATGGCCGTCGCCGGGATCTGCCACTCCGACGACCACCTGTTCACCGGCGACGTCGTGCCGACCCCCGAGGCGCTGGCCGCGAGCGGCCAGCCCGCGCCCGACTGGTTCCCCCTGCTCGGCGGTCACGAGGGCGCCGGCGTCGTCGCGGAAGTGGGACCGGGCGTGACGACGGTCCAACCCGGGGATCACGTGGCGCTCTCCTTCATTCCCGCGTGCGGCAGCTGCCGGTTCTGTGTCAACGGCCAGAGCTATATCTGCGACATCGGCGCGAGTCTGTTCGTGCGGGAAATGCCCACCGACGGAACCTGCCGCCGCCACCTCGGTGACGAAAACCTTTTGGCCTATGGGCAACTCGGCACGTTTGCCGAATACGCGGTGCTATCGGAAAGGTCCGTCATCAAGATCGACGACGCGATCCCGTTCCATGCCGCCTCGCTCGTGTCGTGCGGCGTCAGCACCGGCTGGGGTTCCGCGACCGTCTCGGCGGGCACCGAGCCCGGCGACACCGTGGTGGTCATCGGCGCCGGCGGCGTCGGGATGAACGCCCTGCAGGGCGCACGGGCCGTCGGCGCGAAGTACGTTGTCGCAGTGGATCCTGTTGAGTCCAAGCGCGATTCGGCCAAGTTCTTCGGCGCCACGCACACGGCGGCCTCCGCCGAGGACGCGATACCGCTGGTCAAGGAGATCACCGCCGGCCTGATGGCCGACCGGGTGGTCGTCTGTCCCGGCGTGGTGCACGTGGACTTGGTTGCGTTGGCGATGACGCTGCTTCGCAAAGGCGGGATCTGCGTGCTCACCGGCATCACCCCGTTCACCGAGCCCCCGGTGCCGTTGGTGCTGCAGGAGATGACACTGTCGGCCAAACAGCTGCGGGGGGCGCTGTACGGCGGGATGAATCCGCGCACCAGCGTGCCGATGCTGTTGTCGTTGTATCAGGCGGGCGCGGTGAAACTCGACGAGTTGGTCACCCGCCACTACCGGCTCGACGAGATCAACGAGGCGTTCGTGGACCTGCGCGAGGGCCGCAACATTCGTGGCGTCATCGATTTCGCCGGTGTGTGACTAACCTCGCCGACCGGATTCGAAGTGCCTGCGCATGCCGGCGAGCATCTCGGCGTGCGCCTTGACCGCCTCGCGGATGGTCACCCCCGCCAGAAGTCGCGGCGCGCCTATCCGGATGCGCTCGGTGACGCGGGTGCCGCCGTCGGCCGGCTCGAAGCTCACCGTGCCCCGCAGCCGCACCCCGGGTGACTGATCGGCCTCGGTCAGCACGTCACCGACGGCGGGCACGCGCAGCCGGGCGTGGTAGGCGGTGCGGACGGTGAACGGCCCCAACGGGATTCGGTCGACCACCCGGTAGCTCTGCTGGTAGCCCTCCGGGATTTGGCTGCGGGACAACGTTTCCACGGACACGATCAACGGGTGCACGAGCTTGATGTTGTCCAGGTCCACGTAGAAGTCGCGCACCGCATCGGGCGACGCGGGCACGTGCTCGGACAGCGTCCGCTCGGCATGCACGAACAACAACGACCGAGCCCGCGGATGTAGCGCCACGGCGACATTCTGCCGGTTTTTTCGCCGTGGCGTTACGCTCGGCGCAGGCCAAATAGCGCAGGCCGGGAGCGGAGGCGCGATGGGCGGCGCGGCGGAAAGTCAAGCGGTCGAGCGGTACCTGCGGTGCCTGGCGGTTCACGACTGGAACGGCCTGGCCGACACCCTCGCCGAGCAGGGCTTGACCCGGGAGGGGCCGTTCTGCGACGTCGTCGAGGGCAAGGCGCGCTACGTCGCCTACCTGCGCAAGGTGTGCACCGAGCTGCCGGGCCATCGGTTGCGGGTGCACCGCGTCTCACACGTGGACGCCCGGATCTCCTACGCCGAATTGTCCGAGACATTCGAGATCGGCGGCGTCGCGACCACGTGGCCCGAATGCATCCTGTTCGAGCGGGACCAGCACGGATTGATCGTTCACGTCAGCGTGTTCTTCAAGCAGCGGCAGGCAAGCGCCACGTAGGGGTCTATTCCCTCACCCGCGGAATTGACCTACCGTGTGATGGATGGAGGCAGATGGAACTCCGGAGTCGGTGCCGGTCGAGAAATTGCACTCGGGCGACCCGATCACCGATTGCGGTCAGCGGTACATAGTTCTCGAATCGAAATCCTTCAGCGACAGCTGCGTGGTGCTCGAGCTGGAGTCCAGGGTGGATCACCAGTTGCAGGTGATCGAGAAGTCCTTCCCGGCCGGTTACCAGGTCGACAGGGCGAACCACCGAATCTTATAGCCGAAGAATCCTCGACGGAGCAGTGCGCGAGTAGCCGGTCCACGGCTACCGCGCATTCGTGTTTTATGCACCAAAAACGTTGCGCCGCTTAGGCCTTCCGCGGTGGCCGGATGTCGTTGGGATCGTTGGGATCCGGCTCACCGAACCAGCGCGACGGCTCGTGCTCGCCGTACGCGTCGTGCCAGTCCCACCACTCGTAGGGAGCGGTCTGCGGGTACCCCTCGGGCGAATCCTCCCAACTTTCCTGGCGTCCCAGCGCGGTCATGTCCAAAAAGCTCCAGGTGGTCCCCAGCGCCTCGTCGCCGCGGTTGTTGATGAAGTACGTGCGAAACACCCGATCGCCGTCATGAATGAAGGCGTTGGTCCCGTGCCATTCGTCCACGCCGAAGTCGGTATCGAAGCCATCGGTGATCGTGTACCAAGGCATCTTCCAGCCCATCCGGTCCTTCAGCCGCTCGATGTCGGGCTGGGGTGCCCGCGACGCGAACACCAGCGTGGTGTCGCGGGCGTTGAGGTGCGCGAGGTTGCCGACATGGTCGGCCATCATCGAGCAGCCCCGGCAACCGTGTTCGGGCCAGCCGTCGATGTCGGGCCCGTAGAAGGCGCGGTAGACCACCAGCTGCCGCCTTCCCTGGAACAGGCCCAGCAGGTCGACCGTGCCCTCGGGCCCCTCGAACCGGTAGCCGGAATCCACCGCCATCCAGGGCATCCGGCGCCGCCGGGCCGCCAGGGCGTCGCGGGCCCGGGTGAGTTCCTTCTCCTTTTCCAGCAGTTGTTGATGCGCGGTCGTCCACTCGTGGGCCGTCACGATCGGGGGTGTGTTCATCGCTGTCCGCCTTTGCAGTGTCGGGTGTATCAGGTCAGCGGCGCGAGGCCGGCGGAGGTGAGCAGGTAGGCGTCGCAATCCGTGCCCTCGGTGGCGATCTCGAGCACCGACTTACCCACCTGTTCGGCGGTGAGCACGGGCCCCGCCGATTGCAGGAACGTGTCGACGTCGACGCCCTGCCGCTCGGCATAGGCCGCGACCGCGGCCGCCCCCAGGCCAGTGGCCGGTGTCAACCGCGGCAGCACGGCGGTGAAGTCGATGTCCAGCCCGACGCGTTGCGATTCGCTGGCGGCGTACCCGGTGATGAACCTGACCGTCGCCTTCGCGCCGGCATACCCGCCGGACAGCGGTGATCCGGCGACGGCCGCGCCGCTGGACATCACGATCACCGAGCTGCCCGGCGCCAGCGGGAGACGCAGCGCGTGGCGGGCCCAGTGAAACGCCTGCGCGACATCGGAATTCCAGTTCTCACTGAACGTCTCCCAGGTCTGATCCTGCAGTGGCGCCATCCGCGGCGCCGCCCCGGCACACAACACCAGTGTGCGCGGGCGGTAGCGCTCGATGAGGCCGGCCGCCGTCAGTGGATCGGCGGCGTCGCCGACCACCGGGATAAAGGTGTCGCCCAGCACGGCGCGCACCTCGTCGAGCTGTGCCCTTGTGCGCGCGACACCGACGACCTCGGCGCCGGCCGTCGACAGCGCGGTGGCGATCGCGCGGCCGAATCCGCGGCCGGCCCCGGTCACGATCGCGGTGCTGCCGACGAGCCCGTCGGCGCGGGGGTTTGGGGTCTGGTTCATGTCGTGCTCGCTTCCTCTGGTGGACCGCGACCGAGCCGCGGCTTCACTAATGGAGATACGGCGCGGCGACTGGATTCATCGCTCGGGGACCGATGAATTTCGGCGGTCGGACGTCTCTACAGGAGTAGGTTCGCTTCGCAGCCGAGAGGAGAGGGTGGTGCCGGCGCAGGAGGATTTCGTCGAGCGGGCGGCGCCGTTTCGTGCCGAGCTGATCGCGCACTGCTATCGCATGCTGGGTTCGGTGCACGACGCCGAAGACCTCGTGCAGGAGACATACCTGCGGGGCTGGCGCGGCTACCCGGCGTTCGAGGAACGCGCGGCGTTGAAGACCTGGCTGTATCGGATCGCGACGACCGCCTGTCTGCGCGCGCTGGAGAACCGGGCCCGCCGCGTGTTGCCGACCGGGCTGGGTGAGGGCTCGATCGACCCGGACGCCGACCTCGACGCGAAAGCCGACGCGCACGCGTGGCTCGAGCCCATCCCGGACGCCCTCATGTTCGCCGGCCCGGACGACCCGGGGGTCAAAGTCAGCGTCAAGCAGAGCGTGCGGCTGGCCGTGATGACCGCCCTTCAGGAGCTCCCGGCGCGCCAGCGCGCGGTGTTGATTCTGCGCGACGTCGTGCAATTCAGCGCCGCCGAGGTTGCCGAGCTCCTCGACACCACGCCCGCGGCCGTCAACAGTTCGCTGCAGCGGGCCCGGACTCGCCTCGCCGAGCTCTCTCCCATCGAGGACACGATGTCCGAGCCCCACGACGCCGCGCGGCGTGACCTGCTCGACCGGTATTGCGCGGCTTTCGAAAACGCCGACATGGCGGCGCTCACGGCGCTCCTGCAAGCCGAGGTCAAGCTCGAAATGCCGCCTCTGCCAGTGTGGTTCACCGGACGCGACACGGTGCTGCGGTTCCTCGCGGCGCGCGCGCTGGCCAAGGCCGGCGACCTCGCGATGATCCCGACGGCCGCGAATGCGCAACCCGCCGTCGCCGAATATCGCCGCGCGGCCGACGGGGTGATGCGTGCCCATTCGATCCACGTCTTGACTCCGGGTGCCGCCGGGATCGCCGGCATCACCGTCTTTCTCGACCCCGACTTGTTCAGCGCGTTTGGTTTACCTTCAACCCGGTAATGTTTGTGCCAGGGACGTGATCGCAGCCCCTGCCATCTTGGGAAGCCCGACCTGCATCGACCCGCATCGGCCTGCACCGTCAGCGATGTCGTCGGACGGTTTACCTTCCCGCCCCACGTGTGGACAGGTCCTTCACACGCCAGGATCATTAGGCGCGGGAGACGTAGTTGAAGGGTGACGAGTGAAGATTCCCGGCGTTTCCAGCGTCGTCGCTGGTGTGGCCGGCGGCGCCGCGCAGGTGGTACGGGCCGGCGTATCGACCGCGGCGGGGGCCGCCGGCGCGCTGCAGACGTTGGCCGGCCCGGTCGCCGAGCTCGCGGGCCCCGTCATCCAATCGGTGGCTCACACCACGGGCCGGGCGATCGGGGTGGACACGTCCACCGACGGCACCGCCGCCCCGATCGCGCCACCGGTGCGCTGGCACAGCGGGCAACGAGTGCACCTGGACCTGGACCCGCTGCTGCCGTTCCCCCGCTGGCACGAGTACGCGCCCGCCGTCGAGGAGCCGGTGCGCAGGATCCCGGGCGTGGCCAAGGCGCACGTCGAGGGCTCGCTGGGCCGGTTGGTGGTCGAACTCTCCGACGGCGCCGACCACGACGCCGTCCTGGACGAGGTCCGCTCGACGGTCGCGTCCATCGCCGCCGACATCACCTGGTCGAAGGCGGAGGCGGCGACGCCTTCCGCGCCCTTCGCCGACCCGGGTAACCCGCTGGCGATCCTGGTGCCCCTCACCGCGGCGGCATTGGATCTGGTCGCGATGGGCGCCGCGGTGACCGGCTGGGTGACCCGGCTGCCCGCGGCGCCGCAGACCACCCGGGCCGCGGCCGCGCTGATCAACCATCAACCGCGCATGGTCGCGATCCTTGAGGCACGCCTGGGCCGGGTGGGCACCGACATCGCGCTGGCCGCGACCACGGCCGCCGCCCACGGCCTGACCCAGTCGTTCGGCACGCCGATGCTCGACCTGACCCAGCGCACCCTGCAGGTCTCCGAGGCGACGGCGCACCGCCGGGTGTGGCGGGACCGGGAACCCCAGCTGGCCTCGCCCCAACGCCCGCAGGCCCCGGTGGTCCCGGTCATCTCGTCCGCCAAGTCGGAGGTGCCCCGCCACAGCTGGGCGGCCGCGGCGGCCGGCGAGGCGTCCCACGTCGTCGTCGGCGGAACCATCGACGCGGCGATGGACAAGGCGAAGGGCTCGATGGCCGGCCCGGTGGAGAGCTACGTCGATTCCGCCGCGAACGGCTCGTTGATCGCCGCGGTCAGCGCGCTGGTGGCCGGCGGCGGCACCGAAGACGCGGCCGCGGCCATCGAAGCCGGGGTGCCGCGGGCCGCGCACATGGGCCGTCAGGCGTTCGCGGCGGTGTTGGGCCGCGGGCTCGCCAATTCCGGGCAGCTGGTTCTCGACCCGGGCGCGCTGCGTCGCCTGGACCGGGTGAAGGTGGTCGTCATCGACGGCGCCGCCCTGCGCGGCGACCACCGCGCCGTGTTGCGGGTCCGCGGCGACGCGCCCGGCTGGGACGACGACCGGGTCTACGAGGTCGCCGACGCGCTGCTGCACGGCGAACAGGCGCCCGACCCCGACCCGGACGAGCTGCCGGCGACCGGCGCGCGGCTGAAATGGGTTCGCAACCAAGGGCCTTCGGCCACACCCGCGCAGGGGCTGGAAAGCGCCGACCTGATGGTCGACGGCGAATGCGTGGGCAGCGTCGACGTGGGCTGGGAGGTCGACCCCTACGCGATTCCGCTGTTCCAGACCGCGCACCGCACCGGCGCCCGGGTGGTCCTTCGCCATGTCGCCGGCACCGAGGACCTCACCGCCAGCGTCGGCGCGACGCACCCACCCGGAACCCCGCTGTTGAACGTGGTCCGCGAGCTGCGGGCCGACCGCGGACCGGTGCTGCTGATCACCGCGCTGCACCGCGACTTCGCGTCGACCGACACCCTGGCCGCGCTCGCGATCGCCGATGTCGGTGTGGCCCTTGATGATCCGCGCGCCGCCACGGCGTGGACGGCTGACATCATCACCGGTACCGACCTGGCCGACGCGGTGCGGATCCTCTCGGCGATCCCGGTGGCCCGATCCGCCAGCGAATCGGCGGTGCACCTGGCCCAGGGCGGCACCACGCTGGCCGGGCTGCTGCTGGTCACTGGTGAGCAGGAGAAAACCACCAACCCCGTGAGCTTTCGGCGCTGGCTCAACCCGGTCAACGCCGCCGCGGCCACGGCCCTGGTGGCCGGAACGTTCTCGGCGACCCGGGTGCTGCGGCTGCCCGACCCCACCCCGCAACCGCTGACCGCCTGGCACGCGCTGGATCCCGAGATCGTCTATTCGCGGCTGGCCGGCGGTGCGCGGCCGCTGGCCGTCGAGACCGAACCGTCGTGGCGCCGCCGGCTCGACGACCTGTCCTACAGCCCGGGCCTGGCGCCCCTGCGCAAGCCGCTCCACAACGTGGCCCGGCTGGCGTCGGCCACGCGAACCGAACTCGCCGATCCGCTGACCCCCATCCTGGCCGTCGGGGCGGCGGCGTCGGCGATCGTCGGCAGCAACATCGACGCGCTGCTCGTCGCGGGCGTCATGACCGTCAACGCGATAACCGGTGGGGCGCAACGGCTCCGGGCCGAGTCCGCGGCCGCCGAGCTCTTCGCGGAGCAGGATCAGCTGGTGCGCCGGGTGGTCGTCCCGGCCGTCGCGACGACGCGGCGCCGGCTCGAGGCCGCCCGGCACGCGACCCGCACGGCGACGGTGTCCGCGAAGTCGCTGCGGCCCGGCGACGTCATCGACCTGGCCGCACCGGAAGTGGTACCCGCCGATGCCCGCCTGCTGGTCGCCGAGGACCTCGAGGTCGACGAGTCCCTGCTCACCGGCGAATCGCTGCCCGTGGACAAGCAGGTCGACCCCGTCGCGGTCAACGACCCCGACCGCGCCAGCATGCTCTTCGAGGGCAGCACCATCGTCGCCGGCCACGCCCGGGCCATCGTGGTCGCCACCGGGGTCGGCACCGCCGCGCACCGCGCGATCTCGGCGGTCGCCGACGTCGAGACCGCGGCCGGAATCCAGGCCCGACTGCGGGAACTCACCAGCAAGGTGCTGCCGCTGACGCTGGCCGGCGGCGCGACCGTGTCGGCGTTGGCGTTGCTGCGGCGCGCCCCGCTGCGCCAGGCGGTGGCCGACGGCGTCGCGATCGCGGTGGCCGCGGTGCCCGAGGGGCTGCCCCTGGTGGCCACCCTCTCCCAGCTCTCGGCCGCCCAGCGGCTGACGGCCCGCGGCGCGCTGGTCCGCGCGCCACGCACCATCGAAGCCCTGGGCCGCGTCGACACGATCTGTTTCGACAAGACCGGCACGCTCACCGAGAACCGGCTGCGCGTGGTGTGCGCGGTGCCCGTCGGCGCCGATCCGCACGACCCGTTCCCGACGCTGACCGACCCGCAATCGGCGGGGCTGCTGCGGGCCGCCGCGCGCGCGTCCGCCCAGCCGCAGGACGGCCAGGGTCACGCCCACGCCACCGACGAGGCGATTCTCACCGCGGCGAATTCGCTGAACGGCCACGGCGATTCGGATTGGACGATGATCGCCGAGGTGCCCTTCGAGTCCAGTCGCGGCTTCGCCGCAGCGATCGGCGCCCTGCGCCACGGTGGCGCCGACGGCATCACCAATGGGCACCCCGCCGACGCGCCGGTGCTGATCCTCAAGGGCGCACCCGAGGTCATCCTGCCGCGCTGCCGGTTCGCCGACCCGCGGGCCGACCAGGAGCGGGCCGAGACCGTCGTCCGCGGTCTCGCCGAACAGGGCCTGCGGGTGCTCGCGGTGGCGCAGCGCGGCTGGAAACACGAGACCGACGACGAGGACACCGACGCCGACGCCGTGGACGCGGCGGCCGAAGACCTCGAACTGCTCGGCTACGTCGGCCTGGCGGACACCGCCCGGGCGTCGGCGCGTCCGCTGATCGAAGCGCTCACCGACGCCGACCGCGACGTCGTGCTGATCACCGGCGACCACCCCATCACCGCACGGGCGATCGCCCGGCAGCTGGGCCTGCCCGCGGACGCGCGGGTCATCACCGGCGCCGAGCTCGCGGGTCTCGACGAGGACGCGTGCGCCAAGCTGGTCGCCGACGTGCAGGTCTTCGCGCGCGTCAGCCCCGAGCAGAAGGTGCAGATCGTGGCCGCGCTGCAGCGCTGTGGGCGGGTGACCGCGATGGTCGGTGACGGCGCCAACGACGCCGCGGCGATCCGGATGGCCGACGTGGGCATCGGGGTGAGTGGGCGGGGGTCCTCGGCCGCGCGCGGGGCCGCGGACATCGTGTTGACCGACGAGGACCTGGGCGTGCTCCTCGACGCCCTGGTCGAGGGCCGCAGCATGTGGGCCGGCGTCCGGGACGCCGTCACCATCCTGGTCGGCGGCAACGTCGGCGAGGTGCTGTTCACCATCATCGGCACGGCCTTCGGCGCCGGGCGAGCGCCGGTGGGGACGCGTCAGCTGCTGCTGGTCAACCTGCTCACCGACATGTTCCCCGCGCTCGCGGTCGCGGTCACGTCGCAATACGTCGAACCGGATGAGGCCGAATACGAATCCCCCGAGGAGGCCGAAGAGGCGCGCCGGCAGCACCGCCGCGCGGTGCTGACCGGCCCCACCCCCTCCCTCGACGCCCCGCTGATGCGCCAGATCGTCACCCGCGGCGCCGTGACCGCGGCCGGGGCGACGGCGGCCTGGGCCATCGGGCGTTGGACCCCGGGCACCGAACGACGCACGGCGACAATGGGTTTGACCGCGCTGGTCACGACGCAGCTGGCACAGACGCTGTTGACCCGTCGGCACAGCCCGCTTGTCGTGGCGACCGCGCTGGGCAGCGCCGGCGTGCTGATCGGCATCGTGCAGACCCCGGTGCTCAGCCAGTTCTTCGGGTGCACGCCGTTGGGACCGGTCGCCTGGTCGGGCGTGCTGGGTTCCACCGCGGGTGCCACCGCGATCTCGGCGCTGGCGCCGAACTGGCTGGCCAAGCAGGTCGAGGCGTTGGAGCCCGGCCAGGAGTGAACCGCTACGAGAGCTCCCTGCGCAGCACCTTGCCGGTCGGGTTACGCGGGATGCCGTCCACGACGTTGATGTCGCGCGGCTGCTCGAAGCGCGAGACTCGGCTCTTCAGGTACTCCCGGAGCTGCGGCACGTCGATCTCGCTGCCCGGTTGCGCCACCACGAACGCCGCCAATCGCTGGCCGAACCGCTCGTCGGGGACGCCGATGACCACGTTGTCGGCGATGGCGGGGTGTTGGGCGAGCGCGTTTTCGACCGCGCGCGGGTAGACGTTCTCCCCGCCGGAGATGATCATGTCGTCTTCGCGGCCGACGATGAACAAACGCCCCGCGTTGTCGAGGTAGCCCATGTCCCCGGTGCTGGTCATGCCGTCGACCACGGCCTTCGCGCCGCCGTCGGTGTAGCCCCTGCCGGCCAGCTCGCCGCCGACGAAGATGCGGCCGGTCACCCGCGGGCCCACCGGTCGGTCGCTCTTGTTGAGGATCCGCACCGGGCAGCCCGCGACGGGCCTTCCGACGGTTTCGGGGGCGTCGCGCAAGTCCGCCGGCGTCGCGAGGGATCCGATGCCGACCTCGGTGGAGCCGTAGCCGTTGTAGAGGATGTTCCCGTAGGTGTCCATGAACCGCTGCCCCAGCGTGGGGTCGAGGCGGTCCCCGCTGGACATGACCACGCGCAGGTTCGGCACCGGGTTGCGCGCGCGCACCCGCTCGGGCAGGTCGAGGATGCGCGCGAGCACGACCGGCACCGCGGTGAAAGCGTCGGCGCGGTGCAGCGATGCCTGGGCGAGCGCGGCTTCGGCGTCGAACTCACGATGCGTGAGCACCGTGCCGCCCAGTGCGATCGTCAGCATCAGCATGCCCAGCCCCAAGCCGTGAAACATCGGCATTGCCACCGAGATTCGCGACCCGGTCCGCAGCCGGGTGCGGTCGAGGATCGTCACCCACACCCCCACCGCGGACCGCATCTCCGGTGCGCGCGGCACCCCTTTGGGTTTGCCGGTGGTGCCCGACGTCAGCAGCACGATCCGGCCGGGCGCGGCCACGCGTGGTCGCGCGGCCTCCTCGTCGTCGGTCGTCGTGGCCGGGTCGACGATGACGACCGATTCGTCGGCGTCGTGGATTCGCGCGGCGAATTCGTTGTCGGCGACCATCGTTGAGACGCGGTGGGCCTGCACGGCGGCCGCCAGTGCGTCGCTGCGGAACTCCGTACTGACCGGCACCACGTCGGCGCCCAGCAGGGCGGCGGCGAAAACACCTGCGACGAAACCGCGTCCGTTGCGGCACATGACGCCGACCGCCTGGCCGGGGGCGGCGCCGTCGCCCGCCAACCGCCGCGCCAGCGCCTCAGTTTCTCGTTGCAGCTCGCGATAGCTCAGGGCGCCGTCGTCGTCGACGATTGCCGTCCGGCCGGGCCAGCGGGCCGCCGTGACCGCCAGCAGCGTGTAGGGGTTGGTCCCGCCGCGGCGCGCCTCGCGGAGCAGCCGCAGGCCCGCGGGCGGCGACGGCGGCGTGAGCAGGCCGGAGCGGACCAGGGCGCGGGCGGCGGTGGTGGCGACGCGGTCACCGGTCATGGTCGGGCCCGTCGGAATCGGTGAGGAATCGGCGGTTCCAGAGCCGGGCGGCGTAATCGGCCGGCCCGGCCAGCAGCACCGAGGCCAACTCGGCCGGCAGCACCCAGGGCGGTTCGAGGGTGCGGGGCCGCTCGATGACAGCCTTGGCTATGACGTCGGCGGCGGCGTCTGGTGACAAGCCGGGGAGCCGGCCCAGCAGGGGCGTGGGCGCGATCATGCGGCTGCGGACCAGCGCGAAGTAGACGGTGGTGACATCGACGCCGTCGGAGTGCAATTCGGGAGCCACGCTGCGCAGCCAGCGGTCGAACGCCCCCTTCGATGCCTGATACGCACCCCATTGCGGACCCGGCACCACCCGCACGCCGACGCTGGACACGTTCACGATGTGCCCTGTGCCGTGGTCGCGCATGGCGGGCAGGAGTCCCAGCAGCAGCCGGACGGGCCCCAGGTAGTTGATGTCGATGGTGCGCTGGAAGTCGTGCGGCCGGTCGTACTGGTGGTGCAGCGAGCGGCGCAGCGACTTGCCGGCGTTGCTCACCACGATGTCGAGAGGGCCGTGCTCCTCGGTGATCTGCTTGGCCAGGCCGCCCACCGCGGATTCGTCGGTGAGGTCGGTCGGGTAGGCGACCGCGCGCCCGCCGCCGGCGTTGATCGACGCGGTCAGGTCGCCAAGCCTTTCCTCGGACCGGGCGACCGCCAGCACGGTCGCTCCGGCGGCGGCCAGGCTGCGCGCGGTTGCCTCGCCGATGCCGTAGGAGGCGCCGGTCACCAGCGCGGTCTTGCCGGAGGCGGCGCCGCGCAGCCTGTCGGGATCCGACACGCGCGCCGGATTGGCCACATGGTCTCCCGCCGTGGTGAAGACCGCGTTCAAGGCGTGGGCTAGTGCGTTCAACATCGCTGCCGCATTCACTCGAGCCGCTTGCCGGGGTGTGGCTGTTGCTCAACCGTGCCCCGACACGTAACTACAAGTAGCAGACCACATTGCGGCGCGGGGCCGCGCTTCGGCCCGGCCATGACGGTCTGGCGGCGATCGCGGTGCGGCGCGGGACGTAAGGGGCCGGGGCGCTCATGCCGGATGAGCGCCGCGCACAACCGATCTCACTACGCCCGCATCAGCGGCGGTTCTTTTATGAGAACACAGTAATTTCGGCGTTTCCTTTGTTTAAGGCGCGTGTTGAATGGGCACAATGGCGGCATGTTTGCGCGTCACATCGTTCGTTCCGTTGGTCCAGCAGTAGTTATCGCCGCATCCGGGATGGCCGCCTCGGCCATGACCGGTTCCCTGATCCCCACCGCCACCGCCGCATGCCCCGACGTCCAAGTCGTCTTCGCCCGCGGCACCGGCGAAGAGCCGGGCGTCGGCCCCACCGGCCAAGCCTTCGTCGACGCCCTGCACCAACGCGTCGGCGACCGCTCCTTTGACGTCTACCCCGTCAACTACCCCGCCACCGACCAATGGGACACCGGCATCGACGGCATCCGCGACGCCAGCACCCACGTCGTCTCCATGGCACACGACTGCCCCAACACCAAAATGGTCCTCGGCGGCTACTCCCAGGGCGCTGCCGTCATGGGCTTTGTCACCTCGGCGGCCGTCCCCGACGGCATCGACCCGGCCACCGTCCCCAAACCCCTGGCCCCCGATGTCGCCAACCACGTCTCCTCGGTCGTGCTCTTCGGCATGCCCAACGTGCGGGCCATGAACTTCCTCGGCGAACCCCCCGTCGTCATCGGCCCCACCTACGTCGACAAGACGATCAAGGTGTGTGCCGTCGAGGACCCCGTGTGCTCCGACGGCATGAACTTCGCCGCCCACGACACCTACGCCGACGACGGCTCCATCATCGACAAAGGCGTCGCCTTCGCCTCCAGCCACCTCGGCATGGGCGCCCCGAGCGCGATGTCGGTCGCGTCGCCGCACGGCGGTTTCGGGGAGTGAGCAGCTAACCCGTTTATCGGCCTGTCGCGCAAGGGGTTTCACGCCCGGCGGTGTTGCGCGTGGTGTCCCTAACGCCCGGGCCCGGCGGTGATCGCCTCGTTGAAACGGGGATAGATGTCGTCGTAGGTGCCGTCACGCTCGGCGAACCGGAACGCCTTGACGCGCTCCACCACGATCTCGTCGGCCTGCGGGTGAGCCTGCAGGAGGGCCATGGTCTCGGTGATGTATTCCTCGAGTGGCATCGCCCGGGGGTCGAATCCACGCTCGCCCTGCAACCCGGTCTGCACCTGGGGCGGAATGATCTCGATGACCCGCACCGAGGTGTCGCGCAGCTGGAACCGCAGCGATTGGGTGAAGGAGTGCAGCGCCGCCTTGCTGGCGCAATAGCTGGGGGTCAGCGCGCTGGGCATGAAGGCCAGGCCGGACGTGACGTTGAGGATGGCGGCGTGCGGTTTGCGCAGCAGCGACGGCAACAGCGCCGAGGTCAGCCGGATGGGACCCAGCAGGTTGATAGCCACCGTCTGCTCGGCCAGGCCGACGTTGCCACTGGTGAGGTCTTCGACCCGTTGAATGCCGGCGTTGTTGACCACCACGTTGAGGTCCGGGTAGTGGTCGGTCAGCTCGGTGGCGAATCTGCGGATGTCGGCCGGGTCGCCTTGATCGAGGGACAGGATTTGCATGCCCGGGTTGGCCTCGGCGACCGCGCGGAGGTGCTCGCCGCGCCGGGCGGCGACGATGACCCGGTTGCCCAACCGGTGCAACGCTTCGGCCAGGCCGCGGCCGATTCCGGTGCCGCCGCCGGTGACCAATACGGTATTGCCCGTCATCTGCATCGCGGTTCTCCTTCGGGTTCGCTCGACCGGTCCCACTCGACCGACGTTGCGGAATGCCCCATTGCGACGCCGGCTAACCACGATGCTCAATACGCCCGCGCGGCGTCACACCGATTACGCCGCGGCGCGGTTGTGCAGCCGGCGTGGGTCGACGCCGGCGCGGGCCCAGGCCTCGGCCGCCCAGGGGGTGTAGAGCGCTTTGACCGGGAGCCGGTTGATCAGCGGGTTGAGCGCCCGGATGGTGGCGGCGAGCCGCTGGAATCGCTTCTCTTTCTTGGCATCCCACCGCAGCTGGCACACCTCACGCATCTGCGGCGGCAGCGTTCCGACGACGACCAGCCGGGTGTAGGCGTTCAGCGGCGCCGACACCACGTTCCAGATCGGCTTGGGCATCCAGCGTGGGCCCGGGATGCCTTTGCGGATGTAGCCGGTGCCGTACAGCACCGTCTTGTGCGGGACGAAACGGTCGAGCATCTCGTCCCAGTAGGCCACGAAGTCGTCGTAGGTCTGCGGCTGGCCCCGGTCGCTGACGCCGTAAAGGCTGTACCAGACCTTGCCCTCGTTGAAGATCTGCTCCTTCTCGGCGTGCGACAGCCGGCGGATGAAGGTGTCGGTGTTGTAGATGACCTGGTCGACGAAGCTGGCGTGGGCCCAGTAGAACAGCTCAGGGTTCAACGCGTGATACCTCGAGCCGTCGCTGACGGTGCCCTTGATCTTCTTGTGGAAGTCCCGCACCTTGCGCCCCCACTCGTGGGGGTCCTCGGAATAGACGGTGTTCATCAGCGGGGGGGCGGTCCGCTTGGCCCGGCCCAGCGTGTCGCTGAAGATCACGGAGTGGTCCAGCACGCCCTGGGCGAGCTGCTCGATACAGTTCTCTACCCCGGCGGTGCGCTGGAATCCGAAGAGCTGGGTTCGGTTGTCTCCGTAGAACTTCCAGATCAACGAATCGGGCCCTAGACGCGGTGAGGTGTCGTTCCCGGGCGTCCAGTCCGGTCCGTCGGTGGGCATAGCCACGGCCTCGCGGACACCGCTGTCGAAACGTGACCCCGCGCTCACGCCGACGAGCTGGTCGTTCTGGGCGGTCATGCCCACCTCCTCAACGCCACGCCGCGCCCGGCCCCGGGCGGGGCATTGTGAACCAGTGACACAAAGCCGTATCTTTGTTTCAGAGCCTAGCAACCGTTCGGTGGCATTGCACATCCCCGGCGGGCACCGGCGTCGAAAAAACCCGGCGGGAACCATGCGGAGGAGTTGATACGATGCCGCCAATCATGCAGTCCGAACCGGGCTCTGCCATCACCGAGGCGCTCACCGATCTCGATCGCACCATCCTGGACACCGCGCGCGGCGTGTTCGAGACCTATGGCGTGCGCCGCGCCAACATCGACGACGTCGCCGCCCGCGCCGGGGTCAGCCGCAGCACCATCTACCGGCGCTTTCCGACCAAGGAAAAGCTGTTCGGACACGTGGTGCGGCGCGAGGCCGAACTCTTCTTCAGCACGCTCGATCAGGCGACGACCGGATGTAATCCGCACGAGGCGGTGGTCGAGGCGTTCGCGCTCGGGGTACGCCTGGTGCAGGACTCACCGCTGTATTCGCGGATCGCGGAAAGCGAGCCGGAGCTGTTCGGCATGTTCTCGCAGTCGCAGGTGTTCCCGATCCGCCAGTTCGCCGACGGGATCGCCCACACCCTGCGGCGCTGCGGCGCGGACATCCCCGACGCCGATCTGGACAACATCGCCGACATCCTGCTGCGCGTCGCCCTCGGCATCATCGTCTTTCCCACCGACCGGCTCGACACCTCGGACCCGGCGGCGGTGCGCGAGTACGCCGGTCGCTACCTGGTTCCGATCATCAGCCGCTAGCAGTTGGCCCGCCAACGGCGCTCAAATTGTCGGCACCCTGAACTAGCCTTGAGCCGTGGCTGGGAGTTCTGCGGCTCCGCGGACCCGGTACGCCAGTTGCGGCGAGATCGACATCGCCTACCAGGTCTTCGGCGATGGCCCGATCGACCTGCTCATGCTGCCGGGCCCGCTGATCCCGATCGACTGTGTCGACCTCGAGCCCTCGATGTATCGGTTCCATCGACGGCTGGCCTCCTTCTGCCGGGTGATCCGCTTCGATCAGCGCGGGATCGGCCTGTCGTCCCGGGTCCCGTCGCTGGACATGTTCGGCCCGGAATCGTGGGCACAGGATGCGCTCGCGGTCATGAACGCGGTCGGTTGCGAGCGGGCGACGATCTTCGCCCCGGGTTTCACCACGCTGGCCGGTGTGGTTCTCGCGACCGACCACTCCGATCGAGTGACCAGCCTTGTCATCGCGAACGGCGCGGCACGCACGCTGCGGGGTCCCGACTACCCGATCGGGGCTGAGCTCGATGCCGCCGATCGATTCACATCGATCGGGATGGAGCCGGACGCCATCGAGCAGGGGTTCGACATGCTCGGCATCATCGCCCCCAGCGTCGCGCACGACGACGCGTTCCGTTCGTGGTGGGACATGGCCGGTAACCGGGCCGCGTCACCCAGCATGGCGCGTGCGTTCATCAACAAAGTCAGGGAGGGCGACGTCCGCGACAGGCTGCCGCGCGTCAGCGTGCCGACGCTGGTGCTGCATCGCGACAACCCCGCCTTCAGTCCCGTCGGGCACGCGCACTACCTCGCCGATCGCATCCCCGGGGCCCGCCTCGTCGAACTGCCCGGGGAGGACTCCCTGTACTGGGTCGGCGACACCGGGCCCATGCTCGACGAGATCGAGGAGTTCATCACCGGCATCCGGGGCGGCGCCGAGGCCGAGCGGCTGCTCACCACCATCGTGTTCACCGACATCGTCGGGTCCACCGAACGCGCCGCGACCCTCGGTGACTACCGCTGGCGCGACCTGCTCGACAACCACGACACCATCGTGCGCCACGAGCTGCAGCGCTTCGGCGGCCGCGAAGTCAACACGGCCGGAGACGGATTCGTCGCGACGTTCAGCAGCCCCAGCGCCGCGATCGCCTGCGCCGACGCCATCGTCGACGCCGTTCACGTTCTGGGGATCGAGGTGCGGGTCGGCATCCACGCCGGCGAGGTCGAGGTGCGCGGCGCCGGTAAGGACATCGCGGGCATGGCCGTGCACATCGGCGCGCGCGTGGCGGCCCTCGCCGGGCCCAGCGAGGTCTTGGTGTCCTCCACGCTGCGCGACATCGTCACCGGATCGCGGCACCGCTTCGGCGACCGCGGTGAGTCCGCGCTCAAGGGCGTGCCTGGCTACTGGCGGCTGTACTCCCTGGTCCGCGAGCACGCCGCCGTCCGGCGGTAACGGGGCGCCCCGGCGTAGGCTGCCAAACCGGGGGAGTCTTCGAAAAGACCGGTCTGTTTTCTGGCGTCCAACTCGCATTTACTCGAAGGAGTACGCATGACCGACGTGCACATCTCGCTGCCTCCGGCCCTGCGGCGAGCGCTGGATCTGCTCGCCGATCCGCCGGCGGATCCCGACGTGAGCCACGGCTATCTCGACCTGCTCGGCAACGGTTCGGCCGACGACGAAACGGTCGGGAAAAACACCGGCCCGATCCAGGCCGCGTGGGCGTCACGAGTCGGGTCGATGCTCTACGACAACGCCCAGGCCTTCGCCCGCCAGTGGATCGCCGCCTGGCAACTGCCGCTCCAGTGGTTGCGCATACCGCCGGGTGGTATAGCGCTGGACGTCGGCTCAGGGCCGGGCAACGTCACTTCGTCGTTGGCGCGAGCCGCCGGTCCGGACGGGCTGGCCCTCGGCGTCGACATTTCCGAGCCCATGCTGGCCCGCGCCGTGCGCAACGAGGCCGGTCCGCAGGTCGGCTTCATCAAGGCCGACGCGCAGCGACTTCCACTGCGTGGCAACACCTTCGACGCGGTGGTGTCGACCGCCGTACTGCAGTTGGTCCCGGACCCGAAGGCCGCGCTCACCGAGATCGCGCGCGTGCTGAAGCCCGGCGGCAGGGTGGCCGTCATGGTCCCGACGGCCGGGCGCCTGGCCCGCTATTGGCAGCTGCTGCCGAACGTCGGCGCGCACGCGTTCGACGACGACGAGATCGGCGACACCTTGGAAGACAACGGATTTACCAGCGTGCGGGTCAAGAACTTCGGCACGTTCCAGTGGGTGCGCGCCAAGTTGGGCTGACCGTCGGCCGGGCGTCTCAGTCCGGCGCCTGCGCGAGCATGGCGAGCCGATCCATCGACTCGCGCAGCATTTCCGCGCTCGTCGCACGGGCCCGCTCGAGGCGGGTGGCGTCGGCCAGCTCCGTCCAGTCGTAGGTGTGAGTCACCGTGGTCAGCTCGGCGTTGACCGGGCTGAGTTCCCAGCGCCACAAGTGTCCGGGCGGCCGCTTGCCGGGTTCGGCTGGGCGCCAAGCGATTGTGCTGCCCTCGACGAACTCGGTGACGTGGTTCTCCCGCACCGCACCGTTGGTCAGTGTCGTCTTGAACACGTCACCCACTCGGCGCACACGCTGACCGGGCGCCGACGACGCCAGATTGTCGTTGCCGTCCCAGCTCGGCTGACGCGACGGATCGGCGATCAGTTCGAAGATTCGCGCGGCGTTGGCCGACATCACGCGGGTGGCGCTCACGATGCGTTCGGCTTCCGGATCGGACATACCGCTATCCAAACACGCGGGTGCGGTGCACGCCCTGGTGAGGTTGACCCCGGGCCGCAACGGGCGGTTCACCCCATCCGGGGCAGCGCCTCGACCGGTCCGGACAGCGCCGCCTTGACGTAACGGGTGTCGTCGTCGGCCAGCACCT
The DNA here is from genome assembly GCF_976985695.1 of Mycobacterium sp. NTMscope_MAC_269. Classification (NCBI taxonomy): domain Bacteria; kingdom Bacillati; phylum Actinomycetota; class Actinomycetes; order Mycobacteriales; family Mycobacteriaceae; genus Mycobacterium; species Mycobacterium sp. NTMscope_MAC_269. The sequence goes on from NZ_OZ335668.1 coordinate 4,617,638, forward strand.
CCGCGTCGTCGCCCGCGATGCCGTCGACGATCGCGCGCGCGACCTGCCGCGGGTCGTTCTTGGCGGCCTCGAAGCCGGCGGTCATGTCGGTGTCGGTGAAGCTGAGGTGGGCGGCGATAACCAGGGTGCCCTGCTTCTCGAGTTCGATACGCAGGGAATTCGTCATCGACCACAGCGCCGCCTTGGAGTCGCCATACCCACCCGATCCGGGCATCCAGGACAGGATCGAGGCAATGTCGACCAGCGCGCCACCGCCATTGCCGGCCAGGACGGGTGCGAACGCCTTGGCCACGCGCAGCGCGCCGAAGTAGTTCGTCTCGAAGACCGCGCGCACCTCGTCGATGTCGCTGTCGAGCAGGCTCCGGGCACCGAGGACGCCGGCGTTGTTGATGACGATGTCGGCGTCGGCCGCCGTCGCCGCCAGCGCGCCCACCGAATCCGGCTGGGTCACGTCCAATTCGACGTCCACCACCCGGGGATCCTCGCTGGGTTTCGGGGTTCGCGCTGTCGCGTAGACCTTCGCCGCACCCCTTTCCAGCAACTCGGCCACGATGGCCTTACCGAGGCCGCGCTGTCCGCCGGTGACCACCACTGTCGATCCCTTGACGTTGACCATGAACCTACTCCTTTGACTGAGGCAAAGCTATTTTGATTACGTCACGCTAATTGTGCGTGACGACGTAGTCAAGTAGTATTTGGCTATGTCATCGTCGTGGGTTGCGTCACAGCGATACGGCTGCGCCACCGCGCCCGGTGGCCTGGGGCTGGTTCAGGACTTCCTCAACACACGGGCCATCGACGGGTACGGCACAGACCTGCTGGCCGACCCGGGACCGGCGAACGATTGGGTGGCCGGCGCGGTGCGCGCGTGGTCGTCCGCGCGCGGCGCGGACGTGCCCCCGCCCGCGCTGGGCGAGGCGGATCTGGTCAAGCTTCGCGCGGTGCGGGCCGCCATCGAGCGGCTGGTTGCCGGCGCACCGCCGAGCTCGCGGGGCACCCACGGTGTCGTCGCATCTTTCGCGCTGTCCGATGCCGGCGACGTGCGCCTTGATCCCAGCGGCGGCGGTTGGCGTTGGTTGGCTTCGGCGCTGTGGGGCGAGATCCTGTTGAGCCAGCACGCCGACACCTGGCGTCGGGTCAAGCGCTGCCACAACCACCGCTGTGGGTCGACGTTCTACGACCGCTCGAGAAACAACAGCGGGGTCTGGCACGACGTCAAGACGTGCGGCAACGCCGTCAATTTGCGAGCGTCCCGGGCGCGTCGACGCGAACGCGAAAACGCAACGCGCTCAGCGGTTCCGCCACAGTAGGCGGTAGCGGTAATAGAGTCCCCGCCGGATGACGGCCCCGGGTAAGACGTCGGCGGCGACGCGCCGGATCTCGTCGAGGCCCTCCCGCGGATCGGCAACGGCCACGCCGATGTCGCGGGTCTCCCGATGCAGTAATCCCCCGGCGCGCGCCACCGGCATACACAGACCGGACCACACCCAGTCGGCAATGGTCTTGTTGGCGGATAGCCCGACGACGGCCAGTTGCCCTGCGGGCCGCAGCATTTGGCGCGCCTTGTGCAGCGCATCCCGCAGCGGCAGGTGATGCATGCTGGCCACGAACGTGATCAGGTCGTAGCGCCGCTCGGCCTCGTCGAGGTCCTCGAACCGCAGATGTTCCACCGTGGCGTTGCCAAGGGGCTGCAATCGCTGCGCCGCGCGCCACACCGAGATCGGGTCGGCAGCGATGCCGACGACGCTGCGCGACACCGCGGCTAACCGCCGCGCCAGCAGCCCTTCGCCGCACCCGACGTCCAGGACATCGCCGCGATGTCGCGCGGCGATGCCGACCAGCCAGGGGTGATACGCCGAGTTGTGGTTCCAGTAGTCATCGTGCTTCGCGTATTCATGCACCGTTGGGTCAGTCTTCCCCACGGGTGTCAGCAGCGTTCGACGCCCCTGGACATGATGCGCGGACCGGTAGCCGCCGGGTGCCGCTTGCTTCCGAAAACCGCGTCCAGCGCGTCGCAAGCACGCGCCCGCAGCGGCGCGACGACGTCGAGGTTGGCGGGGGCCTGGCTGACCCAGGCCGGAAGTGTGGCCACAGTTGTGATCCTTTGTCTTTTCGGCCGTGTGCCGATTCATTCAATTGCACCACAGATGTTTTGCGCGGACGCCGCACCGAGGTGAACGTCACGAAAAGCCGGGCTGTGGGATAGCGCACATTCCCGGTCCAACGAAAGGCACGCAACAGCAGGGTTTATGGAAAACTTCGGAACCGGCGTAGGTACCCGAACAGCCGGCGCGCCGGCACCGCCTTCGGCCAGTCGTCGGGCCGGAAATAAGCGTCGGTGCCGCCGTCGACGAATACGACTGTGCCGCACAGAAAGTCGGCAGCGTCCGACAGCATGAAGCACATCCAGTCGGCCATCTGTCCCGGATCGCCGAAACCACCGACCGGAACCGGGAAGGACCGGACGGCCTTGGCCTGGCGGGGGTCCGACAACTGTTCGGCCAGAAGCGGGGTCATGATCGCACCGGGGGCCAGTGCGTTGAGGCGCACGCCCGAACCCGCCCACTCGGGCAGCACCGCGTGCCGCCGCACCCAACGGCTGACAGCGATTTTCGACGCGCCGTACATCATGCTCGGCGCCGCCGGCCCGAACAGCCGCACCGCGCGCAGCGCCCTGCCGGCGTCGTGCCCGAGCAGCGCCTTCACGGCCCGACCGGGCACGGCGGGCATCGTCGTCGTCGAATTGCTGGCGACGACAACGACTTTGGCGCGCCCGGCGGCCGCCAGTGCGTCCCGCCAGGCGGTGAGCAATTCGACGACCCCGAAATAGTTGACCTGGGCGATCTGGCGAACACGATCCGGGCCGCGGCTCGGCCCGAGTCCGGCCGCCAGCACCGCGCCGTCGAGCCTGCCGCCCGCCGCGGCCAGGACGCCCTCGGCGGCCTCGTTACGCCCGTGGCACGTCGACAGATCGGCGACGATGTCGGCGTCCTTGATGTCGACGCCGATCACGGTGTGTCCGCCATCCCGGAGGCGTTGCGCCGTCTCGCGCCCCATTCCGGAAGCCGATCCGGTGATCGCATAGGTTGCCATTGACTCCTCCGTTCCCAGGGCAGTATGCCGGGCGGGAGAGCTGATCCGAGGGGCACCACCCGCTGGGTGGACACCTGAGTTAAGTTGCGAAGATGCGAGACCAAACGCCCTGCATCGATTTCAGCCGGCTCGAGTCGCTCTACGCGCCGCTGGCCGAATCGCTGCGCCGGCTCATCGACATCAGCATCCGCACCGAGGCCGGGCCCGCGGCGGTGGCGGCGGCCGCGTCCAAGATCGACGGTGCCGCAGCGGAATTGAGCGAGGAGCTCAAGCCCGGGCCGTTCGGCGTGCACCGCAATCCCGATGGCCAGACCATCGCGTGGGGCAACGCCGTGATCGGCCTGCGTAACCCGATCGCACCGCCGCTGGTCATCCATCACGAACCCGACGGACTGGTGTGGTCGGAGTTCGTTCTGGGTGCGGCCTACGAGGGCCCGCCGGACACCGTGCACGGCGGTGTGTGCGCGCTGGTGCTCGACCATGTGCTCGGCGCGACCGCGCATCAGCCCGACAGGCCCGCGTTCACCGGCACGCTCACCCTGCGATACCGGCGCCCCACGGCGCTGGGCCGGCCGCTGCGGGCCCAGGCGCACGTCGAGCGCGTCGAGGGCGTCAAGACGTTCGCCGTCGGTCAGCTGGCCGACGAGCACGGCGTCACCGTGGAAGCCGAGGGCATCTTCATTCATCCCCGGCAGGCCTCGGAATAACGCACCGCCCGGGGCTCAGGCAGCCGCCGCGGCCCGCTCGACGTCGAGCAGCTGCTCGCCGCGCCGTTCCTCGTCGTAGGCCTTACGCCCGCCGCGCAGGCCGAACAGGCGTTTGGAGATCAGCAGGTAGATCACCGCGGCGACGTTGATGGTGAACGTCACCACCCGCGTCATCGTGATGCCCTTGGCCAGATCGTGGATCTCCAGCGGCAGGAAGACCGAGGTGGCGATCACCGCGAAATACTCGCCCCAGCGTTTCAGCAACCACAGGCCGACACCCTCGACGACCTCGAGCAGTGCGTAGCCAACCAGCATCAGGGTCAGCAACGCCAGCGTGGACGGCTTGGCGGCCAACGCCTTTTCCAGCTCGTGCACGATAGTCATCTGGTCGACCTTGAAGCCGGCGGCGCGGAAGATCGGAAGGTCACGGTCAAGTGTGGCCTGGATGGCGCCCCGCGCGCCGCGGAACTTCCACACCGCGTAGGCCGCCAGCACGATCACCACCGCGCGGAACAGGCGTTCCACCGCCAGGGCGCGAATAATGATGGCCTGACGTAAGGCCTTGCCGCGCATGATCATCGGCGCGTCCTCGGCGCGGCCGCGTCCGTGGGGTGGGCCGACGGTGAATTCGCCGCACCGCAGGCAGCGCCACACCTCGCCGAGCCCGGTGGTGCCGCTCAGCCGTTCGGCAAGCGTGTGCTCGTCGGGCGCATACGTGACGTGTCCCGCGAGCGCGCAGGTAACCAGCTCCCATCGGTTGGGGCCGCATTCTTTGGGCATGGCCGATCATCGACCGCGAGTGCCCGGGCGCGCAAGGGGGCGAGCTCAGAAGCGCGGGCTACCGCGCGGCCGCCGCGCCGTGGGGCTCACAGCACCGAGCAGCCCGGTGAGCTCGGCTACGGGGATCTCGTCGAGGTGCTCGACCGCGGCGATGATCTGATCACCCAGCGCCGGCTCGCAAAACGGCTCGGCGAGCCACCGGAATTTGTCCACGACGCGATCCCAGGACATCGGGCGGGTGGGCGATCCCTCGTAATCGTCCTGCTCGCGCCCGAACTCGCGCCCGTCGTGCGTTCTGATGTGCACCCGCGCCGCCGTGCGTTGCGGATAGTCCGCGGTCAAGTCGTCGGCCGGCGTGACGTCCACCCGCGACAACAGCTCCTGGACGTCGCCGCGCAGAACCCGTTCGGTCTCAAGCTGTTCGGGGCCGACTCCGCCGTCGAGCAGGGCGACAGCGCTCAGGTACTTGAGGTTGTAGTCGGCCTGCTCCTTGGTGCGCGGTTTCTCCTTGTTGCCGTAGGCGCCACCGCCCGCGAAATCGTATGCGCCCTGGAAGACTTCGAGCGTGACCCGCGCGACGTCCTCGCCCCGCAGGTCGTTCTCGGTACGCAGCGCCAGGACCGCGTCGATCACCACCTGGCCGTGGATGAGCGAACAGTACTGCTTCAAATAGGTCTGCTCGACACAGGAGAGTCCGCGGTCGGCGGTGTGGAAATCGATTGGCTGTCCGAACAATTGCACCAACCCGTGCGGCCCGTCGAACAGCGACTTGGGACCCGTCACGCCGCGCGCCGCCAGCATCGTCGTGTACACGGCGCGCATCCCGGTGATGGCCGGCGAGATGCCCTTCCAATGGGATACCGGTTCGGCGTGCACCGTCGCCAGCGACACGTTGTCGGCGGCGGCGGCCGCGATGGCGTTGGCGGTCTGTTCGGCGTTGAGCCCGAGCAGCTTCGCGCTGCCCGCCGCCACCGACATCGCCAGTTGCAGCGCATGGTTGAGGCCGCGCGCCATGACGGGAACCTGTGCGCTGAAACGGCATTGGACCTCATAGGCGACCGCCAGCGCCAGCAGGAAGTCGGCCCCGCCGGCGCCGGTGTGCTCGGCTACCGCCAGCACGGCGCCGAAGTTGTCGGCGGGATGGCACAGGCCTCCCACCGTCAGGTAGGTGTCGAGCAGATCGGGGTAGCGCACCAGCACGGCGTTGAAGAACGCGGCCTGGTCCACCGACGCTCGGCCTCCGCCGACCAGCGTTGCCGTCGGGGCGCCACCGAATTGGGCGGTGTGATCACGGACCGTCGCGACCAGTCCCCCGTCCAGGGAACCGACCGCGCAGGCCACACTGTCAAGCACGTTGCGCGTCAACAATGCGCGGGGCCGCCCGGTGAGATCCGACGCCCGCGCGCCGACGACGAATTCTGCCAGCTGGTCCACAATGTAGTTATCTGCCACGAGTTTTCGCCTCCGAGGCGAGGCTACCCCGCCGGTGGTGGCGATCCGCTCAGTGCCGTCGTCTCGTCGGTCAGATGCGCCCCGATGTCGCGGATCTGCCGCGCACTGAGCGGGCAGAGCGGGTGCACGGCCACCATCAGGGAGACGCGTCCCCGATCATCGAAGACCGGTGCGGCGATGGTCACCACGGGTTGCTTGCGGCGTCCGGGGTTGTCGTCGGAAAGGAAACCGATGGTGGTGAATTCGACGAGCAGCTGGTCCATGATGTGGCGCACCGGTGTCGGCATCTCGCTGCTGTCCAAGGTGCCGACCACCTGGACAGCCTGCGCCAGGGCTGGCGTCGTCCAGTCGATGTCGAATCCCCGTTCCCGCGTGTGTGCGAGGACCTGCTGCAGGCGCTGCGTGCGATCGGCGTTGCTCCCGGCGCCGCGGCGGATCCAGGCGCGTTGTTCCTCCTCGGTGTCCCAGGCCGCCATCGCCACACCGAAGGGCGGCGCGTACGGGATGCGATCGCCCGGTATGCCCGACGGCTGGGTGGCGGGCTCGCCCTCGAAGGCGGTGACCACCAGGGAGTCCCCGAACTTTTCGACCACCGAACAGGCGTAGCCGACTTCGCGGGACAGGCGCAGCGCCGCCGAACGCGCCGCGTGGGCGAGCGGCCGGGCGGTGTCCGTGCGGGCGGCCACCACGGCGAGCGCGGGCCCCAAGGCGAACGTCTTCGCGATCGGGTCGCGACTGGCCCACCCGCGGTCGCACAACGTCTTGAGGATCGCGTGCGCCGTCGCCTGCGTGAGATCCAGCTCGCGCACCACGTCGGAGAACCGCAGCCGAGCGTTCGGAGACCGCGCCAGCAGCTCGACGACATCGAGCACTCGCGCGGTCGGCGCTGACGTCGATCCGCGAATCGCTTGACTCCTTCGCTGCGCGATTTTTAGAGTTGTACGAACATTCGAGATTTTATATCGACTATTCGAGAAAGTTAAGGGATTGCGCGCAGTAGTGTTGCGGGACGGTCGGCTGCAGGTCCGGGAGACCCCCGACCCCGAGCCCGGCCAGGGTGAGTTGTTGCTGCGCACGTTGAGCACCGCGATCTGCGCGTCCGACGTGCACTTCATGGACCACCCGGAACTCGCCATCGACGACCCGACCGGCCGCTCGCTGTATGACACCGAGCGCGACATCGTGCTCGGCCACGAATTCGTGGGCGAGGTCGTCGGGCACGGTCCCGGCTGCACCGACCAGTTCGCCGCGGGCACGCGCGTGACCGCCATGCCGGTGCGCCTGGTCGACGGCGGGGCGGGCGGCATGCGGATCATCGGTCAGCATCCCGAGGCGCAGGGCAGTTTCGGTGAGCTGCTGGTGGTTTCGGAGGTCGCGGCCAAGCCCGTCCCCGGTGACGTGTCCAGCGATGCCGTCGCCTTGACCGACGCGTTCGCCGTCGGCGAGTTCTACGTGCGCTCGGCGCAGCTGCGCCCCGGCGAGGTCGCCATTGTCATCGGCGCGGGCGCGATCGGGCTTTCGGCCGTCGCCGCCCTCGCCGCCCGCGGCATCGAGCCCATCATCGTGGCGGACTACAAATCCGACCGCCGCGACCTGGCCTGCCAACGCTTCGGCGCGCACGTCGCGGTCGACCCGAAAAAGACGACCCCGTTCGAGGTGTTCAACGAGGTTCGCGCGCGGCGGGGACTGCCCGGGCCCGCGGTCGTCTTCGAATGCGTCGGCGCCGCCGGACTGATCCAGAAGCTGGTCGAATCCGCCGAGATGGGCACCCGAATCTATTGTGCGGGTGGCTGGTACACCGGCGACACCCTGGACATCACCACCGCCACCCGCCAGGGCGTGACCATCCAGTTCGGTGGCGGGCCGCACCCGCAGGACTGGTACGGCACGCTAGAGGCGATCGCCGCGGGGCGGCTGGACCCGCTACCGAGCGTCGGCAAGGTCATCGGCCTCGACGAGGTGCCCGACGCCCTGGAGCTGGCCCGCAGGTCCGACGGTCCGCCCCGGATCATCGTCCGTCCGAATGGGGATCGCTCGTGAGCGAAAGGGAAGACCTGCAGGATATTTCGGAGCTGCTGGTGCGCTATGCCACCGGCATCGACCGGCGCGACTGGCCGCTGTTTCGCACCGTGTTCACCGACGATTGCGAACTCGACTACGGCGAGATCGGCCTCTGGAATGGCGTCGATGCCGTCGCGGAGTTCATGGAGCAGGTGCACGCGCTGGCGGGGCACACGCTGCATCGCCTGACGAACCAGGCCATCACGGTCGACGGCGATCACGCCACGGCGCGGACCTATATCGACGGGCTGATCATGGCCGGCGACAACAACTCCGGCGTCAATGCCATTGGCTTCTACGACGATGAGATCGTGCGCACATCCGCGGGGTGGCGCATCGCCCGCCGTCGCTACACCCAGGTACGCATCACGACGGTGGGGGGCGCCTGAATGACATTCGCGACGAAGTACGGTCCGTGGGCGCTGGTGGCCGGCGCGTCCGACGGCGTGGGCGCGGCGTTCGCCGAAGGACTGGCCGAACGCGGGGTCAACGTTGTGCTGCTCGCCCGGCGGCAAAGCGTGCTCGACCGTGTCGCGGGCCGGATAGAGAACACGACCTCGGCGCAAACCCGCACTGTCGCCGTCGATCTCGCGCGGGCCGGTGCCGCATCGGCGGTGGTCGCGGCCACCGCCGACCTGGAGATCGGAATGCTCGTCTACTGCGCGGGCGCCGACCCGGATTTCGCCCCATTCCTTGCCAATTCGATCGAGGCCGCCGAGGCGATGGTGCAGCGTAACTGCATGGTGCCCATGCAGCTGTGCCACCACTTCGCGCCCGCGATGGTGGAGCGCGGCAGCGGCGGCATCGTGCTCTTCGGTTCCGGCGCGGGGCTGGCCGGTGGGCCCAACATGGTCGCCTACGGCGCCTCCAAGGCTTTTGACATGGTGTTCGCCGAAGCGCTGTGGGCCGAACTGCACGGCAAGGGCGTCGACGTGCTGGGCCTCATCCTCGGCAAGACCAACACGCCGGCCCTGCGCACGCTCGAATACAGCCGCGGCCAGATCGGCTCACCCGACGAGGCGCCCGCGGACGCGGCGGCCGTGTCCGACGTCATCGCCGAGGCCTTCGAGAACCTGGGCAACGGCCCGACCCTGATGGTTGGCGACACCATGCGCGCCGCCGCGCAGCTGCTGGCGTCGCTGAGCCGCAATCAGGCCGTCGAACTTTTCACCCAGGCCGCCGCCGCGGCCATGGGCCCGGACGACTAGGGGAACCCGAACCGTTCGCTGCGCGTCGAACTAAAAGTGGCGAGGTTTGCCAAAGTTCGAAATCAGGGCACCCTAAATTTTGCTTCCATACGGCCCTGGTCAGCAAATATAGGTCGGCACACGTCGTCGGCTTGGCTTACCCGCCGCGTTGCTGACGGTGTAGGCGCCCGGGTAGCTTGGGTAATCAGTTCGCCACGGCAACCGAGCCGAAGTACCACACCCAATCGCCGCTCCCCGCGAAGGATGACGATGCTCGCCATAGACAGGCCCGCTGCCGACGTCGCCATGACGGCGCAGTGGCGGCGCCGCACCCTGACGCGTTCGGGGCTGATCACCGGCGCATTCGTCGCCCCGGCCGTGATCATCCGGATCGCCGGCCTGCACGTCGGCCCGGTCCCCGCCCTGCTGATCTTCGGGGCCGCGGTGGTGGCGGCCAGCTTCTTGCTGGCGTGGGCCGCCGAGGCCGCCCAGATCGACGTGTCCGGCGGTTTGGCGACGGCGCTGCTCGCCTTGATCGCGGTCCTGCCCGAATACGCCGTCGACCTTTACTACGCCTACGTGTCCGGCCACAACGCCGAATACACGCAGTACGCCGCGGCCAATATGACTGGATCCAACCGGCTGCTGATGGGGCTGGGCTGGCCGGTCGTGGTGCTCGTCAGCATTCTGGTGGCGCGCCGGTCCGGATCCGCGAAACCCGCCGGTCTGACGCTGGAGCCAGCAAACCGCGTCGAACTGGGATTCCTGTTGATCGCCGGCGTCCTCGCCTTCGCGGTGCCGGCGAGCGGCGAGATTCATTTCGGGCTCGGGCTGGCGTTGCTGGCGTGGTTCGGGTTCTACCTCTACAAGATCGGCCACGGCGAGGTCGAAGAGCCCGACCTGATCGGCACCGCCGCCGCATTGGGCGAACTGCCCGACACCCGCCGGCACATCGCCGTGGTCGGCCTCTTCGTTGCCTCCGGCGCGGTGATTCTGCTGTGCGCCAAGCCGTTTGCCGACAACCTGGTGGCCGCGGGCACCGAACTGGGCGTCAACCGCTTCCTGCTGGTCCAATGGCTGGCCCCGCTGGCCTCGGAGGCCCCGGAGTTCATCATCGCGACCATCTTCGCCGCCCGGGGCAAGGGCACGGCGGCCATCGCCACGCTGATCTCCTCCAAGGTCAACCAGTGGACCCTGCTGATCGGGTCCTTACCGATCGCCCACTTGCTCGGCGGCGGCGGGTTCGCCCTGTACCTCGATTCCCGCCAGGTGGAGGAGATGCTGCTGACGGCGACCCAGACGATGATGGGCGTGGCGCTGATCCTGGCGCTGCGTTTCCACCGGGGCGCGGCGTTCGCTTTGCTGGGATTGTTCGTCGTGCAGTTCCCCATCGTCTCGACGCAGGGCCGGCTGCTGCTCTGCGGTGTCTACACGACGGTGGCCATCGTCGCGCTGATCCGCTACCGGCGCCACCTGGCCCCCACCGTCCGGGCGCCGTTCTTCGGGACGGCCATCCGCCACAGCGGCCACCCGTTACATCCGGTGCCGGACCCGTAACGTCTTGCGGCCAGGCGCCGTATACGGTCCAGGTATGAATCGAGTGTCCGTAATCACCGGCGGCGCGGGTGGCATGGGCTTGGCCACCGCGAAAATCGTCGGACGCGACCACACCGTGGTGCTTTGCGACGTCCGCCAGGACCGGCTGCAAGCCGCCGCCACCACCCTGGGCGACCTCGGGATCACTCCCACGGTCGTCAACTGCGACGTCACCGACCGGCGAGCCGTCGCGGATCTGCTCGCCACCGCCGCCAACCTCGGAACGGTCGTCTCCGTCATCCACACCGCGGGGGTGAGCCCGAGCATGGGTCCCGCCGACTACGTCATGCGGACCAACGCGGTCGGCACCGTCAACGTCGACGAGGAGTTCTACACCCTCGCCGGCGAGGGCGCGGTGATCGTCAACGTGGCCTCGATGGCGGCGCACATGCTGCCCGCGGAAATCGTTCCCGCGGACCAATTTCCGCTCGCGCTCCAGGACAGTGACGCGTTCATGGCGGGCATGCTGACCGCGTGCGACATCGCCCCCGAGGACGCGCGGCCCGGCCTCGCCTACGCCCTGAGCAAGACCTTCGTGAAGTGGTACAGCCAGTCGCAGGCGGAGCGCTTCAACGCGCGCGGCCTGCGCATCGTCTCGGTGTCCCCGGGGTCGATCGACACCGAGATGGGCAGGCTCGAGGAGCAGGCCGGGGCCGGCGCGATGGTGGCCGACGCCGCGGTCCCGCGGTGGGGCAAGCCGGAGGAAATGGGCGAGCTGCTCGCCTTCTGTGCCAGCGAGAAGGCCGGTTATCTCACCGGCACCGACATCCTCAACGACGGCGGCGTGATCGCGTCGATGACCGAGCGGGCCAGGGCGGCAGCGGCCAGCTCGGCCTGAAGGCGCCTATGCCCCGCTCGCCGAGCGTGGGCGCTATGGACGAGACGTAGTCACAATCCCTACGTAGCACCCACGGTCGACGCACTCAGCGAGCACAGCTACTTTTGGCGTCGGCGAGGTCCGCACCATTGCTCGTCGAGGCGGGTCTACGGTGTGTCCACTCCCGGCGTCGCAGCCGCCAGGTCCGGCGGGCGTAGTCCAGCTCGGTATAGGGCCATTGGGTGACGATGCGGCCGGTGGGCGAACGGAAGTAGCTGTCGCACTGCGTCCAGATGGTGCGTTCCAGGTCCGCGGAAAGCCGGTCGTTGAACCGCTTTTCGGCCTCGGGACGCACGTCGAGGTAACCGCCTCGGCGTGCCAGCCGGCTCACCGCGCTGGCGACCAGCCGCGCCCCGGCCTCGAGGATGTAGACGATCGAATTGCCACCCTGATTGGTGTTGGGGCCGTAGAGCATGAAGAAGTTCGGGAAGCCGCTGACCGCCACTCCCAGGTAGGCGCAGGGATCGTCACCCCAGTGCTCGTGCAGGAGGCGCCCGCCGGCGCCGGTGACCTCGATGCCGGACAGGTAGCGGGACGTCTCGAACCCGGTCGCCAGCATGATCGCGTCAGTGTCGATTTCGCGACCCGGCGCGGTGATCACCGACGATTCACCGATCCGCGCGATCGGGTCGGTGACCAATTCGACGTTTTTCCGCTGCAGCGCCCGGTAATAGTCGTCGCCCAACAACACTCGCTTACAACGGAATGGATAGCCGGGCGTCAGCGCCCGCCGCAGCGGCTCGTCGTCGACGGTGCGATCCAGAAACGACGCCGCGATCTGGGTGCGCGCGGTCACCACGGGATCGTCGGCGAACGTCGCGGTGTTGTCATGCTGGAATTTCCAGATCTGCCACCGCGTGCGGCGCAGCGCGACGGGGTTGCGTTTGAAACGCGCCAATTCGCTTGCGCTGTACGGTCGGTCGTCCTTGGGCACCATCCACGGTGGGGTGCGCTGGAAGACCGTGACGTGTCCGGCGGTCTTCGCCAGTTCGGGCACCAGCTGTACCCCGCTGGCGCCGGTCCCGATCACCGCCACGTTGCGTCCCGCCAGATCGAGGTGGTGATCCCACTGCGCGGTATGCAGTACCGGGCCGGCGAAGCCCGCCAGGCCGTCGATGTCGGGCAGCTTGACCGAGCCGAACAGCCCGACGGCGCACACGACGACGTCGGCGGTCAACGTGCTGGAAACGCCGCTGCGCTGCAATCGGCACTGCCACGCCCCGGCGCCCGGGTCCCAGTGCAGGGATCGCACGGCGGTGTCGAGCATGAGGTGGCGGCGCAGATCGAAATCGTCGGCCACCGATTCGAGATAGGCCAGGATCTCGGGCTGCCGGGCATACGTGCGGCTCCAGGATGCGTTGGGCGCAAAGGAAAACGAGTACAGGTGGCTCTGGATGTCGCAGGCGGCGCCGGGATAGGTGTTGCGTCGCCAGGTGCCGCCGACGCCGTCGGCGCCCTCGACGATCACCAGGTCGTCGATGCCGGCGCGGCGGAGCGCGACGGCGGCACCCAAACCGCCGAACCCCGCGCCGATAATCGCCACCCGCGGCGATGGTCGACGCCGTGTCGCCGCGCGCGCCCGCCCAACGGCGTAGAGCCGCCGGGCTTTTCGGCTTGTCACGGCCCGTCCTGGGCGCGGCGGACCAGCAGCCCCGCCAGGTCCCCGTCGGCGCGCCACTGCTGCAGGATGTCGGCGTATTCGGTGGGCGCCCCGAAGAAGAAGCTGCCCTGCCGGGTCTTGGCGTCGGCCTTCCCCTCCCGGTTGTAGTAGCCGGGCGTACACGTCTTGGCGCGCTCCGCACTCGCCACCGACCGCGCCACCACCGTCTCGACCCAGGCGGCTTCGGCGCCGGGCCCGGCCTCGAGTTCGGTGATGCCGCCGGCGAGTGCGGCCGCGATGATCCACGCGACATGGGTTGCCTGCACGTCGAGCAGGTACGGGAAGTTGACCGTCAGGCCGGCCTGGGCGATGCTCTCGATGAAACAGTTCGGGAATCCGGTCGTGCACAGTCCCTGGAAGGTGCGCACGCCGTCGTCCCAGTGTTCGGTCAGCGTCCTCCCGTCGCGGCCGATCAGCTCGAATCCGGTGCGCCGGCAATAGTCGGTGCCCACCTCGAAACCCGTTGCGAAGATGAGGCAATCGAGTTCGTAGGTGACCCCGTCGACCACCACGCCGGCGTCGGTGATGCGCTGCACCCCGCGCCCCTGGGTATCCACCAGCGTGACGTTGTCACGGTTGAACGTCTGCAGGTACTCGTCGTGGAAGCAGGGTCGTTTGCAGAAGTAGCCGTACCACGGCTTGAGCGCCTCGGCGGTGGCGGGGTCGGCGACGATCGCGTCGACCCGTGCCCGGATCTCGTCCATCTTGGCGAAGTCGGCCAGCTCGATGTCGCGGCCGCGTTGTTCGGGATCCTTGAGGCCGTCATCGTCGTGACGCATGACGGGGAGCTTGCGGGTGATGCTCGTCCAGGCGTCGGCGACCAGATCCTCGTCGGCCTGGCCACCGGCGGTGAGGATCTGGAAGTTCCGGATGCGTTCGCGTTGCCACCCGGGCCGTAAGTCGCTGGCCCACTGCGGATCCGTGGCGCTATTGGCCCGCACGTCCACCGACGACGGCGTGCGCTGGAACACGTAGAGCCGCCCCGCCGCCGCGCCGAGGTGCGGGACGCACTGGATCGCGGTGGCGCCGGTTCCGATGATGCCGACCCGCAGGCCGGCCAGGTTCTGCAAATGCTCCCCGGTGTAGGCGTAGTCCCACCGGCTGGTGTGAAAGGCGTGCCCGCCGAAGTCGCCCAGGCCCTCGATGCCCGGCAACTTGGGCTTGGCCTGGTATCCGTTGGCCATGGACACGAACCTGGCCCGCATTTCGTCGCCCCGATCGGTACGGATGATCCAGCGCGATTCGCCTTGATCCCAACGGATTTCACGCACCTCGGTCCGCAGACAGGCGTCGCGGTAGAGGTCGTAGTGCCGGGCGATGCGCTGGCAATGCGCGAAGATCTCGGGGCCCTTGGCGTACTTTTCGGTCGGGGTATAGCCGAGCTCCTCGAGCAACGGCATGTACACGTACGACTCGACGTCACAAGCGATTCCGGGATAACGGTTCCAGTACCAGGTGCCGCCGACGTCGGCAGCCCTGTCGATCAGCCGCACGCCCCGCACACCGAGCTGGCGTAACCGGGCCCCGGTCAGCAGCCCGCCGAACCCGGCGCCGATGACGGCCACATCGACATCGTCGGTGAGCGGCTCACGGGCAACGTCCCCGTCCACCCACGGGTCCTCGGCGAATCGGGCGTACGCGCCCGTCATCTCCACGTATTGGGCGATGCCGTCCGCGCGCAATCGGCGCGCGCGTTCGTCGGCATACCTGCGTCGCAGCGCATCGACGTCTAGAGCCTGGCCAACGGTCTCAGTCACGGACTCGGGTTCCTCTCCGTGGCCACGACTATATAATCAATCGCTTGATCATATCAAGGGATCGTTCGTGGCATCGGCCGCCTTGGCCGGCCGTTAGGGCCGCCGCTCGGCGGCGAGGAGAGTGCCTCTGATCAGCCCCTTGGCCGAGGTCAGCGCCGCGTGGTAGTTCTCGGCCGGCAACGTCGCGGCCAACTCGACCAGCCCGTAGATCAGCGCGTAGAGCGCCTCGACGACGCTGTGCCGATCACCGGCGAGCTCGCCGGTGCGGAAAGCGTCGTCGACGATGCCGTCGATGATTTCGCGGAATGCCCGAAACCCCGAGTTGCCCGCCTCGTGCGCGTCAAGGGCGATCGCGCTCTCCGCCCGGATCACCCACTCGAACGCCGCGAGGTCGGGGTACTCGCGCATCAGCCGGCCCGACTCGTCGAGGACCGCTTCTATTCGCGCAACGGTCTCGCCGGGACGCGCGGCCGCCTGACGCAGCCGCGGGACGGCGACGTCGGTCCGCGCCGCCACCGCGGCCTTCATCAGCTCGGACTTGTTCGGGAAGTAGTTGTACAGGCTCGCACTGGTGACGTTGGCGGTGCGGGCGATCTCGCGGATCGTCGCGCGGGCGTAGCCCGCGGAGGCCACGCATCGCATGGTTGCGACGATGATCCGCTGACGGGTTTCCTCGCCGCTGGCACCAACCGGGCGTCCGAGCTGCGCCCGCGTCACGGCACTACCTCCACTGGCCGCATCCTGTCCGTCGGCCGGCGGCCGACACATCGAATATAATCGAACGATCAATTTCCCCCGAAGGTTTGGCGCGGAGGTGCGCAGTGCGTGACCAACGGCCCGGCGGCGGGTAACGCTCGGTATGGCCACGAAGGCGTCGCAACTGGGCCGGCCGGTCGGGGCCGACGGTGAGCAGACCCGCGCGCGCATCATCACCGCGGCGATGCGCTGTGTGGCCGAGACGGGCTACGCCCGCACGACGATTCGCGAGATCGCCCGGGCCGCCGATATGACCAGCGGCAGCCTGTATCACTACTTTCCGAACAAGTCGGAATTGCTCGGCGCCACCGTCAGCGAAATGGAACGCATCGCACTCCCCCGGCTACGGTCCGCCGCCGGGCAGGACGGCGACGTCGTCGATCGCCTGGTGGCGGTGCTGGACGAGTCGAGTCGGTTGCTGCACGACTATCCGTACCTGGCCGCCTTCGAGCGCGCGATCCGGGTGGCGGGCAACGAGCACCGCGGCGGCAACCGGGCGCCGTATTCCGGGCTGAAGGCGTTGCGCGACATCATCACTGAGATTGTCGAGGATGCCCACGCACGCGGCGCGCTGCCCGCAGACACCGATCCGGGTGCCGCGGCGAACGCGATCCACGCACTGGCCCGCGGTCTCACCGAACGGGCGGCGAACCTGGGTCCGGATGCCTATGCGGCCACCCTGGATTCGGCCAAGGAACTGCTCAGGGGCTCGCTCTTTGCGCGCCCAGTGAGTCACCCAGCGTCCAGAAGGCGACACCGAGTAACACCAGGTCCTTGAGCAGAAACTGGCCGGGCAGCGCCGAGAGGACCGGGATGCCGTGGGCGTGGGTCGCGAACACACCGGGGGTGGTGAACAAGAAACTCACCGTGCCCAAGAACAGCACCACCGCCAGCGCGCTGCCCGCCACCGAGACCCGCGGCCACCACGGCCGCAGCGCGATGAGAAGGGCGGCAACGATTTCCATCGTCCCGAGGGCCCGCGCGACGAACGTGACACTGAAAACGTCGTAGAGCCAGCTCATCAACGGGCTGTGCTGGATGAGCACGCGGGATTCCATTTTCACGTACTTGCCCACTCCGATCCACGCCAGGACAACCACCAGGCCGTAACGGCTGAGGAGTTGGCCCCACCGGCTCAGCGTGTGATCGCTCATCGAGACGTGTCCTTTCGGGGAGGGAAAGCGGTCATCCAACCCAACCCACGGTTCACGCGGCGAAAGCGTTCACTCGCGCAGTCGTTCGAGCCCGGAGACGATGAGCCGCAACCCGAAAGCGAACTCATCGGCCAACGGAACGGGAAGCTGGTCGGCCACAGTGACGGTCGCGGGATAGCGCGACGGATCGAGCCGCTGAAACGCCGCCGCGAGTTCGGCGTGCTGCTGATCGCCGCCCGCCGTCGCCCCGGATAGCTGGATCGCGAAGCCCAGCACGTAGCGGGCCAGCGTGGCATACGCGTGGGCCGCGACCGCGGGGACAAAGCCGTTGTCGAGCAGGACCGCCAGGCATCGCTCGCGATTGGCCAGGGCATTGGGTCCCATCGGCGTGTACTCGATCAGCAGTGGTGCGACATTGCCATGCCTGCGCAACGCGTCGAACATGTGTTGTGAGAACGTGATACACGCCTCCTGCCACGGTAGGGCGGCCAGCGCCTCCGCGGCGAGGTCGACCTCGCCGAGTATCTGGTCGATCACCAGGGACACCAATTCGGACCGATTGGAGAAGTGGCGGTACAGCGTGGCGGTGCCCGATTCCAGGCGCTGGGCCAACGCCCGCATCGACACCGCGTCCGCCCCTTCTTCGTCGAGGAGTTCGACGGCCGCGCCCAGGATGCGGTCCATCGGCAGGGCCGGCCGGCCGCGGGAACGCCGCGGCCGCGACCGATTGACATCTTCATACATTATGAAGACACTGTATCCATAAATATTTTCCGATTCAACCCCCTTGACAGCAAGGAGAATTCGTCATGCTCCTTCCCCTGGCCGCAGAGCCCTACACCGCTCCGACCGACCGGGACATGCTTCCCTCCGAGCGACGCGAGTTCGTGCGCACGCATCGCACCTGCGTGTTCGGCTACCGTCGCCGCACCGACGGCCCGGCCATGTCGGTCGTGTACTACATCCCCACCGACACCGACGAATTGCTCGTCTCCACCATGGCCGGCAGGGGCAAGGCCCGCGTCGTCGAACGTGACGGCAAAGTGAGCCTGTGCGTCCTCGACGAGCGGTGGCCGTTCGCCTACCTGCAGGTCTACGCCGACGCCACCGTCGAGGAAAACCTGGATCTGGCGGTCGACGTGATGCTGGCGGTCGCCGGCCGAATGTCCGGCCAGCCACTCGGCGACGAAGCCCGCCCGCACATCCAGGCGATGTGCGAACGCGAGAACCGCGTCGTCATCCGGTGCCGGCCCTACTCCACCTACGCGACGCCCCCGCGCCACCTGCACCGCAACGACCAGGCCTCGGAGCTGAGCCACTGGGTGTCCGGTGTAATGCCCTGGGACGCAGCCGATCCCGCGGGTGTTGATTACCCCGCGTAGCGATCCCGCAGTTTGGTCAGCGTCGCCTCGATCCCCGAGCCGTTCGCCTTGGCGAAACCCATCCGCTCGTAGTACTTCAGCTTGTTCTTGAGCGCACCGGCATCGCGGTAGTCGAACGTCTCGGTGACCTGCGTCAGGGTCGGTGAGAGCGCCTCGAATTCCCACCGCCAGCGGTGCCCCAACGGGTGGCGCCATTCGATCACTTCGTTCGGCGTCAGCGCGGTGATCGTGCTGGTGATGCGGTAGGGCAAACCGAACATCTTCATGCTCGTCGAAAACTTCGAGCCCTCAAGGAGTTGCGGTGGCATGGTGATGTTGTCGCGCACCGTGCCCGACCCGTCGAGTTCGTGGTGACGCCGCGGGTCGGCGACGATGGCGTACAGCTCGGCCGCCGGGGCGGCCACCTGGACTCTGCGGCTCACCTGGCGGGGCCCCCGGTCGACGACGGTGACGGTCATTGCGATCTCCTTTCCGCTAACCGGCAGCGTAATCCCGTTCAGTTCCGCGGCTCGGGGATGTTCGGATCCCACACCGGCGACGGCTCGAAACGCGCCGGCCAGAAGCCGGATTTGGTCAACCGCGCGATCTCTTCGCGCAACACGATCCCGATCTTCGCCGCGAATTCGCGGGGCAGCTCCAGCGCCGCGGTGGCGGCCACGCCCAGCTGGTGGTTGATCCGGGGTTCGCAGATCGACGTCCACCGCAGCCGTCCGGCCTCCACGTCGGCGCCGCACGCTGCCATCGGCAGCACAGCGTAGCCGAGCCCCGCCTCGACCAGATGCTTGGACACCTCCACCGAATCGGTCGAAAAGCGGGCCGTGATGGCGACTTTGAGCCGTAGCGCGGTGTTCTCCAACGTGTTTCGGATGCCGGTCAGCGCGGTGGGCATGACGAGCGGTAGCTTGGCGAGCTCGGTGAAGCGGATCGGGTTGGCGGGCGAGAGCTCCGACGCGGGGCCGCCGACCAGCACGAGGTCCTCGACGACCAGGTGCCGGTAGAAGAGCCGGTCATCGGAGACCGGGTTGATCACCGCGAGGTCGATCGCGCCTTTGAGCAGGCGCTGCACCAGATCGTCGGTCTCGGCCACGGCGACGTGGACATGGACATTCGGGAACGCGGCACCCAGGCTGGCCACCAGTGGCGCCGCCAGGACGCCGGCGGCGGTGGGTGCCATGCCGAACAGCAGTCCGCGCTCGATGCGCGCCAACGGCGATCCTGCATACCGGACGGCGAGCTCGAGCTGGCGCAGCGGAGCGGCGGTCGAGGAGCGCAGCCGTTCGCCCTCCTCGGTGAGATGCACACCCCGCCGGGTCCGCTCGAACAGGGTGATGCCGAGGTCCTCCTCCAGCAGCCGGATCTGGCGACTCAGCGCCGGCTGGGCAACGCCCAGCACCGCGGCCGCGCGGGTGATCGAGCCTTCCTCCGCGATCCGCAGGAAGTACTTGAGGCGATGGGTGTCCATCGGCTCCACATCTACCAGCCATACAAATGCGGCATGACAAGTTTCCCGAATTGGTATTACCTGCTGGCCGTGAGGTGGCCATATGGTCAGCGAGGTGGGCCGGCGATGCCGTCCCGGTCTGGCTGAAGAGAGGACGACGATGACGGTTCAGGACGAACAGGACTGGGTGCAGCTGCTCGGGTTGGATCGCTTACCGGAGCACATCGTCGGCAAGCGCGTCACCGAACTGATGGACCTGTCCGGCAAGAAGGCCTTCGTCACCGGTGCCGGCGGCGACGGTCTGGGACAGGCCATCGCCAACCGGCTGGCCGGCTGCGGCGCCGAGGTCGCGCTCATCGGCCGCACCTTCGAGAAGGTCGAACGCCGCGCCAAGGAGGTCGAGCAGCGCTGGGGGGTGCGGGCAATCCCCGTCAAGGCGGACATGTCCGACTGGGATCAGGTGCACGGCGCGGTGGCACAAGCCCAGGGCGAACTCGGTGGCCTCGACATCATGGTCAACAACCCGGTGATGGTGGCCGCGGGTCCGTTCGAGAAGCAGACCAAAGACGACATCGACTACACGGTGCTGGGCAGCCTGACGATGATGATGTACGGGGCGCACGCCGCGCTGCAGCACATGCTTGCCCAGGGCTCGGGGAAGATCATCAACATCGGGTCGGTCGGCGGCCGCATCCAGCAGCGCGGCCTGGTCGTGTACAACGCGTGCAAGGCCGGGGTCATCGGGTTTACCCGTAACCTCGCTCACGAGGTCGCGCTGCGCGGCGTCAACGTGTTGGGCGTGGCGCCGGGCATCATGATCAAGCCGGAGATGCGGCAGTACTTGCTCGATCCTCAGGACGACAAGCAGCGCGCCGGCCGCGGCGCCATCCAGGAAGCGATCACCCACCAGGTCCAGCTGGGGCGCGCGTCGCTGCCCGAGGAAGCCGCGAACATGGTCGCGTTCCTGGCCTCCGAGGCGGCCGATTACCTGTGCGGACAGACCATCGACGTCGCCGGCGGGCAGTGGATGGGATGACTGCTGCTACAGCGTCTTTCACGAGGGAGAACCCGTGTTGACACCCGGTGAGCTGATGGAGGAGGCCGCGGCGCGGACCGGCCTCGCCGACTTCGGCGACGACTCCTTCACCGAGGGACTGGACGTCCTGCTGTGCGCGTTGCGCGACGAGGCGCACCTGAACGATCATGGGAAAGCGTTTCTGCGCCAACGCCTCTCGGGATATCTCTCGCAGCGGCTACAGGTCGAGGACTGGTTTCGGCGGCACCCGGAGATCGGTGACGTGCCCATCCGCGCACCGCTGGTGGGCTTGGGCTTGCCCCGGACCGGATCCACCGCGCTGTCGATGCTGCTGGCCCAGGATCCCGACGTGCGGTACCTGCGCGGGTGGGAGTCGACGCAACCCTGTCCGCCGCCGTCGACGGTGCGGGGCGTTGATCCCCGCGTCCCGGCCGACAAGGGCGAGATGGTCGGCACCCGTCGCCACGTCCCCGGCGACACGCATGGGCCGATGGAGTGCCACGAACTGATGGCGCTCGACTTCAAGTCGCACATCTTCCAGTCGTTCGCCGAAATCCCCTCGTATTCAACGTGGCTGGTGGAGCACGCCGATCTCACCTCGACATTTCGCTATCAGCGGCGGGTGATGCAGCTGCTGCAATGGGGCGAACCGCAACGGCCGTGGCGATTGAAGTGCCCGTCGCACGTGTTGTGGCTCGACGCCGTGGACGCGGTGTTCCCGGACGCGCGCTTCGTGATGACCCATCGCGATCCCACCGACGTCTTGTTGTCCGTGGCCGATCTGTATGCCGACATCATCGGGACGTTCAACAGCCGGATCGACCGCCGCTACATCGGTCGGCTCAACGTCGAGCACTGGTCGCTGGGCATGGAGCGGGCGCTGCAGTTCCGCGCGGCCGGAGCGCAGGATCGCTTCTACGACATCGACTTTCGGGCCATGCAGGCTGACCCGGTCGGCGAGGTCGCCGGCCTGTACGCCTGGCTGGGCGCGCCGGTGTCCGACGAGTTCGATTCGCGGATGCACAGTTGGTGGGAGCACGCCGCCGCGGAGCGCGAGCCGAGCTCGCACGCCGACCCCGCGGAGTTCGGTATCGATTTCGAGGAGGTTCGGCCCCGGTTCGCGCGTTACGTGGATTGCGCGCGGCGGTGGACGCGGCACGCAAACGTAAGGAGTGAGAAGAGCAATGGCGGTTGACCTCACCGGCGGCATCGATCCGTCGCGGGAGTACGTGCTGGCGCAGCGCCCCGAGGATCCGGAGATGCGTGACTCGGTCAGTTTCTGGGTCGTCGATGATCGCGGCGAGATCGGCCTGCCGCGCGTGGGAATCGAGGCGGTGGGGGCCAATTGGGACTCGCACGACATCCAAGTCAACGCCGCGTTTCCCGACGGGCGGGTGTACCGGCTGCGCACCAACGGGCCGTCGCTGCCCGCCCGCGGCGCCGACGGGCGGGCAGTCGTGCTCGGCGCCGGCGGGCTGGCGTTCGAATGCCTCGAACCCTTCGGCACCTGGACGATGTCGTATGACGGGCCGGCCGTGCAGACCTCGTCGGCCGACCTGGTGGCCGGCAAGAAGGACGGCCCGACGGTCGACATCGGCTTCCGCGTCGAGGCGAAGATGGCGGTGCCCCCGTGGGTCCAGGGCACGCTGCAAGCCGACGCCGACACCCAGCTGAAGACCACCGCGGTCGGCGAAATCATGGGCGGGCCGCGGTACGAGCAATTATTCACCGCCACAGGGGAATTCCAGGCCCCCGGGGAACGCCACACGTTCACCGGGAGCGGCCTGCGGATCCGTCGCACCGGGGTGCGCAAGCTCGCCGGTTTCTGGGGACACTGCTGGCAGTCGGCCGTGTTCGGCAGCGGCCGCGCCTTCGGCTACATCGCCTACCCGCCGCGCGCCGACGGCCAGCCCACCTTCAACGAGGGATTCATCTTCACCGGTGACGGCGGCCTCGTCCCGGCGCGGGCGGTGCGGGCGCCGTGGCTCACCCGCCTGCGACCACTCGGCGAGGACGCATCGCTGGTGCTGGAGACCGCCGCAGGCCTCGTCGAAATCTCCGGCGAGACAGTGTTTTCCACACACGATGTCCACCACGACGACGACATGTACTCCATGCACGCCCTCAAACAGGAGATGGCCGAGTTTCCCGCCGTCCAGCAGGCCGGCGTGCGCTACCGATGGGACGGCGAAGAAACGTACGGCATGCTGGAACGCTCCAACCCGCTCGACAAGATCGCGCGCGACTGAAGGGAAGCGACACCACACATGAGCCAGTCACTTTCGGGAAAGGTCGCGCTGATCACCGGCGCCGCGCGCGGGCAGGGCAGGGCACACGCCGTGCGCCTTTCGGCCGAGGGCGCCGACATCATCGCGGTCGATCTCGCCGGGCCGCTGCCGCCGAGCGTCCCCTACGACTCGCCGACGCCCGACGATCTGGCCGAAACCGCAACGCTGGTGAGCGCCAACGGACGGCGGATCGTCACGGCCGAGGCCGACATTCGCGACTTGGACGCGCTGTCCGCCACCGTGCACGAGGCGGTCGGCGAGCTGGGCCGGCTCGACGTCATCGTCGCCAACGCCGGGATCTGCAGCCCCGCGCCCTGGGATCAGATCAGCGCACAGGCGTTCCGGGACACCATCGACACCAACGTGATCGGCACCTGGAACACCGTGATGGCGGGGGTGCGGCACATCATCGACGGCGGCCGCGGCGGGTCGATCATCCTGATCGGCTCGGCGGCCGGCATCAAGATGCAGTCGTTCATGATCCACTACACCGCAAGCAAACACGCCGTCGTGGGCATGGCGCGCGCGTTCGCCGCCGAGCTCGGCCGGTACAACATTCGCGTCAACAGCCTCAACCCCGGCGCCGTCGCCACCCCGATGGGCACCGGCCGGATGCGCCAAGCGCTGCAGGCCGCCGCCGACGACTACCCGCACCTGCGCGGCATGCACAAACCGCTACTGCCCGAGGGCATTGCGCAGCCGGAGGACATCGCCGACGCCGTCGCGTGGCTGGCCTCCGACCAATCCAGATTGGTGACCGCGACCCAGGTTTCGGTCGACATCGGCGTCGGGTACGTGTGATGCGCGGCCTGGCCGGCAAGACATTCGTGGTCGCGGGCGGCGCCACCGGGATCGGTGCGGCCACCGCCGAACGCCTTGCCTCCGAAGGCGCCCGCGTGGCCGTCGGCGACAACAACATCGCGGGCGCCACCGCGACCGCCGAGCGGATCGAGGCGGCCGGCGGCAGGGCGATCGCCGTCGAATTCGACCTTGCGGACGAACAATCCGTGCGGCGCCTCGTCGAGGCGACGCTGGACGAGTTCGGGAGCATCGACGGCCTGCACAACGTGGGCGCCGACCTGGCCGAGGACAACCTGGGACGCGACACCACCATTCTCGATACCGAGCTGGACGTCTGGCAACGCACGCTCGACGTCAACCTGATGGGGTACGTCCGCACGATCCGGGCGGTCCTGCCGCACCTGCTCGCCCGGGGCGGGGGCAGCATCGTGAACACCTCGTCGGGCGCGGCCCTGGGCAGCGACCCCATGCACGTCGCCTACGGCGCCTCGAAGGCGGCGGTGAATCACCTGACCCGCCACGTGGCCGTCAATTGGGGCAAACACAACATCCGCAGCAACGGCGTCATGCCCGGCCTGGTGATGGGCGAAACCCAGGAGCGGCAGAACGACGTCGCGCTCCAGCAGGCCTTCCTGACATTCGGCAAGACCAGCCGGCTGGGCAGGCCGGACGACCTCGCGGCGATCACCGCGTTCCTGCTTTCCGGCGAGGCCGAGTGGATCACCGGCCAGGTGTGGTACATCGGCGGCGGGTCACACCTGCGGCAGTAGCCCGAACCGCCGGGCAGGCAGAATGGTGGGGTCAAGACTGCAGCGGGGTATCGAGAAGGAGCGGCATGCCCACCAGCGAATATCAGGTGAGCGGGATGAGCTGCGGGCACTGCGAGGCCGCCGTCCGCAGCGAGGTCGCCCAGATCCCCGGCGTCGACGGCGTGACGGTCAGCGCCGACACCGGCCGGCTCGTCGTCACGAGCGCGCTGCCCATCGACGCGGACGCCGTCCTCATCGCGGTCGACGAGGCCGGCTACGAGGCCGTTCTGGTCGCATGAGCACGCCCCCACGGCATGCCGACGAGGGCACCCTCCCCGAGGACACGTCGGCCGCCACCTCCCCCATCGAGCTCGAGATCACCGGAATGACCTGCGCCGCCTGCGCGGCCCGGATCGAAAAGAAACTCAACAAGCTCGACGGCGTCGCCGCCACTGTCAACTACGCGACCGAGAAGGCCGCCGTCAGCGCCCCCGCCGGGTACGAACCGCGGATCCTGATCGCCGAGATCGAAAAGGCCGGCTACGCGGCGGCCGTGGCGCGACGCTCGCCGGTGCGCGACGTTGAGCTGACGTCGCTGCGCCGTCGGCTGATCGCCGCCGCCGTGCTGGCCGTCCCGGTGATCGCCATGGCCATGGTTCCCGCGTGGCAGTTTCACCACTGGCATTGGGTATCGCTGGCGTTGACCGCGCCGGTCGTCGCGTGGTGCGGGCTGCCCTTCCACGCAGCCGCCTGGGCCAACCTCAAACACGGCGCCGCCACCATGGACACCCTGGTCTCGATCGGGACCCTGGCCGCATTCCTGTGGTCCCTCTACGCGCTGTTCCTCGGGACGGCCAGCGAGCCGGGTATGCAGCACGCCTTCGAGTTCACCGTTGGCCGCGATGACGCGCCGTGCCACGTCTACTTCGAGGTGGCCGCCGGCGTGACGCTGTTCGTTCTGGCCGGCCGGTACTTCGAGAAGCGGGCCAAGCGGTCCGCCGGGGACGCGCTGCGCGCGCTGGTGGCGCTGGGCGCCAAGGACGTCGGGGTACTGCGCCCCGACATTCAAGGCGCCGAGACCCGCATCCCGATCGAGCGGCTGGCGGTCGGCGACGAATTCGTCGTACGTCCCGGCGAAAGGATCGCCACCGACGGGGTCGTCGTCGCGGGTTCCTCGGCCGTCGACGCCTCGATGCTGACCGGCGAGTCCGTGCCCGTCGAGGTCGGCGAGGGCGACGCGGTCACCGGCGGCACCGTCAACGCCGGCGGCCGGCTTGTCGTGCGCGCCACCGGGATTGGCGACGACACCCAGCTGGCGCAGATGGCCAAACTCGTCGAGCGGGCCCAATCCGGCAAGGCCCGGGTGCAGCGGCTCGCCGACCGCGTCTCGGCCGTGTTCGTTCCCGTCGTCCTGGTGCTCGCGGTCGCAACCCTGTGCGGCTGGCTCGCGGCGGGCTTCTCGCCCACCACCGCGCTGACGGCGGCCGTCGCGGTGCTGATCATCGCCTGCCCATGCGCGATGGGCCTCGCGACTCCGACCGCGCTCCTGGTCGGCACCGGCCGGGCGGCCCAGCTCGGCGTCCTCATCCAGGGGCCCGAAGTGCTGGAGTCCACCCGGCGGATCGACACGATCGTGCTCGACAAGACCGGCACCGTCACCACCGGCCGGATGATCCTGGTCGACGTGATCGCCGGGGCGGGAACCGACCGCGCCACGCTGTTGCGCTACGCCGGCGCCCTGGAAGCGGCCTCCGAACACCCCGTCGCGCGGGCCATCGCCCGGGCCGCCACGGCGCAACTCGGCGCGCTGCCCGCGCCCGCCGACTTCACGGGAGTCCACGGCATGGGCGTGCACGGCACGGTCGACGGTCACGCCGTCGTCGTCGGGCGCGCGAGCCTGCTGAGCGAGCGCGGTGTGCGCCTCGACCCCGCGCTCACGGCGGCCAAAACCGGCGCCGAGGCCGAGGGCAGGACGGCCGTCGCCGTCGGCTGGGACGGCGTGGCCCGCGGGCTCCTGGTGGTCGCCGACACCGTCAAACCGACCAGCGGCGAAGCCGTCCGCCAATTCCGGCGACTCGGCCTGACCCCGGTGCTGCTCACCGGCGACAACCACACCGTCGCCGGCCGCATCGCCGACGAACTCGGGATCGGCCAGGTGATCTCCGAGGCGCTGCCCGCCGACAAGGTCGCAGCCGTCAAACGTTTGCAAGCCGGGGGCAAGGTGGTCGCCATGGTCGGCGATGGTGTCAACGACGCCGCCGCACTGGCCGCCGCCGATCTGGGCCTGGCAATGGGCGCCGGCACCGATGTCGCGATCGAGGCGGCCGACCTCACCGTCATCCGCGACGACCTGCGCGCGGCCACCGAGGCGATCCGGCTCTCCCGCCGGACGCTTTCCACCATCAAGGCCAACCTGGTGTGGGCGTTCGGCTACAACCTCGCCGCGATCCCCCTCGCCGCGCTGGGCATGCTCAACCCGATGCTGGCCGGCGCGGCCATGGCGCTCTCCAGCGTTCTCGTCGTCGGCAACAGCCTGCGGCTGCGCGCGTTCACCAGTGTCATCACCGACCCGTGAACCGGGCCCAGCGTTGGGCCGGCGGGCCGCGATCGTATGGGATAGTGGGTCCGGCCGCCGTCTGCCAAGACCCCCACCGGCCCTGTGGCATTCACCGCACCCTCGCACAGCGATCGAACTAGCAAAGGTCACGACCGTTGGAGCAGTTCTTCGGGCAACTGTCCCTGCTACATGGCTGGTTTCCGCCGGCCGTGCAGGGCCTGGCGTTACTCGTGCTGATCGTCGCCATCCAATGGCGCGCGCGAAGCTGGCTCAAGCGGGTGCTGCCCGTGGCGTTGATCGCCGCCGTCGCCGTGACCGTGCTGTCGCGGTGGTACATCACATCGCTCGGGGTGGCCGGGGACCCGGCGCCGACGACGCTGTGGTTGTGGATCGCGATGACCGGCCTGGCCGCCGCGGTGTTCCTGGTGGGTTGGCGGGGCGTGCGCTGGTGGCGCCGCGGACTCGCGGTGCTGTCGATACCGCTGTGCGTCCTGTGCGCGGGCATGGCACTGAACGGCTGGGTGGGCTACTTCCCCACCGCGCTCGCCGCGTGGAATCAGCTGACATCGGTGCCGTTGCCCGACCAGATCGACCGGCTGCGGGTCACCGAGATGCAGATCGCGGGGACGAGGCCGACCAAGGGCGTCGTGGTGCCGGTCGACATCGACGCCTCCGCCTCCCACTTCGCTCACCGGCGCGAGTTGGTCTACCTGCCCCCGGCATGGTTCAACAGCAATCCCCCGCCGCGGCTGCCGGCCGTGATGATGGTCAGCTCGGCCTTCAACACCCCGGCCGACTGGCTGGGCCCCGGCGGTGCCTTCACCGCCGTCGACAACTTCGCCGCCGCACATCACGGGTTCTCGCCGGTGCTGGTGTTCGTCGATCCGACCGGCTCGTTCGACAACGACACCGAGTGCGTCAACGGCCCCCGCGGCAACGCCGCCGACCACCTGGCCAAGGACGTCATCCCGTTCACGGTGTCGAACTTCGGCGTCAGCGCGGATCGCGCCAACTGGGGCGTCGCCGGCTGGTCGATGGGCGGTACCTGCGCCGTCGACCTGGCCGTCATGCATCCGGAGCTGTTCAGCGCGTTCGTGGACATCGCGGGCGACCGCGGCCCCAATGTCGGCTCCAAAGACCAATCCGTCGCCCGGCTGTTCGACGGGAACGAGGCCGCGTGGGCCGCCTTCGACCCGGTCACCGTCATGACGAAGCACGGTCACTACGCCGACCTGTCCGGATGGTTCGACGTGCCCGTCTCCTCGGCACCGCACAACGTCGCCGGACAAGCCGGCCCCACGCTCGCCGCCTCCAGCACCGATTCGGCCGATGCGGCCGCCAACCCCGAGGGCCAGGACGCCGCCGCGAGGTCGCTGTGCGCGGTCGGCACCGCCCATGGCATCGTGTGTGCGGTGGTCACCCAGGAGGGTAAGCACGATTGGCCGTTTGCCGCCCAGGCGTTTGCCACCGCCCTGCCGTGGCTGGCCTCTACGCTCGGAACTCCGGACGCCGAACCCGTGCAATTGCCGCACGGCGGCGCCGGCGAACCGCATTAATTGCCGCTGGTCATTCGCCTTCGGTGGCCGCGATGGCCGCCGCCGAGAATTGACAGCTGACCCTCCCGTAACGCAGCCGACTTATCGGGCCTGCGAATGGTACGGTTCGCTGCTGTGGCCTCGGTGTTTTGCGCTAACGGCGGTCCTTGCGGGGACGCGCTTGCGACGCAACGCGCCATCATCCAATTTCGAATAACCGGTCCGAATTCGCCATTCGTGGGCCCGAGCTTCCCTTTGATCGACATCGCCGCGTCGCAGCCATGAATCGCCGCCAGTTCCTCGGATCTCTTGCCGCGTCGGTCGTTGCCGGCGTCGGGGCGGCGCGCCTCATCGTCGACCCGCAGCCGCGTACGTTCGCCCAGACGCCCGGGGTCGACATACCGACTTCCGGTCCGACCGCGCCGCAGGCGCTGCTGCCGCCCCCGCCGCTCAGCGCCCGCATCCCGCTGCCGGGCGGGGGCGCGCTGATGAAGATCCCCGGCGAGGGCGATCTGCTCGCGCTGACCGTCGACGACGGTGTGAACAGCGAAGTGGTGCGCGCCTACACGCAGTTCGCCAAGGACACCGGGGTGCGGCTGACGTATTTCGTGAACGGGGTCTATGACTCGTGGACCGAAAACTCCGAGCTGCTTCGGCCGTTGGTCGACAGCGGGCAGATCCAACTCGGTAACCACACCTGGTCACACCCGGACCTGACCACGCTGACCAAAGAGCAAGTCGCCGAACAGCTCTCGCGTAACGACGCGTTCTTGAAGAAGACGTACGGCATCGGCGCGAAACCGTACTGGCGCCCGCCCTACGCCAAGCGCAACGCCGCCGTGGATGCCGTGGCCGCCGACCTCGGTTACAAGGTCCCCACCCTGTGGTCGGGTTCGCTATCGGATTCGACGTTGATCACCGAGGACTACATCGTGCAGATGGCCGACCAGTACTTCACGCCCCAGGCCATCGTGATCGGACACCTCAATCATCTGCCCGTGACCCACGTCTATCCGCAGCTCGTCGACATCATCCGCGACCGAAACCTTCGCACCGTCACCCTCAACGACGTGTTCCTGAAGACGCCCTGACGGCGGCCGTCTGGCAATTCTCCGACCGGAATCACCGTTAAGGATCGGCCAATCTCTAAAAAATTAGAGATTGCTCTTCCGCTGGCGGGCGGTCCATTGTTACCGTTCCGTAATGCATCGGGGCGGGGGCGTTTTAACAGTACTGCTGATAATTGCGTCGGCACTGGTGGGAGCCGGAATTGCACGCGCCGACGGCGGGGACGAGCCACAGTACGCGGACTTTTACGCCGCGCCGGATCCGCTGCCACCCGGCCAACCCGGCGACCTGATCCGCGCCGAGCCGTCGCGACTGGTGCTCGAACCGTCGGGCCAACTGGGCGCGATCATGGCGACCGGCACGCGGATCATGTATCGCAGCACGGACACCCGGGGGAACCCGATCGCGGTGACGGGCACCTACTTCGAGCCCTACAACGACTGGCCCGGCGGCGGGCCGCGCCCGTTGATCAGTTACGCACCGGGCACCCAGGGGCAGGGCAATCAGTGTGCGCCGTCGCGAATGTTCAACCAGGGCATCCACTATTCGGGTGGCTGGGACATCATGTTCAACTACGAGGAGCTGTTCGTCGCCACCATGGTCGCGCGTGGGTTCGCCATCGTGATGACCGACTACGAGGGCCTGGGCACCGCGCCCATGCACACGTATGTGGGCCGGGTGGCCGAGGGACAGGCCGTGCTCGACGCCGCCCGCGCCGCCATGCGGCTGCCCGACACGTCGCTGGATCCGCATGGGCCGGTGGCGTTTTGGGGCTATTCGCAGGGCGGCGGCGCGACGGCGTCGGCGGCCGAGCTCGCCTCGCAGTACGCCCCCGAGCTGCATATCGTGGGCACCTACGCCGGGGCGCCGCCCGCCAACCTCAAGGAACTGCTGCCCTATGCCGACGGCAGCGCGTTGGTCGGCGTCGTCGGATACGCGCTCAACAGCGTGATGGCCGCCTACCCGGAATTCGCCGACACCATCCGCTCCAAGATGACCCCGCGCGGGTTGGCGATGCTGGAATCGGTATCGCGCCAGTGCGTCGGGCAGACCTTGCTGGACTTCATGTTTCGCCACATCCAGCCCTACTTCACCGAGGACATCAATCAATTGGTGAACGAGGAGCCGTTCAGCAGCCTGTTCGAGGCGCAGCGGATCGGGCGCTACAAACCCAACGCGCCGGTGCTGATCAACAGCAACCGCTACGACCCGCTGGTGCCGTGGACCGCGGCCAACCAACTCGGCCGCGACTGGTGCGCCCAGGACGCCGACGTCGAATTCCGCTCCAATGAGGAGCCACCCTTCCTCAACAAGCTCGTCATCAACCACGCGCTGCCGATGCTGGTCGACGGCGAACCGGCGATGCAGTGGATCGCGGCCCGTTTCAACGGGGAGCCGACCACACCGAACTGCGGACAGTTCTAAAGCGGGGCCGAGGTCGGCGCCGATAAACTGGGCGTATCGCTGCACGCAGAAAGCACAACGCGCCCGAGCGGCGCCGCCAACTCACTGACGCCGCGATCGAATTGCTGGGCGGCAACGGGGTGCACGGCGTCAGTCACCCGAAAGTCGACGAGCACGCCGGCGTGCCGGCGGGCACCACATCGTTCTACTTCAGGACCCGCAAGGCGCTGGTGCACGCCATGGCCACCCGCCTGTCCGAACTCGACGTCGCCGACTTTTCGATGATGGCCGAGCTGGCCGAGGACCACGCCACCCAGTTCACCGGCACCGCGGGGCTGGCCCGCATCGTCATGTACGTGAACAGCGAACCGTGGCTGACCCGCGCCAAGGCCCGCTACGAGCTGGCGCTGCTGGCCGGCCGAGACCCGGAACTGGCTGCGGTGCTGAGTGAGTCGGCGGACCGCCTCTACGCCCTGGCCCGCGACGTCGTCACCCAATGGCACCCCGAGGGCAGCACCCCGGACCCGGCGTTGGTCGACGACCAGGCGATCGCCACCCTGGCTTTCATCAACGGAATCATGCTGACCTTCGTCGCGGGTCAGCCCTCCGTCGGCGACCCCGAGCACCTCGACCGGCTCATCCAGGGCGTCATCGCCGGCGTCGCGCACGTCCGCGGTGACTGACCGCCTCGTCAGCGCGTGTCGAACATGCCGTCGATGAGCCGGTGCAAAACCTCGCGGGTCTCTCGGCGGGTGCGGTCCGGGTCATCGGCGGTCGCGATGACCATCGCCGCCTCGTCGAGCGCGCCGATCAGCACGTGCGCGAGCGGCCGCACCGGTTGCTCGGCCAACTCGCCGGCCCGGATCGCCTCGGTGAGCATCTGCTCGGTCATGCCCAGGCTGTACCGCTGCGCGACGTCGCGGAACGCCGCCCAGCCGAGCACGCTCGGCGCGTCCAGCAGGATCAGTTGCCGCACTTCGGGATCGGCGGACACCTCGAGCCACGCATCGACCGCGCCCCGGACGGCGGCCGTCGGCGTCGCCGCCCCCGATTCGGCGACCACCACGGCCATCCGCGCCATCACATCCTGCTCGACGACTTCGACGACCTCACGGAATAGCGTTGCCTTGTCGGCGAATTGGTGATACATCGCGCCCCGGGTGACCCCGGCGGCCGAGGCGATCTCGGGCGTGCCCACGTCCGCGTATCCCCGCAGGCCCCAGAGTTTGCGGGCAGCCGCGATCAGCGCTTCGCGGGTCGCCGCGGAGCGCTCCTCCTGGGTGCGTCTCTTGCTTTCCATACAACCTGTTGGTAACTTACGAACAGGCAGCCTGTTTGTAAGTGTATCTCTGACGTAGGAGTCCCATATGTCGACGATCGACATTAGTGCCGGAACCATCCATTACGAAGCAACCGGACCCGAGAACGGCAGGCCCGTCGTCTTCGTGCACGGGTACATGATGGGTGGCCAACTGTGGCGCCAGGTCAGCGAACGGCTGGCCGCCCGCGGCCTGCGGTGCATCGCCCCGACCTGGCCGCTGGGCGCGCACCCGGAGCCGCTGCGCCGCCGCGCCGATCGAACCATCACCGGCGTCGCCGGCATGGTCGCCGAGGCGCTCGACGCGCTCAACCTCGAAGACGTGGTGCTGGTCGGCAACGACACCGGCGGCGTCGTGACCCAGCTGGTGGCCGTGCACCACCGCGAGCGGCTTGGCGCGCTGGTACTCACGAGTTGCGATGCGTTCGAACACTTTCCACCGCCGATCCTCAAACCGGTGATCCTGGCGGCCAAGTCGAAGACGACGTTCCGGGCCGTCGCCCAGGCCATGCGGGTGCCGACCGTGCGCAAGCGCGCGTTCGACGGCCTCGCGCACCGCAACATCGACGACCTCACCGAACTCTGGGTGCGCCCGGCGCTGTCGCTGCCGGAGGTCGCCGAGGACCTGCGCCAGTTCACCCTCTCGATGCGCCCCGAGGTGACGACGACGGTGGCGGCCCGGCTCTGCGACTTCGACAAACCGACGCTCATCGCGTGGTCGGCCGACGACGTGTTCTTCGAGCAGGAGGACGGCGCGCGACTGGCGGCGACCATTCCCGACGCCCGCCTCGAGGTGATCGCCGGAGCCCGGACCTTCTCCATGATCGATCAACCCGACCACCTCGCCGATCTGCTGTCGACGGTCGCGGTGCGCACGTAAAGCCTTCTGCCTCGCGGCCGTAACGCCACGGCGAAAATTCGAGCGCGATTTCGCCGTGGCGTTACGCTCGCGGGCATGGAAAACATGCTGCGAGGCCGGCGAATCCTGGTGACCGGCGCCGCCACCGGAATCGGCGCCGCCGCCGTGGCGGTCCTGACCGAGGCGGGCGCCGAGGTCACCGCGACTTATCACCAGACCCCGCCGCCCCAAGGCCTCGCCGCCAAGTGGTTCCAGTGCGATGCGCGTGATCCCGACGGCATCTCGGCCACGGTCACCGACGCGGCGCAACACCTGGGCGGGCTCGACGTCCTGGTGAACGCCGCGGGGCTCTGGCAGGCGGGCATCCCCGGCTACATCGGCGCCGACGACATCTCCTTCCTGTTGGACACCAACGTCAAAGCGACCATCCTCACCAACCAGGCCGCCTACACCGTCATGAAGGAGCAAGACCCCACCGGCGGGCGGATCATCAACTTCGGCTCGTCGGAAGCCGTTATGGGCAGCCCGATCTCGGCCGTCTACGCCGCGACCAAGGGTGCCGTGCAGGCGTGGACCCGGTCGGCCGCCAAGGCCTGGGCCGCCGACAACGTCACCGTCAACGCCCTGGCGCCCGCCGTGCAGACGCCGGGCGCCGACCGGCTGCGGGAATTCCTCGGCCCGGACGCCGCGGCGCTCATCGACCAGCAGATGAAGATGATGATCCCGCTCGGCGGCACGCTGGGGGAGCCCGCCCGCGACCTCGGCCCGATGCTGGTCTTTCTGGCCGGGCCCGGATCGGGCTTCATCACCGGGCAACTGCTGGCGGTGGACGGCGGCCTGATGATGGTGGGCGGATAGGAGGCGCGCCGGCCGCGGCCGGGCCGCTACTATAAGACGGACCGTCTCGTCTCGTAGGACAGGCATAGTGAGGGTGAATCGGACCGATGGCTGACGACACGATTCAAGCGCTGCTGCGCAAGCGCCTATCCGATCCGTCTGTCGCGGTGAAATACGATGATGTGCAATGGAGTTGGCGTCGCTACCTGGAGGGATCGACGGCGCGGGCCGCTGCCCTTTTGGCCGCCGCCGACCCGGGACGGCCGATGCACATCGGCGCCCTGCTGGGAAACACCCCCGAGATGCTGAGCCAGATGGCCGCGGCGGGGCTCGGCGGGTATGTGCTCTGCGGCCTGAACACCACCCGGCGCGGTGAGGCGCTGGCCGCCGATGTTCGCCGCGCCGACTGTCAGTTCGTGGTGACCGACGCCGAACACCGGCCGTTGCTGGATGGGCTCGACCTGCCGGACACGCGAATCCTCGACACCTCGACGCCGCATTGGGCCGAGTTCGTCGACGGCGCCGGAGAGCTGACCCCTCATCGGGAGGTCACCGCGATGGATGCCTTCATGATGATCTTCACGTCGGGAACGAGCGGAAATCCCAAGGCCGTGCAGGTATCTCACCTCATGGCGACTGTCGCCGGACTCAGCCTGGCCGAGCGCTTCACGCTCACCGACCAAGACACCTGTTACGTGTCGATGCCGCTTTTTCACTCCAACGCGGTGGTCGCGGGATGGGCACCCGCGGTGTGCTCGGGCGCCGCGATTGTGCCGGCGAAATTCTCGGCGAGCAACTTCCTCGACGACATCCGCCGCCACGGCGCCACCTACATGAACTACGTCGGCAAACCGCTGGCCTACATCCTGGCCACCGCCGAACGCGAGGACGACGCCGACAATCCGCTGCGGGTGGCGTTCGGCAACGAGGCCAACGACAAGGACATCGAGGAGTTCGGGCGCCGCTTCGGCGTGCAGGTCGAGGACGGCTTCGGGTCGACCGAGAACGCCGTCATCGTGATTCGCGAACCCGGCACACCGAAGGGCTCGATCGGCCGGGGCGCCGACGGGGTGGCCATCTACAACAGCGACACCGTCACCGAATGCGCGGTCGCCCGGTTCGACGCCGACGGCGCGCTCGTCAACGCCGACGACGCGGTGGGCGAGCTGGTGAACACGGCGGGCACGGGTTTCTTCACCGGCTACTACAACGACCCGGACGCCAATGCCGAGCGCATGCGCCACGGCATGTACTGGTCCGGCGACCTTGCCTACCGCGACGCCGACGGCTGGATCTACCTGGCCGGCCGCACCGCCGACTGGATGCGGGTCGACGGAGAAAACCTGGCCGCCGCTCCGATCGAGCGGATCCTGTTGCGGCACAGCGCGATCAACCGGGCCGCGATCTACGCCGTCGCCGACGGCCACGTCGGGGATCAGGTGATGGCGGCCATCGTGTTCAACGACGGCCAGGCGCTGACGCCCGACGAATTCGAAGCTTTCCTGGACGCACAGCCCGACCTGTCCCCCAAGGCCCGGCCACGCTATGTGCGCATCGCGGCCGACCTGCCCAGCACCGCCACCCACAAAGTGCTCAAGCGCCAGTTGATCGCCGAGGGCACCGCGATCGGCGAGGGAGAAGTGTTGTGGGAGCGTGAATCCCGCGGGACGGCCTACGCCGCTAAGCCGGGCTCCGCGGTGCCCTGCGGCGGATCTGCCCCTTCGAGCGTCGCACCCGTCTGACGGGATCGCGGCTGGTGCCGGCGGCGATCTCGTCGCGCAGCTGGGAGATGTTGGAGATTTCCGCGTACAGGCCCCGGATCGCGTAGTCCAGAACGGCGAACGAGTACCGCTGGTCTGGGTCCTCGGTGATGCCGAGCTCGTGGGAACGCTGCCGCGACCACAGCGCCTCGTCGAGCCGGGCCCGGGTCGCGTCGAGATGGCGGTCCAGGGTGTCCAGGATGCGTTCGGGATCCTCGCCGCGGGCCAGCCAGGTCTTGAGGATGACGGGGTGTTTGATCACCACCTGGTCCTGCCCGGGGAAATGCTGCACCCAGCGGCGCAGCGCGTCGATCCCGGCCTCGGTGGTCTCGTACAGGGTGATGGCGCGCTTGCCGGATTGGGCGCCGGTCTCGCTGACCATTCCCCGGGCCAGCAGCCGGGTCAGTTCGCGCCGCACGTGGCTGACCGACGGGGACCAGTAGAAGTGGCCGACCGACAGTTCGGCGCGCATCTTGATCTCACCGGCGGTGAGTTGCTCGTCGTTGGCCGCCAGCACGCCCAGGACCAGGTAGGCGGTGACCGGAAGTCCATTGCTGGTGCGAGGACTCACGAACTGTCCGTTCCTTCCGCGGTGAAGTACGGAAGGGCCACGTCGGGGCCGACGCCGTGGAATTGGACCCGCACGCGCAGGCCGACCTCGATGTCCTCCGGCGGCACGCCGACGATGTTGGTCAGCATCTGATAACCCTCGTCGAGCGTGACGATCGCCGGCGCATACGGCGGTTGGAACTCCGCTGTCACCGGCCGATAAACGACCGTCCAGCTGTAGATCTCGCCGCGACCGCCGCCCTCGCGCCAGTCGACGTCGTCTGAAAGGCATTGGCGGCAATGCTCGGTCGGGGGGAAGTTCGCCAGGCCGCACGCCTCGCAGCGCTGATAGCGCAGTTGCGCTGACCGGCAGCCCTCCCAGAAGGGCGTGCTGACATGGCTGCTCGCGTGCGGGACGGGCCCGGTTTGGGGTCGCAATGGATCAGAGGTCACCGTGGTTCGTCTCCCAGAATCAGCACCGTCGTGAACAGGGCCCCCGCTCCCCCGTTGCTGCACAACGCGATATGCGCATCGGGGACTTGAAGATCACCGGCCTGGCCGCGCAACTGCTCGACCGCCCGGATCGCGCGTTGCATCATCTGCGGGTTGGAGCCCGCGTGGCTGAACGACATGGTTCCCCCGTCGGTGGTGATCGGATGGCTGCCGTCGATGGCGATGTGGCCATCGGCGACGAACGGCCCGCCCTCGCCGTCGCCGCAGAAACCGAACGCCTCGAGCTGGCGGATGATTTCGAAGGAGAACGGGTCGTACAGTTCCAGCACGTCGACGTCATCGCGGCGCAGCCCGGCGTGACTGAAGGCGCGCTCAGCCGCGCGCCGGCCCACCACACCGTTCACATGATCGCCGCGCCGCCCGGCAAGGTCGTACGCCGGCGGGTGCTGATAGGAGGGGCCGTGAAAGTCCGCGCCGCTGCCCAAAATGTAGATGGGTTGACTCTTGACGTCGATGGCGTCGAGGTTGGCCACGACGAGCGCGCACCCGCCTTCGGAGGTGGTCGCGCAGTCCAAAAGGTGGAACGGGTCGGCGATGGGGCGCGACGCGGTGATGTCGTCGGGGGCGAAGGGGCCGCGTTGGTAGTAGATGGCCTCGGGGTTGCGGGATCCGTTGTTGCGGATGGTCGCCGCGACGATCGAAAGTTGTTCGCGCGTCGTGCCGTAGACATGCATGTGCCGCCGCGCGATGAGCGCGAATTCGGCGGTGGTGAACATGCCCCAGGGCGCGACGAATTCGTTCTCGGGCCGGGTCCACGGCGCTGTGGCCTCGTGGTCGCGGTATTCACCGGCCTGCGCCGCGACCAGCACCACCACGTCGGCCATGCCGTGCTCGATCGCGGTGACGGCCTCGGTGATCATGCCGACCCCGAACGCCAGGCCCTGCCAGGCCGGGCCGATCCGCAGGTCATAGATCAACGAGGTCGACTGCGGGCTCGCGCTGATGCCGTCGACGTCGTCGAGGCTCAGGCCGGCGTCGTCGAGCGCGCCCAGGATCGCCTTGATCGCCAGGCCCCGCGACGTCTCGCCGTCCAGCCGCCGCCCCTGCCGGGTATTGTGCACCCCGACAATCGCCGCGGTGCGCTTCGTCGCGCTCACCGATACCCCATTCCTATTACCGCCCTTCAATTTTCGTCCGCGACGACACCCAGGTAGGTGCCCCTGACCTCGTATCGCCTCCCGCCGCGGGTAATGGTGCCGATCGTGGTGGCGGGTGCGGCGCCGCGCCCGGCGGCGGCCGCCTCGTCCACGACATCGATCCGCACGTCCACCGGTCGCGCAGTCTGCGGGTCGGTGATCTCGACGACCATCGCCACCGCGTGTTCGTCCTCGTCCCATTCGACGCTGGTGATGCGGTGGCGGGCGGTCAGTTCCATCACCACGGAATCCTGGCGCACCAAGAAGCGCACCGGCGCGCACAGTTCCCCCGGGCGGGGCGGAACGCACAGGCTGACGGCCATGTCACAGGCCGGCCGGCCGGTCGCTGATGGTGCCCGACCGCCGCAAGTCGGCCAGGTCCTCTTCGCTGTGACCGAGGATCCCGGTGAGCACCTCCTCGGTGTGTTGTCCGTAGAGCGGCGGCACCCGCCGAATCCAGCGCCTCGGCCGCCCGAGGAAGGTGAAAGGCATTCCGGTGCACAGGAAAGAGCCCGCGACGGGATGGTCGACCGTCTCCCAGAAGCCGCGGGCGCGCAGGTGCGGATCGGTCAGCAGCACCGCGGCCGGGGTGACGCGCGCGGCGGCCACCCCGGCGGCGCGCAGCGCGTCGACCGCGTCGGTCACCGGGCGCGTCGCGGCCCAGGCGGAGATCAGTTTGTCGATGTCGTCGGCCCGCTCGTCCCAGCCGGTTTCGGGCAGATCCGGTTGGTTGAGGAGCACGGCGAGCGAGGTGCGGGCGGCGGCGTCCATCGCGGCGAGCGCGACCCATTCGTCGTCGCCGCGGCAGCGGTACACGCCCTGGGGCGCCGCGCCCGGACCGCGGTTGCCGTTGCGCCGCAGGGCGATTCCGTTGCGCGAGTACTCGACCAGCATTTCGGCCGCCACGTTGAGCGCGGCTTCGACCATGGTCGATTCGACCTGCATCCCGGCGCCCTCGCGGTCGCGGATCGCAAGCGCCGCCACGGCGGCGAAGGCGGCGTGCAGGCCGGCGATCGGGTCGCACACGCCCCGCGGAATCACCGGCGGACCGTCGGCATGGCCGGTCATCCACGCCATGCCGGTTGCCTGCTCCATCGTCTGCGCGAACCCGACCCGATCACGCCACGGGCCATCGAGGCCGAAGGCGGGCATCCGCACCATGATGGCCTGCGGGTTGGCCGCACGGACCGCGTCCCATTCCAGGCCGAAGTTCGCCATCACCCGGGGCGAGAAGTTCTCGATGACCAGATCGCTGACGGCGATGAGCTCGAGCGCGACGGATCGCCCGGCATCGGTGCCCAGATCGACGCTGACCCCGCGCTTGTTGTTGTTGCTGCACAGGAAGACCGGTCCCCACTCCCACCACTGATCCCAATCGGGCGGGCGGCCCGCGGAGAACCGCATGCCGTCGGGCCGGCGGACTCCCTCGACCTTGATCACGTCGGCGCCCAGGGCGCCGAGCAGTTGCGTGGCGACCGGGCCCGCCCAGAACGCGGTGAAGTCGGTGATCCGCACGTCGGCCAGCGGAAGCGCGTCGGCGTCGGCGCTGCGGGGTGGCGCGGGTCGCGCCGGCCAGCGCAGCCGTCCGTTGTCGGCGCCGAGTGCCGGTGGCTGCCCCGGCGCCTTGGTCGCTATCGCCTCGCTGCGATACGGCACCCGCGGTGCCAGCACCCCGGCCCGGGATTCGACGAACACGCCGCGTTCCACGAAGTGGTCCACTTTGGGCAGCATCTCGGGAGACGCGATGGGGGCCACCGGGATCCGGTACGCGACCGCGAGGTCGACGATCTCCTGGGTGGTTCGGCTCCGGGTCCACGCGGTGACCATGTCCAGGAACTCGTCGCGGCGCTCGACCCGCCCAACAAAGGACGCCAGCTCGGCGTCGTCGACGAGATCGGCGCGGTCGATCATCACCAGGAAATCTTGGAACTGCTGCGCGGTGATGGTGCAGAAGCCGACCATGCCGTCGGCGGTGGGAACGATCGACGGCAGTTCCAGGCTGCGTTCGTGCAGCAGCGAATCGGCGCCCAGCACGCTGGCCGACATCGCGGACAGGCCGCCCATGGCGATCACCATGGCCTCGTACGTCGAAACGTCGATGACCTGTCCCGCGCCGCTGCGGGCGGCGTGCCGGACCGTGGCCGCCGCGGCCGCCGCGGCGAATGTGCCCACCAGCCATTCGCCGAGCCGCCCGCCGGCTTGGACCGGTTCGTCATCCGGCCAACCCCGCCCGGCGATCGATCCGCACAACGCCTGCAGGATGAATTCGTTGGCCACCACCTGGTTTTCGGCGTAGGGCCCGGTCGTGCCGAACGGTGTCACGGCCACCACCACCGCCGCCGCGGCGGTGTGCGCGGTGATGCCCTCGAGCGTCCATCCGTCGGTCAGGTCGGTGAGCACGAGGTCGGCGCCGGCCAGCAGCGACGTGACCTCGGCCTGGCCGCGATTGATCACCGACTTCTTGCCCGCGGCAAGGTATCCGAACAATGCTCCGGGCGGCCCGCCCGCTGACCAGCCACGCAGCGAATCACCCTGTGGCATTTCGATTTTTACGACTTCGGCGCCGGCGTCGGCAAACATCTTGCCGCAGTAGGAGACCGCCAGTCCGTTGCACAACTCCAGCACGCGCCAATCCGCGAACGGTGCCACACCCGCCACGTTCAGTTGCCCAGGGTGGTGGCGCGCCCGGCGATGCCGGCCACCTCCGCCGTCACGGGCGCGGTGGCCCCGGCCTGCAGGGCGAACTGCGTCATCCGGGTCCACGCATCCCGGTCGCGTTGGCTGGCCTGGCGGCCGACGTGGGTGACGACGTCGACATCGGTGGCCTGCGCGCGCAGCCGCCCCGCCCGCGCCTGCTCCTTCGGGATATGCCGGAAGGGGTCGAAGGAGTATGCGGCCATGGCATTTTCGTGGGTGATCTTATTGATCACCGCGTCGTCGAGATGGCCCATGGTGGCGATGATGTCCTCCGGCGCGAACGGCCAGTTGCTATCGGAGTGCGGGAAATCGGACTCCCAGCACAGCATGTCCTCGTTGAACCAATCCATGTTCTGTACGCCGACCTTGTCGCTGATGAAGCACGTGTAGAAATGCCGCTTGAACACATCGGTGGGACCACTGTAGCCGGGTGGGAACGTCGCCAGCGTCCACCCGGAGTGGCGGTTGTACACGTGCTCGGCGCGCCACAG
Organism: Mycobacterium sp. NTMscope_MAC_269; assembly: GCF_976985695.1. Classification (NCBI taxonomy): domain Bacteria; kingdom Bacillati; phylum Actinomycetota; class Actinomycetes; order Mycobacteriales; family Mycobacteriaceae; genus Mycobacterium; species Mycobacterium sp. NTMscope_MAC_269. The sequence continues at coordinate 4,659,139 of NZ_OZ335668.1, forward strand.
GAAGTACGGTATCCAGCCGACGTCGCCCTCGGTGAGCGAGAACTTCAATTGCGGGAAATCCGCCCAGAACTCGGCCCAGATCAGTTCGGTGAACGTGAACATGCTCATCATCGACGACGCCGTCATCTGCACGCTGGGCGGCGCGTCCGTCGACACCTGCGGGGAGCGCGAGGCGGAGCCGACGTGGGTGCACAGCACGGTTTTGTTCTCGCACGCGGCCTCGAACAGCGGGTACCAGTACTTGGTGTGAATACTGGGCATCTGCAACGCTTCCGGATTCTCCGAGAAGGTGACCGCGTGACAACCCTTGTCGGCCAGGCGTTTGACTTCCTTGGCGGCCTCGGCCACATCGAACAGCGGCAGGATGCCGCAGGGGATGAACCGGCCCGGGTACGCCCCGCACCATTCGTCGACGTGCCAGTCGTTGTAGGCCTTGATCATCACCAAGTTGACCTCGCGGTCGGGGCCCTGATTGAGCACCTGGCCGGAAAAGCCGGTGAAGTTCGGAAAGTTCAACCCGGCCAACTGGCCGCCGGCGTTCATGTCGCGGACCCGCTCGTCGACGTTGAAGCAGCCCGGCCGCATCTCGTCGTAGCGCGAGGCGTCGATGTTGTACATCTCGCGGGGCTTGCCGGCCACGGCGTTCAGACCCATGTTTCGGCCGCGGACCTCGCCGTAATACCACTGCTGGATGCCGTCGGGCTCGAGAACCACCCGCGGGGCACGGTCCCTGTACTTGGCGGGGACGTGGGCGTCGAACATGTCGGCGGGCTCGGCGATGTGGTCATCCACGCTGATCAGGATCAGATCGTCCTTGTTCATGCCCGCGCTCCTCGGTCAATTTACAGTGACTAGTAGACAATGGTGTTCGTCACAGTGTCAACGGCGTGGCCGAGTAGGGCGCTGTGCGGACGATGATCCGCTTTCCCGACGAAGCAACGGCACACGCGCGCTGCCCTGCCTGGTCGCTGGGGACCGTGGGCCTTCGCGGCGCCATGCCAATTGTGGACTAATAGTCCGTGGAGATCGGCTCCACCGGGGTCACGCCGCACGGCATCCTGCGGTGTGGATGGGGCTCGCGTGCCACGATGGGGCATGCCCGGGCCCGGAAGGTAACGGAAGTTGAGCAGCAACAAGGCGGCGCGTCCGACGACCGCGGACGTGGCCCGGTTGGCGAGCGTGTCCACCGCCACGGTCAGCTACGTGCTGAACAACGCCCAGGGCCGGCGGATCTCCCCGGAAACCCGCGACGCCGTCTACCGGGCCGCCAAACTGCTGGGTTACCGGCCCAACCTCGCCGCCCGCAATCTCGCGCGCGGCAAAAGCGGTGTGGTGCTCTACGTGGTGCCGCACGTGGCCGTGGGCGAGATGCCCATGCAGGCCGGCAGTCGCATGACCACCGCGCTGGCACGCCAAGGTCTGCTTCAGGTACAGATTTTCGAGACCGATGACGATCATCATGTCGTCGACGCGATCGAGAACCTGGACCCGGTCGCGATCACCAGCCTGTTCCCGCTGAGCGCGGCCGCCCGCGAAGCGGTGGGCAAGACCGGCATCCCGCACATCGAGATCGGGACACTGCCCGCACTCAACAGCCCCCACATTTCGGTCGGCGAGATGCGCGTCGCGCACCTCGTCGAGCGCGGCCATCGGCGAATCGCCTTCGCCTACACCGGGATCGACCGGTGGAAGCCGCTGGGTGACTACTGGTTCGAAGGCGTCTCGCGGGCCGCGCAATCACGCGGCCTCCCGCCCGTGCGCGTCGACCAGGTCACGCTCGACAATGCGGCCGATGTGGTCACCGCATGGGTGGGCGACGGGGTGACCGCCGTCTGCGCCCAAAGCGACGAGATCGCTTGCCTCGTCCTCTACGGCATCCATCAAGCGCGGCTGCGCTGTCCCGGCGACCTCGCGGTGATGGGCGTCGACGCCAGCCCCATGGGCATGGTCAGCACGCCACCGCTGACCACCGTCCAATTCGATCCGAGCGCGGTCGCCGACGCCGCCCTCGCCGCCGTCTTCGAGCGGCTGGGGCAACCCGCCCCGCCCTCTCCCGAGTTGACGGATATCGCCCACCTGGTGGTGCGGTCGTCGACCTGAGCGTCAGTCGGCGGGCTCGTAACGCAGCAGCGTGACGTCGTGCTCCGGGTAGTCGCAGAACACCGGCTTCACCCGCATCCCCACCTGGAGGCGGGCCGGGTCGGCCCGGTCACCAGGTAAGACCATCTCGGTGGAAAACCTTGGGCCCTCGTCCCATTCGACGATGGCGAGCAGCTGGGGCACGGCGTCGGCGAAGTGTGGGCTGACCGGCCGGTGGGCGACCGTGTAGGAGTACAGCGTTCCCATCCCGGAGATCTCGCGCCATTCCAGGTCGTCGGCCAGAGTGCGCGGCGCGCGCACCCGGGGATAGAACACATACGCCTGCAGTGACGGCGAATACTGGATGACGATGCGATGCTCGGCGAGCGCCTCCCAAAACGGTGCGCTGGTCGGAGTTTTGACGGGCATCGGCCGCTCGAAGGTGGTCATGGGTGATCAGTCTCCCTCGAGGATGAGCGTGGTCTGCTCGGACAGGATCCCGCCGTTGCCGGACACGAACGCGCGGTGACAGTGCTCGACCTGCGCCGACCCGGCGCGTCCCATGATCTGGCGGGTCGCGTCGCAGACGTGGTGCATGCCGCCGGCCAAACCCGCTTGGCCGAAGCCCAATTGGCCGCCGGCGGTATTGAGCGGGAAATCGCCGCGGAAGGTGAGGTCATGGCCGGCGACGAACTCCATCCCCTTGCCCTTCTCGCAGAAGCCCGCGTCTTCGAGGGAGAGCAGCACGGTGATGGTGTAGCAGTCGTAGATCGAGACCATGTCCATCTGGTCGCGCGTCAGATCGGTCATGGCGAACGCCGTGTCGGCGGCCGCGGCGATCGGGGTGCACAGTAGATCCTCGGCGTAGGTCGGCGTCTTGAACGGCACGTGTTCGCCGAACCCCTTGATCCACACGGGCCGATTGCGTGAGCGCTTGGCGAGGTCGGCGTTGGCGACCACGACGGCGGCGCCCCCCACGCACGGCATGACGATCTCCAGCATGTGTAGCGGGTCGGCGATGACCGGGCTGGCCAGGACGTCTTCGACGGTCAGCGGCTTGTCCTTCCAGATCGCGCCGTCGGTGTGGTTGGCGTTGGTGCGCTGGTCCACGACGATCTTGGCCATCGCCCGCTCGTCATAGCCATAAATCGCCGCATAGCGTTGTGCCACCTGGCCGTACGGGCCGTTCTGGCCGAGGTTTCCGTAGGGGATCTCGAATTCGGCCTGGGGAGAGCCGTATTGGTTGCTCGAGGACCCGAAATACAACGCGTCGCCCAGCGATCTGGGCTTTTTCGGTGACATCGGGGTGATGTACCGGGCGGGCAGCGCGCACAACACGGCGTCGCAGATGCCTAGTTCGACGGCGGCGGCGGCCCGCCACACCATGGCCGCGGCGCTGGCTCCGCCCAGGTCCACGTGTTCGGCGAATCTCGCTCCCACTCCGAGGTATTCGGCGATGGTGGAGGGGACGAAGATCTCCGACTCGGCCAGGTGTGACGCCACGATGCCGTCGACAACCTCGAAGGGCAGCCCCGCATCGGCAAGCGCGGCGGCGCCCAGTTCCGCCCATTGCTCGACGGCGAACGGGGCTGGCGACGCCTTGGTCATGCGTTCGGGCGGAAGTTCGACGTACCCGACGATCGCGGCTTCGCCACGTAATCCCATGAGCTGTCCTACTTTCGGGGTAATCCGAGGATCATCTGCGCGATGATGTTGAGCTGAATCTCCCGGGTACCCCCGCCGATCAGCTCGGCCGGCAGATGCAGATAGGGCTCCACGACCGCGGCTTCTGGGTCGTCGACCATCGCGACCTGCCCTGTCAGCTGCAGCGTGGCCTGGAAGGTGCGCCGCAGCAGCACATTCATCGCGACCTTGGCGATACTGGACGCCGGGCCGGACGCCTGCCCGTCGAGCAGCCGAATGGTTTCCCGCACCCCGAGCGCCCTGATCGCGTTGGTGTAGGCGTCGAGCCCGCCGAGCTCACGCAGCGCGTCGTCACGGTCGGGCCCGGATCGAGCGGCGAGTCGGCGCAGCGCCACGGCCCGGTCGAACTTGACGTATCCGCTGATGGCCGAACGCTCTTCGGCCATCGTGGCGATCGCCAGGCTCCACCCATCGGTCGGGCCGCCCAGCAGCATGTCGTCGGGAACGAAGACGTCGTTGAGGAACACCTCGTTGAAGTGCGCCTGGCCGGTCGCCGTCTTGATGGGCTGGACCTCCACCCCGGGGGAACGCATATCGAGGATGAAATAGCCGATGCCGCGGTGCTTGCTGGCCTCGGGGTCGGTGCGCGCGAGGAGCGCACCCAGGTCGGCGTATTGGGCCAACGACGTCCAGATCTTGTGGCCGTTGATCCGCCAGCCGCCGTCGACCTTGGTCGCCCGGGTGGCCAGCGACGCGAGGTCGGAGCCGGCGCCCGGTTCGCTGAACAGCTGGCACCACAGGATGTCGCCCCGTTGTGTCGCCGGGATCAGCCGCTCCTGTAGGTCTTTCGGTGCTGCGGCCAACACCGAGGGCAGAATCCATTCGGCGATGTTCAGCGACGGCCGGACCAGAGCGGGTCGCTTGGCGAACTCCTCGTCGATGATGAGCTGTTTCAACGGATCCGCGTCGACGCCCCACGGCGCCGGCCAGTGCGGCGCCATGAGGCCGGCGTCGGCGATCAACGTGCGTTGCGGTCCGGTTGCGAGGTGCTCATAATCCCCGTTCGGTGCGGGCTTGTCGTTGCGCAATTGCAGGGCCGCATCGAGCGTCTCAGCCACCCAGGAACGGAATTCGGGTTCCGCGTCGCCGAGATTCACCGACATGTCGCGCGTCTGAGCGCAGGTGAGCGTCCCCAGCCGCCGCGCCCAGCGGTTCGCCGGACCGATCGACCCCGCCAGGCTGATGGCCCGCCGCCAGTACAGGTGCACGTCGTGTTCCCAGGTGAAACCGATGGCGCCGAGCATCGTCAACGCATCGAGCACCAGATCCGGGGCGGGCGAGATCGCGATCACGGCCGCGCCGGCGGCGGCCATCCGATGCTGATCGAGTGATTCGTCGACGGCGCGCACCGAGTCCCAGGCCGCCGCGGTCGCCAACTCGCTGTTGACCAACAGCATTGCCGCGCTGTGTTGCAACGCCTGGAAGGTGCCGATCACCTTGCCGAATTGTTCGCGGCTACGCAGGTGGGCGGTGACGGCCTGCAGGCACCATTGGACGATGCCGCTCATCGTGCTGGCGACGAGCCCCAACAGCACACACCGTGCCCGCTCGGGGTCGATCCCGGTCAGCACGTCGGAGTCCGTTGCGGTGTAGTCGCCGAGACGCAGAATCCCGGCATCGGCCACGAGGTCGGTGCCGGACACGGGTTCGACTGTCACCGTGGACTTTTGGGTATCGACCAGCACCCAGACGACGTCGCCGTCCTGGGTCTGCGCGCCGACCAGGATCCTCCGCGCTGCGGAAAGGCCCGACGTGACCTCCGACGCGCCGCTGATGATCCATCGCCCATCCTCGGCCCGCGCGTGCAGGTCGCCGTCGCCCGGAAGCACGACGGCGGCGGTGATGCCGGCGGCGAGGTCACGCACCAGCGATTGCACGCTCGGTGTCGGATCGGCCAGCAACGCGACCGCACCCGCGGCCACCGTCGGCAACAGCGGACCGGGCAACAGCGACTTGCCCGCCGACTCCAGCACACAGGCGGCGTCGATCAGCCGTCCGCCCTGACCGCCAAGGTCCTCCGGCAGGTGCACGGCATGAAACCCATTGGCAACCAGGGCATCCCACCATTCGGGAAGCCCACCGGCCGCGAGCTCATCGAAGCGGTCACGGGTCGTGGCGATGGGGGCATTGCGGGCGGCGAACTGCCCGACGGCGTCGCACAGCTCTTGTTGCTCCGGGCTCAGTCCCAGGGTCATGCGGGCGGCCGCACAGTGACTGACGTTGGCCGCACGGACTGCTACCCTTCCGACTCCCATGGCGGCTTCGCCACCCTTGCGATCACCGCGGTGACAAGACGGACCGTCTCGTCTTGTGGCAGACTACCGGGGGTAGTCAGGATATGTAAAGCGGGCTAGCGCAGCAGTGAGGACCATCAGATGCCAAGCGATCTCACCGAGGTGGGCACGCCGGCGAACGCACCCCGGCGTCGCAGCGAGAAGTCCCGCACGGCGATCGTCACCGCGACTCGCGAACTCCTGCTCGAGCGGGGGTTCGACGGCCTGTCGATCGAGGCGGTCGCCGCCCGCGCCGGAGTGGGCAAGCAGACGATCTACCGCTGGTGGCCCACCCGTCCCGCCCTGGTCGCCGACGTGATGCTGGAAGACGCCGACAAGCTTCTCTCGTCGGTCAACCACAGCGGCAGCCTGGAGGGCGACCTAGTCGGCTGGGTGGGCAAGCTGTTCGCCAGCCTGACGACGCCGCGGGGGTCGGCCATGCTGCGAACACTGACGGTCGCGTGCATGGAACACGAGGACACCGCCGTCAAACTGCGCGCCGGATTCAGTGCGCCGCTGCACGAACGGGTGCGCGCCCGGCTGGTGGCCGACGGCATCGACGAGACGAGCGCCGAATCGGCCGCGGACGCCATCGTGGGCGGCGTGGTGTATCCGATCCTGTCCGGCGCCCAGCCCTATTCCCGGCGGCGGGCGGAGCGGACCACGCGGCTCATCGTGGGAGCGCTCACCGGCGGCTGACGGCCGCCGCACTGTCGACCGACACCGCGGCCAGTCCCTGGCTCACCCGGTCGGGCAACGAGCCACCGTGGCTCAGCCAGTCGTCGAGGGCGATGCGCACGGCCGCCATCGCCAGCGCGCCGATCAGGCGCGGCCGCGGATCGTGCGCGGCCAACCCGGGCATCCGCGGCGCGATGAGCTCGGCGATCGCCACCTCATAGCGCACATAGATGTGCAGCGTCCACGCATCTAGGGTCTCGGAAGACCTTGTCAGCGTGGCTAATTCGCGGACTTGGTTCTCGATCTCCGCGAAACCGCGGGCAAGTTCGCCGAACGCGCCGATGACCGCCTCGATCGCGCTCAGCTGCGGCGGCTGCGCCGCGAGGGCGGCGGTGATCCGGTCCAGCCAGTGGGCATTCATGCCCTCGGCCACGGCGTCTTCCTTGGAGTTGAAGTAGCGGAAGAACGTCGCCCGCCCGATATCGGCGGCGTCGGCGATGCGGTCCACGGTCGCCCCGACCAGCCCCCGACTGGCGACCAGTTCGGCGGCGGCGGCGGCGATGCGCTGCCGCATCGCGGCGCGCTTGCGCGCGGCCAGCGGCGTCACGGGCACCGAAGCCGGCACGGAAACCGGTGTATGAGACATGCCCCCGCCCCGATCTCTCGAATCGACACCAAAATTGTAAGACATAGTCTTAGCATGAGACAATGTCTCACACCGGTGATCCGTCCGACCAGGCCGCCCCGAAGGCGCGCGCCGCTTTGCAGTTCTTCCAGCAGATGCTCACCGACGTCAGCAAGATCGTCACCGAGGACGCCGAATCCGAGCGCGAACTCGCCGAAGGGCTGCGCGTGGTGGCGCGGGTGTCCGCGCTGTGCGCGCAGATGTCGGTCGAGGCCGACCCGGATCGGCCGTCGTTCTTCGATATGTGTTCGGACAACCGGATGGTGGGCGGTCCCAACCCCGACGGCAACTACTACCTGGCGATGATCCGCGGGGACCGCCGCTTCCGGATCACCGGTTCCCGCGGCACCAGCGCCTACCTCGGCTTTCAGATCCTGGCCGGCACCGGGCTGACCCCGCGGCGGATGGCGGGCTACGTCAGCGACACCGACCTGGCACTGAACTCCGGCGACTTCGCGCTCGTGCTCTCCGCCGACGAACCGCCCGATCTGGCCGGCGCGCAGTGGGTGAACATCCCGGCCGACGCATCGGCGGTGGTCGTGCGGGAGTACATCGGCGACCGGGCCGGCGAGGAATTGGCCGCGTTGCACATCGAGGCGCTGGACCCGGGTCCGCTGACGACGCTGACCGACGACGACCTCGCCGATCAGTTCACCGCGATGGCGTGGTCGCTGATGAAGCTCACGACCCTGCACCGCACCATCAAGCCCGAACTCCTGGAAACCCCGAACACCCTGTTGACGGCCCAGGCCGCCGATCTGGGCGCGGCCGACACCACGCCCGACAACCTCTACATGATGGGAACCTTCCGGCTCGAGCCCGGCCAGGCCCTCGTTCTCGACATCGTGCCGCCCGATACGCGGTACTGGAACGTCACGCTGGAAAGCATCTGGCATGAATGCCTGGAGCCGCGCCGCCGGCACAGTTCGGTGACGAATCGCGGTGTGCGACCCGACTCCGACGGGCGGGTGCGGATCGCAATCTCCGCCGAGGACTTCGGGTTTGGCCATTGGCTCGACACCGGCGGCCGACATCGCGGCTTCATCGTCCTGCGCTGGCTGGACAACCCGAGCCCACCCGAGGTGACGGTATCGGTGCGCCAAGGACAGGAGCGGTGATGAAACTGCAGGACCGATTCGCCCCCGAACGGCTGATCGCCGCCGCCTGCGAGGAAGTCGGCAGCGACGACTTCGGAGCTGAGGGCTGGCGCCCCGGGCTGCACCGCGTCACCGACGGATTGATCAACGACGCGCGGCTATCCGACATCGGCGTCGAGATCGCCCACCTCGACATCATGCGCGCCCTGAAAAACCGGCTCGGCGTAATCGCCTGGCGCAAGCAACATCCCGAGATCGCCGAGCGGAATATCCCGGCGCCCATCTTCATCGTCGGCCAGCCGCGCACCGGGACCACGATCCTCTATGACCTGCTCGCCCAGGATCCCGAGCTGCGCGCCCCACTGACCTGGGAGGTCGACGAGCCCTGCCCCGTCCCGCAGCCCGACACCTACCACGACGATCCGCGCATCGCCCAGTGTCAGGCAAGCCTCGACATGTCCGAACAGATCATGCCCGGCTTCTTGGCATTTCATCCGATGGGCGCTCTGGTGGGGCAGGAATGCGTGCGTATCACCGCGGCGGAGTTCGTCAGCATGATCTTCTCGGTGCAGTATCGGCTGCCGGGCTACTACCGCTGGCTGCTGTATGAGGCCGACCACGCGGGGGCGTATCGCTTTCACCGAATCTTCCTGCAACACTTGCAGTCCGGTGTCCCCGGCCAGTGGTTGCTGAAGTCGCCCGCGCATTTGTGGCAGCTGGATGCGCTGCTGGCCGAATACCCGGACGCGCTGATCGTGCAGACGCACCGCGATCCGGTCAACGTCATCTCGTCGATCACCGCACTCACCCATCACCTGCGCCGGATGTGCAGCGACGAATCCAGCATCGCCGAGTGTGCGGCCCAGTCCTACGAGGAGATCGTCGTCGGCCTGGAGCGCGAGATGGCGTTGCGCGACAGCGGCGCCCTGCCCGCGGGGCGGGTCATCGACGTGCGGTTCGCCGATTTCATGGCCGATCCCTGGACCACGATCAAAGACATCTACCAGCGGCTGGACCGCGAGCTGCGGCCCGACACCGAACAGAAGATGCGCGAGTTCCTCGCCTCCCATCCGTCCGAGGGCGGGCACAGCCGCTACACCTGGTCGGACACCGGACTCGACGGCAATGAGGTCCGCGAGCGAGTGAGCGCGTACCAGGACCGCTACGGGGTGCCGACCGAACCGCTGCGGTGAGCGCGCTGCTCGATTGCCCTTGACGCTCGCGCCCGACACCCGGCGGCACTAACATCGTCATAGGCGATGAAGCTCGCCTCGACCGCCACCCGGCTGATGGCTTCTACTCGTTAGACCATGCGCGTTTGAGGCAGGTGAGCGGCAAGGTGTCCCTATTCAGAAGCATCCTGTTCATCGATCCGGATGACGGCGCCGATATCGACCAGGTCAGCGCACCCGAGTGCTTTGCGGATCTGCATCTGGACCAGATTGTCAGCGATGTCGTCCGAGGCAATGCCGACGGACAGCTCGATCGCTACTTTTATCTCCCTTTGCGCGAGGCTTCGGCCGTCACGTACCGCCATGAAGTCTTCCGAGACTTAGATCGTGTCGAGGTATGTGCGCCGATAAAAGCATTTGTCGCGGGCATGCGCACCATGCGACAGCAGCTGGATCGCGTTGGACGCCTTTGGCATCCGCTGCAACGACAGGGTTGGTTTGTCTATGCGGTCCAGGCGTATTGCGATGCTGTGGCGGCGCTGAATGACGGATTGGGCCGGGCCGCCCCGTCGTCGCACGGACTACGCGAATTTGCCGACTATGTCGTGTCCTACGTCAACGGCGATCAATTTCGGGCACTGGTCACCGAAATTGCCGACCTGCAAACCGAATTGCGCGGTATTCGCTACGCGGTACACATCGATGGGTTGAAGGTGCACGTCGATCGATACGACGGCCGGCCCGATTACAGCCGCGCCGTCACAGCGACGTTCGAGCGGTTTGCCTCCGAATCTGCCGGGGATTACCGCGTGCGCATGAAGGACTTCCCTGACATGAACCCCGTGGAGGAGCAGATACTGCAGTGCGTCGCCAAGCTCTATGACGATCAGTTCACTCGACTCGACACGTTCTGCTCGCGGTATCGAACCTATCTCGATGCCACCATCGCACGGTTCGATCACGAGGTGAGCTTTTATCTGTCCTATTTGGCGTTCACCCGTCGCTTTACCGATGCCGGACTGAGGTTCAGCTATCCGCGCATCACCGATGACCCGGGTTCAATCTACGCCGACGATGCCTTCGACCTCGCCTTGGCGGGGAAGACAATGACAGATGGTAACGCTCTGGTGTGCAATGACTTTCGATTGAACGGGCCGGAACGGGTGTTCGTGATCACCGGACCCAACCAGGGCGGCAAGACCACCTTGGCGCGTACCATCGGTCAACTGGCGTACCTGGCCGCACTCGGTTGCCCCGTTCCGGCCAGTCGGGCCATGATGACGCTGCCAGACGGTCTCTACACGCACTTCGAGCGTCGGGAAACCCTCGCCACGACACACGGCAAGCTCGACAACGAGTTGGTGCGGATCCACGACATCCTGTCACGGGCCACCCCCGGCTCGGTCATCGTGATGAACGAAAGCTTCGCGTCCACCACCGTCGATGACTCCCTGCAGATCGGCGCCGAAGTCCTCGAACGGATCATCGCGCTCGGCTGTGTGGCCGTCTATGTCACGTTCCTCGACGAGCTTGCAAGCCTGCATCGCGCCTGCGTCAGCATGGTGGGCGAAGTCGACCACGACGATCCGACCAAGCGGGCCTTCACATTCACGCGCCGCCCGGCCGACGGTCGCGCTTACGCAGCCGCACTGGCAGACAAATACGGTCTGTCACGCGACGTACTGGTGCGGAGGATCGGTCAATGAGGGTCCGGCTGTTACATCCCGAACACGACATCGACTTGTCGCCGCGGCTGCCCAACGCGGTGGCCTTTCTCGTCGAGGGCGACCTGGAGTTAACGAGGCTCTACAACGCCATGGCAGACGGCGACGCTTTTCTGCTTGACGTTGCCAAGAAGGTGGTTGCGCTCAGCGTGACGGATCCAGACATCATCCTGTATCGCCAGCAGGTCCTCGCCGACTGTATGGCGAATCGCGCAGCTGCCGAGGAGATGTACGCGATCGCCGTCGAAGGCGACGAGGTGCGGCGCAAGGTATTCCTGTCCGGTTTGGTGTTCCGCGAGCCAGGCCAAATACTGAGCGGATCGGTGCGGCTGCTTGCACCCCTGGTCGACAACCTCAAGCAATTGCGCAGACTGTGCGACGAGCATGCCGGCAAATTCCACTCCGCCGGGTTGCGACAGCTTACGGCGATGATTGCCCAACAGCTCAGTGACGACTACCTGCAACAGCTCACCGATCACCTCGACGAGCTGAATCTTCCACGGGGGACCTTGCTTTCGGCTGCGCTGGGCCCGGGGAATAAGGGATGCGGCCACGCGCTTCATGTGCCGTCGCGGCGAGGCTGGCGGGACAGAATCACCGGCAACCACACCGGCTACGGGTTCGAAGTCGATCCACACGATGAAGCCGGTTCGCATGCCCTCGTCGACATAGCCGGCAAGGCTCTCAACGACATTGCCAACACGGTCACCCAATCTGCCGACCACGTACGCGGCTTTTTCGGGCGGTTGCGCACCGAACTCGCCTTCTATCTGGGCTGCATGAACCTTTACGACGCGCTCGCCAGGGTCGGCGTGCCGACCTGCTTCCCGGAGCCGACACCGCTCGGCACGCGAACCTTCACATGCCGTGATTTGCGCGATGTCGGGCTATGCCTTGCCACCGAAAAGCCCGTGTCAGGTAATGACGTTGATGCCGACGGCAGCTCGCTAATCGTCGTCACGGGTGCCAACGAAGGCGGCAAGTCGACTTTCCTGCGCAGTGTGGGTGCCGCACAACTAATGATGCAGGCCGGCATGTTCGTCATGGCGAAGTCGCTGCGCGCCAATGTCACCCACGGCGTCTTCACTCACTTCAGGCGTGAAGAGGACGACACCATGACGCACGGTAAGTTTGATGAGGAACTGGCGCGGATGAGCGGGCTCGCCGACTTCATTCAGCCGCAGTCGATGATGCTGTGCAATGAATCGTTTGCATCCACCAATGAACGCGAGGGCGCCGAAATCGCTCGCGGCATCATCGACGCGATGCTCGAATGCGGCGTCACGGTCGTGTATGTGACACACATGTATAGCCTTGCGCGCGAGCTGTACCGGCGTGGTGGCGATCAATACCGGTTCTTACGTGCCGAACGACGCACTGATGGGGTGCGCACCTTCCAAATGATCGCTGCCGCACCCGAACCGACGAGCTACGCTGAAGACTCGTTTCGCCGAGTGTTCGGTGCACCCGCCCCCGCTGCTGGCCCCGCCGGCCGATAGCGCGCCTTTACAGGCCCGATCAAGCGGCGTTAATATCGCGAACAGGCGATGAAGCTCGCCTTAACCGCCGCACCGGCTGATGGCTTCTACCCGTTGATTTGCCAGGGGTAGAAGGCGGGTGGAGGCGATTGGCACATCTTGCCAGCACTGTTGTCTTGCGCTGTCACGCGGGGACTGACCTCGACCGTCCATCCGCGCCACGCCGGTGCTCGGCCACCGATCGCGCGCCGCCGCGCACCTCCAACGGGTGATTGCCACGCCCACGTCCGGCCGACAGTCACCCCTCGGCAGGCCTTAACCAACGACTCTTCACCAGAAGTTCCACATGCCTTTTGTCGCCACATGGCTAAAACCAAGGGAGCTCACGAAAATGGACTTCGGAATGCTGACGCCGGAGATCAACTCCGCCAGAATCTATGCGGGACCCGGCGCGGGACCCATGTTGACCGCGGCGGCGGCCTGGGACGCGCTGGCTGTCGAATTACATTCCACGGCAGCATCTTACGAAGCCGAAGTTGCCGGGCTTGCTGCCGGGCCGTGGCTGGGGGCTTCGTCGGCCTCGATGGCAACAGCGGCCGCACCCTACGTGGCATGGATGACGACGACGGCCGCCCAATCCGAGCAAGCCGCCGTACAGGCCAGAGCGGCTGCCGCCGCCTATGAGGCAGCGTTTGCGATGACGGTGCCTCCACCGGTGGTCGCAGCCAATCGCAGCCTGATGATGGCATTGATCGCGACGAACTTTCTCGGACAGAACACCGCGGCCATCGCCGCCACCGAGGCCCAATACTTAGAGATGTGGGCCCAGGACGCCGCCGCAATGTACGGCTATGCGGGGGCCGCGGCGTCCGCATCGACACTGACGCCGTTCACCCCGCCGCCGGAGACCACCAACCCCGCAGGAACGGCCGGCCAAGCCGCCGCGGTGACAGAGTCGCTCGTGTCCGACGGCCCTCAACTAATGTCTGCGATCCCCCAGGCGATCCACGGGTTAGCGATACCCGCGGCCACTGCGGCCCCGTTGCTAACTTTGCCCACCGCACTGGATCCCACCACGTTGATCACGATTCTCACCCTGATCGCGATACCGCTGATATCCATTGACATACCGATTGCGAGTACCGGTGTCGTTGCATCGACGACGAGTGCGACGGCGTCGTTCACCTCAGCCGGAACCAGCTACCGCGGCTTCATGATCAACGCCGACCGCGACTATGCGGCAGGCAAAGGGCCCTACACCGGTTACGGACCGGGCGGACAGATGGTGCCAGAATGGATTTTCGGCGGCCCGAACGCGCTCGCCGAAACGCCCAGCGCCGCACCCTCTCCGATTGCCGCCGGTTTGGGCAGGGGAGCCACGGTCGGCTCACTGTCGGTACCGCCGGGCTGGACCTCGGCCGCTCCGGCGTTTCGGCCGCTCGCCTACGCGCTGCCGCTCACCGAGCTACAGATTGCTCCCGAAGCGGCGACAGCAAGTTCTGGCAACCTGTTCGCAGACATGGCCCTGGCCGGAGCTGCCGGACGCGCCGTCGGTGGTAGCGCGGGCCTGGGCCGAGGCGGCACCGAACGTTTCCGACCGAACAGTCCGGCAATATCGAAGGAACCGAAGCGGTTCCCGAACGAACCGGCGGCCGACATCAAAGCCGAACTGCGTGAACTTGCCGAACGGGCCCAGTCGCTGCTCGCCAAACTTCACGACGGTGGGCTCGTGACCTCGCAGGAACCCACACCACAACGACGTCGCTTCCTCGGTAGCTGATCGGACCGGTAACGCTTTGGAACAGACAGTTAACCGGCGCGGTGAGTTTCTGTAATAGGGCCCCGCCCGAAGCGAATTAGGGGCGGGTCAAGCGACCGAGCATGCCCGATGCCAGCACGGCCGCGAACATCCACGCGGCCGCGTATGCGAACGCGGCCGGCGGAGAGACCACTGTGTACAAGATCCCCGCCATCACCGTGGCGATGACATCGCCGCCGGCTTGCACCACGCCCAAGACACCAAAGCCACTGCCGCGCAAACTATCAGGCAGCAACTGAGCCACCACCGCTGATTCGGTGGGTTCGGCCAGCCCGATGCCGGCCCCAGCGGCGCAGAAGGCTACAACGAGAAGCCATGCGTCGTTGCCACCGGCGGCGAAGAGCCCATACGCGATCACGTACACCGCGGCTCCAGCGGCGAATACGATGCGTGGCCCGGCGCGGTCATACCAGCGACCGGCAAACAGCGAGGCAAGCGCCGCGATCACGTTGTGGCCGGCGTAAATCAGGATGGCAAGCGATGTGGCAGCGGTGAGCGATCGATGTGGTGTGGTGAGTAGCTGCGTGGCGCGCAGGATCAGCAAGGTGGTGGCGATGTTGCCGAACTCGAAGAGCGCCACCGGCGCCAGCGCGCGAAGCATTCCGGCGTTGCGCAAGGCCACCAAATCGAGCCGTCGCCGCGTGACTTGCTCGGCGGAGCGGTTGTGGCGACGGCCTTCTCGCGCGGCCACATAGATCGCGATAGCGGCGAACATACCGGGGATTGCCGCCAGCAACAGGGCTGGGCGTACACCCACCCACGCCACGAAGCCGGCAGCCAGCAGGGGCCCAGCTACCGCACCCAGGTTGTCGCCCGCACGCTCTAGGCCGAAGGCTCGGCCGTGTGCCGTGGTCGGGCTGAGGGATGCCAGCAGCGCGTCGCGCGAAGGCGAGCGCAAGCCCCGTGACACCCATGCCAGCGCGCGCAACAACCCGGCCTGCCAAACCGTGGCGGCCAACCCGATCGCACCCGTGGCAACAGCGGTGCCCAGGTAGCCACCAGAAGCGGTGCGTGCCCGCTTATGCGGGTCATTGGCCAGCGGCCCGCCCACCAATTGCATGACGCCGACCAGCGCATCGCTGAAACCATCGATGATGCCCAAGCCCGCCGCGGACCCGTGCAGAGTGCTGGTCAAGAACGTCGGCAGCAGCGCGGTCGTGATCTCATGTCCCGAATCGGAGAAGAAGCTCGCGGCTCCTACGGCACCGACGCCGGGCGTCAACCAACGCCCGTCGGCCCTTGCGCGGGTCATTGCGGCTTGCGGTCGTAGAAGTCGACCTGCCACCGTCCCTCGCGGCGGCTGATCTGGTTGTAGCAACCTGTGCGCTGCGGGATCCCATGCAACACGAGGTCGAGCATGCGAAGCAACGCGGTATTGAATGCGTCATGCGAAACCATAATCAAAGGGCCCACGGCGTATTCGCGGGTCAACTCGGTAAACGCGGCTAACGCGCGCGCAGCTACACCGTCGGCGGGTTCAACGCCGGGTGCGGCATCGACGCTGCCGAACCGTTGTTCAACCTCAATGCGTGGCGCGCCGGTCCATGGACCGTAGTCGCGATCGTTGAGCCGATGGTCGATCTCCACGCGGACACGCGCCTCCGCACCGATCGCTTCTGCCGTGGAGACCGCCCGCTGTAACGGGCTGCTGATCACCACCGTCGCCCCGAGCGTGGCGAGGGCCTCGCCTAGACGCTTGGCCTCCACGCGCCCCACGTCATCGAGCGGCGGATCGGACAGTCCACGCAATCGTCCATCGGCATTGAGCGCGGTGCGCCCATGCCGGGCCAAATAGACCCGGTCGATACCGCCAGCGGGCATGACTCTCCTTCCGGTTCGCTAGGAGCCATCAACCCGATCGGGCGGTTCGGACACTTAACGTCATCCCGGCGGAGATCCATCGCCGCAGACCAGCCTACCCACGCGGCGACAACGGGTGGCAAGGGACAACTGGGAAAGCTTTCGGTGTCTGCAGCGGCGCTACCTGAAGCCGTTGCTTGACCAGCTAGAGGTCTGTTGATTAACTGATACTGACTGATACTGACTGATTTATTGGCGATGGTGCCCGCCCGGAAGGCGACTTCCGAACCGCCACAAGGCTGATGGCTCCTGCGAACGAAGGAGTCGCAGGTGGCCTCTCGTCCTTTGGCCGCGCCCGAGCGCGGTGATTCAGCGGCATGTTTTGAAGATGCGCCGGTTGAATTGCGTTGTGCCGTAGCGGTGGTGCGTGGCGATGCTGTCCTGCTGGTGCAACGACCAGATCGTGAAGATTGGGTGCTGCCGGGCGGACGTCCGCACCCGCACGAAGGGCTGGCATCCTGCGCGCGACGGGAAACCCGTGAGGAGACGGGTCTCGACGTTTTCCCCAACCGGTGTGCCCTGGTTCTGGAAGTCAATGATCCCGTTGCACATCATCGCGTCGTCGAAGTCGTCTTCATCGCCGAGGAATTCGACGCGAGCTCAAAACTGGCCGGTGAACCAGGCCGTCGTCCGGTGTGGGTGCGATGGGACGAACTCAAGGCACTGACCCTGCACCCGCCGATCGCCGGCTTTCTCCCCGACCTGCGACGTGGCGGATACGCCCGCTACCTCGGCAACATGTGGCGTCCGGATTGGGACGATCGATGACGGGCTTGCCGCTGTCGTTCGTGCAGGCTTTGCAGGTACTGACCGTGGTGGCCGGTGCGCCGGCCATCAGCGGCTTCATCGCCTGGTTTGAAGCGAGGCTGCAGGGACGGCGCGGCCCGCGGATCCTGCAACCGTATTTCGATTTGTCCAAGCTCTTTTCCAAGGAAAGCCTTGCACCAGTTGGCGCCGGCCCGTTCTTTCGGCTGGCGCCGGTCGTATCGCTCGCGTGCTACCTGACGGTGCCAATGCTGATTCCGGTACTTACCAGCTATCCGCTACCGCTGGGCTACATGGGCGACATCCTCGGCGGCGGTCTCATTCTGGCTTTCGCGAGCTTCGTCGTTGCGGTCGCCGCGGCCGAAACGGGGGATGGATACGCACAATTGGCGTCGAGCCGCGCCAAGACCTTTGCCGCGATCACTGAACCGGTCATGCTGCTGGTGATTTTTGCGGTCGCGTTGATCACCACGACGGATCTGCCCTACGTCCTCGGAGCGACCGTCCGCAGCGGCCCCGACCAAATCGTGCGTCCAGCGCACCTACTGGCCTCGGCGGCACTGTTCATGGTGATCCTTTACGAGACCGCGCGGATTCCGGTCGAAACCCACACCGGCACTATTGAATTCGGAATGATCGAAACAGGCCGGTCGTTTGAGTATTCCGGCCCCCATCTCGCCCTCCTGCAGTGGGGATCGGCGGCCAAACAACTTGTCCTGTACGTGATCTTCCTCAATGTCTTCGTCGCCCCATGGGGCATGGCGTCGACCCCGCGCCCCTTGGACGTTGCGCTGGCGATTCCGGCGCTACTCGGCAAGGCAGCTCTGCTGGGATGCCTGATCGCGGTGTTGGATAACAGTTTCGCCAAGCTGCGGTTGTTCAAAATCACCGAGTTCGTCTCGGCCGCGCTGCTGCTCTCGGTGCTCGCGGTGTTCACCCTATATCTGGGAGGCGGCTGATGACCACGGTAGCTGTCAGCCAATCCGTGCCCAGCGTATTCGAGGGCATCGCCAACACGGTGGCTGTCATTGTGTTGTTGCTGGAATTCGGGATGCTGCGGGCGGCCCTGCTGCGCTCGCAGGTGCGCCTATATGCGGGCCAGTCGCTGGCGGTGAGCGTCCTGGCCGCCGTAGTCGCCCATGGCCGAGATGTCCCGGAACTGTATGCGCTGGCGGTCCTTTCGCTGCTACTCAAGGTAATCGTCGTGCCGCTGATCGTGCTGGCGCTCTTGCGAGACGCCCGCGCCGAGATCGCCGGAAGCGGCTCACTCGGGGTGGCCAACCAGGTGCTGGTGGCAATCGGCGTCACCGGATTCGGGTTTTTCTCCATCGGCGTTCTCGGAATTCACTCCTCGGTCCTGCCCACCACCGCGCTAAGTCTCTCGGTGGCCGTCGTCCTGGTCGCGTTCGTCCTGATGATCATGCGCCGAGACGTCGTCAGCCAGGCCATCGGATTCTTCTCACTCGAAAATGGCGTCTCGCTAGCCAGTCTCGTGGTCGCGGCGGGCATGCCGCTGATCCTCGAAGTAGCGTTCCTGTTCGATCTGCTCGTGGCGGTCGTGGTGTTCGGCGTGCTGATGCGCACCCATCACCGCCGCACGCGCTCGTTGTCCACCCAGACCCTCGACCGGCTGAGGGGGTAGCGAGATGTCGGTGCTGCTCGTGCTTTTGGTGGTGGTACCCGCTCTGACCGCCCTTACCTGTGTCGTCGCGCCCCGGCGGGCGGCCGCGACTTTGACGGTTGCCACCGGGATCGCGACGTTTGCGTTTGCGGTGGCACTGGTCACACCCGCGACCAATCACACGTTGACCGCGGTGCGTTATCTACGCGCCGATGCGTTGTCGGTCGTTTTCGTGTTGGCCACCGCGTTCCTGTACATGACGACTGCCATCTATACGGTCGGTTATCAGGCCGCCGAAGCTGCCACCGTTGCGGCCGGGGCAGAAGACCGGCGCATCTTCGCCCGCTACAGCCGACTCTTCTACGTCGGCCTCAACGCGTTCGCATGGTCGATGATCGCCGCGCCACTTGTCAACGGGCTGGCACTGCTGTGGATCGCCGTGGAGATCACCACCGTCGTGTCGGCGCTACTGGTGGCGCTCGACGATACCGAGGGTGCCACTGAGGCCGCGTGGAAATACGTGCTGATCGCGTCCTCCGGGCTCGGGATCGCGTTGCTAGCAACTATTTTCATGTACCATGCCGGCTCGACGGTCCTCGGCGAATCCTATGACTTGGCGTTCGATCCGCTGCTGGACAGCGCCGCGCGGATGCCGCACACTCCGGTTGCGCTCGCCTTCGTGCTGGCGGTCGTCGGATTCGGCACCAAGGTCGGACTCTTTCCCGTGCACACCTGGCTACCCGACGCGCACGCCGAAGCCCCCACTCCAATCTCAGCCCTCTTGTCGGGATCGCTTCTTGCGGTGTCGTTCTACGCCATCCTGCGGTTCTACCAAATCTC
This sequence comes from Mycobacterium sp. NTMscope_MAC_269, assembly GCF_976985695.1. NCBI lineage: Bacteria > Bacillati > Actinomycetota > Actinomycetes > Mycobacteriales > Mycobacteriaceae > Mycobacterium > Mycobacterium sp. NTMscope_MAC_269. The sequence continues at coordinate 4,678,934 of NZ_OZ335668.1, forward strand.
CATCATTTCGCTAGGCCCTCGCTTCCCCCAGCTGGTGCTGCTGATCTTCGGCGCAGCCTCGCTGCTGCTGGCGGCGCTTTATCTGCTGGAACAGCGTGATATCAAACGCCTACTTGCCTATTCGAGTGTTGAACACATGGGCATCCTGGCGATCGGGGCGAGCTTCGGTGTTCCGCTCGCCCTGGCCGGGGTACTGCTGCACGTGGTTGCCCATGCCGCAGCCAAAGGCAACGCGTTCATGGGTGCCGGGGTGCTGGTCCGCAAATACGGCACCAAGGAACTTCACCGCATTCGCGACGCAATGTCGCGGCTGCCGTGGTCGGCCCCGATGTTTCTGTTGGCGGTGTTCGCACTATCTGCCATGCCGCCGTTCGGGTTATTCCGCAGTGAGTTTCAGATCGTCGCAGGGGGTCTGACCGATCACCGCAACGCCGCAGCGGTAGCGCTCGTGTGCTTGGTCACGGTCGCGTTCGCCGGGCTCACCGCCGCGACCACGTGGATGCTGTTCGCGCCCTCTCACCCCGAGGGCCCCGGTGCTGCGAAGGCCGAAGCCATGGAGCGCGGTGAGCCCAGCGCCTGGATGGTGGCCCCAGTCGTGATGGGTACCGCAGCGCTGCTGCTGCTCGGGTTGGCACCACCGGCCGACCTGATCCAACTCCTCACCCACGCAGCCAATGATCTGGCGAGATCCAGTCGATGACCGCCGCGACGACGATGGAAGTTCAACTGCCGCTACCCCAATGGCGGGCCGAAGTACTGACCCGCCTTGGTACCGGCGCGCGCTTCGGCGGATTGTTCTGCACCCACCGAGACGAGGACGCGCAACTGCGCGCCATGCTGGTCACCCGAACCGGCGTGGAATGTCTTGGCGCCGAGCTCTCGGTCGGCACCGGCGGCGAGTTGACCTATCCGGCACTGACGCCCGATGTGCCCGCGGCGTTTTGGTACGAGCGCGCCCTGCACGACCTGTCCGGGGTGACGCCACTGGGGCACCCGAGGCTCGATCCCCTGTTACTGGCGACCGAGCCCGGCCAGCTGCATCCCCGTCCAGGGCATGCCGAACCCGGCGGCGAGTTGCCGGCCAGCGACCGGCAGGGGCCGGTCGATGTCAGCGGGCACGGGGTGTTCACATTGCCCTTGGGTCCTGTGCGCTCGGGCGTCTATGAGTCGATCGAATTCCTCATCGAAACACCGGGGGAAGATATCCCGCACTTGAATATCCGCCCGCACTACAAACATCGTGGCATCGCCAAACGCTTCGAAGGCCTCGGTGTCGAGGACGCCATACTGATCGCCGAACGCGTCGAGGGTATTTCCTCCGTCGCCCATGCGCTCGCGTTCGCTCACGCGGTGGAAGCCTTGGCCGACACGGAAATTCCCCCGCCCGCCGCATTGATCCGGGTAATCCACGCAGAACTCGAACGCATCGCCAACCACCTGGACGTGGTCGTGCGCCTCTGCGACGCTGCGGGCCTGGCCATCGGTAACGCGCGCTTCGGCTGGCACAAAGAGCAGGTGATGCGACTGGTATCCCTGCTGTGCGGCAACAGGTTCGGCCGCTCGGTGGTGTGCGTCGGCGGCGTGTCCGCGCCGCCGCGCATGAGCCCCGCCTCCCTCCACGTCGCCATCGATGATGTGGCGCATCGCATCCGCGCGGATCGACGCGCGCTGATGGAAAGCCCGTCGTTTCTGGACCGCATCCGCGGCACCGGGCGGCTCGACGAGAAACTCGCCGCCTCGCATGGGGCCTTGGGACCGGTCGGCCGCGGATCAGGGTTCGACGACGACGCCCGGCTCCATCGGCCCTACGATGGCTATTCAGAGTTGCCCGCGTTCGAGGCGCCCCTCAGCACGGAGTGCGACGCGATGGCACGGCTGCGGGTGCGCTGGGCCGAGATCGACGCCGCCGTCGACCTGATTCAGCACGCCTGCGCCCGGCTCAGCGGGGCAGTCCATGCGGACCTTTCTGTCCCCGTCGACCCGCACGACGGCTTTGCCGCGGGCTGGGCCGAGTCACCGCAGGGCGAGGTTCTCTACGGGATTGAGCTGCGTGAGGGCCGCGTCGGCCGCTGCTTTGCGCGCACGGCCTCGCTGCACAACATGGTGCTCTTTCACGACGTCTTTCACGGTGATGTGTTCACCGATTTTCCGTTCATCGAGGCCAGCTTCGGTCTCTGTTATGCCGGGGTGGCGATGTAGATGGTGGTCTTTTTCCGCGGCCTGCGCGACGGCCTTCTCACTACCAGATGGCCGAAGCACCCCGACACGTATTTTGGTCAGTTTCCCGCCGCCGTCGAAGTGCTACCGCGCAGCGACCCGCGAGCCGGACACCGGCGTCTGCTGCGTCGGGCCGCGGAGGCCGCCACGCAGTGCCCCACCGCGGCGATCGCCGTCACCGACATGACCAATCTGGATCGGGGCAAATGCATCCTGTGCGGGCGTTGCGTCGCGACCGCCCCGGATTGGTTCGCATGGGCACACGGCGCCGACACCGCGCGGCTGCGCCGCGAAGCGCTGGTGGTACGCCCTGTCCCGGAAACCGACGAGGCGCTCGACGTGATGCGGACCGAGCTGGCCAAGCGTGTGCGGCGGCTGCGCCGATCGGTACACATTCGGCACGTTGACGCCGGCTCCGACGGCAGCGACGAATGGGAGGTAAATGCCCTCAGCAATCCCGTGTACGACCTGCATCGGCTGGGCATCTTCTTCACCGCCAGCCCGCGGCACGCCGACATCCTGATGGTGACCGGGATCGGTGCGGCCAACATGACCGAACCACTGCGCCGCACGCTCGATGGCATGCCGCGGCCCGTCGTGGTCATCGCGGTCGGCACCGACGCGATCAGCGGCGGTCTGGTGGGCGGCGGCTACACCGGCGGCACCGGTGTCGGCGATCTCCTGCCGGTCGACGTCTGGATCCCCGGATCGCCCGCATCTCCGTTCAGCCTGTTGCACGGCATCCTGCTCGCATTGGGCCGGCTCCCCGCTAGGCCGAGGAGAGTGTCGTGATCGCCACCGGGCTAGCACTCGCGGCCCTTGCAGTGCTCGTCGGTTGGGCTGCTGGAGAACGCCGTGGTCCGCAGCTCACGGCATCGGCTGCGGTGGTCGCCTCGGCCGCGGCGTTCGCCGTGGCCGGAGCGCGCGGGCTGGCTGGGCACGGCGACCGGGTGCCGCTGGGCGGCTTAGGAGGGCTGGGGCCCGCGGCCCTGCACGCCGACCCGCTGTCGGGTTTGTTCCTCGTCATCGCGGGCGGGGTGGCGGTCCCCGCGCTGTGCGCCGCGGCCGCGTTTGGCGGCGCTCGGCATGGCCGACTGACCGCCGCACTGGCGCTGACGATCGCGGCGGTCGCGGTCATCGTGGCCGCCGACAACCTATTCGTCTTGCTGTTCGGATGGGAAGCCCTGACGGTGGCGTTCTATCTGCTCACTGGATTCCACCGGAACCACCCGGGGCGGGCACGGGCATCCTTGGTCACAGTGGTGTTCGGCAAAGCCAGCGGGGCGGCACTCCTGCTGGGTGGTCTGCTGCTGGTCTCGCGCACCCACACCTTCACACTCACTGCCGCCGGCGTGGATGCACGCGGTGCCCTGGGGCAGGCGGCCTACGCGCTGCTCCTTGTGGGGTTCTCGATCAAGGTCGGATTGTTGCCCGGCCACGTGTGGCTGCCCCGCTGTTACGCGGCCTCCCCCGGGCTGGCACGGGCGCTGATGGCCGGTGCCGCCGTCAATGTCGGCTTCTATGGGATGTGGCGCACCCTGCAGTTGCTTGGGGCCCCGCCGCTGTGGCTGGCATGCGTACTGCTGGTGCTGGCCGGGGTGAGCGCGATCTTCGGCATCGCGCAAGCCGCGGTGCACCCCGACCTCACGGTGCTGATCGGCTGGTCGAGCGTAGAGAACGCCGGCCTCATCCTCGCGGGGTTCGGGGTCGCCCTCATCGGTGCCGCCGCCGGGGTGCCGCTCCTGACCGCCGCCGGCTTGGTCGCCGCCACCGCCCAAGTCATCACCCACGCGATGGGCAAATCACTGCTGTTCATCGCGGCGTCGGTGATCGAGGCCGCCGCGGGCACCACCAATTTGGACCTGCTGGGTGGCATCGCACGCCGATTACCTTGGGCGGGAACGGGATTGGTCATCGGCTCGCTCACACTAGCGGGACTGCCGCTGACGGCGGGATTCGCCTCGGAATGGTTCATTTTGGAATCGCTGATGCAGCAGTTCCGGGTCACCGGCCTGGCCATGCAGTTGTGCACCGCAGTGGCGGGTGTGCTGGTCGCGCTCACCGTTGGGGTGGCCGGCGTGACGTTCGTGCGGGTGGTCGCACTGACCGCGTTCGGCCCCTCCCGCATCGACGAACCCGCATTCGACCCGGCCGGCACCCGCGCCGACCATAACGGGTGGTTGCGGATAGGGATTGCGCTGCTGGTCACCGGCTGCCTCGGTGTGGCCGCGCTGGCGCCGCTGCAGATCCGCGTCATCGCTGCCGGACTAGCCCCGATCGTCGGGGACCAAGCGCGGGGCGCCAACGCCAAACCTTGGGTACTGCAGCCGGTTTTCGGCGAGTTTTCCGCGCTGTCGCCGAGCTGGTTGTGGATCGTGCTACCCGTGATGACGGTGCTCATTGCGGCGGTGGCCAGCGGCCTAGCGGGACGGCGCCTCGATCGCGTGCGGTGGGTGACACCGTGGTCGTCGGCGTCGCCGGGCGTGCACCGCGGCGTCGGGTATACCTCCTTCGCCTATGCCAACCCCATGCGCAACGTGCTGGCCAATGTGTTGCTGACCCGGACCGAGTTGCGGGGTGCCCCGACCGAGCCGTCAACTCAGGCCGTCGGGCAACCCGTGCTGACCTACCGGGTCGAGGTCGTCGAGGTCTTCGACCGTTACCTGTACCGACCGGCCATCGCGGCATTGCTGGCGGTGGCCCGGGCGGCCAAGCGTTTGCAATCGGGCCGCCTCGATGCCTACATGGCGTACATGCTGCTGGCCGTTCTCGCGGTCCTGGCCGTGATCATGGCGGTGTGGCGACCGTGACCGCCCGCACCGGTAGCACGCAACGTCGCTTAGCGCGGCGGCAGCCCGAACGCACAGCCGGGGACGCTGGCGGCGACCTCGACCAGCCGGTTGTACTTGGCGACACGCTCGCCGCGAGCCGGTGCACCGGATTTCATTTGCCCACAACCGGATCCGATAGCCAGGTCGGCGATGAAGGTGTCACAGGTCTCGCCGGACCGGTGCGAAATCATTGCGCCGTAGCCGGCGTCGCGGCACACCCGCAGCGCCTCCAGAGTCTCGCTGACCGTGCCGATCTGATTGACCTTGATCAACGCCGCGTTGGCGATTCCCGCGCTAACCGCCGAGCGGATCAGTGCCGGATTGGTGACGAAGTTGTCGTCGCCGACCAATTGGACGCTCTCGCCGAGCCGTTCGGTCAACGCGCACCAACCGTCGGCGTCCGACTCCCCCATACCGTCCTCGATGCTCCAGATCGGGAATTCCTGCACCATCTGCGCGTACCGCTGGATCAAGTCGTCACTCGAAAGCGCTTGCCCACCAACCTCATAGCAGCCATTCCGGTGGAATTCGCTGGCTGCGGGGTCCAGCGCGATCGCCACCCCGGAACGTCCAGGGGTGTAGCCGGCAGCCGCGATCCCCTCGACGAGCAGTGTGAGCACCTCCTCGGGCGACTCGATATCGGGCGCGAAGCCGCCCTCGTCACCCAAACCGGTGCCCAACTTTCGTTCTTGCAGCGTGGCGCGCAACCGGCCGTAGATTTCCGCTCCGGCACGAATCGCCTCCGGCAACGACGGGGCGCCCACGGGGGCGATCATGAACTCCTGAAACTCCAACGGGTTTGGGGCATGCGCGCCGCCGTTGATCACGTTGAAATGCGGCACCGGCAGTCGCGGCGTGACACCGTCCGGCGCAAGCCAGCGCCACAGCGGCTGTTGCGACTCGGTGGCGAACGCCCGCGCCGCCGCCATCGACACCCCGACGATCGCGTTGGCGCCCAGCCGCGACTTGTTCGGTGTGCCGTCGAGCCGGACCAGCTCCGCATCGAGTTGCTCAAGATTATCGAACGCGCGGCCCGTAAGAGCGTCGGCGATCACACCGTTGACGCCGGAAACCGCTCGGCCGACACCTCGGCCCTCGTACCGTGTCGGATCACCGTCGCGCAACTCGACCGCTTCGCCACTGCCGGTCGATGCCCCCGAGGGCACGCCGGCGACCACGGCGCGACCGTCGGACAAGGTCATCCGCACCGACACCGTGGGCCGCCCACGGGAGTCCAGCACCTCCAATGCGGAAACGGACGAAAAGATCACAGGCATAACGGATCTCCTAAAGCCCAGTCAGCCAGGGACCGTTGGCGCGCGACCACAGCAATGCCGTGGCCGCCGCGGTTGTGGCGAGCCCCACCGCCGTTGGACACGGACACTACCAGCGGCAGCCGCTAGCTGGGCCCTGCCAACGAAAGAGGCGCCACGGCGACAACGACATACTTCTCACCGCGCGTAATATCCGGCAAAGCGGCGAGACTAGACGATGGCCTCTCAGGACGACCTGAAAGCTCTCGTACACCAATATCTGAGGAGCGGCAGTGGACGAAGACTGTCTGAAGCTCACCACGTATCTGGCCGAGCGCCGGCGGACCAGCGACGGCTTTGTCTCCGACGTCCTACTCGGCCTATACGCGCGGCACCGCATCGCTTGTAGCGTGGTGTTGCGCGGCATCAGCGGTTTCGGCACCATGCGCCGTTTTCGCACCGATCAGTCGTTGACGTTATCCGAGGATCCACCGGTGGCGATCTTCGCGGTCGACACCAGGACGAAGATCGAGCCGCTGCTCGACCCTGTGCTGTCCATCAAACAGCGAGGCCTGGCGACCCTGGAGCGCGCACGGCTGCTGCGCGAAGACATCGTTCCCGCCGAACTCCCCGAGGATCTGCGTGAATCCGTCAAGTTGACGGTTTACGTGGGGCGCAAGGAACGCGTCTACGGGGTGCCGGCCTACATCGCCATCTGTGATTTGATGTATCGACGCCGAATTGCAGGCGCGACAGTGCTTTTGGGTGTCGACGGCGTCGCTCACGGGGAACGCCAACGTGCCCATTTCCTCAGCCGAAATGCCGATGTGCCGATGATGATCGTCGCCGTCGGGTCCGGTGAGCACATCGGTCGGGTATTACCGGAGCTCGGGGGGTTACTCCACCGGCCGATGTTCACTCTCGAACGGGTCCGCGTCTGCAAGCGCGACGGTGAGCTACTGGAGCGACCGCACGCCCTGCCGGGGATGGACGAACATGGCTTGCCGCTATGGCAGAAGCTGACGATCTACACCTCCGAGTCGGCACACCACGGCGGTATGCCGATCCATCGCGCAATCGTTCAGCGGTTACGCAAGGCCAAGACCGTCGATGGCGCCACCGTGCTCCGCGGCGTTTGGGGTTTTCACGGCGACCACCAGCCCCATGGCGACAAGCTGTTCTCGCTGACGCGTCGCGTGCCCATCGTGACCATCGTGATCGACACCCCGGCCAACATCGCCGAATCTTTCGCCGTCATCGACGAATTGACGAGCGAAGAGGGACTCGTCACCAGTGAAATGGTGCCCGCGTTGGTCTCCGACGAGGACGACGGCGGGCACGGGCCACCGCGAATGGCCCAGCACCGCTACTAGATGGCGATCGCGAAGCGGGTCGCCGCCATCGGGATAGTCAGCCGGCGACCGAGGCATCGTAGATCGACTGGATCGCCTTGTCCAGCGTGGTGTTGAACTGCTCGTCGGACTGGTCGACCGAGAGCCCCTCGGTGAGCGCCCGGCTGAAGCTGGCGATCAGGCCGGCGTTCTTGGCCAGCAGCTCGTTGGCCTCCTCGCGCGAGTAGCCACCGGAGAGCGCGACCACCCGCATCACCTTCGGGTGTTCGATCAGCGGACGGTAGTAGTTGGCCTCGGTGGGCAGGCTCAGCTTGAGCATCACGCGCTGGCCGTCGGGCACACCGTCGAGCTGCTTGGTGATCTCGTCGCGCAGGATGGCCTCGGCCTCGGCCTTGTCCGAGATCGAGATGGTGACCTCCGGCTCGATGATCGGCACCAGCCCGTGCGAGAGCACCTGGCGGGCGACCTCGAACTGCTGGGCGACCACGGCGGCGATTCCCTCGGCGTTGGCGCCGCCGATCACCGACCGCTCCTTGGTGCCGAACACGCCCTTGCTCACGGCCCGCTCCAGCAGGTCGTCGAGCCCCGGCATCGGCTTCATCAGCTGGACGTCGTTGGACGCGTCCGCCAGCCCCTTGTCGATCTTGAGGATCGGCACCACACCCTTGGTCTCCCAGAGGTAGGTGGTCGACGGCTTGCCCTCGATCTCCCGGTCCATGGTCTGTTCGAACAGGATCGCCGCCAGCACCCGGTCACCGGTGAACGACGGCGCGGTGATGATCCGCGAACGCATCTCGTGGATGAGGTCGAACATCTCCTTGTCGGAGGAGTACGCGCTGTCCTCGATGCCGTACAGGCGCAGCGCCTTCGGCGTCGAGCCGCCGCTCTGGTCGAGCGCCGCGATGAATCCCTTGCCCGACGTCATCCGGTCCGCTTGCTGCTGGTTCGACATTGAACTCTTCACTCCCTCGTAATGGGCACACCCGGCCGGAAAGACCACGCGCGCTCAAGCCTGAATCGTGCCGATCATATTCGGCCAGCCCCGACGGGGGCAGGCAGGCCATCGGTCCGGGGTCGACCCGCGCCCCATCGCGGCGCCGACAATCGTCCAGCATTTTGGGCCGCGGTCGCCGCGTGTCCTACCATTGACCAAACACTTGTATCTGTATCTGCACAATCAGCGCAGATCGACGGGGCGCATCTCCTCCGTAGGCAAGCGTGTTCCCGAGGGGTTCAGCAGCAGCCCCCGGATATGGCAGTGGCTGTACGAGAGCTAGCGGTGTCCCACACGGGACCGAATGTGAGTGATGGACCATGGGCGAACAAACCGGCGACGTCGTCGATCCAACCGCTTTTGAAGTGGGCAAACACCAGGTAGATCAGGCGGTCGTACTCACCGTCTCGGGTGAGGTGGACATGCTCAGCTCGCCGCAGCTGGCTGAAGCCATTCAGACCGCGCTGGCCACCAAGCCCGCCGCGCTGATCGTCGACCTGTCGAAGGTCGGTTTCTTGGCCTCGGCGGGGATGACCGTGCTGGTCACCGCGCAGGCGGAGGTCGAACCGCCGACGAAGTTCGCGGTCGTCGCCAACGGCTCGGCCACGAGCAGGCCGATCAAGTTGATGGGGATCGACAGCGTCCTCGCGCTCTACAGCAGCCTGGACGGCGCGCTGAGCGGTATCACCGGGGAATGATCCCCGAGAAGAATGAGGACACATCTCGGGACGATGGGCCGCTCGGATCAGCCTCATAACCTCTCGGACGTCGATGACCGCACCCTTTTCGTGCGAACGCGTGTGGCGGCCGATGCGCGCAGCGCCACCCGGACCCGCGCCGAATTCGGGGCGTGGCTGAACCGGTATTTCTCGCTGTGCGCCGACCGCTTCAGTGACGTGCTCCTCGCGGTGAACGAAGCGATCGCCAATGCTGCGGAGTTCGCGTACGTCGACGCGGCGCATCGCGGGACGGTCGATGTGAGGGCGACCTACGACGGTGACGCCGACACCCTCGCCGTGACCGTCGACGATCGCGGCCGGTGGCGGCAGAAGGTGGCCGCGCCGCGCCGCCGGCAGATGCGTGGCCGTGGCATCCCGCTGATGGAGGCGCTCGCCGACGAAGCGGTCATCGACCGCAGCCCGCAGGGCACCCGCGTCACCTTGACCTGGACCGACCTGACCCGCTCCCCCTGCAACGCCTGAACGCGGCTGACTATCCGGCCAGGACCTGCGCAATACGGTCTTCGCGGGGCAGCACCGGCCCGTCGTCGAGGCGTTCGTCGATGCCGAGATCGCTGAGCCCGGCTTTGGTCATCAGCGAGGTGCCGTAGGCGGCGAGCACGAGTTTTTGATCATCGCTGTGGCCGTCCTCGACGAGCATCGCGCCGATCAGGCAGATAACGGCCATCTTGAAAGCGTTGAACGCCCGGTACCACGGCCGGTTGACGACGTGGATCCCGCTGACCGATTCGTAGTGCGCCAGCAGGGCCTCGATGGACGGGGCCGCGGGGTGGCTGTTGATGCCGACCGGCTGCATCCACAGCATCTCGAGCCAGCCGATGTCGGTGAGCGGGTCGCCGACGGTCGTCATCTCCCAATCGAAGACGGCGCTCACCTCACCGGCGGTGAAAGCGAAGTTGCCCGGTTTCGCGTCGCCGTGCACCAGCGAAACCGTGGGGCACGGGTCGGGCTTGCCGGCGAGCAGGGCCTCATGGAGGCGTTCCAGGGCGGGCAGACGGTCGCGCTTGACCCGGTTCATCTCCGCGGCCCAATGGCTCAGATCGCGGTCCAGGTGGCTGGCGCCATCGTCCAGGGTGTCCAGCCCGGTCCGGGTGAGGTCGACGGCATGAATGGCGGCCAGTTGTTCGACCAGGCTCTGGCACATCCGGACCACCGTGTCGCCGGCGGCGCCGGCGGGCGGTTCCATTTCGTACACGTCTCCGCCGACCCGCTCCATCACGAAGAACGGCCGGCCGAGTACCTCGCCGGTCGGCTCGAGCCACAGCGCCCGCGGGACCCGGACCGGGGTGTCCGCCAACGCGCGCAGGATGGCGAACTGGCGGGCGAGGTCGTAGGGCTCCAGCAGCGCGGGCGGTTTGGGCCGCAGCCGCAACACCACGTCGTGCCGTTCGTCGCGCCCGCCGCGCCGGGTGACGACGCTGAGCGTCATCATTTCGGCCGAGTGGCCGAAGCTCACCCGGTCGATGCCCTCGAGACGGACGTCATCGGCATCGGGCACCTGGGCGCGCACCCAGTCGGTCAACCGTCGTTCCATTTCGGCACCCAGCATCACTGCCGAACGCCTTCGCTGTCCGCCGGCAAGCGTTCGACCGGCGTCTTGTCCTGGGTGAACGCCGACATGTCCATCGCCGTCCAGTTGGGGTAACGGGCGTAGCCCTGCCCGCCCATCAGCAATTCGAAGATGCCCCAACCGGTGTCACCGTCTCGCTCGAACCGCATCAGTTGGTCGAGCGCCATCGATTTGCCCTCGGTCTCGGACAACTGGTCGGGATCGCTGCTGTCCCAAGCGAAATGGATGAAGTAGGCACCGCCGCCCAGGTCCTCGTATTGACAGTGCGCCATCGGCAGCCCGTAGTAGGCGTTGACCTGTTGCTGGGTCGCGTCGGCGGTCACGCGATGGGTGTTGCCGTCTTCGTCGGTGAACACGAGCACCGCGCGGGTGGGTCGCTTGCGGTCGCCGTCGAATTCGACGTCGTGGTCGATCTTGACGAATCGTTTCGACAACCTCCCGTCCGCGTAGGTGATGCCCCCGTCGACGTAATTAACTGTGCCGTCAGCAGTTTCGATGATCCACGCTTCGATGGCATGGTCGTCGAACCCGGCGTCGAGCCACAACCAGAAGTCGATCTTGTCCGAGACCCGCACACCGAAGGTGCGATCGCGGCCGCCGTGAAAGCCGTCGACGCTGAACCGTTCCCCGTCAATCGTCACCCAGCCGCTCCAGCGCCCGGGCTCTTTCATGTGGTACATGTCGGCCAACATCTGGCCGTCCTTGCCGTGCACCTTCATGGGCAACAGCTCCCACATCGGGGCCGTCGGTTCGTAGTAGAGCTCCCATTCGATTCCGGAGTTGTTGGGCTCGACGTCCAGCCGCCACCTCTTCAGGGGCTCGACGCAGGTCCAGCGCATCGGCCCGGCGTTCAAATCGCCGCGGTCGTCCCCGGTGACGGGCCGGCCGGACAGCAGGTCCCAGTGCCGGCCGTCGGCGAGGCTGACCTTGACGTAGCCCAGGCCGGTGCCGGTGTTCGGGTTGTTGCCGTAGCCGCTGGCCAGCAGCATGGTGCCGTCCGGCGATGCGGCGAAGAAGTAGCACCGATCCGACCACGTCGGGTCGGGGTTGTGCACCTGGTCGAAAGTGGCCGGAAGCTGGTGGGTGAACGATTCATCCGCGGCGGAATACGCCATCAATCAGCCTTTCTGGCGAGGTTCGTCGTTGCGGTGCAAGGTGTTTCATGGTCGGATCCCAAACAGGTCCGATGGGCATCCGATACCGAAGTAGCGCAACGCATCCCGTAGCATCCCCGCCATGGAACCGAGCCGGCGGTGGGGCGACGACCGCGCGATCCTCGACGACGAGGAGGCCCGTAGACGGATCCTGGATGCCGCCGGCCGCTGCATCGTCCGGCGCGGCAATACCCAGTTCCGCATGGGCGAGGTCGCCGACGAGGCCGGGGTGTCGCGCTCGACGGTGTACCGCTATTTTCCCGGCCGCGACGATGTCCTGTTGGGGTTGATGCTGTCGCGCGTGGACACCGCGCTCGGCGAGCTGGTGCGCTCGCTGCCCGCGCCCGACGATCCCGTTCGATCGGTGCCCGAGATGGTGCTGGCACGGGTGGAGTCGGTGGACGGCAACCCGCTGAACGAAGCGCTGTTCGCGGCCGAGAGCACCGCGGTGGCCTCTGCGCTGGAGAAAGGTTCCGAGCCGATCGTCGAGCTGCTGTTGCGGCATTACGGGCCGTTGCTGGAACGCTGGAAAGCGGCGGGGCTGCTCTACCCCGACGTGGACTTTCGGTCGATCGTCCAGTGGTTGCACAGCACGACCCTGTTTCTGCTGGCGCCCTCGTGGCGCCACCGACCCACGGCCGACAAACGCGAATTCGTCGAACAGCTCGTGGTGAGGGCCCTGGTTCCACAGATCAGACAATAATCGTATATTGTCTGATGTCCAGACGTTGATTGGTTTTCTTCGCCGGCGTTGGTGTTGATGACGTAGCAGCGGGGGCGTACGGAAAACCGGGATGGATGGACATGAAATCTCCTGTGGGACAAGCCTTCTCCTTCCTTGGTCTGGCCGCCCACCTGGGCCGGGGCGCGGGCCGGGTGGCGACCGATGCGGCGGTGGGCGGCCGATTCGGCTTGCCACGGGCGGTCGAAGAGATCGACCCGGCGGTCCTTTCCCGCGTCATGGGGACCACCGTGCGGTCGGTCCGCGTGCTGAGCAGGGACGCGGGCACGTCCTCGCGGGGCCGGCTGGTGCTGACCGGCAAGGACGTTCCGGAGTCGGTGTTCGTCAAGGTCGCGGCGAAGACGGCCGCGACCCGCCTGATGGGTGAGCTCGGCCGGCTCGGGCACACCGAGGTGCGCTTCTATCGCCAGCTCGCGCCGCAGGTCATCGGCGTCCCCTACTGCTACGGCGCGGCGTTCGATGCGTGGACGGGCCGGTACCTGCTGGTGCTGGAAGATCTCCCGGCCGAGTCGTGCGAGTTCCCGGACACCTTGCACCCGCTGTCGACCGACCAGGCCAGCCTGATCGTCGAGCTGCTGGCCGAGCTGCACGCCACGTTCTGGGGGCGGCTGCCGCGCGACGGGCGCGGACCCTTGGGCTGGCTGTACACGCCGTCGGGCGACGTGACCTCCTTGTTGACCGGCTCGCTCATGCACACCTCGATCAAGCGGCTCGCCGACCGCACCACGATCCCGGTTCAAAACGGAGCGTTCATCGCCGACAACTACCGCGCCGTCGCCGCACTCATCGACACTCCCCCGCACACCGTCATGCACGGCGATGCCCACCCCGGCAACATGTACTTCCACGGCGGCAAGGCCGGACTGCTGGACTGGCAGGCCGTGCGACGCGGGCACCCCAGCCGCGAGCTCGCCTACACCCTGATCACCAGCCTGACCCCGGAGGACCGTCGGGCCAGCCAACGCGATCTCCTCGACGACTACCGCCGGGCTTTGGTGGCCGCCGGCGGCCCCGAACTGGACCGCGACGACCTGTGGCTGCGGTTCCGCCAGGGCGCGCTGTACGCCTATGCCGCCCCGCTGATCACCACCGGGATGGGCGGAATGCAGGTCGAAGGCATCGCCATGGAAGGCCTGAGCCGGGGGGTCGCCGCGCTCGACGATCTGGAAACCGTCGCGGCCCTGAAGAGCTCTCTGTAGGACCGGCGAATTCGGCTGAAGCTATTGCCTTCGCGGCGCCACGAGTTACGCTACCTACCGTAGCGAAATGCTGCCGCGCCTTCCGCTCAGCCCTCCGAGACAGCCCACGGCGGCGAAGAGGAGTCTCATGTTCGACCTGAAAATCACCGGTGGAACCATCGTCGACGGCACGGGCGCCGAGCGCTACCGCGCCGACATCGGCATCAAGGACGGCAAGATCGTCGACGTCGTTCGTCGCTCCGCCGACGGCCCCACGCTGGCCGGGGAGGCCGCCGAAACCATCGATGCGACAGGGCATGTGGTGGCTCCCGGCTTCGTCGACATCCACACCCACTACGACGGCCAGGTGACATGGGACGGCTTGCTGGAGCCGTCCAGCGGCCACGGCGTCACGACGATCGTGACCGGCAACTGCGGTGTCGGCTTCGCGCCCGTGCGGCCCGGCACCGAGCAGTGGCTGATCGAACTGATGGAGGGTGTCGAAGACATCCCGGGCACTGCGCTGACCGAGGGCATCACGTGGGGCTGGGAAACCTACCCCGAGTACCTCGACGCGATCGGCAAGCACAAATTCTCCGTCGACGTCGGCAGCCAGGTGGCCCACGGCGCGATCCGCGCCTACGCGATGGGCGAGCGGGGCGCCCGCAACGAGCCCGCCACCCCCGACGACATCGAGGCGATGGGCCGGCTGGTTCGCGAGGCGATCGAAGCCGGCGCGCTCGGCTTCTCGACGTCGCGCACGATGGGGCACCGCGCCATGGACGGCGAACCCGTACCGGGGACGTTCGCCGCCGAGGATGAGCTGTTCGGCCTCGGTCGCGCCATGGCCGCAGGCGGCCAGGCGGTGTTCGAGCTCGCCCCGCAGGGCGCCGCGGGCGAAGACATCATCGGCCCCAAGAAGGAACTGGCCTGGATGCGGCGGCTGAGCGGCGAGATCGACCGGCCGGTATCGTTCGCCCTCATCCAGGTGGACGCCGACCCGAACCTGTGGCGCGAAATGCTCGACCTGTCCGCCGACGCACACGCCGCGGGCGCGCGCCTGTACCCGCAGATCGCGGCGCGCCCGTTCGGCATGATGATCGGATTCCAGGGCCACCACGGCTTCAGCCACCGCCCCACCTACCGTCGCCTCAAAGCGGAGTGCGGCCGCGAGGAGCTCGCGCAGCGACTGGCCGACCCCGCGGTGAAGGCGGCGATCCTGTCCGAGGACGACCTGCCCGCCGACCCCACGTTGCTGTTCGACGGGATGTTCGCCCTGGTGCAGCACTCGCTCGGGCGGCTATACGCGCTCGGCACTCCGCCCGACTACGAGCCCACCCCGGACCGCACCGTCGCGGCTATCGCCAAGGCCCGCGGCGAGGACCCGCTGTCCACGCTGTACGACCTCATGCTCGAGTCCAACGCGACCAACATGCTGATGCTGCCGCTGTTCAACTACGCCGACGGCAACCACGACGCGATCCGCGAGATGATGCTCCACCCCGCCGGCGTGCTCGGGCTGTCCGACGGCGGCGCCCACTGCGGGATGATCTGCGACGCGTCCTACCCGACGTTCTTGCTCACGCACTGGGCACGCGACCGGCACCGCGGCGACAAGCTGTCGCTGGAGTACGTGATTCGCAAGCAATCCCGCGACACCGCTCACCTGTTCGGCCTCACCGACCGCGGCACCATCGAGCCGGGCAAGAAGGCCGACATCAACGTCATCGACATGGACGCCCTGACCCTGCACCCGGCGGCGATGGCCTTCGACCTGCCGGCCGGCGGCAACCGAATCTTGCAGGGCGCCAGCGGTTATGCGGCGACCATCGTCAGCGGGACCGTCACCCGCCGCAAGGACGTCGACACCGGGGCCCGCCCCGGGCGCCTGGTCCGCGGAGCGCGCTGAGAGCTCCGCCCGATGGCAACGGCTGGCAACCCGGCGCGCACCCGCTCGCACGTCCAGGAGGATGCGATCGGCACCCCGCCAAGGAGCCCGACGCTGGTGCCGGCCGAGCGTTACTACTCTCCCGCGTTCGCCGCGCTCGAGGTCGAGCGGATGTGGCCCAGGGTGTGGCAGCTGGCGTGCATGGTGGACCACATCGCGGCACCCGGCGACTACTTCGAGTACCGCTGCGGGCCGTACGGGGTGCTGATCGTGCGCGACGACGACGGGGAGATCCGCGCCTTTCAGAACGTGTGTCGGCATCGCGGCAACTCGCTGTGCACGGGCTCGGGTTCGGGCCTGCGCGAGCTCAAGTGCGGCTATCACGGGTGGACCTGGGACCTGGCCGGCGCGCTCAAACGGGTGCCGAACCGCAAGGGCTTCGGCTCGCTGCGCATGTCCGACTTCCCGCTGATACCGGCCCGCGTCGCGACGTGGGCGGGACTCGTCTTCGTCAACCTCGACCCGGGCGCGGTGTCGTTGCTCGAGTACCTGGAGGCGGTGCCCGACGACATCGCCTGGTGCCACCTCGAGGACTTTCGCTGCTACGCCACGCTCACCGTCGACGTCGACGCCAACTGGAAAACCATCGCCGACGGCTACAGCGAGACCTACCATATCCAGACCCTGCACCCCGAACTGCTGCGCTGCGTCGACGATATCCATGCGCCGCAACAGATTTGGGGTCACACCGGCAAGTCCGATCAGCCCTACGGCGTGCAGAGCCCGCGCCTGGACGGCGCGCTGAGCGACGAAGAGGTGTGGGACGCCTACGTCTACACGCAGGGAGCGCTGATGGGCGCGGCCGAGGGCACGCCCTTCCCCGCCGACGAACGCCGGCCCGGGCAGACGGTGGCCGACCTGATCGCCGAGCGCACCCGGGCCTTCGCCGCGGGCCGCGGCGTCGATCTCGACTGGGCCGACACCGACCGAATGACCCGATTGCACCAGTACAACGTGTTTCCCAACATGACCTTGTTAGCCAACGCCGACCACCTCACGGTGATGTGTTCACGCCCCGGCGCCGACCCCGACAAGGGCGAGCTGGTGATGTTCCTGATGACCCGGATGCCGCCGGGCGCGCCGCGCGCCAAGCCGACCGATGTGCGCATGGCCGCAGAGGCGGCCGAGCCGGGCATCGTGCTCACCCAGGACATTGCGGTGCTGCCCGGGTTGCAGCGCGGCATGCACCAGCCCGGGTTCACGCACTTGGTGTTGTCCAGCGAGGAACGCCGAGTGATCAACATGCACCGCAACCTGGAGCGCTACCTCGATTTGCCGGCCGCCGAGCAAATGAGCGGCGGCGCGGCGAAATGACCTCTCGCAACATAATTCGTGTACACACGGCCAAAGTGGCCCCGGGCGATTTAGAATCCCGCTTGTGATGACCCCGTCTTACCCCTGGGGGGACGATCGAGGGCAACTTTCGCGTCAGCTACGGCTGCCGTATCACACGCTTCGCCGACGGCGAGCGCGACGTCTGTGCCACAGTTTCGAACGGGTGGGTGTTCGAACGGCACCGGAGCGGCTGCGGGAAATGCTGGCGGGTGCGCCGCTGGCCGCTCATGAATTGATCAACGTGAACTTCGCGTTGATCGCGATTCAGCTCGACCGCGAGTCTCGTGCCGCGCGCTACAAGAGGCTCAAGCAACGCGGCACCCGTTCGCTCATGTTCGCGGGCCTGGTCATGGTGGTGCTGAACTTCCTCGTGTGCATGGCCTACCTCCTGCTGAACCTTGCGGAGCCGTCGGCCCCGCTGTAAGCCGCCGTAGGTTTCAGCGCGGGGCGACGATGCCGTTGTCGTACGCGTAGACGATCGCGGCGGCACGGTCGCGCAAGTCGAGCTTGCCGAAGATCCGCCCGATGTGGCTCTTGACGGTGACGCCGGAAATGCAGAGCTCGCCGGCGATCTCGGTATTGGACAGGCCCTGGCCGATCAACGTCAGCACGTCGAGCTCGCGGGTGGTCAGCTCGGCGATCGCGGTGCCGCGCGGGCCGGGGGCCGCTTTGCGATACGTGGAGAGCACCCGCGAGGTCACCGCGGGATCCAGGTAGCTGTCGCCGCGGGCGACCGCGCGCACCGCGCGGATCAGCTCCTCGGCGGAGGAGTCCTTGAGCACGAAGCCGGCCGCGCCGGCGCGCAGCGCCCCCGACAACAGCTCGTCCTCGTTGAAGGTGGTGAGCGCAAGCACCGGCGGCCTGCCGCCCAGCCTGCGGGTGGCCTCGATGCCGTCGACCCGGCGCATCCGCAGGTCCATCACGACGACGTCGGGGCGGTGCTCGGCCACCGCCGCGGGCACCTCGTCGCCGTCGGCACACTCCGCGACGATGACGAAACCGTCCTTGCGGCGCAGGATCCGGCGCAGGCCCGAACGCACCAGGTCTTGGTCGTCGACCAGCAGCACCGTGGTCTCGGGTGCGGGGTCGGTCATTGCTTGCACCACCACGGGCGCCAGGTGCTGTCACCTTCCTGCAGCGGTATCTCCGCGCACACCGACCACCCGTCGCGGGTCGGGCCGGCGTCGAGCGCGCCGCCGAGCAGGTCCACGCGCTGACGCATGCCGCGCAGCCCGCGCCCCTCCGTCGACCGCGCAGCAACGACCGCGGCCGGCACCAGGTTGCTGACGGCGAGCCGCGCCGAGGCCGACGAAATATCGAGCACCACACTGGCTTTCGATTCGGGCGCATGCTTGGCGATGTTGGCCAACGACTCCTGGGTGATGCGATAGAGCGCGAGGCCGACCGCGGGCGACACGTGATCAGTGGATCCTTCGACGCACAGCGTGACGCCCAGGCCGGCTTGCTGAAAACCTTCGACGAGCACCGCGACGTCGTCGATGCCAGGTTCGGGCGTGGTCTGAGCCGTCTTTGTCGGCCAATTGTCGAGCAGCCCGACTGTACGGCGGATGTCGGCCATCGCCTGCCGCCCGAGCTTCTCGGCCTGTTCCAGCGCATCGACCGCGTCGTCGACGTCGCGATCCTGCTGCAGCGCGCGGCGCGCACCGGTCACGTGCAACAGGGTGATGCTGAGCGAATGCGCGATGACGTCGTGCACTTCGCGCGCGATCCGGCGCCGCTCGTCGGCGACGGCGTGCTCTGCCAGTGCCTCTTGTGCCGCGATCTGTTCGGCCAGCAGCAGCCGCTGCGTCCGCATCAGGTAGCCGAGCAGCCAAGCCACCGCGATGAAACCCAGGTACAGCGCCACCGCGTCGAGGCGGTGCAGCGCGGACGCGGTGAGCAACATCGCGGCCGCGGATGCGGTGGCCAGGAAGCCGCCGAGGATCGATGCCAACGTCGCGACGGACAAAACCATCAGGACCAACAACGCGGGTGCGAAATCGGCGTGAATGGGCGTCGATGTGGCGAAGAGCGTCAGCGCGGCGGCCGCCGACCAGGCCGCCCACAACGGCCCCGGGATGATCTTCATGTTGAAGACGAAGAACATCACCTCGGGCGACAGGGCCAGGGCGAACGCCGTGAGCGCCACGGGCCAATCGGAGACGGGCCGCTGCAGCGTCCCGATCACGCCGCCGAATACGAGGGCGGCATCGACGGCGATCAGCGACGTCCACGTGACGCCGACGGGAATCAGCTCGCTGCGTCGGCGAAGCTGCTCCCGCACGTGATCCGCTGCGGCGCGCAACATCGTCCAATCCTAGAAGAGCCCCGCGCCTCCCCACATCCTCCTGCGGACGGCACCCGTCTCCGCCCCTGGTAGGAGACAAAGACTGCACTTCGGCACGACGCGCGGGGGCGGCCGTTTTCCTAGCGTCGAGTCATGACATGGACACTGCTGCACGACCGCATGGCCTTCATGGCCGAAGTCATCAAGGCCGCCGAGACGGACCCCCAGGCGGCACTTGTGTTGATCGACAACTCATCCGAGGTGCCCGAGCTATTCGGCGACGCGGAGGGCCTGATGCTTTCGCTCGGCCAGCGCTGGATCACCATGCTGGTGGCCAAGCTGGACCAGGCGGCCCACGAGGGCGCGTCGGCCGAACAAGTGCGGGCCGATCTCGAGGCCGCCGAGCCCGGCCTGCACGCGCTGGTGAGGATCGGGTCACGCCGCTCCGTCCGGGTGCGATCGCTGTCTCGTGGCGAACATGTGGCCGTGGGCCTCTTCGGCGGGCCCGCCGGAGATCGGCAGACCGTTGCATGACCGGTCGGGGATCCTTGCGCGGCTGACCGGTCGGTACGCGGCCCTGGTCGTCGGCCTCTGGGTCTTGGTGGCGGGTGCTGCCAATCTGGCGGTGCCCCAACTGGAACGAGTCGTCGACTCCCACGCCCGATCGTTCATGCCGCCGACCGCGCCGAGCGCGGTGGCGGCCGCCCGGGCCGCCCAGCTGTTCAACCAGACGCCCAGCAACAACTTCGTTTACGTTGTGCTGGAACGCAATCAGCGGCTGACGCCGCACGACCGCCAGTTCTATGACGCGCTGACGACGGCGCTGGGTGCCGATCACCGTCACGTCTATGCGGTCACCGACCTCTGGTCACAGCCCGCGACGGCCGCAGGTGCGCAGAGCGCGGACGGCCGGGCCGTCAGTGTGATGGTGCGACTCGCCGGGATGCTGGGAACCTCGCAGGCGCGCGATTCGGTGAATTCCGTGCGCGCCGCCGTCCAGAAGCTTTCGCCGCCGGCCGGTCTGGAAGTGCATGTCACAGGCCCCGGGGCCACGATCGTCGACGAATTCTCCGCGATCGACCGGCAGATGCTCGGAATCACCGCCGCTACCATCGGTCTCATTCTGCTGTTGTTGCTGACGGTATACCGCTCGCCGGTGGCCGCCGCGATACCGCTGATCTCGGTCGGACTTGCGCTGGCCCTCGCACGTGCCGTCGTCGCCGCGCTGGGCCAGGCCAATATTGTTGAAGTGTCGCTGTTTTCGGTGGCGCTCATGGCGGCCATGACGCTGGGTGCCGGCACCGACTACGCGATCTTCCTGGTCGGTCGCTATCACGAAGGACGCCGTCGCGGTGTCGCGCCGGGCCAGGCGTTGACGCAGGCCTACCGTTCCATCGCGCCCGTCGTGATCGGATCGGCGCTGACCGTGTCGGTGGCACTGGCGTGCCTGGTGTTTGCTCACGTCGGCTCGTTCCGCAGCGCCGGATTGCCCTGTGCCATCGGCATTCTGACGACCATGCTGGCGGCGCTGACCCTGACGCCCGCGCTCATGGCGGTGGCCGTGCGACGCGGATACCTCGAACCGCGGCCGTCGAGAACAGCGCGGCGTTGGCGTCGCGTCGGCACCGCCGTGGCCCGCTGGCCCGGCCCGATCCTGGTCGCCGCGCTGGGACTGACCCTTTTGGTCGCGCTGCCGCTGGCCGGCATGCGCGTCGGCTTCAACGAACCCGCCGCCACACCGTCGTTCACCGATTCCAACCGCGGCTATGCCGGCGCCGACCGGCATTTCGCGCCGAACGCCTTGTTGCCCGATGTCATCGCGGTCGAGGCCGATCACGACCTGCGGAACCCGGCCGGATTGATCGCCATCGAGCGAATCACCCGCCACATCATGGCCGTCCCGGGTGTGCGTGCGGTGCAGTCCGCCAGCCGCCCCGACGGCAAGGTGCCCGAACAGGCCACCCTCAGCTATCAGGCCGGCGTGCTCGGCCGCCAATTCGGCGACACGATCGATTCGTTGACCCAGCGTCTGCAGCGGGTTTCCGAATTGGATGGCGCGCTGGCACAGACCCAGGCCGCCGTCGACGGCCTCGGCGACGGCTTACGCGGCGGCAGCGCGGGATTGGCCGACATGTCCGGCGCCGCCACCGACATGCGCGCCGGAATGGACGGATTGCAGCGCAACGTCACCACGGTGTCGGGCTACCTCGACCCGCTGCGCGACTTCGTCGTGCGGACCCCCGACTGCGCCGTCAATCCGATCTGCTCGACGGTGGACCGGGTGCTGCAACCCGTCGACAGCCTGGTGCAGACCTCCTCGCAGCTCGATGCCGGCGCGACGAAACTGACCAGTGGATCGAGCACGGCCGCAGCCGCGATGGCCGGCCTGCCGCAAAGCGTGACGGCAATGAAAGACGCGTTGGGACAGGCGCGATCCGCCACTCGCGACCTCCTGAGCCTGACGGACACCCTCGGGCCGCAGATGCGTCAACTCACCGATTACATGAACGAGATCGCCACGCAATTTCAGGGCAGCGCCGCGGCGGATTTCTACATGCCGCAGCGCGCCCTGACCGACCCCCGGTACGCCGCCGTGCTGCGCCACCTCATCTCCGAGAACGGCCGCTCCGCTTACCTTCTCGTCTACGGCGGCGGGTCGGAGTGGGGCGCCGACGGCGCCGACCGCGCGGACAAGGTCCACGCCGCCATCAAGGAGGCCACCAAGGAAGGCACGCTGACGCCGGTGGAGGTCGACCTCGCCGGCGTCGGGCCGGTGACCGCCGATCTGCAGCGCTTCGTCGCGAGTGACACCACCCTGCTGGTCGGCGCCGCGCTGGTGTTGATCTTCTTGATCGTCACCGCGATGCTGCGCAGTCCGGTCGCGGGGCTCGTCGTCGTCGGCACCGTCGTGTTGTCCTATGCCTCGGCGATCGGTGCCAGCGTGCTGATTTGGCAGCACCTGCTCCATCAGGATCTGCATTGGGCCGTCGCCCCGATCGCGTTCATCGCGCTGATCGCCGTCGGCGCCGATTACAACCTGTTGCTGGCGTTGCGCATCAAGCAGGAAGCGGCGGCGGGGCTGAGGACAGGCATCATTCGCGCCTTCGGCGGCACCGGTGGGGTGGTGACGGTCGCCGGCATCGTGTTCGGCCTGACCATGCTGGCCTTGCTGAGTAGCAGCGTGCTCAGCATCGCCCAGATCGGCACGACGATCGCGGTCGGGCTGTTGCTCGACACCCTGGTGGTGCGGGCGTTCATCGTGCCGTCCATCGTGGCGCTGTTGGGTCGGTGGTTCTGGTGGCCGAGCCCACTCCCCCGCCGGTCCGTGGCCGCGGGGGTGAAAGCCCCTGAGCCGCAGCTGGTTACTGCGGGGATATGACCGACGACGGCAGCCCCACCAGCACGCCTTCGACGTCGCCGTCGGCGCTGACCAAAAGCCCACGACCCGGCGGTAGCGCCTGGGCGCGCACGTTGCGGTTGATCCGGTTCTGTGGGTCGTTGTCCATATAAAGCTGAGCGACTTTCGCCGAGTTCTGGAACCTGATCCACGGATCCATTTGCAGCGTCGCCCAGTTCGCGCTGTTGCGAGTGGTGAACACGTGCAGGCCGATCTGACGGGCACGCTCCATCAGCTTCCACAACGCCGCACCCACCGGAGGTTTGGGCGGGTAACTCTGATCCGGGCGCAGATCTCCGATGTCGTCGATCAGCACGAAATGCCTTGGCCCTTCCCACGGCTTGAGCGCGCGCAGCTCCTCCTGGCTCAGTCCCTTGGGGGGCAGCCGCGGCAGCAGCACCTGCTGAGCCAGCGCCGTGATCACCTCGTCGATCTCGTCCTGGTCATAGGCGTAGGCGCGCACATAGCCCGGCCCGTGCAGATCCCGCAGGCCATGCGGGGCGGTCTTGGGGTCGATCAGGGTCAGCTGTGCCTCCTCGGGGCCGAACCGATTCATGATCGCCTCACCAATTGAGACCAGTGACAAGGTTTTTCCGCAGCCCTGCCGGCCCAGGATCATCACGCCCGGGCTTTCGCGCAGTTTGATCGGGACCGGCCCCAGCTCGTGGCGTTCGCCGATGGCAAACGAGATCGACAGGTCGTCACCAATCGGGTGGGCGGCCTCGTATTCGAGGATCGCCTTGAGCTCCACCCGCTGTGGCAGCCGCTGCAGGGTTGCATGCTTGGTGACGCCGGCGACGTCCGCGATGCGCGCGCCGACGTCGACGATGCTGACCATCGCGCCGGTGGCCGGGTCGGTCAACGCCGGCACGCCGACGCGCAGCTCGTGCAGGCTGTCGGTCAGACCGAAGCCGGGGCGGTTCAGCGTCCGACGCGCCGCGTCCCGCGACTCGAGGGACGAGTGGCCCATCTGGCTTTCGCTCGGATCGGCCAACCGCAATTGGATTCGCGCCGTGGCGTTTTGCAGCAGACTTTGTCGCTGCCCGTGAATCCAGCCGCCGGCGCTGCACATCACGTGTACCCCGTATTCGGGACCGCGGCTGCTCAGCGAGATGATGCGGTCGCCCAGGACGGTGTCTTTCGAATACAAGTCGTCGTAGTCGTCCACCACCACGAAGACATCGCCGAACGGGTCGTTGGCGTCGGTGCCGCCCAGCCCGTCGCTGCCGGGCGCGAACCGGCGCTCGCGGAAACCGTCGAGGTCGATCTTGAGCCGGCGGAACGAGTCTTCGCGGGCATCGATCAACGCGTCCATGCTGCTCAAAATGCGTTCGATGCCCTCGGCGTCCTTCGGCGACACGATGTCGGTGACATGCGGCAGCGACGCGGCCTGGGCGAGGGTCGCCCCGCCGATGCAGAAGAACGTGACGCGGGCGGGGCTGTACATCGTTGCCGCCGAACACATCAGCGTCATCAAGGTGGTCGTCTTTCCGCGCTGCTTCGCGCCGACCACGATCACGTTGCTGCGCAGTGCGTCGACCGCGTGCACGATCTGCTTGGACTCCTCGGGGATGTCCATGACACCCACCGGGAACATCAGGCCCGGGTTACGCCCGTAATCGACGTGCCAGGGCTTGCCCCGGTACCCCGCGACCAGAACGTCGATCGGCTCCGGCTCTTCCAGCGGCTCCAGCCAGGGTCGGCGCGGGGAGCGGTGTGGCACGTTGTGTAACGACTCCCGCAGCACATCGACGATCTTCTTCCGCTTGAAACCGTCCTCGTAGTACAGGAATTCGTCGGGTTCGGCGTCGACGGCGGCGGCGGCTTCCAGAGCCGTGGCGTCCGCGGCGTCCAACGGCTGGAACTGCCAGTTGTAGAGCCGGGGCTTGGTCAGGGTCATGTCGACCGTCTCGGCGACTTCCTTGGTCTTCGGCACCACGAACGGGGCGGAGAGGTAGAAGCAGCGGAACGGCTCCAGATCGCGTGGCCCCACCTTCAGCAGGCCGAAGCCGTTCTCCTTCGACGGCAGGTGGTAGGCGGCGTCCGAGCCGATCACCTCGCGGCTGTCGTCACCGGACTCGGCGCGCAGCGCGATGCGGAAGGCGATGTTGGACTTGACCTTTTGCAGCGAGGACAGGTCCAGGCGCTGGCCGCCCAGCATGAAGAACACGTTGGCGCCGCGGCCTTCCTGACCGATGTGGATGATGAGGTTGATCCACTTCTCGTGGTTGGCGAACAGCTCCAGGTACTCGTCGACGATGACCAGCAGAACCGGCACCGGGGGCAGGTCGCGCCCGGCGAGCCGAATCTCCTCGTAGTCGTTGGCGTCGCGCGCGCCCACCGAGGTGAACAGCTCGTAGCGCTGCTTGATCTCACCGTCGATGACGCGGCGCATCCGCTCGGCCAGGTGGCGTTCGTCCTTGCCGAGGTTGGACAGCGCGGCCACCACGTGGGGGATGCCGAGGATGTCCTGGGCCGCCGACTCGAACTTCATGTCGACGAAGATGACGTTGAAGGTCTCCGGGGAGTGGGTCAGCGCGATGCCGTAGACCAGAGATAAGAAGAACTCCGACTTGCCCGAACCGCTGGTCCCGATGACCACGGAGTGGAATCCGAAGCCGCCGAAGTCTTTGGCGCGGATGGTGACGTTCTGCAGCTCGCCGTTGGGCTTGGCGCCGACCGGGACCTCGCACCAACGCTCGTCGCCGCGGCCGCGCCGCTCGGCCCATAGCCGGTCGACATCCAGGTCACGTGGGTCACTGATGCCGAGGGCGCGCAGCAATTCCGTTGCGCCGCTGACGGAATCGGCGATCTCGCTGCGGCTGGTCGGTGACCAGCGCGCCATCGCCCGCGCGTACCGGTAGGCGCGGTGCACGGAGAGCTGGTCGGCGTGCGCGAAGAACTTGTTGCGCACCCGCAGCAGGGGGGCCGGGCGGCCGTCTTCTCCGTCGGAGTCCGAGCCGTTCCGGTGCAGGGCGACCTCGCCGTTGACCGAGCCGTTGGGTGAGCTGTGCCGTTCGCTGAGCTCGAACACCTGGTCGGCGGCGAAGCCCACACCGGTGCCGACGCGGGAGGCGATGCGCAGCAGGGTGATTCCCGCCTTACCGACCTGTCCGACGACGCTCTCCCAGGCGTCGGGGCTGCCGGTGTTGTCGTCGACGATCACCAGGTGCGGTCCCAAATCGACGGTGTCCGTGGCGGTTTCCAGGGCCGATCCCATGGCGGTCGGGCTGGCCGCGGCCAGCGGCGTCCAGGCGCCGCGCTTGCCCTTCATGTGCAACTCGGCGCCCAGCGTCTCTTCGAGTTCCTCCGGTGTGGCGAACACCAGGCGCCGAAAACCGCACGCGTCGAACAGCTCGTCGTGCAGGTTGTGTGGCAGCCACACGATCCACGACCACACCTCGGGATTGCGCGTCACCACCATCAGCTTGACGTCGCGCGGGTTGTGGAATACCGCCAGCGAGCACAGCACCGAGCGCATCAGTGACCGCAGCCGGTCCAGGTCCTCGCCCACGAAGCTGAAGCCCGGGGCCGACCGAAGGTTCACCACCTTGGCGATATCGCGAATCTTGCGCTGCTCCAAGATGAAATCGCGCAATGCCTGCCCGGTGACGGGTTCGAGCTCCTCGTCGGAAGCGATGTCGGGCCAGGTCACCGAAAGCACCGAGTCCGGTGCGTGCTGCACGCCCGTGCCCAGCCGCGCCTCCAAAAAGTCCGCGTCGGCGCGACCGCGCTCCCACATGCGTGGGCCGCCGATGATGGCGCCCAAACCGCGTGGGTCGGAGTGCACGGAGTTCTGCCATTCGCGTTGGGCGCACACCGCGGTCTGGATTTCGTCGCGGTTGCCGTCGAGGTCGCGGAGGTAGCGGCGACGGCCCTTTTCCATTTCGCCCCAGGTGATCTTGCGGGCTCGGCCGAAGCGGCCGGAGAACGCCAGCATGCTGAACGCGCCGATGCCCATCAGCGGGAAGAACCCGGTGGTCAGGCTGCGGACCCCGGAGACGTAGAGCATGACGATGGTGCCGATGAGCGCGACGATCAGCGCCGGCACTCCGATCATCACCCAGATGTTGCGCGGCTCGCGTTCCGGCAGCGCGATGGGTGCGCTGGGTGCTACCCGAACCGGCTTCGGCGGCTCGATCTTGACGCGGTTGATGGGGAACGCTTTCTTGGACATTCTTTAGCCTCCCGGCTTCGCCGATGTCGTCACCACAGCCACCTTGCCCAGCGCCGGCACGGTGTCACGCGCTACAAGCGCTGCCTCCCGGGACAGCGCGGGACCCGACGCGAATGTCCGCAGCAGCGGCCAGGGCGCCTGCACCGCCGAACCCGGATCAAGCCCGAGCGCCCGCAGCGTCGTCTCGTCGTTGGCGATTCCGAACCGAACCCCGTTGTCGGACACCCAGAACAGCGATTCGCGAGAGTCCGAGGTGACCACGCCGCTGGTCGATGTCACGAAGTTCGCCGCGCCCGGCAACACCAGCACCTGGTTGGCGACCACCGATGCCGGGTCGCGGTCGTCGCGCACCAAGTGAACGATCCGGTTGTCGAGGTAGGACGGTGTCGGCAGTCCCCGCCCGTTATAGACCACGACGCGGGCCCGCGGATCCGTCGACGCCTTCTCCCAGCCGACGCAGGTGGTCGGATCGGCTGCGGTGTCAATGAAATTCAGGCGCTTGGTCGGGTAGTAATCGACGGCCAGCGAAGTCACCTCGGGGATGTTGACCAGCACGTCAGGGGTCACCACGCGCGGCGCCGTCGACCCGTAGGAGTTGGCGCTGCGCAACAGGTCGGCCACGAAGCTGGTGACCTTTTGCACGCCCTCGGGCAGCAGCACGTAGAACTGCTTGCCGCCGCTTGCGGTTTGGGCCTGCAGCACCGCACCCACCTGCGAACCCGAGACCCACGTCGACGGCGTCCCCGCTAGGGGCACTTGGGGGACGCCGAGCGGTTCGGTCGCCGGCAGCGCGTCATACAGGGCGCGCGAAATCTCCACCGGCAGCGTCACTCCCGGGTCGAGGCCCAGGCTGAGCGTGACCGCCCGGTTGACCGGATCGATCTGGGAGCGTTTGCCGCCCCAGATGACATAGGTGTTGCCCTCGAACGTGACCAACAGCCCGGCGTCGTCGCGCAGCGGAGTGGCGCGGTCGTAGGCGTCGAGCTGGCCGGCGATCGAGGTGACCACCGGCCTTTCCGGGCTGCGAGGGCGCCCCGCGGTGTCGCATACCGCCCAGGCCGAGGTCGCACCGCGATGGACCGGCATCGCCGCCGGAGCCCCCGGGATGCCGACCAGCGGCCCGGTCGGATATTTCGCTATCTCAGCGGGTTTCACCCATGTGGGCTGATTCGCCGTGCCCGTCGCCAGCCGTGCGGACGTCAAGTTCAGCGCCGGGTAGAGCCGGCCGTCGATCTTGGCGTAGAGCGCCCCGGAATCACGGTCGCCGATGATCGCCGAATCACCCACGATGCCAGTGGGTTTCAGCACGTTCAGCAGCAGCATCCAGCCCGACGCAATGGCCACCAGAAGTACCGACAGCACCAGTGCGGCCGTCTGCTTACGGTCGTCGTGTTTCATGCGCACCGAGAAGCGGGTGGTCGCCGCGCGCAGCCGCCGGTTGTAGAACAGGTGCCCAGAGTTCTGGTCGCGGTTAGACAAACTCAGCGGCATGCTCAGTACCCCTTGGGTGATCGGTGAGGATCGGCCTGCTGAATCCGATCGGCGAGATTCGACGCGTCGGCGGCAACGCCGTAGCGGCCCATCGCATAGTTGATGAACGCGCAGGCCTGCGCGACGAGGTTGTGGATGTCGCGCGAGGTGCCCGGTTGGTGATAGGCCGCGAACGTGGGCGCGATGAATTGCCAGGCGCCCTTGCTCGGGGTGCCCCGCGCCGCGTTGGAATCCCAATTGTTGATCGCGTTGGCGTCGTAGTTGGACTCGCGGCGGGCCACCAGATCCATGCCGCGTTCCCAGCGCGCACGCGCCGCCGGGTTATGAATGCCTTTTAAATCCAGGGCTTTACGGATGGCCGCCAACACCGCTTGGCGTCCGCTGGCTGGGTTGCCGTGTATCGTCGTCGACCGCCTGTGTCGGTAGTGCAATCGTCGCAGCCTCAGGGCGAGCAGCCTTGCGCGCCTGCGCGATCGTGCGATGTGTCGATGCTGGGTCCGCAGCCGTGCCGCCGTGCGGGCCATGGCCTCGCGCCGGCCCATCGGCGTATCGGCGGCGGGCGTCGCGTCCGACCGGGCGTCTTCGAGGACCGCCCGCGTCGCCGCCCGGCCGTGCGCGTGATCGGCCCGTGCGGCCGCGATGATCTCCCCCAGCGCCCGATCGGTGTGGCTTGAGTGGTTCAGCAGTTGTATCGAGGCGCCCGAGCGGGTCGCCGCCGCGCGCGGCAGCGTCGTGGCGTGGTGCGGTATCGCGTCCGTCTGCGCTGCCACGTCATCGATGCGGGGACTTATTGTCGTGCCGGCGAACAGATTGTGGGCGCGGGCCAACGCCGCGAGCGCTTGCATTCTCCGGGGATCGGTCATCGACTTCCCCGCCCCAATCCACCTGTGCGCCGTGACGGCGCCGCATCCTTGCCGGACACTCGAGCTAGTACTCCCACACCCTCCTGACCGCGAATTC
This sequence comes from Mycobacterium sp. NTMscope_MAC_269, assembly GCF_976985695.1. Classification (NCBI taxonomy): domain Bacteria; kingdom Bacillati; phylum Actinomycetota; class Actinomycetes; order Mycobacteriales; family Mycobacteriaceae; genus Mycobacterium; species Mycobacterium sp. NTMscope_MAC_269. The sequence continues at coordinate 4,708,560 of NZ_OZ335668.1, forward strand.
CGCGGTCGCTGCAGACGTACCTCATAGCATGCACGTATCGACAGTTCTGCTGTCAATAACGGGCAACCCAATATGACTTGGCGCCGGTCGGCCGCGATTACGTAGCGACCCTACTGCCGGTCGTACCGCCGAACCACTCACCTGTCAGTGGGCTGCGGCTAGTCCTTGGATTCGTCCTCGGACGGCATGATCACGATCCGGCGGTTGGGCCTGTTGGTGACGACCGTCGGCTTGGCCTCGCCGGATTTGCTGCCCGGCGCGCTCGGCGGGACCGTCAGGCGGCCCTTGACCGGCTGGCCGTTGGGCACCGCCGGGGCGGTCACGCGCTTCTCGACCGGCTTGTCCTTGTTGCCAGCTTCGCCACCGGCGCCCATCGCGCCCGGCGGCATCATCGGCATCCCGGTCATTCCCGTCTGTCCGGGCATGGCGGGCATGCCGCCGGTTGCCGGCGCGATCGGTACTTTGGCGCCGGCCGGTGTGGTCGGCGGCGACGATGTCGGCACGGGCGGTGGGCCCAGCGAGCTGGCCGGAACCGTGCCGCCGCCGCCGAGGCCTGCACCGCCACCGGCTCCACCGCCCAGTCCGCCGCCGCCCGCTCCGACGCTGTCGACCAGGTGGGCGCTGTCGGCGAGGGAGGCGGCGCCGTGTGCGCCCTGAACCGCGCTCATCAGTGGCTGCAGGGCGCTCTGGCCGGCCTGCATCGCCTGCTGGGGAAGCTGAGTCATCGGGCCCATGACGCCGCCCATCGCGCCACCCATCGCACCCGTCACGCTGGACAGCATTTGCTGGATCATCTGCATCTCTTGCTGCCCGTTTGCCTCATTGGCCGGGAACTTCGCCGCGGCGTCGGCGGCATGAGCTCTGCGGTCCGCGTCTGCCGCTTCGGCATCCGCGGCGTCTTGAGGGACGCCAGTGTTGCCTGCCGCTCCGACCATCCCCTGCCCGCCGTCGGCGGGCGAGGCACCGCCCGGCGGAACAGGAAACGGCCTCGGAATGGACGCAGGTGGTCCGCTGCCTAGCCCAAAAGTGGTTGGCAAATCGGATCGGATGGGTCCGCCGGGACTGCCCACAATCTCACCTCCACCCCAGTCGCAGCACTCGCAACCGTTCGGTGCCTATTCAGGCGATTCGAATGCTCGTACCGTCATTTTGGCACAAGACGTCGCGGGCGGTATTCACCCAACGATCGAGGATGCGCTATGAACCGCTTCGGTGGCTGATCGCGTCAAACCAGGCCATGTGGTAATTCGTGAGGTATTCGTGGCCGTCGATCAACGCCTCGATCGCCGCTAAAAGCATCCAATCCCCGACGGCCGCCGGATCGTGATGGGGATATGCGGCCAGCACCGAGTGCTGAATGTCGGCGACGCATTCGCGCAACATTTCGATTTCGCTTTCCAGCACGCCGGTTTTTCGTACCGCGGGCGCGGCGACGGCCTGCGCGATTCGCGGCAGGCCGTCGCGGCGGCGCACCGCTTCAACCAAGGTTGGGCCGAGCTCATCGACTTGCGGCGCCGCCGAGCGAGCCGGACGATCGCCGCTCAGCGCGGGTTCGTCGGAACCCGGCTCTGCGACATAGGTGTTGGCGTGGTGGGCCGCCGCCACGGTGATGGCACCGAGCAGGTCGACGACGTTGGCATCATGGCGCCGCGGGGTCGGCTCGAGCAGGGTTACGTGGGCGGGCACCCGCACGTGTGGCGGCATCCATCCGCCGGCGAGATCGGTGACCAGCGTCGTGGTGCCGTCCTCACGGAGGCCGGCCGCCCATGACAGTCGCGGCTCCTGACGAGCGACCGCATCGACGAGCCGCTGGAGTCGCTGCTGTTCGGCCGCCCGGCCGGATACCGCGCCTGCCGTCGCGCCCGTTGCCGCGGATGCGGCCGATGCGCTGGCCATCGCCGACGAGCCCGCGCCCGCCTGCCCCGCGGCGGCGCCGGAAGCGGTTCGTTCCACGGGCGAGACCAGCGGCCCACCGGCCGACGGGGACGACGCCGGTGACGGTGGTGCTACCGGCGCACCCGAGATCGGACCAGCCGGGGCGGACGGCACCGACGGGGGTGCCACGACGGGTGGACGTAGGTCAGAACCGTAGGCGGGCAACGAACCTGAAGGGATCGACGACCCGCTCACTGACGCTGCCGATGGCGACCACGAACCCCCGGTCATCATTGCCGGCGCTACCGGAGTCGCTCCGCCAGTTGTCATCGGGGCCGGGGCTGCAGCCGGGGGCGCGTCGACGGGAGGCGTTGCCGCAATGAACGCTCCGGCGCTGGGGACGGTCGGCGCAACTGCCGGCATTCCCTGAGAAGTCTGAGGCGGCCCGCCATCGAACGCGTTAAACGTCCCCGTTGCAAATGCTTGTCCCCCAGGGCCTGTCGCCTGGCCAGTCGCGAAGCCGGATGTGAAGGATTGAGCCAGGTTGGGCTGAGGGCCTTGGCCGAGTCCAGCCGGCGACATCGACATGCCGCCGCCTTGAATGCCTGACATCCCTGGCGATACGGTTCCTGCGCCACCCGACAACGGCGCGCCGGTCGGCACACCCGTCGAGGCTCCTGGTGACGGACCCAGGAACTGTGTGCCGTGGCCCTGAAGGCCACCCACTGGCGCCCCTGATGATGGCCCAGCTGTCGCACCGCCACCCGGCGCCTGTACACCATGCCCCTGCAGGCCGCTGACCGCTGACGATGGTCCCGTTGCCCCACCGCCACCCGGCATCTGTACACCATGCCCCTGCAGGCCGCTGACCGCTGACGATGGTCCCGCTGCTCCACCGCCACCGCCACCTGACACCTCAGCACCGTGGCCCCCGGCGCCACCGAGAGCTGCCACCCGAGCCGGCGCGCCGCCTCCCGGCGAAGAACCAACGCGGCCTTGTCCTCCGCCCACGCCTGAACCCCCGGATGCCGCGGCCGACGCACCCCCACCCCGCTCCGTGCCACCCCCAAGCGCTTGCGTACCTGAGCCTCCAGGTTGGGGTGTAGCCGAATTCAAGTCATGCTCACTGATCGGGCTCGGTGGAGGAGGATCGTCGACGTTCAAGCCGTTGGCACGCGCCCAGCTCCGAGCGTCGCCCCCTATACCTTCAACATTGAGGATTTTCTGCGTCGCCGCCGTCATCTTGTCGAGCGCGTCACGACTAGCGTTCCCGGCATCCGCGTTACAGCGCGCCTGTACAGCTTGTATTTCCGCTAACTTTTGCGGAAGCAACTTCTTCGACGCAAGTATTTGATTGATCTCGTTATTACCCGAATTCGCAATCTCTGCCAATCTACTTCGTAGATAGTCAGTGGCGTCGGCGGCAGAATTGAATGCCGATGCCTTTGTTTGATACTTCTCGGCGAGGTCCAGGTGAAACTTCTCGCCCTGCTGGAAGCGGTCTATAAGGTCGTCTGCCGTATGCCCCTGATTCTGCGCCGCGAATAACGTCCACTGGGTGCGCAAGGTCTGCGAATAGAGCTGCTGCTCCGCGCATGCTTCACCCCAATGTTGGGCACCGGCCCGTAGTGCCGTCGACGGCGCTGGCCACCACGGTCCAATTAGCGCAGCCGTCCAGGTGCCCGGCGGAAGGTCAGCCCACACCGCATACCTTTTTCATTGCCGCGTCCTCTGCGTTCACGTCGGCGACAGCATCCTGAAATTCGGAATCGGGGGCGACTCCCTCGCTGCTCTTCGCCGTGTCCGTCAGGTACGCCGTTACTAGCGCCCCGGCGGCACCGCGGTGCTGTTCGTCCAGAGCAGGGTCGTTGGTTGCGTTGTAAAGCAGGATGGCGGAGTTCGTAAGGGCGGTGCGCGCGAACGCCTTATCGCTGCCGTTTGTATCAACTTGGACGGCTCTGGCGGCCAGCTTGTAGGTATCGCAAAGCCGCTGTGACGCCACTGCAGTTTCCGTAGCGGTATGAGTCGGTTCCGTAGGGATGGACGTCGACGAATTCGGATGCGCAGACCGAGTTAGCGCCACGATCAGTGCAGCGACAGCTGTCGCAGTCGTCGCCACAACAGCAATCGCCAGCCACGGGCGTGAGCGCGTCGCGGGCTGCTCAACTGGGTGAGGTGGCCCGTTCCCCGCAGGCCGCTGTGCGGCTGGCCCCTGACCGAAGCCCGAAGGCGCGTCGCCCTCCATCCGTCCCCCTATTCGTCGGCAGCGCGGTAAGTCCCGTTTCCGAGTGCCCGGCACCCTTATCGTTTCAATAGTGAGGCAGGCAACGCGACGACAGCAATTCACTACGAAGTGGACTGTCCTGGCGCTCTACTAACCCCTTTCGGCCCCCGGAGATTTGCTCCGATACTCCAATAGTTGAACAGCTAACTGACTAAGGATCAATCAGCCGGACTGACGCGGAGGTATGGTCACCCGCTCCCGCAGACCCTTTTCATCGAAGCATCCTTGGCGTTGGCATCGTTCAAGGCAGATTGCCATGCTGGATCTTGGCCGCCCGCCAAGCTGGATGTGGCCGCAACGTTGCTGTAGGCCTCAGCTAAAGCGAGCGCGGCGGCACGTTCACTCGGAGCAAGCCCCGGATTGTTATTCACGGCTTCTTGCAACATCACTGCGCCATTGACGGTCGCGATTCCTGCGAACGCCTGGTTAGTGCCATTCGTCTCTATTTGCACTGCGCGCGACGCCAACTTGTAGGCATCACATAACTTCTGATGCGCTGCCGCCGTTTGCTCCGCGGTGTACGAAGGGGGCGTAGAAGTAGTTGCAGAGGTCGTCGACGGGCTTCCCACAGTCCGCGTCAGCGCAACAACCAGAGCCGCTGCACCCAGCAGGACGGCAATCGTGGCCAGGATGATCGCTGACCATGCCCGCGGGCGTGGCGGCGGCTGCATGGGAAACGGTGGTGGCCACTGCATCGGATTCGGCGGCGGGCCCGCGGTTGGCCCCCCCGAAGTTGGAGGCAAATCCTCCGCCATACATCCTCCTCATAGTCGGCATGCCGTGTCGAGATCATCTGTCAAAGGATTGTGTACGCAATCCGCTCCAATAGTCGAGCAACCACAGCTGTCAGGCATCGTCACGGGTGGACCGGGCTGGGCTCACCCGCTCCCACATACCCGTTGCATGCCGGCATCCTTGGCGTTGACATCGCCGATCGTCGACTGCCACAAGGGATCATCACGCTGACGTACCGTCGCAGCCGTGGCTTGGGCATTGCTGTACGCCTCCGCCAGCGCCACCGCCGCAGAACGCTCGCCAACTGGGATCGCAGGGGTTGCACTCAACGCGTGCTCCAGTATTAGTGCGCCATTGACAGTGGCGATGCCCGCCAATGCCTGGTTATCGCCGTTTGTCTCGATTTGCACTGCACGTGCAGCGAGCTTGTAGGCGTCGCACAACTTTTGGTGCGCCGCAGACACTTCGGCGACGCTGTAGGTAGGCGCGCTCGTACTAGGCGCCGAGGTAGACGTTGGCATTCGGGTCGTAGCCACAACTAGCGCAGCGACCGCCACTATCGCCGCGACCACCGCTATAACGAGCGCACCCACAGCGATGGTCGGCCAGAACCGGGAGCGCTGTTGTGGCGGAGGCGGGTAACCCGGTGCCCACTGACCGAAAGAATGGCCCCCAACCGGATTACAGGGCTGCTCTTCCGCCACGAGCCTTCCTCAGCCGTTCAGTGTCGACGGACCCGAACTCGGTCGCACCGCCTTAAGTTCGGCAGCGTTCTGCTCATCCATGTTGGTGAATCCGTTCGCCGCATGATGTGCCTTCGTGCCGACTCCGGTCAGCGTCTCGCTGTGTCCCTGAAGGTTTTTCACGTGCTGCCCGTGTGCGGCGGTCACGGCAGTGTGGAAGCTGTCGGCCGCTTCGAAGTCTCCGAACATCCCGGATGCCAGGGTTCCTCCGGCGAGGTGATCGGCCCCTTCTTGGGCGTGCCCACCCGCGCGGTGCGACTGGTTGCCTCCCGAGTGCAACTGCTCCGTATTGACGAACATCGGCACTCCTTCCAAACATCGACCGTCGCGGTCCCGGTCTGCGACCTCTAGGCCTTTTGACCAGGCTAAACGCCCGCTAGCTAGTGGTCAATTCACCGGGCGACGCCCCGACGAATCCGATCTCTTCTAGAACCCATGCTCGTTGGTGACCGTGCGCGCCGGGCGATCCCATTCCGGGTCGACGGCAATGGGCACATGAATCTCGACATGCGGTAGCGAGATGGTCCCCAACGGGGTGTGGACCTGGCGAGGAATCGCGATCCGCGCCTGGGCTCGGTCGTCGGCGAGCATGCCTTCAGCCGCCAGCCGATCACCATGGCCGGTGACGATTTGAGTCATGTTGTGCAGCGCTTCGCTGCCCATGTCGAAATAGTGCGCGTGGTCGCTGAACCACGGCGTGGGGCTATGCGAGCCGGCGACTTCGGCGCGAAAGCGCACCGCTCCGAAAGCGTCGTGGGCTGGGTCGGCGCCCAGTCCGGCCCAGGGGCCCAGCGGTCCCCCGAGCGCCTCGTTCAGCCCATTCGGAAGTCCAATGCCCGACTCCCCGATCCAGCTGATCGCATCAGTCGATGCCGCACCCACGTACACCCTGCCGCCGTCGAGGTGAAAGTCGGCGGCACTGCGCGCCAAATCGGTTCCCGGGCAACCGGTTAGCACCGCATCGTTGGCACGCATGCCGCTGTGGACGAACGTGTCGGCCACGGTCGTGGACCCGTAGGAATGTCCGAGGACGGTCACATGGCTCGACATCGCCGCGTCATGGGTTGCCGCGAGGCCGTTGACATCGGCGGCCAGCAGCGCACCGGCCTGCCGCGCCCTCCATGGAGTGCCGACCTGTTCCAGCTCGGCTGGGTGGGTGAGTGCCCGTTCCCAATGCGGGTGGTCGAATTCGGGTGCGTCATAACCCATCCACGCCAGAACCGCCGTGGAGTGGTCGGGGTCGGCCTTCATCGACTGCTGGTAGAGGTTGATGGCGTCGTCGGGCCCGTCGGACATCCACCCTCCCCTGACGCTGCTGTTGGTCCCCGGAACCATGACGGCCGTATTCCGGGATTTGTCGGGGTTGCCGATTGCGATGGCCGCCCTGCCCTTGCCGTCGAAGGCCAGCGGGTCGTACGCCCACAGCATAATCGAAGACCCTTCAGCCTTGTTGTCACGCTCGAGGAAGTCGTCAGCCTTCACCGCATTTTGGTATCTGACGATGTCGGTGCCGCGTAATCCGTACTTCCCGGGATTGGTGAACAGATCCGCATTCTGGTTGTTGAGTGCGTTGTTGCGGAGCGCTTGTAGATCTTGCCCGCGCTGACGGGCGATGACTTCGACCGCGTGCAGGTCGTCGTTCATCGCCGCCTGATTCACCGAGTTCCGCACGTCGGCCGGAATGCCGTTGAGGTTGCCCAACTCGGGCGGGTGTTGATCGATCAGGAGCTGTTTTTGGCTGGTACTCAACGAATCCCACCACTGTTTGACCAGTTCCGGGCGTGCGTCCGGCGGTGGAATCAACAGTTCGTCGACACCGCTGATCTCGGCCGCATCAGCGCCGTCTGTTCGCAGACGGCGCAGCGCCGCGCCGAGCGCCGTCGCATATCGGTCACGAATCTGCCCGAGCACGAATACGATCGCCTTCGTCTCGATGACGGCGTCTTCACGAAGATCGTCGACGTCGCAGTGGTCACCGGCAGCAAGGGCTTCGCAGACTTCGTCGTCGATCACGTCGAGGTCGTACTCCAACGCGCCGACGTACCACGCGGCAGTCCGTTGCGCCTCGGTCAGCACCGCGGCGATGTTCTCCAAATCGGTTGCGATCGTGGGCAATTGCTCGGCCTGCAGACCCAGCGTCCGGGTCATCCGCTGCACCTCGGCGGAGTCGTTGATCGGGTGCTCGCCGCTGCGATGGCCCCACGACGCGTCGAACTGATGCCGCGCGGCCTCAAATGCGGCGGCAGCTTCGCTCGTGCTGGCCCCGGCGGCACGGAAGGCTCGCGCTAAATCGGAGATCTGTCCCGGGCGACCGGCCTGCAGGCCGCCGTTGAGCGACCACGGATCACCACCGGCCTCAGCGACGAGAAACGGGATGCTTATGTAGCGTAGTTCCATCGCAGCGGCCGCCGAACGAAATCGCTACGCCAGCAACCTCATAGGGAACTCGCCCCGTCCGCGAGACCGTCACCGTCAGTGTCGGTCAGGCGGACGTTCCATTTGCCGTCGCCGTCGGTGTCGACGTATCCGGTCACGCCGTCGTCGTCAGAGCGCAGCACCCGGTCGGCCAGCCCGTCGCCATCGGTATCGAGTAACCGGTCATCGGAACGCCCGTGACCGTCGAGGTCGACCAGCGGGCCGCCGGTGTGCTCGACACCGTCGAGGCCGAACCAGCGCAATTGGCCGCCGCGATCCATGGCCACGGCCCACGTCCCGGAACCGTCGTCGGTGAAGTAGGCCTCGGGAGTGCCGTCGTTGTCGAGGTCGAGCACGGCGTGATCGACGAGACCATCGCCGTCGAGATCCGCGAGCGCGTCGTCGCGCAGCCCGTCGTGGTCGAAGTCGATCCCGATCGATTCGAAGCGTCCGTCGTGATCCAGGTCGAGGTCGGGTTGTCCGTGCCAGATCGCCGCCGCGCCGTCATCGCCACCGATGCAGTAGTCCACGACTATTCGGACGCGCAGTCGCCGCTAGCCGTTCCCCCGAGATTGCCACCACGCCAATAACTCTGCGGTCGCCTCGTCGGTGTCCAGCGGCCCGCGCTCCAGGCGCAGCTCCTTCAAGAACCGCCAGGCTTCGCCGACCTGCGGCCCCGCCGGGATGCCCAGCAGTTCCATGATTTGGTTGCCGTCCAGGTCGGGGCGCACCCGCGCCAAATCCTCCTGGGCGGCCAGCTCGGCGATCCGGCTCTCGAGCCGGTCATAGCTGGACTGCAGCCGCGCGGCCCGCCGCTTGTTGCGCGTCGTGCAGTCGGCGCGCACCAGTTTGTGCAGCCTAGGTAGCAGCGGACCGGCGTCGGTAACGTATCGGCGCACCGCGGAATCGGTCCACTTCCCCTCGCCGTAGCCGTGGAAGCGCAAATGCAGATACACCAACTGCGAGATGTCCTCGACCATCTGCTTGGAATACTTCAAGGCCCGCAACCGCTTTCGGACCATCTTGGCGCCGACGACCTCGTGGTGATGGAAGCTCACCCCGCCGTTGGCTTCGTGGCGCCTGGTGGCCGGCTTGCCGATGTCGTGCAGCAACGCGGCCCAGCGCAGCACCAAATCCGGGCCGTCGTCTTCGAGGGCGATCGCCTGGCGCAGCACGGTCAGCGAGTGCTGGTAGACGTCCTTGTGCTGGTGGTGTTCGTCGATGGCCATCTGCATGCCGCCGACCTCGGGCAGCACCACCTCGCCCATGCCGGTTTGCACCAGTAGATCGATCCCGGCCGTGGGGTCGTCGCCGAGTACCAGTTTGTCCAACTCGGCGGCCACGCGTTCGGCGCTGATCCGAGCCAGCTGCGGCGCCATCTGTTCGATCGCCTCCCGCACGCGCGGCGCCACGGTGAAGCCGAGCTGTGAGACGAACCGCGCCGCCCGCAGCATCCGCAACGGGTCGTCGCCGAAAGACACCTCGGGCGCGGCGGGGGTGTCCAGCACCCGGCCGCGCAGCGCCGCCAAACCACCGAGGGGATCGAGGAATTCGCCCGGCCCCTCCGGCGTGATGCGCACCGCCATCGCGTTGGCCGTGAAGTCGCGGCGCACCAGATCGTCCTCGAGGCGATCGCCGTAGTGCACCTCGGGATTTCGCGACACCTGGTCGTAGGTGTCGGCGCGAAACGTGGTGATCTCCAGGCGATGGTCGCCCTTGCCGATGCCGACGGTGCCGAATTCGATCCCGGTGTCCCACAGGTTGTCGGCCCATCGCCGCAGGATGTTTTGCACCTGCTCGGGGCGCGCGTCGGTGGTGAAGTCGAGGTCGGGACTCAACCTGCCCAGCAAGGCATCCCGTACCGATCCGCCGACGAGGTAGAGCTCATGGCCTGCGGCGTCGAATGCCGAGCCGAGCTCGGTCAGCATGGGCGCATGCCTATTGAGCGCGACCGCGGCGGCGGTCAGCAGCTCGGCATCCTGGGCGGCGTCAGGCACGTTCGATCAGCCTAGTCGGCTGGGGATGAAATGCCTGTGTGAGGAGCCTCGCACCCGCCGACGGCGTGGCTGGTGCGCGCCGAAGGTGAGTTGACCTGGCGATTCGCGGTAGTAGCGTTACGCACGACAAGGAGGGTGAACGGCGGGACGATGCGGTGCATCTTCGATACATAAGCAAGGGCGCACTGATCATGTTCGCGGGTGGCGACCCGTGGAAGATCAACGGCACATTGCAGAGCGGCCGACCCGCCCAGATCGCCAATCTCGCAAAAGCCTTTCATGACGCGGCCCGGTCCACCGCCGAAGCCGAAGCGGCATTCCGTCAGGCACAGGACCACTTCGAGGCGGCGTGGACACACGAGAACGGCGAGAATCCAATCAACGATGCCGCTGAAGTGCGGCGCGCCAGAACCTCGCTCGGCGTGCAGGCCGCTCAGTTGCCCAAGATCGGGATCGATCTGGAAAACATCGCGGTCGCGCTGGCCGAAGCACAGCGATCGGGAAAGGGTGAGATTTCGACGCTCGAAGGAGCGCTGCAGGGCCTGGACGATCAGATTGGTGAGGCCGTCGAGCTCGAGAAAAATCCACACTTAACCGCCTCGGATAGGAATCTGCTCGACCACTACATCAACGGCCTCGAGCAGCATGCAATTAATGACACCAAGGCGTCCTTAAGCAAGCTCAACGCTATTCGCAATCAGTATTCGCGGCACCTACAGACCTCAATGGGCAATCTACGAACGCAGGACGGATACGAGGCACCGATCCAGGCTGTCGGTGGTGACATCCCGGAGGCGCCCCCACAGAACCCGCAGGATGAGCAACGCCGTCACAATCAGATCGAGGCATTCAAACAGGTCTTCGGCCGGGAACCGACGTCCGCGGCTGACTGGGAGACGGCGGCGGCCCTGGACTCTCAGACCTATGACCCGAAGTTCAAAGGTGCCAAATCGCAGATCGAGGTCGTGAAGATTCGGCCAGTCCCCGGCCAGGGGGTGGTGCGCGTATCGCAATGGATCGAACATCGGGATGTGACCAGTTCCCTCACTGGCAATCGGGACCTTGGTAATAACCGTGGACCCGATCAACATTTTGACCCAGAGGACACCAAGGTAACGACCTACATCGATTATGAAAACGGGATCGTGGTTCTGCGTCAGAATCCCTCTGTCGAGGAGACCCCTACCGGGGCGCCGGGCACGGTCAAGGTCGGCACACCCAAAGGCAGTGTTACTCAACTCTCGGACGGGTCGGTTCGCATCAAATACGACGCGGGCAATCCCTTCGCGCCAGGGTTCACAGCCGATCCGAAGGGTCCGTTGGCCGGGCACACGATCACTGTCAACGGAGACCTTGTGTTCACGCCGGGTCCCGAAGGAGTGCAAGTGAATGGCACGCGCACTAACTATCCATCGTTGGAGGCCTACCAAGACTTGCCTGGTGGCAGCCGCACAATATTGATCGACCCCGCACGATCCGGTAGCTCGGCAGGGCCAGCCTTGAACCTGTTCAGGCACCACGACGTAGGTCCCCTTGGTGGCAGAGCGTTCGCGCCATTCGACACCGGCGGATGGAACCCGAAATACGACGTGCCGACTCCGCTCCCCGCGACCGATTTCGGCCCTGTCACCGATAGCCCTTCGGTGCCTCCTTTGCCCACACGAAGCGCAGTTCCTGCATGACCACGAGAAAATGAAAGCAGCAAAAATGCCGTCTCTCCTTCGAGTTCGCGACTTGGATGCGCGCGCCTGGCGCATGGCTACGTTGTCGGCGCCGTTTGTCATCCAACTAATGTTGGGATCGCTGCTTATCGCGATGTGGCTACTGGGCAAGTGGCCGTTCAACACGCATAGCGCGTACGCCGGCGAGCGCGCATGGATGCTGACCACAACCGTTGTAACGACTTTGGGGTTTTTGCTGATCAGCACCGCGCTGCTGAGGTCGCCTTCGTCGCGCAATCGTGGTCTCGCCCTTAGCATTTCGACTTGTTCCATCATAGTGCTCGCGGGTGGAACGATTTTCGCTTACTTGATCCTGCGCTGAAAGGCAACAGTTGACAAATACATCCGGAGCGAGCATATCCAATGTTCGGTATGGTCCCCTGACTTTTGCGGTCGCTATCGCCCACGTCTTTGTCGTGGAGCTAGTCACCTGGCTGATCTGCCTTCCGATGTGGCCATACGCCATCTTCGTTCTTCCGATAACACTGGCATACGCCGCCATCTGCGCCGTTATTGCGAGGGCACCAGGCAAGTGGGGCCAGGTCGGCCGCGGAATGGTGATTGGCAGCTTGTCCGGCCCGTTGTCGCTCCTGATTTTCATCCCGGCTTTTGTCGTCGCCCAAGCGATAGGCCCGATCTGACGAGACGTATTCCGTCCTGAGCATCCGCGCTCACTCAGCGGCGAGTATGTCCAGGAGAGCATGCCGTGCCAGCTACTATCGCTTGGGTGTCGGACGGCGAACAAGGCAAACCACGTCGGCGCCGGGGACGGCGCCGCGGTCGTGGCGCTGCGGCTTCGCCCGAAAAAAAGACCAACGGTCAAGTAACCGGCGATTCGACAGCCACCAAACCGCGCCGATCCCGCGCGTCCCGGCACGGCCCGGAGCGCCTGCGCACGGTGCACGAGACGTCGGCCGGCGGGTTGGTGATCGACGGGCTCGACGGGCCGCGCGACGCGCAGGTCGCCGCCCTGATCGGGCGCATCGACCGGCGCGGCCGAATGTTGTGGTCACTGCCCAAGGGACACATCGAACTCGGCGAGACTGCCGAACAGACCGCCATTAGAGAAGTAGCCGAGGAGACCGGCATCAAGGGCAGCGTGCTGGCCGCGCTCGGGCGCATCGACTACTGGTTCGTCACCGACGGCCGCCGCGTGCACAAGACCGTGCACCACTATTTAATGCGCTTCTCCGGCGGAGAGCTCTCCGACGAGGACCTCGAAGTCGCCGAGGTCGCCTGGGTGCCCATGCAAGAACTGCCGTCGCGGCTGGCCTACGCCGACGAACGCCGCCTGGCCCGCGTCGCCGACGAACTGATCGACAAGCTGCAAAGCGACGGCCCGGCCGCGCTTCCCCCGCTGCCGCCTAGCGCGCCGCGGCGCCGCCCGCAGACACACTCGCGGACCCGGCATTCGGACAAACCGGCCACGGGTCGGAAGAACGGCCACGGACCGGGGCCGTGACGGCGCCGCTTTTCTGTTGGGCAGGCCTGCTGCGCATCGCGGCCGTGCTCGGCATCGTGGCCGGCCTTGCGGCACTCGCCGGGCCGGTGGTTCCGCCCGCGGCCGCGGGCGAGCCGGGGGTGACGCCGTTCGTCCGGGTTCGCATCGACCAGGTCACCCCGGATGTGGTCACCACGACCAGTCCGCCCGTCGTGACGGTCAGCGGCATGGTGATCAACATCGGCGACCGCCCCGTCCGCGACGTCATGGTCCGCCTCGAACACGCCGGCGCGATCACCACCTCCGCGGGCCTGCGCACCACCCTGGACGGCGACACCGACGGGTACGAGGCCGCCGCCGACTTCCTCACCGTGGCGCCCGAACTGCAGCGCGGGCAAAAGGTCGGCTTCACCCTGTCGGCGCCGCTGCGCGCGCTGACCAAGCCGTCGCTGGGAGTGGAGAAGCCCGGCATCTATCCGCTCCTGGTCAACGCCAACGGCACCCCCGACTACGGCGCTCCCGCCCGGCTGGACAACGCGCGCTTCCTGCTGCCGGCGGTCGGCGTGCCGCCCGACCGCGCCGACGACGTGGGCTCCGCCGTCGCGCCCGACACCTCCAAGCCGGTGGGAATCACCATGTTGTGGCCGCTGGCCGACCGGCCCCGCCTGGCGCCCGGCGTGCCCGGGGGAACCATCCCGATCCGACTGGTCGACGACGACCTGGCCACCTCCCTGGCCACCGGGGGTCGGCTCGACATCCTGCTGTCGGCTGCCGAGGTCGCGACCAGTCACGACGTCGACCCTGACGGCGCCGTCGGCCGCGCGCTGTGTTTGGCGATCGACCCCGACCTGCTAGTCACCGTCAACGCGATGACCGCCGGCTACGTCGTGTCCAATTCGCCCGACGGCCCGGCTCAACTTCCCGGCACCCCGACCCACCCCGGCACGGGGCAGGCCACCGCGTCCGAATGGCTGAACCGCCTGCGCGCGCTCGCGCACCGGACCTGCGTCGCCCCGTTGCCCTACGCGCAAGCCGATCTGGATGCGTTGCAACGCGTCAACGACCCCGGCCTCACCGCCACCGCCACCACCAGCGGCAACAGCATCATCGACAAAATCCTGGACGTCTCCTCCGTCCGTGGCGCCACGCTGGTGCCCGACGCCCCGCTGACCGGCCGCGCGGTCAAACTGCTCAGCGCCAACGAGGGCACGGTCGCGATCGCCGCCGCCGACCTGTCGGCCGCCGACACGCAGGCCTCCGTCGACACCGCGCCCCGGCGGTTGTCCCCCAAAGTGGTGGTCGCGCCCTTCGATCCGGCCGTCGGGGCCGCACTGGCCGGCGCGGGATCCAGCCCCGAAGTGCCCACCTATCTGGACCCGTCCCTGTCGGTCCGGCTGGCGCACGATTCGGTGACCGCGCGCCGCCAGGACGCCTTGGGCTCGATCTTCTGGCACGCGCTCCGGCAGGACGCCGCGCCGCGCACCCAGATCCTGGTCCCGCCGGCCACCTGGAACCTGCAGGCCGACGACGCGCAGGTCATGCTCACCGCGCTGAGCACCACCATCCGCTCCGGGCTGGCGGTGCCGCGCCCACTGCCGGCGGTGGTCGCCGACGCCTCGGCGCCCACCGAACGCCCGGATGAAGCCGGCACCTACGCCTCCGCGCGCGGCCAGTTCAACGACGACGTCACGGCCGCGATCGCCGGGCAGGTCGGGCGGCTGTGGGGGTTGACGTCCGCGCTGATGACCGACGACCGCACCGGGCTGACCGGCGTCCAGTACACCGCGCCGCTACGCGAGGACATGCTGCGCGCGCTGAGCCAGTCCGAACCGCCCGATTCCCGCAACGGCTTGGCGCAGGAGCGCCTGGCCGTGGTCGGAAAGACCATCAACGACCTGTTCGGCGCCGTCACGATCGTCAACCCGGGCGGCTCCTACACGCTG
Source organism: Mycobacterium sp. NTMscope_MAC_269 (assembly GCF_976985695.1). Taxonomy (NCBI): domain Bacteria; kingdom Bacillati; phylum Actinomycetota; class Actinomycetes; order Mycobacteriales; family Mycobacteriaceae; genus Mycobacterium; species Mycobacterium sp. NTMscope_MAC_269. Next base: position 4,723,714 of record NZ_OZ335668.1, read on the forward strand.
GCGACCGAGCACAGCCCGCTGCCGTTGGCGCTGCACAACGGCCTGACCGTTCCGATCCGGGTGCGGGTGCATGTGGACGCCCCGCCGGGCATGAACGTCACCGATGTCGGGCAGATCGAGCTGCCGCCCGGTTACCTCCCGCTGCGGATTCCGGTCGAAGTCAACTTCACCCAACGGGTCGCCGTCGACGTGACGCTGCGGACGGCGGACGGCCTGCGGCTGGGCGAGCCGGTGCGGCTGTCGGTGCATTCCAACGCCTACGGCAAGATTCTGTTCGCGATCACGCTGTCCGCCGCGGCGGTGCTGGTGCTGCTGGCAGGGCGGCGACTGTGGCATCGTTTCCGCGGCCAGCCCGATCCCGCCGACCTGGATCGCCCCGATCCGCCCCATGGCCGGCACGCCGAATCCGGCGCCACGCACGACGACGCCGACCGCCGGGTCGAACAAGAGCACCGAGTATGAGCCCCGCCTACCGGCAGGCCCCCTCACACCATCACCGCCTGCCAGAGCCGTCGCCGCGTTCCCGGATGCAGGGCTCGCCGCCGACCGGGCCGCTGCCGCCCGTGCCCGCCGGGATCGATCGTCGACGCCCGGAGCTGTCGGATGCCGCGCTGGTGTCGCGGTCCTGGGCGATGGCCTTCGCGACATTGATCAGCCGGCTCACCGGCTTCGCCCGGGTGGTGCTGCTCGCCGCGATCCTGGGCGCCGCGTTGTCGAGCGCATTCTCGGTAGCGAATCAGCTGCCCAACCTGGTGGCGGCCCTCGTCCTGGAGGCGACGTTCACCGCGATCTTCGTGCCGGTGCTGGCGCGCGCCGAGCAGGGCGACGCCGACGGCGGCGCGGCGTTCGTCCGGCGCCTGGTCACGCTGACCACGGCGCTGCTGGTCTTCGCCACCGTGGTCTCGGTGGTGGCCGCCCCGCTGCTGGTGCGGCTGATGCTGGGCCGCGACCCGCAGGTCAACGAGCCGCTGACCGTGGCCTTCGCCTACCTGCTGCTCCCGCAGGTCCTCGCCTACGGCCTCACCTCGGTGTTCATGGCGATCCTCAACACCCGCAACGTGTTTGGGCCCACCGCGTGGGCGCCCGTGGTCAACAACGTCGTCGCGCTGGCCACCCTGGCGATCTATGCGGCCGTCCCCGGTGAGCTCTCGGTCGATCCCGTCCGGATGGGCAACACCAAGCTGCTGGTGCTCGCCATCGGCACCACGCTCGGCGTCTTCGCGCAAACCGGGATGCTGCTGATCGCGCTGCGACGACAACACGTCGACCTGCGCCCGCTGTGGGGAATCGACGAACGCCTCAAACGCTTCGGCACCATGGCCGCCGCCATGGTCCTCTACGTCCTGATCAGCCAGCTCGGACTGGTGGTCGGCAACCAAATCGCCAGCACCGCAGCGGCATCCGGGCCCGCGATCTACAACTACACCTGGATGGTCCTGATGCTGCCGTTCGGCATGATCGGGGTGACGGTGTTGACGGTGGTGATGCCGCGACTGAGCCGCAACGCGGCCGCCAACGACACCAAGGCGGTGCTCGCCGACCTGTCGCTGGCCACCCGGCTGACGTTGATCACGCTGATCCCGATCGTGGCCTTCATGACCGTCGGCGGCCCGGCGATGGGCAGCGCGCTGTTCGCCTACGGCCATTTCGGCAACGTCGACGCCGGATACCTCGGCGCCGCGATCGCGCTGTCGGCGTTCACGCTCATCCCCTACGGGCTGGTGCTCTTGCAGCTGCGGGTGTTCTACGCGCGCGAACAGCCCTGGACGCCGATCGTGATCATCCTCGTCATCACGGCCGTCAAAATCCTCGGCTCGGTGCTGGCGCCTCACCTGACCAACGACCCCAAGCTGGTGGCCGGTTTCCTGGGGTTGGCCAATGGTGTCGGTTTTCTCGCGGGTGCTCTCATCGGCTACGTGTTGCTGCGACGCGCATTGCTGCCTGGGGGCGGGCAGCTGGTCGGCGTCGGCGAGGTGCGCACGATCCTGGTGACGCTGACCGCATCCATGCTGGCCGGCTTGATCGCGCACGTGGCCGATCGGCTGTTCGGGCTGGACCGGCTGACCGACCACGGCGGCGCCGGCTCGCTGCTTCGCCTGTTCGTGCTGGCCCTCATCATGCTGCCGATCACGGCCGCGGTCATGCTCCGCGCGCAGGTCCCCGAAGCCCAGGCCGCGTTGGACGCGCTGCGGTTCCGCATCACGGGCCGAGGGCCGCGGCCCCGCAGGCCGAAGGCAGCGGATCGATCGTCTCACCGGCGCCCGGTCACGTACCCTGAGCAGAGGAATTCGTCCCCGCCTGGGGTCAATGCGGTCCAGGAGCCGATCCGGCGCAGGCCTCCGGAGCGGGCAAACCGAGCCCGGCTAGCGAAAGGACCGGAGGTGACCGACCGCCCGATGGAGAGCCCCGCATCCAGCGCCGGGCCCGGCACAGGGTCAGGGACTTCGCGGCCGGTCGCCGACGACTTCCAGCCCGACATCCCCGCCGACGAGCCGAAACGGGCAGCTCCGCGCTCGCCCGAGCCGCGCCTCTCCGACCCGGCCAACGGCGATGTCGCGGGCGAATCCCGGCGCGCCCCTTTCGATGTGCCCCGCGAGCGTGCCGCGGACGCGGGTGACGACGTCCACTTGGTGCCGGGCGCCCGGATCGCCGGCGGCCGGTATCGCTTGCTGGTGTTCCATGGCGGCGCCCCGCCGCTGCAGTTCTGGCAGGCGCTGGACACCGCGCTGGACCGGCAGGTGGCGCTGACGTTCGTCGACCCGGACGGCGCCCTGCCCGACGAAGTGCTGCAGGAGATCCTGTCCCGCACCTTGCGGCTCAGCCGCATCGACAAACCAGGCATTGCCCGCGTGCTCGACGTCGTGCACACCGGCTCGGGCGGCCTGGTGGTCTCCGAGTGGATCCGGGGTGGCTCGTTGCAGGAGGTCGCCGACACCGCACCGTCACCGGTGGGCGCCGTGCGGGCCATGCAGTCGCTGGCGGCCGCCGCCGACGCGGCCCATCGCGCCGGCGTCGCGCTGTCGATCGACCACCCCAGCCGGGTGCGGGTCAGCATCGAAGGCGACGTCGTGCTGGCCTACCCGGCGACCATGCCCGACGCCAACCCTCAAGACGACATCCGTGGCATCGGTGCCGCGCTGTATGCCCTGCTGGTCAACCGGTGGCCGTTGCGGGAGAGCGGGGTGCGCAGCGGGCTCGCGCCGGCCGAACGCGACTCGTCGGGCAATCCCGTCGAACCTATGGCCGTCGACCGCGACATCCCGTTCCAGATCTCCGCGGTCGCCGTCCGGGCGGTTCAGGAGGACGGCGGAATACGTAGCGCCTCAACGCTTTTGAACCTGCTTCAGCAGGCCACCGCGGTCGCCGACCGCACCGAGGTGCTCGGGCCGATCGACGATTCCCCTTCGCCGTCGACGGCGCTCATCTCGCCGGCTCAGGAGCAGGCGACCTTCGCGCGCCGCCGGCGCAACCTGCTCATTGGTGCGGGCGCCGGCCTGGCCGTCATCGTGGTGGCCCTGCTGGTGCTGGCGTCGGTGGTGAGCAAGATCTTCGGCAACGTCGGCGGTGGCCTCAACAAGGACGAGCTTGGACTCAACGGCCCCTCGTCGTCCACGTCGGCGCCGTCGACCACCACATCGGCCGCAGCCGGCAGCGTCGTCAAGCCCACGCGGGCAAGCGTCTACTCCCCCGACGGCGAGGTCGACAACCCGGGCACGGCCGGACAGGCGATCGACGGCGACCCCTCCACCGCCTGGGCGACCGAGGTGTACACCGACGCGGTCCCCTTCCCCAGTTTCAAGCAGGGTGAGGGTCTGATCCTGCAACTGCCCAACCCGACCGTCATCGGCCAGGTCACCATTGACACACCCAGCTCCGGGACCAAGGTTGAGATCCGCGCGGCCACCTCATCCGCGCCGGCCTCCCTCAACGACACCAAGCTGCTGGCGCAGGCCTTCACGCTCAAGCCCGGCCACAACGTCATCCCGGTCAGGGCCGGTTCGCCGACGTCGAATCTGCTGGTCTGGATCTCCACGCTGGGGACTACGGGCGGCAAGAGCCAGGCGGGCTTTTTCGAGATCACGGTCCAGGCTGCGTCTTGATCCGCGGCGCGTTCCACAGACTCACATGACCGCCTCCGAGTGAAGTGCCGCCCGATACTGGATTGGTTAATGTCCGGCCGTGGGCTTCGGGAGAAACGTCAAGCGCGACCGCAGTGACGCCGAGCTGCTGGCAGCCCACGTCGCCGGGGACCGCTACGCCTTCAGCGAGCTCTTCGTTCGCCATCAGCGCCACCTGCACCGGCTCGCCCGGCTCACCACTCGCACGCCCGAGGATGCCGAAGACGCGCTGCAAGACGCCATGCTCTCCGCCCACCGCGGCGCCGGAGCGTTCCGCCACGACGCCGCCGTCGGCAGCTGGCTGCACCGCATCGTCGTCAACGCCTGCCTGGATCGGCTGCGCCGCACGAAGGCCCACCCGACCGTTCCGCTGGAGGACGTCTACCCGGTCGCCGACCGGACGGCCCAGGTCGAGACGACGCTGGCGGTGCAGCGCGCCTTGATGCGGCTTCCCGTCGAGCAACGGGCAGCGGTCGTGGCCGTCGACATGCAGGGCTACTCGGTGGCCGACACCGCCCGACTGCTCGGCGTCGCCGAAGGCACGATCAAGAGCCGTTGCGCACGCGGCCGCGGCCGCCTCGCCGAGCTACTGGGCTACCTCAACGCCGGCACCCGCGCCACACCGGAGGGCGCCACCGGCCAGGCCTGACCCGTCACCACGCGGGCCCATCCGTGGCCATCCGTCGGCGCATGACGGACACTGGGTCCGATGAATGCGGCGGACAACGATGGGGCGGATCACCGCGACGCGGAACCAGACCCGGCGCTGACCGTCGAACTACTCGCCGATCTGCAGGCCGGCGCGCTCGACGACGAGGCGGCCGCGCGGGTCCGCCGGCAGGTCCGCACCGATCCGCACGCGGCGGGCGTGCTCGCCGCGCTGAACCGCGTCCGCCGCGACGTCGCCGCCGTGGGCGCCGACCCGGCCTGCGCGCCGGACCAACCCCCGCAGGTCGCCGACCGCATCGCCGCGGCGCTGCGATCCGCGGACCCCCCGAACGGCCGCGCCGCTCACTCCGCGCGCCCGCGCCCCCGGCCGGCCCGCATCATCGCGGCGGTCGCCGGTCTGTGCGCAGTGCTAGCCGCGATCGGCTTCGGCACCGTCGCGCTCCTGCACGCTCCCGAACCCGCGCCGAGCACCCCGGACGACGTCCAGCACATCACGCTGTCGACGGCGCCGATGGAGATCCCGCTCTCCCCCGGCGAGATCCTCGGCCTGCTTGACCGCGCTCCCGACTTCGGTTCCTCCGGGGCCGCACTCAACGACCCCGCCCGGCGCGCCTCCTGCCTCACCGGCCTCGGCTACCCGGCGGCCACACAGGTACTGGGTGCGCGGCCGGTCCAGATCAACGCCCGCCCCGGCGTCGTTCTGGTGATAGCCGGCGACAGCCCGCACGTCCTGGCTGTCTACGCCGTGTCGCCGAATTGCAGCGCCGCCGATACCGGGCTGTTGGCCAATACCCAGGTGCCCGGCCCCTAATGTGGTGCCATGGGCGGTGCCGGTGTTATCCCGAACACCCGGGAACAGCCGTGCCTGCGCTGGCGTTTATACGGGTCCAGAGACGATCGCTCGAAAGGTTTTCATGACCGCCGACACTGTGCATGACGTGATCATTATTGGTTCGGGTCCTGCGGGGTATACCGCGGCGTTGTATACGGCGCGGGCGCAGTTGGCGCCGGTGGTGTTTGAGGGGACGTCGTTTGGTGGGGCGTTGATGACGACCACTGAGGTGGAGAACTACCCGGGGTTTCGTGAGGGGATCATGGGCCCGGAGTTGATGGATCAGATGCGTGAGCAGGCCCTGCGCTTTGGGGCTGATTTGCGGATGGAGGATGTCGAATCCGTGTCGTTGGATGGTCCGATCAAGTCGGTGACCACCAGCGAGGGTGAGACGGTGCGCGGGCGGGCGGTCATTTTGGCGATGGGTGCTGCCGCCCGGTATCTGGGGGTGCCCGGCGAGCAGGAGCTGTTAGGTCGCGGGGTGTCGTCGTGTGCGACTTGTGATGGGTTCTTTTTCAAGGATCAAGACATCGCGGTGATCGGGGGTGGGGATTCGGCGATGGAGGAGGCCACGTTTTTGACCCGCTTTGCCCGCAGCGTCACCCTGGTGCACCGGCGCGAGGAATTCCGGGCCTCGCGGATCATGTTGGAGCGGGCGAGGGCCAACGAGAAGATCACGTTTGTGACCAACAAGGCGGTCGAAGCGGTCGAGGGTGCCCAGACGGTGACGGGGTTGCGGTTGCGCGACACGGTGACCGGTAAAGAGTCGACGTTGGCGGTGAGCGGGGTGTTCGTGGCCATCGGGCACGATCCGCGTTCGGAGTTGGTGCGCGAGGTGCTCGAGACCGATCCCGACGGCTATGTGCTGGTGCAGGGTCGTACCACCAGTACCTCGATTGAGGGGGTGTTTGCCGCTGGGGATCTGGTGGATCGCACCTACCGCCAAGCCGTGACCGCGGCCGGCAGCGGTTGTTCGGCCGCCATCGACGCCGAACGCTGGCTCGCCGACCACGAAGAATCCAGCGCCGCCGCCCAAGGCGACGCCACCGAATTTCCGGGCAGTACCAACACATTGATTGGAGCACCACAATGACCGATGCCGAAAAGACCGGGGCCACAATAGAAGTCTCGGACGCATCATTTTCGACCGAGGTGTTGTCCAGCAATAAGCCTGTGCTCGTTGACTTTTGGGCCACATGGTGTGGGCCCTGCAAGATGGTGGCGCCGGTACTCGAGGAGATCGCCGGCGAGCGCAGCGATCACCTCACCGTCGCCAAGCTCGACGTCGACGCCAACCCGGAAACCGCCCAGAGCTTCCAGGTGGTCTCCATCCCCACCATGATCTTGTTCAAAGACGGCCAGCCGGTGAAGCGCATTGTCGGCGCCAAGGGCAAGGCGGCACTGCTGCGCGAGCTTTCCGACGCGGTACCGGGCCTCAGCTGATCGTCATCTGAATAGGGCGCACCACACCCCGGCGCATAGCCTGGGGTTTTCTGGAATTTGCCAAGCGTCTGCGACAATACGGTGAGCTGTTGCCCATATGTGAGCATGTCAGTTTGTCCCGGAGGGCCCTTGGTATGTCGAGTCCGCGCCGCGAATACGGCGACGCGCTGCGCTGTGGTGACCGCAGCGCCGCTGTGACCGAGATCCGGGCCACGCTGGCCACATTGGGCCTGCTGGATGGCTCCGACGAGGATCTCAGTACCGGCCGGCACGTGGCCCTGGAACTTTTCGACGCCGAACTTGACCAGGCGGTTCGTGCTTTCCAACAACATCGCGGGCTGCTCGTGGACGGCATTGTCGGCGAAGCCACCTACCGCGCACTCAAGGAAGCGTCGTACCGGCTGGGCGCGCGCACGTTGTATCACCAGTTCGGTGCCCCCCTCTTCGGTGACGACGTCGCCACACTGCAGGCGCGGCTACAGGATCTCGGCTTTTACACCGGCCTGGTCGACGGCTATTTCGGGTTGCAGACGCACAACGCTTTGATGTCGTATCAGCGCGAGTACGGACTGTCCGCCGACGGTATCTGCGGCCCGGAAACGTTGCGGTCCTTGTACTTTCTGAGTTCACGCGTCACCGGCGGGTCGCCGCACGCGCTGCGCGAAGAAGAACTGGTGCGCCGCTCGGGTCCCAAGCTGTCGGGCAAGCGAATCATCATCGATCCGGGCCGCGGCGGTGCGGACCACGGCCTGATCGTGCACGGCGCGTCTGGACCGGTCAGCGAAGCAGATGTGTTGTGGGACTTGGCGAGCCGGCTCGAGGGCCGCATGACCGCGATCGGCATGGAGACCTTCCTGTCGCGGCCGGTCAACAGCAGCCCCCTGGACGCCGAACGCGCGGCGACCGCCAACAACGTCGGCGCCGACCTGATGATCAGCCTGCGCTGCGAGAATCAGCTCAGCTCCGCCGCCAACGGGGTGGCGTCCTTTCACTTCGGCAACTCCCATGGTTCGGTGTCCACCATCGGGCGCAATCTCGCCGACTTCATCCAGCGAGAAGTGGTGGCCCGCACCGGTTTACGTGACTGCCGTACGCACGGTCGGACGTGGGACCTGCTGCGCCTGACCCGAATGCCGACGGTCCAGGTCGACATCGGCTACATCACCAATCCGCGCGACCGCGCGATGCTGGTCTCCACCCAGACCCGTGACGCCATCGCCGAGGGAATCCTCGCCGCGGTCAAGCGGCTCTACCTGCTGGGCAAGAACGACCGTCCCACGGGCACATTCACTTTCGCCGAGCTACTGGCCCACGAATTGTCGGTCGAGCGCACCAGCCAGCTGGGCGGCTCGTAACCACCCGCTAACCACCCAGGGTGGTCCCCAACGCATTTCCCGCCGTCGAACCGGCGCCGACCGGCTGCTCCAGATGCGCGCTTTCCAGCAGCCGCTCCAGGGCCGCCTCGACTTCGGCCTTCCATCCCAGCCCCTTGTCGAGCTCGAGGCGCAGTCGCGGGAAGTACGTATGCGGTGCCACCACAACGAAACCCGCGTCCTTCAAGAACTCCGCGTCGATCACACAGCGGTCTACTGAGCAATCGCCGACCGCTTCCAACACCGCCCGGACATCCGGGCCCACTAATCGCGGATCCTGCAATTCCGAAGCCGCCGGGGTGCGGCCGAAGGCCTCGAGCGCTCGCACGCCGCGTCGCACCAACTCGTCGATGACCCGGGCGATCAGGCCGTGCGGCAGGTCGTCGGCGGCCGGGCCGGGTTCGATGCCCATCGACGTCAACATCACCGCGTCCGCGGACACCGGTCCGGTCGGAAATCGCTGAGCGCGCGGTACCGCGCGCGGCGGCGCGTAAAACACATAACCCAGGCACGGCGGCTCAGCCTGGCTTCGCTCGTCGGGAACCGCGGTCGCCACCTGCCCGCACGAGCCCCACTCCAGCATCACCATCGACAACCACGCTTCTTTTTCGAACTCGGGGTCGGTGAGGTGATCCTGGTTACCGAGGGTCGCCGGATCGACTTCCCAGAAGACGCACCGGCGGGCATGCTTGGGAAGCTGCTCGAAGGCCTCGAGCCGCAGCGGCGTGATTCGAGCGGACACTAGCCTCCTGCTCCTGTGCGGTACTGCAGCCATCTGCACCGACAACCCCTCCAGGATAGGAGAGGTGGTCGGGATCGGGCCAGCTTTAACCTGGCCATCCCGGTTGGCGCCGTCAAAACGCTGCCGCGGGGCGGCCGCGGGCCGCCGCCTTCCGAAAGTCATTGCTACCCATGCTGTTTCGCCAAGCCGTCACGCCGGGGCGCCGAAATCTCCCGCCGCGCCGGCCCCAGTGTCACAGTGACGTAATTACACCGTGTCCTAGATCAGGCCTTCGGCGGCGACATGACGTCGATGATTCGCTGTAGATCGTCCACCGACCCGAACTCGACGACGATCTTGCCCTTGCGTTTGCCCAGGCTGACCGTCACGCGTGTATCGAAGGCGGTCGACAGCCGATCGGCGACATCTTGCAGGCCGGGCATCTGGATCGGCTTGCGTCGCGGAGGTGTCGGGGTGCTAGCACCGGACCGGTTGGCCAGGGTGACCGCCTCCTCGGTGGCCCGCACCGACAACCCCTCCGCGACGATGCGGGTGGCCAGTTCTTCCTGGGCGTCGGGACCGGCCTCCAGGGATAGCAGTGCGCGGGCATGTCCGGCGGACAGCACCCCGGCGGCCACCCGCCGCTGCACCGCGATGGGCAGCTTGAGCAAGCGAATCATGTTGGTGATCAACGGCCGCGATCGTCCGATGCGGGCCGCGAGTTCATCGTGGGTGACACCGAACTCGTCGAGCAGCTGCTGGTAGGCGGCGGCCTCTTCCAAGGGGTTCAGCTGTACCCGGTGGATGTTTTCCAATAGGGCGTCGCGCAGCAGGTCGTCGTCGCCGGTCTCGCGCACGATCGCCGGGATCGTCGACAACCCGGCCTCCTGGGCCGCTCGCCAACGCCGCTCCCCCATCACGATCTGGTAGCGCGCACCGCTGGCCGAATCCTTGACCGCCCGCACCACGATCGGCTGCAAGAGTCCGAACTCGCGGATGGAGTGCACCAGTTCGGCCAGCGCTTCCTCGTCGAAAACCTGCCGGGGCTGACGCGGGTTGCGCTCGATGTCGGCCGGCGCGATTTCGCGGTAGACCGCTCCCATGGAAGCGGTGCCTGACGCGTCCTGCGGTGGCGGACCCCCGATCAAGACGTCCGCGGCCGCGTCGCCCATCCGGGGACCGAGGGTTGCCGGGCCGGAGTCGCCCTCGGCGGGACCGGTGGGAATCAGCGAAGCCAGCCCCCGGCCGAGGCCACCCTTTTTGCGTAACGGCTGCGTCATGGTCGTCCCTTCACGGATGGTGGTCAATCGCGCTCGGCGAGTTCGCGGCTCGCGTCGAGGTAGCTCATCGCCCCGCGGGAACCGGGGTCGTAATCGATGATGGTCATGCTGTAGCCCGGTGCCTCGGAAACCTTCACGCTGCGCGGGATCACCGTTCGTAGCACCTTGCTCCCGAAGTAGCGGCGCACCTCCTCGGCGACCTGGTCTGCCAACTTGGTGCGTCCGTCGTACATGGTCAACACCACGGTGCTCACCTCGAGCTTCGGGTTGAGGTGCGCCTTGACCATCTCGATGTTGCGCATCAACTGCGAGACACCCTCGAGGGCGTAGTACTCGCACTGGATCGGGATCATGACTTCCGGCGCGGCGACGAGCGCGTTGATGGTCAGCAGGCCGAGCGACGGCGGGCAGTCGATGAAGACGCAATCGAAGTCGAGGCTGTCGAGGTCTGCCAAAGCGTTGCGCAACCGATTCTCACGCGCAACCATGCTCACCAATTCGATCTCGGCGCCGGCCAGATCGATCGTCGCGGGGATGCAGAACAGTCGCTCGTTGTGCGGACTCTGCCGCAGGGCGTCGTGGACGGAGACCTCGCCGAGCAACACCTCGTACGACGACGGCGTCCCCGATTTGCGATCGGTGATGCCTAGCGCCGTGCTCGCGTTGCCCTGCGGGTCGAGGTCGATGACGAGAGTCTTGAGCCCTTGCAGCGCGAGGGCGGCAGCGAGATTGACCGCGGTGGTCGTCTTGCCCACACCGCCCTTTTGGTTCGCGACGGTGAAGACTCGGCGGCGAGCCGGACGGCGCAGCGGCGGGTACGTGGTGTGCAAGACCCGCATGGCCCGTTCGGCGGCGGCCCCGATCGGGGTGTCGAATTCGGCCGTTGTTTCACGTGAAACATTCGGCGGCGCCGGCGGCGACTGAGCCGCGGGGGCGTCCGCTCGCGGCGCGAGCGCCGGGTCTGCAGCGCTCTCCCCCACCCGCGAAGTCACCGGCTTGTCTGCTGGAGAAGTCATCGCGTTCGAGCCTTCCCGGTCCGTGTCGACCTGTGGTGCGGCCGCTGTCCGCGTCGCGCTGAAACTACGGTTGCGGGGGGACGCAAATAGTCCGCGCCACATGTGACCACCCTGACATCAGCGACGCCCGATGCTGCCATCACACGCCGGAACTGTTCAACTTCCTCGGACGCCCGCTCCCCCTTGATGGCCAGCATCCGACCGCCCGGGCGTAGCAACGGCATGCTCCATTTCGTCAGCTTGTCCAACGCCGCAACCGCTCGTGACACCGCCGCATCCCTCTCCCCGAACCGGCCACGCACTCCAGGTTCTTCCGCTCGGCCGCGGACCACCTCGACGGCTAACCCTAGTTCGTTGACGACCTCGTTGAGAAATTCGCTGCGGCGCAGGAGGGGCTCAAGCAATACGACTTCGAGATCGGGCCGCGCGATCGCCAGCGGTATGCCGGGCAGCCCCGCGCCGCTGCCAATATCGATGATGCGCTCGCCCGGGTCCAGCAGTTCGGCGACCGCGGCGCTGTTCAATATGTGGCGGTCCCAGATGCGGCCCACTTCTCGCGGTCCGAGCAGCCCGCGCTCCACGCCCGCGTCGGCGAGAAGCGCGGCATACCGCTCCGCGATCTCGAGCCGCGGCCCGAAGGCGGCCGTGGCCGAATCCGGAGGGGCGCCGGGGCCGGGGGTCGGGCCCGCGCTCCCACCCGCGGCTTCGGCCGGGCCGCCATGTTTCACGTGAAACATCCTCTAGTCGGCGCATGCACTTTCACCCTTCGGCAGCCCTCCGGAGCAGACGAACTACACCGCTGTAACTCTGGAGTGTCAGTCGTGCAGCACGACCACGCGGCGCGACGGCTCGACGCCCTCGCTCTCGCTGTGCACCCCGGAGACCGCGGCCACGGCGTCGTGCACGATCTTCCGCTCGAAGGGCGTCATCGGCGCCAGCTCTTCGCGCTCCCCCGAGTCCAGCACCCGCCGCGCCACCTTGTCGCCGAGCGCCGCCAACTCTTCGCGCCGACGCCGGCGCCAGCTCGCGATGTCGAGCATCAACCGGCTCCGCACGCCGGTCTTCTGGTGCACCGCCAACCGGGTCAGCTCCTGCAGCGCGTCGAGTACCTCGCCACCACGGCCGACCAACTTGTTCAAGTCGTCCCCGCCGTCGATGCTCACGACGGCCCGGCTCCCCTCGACGTCCAAGTCGATGTCGCCGTCGAAGTCCAACAGGTCCAACAACTCCTCGAGGTAGTCCCCGGCGATCTCGCCTTCGGCGACCAACCGCTCCTCCAGGTCGTCACCTTCCTCGGCGTCGCCCTGGCTGGTGTCCACGGCCGGCTCTTGCGTCTCGAGTTCCGTGTCCACGTCGCGTTCGGTGGTGTCGGCGTCTGTCATGTCTTTCTCTCCCTCATCCATGGGTCTGAGCCCGGGTGGGGCCGCCCTGCCCAGGCTCGCCCCGATAGCTTGTCCGCCGTAATCAGCGTTTGCGTTTCTTTGGCCGCGCCCCCGGGCGCGGTGTCCGATTGCTCGGCGCCTCGGTGGCTTCCGTCGCCTGCCCGTCAGCACCCTCGGCATCCGCCTCCGCGGATCCGGACACCTCTGACTCCGCGCCCGAACCGTTCCCGCCCGGCGCCGCCGCCTTCGGGTTGCGCTTCGGCTTGGCTCCCGGCGCCGGCGCGTTGGCCGCCCGGCGCGCGATCGCCTCCTGCTTCTTGGCCTCGTCCTCTTTTTCGATCATCCCGAAGACGTAGTGCTGCTGCCCGAAGGTCCAGATGTTGTTGGCGAACCAGTACAGGATGATCGCCAGCGGAAGGAACGGCCCCCCGACCACCACGCCGAGCGGAAACACATACAGCGCAAGCTTGTTCATCATCGCCGTCTGCGGGTTGGCCGCCGCCTCAGGGCTCTGCCGCGCCACCGATGCCCGGCTGTTGAAGTACGTCGCGACCCCGGCCAGGACCATCACCGGCAATCCCACGGCGATCACGGCCGGCCGGCTGAAGAAGGTGAATGCGTCCAGACCGGTGCGCTGCGTCATGAAGGCACCGATCGGAGCGCCGAACAAGTTGGCGTCCAGGAAGTGCGCCACGTCTGTCGGGGTGAACACATAGTTTCCGGTGAGCCGGTTCTCGGCCACCGACAGGTGCGGCTGCCCGAACCCGCCGGTGGTTCGGTTGAACGAACGCAACACGTGATACAGACCGATGAACACCGGGATCTGCGCCAGCATCGGCAGGCAGCCGAGAATCGGGTTGAAGCCGTGTTCGCGCTGCAGCTTCTGCATTTCGAGCGCCATGCGCTGACGGTCCTTGCCGTACTTCTTCTGCAACGCCTTGATCTGCGGCTGCAACTCCTGCATCTGCCGCGTGGTGCGGATCTGCCGCACGAAGGGCTTGTAGAGCAGAGCCCGCAGGCTGAAGACCAAGAACATCACCGACAGCGCCCAGGCGAAGAAGTTCGACGGCCCCAGCATGGAGGCGAACAACTTGTACCAAACCCACATGATCCACGAGACCGGGTAGTAGACGAAGTCGAGGCTGAAAACGTCAAAGGACAAAAGACTCACTCTCCCCTCGCGTCGCTCGGAAGGCCCAAGCGTCGCTGGCATCTTGGCAATTCCCTTGGCATTCAGGACGATCCGGTATCGGATCCCATCCGCCCTCGTGCCATGGTCCGCATTTGGCGAGTCTGGCCGCAGCCAACCAGGTCCCCCGGAACAACCCGTACTCGTTCAACGCGTCGACCGCGTACTGACTACAGGTCGGAATGAAGCGACAGGTCGCCGGACGAAGCGGCGACACCATATGCCGATAGAGCTGGATGAGGAAAATCAGTGCACGCGCGGCGGACCTTCCAACGGTGAATGCGCCCACCGGATACCGTCTCGTCACGGTGCGATTCCCGTCGCCGGGATCCGTCGCAGACAGCGCCGCAGTTCCTGTTCCAAACGGGCCGACGACGCGGTCCGGCTACTGGGCAGCGCCCGGATCACCACCCGGTCGGACTCCTGGAGTTCACCCAGAATCGTGCGGGCCACATGCCGCAGGCGGCGGGCGACGCAGTGGCGTTCCACGGCCGACCCGACGGGCTTGCCGACCACCAGTCCGACGTGCGGCGCCGTCGCGTCGCCGCGGTCGGTTTCGCGCCGGAAGTGCACGACGATGTCGGGCTGTGCCATGCGGATCCCGTGCTTCACCGTCGCGTCAAACTCAATTGACCGCGTCATGCGGTTGCGTGCGGGAAGCACCGCCGAAAGACCTGTCCCGCAATCAGGCAGATAACGCGCGGCGGCCCTTGCGGCGCCGACCGGACACGATCGCGCGTCCGGCACGGGTCCGCATCCGCAAACGGAAGCCGTGCACGCGGGCTCGGCGCCGGTTATTCGGCTGGAAGGTCCGCTTGCCCTTGGCCACGACGTTCTCCTCGTTGTTTGCCATCCGGCCGCTCAGACGGTTCGCTTCGGGCTCGTCTGCGTTCCGACCGGAGGTGGTCTTGCTGCTACTGGCCGGCGCGGTCCCCATGTGGTTCTGGGTCGCAGCCGTATCGCCGACTTTCGGGCGACTGTTTGAGGGTACTGACGAGCCTTCGCCTGGTCAAACCTGGCCTGCCGCAACGCCGCCGCGAGGACTCCGCGAAAGATTTTCCGTTCCGCTCACGCTCGCCTTCGGCGTGACTACCATAACGACCCGAAGCAAGGCCCCACTCACCCTAAATGACCCGATTGGAATGCAGCAGAACGGTTGGCAGCCGCACGGAAAACTGTTAGCTTCTGCCCAAGTCGTTTTAGACTGAAGCAGCGCTCGACAATGAAGCGAGGATGGTGGATCGTCTAGCTGCCTAGACAACCTTTTTGGGTTTTCTTCCAGCGCGGAGATCGCGAGCCGTCGCCGGTAGGTTGCGGCTCGCATACGATCACCCTGTCCACACCTGTGTATAACTATGTGGACAGCCGTTTTGTCGCCAAGCGTGAGTTGTACTTCGACCCGGGACGTTCGAGAACCAGGGAGATGCGTCGTTGACCGATGACCCCGGTTCAGGCTTTACGACAGTGTGGAACGCGGTCGTTTCCGAGCTCAACGGTGACCCCACCGCAGACGGTATGGCCGCCAACCGCACAACCCTGGTCACTCCCCTCACCCCGCAGCAACGGGCCTGGCTGAATCTCGTCCGGCCGCTGACGATCGTCGAGGGATTTGCCCTGCTGTCGGTCCCGAGCAGCTTCGTGCAAAACGAGATCGAACGTCATCTGCGGGCCCCGATCACCGACGCACTCAGCCGCCGGCTCGGACAGCAGATCCAACTGGGAGTCCGTATCGCTCCCCCACCCGACGATGTCGAGGACGCCCTGATCCCGCCGGCGGAACCGTTCCCCGGATCCGACGGCCCCTTCCCTGGCGACGACGCCGCGCTCGACACCGACGAGCCGTTCGAAAACGGCGAGACCATCGACGGCGCCCAGCCTGGCTGGCCGAATTACTTCACCGAGCGACCGCACGCCATCGACCCCGCCGTCGCCGCCGGCACGAGTCTCAATCGCCGCTACACCTTCGACACATTCGTCATCGGCGCCTCCAACCGGTTCGCCCATGCCGCGGCCCTCGCGATCGCCGAGGCCCCGGCCCGCGCCTACAACCCCCTGTTCATCTGGGGCGAGTCCGGTCTCGGGAAGACCCACCTGCTGCACGCCGCCGGTAATTACGCGCAGCGGCTGTTCCCGGGGATGCGGGTCAAGTACGTCTCCACCGAGGAATTCACCAACGACTTCATCAACTCGCTGCGCGACGACCGCAAGGTGGCCTTCAAGCGCAGCTACCGCGACGTCGACGTGCTGCTCGTCGATGACATTCAATTCATCGAGGGCAAGGAAGGTATCCAGGAAGAGTTCTTCCACACCTTCAACACGTTGCATAACGCCAACAAGCAGATCGTCATCTCCTCGGACCGGCCGCCCAAACAGCTGGCCACCCTGGAAGACCGGCTCAGAACGCGGTTCGAGTGGGGCCTGATCACCGACGTGCAACCCCCGGAGCTGGAAACCCGGATCGCCATCTTGCGCAAGAAAGCTCAGATGGAGCGGCTCGCCGTCCCCGACGACGTCCTCGAACTCATCGCCAGCAGCATCGAGCGCAACATCCGCGAACTTGAGGGCGCCCTGATCCGGGTGACGGCGTTCGCGTCGCTGAACAAGACCCCGATCGATAAGGCGCTGGCCGAGATCGTGCTTCGCGATTTGATCGCCGACGCCAGCACCATGCAGATCAGTGCGGCCACCATCATGGCCGCCACCGCCGAATACTTCGACACCACCGTGGAAGAACTCCGGGGCCCGGGCAAGACGCGGGCACTGGCCCAGTCACGCCAGATCGCGATGTATTTGTGCCGTGAGCTCACCGACCTGTCGCTGCCCAAGATCGGACAGGCCTTCGGCCGCGACCACACCACGGTGATGTACGCGCAGCGCAAGATTTTGTCCGAGATGGCCGAGCGCCGTGAGGTTTTTGATCACGTCAAGGAGCTCACCACTCGCATCCGGCAGCGCTCCAAGCGCTGAATCACGGGTTCTCGGCGCCCGTGCGCGTGATTTTTTCGAGAAACTTCTCACCCGTCCGTCACATCCGCCACACCCAGGGCATGTGCGCAGCCTTGTGCACACAGCACTCAAACACCGGTGCAATACCGGGCGTCCCGTGCACACCTGTCGTTCGTCCCCACCGGACCAACACATGACTCACAGGCGCCCAGGCGACGATCCACATCCCGATCGTCGCCCTAGCTGCGCCGGGATGGCGCTGTCCCCAGAATGCACAGGCCTTAATACTGTTATTGAGATCTCTTCATCGGTTCTTCTTTGAAATACAGGCTTGGGGACGCTCGCTCCACACCCGTCGTCGACACCGTCGTCAGATCGTTTTGTCGGCCTTTGCGATTAGCTTTCAAGATGGCCCCGGAGGATCTACGGTTGTTCTTCGACTGCCGTTACGGTCGTCGTCGGCGCATCGCGTCACCGGCGTTCGTGGCGGGGCCCCGTGCTAGCGGGGAGAGGCTAGCCACAAATGGATTCGATGGATTCGAAAACGCTGAAGGTGAAGGGACGCTATGGACGCGGCGACGACAACGGCTGGCCTCAGCGACTTGAAGTTTCGTTTGGTGCGGGAGTCATTCGCCGACGCGGTGTCGTGGGTGGCGAAGAACCTGCCCTCTCGACCCGCGGTGCCCGTGCTGTCCGGTGTGCTGCTGTCCGGGACCGATGACGGCCTGACCATCTCGGGATTCGATTACGAAGTGTCCGCGGAAGCGCAGGTGGCAGCCGAAATCGCTTCTCCGGGAAGCGTTTTGGTGTCCGGGCGGCTGTTGTCAGACATCGTTCGCGCGCTGCCGAACAAGCCGATCGACTTCTACGTCGACGGCAATCGGGTGGCACTGAACTGCGGGAACGCCAGATTTTCGTTGCCGACGATGGCCGTCGAGGACTACCCGACGCTGCCGGCCCTGCCCGACGAAACCGGGACGCTGCCCGCCGACCTGTTCGCCGAGGCGATCAGCCAGGTGGCCATCGCGGCCGGCCGTGACGACACGCTGCCCATGCTGACCGGGATCCGGGTTGAGATTTCGGGCGACACGGTGGTCCTGGCCGCCACCGACCGGTTCCGGCTCGCGGTTCGCGAGTTGACCTGGTCGGCGGCCTCACCGGACATCGAAGCCGCGGTCCTCGTACCCGCCAAGACGCTGGCCGAGGCGGCCCGAGCCGGCACCGACGGTTCCGAGGTTCGGTTGTCGCTGGGTGCGGGTGCCGGCGTCGGAAAAGACGGCTTGCTCGGCATCAGCGGCAACGGCAAGCGCAGCACCACGCGCCTGCTCGACGCGGAATTCCCGAAGTTTCGCCAGCTGCTGCCGGCCGAGCACACGGCCGTCGCGACGATCAACGTGTCGGAGTTGACGGAGGCTATCAAGTTGGTCGCGCTGGTCGCCGACCGCGGTGCGCAGGTGCGGATGGAATTCAGCGAGGGATCGCTGCGGTTGTCGGCGGGAGCCGACGACGTCGGCCGGGCCGAAGAAGACCTGGCGATCGATTTTGCCGGCGAACCGCTGACGATCGCCTTCAACCCGACTTACTTGACCGACGGATTGGGATCGGTTCACTCCGAGCGGGTGTCGTTCGGTTTCACCACTCCGGGCAAGCCCGCGTTGCTGCGCCCGGCACTGGACGATGACAGCCACCCGACGGGGCCGGGACCCTTCAGCGCCCTGCCGACCGATTACGTCTACCTGTTGATGCCTGTCCGGTTGCCTGGCTAGGTGTACGTCCGGCATTTAGGACTGCGCGACTTCCGGTCCTGGGCACACGCCGACCTCGAGTTGCAACCCGGTCGGACGGTCTTCATCGGTTCCAATGGGTTCGGCAAGACTAATCTTCTTGAGGCGCTGTGGTATTCGAGCACCTTGGGGTCACACAGAGTGGGGACCGACGCGCCGTTGATCCGGGCCGGAGCCGCCCGGGCGGTGGTCTCGACCATCGTGGTCAACGACGGCAGGGAATGCGCGGTCGACCTGGAAATCGCTGCAGGGCGGGCGAATAAGGCACGGCTGAATCGTTCGCCGGTGCGCAGCACCCGGGAGATCATCGGCGTGCTGCGGGCGGTGCTGTTTGCTCCCGAGGATTTGGCGCTGGTGCGCGGCGACCCGTCGGAGCGAAGGCGCTATCTCGACGACCTGGCGACGGTGCGCCGCCCGGCGGTGGCGGCGGTGCGCGCCGACTACGAAAAAGTTCTGCGGCAACGGACCGCGCTCTTGAAATCCGTGTCCGGGGCGCGGTACCGGGGCGACCAAAGCGCGCTGGATACGCTCGATGTCTGGGACAGTCGCCTGGCCGAGCACGGTGCCCAATTGATGGCCGCCCGTATCGATTTGGTGAACCAACTGGCGCCAGAGGTCGAGAAGGCCTATCAGCTGCTGGCCCCGGGATCGCGGGCTGCATCGATCAGCTACCGCTCCAGTCTGGGTGCCGACGCCGCGGCGGATATCGCCGGCGGTGACCGGGAATTCCTGGAATCCGCCCTGTTGGCGGCGTTGTCGGCGCGGCGCGATGCGGAGTTGGAGCGCGGCATGTGTCTGGTCGGTCCGCACCGTGACGACCTGGAACTGTGGCTCGGTGATCAGCCGGCGAAAGGCTTTGCCAGTCACGGGGAGTCGTGGTCGTTTGCGTTGGCGCTGCGGCTCGCCGCTTACGAGTTGCTGCGTGCCGACGAAAGCGACCCCGTGTTGTTGCTCGACGACGTCTTCGCCGAACTGGACGCGGCGCGACGCCGCGCGCTGGCCACGGTGGCCGAATCGGCCGAGCAGGTCCTGGTCACTGCCGCCGTCGTCGAGGACATCCCGACGGGTTGGGACGTTCGACGGGTCTATGTGGACTTGCGTGACGGTGATTCCGGCCGGGTATCGGAGATGCGCCCATGACCGGAACGGGAGAAGGTCCGGGTCCCGAGTCCGGCGGAGGCTCCAGCGAGCTGAGCGGGATCGACTTGGTCAGACGCACGCTCGAGGAAGCCCGGGCGGCGGCGCGGGCTCAGGGGAAAGACGCCGGCCGCGGTCGCGCGGTGTCGCCTTTTCCCCGCCGGGTGGCGGGCCAGCGGCGCAGCTGGTCGGGGCCGGGGCCCGACGTTCGTGACCCGCAACCGCTGGGCAGATTGGCGCGTGACCTCGCCAAAAAGCGGGGTTGGTCCGCGCAGGTCGCCGAGGGCACCGTGCTGGGCAACTGGACATCGGTGGTCGGCCACCAGATCGCCGACCATGCGGTCCCGACCGCCCTCAGCGACGGTGTGCTGAGCGTCGCCGCCGAATCGACGGCGTGGGCCACCCAGTTGCGGATGATCCAGGCACAGTTGTTGGCCAAGATCGCGGCGGCTGTCGGCAACGGGGTGGTGACGTCGTTGAAAATCACCGGTCCGGCCGCGCCGTCGTGGCGCAAGGGGCCGCGCCACATCGCCGGGAGAGGGCCACGCGACACCTACGGTTAGCGTGTTCGGGGGCACCTTTTGATCCTCGGGCGAGGTTTTATCCACAGGCCGCTCAAATCGGCCACAATGACGCAGACACCCTTGATGCACGTCGGGACGCGGCCAGAATAGAAAAATCGTCCGCACGGCGCAGTTAGCCAGGTAGAAACGCGGCCAGAAAATCGGTGCGGACCGCTCATCACGCTAGACTGGCCATATGCGATTGTTGCGGTGACTGGAACCGCCCGCATGAAACCCCAAGGAGAGCATTCCGACCGTGGCTGCCCAGAAGAAGAAGGCGCAAGACGATTACGGCGCTTCAGCGATCACCGTGCTGGAAGGCCTCGAGGCCGTCCGCAAACGTCCCGGCATGTACATCGGATCCACCGGCGAGCGTGGTCTGCACCACCTCATCTGGGAGGTGGTCGACAACTCGGTCGACGAGGCGATGGCCGGCTACGCCGACAAGGTCGACGTCCGCATGCTCGACGACGGCAGCGTCGAGGTCTCCGACAACGGCCGTGGCATCCCGGTGGCGATGCACGCGACCGGCGCTCCCACCGTCGATGTCGTGATGACCCAACTGCACGCGGGTGGCAAGTTCGGCGGTGAGAACAGCGGCTACAACGTCAGTGGTGGCCTGCACGGCGTCGGGGTGTCGGTGGTCAATGCGCTGTCGACCCGCCTCGAGGTGGACATCGCCCGCGATGGTCACGAGTGGTCGCAGTACTACGAGAAAGCCGTGCCCGGCACCCTCAAGCAGGGCGAGGCCACCAAGCGCACCGGAACGACGATCAGGTTCTGGGCCGACCCCGACATCTTCGAGACCACCAACTATGACTTCGAGACGGTGGCGCGCCGCCTGCAGGAAATGGCCTTCCTGAACAAGGGGTTGACCATTAACCTCACCGACGAGCGCGTAGAGCAGGACGAGGTCGTCGACGACGTCGTCAGCGACACGGCCGAAGCGCCCAAGTCCGCCGAAGAAAAGGCGGCCGAATCGACTGCGCCACATAAGGTTAAGCACCGCACCTTCCACTACCCAGGTGGTCTCGTCGACTTCGTCAAGCACATCAACCGCACCAAGAGTCCCATCCAGCAGAGCATCGTCGACTTCGACGGGAAAGGCCCCGGCCATGAGGTCGAGATCGCGATGCAGTGGAACGGCGGCTACTCGGAATCGGTGCACACCTTCGCCAACACGATCAACACCCACGAGGGCGGCACCCACGAGGAGGGCTTCCGCAGCGCGCTGACGACGGTGGTCAACAAGTACGCCAAAGACAAGAAGCTGCTGAAAGACAAGGACCCGAACCTCACCGGCGACGACATCCGCGAGGGTCTGGCCGCGGTGATCTCGGTCAAGGTCAGCGAACCGCAGTTCGAGGGCCAGACAAAGACGAAACTGGGCAACACCGAAGTCAAGTCGTTCGTGCAGAAGGTCTGCAACGAACAGCTAACCCACTGGTTCGAGGCCAACCCGGCCGACGCCAAAGTCGTTGTTAATAAGGCGGTCTCGTCGGCTCAGGCCCGCATAGCCGCGCGCAAGGCGCGCGAGTTGGTGCGTCGCAAGAGCGCGACCGACCTCGGCGGGCTGCCCGGAAAGCTGGCCGATTGCCGCTCTACTGATCCGAAAAAGTCGGAACTGTATGTGGTGGAGGGTGATTCGGCCGGCGGTTCAGCCAAGAGTGGCCGCGACTCGATGTTCCAGGCGATTCTTCCGCTGCGCGGCAAGATCATCAACGTCGAAAAAGCCCGCATCGACCGGGTCCTGAAGAACACCGAGGTCCAGGCGATCATCACCGCACTCGGCACCGGCATCCACGACGAGTTCGATCTCACCAAGCTGCGCTATCACAAGATCGTGCTGATGGCCGACGCGGACGTTGACGGCCAGCACATCTCGACGCTGCTGCTGACCCTGCTGTTCCGGTTCATGCGGCCGCTGATCGAAAACGGGCACGTGTTCTTGGCGCAGCCGCCGCTGTACAAGCTGAAGTGGCAGCGCAGCGATCCCGAATTCGCCTACTCCGACCGCGAGCGCGACGGCCTGCTCGAGGCCGGGCAGAAGGCCGGCAAGAAGATCAATAAAGACGACGGCATTCAGCGCTACAAGGGTCTGGGCGAGATGGACGCCAAGGAATTGTGGGAAACCACAATGGATCCCACCGTCCGGGTGTTGCGCCAGGTCACGCTGGACGACGCGGCGGCCGCCGACGAGCTGTTCTCGATCCTGATGGGCGAGGACGTCGACGCGCGCCGCAGCTTTATCACCCGTAATGCCAAGGACGTTCGCTTCCTGGATGTCTGATCGAACCGGACCCGCCTCAGACTGGACCGTGCTGACCGACCAACGAGGAATAGATGACTGACACCACGCTGCCGCCAGGTGACGACTCCGTCGACCGGATCCAGCCCGTCGACATTCAGCAGGAGATGCAGCGCAGCTACATCGATTACGCGATGAGCGTCATCGTCGGCCGCGCGCTGCCCGAGGTGCGCGACGGCCTCAAGCCGGTGCACCGCCGGGTCCTCTACGCGATGTACGACTCGGGGTTCCGGCCCGACCGCAGCCACGCCAAGTCGGCGCGGTCGGTCGCCGAGACGATGGGTAACTACCACCCGCACGGTGACGCCTCGATCTACGACACCCTGGTGCGCATGGCGCAGCCGTGGTCGCTGCGCTATCCCTTGGTCGACGGGCAGGGCAACTTCGGATCGCCGGGTAACGACCCACCGGCCGCGATGAGATACACCGAGGCGCGGCTGACGCCGCTCGCGATGGAGATGCTGCGTGAAATCGACGAGGAGACAGTCGATTTCATCCCGAACTACGACGGTCGGGTGCAGGAGCCGACCGTGCTGCCGAGCCGGTTCCCCAACCTGCTGGCCAACGGTTCCGGCGGCATCGCGGTCGGGATGGCGACCAACATCCCGCCGCACAACCTGCGCGAGCTGGCCGACGCCGTCTACTGGTGCCTGGACAATCACGAGGCCGACGAGGAGGCCACCCTCGCGGCGGTCTGTGAGCGGGTCAAGGGGCCGGACTTCCCCACGCACGGCCTCATCGTCGGGTCGCAGGGCATCCACGACGCCTACACCACGGGACGCGGGTCGATCCGGATGCGCGGAGTCGTTGAGGTGGAAGAGGATTCACGCGGCCGCACCTCGCTGGTGATCACCGAGCTGCCGTACCAGGTGAACCACGACAACTTCATCACCTCGATCGCCGAGCAGGTCCGCGACGGCAAGCTCGCCGGCATCTCCAACATCGAGGACCAGTCCAGCGATCGCGTCGGTTTGCGCATCGTCGTGGAGATCAAGCGCGACGCCGTGGCCAAGGTGGTGCTGAACAACCTCTACAAGCACACCCAGCTGCAGACCAGCTTCGGCGCCAACATGTTGTCCATCGTCGACGGGGTCCCCCGCACGCTGCGGCTGGACCAGATGATCCGGCTCTACGTTGCGCATCAACTCGACGTCATCGTCCGGCGGACCACCTACCGGCTGCGCAAGGCCAACGAACGCGCACACATCTTGCGCGGTCTGGTCAAAGCGCTCGACGCCCTCGACGAGGTCATCGCCTTGATCCGCGCGTCGGAGACCGTGGACATCGCCCGGGCCGGCCTGATCGAGCTACTCGATATCGACGAGATCCAGGCTCAGGCGATCCTGGACATGCAGCTGCGCCGGCTGGCGGCCCTGGAGCGCCAGCGGATCGTCGATGACCTGGCCAAGATCGAAGCCGAGATCGCCGACCTGGAGGACATCCTCGCCAAGCCCGAGCGGCAGCGCGCCATCGTGCACGACGAGCTGTCCGAGATCGTCGACAAGCACGGCGATGAGCGGCGCACCCGGATCGTCGCCGCCGACGGCGACGTCAACGACGAGGACCTGATCGCCCGCGAGGACGTCGTCGTCACCATCACCGAGACCGGCTACGCCAAACGCACCAAAACCGACCTGTACCGCAGCCAGAAGCGCGGCGGCAAGGGCGTTCAGGGCGCGGGGCTCAAGCAGGACGACATCGTGCGGCACTTCTTCGTGTGCTCGACGCACGACTGGATCCTGTTCTTCACCACGCAGGGGCGGGTGTACCGCGCCAAGGCCTACGAATTGCCGGAAGCGTCGCGCACCGCGCGCGGTCAGCACGTCGCCAACCTGCTGGCGTTCCAGCCCGAGGAGCGGATCGCCCAGGTCATCCAGATCCGCGGCTATGAGGACGCGCCGTACCTGGTGCTGGCCACCCGCAACGGCCTGGTGAAGAAGACCAAGCTGACCGACTTCGACTCGAACCGTTCGGGCGGAATCGTGGCGATCAACCTGCGCGACAACGACGAGCTGGTCGGCGCGGTGTTGTGCTCGTCCGAGGAGGACCTGCTGCTGGTGTCGGCCAATGGGCAGTCCATCAGGTTCTCTGCGACCGATGAAGCGTTGCGCCCGATGGGACGCGCCACCTCCGGCGTACAGGGCATGCGTTTCAACGCTGACGATTATCTGTTGTCGCTCAACGTGGTTCGTGAGGACACCTACCTGCTGGTGGCGACCTCCGGCGGGTACGCCAAGCGCACCGCGATCGAGGAGTATCCGGTGCAGGGCCGCGGCGGCAAGGGCGTCTTGACGGTGATGTACGACCGTCGACGCGGCAGGCTGGTCGGTGCGCTGATCGTCGATGAGGACAGCGAGTTGTACGCGATCACCTCGGGAGGCGGCGTCATCCGGACCGCGGCGGGCCAGGTCCGCAAGGCGGGACGGCAGACCAAGGGCGTGCGCTTGATGAACCTCGGTGAAGAAAACACACTGTTGGCCATCGCCCGCAATGCCGAAGCAAACGCGGACGAAGTCGTCGAGGAAATCGACGGTGCCGCGGAGTCCGAGAGCTAGTCGGTACGAAGCCACTAGACTCGGCCCGATGACGATGCGGGCGGCGGCGCGGCCCGTGGAGGAACTGGGCAATTAGACTCAGCCCGACCAGACATGACGCGACTGCACCGCCTGCGCGGCCAGGGTAGAAGACCTAAGGAGTCGGGGTGACTTCACCGAACGAGCCGGGCGCCCCCAAAAAGGGAGACGTTCCCAACGGGGATGGTTCGGCCGAGCGTGCCGGGGTGCGCCGCGCGGCGCCGCCCGCACAGGGTGGCCGTCCCCAGGAGACCGGCGACGGACCGCCGTGGCAGCGTGGCGGCGCGGCCCGACCCCAGCAGCCGCCGCCCCGCCAGAACGAGCCGCCCACCGAGAAGCGGCCATCGGGCCCGGCCAGCGGGGTTGAGGCCCGGCTGAACCGCTTCATCTCCGGCACCGCGGCACCGGGAGCGGGCGGCGCGGCGCATTCGAAAGAGGCCGAAGCCCCGCCGCCCCGCGGCGAGGGATCGCCCGCCGAGGCCTACGCCAGCGAGTTGCCGGACCTGTCCGGCCCCCTGCCGCGCGGTCCGCACCGCAAGCCCGCGCCGGAGCAGCGGACGCCGGACAGTTCGTCGGGAACCGCCCGCGCGGCAGCGACGGAAAGCCGAGAACCGCGCGAGAACCGCGACCGGGTGCAGGTGTCGCGGCGGACGCGGGGCCCCGTCCGGGCCAGCATGCAGATCCGCCGGATCGACCCGTGGAGCACGTTGAAGGTGTCGCTGCTGCTTTCGGTGGCGTTGTTCTTCGTGTGGATGATCGCCGTCGCCTTCCTCTACCTCGTGCTCGGCGGCATGGGCGTGTGGTCGAAGTTGAACAGCAACGTCGGTGACTTGCTGAACAACACCAGCGGCAGCAGCGGCGAACTGGTATCCAGCGGCACGATTTTCGGCGGGGCCGTCTTGATCGGCCTGGTCAACATCGTGCTGTTGACCGCGATGGCGACCATCGCCGCGTTCGTCTACAACCTGACCACCGATCTGATCGGCGGCATCGAGGTGACGCTGGCGGATCGCGACTAGCGCATGGCCGCTCGGATGCTGCGTTTTTGGGAGTCGGGCGGCTAGTGCGGTAATCTCGTCGCTCGGCCGTACGCGAGTACGGGCCTATAGCTCAGGCGGTTAGAGCGCTTCGCTGATAACGAAGAGGTCGGAGGTTCGAGTCCTCCTAGGCCCACAACCATGTGCCCGTCAAGACGTTGCGTACGACTCGCACTGCCACTGGGACTGATCGCCGTTTTGGCAGCGGTGGCGCGGTCACGACGTGGAGTCGAGGTCTGGCACGTGGCTGTGGATGACCCCGGTCAACCGCTGGGCCACGATGGGGGGTCACGATAGAGGGGCCTTAGCTCAGTTGGTAGAGCACCGCCTTTGCAAGGCGGGTGTCAGGGGTTCGATTCCCCTAGGCTCCACAAGCCCGATCCCTCTTCGCGCCGCTCAACTGGCCGTCTCCGTCCACGGTGTGTACGACGAGCCGAGGAAGCGTTCCACCAAGGCGCGTTCGGCGGCCGGGTCTTTGAGCGGCCAGCCCCACAGCGCCAGGAATACGCGAATCAGCCACTGCGCGGCCAACGGGTCATCGTTGCCGGGACCCAGCATTTCGGCGGCCAAACCAGTGACGGTGGGCGAGCTGATCACCCAGTCGCTGACCGGGGCCGCGTGGATCGACCGCATGAGCTGCGCCAGGGGGTCGGATCGCAGGCGTTGCAGGGCGATGATCGTGGCGGCCACGACCCGGTCCGGCCCGCGAAGGTCCTTGATGGCTTCCCGTGTGGTGTCGACAATGCGGGCCGCGTGCAGACCCACCACGGCGTCCCGAATGGCCGCCTTGCCGCCGACATGCCGGTAAATCGTCGCCGGCGAGCAATGAACCCGCGCGGCCAGGGCGTCGATCGTGAACCCGTCGTATCCCCGGCGGGCTATGAGGTCCGCCGCCGCGGCGTAGATCCGTTCGGTGCCTTCGCTGCGGCGATCGCGGCCCACCAACCAGTCGTCACGTGCCATCCACCCATGCTCCCTTACGCTGCGGGACGCCGAAATACTTCTCGCAGCGCGAGAATTTTCAGAGCATTTCCCTCACACGAACGCGCAGCTGGTGATGGGTGCACGCGGATATCCACCATCGCCATCGGTCGCAAGCGCTCCTCAACCTCTCCGCATTCCATTGACCCCGCGGCGACCTGCGTCGAGCCTGAAAAGCGTGACGGTGTTGGACAGTGCGACCCGGTTCTTCGGTAGCGCGGCGATACAGGATCCCTACCCGCTGTATGACCGGATGCGCGCCGAGGCGCCGGTGCACCGCATCGGCGATTCCGTCTTCTACGCCGTGTGCGGTTGGGACGCGGTGCAAGAGGCCGTCGAGCGGGTCGAAGATTTTTCGTCGAACCTCACGGCGACGATGGTCTTTCACGAGGACGGCACGGTCGTTCCGCTCGACATGGGACCGCCGGGAGGTTCGATGCACGCGTTGGCCACCGCCGATGACCCCGTGCACGCGCTGCATCGCAAGATTTTGTTGCCCCACTTGTCGGCCAAGCGCGTGCGGATCATCGAGGAATTCGCGGTCCAGACCGCCGACCGCCTCTGGGAAGAGAACCTGCGCGACGGTCAGATCGAGTGGATGAGCGGCGTCGCCAATCGGCTGCCGATGATGGTGGTCTGCAAGCTCCTGGGTCTCCCCGATGACGACGTCGACAACCTCATCCGGCTCGGCTACGCCACCACCACATTGCTTGACGGGATCGTGACGCGCGAGCATCTCGAGCAAGCCGGGGCCGCGGCGATGGAACTGTCCGGCTACGTCCTGGAGCACTTCGAAAAATCAAGCGCCAACGGCGAATACGGCCTGATTGCCGACCTCGCCGCGCGCTACGCCTCGGGCGAACTAGAGCAACTGCCGGCGCTGGGCATCATGCTCACCCTCTTCAGCGCGGCCGGCGAGTCGACGGCTTCGCTGCTGGGCAGCGCGGCGTGGATTCTGGCCGATCGTCCGGCGATCCAACGGCGGCTCCGCGAGAAGCCGGAATTGCTAAGCGCTTTCATCGAAGAGACGCTTCGCTTCGAGGCGCCGTTTCGGGGGCATTACCGGCACGTGTGGCGCGACACCACGCTCGGGGGCATCGAGGTGCCGGGCGATTCCCACTTGCTGTTGATGTGGGGGGCAGCCAACCGTGACCCCGCGCACTTTGATGCGCCCCACGAATTTCGCCTCGACCGCATCGGTGGCAAAAGTCACGTGAGCTTCGGCAAGGGCGTGCATTTCTGCGTCGGCGCCGCGCTGGCACGCCTGGAAGCCCACATCGTGTTGCGGATGCTGCTCGAGCGCACCACCTGGATCGACGCGGCCGACGTCGGCGAATGGCTGCCGAGCATTCTGGTTCGGCGCCGCGAACGCTTGCGCCTAGCAGTGCAGTGAGGTCAAGGGCGCGGCTGCACATCCACACTGGGCGGCCGCGACTGGGGTTCCTGAGGCTTTGCCCGCACCGAGCGTCGGACGATGCTGAACGCCGCGGCGCCGCCTGCGAGGACCGCGACGGCGACTCCCGCGATGATCAACGGGCGCTTGCCGCGACGCTGCGCCCGCCGTGCGTCCTGCAGCGCCTGGGGCAGGCCGGTGACCACCTCCTGCGCGGCGGCCAGTTCCTGGGCGAGGGCCTCCTGGGCGGCCGCGATGTCCCGCGCCAGGCGCCCCTCCTGATACCGGCGACGCAGCTGCGCGGCGGACGACTGCGCGGACTGGACGCTGAGGCCGACGACCCCGCGGGTGACGTCCACCGGCCCCTGCGCCGAATAGCTCAGGCCGCGGGCCAGTCGCTCCCGCGGGGTCAACCGGGATTCCGTCTTCGCGCTCATCTGCCGCCCTCCCGCTCCGCCGGTGACGCCTGTCGCGCAGCCGGCCCGATACCTGAACAGACTGCCAGCATAGGGACGTCGACGGCCACGGCGCGCGTTCGCGAGGTTTTCGTGGGCGGGCCGGATTGGGTGACACCGCGTGCGGGCGCGCTCATACGTAGTGGCAGACTCTGATGCCGTGACTAACAGCCCCTTTCAGACTGCTACCGCCACGCTCCACACCAACCGCGGCGACATCAAGGTCGCCTTGTTCGGAAACCACGCGCCCAAGACCGTCGCCAACTTCGTCGGCCTGGCGCAGGGAACCAAGGAGTACTCGACCCAGAACGCGTCGGGAGGTTCCTCCGGCCCGTTCTACGATGGCGCGGTCTTTCACCGGGTGATCCGGGGCTTCATGATCCAGGGCGGCGACCCGACCGGGACCGGCCGCGGTGGACCGGGGTACAAGTTCGCCGACGAGTTCCATCCCGAACTGCAATTCGACAAGCCCTACCTGCTGGCGATGGCGAACGCGGGCCCCGGCACCAACGGGTCGCAGTTCTTCATCACGGTCGATCAGACGCCGCACCTCAACCGGCGCCACACGATCTTCGGCGAAGTGACCGATCCGGATTCGCAGCAGGTGGTTGACGCGATCGCGACGACGAGTACCGACGGCAACGACCGTCCCTCCGAGGCGGTCGTCATCGAGTCGATCACCATCTCTTAACCGCACGCCCGCTGCGGGCCGTTCAGCGTTGCGAACGGCCCGCGTAGCCGGCCGCCGTCAGCGCGTCGAGCACGTGCAGCGGGTCGGTCCCAAGGTCCCAGCGGGAGAACAGCACCAAGCCGCCGTCGGCGGCCTCGACCTCCAGCAGCCGCACTGCGCGTCCGTAACGGCGGAACTCGATGATGCGGATGATCTTGATGTCGGATTGCCGCAATAGTTGCGTCCGGAACCAGCCGCGCAACGTCAGGCCCTCGGGCGTGATTGCCAGTTTTGGACGCGCGCGCCAAGACATTCCCGCAAACAAGATCAGACCCACCGCGGCAACGCCCGCCAGAACGCGTCCGGGCAGGTCTGTGATCAGGGTCACAGCGACGATAGCCATCAAAATGCCCGCGGCTCCGCAACCAGCGATTCCGGCCGTGTGCGGCTCCCATTGTGTTTGCTGCATGCGGTCCTTAGCCCCTCCCACCACTGCCGATGCAGTTATCCACAATCTCTATCAACAGTGGGGATAAATCACACGCGTGTGATTGGGTGGTTGGAAAGTTGCTGGCGCAGTAACAAATCAGCCCAAAAATGAATTCATTCCGCCGGCCGTCCTGCTCAGTGCCAGCGCATCGTGAGCAACAAACCGGTGATCATGAAAGCGAACGCGATGGCGTAGTTCCAGGGCCCCAGTTCCGCCATCCAATTGAGGGCCGTCGGCGCCTGAGTTCCCACCGCGGCCAACTGGAACACCATCAGCCAGACCAGGCCGATCAGCATGAGCCCGATGAACAGCGCGACGAACCACACGCTCGAGGGTCCGACCTTGACCTTCACCGGGGTGCGGCTGACCGCGCTGACGGTGAAGTCGTTCTTCTTACGGACCTTG
Source organism: Mycobacterium sp. NTMscope_MAC_269 (assembly GCF_976985695.1). Classification (NCBI taxonomy): domain Bacteria; kingdom Bacillati; phylum Actinomycetota; class Actinomycetes; order Mycobacteriales; family Mycobacteriaceae; genus Mycobacterium; species Mycobacterium sp. NTMscope_MAC_269. The sequence continues at coordinate 4,754,479 of NZ_OZ335668.1, forward strand.
GACTTGGGCATTATTACCTCGCGGATTACCTCAACAACACGGTGAGCGGGACGGGGTGCAACGATGAACACGGCAGCTGCACCCATAGCTTGGCTACGAGACTAACGCACCTGGGACGGTGACCAGGAAATGGAGACTCGATGATCCAGACGCGCCAGTCGCCATGGCGCTTCGGCGTCCCGGTGGTGTGTGCGCTGGCCGGATTGCTGCTCGCGGCCACGCACGGCGTATCCGGCGGCGCCGAGATCCGCGGCAGCGACGCCCCGCGGCTGGTGGACCTGGTCCGCGAGACCCAGTCATCGGTGAACCGGCTCAACGCCGAACGCGAGGAGCTGGCGAAGAAGATCGACGCGGCCCACGGGCACTCTTCGGACGCGGCGTTGGCCGCGATGCTGCGGCGCACCGCGCAGCTTGCCGGCCAGGCGGATATGAACCCGGTGCACGGCCCGGGCTTGGTCGTCACCCTCGAGGACGCGCAGCGCGACGCCAACGGCCGGTTCCCGCGCGACGCGTCACCCGACGACCTGGTGGTGCACCAGCAAGACATCCAGGCCGTGCTCAACGCGCTGTGGAGCGCCGGCGCCGAGGCGATCCAGATGCAAGACCAACGACTCATCGCCACCTCGGTGCCCCGCTGCGTGGGCAATACGCTCCTGCTCAACGGACGCACCTACAGCCCGCCGTACACGATCACGGCGATCGGCAACTCCGCAGCCATGCAAGCCGCCCTCGCCGCCGCTCCCCTGGTGACCCTCTACAAGCAGTACGTGGTCCGGTTCGGCCTGGGCTACCGCGAAGACGTCAAATCCGATGTCCAGGTCGTCGGTCACTTCGAGCCCGATCGGCTGCATTTCGCGCAGCCCAGCGGCCCGATCGGCTACTGACGCCCACTGACCGGGCAGAGCGCGGACCATCGGACGGTAACCTGGCACGATGCGGATCCTGGTTGTCGACAACTACGACAGCTTCGTGTTCAACCTGGTGCAGTACCTGGGGCAGCTGGGTGTGGACGCCGACGTCTGGCGCAACGACGACGCCCGGCTTTCCGACGAGACCGCGGCCGCCCGGCAGTTCGACGGCGTGCTGCTCAGCCCGGGGCCGGGCACCCCGGAGCGCGCGGGCGCTTCCATCGGGATGGTGCGCGCGTGTGCCGCGGAGAAGACTCCCCTGCTCGGGGTCTGCCTCGGGCACCAGGCCATCGGTGTAGCGTTCGGCGCCACCGTCGACCGTGCCCCAGAACTGCTGCACGGCAAGACCAGCAGCGTTCATCACACCAATGTCGGTGTGTTGCAAGGACTTCCGGATCCCTTCACGGCGACCCGCTACCATTCGCTGACCATCCTGCCCGAATCGCTGCCGCCGGCGCTCGAGGTCACCGCCCACACCGACAGCGGCGTGATCATGGGGGTTCGCCACGCCGAATTGCCCATTCACGGCGTGCAGTTCCACCCCGAGTCGATCCTGACCGAGGGCGGTCATCGCATGCTGGCGAACTGGCTGGCCGTGTGCGGGTTGGTGCGCAACGACACGCTGGTGCGCCGGCTCGAGAACGACGTGCACGCCGCGGTGCGGCCGTATATGCCGGCCGACCCGGCGGCTACTGACCGAACTTCAGCGTGATGATTCCGTCCCGGTTCACTCCGGCGCCGGCCGGCGGGTTCTGATACACCACCCGGTGGGACTGGGAGCCGCCCGCGTCGACGTCGGCGCCCTTGTCCAGGATTCCGGTCCAGCCCAGCGCCCGGAGCCGGGGCTCGGCATCGGTCCAGAACATGCCGGACAGGTCGGGCATGACGAACTGATTGCCCTTGGACACCTGCAGCTCGATGACCGAGTCCACCGGAACCATTTGTCCCTTGGGCGGATTGGTCCCGATCACCTCACCGGCGGGCCGGGGGCTGTCCACTTGTGCCTGGGTCACCTTGCTGAAGCCGTAGACGGTCAGGTTGCGCTGCGCGATATCCACGGTCTGGCCCGCGATGTCGGGAACCTGCTTGGTCTCCGGCCCGGAGCCGACGATGACGGTGATGACGTTGGTGATCGCCGACGTCTGGTTGGCCGGCGGGTTGGTCCCGATCACCTTGCCCAGCAGCTCCGGCGTCGACGGCGAATTGGCCTGCTTGAACTTCGTGAATCCCGCGGCTTTGAGCTTGGTGACCGCGTCGGAGTAACTCAGCGACGAGACGTCGGGCACCTCGCGTTGCTCCGGGCCGGTGGAGACGTTGACGGTGATCTCGTCGCCGGCGCTGACCGAGGCGTTGGCGCCGGGGTCGGTGCCGATGACGTGATCGGGCGGGATGATCGAATCCGGCTTTTGCAGCGTGCGCGTTTTGAATCCGCGGTTTTGCAGCGCCGCGATGGCGTCGGCGGAAACCTGCCCGCGCACATCGGGTACCTGAACGTCTCGGGCGCCGCCACCGAAGGTGTTGAAAGCGATGACCACGACGATCGTCAGGACGGCCAGTGCCGCCACCGCGACGATCCAGCGACCGACCGAACCGACGGTGCGGTCCTCACCGGCGTCAGCGAGAACCTGGCGAGGCAGCGGATCGGTCCGCGGCGGGCCCGCGCTGCCGGGGCCGGACGACAGCATCGAGCTTCGGTCGGCGTCGGTGAAAACCTTGGGCGCTTCGGGCTTCTCGCCGTTGTGCACCCGGACCAGGTCGGCCCGCATCTCCGCCGCGGTCTGATAGCGGTTTTCCGGATTCTTGGCCAGCGCCTTGAGAACGACGGCGTCGAGGTCGGCCGAGATGCCTTCGTGGCGCTGCGACGGCGGGACGGGGTCCTCGCGGACATGTTGGTAGGCGACCGCAACCGGTGAGTCTCCAACGAAAGGTGGTTCGCCCGTGAGGATTTCGTAAAGGACGCAGCCCAATGAATACACGTCGGATCGGGCGTCGACGGTGTCGCCGCGGGCCTGCTCAGGCGAGAGGTACTGCGCGGTTCCGATCACCGCGGCGGTCTGGGTGACGCTGTTGCCGCTGTCGGCGATCGCGCGGGCGATACCGAAGTCCATCACCTTGACCGCATTGGTGGTGCTGATCATGATGTTGGCCGGCTTGACGTCGCGGTGGATGATGCCGTTCTGATGACTGAAGTTCAGCGCCTGGCACGCGTCGGCGATGATCTCGATCGCGCGCCGCGGCGGCAGCGGGCCGTCGGTGTGCACGATGTCGCGCAGGGTGACGCCGTCGACGTACTCCATGACGATGTAGGGCAGCGGACCGGTGGGCGTCTCCGCCTCGCCGGTGTCGTAGACGGCGACGATGGACGGATGGTTCAGCGCCGCGGCGTTTTGCGCCTCGCGCCGGAAGCGTAGGTAAAAGCTGGGATCGCGGGCCAGATCCGCGCGCAGCACCTTGACCGCGACGTCGCGATGCAGGCGGAGGTCGCGCGCCAGGTGAACCTCGGACATCCCCCCGAAGCCGAGGATCTCCCCCAACTCGTAGCGGTCGGACAGGTGCTGCGGGGTGGTCATGGTGATGTCCCATGTCGGGCGGGTCCGCTGCGGAATCCCGACATTGCTATCGCGCCGTCATCCGGCCATGTGAGCCGCATGCCCGGCAGGGGCGCCGACCCGCTCGGGGTATTGGCCGGCGGCGCCGAGGCCGGTGGGGTGCCGGTGTCGGTGACCGTCGGGGGCTGTTGCTGCTGATCCCCCCGGGAATTGATGACGATGAGCACCGCGATGATGATCGCCAGCGCGCCGAGCACCCCGGCGGCCCACAGCAGCGCACGCTGCCCCGACGAGAAGGTACGCCGGGCCGGGGGCGGGCGGTGGCCGCCGGTGGTCGGCCGGGACCGACGAGGCGCTGCGGTGCGTGGGGACACCGCGGCCGCCCTGGTCGTCGGGCTGGACGGAATCGCCGCCGGCGAGGCCCGGCCGGCGGGCGGTGTCGCGCTGGGCCGCGGCGGCCGGCGACCGGCACGCACCGCGGACACGGCGTCGGCGAACGGTCCCCCGCTGCGGTACCGCATCGCCGGGTTCTTGACGAGGGTGATCTCGATGAGTTCCCGCACATTGGGCGGCAGTTCCGCGGGCAGCGGCGGTGGAGGCTCCTTGATGTGCTTCATCGCCACCGTCAGGGCGCCGTCGCCGGTGAACGGCCGCTTGCCCGAAACAACCTCGTAGCCGACAACTCCCAGCGAGTACACGTCGCTGGACGGGGTGGCGTCGTGTCCCAGGGCCTGTTCGGGCGCGATGTATTGGGCGGTGCCCATCACCATGCCGGTCTGGGTCACCGGCGCGGCGTCGACGGCCTTGGCGATGCCGAAGTCGGTGATCTTCACCTGGCCGGTCGGGGTGATCAAGATGTTGCCGGGCTTGACGTCGCGGTGGACCAAACCGGCGGCGTGCGCGACCTGCAGCGCGCGACCGGTCTGCTCGAGCATGTCGAGCGCGTGCCGCAGCGACAGCCGGCCGGTGCGTTTGAGCACCGAGTTCAGCGGCTCGCCGTTGACCAGCTCCATCACCAGATAGGCGGTGCGGCCCTCCCCATCCAGCTGGCTCTCGCCGTAATCGTGGACCGCTGCAATCCCGGGGTGGTTGAGCATCGCGGTGGTCCGCGCCTCAGCGCGGAACCGCTCGATGAACTCGGGGTCCTGGGAGAACTCCTGCTTGAGCACCTTGACCGCGACGCGTCGGCCCAGGCGGCTGTCTACCGCCTCCCAGACCTGACCCATGCCGCCGGTGGCGATCAGGCGCTGCAGGCGGTATCTGCCAGACAGCGTCACACCAACTCGCGGGCTCATGGTCCTCCCTGTAGCGCGGCCTGGATCACAGCCCGTCCGATCGGCGCGGCGAGTGCACCCCCCGTCGCGGACAGGCGGTCGGCGCCATTCTCCACCAACACCGCCACGGCGACCTTCGGGGTCTGTGCGGGCGCGAAAGCGATGTACCACGCGTGCGGCGGTGTGTGCCGCGGATCGGTGCCATGTTCTGCGGTACCCGTCTTGGATGCGATCTGCACGCCGGGAATGGCCCCTTTCTGCTGTGCGACCTTCTCGGCGCCGACCATCAGCTCTGTTAGCTTAGCGGCGACCTGCGGCGACACGGCGCGCCGCTGTTCATAGGGTGCCGTGGTGCTGATCGTGGTCAGGTCCGGCCCCTTGAGGCTGTCGACCAGATAGGGCTGCATCGTCACCCCGCCGTTCGCGATGGTCGCGGCGATCTCGGCGTTCTGCAGGGGCGTCACCGCGACATCCTTTTGGCCGATGCTCGACATGCCCAGCGCCGCCGCGTCCGGGATGATCCCGATGGTCGACTCCGCGACCTGAAGCGGGATGACGCTCGGGGTGCTGTCCAGGCCGAATGAGCGCGCGGTGCTGCGCAGCGGGTCGGATCCGGTGAGGATGCCGAGTTGGACGAACGCGGTGTTGCAGGACAGAGCGAACGCCTGCCGCAGGGACACGGTCGGCTCGTTGCCACACGCCTGTCCACCGTAGTTCTCCAGCGTCGCGGTGCTGTTCGGCAGCGGAATCGAGGGGGCGGCCGTGAGCTGCTCGGTGTCGGAGGCTCCGGCCTGCAGCGCGGCCGCGGTGGTGACGACCTTGAAGGTGGAGCCGGGTGGGTAGGTCTCCGAGATGGCACGGTTGGTCATCGGGTTATTCGGATCGTCGCGCAGCCGCTGCCAGGCCTTCGCCTGCACGTCGGGATCGTGCGACGACAGCAGGTTGGGGTCATACGACGGCGACGACACCATCGCCAAGATCTTCCCGGTAGTCGGTTCCAGGGCTACGACGGCGCCTTTGCACGGCGGGCCGCCGCAGCCCTGCTGCATCCCGTCCCACGCGGCCTGCTGCACCCGCGGCTTGATCGTGGTGTCGACGTTGGCCCCGCGCGGGTCCCGGCCGGTGAAGAAGTCGGCCAGCCGGCGCCCGAACAGCCGCTCGTCGGAGCCGTTCAACAGCGGGTCCTCGGCCCGTTCCAGGCCGGTGCTGGAGTAGCTCAGTGAGTAGAACCCGGTGACCGGCGCGTACGTCGCGGGGTTGGGGTAGACCCGCAGGAAGCGGAAGCGGTTATCGGTGGCCACGGAGTAGGCCAGCAACTGCCCGCCCGCCACGATCTGGCCGCGCTGGCGCGAATACTCGTCGAGCAGGACGCGCTGATTGCGCGGGTCGGCGCGCAACGAGTCGGCGGCGAAGACCTGCGTCATCGTGGCGTTGATCAACAGCAGCACGATCAACGCCATCACGGTCACCGAGATCCGGCGCAGGGAGGCGTTCATACTTTCTCGATCACCTCGGTGCCGGCCGTCGCGATCGGCGGCTCGTGGCGCGCTGGGGCGCGCAAGGGACGACGAGCGCTGTGCGAGATCCGCGCCAGGATGGCCAACAGCACATAGTTCGCCAGCAACGACGAGCCGCCATAGGACATCCACGGGGTGGTCAACCCGGTGAGCGGAATGAGTTGCGTTACCCCACCGACGACGATGAACAGCTGCAGGGCCAGCGTCGAGGCCAGGCCCGCCGCCAGCAGCTTGCCGAAGCTGTCCCGGGTGGCGATCGCCGTGCGCATCCCTCGCACGATGACGATGGTGTAGAGCATCAAGATGCTCGCCAGGCCCACCAATCCCAGCTCTTCGCCGAACGCCGCGATGATGAAGTCGGTTGACGCGGCGGGCACGGTGTCGGGTTGACCGTTGCCGAGCCCGGTGCCGAAGATTCCCCCGGTGGCAAAGCTGAAGAGCGACTGCACAATCTGGTAGCCACTGCCGTCGGGGTCGGAGAACGGGTCCCACCACATCTGCACCCGGACCCGGACGTGGCTGAAGATGAAGTACGCGACAACGCTTCCCGCGACGAACAGCACCAGGCCGATCCCCACCCAGCTGAAGCGCTGGGTGGCCAGATAGACCACCACCAGAAACGACGTATACAGCAATAGCGAAGTGCCAAGGTCCTTTTCGAAGGCCATCACGCCGACCGAGATCACCCAGGCCGCCAACAGGGGCGCGAGGTCGCGGGGACGGGGGAGGGTCAAGCCCATGAAGTGTTTGCCGACGCTGGTGAACAGGCCACGTTTGGCGATCAGCACCGAGGAGAAGAAGATCAGGAGCAGAATTTTGGAGAACTCGGCGGGCTGAATTGAGAAGCCGGGCAAGCGAATCCAGATCTTCGCGCCGTTCTGTTCGGACAGCGATGCCGGCAACAGGGCGGGGATCACCAGAAAGGTCAGGCCGACGAGCCCGCAGATGTAGCCATAGCGCGCCAGTTGGCGATGGTCCTTCAAGAAGGTGACCACCAGGGCGAAGGTCACCACACCGACCAGGGTCCACAGCATCTGCTGGGTCGCGCTGGGGTGGTGGCGGCCGCTGAGCTGGTTGGTGACCAGATCGAGCCGGTGAATCATCACCAGGCCAAGTCCGTTGAGTAAGGCCACGATTGGCAATAGCAGCGGATCGGTATAGGGCGCGAAGCGCCGGATGGCCATGTGCGCCGAGCCGAACACGACGAGAAACACCAGCCCGTAGTTGATCGCGTCCCAGTGCAGATCGCGGGTCTGGTTGGCCTCGACGATCAGCAGCGCGGCGACGGTGATCAACGACGCAAAGCCCAGTAGCAACAACTCGGCATTGCGCCGGGTAGGCAGAGGAGGCGTGACCGCGACCGGCGGCTGAAGCTGTGTTGTCATGCCACCGTCCGGCAATCGATGCCCGGTTGCAGTGGGGGCCCGGGAAGCGCGGTCACCATTTGCGACGTGGTCGTCGGACCGGCCGGTGATGAGGTCGCGGGGCCGTTGGAGGCGCTCGTGCTGGGTGGGGGGCTGGCGCTGGTGGAACTGGTGGTCGGTGGTGCTGGCGATGCAGTGGTGCTGGATTGGGGTGTTCCGGCGGTGGACGGGGAGCCGGGCGGGGAGGTGGCGCGCGGTGGCGGACAGATCGGCAGCAGGTATTCGGCCAGCAATTGGCGCAGCTGCGATTCCGCTTGGTCCAAACTGCCGCCCGGCAGCCCGGTTTGGACCTGGACCTGTCCGGGGCGGCGCAGATCTTGCAGTGTCATCAGCTGGCAATTGGGATGGCCGGATTGCCCATAGCTGACCAGGGACAGCTCGTTGCGCGCGTTGAGACAGCCGGCCAGGTAAGGCCGTTGCAACGGAACGCCCAGCAGCGTTCCCTGGATCCCCCGGACGATGGAAACCCTGCCGTTGTATTCGGCGACGTAATAGTTGCGCTGGATGACCCACCACCCGACGGTGAGGCCCGCGACGACCAGCAGCACCGCCAACGCGGCGACCACGGCCATCCGTCGGCGGGACCACCGTGGCCGATGCGTCGTCTCCGGTTGCGGTGCAACACGTTTGGCGGACTCGTCGCGCGGCCGGATCGCCGAGGCGCGCCCCGCCGAGGTGTTGGGCAACGTCATTTGATCCTCGTCACCTGACACCGCACCCGCCAGGATCGGCTGGGTCTGCCCGTAGTCGTAGTCGACCACGTCGGCGACGACGACGGTGACGTTGTCCGGCCCGCCACCGCGCAACGCCAACTCGATGAGTCGATAGGCGGCCTCGGCGACGTCGGGAATCTGCAACGCCTCGAGGATGGTCTCGTCGCTCACCGGATCCGACAACCCGTCGGAGCAAAGCAGATAACGGTCCCCGGCGCGCGCCTCTCGCATGGTCAGCGTCGGCTCGACCTCGTGCCCGGTGAGCGCCCGCATGATCAGCGACCGCTGCGGATGGCTGTGTGCCTCTTCCCGGGTGATCCGGCCCTCGTCGACCAAGGTCTGAACGAACGTGTCGTCCTTGGTGATCTGGCTCAGCTCGCCGTCGCGCAGCAGGTAGCCGCGCGAATCACCGATGTGCACCAATCCAATTCGGTCGCCCGCGAACAGGATCGCGGTAAGGGTGGTGCCCATCCCCTCGAGTTCGGGCTCCGCTTCCACCTGCGCGGCGATCGCCGCGTTGCCGGAACGCACCGCGTTGTCGAGCTTGGCCAGCAGGTCGCCGCCCGGCTCGTCGTCATCAAGGTGGGCCAGCGCCGCGATCACCAGCTGGGACGCCACCTCGCCGGCCGCATGACCCCCCATGCCGTCGGCCAGGGCCAGTAGCCGGGCGCCCGCATAGACGGAGTCTTCGTTGTTGGCGCGCACCAGGCCGCGGTCACTCCGGGCGGCGTATCGCAGGACCAGGGTCACGGGCGCCACTCCTCGATCCCGGCTGGAGGATCTGTCAAGCCGGCATCATTGTCATTGGCGCGGGTCACGGGCGTAACTCGATCGCCGTTTTACCGATTCGAATTGGCGTTCCTATCGGGACTCGTACCGCAGTCGTCACTTTCGCCCTGTCAAGGTAAGTACCGTTGGTCGATCCTAGATCCTCGACATACCACTCCGAGCCGCGCTGAGATAGCCGGGCGTGCCGGGTCGAGGCGTAGTCGTCGGTGAGCACCAGCGTGGAGTCGTCAGCTCGCCCGATCAACACCGGCTGACCGCTCAAAGTGATGCGCCCACCAGCCAGCGCGCCTTCGGTCACCACCAGATAGCGGGCCGCGTGTCGGCGCTGTCGCGAAGGCAGCAGCGTGCTGCGCAACGCCAAACCGCGACGCACCATGACGGCACCGGTCGGGGCGTAGATATCGGTCCGCAGGATTCGCAGCACGGACCAGATGAAAACCCAGAGCAACATCAAAAATCCGGCGCGCGTCAGCTGCAGTACCAATCCCTGCATCTGGCGTCCTTTCCGTCCTAGCGTCGTGTCCCCGGCGCCCGTGACTCCGAGCACATCGGCTACGTCACGATACTTGGACGGTCGTCGACACGGGGCGAAGCACGGCAGCGTTGAGCCCAGCGACTTAGTGGATTCGGACGATGATTTCCGAATGGCCCAAACGGATGACGTCGCCGTCGGCCAACTGCCACTCCTGGACCGGCGCGTTGTTCACGGTGGTCCCGTTGGTGGAGTTCAGGTCCGACAGCAGCGCGACCTGCCCGTCCCAGCGGATCTCCAGGTGCCGACGTGACACGCCGGTATCGGGCAACCGGAACTGCGCGTCTTGGCCACGGCCCACGATGTTGGAGCCGTCGCGCAACTGATACGTACGGCCGCTGCCGTCGTCGAGCTGAAGGGTGATCGTGGTGCCCGCGGCGCCGTAGCCGCCCTGGCCGTACCCGCCGTAGCCACCCGCCTGTTGACCGTAGTCGGCGGGCTGCCCGTACTCGGCCTGCTGGCCGTACTCCGCCTGCTGGCCGTAGTCGGCCTGCTGGCCGTAGTCGTACTCGGGGCTGGCGGCCTCGGGGTATCCCCCGCCCTGGCCGCCGTATGTCGCGCCCTGCGCATGCTCGGCGTACTGGGTGTATTCGGGAGAGCCGTAGTCCTGGCGACCGTATCCACCGCCCTGCTGGTAGCCCTGTTCGTACCCACCGCCCTGATCGGGGTAGGCGGGGCGCTGTTCCGGTGGGGCGTAGCCGCCCTCGTCCTGGCGCGCCGGGCCGCGGCCGTAGTCGCCGTAGCCGCCGCCGTAGCCCGGCTGGCCGCCGGGCTGGCCGCCGGGAGGGCCGTAGCCGCCCTGACGGTATCCCTGGTCGTAGCCTTGGCCCCCGCCGTATCCGCCGGCCGCGGGCGGGCGCTGCTCATACGACTGCGGGTAACCGCCCTGCCCCTGGTCGGGGTAGCCGCGCTGGTCCTGGTAGCCCTGCTGGGGCGGGTAGCCGCCCTGGCCCTGGTCGGGGTAACCGCCTTGTCCCTGGTAGCCGCCCTGGTCTTGGTAGCCCTGCTGAGCTGGGTAGCCGCCTTGCTCGGGGTAACCGCCCTGCTCGGGTTGGCGCGGCGGGTAGCCCTGCTGAGGTGGGTAGCCACCCTGCTCAGGCGGATATCCCCCCCGCTGGTCGGGTGCACCCTGCGGGTCCGGGCCACCGCGCGCGTCGTCCTGGGGACGCCGGTAGCGGTCGTCGTAGTACTCGTCGCCGGGCCGGCCCGGCCCCTGATCCCCGCGGTAGCTCGAATTGTCAGTCATTGGTGCTACTCCTCGTTCATCGCCGAACGCGTTATTTGATTGTGGCCGGACGGCGTCTTCGTCCGTCGGGCGGGGCTGGACATCGGGGTTGACAGCACCACGGGCGCGGTACTGGCCGGTACGCAGGTTCGACGACTGCTCGAACCGGACGACCACCTCACCATACGTTTGCCACCCCTGTTCGTGGATGTAGTCAGCCAAGTACCTCGCGAAAGAGCTCGACGTGAGATCCGGATCGGCGCTCACCTTTCCGAAGTCGTGCATACCGAGGGTAATGATGTATTCGTTGGGGGCCAAAAGGCGATTTCCGTGAAGCTTCTGAACTCCGTCGCGAGCCTCGCGGCATAGCAGGGCTTCCACCTCTTGCGGGACGATCGATCCGCCGAACACGCGGGCGAAGGCGTTGTCCACCGTCGCCTCGAGCTTGCGCTCGATTCGCGCGGCCAGCCCCCGTTGGCTACTCATGTCCTACCGTTCGCCTGCACTTGCCAGAAGGTATTGCCGGTGCGCGGCAAACGAATCGCCCGCGTGCTGGTTCACTCCCGCATGGTATCGGCACCACGCGACGCTGCGGCACTCTCCACATCGTGAGAGCTGTGTCCCCGCAGCTCAGGAGCGCGCTCGCCGTGCGGCGCAGGGTGCCGCGACGCTTGCAGGCCCGCTGCCGCGGTTCGGGAATCGGGCCATTACAGTGGTATGGTCCATCGGTTGTTTTTCCGGGCGAGTGGCGGAATGGCAGACGCGCTGGCTTCAGGTGCCAGTGTCCTTCGGGACGTGGGGGTTCAAGTCCCCCTTCGCCCACATTGAGCGGTGCTACGAAAAGTCACGACCTCGCAAGAGGTCGTGACTTTCGTGTTTGGGGCGACCGACTGCGCGCTATGAGCCGGCGCGGCGATATGTCCCGTGGCCCTCGACGATCACGTCGTCGTCGAAGACCAGGACCTCGTTGACCAGACCGTCGTTCTGGTTGCGGTAGGTGATGACGATCGTGTTGACGCCTTGGTAGACGCCTTCCACGGTGAACCGGAGATCCGGAATGCGTTCGAGGGCGGCAATCCAGTACCGGCGTAGCGCCGCCTTGCCGCGGACCACCCCCTGCGTTTCGGGCAGGAGTTCGGCCGCGACGGGCGATGTGAACACCACGTCGTCGTGGAAGTCGTCGAGGACGGCGTCGACATCGTGGGCGTTCCAGTGTTGTGCCCAACGTTTGGAGAAGGCGTTCGCATCGACGTTCATGGCCGGCACTGTAGTGCAGGTGAATTCGGCCGGCCGCGCGGTTCTCGAGCGCCGTGCCCGCTCCCGTCACAGTTGGCGGCGAATGTCGAGAAGGTGGTGCTGCAGCTCGTGCGCGGTGTGTACCGCGACCCAGCGCAGCGACCGTTCGCGGGTCTCCGGATAGTGGTACATAACCGTTCGGTCCCAGTCATCGGTGGATAACCGAGCCAGGACATTGCTGAATAGTGCTGCCGCGTCGGCAAGTTGACGAGCGACCTCGGCCGGGTCCTGTTCGCTGTACCCGTCGTGCTCGGCCCGCTCCTCGCGTCCCATGGACGCGCAGTCGGCACCGTTCGTCCGCCGGGCCGCGAGCACCCGTTCGCGCTGTACCAGCAGCACATCTCGCAGATGGCACGCGTACTCCAGGGGCGACCACACGTCGGGACGCGCGCGGGACCGCACGCCAATTTTGTTGTTAGACAGAAGTACAACCACGTCGGCCGTCAGCGCTCGGATCTCACCGCCGGCGGATGCGGCTCGGCGCAGGTCGTAAGCGAAACCGCATTCTGCGCAGGGTTCGGTCACGGCACCATCATTTCAGCGGAGGAATCGCGAAGCCGGATCGGCCAGTCGTCACCGACCCGCGGCGTTCAAAGTCGTTGTGCCCGTGCGACAATCGTCGCCTTCGGCAAGCTCCGGCCGGCCGACGGCCTCGGGCGGTCCGTGTGCGTCGGCCTCGGCGGTGAGACAACCCACACAATACCGATGAGGGTAGCCTTACCTAAATCAACCCGGTATGGTCCCGGCACATGACATCCGCCACTCCCCCTGCGCCCAGCACCGTCGACGATCAGTTGGTCAGCATTCTTCGCGATGACCTTGACCTCAAGTGCGAAACCGTCACTGCCACAACGCGTCTGATCGATGACCTGGGAATGGACTCCGTTGCCTTTGCCGCCGGCCTGGTTGCGATCGAAGAACGGTTCGGCGCGCAATTGAGCGAGGAAGACCTGTTGACCTGCACGACCGTCGGCGACCTGCAGGCCGCGATCGGCGCCGGGATCGACGCGTGAACGTTCTCGCGGCCGCCGTGCGCGAAGCGATGACGCGATCGCCGCATGACCTGGTCGTCCTGGACAAAGAATCCGACACATGGAATTCCCGCCCCTGGCCCGAGGTCCATGGGATGGCCGAAAGCATCGCAACGCGTTTGCTCCAGCAGGACCACCTCGGGGCGGTCGGAATCGTCGGTGAACCGACCGTCGAACTGGTCGCCGCCATACAGGGCGCGTGGCTGGCGGGCGCCGCCGTATCCATTCTGCCCCGCCCCAGACGCGGCGCCGACCCGGCCGAGTGGGCGCACAGCACCCTGGGTCGGTTCAGCGGAATCGGAGTCAGCACGGTATTCAGTCACGGCGCGACGCTGCACACGCTGGCCAAGACGGAGACGAGCCTGTCGCTCTGCGGCCTCACCGAGGCCGCCCGCACTCCTGCCTCGAATAACCTTCAAAATCAACCCGATTCGAAGGCGGCGATCCTGCAGGGCACCGCGGGCTCGACCGGTGATCCCCGCACCGCGGTCCTGGCGCCGGACGCCGTGCTGAACAACATGCGCGGCCTCATCGAGCGGTTACAACTCGATGGCGCCTCCGACCGGGCGTGTTCGTGGCTGCCGATCTACCACGACATGGGCTTGGCGTTCCTGTTGACCGCTGTTCTGAGCGGGATGCCGCTATGGCAGGCCCCGACCGGCGCGTTCTCTGCGGCACCGCTTCGCTGGGCGGATTGGCTTTCGGCCAGCGCGGCCACCTTCACCGCCGGCCCCAATTTCGGCTACTCCATGCTCGGCCGCTACTCGGGCCGGGTTTCGGACGTCGACTTGGGGGCATTGCGGATTGCCATCAATGGCGGCGAACCCGTTGACTGCGAGGGGTTTCAGCGATTCGCCGCGGCGATGGCCCCGTTCGGACTGCGGGCGTCGGCGGCGACACCGGCATACGGGATGGCGGAGTCAACGTGCGCCGTGACGATGCCCGCCTGCGGGGAGGGGCTGCGCATCGACGAGCGAACGGAATCGGGTGCACGCCAACGGTATGCGCTGTTGGGCCGCCCCATTCCGGGTATGGAGCTGCGGATCAGCCCGACGGACCACTCAACGGATGATTCCGTTGGAGAAGTCGAGATCCGCGGATCATCGATGATGACGAAGTACTTCGGCGACGCGGCCGCCGAGCCCGATTACGCAGCGGAGTGGTTCCGCACGGGAGACATCGGCTATCTCATCGACGGGGAACTGGTCATTTGCGGGCGGTCCAAAGAGGTGATCACGATCGCCGGCCGCAACATCTTTCCCACCGAAATCGAACAAGTCGCCGCACAAGTGGATGGTGTGCGGCACGGCGGCGTGGTCGCGGTCGGCTCCAAATCCGGTGCCGCCCAGTCTCGATTGCTCATCGCCGCGGAATTCGTGGGATCCGATCACGATGGCGCCCGCAGCGCCGTCATCAAGCGAGTCATCTCGGTGTGCGGCGTGACTCCAGCCGACGTCGTGTTGATGCCACCGGGATCGTTACCGCGCACGTCGTCGGGCAAGCTCAGGCGGCTGGAGGTCGGCCGGCGGCTGGGAAGCTGACGTACACGATGAGCTATATCGAAAAGCGGGGAGAAGGACGTTTCTCGCGTGACTAGCGGCGTACCCGCAACTGCACTCCCCCGTGAGCGCGCGGATATCTCCGAGGCTGTCCGCGTGGTTCCGCCACCGCCGGTGCCGGAATTGCTGTCGCCTAGCGCCATTCGCGTTGCAGACCCTGACGGAACAGATGCGGAAGTGGTCGCGGAATGGATGAACCGGCCACATCTCGCGGCCACCTGGGAGTACGACTGGCCGGTGGCGCGTTGGCGTAATCACTTGCGGGCCCAGGTCAGCGGCGCGTACTCGCGGCCGCTCATCGTGAGCATCAACGGTGTGGATCGCGCCTACCTGGAGATCTACCGGGCGGCGAAGGACTCCATCGCCCGGTGCTACGAAAGTCAGCCACACGATTTGGGACTGCACGGAGCGATCGCGGACGAGGAGTTGGTTAATCGGGGCCTGGGCCCATTGATACTCCGCAAGATCGTCGCCAACGTTTTGGCCGCCGACCCGGCTTGCCAACGGATCATGTTCGATCCCGACCATCGCAATACGACCGTGCGGCGACTGTGTGAGTTCCTCCGTTGCGACTTCCTCGGCGAACACGACATGCCGAATCGCCGGATGGCGCTGTACGCGCTGCAGCGGTAGCCGCCGCTGTTCCCGTTGCAGACCAACACTTCTATAGCGCTTCGTGGCACCCAATACGCAGTGAATTGACCGCTGCGTCGGCATCAGTACCCTTATGAGCACCTCAGGAGGGTTTGGTCCATGCGCAGCGAGTCGGGACGCCTGTATCTGGCGCCAAGGGGCGCCGGACCATCCGCGATGAAATACGTATCAGCAGTTAGCCATCGACGGTGTCATGGGACTTCCGTATATAGATGAACGGGCGCTGATCGCCGAGGCCGGCGGCGACCCCTGGGCGATCAATGCCAGCCTGCAAGCCGGCAGCCCGCTGCAAATTTCGAATCTGGCCGACACCTTCCACCGCGCGGGCCGATGTACGGCCGAGGCCGATAATGCCTTCCAGCAAGCTCGCGCTCGCTTCGAGGCCGCTTGGAACCAACGTGACGGCGGCGGCCATCCCATCAACGATTCTGACGAAGTTCAGCGGGTCACGAAATCCCTAGGGGCGCAGTCGTTGCAGCTGCCCAAGATCGCCGCGGACCTGGAAAGCATCGCAGCGGCGCTGGCCGATGCGCAGAAGGCCGGAGCCGCGCGGATTGCAACCTTAGATTCTCAGCTGAAGAGCACTTCGGACTTGGTTAGCCAGACCGTCGCCATATTGAACAACGACAAGAGCCTCAGCGCGGGTGAAAAGGACGCGCTGCACGCCCTCATCAACACGTTGGAGGACGACGCCCTGCGCGACACCAAGTCCGCGCTTGCCGCGCTACAGGCGATTCGCAACGGGTACGCCGACGGCCTTCAGAAGTCGCTGAACAGCCTTCACGCCGAAGGGTACGACGGCGCGCCGCTCCACGGTGCCGATGCTGACGGCGTGGCCCCACCCTCTCCCGCCCAGCTGGCCGCGCTGGCTGACATTCGCCAAGCCACCAATCAGGCTGTCGTGGACCAAATGGCCAAGGTACGCGCCGCCCAGGAAGCGCTCAGTAAAGCCGCGGCCGACCTCTATGCCCATGGCCCGGGTTCGCCGGAAGGCGAGGCGGCGAGCGCCAAACTGCCCAAGCTCAAAGCCGACCTCGCCCGTGCTCTCGACGACCTGGGCAAGATTCCCGACTACAACGGCGTTGACCCCGCGTCGATAAATGTCGGCCCCGACGGGCATTTCACGTTCACCTACAACGTCAACGGGCAGCCTGTGCAGGCCTACGGCCAGCTCAAGAACGGCACTGGCGAATTCTTCGATCAAGCCATGGGCACGTACTACACCTTCAACGCCGGCAAGTTGACCGGCATGCGCACACCGGATCCCGGGCAAGTGGAAGCGACTTCCGAACCACTTTTTACTGCCGTCACGCTGGCGGTCGGAGCCCCAGCGCTCAAGGCGGGCGGCGAGGTGGCCATTCAGGGCGTAAAGATGCTTTTCAGCCGCGAGATGTTGGAAGGTTTGACGGCCGACAACGTGTTCCCCCGCGCACTCGCCGGCGCCGAGGAACACTTCCAGGTCGCAGAACGGAACCTGGCGTCTCATGCGCCGCTAACCGGGGAGCCGGTTCCGGGCACTCACCCTCTCGAGCCACCCCCGGTCGAACACGCGCCGCCCGCCGCGCATGGCGACATACCCGTCGAGCATGCGCCTGCCGGGCCCCACGTACCTGTGCTGCCGGATGGTCATGTACCTCTACCACCAGATGCCCCGGCGCCGCCGCCCTTAGGCTCAGATCACCCGTTGTTCGATGGTTACCATCCGGTTGAGCCGGGACCGGAATTCATCAAAACCGACGGCAGCCTGTTGTATCCGGACGACACATTGCCAACCAAACCGTATGCGATTCCCGGAACCGTTGTTCCGGACGCCAACCTCGCTCCGGGCACAGTTCTCAGTCGATTCGGCCACCCGGGAGGGGCTTACATAGCTCCTGAAGGAACGCCGTTTGCACAGCTCTCGCTTCCTCCAGAAAGTGCTGCCAAGCCTTTTTACCAATATGTTGTGCAGGACCCCGCCGCGTTACCACCCGGCTGGCATATAGAAGGGTCGGAAGCAGCTCCATGGTTTCATCAGCCAGGAGGAGGCCAGCAATATCGGATCATTAGACCGGACGGCGAAAATGGTACGGTGGAGCAGTTGGAACGTTTCGGCGTTGTGCGACGGATAAGGTGACATGACAGACTTCTCACACTTGTCTAGTATTTGGTCAACATGGGCGCCCAAAGCCGGCCTAACGGGCGTGGATATATCGATGGCACGCGACGATTATGAAGTTGCATTTAAGGCAACCGACTATTCTGTCCACCTGCGCAAAGATGAAAATCGCTGGGCACTCGATGTGATCGACGATCGAGGCCAGAAACGTAGTGACGTGGCGACATTCTCCACATTCGGCCTTGTAGAAAAGTATCTTGTTTGGGATTGGGCGACCCTAGCTCGTTCAGGGCTGGCTTCTGGGCCATTAGGAGCTGACCTCTACCGGCTCGGGTATGCCCCCGGTATCGAAGTTTCGGAATTGGGCGAAGGCAAGATCCAAGTATGTCTAAACGGTGACTGCGCGATTCTAGTCGCGGGAGACGCCACTATCTTCAGTCATATAATGACGAAATCGATTGACGAGTTATTGGATATCGCCAAAAGCGCCGGACTTTAGCCCGCGGGCTACCTGGTGCCGCTGGAGTGCGAAATAACGGGATATCGCATGCGGCAACTCACCAGACGCGTACTACGCAATCACCGTGTCAGTACGACAGCCCTTCCAAGTTGCGTGTTGTATGCGATCTCCCTAAGACCGCACCCACTGCGTGATTTCCGGAGTGACCGGGTCGGTGATGTCGTCGAATTCCGGATGCTTCTTGAGCACGGTGCCGATCATCGAGCACACCGGAACAATGCGCTTGCCCTCGTCGCGCGCTTCGTTGAGCGCCTCCTCGACAAGGATCGTCGCCAAGCCACGTCCGCCGTAGGCCGGATCGATTTCGGTGTGGTAGAAGACGCGTTGATCGCCGCGGTCGGCGAAATCGGCCAGGCCCACCGTCTTGCCCTCGACGGCAATCGTGTATTTGCCCTCCTGAAGGGTGACCGTGGTTTCCGCGCCGGTCTTATCGGTTGTCATGTGCGCTTTCCTTTCGTTGGGTTATCGGTCTAGGCCGCAGCCGAGTGCTCGGCAGCGGCGGGGCGGGTAGCCGGGCAAGCGCTCCCCGGTATCCCTCGACAGCGCCGAACCGGTCGCCACCGTCCTCCCACAGTCGGCGGTAGTTGACGATGTCCTCGTGGCTTCGTCCGACGAAGTTCCACCACATCACCAATTCTTCAGGGAACGGCGTACCGCCGAGCAACAGCACCCGCGCGGGCCGCTCCCCCACGTTGCGCAGATACAGCTCCGAACGGCCGGGGCTGAGGTATGCCAGATCGGCGACAGCCAGGGACGTCGCCTCCACTTGGACAGCGCCCGCATCGCAGAGCACTCCGTGCTCGAAGGCAGGGTCGACGTCGAGATGCAGTGCTGTATTGGCCTCGAGGTCGAGCTGGGCACCCAGCAGTGGGGTGAACGTCGTTGTGGGCGAACAACTCCCGGCCAACTCGCCGAGGAACACGCGTATCTCGGCAGCCGGCAACGAGACCGGGACGGGCGCGAAGTGGGCAAAGTCTCGCCCCGTGTCGCGTGCGGAAGACGGCAGCGCCGCCCAGAGCTGGACGCCGTGCAAGACGGGCCCCGCCCCAACCGACACTTCGGAATGGCAAATGCCAGCGCCCGCGGTCATCAGATTCAGCTCGCCGGGCCGAACGGCCGCACGAACGCCGGCGCTGTCGCGGTGCTCCACTTTCCCACTGAACAACCAACTGACCGTCTGTAGTCCCGTATGCGGATGTGGCGGGACATCCATCCTCGCGGCGACCGGCCCGTAGTGGTCGATGAACCACCACGCACCGATCAGCGAGCGCCCGCGTTGCGGCAGCGTGCGTTGCACCCGGATCGCCCTCGGGCCACCCAAGGGAACCTCCCGCGGATGCAGCACCTCCACCCTGGACGGGCTGACCCGGTGTTGCGAAGCGGCGCAGGCGACTTCGGCCGGTGCGGCTTCCAGGTTGCTCATCGTCCATCCTTCGTCGCGGGCCAGCGCACGGCGCCGTCATTCGCGACCGTACCCCCCGGCTCACTTGCCCGGGGGCCGCAGCACCTTCATGGCCAGCCGCATGACGGGCTCGGGTACCCGGTCCTGCATCGACAGAGCGGTGTCGGCGACGCGGGAGCGCAACGGGGTGCCCCGCCCGAAGACCCGGTTCAACGGTCCCCCGGACGGCTCGAGGACGACGTGCAGCGGTGGAGTTCCGACAGCCGCGCCCAGCGCGTTGGAGATGACCATTCGCTGAATCTCGCTGGTTCCTTCAAAGATGGTGTACAGCTTGGCATCCCGATACCACTTCTCCACCGGGTGATCCGTGATGTAGCCCCAGCCGCCCATGGTTTGGATGGCGCGCTCGGTGGCCTTGACCGCCACCTCGCTGGCGGCCATCTTCGACATCGAGCCCTCCCCCCGTTCGAAAGGCACGTTATTGGCCGCCATCCAAGACGCACGCCAGGTGAGTAGCCGGGCCGCGTCGATCTGCGTGGCCAGTTCCGCGAGCGGGAACGCGATGCCCTGGTTGTCGATGATGGGCCCACCGAACGCCTCACGCTCGGTGGCATACGCGGTCGCGTACTCCAGCGCCGCGCGGGCGATCCCGATGGCTTGGGCCGCGACCATGGGTCGCGTCTGCTCGAAGGTTCCCAATGTCGCTGAGCCCGAGCGTTTTCCGCCGGCCACCACTTCGCGCGCCTTGGCGAGCTTGTGTTCGAGTTTCTCTTCCCCGCCGAGCAGGTTGGCGCGCGGCACGCGCACACCTTCGAAGAGCAGCTCGGCGGTGTGGGAGGCTCGGCAGCCTAGCTTGTCGAGCTTTCGTAGCAGCTTCAGCCCTGGCGTACCGCCGGGTACCACGAACAGCGCCTGACCCCGATGGCCCAGTTCCTCGTCGACCACCGCGTTGACCACGTGCACGTTGGCGATCCCGCCGTTGCCGATCCACATCTTGTGGCCGTCGATGATCCAATCGTCACCGTCGCGTCGCGCGCACGTGCGCAGGTTGCGCACATCGCTGCCGCCTTCGGGCTCGGAGATCGCCAGCGCGGCGAGCTTGAGATCGCCTGGGGTGCCGAAACATTCGGGCGCCCACTCCAGCATCTGCTCCGGGGACGCGGCCTGGCCGATCGCCGAGAGCGCCAGGGCAGGCATGACGATGGCCAGCCCGATCCCGGCACACCCCCAGAACAGTTCCTCCATGAACATGGGCAAAGAGATGCCGGTCGGATCGCCGATCAGGTCGCGATAGAACAGCGGGCTGTAGAAACCTTGCTGGGCCGCCTCCTCGAGCACCGGCCAGGGGAACTCCTGGCGCTGGTCGTAGTCGAGGGCTACCGGGCGTATTACGGATTCGGCGAACTCATGCGTGCGTCTGGCCAGATCGTGTTGCGCCGCAGTCGGGGTCAGGTCGAACGTCATGGGTGCGCCTTCAAAGTCGACAGACTGGTCTTGGCGCGACTACCCCGTTGACTGCATCAACAAACTGCCGAGCTGGGATTTCGTCGCAACGTCAGGCCGCCGTACGAGGCCCGACTTGTGCCAGCGGCAGATGCAACACGACCGCGGCCGCCGCGACCGACTCGTGCTCGTGCCGCGCCAGCAGCGCCGCGTTCTCGGGCAGCTGCCGGGCGTTGATTTCACCGGACGCGATGCGCCGAAGGACGTCGTGGGCGTGAGCGAGCTGGTCACGCTTGCGGTACTGGCCGCCCGGGAGCTTCACGCCCGCCCACACGCCGTACTCCTCGCGGTGTGCGATGGCGTGTTGAGCGCAGCGGCGCTGTTGGGCCAGGGGGCAGCGGCGCAGGCATTGCAGGCGCGCCTCGGTGGCCGACCGTTCGTATGCGCGCGCCTTCGCCGCGCCGTCACCACCGTCGTCGTCGGGGTAGCCGAACCAAAGCTCCGGGTTGGCTGCGCACGGGTGTCCCATGTCGGTCTCCTTGTCGAGCGTGAAACGTAGGCAAAAGCGT
The DNA here is from genome assembly GCF_976985695.1 of Mycobacterium sp. NTMscope_MAC_269. NCBI lineage: Bacteria > Bacillati > Actinomycetota > Actinomycetes > Mycobacteriales > Mycobacteriaceae > Mycobacterium > Mycobacterium sp. NTMscope_MAC_269. Next base: position 4,775,982 of record NZ_OZ335668.1, read on the forward strand.
ATACAGAGATGGGCGGCTGACGCAAGAGAAACATTGATAAAAACGTATATACGCATATCCGAGACGGTGGCTGTGTACTATCCGGCCTATGGCCGGAGCGTGTGGTGAGCCGTGAATCGGCCGGTGCGGCGATCCGCGCGCTACGTGAGTCGCGGGACTGGTCCCTAGCCGACCTCGCCGCCGCGACCGGGGTCAGCATGATGGGGCTCAGCTTCCTGGAACGCGGCGCCCGTAAACCGCATAAAAGCACAGTTCAGAAGGTTGAAAACGGGCTTGGTCTGCCACCGGGCACGTACTCGCGGCTCGTGGTGGCCGCCGATCCGGACGCCGAATTGGCCCGCTTGATGGCCGCGCCGCCGCCGGATGCATTGCCGGCGCGGCGCACCGGACCGGTGGTGGTCGACCGTCATAGCGACACCGAAGTGCTGGAAGGGTATGCCGAAGCTCAGCTCGATGCCCTCAAATCCGTCATCGATCGGCTTCCTGCGACAACATCAAACGAATATGAGACGTATATTCTGTCTGTGATCGCTCAGTGCGTGAAGGCGGAGATGCTCGCCGCCAGCTCCTGGCGGGTGGCGGTGAGCGCGGGCGCCGATTCGACCGACCGGCTGATGGAGCATCTGCAGGCTCTGGAGGCAACGCGCACTGCCCTGCTGAAGCGGATGCCCGCCAGCCTGAGCGCGCGTTTCGACCGGGCCTGCGCACAATCCTCGTTGCCGGAGACGATCATCGCCGCGCTGGTCGGCGTCGACGTCGACGAGATGTGGGACATCCGCAATCGCGGGGTCATTTCGCCGGGCGCCCTCCCCCGCGTGCGCGCCTTCACCGAGGCGGTCGAGACGACGGGCCACGAACAGGCAAGCCACGACCGCGTCGAGGGGGCCCGGTGAGCCAGACCGAACTCGACGCGCTGAGGCGCGCTCACCAACTCTTCGCCGGCGCCACGACGCCTCCGTCCCTGGATGCGGATACCGCGCACTACCGCAGCCTGTTGCGCCGGGCGGCCCGGCTGAACGACGGAGTGGCCCACGGCGGCTACCAACTCGCGGTGGACCACGCTCGGCAACGGCTCGCGTCGGCGGCCGGGACCGACACCGCCGTCACCGACGTGCTCGCCGGCGCCCACCGAGACCGGGCGCAGGCCCGGGACCTGACCCGAAACGTCCTCGACGCGGCCCGCGCCGACGCCGCGACACTCCCGTCGACCCCGTTGGCACAGCGAGAGGCGATGCGCCGCCGCGTGGCGCGACTGCGTACGCAGCGGGCCCACGTCGCATCGGCGAGGTTGCGTGCGCGTCGGCACCATGCGGCACTGCTGGCGTTGCGGTATCGGCTGCGACACGGGCGCGGCCTCGGGTTGCCGTCGAACGACCGTGCCGCGCTCGCGGTGCGGGCGGCCTTATCGCGGCTGGGCCGACCCTATGTCTGGGGCGCGAGCGGCCCCGAGTCGTTCGACTGTTCCGGGCTCGTTCAGTGGAGTTACGCGCGGGCCGGTATTCACTTGGACCGCACCACATATCAGCAGATCAACGACGGCATCCCAGTGCCTCGCGCACAGGTGCGTCCGGGTGATCTGGTCTTTCCGCACGCCGGTCACGTCCAGCTCGCCATCGGCAACAACCTGGTCGTCGAGGCGCCGTACGCGGGCGCGTCGGTGCGAATAAGCCGAATGGGCAACAACGTTGCGATCCGCCGACCGATATGACATGCCGACTTCGCCCGACGCAGCGGGCACGACGAGAAGGGTGAGCCGATGCCGGAACAACCCGGGCCCTCGTTAGAGGCCGCCGAGGCACGGCGATCAACGCTGGCGAGTCAGCACGGCGCCGCGTCCGAAGCCGACCTCGTGCTCACGGACGTACTGAATACCGCTCACACCGCCGCGCGCGAGAGCGTCCGGCGGCTGGACGCCATCGCCGAACAGATCGACCACGCCGTCGTACAGCAAGCCGACCTCGCCGTGGATACACCTATGGGGGCGCGCGAGTTTCAAAAGTTTCTGCTGGACAAGCGCCGCGAGATCGCCGCGGTTGTGGCCGGGGCGCGCGAACTCGCTCACGCGAAAAAGGTTGTGTTGGAAAACCTTCGGGCGCAGTACACCGGCGGCAGCGCTTAACCCGATCTAGTCCACAACCATGTATCTCAGTGAATTGTCGGCAGGAACGGCGCTGAGTACTGTCGCCGGACATGGAGGGGTCGCGTCACGTCCCGCAGCGGGGGCCGCTGCAGCGCCGCCCGTACGGCTGATGTCGGCCTACGACGACCTGTTGGCCACGGTCAAAGACGTCCGAGATCGCACCGGTGATCCCAACGCGTGGCAGACGGGATTGGCGCCGACCGAAGTCTCAGCCGTGATCACGCCGACCACGCGCACCGACCAACTCGAGGCCATCGCGCGCAAGATCCGCCGACAGCACGCGGACGTGTTCGGGCCCGCGCCAGCGAGCGGTTCGCCCACGGGGCGACCGTTTGAGGGGACCGCGACACCGCCGGATCACGAATCGGGCGCGGCCGCGGACGCCATCGCGAGCGCCGAAGCCGCTCTCGCACAGCAGAACTCGGCCAGTTCGCAACTGGATATGCAAGTGGTATCGGCGATCCTGAACGCGCACCTGAGTGCGGTCGACGGCAGAGAAGCGCTCACCAAGTTGCAACAAGAAACCGAAGCCGCGGTACGGGTGAGGTCAGACCTGGACACTCCGGCGGGAGCGCGCGATTTCCAACGTTTCCTCATCGGCAAGCTCAGAGACATTCGCGCGGTGGTGCTGAACGCCAGCCTGGACGACACGTCGAAGTCGGCGCTGATGGCCGCGTGGACGTCGCTTTACGACGCGTCCAAGAATGAACCGCATCGGCCGGGCGAGCACCCGCCGACGGCGCCCGGCGGTGATGCGGCCGACGAGTCAAGCGATCTCGTCTCCGACTGGGATCCACTGCTGGACTCGATGTTGGCCGACGATGACGAATTGTGGCCCGGGGACGGTCCGGCGGCGGGCGCCCCGACAGTGCCGGCGACGGAAACGCCGATGGCGCCCCCGATGCCCAACTTCGGTGGCGGGCCGCTCCCTGGTCTGGGCACGATGCCCGCCTCCATGGCGGGATGGGAAGCGCCCGGCGGCCTTCCCTCTTCGCGGGACGCCGGAAGCGATCCGGCGCTGCAGGATTTGGCCGATGAAGAAGTACCGGACGTCCAAGAGGAAGATGCGAGCGCGCACGACGCCGGCGAGGGCCCCGACGCGGAGAACGATGACCCACAGAGCGTGTCGTCCGACGAGCCTTCGGCCGGCCCGACACCGGTGACGCTGCCCGACGGCGAAACAGTGACGGCCGCCAGCCCGCAGTTGGCAGCGGCGATCCAGGCGGCCGTCGGCGGAACGCCGATCGCGGAAGCCTTTCACCAACAGGGAATGACCATTCCGCCACCGGGAACGGCGGTTGCCAACCCGATCGACGCCCTACAGCTAGGACCTGGCGACATCGGTATGTTCACGGACCGTCACGCCCTTGCCCTTGGCCCCGATAAGGCGCTCCTTGATGGCCAAATTCAGCACATCGCCACCGTGAGCGGACCGAACTTTCTAGGCTGGGAGCATCCGCCGGCGGCGGCCGCGTCCGCGACCACGCCGACCACGCCTGAACCCCCGACACCTACCCGGCCGGCAACCTCGTCGACCAGCTGAGAAAAATGAACTCGCCGACACATACGGCGGTCGTCAACAGGAGACAGCGGATGGCAGATTCGATACATGTGGTGCCCGCGCACTTACGTCAGGCCGCCGCGCATCATCAGGACACCTCGGAATACTTGCGCACCGTTCCGTCGTCGCACGCCGCGATCCAGGAGAGCCTCGATTCGCTCGGGCCGATCTTTAGTGAGCTTCGCGATGCCGGCCGCGAGCTGCTGGAGCTGCGACGCCAGTGTTATGAGCAGCAGGCCGCTGACCACGCCGATTTGGCCGACCAATTGACCGTATCGGCGACGATGTGGGAACAGCACGAGCAGGAGGCTGCACGCAAGTTCGGCGACGTCGTCGACCCCGGTCGATGACCGACGCGAATCCCGCTTTCGACACCGTTCACCCGAGTGGGCACATCTTGGTCCGCTCTTGCCGCGGCGGATATATGCACAGCGTGGCGCTGAGCGAAGAGGCGATGGAAACCGATGCCGAGACCCTGGCCCAGGGTATCGTGCTCACCGCCGATGTGTCGTGCCTCAAGGCGTTGCTGGAGATTCGCGACGAGATCGTCGCGGCAGGACACACCCCTTCCGCCGAGGTTCCTACCCCACGAGACCTCGATGCCGCCATTGAGAAGTTGCTGGCGCACAAGCTGCGCCGCCGCAACGGCGGGCGCTAGCCGGCCCGCACGGATTTCGCAGCTACGGCGTCGGCCTAGCGCAGCCAGGGCTTAGCTGCGCTGGGATCGGGGGCGATGCCCGTCGGCGGTTCTACGGGATTGGGGCCGAACAACTCTCGTGCGCGCGCGAGCAAGGCACGCACCTCGTCGAGTTGCTGCTGCAGTGCAGATTCAGCCATGTCCCCACGCTACCCAGGCGTTTGCGGGCGCACAATTCACTGACCGCACAAGTCGTCCGCTCGCTGGCGGTAGGCTTAGCTAGTGGCGATCTTCGGTCGGATGACGGCGCGTCAGCGCCTCCGGAGAGCTACCCGGGAATCTTTGGCGATTCCGGCTTTCAGCTCTCCCATCGACTGCACCCCTTGGGTGACAGGCGGGCTTTGGCCTGCCGAGTTGTCGATGGTCACTACCGAAACCGCAACTCTCGCAGAGTATCTCAAGGCGGACCTCGAGCGGATTGCTCACGGTGCCAACGACCAATTGAAGATGCTCAAGCGCGCGGGAATGAGCGACCCGGCCCGTCAGGCAGCCGAGGCGCGGGTGATCGAGGAAGCCCGCGGCCGCGCCGTGCGCCGCGTCGAATCGACGATTCGCTACCTGCATACGGTGCAGAGCGGTGCACAGCCCGTCGCTGCTCCCCCATCGGCCCTCGAGCATTCCGGCGCGGACCTGGAGAAGACGCAGGTGCTACCGGCGGTCCGCGAGCTCGACCACGGCGATGAGCCACCCCAGCCGCCGCCAAGGTGGCGTCGCCGCGTGGTCGAACCAGTCGCTGGCCCCGGCGAGCCGCAGGCGGTTGAGCAGGAAGCCACCCCCGACGACGAGGATGCCGCCGGAGCCACCGATGTGTCCCATCTCGAGGAGACACAGGTCATTCCGGTGGTCACCGACGCGGAACCGGCCATCGAGACGCCGAGCGACACCGCACCCGAGCCGGCCGAGGAACCCGTCGCAAGCGGACGCCACCATGCGGTCGCGGACGAGCCCGATGCTGACGACGAACCGGCGGCACCCGGGCAGGAAGCCGCCCCCGACGAGGAGGAACCGGCCGGGGTCGCCGATGCGGCGCATCTCGAGGAGACGCAGGTCATTCCGGTGGTCACGGACGCGGAGCCGGTCGTCGAGCCGCCCGTCGACACCCCACCGGCGCCCGTTGAGGAACCCGTCAAGAGCGGGAGCGGGCGCCACCACGCCGCGGCGGAGGAACCGGCGGCACCCGGCGGCGACGAGCCGGCCGCAACAAGCCAAGAGACCCCTGCCGCGGCCCCGGCCGAAGCCGTCGCCGCAGCGCAGGCGCCTGTCGAAAAACCGGTGACCCCAACGGGATTCGACAAAGACCGGCTGAACCGGCTCCTGGAGTTTGTGGTCCGGCAAGAGCCGCGGCTGAATTGGGCGATCGGGGATCGCGCCGACGGAACGACGGTCTTGGTCACCGACCTCGCCCACGGCTGGATCCCGTCTGGCATCAGCCTTCCGGCCGGTGTGCGGTTGTTGGAACCCGAGCGACGCAGCGGCAGGGTCGCCGCACTGATCGGCGACACGGCACGCGTCGTCACGTACGCCCCCGGTGATTCGTTGCGCCGCTCGGCTGACTTCGCCGCGACACGATCGTCGGTGGAGCCGCGGCAGCTGCCGGCCATCGACGACTTGGCAAGCGTGCTCAGCCACATCACCCGGGCGCGCACCGAGCTGCCCAAGATCGCGACGCGGCTGGCCGACGCCGCGGCCGCGGGCGGGTTGGTCGTCGATCAGGAGGTCGACGTGCTGCGCGTGCATCTCGACACGGCCCGGTACCAGCTGTTGGTCCAGTATCCGAACGTCAATCCGGGACTGCTGCTCAAGTGCATGCTGATGGCCGCCACCGAAGGCATTGCCAGCGGCGACACGGTGTCGGCGAACTATCACCTCGCCTGGTATCACAAGCTCGCCGCGTCGGCGCCCACCAGTTGAGCCGAGAACCCCCGCGTATGAATTGACGCTGGTCGGAGGGGACGACGATACTGTCCCTCGTGTCGGGTTCGGGCAGTCGCGCGAATCTCAGCGATAAAGACCTCGTCGAGTCGGTTCTCCGGGAACTGAGCCAAGCGGCCGACAAGTGGGAAGCGCTCGTGGCGCAGGCCGAGGCGGTGACCTACAGCGTCGACCTGGGCGACGTGTACGCCGTGGCGAATTCCGACGGTCGGCTGATCAAACTGAGGCTGCATCCCGGGGTGATGACCGGGTACGGCCACGGCGAGTTGGCCGACAGGTTGAACCTGGCGATCACGGCGCTGCGCGAAGAGGCGGAGGCCGAGAACCGGGCGAGTTACGGCGGCCCGCTGCACTGACGGCCCGCACCGGGTTCATCGGCCGGCGCCGGGAGGCCCCGCGAAAGCCTGCGCGATCTCCAACCAGCGCCGCGCCTCGGTGCCCTGGGCGGTGATGTCGAGGTCGCTCAGCGGGCGCCGTTGGGTGACAAGGAGACAGAAGTCCTCCGCGGAGCCGCTGACGCGCTGCTCAGCCTCCGGCGGTCCCCAGGACCAGATGTCACCGCCGGGTCCGTGCAGTTCGACCAGGAACGGCTCGGCCGGGGGTGCCAGATTATTGACCGCGAAGGCGAAATCGCGGGTGCGCACCCCCAGATGAGCGATCGACCGCAGGCGATCGGTCGCGGGCCGGGTGACGCCCAGGGAGTCGGCGACGTCGAGACCGTGTGCCCACGTCTCCATCAACCGCGCGGTGGCCATCGACGCCGCGCTCATCGGCGGCCCGAACCACGGGAGCTTGCGACCATCGGTGACGCCGAGCAGCTCCTCGTGCAGCCGGCGGCGGGTGGAGCGCCAGTCGGCGAGCAGCTCGGCGGGCGCCAGGAGGGCCATTTCGTCGGCGCCCTTGTCGACGAAACCCGTCGGGTCGGCGGCCGCACCCGCCAGCACGTCGGCGAACCCGGGCTCGTCGGTCACCGCGATCAGCGCGACCCGGTCGGTCCACAGCAGGTGCCCGACCTGATGCGCGATGGTCCAGCCGGGCGCGGGTGTCGGGTCGGCCCAGCGCGCGGGCGGCAGCGGCGCGACCAGGGCGTCGAGCGCGTCACTTTCGGCGCGCAAGTCCTCGACCATGGGTGCGGGACCGGTCATCGCTGCGCTCCCCTGCATGACGCGACCATCGGACAGATCACGTGGCCACCTTAGCGATCATTCGCCGGCTCGCCGCGGCGCCCGATGAAGCTGTGCACCGCCAGGCCGGCCAGGTAGAGCACGGAGCCGAACAGTGCGAACGCGGGCGCGTGCCCGTCGTCGGGAATCAACATCCCGGCCACCGTGATCGCGACGATGAACGCCACCCAAAACAGCGCATCCTGCACGGCGAACACATGTCCGCGAAGAGCGTCGTCGACATCCATCTGGATCGCCGTGTCGGCGCAGAGCTTGACCATCTGACCGGTCACGCCGAGGAGAAAGCCGCACGCCACCATGACCGGGACCAGCAGTTCGGCGCCGGCGACCTCGATGACCGCCGAAGCCGCCAACGCTCCGTTTGCCGTGGCATAGCGCCCCCAGCGACGGATCGCAGGCGGTGTCAGCAGGTTGGCCAAAAAGGCGCCCAAGCCCGCGGCGCCGAAGAACAACAGCGCGGTGCCGAATCCCCCGCCGTCGGGATCGGGCATGTGATGGACCAGCAGCAAGACGAGCAGCGAGTTGATGCCGACCACCATCCGGTGCGAGGCCAGGCCGGACAGCGTGGCGCCGACCGTCGGGCGCTGCGCCACCGTGCGCGCACCGTGGAGCCAGCCGGTGACCACCGCGTAGATGACCGGTCCGTGGATCGCGCGCCGGGTATCGTCGGGGCCCAGCACCCGCGGACCGAACCGCCACGACAGCAGCAACGCGATCGACACGGGAATCGCGGTGATGAAGACGATCGCCGAGGCGCCCTTGTCGCTCGCGCCGAAGATGAACCGCGGCACCAGCATGAAGTTTGCGCCGACGAACGCCGCGATGGCCCCGACGGCGGTGGCCACCGAGTTCATCGTCACCACCTGCTCGCGCGGCACCACGTGCGGCAGTGACGCCGACAGCCCGGACCCGACGAACCGGGCTAAGCCGTTGGCGAACAACGCGCCCAGCAGCAGGGGCAGGTCGCCGGCCCGGACCGCCAGGATCGTGCCGATCGCGGCGATGAGAATCAGGCGACCCGCGTTGGCGCCGACGAGGACGAGCCGACGGTCCCACCGATCCATCAGTGCGCCGGCGAACGGTCCCAGCAGCGAGTACGGCAAAAACAGGACGGTGAAGGCGCGCGCGATGGAAAGCGGGTCGGCCGCTCGATCCGGGTTGAACAGCAGCGCTCCGGCCAGCGCCGCCTGAAACAGGCCGTCACCGAACTGGCTCGCCATGCGCACTTGCAGCAGCCCCCAGATGTCTGGCAAACCGCGCACGGACCGCCAGACTTCGACGGGTGCGCTGGATTGCATCCGGGTTGGGATCACCGAAAACCGACTTCCGCGATTGGGGCTGGCAAGCTCGCGCGCTCAGAGCTGTCCCAACAACAGTACAAATCGCCGTGGCCCGCGCTCTCGATTGCCCTGGGCGACGATCGGCCAGATGCGATGATGGTGAGGTGCCGCCGCCGGAGGATCCAGAGGACTATGTCGCACCCGCCGCGCAACGGGTGCGTGCGGGCACTTTGCTGCTCGCCAACACCGACCTTCTCGAACCGACATTTCGGCGCAGCGTGATCTACATCGTCGAGCACAACGATGGCGGCACGCTGGGTGTGGTGCTCAACCGCGCCAGCGAAACCGCGGTGTACAACGTGCTGCCCCAGTGGACGAACCTGTCGGCGAAGCCGAAGACGATGTTCATCGGTGGCCCGGTGAAGCGTGACGCCGCACTGTGTCTGGCGACGTTGCGCGTCGGCGCCGATCCGCAGGACGTCCCGGGCCTGCGGCACGTGGACGGCCGGGTGGTGATGGTCGATTTGGACGCCGACCCCGACGCGATCGCGCCACTCGTGGAGGGGGTGCGGATCTTCGCCGGGTACTCCGGCTGGACGATCGGCCAGCTCGAAGGTGAGATCGAACGCGACGACTGGATCGTCTTGTCCGCCTTGCCATCCGACGTTCTGGTCGGCCCCAGGTCAGATCTGTGGGGCCACGTCCTGCGCCGTCAGCCGCTGCCGCTTTCGCTGCTCGCGACCCACCCGATCGACATCAGCCGAAACTAGGGCTCCGCCGGCCAAGGGTCAGTGGCACGACTGCGTGCAGCCGGCGCAGCTGCCCGCGCAGGCGGGCGCCGCCGCTTCCTGGCGCAGCGCGAAACGCGCGCTCTGCCATGAACCCGCGGCCAGCGTCCCCAGCGCCCCCGCGACGCACACGATCAGCACCACCAGGGCGGTGTGCGGGACGGCGGCCAAGGCCACGACGCCACCGGCGCCGAGCATGACCGCGGCCGCGAGCTGGGTGGGTGCCATGGCGCGCAGCGCAAGCGCCGTGGCGCCGAAATTCCGAGTGTGCGCAAGCGACCAGGTGCCGAACCCCGCCGAGGCCACCGCCGCACACATGCACAGCACGCCCGCAATCAGCATGGGCCCACAATACGAGCCGGGTTGGCGGTCCGCTCATCCGGCTCTGCCGGCGTGGGGCGCGGCCGGACTCAGTGCTGGAGGAACGAAAAGTTCGGCAGCGGCGGCAGGCCCGGCACCATGGCCAGCAGGCTGGGCGTGTGCTGCTGGTTGGGCAGCGGCGTCTGCGCGGGGAGCCGGGCCGGGGCCGCGGGCGTCGTCTGGGCGAGCGGCACCAACGGAGCCGTGGCGGGCGCCGGAGCCGTGGCGGGCGCCGGGGCAACCGGAGCGGGGGCCGGGGCAGCCGGGGCGGCTGGCGGCTGGGCGGGTCGCCCGACCGGAGAGGCAGCGGGGGCCGGGGCCGGCGCCGGCGCGGCCACGCCCGGGGCGGCGACCCGGAAGCCGTTGATGATGGCGTCGGTGGCCGGTGCATCGGCAACACTGACCGCACGATCGGTGGTTACCGCGAGCGAGACGAGGTATTTGTCGGATCCCGACGTGGCGATGACGTGGCGCCTCGACGTGTTCAGCGTCATGTCGCCGTCGCGGTAGGTGCCCTCGACGATGGACGAGGGGAAGCCCCCGAAATCGGCCATCGACGCGTTGGTGGGCTGCCACGCCAGGAGCTTCTGGCTGTCGACGTAGCCGTGCGTGATCGCCTCTTTCGGATCGAAATCGCCGACCAGCTTGTACACCACCACCTGGGCGTTCGAGGAATAGATGCTGCTACCGCGCCGGTCGGCGATGACCGCGAACGCGTCGGGCACGTTGGGGTCGGGCACCTGGGTCCAGCGGGCGGGCACCGGCAAGGTGATGTCGAGACCCTTGAAGTTCTGCGGCTTTTGCGCCTCGAGCTTGACGCCCTTCGACTGCAGAAATTCACGAATCGTGCCGGAGGTCGCGGGAACGGGAGCCGGCGCCGGCGCGGCCGCGGCAGGCACCGACGTTCCCGGGGCCGTGGCGGTGGCCGGCGGCGCGAAGGGGGTAGCCGCCTGCGGGGCGGCGAGGTATCTGCTCGGAGGCACCAGCTCGGGCCCGAGGTTCTGCGGCGCCTGTGCGGGGACGGCGGGGACCGGCGCAGGCGCCGGAGGCAACGGGTCCGCCGATGCGGTGCCACCCGCAACAACCGCCAAACCCATCAGGCCGGCGACCATGCCGCCGAGAAGTGCCCGGTGGACGGGGACGATGTCAATCATCTGCGTCGGTCCTTCCCATGGCTCAAATACCCGAAGCCGTCGATAGTGGCTGACTGTAACTAGAGGTCAAAGGCGGTGAACAGGCTCGAAATACACCTGGGATGAACCCCTGATCGCCGCGCAACGCAACCGAGACCAACCTGTGCCCGGCGGACCGCCGTGTCGGCCCTTATACCCTGTTCAGGTGACCGAATCCTCGACCACTACGCCAGGCAGCGGCCCTGGCGCCGCCCAGCCGGACTCCGACGCGCCGCCGCACCGTTACACCGCGGCGCTGGCGGGCCGGATCGAGGGCGCGTGGCAGGACAACTGGGCGAAGCTGGGGACGTTCAACGTGCCCAACCCGGTCGGATCGCTGGCCTCGACAGACGGGTCCCCGGTCCCGGACGACAAGCTGTTCGTGCAGGACATGTTTCCGTACCCGTCGGGGGAGGGCCTGCACGTCGGCCACCCGCTGGGCTATATCGCGACGGACGTATACGCCCGCTATTTCCGTATGACAGGCCGTAACGTGTTGCACGCGTTAGGTTTTGACGCGTTCGGGCTGCCCGCCGAGCAATACGCCGTGCAGACCGGCACCCACCCGCGCACCCGGACCGAGGCAAACGTCGTGAACTTCCGGCGCCAGCTGAGCCGCCTGGGCCTGGGCCACGACAGCCGGCGCAGCTTCTCGACCACCGACGTCGAGTTCTACAAGTGGACGCAGTGGATCTTCCTGCAGATCTACAACGCCTGGTTCGACACCGCCGCCGACGAGGCCCGCCCCATCGCCGAGCTGGTCGCCGAATTCGAGTCCGGGGCGCGCGGGCTCGAGGACGGGCGGGACTGGGCCGCGTTGTCGGTGGGGGAGCGGGCCGACGTGATCGACGGCCACCGACTGGTCTACCGGGCTGACTCGATGGTGAACTGGTGCCCCGGACTGGGCACCGTGCTGGCCAACGAAGAGGTCACCGCCGACGGACGCAGCGACCGCGGCAACTTCCCAGTGTTCCGGAAGCGGTTGCGGCAGTGGATGATGCGGATCACCGCCTATTCCGACCGGCTGCTCGACGACCTCGATGTTCTGGACTGGCCGGAACCGGTCAAAGCCATGCAGCGCAACTGGATCGGGCGGTCCACCGGAGCCAAGGCCCTGTTTTCGGCGACCAAGTCGGATGGCGAGACGGTCGACATCGAGGTATTCACCACCCGGCCCGACACGCTGTTCGGTGCCACCTATCTGGTGCTGGCCCCCGAGCACGACCTGGTCGACGAGTTGGTGGCCGCGGCCTGGCCCGACGGGACCGACCCGCGCTGGACCTATCGCGCCGCGACGCCCCGCGAGGCGGTCGACGCCTACCGGCACGCCATCGCCTCGAAGTCGGACCTCGAGCGTCAGGAAAGCAAAGCCAAGACCGGCGTCTTTTTGGGCTGCTATGCCACCAATCCCACCAACGGGAAACCCGTGCCGATCTTCATCGCCGACTACGTCCTGGCCGGCTACGGCACCGGGGCGATCATGGCCGTTCCCGGCCACGACCAGCGCGACTGGGACTTCGCCCACGAGTTCGGACTGCCGATCGTGGAAGTCATTGCCGGTGGTGACATTTCGGAAGCCGCCTACGCCGGTGACGGAGTGCTGGTGAACTCCGGATACCTTGACGGTCTGGACGTGGCCGCGGCCAAGGAAGCGATCACCGCCCGCCTGGAGTCCGAGGGCCGGGGTCGCGCGCGCATCGAATTCAAGTTGCGCGACTGGCTTTTCGCCCGCCAGCGTTACTGGGGTGAACCATTCCCGATCGTCTACGACAGCGACGGCCGCGCGCACGCACTCAACGAGGCCGCGCTGCCGGTCGAGCTGCCCGACGTGCCGGATTACTCGCCCGTGCTGTTCGACCCCGACGACGCCGATAGTGAACCCTCGCCGCCCCTGGCCAAGGCGACGGAGTGGGTGCACGTCGAGCTGGATCTCGGCGACGGCCTGAAGCCCTACAGCCGCGACACCAACGTGATGCCGCAGTGGGCCGGCAGCTCCTGGTACGAACTGCGCTACACCGACCCGCACAACTCGGAACGGTTCTGCGACAAGGAAAACGAAGCCTACTGGATGGGGCCACGGCCGGCCGAACACGGCCCACAGGATCCCGGTGGCGTCGACTTGTACGTGGGCGGCGCCGAGCATGCGGTGCTGCACCTGCTGTACGCCCGGTTCTGGCACAAGGTTCTCTACGACCTGGGCCACGTCAGCTCGCGCGAGCCCTACCGCCGGCTGGTCAACCAGGGCTACATCCAGGCCTTCGCCTACACCGACGCGCGCGGATCGTATGTGCCGGCGGAAGAGGTGGTCGAACGTGACGGCGGTTTCGTCTATCCGGGGCCCGGGGGAGACGTCGAAGTCTTCCAGGAATTCGGCAAAATCGGTAAGAGCCTGAAGAATTCGATCTCACCCGACGAGATCTGCGACGACTACGGTGCCGACACGTTACGGGTCTACGAGATGTCGATGGGCCCGCTGGAGGCGTCCCGGCCCTGGGCGACCAAGGACGTCGTGGGGGCCCACCGCTTTCTGCAGCGCGTGTGGCGGCTGGTGGTCGACGAACAGACCGGCGAGACGCGGGCGCACGAGGGGCCCACTCAGGAGCTGGCCACCAGCACCCTGCGGGTCCTGCACCGCACCATCGCCGGTGTCGCGGAAGACTATGCCGCACTGCGTAATAACACCGCAGCGGCCAAGCTGATCGAATACACCAACCATCTCACCAAGGAGCATCGTGAAGCGGTGCCCCGCGCGGCGGTCGAACCGCTGGTGTTGATGCTGGCGCCCCTGGCTCCGCACCTGGCCGAGGAATTGTGGCTGCGGCTCGGCCACACCACCTCGCTGGCGCACGGGCCGTTCCCGGTCGCCGACCCCGCGTACCTGGTCGACGACACCGTCGAATATCCGGTGCAGGTCAACGGCAAGGTCCGTGGACGCGTGACGGTCGCGGCCGACGCGGACCAGGACAGCCTGAAGGCCGCCGCGTTGGCCGACGAGAAGGTCCAGGCGTTCCTGGCGGGCGCCAGCCCGCGCAAGGTGATCGTGGTTCCCGGCCGGCTGGTCAACCTGGTCGTGTAGCGCCGCCTAGCGTCCGGCGGGGCGAAGCACCACCTCGTGGACGTGCCCGTCGGGCGGAGTGGCCACCACGTTGGCGACCACGGCCGCAACGGTTTCCGGCTTCAGGAATTTGTCGGGATCGTAGCTTTTGCCTTCGAATTCGATGAGTTCGCGTTGCATATCGGTGTCGGTGCGGCCGGGGTAGACCGTGGTGACGCGCAACTCCGGCTCGTCGTTGCGCAGGGAGTCCGCGAACGCGCGGATGGCGAACTTGCTGGCCGAATACGAGGCCATTCCGGGCGAGACGTTGCGCCCCGCGCCGGAGTTGATGAAGATGACCTGGCCGCGGGCGCGTCGCAGCGCGGGTAACAGCGCGAGCGTAAGTTCCACCGGCCCAAAGACGTTGACGGCGAAGGTGGCACGCCACTCGTCGACGTGGGAGTCGGCGACGTTCGCGGGGATCGACAACCCTGCGTTGTGCACCAGCACGTCGAGTTCGTCCACGATTTCGCAGGCGGCCTCGATATCGCCACCGTCGGTCAGGTCCAGTGGGAACGTGGTGGCATCGAGGCGCTCCGCGACGGCGTCGAGCCGGTCGGAGGGGCGGCCGGCCAGCAGCAGGGTGTGCGTGGGGGCCAGCGCCGCGGCGATCGCGGTGCCGATCCCGCGGCCGGCGCCGGTGATGAGTGCATTGGGCATGCCTGAAAGTCTACCCAGCCTACGAATGCTGACGAAAAGCGTTGAACGAAAGTAGTTTTCAGGCTTCCTTGCGTGCGGGGGGCACGCCGGCCGGCCCGGAGGTGGGGTCGCCGGAGGCCAACCGCTCCAGCGGCGCCAGCGCCTTCATCAGGGTGTCGAGGTCGGCGGGGGGAAGCTGACTGAGCATCGCGGCAAGAGCCGCGCGACGATTGGCCAGCGACTCACCGTGAACGGCCCGACCGCGCGGGGTGATGTCGACCAGGACCGCCCGCAGGTCGGACGGGTCGCGGGAACGTTTGACCAGCCCCACCTTCTCGAGCCGGCGGATCGCCACGGTCGTGGTCGGAGTCCGCACGCGTTCGTGCGCCGCCAGATCGGTCATCCGAATCGGGCCCTGATCGAGCAAGGTGACCAGAATCGACAGCTGCGCCAGGGTCAATTCTCCGGCCGCGGCCCCGCTGGGGTCGCCTCGCCGGAGCATGGCAAACAATTTGGACAGCGCACGATGCAAACCTTCGGCGAGCTCGGCAACCTCGGCCGGGTTCGATTCGCTGTCTGCCATAAATCGGGAGTCTAACCCGTTATCAGGCGCGGACAAGGGAGCTATTGCCCATCGGGCAGTGGAGATCAAAGCACTTGGGACAAAAACCGCTGCAGCCGTTCGGTCTCGGCGGCTTCGAATATCTGCTCGGGAGGACCCGATTCCACCACTTTGCCGTGATCCATGAATACCACCGCGTCGGATGCCGACCGGGCGAAACCCATTTCGTGGGTTACGACAACCATTGTCATGCCGTCGGCACCAAGGTCGGCAATGAGTTGCAGGATTCCCTTGACCATTTCGGGATCCAGCGCCGAGGTCGCCTCGTCGAAAAACATCACCTGCGGCGACATCGCCAGCGCGCGGGCGATCGCCACGCGCTGTTGTTGGCCGCCCGACAGCATGCCGGGGCGGGAACCGGCCTTGTGTTTCAGGCCAACTCCGTCCAGCTGCGTCAGCGCCAGTTCGCGGGCCTCGTCGGCGGGCAGACGCCGCAACTTGCGCGGTGCCAGCGCAACGTTGTCCAGCACGGTGCGGTGCGGAAAGAGGTTGAAATGCTGGAACACCATGCCGATACGCTGGCGGAGCGCGTCGGGGTCGTCGGTCAACACCGACCTGCCATCGAGCAGGATGTCGCCGCTGTCGGGCTCGTGCAAGCGGTTGAGCGTGCGCAGCAGCGTCGACTTGCCTGAGCCGGATGGCCCGATGACCGCCGCGGTACTGCCCGCGGGGACCTCGATGTCGACGCCACGCAGCACCGCGGTGCCGCCCAGAGTTTTGTGAATGCCATTGCACGCCAAAGAGACTGGCGCCCGGCCGTCGATGCTGGGAGTCACGTGATCTCCTGGCCGAACGTCGAGGTGAGCATGTCGGGCCGCTCTTCGGGATCGACGGTGGC
The DNA here is from genome assembly GCF_976985695.1 of Mycobacterium sp. NTMscope_MAC_269. Taxonomy (NCBI): domain Bacteria; kingdom Bacillati; phylum Actinomycetota; class Actinomycetes; order Mycobacteriales; family Mycobacteriaceae; genus Mycobacterium; species Mycobacterium sp. NTMscope_MAC_269. The sequence goes on from NZ_OZ335668.1 coordinate 4,792,289, forward strand.
GCGACCACGGCGCAGGCGAGTGTCGATGTAGTTCACCAAATGCGTCAACGGGACGGTCAATATCAGGTAGAAGGCGCCGGCGGCGACGAGCGGCGACAGGTTGCCGGTCTGGGCGTTGAGGTCGCGGCCCACCTGGAACAGCTCCCGCTGGTCGGCGACCAGGCCCAGGAAGTACACCAGCGCAGAGGCTTTCAACAAGGCGATGAATTGATTGACCAGCGCCGGCAGCACCCGTCGGACACCCTGGGGAACCACCACCAAGCGCATCGCCGCCGCATAGCTGAACCCCAGCGCACGGGAGGCCTCCAGCTGGCCGGGGTCCACGCTTTGGATGCCCGAGCGCAGGATTTCGCCGACGTAGGCCGCGGCCATCATCCCCAACGCGGCAACGCCGATCGGGTAGGGGTTGTTGTTGGTCAACCCGCCCACGATCGGCCCGACGCCGAGCCCGATGATCAGGATGATCACTACTTCGGGGAGCCCGCGGAACACGTCGGTGTACACCCGCGCCGGCCAGCGCAGCCAGCGCGACTGGGAGATCCCGGCGACGGCCAGCAGCATGCCCAGCGCCAACCCGATCACGCTGGCGCTGCTGGTCAGGATCAACGTGTTGGGCAAGCCGGTGCTGAAGAGAGCGGGAATGGCCTGCCGGTACATGTCCCAGTCGAAGAACGAGTCACGCATCTGCGCGAGCGTCGATTTCGGCGCGGTCGGGCCCACCTTTTTGTGGTGCTGACTCGCGGCGATGGCGGCGAAATCCGGCAGGACCGGCGCCGGGACGGCCAGGGATCCGGGTTTCCAGCCCGGCGGCAGGGTGCGGGGCACCCACTGCGAGTACAGGTTTGACCAGGTGCCGTCGGCGATGACGGCGTCCAGCCCGGAATTCAGCGCATCCACCAACGGCTTGTTGTCCTTGGCCACCGCGTACGCGACGAATCCCTCGTTGCTGAAGGCGTGCGCCACGATCACCGCCGGATCGCCCCGCTGGATCGTGCTGGCGGCTTCCCCGGCCGGCGCCACCCACGCGTCGATCTGGCGCGTCTTGAGGCTGGCATACACCGTGGCGAAGTCGGGGTACTTCACCGGCTGCAAATGCAAGTTGTCGACGACGTAGGACTCTTCGACGGTGCCCTGCACCACGCCGATGCGCTGCCCCGCGGCCAGATCGCGGAAGTCCTTGATCGCGGAGCCGGGGGGCACCACCAGCGAGTAGTAGCCGAAGTCGTAGCCATTGGTGAAGGCGACGGTGTTGCGGCGCTCGTCGGTGGCTTTGATCGACGACGACCCGACGTCGAAGCGGTGCGTCGCCACCTGGGCGAGCAACCCTGAGAAATCCGTTCCGACGAAGCGGACCTGGAGTCCGAGTTTGCGGGCGATCGCCCGCAGCAACTGGTTGTCGAAACCGCTGTACTGGCCCGTCGGTGTGATGCAGATGTGGGGCGGGGCGCCCGAAAGCGTGCCGACGGTCAACACCCCGGGCGTGCCCAACCCCAGGGTGTCGATGCTCACCGCATTCAACGGCTCGACGCCGGGCGTGGTGTGCTCGTCGGGCCGGCCCATGGCACGGCTACGGGCCAGCTCCTCAGGCAGCACCGCCGCGCTTTTCGGGCCGGCGGGCGCGCATTGGTTCCGGTCTGCGGCCGCGGGACCGGCCAGCGCGATCGACGTCGACCCCCACACCACCAGCAATGTCGAGGCCAGTGCGAACAGTTTTGCAAGGCGCGTAGTGCGCCGGCGCACGGGCAAACTCATCACTGCCACCGTATCGACTGGCCGGCGGCGCGGCCCGGTCAGAGTGTGTTCTACAGCGCCAACGAAGCTTCGGCGGAGAGCGTCTCTCCTCCGGTAATCACCTGAAGGGGACCGGGAACCACGGGACGGACGTCATCGGGCGGCGTGATGACCCGGCGCCGAACCAACTCGCCGAGCATGGTCTGGGCCATCAGGTAAGAGCGGTCGACGCACGCCGCCCGCGCGGCCGCGGGGTCGCGACGATGTATGGCGGAGGTCTCGTCTTCGTAGAACGGCAGCATTTCCTCGCGTCCGCCCTGATAGGTCGTCCAGAACAGGCGCGGGATGAGATTCTGCGAGGCGCGGATGGTGGCATGCAGCCGCGGCCCGGCGTACTCGTCGTTGACGGTGCGCCGATATTCGGCGGCGATGTCGGTGAACGCGCGCGCGTCCTTGGCCGTGCGCAGCGAGCGCATGAGGGCATCGAGCTGTCCCAGGATCCGCGGGGTGGGGTTGGTCGCCGCACGGCCGGACGCAATCCCGTTGAGCAGCCCGTCCAGTTCGTGGTGTTCGAGGACGGTGGCTTCATCGAATCGCTCGACAAAGGCGCCGCGGTGGTAACGGGTGGACACAATGCCATCGTGTTCGAGTTGGACCAGTGCCTCTTGAATGGGGACCCGGCTGACTCCCAAGCCCAGCGCAATTTCATTGCGGTCGACGCGGTCCCCGCTGCGCAGCTTGCCAGTCAACAACAAATGGAGGATGTGCGAAACAACCAGGTCTTTTTCTTTGACCCCGTATTTCTTCGGCATCTTTTTATTGAGTCTCTTTCGCGCCAGTTCGGGCATCTAGCGCTGAGAGTTTCTCATGAATTGACGCGTGCGTTGAGGCGTTTGGCGGATGAACCTGGAGCAAAGCCGCCCCGGTGCCCGTTTAACGGTTATTGCGCCACTTGCATAGCGCTTCGGCGTCGGTCAGGTCGTAACCCGGGCCGTCGCATGCCACGGTCAGCAATGTGACGCCGAGGCCGACGAGGGTTTCGGCGTTAGCCAGCAGTTCGCCGCCGTTTTTCACGGCCGCGGAGCGTTCGATGCCGGCCGGATCGCGGCCGACGTCGGCGCAGTGGCGCGCCAGCACCTCCGACTTGGCGGGGAACTCGTCGGCGGTGGTGAAGCTGTGCCAGATGTGCGCGTGTTCGGCGACCAGCCGCAGCGTCTTGCGTTCGCCCCCGCCGCCGATCAGGATCGGGATTTCCCGGGTGGGCGCCGGGTTCAGCTTTGTCAGCCGGTCTTTGATCCGGGGGAGCGCGGTCGCCAGGTCGTCGAGGCGGCTACCGGCGGTGCCGAATTCGTAGCCGTACTCGTCGTAGTCCTTTTGCTTCCACCCCGACCCGATGCCCAGGACGAGTCGTCCGTCGGAAATGTGGTCGACGGTGCGGGCCATATCGGCGAGCAGTTCCGGGTTGCGGTAGGAGTTACACGTCACCAGCGCACCGATCTGAATGCGCGACGTCTGCTCGGCCCAGGCCCCGAGCATCGTCCAGCATTCGAAATGCGCGCCGTCCGGATCGCCGTAGAGCGGGAAGAAGTGGTCCCAGTTGAAGGCGATGTCCACGCCGATGTCCTCGCACCGGCGCACGGCGTCGCGGATCTGGCTGTATTGCGGAGCGTGTTGGGGTTGTAGCTGCACACCGATGCGGATGTCGTCGCGAGTCATAGGACCCACCGTAGGCCTCCGTCAGGCCACTGGCGTCGCCTCGATCTGCTCGCGCACCACGCAATGCGTTCCGCTGTACACGGTGGGCATGCATTTCATGCAGTGGATGCACGAGCCTTCGGTGGCGGTTTCATCGCGAAAGCGGTTGACCAGGAAGGGATCTCGTAGCAACGCTCGGGCCATGGCGACGAACTCGAAACCTTCGGCCAACGCGGCATCCACCGTGTCGAGCCGGTTGATGCCGCCGAGCAGGATCAAGGGCATCGAAACCGCGGCGCGGAACTGGCGCGCAAGCGGCAAGAAGAACGCCTCTTCGAAGGGGTAGGCCCGCAACAGGCGCCGGCCCATCACGCGCAGACCCAGACCGACCGGCCGGGGTTGGGAGGCGATGAATTCGTCCATCGGGACATCGCCGCGGAAGTAGTACATAGGGTTCAGCAGCGAGCTCCCGCCGGTCAGTTGCAACGCATCGAGGTGCCCGTCGGACTCGAGAAGCTGCGCCGTGGGGATGCTGTCGTTGAGCCAGAAGCCGCGCCGCGCGCCGTCGTCCATATTGAACTTGGCGGTGACGGCGACGGAGTGGCCGACGGTGGACCGGACCCGTTCGGCCACGCGGCGGGCCAGTTCGGCGCGGCGCACGGTGTCGCCGCCGTAGCGGTCGGTGCGCCGGTTCAGATTCGGGCTGAAGAACGAGCTGAGCAAATACCCGTGGCCCATGTGGATTTCGAGTGCGTCGAATCCGGCGTCGACGGCGTTGTGGGCTGCCGTCCCGAATCCGTCGACGACGGCGTCGAGTTGTTCGGAGGTGGCCGCGCGAACCAGTCCCATGGCCGGTGCGCTCACCCGGGTGGACGGCGCCAGGGTCGGCGCCCGGTTCGACAGCGTGTTGGCGACCAGCCCGGCGTGGCCGATCTGGGCGCACACGAGAGCGCCCGCCGCATGTACGGCCTCGGTGAGCCGGCGCAGTTGCGGCACGCGATCGCGGTCCAGCACGACGGTGTCGCGGTGAACGCGGCCGCCCGGTGAGATCGCGCAGTAGGCGACGGTCGTCATGGCGGCCCCGCCGCGCGCGACCTCGGTGTGGAAGTCGATCAGCGCCTCGCTGACGGTGCCGCGCGGCATCACGCCCTCGAACGTCGCCGCCTTGATGAAGCGGTTCTTCAGGGTGAGGGGACCCAGACGCAGGGGACTGAACGCCAGTTTCGATACCATTGGCACCGAAATATAGCACGGACGGAACGATCACAGAGCGGAGAACTATCTATGCGCGTAGCGGTGACGGGCGGAACCGGATATCTCGGCGCGCACACGGTGCGTGCATTGATCCGGGCCGGCCACCACGTGAAGCTGTTGGCCACTCCCACTGACCCCGACACCGTCCTCGACCGGCTACGGGCGCTCGGTTCGGTGACGGTGTTGACCGGTGACGTGAGATCCGCCGCGACCATTGAGGAACTCCTCACCGGAGCCGACGCCCTATTGCATGCCGCCGGAATCGTGGGCACCGACGAACGCCGCGCGCCGTTGATGTGGGAGGTCAATGCCTATGCGACGGAGGCGATTTTGACTCGCGCGGTCGACCTCGCGCTCGACCCGGTGGTGTTGGTCAGCAGCTACAGCGCGCTGTTTCCGCCGCCCGATGGCATCATCACGCCGGACTCGCCCCCGGCGCCTGGCCGCAGCGCGTACGCGAAGACCAAGGGGTACGCCGACCGGGTCGCCCGGCGGCTGCAGGAGACCGGGGCGCCCGTCGTCGTGACGTATCCGTCGAGCGTCGTGGGGCCGGCGTTCGGCACTGCCGCCGGCATCACCGAACAAGGATGGGCGCCGATCGCGCGGTGGGCGGTGGCACCAAAGGTCCGCGGCGGCATGCAGATGGTCGACGTGCGAGACGTCGCCGACGTGCACGCGCGGATCATGCAGGCCGGTCGTGGCCCGCACCGCTACGTGTGCGGTGGGCACCTACTCACCTTCGACGAGATGATCGACGCGCTCGAAGAGGGGCTGGGCCGCCGGGTGCGGCGCGTGCCGTTGTCGCCGGGCCTGTTGCGTGGCATCGGTCGTCTGGCCGACGCCGCCGGCCGCTACATCGCGCTCGGTGACGGCCTCAGTTACGAGGCGGCGCTGCTGCTGACCGCCGCCACCCCCACTGACGACAGCAAGACCGTGGGCGACTTCGGAATCACCTGGCGGTCCCCGAAAGCGGCGATTGTCGAGTCATTGCGGGTGGGACGCCGCGACGGCCGTGATCAACAGGTGAGCGATCCGCTTTCGTAGGGTCTCGGAGTCGTCCTCGACGGCGACCGTCGTGACGAACAGCGCGGCGCCCGCCGCCATCGCCAGGGTCGCGCGGGCGTCGACGTCGGCCCGGCGCCGCTGGGCGGGCGTCGTCGCGTGCACGTCGTCGGCGAAAAGCTGCACGGCCGGCCCGCTGAACCTTTCCCACAGGTCCCTGCGTAAGTCGTCGTTTTCGCCGAGGGCCAGCAGTAAGCCCGGTACCGCGGCCCGCACGTCCGGCCTGCCGAACAATTCGTGACTACCGCGCACCACCCAGTCAATCCAGCCGGTCAGGTCGGTACCGGAAAACGGTGCCAGGTCGGGGGTTTCACCGAGGATGGCGTGCAGCACCAGTTCCGCCTTGGACGACCAGCGGCGGTTCAGGCTGGATCGCCCGACGCCGGTCCGCGCCGCGACCAGGCGCATGCTCAACTCGTCCCAGCCCACCTCCACCAGCAGGCCGCGGGTCACCGACAGCACGCGCTCGTCGATCGAGGCGTCACGCGGGCGCCCGGAAGCTCTAGCGTTGGGGTCGTGGTCGCTCATGCCGGTTCAGCGCGCGTCGAGCACCCCGCGCAGCAGGTCGATCAGCGCGAGGGGTTGGTCGCTCTGCACCGAGTGTCCCGAATTCTCGACCACGTGTGCTGCGCGGAAATGCTTTGCGCGACGGTCGAGTTCGGCCGCGTCGTCGTCGCTGACGAAACCCGATGTGCCACCGCGCACGAGGGTCACGGGTGCGGACAACGCGTCGACGTCGTCCCAGAGGCCGGAGAAGTCGGGGAAGGTGCGGATGGCATCGTAGCGCCAGGTCCAGCTTCCGTTGTCGAGCTTGCGGGAGTTGTGGAACACCCCGCGCCGCAGCGCCTTCACCTCGCGGTGTGGCGCGGCGGCGACCGTCAGGTCCAGCATGGCCTGGAAGCTGGGGAACTCCCGTTCCCCGTGCATCAGCGCCACGGTGCCTTGCTGCTCCTTGGTCATCTCGGAATGGCGTTGCAGCGCCGAGGGCGTGACGTCGATCAGCACGAGTTCCTTGACGAGCTCGGGCGCCACCGCGCCCAGCCGGATCGCGGTCAGTCCGCCGAGCGACATGCCCACGACGAGGTCGGCCGATGGTGCGTGCTCGCGCAGGATCGGCAGCAAGGTGTCGGCGTTGAGCCGCGGCGAATAGTCGCCATCCTCGCGCCAGGCGGAGTGGCCATGCCCGGGAAGGTCGACGGCCAGCGCGGGCTGACCAAGGCCGACGATGATCGTGTCCCAGGTGTGCGCGTTCTGCCCGCCACCGTGGATGAACACGATGCGCGGCGCGGCACCGCCCCAGCGCAGCGCGCTGATCTTGGCTTCACCGGTGCCGGATTCGACGCGCTCGACGTCGGGCAGTGGGCCCGACACCCCGGCCTGCTCGGCGTTTTCGGACAGCAGCGAGAATTCGGACAGCCCGGCCAGCCCGTCCTCAGATACTTCGGTCACGATCCTTGACCCTAGCCCGCACCATCTAGAGCACATAGCGGCGGCGAATGCCGCGGAAGCGTTCCCACATCGCGGCGGCCCGCTGTTCGGCGCTCACCATGGCGGTTCCCTCGGGGAGCACGCCGGGCAGTTCGTCGTGCTTGACCACCCGGGTGCCCAGCGCGACGGGTCCGCCCTCGAGCATGTGGCGGTAGGTGAGGTTGCCGCGTTCGAAGCCCTGGGTGTCCAGCCAGTTGTGCACGCCGGGATCACGGTGAGCCATAACCAGCCGGATGCGTCCGTCGCGGTCGATCCGGGTGCGGCTCGGCGTGTAGCTCACCGGCCGGTACAGGTAGTCCATGCTGTTGAAGAAGACGCCCATGTTGGTGAACATCCATAGCCCGTCATGGGCTTCGAATTCGACGATCAGCGCCTCGTCGGCGGCCAGCTCCCAATACATGTTCGCGGCGGCGCGACCGCGCTTGGCGTCGGCGTCGGTCGCCCCGACGCCAGGGAAGCGGTTCGGGTGGTCGGCGTCGACACCGCCGTAGTGGAACGGGAACTCGGGCCAATCCGACATCAGGCCGGTGACGAAATCGCCGGCCCAGCGCATCGCCTCGACCATGTCCGCGGGCGCGGGCAGCGGTTTGGGGTCGGCCATGTCGACGCGCTCGATGCGCAGCTGCGCGGGAAGCTCGTCCCAGCTGTCGAATCCTTGGCGGATGAACAGCTTTCGTGACTCCGGCGTGGTGGGCAGCCAGTTCGGGCCCCGCTCGGGACCGCCGATGTAGAGCTCGAGCTCGCCGCGCTCGCCGATGTCGAGTTGGTGGCCGAGCAGGTTGGCTTCCGGTGCGTCGCCGAAGGGTTCGTGCAGGACGCCCGGGCCGGGCGTGCGTCGCCCCTGCACGGTGACGTTGAAGAACCGCGCGGTGCCGCGGGTGCCGGTGAGCCGGTAGGTGGAGTGCCCGTCGATCCATGCCTGTTGATAGGTGAAGTCGGCGCAGTCGCCGCCGAGTTTGCGGGTGGGGCCGCTGAAGGTGTGTAGCGCCGGGTAGCCGGTGTCGCGGGTTTCGAGGGCCAGATCGAAGGCCTGGCCGAGGTTCTGGGTGAGGAACCGGTAGGCATCCACGCGGTGGGTTGCGGTAGCGGGGTTGGCGTCTTTGAACACCTGCCGGCCCGCGCGCTCCAGCTGGGCGCAGAATTCGGTCCACGCCGATTGCAGTGTCGCGTCGTCGGGGCCGTCACCGAAACCCATTGTCAGGCACCCAATCTGCTCAGCATCGCGCCGACGACGTCGCAGGCGCGTCGCGCGGCCTGCAGGCGGCCCTCGGTGTCGATGCGGGGCCCGATCAGTTCCAGGTCGAATCCGTGGGCGTAGCCGCCGGCCAGGGCCTGGGCAAGGAACGCTTCGAGCGGGATCGCGCCGTCGCCGGGCACCGCGCGCCCTGGGAGCGCCCGGTCGCCCAGCACGTAATCGCTGAGCTGGATGAGTTCGGTTCGTGGCAATGCCCGCTGCACCATCGGTTCGAAATCGCCTTCCGCCCAGCAGTGGAACAGCTCGATGCAGATTCCGAGCCCGCTCATCTCGGCCAGCGCGACGGTGTCGCGCAGGGTATGCGCGAGATGAATGTCGGCGTAGAGGCTCGACGCGTTCTCGATCGCCAGCGCCACCCCCGCCCGCCTCGCGTGCTCGACGCAGGGAGCGATCATGGCGCTGAATCGGTCCGCGGCCTGCGGCCAGGTCAGTGCGCCGCGGCCGCCGGTGAGCATGTAGACCACCCGCGCGCCCACTGCGGCCGCGGCATCGATCACCGCCAGCAGCGCATCCCGCGCCGCGGTCCCGGATGTGTCGAGCCGACCACCGCCGAAGATGTGGCACACCGCCTCCACCATGTAGGCGTTGCGCTGCACCAGCTTTGGAAAACGGGGGTCGAGCAGCTCGCTGTCCAAGACGCTGAGCCGCGACACACCGAGGGCCGCCCAGTGCTGTGCCACCTCTGCCAGCGGCGCGCCGAAGAAGGTGACGTCGTGGACCGACAGGCGTTTGTGCGGCGCCGTCACGTCAGCCCCTGGTTTCGATCTCGACGCCGAATCGCTCACGGAACGCCTGGAATTCGGTGTGCAGCGCATCGAGGTCTCCGCCGATGTCGATCAGCAGCTGGGTGGAGTAGTAGAACTTGCCGTAGCGGTCGCCGCGGTTGTTGGCCAGGTAGTCGCGCATCGCCGATTCGGCCTCGGGTGTGAGTTGGCGTCTGGCGAACTCGTAGTACCGCCGGACCGTCGCGATTTGGTCGGCGACGAAGTCGGTGTAGCGGATGTGCAGGATGCGCGGATCGTCCACCATGGGGTTGGTCATGGTGTTGGCGACGCCATCGCGCGTCAACTCCAGATGCATCTTCGCCAGGGCGTGCAGGTCGACCGAACCGACCATGCCTTCGGCGATGTCGGCCATCATCATCGTGCGTGAGGCCGCGACCTGCACCGGGTCGCGGTGCAGCCAGACCAGGGTGGCGTCGGGGTAGGCGTCGAACATCTCCTTGAGCCGAAATCCGTGAAACCCCTTCAGCACCCAATATTTTGGGGGACGTTGGTATTGCAACTGTTGCAGCATGGCCTTGTGCAGCCGGTACTGCGCGGCCGGGTCGGTGGCCAGACCGCCGACCAGGGACTGCATGGGTACCCGCCACCACGCGGTCGGTGTCATCACCCGGAAGTCGAATGCCCAGGTGCGCTCGTCTTCGGGAAGGCCGTCGCCGAGCATGTCGTTGTAGGGGTGGCTGTGCAGCCACTTCGGCATCTTCGCGTTGATCTCGCGCCAGTCGGCGTCGGCGCGCGCCCGGCGCTCGTCGTCGGGACCGGCGAGACCCGGCGGCGGCGACGGATACATCACCTCCCAGAACCGCAGCGCGCGTGCCTGCGGGTCGACGGACATCAGGGCGTGCATCAGCGTTGTCCCCGAACGCGGTTCGCCGGTGACGAACATCGGGGAGTCGATCACCTCGTCGCCGATCGGGTACCGGTTGCGGTCTTCGATGAGTTCAAGCCGTGAGGTCAGCAGCCATCGGCACACCTGCGCGGCCTCGAATCTGCCGTCGGCGTCCAGGCCGAGGCGGTTCAGATGGTCGACGGCGACGGCGAAGCGCTCCGGCAATGTCGGATCGTCGTAGTCGCTCAGCCCGGTTTCGGCCTCCGCGCCGGCGAGCAGCTCCTCGGCATCCAAAAGCGTTGTCACGACGGGTCTCCGCACAGTCGCACGAGTTCGTCCTCGGCCGCGCGAACGTTCGCCGTCGAGGCCTGCGCGAACGTCAATCCGGCCATGGCGCCGTAGTCGAGAATTTTGGGGACGCGCAGCCCCGCGTCCACATAGGTCTTGACGATCTTGGCGACCTCTTTCGGTGTCCCGTGGGGCACCACGGACAGCACCATCTCGGGGCGCACCTTGCCCAGGAACTCGACGATGCGGTCCCGGGTGAGCACGGCGGGGTCGATGTCCTGGAAGCCACGCCAAGCGTCCCCCATGGGATGCTCGAAACCGAAGTCGCGCAACGTCTTCGCGGACACCTGTAGCAGAAACGCCTTGACCAAAGGGGCCTGCAGGATCTCGGCGAGGGCCGTGTCGTCTTCGCCGATCAGGCACACCTGGATGAAGCTCGGCGTGATCGCCATCGGGTCGCGTCCGGCGCGTTCCGCGGATGCCCTTACCGCGGAGAGCATCTCGGCGTAGTGCTCGGGAGTCCATGCGCCCGCCGGCCACCATCCGTCGGCGTGCCGGCCGGCGATGTCGAGCATTCGCGGGCCGCTGGCGCCGATCCAGATCGGCGGTGTCCGGCCCTCGTAGGGTTCGGTGTCCAGACGGGCGTGGTGCAGCGAGTAGAACTGGCCGTCGAAATCGACCGGCCCGTCGCTCTGCCAGAGCAGCCGGATCACCGTCAGGGCCTCCTCGAAACGGCTCACCGGACGGGAGAAGTCGAAGCCGTAGGGCAGGGTGTTTTCGCTCTCGCCGCTGCCCAGGCCGAGGACGAACCGGCCCTTGGCGAGGTGATCGATCGTCACCGCCGTCTGCGCGAGCATGACGGGATGGCGGCGCACCGTGTCGACCACGGCGCTGACGAGCGGCACCCGCTCGGTCAGCACGGCCGCCGCGGCCGCGACGGCGAGCCCGTCCAGGTGGCGGTGCGGCGATGGGGAGGCGGTGGCCAGATCGGTGAACTCGGGCGTCCAGATCGAGTCGGGCCAGAAGCTGACCATGTGATCGGGCAGCCAGATCGAGTGGTAGCGGCCGCTGTCGAGTTCGCCGAGCCGCGACAGGTCGAGCGGGAGCGTGGTGCGCAGGAACGCTGCGGGTTGAACGGTCATCGAAAGATGATGCTAAGCACCTGCACAGCATCGTGTCGATGATTTGGCCGCAACGGCCGCGAGCGTAACGCCGTGGCGGATCCTCGAGGGAAGATCGCCGTGGCGTTACGCTCGCGGGTCGCGAAAGGGTTGCTTAGCCCGAGATGATGAACTCTTCGAGCTGGGTGCGCGCGATGTCGTCGGGCAGCTGCTGCGGCGGGCTCTTCATCAGGTAGGCCGACGCCGGGATCACCGGGCCGCCGATGCCGCGGTCCTTGGCGATCTTGGCGGCGCGCACCGCGTCGATGATGACGCCGGCGGAGTTCGGCGAGTCCCAGACCTCGAGCTTGTACTCCAGGTTCAGCGGCACGTCACCGAAGGCGCGCCCCTCGAGGCGGACGTAGGCCCACTTGCGGTCGTCGAGCCAGCCGACGTGGTCGGACGGGCCGATGTGCACGTCCTTCGTCTTGAACTCGCGCTGCAGGTTGGAGGTCACGGCCTGCGTCTTGGAGATCTTCTTGGACTCCAGGCGCTCGCGCTCGAGCATGTTGAGGAAGTCCATGTTGCCGCCGACGTTGAGCTGCATGGTGCGGTCGAGCTGCACGCCGCGGTCCTCGAACAGCTTGGCCATCACGCGGTGGGTGATGGTCGCGCCGACCTGGCTCTTGATGTCGTCGCCCACGATCGGCACGCCGGCGTCGGCGAACTTCTTGGCCCACACCGGGTCCGAGGCGATGAACACCGGCAGCGCGTTGACGAACGCCACGCCGGCGTCGATGGCGCACTGGGCGTAGAACTTGTCGGCCTCTTCGGACCCAACCGGCAGGTAGGAGACCAGCACGTCGACCTGGGCGTCCTTGAGCGCCTGGACCACGTCGACGGCGTCGGCGTCGGACACCTCGATGGTGTCGGCGTAGTACTTGCCGATGCCGTCCAGCGTCGGGCCGCGCTGCACCGTCACGTTGGTGGGCGGCACGTCGGCGATCTTGATGGTGTTGTTCTCCGAGGCGAAGATGGCCTCGGACAGGTCGAATCCGACCTTCTTGGCGTCCACGTCGAACGCGGCCACGAACTTCACGTCGCGCACGTGGTACTGGCCGAACTTCACGTGCATCAAGCCGGGCACGGTACTGTTCGCGTCGGCGTCGTAGTAGTACTGCACGCCCTGAACCAGCGAAGACGCGCAGTTACCGACGCCGACAATGGCGACTCGTACCTCCGTCGACTCCTGCGGCTGATGCTCACTCATATGGGCGTTCTCCTAACCTCTGACCTCTGACTGGGATGCTGGTTCGTGCGGGGATTATGTTTGCTCGGAGAGGCCGGGCATAGCCCGCTCCGCGGCGATGAGCTCGTTGAGCCACTTGACTTCGCGCTCACTGGACTCGAGCCCCAATTGATGCAGCTGGCGGGTGTAGCGGTCGAACGAGCTACTGGCCCGCGCCACGGCTTCACGCAGACCCTCCCGCCGTTCCTCGACCTGACGGCGGCGGCCTTCCAGGATGCGCATCCGCGCCTCTGCCGGAGTCCGGTTGAAGAACGCCAGGTGTACCCCGAAGCCGTCGTCGGTGTAGTTGTGGGGACCGGTGTCGGCCACCAGTTCACCGAAACGCCGACGGCCCTCGTCGGTCAACTGGTAGACGCGCCGGGCCCGCCGGACCGGCGTCCCGGCCGGCGCGGCGTCCTCGGCGATCAACCCTTCGCCCTGCATGCGCCGCAGGGCCGGGTAGAGCGAACCGTACGAAAACGCCCGGAACGCGCCGAGTAAACCGGTCAGCCGTTTGCGCAACTCGTAGCCGTGCATGGGTGACTCGATCAGGAGACCCAGGATGGCGAGCTCCAGCATCGATTCACCCCCTTCAAAAAACGGTTTGCATGGCCAGTTACGACGGTCCGACGCCTCGCGCAATCGTATCGTCCCGATATATTAGCCACAACACCACTTGGTGTTGGTTTGCAATTCGTCACAGCGCGATGGGGCTCAGGTGCGCCGGGGACCGGACGCTACGTGGGCAAACTCATCTGTTTGACGGTGCCGTCACCGCCGAAAGCGATGTAGCCGCCGCCGTAGTCGCTGGAAACATACAGCGACAGCGTGAGCGCCCCGGGCGTGGTCGGGTCCTTCGCCGGCTCGACGATCAGATAGGTCGATTTCACGTCGGACGGCTTCATGCGCAGGGACTCGGGGGCGCCGCGCATGATGCCGACGGCCGCGTTGACGTCGAATTTGCTCAGGTCGACCGCCACGGGCCCGTCCGAGGAGCTCTTGGCCGAGCTGGTCGGATCGCCCCATCCGCCGCGGTAGGTATAGGCCAGCGCCCGCCGGTCGTCAGCGGGGTCCGGACGGTCCAGCACAGCGTAGGTCGGGTAGATCACCAGCCGGTAGCCCATGGTGTCGCCGAACCGTTTGCGCATCTGCTCGAGCAGCCCCGTGAGACCGCCGACCGAGTGCAGCTGCGTGGGCGGGGTCAGCACCACGGCGTTGACGCCGTCGGGCTTCGCTCCCGGGTCCGTGGTGAAGTCCAGCGGCGAGCGGGTGTTGCCGTAGAGGCCCCATCCGATGCCCACGCCCAGCAGCACCGACACGACGAAGGCGGCGGCCAGCGTGCCCCACCCGGCCGGCCGCGGTCGCGTGGGCCGCGAGTCGCGGGCGGGCAGTTGCCGCCCGGTGTTGGATTGCAGGTCGGCAACAAGACCCTGCAGGTCGCCCAGCGTCACCGCCTTGGTGGCCGCGCTGACCCGTTCCCGGTGCTCCTCAGCGGAGACCTCGCCGTCGCTCAGCGCGTTGTCGAGGATCGTGCAGGTGTTCTGACGATCGCTGTCTTTGGCGCGGGTGGTTGCCGTCACCCCGCCGGCGAGCGGTGTCGGAAGCCATTTCGCCACGGGATGATCGTAGAAGTCCGGCCCCGGTTGGGCGCAGAAACCGCCACCGATCGCCGCGGCGCGGTCCGCCACAGTTTTGGTTGCGTATCACTGGTCGGGATGGCGTCGTACTCTGGTGGGCGTGCGACTGCAGCGACAAGTAGTGGATTACGCGCTCCGGCGGCGCTCACTGCTGGCCCAGGTCTATTCGGGCCGCACGGGTGTGTCCGAGGTGTGTGACGCCAACCCGTATCTGCTGCGCGCCGCCAAGTTTCACGGGAAACCGAGCCAGGTCATGTGCCCGATCTGCCGCAAGGAGCAGCTGACGCTGGTGTCATGGGTGTTCGGCGAACACCTGGGGGCGGTCTCGGGTTCGGCGCGCACCGCCGAAGAGTTGGTGATGCTGGCCACCCGCTTCGACGAGTTCGCGGTCCACGTGGTGGAGGTGTGCCGCACGTGCAGCTGGAATCACCTCGTCAAGTCATATGTGCTCGGTGCGGCGCGCCCGGCGTCTCCTCCCCGGGGCAGCGGGCGCTCGCGGACGGCGCGCAACGGCGCCCGCACGGCCACTGAATGAGCTCGAATGACGAAGGACGGCACAGCCAGTCGTCCGGTGACCAGCGTGGGCCAGGGACCGAGCGGGTGGGCAACCACGACAAGGACGACCGCCGCGACCCTGAGAGGCGGGGCGCCGATCCGGAGGTGCCGGGACGACGGAATGCGCCGCCGTCCAATCGCCGCCGTCCCGGGCCGCCCGACGATCGCCTGACCACCATCCTGCCGCCGGTCAGAGATGACCGGGCGCCGCGGCGGTCCGACCCCCTCGACGAAGTCAAAGCCGCGTTGGCCGGCCCCCCGTCGACGCCGTTGCGGGGTGACGCGCTCGACGAGGTCAAGGCCGCCCTGGACCGCCGGGGGCCGGCATCCGGCCGGCAAGAGCGCGCCAGCTTCGGAGGCCGCCCGCCCAGTGGACCTCCTCCTCCACCGCCGCGGCGTGGGGGGCCCGGGGGGCCCGACGGTCCCGGCAGGCGCACGGCCGGGCCGTGGCGCGACTGGGCCTGGACGCAGCAGGTCAACTGGCTGTGGGTGCGCCGCGTGGCCTACCTGTGTGCGGTCGTGTTGGTGCTGTTGCCGATCGTCACCTTCGGCATGGCGTACTTCATCGTCGACATTCCCAAGCCGGGTGACCTTCGTACCAACCAGGTTTCGACCATTCTGGCCAGCGACGGTTCGGAAATCGCCAAAATCATTCCGCCGGAGGGCAATCGGGTCGACGTCAACCTCAATCAGGTGCCCGTGCACGTCCGCCAGGCGGTGATCGCCGCCGAAGACCGCAACTTCTACTCCAACCCCGGCTTCGACTTCAGCGGCTTCGCGCGGGCCGTGAGCAACAACCTGTTCGGCAGCGGGGACCTGCAGGGCGGATCGACGATCACCCAGCAATACGTCAAGAACGCCCTCGTCGGCTCGGCCCAACACGGCATCAGCGGCCTGATGCGTAAGGCCAAGGAATTGGTCATCGCCACCAAGATGTCGGGCGAGTGGTCCAAAGACGAAGTGCTGCAGGCCTACCTGAACATCATCTACTTCGGCCGCGGCGCCTACGGTATTTCCGCGGCGTCGAAGGCCTACTTCGACAAGCCCGTCGAGCAGCTCACCGTCTCGGAGGGGGCGCTGCTGGCGGCGCTCATCCGGCGGCCCTCCACGCTGGACCCGGCCGTCGATCCCAAGGGCGCCCTGGCGCGCTGGAACTGGGTGCTCGACGGCATGGTGGAGACCAAGGCGCTGTCGTCGAACGACCGTGCCGCGCAGGTGTTCCCGCAGACCGTGCCGCCCGATCAGGCGCGCGCGGAAAACCAGACGACCGGGCCCAACGGGCTCATCGAGCGCCAAGTGACCCGAGAACTGATGGATCTGTTCAACATCGACGAGCGGACCCTGAACACCCAGGGTCTGCAGGTCACCACCACCATCGATCCCAAGGCCCAGCAGGCCGCCGAAAAGGCCGTGTCGAAATACCTTGACGGCCAAGACCCCGACATGCGCACGGCGGTGGTGTCGGTCGATCCGCACGACGGCTCCATCCGGGCCTACTACGGCGGAAGCGACGCCAACGGTTTCGACTTCGCTCAGGCCGGACTGCAGACCGGATCGTCGTTCAAGGTGTTCTGCTTGATCGCCGCGCTCGAGCAGGGGATCGGCCTGGGTTATCAGGTGGACAGTTCGCCGTTGACCGTCGACGGCATCAAGATCAGCAACGTCGAGGGCGAAAGTTGCGGAACGTGCAACATCGCCCAGGCGCTCAAGCAGTCGTTGAACACCTCGTATTACCGGCTGATGCTCAAGCTCAAGGGTGGACCGCAGGCCGTGGCCGACGCGGCGCACCAGGCCGGCGTCGCGACCAGCTTCCCCGGCGTGGCGCACACGCTGTCCGAGGACGGCAAGGGTGGACCGCCGAACAACGGAATTGTGTTGGGCCAGTACCAAACCCGAGTGATCGATATGGCCTCGGCGTATGCCACGCTGGCCGCATCCGGCGTCTATCATCGGCCGCATTTCGTGCAGAAGGTCGTCAATTCCGACGGCCAGGTGCTGTTCGACGCGAGCAAGTCCGAGAACAATGGCGAGCAGCGCATCCCCAAGGCCGTCGCCGACAATGTCACCGCGGCCATGGCGCCGATCGCCAGCTACTCCCGCGGCCACGCCCTGGCCGGCGGCCGGCCGTCGGCGGCCAAGACCGGCACCACCCAGCTGGGCGACACCAACTCGGACAAGGATGCCTGGATGGTCGGCTACACGCCGTCGCTGTCGACGGCCGTATGGCTGGGTACGGCCAGGGGCGACCAGCCGCTGGTAACGGCTTCGGGCGCACCGGTTTACGGGTCGGGCCTGCCCTCGGATATCTGGAAGGCCACCATGGACGGGGCTCTTAAGGGCACCTCCAACGAATCCTTCCCCAAGCCGGCCGAGATCGGCGGCTATGCGGGTGTGCCGGCGCCGCCGCCCCCGCCGAAGCCGCCGGCGGAAACCGTCATCCAGCCCACCATCGAAGTGGCGCCGGGCATCACCATCCCGGTCGGTCCCCCCACGACGATCACGCTGGCGCCTCCGCCGCCCGGCGGTGGCCCGCCGGGCTCCCCGGAGCCGGGCGGGGGTGTCCCGCCGGGTGGGCCCCAAGCGCCGTCCCCGCCGCCGTGACCGGGGACGCGGAACACGGCGCGACCATTTCGCCGCGGCCGCTGGCCGCGGATCTGCGTAGCGCCCACAACCGAGACTGCCCGAGCCGCACCGACTTTCTGGGCGCCGCGCTCGCCGACGTCGTCGGGGGCCCCGTCGGTCGGCACGCGCTGATCGGCCGCGCCCGGTTGATGACCCCGCTGCGGGTGATGTTTTTGATCGGGCTGGTCTTTTTGGCGCTCGGCTGGTCGACCAAGGCGGCCTGCCTGCAAAGCACCGGCACCGGCACCGGCGATCAGCGCGTGGCCAATTGGGACAACCAGCGCGCCTACTACGAGTTGTGCTACTCCGACACCGTGCCGCTTTACGGCGCGGAGTTGTTGAGCCAGGGCAAGTTTCCGTACAAGTCGAGCTGGATCGAGACCGACTCCACCGGCGCCCAGCAGATCCGCTACGACGGCCGGCCCGCGGTGCGCTACATGGAGTATCCGGTGCTGACCGGGATGTATCAGTACGTCTCGATGGCGCTGGCCAAGACCTACACGGCGCTGAGCAAGCTGGCCCCGCTTCCGGTGGTCGCCGAGGTGGTGATGTTCTTCAACATCTCGGCGTTCGGGCTGGCGCTGGCCTGGCTGGCCACCGTCTGGGCGTCCGCGGGACTGGCCGGGCGGCGGGTCTGGGATGCGGCCCTGGTGGCGGCGTCGCCGGTGCTGATCTTTCAGATCTTCACCAACTTCGATGCGCTGGCAACGGGTTTCGCGATGGCCGGATTGCTGGCGTGGGCGCGGCGCAAGCCGGTGTTGGCCGGTGTGCTGATCGGGTTTGGGGCCGCGGCGAAGCTGTACCCGCTGCTGTTCCTGGGCCCCATGCTGCTGTTGGGAATTCGGACCGGGCGGCTGCGCGCGTGGGGCCGCACCGCGGTGGCGGCCGTGGTGACCTGGCTGCTGGTGAACCTGCCCGTGCTGGTGTTCTTTCCGCGCGGATGGTCGGAGTTTTTCCGGCTCAATACGCGACGTGGCGATGACATGGACTCGCTGTACAACGTGGTGAAGTCGTTCACCGGCTGGCGGGGTTTCGATCCCAAGCTGGGGTTCTGGCAGCCGCCGACGGTGCTCAACACGGTGGTGGCGGTGCTGTTCGTGACATGTTGTGCGGCAATCGCATTCATCATCTTGACCGCTCCGCGACGGCCTCGGGTGGCGCAGGTCGTGTTCCTGGTGGTGGCGGCTTTTCTGCTGACCAACAAGGTGTGGAGCCCGCAGTTCTCGCTGTGGCTGGTGCCGCTGGCGGTGCTCGCGCTACCGCATCGTCGGGTGCTTTTGGCCTGGATGACCATCGATGCGTTGGTGTGGGTGCCGCGGATGTATTACCTGTACGGCAACCCGAACCGTTCACTGCCCGAGCAGTTCTTCACCACCACGGTGCTGCTGCGGGACGTCGCGGTCATCGGGTTGTGCGCGCTGGTGATCCGTCAGATCTACCGGCCCGACGAGGATTTGGTGCGCTGGGGCGGACGGGTCGACGACCCGTCGGGCGGACCGTTCGACCGCGCACCCGACGCCCCGCCCGGCTGGCTACCGGACTGGCTGCGGCCGGCGGGGTCACGCCGTGCGAGCGCGCGGGCATCCGACCAGGCCGACCAAGAACCCGCGATCGCGAGCAGCGCGGCGCCATGACACAGGTTGCGATTCCGATCTTTCCGCGCTTCACCGCGCTGGATGCGGTGGGCCCCTACGACGTGCTGCAACGCATTCCGTCGATCGACGTCGTGTTCGTCGGGCACCGTCGCGGTGAGGTGCGGACCGATAACGGGATGCTCGGCGTCAGCTGCGACGCCACCTTCGACGAGGTGAGCGCGCCGGACGTGGTGGTGTTCCCCGGCGGCATCGGCACCCGCCAGCTGATCCACGACGAGTCCATCCGCGACTGGCTGCGGGCGGTGCATCCGAACACCAGGTTCACCACCTCGGTATGCACCGGCGCGCTGCTGTTGGCTGCGGCGGGGCTGATGGATGGGCTGACCGCCACCACCCACTGGGGCGCCGCCGAGCTGCTCAACAGTTTGGGCGCGCGGTACGTGCCGGAACGAGTCGTCGAGCACCTACCGCAGCGGATCATCACCGCGGCGGGGATCTCCAGCGGCATCGACATGGCGTTGCGGCTGGTGGAGCTCCTCGTCGATCGCCAGGCCGCGCAGGCCGCCCAGCTGCTCATCGAATACGACCCGCAGCCGCCCTTCGACTCCGGTGCACTCGCCAAGGCCGATCCGGCGACGGTGGCCAGGGCCAAGGAATTTCTGGCCGCCCGTCGATAGCGACGTTGCCCCCTCTCCCGGATTTTTCTGGTCAGGCCGCTATCCGGTAGCCTGATGCGGTTGCCGACGCAGGCGACCCTCCTGCCACGGATAGGCCGTGGCCGCTAGAGACCAGAGGAGGTGGTGAGGTTTCCATGCGTCCATACGAAATCATGGTCATTCTTGACCCCACGCTCGACGAGCGCACCGTGGCCCCGTCCTTGGAGACGTTCCTGAACGTCGTCCGCAAGGATGGCGGCTCCGTCGACAAGGTCGACATCTGGGGCCGGCGCCGGCTGGCCTACGAGATCGCCAAGCACGCCGAAGGCATCTACGTCGTCGTCGACCTGAAAGCCGAGCCGGCGACGGTGTCCGAGCTCGACCGCCAGCTGAGCCTCAACGAGTCGGTACTGCGCACCAAAGTGATGCGCACCGACAAGCACTAACAATCGTGGCCGCGCCGTGGACCCACGGCGGGGCGCACGTGCGTAGGCTCTCAGCGAGAACACGCTCATGACATCCACTACCGGAGCGGCGAGCAACAGCGTGGAACGAGGAGGAAACTGTGGCTGGTGACACCACTATCACCGTCGTCGGAAACCTGACCGCAGACCCTGAGCTGCGGTTCACTCCGTCGGGTGCCGCCGTCGCGAATTTCACGGTGGCGTCGACGCCTCGCATCTATGACCGCCAGAGTGGGGAGTGGAAAGACGGCGAGGCGCTGTTCCTGCGGTGCAACATCTGGCGGGAAGCCGCTGAGAACGTCGCCGAAAGCCTCACCCGTGGCTCCCGCGTGATCGTCACGGGCCGGCTCAAGCAGCGTTCGTTCGAGACCCGTGAAGGCGAGAAGCGCACCGTCGTCGAGGTCGAGGTCGACGAGATCGGTCCCTCGCTGCGGTACGCCACGGCCAAGGTCAACAAGGCCTCGCGCAGTGGCGGCGGTGGCGGTGGTGGCGGCTTCGGCGGTGGCGGCGGCGGTGGATCCCGCCAGCAGGCGGCGCCCGCGAGCAGCGCACCGGCCGACGACCCCTGGGGCAGTGCGCCGGCATCGGGCTCGTTCGGCGGCGGCGACGACGAACCGCCCTTCTAAGAAACTTCAGCAGTAGAAAAAGGAAAGAAAGACAGACATGGCCAAGTCCAACAAGCGGCGCCCGGCTCCGGAAAAGCCGGTCAAGGCACGGAAATGTGTCTTCTGCGCCAAAAAAGATCAAACGATCGACTACAAGGACACCGCGCTGCTGCGCACCTACATCAGTGAGCGCGGCAAGATTCGTGCGCGTCGCGTCACCGGCAACTGTGTGCAGCACCAACGTGACGTCGCCATCGCGGTGAAGAATGCCCGCGAAGTGGCGCTGCTGCCCTTCACCTCCTCGGCGCGATAGTCGCTGAAGGCCAACTGAAAGTACGAAAACGATGAAGCTGATTCTGACGGCTGACGTCGACCACCTCGGTACCGTCGGCGACACTGTCGAGGTCAAGGATGGCTACGGCCGCAACTACCTGCTCCCGCGCGGTCTGGCGATCGTGGCCTCGCGCGGCGCGCAGAAGCAGGCCGACGACATCCGCCGGGCCCGCGAAACCAAGGCGGTGCGCGACCTCGGCCACGCCAACGAGCTCAAGACCGCGATCGAGGCGCTGGGGCCGGTCTCGCTGCCCGTGAAAACCGCCGCGGATTCCGGGAAGCTGTTCGGCTCGGTGACCGCCGGCGATATCGTCGCCGCGATCAAGAAGGCGGGCGGTCCCAACCTGGACAAACGGATCGTCCGGCTGCCCAAGTCGCACATCAAAGCCCTCGGTACCCACCCGGTGGCGGTGCACCTGCACCCGGAGGTCGACGTCGAGGTTGCGCTCGAGGTAGTGGCGCAGAGCTAAGCGCCCCACATTTGCTCATTCCCGGCGGTGGCCTTGATCGGCCGCCGCCGGGCTTCGTTGTGCAGCGGCCTTGCGGCCGCCGTCCGCCCCGGGCGGTCGCGGACATGCCCCCTAGCGAACTATTTCCCGGGTGCATTCGGCCGGTCCCCGTTACCGGCCCGTAACGCTGGGAAAATGTCGCGGAAAGCCAACACGCCCGGGACGGTAACCTGGCCCGACACGCCGTAGAGATTCTTGTCCACACAAATTTGATGGCGTTGTATGGCTGGTATCTGCACTGATGTCCTAGCCCTTTGCATTAATCCACAGGTTCTCCACACCCCGGTCAACACAGGTGTCGACGGATATGCACACACGATCCACAGCTTCATGAACAGCACCCCTTTTACCTAGTAGCCAGCAACGTCTAACGTCGTCCCGGCGTCTGGCGCGCGAATGCTCTGGGGCGAAGGTGTCAGGACCTTGACCTACCCTCAATGTCAGCTATCGAATGTATGTTCGGGTGAGTGGATCACGGGAGAAGGGAATCCATGGCGGTCGTCGATGATCTGACGTCGGGCATGGATGCATCGTCGCCCAGCGAGGACTTCGGACGTCAACCGCCGCAGGATCTCGCGGCCGAGCAGGCCGTGCTGGGCGGCATGTTGCTGAGCAAGGACGCCATCGCCGACGTGCTCGAGCGGCTGCGGCCCGGGGACTTCTACCGTCCCGCGCACCAGAACGTCTATGACGCGATCCTGGATCTGTACGGGCGTGGGGAGCCGGCCGACGCCGTCACGGTCGCCGCCGAGTTGGATCGCCGCAACCTGCTGCGCCGGATCGGCGGCGCGCCGTATCTGCACACGCTGATCTCGACGGTG
This sequence comes from Mycobacterium sp. NTMscope_MAC_269, assembly GCF_976985695.1. Lineage (NCBI taxonomy): Bacteria > Bacillati > Actinomycetota > Actinomycetes > Mycobacteriales > Mycobacteriaceae > Mycobacterium > Mycobacterium sp. NTMscope_MAC_269. The sequence continues at coordinate 4,814,858 of NZ_OZ335668.1, forward strand.
CCGACCGCGGCCAACGCGGGCTACTACGCGACCATCGTGGCCGAGAAGGCGCTGCTGCGGCGGCTCGTCGAGGCCGGAACCCGGGTGGTGCAGTACGGCTACGCGGGCGCCGAGGGCGCCGATGTGGCCGAGGTCGTCGACCGAGCGCAGGCCGAGATCTACGAGGTGGCCGAGCGGCGAACGACGGAGGATTTCGTCCCGCTTGAGGATCTGTTGCAGCCGACGATGGACGAGATCGACGCCATCGCCTCCAACGGCGGCGTGGCGCGCGGTGTGCCAACCGGTTTCACCGAGCTCGACGAGGTGACCAACGGTCTGCACGCCGGGCAGATGATCATCGTGGCGGCCAGGCCTGGAGTGGGGAAATCGACGCTAGGACTAGATTTTTTACGCTCGTGTTCGATCAAGCACCGGATGGCCAGCGTCATCTTCTCGCTAGAAATGAGCAAGTCCGAGATCGTGATGCGGTTGCTGTCGGCGGAGGCGAAAATCAAACTCGCGGACATGCGCTCGGGCCGTATGAGCGATGAGGACTGGACGCGGCTGGCGCGGCGGATGAGCGAAATCAGCGAGGCCCCACTGTATATCGACGACTCGCCGAACCTGACCATGATGGAGATCCGCGCCAAAGCGCGCCGGTTGCGGCAGAAAGCCGACCTACGTCTGGTCGTGGTCGACTATCTGCAGCTGATGTCGTCGGGAAAGAAGGTCGAGTCGCGACAGCTCGAGGTGTCCGAATTCTCGCGCCACCTCAAGCTTTTGGCCAAGGAGCTCGAGGTTCCCGTCGTCGCGATCAGCCAGCTCAACCGCGGTCCCGAGCAGCGCACCGACAAAAAGCCGATGCTGTCCGACCTTCGCGAATCGGGAAGCTTGGAGCAAGATGCCGACATGGTGATCCTGCTGAACCGGCCGGACGCGTTCGAACGGGACGATCCGCGCGGGGGAGAGGCGGATTTCATTCTCGCCAAACACCGCAACGGCCCGACGAAGACGGTGACTGTTGCGCACCAGCTGCACCTGTCGCGCTTTGCCAACATGGCGCGGTGACAAACGACCCGACCACCACGATAAGTGCAGTCTCAGCGGAAGCGGATGTTCAACGTCGCCAGGCCAAAGATCTTGCGGCCGGCCGACTTTGCGCCGACGATCACGACTCCGCTGCGGGTTTCCGGGTCCAGCGATTTGATCCGGCCGCTGTATTCGATATCGGCACCCTCGGTGGCCGACACGACCACGGGCTGGGACAGCCGCACCGCGTAGCGGGTAACCGCACCGGGATCGCCTGACCATGCCGAGCCGAATCCGGCACCCAACGCCATCGTGAGCATTCCGTGGGCGATCACGTCGGGCTGCCCCGCCAATTTGGCGAGGTTTTCGTCCCAATGAAGCGGGTTGGCATCGCAGGCCACCCCGGAGTAGTTCACCAGGTCGCCGCGCGACAGTCGGGCGTGGTGGACCGGTAATTCGTCGCCGACCTTCACGTCATCGAAGGATGGTGTTCCCGGGGTGCGGGTCGTGCCTGCGTGGGCGATCCGAACCTCGTCCGCCGGGCGCAGTGTCTTCTCGTAGTCCTCGTCGGAGTAGTCGATTCCGGCGAGGTTCACGTCGTGCATCATCACCTGTTCCGCGACGCTCCTGATCGTCGGATCGACATCCTCGGCGGTGACGCCCACGACGGTGGTGTGCAGGGTGTGCACCCGCTCGCCGGCGGTGTCGGTGAACGTGTTGGTCACGGTGATCAAGTCTCTGCCGGCGATCCTGCGCACCGAGGACAGTTCGACGTCAATGTGCAGTTCGTCGCCGGCCACGATCGGGCGGTGTTGTTCGAAGACTTCTTCGGTCTGCAGGTACATCTCGTAACCGATGACCACCGACTCGAACAAGTGCCGATTGGCGGCCATGGCCGGGGCCGACGTGAACGTCAGCGGCGCCACCAGGTCCGGATATCCCAGTTCAGCGGCAGCGTCGAGTTTCCAGTGCGCAGGGTGTAGTCCTGCACGGCACGGGCGAACTCGCGAACTTTCTCGCGGCCGACCTGGTAAGTGTCGTCGATCCGGTAGTAGTGGCCGACCCGCGCTTCGAGAGCCGACGCTTCTGCTGCTGTCATGGAGTGCCCAACTTTTCTGTCGGCCTGTTGACGGAAGCCGACCCACGCACACTAACCCGGCGACACCAGGCCACCGGAGGCCGCAACAGGAATGACCATATTGCCCCGCTGAAGTTACCGCTGGCCGACCATCTCCGACGTCATCGACATTCGACGTCGACCGCATCGACGACCTTTTGACGAGAATTCTGCAACACCGCAGTCGCCTACACGAGTCTGGCAGCGGCGGAGCTGCCAGACAGAATGCAAAATCAGTAACGGGTCTAGCCGTTCGAATTCCGCGGGCTATAACCGCTCGCCGTCAGGTTCGCGTTTCGCGAGGCAATTCCTGTCGTCATCAAGGACATTGGCGGTTGCGGTCATCGCCCGGCACGCTTTGTGCCGCCGCAATAGGTTGAATCGATCGCCGCGCGCCGCAGGGTGTAGTCAAATCGTCATGGGTGGAAGTGGTCGAACTGGTGTAGCTGGGGGACGGTGGTGACCAGATGTGCGACCACGTGGGCGCTGAGACACTTGTGCTCGTACGGTACGTCGCCGGGGAATCGCACGAAGTCCCCGGCGGAAAGTCTGACCGGCTCGATTAATGGCCCGGTCTGCAGCTCGCCACTGATGACGTACAGATGGTGGAGTGTTCCCGGTGAACCTGGCTCAGGTCTCTGGTCGGTAGGAGCGTTGCGCGCCAACTCCAGAAGCTGCGTGCGGACATAACCGGTGCCGTAGACCTCGTCGAGAATGCGCACCCGGTACCCGCCCGCCGCATTGCGCCCGGCGGCATCGCCGCGTTGCACGAATACAGGAGTGCCCCACTCGGTGAGCAGGCGGCGGGCCGGGATGTCGAGGGCAGCACCGATCTGGACAAGTTTCTCAATAGTTGGATTGCCTTGCCCTTGCTCGATTTTCGACAGCGTTTGTTTGGACAGCGCTGATCGTCGCGCCACTTCGCCGAGCGACATTCCGCGCTCCTGCCTGTAGCGGCGCACATTGCGCGCGACCAGTTGAGCGGTGAGAGACCCGTCAGCTGCTGTCACTTTGCCAAGACTCAGAACCAATGTGTGGGTGAGACGGTCGTCAACTTCATGTTCCGTCATATCGACCGGTACTTCACCGAAGACATCGCACGTGTGGTTGACGAGGAACCATTCAAGACGATGTTCGACCAGCAACGCATTGGCCTGCTCAACCCCACCGGGCCGGTGCTGGTGAACAACAACCGCTACGACCCGCTCGTGCCGTGGACGGCCGCGCATCAGATGGCCCTCGACTGGTGCGCTCGGGGCGCCGATGTCCAGTTCAACACCAACGAGGAGCCGCCTCTGTTGAACAAGCTGGCGATCAACCATGCGCTTCCCATGGTCGTCGATGCACACATGGCACTGGACTGGGTCGCCGACCGATTCGCCCGGCTGCCCACCACGTCAAACTGCGGGGCGATCTAATTGTGCTGCGGTGTTTTCGCGCGTCTGCTCTCGCATCCACGATGGTCGCGCGGCTTTCCCCCATCGACAGCAGCCAGATCGAGTGGGACGTAGTGATTTTCGATCGTGCCGACGGCGCCTCGACGCCGTCCAGCTCAAGTTGCTGTGCTGTTTGTGCAAGCGCGGACCCGATGGACCCCAAGCTACCGCCGGTTCGGTGAGAGCTAGACTCACGCGAACATCGCGGTGATACGACGTCATGGCCGGAGAAACTCATGGATCTGCTGTGGTCGAAACAGGATCGCGCGTTTCAAGACGAGGTCCGGGCTTTTCTCGACCAGAAGCTGACTCCCGAGCTGCGGCGCGCCGGACGGTTGATGACTAGTGTCTACGCCGAGCACGAGGCGAGCATGGCGTGGCAGGCGATTCTGCACGAACGGGGCTGGGCCGCGCCGGCATGGCCGGTCGAATACGGCGGGTGCGACTGGAGCCTCACGCAGCACTACATCTTCAGTCGCGAATCGACGCTGGCGGGTGCGCCGTCGCTGTCGCCGATGGGGATTCGGATGGTCGCTCACGCGATCATCAAATACGGCACCGATGCGCAGAAAGACTACTTCTTGCCCCGCATCCTGACCGGTGAGGTGTTCTTCTGCCAGGGGTACTCCGAACCCGAGGCCGGGTCGGATCTGGCCGCATTGTCGATGGCGGCCGTCGCCGACGGCGACGATCTGGTGTGTACCGGCAGCAAGATCTGGACTACCCATGCCGCCGAGGCGAATTGGATGTTCGCGCTCGTGCGCACCTCGCGCATGGACAAGAAGCAGCAGGGCATCACCTTCGTCCTGATCGAGATGGCCTCACCCGGCATCGCGATTCGCCCACTGGTTATGACCTCTGGCGAACAGATCCAGAACCAGGTCTTCTTCGACGAGGTGCGGGTGCCCAAAGCCAACGTCATCGGCGATATCGACAGTGGCTGGACCGTTGCGAAATATCTGCTGGAGTTCGAACGCGGCGGTGGCGCGGTGGCGCCGGCCTTGCAAGTGGCCGCCGAGGAGATCGGTCACGCGGCCAAGGGCCAGCCCGGCCCGGCCGGCGGCCGGCTGGCCGACGACGCAGCCTTCATGCACAAGCTGGCGGACGCGCGGATCCGCGCCGAGGTGCTCGAGGTCCTCGAATACCGGGTGCTCGCCGCGGCGGCCGGCGGCCGCAACCCCGGCACCGCGTCGTCGATGCTCAAGATCTTGGGCACCGAGCTCAGCCAGGCACTCACCGAGCTCGCGCTGGAGGCGGCCGGCCCGCGGGGCCGGGCCTACCAGCCGCACGTGACCGCACCCGGCGGCCCCATCGCCGAGTTCGAACCGCCGCCCGACGGATACCTGACCGGCGAGCCGTGGCAGGCGGTCGCGCCGCTGCGATATTTCAATGACCGCGCCGGCTCGATATACGCCGGTAGCAACGAAATTCAGCGGAACATCCTCGCCAAGGCCGCACTGGGACTGTAGATGGACTTCACCCTGACCAACGAGCAGCAACTGCTGCGCGACGAGCTCGCGAAGTTTCTCGCCGCGCGATACAACCTCGAAACGAGCCGTGCGGCCGCGAAGACCGGTGCCGGCTGGCAGCCGGACATCTGGCGCGGATTCGCCACCGAGCTGGGCATCCTGGGCGCCACCCTGCCCGAAGACGTCGGCGGAATCGGCGGTGGCCCAGTCGAACTCATGGTTATCACCGAGGAGCTCGGCCACGCCCTGGTGATCGAACCCTACGTCGACACGGTGGTCGTTGCGGGTGGGCTGCTGCACCGCGCCGGAGGCCCGGAGGCGACAGCCGTGCTGAAGGAGATCATCGCCGGCACCGCGGTGGTCGCGCTGGCCGCCGGGGAGCCGGACTCGGCCGATCATCGGCAGGTGGCAAAGACCGTCGCCCAACCCGACGGCGATGGCTGGGTATTGAACGGCGCGAAGGTCGTCGCCGTGGCCGCACCGTTGGCCACGCACCTGCTGGTCGCCGCGCGCACGGAGGGCGTCGACGGAATCTCGTTGTTTCTCACCAAGGGTGACGCACCAGGCATCGAGATTCACCCGTATCGCACCATCGACGACCGGCGCGCGGCCGACATCGTGTTTCACGAGGTGCGGTTGCCATCTGAGGCGTTGCTCGGGGAACAGGGCCAGGCAGGGCCGTCGCTGGCCCGGGCGCGGGACGAGGGCGCCGCGGCGATCTGTTCTGAGGCGGTCGGCTGCATGCGAAAAGTGTTGGAGGACACCGTCGAATACTGCAAGCAACGCAAGCAGTTCGGGCAGCCGATCGGTAGCTTCCAGGTATTGCAGCACCGCATGGTCGACATGTACATGGAACTCGAACAGGCCGTCGCCGCCGTCTATCTGGCCATCCTCAATCTCGAGGCCGACGAGGCGATCCGTGCCCGTTCGGTATCGGTCGGCAAGGCCACCATCGGCCGTGCGGCACGCTTCATCGGCCAGCAAGCCGTGCAGCTGCACGGCGGGATGGGGATGACCGAGGAGCTGGCAATCGGCCATTACTTCAAACGGCTCACCGCGATCCAATACGAGTTCGGCACCACCGACCAGCACATCGCGCGCTACGCCGAGCTGACCAACGCCTAGCTCGCCATACAGGTTGCCCTCATTCGAGGGTTCCGGTTAATCGAACTTTCATAATGGCCCGCCGGGACGACTGCGCGCCGCTGTATGCTATACAGACGTACAGCGCAGAGAAATTTCAGCGGAAGGACCGTCATGACCAACGGCGACGAGCTCAAGCAGCTGCAGGAGCGGGTGCAGTACCTCGAGGACCGCACTGCGATCCTCGATTGCGTGATGAATCAGTCGCGCGGCCATGACCGTCACGACGCGGAATTGATGGGTAGCGTCTACTTCGAGGACGGGGTGGACGAGCACGGTCCGACCGTGAAACTCGGCCCGGAATACGGGGATTGGGCCAACGAGGCGCACAGCATGGTCTTCGAGGATCACCTGCACAACATCACCACCCACACCTGCGAGATCAACGGCGACGAGGCCCATGCGGAGAGCTACGTCATTGGGGCGATGCGGGCCAAGGGCGGCAAGGTCGTGTCGTTGATGGGCGGCCGTTACCTCGATCGCCTCGAGCGCCGGCACGGCGTCTGGAAGATCGCGCTGCGCCGCTGCACCCTGGAGTGGATGATGAGTGGCGATTCGTCGGTGATGGCCTCCGGCGCTGTCAAGGGGTTCATCAAAGGCAAGTGGGACCGCACCGATCCCTCCTACGCCCGCCCGCTGACCATCGAAGACGTTCCCGCCGAACGGTGGTGAACGTCGGCGGAACGCGAGGACGACCACGGCGACGCCGAGTCGAACGGCAGCGATGAAGCTCGATGGGCGGGTCGCGATGGTGACCGGCGGCGGCTCGGGGATCGGCCGTGCCACCGCGCAGCTGTTGGCCGGCCGCGGCATGCGGGTGTGCGTCGTCGACGTCGACGAGGCCTCCGCCGGTACGGTCGCCGATGAAATCGGTGGCCTCGCACGGGGGTGCGACGTTTCCGACCCTCAGCAGATCGACGCCGCGTTCGAGTCCTGCCTCGATGAGTTCGGCGGCCTGGACGTGGCCTTTCTCAACGCGGGCATCAGCATTCGCTGGTCCGGGGATATCGCCATGTTGGAGGCCGCCGACTACCGTCGCTCCCTCGGAGTGAATCTCGACGGGGTCGTCTTCGGCGCCCGCGCCGCCGTCCGTGCGATGCGGGCCTGTCCCGCCGCGGGCGAGCGCGCGATCGTGGCGACCGCCTCACTGGCCGGAATCCTGCCTTGGCATCCCGACCCGGTCTACTCGCTGGGCAAGCACGCCGTTGTCGGCTTTATGCGGGCCATTGCGCCCAACCTATCGCCGGAAGGCATTGCAGTGCACACCGTTTGCCCGGGGATCACCGAAACGGGCGTGCTCGGAAACCGGCGCCGACTGGTCGAGGGCGCCGGGGTGCCGGTCATGGAACCGCAGGCGATCGCCGACGCCGTCCTGGCCGCGGTCACGGCGCCCCTCGATGCCAACGGGTCGACGTGGGTCGTGCAGCACGGGAAGCCGCCCTGGGCAATGCAATTTGCGGAAGTCCCGGGCCCCGACAGCCGGCTGAACGTGCCGATCAGCGCCCGCTGACCGCACGGTCAGCCGAGCACCGTCGGCATGCTGTCCCAGCCCCGCACGGTCGCGGTGGGCGCCCGCACGGCGTTGTCCAGGTCCACGGTCCAGTCCGGCCAGCGCTTCAGGATCTCTTCCAGCGCGACCCGACCTTCCAGCCGGGCCAGCGAGGCGCCGAGACAGAAATGGGTGCCTCGCCCGAACGCCAGGTGATTGACGCTGCGGTGGACATCGAACCGGTCGGGGTTGGCGATGCGGCGCTCGTCGCGGTTGGCTGCACCCGTCATCAGCAGCAACGCACTCCCGGCAGGAACGGTTTTCCCATGATAATCAACATCTTTGGCGACATAGCGCGCGATGTTGTGGACGGGGGGTTCGAACCGCAGCACCTCTTCGACGGCGCTCGCGATCAGGTCCGGCTTCTCGACGAGCTGGCGGCGTTGATCGGGATGCTCACCCAGTAGCTTGCCGAGCCACCCGAACAGCCGGCCCACCGTCTCGGTGCCGGCGTTGGCAATGACGCCGAGCAGGACCAGCAGTTCTCCGGCCGACAATCGGCGCGTCTCGCCGTTCACGTCCCGAAATTCGGCCGCCAACAGTTCGGTGACCAGGTCGTCGGAGGGATTCCGCTCGCGCCATTGCACGTAATCACGAAACATGTTGCCGTTGAAGTAATTGTTCTTGCTCACCGGCAGCGGCTCGCCGGGCCTGTTGCGCAACCGCTGCCCCGCCGCCTTGCGGACACTGCGCTGCAGCGAGTCGGGCATGCCGACCAGCATCCCGATCACGCGCATCGGCATCTCCGCACCCAGATCAAGGGTGAAGTCGAAACGATCCCCGGACGACAGCGGATCCAGGCACGCCGCGCAGAATGCCCGCACCTGATTCTCGATCGCCTTCATCTTCCGGGGCGTGAACGCGCGTGACACCAGTAAGCGGTGCATGGTGTGCAGCGGCGGGTCCTCGTTGATGAACACGCCGGCCGGCATCACCGGCTCCGCCTTGACCACTTCGAGGATGTCTCCCTTGGCGGAGCTGAGGTTGTCGATGTCGCGCAGTGCGTCGTCGACATCGGCGAAGCGGCTCAGTGCCCAAAAGTCGAACTGCTCGTTGTAATACAGCGGCGATTCGTCGCGAAGTCGCCGGTAGGTGGGGTAAGGGTCGGCGTCGATCTCGACGTTGTAGGGATCGTAGGAGATCTGGCCTTCTGTCACCGCGTGCATCGCACTCCTCGTCCTCGCGGGATCGCAACTATGCCTCTGCTATACGATCGTATAGCAGAGGGGCGCTTGCCGGCGCGCGGATTGACCCGAAGGAGCGTCGATGGAGCTGGGATACGTCTCGCTGAACACACCGGGGGATGTCTCCCTCGCCGCGCTCGGACCAGAACTCGAATCGCGAGGGTTCGAATCGCTGTGGGTCGGTGAGCACCCGCAGATCCCGGTATCGGCCGCCGGTGGATTCCATCCGGCGCTGTTGCAGGCACAGAAGCGCATCTGGGACCCGTTCTTGTCGCTGGCCACCGCGGCCGCGGCCACGTCGAACCTGCGTCTGGGCACCGCGGTCGCGCTTCCCTTGGAACGCGAGTTGTTCACTTTCGCCAAGGAGGTCGCGACGCTCGACCACATCAGCAACGGGCGGTTGATGTTGGGCGTCGGGGTGGGATTTCGCGGCGAACTCGCGGTCGCCCGCCCTCGCCTGGCATGGTCTGAGCGCTACCGGGCGCTCGGTGAGATGATCGCCGCGCTGCGCACGCTCTGGAGCGACGACGAGGCCGAATACCACGGGGATTTCGTCGATTTCGAGGCGGTGTGGTCGAATCCAAAACCGAGGCAGCGTCCCCACCCCCCGCTCTTGGCCGCCGCCACCGGTGCCAAGGCCATCCGCAGCTGCCTGCCATGGGCCGACGGCTGGCTGCCCGGTGACGCGGCGTTTCCCGATCTGCCAACCGCGCTGGCGGAGTTCCGCCGCGCGGCACAAGAAGTCGGCCGTGACGCAGGCGACCTGGATCTGACGATCATGGTCTGGGGTGACCCGTCGCTGCGGCGGCTGGCGAGCTACCGGGATCTGGGTTTCACCCGGGTGGTGCTGGGCGGGGGCCGCCGCGACGCGCTCGACCCGTCGACGACGCTGGCGTTTCTCGACCGGTACGCCGACATGGCCGGCGAACTCGGCTGACGACCTAGGTCTTCGGGACGGGGCGGACGCTGGAATGGACCAGCTCGAGCAGCTGGCCTTCGGGGTCGCGCACCATGCAGGCGAAACCGCCACCCGGATCGGCGATCACGCTCCCGCCGGAGTCCTTCACCGCCGCTTGCGCCGCCGGGAAATCATCGACCGCGATGGACAAATGCGTCAGCCCCGCCCCGACCATCGTCCGTTCCGGCTCCTCCGGCGCCGGATACCCGGAGAACGTGAGCAACTGCAGGATGAAGCCGTCATTGTCCAGATAAACCGCCTCGAATCCGATGGGCGGCTCCAACCCCAGCAGACCGGCCGCGAGCTTGTCCGGCACGGTCAGGCGGTTCACCTCGCTGAACCCAAGCGCCTGGTAAAACCGCTGCACCTTGGGCAGATCGCGGACACGCAATCCCAGATGGCTGACACTCATGGCTGCCTCCCGAATGTCTCAGATGCCGGCGGGACCGGGGCCGCCGTGCATGTACAACGTCTGACCTGAGCAGTAGCTGGACGCATCGGAGGCGAAAAACAGCACGCCGTAACCGATCTCGTCCGGCTCGGCGATTCGCCCCGACCCATTTGTCTGGCCGATCATGTTGATGTCGAAGCCCTGGCGCTCCGCGTCGGCCTCTAGACCGGGCGTGCGGATCGCACCGCAGGCGATGCAGTTGACCCGCACTCCCTTGCGGGTCCAGGCCGCGGCCATCGAGCCGGTGAGGTTGTTCAGCCCCGCCTTGGCGGCGGCATACACGGGCGCCTGTGGCATGGCCAACAGACTCGCGCCCGACGAGATGTTCACGATGGCGCCTTTACCCGCTGCGATCATTGGCTTGGCGGCCGCGCGCGACAGGTACCACGCGCTGGACAGATTCAGATCCAGCACCTGGTGCCACTCGTCGTCGGTCCACTTCATCAGGGACTTGGTCTCACCTCCGCCGGCATTGTTCAAAAGCACATCCAGGCGGCCGAATTCGGCCAGCGTCGCGTCGACGAGGGATTGGCACGCCGCGGCGTCGGTCACGTCCGCCGGGACGGCCAGCGCCCGCCGTCCCAGCGCTTCGATCTCGGTAGCCGTGGCCTTCAGCGGCTCCTCCCGGCGTCCGGCGAGCACGACGTCGGCGCCGTGTTCGGCGAGCACCAGCGCCGATGCCCGGCCGATGCCGGTCCCGCCGCCGGTGATGACGGCCACCCGCCCCTCCATCGAGAACCTGTCGTCCACAACACCACTTCCCATCACCAGCCGGACAGATGCAATACGACTGTACAGCATGGGCGAAACGCGGCCATACGCTTTCGCGGCAAACCCCACGAACTCTCTCGACATGACGCGTGCGGGTCGAGTACACCTGTGGCATGCCGGATTCCACCGATGACGTCTGGGAAGTGCTTTCGACCGCACGATCGATGCGCAGGTTCACGGATGACCCCGTCGACGAGGACACACTGAACCGCTGCCTAACGGCCGCGACATGGGCGCCCAACGGTGCCAACGCGCAACTGTGGCGCTTTGTCGTACTGTCCGCGCCGCACCAACGTGCCGCCGTTGCCCGAGCGGCGCGGTCGGCGCTGGGCACCATTGAAAAGATCTACGGGATGAAGCGACCGCCGGTCGACGATCACAGCCGAGCCGCCCGCAACAACCGAGCCACGTACGAGCTGCACGACCGTGCGGGGGAGTGCACCTCGGTGCTGTTCACCGCATACAAGAACGACTTCGCCTCCGAGCTCCTGCAGGGCGGATCCATCTACCCGGCGATGCAGAATTTCTACTTGGCCGCCCGCGCACAAGGTTTGGGAGCGTGTTTGACGAGCTGGGCGTCCTACGACGGCGAACGGATCCTGCGGGAGGCCACCGGCGTGCCCGACGAATGGTTCCTGGCCGGGCACATCGTCGTCGGCTGGCCACGCGGTCACCACGGTCCGGTGCGTCGACGGTCCATCGACGACGTGGTGTTCCGCGACCGCTGGGACCCTGGCCGCGCAGACATCGTCTACGGGGGCGGCGCACGCCCAAACCGCGCCAAGAAGTCGGCTGATTGATCGCTGCTGTCCAGGGGCAAAGCCGTCGGGGTAACCGCCTTGTGCTCGCCGGGGCCTTCCGCTATACAGTCGTATAGCATTCACGGGTGTGGGTGGCGGGCAAGGAGTGGCTGACATGAGCCGAGTGGCGGTGGTGACCGGTGGCGGATCGGGCCTAGGGCAGTCGATCTGCACTCGTCTCGCCGCCGACGGCCACCGGGTGGCCGTCCTCGACGTCAACGAGGAGGCCGCGGTCAAGGTTGTCGCCGAGGTCCAGGCGAGCGGAGGCACGGCCCTCGCGGTCGGTGTCGACGTATCGGACGAAGCGTCGGTTCACGCCGCGTTCGACACGGTGCGCGCGCAGTTCGGCCCCGTCGAAATCCTGGTGACCAGCGCGGCCATCGGCGGCTTCACACGGTTCGACCAGATCACCCTGGCGGAGTGGAATCGGTTCCTCGCCGTCAACCTGACCGGCACCTTTCTGAGCCTGCAGGCGGGCCTTGCGGACATGGTGCCCGCCCGCTGGGGCCGCATCGTCACCATCTCCTCCGCGGCCGGCCAACAGGGTGCGCCACGTCAGGGGCATTACTCGGCCACTAAGGGCGGGGTGATCGCATTGACCAAGACCATCGCGCGCGACTACGCCGGAAAAGGCATCACCGCCAACAGCATTCCGCCCTTCGCCATCGACACTCCGATGCTGCGTGAACAACAGCAGTTGGGAAAGCTGCCGCCGGCCGAGTACCTCGCACAGGCGATCCCCGCCGGTCATTTGGGTTCGCCCGAGGATGTCGCCGGACTGTGCTCCTACCTGTGCACCGACGGCGCGGGCTACGTCACCGGACAGGTGATCGGCGTCAACGGTGGCGCCGTGATCTAGGCGGGCTCTCAAACACCCAGTGCCGCAACGATAGATAGGCAAGGAACAACGTGAAAGTACGGGTCGAATCGGCACGCTGCCAAGGCCACACCCTCTGCGCGATGATCGCTCCGGAGGTCTTCGAACTCGACGACCTCGATGGCCACGCCCACGTGACCAACGAACAGGTCCCCAGCGAATACCGGCGACAGGTACGCGACGCGGCTCGGTCGTGTCCCGAGCAGGCGATCGTCTTTCAGGTGGAGCGCGACGCCGGACCCGCCCAGAACGGGGCGCACACGTGAACCCCCTCGACGAACGTATCGATCTCGAACGAGCCCCGCGCTACCACTTCGACCGGCACCACACGCAATACCGGGAGAAGTTCCTCGATATCACCCATGAGATGCAGCAAAAGTGCCCGATCGCATGGACGGACACCTACGACGGGCACTGGGTGGCCGCCGGCAGCGCCGAGGTTTTCGAGTTGGCGCGTTGCCCGCACGTCTCCAACGACCACGACGTCAACAACGAGCGTTGCGGCTACAAGGGCATCTCCATTCCCACGATGATCGAAGCGGAGAACTTCCGCGGCGGCATGCTCGAGATGGACGATCCGGAACACCGCTACTACCGCACGGCGCTGAATCCCTACCTGTCTCCGGCGGCGGTCAAGCGGTGGGAACCGTTCGTCGGGGAGATCGTGCGCGCCTGCCTCGACGAGCGCATCGAAACCGGCGAGATCGATTTCGTGGACGACCTGGCGAATGTGGTTCCGGCGGTCCTGACCCTGGCGATGCTCGGTGTGCCGCTGGACAAGTGGTCCCTCTACAACGAACCCGCACACGCGTCGGTGTACACGCCTCCGGACTCGTCGGACGCGGCACGGGTGCGCGAACTGTACCTGGCGATGGGAATGGATCTGTTCGCCAACCTCGTCGAGATCCGCGAGAACCCGCGGCCCGGGGTCATCGACGCGCTCGCCAAGCTGCGGATCGATGGCCAGGCGCCACCGGATATCGAATTGATCGGCATGCTCAACCTGCTGATAGGTGGCGGATTCGACACGACGACGGCGCTGACGGCGCATGCCCTGGAATGGCTTTCAGAAAATCCGGGGGAACGTGTCCGGCTCAGTGAGCAGCGCGACACGCTGTTGAACCCGGCCACCGAAGAGTTCCTCCGCTACTTCACCCCGGCCCCCGGCGATGCCCGAACCATCTCCGAGGACATGAACCTCAACGGGACTGCGCTCAAGGAGGGGGACCGGCTGTGGCTGTCGTGGGCGATGGCCAACCGCGACCCTGCGGTGTTTGCCGACCCCGATCGGGTAGTCATGGAACGGAAGGGCAACCGGCACTTCAGTTTCGGACTCGGCGTGCATCGCTGCATCGGGTCGAATGTGGCACGTACCGTGTTCAAGGCCATGCTCACCGCCGTGCTGGACCGGATGCCCGACTACCAGTGCGTCGCCGAGGGCACCGTGCACTACGACAGCATCGGCGTCATCCAGGGTTTGCGCCACCTGCCGGCGTACTTCAGCCCGGGTCCGCGGCTTGGCCCGGGTCTGGTCGAGACGTTGGACACCCTCCAGCGCGCCTGCGACGAGCAGGGTCTGGCACGGCCGATCACCGAACGCAAAGAACCCGCCGACGTCTGACTGTGGAGGCATAATGAGCGACCTGTACTACGACCCCTGGGACGTCGAGATCGACCTCGACCCCTATCCGACATACCGCAGGCTCCGCGACGAAGCCCCGGTGTACTTCAATGAGCGGCACAACTTTTGGGGCATCAGCCGCTACGCGGACGTCGACGCGGCGCTCAAGGACACCGCTCGGTTGAGTTCGGCCAAAGGCGACATCCTCGAAGTCGTCCTCACCGATCCGGTGATCCCACCCGGCGTCTTCATCAACGAGGATCCCCCGCTGCACACGATCCACCGCGCCATCGTCTCGCGCGCCTTCACACCGAAGAAGATGCGCGCCATCGAGGACAAGGTGCGCGCCTTCTGCACCGCCTGCCTCGACCCGTTGGTCGGTGGTGAACGCTTCGACTTCGTCGAGGACCTCGGGGCCGAACTCCCGATGAAGACCATCGGCATGCTCGCCGGCATCCCGGACTCCGAGCAGCCCGCGGTGCGTGCCCACGCCAACGCCTCGCTTCGTAACGAGGCTGGCAAGCCAATGCAGATCGACAAGGAACGCTACTTCACCGGTGACATGTTCGGTGAGTACGTCGAGTGGCGCGAGAAACATCCCTCCGACGACTTGATCACCGAGTTGCTGAACGTCGAATTCGAGGACGAGACCGGCATCACCCGCAAACTCACCAAACAGGAACTCGTGATATTCCTCGCGGTCGTCGCCGGCGCGGGTGTCGAGACCACCGGGAGGCTGTTCGGGTGGATGGGTAAGGTGCTGGCCGAACATCCCGACCAGCGCAAGGAGCTCGCCGCAGACCGGTCGCTGATCCCGACGGCGATCGAGGAACTGCTGCGCTTCGAACCCCCCGGGCCACACGTCGCGCGCTACGTCGCGGCCGAAGATGTGGCGTTCCAGGAGCAGATCGTGCCTGCCGGCAGCGCGATACTTCTGATGCTCGCCTCGGCCAATCGCGACGAACGGCACTTTGAGGACCCAGACCGGTTCGACATCCGCCGAAAGCCCGGTGGCCACCTGACTTTCGGTCGCGGTGCCCACTTCTGCGTCGGCTCACCACTGGCCCGCCTCGAGGGCCGTGTCGCGCTCGAAGAGGTGCTCAAGCGATTCCCCGAGTGGACCATCGACATGGACAATGCGCGCCGCTCGCGCACATCAACCGTCCGGGGCTGGGATTCCATGCCCGCGGTCATCGGTTGACCCGACAATCAGGAGAACACCCCCGTATGTCTTCCGCCCCTTGTGTGGCAGTGGTGACCGGCGCCAGCCGAGGCGCCGGAGCCGGAATCGCCCACGCCCTCGGTCAGCACGGCGCCACCGTGTACGTCACCGGCCGCAGTGAGAACACCGGCGACGGCGCCCTGCCCGGTACCATCCACCAGACCGTCGAAATGGTCAGCGCCGCAGGGGGTCAGGGCATCGCCGTGCGCGTCGACCACGGCGATGACGAACAGGTCAAGGAACTGTTCGCCCGGATCGAGCAGGAACAGGGCCACATCGACATCCTGGTGAACAACGCCGCCATCATCCGCGACGAGATGATGGGGCGCACCAAGTTCTGGGAAGAACCGCTCAACGTCATCGACACCCTGGATGTCGGCGTCCGCAGCAGCTATGTCGCCACGGTCTACGCCGCGCCCCTGATGCTTCCGCGGCGCCGCGGCCTGGTGGTGTTCACGTCCTCGTCGGGGTCCGTGCACTACGCCTTCGGACCCGCATACGGAGTACCGAAAGCCGCCGTCGACAAGATGGCCGCCGATATGGCGTTTGACTTCAAAGACACTGGGATCGCCGCGGTATCGCTGTGGATGGGATCGCTGCTCACCGACCGCGTCCGGACCATCATCGCCGGCAACCCCGACAAATTCGGCCGAATCCTCGACACCGCCGAAACCCCCGAACTCAGCGGGCATGTGATCTGGGCGCTCTACAACGACCCCGAATTCATGGAACTCAGCGGCCGGACGCTCATCGGCGCGGAACTCGCCGTCAAATATGGCATTGCCGACGAGGACGGTCGGCAACCACCGTCCTATCGCGACCTTTTCGACGTGCATCCGCACACCCAGTGCTCACACGTAATGCGCTGAGCAGGGTTGACCGCAGAGGCACGGTATTGCTATACAGTCGTACAGCATCTGACTGATTCGGTCCGTCGAAAAGAGCGCGCGCTTATGTCCAAACGCATGATTTTCACCTTGCTTGTGATGGATGCGATCGGCCACAACTTCCATGGCAGCTGGCGGCACCCACAGGCCGATAACCGCGCATTCAAGACCGCGGAGATGTGGGTCGATCTGGCCAAGAAGGCAGAGCGGGCCAAGGTCGACGCGTTCTTCTTCACGGACGTCGTCGGCGTGCAGGGCGAATATCGAGGCTCGCGCGACATCGTCTTCGAGATGGCGATGAACGTCCCGATCGGCGACTGCACGATGCTCATCCCGGCGATGGCCTATGAAACCCAGGACATCGGATTCCTCTACACGAGTTCCGTCATTTCACACCATCCCTTCGTCTTCGCCCGCGCCGTGTCAACGCTCGACCATCTCTCCGGTGGTCGCATCGGCTGGAATATCGTCACATCCGCCAATGAGAGCGCGTTCCGCAATCTCGGCCTGCCGGGGAACCTCTCGCATGAGGAGCGCTACGCCTGGGCCGACGAATACGTCGATGTCACCTACAAATTGTGGGAAGGATCCTGGGACGTCGAGGCCATCGTCAACGACCCCGCGAAAGGCATCTACACCGATCCCGGCAAGGTGCACAACATCAACCATGCGGGTAAGCGGTACAGCGTCGAAGGCTTCAACCTCATGGAGCCCTCTCCGCAGCGCACCCCGGTGCTGGCTCAGGCGGGCGGATCGCCGGCCGGACTGGAATTTGCTAGCAGCCACGCCGAGTTGATGTTCGTCTCGGCGATGTCCCTGGACACGATTGCCCAACAGATCGCCACCGTACGCAACCTGGCCCGTCAGCGGGGACGTCGAGACGGCGACATTCTGTTCTTGCAGGGCATGATGTTCGTCATCGGCTCCACCGACGATGAGGCCCACCGCAAGTGGGCTGACCTCGAGGAGTACCGCAGCCAGGAGGCCCAGACAGCGTACTTTTCCAGCCTCAGCGGTATGGACCTCGGTCAGTTCGATCCTTCAACCCCGCTGCGAGACATCCTCGACGAAATCCCGGGCATCCGAGGCGCATTCCTGGCGATGATCAACGCCTGGCCGGATGGCGCCACGCCCACGGTGAAGGACTTTTTGAGCTCGCTGTCACTACCACAGATGGTGGTCGGATCCCCGGAGACCATCGCCGCTCGCCTGCTCGAATATCAGGGTGCTGGCGTGGACGGGGTGCAGGTAATGAATGCTCTACTGCCGCAGAGTTATGAAGAGTTCTTTGAGCATCTCGTCCCCGTCCTCCAGGGCAAAGGACTGATGCAGAAGCAATACCGGCCGGGAACACTGCGACAGAAGCTTTTTGACGCTACGACTCCCGACATCAATGAACGGCATCCAGCGCACAGTTATCGCGGCATGTTCTGCGACCAATGAGCCGAAAACCCTCGGTCACTGGGATTCTCATTCTCGTCGGCAGCTTGCGCGCCGCATCGGTCAACCGGCAGCTCGCACAGCTGGTCATCGACACCGCGCCCGCAACGATCCGCGGGGAGCTGTTCGGCCGACTCGGTGAACTACCGCACTACAACGAGGACATTGACGGCGAACCACCCCTTGAACCCGTTGGCGCGCTGCGTAATGCAGCTCGCTGCGCCGATGCCCTGCTGGTGGTCACGCCGGAGTACAACGGCAGCATCCCCGGTGTGCTGAAGAACGCCATCGACTGGCTTTCCCGCCCCTACGGCCACAGCCCCATGAACGGAAAGCCGGCCGCGGTCGTCGGGGTGTCATTGGGCCAGTACGGCGGCCGATGGGCGCACGACGACACTGCCAAATCGCTCGGAATCGCAGGACTGCGGCCACTGGATGACGTCAACCTCTCGATCCCCACCAAGACGCTACGCGAGCGCCATCCCTGTGAGCATCCGCGCATCGTCGACGGCCTCCGGGCGATCGTCGGCCGATTGGCCCATGAAGTGCAGATGTCCGAAGGTTAGGCGGCGGACACAGGTTCTTCGCCGGCTAACGTCGTGCGGTGCATCAGGCGCACTGATGTTGGTTCGAAAGGCAATGCGCGGTGCAACATTCCGGTATTGTCCCACATCACCAGGTCGCCGATACGCCAGCGATGGCGAATGGTGAATTGCGGCCGCGTCGACCAATCCAACAAGCGGTCCAGCAGCTCGCGGCTTGCATCGGACGACCAGCCGACCACTTCGTCGGCGGTCGCCCCCAGCAGCATCGACTTTCGGCCGTCGCGATGCGTCCACACCAGCGGATGAATCCGGGCGGGCACCCGGTTCCATTGCGCGCGTTGATCCTCGGTGGCGTCCGGGTTGGCCAGGGACTGGGCATGGGCGAAGGTGTGCACGACCTGCAGCCCCGAGATCAGCGCCTTCTGCTCCTCGGGCAACGCGTCGTAGGCGGCGTACGTGCTGGCGAATTCAGTATCCCCGCCCGCCGGGTCGATGGCCCGAGCGGTCAACAGAGTGCCCTTTTGCGGGGTCTCGTCGGTGGCGCCGTCGATATGCCAGTGGAAGTTGCCCTGACGGTAGGAAGCCAGCAGCGCGTTGGTCTTCGTCGGATCCAGCGTGATGGTCTGGATCTCCGGATAGCGGTGCTCGCCAGTCGGCTGAACCACCAGAGTTCCCAGCATACGGCTCAACTCCAGCAGGTCCTCATCGCTGATATTGACCTCCCGATACACCACTACGCCGTGACGATCCACCGCCGCCTGCGTCGCATCGGCGCCGGCGCGAGTCACCAGTTCCTTGCAGGTCATACCCTTGATCTCCAGCCCTAAGGCCGCCGAAATGGTGTGAGAGTCGAGCGCCATGGAACCTCCATCCGACTTTGGTGGTTTGTACAAGAATAGCGTACTCAATCCTGGAACGTCCATTCTCAAATGGTGCGGATCATCCGACGGGGTGGGAAGAGGCGAGCTGTCAGGTGGCGGGAGGCTCGACGCGGTCGAGGAAATGTTCGACCAGCGCGATGGCTTCGGCATGGCCAGTGACCGTGCCGAGGCTCTCTTCGAGATAGATCATCCGCGGGATGCAGGACAGCAGGAACAGCACAGCGGCGGGCGGCAAAGAGTTCTCATCGAGACCGTATGTGGCCCAGCGGGATTGGACCGAAGCCAGTAAGGCCTGGCGGACGCGTTCGCCGCCCTCGCCAATGACGGCGCGCACCGCCTCTCGGTGATTGGCCAATGCCATGAATTCCATTAGCAGAGCGGTGCCGGCAGCGTTGTTTGCATAGGCCCACGCGCCGCGCAGGGGCTGGTCGGATTGGGCAGCGTCCCGTAGGCCGGCGATGAGGCGATCGGTTGCCGACCGCAATACGGTGATAAAGAGGTCGTCCAAGGACGGAAAGTAGTACTGCACAAGGCCCGCGGCGACACCGGCAGCGTCGGCCACACTCCGAAAGGTGACGGCCCCGTATCCCTGATCGAGCATCAGTGCCTCGGCAGCGGCCAGGATGCCTTGCAACTTAGCCGACTGGCGAGCGCCGCTACCGGATGCCATGAAGAGTCCGTCCTCTGCCGCGAGCCTTACCGTGGACGCCTCTGCGCGGTCTTACGTTTCGGCGCCTTAACCGGTTCGATCGAGTCCAGGTACTTCTCGAAGGCGGTAGTGACTTCCTTATGGGCCGTCTTGACGCCAATGCCCTCTTCGAGATTGAGGAACTTAGGCAGCCCGGAAATCAGCAGCTGCAGCGCGGGTAGCGAGAAGTGTCCACCGGGGCGTGCCGTCTTGCCGAATTTGGCGACCAGCGCGTCTACCTGACGTTTGCGGTTAGCTTGTGTCACTGCGGCGATTTCAGTCTGGATGGATTTGCGATGGTTACCGAGAGCCATGAACTCGGTCATTAACGCGCCCGATGCCTCGGTCCGGCTGAACTCCCACAATGCGCGGAGGGGGTCGTCGGGACGAGACTCGAGTACTTTGTCGAGCAGCTGTTGACTGCGTTCGGAATAGCGTCGGATGGCTGAGAGAAAGATGTCGTCGAGGCTAGGGAAGTAGTACTGCACCAGGCTGGGAGTCACCCCCGCGACCGAGGCTAGGGCGCGGTAGGTCACGCTTGCATAGCCCTCGTCGAGCATCATCTTCTCAACGCAGTCGAGAAGGACGTCACGCGTCTTAGACGTTTCGGCACCTACACGCCGAGACGATGCTGCCATGGTCACCTCGTTCATTCGGTTCGTTGTATTGTGACACTCGCCGCGCACTGTACAGTCGTATAGTGGCAGGCCGTTCCCGTGATCGCGCAGAACCAGCCGACTGTCGAAGAAGCTGTCTCGCCGCGGAACAGTGCGAAGTTGACTGTCAATCGCCCACGAGCGGAGGAAGACTCGATGATCAAGGATCCGGTTCAAAGTCGAATCCGCGTCGCCCAGTGGGCGACTGGAACCGTTGGCGCCTTGGCGATGCGCGCCGTCATCGATCACCCCTTAATGGAATTGGTGGGAGTTCGGGTCTACTCACCAACCAAAGAGGGGAGAGACGCAGGTGAGCTCTGCGGCGGCCCCGCGGTCGGCGTCACAGCGACGCGCGACCTGGAGTCCATCCTGGCCGCGAGACCCGACTGCGTGATCTACATGCCGGAAAGCACGAGCCCCGACGACGTCTGCGCGATGCTGGAAAACGGCGTCAACATCGTTACCACCCGTGCGGAGTTCTTCAACCCCGACATGATGGATCCGGCATTGCGCGAGAGAGTCGAGTCCGCGTGCCAAAAAGGAAACTCGTCCATTCACGCAACGGGGTCAAGCCCTGGCTTCATTACCGAAGCGCTTCCCCTCGTCGTTACGTCGCTGTCCCGGCGGCTCGACTTCCTCAGTATCGAGGAATACGCCAACTGCTTGGAAGGATGCTCCGAAGAGATGCTTACGGCCCTCATGGGGTTCGGCGATTTTCCGGAGGCGTTCGCCCAGCGTCACGTCGCAGATCGCGACCAGGTGTTCGCACACTCGCTCGGCCTCGTTGCATCCGCGCTAGGACTCGCTGTCGATCGCTTCGAGACGACTACCGAGTTCGCCACGTGTTTGCACGACACCCAATTGCATTCCAGCACGATTCCGGCCGGTTCGGTCGGAGCCCAGCGCGTCGAGGTCAACGGCTGCCGGAATGGCAAGCCCCTGATGCGCTTTCGGTCGAATTGGTTCGTGACGATGGACATCGAACCCGCATGGGATCTGCGCGCCGATGGTTGGCGCGTACGTGTCGACGGTGATGCCCCAGTGGACATGGTGATCGATTTGCCGATGCCGATCGAGCAAGATGTGCGCGCGTCAGGAAGGTACACGGCGCATCGCCCCGTCAACGTCATCCCCGCCGTTGTCGCCGCGCAGCCCGGGATCGTGCCGACGACCAAGTTGGCCACCCCGATAGCCCACCTCGGCTGAATAGGTTCTGTGAACGCGCGTTGGGTGCCATTTATAGGACCGCCCGGCTTCAAAAAGCCAAGTCGTAGCAGACCCAAAGCAAAGGCCCCACCACGATCAGGGCCAGCAACGTGACCCCGCCGATCAGCCGCCACGCGATGCTCGAGCGAAAGATAACCGCCGTAACCGCCGACACCGTGGCCAGGACGATCAGCACGGTCGCGATGACGATTTCGGTGCGTGCCGACTGCACCGCAGATTCCGAAAGTGGCGGGAAAAATCCGGCTTCGAGTTTGAACGCCAACGCGGGAGTGCTCTCGGCCATCAGCAAGAGGAGAGTCGCGATCATCAACGAGCCCAAGCCGACCAGCGACAGACTTGCCCCAAAAATGTTGCGGTTGGCGGGTTCTATCGGACCGGAGTAGTGGGGCATTTCGTCCACCAGTAAATGGTAGACGGCCGGTCTTGGCCCTAAGGGCAAACACACATTGTTGCGGCGCCGACCGGTCGCACGAGACTTGGTGGCCGGAGTGTGGCCCGCGTGTGACCTTCTCGCGACGGCGACGAAGGACGCTCATCACGTGACGGTAATCGCGGCGATCTGCGCGGTCATTGCGGCAGCATGCATCGGCTATTACTTCGGGCGCCGCGCGGGCGCCACGCGGCCAGGCTGGAGGAAGCGCACCAGCCGGATCGCGCTCGGCAGGCAGGCGATCAGCCTGCTCGCGATGATCACGGCCCGCCGGCTCCAGCGGAACTTGCAGCTCGAGCGGATGCTCCTTGCTAAGCGAGGATCGAGACCATTTGCCCCACTTGAACTTCTGCGGGGTAGCGTCGTGCGGTTGCGGTCGTATTAGAACGCCGGAGGCAGTTCGGCGCATCGATCGTCGCTGAGAAGGAAGAGAGCTGGCATGGCTGCGCTGAAGGGCAAGGTGGCATTGGTGACCGGGGCGTCCTCGGGTCTCGGTGCGGAAACGGCCGGGTTGTTCTCACGCCAGGGTGCAACGGTTTTCGGGATCGGCCGCGATGCCGGACGCCTGGCGGAGGTGTTCGCCGGCGTGGAACGGGGTGGCTACGCATCGGTGGACATTGCCTCGCCGGTGGCCTGCAGAGACGCGGTCGAACAGTGCGTCCGCGAATTCGGCGGCTTGGATATTCTCGTCAACGTCGCCGGCAAGCACCGGATGCGCCGGACGGAATCGATGACCGACGACGACTGGGACCACGACGTCGCGGTCAACCTCAACGGCCCCTTCTATCTCTGCCGGGCTGCGCTGCCCCACCTGCTGGAGCGAGGCGGCAACATCGTCAACGTCAGTTCGATCGCCGGCGTCGAGGGCCAGGCGTACTCGGCGGGTTACTGCGCCGCCAAGCACGGACTGATCGGCCTCACCCGCGCGCTGGCCGTCGAGTACACGGCCGATCGCCTACGCGTCAACGCGGTGTGCCCGGGCGGCATGCTCACACCGCAAATCGAGCAGTTCAGCGCGCCCGACAATCCCAACTACGACCTGATCATGCGCACCGCCTCACCGCGCGGCATGATGCAACCCCTCGATGTCGCCAACGTGATCGCCTTCCTCGCCAGTGACGCCGCGGCGGCCATCCACGGCGCCGTCTATCGGGTCGACAACGGCAAGGGCGCCGGATAACGGTTGGGGCACGTTTCGGTCAACCGTCGACATGTCATGCGTCGCTGCGGTTCTCGTCGTCGACAATTCGGGACATGAGGCAGACGCGGGGGCCCGACGGTGGCGCGTGAGATCTCGCGGCAGACGTTTCTGCGGGGCGCCGTCGGCGCGCTAGCCGCCGGAGCGGTGCTCGGTTCACCTCGCGCGGTCGCCGATCCACGGCCGTCCGGCTGGGAAGGCCTTTCCACCGCGCTCGGCGGCAAGGTGCTGCTTCCCGACAATCCCCAATTCGCCAGCGCCAAACAGGTTTTCAACACGAACTACAACGGTTCCACGCCGGCGGCGGTCGTCACCCCGACGTCGGCGGCCGACGTGCAAAAGGCGATGGCGTTCGCCGCCGCCCACAACCTCAAGGTCGCCCCGCGCAGTGGTGGGCACTCCTACATCGGCGCGTCGACCGCGAACGGGACCATGGTGCTCGATCTGCGCCAACTGCCCGGCGATGCCCACTACGACGCCGCCACGGGGCAGGTCACGGTGACGCCGGCCACCAGCCTCTACACGATGCACCAAACGCTCGCCGCGGCCGGCAGGGGTGTCCCGACGGGTACCTGCCCATCGGTCGGCGCCGCGGGGCACGCGCTGGGCGGCGGCTTGGGCGCCCAATCCCGGCATGCGGGCCTGCTCTGCGACCAGTTGACCTCGGCCTCGGTGGTCCTGCCCAACGGCCAGGCGGTCACCGCATCCGCCGCCAGCAACCCCGACCTGTTCTGGGCGCTGCGCGGCGGCGGTGGCGGCAACTTCGGGGTGACCACCTCGCTGACCTTCGCCACGTTCCCCACCAAGGACGTCGACGTCGTCAACCTCAACTTCCCGCCGGAGGCGTTCGCCCAGGTCCTCGTCGGATGGCAGAACTGGCTGCGCACCGCCGACCGAAACAGCTGGGCGCTGGCCGACGCCACCGTCGACGGCATGGGCATGCATTGCCGCATCATGGCGACCTCCCCGGCCGGGTCCGGCAACAGCACGGCGGCGGCCATCACCCAAGCGGTCGGGATGCAACCGTCCGGCACCGAGAACCACACCTTCAACTACATGGACCTGGTGAACTACCTGGCCGTCGGGAACCTCAACCCGTCGCCGCTTGGCTACGTCGGTGGATCCGATGTCTTCGCCACCGTCAACGCGGGCGTGGCGAAGGGGATCGCCGCCGCGGTCAACGCCTTTCCCCGCGGGGCCGGGCGCATGCTGGCGATCATGCACGCGCTCGACGGCGCGCTGGCCACCGTGGCGCCAGGGGCGACGGCCTTTCCGTGGCGGCGGCAGTCGGCGTTGGTGCAGTGGTACGTCGAAACCGGCGATCCGGCGGCGGCGACGAACTGGCTCGGTACGGCACACCAAGCGGTGCAACAGTATTCGGTCGGCGGCTACGTGAACTACATCGAGGCCAGTCAGTCGCCCGCGCGTTACTTCGGCCCGAACCTGTCCCGGTTGAGCGCGGTCCGCCAGAAATATGATCCCAGCCGGGTAATGTTCTCCGGCCTGAATTACTAGTCATCGGCGCCGCCGCACCGCGGTGCCGATGATTGGTGATTAGACCAGCTTTGCACGGGGTACTTCCACTGCATCTGTGCGAGTGAGGGGTTTGGTGAATGGCAGTGGAACACGGTCGCGCACGGTGCCCGCGATGCATGGCCTGGGCGCAGTACAGTTTTCTCGAGCGCGGCGACGAGCTCGAGTATCAGGTCCGTTGCGATGCGTGCGGCAACCTCTACTCCGAAGTCACCACCGGGCCGACCGCCACGACGCCGGCCGCCTAGTGATGGCGCTCCGATGTGAGTCCTGAGCGTTGGATGTGAATCCACGGCATCCGTTGTGAATCGTCGGCGACGCTCGTCGGCGTGTCACCACCCAGGTGTCACGGCCAGGGCTCACGTTTCACACTCGGGGCCCACGACGCCGGCCGCGTAGCCGCCGGCCCTCCGACCTGCCGCGTTACGGAATTTAACCCTGGTGTAAAGTCAAGGTCGCGAGCCAAGACGCCCCCAACCTGGAGCAGCGCCTAGTGCGCGCAAACGCCGTGCGGAACGCGTTGAAAGGGGCGGCGTGGACGACATTTTGGCGCGAGCCGGCATCTTCCAGGGAATCGCACCCGATGCGGTCGCCGCGTTGGCTCGCCACCTGCAGCACGTCTCCTTTCCCCGCAGGCGCACCGTCTTCGTCGAAGGCGAGGTGGGCGACGACCTCTTTGTGATCCTGGCGGGCTCGGTGAAGATCCGTCATCAGACGCCAGACGGCCGTGAAACCGTCTTCGCGGTGCTGGGCCCCGGTGACGTGTTCGGTGAGCTCGCACTGTTCGATCCGGGTCCGCGGACCTCCACGGTGATAACACTGACCGAGGTGGAAGCCGTCAGGATGGATCGGCAGGCCCTGCGGACATGGATGGTCGAACGACCCGAAATCGCCGAGCAACTGCTGCGGGTGCTGGCGCGCCGGCTCCGGAGCACCAACAACACGCTGTGCGACCTGATTTTTACCGATGTGCCCGCCCGGGTGGCCAAGCAAATCCTCGATCTGGCAATGCGATTCGGCACCAACAACGGCGGACCGGTGCGCGTCGAGCATCACCTCACGCAAAAGGAGCTCGCGCAACTCGTGGGTTCCTCCCGCGAAACGGTCAACAAGGCGCTATCGGACTTCACTCAACGCGGCTGGATCCGGCAGCAGGGCAAGGCGCTGATCATCGACCAGCCCGCGAAACTGGCTCGCCGCGCACGCGCTTAGGTGATCGACCAGAACTCCAGCAGGGTGCGCAACGTCGCGACCAGCGGGAGCGGTTGGTCCAGCATCGGGTGGTGACCTGCTTCGGCCAACTCGACGAAGGGTCCCCTGAGCTGCAGCAGGGACCGGATCCGGTCGGCCATGGCGGGCGGCACCAATCCGGCTTCGCAACGCAAATACCCTACGCGACAACGCATTGCGGCGAGCATGCTCTCCAACGACTCCTCGTCGGCGGGCGTCGGATCCAGAAACTCGCCACCGAAGATCGCCGGATCGAACTTCCAAACCCAGCCCGCGTCGGATTTACGCACCGACTCCGCCGCGATGTGCTGGCGGACGTAGGGAAGGATCAACTCCTGGGACGGCACGGCCGTAAAGCGGGCCAGGATCTCGTCTCTCGTCCGGTACTCGGTGTGTTTGTGCCGGCGCAGGCGCCCTTCCTCCGGCGCACGCTCCCACAACGGCGAGTCGATCACCAGCATGCTGTTGATCTGCTGGCTGTAGTGCATCGCCGCCGTGGATGCGACCCAGCCGCCCATGCTGTGCCCGACGATGGTCGGCCGCCCGCCGGGGCCGGCGGCGGATGCCGCCGCCATCACCTCACTTGCCCAGATGCGAAGGTCGTAGGCGGCGCGTGACCCACTGTCGCCATGCCCGGACAGGTCCAGCGCGATCACCCGATGCGTAGGGGAAAAGAACGGCGCGATGTGGTCCCACCAACCTGAGTGCGCGCCACCGCCGTGGATGAGCACCACCGGTGGTAGATCCGCGGCGCCCCAAGTGCGGAGGTGGATGCGGCAGCCGTCGACATCGACCTCACCCTGCTCGGGCTGTTGATCGAGTGCGGCAGTGAACCATGCCGGTGTAACCGGTATCTGGCGCGAACGGGAAAACAGTTTTTGACCCTCCCTATTCGCGATGCAGGTCAGCCACGCCGACGCCCCACTTTAACTGCAGCGGAACAATCTCGGAAGGATCCGCGACCACACGCGGCGGCCCGCAGGGCGCCTTCGAAGCATCGGAATGCGCGACCGCGATGCCGGCCACGACACAAATGCTTTGCATAAAGCCAACTTTCATCGAGTATGACCGGCGTCCGGCAGCGGGTGACGGCACCACGGCCCGTCCGACAGCGACTCCTCCCACGTACACAAGGTGTATTATCGTCTTCTTAAGATTCTTACTATAACCTTAACTTTGCGGTATGCTGCTGCGGCATGGGTCACAACCGCAACCGTGTGGGCTCGACTGATCGAAGGCTTGTGCCGTGAACGCTTCGCGTGAGCACGCCGTCGTGCTGGGCGCCGGGATCGCGGGACTGCTTGCCGCGCGGGTGCTTTCGGACTTCTACGGCTCTGTCAGCGTGGTCGAGCGCGACAAGGATCCCGGTCATCCCTTCCACCGGAAAGGCGTGCCGCAGGGTCGTCACGTGCATATGTTTCTCAGCGGCGGCACGCAAGTCCTCGCCGAATTGTTTCCCGGCCTGATCGACGAGCTGGGTGCGGCCGGCGCGGTGGTCATCAACGACGGCGACTTGTCCCGGTTCTATGTACGCACGGGCCACTACGAACTCCGAGGTACAGGTAGGTTGGCCGATCCCACGGCCGTGACGTTGTGCCTGGCCAGTCGGCCGTTCGTGGAGTCCCATGTGCATCGGCGTGTCGCGGCTCTGCCCAACGTGCGCTTTCTCACCGGCCACGATGTGATCGGGCCACTCACCGCGGCAGAGGCCGTGACCGGCGCCCGAATCGTGCACCGCGACAACGGTGCACCGACGGGCCTGGCCGCCGACCTGGTCGTCGACGCCATGGGCCGGTCTGCCCGCACACCGGCGGTTTTGGAGGAGTTGGGCTATGGACGTCCGCCCGAGACTCGGTCCACCGCCATGCTCGGCTATTCCAGTCAACTGCTGCGCATCCCCAACGGATCCATCGATAAGCAGATGGTCGTGTTCAACCTCGGGGGCGGTGACAAGCCCGGCGGACTGCTGCTGGCCTGCGAGAACGATACCTGGATGTTCGCCGTGGGCCGCACGATCGAAACCGGCGGGGCGCCACCGGATTTCGCTACCATGCTCGCACTCGCCGTTGGCGCGCTGCCGGTGGAAATCCTGGACGGGTTACGCCGGGCGCGTCCGCTCGCGGAGATCGCCACGTTCCGCAATCCCGCGGCGCTGTGGCGGCGCTACGACAAGATGCCGAGATTCCCTCGCGGGCTGCTCGTCATCGGCGATGCGCTGTGCAGCCCCAATCCCGTGTACGGCCAAGGCATGACGATGGCGGCGCAGCAGGCGCTCGCACTGCGTGACTGCCTTCGCGGCGGTGACGCCGACTTGGCGCGGCGGTTCTTCCAGATGACCGCCCGCGACATCGGGCCGACATGGGCGCGCAACCAGGCCAACGACCGAGCCCCGTCCACATCCGGAAGACCTTCGTTGCGACGGCGGCTGCGCGGCCGGTTGGTCGGGGCCATGCTGAGCGCCGCCGGTCACGACACCGCCGTGACCGAACGCCTGCTGCGGATCACTCACCTCGTCGACCCACCCACGCGCCTGCAGGACCCCGCATTGCTGCTTCGCGTTCTCGTCGTCAATCTGCGACGACGGCTCTCGCGTGCGCAGAAGCAGTATCGACACCAACGATCGCGGGAGGCGTTGTGACGAGTGGTGACCAGCGAGCAGACGAAGAAGCTATCCGCGGGCTGATCGAGCGGCAGGTAAAGGGTTGGGAGGCAGGCGATCCCGACGCGTACGCCAGCGTTTTCACTTCGGATGCGGACTACGTTACCTTTCTGGGCGGCCACCACAGGGGCCGCGAAGCGATCGCGGCATCGTATGTCCCGCTGTTCCGCAAGGTCCTCAAGGGAACTCGCCTGGAGATCGACGTCACCCACGTCCGGTTCCTCACAGCCGACGTGGCGCTGATTCACGCGAACGCGACAGTGGTGAGGCGACGACGGCATCGGAGCAATGCTCGGGTCAACACGAGCGTCGCCGTACGGACCGAGGGCCGCTGGCGGCTCGCGGCATCGCAAAACACCACCCATCGCCGGATCATCGAAACCGTTATGGCCAGGCTCTTTTCCTGAAGGCCGACACTATCGGTCGCTGTGGGGTTAGCTTCTGTGGTCGTGAGGGTGAGAATGGCCACGCCCGAGGACGCGGGCGCCGTCGCTGAAATCTATGGGCCGTATGTGCGGGACACGGCGGTGTCCTTCGAGACGGCCGCCCCCAGCGTCCAGGAGATGCGGTCGAGGATGACCGGCTCGCTCGCCACGTTGCCCTGGCTGGTCGTAACTGATGGCCAAGGCGTCAAGGGGTACGCCTATGCCAGCCCGCACCGGGCGCGAGACGCCTACCGTTGGTGCGTCGATGTGTCGCTGTACCTCGACGCATCCATTCACGGTCGAGGTCATGGCCGCCGGATCTACACGGCGCTGCTGAATCTGCTTGTCGCACAGGGCTATGTCAACGCCTATGCCGGCATCACGCTTCCCAATCCGGCCAGCGCCGGTCTGCACGAAGCTTTGGGCTTCACCTCTGTCGGTATCTTTCGTGACGTGGGCTTCAAGCAGGAACGATGGTGGGACGTTGGCTGGTGGCATCGTCGGCTGGCGGAGCCAACCGGGTCCCCGCGCGAACCGAAACCCTGGGCCGAGCTCACCGATCACACCGTCGACACCGCACTCGAGGGATAACCGCATGACGACGCTGCTCTGGGACCAGCACACGTGCCTGCCACTGAACACCGACACCGAAATCACACCGTTGACGCGCTACCAATACGCCGGTGGCACCGTGCTTTCGGTTAACGCGGGCTATTCACCACACAGCTTCAGCGACACCGTGGCGCTCCTGCACCACTATCGTGCCGCGGTCGACGCCCACCCCGGCCTGGAATTGGCGGCCACCCTCGGCGAGGTCGACGCGGCCACCCGGGCCGGCCGCATCGCGGTCATCTTCGACCTGGAAGATTCACGCCCGCTCGATGACGATCTGGAGAATGTGCGCACGCTGGCGGACCTAGGAGTGCGCACCCTGCTACCGACCTACAACAACGCCAATCGCGCTGGCAGCGGCTGCCTCGACCGCACCGATGGCGGCCTCAGCTCCTGGGGCCGTGAGGTTCTCGCCGAACTGAACGCGGTGGGCATTGTTCCCGACGGATCCCACTGCAGTGCGCGCACCGGTCTGGACATGTGCGAGGTATCCACCGGCCCGGTCATCTACAGCCACTCATGCATGCGCGCCCTGTGGGAGCATCCCCGCAACATCACCGATGAGCAGGCGCGGGTCTGCGCGCAGACGGGCGGCGTCATCGGCATCACCGGTGTCGGCATCTTTCTCGGACCCAACACGCCCACGCTGGAAGCGATGACACGGCACCTGGAATACGCGGTCGAGCTCGTTGGCATCGAGCACGTCGGCATCAGCACCGACTTCTGTTTCGACGCCACCGATTTCATCAACGAGCTGCAGCGCAACCCCCACCTGTTCGACGACAGCTACACGCACTGGGGGCCGATCCGATGGATGCCCCCGGAAACCTTCGTGACGCTCGGCGAGCATCTGCGGGGAAGGGGTTGGAACAGCCGCGACATCCATGCGGTGCTCGGGGGCAACTTCTATCGCGTGGCCCGGCAATCCTGGCGCGCCTGAACAAGGCGCCGGCGCATCAGTTCAGGGGAGCTCGACCTTGCTGGCCAGCCATCGGCCGTCGACCTTTTCCATCGTCATCTTCACCCTGCTGCGGTCCAGCTGAGGTGTCGGCGCCGCCCCATTGCTCACCGACTGATCGACGAACAGCACGACGTCCACCTTGTCCTCGGTGGCCGACTGGACGGCCGCATCGACGATGCTGCCGTGCGCCGCGGCCTTGTTGTCGATGAGCGTTTGGCGCAGCTGCGCGCTGGATTTGGTGTACATGTCTTTGAACTCGCCGGTCGAACCGTCGAGAACCTCGGCGAAGTTCTTATCAATCGCGCTGGTGTCCACGCTGGTGAGCGCAAGGACGTATTTCTTTGCGGCAGTGAGGGCTTGGGTCGCCGCCACGTCCTTCTGGTGGTGCTCGAACAGCAACCAGCCCTCGTATCCGGCGCCGGCGAGCACGACGGCCAGAACCGCGGCGGCGGCCCGGCGGCCGACCCTGACCCGGCGTCCCTTTCGCTTTGCCGGCTGTTCATCAGCGGTCGCGCCGGTGTCCCCGGCGTCGGCGTCACCGGCCTCGTCGGACCGCACCACCTCGGTGGTGTCGCCGTTCGTGTCGGGCGGGTCGGCGCATTCAGCGGCCTTCGCCGCGTCGGCCGAAGGCTGGCTCACGTCGTCTGCCGCAACATCCGTGCGTTGCGCGGCGACGCGGAAGCGACGCACCAACCACGTCCGTGGGTTGCCGATTGTTCGTAGCGAGGGGCGAGGGTTCATCAGTTACATGCGCCGGAATCACGCAGCGCGTTCGCCCAACCGGTGGCCGAGACGATATTCGCATGGGTGACGCCCGACGGATCCTTTCTTTTGATGCTGTCGCTGATCCGTGACAACTGAAATGCCAAGTGGGTCATGGATTCCCCGCCGTACACCGGAGAATAAGGGCCGAAGTTGTCGGGTTCGTTGGTGATGATCAGTGGCTTTACCCGCGGACCCAGAAAGGCCGTCGACCGGTCGATATTGGCGACAACGGCATCGGCGTTGCGCTGCACCCCACCGGCGCTGTAGTCGTCATGCTGGTCACCGAGGTATCGGTTGAAGTCGTTGATCTGGCCCATCAACGGATCGAATTGGGACGTGAACCATTGGCAGGAGTCGGACATTCCGCCGATCATCTCGGGTGTCACCCGCGAGGCGAAGGTGTTGTACGGCCAGATGTCGAAGTTCGGTGACCAATCGCTGGGCGCCGGCGTGAACGCCGGTAGCGGTGGGGGAGGCTGCCCCGGGTCGGCATAGGCATCGCCCGACAGCATGAGGGCGGCCGCGAGCAGTGCCGGCCCGGCACACGCCATGCCGCCGCCCGCCCGTCGCAACCTCGCCAGAATCATCCGCGCCTTCCCACGAACACGATAACTCCCGACCACCGACGACATAACCAACCATTTAGTCGACAAATGTCCATTAACATCGGCGGTCTGAAACGGGATCTTCTCGCGAAGTCAGCGGCCCGTCAAGTGGCTGCCACCAGGCTAATAGCCGAAATGACCAAGGGTCATACCCGGTCCGGGAGGCCGGATCGGGCGCGGGATTTGCACAAAGTGCAAAGTGAGATCTTCCACATATACTGAGCAGCGGTTAACATAGCCGCCCGTGGGGGCACAGCAAAGGTTCACCGATGAACACACCTACCTGCGAGTGGTCGCGCTGAGGCGCATCCGGCGATGACCGCCCAGGACGACCGCTCGCTCACCGAGGACCGGGCACCCGACAGCGTGGCCACCATCCAGGACTGGTCCGCGGGCTATGTCGTGCGGCACCCCCTGGCCTCGCTCAACACGCTCGGCGAGCAGTACATCCTCGCGGTCCGCACGGTCGAGTACTGCATGGTCGACCTGTTCACCGGTCGCTTCCAATGGGCCGAATTCGTGCGACAGGGCGCGTTCATGGCGGCGACGGCGGTGCTGCCCACCGTCCTGGTGGCGCTGCCCATCGGGGTGACGCTGTCCATCCAGTTCGCCCTGCTGGCCAACCAGGTCGGGGCGACCTCGCTGGCGGGGGCCGCCAGTGGGCTCGCCGTGATCCGTCAGGCGGCTTCGCTGGTGGCCGCGGTGCTGATGGCTTCGGCGGTCGGGTCCGCCATCACCGCGGATCTCGGGTCTCGGACCATGCGTGAAGAGACCGACGCGATGGAGGTCATGGGGGTTTCGGTGATCCGCCGCCTGGTCGTACCTCGCTTCGCCGCCGCCATCATGGTCGGGGTGGCCCTGACCGGAATCACCTGTTTCGTCGGCTTTTTGGCGAGCTACCTGTTCAACGTCTATTTCCAGCGCGGCGCACCGGGAAGTTTCGTGGCGACGTTCTCGTCGTTCGCCACCACGGAGGACATGATCGTCGCGCTGCTCAAAGCCGTGATTTACGGCGCCATCGTCGCGGTAATCGCCTGCCAGAAAGGGCTTTTCACCAAGGGCGGGCCGGCGGGTGTGGCCAACTCGGTGAACGCGGCGGTGGTGGAATCGATTCTGGTGCTGATGATCGTCAACGTCGGGATCAGCCAGTTGTACAACACCCTGTTCCCGCGGACGGGGCTATGAAATGACGGCCTCCGCATACATTCCCGCACTCGCACGACCGCTCGTCGGCGCGTACCGGGTCGCGGCCGGGCCCACCATGCGGCTGGGCCACATGCTGGTCTTCTTCGTGCGTGCCGTGCTGGCGGTGCCGAGCGTGTTTCGGCAGTACCGCACCGAATTCCTGCGGTTGCTGTCGAACATCGCCTGGGGCAACGGGTCAATCGTGGTCGGCGGCGGCACCGCCGGTGTCGCGGTGGTACTGGGCTTCACCGCTGGCGCGCTGGTGGCCGTCGAGGGATACAACTTTCTCAACCTGCTGGGGCTCGGCCCCGCCACCGGGATCATCTCGTCACTGGTCAACACCCGCGAACTGGCGCCCATCATGGCCTCGCTGGCCTTCGCGATGCAGGCCGGCTGCCGATTCACCGCCCAGCTCGGCGCCATGCGCATCGCCGAAGAGATCGACGCCCTGGAATCCCTGGCGATACGCCCGATCCCGTTCCTGGTCACGACGAGGCTGATGGCCTCCGTCATCGCCGTCATCCCGCTCTACGTCGCCTGCCTCGCGGTCACCTACCTGACGTGCCAGGTGGTCGCCAACATCATCAGCGGCGGGTCGATCGGCCCGTATTTGCACTACTTCACCATGATGCTCAGCGCCAAAGACATCGCGTACTCAATTCTCAAGTGCGTTGTCTTCGTGTGGCTTTCATCCACCGTGCAGTGCTACTACGGGTTCTACGCCGCAGGCGGTCCCGAGGGGGTGGGCGTGGCAGCCGGGCATGCCATGCGGGCCAGCATCACCGTCGTGATCATGGTCAACATGCTGCTCACGATGGCACTGTGGAGCATCGACGCCGGCGCGAGATTCGGTGGCTGAATGGCAAATTCGCTAGATCTGGACGGGCGCGGTCCCACCGACCAACAGCTGGTGGCCCTCGGGGCGGCGGTGCTGCTGATCGCGGGACTGATCACGGGAAGCCTGCTGCTGAAGTCCACCGGACGGCTCAACGATTACGTTCGCGTGGTCGCTGAGCTGACGAATGTCGGGGACGGCCTGCCGGCACGCTCCGATGTCAAATATCACGGCCTGCTCGTCGGCGCCGTCGACAATGTCGTCCCGGCCGCCTACGGCAAGCCCAATTACGTGCACATCAACCTCAAACCCGAATACGCCAGGGACATTCCGGCCGCGGTGACCGCACGCGTGGTACCGAGCAACGTGTTCGCGGTCTCGTCGGTGCAACTCATCGATGGCGGACCGAGCCCGAGCATCCGCAACGGGACGCGCATCCCCGAAGACCTCCAGCTTTCGACGGTGATCTTCCAGACCACGATCAGCAAGCTGCGCGACATCCTGGCCGCGACCGGCCGGGGCCGCGAAGACCACAGCGTGGGAATCCTGGCCGCCGTCGCGGCGGCCACCAATAACCGGCGCGGCGCCTTGCTTACCGCCGGCGCACAGATGACCCGAGTGCTCGACGAGCTCAACGCCATCGTGACCACCGACCCCGGCCCGTCCACGGTCTCCGCCCTGCTCGACGCCACCCGCGGCCTGCAGGCCACCGCCCCCGACCTCGTCGACGTCCTGCACGACGCGGTCAAACCGATGCAGACCCTGGCCGAAAAGCGCGAGCAATTCCGGTCGCTGGTCACCGGCTCGCACCACACGTTCGGCGTGAACCGGCAAGCCTTCGACAACCACACCGACCAGCTGATCGAAATGAGCCAGAACCTCACGCCCGCCCTCGGCGTCTTCGCCCTGAACAGCGACAAGTTCGTGCCCATCTTCACCAGGCTGAACCGACTGTCCGACAAGTTCTTTGAAGAGGTGTGGGATCCGGACATGGACACCGGAAACATGCGGGTCAATCTGGCGCTGACCCCGACCTACACCTACACCCGCGCCGACTGCCCGCGCTACGGCAAGTTGCTGGGACCGAGCTGCTACACGGCGCCGACCATCGCGGTGCGTCCGGATCTGCCCGAGGTGTTGTTGCCGCAGAACTACCACGCGCCAGCGGATTTGGCGCCACCTCCGGGCACGCAGATCGGGCCCGACGGCAACCTCGCCGCGGTGGGGCCGCCGCTGTTCAACCCCAATCCCAGCCTGGAGGACCCCAACCCGCCGCTGCCGTGGTGGCCGTGGCAGATCGGCCCGGCACCCCGCGTCCCGGGGACCGCCGACCCCGACGATGCCCCGCCACCGCCGGCGCCGGGACCGCCTCCACCGAGCCCGGCCCCGCCCGGCGCGGCCGCACCGGCGGCCTACGGCGGCAACGTCGGCCCCGTGGGTAGCCAACACGAACGCGACCAGCTCGGCGTGATCACCGGCCAGGGCCGTCCGGCGTCGGTGGCGACGCAATTGCTCCTGGGCCCGGTCGCGCGCGGCGCCACGGTCTCCCTGAAGCCACCGCAACCGGCGGCGGGTGAACCGGAATGAAGGTACGCGGACCGCTGATCGGGCTGTCGCTGTTCATGGCGATCGCCGTCGCCGTGACGTGGCTGGTGTACGCCACCCTGCGGCGCGACGTGGCCGGGCCGACCACGCCGTACGCGGCGATGTTCACCGATGTCTACGGATTGCGCATCGGCGACGACGTCCGCATGGCCGGCGTGCGGGTGGGACGCGTCGAAAACGTCGAACTCGCCGGGAAACTGGCGAAGGTCTCGTTCATCGTCGAGAACGACCAGCACCTGTATGGCAACACCGTCGCGTCGGTGACCTACCAAAACATCATCGGACAGCGCTACCTGGGGTTGTCGCTGGGCGAAACCGGCAGCAGGGGAATGCTTTCGGCGGGAAGCGTGATACCGGTGCAGCAGACCGACCCCTCCTTTGACGTCGGCAAGCTGCTCAACGGTTTCGAGCCCTTGTTCACCCTGCTCAACCCCAAGGACGCCGACGACCTGACCAAGGGGGTTCTGCAATCGTTGCAAGGCGATCAGGCCTCCATTCCGCTGCTGGTGCAGCAGACGTCGACGATCACCCGCACTTTGTCGGCGCGCGACCAGTCGCTGGGGGACCTCATCAGCAATCTCACCAAAGTCACCGACACCGTCGCGCGCCAAAACGACGACCTCGACCACGCGCTCGATCAAACCCGCTCCGCGGTAGCCAATTTCGACGCCCGCCGCCCGGCGCTGCAGGACTCGGTGGGTTCGATCGCCCGGGTGACCCGCCGCCTCGCGGCGATCGCCGACGACGTCGACCCGTCGCTGAACCAACTGATCACCCGAGAGCCGGGTTTCAGCAAGCACCTGGCCGGGATCGAACCCCAACTGGCGTTCACCGGTGACAACCTGCCCCTGTTGCTCAAGGGCTTCGCCCGGGCCGTCGGCGAGGGCACCTACGGCAACGCCTACGCCTGCGACCTGAACGCGACGGGCTTCTTCCCCGGGCTCAACGACATCACCACCTTCATCGTCAACGCGGCCACGCCCGGGAACGCGTACCCGATCACCACGAAGAACCTTGGATGGCACACCCCGCGATGCAGGAACATGGCCAATGGCTGACGCACTGAAAACGCGATGGCTACGACGGCGACCGCTCGAGTCCTACAACAGGACCTGGCTCGGGCTGGCGGGGCTCGTGGTGGTCGCGGTTCTTGTCGCGGTATCGCTGGGCGTCAAGCTTCTCGGCGTCGGCTACACCCACTACACCGCCGAATTCCTGCAAGCCGCCACGCTGCGGCCCGGCAATCCCATCACGATCGCCGGCATCGAGGTCGGGCACGTCACCAGCATGAAACTCGATGGCGATCACGTCGAGGCCGGCTTGAGCGTGCGTGACAACGTCCCCCTCGGCAAGGACACCCGAGCGGTCATCAAGGTGATGACCATCCTCGGGTCGCGCTACCTGGAGCTGGTCCCCGACGGGCCGGGATCCCTTCCGGCCAAAACGATCACCCTGTCCCACACCGCGGTGCCCTACGATCTGCAGTCGCTGCTCGAAGACGCCACCACCACTTTCGAGCAGGTCGATTCCGACCAGTTCGCGCAGTCGCTCGCCGTGCTGGGCAAGCAACTCGGCGGGGTGCCGCCGCTGGTCCCGCAGGCCGTCGCGAATCTGCAGACACTATCGACGATCACCGCCGACCGCCGAGGACAGCTCGGCACGCTGCTCAAAAGCACCCAGCGAGTGGTCAATACGCTGCGGCGCCAGCAGACCAACATCGGTCACCTGATGGATCAAGGTCAGGACCTGCTCGGTCATTTGGTGGCCCGCCAGGCCACCTTCCACGCCATGTTCGCGGCGCTGACCGAGCTCGTCGACCAGCTCGACAAGGTCGTCGTCACCAATCGGCCCATGCTTGACGAACTGTTCGTCAACCTGCACGACCTGACGAACATGATCGGGCAGCACGACGACTTGGTGCGCAACCTGCTGCAGGTCGCCCCGGTGACGCTGCGGGGCCTGACCAACGCCACCGGCTACGGGCCGGTCGTCGAATTCAACCTGCCCAACGGGCTCGCCATCGATTCGTGGATGTGCGCCATCAGTGGCCGCGCGAAGGAATTCAAGATGATCCAGTACTTCAAGGACTGCAAATGATCTCCGGTCGGCGCAAGCTCATCGCCCTCGCCGCGGCGGCGGCGACAGCTGCCGCCGTCGCCATCGGTGTGATCGGGCACTACGTGAAGTCACGCCTGGATACGATGACGGTGATCGCCCAATTCGACAGCGCCGCAGGACTTTACGAAGGCAATGTGGTGGCGGTGCTCGGCATGCCGGTGGGCAAGGTCAGCAAGGTCACCTCCAAAGGCAGCTACGTCGAGGCCGAGCTGACGGTGGACAAGAAGGTCAAGATCCCCGCCGCGGCCCGCGCGGACCTCCCCGCCGCGGCCCGCGCGGTCACCATCACCACCTCGATACTCACCGACCGGCAGGTTGAACTGACCCCCCCATACCGGAGCGGCCCGGTACTCAAGAACCACGACACCATCGGACTGACCAGGACGAAGACCCCCGTGGCGTTCGACCGCGTGCTCGACATGCTCGACAAAGTCTCCAAATCACTCAAGGGCGACGGGAAGGGCGGCGGCCCGGTCGCCGACCTGAGCGACGCGGCGGTCGCCATCACCGACGGGAACGGCAAGCAGATCCTGGCCGCCCTCGACGAGCTTTCCAAAGCGTTGCGGCTCAGCTCCGAGCGCGGCGTCACCACCCGCGAGCAATTGACCACGATCATCACCGACCTCAGCTCGATCACCGAGGCGGCCGCGCGCAACGACGACAAGGTGCGCCAGTTCGGTTCCACCACGCGTCAACTCAGCCAGATCCTGGCCGACGAGAAGTTCGGCACCGGCGCCACCGGGCGCACCATCAACCGCATACTCGAAGAGGTCACCACGCTGATCGAGCACAATCGGGACAACCTCAAGCAGGCCGTCCGCAACGGCGACACCGTCGCCAAGACGCTCGTCGAGGATCAGCGCGTCGTCGCCGAGATGCTGGACGTGCTCCCGTTGACCCTGGAAAACCTGTACAACACCGTCGATCAGAACAACGGCGCGATTCGGGTGCACGGCCTGCTCGACAAGGCGCTCACCGACAGTCAGTCGGCCAAGGAGCTGTGCAATCTGATGCATCTGCGCCAATTAGGTTGCAGCACGGGCACGTTGCAGGACTATGGCCCCGACTTCGGTCTGACCTACATCCTCGACGGTCTCTCGGCGATGGGGCAGTAGCGATGAACAGGGGCAAACACAAGGCATTGGCCGCGGCGCTGAGCGCCGTCATGGTCAGTTCGGGCTGCGCCACCAACGGGCTGGCCAGCTTGCCGTTACCGGCACCGGGAATCGGCGGCGGTGGCTACCTGCTCAACGCCGTATTCTCCAACGCGCTGAATCTGCCCGCCCACGCCAAGGTCAAACTGGCCGGCGCCGACGTCGGACAACTCGAAAAGATGGTCGCGCGCAACTACACCGCGGTGACCACCCTGCGCATCATGGACGGCGTGCGCATACCCGTCGGCAGCACCGCCGAGCTGCGGTCCGCGACGCCGCTCGGCGACGTCTTCGTTGCCATCAAGCCACCGACACCGATGGACCCGAATGCGCCGCTGCTCAAGGGCGGCGAAACCATCGGGTTGCCCGCCACCCGCGCGGCCGCCACCGTCGAGAGCGTGCTCAGTTCGGCCGCGCTGCTCGTCAACGGCGGTGCGGTCCGCAACTTCACCACTATCGTCAACGGCGCCGGTAAGGCGACCGGAGACCAAGGACGCGCGTTCGGTGCCCTGATCAACCGGACGAATCTCTTGCTGGGCAAGCTCAATGCCCGCTCGGACCAGATCGACGCGGCGGTGACCGAGACGGCGGGCCTGGCCGATCGGCTGGACGAAAAGAACCAGGCGATCACCGAGGTCCTTCAGGCCGTCGGGCCGGCAACGAACGTGTTGTCAGACAACGCCGATGAAATCGCCGACGTCGTCGACGAACTCGGCGCCACGACCCGCCAGCTTTCCAAATTCCCCTCCATCGCGGGCACCGACAAGACCGGCCGCAGCGTCATCAAGGACGCCAACACCATTGCCGCGGCATGGAACGACGTCGTGTTGAGCCCCGACACCAGCCTCGCCGGCCTGAACCGGCTGATCCCGCCGTTCGTGAAAACCACGTCCAGCGACGCCATTTCGGTACGTGGAAGCTTCGATCGCCTGGTCATGGGATCGCGGCCGGGTACCGGGGCGGAGACGGGCGGCTTCAAAGGCGATCCGGCATTTCACGGACCCATGCGCCGCGACTGGAACTACATGATCGGTTCGATCAAGTACGTGTTGTGGCGCCTGCAGGAACGCGTGGTGGGCCGCGGGCCGCAAACGCCGATGGGCCAAAGTCCGTGGACCCCAAGCGGTCCTCCCCTTCCGCCGGTGCCCGGGGGAGAAGCGCCCCCGGATCCCATGAGCCCGGAGCCGCCGCGGTGATCGACACCCTCGCCCGACTCATCGTCACCGCGGTCAGAACCGGTCACCGCCAGCGCGCCTGGCTGTCCGGCATCGCCCTGGTGCTCACCCTCGTGGTCGGCTCGGCCTACCTGGCGATCGGCGCCCTGCGGGTCAACCCGCTGGCCTCCACCTACCAGGTCACGATCCGGCTCCCCGAATCCGGCGGTCTGCTGGCCAACCAGGACGTCTCGGTCCGCGGGATCCGGGTCGGTCGAATCCAGTCGCTGCGGCCCACACCCACCGGCATCGAGGCGATCGCAAACATCGACGCGAACATCAAGATTCCTACCGCCAGCCCGGTGCGGGTCTCCGGACTCTCGCCCGCCGGCGAGCAGTACATCGATTTCGAGCCCGCCTCCAACAGCGGTCCGTTCCTGTCGAACGGCAGTGTGATCGGCCCACAGCGCACCACGACTCCCATCCCGCTGTCCCAGGTCCTCGCCGACGCCGACGGCATGCTCGCCCAAACGGACCCGAAGAAGCTCGAAATCGTCAAGCGGGAACTGAGTTTGAGCAAGGAAGGGCCGCAAAAGCTCACCGACATCATCGATGGCTCCACCTTTTTGCTCTCGACGATGGACCCGGTGCTGCCGCAGACCGTCAGCATGCTCAAGACCAGTCGCGTGGTCCTGACCACCCTCTCCGACAAGAATGCCGGGCTCGCGGTGGCGGCACGCAATGTCGGTGACCTGATGACCGGGGTGAACAAGATGGACCGCGGCTACCGCAGATTCGTCGATCAGACCCCGCACGCGATGTCCTCGGTGGACAACCTGTTCGACGACAACTCCGACACCATGGTCGGCCTGCTGGGCAACCTGGTGACCACCGCGCGGATCATCTACGTCCGGGTCCCGGCCTTGAACGCGGTCTTCCCGAACTATCGCGGGTCCACGCTCGAGGCACTGATGACCACCATGCACGAGCACGGGCTGTGGGCGACCGCCGACATCTACCCGCGCTACACCTGTGACTACGGCACCCCGCGTCGGCCGTCGTCGTCGGCGGACTACCCCGAACCGTTCCTGTACACCTACTGCCGCGACGACGACCCCCAGGTGTTGATCCGGGGCGCCAAGAATGCGCCCCGCCCAGGCGGCGACGACACGGCGGGCCCGCCCGCCGGCGCCGACCTCGGCCAAACCGCCGACCCAACACCGAAGGGGCGGTTCACCATTCCGACTCCCTACGGCGGGCCGGTGCTGCCGATCGAACCGCCCCACTGATCCCACCGACATCCCAGACTTCGAGGAGACACCGTGACCGTGACCGCCGACCAAGAATGCGACGCCGCCGAGGACATCGAGAAGCCACCCGACGATGACCGGCAAGCCGCGTCGGGTATTGACTCGCAAAAGACCAAAACCACCAAGCGCCAGTGGAAACGGCGCGCGCGCATCGTCCTGGTGGTCGCCGTCTACCTGGGTGCGTTCGGCCTCGCGGGCGGGCTGGGCGCCAAGCTGTGGGACGAGCACACGGTGAGCCAGGCCGGGCAGGCCGCCCAGCGGACCGCGGTCAACTACGCCCAGGTGCTGACCAGCATCGACTCCAACCAGGTCGACCAGAACTTCTCCGCCGTACTCGACGGGGCCACAGGGGAATTCAAGGACACATACACCAAGGCCAGCGTTCAGCTACGGCAGTTGCTGGTCGACAACAAGGCCACCGCGCACGGGACCGTCGTCGACTCCGCGATCGAATCCCAGAGCAAAACCAGGGTGGTGGTGTTGTTGATGGTCGACCAGACGGTCAGCAACGCGGTGCGTCCCGACGGCCGCGTCGACCGGAGCCGCATGAAGATCACGATGGACAATGTCGGCGGCCGTTGGCTGGCCAGCAAAGTCGAACTACC
The DNA here is from genome assembly GCF_976985695.1 of Mycobacterium sp. NTMscope_MAC_269. Classification (NCBI taxonomy): domain Bacteria; kingdom Bacillati; phylum Actinomycetota; class Actinomycetes; order Mycobacteriales; family Mycobacteriaceae; genus Mycobacterium; species Mycobacterium sp. NTMscope_MAC_269. The sequence goes on from NZ_OZ335668.1 coordinate 4,857,172, forward strand.
CTAGGGCATTTCGGTCATGCGGACTCTGCGGCTTTCGGCCAGTGTTGCGGCGGTGGCCGCCGCGGTGGTGACGGCGCCGGCGGCCTCAGCGTCGGCTCAGTCGTTTTGCGGCGACCTCGGCGGCGATTGGGACGGACAGTACTGTCACACCTCGGTGACATCCGAGCGAAAAGCTGTGCGCGACATCAAGATGGCCCTGCCCGGCGATCTGGTCGAACACCCCACCAGCGGCCCCCCAATCCGCGAATACCTGCGCAACCTGATGAACAACTGGCGCACGAAGGGCGCCTCGATGGTCCAAGACAGCTGGGGCGAGGAGAACTTTCAGGTTTTCCCCCACGGGCGGGCGCTGAGCGTGGCCTTCCACGAGGACTACCATGCCGACGGACCGTCGTTCAACAACGCCTATCGGACCTTCACCTTCGACATGGCGGGTGGCCGCCGGTTGCAGCTGACTGACATCACCAAACCCGGCGTCGACCCGCTGACCGCCATCCCGCCGTTGGCCGAACCCTTCGTTCAAGAGGCGCTCGACCGCGCCGCATGGCAGCACACCCCGGGGACATATCCGTTCACCGTCGACCGCTGGACACCGGACAAGGTGTTCTCCGGGGGCTACAAAGCGTGGGTCCTCACGCCCGACGAGCTGATTCTCTACATGCCGGACTACCCGGTCGGGCACGACTCCCCGATCCAGTACGGGCAGTCCCAGCAATGGTTTATGGACGGAGGCACCGTCGAGCCACACATCCCCCTCAGCGCGCTCAGCTCGGTGCTGCGGCCGGAATTCGGCGGGGCGTAACGGGGTTGGACGTCCAATGAGCTCGGGTATGACGCTGGGCGCCGCCGCGCGTTCTCAGCTTGCCATCACCACAAAAGCGGTCGTCCACCGATCGCCCGGTCAGCCGCCGCTGCGGCTACGGTGATCTGTATGCCATCGGCTAGCCGCTCGTCGGCGGATCCCGTGAAGCGGCGCCCCAAGGACCGCAAGGTCCAGATCGCGCGCGCCGCCACCGATGCCTTCAGCGAGTTGGGCTACCACGCGGTCAGCATGGAAAACATCGCGGCCCGGGTCGGGATCTCCGCGGCCGCGCTGTACCGGCATTCGCAGGGCAAATACGACTTGTTCCGCGATGTCGTCTTGGCGCTGGGCCAGCAACTCGTCGATGCCACGGCGTTCGCCGACGACCTGCCCGCCGACGCCGATCCCGACAAAGTCCTCAGCGCGCTCACCCGTGCGCTGATCGACACCACGATCGTCAACCGCACCACCGGCGGACTGTATCGGTGGGAAGGTCGCTATCTGCGTGGCGACGACCAACGCGCCTCGGCGGACCAGATCAAACTGATCAACCGGCGCCTGCAGCGGCCGTTGGTCAGGCTGCGCCCGAAACTCACATCGCGGCAACGCTGGTTGCTGTCGGCGGCCACGCTGAGCGTCATCGGCAGCATCACCGACCATCGGTCGCGCCTCGGCAACGCGGAGATCCGGGCGGCGCTCACCGATGTCGCGACCGCGGTATCGCACGCCGAGTTGCCGGTGCAGCGCGAACGTGGCGCCGAACCGCTGCGGACGTCGACGCTGACCAGCGCCGCCGGCAGCTACGAACTGCTGCTGCACGAATCGATGCGCCTGTTCAACGAACGCGGTTACCGCGAGACCGGCATGGAAGACATCGCCGCCGCGGTGGGCATTCCCGTTGCCAGCATCTACCAGTACTTCCCGGGCAAGGCCGCCATCTTGGCGGTCTACTACCGGCGAGCCGCCGACCAACTCTCCGGCGACCTGTCCAGCATCCTGGCCACCAGCGACGATCCGGAGCGGGCGCTCGCGCGGCTCATCGACGCCTATGTGACCCGGTCGCTGGCCAACCCCGAACTCGCGTGCGTGTATTACACCGAGCGTCACAACCTGCCCGACACAGATGCGGTGCTGCTGTACAACATTCAGCGCTCCACCGTCGAATCCTGGGCCCGGTTGGCCGTAGCGGCCAGACCGGAACTCACCCTCGGTCGCGCGCGCTACGCCGTGCACGCCGCATTCGCGCTCGCGGTGGACATCGGGCGGCTCGTGTACCCCGATACCAGTCAGTCCGCCGCCCTCACGGTTCGTCGCCTGATGGAAGTGACGGTGCTCGGCCGCCCGGCCGCGTCTCCCGACGCCTAGAACGGCGCTGCACTTGCTGCGACGCGGCGGCAGCGATAGCGAATCGGTCGAGGTCGAACGTGCCGTTCCGGCAGCGCATCTCCGCGTAGAGTCCTGACGCTAATCACCGACGATCGGCCTGGGACACTACCAAATCCTCCGAATGGGAATTAACATATTCAGCGTCTAGTCCGCGCGCCGGAATGTGGTGGTCCTCATCGCTTGGTGTGGGTCGGCGGCGACTCCGGCAGCGCCCGCGCGAAAGGGTTGCTCATGCTCAGCAGGCTCCGCAAGTTCCTCGAGTATCAGTTGTCCATCGCCGAACTGCTGGGACTGGGCATCCTGCTGGGCACGCCGTACCTGATCGTCGGCGTGATCTGGTCGAGCACCCACACAACACATCTGCACGACATGCACGGCGCCGATCTGGTGGTGTCGTTCCTCGGCTCGATCGTGTCCTGGCCGGTGCTGCTGTTCTCCAACGTTTGCATGACCTAGGGGGTTCAGGCGCATGATCACCCGCGGACCGCTCATTGTCTTCGCGGCGGTGTTGTTCTTGGCCGGGGGACTCTTCGCGCTGCGGTTCCCCGTCTTCATCGAGGCCTATGACCAATTCGGCTGGCAAGTGAAATGCGGCAGTGGCTTTACGACGGATCTGACCCAGGCCTTCAACGCCGAGCAGAAGCCCGCCGGCCAGAACGCAACCGCCGGCGCGCCACACCCGGCGGGCCGCGACTACGTGGGCCAATGCAATAACGCGCTGATAGCCCGACGCGTGTGGGCCATCCCCTCCGCCGCCCTCGGGGGCCTCACCCTGACCTGGGTTGCCGCCGCGGCACTCGCCCACGACCTCCGGGCCCGCGCCGAACACAGCGAAGGCTGATCGACGGCGACGGACGGACGAAATACCTTGGGAATCAACGGTTGCCGCGAAAGCTAGCGCGTGCTCTCGTCGGGGGTGTCGTGCCGTGACTGATGCAAACCCGGCGCGTCCAGGTCTTCGTTCTGGTGCTCGAGCTGTTCCTGCAGTTTGCGCTGTTCCTCGGTTGTCTTCCGGGCGTCCTCGGGCGCAGCGGGCGAGTCGATGTTGACTTCCTGATCCACCGGGATCTCCTCCGAACGTCTGCAATGACTCCTGTCAGGGTCTCCCGAATCGCACGCATCGAAACACTCAATACTGTTTGACCACGGCGCGCGGTGCCGTCCGCCACGTTCTGCCGCCGCCGTCCTGCTGCCGCGGTGGCTCGAGCAGCAAGACGGCCAGTCCCTCGAGCAGTACCGGACGCACCCAGTCGCCCAGTTCGATCACCTCGCCGGATGCCGGCCGGCGATGCAGGTCGTCGCGGGCGAGATCGATCGGTGTCAGGGTGCGGACGGTGTCGAGGGTGGCGTGGTGGGGCAGCTTGCGGATGCCGGGCAAGGTGATGAACAGCCCGTCGTTGCCGGACAGGTGCAGGCCGACTGCCGCCAGCGCGCCGGTCATGCCCTCCCGGGTGCCCCCGTGTCCCGACAAATGCACGCCCAGCGCCGGGGCGAGTTCGCGGGCTTCGCCGGGAGGCAAGACGTCTCGCTTGGCGCGGTAACCGAAGTCGATGAGCCGCACGGCGTCGCCGAGGTCCCCCGGAATAACGACGGCGAGGCCGGGGTCGGCATCGGGTGGGCAGACTCGTTCCAGGAACCGCCCGGCGAGTTCGATGATCCCGGCTCGCACCGCGTGTGGGTCGCCGTCGGCGCTGCGCCACGCCAGGCAGGCGCTCGAATTGTGCGACGTATAGGGGATCCGGTCGTCGACGAGCAGCTGATGGCGGGTGGCGCCGGCGGGCGAGCCGAGGCCCGCCGCCGCCAGCTCGTGGAGCAGCGCGCGGGCCCGCCGGCCGGTGCCGGGCGTGTAGGGGTTGTCGGTGTCGTCGATGCCGACGAGCAGGTCCACACCGGCGAGCGCGGAAGCTCCGGTCACGGGTTGACCACCAGGGCGCTGACATCGCGGACCCATTGGTCGCGGCTGAGGCGTGCGCCCGTCAGCTTGAGCGTGTTGCGTTTGGTGAAGCTGAGGATGGTCTGATCGTCGAGCGCGGCGGCGACCAGCGTCTGGGCCGGGTCGCGCCCTTCCACCCGCACCCTGGCGGCATCGGAAGCGCCTGCGGCGTTGAGAATCGAGCGCACGCTGGGACCCTTCTGAACCTGCGCGCCGTGCGATTGCGGCGTGGCGATCTCCACCTGGGGGAGGTGCTGCAGCTGCGCGATGGTGAACCGGTCGAGCACGCGGTGATTGTCCTGCACGACGAGTTGACTGTCGGTCCCCGAGGCTCCGCACGCAGCGACCCCGGCGCTGATGGCCAAGACCGCGACTACCCGAAACGGCCGCGTATAGCTGCGCATTTTCGGATCTTATCCTGTGAATATTCCGCAAATGAGGGGCAGGGCCGGGGCCGGCAATCTATGCTTTCCGGGTGACCGTGATGCAAAGCCCGGCGGCCGGTTTCACGGCTGTCCGCGAGGCGGTGTTTCCCCTGCTCGCGGTCGCCACGATCGTCGCCTCCACCGATCTCCGGATCCCGCTCGGCCTGCCCGGGCATCGTGGGTTGGTCTGGCTGACACTGCTGGTGGCGGTGGCGCTGGTGACCGTCCGGCGCGAGACGGTGCTCGCGGTCGGGGCGGGCGCCACGGTGGCGACGTTGCCGATGCACGGGTGGAGCGACCCATTGTGGAGTAGTCGCTATGTGGCCGCGGCGGCGTTGCTGTACGCCGCCGCCGCCCTGCCGGTGGTGCGGGTGAGGCGGTGGTTGTTGTCGGTAGCTGCCGCGCCGATTCACCTTGTGGCACTGGCCAGTTCGATGTTCGGTCTGCACGCCGGCGGTCATTGGGTGTCGAGCGGGCTACTCGAAAAGGCGGGCTGGCACATGATTTTCGGGTTCCTGGCCGGACTGCTCGCCTGGGTGGTGGCGCTTTGTGTGGGTTACAACAGACGAATTGAGGAGTGGCCGCTATGACGCTACGAGTTCTCCCCGAGGGCCTGGCCGCGACGAGCACGGCGGTGGAGGCGATCACCGCCCAACTCGCGGCCGCGCATGCGGCCGCCGCCCCGGTGGTCTCGGCGGTGGTTCCACCGGCGGCCGATCCGGTATCGCTTGGCGCCGCCGCCGTTTTCAGTGGCAGGGGCAGCCAGCATACTGCCGCCGCGGCCAAGGGCGTGGAGGTGTTGGGCCGGGCCGGGTTGGGTGTGAGCCTGGCCGGCGTCGGTTACGCCGCCGAGGATGCGGCCGACGCGGCGACGTATCTGGTGGCAGGCGGCTGACGATGACCGCCCCGGTATGGATGGCGCTGCCGCCAGAAGTGCATTCGACGTTGTTGAGCAGCGGTCCGGGACCGGGTCCAATGCTGGCGGCCGCGGGAACGTGGGCAACCTTGAGCTCCCAATACCAGTCGGCGGCAACCGAATTGACGACAGTGCTGACCGGATCGGCCGGGGTGTGGGATGGCCCCACCGCGGAAACGTATGTGGCCGCACACATGCCGTATCTGGCCTGGCTCGAGCTCGCCGGCACGCTGAGCGCGGAGGCGGCCGCCCAACATCAGGGAGTGGCCACCGCATACACGGTCGCGCTGGCCGCGATGCCGACGTTGCCGGAGTTGGCCGCCAACCATGCCATGCACGCCGCCTTGGTCGCAACGAATTTCTTTGGGGTCAATACGATTCCGATTGCGCTCAACGAAGCCGACTACGCGCGGATGTGGACTCAGGCGGCCACCACGATGAGCACCTACCAGGTCACGACCGAGGCCGTCCAGTTGACCAGCGGCGCCGGGTCGGGCAGCGGGAAGGGAACCGGCAGCGGCACCGGGACGGGAGCCGGCAGCGGGACCGGCACCGGCACCGGCACCGGCACCGGGACGGGCACGGGAACGGGCACTGGCAGCGGAACCGGAACGGGGGCGGGCAGCGGCTCCGGCGGCGGGAACGGCGGCGGAGGGGGTAACGGCACCGGGTCGTTCCAGTTACCCACACCCGAAGAGATCTGGGAGATGCTCTTCGGACCAGACGGCGAGAAGATCCCCGGTCAGGGCCAACCGAACTGGAGCCCGTCGGAATATCTGCAGAACCTCGGGAACTTCTTCAACGGCAACGCCCAGGCCGCGGCGTGGCTGCAGCAGAACGCTTCAGGGCTGCTCAACCCGTCCACGTTCCCGGCGCTGATGAATTATTTCATTGCGTGGCAGACCTTTCGGATCATCAACTGGACGATCAGAACACTGCGGTTCATTCTCCAGGAGCTGCCGCTGCTGCTGCAGGTCGCCTTGAGCCTGTCCATCACCAGCCTGGGAGGACTCGCCGGACTGGCCGGCCTGGCGGGGTTGGCCGGGATCGCTGCGCCGACCCCCGCACCCGTCGCCGAGGTCCCCCAGCCGGCCGTCGTGGGGGTGCAGCCACCGCTGGTGTCGGTGGCGCCGGCGATGGCCCCCATGGCCCCGAGCACCCCGGTTGCGCCGGCCACCTCGGTGGTCTCGGCCCCGGCGACCGCGGTCTCCGCCGTTGCGCCGCCCGCGGCGCCCCCCACGCCCCCCGCTCCGGTGAGCGGCGCCGAGGGCTTCGGCTACATGGTGGGCGGCCTCGGTCTGGGCATGGGCGCGAAAGCGCAGAGCCGCACCGGAACCGAACTGCGGGCCGCGCAGGGGGCCGCGGCGGCGGTGCGCGCGACGGCGCCGGAACCGGAACAGGCACGGTCACGGCGCCGCCCGCGTTCGGTCATCGACCCCGGGTATCGATACGAATTCATCGAGGGCGACGACGAATCCGCCGCGGTTAACTCGTCCCTACCCGATCGGGTTCTGGCTTCGGACTCCCGCGGCTCGATCGAGGGTTTCACCGGGACGCTGCCCAAGCCCGACGTGCGGGCGGCGGGCCTGATCACCTTGGCCGGCAACGAGTCCGGCGCCAGCGCCCGTCTGCCGATGCTCCCGGAGAGCTGGGACGGCCGGTAGGCGCGCCGTCCGCCGCGCCGCTAGCCGAGGTGCGCCGACAGTAACCAGGCTCCGACGGACTTACGGCCGTTGCCCTCATCGCGGATGTCACCGGCGAAGGCCTGGAAACCCTCCATGAAGCCTTCGGGCACGTTGGCGTGGATACGTGCCGGGCGGATCTCGTCGATCACCCAGTACTTGGAGACCACGTCGCGCAGTTCGTCTTCGGTGACCGCATTGACCGGGCCGTCGGCCGGCATCGCGGCGCGGTCGAAGACCAGAACAAAATACGACGCCCCGGGCGCGGCGGCCCGCACGATCGACTGTTGATAGCCGTCGCGCAGCTCAACGGGCATCGAGTGGAACAGGGTGCTGTCGACGATGGTTCCGAACCGCCCGTCGTATCCGGTGAAGGCGCTGATGTCCGCGACGTCGAAGGTGGCGCCGGTGAGGCCGCGCCTGGCGGCCTTCTCGCGCGCCAACTCGATGGCAGTAGGCGACTGGTCCAGGCCCACTGTGGTGAAACCGCGTTCGGCCAGGAACAGCGACACCGCCGCCTCACCGCAACCGGCATCGAGCACGTCACCATGGAATTTGCCGCCCTCGATGAGGGCCGCGATCTCCGGCTGCGGCTCACCGATGCTCCACGGCGGCCGGTTGCCCTCGCCCATCTCGGGGGCCTCGCCCCGGTAAGCGGCTTCGAACATCTCGTGCGTTGGCTGAGTCATACCACCATTGATATCAACCGCCCTGATATGTGTCAAGAAGGTTGATATATGCGCGGTGACGTCGCCGGCGGCGGCTACCGCAATGTCGCGGTCAGGTAGCCCGACGCGTCGCCGAAGGAGGCCAGCTCGTCGTTGGGCACCCCGAACCCCTGCGCGGCGAAGGCCTGCTCGGTGGTCCGTATGTCGATCTGCCACCCGCGTGCGGAGAGGTACTCGGCCGCGGTGTTGCGCTCACCGGTGTAGAAAAGCTCCGCCAGATTGATGCCGGAGCCGATGCGCCGAGACCGCTCGGTCAGCTTCTGTGCCCAATCCGACGGAATCTTGCGCAGGTCCAAGTGCTCCGTGGCGATACGGCTGCCGGTCGCCGACACCGCGGCGATGTTGTCGAACAGGCGGTCTTGCGCCTCGGGCGGCAAGTACACGAGCAGCCCCTCGGCGCTCCAGGCGGTCGGCTGCCCAGCGTCGAACCCGGCGTCCGCGAGCGCCGCCGGCCAGTCTTCTCGCAGGTCGATCGGGACCGTTCGCCGCTCCGCGCCGGGCGTGGCGCCCAGGCCGGCCAGCGTCCGCGTCTTGAACTCGATGACCTCGGGTTGGTCGAGCTCGTAGACGATCGTGCCCGTCGGCCAGGCCAGTCGGTAGGCCCTGGTGTCCAGTCCGGACGCCAGGATGACCGCTTGCCGGAGGCCTGAGCCCGCCGCCTGCATGAAGAACTCGTCGAAGAACCGGGTGCGCACCGTGATCTGCTCCTTGACGGCCTGCCGGTTCAGCAGCGGATCGTCGCTGCGGTCGAGCCGGGTGTCGAGGAGCTTGATGAAGGCCTCGGTGCCGACGGCGCGAACGAGCGGGTCGGCCCACGGGTCATTCAGCAGGGCGTCCGGGCCGCAGGAGGCGATCGCGCGCTGTGCGGCGACCGCTGTCGCGGTGGCTCCGACGCTGGACGCCAGATCCCATGTGTCGTTCTCGGTGCGGGCCACGCCAATCTCCCCTCGGCGACGATGCGCGTGATTAGTTAGCTTATATAAATTACGAGTCAAACTGTACCCGTCCCCGCGCAGGCCGCCAGTGGTGTTCACTGTCGTCATGGGCAATGACATCGAGCTGAGTCCCAGGGGTTGGGTCCGCGAGCAGACCGAACAAATCTTGAGTCGCGGCACCACTGACGGCGTTGAGGTCTTCGACCGGCCCGTCGTCCTGGTGACCGTCACGGGGGCCAAGTCCGGCAAGCAGCGGTATGTACCGCTGATGCGGGTCGAGAAGGACGGCCGCTACGCCATCATCGCGTCCCACGGTGGCGCCCCCGAGCATCCCGCGTGGTACGCGAACGTCAAGGCGAACCCGGCGGTGACGCTGCAAGACGGGGACAAGGTTGCCGCGCTCAGTGCTCGCGAACTCGACGGACCCGAGCGTGACGAGTGGTGGCAGCGAGCCGTCGAAGCCTTTCCGCCGTACGCGCAATACCAGAACAAAACGGTTCGACAGATCCCGGTCTTCGTTCTGGAATAAGGGTTCTCGTCACCGTTGGCCGTCCCGCGAAACATTTGCATTCGATATGCGCCCCGCCCGTCCGGTTGACCGGTGTTGCGTGCCCACCTACTTTCGTACGCAGGGGCCAGGCACGCCCAGCTGGACAACGGTGTTCATCGATTTGTATTCGCCTGCGCCGCGCGACTTTACGCATTGTTTGGCTTGGGCGTTGTCGGATGGATATCCAAAAGTCCACCGCCATTGACGAATTCAGGAGAGGGCTCTTGCAACACGCTGAATCGCCGGGCCGACAAGGTGTGGAGCAAGGCGCATCGTCGCGCATTGACCGGCTGCGCGAAGCTGCCCAATACGACCTGCCCGCGTCATTGGTGGTTTTCCTGGTGGCGCTCCCGTTGTCGCTCGGGATCGCAATCGCTTCGGACGCGCCCGTTCTCGCCGGTTTGATCGCGGCGATCGTCGGGGGCATCGTCGCCGGATGGATCGGGGGGTCACCGCTGCAGGTCAGTGGGCCCGCCGCCGGGCTCACGGTCATCGTCGCGGACGTCGTGCATCAGTTCGGCTGGGCCGTAACCTGTTTCATCACCGTCATCGCCGGGATCCTGCAAGTTGTGTTGGGATTCAGCCGCATCGCGCGCGCCGCACTGGCCATCTCGCCCGTCGTGGTGCACGCCATGCTGGCCGGTATCGGGATCACCATTGCCTTACAGCAGGTGCACGTGTTGCTGGGCGGCGCCTCGCAAAGCTCGGCATGGAGCAATGTCACGGGGCTGCCCGCGCAGATTCTCGGCGCGCACCGCCCGGGGCTGGTGCTGGGGCTGCTGGTGATTGCCATTCTCGTCGCCTGGCGGTGGGCGCCGGCGCGGGTTGCCAGCATTCCGGGCCCACTGGTCGCCATCGTGGTCGTCACCGCGATCTCGGTGATGTTCCCGTTCCACGTATCCCGCATCGTCCTGAACGGCTCTGTGCTCGACGCGCTGCAATTGCCGTCGGTGCCGCACGGGAATTGGGGAGCCGTCGTGGTCGCCGTCATCACGGTCACCCTGATCACCAGCGTCCAGAGCCTGCTAACCGCGGTGTCGATCGATCGCATGCACAACGGGCCGCGAACCGACTTCAACCGCGAACTGATCGGGCAGGGCGCCGCGAACATCGCCTCCGGCGCGATCGGCGGTCTGCCCATCGCGGGTGTCATCGTGCGCAGCGCGGCCAACGTGAACGCCGGTGCGAAAACGCGTGCCTCGACGATCATGCACGGGTTCTGGATCCTGCTCTTCGCCGTGCCCTTCGCCGGGCTGGTCGAAAAGATTCCGACCGCCGCGCTTGCCGGCCTTCTGATCGTCATCGGGATCGAGCTGTTGAAACCGGCGCACATCGAAACCGCCTTGCGCAACGGCGATCTCGCGGTCTACCTGGTGACCATCGTCAGCGTCGTCTTCCTCAATCTGCTGCACGGCGTCTTGATCGGACTCGCCCTGGCCGTCGTGGTGACCGGATGGCGGGTGGTGCGCGCACGGATCGAGGCCAGGCCCGTGGACGATGGCTGGCACGTCGTCGTCGAGGGGGCGTGCACTTTCCTGTCGTTGCCGAAGCTGACCGGTGTACTGGCGTCCATCCCGGAACGGACGTCGGTGACGCTGCACCTGCTCACGAACTACCTCGACCATGCGGCCCATCAGGCGATCAGTGACTGGCAGCGCCGGCACACCGCCACTGGTGGCGAAGTCCATCTCCGCGAAACGATCGCGTCGGAATCCGTTGGGCACGAATCGAACTGGTCAAAACCGCACCGGCGCAACGCACACCTGAGTCTGGTCGCGCAGCTCTCCGGGGACGGACGCGCCTGACGCGGGCCGCTACTTCAGGTCGGCGGTCACTCGCTCCAACACGGCCAGGTGGTCCTCGACGTTCGCCAAGCCGGCCTTCATGGTGTTCACCGACACATGGCTGGCGCCGGCGGCCCGCCATGCGGCGACCTCGGCGGCGAGCTTCTCGGGGTCGCCGGTCCAGCTGACCCGGCCTTCCATCCCGATTGCCCGCGGATCCCGCCCCACCGCTTCGGCCGCGCGGTTCACCTGCGCAAGCGCGCGGTCGAGGGCCGGACCGGGCGCAGTCATCGGAAACCACCCGTCGCCGAGGCGACCGGCGCGTTCGTAGGCCCGGTCGGAGGCCGCGCCGAACCACACCGGGATCGGACGCTGGTTGGGCAGCGGTGCCAGGCCGGCGCCGGTCACGGTGTGGTACTCACCCTTGAAGGTGACCGAGCGCTGCGTCCACAGCGTGCGCATGAGCTCGACCTGTTCCTCGGAGCGCCTCCCGCGATTGGTGAACGTCTCCCCGAGCGCTTCGTACTCCACGGCGTTCCAGCCCAATCCGACGCCGAGCCGGAAGCGCCCGCCGGTCAGCAGGTCGACCTCGGCGGCCTGCTTGGCCACCAGCACCGACTGTCGTTGCGGCAAAATGATGACGCCGGTGACGAGTTCGAGGGTGGTGACCGCGGCCAGGTAGCCCAACATGACGAACGGCTCGTGAAAGGTCGAGTCGATGTCGTAGGGGCCCTCGAAGCCCTGGTGCACCGCCGTGTCGGCGCCGACGACGTGGTCATAGGCGAGGATGTGGGCGAACCCGAGTTCCTCGACGCGCTGGGCGTAGGCACGCAAGACGACGGGGTCTGATCCAAGCTCGGTCTGCGGGAAGACGACACCGATGCGCATTCGCGGTTCAACCGCGCGGTGTCGCGATTGCTTCCCGCGCCCGTCGAGCTATCACGGCGCGGGCGTCACGCATGATGGGGACGTGACCGCCAAGGATCTGAGCGGCGTGCTGCGGGTCGGCGAGCTGGAGCCGGCGCTTGAAGAGGAGCTGGCCGCGCGCTACGACATTGCGAAACTTCCCGACGGCCCGGCGCGCGCCCGATTCCTGGCCGAGCATGCCGCCGACGTGCGTGTGCTGCTGACCTGGGGGCCGCCGGGCGTCGACGCCGACACCATCGCGGCGCTGCCCAACCTGGAGGCCATCGTCAACAACGGGGCCGGGGTGGACCTGATCGACCTGGAGGCGGCGGAGCGCCGCGGTATCGGCGTGAGCAACACCCCCGACGTGCTGTCGGGCACCGTCGCCGATACGGCACTGGGCCTGATGCTGATGACGCTGCGCCGTTTCGGCGCCGCCGATCGTTACGTGCGGGCGGGCCGGTGGGCGGGCGAGGGTCGGTTTCCGTACGCCAGGGACCTCAGTGGCCTTCAGGTGGGCATTCTGGGCCTCGGCCGTATCGGTTCGGCGATCGCCACCAGGTTGCTCGGATTCGATTGCGCCATCGCGTATCACAACCGTCGCCGCATCGACGGGTCGCCGTACCGCTACGCCCCGTCGGCCGTGGAACTCGCCGAGTCGGTCGACGTGCTGGTCGTCGCCACCACGGGCGACCACGACGCCCACAAGCTGGTCGACCGCGCCGTGCTGGCGGCGCTGGGTCCCGAGGGATATCTGATCAACATCGCCCGCGGCAGCGTCGTCGATCAGGAGGCGCTGGTGGAGCTGCTGGTCAGCGGGGGCCTGGCGGGTGCGGGCTTGGACGTCTTCGCCGACGAACCGCACGTGCCGGCCGAACTGTGTGACCTGGACAACGTGGTCCTTCTCCCGCACATCGGCAGCGCCACGGCCCGGACCCGCCGGGCGATGGCGCTGCTGGCGATCCATAATCTCGACAGCTACCTCGACACCGGCGAACTTGTGACGCCCGTACTGACACCGCGCCCTCGGGGCTGACCGCTTCGCGGCGCTGTGACCAGGCGATCCTGGATGGAAACCTGTCTGTGGCCGAAGCGATACCGCGCGAAGGTTATCGCCCCAACCGCATCTGGGTATGCGGTTTTCATGAGTCCACTACTGCCGGAGACAGCCGCGCCGGTGCGCTTGACGCTCGCCGGCACAGCCCGCCCCGATACGGCGGCGCAGTGGCGCCGTGCCCTGCAACAGTGGCTGCGGCGCGAGGTGCGTGCATCGGACGATATTCGTGAGGACGTCGTTCTGGGGGTGAACGAAGCGCTGGCCAACTGCGTCGAGCACGCCTACCGCTCCAGCCGCGAGGCCGGGGGGATGAAACTGCAGGCCAGCTACGATCCCGACGCCGAGTCGATCCGCGTATGCGTCAGCGATCGCGGCAGATGGCGCAAACCCTCATCGAGGCAGAGCAACGATCCGCGCGCCTCGCGCGGCATCACGCTGATGCACAGCCTCGCCGATCACTGCACCATCCACGCGCGTCCCAACGGCACCAGCGTCTACCTGGATTACGCGACCGAAGCCGATAGCGCGGTCCAGCAATAGCTTTCAGCCGCCCAACGGGGCCGAGGGTGTGAACTTGACCGGCATGCTCTCCAGGCCGCTGACGAAGTTGGCCGGCCGCAGCGGCAGTGGGTTGGGCGACGCCAGTTCCATGTCGGGCAGGCGTTTGAGTAAGCGTTCGAGCATCATCGAGAGCTCCAGGCGTGCCAGCTGGTTGCCCAGGCAGAAATGGGTGCCGAAGCCGAATGCCAGATGGTTGTTGGGGTAGCGGTCAATTCGGAAGCACTCGGGATCGCCGAACACCGCTTCGTCGAAGTTCGCCGATTCGAAGAGCAGAATGATCTTCTCGCCCTGCGCGAGCTGGGTGCCGTGAAACTCGATATCGGCGGTCATCGTGCGGGCCATGTTCTTGACCGGCGCGGTCCACCTCAGCATCTCCTCGATCGCGTTGGGGAGCAGCGCCACGTCGTCGACCAGTTGTCGGTGCTGGTCCGCGTGGCGCAGGATCTGCGCGGTGCCGCCGGACAGCGTGTGCCGGGTGGTCTCGTCGCCGCCGATGAGCAACAACAGCACCTCGGTCACGATCTCGTGGTCGGCCAGCTTCTCACCGTCGACCTCCGCCTGCACCAGCACGCTGACCAAGTCGTCGGTCGGCTCGGCCTTGCGTGCGGCGATCATCCTCGTCATGTATTCGGTGTAGGCCGCGAAGGCGTCGATGGAGACCTGGAAGTCCTCTTGCGCGGTCGTGCTGCTGAGCAGGGTGACCATGTCGTCGGACCAGCGCAAAAACATCTGACGCTCTTCGGGGAGGACGCCCAGCATGTCGCCGATGACCGCCATGGGCAGCGGGGCGGCCAGGTCCCAGACGAAGTCGCATTCGCCGCGTTCGCAGACGTTGTCGATCAGGGCGTCGCACAGCGCGCCGATCGACGCCTCCCGGTCCTTGACGCGTTTACGAGTGAAGCCCGCATTGACGAGCTTGCGCCGCAACAGGTGAGCGGGGTCATCCATCGCGATCATCATGGGCGGCGCGTCCTGGTCCGGCCGGATGCCGCCCGCGTTGGAGAACAGCTCGGGCGCCCGCTCGGCGTCGATCACCGCCTGATACGTCGCGGCGGCGGCCAGCCCGTTGCGGTCCCGAAAGACCGGCTCGTTCTCGCGCATCCACCGATAGACCGGCCGCGAGTCACCCGCGTAGAAGGCGCCGTCGGTCAGATCGACGTCGGGCCGGAGCTGACTGCGCGTATCAACAGTGCTTGGCATGGCTCACCCTTCCCCGAAGCGGACATGCGCGGTATTACCGTGGACCTTACAGTAGGTGTCGTGGTACACGCGCCGGCCTCATGTCGGTCCCGGCGCCACGCGCTCGCGTAGGGCCGTCAGAAACATCTCGTCCATCCGCGGGCTCACCTCGGCCAGGGTCGCGGCGCTGGCGTAGCGGGCGGCGCCGAAGACGCGCTCGAGCTCGTCGGCGGCGGTGCTACTTCCGAGGGAAAGACACAGACACGCGACGCCATCGCCGCGGAGTTCCTCGAGCGCCTTGTTCGCGTCGGCTTCCGCGTAGCGGCCGTCGTAACCGTCGTCATACGGGCACCCGTCGGACAGGACGAGAAGCAGCCGGTTCGGTGTGCCGGCATGCGCGTTGAGGATCGTGCCCGCCCCGCGAATCGCCGCACCGAGGCGCGTATAGCCCGACGGCTCAAGCTGATTGAGCCGCGCGCGTTGCGCGGCGCCGAAGCGCTGTCCGAACGTTTTGATGGCCGGCAGGTGCACGGCATGGCGTCCGTGGGATCGAAACGCGTAGATGGCCACGCGGTCGCCGAGTTCCTCCAGGGTCATCGCCACGGTGGCCGCCGCGCGCCGCTGGTGGTCGTGGACCGTGTTTCCCTGGTGGTCGGCGTCGGTGGCCGATCCGGACGCGTCGAGCAGAATGAGGACGCCGAGATTCCGCACGACGTTGCGGCGTTGGGTGTAGACGGCCTCCGTGGGCGAACAACCCGAGCGCAGGTCGACGAAGAAATCGACGAGTGCCTCGATGTCGATTTCGTCTCCGTCGGTACGCGCTCGTAAGAGCCTGGGGCCGAGGCCGACGCGCGCCAATCGCCGCCGTAACTCGTCATCGTCCGACACGTGCGCGGCCGCGATGCCGGTGGGGTCGGTGAGCGGAAAATCGATCACGCGACACCAGTCCGCCCGATAACGATTGTGGAAGACATCCCACTCGGGATGCAGGGCACCGCCGATTCTCCATGCCGCGCCGGGCCTGTCGTCGACGAAATTGATGCGGGTCGCAAGTGGACGGGCCGACGCGCCGACCGTTCGTGCCGGCCGGATCGAGCGGGCCTGAAGCTCGCCGCCCGGCGAGTCGTCGCCGCGCGACGGCTTCTCACCCAACAGTTTTCGCAGGAAGTTCATCAGTGCCCGAGAACTGAACAGCGGGTTGTCGAACAGCTTGAGGATCTTGCTTTCCTCGGCGGAAGGGTCGTCGTCGTCATCGGGCTCCCGCGCGGCGGCGAGCTCGATCGCCGTGCGCAGATCCGTATCCGTGGCCTCGGTGGACCGGCGATCCGACGATGCCAGGAGTTGTGCCGGTCGGATGGCACCGAACCATACCGGGGGGCCGGCGATCGTGGTTGTGCCCCTGGCCATTTCGAGGGAGTGGTCCGCCGTTGCGGTGCGTGGCTCGCCGTCGGGGCGAAGTGCCGCCGCCAGCGCGACGGTGGGGGCGAGGTCCGCGAGCACCCGGTGGCCTTCCAGCGCGAGGTAGCGCCGGGCGATCGCGGGGCGGCCCCGGAGTCGCTTCACCCGCCGCCGGTCGAGGCTGCCCGCACCGAGCAGCGCGCTCTGGACCACCACCTGCCGGCGCTGCCGCTCGGCGGAGGCGCCCACCGCGACGAAGATGACGTCGCCGTTCGTGTAGGCGTCCTGGCCGGCGGCGGCTTCGGCGACGTCGACGGCCCGGCCGGCCAGGTAGGTGGCGAGGAGCCGATACCGTTGCGGGTGAACGGGATCCGTATCCATCACGTCGTGGGCAGTAGGGAATCGACGAGCTCGCCGAGGGCGGCGACGACCTCGCGATCGTCGGACAGGATCCGGACGATCGCCGCCTCGACGGCGCCGCGCAGGTTGAGTCCTTCGGCGGCCAGGCTGCCGGCCAGTATCAGCATGCGGGTGGACGACACTTCGCGCAGCGGTGAGCCATCGAGTCTTCGGATCGCGTCGGCGACGGTGACCAGAGCGCGCGCTGTCGCCACGTCGATTCCCGCTTCGTGCGCAACGATTTCCGCCTCGGCCTCGACGGACGGGAAGTCGAGTTCGATGGCTACGAATCGCTGCCGGGTCGACTCCTTGATGTTCTTGAGCACGCTTTGGTAGCCGGGATTGTAGGAAATGACCAGTTGAAATCCCGGCGTCGCGGGCACCGTCGTTCCCAGCCGGTCGACCAGCAGCTCGCGGCGATGATCGGCGAGCGGATGGATGACCACCGTGGTGTCCTGGCGCGCCTCGACGATTTCGTCCAGATAGCAGATCGCGCCCTCTCGGACGGCCCGGGTCAACGGGCCATCCACCCAAATCGTTTCTCCCCCTTTGAGAAGGAACCGCCCGACCAGGTCCGCCGACGTCATGTCTTCGTGCGCGGCGACGGTGATCAGATTGCGTCCGAGCGCGTGGGCCATCGCCTCCACGAAGCGCGTCTTGCCGCATCCCGTCGGTCCCTTCAGCAGCACCGGCAGGCCGCGGCGCGCCGCCGCGCGAAAGACCGCCACCTCGTCGCCGGCCGGCCGGTAGAACGGTGCCTCCGATGCCGGGTGAACGGTCGGCTGGGAGTTCGTCAGCACCTAGCGGCCTCGCGCCCGTTCGAAGGGGATGACGCCCGGCAGCTGGGCGCCCGGCGGAAGGACCAGATGGCCGTGCACGTCGACGTATCCGGAGCGCTTGGTGGGTATCGGCAGGGCGGGATTCGGGCATGGGGTGTCCGTCCCGTCACCGCAGATGCCGCCGTTGAAGTACGAACGCTTCTGGTGGTCTTGCGGCCACGGGTCGGAGTGCATTCCGATCCATTGCGCGGGCACGTTGTAAAAGAAGAAGAAGCACGCGCTGACCCCGGCGAAGATCGCCAGAAACCGGGTGAACTGCTGTCTCGCGAATCCTCCTGCAACGCCGTCGGATCCGCGCTCGACGACGGTGCGGCCACGATCGTCGGTGAAGAAACGCAGACAACACAGCGCCGCCTGCACGCCACCCCACATGAGGCCTTCGTAGACCGGCCATTGGTAGTAGGTGTCGGCGTTGATCGACACGGCCCTGATGGCACCGGGGTACGTGTAGAAGCCGATAGGTAGCAGGACCAGACCCTCCATGATGAAGTCGAACACGAATGCGAGCGCGTAAGTGACGAGGACCAACCGAAGATTGCTGATATTCGGCCAACGCGTCTTGATTTTGCGCATGATCCAACACCCGACGATCGTGATCAGCAGGACGCCATATGCGTAACCCGGCGTGTTGGTCAAGAGGGGCTCGGCCACCTGGCGACCCGGTTCCTCCGGGGAGACCCAACCCGGGATGTTGGACGACCAGGAACCCCGGTTGAACAGCCAGGTGTTGTATGTGCACCACGTGTTGAAGTAGTTCAGCAACGGATCCTGGAAGAACATCAGGCCCATCGACACAACGAGCATGCCGTCCAGCGTGATTCGCCGTTCGCGCCGCCACGGTCTGATGAAGAACCACCACACGACGACGGGCAGGGCGACCCACAGGACCACCGCGTTCGCCATGAGCGGCACCTTCATGTACATCGGTGGCTCGCTCGGTCCCGCGGGCACCCGCTCGAAATAGGGTCCGGTGATCCACCGGATCCACACATAGAGCTGGAGCAGCAATAGCGCGCCGCCTGCGGCGGCCCAGATCTTGATCGGCCGCACCGAGGACCGACCCTGCGCGTCCAGTTCGGCCGCGCCGGACAGTGATTCGGTCACGGACGAGGCCCGGCCCCTGTTGGCGAGATCGCTCATGACGGTGGTCTCCTCCCGATCGGCACGCCACGCTCCGAGCAATATACTCATGAGTATCTGAGAAACGGAATAGGTTCTTGCAAGGTCTGGCAGAATCTGGCGCATGGTTGAGCGTTGGACGCGAGAGCGCCGCCTCGAGCACACTCGCTCGCTGCTGATCGACGCCGCCGAGGAAGTCTTCGGCGACAAGGGATTCGTCGCGGCGACGCTCGACGATATCGCCCACGCCGCCGGCTACACGAAAGGCGCGATCTACAAACACTTTTCGACGAAGGAAGATCTGTTTCTGGCGGTCAGCGATCGCTACTGGCGTCGGTACTTCGTCAACTTCACCGAGGTGATGGCTCCGGCGACGCAGGTCGGTGCGCGCGAACTCGATGAGATCGCCAAGCGCTGGAGCCAGCTCAGCCGCGACCGCGGGGCCGAGCACGCCGCGTTAGGTCACGAGTTCATGCTGTACCTGCTGCGCAATCCCGAGGCGCGGGAACGGGTGGCCGCCAAGAGATCAGAGGCCGTCGAGGCGCTGGCAAAGTTCATCGTGGCGGGCATCGACCGGCTGGGTGGGACGTTGCTGATTCCCGCGTCGACGTTCGCCCAGGTGCTCGTCGCCACCAGCGATTCGGTCGTGTTGGGCAGCCAACTCGATGATGTGGACCTTTTTCGCCCGATCGTCGAGATGTACGTGTCGGTGATCAAACTGCCCTGAACGCCCGGAAAACGCCGTGCCGCATTGTGACTCAGGCTCCGGTGGCGATCTCCAAGTCCTTCAGCGACTCCTCGAGGTGGCCGAGCATGCGCTGCAGGTGCGGGACGCTGCGACGGCAGCCGACCAGGCCGAAATCGAGGTTGTCGGCGTTGTTGGTCACCGTGATGTTGACCGCCTGCCCGTCGAGGGGGATGGACAGCGGATAGTTTCCGTCCAAGCGGGCCCCGCGCCAGTACAGCTGCTCCGAGCCGCCCGTCGATACATTCGAGATGACGATGTTGAACGGCGGTGAAGCCGCGGAGAGGTAGCCGGGGATCAGCCCGAAGAACAGTCCCCCGATGTTGAAGGCCGACAGGGCCAACTGCTGAACGGGAGGCAGCTGCCAGAACACCTCTTTGGTGTCGCGGATGGACGCGCTGATGATCTCGAGCCGCCTCGCCGGGTCGTCGAGGTCGGTGGCGAGGTTGCACAGGAAGGTGCCCACCATGTTGCCGCCGCGGTCGTCGTCGTCCTTGCGCAGATTGACCGGGACCATCGCGGTCAGCGGCGCGTCCGGCAGCGCGTTCTGATCCAGCAGGTAGGCCCGCAGCGCCCCGGCGGACATGGCGAGTATCACGTCGTTGACCGTGACGCCGGCCGCGGCCTTGACCGCGTTGATGCGCTCCAACGGCCAGGACTGAGCGGCCACCCGCCGTGCACCGCCGATCCGGACATTGAACATCGACCGCGGCGCCTGGAACGGGAGCGTGAGTTGTTGTTCGAGCAGCGCCGCGCGCGCGAGCTTCAGCGTGGACGGTGCCAACGCCACCGCCGATCCCGCCGTGCGGCCGACCCGCTCGATCAGGGACGGACGTTTGCGTCCGCCGCGCTTGCGCGGGGGCAGGCTCCACGGGACCCGCACCTCGTCATCGTCGGGATCGGAGGTGAAGGCCCGCTGCAGCAGGCGTAGCGCCGAGACGCCGTCCATGAGCGAGTGGTGGTACTTGGTGTACACGGCGTACCGCCCGTCCTGCAGACCTTCGACCAGGTGGGCCTCCCACATCGGGCGGTGCCGGTCGAGCAGGCTCCCGTGCAGCCGCGAGACCAGCTCCAAGAGGTCCCGGACCCGTCCGGGCTCCGGCAGCGCCGAACGGCGGAGGTGATAGTCGAGCTCGACCTCCTTGTCGAAGGACCACGCGACGTTGGTGACGCCGCCGAAGAAGGCCGGACGCTTGCTGAAGGCCGGTTGCACGTCCGTGCACTCGAGCATCGCCTGATAGCACTCGCGCACGAAATGGGGGCCGGCGCCCTCGGGCGGCTCGAAGAGCTGCAACGAGCCCACGTGCATCGGATGCTCGCGGGATTCGCCGATGAGGAACAGCGCATCCGTCGGTGATATCGGTTCCATGCGTGTCGCCCCCAACTGTTGCCGTCGCGCCGCCCAACCGGATGGACGGCCTACCTCCTAATAGCCACGGCGGGCACCGGCCACACCCGAACGGGCCGACGAGCCGGGAGATGGGCGTCAGCGGACGTCGTCGGCGAGCGCGCGAGCCTCCCGCTCGGTTTCGACCGCGGGCCCGGAGCCGGGCAACGGCTTGCCGGCGACTTCGGGGGTGAACAGCAGGGTGATCGCTCCCACCACACCCCCGAAGATCAGCATGTAGGCCGGCACCATCACGTTGCCGGTGCCCGATACCACGGCCTGGGCGATCAGCGGGGTGATGCCGCCGACGAGTGAAATCGAGATGTTGTAGGAGATGGCCAGCGCGCCGTAACGCACGTTGGTGGGAAACAGCGCCGGCAGCATGGCCGGCCCGGTGCTGTCGAAGCACAGTTCCATCAAGCCGATCAGCAGCACGCCGATGAAGATCACGGGATAGATGCCGCCGAAGCGGATGAGCAGGAACGCCGGGATGGAGGCCACGATCAGCAGGCCGCAGCCCGTCCACATGATGGGTTTGACGCCGATGCGATCGGACAGGGCGGCGACGAGCACCACGGTGCCCATCAGGATCGCCAACGTGGACACGATCATGACCAGTCCGGCGGTGTGGCCTACGCGCACGAAGAGCCGCAGGTATGTCGGCAGGTATCCGGTGAGCATGAAGTCGGCGACCTGGGAGGTCAGCACCAGCGCCGCGCAGATCAGCATCGGCCGCCACTGCTCGATGATGGTGCGGCGAATCGGTTGCCGGCCCTGGTCGCCCGAGTGCGCGCCCTCGTGGGCACTCTGGTAGGCCGATGATTCCTCGAGCCGTAGCCGCAGGAACAGGGCTACCAGGCCGAAAGGCAGGCCCAAAAGCAGCGGAATCCGCCAGCCGTAGGTCAGCATGGCGTCCTCGGGCAGCCAGGTCTGCAGCCCGGTCACCAGCAGGCCGGCCAGGACGAACCCCACCAGATTGCCCATCGGCAGGAACCCGACCATCATGCCGCGTTTGTTGTCGGGGGCCTGCTCGACGAGATAGGTCATGGCGCCGACGTACTCGCCGCCGGTCGACAGGCCCTGGAATATGCGCGCGAGGACGAGCAGGATCGGCGCCCAGATGCCGATGGTGCTGTAGGTGGGCAGCAGGCCCGTCACGGTCGTGCTCACCGTCATCATCAGGATGGTGACCACCAGGACCCGGTGACGCCCGATGCGGTCCCCCAGCGGACCGAAGATGAACCCGCCGAGCGGACGCACCACGAACGCCGCCGCGAGCGTGCCGAAGGTCGCGATCAGGTGGACTCCGCTGACGTTCTTGCCGGGGTAGAACACTTGGGCGATCGTGGTCGCGATGTAGCCGTAGACGCCGAAGTCGTACCACTCCATGAAGTTTCCGATCGCGGTGCCCATGATGGTTCGGCGCATCGCGGGATCGGCGACCCTGATTTCTTTACGTGCCCATTTCCTCCGGCGGCGGCGAATACCCATCGAATCAAGACTTACCCACAACTTTCCTGGGAACAACCGCCGGGGTGGGCTTCCCCCGCCTGACCTTGGACGACCGACGGCGGTCGCGGCGGACCGGCTCGGGCGTGCACGGGTTTGCTCGGGCGCGATAAACGCCAGCTAGGGCGGGGTCGTCGGCGTCGATGGCCAGCGCATCGCGTGATCGGCGGAGCCGAGGCGGGTTATCCCCGTCACGTTGCCCCGGTCATGGGCGCACGTCACTGGCCCTTCAGGCTGCCGATGCGCAACGAGAAATCGGCGGGCTTGGGCTGGGAGGCCTCCGCCTGCTCGACGTAGCGGCGCGGGTCCTGGTCGGTGATCGGCAAGCCCTCGGTGGTCGGGTGCTCGGCCATGAACTCGCTGTATTGGCGCCCGAGCGCTTCGCGGAGGCCGATCGGGGCGTTGCGGCGGAAGTCCGACAGCCCTTCTCGCTCCTCTTCACCCATGTGATCGTCATTGGCCTCCCGGGTCCGCCCGACCGCCGCCCACCACTGCTCGCTGCCGAGTTCGGCGGCCTCGGCGTCGCGCACCCCGTCGCGAATGTCGTTGTGGTCGCCGATGGCGTCGAGAGTCTCGCCTTCGGCGTCGTCGCCGCCCCGTTTGAGCAGCTGCGGGTAGAAGATCTTTTCCTCGATGTAGGCGTGCACGTCGAGCTTGTCGGCGAGCGGCCGCCACACCTGGCGCAGCCCGGCGCGGTCGGTGGGCTGCTGTGCCTGCAGGTAATCCAGCCGGGCGAACTGTTCGCGGAACCAGTCGTGGTCGGCGAGGATCAACATGGTGATGTCGGCCATCGGTGAGCCTCCGCCTCTCTGATGCCGGTCACCCGGCTGGTTAGCGCGCGTTCGACATCATTAAAGAACGTCAGCCCCGTCTTACCCGGTTATGGGGTCGAAATAACGACCCCGATCGGCACTGCAATGGCGGGCGTTGCCGAGTTAGGGTGCGCCGCAGGCGTTTACTGAATTTGCGCCGACGTAAGCCATCTGGCGGGTTCTGTGCCAATTCGGGGGCGCGGTGCCGCTGAAGGAACTCGCCGGAAGGGCGCGGTGAGCCGGCCGGATACACTGGGGCGTCCGTGCGGCGATCGATGCGATCGCGCCGTTGAACCCGATATGAATAAGTCAGAGGTTGTGCCTTGTCCGAAAATCCCGGCGATGCCGTCAGCTTGGAACCGCATTTCGAGGACGTACAAGCGCACTACGACCTGTCCGACGAGTTCTTCGCGCTTTTCCTGGATCCGACGCGGACCTACAGCTGCGCCTACTTCGAGCGCGAGGACATGACGCTGGAAGAGGCGCAGTTCGCCAAGGTCGACCTTTCGCTGGGCAAGCTGGGATTGCAGCCGGGCATGACATTGCTCGACGTCGGCTGCGGCTGGGGCACGACCATCGTCCGCGCGCTCGAGCGCTACGACGTCAACGTCGTCGGGCTCACGCTGAGCCGCAACCAGCAGGCGCACGTGCAGCGCCGCCTCGACGCGCATCCGTCGGCGCGGTCCAAGCGGGTGCTGTTGCAGGGCTGGGAGCAGTTCGACGAGAAAGTCGACCGCATCGTGTCGATCGGCGCCTTCGAGCACTTCGGGCGTGACCGCTACGACGATTTCTTCAAGACGGCCTACGACGCGCTCCCGGCGGACGGCGTGATGATGCTGCACACCATCATCAAGCCGAGCGACGAAGAGTTCGCCGAGCGCGGGCTGCCCATCACCATGACAAAGCTGCGCTTCATGAAATTCATCATGGACGAGATCTTCCCGGGCGGGGACCTTCCCCAGGCCAAGGGTGTCGTCGAGCACGCCCAGCGTGCCGGCTTCGGGGTGAAGCTGGTGCAGCCGCTGCGCCTGCACTACGCCCGCACCCTCGACACCTGGGCGGCCGCACTCGAGGCGCGCCGCGACGAGGCCATCGAGATTCAGTCCGAAGAGGTCTACGACCGGTACATGAAATACCTGACCGGCTGCGCGGACCTGTTCCGTGAGGGCTACACCGACGTCGCGCAGTTCACGCTGACCAAGGGCTGACGCCCGTCCCCGGCTCCCTCGTTCGCGCGGGGTCCGGTTTACCGGCATAACACGGCGGGTAATTCCACGGCAACAACCTGATTCGGTAGGTGTCGATGTCTTTCGGCGCAAGCCGCGGGAAGGACGGGTCGTGGCCGCCAAACACCGCATGCCGGAGTCGCCGGAGCAAATCCCGATGCCGTCGGATCGAGGTCAGCGGCGCGGTCTGTCGGGTGCGGCGAAGGCATGCGACCTCGCGTGCGCCGCACTGCTGTGCGCGGCCTGCCTGACGGCGTTGGTGCTCAACGGGGTTCACGCCGACAAGCGAACCGTCGTCGCCGATGTGGGGCCGCCGACGATCTCGCAGCCGGTGAAGCAGGAGGGCACCGTGATCGCCGTGACGGTGGACTCGGTGACCATGCGCAGCGCCGACGGCTACACCCAGACCTATCGCTTCACCCCGGAGACCACCGTCATCACCCACCGCGGCAGCCAACCCGCCGTCGCGGCACCACGATTCACCGTCAACGACCGAGTGGTTGTGGTGGGCACCATCGAGGGTGGTTCGGCGCTGGCCACCGCCGTGGCCTACCGCGGTGCGGGACATGGCGAGGCGCCGCCCATGGATTACGCTGAGGGCCAACCGGTTCCGTCCGGCGCCACGTGAGCGGGCCGCTGGTGGCGATCCGGCCATAGGGAGGCGCCATGAGCGAGCACGAAGCAAAGATGATCATCCTGTCGACCGACGACTTGGACGAGTCCATCCGGTTCTACAGCGAAACGCTGGGCATGCCGTTGAAGTTCCGCGACGGGGCGCACTTCGCGGCCCTCGATGCGGGCCCGGTCACGTTGGCGCTGGCGACGGCGGTCGACCACCCGATCCCGGGGCAGGTCGTCGTCGGCATCAAGACCGCGGACGTCGACGCCGCGGCGAAGGCCGTCGAAAAAAGCGGCGGTGGCATCGTGAAGGGCCCCTACGACGATGCCCACGAGCGACGCGCCGTGGTGTATGACAACAAGGGCAACGGCTTGGTCTTCTATAAACCGTTGGCCCGCTAGCTTTCGGCCGCCTATTTGCCGGTGCGTTCGCGGTGTTTGCAGCCCGGCCAGCAGCACGGCCGGCGTTTGCCTTCCTCCAACTCCTCGTTGGTGCGGCGGATGCGGCGCGCCCGGGTGGCCTCCTGCTTGGCATCTTCGACCCAGCAGATGAACTCGTTTCGGGCCAGCGGTGTGATGTCGTTCCAGGCGGCCAGCGCAGTGGCGTTGGCGGTCAGCGACTCGCGCAGGTCGGCGGGCAGCTTGTGCACCACCCCGCCGGGTACCCGCGGGGCGCTCATCGGCTCACCAAATGGGCGTTGTCATCGTGTAATTCGTCGCGACGCAACGTCGTCGGGGTCGCGGCGGGGATATCGCCGGCAGCGACCACGGCGCGGGTGATGGGCGACAGCGCCCCGAACAGGCTTTCCACCTCGTCATCGCTGAGCGCGTCGAGCGCCGACAGGGAAAGCGCGTCGGTGGTGGACTCGATGTGGTCCTTGAGTTCGCGCCCCGCGGCGGTCAACGTGCCGTCGTCGGCGAGCAGCCCGCGTGCGGCGAGGCGCTGTTCGTGATGACGCCATGCGCCCTCGTCGTAGTCGCGGGTGCGGGCGATGTAGTCGCGCGAGACGTTGCCCGCCGCGGCGTGTAAGACGTTGGATTCGCGGCCGGAGACGCCGGCTGCGGCCAGCACCGCCACGTGAGCGTCTCCGCGGTGTTCGCGCAGCAGCGTCGTGGCGTGCCACAGCGCGGCCAGCGGATCGTCGGGCCAGGGCAGCGCGAGATTCGCGGCGAACAGCGGGCGGGCATCGAGCGGCGCGTGGCGCGCCGCCTTCCCGGCGAGTTCGGCTGCCACGCGGACGTTTTCGTCCGCGCCGAGGCCGTAGCGGCGCAGCGCCGCCACCGCGGATTCCTGGCGCGCCCGCAACGCGTCCTGCGGACCCGCGATGTCCCACGCCGCCGGCAGCGCCTTGGCAACCCGTTCGGGCGCGAAGTTATAGAAGACCGAGGTCACCACCTCGCGAGGCACCGTCCCCAGCGGCGCCGAGCGGGCCGCGAAATAGCCCATCCAGAAGCCGCGGTAACCCAACGCGTCGAGTGCCGCCCGGGCCTCGGGCGCGAAATACGTCACCGCATGCACCGGCTCGTAGCGATCGAAGAAGCGTCGGGCCAGCTCGGGTTGTCGTCGCATGCTCGCAGTTAACCACTGGTTGTGGGCGGGCACCAAGCATGCGAGCTGAGCGCCCCGGCCTAGGCTCGAGAGGTGACCATCCCCTATGACCAGGTACTACACGAGCGGATCCGGAGCAATCTGGCCGGTCATCAGCGCCGGATCGTGGCCGATCCGACCAAGCGGCACGCCGCGGTGGCGGTGGTGCTGGTTGACTCCGATGTCGGGGAGGACAGGGTGGATCCGGCGCCGGTCGACGACTGGAACGCCGATCGAGGGCTCCCGGCGGCCGGCCTCGACGGGCGCATGGTCGACGTGTCCGGCGGAGCGGCTTTCCTGCTGTGCCGCAGGGCTTCTCGACTCAACTCGCACGCCGCGCAGTGGGCCTTTCCCGGTGGCCGCCTCGACCCCGGCGAGACCGTGGTCGAGGCCGCGCTGCGGGAATTGCGCGAGGAGGTCGGGATCGATTTGCCCGAGGCGACCGTGCTGGGTCTGCTCGACGACTACCCGACCCGCTCCGGATATGTCATTACGCCGGTAGTGATTTGGGGCGGCGGGCGCCTGGATCCGCGCCCGTCTCCCGACGAGGTCGTCGCGGTGTACCGGGTGGGCCTGCACCAACTGCAGCGCGACGATTCGCCGCGGTTCATCGCCATCCCGGAGAGCCCGCGGCCGGTGGTGCAGATTCCGTTGGGGGGCGACCTGATCCACGCGCCTACCGGCGCGGTGCTCCTGCAGCTGCGATGGCTGGGACTGGAAGGCCGTAACGACCCGGTCGCCGGGCTCGAACAGCCGGTTTTCGCTTGGAAGTAACTGTCGCGCAACTTCTTCGAAATACGGTGGTTCAAGATTTGGCCGGGGCACCGAACAGCGCCCGCGCCACCTCGACCAGCGACGTGCCCGAGACATCCCAGTCGCCCGCGGGCGCCGGGTCAAATACCTGGCCCGGCCCGTACTCCTGTGGACGCGCGACGAAACCGGTCGCCAGCCCGCTGTTGCGGGCCGCCTCGAGATCGGCGGTGTGCGCCGCCACCAGCATCACCTCGCCGGGTTCCAAACCCAGCAACCGCGCGGGAGTCTGGTACGCGCGCGGGTCGGGCTTGTAGGCCTGGCTGACGTCGGAACCGAGTACCACATCCCACGGCAGGCCCGCGTACTTCGCCATCTCGACCAGCAGACCCGTGTTGCCGTTGGACAGCGGACCGACGATGACGCGTCGCTTCATGGCCGCGATGCCGGCGACGCTGTCCGGCCACGGTGGCAGCCAGCGCCACGACCGGGCGAGGGCCTCCACCTCGTCGTCGGGCAGCGCGCCGTCGGCGATGTCGAACTTCTCGAGGGAGGCGACGAGGTTTTCGCGATGCAGAACATCCAAAGACACGAACCCCCGCGCACCGGTGTGGATTTCGGACATCGAGGGCAGGTACCTGCTGCGCCACTCCAGCGCGAATACCTCCGGATCGAGGCGCAGGTGGTGGCGCTGCGCGAAATCCCGCACCGAGGCGGCGATCCCGGAGCGCCAGTCGACGACCGTTCCGAACGTGTCGAACAGAACGGCACGTATTGCCCGGCCGGTCGAGGGCGAGCGGTAATCGGTCATTCCTCAGGCTAACGGCCGCGCTCGGCGGCGTACTGTATCGTTAGCTGTGCGAACGAATTATTTCACGTCATCACCGATGATTGAGGGGAGGCCGTTGTGGCCCGAAGCGCCGGCGATACCTGGGACATCGTGACAAGCGTCGGCTTCACCGCCTTGGCGGTGTGTGCGGCGCGGGCCCTCGATGCCGGGCTGCGCCCGCCGCTGGCCAACGACGACTTCGCCGCCGGCTTCGTCGCCGCCGCCGGTGAGCCGAATCTGATTGCGGCCGTTGATAACGCCGATATGAGCAGCGCCGCGGCCTTCAACGCGCAGTGGGTGGGGGTGCGGACGCGGTTCTTCGACGAGTTTTTCGCTCACGCCGGCCGCTCGGGGACGCGCCAGGCGGTCATCTTGGCGGCCGGATTGGATTCGCGCGCGTACCGACTGGAATGGCCCTCGGGTCATACGGTTTACGAAGTCGATCAGCCGAGGGTGCTCGACTTCAAGCAACAGGTCCTCGACCGGCGGGGCGCCGTGCCGTCGACGGGGCGCGTCACCGTCGGCACCGATCTGCGGGACGACTGGGCGGGGGCGCTGATCGCGGCGGGCTTCGACCCCGGTCAACCGAGCGCGTGGGCGCTCGAGGGCCTGCTGCCGTATCTGCCCGGGGCGGCCCAGGATGCGCTGTTCGAAAGGCTGCACGAGTTGTCCGCTCCCGGCAGCCACCTGGCCGCCGAGCTCGGCCCCGCCCCGGGCGAGTTGCAGGAATTCGCCAACAACGTCCCCACCATCAGCCAAGACACCGGTCAGCCGCCGGTCGCCGAACTGTGGTACGACGATGCGCGCACCGACACCAAAGATTTTCTGGCCCAGCGGCATTGGCGCGTCGCCGGCGTGGATCTGGTCGAAAAGGCGGCTGCCGAATATGGACGGCCGTTCCACGAGCTGCCGGCGGTCTTCGATCGGTTGCTGCGCACCAAATTCTTCACCGCGGTCCGCGAACGCTGAACTATCTCAGCCCGACATGCGCCGTTCGATGATGGCCAGGGCGTGCTCGGCCCATCGGATGTTCTCTTCCTCGAACGAGATTCCACGGATCAGCGTCAGGTAAGGACCGACCCGCTCGGCCTCGGTCAGGTACTTCTCTTCGCTGCGGCCGTCCACCATGCGCGCCCGCAACCGTTCGTAGCGCTGCACTTTGGCGCGCGCCCATTCCAGACGTTCGAGGATGGCCCCGCGCACTGCCGGCATGTCTCCGGCGTCGGCGGCTTGAACCTTGACCAACAGCTCGTCGCGGATCACCGAGGGTCTCGGCGACTTCGCGGTGAATTGCCGGATCGCCTCGCGCCCGGCGGCGGTCAGCGAGAACATCCGCTTGTTGGGCCGGCGTTCTTGGCGCACGACTCGCGCGCGGATCAGGCCCTGCTCGGCGAGTCGATCCAGTTCGCGATACAGCTGCTGCGGGGTGGCCGGCCAGAAGTTCGCGACCGAGGCGTCGAAACCCTTGGCCAGGTCGTAGCCCGACGACTCGCCCTCGAGAAGGGCTGCCAACACCGCGTCACGCAGCGACACCGGCAGATCATACAACAATGCGACTAGTCAACAAGGTGACCAATCGCACCCTGGACTTCCTGGGGCGGGGGCTTTAGCGTCGAGCGCATTACTCAACAAGTTGACTATGCGAGGTCGCTGATGCACCCGTTCCGTAAAGCAGTCGAAGAGCGCGACGAACAGGCCATCCAGGCGATGCTGGCCGACACGGTGGTCTTCACCAGCCCGGTGGCGTTCAAGCCGTACGTCGGCAAGCCGATCACCGCCGCCATATTGCGCGGTGTCCTGCGCGTCTTCGAGAACTTCCGCTACATCCGAGAGATCCATGACGCGGGTGGCCGCGACCACGCCCTCGTCTTCGAGACGGGGCTCGTCGGGGCGCCGGGGGTGAAGATCACCGGCTGCGATTTCCTGCATTTCAACGAGGACGGACTCATCGACGACTTCATGGTGATGGTGCGCCCGCTGTCGGGCGCGACGGCGCTGTCGGAGGCGATGGGAGCCCAGTTCGACCGCATCCAACAAGAGGCGCTCGAATTGGCCAATCAATCCGGCACCGCGTAGAAGTAGTGACCATGCGGATTGGATTGAGCGTCAACTATGCGGGCGGATTCAAGGACGTGGCCGCCGAAGTGGCCGACCTGGAACGCGCCGGGCTCGACATTGTGTTTGTCCCCGAGGCGTATTCGTTCGACGCGGTGAGCGCGCTCGGCTATCTGGCGGCAAGCACGCAACGGGTCGAGCTGGCGTCGGGCATCCTGCAGCTCTACACCCGAACGCCCACCCTGACCGCGATGACCGCGGCCGGCCTCGACTACGTCTCCGACGGCCGGTTCACCCTCGGCCTGGGCGCCTCCGGCCCGCAGGTCATCGAGGGCTTCCACGGTGTGCCCTACGACGCCCCGATCGGCCGTACGCGTGAAGTCATCGATATCTGCCGCCAGGTGTGGCGGCGCGAGACCGTGCGCCACTATGGCAAGCACTACACAATCCCGCTGCCTGCCGACCGGGGGACCGGGCTCGGAAAGCCCCTCAAGCTCATCAATTCCCCTGTCCGAGAGCGCATCCCGATACTGGTGGCCGCGCTGGGGCCGAAGAACGTCGAACTGGCGGCCGAGATCGCCGAGGGTTGGCAGCCGATCTTCTACCTGCCCGAAAAGGCGCAGGACGTGTGGGGGACGTCGCTGGCCGCCGGCCGCGCCAAGCGGGACCCCGCGTTAGGCGAACTCGACATCTATGCCGGACCCGTGCTGGCGATCGGCGAAAACGTCGAGCCGCTAAGGGAATTCGTCAAACCGCACCTGGCCCTCTACATCGGCGGGATGGGTGCCAAGGGCAAGAACTTCTACCACACCCTTGCCACCAAGTACGGGTACGGGCCCCAGGCCGACCGGATCCAAGAGCTCTACCTCGCCGGCGACAAGGACGGCGCCGCCAAGGTGGTGCCCGACGACCTGGTGCGCGACGTCAACCTGATCGGCACCCGGGAGTTCGTCAGGGAACGTCTGGCGGCCTACCGCGAGGCCGGGGTCACCACGCTGAACGTGGCGCCCATCGCGTCCACGACCGCCGAGCGGATCAAGCTCATCGAGACGCTTCGCCAACTGGTGTGATGACCGGCCGGAGATCGGTCAGATCAGTTCCGGCGGTGACTGTCTCGTCGTAGCCGCGCCGCCCTGCCGACCGCCGTCGCCAAGGCCAGCGCCGCCATGGTGGACAAGATCGACAGCGAGACGGCGGAATCGACGGTCGCCAGCAACAGCGGCACGGCGAAGCCGACGTAGGTGACGACGTAGAACGCACCGGTCAGGGCGCCCCGCAGGTGTTGCGGCGCCGCGGCCTCCAGATCGATCAAGCCTTCGCGCAGGCAGAGGCCCGAGGCGCACCCGAGGATCAACAACAGCGCCAACCCGAGCGCCGGCGTCAGGGTCGGTGGCGCCATCGCAGCCACCGCGTAGCCGATCGCGGCCAGAGCCGCGCCGGCGGTGCCCGTCTGTGGCCCCCACCGGCGCGTGCGGGCCAGTACCTGAACGACTCCGCTGACGCCGTTGACGATCAGGGTGGCCGTGCCGGCGGCGATCGGCGCCGCGAGAGCGGTGTGTAACCGGGTGGGGAGGGTGACGAATCCCAGTGTCGCCGAGGCGTATACCCACGGCGCGAGCGGCATGGCCCAACTCAATGCCCGCGACACGCCCTGCGCCGACGGTGTCGCCGGACCCGTGTCGGGGGCCGGTGCCGGCGCGGACATGGCGGCACCGGGCCCGGCCGCGACGATGACGGCAAGCGACGCCAGGACGACAATGGCGGCGGCCACGGCGAATGACACCCGAATCCCCCCGGCCCAGGCGAAGCCTCCGCCGGCGAACGGCCCGATGGCGAAGCCGGCGGTGAGTACCGCGCCGGCGGTCGCGGCGCCGGCCGGCCCTCTCAGGTCGGAAGCCCATGCGGTGCAGGAGCTGATCGCAAGGCCGACACCGACACCGACGACCAGGCGCCCCGCCAGTAGCGGGCCGGTGTGTTGCGACAGCAGCATGGCCACGGTTCCCGCCACGGCGGCGGCCGCACCCGCCAGCGCCACCGGCCGGCGGCCCGACGCGTCCGACGCGCGTCCGCCGATCAGCAGCCCGGGGAGTAACCCGAGCGCGTAGATGCCGAAGATGCCGTCGAGGGTCGCGGTGCCCAGGTGTTCGCGGTCGCTGATCACCGGCATCAACCCGACGAAGTGATTGGCGACCCATCCCGTCGCCAGCAGGAGTGCCAACACGCTGACGAACACGGCCCGGGCGGGGGCGGCGTCCCGGCCCGGGTGAACTCGGTCACCGCGGCCGCCGCGCACGATCGACGAGATCACCGATCTTTTCCCCTTCCGACGTGCGGGCCCCAAGCGCGACCGGCCGACGATCGTAGAACGCGATGTCACCTGGTCGGTTATTCCCGCCGCACGCGATCGCCCGGCCAGTTACGCGCACTTGCCCATGCGAAGGGGTTTGAAATCAGCCGATTTGGTGTACTGATACCACTACTCGCACCCAGGAAGGCAAATGATGAAGTACATTGCGGCAGCCACGATCGCGATCTCCGTCTTGCTGTCCAGCGCGTGTTCTGCCTCACAGGTCATCAACACCGGCGGCGACACAAAATGCAAAGACTTCACCACGCAGGACGAAAAGAAGCAGAACGACGAAGTCAGCAAGATGCTCAAGGACAAGAGCGGCGCCGACCCGACCAATGTGGAGATTTCCGCGACGCGGCTTTCGGTGACGACGTACTGCCAGACCCTCGGAAAGCCGGACACAAAGATCTCCGAGGCGCCGCACGGCTGACGGTGACGAGGCCGGTCTGGATTCCGTTGCCGCTCTTGGGCGTTAATCCAGCAGCAACTCCGCGGGCGTCCCGTCATCGAGCACGGCCGTGGCCAGCAGTTCACCGAGCAGCGGACCGAATTTCATGAGGTTGCTGCCGACGAATGCCAGCACGCGACCGCGTCGCGCCACCGTCCAGCCGTCGCCGCCCGCATCAAGCCACGGGGCGCGGACACTGACGCAGTCCACTTGGTCCACCGGCGACAGTGACGGAAACAGCGCGCGCACGGTCGCGGGGTCCGCCACCTCCTGGCCGAATGCCCACCGGCCGGTACTGCCGAGCGGCAACCCATAGCCCTCGGGCGCGGACAGGCACGCCGCGCCGACCGCGTCGGCGCCCCGGTAGGTGAACCGTGTGTGCGGGACAAAGTCAACTCCGAGTGGCCCGAACAGGTCTGGGGTGTGCGCCCCCGCGCAGATCAGCACCCGGTCGCCGCGCAGCACGTTGCCGTCGGCGAGCGTCGTCGCACCGTCGTCGGCCACCGACAACACCTCCGCGTTCCGGATGGCGACGCGGTGGGCCAACGCGCTCAGGGCGCGGCGGATGCGCAGGCTGCCGCCGAGCGGATCGAAAATGCCTGTCTCCCAAGGCACGACCGCAAAGGGGATCCGTGCCGCGATGTCGGCCGGGTCCAGCCGGGAGAACCGCGCGCCGGCGGAAGTCATCGCCGCCGCAACGTCGTCGCAGGCGCTCGCGGCGATGAAGCCCTCCGCACCCAGCAGTCGCCCCGCGCCGAACTCGGATTCCCACCGTTGCCAGCCGGCCCGGGCCGCCAGGGCCAACCGGCACAGCGCCGGTCGGCGATGGGCGACCCGGAATATGCGCGCCAGCCCGGCGGATTGCTCCCCGAACGGCCGTCCGCGCTCCACCACGACCACCTCGTGATCGCGCCGCGAGAGCTCGTAGGCCGCCGCGAGACCGCAGATGCCCGCGCCGATGACGACGATCATGCGCATCACCCCCGATGTCAGAAGTAGAACCCGGCGTGGGGCGCCTCGGCCACCGCGAACAGTCGATCGGCCGCCGCCAGCGCCCCGGGATCATCGGCGCGGGCCAGTCCGGCCACCGCGAGATCGCGCCACGTGGTGCCGCCCAGCAGGACGGCGGCCAGCCCCTCCGCGTCGACGGTGATGTCGGGTTGCCGGTCGGTAACCGCCGCGCCGTCGCCCGCGATGGCGAATCGCGCCGAATTGGCCGGCAGCAGAGGGTCATTGACAGCGATGGTGACCGCTCCGTCGCCGCCGTAGCCGCGGGCGGACAGCGCCGCCTCGGCGTCGACGATGCGCAGCCAGGTCTCGTCGTGCACGGCGGTGACTCGCACGGCGCGCCGGTCGTCGACCAGCCAGGGCAGCGGATCGTCGAGCGGCAGCATCCAAAACAGCACGCGGTCAACGAGGTCGAGTCCCAGCAGAAATCGCAGCAGCCCCAGGTAGGCCTCGGTGGTGGGCGCGAAGAAATCCTCGACCACGATGGTGCGCTGGTCGCTGACGAACCACCGCTCAATGTCGATCGGGCGGTATCGGACGAAGCCGGATTCGGATCCCGGGTCCCCGTGGACGGCGACATACGCGGCCCCCGCGGTGGATTCGGTGCGCAGCCGCACGCCCTGCCACCACGCCCGCGGGCGGTCGATGGTTCCCGGACGGGCGGGGCGATGCTCGGAATAGATGCGGGGCAGCACTTCCCATGCCTGCGCGGTGTCGAGCAGGCGCACCCGGCCCCCGGTTCCGACGTCGCGCCGCAGCGCCGCCCGCGCGGTCTGGACCTCCACGGATTGCGACGAGCTGGCGACGCCGTAGCCGTAGCGCCCGTAGATCGTCGCCTCGGAGGCTCGCAGCGTCGCGACCACCTCTCCGCGTGCGGCGAAGTCGCGCAGCTGATGCCGTATCAACTCGGTGGCGATGCCTTGCCGGGTGAACGACGGCAGCACCCCGATGTGGGTGACGGCGGCATGCCCCACGATCGCGGGGCCCGGGAGGGTCAACCGGCTCGTCACGGCGTCGGCGGTGCCGACGAGTTGTCCGTCGGCGAATGCCCCGACGGTGCGGCCCGGCTCGAGCAGCGTCGTGATCTGGCCGGGCTCGAGACCGGTCAGCGGCGGAAACCCGACCATGGCGGTGCGGAACACATTCGCGGCGGCGAGGAGGTCGTCTTCACTGTCGAGCAGCCGGATCTCGGTAGCCATGCCCGCCATCATGTCGCGTTTCCTATCCGGCACGGGCCGGGGGCTCACACGGCGGCCCAGCCTCCGTCGACACTCAGGATGGCGCCGTGGATGTTGGCCGCGTCGTCGCCGGCCAGGAACACCACCGAGGCGGCCACTTCGTCCGGGCTGCTCATCCGCCGTGACGGGAGCCGCGACAGTACGGGTTCCAGGTGGGCGGCGTACTCCTCCTGCCGTTCGGTGGCGATCGGGCCGGGTGCCACCGCATTGACCCGGACGCCGGCGGGTCCGTACTCGTCGGCCCAGGACTTGGTGAGCGAATGGATGGCGGCCTTGTTGGCGTTGTAGACCGCCGAGCCGGCGGATCCGCGCAGCCCGGTGATGGAGCCGATGTTGACGATGGCCCCATCGCCGTGGCGCGCCATCTGCGGCGCGATGACCCCGGTGAGCAGGAAGGGGGCAAAGACGTTGACCGCGAAGGCCTCTCGAAGCTCTTGCCCGGAGATCTCGGTCGTGGGTGTGGGCATCAGCAACGTCGCCGCGTTGTTGACCAGGATGTCGATGCGCCCGCCGGCGGCATCGGTGGCCGCCTGCGCCAGCCGTCGTATCTCCTCGTCACCGGCCGCGAGGTCGGCGCCCACGAAGGCGGCTTCGCCGCCACGCGCGCGGATCTCGGCGACGACGGCATCGCCGCGGGACCTGGTGCGCCCGCTCACCAGAACGAACGCGCCACCGGCTGCCAGGGCGTGCGCGATCGCGGCGCCCAGGCCCGTGGTCGACCCGGTGACCAATGCTGTGCGGCCGGACAGCCGCGTACCGTTTGGACTCATGAGTCCACATGCTGCGCCGACCAAAATGGACTTGCAAGTCCAAAATATGACCGCGAAGGGGCGGGCGACCCGCCAGCGCATCATCGAGGGCGCGGCGACCGAGATCCGCGAACGCGGTGTGGCGCTCACCACGCTCGAAAATGTCATGGGTCGCACCCGCACCTCGAAAAGTCAGCTGTTCCACTACTTCCCGGGCGGCAAGGAACAGCTGTTGCTGGCGGTCGCCGCGTTCGAGTCACAGACGGTGATCGAGGACCAGGAGCCGCACCTGTCGGCGCTCACGTCGTGGGCGGCCTGGCAGCGATGGCGGGACGTCGTGGTGGACCGGTATCGGCGCCAAGGCCAGAACTGCCCGATCGCGGTGCTGATGTCCGAAATCGGCCGGACCACCACGGGCGCCCAGGCGGTCACCGCCGAGCTGATCGCCAAGTGGCACAACGCGATCGCCGCGGGGATCCGCTCCATGCAGGAGCAGGGCAAGATCCCCGCGCGCGTCGACGCCCACCGATCGGCCGCGGCGCTGCTGGCCGGCATCCAGGGCGGCGTCGGCATCATGCTCGCGACCGGCGACCTGTCCTATCTGGAGGCGGCCCTGGACGAGGGCATCGGGGCGCTGCGCGGCGGCGACGCCGTCACCGGATAGGCAAACCCGTCAGCGCCCGGGAGACCACCAGGCGCTGGATCTCGCTGGTGCCCTCGAAGATGGTGAAGATCTTCGCGTCGCGGTGCATCCGCTCGACGGGGTAGTCGCGGGTGTACCCGTTGCCGCCCAGGATCTGGATCGCCTCGTCGGTGACGTAGACCGCGGTTTCGCTGGCGACCAGCTTGGCCATCGACCCCTCCGCGGAGTCGAACGATTGGTTGTTGCGGGCCATCCATCCGGCGCGCCACACCAGCAGGCGCGCGGCGTCGATGCGGCACTTCATGTCCGCGAGCTTGAACGCCACGGCCTGGAACTCGCCGATCTTGCGGCCGAATTGCTCACGCTGGCAGGCGTAGTCGAGCGCGTACTCGTAGGCGGCCCGGGCCACGCCGACGGCCATCGCACCGACGGTGGGCCGGGTGCGCTCAAAGGTCTTCATCGCGGCCTGCCCGCGGGCGGAGGCCCCGGATTTGACGCGGGCGATGCGCGCTTCGAACTTCTCCCGGCCGCCGAGGATGTGGTCCTCGGGCAGCCGGACGTTGTCGAGCACCACCTCGGCGGTGTGGGAGGCCCGAATCCCGTGCTTCTTGAATTTCTGGCCCTGCGCCAAGCCTTTGACGCCCGCCGGGATGACGAAGGTCGCCTGCCCGCGCGTGCCGAGCTCGGGGTAGACCGACGCCACCACGATGTGCACGTTGGCGATACCGCCGTTGGTCGCCCACGTCTTGGTGCCGTTGAGAACCCACTCGGAGGTCGCCTCGTCGTAGCGCGCCCGGGTGCGGATGGCGCCGACGTCGGAACCCGCGTCCGGCTCGGACGAACAGAACGCGCCCAGCTTGGGTTCGTCAGCGGTGCCGAACATCTCGGGCAGCCAGCGGCCCAGCTGTTCAGGCGTGCCGTTGCCCGCCAGCGCCGCCGCGGCCAGCCCCGTGCCCATGATGGACAGGGCGATACCGGCGTCGCCCCAGAACAATTCCTCGAACACCGTCAGCATGCCCAGGCCCGTCGGCTCGGCGGCCTGCTGGGCGAACAGGTCGGGGGAGTAGAGCCCCACCTTCGCGGCCTCCTGGATCACCGGCCACGGTGTCTCCTCGCGCTCGTCCCATTCCGCGGCGGCGGGCCGGACGACGTCGGCCGCGAACTGGTGCACCCAGTCGCGGACTTCGATCACGTCGTCGGACAGTTGTAGTGAAAACGTCACAGCTGGTCTCCTGAATCATTGGTGTTCACAGGGTTTCGGGGATTCGCATACTGGGCCAGGACGCTGACCGTCTGGTTGACCCATGCCTCGAAATAGCGTTCTTCGTCGGTGTTGCCGGGCAGGCGGCCGGTGAGCGCTTGCAGCGTCGCGGCATAGGACAGCGAGCCGATCGCGACGGCCGCGGCCGCTTCGGGGTCGGGAATGCTGGTGCGGCCGGAGCGATTCGACGCGGCCAATTCGTCGGCGAAGCGCTGGTAGGCGTTGTCGGTGATGACCTGCCACGTCTTCTCGTCGAGATCGCCGAGTTCGTCGGGCTCGCGCAACATGACTTTGAGCAGATCCTCGCTGTGTTTGAGGTTGCTCCAGATCAGCTGCCCGGCGGTGCGCACCGCCCGCTCGACGCTGCCCGGTTGTCCCGCGTCGTACTGCTCCCGCGCGGCCACGATGCTGTCGATCCGGTGCGCGACCGCGGCCTCGAGCAACTCGCGTTTGGAGCCGAAGTGCTTGTAGAGCGCGCCCGAGCCCGGCGCCAGGCCGGATTCGCGCTGGATGTCGGCCACCGACGTGGCCGCGTACCCCTTGGCGGCGAACAGTCGCAACGCCGCGGCAAGCAGTCGGTCGCGTCCGCGACCAGGCTCGGTGAGCACGGTGAGAGAGTACTCACTCACCAGGCGGCGGGCAAAACGGTGCCCGGTCCCGGGCAGGTGACGCGCCGGGCGGCGGCGCGGTTGGCGGTAAATTCTTGCGAAACGCCATCGCGCCTGAGCGTGCCGAACCCCCGCTGCTGTGAGGGTTGCACTCAGACCGGTCGTACCTCACGAAGTCAC
Source organism: Mycobacterium sp. NTMscope_MAC_269 (assembly GCF_976985695.1). NCBI lineage: Bacteria > Bacillati > Actinomycetota > Actinomycetes > Mycobacteriales > Mycobacteriaceae > Mycobacterium > Mycobacterium sp. NTMscope_MAC_269. The sequence continues at coordinate 4,895,775 of NZ_OZ335668.1, forward strand.
TCGAACCCATAAAGGAGCCCGACATCCGCGTCTTCCCGCGTGTACAGCTGCCGATGCGGGTGCTGTCACTGCGCACCATCGTCATCGTCGCCGCCATATCGGTGATGACCCTGGTCGTGCTGCTGGGCACCTGGGTGTGGGTGGGCGTCACCAACGACCAGTACAGCCAGCTCGATCGACGGCTCGATTCGGTCAGCAGCCTGGGCGACATCAGCAGCCTGCTCAACCACGCCCCGCCCGCCAGCCCCGACCGGCACATGCCGGACGGCAACCTGGTGCGCACCGCGCGCATCGCCGGGGTGACCGTGTCGGCGCCGAGCAGCATCGTGTTGCCCCAACTGCCGGACGGTTACGCCAACACCACCATCAACGGGGTGCAGTACCGCGTGCGCACCTTCACCGCGGGTCCGGCCTCGATAGCCCTGGCCGCGCCATTGGCCGAGGCCCAACACCGGATCAACGAATTGCACCTGCGGGTGCTGTTGATCTGCGCCGCCGTGATCGGCGGCACGGTCGTGGTGGGGTGGGTGATCTCGTTGATCATGGTCAATCCGTTCCTGCTGCTGGCGCAGCAGGCCCGCGCGATCAACGCCCAGTCCAGCCCCGACGAGGTCCAGGTTCGCGGCGTGCGCGAGGCGGTCGAGATCGCCGAGGCGGTCGAGGGCATGCTGGCCCGCATCGGCAAGGAGCAGCAGCGCACCAGGGCGGCCCTGGAATCGGCGCGCGACTTCGCGGCCGTCGCTTCGCACGAGCTGCGCACGCCGCTGACGGCCATGCGCACCAACCTGGAGGTGTTGTCCACGTTGGACCTGCCGCCCGAGCAGCGGCACGAGGTCATCGGTGACGTCATCCGCACCCAGAGCCGCATCGAAGCGACGCTGACGGCGCTGGAACGGCTGGCCCAGGGCGAACTGACCACCGTCGACGATTTCGTGCCGTTCGACATCACCGAACTCCTCGACCGCGCGGCGCACGACGCGCTGCGCATCTACCCCGACGTCGAGGTGTCGTTGGTGCCCTCGCCGACGGTGCTGATGATCGGGCTGCCCACCGGGCTGCGGCTGGTGATCGACAACGCGATCGCCAACGCCGTCAAGCACGGCAACGCCGGCAAAATCCAGCTGACCGTCGGCAGTTCCGGTGAGGGCGTGGAGATCACGGTCGACGACGACGGCACCGGGGTTCCGGAATCCGAACGCGCCACGGTCTTCGAGCGCTTCGCCCGCGGATCGACGGCCTCGCGGTCGGGATCGGGGCTGGGCCTGGCACTGGTCGCCCAGCAGGCCGAATTGCACGGCGGCACAGCGGCATTGCAGACCAGTCCGCTCGGTGGCACCCGGCTTCTGCTCCGGCTGGCCGGCGACGGGCGCGGCCCGGCGTAGCGGCCTTGCCGGGGGGATCCATTCTTTACGGCCGGGAAAATGTTTTCTCCGATAACCCCGATTGCCGGCGCGCGCGCTCACCCGCCCGCCATTTCCCGCAAATAACCCCGACACCATTACGTCCCCTTTCGAGGCGCCCGATTCGGCACCAAACTCGACACCCCGCACGCCGTCGCGAGTGCGACCATGGAATTGCAACCTTGATCCCAAAAACCCGGTGCTTTTGTGACTGCCGAGTCTCGAGTGGTGATTGAGGTTTATTAACGACTCGCTCTGGGAAATCAGCAGTTTCGCGCTTGGGACCAGCATTAATTACCGAAATCAAGGGCCATGCATCGGGGCGATAGGCACTGAATACAAGATCACCGAAACCGCACTACACTAAGTCCCCAAGCACGTCGCTTTGGCGTTGAGCGTTCGGAGGGAAATCATGGTTGGTATGTCGGTGCAGTCAGAAGCGGTTCTGGCATCGTCGAGCGCCGAGACGGCGATCAGCGCCGAAACCGAGGCGGCCGCCTCGGCGGCGTCACCGGTCCTGCTGGGAGTGCTGCCGATGGGCGGCGACCCCGACTCGGCGATGTTCGCGGCGGCATTGAACGCGTGCGGCGCCAGCTATCTGGGAGTGGTGTCCGAGCACGCCGCCCAGCGCGGCTTGTTCGCCGGCACGCAGAGTCTCGCCTCGGGGACTTACGTCGTCACCGAACTCATGCGTAGCCTGACGCTGGCTATCGGCGCTTAGTCGCTAGCGACGTTCAAAGGGGGAAGTGCGCATGGCCGATCCTGGGTGGGCTGCGCGTACGCCTGAGGAAAACGACCTGCTGCTCAAGGCGGGCGCGGGCGTTGTCACTCATTTGGCGAATCAGGCCGCGTGGACCGCGCTGGCGGCGACCCATCACGGCTCCAGCATCGCCTCGACGATCAATACCGTCGCGACGTCGGCGAGCTGGACCGGTGGCGGTTCGTTGGCCTCGGCGGCCAACGCCACCGCGCTGAACGCGTCGCTGCACGGGCTTGCCGGCTGGGTCGACGTCAAGCCGGCGGTGGTTTCGACCGCGGTCTCGGCGTATCAGATGGCATACGGCTCGATGCGCCCCGCGCCCGAATGCATCGAGAACCGCACCGAGACCGCCACCGACTACGGCATCAACCCGCTGGTGCTCGGCGCGCTGACCCCACGGATCACATCCCTGGAGCTCGAGTATTTCGGGAATATGTGGCCGACCAACTCCGCGGTCGGGGCCAGCTACGGATCGATCCTCACCGCCCTGTCCTCGAGCTTGACCATCCCGCCCCCGATCGCCACCATGGGCGCCTCCCCGGCGGCGCCGGCGCAGGCCGCGGCGGCGGTCGGGGAGTCCGCCGCACAAATGGGCGCCGGCGACGGCATGCGCGCCGCCATGCAGGGTGCCCAGTCGGGGACACAGGGCGCGGGCCAGGCGACCTCGGGCGCCCAGGACTTCATGGGCCAGGCCGGCACGTTCATGCAGCCCGTGCAGCAGATGATGGGCGCCGCCCCCCAGATGATGCAGGCCCCCATGCAGGCGATGCAGGCTCCGATGCAGATGATGCAGCCGCTGATGGGCATGTTCGCCAACCCCGGCGCCATGGGCATGGGCGGGGCGACGCCCGCGGTCTCGGCAGTGTCGGCGACCGGGCTCTCCGCGGCGGAAGCCGGCGGCGGCGCGTCGCTGGGCAGCGCGGGCGTTCCCGCGAGCACTTTCACCCGCCCGGTCAGCGCTTTCGAGCCCGCCACCGGTGGCCGGCCGGTGGGGCTGCGACCGGCCGGGGCACTAGGCGCCGACGTCATGCGACCGCAGACCACGACGACGGGCGGCGCCCCGATGGGCGGCATGCCCGTGGGGCACGCGGCGGGAGGCGACCGCGGATCCCGCGACAAAGCCGAACAGCCCGCCACCGTGCGGGTTGTCGACGCCAGAGTCTGAAGCACACCCCCTGGTGAAAGGTGAATCGACAGGTCCAAATAGCCGCCATACACTTCGCTTCATGCCCTTACGGGGGGCGGCCAACCGCAGAAGGAGAATTCCGTGACAATCAAGGTGACCCCGCAAATGCTTCGCGATACGTCAAACGCGATTCAGGCAAACATGGAACATGCGATCGGGATCGGTCAGGGGTACGTCGCAAACCAGGAAAATGTGATGAACCCGGCCACCTGGTCCGGTGACGCGGTCGCCGCGTCGCACGCGACGGCCATCGAAGTTCAAAACGACTTGAACAAAGTGTTGACCGGCGGCACGCGCCTGGCTGAGGGCCTCACGAAGGCGGCGGCGCTGATGGAAGGCCACGAGGCGGATTCCTCACACGCGTTTACCGCGCTATTCGGCGGCCACGGCTCCTGACCCGACTCCCCATTCGTCTATTCATAAAGGTCTTTTGAAAGGAAATTCACGATGTCCGATCCGATCACTTACAACCCGGGAGCCGTCGCCGACTTCGCCACGGACGTCGCCTCCCGCGCCGGCCAGTTGCAGTCCATCTTCGATGACACCTCCAACCGGACTCACGCCCTGCAGGAATTCTTCGCAGGCCACGGCGCGTCGGGCTTCTTCGAGGCGCAGGCGCAGATGCTGTCGGGGCTGCAGGGTCTCATCGACACCATCCGGCAGCACGGCCAGACGACCTCGCACGTGCTCGACAGCGCGCTCAGCACCGACCAGCACATCGCCGGCCTGTTCTGAGCCCGCTCGACCACCGGGCCAAGCGAAGGTGGGGCAGATGCGCCGAGCGCGTGTGCCCCACCTTCGGTCTCTTCTACGCCTATCGAGGGAGTCGCTGATTAACGGCGGGGCGACATGCTGACAACCACGGTCGATGGCCTGTGGGTATTGCAGGCGGTCACCGGGGTGGAGCAAACCTGCCCTGAGCTGGGGTTGCGGCCGATGTTGCCGCGCCTGGACACTCGTGAGCGCGCGCTCGACCACCCCGCGGCCGCCGACTTGGTGACCGCCGGCGCTCTCGACGAGGCCGGCAACGTCGACCCGATGATCCGCGAATGGCTCACCGTCCTGTTGCGGCGGGACCTGGGGTTGGTCGTGATGATGGGCGTGCCGGGGCGCGAGCCGACGCGCGCGTCGATCAACCGTTTCGCGACATGGTGGGTGGTCCTGGAGCGGCACGGCGACCTGGTGCGCCTGTACCCCGCCGGCACGGCCAGCAACGAATCGTCGGCCAGCGAGCTCGTGGTCGGTCAGATCGAGCGGCTGTGCGGCGTGGCCGAGGCGGCGCCGCTGCGGCCGATCACCCTGGATACCGAGCAACTGCTGAACTCGGTACGCGACACCGCCAGCCTGCGGGCGTTCCTGCTCGAACAGCGCCTCGACGCCGACCAGCTGCAGGTGGTCCTCACGGCCGCCGATCCCGCGCGGTCCGCGCACGCGAACATCGTGGCGCTGCAGGCGGGCGTCGGCCCGGACGAACTGGCGCGCGTGGCCGTCGGCGATTCGACGGTGTCGATCGTCGACACCCCCGGGGGCCGGGTCTGCATCGAAAGCGTCACCTCGGGACAGCGCCGTTACCAGATTCTCTCGCCCGGTTCGCGCAGCGACATCGGCGGAGCCGTGCATCGACTCATCCGCCGGCTGCCCGCCGGCGACGAGTGGCACTCGTATCGGCGCGTGGTGTGACGGTGTTATCGGATGCCGAAGTAACTTAGTTAACCAAAGTCTTGTAATAACAACGCCTGTCGCACTTGATGGGTTTCTGAACGGGTAAACGCGGTATCGCGAACCGTGTTAGCATCTCGTCGTGACGAGCCCTTGGAATGACCCGAATATGTCGGACGAAGGAGCGCTCAGACGGGGGGATCCGTCAGGGGGCAGCAACTTCCCGGATTCGGTATCCGACACGATGCGAATTACCGATCTGGCCGCGCCGCGAAAGATTCCACCGGGGTCGGGCTGGCGTAAATTCATTTACGCCATCTCATTTCGAAAAATAAATCCGGGCGAATCTCCCCGTGAACGGCACTACCGTGATTTACAAAACCGTATCCGCCGGCATATCCGACGGCAGTATGTGATCACCGTGGTCTCCGGCAAGGGTGGTGTCGGGGTCACGACGCTCGCCGCCTGCCTCGGTGGCGTGTTCCGGGAATGCCGCCCGCAGAACGTGATTGCGATCGACGCCGTCCCCGGTTTCGGCACCCTGGCCGACCGCATCGACGACTCCCCGCCCGGTGATTACACCGCCATCATCAACGACACCGATGTCCAGGGCTACGCCGACATCCGAGAACACTTGGGGCAGAACGCGATAGGGCTCGACGTGCTGGCCGGGAACCGGACCTCGGATCAACCCAGGCCGTTAGTGCCTGCGATGTTTTCCGGGGTGCTGTCGCGGCTGCGGCGCACCCACACGGTGATGATCGTCGACACCTCTCCCGACCTCGAACACGAAGTGATGAAGCCGGTATTGGAGAACACCGATACCCTCGTGTTCGTTTCGGGGATCACCGCGGACCGCTCGCGTCCGGTGCTGAGGGCGGTGGATTACCTGCGGTCGCAGGGCTACCACGAGTTGGTCTCGCGCAGCACCGTGATCGTGAACCACACCGACCAGATCACCGACAAGGATGCGCTGGCTTACCTGACCGAGCGGTTCACCAAGGTCGGGGCGACCGTCGAACCGCTACCGTTTGATCCGCACCTCGCCAAAGGCGGCATCATCGATACGGTTCACGAGTTGAAGAAAAAGACACGGTTGCGCCTTTTTGAAATCACCGCGGGCCTGGCCGACAAATACATTCCGGATGCCGAGCGGGCCGTACCGTGACCTCGCCGCATAAGGTCGCTTTTCCGGCGCGTTGTGCGGTCAATATTTCGTACGAGAAGCATCTCTGTTCCCAAGTTTTCCCCGCCGGAATTCCGATGGAGGGATTCTTCGAGGGAATGGTCGAGCTGTTCGATGCAGACCTGAAGCGCAAAGGTTTCGACGGCATTTCGTTGCCGGCGGGCAGCTACGAACTCCACAAGATCAATGGGGTCCGGCTCGATATCAATAAGAGCCTCGACGAGCTGGGCGTCCAGGACGGCGACACCCTGGTGCTGGTGCCCAGGGTCGACGGGGAGTCGTTCGAGCCGCAGTACGAGTCCCTGTCGACGGGGCTGGCCGCCATGGGCAAGTGGCTGGGCCGCGACGGCGGCGACCGGATGTTCGCGCCGGTGACACCGCTGACGGCCGCGCACACGGCGGTCGCGGTCATCGCGATGGCGGTCGCGGTGGTGGTGGCCCTGACGCTGCGGGCACGGACCTTCACCGACGGGCCGGTCCCGGCGGCGGTGGCGGGCGGGGTCGGTGTCCTCCTGGTCATCGCGACGCTGGTGGTGCGAAGCGGATGGCGCGAGCGGCGCGATCTGTTCAGCGGGTTCGCCTGGCTCGCGGTGGCCTCGCTGGCCGCCGCCGGTGCCTGCGCGCCGCCGGGCGTGCTCGGCGCAGCACACGGGCTGATCGGCGCCGTGGCGGTGGTCCTGGGTGCCGTCGCCATCGGGGTGACGGCGCGCAACCGGTGGCAGACCGCGGTGGTCACCGCCGTGGTGACGGTGTGCGGCGTCCTGGCCGTCGTTGCCGCCGTCCGGATGTTCCGCCCGGCCTCGGCGCAGGTGCTCGCGGTCTGTGTGCTGGTCGGCTTGCTGGTCCTGGTCCGAATGGCCCCGCTGATCTCGTTGTGGGTGGCCCGGGTCCGGCCGCCGCATTTCGGATCGATCACCGGACGGGACCTCTTCGCCCGGCGCGAGGGGATGCCGGTCGACACCGTGTCCCCGGTCAGCGAGGACGAATCCGAGGACGAGGACAACGAATTGACCGACATCACCGCGCGCGGCGCCGCGATCGCCGCCTCGGCGCGCTTGGTCAACGCGGTCCAGGTGGGTCTGTGCGTCGGGGTATCGATCGTGTTACCGGCCGCGGTGTGGGGCGTGCTGACGCCGGGCCGCCCGTGGGCGTGGCTGGCGCTGGTGGTGGCCGGCCTGGTGGTGGGGATCTTCATCACCCAGGGCCGCGGATTCGCCGCCAAATACCAGGCCGTCGCGCTGGTCTGCGGGGCGTCGGCCGCGGTGTGCGCGGGCGTGATCAAATACGCCGTCGCCGGGTCCCACGACGCGATAACGGGATTGCTGTGGCCGGTGGTGGCGGTCGCGATATTCGCCGGATTGGGTTTGGCCGCAGCACTTTTGGTGCCGGCCATGCGGTTCAGGCCGTTCATCCGGTTGACCGTGGAATGGGTGGAAGTGCTCGCATTCATCGTCCTGCTGCCGGCGGCGGCAGCCCTGGGAGGGCTCTTCACGTGGATTCGCCACTGAGAACCGCTGCGGCGCTGACCGCCGCCGTGACCCTGGTCGCGTTATCCGCCAATATTCCTGCCGCACACGCGATCACACCACCGTCGGTGGATCCGGGCATGGTGCCACCGGACGGGCCGCCGCGGCCCGATCAGCCGATGCGCCGCGCCAACAGCTGCTCGTCGCCGATTATCGTGCGCAACCCCGATGTGGCGCAGATGGCTCCGGGGTTCAACCTGCTCAACATCACCAAGGCGTGGCAATACAGCACCGGCAACGGCGTGCCCGTCGCGGTCATCGACACCGGGGTGACGCCCAACCCGCGGCTGCCGGTGGTGCCCGGTGGCGACTACATCATGGGTGAGGACGGCCTGTCGGACTGCGACGCCCACGGCACCATCGTCAGCTCGATCATCGGCGCTGCGCCCCAAGGGATTTTACCGATGCCCCGGCCGATGCCGGCCACCCCGGCGTTCCCGCCGCCGGCGGGACCGCCGCCGGTCGCCGGGGCGCCTCCGCCGCCGGTCGAGGTGCCGCCCCCGATGGCGCCGCCGCCCCCGCCGCCGCCGGTGACGATCACGCAGGTCCTTCCGCCGCCCCCGCCGCCGCCCCCGCCCCCGGAGGGCGGCGGGGCCACCGCCGCGTCGAACGGGCCCCCCGATCCGCAGACCGAGGAAGAACCTGCGGTGCCGCCGCTTCCCCCGGGAGCGCCCGACGGGGTGGTCGGGGTCGCCCCGCACGCCACGATCATCTCGATCCGGCAGTCCTCCCGGGCTTTCGAACCGGTCAACCCGCCGCCGGGGGATCCCAACTCCGACGAGAAGGTCAAGGCAGGCACGCTGAATTCGGTTGCGCGCGCGGTGGTTCACGCCGCGAACATGGGCGCGAAGGTGATCAACATCTCGGTCACCGCCTGCCTGCCCGCGGCGGCCCCGGCCGATCAGCGAGCCCTGGGCGCGGCGCTGTGGTACGCGGCCACCGCCAAGGACGCCGTGATCGTGGCCGCCGCCGGCAATGACGGGGAAGCCGGCTGCAACAACAACCCGATGTATGACCCGCTCGACCCGTCGGACCCACGGGACTGGCATCAGGTCAAAGTCGTCTCGGCGCCGTCGTGGTTTTCCGATTACGTCCTGTCGGTGGGCGCCGTCGACGCCAGTGGCGCCGCGCTGGACAAGAGCATGTCGGGACCGTGGGTCGGCGTCGCCGCACCCGGGACCCACATCATGGGTCTGTCGCCCCAGTTCGGCGGCATCCCGGTCAACGCCTACCCGCCGTCGCGGCCGGGCGAGAAGAACATGCCGTTCTGGGGAACCAGCTTCTCGGCGGCCTACGTCAGCGGCGTCGCGGCGTTGGTGCGCGCGAAGTACCCCGATCTCAGTGCGCACCAGGTGATCAATCGGATCGTGCAGTCGGCCCACAATCCGCCCGCAGGCGTCGACAACAAGGTCGGCTACGGGCTGGTGGACCCCGTCGCCGCGTTGACCTTCAACATCCCGCCGGGTGACCGGATGCCGCCCGGCGCACAAAGCCGGGTCATCACCCCGGCGGCGCCGCCTCCGCCGCCCGACCACCGGGCGCGCAACATCGCCATCGGATTCCTGGGAGTGGTCGCCGCCGGCGTTCTCGTGTTCGCGATCTCGGCGCGCTTGCGGAGGGCGCGATGAGGCCCAACCTCACCGGGTTCAGCCGCGGCAGCAATCGCCGGGTTGTCGGGGTGTGGGTGGTGTTCGTGCTCGCGCTCGCGAGTTGGCTGCTGGCCGGCTACATCGGCGCCGCGGTCGCGGTGGTGGTGGGCGTGGCGCTGGTGTTCGTGCGCTGGTGGGGCCAGCCGGCGTGGTCGTGGGCGGTGCTGTGGCGGCGCGGGCGGCGTCCGATCGAGTGGTCGGCACCAATCACCGTGGCCAACAACCGGTCCGGTGGCGGCGTGCGCGTGCAGGACGGCGTCGCCGTGGTCGCGGTGCAACTGCTCGGCAGAGCGCATCGAGCCACCATGGTGACCGGTTCGGTGACCGTCGAGACGGACAACGTGCTCGACGTCGTCGAATTGGTGCCGATGCTGCGCCAAGCCCTGGGTCTGCAGCTCGACTCGATCAGCGTCGTCAGCATAGGTTCGAGGCACGGAACCGTCGGCGACTATCCGCGGGTGTATGACTCGGAGATCGGCACCCCGCCGTACGCGGGCCGGCGCGAAACGTGGCTGATCATGCGGCTGGCGGTGCTCGACAACGCTCACACGCTGGTGTGGCGCACCACGGTCGGCGCGGCGGCGATCTCGGTCGCACAGCGCATCGCGGGTCTGCTGCGCTGCGAAGGGTTGCGGGCCAAGGTCGCCACGGCCACCGATTTGGTCGAACTCGATCGACGGCTCGGCTGGGACGCGGTGTCGGGACCGGCGCAGCGATGGAAGGCCATCCGCGGGGAAGCGGGCTGGCTGACCACCTATGCCTATCCGGCCGAGGCGATCACGTCGCGCAACCTGTCTCAGGCGTGGACGCTGCGCGCGGACGAGGTCATCCAGAACGTGACGGTGTATCCGGACGCGCAGTGCACCGCCACGATCACCGTGCGCACACCGACACCCGCGCCCACGCCGCCCAGCGTGATCTTGCGCCGGCTCAACGGCGAGCAGGCCGCCGCGGCGTCGGCCAACATGTGCGGCCCGAGACCGCACCTGCGCGGAATCCGGCGCAGCCCGCTGCCCGCGGAGCTGATCACCGAGATCGGGCCCTCGGGCGTGTTGATCGGGAAACTCAGCAACGGCGACCGGCTGCTGGTGCCCGTCACCGACGCCGGTGAGCTCTCGCGCGTATTCGTCGCCGCCGACGACCCGATCGCCAAGCGGATCGTGATCCGCACCGCGGGCGCCGGGGAACGAGTCTGCGTGCACAGCCGCGACATGTCGCGCTGGGTCAGCGTGCGAATGCCGGAGATCAGCGTCGTCAACGGCTCGCGCCCGGCGCCGCGCACCACGGTCAGCGTGGTCGAATACGCCGCGCGACGGGGCAGAGACGGCAACGGGACGCCCGAAGCCGGGGTCCCCGACATCCGGGACGCCGCGATCTCGCCCACCCCGCGGCCGGCGACGGTGATCACCATCGCGCCCGCCGGCATCAGGCTCTCCGAGGGGCAACGCCACGGCTTCGAGGTGATCATCGAGCAAGTCGGCCCCTCGGTGGTGAATGTCAGTGCCGCGGGGGAGAATTGGCTTGCCGAGATGGACATGTTCCGCGCCGAGCACCGCTACGTCAGCCTGGATCCGGTCACCATGTCGGTCGGCACGTAGAAGTTCGTAACGCGAGTTTGAGGCATAGTTTGATGAGCGCACGTCGCGGCAGCTCGGTCCGGCCCGGGGCGGCTGCCCGCAACCCCGGTGACCACGGTGGCGCTCGTGATGGGGGATGTGATGGGTGATTTACAAACGGCCCGAAGGCATTTCGACCGGGCCATGGGGATCAAGAGCCGGCAGGGCCGGGCCGCGGCCCTGCCGGAGTTCGTTGCCGCCACCGATGCCGACGCGTCGATGGCCGATGCGTGGCTGGGGCGCATCGCGTGCGGCGACAGCGACCTGGCCTCGTTGCGGCATCTGTATGGCAGCAGCGAATGGCTGCACCGTGAGACCACGCGGATCGGGCAGACGCTGGCCGCCGAGATCCAGCTGGGCCCCTACATCGGAATCACGGTCACCGACGCGTCGCAGGTCGGGCTGGCGCTCGCGTCGGCTCTGACGATCGCCGGGGAGTACGCCGAGGCCGACCGGCTGCTGGCCAACCGCGACCTGCTGGACTCCTGGACCAACTACCAGTGGCACCAGCTGGCCCGCACGTTCCTGATGTACCGGACGCAGCGCTGGCCGGACGTCCTGCTCGCCGCCGCCGAGGAGCTGCCCGCGCAGGCGATCGTCATGTCGGCTGTGACAGCGTCGATTTGCGCACTGGCCGCGCACGCCGCCGCCCACCTGGGACAGGGCCGGGTCGCGCTGGACTGGCTGGACCGCGTCGACGTGATCGGGCACACCCAGTCGTCGTCCCGGTTCGACGCCGACGTGTTGACCGCCTCGATCGGGCCGGCCGACATTCCGCTGCTCGTCGCCGACCTTGCGTACGTGCGCGGGATGGTGCACCGCCAGCTGCGCGAGGAGGACAAGGCCCAGATCTGGCTGTCCAGGGCCACCATCAACGGGGTCCTGACCGCGGCGGCCAAGGAAGCGTTGGCCGACCCGAACCTGCACCTGGTGGTCACCGACGAAGAGACCATCGACAGCCGCACCGATCGTTGGGACGCCTCGTCGGCCAAGAGCCGCGACGAACTCGACGACGACGCCACCGCCGACCGGCGGGCCGAGCTGCTTGCCGAGGGACGCAAGCTGCTGGCGAAGCAGGTGGGGCTGGCCGCCGTCAAGCAAGCCGTCGCGGCGCTGGAGGACCAGCTCGAAGTGCGGATGATGCGCCTCGAGCACGGCCTGCCCGTGGAGGGCCAGACCAACCACATGTTGCTGGTCGGGCCGCCCGGCACCGGTAAGACGACCACCGCGGAGGCGCTGGGCAAGATCTACGCCGGCATGGGAATCGTGCGCCACCCCGAGATCCGGGAGGTGCGCCGTTCGGATTTCTGCGGCCACTTCATCGGGGAGTCGGGACCCAAGACCAACGAACTGATCGAAAAGTCGCTCGGCCGAATCATTTTCATGGACGAGTTCTACTCGCTGATCGAACGCCATCAGGACGGCACGCCCGACATGATCGGCATGGAGGCCGTCAACCAGTTGCTCGTGGCGTTGGAAACGCACCGGTTCGACTTCTGTTTCATCGGCGCGGGTTATGAAGACCAGGTCGACCAATTCCTCACCGTGAACCCGGGTTTGGCCGGCCGGTTCAACCGCAAGCTGCGTTTCGAGTCCTACTCGGCGGCGGAGATCGTCGAGATCGCTCACCGCTACGCGACACCGCGCGCCAGCCTGCTCGACGATGGCGCACGCGAGACGTTCCTGGACGCGGCCACGACCATCCGCAACTACACCACCCCGGGTGGGCGCCACGGCATCGACGCCATGCAAAACGGTCGGTTCGCCCGCAATGTCGTCGAACGTGCCGAGGGCTTCCGCGACACCCGGGTGGTCGCGCAAAAGCGTGCGGGTCAACCGGTGACGGTCGAGGACCTGCAGATCATCTCCGCCGAGGACATCGAGGCGGCGGTGCGCAGCGTGTGCTCGGACAACCGTGACATGGCCGCCATCGTCTGGTGATGCGGGCGGGCGACTACGCCGGCTCGAAGCGAAACACGGCGAGCCGTCCCGCCAGGGCCTCGAATTCGTCGGCCGTCCCGTCGCGCACCATGCCCGAGCGTTTCGCGAACGCCACGCCGACCGGCACTTTGGCGGGGAACTCCCGCAGCACCGGCCGCGCCTCGCCCGCGGACAGTTCGACGATCCGGACGCGGCGGGACCGTCGGCCCCGGCTCAGCGTGCCGGTGCCGGCCGCCCGGGCGTTGGCCGCCCAGTCGGCGCCGGGGTATCCGGCCACCACGTAGAGGCCGCCCTGGAAGTCGAACGGCGTCATTGGCGTGCTGCGCAATTGACCGGACTTGCGTCCGGGCACGGTGAGCACCATGGCCGGTCCGGTCGGGATGCCGAGCCGTTGGACCGCCATCATGAACCTGTTCATGGGCTTGAGGTAACGCGGGGGACGCGGTTCGGTCATCTCAGATTCCTACTTTCTCGTTGTCGAACACGACGCGGTGTTCGGAGACCCAGTGCGCGAACGGAACTGGCGGCCGGCCGAGGATCTTCTCCACGTCGTGGGTGACCAGGGCGGGCCTGTCGAGCGTCTCGGTGAGCATGGCGATGTAGGCGTCGGCGAATCCGGCGCCGAACCCCAACCCGGTAAACCGTTGCCGCACCGCCTCAGCGGGGATCTCGCGGTACTGCAGCGGCCGTCCCAGCACGCCACCGATGACCTCCACCAGCTCCGAATTGGTGAACGCCCGTGGGCCCGTCAGCGGGATCCGCTGTCCGACAAGCTCGTCGGTGAGCATCGCGTGCGCGGCAACCGCGGCGATGTCCGTCTCGACGATCGGCGCTGTCGACGCCGCAGCGTACGGCCCCGCGACGACGTCGCCGGCGCGCAGCTGCGCGGACCACATGCCGGCGAAAGTCGACGCGAACACGCTGGGCCGCAGGCTCACCCAGGCCAGGCCGGAGTCGACGGCGAGTTGTTCGACCTCCTTGTTGCGGTCACCGCGAAACCGGGACGGCTGACGGGAGACGTCGTCGTCGGCATTGATCGCCGACAAGGCGACCAGCTTGGTGACACCGGCGCGGCCGCATTCGGCCACCACTTCTTCGAGTCGCCCGCCCAGCGCACGGGAGTTCAGGAAGACCGCCGACGCGCCCGAAAGCGCTGCGGTCGCCGAATCGAACACCTCGACATCGGGGGGAAACCCGGCCGATCCCGGTTGTCGGCTGAGCGCGCGAACGCGCGCTCCTGCGGCACGCAGGTCCGCGACGAGCGGGCGCCCGACGTTACCGGTCGCGCCCGTGACGACGATTGTCATGGCATGGTTCCTTTCGTGGATTTGTCTACTGCTGCAAGGACGGGGCAAAGGGTGGGAAAGTTACACCGCAGAACGTGTAACTTTTTGCGGTAACAGATCGTCGAAGAGTCATGAACCAGTCGCCGTCAGCCAGCGACCAGGTCGCCGAGGCCTGGCGTCGCCACCGCCCCTATCTGGTCAACCTCGCCTACCAGATGCTGGGGGACGTCGGCGACGCGGAAGACGTTGCGCAGGAGGCGTTCCTGCGGCTCTCACGCGCCGAGATCAGCGCCATCGAGGATGTCCGGGGCTGGCTTACGGTGGTGGCGAGCCGGCTCTGCCTCGACCAGGTGCGCTCGGCCCGCGCCCGTTACGAACGCCCGGGCGACATCGAGGACCAGCCGGCCCCGCGCCAGTGGAACCCGGCCGACCGGATCACCCTCGACGACGAGATCCGCAGCGCACTTTTGGAAGTCCTGCGCCGGCTCAGCCCCGGTGAGCGGGTCAGTTTCGTGCTGCACGACGTGTTCGGCGTGCCGTTCGACTCGATCTCGCAAACCGTGGGCCGCCCGGTCGGCACCTGTCGCCAGCTGGCGCGGCGGGCGCGGGCAAAATTCGTTGCGGCGCAACCTAATATGGGTTCCGTGGCGGAGGCCGAGCATCAGCTCGTCACGGAGAAATTCATCACAGCGTGCGCGAACGGCGACCTCGCCGGGCTGGCCGCCGTCCTCGATCCGACGGTGTGGGGCGTGGGCACGATCCTCGCCGACCCTGCGCCGCCACCGCAGGTCAACCACGGCCCCGACGCGGTGGCCACCAACCTCCTGCGCTACCTGTGGCCGGACGTGACGCTGGTCAGCGGTCCGGTCGGGGCGCCGGTGTTGCTGGCCTTCAGCGACCGCCGCCTGTTCGCCGTCATCGTGCTGACGATCCGCGGGGCGCGCGTGGTCAAAATCGAGGCCATCGCCGACCCGGCGGCGCGAGCGGGGAACGGCGCCGAGAAGGCCTAGTTCTGTTGGTCTTTCGGCCCTCGGTCGCCGGAGCGGTGGGGCCGCGCCGCGAAATAGCCGGCGATCGTCGCCGTGATCTCGAGGAACTTGCGCCGCGTGGCCGGGGCCATTTCCCGGGCCACGTCGATGACCCCGCCGGGCCGCAGGTGCGGGTCGAACGGCACCTCGATGACCGGCCGCCCGTGATCGGTGAATTCGCGGGCGAGCAGCGCGCGGGTGCGTTTGTCGGCGTGGCCGTCGGAATCGTTGAGCACCACGATGCTGTGGCCCAGCAGCGTCGTCAGGCCCTGATCGGCCAGCCACTCCATGGTTCGTGCGGCGGCCGACGCGCCGTCGGCCCAGGGCGAGGACACCACGATCAGGGCATCCAGATCCCGCAGCACCTCCTGGGTGAGGGGCGAATCCATCGTCGAACCGCAGTCGATGACCGAGATCGTGAAATGGCGATCCAGTCGCAGCGCGGCCTCCCGGTAGATCGCGGGATCGAGCACGCGGCGGGGGCCGGACGCCGGTTCGCCCGCGAGCACGTGCAGGCCCGCGGGATTGCAGCCCAACCGCGCCACCACATCGTCGAAGGACCGCAGGTTCTTGTCGGCGGTGAGCTCCCAGAACGAGCGCGTCGATCCCGGATCGATGCGGCTGCTGAGCCGCCCGAAGGCGGTATCCGCGTCGATCGCCACGACGTGGTCTTGCCGGCGGAGTTGGGCGAACAATGAGCCGACGCTGGCGGCCACCGACGTCTTGCCCACGCCCCCTTTGCCCAGCACGCCGACCTTGTAGTTGCCGTGCAGGCGGGTCTGGATGGCCGCCTCGAATTGGGCCTCCTGAAGCTGGGCGGGCGACGGGCCCAGGGCGATCAAGCCGAAAGTGGCGATCCGCAGGACGCGTCGCCAACCGCGGTCGGGGAGTTCCTGGGGCGGCGCGGCCGTCGGGGCCGGTTGCTGCGGCGCTGCGGGCGGTGGCCGGAAGGACGGCGCGGCGGGGGTAGGCGGTGGCGGGGGCGCCGGCGCCCAGCCCTGCGGGGGCGCGGGCGGGCGGGGAGCGGACGGCGGAGCCGGTGGCCGCGCGGCGGGAGGCGGCCCGTGCGGAGGGGGACCGGGCGGGCGGGCCGCCGCGGCGCTCGGCCGCTCGGGCTGCAGACGGTCCCGCAGGAATTCGTCGCGCTCGTTCATGGGCTCCTCAGCGCCGTGTTACGTGATAAACGCCACGGTCCGGCGGGCGACGCCGGGCGTGGCCGATACCGGTCCAGTATCTCCTCAGGCGGCCGGTGTGAAAATCGGCAAACCCGGATCGGCTCGGCACGGGATCGGTAGGGGGCCGCGAGCGCGGCGATGAGCACGTCCGTCCCGGCCTTCACCGCACCTGCGCCGGGCCCGGGGCCCGCCTTGCAGCAAACTTGTTGGGGGGAGTTGTCCGAGGGGGCGAGCGCCCGGACGCGACCCCGCGGTGGCGGGAAAGCGCGGGCCCGGACGGCGGCGCGGCAATATGGCCGATCAGCGGCGACAGCGAAATTTATGAGGGCGCCCGCCGACGGTTTAGACTTGGACGAAGTTGGCATGTCAGGCGGGTATTGTCATATCGTTTTACGACTTGTCGAGACCGGTTCCAGGCCACCGTTCAGAGCTGCACGGACATCCCGAACAGGATCATCTCCGCCTGGGGCACAGCCTATCGAGACAAGACCGAAGGGGTTTAACCCGCAACGTCCGGGTGCGACCTCATCGGGGCCGCTGCTAACGGCCGCGCAGAACGTTCAGGTGAAGGGTCAGGTGCATATGACGCCCAAGCGCGTCGGGTTATACAACCCCGCGTTCGAGCACGACGCGTGCGGGGTAGCCATGGTCGTCGACATGCACGGCCGTCGCAGCCGCGACATCGTCGACAAGGCAATCACCGCGCTGCTCAACCTCGAACACCGGGGTGCCCAGGGCGCCGAGCCGCGCAGCGGTGACGGCGCCGGCATCATGCTCCAGGTTCCCGATGCCTTCCTTCGCGAGGTCGTGGACTTCGAGTTGCCGCCGGCGGGCAGCTACGCCACCGGCATCGCCTTCTTGCCGCAATCGTCCAAGGACGCCGCGACCGCATGCGCCGCGGTGGAGAAGATCGCCGAGGCCGAGGGCCTGACGGTGCTGGGCTGGCGCAACGTCCCCACCGACGACTCGTCGCTGGGTGCGCTGTCGCGCGACGCCATGCCCACCTTCCGGCAGGTGTTCATGGCCGGGGCCTCCGGCATGACCCTGGAGCGCCGCGCCTACGTGATCCGCAAGCGCGCCGAGCACGAACTGGGCACCAAGGGCCCGGGCCAAGACGGCCCCGGCCGCGAAACCGTGTACTTCCCCAGCCTTTCGGGTCAGACGCTGGTCTACAAGGGCATGCTGACCACCCCGCAGCTCAAGGCGTTTTACCTTGACCTGCAAGACAATCGGCTGACCAGCGCGCTAGGAATCGTGCATTCCCGGTTCTCCACCAACACTTTTCCGTCGTGGCCGCTGGCGCATCCGTTCCGCCGCGTCGCCCACAACGGTGAGATCAACACCGTCACCGGCAACGAGAATTGGATGCGGGCCCGCGAGGCGTTGATCAAGACCGACGTCTTCGGCTCGGAAGCCGACGTCGAGAAGTTGTTCCCGATCTGCACCCCGGGAGCCTCCGACACCGCGCGCTTCGACGAGGCGCTCGAACTGCTCCACCTGGGCGGGCGCAGCTTGGCCCACGCCGTGTTGATGATGATTCCCGAGGCGTGGGAGCGCAACGAGTCGATGGACCCCGCGCGCCGGGCGTTCTACCGCTACCACGCCTCGCTGATGGAGCCGTGGGACGGACCGGCGTCGATCACCTTCACCGACGGCACCATCATCGGCGCGGTGCTCGACCGTAATGGCTTGCGCCCCTCGCGGATCTGGGTCACCGAAGACGGTTTGGTGGTGATGGCGTCTGAGGCCGGCGTGCTGGACCTGGACCCGGCCAAGGTGGTGCGCCGGATGCGGCTGCAGCCCGGCCGCATGTTCCTGGTGGACACCGCGCAGGGCCGCATCGTCGATGACGAGGAGATCAAAGCGGAGCTGGCCGCCGAGCACCCCTATCAGGAGTGGCTGGACAAGAATCTGGTCCCGCTGGACGACCTGCCGCAGGGGCACTACAAGCGGATGCCGCACGACCGACTGGTCAAGCGCCAGCAGACATTCGGCTACACCTACGAGGAACTCAACCTGCTGGTGGCGCCGATGGTGCGCAGCGGCGCCGAACCGATCGGCTCGATGGGAACCGACACCCCGGTCGCGGTGCTCTCGCAGCGGCCCCGGATGCTCTACGACTACTTCCAGCAGCTCTTCGCGCAGGTGACCAACCCGCCGCTGGACGCCATCCGCGAGGAGGTGGTGACCAGCCTGCAGGGCACCACCGGCGGCGAGCGTGACCTGCTCACCCCGACCGAGCTCTCGTGTCACCAGATCGCGCTGCCGCAGCCGATCCTGCGCAACCGGGAGCTGGCGAAGCTGATCAACCTCAACCCGGACGACGAGGTCAACGGCCGCCCGCATGGCATGCGGTCCAAGGTGATTCGCTGTCTGTATCCGGTGGCCGAAGGTGGCGCCGGACTGGCCGCCGCCCTCGAGGACGTGCGGGCGCAGGCATCGGCGGCGATCGCCGACGGCGCGCGGGTGATCATCTTGTCCGACCGCGAATCCGACGAGCAGATGGCACCCATTCCGTCGCTGCTCGCGGTGGCCGGGGTGCACCACCACCTGGTGCGCGACCGGACGCGGACCCACGTCGGTCTGGTGGTGGAGACCGGTGACGCCCGCGAGGTGCACCACATGGCCGCGCTGGTCAGCTTCGGCGCCGCGGCGATCAACCCGTACCTGGCGTTCGAGTCGATCGAAGACATGCTCGACCGGGGCGTCATCGAGGGCATCGACCGCAAGACGGCGCTGAACAACTACATCAAGGCGGCCGGCAAGGGTGTGCTGAAAGTGATGTCCAAGATGGGCATTTCGACGCTGGCCTCCTACACCGGCGCGCAGTTGTTCCAGGCGGTCGGGATTTCCGAGGATGTGCTCAGCGAATACTTCACCGGGCTGAGCTGTCCCATCGGCGGAATCACCCTGGACGACATCGCCGCCGACGTCGCCGCCCGCCACGCGCTGGCCTACCTGGACCGCCCGGGCGAACGCGCCCACCGCGAGCTCGAGGTCGGCGGGGAATACCAGTGGCGCCGCGAGGGCGAGTACCACCTGTTCAACCCCGAGACCGTCTTCAAGCTGCAGCACGCGACGCGCACCGGCCAGTACAAGGTGTTCAAGGACTACACCCGGCTGGTCGACGACCAGAGCGAGCGCATGGCGTCGCTGCGCGGCCTGCTCCGGTTCCGCGGCGGTGTACGGGAGCCGATTCCGCTCGACGAGGTCGAGCCCGCCAGCGAAATCGTCAAACGCTTCTCCACCGGGGCGATGAGCTACGGCTCGATCTCCGCGGAGGCGCACGAGACGCTGGCCATCGCGATGAACCGGCTGGGCGGACGGTCCAACAGCGGCGAGGGCGGCGAGGACGTCAAGCGCTTCGACCGCGACCCCGACGGGGCATGGCGGCGCAGTGCGATCAAGCAGGTCGCCTCCGGGCGGTTCGGCGTCACCTCGCACTACCTGACGAACTGCACCGACATCCAGATCAAGATGGCCCAGGGTGCGAAACCCGGTGAAGGCGGCCAGCTTCCGGGGCACAAGGTGTACCCGTGGGTCGCCGAGGTCCGCCACTCCACCCCCGGCGTCGGCCTGATTTCGCCGCCGCCGCACCACGACATCTACTCCATCGAGGATCTGGCACAGCTGATCCACGACCTGAAGAACGCCAACCCCGCGGCGCGTGTGCACGTCAAGCTGGTCTCCGAGAACGGCGTCGGCACGGTGGCGGCAGGCGTGTCCAAGGCCCACGCGGACGTGGTCTTGATCTCCGGGCACGACGGCGGCACCGGCGCGACCCCGATGACCTCGATGAAGCACGCCGGGGCGCCCTGGGAGCTGGGGTTGGCCGAGACACAGCAGACGTTGCTGCTCAACGGATTGCGCGACCGGATCGTGGTCCAGGTCGACGGGCAGCTCAAGACGGGTCGCGACGTGATGATCGCCGCGCTGCTCGGCGCCGAGGAATTCGGCTTCGCCACCGCGCCGCTGGTGGTGTCCGGCTGCATCATGATGCGGGTCTGCCACCTCGACACCTGCCCCGTCGGCGTGGCCACCCAGAACCCGGTGCTGCGCGAACGTTTCACCGGCAAGCCCGAGTTCGTCGAGAACTTCTTCATGTTCATCGCCGAAGAAGTCCGTGAATACATGGCGCAGTTGGGATTCCGCACCCTCAACGAGGCCGTCGGCCAGGTCAAGGCGTTGGACACCACGCTGGCGCGGGCCCACTGGAAGGCGCACCGGCTCGATTTGGACCCGGTCCTGCACGAGCCGGAATCGGCGTTCATGAACCAGGACCTGTACTGCACCTCGCGGCAGGACCACGGTCTGGACAAGGCGCTCGACCAGCAATTGATCGTGATGAGCCGCGAGGCGCTGGACTCGCAGAAGCCGGTGCGCTTCTCCACCACGATCAGCAACGTCAACCGCACGGTGGGCACCATGCTCGGCCATGAGGTCACCAAAGCCTATGGCGGTCAAGGGTTGCCGGACGGGACCATCGACATCACCTTCGACGGGTCGGCGGGCAACAGCTTCGGCGCGTTTGTGCCGCGGGGTATCACCCTGCGCGTCTACGGCGACGCCAACGACTACGTCGGCAAGGGTCTGTCCGGTGGCCGGATCGTGGTTCGTCCGTCGGACAACGCGCCGCAGGACTACGTGGCCGAGGACAACATCATCGGCGGCAACGTGATCCTGTTCGGCGCGACCAGCGGTGAGGCGTACCTGCGCGGTGTCGTCGGCGAGCGATTCGCGGTCCGCAACTCCGGGGCGCACGCCGTCGTCGAGGGCGTCGGTGACCACGGTTGTGAGTACATGACCGGCGGTAAGGTCGTCGTCCTCGGTCGCACCGGCCGTAACTTCGCGGCCGGCATGTCGGGCGGTGTGGCGTACATCTACGACCCGCACGGCGAACTGCCAGGAAATCTCAACGCGGAGATGGTCGAGCTCGAGAGCTTGGATGAAGATGACAACGAGTGGTTGCACGACATGATCCAGGCACACGTGGATGCCACGGATTCCGCTGTGGGACAGCGCATCCTGGGTGACTGGCCGGAACAGCGCCGGCAGTTCGCCAAGGTGATGCCGCGGGACTACAAGCGGGTGCTGCAGGCCATCGCCGACGCCGAACGCGACGGCATGGATGTCGACAAGGCGATCATGGCGGCCGCCCATGGCTGATCCGAGTGGCTTCCTGAAATACACGCACCGGGAATTGCCGAAGCGCCGGCCGGTCCCGCTGCGGTTGCGCGACTGGCGTGAGGTCTACGAAGAATTCGACAACGAGACCTTGCGCGAGCAGGCGACCCGCTGCATGGACTGCGGTATTCCGTTCTGTCACAACGGTTGCCCGCTGGGCAACCTGATTCCGGAATGGAATGACCTGGTCCGCCGGGACCAGTGGCGCGCCGCCATCGAGCGCCTGCACGCCACCAACAACTTCCCGGACTTCACCGGCCGGCTGTGCCCGGCGCCCTGTGAGCCGGCCTGTGTGCTCGGCATCAACCAGGATCCGGTGACGATCAAGCAGATCGAGCTGGAGATCATCGACAAGGCCTTCGACGAGGGCTGGGTGCGGCCGCTTCCCCCGGAGAAGCTGACCGGGAAAAAGGTCGCCGTGGTCGGTTCCGGGCCGGCGGGTCTGGCCGCCGCCCAGCAGCTGACCCGCGCCGGCCACAGCGTCACCGTCTTCGAGCGGGCCGACCGCATCGGCGGGCTGCTGCGCTACGGCATCCCGGAATTCAAGATGGAAAAGCGCGTCCTCGACCGCCGGCTGGACCAGATGCGGGCCGAGGGAACCGAATTCCGGGCGGGCGTCAACGTCGGGGTCGACATCACCGCGGAAGAGCTGCGCTCCGACTTCGACGCGGTGGTGCTGGCCGGCGGTGCGACCGCCTGGCGCGATCTGCCCGTTCCCGGCCGGGATCTGGACGGCATCCACCAGGCCATGGAGTTCCTGCCGTGGGGCAACCGGCAGGCGTTGGACGAGCTCGGCGAGGGCGAGGTCGACGCCGATGGGCAACCGCCGCTCACCGCCAAAGGCAAGAAGGTCATCATCATCGGCGGCGGTGACACCGGCGCCGACTGCCTGGGCACCGTGCATCGGCAAGGCGCCACCGAGGTGCACCAGTTCGAGATCATGCCGCGCCCACCCGAGACGCGCGCCCCGTCCACCCCGTGGCCGACCTACCCGCTGATGTACCGGGTCTCCGCGGCGCACGAAGAGGGCGGCGAGCGGGTGTTCTCCGTCAACACCGAGGAGTTCGTCGGTCAGGACGGTCGAGTGACGGCGCTCAAGGCGCACGAGGTCGCCATGGAAGGCGGCAAGTTCGTCAAGGTGGACGGTTCCGACTTCGAACTCGAGGCCGATCTGGTGTTGCTGGCGATGGGATTCGTCGGCCCCGAGAGGGAGGGCCTGCTCACCGAGCTCGGGGTCAAGCTCACCGAGCGCGGCAACGTCGCGCGAGGCGCCGACTTCGAGACGTCGGTTCCGGGCGTCTTCGTAGCCGGGGACATGGGTCGCGGCCAGTCATTGATCGTCTGGGCGATTGCTGAGGGCCGGGCGGCCGCGGCGGCGGCGGACCGGTTCATGATGGGTTCCACCGCGCTGCCGGCGCCCATCAAGCCGACCGCCGCGCCGCTTCAGTAGTAACACCAGTCACACCAGAAACACGCACCGGTTCGTTCGGCGAGTCTCCCGCAGTTTGCCAGATGCTGGGTGTCTAATAATTCTCTGTGAGCCCGCTCACAGGGGGGTCACCTTGTTTCCCGGATGGACGGACCGATCGCAGGAGTGGTTTTTGTGCATATCCACCCAGTTCCCCGCACGCGGATGGGGCGAATGGCCTGGTCATGGTTGCGCCACCCGGTAAAAAGTCGCGAGTTCCCCGCCAAGCACGAGCGGCTGGTAACTGCTCAGGATCTACTGCTCTTCGGCGCGTGACCGCCCCGCCGACGCCCTCGCGGGCGCTCGATGGGTTTGCTCGGCGCTGAGCGAACGGTATTTTCGCCTGAGCGCCGCGGGCGGACCCCGAAAACGGCGCTATCGGTCCAGTAACCCCGAATCGCGGATCGCCTCGGCGAGCGGTTCCAGCACCGCCGGGTCGTGCGGCGGGGGAAGGTAGACGATCCCGAGGTCGAGCCCTTCGGCGGCGAGCCCGGCCGCGTCGTCGACGACCTTCCCGTAGTCGAGATCCGGCTCGAGGCGCAGGTGCGCCGAGAGTGTGATCTCCTTCGGATCGCGGCCGATGTCCGCACAGTGCGAGGCGAGGACGTCGCGCTTGTGGGCGAAAACGTCGGGTGGGCCGCCGACGAAGTTCCAGTGCTGGGCGTAGCGGGCGGTGATCCGCAGTGTGCGCTTCTCCCCGCTGCCGCCGATGCAGATCGGGGGGTGCGGGCGCTGCGGCCCCTTGGGCTCGTTGCGGGCGCCCTTGAGCTGGTAGAACCGGCCTTGAAAATCGGAACAGTCGGTGGTCAAAAGGCGGGTCAGCACCTCGCACGCTTCCTCGAAGCGGTCGAAGCGTTCCTTGATGCTGCCCAGCTCGATGCCGTAGGCGCCGGATTCCTCTTCGTTCCATCCGGCGCCGATCCCCAGCTCGAGTCGCCCGTTGGAGATGATGTCCAGGGCGGCCGCCATGTTGGCCAGCACCGCGGGGTGGCGGTAGTGGATGCCGGTGACCAGGGTGCCCAGCCGCAGTCGCGTGGTGGCCTGCGCCAGCGCCGTCAGCGTCGTCCAACCCTCCAGGCAGGGCCCGCTGCTGTCGGAGAAGATCGGATAGAAGTGGTCGAACGTCCACCCGGATTCGTAGACGTCGATGTCGTCGGCCTCCTGCCAAACGGCCAACATCTGCTCCCAGGTGGTGTTCTGCGGGGAAGTCTTGAACGCGAATCGCATCTCCACGACGTTAGTCGGCCTTTATGAAGGGCAACTAAACTCAACCGCGCTATGACTACCGTTTGCGGCACCCTCGGCATCGACACCAAGATCACCCTGCTGGCGGCCGGCCTGATCTTCCTGCTCGCGCTCGTTCTCGGAATCTGGAAATACCGCGAGATGATGACCTCGGAGAACCATCTGGCGCACCCCTACGTCGACATCGCGCACCGGGCGGCGCTGCTGTACTCGTTCGCGACGCTGCTGCTCGCGGTCTTCGTGCAATACAGCGCCTGGCCGGTATGGGTGAACCTGGCGGCGGCCGGCGTCGTCATCTTCTTCTTCGTCGCGGCCATCGCCGCCTACATCACCCACGGAGCCCGGCGCGACACCGTCAACCAATTCGAGCACGCCGACCGGCGTACCGAACTGGCGATGGCCGCGCTGATCATCGGTGAGATCGGCGGTTTCGGTGTGCTGCTCGCCGGGTTCGTCGCCGGCCAGCTGCTGTAAGCCGAGGGCGCCGCGGCGGGCACACTGGAGTGATGGATCCGGTAGCGGCCCTGCGGCAGATCGCCTACTACAAGGACCGGAGCCGTCACGACCCCAGACGCGTGATGGCCTACCGCAACGCGGCCGACATCATCGAGGGGCTCGACGACGCGGCGCGGGAACGCCACGGCCAGTCCAACAGCTGGCAGACGTTGCCGGGCATCGGCCCCAAGACCGCCAAGGTCATCGACCAGGCGTGGTCCGGTCGAGAACCCGATCTGCTGGTCGAATTGCGTTCCACCGCAGAGGATCTCGGTGGCGGTGACATTCGTGCCGCGCTGCGTGGTGATCTACACCTGCACTCCAACTGGTCGGATGGTTCGGCGCCGATCGAGGAGATGATGGCCGCCGCGGCGGCGCTGGGTCACGAATATTGCGCGCTGACCGACCATTCGCCACGCCTGACCATCGCCAACGGTCTGTCGCCGGAGCGGTTACGCAAGCAGCTCGACGTGATCGACCGGCTGCAGGAACAGTTCGCGCCGATGCGCATCCTCACCGGCATCGAGGTCGACATCCTCGACGACGGCAGCCTGGACCAGGAACCCGAACTGTTGGAACGTCTCGACGTCGTGGTGGCCAGCGTGCACTCCAAGTTGTCGATGGATTCCGCCGCGATGACGCGGCGCATGCTGCGCGCGGTCGAAAACCCGAACGCCGACGTGCTCGGTCACTGCACCGGTCGGCTGGTGTCCGGAAACCGCGGCATCCGTCCGGAATCCAAGTTCGACGCCGAGGCAGTGTTCACGGCCTGCCGCGCGCACGGCACCGCGGTGGAGATCAACTCCCGACCGGAGCGGCGCGACCCGCCGTCCCGCCTGCTGAACCTGGCGCTAAAGATCGGTTGCGTGTTCACCATCGATACCGACGCGCACGCGCCCGGGCAGCTGGATTTCCTCGGCTACGGCGCCCAACGCGCGCTGGACGCCGGCGTTCCGGCCGATCGGATCGTGAACACCTGGCCGGCCGACCGGCTGCTGGAGTGGACGGAGTCGAACTGACCGCCGCGCTCAACGAGGCCCGCGACCGCTCTTGATGCCCGCCGAAATGACGTGTCCGCCAAGGCTTCCCGCCGCGGCGAGAGTGCCGCCGATAAAGGCCTTGGCCATGTCCCGCACTGGCACGGCGGCGCCGTGTGGGAGCGAGGCCAGCCAGGCGAGCGCGTCATCGCGTTTGTCGTTGTCATACACGCGCATCGGGCACGGCATCCACGCACTTATGCCGTGCGCGGGGGCCCGGATCCAATCGATGTCGCTCACGACAGCGCAGCCGTCGAGCAGCACCAGGTAGCTCAATCCCAGTCGTGTGTCCGCCCACAAGGCGCCCGGGGTGATGCGCTCGAAGCCCGGGCCGAACTGGTAGAGCAGCCGCATCCGGCCGCTCGTTCGTCGCGCCCGATCGACCAGCGGCGCAAACACCCGGTCGTAGTCGTCCGTGGTCACCGTCCCGACGGCCTCCAGGGCCTGAATGCCGTCAGGCACGCCCGCAAGTTGTTTCAGCACAAGGAGCCCCTTTCATTTCCCAGTGCAATTGTTGCCTAATGCTAGGATAGGGGCCGTTCGGCTGACGGGATAGGTACGCGCATGAGAGTCGTCGTTGTCGGCGCAGGACTTGCCGGCCTCACGGCGGGCGGTTCGCGCAGTTCCGCGCATCGCTGCCGCAAAGTCATGGCCGCGTGCGTTTCGTCGGCGCCGAACGCAGCAGCTGGCCGATCTTCATGGAAGGCGCCGTGGAAAGCGGCGAATTGGCGGCGCGTTCCCTCCTTGGTTCGGACTAGTCAGGCAGGTGTGGCGTCTCGAAGCCCGGGTCGCGGCCCAACAACACCGCCGGGGTCAGCGCCGACTTGCCGTAGCGCCGGCGCACCCGGTCGATGGCCGCGTCGATGTCGTCGCCGGCCGCGCGGCGGTTCGATTCGCCGAACGGCAGCATCAGCTGCTGAGCGCCGCTGCGGTCGATGCCCGACACCGCGAAGCCCACCAGCGTCAGGCCGCGCTGCGCGATCATCGGCGCCGCACCCGCGACCAGCCGCCGCGCGGCGGCCAGGATGGGCGCCGTGGACGACGTCGCCCACGCCATGGTGTGCGATCGGGTGGCGCGGCTGAAGTCGTCGAAGCGCAGCCGCAGCACCACCGTGCGACCCGTGCGGCCGGCCGCGCGCATGCGGCCGGTGATGCGGTCGATCAGGTTGACCACGACGGCATCAATCTCGTTGGGCGACATGGTGTTACCGGAGCGGCCCAGCGCCCGCTGGGCGCCGACCGAGCGGCGACGAATGCCGGTGGTCACCCGCCGGCGGTCGATATTGCGCGACAGCGCATACAGCTGGCGGCCCATCGCGCCACCCACCACCGAGCCCAGCGTCGACTCGCTGAGCTCGGCGACGTCGGCCACGGTCACGATCCCGTGCGCGTGCAGCTTTTCGGCCGTCACCGCCCCCACGCCCCACAGCCGGCGCACCGGCAGCGGCCGCAAAAACGTCAACTCCTGATCGGGCGGCACCAGCAGCAGCCCGTCGGGCTTGGCCTCCTGGCTGGCGACCTTGGCGAGGAACTTCGTCCGGGCGATCCCGACGGTGATCGGGAGCCCGACCCGCTCGCGCACATCGGCGCGCAGCCGCTCGGCGATCGTCACCGGCGTGCCGCTGACCCGGCGCAGCCCGCCGACGTCGAGGAAGGCTTCGTCGACCGACAGCGCCTCCACGATCGGGGTGCAATCGCGGAACACCTCGAAGACGGCGTCGCTGGCGCGGCTGTAGGCGCTCATCCGCGGCGGCACCACGACGGCGGCCGGGCACAGCCGCCGCGCCTGCGCCCCGCCCATGGCGGTGCGCACGCCGTAGGCCTTGGCCTCGTAGCTCGCGGCCAGGACCACGCCGCCGCCGACGATCACCGGGCGGCCGCGCAAGGTCGGGTCGTCGCGCTGTTCGACGGACGCGTAGAAGGAATCCAGGTCCGCGTGCAGGATGGACGCATCACACCGCACGAACATATGTTCGCACGAGGCTCCGACAGCTAGCCGGATTCGCCGTAGATGCTGCTCACCCAGATGTGTGTCAGGGTGTCGACGACCCGGTCCTCGTCGACCGAGGGCGTCTCGGCCGACAGTGCGGCCATCATCGTGCGCTCGTTCATCTGGTTCAGCGAGGTCGCCAGATCGGCGGCCGGAATGGTTTCGGGGGCGGCGCCGCGCGCCCGCTCGGCCGTGATCATGGCCGCCGTCTGGTCGATCCACTTTTGCATGAAGCCCAGCCACACCGCCCGCAGCTCCGAGCTGGTGGCCAACGCCTCGGTCGCGGCCCGCGCCAGCGCGCGGTGCGAGCTGAACGCGGCGAAGAACGCCTTGATGCCATTGCGCCACACCCGGCGCGGGTCGGTTGGCAGCCGCTGTACCGCCCCGTCGAACTCGGAGTCGGCGCGCGCGATGACCGGCTCGAGCAGCGAGATCAGCAGCGCCTCCTTGGACTTGAAATAGAAGTAGAAGGTCGGCCGCGACAGGCCGGCGCCCTTGGCCAGGTCGTCGACGGAGATACCGCCGAAGCCGCGCTCCTCCAGCAGCCGCTCGGCCGTCGCAAGGATCGCCTGCTCGCGGTCGTCCCCGGAGGGACGCATGGCTCGGCGGCCGCGCAAGGCGCGCGTCTGGCCTACGGTAGTCACGGCCGCTACTTTACACGGTGTCGAAAGTATCAACACTATGTTGACTGAATCGACACAGCGTTGATAGCGTGGCCGTATGACTGAGCACCTCGACGTCCTCATCGTCGGCGCCGGCATCTCCGGCGTGAGCGCGGCCTGGCACCTGCAGGAACGCTGCCCGACCAAGAGCTACGCCATCCTCGAACGCCGCGCCGACCTCGGCGGCACCTGGGACCTCTTCAAATACCCCGGCATCCGATCCGACTCGGACATGTTCACCCTCGGCTTCCGGTTCAAGCCCTGGCGTTCGGCGAAGTCGATCGCCGACGGCGCGTCGATCAAGGCCTACATCAAGGAAGCCGCGGTCGAGAACCGGATCGAACCGCGCATCCGCTACAACCACCGGGTGGTGGCCGCCGACTGGTCTGACGCCGACAACCGCTGGACGCTGACCGTCGAGAACGACGGCCGCACGAGCGAAATGACCTGTTCGTTCCTGTTCGCCTGCACCGGCTACTACAACTACGACGAGGGCTTCTCGCCGACCTTCCCGGGCTCGGACGACTTCGGCGGCACCGTCGTCCATCCGCAGCATTGGCCGGAGGACCTCGACTACGCGGGCAAGCGAATCGTCGTCATCGGATCCGGCGCCACCGCGATCACCCTGATCCCCGCCCTGGTGAACTCTGGCGCGGGTCACGTGACGATGCTGCAGCGCTCGCCGACCTACATCGGCTCGCTGCCCGGGGTCGATCCGTTCGCCGAGAAGGCCAATCGCCTGCTGCCCGAGCGCCTCGCGCACATGGCCAACCGCTGGAAGGCCATCGCGTTCAGCACCTTCCAGTACCAGCTGTCCCGCAAGGCCCCCGCCTATATGCGCAAGACGTTGATGACGATGGCGCAGCGTCGCCTGCCGCAGGGCTACGACGTCGAAAAGCACTTCGGCCCGCGCTACAACGTCTGGGACGAGCGGCTGTGCCTGGCGCCCGACGGCGACTTCTTCCGCACCATCCGGCACGGCAAGGCCGACGTGGTCACCGACACCATCGACCGGTTCACCAAGACCGGCATCAAGCTCATCTCGGGTGAGGAGTTGGCGGCCGACATCATCGTCACCGCAACGGGATTGAACATGCAGCTGCTGGGCGGGGTGAAGCCGACCCGCAACGGCGAGGACATCGACCTGACCTCGTTGATGACCTACAAGGGCCTGATGTTCTCCGGGGTGCCGAACTTCGCCATCACCTTCGGATACACGAACGCATCCTGGACGCTGAAGGCGGACCTGGTCTCCGAATTCGTCTGCCGGTTGCTGAACTACATGGACGCCAAGGGCTTTGACTTCGTGGAGCCGCAACACCCGGGCGAGGCCGTCGACGAACTGCCGTTCATGGACTTCACCCCGGGCTACTTCCGGCGCTCGATGCACCTGCTGCCCAAGTCGGGGTCGCGGGCGCCGTGGCGGCTCAAGCAGAACTACTTCTTCGACATGCGCACGATCCGGCGCGGCAAGGTCGACGACGAGGGCCTGAAGTTCGCGAAAATGCCTGCGCCGGTAGCGGTTTAGCCGTCTGGGACGACGACGACGATCCCGTCGTCGTCGCTGTAGGCGATCTCGCCCGGCAGGAACGTCACACCGCCCAGCGTGATCTCGACGTCGCGTTCGCCGGCGCCGGTCTTGGTGCTCTTGCGGGGATTGGTGCCCAGGGCCTTGATGCCGATGTCCATGCCCCGCAGCGCGGCCGAATCGCGCACCGCACCGTTGATGATGAGCCCGGCCCAGCCGTTGGAGCGCGCGAGCTCGGCGATGACGTCGCCGACCAGCGCGGTGTGCAGCGATCCGGCGCCGTCGATCACCAAGACCCCGCCGGCACCGGGTTCGGAGAGCACCGACTTCAGCAGCGCGTTGTCCTCAAAGCAGCGCACGGTGCTGATCGGCCCGGCGAACTCGGCGCGCCCGCCGAGCTGCCGGAATTGGGTGTCGCAGCTGCGCACGTCGGCGCCGATGCTGTCGACGAGGTCGGCGGTCGGCCGGAATGACACCGTCACTTCAGACACGTTAAATACCCGCGCACTCAGCGGCGGCGCAGCTGGCGGATGAGCAGGATGGCCAGCAGGCTGACGGCCAGGGCGACGATCAGCGGCACCGGGGACTGGCCCACCGCGGGCCCCGGGACGGCGGGCGAGACCGGGTTGTTGGCGGCGTCCACGGTCGACTTCGCCTGTGCCGCGGCGTCTTTGGCGGCGGCGGTGAGGTCGCCGTTGGTTTCCGCCCGCTGCTGCAGGCCGGCCGGCGGCTCGGGCGGTTTCGGGGGTGCGGGTTCGGCATTCTTGGCCGGCGCCTTCTTCGCGGGCGCTTTCTTGGCGGGCGCCTTTTTGGCGGGCGCCTTCTTCGCAGGTGCCTTCTTGGCCGGCGCCTTCGCGGCCTTTTTCGCCGCCTTGGCGGGCGGCTTCTTTTCCGGCGGGGTGCCGGCGCCGTCGGGCGCGCTGTCGGTGGGGTCCTGCGGGTCTGCCATGCGGCCGCTCCTTGAGCTTCCTCTGTCGTCGTTTCCCTAGCTCAGGGATCTCGACCCCATCATGCCAGCCCGCGTCCCGGCGCCTCGATCACCGCCTGTGCCGCACCGCCCACCAGGCGCCGCCCGCGACGAGCGCCAACGCGGCCGCCACGAACGGCCAGACTGGAACGACACCGCCCCCGCCGCCGCCGGCGACGGGAGGCCCGGGGGTGCCGGTACCGGACACCGTGAGCTGAAACGAGAAGGACCCGGACACCACGTGGCCGTCCGCCGAGGTCACCCGGTAGTTCACCGTGTACGCCCCGGACGGTCCCAGTGGACGCAGGGCGACGCTGACCACCGCGCCCGCCACGGTGGGCTCTCCGGCGGACCACACGTTGCCGTCCGGCCCGACCACCGTCATGGCGGCGAACGTGGTCTGCAACTGCTCGTTGAAGGTGGCGCTGACCCGCTGCGGGCCGGACGCAAGCACGGCATTGGCCGCGGGGTCGGTGGCGATCCGGGCGGCGTGCGCTGCGGCCACCGGCGCGGTGAGCGTGGCCATCGCGAACATGGCGCTGACGCACGCGCCGATCGCCAGCCGTTTCATGGGCGCCGGCGGATCAACGCGATTGCGACACCCGCCGCGGCGACCACCAGAGCGGCGCCACCCAGCAACCGCGCCGTGTTGTCGGCCGCGTCGGACCGCGCGGGTTGGGTGACCGGGGTGGGCGTCGAGTGGTGGTGGTGAGACCCTGCCGGCCCGCTGCCCAGGGTGAGCATGGGTGCCGGGTGTTCCGGCTCGCCGCCGTCAGGCAGCGGCGCCTGA
The DNA here is from genome assembly GCF_976985695.1 of Mycobacterium sp. NTMscope_MAC_269. NCBI lineage: Bacteria > Bacillati > Actinomycetota > Actinomycetes > Mycobacteriales > Mycobacteriaceae > Mycobacterium > Mycobacterium sp. NTMscope_MAC_269. The sequence goes on from NZ_OZ335668.1 coordinate 4,927,553, forward strand.
TCCCACTTCACGACGGTCCCGTCGGCGTAGGACTGCGTGGCCGGGAAGCTGACGGTGTCGGTGTCGGGCAACTTCACGGACAACCGGAACAGTGCGAATTGGTCCGGGGGGATCCCCCCGCCGGGCGCGGCCGTCCATGTCACCGAGCGGACGGCGCCGGACGCCGCGTCACGGTCGAGCCGGGCCGTCCAGCCCGGCATGCTTTCGGTGCGCGCCGAGGCGACGTCGGGGAGGGTGACGGTCAACGCGGTGGTGGCGGCCCCGGCGTTCGATTCGTTGGGCACCTGGAAGGTCACCAGGGCCATGGCACCGCGCACCGCGTCGTCGCTGCTGGCGTGGACGTGCGCCCGTGCGGTGGGGGACTGCAGCGCCGATCCGAGAGCCAGGACGGCGGCGGCGCCGACCGCGACCAGGATGCGCGAGATCCACCTGCCGTGGGTTGACATGGGAGGAGGTTGCCTTTCGTGCGGTCAGTCAGCTCAACCCGAGGCGGGCCATCAGGTCCGCCTCGATGCCTTCGAGCTGCGACGAGATCGCGGCGTGGGCCGCCCGTCGTCGCGCGGCGGGCAGATTCTCCGCGGCGGTGACCGCCGCCGACAGATCGGCGAGCCGCTCGGTGATGGCGGCCACGAACGCCTTGGTCTCGGCGTCTTTGGGCTTTTTGTCCTGCACCGTCCGCAACGCCTTTTCCGCACCGGCGATTCGGGCCGACAGCTGGGCGCCGGGGCCGGAGAACTGGCCGATCTGGGCCAGCGGAATGCCGAGCCGGTCCGCGCGGCGCTGATCGATCAACGCCCGCGCCGAGACGGCTAACCGATAGATCACCGGTGTGAGGATCGGCGCGAGCAGCCGCGACACCGTGAGCACGCGGCGGATCCGTGTGGGGGAGAAGATCTTGCCCTCCCGCGCCGCCTTGAGTTGGGCCTCAGCGACTTTGAGCGCATTGCGGTCGCTGTCGCGTTGCGACTTGATCTGAGCCCTGAGCGCCTTGTTCTCCGCCCGTTGGGCGGATTTGGCGCGCCGCACTTCATGTTTCGCGGCCAGCTTGGCCTCGAGCTTGGCGCGGGCCTTGATCGCGCGGGCTTCAGCGCGACGCGTCGCGCGGCTCTTTCGCTTGCCGAACAGGCCCATTCCCGGCCGCCTCCCGGTATCTCGCTGGCAATCGTCGTCTAACGCTCTCGCGTTCGCGATCCGTTTGCCAACCCTAATCGGAATGGCTGGGCGCCAGCTCCCCAGGGCTGGCCGCCAGGCCCCGGGGCGGTCGATGTCGGGCCGCTAGGCGTCCAGGTGCTCGGAGCGGCGCAGCTCGTTGACCCGCTCCATGACCTCGCGCTGGGCCTCGGGGGACAATTCGGCCGTGCGCACCGCGATGCGCCGCACGTTGTCGTCGCGGGCCGTGGCCAGCCACGACAATTCCTTGTCGAGCTTCTCGTAGTACTCGTCGTCGGTGAAGTACGCGGGCTTGATGCGGAAGAAGTTGGCCAGGGCGGCCATCGTCGCCGAGGACGGGTTGGTGCGGTTGCCGGAACGCAACTGGGACAGGTAGGGAGCCGACATCGTGATGCCCTCCGCCTTGAGCGCCGCGATCACTTCCGCGGAGGTGTGCGCGCCGCGTCCAGGCGGATACACCGTGTCGAACAGGCGGTTCAGGCGAGCAGCGAACGTCGTGCTCATTGATTTGACCTCCACTGGGCTGTAGAAGCGAACTATTACCTAGGTGTATTTGCTGATCATGGTAGCGAGGCTTGATGAGGGTAACCAGGTGCAAACCCCGAAGGATTCCCGACCGGCACAGCTGATGCTCATCAACTCCCCACTTGACGAGCGTCTAACTGATTCGCTGAGGTGTCCACCAAATCCACGGAACTCACAGGTTATCCGCAGAATCGGACACCCGTCCCGAAGTGGCGGGGGGCCCGTCTGGTGGGGGGCACGGTGAGCAGGCGCGCCGTGCTGGGCGATTGCACCGCAACGGGCCGAAGAGCCGCGCCGATCGAGTGCACCATTTGCTGCCGGGCGCCAAACGAGACTGCCAGGGGCGCGCCGAAACCCGTCGGCCGCTTGGCGGACACCCATGGTCGAGGGGTCGTTAACTTAGCCGGCGCCGCCGAGATCGCGGTCATGCGGGACGGGTTCGGTCGCGACCGCCGGCCGACGTGACGCTCGCCGGGCCGGATCGGTCGGTCATTTCGGCGCTCGCGAATCGCGGCCCCGCGCGCGGGAAGGCGAATCGCCATTCGCGCGCCGGCGGCGATGGTCTCGCCGCCGGCGGTGAGAGAAGGGTTACTTCGGTTTCGCTGCGTTCTGGGACTAGGCGGCGAGGAGCATGGCCAGAATTGCCGTGTCGGGATGACTGATCGGGTCGACGCCGACCCGGCTCACCATCGAGGTGATGGTGCCGTCGGCTTCGGCTTCCACCCAAGCGGCCCGGTGCTCCAGCCCGAGGTAGGGCAAGCCGGGCAGCAATACGCATCCCGATGCCGCGCCCGTGCATTCGGGCAGTGACGGCGTGGTTTCCGACGGCGGGTGCAGCATGAGTAGCGCGGGGGGCTGATGGTCGGCGAAATATCCTGGCTGGATTGCTGATTCACCGAAAACCGTGCCTTCGGCCAGCACCAGGCCGACCGTGCCCGGTTCGGGTTCGTCGGGTAGTTCCTCGCGGGCACCGAACACCGTTGTGGTGGAGAGTAATCCGGGCAGCGACGCGACCCTGACCGCGACCATGAGCAGCTGTGCCCACTCTTTCGTCGAATCGGGCCAGCGTCCGGAGATCAAAAACCCCTTCAGGGCGCCACGAGAATGGAACGGGGAAACCCCGATGGGCCGATCCGAGCCGGTTTCCATCTCGACCTCCGCGCGACGCCTCCGTTTGGAATAACCACACTGATAGTCCGAATAATTAAGAATGCCTGCGGATTAGGCGCCGTGCAACACGACACGGTCAGCGGCGCGGATCTTCGTATCCGGCCGATTCGGGGCCGAACAAACGACTGGGGCGCCGCGCATTGTGCGCGACGCCCCCGCCGATCGAGATAAAAGTCAGCCGAAGATCAGGCCCTGGGTTTTCGAGGTCGCGGCGGCGTAGCGCTTCTGCACGTCCGCCCAATTGACGACGTTCCAGAACGCCTTGACGTAGTCCGCCTTGACATTCTTGTACTGCAGGTAGAAGGCGTGCTCCCACATGTCGACCTGCAGCAGCGGAATGATGCCCAGCGGAACGTTGGCCTGCTGGTCGTAGAGCTGGAACGTCAGTAGCCGGCCGCCGAGGGTGTCGTAGCCCAGCACCGCCCAGCCCGAGCCCTGCAGACCGTTGGCGGCCGCGCTGAACTGGGCACGGAACCGGTCGAAGGATCCGAAGGCGTCGTCGATCGCGGCGGCCAATTCGCCGGTCGGCTTGTCGCCACCGTCCGGCGACAGGTTCTTCCACCAGATCGAGTGGTTGACGTGGCCGCCCAGGTGAAAGGCCAGGTTCTTTTCGTTCAAGAAGATCGCAGCGTGATCCTCGTTGGCACGGGCCTCTTCGAGCTTGGACAGAGCGTCGTTCACGCCTTTGACGTACGTGGCGTGGTGCTTACTGTGGTGGATCTCGTTGATCTGACCTGAGATGTGCGGTTCCAACGCTGCATAGTCCCAGTCCAAGTCGGGCAGGGTGTATTCAGCCACGGCGTTCCTTTCTTCGATTATCGTCTTGACGCTCAGTCGCGCGGGCCGCCTCACGGCGGCCGGCCGTTATCAACCCTGCTCCATGAGCGCGCGCACCGCAAGAATGACCCTTGTTGAGCCGCAAGGCGGATACCCGCTCGGCGTCAGTTCAGAACAAGACGATGACCGCGAGGACGGCCAGCAAGGCCAGTGCGATCAATCCGGCGCGCAGCGCCGCGATGGTGTAGCTGTGATTCCACGCGGGCGAGCCGCAATACGACTTCGACGCGGCCGGTGAACCCGGACCGAACGAATGCGTGGCCATCAATCGCCTTCCACCCCCCGGTTCACCTCACGGTGAGTGAGGTGAGTCACAAACACTTTCGCGAACGCGATCATAGCGCTTTGTGGCGATGTTGAGAAATAACGCTCTGAGCTGGGGGTTGGCGAGAACCTGCCGGCGTGGGGGCGCGAAAACGGCGGAGCGGGAAACGGTGCGTCGCGGGCGCGGCCAGCCGATGCTTAGCGAGGCAATCCATTTCGCTCAACGGCCGGATTGGGTTGTTTAGGACATGCGTACAACACCGCGGTGTTATCCACAGCGGCAGCACGATCCGGCGCCAGAGGCTGTAGCGATGGCTTTCTATACCCCCTGGGTCTATGTGGATAAACCTGTGGAAACTGTGGATAGTCCGCAGCGGCTGATGAGGTTTGCCCGCCCCGCTCGAATGCGGCCCGCGCCCCGCGTTCCGCGGGCCGCATCGTCGCGGGAGGTCCGATGGCGCCGCTCCTCCTCGCCCCGCGTTCCGCGGGCCGCATCGTCGCGGGGGGTCCGATGGCGCCGCTCCTCCTCGCCCCGCGTTTCGCGGGCCGCATCGTCGCGGCGCTAGTCTGGTCCGGTGATCCAGGTGTGCTCCCAGTGCGGCACCCGCTGGAACGTGCGCGATCGGCAACGCGAGTGGTGTCCCCGCTGCCGCGGCGCCCTCATGGCGCCCCTGCCGCAATCCCCGCCCGCCGACCCGCGGTGGGGCACCGCAGGCGCCCCACACCCGGCCGCACCGCAGCGTTCTCCGGCCTGGCAGCGCACTCCGCCACGCCTTCCGCCCGGCTATCGCTGGATAGCGGTGCGTCCCGGCGCCGCCCCGCCGGCCAGGCACGCCCGGCGCCCCCTCGGGCCCACCCCGCGCTACGCGGTGATTCCGCGTTGGGGTTTGGCCGACCGCGTCGAACAGGCACCCGCCGTGGCCGAAGCGGCCGCACCACCGGGGCCGTCGGGCCAGATCATCCGCACCACGTCATTCGTGAGCGTGCTGGTCCTCAGCATTGCCGCCCTGGTCTACGTCGTCCGCTATGTGCTGCTGGTCATCAACCGGAACACCTTGCTGAACTCGTGGGTGGCCATCGCCGCCGACTGGCTCGGCGTGCTCGCCAGCGTGGGTGCGGGTGCGGCGGTGATCGCCTCCGGCGTGCTGCTGATCCGCTGGATGATCGCGCGGCGCGCCGCCGTGTTCGCCCATCACGGCCTGCCCGAGCCGCGCTCCGTGCGCGCGCTGTGGGCCGGCTGCGTCGTGCCGCTGGCCAATCTGCTGTGGGCCCCGGTCTACGTGATCGAGCTGGCCATGCTCGAGGACCATTGGGCGCGGCTGCGCCGATCCGTCCTGCAGTGGTGGATCGCGTGGGTCTGCAGCTACGCCGTCTCCATCGCCGCGATCGCGACCAGTTTCGCCACCGACGCGCAGGGCATCGCCAACAACACCGTCCTGATGGTCGTCGCCTACCTGCTCGCGGCCGCCACCCTGGCCGCCGCGACCCGCATTTTCGAGGGCTTCCATCGCAAGCCGGTCGCACGTCCTGCGCATCGCTGGGTGATGGTTCCCGAGGACGGCGCCGCCGCACCGGCTTCGGCTGACCCAGTTGAGTTAGAGGGGCAGGAACCGGCAGCATAGGGATATGACGTGGGCCGACGAGGTGCTCGCCGGGCATCCCTATGTCGTCGCCCACCGCGGGGCTTCGGCGGCGCGCCCCGAACACACGCTGGCCGCCTACGACCTCGCGCTCAAAGAGGGCGCCGACGGCGTGGAATGTGACGTGCGGTTGACCCGCGACGGCCATTTGGTCTGCGTGCACGATCGCCGGCTAGACCGCACCTCGACCGGAGCCGGCCTGGTCAGCACGATGACGCTCGCTCAGCTGCGGGAGCTCGAGTACGGGGCGTGGCACGACAGCTGGCGCGAGGACGGCGGCCACGGCGACACCAGTTTGCTGACGCTGGACGCGCTGGTTTCGCTGGTGCTGGATTGGCATCGGCCCGTGAAACTCTTCATCGAGACCAAGCACCCCGTCCGGTACGGCTCACTGGTGGAAACCAAGCTGCTGGCGCTGCTGCACCGATTCGGCATCGCCGCGCCCGCCTCGGCCGATCGGTCCCGCGCCGTGGTGATGTCGTTCTCGGCGTCCGCGGTCTGGCGGATCCGGCGGGCCGCGCCGCTTTTGCCCACCGTGCTACTCGGCAAGACCGCGCGCTACCTGACCAGCGGCGCGCCCACGGCTGTCGGCGCCACCGCCGTCGGGCCGTCGTTGCTGACGTTGAAGGAATATCCCCAACTGGCGGACCGCGCCATCGCCCAGGGCAGGGCGGTCTACTGCTGGAACGTCGACGACTACGACGACATCGATTTCTGCCGCGAGGTCGGCGTGGCCTGGCTGGCCACCCACCACCCGGGCCGCACCAAGGCGTGGCTGCGGGGCGATGCGGCGGGCCAAATCAGCATCTAGTTTCCCCGGCTACTGCTGGCCATCCGCGGTGGTGGGCGGTAGCGGCGCATCGGCGGCCAACGCGTCGAACAACCGGCCGGCCTCGGCGTGGTTCCACACCACCACCGCGCCGGCATCACCGCTGGTGAATTCGCCGATCGGGACGGTCATGGTGGCGGTGGAGCCGTGCAACGCCCAGCCGAGCCGAGCCAGATCCCAGGCGTGGTCGTCCTGGTCGACGGTGAGGGCGTCGGCGGCCGCCCGCGGCACCGAATACCAGCGAAATGGATTGAGCCACACCGCCGGGCTGGCGGCGCGATGCAGCAGTTCGGCCACGAACTGGCGCTGATTGACCATCCGGTCCAGGTCCGCGCGCGGGGTGTCGCGCGTCCTGACGTAGCCGAGGGCGTGCCGGCCGTCGAGCGTCTGGCAGCCGGCCGGCAGATCGATCCCGGCCAACGGGTCGCTGATCGCGGTGGTCGGGCACACCGTCACCCCGCCGAGCGCGTCGACCAACCCGGCGAACCCGCCGAATCCGATCTCGGCGTAGTGAGCGATGCGCAATCCGGTGGCCTGTTCCAGGGTGCGGACCAGCAACCGCGCGCCGCCCATCGAGAACGCGGCGTTGATCTTGTCCTTACCGTGATCGGGGATCGGCACATAGGAGTCGCGCGGGATCGACACAATCGTCGTCGGAACCGCGGCCCCGACCCCGGGCACGTGAACCAGCAGGATCGTGTCGGTGCGGCCGTCACCGATGTCGCCGCCCGTGGCCAACTCCTGTTGCTGGGTGGCGCTCAGGCTCTGGCGGCTGTCCGAGCCGACGATGAGCCAGTTGCTGCCGCGGCCGGGCCCGGGGCGTTCGGGATAGTCGGCGAGCACCTGCTCGCGGCGCAGTCTGGTGTCGAACCACACGGCGCCGGCGACGACGCCCGCGCCGATCAGCAGCACGACCACCAGCAGCGCCGACAGCATCGTTCGGATCCGGCGGCGCCGCTTGCGGGGTGCCCGCGGCGCGTGTGGTCGTGGCGGGGCCGGTGGCGCCGGCCGGTGCAGTGGTTGGGTTTTTGCGGTCGGTGACGGCGGCGGGACGCCCGCGCGGCGAATCACCTGCGGCGGCTCGCGGCGCGGCGGGTCCGGCTGTCCGGGCCGCCGACGCCGGGGTGAGCGCTCGCCGTTCACCTGCCTAACGTACGTGGCAGGTGCGCCGCGGCTAGCCGCGCGCCCGCAGCCCGTTGATGAACGGGCACCCCATCAGCACCCGAATGGCCTGGCGCAGGCCGGTCATGTCGTCCACCGGTTTGTGGAACGGCAACCGGACGTCGTGGTCCTGGTCGCTGCCCTCGACGCGGAACCGCACGCCGTAGCGGTCGAGCCCCAGCGGCCGCACGCGCCCGCGGCGCAGGGGCGCGGGCAGCCGGGACACCAGCCGCGCCACGATGTCGCCGTGGGCGGCGTCCAGGTGCCGCAGCAGGCCCGATTCGAGCGCACAGAACGGGTCAGGCCGCGCCGCAAGCAGGTCGGCCACGGTGACCGGCTCCGCGCCGGTGGCGTCGGTGACCACTACCGAGGCGATCTCGAGCCGCAGCAGTGTGTACCGCTGCTCGTGTCCACCGGACGGCGCGCACCGCGGGGTGTCGACACCCAGCAGCGCCGGATCGGGGCATTCGGCGGCGATCGCGTCGAGCGTGGAGAGGATGTGCGCCGGGGGCACCTCCTGAAGTCGCCCGCGCACCCACACCAGCGACCGGACCGGTTCACGCAGGGGCAGTGGCGCGTAATCGGTCAGCTCCAGCAGCGCTTGCGATCCCGCGATGGGTCTCCCGCGTTCCCGTTCGACGGGCAGCGCCAGCGCGAAGGACCCGTCGTCCATCAAGTGATGCACCGGCGTGGGGACCGGGTCGTCATGCTCGATCGCCAAGAGCGCGCCGCCGGCGCGCACGCAGGCGCTGCGGATCCGTTCGGCGGTGGTCGGGGCGTGGCAGCTCAGCGGTAACACCATCCTCATCCTTATGTTTAGGTAAGCCTAAGTTAACTTACCCGGGTTGGCGTCGCAAGGGTTTTCTGTCCAGCGCGCCGCTAGGGTTGGGACGTGGCCCGCATCGCTTACCTCGGTCCGGAGGGGACCTTCACCGAGGCGGCGCTGCGACAGATCACCGCCGCCGGCCTGGTTCCCGCAACCGACTCCGGCGGGGTGCGGCCGGTGCCGGTCGACAGCACGTCGGCGGCCTTGGACGCCGTGCGCGACGGCGCCGCGAACTACGCGTGCGTCCCGATCGAGAACTCGATCGACGGTTCGGTGACGCCCACCCTGGACAGCCTGGCCATGGGCTCGCCGCTGCAGGTCTTCGCCGAGACGACGCTGGACGTCGCCTTCAGCATCGTCGTCAAACGCGGATGCCGCGCCGCCGACGTGCGGACGTTGGCCGCCTTCGGCGTGGCGGCGGCCCAGGTACGGCACTGGGTGGCCGCCAACCTGCCCGACGCCGAACTGCGGCCGTCGTACTCGAATGCCGACGCCGCCCAGCAGGTGGCCGAGGGGCGCGTCGACGCCGCGGTGACCTCACCGCTGGCCGCCGCCCACCTGGGGCTGGACACCCTGGCCGACGGTGTGGTCGACGAGCCCAACGCCCGCACGCGCTTCGTTCTGGTCGGGCCGCCGGGACCGCCGCCGGCCCGCACCGGCGCCGATCGGACCTCGGTGGTGCTGCGCATCGACAACGCGCCGGGCGCCTTGCTGGCCGCGCTCGCCGAGTTCGCCGTCCGTGGCATCGACCTGACCCGAATCGAATCCCGGCCGACCCGAACCGGGCTCGGCACCTACCGGTTTTTCGCCGATTGCGTGGGACACATTGACGACGACGCTGTCGCCGAGGCACTCAAGGCGCTGCACCGTCGTTGTGCCGATGTGCGGTACCTGGGATCGTGGCCGACCGGCTCGCCCGCCGGGGCGTTGCCGCCGTCCGCCGACGAGGCGTTGTGCTGGTTGGCGCGGGTCCGGGACGGAAAGCCCGAAGACCCCGGCGGGGGGTCGCGGCGGTGAGCGGTCACTTGATCTTGGTGCGGCACGGCCAGTCCTACGGAAACGTCGAGCGCCGCCTCGACACCCGCCCGCCCGGGGCGGAGCTGACACCGTTGGGGCGCGACCAGGCCCGGGCGTTCGCCCGCGGGTCGGGCCGGCCGGCGATGCTCGCGCACTCGGTGGCCACCCGGGCCGCGCAGACCGCGGCGGTGATCGGGGGCCAGCTCGCGATGTCCGCCCTCGAGGTGCCCGGCATTCACGAGGTGCAGGTCGGCCGGCTCGAAGACCGCAACGACGACGAGGCGGTCGCGGAGTTCAACGCGATCTACGACCGCTGGCATCGCGGCGAACTCGACGTGCCGCTGCCGGGCGGCGAGACCGGCAACGACGTGCTGGACCGTTACGTGCCGGTGCTCACCGACCTGCGGCTGCGCTACCTCGACGACCACGACTTCCACGGCGACATCGTGGTCGTCAGCCACGGCGCGGCGATCCGGCTGGCCGCCGCGGTGCTGGCCGGCGTGGAGGCCGACTTCGCGCTCGACAATCATCTCGACAACGCCCAATCGGTGGCCTTGACCCCGATCACCGACGGGCGGTGGAGCTGCGTGCGGTGGGGGACGTTGACCCCGCCCTTTTATCCGGAGGCCGAGGCGACCCCGGTCGCGGACGCGGTGCGGTCAAGCACCGACCCGATGGGCTGAGGCGTCGCTCAGACGGCCAGCGCGATCGCCGCGGTGCAGGCACAGCCCACGGCGTCGCAATCGATGGCGAAGGCGTGCGGCAACAATTCGGGGCTGACGCAATCCGGCTCGGTGCACTCCGACCGGTGCAGGGCGTGATGAATGATGGTGCCGTGACAGTGATCTAAGCCTGCCCGGCAGTCGCGGCAGTCAGTGCTCATAGGTGCGTTCATAGCACCCGGCGCGGACAAATCCGGGACGCCGCGCCAGTCAGGCCCAGCCCAGTTCGTGCAGCCGGTCGTCGTCGATGCCGAAGTGGTGGGCGATTTCGTGGATCACCGTGATCGCCACCTCCTCGACGACCTCGGCCTCGGACTCGCACGCGTCCAGCAGCGCCCCGCGGTAGATCGTGATGGTGTCGGGCAGCGCACCGGCGTAGTCGGAGTCGCGCTCGGTCAGCGCCACCCCCTCGTACAGTCCGAGCAGCTCGGCGTCCTCGGGATGGCGATCTTCGACCAGCACCACGACGTTGTCCATCGCCGCGGCCAACCCGGGTGGTATCAGGTCGAGGGCGTCGGAGACCAGTTCGTCGAAGCGCCGCGGGTCCATCCGCACGGGCACCCGGCTAGCCCCCGGGCGGCGGCTCGGCGGGCGGGGGCGGCGGCGCCTCGGGTGCCGGGTTGGCCGGCGGCGCGCCGTTGTCCGCCGGCGGGGGCGGCGGTTGCTGGGCGGGCGGCTGCTGGGGTTGCGGCGCTTGCTGGGGCTGCGTCACCACGGGTTGCTGCCCGGGCAGGTGCTGATTGTTCGGGGGGATCTCCGGCGCGCTGGTCGACTGGTTGGACGGCGCCTGCGCCGGGGCCTGCAGCGGGATCGGCGGCATCGTGAGCCGCTCTTCGGGGATATCGGGGGGCGGCACCGGGGGCTGGCCGTTGATCAGCAGCTGACCCTTGGCGCTGTTCAGCAGGGCCGCCCAGCCCCCGTTGCCCAGCGTCGCGCCGATGCTGCAGGCCACTTCGCGGCTGCCGGCCGTCCAGCTCGAGAGCGGCACTGTCGGGTAGATCAGCGTCAGCGTGGTGGTGCGCAGCTTGACCGGCGCCAGGTACGCGTCGGTCATCTTGGTGCACGAATCCTTGATGAAGCTGTCCTGGTCCGGCTCGGCGGGCAGGGCATCGGGGAACTTCTCGGCCAGGTTGACCGTGCCGGTGACCTCCATCGCGTGCGGGGCCGCGCAGTCGACCGGCACATCGGTCGGTTGGTTGGTCGCCGGATCGATACCCAGGCAGGTACCGGCCGGCCAGATCTTGGACTGGTCGACGTCGGCGACCTTGCCCTTGAATGCCTGCTGCTGGTTGTTCGTGGCGGGCAGCTGCAGACCGCACAGCATGCGGCGATCGCCGGACTGACGCCAGGCCCGGTCGCCGGGCCACAGCAGGCTGACGGTGAACTTGCTGTTCGGATCGAACTTGAGTCCGAGGTAGTTACGGACGGACGCCTCGCACTGCTCCTGGGTGATCTGCTGGATGCGGGCGGGCGTCGGGGGCGCGGCGTTGGGCCCATACTCCGAGCCTGGGAACGTCCGCATGTCAATGGATTCGGCCACCTCGAACTTGTGGTCGTCGTTGCAGTTGACGATCTTCGCGGACTCCGGCGTGGTGTCGGGCCACATCAGGCATTCCCCGCGGGAGGCGCGATTCAAGGCGGCGTCGCTCTTGGCCCCGGTACTGCGCACGGGGCTGCTGTCGAGGAGCCGTCCCGATTCGGTGCTGACCGGGATCGCGGTGACCAGCCCGGCGATCAACAGCCCGCCGAGCGCGGTCAGCAGCAGGGCCCGCCGGGTCGCCCGGGCCTGCAGGCTGCGCGGCCACAAGAAGGCGGGCGGCTGCTGCTCGGACGGCTCACCGGTCGAGGCGGCGGGCGTCTCGACGGCGGGGCCTTCCGAAAGTTCCTTCTCGGGCGCTTGCGACATCGGGTCCATTCTGACAGGGCCACCTGAGCCGCGTGACAAAAGTTACTGATGTGAGTCCTGAGCCGGGTCGACGTGGACGTTGCGGCGGTCGGCCGGTGCCGGTGAAAGTAGTCTCAGGGCCGTGATCGACCTGAAGCTGCTCCGGGAAGACCCCGACGCCGTGCGCCGCTCCCAGCTCAGCCGCGGTGAAGACCCGACGTTGGTGGACGCGCTGCTGTCGGCCGACGCCGCGCGCCGGGCCGCCATCTCCTCCGCCGACGCGCTGCGGGCCGACCAGAAGTCCGCCAGCAAGAGCGTCGGCGCGGCGTCGCCCGACGAGCGTCCCGCGTTGCTGGCGCGCGCGAAGCAGCTGGCCGAGCAGGTGAAGGCCGCCGAGACCGCCCAGGCCGAGGCGGAGACGGCGTTCACCGCGGCGCACATGGCGCTCTCGAACGTCGTCATTGACGGGGTCCCGGCGGGCGGGGAGGACGACTTCGCCGTCCTCGACGTCGTCGGCGAGCCCCCGGCGCTCGACGACCCCAAGGATCACCTCGAGCTGGGCGAGTCGCTGGGCCTGATCGACATGCAGCGCGGCGCCAAGGTGTCCGGCTCGCGGTTCTACTTCCTGACCGGCAAGGGCGCGCTGCTGCAGCTCGGCCTGCTGCAGCTGGCGCTGCGGCTGGCCGTCGAGAACGGCTTCACCCCGATGATCCCGCCGGTGCTGGTGCGCCCCGAGGTGATGGCCGGCACCGGGTTCCTGGGCGCCCACGCCGACGAGATCTACCGCGTCGAGGCCGACGACCTCTACCTGGTGGGGACCTCGGAGGTGCCGCTGGCCGGCTACCACTGGAACGAGATCCTGGACCTGTCGGCCGGCCCGCTGCGATACGCCGGCTGGTCATCGTGTTTTCGCCGCGAGGCGGGCAGCTACGGCAAGGACACCCGCGGCATCATCCGGGTGCATCAGTTCGACAAGGTCGAAGGCTTCGTCTACTGCACGCCCGACGACGCCGAGGCCGAACACCAGCGGCTGCTGGGCTGGCAGCGCGAGATGCTGGCCCGCATCGAGGTGCCCTACCGGGTAATCGACGTCGCCGCAGGCGATCTCGGCTCGTCGGCCGCTCGCAAGTTCGACTGCGAGGCATGGGTTCCCACGCAGGGCACCTATCGCGAGCTGACGTCGACGTCGAACTGCACGACCTTCCAGGCGCGCCGGCTGTCCACGCGCTACCGCGACGAGAACGGCAAGCCGCAGACCGCGGCCACCCTCAACGGCACGCTGGGCACCACCCGCTGGCTGGTGGCGATCCTGGAAAACCACCAGCGGCCCGACGGCAGCGTGCGGATCCCCGCGGCGCTGGTGCCCTTCGTGGGCGCCGAGGTGCTCGAACCCTAGACCGTGCTGGCGGCCAGCTGCCCGGGGGTGTGCCCGAAGGCCCGCCGGTAGGTGTCGATGAAGGCACTCGGTGTGGCCCAACCGCATTCGGATGCCACCGACGTGACATCGCGCCGGTCGGCCAGCAACACCAGCGCGCGTTGCAGCCGGACCTGGGTGCGCCATTGCGGGAACGTCATGGCCAGCTCGTCGCTGAACAACCGGCTCAGCGTGCGCTGGCCGACGCCGACGCGGTCGCCGATCTGTTGCAGCGTCAGCGGCTCGCGCAGGTTGTCGGCGATCAGTGCGCACGCTATGCGGAGCCGCGGGTCGACGGGCGTGGGAATCCACAGCGGTTCCGCGACGCTGGTCACCTGCAACTGGTCGTGCAGGACGGCCAGCATCCGGTGATGCTCGGCGCTCTCGGTCCCCTCGGCCCGCGAACACGCGATGATCAGTTCCCGCATCAACGGGTTGACCGCCAGCACGGCCGGCGCCGCCGGGCCGCCGCGGTAACGGGCGGGATCCAGTGCGACACCGTGAAATTGGGTGGTGCCGTGGAACGTGTGCTCGTGCCAGCACCCGGCCGGTATCCAGATCGCGCGATTCGCCGGTGTGATCCACGTACCCGCCGGGGTGGTCACCGACACCGCGCCCGAGGACGGGTAGACGATCTGATGTTGCGGATGGCGATGCCGTTCGATCCGCGCTCCCGGCGGCAGCGTCTGCGCCGAGGTGACCAATCCGTCATGGCTGATTTCCGACATATTTCGGCAGGATATCGGAAGCGCGCAGCCAAGGTGCCCCTTAACTTTGACGATATGGCAATGAATCTCCTCCACCGACGGCGCTGCAGCTCGGCGTCATGGGAACGAGCGGTGGCCGATCAGCTGCTGCCGTGGGCGTTGCAGGACGTCGAATTGGGCTCGCGCACTGTGGAAATCGGGCCCGGTTATGGCGCGACGCTGCGCGGCCTGCTCGATCGCACGGCCTCGCTCACGGCCGTTGAACTCGACGGCGCGATGGCCGATCGCCTGCGGCGCCGCTACGGCGAGCGGGCGCGCATCATTCAGGCGAGCGGAACCGAAACGGGGCTACCCGCAGACGATTTCACGTCGGTGGTGTGCTTCACGATGCTGCACCACGTTCCCACCGCCGGCTTGCAGGACCAACTCTTCGCCGAGGCGTTCAGGCTGCTGCGGCCCGGAGGGGTCTTCGCCGGAAGCGACGGCGTCCCGTCACTGGCGTTCCGTCTGCTCCACGTCGCCGATACCTACAACCCCATCGCACCGGGCGACCTCCCCGGCCGGCTGCGAGCCGCGGGATTCACCGACATCTACACCGACGTCAGGCGTGGCCGGCAGCGGTGGCGGGCCACCAAACCGGGCTAGGCCGTGATCTTCGTCGCCGGCTCGCCGGCAACGTGCCCGTGCCGTCGCTGTCGTTCCATCGTCGCGAAGTAGAACGCGAAGGCGAATGCGAAGCTGGTGAACAGGCTGGACACGAAGTACAGCCAGGGGTGGCGCAGGCCGCGCCGGTAGCCGTCCACGATCGTAAAGATGGGCAGCAGAATCACATTCGCTATCGTGTAGTCCTGGCTTGCCGAGCTCGCCGCCGGGTTGGTGAACATCAGCTTGATGTATTCGGCCCAGCTTCCGTGCTCGCCCCACAGCGGGTTGGTCGAGCCCTGCGAGTACTCGTGCACGAAGGTGATGTTGAAGTACCACCCGAGCGCGACGGACGCGATGCCGACGACGTAGTAGACGATTTCCATCGGCGAGAACAGGGGGCCGTCAGCCGGCCGGGCGAAGACTTTCGAGTTCGACCGGACGATCCAGGTGATGACCGCCAGTCCGAGCACCGCGTGAGTGA
This sequence comes from Mycobacterium sp. NTMscope_MAC_269, assembly GCF_976985695.1. Classification (NCBI taxonomy): domain Bacteria; kingdom Bacillati; phylum Actinomycetota; class Actinomycetes; order Mycobacteriales; family Mycobacteriaceae; genus Mycobacterium; species Mycobacterium sp. NTMscope_MAC_269. The sequence continues at coordinate 4,942,846 of NZ_OZ335668.1, forward strand.
GTAGCGAGACCATGGGCGCAGTCTCACCCGCGCCGTAAAGTTTTGTCAATATTGACACAACAACCGGGATGGCAAATCCGTCGCCTTGGTACCTTACTGAGATGGTCAGGCCCGCTCAGACGGCGCGCAGCGAACGTACGCGCGAGGCGTTGCGCCAGGCTGCCCTGGTGCGATTCCTGGCCCAGGGCGTCGAGGACACGTCGGCCGAACAGATCGCCGCCGACGCCGGGGTGTCGCTGCGGACGTTCTACCGCCACTTCAGCTCGAAGCACGATTTGTTGTTCGCCGATTACACCGGGCTGCACTGGTTTCGCGCGGCCCTGGACGCCAGGCCGGCCGACGAGGCGATCATCGACTCGGTGCAATCGGCCATCTTCTCGTTCCCGTACGACGTCGATGCGGTCACCAAGATCGCCGCCCTGCGCCAGGACGAGCTCGACCCCGGCCGCATCGTCCGCCACATCCGCGAAGTCCAGGCCGACTTCGCCGATGCCATTGCGGCGCAGTTACAACGGCGTGGTCGCGGGGCCGGGGGCGCCGCGGAGCCGGCGGCCGACCACCGGGTGCGCACCGCGGTGACCGCGCGGTGCATCGCGGCCGCCGTCTTCGGCGCGATGGAGGTCTGGATGGTCGGCGACGACCGGTCGCTCGGCGAGCTCGCGCGGCTGTGCCATGCGGCGCTGGAGTCGCTGCGAGCGGGGATCACGGACTCCTGGATCACGGCGACCTCCCGACAAGTTTCGTCATAATTGACAAAACTTTGTGGCCGTGCGAGCCTCCTTTGCGGAGGGCAAGGACATGACTGGTTATGACGCGATCGTTATCGGCGCGGGGCACAACGGCCTGACCGCGGCGGTGCTGCTGGCCAAGGCCGGGCTGCGGACGGTGTGCCTGGATCCCAAGCTCTACGCCGGCGGGATGGCTTCCACCGTAGAGCTTTTCGACGGGTATCAGTTCGAGATCGCCGGCTCGGTGCAGTTCCCGACATCGCAGGTGGTGGTCGACGAGCTGGGTCTGGACGCCATGCCCACGATCGACCTGGACGTGATGTCGGTGGCGGTGCGCGGCGTCGGCGACGATCCGCTGGTGCAGTACAGCGACCCCATCAAGCTGTTCACCCATCTCAACGAGGTGCACGGAGCCGACGCCGTCAACGGAATGGCGGGGCTGATGGCGTGGAGCCAGGGCCCGACCCGCGCGCTGGGCCGGTTCGAAGCGGGAACGCCACCCAAGAGCATCGACGAGATGTACGCCTGCGCCACCAACGAATTCGAGCGCTCCGCGATCGACGACATGCTGTTCGGCTCGGTCACCGACGTGCTGGACCGATATCTGCCGGACCGCGAGAAGCACGGCGCGCTGCGCGGTTCGATGACCGTGCTGGCCGTCAACACGCTCTACCGTGGCCCGTCCACGCCGGGCAGCGCGGCCGCGCTCGCCTTCGGCCTCGGCGTTCCCGACGGCGACACGATGCAGATGAAGAAGCTGCGCGGCGGGATCGGCGCGCTCACCTCACACCTGTGCGACGTGCTGCAAAGCCACGGCGGTGAACTTCGGTTGCGCACCAAGGTCACCGAGATCCTCGTCGCGGACGGCCGGGTGACCGGAGTGCGCACCGAGTCGGGGGAGACCCTGGACGCCCCGATCGTCGTCTCGGGCATCGCCCCGGACACCACGCTCAATGACCTGATCGATCCCGGCGCGCTGCCCGCCGACATCCGGGAACGCTATGCGCGCATCGATCATCGCGGCAGCTATTTGCAGATGCACTTCGCGCTCGACGAAGCCCCCGCTTTCGCCCCGCCGTACGAGGGCCTCAACTCACCGGCCATGCAGGCCTCGATCGGCCTGTTCTGCACGCCGGAAGAGGTCCAGCAGCAGTGGGAGGACGCCCGGCGCGGCATCGTTCCGGCCGACCCGACGGTGGTCTTGCAGATCCCGTCGCAGAACGACCCGGACCTCGCCCCGGCGGGTAAGCACGCCGCGTCGGCGTTCGCGCTGTTCTTCCCGATCGAGGGCGAGGTGGATTACGGGCAGGCGAAGGTCGAAATGGGTCAGCGAGTGATCGACAAGATCACCCGGCTCGCACCGAATTTCGAACGCAGCATCATTCGGCACACCACCTTCACGCCCAAGCACATGGGGGTGATGTTCGGCGCCCCGGGCGGCGACTACTGCCACGGTCTGTTGAACGCGAACCAGATCGGCCCCAACCGGCCGGGCCCCACGGGTTTTCTGGGCCAGCCGATCCCGATCGAGGGGCTGTACCTGGGCAGCGCGGGATGCCATGGCGGACCGGGTATCACGTTCATCCCCGGATACAACGCGGCGCGGCAGGCGCTTGCGGATCGGGAGCGCTAGCCGCGCCCGCCGAGCAATTCGTCGAGCAGGGCGGTGAACTCGTCCGCGCGCGCCGGCGTGAACGCGGGGCTGGGCCAGGTGCCCGGCACGTCCAGGGTGATCAAGGTCGACCGGAACGGCCGTTGCATGTCCAGCGGCAGCCAGCGGCGGAAGTCCGAGCTGCCCCATATCCGGAACCGCTGCGTGAAAAGCCCGAGGCTTTCGGCTTTGTAGCCGCGGATCGTGCCGAGGGCGATGATTTTCGACGTGCCCGATGGAAAGTGATAGCGGCGCAGCGTGATTGCCGCCCGATCCAGCGCAACCAGCCCGTCATCGTAGGAGCGGTGGGAGTCGTTCACGCGCGCCGGCTCCGCAGCTGGTGGCCCCGCGCGGTCAGGCAGCGACCGTCATCCAATCGCCACTGCCACCCGTGCAGGTTACAGGTCAGCGTGTTGCCTTCCACCACACCGAATTTCGACAGGTCGGCCTTGAGGTGGGGGCAACGGCGCTGGATCTCCCAGCCGTCCAGGGTGACCGAGGCCGAGTCGTCGTGGGTTTCGGCGAACCAGCCGTCGGCGTAGGCGATCCGTTCGTCGGTCAGGCATTTGAAGAAGGTGTAGAGGTACTCGTTGTAGCCGCCGACCCGCCACGCCTTGAAGCGAGTGGACAAGAAGATGGTGTTGACCCAGTCCGGTTCGCGGTCGCGCAGCACGGTGCGCACCAGCTCCGGTGCGATCTCGAAGCCGTAGCGGACTTTCTCGTCCGGAATCCGTTCCCGCACCGAACGTTTCGGGAAGTCGAGGATCACGGTCTCCGGACCGAGCACCAATTCGACGGGATAGCCGATCCCGTCGCAGATCTCGTCGCTTTGCGACATGATCGGCTCGAACAGTTCGCGCAGCGGTTCCAGTAGGGGCTCTCCGGTAGCGGGCGCCCAGCTCGCCCGCGCGGCGGCGACGACGGGCGCCATCCGCTCGGCGTAGGCGGCGATGTAGTCGGCCTTGCCGGTGGTGAAGATGGCCTCGACCTCGTCGGTGGGCAGCGGGTGATGTAGCGAATTCAGGGTGGACCCGGTGAAGTCGGCGGTCGACCCGGGGATCATCAGCAGGCCGCCGTCGTGGCCGTGCGTGCGCATCTGGTCGAGGAACACCATCTGGTCGGGGAAGATATTGGCCGGATCCGCGTGGTCGTCGTTGAGGTGGCGCAGCTGCGGATCCAGGAAGCAGGGCGGGCCCGCCGACGGGACCACCCACGTCGCCCCGACCTGGGCGAGGTATTGGCGGGCGCGGTCCATCTGTCGTTGCCGCTTCTGGATGCCGAAGGACTCCTTGGCGCGGGCCGGCATGTCGTAGACCATCGGGTACCAGATCGCCCCGGAGTACTGCAGCAGGTGCACATCGATGTGCCCGAACTCGGAGGCCAGCACATCCAGATCGACCGGCCGGGCGTCGTTCATGTTGAAAACCGTTGTGGCGCCGTCGGAGACCAGCAGCGCCGAATCACCGATCGGTCCGTCGGCGGGCGCCCGTAGCGCGATGATCATGACGTCGAGGGCGCCCCTGGCGCCTTCGATCCGATGCTTGACCGAATCGCTTGTCTCGAAGAATCGGTGAAATCCCAACTCCTGCAGAGCGTTTCGTAGATCCGGCACGGGGAAGTCCGGCAATAAGACCGTCGCGTCTTTGTTGACGTGCTCGGTCAGGTTCTTCGCGTCGAAGTGGTCCTTATGCAGGTGCGACACGTACAGGTAGTCGCAGGCGCCCAATTTGTCCCAGTCCAGCGTGCTGTTGTCCGGGAAAGGGAACCAGGACGCGAAGTAGGCCGGATTGACCCAGGGGTCGCATAGGATGCTGCCCGCTTGGGTCTCAATCAAAAATCCGGCGTGGCCTACGCTGGTGACCTGCACTAATACCTTTCCCAAGGACGCTGGGGGACCGATTCGGTATCGACCGGCGATGAGGGTTTTTGCGCCCCCGAGCTTAGCGCGAGGCGGCATCCGGGGGACGCCGCACAGTCCGGAGCACTAGGCTGATGAGCTGTGGAACCGGTTTACGGGACTGTCATCCAGCTAGCCCGCTTGGTATGGCGCGCGCAGGGGCTGAAGATCACGGTCACGGGTGTGGAGAACCTCCCGAAAAGCGGCGGTGCGGTCATCGCGATCAACCACACCGGCTACCTGGACTTCACGTTCGCGGGGTTGCCCGCCTACAAGCAGGGCCTGGGACGCAAGGTGCGGTTCATGGCCAAGCAGGAGGTCTTCGACCACAAGGTCACGGGGCCCATCATGCGCAGCCTGCGCCACATCTCGGTGAATCGGCAGGACGGCGCCGCCTCCTACGAGGCGGCGGTGCGGCACTTGAAAGACGGCGAGCTCGTCGGGGTTTATCCCGAGGCCACCATCAGCCGCAGCTTCGAGATCAAGGAGTTCAAATCGGGGGCCGCCCGCATGGCGGTCGAGGCCGGGGTGCCGATCGTCCCGCACATCGTCTGGGGCGCCCAGCGCGTCTGGACCAAGGACCATCCGAAGAAGCTCTGGCGGCCCAAGGTGCCGATCGTGGTGGTGGTCGGCGAGCCGATCGAGCCGACGCTGGGCATCGAGGAATTGAAGGGCCTCCTGCACTCCCGGATGCAACACCTGCTGGAACGCGCGCAGGAGCTCTACGGCGCCCATCCCGCCGGGGCGTTCTGGGTGCCGCACCGGTTGGGCGGAGGCGCCCCGTCGCTGGCGGAAGCGGCGCGGTTGGAGGCCGAAGAGGCGGCCGCTCGGGCGGCACGCCGGGCGCGCCCCGCAGGGGCGCCGGAGTAGTGATCGACGGTGGAGCCGACCTTCCGCGCGCTGGAGCTGCTGGCCCACCTGGCGGTGACGGCCACCGGCACCACGATCACCTATCGCGGCGAGCAGCACATCCCTGAACGCGGCGGGGCCGTGGTGGCGATCAACCACACCAGCTATGTCGACTTCTTGCCCGCCGGCCTGGCCGTCCATCGCCGGGGGCGGCGCCTACGGTTCATGATCAAGGCCGAGATGCAGCGGGTGAAGGTGGTCAATTTCCTGATCAAGCACACCCGCACCATCCCGGTGGACCGCGGCGCCGGCGCGGGCGCCTACGCGGTGGCCGTGCAGCGGCTCCGTGAAGGCGAGCTGGTCGGCGTGTACCCCGAAGCCACGATCAGCCGCAGCTTCGAGCTCAAGGAGTTCAAGACCGGCGCCGCCCGGATGGCGCTGGAAGCGGACGTCCCGATCGTGCCCGTGATCGTCTGGGGGGCGCAGCGCATCTGGACCAAGGACCACCCACGTAAACTGGGGCGGGCCAAAATTCCTGTCACCGTGCAGGTAGGCGCGCCGTTACAGGTGCGCGAAGACATTGCGCAGACCGACGCTGCCCTGCGCGACTCGATGACGACGTTGCTGCACCAGGCGCAACGGGACTATCCGAACGAGCCCGGAGCGTACTGGGTGCCGCACCGGCTGGGCGGTTGCGCCCCGACCCGCGCTGAGGCCGCGCGCATCGAGGCCGAGGAGGCGGCGGCCCGATCGGCCAAGAAGGCCGCCAACCGGGCCGAACGCCCGTCGCAGTAGGCAAGGAGAAGACATGCCTGAGGGGTTCTACCGGTTCGCGGAGTGGATCGTCCCGCCGATGGTCGCCATGCAGGGAACCAAGTTCACCTATCAGGGCCTCGAGAACATCCCCGAGCGGGGCGGCGCACTACTGGCCCAGAACCACACCAGCTACCTGGACTGGCTTCCCACGCTGATGGCCGTGCGGGAGCGCCGCCGGCGCGCGTACTTCATGATCAAGGCGGAGATGGCCGACGTGAAGGCGGTCAACTACGTCATCAGGCACGCCCGGCTGATCCCGGTGGATCGCAGATCGGGACACGACGCGTTCGACGCGGCGGTGCAGCGCATGCGCGAGGGCGAGCTGATCGGGACGCATCCCGAGGCCACCATCAGCCGAAGTTTCGAGTTGCGGGAATTCAAGACCGGGGCCGCGCGCATGGCGCTTCAGGCCCAGGTGCCGATCGTCCCGGTGATCGTGTGGGGCGCGCACCGGATCTGGCCCAAGGACCATCCGAAAAAGGTGCTGCGCAACAAGGTTCCGATCACCGTGCTCGCCGGGCGCCCGCTGCCACCACGGGGCACGCCCGAGCAGCTCAACGCGGTGTTGCGCGAGGCGATGAATGCCCTGCTGTACCGCGTGCAGGAGGAATATCCGCACCCGAAGGACGAATTCTGGGTGCCGCGCCGCTTGGGGGGCGGCGCGCCCACCCAGGAGGATTCCCGCGCCATCCGGCTGTCGGAGTTGCAGGACCGGATGCAGAAATACGGAACCGACGGCGTCACGCGCCCGGGGCAGACCCAAAGCGGATTGCATTGAGCGGTAAGGCCCGATGACGATGAAGCCGACGCTCATCGCCTGCGACGTCGACGGCACCCTGTTCGACGACGACGAGAAGATCACCCCGCGCACCCGCGACGCCATCCGCGCCGCGGTGGACTCCGGTGCGCAGTTCGTCGTGGCGACCGGACGGCCGCCGAGGTGGATACGTCCCGTCGTCGACGCGCTCGGCTTCGCCCCGATCGCGGTGTGCGCCAACGGCGCCGTGGTCTATGACTCCGCGACCGACCGGGTGGTGTCGACGCGCACGCTTTCCGTCGACACCCTGGCGGAGCTGGCGGAGCTGGCGACGCGCGTCATCCCCGGCGCGGGGCTGGCCGTCGAGCGGATCGGCGACCGCGCCCACGACACCGCGACCCCGCAGTTCATCAGCTCGCCGGGCTACGAGCACGCCTGGCTGAACCCGGACAACACCGAGGTGTCGATCGAGGACCTGCTCAGCGCCCCGGCGATCAAGCTGCTCATCCGCCGGGCCGGGGCCCGCAGCTCCGACATGGCCGCCGAACTGGCCAAGCACGTCGGCATCGATGGCGACATCACCTACTCCACCAATAACGGCCTGATCGAGATCGTGCCGCTGGGGATCAGCAAGGCCACCGGCGTGGACGAGATCGCCAGGCCGCTGGAGATCACCCCCCAGCAGGTGGTGGCGTTCGGCGACATGCCCAACGACCTGCCGATCCTGCGCTGGGCGGGCCACGGCGTGGCGATGGGCAACGCCCATCCCGACGTGCGCGCCGCCGCCGACGAGGTCACCGCCGCCAACAATGACGACGGCGTGGGCCGGGTGCTGGAACGCTGGTGGCTTTAGCCGTGCGAGGAGGAGTGCGGCAATTGGCTTTAGCTCTACGTGGCGCCGGGGTGCGTCGGTAGCGAGAAATGTTCGGCCGGCACCGTTGGGCCGCTTGGCAATTGGGTGGCCAGCGGCGTCGTGATACCGTCCACGACTTCGGTGACGTTTCCGGTCAGCCGCTCATAGTTCAACGTTCCGTGCGCGAAGTTCTGCGTAATCTGCAGCGGCTCTTGTATTTCCGCGCTGGTCGGCAGTCCGAGCGGACCCCGCTCGTAGCTCTGCGAGCCCCAGGCGTCGTAGATGGCGCCGGTGACCGGCTGAGGCCCGGTCTCGGGTGACCAATACATCGCCCCACGGGCGAAGGTGACAAAGCGGGCGTCACCGGCCGCGCTGTCTTCCGGCGAGGTCGGCGCGCCCAGCACGCTGTTCATCGCGCCGATCGCCTGCCAGTGGTCGTAGATCGCGCCGCCCTGCAGCGCCTTGATCAGTTCCTCCGGCGGGTCGTTGAAATGCGATGCGATGTCCCGTATTTCGTCCATCAACGCGTAGGCGGCGTTGCCCGGGCAATCCGTGTTGCCGACGTCTCGGTGGGTGAAGATGGTCGGCAGCGTCGCGATGGAGCCGGCCGGGAAGGTGGTGTAGTGGCTACCGGCCGACTCCAGTTGCACCGTGCCCTTGGGGTCGACGCCGTCCAGGCCCAGCCTCCAGCCCAGCAGGCGGCCGACGGTGCGCAGTTGGATCGGCGTCGGGGGCACGTCGTCGAAATTGCCGATCATCGACACGCCCCAGGTGTTGCGGTTGAATCCGCCGGTGTGGAAGGCCTCGACGGCTTTTGTGAGCCCGCCGGCGCTGCCCTCGAACACCTGGCCGTACTTGTCGACCAGCGCGTTGTAGGCGATGTCGCACCAGCCCAGCGTCTTGCTGTGGTAGGTGTAGATGGCCTTGACGATGCCGGCCGATTCCAGCGGTGAATAGTCGTTGCTGCCGGCGGTGTGGTGGATGACCGCGGCGCGAATCCCGTTGTCGTACTGTGGGCTACCGCATCGCAACGACTCGTCGGCGCCCCACTCCGCTCGGCTGATGATGGGCGGCGCCTGGCCGGGCATCACCACTCCCGACGGTGGCGTCCACTGCGTTTGGCTCGGCGCCTGCGGCGGGGAGATGAGGACAGCCGAGATGTTCTGCCCGAAGGGCTGTTCCCTCGACGCCGGTTTGTATCCCAGATCCCTCGCGTCGCCCGGGGATGCCGGGGGCGGCTGGGTCGCCTTCGCGTCGAGCGGTCGGGTCACCGCGATCTGGACGGTGGTCGTGGTGCCGACGAAGACCGGGTCCGTGCCGCGCGGCCCCTCGGTGGCTGCGGCCGGATGGCCGGACGCCGCCGGATCGGGCGCCGCGGTTTCGTACTCGGTCTGATACCACGGACCCCACGAACCGTCGGGACGCTTGGCGCGCACGCGGGTCGACGTCCCGGCCAGGTCGCCGGTGAGCGCCACCAAAGAGAACGCGGTGTCCTGGCCGATCTCCCGAACGGTGACTCCGGCGCCCAGCCCGATCAGCGGTTGCTCGACAAGTTGGGTGCCGCGCGTCGGTGAAGTCCTGGAGGCGCCCCGGTCGCGCGTGGCGTCCCCCACCCACGAGACGATGACGACGGTCGCGGCGATGGCGGTGAGCAACGTCGTCGGGGCGCGACTGCGGGACACCAGCCGATGTTACGTGTGTTTCTAATGTTATCTATGGGACGACACGAGGTTCCGCGCGGCTGAATCTCCACCAAAATCGACGGCACCGCAGATGATTCTGCGGTGCCGTCTGGTGGAGGGTTTGGGAAAGGTCAGACCGGGGGCAGTACCGGTACCGCGCCGGCGGCCGCCGGCAGCGCACCGGCAGCACCCGCGGCGGCCGGGAGAGCACCCGCCGCGGCGCCGGGCAGGGCACCCGCGGCGCCCGGGAGCGCGCCCGCGGCCCCGCCGCCCTGCATGCCCTGCGTGATCGCCGGCATCACCAGGCCCTTGAGCAGGTCAATCGCCTGACCGGCGCCCAACTGGTTGGCGGCTTGCATGACGTCGTTGACGAGGCCGCCACTGGCGCCCGACCCGGAGCCACCGCCCAGGCCGGTACCGCCGCCGATGGGCGAGGCGTTACCGAACGTCGACGGGTCGCCGAGGATCGGGTAGGTGCCACCGACGCCCGGGTCCAGGCCGGCCCCGGAGTCGATCGGAACTTCGGTCGGGGACAGCGCCGGGCTGCCCAGCCCCGGAGCCACGCCGGCCGGGCTGGTCAGCCCGGGGTTGGACAACGCGGGGTTGAGTCCGGCGCCCGGGGTCGCGATGCCCGTGCCCGGGGTGGCCGGCAACGCACCCGGCGCGGTGAGCCCGGGTGTCGTGGGGGCCAGGCCGGGATTGGTGAGGCCCGGGCTCGCCAGCCCGGGGCTGGTCAAACCGGGACTGGTCAGGCCGGGGCTGGTCAAACCGGGGCTCGTCAAGCCCGGATTGGTCAGCCCCGTCGTTCCCAGGCCGGGGGAGCCGAGGCCGGGAGTTCCCAGGCCGGGGCTGGCGAGACCCGGGGTGGCCGCGCCCCCGCTCAAGGCGGGCACCGGAGGCATGTTGATCCCGAATTGCGACAGCCCCTGCGACAGCGCGCCCATCAGCTCGCCGGGCAGGTCGCTCATCACCGCGGCCTGCTTGAACTCGTGGTGCTCGGGCGCCTTGGTGTCGGCCGTCGATTCGTAGACAAGGAAGTATGCGCACGGACTCGCCACTGCCAGGGCGGCAACCGCGCTCATGGCTGTCGAGAGCTTGCGTCGGCGTCGGTTCGGCACGGAAGTCTCCTCTATCACTATGTGTTGTGTCGGCGGTCCCGCCGGTCCTAGCTGGCAGGAATCACACACAGTCGATGGTACGAGTGGGGGGTCTGTTACTAGAGTGGTGATATTGAATCGTGAGGCAATTGCGACCAGGACTGTGATCGCGGCTCCGGAAGCCCCCCAACGCCCCCCGACGGCCCTCGTCAAACGGCCGGCGCGCTTCCTGGCCTCGCCAAATGGGTTAGGGCCACGCGGTCGGATACCCTAAGCAACCGATGACCGCTCGTTTCGATCTATTCGTCGTCGGCTCTGGATTCTTCGGACTGACCATTGCCGAGCGCGTGGCTACCCAGCTCGGGAAGCGTGTACTCGTGGTGGACCGCCGTCCGCACATCGGTGGCAACGCCTACTCGGAAGCCGAGCCGCACACCGGTATCGAGGTGCACAAGTACGGCGCCCACCTGTTCCACACCTCTAATAAGAGGGTCTGGGATTACGTGCGCCAGTTCACCGACTTCACCGACTACCGGCACCGGGTCTTCGCCATGCACAACGGCCAGGCCTACCAGTTCCCGATGGGGCTGGGCCTGGTGTCGCAGTTCTTCGGCAAGTACTTCACGCCGGACGAGGCGCGCAAGCTCATCGCCGAGCAGGCCGCCGAGATAGACACCGCCGACGCGCAGAACCTCGAGGAGAAGGCGATCTCGCTGATCGGCCGACCCCTGTATGAGGCCTTCGTCAAGGGCTACACCGCCAAGCAGTGGCAGACCGACCCCAAGGAGCTCCCGGCCGCCAACATCACCCGGCTGCCGGTGCGCTACACCTTCGACAACCGCTACTTTTCCGACACTTACGAGGGTCTGCCCGTTGACGGTTACACGGCGTGGCTGCGCAACATGGCCGCCGACGACCGCATCGAGGTCCGGCTGGACACCGACTGGTTCGACGTGCGCGACCAGCTGCGCGCGGACAGCCCCGACGCGCCGGTCGTCTACACCGGCCCGCTGGACCGCTACTTCGACTACGCCGAGGGGCGCTTGGGCTGGCGCACCCTCGACTTCGAGCTGGAAGTGCTGCCGATCGGGGATTTCCAGGGCACACCGGTGATGAACTACAACGACCCCGACGTGCCCTACACCCGCATCCACGAGTTCCGGCACTTTCACACCGAGCGCGACTATCCCGCCGACAAGACCGTCATCATGCGGGAATACTCGCGGTTCGCCGAGGACGACGACGAGCCCTACTACCCGATCAACACCGAGGCCGACCGCGCCGTGCTGGCCGCATACCGGGCCAGGGCGAAGTCCGAAACCGCTTCGGCGAAGGTGCTTTTCGGTGGCCGGCTGGGCACCTACCAGTATCTGGACATGCACATGGCCATCGCCAGCGCGCTGAACATGTACGACAACGTTCTGGCGCCGCACCTGCGCGACGGCAAAGCTTTAGTTGGGGAGAGCGCCTGATGCCTGCTGTAAGCCTGTTGTCCCGGATCATCCTGCCGCGTCCCGGCGAGCCGCTCGACGTGCGCAAGCTGTATCTGGAGGAGTCGACGACCAACGCCCGTCGGGCGCACGCGACGAGCCGCACCTCGCTGGAGATCGGCAAAGAATCCGAGGTGTCGTTCGCCACCTACTTCAACGCGTTCCCGGCCAGCTACTGGCGGCGCTGGTCCATCTGCGCGTCGGTGGTACTGCGGGTCGAGCTGACCGGAACCGGGCGGGTCGACGTGTACCGGACGAAGGCCACCGGGGTGCGAATCTCGGTCGAGGGCCGCCAATTCGTCGGCACCGACGAACAACCGGCCGTCGTCGAGATCGAGGTGGCGCTCAAGCCGTTCGAGGACGGCGGCTGGATCTGGTTCGACATCACCACCGACAGCGCGGTCAACCTGATCAGCGGCGGCTGGTACGCGACCGAGCCCGCCCCGGTCCCGGCCAACATCGCCGTCGGCATCCCCACCTTCAATCGTCCCGCCGACTGTGTCAACGCCCTGGCCGACCTCACCGCTGATCCCTTGGTGGACGAGGTGATTGGTGCGGTGATCGTTCCGGACCAGGGCACTCGCAAGGTGCGCGATCACCCGGACTTCGCGACCGCGGCCGCGGGTCTCGGGGATCGGCTGTCGATCCACGATCAGCCCAACCTCGGCGGTTCCGGCGGTTACAGCCGGGTGATGTATGAGGCGCTGAAAAACACCGACTGCCAACAGATCCTGTTCATGGACGACGACATCCGCATCGAGCCGGACTCGATCCTGCGGGTCCTCGCGATGCACCGCTTCGCCAAGACGCCGATGCTCGTCGGCGGCCAGATGCTCAACCTGCAGGAGCCGTCGCACCTGCACATCATGGGCGAGGTCGTCAACCAGTCCAACTTCATGTGGACCGCCGCGCCGCACGCCGAGTACGACCATGACTTCGCGGAATTCCCGTTGAGCGACAAGAACTCTCGGAGCTCCCTGCTGCACCGACGGATCGACGTCGACTTCAACGGCTGGTGGACCTGCATGATCCCCCGGCAGGTCGCCGAGGAACTGGGCCAGCCGCTGCCGCTGTTCATCAAATGGGACGACGCCGAATACGGTCTGCGCGCCGGCGAGCACGGGTATCCGACCGTCACGCTGCCCGGTGCCGCGATCTGGCACATGGCCTGGAGCGACAAGGATGACGCCATCGACTGGCAGGCGTACTTCCACCTGCGCAACAGGCTGGTGGTCGCCGCGCTGCACTGGGACGGCGACATCACCGGGCTGGTTCGCAGCCACCTCAAGGCGACGCTGAAACACCTTGCTTGCCTTGAATATTCGACGGTGGCGATCCAGAACAGGGCGATCGACGACTTCCTCGCCGGACCCGAGCACATCTTCTCGATCCTGGAATCCGCGCTGCCGGAGGTGCATCGCCTGCGCAAGGAATACCCGGACGCGGTGGTGCTGCCGGCGGCCAGCGAACTGCCGCAGCCGCGCTACCAGAGCAAGGCGATGAACCCTCCGGTGAACCCGGTGTCGATCGGCTACCGGCTGGCCCGCGGGATCCTGCACAACGCGACCAAGGCGGACGCCGAAGCCCACCGTGCCCCGGAGTACAACGTGCCGACCCAGGATGCGCGCTGGTTTCGCCTGTGCACGGTCGACGGCGTGACCGTCACGACGGCCGACGGGTGCGGTGTGGTCTACCGACAGCGGGACCGGCGAAAGATGTTCTCGCTGTTGTTCAAATCGCTGCGCCGCCAGCGCCAGCTGCTCAGCCGGTTCGACGAGATGCGCAGGGTGTACCGCGACGCGCTGCCGGTGTTGTCCAGCAAGCAGAAGTGGGAGACGGCGTTGCTGCCAGCTGCAGAACATGCATGAGGCCTCTGCTGCGCAGGCCCCGCGCGGTGAGGTGGCCGCGCTGGTCGCCGTCCAGGCGGCGCTGGGCGATCGCCCCGGGGCGCTACCGGTGGCGCGCGCACTGTCCCACTTCGGCGAGCACAGCATCGGTTGGGTGGCCGTAGCCCTGCTCGGCGCGGTTCTGTCGCCGAAGCGGCGCGCAGACTGGCTCATCGCCGGCGGCGGCGCCTTCGTCGCCCACGCCGCCGCCGTGATCGTCAAACGCATCGTGCGGCGCAAGCGGCCGCACGATCCCGCCGTCGTGGTGAACGTCGGCACTCCCAGCCAGCTGAGTTTTCCGTCCGCACATGCCACTTCCACCACGGCCGCCGCGATTCTGATGGGCCGGGCCACCGGCCTGCCCCGAGGAGTTTGCGAAGCGGGCCTGGTGCCGCCGATGGCGCTGTCGCGAATGTTGCTGGGAGTGCACTACCCCAGCGACGTGGCCTGCGGCATCGCCCTGGGTGCCGTCGTCGCGGCGGTCACGCGCCGCGCAGGACAGCTCGCGAGAAGGTGACGAATGACCGAGGAAACTGAGGAAGCGGTGGCCGGACCGCCCAGCAACCTGGTCGCCGGGGTGATAAAGGCGCTCCGCCCGCGCCAGTGGGTGAAGAACGTCCTGGTGTTGGCGGCGCCGGTGGCCGGGCTCGGTAGCGGGATCCGCTACGACTACGGACAGATGCTCACTCAGGTCGGGTTGGCGTTCGTGGTGTTCAGCCTGGCGGCCTCGGCCGTCTATCTGGTCAACGACGTCCGCGACGTCGAGGCCGACCGGGAACACCCCACCAAGAGGTTCCGCCCGATCGCGGCGGGCGTGGTGCCCGAGTGGCTGGCCTACGCCTTGGCGGTGCTGGTGGGCGCTGCCTCGCTGGGCATCGCATGGATGGTGACGCCGAACCTGGCTTTGGTGATGGCCGTCTACCTCGGCATGCAGCTGGCCTACTGTTTTGGTCTCAAACACCAAGCGGTGCTTGACATCTGCATCGTTTCGTCGGCGTACCTGCTGCGCGCCATCGCCGGTGGTGTGGCCACCGAAATCCCGCTGTCGCAATGGTTCTTGCTCTCGGCGGCGTTCGCGTCGCTGTTCATGGTGGCCGGCAAGCGCTACGCGGAACTACAGCTCGCCGAGCGCACCGGGGCGGCGATCCGCAAATCCCTGGAGAGCTACACCAGCACCTACTTACGGTTCGTGTGGACCCTGTCCGCGACCGCGGTCGTGGTCTGTTACGGGCTGTGGGCGTTCGAGCGCGACCACCATTCGGGGTCGTGGTTCGCGGTGTCGATGGTCCCGTTCACCATCGCGATACTGCGCTACGCGGTCGACGTGGACGGCGGGCTGGCGGGGGAACCCGAAGACATCGCGCTGCGGGACCGGGTGCTGCAGCTGCTGTTCCTGGCGTGGATGGCAACAGTCGGAGCCGCGGTTGCCTTCGGTTAGCCCCGAGCTGCAGGCGCTCAAGGCGCGCATGATGCGCAGCCGGCCGGTGATCAGGCGGCCCGGCTGGCCGGTGTTCCCGTACACGACCATGGTGCGGACCAGCCTGTGGATCAGCGTCGCGGCGGTCGCCGTCCTGTTCGCCTGGGGCGCCTGGCAGCGGCGGTGGATCGCCGACGACGGGCTCATCGTGTTGCGCACCGTGCGCAATCTGCTCGCCGGCAACGGACCGGTTTTCAACCAGGGCGAGCGGGTGGAGGCCAACACCTCGACCGCCTGGACGTATTTGATGTACGCCGGCAGTTGGGTCGGCGGTCCGCTGCGCATGGAATACGTGGCTTTGGCTCTGGCACTGGTACTTTCGGTGCTCGGCGTGGCGCTGCTGATGTTGGGCGCCGCACGGTTGTACGCGCCGAGCCTGCGCGGGCGCAAGGCGATCATGGTGCCCGCCGGGGCATTGGTCTACGTCGCGCTGCCGCCGGCGCGTGACTTCGCCACGTCCGGCTTGGAAAGTGGTTTGGCGCTGGCGTATCTCGGGCTGCTGTGGTGGATGATGGTCTGCTGGGCGCAGCCGGTGCGCAACCGCCCGGACAAGAACATCTTCGTAGGCGCGCTGGCGTTCGTCGCCGGGTTCAGCGTTTTGGTTCGGCCCGAGCTGGCCCTCATGGGCGGTCTGGCGCTGATCATGATGTTGATCGCGGCGCGAACCTGGCGGCGCCGCGCGCTGATCGTGGTGGCCGGCGGTCTCCTGCCGGTCGGCTACGAAATCTTCCGGATGGGCTACTACGGCCTGCTGGTGCCCGGCACCGCCCTGGCCAAGGACGCGGCCGGGGACAAGTGGTCCCAGGGCATGATCTACCTCTCCAACTTCAACGCCCCGTACGCGGTGTGGATACCCGTGGTGCTGCTCGTCCCGCTGGGCGTGCTGCTGTTCGCCGCCCGGCGGCGGCCCTCGTTCCTGCGGCCGGCGCTGGCACCCGACTACGGGCGCGTGGCCCGGGCGGTGCACAGCCCGCCTGCGGTGGTGGCGTGGGTCCTGATCAGCGGTGTGCTGCAGGCCCTGTACTGGATCCGCCAGGGCGGGGACTTCATGCACGCGCGGGTGCTGCTGGCACCGCTGTTCTGCGTGCTGGCCCCGGTGGCCGTCGTCCCGGTCGCCATCCCCGACGGACAGGACTATTCGCGCGAGACCGGTAACTGGGTCGCCGGCGCGGCCGCCGCGTTGTGGCTGGGGGTCGCCGGTTGGGCGCTGTGGGCGGCGAACTCACCCGGCATGGGCGATGACGCCACCCACGTCACCTACTCCGGCATCGTCGACGAACGGCGCTTCTATGCCCAGGCCACTGGTCAGGCCCATCCGCTGACCGCCGCGGACTATTTGGGCTACCCGCGGATGTCCGCCATCCTGACGGCCCTGAACAACACCCCCGACGGCGCGTTACTGCTGCCGTCGGGCAACTACATCCAATGGGACCTGGTGCCGCAGGCGCAGCCCGCTCCGGGCGACAAATCGCCGCAAAGGCCTCAGCACGCGGTGTTTTTCACCAACCTCGGCATGGTCGGCATGAACGTCGGGCTCGACGTCCGGGTCATCGACCAGATCGGTTTGGCGAATCCGCTTGCGCAACACACCGAGCGGCTCAAACACGGCCGCATCGGGCATGACAAGAACCTCTTCCCGGACTGGGTGATCGCCGACGGCCCCTGGGTGAAGGTGTATCCGGGCATTCCTGGCTACCTGGACGCGCAGTGGGTCGCCGAGGCGGTCTCGGCGCTGAAGTGCCCCGACACCCAGGCGGTGCTCGGCTCGGTGCGCGCGCCGATGAACCCGCATCGCTTCCTGTCCAACGTGCTGCACTCCTTCCAATTCACCAAATACCGGATCGACCGGGTCCCGCTCTACGAACTGGCCCGGTGCGGGCTGCCGATACCCGAACAAGCGCCGCCGCCGCCTCGCGAGTAAGCGCTGCGCAGAAGAATTTTCGGCAGATCTCCCGCCGAATACCACCCGCCCGTCGCGAAAAAATGGCAGCAACATCACATTTGGCCCCCCACCAGCTGGCAATGACGGTCAAGCACATGCGCAAACCCCGCCTTTTTTACACATGTTTGACATGAAAACCGCTGGGTAGGTGGGCCGCTCGCGGCTTCGGCGGCTCGCCTCGATGCGAACGAATGGGGCAAGGTGTGGTTGACTACACGGGCACTCCTGCGCTTCGCGCGGCGACGATGCGGGCCGACGATGGCCTGAGGAGAGCCGTGCAGGTGGGTACGCGCAGGCAGTTCGACCCAATCAGGAAAGCGCCCGATCGGACGAATGTGCCGGGAGGCCGCAAGAAGGATGAGGAAGCAAGGATGACGCTTGTCGACAGATTTCGCGGCGCCGTGGCGGGTATGCCGCGCCGGCTCGTGGTGGGGGCCGCCAGCGCGGCGCTGCTGACGGGCCTGGTTGGCGCCGTCGGAGGCTCGGCGACCGCCGGTGCCTTCTCGCGCCCGGGTCTGCCGGTGGAGTACCTGCAGGTTCCGTCCGCCGGAATGGGCCGCGACATCAAGGTTCAGTTCCAGAGCGGTGGCGCAAACTCGCCGGCGTTGTACCTGCTCGACGGTATGCGTGCGCAGGACGACTTCAACGGCTGGGACATCAACACCCCGGCGTTCGAGTGGTACAACCAGTCGGGCATCTCGGTCGCCATGCCGGTCGGTGGCCAGTCCAGCTTCTACTCCGACTGGTACAAGCCCGCCTGCGGCAAGGCCGGCTGCACCACCTACAAGTGGGAGACCTTCCTGACCAGTGAGCTCCCGGCGTACCTGCAGAGCGAGAAGCAGGTCAAGCCGACCGGCAGCGCCGTGGTCGGTCTGTCGATGGCGGGCTCGTCGGCGCTGATCCTCGCCGCCTACCACCCGCAGCAGTTCGTCTACGCCGGCTCGCTGTCGGCGCTGCTGGACCCGTCCCAGGGCATGGGCCCGTCGCTGATCGGTCTGGCCATGGGCGACGCCGGTGGCTACAAGGCCGCCGACATGTGGGGCCCGAAGGAAGACCCGGCCTGGGCGCGCAACGACCCGTCGCTTCAGGTGGGCAAGCTCGTCGCCAACAACACCCGCATCTGGGTGTACTGCGGTAACGGCAAGCCGTCCGACCTTGGTGGCGACAACCTGCCCGCGAAGTTCCTCGAGGGCTTCGTGCGGACTTCCAACCTGAAGTTCCAAGAGGCCTACAACGCCGCCGGCGGCCACAACGCCTTCTGGAACTTCGACGCCAACGGCACCCACGACTGGCCCTACTGGGGCGCGCAGCTGCAGGCGATGAAGCCTGACATGCAGTCGGTCCTGGGAGCCACCCCCGGTGCGGGCCCGGCCACGGCCGCGGCTGCCGGTAACGGAACCGGCCAGGGCACCTAGAACACACCGAGCATCACGACTCGCGGCGGGAACCCTTCGGGGTTCCCGCCGTTAGTCGTTTCGGCGGATGTGACCTGTTTCACTACCCGGCGAGCGCGCGCCCCGAGTCGCTGGCTAATGTGCATTCAGCGACTAGACGATGGAGGGTGGACATGACGGTCGTGCGGGGTGTGCCGGCGCTTCTTCGGGTGTTCTGCTTTGCCGCGCTGGCGGCCGGGTTGGCCTTTGTTTCGCCGGCGGTCGGGACCGTCGGCAAAGCCAGGGCCGCGGGCTACGAAAGCCTGATGGTGCCGTCGGCGGCCATGGGCCGCGACATCCCGGTGGCCTTCCTCGGCGGAGGCCCGCACGCGGTGTACCTGCTGGACGCCTTCAACGCGGGCCCGGACGTGAGCAACTGGGTCACCGCCGGCAACGCGATGAACACGCTGGGCGGCAAGGGCATCTCGGTGGTGGCCCCGGCCGGGGGCGCGTTCAGCATGTACACCAACTGGGAGCAGGACGGCAGCAAGCAGTGGGACACCTTCCTGTCCAGCGAGCTGCCCGATTGGCTGGCCGCCAACAAGGGCCTGGCGCCCGGTGGCCACGCCGCCGTCGGCGCCTCACAGGGTGGCTACGGCGCGATGGCGCTGGCCGCCTTCCACCCCGACCGGTTCGGCTTCGCGGGCTCGCTGTCGGGATTCCTGTACCCGTCGAGCACCAACTACAACGGCGCCATTCTGGCCGGTCTGCAGCAGTTCGGCGGCGTGGACGGCAACGGCATGTGGGGCACCCCGCAGCTCGGCCGGTGGAAGTGGCACGACCCGTATGTGCACTCGGCACTGCTCGCGCAGAACAACACCCGCGTGTGGGTCTACAGCCCGACGAACGCCGGCGGCGACGACGCGGCGATGATCGGACAGGCCGCCGCGGCGATGGGCAGTTCCCGGGAGTTCTATCAGCAGTACCGCAGCAACGGCGGGCACAACGGCCACTTCGACTTTCCCGGCGGCGGCGACAACGGCTGGGGCTCGTGGTCGGGGCAATTGGGGGCCATGTCGGGCGACATCGTCGGCGCCATTCGCTAGCAGCGGGTCGTTGTCCAACTGGCTAGCAGCGGGTCGTTGTCCGGATTGACCTAGCGGCCGAGCCGGTACCGTGTAGGAGTGCAGCAGGGGTCGGGCGGGCCGCTTGCCCCGGATTCGAGCTGCGCTCCACCCCCTCTGCTGGCAGGAGAACATGGCTAACAGCGCCCGGCGTAAGCGCCGCCGCACCCTCGCCTGGGTCGCCGCCCTTTCGGTCGCCGGCGTCGTCTTGTTGGTCATCGTGGCCGTCGTCACCGTGCTGCGCGGGCGGGAGTCGCAGCCGAGCGCGGTGCCGCCCGGGGTCTTGCCCCCGTCGTCGACGTCGTCGCACCCGCACAAGCCGCGACCCGCGTATCAGGACGCATCGTGCCCCGACGTGCTGCTGGTCAACGTGCCGGGCACGTGGGAGTCCGCCCCGCAGGACGACCCTGCCAACCCGTTGCAATTCCCGAACGCGTTGCTGCACAACGTGACCGCGAGCATCACCGGAGACTTCCCCGCGTCGCGGGTGCAGGCGTACACCACCCCCTACACCGCGCAGTTCCACAATCCGCTGAGCGGCGACACGCAGATGTCCTACAACGCCAGCCGGGCCGAAGGCACCCGCGCGACCGTGCAGGCGATGACCGACATGAACACCAAGTGCCCCCTGACCAGCTACGTGCTGATGGGCTTCTCACAGGGCGCGGTGATCATGGGCGACATCGCCAGCGACATCGGCAATGGCCGCGGACCCGTCGACGACGACCTGGTGCTCGGTGTGACGTTGATCGCCGACGGGCGCCGTCAGCTCGGCGTCGGCAACGACATCGGGCCCAACCCGCCGGGACAGGGCGCCGAGGTCACGTTGCACGAGGTGCCGATCTTGTCCGGGCTGGGCCTGACCATGACCGGTGCGCGCCCCGGCGGGTTCGGTGACCTCAACGGCAAGACCAACGAGATCTGCGCGCCGGGCGACCTCATCTGCGCCGCACCGGAAGAGGCCTTCAGCATCGCCAACCTGCCGAGCACGCTGAACACCTTGGCCGGGGGCGCCGCCCAACCGGTCCACGCGTTGTACGCGACGACGCAGTGCTGGAGCGTCGACGGTGCCCCGGCGACCGACTGGACGTTGAACTGGGCTCACGGCCTGATTGCGAATGCGCCACAACCGAAACACGGATGACCGGGGCGGTGGGACACAGGCTTTAGGTAGCGGTTGCCGGTGGCTATCAGCGGTACCTTGTGATTTGGTCCGCCGTGGGCGGGCCCGTAACATTAAGAGGAATTTAAGAGCTACCAGACTTTGTCGCGGGCCCGGGTCGGGGTCGATGCCGGCTGGGACCGGCACGTGACCGGCGTTCTGGCCCGCGCGTAGACATGTAACGGTCGGCGGTAGCCGGCCAGAGCTAGAGAACGAAACGTCGGCGGAGCCGACCTAGATAACAGGTGTGACAGGAGAGCGGCATGGTTTACCACAACCCGTTCATCGTGAATGGAAAGATCAAGTTCCCCGAGAACACGAACTTGGTCAAGCACGTTGAGAAGTGGGCGCGGGTCCGTGGCGACAAGCTCGCCTACCGGTTCCTGGATTTTTCCACCGAGCGCGACGGCGTCGCCTGCGACATCTCCTGGTCGGAGTTCAGCGCCCGCAACCGCGCCGTGGGGGCCCGGCTGCAGCAGGTCACCGAGCCCGGTGACCGCATCGCCGTGCTGTGCCCACAGAACCTGGACTACCTCATCGCGCTCTTCGGCGCGCTGTACGCCGGCCGGATCGCGGTGCCGCTGTTCGACCCGAGCGAGCCGGGCCACGTCGGCCGCCTGCACGCCGTGCTCGACGACTGCACCCCCTCGACCATCCTGACCACCACCGACGCCGCCGAGGGGGTCCGCAAGTTCATCCGCGCCCGCGCGGCCAAGGAGCGGCCTCGCGTCATCGCCGTCGACGCGGTGCCCAGCGAGGTCGCGTCGACCTGGGTGCCGCCCGAGGCCGACGAGAACACCATCGCCTACCTGCAGTACACCTCCGGCTCCACGCGCACCCCGACCGGTGTGGAGATCACCCACCTCAACCTGCCCACCAACGTGCTGCAGGTGCTCAACGGCCTGGAGGGCAAGGAGGGCGACCGAGGCCTGTCCTGGCTGCCGTTCTTCCACGACATGGGCCTGATCACGGCGCTGCTGTCGCCGGTGCTCGGCCACAACTTCACCTTCATGACGCCGGCCGCGTTCGTGCGCCGGCCCGGCCGGTGGATCCGCGAGATGGCGCGCAAGCCCGAGGACGCCCCGGACTGCGAGGTCTTCACCGTCGCCCCGAACTTCGCGTTCGAGCACGCCGCGGTGCGCGGTGTGCCCAAGGAAGGCGAGCCGCCGCTGGACCTGAGCAACGTCAAGGGCATCCTCAACGGCAGCGAGCCGGTGTCCCCGGCGTCGATGCGCAAGTTCTACGAGGCGTTCTCCCCCTACGGCCTGCGCGAGACCGCGATCAAGCCCTCCTACGGCCTGGCCGAGGCGACGCTGTTCGTCTCCACCACGCCGATGGACGAGCCGCCGACCGTCATCCACGTCGACCGCGAGGAGCTGAACAAGCAGCGCTTCGTCGAGGTCGCCGCCGACGCCCCCAACGCCGTGGCGCAGGTCTCGGCCGGCATCATCGGCGTCGACGAGTGGGCCGTCATCGTCGACCCCGAGACCGCCAGCGAGCTGCCCGACGGACAGATCGGCGAGATCTGGTTACACGGGAACAACCTGGGCATCGGCTACTGGGGCAAGGAAGAAGAGACCAACGACGTCTTCCGCAACATCCTCAAGTCGCGGATCAGCCAGTCGCACGCCGAGGGCGCCCCCGACGACGGCATGTGGGTCAAGACCGGCGACTACGGCACCTACCACAAGGGCCACCTCTATATCGCGGGCCGCATCAAGGACCTGGTCATCATCGACGGCCGCAACCACTACCCGCAGGACCTCGAGTACTCGGCGCAGGAAGCCAGCAAGGCGCTGCGCACCGGCTACGTGGCCGCCTTCTCGGTGCCGGCCAACCAACTGCCGCAGGAAGTGTTCGACAACCCGCACGCCGGCCTCAAGTACGACCCCGACGACGGCTCCGAGCAGCTGGTGATCGTCGCCGAGCGCGCGGCCGGTTCGCACAAACTGGACTACCAGCCCATCGCCGACGACATCCGTGCCGCGATCGCCGTCCGCCACGGCGTGACCGTCCGCGACCTGCTGCTGGTGCAGTCGGGAACGATTCCGCGGACCTCCAGCGGCAAGATCGGCCACCGCGCCTGCCGCGCCGCCTACCTGGACGGCAGCCTGCGAAGCGGTGTCGGATCCCCGACCGCCTTCGCCAGCGAAACCGACTGAATCTCTTAGGACCATGGCTGACACTGAGCACCCCGAAGACACCACCCCGGGCCCCGACGGGGAGGTGCCCGCCACCAACGCCAACAAGTCCGACATGACGGTCCCCGAGATGCGCCAGTGGCTGCGCAACTGGGTGGGCAAGGCGGTCGGCCGGTCACCGGACGACATCGACGAGTCGGTGCCGATGGTCGAGCTGGGCCTGGCGTCGCGCGACGCGGTGGCCATGGCCGCCGACATCGAGGACATGACCGGCGTCACGCTGTCGGTCGCGGTGGCCTTCCAGCATCCGACGATCGAATCGCTGGCCACCCGCATCATCGAGGGCGAGCCCGAGGTGCCCGATGACGGCCTCGACGGTGCCGACTGGACCCGCACCGGCCCGGCCGAGCGCGTCGACATCGCGATCGTGGGGCTGTCCACCCGGCTGCCCGGCGACATGAACAGCCCCGACGAAACCTGGCAAGCGCTGATGGAGGGCCGCGACGCCATCACCGACCTGCCCGAGGGCCGCTGGTCGGAATTCCTCGAGGAGCCGCGCATCGCGGCGCGCGTCGACACCGCCCGCACCCGCGGCGGCTACCTGAAGGACGTCAAGGGCTTCGACTCGGAGTTTTTCGCGGTCGCCAAGACCGAGGCCGACAATATCGACCCGCAGCAGCGGATGGCGCTGGAGCTGACCTGGGAGGCGCTCGAGCACGCCCGGATCCCGGCGTCGAGCCTGCGCGGCGAGGCCGTCGGCGTGTACGTCGGCTTCTCCAACAACGACTACCAATTCCTGGCCGTCTCCGACCCGACCGTCGCGCACCCGTACGCGATCACCGGCACCGCCAGCTCGATCATCGCCAACCGGGTGTCCTACTTCTACGACTTCCGCGGCCCGTCGGTCGCGCTGGACACCGCCTGCTCGAGCTCGCTGGTGGCGACCCACCAGGCGGTGCAGGCGCTGCGCAACGGCGAATGCGACGTGGCGGTGGCGGGGGGCGTCAACGCGCTGCTGACGCCGTTGGTGACGCTCGGTTTCGACGAGATCGGTCAGGTCCTTTCGCCCGACGGCCGGATCAAGTCGTTCTCGTCGGACGCCGACGGCTACACCCGCTCCGAGGGTGGCGGCATGTTCGTGCTCAAGCGGGTCGACGACGCCCGCCGCGACGGCGACCAGATCCTGGCCGTGATCGCCGGCAGCGCGGTCAACCACGACGGCCGGTCCAACGGATTGATCGCCCCCAACCAGGACGCGCAGGCCGAGGTGTTGCGCCGGGCCTATAAGGACGCCGGCATCGACCCGCGCACCGTCGACTACATCGAGGCGCACGGCACCGGCACCGTCCTGGGTGACCCGATCGAGGCCGAGGCGCTCGGTCGCATCGTCGGCCGCGGCCGTCCCGCTGACCGTCCGGCGCTGCTGGGCGCGGTGAAAACCAATGTGGGACACCTGGAGTCGGCCGCCGGCGCGGCGAGCCTGGCCAAGGTGGTGCTGGCGTTGCAGCACGACAAGCTGCCGCCGTCGATCAACTTCGCCGGACCCAGCCCCTACATCGACTTCGACGGCATGCGCTTGAAAGTCATTGACAGCGCGAGCGATTGGCCGCGCTACGGCGGCTACGCGCTGGCCGGGGTGTCCAGCTTCGGCTTCGGCGGGGCCAACGCGCACCTGGTGGTGCGTGAGGTCTTGCCGCGCGACGTGATCGAACGCGAACCCGAACCCGAGGCCCAGGTCATCGCGCCGGGGGCTCCCGGTGAGGAACCGGGTGAGACCCCGACGCTTGAGGCCCACTCGCTGCGGTTCGACGACTTCGGCAACATCATCCCCGACGCCGAGACGCCCGACGAGGAAGAAGAATACGAACTGCCGGGCGTGACCGAAGAGGCCCTGCGCCTCAAGGAGATAGCGGCCGAAGAGCTTGCCGCGCAAGAAGAATCAGCGCCGCTGATCCCGCTCGCGGTGTCGGGCTTTTTGACCTCGCGCAAGAAGGCCGCGGCCGCCGAGCTCGCGGACTGGATGGAAACACCGGAGGGCCAAGCGTCTTCGCTGGAATCGATCGGGCGGGCGCTGTCGCGGCGCAACCACGGCCGCTCGCGCGCGGTGGTGCTGGCCCACGACCACGAAGAGGCCGTCAAGGGCCTGCGGGCGGTCGCCGAGGGCAAGCAGCGCGCAGGCGTGTTCAGCGTCGACGGCCCGGTGACAAGCGGGCCGGTCTGGGCGATGGCCGGCTTCGGTGCGCAGCACCGCAAGATGGGCAAGAACCTGTACCTGCGCAACGACGTCTTCGCCGAGTGGATCGAGAAGGTCGACGCGCTGATTCAGGACGAGCGGGGCTACTCGGTGCTCGAGCTGATCCTCGACGACTCGCACGAATACGGCATCGAAACGTCCAACGTCGTCATCTTCGCCATCCAGATCGCGCTGGGCGAGCTGCTCAAGCATCACGGCGCGAAACCCGCTGCGGTGGTGGGTCAGTCGCTGGGCGAGCCCGCGTCGGCCTACTTCTCCGGCGGGCTGTCGCTGCGCGACGCCGCCCGCGTGATCGCCTCGCGCTCGCACCTGATGGGCGAGGGCGAGGCCATGCTGTTCGGCGAATACATCCGGCTGATGGCGTTGGTGGAGTACTCCGCCGACGAGCTGAAGACGGTGTTCGCCGATTTCCCCGGCCTGGAGGTGTGCGTCTACGCCGCTCCCAGTCAGACCGTGATCGGCGGTCCGCCCGAGCAGATCGACGCGATCGTCGCCCGCTGTGAAGCCGAGGGCCGCTTCGCCCGCAAGCTGCAGACCAAGGGCGCGGGCCACACCTCGCAGATGGATCCGCTGCTCGGTGAGTTCTCCGCGGAACTGCAGGGCATCAAGCCGACGAGCCCCACCGTCGGAATCTTCTCGACGGTGCACGAGGGCAGCTACGTCAAGCCCGGTGGCGAGCCGATCCACGACGTCGCGTACTGGGTCAAGGGCATGCGGCATTCGGTCTACTTCACGCACGGCGTCCGCAACGCCGTCGACAGCGGCCACACCACGTTCCTGGAGCTGGCGCCCAACCCGGTGGCGCTGATGCAGATCGGCTTGACCACCGCGGCCGCGGGTTTGCATGACGCCCAACTGATTCCGACGCTGGCTAAAAAGCAGGACGACGTCGAGTCGATGACCTCGGCGATGGCCCAGCTCTACGTCCACGGCCACGACCTGGACATCCGCACCCTGTTCAGTCGCGCCCAGGGGCCGGAAGACTACGCGAACATCCCGCCGACGAAGTTCAAGCGCAAAGAGCACTGGCTCGACGTGCACTTCTCCGGCGACGGCTCGGTGATCATGCCGGGGACCCATGTCGCGTTGCCGGACGGCCGGCACGTCTGGGAGTACGCCCCGCGCAACGGCGAGACGGACCTGGCTGCGTTGGTGAGAGCGGCTGCGACACAGGTTCTTTCGGACGCGCAACTGGTGGCATCCGAGCAGCGCGCGGTCCCCGGCGCGGGCGCCCGGCTGGTGACGACGATGACCAGGCACCCGGGTGGCGCCTCGGTCCAGGTGCACGCCCGCATCGACGAATCCTTCACTTTGGTCTACGACGCGCTCGTGTCGCGGGCCGGCCAGAGCGTGGCCGCGTTGCCGACCGCCGTGGGCGCCGGCGCGGCGATCGCCGCCCCGACCACGACCGCCGCGGTTGAGGCGCCCCCGGCGTCCCCGGCGGACGAGGCCGACGCCGAGACGCTGTCGGACAGCCTGACCAACCGCTACCTGCCGTCCAGCGTCGGGCGGTGGTCGCCGGATTCCGGTGAGACCATCGGTGAGCGGCTGGGCATGATCGTCTCGGCGGCCATGGGTTATGAGCCCGAGGACCTGCCGTGGGAGGTGCCGCTGATCGAGCTCGGCCTGGATTCGTTGATGGCCGTGCGGATCAAGAATCGGGTCGAATACGACTTCGACATGCCGCCCATCCAGTTGACTGCGGTGCGCGACGCCAACCTCTACGCCGTCGAGAAGCTGATCGAGTACGCGGTCGAGCACCGCGACGAGGTCGCGCAGCTGCACGAGCACCAAAAGACGCTGACACCCGACGAGATCGCCAAGGAGCAGGCCCAGCTGCTCAGCGGGGCAACGCCGACATCGGTCGCCGCGCCGGATCCGGATCCGCAGGCCGAGCCCGAAACCCAGGCCCCAATTCCCCCGCCGCCGACGGATCCGTCCGGGCCGAAGGGCGCGGCGACCAACGGTGGCCAGCCGAACCTGGCGGGCGCGCTCAGCCAGGAGGCGGTGTCCAAGGCGCTCAATTCCGATGTGCCCCCGCGTGACGCCGCCGAGCGGGTCACCTTCGCCACCTGGGCGATCGTCACCGGCAAGTCGCCGGGCGGCATCTTCAACCCGTTGCCCGCGCTCGACGAGGACGCCGCCGCCAAGATGGCGCAACGCCTCTCGGAGCGCGCCGAGGGCACCATCACCGCCGAAGACGTGCTGACATCGCAGACCATCGAGGCGCTGGCCGAAAAGGTCCGCCAGTACCTGGAGGCCGGCCAGATCGACGGCTTCGTCCGCACCCTGCGGGCGCCCGAGAACGATTCGCAGGTACCGGTATTCGTGTTCCACCCGGCCGGCGGGTCGACCGTGGTCTACGAGCCGCTGCTCAACCGGCTGCCGGCGAACACCCCGATGTACGGGTTCGAGCGCGTGGAGGGCACCGTCCAGGAGCGGGCCGCCCAGTACGTGCCCAAGCTGCTGGAGATGAACGAGGGCAAGCCGTTCATCCTCGCCGGCTGGTCGCTGGGCGGTGCGCTGGCCTACGCGTGCGCGATCGGGCTGAAGCGGGCCGGCGCCGACGTGCGATTCGTCGGGATGATCGACACGGTGCGCGCCGGCGAGGAGATCCCGCAGACCCAGGAGGAAACCCGCAAGCGCTGGGACCGTTACGCGAAATTCGCGGAGCGCACCTTCAACGTCGAGATCCCCGCGATCCCCTACGAACAGCTCGAGGAGCTCGACGACGAGGGTCAGGTCAAGTTCGTCTTGGACATCGTCCAGCAGAGCGGCGTGCAGATCCCGGGCGGCATCGTCGAGCACCAGCGGACGTCGTATCTGGACAACCGGGCGCTCGAGACCGTCGTGATCGAGCCGTACGACGGCCACGTGACCCTCTACATGGCCGACCGCTACCACGATGACGTCATCGAGTTCGAGCCTCGCTACGCGGTCCGTCAGCCCGACGGCGGCTGGGGCGAGTTCGTGGCGGACCTGGAGGTGGTTCCCATCGGTGGCGAGCACATCCAGGCCATCGACGAACCGATCATCGCCAAGGTGGGCGCACACCTGGCGGACGTGCTGAATAAGGTGGACGCGGAAACCACTCAGACAAGTGAGGTAGGCAAGTCGTGACGGAGATGGCGCCGGCCCCCATCCAGCACACCACCGCCGAGAAGCTGGCCGAGCTCCACCGCCGCCTGGAACTGGCAAAAGAGCCCGGCGGCGAGAAGGCCGTCGCCAAGCGCGACAAGAAGGGCATCCCCAGCGCCCGCGCCCGTGTGCACGCGCTGGTCGACCCGGGCACCTTCCTGGAGACCGGGGCGCTGGCCAAGACGCCCAACGACCCGAACGCGCTCTACGGTGACGGCTGCGTCACCGGGCACGCCATGATCGACGGCCGCCCGGTCGGGGTGTTCTCCCACGACCAGACCGTGTTCCAGGGCACCGTCGGCGAGATGTTCGGCCGCAAGGTCGCCCGGCTGATGGAGTGGTGCGCGATGATCGGGTGCCCGATCATCGGCATCCAGGACTCGGGCGGCGCCCGGATCCAGGACGCGGTCACCTCGCTGGCCTGGTACGCCGAACTGGGCCGCCGCCACGAGGCGCTGTCCGGGCTGGTGCCGCAGATCTCCCTGATCTTCGGGAAATGCGCTGGGGGAGCAGTGTATTCGCCGATCCAGGACGACCTGCTCGTCTCGGTGCGCGACCAGGGCTACTTCTTCGTCACCGGGCCCGACGTGATCCGGGAGGTCACCGGCGAGGAGGTCACCCTCGACGAGCTCGGCGGGTCCGACGCGCAGGCCCGCTACGGCAACATCCACCAGGTGGTGAACTCCGAGGCCGAGGCGTTCGCATACGTGCGCGACTTCCTGTCGTTCCTGCCGTCGAGCACCGTCAGCGAGCCGCCGATCGTCAACCCCGGCCTCGAGCCGGAGACCACCCCGACCGATCTGGAGCTCGACTCGATCGTGCCGGACTCGGACAATATGGCCTACGACATGCACGAGATCCTGCTGCGCATCTTCGACGACGGTGACTTCCTGGACGTCGCCGCGCAGCACGGCCCGGCCATCATCACCGGGTTCGCCCGGATCGACGGGCGCCCGGTGGGCGTGATCGCCAACCAGCCGATGTACCTGTCCGGGTCGATCGACAACGAGGCCTCCGACAAGGCCGCGCGATTCATCCGGTTCTGCGACGCGTTCAACACTCCGCTGGTCTTCGTGGTGGACACCCCGGGCTTTTTGCCCGGCGCCGAGCAGGAGAAAAACGGCATCATCAAGCGCGGCGGCCGGTTCCTGTACTCGGTGGTCGAGGCCGACGTGCCGAAGGTGACCATCACGGTCCGCAAGTCCTTCGGCGGCGCGTACGCCGTGATGGGATCGCGGCAGCTGACCGCCGACTTCAACTTCGCCTGGCCGACCGCGCGCATCGCGGTGATCGGCGCCGAGGGGGCCGCGCAGCTGCTGATGAAGCGGTTCCCGGACCCGACCACGCCCGAGGCGCAGCAGATCAAGAAGGACTTCATCGAGGGCTACAACCTCAACATGGCGATCCCGTGGACCGCCGCCGAGCGTGGCTTCATCGACGCGGTCATCGACCCGCACCAGACCAGGCTGCTGCTGCGCAAGTCGATGAAACTGCTGCGGGACAAGCAACTGTGGTTCCGTACGGCACGCAAGCACGGGCTCATCCCGATCTAAGGGCTCACCGCGAGTTCACCGCGAGCAGTCGCAAAAGCACCCAAAAACGCCCATTCCGAGGCGATTTCGCGTGCTCCTATGCCTGCTCGGCGGTGAAGGCGCCGTCCACCAGCTCGTCGAAGCGCTCCATCGCCTCGTCGGTGTCGGCGTCGATGCCGCGCAGCGCCCCCCGATCGGCGAGGTACCGCTGCGCGTAGAGCCGTGCCACCAGCGCCTTGCGTCCGCTGCCGCGGGTGGCGCGCTCCCAGGCGGCCTGCTCGATGAGTAACGCGCCGCCGTAGACGTCACCCATGAATTGGGCGAGCGGGAACAGCCGCGCCTCGGCCAGGTCCCGGTCGAGCTTCGACCATGCGGTGATCGCCGCGTCGAGATCCTCGATCCGGCCGGCGACCAGCCGGGTCGCCTCGTCGTCGTCGGCGACCGAGACGGCATCGCGCAGCCGGGCCAGCAGCGTCTCGTGCGCGCGGGTCTGCTCGATCCCGCGACGCACGTCCAGGCACAGGATGTTGTCCGGGCCCTCCCAGATGGTGTTGACTTGTGCGTCACGCAAAAGCCTTGCCACCGGCCAGGTTTCGATGTAGCCGTTGCCGCCGTGGATCTCGATCGCGTCCGACGCCGCGGTGATCCCGAGCCGGCACACTTTCAGCTTGGTGACCGGGACCGCGATGCGCTGCCGCAGGCTGCGCGGCTGGCGATGGTTGGTGGCGCCGGTGCCGTCGAACACCAGCGCCTGGGCGGCTTCGACGTCGACGATCAGCTCGGCGAGCTTGCGCCGCATCAGCGGTTTGTCGATCAGCGCGCCGCCGAAAGCGCGCCGCCGCCGCGCGTAGCACAGCGACTCGACCAGGGCGCGCCGCGCGTTCCCGAGGCCGAACAACGCGATGCCCAGCCGCGCGGCGTTGGTCAGCTCCATCATGCGGCCCAGACCCTTGCCGTCGGAGGGGCCCGATTCGGCGGCGGGTTCGCCCGACAGCAGAAACGCCTCGGCGTCGACGAATTCGACCTCGCCCGAGGCCACCGAGCGGGTGCCGAGTTTGTCCTTCAGGCGCCGGACCCGCACCCCGTTGCGGGAGCCGTCGCGGCGGGTGCGCAGCACCAGGAAATTGGCGACGCCCCGCGAAGAGTCCGGCGCGCCTTCGGGTTTGGCCAGGACGACGAACGCCTCCCCGGCGCAGTTGGACGCGAACCATTTGAACCCGTTCAGCAGCCACGAGTCGCCGTGACGCGTGGCGGTCGTCTCGAGCGCACCCAGGTCGGAGCCGCCGGTGCGTTCGGTGAGCAACTGCGCGGTCTCGCCGGCCCACTCGCCGGAGGCGAATTTGGCCAGCACGTGCTCGGCCACGTCGGCCGGCGCGTAGGCCGCCACCAGCGACTGGACCATGCCGCCGCCGGTGCCCAACGCGCAGCCCATGCCGATATCGGCTTGATTGAGTAGATAATTCGACGCGAACAGGGTCAGCGACGAGCTCATCTTCGCCTCGCGAGCCTCGGCCCGCAGCGCTCGCTGGGCATCCAGGACGGCCCGCTTGGACTGCGTGAACGACGTCGGCATGACCACCCGGCTGACGTCGTGGCCCCACCGGTCGTAACGCTCGAGCCGCGGCGGGTTGCGGTCGGTCTCTTCGGCCCAGCGCGCCACCGAGCCACCCATCAGCTCGCCGATGCCCCCCAGATGGCGTTCGGCCAACTTCAGCTCGTCGGGCTGCAGGTAGTAGGCCATGGTGAACTGCAGCGTGGGATCGGTGCTGTACCAATTGAGACCGACGGCGCCGGCGTAGTCCTCCGTCGCGTAGCGCTGCGATTTTTCCTCAGTGGAGAACGGCAGCCTGTCCACCGCCTCTACGGCGTAGTCGCTCATGGGACAGACGCTACGCGCCGAGCCGATCGTCATGCGGTAGGGCGTCGGGGGCGCCCCCGACGCCCCCGACGTCCCCACCGTCCCCGGCGCGGCGGGCCAGCGCCTCGGGGTTGATGATCAGAACGGTCTTGCCCTTCAACGAGATCCAGCCGCGTGTCGTGAAGTTGCGCAGTGCCTTGTTCACCGATACCCGGTCGGCGCCCACGATCTGGGCCAGCTCGTCCTGGCTGAGTTCATGGGCGAGCCACAGCGCGCCGCCCTCGCGGCTGCCGAACCGCCTGCCCAGCATCAACAGCTGGCGGGCGACACGGGCAGGGACATCGCTGGAAACCAGTTCGACGAGTTGTCGTTCGGCACCCCGCAACCGCCGGGTCAGCGCCCGCAGCACCTGTTCGGCGAGCGCCGGCTCCCGCGCCATCGAGGCGCGCAGGGCGGCGCGGTCCAGCCACAGCGCTCGCACGTCGGTGAGCGCCGTGGCGGTGCACGCGCGCGGGGCGGGGTCGAACACCGCCAGCTCGCCGAAGATGTCCGCGGGGCCCAGGATGCCCCGCACGCTGGTGCGGCCCGCGGGATCGCGGAGGCTGATCTTCACCGTGCCTTCGGCGATCACATAGAGCCGATCACCCGGGTCCCCCTGCGCGAAAATCGTTTGGCCGGCGCCGAATTCGGAGGTGTACATCGTCGGGTCACGGCGCCTGGGCGGAGAGGAACACCAGCCGGAAATTGCCGACCTGGAGCACGTCGCCGTTGGCCAGCACCGCGGAGTCGACGGGTTCACGGTTGCGGTAGGTGCCGTTGAGGCTGCCGAGGTCGACGACGCGGAATTCGTCGTCCTCGGTGCGGAATTCGGCATGCCGGCGGCTGACCGTGATGTCGTCGAGAAAGATGTCGCTTTCCGGGTGACGCCCGGCGGTCATGACGGGCTGGTTCAGGACGAACCGCGATCCGACGTTGGGGCCCCGTTTCACCACGAGCATGGCCGAGCCGCGCGCCATCCCGGCCGCTTCGGCCGCTTCCGATGTCGTGTCGAATTCCTCGGGGACGTCCTCGGCAGGCGACGGGGAGCCGCGGATCGCGGAAAGGTCGCCGGTGGCGTCATCAGGCGCGATTCGCTGCTGCCGTGTGTCCCGTTGCGATGCCGACACCGCTGCCCCTCATCCGGCCTATGCCCTCGCGGGGACGACGAACTCGGAGGTGTAGAACTCCGCCGGGCTTTGCGCGTGGGGGTTCGGTTGTTCGACGATCACCCACACACCGGTCGTGCCGGGCCGAATGCTGTCTTGTACGGTCGCGTTCCCGCGGCCGGCCCCGTCGGTGTCCAGGCCGGTGAACGCGGTCCCGGGGTCGCCGGGCCCGCACGTGGCGGAGGAGGGGCGGGGCAGCTGGATCAGACCCACGTCGAAATGGGTGCCGGGTTCTGGCGCGTCCACCAAATGGACGTCCGCGACCACCCTCGACCCGGCCGTGTGGACGACGGCATAACCCGTCCCCAGGGATGGGTGCGGCACCTGCACCGCAAAAGTCACCAAACTGAAATCGCAACGCCGAAGTTTGGCGTCGAAAACGACGGTGGTGCCGGCACCCTCGGCGCCCGACGTGCCGATCGCGAACGTGGTGGCCGGCAATACCAGCACGGTAAGCGCGGTGGAGCAGGTCTTCAGGCGTGTCAGCGTGCGCATGGGGCCACCCTTTTCCGTAGTGTGAACTGGATCACATCGGAATGAGGATTGTCCCGCTATCGGCCGGTTCAAACCCACCGCCAGCAATTACCCAGGCGTTAATTCGGGGGGCTATTCCGGCACTGAATAGCGGCCGCGGCGCGCGATTTAAACACGCCAATAAATGACGCTTTTCGCCGCGGTTACGGCTTGATGCGGATCTGGCCCGGCGACCACCACCCAGTACGGGTCGCGGTGCCCAGGTCGAGCTGCGCGGGGCGCGCGTCGGCGATCGTGTCGAACTTGCGCAGCGATCCCCAGTCACGGCCCCAGTCGTGGGACAGGTACGTCGACATCACGTGCGCCCGCAGCAGCAGATCGGTGATGCCCAGCAGGCCGCCGTTGACGCCGTCCTGCCAGGTGTCGGTGTCCTGCTTCTTGGCGTTGTAGTCCGGGGTGATGCGGAACTTCGGGATCTCGGTGACGCCGTTGGTGTGCAGCATCGGCTGCTGGCAGGGGAAGGCCAATCCGACCGCCCAGTCCATCAACACCGGCTGCGTCGAGCCGACGTACTCCTGCAGCGAGCGCAGCTCCGGGACCCGCGGTGGGGTCAGCGCGATCCAGTCGTCCGGCGTCAGCGACAGGTCCTCGGCGACCACCCGCACCGCGACGGCGTCGGCCGGCATCTGCGAGCGTGCGAACCGCAGGTTTCGCCACACCTTGGGTTGTTCGCCGTAGAGGTCGTAGGGCACCAGGCGGCCCGCCGCCAGTACGGAGCCGTCCGGGCCGGGCCTGCCGAATTCCAATTCCACCGTCTGCCCGGTGGTGTGGTGGTGCAGGATGCTGTTGCCGGTGATGGTGCCCGCGGCGCTGATGACGACCAGTGGGTGTCCGGCGTCGGGTTTGGGCAGCTGGTACCACGCCGAGTTCAGCCTGCTCTGCTGTTGCGCGCCGGTGGCGAAGCTGCCCGCTACCGGAACTTGCTGAGGGTTCAGGCCGTAGGGCAGCGGTACCGTCGATCCGTTGATACCCGGCGTCGTCAGCTTGAGTGGTGCATCCCAGTCATAGTCGGTTCCGGGCTGCGGCACCGACGTTTCCTTGACCGACTCGGCCAGGGTGCGGTCCGGAACGCCGTTCGGCGTGAATCCTGTTGGGCGCTCACCACCCAGCGGCCCCAATGGTCCGTAATTGCCGGGTAGCGGCGCCATGAAGCCGGCGTTGCTGTCCGGCTCGACGAGCACGTCATCGGCCAGCCCGCAGCCGCCGCTGAACTCGCGCAGGTTGTCCCACGCGTTGGAGTAGGTGGGGTACTGCCGCACGATGCCGGCCGTCATCGACGCGATGAACACCAGCGCCATGAAGCCCGCCGCGAGGGGCACCGGCGCCGCCGTCAGCGCCCGGGCCAGCCGGCCTTCGCCATGGTCGCGGGACGCGAAATGCAACCAGATCGCGTAGAGGACTGCGATCACAAACAGCGCGAAAAAGATTGTGCTGATTGTGATTCCGCCGATCTTCGGCATCGCGCTGTTGAACGGAACACCGTAGCTGGAGACATACCACCAGCCGTTGGTGGTGGCGAAACACAGGGCCAACACGAAAAATACCGCCGCAAGGAACGCCATCCGGTTGCGCGACCAGCGCAACACCGCCGGTGAGACCAGCACGGTGGTCAGGGCGGCCATCGCCGCCCCCACCGCCGCGAAGAGCCCGAAGTGGTGCACCCACTTGGTGGGTGTGAACATCAGGAAGAACATGGTGCCGAAGATGACACCCATCAGCCGCCACGCCGGCCCGCGGGCCACTCCCGGAACTCGCTTGCGCCGCAACATGATGAACACGGCCGTGAACAGACACAGCGCGGCGATCAGGAACCCGAACCGGCGCGACAGCGAGCCATCGACGGTGGGCAGAATCAGGTAGTAATAGCGCAGGTTCTCGGTGTACCAGGCCTGGCTGGGGCCGATCGACGTGCGAATCCTGGTGGCTTCCAGCACGGTTGACAGTGTCTGGTCGGCGAACACGACGGTCAGGATGACCGTGCCGGCGGCCAGCATGGGCGCCACCAGCGGCCACGTGCCGACCAGGCGGTGGCGGCGGACCAAAATTCGCAGGATCGGCCGGCCGCCGGCGATCAGCGCGGCGACCGCGATCAAGCCGGTGGGCTGGACGCCGAGCGTGAAAGCCGCGGTGATGACCGCCAGCGCGGCGGGGGTGAGCCGGCTGTAGCGCATGGAGCGCTCGATCAGCACGTAGGTGATCAGCGAACCGACGGCGATGATCGGCTCGGGGCGCAGGCCGTTGTCGAACGGCATCCAGGCCGTCAGCAGCACCGTGCCCGCCGCCCAGTTGGCGGCCTTGCTGGAGGCCACCGCGGGCCCCAGACGGGGCAGCACCTCGCGCGAGAGCAGCAGCCAGCACACGATTCCGGCGATCAAGTCCGGCAACCGCATCCACAGGCTGGCGTCGGTGACATGGGTCATCAGCGCCAGCAGGTTGTAGTACCAGCCGAAGGGGTCTTCGGGGCTGCCGAACCACCGGAAGTAGTTCGACATGTATCCGGCGCGGTCGGCGACGCGGGCCATGCCGAGGATGTAGCCGTCGTCGGACGAGTTCGCCCCGATCACGTGCCAGAGGACGAACCCGCCGATCACCGCGACATCGGCGAGAGTGAAGGTGCGCCAGTTCGCCGGAATGAGCCGGCGCATCCGGTGCCCGTCCAGCTGGTCGAGCCGCCACAACGCGACCAGTGCGACGATGGTGGCCACGATCGCCGCGACCATCGCGGCCAGTTTCAAAGTGGTTGGGGTGGTGGAGAACCGGGTGTCGATGGTCGCCGACAGCCTCAAACCGGCCGGAGCCGGACCGCTCAGGTCGGTGAACACCCCGACGATCTGCGGCCGCAGGTTGGGATCGGGGAAACCGCCGCTGATGGGTTTGCCCGCCGGATCATTGAGTCCGACAAAGGTGGCGAAGGCGCCGGCCTTCGTCGAGGTGATGTCGATGTGCTGACACTGCGGGGAGGCCACCTGATCCCGGGGCGCGCTGGCGATCACCACGTTGCGGTCGGTGACGTCGACCCGCTTGCCGTTGACGACCACGAACAGCGCGTTGAGGGCGGCGTCCTTGCCCTTCTTGGGCGCCGTACTCAGCACGACCCCGCCCTCCGGCGGCAGGGCGCGCACCGCCGAGCACGGCACGGTTGCCGTCACGTCGACCGGGGTCAGCGAAATCAGCGGTGCGGTAACGCTGTTCAGCTGACCGTTCTGTGGCCAGTTGAGCGTCGCGGTGGTTTGCACGACGGGCAGCAGCGGGGTGGCTACCGACAGCACGAACCCGATCAGGCCGGCGATGGTCGCCACCCAGCGCGTCATCCGCACGTCGTCGCTGGCGGTCGGCGCGCTCACGGGAGCGCCCGAATCGGTCCCTGCCGGCTCCAGCCGTGCACTGTCATCACACCCTGTTCGATAACGGCGTCCGGCGCCTGATCAGCCGGCACCAGCCGGAAGTACTGCTCCACGGATCCCCAGTCGCGATACCAGTCGCCGCGCAGATACGTCGAGATCGTCGAGGTGCGCAGCATCGTCTGGGCGAACAGGAACGGGCCGCCCGCCTCGCCGGCCTGCCAGCCGTTCGACGACGACGCCGTCTGTTTGTGGTCGGGCAGGATGCGGTACTGCGGAAGTTCGGCGACGCCAAGGTGTTCGGAGAACGGCCGCTGGCACGGGAAGTTCGCGGCGGTCGCGATGTCCATCAGCACGGGTGTGCGCGACCCGATCAGCTGCTGCAGGGTTTCGGTCACCGGGACCCGGGGCGGCGTGAACGCGAACCACTGATCCGAACTCAGGTTCGGGTCGTAGGCGACGATGCGCGCCACGTTGGCCTCGGGTGGCGCCCAGGTCAGCGGGAACCGCAGATTGCGCCACGCCGGTTCTGGGCCGATGTCGATCGGCTGCACCTCGGCGAGCGGCTGGGTCGTCCCCTCCGGGCGGGCAACTCCCCATTGCAGTTTGAGCGACTGTCCGTAGGTGAAGGTGCCGTCTTCTTTGTAGGACCAGACGGAGCCGGCCGCCGACACCACGACGATCGGGCGATCCGGGGTGCGGGGCGGCAGCTGGTACCACGCCGAGGTGGCGGTGGCGGCCAGGGAGTTTTCGCCGTAGCTGCCCATCACCGGCGTGCGGGCGGGGTCCAGCCCGAACGGCAGCGCCGCGGATGAGCCGTTGACACCGACCGGGCCTTTCCCGCCGGCCGTACCCGCGGAGTCACTCATGGCCGCGTTCGGCTTGTTGGGTGACGCGTCGGAATTGACCACCCCCGGCTTGGTGACCACCGGGTACGACCTCAGATCCGTGCCCACGCCGTCGGGTTTGAAGCCCACCGGATTGACGCCGCCGAGGGGGCCGTCGGGGCCGAACGTCTGGCCCGGCGCCGGCGACAGCATGCCGGCATTGGGGTCGGGCTCGGCCAGCACGTCGTCGGCCATGGCGCAGCTGCGGGACGACAACCCCGAACTGATCGCGGCGAGATTGGCCTTGCCCGTGGTGTAGAGCGGGTAGCGGAACACCGCGCCCTTGGTCAGCGACGCGACCTCGCCGACGACCATGATGGTCGCGACCACCAGCAGCGGGGTGGACGCCAGGACGCGGTTGCGCCGGTTGTCCTTGACCTCAGTGTGGCCGGCGTAGTCCATCCGGAAGTGCTGCCAGGCGGCCAGCAGCCCGGTGATGATCGACAACGTCAGGAACATCGACGTCACCGGGTGGCTGGCGACGACCGGCTGGATGTCGTACCAGGGCACCCCGTAGTTGCCGACGTAGAACCAGCCGTTGATGCCCGAGGTGGCCACCGCCAGGACGAACAGCAGCGCGGTCACGTACAGCGTCAGGTTGCGGCGGTTGTGCAGGCCGATCCGCGAGCACGCGAACGCGGTGACCGCGCCCAGCGCCCCGGCCAGCCCCGCGAAGGCGCCGAACTGGATCGCCCACTTCGTCGGGGTGAATGTCAGGAGCAGCAGGCCGATCGCGGTGGTGCCGATCAGCCGCCACGCCGGGCCACTGGCCACGCCGGGGACGCGTCCGCGGCGCAGCAGGATGACCAACATGCCGAACAGGCACAGCAGCAGGATCAGCACCGCGAACCGCCGCGCCATCGACCCGTCGGGATTGGACTCGACGGTCAGGAAGTAGTAGCGCAGCCAATCCTGGTACCAGGCGATCGTCGGCCCGACCTTGTATTTGATGCGGGCGGATTCGAGCACCGTGGCCAGCGTCTGGCTGCGGAACACCACCACGAGGATCACCGCGAGCGACGCCGCGAGCACCGCCAGCGGTGCCAGCAGCCCGTCGGTGGCCCGGCGGCGCCGGATCGTCTGGGCGACGGCCCGCGCCCCGGTGAGCAGCGCGGCGACGGCGATCAAACCCTGCGGCGCCAGCGTCGCGCTCAACAGGGCCACGATGATGGCCACCGCCGCCGGGGCGAGCCGTCGCAGCGCGATCGCGCGCTCGACCAGCATCCAGGTGATCAGCACCCCGAGCGCGATCAGCGGTTCGGGCCGCAGCCCGTTGTTGAACGGCAGCCAGGCCGCGACGAACACCGCGCCCGCCGTGAAGACCGCGACGCGGTTGGCGGCCAGCCCGCCCCTGCCGGGGCCCAGCCGGCGCAGCATCCAGTGGCTGATGATCAACCAGCAGCCGATTCCGGCCAGCGTGGCGGGCAGCCGCATCCAGACGCCGGCGGTGCTCACCGAGGCGAACTTGGACAGCACCCCGAGATACCAGTCGAAGGGGGCATCGGTGGTGCCGAAGTAGCGGTAATAGTTGGCGACGTAGCCGGCGCCGGGAGCGACGCGGGCGATGGTCAGGTTGTAGCCGTCATCCGACGTGGTGGCGCCGATGACGTGCCACAGCAACAGGGTTGCGATCACGCCGGCGTCGGCGATCCATGTCGCGAGTCCGACGCGCCGCCAGTTGGCCAGGTGGGTGGCGGGGCGGTACCTGGACAGCCAGGCGATGGGGGAGCGCCAGTTGAGCAGCGTGCCGCCGCCTCGGCTGCGGCGGTCCAGCACCGCGAGCGCGATGATGGCGGCCAGCACCGAGAGGACGCCGAAGGCCATCACGATCTTCTTGGCGGCGGTGGGCGCGGTGATGAATCGGGTGTCGATGTCTATGCGGGCTGAGAGGCCCGGCCCCGCGGGCACCTTCAGGTCGGTGAAGATCCCGCCGACCTGCGGCTTCTTCTCGGGCGGCAGGACGCCTGAGGCGCCGGGGAGGCCGACGAACTCGGCGCCGGCCGACCCGATGCCGGCCCAGGCGTGCAGCACGGTGCAGCCGCCGGCGGCGATGGCCGAGCGCTGCGCCACCGCCGCGACGGTGTCGCGGAACGCCACGACGACGACGTCCTTGTTGGCCCGCACGAACAGCCCGTTCTTCCCGGCGTCCATGCCACCGGGCGGCAACGTCGAGACCACCAAGCCGCCGTCGGCGGGCAGGGTGGCGATGTCCGGGCAGGGAATGGAGATGTCCAGCGCCCGGGGCGCCCCCGACACCAGGGGCGCGGTGATCTGGCTGACGTGCCCGTCGGGGCCCTCAGTTGTGCCCTGCGGCCACAGCACCGTCGCCGTGGTCTGCTTCGCCGGAAGCACCGGGACGAGCAGGCACAGGAACAGCCCCAGAAGTCCCGCGACCGCGGCCACCGATCGTGGGATCCGCTGCGATCGCTCATTACGGTCGTGGGGCACGAGGCTCGATCGTAAGCGACGGGCCTGTGTCCGCTGAGGATGCGGGGCCGCGCAGCGGGCGGTCGCTATCCGCCGAGCCGGGCCGCCAGCGTGGCGTGCCCGGGGCCGCCGAGGTCGCCGAGCGCGGCCGGGCGCCCGGACATCGCCATGAGTAGCGCCTCGCCGGGGCCGGTCACTTCGGGCCCGTCGCCGTGCGTCCACTCGAGGTCGGTGGCGCGCAGGTGCAAACCCTTGACTCGCCGTCCCGCGCCGAGCCGGGGATTGCCCGGAACCAGGGACAGGACCCGCTCGAGCCGGTCGTGCGGGACCTCGCGCGGCCGGCCAAGCGCGCGGCGGATGTCCTGGTGATGGATCGTGCCGTCGACGAGTGCGATCATTCCGCCGAAACCCGCTGTCAATCCCCGTGGTTGGAGGTGGGCGCGCAGGAATTCCAGCAATTGTTGCGGGGTCAGGTCGGCGAATTCGTCGACGCCCACCTGGTTGGCCCGCACCACCCGGCCCTTTGCGAAGCGCTTCAGCAGCCCCAGGGTGCCGAGTTCTTCGTAGCTGATCACATGCGCCACAACGTCTTTCACGCTCCATTGCGTGCACAGGCTGGGCGCATTCCAGTCCGGCGGCGTCAGCGTGGCCAAAAAGTCCGCCAGGTCCGCCCGCTCGGCGCGGGCCATGGGCATCAGGTCGGCGGTCATCGCGGGTCACCGCCGCTCAACAGCTCGACGTAGCGGCCCAGGTACAGCGGCCAGCCCGCATCGCCGTCGACCCCGTCGGCCACCGATGGCCAGCCCGGCCCGTGGCGGTCGAGATGGCGGTGTTCGAGGTCCACCCGGGTGCGCTGGCCGTCCTCGGAGGTGAAGCGGACTTCGACCTCGCTGGTCTTCGCGGTGTCGGACTCCAGTTGCCACGTCGGCCCGATGTCCCAGCTGAACACCACGCGATGCGGCGGCTCGTAGACCAGGATCCGCGCCCATCGACAGACGCTGCCGTCGACGCCGCGGTCATAGATGTGGCCGCCCACGCGGGGCTCGAACACGGTCTCGGCGATGGGAACCGCCAGCAGGTTGTGCTCGCGCGGCTTGAACGCGCCGAACCGTTCGGTGAAGACGGCGAACGCGCGCTCGATGGCAGCGTTGACGACGACGTGATGGGTGACGGTGGGGGTCCGCTGCGGCGTCATGGTGCTCCTTCGTTGATCTCGTCGATGGTCTGCGCATAGCCGGCCAGCGCCTGGGTCCAGAACCGGTCGAGATCGGCGCGCAGTGCCTCGAGACCGGTGGGGTCGAGCTGATAGACGCGGCGGGTTCCCGCGGCGCGGTCGCGCACCAGCCCGGCGCACTTGAGCACCTTGAGGTGTTGGGACACCGCGGGCCGGCTGACCGGTAGGCCGCGGGCCAATTCGCCGACGGCCGCCGGGCCGTGCGCGAGGCGTTCCACGATGGCGCGCCGCGTCCCGTCCGCCAGGGCCAGCCACACGTCACCGGCTTGGTAAGTGGCCACGAACGGTAAGTCTAGACTTACCGATGCCTGCAGCTCAAGGGTGCGCCCGAAGGCGCCGCGGTTCTAGGTCTTGCGCAGCGGCGCCGGGTTCCACAGACCGCCGCGCGTCGCCGTTCCCAACAGCAGGTCGGCGGGCTGCGCGCCCGGGTAATACGGCGTCAACCGTTGCAGCGAGCCCCAGTCGCGGGACCAGTCGTCCTTCAAATAGGTGGCCATCGTGGTCGCCTTGGCCAGCAGCTCGGTGACGCCCAGCGGACCACCGCCGTTGTTGTCCATCACGGGCGAGTTGGCCTCGGCGCCGAACCGGTCGGGCAGGATGCGCCATTTCGGTGTCTCGTCGACGCCGTTCTGATGGCCGAACGGGCGCTGGCACGGGAAGGCCAGCCCGACGAGCCAGTCCAGAAACACCGGATCGGTGGAGCCCACCACGTCCTGCAGCGTGCGCAGCTGCGGAATGCGCGGCGGCGTCAGGGCGATCCAGTGCTGCGGCGCCAAGTCTTCGTCGTCGGCGACCAACCGAATCTGGGTGGCGGAATTGGGGATTGCCGACAGCGCCAGTCGCAGGTTGCGCCACGCCGGGGATGCACCGACGTCGGCGAATTGGAACGAGCCGCCGGGATGTCCACTGGCCGCCCGCTCGTCGGTGGCCCACTGCACCTGGACCTCGCGGGGGTCGAAGCGCCCGGACGCGCTGACCACCAGCAGTGGTCCGGCCTTGTCGCGCGGCGGCAGCCGGTACCAGCCCGACCGCAGGTGTGCCGGAATCTGGATGCCCGAGCGCCAGCTGCCGAGCACCGGTGTGCGCGCGGGGTCGAGGCTGAAGGGCAGCTGGGCCGACGATCCGTTGATGCCCGGCGCGGGGGTGGTGCCGCCCTCGGTGCCCGCCTGGTTGCTGCCGGTCTTCTCCTCGTCGTTGACGAAGCTGCGGTCACCCGGGCGTTCCATCACGGGGTCGGCGCGCACATCGGCGGGAATTCCGTTGGGCGTGAAGGCTTCCGACATGCCGGCGCCCAGGGCGTCCGCCGTCGAGGCATTCACCGGCGACAGCATGCCCACGTTAGGGTCCTGCTCCACCAGCACGTCCTCGGCCAGTCCACACGACTTTCCGGTCAGCGCTTGCAGGTTGGAGCGCCCCACCGACCACGCCGGATACTGGTCGGTCATCGCCAGCGTCAGCGACGCCACCTCGAACACCACCAGCACCCACGTCGCAATGGCCAACGGGGACTGGATGATTCCGGCCGCGCGTGCACCGTAACGGGTTTTGGGCGGACCGTTGTCGGGGGAGACGAAGTGGAACCATGCCGCCAGCAGCAGCACCACCACCGTCAGCCCGAGCAGCGCGGTGGCAAAGGCGTAGTGCCACGCCGGGAACGCGTTCGACCAGGGCACCCCGAAATTCGAGACGTACCACCAGCCGTTGACGCTGGCGAACGACAGCGCCACCAGGAACAGCACCACCGCGGCGTACACGGTGCGGTTGCGCCTCGACCGCATGGCCACGGCCGTCACCGCGACCGCGGCGAGCGCGCCCAGCGGGCCGGCGAGCCCGGCGAACACCCCGAAGTGGTGGGTCCATTTGGTGGGGGTGAACATCATCGCGACGAACGAGATGATGGTGATTCCGACGATGCGCCGGCTCGGCCCGGCGGCGGTACCCGGAATTCGGCCCTTGCGCAACGACATTGCGACCGTGACCCCGAGTGCGAGAACCAGCGCCAGCACGGCGAACCGGCGGGCGACCGACCCGTCGGGGCTGGCCATGAACAGCCGCTCGTAACGGATGTGTTCGTCGAACCAGCTCAGGCTGGGGCCGACGGCCCGCTTGAGCATCGTGGCCTGGACCTCACCGGCCAGCGTCTGGTCGCGGAAGATCAGGATGGCGGTGACGGTGACCGCGGCAAGCAACGGCAGCACCAGCGGCAGCGCGCCGAACCGGGTGATCCTGCGGTGCAGGATGGTGCGCAGCGGCCCGATCGCGACCAGCAGGGCGCCGATCGAGGCGATGCCCGTCGGGCCGGAGAACAGGGTCAGCGCGCCGATGATGCACGCGATCGCCACCGGCAGCAGCCGGCTGGTGGCCACCGCGCGCTCCACCGAACACCACGTCAGCAGGATGCCCAGGGCGATGATCGGCTCGGGGCGCAGGCCGTTGTCGAGCGGGAGCCAGACCGCCAGGAACGTGCCCGCCGCCGTCCAGGCCGCCGCGCGGTTCTGCTTGACCGCGTGGCCCAGGCGGGGCATGACCTCCCGGCTGATCACCCACCAGCACGTCAGCGCCATCACCAGGGTGGGCAACCGCATCCAGATGCTGGTGGTGCTCACGTGGGCCCACAGCGCCAGCAGGTCGTAGTACCAGCCGAAGGGAGCCTCAGGCGTGCCGAACCAGCGGTAGTAGTTGGCCATGTAGCCGGCGTGCTCGGACACCCGGGCCATGGTCAGGATGTAGCCGTCGTCGGAGGTGTTGGCGCCGACGAAATGCCACCACACCAGCACCGCGATGACCAGGGTGTCCAGCGCGCCGATCGACCACCAGCGCGCGGGCAGGAAGCGGCGGTGCCGGGTTCCGTCGGCGGTGTCGAGCCGGTGCAGCGCGATCAGGGAGGCGGCGGTCAGTACCAGCCCGAGGATCATCGCCGCCATCTTCAGCGGGGTGGGGCTGCTGCTGTAGCGGGTGTCGATGGTCGCCGAGAAGTGCAGGCCCGTCGGCGCCGGTCCGCTCAGATCGGTGAAGACGCCGACGATCTGCGGCCGGAAGTCATAGCCGCTCTTCTCCCCGCGCAGCGGCGAGCCGGGATGCTCGGCGTTGGGTCCCTGGGTCAGCCCGACGAACTCGGCGGTGACCCGATCGGCGTGCGCGGTGAACGTCAGCCGCTCACACGCCGGGCTGAGCACCTGGCTCAGCGGGGCGCTCACCACCGGGACGTTGCGCACCACCAGCACCAGCTCGTCGTTGGCCCGCACGATCAGCAGTCCCCGATCGACGGCCTTGGGCGCCTGCTTGGGCACCGTCGACAGCAACACCGTCCTGCCGGCGTTGCCCCCGCCGGTCAGCCCGGCAGCGGCCTGACACGGGACGGTGATGTTCAAATCGGTGGCGACGTAACCGATCAGGGGCGCGTCGACGC
Source organism: Mycobacterium sp. NTMscope_MAC_269 (assembly GCF_976985695.1). NCBI lineage: Bacteria > Bacillati > Actinomycetota > Actinomycetes > Mycobacteriales > Mycobacteriaceae > Mycobacterium > Mycobacterium sp. NTMscope_MAC_269. The sequence goes on from NZ_OZ335668.1 coordinate 4,987,590, forward strand.
TGCCGAAGGTGCCGTTCTGGGGCCAGTTCAGCTGGGCGGTCGTCTGGTCGACCGGTAGCAGCGGTGTGGCGATCGCCAGCAGCACGCCGAGCAGCCCGGCGACGGAAGCAACCAGCCGGGCGATCCGGTGATTGGCTTCCCTGTCTTGCACGGTGCTAGATGCTAGTTCTTGCCCCGGGTGCGGCCCCGTTTGAGGCGTGGTCTCGGTGCTCATCAGCCGTTACGCCGCCGGTTTGCGGATGGCCAGTACGAAGGGGCCGACGCTGCGGACGACGAAGCGCGGGCTGTCGAACAGGGCGCCGCGCAAGTCGACGGTGTAGCGCCGCACGTTGGGCTGGTTGGGGTAGACATCCTCGGCCAGCCGCAGGGTGTAGTTGCCGTTCGCGCCGCGGCGCATCAGGAAGACCGTCGGCGCCGGCCAGGGGCAGGAGTCCAGGGCGCGGATCAACTCGTCGGCGTTTTTGAGCTTGGACCACTTGGTGATCTGCGCGGCCCGTAGGTCGAATTGCGCGAGCGGGTTGGCGTAGTGCGACGTGAGCCCCTGGAATCCCCAGTAGGGGTAGAAGGACAGGAAGCTGTAGTCGGCCGTCATCACCACGGTCTGGTCGCGGGGCTTGCCGGTCACCTGCGTGATGTCGTGATCGATTGTCGCGTAGAACTTTTCGGCGCTGGGCGGGCGCCGGTCGCCGCGCTGCCCGTTGCCGTCGGTGTCGGTGTAGGCGATGGTGAGGTCGGGGCGCAGCACGTCGGGGATGTCCTGGCTGAACGCGATCGCGGCGGCCAGCCCGATGGCGCCGGCCACCGGGACCACCGCGCGGCTGCGCTCGCGCCACGCCGCGGCGAATTCGACAAATCCGAACACCCCGGCGGCCACCAGCAACACACTCAGGGTCGGCTGCAGCCGGAACGACAACAGCGTGACGCGCGCCAGCGTGGTGAGCATCGACAACAGCGACCACAGGTAGATCGCCAGCACCCCGATGGCCAGCGCGCCCGCCCGCACCGAGGATCCGGCCCGCACCACCAGCCACAGCGTGCCGATCATGGCGACGACCCCGAGCAGCGTGAACTGCAGCATCGGGAAGGTCAGCTCGGCCCCGTCGGCCGGCAGGTAGTGGGCGGCACCGCCGGTGTTGCTGATCGGACTGCGGGCCGCTCGCAGCAGGAACGGCAACCAGGTGGTGCAGCCGATCACCACGGCGACGCCGGCGATGACCGCCAGCCGCCGCAGCGGATCGAGCGCGGCCTTCGCACCGTCTTGATGCCAGCGCACGCCGGCCAGCCACAGCGCCATCAGCCCGATCGCGAACGCGCTGAACCCGAACAGCAGGGTGTACCAGGTGGCCGTCCACCCCACGAAAATTCCGGCGCCGATCACCGCACCCCAGCCCGCCCGGCGGCCCGCGCCCGGACGGTCCGCGGCGCGCAGGCCCGACCAGGTCAGCACCAGCACCGGCGGCAACAGCACGGTGATCATCGCCGAGTAGGGCTCGGGCGAGCCGTAGGCGAGCGTGACCGCGGCCGTCGCGGTGGTGACGATGAGCGCGTACTCGAACCGGACCATCCGCCACCACAACACCAGCGCGATCGCGACGGCGACGGCGATCGAGGTGATGGCCCACGGCTTGAAGATCTCCCACGCCGGTGCCCCGCTGAGCGCGGCAGCGCGCCCGCCTATCCAGAACCAGCCGGGTGGGTAAAACGGCGGCAGCCCGAGGTAGGTCATGTCGCGCAGGGCGGGGTTGTCGGCGAGCCGGGTGACGTATTCGGTGCGGAACTGCTGGTCGACGGAGATGCCGAACAGGTACAGCTTGGTCGCCCCGAGCGGCATGCCCAGGGTGACGACGGTGAACGCGGACACGAACACCAGCCCGCCCACCTGGGCGAGCCACCGGTGTCCGCGCCGCCACACCCAGGCCACGGCGACCAGACCGGCCAGGCAGCCGACCTGCCCGACGGTGGTCAGCGCGTGCAGTTGGTTCGATGAGGGAAAGGCCGGCCATTGCACGCGCGAGATGGCGATCAGCGACACCACCGCGACGGCCACCGCAACCAGCGCCGCCAGGGCCATCTGGCCAAGGGTGGCCAGCGCGTTACGCATGATCAGATTGGCAGCTTGCGGAAGATGGGGCGCGGGACGTGTCGCAACACCATCATCACATAGCGGAATGCTGCTGGTGCCCAAACCAATTCCTTACCCTTTGCGGCAGCGGTGACCGCGAGGTTGGCGACGTATTCCTTATCGACGGTAAGCGGCGCTTCCTTGACGTGCGCGCTCATCCGGGTGCGCACCTGGCCGGGGCGAATCACCAGGACACGAACCCCGAACTCGCGCAACGCTTCTCCCAACCCCAGGTAGAAGCCGTCCAGACCCGCCTTGGTGGAGCCGTAGACGAAGTTGGACCGTCGCACCCGCTCGCCGGCGGCAGAACTCATCGCGATGATCTGGCCGAAGCCCTGGGCGCGCATCTTCTCGGCCAGCAGCACACCCACCGAAACCGCGGCGGTGTAGTTGATTTCGGCGGCCAGCACGGCCTTGTGCTGGTTCTGCCACAGCTCCTCGGCGTCACCGAGGATGCCGAATGCGACGATCGCCACGTCGACGTCGCCATTGGCGAACGCCTGATCGATCATTTTGGGGTGCGTGTCGGGGTCGGTGGCTTCGAAATCGATCAACTCCACCGATCGCGCACCGGCGGCCTTCAGTTGCGCGACGGCGGCGTCGCGGCCCGGGTCGTTGGGCATGGCGGCCAGCACGATTCGCGCGTGCGCGTTCTGCAGGTAGCGTTCGCAGATGGCCAGCCCGATCTCGGAGGTGCCGCCGAGCAGCAGGATGGTCTGCGGATTTCCCACGGCGTCCAACACCATTTAGAGCAGCTCCAAACGTCGGGCCATGTCCGAGGCGAACACCCGCAAGGGGTCGACCTTGCGGCGTATCGCGATCCATTCGTCGATGCGCGGATACATGGCGTGAAAGGTTTCCGCGCTGACACGGGAGTCCTTGGCGGTATAGACCCGTCCGCCGAATTCCAGTGCGCGCCGGTCGAGTTCGTTGAGGAACTCGTTGATCCCGGGCTTGTTGGGGAAGTCCATCGCGACATTCCAGCCGGCCATGGGGAAACTCAGGGGGGCGCGGTTGCCCGGCCCGAAAAGCTTGAACACGTTCAGTGCCGAGTAGTGTCCGGTGGTTTGAATCCAGCGGATGATGGCCTTGAATTCGTCCATGGCGTTCGGCGGAACCAGGAACTGGTGCTGGGCGAAACCCCTTGGGCCATAAGCGTTGTTCCAGCCGCTGACCAAGTCCAGCATGTGGTAGAACTGCGACAGGTTCTGGATCTTGCCCGAGTAGGTTCCGCCGAGGCGGTAATACGTCTCACCGATGGCCATGAACGACAGCTTGTTCATCGCGCTGACCGGAAACAGGTTCGGCACCGTCAATAGCTGCGGCGCATCGAATTTCAGCGGATTCTTGGCGAGTTTTTTCGGCAGTTGATCCAGCTTCGCCAAACTGCCGCGGCTGACCGCGGCCCGCCCGAGCTTCGGCGGCGGACTGATCAGGTCGAACCAGGCGCTGGAGTAGGTGTAGTTGGCTTCGCTGCCGTCGAGGTGGACGGCCACCGTCTCGTCGAGATCCTTGGTGGCCACGCCGTCGGCGATGAAGTAGGCCGTCTCCGTCGGAGTCATGACAATGGTTGCGCGCAGCACGATCCCGGTCAGGCCGTTGCCCCCGACGGTCGCCCAGAACAGCTCGGCGTCGTCTCCGTCCGGGGTGATGGTGCGCACGGTGCCGTCGGCCATGAGCAGATCCATTGACCGCACATGGTTGCCGAAGCTGCCCGCGCTGTGGTGGTTCTTGCCGTGGATGTCGCACGCGATCGCCCCGCCCACGGTCACCTGCCGCGTTCCCGGCAGCACCGGAACCCAGAGCCCGAACGGGAGCGCCGCCTTCATCAATTGGTCCAGGCTGACTCCGGCGTCGACATCGACCAGGCGGGTGTCGGCGCTGATCGAGTGGATGCGGTTGAGGCCGGTCATGTCGATCACCAGGCCGCCGCCGTTTTGCGCGTTGTCGCCGTAGGACCGGCCCAGCCCGCGCGCGATCACGCCGCGGCCGCCCGAGTCGGCCGCCCGGGCCACCGCCTGGGCGATCACCTCGGGATCGCGAGTGGACAGCACCTGGGCCACCGACGGTGCGGTGCGCCCAAAGCCCATCAGCCGGGCGGGCTTGGTCACGGGATCGGTGCTCGACATCGTCAAAGAGGGTACCGCCTGCCGACGGCGGCTCAGTGGATGCGGAAGATTACGGCCCGCTGCACGACGAAGTTGATCACCGTCGCGGTGCCCTGCGCGATCACGAACGCGACCGGGATCGCCCACCCCTGGTAGTGCAGAAACGCCAGACACAGGTGGTTCAGCCCGACCTGCACGGCGAAGGTGATGGCGTAGAGGACCATGACCGCGACGAACCGGGCGGTGCTGGGCGGCGCCTGGAAGGTCCACCGGCGGTTGATCAGGTAGGCGGTGATGGTGCCGACGACGAAGCTGATGGACTTGGCCACGTCGACCTGGACGTGCGCCGCCTTGAACAACACCAAGTAGAGCCCGAAGTCCACGATCCCCGCCAGGCCGCCCGTGACGACGAAACGCGTGACCTGCGTCGTCAGGCTCAGCCGCTCCGGCGCGGTCGGGGACTCGGGGGGAAGCATTGGGGGAGTTTAACGGGGCCGGCGGGACCCGGCGGGCAGCGTCGGGCTGCGTCAGTGGGGCAGCTTGACCGCGATCAACTCGACCTGGTTCTCGCCCTGCGGGGTGGAGTAGGTCACCGTGTCGCCCGGCTTGCGCCCGGCCAGGGCCTGGGCCAGCGGACTGCGCGCGGTCAGCGTCTCGGCCTCCCGGCCCACCGGCGTCTCCTCGACGATGGAGATCACGTGCATCGTGACCACCTCACCGTCGGCGAACCGCAGCGTCACCTCCGTGCCGCCGGGCAGCGTCTCCGACGAGTCGGAGTCCGGCGGCCCGGCCCGCAAACGCCGGTCCAATTCGTTGATCCGGTCGGACAGGACGACGAGCTCGTCGGCGCGCTGGATCGCCTCGGCCGCGTCGCCGTGATCGCCCACCATCCCGCGGTCGTTCTTGACTTCGGCCTCGAGGCGGTCGCGCCGCTGCCGCAGCCGGTCCAGCTCAGCCTCGAGGTTGTTCCGCGCGGCGTCCGCTGCCGATTGGACTTTCTTGCTCACGTCCGTGGACCTTTCGCCCAGTGTGCTCAGGTGGCGTACCAGTGTGACACCACGATGAGGCAGCCCGCCACCATCAGCGGGGGAACAAGAAATCTAAAAGGGCGGCGGGTCGTTGATGTTGGGCGCCGACCGCTCGGCCTCGCGTGCCGCCTCGGCGCCGATGCGTGCCTCGTTGAGGCCGCGCTCCCAGCGGACCCGGGCGGCGTGATCCTCGGCCCGGGTCCGTCGCCGGGCCGGCATCATCACACCGCGGTCCTGCGCGGGTGCCGGCGTGAAGGTCGGCAGTGTCAACGTTCCCGTCGGGACCGCCAACGCCGGAAAATACAGGCCGCCAAGAGGTTTGGTGGTGTACGCATGCCCCGTCGGGGACGTCCACACCACCGTGCCATCGGGCAGCTGGCGGTCCCGCCAGCCGTCGGGGCCCGTATAGAACGTCTTGAGCAGGTGATGGTGGCGGCAGAGCAGCTTGAGGTTCGACGGATGCGTGGGGCCGAGCGGAAACGGCACCGTGTGGTCGATATCGCAAACGTCCGCCGCAGCGTCGCAGCCGGGGAATCGGCATGTCAGGTCGCGGAAGCGGACGAATTCGGCCAGTGCGGTCGACGGCCTATACCCGGCTTCCGCGCGATCCGGCGGCACCGAGAGCGGCTTGGTTTTGGCAACACCGACCAGATCGCGCAGCGATGCCGTCGGCAAGGGACCGAACCCAGGTAGATACGCCGGTGCGCGCGCCTCGCCGCTGACCGCGCCCGGCTTGGCCAGCAGATGGATCATGACGTTGGTGCCCGGGGGCCGCTGTGCCGCAACGCAATCCGCGCCGCTACAGTTGCAGCGCAGAGCGGTCAGCCCGGCGGCCATCGCGCCCAAAGCGTCGGCGCGGCGCTGAGCCCTGGTGCGTGAGTCGTTCGGGCACACCGAGTCGGCCAACGCGTCAAGCGCGCTGTCCACCGCGGCCGCATCGGTCGAATGCACCCTCGCCGAGATCTCCGCCAGCCCCGGGCTGATGGGCCCGATCTCGACACGGCGATCCTCACTGCGCATCCCCGGCACGCGCACCCCGGCGGGATCGATACGCGCCACCCACATATCAATGCGCTCAGCCATTTTCGGGCCCGACAACCGCATCCACTTGGGCGCGTGCCGGGCCACCGCGGAGTCCAGCCGGGCGATCAACTCGGTGTCTTCCATCAGCTCGGTGCGGTACACCACCGCCGCCATCAGACGGAAATCGATGCCGCCCTGGGCGAAGACCTCAGCGACCCGGGGCAGCCGCTCACGCAGCGCGATCGCATAGTGCAGCCGCCCGGCCGCCCGGCCGCGGCTGATGCCCAGCGCGGCGGCCACCTCGGCGACCACGTTCGCGTGTCCATCGACGGCCCAGTTGAAACGCTCGGCGTCGTCGGCCGGTGCCCGGCGCGCGTACAGCTCCCCGATCGCCGCCAACTCCCGCGCGCACTGCGCGTTCTGCGCCCGGGCCGCCGCGGTGACGCGGTCCAGCACGCCGGCGTCATCGACGCCCTGAAACACCAGGTCACCGGGCACTGTATCGAACATACATTCGATAGTAGCCATGCCCTACGACAAGTTGCCGGGCTACACCCAGTACGGCACCCGGGCGCGGTACTGGCGCATCGCGAACGCCGCGAGCACCCACCCGACGGCCGTCAACACCAGCACCACGGCCCAGTGCCGCAGCTCCTGGTGCGCCCCGAGCAGCGGCGCGCGAACGATGTCGAGGTAGTGCAGCAGCGGGTTGAGTTCCACGATGCGCGACCAGCGTCCGGCACCCTGCTGACGCAAGGTGTCGTCGTTCCAGATGATCGGCGTCATGAAGAACAGCAGCTGCACGACGGAAAAGAGCAGCGGGCCGATATCGCGGTAGCGGGTCGCCAGGATGCCGAAACACAGTGACACCCATATGCAATTGAGCACGATCAGCGCCAACGCAGGGATCACCGCGAGGTCGGCCCACGACCACGGCTTGGGATAGATCATCGCGATCACGACGTAGATGACGATGTTGTGCGCGAACAAGATGACCTGCCGCCACACCAGCCGGTAGACATGCACGCTCAGCGGGGTGGGCAACTGCTTGATCAGTCCCTCGTTGGCGACGAACACGTCGGCGCCCTCCAGGATGGCGGCGTTGATCAGGTTCCAGATGATCAGGCCCAGCGTCACATACGGCAGGTGCACGGACAGCTCGAGGTGAAACAGCTTGGAGTACAAGCCGCCCATGGCGACCGCGGTGGTCCCCGTCGCGATCGTGATCCAGAAGGGCCCCAACACCGAGCGCCGGTAACGCTGTTTGATGTCCTGCCAGCCCAGGTGCAGCCAGAGCTCGTGACGACGGAAGCCGTCGGCCAGATCGCCGCGCGCGCGGGTGAATGTCCGCGACTGCGCCGCCGCGTCGAGGAACGTCATCGGGGCCCTCCCGGTCTCGATGGTGGCTGGCCGAATTGCTCACGACGTCCCAAGCGCCGCAACCGGATCCACTCGGCCAGGCCGCGGGGGTCGCGACGGGTAATTAAGAAGAACCAGCCGAACCGGACCCACTCCTGCACCACCAGCTTGCGCAACCCGGGCTGTGACTGCAGGTAGCCGCGGTTGCGGTAGGTGAAGAAGCGCTTGGCGGCGTTGTCGGGATATTGGGTGTGCATCCGGCCGCCGAGGATCGGCCGGAATTCGTCGGATCCGCACGGATGCAGGTAGACCGCGTCGAGGCAGGTGCCGAACGGCAGGCCGGAACGCACCAGCCGCCGGTGCATCTCGACTTCGTCGCCACGGATGAACAGCCGCAGATCCGGGACGCCGACCGCTTCCAGCGTGGTGGCCCGGAACAGCGCGCCGTTGAACAACGACGCGATGCCACCCAACAGGTCCTGTCCAGCTTCGGTGCGCAATTCGCTTGCGCGCCTGCGCCATACCAGGCCACGACGCAACGGAAACGCCAGCCGCGCCGCGTCGTCGGAATTGCACACCATCGGTGACACCTCGGCCAGGTCGTGCTTGTCCGCGCACGCCAGCAGGGTGGCCAGAACGTGGGAGTCTTGCGGGCGCCCGTCGTCGTCGGCCAGCCACACCCACTCGGCGCCCAGGGCCAACGCGTGCAGCATGCCCAGCGCGAAACCGCCGGCGCCCCCGAGGTTGCGGCGCGAGCCCAGGTAGGTGGTTGGGATGGGTTGTCCCGCAACCAGTTCGCGGACGCGATCGTCGCCCGAGTAATCGTTGTCGACGACGATGAGGTGGTCGGGCAATCGGGTTTGGGTGCTCAGCACATCGAGGGACTTGGCCAGTTCGTCGGGGCGCCGGTGGGTGACGACGACGGCGACGACGGTGTCACTCATCTCCGGATGCCTGCTGGGCAAAGGGCTTATCGGCGGCGGTCTCGGCCAGCACCTCGCGCACGTGCCGGGCCGCATCCTCCCCCTCGTACGCGCGCACGACATCCTCGATGCCGCCGGTCATGCGGATGACACCGTGGTCGATCCACATCGCCGTCTTGCACAGCCGGGCCAAAAATTCGTTGGAATGGCTGGCGAACACCAGGATTCCGGACCGCTCCACCAGGCCCTGCAACCGCGACTGGGCCTTCTTCATGAAGTCGGCGTCCACCGCCCCCAGGCCTTCGTCGAGCAACAGGATCTCGGGATCGATGCTGGTGACCACGCCCATGGCCAGGCGCACCCGCATACCGGTCGAATAGGTGCGCAGCGGCATCGACAGGTAGTCGCCCAGCTCGGTGAACTCTGCGATCTCATCGACCTTGGACTGCATCTGTTTTCGGGTCTGCCCGAGGAACAGGCCGCGGATGATGATGTTCTCGTAGCCGGAGATCTCGGGGTCCATCCCGACGCCGAGGTCGAAGATCGGCGCCACCCGGCCGGTGACCTGCGCCCAGCCCCGGGTGGGCTCGTAGATGCCCGAAAGTAGCCGCAGCAGGGTCGATTTCCCCGCTCCATTGTGGCCGACCAGGCCGACCCGGTCGCCCAGCTCGAGGGACATGGTGATGTCCCGCAACGCTTCGACGACCACCACGTTGGAGTTGTTGCGCCCGATCGTGCCGCCCGCCTTGCCCAAGAAGGCCTTCTTCAGCGAGCGCGACTTGGCATCGAAGATGGGAAATTCCACCCACGCGTTGTGCGTCTTGATGTGAGGACCCGACACCGTGAACTACTCGAGGTCGCTTACAGGTACTGGCCGTGCCCGGGCGCACCGCCCGGCTTGCCGATGCCCGGGGGGAGCGCGCCCTGGCGCATCTTTTCCAGCTGGGCGCGGGCGGCCATCTGCTGGGCGAACAGCGCGGTCTGGATGCCGTGGAAGAGACCTTCCAGCCAGCCGACCAACTGTGCTTGGGCGATGCGCAATTCGGCGTCCGACGGCGCGGCGTCCTCGTTGAAGGGGAGGGTGAGGCGGTCGAGCTCCTCACGCAGTTCCGGCGCCAATCCCTCTTCCAGCTCCCGGATGCTGGTCGCGTGGATCTCCCGTAGCCGGTTGCGGCTGGCGTCGTCCAGCGGCGCGGCGCGCACTTCCTCGAGCAGTTGCTTGATCATGGTCCCGATTCGCATCACCTTTGCGGGCTGCTCGACCAGATCGGTCAGGGAGCGCTCGTCGGAGTCATCATCGGCGATCGCCATGATCCGCGGGTCGACGCCGCCGATGACTTCGACGTCGTCATCGTCGTTGCGGGTACTCAATACTTCACCATCCTTTGTGGACTATGAGTGTGGCGTCGTGCCGTTCGGTCGCCATTCATAAATTCGGGCACCGCCATTGTCGTAGATCAGCGACCACGACTTCGACTTATCCAGTGACACTAGTCCGTCGGGTACGGCGAATCCCCGGACAGTCGGCGCGCTGGTGTAGATGTACCGAATATTGAGCGCTTTAATCGCTTCCAGCACCCTCGGATCGGAATCGCCCCGGCGGGCCGAGGTCCAGAAGATGTAGCGGTTGGGACCCGGGCCCATCTGCTGTGGGTAGTCGTAGTGCGTCCATAGCGGGTGCAGGTCGGCGACGGCGTACATCCACGCGGTGCCGTCGGTGTTGGCGTTGCCGATCAGGGTCTCGCGGGCCCCGGGCAGCTTGGCCAGATAAGCCATGGCCATCAGATCGCGTTGGTCGATCATCACCGAGTCGTACTTGTCGCCGAACAACCACAGGTGCCGATAGAGGTAGTGGTGGGCGCTGAGCACCGTGGTCGCCACCAGCAGGACCGCGGTGACCGACGCCCAGACCGGGGCGGGCAGTGGTTTGAACCGGCCCGACACGCGTCGGGCGCCGGCCACGACGCCGATCACGATCGTGAACAACGCGATGCCGGCCATCGGTTCCAGCAGCAGGGTGGTGGCGGCCGCGATCCGGCGCGGATCCTTATAGAAGAACTCGCCGAACATCCCGGCCACCGCGCCGATGGGGCCGCCGATCGGGGTCCCGGCGTCGACGTTCACCACGATCAGCAGCAGCCACAGGGCCAGCGGCCACCAGACCCGCTTGACCAGCAGGATGACACCGCCGATGGCGGCCAACGCGATCAGCGCGTATTGGACCGGGAAGTCGTTGAGGTGGCGGGAGTGCTGGAAGACGGCGTCGAACAGCCCCCGCTTCTTGCTGAGGTAGGTCAAAAACGAGTGCCCGGCGATGATGTCTTCCTGTTCCTGGACGCTGATGAACTGCGGCAACAGGATCAACCCGGACACCACCGCGATGCAGGCCAGGGCCGCGACGTCGGCCAGCCTGCCGCGCACGGGATGCCACAGCGCCTCCAGGAGCCACCAGGCCGCCAGCATCAACAGGACGATCACACCGCCGGTGATGTGCACCGACATGACACCCACCAGCGCCAGCACGCCCGCCGGGATGCGGTCGCGGTGCCGCAACGTGGAGGTGATCAACACGAACGCCGGCACCGCGGCGCCGTAGGCCGCCAGGTTGGGCATCGCGGCGACGGCGAATTCGACGTAGGGGACCGCGGTGAACGAGGCCGCCAGCGCGGCGGAGGTCGCCGCGGCTCCCGCGGTGCGCCACTCGCCCCAGGTCGGGCGCAGCAGGCGCCAGGTGAGCATCGCGGCGCTGGTCGGAAACAGCCACACCGACGCGGCGACCGAGTTCAACGTGTAGCCGGTGGTGGGCGCCGCCCCGGTCAGCTGGCAGAACACCGCGGTCAGGGCGTGGAACACCGACGGGTAGTACAGCGTGTGGTGCGTTTCGACGTTGCGCAGCTCGCCCATGTGGGTGGACGACGCCTGGCCGGTGTCGAGGATGAACCGCACCTCGTTGGCGTGCCAGACCGCGTCCCAGGTGCTCGGGACACTTTGCCAGTGGGTCAGGCCGCGGTAGGCGGCCCACATGATCAGCAGGACGCCCAGCAGCACACCGGCCGCGACCGTGATCGCCGGCCAGCGGCTGACCCGGCGGGCTTCGGCGTCGCGGTCTCGATAGCGGGCGAGCAGCAGCTGGAAACCGGTCATCACCAGGCACACCACGGCCAGCGCGGCCAGCGCGGTCCAGCCGTTCCACGGTATTCCGATGGCGCCAAACGGAATAATGGCGAGCGCAATCACGCCGTAGGTCAGCGCCGGGCCCACCGCGACAGCGACCGGCCAAGACAGCTGACTGATACGTGCGATGATCGCCCCGGGCGCTATCAGCAAAAACAATGCAATGAGCGTTCCGAACCAGAGCCCCACTCGACTAGTATGGCTGGCCGGGTGCCCTGGCTCGGGAGGCCACCGACTCGCCGGCACGGCTTGGAGCCTTTCAAGGCACCCGCTACCGTCACAGTTTCGCAAAAAACGCGGAAGCCTAAGGTGGCCCACATGGCATATGACGTCGCCCGGGTGCGCGGACTGCATCCGTCGCTGGGTGACGGGTGGGTGCACTTCGACGCTCCGGCCGGGATGCTGATTCCCGATTCCGTCGCGACCACGGTGTCGACGGCTTTCCGCAGGTCTGGGCCCACCACCGTGGGGGCGCACCCGTCGGCGCAGCGCAGTGCCGCCATCTTGGAGGCGGCCCGGGCGGCGGTGGCCGATCTGTTCAACGTCGAACCGGCGGGCGTCGTGTTGGGCGCCGACCGCGCGATCCTGCTGTCGGCGCTGGCCGAAGCGTCGTCGTCGCGGGCCGGCCTGGGCTACGAGGTCATCGTCAGCCGCCTGGACGAAGAAGCCAACATCGCCCCCTGGCTGCGCGCGGCGCACCGGTACGGCGCCAAGGTCAAGTGGGCCGAGATCGACATCGAGACGGGCGAGCTGCCGACGTGGCAGTGGGAGGGCCTGATCGGGAAGTCCACCCGGCTGGTCGCGGTCGCCTCGGCGTCCGCGACGATGGGCACGGTCACCGATCTACGGGTGATGACAAAGCTGGTGCACGACGTCGGCGGCCTGGTGGTGGTCGACCATTCCGCCGCCGCGCCCTACCGGCTGCTCGACATGAAGGAAGCCGACGCCGACGTGGTGGCGGTGAATGCCGCCGCGTGGGGCGGGCCACCGATCGGGGCGATCGTGTTCCGCGATCCGGCGCTGCTCAACTCGTTCAGTTCCATCTCGGCCGACCCCAAGGCCACGGGCGCCGCGCGCCTCGAGATCGGCGCGCACCAGTTCGGACTGCTGGCCGGGGTGGTCGCCAGCATCGAGTACCTGGCGTCGCTCGACGAATCCGCCCGCGGCACCCGGCGCGAACGCCTGGCGGTGTCGATGCAATCCGCCACCTCGTATCTGAACCGGATCTACGACTACTTGATGGTGTCGTTGCGCTCGTTGCCGTTGGTGATGGTCATCGGCCGCCCGGAGGTGCGGATCCCGGTGGTGAGTTTCGCCCTGAACGGCGTGCCCGCCGAACGGGTGGTGCAACGGCTGGCGGACAACGGGATTCTGGCCGTCACCAACGAAAGCTCCCGCGCGCTCGACGTGTTGGGCGTCAACGACATCGGCGGCGCGGTCACCGTCGGGCTGGCGCACTATTCGACGACGGCCGAGGTCGATCAGTTGGTGCGCGCGCTGGCTTCCCTGGGTTGAGGCTGGGCTAAGCCTTTGGCCGCGAGCGTAACGCCACGGCGAATCTAAGGCCCGAAAATCGCCGCCTCGTTACGCGCGCGAATCCGCTAGACCGTCAGGACGATCTTTCCGGTCACCTCGCCCGCCACCAGTCGCTGGTGCGCTTCGCCGGCCTGCTGGATGGGCAGGCGGGCGCCGATGATCGGCCGCACCCGGCCGTCGGCGATCATCGGCCACACCGACGCCGTCACCGCCTGCACGACCTCGCTTTTGCTGTTCGGCCCGGCCGTCGGGCGCCCCCGCAGCGTGGTGCCGATGACCGCCGCGCGCTTGGCGAGCAGTTTGCCGATGTTGAGCTCGGCCTTGACGCCGCCCTGCATGCCGATGATGACGAGTTTTCCGTCGCTGGCCAGGGCGTCGATGTTGCGGTCCAGATACGCCGCCCCAATGATGTCGAAGATCACGTCAGCGCCACCGAACTCCTGCACCCGGGCGACGAAGTCTTCGTCGTGGTAGTTGATCATGATCTCGGCGCCCAGGTCGCGGCAGAAATCGAGCTTCTCCCTCGAGCCGGTGGTGACCGCCACCCGGGCCCCGAGCGCACGCGCGATCTGGATCGCGTGGGTGCCGATGCCACTGGCCCCGCCATGCATCAGCAGCAGCTGGCCCTCGCTCAGGCCCGCCGTCATCACCAGGTTCGACCACACGGTGCAAGCCACCTCCGGCAGCCCCGCGGCGTCGGCGAGGTCCACGCCGGACGGGATCGGCAGCACCTGCCCCGCCGGAACGACGACGTATTCGGCATACCCCCCGCCGGCCAGCAGCGCGCAAACCTCTTGCCCCGCAGGCCATTCTGTGACGCCCTCGCCGACCTCGGCGACGACGCCGGACACCTCCATGCCGATGGTCTCGCTGGCGCCGGGCGGGGGCGGATACTTGCCGGCGGCCTGCAGCACGTCGGCGCGGTTCACGCCGGCGGCGGTTACCTTGATCAGGACCTCGCCGGGCCCGGCGGAGACGTCGGCCACTTCCTGCCAGGACAGTTGATCGGGGGATTCGGCGACGATGGCGCGCATGGCGGCCACGCTACCGGCCCCCGTTACCCTTGTCCGTGGTGGCGTGGCAGAGCGGCCTAATGCACTCGCCTTGAAAGCGAGAGACGGCTAAAACCGTCCGGGGGTTCAAATCCCTCCGCCACCGCTCTTTCACTCGACGCTCTGGTGCAGCGTCGGCGCGTAGCGCAGCACCGCACCGATCCCGTCGGCTGGGGAGATCCGCTCGTCGGTGCGCACCAGGGCGGCGCCCACCGAGATCGCGGATACCGGCAGTGCCTCGTCGGCCCGCAGCGTCTTGGCGGGTGCGGCGCCCTGCTCGGACAGCACGTTCTCGTTGGGGGCGAGGGTCGTCAGGTCTTCGTCGGCTACCACGGTGGCGTCGCCGATGTCGCCGATGATCAGTGTCTCCACCGCGCCCTGACGCAGCGCCGAGCACACCGGACCCAGTCCCTCGGCCGCCAGCCCCGACTGCCGCCCGATCTCGGCGGTAAAGCGTTGTGCGGCATCGTCTATCGTCCGCAACTGGCCCTTGACGAATTCGTCTTCGATGGCCTGCTCGATCTCGCCGAAGTCGTGGCCGCTGTGCCGCGCACCGACCTCGAGGGCCACGGCGCGATCGCGCAGTCGTTCCGGCAGCGCGGCCAGCAGATCGGAGCGCGATCGCACCTCACCGACCACGAAGATGACCTCGATCGCCTTGTCGTCGGCGAGTTCGGCGACGCGATCGGCCACCGCCCGCACGTTCTTGCGGGCGGCCTCGTCGGTGCGCAACTGGGGGTCGCCGTAGCCGGCGGTCTCGGCGCCCGCGGCCTTGTGCACGGGATAGCCGCCGCCGTCGACGGTCTCGGTG
Source organism: Mycobacterium sp. NTMscope_MAC_269 (assembly GCF_976985695.1). Classification (NCBI taxonomy): domain Bacteria; kingdom Bacillati; phylum Actinomycetota; class Actinomycetes; order Mycobacteriales; family Mycobacteriaceae; genus Mycobacterium; species Mycobacterium sp. NTMscope_MAC_269. The sequence goes on from NZ_OZ335668.1 coordinate 5,002,726, forward strand.
CGCAGCGTCCCGCCGATGTGGGTGGTGATGTCGGCGCCGCTGTGGTCGACGACCACCAGGACGTAGTCGGGGTGATCGAAGCTCTGCTCGAGAATCGGTACCAGGTAAGGCAATTCGGACACCCGCACGACGTTCGCGGCGGGGCCGCGGGCCAGGTGCTCGTTGATCACCACACCGTCGGAGTTGGCGATCACCGCGCGCCCGCTTCGGCCGATCGGAGGACGCAGGTTCATGACCGCGTCCTCGATCGCGTCGATCACGGTGGCGTCGGCGCGAGAGCGTTCGAGGTCCTCCTTGACCGCGCGCCACTTGAGCTCGAGTTGAGCCTCGGCGTCATGGGTGTCGTGCGAGTCGTCGAAATACACCGAAACGAACGGCCCCGGTGCGTCCAGCAGCTTGCGGAAGCGTTGCGAGTCCATGCCTTGTTGGTTGCCCCGCGAGCCGATGCACAAACACCTTTAGCTTCGATCGCCCTCGCTGTCGTCGAAGAAATGCCAGTCGCCGTCGTGCTCGACTTCCATGCGCCAGCCGAGCTCGCTGTTGTCGGCCTTGTTGTCGACGAACCATGCGTGTGCGTCGTCGGCGCTGTCGATGTCCTTGGTCGCGACGACGTCGCCTTTCGGGTTGAGCACTCGATAGGTAGCCATGACGGCAGGGTTCCCACTGCCGTGGCCGTTAACCCGGGGGGATTTCCGCGGCGATGGTGTCCATCAGCGCTGTGTACCGGCGGGCCTCCGGATCCCGCCCGGGCTTGCCGCTGCTCACCACGCCTGCCGAGAGCCCGCGGGCGGGGTCGGCCCAGACCGCGATGTTGACCAGGCCGAGGTTGCCGAAGGCGTGCGGCGCGTTGCGGCCGAACGGTCCCCACCGGTTGGTGCCCAGGATGTAGCCCGTGCCCCAGCGAGCCGGCTGTAGCCCGACCGCGAAATCTGGTCGTAGCCTTCGGCATTCGGCTACCGCACCGTACATGGTCTCCGGACTGATGACCCGTACCCCGTCGAGTTCGCCTCCGCGACGCCAGATCTCGGCGAACCGCGACATCTCCTGGGCGTTCGACACCGTGTTGGACGACGGGATGATGGTGGTGAGGAACAACGGGGTGTTGGTGATCGGGATCATCTCGTGCACGGTTCCGCCGATCGCCTTGCGGAAGATCTGGGCGACCACCGGCGGCAGCGTGCGCCCGGTGGCGTGGCTCGGGGCCACCAGCGGCAGGTCCTTCTCGGCGACACCGAAGTTGGTCCAGCGGAAGCCGAGCGGGTCGAGGATCTCGGTGGCCAGGATTTCGCGAATTTCCTTGCCCGTGGCCGCATACACGATCTCGCGCACCAGCGGACCCCAGGTCAGCGCGTGATACATGTGGAACAACCCGGGACGGTAGAGGGGCCGCAATTCGCCGAGCTTGCGCTGCGCGTACTCGTGGTCGTCGGCGCGTTTGACGTCCGGTCGCGGGCCGGTCGGGAACGGTAGCCCGGCGCTGTGCGTCATCACGTGCCGGATGGTGATCCGGTGCTTGCCGTGGCTGGTGAAGGTGGGGATGTACTCGCACACCCGATCGTCGAGGGAGAAGACGCCGCGCTCGGCGAGCATGTGCACCACGGTCGCCGCCATCCCCTTGGCCGCCGAGTACACGCAAAACGGGGTGTCGGGCGTGACGGGGATCTGCTCGGCGTCGGGCGAGTCGCTCGGGGCGTTGCCCCAGCCGTGCCCGATCGCGCGATTGAGCACGACGCGCCCGTGCCGGCGGAGGCACAACTGGATCGCCGGATGGAAGCCGCCCCGGTACCAATGCCGCGCGGCCTGCCAGATCCGGTCGATTGCGGCGGCGTCGATATCGGAGTGGTCCTCGGCGCCGACCGTCGTCACCGCGTCCAGGTCGGCCGGCACGCGGATCTTGCCGTCAGGCTGGGTCACTGGCGCCGCTCCTCCTCATCGCTGCGCTCTGCATTGTCGCCGGCGCAGGTCACCTCAGCGAGGGTACGTGTGGCCGGACTACTCCCCGGTGAACTGCGGCGGACGCTTCTCGAACGTCGCCGTGATGCCCTCGGCCAGGTCCTTGGACGGCAGGAAGGCCGCGTTCCAGGCCGCCACGTATCGCAGGCTCTCCGAGACCGCCGCGATGCGCTGCTGGTCGAGCACGTCCTTGACGCCGTGGACGGTCAGCGGGGGATTGGCGGCGATCTCCGCGGCCGTGGCGTGGGCGGCGGCCAGCGTTGCCTCGGCGTCGGCGTACACGTCGTTGACCAGCCCGATCTTCTCGGCGCGCGCCGCGTCGATGTCCTTACCGGTCAGCGCCAGCTCACGCAGGTGCCCGTCGTTCAGGATCAACGGGAGGCGGGCCAGGCTGCCGACGTCGGCGACGATGGCGAGTTTGACCTCGCGAACCGAGAACTTGGCGTCTGCGCTGGCGTAGCGGATGTCCACCGCCGAGATCAGGTCGACGCCGCCGCCGATGCACCAGCCGTGCACCGCGGCGATGGTGGGGGTTCGGCAGTCGGCGACCGCGCTGATCGCGCCCTGCATGCGCAGCACCGTTCGGTGAAATTCGGCCCGCGGCCGCGCCGAGGCGCCCCCACCCAGCACCCCTGACAGCGTCCCGCCCATCGCGGCCAGGTCCAGGCCGTAGCTGAAGTTCTTGCCCGAACCGGCCAGCACGATGGCCCGCACCTCGGGGTCGGCGTCCAACTCCGGAAACAGCTCGGGCAGCTCGGCCCAGAAGGCGGGGCCCATCGCATTGCCCTTGCCCGGCCCGATCAGCGTCACCTGGGCGACGTGGTCCTTCTTCTCCACGGTGACGGATTCATATGCTTGCGCCATATCGAGACCGTAGCGTGGCGAATATGGCTCCCGATTTGCGACCCGGCCCGCATTCCCGGCCGACCGACGAGCTGCACAGCGCCGAGGACACCCTCGGGGTGCTGCAGCGGGTCCTGCATACCGTCGCCGCCGACGACGTCTCGCGGCGGACGCCCTGCGCGGATTTCGACGTGGCGCAGCTGACCGGGCATCTGCTGAATTCGATCAAAGCCCTCGGGGGCATGGTGGGTGCGGAAATTCCCGAACCCGCCGAAGGCGATTCGGTGGAGCGAAAGGTGGTCGCGGCGGCCCGCCCGGCGCTGGACGCCTGGCACCGCCACGGCCTGGACGGGTCCGTGCCGTTCGGCAAGGGTGAGATGCCCGCCAAGAGTGCGTGCGGTGTCCTGTCGATCGAATTCCTGGTGCACGCCTGGGATTACGCCGCCGCCGTGGGCCGCGAGATCGACGCCCCGGAGCCGCTGTCCGAATACGTGCTGGGGCTGGCCCGCCAGATCATCCGGCCGGAATTACGGGGTCAAGCCGGATTCGACGACCCAGTCGACGTGCCCGCGGACGCCGGCGCACTCGAGCAGTTGGTCGCATTCACCGGCCGCAACCCGGCGCGATAGCCCGCTCGACGGCTTTCGCCGGCGCGATAGCCCGCTCGGCGGAGTTCGCCCCGTCGAGTGTGAAGCCTTGGCTTTGAGTGTGAACCCACGGCGGGCCCGCCCGGCGTGTCGTCGCCCTGGACGCACAGTCAAAGCCGTCAGTTCACACTCGACGGCTCGGGACCTACACCCGCTCGAGGTAGAAGTAGTAGTACTTGCCCACCCCGCCCTGGAAGTCCCGGACGCCTTTGCCGTTCATGATCCCCATCACGGCGTTGTCGTCGATCTTCTTGAAGTGATCGTGCACCGGCTGGCCGTCGTAGACCATGGTCGCGGTGACCTCCCCGCGGAAGTCCTCCAGCCACAGGCTGGCCTCGCCCTTGCCCATCTCGACGTTGGAGAACTTGTTGCCGTCGGCGTCCAGGCAGACCAGCGGCTGCACGTCGCTGACGGATTTGAACGTCTTGCCGAACCACCCCGCCTTTTCCAGCTGGCCGTTCATCTTGTGGCCGGTCTGAAACTCGCCGCCCTTCCACTCGCCGAGCATCTCGTCGAGCATGGCGGGCGAAAGCTCTGCCCAGAACTCGTCGAGCTCGGAATCCGCGATGTCGCCGCTGCGCTCTTTGAACTCGATGAACTTCTTGCGGGCGAGGTCCACGGACGACTCCTTAGGGTTCGGTGCGGGCGATCCAGTCGCAGGCAAAACGCAGCAGGGCGTCGTTTTCCTCCGGCGCACCAATGGTGACACGGATGCCTTCGTCCGCGAACGGCCGCACCACCAGGCGCGCGTTGGCGGCCTGCTCGGTGAAGTCCATGGTGCGCGACCCGAGCGGCAGCCACACGAAGTTCGACTGCGACGGCGGCAGCTCGAACCCGGCCTCGCGCAGGGCGTCGCTCACGCGGGTGCGCTCGAGGACCAGCGCGTCGGTGCGGGCCATCAACTCGTCGGAGGCGTCCAGCGACGCGATGGCGGCGGCCTGTGCGACGTTGGTCACCGCGAACGGCATGACGACCTTGTCCAGCGCGGTGATCAGATCGGGGTGGGCGATCGCATAGCCGACCCGCAGGCCCGCCAGCCCGTACGCCTTCGAAAAGGTCCGCAGCACAACGACATTGCTGCGGTTAAGGGCCAGCTCCAGGCTGTTGGGCAGCATGCCGTCGCGGACGTACTCGACGTAGGCCTCGTCGATGGCGATGAGGACGTGCGACGGCACGGCGTCCACAAAGCGGGCCAGCGCGTCCGGGTCGACGACCGTGGACGTCGGGTTGTTGGGGTTGCAGACGAAAATCAGCCGGGTGCGGTCGGTTATCGCCGCGAGCATCGCGTCGAGGTCATGCGTGTGGTCGGTCAACGGCACCCGGACGGTGGTCGCGCCGGACACCTGGATGATCGGCAGGTAGCACTCGAAACTGCGCCAGCCGATCATCACCTCGTCGCCGGCCGCGGCGGTGATCTGAACGAGCTGCTGGCACAAGGTGACCGAACCGCTGCCGACCGCGATGTGCTCGGGGGCGACGTCGGAGCCCAGATGCATAGCCAGCGCCGCCTTGAGGTCCACGCTGGCGTTGTCCGGGTAGCGGTTGACGACGGCAATGGCCCGCTCGATCGCCGCATGCACGCTGGGCAGAGGGCCGTAAACGGTCTCGTTGCTGGCCAGCTTGATCGAGCCGGGCACGTTCTTGCCGGGCACATACACTGGCAGTCCGGCCAGCTCGGAGCGCAGACGGGCGGTCACTTCGACAGTTTATGTCTCAACTGTGTACAGTATGGCCGGTTCCGCGAGACCGGAAAGGGGTCGGTACCCTCAGAAAGTCCAAAGGGAGGCGTGCCAGAGCGGCCGAATGGGGCTCACTGCTAATGAGTTGTCCCCCTCAAAGGGGACCGGAGGTTCAAATCCTCTCGCCTCCGCTGGGTCCTTGAACGGAACACGGAAGTACAACTGAAGAACAGGCGCCCGTAGCTCAACGGATAGAGCATCTGACTACGGATCAGAAGGTTAGGGGTTCGAATCCCTTCGGGCGCGCTCATGTGGTGAGTCGAGTCATGGGTTACACCTGAGTCGCGTCATTGGTTACAGATCGCCCCGGCCATCGGCCGGGGCTTTTTTGTTGGTTGCGCCGGTAGTTTCGGTCAGGGTCGATGTGGTGGCTGGCGATGAGTTGGTAGCTCGGTGTGGCCGGGATGGTGACGGTGGTGGCGGTGAGAGCACCGGTAGTCCGGCTTGGTGCAGGTTCGGCTGCAGGGTCACCGGGCCGGCATCTAGACCATCAGTGCCGAGCTGTTCATGCAGCCCCAAGATGGCGATGATGACGTCGTCGCTGACCGCGCGGGGTTTGCTGACGGCGCGCCGTGACCGTGGGTCAACTGCCTCCAGGCCGCCCTCGCGATAGCGCTTGAGCCTTGGCGGCTGCGGTGACGGTGAGGTGACCACTGATGACGTGAAGGACGGCGACACGCACTTTGGACATGAACCATGACTGTCACCTATGGCGCGACTCATCAGCGGCGCCCAGGTGTAACCCATGGCCCGACTCACCCGTCACCTATGTCATGAATCCAGACAAAAGCGCTCATGGGAAATCCGGCTGTGACAAGAATTGTGGAAATCAACCCTGACCGGAGCCGAGACGGTGGTATTCGCGCGATGGGAGAGAAGAGGCATGACAATCGAAAACTTTAGCGATGCGATCACGTGGGCCTTCACAACGGGAAATACGGCTTACGGGCCGGGATTTGACAGTAACGAGGTCATCGCCCGTTATGGCGAAGAGGATGGTGGCGTGCTGGTAGAAAAGATCCAATCGTTGATGCAAGAGGCCATGCGGACGGATGTGGATTGGACAAAATATGACCTCTCCGGTTCGCAATCCTATGTTGCAAGCAGGCTGCGGGAAATTCATCCTGAATTGACGGCGGAAGCGGCCGAATGTTTCGGTCGGTATTTTAGCTTTCAGAGTCGCTAGTATCGCTAAAAGCAGTTGTGTTCGATGTCGGCGAGACCCTAATCGATGAAACGCGAATGTATGGGACGAAGGCCGATTGGCTTCGGGTACGGCAGCATCGTCGCGGTCTCGGCCTTGTTGCCCTTAAACGCCTGAACCCAACAGTGGCATGCCGGAGGCGTCGCCGAGGTAGTGTTTTGAGGCTCCAGCCGGCGCTCCTTGGAAAAGCCCGGGTGATGCCCACGGGCTCGACGAGCTTGTCCATCCGCCAGCTCGATTCGCCAGGCAGGTAACACTTGGTTGGTGAGTCGTTCAGCAGGGCGGCAGACAGATCACGCGAGCCCGCCTCTCGGGCTGCAACACACCGCTAGCCAGCTGATATCCGTACACAACTTCCTTGGACGCAACGCAGGCCGTGATCGCGGTGCTTGGCGACGGGTTGTCGTGTCGCCTCAGCAGATGCTCGATGGGTGGGTCGGAGAGTGCCAGCCGTTAACCAACCCAAACATCGATATGCAAATGCGGTCCGCGAATACCGGCCGACGCGTAATATCAACGCCCTCGGGCAACAGGTCAGTTCCGTGCGAACATCGGAGTTGAATCATGTCCCGTGTCACGAAAATCCTCGCCGCCGTGGTGATCGCCTCCAGCGCCTTGATGACGTCTGCTTGCGGTTGCAGCACAACCTCAGGGGTCACCACTTGCACCTTGATGTAAGCGGTCGAATTCCGTTGCGCCCCCGGGTTTGACGGAACCCGGGGGACACCCCGCTAGCGTCCCCCGAAGGGCCCGCCGAACGGTCCCCGACGGGGCGGCTCCGTCACGGTTTGCGTGACGGTGCTGGTCTCGGTGCTCGGCGTCACCGTGACCGTACTGGGCGGCACCGTCGTCGTGGGAGTGTCGGTGCTCGGCGGCGGGACGGTTTCGGTGACGGTCTCGGTCGGACCGCCGCCCCCGCCGCCTCCGCCGTGATGCCGCGGCGCCTCGGTCGTCGTGGTGGTCACCGGGGCGGTGGTCGACGGTGTCGGCGTCGTCGTGGTTGCCGGGGCGGGCGCCGGCGAATTGCTGGCGAGCTTGACCGCCGCGAAGACGATCGCGCCCAGCAATAGCGCGCCGACCGCGCCTGCCGCGACCAGCGCCGCCGGGCGGCGGTACCAGGGCGTCGGGGGTTCGGGCGGCTCGGGCGCGGCGTCGTAGTAGCCGCCGTACCGCGCGGCCGCGGTGGGCTCGGAGTAGTAATCCGGTTCCTCGGGATAGGGCGGCACGAGACGAATGTTAGTAGGTCAGGCCTCGTTGTCGATGAGGCGCAGCGCCCGCTCGAACAGATGCACGGTGGCGGCGTGCAATTGGTCGCCGACCTCCTTCTCCGCCTTGCCCGCGCAGGCGCGGGCCAGCGTCCCCTCGATCACGATCCCGAGCTTGAAGCAGGCCAGCACCGTGTACCAGGTGAGGTGCGACAGGTCGCGGGTCGTGTTGGCCGCGTAGCGCTGGAACAGCTCGTCGGTGCTGGCCAATCCGTCCTGTCCGCCCAGGGCGTGGCTGAACACGCTGGAACCGTCGGGCTGGCGCCAGGTGGCCAGCAGCCAGCCCAGGTCCAGCAGCGGATCGCCGATCGTGCACATCTCCCAGTCGACGATCGCGACCACCTCGGGACCCGTGCGTGAGAACATCACGTTGGCCGCGTGGTAGTCGCCGTGCATGATGCCCGGCGTCCAGTGCGCCGGCCGGTGCCGGTCCAGCCAGGCCGACACCTCCTCGATGCCGGGGATCTGCGGCCCGGGATACCCCTCGTAGTCGTTGTAGGACTCGAGCTCGGAAAGCCAGCGCGGCACCTGGCGCTCCAAAAAACCCTCTGGCTTGCCGAATTCGGCGAGGCCGACGGCGACATGGTCGACGGCACCGAGCTTGGCCAACGCGTCGGCCATCGACAGCCCCATGCCGTGCCGCACCTTGGCGTCGCCCGCGTGCAACGCCGGCAGCCCCTCGCCGGCGTTGAATCCATCGACCGGGTCCATCAGGTAGAAGACCGCGTCGCCCAGCACGCCGGGGTCCTCGCAGACGGCGATCAGGTGCGGATGCGGCACGTCGGAACCAGCCAGCGCCGCAAGGACTTTCGTCTCCCGCAGGATCACGCTGTTGCTACGCGGACGCAGGTGCCGGGGCCCGCGCCGCAGCACGTAGGCCCGGCCGGCCCTGCTGAACCGCAGCATGACGTTCTGCGTTCCGCCGGTGACGTTGGAGACGTCTTCCAGCGGGCCCTCCCCGAGGCCCTGCCCGGACATCCATTCCGCTACGGCTTCCAGATTCACGGGGTCCACGGCTCAGCCCTTCCGGTGCGGCGTGTATCGGACGGTCTGCGCCGCGATCATGCCGTCGCGGAACACGAAGGTGTCGACGCCGTCGTCGACCCGGCTGGCGGCCGAGTCGGCCGCCCATTCCAGGAACAGCACATCGCCGTCGAAGAGCTGGGTCTTCAAGTCCCAGTGGGCATTCGGCAGATCAGCGAGCAGTTGCGTGAAGACCCGGCGGATGGCCTCCCTGCCGCGCGCGACGCCGGCGGGCCTGATCAGCACGGAGTCCTCGGCGTAGTCGACGAGGATTTCGTCGAGGTCGCCCGCGGCCAGCGCCGCGCCGTGGTGTGCGAACACCTCGTGTGGCGTACGCGACGGGGTGGGCGTCATGGCACTCCCTTGCAACCTGTGGACCGTCTGGGAAAAAGACTAGGGCAGGGCCGACGGGCGGCGGCCGTCGGCGGCGGCTGGAAGAATAGTGTGCATAACTTACTTTCTGGGGAAGGGAACTGGCGATGCCGCGGACCGACAACGATTCCTGGGAAATCACCCAAAGCGTCGGCGCCACCGCGCTCGGCGTCGCCGCAGCTCGTGCCGCGGAGACCGAGAGCGAGAACCCGCTGATCAGGGATCCGTTCGCGCGGGTGTTCGTCGACGCCGCGGGCGAGGGGATGTGGAGCATCTATGCCGACCCGACGCTGTTGGCCAAGGCGGCCGATATCGAGCCCGATCTGCGGGCGCGGCTGCAACTGATGGTCGACTTCATGGCCACCCGCACGGCGTTCTTCGACGAGTTCTTTCTGGGCGCGGCCGACGCCGGCATCCGCCAGGTGGTGATCCTGGCGGCCGGACTGGACGCGCGCAGCTGGCGGCTGCCCTGGCCCGACGGCACGGTCGTCTACGAACTCGACCAGCCCAAGGTGCTGGAATTCAAATCCAACACGCTGCGCGACCACGGCGCGACGCCGACCGCGCGGCTGGTCAACGTGCCGATAGACCTGCGTCAGGATTGGCCGAAAGCATTGCAGGAAGCGGGGTTTGATACTTCCCTACCGGCGGTCTGGTCGGCCGAAGGGCTTGTCCGCTACCTGCCGGCACAGGCCCAGGACCTGCTGTTCGAGCGGATAGATTCGTTGAGCGCCGAGGGCAGCCGGCTGGCGTCCAACGTGCCGGATTCGGGTTTCACCGATCCCGACCGTGTGCAGCGCCAGCGCGAGGACATGCGGCGCATGCGGGCCGCGGCCGCGGAGCTGGTCAACGCCGAGATCACCGACTTCGACGACCTCTGGTACCCGGAGGAACGCACGCCCGTCGACGGCTGGCTGCGTGGCCGCGGCTGGGACGTCGCGACCGCGACTTTCGCGGAGCTGATGGCCCGGTATGACCGGCGCATCCCGCAGGGCGCGGAAGATTCGATGCCGCCCACCCTCTACGTGTCCGCGCAGCGACGAGCGGGTTGATCCGACGCCGAGATCGACAGTGCCGCTGATTGTTTAGCGGTCGGAGCCCGCAATTTCGGGCGGCAAATGGCGCGAGGCGGGAAGAGTCCCCGAATTAGCTGCGCTGATTCGGCGGGCACGCCTTTACCCGGCTCCGGCGGCGCGGGTCGCCCGCCACCGCTTGGACTACCTCTGACGTGCCGGGATGTGCCGACAAGCACTGCCGCATAACCCATTGCATGTTTAGACATAAGTCGAATGGGTAACTTCACGTCCACGAGAAAACTTCTTCTCGACCACAATGGAGGTCACGATGCGTGGCAGCGGGATCATCGGAACGGTTGCTTTGGTGTGGTTGCTGATCGGAGCCTTCGCGGCGTGGCAACGGGATTACTTCAAAAACGACCAAACAACATGCGCCTCGGCGGGCACGGTTGCGGTGACCGTGATCGCCGGACCCTTGAACTACTTCGGTGTCAACCCGAAAGTCACGGATTGCCATCTGCCGCAACCAAGTTCAATGCAATCGATCAACCTCTAACCCACACCCGAAGGAAGTCGAAATGGTTATCTTAGGAATTGTCTTGCTTGTTCTCGGGTATTTCTTCCACGTACCCGTGCTGACCACGCTGGGAATCGTGCTGCTGGTGATCGGCGCGATCCTCTGGATCTTGGGCTCGATCGGGCGTCCGGTCGCCGGCCGACGCTACTGGTACTAGCCCCTTCGACCGAATAGCGCGAACGCGCGACTGCCCAGGCAGTCGCGCGTTTCGTTTCACAGGTCGCGCATAGGTTCGTCATAGTCTTGGCTCAGTCGGTAGCGGATACTGGAGGTTGTGACACAGCCCCGAACCTCTGTAGAGCGGGTTGTTATGTGCCGCGCAGACGGCAACCCCATCAACGTCCTGGTCGTAGACGACGAACCCGTCCTCGCCGAAATGGTGTCGATGGCGCTGCGGTATGAGGGCTGGAACATCTCTACCGCGGGCGACGGGGAATCGGCCATCGCGGCCGCCCGCAACCAGCGTCCGGACGTCGTCGTCCTCGACGTGATGCTGCCCGACATGAGCGGCCTCGACGTCCTGCACAAGCTGCGCGGCGAGATCCCCCAGCTGCCGGTGCTGTTGTTGACGGCCAAGGATGCCGTGGAGGATCGCATCGCGGGCCTGACCGCCGGCGGCGACGACTACGTCACCAAGCCGTTCAGCATCGAGGAGGTTGTGCTGCGCTTGCGGGCGCTGTTGCGGCGCACCGGGGTGACGACCGTGGACAGCGGCGCGCAGCTCGTGGTCGGGGACCTGGTGCTCGACGAGGACAGCCACGAGGTCACCCGCGCCGGCGAGCCAATCTCGTTGACCTCGACCGAATTTGAGCTGTTGCGGTTCATGATGCGCAACTCCAAGCGGGTGCTGAGCAAGGCCCAAATCCTGGACAGGGTATGGAGTTACGACTTCGGCGGCCGCTCCAACATCGTCGAGCTCTACATTTCCTACCTGCGCAAGAAGATCGACAACGGTCGCGATCCGATGATCCACACGCTGCGCGGCGCGGGTTATGTCCTCAAACCGGCGCGCTGACCCGCGGCGGGCCTGGTCCCTTCGGCTGCGGCTGCTGGTCGGACAGATCGTCGTCTTGGCGATCGTGTGCGTCGGCATGACCGCGGTGACCGAGCTGGCGCTGAACCATCACCTGGTGAAGCAGCTCGACGGCCAACTCGCCGGGACCTCGTTCCGCTCGGCGCTGATGTACCCCGAACCGAACCACCCGGGCTGGCACCACCACCACCAGCATTCCTACTATCCGAGGCCGGGACCCGGGCCCCGGTTCCTCGATGCCCCGGGCCAACCGGCGGGCATGGTGGCGGCGGTGGTCAGCCACGGCAAGACGGTCGACGCCGGCTACCTGACCAGCATCGGCACCCGGGATGACCTGACCCCGACCGCCCAGACCCAACTGGAGCAGATCGCCGGCAACCGCGCGCCGGTCACGCTGAACCTGGACGGCCTCGGCCGTTACCGCGTCGTCGCGGCCCCGAGCCGCAACGGCAGCGACATCATCGTCACCGGTCTCTCGATGTCAAACATCGACGCCACCCTGATCCGAATGCTCGTCACCTTCGGGATCGTCACCGCGGTCGCACTGGCGGCCGCGACGATCGCCGGGGTCGTGATCATCAGGCGGGCACTCGCTCCGTTGCGCCGCGTCGCCCAAACCGCGGGTCAGGTCGCCGATTTGCCACTGTCGCGCGGTGAGGTCGAACTGCCTGTGCGCGTACGCGAATCCGACGCCAACCCCTCTACCGAAGTGGGACAACTCGGCGCCTCGCTCAACCGGATGCTCGACCACATCGCGGAAGCGCTGTCGGCGCGCCAAGCCAGCGAGACCCGCGTCCGCCAATTCGTCGCCGACGCCAGCCATGAACTGCGCACGCCCCTCGCCGCGATCCGCGGCTATACCGAACTGACGCAACGGATGGGTGACGACCGCGAGGCGGTGGCGCAGGCGTTGAGCCGGGTGGCATCCGAGACCGAGCGGATGACGCGCCTTGTGGAGGACCTGCTGCTGTTGGCCCGCCTGGATTCCGGCCGCCCGCTGGAACGCGAATCGGTCGACCTGTCCCGGTTGGCGGTGGATGCGGTCAACGACGCTCACGTCGCGGGCCCGGATCATCAGTGGGAACTCGACCTGCCGGAAGAACCGGTGGTCGTCACCGGCGACGCGGCGCGGCTCCACCAGGTGCTGACGAATCTGCTTGCCAACGCCCGCGTCCACACCGGCGCGGGCACCGTGGTGACGACGCGGCTGAGCACCGAGCCGTCGCACACCGTGCTGCAGGTCATCGACAACGGACCCGGCATTCCGGCGGCGCTGCAATCGGAGGTCTTCGAACGGTTCGCCCGCGGCGATTCCTCGCGCTCGCGCAAGGGCGGCAGCACCGGGCTCGGCCTGGCCATCGTCTCGGCTGTGGTGAAGGCGCACCACGGGACGATCGCGGTCAACAGCGCACCGGGCCGCACCGAGTTCACGGTGCGGTTGCCACCCGACGGATGGCAACCGCCCGCATCGACCTAGCTAGTGCAGGTCACATCGATTTCGAACGGCTTGTTCACCGGCTGCATGGGATTGGCCATGTCCACCCCGGTGGCGGTGCCGCTGATCTTGTAGCTGTTGCCGTCCTTGCTGGCGGTGGCATTGCCTTGGCCGGTGCCCGAGGTGTAGCCGAGCGTCACGCCGTTGACATTGCCCAGCCCAACGGATTTCACCTGCGGGGGGTTGCCGTCGCTGAGCACGGCGGCGATGCCGGTCGCTGTCCCACCGATCGCGATGTTGATGGTGCCGCCCGCGTTTGTGCACACGACCGAACCGGTGACGTTCTGGTCCTTGCCGTCGATGGTGACCTTCGTACCGGCGGCGCCGCCGGTGCTCGCCGACGCGCTGGTACCCGAGCTACTGGCCGAACCGCTCGTGCTCGTTCCCGACTTGTTACCGCCCGAACAGCCGGAAATGCCCGCGGCAAGAATTGCCGCTCCTGCCACCGCGACAGTCAATTGACGCTTCACCTGTTCTCCTTTGCCCAAAGGTTGCGGTCCTCGGCATTGAGGGCCGTCTGGGCAGTATGCGGGTTAACTGGACCGAGAATCCAGAACCCGAGAAATTGTTGCTGTATTCATTATTTGGTCGGCGAATTCCCTTTCGTGGACTGCCGCATCAATGGCAAGGTGGAAATGGTGGACCACAAGCCCCCCAGCCCCGTCATCGAGTCCGCCCACCGCGAACAGGCCCTGCCGTTCCAGGACGACACGGATTTCCGCGACGCGGACCGCGGATTCATTGCGGCCTTGTCGCCGTGCGTGATTCGAGCGGCCGACGGGCGGGTCGTCTGGGACAACGACGCATACGCCTTCCTGGACGGCCCGGCGCCGACATCGGTACATCCCAGCCTGTGGCGGCAGTCGACGCTGGCCGCCAAACAGGGCCTCTACGAAGTGGTGCCGGGCATCTACCAGGTCCGCGGCCTGGACATCTCGAACGTGACGTTCGTGGAAACCGATACCGGCGTCATCGTCATCGATCCGTTGATCTGCACCGAGGTGGCCGCGGCGGCGCTGGCGCTGTACCGCGAGCATCGAGGGGGGCAGCGGCCCGTCGTCGCCGTGATCTGCACCCACAGCCACGTCGACCACTTCGGTGGCGTACTGGGCATCACCTCGCAAGCCGACGTGGATGCCGGCGCGGTGGCCGTGCTGGCGCCGGAAGGCTTCGTCGAGCACGTGGTCTCCGAAAACGTCTACGCCGGACCGGCAATGACGCGTCGCGCCACGTACATGTATGGCACCCTGCTACCGCGCGGACCGCTGGATCAGGTCGGCTGCGGCCTCGGCCAGACGACGTCCACCGGTGAGGTCGCCGTCATCGTGCCCACCATCGACATCCGCGCCACCGGCGAAACACACACGATCGACGGCGTGGAAATCGAGTTCCAGATGGCGCCCGGCACGGAGGCGCCCGCCGAAATGCACTTCTATTTCCCGCGTTTCCGCGCCCTGTGCATGGCCGAGAACGCCACCCATAACCTGCACAACCTACTGACCCTGCGTGGCGCGCTGGTGCGTGACCCGCACGCCTGGTCGGGCTACCTCACCGAGGCGATCGACACCTTTGCCGACCGCGCCGACGTCGTGTTCGCGTCCCACCACTGGCCAACCTGGGGTAAAGACAACATCGTCGAATTCCTGTCCGTGCAGCGCGACCTGTACGCCTATCTGCACGACCAGACGCTGCGATTGCTGAACCAGGGTTACACCGGCGTCGAGATCGCCGAGATGTTCGAGATGCCACCGGCACTCGAGCGGTCGTGGCACACGCACGGTTACTACGGTTCGGTGAGCCACAACGTCAAGGCGATCTATCAGCGCTACATGGGCTGGTTCGATGGCAACCCGGGGCGGCTGTGGCCGCATCCCCCCGAGGCGCTCGCGCCCCGCTATGTCGAGGCGATGGGCGGCGTCGACCGGGTGGTCGACCGCGCGCAACAGGCATTCGACTCCGGTGACTACCGTTGGGCCGCAACACTGTTGGACCACGCGATCTTCACCGATAGCGAGCATTCCGGCGCTCGCGCACTGTACTCGGACACGCTCGAGCAGCTGGCCTACGGCGCCGAGAACGCGACTTGGCGCAATTTCTTCCTGAGCGGGGCGATGGAGTTGCGCGAGGGGAACTTCGGCACCGCAACGACCACGGCGTCACCGTCCATGATGAGTCAGCTGACGCCCGAGCAGATTTTCGACGGCCTGGCCATCCGGGTCAACGGCCCACGCGGTTGGGATCTCGACATCGCTCTCGATATCGCCCTCGAGGACTCCGCCATCAACTATCGGCTCACGCTGCGTAACGGGGTGCTCGTCCACCGCGAGGCGGCGCCCGACCCCGCAACCGCGACCGTTACCATCAATCTGGCCAACAAGATTCGGCTGTTGGAGGTGGCGACGGGTGACTTCACCTCGCCCGGCTTGGAGCTATCCGGTGACCGGGGCGCGCTGCAGGCCTTCCTGGATGTGCTTGACGCGCCGGACCCGAGTTTCAACATCATCACGCCGTAGTCGGCTCGCGGTGCTAGGGCGAGACGTCGATCACCACCTTGCCCAGCACCTTGCGGTCGGCAACATGCCGCAATGCGGCGGCGGTCTGCGACAGCGGGAATCGCGCGCCGATGTACGGGCGGACCGTACCGGCGGCGAACATCTGCGACAACTCCGTCAAGTCGCGGACGGCGTCGTCGGGGTAGTCGCTCATGAAGGTGCGGATCTCCATTCCCCGCACGCAGATGTCTTTGAGCAGAATGAGATTGAGCGGAATGGCCGGGATCGTACCCGCCGCGTACCCCAGCGTGACAAAGGTGCCGCCCCGCGCGAGTCCGCGCAGCGCCGGTTCCGAATACGATCCACCGACCGGGTCCAGGACGACCCGGGCGCTGTCCCCGGTGAGTTCACGGATCCGCGACTTCAGGTCCTCCCGGTCGTAGTCGACAGTCGCCTCGGCGCCGCGCTGCCGGCACAGCTCCAGTTTGTCCGGACTCGACGCCGCGGCCAGCACGCGTGCGTTCATCGCCACCGCCAGGTCGACGGCGGCCAGGCCCACGCCGCCCGCGGCGCCGAGGACGACGACCCAATCTCCCCGCGCGACAGCGGCGGTCGAGCGCAGCGCGTGATAGGCGGTGCGGTAGGTCACGCCGAAGGCTGCGGCCGACGCGAAGTCGGCGTCGTCGGGCACGGGCTCCGCCTGACTGGCGTCGAGCAGCGCCTGTTCGGCGAACGCACCGAAGGTGGTTCCGGATACGCGCTGCCCCGGACGGAACGGCGCGCCTTCGCCGGCGGCGATGACTTCGCCGGCGATCTCGTTGCCGGGGATGAACGGTGGGGGGATCTTCACCTGGTACTTGCCGGCGATGAACAGCACGTCGGGGAAGTTGACCGCGGCCGCGCGCACCCGCACCAGCAGCTGCCCGGGCGCCGGGACGGGGTCGGGCACGTCGTCGATGACCAGGTCTTCGGGCGTGCCATAGGAACGGCAGATCACCGCGCGCATCAATTGGCCCCCAGTCCACGTAAACAGAACCGCACCACGTGTGCGATGTCGTCTGGTCCCGGCTCCTGCGCCGAGCCCACATAGCGGCGCAGGGTCGCCGCCGTGCAGCTGAACACCGCCTCGACGTCGCGCTCGACGTCGCTACTGCCCAGCGCCGCAACGGGTTCGACGAGCAGCTCGCGAAGCGGCCGCATCATTTCCTGGTCGGCCGCGCGCCAACTGGTCCCGGCCGACATTTGGCCGGCCGCCGCTCGGGTCATGCTGTTCAGGTGTGGGTCGGCCACCTGCGCCAGCGTGCCCTCGATCCATCGCGCGACCTTATCGTGCGAGCTGGACTCCTTGGCCATCTGGTGTTCGAGGTAGGACACGACGATGCCCACCCCGCGCTCCATGACGGCCAGGATGAGGTCGTCCTTGCCGGCGAAGTAGCGGTAGAACGCCTTGTTCGACGAACCCGCCTCGGCGACGATGTCGCTGACCCGGGGCGGCTCGGGCGCCACGCGTTCCATGACGCGCACCGCCGCGGCCAGGATGCGTTCGACCTCCTCGGTGGCCTCCCGCTGACGCTCATCCAGCGCTCGCTCGACCGCGGCGGTCACCCTGTTAGAGGTCAACGAGCTCACCGTATTTGGCGCGTGCCGCCGCGCGCCGCACGTCGAGCATTTCGCTGGGCCAGTCGCCTTCTTCGGGCTCATAGCCCTTGAGTAACATGCGCGCCAGGTTGACCTTGTGCGCCTCGGTCGGACCGTCTGCCAGGCCGAGCGCGATGCCGCCGAGCAACACGTTGACCAGCGGCAGTTGGTCGGTGAGCCCGAGCGCGCCGTGCACCTGGATGGCCCGCAGGGCAATCGATTTGAGCACCTGGGAGGCGAGGATCTTGCAGGCGGCGATCTCCGCGCGGGCGCCGCGCTCGTCGCCCTGATCGATCAGCCAGGCGGCGTGCAAAACCGTCAGCCGGAACGGGATCAAATCGGTGTAGGAATCGGCGACGAACTCCTGCACGAGCTGTTTGTCGGCCAGCAGGCTGCCTTGGGTGAAGCGGCTTTTCGCCCGTCGCGACATGATCTCGACCGCACGCTGCGCCATCCCAATGGACCGCATCGCGTGGTGCAGCCTGCCGCCGGCCAGCCGGGTCTGCAGGATCAGGAAGCCCTGCCCGGGCTCGCCGAGCAGGGCGTCGGCCGGCACTCGCACGTCGTCGTAATGGACCAGCGAATGCCCCGGCTCGTGCGGATCCGCGCCGACCAGATGGTGATTGGCCTCCAGGACCAGTCCCTCGGTGCCGGCCGGAACCAGGAACGTCGATGCGCCGGTATGCACCGGTACGTCGGGATCGGTGATCGCGACGACGATGAAGAAGGAGGCGACGGAGGCGTTGGAGGAGAAGTACTTTCGGCCGGTGATCACCCAGTCGTTCCCGTCCCGGACCGCGCGGGTGGTGAACACCCGTGGGTCGGCCCCGCCCTGGGGTTCGGTCATCGAGAAGCACGAGAAGATCTCCCCGGACAGCAGCCCCGCCAGGTAGCGGTCCTTCTGCTCCTGGGTTCCGAAGCGGGCGATGATCTCGGCGTTGCCGGTATCGGGCGCTTGCGTTCCGAACACGATCGGCGCCCACGGGCTGCGGCCCAGTATCTCGTTGATCAACGTCAGCTTGACCGCGCCGAAGCCCTGCCCGCCCAGTTCGGGACCCAGATGCGGTGCCCACAAACCTTTGTCGCGCACCTGCTGCTTGAGCGGATCGACAATGCGGCGGCGCTCGTCGTTCAACGGCAGAAACTCGCAGCCTGAAAACAGCACCTCCAGCGGTTCCACCTCGTCACGGACGAAGCCGCGGATCCACTCGAGCTTCTCCTCGAACTCCGGTTCGGTAGAAAAATCCCAGGACATCGCGCAACCTCCTGCTCGCTAAGGAATCCCGCCGTCGGCCCGCAAAATCGAGCCGGTGGTGAAACTGGATGCATCGGACGCCAAAAACAGTGCCGCGCCGACGATTTCACGTGGGTCGCCGGCGCGCTGCAACGAGAGATGGCCGAACATATTGCCCTTGGCCGCATCCAGGTTCCACGCCTTGCTCACGTCGGTGAGAAATGGCCCGGCCATCAGCGTGTTGACCCGCACCGCCGGCCCGAAACCCTTCGCCAGCGCCTCGGTCATGGCGTTGAGCCCGGCCTTGGACGCCGCGTAGGGAATGATGTCCGGCGTCGGGCGCAGCGATCCGGCCGTGCTCACGTTGATGATCGAACCCCGGCCCGCCGCCGCCATCCGCTCACCCACCAACGCCGACAAGCGGAAGGGGCCCTTCAGGTTGAGGTTGACCACGGCGTCGAACAGCTTCTCGGTCACGTCGGTGAGCTTGTCGTACAGCGGCGACATGCCCGCGTTGTTGATCAGCGTGTCGACCTTGCCGAACCGCTCGTACGTCGCGTCGACCAAGCCGTCGAGCTGATCCCAACGGCCCACGTGCACCTGATACGGCAGGGCGCAACGGCCGGTCTCGGCCTCGATCTGTTGGGCGGTGGAGACGCAGTTGTCCATGTTGCGGCTGGCGATCACGACGTCCGCGCCACAGCGCGCCGCGCCGAACGCCATTTCGCGCCCCAACCCGCGGCTGCCGCCGGTGATCAGGACGACCCGGTCGGTCAGATCGAAAAGCTGATCGGCATAACCCATTTCAGGACCCTTTGGTTGGTAGGGCTCGGGCGAGGTCGGCCGCAGTGGCGATGAGCGCAAGGATCATCGGCCCGAACGCATCGGTGATCTTGGGATCGACTCCTCCTTTTTGCGATCCGGTGCGCACGCCGGCGGCATACGTCTTCTCTAGCACGATGCCGAGCTTCCAGTTGGCCAACACCAAGTAGTAATCGATGTTCTCGGTCGACGACCCACTGACGGATTCGTAGTGCTCCAACAGCTCGCTGCGCGAGGGCATGCCGCGCATGTCGAGATAAAACCCGTCTTCGCGCGGCTTTTCGCCGTCATAGCCCAGCAGGCACCACGCCAGGTCGAGCAGCGGATCGCCGACCGTCGTCATCTCCCAGTCCACGATCGCGGCCAGGCGCGCCGGCTCCCCGTGGGCGAACATCACGTTGGCGAACTGATAGTCGCCGTGCATGATGCCCGCCCGGTACTGCGCCGGGCGGTTGCGGCGCAACCAGTCCGAGGCCTCGTCGAGGCCCGGCAGCTCGCGCACCTTGTAGGCGCCGAGAAACGACAGCCAGCGGTCAACCTGCCGTTCGTGGAAGCCGTCGGGGCGGCCGAAGCCCTCGAGCCCCTGCGCGCGCCAGTCCACCCGGCCGAGTTTGGCGGCGCCCTCGACCAGTTGGAACGCCAGACCGCGCCGGGCGGCCAGATCGGTGTCGAACGGCGCCGGCCATCCGCCGTCCATCGGGCTCCAGCCGTCGACCGCCTGCATGACGTAGAACGGCATGCCGAGCACGGTGCCGGTGTCGTCGGCGGCGATCAGCCCCGCGTGCGGCACATCGGTACCGGACAGCGCCCGCACCAGCCGGATCTCGCGCAGCAGGCCGTCGATGCGGGCCGCATCCGCCCGGGCGCCGGGCATCCGCAGCACCATCCGCTGCCCGCCGCGCTCGAGCAGATAGAGCGTGTTCTGCGAGCCGCCCTTCAGCTGGGTCAGCCGCGGCCGTTCGCCACCGCCCGGTGCGTCGTTCGCGTCCAGCCAACGGGCGAGGACGTCCGCATCCAGTCCCGATTCGCCGCCGTCCACCTGCTCAGCCATCTGCGCACACCCCAATCTCCGTGCGGAGAATAACATTCTCCACCGCGAAGGGTCACGGCTTGCGGGCGCTCAGCAGGAATCCGGGCGCCATGAAGTGGCCCTCGCCGTCATGCTCGAGGTGTGCCAGCGGGTTCCCCGGCGACCCGGGGGCATCGTCGTTGCCGTAGACCTTGGCCACGCGGATGTCATCGACCTGCCACAGCGTTGAGACCGCGTCGTGCAACTCGGTTTCGGTGAAGCCCGGCGGGCCCGGCCGGTCCTGGTGAGCCTGGTCCAATGCCCCGGCCGCGAAGGCCAGGATGTGTAAAGCCGCTCCCGGCGCCGCGGCCAGAAAAATGGACCGCACGTAATCCTGGCGCCGCTCCGGCGGCAGCGCGTGGAACAGCCCGCTGTCCAGGATGGTGGAGAAGCGGCCGTCATAACCACGAAAGTTGGTGACGTCGGCCTGCGCGAAGCTCGCGGTGCTCAGACCTTGCGCCGCGGCCGCGGCGGCCGCCTCCCGGACCGCCGTCGCGCTGGCGTCGAGCCCGACGACGGTGTAGCCGCGCGCCGCGAGCGCCAGCGAAAGCGCGGCATGACCGCAGCCGGAGTCCAGCACCTCGCTGCGCACCTTGCCCTGATCGACCAGGCGCGCCAGCTCGGGCTGGGGCCGGCCGATGCTCCACGGCGGCGGGGCCGCCTGCCGGTAGGCGGCGTCCCAATCCCTGTCCGGTTCGGTCATCGGGGCTCCTCGAGATCGGCCGCGCGGGCGCGATGAGAAACTGGCGCTGCCACCATCGAACGACAGGAAGAATTATGCAAGTGCTTCTGGTCCGGCACGCGCTGCCACTGCGCAGCGAACACGGCCAAGGTTCCGATCCGGACCTGTCGGAGGAAGGGCTGGCTCAGATCGACCGACTCCCCAAGGCGCTCGCCAGGTTTCCGATCTCGCGGGTGGTGAGCAGCCCGCAGCGCCGCGCCATCCAGACCGCCGAACCGGTCGCGGCGGACCGCGGGCTGCGCGTCGAGATCGACGACCGCTTCGCCGAATACGACCGCGACCTTCCGGTGTACATCCCCGTCGAGCAGATCCGCGCGGAAATGCCCGAGGAGTGGGCGCGCCTGGCCCAGGGGCATTTGCCCAGCGCGGTCGACGAGGACGCGTTTCGTGCCCGGGTGCGCTCCGCGGTCGACGGCCTCGTCGCGAGCGCCGATCCCGAGGACACCGTGGCGGTGTTCAGCCACGGCGGGGTGATCAACGTGCTGCTGCACGAGATCCTCGGGACGGCGCGACTGTTGTCCTTTCCCGTCGACTACGCGTCGGTCACGCGACTGTTGTTCTCCCGGTCCGGTCAGGCGACCGTGGCCGCGGTCAACACCACCGAGCACGTCTGGGATCTGTTGCCGCGAAACCAGAGGCTGCTCGACGACGACGCGGGCCGCGGGACGGCCTGAACCGGGGCTGCGGGCAAATCGCAGGTGGTGAACCACGTCGCGGCCGGCGATGGTAGACAAGTTCGGTGACCTCAGCTGACCAACTCGAGGGGCTCGACCTGGCCTCGCTGGATTCCTACCTGCGTTCACTCGGGATCGGGCGCGACGGCGAGTTGCGCGGGGAGTTCATTTCCGGTGGCCGCTCCAACCTGACGTTCCGCGTCTACGACGACGCGACCAGCTGGCTGGTGCGCCGGCCGCCGCTGCACGGGTTGACGCCGTCGGCGCACGACATGGCCCGCGAGTACCGGGTGGTTGCCGCGCTGCAGGACACACCGGTTCCCGTGGCGCGCACGATCGGGTTGTGCGAAGACGATTCGGTGCTGGGCGCCCCGTTCCAGATCGTCGAATTCGTTGCCGGCCAGGTGGTGCGCCGCCGCGCCCAACTCGAATCGTTCAGCCACACCGTCATCGGAGGGTGCGTCGACTCGCTGATCCGGGTTCTCGTCGACCTCCACACTGTCGATCCCAACGCCGTCGGCCTGGCCGACTTCGGCAAGCCCAGCGGGTATCTGGAGCGCCAGGTGCGGCGATGGGGTTCCCAGTGGGCGCTGGTGCGGTTGCCGGAGGATCGGCGCGACGCCGACGTGGAGCGGCTGCATTCCGGTCTGGGCGAGGCGATTCCGCAGCAGAGCCGCACGTCGATCGTGCATGGCGACTACCGGATCGACAACACCATCCTGGACGCCGACGACCCGACAAAGGTTCGGGCCGTGGTGGACTGGGAGCTCTCGACGCTGGGGGACCCGCTGTCCGACGCGGCCCTGATGTGCGTGTACCGCGATCCTGCCCTGGACCTGATCGTCAACGCGCAGGCCGCATGGACATCACCGCTGCTGCCGACGGCCGACGAGCTGGCCGACCGCTATTCCTTGGTGGCCGGTTTACCGCTGGCGCACTGGGAGTTCTATATGGCGCTGGCGTATTTCAAACTCGCGATCATCGCCGCGGGCATCGACTTCCGCCGCCGGATGTCGGATCAGGCGCGTGGCATGGGCGACGCCGCCGAGCACGCGCCCGAGGTGGTGGCGCCGCTGATCTCCCGCGGCCTGGCCGAACTGGCGAAGCTGCCCGGCTAGCGGGCCGTGGCCGCGTGGTGCTTTTTCGCCGCGCGGCGTAGCTGCAAGATCCGTGCGGTGCCGACCGCCACCGTGATCAGCCCGCCGACGACGGCGGCCAGCAAGATCGCCACACCCAGGGGCAGGCTCCAATGCCAGCCCAAGAACCGAAAGTCCGTCGGCACCGTGTTCTGGGTGATGAAGATCAGCAACAGAATCAGGATCACGAAGCCGGCGATCAGCGACGACCACAGCGCACCGGCGCGCGTGAACCCGATAGCGGGTTCCTTCGTGGAGGCGCCGGTCTTGTCCCCGTGGGTGGGCTTGGGGGACGGCTGTCCGGGCGACGCAGGGTTGTGGCTGCTCATAGTGTCATCTTTGCCCGATCCGGCCCAGAATGAAACCGATTCGCGCAACCGATCCTCGCAGGCCAGCGTGCGCCCGCTTCGGGCGTTAGGGTCGGCGGTATGACGCAACCGCCGCGCCTGCACGGCGTGATCGCGCGCGCGGCAGTGCTGCTGACGACGATGTGCGTCGTTGCGGCGTGCAGCAATTCCGACCCGCTGGGAACGCAGGTCCGCAGCCCCACGTCCATCGTCGTCGGCTCCGGGGACTTTCCGGAATCGCAGATCATCGCCGAGATTTATGCACAAGCATTGCAGGCCAACGGGTTTGACATCGGAAGGCGGATGGGGATCGGCAGCCGGGAGACGTATATCCCTGCGCTCAAGGACCATTCCATTGATCTGGTGCCCGAATACATCGGCAACCTGCTGCTGTATTTCGCGCCGCAATCGGAGGCCACCACGCTCGACGCCGTCGAGCTGGAGCTCTACCGGCGCCTGCCGGGCGACCTGTCGATCCTGACGCCGGCACCCGCGACCGACACGGACACCGTCAGCGTGACCAGTCAGACGGCGAACGCGTGGAACCTGAAGACCATCGCCGACTTGACCGCACATTCGGCCGAGGTGAGATTCGGGGCGCCGTCGGCGTTCGCGACCAGGCCGGCCGGGCTGCCGGGGCTGCGGCAGAAATACGGACTCGACGTCCGCCCGGGCAACTTCGTCGCCATCGACGACGGCGGCGGCGCGGTCACCGTGCGCGCCCTGGTCGACGGACGGGTGAACGCCGCCAACGTTTTCACCACCTCACCGGCGATACCGCAGGACCACCTGGTGGTGCTCGACGACCCGGAGCACAACTTCCTGGCGGGAAACATTGTGCCGCTGGTCAATTCGCAGAAAAGGTCGGACCTGCTCAAAGATGTGCTGGACGCGGTGTCAGCGAAGCTGACCACCTCCGGCGTTGCCGAACTCAACGCGGCGGTGTCGGGAAACTCGGGCCTCGATCCCGACGAGGCGGCCCGGAACTGGATACGAGACAACGGCTTCAACCACCCGATCGGAGGATGACGTGATCACCTTCGAAGAGGTCAGCAAGGTCTTCGACGACGGAACCACCGCAGTGGACCGCCTCAACCTGGCCGTTCCCAGTGGGAAGCTGACCGTGTTCGTCGGGTCCTCCGGCAGCGGCAAGACCACGGCCCTGCGCATGATCAACAGGATGATCGAGCCGACGTCGGGCACCATCGCGATCGACGGAATCGACGTCTCCACCCGAGACCCGGTGAAGCTGCGCCTCGGAATCGGCTACGTCATCCAGCATGCGGGGCTGATGCCCCACCAGCGGGTGATCGACAATGTGGCAACGGTTCCGGTGCTGCGGGGGCAGTCGCGCCGCGCCGCCCGCAAAGCCGCCTACGAGGTTCTCGAGCGCGTCGGGCTGGACGTCAAGCTCGCGCGCCGCTACCCCGCGCAGCTCTCCGGTGGCGAACAGCAACGGGTCGGCGTCGCGCGCGCCCTGGCCGCCGATCCCCCGATCTTGCTGATGGACGAGCCATTCTCCGCCGTCGACCCAGTGGTCCGGCACGACCTGCAGAACGAAATACTGCGACTGCAAAGCGAATTGCACAAGACGATCGTCTTCGTCACGCACGACATCGACGAGGCGCTGCGGCTCGGCGAACGGGTGGCGGTATTCAAGGGCGGATCGCTACAGCAGTACGACGAGCCGGCTCGGCTGCTGTCGCGACCGGCAAATGACTTCGTGTCGAGGTTCATCGGTCTGGGCCGCGGCTATCGGTGGTTGCAACGCCTTGACGCGGCCGGACTGCCGCTGCACGACGTCGCCCAGATTAAGACCGAAACTCTGTCCGGGACCGGGCTTTCCGACGGATGGGCCGTCGTGGTCGACGACTCCGGAGCGCCGCTGGGCTGGATCGATGCCGACGGCGCGCGCCGCCACCGCGACGGCACACCGTTGCCGGAGTGCATGAGCGGCGCGGGCTCGCTGTTTCGGCCGCGGGGCAATCTGAGCCAGGCGCTCGACGCCGCGCTGTCGTCGCCGTCGGGGGTCGGCATCGCCGTCGACGACGGCGGCAAGGTGATCGGCGGGGTCTTGGCCGCCGACGTCTTGGCCGCGGTGGAATCCCAACGGGGGAGCCGCTAATGCACTACCTGCTCACCCATCTCGACGACGCCTGGGGGCTGATGATCGTGCACCTGCGGCTGTCGTTGGTGCCGGTGGTGATCGGGTTGGCGATCGCGCTGCCGCTGGGATTGCTGGTCCAGCGCACCCGCATTGCCCGCGGGTTGACGACGGCGGCCGCCAGTGTCGTGTTCACCATCCCGTCGCTGGCGCTGTTCGTGGTGTTGCCGATGATCATCGGAACGCGCATCCTCGACGAGGCCAACGTGATCGTCGCCTTGACGGCCTATACCGCAGCGCTGCTGGTGCGCGCGGTGCTCGAGGCGCTGGACGCGGTCCCGGCACAGACGCGTGACGCCGCCGTCGCGGTCGGCTACCCGCCGATCACACGGATCATGAAAGTCGATCTGCCGCTTGCGGTTCCGGTCCTGGTCGCCGGTCTACGGGTGGTGGTGGTGACCAACATTGCGATGGTCTCGGTCGGCTCGGTTATCGGCATCGGCGGGCTCGGCAGCTGGTTCACCCAGGGGTATCAAACCGACAAGAGCGATCAGATCCTGGCGGGCATCATCGCGCTGTTCGCGCTGGCGGTCGTCATCGACGTGCTCATCGTGTTCGCCGGCCGGCTGGCCACGCCCTGGGTCCGGGCCGTAGGCGGGACCGGTCGCCGCTCGGTCGTCGCTCCCGTCGTGGGTGGCGCGCGGTGAACTTCGTAGACCGGGCGATCTCCTATGTGTTGACCGCAGACAACTGGACCGGGCCGGTAGGGCTTGCGGCCCGCATCCTCGAGCACCTCGAATACACCGCCATCGCGGTTTGCGCCTCGGCGCTGATCGCCGTTCCCGTCGGGCTCGTCATCGGGCACACCGGCCGCGGCACCCTGTTCGTGGTGGGCGCCGTCAACGGGCTGCGCTCGCTGCCGACGCTGGGCGTGCTCCTGTTCGGGACGCTGTTGTTCGGGCTGGGGCTGGGACCGTCGCTGGTGGCCCTGATGCTGCTGGGCGTGCCGGCGCTGTTGGCCGGCACGTATGCGGGGATCGCCAACGTAGACCCGACGGTCGTCGACGCCGCCCGGGCGATGGGCATGACCGAGGGCCAGGTGCTGCTGCGCGTCGAGGTGCCCAATGCGATGCCGTTGATGCTGGGCGGATTGCGCAACGCGACCCTGCAGGTGGTCGCCACCGCGACGGTGGCCGCCTATGCCAGCCTCGGCGGTCTGGGGCGATACCTGATCGACGGGATCAAGGAACGCGAGTTCCACCTGGCCCTGGTAGGCGCGCTGATGGTGGCCGCATTGGCGCTGGTGCTCGACGGGCTGCTGGCGTTGCTGGTGTGGGCGTCGGTGCCGGGCACCGGTCGGCTGCGACGCACTTCCCGGACACTTCCGCAGCGGTTCGCGGGGACGTCTTACGGTAGATGAGTGAACGCAGCCCCCTCCGATCCGTCTCGCCGCGTATGGCAGGCGATGCTCACCTGGCGTGCACAGGACGTCTCCCGGATGGAATCCGTGCGACTCCAGGTGTCCGGCAACAGAATCAAGGCCAACGGCCGCATCGTCGCGGCCGCCACCGACGCCAACCCGGCTTTCGGCGCCTACTACGACCTGCTGACCGATGAAGCCGGTGCCACCAAGCGGCTCGGCATGACCGTCACCCTGGCCGAGCGCGAGCGCGTCTTCTCCTTTGCCCGCGACGAAGAGAACATGTGGTTGGTCACCGACCACCAGGGCGAGCACCGCGCGGCCTACAACGGCGCCCTCGACATCGACGTGGAGTTCAGCCCTTTCTTCAACGCCCTGCCGATCCGGCGCCTCGGCCTTCAGGAGCAGGCGGCGTCGGTCACGCTGCCCGTCGTCTATGTGAACGTGCCGGAGATGTCCATCACCGCGGACACGGTGAGCTACAGCAGCGCGGGCCGTCGCGGCGAGATCAAGGTGCACACCCCGATCGCCGATACCACCGTCAGCGTCGACCACGAAGGATTCATCGTCGACTATCCAGGCTTGGCAGAGCGGATCTGATCACCCCGCCCGCGCGGCCGGCCGCGGCCAATTCCTGACGCCAATTCTCGGCGCCGACGACGACGTGGAAGATGTCGGAGCGCGGGAAGCTGTCGTAACGCGTTCGCGCGGCGTGGCCCGCTTCGATGAGGTCGGCGACCGAGTTGTGGTGGGCCAGGGATTCGCGCGCGCGACTCAGCAGTTCGATGACACGGTCGGCCGTCGGAACCAGTTGGTCGCAGTTGCCCTCGCACATCGCCCGCACCAGATCGGGGGCGGTGGCGGCTACCCGGGTCCCGTCACGGAACGACCCGGCGGCCAAGGCGAACGCCAACGGGACGTCTCCGGCGACGACCGCCAGCGCCTCGGCGAGCAGGTGGGGCAGATGCGAGATGGCGGCCGCGGCGGCGTCGTGTTCGTCGGATCGGGCCGGCACCACCACCGCACCGCAGTCGAGCGCCAACGTCATCACCATCGACCAGACCGTCGGGTCGACATGATCGTCGACACTCACCACCCACGGCGCCCCGGTGAACAACCCGGCGTGGCCGGCGGTCCAACCCGAGTGCGCGGTACCCGCCATCGGGTGGCCCCCGACGAACCGTTCCTGCAGGCCGGCCGCGGCGACCTCGTCGAGCACCGCCTTTTTGACGCTGGTGACGTCGGTCAACGGGCACGACGGGGCCGTGTCCCTGATGTGGGCGAGCATGCCCGCCATCGCCGGCATCGGGACGGCGAGCACGATCAACGCGTCGGAGCCCGCGGCGCGAGTCAGGGTCGCGGTCAGATCCGTGGTGGCGTCGAAGCCGTCGGCGGACGCGGCCTGCGCTCCCTCCACCGAGCGGTTGTAGCCGAAGACTTCACGACCCGCTGCCGTGGCGGCCCGCATGATCGAGCCGCCGATCAGCCCCAGCCCGAGCACACACACCGGTGTCTTAGAAGAAGGGCTCGTCACATTTCAAGGTTGGCACATCCGCTCGCAAACGGTGCGGTCAGCCGTCGCCCCTACCAGGCTCCATCTGGTCAGGGGCCTGGTCAGGGACTACCGTAAGCGGCCATGGGAGCAACACGGGCCTCTGCCCAGGGCCTGTCCGCGGATACGCCGGACGGCTTCGGCGTCGCGGTCGTGCGCGAGGAGGGACAGTGGCGCTGCGCTCCGATGGCCCGTAAGTCGCTGACGAGCCTGTCGGCGGCCGAGACGGAGCTGCGTGAATTGCGCAGCGCCGGCGCGGTCTTCGGCCTGCTCGACGTGGACGACGAATTCTTCGTCATCGTGCGGCCCGCACCGTCGGGGACGCGCCTGTTGCTCTCGGATGCCACCGCCGCGCTGGACTACGACATCGCCGCGGAAGTGCTCGACAAGCTCGACGCCGATATCGATCCCGACGACCTCGAGGATTCCGATCCCTTCGAAGAGGGCGACCTGGGCCTGCTGTCCGACATCGGGCTGCCCGAGGCGGTCTTGGGGGTCATCCTCGACGAGACCGACCTGTACGCCGACGAGCAGTTGGGCCGCATCGCCCGCGAGATGGGCTTCGCCGATCAGCTGTCGGCGGTGATCGACCGCCTCGGTCGGTGATCGACGAAGAGCTGATCCGCTCCGCACTGTCGGTTGCCGCGACGGCGGGTCCCCGTGATGTGCCCATCGGTGCGGTCGTGATCGGCGCCGACGGAACCGAGCTGGCGCGCGCCGTGAACGCCCGCGAGGCCCTGGGCGACCCGACGGCCCACGCCGAGATCCTCGCGCTGCGCGCGGCCGCCGAGGTGCTCGGGGACGGGTGGCGGCTCGAGGGTGCCACGCTGGCCGTCACCGTCGAACCGTGCACCATGTGTGCGGGCGCGCTGGTGCTCTCGCGCATCGGCCGGCTGGTGTTCGGCGCCTGGGAACCCAAGACGGGGGCGGTCGGATCGCTGTGGGACGTGGTCCGTGACCGGCGGCTCAATCACCGCCCCGAAGTGCGCGGCGGCGTGCTGGCACAGGAGTGCGCGGCGCCGCTGGAGGCGTTCTTCGCCCGCCAGCGATTGGGGTGAGACGCGTGCCGTTCGGTAAGCTGCTCGGCGGTGGCGTGTCCGAGCGGCCTAAGGAGCACGCCTCGAAAGCGTGTGACGGCTAAAACCGTCCGAGGGTTCAAATCCCTCCGCCACCGCCAAAAACTACCGGCGCCCCGTCGCAGGTAGATCGTGCTCTCACGATGCACCGATCGTGCGCGCGCCGATCGCTCGCCACCCTCGTTGGCGCTCGATGGTTCGACCCACTAATTTTCCTGAGGTGACGTTTTCAGCTGCTCGTGCAGTCGCACGATGGATCACTCCCTTCCTGACGATCACGGCCGTCACCGGCATCGGCCTTGTCTGCGACCCGGTGCCGGTCCGTCCCGCCCCGACGGTGCGGTTGGTCGCCGATGGCAACCCGTTGGACGGGGCGCCGTTCTACGTCAACCCCACGTCTGCGGCCATGCGCGCCGCGCAACGCGCCGATCCGCCGAGTGCCGAGTTGACCGCGGTCGCCAATACCCCGCAGGCGTACTGGATCGTCCCGGGCGGGTCCGCAGGAACGGTCGGGAAGTACGTCGGCGACGCAGCCGTTGCCGGCGCCATTCCCGTCCTGACGATTTATGGGATCCCCCATCGCGACTGCGGCAGCTTCGCTGCGGGCGGCATGGGATCGGGCGCCGATTACCGAAGCTGGATCGATGGCATCGCCGGCGGTGTGGGCACCTCGCGGGTGGCGATCGTCGTTGAACCCGATGCGCTCGCGATGGCCGACTGCCTTTCAGGTGATCAGCGCCAGGAACGGTTCGACCTGATTCACTACGCCGTCGACACGCTGACAAAGGATCCGAACGCGGCCGTATACGTCGACGCGGGTCACCTGCGCTGGCACAGTGCCGAGGACATGGCCGCCCGGCTCAACCAGGCCGGCGTCGGCCACGCGCGGGGCTTCAGCGTCAACACCGCGAACTTCTTCACCACCGAGGACGAAATCGGTTACGGCGAGGCGATTTCCGGTCTCACAAATGGCTCGCACTACGTAATCGACACGTCGCGCAACGGTGCCGGACCTGCGCCCGATTCCGAGCTCAACTGGTGCAACCCCAGCGGTCGGGCGCTGGGCACTCCGCCCACCGCCTCCACCGCGGGCGCGCACGCCGACGCCTACCTGTGGATCAAGCGTCCCGGCGAGTCCGACGGAACGTGCGGCAAGGGTGATCCGCCGGCCGGCAACTTTGTCAATCAGTACGCCATCGACCTGGCCCGCAATAGCGGCCACTAGCAGGGTCTTTGGCTTAGCCGCGCCGACGGCGGCCGCCGAACGGATCTGGGATTCGCGACCTTTGATGGTTGCAAGTGGGTAACATTTCGTTATCGAAAACAGATAAAGCCAGTATGCGGTACGAGGCAAACATGACGAGGAAAGTTCGGTTTCTCGCGGTCCTCTCGATCTGCACTGCCTTCATGACTGTTTCCGGTGCAGCTGGGCCCGTTGCGCACGCCGACGATGCGGGGACCGCGGTGTACAGCGGCATCAATCAGCTTCGCCAGGGATGCGGGCCGATCAGCGACGACCCGCGTTTGACGGAAGCGGCCCAGCGGCACGCCGACGACATGCTGCGCAGCGGGGTCAGCGGACACATCGGCTCGGACGGCTCGTCGCCGCAGGCGCGGATCGCGCAGGCGGGCTATCGGAGCCGCTCCACGGGTGAAATCGTCTTCTGGGGCACCGGATCCGCCGCGAATCCCCGTGAGGCCCTGGACATGTGGATGCAAAGTCCCCCGCACCGGGCGATCATCCTGAATTGCGCCTTCAACGCAGGCGGCTTTGCCACCGCACGGGACGGCAACAAAATGACCGTCGTCGGTGACTTTGCGGCTTCGTAAACGCTTTCACATCAAGCGGTTTCGGATTTCGGCCGGCAATCACACGTGCGGCAGCCAACCCGAACCATGCGGCGACAGCACAAAGCCGCGACCCTGGGGGTCTTTGCATGCGGTCATGCCTGAGTTATCGACCCCACAGATCACGCCGTCCACGGTGATTGAATGGAACGGCAGAAGTGTTTTGGTCGGTTGTCGGCCAATTACCTTGGATTGTTCGCCCTCGTTCGTCTGCTTTAGGCCCGATGTTGTCCCTATCCAGTTCACTCCGGTGATTCCGGCGGCGGGATTTGACGGCGCTGGCGGTATC
This sequence comes from Mycobacterium sp. NTMscope_MAC_269, assembly GCF_976985695.1. Taxonomy (NCBI): domain Bacteria; kingdom Bacillati; phylum Actinomycetota; class Actinomycetes; order Mycobacteriales; family Mycobacteriaceae; genus Mycobacterium; species Mycobacterium sp. NTMscope_MAC_269. Next base: position 5,034,336 of record NZ_OZ335668.1, read on the forward strand.
GCGGGCAAATTATTACCCCTACACAGTGCTTCATTGGAAATAAAGCTGCAGATGACGCCATCTGGAGTGAGGAAATAGACCGTCTGGTCAGGCGGCTGTCCGGGGTTGGAAATGGAAATGCCGTAATCTTTGACATTCACGGATACATATCCGCTTAGGTCGGGAAAACTGGGAGGGTCGGCATCTGCTGCCGTATAAGACGTACACATCCCAGCGAACATGACGGCCAGCGACACCGCGGCTGAATTGACGACGGTACGCACGTAAGCCCTCCTTGGTACCAAGAGTCTGACGGCTAAACGGGTCGCGTAGACGTTAATCACACGTGGGGCAGCCAACCGGAGCCATGCGGCGACAGCACGAAGCCGCGGCCTTGCGGATCTTTGCATGCGGTCGTGCCTGACTTATCGACCCCGCAGATGATGCCGTCGACGGTGATGGTGTGAGACGGAGGAAGCGTTTTAACGCCGTTTGGTGTGGGACCCGAGGGCGTGATTTGTTGTAAGCGTGACATGGTGCCAATCCAATTCACGCGCTGCGACCCGCGGGATGCAGGTGAAGCCGGCGGGATTCCAGGAAGATTATTTACCGTGCACTGCGCTTGACCTAACAAAAAGCTGCAGACGATGGCATCAGGAGTCAGAAAAAACACCTGGGTAGCCGATATACCTGGGGTGGATGCGTCAACTCTATAGTCCGTGGCATTGACTGGCGTATAGCTGCTGAGATCAGGAAACTGCGGAGCGTCCGCATGGGCTGCGCCCGGTCCCACCAGAAAAGCGCCGATGATTGCGGCGATCGCGGTGAAGTTCTTGACTCGCATATCGTCCCCATCGGTTCAAATTGGACCCTGGTGCCGAACGGTACCTCGACCACTAGCTTGGATTCGGCTGGATGACAATAGTTTCCAATCATCCAGCATTGATCGGGACGGTGCAAGAAATCTCCACAAAATCGAAGCCCGGTTTACACTCCGGGATCATTCGACGCAGTCCCGTCGCGCTTAAAACGCCATGCTGCCAGAGGGTTTGAGCACGAATCCGTGCTGGCCGCGTGTGGTGTCCAGGCATGCGACGAGGTGGTCTGACCCTACTGCACATGTCGCATTTAGGGCGGTCACCTTCTGTCCGACATTCAAAAGCTTCCCGTGCGAGAATTGCGCGCCACACGCTTCGCCCGTCCGAATCAACCCGTAGGCCGGCCCCATACCCGCCGCCGCTGCTCTGCCAACAACGCATGATCCGTTGTCCATTCCCGGAAACTCGCCGTTGCAAGTGATCCCTTGCCCGGACCACGCTGGTATAACCTCGCTTGCCTCGAAGAAGCACGCAATGTTGTAAGGAGTCGAAAAGTACGCGAACGACGGGCCTTTCTCAGGCGGTTCGATGTACCCCTCGACTGGGACAGGTGCGAACTCGCCGAGGTCGGGGAAGCCGGGCGGTTGTGCGGCGGCATGTTGGGGCGCCGACGTACACGACATGGACGCCAAGGCCGTCATTACGGCCAATGACCGCTTGGCCACACTTGCGGCAGCGCGCATTCGAATCCTCCTCAAATCAGGGGGTGACTGTAAACGTCGTTGTATAGGTGCGCGGGTCGTAATGGCCGTCACCATAAGTGCTGACCCGCATCGAAATCACTTCCTTGCCGTTGATCTCTTGTATGCCGGTGATTGTCGGCCCGTAGACTTGCGGCAAATCTTTTGGACTTACGAGTGCCGTCGGTGTGGCGGTCAACAATCCTTGTGGGGTGCTTGCGGTTACGGCCTGGATCGGCAAGGTTTGGTGCCACGGAGTTTCGCCCGCGCCAACTACCATCATTCCGCCCTTGGGTAATGCAACGATTTGGCTCTCACGATTCCCGTTCATAGGGCCGGTAAATGTTCCTTGCTGCTGCAACGAGTTTCCCCACGTGCGGTTCTGGCTAACCGGGGCCGATTGCCACAGCGCACGTTGTCTGTCGGGCGTGTTTCCGAGGATGACCATGCGGCCCGATTGCGCGTCATAAGCTCCGCTGGCCTGTGAGATGCCATGCAAGGTGTACAAGGGCGTCTCGGGATGGCGCAGATCCACAACAACCGTATCGGGAGATGTGTAGCTTTTGTTCGGACTTCCGTCCGGGTTGTGGTAGGGCACGATCGCGTAGAACGCATACTGCTCGCCGTTCGGCCCTATGGCGGTACCGGTCGGAAGTGGCCGACTGTCTTGGGGAACCGGCAACGGGTTCTTCCCGTCATATACGCCGGGAACATGGATATGCGGAAATCCATGTTTGCCGTCCCCACCGAGAGCGATCCCCGTCCCGGGGATCGTGACATCTAAGTCGTCCTGATCCCCGGTGTTCTGACCCTCCATCTTTGGTGGCGTGGCTGGGCCATCAATACTCGGTCCTGCGCCATGCGGAGCGGGGCGTTGAGGTTGGTGACCGTCGACACCCCATATGAGGGAAGGGTCATATCCGTCTCGAGCCAACGTTCCCCGCGACGCGTCCAAAACATCGGTATACAAGCCGCGGATCATCTGCATCTGCTTGAGAGCATCTCGAACGTCGTCCACGGCATCGGCGTGAGCGTCGTCAATCAGTTTCTCCAGTTTGTCGCGTTCGTTCGCGGGGAGGGCTAGCGTCAAATCCTTCTTCGCCGCGCCGATCAATACGTCGAGCACGTGTAGCTGGTGATCCAACGCCGCAATTTCGTCGGCGCCTGCCCTTTGCGCCGCAGCTAAGGCCGTCGCGACGTTTTCCAAATCAAGACCTATCTTTGGCAACTGCTCGGACTGGTAGCCCAATGCTCTGGTTACCTGCTGTACCTCTTCGGACTCGTTGATCGGGTGGGGACCTTCCTGGTGGGTCCAGGCCGCGTCGAAGCGCTTCCGTGCCTGTGCAAACTCCTCGCTGGCCGCAGCGGTGCACCGGCCTGCGTTATGAAAGGCCTCCGCCAAACGGTCGATCTGGTATGGATTACCCGCCTGCAAGCTCTGGTTGATCGCCCACGGATCGCCGCCGGCCGACGCGATCAGTTCGGCTTCGCTCAGGTTTGACAGCGTCATGGCGTCGCGGGCAGATGGCCAACACCGACGATCATCGCCGCCCCCTTCTGAGCTGGCATAAACGCTACTACTGGCAGCGCAACGGCGATCGTTGAATGGTCAAAGCCCAGGCAGGACGATTGGCCCGCCCCTGCTTGTCAGGCCTGGCTGCCGGCCAGCTTCCGGACGGTCAGCACCTCGATGTCTTGGAACGGACGTCCCTCGGGCCGGATCAAGTCGTGGAACCACACCTTCGGAACCGTGGTGTACGGATGGTCCCAGGAATCCCAGGGAAAGTAGGTCTGGGTCTTGCCGGCGACCAGGCCCCAGTTGATGGCGCCGACATTGTGGCGCTTCGCGACGGGCAGGATGCTCTGGACGGTGCTGCCCCGGGGCCGAGCCATGTATTCCGTGCACAGGATCGGCCGGCCCAACGGGGTCAGCTCGTTGATCCGCGACTCGAACCCGGCGGGCTCAGCGTAGGAGTGAAAGGTCACCACGTCGGAGTTGGCGAGCTGGATGTCGCTGATTGCGCTGCGGCCCTGGGGTTGTCCCCAGTCGCCGCGCCACACCCCACTCGTGAGCGGCTGGCTGGGATCGACCGCGCGCGCCCACCGAAACACCTGGGGGAGCAGGTCGGTGACCAGTTGCTCCTTGTCGCTTCGTTCGGTTTTGCGGTATTGGTTCGCAGGGTTGTCGGGTTCGTTCCAGAGGTCCCACCCCAAAACCCGGTTGTCGTTGCGGAATTGGGTCATCACCGCGGTGACGTAGTCGCGCATCACCGGGACGTAGCGGGGGTCGCCGAGGCGTTCGGCGCCCGGGCTTTGCGCCCAGCCCGAGTTGTGCACACCGGGGCGCGGTGCGCGCTGTCGACCCGCGCGGGGTTGCGGATCCCAGCAGGAGTCGAAGAAGACGAACAGCGGTTTGATGCGATGACGGGCCGCGATGTCGACGAATTGCCCTAGGCGCGTTTGGAATCCACGCTGATCGGCGGCCCAGAGCTGATCGTGGAGGAAGACCCGCGCAGTGTTGTGTCCGTAGAACTGAGCCCAGCCGAGCTCGGTGTCGATGCGCCGCGGGTCGAAGGTGTCAGCCTGAAACATCTCGAACTGGTTGATGGCGCTGGCGGGAATGTAGTTTGCTCCGACGAGCCAGCCCTGCGCTTGATACCACCGGTTGGCGCGGTCGGCGGCCCACCGGCCCGCTTCCTCCGCGGAGGCCCGGGGGGCCCGGGCAACTGCGGCGCCCGCCGCCAGCAGCAGGGGGAGTTTCAGGGCCGTTCGTCGTTCCACGATGTGACGATAAGTTTCCGGGGCGATTTCCCCGGGATTTGCTCAGCGCGTCGCGAGAGCTTGAGATAACAATTGTTGCCGGTCGGTCATCGGCGCCGCGAAAAGTTGGCATCCACTGGACATCGTGACCAATCCGTAACCATCGCAACCGGCGCGCCCCGGGCCGCCGTGAATGCCGGCCAGGTTAAAATTAGCCCAGCTATGCGTCAAACACGTTGTCGGACAACGAATCCGACACTGCCCTAGCGCAGCTTGCGGCCGTGGTTGTCCTTGACGCTGCCGGTGAATATCAAGATCGCGTCGACGATCGCCCAGATGATGCTGCCGAGCAGGACGGGAAACCCCAGAAAACAAAACAGGCTGAAGACAATTCCGAACAGCCCCACGCAGAGCTGCGCCACCGCGATCTGAGTCGCGTCGATGTAAAAGCGACCGACGCCGAACATGCCGAGGAAGAGCTGAAGCAGGCCGGCGGTGGTGGCGGACTTGTCCGACAGCGGCAGTCCGGTAATCGGATCGCGGCCAAACGGCGCCTGCGGGTCGACGTATCCCGGATACCCGCCATAGCCCGGATACCCGGGATAAGCCTGCGGGCCCGGATAGCCCGGCGGTGGCGGCGGGCCGGGCGGATTCGGCTGTGGACCGTAACCGGGTGGCTGCCATCCCCACGGTGGCTCATCGGAGGGATTTCCGGGCGGTGGGGGCGGCGTCGACATCGATTCGAGTTAACACGCCCGAGGTCGGGCCGTCCACAACGGCCTCCACAACGGCCTCCGTGGGCCTCGAGGCACAGGCGCGAAAAATCTTGCGGCGCAGTCGGCAAATCCCTTCAAACTTCACCCCTACGAGAGCAATACTGGACGGGTGCCTGATCGAAATGTGCTGGGCGGTCCGCTGGAACCGTGCGGCACAGACCCGCTGACCGGTTTCTACCGCGACGGCTGTTGCTCAACTGGGCCTCAGGACCTTGGACGGCACACGGTTTGCGCGGTAATGACCGCCGAGTTCTTGGAGCACCAGCGCTCCATCGGCAACGACCTGCTGACCCCGGTTCCCGAGTACCGGTTCCCCGGCCTGCTGCCCGGCGACCGCTGGTGCGTGACCGCGCTGAACTGGCTACGGGCGCACTACGACGGGTGCGCGGCGCCGGTGGTGCTGGCGTCCACGCACGAAAGCACCCTCGAAGTCGTGCCCCTGGAGGCGCTGCAGGCGCACAAGATCGACGTCCCCGACGATCTGGCCAACCTGTAGGTGGGTGAACGACGGAATCCCGCCGCGTCTAGCCTCGGTGTCATATCTCTCGCCTGACGCGTCGAAGAGGGGTTCGGAGTGGGTGCTGCGGTCGACGACATCGACTTCGACGATCTGACCGCGCCCCAGTTGACCGACGTTCAGCGTCAGATCCTTAAGTTCACCGAGGCCAAGCGCGTCGACCTCGACATCGACCGGATGCTCGTCGAGGCCATCGAACAGAGCGGCCTGGAGGTCAAAGCCGCCGATCTCGACGACACCGACGGCTTCGTCGACCGGCTGCGCGCGCACGTCGCGGCGATCGAAGCCGACACGGGCCTGCGCCAGCTCACCCGCGGTTCACTACGCGAGCGAATCGTGCGCCTGCTGCGCAACCGGTTGTCGCTCACCGAGTTAATCGCGCGGTATCCCGAGATCGAATCCATCCCGATCGAGCGGCCTTTCATCGTGGTCGGGATGCCGCGGTCGGGCACCACGCATCTGGTGAATCTCATTGCCGCCGACCCGCGCCGGCGCGCGCTGCCGTACTGGGAGAGCCAGGATCCCATCCCCGCCCGCGGGCAGGGCCCCGACATTTTCGGCGTCGACCCCCGCTACGCGCGGGCCAAATCAGAACACGAAGCGCTGATGGCCAGCGCACCGGTGGTGGCCGCCATGCATGACCGCTTCCCCGAGGCGATCGAGGAGGAGGTGGAACTCCTCGACCTTGACCTGGCCTCCTACGTCTTGGAATGGCATGCGCGGGTGCCTGACTGGCGCGACTACTACCTGAGCCTCGACCAAACCCGCCATTACACCTACATGAAAAAAGCGCTGCAGGCGTTGACCTTTCTGCGCGGCCCACGAAGCTGGGTCCTCAAGAGCCCGCAGCACTGCGAGCAGCTCGGCCCGCTGATGGCGACGTTCCCCGACGCGACCGTGGCCTTCACGCACCGCGATCCAGTCGCGGTGATCCAATCGGCGATCACCATGATGGCCTACTCAGATCGGTTGCGCCGCAGTAGCATTGACCCACAGTGGCTGCTGGACTATTGGAGCGATCGCGTGCACCGACTGCTGAGCGCCTGCGTGCGCGACCGTGACCTGGTGGACACCGCACGCAGCATCGATGTCAACTTCCACCAGCTGGGCGGCAACGAGATGCCGGTGCTCGAACGGCTATACGATTGCGGCGGTGTCGAATTGCCGCAGCCGGTGCGCGACTGCTTCCAGCGCTACCTGGACGGCAACCCGCGCGGCAAGCACGGCCGCATCCATTACGAACTGCAACGGCACTTCGGCATCTCGGCCGACGAACTTCGCGGCCGGTTCGGCTTCTACTTCGACAAGTTCGACGTCCGACCCGAATAAAGGAGTCAGCAGCGATGACCGAACCTGTCTATCGCAGCAGGCCCGGCGCCGACGCGATGCGCCCGGCCTCCGCGGAGAAGGCCGAGGAGATCGCCCCCGGAATATGGTGCTCGCCCGGCCTGTCCAACTCGTATCTGCTCACCACGACGCAGGGCCGGGTGATCGTCAACACCGGCATGGGTTTCGAGGGCCCGGTGCATCGAGCCAACTTCGACGCTGTGGACTCGTCGCCCGTGCGTTACATCATCTTCACGCAGGGTCATGTCGACCATGTCGGCGGACTGGACAGCGTGCGCGACCCCGGCACGACCGTTGTCGCGCAAGCGAACTGGACCGCGTGGCGCGACGACAACGACCGCCTGATCCCCTACCGGGCCAGCCGCAGCGCGTTCGCGTTCAAAGAAACGCTCGCCAGCGGCATCGAAGCCATCCAACGCCGCCTCGGGACGACGCGGCTGGCAGGCCAGAGCGTGCCCGTCGTCGACCTCAACTTCGAGGACACGCTGACGTTGGAACTCGGCGGCCGACGGATGGAGCTGATCTCGGTGCCCGGCGGGGAGACCACCGACTCGCTCGTCGTCTGGTTGCCGCAGGAGCGAATCTGTCTGTGCGGAAATACCTTCGGGCCATTGTTCGGGCACATCCCCAACCTCGTCACCATGCGAGGAGACCGCTACCGGGATGCGCTGACGGCCATCGCTTCGGTGGAACGGGTCCGCGACCTGCAGCCCGAGCTGCTGGTCACCGGACACTTCGAGCCCGTCGCGGGGGCCGAGCGCATCCACGCCGAACTGACCCGGCTGCGCGACGCCATCGAGTACATCCACGATCAGACGGTCGCCGGCATGAACGTCGGCAAGGACGTCCGCACGTTGATGCGCGAGATCACCGTGCCCGCGGAATACGAAGTGGGCCAAGGCTATGGGAAAGTCGCCTGGGACGTACGCGCCGTCTGGGAGAACTACTCGGGTTGGTTTCACCACGAATCGACCACCGAGCTGTACCCGGTCGGATTCGACGCCGTCGCCACCGACGTGGTCGAACTCGCCGGCGCCGATGCACTGCTGGATCGTGCCCGGGATCACCTGGCTGCCGGTCGTGAGCTGCACGCGATCCACCTCGCGCAACTCGTGCCCTCGGAGCATCCGGAGGCTCGCGATGTGCTGCGGCAAGCGCATGAGAGACTCCTCGCCGCCAGCACGAACTTCTGGGAAAGCGCCTGGCTGCGCGACCAGATCGCGAGGAACTCATAACATGCTGTTGACGGTGCTGCGGTTCAATTTTGCATCCCCACAAGGGGATCCACGCTTACAGGGCGAACTCCTTTCCGCTGCTTTGGAATTGGCGCAGTGGGGCGAAACGCACGGCATCACCTCCATCAGTGTCGACGAGCATCACGCGACCGGGCACGGGTGGAGCTGCAATCCGATCATGGCCGCGGCGATGTTCTTGGCACGAACCTCGACGCTGATCGCCAGCGTCGATTGCGCGTTGGGGCCGCTGTGGAACCCGGTCAGGCTTGCCGAAGACATCGCGCTGGTCGACAACATGAGCCGGGGCCGGCTGCACACCACGGTGGGCCTGGGGTACCGCACCGTCGAATACGACGCTCTCGGAACCGATTTCGCCCGCCGGGGCGCGCTGATGGACAGCCTGCTGGAGCGGATGCTGGCGGTCTGGTCCGGTGACGATCCTGACGCGGGCATCTGCACCGGCACGTGGACCCGCCCGCACCCACCGCTGTACGTCGGCGGCGGTGCGCGCGCCACGGCCCGCCGCGCGGCCCGGTTCCGGCTGCCGCTCAGCCTCGCCGATCACCTGCCCGAGATCGCCGCCTACTACCGCGAGCTATGCGCCGAGGCCGACATGGCGCCCTTCATTCTGATGCCGGGTCCGGTCAACCGCGGAATGATCTACCTGCACGAGGACCCCGAGCGCGCGTGGGAGGAACTCGGCGACCACATCCTTTGGGAGGCGGTCACTTACGGCGGGTGGTCAACGGATCAGCGTTCACTCATGCACCTGCCGGGCGTTCAAACCCTGGACCAGGTCAGGGCGTCGGGGCGATACCGCTTCCTGACTCCAGAGCAGCTGATCACCGAGGTGCGTGAGGCGCAGAATTACGGCCCGCTCGTCATGCACCCCCTGGTCGGAGGCATGCCCGTTGAGGAAGCGTGGAAGTCGGTCCAGTTGCTTACCGACAAGGTGCTGCCCGTGTTGGCCTGACGGCTAACCGTCGCGGCGTTGCTCGAGCCAGTCGGCCAGCGAACGCCCGGCGTCCAAGACGTGTCGTTCGGCGATCGCACGGGCCCGTTCGGCGTCCTTGTCACGCAGCGCGTCGAGAAGCTGTTGATGCTCGTCGAGCGAATGCTTTTCGTGCTCGGGGAACAGGGTGAGGAAGTTGCTCGGCACCACCCGGGCGACCTGCTTGATCTGATTCAGCAGGCGAGGCGAGTGCGCGGCGCGGTGGATCATCTGATGGAAATGCCAGTTGGCTTCTCCGATGGTGTCGTCACCGGATCGCGCGACGACGTCGGCCGCGAGTTCTCGTAGGGTGGCGAGCTCCGCGGGCTCGATCCGCTCGGCGGCCCACGCCGCGGCCTGCCCGGTCAACACCCCGAGGATGGTGAAGCTGTCCAGGACGTCGTCCGGGCTGATGCCGAGCACCGTGACCCCGCTGCGCGGGGCGACCTGAACCAGGCCCTCGAAGGACAGCTCCAGCAGCGCCTCGCGCACCGGCGTGCGGCTGGTGGCGAATTCGGCGGTGATGGCGTCGAGGTCGACGCGTGAGCCGGCGGGCAGGACGCCGGTCAGGATGCGGTCGCGAAGCTCGCGGGCGGCACGCTCCCGGACCGTCCCGGAGATGTCGATCCCTGAGGTCGAAGCCACCTGGGGATAATACCAAACGACAGGTTTAGCATTTGATATCTGAAATATCAGATGTTACGTTTCAAACATGCGAACCGACAAAATGGCGCTCGTCGCCTTTATGCAGGCCGGCAGCACCTCGGTGTACGCGGGCTCGTGGCGGCACCCCGCGACCGAACACCGCTACCTGGACGCGTCCTACTACGCCAAGATCGGCCGCCAACTCGAAGAGGGTTGTTTTGACCTGATGTTCTTCGACGACCGCCTGGCCATGCCGGGGGTCTACGGCGGATCGGTGGGCGAGGCCGTGCACTACGGCGCCCGGCCGGTCAAGCTGGATCTGAGCGTGATCCTCGGGGTGCTCGCGCAAGCCACCTCGAAGATCGGGCTGGGCGCCACGTACTCGACGACCTATTACCAGCCGTTCCACGTGGCGCGCACGTTCGCCTCGCTCGACCACCTTTCGGGCGGACGCGCGGCGTGGAACGTGGTCACCTCGGTCAACGACAGCGAGGCGCAGAACTTCGGTGTGGACGCACACCTCGGTCACGACGAACGCTACGACCGCGCCGACGAATTCATGGACGTGGTGACCGGCCTGTGGGACACCTGGGAGGACGAGGCCGTCCTGCTCGACCGGGTGTCCGGCCAGTTCGCGGACCCCGCCAAGGTGCACGAGCTGGGGCACGTCGGCCAGTTCTTCTCCGCGCGGGGCCCGTTGACCGTGCCGCGTACCCCGCAGGGCCGTCCCGTCATCATCCAGGCCGGGTCCTCTGGCCGTGGCCGCGAATTCGCTTCTCGGTGGGCCGAATTGATCTTCACCGGGGACCCGGGCATCGAGGTCGCGCGTAGCCACTACGCCGATCAAAAAGACCGCATCGCCGACGCCGGTCGCGATCCCGGCGCCGTGCGCATCTGCCCCATGGCCTACGCGGTGGTGGGCGAATCCGAATCCCACGCCAAGGATCGCGAAGCCATGTTCCTCAACGACCTCGTGCATCCGATGGCCTCGCTGACGCTGTTGTCGGAGCTGATGAATTACGACTTCGCGCAACACGATCTCGACGACCCGGTGACCGACGAACTGCTCGCTTCGGTCTCCGGCATCCGCGGGCTGGTGCAGAACCTGCGCACCCATATCGGTGGGGACACTGTCACGCTGCGCGACCTTGCCAACCATCGCGCCACCCTCCTGCAGGGGCCCCGCTTCGTCGGCACCGGCGAACAGGTCGCCGACCAGATGGCCGACTGGTTCGAAAGCGGCGCCTGCGACGGATTCGTCTTGGCCGCAACGCATCTGCCCGGCGCGTTCGAAGACGTCGTGCGCATGGTGGTGCCCGAGCTGCAGCGGCGCGGGCTGTTCCGCACCGAATACGAAGCCTCCACGCTGCGCGGTCATCTCGGGCTGCAGCGTCCCTCGAACACCCGCGTGGCCGCCGGTGCCCATGCTTGACGGGCTGCGGGTGCTCGACCTCGCCACGCTGGCCGCCGCGCCTCTGGTGGCCACCTATCTCGGGGAGTTCGGCGCCGACGTGATCAAGGTCGAGGAGCCGCGCCACGGCGACCCGATCCGCGGCTGGGGCAATCAGCGCGACGGGGTGGGCCTGATGTGGAAGTCGATCGCACGCAACAAACGATCGATCACGCTGGACCTGCGCAGCGCCGAAGGCCAGGCGCTGGTGCGCCGTCTGGTGGAGCACGCCGACGTTGCCATCTTCAATACCCGCCCACAGACCCTGCGCAAGTGGGGTCTGGACTACGAGAGCCTGCGCGCGGTCAACGAGCGCATCGTGATGCTGCATATCACCGGCTACGGGCTGAGCGGGCCGAAGAGTGAGCGCCCGGGCTTCGGCACGCTGGGCGAGGCGATGAGCGGGTTCGCGCACATCACCGGCCAGGCCGGTGCGCCGCCGACCCTGCCGCCGTTCATGCTGGCCGACGGCGTCGCGTCGCTGAACGCCGCCTACGCGGTGATGATGGCGCTATATCACCGCGACGTGCACGGCGGGCCCGGACAATTGATCGATGTCAACCTGATCGATCCGCTGGCCCGGCTGCTGGAACAGACGTTGTTGGGTTACGACCAGTTGGGCCTGGTGCCCGAGCGGGCCGGCAACCGGTGGGATATTTCCGCCCCGCGCAACACCTATCGCACCGCGGACGGCAGGTGGCTGGCCATGTCCGGCAGCTCGCCGGCGTTGGCGCTGCGGGTGTTCCGGGCGATCGGCAGGCACGATCTGCTCGACGACGCCGACTTCTCCGACCCGCAGCGACGGCTGGCGCGGGCCCGCGAGGTCGATGCCGTGGTCGCCGATTGGGTTGCCACCAAGACGCTTTCGGAAGCCATGGTCGCCTTCGAAGCGCACGAGGTGGCCGCGGCCCCGGTGTATGACATCAGCGACCTGGTCGCCGACGAGCAGCTGGCGCATCGTGAGGTGTTCATCTCGGTCGACGACCAACAACTCGGACCCATGACGGTGCAGGCTCCCGTTCCGCGTTTCTCGTCGTCGCCCGGCACGGTCGCTCATTTGGGACCGCGCCTCGGCGAGCACAACACCGAGGTGTACGGGGAGCTGCTCGGCATGAGCCACGACGAAATCGACGACCTGCACGCCCGTGGCGTGTTGTGACAAAAGGAAATTGACACGATGACGAATCTTCTCCGCCGCTCCGAACTCGCGGTGCCCGCCTGCAACGACAACATGTTCGACAAGGCCGCCGGCTGCGGCGCCGACCTGGTGTTCCTCGACCTCGAGGACGCCACGCCGGCCGCGTTCAAGGAGGAATCGCGCGGTAAGGCGGTCAGCGCGCTCAACGACCTGGACTGGGGCCGCACCGCGCGGGCGGTGCGGATCAACGGCCTGGACACCCGATGGTGCCACGACGACGTCATCGAGGTGGTGACGAGGGCGGGCCGCAACCTCGACACCATCATGATCCCCAAGGCCCGCACCGCGCGCGACGTGTGGTGGGTGGATGTCCTGCTCACACAGCTGGAGTCAAAGCTGAACCTGGACAAGGAGATTCGTCTCGAGGTGCTGATCGAAGAGGTCGAAGGTCTGGCCAACGCCGAAGAGATCGCGGCGGCCAGCGGTCGCCTGGACGCCCTGATCTTCGGGGTGGGCGATTTCTCGCTGTCCCAGGGCGCCCGGGTGGACACCAACTTCGTCCCGCTGGGCGAGTATCCCGGCGAGTTCTGGGCGTACGCGCGCAACAAGGTCATCGTCGCCGCGCGCATCGCCGGCATCGACGCGATCGACGCGCCGTACCCCGACTATCGCGACCTCTCCGGGTATGAGCGTGACGCCCGGCGCGCATCGCTGCTCGGCTACACCGGCAAATGGGCGATCCACCCCGACCAGGTGCCCGTCGCCAACGAGGTCTATGCCCCGACCGCCGACGAGATCGCCCGCGCCGAAGCCAATGTCGCCGCCTACCGCGAGGCCGAGGCCAAGGGCCGCGGCGCCGTCGGGGTGAACGGCGTGCTGGTCGACGCCGCCCACGTGAAGCAGGCGGAGCAGACCCTGGCGCGCGCGGCGCTGATCAACGGTAGCGCTTGATGGCGGCGACCCGCTGCGCCCGGCTACGCCGCGCTTGCGATCGCCGCTAGTCGATCACCACCAAGAGGTCGCCGCCCTCGACTTGTGCGGTGGGCGACACCGCGATTCGCGCGACCTTGCCGGCCTTTCCGGTGGTGACGGCGGCTTCCATCTTCATCGCCTCGATCGTCGCGATCGTCTGTCCGGCTTCGACCTCGTCGCCGACCTCGGCGGTGACCGTGACGACGCCGGCAAAGGGCGCGGCGACGTGGTCGGGGTTGGTGCGATCGGCCTTTTCGGCCGCCGGCACGTCGGTGGCGATGCTGCGGTCGCGCACGACGACGGGCCGCAGCTGACCGTTGAGGATGCACATCACGGTGCGCATGCCGCGTTCGTCGGGGTCGGAGATGGCCTCCAGCCCGATCAGCAGCTCCACACCGCGCTCCAGCTGCACGCGGTGTTCGTCCCCTTGGCGTAATCCGTAGAAGAACTGGTTGGCGCTGAGTCCCGAGGTGTCGCCGTAGGCCTCGCGGTGGTCCTCGAGCTCCTTGGCCGGCCCGGGGAACAGCAACCGGTTCAGCGCCGCCTGGCGCTCGACCCCCGGTGCGGCCAATGCCTTTTCGTCGTCGGCCGTCAGTGGCTGCTCGGGCTTCGCCGGCCCTCGGCCGTCTAATGCCTTGGTGCGCAACGGTTCGGGCCAGCCGCCGGGTGGATCGCCGAGTTCGCCGCGCAAAAAGCCGATGACCGAGTCCGGAATGTCGTAGCGGGCGGGATCGTCGGCGAAGTCCTGCGCGCTGACGCCCGCTCCGACCAGCGCCAGCGCCAAGTCGCCGACCACCTTGCTCGACGGCGTGACCTTGACCAGGTGCCCGAGGATGGCGTCGGCGCCGGCATAGGCGTTCTCGATATCCTCGAACCGGTCTCCGAGTCCCAGCGCGATGGCCTGTTGGCGCAGGTTCGACAGTTGGCCACCGGGGATCTCGTGGTGATAGACGCGGCCGGTCGGGGATGGCAGCCCGGATTCGAAGGGCGCGTACACCTTTCGCAGCGCCTCCCAGTACGGCTCCAGGTCGCATACCGCCGGCAGCGACAACCCGGTGTCGTAATCGGTGTTGGCCGCGGCGGCCACGATCGACGACAGCGCGGGCTGGCTGGTGGTCCCCGCGAGCGGGGCGGCCGCGCCGTCGACGGCATCGGCGCCGGCGTGCCAGGCCGCCACGTAGCTGGCCAGTTGTCCGCCCGGGGTGTCGTGCGTATGCACGTGCACCGGCAGGTCGAACCGGGATTTCAGCGCTGAGACCAGTGTCGCGGCGGCCGGTGCGCGCAACAATCCGGCCATGTCCTTGATCGCCAGGACGTGCGCGCCCGCTTCGACGATCTGCTCGGCCAATTTGAGGTAATAGTCGAGCGTGTACAGCTTTTCGGCCGGGTCGGACAGATCGCCGGTGTAGGACATCGCCACCTCGGCCACCGCCTTGCCGGTGTCTCGCACCGCGTCGATGGCCGGTCGCATCGAGTCGACATTGTTCAACGCGTCGAAGATGCGGAAGATGTCGATGCCGGTGGCCGTCGCCTCCTCGACGAACGCGGTCGTCACCGTCTCCGGATAGGGCGTGTAGCCAACGGTGTTGCGCCCGCGCAGCAGCATCTGCAGACAGATGTTGGGCATCGCCTCCCGCAGCGCAGCCAGCCGCTCCCAGGGATCCTCTTTCAAGAACCGCAGCGCCACATCGTAAGTCGCCCCGCCCCAGCACTCCACCGACAACAACTGCGGCATGGTCCGCGCCAGGTAGGGCGCGACCTTGATCAGGCCGCTGGTGCGGACCCGGGTCGCCAGCAGCGACTGGTGCGCGTCGCGGAACGTGGTGTCCGTGACGGCGACACCGCGCGACTCGCGAAGCCAGGCCGCGAATCGCTGGGGTCCGAGCTCGGTCAACCGCTGCTTGGAGCCCGCGGGCGGCTCCGTCGACAGGTCGATGTCGGGCAGCTTGTCATGCGGGTACACCGTCGACGGGCGCTCGCCGTGCGGCTTGTTGACGGTGACGTCGGCCAGATAGCTGAGAATTTTGGTGCCGCGATCGGCCGAGCTGCGCGCCGTGAGTAGCTGCGGGCGTTCCTCGATGAACGACGTGGTGATGCGTCCGGCCTGAAAGTCAGGATCGTCCAGAACCGCTTGCAGGAAAGGGATGTTCGTCGACACACCGCGGATGCGGAATTCCGCGACCGCCCGTCGGGCCCGGCGCACGGCGGTGGGGAAGTCACGGCCCCGGCAACTGAGCTTGATCAGCATCGAGTCGAAATGCGCGCTGATCTCCGCGCCCAGGGTCGTGCCGCCGTCCAGCCGGATGCCCGCGCCGCCGGGGGTGCGGTAGGCGGTGATGCGGCCGGTGTCCGGGCGGAAGCCGTTCGCCGGGTCTTCGGTAGTGATGCGGCATTGCAGCGCCGCGCCGTGCGGAACGATCGAATCCTGGCGCAGGCCAATGTCTTCCAGCGATTGCCCACCAGCGATGCGCAGTTGGGCGGACACCAGGTCGACGTCGGTGATCTCCTCGGTGACGGTGTGCTCCACCTGGATGCGGGGGTTCATCTCGATGAACACGTGGTTGCCGCGTTCGTCGAGCAGGAATTCGACCGTGCCCGCGCAGGTGTAGCCGATGCTTTGCGCGAACGCCACCGCATCGGCGCAGATGCGTTCGCGCAGTTGTGGCTCCAGGTTCGGTGCCGGTGCGATTTCGATCACCTTCTGGTGGCGCCGCTGCACGCTGCAATCCCGTTCATAGAGGTGGATCACGTTGCCGTGATTGTCCGCCAGGATCTGGACCTCGATGTGACGCGGGTTGATCACCGCCTGCTCGAGAAACACCGAGGCATCCCCGAAGGCGGATTCGGCCTCCCGGCTGGCCGCCTCGATCGCCTCCGGCAGCGCAGCCGGGTCGCTGACCCGGCGCATCCCACGGCCGCCGCCACCGGCGACCGCCTTGACGAACAAGGGAAACGTCATCGACTCGGCGGCCGTCACCAACTCGTCCACCGATGTAGACGGCGTCGACGAGGCCAGCACGGGCAGGCCCGCCGCCCGCGCCGCCGCGATCGCCCGCGACTTGTTGCCGGTGAGTTCGAGCACCTCGGCGCTCGGGCCGACGAAGGTGATGCCCGCCGCCGCACACGCCGCCGCCAGGTCCGGGTTCTCGGACAGGAAGCCGTAGCCAGGGTAGATCGCGTCCGCCCCGCACGCCTGCGCCGTGGCGACGATGTCGTCGACCGACAGGTAGGCGCGGACCGGGTGGCCCTCCTCGCCGATCTGGTACGACTCGTCGGCCTTCAGCCGGTGCACCGAATTGCGGTCCTCGTAGGGATAGACCGCCACGGTGGCCATTTCCAGTTCGTAGGCGGCGCGGAAGGCGCGGATCGCGATCTCGCCGCGATTGGCGACCAGGACTTTCGTCAACACGGTATTTACGATAGAGCCCGCTGCGGCGGTCCGACATATTCGCTCAGCGGACGGATCAACGCGTTGGACGCGGTCTGCTCGATGATGTGCGCCGTCCATCCGGTGATCCGGCTCATCACGAAAATGGGCGTGAAGGCCCCGATGTCGAAGCCCATCAGGTAATAGGCGGGCCCGGTCGGAAAGTCCAGGTTCGGCTTGATGCCAGTGGCCTGCGCCATCCCCTTTTCCAGGATCTCGTAAATGTCGAGCCAGTTCTGGCCGGCACGCGCCGCGGCGACGCGCTTGAGCGCCTCCTTCATGGTGGGCACCCGGGAGTCGCCGTTTTTGTAGACGCGGTGACCGAAGCCCATGATCTTGTCTTTGCGGTCCAGCTTGCCCTGCAGCCACTCCGAAGCCCGCTCGGGGTGGGCGATTTCGATCATGTCGTGCATGACCGCCTCGTTGGCCCCGCCGTGCAGCGGGCCCTTGAGCGCACCGATGGCGGCCGTGACCGCGCTGTAGATGTCGGACCGGGTCGAGGTGACCACACGCGCGGCGAAGGTCGAGGCGTTGAAGCTGTGCTCGGCGTAGAGCACCATGGATTGTTCGAACGCATCGACGATCACCTGCTCGGGGACATCGCCGAAGCACATGTGCAGGAAATTCTGGGCGTAGCTCATGTGGCTGTGGGGCGCGATGGGTTCCAGGCCGCGCCGGCGGCGCATGTCGGCCGCGACGACGGTCGGCAGCACCGCGAACATCCGCAGCGCCTTGGCGTAGTTGGCCGCCGGGCTGCTGTCCTCCTCGTCGGGATCCTCGGCGCCCATCGAGCTGATGAAGGTGCGCACCACGTCCATGGGGTGGCAGGTGTCGGGCAACTTGGTCAGCAGCGACAGTTGGGACCGGTTCAGCCGACGCGCCGCCCGTTCCCGCTGGGTGAACAGCGCCAGCTGCTGCTGGTCGGGCAGTTCGCCGTGCCACAGCAGGTACGCGACCTGCTCGAAGCTGCACGCGGCCGCGAGGTCTTGCACCGCGTACCCGCGGTAGGTCAGGGAGTTGGTCTCCGGGACGACCTTGGAGATGGCGGTCGTGTCGACGACGACACCGGCCAGGCCCTTATAGATGTGGGGTGTGCTCATGGCGCGACTCCTTAGAGGGGCGAAAGTTTCAAATCGCGAAGTTGTAGAGGTCGGAATCGAACTGGTTGTAATCGGCGTAGCGCAGCAATTCGTAGAGCCTGCTGCGGTGCTGCATACGGTCCACAAGGCCGGATTGCGTTCCGACCTCGGCGATTTCACGAAGACCGGCCTCGACGGTGTGCATGGCCAGCCGCAACGTGGTGACCGGGTAGATCACCACGTTGTAGCCGATGTCGGACAGCTGTTGCGCGGTCAGCAGCGGCGACTTGCCGAACTCGGTCATGTTGGCCAGCAACGGCGTGTCCACGGCGGCGCGGAACCGCTCGAATTCGGCTGGGCTGCCTAAGGCTTCGGTGAAGATCAGGTCCGCGCCCGCATCGGCGTAGGCCTTGGCGCGCTCGATCGCCACCGGCACCCCCTCGATGCCGGCGGCATCGGTGCGGGCGCAGACGATGAAATTCGGGTCGCGGCGCGCGGTGACGGCGGCCCGCAGGCGTTTGATCATCTCGCCGGTCGGCACCACGGCCTTGCCGTCGAGATGCCCACAGCGCTTGGGGTTTTCCTGGTCCTCGAGGTGACAGCCGGCCAGCCCGGCATCCTCGAGCACCGTCACGGTACGCGCCGCGCTCATCGGCTCACCGAAGCCGGTGTCGGCGTCGATCAGGGTGGGCAGGTCGGTCGCCCCCGCGATCTGGGCGCCGCGCGCGCTGACTTCGGTCAGGGTGGTCAGGCCGATGTCGGGTAGGCCGAGGTCCGCCGAGAGCGCCGCCCCAGACACGTAGACGCCGTCGAACCCCAGCTCGGCGACGAGTTTGGCCACCAGCGGCGAGAAGGCGCCCGGAAACCGTTGCAGCCCACCGCTTTCGAGCGCTGCGCGAAACCGCGCCCGCTTGTCGCTCGCCGGCACGGCACCGCCCATCAGCCCGCTCATCAGAAAATCCCCGGGCGGATCGCGGGCGCCTTGTCGAGCACCAGCGGACCGACCGTGATGTTGAGCGCGCCCAAGGCGCCCGCCTGCAGGTCCGCCAGCGCTTCGGCCGCCGACAGGAACCGCTGCTGCTCGGCCTCGCCGACCACCCCCTCGGTCAGCTCGGCGAACTTCCCGATGTACTGCTTGCGCTCAAACGGCCGCGCCCCCAGCGGATGAGCGTCGGCGACGGCGAGCTCGTCGACGATGACCTCACCGCTTTTGAGGGTGATCTCCGCGCGCGCACCGAACGCCTTCTCGGCCGGGTCGGCGGAGTGGTAGCGCCGGGTCCATTCGGGATCCTCGACCGTCGAGATCTTGTGCCAGAGGCCGACGGTGTCGGACTGATGCGCCCGCTCCGGCGCGTAGGACCGCTCGTGATGCCAGGTGCCGTCCTGCAGCGCGACCGCGAAGATGTACATCACCGAGTGATCCAGCGTCTCCCGCGACGCGTCCGGGTCGAACTTCTGCGGATCGCCTGAGCCGGTGCCGATTACGTAATGCGTGTGATGGCTGGTGTGCAGGACGACCGACGCGACCTGGCCCAGATCGCCGATGCGTTCACGCATCCGGCGCGCCAAGTCGATCAGCGCCTGGCTCTGATATTCGGCCGAGTGCTCCTTGGTGTAGCTGTCCAGAATGGCGCGCTTGGGCTCGCCGGGCTCGGGTAGCGGCACGTGATAGGTGTGCTCCGGTCCCGAGAGCAGCCAGGCGATCACCCCGTCCTCGCCCTCCCAGATCGGGGCCGGCGCGCCCTCGCCGCGCATGGCGCGGTCGACGGCCTCGATGGCGACCTTGCCCGCCCAGGCCGGCGCGTATGCCTTCCAGCTCGAGATCAGGCCCTTGCGCGACTGCCGGGTCGACGTCGTCAGGTGCAGCGCCTGGCCGATCGCCTGGTAAATGGTCTCTTTGTCCAGGCCGAGCATCGTGCCGAGGCCGGCGGCCACCGACGGGCCCAGGTGGGCGACGTGGTCAATCTTGTGCTCATGCAGGCAGATTCCTTTGACCAGGTCGATCTGAATCTCATAGCCGGTCGCGATGCCCCGGATCAGGTCCGCACCGCCGATCCCCAGGTGCTGCGCGACGGCCACCAGGGCGGGAATGTTGTCGCCCGGATGCGAGTACTCGGCGGCCAAAAACGTGTCGTGGAAATCCAATTCGCGCACCGCGACGCCGTTCGCCCAGGCCGCCCACCCGGGGGAATAGTCACCGTCGATCCCGAAAACCTTGGCGCCCTTCGCCACAGCGGGGTGCGCCTGCGCCTGCGCCCGCGCGACCGCGACCGGCCGTCGAATCACGGAAGCGGCCGAGACCGCGGCGTTGTCGATGATGCGGTTGATCACCATCGCCTCGACGTTGGCGGGCACGGCGACCGGATCGGCGGCGACCTCGGCGATCTTCCACGCCAGGTGTTCACTGCGAGGGAAGTCGTCGGCGGTGCGCCGGGTCCGAACATCATGGATACGCATAAGACGCACACTACGCAGAGCTGGAGACGCCGTAAATCCCCTGTAAAAGCGTAATCTTGTGTCCTTATCCGCATGGTTTTGCGAATATTGTGAAAGGAGTTGGGCGTACGGTGGGATCCGTGGCGAAGACGTTCGCCGGCGCGCGGCTACGGCGATTGCGCGAGGAGCAGGGGTTGACCCAGGTGGCGCTGGCCCGCGTCCTGGGGCTGTCGACCAGCTACGTCAATCAGTTGGAGAATGACCAGCGTCCGATCACCGTTCCGGTATTGCTCACCCTCACCGATCGATTCGACCTGCCGAGCCAGTACTTCGCGCCGGAATCCGACGCCCGGTTGATTTCCGATCTTCGGGAGGTGCTCGCCGAGGCGCCCGCGACGGCCGCGCAAGTCGAGGAGCTCGTCGCCCGCATGCCCGCGATCGGTCAGACTCTGGTCAACCTGCACCGGCGGCTGCACGACACGACGGCCGACCTGGAAGCCCTGCACAGCCGCGCCAACTGGGAAGCCTCGGACGCGTCGTCGCTGTCCCAGCAGCCGATGCCGTTCGAAGAGGTGCGCGACTTCTTCTACGACCGGAAGAACTACATCGGCGAACTGGATCTCGCGGCCGAAGAGCTGTTCAACAAGAACCGCTTGCGAATCGGCGGACTCGACGGCCAACTCGCTGAGCTGCTCGCCGACGAGCTCGGCGTCTCGGTGGTGCTCGACGACGGCCAGGTGTTGGACCCCAATTCGAAACGCCTGTTCGCGCCCGAGTCGAAAACGTTGTACGTGGCCCGGTGGCTGCATCCGGGCCAGCGTGCCTTTCAGCTCGCCACCCAGATCGCCCTGCTCACCCAGGACAGGTTGATCACCGGGATCATCGCCGGCGACGATCAGCTCAGTGACGATTCACGCGGCGTAGCGCGCATCGGGCTGGCCAACTACTTCGCCGGCGCCCTGCTGTTGCCGTACCTGCGATTCCTCGAAGCGGCGGAAAGCTTCCGTTACGATATCGATTACCTGGCAAGGCGTTTCGCGGTGGGGTTCGAAACCATCTGTCATCGCCTGTCCACCCTGCAGCGGCCCAACGCGCGGGGGGTCCCATTCATCTTCGTCCGCACCGACAGTGCCGGGAACATCTCTAAACGACAGTCCGCCACCGCCTTTCACTTCTCCCGCGTCGGCGGCAACTGCCCGCTGTGGGTGGTCCACCACGCGTTTTCCCGGCCCGGCCAGTTTTTGACCCAGGTCGCGCAGATGCCCGACGGGCGCACCTACTTCTGGGTCGCCCGGACCACCACGACGGAGCCGGGTCGGTACCTGGGCCCGGACAAGAGCTTCGCCATCGGCCTGGGGTGCGACGTCGCGCACGCGGAGAAGTTGATCTACTCGGTCGGCATCGATTTGGCGGACGCCGAGTCGATCGTGCCGATCGGTGCCGGCTGCAAGATCTGCGACCGGCCCGCGTGCTCGCAACGCGCCTTCCCCTATCTCGGCCGCCCGGTGTACGTCGACCCGCACAGCAGCACCGATCTGCCGTATCCACCGGCGATCACGCCTTGAGCGCGGTCAGGTCCGGCCGGCCGCCGAGGCGCTGAACCGTGGCGGTGGCGGCCGCGTTCGCCCGCCTGCCGGCCTCGGCCGGTGCGGCGCCGTCCCGCAGCGCGGCGATCAAGCCGGCGACGAACGCATCACCGGCGCCGGTCGGATCCACAACCTCCACGTCGGCGAATTCGAAAAGCTCGCTGCCGCCATCCCACGCGACGAGGTCGCCGACCTCCGGGACCGCGATTGCGACCAGTTCTGGTCCGCAGGTCAACAGGTGGGCGGCCAGCTCGCTCGCCTGTCTCGCCGTGCTGATTTCTCTGCCCGCGATGAGCGAGGCTTCCGTGGCGTCGGCCCGGATGACGTCGACCGCCGCGAGTAGGTCCGGTTGAACGTGCGGGGCGGGCGCACCGTCGGCCACGACGCGCAGCCCCCGCCGCCGCGCGCGCCGCGCGGCTTCCACCGCGGTGGTCGCCGGCTCCTGCAGCTGTATGGACACGGTGTCGGCGGCGTCGAACAGGGGAGCTGATCGATCGAGGTCGGCGACTTGAACCAGTGAGCTCTCCGGCACGTCTTCCAGCAGCATGCGTTCCGGCGGCCGGGCGACCACATCGATCAACAGCGCCGTGGTGCCGCGGCGCGCGACGCCACCGACGTCGATGCCGTCCTGCTGGGCCTGCGCCAGTACCGCCGTCCCGGCGTCGTCGGCACCGGCCACCGCGATGAGCGCGACCGGCACACCCAGCTGCGCCAGGCCGACCGCCTGATTCGCACCCTTGCCGCCGAGCAATTCCTTGCGCTGCAGGATCGTGGTGGAATCGTCGGCCGTCGGCGGCCCGTCGGTACGCAGCACCAGATCGCGTGCGATCTGGCCGATCACCACAACGCCCATGCGTACACAGTGCCCACTTTTCGTCAGGCGGACACGTGCGGTCGACGGTTCTTCAGGCCGCACGCCAAGCCCGCGGTGGCGCCATGACCGACCGGTATGACGCTGGGGCGCGCGCGATCTAGCGGCGGGTCCGCCGCAGGAGCCATCGCAAAACCCCTGACGTGAGCGGTATGGCCAGCAACCCGAAAGCGAACGTCGCGATCCCCAGTCCGACCAGCGACAGCAACCCCCGTTGAACGCCGTCCCAGACAGCGAAGCCACCGCACACGGGAAGGAGCGCCATGCCGAGAACGAACTTGACGGAGGCACGGACGCTGGTCTCCTCACCGCTGGCGTGCCGGGGCGGCTTGCCGCTATCGGCGGCGTCCGCTCCGCGTAGCGTTTTGATGGCGATGTAGACGCCGAAGGCCATCGTGACGCAGCCCATGAACGGCAGCGCCGCCGCTCTACGGAAGTCGTGCGGCGGCGGATTGAAGGTCATCAGTGCGCCGCTGATCATCCATGTCACCCCGAACAGAACCAACGCGAGCCGGCGTCCCACTCGTTGAGTATGCGGTCTTTCTCCAGCATCACCAGCCACGCCGCCGCACAACATCGTCACAGTCTTGACGGCGCCTCCGACGTAGTGTTCCAGTGAGCCATGCACGGGATTGGGGACGACCGCATGCCCAAGGTAGCGATACTGGACGACTACGCCGGGGTGGCTCTGCAGGTCGCCGACTGGTCGTCGGTGCAGAATCGCTCCGACGTAACCGTTTTCGACCGCCACCTCTCCGGAGACGCGGCCGCCGAAGCGCTGCGGCCCTTCGACGTGGTGTGCACCCTGCGCGAGCGGATGGTGTTTCCGTCAACCCTCATCGCGCGGCTACCGAACCTGAAGCTGATCACGATCGTCGGCACGAGCCTGCCGAACCTCGACATGGCCGCGGCCACCGACCACGGGATCCTGGTCGCCCATTCGGATTTCGCGCATCCCCGGTTCCGGGCTATGCGCGATGCGACGCCGGAACTCGCGTGGGGCCTGATGATCGCGACGGTGCGCCATCTCGCCGAAGAGCATCGCCACATGCGCGACGGCGGCTGGCAGAGCACCGCGGGGATGACGTTGGCGGGCAAGACGCTCGGCCTGCTCGGCCTGGGCAGGGTCGGCAAACGAATGGCCGAATACGCCAACGCGTTTGGCATGGACGTCATTGCGTGGAGCCAGAATCTCACCGACGAGGCCGCCGCGAGCGTGGGGGCCCGGCGGGTGGAAAAGCCGTATCTCTTCGAAGCCTCCGATGTGGTCTCCATCCACCTGGTGCTCTCGGAGCGCACCCGAGGCCTGGTCGGCGAGGCCGAACTGGCGCTGATGACGCCAGACGCCTACCTGATCAACACGTCCAGGGGCCCGATCGTCGACGAGGCGGCACTGCTCGCCGCGTTGGAATCCGGGCGCATCGCCGGGGCCGGGCTGGACGTGTACGACATCGAGCCGCTGCCCAGCGATCACCGGTTGCGGCGGCTCCCGAATGTGACGCTGTCGCCGCACCTGGGATACGTCACCCGCGAGATGCTCGGCGCCTTCTATTCCGACACCGTGGAGTCAGTGGTGGCCTGGCTGGACGGAAAGCCCATTCGGATCGCCAATCCCGAGGTGTCGCGGCGACACTGACGCCCTCACTTCGGCTTCCAGTGCGGACTTTTGACCGCGTCGAGAGCCTCCGTGACGTAGCGGTCGAGCGGCCACGGCTTTCCGGCTTGCCGCACCCACCGCTGGAACGCGAAATCTGCTGCGGCGAACGCGAGTTGGACCAGCAGGCCGGGACGGAGATCGGCGTCGGCGTTGACGCCCATCCGTTCGGCGATGAGCTTGGTCGCCCGCTCCTTGTCGGCGGGCCGGTGAACCGTCACCTTGTCGAGCAGGTCGGGGACCACCAGCAGTGCTTCGCGCCATTCGTCGGTGTCGGCCTGGTCGAACGAGCGGGTGCGGGTGACGATGGCGTTGATCAGCGCGATGTCGGGCGATTCGGCGGCCGGGCGGCCCTCGAGGAGATTGACGATCGCGGCGCCACCGTAACGCACGGGCGCAAGGAGGAGCTCCTCCTTCGCGGGCACGTGACGGAAGAAGGTGCGCGGG
The DNA here is from genome assembly GCF_976985695.1 of Mycobacterium sp. NTMscope_MAC_269. Classification (NCBI taxonomy): domain Bacteria; kingdom Bacillati; phylum Actinomycetota; class Actinomycetes; order Mycobacteriales; family Mycobacteriaceae; genus Mycobacterium; species Mycobacterium sp. NTMscope_MAC_269. The sequence continues at coordinate 5,059,204 of NZ_OZ335668.1, forward strand.
GAAACGCCCGCGGCGGTGGCGATTTCCTCGGTAGTCACCGCGTCGTACCCGCGCTCCACGAACAACCGGAACGCCGCGCGCCGAATGTCGGCCCGGATCTGTGCGCGCTGCCGATCGCGGAGCGACGCTGGTCTGGAGGGAGAGGTCACCGGAAGCAGCCGATCCCGCCGTCGACGTGGATGGTCTGCCCGGTGATGAACGTCGCGTCACTGCCGAGCAGGAACGCCACCACCGCCCCCACGTCGGTGCGGACGTCGCCGATGCGCTTCATCGGAACACGCCCGACGGCTTTCTCGTATTCCTTGGGCGCGAACGACTTCCAGTACTTGACGCCGTCCGACTCCGCGAAGGGGCAGATGACGTTGACGCGGATGTTGTCGCGACCCCATTCCAGCGCCGCGACCTTGGACAGCCCACGGATGCCTTCCTTGGCCGCCGCGTACCCTCCCCACTTGGGCTCGCCGCCCGTACCCGTCCCGGAGCCGAGGTTGACGATCGACCCGCCGCCCTGCTTGACCATCAGCGGGTGCACGGCCTGCATGAGCAGGAAGGTCGCCCGGGGGCCGACGTCGTAGCCGAGCGCGAGGTCGTCGGTGGTGATGTCGACGAACGCCTTGGGCTCGTTGGTGGCGATCGCGTTGTTCACCAGGCCATGCACGGCACCGAAGGCGTCGGTCGCCGCGGCCGCGATTCGCTGCGCGCTGTCGGGGTCGCGCAGATCGGTGACGAGCCGTTCCACCCTTCCGATCGCCTCGAGTTCGGTGGCGGTTGCCTCGAGGACCTCCTCTTGGATGTCGACCAGGAGCACCGCGGCGCCGCGTTCGAGCAACGCGATGGCCACGCCTTTGCCGACACCCTGGGCGGCGCCGGTGACGATCGCGACGTGCCCACGCATCGAATCGGGGTGGCTGTAGCTCATTCGACGGGTCCCATCTGCAGCTGTACGCCCCGGTGCATTTCGTAGGTGCTCCGCGCCCCGTCGGGCAGCTCGATGAACTCCACCGGCGTCCCGTCCGGGTCCTTGACGAAAAACATTCGGACACCGCCGATCTCGAACGGTTCCTGGTCCGGGGTGTAACCGGCGGCGACGATGCGGCGATGGGTGTCGTCGAGGTCGGTCACCGACAGCGAGACGTTGTGGATCCCGGTGATGCCGGGTCGTCGCTTCTGTTCGGGCGGGTTGGCGCCGATCGACAGCAGCTCGATCATCAACCCGCCCAGCAGGCCACCGACCACCCGGCCCTCCTGCTTGCGGTTCGCGTGCAACACCGCATCGAAAGGCTCCCCGGAAATGAGCGATTCGAAGACGACATCCATGCCGAGCACGTCTCGGTAGAACGCCAGCGCGCGGTCCATGTCGGTGACGCCGACGACGAGGTGACAGAACGACACGTCATCGAGGGTCACGGTCAGCCCGCCGCCAGATTCGGGGCCGGACGGCCGGCGAACAACGGCAGATCGAGGTAAGTCTTGATGCCCGGCTCGGCGGCGCAGACGTCGGGAACGGCATTGATGCAGTGGTTGGCAGTGACCACGACGCCCGGATTCTTGATCAGCCCTTCCGCGATGGTCTCCGGCTGCAGCCCCTTGAAGGTGAGGCTCACGTCGGGGTCGCCGGTGATCTCGACCTCGAAGCGTTCGCCCCGCCCACCGAAATTCCAGGCGGGGTCCAGGTTTTCCTCACCCATCAGCCAGTTGACCGCCGCCGTGATCACCGGTTCGCCGTCGACGAGGGCCTGCCAGCGGAACCGGCGCGCCGCCACGGTGCCCGCGGTGATCGGGAAGGGGTCGTAGTCGATGTCGGCGGTCGCCACGGCGACATCCTGGATGGTTCTGATGTTGGGGTCGATGCGGAATTCCATGTGGTCAGCGATCATCCGCACCGACTGCTTGAAGCCCGCGTCGAGCAGGCCGGCCATCGGACCCTGGGTGGCTTCCTCGGGGGTGCCGCCGAACCCCATGATGTGCCGCACCACATCGGGCGCGTTGTAGGTGCGGATGTCGGAGAACTCCTCGGCGCGCACGTGCGTGACCGCCGACGACAGCGAGGACACCATGAGCGGGAATCGCTCCGTGATACCCCCGGGGTGGATCCCCGAACCATGCAGCGTCACACCGCTTTCCGCCGCGGCGTCGGCGACGGCCCGGTGACGCGGGTTGCCCGGATCGGGGTAGACCCAGCCGACGGGGGTGACGACGTTCTTGCCGGACCGCAGGATCGCGATGACCTCGTCGTCATTGGGTATCAGCGGGCTGTACATGACGCAGTCGGCGTCCAGTGCCAGCACCTCGTCGATGCTGGTGGTCGCCGTGACACCGAGGTCCTGCGTGCCGACGATCCGCCCGACGTCGACACCGTTCTTGTCCGCGCTGTGCACCCAGCACCCGACGAGCTCCAGCCGCGGGTGATTGAGGACGCAGTGGATCGCCGCCTTACCCACACCGCCGGTCGCCCACTGGATGACACGAAGCTTGGACGGGCTACTCATCATTGACCTCCCGGACGGCAGTGCACGGCCTTTACACATCGACGGACAAAATGGCAGGCTATGACTCGCTGACAGTGACTGTCAATGACCGGCACTTCGGGAAAGGGCTGTGGATGAGCGTCCTCGACGGCAAGATCGCGATCGTGACCGGCACCAGCCGCGGCGTGGGCGTCGGCATCGCCCACGAATTGCTGCGGGCCGGCGCGACGGTCATCGGCTGCTCGCGTTCGCCGCTGGATGCCCTCCCCGGCATCGAAAAAGATTGGGAGCCCCGCGCTTTTCAGCAAGTCTGCGATCAGGGCGACCATCGTTCGATCGACGAGTTCGTCGCGGACGTCGTGGCCACCCACGGTCGCGTCGACATCCTGGTGAACAACGCCGGCGGCACGGTCCCGGCGCCGCACGCCGAGAGCATTCCTGCACTGGTGCAACGCATTCAGGGCGCACCCGCCAGTGACGACGAGTACGCGCGCACCGCACTGTTCCATGCGTTCGCGGTGCAGATGAACCTCATCAGCCCACTGTGGTTCGCCATCCGCGCCTATCGGCAGATGCAGACCCAGGACGGCGTCGGCTGCATTATCAACATCTCCAGCGGCGCGGGGCACCCGGCGGGCTCGCCGACGCTGGTCTCCTACGGTGCGGCCAAAAGCGGTCTCAATCACCTGACCCGATCGCTCGCCGAGGAGTGGGGGCCGAAGGTCCGCGTCAACTGCGTGGCGTTGGGCCCGACGATGACCGAGAATTTCCGGTCGTTTGTGCTGCCGAAGGACGATCCGACCGGAGAAAAATATTTTGCGGCCGTTCCGTTGCGGCGTGCCGGCGAGCCCGCCGAGGTCGGGCGGCTCTGCGTTTTCCTCGCCGGCGGGCAGGCCGACTTCGTCAACGGCACCACCATCGAATGCGACGGCGGGATGCTGCCCGGCGTGCTCTATGAGGCGGGGCTGAAGACGATCACCGATTTGTTATGAGCCCGGCCGGCATGCTTCTAGAACACCACTAGGGCAAGGAGATTGACGACGTGAGCAGCCTGGAACCCACCGCGGAGCAGTTCGCGGCGCTGGCGGCGCGGCCCGCTGACGCGCCGGTGGTGATGGTCAACCTGTTGAAGTTCAAACCCGAGGGTGGCCTGCAGAGCTATCTGCAATACGGTCAGGAGGTCGTCCCGCATCTGGAACGCGTGGGCGCCACCCTGCGCTACGCCGGGGGAGCACCATCGGTGGTGATCGGCGATGGCGAACGCCCTTGGTGGGACGTGATTCTCATCGTCGAATACCCGACGCCGCAGGCCTTCATCGACATGGTGAGCACGCAGGAGTACGCGAAAGTGCACGAGCACCGCGCCGCCGGTCTGGACCGCGGAGACCTGATCGCGACCTCGACGTGGTCGGTCGTGGCTGACTGACCGCCGGCGCATCACGTCGTCGCCGATCTGCCCAGACATCCGCACGCCGACGTCAGTCGCGGTCTAATGGGTGGATGGAACTGATGATGCCCACCGACGCGATCTTCCTGCTGGGAGAGTCTCGCGAACATCCCATGCATGTCGGAGGCCTGCAGTTGTTCGAGCCCCCGCCCGGCGCCGGCCGCGGCTTCGCTCGGGAGCTTCACAAGCAACTGGCCGCTCAGCGGGAGTTCCAGCCGACGTTCCGCAAGCACCCCGCGAAGTTCGTCGGCGGAATCGCCAACCTGGGCTGGTCGTACGACGACGACATCGACGTCGACTACCACGTCCGGCGTTCGGCACTGCCGTCACCGAAACGGGTCCGCGAACTGCTCGAGCTGACTTCGCGATGGCACAGCAGCCTGCTGGATCGTCATCGCCCCCTGTGGGAGACCCACATCGTCGAGGGCCTCAAAGACGGCCGGTTCGCCATCTACACCAAGGTCCACCATGCGCTGATCGACGGCGTGTCCGCGCAGAAGCTGATGCAGCGCGCGCTGTCCACCGACCCCGACGATTCGGAGATCCGCGCCCCGTGGAGTCTGCGCAAACCCCAGCGCAAATCCAGCCCGTCGTCCCCATTGAGCTCGCTGGCACGTACTGCGGGATCCCTTGCGGCACTTGCTCCCTCAACAATCGGGTTAGCGCGCGCGGCGCTGCTCGAGCAGCAACTGACATTGCCGTTCGGCGCGCCGAAGACCATGTTGAACGTCAAGATCGGTGGCGCTCGCCGCTGCGCCGCGCAATCCTGGTCGCTGGAGCGCATCAAAAGCGTGAAGAGGGCCGCGGGCGTCACGGTGAACGACGTCGTGTTGGCGATGTGTTCGGGCGCCCTGCGCTATTACCTGCTCGAGCAGAACGCGCTGCCGGACACGCCGCTGATCGCGATGGTCCCGGTGAGCCTGCGCACCGAGGACGAGGCCGACGCCGGCGGCAACATGGTCGGGGCCATCCTGTGCAACCTCGCGACCGACGCCGACGATCCCGCGCAGCGCCTGCTGACCATCAGCGATTCGATGCGCAGCAACAAGAAGGTCTTCTCGCAGTTGCCGCGGTTCCAGGCCCTGGCGCTGTCCGCCGTCAACACGTCGGCGTTGGCATTGGCGGCGGTCCCGGGCTGGGTGGCCTCGACGTCGCCGCCGTTCAACATCATCATCTCGAACGTGCCGGGGCCCACGGAGCCGATCTACTACGGGGGAGCCCGCCTCGACGGCAACTATCCGCTGTCCATCGCGCTGGACGGCCAGGCGCTGAACATCACCCTTGCCAACAACGCCGGCAATCTGGACTTCGGTCTGGTGGGGTGCCGACGCAGCGTGCCCCACCTGCAGCGCCTGCTCGCGCACCTGGAGTCCTCGCTCAAGGATCTGGAACGCGCTGTGGGAGAATAGAAGTCGATGGCAAAGCTGAGCGCGGGCGTGATGTTGTACCGGACCTGCGACGGCGTCGTCGAGGTCTTGCTCGCGCATCCGGGCGGTCCGTTCTGGGCCCGCAAGGACGACGGCTCGTGGTCGATCCCGAAAGGTGAGTACGGCGACGGGGAGGATCCCTGGGCCGCCGCGCAGCGCGAGTTCTCCGAAGAGCTGGGGCTGCCGGTGCCGGACGGGCCGCGCATCGACCTCGGCCAGCTGAAACAATCCGGCGGCAAAATGGTGACCGCCTTCGCCGTGCGGAGCGACCTCGACATCACCGACGCGCGCAGCAACACTTTCGTCTTGGAGTGGCCGAAGGGATCGGGCACGCTGCGGGAGTTTCCCGAGGTCGACCGGGTGGGCTGGTTCGCGGTAGCGACCGCGCGTGTCAAGTTGTTGAAGAGTCAGCACGATTTTCTCGACCGCTTGATGGCGGATCCGGGTGTGGCCGGACTATCCGAAGGGACCTGAGATGCAGACGTTGCGAACGCCGGACGACCGGTTCGACGGTGTCCCCGATTTCCCTTACCCGCCAAGGTATTGCGAACTGTCCGACGATGACGGCGGTGCGCTGCGCGTGGCATGGATCGAAGACGGTCCGCAAGACGCCGATCCGATCCTCATGCTGCACGGCGAGCCGTCGTGGTCCTATCTGTACCGCAAGATGATTCCGATACTGGTGGCCGCCGGTCACCGGGTCATCTGCCCCGACCTGGTCGGATTCGGCCGTTCGGACAAGCCGACCCGGCTCGACGATCACAGCTATGCGCGCCACGTCGAATGGATGCGCGCGCTGGCGTTCGATGTCCTCGACCTGCGCAACGTCACCCTGGTTGGTCAGGACTGGGGCGGGCTGATCGGATTGCGGCTCGCCGCAGAGCATCCCGAACGGTTGGCCCGGGTGGTCGTCGCCAACACCGGGCTGCCGAATGGGGACCAGCCGATGGCCGACATCTGGTGGCGGTTCCGGGAGGCCATCACATCGGCGCCGACGCTCGACATCGGCGCGTTCGTGCAGGGCGGCTGCCGCCGGCCGATGAGCGATGCCGAGCGTGCGGGCTACGACGCGCCGTTTCCCGCTGACGAGTACTGCACCGGCCCGCGGGCCATGCCCGGGCTGGTGCCCACGTCACCGGACGATCCGGCCGCGGCGGCCAACAAGGCGGCGTGGGCGAAGCTGTCGGTGAGCCCGACGCCCATGCTGGTCGCCTTCAGTGACAGCGACCCCATCACCGGGCCGATGGCCGCGATCTTCGCGCGCGAGATGCGCGGCGCGCAGGGGATCGACCACCCGGTGATTCGCGGCGCCGGGCACTTTCTGCAGGAGGACGCCGGGGAAGAACTCGCCGGTCACATCGTGACGTTCCTGCGCCGCTGAGCGGGGCGCCTCGCGGCGGATCCGGCTGCGGGCACAATGTCATGATGACTTCCGCGCCGGCCGAGGCCACCGAATCGCAAGGGCTACTGCTGCAGCTGCTGGACCCCGCCAACCGGGCCGACCCCTATCGGCTGTGTGCACAGTTTCGCGACCGCGGACCGTTGCAGCTGGCTGACGCCAACCTGGCGGTCTTCCTGAGTTACCGCGACTGCGACGAGGTGTTGCGGCACCCGTCGTCGAGCAGCGAGAACGCCAACTCGACCGTCGCGAAGCAACAGGCGGAGTCCGGCACGGCGCCGCCCAGGCAGGGGCCCCCGGGGTTCTTGTTCCTCGACCCGCCCGACCACACCCGGCTGCGAAAGCTGGTCAGCAAGGCGTTCGCGCCGAGGGTGGTGAGCGCGCTGCAACCCGACATCCGCTCGCTGGTCGACGGATTGCTCGACCGGGTCGCCGAAAAGGGGCAGTTCGAGGTGGTCGAGGATTTCGCCTATCCGCTGCCGGTCGCGGTGATCTGCCGGCTGCTCGGCGTGCCGCTGGAGGACGAGCCGCAGTTCAGCCGCGCGTCGGCGCTGTTGGCCCAGGCGCTGGACCCGTTTTCGACGATCACCGGTGTGCCGGCGGAAGTCGCCAATGAGCGACAACAGGCCGGTACGTGGCTGCGTGAATACTTCCACGGCCTGATCGACAAGCGCCGTTCGCGACCCGGCGACGACCTGCTCTCGGGGCTGATCGCCGTGGAGGAATCGGGCGATCAACTGACCGAGGAAGAGATCGTCTCCACCTGTAACCTGCTGCTCATCGCCGGACACGAGACCACGGTGAACCTCATCGGGAACGCCATGTTGGCCATGCTCCGCAATACCGGTCACTGGGCAGCCCTGGGTGCCGACCCCGGCCGGGCGCCGGCGATCGTGGAAGAGACCCTGCGCTATGACCCGCCCGTACAATTGGCCGGCCGAATTGCGCTGGCCGACATGGTGATTGGGGACGTCGAGGTACCGGCGGGCGATGTCATGATGCTGCTGCTCGCCGGAGCTAACCGTGACCCCGCGGAGTTTGACCGTCCCGACGTGTTTGACCCGGACCGGAAAGGGTTGCGGCACTTGGGTTTCGGCCGCGGAGCGCACTACTGTCTGGGCGCGCCGTTGGCTCGGCTGGAGACCAGCGTGGCACTGTCGGCGGTGACCGCGCGCTTCCCGAACGCGCGGTTGGACAGCGAACCGCAATACAAGACCAACGTCACGCTGCGCGGGCTGTCGCGGCTGATCGTCGCGGTCTGATCAGCTGCGCTCCCACGGCGGGCTTTCGTCCATCTTCTTGTAGTACTTCGCCAGGTGGCTTTTGACCCGATCGACATCGGAGTGGGGCACATCGATGCCGCCGCGCGCACCGTCCATGATCGCGCCCGCCGCCATCACCCCACGCGGCACCGCTTTGAGCGTTCCGTCGATGACGTCGGCGATCAGCAACTTGTACCCGGTGAAATTGTCCTTCTTGTCGCCGTCGTACCAGACGTGGGCGTCGCGGTACTTCTGGTTCGGGGCGTCCTCGGCGCCGGCCCACTTGCGGACCCGCTTCTCGGCGGCGCCGCCGTCCCATTTCCGGTCGCGATCGGCCAACGGGAGATCTTGAAAGGCTGTGACTGACATGTGGGCCGCGTGCCCGGTTCGGATGGGGGTTAAACGGCCGATTTGGAAGTTATGCACAGTTGGAAGTTCGTCCACAGGTTTGCTTTTGGGATTGCCCGGCGTGAAGTACCCCAGGTTTTGTTCCTAGTCGGTTGCGAGGGCCGGGGTCGGCTGGCTCGCGGGGTGTGAGGTGCCGGTCAGGGCGGCCTCGTACTCGGCTGGGGTTTGATAGCCGAGGGCTTCGTGCAGGCGTTCCTGGTTGTACCAGGCCACCCATTCGGCTGTTGCCAGTTCGACGTCGTCGATGCAGCGCCAGGGTTTAGCGCGGTTGATCAGCTCGGTCTTGTAAGCGGCATTGACCGCCTCGGCGAGGGCATTGTCATAACTATCGCCACGCGAGCCCACCGAGGGGGCGATCCCGAGCTCGATCAGGCGGTCGGTATAGGTCACCGATAGGTACTGCGATCCGCGGTCGGAATGATGCACCAACTCAGATAGAGTCGAGTTAGACTGCCACACAGCATGATTGAATGCCTGTAGCGGAAGGTCCTCGGTGCGCATGGTTGCCGAGACCGCCCAACCGACGATCTTTTTCGTGGCGGCATCGGTGACGAACGCGGTGTAGCAGAATCCCTGCCAAGTCCGCACGAAGGTGATATCGGCGACCCACAACCGGTTTGGTGCCGGCGCCCGGAACTGCCGGTTGACCAAGTCGGCGGGTCGCGCTGAGGCGGGATCGGTGACGGTGGTGAATACCGGCTTGCCGCGCTGCACCCCGCGCAGCCCAGCTTTGCGCATCAACCTGCGAGTTTGTTCTCTACCTAGTGTCCAGCCACGCCGGGTCATGGCCTGATGCATCTTCTTGACGCCATAGACCGAGTAATTCTGCTGGTGCACCGCCTGCAGGTCGGCGATCAGTTGCTCATCGCGAATCTCACGATCTGAGGGCGGCCGGGTCAACGCTGCGCGATACCCCCGTGAGGTGAAAAATCCCGGGATTGGCGCCCGCAAGACACGGCAGATGAGCTCGACCCCGAACTGATCGCGATGCGCGTCGATGAAGGCGATCATTTCGGTGCGGGGCGGTCGAGCTCCGCTGCGAAAAACGCGGATGCAGACTTCAAAATCTCATTGGCCCTACGCAATTCGAGATTCTCTCGCCTAAGGCGGCGTATCTCGGCGTGCTCAGAACTGGTCGTGCCGGGACGCTCCCCGGTATCGACCTGCGCTTTGCGCCGCCATCGACGCACCGACTCCTGCGCAATACCGAGTTTGCTGGCCACCGACCTGATGGCCTCAAACTCCGATATATCCGAGGTTTCCAACATGGTGTCCAACAACCGCAACGCACGAGAGCGAAACTCCGGCGGATACTGACGGGGCATAGCTTCCAATCCTCCTATAAGGATCGGAACAAAACCTGGGGTACTTCACCGAAGCGCTCAATGCTTTCGCGATCCAATTCCCCGACCGACTCCCACTATGACAACCCACTAAACACCAACGGCCACAACTACTTACACAGTTATCTTGACAAGCCCTCCAGGCCACCAACGCCGGCACCGAGCGCGCCCCGGTGATCCCGCCCAGCCCGTCGTGGTCGATCTCGGCGATGATCGCCACGATGCGCGCATCGATCGCGTTGCGCTGACCGGCCAACTCCGCCAACTCCTCAAACAACACCCCCACACGCTCGGCAGGACTCAACCCCACGGCGTCAGCAGATGCGATCGAAGACATAACGACATCATCGCAACCACCACCGACACAACCGGGCCGCCCAAACCGCGCCGGGCAATCCCAAAAGCAAACCTGTGGACGAACTTCCAACTGTGCATAACTTCCAAATCGGCCGTGGACAGCCATGCACCAATCCCCACCGGCGACCAAGATTCGCTAGTGGGATTCGGAATCCGGTTCGGGCGAGGACTTTTCCGCGTCGCGGTCGGGCCGCCCGCGCCATTTTCGGTACCCGCGGTGCGCGGCGAACGCGCCGACGATGGCGGTCACGCACCACACCGCGATCGCCGCGTATGCCAGCGGCGATGACCGGTTGCCGATCGAGGCGCCCAGCGCGGTGTAGACGAAAGCCCGCGGGACCGAACCGATGAACGCGCCGACTGCCATCTGCCACAAGGGAACTCCGAACGCTCCGAACGCGTACGAGGCCAGCGCGTCCGAAATCCCGGGGACGAACCGCTGCCCGACGACCGCCCACAGCCCCCGGCGCCCGATCAGGGCGTCGATGCGGTCGGCCCGGTGCGCGCCCAGCAGCGCCCGGGCGCTGTCGCGCCCGGCCCGGCGGCCGACGGCACTCGCGACGATCGCGGTGCCCACCGTCGCGCCCAACGTCACGAACACGCCCAGCAGCGGCCCGAACAACAGCCCGCTGCCCGCCGCCAGTATCGAGCCCGGCACGAACAGCGCCCCGGCCACCGCCGAGACCACGACGTAGGTCAGCGGGGCCGCCGGCCCGGTGGCCGACACCACCCGCCGGATCTCGTCGATGTCGACGACGTGGGCGACGGCCACCAGGTAGAACACCACGGCCAGAAAGGCCGCGAACACGGCGAGCCGCACGAGCGGGCCCCGCCGCGAGGCGGGCGCGGATGTCGGGGCGGGACCGTGAACGTCGCCGCCGGCGCCGGTCACGTCGCGGCGGCGTCGGCGCGCAGCCGCTGCCGCAATCCGGTGGCCCGCATCGCCCGGCGCTCGATCGCCGCGCGCACCGACGCCTCGGGCCCGACCACCCGCACCCTGGTCTGCGCCCGGGTCACGGCCGTATAAAACAGTTCCCGCGTCAGCAGTCGCGAATCCTCGGGCGGTATCAACACGCTCACCTCGTCGACCTGGCTGCCCTGACTCTTGTGGATGGTCATGGCGTGCATCGTCTCCACCTCGCCGAGGCGGCTGGTCGCGAAGCCTAGCGGTCCGCCTGCGCCGGCGATGACCGCCCGCAGGCCCTCCGCGCCGGCCACCGCCGCACCGGTGTCACCGTTGTAGAGCCGCAGCCCGTAGTCGTTGGCCGTCACCAGCAGCGGGCGCCCGGCGTACCACTGCGACCAGGCGGGCTGCCCCGTCGCTTCGGCAATCCACTTCTGCACCAGCGTGTTCCAGTGTGTCGCCCCGTGCGGCCCCTCGCGGTGCGCGCACAACAGCCGGTGTTCGTCCAGCGTGGCCAGCGCCTCGTCGACCGCGCCCAGCAGCGCGGCCGATCGCAGCCGCAGCGCATGGGTCACGAGCACGTCGCGCAGCCGGTCGGCCGGGCGCCCGGAATCCACCCACTCGATGTGCTCACCACCGGCCGCCAGCAGCTCCACCGCCCGGTCCGGGTCGCCGGCCCGGATCGCCTCGGCCAGCGCGCCGATCGACGTGCCGTACCGGTGCGGCGTGCGCAGGGCGGCGACCCGCACGTCGTCGCGGGCGGCCAGCCCGTCCACCAGGTCGGCCAGCACCGCGCCCGCCTCGACCGAGGCCAACTGGTCCGGGTCGCCGACCAGAATCAGCCGGGAGTCCGGCCGGACCGCCTCGACCAGCCGGGCCATCATCGTCAACGACACCATCGACGTCTCGTCGATGACGATGACGTCGTGCGGCAGCCGGTTGGCGCGATTGTGCTTGAACCGCACCGACGTATCGGGTCGGGGGCCCAGCAGCCGGTGCAGCGTGGTCCCCGCCAGCCCGGTCAGGCGCGCTCGGTCCGCGGCGCCGAGCCGTTCGGCTCCGGCGGCCACCGCCTCGGCCAGCCGCGCCGCCGCCTTGCCCGTCGGTGCCGCCAGCGCGATCCGGGGCGGCGGCAGTCCGGCCCGCTCGGCGTGCTCGACCAGCAGGGCGAGCAGCCGGGCGATCGTGGTGGTCTTGCCGGTGCCGGGGCCGCCGGTCAGCACGGTCACCGCCTGCGACACCGCGATCTCGGCGGCAACACGCTGCTCTTCGTATCCTGGCTCGAAAAGCCTTTCATAACTCGATGTTTGGAGGTCGACCGACGGTGCCGACAGGGCGAGCAGGTCGGTACACACCTGGTCTTCTTCGAGCCAGTACCGGTCGAAGTACAGCAGATCGCCGAAGAACCGCAGCACCGGTGGCGGCCCGAGCAAAGCGCTGGCCCGCACCGCCGCCAGCCAGTCGTCGGGACCGGGCCACGGCAGGTCGGGCTCGCCGACCTGGGCGGGCGCCGCGCGCAGGTCGACGCAGACCGAACCGCCCCGCAACGCGCGCACCACCAGCGCGACGGCCAGGGCCACCCGCTCGTCGGGCTCGCCGGTGAGCGTGGTAAGCCGTTGCGCCACATGGACATCCGCGGCCTCCAAGACGCCAGCGTCGCTGAACGTGCGCAGCAGGCCCGTTGCGCCCATCACCTCGGCGGTCACGCGGGCACCTTCCTGGCGTCGAGCAGGTCCGACAGGGCGGTGATCAGCGGCGGCGGCGGCCGCCAACTGAAGACACCGGACGGGTGCCCGTCGAGCACCGGGGTATCCGCGCCGCACATGCCGCGCACGAACAGGTAGAGGACACCGCCGAGGTGCCGTTGCGGGTCGTAATCGCTTACCCGCCAACGCAGGAAGCGGTGCAGCACCGCGCAGTACAGCAACGCCTGCAGCGGATAGTCCGAATGCAGCATCGCCTCCGCCATCCGCGCCCGGTCGTAGTCGGCGGACGTCAGCGGCCGCTCCGGATCCCCGAGCCGGTTGGTCTTGTAATCCACCACCACGAAGCGGTGTCCCGGACCGTCGGGGATGCGGAGCACGGCGTCGATCGAGCCGGTGAGGTACCCCCGCAACGATTGATCACCGAGCGCCCGGTCCATCAGCCGGTCCGCATACGGCGCCAGCGGATCGTCGGCCGGCAGATGCTCGCGCAACAGCGGCGCCAGGTCCCACAGGCGTACCTCGGGGCCCGGCGGCGGCCGGTCACCGCCGGCAAGTGGAAGCTCGAAGTCCAGTTCCCGCAACCGATCCGAGCGTCCGATGTCGCGCAGCGTCAGCCCGTCGGCCAGGGGCCCCAGCGGGGTGTCGTGCATCGGCACCATCGCCGCGGCCAGCTCCTCAGGTGTCGCGGCGACCGGCCACCACGCCGAATGCTCCCGGATGTGCGCCTCCAGCTCGGCGGCCAGATCCGCGGCGAACGGGTCGGCCGTCTCCAGCACCGCGTGGACCAGCGAGCCGAACGCCGCGCCCGCCGGAAGGTCCGCCATCGGCGAGGGCACGTCCGGCCCGGCGGCCGGGGAGGCCAACGGGATCTCGCCGACCTCGTCGTCGAGTTCGGCGACGTCGGGTTCGCTGCTGACCCCGCTGGCCTGGGCCACCCGGATCAGGCCCGAATAGGACGTGCGCCGCCAGGTGGTATCGATGGCGCGGTGGAAGTGGCGGCTGTCGAGGTCCCGGGGCACCGGCTGCGGCGGCAGCGACGGGGCGGGCGCCACCACCGAATCCTCGATGACCGGACCGCCGGCGGCCTCCCACTCGCGCAACCGGGCCAGGGCATCGTCGTCGGAGACCTTCGCGGGTTCGCATCGGTCCGGAACGACCGGATCGCCGGGCCGGCGACCACGCAACAGCCGCGACAGCCCGCCGTTGGGCTCGTGGTACGCCGGTGACCACCACGCCACCACCTGGGCCTGCGCCCTGGTCAACGCGACGTAGGTCAGCCTGCTGTCATCGCTGGCGTCCTCCTTACGGCCCAGCCGCTCAACGGTTTTGAAGTCGGGGCTGTCCTTGCCGCCGACGTGCAGGCACCTCGCGCCGTCCTCGTCGTGGAACAGCACCACGTCGCTGTCGTGGGTGTTGCGGTGGAACGCGAACGGCAGGTACACGATCGGGTATTGCAGGCCCTTGCTGACGAAGACCGTCATGATCTGCACGGCGGCGGCGTCGCTGTCGAGCCGGCGGTTGCGTTCGGGGGCGCCGCCGCGCTCGTCGCGTTGCCGGCGCAGCCAGTCCCGCAGCGCCGGCAGGCTGTAATGCTCGCGGTGCGCGACCTCCTGTAGCAGCTGCGTGACGTGCGCCAGGTCGGTCATGTGCCGCTCGCCGCCCTGCCAGCCGAGCACGCGATCCCGCATTCCCAGCAGCTGGGCGGCTTCGAAGATCGCCGCGACGCCGCGCTCGCGGGCGTGACCGGCCCACTCCCGCAGCGTGTTCGCGATCCGGTCCGTCAGGGCGTCACCGCCGGACGACAGTGTTTGTGCGGTCTCGCCGAAGAACATCGTCGCCGCGGCGGCGCGCACCATGCCGGGCCGGTGCGGCTGGTCGAAGGCCTCCAGCAGGCACAGCCAGTCCTCGGCGGCCTCGGAGGTGAACACGTCGGTGTTGCCGGTGTAGACCGCGGGAACACCCGCCGCGCACAGCGCCGTGAAGCAGGCGTGCGCGTCCCGGTGCCGTTCCACGATGACGGCGATGTCGCGGGCCTGCAGCGGTTTACCGTCGAAGGTGGCACCGGCGGCCAGCAGGGCGCGGATGTCGGCGGCGAGATCGGAGCCGATGTGTTCCCGCAGCTCGTCGATGGGAAGGTTCTGAATGCCGCGGCGCCCCAGGGTCTTTCGCGATACGACGCGCAACCGGAACGGATCGTTACGGGGCGCGCCGACGAGCCGATGGCCCCGGTGATGCGCGTCGACGTCGTTCACCACGATCGCGGGGTCGCCGAGCTGGGCGCCGCGCAGCACCACCTGCAGCCGCTCGAGCAGCGCGGAATCGCTGCGCCAGTTGGTGTCCAGCGTCTTGCGCCGGCCCGCCGTCTCGGCCGCCCGCAGGTAGGTCACGATGTCGCCCCCGCGGAACGCATAGATCGCCTGTTTGGGATCGCCGATCAGGATCACCGTCGAACGTCCGCTGAACGCGCGATCGATCACCTGCCATTGCACCGGGTCGGTGTCCTGGAACTCGTCGACCATGACGATCGGCCAGCGTTGATGCATGCGCAGCCGGGCGGGCGAGCCGTCGGTGGCCAGCGCGTCGGCCAGCCGGGTCAGCAGGTCGTCGTAGCCCAGGACGCCGAGCCGGCGCTTGCGGGTATCCAGCTCGGCCAGAACGCCTTTGGCGAACCGGAGGCTGACGGCGGCCCGCGACTCGGGGTCCGGGTCGCGCGGCCGCAGCTGGGTCGACGGGTTGTTGACCACCTCGCGGGCCAGCCGCAGCGCCTCGGAGTAGTGCAGCGCGGGGTCGTCGCGTTCCTGCCCGAAGTGCGCCAGGTACAAGTCGTCGACGATCTCGGTCACCAGGTCGTCGAGGCTGTCGAGCAGGGTGACGCTCGCGGCGGTGTCGCCGGCCACGCCGAGCGAGCGCAGCACCAACTGGCAGAACTGGTGCGTGGTGGCGATCGTCGCCGCATCGAAGCCGGCCAGCGCGTCACGAAGGCGCTGCCGGCGCGCCGCGCGCTGATCGTCGGTGCCCTCCAGCAGGTACGCCACCAACTGGTTGTCGCCAACCGTCGACGGGTCGTCGAAAGCGCGTACGGCGTCGACGATTTGGCAGCGGACACGTTCCCGCAGCTCCTGGCTGGCGGCGCGGCCGAACGTGATGAGCAGCATCTGATCCAGGCCGGCCACGCCGTCCGCGAGATACCGCGTCACCAGACCGGCCAACGCGAACGTCTTGCCGGTGCCCGCGCTGGCCTCCAGCACGGTGGTGGAGCGCTCGGCCGGCAGCGGCCCCAACAGGTCGAAGCGCTCCATCACACCGGCTTCCGTTCCGCGCGCAGCATCGGCAGCCACAGCCGGGACGCGTACGCGCCGAGCCGATTGTCCTCGCCCTCGAACTCCTCGCCCGGCCGCACCGGCTGCATCAGATCGTCCAGCGGTGCGCCGCGACCCCACGCCCGCACGTGCGCCGGCGCCTGGTCCTCGCCGGGGAAGCGGTCGCCGGACTTCCACCGGCGCCGCGCCTCGCTCGCCGGGTCGTCGCCGCCGTGCCGGGCGGCTGCCCACGCGTAGGAAGTCTTGATGGGCAACGGAATCGGCTCGCGGCGTCCCGCGTCGTAGATCGCCACCAACTCGCGCAGCACCTCGACGGGATCGCCGGCCGGCGGCCCCAACCCCTCGACCCGGATGCTGGCGCCCCGGCGCATCCGGCCGATGCACGCCGCCGACCAGTCGCGGCCGGGGTCGTGAGCGACCAAAGCCAGCAACGGAATCCACGACTCGAGCAGGTGCTTGCCGTCCAGCCTCGAATAGGTCACCGATACCAGCGCGTCGCCATAGACCGGTGACACCGTGCCGGTGAGCCGGCGCCCGGCGCCCAGATCGATGTCGACGTCGTAGGCGCCGGCCTGGCGGTCCCGGTGCCGATGCCGAAGCGCCTCGAGCGCCAGCGCCGCGGCCTGGTCGCGGATCTCGGTGACCTTGCGCCAGCCCAGCTGACCCGGAGGCAGAGTGCCGCGGCGCCATTCGGCCTGCCGCGCGTCATCGGGGCTCATCCCGCGCAGGATGTCGCCGAGCATCCGGTCGCCGACCGTCCATTCCTCGAGGCCGTTGATGTCGACCGGCATGGCATCCTGCACGCCGTCGACGTCGTAGGGCAGCGTGAATTCCAGGGCGCGGAAGAAGCCCTTCACCGGGTCTTTGAAGAAGCCGACGAGGTCGGCGAGGTTGACGTCGTCGGCCGGCGGGGGCGGCAGCGGCGCCGCGATGAACTTGGGTTGTTCGGTGTGTCGCCCGGCGGCCGCGCGCGCCGCGCGCAACACCGTCGGATCGAAACTGAACGGCACCCCCGGCACCAGGTCGCCGGGGATGACGTTGCGAATGTCGAAGGGCTGCAACGGATGCTCGACGACGATGCGATCACGTACCTTCTCGGTCGTGGTCATGTCGAGGGCGTCGAGCAATTCGGCCAGCGGCACCGCGGGGGGTCGCGGCTGCCCCGAATATTCGTTGGCTCCGGTGTAGGTGATCACCAGTTTCTCGGTGGCGGCGCCGATCGCGTCGAGCAGCAATTGCCGGTCCTCCGAGCGGATGTCGCGTTCCCCGGTCATCGGGCACCGGGCCAGTGCGTCGTCCCCGTCGACGACACCGAGCCTCGGGAACAACCCGTCGTCCAGGCCGACCAGACACACCACCCGGTGGGGCACCGAGCGCATCGGGACCATGGTGCATACCGTCAGGGTGCCGGTGCGGAAGTTGGCCCGGGTCGGGCGTCCGGCCAGGTGCCGGGTCAGCAACGCGCGAACGTCGGGCAGCCGCAGCACCGTGCCGGCCCGTGACCCGGCCTGCCCCAACACCGCGGCGAACTCCCGCTGCACCTGACCGGTCTGCCATTCCTCGGACTCGTGCACCCGCGTCAGCAGCGTGATGGCTTCGGCGAGGGTGGCCAGCCACTCGGCCAATGTCCTTGTGCCGGTGAGGGAGTCCACGACGTGCTGCAGCCGGGCGACGAATTCGGCGAACTGGCCGGCCAGCGGGACGCGGTTGCTGCTCACGTCGTCGAGCGGCAGCGTGGCGTCGATCCACGCGTTCGAATCGTCGGACATCGCGACGCCGGCCAAGATCCGGTCGATGCCGAAACGCCAAGTGTTGTGCACGAAGTCGACGTGGTAGGGCCGTCGATGCTCCTGATCCAACCCCCACCGGATGTTGGCCTGGCGCACCCAGCGGGTGATGGCTTCCAGATCGTCGTCGGTGAAGCCGAACCTCGCGCGCACCGGCGCGGCCTGGGCCAGGTTGAGCACCTCGCTGGCCGTCACCCTGCCCCCGGCGAGCCCCAGCAGTTGGGAGGCCACAGCCAGCAGCGGGTTGGTCTGGATCAGCGAACGATCCGCCAGCCGCACCCGCAGCTGGTGGGCGGGATGCGCGCCGTGCACCACGTCGCCGAGGCCGAAGTCGGCCACGATCAGCGGTGCGTAGGTTTCGATGTCCGGGCACATCACCAGGATGTCGCGCGGTTCGAGCGTCGGGTCGTCGGTCAACAGGCCGAGCAGCACCTCGCGCAGCACATCGACTTGGCGCGCCGGGCCGTGGCAGTTGTGGATCTGCACCGATCGGTCGTCGTCGGCCAGCGCGCGCCCCTGCGGCCGGACGGCGTTGTCGGCGATGTCGGACTGCACCCAGCCGAGCAGCGTGTCCGGCCGTGCGTCGCCGGGCAGGTACTCGTCGGTCTGCGGGTCCGCCGGCAGGCCGCGTTGCAGCTCGCGCAGGTCCCGTCCCAGCGTGGCGAGCAGCGGATGCCCCACGGCGCGATGGCTGGTGTCCTCGCGGCGGGGGATCGCCCCGCGTGTGCCGTCCAGCGCGCGCCAGAGCCGGTCGCTGGGGTGCGGCAACCACAGGTGCAGCTCGTGATGGATGGCGAGCGCGGCCAGCAGCTCGGAGTCGGTGCACGACAACCGGGTGTGCCCGAACAGCGACAGCCGCGCGGGGAGGTCGCTGGGCGCCTCGGACAGCCGCGCAAGCGTCTTGCCGTGGCGCACGTGCGGTGGGTCGGCCGCGACTCGCGAGACCAGCGCGCGCCACAGCTGCGGCTGCCAGTTCAGGTCCTCGTCGAGGTCGCCCGGGTCGCCGTCGGACCAGTCGACCAGCAGTTGCGGACGCTGCCGCGCATAGGAGGCGAACAGCCCGGCCAGCCGGCGCGCCACCTCGTAGCGACGCCCCCGGCGCAGCTCGGCCTCCGCGCCGGAGTGAAAGTGACCGAGATGGGTCGCCAGCGTTCGGCACCACGGTTCGTCCAGCGAGCAGTCGATCGCCTCCAGCAGTGGCCATGCCATGGCCTCCGGCGACCACGGATCGTCCTGGGCGGTGCCGGCGATCTCGGCGATCAGCGAACCGGGGCTGCGGAACTCGACCCCCGCGCACACCCCGCCGGAAACCCCGCCGCCGCGGCCGAGCACATGCGACAGCCGCTGGCTGAGCCAGCGCTCGACCCCGCGCGCCGGGACCACGACGAGCTCGGGGGCGAACGGGTCGGCCGGAGGGCTGGCCAGCAGCGCGCCGAGACCGTCGGCCAACAGATCGGTGCGCTCGGCGCGGTGCAGATGAAGCGGCATTGCGCTGTCACGATAAACCCCAGCGCCCGGGGTCGGGTGCCTACTTCGCCAGCGTGAACTGGTTGACGTCGATGTATCCGGTCCGGAACGCGTCGGCGCAGCCGGTCAAATAGCGCATGTAGCGCTGATAGACCTCTTCGGACTGGATCGCGACGGCCTCGCTGTGGTGGGCCTGCAACGCCTCGGCCCAGTGGTCGAGGGTCCGGGCGTAATGCAACTGCAGCGACTGCCGGCGTTTCAGGTTGAAACCCATCTTCGACGAGTGGAACTCCACGACCTCGATCGCCGGCAATTGCCCGCCCGGGAATATCTCGGTGGCGATGAATTCGTTGAAGCTCGTCTGCTCCTCGGTCATCGGCAGGCCGCGCTCGACGATCTGCTGCGGGGGCAGCATCGTGATCGTGTGCAACAGCATCACCCCGTCGTCGGGCAGGACGCGGTGCGCCATCGCGAAGAAATCGTCGTAGCGGTCGTACCCGAAGTGCTCGAAGGCGCCGATGGACACGATCCGGTCCACCGGCTCGTCGAACTCCTCCCAGCCGTGCAGCAGCACCCGCCGGCTGCGTTCGGTGTCCAGCGAGTCGAAGAGCTGCTGCACGTGGGCGGCCTGGTGTTGCGACAGGGTCAATCCGATGACGTTGACGTCGTACTTCTCGATCGCGCGCCGGGCCGTGCCACCCCAGCCGCAGCCCACGTCGAGCAGCGTCATCCCCGGCCGCAGACCCAGCTTGCCCAGCGAGAGGTCCATCTTGCGCAGCTGCGCCTCTTCCAGCGTGATGTCTCGCCCGCGATCCCAATACGCGCAGCTGTAGGTCATCGTGGGGTCGAGGAACAACCGGAAGAAGTCGTCCGACAGGTCGTAGTGGGCTTGTACCTCTTCGAAGTGAGGTGTCAGGTTCTCTGCCACGGCGGCCACCCGCCTTTCTGACTGGGGGACATTCAGTTGTTCACGACCGGCCCGCCCCGTTGGTTCACCACGGCTTTCCCGAAATCGCCGTATGCAAACTTCGGTGAGCTTTGTCGATACTGGGGGGAAAACAGCTGCCTGGAGGAATCAGATGGATGCGTGGGACGCGATCTGCGCGCGGCGCAATGTGCGCGAGTACCAGCCGCGGGCGATCGCCGACGAGGACCTCAACCGGATCGCCGAAGCCGGCTGGCGCGCGCCGTCGGCCAAAAACCGTCAGCCCTGGGACTTCGTCGTCGTCACCGACCGCGCCCAGCTGCAGGAGCTGTCCACGGTCTGGCGCGGCGCCGGCCACATCGCCGCCGCGCCGGCCGCGATCGCGATCGTGGCGCCGGTGCCGCCCGACGAGCGCCGGGTGATCACCGACAACTACGACATCGGCCAGGCCACCATGGCGATGATGATCGCGGCCACGGACCTGGGAATCGGGACGGGCCACTCGTCGGTGGGGGATCAGGACAAGGCGCGCGCCATCCTGGGCGTTCCCGACGATCACCTGGTGGCTTTCCTGCTCGGGGTGGGCTATCCGGCCGATCGCCCGCTGCGCCCGGTCCGCTCACCGAATCGCCGGCCGTTTTCCGAGGTGGTGCATCACGGCCGCTGGTGAGATGTCGTGAAAATCCTTCGGCGACTTGCTGAGTCGTAAGGTGGGGGCGTGCATGATCATCAGGGCGATTACGGAGTCGACGGATCTTTCCACAAGGTCTCGGCCCGCACCCAGGCGATAGGCGTAGGCGCTCAGGCCGCCGCCCTGGCCGTGTGGGCGGGGGTCAGCTGGGCGCGCGGCAAGCGCCTGCGGGCGGCGCTGGCCGCGGTGTCGAGCGCCGGCATCGCGGGGAACACGCTGCTGTACATGTACGCGACGCGGTCCGGGAAATTCGTTGTGTGGGACCGGGTTCTGCGCGATCTTCGGCTCGCCGGCGACGAGACGGTGCTCGACCTCGGGTGTGGGCGCGGTGCGGTGCTGCTGGCCGCCGCCAAGCGGTTGCCGCGGGGCCGCGCGATCGGTGTCGATCTGTGGCAGGCGGACCAGACGGACAACTCGCAGCAGGCCACGTTGGCCAACGCGGTCGCCGAAGGCGTCGCCGATCGCGTCGAGGTGCACACCGCCGACATGACCGCGCTGCCGCTGGCCGACGAGAGCGTCGACGTGATCGTCAGCAATCTCGCCATCCACAACATCGGCGGCCACGCCGGCCGCCGACAGGCGCTCGACGAAGCCGTGCGCGTGCTGCGCCCGGGCGGCCGTCTCGCGATCGCGGACCTGTGGGAGACGCGCCAGCACGCCGACCGGCTGCGCGAACTGGGCTGGCGCAACGTGCGGCGGCAAAACCTCGGTTGGCGGATGTGGTACGGCGGCCCGTGGTTCTCGACACGGCTGGTCACCGCGACCAAACCGGGCTGAAGTCCCGGCGCGGCCGGCGTGCATGCTGGACCCATGACGAGAACCGAACTCACCGAACAGATCGTCGTCGCGCGCCTGGCGAAGGGGCTGACATGGCAACAGCTCGCCGACGCCATCGACAGACCGGTGGTGTGGACCACGGCGGCGTTGCTCGGACAGCACCCGATTCCGGTCGAGCAGGCCAAGACCCTGACCGAGATGCTGGGCCTCGGCGAGTCGGCCGTGCCCGTGCTGGCCGCGCCGCCCATGCGGGGTGGCCTGCCCAGCGCGGTGCCGACCGACCCGACCGTCTACCGCTTCTACGAAGCCCTGCAGGTCTACGGCGGCGCGCTCAAAGAGCTGATCGCCGAACAGTTCGGCGACGGGATCATGAGCGCGATCAACTTCAGCGTCGACATCCAGAAGAAACCGCACCCCTCCGGTGACCGCGTCGTGGTGACCTTCGATGGGAAATTCCTTCCCTACCAATGGGTTTCGGCGGAACAACAGTAGATGGCATCCGACCCACATCAGCCGAAGCCCGTTGACCTGGTGCTCTCCGGTGGGGGCGTCAAGTTCATCGGCCTGGTCGGCGCCATCGTCGCGCTGATGGATGCCGGCTATTCGATCAAGCGGGTGTCGGGGGTCTCGGCCGGTTCGGTGGTCGCGGCGATCCTGGCGGCCGGATCCACCGATGGTCAGCTGACCGGCGCGCAGGTGAAGGAGCTCGCCTTCTCGGTCCCCCTGCACAAGTGGCGCGACGCCGGGCCCGTCCCCTATCTCGGCGCGGCCTGGGGGCTGGTCACCGATTCGAGCATGTACCGCGGCGACGTGGCCCACGACTGGATTCGCAGCGAGTTGAAGAACTTCGGGGTCACCTCCTTCGGCGATCTGCACCTCGACGAGGAGGGGTTGCTCGAAGGGCGGCGCGACAGGCTGGTGGTCACCGTCGCCGATCTGACCGCGGCCCAGCTGGTGCGGTTCCCGTGGGACTATCGGCGGCTCTACGGCCTGGACCCCGACGAGCAGCCGGTGGCCGACGCGGTGCGCGCCTCGATGGCGATCCCGTTCTTTTATCGCCCGGTCAAGCTGACCGGAGCCGACGGCACGACGTCCACCCTCGTCGACGGCGGCGTGCTGTCGAATTTTCCCATCGACACCTTCGACCGGCCCGACGGCAGGGCGCCGCGCTGGCCCACGTTCGGTGTCACGGTGCTGCCGAGGCTCACCGAGGGCATCGGTGCGGTGATGCCGGCCCTGAAACCGTTGCGCTTCCTCGAACAGACGGCCTTGCTGGAAAGCCTGGTCACCACAATGCTGGCCGGCCACGACCAGACCCATCTCAGCCGGCCGTGGGTCGCAGCCCGCGCCATCCCCGTCGAGTCCACCGATGTCGGCGTACTCGATTTCGACATCTCGAAGGGCCGCCTCGACGAGCTGTACGAGAGCGGCTACGCCGCGGCGCAAAACTTCCTGTCGACGTGGGACTGGCCGGCTTATCTGGATCGGTTCCGGTAAACCGTCGTCGCGGCGGGTGAAGTGACGGCTCGCCGCGCACGTGCCAGACTGGCGGCGAGGAGGCGAGAGGAACGCGGTGGCCGCTGATAGTGGCCACCGCGTTCGCCGTTTAGTTCATCAGCACTTGCGGCGAAAGCTCTTTGAGCATCGCGTTGGCCCAGCGCATCTGCCGCAGCGTCTCGGGATGACAGCGCGAGGTCAGGTCCAGCAGCTCCGAATCCTTGGCTGCCTGCGCGCCCTGGGCCAGCAGCTCCCAATCCAGCGACACCCCCGCCGACAGCCGGTGAATCCGGCGCAGGTCGGCGAGCAGCACCAGTCCGGGCTCCGGCCGGCGCCGCAGCAGGCCGCTGAGACGCGATTGCAGGGAACCGGTGATCGCACCGGTGCGCGGATCGGCGGACAGCCGCAGGTCGTAGTGGCGGCCGTGGTGCGCCAGCTCGGCAACGTGACGGCAAGACCAGCCGGCCAGGTCGCGCGCCAGGTGGCTGATGTCCTGGTCGCTGCGGTGGCGCGCGGCGACCACGTTGAGTTCATGGGCCAGCTTGCGTTCGGAGCGGTGCAGCTCGCGGATCGCCAGTTTGAGCTTCATCGCCGGCTCCCCGTCGAAAGCGCTTCGGTCACAACGGCCGTCGCAGCGGCCGTCGGCACCGGCCCGTTTCGCTCCGCGTGCCGCGCATGGGTTTTTTGCAGCCGGGCTGCCGCCGTCTTGTAGATCGGCTGCTTGGACACCGGGTCCCAATCGGTCAGCGTGAGTTCGTTGCCGGCCCGGTGATGAGCCCCGCCGGCGCCTTGCGCCTTGCGGTCCCAGTAGCCGTAGTGGAAGGGCACGAACAACACGCCGTCGCGGATGCCGCTGATGCGCGCCGCGCACCAGATGCAACCGCGCGGCGTGCTCACCTCGACGAGCTCGCCCTCGGCGATGCCCAGCCGGCGCGCATCGCCCGCCGACACCTCGACCCACACCTCGGGGGCGGCCTGCTGGAGTTGCTGTGCCCGCGCCGTTTTCGTGCGGGTGTGGAAGTGGTAGACGGTGCGGCCGGTGGTCAGTGCGAACGGGAACTCCGGGCTGGTCCGCTCGTGGGGAGGAACGTATTCGGCCGCCTTGATGATCGCCCTGCCGTAGGGGTTCATCGAGCGGTATTCGTCGGGCTGCAGCGGCGCGCCGGTGATCAGGTCCTTGCCGTAGGCCTCGCAGTAGTCGGGTTTCGCCCAGAACTTCGCGTCGGCGTAGAGCCGTTCGGTGCCGTCGGGATGTTCTGCGTTACAAGGCCATTGGATGCCGCTGCCGCCGCGCAGCTTCTCATAGCTCAGACCCGTGTAGTCACAGGGCCGCCCCGCGCTGCATTTCTTCCACGCCTCGAACGCCGACTCGGCATCGGTCCAGGGCGGGAACGGCTGGCCGTCCTTATCGCGGAAGTCCATCCGGCGCGCGTAGTCCAGGAAGATGTCGAGGTCCGGGCGCGCGGAACCCGGTGGCTGGACGGCCTTTTCGGACAGGTGCACCGTGCGGTCGGCGTTGGTGAAAGTGCCGGTCTTCTCAGCCCACGCCGCGGCGGGCAACACGACGTCGGCCAGCGCGGCGGTCTCGGTCAGGAAGATGTCCTGGACGACGAGGAACAGCCGCTCCTGGGAGAAGATGTCGCGGATGCGGGCCAGCTCCGGCAGCGACACCAGCGGATTGGTGGCGGTGACTCACAACATCCGCAGCGTCCCCTCCTCGGCGTAGCGGAACATCTGCATGGCGTGCGTGGGCGGACCATAGTGGGGGATCTGCAGGGGCTCGAGGTTCCACAACTTCGCCAGCTCGGCGACGTGAGAGTCGTTGGACCAGTTGCGGAAGCCGGCCAAATCGCCGTCGGCGCCGCATTCGCGGGTGTTCTCCGCCGTCGGCTGCCCGTTCATCTGCAGCACACCGCAGCCGGGCTTGCCCAGCATGCCGCGCACCAGGTGAATGTTGTTGACCTGCACGGCCGCCGCGGTGGCCTGGTGCGACTGGTAGAAGCCCTGCAGCACGGTGGACAGCAGCCGTTCCGCCGTGCCCAGCAGCCGCGCGGCGTGCCGGATGTCCTCGGCCGGCACGCCGCAGATCTCGGCGACCCGCTCGGGCGGAAACTCGTCCACCCGGCCGCGCAGCTCGTCGAAACCGACTGTGTGCGAATCGATATAGTCCTGGTCGATCCAGCCGTTGCCGATGATCTCGTGCAGCAGCCCGTTCATCAACGCGACGTTGGTGCCCGGCACCGGCGCCAGGTGCACGGTGGCGCGCCGGGCGACCGGCGTCAGCCGCGGGTCGACGCAGACGATCGCCGGCGGCGAGCCGCCGGCCAGCCGGTCCAGCATCCGCGTCCACAGCACCGTCTGCGTCTCGGCGACGTTGTGCCCGAACAGCGCGATGACGTCGGCGTGGTCGACGTCGGTGTAGGACCCCGGCTGCCCGTCGCAGCCGAACGATTCCTTCAGCGCCTCGGCCGCCGTCGCGGTGCACAGCCGGGTGTTGCCGTCGACGTGGTTGGTGCCGATCGCCCCGTGCGCGATGGCGCCCTGCGTGTAGTAGGCCTCCAGGAACAACTGCCCGGACGTGTAGAAGCCGATCGAGCTGGGGCCGAAGCTGTCGAGCAAGCCCTTGCTGCGCTCGACGATCCGCCCCATGGCCGTGTCCCAGTCGCACGGCTTCAGCTCGCCGCGCTCCCTGATCATCGGCGTGGTGAGCCGGTCGGGGGAGGCGTTGGCCTGCCAGCCGAACAGATCCTTGGGGTCGAGGCGCCCGTGGTTGACCCGGTCGACGGCGCGCCCGCGCACGCCCACGATCCGGCCGTCCTTGACGGCGATGTCCAAGCCGTCGCCGTTGGAGTGCAGCACCGCCGCCGATTGCACCCACCGATCCACCGACTCGGCGGTGATCCCGTCGGCCAGGTAGGTGTCGACCCGGTCCGGCCATCGGCTGCCGGGCTCGTACGGGGTGCGTGTGCCCCACGGGTCAGCGATGCGATCTATGGCCACACGCGGGGATTTCCCCGGCGACGGTCCCCGAAACCCTTTGGGCGCGGGCCTCAGCGGCTCACAGCCCGAACTCGGCCTCGATCCCGTCGATGCCGGCGCGGATGGCGGCCAGGGCGTCGGCGCGGGCGCGCAGCTTGGTGGCGGCGTGCGCGCGCTGATTCAGGCCGGCGAATTCGGTGGCGGCTTCCTCGGCGCGGTCCAGCACCATCTCGGGCAGCACGATCTCGTCGATAAAGCCTGCGGCAAGCGCGGTTTCACCGAAGAACGTCCTGGCCAGCCCCGCGGCCTGCTGATACCCCGACGGCGTCAGCCGCAGCTTCATGATCTCGAGCGCGGCGTAGGGGATGACCATGCCTATCGCAACCTCGTTGGCCTGGATGTTGTAGGCGTGGGCGGCCACCCGGTGATCGCCCGACGACAACAGGAACGCCCCCATCGCGATCGCATGGCCGGTGCATGCCATCACCACCGGTTTCGGATACGACAGGAGGCGGTACGCCAGCTCGAACCCGCCGCGGAGCATGTCGATCGCGGGCTGCACCTCGCCGGAGGTGAGGATCTTCAGGTCGAAGCCGCCGCTGAACACCCGCTCGTTGCCGGTGATCACCAGCGCCCCGGCGTTGTCCCCCTCGGCCGTGTCGATCGCATCGTTGAGGGCCTGCTGCATGGTCGGGCCCAGCGCGTTGACCTTGCCGTCATCCATCTTGATGACGGCAAGGGAGTCCTTGATGCTGTAGTGGACCGGGGCGGTCATGGGTGCTCCTGCTCCTTGCCGTCAGGCGGGCTGGCTGTGGTGTTTGCCCAGATCGTCTTCGGCGTTACTCCAGCGCAGGCTGACATCGGTGGGTTCGTCGAGTTGGCGGGTGCGCCATCGGTCTTGGGTCTCCCGAACCGCGGCGTTGATGCGTTCGATCTCGCTGCGGAAAACCTCGGGCCGGGTCTCCTTGCTGGCGTAGTGGAAATAGGTCAGCAGGCCGCGCAGCAGCTCCAGCTTCTCCTTTTCCCGCTTCGCCAGGTCATGGGTGGTCATCAACTCGATGCGCTGCACGGGCGGCAAAGTGTTCCAGTCCAGCACCACGTCGGTGTGCAGGGGAGAACGCTCGCGCTGCCAGAATCGCCGCCCGCGTGGCCGATCGGGGCGGTCGTAGTAGCTGACGGTCCCGGTGAATCGCGATTCGATGCCGCTGCCGATCTCGGCGCGGTCCAGCGCGGAATCCCACACCAGGCGCCATTCCTGGCCGGGTGCGAGCACCGGCAGCTCGCGGGGCAGGCGCAGTTCGACGACGTCGGCGTAACCGTCGGTGGCGCTTTCGTATTCGGCCACCGTCGGCGGATTGGCGAACGAGAACTCGATGTCGTAGGCCGCGGTCTGGCCGAAGTTGCGGACCACGAGTTCGATCACGTGCCAGTCGGCGGGATGCGGTTCCATGAACACCCCGACGTGCGGGCGGGTTTGTTCCGCCGCCGCGCGGCGATTGCGGCTGATCTGGCTGTTGGTGAAGACCAGCGTGACGACGGCGAGGGCGATCGCCGCCCACGCTGCCCACGCTATCCAGGTGCTGGACCCGACGTGCGTGACCCCATGCCAGCTGTCCTGGATCCAACCCATGGAATCCACCCTCCGCTTATATCACAGGGCCGGACGCCGGATGGTCACCATCGAGCGATCACCCGACGCTCAGCCACCCATCAGCATTCGCCATTGGTCAAGGTCTGCCGCCCGATACACGTAGTTGGACCGCTTGACGTCCGACAGCGACGCGCTGGGCTCGGCCGAATACCAATGCCCCGGAAACACCGTCGGGTCACCGGGAAGGGTCGCGAGCCGCTGCAGGCTGCGGTACATCTCGTCGGAGTCGCCACCGGGGAAGTCGGTGCGCCCGCAACCGTCCAAGAACAACGTGTCACCGGCGACGAGGCGGCCGTCGAGCAGAAAACACTGGCTGCCCGGGGTGTGACCGGGGGTGTGCAGCAACTCGATCTCGATGTCGCCGATGCTGACCTTGTCATGGTTCTCGTGCGCGGTCAGGTCGCCCAGACCGATCCCGGTGACTCGCGAAACCCACAGCGCCTCATGGGTATTGACGTGCACCGGCACCGGCGCCCGCTCCAGCAGTTCGGCCAGGCCCTGCAGCGAGAAACCCATCATCGATCCGCCCACGTGGTCGGGGTGGTGATGGGTCACCAGCACCCCGGACAGATGCATGCCGTCGGCCTCGAGGGCGTCGAGGAGATCACCGGCGGCGTAGGCCGGGTCGACGACCACGCAGTCCCCGGTCTGCCGGTCGCCGATCAGGTACGCGAAATTGCGCATCTGCGTCGCGAACATGTCGTCGGCGGCGAAGTCGCGGCCGGAGAGCAGTTGACGAAAGTACAGCCGGTCGGATGACACGTGACCAGATTAGGACCCGGATCGCGGAGCGGCGCGGGTAGTCCGCCACCGCATCGTTCGCGCCACCGGAAAGAGGTGGCGACACCGCTTCTGAGCACCGGGTTAGGCGTGTTTTCTGTGGGTATTGTTGGCGCATGAAGAAGAAGGTCGAAATGGAGGTCGACCTCGATCTGGTCGACGAGGCGATCCAGCGCTTTCATCTCGCCGACGCGCGCGAGGCCGTCAATCTCGCGTTGCGCACCCTGCTTCACCAAGACGCTTCCGCCGACGAGGACGACGAGTACGACGAGTTCAGCGACCTCAACGCGTGGCGACCCACCCGGTCCAGCGAGACCGGGTGAGCCGCGCGGCGGCTTCGTCAACGCTTTGAGCAGCCGGGCATTTCGGGTAACCACCGCCGACCGCCGTCCATCGGTACTCGTGGTTTGGTGCCGCTGCGAGCCAGGT
Source organism: Mycobacterium sp. NTMscope_MAC_269 (assembly GCF_976985695.1). Taxonomy (NCBI): domain Bacteria; kingdom Bacillati; phylum Actinomycetota; class Actinomycetes; order Mycobacteriales; family Mycobacteriaceae; genus Mycobacterium; species Mycobacterium sp. NTMscope_MAC_269. The sequence continues at coordinate 5,088,228 of NZ_OZ335668.1, forward strand.
TGTACCCTCTTTTAGGCCCGCGCGACTGATCGCTTCGGGTGAACGGCCCCCTTAGCTCAGTCGGTAGAGCGTTTCCATGGTAAGGAAAAGGTCAACGGTTCGATTCCGTTAGGGGGCTCGGCGGACGCCGAGCAGGCGTGGCGGCCCCGACCCCGAAAGGGGTGGCCAGAGGCGATGTAGCTCAGTCGGTTAGAGCGAACGACTCATAATCGTTAGGTCGCCGGTTCGAGTCCGGCCATCGCTACAACAGAACAGCACAGATCTTTTCAAGAATCGAGAGAGAACCGTCATGGCGTCCAGTACCGACGTACGGCCGAAGATCACCTTGGCATGCGAGGTGTGCAAGCACCGCAACTACATCACCAAGAAAAACCGCCGGAACGACCCGGACCGACTGGAGCTGAAGAAGTTCTGCCCCAACTGCGGCAAGCACCAGGCGCATCGGGAGACACGCTAGCGGCGGCCCGCCAGCGTTTATTCCGATTGACTAGGTAGTTTAAGAGCCGTGCCGTTAACCGAAAGCATCGTCGGGATGCACTACCGCTACCCCGATCATTACGAGGTGGAGCGGGAGAAGATCCGCGAGTACGCCGTCGCCGTCAAACACGACGACCCGGCGTATTTCGAGGAAAAGGCGGCGGCCGATCTCGGCTACACGGGCCTGCCGGCCCCTCTGACATTTGTCTGTGTGTTCGGCTACACGGCGCAGACGGCGTTCTTCAAGCACGCCAACGTCGCCGTCCACGACGCCCAGATCGTGCAGGTCGACCAGGTGCTGAAGTTCTTCGCGCCGCTGGTGGCCGGGGACAAGCTCTACTGCGACGTTTACGTGGACTCGGTGCGCGTGTCGCACGGCACCCAGATCATCGTCACCAAGAATGTCATCACCAATGAGGCCGGTGACGTCGTGCAAGAGACCTACACGACCCTGGCGGGGCGTGCCGGGGATGATGGAGAAGAGGGATTTACTGATGCCACTGCGTGAGTTCAGCTCCGTGAAGGTGGGTGACCAGCTGCCGGAGAAGACCTACCCGCTGACCCGACAGGACCTGGTGAATTACGCGGGAGTATCCGGCGACCTGAACCCGATCCACTGGGACGACGAGATCGCCAAGGTGGTCGGCCTGGACACCGCGATCGCGCACGGCATGCTGACCATGGGCATCGGCGGTGGCTACGTCACCTCCTGGATCGGCGACCCCGGCGCCGTCACCGAGTACAACGTGCGGTTCACCGCCGTGGTGCCGGTGCCCAACGATGGCAAGGGCGCTGAGCTGGTCTTCAGCGGCCGGGTGAAGTCGGCAGACCCAGAGACCAAGTCCGTGACCATCGCGCTCACGGCCACCACCGGCGGCAAGAAGATCTTCGGCAGGGCCATCGCGTCCGCGACCCTCGCATAGCCCATGGCGCTCAAGACAGACATCAGGGGGATGATCTGGCGCTACCCCGATTACTTCGTCGTTGGCCGTGAGCAACTCCGCCAGTTCGCGCTAGCCGTCAAGAATCGCCACCCCGCTCACCTCGAGGAGGCCGCGGCCGCCGAACTCGGCCACGACGCGATCATCGCGCCGCTGACCTTCGCGACCATCTTCGCCAAGCTGGTTCAGCTCGATTTCTTCCGGCATGTCGACATCGGCATGGAGACCCTGGTGATCGTCCAGGTCGACCAGCGCTTCGTGTTCTCCAAGCCGATCAAGGCCGGCGACAAGCTGTGGGCCCGCATGGACATCCAATCGGTGGACGAGCGTTTCGGCGCCGACATCGTCGTCACCAAGAACATCTGCACAAACGAAAAAGACGAAGTGGTCTTGGAGGCCTACACCACGTTGATGAGCCAGTACACCGACGGTTCCGCGAACCTCAAATGGGACGCGGAGTCCGGGCAGGTCGTCAGAACGGCGTAATTAGTATCTGACTCCCGCCGCGATGTACACTCGGACCTCGGGGTTTTCCCAGCACCAGCGCGCTTTCCGTGAGTCGAGCGATCGGAAGGCGCGCGTGTCATGTAAGCCCCGGTAGGTAAGCGCAGGTTGGCCTGCCAACCGCGAAGGGGCGTAGCTCAACTGGCAGAGCAGCGGTCTCCAAAACCGCAGGTTGCAGGTTCAAGTCCTGTCGCCCCTGCTGAAGACGGACGGGACACCGGCCGACGAGGGTGTGTCATGGTGGACACTGGAAGGTGTGCCGCCACCGATGGGACGGCTCTCGGGGTACGAGCAAACAAAGGAGCGTGCGGTGAGCGACGAAGGCGACGTTGCCAACGACGCCGCAAGCGACGGCACTGACACGACGGACGGCCGCGCGAGCGGTGTCCGGACGGCGGTGGTGACGCGGCCACAGCGCCCGACCGGTAAGCGGTCCCGCCAGAAGGCGACCGAGGCCGGCGAGGACGCCGACACCGAGTCGCCGGACGACATCGAGGCTTCCGGCAAGGAAAAGGCCACGAAGGGCGCCTCGAAGACCGGCGGGGCCAAGAAGGCCGCCAAGCCGAAGAAATCCGCGGACAGCCGGGCCAACCCGTTCGTGTTCGTCTACAACTACCTCAAGCAGGTCGTTGCGGAGATGCGGAAGGTCATCTGGCCCAACCGCAAGCAGATGCTCACCTACACCTCCGTCGTGCTGGCCTTCCTGGCCTTCATGGTGGCGCTGGTCGGCCTGGCGGATTTCGGCCTGACCAAGCTGGTGCTGTTGGTGTTCGGCTGAGCGAGTGCTTTAAAAGTGACAGAGAGGACTCACACCGTGACTACCTTCGACGGTGACCCGTCCGCGGGTGACGCGGTCGACCTGAAAGAGACCGCCGAGGCCCCCGAAGCTTCCGAGGCTTCCGGGGCGTCCGAGGTTTCTGACGAGGCCACCGAGGCGATCGCCGACGAGGCCGCCGACGCCGGGTCGCCCGACGAACCGGCCGAAGAGGTCGACCCGGCCGTCGCGCTCAAGGCGGAACTGCGCAGCAAGCCCGGCGACTGGTATGTCATCCACTCCTACGCGGGATACGAGAACAAGGTCAAAGCCAACCTCGAAACGCGTGTGCAGAACCTCGACGTCGGCGACTACATCTTCCAGGTGGAGGTGCCCACCGAAGAGGTCACCGAGATCAAGAACGGCCAGCGCAAGCAGGTCAATCGCAAGGTGCTACCCGGCTACATCCTGGTGCGCATGGACTTGACCGACGACTCCTGGGCCGCGGTGCGCAACACCCCCGGCGTCACCGGGTTCGTCGGGGCGACCTCGCGCCCGTCGGCGCTGACGCTCGACGACGTGGTGAAGTTCCTGCTGCCGCGCGGCGCGACGAAGAAGGCCGCCAAGGGCGCGGCGACCACCGCCGCCGCGGCCGAGGCCGGCGGGCTGGAGCGCCCGGCCATCGAGGTCGACTACGAGGTCGGCGAATCGGTGACGGTCATGGACGGGCCGTTCGCGACGCTGCCGGCCACGATCAGCGAGGTCAACGGCGAGCAGCAGAAGCTCAAGGTGCTGGTGTCGATCTTCGGCCGCGAAACCCCGGTCGAATTGACCTTCAGCCAAGTCTCCAAGCTCTAAACCGGCGCATCCGCCGGGCATAAACCAGGAAGGAACAGCACAACCTCATGGCCCCGAAGAAGAAAGTCGTCGGGCTGATCAAGCTTCAGATCCAGGCGGGGCAGGCCAACCCGGCGCCGCCGGTCGGGCCCGCGCTCGGTCAGCACGGCGTCAACATCATGGAGTTCTGCAAGGCGTACAACGCCGCCACGGAGAACCAGCGCGGCCAGGTCATCCCGGTCGAGATCACGGTCTACGAGGACCGCAGCTTCACCTTCGCGCTCAAGACCCCGCCCGCCGCCAAGCTGTTGCTCAAGGCCGCCGGCGTCGGCAAGGGCTCGGCCGAGCCGCACAAGACCAAGGTCGCCAAGGTCAGCTGGGATCAGGTCAAGGAGATCGCCGAGACCAAGAAGGCCGACCTGAACGCCAACGACATCGACGCGGCCGCCAAGATCATCGCCGGCACCGCCCGGTCGATGGGCATCACCGTCGAGTAGCAGTACCAGAAAGCGTGGGAGGGCCAGCTTCGGCCCGCTAACCACGACCCAACACCAGATTGGATGCATGAATGAGCAAGAACAGCAAGGCATATCGCGCCGCCGCCGAAAAGGTGGACCGCAACAGCCTCTACTCCCCGCTGGAGGCGGCCAAGCTCGCCAAGGAGACGTCGTCGAGCAAGCAGGACGCGACCGTCGAGGTGGCGATCCGGCTGGGCGTCGACCCGCGCAAGGCGGACCAGATGGTCCGCGGCACGGTGAACCTGCCGCACGGCACCGGTAAGACCGCCCGGGTGGCGGTGTTCGCGGTGGGCGACAAGGCCGAGCAGGCGCAGGCCGCCGGCGCCGATGTGGTCGGCAGCGACGACCTGATCGAGAAGATCCAGGGCGGCTGGCTGGAATTCGACGCCGCGATCGCGACCCCCGACCAGATGGCCAAGGTCGGTCGCATCGCGCGGGTGCTCGGTCCGCGCGGCCTGATGCCGAACCCCAAGACCGGCACGGTCACCCCCGACGTGGCCAAGGCCGTGGCCGACATCAAGGGCGGCAAGATCAACTTCCGCATCGACAAGCAGGCCAACCTGCACTTCGTCATCGGCAAGGCCTCCTTCGACGAGAAGTCGCTGGCCGAGAACTACGGCGCCGCGCTCGACGAGGTGCTGCGGCTCAAACCGTCCGCGTCGAAGGGTCGTTACCTCAAGAAGATCACCGTGTCGACCACGACGGGCCCGGGCATCCCGGTGGACCCGTCGGTCACCCGCAACTTCTCCGAGGACTAACCCCCACACTCGGCGATGCGGCGCCGCAGAAACTCGCGGCCCGGCTCAGAGCCGTTGGACTCCAACGCCGTTCGATACCACGTGAGCGCGTCGGCCCGTCGGCCGGCGCGGCGCAGCAGGTCGGCGCGCACGGTCGCGACGAGGTTCGAGCGGGCGAGCCGCGGGTCGCCCGCCACGTCGTCCAGGGCCGCCAATCCGGCGTCGGGACTATCGCGAAAGCCGATCGCCAGCGCGCGATTGGCGGCCACCACCGGGGAACCGGTGATCTGCCATAGCCGGTCATAGGCCGAGCAGATGGCGATCCAGTCGGTGTGTTCCCAGGACGGGGCCGTGGCGTGCAGGGCGGCGATCACCGCCTGGGGCAGATAGGCGCCCGTCGAGCCCTGGGCGTGACGCAACCGCTCGAGCCCGCGGGCAATGCGTGCGCGGTCCCATCGGCGGCGGTCCTGATCCTCGAGCGGAACCAGCATCCCGCACTCGTCCACCCGGGTCGCGCGCCGCGAATCGTGCAGCAGCATCAGGGCGGACAGCGCGTGCGCGTCTGGCTCGGACGGCAGCAGCGTGCACAGTTCGCCGCCCAGCCGGATCCCCTCGTCGCACAGGTCGTCGCGGATGGCCGACGGTCCCGCGGTCGACCAGTAGCCCTCGGTGAAAACCGAATAGACGCAACCCAACACGTGCGGGGTGCGCTCGGGCAACAGCTCGGCGGGCGGGACGCGCAGCGGGATGTTGGCGTGCCGAACCTTGTTCTTGGCGCGCGTGATTCGCTGGCCGATCGCGGTCTCGGTCTGCAGCAGCGCGCGGGCGATCTCGGCGACGGTCAGGCCGGAGACCAGCCGCAGCGTCAGCGCCAGTTGCGATTGCCGGTCCAGCGCCGGGTGCGCGCAGGTGAACATCATCCGCAACTCGTCGTCGCGCACCGGATGCGGGTCGGTGTGTTCGGTGCGTGCCCTGATGGCCCCGATATCCGACAGCACTGCCTTCCATTCCTTTCCGGGGCGCGCCGATTCGCGGCGCAGGCGATCGCGGGCGCGGTTACGGCCAACGGTCATCAGCCACCCGCCCGGGTTGGCGGGCACCCCGTCGCGCGGCCAGGTGCGCAGCGCTTCGGCGCAGGCCTCCTGGACGGCGTCCTCGGCGACGGTGAGGTCACCCGACCACCGCGCGAGCGCGGCCACGGCCGGGCCCCACTCCCGGCGGAAGACGCCGTCCAGGTCGGCCATCTGGCTACAGTCCGGAGACGCCCGCCAACTGGCGCAGCTGCACGGAAGTGGCGGGGATCATCGACGCGATCTTGACGGCCTCGTCACGATCGGCGGCGCTCAACAGGTAGATCCCCGTGGCGATTTCGGCGCCCTCGACGTACGGCCCGTCGGTGATGAGGACCTCTCCGTCGCGCACCCGCACCGTCGTGGCCGTGGATCGGTCGTGCAGCGCGGCGCCGCCGATCACGTGGTCGCCGGCCGCGGCGTGCAGCTCAACGTGCTTGGCCGCCACCGCCTCCCACTCCGGCGTGCCCGGCGTGTGCGCGGATGCGGCGGGTTCGGTCAGCAGCGCGAGCCAGTCGTTGCCGGTGAGCGCGCGGGACGGCTCGACGGCGTGGACCACCGGCCACAGCTCCACCGCACCGAACGCGGCCACCGGGACGTCGCGCGCCAGTGCCAGCGCCTCGTCGAGGTTTTCGGCTTCGAAGACGTAGTAGCCGCACGCCACCTCGGCGGCCTCCGCGAAGGGGCCGTCGGTCACCGCCGGCGCATCCGGGCCGCCGGTGATGGCCACGGCGGTCGCGGCGGGGGCCAGCGCGTCACCGGCCTTGATCGCCGGCCCGGCCTTGGCGTGGAAGTTCTCCCAGGCTGCCATCGCGGCGGCGGCATCGTCGGGCGCACGGTCCTGTTCCTTGCTGATCAACAAGGCGAAGTACTGCATGGTCGTCACCTCCGGTAGTGAGCGAAGCCGTGTGCTCCACTCTCTACCTACTCGACGAACCGCGCAGCGCCAATCCGACAGGCGTCGCCGAATTTCAGGCGGCCGCGCCCGGCTTGAGGTAGGTAACCAGGCTGACGTCGAGCATCTCGTCGGCGAAGTAGTGTTCGCAGCCGCGCAGGTACTTGATGTAGCGGTTGTAGACCTCTTCGGAGGTGACCTCGATGGCCTTGTCGCGGTTGGACTCGAGCGTGTCGCCCCAGATGTGCAGGGTCTTGATGTAGTGCGGCCGCAGCGAAAGCGGTTCGGGCACAACAAAACCGGCCTTCTCGCCGTGATCGACCATCATCTGGGTGGACGGCAACCGGCCGCCCGGGAAGATCTCGGTGACGATGAACTTGATGAACCGCGCGGTCTCGAAGCTCAGCTTTTTGCCGCGCGCGTGCAGGTCGCTGGGGTGGTAGCTGACGCTGCTCTGGACGGTCATCCTGCCGTCCTCGGGCATGATGTCGAACGTCCGCTTGAAGAAGTCGTCGTAGTTCTCGTGGCCGAAGTGCTCGAAGGCCTCGATCGACACGATGCGGTCGACCGGCTCGGCGAAGTCCTCCCAGTTCTGCAGGCGGACCTGGCGCGAGCGGCCGGTGTCGATGGAGTCGAGCAACGCCTGGGCGCGGGCGTGCTGGTTCTTGGACAGCGTCAGGCCGATGACGTTGACGTCGAAACGCTCGACGGCGCGCTTCATGGTGGTGCCCCACCCGCAGCCGATGTCCAGCAGGGTCATGCCGGGCTTCAGGTCCAGCTTGTCGAGGTTGAGGTCGATCTTCGCGTGCTGGGCCTCTTCCAAGGACATGTCGTCGCGCTCGAAGTAGGCGCAACTGTAGATCCGCGATGGGTCCTGGAACAGGCCGAAGAAATCGTCGGAGACGTCGTAATGCGCCTGGATGTCTTCCGAGCGCGTGCGCGTCTTCGTCGGGCCAGTCGTTTGCTCAGCCATTTTCGTCCTGTTCTGCTGGATGACGTTCACTGCCTCTGCCACACCGCATCGAGGGGTCCGGTGATGACCAGCAACGATACCCAACGTCGAGGCGTCGATTCCGAAGGGTGTAAGTGCGCGTCGCGGGCCCGACCGCGGAAGCGAACTCTATTTTTCCGCAGACGCTACTTGGTGAGCGTGTACTGCGCCACGTTGGAGATGCCTTTGCGGAACAGGCCCGCGCACCCCGTCAGGTAGCGCATGAAGCGGTCGTAGACCTCTTCGGACTGGATGGCGATCGCGCGTTCGCGATTGGCCTCCAGGTTGGCCGCCCAGGTGTCCAGCGTTCGCGCGTAGTGCGGCTGCAGGTATTGCGTCTGCTCGAGGGAGAATCCGCTGGCGCGCGAAAGGTCGACGATGTCGGATTCGCCGCACATCTGCCCGCCGGGGAAGATTTCTTTGCCGAGGAAGTGCAGGAAACGCAGGTCGGTCATCGTGATTTTGATGCCGACCTCCTTCCAGTGCGATTGCGGGTAGGTGAAGATGCTGTGCATCAGCATCCGGCTGTCGTTGGGCAGGGTCTCATACGCCCAATCCCAGAACGCGGGCCAGCGTTCCTTCTTGAACGCGTCGAAGGCCTCGAAGCTGATGATCCGATCGACGTGCTCGTCGAACTCTTCCCAGCCCTGCAGCCGGGCCTCGGCCCGTCGCGTCGTCGGGATCGCCGCCAGTTTCGCCTTGGTGGACGCGTAGTGGTTGCGGCTGAGCGTGATGCCGATGACATTGACGTCGTATTTCTCCAACGCCCGGACCACGGCCGCGCCCCAGCCGCACCCGACGTCGAGCACCGTCATTCCGGGTTCGAGGTTCAGCTTGTCGAGCCCCAGGTCCAGCTTGGCCAGCTGTGCCTCGGCAAGCGTCATGTCGTCGTCTTTGAAATAGGCGCAGGTGTACACCATGTTGGGGTCGAGGAACAACGCGAAGAAGTCGTCCGAAATGTCGTAGGTAGCCTGCGACTCTTCGTAATACGGCTTCAACTTCACCATTGCTACACCCACCCTCCTTTGACAACCGTACAACCCGCCGCCTTGGACTGAAAATGCGGGGAAATGTTTCTGCAGAATGCTTTTTGGCTCAGCACGCCTTGGCGAAATTGTTTGTCAACACGCCGATCACCTGATCCCACAACTGCTGTGGCAGATCATGACCCATCCCGTCAAATAACACCAATCGGGCGCCCTCGATGGCCCGGGCCACGGCGCGGCCTCCGAAGGGCCGCATCAGCTTGTCCGCCCGACCGTGGATCACCACGGTGGGAGCGACGGTGCCGCGGTTGTAGCGCCGCAGGCTGCCGCTGCCCAGCACCGCGGCGAAGTGCCGCGCCACGCCCTGCGGGTAGTAATTGCGGTCATACCCCTCGGCGGCCTCGGCCCGGGCCTGTTCGTCGGGCACCCGGTAGCGCGGGCTCCCGATGATCTTGCCGACGCGCACCGCGTTGTCGACGATCACCTCGCGCGGCGAGTTCGGCGGCGGCCCTTTCAGCAACGCCAGCAGCGCGCGCGGCGCGGGCGGCGGCAGCAGGGCCGCATTGTTGCTGGAGAAGATGATCGCCAGGGATTGGGTCCGCTCCCGGAAGCGCGCGGCGAAGATCTGGGCGATCATGCCGCCCATCGACGCGCCGACGATGTGGGCGCGCTCGATGCCGAGATGATCGAGCACGGCCGCGGCGTCGTCGGCCATGTCCTCGAGCTTGTACACCGCCTGGCTGGGCAGGCCCAGCCAGGACCGGGCCAGCCTCGTCGCCAGCGGCTGCCCCGAGCTGCCGTACCGGGTCTTGCTGGACAGGCCGACGTCGCGGTTGTCGTACCGGATGACGCGCAGACCCCGGTCGATCAGCTTTTCGCAGAACGCGGTGCGCCACAGCAGCAGCTGGGCTCCCAGCCCCATGATCAGTAGGACGGGCGGGTCGTCGACGTCGCCCATGTCCTCGTAGTACAGCTTCAGGTCGCCTGATATGGCATGTCCCGTGCGGACCTGCACCGCAGCGCTCCTATACCTCGACGTCGGAGGAGTGTTCGCGGCTGACTTCGACCATGAAGTTCGCGAAATACCCCGTCAATTGCGGATCCGACATCATCTGCCACTTCGGCGCCAGCAGCTTCATGTAGCGCTCGACGTAGAGGAACTGCTTGCCGATCAGCACCAGCTCGCGGGGCAGCTTGACGTCATAGGCGTCGGCCAGGGCCGACAGCTGCCGGCCGATGTCGGCATAGGACATGTCGCCCAACGTCTGCATGGTCAGCGGGGTGGCGAACTTTTCCAGGTCCTTGGCGGCTTCGGCTTCGGGCTTCATGGTGCCGACGGCGCCCATCAGCACCACGATCTTGCCCGCCGCGGCGTGGTCCTTCTTGACCAGCAGCGCGTACACCAATTCGCGCAGCAGCCAACGGGTGCGGGGGTCGATGCGGCCCATGATGCCGAAGTCGAAGAACACGATGCGGCCCTGATCGTCCACGTAGAGGTTGCCCGCGTGCAGGTCGCCGTGGAACAGGCCGTGTCGCAGCCCGCCTTCAAAAAGCGAGAACAGCAGCGCCTTCACCAGCTCGACGCCGTCGAACCCGGCTTTGCGGACGGCGGCGACGTCGTCGATGCGGATGCCGGACACCCGCTCCATCGTCAGCACCCGATCGCTGGTGAAGTCCCAGTACACCTGCGGCACCCGGATGTTGCGGCCCAGCGGGGAGGCGTGCAGGTGCGACACCCACGCCTCCATCGACTGCGCCTCCAGCCGGAAATTGAGCTCCTCGGCCAGGTTGTCGGAGAAGTCGGCGACGACGTCCTGCGCCGAGAGTCGCCTGCCCAGCTTGGCCACCTCGACGGCCTGGGCGAAGCGCTTGAGAATCTGCAGGTCGGCGGCGACCCGCCGGCGAATGCCCGGCCGCTGGATCTTGACCACGACCTCCTCGCCGCTGTGCAGGGTCGCGTAGTGCACCTGGGCGATGGAGGCCGACGCGAACGGCTCCTCGTCCCAGCTGGCGAACAGCTCGGCGGGGTCGGCGCCCAGCTCCTCGATGAACAGCTTGTGCACCTCGCCGGAGTCGGCGGGGGGCACCCGGTCCAGCAGGCCGCGGAACTCCCGGGACAGCGATTCGCCGAACGCGCCCGGGCTCGACGCGATGATCTGCCCGAACTTGACGTACGTCGGCCCGAGGTCGGCGAAGGTCTGGGGAAGCTGCCTGATCACCTTCTGCTGCCACGGCCCCCTGCCGGGCAGCTTGGTGACGATGCGAGCGGCGGAGCGGGTGACCTGCCAACCTGTCACCGCTACTCGGGCCGCTTCGACCGGCAACGGCACCCGGTCGAGCTTGGCCACCTCCCGATGCTTGGTAGAACTCATCCCAGCAGTCTGCCAAATCGATACTGGCAATTCCCAATCTCTAGCGGGGCCGAACCCCGCCTCGCCACGGCTGCACCCATCCCTGGATCGCCCAGCCTTCGAGCCCGGCGATCAGCTCATACATGGTGGCGCCGTCGATGGTCTCCCGGATGATGTCGGCATGCCCGGCGTGGCGCGCCAGCTCGTTGATCACGTGCAGGATCACCCAGCGCACCGACCACGCCTGCTGGTCCTTGGGGAACCACGGGATGTCTTGCGGCACGGGCACCGCGGCGTCGAGGTCCGTGGTCTCGACCAGCCGAAGCGACGTCGCGTTCTGCGCCTCGAAGGCGCGCAGCAGCCCGTCCAGCGACTCGTCGGGCCCCATCACGTGCTGGTCGGCGAATTCCTTGCTGATCTGCTCGAACGGACGGGTGTCCTTGGGCGGCGCGCCCGGCGCGGCGGCGACGCGCGCCATCCAGCTGCGCTGCATCCCGGTGGCGTGCTTGACCAGCCCGCCGATCGACAGAGCGCTGACCGAGGGCGTGGCGCGGGCTTGTTCGTCGGTGAGGCCGTACGACACGGCGAAATAGGCGCTCTGGTGGAACGCGAGGAACTCGCGCAGGGCGCTGCGTTCGTCGGCCACTGACGGGGCGAGGGCGGGCATTGGCCGATCGTAGTTCGTCTCGACGCCGTAAAGTGCGGGGATGCAGCTGGTTTCGGCGCACGCGACCGAGCTTTTCGTCGGGCCGCCGGACGCCCCGCTGCAGCTGGTTCGGGTCACGGTCTCGGGCTGCGCCGAGCCGACGCCGATCCGCGTCGACGGCGACGGACTGAGCGGGCAGATCCTCGCCGGGGCGGGCCAGGACGTGATCGAGGTCCCGGTCGACGTGCAGCGCCCGGTCGTCGGCGAACGCCGGTCGGCGCGGGTGAGCGCGGGCCGCGCCCACACGCCGTTCGAGTTCACCGTCGCCGAACCCGGCTGGACCATGTTCATGGTCAGTCACTTCCACTACGACCCGGTGTGGTGGAACACCCAAGGCGCCTACACCAGCGAATGGACCGAGGATCCGCCCGGGCGTGCCCGGCAGACCAACGGCTTCGAACTCGTGCACGCCCATCTGGAGATGGCGCGCCGCGAGCCCGAATACAAGTTCGTGCTCGCCGAGGTGGACTACCTCAAGCCGTACTGGGACACCCGGCCGCAGGACCGCGCCGACCTGCGCCGGTTCATCGCGCAGGGCCGCGTCGAGGTGATGGGCGGCACCTACAACGAACCCAACACCAACCTCACCAGCCCGGAAACAACCATTCGAAACCTGGTGCACGGCATAGGTTTTCAGCGCCACGTCCTGGGCGCTGACCCGGCGACCGCGTGGCAGCTGGACGTGTTCGGCCACGACCCGCAGTTCCCGGGACTGGCCGCCGACGCCGGCCTGACGTCGAGTTCGTGGGCCCGCGGGCCGCACCACCAGTGGGGCCCGACGCACAGCGACGGCGGCCTGGGTGGCATGCAGTTCTGCAGCGAGTTCGAGTGGATCGCGCCGTCGGGCCGCGGCCTGCTCACCCACTACATGCCCGCGCACTATTCGGCCGGCTGGTGGATGGACTCCGCGGCGTCGCTGAGCGAGGCCGAGGGCGCCACCTACGAGCTGTTCGACCAGCTCAAGAAGGTCGCGCTGACCCGCAACGTGCTGCTGCCCGTCGGCACCGACTACACCCCACCCAACACGTGGGTCACCGCGATCCATCGCGACTGGGCGGCCCGCTACACCTGGCCACGATTCGTGTGCGCGCTGCCGCGCGAGTTCTTCGCGGCGGTGCGCGCCGAGCTGGCGCATGGGCGCGGCGCGCCTCGAGAACCATCGCCGCAGACCCGGGACATGAACCCGATCTACACCGGCAAGGACGTGTCCTACATCGACACCAAACAAGCCAACCGGGCCGCGGAGAACGCCGTCTTGGCCGCCGAGCGGTTCGCGGTGTTCGCGGCCCTGATGACCGGCGCCGACTACCCGCATGCGGCCTTGGCCAAGGCGTGGGTGCAGCTGGCCTACGGCGCGCACCACGATGCGATCACCGGCTCGGAATCCGACCAGGTTTACCTCGACCTGTTGACCGGCTGGCGCGACGCGTGGGAGCTGGGCCGCGCGGCCCGCGACACCTCGCTGGCGCTGCTGTCCGGGGCCATCGACGGTGACGTCGTCGTGTGGAACCCGCTGGCGCAGCGGCGCACCGACCTCGTCACCGCGCGGGTCGATCCGCCGCTGCGGGCGGGCGTGCGGGTGCTGGACGCCGACGGCGCGCAGGTGCCCGCGCTGGTCGAGCACGACGGGAGCTCGGTCACGTGGCTGGCTCGCGACGTCCCGTCGCTGGGCTGGCGGGCCTACCGGCTGGCTCGCACCGAGAAAGGCGCCCGCGCGTCCGGGTGGGAACCGATTGCGGGATCGGTGATCGCCAACGAGCACTACCGACTCGAGGTCGACGCGGCCCGCGGCGGGGCGGTCGCCTCGCTGATCGACTTGTCTGGGCAGGGGGGCCGCGAGCTGATCGCCGCCGGCCGGGTCGGCAACGAGCTCGCCGTGTACGAGGAATACCCGTCGCACCCGACGCAGGGCGAGGGTCCGTGGCATCTGCTGCCCAAGGGCCCGGTGGTGTGCTCGTCGGAATCGCCGGCGCGGGTGCAGGCCTTGCGCGGACCCCTCGGCGAGCGGGTGGTGGTGCGCGGCCGGATCGGCACCCTGCTGCGCTACACCCAGACCCTGACGCTGTGGCGGGGCGTCGCGCGGGTGGACTGCCGCACCACCATCGACGACTTCACCGGCGCTGATCAGCTGGTGCGGCTGCGCTGGCCGTGCCCGGTGCCGGGCGCCATGCCGGTCAGCGAGGTGGGCGACGCCGTCGTCGGCCGGGGTTTCGCGCTGCTGCACGACGCCCCCGGCGGCTCCCGCTCGGTGGACGCCGCCCGGCACCTCTGGGCGTTGGACAACCCGGCGTACGGCTGGTTCGGCCTGTCCTCGGCGGCCCGGGTCCGGGTGTCAGGGGGCGTGCGGGCGATCTCGGTCGCCGAGGTGGTGTCGCCGGCCGAGACGGTGTCCGGGCCGCTGGCGCGCGAGCTGATGGTGGCGCTGGTCCGCGCCGGAGTCACGGCCACCTGCAGCGCCGCGGACAAGCCGCGCTACGGCCACCTCGAGGTGGATTCCAACCTGCCCGACGTGCGGATCGCGCTGGGCGGCCCGGGCCGCAACGCCTTCACCGAGGCGGTGCTGGCCCACGCCGATCCCGCGTACGCGAAGGAACGGGACCGGCAGCTGGCGGCGACCGGCCGGGCCCGGGTGTGGGTGCCGGCCGAGACACCGCTGGCCGCGGTGTGGGTGCCCGGCGCCGACCTGCGCCCGCTGCGGGCGCTGCCGGTGCTGGTGATCGACGGCCGTGACGACGAGCACCTGCGCGCGGAGATCGCCGCGGTGGCCGAGGACCTCGGTGCCGCCGAGATCGTCGTCGCGCAGCAACCCGCGTCGGGAACCGACGCGTTCGACGACCGCACCGTCGCGCTGCTCAATCGGGGCGTGCCCAGCTTCGCCGTCGACACCGAGGGCACCCTGCACACCGCGCTGATGCGCTCCTGCACCGGCTGGCCGTCGGGCATCTGGATCGACGACCCGCGCCGCACCGCGCCGGACGGCTCGAACTTCCAGCTGCAGCACTGGACCCACGATTTCGACTACGCCGTGGTCAGCGGCGACGGCGACTGGCGGCGCGCGGACGTCCCGGCCCGCAGCGCGCAGTTCTCGCAGCCGCTGCTCGCCGTCGCCGGGGGCCAGCGGCCCGGCGCGCTGCCGCCGGCCGGTTCGCTGCTGCGCGTCGAGCCCGCCGAGTCGGTCCACCTGGCCGCCCTCAAGGCGGCCGGGGAACCGCTGACCGCGGGCAGCGCAGCGCCGCTCGACCCGAACGCGGTCGCCCTGCGGCTGGTGGAAACGACCGGGGCGGACGCGCGGGTGGCCCTCGGCTCGGACTTCGCGGCGATCAGCGACCTGCGGCGCGCCGATCTCCTGGAGACACCCGCCGGGCGCCTGGATTCCGTCGACCTGCACGGCTACCAGGTGGCGACCGTGCTGGCCCGCTTCGACATGCCCGCCACGCTGGCCGATGCCGCCGCCCTGGCGCCGCACGCCGAGGCCGCCCAGCCGCTCTACGCCCGCTATTGGCTGCACAACCGCGGCCCCGCGCCCCTCGGCGGGCTGCCCGCGGTCGCCCACCTGCACCCGTCGCTGGTCAGCGCCCAGCCCGGCGCCGCGGTGACGCTGCGCCTCACCGCCGCCAGCGACTGCAGCGACGCCGTGCTGCGCGGCGGCGTCGCCCTCGCGTGCCCGGACGGCTGGTCGGCCGCGCCCGCCGAGCTGCCCTTCACCCTGTGCAGCGGCGGTCACCTGGAGGCCGACGTGGTGGTGACGGTCCCGCCGAGCGCTGAACCGGGCCTCTACCCCGTCCGGGCCGAGCTGCGGCTCACCGGCGATGAGATCCCCGCCCCCTGGCGCCAGGGGGTCGAGGACGTGTGCGTGGTCGCGGTGGGCGGCGCGGCGACGGACCCCGGCGAGCTCGTCTACCTCGCCGACGGCCCCGGCGAAATCACACTGCGGCCCGGCGAAGCGGGCGACCTGACCGTCACCGTCGGCACCCACGGCCGGGCCGACCTGGCGCTCGAGGCGCACCTGATCAGCCCCTGGGGCACGTGGGAATGGATGGGCCCCGCCGCGCTCGGCGCGGTCCTGCCCGCCCGCGGCGCCGTCGACCTCGGCTTCCGGGTGACACCGCCGCCCTGGCAGGAACCCGGCCAGTGGTGGGCGCTGGTGCGCATCGGCTGCGCCGGGCGGCTGGTCTACTCGCCCGCGGTCCGGGTGACGGTGAGATGAGCGGCCACGCGGTCGCGACCGTCGCCGGCATCCCCGTGTCGCGCGCCGAGATCGACGCGGCCGAAACGCGACTGCGCGCCGCGCCGGGGGCGGACGCGCTGCCGGCCGCCGGCACCAGCGAGGGCCGCCAACTGCGGCGCTGGCTCACCCAACTCGTCGTGGCCCAACGGGTGGTCGCCACCGAGGCCGACGCGCGCGGGCTGGACTCGCGCGCGGTGCCCACCGAGGCCGAGTTGCTGCCCGACGCGACCGCGCGGCTGGAGATCGGCAGCGTCGCCGCGGCGGTGCTGGCCGATCCGCGCGCCCGGGCGTTGTTCGCCGACGTCACCGCCGCCGTGCACGTCACCGACGACGAGGTGGCCGCCTATCACGCCCGCAACCCGCTGCGGTTCGCCCCGACCCGGCGGACTCAAAACGGCTGGCGCACAACGGCGTTGGACGAGCCCCCGCTGGCCCAGGTGCGATCGGCGATCGCCGACCATCTGCGCGGCGCCGCGCGGCGGCGCGCCTTCCGGCTGTGGCTGCACGCGCGCCGCGCCGAGCTGGTGCGGCTCGCGCCGGGCTACGAGCATCCCGGCGACCCCCGTCAACCCGACAACACCCACCGGCACTGAGCGCCATGCCTACGCTGAGTCTGGACATCGGCGGCACCAAAATCGCCGCCGCCCTGGTCGATTCGGACGGCGCGCTGGTGTACACGGCGATCCGCCCCACCCCGGCCACGACCGTCGCCGGCGACGTGTGGGCCGTGGTCGAAGCGATGATCGCCGACGCGGTGCGGGCGGCCGAGACCCCGATCACCGCCGTCGGCATCGCCTCGGCCGGGCCGATCGACCTGCACACCGGATCGGTCAGCCCGATCAACATCGCGAGCTGGGACCGGTTCCCGCTGCGCGACAGGGTCGCCGCCGCGGTGCCGGGGCTGCCGGTGGTGCTGGGCGGCGACGGCGTCTGTATGGCGTTGGGCGAGCACTGGATCGGGGCGGCCCGCCGCGCGGGGCCGGACGTCCGGTTCCTGCTGGGCATGGTGGTCTCCACCGGGGTGGGCGGCGGTTTGGTGCTCGACGGCGTCCCCTACGCCGGGCGCACCGGCAACGCCGGCCACGTCGGGCACGTCGTCGTCGAGCTGGACGGCTCGCCGTGCACCTGCGGCGGCCACGGCTGCGTCGAGACGGTGGCGTCCGGGCCGTGGATGGTGCGTTGGGCTCGGGAAAACGGGTGGTCGGCGCCGCCCGGGGCGGGCGCCAGGGATCTGGCCGTCGCGGCTGCGGGCGGAGACCCGGTGGCGCAGCGGGCCTTTCACCGGTCAGCGAACGCGCTGGCCGCGATGATCGCCTCGGTCGGCGCGGTCTGCGATCTGAACCTCGTGGTGATCGGGGGAGGGGTGGCCAAATCCGGACCGCTGCTCTTCGACCCGCTGCGGGCCAGGCTGGCCGACTACGCGGGCCTGGACTTTCTGTCCGGGTTGCGGGTGGTGCCCGGCGAACTCGGCGGCGCGGCCGGTCTGATCGGCGCGGCTCGGCTCGCGGCCCCGGGCTGACGCGCTGCATGCCGCCGCCGGCAGCTCCTTACGCTGACTGCCATGAACCACAGCATCGACGCGCTCGCGGTCGTGATCACCGGACTGATGGTGGGCGTGGAGCTGGCGGTCGCGGTGTTCTTCCACCCGCTCATCGCCCGGCTGCCCGACGACGCCTTCCGTGCGGCGCGCGGCGGCGCCGCCCGAGCGCTGGGCACGACGATGCCGTTCTGGTATGCCCTGAGCCTGTTGCTGTTGGTGGCGCTCGCCATCAAGGAGCGGGCAGCGCCGGACGCCTGGTTCTACGGCGTCGCCGGCGGACTGATGGCGTTGGTGGTACTGCTGACGGTCACGCTGCTGGTGCCCATCAACAACCGCATCGCCAAATGGCCGGCCACAGGTGAGGTCTCGCGCGAGCTCGCGATCCGGTGGGACCGGCTGCACCGGCTGCGGGTGGTCCTGTTGCTGGCGGCGTTCGTGCTGCTGGTCCTGGGTGTCATCTGAGCCGTATCCAGGTCGCCGTTTTGGCTGACCGGCGCAGGCCACGCTATTGTGTTAGCCGTTCCACCGAAGACCGTCGGTCACCGAGCAATCGGTTGAAGGTCCGGGAGTATCCCGGCGGCCCACGCAGGAGGACGAGGCAACGACAACGCCGGCCCGCACCGGCGTGTTTCTACGCCCCGGCCGCTTCCTGCGCCGGGGCTTCGTCGTTTTTCGGGGAACCGAGACGACACGTCGCACGACTTCACTTTCAGGAGGTAGGCATGGCCAGGGCTGACAAGGCCACCGCCGTCGCGGACATCGCCGAGCAGTTCAAGGAATCGACCGCGGCCCTGGTCACCGAGTACCGCGGTCTGACCGTCGCCAACCTGGCCGAGCTGCGGCGCTCGCTGGGCGCGTCGGCCACCTACTCGGTGGCCAAGAACACGCTGGTCAAGCGGGCCGCTTCGGAAGCCGGGGTCGACGGCCTCGACGAACTGTTCGCCGGCCCGACGGCCATCGCGTTCATCACCGGCGAGCCGGTCGACGCCGCCAAGGCCATCAAGACCTTCGCCAAGGAGCACAAGGCGCTGGTCATCAAGGGCGGCTACATGGACGGCCGTCCGCTGACGGTCGCCGAGGTCGAGCGCATCGCCGACCTCGAGTCGCGCGAGGTGCTGCTGGCCAAGCTGGCCGGCGCGATGAAGGGCAACCTCGCCAAGGCGGCCGGGCTGTTCAACGCCCCGGCGTCGCAGGTCGCCCGGCTGGCGGCCGCGCTGCAAGAGAAGAAGGCCACAGAAGCGCCGGCGGCTCCCGCGGCTGCCGCGGAACCCGCCCCGGAACCCGCTTCGGAAGCACCCACTGAGGCTGCTGAAACCCCGGCCGAAGCCGAATAACAACCCACCCCGGAACCTGGAAAAAACAAGGAAGGACCCACACCCATGGCAAAGATGTCTACCGACGACCTGCTCGACGCGTTCAAGGAAATGACGCTGCTGGAGCTCTCCGACTTCGTCAAGAAGTTCGAGGAGACCTTCGAGGTCACCGCGGCCGCCCCGGTCGCCGTCGCCGCAGCCGGCCCGGCCGGCGGTGGCGCGCCCGCCGAGGCCGCCGAGGAGCAGTCGGAGTTCGACGTGATCCTCGAGTCCGCCGGCGACAAGAAGATCGGCGTCATCAAGGTGGTCCGCGAGATCGTCTCCGGCCTGGGCCTCAAGGAGGCCAAGGACCTGGTCGACGGCGCGCCCAAGCCGCTGCTCGAGAAGGTCGCCAAGGAGGCCGCCGACGAGGCCAAGACCAAGCTCGAGGCCGCCGGCGCCACGGTCACCGTCAAGTAAGTCACTGCGCGTAAACCCCCGGGATCGAGATCCCGGGGGTTTCGTGCGCTCAGCGCGCGTGCATCGCCGTGTGCAGCGACTGCGTCACCCGCTCCGGTGAATCCCCAAGGGCCACAAGCAGGTTCGACGTCATCGAACCCAGCACCGGGACGACGGCCGAGCCGTCATCGCCGTAATAGCCGGCCAGCTCCAGCATGACGAAGCCGTGGATCGACGCCCAGAACTGGGCCGCGATCGCCACCACCGCCGCGTCGTCGTCGGCCGCGCCGGCGCCGATGCGCCCCGCCAGCACGCATCGGTGAACCGCGCGCACGACGTGCGCAAAGCTGGGGTAACCCCGCTCGATCTCGCCGATCGTCAGCGTCAGGACGTTGTGGGCGGGCGCGTTGATGCCGTGGGCGCTGGTGCTGCCGAACATCAGCCGATACATGTGCGGGCGCTTGATCGCGTAGCGCCGGTAGGCGGCGCCGATGACCAACAGGTCGGCGACCGGATCGCCGGTCTCGGGCGCGGTCAGGGCGGCGTCGAACTGCCGCAAGCCCTCCTCGGCCACCTCCGCGATCAGCCCGCCCATCCCGCCGAAGTGGGTGTAGAGCGCCATCGTCGAGGTGCCCGCGGCGCCGGCCACCTTGCGGGTCTGCAGCGCATCGGGGCCGTGCTCGTGCAGCAGGTCGACCGCCGCGGACAGCATGTCCTGACGAACGCTGCGCTGGATGTCTGAAGTCATCGTTGCCATCTTCTCATCGGGGGCGTACGGTGCCAATAACATTGAAATAACAATGTTATAGGAGCTCAGCCATGGCGACCGCGACAACCGCCAAGTCCGGCAATCCCTACCTCGAAGACGTCCTAGCCCCGGTGAGCGTGGAGGTCACCGCCACCGACCTCAAGGTCACCGGGCGCATCCCCGACCACCTCGACGGGCGCTACCTGCGCAACGGGCCCAACCCGGTCGCCGAGGTCGACCCGGCCGTCTACCACTGGTTCAGCGGCGACGGCATGGTGCACGGGGTCGCGCTGCGCGAGGGCGAGGCGCGCTGGTATCGCAACCGGTGGGTGCGCACCGCCCACGTCTGCGCCGAACTCGGCGAGGCGGCGCCGCGCGGACTGGACCCACGGGCAGGCATGCTCTCCGTGGGCCCTAACACCAACGTGCTCAGCCATGCCGGGCACACGCTTGCGCTCGTCGAGGGGGGCGGGGCGAACTACCGCCTGACCGACGAGCTGGACACCGAGGGGCCCTGCGACTTCGACGGGACCCTGTTCGGCGGATACACCGCCCACCCGCACGCCGATCCGCGGACGGGCGAATTGCACGCGGTGTCCTACTCGTTCACCCGCGGGCGGACCGTGCAGTACTCGGTCATCGATACCCGGGGCCGGGCCCGGCGCACCGTCGACATCGAGGTGGGCGGGTCGCCGATGATGCACGACTTCTCACTGACCGACAAGTACGTGGTGCTCTACGACCTGCCGGTCACCTTCGACCCCGTCCAGGTGATGCCGGCCAGCGTGCCCCGCTGGCTGAGTTTGCCGGCCCGGCTGGTCATGCAGTCGCTCATCGGGCGGGTGCGGCTGCCCAGCCCGGTGACGACGGCACTCAACCGCAACCGTGATCCGATCAACCGGATGCCGTACCGCTGGAACCCTGACTACCCGGCGCGCATCGGGGTGATGCCGCGCGAGGGCGGCAATGAAGACATGCACTGGTTCGACATCGAGCCTTGCTACGTCTACCACCCGCTCAACGCCTACTCCGAGATACGCAACGGCGCAGAGGTTTTGGTGCTCGACGTGGTGCGTTATTCGCGGATGTTCGATCGTGACCTGCGCGGTCCTGGCGACAGCCGGCCGACGCTGGACCGCTGGACGGTCAACCTCGCGACGGGCGCGGTGACCAGCGAGCGCCGCGACGACCGCCCCCAGGAGTTCCCGCGCATCAACGAATCTCTACTGGGCGGGCGGCACCGGTTCGGCTACACCATCGGCACCGAGGGCGGCTACCTGTCCGGCGGGGCGTCCGAGATGTCCACCGCCGTGTACAAACACGACTACGCGAGCGGATCCAGTTCGGCCGCCGAACTCGACGCCGGCCTGTTGCTCGGCGAGATGTCCTTTGTGCCCAACCCCGCGGCGCGCGCCGAGGACGACGGCGTCCTGATGGGCTTCGGGTATCACCGCGACCGCGCCGAAGGGCAGCTGGTGTTACTGGACGCACAGACCCTCGGGCACGTCGCCACCGTGCATCTGCCGCAGCGGGTGCCGATGGGTTTCCACGGCAACTGGGCGCCGGCTGGCTAACACGCGCGTCAAATAAGTTGCGCCGTCGGGCCTTCCGGCTGATCTCGGGACGGCCAATTTTCCCCGCTGTGTTCCGCAACCCTGATGCCGTGTGGCAGGCGTGCGCTACAGTGACTCATGCCACACAAAAGGGCAGGTGGCAGGCATGAGTGTCGACGGAAGGATTTCCCATGGGCGTCGCAATCGAGGTGAATGGACTCACGAAGTCCTTCGGCTCCTCGAGAATCTGGGAAGACGTGACGTTGGAAATCCCCGCCGGGGAGGTCAGCGTCCTGCTGGGGCCGTCGGGTACCGGCAAATCGGTTTTTCTGAAGTCATTGATCGGTCTGTTGCGCCCCGAGCGCGGCTCGGTCGTCATCGACGGCACGGACATCCTGCAGTGCACGGCCAAGGAGCTCTACGAGATCCGCACGTTGTTCGGCGTGATGTTCCAGGACGGCGCCCTGTTCGGGTCGATGAACCTGTTCGACAACGCGGCGTTCCCGCTGCGCGAGCACACCAAGAAGAAGGAAGGCGAGATCCGTGACATCGTCATGGAGAAGCTGACCCTGGTCGGTCTGGGTGGCGACGAGAAGAAGTTCCCCGGCGAGATCTCCGGCGGTATGCGCAAGCGCGCCAGCCTGGCCCGCGCCCTGGTGATGGACCCGCAGATCATCCTGTGCGACGAGCCCGACTCCGGCCTGGACCCGGTTCGTACCGCCTACCTGAGCCAGTTGATCCTCGACATCAACGCCCAGATCGACGCCACGGTGCTGATCGTTACCCACAACATCAACATCGCCCGCACCGTGCCGGACAACATGGGCATGCTGTTCCGTCGCAAGCTCGTCATGTTCGGCCCGCGCGAGGTGCTGTTGACCAGCGACGAGCCGGTGGTGCGCCAGTTCCTCAACGGCCGCCGCATCGGGCCGATCGGCATGTCCGAGGAAAAGGACGAGGCGACCATGGCCGAGGAGCAGGCCGCGCTGGACGCCGGGCAGCACGCCGGCGGTGTCGAGGAAGTCGAGGGCGTGCCCCCGCAGATCGTCGCCTCGCCCGGCATGCCGGAGCGCAAGGCGGTCGCCCGCCGGCAGGCCCGGGTGCGCGAGATCCTGCACACGCTGCCCAAGGACGCTCAGGCCGCCATCCTCGACGACCTCGAAGGCACCCACAAGTTCCCGACGCACGAGTTCGGTGACTAGTCGGCCGGCCCGTCGTGTTTCGCGATAACTCCGCGTAACGCGACGGCCCGCCCTCTTGACGACGGGCCGTAAACGGGCCAGTCTGTTGGGCAGCATGTATCCAGCGGAAAGTCGAAACGCCAGCCAGCGCCGATGTCCCTGGACTGCTGATGCTGGGAAGTTGAGGAATGCGCAGTCCTGCGCTATTGTTGGACGTTGCGCTGGCTACCTCCTGCCCACCTCACCCGCCACCTGACACCGTGGTCTAAGCCTGAGCCTCCTTGCGTGGCTTTGTTCTTTAGTTGCGCGTGAGATCCGGACAGTTCGTTCGCCGGCCGAACCGACACAATTCGCGGCGAGCTGGCCGGTGGTCCCGGTCTTCGTGAGTCGCACGAGGTGCTGGAAGGATGCATCTTGGCTGATTTCCGCCAGAGCAAGACGGATCGCCCACATAGTTCCTCTAATGGAAGTTCCTTAAACGGCTCCGTGCCTGGAGCCCCCAACCGAGTTTCCTTCGCCAAGCTCCGCGAACCCCTCGAGGTTCCGGGCCTGCTTGACGTGCAGATCGACTCCTTCGAGTGGTTGATCGGCGCGCCGCGGTGGCGTGAGGCCGCCGCCGCGCGCGGCGAGGGCAAGGCCGGGGTCACCCCGGTGGGCGGCCTGGAAGAGGTGCTCTTAGAGCTGTCGCCGATCGAGGACTTCTCCGGCTCGATGTCGCTGTCGTTCTCCGACCCCCGTTTCGACGAGGTCAAGGCGCCGGTCGACGAGTGCAAAGACAAGGACATGACGTACGCGGCCCCGCTGTTCGTCACGGCCGAGTTCATCAACAACAACACCGGCGAGATCAAGAGCCAGACGGTGTTCATGGGTGACTTCCCGATGATGACCGAGAAGGGCACCTTCATCATCAACGGCACCGAGCGCGTCGTGGTGTCCCAGCTGGTCCGCTCGCCCGGTGTGTACTTCGACGAGACCATCGACAAGTCGACCGAGAAGCTGCTGCACAGCGTCAAGGTGATCCCGAGCCGGGGCGCCTGGCTGGAGTTCGACGTCGACAAGCGCGACACCGTCGGCGTCCGCATCGACCGCAAGCGCCGCCAGCCCGTCACCGTGCTGCTCAAGGCGTTGGGCTGGACCAACGAGCAGATCACCGAGCGGTTCGGCTTCTCCGAGATCATGATGTCGACGCTGGAGAAGGACAACACCGCCGGCACCGACGAGGCGCTGCTGGACATCTACCGCAAGCTGCGTCCGGGCGAGCCGCCGACCAAGGAGTCCGCGCAGACCCTGCTGGAGAACCTGTTCTTCAAGGAGAAGCGCTACGACCTGGCCCGTGTCGGCCGCTACAAGGTGAACAAGAAGCTCGGCCTGCACGCCGGCGAGCCGATCACCAGCTCGACGCTGACCGAGGAAGACGTCGTCGCCACCATCGAATACCTGGTGCGCCTGCACCACGCCCGGACGGATGGCCAGGCCGCTGTCATGACTGTCCCCGGCGGCATCGAGGTGCCGGTGGAGACCGACGACATCGACCACTTCGGCAACCGCCGCCTGCGCACCGTCGGTGAGCTGATCCAGAACCAGATCCGGGTCGGCATGTCGCGGATGGAGCGCGTCGTCCGCGAGCGGATGACCACCCAGGACGTCGAGGCCATCACGCCGCAGACCCTGATCAACATCCGGCCGGTCGTCGCCGCGATCAAGGAGTTCTTCGGCACCAGCCAGCTCTCCCAGTTCATGGACCAGAACAACCCGCTGTCCGGGCTCACCCACAAGCGCCGGCTCTCGGCGCTGGGCCCTGGCGGTCTGTCCCGTGAGCGCGCCGGCCTGGAGGTCCGTGACGTCCACCCGTCGCACTACGGCCGGATGTGCCCGATCGAGACCCCGGAGGGTCCCAACATCGGGCTGATCGGTTCGCTGTCGGTGTACGCGCGGGTGAACCCGTTCGGCTTCATCGAGACCCCGTACCGCAAGGTGGTCGACGGTGTCGTCTCCGACGAGATCCACTACCTGACCGCCGATGAGGAGGACCGCCACGTCGTGGCGCAGGCCAACTCGCCGATCGACGCCAAGGGCCGGTTCGAGGAGTCACGGGTCCTGGTCCGCCGGAAGGCGGGCGAGGTCGAGTACGTGCCGTCGTCCGAGGTGGACTACATGGACGTGTCGCCGCGCCAGATGGTGTCGGTGGCCACCGCGATGATCCCGTTCCTCGAGCACGACGACGCCAACCGTGCCCTGATGGGCGCCAACATGCAGCGTCAGGCGGTTCCGCTGGTGCGCAGCGAGGCGCCGCTGGTGGGCACCGGCATGGAGCTGCGCGCGGCGATCGACGCCGGCGACGTCGTCGTCGCGGAGAAGGCCGGGGTGATCGAGGAGGTCTCCGCCGACTACATCACCGTGATGGCCGACGACGGCACCCGGCACACCTACCGGATGCGCAAGTTCGAGCGGTCCAACCACGGCACCTGCGCCAACCAGTCGCCGATCGTCGACGCGGGTGACCGCGTCGAGGCCGGCCAGGTGATCGCCGACGGGCCGTGCACCGAGAACGGTGAGATGGCGCTGGGCAAGAACCTGCTCGTGGCGATCATGCCGTGGGAGGGCCACAACTACGAGGACGCGATCATCCTCTCCAACCGCCTGGTTGAGGAGGACGTGCTCACCTCGATCCACATCGAGGAGCACGAGATCGACGCCCGCGACACCAAGCTGGGCGCCGAGGAGATCACCCGGGACATCCCGAACGTCTCCGACGAGGTGCTGGCCGACCTCGACGAGCGCGGCATCGTGCGCATCGGCGCCGAGGTCCGCGACGGCGACATCCTGGTTGGCAAGGTGACCCCGAAGGGGGAAACCGAGCTGACCCCGGAGGAGCGGTTGCTGCGGGCGATCTTCGGCGAGAAGGCCCGTGAGGTCCGCGACACCTCGCTGAAGGTGCCGCACGGCGAGTCCGGAAAGGTCATCGGCATCCGCGTGTTCTCCCGCGAGGACGACGACGAGCTGCCGGCCGGCGTCAACGAGCTGGTGCGCGTCTACGTGGCCCAGAAGCGAAAGATCTCCGACGGCGACAAGCTCGCCGGACGGCACGGCAACAAGGGCGTGATCGGCAAAATCCTGCCCCAGGAGGACATGCCGTTCCTGCCGGACGGCACGCCGGTGGACATCATCCTGAACACGCACGGGGTGCCGCGACGGATGAACATCGGCCAGATCCTGGAAACCCACCTCGGGTGGGTCGCCAAGTCCGGCTGGAACATCGACGGCTCCCCCGAATGGGCGGTGAACCTGCCCGAGGAGCTGCGGCACGCGCAGCCGGACCAGATCGTGTCGACGCCGGTGTTCGACGGCGCCAAGGAGGAGGAGCTGGCCGGCATGCTGTCGTGCACGCTGCCCAACCGCGACGGTGAGGTCATGGTGGACGGCGACGGCAAGTCCGTGCTGTTCGACGGGCGCAGTGGCGAGCCGTTCCCGTACCCGGTGACCGTCGGCTACATGTACATCATGAAGCTGCACCACCTGGTGGACGACAAGATCCACGCCCGCTCCACCGGTCCGTACTCGATGATCACCCAGCAGCCGCTGGGTGGTAAGGCACAGTTCGGTGGCCAGCGCTTCGGTGAGATGGAGTGCTGGGCCATGCAGGCCTACGGCGCGGCGTACACGCTGCAGGAGCTGTTGACCATCAAGTCCGACGACACCGTCGGCCGGGTCAAGGTGTACGAGGCGATCGTCAAGGGCGAGAACATCCCGGAACCGGGCATCCCCGAGTCCTTCAAGGTGTTGCTCAAGGAACTGCAGTCGCTATGCCTCAACGTCGAGGTGCTCTCCTCGGACGGCGCGGCGATCGAATTGCGCGAAGGCGAGGACGAGGACCTCGAGCGGGCCGCGGCGAACCTGGGAATCAATTTGTCCCGCAACGAATCCGCGTCCGTAGAGGACCTGGCCTAGCTTGACCCAACGCAAGCGTTTTATTAGTTACTAAAACCCGCAAGGGGAAAGGGAGTTACGTGCTCGACGTCAACTTCTTCGATGAACTCCGGATCGGTCTGGCCACCGCGGAGGACATCAGGCAATGGTCTTACGGCGAGGTCAAGAAGCCGGAGACGATCAACTACCGCACGCTGAAGCCGGAGAAGGACGGCCTGTTCTGCGAGAAGATCTTCGGACCGACTCGCGACTGGGAGTGCTACTGCGGCAAGTACAAGCGGGTCCGGTTCAAGGGCATCATCTGTGAGCGCTGTGGCGTCGAGGTGACCCGCGCCAAGGTGCGCCGCGAGCGGATGGGCCACATCGAGCTGGCCGCGCCCGTCACGCACATCTGGTACTTCAAGGGCGTGCCCTCGCGGCTGGGGTATCTGCTCGACCTGGCGCCGAAGGATCTCGAGAAGATCATCTACTTCGCCGCCTACGTCATCACCGCGGTCGACGACGAGATGCGCCACAACGAGCTCTCCACGCTCGAGGCCGAAATGATGGTGGAGCGCAAGGCCATTGAGGACCAGCGCGACGCCGACCTGGAGGCCCGTGCCCAAAAGCTCGAGGCCGACCTGGCCGAGCTGGAGGCCGAGGGCGCCAAGGCCGACGCGCGCCGCAAGGTTCGCGACGGTGGTGAGCGCGAGATGCGTCAGCTGCGCGACCGGGCCCAGCGTGAGCTGGACCGGCTCGAGGAGATCTGGACGACCTTCACCAAGCTGGCCCCCAAGCAGCTGATCGTCGACGAGAACCTCTACCGCGAGCTGATCGACCGCTTCGGTGAGTACTTCACCGGCGCCATGGGTGCGGAGTCGATCCAGAAGCTGATCGAGAACTTCGACATCGACGCCGAGGCCGAGTCGCTGCGCGACGTGATCAAGAACGGTAAGGGGCAGAAGAAGCTTCGCGCCCTCAAGCGGCTCAAGGTGGTCGCCGCCTTCCAGCAGTCGGGCAACTCACCGATGGGCATGGTGCTCGACGCCGTCCCGGTGATCCCGCCGGAACTGCGCCCGATGGTTCAGCTCGACGGTGGCCGGTTCGCCACCAGCGACCTCAACGACCTGTACCGCCGCGTGATCAACCGGAACAACCGCCTCAAGAGGCTGATCGACCTCGGCGCGCCCGAGATCATCGTCAACAACGAGAAGCGGATGTTGCAGGAATCCGTGGACGCGCTGTTCGACAACGGTCGTCGCGGCCGCCCGGTCACCGGGCCGGGTAACCGCCCGCTGAAGTCGCTCTCCGATCTGCTCAAGGGTAAGCAGGGCCGGTTCCGCCAGAACCTGCTCGGTAAGCGTGTCGACTACTCGGGCCGTTCGGTCATCGTGGTCGGTCCGCAGCTCAAGCTGCACCAGTGCGGTCTGCCCAAGCTGATGGCGCTGGAGCTGTTCAAGCCGTTCGTGATGAAGCGACTGGTCGACCTCAACCACGCGCAGAACATCAAGAGCGCCAAGCGCATGGTCGAGCGTCAGCGTCCCCAGGTGTGGGATGTCCTCGAAGAGGTCATCGCCGAGCACCCGGTGCTGCTGAACCGCGCGCCGACCCTGCACCGGTTGGGCATCCAGGCCTTCGAGCCAATGCTGGTGGAAGGCAAGGCCATTCAGCTGCACCCGCTGGTGTGTGAGGCGTTCAACGCCGACTTCGACGGTGACCAGATGGCGGTGCACCTGCCGCTTTCCGCCGAGGCGCAGGCCGAGGCCCGCATCCTGATGCTGTCGTCCAACAACATCCTGTCGCCCGCGTCGGGCCGCCCGCTGGCCATGCCGCGTCTGGACATGGTGACCGGTCTGTACTTCCTGACCACCGAGGTGGACGGCGACAAGGGCGAATTCAAGGCGGCCGCCAAGGACGAGCCCGAGGTGGGCGTGTACTCCTCGCCGGCCGAGGCGATCATGGCGTCCGACCGTGGCGTGCTGTCGGTACGGGCCAAGATCAAGGTGCGGCTGACCCAGCTGCGTCCGCCGGCCGAGATCGAGGCGGAGCGCTTCGGCGCCAACGGCTGGCAGCCGGGCGACGCCTGGATGGCCGAGACCACCTTGGGCCGAGTGCTTTTCAACGAGCTGCTGCCGGTGGGCTACCCGTTCGTGAACAAGCAGATGCACAAGAAGGTGCAGGCTTCGATCATCAACGATCTGGCCGAGCGCTACCCGATGATCGTGGTCGCACAGACCGTGGACAAGCTCAAGGACGCCGGTTTCTACTGGGCGACCCGCAGCGGTGTCACCGTGTCGATGGCCGACGTGCTCGTGCCGCCGCGCAAGAAGGAGATCCTCGACCAGTACGAGGAGCGGGCCGAGAAGGTCGAAAAGCAGTTCCAGCGTGGTGCTTTGAACCACGACGAGCGCAACGAGGCGCTGGTGGAGATCTGGAAGGAAGCCACCGACGAGGTCGGTCAGGCGCTGCGCGAGCACTACCCGGCCGACAACCCGATCATCACGATCGTGGACTCGGGTGCCACCGGTAACTTCACCCAGACGCGGACGCTGGCCGGCATGAAGGGTCTGGTGACCAACCCGAAGGGTGAGTTCATCCCGCGTCCGGTCAAGTCGTCGTTCCGCGAGGGCCTGACGGTGCTGGAGTACTTCATCAACACCCACGGCGCCCGAAAGGGCTTGGCGGACACCGCGTTGCGTACCGCTGACTCCGGGTACCTGACCCGTCGTCTGGTGGACGTGAGCCAGGACGTCATCGTCCGCGAGCACGATTGCGAGACCGAGCGGGGCATCATCGTCGAGCTGGCCGAGCGTCAGCCCGACGGCACCTTGATCCGCGATCCGTACATCGAAACCTCGGCGTACGCACGGACTTTGGGTGCCGACGCGGTCGACGAGGCCGGCAACGTCGTGGTCGCTCGCGGTGAGGACCTGGGTGACCCGTCGATCGAGGCCCTGTTGGCGGCGGGCATCACGCAGATCAAGGTGCGCTCGGTGCTGACGTGTACCACCGGCACCGGCGTGTGCGCGACGTGCTACGGGCGCTCGATGGCGACCGGAAAGCTGGTCGACATCGGCGAGGCCGTCGGTATCGTCGCGGCCCAGTCCATCGGTGAGCCCGGTACTCAGCTGACCATGCGCACGTTCCACCAGGGTGGTGTCGGTGAGGACATCACCGGCGGTCTGCCCCGGGTGCAGGAGCTGTTCGAGGCCCGCATCCCGCGCGGCAAGGCGCCGATCGCCGACGTCACCGGCCGGGTCCACCTCGAGGAGGGTGAGCGCTTCTACAAGATCACCATCGTTCCCGACGACGGGAGCGAGGAGGTCGTGTACGACAAGCTCTCCAAGCGGCAGCGGCTGCGGGTGTTCAAGCACGAAGACGGTTCCGAGCGGGTGCTCTCCGACAACGACCACGTCGAGGTGGGCCAGCAGCTGATGGAAGGCTCGGCCGACCCGCACGAGGTGCTGCGCGTGCAGGGCCCGCGCGAGGTGCAGATCCACCTGGTCCGCGAGGTCCAGGAGGTCTATCGCGCGCAGGGTGTGTCGATCCACGACAAGCACATCGAGGTGATCGTTCGCCAGATGCTGCGCCGCGTCACCATCATCGATTCGGGCTCGACGGAGTTCCTGCCCGGCTCGCTGATCGACCGTGCGGAGTTCGAGGCGGAGAACCGCCGGGTGGTGGCCGAGGGCGGCGAGCCCGCCGCCGGCCGTCCGGTGCTGATGGGCATCACGAAGGCGAGCCTGGCCACGGACTCGTGGCTGAGTGCGGCGTCGTTCCAGGAGACCACGCGAGTGCTGACCGATGCGGCGATCAACTGCCGCAGCGACAAGCTCAACGGTCTGAAGGAGAACGTGATCATCGGAAAGCTGATCCCGGCCGGTACCGGGATCAACCGCTACCGCAACATCGCGGTGCAGCCGACCGAGGAGGCCCGGGCCGCCGCGTACACGATCCCGTCCTACGAGGATCAGTACTACAGCCCGGACTTCGGTGCGGCCACCGGCGCCGCGGTTCCGCTGGACGACTACGGCTACAGCGACTACCGCTAGTCAGGCAACGAAAAAGCCCCGGGGTGCGCCCCCGGGGCTTTTTCGTTGCGTGCCATTGCCGAACGTGAAGTTAACTTCACACTCGGCGCCGAGCGTGCATCTAGCTTCACGTTCGAGGTCGACCTAGGAGCCCGTCGGCACCCCTCACTACACTGGCCACCGTGCTCATCGGTTCGCACGTCCGCAACGACGATCCCCTGGCCGCCGCGCAGGCCGACGGCGCCGACGTGGTGCAGTTCTTCCTCGGCAACCCGCAGAGCTGGAAGAAACCCAAGCCGCGCGACGACGCCGAGACGCTGAAGGCGTCGACCATACCGCTGTACGTCCACGCGCCATACCTGATCAACGTGGCCTCAGCCAACAACCGCATCCGCATCCCGTCGCGCAAGATCCTGCAGGACACCTGCGACGCGGCCGCGGCGATCAACGCGACGGCGGTGATCGTGCACGGCGGCCACGCCGACGACAACGATATGGAGGCCGGCTTCGAGCGGTGGGTCAAGGCCATGGACTACCTGGAAACCGACGTGGCGGTCTACCTGGAGAACACCGCCGGCGGCGACCACGCGATGGCCCGCCACTTCGACACCATCGGCCGGCTTTGGGATCACATCGGCGACAAGGGAATTGGGTTCTGCCTGGACACCTGCCACGCCTGGGCAGCCGGTGAGCAGCTGATCGACGCGGTCGACCGGATCAAGGCGCTGACGGGCCGCATCGACCTGGTGCACTGCAACGACTCGCGGGACGCGGCGGGCTCCGGCGCCGACCGCCACGCCAACTTCGGCACCGGAAAGATCGATCCCGAGCTGCTCGCCGCGGTGGTCACGGCCGCCGACGCACCCGTCATCTGCGAGACCGCCGACGAGGGCCGCAAGGACGACATCGCGTTCCTCCGCGACAAAACGAGCGGCTGAGAGCGGGCAACCGCTTACCTTTGACCCATGCTGCGCCGGCTGCCCATGATCTTGATCGTTGCCCTGGCGGTCGCGGGCTGCATCCCGGGAGTCGCCAACGTGCCGTCGGGCTTCGTGACCGGCACCAGCGTTCACCACCTCAAGGTCGGCGATCTCGATCGCAGCTATCGCCTGTACAAGCCCGCGGGGACGCCGGCCTCGGCCCCGCTGGTGGTCATGATGCACGGCGTGTCGGGAAGCGCCAGCGAAGCCGAAAGAGATTACCGCTGGGACGGATTGGCCGATTCGGGCAAGTTCGTCGTCGCCTACCCGGATGGCCTCGACCGCGCCTGGAACGTCGACGGCCAAACGTGCTGCGGGCGGTCGGGACGAGAGGGCGTTGACGACGTCGGCTTCATCAGCGCGGCCGTCGCCGACATCGCCAAGAACGTCGGCATCGATACCGCCAGGGTGTACGCCACCGGCATGAGCAACGGCGGCATCATGTCCTACACGCTGGCCTGCACCACCGACATCTTCGCGGCGATCGGCCCGGTCGCGGGCACCCAGCTGAACGCGTGCCGCACGCCGCACCCGATGTCGGTGATGCACATTCACGGCACGGCCGATCAGCTGGTGCCCTACGGCGGCGGGCCCGGATACAGCGTCATCAACGGACCACCGGTGCCAGACGTGAATGCGTTCTGGCGCAACGTCGATCAGTGCGGCGCCCCGTCCACCACCACCGGCGGCGCGGTCACCACCTCGACCGCCGGGTGCGCCGAGGGCCGCGGCGTCGTGCTCATCACGGTCGACCAGGGTGACCACGAGTGGCCGGACTTCGCGTCACGGGAGCTGTGGGACTTCTT
Organism: Mycobacterium sp. NTMscope_MAC_269; assembly: GCF_976985695.1. Lineage (NCBI taxonomy): Bacteria > Bacillati > Actinomycetota > Actinomycetes > Mycobacteriales > Mycobacteriaceae > Mycobacterium > Mycobacterium sp. NTMscope_MAC_269. Next base: position 5,120,719 of record NZ_OZ335668.1, read on the forward strand.
CGCCGCACACACGCGCTGATCATTACACCTCTTGTGCAACTGTCGGGAAAATGTAACATTGATCCCATGTCGGATACCCATGTCGTCACCAATCAGGTCCCGCCCCTGGAAGACCACAACCCAGCCACCTCGGCGGTGCTCATCGAGGCCTTGATTCGCGAGGGCGGGCAGTGGGGCCTGGACGAGGTGAACGAGGTCGGCGCGCTGTCGGCCAGCCGCGAAGCGCAGCGATGGGGCGACCTCGCCGACCGCAACCGGCCCATCCTGCACACGCACGACCGCAACGGGCACCGCGTCGACGAGGTCGAATACGACCCGGCGTACCACAAACTGATGCGCGCGGCGATCTCCCACGGGATGCACGCCGCGCCCTGGGCCGACGAGCGGCCGGGGGCGCACGTCGTCCGGGCCGCCAAAACCTCGGTGTGGACGGTCGAGCCGGGGCACGTCTGCCCGATCTCGATGACGTATGCCGTGGTGCCCGCGCTGCGCTACAACCCCGAGCTGGCCAAGGTCTACGAGCCGCTGCTGACCGCGCGCGAATACGACCCGGAACTCAAGCCGGCCACCACCAAACCGGGCATCACCGCGGGCATGTCGATGACCGAGAAGCAGGGCGGCTCCGACGTGCGCGCCGGCACCACGCAGGCCACCCCCAACGCCGACGGAACCTACAGCCTGACCGGCCACAAATGGTTCACCTCGGCGCCGATGTGTGACATCTTCCTGGTGCTCGCGCAGGCCCCCCAAGGGCTCTCGTGCTTCATGCTTCCGCGCGTGCTGCCCGACGGCACCCGCAACCGGATGTTCCTGCAGCGGCTCAAGGACAAGCTCGGCAACCACGCCAACGCCTCCAGCGAAGTCGAATACGACGGCGCGGTCGCCTGGCTGGTGGGGGAGGAGGGCCGCGGGGTGCCCACCATCATCGAGATGGTCAACCTCACGCGGCTGGACTGCACGCTGGGCAGTGCAACCAGCATGCGCACCGGACTGACGCGCGCGATCTACCACGCCCAGCACCGAAAGGCCTTCGGCGCCTACCTCATTGACCAGCCGCTGATGCGCAACGTGCTGGCCGACCTGGCCGTCGAGGCCGAGGCGGCCACCATGGTCGCGATGCGGATGGCCGGCGCCACCGACAAGGCGGTGCGCGGCGACGAGACCGAAGCGCTACTGCGCCGCATCGGCCTGGCCGCCAGCAAGTACTGGGTGTGCAAGCGTTCCACCCCGCACGCCGCAGAAGCGCTGGAATGTCTGGGCGGCAACGGCTATGTCGAGGACTCCGGCATGCCGCGGCTGTACCGCGAGGCGCCGCTGATGGGCATCTGGGAGGGCTCTGGCAACGTCAGCGCGCTGGATACGTTGCGCGCCATGGCGACTCGCCCCGAATGCATCGAGGTGCTGTTCGACGAAATCGCCGAGAGCGCGGGTCAGGACCCGCGCCTGGGCAACCATGTCGGGCGGCTGCGCGCCGACCTGACCAACCTGGAGACCATCGCCTACCGCGGCCGCAAGGTCGCCGAGGACATCTGCCTGGCGCTACAGGGCTCGCTGCTGGTGCGCCACGGCCATCCCGCCGTCGCCGAGGCATTCCTGACGACCCGCCTCGACCGCCGGTGGGGCGGCGCGTTCGGCACCATGCCCGACGGTCTGGATCTGGCGCCCATCCTCGAGCGTGCTCTAGTAAAGGGATGATGCGCGCCGACGACGATAGACAGGGCAGTGCGATCCAAAAGGGTCGGGAGGAGCGGAGCCCATGACGCACGCCATTAGACCGGTCGACTTCGACAACCTCAAGACGATGACCTATGAGGTGACGGACCGGGTCGCGCGCATCACCTTCAACCGGCCCGAAAAGGGCAACGCGATCGTCGCGGACACCCCGCTGGAGCTCTCGGCGCTGGTGGAGCGGGCCGATCTGGATCCAGCCGTGCACGTCATCCTGGTGTCCGGCCGCGGCGAGGGATTCTGCGCGGGCTTCGACCTGAGCGCCTACGCCGACCGCACCGGCTCGGCCGGTGGCACCGGCGCGTACGCCGGCACCGTGCTCGACGGAAAGACCCAGGCGGTCAATCATCTGGCGGATCAGCCATGGGACCCGATGATCGACTACCAGATGATGAGCCGCTTCGTGCGGGGCTTTTCCAGCCTCATGCACGCCGACAAGCCCACAGTGGTCAAGATCCACGGCTACTGCGTGGCCGGGGGGACGGACATCGCGCTGCACGCCGACCAGGTGATCGCCGCCGCCGACGCCAAGATCGGCTATCCGCCGACCCGGGTGTGGGGCGTGCCGGCCGCCGGCCTGTGGGCGCACCGCCTCGGCGACCAGCGCGCCAAACGGCTGCTGTTCACCGGCGATTGCCTCACCGGCGCGCAGGCCGCCGAGTGGGGATGGGCGGTCGAGGCGCCGGATCCGGCGGACCTCGACGAGCGCACCGAGCGGCTGGTCGAGCGGATCGCCGCGGTGCCGGTCAACCAGCTGATCATGGTCAAGCTCGCGTGCAATTCCGCTCTGCTGCAACAGGGGGTGGCCACCAGCAGGATGGTCAGCACGGTGTTCGACGGTGTCGCCCGGCACACGCCCGAGGGTCACGCGTTCGTCGCCGACGCGGTCGAGCACGGATTCCGTGAGGCGGTGCGGCATCGTGACGAACCGTTCGGCGACCACGGCCGCCGGGCGTCCGGGGTGTAGCCATGCCGGACATGACGGCCCGGTCGGTGGTGCTCAGCGTGCTGCTCGGCGCCCACCCTGCCCGCGCCCGCGCCAGCGAATTGGTCAGGCTCACTTCTGATTTCGGCATCAAGGAATCGACCCTGCGCGTGGCGCTGACCCGGATGGTCGGGGCGGGCGACCTGATCCGAAATGCGGACGGCTACCAACTCTCGGATCGCCTGCTCGCCCGCCAACGACGCCAGGACGATGCCATCGACCCGCGCGTGCGTCCCTGGCAGGGGGAGTGGATCACGCTGATCGTGACGAGCGTGGGGGATAACGCACGCACCCGGGCAACACTGCGAACGGCCATGCACGACAAGCGCTTCGGTGAATTACGCGAGGGGGTGTGGATGCGCCCCGACAACATCGACGCGGAACTCGGCCCCGACATCATGGCCAGGGTCAGGGTCCTGCGGGCGCGCGACGGTGACCCTGCCGGACTGGCCGCGCAGCTGTGGGACCTACCCGCGTGGGCGCAGGACGGCCACCGGTTGCTCGACGACATGGCTGCCGCGCCAGACATTCCCGGCCGTTTCGTGGTGGCCGCGGCCACCGTCCGGCACCTGCTCACCGACCCGGTCCTGCCCGACGAACTACTGCCGCCCGACTGGCCCGGGACAAGGCTGCGGGCGGCCTACCACGACTTCGCCGCCGAACTGCTGCGGCGGCGCGAACCACTATGGGCGGAGGCGAGATGAGCGATCCGGTGCGTGTCGAACGCAACGGCGAGGTGACCACGGTGATCATCGACCGGGCGGGGGCGCGCAACGCGGTCAACGGCCCGACGGCCGCCGCGTTGTACGCGGCATTCGAGGAGTTCGACCGCGACGACACGGCGTCGGTGGCCGTGCTGTGGGGCGACGGCGGAACGTTCTGCGCGGGAGCCGATTTGAAGGCGTTCGGCACGCCCGACGCCAACGCAGTGCACCGGACGGGGCCGGGCCCGATGGGGCCGACGCGGATGGTGCTGTCCAAGCCCGTCATCGCCGCGGTCAGCGGCTACGCCGTCGCCGGCGGTCTCGAGTTGGCCATCTGGTGTGATCTGCGGGTAGTCGAGGAGGACGCCGTGTTCGGGGTGTTCTGCCGGCGCTGGGGCGTCCCGCTGATCGACGGGGGCACCGTGCGGTTGCCGCGGCTGATCGGTCACAGCCGCGCGATGGACATGATCCTCACCGGCCGCGCCGTGGCCGCCGACGAAGCCCACGCCATCGGGCTGGCGAACCGGGTGGTCCCCAAGGGCCAATCACGCCAGGCCGCAGAGGAATTGGCGGCACAACTGGCGGCGTTGCCGCAGCAGTGCCTGCGTTCGGATCGGCTCTCGGCGCTACACCAATGGGGGGCAACGGAATCCGAGGCGCTCGATGCCGAATTCGCCAGCATCTCCCGGGTGGCAGCGGAGGCGAACGAGGGGGCCGGGCGGTTCGCCGCCGGCGCGGGACGACACGGCGCGTCCGCCGGCTGAGCGCAGGTCAGCTGCCCTTGTTGATCGTGTTGCCCGAGCCGAGGTTGTCGACCTTGGGATCACCGTCTTTGTAGGTGATGGTGTTGTTCATCCCGAGCACAGTGATCCGCGTCTCGACCTTGTCGAAGGTGATCTTGTTGTTGGTGCCGCCGATGTTCGCCGTCGCGCAGCTGCCCGTCACGGTCAGCGTGTTGTCCGACCCGGCCACGTTCAGCGACTTGCCGCTGGCGCAGTCGAGGCTCGTGGTGGTGCCCATCGACCCGTAGTTCACGGTGTTCCCGATCTCGATGGACGCGGTGGTGCTCGCCCCGCTCGATCCCGTCGTCGGCGCGGCGCCGGCACTCGTCGTCGGGCTGCTCTTCGTCGTGGTGGTGGAGGAGCCCGCCGGCGGGTTGGCCGTCGAACTGCAGCCGGCCAGCATCACGGCGGCGGCGGCGGGCGCCACGGCGAACGCGGCCAGTCTGCGGCGGTGGTTCCAGGTGTCGACACGCATCGTTGTTCGATTCCCCTCGCTGTGGTGCCTCAGCCCGGCACCTGCTGGAGCCGGTTGGTCATGCCCAATTCGCGGCCACGGTCCCACAGGGCCGGCTGACCGCCCTTGTAGAGCACGGTCTGGTCATAGCCGTAGACCGTGATGTCGTGCGAAACCGAGTCGGCGATAACGACATTCGACGAACCCATCACCGTCACGGCGTAGCAGTTGCCCAGCGCGGTCACGGTCAAAAACGTGCCGTTGACCAGCAGCGTGGCGTCGTTGCAGTCCACCGTCTGCTCCATGTCCTCCCCGATGACATGGGTATCGCCGTTCTTGGCGTGCGCAAGTCCCGGCGTGGCAGCGACACCGGCTACTGCGGCGACGGCGCAGGTGGCCAACGACCCGGCGACAGTTGTCCACTTCACTGCGGGCCCCCTCTTGGACGGGTCGTCTGCTCGAATGAGCCAAGCATGACATTACGTGCAATTGCCTGCCCGATGGCAGGTTTTCTTTTCCGTTGCCGGGCGCTTATGCCCCTCCGGGGAGATTAGTGTCTGAACGGGCCTCAACTAGAGTCATTAGTTAACCGCAACCCGTTCCCGCGATCGAAGGGCGACCGCCATGGCAGCTCAACCGGATCCGCCGTCAGCGGCCGGGCGCCAACGTGCGGGACGGCCCGGTTCGCGCCCGACCAAGCTCAGCCGCGAAGGGATCATCGACGGCGCGCTGACGTTCCTGGACCGCGAGGGCTGGGACGCGCTGACCATCAATGCGCTCGCGACGCAGTTGGGCACCAAAGGGCCCTCGCTCTACAACCACGTGGACAGCCTGGAGGACTTGCGCCGCGCGGTGCGGATTCGGGTGATCGACGACATCATCATGATGCTCAACCGGGTGGGCGAGGGCCGCGCCCGCGACGACGCGGTGCTCGTCATGGCGGGCGCGTACCGCAGCTATGCCCACCATCACCCGGGTCGCTACTCGGCCTTCACCCGGATGCCGTTGGGCGGCGAAGACGCCGAATACGCGGCTGCGACCCGCGGCGCGGCCGCACCGGTGATCGCCGTGCTGTCCTCGTACGGGCTCGACGGTGCCGAAGCCTTCCACGCCGCGCTGGAATTCTGGTCCGCGATGCACGGTTTCGTGCTGCTGGAGATGACCGGCGTCATGGACGACATCGACACCGATGTGTTGTTCTCCGACATGGTGTTGCGGTTGGCTCGGGGGTTGGAGGGCCTGGAACGGCGCACCGCCCACGACGGCGCCAGGTAGTAGTCCCGATGGTGGATCCGCCGCTTTGACCTGCAAGACCGGCGGCGGGTATTGTGGTTCCTCGTGCCTGGCGGCTTACGGCGCCTAACCGTAAGGAAGTGAATGCCGGGCGAATTCGCGTGTCCACGATGCTTCGGACCTACCTCCGGTGCGCAGCGCATGCGACACACCCGGCCGCGGGGTGACGCGGGCGGACATAACTGCAGTACACAGACTTGAAGACGCCAGAAATATGCCGAACACGAACAGAGAAAGCCGGTAGATGCCAACCATTCAGCAGCTGGTCCGCAAGGGTCGCCGCGACAAGGTCGCCAAGGTCAAGACCGCGGCCCTCAAGGGCAGCCCGCAGCGCCGTGGCGTATGCACCCGCGTGTACACCACCACTCCGAAGAAGCCGAACTCCGCTCTTCGGAAGGTCGCCCGCGTGAAGCTGACGAGTCAGGTTGAGGTGACGGCCTACATCCCCGGCGAGGGTCACAACCTGCAGGAGCACTCGATGGTGCTGGTGCGTGGTGGCCGGGTGAAGGACCTGCCCGGTGTCCGGTACAAGATCATCCGCGGTTCGCTCGACACCCAGGGCGTCAAGAACCGCAAGCAGGCTCGCAGCCGTTACGGCGCCAAGAAGGAGAAGAGCTGATGCCGCGCAAGGGGCCCGCGCCGAAGCGCCCGCTGGTCAACGACCCGGTCTACGGGTCGCAGCTGGTCACTCAGCTGGTGAACAAAGTCCTGCTGCAGGGGAAGAAATCGCTCGCCGAGCGCATTGTTTATGGTGCGCTCGAACAAGCTCGGGACAAGACAGGTACCGATCCCGTGATCACGCTCAAGCGTGCTCTCGACAACGTCAAGCCCGCCCTGGAGGTGCGTAGCCGCCGCGTCGGTGGTGCCACCTATCAGGTGCCGGTCGAGGTGCGTCCGGATCGGTCCACCACGCTGGCGCTGCGCTGGCTCGTCAGCTTCTCGCGGCAACGCCGGGAGAAGACCATGGTCGAGCGCCTGGCAAACGAGATCCTGGATGCCAGCAACGGTCTGGGGGCCGCCGTCAAACGACGTGAGGACACCCACAAGATGGCCGAGGCCAACCGCGCCTTCGCGCACTACCGCTGGTAGGTCTCTGCGGCCCGCGCGCCGGGGCGCTGGCCTGACCGCGAAAGACAGCAACTAAGCAATCGAAAGAGTGGGAAGACTTCTGTGGCACAGAAGGACGTGCTGACCGACCTCACCAAGGTCCGCAACATCGGCATCATGGCGCACATCGACGCCGGCAAGACGACGACGACCGAGCGCATCCTCTACTACACCGGTATCAGTTACAAGATCGGTGAGGTGCACGACGGCGCCGCCACCATGGACTGGATGGAGCAGGAGCAGGAGCGGGGGATCACCATCACCTCCGCGGCCACCACCTGCTTTTGGAAAGACAACCAGATCAACATCATCGACACCCCCGGGCACGTCGACTTCACTGTGGAAGTCGAGCGTTCGCTCCGGGTCCTCGATGGCGCCGTCGCCGTGTTCGACGGCAAGGAGGGTGTCGAGCCGCAGTCCGAGCAGGTATGGCGCCAAGCCGACAAGTACGACGTCCCGCGCATCTGCTTCGTCAACAAGATGGACAAGATCGGGGCCGACTTCTACTTCTCGGTCCGCACTATGGAGGAGCGCCTCGGCGCCAACGTCATCCCGATCCAGCTGCCGGTCGGCTCCGAGGGTGACTTCGAGGGCATCGTCGACCTGGTCGAGATGAACGCCAAGGTCTGGCGCGGCGAGACCAAGCTGGGCGAGACCTACGACACCGTCGACATCCCGGCCGACCTGGCCGAGAGGGCCGACGAGTACCGCACCAAGCTGCTCGAGGCGGTCGCCGAGACCGACGAGGCGCTGCTGGAGAAGTACCTGGGTGGCGAGGAACTGTCGGTCGAGGAGATCAAGGGTGCGCTGCGCAAGCTGACCATCAGTTCCGAGGCCTACCTGGTGCTGTGCGGCAGCGCCTTCAAGAACAAGGGTGTGCAGCCGATGCTGGACGCCGTCATCGACTACCTGCCCTCGCCCCTGGACGTGCCGCCGGCCGTCGGGCACGCGCCGGGCAAGGAGGACGAAGAGGTCACCCGCAAGCCGTCCACCGACGAGCCGTTCTCCGCGCTCGCGTTCAAGGTCGCCACGCACCCGTTCTTCGGCAAGCTGACCTACGTCCGGGTGTACTCCGGCAAGGTCGACTCCGGCAGCCAGGTCATCAACGCCACCAAGGGCAAGAAGGAGCGGCTGGGCAAGCTGTTCCAGATGCACTCCAACAAGGAGAACCCGGTGGAGACCGCCTCGGCGGGGCACATCTACGCGGTGATCGGGCTCAAGGACACCACCACCGGTGACACCCTGAGCGACCCGAACCAGCAGGTCGTGCTGGAGTCGATGACCTTCCCCGACCCGGTCATCGAGGTGGCGATCGAGCCCAAGACCAAGAGCGACCAGGAGAAGCTGTCGCTGTCGATCCAGAAGCTCGCCGAGGAAGACCCGACCTTCAAGGTGCACCTGGACCACGAGACCGGCCAGACCGTGATCGGCGGGATGGGCGAGTTGCACCTGGACATCCTGGTGGACCGGATGCGGCGCGAGTTCAAGGTCGAGGCCAACGTCGGTAAGCCGCAGGTGGCCTACAAGGAGACCATCCGCCGCAAGGTGGAGAACGTCGAGTTCACCCACAAGAAGCAGACGGGTGGCTCCGGCCAGTTCGCCAAGGTGCAGATCAACCTCGAGCCGTTCACCGGCGAGGACGGCGCGACCTACGAGTTCGAGAACAAGGTCACCGGTGGGCGCATCCCGCGTGAGTACATCCCCTCGGTGGATGCCGGCGCCCAGGACGCCATGCAGTACGGTGTGCTGGCCGGTTACCCGCTGGTGAACATGAAGGTCACCCTGCTCGACGGGGCGTTCCACGAGGTCGACTCGTCGGAAATGGCCTTCAAGATCGCCGGTTCGCAGGTGCTGAAAAAGGCTGCGTCGCAAGCGCAACCAGTCATCCTGGAACCGATCATGGCCGTCGAGGTCACCACGCCCGAGGACTACATGGGCGACGTGATCGGCGACCTGAACTCCCGCCGTGGCCAGATCCAGGCCATGGAGGAGCGGAGCGGTGCGCGCGTCGTGAAAGCGCATGTGCCGCTGTCGGAGATGTTCGGCTACGTCGGCGACCTGCGGTCCAAGACCCAAGGCCGGGCGAACTACTCCATGGTCTTCGACTCGTACGCCGAAGTGCCGGCGAACGTGTCAAAGGAGATCATCGCGAAGGCGACGGGCCAGTAAGCATCGGCGACGGAGTAATCTTGCCGGGTCATTGGAATGCCTTGGGCGCGGCACAACTGAAAACACCAACACTGCTTTAACAAGCACCAACTAGTCCAGGAGGACACAGAAGTGGCGAAGGCGAAGTTCGAGCGGACGAAGCCGCACGTCAACATCGGGACCATTGGTCACGTTGACCACGGCAAGACCACGCTGACCGCGGCTATCACCAAGGTTCTGCACGACAAGTACCCGGACCTGAACGAGTCCCGCGCGTTCGACCAGATCGACAACGCGCCCGAGGAGCGTCAGCGCGGTATCACCATCAACATCTCCCACGTGGAGTACCAGACCGACAAGCGTCACTACGCCCACGTCGACGCCCCGGGTCACGCCGACTACATCAAGAACATGATCACCGGTGCGGCCCAGATGGACGGCGCGATCCTGGTGGTCGCCGCCACTGACGGCCCGATGCCGCAGACCCGTGAGCACGTGCTGCTCGCCCGTCAGGTCGGCGTGCCCTACATCCTGGTCGCCCTGAACAAGGCCGACATGGTCGACGACGAGGAGCTGCTCGAGCTCGTCGAGATGGAGGTCCGCGAACTGCTGGCCGCCCAGGAGTTCGACGAGGACGCCCCGGTGGTGCGGGTCTCCGCGCTCAAGGCGCTCGAGGGCGACGAGAAGTGGGTCAAGTCCGTCGAGGAGCTGATGGAGGCCGTCGACGAGTCGATCCCGGACCCGGTCCGCGAGACCGACCGTCCGTTCCTGATGCCGGTCGAGGACGTCTTCACCATCACCGGCCGTGGCACGGTCGTCACCGGTCGTGTCGAGCGCGGTGTGGTCAACGTCAACGAAGAGGTCGAGATCGTCGGCATCCGCCCGACCAGCACCAAGACCACGGTCACCGGTGTGGAGATGTTCCGCAAGCTGCTCGACCAGGGTCAGGCCGGTGACAACGTCGGTCTGCTGCTGCGTGGTATCAAGCGTGAGGACGTCGAGCGCGGCCAGGTCGTGACCAAGCCCGGCACCACCACGCCGCACACCGAGTTCGAGGGTCAGGTCTACATCCTGTCCAAGGACGAGGGCGGCCGGCACACGCCGTTCTTCAACAACTACCGCCCGCAGTTCTACTTCCGCACCACCGACGTGACCGGTGTGGTGACGTTGCCGGAGGGCACCGAGATGGTGATGCCCGGTGACAACACCAACATCTCGGTCAAGCTGATCCAGCCCGTCGCCATGGACGACGGTCTGCGGTTCGCGATCCGTGAGGGTGGCCGCACCGTCGGCGCCGGCCGGGTCGTCAAGATCATCAAGTAGTTCGAAGCATCGCAAAGCCCGGATTGCCCACTCGGCAATCCGGGCTTTGTCGTGTTGTGCGCCTCGCCGGTCGGGACCGGGCCGAAATGATGCGGCCGCCGCGCGCCCTGGACTAGGATTTCGGCATAGTTCTCGGTGACCGTAGGGCGTGGCGGGGAGGTGCCGATGTCGTTCGTTCAAGCGACTCCCGAATTCGTCGCGGCTGCCGCGACGGACCTGGCCAGTATCGGGTCGGTGATCACGTCCGCCAACACGGCGGCGATGGGGCCGACGTCGGCGGTGCTCGCCCCCGGTGCCGACGAGGTGTCGGCGAGCATCGCCGCCCTGTTCGACGCCCACTCCCAGGTCTATCAGGCTCTCAGCGCTCAGGCGGCCGCGTTCCACAGCCAGTTCGTGCAGCTGATGAACGGCGGCGCGATGCAGTACGCCGCCGCCGAGGCGGCGAACGCGACGCCGTTGCAGACCGCGGCGGCGCCCGCGTCGATGGCCGCGCAGGTACCGACGATGACTGCCGGCGCCATGGGCGCGTCCGCGCCGACCGCGCCCGCGGGGCCCCTGGCGGCGGTGGCCCCAGCGGCCGCCGCGGCGCCGGCACCGGCCGGCGCACCGGTCGCGGCCGCGCCGGTGGGATCGGCGACGCTGGCCTCGGCCACCGCGCCGGCCGGACCGGCGCGGGTGGCGACACCGGCCTACGCTCCCTCCGGCTCCCCGAGCACCGTCCAGCCTTCGGCGTCGCCACTGACCGGTACGCCCGCCGCACCGATGCAGGCCGAGGTGGCGCCGCAGCCCTCCCCGGCCACGACGCTGCCGGTATCGCCGCGCGCGGCGCCGCACGCGCCGGCGGGGACGCAGCCGGCGGCGCCGCCCGTGCGGCGGATGCCGATCGTCCCGCCCGAAACGCTCACGTGACGGCGACCGAAATCGGTTTGCGCGTATCGCGCTCGCGGCGATAACGCGAGCGCTAATCTGACACAAATCCCCAGCAAGTCGAGGAGGGGCAAGTGTTAGCACGCTATCTGAAGGCACAGTTGGTCGTTTTGCTGTGCGGAGGCCTCGTCGGACCGATTTTCCTGGTCGTGTACTTCGTCATGGGGCTCGACAGCCTGCTGCAGTGGATGTTCTACGTAGGCCTGCTCGTCACCGTGGCCGACGTGTTGGTCGCGCTCGCGCTGGCGAACTACGGCGCGAAGACGTCGGCGAAGGTGGCCGCGCTCGAGCAGAGCGGCGTGCTGGCGCTCGCGCAGATCACCGGCATCACGGAAACGGGCACCTGGGTCAACAACCAGCAGGTCGTCAAGGTGCACCTACACATCGCGGGGCCCGGCCTCCTGCCGTTCGACAGCGAAGACCGCGTGATCGCCGGCGTCACCCGGCTCGGCAACCTCAACGCCCGCAAGGTGGTGGTCCTGGTCAATCCCACCACCAACGAATACCGGATCGACTGGGAGCGCAGCGCTTTGGTCAACGGCCTGATGCCCGCGCAGTTCACGGTGGCCGAGGACAACCGGACCTACGACCTGAGCGGACAGGCGGGCCCGCTGATGGAGATCCTGCAGATCCTCAAGCCCAACAACATTCCGCTCAACCGGATGGTCGACATCCGGTCGAACCCGGCGCTGCGTGGCCAGATTCAGGCGGTGGTGCGCCGGGCCGTCGATCAGCAGACACCTGCCACCCAGTCGGCTCCAGCGTCGACCGTGGCGCCGTCGGCGGTCGTCACGCCGCCCGAACCGTCGATCGCCGCGCGGCTGCAGGAGTTGACCGATCTGCACGCCAGTGGCGCGCTCACCGACCAGGAATACAACAGCCGGCGCGCTCAGATCATCTCCGAAATCTGAAGCGCTCCTCCGCCGACCGGCGGGTGAATTAGAACACGTTTCAGTTCCGCTGCTAGCCTGGCTTGGTCTATCGGCGGTCGAAGGGGTTACACGTGGCTGGACAGACCGGATCACTGCACGGGCGGGTGGCTTTCATCACCGGGGCCGCTCGCGGACAGGGGCGGTCGCACGCGGTGCGGCTGGCAGCCGAGGGCGCCGACATCATCGCGCTCGACATCTGCGCGCCGGCGTCGGCCAGCGTGACCTATCCGCCCGCCACCCGCGAGGACCTCGACGAGACCACGCGCCTGGTGGAGGGGCAGGGGCGCAAGATCCTGGCCCGCGTCCTCGACGTCCGCGACGACGCCGCGCTGAAGGAGTTGGTGGCCGTCGGGATGGAACAGTTCGGCCGCCTCGACATCGTGGTCGCCAACGCCGGAGTGCTGAGTTGGGGCCGCATCTGGGAGCTCACCGACGAGCAGTGGGACGCGGTCATCGGCGTCAACCTGACCGGCACCTGGCGCACGCTGCGCGCCACGGTGCCCGCGATGATCGAGGCGGGCAACGGCGGTTCCATCGTCGTGGTCAGCTCGTCGGCGGGACTCAAGGCGACACCGGGCAACGGCCACTACTCGGCCAGCAAGCACGGGCTCACCGCGCTCACCAACACCCTCGCCATCGAGCTCGGCGAATACGGCATCCGGGTCAACTCGATCCATCCGTACTCGGTCGAAACCCCGATGATCGAACCCGAAGCGATGATGGAGATCTTTGCCAAACATCCCAACTTCGTGCACAGCTTCCCCCCAATGCCGGTGCAGCCCAACGGCTTCATGGCGGCCGACGAGGTCGCCGACGTCGTGGCATGGCTCGCCGGCGACGGGTCGGGCACACTCACCGGCACGCAGATCCCCGTGGATAAGGGTGCCCTAAAGTACTGAGGCGCCATCGTGCTAAGAACTCCACGTGAGTAGTGACGAAAGCGCCACCAACGGAATCGTGATCGTCGGCGGCGGATTGGCCGCCGCCCGCACCGCCGAGCAGCTGCGCAAATCGGAGTATTCCGGGCCCATCACACTCGTCAGCGACGAGGTGCACCTGCCGTACGACCGCCCGCCGCTGTCGAAAGAGGTGCTGCGCAAAGAGGTCGACGACACCGCGCTCAAGCCGCGCGAGTGGTACGACGAGAACGACATCACCCTGCGCCTGGGGTCGGCCGCGACGAGTCTGGACACCGCGGCGCAGACGGTGACGCTCGACGACGGGACGACGCTGGGCTACGACGAACTCGTCATCGCCACCGGGTTGGTGCCGCGGCGCATCCCGGCGATCCCCGATCTCGAGGGCATCCGCGTGCTGCGCTCTTTCGACGAGTGCCTGGCGTTGCGCGAGCACGCGTCCGCGGCGCAGCGCGCCGTCGTCATCGGCGCCGGCTTCATCGGCTGCGAGGTGGCGGCCAGCCTGCGCAGCCTGGGGGTGGACGTGGTGCTGGTGGAGCCGCAGCCGACACCGCTGGCCGCGGTGCTCGGCGAGCAGATCGGCGAACTGGTGGCCCGGCTGCACCGCGCCGAGGGCGTCGACGTACGGCTCGGCGTCGGCGTGGCCGAGGTGCGCGGTGACACGCATGTCGAGGCGGTGGTGCTCGGCGACGGCACCGAGCTGACAGCCGACGTGGTGGTGGTCGGCATCGGGTCACGCCCGGCGACCGAATGGCTCGAGGGCAGTGGTGTCACCGTCGACAACGGAATCATCTGTGACGAGGCCGGACGCACCAGCGCGCCGAACGTGTGGGCGCTCGGGGATGTCGCGTCGTGGCGCGACGCGACGGGACATCAAGGGCGCGTGGAACATTGGAGCAACGTCGCCGATCAGGCCCGCGCCGTGGTGCCCGCGATGCTGGGCCAGGATGTGGCGCCCGCGGTGGTCGTCCCCTACTTCTGGAGCGACCAGTACGACGTCAAGATCCAGTGCCTGGGCGAGCCGGAGGCCGACGACATCGTGCACGTCGTCGAGGACGACGGCCGCAAGTTCCTGGCCTACTACGAACGCGACGGCGCCCTGGCCGGGGTGGTCGGTGGCGGGATGCCCGGCAAGGTCATGAAGATGCGCGCAAAGATCGCCGCGGCCGTGCCCATTTCCGAGGTCCTGGGCTGAGCCGCCGCTAGCCGACGGCGGCCGCGTACCGGTCGCTGGGGATCTCGGTGTTGCGGATGACGGTCGCGAGTTGCTCGGCGATGCCCGGCGCGCTGATGACGGTCGACGCGGACTTGTGGGTGTGGGGATTGCCCTGGGCGTCGGTGAGCTGCGCGCCGGCTTCGCGGGCGATCAGGGTCCCCGCCGCGGTGTCCCAGGGCTTGTTGGACATCATCACGCAGGCGTCCAGGGAGCCCTCGGCGACGAAGGCGAGGTCCAGGGTCGCCGCCCCGATCATGCGGATGCGCTCGACCCGCGGCACCAGCTCGGCGGTCAGCGCCAGCCGCTGCTGGTTCAGCCGGCCGGCGTCGTGGCCGACGGCGTAGTCGCCGAGGGACACGATGGCCCCGCTGAGGCTGTCGGCTGCGCTGGCGTTGATCCGCTGACCGTTGAGGAACGCGCCCTTGCCCTCGATGGCGTGATAGGTCTTGCCGAGCAGGGGTGCGTGCGTGACGGCCACCACGGTGCGGCCTTCGCGCAGCAGCGCGAGCGATACCGCGCACAACGGGAGCCCATGGACGAAGTTCGAGGTTCCGTCGATGGGATCGAGCACCCAGAGCCATTCGGAGGTTTCGATGTCCGGTTGTTGCTCGGACTCTTCGGCCAGCAAGGGGATGTCCGGCGTGGTTTGGGCCAGGTAGTCGGCGATGTCGCGTTGGATCGCGAGGTCGATGTCGGTGACCAGGTCACGGTCACCTTTGTGCTGCACCGAACTCGGCTGTGATTTCTTGAGCGTGGCGGCACCGATTTGTGTTGCTTGCCAGGCAATTTCAAAAAGCTCTTGCATTGTCTTCATGCGACAGACTGCCTCGCTTCCAGGGGTAGCGCGTGGTCGGCGTCTCTCGAGGATAGGGGATAGGTGATTTCACATCACAGCCGCATCACGGTGTATCACGTTCCCATCACATCGATTCCCGAGAGCTAAACACCCACCATTGTCGGTGTTTTCGCCGATAATCCGCCTTTGCGCAGGAGAATTGCGCGGAAATCCGTAATGCGCCACAAGGCAATTGGATGGTGTTGTACGTCACATCGATTGGAGGTTTTGTTTGCCTTCGCAGAGGGCGCTGCGGCCTCGTGTCTGCGGTGTCACAAAATTGCCAAAATTCCATCGCCAATCTTATTGTGCTGGAAAGGGGTAACTTCTGTGCTCGCGTTTTTTTGCTAATGCGACGTTGGCGGTTGCGGTCCGGGCGACGTCCGCCCGCCTCGGTTATTGTCTCCAAGCGAACGATGTTTGGGGGCCACTACGTACCAGAAGGGTTGGCTAAAGCCGCCTGGTGTGCTGTCCCTGAATCGTTTACGTCGAAGAAACCCCACACCCCAACCTGGCAGGCAGGTGATTGAAAAAGTGACAGTGATTGATGAGATATACAGCGTTCCCAGCACGATTCCGACCGTCGCCCTCAATGACGAGGCGAAGATGCCCGTACTCGGCTTGGGCGTAGCCAAGCTGTCCGATGCGGAGACGGAAAGCTCGGTACTCGCGGCCCTGGAGGTCGGCTGCCGCCTCATCGACACCGCTGCCTCCTACGGAAACGAAGAAGCCGTCGGGCGCGCGATCGCCGCGTCGGGCATCCCGCGCGAGGAGTTGTTCGTCGCCACCAAGCTGGGCACCTCGAGGCAGGGCTTCCAGAGTGCCCAGGAGTCGTGCAAGGAGAGCCTGGACCGCCTTGGGCTGGACTACCTCGACCTCTACCTGATCCACTGGCCGGCGCCGAAGCTGGGCAAGTACGTGGAGAGCTTCGAGGGTATGAAGATCGCCCGCGACGAGGGGCACGTCCGCTCGATCGGCGTCTGCAACTTCACCGAGGAATTGCTGGCGAACGTCATCGAGGAGACCGCCGAGGTTCCCGCGGTGAACCAGGTCGAGCTGCACCCGCGCCTCAACCAGGCCGAGCTGCGCGAGGCCCACCTCAAGCACGAGGTACAGACACAGTCCTACAGCCCGCTGGGTGTCGGCAAGATGCTCGAGGACCCGATCGTCACGTCGATCGCCGCCGAGTACGGCCGCACGCCGGCGCAGGTGCTGGTCCGGTGGAACCTGCAGTTGGACAACGTGGTCGTCTCGCGGTCGTCCAAGCCCGAGCGGGTCGCCCAGAACCTGGACGTGTTCGACTTCACCCTGGAGCCCGAGCACATGGAGGCCATCGACGGATTGCACGACGGCACCCGGGTGCTGCACGATCCCATGACCTTCATGGGGACCTAGTACACGCAACGTCAATGCGGCCGAATTGCCGGACATAGTCCGGTAATTCGGCCGCATGCGTTACTGCCAGTGCACCGGCGGGCCATGCGGGTGGCATTCGCCCAGCACGCGCGACTCGCCGTCCGGCCAGCTGCGGGCGCACACCTCGAACCTGATCGGGGCGCCGGGGCAAGAGCGTGCGGGCTCCATCGTCAGGTGGGCGAACGGCGAGCGCGTATCGGCCCGTGCGGCCAGCGCGTCCACGTGGGCGCTCACCGCGTCGCGTTCGGCGGCCGACAGGTATTGCCAGGTGATGGAATGCCACAGGACGGTGAGCGCGCGGTCGGCCGGCCGCAGGCCGGCGACCGCACTGGCCGCGCTCCGGCGCTCGAGCCGCGCCGGCACCCGGCGGGCGACCTCGATGGCCCCGCGGAGCCGGGCAAGCCGCGCGACCTGGTCGGGCCAGACGTAGCTCAGCACGGTCATCTCCCCGTCGGTGCCGCCGACGTCGATGGGGGCGATGTCGTACCCCCGCCGCTCGATGATTCGCACATCGCGCCCGGACGGCAGCGCGCCGCGCCACGCGTCATCGATCCGCACCGGCGAGTCGCGCGGTCCCCACTGGCCCCCGGCGAAGCGGTAGCGGTAATGGTCGGCACGCAGGTTCAGCCCCGCGCTCGTCCCGATCTCGAAAAGTCTTATGGGAAAATCGAATTGATTGATGTGCAGCAATCCGCCGATCAATGCGGCCGATCGCCCCACCTCGTTGGTTTGCGGTGGTTGATCCAACGCCGCCCGCAGCGCGTCGGGGTGGTTGGCCGCGGTGTCGCGGATCTCCGGCCAGGCCGATCCGGCGTCCCAGGTCCCGCCGGTGCTGGGGTACCAGCGGCGCAGGTGCGCCGCCCGGCCGTCGAGCACCAGCCGGTGCAGCCCGCCGAGCAGCCGGAGCGGCACCGCGTCGCGCGAGGGAGCGTCGCGGTGCCCGGCCAGGATGGTCGCGAACACGCCGCCGGCCTCGACGTCGGTGGCCACCAGCTCGAACAGCTCGCCGTACATCGCGGAGCCCGACGAGGCGCAGAACCCGCCCTGGGCCCGCAGCGTGTGCGCAAGGTGCTCGACGCTCAAGTGTCCAGCTCGTTGAGCCCGGCGCCGACGACGTCGAAGGCGTTGCCCAGGGCGACCGGCAACGGGACGGATTCATCGCTCAGCCAGTGCTCGTAGGCCGACAGCGCCACCCCCAGCATCGTCCACGCGGCGGTCTGCGGCAGCAGATCCGTTGTCTTGCAATCGCACCGGCGGGCCACGAACCCGGCGATCACCTCACGCCAGCCGGCGTACATCGTCATCGAATAGGCCTGCAGCTCAGCGGTTTGCAGGATCACCCGCATGCGCTGGCGGTGCCGGGCGGTCTCGGATTCGTCAAAGGTGTTGAACGCCAACAACGCAGCTCGCAGCGCATCGCCCAGGCGCACCCGGGAACCCACGTTGTCGAGCAGGTCCCGGAGGTGAGCGAGGTGGGTGTCGAAATCGCCCCACGGGATGGCGTTCTTGGACGCGTAATAGCGAAAGATTGTGCGGCGGGAGATCCCGGCGGCGTGGGCGACGTCGTCGACGCTCACGTCGGCGAAGCCGCGGGCGGTGAACAGGTCGATGGCCACGTCGGTGATGTGGCCCGGCGTGGTCGAGCGGCGCCTGCCCACCCGCGGCTGCGGCATCTTCGGACCCCGCCCTTCCATTTCGGCACTCGATGCCATATTCTGGCGGCGAGTGTGACTCAGACCCCATCGTTGTCAAGACCCGACGAAAGGCAAGGCCCCGTGGACCACGAGACCGAAACTGACCCCCAACTCGTCACCGAGACCCTGGTCGAAGAGGTGTCCATCGACGGCATGTGCGGGGTCTACTGACCGTGCCTGCGCCCGCGCAGGCTCACACGGCTCGCCCGCCCGGCGACACCGTGTTCGATCCTGATCGCGGCTGGCGACTGCACCCGCAGGTCGCGGTGCGGCCGGAACCGTTCGGCGCGCTGCTCTATCACTTCGGCACCCGCAAGCTGTCGTTCCTGAAGAACCGCACCATCCTCACGGTGGTGCAGTCGCTGGCCGAGCACCCCGATGTCCGCTCCGCCTTTCGTGCGGCGGGCATCGACGACGCCGGGCAGGGCCCCTACCTGCACGCGCTCGGCGTGCTTGTCGACTCCAAGATGCTGGTGCCCCGGGAGGACCATCAATGACCGCACCGTCCCAAGCGGCCGTGCCGCGGCTGATCGAGCAGTTCGAGCACGGGCTCGACGCGCCCATCTGCCTGACCTGGGAGCTCACCTACGCCTGCAACCTGGCCTGCGTGCACTGCCTCTCGTCGTCGGGCAAGCGGGATCCGCGCGAGCTGTCCACCCGTCAGTGCATGGACATCATCGACGAGCTGGAACGCATGCAGGTGTTCTACGTCAACATCGGCGGCGGGGAACCCACTGTGCGCCCGGACTTTTGGGAGCTCGTCGACTACGCGACCGCCCACCACGTCGGCGTCAAGTTCTCGACCAACGGCGTCCGGATCACGCCCGAGGTCGCCGCGCGGTTGGCGGCCAGCGACTACGTCGACGTCCAGATCTCGCTGGACGGCGCCACCGCCGAGGTCAACGACGCCGTGCGCGGACCCGGGTCGTTCGACATGGCGGTACGCGCGCTGGAGAATCTCGCCAACGCCGGATTCAAGGACGCCAAGATCTCCGTCGTGGTCACCCGGCACAACGTCGACCAGCTCGACGAATTCGCCGCGCTGGCAAGTCGTTACGGGGCCACGCTGCGGATCACCCGGTTGCGCCCGTCCGGACGCGGCGCCGATGTCTGGGAGGAGTTGCACCCGACCGCCGAGCAGCAGGTCCAGCTGTATGACTGGCTGGTCGCCAAGGGGGAGCGGGTGCTCACCGGCGACTCCTTCTTCCACCTGGCCCCGCTGGGCCAATCCGGCGCCCTGGCGGGCCTGAACATGTGCGGCGCGGGCCGCGTCGTGTGCCTGATCGACCCCGTCGGCGACGTCTACGCCTGCCCATTCGCCATCCATGACCGCTTCCTGGCCGGAAACGTAATGACTGATACCGGTTTTGGGGCTGGGTTCTCCAACGTCTGGAAGAACGCTCCGCTCTTCCGCGAGCTGCGCGAGCCGCAGTCGGCGGGAGCCTGCGGCAGCTGCGGGCACTACGACAGCTGCCGGGGCGGCTGCATGGCGGCCAAGTTCTTCACCGGCCTGCCGCTGGACGGGCCGGACCCCGAATGCGTCCAGGGCCACAGCGCGACGGCGCTGACGCACGACCGCGAGACGCCGCGCCCCCGGGCCGACCACTCCCGCGGCAAGCGCATCCGCCAACCGGTGCCGCTGACGCTGTCGCTGCGACCGCCGACCATCACCCCGGCGGCCCCGCCGGCACGGCTGTGTAACGAAAGCCCGGTGTGACGGTGGCCGAGAAATGGTTTGAAACCGTGGCCATCGCGCAGCAACGTGCCAAGCGCCGGCTGCCGAAATCGGCCTATTCGTCGTTGATTTCGGCCAGCGAAAAGGGAATCACGGTCTCCGACAACGTCGAAGCCTTCGGCGAACTCGGTTTCGCACCCCACGTCGTCGGCGCGCCGGCAAAGCGCGACATGTCGACCAGCGTCATGGGGCAAGACATTTCGATGCCGGTCGTGATCTCACCGACCGGCGTGCAGGCCGTGCACCCCGACGGCGAGGTGGCCGTCGCGCGTGCCGCCGCCGCCCGCGGCACCGCCATGGGGCTGTCCTCGTTCGCCAGCAAGCCGATCGAAGAGGTCATCGCGGCGAACCCCAAGGTGTTCTTCCAGGTGTATTGGCTGGGTGACCGTGACGCGATCGCCGCGCGGGTCGAGCGCGCCCGGGCGGCCGGCGCGGCGGGCCTGATCGTCACCACCGACTGGAGCTTCTCGCACGGCCGGGACTGGGGCAGCCCCTCGATCCCGGAGAAGATGGACCTCAAGACCATCCTCAAGATGAGCCCGGAGGTCATCACCAAGCCGCGGTGGTTTCTGCAGTGGGCGAAGACCATGCGGCCACCGGAGCTGCGGGTCCCCAACCAGGGCCGCCGCGGCGAGCCCGGGCCCCCCTTCTTCGAAGCCTACGGCGAGTGGATGGGCACGCCGCCGCCGACCTGGGAGGACATCGCCTGGCTTCGCGAACTGTGGGGCGGGCCGTTCATGCTCAAAGGCGTGATCCGCGTCGATGACGCCAAAAGGGCTGTGGACGCGGGAGTTTCGGCGATCTCAGTGTCCAATCACGGGGGTAACAACCTGGATGGCACCCCGGCCGCGATCCGCGCGCTGCCGGCGATCGCCGAGGCCGTCGGCGATCAGGTCGAGGTGTTGCTCGACGGCGGCGTCCGGCGCGGCAGCGACGTCGTGAAGGCCGTGGCGCTGGGGGCGCGCGCGGTGATGATCGGCCGGGCCTACCTGTGGGGCCTGGCTGCGGCCGGCCAACCGGGCGTGGAGAACGTCCTCGACATCTTGCGCGGCGGCATCGACTCGGCCCTGATGGGTCTGGGACAGTCCTCGATCCACGACCTCGGGCCCGGCGACATCCTGGTGCCGCCCGGTTTCACCCGGGCGCTGGGTGTGCCGCCGACCGCCGGATAACGGCGGATACGGTAAGCCGGGCTATTTAGGGCGGCTTTGTCGGAATTATTTGACGGCCTCGGAAATCGTGGTACTGGCGGGGTAACCGTGACGAACGAGCCGACAATTCGAATGCCCGATGAACGGCACGGAAAAAAAGTTATTTTCAAGCTTCAACAATTGGTGCACGCCAGGTGAATTCGTCCTACCATCACCGAGTGCCCGTACCCGGCGAACTCGGAACAGCGACGTCGAGCCAGCTGTCCGGCACGGCGCCGTCGATCATGGTGCCGCTGGGGTCGACGGAGCAACACGGCCCACACCTGCCGCTGGACACCGATACCCGGATCGCGACGGCCGTCGCCGGCCGCGCTCGGGTACGCCTCGGCGACGAGTGGCTGGTGGCGCCGGCTATCGCCTACGGCGCGAGCGGCGAGCACCAGAGCTTTGCCGGGACGATCTCGCTCGGCAGCGAGGCGCTGACGCTGCTGCTGGTCGAGTACGGCAGGTCGGCAGGCACGTGGGCCCGGCGCCTGGTCTTCGTCAACGGCCACGGTGGCAACGTCGCCGCGCTGAACGCCGCGGTGGCCAGGTTGCGTGCCGAGGGCCGCGACGCCGCATGGTGCCCCTGTGTGGCCGCCGGCGGTGACGCCCACGCCGGGCATACCGAAACGTCGGTGTTGCTGCATATCTCGCCGGCCGATGTCCGGACCGACCGGTGGCGACCCGGCAACACCGCGCCCCTCCCCGAGTTGCTCGGGTCGATGCGCCGCGGGGGAGTCGCGGCGGTCAGCCCGGTCGGCGTGCTGGGTGACCCGACCACCGCCACCGCCGCCGACGGTGAGCGCATCGTCACGACGATGGTCGACGAGTGTGTCCGGCGCGTCGCCCGGTGGGGGCCCGGCCCCGGCGGGATGCTCGCATGAGCGCGCGTGCCCTCCGCCTGCCGGATGGCTTCGCCGTCCAGGTCGATCGCCGCGTGCGGGTGCTCGGCGACGGCTCGGCGCTGCTCGGCGGTTCGCCGACCCGGCTGCTGAAGCTGGCCCCGGCCGCGCAGGACATGCTCTGCGACGGCCGACTGAAGGTGCGTGACGACGTCAGCGCCCAGCTCGCCCGCACCCTGCTGGACGCCACCGTGGCGCACCCCCGGCCCGCGGGCGGCCCCTCGCACCACGACGTCACCGTGGTAATCCCGGTGCGCAACAACCTTTCTGGCGTGCGACGCCTGGTGAGTTCGCTGCGCGGCCTGCGCGTCGTCGTGGTCGACGACGGCTCATGCCACGCCGTCGAGCCCGAAGATTTCGTCGGGGCGCACTGCGACATCGAGGTGTTGCGCCACCACCGCAGCAAGGGCCCGGCGGCAGCCCGCAACACCGGGCTGGCGGCCTGCCGGACGGACTTCGTGGCATTCCTGGATTCCGACGTGGCGCCACGCCGGGGCTGGCTGGAGGCCCTGCTCGGTCACTTCTGCGATCCCACCGTCGGCCTGGTCGCACCGCGAATCGTCGGCCTCTCGCACAGCGAGAACGTGGTGGCGCGCTACGAGGCGGTGCACTCCTCGCTCGACCTCGGCGAGCGCGAAGCCCCGGTGTTGCCCCACAGCACGGTGTCCTACGTCCCCAGCGCGGCGATCATCTGCCGGTGCGCGGCCATCCGGGAGGTCGGCGGGTTCGACGAGACGTTGCAGTCCGGTGAGGACGTCGACCTGTGCTGGCGGCTGATCGAGTCGGGCACCCGGCTGCGTTACGAGCCGATCGCGCTGGTCGCCCACGACCACCGCACCGAACTACGGGATTGGCTTGCGCGCAAAGCCTTTTACGGGGGGTCGGCGGCCCCGCTGTCGGTGCGCCACCCGGACAAGACGGCGCCGGTGGTGATCTCCGGCTGGGCCCTGACGACGTGGATCCTGATGGCCTTCGGGTCCACGCTGTCGCGGCTGGCGTCCATCCTGCTCGCCGTCGTGACGGGGCGGCGTATCGCCCGGGCGATGCGCACCGCGGAGACGTCGATGACCGATGTCGCGATGATCGCCGGCCGCGGCCTGTGGTCAGCGGCGCTGCAGCTGGCGTCGGCGCTGTGCCGGCACTATTGGCCGTTGGCGTTGGTGGCCGCGACCATGTCGCGGCATTTCCGCCGGGTGGTGGTGGTCGCGGCCGTCATGGACGGGGTGGTGGACTGGCTTCGCCGCCGCGACGCCATCGACGACGACGTCGAACCGATCGGGTTGCCGACGTATCTGGTGCTCAAGCGCGTCGACGACCTGGCATACGGGCTCGGGTTGTGGTGGGGTGTGCTACGGGAGCGCAACGTGCGCGCCCTGAAACCCCAGATCCGGAGTTAGCCACCGCCTTGACCGCAGCCGTCTCGCACAGCGATGTGCTGATCGTCGGCGCCGGCAGTGCTGGATCGGTTGTCGCGGAACGTCTTTCCGTCGATTCGAGCCGCACGGTCACGGTCCTCGAGGCGGGGCCGGCCCTCGATGATCCGGGGCTGCTCGCGCAGACGGCCAACGGGCTGCAGTTGCCGATCGGCGTCGGCAGCCCACTGGTCCGGCGCTATCAGACCCGTCTCACCGACGAACCCTCCCGCCAGCATCCCATTGTGCGCGGGGCCACGGTGGGCGGATCGGGAGCGATCAACGGCGGCTACTTCTGCCGCGGATTGCCCCGCGACTTCGACCGCATCGCCCTGCCGGGCTGGGGGTGGTCCGACGTGCTGGACAGCTTCCGCGCCATCGAGACCGACCTGGATTTCGACGGTCCCGCCCACGGCGACCGCGGCCCCATTCTCGTGCGTCGCACCCACGAGATGACGGGCACCACGCAGCGATTCATCGCCGCTGCGGAGCGCGCCGGGTTCGGCTGGATCGCCGACCTCAACGACGTTGCGGCGGAGCCGGTTTCGGGGATAGGCGCCGTCCCGCTCAATATCGTCGACGGCGTGCGCCGGGGTTCGGGCGCGGGGTATCTGATCCCGGCGCTGAGCAGGCCGAATCTGCACCTGCACGCGCGGACCCGGGTGGCGCGGTTGCGTTTCGCGGGGACCGCCGCGGTGGGGGTGGACGCGATAGGGCCGCACGGCCACACCACATTCACCGCCGAGCGAATCGTCTTGTGCGGCGGCGCCATCGAAACGGCGCACCTCCTGATGCTGTCGGGCATCGGCGAGGCCGACATGCTCGCCGCCGCCGGGGTGCCGGTGGTGGCGGCCTTGCCGGTGGGGGCGTCGTTCAGTGACCACGCCGAGTGGGTCCTGCCCACCGACTGGACGGTGGCCCCCGGCCGGCCGGTGCTCGAGGTGGTGCTCAGAACGGCCGACGACCTCGAGATCAGGCCGTACACCGGTGGATTCGTGGCGATGACCGGCGACGGCACCGCCGGGCATGCCGACTGGCCGCACATCGGGGTGGCGCTCATGCAACCACGGGCGCGGGGCCGCATCACGCTGGTCTCGGCCGATCCCGACGTGACGCCGCGCATCGAGCACCGCTACGACAGCGAGCCCGACGACGTCGCGGCCCTGCGCCGCGGCGCCGAGTTGGCCCGCGAATTGGCGAGCAGCACAATCGGTTCAGGGTCAGCCGTCTGGTCGACGTCGCAGCATCTGTGCGGCACCGCGCCGATGGGTCTCGACGGCGATCCGCGCGCCGTCGTCGACCCCCGGTGCCGGGTGTACGGCGTCGACAACCTGTGGGTGATCGACGGCTCAATCCTGCCCTCGATCACCAGCCGCGGACCGCACGCCACGATCGTGATGATCGGGCACCGGGCCGCGGAATTCGTTCGGTGACGCCGGCGGTGATCCCTTTGGCAGCAGACACCGGGATTTGGACCCGATAGTCTCGTCTCAGACAGGAGGTGGTCGCCATTACCGCCGGGACGGATCCGCGCCCAGCGAGATCGCGGGCCAGGCTGCTGGACGCGGCGGTCACGCTGCTGCGCGCCGGGGGCCCCAGCGCGGTGACGGTCGACGCGGTCACCCGCACCGCCAACGTGGCCAGGGCGACCCTGTATCGCCACTTCCCGAGCGGAAACGACTTACTGGCAGCGGCTTTCAACAGCCTGATACCGGCGTCACCGACCCCGCCGGCCGAGGGGTCGCTGCGCGACCGCCTGATCGCGGTGGTCTTGGCCCAGGCCGAATCCGTGGCCCACGCGCCGACCGTCATGACGGCCATGTCCTGGCTGGCGCTGGGCCGTGACCTGGAGGGGCTGCCCCAACCCCGGCACAGCGTCAACGCCGACAGCGCGGCGATCACCACCCTGCGCGAGCGGATCGCTCAGCAATACGCGGAGCCCTTCGACGTCATCTTCGACAGCCCGGAGGCCGCCGAGCTGGGCGAGGTGGACCGGTCCCGGGCGATCGCCATGCTGATCGGCCCCCTGGTGCTGGGCCGCCTGTCCACCCTGCCCGATTTCGACTACCACGAATGCGCGCTTGCGGCCGTCGACGGCTTCCTGCACGTGCAGACGAATCGGGCTAACGCAGCGAATATCGAATCGGCAGGTGCTTGAGACCACCCACGAACGTGGTGGCGATGAGTTCCGGCTCCCCGGCGCACTCGACGGACTCCAGCCGGGGCAGCAGTTCGGTGAAAAAGCTGTTCACTTCCATCCGGGCCAGCGCGGCCCCCAGGCAGAAGTGCACGCCATAGCCAAAGGCCAAGTGCTTGTTGGGGTCTCGGCCCACGTCGAACCGGAACGGGTCTTCGAACACCTCCTCGTCGCGGTTCGCCGACACATAGGACAGATACACCGATTCACCCGCGGCGATAGGAACCCCGCGAATGGTGGTGTCTGCGGCCGCGGTGCGCATGAACTCTTTGACCGGCGTCACCCAGCGGATCATCTCCTCGGTCGCCAGCGGCATCAGTCCCAGGTCAGCGGTCAACCGGGCGCGCTGGTCGGGGTTTTCGATCAGCGCCTGCAGCCCGCCGGCGATGGTGGCGCTGGTGGTGTCGTGGCCGGCGGTCGCGATGATGACGTAATAGGAGGCCGTGTCGACGTCCGACAGCGGCTCGCCGTCGACTCGCGCGTTGGCGATCGCCGACGCCAGATCGTCGGTGGGCTCGGCCCGCCGGGCCGCGGTGAGATCGCTGAAGTAGCTGAAGAAGTCGAGCAGGATCTGCATCTGTTCCTCGGGCGTGGTGCCCCGCTTGAACTCCTCGTCGTCGCCGCCGAACAGCTCCTGGGTGAGTGTGAGCATGCGGGGGAAATCCGATTCCGGCAGGCCCAGCAGCGACAGGATCACATACAGCGGGTAATTGACGGCGACCTCCTGCACAAAATCGCATTCGCCGCCCGCGGCCATCATTTTGTCGACGTAGATCTTGGCCAGCTCGTCGACCCTGATCTTCAGCGCCCGCATGGCCTTGGGGCGAAACCAGTCGGCACCGATCGCGCGCACCACCCGGTGCCGGGGATCGTCCATGTGAATCAGCGTGCGCAGCCCCATCCCGGCGTCCAGCTGGGCGCGCGCGAAGTCGTCGGCCTCGGCGGGGGCCAGCAGCGGCCGCGGCTCGTTGAGAAAGAGGTCGTTGGCCCGCTCGATCTCCATGACATCGGCGTGCTTGGTGATCGCCCAGAACGGCCGGTACGGCGGACAGTCGACCAACGACACCGGCGCGTGCGCGCGCAGGTGCGTCAGCGCCGCATGCAGCCGCGGCTCGTCGGCGTACGCGGTGGGGTCCGCGAAGACCTTGACGGCCTGTGCGGTTTTCGGCTCGACTGTCGGTGTGCTCATGGCACTAGTCTTGGCTCCGGCACCGGTCATCTCAAGGCCTCTGACCTGCGCGTTAACCCCGCATGGTGGCCGCGTCCGGGGCGGGCGCGGCGGATCTGGGCCTAGATCTCGCCCGAATTTTGCTCGGGCCCCGATCTAGGGCATACTGTTCAGGTTGCCTTGAGCCGGGTTTGCGCCTGGTCGGGCATACGACCAGCGTCCAAACGGGCGCGTCCGGTCCCATCCTTCGAGAGCGACGATTTCGATCCTGAAATCGGCGCGCCGAGGTCGCGTGAGGGTGACACACCCGACCGCGGGGGCCGGTGGACCACGACAGGTAAACAGCGGCGCAACATCCGGCGCAACGCTCGATCGGCCAACATTCGGCCGGCCCGATCGGCGCGCCGGTGGCACTGAGGACATGGATTATTTGAGCCCGGATACCGGGCCTCAACAGGAGCGAGGGTAGGAGAAGCGTGGCGGGACAGAAGATCCGCATCAGGCTTAAGGCCTACGACCATGAGGCTATCGACGCGTCGGCGCGCAAGATCGTCGAGACCGTCGTCCGCACGGGTGCCAGCGTCGTAGGGCCGGTGCCGCTGCCGACCGAGAAGAATGTGTATTGCGTCATCCGCTCTCCGCACAAGTACAAGGACTCGCGGGAGCACTTCGAGATGCGCACGCACAAGCGGCTGATCGACATCCTCGACCCGACGCCGAAGACCGTTGACGCGCTGATGCGCATCGACCTTCCGGCCAGTGTCGACGTCAACATCCAGTAGGGAGTTACAGAGCAATGGCGCGTAAGGGCATTCTCGGTACCAAGCTGGGCATGACGCAGGTATTCGACGAGAACAACAGGATTGTGCCGGTGACGGTCGTCAAGGCCGGGCCGAACGTGGTGACCCGCATCCGCACGCCGGAGCAGGACGGCTACAGCGCCGTTCAGCTGGCGTACGGCGAGATCAGTCCGCGCAAGGTCAACAAGCCGGTGACCGGTCAGTACGCGGCCGCGGGCGTCAACCCGCGCCGGTTTCTGGCCGAGCTGCGGCTGGACAACCCGGACGCCGCGGCCGAATACCAGGTCGGCCAGGAGCTGACGGCCGAGATTTTCTCCGACGGCAGCTACGTCGACGTGACCGGAACCTCCAAGGGGAAGGGCTTCGCCGGCACCATGAAGCGCCACGGCTTCCGTGGTCAGGGCGCGAGCCACGGTGCCCAGGCGGTGCACCGTCGCCCGGGTTCCATCGGTGGTTGCGCCACCCCCGCCCGCGTGTTCAAGGGCACCCGGATGGCGGGCCGGATGGGTAACGACCGGGTGACCGTCCAAAACCTGTTGGTGCACAAGGTCGATACCGAGAACGGCGTGCTGCTGATCAAGGGTGCGGTCCCCGGCCGCACCGGTGGACTCGTGGTGGTCCGCAGCGCGGTCAAACGAGGTGAGAAGTGATGGCAGCACAAGGTTCTAAGACACTCAAGATCGACGTCAAGACGCCGGCCGGCAAGGTCGACGGCTCGATCGAGTTGCCGGCCGAATTGTTCGATGCCCCGGCCAATATCGCGCTGATGCACCAGGTCGTCACCGCGCAGCGCGCGGCGGCGCGCCAGGGCACGCACTCGACCAAGACGCGCGGCGATGTCAGCGGTGGTGGCCGTAAGCCCTACCGGCAGAAGGGAACCGGCCGCGCCCGGCAGGGTTCCACGCGGGCCCCGCAGTTCACCGGTGGTGGCGTCGTGCACGGCCCCAAGCCGCGTGACTACAGCCAGCGCACGCCCAAGAAGATGATCGCCGCGGCATTGCGCGGTGCACTGTCCGACCGGGCGCGCAACGGGCGCATCCACGCGGTCACCGAAATCGTCGCCGGGCAGACGCCGTCGACCAAGAGCGCCAAGGCGTTTTTGGGCACGCTGACCGACCGCAAGCAGGTGCTGGTCGTGATCGGACGCAGCGACGAAGCCGGCGCCAAGAGCGTGCGCAACCTGCCCGGTGTGCACATCCTGACTCCCGGCCAGCTCAACACCTACGACGTGCTGCGCTCCGACGACGTGGTGTTCAGTGTGGAGGCGCTCAACGCTTACATCAGCGCCAACACCGGTACTCCCGAGGAGGTTTCGGCCTGATGGCGACCGTTACTGACCCCCGCGACATCATTCTGGCTCCGGTCATCTCGGAGAAGTCCTATTCGCTCCTCGATGACAACGTGTACACGTTCGTGGTGCACCCCGATTCGAACAAGACGCAGATCAAGATCGCCATCGAGAAGATCTTCTCCGTCAAGGTCGCATCGGTGAACACCGCGAACCGGCAGGGTAAGCGGAAGCGCACCAGGACCGGGTTCGGCAAGCGCAAGAGCACCAAGCGGGCCATCGTCACGCTGGCGCCGGGTAGCAAGCCGATCGATCTGTTCGGGGCACCGGCCTAGCCGCCGCGAGAGGAAGACCTGATTAGACATGGCAATTCGTAAGTACAAGCCGACGAGCCCCGGCCGTCGCGGCGCAAGCGTGTCCGATTTCTCCGAGGTCACGCGTTCCACTCCGGAGAAGTCGTTGGTCCGGCCGCTGCACGGTCACGGCGGGCGTAACGCGCACGGCCGCATCACCACCCGCCACAAGGGTGGTGGCCACAAGCGCGCCTACCGGGTGATCGACTTCCGTCGCAACGACAAGGACGGCGTGAACGCCAAGGTCGCGCACATCGAATACGACCCCAACCGGACCGCCAACATCGCGTTGCTGCACTTCCTGGACGGGGAGAAGCGTTACATCATTGCGCCGCAAGGACTTTCGCAGGGTGACGTGGTGGAGACGGGTCCGAACGCGGACATCAAGCCGGGCAACAACCTACCGTTGCGCAACATCCCGGCCGGTACCGTGATCCACGCCGTGGAACTGCGGCCGGGTGGTGGCGCCAAGCTGGCGCGGTCGGCCGGGGCGAGCATCCAGTTGCTCGGCAAGGAGGGCACCTACGCGTCGCTGCGTATGCCCAGCGGTGAGATTCGTCGCGTCGACGTGCGCTGCCGCGCCACCGTCGGCGAGGTGGGCAACGCCGAGCAGGCGAACATCAACTGGGGCAAGGCCGGCCGCATGCGGTGGAAGGGCAAGCGCCCTTCGGTCCGTGGTGTGGTCATGAACCCGGTGGACCACCCGCACGGTGGTGGTGAGGGCAAGACCTCCGGTGGTCGCCACCCGGTCAGCCCGTGGGGCAAGCCCGAGGGCCGCACCCGCCATCCCAACAAGGCCAGCAACAAGCTCATTGTCCGACGCCGGCGCACCGGCAAGAAGCACGGGCGCTAGGGAAGTCAGGAGTAGCACATGCCACGCAGCCTGAAGAAGGGCCCGTTCGTCGACGGCCACCTGCTCAAGAAGGTGGACACGCAGAACGAGAAGAACACCAAACAGGTGATCAAGACATGGTCGCGGCGTTCGACGATCATTCCTGACTTCATCGGCCACACCTTCGCGGTCCACGACGGACGCAAGCACGTCCCGGTGTTCGTCACCGAGTCGATGGTCGGCCACAAGCTTGGTGAGTTCGCGCCCACCCGCACCTTCAAGGGACACATCAAGGACGACCGGAAGGCCAAACGGCGATGACCACGACTGAATTTCCCTCGGCGGTGGCCAAAGCACGCTTCGTGCGGGTGTCGCCGAGAAAGGCGCGACGGGTGATCGACCTGGTGCGCGGCCGCTCGGTGGCCGACGCGCTCGACATCTTGCGCTGGGCGCCGCAGGCCGCCAGCGAGCCGGTGGCCAAGGTGATCGCCAGCGCCGCGGCCAACGCGCAGAACAACAACGGGCTGGACCCGGCGACCCTGGTGGTCGCCACCGTCTACGCCGACGAGGGCCCGACCGCCAAGCGCATCCGCCCGCGGGCCCAGGGCCGCGCGTTCCGGATTCGCAAGCGCACCAGCCACATCACGGTCGTGGTGGAGAGCCGCCCGGCGAAGGACCAGCGGTCGGCGAAGTCGACCCGGGCCCGTCGCGCCGAGGCCAGCAAGGCCGCCGCCAAGAAGGCGCCGGCCACCAAGGCGCCCGCCAAGAAGGCCGCGACGAAAGCGCCCGCGAAGAAGGCCGCACCGAAAGCCGAAGCCAAGACGTCTGAGACTTCTGACGCGAAGGGAGGCTCAGACTAGTGGGCCAGAAGATCAATCCGCACGGCTTCCGGCTGGGCATCACGACCGACTGGAAGTCACGCTGGTACGCCGACAAGCAGTACTCGGACTACGTCAAGGAAGACGTCGCGATCCGGCGGCTGCTGTCGACCGGCCTGGAGCGGGCCGGGATCGCCGACGTGGAGATCGAGCGCACCCGCGACCGCGTCCGGGTGGACATCCACACCGCGCGTCCGGGCATCGTCATCGGCCGTCGCGGCACCGAGGCCGACCGGATCCGCGCCGACCTGGAGAAGCTGACCGGCAAGCAGGTGCAGCTCAACATCCTCGAGGTCAGAAACCCTGAGTCGCAAGCACAATTGGTGGCCCAAGGCGTCGCCGAGCAGCTGAGCAACCGGGTCGCGTTCCGCCGGGCGATGCGCAAGGCCATCCAGTCGGCGATGCGGCAGCCCAACGTCAAGGGCATCCGGGTGCAGTGCTCCGGCCGCCTCGGCGGCGCCGAGATGAGCCGCTCGGAGTTCTACCGCGAGGGCCGGGTGCCGCTGCACACGCTGCGCGCCGACATCGACTACGGCCTGTACGAGGCCAAGACCACCTTCGGCCGGATCGGCGTGAAGGTGTGGATCTACAAGGGCGACATCGTCGGCGGCAAGCGCGAATTGGCCGCCGCCGCTCCCGCGGGTGCCGAGCGTTCCCGCCGCGAGCGTCCGTCGGGCACCCGCCCGCGCCGCAGTGGCGCGTCGGGCACGACGGCCACCAGCACCGAGGCCGGCCGGGCCGCCAGCGCCGAAGAGGGCGCTGCGAGCGCCGCCGCACCCGCTGCAGAACCGCAAAGCACGGAGAGCTGAATCATGTTGATTCCACGCAGAGTTAAACACCGCAAGCAGCACCACCCCCGCCAGCGCGGCATCGCCAGCGGCGGCACGGCGGTGAATTTCGGTGACTACGGCATCCAGGCTCTGGAGCACGCCTACGTCACCAACCGGCAGATCGAGTCCGCTCGTATCGCCATCAACCGGCACATCAAGCGTGGCGGCAAGGTGTGGATCAACGTGTTCCCCGACCGCCCGCTGACCAAGAAGCCCGCGGAAACCCGGATGGGTTCGGGTAAGGGTTCGCCGGAGTGGTGGGTGGTCAACGTCAAGCCGGGCCGGGTGCTGTTCGAGCTCAGCTACCCCAACGAGCAGACCGCCCGCGCGGCGCTCACCCGCGCGATCCACAAGTTGCCGATCAAGGCGCGCATCGTGACTCGAGAGGATCAGTTCTGATGGCAGTGGGAATTTCGCCGGGCGAACTGCGCGAGCTCACCGACGACGAGCTCACCGAGCGGTTGCGCGAGTCCAAGGAAGAGCTGTTCAACCTGCGCTTTCAGATGGCGACCGGCCAGCTCACCAACAACCGCCGGCTCCGCACCGTGCGTCAGGAGATCGCGCGCGTCTACACCGTGCTGCGCGAACGAGAACTGGGCCTGGCTTCCGGGCCCGATGGTAAGGAATCGTGATGGCAGAAGCCAAGAAGGCCGCCCCCAAGAAGGCCGCCGCAGCCCAAGCCGCGTCGAAGGACGGGAATCCCAAAGGCCCCCAGCACACTCCGGCGAACCCGAAGGTCCGCGGGCGGCGCAAGATGCGCATCGGTTACGTGGTGAGTGACAAGATGCAGAAGACCATCGTGGTCGAACTGGAAGACCGCGTGCGTCACCCGCTGTACGGCAAGATCATCCGGACCACCACGAAGGTCAAGGCGCACGACGAGAACAGCGCCGCCGGGATCGGCGACCGCGTCTCGCTGATGGAGACGCGCCCGACGTCGGCGACCAAGCGCTGGCGGCTCGTCGAAATCTTGGAAAAGGCGAAGTAAGCCCTCGAGCGACAGCGAAACGCCCGAGACGTATCGTCTCGGGCGTTTCGCTTTGCCGAATGTAACGCCGCTGCGAAAAAAGATCGGAAAATTCGCGGTCACGTTACGCTCGGCGCATGTCCACTGACTCGCGACACTTTCAGGGCAAGATCGCGCTCGATATCCGGGATTCCGAACCGGATTGGGGACCCTACACCGCGCCGACCGCGCCGCAGAACGCACCGAACGTGCTGTATTTGGTGTGGGATGACACGGGCATCGCAACCTGGGACTGCTTCGGCGGCCTGGTCGAGATGCCCGCCATGTCGCGCATCGCCGAGCGCGGCGTCCGGCTTTCGCAGTTCCACACCACCGCGCTGTGTTCGCCGACCCGGGCGTCGCTGCTCACCGGGCGCAACGCCACCACCGTGGGCATGGCCACCATCGAAGAGTTCACCGAGGGCTTCCCCAACGCCAACGGCCGCATCCCGTTCGACACCGCGCTGCTGTCCGAGGCCCTCGCCGAACAGGGGTACAACACCTACTGCGTGGGCAAGTGGCACCTGACGCCCCTGGAGGAATCGAACCTGGCGTCGACCAAGCGGCACTGGCCGGTCTCGCGCGGCTTCGAACGCTTCTACGGTTTCCTGGGCGGGGAGACCGACCAGTGGTATCCCGATCTGGTCTACGACAACCACCCGGTGAGCCCGCCGGCGACCCCGGAGGACGGCTACCACCTCTCG
Organism: Mycobacterium sp. NTMscope_MAC_269; assembly: GCF_976985695.1. Classification (NCBI taxonomy): domain Bacteria; kingdom Bacillati; phylum Actinomycetota; class Actinomycetes; order Mycobacteriales; family Mycobacteriaceae; genus Mycobacterium; species Mycobacterium sp. NTMscope_MAC_269. Next base: position 5,154,478 of record NZ_OZ335668.1, read on the forward strand.
AAGGACCTCGCCGACAAGACGATCGAATTCATCCGCGACGCGAAAGTGATTGCGCCCGAGAAGCCTTGGTTCTCCTACGTGTGCCCCGGCGCCGGGCACGCGCCGCATCACGTCTTCAAAGAATGGGCCGACCGCTACGCCGGCCGCTTCGACATGGGCTACGAGCGCTACCGCGAGGTCGTGCTGGAAAAGCAGAAGTCGATGGGAATCGTGCCGCCGGACACCGAACTGTCGCCGGTCAACCCTTATCTGGACGTGAAGGGGCCCGACGGCCAGGACTGGCCGCTGCAGGACACGGTGCGCCCGTGGGACTCGTTGAGCGACGACGAGAAGAAGCTGTTTTCCCGGATGGCCGAGGTGTTCGCCGGGTTCCTGAGCTATACCGACGCCCAGATCGGCCGGATCCTGGACTATCTCGAGGAATCGGGTCAGCTCGACAACACCATCATCGTGGTGATCTCCGACAACGGCGCCAGCGGCGAGGGCGGCCCGAACGGATCGGTCAACGAGGGCAAGTTCTTCAACGGCTACATCGACACGGTCGAAGAAAGCATGAAGCTCTTCGAGCATCTCGGCGGCCCGCAGACCTACAACCACTACCCGATCGGGTGGGCGATGGCGTTCAACACGCCCTACAAGCTCTACAAGCGCTACGCCTCCCACGAGGGCGGGATCGCCGACACCGCAATCATCTCCTGGCCCAACGGGATTGCCGCGCACGGCGAGGTCCGCGACACCTACGTCAACGTCTGCGACATCACCCCGACCATCTACGACCTGCTGGGCATGGCGCCGCCAGAAACCGTCAAGGGGGTCGCCCAGAAGCCACTGGATGGCGTGAGTTTCAAAGCGGCACTTGCTGATCCGGGTGCCGACACCGGCAAAAGCACCCAGTTCTACACCATGCTGGGCACCCGCGGGATCTGGCATGAGGGCTGGTTCGCCAACACCGTGCACGCGGCCACGCCGGCCGGCTGGTCGCATTTCGACGCCGATCGCTGGGAACTGTTCCACATCGAGGCAGACCGCAGCCAGTGCCACGATCTGGCGGCCGAAAACCGGGAGAAGCTCGAGGAACTCAAGGCGCTGTGGTTCTCGGAGGCCGCCAAGTACAACGGGCTGCCGCTGTCGGACCTGAACATGATGGAGACGCTGGGGCGGCCACGGCCGTATCTGGCCGGCGATCGGACCAGCTACATCTACTATCCCGATTGCGCGGATGTCGGCATCGGCGCGGCCGCCGAAATCCGCGGCCGGTCGTACTCGGTGCTGGCCGACGTCACCATTGACACCACCGGCGCCGAGGGCGTGGTGTTCAAGCAGGGCGGCGCGCACGGCGGGCACGTCCTGTTCATCCAGGATGGCCGGCTGCATTACGTGTACAACTTCCTCGGCGAGGGCCAGCAGGAGGTCTCCTCGTCGCGGCCCGTCCCGTTGGGCAGGCACCTGTTCGGCGCCAGCTATTCGCGGACGGGCACGGTCGAAAACAGCCATACGCCGCTGGGTGACCTGACGCTGTTCATCGACGACGAGGTCGTCGGCACGCTGGCCGCGGTGACCACCCACCCGGGCACCTTCGGACTGGCAGGCGCCGGCATCACGGTCGGGCGCAACGGCGGATCCGGTGTGTCGAGCCGCTACAAGGCGCCTTTCACGTTCACCGGCGGAACCATCGCCCAGGTCGCCGTCGACCTGTCCGGGCGGCCCTACCGGGACGTGGAAACCGAGATCGCACTTGCCTTTTCGAGGGACTGATGGGTGCCCCAATGACCACCGGTCCCACGGCGCCGGCCGGTGCACGCGGACGGCAAGCGGCGATCGCTTTCGGCGTGGTCGCCTTCCTCGTCGTGATCTACGTGCTGTCGTTGATCGCGGTGCACCTGTTGGCCAAATCGGCGCCCGCGCTGCCCGCGGTGGACCTGAGCAAGTTCGAGGCCGAGGACAGCGTCGTGCAGGTCCGCCTCGAGAAGCTCGATACCGTCGCCAACAGGCTGACGGTCAACGTGCTCGTCTATCCCAAAGATACGTTGTACGACAAGAACTTTGGCGTGCTGACCACCGATGCCGCGGTGCGCCTGTACCCGGACAACGACCTGGGGGACCTGCAGTACCCGGTGGGAAAGGCGCCGGCGCAAGTGAGTACGACCATCGAGGCACATGGTGATCCCGCCAACTGGCCGTTCGATTCGTACGAGACCGGGGTGATCTCGGCCGACGTCTTCACCGGATCCGGGTCCCACCGGGAGAAAACGGCCGCCCGCGTCGAAGCCACCGGACGGCTGGACGGCTGGGATGCCACCGTCACCCGCGTGCACGACGCCGCGGACGCCAGCCCAGATGTCAAGGACGACTTGATCATTACGCTGCACCGGGCCAAGGGTCAGCTGATCTTCGACGTCGGCATCTGCCTGGTGTTGATCTCGCTGCCCGTCTTGGCGTTGTGGGTGGCCATTCCGGTGGCGTTGGGCAGGACCTCGTTCTTGCCGCCGCTCACCACCTGGTACGGCGCAATGCTGTTCGCCATCGTCCCGCTGCGCAACATCCTGCCGGGCAGTCCGCCGTACGGCTCGTGGGTCGACCAGGCCATCGTGCTGTGGGTCCTGATCGGGCTGGTGGTCGCGCTCACCCTGTTCCTGGTCGGCTGGTGGCGTCAGCGCGATCGAAAAACGCCTACCAAGGTCTGAACCGGGGTCGTCATACCCTGGACCCGTGCGCAGCGAACTGGTTGACCTACCCGGCGGGCAATTCCGTATGGGCTCGACCAGCTTCTACCCCGAAGAGGCGCCGATCCATACGGTGACGGTGGGTCCCCTTGCGGTGGAACGGCACCCGGTGACCAATGCGCAATTTGCCGAATTCGTCGCCGCCACCGGGTATGTGACGGTCGCCGAGCAACCGATCGACCCGGCGCTGTACCCCGGTGCGGATCCCGACGATCTGTGCCCGGGCGCAATGGTTTTCCGGCCGACGCCGGGGCCGGTGGACCTGAGGGACTGGCGGCAGTGGTGGCAGTGGGTACCGGACGCGAACTGGCGTCATCCGTTCGGGCCCGACAGCGACGTCGCCGACCGTGGCGACCATCCGGTGGTGCAGGTCGCCTATCCCGACGCCGCGGCCTACGCGCGCTGGGCGGGGCGCCGGCTGCCGACCGAGGCCGAGTGGGAGTACGCGGCCCGTGCCGGAAGCACCACGACCTATTCGTGGGGAGAAGAGGCCACCAACGATGGCCGGCTGATGGCCAACACCTGGCAGGGCAGCTTCCCCTACCGCAATGACGGGGCGCTCGGCTGGGTGGGAACCTCGCCGGTCGGCACGTTTGCGCCCAACGCGTTCGGCCTCGTCGACATGATCGGCAACGTCTGGGAGTGGACCGCCACCGAGTTCTCCCCGCATCACCGGCTCGATTCGCCGCCCAAGGCCTGCTGCACCCCGTCGGGCCCCGCCGATCCATCCGTCAGCCAGACGTTGAAGGGCGGCAGCCACCTGTGCGCACCGGAGTACTGCCACCGCTACCGGCCGGCGGCGCGCTCCCCGCAGTCGCAGGACACCGCGACCACCCACATCGGGTTTCGCTGCGTGGCGGATCCGCGGTCGCGCTAGCCCTGGGATTGTCGTACCCCTGTGGCATTGTCGAACGTATGTTCGATGAAGCGGGGCGGCTTGCGGGGATCGCGGCGCTGGAGGAGCTCGTCGAGCGTTGTCACCCGTCGGCGACGCTGGAGTCGGCGGCGCTGCTGGACTGCATCGGTGTGGTGGGGCGGGTGGAGAATCGGGCGGCGGCGGCGCAGTTGGTGGCGATCGGGGAGTTGTTTGCCTATCGGTTGTCGCGGTGTGCTGAGACCGAGGCGTGGGCGGTCGATACCGAGGCGGCGGTGGCTGCGGAGGTGGCTGCCCAGTTGCGGATCGGCCCAGGGTTGGCGGCGAGTCGGGTGCGGTATGCCCGCGCTTTGCGGGAGCGGCTCCCGAAGGTGGGGGCGGTGTTTGGCGCCGGGGATATCGACTTGCGGGTGTTTCAGACGATCGTGTTCCGCACGGATTTGATCGAGGACCTGCAGGTGTTGGCGGCGGTGGATGCGCAGTTGGCGGCCTCGGTGGGCCGGTGGCCGTCGTTGAGTCAGACCCGGCTGGCCGCCCAGGTCGACAAGGTGGTCGCCAAAGCCGACGCCGATGCGGTGCGCCGTCGCACCGAGCGCATCGCCGGTCGGGAGGTGTGGTTCGCCGACATGGGTGAGGGGTTATCGCATTTGGAGGGCACGCTGGCCGGCCCGGATGCCCACGCGCTGGATCGGCGGTTGGATGCGTTGGCGGCCACGGTGTGTGCGCACGACCCGCGCACCCGTGAGCAGCGCCGCGCTGATGCGTTGGGGGTGTTGGCTGCCGGTGCTGACCGCCTCGGGTGTCGGTGTGGGCGCGCCGATTGTGCGGCCGGGGGTAGGGCGGCGGGGCCGGTGGTGATGCATGTGATCGCCGGCCAGACCGGCCTCGATGGCACCGGTTCGACCCACGGCTACGAGATCGGCGCTGAGGGGTTGATCCCACCCGAACTCATCGCCGAGTTGGCCGCCTCGGCGCGCCTGGTGGCGCTGACCCATCCCGGTGATGCCCCCGCCGAGCCCGGGTATGTGCCCTCGAGGGCGCTGGCCGATTTCATACGCTGTCGGGATCTGACGTGTCGCTGGCCCGGGTGTGATCGACCGGCCACCGACTGCGATGTGGACCATACGATCCCGTATGCCGCCGGTGGGCCCACCCAGGCCTCGAACCTCAAATGCTTATGCCGCACGCATCATTTGGTGAAAACCTTCTGGGGCTGGAAGGAAAAGCAGCTACCCGATGGCACCCTGATCTGGACCTCCCCGGCCGCGCGCACCTACGTCACCTTCCCGGGCAGCGCCCTGCTGTTCCCCAGCCTAGAGCGCACTGAAGTACCCCAGGTTTTGTTCCGATCCTTATAGGAGGATTGGAAGCTATGCCCCGTCAGTATCCGCCGGAGTTTCGCTCTCGTGCGTTGCGGTTGTTGGACACCATGTTGGAAACCTCGGATATATCGGAGTTTGAGGCCATCAGGTCGGTGGCCAGCAAACTCGGTATTGCGCAGGAGTCGGTGCGTCGATGGCGGCGCAAAGCGCAGGTCGATACCGGGGAGCGTCCCGGCACGACCAGTTCTGAGCACGCCGAGATACGCCGCCTTAGGCGAGAGAATCTCGAATTGCGTAGGGCCAATGAGATTTTGAAGTCTGCATCCGCGTTTTTCGCAGCGGAGCTCGACCGCCCCGCACCGAAATGATCGCCTTCATCGACGCGCATCGCGATCAGTTCGGGGTCGAGCTCATCTGCCGTGTCTTGCGGGCGCCAATCCCGGGATTTTTCACCTCACGGGGGTATCGCGCAGCGTTGACCCGGCCGCCCTCAGATCGTGAGATTCGCGATGAGCAACTGATCGCCGACCTGCAGGCGGTGCACCAGCAGAATTACTCGGTCTATGGCGTCAAGAAGATGCATCAGGCCATGACCCGGCGTGGCTGGACACTAGGTAGAGAACAAACTCGCAGGTTGATGCGCAAAGCTGGGCTGCGCGGGGTGCAGCGCGGCAAGCCGGTATTCACCACCGTCACCGATCCCGCCTCAGCGCGACCCGCCGACTTGGTCAACCGGCAGTTCCGGGCGCCGGCACCAAACCGGTTGTGGGTCGCCGATATCACCTTCGTGCGGACTTGGCAGGGATTCTGCTACACCGCGTTCGTCACCGATGCCGCCACGAAAAAGATCGTCGGTTGGGCGGTCTCGGCAACCATGCGCACCGAGGACCTTCCGCTACAGGCATTCAATCATGCTGTGTGGCAGTCTAACTCGACTCTATCTGAGTTGGTGCATCATTCCGACCGCGGATCGCAGTACCTATCGGTGACCTATACCGACCGCCTGATCGAGCTCGGGATCGCCCCCTCGGTGGGCTCGCGTGGCGATAGTTATGACAATGCCCTCGCCGAGGCGGTCAATGCCGCTTACAAGACCGAGCTGATCAACCGCGCTAAACCCTGGCGCTGCATCGACGACGTCGAACTGGCAACAGCCGAATGGGTGGCCTGGTACAACCAGGAACGCCTGCACGAAGCCCTCGGCTATCAAACCCCAGCCGAGTACGAGGCCGCCCTGACCGGCACCTCACACCCCGCGAGCCAGCCGACCCCGGCCCTCGCAACCGACTAGGAACAAAACCTGGGGTACTTCACACCCACCCGCGAGGTTGTTGCGCCCGCGGCCGCCGAGAGGTGTGGGGAGCGCACCGCGATGATGCCCCAACGCCGCCGCACCCGCGCCCACGACCGCGCCACCCGCATCGCCACCGAACGCAAACACAACCGCGACGCCCGGCTGGCCCGGCGTGCACCATCGGTTAGCAACTCCTGGCCCGCCACCTACGGCCCCGACGACGATCCGCCCCCCTTTTAGGTGCAGAATCTCCCCATCTGGAAGCCGTCCAAGCGGAATTTGGCTCTGAGCTGGTCGTCCCCTAGACTCTAGGGGTTGCCTTGGGCAGACCTCGGCCGGTGCGAATCGGCCCTGCGTGCCTTTCGGTGACAAACCGCTTAACAAGACCGCGCACGTCAGGTTTTTGGCGGGCCATGCCCGCCGAATGCTCACTCAGGTGGGATCTGCTGCCGTGCACACGCAACCAGGTCAGGAGATCGAGTGATTCAGCAGGAATCGCGGCTGAAGGTCGCCGACAACACCGGCGCCAAGGAGATCTTGTGCATCCGCGTGCTCGGCGGTTCGTCGCGACGCTACGCCGGCATCGGCGATGTCATCGTCGCCACCGTCAAGGACGCCATTCCCGGTGGCAACGTCAAGCGTGGGGATGTCGTCAAGGCGGTCGTGGTGCGCACGGTCAAGGAGCGCAGGCGACCCGACGGCAGCTACATCAAATTCGACGAGAACGCCGCGGTGATCATCAAGCCCGACAACGACCCACGCGGGACGCGCATCTTCGGGCCCGTCGGCCGCGAACTGCGCGAGAAGCGGTTCATGAAGATCATCTCGCTGGCTCCGGAGGTTTTGTAGATGAAGGTCAAAAAGGACGACACCGTCCTGGTGATCGCCGGTAAGGACAAGGGCGCCAAAGGCAAGGTGCTCAAGGTCTACCCTGAGCGCAACCGGGTGCTGGTCGAGGGCGTCAACGCGATCAAGAAGCACACCGCGGTTTCGACCAACCAGCGCGGCGCCCAGTCGGGTGGAATCGTCACCCAGGAAGCCCCGATCGACGCCTCCAACGTGATGGTGGTCGACTCGGACGGCAAGCCGACCCGTGTCGGCTACCGGGTCGATGAGGAGACCGGCAAGCGAGTCCGTATCTCCAAGCGCAACGGCAAGGACATCTGATGACTACTGCAGAAAAAGTGCAGCCGCGCCTGAAAGAGCGCTACCGCAGCGAGATTCGCGATGCGCTGCACAAGGAGTTCGGCTACGGCAACGTCATGCAGATCCCGACGGTGACCAAGGTCGTCGTCAACATGGGTGTCGGTGACGCGGCGCGGGACGCGAAGTTGATCAACGGCGCCGTCAGCGATCTGGCGCTGATCACCGGGCAACGGCCCGAGATTCGTCGCGCACGCAAATCCATCGCGCAGTTCAAACTGCGTGAGGGTATGCCGATCGGCGCGCGGGTCACCCTGCGCGGGGACCGGATGTGGGAGTTCCTCGACCGCCTCACCTCGATCGCGCTGCCCCGTATCCGCGACTTCCGCGGCCTTTCGCCCAAGCAGTTCGACGGCGTCGGCAACTACACCTTCGGGCTGGCCGAGCAGTCGGTGTTCCACGAGATCGACGTGGACAAGATCGACCGGGTCCGCGGCATGGACATCAACGTCGTCACCTCGGCGACGACTGACGAAGAAGGACGAGCGCTGCTGCGGGCCCTCGGCTTTCCCTTCAAGGAGAACTGAGTAAATGGCAAAGAAGGCACTGGTCAACAAGGCCGCACGCAAGCCGAAGTTCGCGGTGCGCGGCTACACGCGCTGCAACAGGTGCGGCCGGCCGCGCGCGGTCTTCCGCAAATTCGGGCTCTGCCGCATCTGCCTGCGCGAGATGGCGCATGCGGGCGAGCTGCCCGGCGTGCAGAAGAGCAGCTGGTGACGGGACACAGGGGCTAAACCATGACTATGACCGACCCGATCGCGGACTTCTTGACACGTCTGCGCAACGCCAATTCGGCGTATCACGACGAGGTGACGTTGCCGCACTCGAAGCTCAAGGCAAACATCGCCCAGATCCTCAAGAGCGAGGGTTACATCACCGACTACCGCACCGAGGATGCTCGGGTCGGCAAGTCGCTGATCGTTCAGCTCAAGTACGGGCCGAGCCGGGAGCGCAGCATCGCCGGCTTGCGGCGCGTGTCCAAGCCCGGTTTGCGGGTGTACGCGAAATCCACCAATCTGCCGCGCGTGCTCGGCGGCCTGGGTGTGGCGATCATCTCCACCTCCTCGGGCCTGCTGACCGACCGCCAGGCAGCCCGACAGGGCGTGGGCGGCGAAGTCCTCGCGTACGTGTGGTGAGGAGGTAGAAGATGTCGCGTATTGGTAAGCAGCCGGTTCCGATTCCCGCCGGAGTCGACGTAACGATCGACGGTCAGAAGGTCTCGGTGAAGGGCCCCAAGGGGTCCCTGGACCTGACCGTGGCCGAGCCGATCACCGTGGCGCGCAACGACGACGGCGCGATCGTGGTCACCCGCCCCAACGACGAGCGGCGCAACCGCTCGCTACACGGGCTGTCGCGCACCCTGGTGTCCAACCTGGTCACCGGTGTGACCGAGGGCTACACCACCAAGATGGAGATCTTCGGCGTCGGTTACCGCGTGCAGCTCAAGGGCTCCAACCTCGAGTTCGCGCTGGGCTACAGCCACCCCGTGGTGATCGAGGCGCCGGACGGCATCACGTTCGCCGTGCAGTCGCCGACCAAGTTCACCATCACCGGGATCGACAAGCAGAAGGTCGGCCAGATCTCGGCGAACATCCGCCGTCTGCGTCGCCCCGACCCGTACAAGGGCAAGGGCGTGCGCTACGAGGGCGAGCAGATCCGCCGCAAGGTCGGAAAGACAGGTAAGTAATCATGGCGCAATCACAAGCTGGCACCGCCGCGCGAAAGCCGGTGGGGCAGAGCGTATCCGCGACTCGGCGCGTCTCTCGGCTGCGCAGGCACGCCCGGCTGCGCAAGAAGATCGAAGGTACCTCGCAGCGTCCGCGGCTGGTGGTCAACCGGTCGTCGCGACACATTCACGTGCAACTGGTCAACGACGAGAACGGCACCACGGTGGCCGCCGCGTCGTCGATCGAGGACGACGTGCGCAGCCTGCAGGGGGACAAGAAAGCCCGCAGCGTGCGGGTGGGCCAGCTGATCGCCGAGCGCGCCAAGGCCGCCGGCATCGACAGCGTGGTCTTCGACCGTGGCGGATACACCTACGGCGGACGGATCGCGGCGCTGGCCGATGCCGCACGCGAGAACGGATTGCAATTCTGATGATTGAGAACGTGTACACGACTGGAAGGACCGCATAATGGCGGAGCAGCCGGCCGGCGGACAAGGCGCCGGCGACAGCCGTGACTCGCGCGGTGACCGCGACAGCCGCGGTCGGCGCGACGGTGGCGGACGTGGCGGTCGTGACCGGGACCGCGACGGCGACAAGAGCAACTACCTGGAGCGGGTTGTCGCCATCAACCGCGTCTCGAAGGTGGTCAAGGGTGGTCGGCGATTCAGCTTCACCGCGCTGGTGATTGTCGGTGACGGCAACGGCATGGTCGGCGTCGGCTACGGCAAGGCCAAGGAAGTCCCCGCGGCCATCGCCAAGGGTGTCGAGGAGGCCCGCAAGGGCTTCTTCCGGGTGCCGCTGATCCGCGGGACCATCACGCACCCGGTGCAGGGTGAGGCGGCCGCCGGGGTGGTGCTGCTGCGCCCGGCCAGCCCGGGTACCGGTGTGATCGCCGGTGGCGCGGCCCGCGCGGTGCTGGAATGCGCTGGCGTGCACGACATCCTGGCCAAGTCGCTGGGCAGTGACAACGCCATCAACGTGGTGCACGCGACCGTCGCCGCGCTCAAGCTGCTGCAGCGCCCCGAGGAGGTTGCCGCTCGTCGCGGGCTGCCCATCGAGGACGTTGCGCCGGCCGGAATGCTCAAGGCGCGCCGCGAAAGCGACGCGCTGGCCAGTGCCGCGGCACGTGAGGCGCAGATTTCGGGGACCCAACCATGAGCAGTCAACTGAAGATCACCCAGGTGCGCAGCACCATCGGGGCCCGCTGGAAGCAGCGTGAGTCCCTACGCACCCTGGGCCTGCGGCGGATCCGCCACTCGGTGATCCGCGAGGACAACGCGCAGACCCGCGGCCTGATCGCGGTGGTCAGCCACCTGGTCGAGGTGGAGTCGGCGCCCGAAGGGACAACACAGTGACTATCAAGCTGCACGACCTGAAACCCGCGCGCGGCTCGAAGACGGCGCGTACCCGCGTCGGTCGCGGTGAAGGCTCCAAGGGCAAGACCGCCGGCCGCGGCACCAAGGGCACCAAGGCGCGCAAGAACGTGCCGGCCACCTTCGAGGGTGGGCAGATGCCGATCCACATGCGGCTGCCCAAGCTCAAGGGCTTCCGCAACCGGTTCCGCACCGAGTACGAGATCGTCAACGTCGGCGACCTCAATCGGCTTTTCCCGCAGGGTGGTTCGATCGGTGTGGACGAGTTGGTGGCCAAGGGTGCCGTTCGCAAGAACTCTCTGGTCAAGGTCCTCGGCGACGGCAAGCTGACCGTCAAGGTCGAGGTGTCCGCGCACAAGTTCAGCGGCAGCGCACGCGAGAAGATCTCCGCCGCCGGCGGTTCGGCCACCGAGCTGTCCTAGCTCAGCTGCGGAATCACCTCCGCGGCAAGGCGTTCCATCTGCTCACGGTTCTCTTCGACACCGAGGCCGACCGGATTCAGTAACAGCATCTGCGCCCCCGCGTCGATGACCTCGCGCAGCCCCCGGGCCACCTCGTCGGGGGTGCCGGATACCGGCACGTCGGCCACGCCGGGCATCCGCCCGTAGATGCGGTCCAGCCCGGCGAGCACACGTTCGCGGGCCCTGGCGGCGTCGTCGTCAACCGTCAGGTAGACCCGTTTGGCGATGGTGAAGCCGGCGGGGTCCTTGTGTTGCTCGTCGAGCTCGCGACGCACGACGCCGACGGCCCTGGCGAATGCTTCGGTGGCCGACGAACCGGCGCCCAGAAAGGAATCGCCGTGCCGCACGGCGCGGGCCAGGGCGTTGGGCGCCAGGCCCCCGAACCAGATCGGCGGGTGCGGCCGCTGCACCGGTTTGGGCGCGATGGGCAGGTCGTCGACCTCGCGGAACCGGCCGTGAAACGTCACCCGGGGTTCGTCGGACCAGGCGGCCTTCATCAGCTCCAGGCCCTCGGTGAAATACGAGATGAAGGTGTCCTTGTCCACGCCGAAGGCGGCGAATTTCCGTCGACCGCCACCGGGGGCGACGCCGACGTCGAGGCGTCCGTGGCTGAGCCGGTCGACGGCGGTGATCGCCGACGCCAACTGAAGCGGCTCGTGCAGCGACGTCACCAGGACGCCGACGCCCAGGCGCAGCCGTTCGGTACAGGCGGCGCAGAAGGCCAGCAGCTCCAGCGGGGCCAGCAGGGGCGCGGGTCCGATGATCTGTTCGAGCACCCAGCCACCCTCGAACCCGAGTTCCTCGGCGCGGGCGAGAAAGGACCGCAGCCCCGTCGCGTCGAAGCCGCCGCCCGCGCCGTCGTAGTCGAACTGCGGGATGGCGATGGAAAACCTCACCGGACCACCGTACGAGTGGGCGCTCGGTAGTCTGCAGGCATGTTCGCTTTCCTGCCCTCGATACCCGGCTTGTCCAAAGGGGCCGACGAGGTCCGCGCGCTGGCCGACCGGGTCGACACCGCACGTCATCGCGGCGTTCCCAATGGCTGCGTGCTCGAACTGGATCTGCGCTCCATGCCGCCGGAGACGTCGGGCTTCGACCCGCTGGCGATGATCACCGGGGGAAACCGGACGGTATCGCTGCGCGACGTGGTGTCCGCCGTCTACCGGGCGGCCGAGGATCCGCGGGTCGCCGGGCTGATCGCCCGCGTGCAACTGACGGCGTCGCCGTCGGCCGCGGTGCAGGAGCTGCGCGAGGCCATCGTCGCGTTCACCGCCGCCAAGCCGTCACTGGCCTGGGCCGAGACGTACCCGGGCACGTTGTCGTACTACCTGGCCTCGGCCTTCGGCGAGGTCTGGATGCAGCCCGCGGGCAGCGTGGGGTTGATCGGCTTCGCCAGCAATGCCACCTTTTTGCGCGACGCATTCGACAAGGCCGGCATCGAGGCCGAAGTCGTTGCGCGGGGCGAATACAAGTCGGCGGCAAACCGTTTCACCGAGCACGGCTTCACCGAGGCCCACCGGGAGGCCGTCACCCGAATGCTCGAGAGCATCCGCGAACAGGTCTGGCAGGCGGTCGCGCAATCACGAGGCGTCGACGCGACGGTGCTCGACGCGCTGGCCGACCGCGCTCCGCTGTTGCGTGAGGAGGCCGTGTCGTCGGGTTTGGTCGACCGCATCGGATTCCGTGACGAGGCCTACGCACGTATCGCGGAACTAGTTGGGCCGCAAAAGCATTCAGAGAAGGACCGCACCGACGAGAACGAGCCGCCCCGGCTCTATCTGTCGCGCTACGCCGGTGCGGCCCGCTCGCGGCTGGCCCCGCCGGTGCCCTCGCTGCCAGGCCGCCGTCCCAGGCCGACGGTGGCCGTCATCAACATCGACGGCACGATCGTCGACGGGCGCGGCGGACCGCAGTTCCTGCCGTTCGGCAGCTCCACGGTCGGTAGCGACACGATCGCGCCGGCGCTGCGGCAAGCCGCCGCCGACGATTCGGTGTCGGCGATCGTGGTGCGGGTCAACAGCCCCGGCGGCTCGGTCACGGCATCGGAAACCCTGTGGCGCGAGGTGAAAAAGGCCCGCAAACGCGGCAAGCCGGTGGTGGCATCGATGGGGGCGGTCGCCGCCTCCGGGGGTTACTACATCGCCGTGGCGGCCGACGCGGTTGTCGCCAGCCCGGCGACGATCACCGGGTCGATCGGCGTGCTCACCGGCAAGCTGGTGATCCGTGATCTGCTGGCGCGCCTCGGCGTCGGCTCGGACACCGTGCGCACCAATGCCAATGCCGACGCCTGGGCGATCGATGCGCCGTTCACACCGGAGCAGCGCGCCCATCGGGAGGCCGAGGCCGACCTGCTCTACGCCGATTTCGTGGAGCGGGTCGCCGACGACCGCAACCTGACCAAGGATGCCGTCGACCGGGTCGCGCGAGGCCGGGTCTGGACCGGCGCCGACGCGCTGGAGCGCGGCCTGGTCGACGAACTGGGCGGGTTCCGGACCGCGCTGCGCCGCGCGAAAATCCTTGCCGGACTGGACGAGGACACCGACGTGCGCATCGCCACCTACCCGAGTGGATCGCTGCTGGAGCTGCTGCGGCCCCGGGCCTCGTCGCAACCGGCCGCCGCGTCGCTGCCCGACGCGCTCGGTGCGCTGCTGGGCAGCGCCATCGGCGGCATCGTGGACAACGTCGAACGATCCTTCAGCGGCGCCAGTGCGCTGTGGGTGGGGCCCTGGCGGCTCTGATCCGATGGTGGCAACCCGCTGCGCCCGGCTAGCCGCGCTTGCGATCACCACTAGCCGCTTTAGCCCGTCAGGCGCCCGCTGATGAAGATGATTTCCCCGAGCGGGTCGTCGTTCTCCGGGGCGCGCACGTCGAAGCCACCGCGCTGGAAGAGCTCGGTTCGAGTGATGCCGCCGGCCTGCCACCCGGTGCTCGACAGATAGTCCACGACGTGGTTGCGTTCCCCGGCATAGACCAGCGACGCCATGTCGATGTCCACGCCGTGGTCGCGGAACGAACCGGACATCTCCCGCACCCGCTCGGCGTCGAAATCGACGATGCCGGGCACGAATTCGGTGGCGATGGTGCTGCCGGGCGCGCTGAGCGCGGTGATGTTGTCGAACAGCCGGTCCTGGGCGTCCGGCGGCAAATAGATCAGCAGGCCCTCGGCCAGCCACGCAGTCGGTGCCGTCGTATCGAATCCGGCGTCCTTCAGCGCGGCCGGCCAGTCCGCCCGCAGGTCGATGCCGACGGTGCGCCGATCGGCCGTCGGCTCGGCGCCGATGCCGGCCAGCGTGGTCGTCTTGAACTCGATCACCTGCGGCTGGTCGATCTCATAGACCACGGTGCCGTTCGGCCATGGCAACCGGTAGGCGCGCGCATCCAGGCCGGAAGCCAGGATCACCACCTGACGCAGCCCGGTGCCGACGGCATCCATGAAATAGTCGTCGAAGTATTTGGTGCGCACCGTCATTCCGTCGATCATCGCCTGAACGCGCACTGACGAGGCGTTCTCGATCGCATCGATGTCGAGCTCGCCGTCCATCATCTTGGTGAAGAAATCCACGCCTACCGCGCGCACCAGTGGTTCGGCGAACGGATCGTTGATCAAACCTCGCGGATCCTTCGTCGCCATCGCGCGCCCGGCCGCGACCATCGTCGCGGTGGCGCCGACGCTGGACGCCAGATCCCAATTGTCGTCGTGAGTGCGTGACATGAAAAGAACCTTACTTCAGCGTGGCCGCGATGTAGCTCAGGTCGCCGAAGGTGGCCGCCATCTCGTCTTCGGGAAACTCAAACCCGTTGCGGGCGTACAATTCCCGGGCGGGATGGGCGCTGACCTGCCAGCCATGTCCGTTCAGGTAGTCGACGACGACGTTGCGCTCGCCCCGGTAGAACAGGTCGGCCGCGTTGAGGTCGAAGCCGAAGCGCTGCCACCGCTCGGAGATGCGCGCCAAGCGCTCGTCAGAGAACGCGTTGGGGTCGGGCACGTGTTCGGTCGCCACCCGGCTGCCGGGCGCGCTGAGCGCGGTGATGTTGTCGAACAGCCGGTCCTGAGCTTCGGGGGGCAGGTAGGGCAGCAGCCCTTCGGCGCTCCACGCGGTCGGCTGGGTCACGTCAAAACCGCCCTCGCGCAACGCCGCCGGCCAGTCATCGCGCAGGTCGATGCTGATCGTGCGGCGCTGCGCGGTGGGTGCGGCGCCGAGGCCGGCCAGCGTGTCGGTTTTGAAGGCGATGACGTCGGGCTGGTCGATCTCGTAGACCACGGTGCCCGCCGGCCACGCCAGGCGGTAGGCCCGGGTGTCCAGGCCGGAGGCCAAGATCACCGCCTGGCGCACACCGTCGCGCGTTGCGGCGAGGAAGAAGTCGTCGAAAAACCTGGTGCGAACCGTGATCTGCTCGGCGCGCGCCCTTCGGTTGAACAGCGGGTCGTCCTCGAAGTCGACCTCGCCGTCGATGATCCGGATGAAGGGATCCAGCCCCACGGCGCGCACCAGCGGCTCGGCCAGCCGATCGTCGAGCAGCGCGTCGGGTCCCTGCGAGGCCACCGCGCGGGAGGCGGCGACCATGGTGGCGGTCGCCCCCACGCTGAGTGCCGGCCCCCAGCTGTCGCCCTCGGCGCGCCCCTCACTCATAGGTGCCGCTTGTGTAGAGCATCTCGCCCATCCGCATATCGTCGTCGCTGAGTGGGTCAAGCCCGTTGGCGGCGAACAGATCCCGGATGCTGGCGCTGTTCAGCCGCCAGCCGTGGTCGGCCAGGTAGGGGGCTGCCTCGTTGCGGTCACCGAAATAGACCAGCCCCGCCATGTCGAGGTCGAAGCCGTGCGCACGCCAGCGCTCGGAGATCGTCTGCATGCGCTCCTTGAGCTTCTCGTCGTCGCCGGGCTCGGGGTTGGGCGCGCTCTCGGTGGCCAGCCGGCTGCCCGGCGCGCTGAGCTCGGTGATGGTGTCCAACAGGCGATCCTGCGCCTCCGGCGGCAGGTAGCCGAGCAGGCCCTCGGCGCTCCACGCGGTCGGCTGCGCCGGGTCGAACCCGGCGCCGCGCAGCGCGGCGGGCCAGTCGTCGCGCAGGTCGACGGCCACCACGCGCCGCTCGGCGGTGGGGGAGGCGCCCAGCTCGGCCAGCGAGCGGGTCTTGAATTCGATGACCTGCGGCTGGTCCACCTCGTAGACCACCGTCCCGGCCGGCCACGCGAGCCGGTACGGGCGCGCGTCCAGCCCGGAGGCCAGAATCACCGCCTGCTTGATGCCCGCGTTCGTGGCGTCCAGGAAGAACTCGTCGAAGAACTTGGTGCGCACGGCCATGTTGTCGGCCATCCGCGACATCGCCCCGGCGGATCCTGCGGCGCCGTCGTGGACGTCGTTCAGCTCGGCGGGGTCCAGCTCACCGCTGGCCAGCCGGGAGAGTAGGTCGACGCCGACCAGCTTGACCAGCGGCTCGGCGAACGGATCGTTGATCAGCGGGCGTTCGGCGCGGGTGGCCATCGCGCGGGCCGCCGCGACCATGGTCGCGGTCACGCCGACGCTGGAGGCGAGGTCCCAGGTGTCGCCCTCGTACCTGGTGGAAGTCATCGTGGTGCCCCTATCGGAGATAGACAATCTAATATTTAGCCGATATAACAAGCTTCCCCCACTGTACGCTTCCCGCGATTCGCGGCAACCTTTACTGATGGCGTACGAGCCGGCGGGCAAGCGCGTGCTGATCACGGGTGCGTCGTCGGGATTGGGCGCGGCCCTGGCCCGGCGGCTGGCCGACGCGGGGGCGGTGATCGGGTTGGTCGCGCGGCGTCGGGACCGGCTGGCCGACGTCCTGGCCAATTGCCGGCGCGCCTCGCCGGGGTCGGCGATGTGGGTGGCCGACCTGGCCGACGGCTCGGCCCTGAACGACCTGGCGGCGACCGCCTGGGACGGGCTCGGCGGCATCGACGTGCTGATCAACAACGCCGCCACCCCGAAGCGGCGCCCGGTCACCGCGCTGGATCCCGACGAGGTCGAAGACGTCATGCGGGTCAACTTCTTCGCCCCGATGCGCCTCACGCTGGCTTTGTTGCCGCGGATGCACGAGCGCGGATCGGGCATGATCGTCAACGTGTCCAGCGTTGGGGGAAGGCTCGGGATAGTCCACGAAAGTGCCTACTGCGCAAGCAAATTCGCGCTCTGTGGCTGGAGCGAGGCGATGGCGGTCGACCTGCATGGCACCGCGATCTCGGTGAAGCTGATCGAGCCGGGGCCGGTGGACACCGAGATCTGGGATCACCCGGGCAGCGAGGAACCCCTCTACCGGGGACCCAAGGTCGCCGCCGACGAGGTGGCCGCCGGCATCGTCGCGGCCCTGGGCAGCGACACGTTCGAGCATTACCTTCCCGACATGAAAGCGGTCATCGACGCCAAGAACGCCGACCTCGACGCGTTCATCGCCGGGGCGGCCGGGATGGCGGCGCAATGAGGGCGCTGGTGTACGGGGTGCCGCCCGAGCCGTTCGAGGTGCCCGAGTACGCCAACGCGTTGACCCAGAACCTGACCCGCACCCCGACCGCGCTGCGCGAGGTGCCGGATCCGCAACTGCCGCACGAGGACTGGGTGCTCACCCGGCCCCGGCTGACCGGCATCTGCGGGTCGGATTCCAAACAGATCCTGATGGACTTCGGCGAAGGAGACGCCGACAACGCCATGTCCGCGTTCTGTTCGTTCCCGCAAGTCATGGGCCACGAGGTGGTCGCCGACGTGGTGGCGCTGGGCCCGAAGGCGCGCGGCCTGCAGGTGGGGCAGCGGGTGGTGCTCAACCCGTGGCTGTCCTGCGGGCCGCGGGGCGTCGCGCCGCCGTGCCCGGCGTGCGAGGCCGGCGACTACAGCCTGTGCTGGAGCTTTGCCGACGGCGACCTGCGCGCCGGGATCCACACGGGCGTCTCGGCCGACGTGACCGGCGGCTACGCCGAATTGATGCCCGCCCACGAAAGCATGCTGTTCGCCGTGCCGGACGCAATTCCCGACGAGGCGGCCGTGTTCGCCGACCCGTTCTCGGTGTCCCTGCACGCGATCACCCGCCACCCGCCGCCCCGCGCGGGCTCGGTGCTAGTGTACGGGGCCGGCTCGCTGGGGTTGTGTGCGGTCGCGATCCTGCGCGCGCTGTACCCCGACGTGGCCGTCGCTGTCGTGGCCCGTTTCGGCACCCAGGCCGAGTTGGCCCGTCGTTTCGGCGCCGCCAAAGTCCTTGCGCACGAGCCGTGTTCGGCCCTCATCGAAGAGGTCGTCGCGTGGGGCGGCGGCCGGTTGCGTCAGCCCCTGCTGGGTCTGCCGATGGCACACCCCGGCGCGGTCGACGTCGTCTACGACACGATCGGCAAGCCGGAGACCTTCGAGGTCGGAGTTCGGGTCCTGCGTTCGCGCGGCACCCTGGTGAAGGCCGGCGTCCACGCCCCCGGTCGGTGGGAGGACAGCCCGCTGTATTTCAAGGAGATTTCACTGATCGGCTCCAACGCCTTCGGCGTCGAGGAGGTCGACGGGCAGCGCAAGCACGCCATCGCCCACTACCTCGACCTGGCGGGCGCCGGACGCATCGACCTGCGGCCCATGCTCACCCACACGTTCGCGTTAGAGCGTTGGCGCGAGGCCTTTTTGGCGCTTGCCGATCAGGGTGAGAGCGGGGCCGTAAAGGTTGCGATCGATCAGCGTTAGCCCACCACCTCGAAGTCGTTGCCGTCCGGCAGGATGCCACGTTTGACAACCCAGCCGAACATTGTTCTAATCTGAATACCGTTCGAAACAGAACACTGTTCGGAATTGGGGGTAGAGGTCGTGCCGGATGCACCGGTGCTGCGCTACGGGGCCCTGGATCGGGCCCATCTGACCAAGCACCTCCTGCAATTGGCGAAACGCGTCGGCGTCGGCCGAGTCACGATGCGGGAGCTGGCCGCCGAAGCGGGTACGGCGGCGTCCTCGGTGTACTACCACGTGCGCGACAAACGGGAGTTGTTCGACCTGCTGATCGAATCGGTGCTCACCGAGATCGAGGTGCCCCACGAGGGCGACTGGGAGGCGCGGTTGGTTGCGCTCTACATGAATGCCTGGACCGTGCTCGTCGAGGTGCCCGGGATCGCGGCCGTCCTCCAAGAGCATCCGCACACCCCCGCGGCCACCGCGCTAGATCGCGCCTCGCGCGGCATCCTGCACGAATCGGGTTTGCGGGCAGAGGATTTCGATGCGGCCCACGCCACGTTGTACATCCATTTACTGGGCTCGGTGCAGCTCGAGCACACCCAGCGTGCCGGGGGCGCGGCAAACGGGCCGAGCGGCGAAACGTTCGCCTACGGGCTGCGCCTGATCCTGACCGGGCTGCGCGGCGAGCTCAAGCGGAATCGAGACGGATCATGACGGACACGACCATCGATCTGGCCGAGGCGGACGTCTGGGCGTCGCGCTTTCCCGACGATCTGTTCGCCGAGTTGCGCGCCCGTACGCCGGTCTTCCACCAGCGACTGACTCCTCCGGTGAAATCCGCTGTGGGACGCGAGTTCTGGGTGTGTACCAAGCATGCGGACGTCGCACGAGTGCATCGCGATCACGAGACGTTCACGGCGACCCGTGGGCCGCTGATTCAGGACGTGCCATTGTTCGACGCCTATCCGGCGATAGTGAGTATGGACCCGCCGGATCACACGATTCGCCGCAAGGTCATCTCCCGCGCGTTCACGCCGCGTGCGGTGGCCAAGCTGGAAGAGGGCATTCGCGAGAGGGCCAAGGCAATGGCCGCCGTACTCGTGGAATCCGGCGGTGGCGAGTTCGTCGATCTGGCCGCGGGATTGCCGATTTCGGTGATCGGCGACATCGTCGGGATTCCCGACGCCGACCGCCCGCATGTGTTCGACTTGATCGACCGGGTGCTCAAGACCGCCGGCGCACAGATGTCGGTCCCCGACGGCGACGAGCTGCTGCCCTTCATGGAGTTGTTCGAGTACGCCAGCGCGCTGACCACCTCCAAGCGGGAGCATCCGGTGGATGACATTTGGAGTGCGCTGTGTACCACCGAGATCACCGCAGAATCGGGCGAGACCTTTTTGCTGCCGTCCAATGAGCTGGAAATCTTCTTCTTCATCCTCGGATTGGCCGGCGCCGACACGACGCGAAATGCGTTGTGCGACGGGATTCGAGCCTTCGTCGGCAATCCGGATCAGCTCGCGCTCTACCGATCCGACCCGGACGCACGGCGCACCGCGGTCGAGGAGGTGATCCGCTATTCCACGCCGATCATGTTCTGGGTGCGCGGAGCGACCAGGGATGTGCCGCTCGGTGACGTGCTGATCCCCGAGGGGGCGCGGGTGGTCACGATGCTGCGCTCGGCGAACCGCGACGAGGACGTCTTCGACGATCCCTACCGGTTCGACATCCGCCGCGATCCCAACCCCCACCAGTCCTTCGGGGGCGGCGGCGCCCACCACTGCTTGGGTGCGATGCTCGCGCGGGCGGAAGTCAGGGCGGCCCTCGACGAGATCTTGCTGAATACCACCGGCATCGAGGTCGGCGAGCCGACCATGACGCTGCCCGATCTGTGCAACAACATGACCGTGTACGAATCGCTCCCGGTCATCCTCAATTAGCCCCCGGCTCGCCGATCAGGGGTGAGGCGGGCCACCCGGAAGGGAGGGAATGTCCAACCATTGATCGACGTCGAATCGATCCTCGACCGCGCGGATCGTCGCGCCGCCATGGCCGGGATAGTGCGCAGGTATCACCGCCGCATTCGCCTGGGCGGCCTCGGTGAAGATACGGCGACGGGTCAGCGCAGCCGCGGCCGCGTCGACGTCGAACGCGCACGCCTCGCCGGGTCGGCGCAGTTGCAGCGGGCTGTGCGTGAGATCACCCACGAACACGCTCGGTTGGCCCGCATCCAGCCACAGCACTGAAGAGCCCGGCGTGTGCCCGGCGGCTGGCCGCAGCCGCAGCGCATCGCTGATTCGGAAGTCGTCGGACCATTGGATCAGCTGTCCCGCAGCGTCGATGGGTAGCACGCTGTCCGCGAACACCAGTTGGTTGCCGCGCTGCTGGGCGGCTTCGGCCGCGGTGCGCGGCGTCGCACGCGCCGCGGGCCCGCCGGGCTCGAAGTGGCGGTAGTCGGCGGCGGCCAGCAGATACCGGGCATTGGGGAAGGTCGGCACCCACGCGCCGTTGTCGAGCATCGTGTTCCAGCCGACGTGGTCGGAGTGCAGGTGGGTGTTGACCACGACGTCGACGGCGTCGCGGTCGATGCCCGCCGATTTGAGCGCGCTCAGGAAGGCCGTGTTGAGGCGATCCAGGGGTGGCATGTGCGGGCGCTGCCGATCGTTGCCGACGCCGGTGTCCACGACGACGGTCAGGCCGTCGACTCGAATGACCCAGCTCTGGATCGCGATGTGTAACTGATCGGTGTCGGGATCGAAGAAGTCGGGCACCAGCAAGTCGGCGTTGTTCGGCCAGGCCGACGCCGGGGTGTGAGGAAAGGCCTTCGTGCCCAACGAGAATCGGAGTTCCACCACCCGCGCCACGCTCGCGCGGCCGAGCCGTAGCCATTGCGTCATGCGTTCGTGCGCAGGTAGCCGTAGACCGCGGCGAAGTTGCGGTTGACGTCCTCGGGGATCGGCACCGGTCCCCCGAGAGCTCTTGCACCCCACACGATTTGGGCGGTGCGCTCGACCAGCGCGGTGATATGCAAAACCTTGTCGGGGCGGGGCCCGACGGCCACCAGGCCGTGATTGGCGATCAGCGCGGCCCCGCGGCCCTCGAGTGCGGAGACCGCGTTGGTGCCGACGTCGGGCGTCCCGGACGCGGCGTAGTCGGTGCACCGGACGTCCCCGCCGCAATACACCGCGAACTCGTCGATGCAGGCCGGGATCGGCTCGTGGGCGATGGCGAACATGGTGGCCCACACCGGATGACTGTGAATGACGCTGCCGATGTCGTCGAAGGCCCGGTAGCACGCCAGGTGCAGCTGCATCTCCGAGGAGGGCGATCGGCCCTCGGCGGCCTGCAGCACCGCGCCGCTCGCGTCGACGAGCACCAGGTCATCCAGTTGCATGTCGCGGTAGTCCACGGACGACGGGGTGATGACGATGTTGCCGTCGGCGCGGCGCGCCGAAATGTTGCCGGCGGTGCCCTCCACCAGCCCCCGCCGCAGCATGTCCTTGGCCGCGTCGAGCACCGCGGTCTCCGGGTTGTCGACGGATTTCACGGACGTCATGGCCCTAGCACCTCCGGGTTGACGATATGGGTGGGTGCGCCGCCGCTCAGCAGCGCGTCGAGGTCGTCGGCCACCATCTGCGCCTGCCGAGCCTCGGTGTTCCAGGTGGCGCCGCCGATGTGCGGCGTCAGCACGACGTTGTTCATCCCCACCAGCGGATGGTCGGCCGGCAGCCATTCGCCGACGAAGTGGTCGAGCCCCGCGCCGGCCACCTTGCCGTCGCGCAACGCCTCGACCAGCGCGTCGGCGTCGTGCAGCTGGGCACGAGCGGTATTGAGGAAGACCACGCCGTCGCGCATGGCCGCGAATTGCCGGGCGCCGATCATGCCGGCGGTGTCGTCGGTGACCGGGGCGTGCAGGGACACGATGTCGGCCTCGCCGAGCAGCTCGTCGAGGCCGTGGCGCGCGTCGGGGTTGTAGGGGTCGTGGGCGATGACCCGCAGGCCCAGCCCCGACAACCGCCACTGCGTGGCGTGGCCGACGGCGCCGAGGCCTACCAGCCCGGCCGTGAGGCCTGCGATCTCGCCGCCGCGGAACCGTTGATAGGGGATGGTGCCGTCGCGAAAGATGTTGCCGCTGCGCACATCCGCGTCCGCCGGCAGCACGTGTCGCGTGACGGTCAGCAGCAGGGCCACGGTCATCTCGGCGACGGCGTCGGCGTTGCGGGCGGGAGTGTTCAGCACGGGGACGCCGGCCGCGGTGGCGTCGGCGATGTCGACGTTGTTGGGGTCGCCACGGGTGGAGGCCACGGCGATCAGGGTCCGGTGCCCCGCCTCGAACACCGGGCCGCGCACCGAATCGCTTTCCACCACCACGATTTCGGCGCCTTCGCTCGCGATCCGGTCGGCCAGCTGCTCGGCGCTGTAGATGCGCAGCGGGGTTTGTTCGATCCACGGGTCATAGATCACGTCGGCCAGCTCGCGCAGCTTTTCGAAGCCCGGGCCACGCAGCGGGGCGGTCACCAAGGCGCGCGGTTTAGACGTCACGAATGCCAATGCTGGCGTACGGTGACGCCCGTGTCACGCAAAGACGTCACAATCGGCATCGACGTCGGCAGCACCGCGGTCAAGGCGATAGCCGCCGACGCCGACGGCAACGTGACCGCGCGGGTGCGCATCCCGCACGAGCTGCGGGTCCCGGCGGCCGACCGCCTCGAGCACGACGCCGACGAGGCGTGGCGGCGAGGGCCGTCGGCGGCACTGGACGAACTGGTCGCGCGGGCCGACGCCGCGGCGGTGGCCGTCTCGGCGATGGTGCCGTCGATGACGGCCGTCGACGAGGCGGGCACGCCGATCGCGCCGGGGCTGCTGTACGGCGATGGCCGGGGGCGCACCCCCGGCGGCGACGCCCAGCCGTTGCCGGCACTCGGCGAGGCCGCCGAGTTCTTGCGCTGGACGGCCGCGCACGCGCCGGATGCCGCCGGCTACTGGCCCGCGCCGGCGGTGGCCAATCACGCGCTGGCCGGCCACGCGGTGATCGACATCGCCACCGCCGCCACGGCATTCCCCTTGTTCGACGGGACCGGCTGGGATCGGTCCGCGTGTGCCGAGCGCGGCGCGCGCGCCGACCAGATGCCGCGGGTGGAAAGCATGGGAGCCGTCGTCGGTCAGGTGCGCGGCAGCGACGCCGCGCTGGCCACCGGCACCATCGATGCGCTGTGCGAACAGATCGTGGCCGGCGCCGACCGCGACGGCGACGTGCTGGTGATGTGCGGGACCACGCTGATCGTGTGGACGACCATTTCCGAGGCCCGGCAGATGCCCGGGCTGTGGACCATTCCGCACACCACGCCCGGCAAGAGTCAGATCGGCGGGGCCAGCAACGCCGGCGGGCTGTTTCTCGGCTGGGTGGATCGCGTTGTGGCGCAGGCGGATCCGACGGCCACCCAACCCGGCCGCGTCCCGGTGTGGTCGCCCTACCTGCGCGGCGAGCGCAGCCCGTTCCACGACCCGGACCGCCGCGGCGCGCTCGAGGCGCTGGACCTGACCCACGATGCCGCCGCGTTGCGGCGCGCCGCCTACGAGGCGTCGGGCTTCGTGGTGCGCCAGCTCATCGAGCTGTCCGCCGCGCCGGTGTCGCGCATCGTGGCCACCGGCGGCGGCACGCGCGTCGGACCGTGGCTGCAGGCCATCGCCGACGCCACCGGGCGCCCGGTGCAGGTGTCCGCGGTGGCGGAGGGGGCCGCGCTGGGGGCGGCCTTCCTCGCGCGCATGGCGGTCGGCCTGGAAACGACGATCGCCGATGCCGCCCGGTGGGTGCGCACCGAGCGCATCGTCGAGCCCGATCCCGCTTGGGCGGCCGCGGTCGAGGACCGCTACCACCGCTTCCTGGAGATGGCAGATCGCCGATGTGGCGCGCTGGCACCACCGCCGTTCTAGGCTGGTGCAATGACCGACCACGACCGCAAAGCCACCCGCCGGGAAATCGCCGACGCCCTGTCGAAAGCCGTGGAGCGGCGGCACGAAATCGCCGACGCCATCGTGGAATCAGAGAACAGGGCGGCCGCGGTGCAGTCGATCGTCCGGTTGCTCGACACGTCCCACCTGGCCGCCGAGGCGGTGATGGGCATGTCTTTCGATCAGCTCACGATCGACTCGCGCCGCAAGATCCTGGCCGAACTCGAAGACCTGAACAAGCAGCTGAGCTTCACCCTGGGCGAGCGTCCGGCGAGTTCGGGGGAGACCCTGGAGCTTCGACCGTTCTCCGCCACGACCGACCGCGACATCTTCGCCGTGCGCACCGAGGAGATCGGCGCGGCGGGCGACGGCTCCGGCGGTCCGGCCGGCAGCCTGGACGACGAGATCAGCGCGGCCCTGGGGCGCGTCGACGACGAGGAGGCCGCGTGGTTCGTGGCCGTCGATTCCGGCGAGAAGGTCGGCATGGTCTTCGGGGAGCTGGTCCGCGGCGAGGTCAACGTGCGGATCTGGATTCACCCCGACTACCGCAAGCGGGGCTACGGCACCGCCGCCCTGCGCAAGTCGCGGTCGGAGATGGCGTGGTGTTTCCCCGCCGTCCCGATGGTCGTACGCGCGCCGGCGGCCAAACCCCGCTGACCGCTACGCGGGTGGGAGCGCGCTTATGAGCCCAATGTCGCGCTGACCGCGATGATGTTGGGGTGCGGCGCTGTCGCGTCCTCGTCCGGGAAGTCCAGGCCGTAGTCGCCGAACAGATCCCGCCGTGCCCGGGTGGTCACCTGCCATCCCCGGCCGGTGAGATAGTCGACGACGTTGCTGCGCTCGCCGTCGAAGAACAGCCCCGACAGGTCGATATCGCAGCCGACCCTGGCCCACCTGTCGTTGAACTCCTGCGCGCGTTGCATCATCGTCGTCCCGTTGTCGGCGTGGTATTCGGTGGCCACCTTGCTCCCGGGTGCGCTGAGCGCGGTGATGTTGTCGAAGAGCCGGTCCTGCGCGTCGGGCGGCAGGTACATCAGCAGCCCCTCCGCGCTCCACGACGTCGGTGGGTCACGTCAAAGCCGCTGGCGCGCAGCGCCGCCGGCCAGTCCTCGCGCAGATCGACGCTGACGGTCCGCCGGTCCGCGGTGGGGGCGGCGGCCAGGCTGGCCAGGGTGGCGCTCTTGAATTCGACGACCTTGGGCTGGTCGACCTCATACACCACGCTGCCGGGCGGCCAGCCCAGCCGGTAGGCGCGGGCGTCGAGGCCGGCGGCCAGGATCACCGACTGGCGGATCCCGTCGCGCGCGGCATTGAGGAAGAAGTCGTCGAAGAAGCGGGTGCGCACCGCCATCGAATCGGTCTCCAGCGCCAGGTCCTTCGCCCCGCCACCCGGTGCCGCGTCGGCCTCGGACTCGGAGACCTCACCGTCGACTAGGCGGCGGAAGAAATCTAGGCCGACCGCGCGCACCAAGGGCGCGGCGAAGGGATCGTTGATGATCGGATTGGTCCCACCGCTGGCCAGTGCCCGGGCCGCGGCGACCATCGTGGCCGTGGCGCCGACGCTCGAGGCCAAGTCCCAGCTGTCTTGGTCAGTGCGTGTCATGCTGCTCCCAAGTTACTTAGCAAATGCAACGAGCCAGACGCACTCTACGCCCTTCGCCTGACGGCTTCCTGTGCTTTTTGCGGTGCCCTACGGCCCTCGGCGTCGGCACCCGATCGGAGCATTTCCAGCGGCCGCCGGAAAGGCCCTGACCGGACCTGACCGGACCAGCTGTTAGTCTCGTACACGGTTCGACGCGCGACGCCGTACGTCCTGGCCTGCGGGAGTTGGGCGCGTGATGCAGGAAACCCACGGCTGCGCAGGAGGAAGAGTTGCTTTCCGCTTTCATCTCATCGCTGCGGACAGTCGACCTGAGACGGAAGATCCTCTTCACGCTTGGCATCGTCGTCTTGTATCGGGTTGGCGCCGCGTTGCCGTCCCCGGGCGTCAACTATCCGAACGTCCAGCAGTGCATCAAAGAGGCCAGCGGCGGCGCAGCCGGGCAGATCTATTCGCTGATCAACCTGTTCTCCGGCGGCGCGCTGCTCAAACTCACCGTGTTCGCGGTCGGCGTGATGCCCTACATCACCGCCAGCATCATCGTGCAGCTGCTCACGGTGGTCATCCCGCGGTTCGAGGAGCTGCGCAAGGAAGGCCAATCCGGCCAGGCCAAGATGACGCAGTACACGCGCTATCTGGCGATCGCGCTGGCCATCCTGCAGGCGACCAGCATCGTGGCGCTGGCCGCCAACGGGGGCCTGCTGCAGGGTTGCTCGCTCGACATCATCGCCGACCAGAGCATCCTGACGCTGGTCGTCATCGTGCTGGTGATGACCGGCGGCGCGGCGCTGGTCATGTGGATGGGTGAGCTGATCACCGAACGCGGCATCGGCAACGGCATGTCGTTGCTGATCTTCGTGGGCATCGCGGCCCGCATCCCGGCCGAGGGCAAAACCATCCTGGACAGCCGCGGCGGGATGATCTTCACCGCCGTGCTCATCGCCGCGCTGATCATCATCGTCGGCGTGGTGTTCGTCGAGCAGGGCCAGCGCCGCATCCCGGTGCAGTACGCCAAGCGCATGGTGGGCCGGCGGATGTACGGCGGCACCTCGACCTATCTGCCGCTCAAGGTCAACCAGGCCGGTGTTATCCCGGTGATCTTCGCGTCCTCGCTCATCTATATCCCGCACCTGATCACCCAGCTGATCCGCAGCGGCAGCGGCGGCGTGGGCAACAGCTGGTGGGACAAGTTCGTCGGCAGCTACCTGTCCGACCCCAGCGACCCGGTCTACATCGGCATCTATTTCGGGCTGATCATCTTCTTCACGTACTTCTACGTGTCGATCACGTTCAACCCCGACGAGCGTGCCGACGAGATGAAGAAGTTCGGCGGGTTCATCCCCGGCATCCGCCCGGGCAAGCCGACCGCCGATTACCTGCGATTCGTGCTGAGCCGGATCACCCTGCCGGGCTCGATCTACCTCGGCGCGATCTCGGTGCTGCCCAACCTGTTCTTGCAGATCGGCAATGGCGGGGCGGTTCAGAATCTGCCGTTCGGCGGTACCGCGGTTTTGATCATGATTGGCGTGGGCTTGGATACGGTCAAGCAGATCGAGAGTCAGCTCATGCAGCGCAACTATGAAGGGTTCCTCAAGTGAGAGTCGTTTTGCTGGGGCCGCCGGGGGCGGGCAAGGGGACGCAGGCGCAGAAGCTCTCCGAGAAGCTGGGGATCCCGCAAATCTCCACCGGTGAGCTGTTCCGCAGCAACATCGAGAACGGCACCAAACTCGGCCTGGAGGCCAAGCGCTACCTGGACGCCGGCGACCTGGTGCCCTCGGAGCTGACCAACCAGCTCGTCGACGACCGGCTGAGCGATCCGGACGCGGCCAACGGCTTCATCCTGGACGGGTTCCCGCGGTCGTTGCAGCAGGCCAAGGCGCTGCACGAGATGCTCGAACGCCGCGGCACCGACATCGACGCGGTGCTGGAGTTCCGGGTCTCCCAGGACGAGCTGCTGGCGCGACTCAAATCCCGCGGCCGCGCCGACGACACCGACGACGTCATCCTGAACCGGATGAAGATCTACCGCGACGAGACCGCGCCGCTGCTGGACTACTACAGCCACCAGCTCAAGACCGTCGACGCCATCGGCACCATGGACGAGGTGTTCGCCCGCGCGCTGCAGGCCCTGGGCAAGTAGTCATGAACCCGCTGGCGCGGCTGCGGAGTCGCAAGGTGGTGCCGCAGCGCAGTGCCGGTGAACTCGACGCCATGGCCGCGGCGGGCGCGGTGGTCGCGGCGGCGCTGGAGGCGGTGCGCGCGGCCGCGGTATCCGGAGTGTCGACGCTGAGCCTCGACGAAATCGCCGAAGCGGTGATCCGGGACGCCGGTGCGGTGCCGTCCTTCCTCGGCTATCACGGCTACCCGGCGTCGATCTGCTCGTCGGTCAATGAGCGGGTGGTTCACGGAATCCCTTCGGCTGCTGAGGTTTTGGCGTCCGGTGACCTCGTTTCGATCGACTGCGGCGCGGTGCTGGACGGCTGGCACGGCGACGCCGCGATCACCTTCGGGGTCGGGACGCTGGATGCGGCCGACGAAGCGCTGTCGCAGGCCACCCGGGAATCGCTAGAAGCCGGGATCGCGGCGATGGTGCCCGGCAACCGGCTGACCGACGTATCCCACGCCATCGAGATGGGCACGCACGCGGCCGAGGCCCGCCACTCGCGGGCCTTCGGGATCGTCGAGGGCTACGGCGGGCACGGCATCGGCCGGCAGATGCACATGGACCCCTTCCTGCCCAACGAGGGCTCTCCCGGGCGCGGCCCGCTGCTGGCGCCCGGGTCGGTGCTGGCCATCGAACCGATGCTGACGCTCGGGACCGGCAAGACCGTGGTGCTCGACGACCAGTGGACGGTCATCACCACCGACGGCTCCCGTGCGGCACACTGGGAGCACACCGTCGCGGTCACCGACGCCGGGCCGCGCATCCTGACCCTGGCCTAGGAGCCTGGAGCTGACCTCGCCGCGATCGCAAGCGCGGCGTAGCCGGGCGCGGCGGGTCGGGGCCGTTGAACTCGCCGCGATCGCAAGCGCGGCGTAGCCGGGCGCGGCGGGTCGGGGCCGTTGAACCCAGCGCCGATTCGCCTCGTTCCCCTGGCAGGAGGTGATCGAGTGGCTCGTGTTGCCAACAGTGCGGCTGCCGAAGCCGCTCTGATGAAGGCGCTCTACGACGAACACGCCGCGGTGCTGTGGCGCTACGCGCTCCGGCTGACGGGGGACACCAGCCAGTCCGAGGACGTGGTCCAGGAGACGCTGCTGCGGGCGTGGCAGCATCCCGAAGTCATCGGCGACACCGAGCGGTCGGCGCGGGCGTGGTTGTTCACCGTGGCCCGCAACATGATCATCGACGATCGGCGCAGCGCGCGGTACCGCAACGTCGTGGGTTCGACGGACGTGTCGGGGGCGCCCGAACAGTCCACGCCGGACGAGGTCAACGCGGCCTTGGACCGGTTGCTGATAGCGGACGCGATGGCCCAGCTGTCCGCCGATCATCGCGCCGTGATCGAACGGTCCTACTACCGCGGTTGGACTACCACGCAGATCGCTGCAGACCTCGGCATCGCCGAGGGAACGGTGAAGTCGCGACTACACTATGCGGTGCGGGCGTTGCGACTCACTCTGCAGGAACTTGGAGTTACCCGATGAGGGGCTCCGAATGCTTGAGGGGTGAAGGACATGGATGAAATGAGTACGCCGGTGGCCGATATCGGCCCTCCAGAAGACCGCTACGCGATGTGGGATGCCGCATACGTGCTGGGATCGCTGTCGGCCGCGCAACGCCGCGAATTCGAGGCGCACATGGCGCACTGCCCCGCCTGCCGGGAGGCGGTCGCCGACCTCAGCGGTGTGCCGGGCCTGCTTTCGCAACTGGACCGCGACGAGGTGGCCGCGATCGACGAGTCCGGCCCGGCGCCGGAGATGTCTGACAAGTTACTGCCGTCGTTGCTGGCCGCGGTGCGGTGGCGCCGGCGCCGCACCCGGGTGGTGACGTGGGTGGCGTCCGCCGCCGCGGCCGCGGTGCTGGCCATCGGGGTGTTCGTCGGCCTTGAGGGGTGGTCGTCGACTCCGGCGCAGCAGGTGACCGCGTCGGCTGAGCCGATGGCGCAGGTGGGCACCTCGCTGCTGACCTCCAGCGTGCAGGTCACCGGCCAGCACTGGGGGACATCCATCGCCCTTCGGTGCGTGTGTTTGGCCCCGCTGAACGCGCACCATGACACGCTGGCGATGGTCGTGGTGGGCCGCGACGGCAGCCAAACCCGGCTGGCGACGTGGGTGGCCGTACCCGGCCACACCGCGACACCCGCGGGCGCGATCTCGACCCCGGTCGACCAGATCGCCGCCGTGCAAGTGGTCGCCGCCGACAGCGGCAAGGTGCTGTTGCAGCGTTCGCTGTAGAGGATCGGAGCCAGCGTGTTCGGCTACGGGCGTCCGCTTCGGGTGCTGGTGGTGGGCGCCGGCGTGGCCGGCATCTCCGTCGCCCGGGGATTGCTGCGCGATGGCCATGACGTCAGCGTCTTCGAGCGGCGGCCCGATGTGGAGGCCGCCGGCGGCGCGGTGACGATCTGGTCCAACGGCGAGACGGTGCTGAACCAGCTGGGTGTCGACATGGACGGCGCCGGTCGGCTGCTGGCCACCGTGCGGGCGGTGACGTCGGCGGGGCGTCCGCTGGCCACCCTCGACGTGACCGCGATGGTGCGGCGGTTGGGCGCACCGGTGCGGATGGTTCCGCGCCGCGTCCTGCTGGAACGGCTCCTGAAGGGGTTCCCGGTCGAGCGGATCCGGTGCGGCGCGCGGGTGATCGCGGTGATCGACTCGGGTGACGGGGTCCGCGTCGAGTTCGCCGACGGCACCGTCGCCGACGGGGACGTGCTGATCGGGGCCGACGGCCTGCACTCGATGGTGCGCGACTGGGTGGGCGCGCGCGACGCGAAGCCCACCGGCTGGTGTAGCTGGCAGGGCCTGGCCACTCTGCCGGAGACCCCCGAGATCACGGACTCCGACGCCGCGCTGATGATCATCGGTGCGCGGGGAAATCTCGGCCTGTGGCCGGCCGGCGGTTGTGACGTGCAGTGGTGGTTCGACCTGCCGTGGTCGCATGACTTCGTCAGACCGCAACGCCCGATCGAGATGATCCGGTCCCATTTCGCCGGATGGTCCGACTCGGTCGATCGGGTGCTGGCGACGTTGACCGACGACGATCTGGCCCGCTCGCCGTTTCCGCATTTCCGGCACCCGATCCCGCGCGGGGGCCGGGGCGCGGTCACGCTGCTCGGCGATGCCGCGCACACGATGCCGCCCACTCTCGCGCAGGGGACCAACCAGGCGTTGCTCGACACGATGGTGCTGTGCCGGGCGCTGGCGGACCTGCGTCGTGGGGCACGCCGCGGCGGCGCCGATGTGTCGAGCGCGCTGCGGTGGTACGAGAAGACCCGGCGGCGCAAGGTGATGGCCGTGTCGTGGGTGGCCTCGTTGCCGGTGTCGCACGGTGAACTCGTGTTGGGGCCGGCCGCACTGATCTCGGACCGGCTGCAGGCCTCGGCGCTGACGGCATTTCTGCGCGCCACG
Source organism: Mycobacterium sp. NTMscope_MAC_269 (assembly GCF_976985695.1). Classification (NCBI taxonomy): domain Bacteria; kingdom Bacillati; phylum Actinomycetota; class Actinomycetes; order Mycobacteriales; family Mycobacteriaceae; genus Mycobacterium; species Mycobacterium sp. NTMscope_MAC_269. The sequence continues at coordinate 5,186,161 of NZ_OZ335668.1, forward strand.
AGCCACCGCCGGATGTCCACTGAAATCAGCCGAAACTTGGGGGTAGCGGCGACGGTTCCGTCAAGCCCGTGAACAGCCCGGCGGATTGCGTGACGGTGCGAGGCGATGTCGATGCGCCGTCGCGCTGGCTGTGGTTGGTGAAGTGGTGTGTGCTGGCCGTCCCGCACTACCCGATCTTGATACTGCTCTACCTGGTGTATCCGTTCTCGGTGGCCGCCGCCGGCGCGGCCATCTTGTGCACCGGGCGATACCCGCGGCCGCTCTTCGAATTCAACGTCGGGGTGCTGCGCTGGTCGTGGCGAGTGATGAACTACCGGTTCCCGATGAACAGCACCGACAAGTACCCCCCTTTCACGCTCGCGCCTCAGCCCGATTACCCGGCCGACCTCGCGGTCGACTATCCGGAACGGCTGAAAAGCTCGGCCGTGCCGGCGAAGTGGCTGCTGGCGATCCCTCAGGTTCTGCTGTGCTGGTCCATGGAGCCGCTGCTGCAGGTGCTGTGCCTCATCGCCGCGGTGGCGCTGTTGTGCACCGGGACGATCCCGCACGGCGCGTTCGATCTGCTCATGGGCATGGTGCGCTGGCGCTACCGGGTGGCGGTGTACGTGTCGTTGATGCGCGACGAATATCCGCCGTTCCGAATCGACCTGGGTGGTCGATGACGCTGCGAAATCTCTTGTTTCCGTATGTCTATCGATTCGGTCAGCCGGTTTTCGACCGGCTCTTCTACCACCGCTATCGACGAGCTGCGCTGAGCAATGCCACCGGCCGGTTGTTGATGCTCGGACTGGGGCCGGGGACCGACTTGATGTTTCTGCCCGCGACGGTGACGTCGGTCGCCGCGGTCGAGCCCGAGGCGCCGTTTCGGCGGATGGCCTCCCGGCTCGCCGAGCGGCGCGGCGTCCCGGTGGACATCGTCGAGGGAGCCGGCGAGTCGATTCCCTTCCCGGACAACTCTTTCGACTCCGCGCATATCGGACTCGTGTTGTGCTCGGTCGACGACGTGGCCGCCACCCTCGCTGAGATCCGGCGCGTACTGGTTCCCGGGGGCCGGCTGGTCGTCCTCGAGCATGTGCGCGGGCACGGCGCGACGGGCCGGTTCCAAGACCTGATCGCCAAGCCGTGGTCGTGGCTGGCCGGCGGTTGCGAGCCGAACCGGCGAACCCTCGAGGCCATCGCCGCGGCCGGATTCGAGACCACCGCGCTGTGCAGCCTTCCGCGAACTCCGGTGCCCTTTCCGTGCAAACCCCACCTGCAGGGATTCGCCACCTCTACTCGACGCTGACCGCCTCGATGATGTTGAGGTGCGCCGCGCGTCGTGCCGGCGGCACCGAGCCGAGCAGGCTGATCGCCAGCGCCCCGAGCGTGAAGGCGAGCGCGGAGGGGCTCAACCGAAAGCCGACTTCGAAATTCATGACGCCCCCGCTGATGCGGCTGAACAGCCACTGGTCGGTCAGGCCGAGCGCAAGCCCCAAAACGCCGCCGACAAAACCGATTCCGGCCGCCTCCGCCAGCACCATCCGCAAGGTGAACCGACGGCTCGACCCCATCGCGCGCAGCACACCGATTTCGCGGCGGCGTTCGGTCACCGAGAGCGTCAACGTGTTGAGCAGCGCGACCGCGGCCACCGCCACGACGATGATCCACACCGCGTTGGCGATGAACATGCTCTGGTGCAGTGGAGCCTGAAGCCCCGCCAGCGCTTCGCGGCCGTCGTACACGTGGTTCGGCGCCGGCACCGCCTCGCGGACGTCGGCCAAGACTCGCTGCCGAGTCACTCCGGGGGCCGCTGCGATCTGCAGCGTCGTCGCCGCCGGGCGATCGAACCATGCGCGCATGTGATCGAGATCGATTCCGACGGTGCCGATGACGGTCGAGAAGAACGGCACCAAGGCCAGCACGGCCACCGACCGCGGGCCGTGCGGCGTCTGCAGCCGCAGTTGGTCGCCGGTCCGAACGTGCAGGGCCCTGCCCAGGTTCTGCGTGAGCACCACCCCGCGACCGGAGAGCACGTCGGCGCGCACCCGTTCGTCGAGCGCGCGGAAGAGCGCGTCGTGGCTGCCCGCGGAGAACCCGTCGAGCAGGACGCGGGTGCCGCCGACGACGGCGAACCCGAACGCGCCCTCCGTCACCCGCGCCACGCCGGGAAGCGCGGCGACCTTCTCAGAAAGCCCTTGTGGCAGAACGCCGGTCGGGTAGCTGTCGGGAGGGTCCGCGCTCACCCACACGTCGGCAGCGGCGACCGGTGCAAAGATGTCCCGTGCCGAGCGAATCATGTCGGCGTTCGTGCCGGTGATCACGACGGTGGTGAGCACCCCGATGAGCACGGTCATCACGGTCGCCCACACCCGGCGCGGTGCGCGCTCGATCGTCGCCGCCGCGAGCGCCCCGAACGAGCCGAACGTGCGCGCCGTCGCCGCCGTGGCATTGACGATGGGCGCGGTGAGAGCGAAGCCCAGGGCGATCTCGGCGCCCAACACGACGGCCATCGCGACGAATGCGTAGTTGCCGCGCTGGCCGGTGACGACAAACGTCGCGGCCGCGAACACCGCCACGGCCCCAACCCCACTCGCGACCCGCAGCCAGCGCGGCACGACGTCGGCCGCCGAGGCCCCTATCGGAGCCAGCGCCTCGATCGGCGAAACCTTGTACACCTGCCGCGCCGCCATCGCCGACGCCGCCACGCTGGTGAGCGCCGTCGCCGCCACCGCCAGCGGTATCGCATAACCGGGCAGCCAATACTCGATACGGGCCTCGAGTCCCTGTGTCATCGCCGGGGGCAATCGGCCGATCGCGATGTGGCCCGCCACAATCCCCATGCCGGATCCGATGGCTCCGCCGATCAGCCCGAGAATCGCGGCCTCCGCGAGCATGTCGCCGACGACGGTGGCGCGCCGGCCGCCGATCGCGCGCAGCATCGAGATGACCGGCCGGCGCGCGGTGATCGCCATCGTCATCGTGGTGTAGATCAAAAACGCGCCGACCACCAACGCGACCGCTGCGCCCAGCAGGGCCATGTAGTTCATCAGTCGCACACCATCACCGGCGCGGGCCGCCCGGAAGCTCGGGGCCGCGACGATCGCGCGCCCGTTCACGGCCCCGGTGACCGCGGCGCGAACGGCGCCGGCGTCGGCGCCCGGCTTCGTGCTGATCAGTATCGAGTCGAGTTGGCCGGTGCGGCCGGTCGCGTTCTGCGCCAAAGCAAGTGGTGCAAGAACGTAGTGCCCGCCGTTGAGGTCCGCGTAGTGTTTGCCGGCGAGCACGTCGGTGACCGTGACCGAAGTCGAACCCAGTTGGAATGCTTGGCCTTTCGCATAGCCGACACGGGGCCCGACCTGGACGCCGGACGGCGCCGCGGACAGCGCCTGCACGGGCCGGGTGACCGCGTCTTTGAGGGTGCCACCCAGAGCGGCGGTGCTCGCATCGGCGCCCAGCAGCAGCACCGGCCCCGTCGGCGTGGACGCCGACGTGCGAATCATCGGTGCCGCGGTGGCGACGCCGGGGACGGCTGCGACCTCCGCCAGGATCGAGTCGGGGAATCCGGCATCGGTGATGCCGGACACCTCGAGCGCGGCGACGCCCGCGATCCCGTCGGACAGCCGGCTGACCGAGCCGGTGATCGACCCGAAGATCCCGATAATCGCCACCAAATACGTTGCCGAGACCGCCATTACGGCGATCGACGCGAACGTGCGGCGCCGATGCACCCCAAGCTCCCGCAGACTGAACACGCGCAGCCTGCTCGCCGTCGCCGTGATCTTAAAGCCGCGCTGCGCCCCGGGTTTCACCCCGCGACCGCCATAACGTCCGACCCGACCCGGCCGTCCTGCAGGGTGATCACCCGGTCGGTGGCCGCGGCCGCCTCGGGGTTGTGGGTGACCATCACCACCAGCCGGCCGCGATCTTCCTCGTGTGCCACCTCGGCCAGGAGCGCCAAGATCGATGCGCCCGTCGTGGAGTCCAAGTTTCCGGTCGGTTCGTCGGCCAGGATCAGCGGCGGGTTCATCATCAACGCGCGCGCCACCGCCACCCGCTGCATCTGGCCGCCGGACAGTTCCGCCGGCCGGTGCTCAGTCCGGTCGCCGAGTCCGACGCGTTCCAGCAGCCGGATCGCCCCCGGCTTGGCCCTGCCCAGCCGGACGCCGTCGAGCAACTTGGGGATCGCCACGTTCTCCCAGGCCGACAGCGTGGGCAACAGATTGAAGAACTGGAAGATGAAGCCCACCCGGTGATGGCGGAACCGCGACTGCTGTTCGTCGCCGAGGCGGCCGATCTCTTCGCCGTCGAAGGCGATGGACCCGGAATCGGGGGAATCCAATGCGCCCAGAAGGTGCAGCAACGTGCTTTTGCCCGCGCCGGAGGGCCCGACGATCGACACGAACTGCTCGTCGGCCAGCCGCAGGCTGATGCCGTCGAGTGCGCGCACCGCCTGGCCGCCGACCCGGTACTCGCGCACGACGTTGCGCAGTTCGATCGTCATTAAGGCACCACGGTGGCCGGCGGCGAACGGTTCATTTGCTGGCCCCGGGCGGTGATGAACCGATGCCGCGCCTGCCTCGTTTCTTCAGGCATGCTTGGCAGGTACCGGGTGGTCGACCATATTGTCGGGCGCCTCGCGGCCATCGGAGTCGATCACGTCTTCGGTGTCGATGGCGCCAACATCGAGGACCTGTACGACGCCGCGCACTTCAGCTCCGCGATCGAGGCGGTGCTGGCCAAGCACGAGTTCTCCGCGGCCACCATGGCCGACGGGTACAGCCGAAGCGGTGCCGGCCTGGGCGTGGTGGCCGCGACCTCGGGTGGGGGATCGCTGAATCTCGTCGCGGGTCTGGGCGAGTCGCTGGCGAGCCGGGTTCCCGTGCTGGCGTTGGTCGGCCAGCCCGCCACCACGATGGACGGCCGGGGCAGCTTCCAGGACACCAGTGGCGCAAATGGATCGTTGAATGCCGAGGCGCTGTTCTCGGCGGTATCGGTGTTCTGCGAACGGCCGCGCACGCCGGCCGACGTCGTCTCGCTGCTGCCCCGGGCCATCGCCGCGGCGCGCACCGGTGGCCCGGCGGTGTTGTTGCTGCCCAAGGACATTCAGCAGGCGGACGTCGGGGTAGGGCATCACGACACCGGCGCTCAGGGCGGCGCGGGAGGGCGGATCGGCGACCCGCATCCGATCGCGCGCGAATTGCGCCGTGCGCGAGGCCGAATCATCATCATCGCCGGCGAGCAGGTCGCCCGCGACGACGCCCGGGCCGAGCTCGAAGAGCTGCGCACGCTCCTGCACGCGCCGGTGGCCACCGTCCCGGATGCCAAGGATGTTGCCGGCGCACCAGGGCCCCGGGCGCCGGGCGCGCTGGGGGTGACCGGCGTCATGGGGCACCGCGACGTGGCCGAAGCGGTGGCCGGCAGCGCCGTATGCCTCGTTGTCGGGACCCGGCTGGGGGTCACCGCTCGCGCCGGCCTGGACGACGCGCTGGCGGCGGTGCGGACGATCTCGATCGGGTCGGCGCCGCCGTATCTGCCGTGCACCCACGTGCACACCGATGACCTGCGCGGCTCGCTGCGCATGCTGACCCATGCGGTTCGCCACCGCGGGCGGCCGGCCGGTCCGCGCATCCCCGGCGCGGACCGGCCCGCCGAGATGTCACCGCCGCCCTGCGCCGGCCCGGGCGTGCGGTACCGCGACGCCATGGCGGTGCTGGACGGCATCGTGCCCGACGGGGCCGACATCGTGGTCGATGCCGGCAACACCGGCGCGGCGGCGATCCACTATCTCCCGGTGCGTCGCGGCGGCAGGTTCGTCGTCGCGCTCGGCATGGGCGGCATGGGTTACAGCTTCGGTGCCGGGATCGGAATGTCGTTGGGGCGCGCCAACAGTGGCCGCCCCGGGGGCCGCACCGTGGTGATCGCGGGCGACGGCGCGTTTTTCATGCACGGCATGGAGGTGCACACGGCCGTGCAATACCGGCTACCGATGACGTTCGTGCTGTTCAACAACAACGCGCACGCCATGTGCGTGACCCGCGAGCAGCTGTTCTACGGCGACCTTTACAGCTACAACCGTTTTCGTCCCAGCCGGCTGGGCGCTGGCCTGGCGGCGATGTTCCCGAGCCTGACATCGGTGGACGTCAGCGACGTCCAGGGGTTCGCCGCGGCCATGGGCGCGGCGCTCGAGGTCGACGGTCCGGCGGTGGTCAGTGTCGAGTGCGCTGCCGACGAAATCCCGCCGTTTGCACCATTTCTCACCGCAGCACCAGCCAAAGGCGCTGCCGTGGATCAGATCTCGTTCGACAAGGAGAACCACGCCAATGTCGCTGCCAGCGCTTGAGGACATTCCCGACCTCATCGATGGGGTCACCCGCATCGAAACCAGTCCGAGGGAGAAGGCCACGCCGATCATCATGGACATGATGCGGTCGGTCTACCCGCACGATCAGGTTTTCGGACAGTACTGCACCGTAAACGAATACGTCGACTGTCCACCCGACGAGTTGTACGAGTACATGGCCGACACCCGCAGCCTCGAGGAGTGGACATACAGCCTGCGCGGGTTCACACCCACCGAAGAGGCCGGGTTGTGGCTGGCGTACGACCGGCTCGGGTCGGAAACGAAGATCTACACCCGCACCGTCGCCAATCCGCAGGGGCGAACCGTGGACTATCACTGCGCCTGGGACCAAGGCAAGCATCTGTGGATGATCTACCTGATGCGGGTCGTCGACGCCCAGACCGTTCTCGACAGGCCGGGATCGGTTGTGCTGTGGACCAATTGCCACCACCCCTTCTACGACCGTAATCCGTATCCGGAGACCGCGCCGGCGCAGCGGCCCGTATGGGTCGGCGATTTCTGGGACATGTTCGGGGCCGGCCATCTGCTGGAGATGCGCAACCTCAAAGCGATCGCCGAGTACCGCCACCGCAACGGTCTGCCGGTGACCCCTGGATGGATGAGATGAGCGCACCATGGGTAAGCCAAGCGTCAGCCTGATCGACGTCTCTTCCTATCTGCCGGGCGAGCCGATTCCCGCCGACTACTACGCGCGATTCGCCGAATCCGACGAGCTGCGCGACAACGTGATGTTCCGCGCCCCGAGGTTTCGCCATCACGTCGGCGCGAACGAGAGTTCCGTCGACATGATCGAACGTGCGGCCCGCGGGTTGATCGAGCGGCACGGCCACGACGCCATCGAGAGCGTCGACGTGCTGATCACGCACACTCAGGTGCCCGATATGGCCTTCTACGGCCAGGGCGGCAGCATTGCCCATCGGCTGGGCATGCGGCCGTCCTGGGTGCTCGACCTGAACAACGGAGGCTGCGCCGCATTTGTCTTGGCGCTCAACGTGGCCCGGAAATTGTTGACGGCCGGCGAAGGGCGCACCGCGCTCATCGCCATCGCGCAAAATGCGGCCGGACAATTCTTCGATCAGCCGACCATTCGCCGCAAGGCGCAGTCGGCGGTGCCCGGTGACGGGGCGGCGGTGGGGCTGGTCGCGGTGAGTGAGCAATCGCCGATACTCGATGTCGAGTGCCGCACCTACGGGCAATTCGCGGGCGAAATGACGCTTTCCTACGATCCGCCGCGCAAGTGGTGGCAAGCCGGTCCCGGCGAGGGCAGCATCGGTTTCACCGAGAGCAAGATCACCAAAGTGCTGGCCCGCGGCAACCGGCAGGTTCCCGAAGTGGCGCTGGCGGTATGCGATCGAATCGGGCTGGTCGCCAAGGACATCGGCGTGCTCGTTACCAACCAGCCGAACAGGGCGTTTCTGCGCAATTGGCGCGACGCGCTCGAGTTGCCCGAAGCCAGGCACGTCGACACTTTTGACGAGTGCGGCAACCTGTTCGGCGCTGGGATCCCGATCAACCTGGACCGCGCCATAGCCGACGGCCGGCTGGGCGCCGGGGACGTGGTCATGATGGCGGCATTCGCGCACGCCGGCGATTTCGCCGGCGCGGCCGCGGTGCGCTGGGGCGGGCGAGACTGATGCACCCCGGGGGCCTGGTGGCCGGGGAGGCCTGCGATGCGCTGCCCCACGCCGTCGATCCGTTTGCCTTGTCGCTCAACGAGAATCCGTTTCCGCCGCTGCCGGCGGTGCGTTCGGCGTTGATTCGTTCCGTGTGCGCGGCGAACCGGTATCCGGAGTTCCTACCGGAGCGGTTGCGCGACGTGATTGCCCGCCACATCGGCGTGCCCGCCGGCCGGGTGGTGCCGGGCGCCGGGGCGACCGGTGTCGTGTTGCAGACACTGCAGGCGCTGACGGTGCCCGGTGACACGATGGTGATGGCGTCGCCGACGTTCGACGGTTATCCGATCATCGCGCAAATGGCACGGCTGAACCCGTCGCTCGTCGCGCTGGACGAACACGGCCACCACGACCTCGCCGCGCTGGCCGACGCGGCCGCGGGCGCCCGCGTCGTGGTGCTGTGCCGGCCGCACAACCCGACCGGCACGCTCGAACCCACGGCCGCCGTGATTCGGTTTCTGCGCCGGGTCCCGCGCGACACCGTCGTGCTGCTCGACGAGGCCTATATCGAGTTCGCCGATCCCGAACACCGTTTCGACGTGGCGGCCTTGGTCGCGCGATTCCCCAACGTGGTGGTGGTGCGGACCTTCTCCAAGGCCTATGGCCTGGCGGGCCTGCGGATCGGTTACGCGGTGGCGTCGCACGAGCTGGCGCCGATGCTATGGCGCCAGCAGGCGCCGTTCGGCATCGCGATCACCGGTTTGCTTGCGGTCGCGGCGTCGTATGACGCGGAAAGCGAGCTGGCGCGACGGATCCGGTTGATCACCGCCGAACGCCGCTATCTCCGGATGCGGCTCAGCGCGGTGGGCATCTATACGACCGACGCGCATGCGAATTTCATGTATCTGCCGTCCCCGACGGGTGGGCGGGATAGGCAGTGTCGGCCGTGGCGTGAGGTTTTCGGCGACAATGGGCCGCGGGTGCGGTATTACGCGGACGGTGGCGCGCGGATTACCGTGGGCGGCCGGGCATCGACGACGGCGGTGCTGGCGGCGCTGGGAAAGGCCACGCTGGGGCGCCAAGTGCGGTAAGAAGGGGCGTGGCCGACTCACGACCGGACAAGCGTGATCCGATCGCCGCGGCGCGCGCCAACTGGGAGCGCGCCGGGTGGGGCGACGTGGCTCCGGGCATGGTCGCGGTGACGTCGGTGATGCGTGCGCACCAGATCCTGCTGGCCCGGGTGGAGACGGCGCTGCGCCCCTACGACCTGAGCTTCTCCCGGTACGAATTGCTGCGGCTGCTGGCGTTCAGCCGGGCCGGGGCGCTACCCATCACCAAGGCCTCCGACCGGCTGCAGGTCCATGTCACCAGCGTGACCCACGCGATCCGCCGGCTGGAGGCCGACGGGCTGGTGCAGCGGGTTCCGCACCCCACCGACGGGCGCACCACGCTGGTGCAGATCACCGACCTGGGCCGCTCGACGGTCGAGGACGCCACCGTCACGCTCAACAAGCAGGTGTTCGCCGATCTCGGGATGACCGACACCGAATCGCAGGACCTGGCGTCGTCCATCGAGACGTTGCGCCGCAACGCGGGGGACTTCTAACCCTGTGGCGCCCCCAGCGTCGAACTGTTGGCGCGAATCGGCTTATTTCCCACCACAAGTCGACGCTGCGCGCAAGGTCAGCGCAGCGTCTCGATGATTGCGCTGAAGTCCTTGTCGCCGTGGGAGGCGGCGAACTCAGCGTAGATCTCGGCGGCGTGGCGGCCCAGGGGGGCGGCCGAACCGCTGGAGGACACCGCGTCCATCGCCAGACCCAGGTCCTTGTTCATCAGCGCGGTCGCGAAGCCCGGCGTGAAGTCGTTGTTGGCCGGCGAGGTCGGAACGGGGCCCGGCACAGGGCAATTGGTGTGCACGGCCCAGCAGTTGCCGGTCGCCCCGGTGATGACGTCGAACAGGGACTGCGCCGACAACCCGAGCTTCTCGGCCAGGACGAACGCCTCGCCGATCGCGATCTGCTGCACGGCCAGCACCATGTTGTTGCACACCTTGGCGGCCTGCCCGGCCCCGGCCGCCCCGCAGTGAATGATCTTGCCCGCCATGGGTTCGAGCACCGGGCGCGCCCGCTGCAGGGCGTCCTCGTCACCGCCCACCATGAACGCCAGTGTCCCAGCGACGGCCCCCTTCACCCCTCCCGAGACGGGCGCGTCCAGCTGGGCGACGCCGCGCGATTCCGCCTGCGCGTGCACCTCGCGGGCGTCGTCGACCGAGATCGTGGAGCTGTCGATGAACAGCGCACCAGATCGTGCCGCGGGCAGAATCTCCGCGTAGCAACGTTTGACCAACTCGCCGTTGGGCAGCATGGTGATGACCACGTCGGCCCCGGCCACCGCGTCAACGGCGCTGTCGAATCCGGTGACGCCGGCCGCGGTCGCCGCGGACAGTGCGGCAGGCACCGGATCGAATCCGCGCACCGCGTGGTTGGCCCCAACGAGGTTCGCCGCCATGGGCCCGCCCATGTGGCCCAACCCCAGGAAAGCCACGGTCAAGTGCTCGGTCATCTGAAGACCCTTCTATGCGGTTGCCGGAGAAGCTCTGAACCGTGCGGCTTCTGCCCGACCGATGACCACTCGCATGATTTCGTTGGTGCCTTCCAGAATTCGGTGCACCCGCAGGTCGCGCACGATCTTTTCCAGACCATACTCGCGCAGGTAGCCGTAGCCGCCATGCAACTGCAAAGCCTTGTCGGCGACCTCGAAGCAGGTGTCGGTGACGTAGCGCTTGGCCATCGCGCACAACTCCACCTTGTCGGGATCGTCGGTGTCCAACGCTGTGGCCGCCCGCCACAACATCATTCGCGACGTCTCGAGGCCGGTCGCCATGTCGGCCAGGGTGAACCGGATGGTCGGTTCGTCGAGCAGCGACTTGCCGAACGCCTGCCGATCGCGAACGTAGGCTCCGGCCTTGTCGGCGGCGGCCTGCGCGCCGCCGAGCGAGCACGCGGCGATGTTGAGCCGCCCACCGTTGAGGCCGTTCATCGCGATGCCGAACCCGGCGCCCTCGCCGTCCGCGCCACCCAGCATCGCGTCGGCGGGCACCCGTACCCCCTGAAGGATCACCTGGGCGGTGGGCTGGGCGTGCCAGCCCATTTTCTCCTCCAGCGCGCCGAAACTCAGCCCGGGACTGTCCTTTTCGATGACGAACGCCGAGATGCCGCGCGGTCCCTCGCCGCCCGTCCTGGCCATCACCACATAGACGTCCGAGGCGCCCGCGCCGGAGATGAATTGCTTGACCCCGTCGAGCACGTAATCTGCATTTTTTTCGGGGCCCTGTTTGACGGCCCGGGTGCTCAACGCGCTGGCGTCGGAGCCGGCGCCGGGCTCGGTGAGACAGTAGCTGGCGATGACGTCCATCGACGCCAGGCGCGGGACCCAGTCCTTGCGCTGCTCGGCGGTGCCGAACGTGTCGATCATCCACGCGCACATGTTGTGGATCGACAGGAACGCCGCGGTCGTGGGATCGGCGATGGCCAGCTGCTCGAAGATGCGGACCCCGTCCAGCCGGCGCAGCCCGCTGCCGCCGACGTCCTCGCGGCAGTAGATCGCCGCCATGCCGAGCTCGGCCGATTCCCGCAGCACGTCGGTCGGAAAGTGTTTGGCAGCATCCCATTCCAGGGCGTGTGGGGCTATGCGCTTGGCGGCGAACGCGGCGGCCGTCTCGGTGATCACCCGTTCGTCGTCGTCAAGGGTAAACATGTGCGGCCTAATCCATTGTGGGAATGACGAATTCGGCACCGTCCTTGATGCCCGACGGCCACCGCTGGGTCACGGTCTTGGTCTTGGTGTAGAAGAGGATCGACGACGGCCCGTGCTGGTTGAGGTCGCCGAAGCCGGAACGCTTCCAGCCGCCGAAGGTGTGGTAGGCCACCGGCACCGGGATCGGCACGTTGACACCGACCATGCCGACCTGCACGCGGGAGACGAAGTCGCGGGCGGTGTCGCCGTCGCGGGTGAACACCGCCACGCCGTTGCCATACTCGTGCTCCGACGGCAGCCGCAAGGCCTCCTCGTAGTCGTGGGCCCGCACGATGCACAGCACCGGCCCGAAGATTTCGTCGGTGTAGATGGACATGTTCGGGGTGACGTGGTCGAACAGGGTCGGCCCGATGAAGAAGCCGCCTTCGAGGTTGGCGTCACCGAAAGTCAGGTCGTCGCTGGCGCGATCGCGGCCGTCGACGACCAGTTCGGCGCCCGCGTCGACACCCTGGCCGATGTAGTCGCGCACCCGTGCCACGGCGGCCTCGGTCACCAGCGGGCCGTAGTCGGCCTTGGGGTCCAGGCTGTGGCCCACTCGCAGATTGTTGATCCGCTCGATCAGCCGGGCCCGCAGCCGGTCCGCGGTCTGCTCACCGACCGGGACCGCGACGCTGATCGCCATGCAGCGTTCGCCCGCGCTGCCGTATCCGGCGCCGATCAGCGCGTCGACCGCCTGGTCCAAATCGGCATCGGGCATCACGATCATGTGGTTCTTGGCGCCCCCGAAACACTGCGAACGCTTGCCGGTGGCGGCCGCGCCGGCGTAGATGTACTGGGCGATGTCGGAGCTGCCGACGAACCCGACCGCCGCGATGTCGGGGTGGTTCAGGATGGCGTCGACGGCCTCCTTGTCGCCGTGCACGACCTGGAACACGCCCGGCGGCAGACCTGCCTCGACGAACAGTTCGGCCAGGCGCACCGGGACCGACGGGTCGCGCTCGCTGGGCTTGAGCACGAACGCGTTGCCGCAAGCCAGCGCGGGGCCGGCCTTCCACAGCGGGATCATCGCCGGGAAGTTGAACGGGGTGATGCCGGCGACCACGCCGAGTGGCTGGCGCAGCGAATACACGTCGATGCCCGGTCCGGCGCCCTCGCTGTACTCGCCCTTGAGCAGGTGCGGGATGCCGATGGAGAACTCGATGACCTCGATGCCGCGCTGGATGTCGCCCTTGGCGTCGGCCAGGGTCTTGCCGTGCTCGCGCGACAGCAGCTCGGCGAGCTCGTCGTTGTGTTTGTTGACCAGCTCGATGAACCGCATCATCACCCGGGCGCGGCGCTGGGGATTCGTTGCAGCCCAACCCTTTTGGGCCTCGGCGGCCGACGCGACCGCGGCGTCGATGTCGGCCTGGCCGGCCATCGGCACCTGCGCCTGGACGCCCCCGGTGCTGGGGTCGAAGACGTCGGCGGTGCGGCCGGACCGGCCGGCGGTGCGCTGACCGTCGATGAAGTGGGGAATTTGTGTGGTCATTGGGCCCTCGAATGTGATTGACGCGCTCAAGCGGATACTTGCATATCCTAGTAACCCGGTTCGGGGCTTGGCAAGGTGGGTGGCGGGCTAGCCTGGCAGCGGTATGCACACCATCGAGGCCGACTACCTGGTGGTCGGCGCGGGCGCCATGGCGATGGCGTTCATCGACGCGCTGGTCTCTGAGGCCTCAGCGGCACCGGCGTCGCCGCCGCGCGTCGTGGTGGTGGACCGCAACCACGCGCCCGGCGGGCACTGGACCATGGCCTACCCGTTCGTGCGGCTGCACCAGCCCTCGGCGTTCTACGGCGTCAACTCGATGCCGCTGGGCGGTGACGCCATCGACCAAGTCGGTTGGAACCAGGGCCTTTACGAACTGGCCACCGCCGGTGAGATCTGTGCGTACTACGACCACATCATGCGTCGGCGTCTGCTGCCGACCGGGCGGGTCAGCTACTTCCCGATGAGCGAATACCTCGGCCAAAACCGCGGTGAAGGGCGGTTCCGCACGCTGGCCGGCGCCGACTACACCGTCCGGGTGGCGCGCCGCGTCGTCGACGCCACCTACATGCGGGTCACGGTCCCCGCGATGCGCCCGCCACCGTATCGGGTCGACGCCGGCATCGACTGCGTCCCGCCCGGCGACCTGCCGCGGCGCGGCGCCTACGAGCGCTACGTCATCGTCGGGGCCGGCAAGACCGGCATCGACACCTGCCTGTGGCTACTGGGCCAGGGCGTCGAGCCGGACCGGCTCACCTGGATCATGCCCCGCGATTCCTGGCTGTTGGACCGCGAGACCATGCAGCCCGGCGCGTTGTTCGCCGAGAAGATCAAGGCCAGTTTCACCGCGCAACTGCGGGCGATCAACGACGCGGCGTCGGTGCCCGATCTGTTCGCCCGCCTCGAGCAGGCCGGCCTGCTGTTGCGGATCGACCCCGCGGTCCGGCCCGCGATGTACCGCTGCGCGACCGTCACCCGTCTCGAACTCGAGCAGCTGCGACGAATCGCCGACGTGGTGCGCATGGGTCACCTGCAGGCCATCGAGGCCGACAAGATGGTCCTCGACCGGGGCACGGTGGCGGTCAGCGGCCGCGAGCTCTACCTCGACTGCACCGCTGATGGCGCCGAAAAGCGGCCCGCCACACCGGTTTTCGATTCGGCTCGCATCACCCTGCAAAGCGTGCGCGGCTGCCAGCAGATCTTCAGCGCGGCGCTGATCGCTCACGTGGAGGCCACGTACCCCGACGACTCACGCAAAAACGCGCTCTGCGCGCCCCTGCCGCATCCGGACACCGACGTCGACTGGCTGCGGCTTGCGTTGGCCGATTACAGCAGCCAGTTGTGCTGGTTCGACGACCCGGACCTGATGTCGTGGCTATCGACGGCACGCCTGGACCTCTTCGGTCACCTGATCGGCCACCTGCTGCCGTCCGCGGCGGCGAAGCCCCGCGTGCGCGACCGGATACTGGCCATCGCCAAGTCCGTCTTTTCCGCCACCACCAGCAAGCTCGAGGGGCTGATGGCCGACGAAGCCGCACTCGCCGCGCCCTGAGGGGTTCCTACGTCCATGGCCAAGCCAGAATGGTTCAGCGTCGGGGCCGAAGTGCTCACCGTGGCGCTGTGGTGGCAGGGTGCCCACCGTCGGCGTCGGCGCAATCCGTCCGCTTCCGTTTGAGCCGCCGCTTGAGAGCCATCGCGGGCTTTTCGACGAGGAACCAGCTCGCCGCGGCCAAGGGCAGCGTCGCCGCCGCGGCGACGAGGAAGAGCACAACCGGTTGCAGGCGCGCAAGCCCGCACACGGCCAACAGTTGCTGGGTGGGAAACGCGTAGATGTAGACCCCGTAGGACAGATCCGTGCGTAGCCGCAAGCGGCTGCTCTTCAGCAAGGCGCCGGACACGATGATCGCGTAGGCCAGCGGGAGGGCGGCGACCGTGCGGTAATCGGGCAGCAGGCTGGCCGCCAGCACAATGACGACACTTACCCCGACGAGCGACCACCGGGCCGGGATCAACTCTCGCCACTGATAGAGGACGGCTCCCGCGGCGAACATGATCGCCGAGCGCACGGCGATCTGCGGGATGGTCCACACCCCCGGAAACGTCATCGGAGGCAATGCCGTTGCCAGGCCCGTAGCCAGGACCAGCATCGCCGGAGAGACCCAGCGGTGATGCGCCAGGCCCGCCACACCGATACCGGCGACCGCGAGGTAGCAGATCACTTCCCAGACAAGAGACCACAGCGAGCCATTCCAGAGCCCGGAATGTGGTATGCCGCTTGGTGTTCCGCCGATATCGAGATGGACGTAAGCCACCGCGCTGTTTTTCAGGATGTACTCCAGCGGCGCGCCCGACGACAAGAGCTTGCCGACCGAACCGCCCTGGATCGCCACGCTCAGCGGCGCGAAGACCAACGCGGTCACGATGAGGCAGACGTAGTAGCCGGGCAGGATCCGCAGGGCGCGTGCGGCGAGATAGTCGCGCAGTCGGGGGTCGGTGAGCCAACTCCTGGTGATGAGGAATCCCGAGATCGCGAAGAACCCGTCGACCCCTATCGAGAACAGAAGTTGCAACGTCGCCGCCGGCGGCAACCGCCCGGTGATGGGCCAGCAGTGCCACAGCATCACTTCGGCCGCCAGCACCAGCCGCCACGCGTTCAGGGCGTTTTTCCGCCCGTCGAATACCTGTCCGAGGGTCATCGGCCACCGCCCGTCGTGCACCGCCACCCAGGGGGCATATTACCGCCGTCGGCTAGGGGTCCGACAGGGTTCGAGCGTTGTCGGCGGCGACCGATGCGCAGCTAGGCGGTGTCCGAGGCCTTCGGAGCGGGCCGGTCGGCCATGGCCTCGGCTGTGTCATCGGGGCGGGGTTCGTCGCCGCTGGAGGCGACGGGCGCGGCCCACTTGCGTCGGAGCCGGCGTTTCAACGACATCGAGGGCTTTTCGATGACGAACCAGCTCGCGGCAGCCAGCGGCAGGGTGGCCGTCACCGCGGCAAGGAAGAACAGCACCGGGTGCAGCCGCGTCGCGAGACCACAGACGGCCAGCAACTGCTGGACGGGGAACGCGTAGATGTACACGCCGTAGGACAAATCGGTGCGCAGCCGCAACCGTTCGCTCTTGAGCAAGGAGCCCGAGACGACGACGGCGTAGGCCAGCGGAAGCGCGGCGACCACCCGGTAGTCGGGCAGGAACCCCGCGGCCACCACGATGACGACGCAGACCGCGACCAGCGACCATCGCGCGGGAATGACGTCTCGCCACTGATACATGATGGCGCCGGCCGAAAACATGATGGCCGAGCGCACCGCGAGCTGCGGAATGGTCCATACCCCCGGGAATGTCAGGGGCGGCAGGACCAACGCGCCCAGCGTTGCTATTACCAAAACCGCGGGGGATACCCAGCGCCGATTCGCCAGCCCCGCCACGCCGATGGCGGCGACGAAGAAGTAGCACAGCAATTCCCAGACCAACGACCACATCGAACCGTTCCAGCCGGGTCCCATCGGCACGTCGTGCAGTGTTCCCTCGATAGTGGGCTGCAGGTAGGCGACCGCGCTGTTCTTCAGGACGTACGCGAGCGGTCCGGTGGACGCCAGCAACTTTGCGGCCGAGCCGCCCTGGATCACCACACTGAGCGGGGCGAAGACGAATGCGGTCACGATCAGGCAGACGTAGAACCCGGGCAGGATGCGCAGGGCGCGGGCGGCGAGGTAGTCACGCAGTCGGGGGTCGGTGAGCCAGCTGCGGGTGATCAGGAAGCCGGAGATCGCGAAAAAGCCGTCCACGCCCACCGAGAAGAAAAGCTGCAGAGTCGACTTCGGCGGCATGTGTCCCGTGGCGGGCCAGGAATGAAACAGCATGACCTCGGCCGCCAGCGCCAACCGAAGGACGTTGAGCGCGTTCCGTCGCGGATCGAATACCTGCCCTATCTTCATCTGCCTCCGCACTCCGTTGCCCCACGCGCCGTCGGCGCCATCGTATCGGCCGGAAGCCGGTGGCCGGTGACAACCGGGAAACCCGGTGGCGCCGTCATGTGAGTCCTTGGGCTGTGGCGACGTCCGCGGCTATGCGGCGCCCGGGACCTCCGGCGGCAGCACCATCGCCGCTTCGCGAGAACGGGCAGATTTTCGTTTGAGCCGCGCCTTGAGGGACCTTGCCGGCTTTTCGACGAGGAACCAACTCGCCGCGGCCAGCGGCAGGGTCGCGAGCGCCACGGCGAGACAGAACACGAACGGATTGAGGCTGAGCAGGCCGAGGACGGCCAAAAGCTGCTGCGTGGGGTACGCGTAGATGTACATGCCGTAGGACACGTCGGTGCGCAATCGCAAGCGCTTGTTGTGCAGCAGGGAGCCGGAAACGACGACGGCATAGGCCAGGGGGACGGCGGCGACCACCCGGTAATCCGGCAGCTGACCGGCCAGCAGCACGATGACCACGCTCACCGCGACCAACGACCACCGCGCGGGAATGACGTCGCGCCACTGATACAGAAACGCCCCCGCCGCGAACATGATCGCGGCGCGGCAGGCCAGGAAGATGATGACGACGCCCACGTTGCCGGTCGGACGATTGAACACCTCGGGGAAGGTGACGGGCGGCATCATCGAAGCCCCGATCGCCGCCACCACCAAGATCGCCGGGGAAACCCACCGGCGGTTGGCGAGTCCGGCGACGCCGATGATGGCGACGACCAAATAACACATCACTTCCCAGAACAGCGACCACAGCGAGGCGTTCCAGATGCCCGCGTTGGGAATGTCGTGCGGGGTGCCGCCGACGTCGGGCTTGAGCCACAAAACCGCGATGTTTTTCAGGACATACTCGAACGGCGCGAACGAGAACAGCAGCCGGGCCGCCGAACCGCCCTGGATCGCCAAACTGAGCGGGGCGAACACGAACGCCGTCACGATCATGCAGACGTAGAAGCCGGGCAGGATGCGAAGCGCGCGAGCGGCGAGATAGGCACGCAGCCGCGGGTTACTGAGCCAACTCGCGGTGATGAGGAACCCCGAGATCGCGAAGAACCCGTCCACGCCGACGCAGAGCAGCAGCTGCAGCACGGCCCGCAGCGAAGGCAGATGACCCCGGATCGGGTAGGTGTGCCAAAAGATGACCTCGCCCGCGAGCGCTAACCGCCATGCGTTGAGCGCATTGCTTCGCGGATCGAACACCTGCCCGAGTTTCATCGGCGGTTCCCGCCATCTGAACAGGGCGTCGTCGGCATCATCGGCGCAATCCTAGCGCCACCGAACGCTGAATTGGGCCGGTTTACCGTACTGGTTCAATTCGGCGGGCGCAACGGATTCGTTAATATATATGCGTCTAATAAGCAGCTAGGGCGGTGAAAACGATTTTGCGCTCGGTGAGCGTCAACAACGTTGCGGGATAACGCACCTCGCCGGAATGGGCGATCGTATTCACCGCGTCAATTCGTGGGTCTTGCCCGCAAACCGTCGATGAACGCGTTCGTCTCCTCCCACGTGGGAAGCAGGCCGGAGGCGCGCACTTCGTCGAAGCTGGGGGCCGCGGCATCACGGTCGGACAGAGTGGGCGGTGCGCCGTCGACCAGCGGCCAATCGATTCCCAGCGCCGGATCCGTTGCGCAGATGGTGTGTTCGCGTTGCGGGTTGTATTCCGCCGAGCACAAGTACATCACCGTCGAATTGTCTTGCAATGCCAGAAATCCGTGTCCGAGGCCTTCGGAAAGGTAAATCGTCCTGTGCTCGGTGTCATCGAGCAGCACCGAATCCCACTGCCCGAACGTCGGTGAGCCCACCCGGATATCGACGACGACGTCGAACACCGCGCCACGCACGCACGTCACATACTTGGCCTGGCTCGGCGGCACCTGGGCGAAGTGCAGTCCGCGCAGTACGCCCGCCGAGGACACCGAGCAATTGGCTTGCCGAACGTCCAACCGGTGACCGGCGAAGGAGCTGAATCCCTTGTCGGTCAGCCATTCGAAGAAATGGCCGCGCGGATCGCCATGAACCCTGGGCGTGATCTCCCAGGCGCCGGGGATCTTCAGTTCGCGAATTTCCACGTCACTGCCCGCGTTCTTCGTAGCGTGCTTCCGAGGCGTCTTTCAACGGGCGCCACCACGATTCGTTCGCGCGATACCAGTCGATGGTCTCACGCAGCCCCTCCTCGAAGTCGGTATGCTTTGGCGCCCAACACAATTCGTCGTACACCGTCGACGGGTCGATGGCGTAGCGCAGGTCATGGCCGGCGCGATCGGTGACGTGGTCGAAGTCATCGGGTTCGCGGCCCATCATCGCCAGCAACGTTCGCAGCACGGTCAAATTGTCGCGCTCACCCTCGGAGCTGATCAGATACGTGCGACCGATCTCGCCGGATTCCAGGATGCGCCGCACCGCGCTGTTGTGGTCGTCGACGTGGATCCAGTCGCGGACGTTGGCGCCGGCACCGTACAGCTTGGGTCGCCGCCCGGTGAGCACGTTGGTGATTTGGCGCGGGATGAACTTCTCGACGTGCTGATACGGCCCGTAGTTGTTGGAGCAGTTCGAGATCGTCGCGCGTACCCCGTACGACCGCACCCAGGCCCGCACCAGCATGTCGGCGGCGGCCTTGGTCGCCGAATAGGGGCTGGACGGGTTGTACGGCGTCGCCTCGGTGAACCGCTGTGGGTCGTCGAGCTCCAGGTCGCCGTAGACCTCATCGGTCGAGATATGGTGCAGCCGCACGCCGTAACGCCGCACCGCTTCCAGAATGGTGAACGTGCCGACCACGTTGGTGTGCAGGAACGGCTCGGGGCCCTCCAGCGCGTTGTCGACGTGGCTCTCCGCGGCGAAATGCACCACGGCGTCGGATTCGGCGACCAGCCGCGACACCAGCTCGGCGTCGGTGATGTCGCCGACCACCAGCTCGATGGCGTCCTCGACGCCGGCCAGCGACTCGCGCCGGCCCGCATAGGTCAGGGCATCGAGCACCGTCACGGAGTCCTCGGGGTGCTCGCGAACGGTGCTGTGCACGAAATTGGCGCCGATGAAACCAGCGCCGCCGGTGACCAGTAGCCGCATGCCCCAAACCCTAACCGAGCCGGTCGGTCAGTTTGTGGCAGTTAGCCCCAGAGCGCCGGCCAATTCGGTTAGCGCAGGTAGCAGCGTTTCTTCGGAGTAGCCGCCCAGCACCTGGACGGCCACGTGGTCGGCTCCGGCGTCCAGGTGCTCGCGCAGCCGGCCCGCGATCGCCGCCGGGGTGCCGTGGGCGACCACCGCGTCGATCAGCCTGTCGCTGCCGGGCTTGCGCACGTCGGCTTCGGTGAACCCCAGCCGCAGCCAATTGTTCACGTAGTTGCTCAGACCCAGGTAATGCCCGACGGTCTGGCGGCCGATCTCGCGGGCCTGTTCGGGGTCCGTGCTCAGCACCACCTTGTGTTCGGGCGCCAAATACACTGCCCCGCCGAGCAACTCGCGCGCCTTGGCCGTGTGTTCCGGGGTGGTCAGGTAGGGGTGCGCGCCGGCGCTGCGTTGCGCGGCGAGCCGCAGCACCCGCGGCCCGAGCGCCGCGACCACCCGCCGGCTGGTGGGCACCAGGGCCGCGTCGAGCTGGTCGAGGTAGGAGACCAGCGCGTCGTACGGCGTGACGTACTCTTCGGTGTGCTCGGGGTGGCCGACCCCGACGCCCAGCAAAAACCTTCCCGGGTGGTGAGTTTCGATGCGGTGGAAGGATTCGGCCACGGCCGGGGCGGGCGCCGACCAGATGTTGACGATCCCGGTGGCCAGCTGCAGCGACGTCGTCCCCGCCAAGGCCGGATCGACCCAGGACAAATCGGCATCCGGGGAGCCGCCGATCCACGCGGCGCCGTAGCCCAGCGTTTCGATGCCCGCGGCCAACTCCGGGGTGAGGGATCGGGTCGGCAGCCACACGCCGAACTGGCCCAGGTCGGGCTTGAGCGAAACTCCCTCGGTCATCCAGTTCCCCCAGTCGTCAGGACGGATTCAGTCCCAGTGGCCCCGCCAGTTCGGCCAGCGCCGAGACCAGGTTTTCATCCTTCGTCAGGACCTGCACGGGGACATGGTCGGCGCCCGCGTCGAGGTGTTCTTTGAGCCGTGCTGCGATCTGGTCCACGGTGCCATAAGCCACCACCGCATCCACCAGCCGGTCGCTGCCCGGCCGGGCGACCTCGTCCTCGCCGAAACCCAGGCGCTTCCAGTTGTTTCGGTAGTTGGCGAGATTGAAATAGACGTCGAGCGCCTTGCGGCCGACCGCCCGCGCCTTCTCCGCGTCGGTGGTCAGGATCGCCTTGTGCTCGGGGGCGAGAAAAGCCGACGGGCCGATGATTTCGCGGGCCTGCGCGGTGTGTTCGGGCGTGGTCAGATAGGGGTGCGCCCCGGCGGAGCGCTCCGCGGACAGCTTGAGGACGCGCGGGCCGAGCGCGGCGACGACCCGGCGGTTGGCGGGCACCCCGTGGTCGTCGAGCTGCTTCAAATAGTCCGTCAGGGCGTCGTAGGGCTTGCGGTACTCGGTGTGAGCCTCGGGATGGCCGACGCCGATGCCGAGCAGGAAGCGGCCCGGGTAGGCCGCCTCGATGCGGTGGAAGGATTCGGCGACCGGCCCCGCGGCCGCGGTCCAGATGTTGACGATGCCGGTGCCCACCTGCAGCGTCGTCGTCGCCTCCAGGAGGGGTTCGACCCAGGCCAGCTCGGCGGGCGGCGAACCGCCGACCCACACGGCCCCGTAGCCCAGCGCCTCGATGTCCTTGGCCTGCTGCGGGGTGACGCCGCGTCCGAACGATCCGAACCGGCCGAGGTCGGGCTTGCTTGCTGCATCGGTCATGGTTTTCTTAACCGGGCGCGGCGCGGCCCTATTCCGGATCTATTGCGGGGCCGTGACGCTTTCATCCGCCTCGTCGAGGTCGGGGACGACGTCGACGGCGGGCGGTTGCAGCGGCAGCAGCACGATGAATCGGGTATCGCCGGGCGTGGATTCCACCCGTAGGTCCCCGCGATGCTTCTTGACCACGATGTTGAACGCCAGATCCAGGCCCAGGCCGGTGCCCTCGCCGAACGGCTTGGTGGTGAAGAACGGCTCGAAGATGTGGTCGCGCACGTCCTCGGGTATTCCCGGCCCGGTGTCGCAGATCTCGACGCGGGCCATGTTCTCGCCTTCCCGGCAGGTGCGGATGGTCAGCGTGCCGCCGGTATCGCGCATCGCGGCGATCGCGTTGTCGATGATGTTGGTCCACACCTGATTGAGATCGCCTGGATAGCAAGGGATTTCGGGAAGCGACTGGTCGAAATCCTTGACCACGGTGACGGCTCGAGAGTTTTTGGTGCCGTCCTTGGTCAACCGGTCGGCGAACATCACCAGCGTGCTGCGTAGCAGCTCGTGCACGTTGGCCACCTGGAACGGCGCGCGATCCAGCTGCGAATACTGCTTGGCATCGGCCACCAGCGCCGAAATCCGTTTGCTCGCTTCGAGAATCTGGTTCATCAGCAGTTCGCTCTCGATGGTGTAGTTGATCCACCGGATCGCCTGCTCCACCGACGTCGACGCCAGCTCGTCGCTGACCGCGGAAATCCGCTCCAGCCAATCGGTGTCGATGCCGCCCTCCACGAACGTCGGCGCGATGTCCCAGCCGCCGTCGATGCCGTGGGCCTCCAGCCAGTCGCCGACGGCGTCCTCGCGGTCGGCGGTCTCCAGCGCGCTCAGGTGTGCTCCCCCTCCTGGAGAAGCGGACTTGGCGACCTGTTCGGCGACCCTTTCCTGCAACCGCACCAGGGCGCTGAGTGCCTCGGGGGAGATGGTGCCGTCGGCGAGCATCGCCAGCTTGTGCCGCATGCTGGCCACCCGTTCGCGCAGATCCGACGCGGCCCGCGAGATCGCCGCCGCCGGGTTGTTGAGCTGATGGGTCAGCCCGGCCGAGAGCCGGCCCAGCGCCAGCAGCTTCTCCCGGTTGTCGATGATCCGGCGGGTCCGGTCGGTGCCGACGGCGATGCCGTCGAGCAGGTGGACGGCCATCGGGAACTGGTCCTTCATGAATCGGGCGAACACCGGCGCGTCCATCACGAAGAACCGCGACGGACGCGTGACGTGCACCGAGGCGTCGTAGCTCTTCTGCTTTCCGCCGGTGAACGCCCGCCAGGCCCCGCAATACACGCCGCGCTGCGAGGTGCGGTTGGTTTCGATGTCCTGGCCGCCGGAGAGCTTGGACATCATCAGTTCGCCCTCGAGCAGCACGTAGAAGCAGGTCGCGGGTTCGCCCTCGACGCAGATCGGGCCCGGTTCGTAGTTTTCGATGTGGCCGTTCGCGCACAACACCGCAAGCTGCTCGTCGGTGAGCGCCTCGAACAGGAACAGGCTGCGCAGCTCGTCGGGCTCGCAGGGCGTGTTCGTCATGGCCCCTCCTAGCTCTCGGCCAGGTAGCGGTGGACCAGCATCACGGCCATCGACCCTTCGCCAACGGCCGCCGCGACCCGCTTGGCCGACGTCGAGCGGACGTCGCCGGTGGCGAACACCCCCGGCACGCTGGTTTCCAGGTGATGCGGCGGGCGGTCCAGCGTCCAGCCGCACACGTTGCGCAGGTCGGGGCCAGTCAGGATGAAGCCGTGGTCGTCGCGGGCCAGCACCCCGTCCAGCCAGGCGGTGCGCGGGGCGGCCCCGATGAAGATGAACATCCGGCCGCAGGTGACGTCCTCGGTCTCGCCGGTCCGGTTATTGACCAGGCTCAGCTGCTCCAGGTGGCCGTCGCCGGTCGCGCGCTGCACCTCGGTGCAGGTCAGCACGTTGATCTTGGGGTTGGCCTCGATCTGCTGGATCAGGTAGTAGGACATCGACGCCTCGAGTGAGGGGGCGCGCACCACGATGTTGACCGACTTGGCCGTCCGGGACAGGTACATGGCGGCCTGCCCGGCCGAGTTCGCCCCGCCGATCACGTACACCTCTTCGTCCTCGCACTCCGGCGCGACGGAGACCGCCGCCCCGTAGTAGATGCCGCAGCCGGTCAGCTCCGCGCATCCCTCGGCGTCCAGCTGGCGATAGGACACGCCGGTGGCCAGGATGACCGCGTGCGCGTCGATCGAACCGCCGTCGGCGAAGCGCACGGTGCGCTTGGACCCGTTCACCTCGAGGGCGGTCGCCTTGCGGGCGGTGATCAGTTCGGCGCCGAACTTCTCGGCCTGCCGGCGGGCGCGGTCGGCCAACTGGCCGCCCGAAACCCCGTCCGGGAAGCCCAGGTAGTTCTCGATGCGCGAGCTCTGCCCGGCCTGACCGCCCGTCGCGGTGTGCTCGATGAGCACTGTGCGCAGGCCCTCCGAAGCGCCGTACACGGCGGCGGCCAGGCCCGCGGGCCCGCCGCCGACCACGATCAGGTCGTAGAACTCCTGGGAGGGATTGGTCGTCAGGCCCAGGGTTTCGGCCAGCTGCGCGTCGGTGGGTTCGACGAGGGTGTCGCCGCGCTGGGTGACCACCACCGGCAGCCGCAGGCCGTCCTCGCCGGCGGCGCCCAGCAGCC
Organism: Mycobacterium sp. NTMscope_MAC_269; assembly: GCF_976985695.1. NCBI lineage: Bacteria > Bacillati > Actinomycetota > Actinomycetes > Mycobacteriales > Mycobacteriaceae > Mycobacterium > Mycobacterium sp. NTMscope_MAC_269. Next base: position 5,210,870 of record NZ_OZ335668.1, read on the forward strand.
GCTCGCCGGCGGGCTCGTCGGCCATGAACCAGGTGTAGTAGAGGCCGTTGCGGGCCAGGAAGTCGCGCACCTGCCAGGACCGGGCCGACCAGCGGTGGCCGATCACCTTGGTGTGCGGGATGGGGTGCTCGGGCGCGGCCCGCCAGGCGTCGAGCAGCCCGTCGATGACGGGGTAGAACTTCTCCTCCGGCGGGTCCCACGGTTTGAGCAGGTAGTGATCGAGGTCGACGACGTTGATCGCGTCGATGGCGGCGTGGGTGTCGGCGTAGGCGGTGAGCAGCACGCGGCGCGCCGCCGGATACAGGTCCATCGCCTGCTCGAGGAACTCGATGCCGCTCATCTGCGGCATCCGGTAGTCGGCGATGAGCAGCGCGACCGTCTCGCCGCGCAGTTTGAGCTCCTTGAGGGTGCCCAGCGCGTCGGGCCCCGACTCCGCGCGCACGATCCGGTGGTCCTCGCCGTAGTGGCGACGCAGGTCGCGCGCGACGGCACGGGAAACCGAGGGATCGTCGTCGACGGTGAGCATGACGGGCTTGCGCTCGCTTGAGGGGTTGGTCATCGGCGTTAAGTATGCGCTCGTCAGCGGGCATGTGGGAGGTCGAGCGAGCGGCCCGCGTTCCGCCGACAGCGATTTTGGTGCAGGCCGATGACCAGGTATCGTGGAGCGACGGTGCGGCATCCGCGCCGACTTTTTGTGTGTCCAGTCCTAGGAATTTCCTGTCACCGGCTCACGTTGCAAGTCGGTGTGCCATGTCGCGCCGATCTGGGCGCAGACGCGAACGAGACTAAACGACGAGGATTCTTAACGAGTTATGGCCAAGAAGGACGGCGCCATCGAGGTCGAGGGCCGCGTGGTCGAGCCGCTGCCCAATGCGATGTTCCGCATTGAGCTGGAGAACGGTCACAAGGTGCTTGCCCACATCAGCGGCAAGATGCGGCAGCACTACATCCGCATCCTGCCCGAGGACCGGGTGGTGGTGGAGTTGTCTCCCTACGACCTGTCCCGGGGCCGCATCGTGTACCGGTACAAGTAAAAAGCCCGATCACAACAACCTACGAACGACACAGAACAGGATCGAACAGCCGTGAAGGTGAACCCGAGCGTCAAGCCAATCTGTGACAAGTGCAGGGTGATCCGTCGGCACGGGCGGGTCATGGTGATCTGCTCCGATCCGCGCCACAAGCAGCGCCAGGGTTAAACCTCGGGCCGAGCAGCACGCACAACTGAATGCAGACCTCCCAGCACCACTGAGCGAATGCGTCGCTCATCCACGTCCGGACGGAGGCCGGACCCCCGTCACAGGGGAACGGGCTGGGATCAGACCTCCGCCGAGAAAAAGAGGAAACGCCACCTATGGCACGACTAGTAGGCGTCGATCTGCCGCGTGACAAGCGGATGGAGATCGCGCTGACTTACATCTTCGGCGTCGGCCGGACCCGTTCGAACGAGATTCTCGACGCGACGGGGATCGACAAGAACCTGCGCACCAGGGACCTCACCGACGACCAGCTGACCCACCTGCGCGACTACATCGAAGCCAACCTGAAGGTGGAGGGTGACCTGCGCCGCGAGGTGCAGGCCGACATCCGCCGCAAGATCGAGATCGGCTGCTACCAGGGCCTGCGGCACCGCCGCGGCCTGCCGGTGCGCGGCCAGCGGACCAAGACCAACGCGCGCACCCGCAAGGGTCCCAAGCGCACCATCGCCGGCAAGAAGAAGGCCAGGTAACCGCCCATGCCACCAGCCAAGAAGGCCGCATCCGCCCCCAAGAAGGGGCAGAAGACCCGTCGCCGGGAAAAGAAGAACGTCCCGCACGGTGCCGCCCACATCAAGAGCACCTTCAACAACACGATCGTGACGATCACCGACCCGCAGGGCAACGTCATCGCCTGGGCGTCGTCGGGTCACGTCGGGTTCAAGGGCTCGCGGAAGTCGACGCCGTTCGCCGCGCAGCTGGCCGCCGAGAACGCGGCCCGCAAGGCGCAGGAGCACGGCGTCAAGAAGGTCGACGTGTTCGTCAAGGGTCCGGGCTCGGGCCGGGAGACGGCGATCCGGTCGCTGCAGGCCGCCGGTCTGGAGGTCGGCGCGATCTCCGACGTCACCCCCCAGCCGCACAACGGCGTTCGCCCCCCGAAGCGCAGAAGGGTCTAGGAGATACTCATGGCTCGTTACACCGGACCCATCACCCGCAAGTCGCGCCGGCTGCGCACCGACCTCGTCGGGGGCGACCAGGCGTTCGAGAAGCGTCCCTACCCGCCCGGCCAGCACGGCCGCGCGCGGATCAAGGAAAGCGAATACCTGCTGCAGCTGCAGGAGAAGCAGAAGGCCCGCTTCACCTACGGCGTGATGGAAAAGCAGTTCCGTCGCTACTACGAAGAGGCCGTACGGCAATCCGGCAAGACCGGTGAAGAGCTGCTGCGAATCCTGGAAAGCCGCCTCGACAACGTCGTCTACCGCGCCGGGCTGGCGCGCACCCGCCGGATGGCCCGTCAGCTGGTCAGCCACGGCCACTTCAGCGTCAACGGCGTGCACGTCAACGTCCCCAGCTACCGGGTGTCGCAGTACGACATCATCGACGTGCGGGACGGCTCGCTGAACACCGTGCCGTTCCAGATCGCGCGGGAGACCGCGGGCGACCGCCCGATCCCGAGCTGGCTGCAGGTGGTGGGGGAGCGTCAGCGCATCCTCGTCCACCAGCTGCCCGAGCGGGCGCAGATCGACGTGCCGCTCACCGAGCAGCTCATCGTCGAGTTCTACTCGAAGTAGACCCCGACTTCCGCCGCTGCGACCGCAGTGGCGGGCACTTAACGGCATCAAATAGCGGGTGCCGAGAAGGAGAAGAAGAAACACCATGCTGATCTCTCAGCGACCCACATTGTCGGAGGAAGTGCTCACCGACAGCCGCTCCCAGTTCGTCATCGAGCCGCTGGAGCCGGGATTCGGTTACACCCTGGGCAATTCGTTGCGCCGCACGCTGCTGTCCTCGATCCCGGGCGCGGCCGTCACCAGCATCCGCATCGACGGCGTGCTGCACGAGTTCACCACCGTGCCCGGCGTCAAGGAAGACGTCACCGCGATCATCTTGAACCTCAAGAGCCTGGTGGTGTCCTCCGAGGAGGACGAGCCCGTCACCATGTACCTGCGCAAGCAGGGGCCGGGTGCGGTCACCGCGGGTGACATCGTGCCGCCCGCCGGTGTGACGGTGCACAACCCCGACCTGCACATCGCGACGCTGAACGACAAGGGCAAGCTCGAGGTCGAGCTGGTCGTCGAGCGCGGCCGTGGCTACGTGCCGGCCGTTCAGAACCGGGCATCGGGCGCCGAAATCGGCCGCATCCCCGTCGATTCCATCTACTCGCCGGTGCTCAAGGTCACCTACAAGGTGGACGCCACCCGTGTCGAGCAGCGCACCGACTTCGACAAGCTGATCCTCGACGTCGAGACCAAGAGCTCGATCAACCCCCGCGATGCGCTGGCGTCGGCGGGTAAGACCCTGGTCGAATTGTTCGGCCTGGCACGCGAACTCAACGTCGAGGCCGAGGGCATCGAGATCGGGCCGTCGCCGGCGGAGGCCGACCACATCGCGTCGTTCGCGCTGCCGATCGACGACCTGGACCTGACGGTGCGGTCCTACAACTGCCTCAAGCGCGAGGGTGTGCACACCGTTGGCGAGCTGGTGTCGCGCACCGAGTCTGACCTGCTGGACATCCGCAACTTCGGTCAGAAGTCCATCGACGAGGTGAAGGTCAAGCTGCACCAGCTGGGCCTGTCGCTCAAGGACAGCCCGGCGAGCTTCGACCCCTCGCAGGTCGCGGGTTACGACGTCGCCACCGGCACCTGGTCCACCGAGGCCGCCTACGACGACCAGGATTACGCGGAAACCGAACAGCTGTAAAGGCCGTCCGACAAGCCACGTCCGTCCCGGCCCTACCTGATACGGGGGTCGGCCCCACATAGGAGATAGTCGCAATGCCCAAGCCCACCAAGGGCCCTCGCCTCGGCGGGTCGTCATCGCACCAGAAGGCCCTGCTGGCCAACCTGGCGACGTCGCTGTTCGAGCACGGCCGGATCAAGACGACCGAGCCCAAGGCGCGTGCGCTGCGGCCGTATGCGGAAAAGCTGATCACCCACGCGAAAAAGGGTGCGCTGCACAACCGTCGAGAGGTGCTCAAGAAGATCCGCGACAAGGACGTCGTGCACGCCCTGTTCGAGGAGATCGGGCCGTTTTTCGCCGACCGCAATGGCGGCTACACCCGCATCATCAAGGTCGAACCACGCAAGGGCGACAACGCGCCCATGGCCGTGATCGAGCTGGTGCGGGAGAAGACGGTCACTTCCGAGGCCGACCGGGCTCGTCGGGTGAAGGCGTCCAAGAAGACTGACGCTCCCGTCGCGGCGGCGGCGGCGCCTCAGGCGGCAGTCGAGCCCGAGGAAGCCGTCGGCCCGACGGCCGAGGAGGCCACGGCCGACGCCGAGGAGACCCAGACGGAAGCCGGGGCCTCCGAGGAGCCGACCAAGGCCCAGGCCGAAGCCGAAGACAAGGCCGACAAGGCCGTCGCCGCGCGTGCCGAAGCCGAGGCCGCCGAGAAGGCGGACGACGAGGCTGACGAGAGTTAGCGAGGACGTCCGTCTTCGGCTCGATATCGCCTACGACGGAACAGGTTTCGCAGGCTGGGCAGCTCAGACCGGCCAGCGTACCGTGGCCGGGGTTCTCGACGATGCGCTGACGACCGTCTTTCGCACGCCCGTGCGGCTGCGCGCGGCGGGGCGCACCGATGCGGGGGTCCACGCCACCGGGCAGGTGGCCCATGTCGATGTGCCGGCCGCCGCGGTGCCGAACGCGTATTCGCGTGCGCCGCACGTCGGTGAGGCCGAGTTCCTGCCGTTGCTGCGCCGGCTGGGCCGCTTTCTGCCCACCGACGTCCGGGTCATCGACATCGCCCGCGCCCCTGCGGGTTTCGACGCCCGGTTCTCGGCGCTGCGCCGCCACTACGTGTACCGACTGTCGACGGCGCCGTGGGGTGTACAGCCGCAGCAGGCCCGCTACGTCACTGCATGGCCGCGCCCCCTGGACGTCGAGGCGATGGCCGCCGCGTCGGGGGACCTGGTGGGACTGCACGACTTCGCCGCGTTCTGCCGTCACCGCGAGAACGCCACCACCATCCGCGACCTGCAACGCCTGGAATGGACGCGCGACGGTGAGTCGATCACCGCGCGGGTCAGCGCCGACGCGTTCTGCTGGTCGATGGTGCGCTCACTGGTCGGGGCGCTGCTGGCCGTCGGCGAACACCGGCGCCCCGTCTCCTGGTGCCGCGAACTGCTATCCGCCACAGCCCGATCCAGCGACTACGCCACCGCCCCGGCGCACGGGCTGACGCTGGTCGGCGTCGACTACCCGCCCGATGACCAACTGGCCGCGCGCAACCTCATCACCCGCGACGTGCGCTCGCGCTAGACCCTCGCCGCCGCGAAACTCGCAGCCTTGTTGGTCAATCCGGGCACGTAACTCAGATGCGACGCCCACCGAAGGCCGCCCGAACAGATCGGGTCGCCCGGGTTGCACAGGTCGATGGTCTTGCCCTCGAAATTCGGGCTCAGCGCGCTCATCAGGTTGCCCGCCCGCCCCGACGGATTCCCGAACAGGGCCACGGCGGCGACGTGATCGGCGGCCGCGGGCGGCAACGGCCTGCGAAACCCGAAGCCGGACACCGGTGCGGCCGTAACGATGTCGATGACGGCGGCGCCCTGCGAGTACCCGCCCAACACCAGCCTGGTGTTGGGACAGTTCACCGCCATGCGCTGGATGTGGCCGCTGGCGTCGTTGGCGCCGTCCGTGGCCGCCAGGAAGTCCTTGTCGGCCGGGTAGTTCACGCCATATGCGCCAACGCTTTTGCGGGTCTGCTCGCGCAGCGAGTTGACGAACGCCCCGCCCACCTTCCCGACACCGGGCGCCTCATCGGTTCCTCGAGCAAAGACCACTTCTACGCCGGGGCAGGACGCCGATGCACGGGGAACCAATTGCGGGGCAACCAATAACGCTGCCCCCGCGAGCAATCCGACGCCCAGCCCTAAAGGGATAAGCCTCACACAGAGATGTTAAGCGCGCGTTGATAACCCGCCGGTAACGATTTAGACGAGAGGTGCTTGCGGTACCGACGTCGTCGGCCCGGGCGCGAGCGGCGCGGGTGCGGGGGCGGTGCCGGTCCCGCCGTGGATCGAGGGGCCCGACCCGGGCGGGGTCTGCCCGTACACCGGTGTCTGCTGGCCGTAGCCGGGCTGGCCGGGGAGCTGCGGGCCGGCACCGGGGAAGGACGGGCCGTACCCGGGCACCGACTGTCCGGCGCCGACGAGCTTGGACGCGACGAACGCCGCGGCCTGGGTGGTGTAGACGGGGACGTAGCCCTCGGTGTGCCCGCTCCACTCGTTGCCGGGCCCGGCGTGGCAGATCGGGTCGTTGGGGTTGCACAGGTCGATGGCCTTGGAGCCCAACAGCTTGCTCTGGCTGGGCAGCGTGCCGCCCGCGCGGTCGGCCACGTCACCGAAGGTGGCGACGGCCGCGATGTTGCCCGCGTACTGCGGCGGCAACGAGTTGCCCCAGTTGATGCCGCCGATGGGGACGCCGGCCACGATGTCCATCACCGACGCGCCCTGCGAGTAGCCGCCCAGCACAATCTTGGTGTTCGGGCACTTCTCCACGCTCTTCTTGACGCGGTCGATGGTGTCGTTGGCGCCGTCACCGCCGTGCAGCTGCAGCTTGCTGGCGGCGTAGTTCACCCCGTAGGGCAGGATGTTCAAGTTGGTCTGCTGGCGCAGCGAGTCCACGAAAGCGTCGCCGACCCGGCCCAGACCCGCGGGCTCGTTGGTGCCGCGGGCGAAGATGACCTCGACGTCCGGGCAGTCATCGGCGGAGGCCACCGGCGTGGCGAGGAGGCCGGCGGCGGTAACCAGGGCGGAAGCGCCAAGGCCGACGAAGCGCGCAAGCGTGCGGCGAGTTTTCACCGGGCAATTTTACCCAATTTCGGCCGCGGCGAAACTCCTGCGACCTGTGGATAACCGCTCCGGCGCGGCCGATCGGCGGCCTACCGTGAGCCCAGACGGACTTCGCAGGGTGGGGGGATCAGTGCCGCGTCAGCCGACCACGTGGCTGCGTATCAGCGCTCACCGGTATCTGCGGCGCCGCATCGAGTACGCGTTGCTGGGCGAGGCGATCTACCAGCGCGGCCCACGGCTGCGGATGCCGTCGATGTCGCTGGCGACCGGCTGTGCGCTGACGGTCCTCGCGCTGGCCGGCTGCGCGCTTCTGGGTTTGCTGAGACCGCACGTCGCGCTGGATCGGGCGCAGATCGTGATGGCCCGGGAATCGGGCGCGCTGTTCGTTCGGGTGGGCGACGTCTGGCATCCGGTGCTGAATGTGGCATCGGCGCGGCTCATCGCGCGGACAGCCGCCGATCCGCAGCCGGTCGCCCAGGCCGACCTGGAGCGCGGCAAACGCGGCCCGCTGCTGGGCATTCCGGGCGCGCCGCATTTCGTCGGCAGGCCGCTCTCCGCGCAGGAGCTGGCCTTCGCGATGTGCGATGGCGGCGGCGCCGACAGCACGACGGTCATCGTCGGCCCCGTCGCCGACAACGCGGTTACCCGCATGCCCACCGGGCAGGCCGTCCTGGCGGCTCCCGCCTCGGGTTCGCCGGTCTACCTGCTCTACGACGGTCACCGGGCCATCGTGGACCTTGCCGATGCCGCGGTCGTGCGTGCGCTGCGCCTCGAGGGCCGCGCGCCGCGGCGCGTCTCGCCGGCGTTGCTGAACGCGATCCCGGAGGCGCCGCCGATCTCGGCCCCCCGGATCCGTGGCCTGGGTGGTGCCGCGCCGGGGCTCCCGGGATTTCGCGTCGGCAGTGTGCTTCGCATCACACGCGCCGACGGTGACGAGTATTACGTGGTGCTGGCCGGCGGCGTGCAGCGAATCGGCCAGGTCGCCGCCGACCTGGTGCGCTTCGGCAGCTCCCAGGGCACCGTCAATCCCTCCACCGTCGCCCCCGAGGCGATCCGCGCCGCTCCCGTCGTCAGCGAACTGCCCGTGGCCGGTTTTCCCGAGCGGGCGCCGACGCTGCCGGTGTCCGCCGGAACGTTATGCGTCAGCTGGGAAGGCGCGCGACCCGGTGTGGCGTTGCTGGCGGGTAGCCGGCTGCCGGTGCCGCCCGGTCGGGCGGCGGTGACGTTGGCGCAGGCCGACGGCCCGGGCCCCGCGTTGGACGGCGCGTACGTGCCACCCGGTCGCGCCGCCTACGTGCGGGCGGGCGACAAGGCCGGCGGCCGGTACCTGATCGTCGACACCGGGGTGCGGTTCGCCATCCACGACGACGACGCCGCGCACGATCTCGGTCTCATCGAGGCGACCCCGGCGCCCTGGCCGGTGCTCACGCTGTTGCCGGCCGGACCGGAGCTGAGCAGACGCGGCGCCTCACTCGCCCGGGACGCGGTCGCGGGTTCCCCGTAGCCGCCGTCTGACCGCGCCGGCGACCAGGGCGACCGTCAGCACGATGAAGCAGATCGCGGCGCCGCGCACCGCGGTGTCGCGGGCGCGGGTATCGGGCGGCCGTGTGATCGGCGGCGACACGGCGGCCGCGGCCGGCGGCGGCTTGGGAGGGCTGTCGGGCGGGCCCGTCCCGGTGCTGACCGCGGCGAGCGGATCGATGACGCCGTTTCCGACGAGCGGATCCCGCCCGGCGGGCGGATGATGCGCCGTCACCTCGATGCGCTGCATCACCTGGCGCGCGGTCAGCGCCGGGAAGCGGGCCCGAATGAGCGCGGCCAGACCGCTCACCACGGGGGCGGCGTAACTCGTGCCGGACACCGGATCGGGCGCAAGGGAGGTCACCGCCTCGCCGGGCGCGGAGACATCGACCCACGGCCCCGGGAGGGTGAAGTCCGAGGGCGCTCCCTCGGCATTGACCGAACCGACGGTCAGCACATAGTCGTCGTACCACGCGGGACTGACCGCGACCGTGATGGTCTGCCAGGTGGCATCGGGTCGCTGCGGCGGGCACTGCGCGGCGCCGCCGGTATTGCCGGCCGCCGCAACGACGACGGCATTTTTGACGTCGACGGCGTAAGCCAGCGCGGCACCCAGCGCGCGGTCGTCGAGCGCGGCCGTCACCGGAACGCACGCCACCGAGGAAATATTGATCACCGAGGCGCCCAGATCTGCGGCGGTCCGAACCGCTTTGGCCATGGTGTCGACATCACCGACCCCGCTACGGGACCGGTCGCTGGCCGGCGCGAACTTCGCGCTGGACTGCCGAACGCTGATCAACGTGGCGTCCGGAGCGATCCCGCTGAAGCCGCCGGACTTGGAATCTGCTGCGGCCGCGATGATTCCGGCCACCAGCGTGCCGTGCGCATCGCAGTCCTGCGTGCCGTCGCCGGTGGACACGTAGTCGCCGCCGGGCACCACGTCGGGCAGCCGGCGATGCCGCGAGACTCCGGTGTCGATGACCGCGATCCGTTGTCCGGCACCGCGGGTGAGGCGCCACACCTCCGAGAGATCGAACGCTCCCGGCCCCTGGCCACGGCCCGGGCCCGAGTCGACGGTCAGCGCCGCGCAGACCTCGCGCTGCACGGTCGGCCGTGGCGGCGCGGGCAGGGCCGGCTCGGGCAGCCACCTGTCGTCGACACCAGGGGGCGAAACCGCCTGCGCCTGCGGCGTTCCTAACGCGGAAACCATCGTCAGCGCCGACGCCGCCAGCACGCGCCCCACGTGCCAGGACCTCATGTGAGATTCATTCCCCGGACCGCCCCGTAGACTCCGCTGACCCAACAGGCCAGCGGGACAAGTGCCGCCCATGCCAGCCACTCCAGCACTTCGACGCAGCGCAGTGCGACGGGCGATGACGCTGTCGCGGCGAAGCCGACATACGTCGCGGCTGAGATCAGCGCCGTCGCCGCCGCGAGCATCGGGCCCTGCATCTGTATGCGCACCGCTGCGACGCCGAATACCGTTGCCGTGGTGGTGATCCCGCTGACAGCGAAGCCCAGCATCCGTGCGCCTTCGCCGGATCTGGAGCGCAGTAGCAACAGCGCGGCGGTCACGGCCCCGAACGCCAGGCAGGACGGCCGCGGTCCGCCGGCCAGCACGGTGACGACGGCGCCGACGCCCGCCGATGCCGCCAGTCCGGCACGCAGGCTCACCAACCACCGGTCGGCGCGGATCGCCTGCGCGGGCGTCCCCGAGTCACTCGGTTCGGGGTAGGCGACGCCGGACGGCGCCCATCGTGGCGAAAACCCCGCCAGCGCGATGGACACGCGCGGCGCCGCCCCGAGCAGGGCGAGGGATAGGGTCGCGGCTGCCGAAGCGATGACATGCGGAGGCGCTCCGCTGATTGCACCCGCCAGCGCCGCCGCGGCGATGACCGCCGCGAAGTATGCCGCCGCCGTCAACGCGACGACACCGCAGCCCGACAGCCGCATCGCCAGCACGGAGGCGACGGCCGCCGCCGCCGCAGCCAGCAGCACGTTGGACACGCCTGGCGGCCCCGGCACCACGACAAACCCGGCCACCGCCGCGAACACGGTGGCGATCACGCTCAGCGCCAGCCCGGCGACCGGATCTCGATAGGCCCGGTGGGCGATCGCCGCAAGCCCCAGAGCGACGAGCGCGGCGGATCCCACAACGGCCGCCGATACGCCGGTGTCTCGAGTGTGACTGGCGCTGACGATATTTCGCAGCAAGGCCAGCGCACCGACCGCGGTCAGGACGACGGCCGCCACCGCGCCGGAGAGCCGGGAGATCCGCCGGTTCCCGCCGTCGCCGCGCGACCGGCGGGCGTCCTCCAGCGTGGCCGACACCTCCTGCGCGACATCGACGTAACGCGGCGCATGCGATGCCACGTCGGCGCGGCTCAGCACCAGGACGGTCCCATCGCCGACGCGGTTCTGCGCCAACGTCTTCGACGGGTCCAGTGCGGGGCCGCCGGGGACCGATAACTGGTAGCGCATCGCCTCCTGGCCCGTCCGGCCAACCTCGAGGGCATCGATGAGCGACGGAATCAGCACCGCGACAGGAACTCCGGTGGGCAGCGCCAGATCAGTGGCGGCGGTGCCCCAATGAACGCAGACACGGCACGGCCCGGTTTCGGATGCAGCCAACGGCGAACCCTTCGGTCGGATCCTGGGGAACATAGCCGGGTTTCGGCGACCCGGGTGTGCGGCTGTCCACAGGTGACTTGTCGCGGTTTTCGGTGCTCCTTACCGTCGTCGAATTGGAGGCGATGCGATGAGCGAAGTTTCGGTGCCCGCGGCACAACAGCCGCCGTTTGTGGTCGAGGCTCCACCGGACCTGCCGCCGGCGGCAGCGCCCAGCCTGCTGCCCCGCGTGGCGCCGGTCGCGCTGTCCGTGGTGAGCATGGGTGTCATGGCGACTGCGTTCGCGTCCGGGAGCGCGATCACTCGCCACCCCATGTTCCTGGCCTTTCCGCTGATGATGCTGGTTTCGGTGCTCGGGTCCGGACTGACCGGGCGTGCCCGCGGGCGCGGTGATGGCATCGATGCCGATCGCGGGCAATACCTCGAATACCTGAGTCGGCTCGGTCAATCCGTGTCCGAGGCCGCCATGGCGCAGCGGGCATCGGCTATCTGGCGCCATCCCGATCCCGACACATTGTGGACGTTGATCGGCGGCGCACGAATGTGGCAGCGCAAGTCGAGCGACGCGGACTTCTGCCGCGTGCGGGTGGGCCTGGGAACCCAGCCGCTTGCCCGCCGCGTGGTGGCGCCGGAGCTTCCCGCCGAGGAGCTGCGCGATCCGGTCACCGACACGGCGTTGCGTCGTTTCCTGGGTGCATATTCCACGATCGTCGGGCCCGTGGCGGTCGCCTTGGGGGACCGATCGCTCGTGACGATCGACGGCGACGTGAGCGCCGCGCGTGGCTTGCTACGCGCGATGATCTGCCAACTCGCCGTGCTGCATGCGCCCGACCAGGTGCGGATCGTCGCCGCGATCAGCGACCCGTATCGCGCCCACTGGGAATGGCTGAAATGGTTGCCGCACAACCAACATCCCGGCGAAGCCGACTCGGCGGGCCCGGTGCGGATGATCTATTCGGATGCCGCGCAGGCACAGCGGGCCCTGGCGGGTGTCCAGGCGACGCGGGTGGTGATGGTCGCCGAACTGGCCGAGGGCGCCGCCGCGATCAGCGGTACCAGCACGATCGCGATCGGCGCCGGCTGCGACGGTGCGCCGCTGGCGATCCGGCAGTCCACCGAGACTGCACCGGTCACGTGCCCCGACCGGATGGATCCCGTCGATGCGTTGGTGTGCGCCCGCCGGCTGGCCGGGCATCGGCCAGGCGCGGGAGGCGGTGATCCCAGTTGGCCCGGATTGGTCGGGCTGCACGATGTGCAACGTTTCGACCCGGCGACGCTATGGCGCCGCCAACGACGTCGTGACCGGCTGCGCGTCCCCGTCGGGACCACCATGCAGGGCGCACCGCTCGAGCTGGATATCAAGGAGCCGGCCGAGTACGGCATGGGCCCGCACGGGCTCTGCGTCGGTGCCACCGGGTCGGGCAAGTCGGAACTGTTGCGCACCATCGCGCTGGGCATGATGGCCCTCAACTCGCCGGAAGAACTCAACCTGTTGCTCGTCGACTTCAAGGGCGGCGCAACTTTTCTCGACTATGCGCGAGCGCCACACGTGGCCGCCGTGATCACCAACCTCGCCGACGACGCGCCGCTGGTGACCCGCATGCGCGACGCGCTGGCCGGTGAGATGAACCGTCGTCAGCAGCTGCTGCGGACGGTGGGCTGCGTCAGCGTCGAGGCCTACCAACGCGCGCGGCAGGCGGGCGACCCGCCGCCGGCGGCGCTGCCGGTGCTGTTCGTCATCGTCGACGAGTTCTCCGAATTACTCAGCCGGCACCCGGATTTCGTAGATACGTTCGTGGCGATCGGCCGCCTTGGCCGTTCCCTGGGCATGCACCTGCTGCTGGCCAGTCAGCGCCTCGACGAGGGCCGGCTACGCGGGCTCGATGCCCACCTGTCGTACCGGCTGTGCCTGAAGACCCTGTCCGCCTCCGAATCCCGCACGGTGCTGGGCAATCTCGATGCCTACGAGCTGCCCACCGCGCCCGGCGCCGGTTTCCTACGGGTCGGCGGCGGCGAACCGATTCGCTTCCAGGCCGCCTCGGTCTCGGAACCGCTGCGGACGGGCCCTCCTTCCGGTGCGCCACCTGTGGCGGCGCGCTCGGTCCAGGTGTTCACCACCCGGGTCACCGGAGCGGTCCGTCGCACCCACGAGGCGAGCGCGCCCTCCCCACCGGCAATCTCGCGTGCGGTCCTGGACCGGCTGCGTGGGCAGGGGCCGCCCGCGCACCGGGTGTGGCTGCCTCCGCTGGGGCCGGCTCCGGATTTGCACACCCTGCTGAACGGCGCGGTGCCCACGCCGGCCGGGCTGACCGCCGTCCCCGTCGGCCTTGTCGATCGCCCATTCGAGCAGTGCCGAACGCCACTGATGGTCGATCTGTCCGGCGCCGCGGGCAACGTGGCGATCGTCGGTGGACCGCAATCGGGCAAGTCGACGGCGTTGTACACCCTCATCACCGCCCTGGCGGCCACGCACGACCCGCGCCAAGTGCAGTTCTACTGCCTGGATTTCGGCGGCGGGACGCTATCGTCGGCCCGGGCATTGCCGCACGTCGGCGCCGTCGCTGGCAGGGCCGAGTCCCGGCTCGTCGGGCGGATGGTCGCCGAATGCGAATCGGTCGTGCGACGGCGCGAGACCACGTTCGGTCAGCGCGCGATCGCCTCGATCGCCGACTACCGCCGGCGGCGCGCCATGCCGGACGGCGCAATCGATGATCAGTTCGGCGACGTCTTCCTCGTCATCGACGGCTGGGCAACCGTGCGCCAGGAATTCGAGACGCTGGAGGCCTCGATCACCGCCCTGGCGACCCACGGGCTTTCGTTCGGTGTGCACGTGGTGTTGTCGGCGCCCCGCTGGGCCGACGTCAGGCCATCGCTGCGGGATCAGCTCGGCACCCGCATCGAGTTACGGCTCGGCGATCCCGCCGACTCCGAACTGGACCGCAAGGCCGCTGCGCACGTGCCGCACGGCAGCCCGGGCCGCGGCCTGTCCCGGGACGGGCTGCACATGGTGATCGCGACGCCCATCGCCAAGGTGCCCGCCGGCAACGCGGTTGCGCCGCCGATACCATTGTTGCCCGATCACGTGGAGCGCGAGGCCTTGCTGGGCGCGTCGGGAAGCGAATTTGGCACGCGGGTGTTGCTCGGCGTGCGAGAGCGTGAACTGCGGCCAGTGGCAATCGATTTCGACAACAGGCCGCACCTGGTGATCGTCGGCGGCAATGACTGCGGCAAGACCGCGACGCTGCGGACCGTGTGCCGGGAGCTGGTGAGGACGAAGTCCGCCGACCAAGCCCAACTGGTGGTCGTTGACTTCCGGCGCACGCTGCTCGGCGTCGTCGAGTCGAACCATCTTCGCGGGTATGCGATGTCGCCGGCCGCGTTGACCGTGCTGCTGCCCGACCTGCTCGGCCTGCTGAGCGCACGGATGCCGCCACCCCACGCGAGCCAGGCCGAGCTGCGCACCGGTTCGTGGTGGTCCGGGCCGGACCTCTATGTCGTGGTCGACGACTACGACCTGGTCGCCACCCCGGCGGGCAATGCGCTGGCGCCGATCGTCGAATTCCTGCCCTACGCCCAGGATTTGGGATTGCATCTCGTGGTCGCCCGACGCGGCGGGGGAGCCGAGCGCGCGATGTTCGAGCCGCTGCTCGCGGGCCTGCGTGACCTCGGTTGCATGTCGCTGAACATGAGCGGATCTCCCGCCGAGGCCACCCCGTTCGGCCCGCCCCGCGCGGCGCAATTGCCGCCTGGCCGCGGCATCCTGACCAGCTGTGTCGACGACGACGATCTCGTCCAGGTGGCCTGGAGCCCGCCGTGAACCAGCACCGTCCGATCGTCGAGGCCGGACCGGGCACTATCCGTCGGTTGTGTTGTGGTGCAGGAACAATCGACGAGGGCGAGATGGCCGACGTCGCCCGCTCGGCCCTGGGCGCGATCGACGACCGCATTGCGCTGGTGGGGGAGCGGCCGCTCACCGTCGATGCGCTGTGGGAAGCCGCGCTGCGTTCGGCAACCTGCGGGACCGGCGACGGCATGGTCGTCGTGCACCCGTCCTGGTGGTCCTCGTCGCGCGTGGCTGTGGTGACCTCGGCCGCTGCGAGGGTGGCCGGCGAGGTTCGGACGCGCCCGCGATCGTGGTTGCTGGAGCAGGCCTCTCGCGCGCAATCAATAGTGGCGGTCGAAATCACCGAGCGGCTGATCGCGATCACGGCGACCGAGGTGGTGACCGCCGTACCGCGCAACGCCGATCGGCAAGCCGTCGCCGACACCGTCGCGGGCGTCATCGCCAGCGCGGCGCCCGCAGCCGCGCTGATCGACACGCCGAGCACGGTCGCCGGCGCGTCGGCACTGGCGGCGTCGATCGCCGACGCGCTATGCCGGAACGGGCAGACGGGACCAGATGTTTTGGAAATCAACGACCTTCGGCTCGCCCGGCTGGCGCGGACGGCCGTCCGGGCGCGTCCGGCGCCGTCGGCACCGACCGCTGCCGCACGTGCCACCGCCCGTCCGTCGCGGGCGCGGACGCTGGGCGCACTGGGCTGCGCCGCCATGGTCGTCGCCGCGGCGGCTCCGGCGGCGATGGCTCCGAACCGGCCCGCAGAGGTCCCCCTGAACCGGGTGGAGTCTGCAACGTCTTTGCCCACAACGTTTTTGGTGGAAGGCCGGGTGGCGCTGTCGGTGCCGTCGGCATGGCCGACGCGACGGGTGGTCACCGGGCCGGGCTCGGCGCGGGTGCAGGTCACCTCCCCGGCGGATCTCGAGGTCGCGTTGCACATCACCCAGTCGCCCGTGGCCGGCGAGACGCTGAGCGGCACCGCCGAACGGTTGAAACGCGCGATCGACGCCGAGCCCGCCGGGCTGTTTGTCGA
The DNA here is from genome assembly GCF_976985695.1 of Mycobacterium sp. NTMscope_MAC_269. NCBI lineage: Bacteria > Bacillati > Actinomycetota > Actinomycetes > Mycobacteriales > Mycobacteriaceae > Mycobacterium > Mycobacterium sp. NTMscope_MAC_269. The sequence goes on from NZ_OZ335668.1 coordinate 5,226,878, forward strand.
CTTCAACCCGTCCGGCACCGGCGCCGGCCGGCCCGCGGTCACCTACCGCGAGGTGCGCCCGGCTCATCACGTCCGGTGGACGGTGCTGCTGGACGGCCCCGTGCGAATCAGCATCGGATGCCAGAGCCGGCCGGGCGGCGAGGACGCCGTCCGCGACGCCTGCGAGCAGGCCGTGCGATCCGCCCACGCGATCGGATGACAGATTCGTGGAACCGAACGCCGGCCGCCGCGGTCGAAATGGGTATGGCTGCACCAAACCCATTGAGCGCGGACTTCGACCTGATGCGGTCGGTGGCGGGCACCACCGACGCCCGCAACGACGAAATCCGGGCGATGCTGCAGGCGTTCATCGGCCGGATGAGCGCCGTGCCGCCGTCGGCGTGGGGCGGGTTGGCGGCCACGCGCTTCAAGGACGTGATCGATCGCTGGAACGCGGAGTCGGTGCGGCTCTACCACGCCCTGCACGCCATCGCCGACACCATTCGGCAGAACGCGGCCACCCTCCAGGGGGCCGGCCAGAGCCACGCCGATCGCATCGCCGGCGCCGGCGCAAACCTTTAGGAGAGTGGATTTCTGTGGATTCGGTGTTGTCCTACGACTTCGGTGAAATCGAATACTCGGTGCGCCAGGAAATTCACTCGACATCGGCCCGTTTCAATGCCGCGCTCGACGAGCTGAGGGCACACATCGCCCCACTGCGGCAGCTCTGGACCAGCGAAGCGGCCGCCGCCTACCAGGCTGAGCAGCTGAAATGGCATCAAGCGGCGACCGCACTCAACGAGCTGCTCGTCGAGCTCGGAAACGCGGTGCGCGACGGTGCGGACGAGGTGGCCGACGCCGACCGCCGCGCGGCCGGCGTGTGGACGCGGTAGCGGCCGAAAAGACACCGCGCGGTCCCGGCCGCGCGTGAGACTGTGTGGTCCTGACGGGGGAGAGCCGTCGGGACCACACAGTCATTTTGACCTGCGGGGATGGCGGTCGGTAAGCTGCTCCGTTGGCGTGCGGTACGCCAGGGCCTCGGGTCAATGTCGGTCGCCGAGACAAGCCCTTACCGCGGACGCCTGACCGGCCCTCGGTTCACACCGGGATCCACAGCCTCGGAACCGGGGCTCGCAGAGAAAGAGTGGTAAGCGCTGTGCCTACGTACACGCCAAAGGCGGGTGACACCACGCGGTCGTGGCACGTCATCGACGCCACGGACGTGGTGCTTGGCCGCCTTGCCGTCGCGGCAGCCAACCTGCTGCGCGGCAAGCACAAGCCGACGTTCACCCCCAATGTCGACGGCGGCGACTTCGTCATCGTCATCAACGCCGACAAGGTCGCCTTCAGCGGCCAGAAGCTGGACAAGAAGCTGGCGTACCGCCACTCGGGGTATCCCGGCGGTCTGAGCAGCCGCACCATCCGCGAACTGATGGACAAGCACCCCGACCGTGTCGTCGAGGACGCGATCGTCGGCATGCTGCCCAAGAACAAGCTGGCCCGGCAGATCGCGCGCAAGCTGCACGTCTACGCCGGCCCGACGCATCCCCACGCCGCGCAGCAGCCGGTTCCGTACGAGATCAAGCAGGTGGCCCAGTGACCGAAACGACCGAGGGCCTCCAGACCCCAGAGAACCCCGAAACCCCGGAGGCCGTCGAGGCCGTCGAGGCCGCCGCCGAGGTGACCGAAGCCCCGGTCGAGGCCGCCGAGGTCGCCGCGCCCGCCGAGTCCTACCTGTTCGAGCGGCCCATCCAGACCGTCGGTCGCCGCAAGGAGGCCGTGGTACGGGTGCGCCTGGTGCCCGGCACCGGCAAGTTCAACCTGAACGGCCGCAGCCTGGAGGGCTACTTCCCCAACAAGGTGCACCAGCAGCTCATCAAGGCCCCGCTGGTCACCGTGGACCGGGTGGAGAGCTTCGACATCTACGCCCACCTGCACGGCGGCGGCCCCTCGGGGCAGGCCGGCGCGCTGCGCCTGGGCATCGCGCGGGCGCTGATCCTGGCCTCGCCGGACGACCGCCCCGCGCTGAAGAAGGCCGGCTTCCTCACCCGTGACCCGCGCGCCACCGAGCGCAAGAAGTACGGCCTGAAGAAGGCCCGTAAGGCGCCTCAGTACAGCAAGCGCTGATCAGCCGTCGCATTCCGGCCACAACTTGGCATCGCGGTGCACAAGTTGTGGCCGGTTGCGGCGTGTCTGCGCCCACCCGCGCCCGGTTTCGGCCACAAAGGAACGGGCACGTTAGGTGCTAGCCCGACAACTGTGAGAGGTTTGTTCGCATGGGTCGACTATTCGGCACCGACGGTGTCCGTGGGGTCGCCAATCGCGAGTTGACCGCCGAACTGGCGCTGGCGCTGGGTTCCGCGGCCGCGCGGCACCTGGCGAGCGCGTCGGCACCGGGCCGGCGGGTCGCGGTGATCGGCCGCGATCCGCGGGCCAGCGGGGAGATGCTCGAGGCCGCGGTGATCGCCGGGCTGACCAGCCACGGCGTCGACGCGCTGCGCGTGGGCGTGCTGCCCACCCCCGCGGTGGCCTACCTGACCGGCGCCTACGACGCCGACTTCGGGGTGATGATCTCCGCCTCGCACAACCCGATGCCCGACAACGGCATCAAGATCTTCGGCCCCGGCGGCCGCAAGCTCGACGACGGCACCGAGGACCGGATCGAAGCCTTGGTCGGGGACCCCGGGCCGCGCCCGGAAGGCGCAGGGATCGGCCGGGTCCTCGACGCCGAGGACGCCGCCGACCGCTACCTGCGCCACCTGAGCAAGGCCAGCACGCTGCGCCTCGACGGGCTGACCGTGGTGGTGGACTGCGCCCACGGCGCCGCCTCGGCGGTGGCCCCGCGCGCCTACCGCGCGGCCGGCGCGCGGGTGATCGCGATCAACGCCGAACCCAACGGGCTCAACATCAACGACAACTGCGGCTCCACGCACCTGGATTCGCTGCGCTCGGCGGTCGTCGCGCACCGCGCCGACCTCGGCCTGGCGCACGACGGGGACGCCGACCGCTGCCTGGCCGTCGACGCCGACGGCAATCTCGTCGACGGCGACCACATCATGGTGGTGCTCGCGCTGGCCATGCACGAGGCCGACGAACTGGCCTCCAGGACGCTGGTGACCACCGTGATGAGCAACCTGGGGCTGCACTTAGCGATGCGCACGGCCGGAATCACGGTGCGCACCACCGGCGTTGGCGACCGCTACGTCGTCGAAGAATTGCGGGCCGGCGACTACAGCCTGGGCGGCGAGCAATCCGGGCACATCGTGATGCCCGCGCTGGGCTCGACCGGGGACGGCATCGTCACCGGGCTGCGGCTGATGAACCGCATGGCGCAGACCGGCTCGTCGCTGGCCGACCTGGCCTCGGCGATGCGGACGCTGCCGCAGGTGCTGATCAACGTCACCGTCGCCGACAAGGCGACGGCCGCCACCGCACCGTCGGTGCAGACCGCCGTCGGGCAGGCCGAGGCCGAACTGGGCGACACCGGCCGAATCCTGTTGCGCCCCTCGGGAACCGAACCGATGATCCGCGTGATGGTGGAGGCCCCCGAAGAGGGCATCGCTCAGCGGCTCGCCACCCGGGTCGCCGAAGCGGTCAGCGCCGCGCACTGATCCGTCCGCACCCGGAACCCCGACCCGCCTCCCGGCGTCGGATTAGGCATGAAAGTCGTTGGTGGAACACGGCCCAGTGCCGCCGCCCGCACCCAGATCGACGCGCCGGCCACGCACCGCGTCGCTAACCAATTCGCCATGGCCGCAGAATTTCTCGACCGCGCGGTCAGCGATCACCTGGCCAGGCTGGCCTTCGGCGGAGCCTGCGCGGGGCGGGCGCACGCCGCACGTGGCGCCGCGCTGCGCGCCGAGTTGGAGCGTCTGACGCAGCAGGTGTCGCAGTGGTCGCGCGCGTCCACCGAGATCGCCGCCGCCCTGCGGTCCAGCGCCGAGCGCTACGCCGACGCCGAACTGTATGCCGCGGCGCGGATCGCCTAACCCGTGGCCGCCCGGTTGGACGTGGACGCGCGCCTCACCGAGGGCCGGGTCGCCGTCGAGCACACGCAGACCTACGTGCAGGCCGGCCACGCGCTCGGCTACCAACATCGCGACCTGACAGCGCATCCCGCGCAGATCCGCGAATGGTATGCGAGCGAGGACGGACTCGACCTGCGCGCGCTCGACCGTGACTGTGCGGAGCTGCGCGCGGCCGGCGTGGTGGCCGCCGAAGCGCTGCGCATCCAGCGCGCCCAGGTGGCCGAGCTAGCCGCGGCGTGGACCGGACCGGGCGGGGACGCCGCGGTGCAGCTGTTGCAGCGGCATTGCGACTCCGCGGACGCGCTCGCCGCCGAACTACGCGCGGCCGCCCAGCGATGCGAGTCACTGCGCGACAACCTGTGGCATCTCATCGATTCGAAAGCGGCGACCGCGATCGCCGTGGACGACCGCACCCAGGCGCAGCGGCCGGCCTGGCTGGCCGCCGCCGCCGCGATCACGGCGGGGAACACACAAGGCGCCGAGGAAGTGGTGCGCGGGCAGGTGATTCCATACGTAGACAACGACATTCGCCACGACTGGCTGGACGCGATGCGGTCCACGTCGGACGGGGTCCAGACGTCCTACGCCATGGTGATCGACAGGGCGGCCGCCGCCCCGGCAGCGCGGTTCGAGTTTCCCGGTGATCTCGGGGTGAGCGTTGTCCCGGTGCAGCTCGCCCCGCCGGTGGCCGCACCCGCGGTGCGGCTGGAAGACCCAGCGGCGACGGTGGCGGCCGCGGCGCCGGCGCCGGTCGCCGCCACGCCCGCTCCACCGGCGCCGGTCGCCCCCGCGCCGGCTCCCCCGGCGCCGGCGCCCGCCGCGGACTGGGGAACCGGCTTCGGCGACGCGTCGGGGCTGCCCGCCGGAGGTCTGGGCGACCTGGGCGGGCTCGGCGGGGGCGGACTCGGCAGTGGGCTCGGCGGGGGTGGCGGCGGGCTGCTCGGGCTGGCCGGCCGGATCGTCGATGCGATGGGCGACGTGCTCGGGTCGGCAGGCGACGGGACGGACGGCGCGGCCGCGTTGAACGACGGCGACGATGTTTTCGACGAAAAGCCTTTTGACGCAGACGATCCCGAGGACACGGTCGCCGACAAGGCCCGCGACGATCCAGACGAGCCCGCCGACGCCGGCCAGCCGGAGCCGGCGGGTGAATCTCAGCCCGAGCCCGACGACGCAATCCCGCCCGACGACACACGACCGCCGGCCGACGCACCGCCGCCGGCCGATACGCCATCACCACCCGACGCGCCGCCGGCCGCCCCCGTCGCCGAACCGGCACCCGCGGCCGACCCGGCGAAGACGCCGTGCGAGATTGCCGCCGACCAGCTCCCGCAGGCGGGACAGTGACCGCTCAGGGCTGCAGCCGCAGGGCTTCCTGCACGAAGCGAATGGATTCGTCGCGGTCGGCGGCCAACGGGCTCAACAACAGCGTGGTCACCCCGGCCTCGGCGAAGGCGGCCATGCGTTCGGCGACGTATCCGGGCGGGCCGATCAGCGACATGCCCCGCACCAGCTCGTCGGGCACGGCGTCGATCGCTTCCTGCTTGCGGCCGGACAGGTACAGCTCCTGGATCCGGTCGGCGACCTCGCCGTACCCGTAGCGCGTCGCCAGATTGTGGTAGAAATTGCGGCCTTTGGCGCCCATCCCGCCGATGTAGAGGCCGAGCTGCGGCTTGACCCAGGCCAGCCGCTCGTCGAGGTTGTCCCCGATCGCCAGCGACGCGTGCACCATGACGTCGAGCGGACCCAGCGCCGGATCACGCTTGGCGGCGCCGGCGGCCAGCGGCTCACCCCAGATCGACGCGGCCTTGTCCGGGAGGTAGAAGACGGGCTGCCAGCCCTCGGCGATCTCGGCGGTGAGCTCGACGTTCTTGGGTCCCAACGCGGCGATGCTGATCGGAATGCGTTCGCGCACAGGGTGATTGATGAGCTGCAGCGGTTTGCCCAAGCCTGTGCCCCGGTCCGCGGGCAGCGGCAGCTGGTAGTGCTTGCCGGCGTATTGCACGCGCTCGCGGCGCCACACCTTGCGGCAGATCTCCACGATCTCGCGGGTGCGCCCCAGCGGCGCGTCGAACGGGACCCCGTGAAAGCCCTCGATCACCTGCGGCCCGGAAGTGCCGATGCCCAAGCGGAATCGCCCGTCGGACACGAAATCCAGGCCCGCGGCCGTCATCGCCAGCAGCGAGGGCGTGCGGATGTAGAGGGGAAGCACCCCGGACGCCAGTTCGACGGTGTTGGTCTTGGCGGCCAGGTATCCCAGCTGGCTGATGGCGTCGAACGAATACGCCTCGGCCACCACCGCGACCTCGATGCCGGACTTCTCGAGTTCGACGACGCGGTCCACGGCTTCGTGAAAACCACCCGAATAGTTGAGAGCGATCCCGATTCGCATCCATGACACTTACCACGCGACCGCGGGGGTCCGGACCCTCAGCCCGCCGAAGTGCCCGTCCAGTACTCGGCGAACCGCCGGCCGTCGGCGGACAGGCGAAGGATGTCGTTGCCGGTGAACGAGACCGGGCCGGCCGGGCCGCGGCCGGTGCCCACCCAACGTCCGGCCACCAGGTCACCGTCGGACAGCGGGCCGACCTCGATGCTGAAACTCAAGTCCGAGAACATGTTTCGTGTCTGCTCGATGATCTGCGCGAGCGCGTCGGGCCCGTGTACCTCCCGGCCGGGCCAGTGACCGACGAAGTCGTCGGTGACGAGCTCAGCGGCGACGGGCCGTCCGTTCCAGAGTTCGGTGATCCAGCGCGTGTACAGCGCGTGCGCGGCGGACATGAACTCCCCTCACTTGAGCAGGGCGACGATCTTGTCTTCCAGGGGAATCGCCTCGGCCTCGGGATCGATGGCGTCGGTCCCGGGCAGGTGCACGTCGGGGTCGGCGAACTCGCGATACTTCTTGTCGCCGCCGAGGGTGTAGAGCAGGTACCCGGTCAGCAATGCGCGAACCGAGCGCTGGGTGCGCCGGTGCGGGCCGGGCAGGCCGAGCACCGTGGCCAGCCGCCGGCCCTCGACCAGCCCGCCGGGCTCGGCCTTGCTGACGATGCGCAGCGCCGCCGGCTCCCACGCCTCGGCGAGCGCCAGCGCGTTCGAATTCAGCGTCGTCCGGTCGCCCGGCGCGGTGAAGATCACGCCCGGGACCTTGAGCGTCGCGGCGGGTTCCTGGGCCGGCGGGCTGGTGACGCTGGGGAAAATCGCCGCCACCGCCGCGGGCTTGGCCGGCATTCCGGCGGCGGCGAACACCGCGGCCGAGCCGCCGAATCCGTGACCGACCACACCCAGCTTGGCGGGATGCACGCTGATGTTGCCGGGTCCCAGCCGCACGCCCGACACGATGTCCAAGGCGGTGCCGAGATCGAAGGCGAAATTCAGCACCGAGGGGGCCACACCGCGCTGGGTGTCGGGAGCGCCGGCCACGATGCCCCACGACGCCAGATGCTCGAGCAAGTTCGCATACCGGCCTGCGCCGGCGAGCCATTCGTGGCCGAACGCCACGCCGGGCAGATTCAGGCCCTCCTCCGGGGTGTACACCACTCCCGGCAGCCCGGCAAAGGCCAGGTCACCCCGCAAAACCCGGTGCGGACCACGGCGGCTCAGAGCGGCGACGAGCTTGCGGATGCGGGCCACGCGTCGACGTTAGCGCATCGCCGTCACGCGCCGGGACAGATGACTAGGCCGTGACCTCGATGACGCCCGCTCGCCACAGCGCCGCGTAGAGCTGGTGCAGCGTGGCGGTCAGCACGTGGGTGGTCATGTCCATCAAGGCGTTTCCGGAACCCGCCGGCGGCTGCCGGCGTGGCCGGGCGGCGCGCGTGGGCGCTGGAGCCGACGGGGCGGGCACCACGTCGTCGTACCGAACTGCGGTCATGGTCGCCTCCTCATGGTGCACGGTGGTCGGTCGAAGCAAGTTACGCATTTCGATGCATTTCAGTGCGACCCGCTGCGCAATTCCCGGTGAACAGCCATTGACGACTGAATTCATGCTTCGGTGAAACCGGGAAATCGAGGTAGCCAGAGCGTTCGGGCAGCCTCACGCAGCTCGTCCTTCGGTCGGTGACGATCTTTGCTGACAATTCGAATATTAGGGGCGTAGCACCCGGGTGCGATGACGCGAATGAAAACGTCGCGCAGACATCAGGTGAAAGAATTCCCGCCGGTCGGCGGTGACGTGAATGACGAGGGACTGGGCGGGTTGGTCCAGGACGTCCACCTGAGGCCGTCCCAGTAGCGGTGCCCGGGTCCTGACGGGTCGCGATACCACCCCGGCGGCGGCCCGGCCGGGGCGGACGCCGCGGCGACATAGCCGGTGGCGGGCTGTTCGGCCAGCTTGCGGACCTGCCGAACGGCGCCCCAATTGGAAAGGAGTGCGGCCCAGTTCATCACCACCAGCGACAGCACGCTCCACCAGCCGGCCAGCAGGTTGTGGGTCTGCGCGCGGTGATACGCCTGCTCGCATTGTTCGAGGGTGCCGGTGACGGTGTAGCTGCGCTGCTGGAAGAACGCAATCGCGCCGGTGTGCTCGACGAGCGGGAGGGAGAACTGGCGGTAAGGGCCGGTCACGACGCGCCTTTCTGCAGGTGGGCGGCCTAACCATAGCGCCGGATTGCGGGTTCGGTGTGCCGCCTGCACTACCCTGTTCAGAATGTGCGGAATTGTCGGCTATGTCGGGCAGCAGCCCGCCTGTGACGTCGTCATGGCCGCCCTGCGCCGGATGGAGTACCGCGGGTACGACTCGTCGGGCATCGCGCTGGCGAACGGTGACGGCACCTTGACCGTGAGCCGCCGCGCCGGGCGGCTGGCCAACCTGGAGGAGGCGGTCGCCCAGATGCCGCCGTCGTCCCTGACCGGCACCACCGGTCTGGGCCACACCCGATGGGCCACCCACGGGCGCCCCACCGACCGCAACGCGCACCCGCACCGCGACGCCGCCGGCAAGATCGCGGTGGTCCACAACGGCATCATCGAGAACTACGCGAACCTGCGCCACGAGCTGGAAGCCCAGGGCGTGGAGTTCGCCAGCGACACCGACACCGAGGTCGCGGTGCACCTGGTGGCGCAGGCCTACCGCCACGGCGAGACCGCCGGCGACTTCGCCGCGTCGGTGCTCGCGGTGCTGCGCCGCCTCGACGGCCACTTCACGCTGGTCTTCGCCAACGCCGACGACCCCGGCACCATCGTCGCCGCCCGCCGCTCCACCCCGCTGGTGCTCGGGATCGGCGACGGCGAGATGTTCGTCGGCTCCGACGTGGCGGCGTTCATCCCGCACACCCGCAACGCCGTCGAACTCGGCCAGGACCAGGCCGTGGTGCTTACCGCGAACGGATACCGGATCACCGACTTCGACGGCAACGACGATGTCGAATACCGCGAGTTCCATATCGATTGGGATCTGGCCGCCGCCGAAAAGGGCGGCTACGAGTACTTCATGCTCAAGGAGATCGCCGAGCAGCCCGCCGCCGTCGCCGACACCCTGCTGGGCCATTTCGTGGACGGCCGGATCGTGCTCGACGAGCAGCGCCTCTCCGATCAGGAACTGCGCGAGATCGACAAGGTGTTCGTGGTGGCCTGCGGCACCGCGTATCACTCCGGGCTGCTGGCCAAATACGCGATCGAGCACTGGACGCGGCTGCCGGTCGAGGTTGAGCTGTCCAGCGAATTCCGTTACCGCGACCCGGTTTTGGACCGCAGCACCCTGGTGGTCGCCATCTCGCAGTCCGGCGAAACCGCCGACACCCTCGAAGCGGTACGGCACGCCAAGGAGCAGAAGGCCAAGGTGCTGGCGATCTGCAACACCAACGGCTCGCAGATTCCGCGCGAGTGCGACGCCGTGCTCTACACCCGCGCCGGCCCGGAGATCGGGGTGGCGTCGACGAAGACGTTCCTGGCGCAGATCACCGCCAACTACCTGGTCGGCCTGGCGCTGGCGCAGGCCCGCGGCACCAAGTACCCCGACGAGGTCGCACGCGAATACCACGAGCTGGAGGCCATGCCGGACCTCGTCGCGCGGGTGCTGTCGACGATCAAGCCGGTCGCCGCGCTGGCCTATCAATTCGCCCAGTCGCCGACGGTGTTGTTCCTGGGCCGTCACGTCGGCTACCCGGTGGCACTGGAAGGCGCGCTCAAACTCAAGGAATTGGCGTACATGCACGCCGAGGGATTCGCCGCCGGCGAGCTCAAGCACGGCCCCATCGCGCTGATCGAGGACGACCTGCCGGTCATCGTCGTCATGCCGTCCCCCAAGGGCTCGGCGGTGCTGCACGCCAAGCTGTTGTCCAACATCCGCGAAATCCAGGCCCGCGGGGCGATCACCATCGTGATCGCCGAAGAAGGCGACGACACCGTGCGTCCCTACGCCGACCACCTGATCGAAATCCCCTCGGTGTCAACACTTCTCCAGCCCCTGCTGTCGACGATCCCGCTTCAGGTGTTCGCCGCTTCGGTGGCCCAGGCGCGCGGCTACGACGTGGACAAGCCGCGAAACCTGGCCAAGTCCGTCACCGTCGAGTAGCGAAGTCGGACCGCTTCGCCCGTATCGGCGACGGACCCGCAACCGATCCATTACATTGCCCTGGGAAAGCATTTCGGCCAGCTGGTCAAGGCGTCCGTGCGGGAGGAAGTATGCGATCGGGCGGCATCCGATACGGGGTCGTAGGTGTCGTCGTGCTCGTCCTCGCGGCATACGTCGCGTCGGTCATGATGTACGCCCAAGGCGATGCCGTCCGGCGTCTGGAGGACGTCACCCCGGTCGTCAGCGGCGATGAGCCCTCGGCGACGATCAACGTCGAAGAGATCCAGTCCAACAACAGCGTGCTCGCGGTCAACCTCGCGTTGAATCCGGGATCGAAGTTGCTGGATCCGAAAACCCGCCATCTCAAGGAGGATCTCAGCCTCCGCGTCAGATCGTCGGCGATGCCGTCCCGGCATACCTGGACCAAGGGCATGCTGCCCGGCCTGATGGCGGTCCCGCTGACCATCGGCGGGCAGATCGAACGCTGGCCGTTCGACCGGTATCGCTCCGGGCCGCTGGAAGTCGAGATCTTCTACGGCTCCGAGACCGACCGCGCCCCCGCGCACGTGCCCGTCACCTTCGTCGACCACCTGTCGGGGTGGCAGCTCACCGCGACCAGGCCCCAGGCGGACGGACCGTACCGGCTGTATCTGCGGCGGTCGCTGAGCACCGCCGCGTTCGCCATCGTCATCCTCGGCGTGCTCATCACGATCGCCAGTCTGGCTCTGTTCGTTGCGGTCCAGACTGCGCGGGACCGGCGGCCGTTCCAGCCGCCGATGACGACGTGGTACGCAGCGATGCTGTTCGCGGTGGTGCCGCTGAGAAACGCGCTACCCGGTTCGCCTCCCTTCGGCAGCTGGGTCGACATCACCGTCGTGATCTGGGTCCTGCTCGCGTTGGCGGTCTCGATGGTGCTCTACATCGGATGCTGGTGGCGACATTTGAATCCGCCGGTGCCCGCTCCCGCGCCGCCGATTCCGGAGCCCGCACCGTCGAGTAGCTGAGGGCGGCGGCGTGTTCGTAGGGGCGCGGCGCCCCGCGTGCGAAGGTTGATGTCGTGGCGGATGCATCGGTTCGGGCACGGGTGCGCAGCATGACGCTGGCGGTGTGGCATTTCGTCAGCACTGCTCCGCTCACCTACGGCTGGCTGTTGGTGCTGATGGTCACGACGATCATCCAGAACCATCTCACCGGCCGTCAGTTGCACTCCGTATTGCTGCACCGCTCCACCAACATTCATGAGTTGGGCAGAAACCCCCTCGACGTCCTGTTTTCCAGCCTGCTGTGGATCGACGGCAAGAACTTCGAGCCCTACCTGCTGCTGTTCACCCTGTTTCTCGCGCCGGCCGAACATTGGCTCGGCCAGCTGCGCTGGCTCACAGTCGGATTGAGCTCGCACATCCTCGCCACCTACATCAGCGAGGGCATCCTGTACTTCGCGATCGAGGAACGCGACGCGTCCCAACGCCTCGTGCACGCGCGCGACATCGGGGTCAGCTATTTCCTTGTCGGCGTGATGGCCGTGCTGGCCTACCACATTGCCCGGCCCTGGCGCTGGGGCTACCTCGGAGTGCTGTTCGTCATCTTCGGATTCCCGTTGCTCACCATGGACCGCGTCGACCTGGACTTCACCGCGATCGGGCACTTCGCCTCGATCCTCATCGGCCTGTGCTTCTACCCGCTGACGCGCATCCGCTCCAAAGGCAGCCGGCCGCTGAGCCCGGCCCGCCTCAAGGCGATGGCGCGCCGCAGCGTGCCCCCGGCGGGCCCGGGCTGATGCCGCCGCGCAGCGAAAGATGGTGGGCGCCAAGCCCCCGTGGCGGCGACACGTAATCTGGCTCTGATGCGGCATTACTACTCCGTAGATGCGATTCGCGAGGCCGAGGCGCCGCTGCTGGCCAGCCTGCCCGACGGCGCCCTGATGCGGCGCGCGGCCTACGGGTTGGCCACCGAGATCCTCGGCGAGTTGACGGCCCGTACCGGCGGGGTCGCCGGACGGCGGGTGTGCGCGGTCGTCGGCTCGGGGGACAACGGTGGTGACGCGCTGTGGGCGGCCACCTTCGTGCGCCGTCGCGGCGCGGCCGCCGACGCGATCCTGCTCAATCCCGACCGCACCCACCGCAAGGGGCTGGCGGCGTTTCGCAGTGCGGGCGGCAGGATCGTCGAAAGATTCTCGCCCGCAACCGATCTCGTTATCGACGGGGTGGTCGGCATCTCCGGCTCGGGGGCGCTGCGGCCCGCGGCGGCCGAGGTGTTCGCCGCGGTCGACGACGCGAGGATCCCGGTAGTCGCCGTCGACATCCCCAGTGGCATCGATGCGGCGACCGGTGCCGTGAGCGGCCCCGCGGTGCGCGCCGTGCTGACAGTCACCTTCGGCGGACTCAAACCCGTGCACGCGCTCGGCGACTGCGGGCGGGTGAGCTTGATCGACATCGGCCTGGACTTGCCGGACACGGACGTACTGGGCTTCGAGGCCGCCGACGTGGCGGCACGCTGGCCGGTGCCGGGACCCCACGACGACAAGTACACCCAGGGCGTCACCGGGGTGATGGCCGGCTCGTCGACGTATCCGGGCGCCGCCGTGCTGTGCACCGGCGCCGCGGTGGCGGCGACCTCGGGGATGGTCCGCTACGCCGGCAGCGCGCACCGCGAGGTGCTCGCGCACTGGCCCGAGGTGATCGCCTCGCCCACCCCGGCGGCGGCCGGGCGGGTGCAGTCCTGGGTCGTGGGGCCGGGATTGGGCACCGACGACGCCGGGGCCGCGGCGCTGTGGTTCGCGCTGGACACCGACCTGCCGGTGATCGTGGACGCCGACGGGCTGACCATCCTGGCGGCCCATCCCGACTTGGTGGCCGGTCGCACCGCGCCGACGGTGCTGACCCCACACGCGGGTGAATTCGCGCGCCTGGCGGGTAACCCCCCCGGTGATGACCGGGTGGGTGCGTGCCGCAAGCTGGCCGACGCGTTCGGCGCCACGGTGCTGCTCAAGGGGAACGTCACGGTCGTCGCCGATCCTGGCGGTCCGGTCTACCTCAGTCCGGCCGGGCAGTCTTGGGCGGCCACCGCCGGCTCCGGCGACGTACTGTCCGGCATGATCGGCGCGCTACTGGCGGCGGGCCTGCCGCCGGGCGAGGCGGCCGGGGCGGCCGCCTTCGTCCACGCCCGCGCGGCGGCGCTCTCCGCCGCAGACCCGGGCCCGGGCGACGCGCCCACCTCGGCCTCGCGCATCGTGCCCCACGTCCGAGCCGCCCTGGCCGCCCTGTAGACCTATCGAGAGGATCCCCCGGTGCCACAACACCCTTCGCTGCCCGCGCACGCCATCGCCCCCGCCTACACCGGCCGGTTGTTCACCGCGCCGGTCCCGGCGCTGCGGATGCCCGACGAGTCGATGGATCCCGACGCCGCCTACCGCTTCATCCACGACGAGCTGATGCTCGACGGCAGTTCGCGGCTGAACCTGGCCACCTTCGTCACCACCTGGATGGACCCCGAGGCCGGGAAGCTGATGGCCGAGACGTTCGACAAGAACATGATCGACAAGGACGAGTACCCGGCGACCGCGGCCATCGAGCAGCGCTGCGTGTGCATGGTGGCCGACCTGTTCCACGCCGACGGGCTCAACGACGCCGACCCCTACAGCGCGTGCGGGGTCTCCACGATCGGCTCCAGCGAGGCGGTGATGCTGGGCGGGCTGGCGATGAAGTGGCGGTGGCGCCAGAAAATCGGCAAAGACTGGAAGGGCCGCACCCCGAACCTGGTGATGGGCTCCAACGTCCAGGTGGTCTGGGAGAAGTTCTGCCGCTACTTCGACGTCGAACCCCGCTACCTGCCGATGGAGGAGGGACGCTACGTCATCACCCCCGAACAGGTCATCGACGCCGTCGACGAGAACACCATCGGCGTTGTGGCGATCCTGGGCACCACCTACACCGGTGAGCTGGAACCGGTCGCCGACATCTGCGGCGCGCTGGACAAGCTGGCGGCCGGCGGGGGTGTGGACATCCCGGTGCACGTCGACGCCGCCAGCGGCGGGTTCGTGGTGCCCTTCCTGCACCCGGAGCTCAAGTGGGACTTCCGGCTGCCGCGGGTGGTGTCGATCAACGTCAGCGGCCACAAGTACGGGCTGACCTATCCCGGCGTCGGGTTCGTGGTGTGGCGCAGCAAGGAGTACCTGCCCGACGACCTGGTGTTCCGGGTCAACTACCTCGGTGGCGACATGCCGACCTTCACGCTGAACTTCTCCCGCCCCGGCAACCAGGTGGTCGGCCAGTACTACAACTTCCTGCGCCTGGGCCGGGAGGGCTACACCAAGGTCATGCAGGCGCTGTCCGGGACGGCGCGCTGGCTCGGTGAACAGCTGCGGGTCAGCGAGCACTGCGAGCTGGTCTCCGACGGCTCGGCGATCCCGGTGGTCGCCTTCCGGCTGTCCAAGGATCGCGGCTACACCGAGTTCGACGTGTCCCACGAGCTGCGGACCTACGGCTGGCAGGTGCCGGCCTACACCATGCCCGACAACGCCACCAACGTGTCGGTGCTGCGCATCGTGGTGCGCGAGGGCCTGTCCGCCGACCTGGCCCGGGCTCTGCACGACGACGCCGTCTCCGCGCTCAGCTCGCTGGACAAGCTGCGGCCCGGCGGTCACTACGCGGACCAGCACTTCGCGCACTAGCGTTTTTGCGGCGCCGCCCGCCGAGCGTGGAGTTGTTGCCGCGAATCGACGCCGGAATCCGCACAACAAGTCCACGGTCGGCGGCCGTTGGGGCGGTTCTGGGACAATGGCGGCCGTGTCTGCTACGCCGGTATCCCTGACACCGGGCCTCCTCGCCGAGGCCCTGGTCGACCTGGGCGCCATCGAGCACAACGTGCGGCTGCTGTGCGAGCAGGCCGGCGGTGCGCAGGTGATGGCCGTGGTCAAGGCCGACGGCTACGGGCACGGAGCCGGCCAGACGGCGCGCGCCGCGCTGGCCGCCGGGGCGGCCGAATTGGGTGTCGCCACCGTCGGCGAGGCACTGGCGCTGCGCGCCGACGGCCTCGGCGCGCCGGTGCTGGCCTGGCTGCACCCGCCGGGCTTCGACTTCGGGCCGGCGCTGCTGGCCGACATTCAGATCGCCGTGTCGTCGGAGCGCCAGCTCGACGAGCTGCTGGACGCGGTGCGCCGCACCGGCCGGACCGCGACGGTCACCGTCAAGGTCGACACCGGTCTGAACCGCAATGGCGTGCCGTCGGAGCGCTACCCGTCGATGCTGACCGCGTTGCGCCGCGCCGTCGCCGAGAACACGATCGTGCTGCGCGGCCTGATGTCCCACATGGTGTACGCCGACCAACCCGCCAACCCCGTCAATGACCTTCAGGCTCAACGGTTTACCGACATGCTCGCCCACGCGCGCGATCAGGGGGTGCGTTACGAGGTTGCGCACCTGTCGAACTCGTCGGCCACGATGTCACGTCCCGACCTGGCCTTCGACATGGTGCGGCCCGGCATCGCGGTATACGGGCTGAGCCCGGTGCCCGAGCTCGGCGACATGGGTCTGATCCCGGCCATGACGGTGAAATGCCGTGTGGCACTGGTGAAGTCGATCCGCGCTGGGGAGAGCGTGTCCTACGGTCACACCTGGACCGCGCAGCGTGACACCAACGTCGCGCTGCTGCCGGTCGGCTACGCCGACGGCGTCTTCCGGTCCCTGGGCAACCGCTTGGAGGTGTTGATCAACGGCAGGCGCCGACCGGGAGTCGGGCGGATCTGCATGGACCAGTTCGTCGTCGACCTGGGGCCCGGTCGCACCGATGTCGCCGAGGGCGACGACGCGATCCTGTTCGGGCCCGGCGGCGACGGCGAACCCACCGCCCAGGATTGGGCCGATCTGCTCGGCACCATCCACTACGAAGTGGTCACCAGCCCGCGCGGGCGGATCACCAGGACCTATCGCGGGGCGCGAACCGTTGAGCCCTGAGCGGACCCGCAGGCGCTACAAGGGCAGGGCCTGGCTTGCGGGAGGTGCGGGGCTGACGGCCATCGCCACCATCATCGGAGCCTCGGCCCGCCGGTCGATCACCCAGCGCGCCACGGTCGAAGACCCTTACGCCCACGAGGATTTCAACAGACTCGAGGATGACCGCAGCCTGGTGGTGACCACGCCCGACGGGTTGCCGCTGGCGGTCCGGGAAGCCGGCCCGGCCGACGCGCCGTTGACCGTGGTGTTCGTGCACGGATTCTGCCTGCAGATGGGAGCGTTTCACTTTCAGCGGACCCGGCTGCCCGACCAGCTGGGCCCGGACGTGCGAATGGTCTTCTACGACCAGCGTGGGCACGGCCGATCCGGCGAGGCCGCGCCCGAGACCTACACGCTGACGCAACTCGGCAGGGATCTGCAAACCGTGCTGAACGCGGTGGTGCCACGCGGAATGATCGTGCTGGTGGGCCACTCGATGGGCGGCATGACGGTGCTGTCGCACGCCCGTCAGTTCCCCGAACAGTACGGCCGCCGCATCGTGGGCGCCGCGCTGATCTCCTCCGCGGCCGAAGGAGTCGCGAGATCACCGCTGGGTGAGATCCTGAAAAACCCTGCGCTGGAAGCGGTTCGAGTCGCGGCGCGCTCCGCGCCGAACCTGATGCACCGCGGCCGCAACGTCTCCCGCTCGCTGATCGGCCCGGTGCTGCGGGCCGCCTCCTACAGCGATCTGCAGGTCAGCCGGAGCCTGGACGCCTTCTCACAACGGATGATGAACAGCACGCCGATTCCCACCATGGTGGGATTTCTGGACGCGTTGGAAAGGCATGACGAAACCGCCGGGCTGTGGACACTGCTGCGGATTCCGACCCTGATCGCCTGCGGGGACCACGACCTGCTCACCCCGGACGAGTATTCGCGAAAGATGGCCGCCAGTCTGCCGCAGTCCGAGCTGGTCATCGTCGTCGGGGCGAGTCACCTGGCGCTGCTGGACAAACCGGAGGCCATCAACGGCGGATTGGTGCGGCTGGTCCGGCGCGCCACCCCGACCAAGGCGGCGCTGCGGCTGCGGCGGATACGAGAAAGGCTGCGGCGCCGTGGCTGAGCTTGATGGCGGCGGCACCGCGACGTGTGAGCGCGTCGAGGACACGATCGCGTTGGGGACCCGGCTCGGCGAGCAGCTGCGGGCCGGCGACGTGGTGGTGCTCTCCGGTCCGCTGGGTGCGGGAAAAACCGTGCTGGCCAAGGGGATCGCCGCGGCCATGGACGTCGACCGCCCGGTCACCTCGCCGTCCTACGTGTTGGCGCGCGTGCATCCGCCCCGGCGCCAAGGCGCCCCGACGATGATCCACGTCGACATGTACCGGTTGCTCGACCACGCCGACAACCAGGGCGCCGACCTGCTCGGTGAGCTCGATTCACTGGACTTGGACAGCGATCTCGACGACGCTGTGGTCGTGGTGGAATGGGGCGAGGGCCTGGTCGAGCGGCTCGCGGAGCGGCACCTCGACATCAGGCTGGAACGCCTCAGCGGATCCGACGTGCGGATAGCGACCTGGCGCTGGGCCGGCAGCGGGGCCGATTCATGAGCACCCTCGTGCTGACCCTCGACACCTCCACCCCGGCGGTGACGGCCGGCGTCGTGCGGCGTGAGGACCTGGCCGTGCTGGCGCAGCGGGTCACCGTCGACGCCCGCGCCCACGCCGAGCGGCTCACGCCGAATGTGGTTGCCGCCCTTAGGGATGCGGGACTGACCATGGCCGACCTCGACGCCGTCGTGGTGGGCTGCGGCCCGGGGCCGTTCACCGGTCTGCGGGCCGGGATGGCCACCGCCGCCGCCTACGGACATGCGCTGGGCATCCCGGTGCACGGCGTGTGCAGCCTGGACGCCATCGGCGTGCACACCACCGGGGACGCGCTGGTGGTCACCGACGCCCGCCGGCGCGAGGTCTACTGGGCCCGCTACCGCGACGGCGCGCGCGTCCACGGCCCGGCCGTCAGCGCGCCCGCCGACGTCGACCACGGCGGCGCGCAGCAGGTGGCCGGCTCACCCGAACACGCTGCGGGGCTCGGCCTGCCGGTGTGCGAGCCCGTGTACCCGACACCGGCCGGACTCGTTGCCGCGGTACCGGATTGGTCCGCCGACCCGGCGCCGCTGGTGGCCCTGTACCTGCGTCGGCCCGACGCCAAACCTCTGGCGGCGCGCCAATGATCGCCGAGCCGGTGACCGTCGGCGCGCTGACGCGGGCCGACGCGCAGCGCTGCGCCGAGCTGGAGGCGCAGCTTTTCGACGGCGACGACCCGTGGCCGGCGGCGGCGTTCAACCGCGAATTAACCAGCGCCCACAATCATTACGTGGGCGCACGCGTCGGCGAAACACTCGTCGGCTACGCGGGCATCTCGCGGTTGGGCCGCACACCACCCTACGAACACGAAGTCCACACCATCGGCGTGGACCCCGCCTATCAGGGGCAGGGCATCGGCCGCCGGTTGCTCGAGGAGCTGCTGACATTCGCCGACGGCGGTGTCGTGTACCTGGAAGTGCGCACCGACAACGAGGCGGCCATCGGCCTGTACCGCAGTGTCGGGTTCGAGCAGATCGGCCTGCGCCGGCGCTATTACCGCGTCAGCGGCGCCGACGCGTACACCATGCGGCGGGAGGCAATCACATGACCACCATTCTCGCGATCGAAACCTCCTGCGACGAAACGGGAATCGGCATCGCGCGGCTGGAGGGCACCGGCGTTGATGCCACCGTCACCCTGTTGGCCGACGAGGTGGCGTCCAGCGTCGACGAACACGTGCGGTTCGGCGGCGTGGTCCCCGAGATCGCTTCTCGCGCACATCTCGAGGCGCTGGGGCCCGCCATGCGCCGCGCGCTGTCGACCGCCGGCCTGGACAGGCCCGACGTCGTCGCGGCCACCATCGGGCCCGGGCTGGCCGGTGCCCTGTTGGTGGGAGTTGCTGCGGCCAAGGCGTATTCGGCCGCGTGGGGCGTCCCGTTCTATGCGGTGAACCATCTGGGCGGGCACCTGGCCGCCGACGTCTACGAGCACGGGCCACTGCCCGAGTGCGTGGCGCTGCTGGTCTCGGGCGGCCATACCCACCTGTTGCATGTGCGTTCGCTCGGCGAGCCGATCGCCGAGCTGGGCAGCACCGTCGACGACGCGGCCGGCGAAGCCTACGACAAGGTGGCGCGGCTGCTGGGGCTCGGCTACCCCGGCGGCAAGGTGCTCGACGAGTTGGCCCGCACCGGTGACCGCGACGCGATCGCCTTCCCGCGCGGCATGACCGGGCCACGCGACGACCCCTACGCGTTCAGCTTCTCGGGCCTCAAGACGGCCGTGGCCCGGCACTTGGAAAGCCACCCCGATGCGGTGAACGCCGATGTCGCGGCCGGGTTCCAGGAGGCGGTGGCCGACGTGCTGACCCGCAAGGCCGTGCGCGCCGCGACGGACCTCGGCGTCTCGACCCTGCTCATCGCGGGGGGAGTGGCCGCGAATTCGCGGCTGCGGGAGCTGGCGGAGCAGCGCTGCGCGGCGGCCGGGCTGACGTTGCGCATCCCCAGGCCGCGGCTGTGCACCGACAACGGGGCGATGATCGCCTCGTTCGCCGCGCACCTGGTGGCGGCCGGGGCGCCACAATCCCCGCTGGACGCGCCCAGCGACCCGGGCCTGCCGGTGGTGAAGGCGCAGGTCAGCTGATCGCTCATGGCGAACATGCGGGAAGCAGCAGGGTCCCCTTGAGTGCTAGCACTCCCGTGTATAGAGTGCTAGGTGGCAATCGGCCACGCCCTGTGTCGGCACCCGCGACGACGGCGCTCGGGCATGGACGAATGCCGAACACCTGATAATTCGGCAGGTTCCGGGCCCGCCCGGACCGGCCACCAACTCCGGTCCGGGCTCGTCCCGGACCCGACCCAAACACTGGAGGGCTCCAATCGTGGCGAAGGTGAACATCAAGCCACTCGAGGACAAGATTCTCGTGCAGGCCAACGAGGCCGAGACCACGACCGCGTCCGGTCTGGTCATTCCCGACACGGCCAAGGAGAAGCCGCAGGAAGGCACCGTCGTCGCAGTCGGCCCCGGCCGGTGGGACGAAGACGGCGAGAAGCGCATCCCGCTGGACGTCTCGGAAGGCGACACCGTCATCTACAGCAAGTACGGCGGCACCGAGATCAAGTACAACGGCGAGGAGTACCTGATCCTGTCGGCACGCGACGTGCTGGCTGTCGTCTCCAAGTAAGAACCGTGTCCCGCCCCGGCGATCCCCGCGTCCGCGCGGGTGATTTCCGGGGCGGCATGCGTTATAGCCCGGTTTAAAGGAGCCTGATGAGCAAGATTATTGAGTACGACGAAACGGCGCGTCGCGCCATCGAGGCGGGCGTGAACACGCTGGCCGACGCGGTCCGGGTGACGTTGGGCCCCCGCGGCCGGCATGTGGTGCTGGCCAAGGCATTCGGCGGGCCGGCGGTCACCAACGACGGTGTCACCGTCGCGCGGGAGATCGACCTGGAAGACCCGTTCGAGAACCTGGGCGCCCAGCTGGTGAAGTCCGTGGCGACCAAGACCAACGACGTCGCCGGCGACGGCACCACCACGGCCACCGTGCTGGCCCAGGCGTTGGTCAAGGGCGGTTTGCGCCTCGTGGCGGCCGGCGCCAACCCCATCGAACTGGGTGCGGGAATTTCGAAGGCCGCCGACGCGGTGTCCGAGGCGCTGCTGGCGTCGGCCACCCCCGTCTCCGGCAAGGACGCCATCGCCCAGGTGGCGACCGTGTCGTCGCGCGATGCGCTGCTCGGCGAGCTGGTGGGCGAGGCGATGACCAAGGTCGGCACCGACGGCGTGGTCAGCGTCGAGGAGTCCTCCACGCTGAGCACCGAGCTCGAGTTCACCGAGGGCGTCGGCTTCGACAAGGGCTTCCTGTCGGCGTATTTCGTGACCGACTTCGATGCCCAGCAGGCCGTGCTGGACGACCCGGTGATCCTGTTGCACCAGGACAAGATCAGCTCGCTGCCCGACCTGCTGCCCATGCTGGAGAAGGTCGCCGAATCGGGCAAGCCGCTGCTGATCATCGCCGAGGACATCGAGGGCGAGCCGCTGGCGACCCTCGTCGTCAACTCCATCCGCAAGACGCTCAAGGCCGTCGCGGTCAAGGCGCCGTTCTTCGGCGACCGTCGCAAGGCGTTCCTCGAGGATCTGGCGATCGTGACGGGCGGCCAGGTGATCAACCCCGACGCGGGCCTGCTGCTGCGCGAGGTCGGCACGGACGTGCTGGGCTCGGCGCGGCGCGTGGTGGTCAGCAAGGACGACACCGTCATCGTCGACGGCGGCGGCGCCAAGGACGCGGTGGCCAACCGCATCAAGCAGCTGCGCACCGAGATCGAGTCCAGCGACTCCGACTGGGACCGCGAGAAGCTGCAGGAGCGGCTGGCCAAGCTGGCCGGCGGCGTCGCGGTGATCCAGGTCGGGGCGGCCACCGAGACCGCGCTCAAGGAACGCAAGGAAAGCGTCGAGGACGCCGTCGCGGCCGCCAAGGCCGCCGTCGAGGAGGGCATCGTGGCGGGCGGCGGCTCGGCTCTGCTGCAGACCCGCAACGCGCTGGAAACGCTGCGCGGCTCGCTGACCGGCGATCAGGCACTCGGCGTGGACGTCTTCTCCGAGGCGCTGGCGGCCCCGCTGTACTGGATCGCCACCAACGCCGGGCTCGACGGCGCGGTCGCGGTGCACAAGGTGACCGAACTGCCCAACGGGCACGGGCTGAACGCGGACAAGCTCACCTACGGTGACTTGATCGCCGACGGCGTCATCGACCCGGTCAAGGTCACCCGCTCGGCGGTGCTCAACGCGGGGTCGGTGGCCCGGATGGTGCTGACCACCGAGACGGCCATTGTGGACAAGCCGGCCGAAGAGGACGACCACGGCCACGGCCATGGGCATCACCATCACTAGCTAGGGGTCTCGGCTGACTCAGAGATGCACCCTCGGTCTTGGGACCGGGGGTGTTTCTCGTTGTCGGACGCCTGCGCGCGATGACGACGATTCTTGAGGCAGTAAGCTAAGCCACTACTTGCACCGAACAACGTATCTGGCAGCACATACACCACGCCGGAGCGACGTCTCAGCTAATGAACCTGTTGTGGTGTCTGGGTGCCATGGGATGATGCTGCACTGTGCACGGACCCGAACATCAAGACGATGACAGCGTGGTCGACTGGCCGTTGTGCATCGGGCAGGACATACCGCAGTTCGTCTTCATACCTCCGTCAGATGTACCGGCTAGTGAGTGGATAGCGGACATACCCGTTACGGATTGAGCAGCGTGGTCACTCGGCGGCGATGCCGTCGGCGCGACCTGCGGCCAGTAATCCGGCGGACGCGAATTTCAGGCCGGCCCGCAATTCGTCCAGCCGGATCGGGTCGTCCGACTCGATGTAGCGCATCGTCGTCGCCACGGCCATGTTGAAGAACAACCACGCCAGCGCGCTGGGGCTCAGCTCGTCGCGGTATTGGCTGCGGTAGTGGTTCATGTGGAGCGTGGTCATCGCCAGCAGGGTGGCATTCAGTCCGGAGACTTTGTCGAAGGTGCGGACGTGGTCGGGCCGTTCGGCGAGGTAGCGGATCAGCCGACGGTTGGCGATGGTGTAGTCGATCAGGATGTCGATCGATGACTCCATCGCCGACTCCGGCCGATCGAGCGTGATGCCCCTGAGCATGCCCTCGATCGCGGGCGCCTGTTCGGCGGCGAGCCGCTCGATCGCCGCGTTGATGATCTGTTCCTTGTCGGCGAAGTATTGATAGATCGAGCCCTTGCTGACGCCGGCCTCCTCGGCGATCAGGTTGGTGGTGATGTGCTCGGGCGCGTGCCGGTGCAGCAGCGACGTCGTCGACGACACAATTTTTGCGACCATCTCGCGGGAGCGCGCTTGTTGCGGCGCTTTTCGGTGTTTTGAGCTGGTCTTTGCAGTGGCCACACGAACTCCTAACGCGACTTGAACGCGACCTTACGGTCACATTAGCGTCGGCGCCATGACCTCAACCCCGGAACTCGATGTCCGCGCGTCCGCCGAGGAAGTCGAGGAGATCGAACTCGTTCCGCCGGAATCGCTGACGGCCGAGCACACCGGGCGATGGACCTTCCTCATCCTCGAGGGCGCGGCGTTCATGATGCAGGCCATGCACCCGGTGATCGCCGAGGTCACCGGCAAATACTCCGCGGCCTTCCACGGCGACCCGGGCGGCCGGGCGATTCGTTCCGTCGACTCGGTGCTGCGCTGGACCTACGGCGGCACCGAGGCCAAGGCCGAAGGCGACCGGGTGCGCGCCCTGCACCAGCCGATCACCATGAAAAGCGCCGAGACCGGTAGGCAGATCAGCGCGTTGAACCCGCAGGCCTATCAGTGGGTGATCGCCACCGGCTACATCGTCAACGCACAGGCCGGGCGGTTGTTGATCGGCCGAGAATTCACCGCGGCCGAGAAAGAGGAGCTGCTGCGCGACAACCGCCGGCTGGCCCGGTTGCTCCACGTGCCCATGCGCGGTTATCCCGAGTCGCAGCAGGAGATGGCCGACTACTTCGAATCGATGATCGACACGCTGCAGGGCACGCCCCAGGCGTTGCAGCTGATGGAGGACATGAAGACGGGCAAGGTCGACGTGCCGCCGGCGCTGCCGAAAGCGCTGACGCCGTTGGTGCGGGCTGCTGTGCTGCCCGCGCTTCGGCTCAACTACCTGTCGGTCGTGGGTCTGCTCGATCCGCGCCTTCGCGAGAAGCTCGGCGTGACGTGGAGCGCCAAGGAGGAACGCCAACTCACCCGCGTGTACACCGCGATCCGCACCGCCTATCGGGTGCTGCCCGACCGGCTGACCTACTTCCCGCTCGCGTATCACGCCCGCAAGCACCACCAGTGCCTGGAGAAGATGAAGCAGCGCCAAGAGAAGTCGTTCGCCTATCACCTTCCGCAGGGTTCCGGATAAGTCTGTCGCGCAACGTCGAGCGTGGAAGTAATGGACGAAATCCCAACGTTTTTCGTGCATAGGTCCCACGGTCGGCGCCCGAAAAAGGCCGCCGCACACTTTTTAGAACTTGGAACCCAATCCCGCGATCAGGTTGATGGTGACCGCCAGGACGACCGCGCCGAGCAGGTAGGACAGCAGCGCGTGGCGCAGCACCGTCGCCCTGATGGATGTCAATCCGATCTCGGTGTCTGACACCTGATAGGTCATGCCGACGGTGAAGGCCACATACGCGAAGTCACGAAAGCGCGGTCGCTCCGGGTCGTGGAAGTCGATTCCGCCCGGCTCACCGGAGTAATAGAGCCGCGCGTAGTGCACGGTGAACAGCGTGTGCACGGCGAACCAGGATGCCGCGACGGTCAGGATGCCGACGACGGCGGCCTCGAGGGCGCCGGGGCCCGACCGCGACGCGGCGGCCACCACGTAACCGACCCCGCCCAGGCTCGCGACGCTCGCCGACACGATGACCGCATCGGAGGCCCATCGGGTGGGGTCCTCCCTGGTCGCATACTCGCGGGTTTGGTCGGCGTCCATTCCACCGAGCAGGAGCCGCGTCCACACCACGTAGACAGCGGCGGTGATGACCCAGCCCGCCAGGGCGAACCGCCAGCCGACCGTGTTGCCGATTACGAGAGCGACGCCAATCCCGAGTACGGCCGCCACCGCTATCCGAGCCGCGACCGTGTCGCGAAAGAAAATACCGAGGGAACTCACAAACCCGACCTAAGCACCCGCACATGCCATCGGGTAGCACGAAATCGGTAGCGCCACGGTCATTGCCCGACGAGGACCCCGACGATGACGATGACCACGCCCACCACGATCGCCACCGACAGCGACGCCAACCCGAAGCTGACAAAGCCTTCCTTCGCCGCCGAGGCCTGGTGGTCGCCCGCCGCGATGGGCGCGAAGCGGCGCCCGGCGCCCCACGCCGCCGCGAGCAGCACGGTCAACCAGTTGGCGTAGCCGGCATACGTGACGAGTGCGACCGCCGCGATTCCCCACGCGTGGGACAGGTGCAGGTGCGGCCACAGCAAACCGAGCAACACCAGGAACATGCCGTTGAGCACCCCCTCGAGGTGGCTCGACAACCCCATTCGCGCGTTCTTCAGCGCGGGCACGGCCAGCCCGGTGAGCAGGCCGAGCAGGAACAGGACCAGGCCCAGGGTGAACAGCGCGGTCTGCATCTCAGAACAGTAATTCCCCGGTGCAGGGCGCGCGGTGCTTTTTCTTCTGTCTGGGGCGTCAGCGGCTGCTGGGTGCACGCGGGCTCAAACGCTAGGGCGGTCGCCGCGGGAATAGTATCGAACGATACAGTCTTGTATGATACGAGATGATCGGATGAGAGGCGGAGGCCATGGACGTATACGAGGCAGTCACAAGCCGACGGGCGGTGCGCGGGTTCACCAACAGGCCGGTTCCGAAAGGGGTGCTAGAGCGTGTGCTGTCCGCGGCAGCGCGGTCGCCGTCGGCGTCGAACATCCAGCCGTGGAACATCTACGTGCTCACCGGTGCGCCGTTGGCAGAGTTGAAAAAGCGCTCCGTTGCACGGGTGGCCGCCGGCGCGCCGTGGGATGAGCGGGAGTACGAAATGTACCCGCAGGCGCTGCAGTCCCCGTATCGCGAGCGGCGGTCGACGTTCGGCAAGGAGCGCTACAGCGCACTGGGCATCGCGCGGGATGACTGGGAAGCCCGCCATCGGGCGGCCATCGCCAACTGGGAGTGCTTCGGTGCGCCCGCAGCCATGTTCTGCTACATCGACCGCGACATGGGCCCGGCCCAATGGGCGGACCTCGGCATGTATCTGCAAACCGTCATGTTGCTGCTCCGCGCCGAGGGCCTACACAGCTGTCCGCAGATGGCGTGGTCGGAGGTTCGCGAGACCGTTGCAGACATCGTGAGCCCCCCGGACCGGTTAGTACTCTTCTGTGGCATGTCGATTGGCTACGAGGACCCGACGGTCAGTTACGTCCGTACCGGCAGGGCACCGCTCGATGAAACGGTCACCTTCGTGGACGACGATTCACCCGAGCCCTGGAAGGCCGACCCATCGGCCGCGCGAATGTCGGCGCTGGATCGAAACGAAACAACCCAAGCATCATGAGCCGCAAGGTATCTCGCGGGCATGCGCCCGACGCGCGTGCCACCGATCGACCTGGTGATCGGTCGCCTTTCGCACTCGGTTTGTTGCTGCGCCGGGCGCACTGGCACGCGGCCGCGGTGATGTCGGAGGCCCTTCGGCCGCTCGGCATCGAGTTAAGGCATTTCGCCGTGCTGATTGTCCTCGTCAACCGCGGGCCCACCGAGCAACGGGACCTGGTCGATGCGACGGGATCGGACAAGGCGGGAATCATGCGGATCGTCGACGACCTCGAACGTAAGAAGCTCGCCGTCCGTAAGCCCGTTCCAGGTGATCGGCGGGTACGGGCAGTGGAGATCACCGCCAAGGGGCTTGAGGTGTTCGATGCCGCTCACGCGGCCGCCAAGCCGTTGGCCCAGGATTTGGTGTCCGTCTTGGGTCCGGGGGAGGCCGAACGACTGACGGATCTGCTCACCCGATTCACTTCTTCTACCGAGTAGGCGATCGAACGTATCCGGCCTAACGCGTCAGCGGGTCCCCGGCGGCAGGCTGGGCGGCGTCGTCACGACCGTGGTCGGCGTGGACGTCACGGCCGGGGTGCTGGTGACCGTGACCGTGCTGGTGCTGGTGCTCGTCGACGGCGGCGGCACGGCGACGGTGGTAGTGCTGGTCGTGACACTGGTTGTCGAGGAGGTCGTCGTCGCCGAGGCCGCGGCGATCACGCCGCAGGCGATGCGCTTGCTCGGCTCGGCGGCGGGGCCGGCGCCCAAGTTGTCGGCGCTCTGGTGCAGGACCAGGGAGCTGCCCGAGCTGTTCCTCAGGTCCGCGGCGGTGAACGAGTTACTGGTGGTGACGAGCTTCGCCGAACCGTCGGAGCGCACCTGCAGCGCGGTCAGATCGCCGCTGGCGGGATATCCGGTGTGATTGGCCGCCTGGTAAACGCTTCCCGCGGAGTCGAAGTCGCCCTCGCACTTGCCGACCGAATGAATTTGCAGGGCGTGGAAGCCCGGGCTCAGCACCTGGTTGGGGCCGGCCTCCACGGTCACCGTCGCGTAGCCGTTCGCGAACTCGAAGGTGGCGTTGGCGACCGGGGTACCGTCGGAGGTCTTGAGCTGGGTGGTCAGCCGCTCGGAGCCCGGGGCGGGGCTGGTCAGCGGAGACGTATTCGGTTGGCTGCTCTGCTGGTTCGCGCAGGCGGCCAGCGGTGCGATGGTCGCGGTGAGCACCGCGACCGCGAAAGATGCGCCCTTGTTCATGGGCGGTGCCTACCCAATTCGCCGATTTCAAAACGAGCGTGGCGCGCCGCGCCGCGGGCTTACAGCGAACTGAGCAGAGCCACGCGGCCGCGGACGCGGAGCCTGTTGAGGGTCGACTGACGCAACCGGGCGATGCGCTCGATCATTCGATTCCCGAGGCCCTCGAGCAAGTCCTCACTCAAATCTATTGGGGCCGGACACAAGTCGCGTTCCTCTTCGAAGGCGTGGGCATCGAGGACCTTGACGAACGACTGCCATTCGTGTTCGTAGTCCGGCGCGGTCGGCGACGTCCGCAGGAGCGCCGCCAGCTGGTCGAAGACTTGGCGGTGCTCGGCATGGGCGATGGCGACGAGTGTGCTCGCCGCCGATACCGCCGGATAGAACAGGTCGTCTTCGATGCGCATGTGGATGTCCAACTCAATCAACAACTCGTCGAGAGCAACTTGGCGCTCGTCGGTGTCCGGCGGTATCGCGGTGATCTTTTCGCAGAGTCCGCGCAAGACTTTGTGGTGCTCGAACAGCACGTCGTAGGCGTTCATTGTGCGACTCCGCGCACCTCGACGAGTCCGTCGCGGATCCGCGCCGGATAACGCGGCAGCGCCGCTGTTGCCGGTCCGCGCAACACTTCTCCCGATTCGCACGCGAACCGTGAACCGTGCCAGGGGCAAACGATGCGATCGCGGTCGATCCAGCCGTCATTCATCGGCGCGCCCAGGTGGGGGCAGTGTTCACCGACGGCCAATACCCGGCCTTCGGTGCGATACAGCACCACGCCGACGCCGGCCACCTCGACCCGCTGAGGCTGGCCGTCCAGCGCCGCGGCCGCCAACACCGGCGTCCACTGGTCCCCACCGAGCCGCGCGCCGGAGCGGTCGACCCCGGCGCCCGATCCGAACACCAACGTCCCACCGAGGTAGCCGGCGCCAAGGGTCAGGCCATAGCCCAGCGCGCTCGCCGCCATCCCGCGCCGATGTCGGCCGCGCCGGCGCTCCCACCAGGACGTCGCGTACAGGCCCGTCGCGACGGTGTTGAGGAAGCCGTGCACGAGACCGATCCGGCGCGATTGTTCGTGGGTGTGTTGCCAGTCGGTCAGGCCGGTGGCGGCCGCGCCGACGCTGCCAACGAGCCCGACGCCGAGCGCGAACCTCGACGCGCCGCGTAACTGTGCGGCGCTCCCGGGCAACGCGCTGACCGCATCCATCGCGACCGTCGTCGTCAGCGCTCCCATCGGGACCGACGTCACAGCCGGATGCAACGGATGACCGAGCCAGGTGCCGTGCAAGAAGTTGCTGATCCGGTCCCGATGCCGCCCCGCGGCGGCGAACAGGAAGGTCAGCGCGTGCTCGAGTCGGTAGCTCGGCCGGTCCAGCCACGCTTGTCGTCCCAGTGTTGTGCGTGCGTGTGCCACAGTGCGTCCCCTCCGGGGTGCGAGCACCGGCGTGGCGCAACGCGTCTCGGCGCCGCGTCGGCTCTAGACGGCGGCTGGTGCGCCGCGTCCATGTCTGGTTCACGGACTGCGGCTGCGAATCGTTCAGTCGAGGGCGACCGCTCGGGCTGTGGTGGGGCGCCGGCGTTGTCGGAGCGTTGTCGGAGCGCGACAACGCGGCATCGCGCCGTTGTCCGGCTGGGGCAAGCGTCGACGCGCCCGGCGACGTGACCATGGAATCAGCAACGGACGAAGACTTCGCCCCCAGGGCGACCCGAGTCGTCAGGGGCGGTGCACCGGCCCGCCCGCCCCTGGCGGCAACCCCTCCGACACGAAAGGATGCCACGCGCCATGACCACCATTCAGCGCATCCGGATGACGCCGCAGGACTACACGCGATTGCACGAGGAGCTGACCGGGCTGCGGTCGCGCCGCGGTGTCGAGGTTCCCGACGACCTCATGGACTACAACCCGAAACGCCGTGCGCGTCAGTCCGTGCGACGCGCGCGCATCTGCCAGATCGAGGGTCTGCTGTCCAACGCGGTCGTCGTCGGCGAAGGGGCCGCCTTTGATCCCGTCGCCGAAGCGGGCAAGGTGTTGACCATCCGCTACGACGACACCGGCGAAACCGAGACGTTTCTGCTCGGCAGGCCGTGTCCCGGGGACGCCGGCATCAAGGCGTACTCGATGGCGTCCCCGCTGGGCCGAGCGATCGCCGGCGCCCGTCCCGGCGATCAGCGTTTCTACGCCATCCCGGACGGGACGGGGCGGTCCGTGACACTACTGAAGGCGCTGCCGTACGGGATGCACGCGGCGAAACGCCGCGCGCCACAGGTGGTCTTGCGGTGATGAAGGTGATGGAAGCGACCCGCCGCGGCGTCCCGAAACTCGACGGACTCACCGAGAAAGTGAAAACTGTTCTCATGCAACATGATTCGGCATATGTTCCCGACAAGCAGATCCACCGATGGGAGGGCGAGGGCGGCGCGCAATGCCCCGCCCAGGCCGCGGCGGAGACCTGAAAACTCAGCGGCCGCGCGTCGCGTGAGGGCGCGGGCCGAACAGGATCGGGGGGTCAGGCGCTGCGCCGGATGCCTCGGCCGATGTCGCCCTTGAGCAGGAGGTCGCGCTCGGATTCCGACAGGCCGCCCCAAACCCCGTAGGGTTCACCGACTTCGAGGGCGTGCGAACGGCATTCCTGGATCACCGGGCACTGCCGGCACATTTCCTTGGCGCGCTGCTCGCGTTGCATGCGGGCGCGTCCGCGCTCGCCGTCGGGGTGGAAAAACACCGCTGAGTCAACGCCGCGGCACAAGCCCTGCAGTTGCCAATTCCAGATGTCGGCGTTGGGCCCAGGTAGCTGCTCCGGCTGTGGCATTGGTTCGTTCCCTCTCTGCACGGCCCGCCAAGTGAGGTCAGGTTCGCGAAAGCGATGTGTGCAACTTAAATTAAGTCGAGTGGAGTCCCCGATGACTACCCGTCATGAGTAGACGTTAGGGGCGACGGTGAATTTCCGTCAATAGCCACTTAGCCCGGCAAAGTATGTGTCCATTGGGGCAGAATTAACTTTGCGTTCATCTCGAATGAAATTGCGGTGCCGACGCGGCGCTACCAGGCAGTTGACCCGAAAGGAGATTTCCCAGCTCAGCGCCCGACCGGAGCCACGGACCGAATTTATCCATGAGCTATAGTGATTAACTGTTCGGTAACAGGAAGACCACAAACTGTTTACTACATCATTGTGATTGAAACTCGTCACACTTCCTTGATTGGGCGGCAGCTGGCCGACGCCGCCTTCGGCGACCGGCCCGACGACTGGCCGCTGCCCTCGGCGACGACGCCGGCGCAACTGTGGCTGCGCGCCGTGGCGGCCGGGGGACAGGGACGCTATGGCGCCGCCCAACGCGACCTCGCGGCGCTGCGGCGCGCCGCGCCGGCCGGCCGGCTGGCCTCGTTGGCCATGAGCACCCAGGGATCGTTTCTGCGGCAGCTCGGTTGGCACACCCTGGCGCGCGGCTGGGACGGGCGCGCCCTGGCGGTGGCCGGCACCGATCCCGAGGCGGGGGCCGACGCCCTGATCGGGCTGGCGGCCGACGCGCTGGGCGTCGGGCGCTTCGCGGCCGCGGCGACGCTGCTGGCGCGCGCCGACCCGCTGCTGGCGGCCCGGGACTCCGAAGCGTCGGTGCCCGACCGGCTTCCGGTGCGCCGCCGGTGGGTGGCCGCCGAGCTCGCGATGGCCCGCGGCGAGGGCGACGTCGCCGTCCGTCACGCCGGCGAAGCCGTGCAGCTGGCGGCGGCCATGGCCATCCCGTCGGCCCGGCACCGCGTCAAAAGCGAGGTGGTGCTGGCGGCCGCGCTGTGCAGCGCGGGAAACCTCGAGCGTGCCCGCGCGGTCGCGGACGCCGCGTTGCAGTCCACCGGACGGTTAGGTCTGCTCCCGCTTCGTTGGGCGTTGGCGTGCTTGCTGATTGATATCGAAAGCGTCACTTTTTCGGCACGTCAACTGCACGAAATCCGCGATGTCTGCGCAGGCCAGGTGCGGCACGCCGGTGGGACGTGGCGTTCCGCTTGAATCGGCCTCCCGCCCGTTATTGTCATTTCGTTAGTTAGCCCAGTTGGCCCGCGATGTGTCCGGTTCGTAACGTTAGGGATATCACCGTCGATGACAATTCCAGCAGGGGAACGTCTCGATGCTGTGGTCGCCAAGGCCGTCACCGGAGACCACGGCGCACTGAGGGAGGTGCTGGAGACCATCCGTCCGATCGTCGTGCGCTATTGCCGGGCCCGCGTCGGCACGGTCGACCGCGGTGGCCTGTCAGCTGATGACGTGGCGCAGGAGGTGTGCTTGGCGACCATCACGGCGCTGCCCCGCTATCGCGACCGCGGACGCCCCTTTCTGGCCTTCCTGTACGGCATCGCGGCCCACAAGGTCGCCGACGCCCATCGGGCCGCCGGTCGTGACCTCGCCTACCCCACCGAGTCGATTCCCGAACGGTGGTCGCCCGACGCCGGGCCCGAACAGCTTGCCATCGAAGCCGATTCGGTGAGCCGGATGAGCGAACTGCTCGAAATCCTGCCCGCCAAGCAGCGCGAGATCTTGATCCTGCGCGTCGTCGTCGGCCTGTCCGCCGAAGAGACCGCGGCCGCGGTCGGCAGTACCACGGGGGCCGTCCGAGTTGCCCAGCACCGCGCGTTGTCGCGGTTGAAGTCCGAAATGATTGCGGCAGGTGACTGTGCCTGAATCCCTTAATGAATTCGCCCGCACCGATCTGCTCCTCGATGCGCTGGCCCAGCGCCGGCCGGTGAGCGTCGAGGACCCCGACGACCCTGATTTTCAGGTGCTGACCACGATGCTCGAGGACTGGCGCGACAACCTGCGATGGCCCCCGGCCAGCGCGCTGGTGACACCCGAGGAGGCCGTCAACGCACTGCGCACCGGGCTGGCCGAGCGCGGGCGGGGCCGTCGCGGTCTGACCGCCATCGCCTCGGTCGCCGCCGCGCTGATCGCGCTCAGTGGCTTCGGCGCCATGGTGGTCGAGGCCCGCCCCGGCACCCCGCTGCACGGGCTGCACGCGATGTTCTTCGACCAGCCGCGCGTCAACGAAAAGCAGGAAATGCTGGCCGCCAAGGCCGACCTGGCCAAGGTGCAGGAATCGATCGACCGCGGCGAGTGGGACCTGGCCAGAAATCAGCTGACCGACGTGAGCAGTCTGGTGCAGTCGATCGACGACCCGGTCACCAAGCAGGACCTGACGAACCAGCTGAAGTTGTTGAACGCCAAGGTCGAATCGCGCAATCCGAGCGCCACATTGCCGGCCCCGACGGCCTCGTCAGCCACGCCGAAGGCGGCTACTCCTTAGCGGTGGTAATCAGTGCCGGCGGTGGAAGCCGTCGGCATCCGACGTCGCTTCGTTGAGCGAGGCGTCGGCGTAGCCCCGGCAGTAATCCCACGTGACGTAGGCATCCGGCTCGGGGTCATAGGCGGGCTCGTGCGGGCGCACGGTGCCGTCGATCAACAGCTGCAGCAGGTTGGCCCGCAGCATGTCCCAGTCGTGGTAGTGATCCTGCTGACATTCGTCGCAGCAGACCACGAGTCCGCGAATACCTTTGTGCGCCAGCAACGCTTCGTACACAGCCAGATCCGCGAGGTCGGCCTCGACGGCCATCCGCTCTTGGGAATCCAGGGGCTGGCCTGGCTCGACGGCTTCCAGCGCCGCCGACGGATCGCAGGGGTCGTCGGCGAAAGGATCGGGCGGCAAACCCGGTGGGAGGTGGTCGCGCACGCCCCTAGCCTACGCAGCCCGGTCGGGATAACGCCAGCAGGGAGCCGTTCCGTTCGGGGTGCGCCGCGCGCCCCGAGCAAGCGAACGCCAGGGCTGTGCGTGATTGCCCGGCTTCCTCCTCGCGCCGTCCCGGCGCGCATCGTCACCGGGGGAAGGGGAGCCGATAGGATGGGCTTCTCACGCCGCATCGTATGGAGGGCCCCACTGATGACCCGTGGCACGTCCCACCTGGAAGCCAGCTCCGACCTCGTCGGCAGTCCCTATGTCCGGGTCGGTGGCTTGGTCGACGACCCGGTGCCCACCGGGGGCGACAACCCACACAAGATCGCGATGCTGGGGCTGACGTTCGACGACGTCCTGTTGTTGCCCGCGGCCTCCGACGTGGTCCCCGCCACCGCCGACACGTCCAGCCAGCTCACCAAGAAGATCAGGCTCAAAGTGCCGCTGGTGAGTTCGGCGATGGACACCGTCACCGAGTCGCGGATGGCGATCGCGATGGCGCGCGCCGGCGGCATGGGCGTACTGCACCGCAACCTGCCGGTCGCCGAACAGGCCGGCCAGGTGGAGATGGTGAAGCGCTCGGAGGCGGGCATGGTCACCGATCCGGTCACCTGCCGCCCGGACAACACGCTGGCTCAGGTCGACGCGCTGTGCGCGCGGTTCCGCATCTCCGGCCTGCCCGTGGTCGACGAATCGGGCGCACTCGTCGGCATCATCACCAACCGCGACATGCGCTTCGAGGTCGACCAGACCAAGAAGGTCGCCGAGGTGATGACCAAGGCCCCGCTGATCACCGCGCAGGAGGGGGTGTCCGCCGACGCGGCGCTGGGCCTGTTGCGGCGCCACAAGATCGAGAAGCTGCCCATCGTCGACGGCCATGGCCGGCTGACCGGCCTGATCACCGTCAAAGACTTCGTCAAGACAGAACAGCACCCGCTGGCCACCAAGGACAGCGACGGCCGGCTGCTGGTCGGCGCCGCCGTCGGCGTCGGCGGCGACGCCTGGGTGCGCGCGATGATGCTGGTCGATGCCGGGGTGGACGTGCTGATCGTGGACACCGCGCACGCGCACAACCGGCTGGTGCTCGACATGGTCGGCAAGCTCAAGGCCGAGGCCGGCGACCGCGTCGAGGTGATCGGCGGCAACGTCGCCACCCGGTCGGCCGCGGCCGCGCTGGTCGCCGCCGGCGCCGACGCCGTGAAGGTGGGCGTGGGTCCGGGGTCGATCTGCACCACCCGGGTGGTGGCCGGCGTCGGCGCGCCGCAGATCACCGCGATCCTGGAAGCCGTCGCCGCCTGCGGGCCGGCCGGCGTGCCGGTGATCGCCGACGGCGGGCTGCAGTACTCCGGCGACATCGCCAAGGCGCTGGCCGCCGGGGCGTCGACGGCCATGCTGGGCTCGTTGCTGGCGGGCACCGCCGAGGCGCCCGGCGAGCTGATCTTCGTCAACGGCAAGCAGTTCAAGAGCTACCGCGGCATGGGGTCGCTGGGGGCCATGGCCGGTCGGGGCTCCGGGACCGGAAAGTCGTACTCCAAGGACCGCTACTTCGCCGACGACGCGCTCTCCGAAGACAAGCTGGTGCCCGAGGGCATCGAGGGCCGGGTGCCGTTCCGGGGCCCGCTGTCCTCGGTGATCCACCAGCTGACCGGCGGCCTGCGCGCGGCGATGGGCTACACCGGCTCGTCGACCATCGAGGAGTTGCAGCAGGCCCAGTTCGTCCGGATCACGGCGGCCGGGCTGCGGGAAAGCCACCCGCACGACGTCGCCATGACGGTCGAAGCCCCCAACTACTACGCGCGCTGAGGCCCAGATGGTCGAGATCGGGATGGGCCGCACCGCCCGTCGCAGCTATGAACTGAGCGAAGTCAGCATCGTCGCGTCCCGGCGCACGCGGTCGTCGCAGGATGTATCGACCGCCTGGCAGCTCGACGCCTACCGGTTCGAGATCCCGGTGCTGGCCCATCCGACCGACGCGCTGGTCTCTCCGGAGTTCGCGATCGAGCTGGGCCGCCTCGGCGGCCTGGGCGTGCTCAACGGCGAGGGGCTGATCGGCCGGCACGCCGACGTCGAGGCCAAGATCGCCCAGCTGGTCGAGGCGGCCAGCAAGGAGCCCGAGCCCTCGGCGGCGATCCGGCTGCTGCAGGAATTCCACGCGGCGCCGCTGAACCCGGACCTGCTGGGCTCGGCCGTCGCCCGCATCCGGGAGGCGGGCGTCACCACCGCGGTGCGGGTCAGCCCGCAAAACGCCCAGGCGCTCACCCCGGCGTTGCTGCAGGCCGGCATCGACCTGCTGGTCATCCAGGGCACCATCGTCTCGGCCGAAAGAGTGGCCAGCGATGGTGAGCCGCTGAACCTCAAGACCTTCATCTCCGAGCTCGACGTGCCGGTGGTCGCCGGCGGTGTGCAGGACCACCGCACCGCGCTGCACCTGATGCGCACCGGCGCCGCCGGCGTCATCGTCGGCTACGGCGCCACCCGGGGCGTGACCACCAGCGACGAGGTGCTGGGCATCAGCGTGCCGATGGCCACCGCGATCGCCGACGCCGCCGCCGCGCGCCGCGAGTACCTCGACGAGACGGGCGGTCGGTACGTGCACGTGCTGGCCGACGGGGACATCCACACGTCGGGCGAGCTGGCCAAGGCCATCGCCTGCGGCGCCGACGCGGTGGTGCTGGGCACGCCGCTCGCCGAGTCCGCCGAGGCGCTCGGCGAGGGCTGGTTCTGGCCGGCCGCGGCCGCGCACCCGTCGTTGCCGCGCGGCGCGCTGCTGCAGATCGCCGTCGGCGAGCGCCCGCCGTTGGACCAGGTGCTGGGCGGCCCGTCCGACGACCCGTTCGGCAGCCTCAACCTGGTCGGCGGCCTGCGCCGGTCGATGGCCAAGGCCGGCTATTGCGACCTCAAGGAGTTCCAGAAGGTCGGCCTGACCGTCGGTAGCTGAGCCCCGAGGGCCGCTGGCTTGTTACCGGCGGGTAAGGCCATACTGGTGCGATGAAGCCGGATTACGACGTACTGATCATCGGTTCGGGTTTCGGGGGAAGCGTCAGCGCGTTGCGGCTGACGGAAAAGGGCTACCGCGTCGGCGTCCTCGAGGCCGGACGCCGGTTCGCCGACGAGGATTTCGCCGAGACATCCTGGGATCTGCGCAAGTTTTTGTGGGCGCCGAAGCTGGGTTGCTACGGCATCCAGCGCATCCACCCGTTGAAGAACGTGTTGATCCTGGCGGGCGCCGGGGTGGGCGGCGGCTCGCTGAACTACGCCAACACGCTCTATGTGCCGCCGGAGCCGTTTTTCAAAGACCCGCAGTGGACGCACATCACCGACTGGCGCGACGAGCTGATGCCGCACTACGACCAGGCGCGACGCATGCTGGGCGTGGTGGAGAACCCGACCTTCACCGACGCCGACCGCGTCGTCAAACAGGTCGCCGACGAGATGGGCTGCGGCGAGACGTTCGTGCCGACCCCGGTCGGGGTGTTCTTCGGTCCCGACGGCACCAAGGCGCCGGGCAAAACCGTGCCGGACCCCTACTTCGGCGGTGCGGGACCCGAGCGCACCGGCTGCCTGGAATGCGGTTGCTGCATGACCGGCTGCCGCTACGGCGCCAAGAACACCCTGCTGAAGAACTACCTGTTTCTTGCGGAATCCGGTGGGGCGCAAGTCATTCCGATGACCACGGTGAAGCGGTTCGAGCAGCGTGCCGATGGGCTGTGGGAGGTCCGCACCGTGCGCACCGGAAGTTGGCTGCGCCGCGACCAGCGGACCTACACCGCCAAGCACCTGATCCTGGCGGCCGGGACCTGGGGCACCCAGCACCTGCTGTTCAAGATGCGCGACGAGGGCCGGCTGCCCCGGCTCTCCAAGCGCCTCGGCGTGCTGACCCGCACCAACTCCGAATCCATCGTCGGGGCCGGGCGCCTGGAGGTCTCGCCGGATCTGGACCTGACCCACGGGGTGGCGATCACGTCGTCGATCCACCCGACACCCGACACCCACATCGAGCCGGTCCGCTACGGCAAGGGCTCCAACGCGATGGGGCTGTTGCAGACGTTGATGACCGACGGCCCCGGACCGGAAGGCACCGACGTGCCGCGCTGGAAGCAATTGCTGGACACCGCCCGCGAGGATCCGCGGGCCATGCTGCGGCTGCTCAATCCGCGCCAGTGGAGCGAGCGCACCATGATCGCGCTGGTCATGCAGCACCTGGACAACTCGATCACCACCTTCACCAAACGCGGCAAGCTGGGCATCCGTTGGTACACCAGCAAGCAGGGCCACGGCGAGCCGAACCCGACGTGGATCCCGGTCGGCAACGAGGTCACCCGCCGCATCGCCGCCAAGATCGACGGCGTGGCCGGCGGCACCTGGGGCGAGCTGCTGAACATCCCGCTGACCGCGCACTTTCTCGGCGGCGCGGTGATCGGCGACAACGCCGACCACGGGGTCATCGACCCCTATCACCGCGTCTACGGCTACCCGACCCTGTTCGTGGTGGACGGCGCCGCCATCTCGGCGAACCTGGGCGTGAACCCGTCGCTGTCGATCACCGCCCAGGCCGAGCGGGCCGCGTCGCTGTGGCCGAACAACGGCGAGAACGACCAGCGCCCGGCGCAGGGCGAGTCCTATCGCCGGCTGGACCCGATAGCGCCAGCGCACCCGCGGGTGCCCCTCTCCGCCCCGGGTGCGCTGCGCTGGTTACCGGTCGATCCGGTCAGCTCGGTCTCGTGACGATCGCGAGCGCGGCCGTGGCGATCGCGTCGTCGTCATCGGGCTTTAACTCGCCAACACCTCCAGCGGTGTGCCGCTGACCACTCGGCTGCGCTCGCCGCGCACGTTGACGGGAACATCGCCCATCAAGGTGATGCGGTGCATGAGCCTGGGCTGGTCGTCGTAGTCGTCGATCGCCCGGTGCTGGGTCGCGCGGTTGTCCCACATGGCGACATCGCCCGGCGCCCAACTCCAGCGAATAGTGTTCTCCGGCATGGTGATTCGCCGCTGCAGCAGTTCCAACAGCACGCTCGACTCATGGCTGTCCAGGCCGACGAAGCCGCGCACGAAATCGCCGGCCAGCAGAGCGCGTTCACCGGTCTCGGGGTGCACCCGCACCACGGGATGTTCGGTGCGAAAGTCCGGTTTCTCGAAGGCTTGTCGAAACGCCCGCTGCGGTTCGCTCATCGACATGACCGCTTCGCCTGCCACGTAGTCGTAGCGGTTGGTGTGCAGCGCCCAGAGGTTTTCCACCAGGTGCTTCAGCGGCTCGGGCAGATGCTGGTAGGCCGCCACGGTCGAGGCCCACAGCGTGGAGCCGCCATAGCTGGGCAGGTTGACCGCGCGCAGGATCGAGGCCGCCGGGTAGTTGGCGGCGAATGTCACGTCGGTGTGCCAGCGGGTCGCCTTGCCGTACTCGGAGTCGATCGGCGTGATCACCGGCATGTGCTTGGCGGCCAGGGTTGATGCGGCCGGGTGGCCGATGGGAGTGCCCAGCAGGCGGGCGAAATCGAGCTGCCGCGCGTCGTCGAGGTGGTGCTGGTGGCGAAAGAAGACGACCTTGTGCGTCAACAGCGCCCGGCGGATCGTCTCGACCGCCGCGTCGTCCAAATCGCCGCCGAGGCTCACGCCGTCGATCCGGGCCCCGATGCGGCTTCCCAGCTTGGTGACGGTTATCTGACCTGTCATGTCGTCTTCCTTGGGTCAAAACGGGTGTAGTCAACTGACTACATTTGGTAGTGTAGTCACATGACTACAACTTCCGCAACAGGCCGCGGGAAGGTGCCGACCGGGCGGGCGGAAGTGGCCGCGGCGATCTTGGAGGCGGCCACCGATCTGTTCGCCGAGCGCGGCCCGGCCGCGACCTCGATCCGCGACATCGCCGCGCGCTCCAACGTCAATCACGGGCTGGTGTTCCGGCACTTCGGCACCAAGGAACAACTCGTCGGCGCCGTGCTCGACCACCTGGGGGCCAACCTGAGCGCCCTGCTGGAGACCGACACACCCGCCGATGTGGTGCAGCGGTCCCTGGACCGCCAGATGCGGGTGATGGCCCGCACCGTGCTCGACGGGTATCCGGCGGGGCAGCTGCAGAAGCGCTTCCCCAACATCGCGACCCTGCTCGACGGGGTGCGGCCGCTCTACGATGACGAGGTCAAGGCGCGGCTCGCGGTCGCCAATGCCCTTGCGCTGCAGTTCGGTTGGCGGTTGTTCGCGCCGGTCCTGCGCTCGGCGACCGGAATCGAAGAGCTGAGCGACGCCGAACTACGCGCCGCGGTGGGCGTCGAGGTCGAGCGGATTCTGGGGCCCGCCGACGCTCAGTGAGGCCGCGACAGGATCCGCCGGTGCATGGGCTCGCGGCCCGGCGGTTGGTGCGGCGGCGGCAGTTGCGGCTTGCGGGGACGCACGGCGACCGTCGTCGGGGACTCGGTGCTCAGCTCGAGGTCCTCGCCGGCGTGCCGGATGGTCAGCTCGCCGCCGGGCCCGTCGCGCAGCGTATACGTGACGTCGACATGGTTGACGTCGATGGTGACCCGGAAGTCGCGCCACCGCAGCCGGAATCGCAACCGCGAAATCCCGTCCGGCAGCGCAGGATCCAGTGACAGCACGCCCTCGTCGTCGCGCAGGCCGCCGAACCCGGACACCAGCGCGGTCCATGCGCCGGCGAGCGAGGCCATGTGCAGACCGTCGCGGGTGTTGTGGTGCAGGTCGCGCAGGTCGATCAGCGCGGCCTCGTAGGCGTAGTCGTGCGCCAGCTCCAAATGCCCGACCTCGGCGCACATCACCGCCTGGGTGCAGGCCGACAGCGACGAGTCACGGACCATGCGCGGCTCGTAGTAGTCGACGTTGCGGGCCTTCTGTTCTGGGGTGAACGCGTGGCTCTGCCAGTGCATCGCCAGCACCAGGTCGGCCTGCTTGATCACCTGCGCGGGGTAGAGCCGGACGTAGGCCTCGTGCAGCAGCAGCGGGTAGGTGGTGTTCTTCTCGAAGTCCCATTCGGCGTAGGTGGTGAACCCCTCGCACTGCTGATGGACCTCGAGGCCGGCGTCATACGGGATGTGGGCGGCGTCGGCGGCATCGCGCCAGGCCGCCGCCTCCTCGGTGGTGACCCCC
Source organism: Mycobacterium sp. NTMscope_MAC_269 (assembly GCF_976985695.1). Lineage (NCBI taxonomy): Bacteria > Bacillati > Actinomycetota > Actinomycetes > Mycobacteriales > Mycobacteriaceae > Mycobacterium > Mycobacterium sp. NTMscope_MAC_269. The sequence continues at coordinate 5,267,502 of NZ_OZ335668.1, forward strand.
AGCGCCTTGGCCGCGTCCGGATGGCGGTTGCAGGCGTCGGCGGCGGTGTGCAGGTTGTGCGCGGCCATCAGGTTGGTGAAGGCGTTGTCGCGCACGACCGCGGTGTACTCGTCGGGGCCGGTGACGCCGTCCAGGTGCCAGACTCCGTGCCGGTCGTGATGGCCCAGCGAGAGCCATAACCGGGCGGTCTCGACCAGTACCTTCAGGCCGCAGTCGGCTTCCAGGTCGTTGTCGCCGGTGACGATGCGGTAGCGCTCGAAGGCCATCGCGATGTCGGCGTTGATGTGCCAGGCCGCCGTGCCGGCCGGCCAGTACGCCGAGCACTCCTGCCCCCGGATGGTCCGCCAGGGGAAGGCGGCGCCCTCCAGGCCCAGTTCGGCCGCCCGCTCCTTGGCCAGATCCAGGGTGGAGGCCCGCCACCGCAGCGCGTCGGCCACCGTGTGCGGTGCGGTGTAGGTCAGCACCGGCAGCACGTAACCCTCGGTGTCCCAGAAGGCGTGTCCGTCATAGCCGGTTCCGGTGAGCCCCTTGGCGGCAATGGCGCGGCGTTCGGCGCGGGCGCTGGCCTGCAACAGGTGGAACAGCCCGAAGCGCACGGCCTGCTGGGATTCGGGGTCGCCCTCGACCTCGACGTCCGCGCAATCCCAGAAGTTGTCCAGATATTTCCGTTGCGCATCCAGCAGCCCCTGCCATCCGCTGTAGCGGCCGCCGTGCAGCGCGGCGGCGACCTGGTCGCGCAGCGCCGGACGCGAGCGCATGCTCGACCAGCCGTAGGCCAGGTATTTGACGATGCGCAGCTTCTGTCCCTCGCGCAGCCCGCAGATCACGGTGGTCCGGGCCAGATCGGCGCGCGCGTCGGTGCTGACCTCGACGCGGCCGGGAACCTCGACCTCGTGATCCATGCCGGCGGCCATCATCAGCGCGCTACTGCGGGTGCGGTGCATGAGAACCGCTCCGGTATCGGTCTTTTCGTGGTCGACCTCTTCGAGCGGATTCTCCAAGATGGCCGACACGCGGGGGTCGCCGGAGGTCTGCGGCAGATCCTCGTTGGTGACCAGTTCGGACTGCACCGTGACCCGCACGAATTCGCCGACCGCCTCCACGACGTACTCGATGGCGGCAAGACCGCGGTGGGGCAGGGACACGAGCCGGGTGGAGACCACCTTGATCTCTTTGCCCGCGGGCGAGCGCCAGTGCGCGGTTCTCTTGAGCGTTCCGGCGCGCAGATCGAGATTGCGCTCGTGGGAGATCAGTTCGCCGTAGCGCACGTCGAAGGGCTCGTCCTCGACCAGCAGCCGAATGATCTTGCCATTGGTGACGTCGACGAGCGTCTGGCCGGCTTCCGGGTAGCCGTAGCCGGCTTCGGCGTAGGGCAGCGGCCGGATCTCGTAGAAGGAGTTCAGGTAGGTGCCCGGCAGCCCGTAGGGTTCGCCCTCGTCGAGATTGCCGCGCAGCCCGATGTGCCCGTTGGACAGGGTGAACAGGGATTCCGACTGGGCCAGCAAGTTGAGGTCGAGCTGGGTTTCGCGAACGTGCCAGGGGTCAACGGGAAACGATTCGTCGGTGATCATGACTGCAGCAACTCGGCGAGGTCGCTGACCACCACGTCCGCGCCGTTGCGGCGTAAGTCCTCGGCTTGGCCCACTCTGTCGACACCTATCACGCAACCGAAGTTACCGGCCCGCCCGGCGGCCACCCCGGACAAGGCGTCCTCGAACACGGCCGCCGCCTGGGCGGGAACGTCGAGCAGTTCCGCGCCGCGCAGGTAGGAGTCGGGCGCCGGCTTGCCGGCGATGTGCTCCTGGCGCAGCGTGATGCCGTCCACCCGCTTCTGCACGAACCGGTCCAGGCCCGTGACCTCGAGGACGTCGCGGGTGTTGGCGCTCGACGATACCACCGCGATGCCCAGGCCGGCCGCCGACGCCGCCTCGAGGTAGCGCCGCGATCCCTCGAACACCTTGACGCCGTCCTGTTTGAGGACCTTCTGGAACATGTCGTTCTTGCGGTTGCCCAGGCCGTAGACCGTCTCGGCGTCATCGGGGTCGTCGGGGCTGCCGTCGGGCAGCTCGATGCCGCGGCTTTCCAGAAACGAGCGGACCCCGTCCTCGCGTTTCTTGCCGTCCACGTATTTGCGGTAATCCGCGGCCGCGTCGAAGGGGACGAATGCGTCGCCGGTGCGCTTCGCCCGGTCGGACAGGTAGGCGTCGAACATGGCCTTCCAGGCCTTGGTGTGCACACTGGCGGTGTCGGTGAGCACGCCGTCGAGGTCGAACAGGCAGGCGCGCACCTTTTCTGGCAGACCCAGCTCTGAGCTCACCGGCGGTCCTCGCTTTCTGGTCTCGGGGGTGGTTAACCGATACCCACTCCACCATGCCGCCATGTGTGCCGCCAGCGTTTCGGCGTCCGGCGCCGCGGCGGGGCCGGTTTCCCGCGGCGGCTCTGTGCCGTAATGGGTTACGGCAACGACGGATCGCCACCCCCGTTGTCGTGCGCCGCCGACCCGTCGTCGGGGGCCCAGGTGCCCGGGATCATCGGCATGCGGGGTCCGTCGCCGAAGTCATCGCCGGCCAGGGTGGTCAGGCCCGCCGCGGCGACGCGTTCCCTGCGCGCCGTGCCGGCAAAGCCCAGGTCTGCGGCGCCGCGGTGCGACGCCGTCGTCGCCGGCTCGTCCCAGTCCGGGTCGACGTCGACATTCATATCCATGAACTCGTCGCCGTGGCCGCGTTGGCCCGCCCGCCTGCGCCGGCGCGCCCGCGCCGCCTCCCGCGCGGCCGCCGCGGCGACGGCGGCGGCCGAATCAGGCTCGGGCGCTTTCCTTTTCGCGCCGGCAGCGGCGTGCGCGCTCATTCCCGAACCAAACCCGATGCCGGGAGGCGCGAGGGCGTAAGGAGGCACAAAGGGGGCAGCGGCCGGGGCCGGAGGCGCGGGTGGCGCCGGGCTGGCCGCCGCGCCCGCCGCGGGCGCAGGCGCGGGCGCGGGCGCCGGTGCGGCCGCCGCGGCGGGGGCTGCGATGGCGGTGCTGCCGAGCACCGCCGGCAGGGTCGGTGGCGCGGCGGCCGGTGGCGCCACGGGCACCGCGACGGGCGCGGCCGGGGGTGCCGTCGCGGCCAGGCCCGCGAAACCGGCCAGTGCGCCGAAGGGGGCCATGGTGACCAGCATCGGCAGCAACAGCAACTGGGGCTGCGTCGGGAGCCAACTGGCGAGCTGGGCCAGGTGTGTCGGCCAGTCGAGCAGCACCAGGTTGGTGATGAACTCGAAAGCCGCCGCCGGGTTTTCCTGCAACAGGGACCCGAACTGCTGAAAATCGGAAAACAGTTCGAGGGCCCGGACCACCCACCACATCACGTCGCCGGGGTTGGTGTAGGCCTCGTAGGGCAGGCCGTTGAGGGTGCCCTCGACCGGATCCCAGTCGATGCCGAACAGCCGCAGGATCTGGGCGACGAACTGGTTGAGCGGGCTGTCGAACCCGTGCTCGTGGTCGTGGTGGTCGTCGTCCTCCTCGTGATCGTGGTCGTGGGCGGCGGCGTCGGATTTCAGGATCGGCGGCGCCGGATCGGTCGGCGGTATGGCCGCCACCGTCGCCGTGGAGACGGCCTCATAGGTGGCCATCGTGCTGGCGGCCTGGACCCACATCCGCGCATAGTCGGCCTCGTTGACCGCGATCGGAATGGTATTGATCCCAAAGAAATTCGTCGCCACCAGGGCGCCATGGACGACGTGGTTGGTGGTCAGCTCCGGCAGCGTCGGCATCGTGGCCAGCGCCGCGGTGTAGGCGGTGCCCGCCGTCTCGTGCTGCGCGGCCGCCGCCGCGCTGTGTCCGCTGGCCTGCGTCAACCACGCCAGATACGGGGTGTGCGCGGCGACGTAGGATTCGGCGCTGGGCCCCTGCCACGCGCCGGCCTGGGTCGACGTCAGTAGTGCGCTGAGTTCTTCTGCGGCCGAGCCGTATTCGGCACCCATCGCGCTCCACGCCGCCGCCGCGGCGAACAGCGACGCAGGCCCCGGGCCGCTGCTGAGCAACGCCGAGTGCACCTCGGGCGGGGAAGCCATCCACACCGGTGCGGTCATCGTCGGACGTCCCGGTCGCGGTGGGCCCTCGGCGGGGCGATTGCGGCGGGCGACATCATCACGGCAACTCCTGGGCTGGGCGAGCGTGCAGAATCCGCGACCAGTTAATTGAAAATGATTGTCGTTATCAATACTTGCCCGCCGACCTCATGCCAAAGGCATAGAATTCGCCACGGCGGCGGGCGGGGCGGCGCGTTTTCGCCGTAGGCCTCTCGGGCGGGCCCGGCGGGGGCGGCCACTAGACTCGCCTGCGTGGCCGAATCCAGGAAAACCGAGGCAACCGCGGCGACTGAGGCGTCGGGTGCGCCTGCAGCGCCGGCCCGGCCGGTGCTCGTCGTGGACTTCGGGGCGCAGTACGCGCAGCTGATCGCGCGCCGGGTCCGCGAGGCGCGGGTTTTCTCCGAGGTCATCCCGCACACCGCCACGGCCGAGGACATCAAGGCACGCGACCCGCTGGCGCTGGTGCTCTCCGGGGGGCCGTCGAGTGTCTACGCCGAGGGCGCCCCTCAGCTCGACCCGGCGCTGTTCGATCTCGGGGTGCCGGTATTCGGCATCTGTTACGGATTTCAGGCCATGGCCCAGGCGCTGGGCGGGACCGTCGCCCACACCGGCACCAGCGAATACGGCCGGACCGAACTGAAAGTGCTTGGTGGCGAACTGCATTCGGGATTGCCGAATGTTCAGCCGGTGTGGATGAGCCACGGTGACGCGGTCACCGCCGCGCCGGACGGGTTCGAGGTGGTGGCCAGTAGCGCCGGGGCTGAGGTGGCCGGGTTCGAGAACCGGACTCGTCGCCTGGCCGGGGTGCAGTACCACCCGGAGGTGATGCACAGCCCGCACGGCCAACAGGTGCTCAGCCGCTTCCTGCACGACTTCGCCGGGCTTGGCGCCGACTGGACGGCTGCCAACATCGCCGAGGTGTTGGTCGAGCAGGTGCGCGCCCAGATCGGCGACGGCCGGGCGATTTGCGGGCTGTCCGGCGGCGTGGATTCCGCGGTGGCCGCCGCGCTGGTGCAGCGCGCCATCGGTGACCGCTTGACCTGTGTCTTCGTCGACCACGGGCTGCTGCGCGAAGGCGAGCGCGCGCAGGTGCAGCGCGACTTCGTGGCCGCCACCGGCGCCAACCTGGTGACCGTCGACGCGGCCGATACCTTCCTCGACGCGCTCGCGGGCGTGACCAATCCCGAAGGCAAGCGCAAGATCATCGGCCGTCAGTTCATCCGGGCGTTCGAGGGCGCGGTGCGAGATATTGTGGGGGACAACGCTTCCGAAGGTTCTGGTGTCGACTTCCTGGTCCAGGGCACGCTGTATCCCGACGTGGTGGAGTCGGGCGGCGGCAGCGGCACCGCGAACATCAAGAGCCACCACAACGTCGGAGGCCTGCCCGGCGACCTGACCTTCAAGCTCGTCGAGCCGCTGCGGCTGCTGTTCAAGGACGAGGTGCGCGCGGTCGGGCGAGAGCTCGGTCTGCCGGAGGAAATCGTTGCGCGCCAACCGTTTCCGGGTCCCGGCCTGGGCATCCGGATCGTCGGCGAGGTCACCGCACCGCGGCTGGACACCCTGCGGCGGGCGGACTCGATCGCCCGCGAGGAGCTGACCGCCGCCGGCTTGGACAACCTGATCTGGCAGTGCCCGGTGGTGCTGCTGGGCGACGTGCGTTCGGTCGGTGTGCAGGGCGACAACCGCACCTACGGCCACCCGATCGTGCTGCGGCCGGTGACCAGTGAGGACGCCATGACCGCCGACTGGACCCGGGTCCCCTACGAGGTGGCCGAGCGTATCTCGACCCGCATCACCAACGAGGTGGCCGAGGTCAACCGGGTGGTGCTGGACATCACCAGCAAACCGCCCGGCACCATCGAGTGGGAGTAGCCACTCGGCCGTAACGCGCCTCGCTCGACGGCGCCGCGCCATTGACAGTCCCCGCGTCCGGGTGATAGTCATGGCGCAATTGAAAACATCATTTTCAATTGCTTGTCGCGCCGATGCCGGCTGGAGGACAACGTGGCCGATGCAGCCCATGAGCAGGCGCAACCAGCCTGGAAGAACCCGATGGCGTGGCTGCCGCACTCGGTCGCCGAGGCGGCGCTCTCGGCCGGGGAGGGCGGGGCGCCCGACCTGCCGCAGGCCTGGGCGCACCTACAGGAGCGGCTGAGCGCGGCCGAGCAACTCGTCCGGTCCACACCGGTCAACAAGAACCGCCTCGACTACGGGTCGGGGATGCGTCACCTGATGGTGCTACTGGCGGTCGGCACCGACATGGCGCTGCGGGCCGATCCCGACCCGGTGCTCGCGGTCAACCGCGCCAGCATGGACGACATCGTCACCTGGGGCCTGGAATGTCCGGACTGCGTGTACCTGACTGCGAGCCTGCGCGCGGGCGAGACCTATCGGCTCTTCGGCAACCGGGGGACGGCCCGCTACGTCGGGTTGCAGACCATGGACGGGATCGCGGCGACCTCCAATTGCCTCGTGGACGATCTCGAGGTCGACGCGGACGGGGAATTCGAGGCGATCCTGTCAGCGGACGAGCGCGAGGGCAACTGGCTGCGGCTGGCCGGGGATCATCCGACGCTGACCGTGCGGAACTTCTTCTACGACTGGGACACCGAGGTTCCCGCGTCGCTGCGCATCGAACGCATCGGCGACGAAGTCGTGCCCGAAACTCGTGCCGTCGACCTGGACGCCTCAGTCGCCCAACAGCTTTACGCGCTAGGGGATTTCGTCTACGACAACCTGAAATTCTTCCTCGACTTCGGTGCGATGGCGCCGCCCAACGGTTTCATTCCGCCGATGGACATGACCGAGATGGGCGCGGCGGCCGAAAATCGGCCCGTCATCGGGCGTTTCGAGCTCGAACCCGGCGAGGCCCTCATCCTCGAGGTGACGCCGCCCGACGGGGTCTACTGGAGCATTTCGCTGGGCAACCCGTGGTTGGAGACGATCCACTACGGCCGCCATCAGTCCAGCCTCAACGGACATCAGGCGATGATCGACCCCGACGGGGTCTTCCGCGCCGTCCTTTCGGCAACGGATCCCGGGGTGGCGAACTGGCTCGACACCGCCGGACACAGCAACGGCGCGATGCTCTTACGTTGCGTCCGAACGCAAACCGCGCCGGTCCCGAGCTCACGCGTCGTGAAGCTCGACGACGTCGCGGCGGCGTTGCCGGCCGAGACCACGATGACGACCCCCGACGAACGCGCCCGAGTCATCGAAGCCCGTCGCCGCGCCGTACACGAAAGGTTCTACCGATGAGCTTTTCCGCTGACGAACTCGAAGACGGCGCACGCGCCGCTACCGGGCTCGACGACTTCGGCTCGCCCTACTACCGCGAGGGCCTCGAACGCACCGTCGACGCCTTGAACACCGAAGCCGAACTCAACGACCTCGGCCGCGGCATGCAGCACGCCACCATCAGCAATGCCCTGATCCAGCGGCTGAAGATCGTCGAAACCTACAAGCGGCATCCGGAGATCGCCGACGAGGTGGTCGAGGGCCCGGTCGTCGTCCTCGGTCTGCCCCGCACGGGCACCACCGCGTTGAGCCAATTGGTTTCTGCCGACCCACAATTCAGGTCGCTGCGGGTGTGGGAATCGCAGGCACCGACTCCGCCGCCCGAGGCCGCGACCCAGCACAGCGACCCGCGGATCGCGCAGGCCGCCGAGGGCATCGCGATGATCTCGCAGATGTTTCCCGATTTTCAGGCGATGGTCAGTTCCGAGCCCCAGGCGGCGACCGAATGCCAGGACCTGATGGGGATGAGTTTTCGCACCTTTCACTTCGACGGCGTGGTCCGCGTCCCCGGCTACGTGGAATGGCTGCTGCAGACTGACATGCGCGAGACGTACGACTTCCATAAGGACGTGCTCAAATTGCTGCAGTGGCATTGCAAGCCGAACCTGTGGCACCTGCGGACCCCGGTGCACATGTACGCCCTCGACGCGTTCGTCGACGCGTATCCCGACGCGAAATTCCTGTGGAGCCACCGTGATCCGGCCAAGGTGCTGGGGTCGGTGTGTAGCCTGATCGCCTACGTCCGCAGCTGGAGCAGCGACCGAAAAGATCCCGAAGAGCTCGGCGCCGAGCAGCTGGCGTGGTGGGCCGAGGGCATGCGACGGGCCATGGAATTCCGCAGGAAGTTCGGTGACGACCGGTTTGTCGACGTGTCGTTTGCCGCACTGCAAACCGACCCGGTCGCCGCCGTCGCCGACAGCTACGACAGGCTCGGCCTCGCCTTCACCGACTCGGCACGGGCCAAGGTGCGCCAGTGGGCGGACGAACACAAGCCCGGTCACCGCGGCACCCACACCTACGACTTGGCGGACTACGGGTTGACCCCGGAGCGCGTGCACGACGCGTTCAGCGACTACATGGCCACCTACGATGCTTCGGCCTGATCGGGCCGGCGGGCGTCAAAAACTCGAACCCGATCCGCAGGTGCACGACGCGATCGTGTCCGCTGCCGCCGAAGTCGTTCGGACCCAAGGGGTCCAGGCGCTCTCGATCGCCCAGCTGCTCGGCAGGACGCAGTTGAGCACCCGGGCGTTCTACCGTCACTTCGACTCCAAGGACCAGCTGGTGGCGGCGGTCTTTTTGGTGATGGCCCGCGCCGAGGTGCTGCGGCTTGTGCAGCGGATGTCGGACTGCGCCGACCCGGTCCGTGCGGTGGCGGCCTGGATCGACGGCCGGCTGGACCTGGCCTTCAATCCGCAGCTTCGCTCCGAGCTGCGCCAGATGTCGCTCGAGGCGCAGAATCAGATGTTCGTCGCGCCCGAGCTCGTGGCCCCCGCCTACCGGGAAATGCTGCGCCCGCTGGTCGAACAGCTCGCGTGGGGCAAGAGTTCGGGATTATTCGCCGACATCGATCCCGATGCTGAGGCGCTGTCCATCCAAGGTGTCGTATGGGCCAACATCGAACGGCAGTGGGCGACGGCCCATCGCGAGCCGGGCGAAATCCGCGCGCGCGTGCAGCATTTCTGCCTGCGGGGGCTGGGCGTCGCGCCCGAAACGATCGCGGAGGTTCTCGCCGACGTGCCGGGCGAATAGTGCCGGTGCGGGTGCTGCGCTCAGGCGCCGATCATTTGTCGCGAGGCGGTAACTAGCGACGGCTCTTCTCGGGCGACGTGTCGCCATTGCAGTTTCGCGGGAGTTTGCAAGCACCAGGAACCCCACCAGCACCGACCGCATGCGGCAGCCCCTCACGTTTCTTGACGGTTGTCGGAGGGCCGGTGTTTACTTCGAACATACTTTCGAAAGCGGATCAAGGAGGCGACGTCATGACCGCGGCTTTTGCCTCCAGTCACCGCCAAGAAACCCGTGCTGAGCAGCTCGAATCGCTTCGGCGGCGGATGGCGAGCATCTCCGCAAAAAAGACCGGGCGGGCCTTCGACGGGCCCGCCGCCGACCTGCTGGGCGCGGAATCCCAGCTGGCGCTGCCGCAGTGGCTGGCGGACCTGCTGCCGGCGCCGCTGCCGCGGGGAACGGTGGCCGTGCTCTCGGGTGCCCGGTCGCTGCTGTTGAGCATGGTGGCCGCGGTCACGGCGGCCGGCGGCAACGCCGCGATCGTCGGCCAGCCGGATATCGGGCTGCTGGCCGCCGCGGAGATGGGCGCGGACCTGAGCCGGCTCGCGGTGATACCGGACCCCGGGACCGATCCGGTGGAGGTGGCCGCGGTGCTCGTCGACGGCATGGATCTGGTGGTCCTCGGGCTCGGGGGGCGCCGGGTGCCGCCGACCCGCGCGCGGGCGGTGGTGGCGCGGGCCCGCAACAAGGGATGCACCCTGCTGGTCACCGGCGGCGACTGGCAGGGCGCGCCGACGCGGCTCGCGGCCCGGGTCTGTGGTTATGAGATCACCCCGCACTGGGGAACGCCCGCCCCCGGATTCGGGCGGATCAACGGGGTGCGGCTGCAGGTCAGCGGGATGTGCGCGGGACGACGGGTGACGCCCCAAGCGCGAGCCGGGTGAATTCCGGTGGTATCCCCTTCTGGCTCAAGGGTTTTAGCGATCTGGTGCATGGATTGGCCCGCGGTCGCGGCGGCGGCGGCCGCCGGTCTGTCCGCGGCGGATCCGGTCGCGGTCACGTTGGCCAACCGGGTGATCGCCTGCTCGTCGGCCGCCCGCGCGGTGGGGGTGCGGCGGGGGCTGCGACGGCGGGAGGCGGCGGCACGGTGCCCGCAACTGCATGTCACCACCGCCGACGCGGACCGTGACGCCCGCTTCTTCGAAGCGGTGATCGCGGCGGTGGACGACCTGGTGCCCCGCGCCGAGGTGCTGCGGCCCGGGCTCCTGGTGTTGCCGGTGCGCGGGGCGGCCCGCTATTTCGGGTCCGAGGCCACCGCCGCCGAACGGCTGATCGATGCGGTGGCGGCAGCCGGCGCCGAGTGTCAGGCCGGGATCGCCGACCAGCTGTCCACCGCGGTCTTCGCGGCGCGGGCGGGCCGTGTCATCGAGCCGGGGGGCGACGCGCGGTTCTTGTCGGTGCTGTCCATCCGCCAACTCGCCACCGAGCCGAGCCTGTCCGGTCCCGGCCGGGAAGAACTGGCGGACCTGTTGTGGCGGATGGGGATTCGCACCATCGGGCAGTTCGCCGCGCTGTCGCGCAGCGACGTGGCCTCCCGGTTCGGCACCGACGGGGTGACCGCACACCGGTTGGCCCGCGGCGAGCCCGAACGGCCGCCCTCCGGGCGGGAGCCGCCGGCCGAGCTCGAGGCCGTGCTGGACTGCGATCCGCCGATCGACCGGGTCGATGCCGCGGCGTTCGCCGGGCGCTCGCTGGCCGGCGCGCTGCATCAGACGCTGATGGCCGCCGGCGTGGGGTGCACCCGGCTGGCCATTCACGCCGTCACCGCCAACGGCGAAGAACGCCACCGGGTGTGGCGATGCGCCGAGCCGTTGACCGAGGACGCCACCGCCGACCGGGTGCGCTGGCAGCTCGACGGCTGGCTGAGCAACCGCACCGCGCGCGATCCCCGGCCCACCGCCGCGGTGACGCTGTTGCGGCTGCGGGCGGTGGAGGTGGTATCCGCCGAGGCGCTGCAGTTGCCGCTGTGGGGTGGGCTGGGGGAGGAGGACAGGCTGCGGGCCCGCCGGGCGCTGGTCCGGGTGCAGGGCCTACTGGGCCCTGAGGCGGTGCGAGTGCCGGTGCTGTCCGGCGGTCGCGGGCCGGCCGAGCGCATCACACTGATCCCGCTGGGCGACGAGCCGGTGCCGCGGGCCGATCCCGATCTGCCGTGGCCCGGCCGGCTGCCCGAGCCGTCACCGGCGGTGTTGCTGGACGACCCGGTGGAATTGCTTGACGCTCAAGGGAACCCGATACGCGTGACCAACCGGGGGCTATTCTCCGCCGACCCCGCCCGCATGATCAGCGGGGGTGTCGGGGGCCGAGACGAGCGGCTGTGCTGGTGGGCCGGCCCCTGGCCGGTCGACGAGCGATGGTGGGATCTGGAGCTGAGTAAGGGCCGCACCGCCCGCGCCCAGGTCCTGCTGGAGAGCGAGCGTGCGTTGCTGTTGTGCTATCGCCAGCGGCGCTGGTATCTCGAGGGCAGTTACGAGTAGGTGGGCCGCAGCGCGTCGGGGGTCAGGTCTTTGAGCGAGGGATATCCGTCGACGGCCATGATCAGGTCCGCCTCGGCCAGCAGCGAGCGCAGCACGTGCACGATGCCCTCGACGCCCCCGAGCGCCAGCCCGTAGGCGTAGGGGCGGCCGATCCCGACGGCGGTCGCCCCCAGCGCGAGTGCCTTGATGATGTCGGCCCCGCTGCGCACGCCCGAGTCGAACAGCACGGGCAGCCCGTCGGCCGCCTCGAGCACCTCGGGCAAACAATCCAGGCAGGGCAGCCCGCCGTTGGCTTGCCGCCCACCATGGTTGGAGCAGTAAATGCCGTCTACGCCAATCTCTTTGGCGCGGCGAACGTCGTCAGGGTGGCAGATGCCCTTGACCATCAGCGGCAGGTCGGTCTCCGCCCGCAACCACTCCAGGTCCTCCCATCGGAAGGGGCCGCCGAAAATCGGCAGCTTGCGCACCGCCGCCTCGGTGGCGTCTTCGCCCCGGCTCAGGTTGGCACGAAAAACCGGATCGCTGGTGTAGTTGGCCAGGCACCCGCTGGGCACCTGGGGGTAGTTCCCGCCGCTCAGGTCGCGGGGCCGCCAGCCGGTGACCCAGGTGTCCAGGGTGACGGCGATGCATTTGAAGCCGGCCGCCTCGGCGCGGTGCACCAGGCTGGCGGCCATCTTGCGATCCGGCGGCGTATACAGCTGGAAAAACGCCGGGGTATCGCCCAGTTCGGCGGCGACATCTTCCATCGGGTCGGAGGTGAGCGTGCCCACGAAGAACGGGACGCCGGTGCGGACCGAGGCCCGCGCGCACAGGATGTCCCCGTGGCCGTCGGGATCGCACACCCCGATGACGCCGATGGGCGCCATGAAGATCGGAGACGGGAACCTCATGCCGAACAGCTCGACGGACATGTCGCGCTCCTCGGGGGCGATCCCCATCCGCGGGTACAGTCCCCACCGCTTGAAGGCCGCGCAGTTGGCGCGCTGGGTGTGCTCGTCACCGGCGCCGCCGGCGACGTACTGCAGCACTTTCGGTGTCATCGCCGCGGCCGCTTTTTTCTCCAGGTCCTCGAACCTGATCGGGTACTGCGGCTGATTTCCGTGCAGTGACTGGTCGTACAACTCTTTTTGATAATCGGCGAAGGCCATAGTCGGTCCAGTACCCCGCACCCGGTGCACCAAACGGCCTTAAGCCTCCCGCGCCGTCCAGAGCCTTCGGGCCACGGCGGCACCGGCGAGCATGAACGTGGCCAACGCGACCGTCGGCGCGGCGACCCGCGCCGCGCGCGTTCGCGAGCCGGGCTCGGGCCGGCCCGGGGGAGAGGTGGAGCGGATGTCGTCCGAGGTCTTGGCCATGGCCATGATCTGGCCCAGGTGCAGCGCGTTCGCCGTCCCGGAGTCGCTGATCTGCGTCTGGCAGGAGAATCCGTTGGCCACCACCAGGGCACCCGGATTCTTTCGGATCGCCGGCAGCAGGGCCTGTTCGCCGCAGTCCAGCGACAGTTGGTACTTGCCCTGCTCGAATCCCCACGAGCCGGCCAGACCACAGCACCCACCCGAGACCGACTGCACGTCGAGGCCCATGTTCTGCAGCACCCGCTGATCGGCGTCGACACCGCCGGTGGCCCGCTGGTGGCAGTGGCCCCACAGCAGCACCCGGACACCGGGCCCGTCAAAGGACACCTTGGGCGGGTCGATGTCGAACGCGGTGAAGAATTGCGCGAAATGATAGCTGTTGCGCACCAACCGGTCCGCGTCGTCGTCATGCGGCAGCAGCTTCTTGAGCTCGTCCTTGAAGACGGCCAGGCAACTCGGCTCCATACCGACAATCGGTGTGCCGGAGCGTATTTCGCTGCGCAACTGATTTAACACGTCGTGCAGATAGTGCTCGGCGACATCGAGAAAGCCGTAGTCGTACAGCGGGCGGCCACAGCAGATGTGCCCGGTGGGCATGACGACCCGCCAGCCCGCCGCCTCGATCGCCTCCACGCAGGCGACGCCGACGTCGGTGTGCAGGCGGTTGTTGAAGGTGTCGGGGAACAGAATCACCCGCGGGCCCGTGGGGTTGACGACGGGACGCGCCGAGAACCACTGTTGCAGCGTCATCGGCGCGAAGGTGGGCAACGGCCTGTTTTGGTCAATTCCGCCTACCGCCTTGGCGATTCGGGAGAGCACCGGCGTCTGGGTGGCGAAGTTCGCCAGCTCCGGGATGGCGCTGGCCAGCCGCGCGGCCCGGTCGATGAACCCGAACGCGTACGCATACCGCGGCCGCCAGCGGCGCAGCGACCGGAAGTGGTGGTACAGGAACTCCGCCTTGTAGGTGGGGATGTCGACCTCGACCGGGCAGTCGCTGGTGCAGCCCTTGCAAGACAGGCACAGATCCAGCGCGTCGGCGACCTCGCTGGACTGCCAGCCATCGGTGATCACCTCGCCGCGCAGCATCTCGAACAGCAGCCGTGCCCGCCCGCGGGTGGAGTGCTTCTCCTCTCTGGTCACCTGGTAGCTCGGACACATGGTTTCGTCCGCCTCGGGCACCCGGCACTTGCCGACGCCGACGCAACGCAGCGCCGCGTGCGAGAAGTCGCCGTGGTCCTCGCTGTAGGCGAACTTCACTTTGGGCCGCGGCGGGTTGTAGTCGGTGCCCAGCTTGAGGTTCTCGTCGAAGCGGTAGGGATCAATCACCTTCCCGGGGTTCATCTTCCACTGTGGATCCCAGATCAGCTTGAACTTGCGCATGGCCTCCATCAGCCGCGGCCCGTACTGCTTGTGCAGCAGCTCGGCGCGCTGCTGGCCGTCGCCGTGTTCCCCGGACATCGACCCGCCGTAGGACGCGACCAGGTCGCCGGCCTCCTCCATGAAGCTGCGGTAGTTGACCAGCCCGTCCTTATGGCGCAGATCGAACCCGATCCGCGAGTGGATGCAGCCCTCCCCGAGGTGGCCGTACATGGCGCCGCGCAGGTTGTGTTTGGCGTAGAGCTGCTGCAAGTCGCGCACGTAGTCACCGATGCGGCGCCACGGGACCGCGGAGTCCTCCCAGCCCGGCCAATGATTGCCACTGTCGACGGGAAAAGCGGTCGAGCCCAGCCCGGCCTCGCGGATCGCCCACAGCTCGGCGCTGTTCCCACCGTCCTGCTTGCTGCGGGCCAGCACGATGCGATCGTCTTCGATGTGCTTTTTCTTCTTCAGCCAGCGAACGAATTCCTCCGCGTGCTCGAGTGATTCGTGGGGTTCGTCGGACCCGAACTGGATCATCAACCAGGCACCGTGGGAATCCGGGCGCGGCAGCGCGGCGAGACCGGCGGCGTTGACGCCGCTGATCTTCTGATCGTGCACGAGCATGTGGTCGACGGCCTCGAGCCCGATCGGCTTCCACTCCATCATCTCCGGTGCGAGATCACCGGCCTCGCCGAGCGAGTCGAACTCCACCACGACCACGGTGCGGTGCCCCATGGCCGGGGTCAGCATCACCGTCGCGGTCAGGGCCACCGCGCAGGTGCTTTCGGTGCCGACCAGGGCGCGGGCGACGTTGAATCCCCGCTCGGGTAGCAGTTCGTCGAGGTTGTAGCCGGACACCCGCCGCGGCACCTCGCTCACATCGGCGTACCCCTTGCGGATGTCCTCGGCGTACTCGTCGCGCAAATCCCTTAGCGCGGCGTAGATTTCGCCCTTTCGGCCGCCCGCGGCGATGATCGCGTCGAGGTCCTTCTCCTCGTTCACCCCGACGGTGAACCGGGCGCCGTCGTAGGTGACGATGTCCAGCGCGTGGGTGTTGTCGGACGTGCGGGGCCCCGGTCCGTAGAAGCGCGACTGGACCGAGTGCACCCCGCAGGAGTTGTTACCGATGTTGCCGCCCAGCGTGCACCGCGAATGCGACGACGGGTCGGGCCCGAACACCAACCCGTGCTCGCCGGTGGCCTTGTTGAGCTGTTCGTTGATCACCCCGGTCTGCACGGTGGCCAGCCGGCGCGGCGCGTCGATGTCGATGATGTCGGTGAGGTACTTCGAAAAGTCGATCACCACCGCCACATTGACGGTTTCCCCGGATAGGCTGGTGCCGCCGCCTCGGCACAGGACCGGGGCGTGGTAGGCGTGGCAGGCCCGCACCGTCTGCACCACGTCCTCGATCGTCTTGGGGACCACCACCCCGATCGGGACCTGCCGGAAGTTCGACGCGTCGTTGGCGTACATCGCCAACGTGGCCGTGTCGAACCGCACTTCGCCGCTGACATGTCGGCGCAGCTGACTCTTAAGCCCGGTGACGTTGACCTTGTCGACGGTGGCCGCCCCGGCAACGAAGCGCGTATCCGGGATGGTCCGCGACTGGTCGGTCCGCAGCAGGCTCATGCGCCCTCGCCCCTGGCCTGACCGATCTTTCTGGGGTCGTCGCACCGGATCCTGGTCATGACGCTCCTCCACTCCGGCCATTCAATTAATGCCGTGGAAAACGATTGCCGAAAACCACGCACTGACGTCTACCCGCGATCCAGCGCGCTAACCGCGGACCCAGTGAGTCGGTGGGCGCCGGAGAGGCCGAGCGCTCAGTGCTGACGAAAAGTGCTGGACGCGTGCGCGTTGCGCCGCCCGCGACGGGCGCGGTCGGGACTTCGAATCGCGGTCAGTACCGCCCGAAGACGGTCGCCACGTTGTGTCCGCCGAATCCGAACGAGTTGTTGATCGCGTACTGGTAGTTGCCCGGGCGTGGTTTGCCCGCTACGACGTCGAGATCGATTTCGGGGTCGAGGTTTTCCAGGTTCAGCGTCGGTGGGACGACCTGGTCGCGCAGCGCGAGCACGGTCAGGATCGATTCGACCGCGCCGACGGCGCCGACCGAGTGGCCCAGGGCCGCCTTGGGTGCATAGACCGCGGCGTTGCCGCCGTGGGGGCCCAGCGCGTTGTTGATGGCCTTGCCCTCGGCGACGTCACCGACCGAGGTGCCGGTGGCGTGGGCGTTGACGTGGTGGATGTCGCTGGGGGACAGACCGGCGAGCTGGATGGCCCGGCTCATCGCGTGCCCGGCGCGTTCGCCGTTGGGGTCCGGGGCGACCATGTGGTAGCCGTCGGAGGTGATGCTGGCGCCCATGATGCGGGCCAAGATGTTGGCGCCGCGGGCTTTGGCGTGCTCCTCGGTTTCGATCACCATGAGCGCGCCGGCCTCGCCGAACACGAAGCCGGTCCGGTCGCGGTCGAACGGGCGGCACGCGCCGGCGGGGTCGTCGTTCTTGGTCGACATCACGATGCGCATCTGCGCGAACGCCGCGATCGCGACCGCCTCGATCCTGACCTCCACGCCACCGCAGATCGCGATGTCGGCCTCCCCGAACACGATGTTGCGCCACGCCTGGGCGACGCCTTCTGACCCGGACGCGCACGCCGACACCGGGGTGATGACCCCGGCCTTGGCGTGCCGTTCCAGACCTACCGCCGCGGCCGCCCCGTTGGGCATGTACTTCGACACCGCCAGCGGGGAGACCCCTTTAGCGCCTCGCGCGCGCAGATCGTCGTAGCTGAACACGATTTGCTCGGCGGATCCCAGGCCAGTGCCGATGGATACCATCAGGCGGTTGCTGTCGACCTCGGGCGAGCCGGCGTTCTCCCACACTCGACGGCCCAAGACGGTCGACATCGTTTGCAGATAGCCCATGCGGTGCAACTCGGCGCGGGTGAGTCCGCCGTCGAATTCCTCCAGCAGGTGACCGCCGATGCGTACCGGCAGGTCAAACTCCTCGACGAACGAATCCTCGAGTTTGCGGATACCACTCTGGCTGTCCTGCAACAGCTTCCAGGTGGCCTCGGCATCGGTCGCCAGTGCGGTCGTCATGGCGATGCCAGTGACGACCACATTCGGCAGCGTTTTCCCGGTAACCAGCTCCGCCATGACTCCCGAAACCTTTCATTTGATGAGGGCTGCTAACGCTTGCGCCGAGCCCCACTCACCCCACCAAATCATGCCAACACAAACCCTCATTGTCCCCGACGTCAAGGGTGTGGCGCTATTGGGCGCGTACCGCCTGCGCTTGGGCCGCCAGCGCGCGGCCACCCGGCAACGCCCGCAGGACGGCGCCGGCCAGCCGGTCGCGGCCGCGCACACCGTCGGTCCTGGCCGCACGGGTGCGCAGGTGGCGCCAGCCCAGGGCCGCCCACGACGCCGCGACGGCGGCGTCGGCCACCCCGCCGCGGGCCCGGCGCCGGTCGACGACGGCCAGCCCGAGCGCGGTCACCGAGTGCACCGTGTCGACCCAGACCCCGGCCGCCAGCACCTCCGGGCCGGGATTGACCCCCGACAACGCCGCCTGGGCCAGATGGCGGGCGCCCAGGATCCGGGTGACGACGATCGCCCTGCGATCGACCCGCACGCCGTGGATGTGGCTCAGCACCCCGGCGGGGGCCGTCAGCAGCACGCCGCCCCATCCCGCGCGAATCAGCTCGATGGCGCGAATCTTCATGGCCTATAGGCTAACCGGTGCGCGAACGGGCCCACCCGCTCGATGAACAGGTCGAAGAAGGCGGCCGCGTCCACGTCAATCCCGATGCGCGCGTTGGGCTCTCGACGGCCCGACCAGTCGGTCACCGTCATGGCGCGGGTCAGGGTCCCGGTCAGCTCGATGTCCACCGTCGCCGGACGTGTCGCGACGAGCTCCGGATCCAGCGCGACGGCCGCGGCCAACGGATCGTGCATGTGCGCCTGGTACCCGTGGCCGAGCTCGTGATAGGCCTCCAGGTAGAACCGGGTGGCGTCCTCGATCACCCGGATCAGTGGATTGGACGCCGTCGACCGGGTTCCGCGTTCGTCGTTCTCGCTCAGCGGCGCGGTCGTCGACTCGGCGGCGGCCGCCAGCCGGGCCAGGTGCTCGGGCGTCATCGCGACCTTGCGGGTCAGGTCCAGGCCGCACAGGATCGGAAGCCGCTGCTGCCCAACGGCTTGATGACCCCAGGCCGCCAGCACCTCGGCGGCGGCCTCCGGGTCCACGCTGATGTTCCATTCCGCCACTGCGGTGGTGTTGCCCCGGTGGTCGTAGGAACCGCCCATGATCACCAGCCGCTGCAGCAGCGTCGGCAGGGCGGGCTCGGCGCGCAACGCCAGCGCGAGATTGGTCAGCGGACCGGTCGCCACCCCGATGAGCTCACCGGGGTGGGCCCTCGCCGCGCGCACCCAGGCGTCCGCCGAGTCGTAGTCGGTGAGCGCGCCGTCACCCG
The DNA here is from genome assembly GCF_976985695.1 of Mycobacterium sp. NTMscope_MAC_269. Lineage (NCBI taxonomy): Bacteria > Bacillati > Actinomycetota > Actinomycetes > Mycobacteriales > Mycobacteriaceae > Mycobacterium > Mycobacterium sp. NTMscope_MAC_269. The sequence goes on from NZ_OZ335668.1 coordinate 5,286,322, forward strand.
GCGGCAGCTCTGCGTATCCTAATCCCCTGGGGCCGTGGACTTTTGACGGCAGACACATCGGCCCGGTCAGCGTCTGATCGGAGCCCCTCGACACCGGTATGCCGGTGACCCCGCACAGCCGCAGCAGGCCCAGATTGTTTTCGCATACCTGATCCACACCGACGTTTCCACCGGTCGAGGCGATGCCGATCACGTCGGCGTCCGGGCTGGCGAACAGGTACGTCAGCGCCAGCGCGTCGTCCACGCCGGTATCGACGTCGACGAAAACGGGAGCGTTCATTGTCTACAACATAGCCACATCGGCGATTAGGCTGACATGATGCCCACGACGTCAGAGCCCCCCGAGGGGACCGAGTTAGCGCCGCACTTCGACGACGTGCAGGCCCACTACGACTTGTCGGACGATTTCTTCCGGCTGTTCCTCGACCCGACCCAGACGTACAGCTGTGCCTACTTCGAGCGCGAAGACATGACGCTGGAAGAAGCGCAGATCGCCAAGATCGATCTCGCTCTCGGCAAACTCGGGCTGCAACCGGGGATGACGTTGCTCGACGTCGGTTGCGGCTGGGGCGCGACCATGATGCGGGCCGTGGAGAAATACGACGTCAACGTCGTCGGCCTCACCCTGAGCCGCAACCAGGCCGAGCACGTCCAGCGGTTGATCGCGCAATCACAGAGCACCCGCTCCGCGCGGATCCTGCTGCAGGGCTGGGAGCAGTTCGACGAGCCGGTCGACCGGATCGTCAGCATCGGCGCCTTCGAGCACTTCGGCCACGAGCGCTACGACGCGTTCTTCACCCTGGCGCACGACCTGCTGCCCGACGACGGGGTCATGCTGCTGCACACCATCACCGGGCTGCACCCTAAGGAGATGGCCGAACGCGGCATGCCGCTGTCGTTCGAATTCGCTCGATTCATCAAATTCATTGTCACCGAGATCTTTCCGGGTGGGCGGCTGCCGTCGATACCGATGGTCGAAGAGCGCGCCACGGCGAACGGCTTCACGGTGAGCCGGGTGCAGTCGCTGCAGCCGCACTATGCGAAGACCCTCGATATCTGGGCCGCCGCGCTGCAAGCCCATAAGGACGAGGCCATCGCGTTGCAGTCCGAAGAAGTCTACGAGCGGTACATGAAATACCTGACCGGTTGCGCCGACGCATTCCGGATCGGATACATCGACGTCAACCAGTTCACGTTGCAGAAGTGATCACCAGTGCACGCCGGGCACCAGGCGGACCAGCCGCTTGACTTGCCGGGGAGTGCGGAGGCCGCCGGTGACGGCGCGCACGGGCCGGGTGGGCTTGCGGCGCGCGGTGGGTGACGGCGCTGGCGCGGCGGGTGCCAGCCCGCGTGCCGCGGCCGAGTCGGGGTAGCCGAGATAGAGCTGGTGCAGGATGCGCCGAGAAGTCCTGGGCGCGAAGTAATTTCCGGCCTCGGCGAGCGTGCCCAGCGGGGTGTCGATGCGCGCCGGCTTGTCCACCAACCCGCGCACCACCATCGCCGCCGCGCGCTCGGGGCTGATCGCCGGGACCGGGTTGAGCCGGTGCGACGGCACGATCATGGGGGTGCGCACCAGCGGCATGTGGATGTTGGTGAAGGTGATGTGATCGGACAGCACCTCCGACCCGACCACGTCGGAGAACGCGTCCAGTGCCGCCTTCGTCGGTAGGTAGGAGCTGTACTTGGGGTTGCGCGCCTGCACTCCGGCGCTCGAGACGTTGACGACGTGGCCGAATCGCCGCTCGCGCCAGTGCGGCAGCAGCGCCAGCACCATCCGCACCGCGCCGAAGTAGTTGACCGCCATCACCCGTTCGTAATCGTGCAGCCGGTCGGTGGAGTTGACCACCGAGCGGCGGATGGACCGGCCGGCGTTGTTCACCAGGTAGTCGACGTGGTCGAAGCGCCCCAGGATGTCCTTGACGGTGTGCTCCACCGACGCGGAATCGGTGACGTCACAGGTAAAGGCATGGGCGGCACCCCCATTGGCGCGGATCTCGGCGACCAGCGCATCCAGCGCCGCGCCGTTGCGGGCCAGGGCGAACACGGTCGCGCCGCGCTCGGCGATCGCGATCGCCGACGCCCGGCCGATGCCGCTGGACGCGCCGGTGATGATGACGTGGCGGCCGCGCAGCGGTTCCCGCGGATCGTCGCGGCGGGCGCGGTCAGGATCGAGGTGCTCCGCCCAGTACCGCCACAGCCTCGGCGCGTACGCGGAGAACTCAGGCACCTGTATCCCGGTGCCCTGCAAGGCGTTTCGAGTCTTATCGCTGACGAAGGTCGGCGCCAGGTCGACGAGGTCGAACACCTCGGCGGGGATGCCCAGCTGCGTGGCCGCCATGTTGCGGACCACCCGGGCGCGACCGCGCACGCCCAGCACCGGCGCGGCCACCGAGCGGGGCAGCGACCCACGCAGCGGCGGCAGCCCGCCCGCCTTGGCCACACCGCGGTAGATGCCGCGCAGACCGATGGTCTTTTCCGCGGTGAGGTGAAACGTCTGCCCGTCACGGCCGTCGGCGTGCGCCAGCGCGACCAGCGCGTCGACCACGTAGTCCACCGGGACGACGTTGGTCCGGCCGGTGTCGGGCAGCAGGATCGGGGTCAGCTTGGGTAGTCGAGCCAGCACGGACAATATTCCGAAGAAGTAGTACGGCCCGTCCACCTTGTCCATCTCGCCGGTGCGCGAATCGCCCACGACCACCGCCGGGCGGTAGATGCGATAGCGCAGCCCGGGCGCCGAACGCACCAGCAGTTCGGCTTCGAACTTGGTCTGGTGATACGGCGTCGGCAGCTGCTGGCCGACATCGAAGTCGTCCTCGGTGTATTCGCCGCGGAAGTCGCCCGCCACGGCGATCGACGAGACGTGGTGCATCGTCGCGTTCAGCCGCTGCGCCAGGCTGATGACCGCGCCGGTGCCCTCGACGTTGGCGGCGCGCTGCTCAGGCTCGCCGGCGGTGATGTCGTAGATCGCCGCGCAGTGCACCACGTGGTCGATCTCGCCCAGCTCGACGAGCGCTTCGTCGCTCAGATCCAGCTCAGGCAGCTCGGCGACCAGCGGTTTCACCCGATCGCCCCACCGATCACCCCATGCCGCCGCGAGCCGCTCGAAGCGACCCAGCGACTGCCGTCGCACCAGGACCCACACCTGCGCGTCGGGCCGGGATTCCAGAAGACGAGACACGACACGGCGACCAATAAACCCGGTACCGCCGGTAACGACATACCGCATGAAGACATCGTGACGTCGGCAGCCGCGCACGTCAACTGTCGGTCTGCCAGGGTCAGCCGCGGGCTAGCTGTGGAAGTCGCGAATCCCGTCCCAGTCGACCAGCGTCCAACCGGTCATCGGGTTACCGGTGATCACCACGCGGCCGGTGTTGGGCAACGGGTGGGTGTTCATCAGGCTGTCCTTGCCGTTGCGGGCGTTCATCAGGGTCCACACCATGATCGCGTTCGCGTGCGAGAACACCACCGGGTTGTGGTGGCCGCTGTTGTAGATCTTGTTGACGGCGGCGGTGAACTGGTCGTTGAACTCTTTGCCGCTGATCGAACCCGGGATGCTGTAGGACACATCGCCCTTGATCCAGTTCGCCGGGGCCACCAGGTAGGTCGACTTCGCCATCGACTCGGGCTTGCCGTTGTACCAGCCGGCGTTGATCTCCTGGATGCCGGGCAGGACCTCGACCTGCTTGCCGAGCTCGGCGCCCAGGGGCGCGGCGGTTTGCTGCGCCCTGGCCATGGTCGATGCGTAGACGCTGTCGTAGTCCTTGCGGCCGAGTTGGTGCGCGACCTGTTCGGCCTGTCCCTTGCCCTCCGGGGTTAGACCCGGGCCCGGCACGTCGGTGTCGATGGTGCCGGCGGCATTGGCCTCCGATTGAGCGTGCCGCACGAACGTCACCGTGATGGACCGCGCCTGCGGTGAGCCGCCGCAGCCGGCGACGATTACCGTTGCGGTGAGCGCGGCGACCGCTACTGAGGCCTTCCGGAACAAGCTGCGCTTGGGCATGGGAGATAGCCTGCCCTGCCGACAGCTTCGGTGGGAAGGGTTTGCGATGGTTACGTGCAGAAAAGCTCTCGATTTTTGGAAAAGGAGACTTCCATGGCGATTGACCCGAGCGCCGTCGGCGCGGTGACCGAACCCATGCTCTTCGAATGGACCGACCGGGACACGCTGCTCTACGCGCTCGGTGTCGGCGCCGGGATCGACGACCTGGCATTCACCACCGAGAACAGCCACGATATCGACCAGCAGGTGCTGCCCACGTACGCGGTGATCTGCTGCCCGGCCTTCGGCGCGGCCGGCCTGGTCGGAAAGTTCAACTGGGCCATGCTGTTACACGGATCGCAGAGCATCCGGCTGCACGCGCCGCTGCCGCCCGCGGGAAAGCTCTCGGTGGTGTCCGAGGTCGCCGACATCCAGGACAAGGGCGAGGGCAAGAACGCGATCCTCGTGCTGCGCGGCCGCGGCACCGACCCGGACTCCGGGCAGCTGATCGCCGAGACGCTCACCACGCTGGTCATCCGCGGCGAGGGCGGGTTCGGCGGAATGCCGGGCCAGCGGCCGGTGGCCCCGGAATTCCCCGACCGCGAGCCCGACGCGCGGATCGCGCTGCCCACCCGCGAAGACCAGGCGCTGATCTACCGGCTCTCCGGCGACCGCAACCCGCTGCACAGCGACCCTTGGTTCGCCCGCGAGCTGGCCGGATTCCCCAAGCCGATCCTGCACGGGCTGTGCACCTACGGGGTCTCGGGTCGCGCGCTGGTGTCCGAGCTCGGCGGGGGCGTGGCGGCCAACATCACCTCGATCGCCTCCCGATTCACCTCACCGGTGTTCCCCGGCGAGACGCTGACCACGCTGATCTGGCGCACCGGGGAGGGCAAGGCGGTGTTTCGTACCGAAGCGTCCGGCGGCGAGGATGGGGCCGCCCGGGTGGTGCTCGACGACGGCGCGGTGGAATACGCCTAGCGCTTGGGATTTTGGAGCAGCTCCGCCAACCGGTCGGTGAACTCGGCGGCGCGCGCGGGGCTGTCCAGCGCGAACAGCGCCGCGGTGGCGCGGTCGCCATCGTCGTTGTGCCGCACCAGGATCGGCACCCCTTTGACATCTCCGGTGCGCACCGCGTCGAACGCGTCCTCGTCGGTGATGTCGTCACCCAGGTAGACCGGCGTCAGTGCCCCCGCCCCGCCCTCGCGCAGGTGATCGATCACCCAGTGCAGCGTTTTTCCCTTGTCCCAGTCCAGATCCGGGCGCAGCTCGATGACCTCGCGGCCGGTGGTCACCCGCAGCGCGTCGCGGCGCCCCGCCGCGCGCACGGCGGCCAGCACCTCACCGACGCGCTCGCGCTCGGCGTTGCGGTAATGCACGGCGACGCCGAATCGCTTGTGCTCCACCGCTACTCCAGGGATTCCGGCGAGCCGGTCGCGCAGCTCGGCCGCCGCCTGCTCGAGCACCGGGATAGCCGCGGCCGCGGCGTCGTTCTGGTGGTGCGTCCCGTCGGGTGCGGTCAACTCGAAACCGTGACTGCCCGCATACCAAATGCCCGGCACACCAACGCGTTTCATCACATCGGCGAGATCGCGACCGGACAGCACCGCGACCGGACACCCGGCGGCCAGCTTCTTTAGCGCCTCGGTGGCCCCGGCGACGGGACGAGCGGCGTCCGGGTCGTCGACGATGTCCGAGAGCGTGCCGTCGAAGTCGAAGAACACCGCCGGTCGCCGGTTCGCCAGGCCGTCGGCCAAGGCCTGCAACGCATCCGGTAGTTGCGACATCCGAAGGTCCCCGGTGCGCACGTCCACCTCGCCGAGGTCGCCGACCACGGCGTCGGCCCCGGCGTCACGCAGCGCGTCGGCGCGCTCGGCGGGGCCGACGCCGATCACCAAGGCGAATCCCGCGGCGCGGGCGGCCTGCACGCCGGCCGTCTTCCCGGCGACGACGACGGCGCGGCCCGGGCGCACGCTCAGGTCCGCGGCCGCGCGCGCCGGGCCGTCCGCGGAGACGACGGCGGTGCCCAGCCCGATCTCCCGCAGCTGGGTGGCCAGCGTTGAGCCGAGGTCGCTTCGCAGGTCGAACAGCACCGCGTCGTGGCGGCGCGGATCGATGATGACCGGCATGAGCCAACCCTCTCACGACAGCCCCTATCGAACATATTTTCGATAGACTGCGTGCGTGGGCTGGTATGGGTTGGTTTAATGGGCCGCCGAGCTGGGCGGAAATGGAGCGGGTGCTCGACAGCAAGCCGCGCCGCGCCGGCGAGCCGGCGGGGCTTCCCGAGGACGCCCCCTTGTCGCGCAAGCGCGAGACGTACCGGCCGCCGAGGGGCGGCCGGGCGTCCCGCTCGTCCGTCGCCTACGCCGAACTGCATGCGCATTCGGCGTTCAGCTTCCTGGACGGGGCGAGCACTCCCGAGGAGCTGGTCGAGGAGGCGGCCCGGCTGGACCTGCGCGCCCTGGCGCTCACCGACCACGATGGCCTGTACGGGGCGGTGCGGTTCGCCGAGGCGGCCGCCGAGTTGGACGTGCGCACCGTGTTCGGCGCCGAACTGTCGCTGGGCGGCGAGGCCCGCACCGAGCGGCCGGATCCGGCCGGTCCGCACCTGCTGGTGCTCGCGCGCGGCCCCGAGGGGTACCGGCGGCTGTCGCGGCAGCTGGCCGCGGCGCACCTGGCCGGCGGCGAGAAGGGTAAGCCCCGATACGATTTCGACGCGCTGACCGAGGCCGCCGGCGGGCACTGGCACATCCTCACCGGGTGCCGCAAAGGCCATGTGCGCCAGGCGCTTTCCGACGGCGGTCCGGGTGCGGCGGAGCGGGCGCTGGCCGACCTGGTGGACCGGTTCGGGGCGCACCGGGTCAGCGTCGAGTTGACCCATCACGGTCAGCCGCTCGACGACGAACGCAACGCGGTGCTGGCCGCGCTGGCCCCGCGCTTCGGGGTCGGCGTCGTCGCCACCACCGGCGCGCATTTCGCGGCACCGTCGCGGCGTCGGCTGGCCATGGCGATGGGCGCCATCCGGGCCCGGGAATCCCTGGACTGCGCCGCCGGGTGGCTGGCCCCGCTGGGGGGGTCGCACCTGCGTTCCGGGGAGGAGATGGCCCGGCTGTTCGCGCATGTGCCTTTTGGGGGCCCCGACGCGGTGACCGCGGCCGCCGAGCTCGGCGATCAGTGCGCGTTCGGGCTGGCGCTCATCGCGCCCCAGCTGCCGCCGTTCGACGTGCCCGACGGGCACACCGAGGACAGCTGGCTGCGGCACCTCACGATGGCGGGCGCGCGAGAACGCTACGGTCTCCCGGAATCAGCGCCGCGCGCCTACGCCCAGATCGAACACGAACTGAAAGTCATTGCGCACCTGACATTTCCGGGCTATTTCCTGGTGGTCCACGACATCGCCCGGTTCTGCCGGGACAACAACATCCTGTGTCAGGGCAGGGGGTCGGCGGCCAACTCCGCGGTCTGCTACGCCCTCGGCGTCACCGCCGTCGACCCGGTGGTCAACGAGCTGCTGTTCGAGCGCTTCTTGTCGCCGGCCCGCGACGGGCCGCCGGACATCGACATGGACATCGAGTCCGACCAGCGCGAAAAGGTCATCCAGTACGTCTACGACAAATACGGCCGCGACTACGCCGCCCAGGTCGCCAACGTCATCACCTACCGGGGAAAGATCGCGGTGCGCGACATGGCCCGCGCCCTGGGCTTCTCGCAGGGCCAGCAGGACGCGTGGAGCAAGCAGATCAGCCACTGGAGCGGGCTGGCGGACTCGCCCGATGTCGAGGGCATCCCCGAGCCGGTGATCGACCTGGCGAACCAGATCCGGAACCTGCCGCGGCACATGGGGATTCACTCCGGCGGCATGGTGATCTGCGATCGCCCCATCGCCGACGTGTGCCCGGTGGAGTGGGCGCGCATGGAGAACCGCAGCGTCCTGCAATGGGACAAAGACGACTGCGCGGCAATCGGTTTGGTGAAATTCGACCTGCTCGGGCTGGGCATGCTCTCGGCGCTGCACTACGCCATCGACCTGCTGGCCGAGCACAAGGGCATCGAGGTGGACCTGGCGCGCCTGGACCTCTCTGAGCCGGCGGTGTACGAGATGCTGGCCCGCGCCGATTCCGTCGGCGTGTTCCAGGTGGAGTCACGCGCGCAGATGGCCACCTTGCCGCGGCTGAAGCCGCGGGTGTTCTACGACCTGGTGGTGGAGGTCGCGCTGATCCGCCCCGGTCCCATCCAGGGCGGGTCGGTGCACCCCTACATCCGGCGGCGTAACGGCCTGGACCCGGTGGTCTACGACCACCCGTCCATGGAACCGGCGTTGCGAAAGACGTTGGGGGTACCGCTCTTTCAGGAGCAGCTGATGCAGCTCGCGGTCGACTGCGCCGGGTTTTCCGCCGCCGAGGCCGATCAACTGCGCCGCGCCATGGGATCCAAGCGCTCCACCGAACGCATGCGCCGGCTGCGCGGTCGGTTCTACGACGGCATGCGCGCGCTGCACGGCGCCCCCGACGAGGTGATCGAGCGCACCTACGAAAAGCTGGAAGCCTTCGCGAATTTCGGTTTCCCGGAAAGCCACGCGCTGAGCTTCGCGTCGCTGGTGTTCTACTCGTCGTGGTTCAAGCTGCACCACCCGGCGGCGTTCTGCGCCGCGTTGCTGCGCGCCCAGCCGATGGGTTTCTACTCGCCCCAGTCGCTGGTGGCCGATGCGCGCCGGCACGGCGTGGCGGTGCACGGCCCGGACGTCAACGCCAGCCTGGCGCACGCCACCCTGGAAAACGCCGGAACCGAGGTACGCCTCGGGCTGGGTGCGGTCCGCCATATCGGCGACGATCTGGCCGAGCAACTGGTCGAGGAACGAAAAGCCCACGGCCCGTTCGGCTCTCTGCTGGACCTGACCACCCGGCTGCAATTGAGCGTGCCGCAGACCGAGGCGCTGGCCACCGCCGGGGCTTTCACCTGCTTTTCCATGTCCCGGCGCGAGGGGCTGTGGGCGGCCGGGGCGGCGGCCACCCAGCGGCCGGGCCGCTTGCCCGGGGTGGGTTCGTCCTCGCACGTCCCGACGTTGCCCGGGATGAGTGAACTGGAGCTGGCCGCCGCCGACGTGTGGGCCACCGGCATCTCCCCGGACAGCTACCCGACGCAGTTCCTGCGCGAAGACCTGGACGCGATGGGGGTGGTGCCCGCCGAACGGCTGGGATCGGTGCCCGACGGCGACCGCGTGCTGATCGCCGGTGCGGTGACCCACCGGCAGCGCCCCGGGACGGCCCAGGGGGTGACGTTTATCAACCTGGAGGACGAGACCGGGATGGTCAATGTGCTCTGCGCGCCGGGGGTGTGGGCGCGGCATCGCAAGCTGGCGAACTCGGCGCCGGCGCTGCTGGTACGCGGGCAGGTCCAAAACGCCACCGGCGCGATCACCGTCGTCGCCGAACGGTTGGGCCGCATCACCCTGGCGGTCGGCTCGCGCTCGCGTGACTTCCGGTGACGTGCGCCGTGAGGCTGCAACCAGCGACGGGTTCACTCGAGAAACGCGTCGTGGAATACAGTTTCGCGGCCGAAGGTAATCTCCACCCATGACCCTCAACCTGTCCGCCGACGAAGTACTGGCCACCACACGCTCGGTCCGCAAGCGCCTCGACTTCGACAAGCCGGTGAGCCGCGACGTGCTGATGCAATGCCTCGAGCTCGCGCTGCAGGCGCCCACCGGCTCCAACGCGCAAGGCTGGCAATGGATCTTCGTCGAGGACGCCGAGAAGAAGAAGGCGATCGCCGACATCTATCTGGCCAACGCCCGCGACTACCTCAGCCTGCCGTCCGCCGAGTACCCCGAGGGCGACACCCGCGGCGAGCGGATGCCTAAGGTCAAGGACTCCGCGCTTTATCTGGCCGAGCACATGCATGAGGCGCCGGTGCTGATGATCCCGTGCCTAGAGGGGCGGCCGGACAAGGCGCCGCTGGGACTGAGCGCGTCGTTCTGGGCGTCGCTGTTCCCGGCCGCGTGGAGCTTCTGCCTGGCGCTGCGCTCCCGCGGGCTGGGCACCTGCTGGACCACGCTGCACCTGATCAACGACGGCGACCGGCAGGCCGCCGAGGTGCTCGGCATCCCGCACGACCGCTACAGCCAGGGCGGCCTGTTCCCGATCGCCTACACCAAGGGCACCGACTTCCGCCCGGCCAAGCGGCTGCCCGCCGAGCAGGTCACGCACTGGAACACTTGGTGAGCTGCTGAGTCAGATCGCCCCGGCGTACTCGTGCTGCCGCCAGGCCTCGTAGACGGCGATCGCCGCGGCGTTGGACAGGTTGAGCGAGCGCCGGCCCGCCAGCATGGGGATGCGGACCTGCGCGGTGATGTGCGCGTCGGCCAGCGTCGCCGCGTCCAGCCCGGTGGGCTCGGGACCGAACATCAGCACGTCGCCGGCGCGGTAGCGCACGTCGGCGAACGAGGTCGGCGCGTGCGAGGTGAACGCGAACACCCGCTCGGGTGAGAGCGCGTCCCAGGCCGCCGCCAGCGAGGCGTGCACGGTGACCGAGGCCAGGTCGTGGTAGTCCAGCCCGGCCCGCCGCAGCTTGGGTTCGGACAGGTCGAACCCCATCGGCTCGACCAGATGCAATTCGCAGCCCGTCGCCGCCGCCGTCCGGATGGCGTTGCCCGTGTTCGGGGCAATGCGCGGGGAGTGGAACATCAGCTTGAACACAACGCGATAATGGTCGCATGGTCGAGCCGAGCATTTGGATGCAGAAGGTCGCTGCCGATCCCGGGCATTCGGATTGGTACATCGAGCGTTTCCGTGCGATGGCCCGCGCGGGTGACGACCTGGCCGGCGAGGCCCGCTTCGTGGACGCCATGGCGCCGCGCGGCGCCCGCATCCTCGACGCCGGCTGCGGACCCGGCCGGTTGGGCGGCTACCTGGCCGAGGCCGGCCACCAGGTGGTCGGCGTGGACGTCGACCCCGCCCTCATCGCCGCGGCCGAACAGGACCATCCCGGCCCGCGGTGGCTGGTCGGCGACCTCGCGGAGCTCGACCTGCCCGCGCGCGGCATCGCCGAACCGTTCGACGTCATCGTCTCCGCCGGCAACGTCATGACGTTTCTGGCCCCCAGCACCCGGGTCCAGGTGCTGACCCGGCTGCGCGCCCACGTCGCCGGCGACGGTCGCGCCGCGATCGGTTTCGGCGCCGGCCGCGACTACGACTTCGAGGTGTTTCTGGGCGACGCGGTCGACGCGGGATTCGCGATCGATGTGCTGCTGTCCACCTGGGATCTGCGGCCGTTCACCGACGACTCCGACTTCCTGGTCGCAATCCTTCGGCCCGCCTAGAGTTTTCGCGGATCCGGTGTTTGCCAGGGGCGGCCGCGGGCGCGCGGCGCCACCTTGGAGGGACCTGTCTGCTCAGTAACGATTCTGGTGGGCTGGGCCGCGGGCTGTCATACTCGTCGGATTGCCACACTTACGCGCGCGCGTCTCTCTGGCGCGGGGCGGGTGGAAATAAAGCAGGAAGTTTCATGAGCCTCTCGTTTTGTTCAGCGCTCAGGGTCAGCGCAGCGGCCGGTCGTGCGGCCGCGATGACGTGACCATGTTCACCCGCCCGGCCGCCGCGGCCGAGGCGGACGCCTCCCCGCCCGCACCGACTCGCGGCGCGGACGCGCCGGCGGCAAAACGCCCGCCCGCCTGGTCGCTGGGCAACTGGCCCGTCGGCTGGAAGGTGCTGGCGATCGTGCTGGTGCCGCTGGTTCTCGCGACGGTGTTCGGCGTGCTTCGCATCCACGGCGCGATGGCCAGCTCGGCGGATCTGAAACTGGCCGCCACCCGCGCCGACGTGGTGCCGGTGATCACCAAATACATGTCGGCTCTCGACGTCGCGCTGCAGGCCGGCTCCGCCGGGCGCGACGTCGAGGGCGCCAAGAAGAACTACGAGGCCCGCAAAGGCGAACTACAGGGCAGGCTGGCCGACACCGACGTCACCGACGACGTCCAATCCGGCGTCAACACCTTGCTCGACGGCGGCCAGATGCTGGTCAACAAGGCCTCCGACAACGGCCTCGGCCTGCGGGAGCGGGTGACCCTCTACGCGCCGATCCTGTTGACGGCCGAAGACGTCATCAACGCCTCGGTGCGCGTCGACGACGAGCACATCCGCGCCCAGGCACAGGGATTGAGCCGGGCGGTCGGCGCGCGCGGGCAGATGACGATGCAGAAGATCCTCATCACCCGCGGCGCCGAACTGCCCGAACCGCAGCTGCGCACCTCGATGGCCACCCTGGCCGGCACCGAACCGTCGACGCTGTTCGGCATGAGCGAAGTGCTCGGGGCCGGGTCGCCCGAGGCCAAGACGCTGCAACAGCAGATGGTGGCCCGGATGGCGATCATGTCCGATCCGGCCAGCGTGCTCGTCGACAACGCCGACCTGCTGCGCTCCATCCAGGCCACCGACGACATCGCCGAACAGGTCATCAAGAACGTCACCGCGTCGGTGACCAAGTCGGTGCACGCCCAGGCCGCCGACCGGCGCAACGCCGCGATCGGCGACACCGTGGCGGTGCTGGCCGCGATCGTCATCGCGCTGGTCGTGGTGCTGCTGGTGGCGCGCGCGCTGGTGCGGCCGCTGCGGATCCTGCGCGACGGCGCGCTCAAGGTCGCTCACACCGATCTCGTGGAGGAGATCGCCCACGTGAAAGCCGGTGGGGCCGAACCGATTCCGACGCCACTGCCGGTGTACACCACCGAGGAGATCGGCCAGGTCGCCCACGCCGTCGACGAACTGCACACCCAGGCCCTGCTGCTGGCCGGCGACGAGGCGCGGCTGCGGCTGCTGGTCAACGACATGTTCGAGACCATGTCGCGGCGCAGCCGCTCGCTGGTCGACCAGCAGCTGGCGCTCATCGACCGTCTCGAGCGCAACGAGGAGAATCCCGAACGCCTCGACAGCCTGTTCCGGCTGGACCACCTGGCGGCCCGGCTGCGCCGCAACAGCGCCAACCTGCTGGTGCTGGCCGGCGCGCAGCTCGCGCGCGACCAGCGCGACCCGGTGCCGCTGGCGACGGTGATCAGCGCCGCGGTCTCCGAGGTCGAGGACTACCGCCGCGTCGAGATCGCCGGGCTGCCCGAGTGCGCGCTGGTCGGCGCGGCCGCGGGCGGCGCCATCCACCTGTTCGCCGAGCTGATCGACAACGCCCTGCGCTACTCGCCGCCGACGACGTCCGCGCGGATCTCGGCGTCCCGCAGCGGATCGGATCCGCAAGGGGGAGTCGTGGTGCGGATCGCCGACTCCGGGCTGGGGATGAACGACGCCGACCGGCGCATCGCCAACATGCGGCTGCAGGCCGGCGGCGACGTCAGCCCCGACAACGCGCGCCACATGGGGCTTTTCGTGGTCGGCCGGATCGCGGCCCGGCACGGCATCCGGGTGGGGCTGCGCGGCCCCGCGGCTAACGAGGCGGGCTCGGGCACCACCGCCGAGATCTACCTGCCGCCCACGGTGCTCACCGGCCTGGCACCCGCGGAATCCCCTGCGCCCCGGCATATTCGGGCGGTGTCGTCCCCGAGCGCCAAACTCGCCAGCGCGATCGCCGCACCGCCCGCCGACGACGCCGGCCGCCGCGACGGCACGCGCGAGCCGGCGGCCCGCAGCGCCCCGCCCGCGCCTGAGCCGTCGGTCACCCTGTTGCCGCGGCGCAACCCCGGTTCCAGCGGCATCACCGACGTCCCGGCCCCGCCCGTCGAACAACCGACCCCGCCGCAGCGCCGCGAGCTCGCCACCCCGTGGTGGGAAAGCGCGCGCCAGGCCGCGCCGGCGGCCAGGCCCCCCGAGCCCACGCCGGCCGCGGAGCCCAAGCCCACCCCGGCACCCGCGCCGGCCCCACCGGTCCGGGCCGCATCGGACACCTCGGCATTCTTCGCCGCCCGGCCCCGCGAACCCCGGGAAGACAAGCCGGCCGACCCGACGACCGACGACGACGTCATCTACCGGCGGATGATCTCGGAGATGCTGGGCGACCCGCATGACCTGGTCAACAGCCCCGACCTGGATTGGCAGACGGTGTGGGACCGCGGCTGGACGCTGGCCGCTGCCGCCGAGGACAAGCCCGTCGAGTCGCACACCACCGACCACGGCCTGCCGGTCCGCACACCCGGCGCCCGCCTGGTGCCCGGCGGCGCCAACGCAACCGGCCTGGCCGAACGCGACGAGCCCGAGCACGGCCGCGGCGGCGGGTCGCCGTCGCACCGGGAGCCGCAGCACGCGGCCGTCACCCGGGACCCCGAGGCGGTGCGCGCCTCGTTCAGCAACCATTTCGGCGGCGTGCGGACCGGACGCTCGCACGCCCGTGAGACGGAGCAAGGACCCGACCAACAATGACGTCACCCGACAACTCACTGGACTGGCTGGTGACCAGGTTCGCCCGCGAGGTGCCCGGCGTCGCGCACGCGCTGCTGGTCTCCGTCGACGGGCTGCCCATCGCCGCCAGCGAGCACCTGCCCCGCGAACGCGCCGACCAGCTGGCGGCCGTGGCCTCCGGGCTGGCGAGCCTGGCGACCGGCGCCGCGCAGCTGTTCGAGGGCGGACAGGTGCTTCAGTCGGTGGTCGAGATGGCCAACGGCTACCTGCTGTTGATGCGCGTCGGGGACGGCTCGCACCTGGCGACGCTGGCCGTGACGTCGTGCGACATCGGCCAGATCGGCTACGAGATGGCCGTCCTCGTCGAACGGGTCGGGGGTGTGGTGCAGTCGACTCGCCGGTCGGCCGTGCAGCACCACTCGTGAGCTGCGATGGACACCCCCGAGACCTGGCCCGCACACCGTAAGGGCAACCTGGTCCGCCCGTACACGCTGACGTCCGGGCGGACCGACACGAATGTCGAGCTGCCGCTGGAAGCCCCGCTTCAGACGCTGCAGCCTGGCGCACCCCACCGGTGGCCGCCCAACGATGCGCGGGGCAGAATCATCCACCTGTGCGGCCAGGGCCCACCGAGCCCGTCGGTCGCCGAAATCTCGGCCCGGCTGGACCTGCCGCTCGGCGTCGCGCGCGTCCTGGTCGGGGATCTGGTGCTGTCCGGCTACCTTCGAGTGCACAGGACGTTGTCCGAGCGTTCGACCCGCGATGAGCGCCACGAACTCATAGGAAGGACCCTGCGTGGCTTACGCGCACTCTGAGGTGCAGCCCGATTCCGGCGCCCACGCGTCGACGAAGATCGTGATCGCCGGCGGATTCGGGGCCGGCAAGACCACGTTCGTCGGGGCGGTGTCGGAGATCATGCCGCTGCGCACCGAGGCGATGCTCACCGACGCCTCGACCGGCGTCGACGCGCTCGAGGCCACCCCGGACAAGCGCACCACCACCGTCGCGATGGACTTCGGCCGGATCACCCTGGCCGAAGACCTGGTGCTCTACCTGTTCGGCACGCCGGGCCAGCGCCGCTTCTGGTTCATGTGGGACGACCTGGTCCGCGGCGCGATCGGCGCGGTCGTGCTGGTCGACTGCCGGCGCCTGCAGGACAGCTTCGCCGCCGTCGACTTCTTCGAGCACCGCAAGCTGCCGTTCCTGGTCGCGGTCAACGAGTTCGACGGGGCGCCGCGCTACCCGGTCGCCGAGGTGCGCGAGGCGCTGACCCTGCCCGCGCACATCCCGGTGATCACGGTCGACGCCCGCGATCGCCGGTCGGCGACCGACGCCCTGATCGCGGTCAGCGAATACGCGCTGGCCACCCTGACGCCTAATTGACCGCCGAGTGGGTCGACCGCGAGTTTGACGGCCACGACTTCACCGATGAAGACCTGAGCCGCCTGCGAACCGAGCGGGTCGTGTTCACCGAATGCAATTTCAGCGGCGCCAACCTGGCCGAGTCGCAGCACCGCGGTTCGGCCTTCCGCAACTGCACGTTCCACCGGACGTCGTTGTGGCACAGTTCTTTTGCCCAGTGCTCGATGCTGGGGTCGGTGTTCGTGCAGTGTCGGCTGCGGCCGATCACGTTCGACGAGGTGGATTTCACGCTGGCCGTGCTCGCCGGCATCGACCTTCGCGGCGTCGACTTCAGCGGCTGCCGGCTGCGGGAGGCCAGCCTGGTGGAGGCCGACCTGCGCAAGGCCGTGCTGCGCGGCGCGGACCTGCGTGGGGCGCGGACCGCCGGCGCCCGGCTCGACGACGCCGACCTGCGCGGCACCACGGCCGACCCCGGGCTGTGGACGACCGCGTCGCTGGCCGGCGCCCGCGTCGACGTCGATCAGGCGGTCGCCTTCGCGCTGGCGCACGGGCTACGCCTGCACGACGACTGAGCGCAGGGGGCTTGATGTCGCTCAGCGCGCGAGGCGGATGCGCCAGCGCACCAGCGCCACGTAGCCGACCGAGAGCACCGCGAGCATGCCCATGTCGAGCAGCCAGGCCGCCGGCGCGTGCTGGAAATGGGCGTCCCGCGGGCTCTGCGGGCCGGGCGACACCGCCCACAGGTCGACGGTTGACCCCTGCGCCGCGTACCCCCACCGCGACGGCACCAGCCAGGACACCTGGTCCAGAAAAATCCGGTCGGTGACCGGCACCATTCCGCCGCAGAGCACCATCTGCAGCATCAGCGACACCACCAGCAGCGGCATGACCTGCTCGCCCGTGCGCGCCAGCGCCGAGAGCAGCAGACCGAGCATCGCCGCGGCCACGCACGTCGCCGCCACGGCCACGAACAGCTCGACGGTGGCCGCCGAACTAGAGGGCCCCAGCAGCACCGCGGGCCGCGTCGGCGGCCCCTTGCCCAGCACCACGATGGCGGTAGCGATGGCCGCCTGCAGGACGGCGAACCCGCAGAACACCGCGACCTTGGCCAGCAGGTAGGCCGTCGTTGACAGGCCGACCGCCTGTTCCCGCCGGAAGATCGGCCGCTCGCCGATGAGGTCGCGGATGGTCAGCGCGGTGCCCATGAACGCGGCGGCCATGGTGAGCAGGGTCAGGATCATCCCGGCCTCGCCCGCCGATTCGCTCGCCGGATCGGCGTAGCCGAAGCCGGCGCTGCCGGGGACGGTCAGCGACAGCGCGCCCATGACGAACGGCAGCACGGCCAGGAACACGAAGTAGGCGCGGTCGGACACCACCAGCCGGACCTGGCGGCGGGCGATCGTGGAGAACTGGTGGCGCTTGCTGGTGTGCGCCGGCGCGCCCAGCTCGGCGGGGGCCTGGGCGCGCGGCGGCGGCGGCGGCGGTCTGTTCTGCGCTTCCGTCCGGGCCCTGAAGCGGCGGTTGGCCTCGTCCGGGTCGGCGCCCACTTTGGCGAAGATGTGCGCCCAATTGGTGGTTCCCATGGTCTGGCCGATCTGGCCGGGCGGCCCCAGGAACGCCGTCTTGCCGCCCGGCGCCATCAGCAGCACCTGGTCGCAGACGTCGAGATAGGTCAGCGAGTGGGTCACCACCAGCACCACACGGCCCGCGTCGGCGAGTTGCCGCAGCATGGTCATGACCTGCAGGTCCAGCGCCGGGTCCAGGCCCGACGTCGGTTCGTCGAGGATCAGCAGCGACGGCCCGGTGAGCAACTCGAGCGCGACCGACGCGCGCTTGCGCTGCCCCCCGGACAGCCTGTCGACCCGGGTGTTCGCGTGCTCGGTCAGGCCGAGTTCGTCGAGCACCTCGGCGACGACCCGGGCCCGGTCGGCCTTGCTGGTGTCCGGCGGCAGGCGCAGCTCGGCGGCGTAGCCGAGCGCCTGGCTGACCGTGAGCTGCCGGTGCACGACGTCGTCTTGGGGGACCATCCCGATCCGGGTGCGCAGCGAGGCGTACTCGGTGTGGATGTCGTGGCCCTCGAAGGTGACCGAGCCCGACGTCGGGGTGGCGTACCCGGCGATCAGCCGCGACAGCGTGGTCTTGCCCGCGCCGGACCCGCCGATGAGCGCCGTCAGCGTGCCGGGGCGGGCGGTCAGCGAGATCTGTTCGAGCAGGGGCTTGCCGCCGATGCCGAAGTCGACCTCGCGCACCTCGAGGCCGCCGGCGCGGGTCGCCGCCTCCTGGCGGCGAACCAGCGCGCCGCCGCGCAACACCAGGTCGACGTTGCCGATCGTGACAACGTCGCCCTCGGACAGCGCCGCCGACCCGACCCGCACGCCGTTGACGAAGGTGCCGTTGCTGCTGTTCGCGTCGCGGATCTCCGGGCCGGCCGGCGTCGGGGTCACGTAGGCGTGGTGGCGCGAGACCAGCACGTCGTGGATGACGATGTCGTTGCTCAGCGCGCGGCCGATCGACGCGCCCCGCCCGGTGATCGGCCGGCGATCGGCTTCGGGTCCCGCGACGGCGACCCGCGCGGTGGGGAATTCCCTGGCGTCGGCCGGCGGCTGGGCCGCGGTGCGCTCGGGATCTCGATGCCGGAACGAGCGCGTCGGTGGCCGGCCCACTTCGAAGGTGATCCGCGGACCGTCGGGCTTGCCGATGTTGATGGTCTGGCCGTCGCGGATGTCGATGACCGGCACCCGCCTGCCCTCGAGGTAGACCCCGTTCAGCGTGTTGTTGTCGACCGCCAGCCACCGGCCCCGATCGAAGCGCAGCAGCAGGTGCGCGCGGGCGATCAGCGGGTGCGCCACTCGCAGGTCGGCGCGCAGGTCACTGCCGACGACCACGTCGCGGCCGGCGGCGAAGCTGCCCTCGGAGCGCTCGGATCGCGCCGTCAGCAGGGGCTGGGCAGGTCGGGTCATCGCATCCCAGATTAGGGGTCGCCGCCTGAGAACCGCCTCAGCGTTTCAGGCGGATGTGCCAGCGCACGATGCCGGTATAGGCGATCGACAGCAGCGCGAGCATGGCCATGTCGAAGACGAAGATGTGTTTCGAGTGCTGCCAAATCGGGTCGTTCAGCGGGATCTGCTTGACCTTCACCAGCGACGGGAAGTCGATCGAGGACGCGCCCGCGGCGTACCCCCACCGCGCGGGCGTCAGCCACGCCATCTGCTCGAGACCGATCCGCTGGTAGACCGGAATCATCCCGCTGGAGAACACCAGCTGCGACATGATCGACACCACGAGCAGCGGCATGATCTGCTCGTTGGACTGCGCCAGCGCCGAGAGCAGCAGGCCGAGCATCGCCGACGCCACACAGGTGCCCGCCACGGTGACGAACAGCGAGAACGTGGAGTTGCCGAAGAACGGGGGATTTGCCGTCGGCGCGCCCTTACCCAGCCGCACGATGATGGTGGCGATGGCCGCCTGGCCGGTCGCGAAGACGCAGAACACCGCGATCTTGGCCAGCAGATAGGCGGTGGTGGACAGGCCGACGGCCTGCTCCCGCTTGAAGATGGCGCGCTCGCCGATCAGATCCCGGATGGTCAGCGCGGTGCCCATGAAGACGGCACCGATGTTCAACAGCACCATGATGTACTGCGGCTGCGTGGGCGCGGGGCCCATCGGGTCGGCCGGCCCGAGGCCCGGGTGCGGACCTTTCACCGTCAGCGACAACGCGCCGATGAGGAACGGCAGGACCGCTAGGAAGATCGTGTACCCGCGGTCGGACACGACCAGGCGAACCTGGCGGCGGGCGATCGTTGACAGCTGTTGCCACAGGTTGGTTTGGGGTGGTTCGCCCAGGTCCGCCGGACTCTGCGGACTCGGTGGCTGCTCCGATCGCTGATTGCGCTCCTTGAAGCGGCGGTTGGCCTCGTCCGGGTCGGCGCCCACCTTGGCGAAGATGTCGGCCCAGTTACGGGTGCCCAGGGCCCCCTCGACCTGGTCGGGCGGCCCGCAGAAGGCGGTCTTACCGCCGGGCGCGACCAGCAGGATCTGATCGCATACGTCCAGGTAGGACACCGAGTGGGTGACCACCAGCACCACGCGCCCCGCGTCGGCAAGCTGGCGCAGCATCAGCATGACCTGCCGGTCCAGCGCCGGGTCCAGGCCGGACGTCGGCTCGTCGAGCAGCAGCAGCGACGGCTGGGTGAGCAGCTCGAGCGCGACCGAGGCGCGCTTGCGCTGCCCGCCCGAGAGCTTGTCGACCCGCGTCTCGGCGTGCTGGGTCATGTCGAGTTCCTCGAGCACCTGCGCGACGACGCGGGCCCGTTCCTCTTTGCTGGTGTCGGGGGGCAGCCGCAACTCAGCGGCGTAGTTGAGGGCCTGGTTCACCGTGAGCTGGCGGTGCACCACGTCGTCCTGCGGGACCATCCCGATCCTGCTGCGCATGGACGCGTACTCGGTGTGGATGTTGTGGCCCTCGAAGGTCACCGTGCCCGACGTCGGGCTGGTGTAGCCGACGATCAGCCGCGACAGCGTGGTCTTCCCGGCGCCCGAACCGCCGATGATGGCCGTGAGCGTCCCCGGCCGCGCGGTCACCGAGATGTGGTCCAGCAACTGCTTGCCGTGGTCGACGGTGTAGCAGACGGAGTTGACCTCCAGGCCGCCCGTCCGCGTCGCAGCCTCGGTGCGCCGGACGAGGCTGTCGCCGGTGAACACCAGGTCGACGTTGCCGATGGTGACCACGTCGCCGTCGGTCAGCACCGCCGAGCCGACGCGGACGCCGTTGACGAAGGTGCCGTTCACGCTGTGCGCGTCGCGGATCTCGGTGCCCAGCGGCGTCTGGATCAAGAACGCGTGATGCCGTGAGGCGAGCACGTCCTGGATGACGATGTCGTTGTCGGTGGCCCGGCCGATGGTCTGCGACCCGGCCGGCTTCTGGATCGAGCCGGTCCGCGACGGCATCAGCGCCTGGAACATCTTGGTCGCCAGGTTCGCCACCTCGGGCGGCTTGGCGGAGGCGGGCGCCGACCGGGTGTGCGGGGTCGGCGCGGGGATGTGCTGCGCCGGCGGGGGGCTGTGCAGAGGCGCGTTGTGCGGCGGGGGCGGCGCCGCGGGCGGGTACGCGGGTGGTCGCCCACCGCCGCCGCCGTACATGGTTTGTCCCGCCGGGCCGGGCCGGTGCGCGGGCTGCGGCCGCCGCGGCGGCGCCGCCCAGTTGGGCGTGCGCCCGGGCGGTGGCGGCGGCGGTCCGGGTGGAGCGGCGACGGGCGGAGCCGGTGCCGCCGACCACGCCGGCGCCTGGGACTGCGCCGCCATCGGGATGCCAATCGATTCGGTCTTGGGGGGACGCCCGGCCATGCCTTGGTGACGGCCGACGTCGAACGTCAGCAACGGGCCGTCCGGGTTTCCGATGTTGAGGGTCTGCCCGTCGTGGATCTCGACGACCGGCACTCGCCGACCGTTGACGAAAGTTCCGTTGAGCGAACCGTTGTCGATGGCCAGCCACTTGCCCTGGTCGAATCGCAGCAACAGGTGGGCGCGCGAAATCAGGGGGTGCGTGATGCGCATGTCGGCCCGCAGATCGCGCCCGACGACCACGTCGTGGCCCGCTGCGAAGGTACGTTCGGATCCTTCGTGGTGGACGGTTAGCGCTGGCGGGGCTGGTGCTGACATCGCCACAACTGTAGCTTGCGGCGCTGTGGATCAGCCTGGAGCGCCGACGGCGTCGGGTGCGCCCGTGACGACGCAGTGGGTTCGGCTGTAGATCGTCGGCATGCACTGATTGCAGTGCGTGCACGCGGAGTGCACGCGGTGCTGGGCGTCCTCGGCGGCGATCCGGTTGATCAGGTCAGGCTCGGCCAGCAGCGCGCGGGCCATCGCGACGAACTCGAATCCCTCCGCCATCGCCAGGTCCATCGTCTCCCGGTTGGTGATGCCACCGAGCAGGATCAACGGCATCGTCAACTCGGCGCGGAACAGCTTGGCGTCGCGCAAGAGATAGGCCTCGCGGTAGGGGTATTCGCGCAGGAACTTCTTGCCGGTCATGCGCATGCCCCAGCGCAGCGGTGGCTTGAACGCGCCGGCGAACTGCTTGAGCGGCGCGTCGCCGCGGAACAGGTACATCGGATTGACCAGCGAGCTGCCCGCGGTCAGTTCGATCGCGTCGAGCCCGCCGTCTTCCTCCAGCCACTTGGCGGTCCTCAGCGATTCCTCCGTGCTGATGCCGCCGCGCACGCCGTCGGCCATGTTCAGCTTGGCGGTCACCGCGATCGGCGTGCCTTCCTTTTCCACCGCGCGCCGGACGGCCATCACCATGCCGCGGGCGACCTTGGCGCGGTTTTCCAGCGAGCCGCCGAATTCGTCGTCGCGGCGGTTGATCAGCGGGGACAGGAACGAACTCGCCAGGTAGTTGTGGCCCAGGTGGATCTCGACGGCGTCGAAGCCGGCTTCGATCGCCAGCCGCGCGGCGTTGGCGTGCCCGGCGATGACCTCGTCGATGTCGTCGCGGGTGGCCTTCTTGGCGAAGCGCATCCCGATCGGATTGAAGAACCGGACCGGCGCCAGCGCTTTCGCCTTGTTCGACTTGGCGTTGGCCACCGGGCCGGCGTGGCCGATCTGCGCGCTGACCGCCGCGCCCTCGGCGTGGATCGCGTCGGTGAGCCGACGGAACCCGGGCACGGCCTCGGGCCGCATCCAGATCCCGTTGCCTTCGGTGCGCCCGCCGGGGGAGACGGCGCAGTAGGCGACGGTCGTCATGCCGACCCCGCCGGCGGCCGGCAGCCGGTGGTATTCGATGAGGTCGTCGGTCACCAGCGCGTCGGGCGTGCGCGCCTCGAACGTGGCGGACTTGATGGTGCGGTTACGCAGCGTGATCGGACCGAGCTTCGCGGGGCTGAAGACGTCCGGAGGGGTAGACATACCGGGAGCGTGCCAGACTGTCAGCGTGGGAGCAATCACGCTGGACGGCAAGGCCACCCGCGACGAGATCTTCGTCGACCTCAAAGAACGCGTGGCCAAATTGACCGCATCGGGACGCACCCCCGGTTTGGGCACCATCCTGGTGGGCGACGACCCGGGTTCGCAGGCGTACGTGCGGGGCAAGCACGCCGATTGCGCCAAGGTCGGGATCACCTCGATCCGGCGCGACCTGCCCGCCGACATCAGCGCCGCCGCGCTCAACGACACCATCGACGAGCTGAACGCGAACCCCGAGTGCACCGGTTACATCGTGCAGTTGCCGCTGCCCAAGCACCTGGACGAGAACGCCGCGCTGGAGCGGGTCGACCCGAAAAAGGACGCCGACGGGCTGCACCCGACCAACCTGGGCCGGCTGGTGCTCAACAACCCGGCCCCGCTGCCGTGCACGCCGCGCGGCATCGTGCACCTGCTGCGTCGTTACGACGTCGAGATCGCCGGGGCGCACGTGGTCGTCATCGGCCGGGGCGTTACGGTCGGTCGCCCGCTGGGGCTGCTGCTGACCCGTCGTTCCGAGAACGCCACGGTGACGTTGTGCCACACCGCAACTCGCGACCTGCCGGCGTTGACCAGGCAGGCCGACATCATCGTCGCCGCCGTCGGGGTCCCGCACCTGCTGACCGCCGACATGGTGCGTCCCGGCGCCGCGGTGCTCGACGTGGGGGTCAGCCGGACGGACGACGGACTCGTCGGCGACGTGCACCCCGACGTGTGGGATGTGGCCGGCCACGTGTCGCCCAACCCCGGCGGCGTGGGCCCGCTGACCCGCGCCTTCCTACTGACCAACGTCGTCGAGCTGGCCGAACGGGGATGACCGCCCGGACCGTGCTGCGGGCTCAGTGGCCGATTATGTTGGTGGGCTTGATCTTTGCCGCGGCTCTGGCCCTGGTGGGGGCCAACTTCTGGCGCCGCGGTTCGCTGTTGATCGGCATCGGTGTGGGAGTGGCCGCGCTGCTGCGCTTGCTGCTGTCCGAGGATCGGGCCGGACTACTCGTGGTGCGCGGCAAGGGAATCGACTTCATCACCACCGCGGCGGTCGGGGCGGCGATGGTCTACATCGCGTGGACGATCGACCCGCTGGGCACCGTCTAGAAACTCGGCAGCGCCGGGACCTGACCCGGCATCTGGCCGGCCATGCCCGGTATCTGGCCGGTCATTCCGGGGATCTGGCCCGCCATCCCCGGAATCTGTCCGGGCATTCCCGGAACCTGCGGCATGGCGCCGGACAGGTTGCCGCTGGCCACATTCGCCATCGCCTCGGGGCAGTACGTTTGGATCGCGATGGTGGTGAACATGCTGGCCATCTGCGGGGACATGCCCCGGCCGGAGATGCTGGACGCGGCCGCGGCGAAGCTGCCGCCCGGCTGCGACAGCATCGGGCAGATCGACTCGCCGACGGCCATCGCGTTCCCGGGCTCGCCGAAGTCGATGCCGGCGTGATTGAGCGCATCGATGAAGTCGTCGCCGTTGCCCTCCGCTTCGGCCGGCGCGGCGAACGCCGAAGCCACGGTGAGCAGGCCTGCCGCCGCGGCGAGCACGCGAATGGCGAGCGGCTGATGGCGCAAAACCCCCATCCATCGATGAGTTCCTGCAAGTGCCTTCACGCAGCCTCCCCGTCCGCCGTGGAGTGCACGGATGGCACTCGAATCACGCCTACGAACTCTGAGCCATCACTGTCACGTTTGCGAAACGGTGGGGTAAAGGTTCGCACAATATGCGTTTCGTGAGGTCGCTGTGCTCGCGATGTCGCTTATTAAGTGGCGCCATCGGGCCGGCGGATCGGTGGCCGCTGCGGCCCCGCCGACACCGCGTTGTCGTGGCGCAACCACGCTGCGAACTCCTGGCTGGGCACCGCATGCCAAGCGGTGCAACAGTTCTCGATGGGCGGGCAGGCCGACTATGCTTTGGGCGCGTCATGGTTCCGCCTCCCGCGGATGTATTTTCGGATATCGGAAACAAATAACGAAATCCCTTGTGTCACTGTGGTTTCAGTGGTCACAAAGCGGCGATTGTTGTCGGTGGGTGCCGATAGTTTGGCGGTGTGAGTCCACGTAGTCAGGCTGAGGTCGACGCGGTGTTTGATGCGCTCGATGCCGTCGTGGACCGTGCGTGTGCGTTGTCGTTGGACGCGTTGAGCATTCAGCAGCAGCTGGCGGTGTTGGGGCGCTGCGAACGGGTGCGCCGGCGGCTGCCGGCGATCGAGCATCCGGTGCTCAATTCGTTGGCGCGTCAAGCCCCCACCCAAGAACTCGGCGCCGCGCTGCCCCAGGCGCTTTCCGACCGTCTCCTGATCCGCCACCGCGAGGCATCCCGGCGCCTCAAAGAAGCCCAAGACCTGGGCCCGCGCCACGGCCTGACCGGCGAACCGATCCCCCCGGTGCTGGCCGCGACCGCGGCTGCCCAACGCGCCGGCCGGCTGGGTGCCGGTCAGGTGGCGGTGATCCGCAGCTTTTACCACCAGCTGCCGGGCTGGATCGATGCCGCCGCGCGCGCCGAGGCCGAGGGTCTGCTGGCCGGGCTGGGCACCCAGTTTCCCCCCGAGCACCTGCGCGAGTTGGCGCGCACGATGACCAACGCCCTGAACCCCGATGGCACCTTCACCGACGAGGACCGTGCCCGCCAACGGGGGGTGACCCTGGGTGACCAGCAACCCGATGGCATGTCGGCATTGCGCGGGCTGATCACTCCCGAGTTGCGGGCCACTTTCGAAGCGGTGGTGGCCAAGCTGGGCGCCCCGGGCATGTGCAATCCGCTCGACGAGGCCCCGTGTGTGCAGGGTTCACCTAGCCAAGAGGCCATCGAGCGCGACCCGCGCTCAGCCGCCCAACGCACCCACGACGCCCTATTGGCCGCGCTGCGCGCGCTGCTGGCCTCCGGCGAGTTAGGCCAACACAACGGGCTGCCCGCCTCCATCATCGTCACCACCACCCTGGCCGAGCTCGAAGCCGCCGCCGGGCACGGGCTGACCGGCGGGGGCACCATCGTGCCGATGAGCGATGTGATCCGCCTAAGCCGCCACGCCCATCACTACCTGGCCATCTTCGACAAAGGCAAGGCCCTGGCGCTCTATCACACCAAACGGCTGGCCTCCCCCGGACAGCGAATCGTGTTGTACGCCAAGGACCGCGGCTGCACCGCACCCGGCTGCACCGTCTCGGGCTACTTATCCGAAGTCCACCACGTCACCGACTACGCCACCTGCCACACCACCGACGTCAACGACCTGACCTTTGCCTGCGGCCCCCACCACCGCCTGCTGCAACCCGGCGGCTGGAGCACCCGCAAAAACACCAAAGGCAACACCGAATGGAAACCACCCCCACAATTCGACCGCGGCCAACCCCACACCAACACCTACCACCACCCCGAAAAACTGCTACGCAACGGAGATGACGACGACGAGGCGGATTGACCGGGCGCTCAGCCGGCCAGCGTCGCCCGGGTGCACCTGGTGACGTAGGGCAGCGCCAGGCCGGTCGCATTCGCCAGCGCCGGATGGGTGGCGAGCAACTCGCGCACCTCGTCGAGCGTTCTGGAGCGGACCTCGGTCGGCGAGGTGATGCAGTAGCTGCGCGACGCGACGAGGTCGATCAATGCTTGCGGCGTAAGGTAACTCGTCCACTCGACCTGATGCTGCGCGAGTTCGGTGAACGGCTCGGGCAGCTTCACCTGGGTGCGGCCGCCGTCGCCGTCGCTGCCGATGATCCGGCCCAGTTCGCGGACCCAGCCGAGCCGCTCGTCGCGGGTGTTCCACACCAGGCCCAGCCGCCCGCCCGGCCGCAGCACGCGGGCCACCTCGGGTATCGCGCGCTCGGGGTCCACCCAATGCCAGGCCTGCGCCACCAGCACGACGTCAACGCTGTTGTCTTCCAACGGAATCTCTTCCGCCGTGCCCAACAGGGCCCGGGTCTCGGGCAGCGAGGTCCGCAGCACTTCGAGCATGTCCGGGATCGGGTCGACGGCCACCACGTCCAGGCCGCGCTCCACCAACCGGGTCGTCAGCTTGCCGGTGCCGGCACCCAGGTCGAGCACCTGGCGCGCGCCGACCGGCAACAGCCAGTCGATCGCTTCCGGGGGATAGGAGGGGCGGCCACGCTCGTAGGCCGCGGCCGCCGAGCCGAATGACAAGGAGCGGTCGTGCGGCGAGTCGGTCACCGTTGCGACGTGCCTTCGCTGCTGTCCGCATCGGCCAATACCAGTGTCTTGCGGATCAATTCGCCGACCGCGCCGGATTCCACCAAGAAGCCGTCGTGCCCGCAGACGGAGTCGACCACCTGCAGGGCGGTGCAGCCCGGCAGGTGTTCGGCCAGCTCCTCCTGCAGTCGCAGCGGGTACAGGCGGTCGGAGGTGATGCCGCCCACCACCACCGGAACCGGGCAGCCACCCAGCGCCTTGGTCACCCCGCCGCGGCCGCGGCCGACGTCGTGACTGTTCAGCGCTTCGGTCAACACCACGTAGCTGCCCGCGTCGAAGCGCTCCACCAGCTTGTCGCCCTGGTACTCCAGGTAGCTCTGCACCGCATAGCGACCGCCGTCGGCCGGATCCTCATCGCTCTGACCGTCATTGGCGAAGCGGGTGTCCAGGTCGACTTCACCGCGGTAGGTCAGGTGGGCGAAGCGCCGCGCGATCGCCAGCCCGGTTTCCGGCGCCACCCCGGTGTCGTGATAGTCGCCGCCGCGCCAGTTGGGGTCCGCCTTGATGGCCGCGACCTGCGTGCACTGGGTGCCGATCTGATCGGCGGTGGCGCGCGCGCCCACGGCCAACAGCAGCCCGGCCCGCACCCGGTCCGGGTGACCGACGATCCACTCCAAAGCCCTTGCGCCGCCCATGGATCCACCGACCACGGCGGCGACCTGGTCGATCCCCAGCGCGGCCAGCGCGGCGATGTCGGCCTGCACCTGGTCGCGGATCGAAATCCGCGGGAACCTCGAGCCCCAGGGCTTTCCGTCCCGGGTCCGCGAGCTGGGGCCGGTGGAGCCGCGGCAACCGCCGAGCACGTTCGTGGCCACCGCGCACCAGCGGTCGGTGTCGATCGGCGCGCCCGGCCCGACCATTCCCTCCCACCAGCCGCCGGTGGGATGCCCGGGCCCAGCCGGCCCGGTGATGTGCGAGTCACCGGTCAGGGCGTGCAGCACCATCACCACGTTGTCGCGCGTCGGCGACAATTCGCCCCAGCGCTGGACGGCGATGTGCACGTCGTCGATCACCGCGCCGCTCTCGGTGGTCAGCGCGCCGATGTGGACAAAGCCGATTTCGCCTTCGTCGGGCAGCGTTTGGGTGGGCACGTCGGAGATCGTCATGGGCCGGAATCCTTTAGAACGCCGCCACGGCCTGCGGATCGGTGCCGGACGCCCCCGCCGTCGCGCCGAATTTGGCTGCCGCGGCGAAGCCGAGCTCCAGATCGGCCAGGATGTCGTCGATTCCCTCGATGCCCACGGCCAGCCGCACCAGCCCCGGGCTGACCCCGGTGCTCAGCTGCTCCTGCGGGGACAGCTGGGCGTGCGTCGTGGACGCCGGGTGGATCACCAGGGAACGCACGTCGCCGATGTTGGCGACGTGGCTGTGCAGCTTCAGTGCGTTCACGAAGGCCTTGCCCGCCTCGATGCCGCCGGCCAACTCGAACGACAGCACCGCGCCGGTTCCCTTGGGCGCCAGCTTCTTTGCCCGCTCGTGCCAGGGCGAGCTGGGCAGTCCGGCGTAGTTCACCGAGAGCACGCCCTCGTGGCCGGCCAAAAACTCGGCCACCCGCTGCGCGTTGGCGACGTGACGCTCGATGCGCAGGCTCAGCGTCTCGATGCCCTGGGCGACCAGGAACGCGTTGAACGGCGCGGCGGCTGAACCGAGGTCGCGCAGCAGCTGCACGCGCGCCTTGAGCGCGTAGGCCGGCGGGCCGAGCTCGGCGAACACCACGCCGTGGTAGCTCGGGTCGGGGGTGGTGAATCCCGGGAAACGGCCCTGCGTCCAGTCGAAGGTGCCGCCGTCGATGATGACCCCGGCGATCGCCGAACCGTGCCCGCCGAGGTACTTGGTGGCCGAGTGCACGACGATGTCCGCGCCGTGCTGCAGCGGCTGGATCAGGTAGGGCGTGGCGATCGTGTTGTCCACGATCAGCGGGACGCCGTTGTCGTGGGCCACCCCGGCGACGCCGGGGATGTCCAGGATGTCGATCTGCGGGTTGGAGATGGTCTCGGCGAAGAACGCTTTGGTGTTAGGCCGCGCCGCGGCCCGCCACGAATCCAGATCGTCGGGATCCTCCACGAAGCTGACCTCGATGCCGAGCTTGGCCAGTGAGTAGTGGAGCAGGTTGTAGGTTCCGCCGTAGAGCCTCGGGCTCGAGACGATGTGATCTCCGGCACACGCGAGGTTCAAGATGGCGAACGTGGCCGCCGCCTGACCGGAGCTCAGGAACAGCGCCGCCACACCGCCCTCGAGCGCGGCGATGCGCTGCTCGACGACGTCGGTGGTCGGGTTGCCGATCCGGGTGTAGATGTTGCCCGGAACCTCCAGCCCGAACAGGGCGGCGGCGTGCGTGGTGTCGTCGAAGACGTACGAGGTGGTTTGGTAGATCGGCAGGGCGCGGGCGTTGGTGGCTGCGTCGGGCTGCTGGCCGGCGTGCACCTGTTTGGTCTCGAACGACCAGTGCGCGGTCGGATCGGTGTTGTCGCTGGTAGTACCGTTCTCGGAACTCACGTGGGTTGGCTTTCTCCTGGGATATGGGCTCGGGTCTCAGCGGGGCCTTAGCGGGGCCTCAGCGCGGCCGGGGTGGCCGGTCGGCTAGCAGCGGCGCACGGTGGCGCACGTCGGCGGATCCACAAGGGTGGGCCGATCGCACGGAGCTGGACAGAAGCACATCACGTGTCCCCTCTAGTCAGGGGTCCGTTATGGCGGACCCGCGCTTGCCGCGCAGCCTGTGGCTACTAGACCTGGTCATCACCCGGGGCACCCCACCGCGGTTGGAGGGTTGCCGGCCAGCAAGCCGGGGCTTGACGCTGGCGCTCATGACCAATACGAAGACTATCTTACTGTGCCGACCTGCTGCCAACCGTGCGGTGCGCACGCAGGTCGACACCTGTCCAAACACCCTTGATAACGTGGCAGTTAGATTGCCGAGCCCCCAGAATTCGAACCCATCATTGCCGCCGGGAGAGGGACCGTGAGCGCCGAACAGCCGACCGTCATCTACACGCTGACCGACGAGGCGCCATTGCTGGCGACCTACGCGTTCCTGCCGATCGTGCGTGCCTTCGCCGAACCCGCGGGCATCGAGATCCAGACCAGCGACATCTCGGTCGCGGCCCGGATCCTCGCCGAGTTCCCCGAACACCTGACCGAAGAGCAGCGGGTCCCCGACAACCTGGCGGAGCTGGGTCGGCTGACGAAGTTGGCCGACACCAACATCATCAAGTTGCCGAACATCAGCGCCTCGGTACCCCAGCTGATCGCCGCCGTCAAGGAACTGCAGGGCAAGGGATTCAAGATTCCGGACTTTCCGCAGAGCCCGAAGACCGACGAGGACAAGGAAATTCGCGACCGCTACGCCAAGTGCCTGGGCAGCGCGGTGAACCCCGTGCTGCGGCAAGGTAACTCGGACCGGCGTGCGCCCAAGGCCGTCAAGGAATACGCCCGCAAGCACCCGCACAGCATGGCGGACTGGTCGCCGGCGTCGCGCACACACGTGGCGACGATGAAGGGCGGCGACTTCTACCACGGCGAGAAGTCGATGACGCTGGACCGCGCGCGCAACGTGAAGATGGAGCTGGAGACCGAAAGCGGCAAGACGGTCGTGCTCAAACCGATGGTGTCGCTGCGCAACGCCGACGTCATCGACTCCATGTTCATGAGCAAAAAGGCGCTCATCGAGTTCTACGAACAACAGATGCAGGACGCCTACGAGACCGGCGTGATGTTCTCGTTGCACGTCAAGGCGACGATGATGAAGGTCTCCCACCCCATCGTCTTCGGCCACGCCGTGAAGATCTTCTACAAGGAGGCCTTCGCCAAGCACCAGGAGCTCTTCGACGAACTGGGCGTCGACGTCAACAACGGACTGGTCGACCTGTACAGCAAGATCGAGTCGCTCCCGGCATCGCTGCACGAGGAGATCATCCGCGATCTGCACGCGTGCCACGAGCACCGGCCCGAGCTGGCGATGGTCGATTCGGCCAAGGGCATCACCAACTTTCATTCGCCCAGCGACGTGATCGTCGACGCGTCGATGCCGGCGATGATCCGCGCGGGCGGCAAGATGTGGGGCGCCGACGGGCGGCAGAAGGACACCAAGGCCGTCAACCCCGAGTCCACCTTTTCCCGGATCTACCAGGAGATCATCAACTTCTGTAAGACCCACGGGCAGTTCGATCCGACGACGATGGGCACCGTTCCCAACGTCGGGCTGATGGCACAGCAGGCCGAGGAGTACGGCTCGCACGACAAGACCTTCGAAATCCCCGAGGGCGGCGTCGCCAACATCGTCGACCTCGACACCGGGGAAGTCCTGCTGACCCAGAACGTGGAGGCCGGCGACATCTGGCGCATGCCCATCGTGCGCGACGAAGCGATCCGCGACTGGGTCAAGCTGGCCGTCACCCGGGCGCGCAACTCGGGCATGACCGTGGTGTTC
This sequence comes from Mycobacterium sp. NTMscope_MAC_269, assembly GCF_976985695.1. Classification (NCBI taxonomy): domain Bacteria; kingdom Bacillati; phylum Actinomycetota; class Actinomycetes; order Mycobacteriales; family Mycobacteriaceae; genus Mycobacterium; species Mycobacterium sp. NTMscope_MAC_269. The sequence goes on from NZ_OZ335668.1 coordinate 5,317,583, forward strand.
TGGCTCGACACCGAACGCCCGCACGAGGTCGAGCTGCGCAAGAAGGTCAAGGAGTACCTCAAGGAACACGACACCGAGGGCCTGGACATCAACATCATGCCGCAGGTGTGGGCCATGAGGTACACGCTGGAGCGCGCGATGCGCGGCCAGGACACCATCGCCGCCACCGGAAACATCCTGCGCGACTACCTCACCGACCTGTTCCCGATCCTGGAGCTGGGCACCAGCGCCAAGATGCTGTCCATCGTGCCCTTGATGGCCGGCGGCGGCATGTACGAGACCGGGGCGGGCGGTTCGGCGCCCAAGCACGTCCACCAACTCGTCGAGGAGAATCACCTGCGCTGGGATTCGCTCGGTGAATTCCTCGCCCTGGGAGCGTGTTTCGAGGACATCGGCATCAAGAACGACAACGAGCGTGCCAAGCTGCTGGGTAAGACGCTGGATTCCGCGATCGGAAAGCTGTTGGACCACAACAAGAGTCCGTCGCGCAAGACCGGTGAACTCGACAACCGCGGCAGCCAGTACTACCTGGCCCTGTACTGGGCGGCCGAACTCGCCGCGCAGAACGACGACGAGGAGTTGCGCGAGCGCTTCGCCGCGCTGGCCGAGTCGTTGGGCGAGAACGAGGACACGATCGTCGCCGAACTCGCCGAGGTGCAGGGTGAGGCGGTCGACATCGGCGGGTACTACTACCCGGACAGCGAGAAGACGACGGCAGTGATGCGGCCGAGCAAGACGTTCAACGAGGTGCTGGCGGCCGCGCAGAGCTGACGCCGCAGGGAGGCGCCGATGTCCAACCCGGGTTCCAAAGAAGCCAAGATCAAGGTCAAAGGCCGCGTCGTCGAGCTCGACGGCGACGAGATGACCCGCGTCATCTGGAAGCTGATCAAGGACATGCTGATCCTTCCGCACCTCGACATCGATCTGGACTACTACGACCTGGGCATCGAGCACCGCGACCGCACCGACGACCAGGTGACGATCGACGCGGCCTACGCCATCAAGAAGCATGGCGTGGGCGTCAAATGCGCGACCATCACACCCGACGAGGCCCGTGTCCAGGAGTTCAACCTCAAGAAGATGTGGCTCTCGCCCAACGGGACGATCCGGAACATCTTGGGCGGCACCATCTTCCGCGAACCGATCGTCATCTCTAACGTGCCGCGCCTGGTGCCGGGCTGGACCAAGCCGATCGTCATCGGCCGCCACGCATTCGGCGACCAGTACCGGGCGACCAATTTCAAGGTCGACAAGCCCGGCACCGTCGCCATCACCTTCACCCCCGCCGATGGCAGCCAGCCGATGGTGCACGAGATGGTGTCCCTCCCCTCCGACGGCGGCGTCGTGATGGGGATGTACAACTTCAAGGACTCCGTGCGCGACTTCGCGCGCGCGTCGTTCAAGTACGGCCTGAACGCCAAGTGGCCGGTGTACCTGTCCACCAAGAACACCATCCTCAAGGCCTACGACGGCATGTTCAAAGACGAGTTCCAGCGCATCTACGACGAGGAGTTCAAGGAGCAGTTCGAGGCCGAGGGCCTGACCTACGAGCACCGGCTGATCGACGACATGGTGGCCGCCTGCCTCAAGTGGGAGGGCGGCTACGTGTGGGCGTGCAAGAACTATGACGGCGACGTGCAGTCCGACGCCATCGCCCAGGGCTACGGCTCGCTGGGGCTGATGACCTCGGTGCTGATGACGGCCGACGGCAAGACGGTCGAGGCGGAGGCCGCGCACGGCACCGTCACCCGGCATTTTCGCCAGTATCAGGCCGGCAAGCCGACCTCGACCAACCCGATCGCCTCGATCTTCGCCTGGACGCGCGGGCTGGCGCACCGCGGCAAGCTGGACGACACCCCCGAGGTGGTCGAGTTCGCGCAGACGCTGGAAAACGTCATCGTCTCCACCGTCGAGAGCGGGAAGATGACCAAGGACCTCGCCATCCTGATCGGGCCCGACCAGAAGTGGCAGCAGAGCGAGGAATTCCTCGACTCGATCGCCGAGAACCTGGAAAAGGAACTGGCTAGCTAGCCGGCGGCCGGTGGCGGCCGGGAAGCCGATCGGGGCCCGGCTTGGTGCATTCGTCGAGGAAATCGATGATCACGTCGGCCACCCGGTCGGGCGCCTCCAGCATCGGCACGTGCCCGACACCGTCGAGGGTGGTCACCCGCGTCCCCTCGGGCAGAAAGTCGGTGAAATGCCGGCTGTACCTGCGCGGCGGGAAAATCCGATCCTTTTCGCACAGCACCAGGTGGGTGGGCACGGCCGTCTGCGCCAGCTCCAGCAGCCCGGGCTGCAGCAGCGACTTGGCCAACAACTGGAAGTAGGCCGGGCAGTGCGCGGCGTCGTCGGCGATGTCGGCCAGCTGGCGGTCGCTGATCCCGTCCGGCGACGCGCTCAGCGGCAGGGTCGCCAGGCGGCGGCTGTACGGCAGCTGTAACGCCCGACGGCCCAGCAACCGGGCCGCCCCGATGAACGGCATGAGCGCGATGAACTTGAAGATGACCTGGAATTTTCCGAGGTTGAAGCGCGTCCATCCGCCCGCCGGGGCGACACCGGTGACGCTGCGGGCCCGGCCGCGCCGCTCGAGCTCGAACGCGACCCAGCCGCCCAACGAGTTGCCGACGATGTGCGCGGTCTGCCATCCCCGTTTGTCGAGTTCGGCCTCGACACGGTCGGCCAGCACCGACGAGCTCAGCAGCCAGGTGCCCGCATAGGGCCCGCCGTTGTGGCCTGCCATGGTCGGGGCGAACACCTCGTAGCGGCCGGTGTCGGCCAATCGCTGGGCGACTGGCTCCCACACCATCTGGGACAGCATGAACGGGTGCAACAGCAGGACCGGCTCCCCGGAACCCAGCTGGATAGGCGAACGAGTCGTCATAACCCGACATTAAAGGCGGTACCGCCGGTACTGCAAGGCGGGGTGATCGCGAGCACGCGGCAGGCCGCACGCTCGGCACCGAGGGGGAAGCCGGCCGCACACTCGGCGGCGGCGCCGCGCGTGAAAAGATCGGTGCATCATGAGCACCGCTACCGGATCCAGCCGCATTTTTTCCGGCGTGCAGCCCACGTCCGATTCGCTTCACCTGGGTAACGCGCTGGGCGCCGTCACCCAGTGGGTCGAGCTGCAGGACGACTGGGGGGATGACTGGGACGCGTTCTTCTGCGTGGTCGACCTGCACGCCATCACCATCGCCCAGGATCCCGAGGCGCTGCGGCGGCGGACCTTGGTCACGGCCGCCCAATACCTGGCCCTGGGCATCAACCCGGCCCGCAGCACGGTCTTCGTGCAAAGCCACGTGCCCGCCCACACGCAGCTGGCCTGGGTGCTGGGCTGCTTCACCGGTTTCGGCCAGGCGTCGCGGATGACGCAGTTCAAGGACAAGTCGCTGCGCCAGGGCGCCGACTCCACCACCGTGGGTCTGTTCACCTACCCGGTGCTGCAGGCCGCCGACGTGCTGGCCTACGACACCGACCTGGTGCCGGTGGGCGAAGACCAGCGTCAGCATCTCGAGCTGGCCCGCGACGTGGCGCAGCGGTTCAACGCCCGATTCCCGGATACGTTCGTGGTGCCCGACATGCTCATCCCCAAGGCGACCGCGAAGATCTACGACCTGTCCGACCCGACGTCGAAGATGAGCAAATCCGCGGCCACCGACGCGGGGTTGATCAACCTGCTCGACGATCCGGCGTTGTCGGCCAAGAAGATTCGATCGGCGGTGACCGACAGCGAGCGCGAGATCCGCTTCGACACCGACGCCAAGCCTGGCGTGTCCAACCTGTTGACCATCCAGGCTGCGGTCAGCGGCGTCGGCGTGGACAAGCTCGTCGAGAGCTATGGCGGAAGGGGTTACGGCGATTTGAAGAAGGACACCGCGGAGGCGGTGGTCGAGTTCGTCGCCCCGATCAAGGCCCGGGTCGACGAACTGACGGCCGACTTGGCCGAATTGGAGGCCATTTTGGCGGCCGGCGCCGAACGGGCCCAGGATGTCGCCGGGAAAACGGTCCAACGGGTTTACGATCGGCTTGGGTTCCTTCCGCAACGGAGGTAAGAAGTTCCACGATGAGCGAGCCGGCCGAGGAGGGCTTTCTTGATCGGCTGCGGGCCCGGTACGGCTGGCTCGACCATGTCATCCGCGCCTACCAGCGTTTCGACGAGCGCAATGGCGGGTTCTTTGCCGCAGGTCTCACCTATTACACGATTTTCGCGTTGTTTCCCTTGCTCATGGTCGGTTTCGCGGTGTTCGGTTTCGTGCTGGCCCGGCGGCCGCACCTGCTGAGCACGATCGACGACCACATTCGCTCGCAGGTGTCGGGCACGCTGGGAAATCAGCTGCAGGAGTTGATGAATTCGGCCATCGACGCCCGGACTTCGGTCGGGGTCATCGGTCTGGTCACCGCGGTGTGGGCGGGCCTGGGCTGGATCTCGCACCTGCGGCAAGCGCTGACCGAGATGTGGTGGGACTCCCAGATCGAGTCAGCGAGCTTCGTGCGCGGCAAGTTCTCCGATCTGCTGGCGATGATGGGGACGTTCGCGGTGATAGTGGCCACCGTCGCGCTGACCACCGTCGGTCACGCCGCACCCATGGCCACCTTGCTGAAATGGCTTGGCATACCGCAGTTTGCGGTGTTCGACTGGCTCTTCTGGCTGTTCTCGATCCTGATCGCGACGCTGGTGTCGTGGCTCCTGTTCACGTGGATGATCGCGCGGCTGCCCCGGGAAAAGGTCAGTTTCGTCGATTCGATGCGGGCCGGGCTGATCGCGGCCGTCGGGTTCGAAGTGTTCAAACAGGTGGGGTCGATCTATCTGAAGACCGTGTTGCGCAGCCCGGCGGGCGCCGCGTTCGGGCCGGTGCTGGGGTTGATGGTGTTCGCTTACATCACGGCCTATCTCGTGCTGTTCTGCACCGCCTGGGCGGCGACGGCGTCCACCGATCCGCGCGACCAGCACGTCGAGCCGCCGGCCCCGGCGATCATCGCGCCGCGGGTGCACATGGACGAAGGTCTGGGCACCCGCCAGACGCTGACCGCGATGGCGTTGGGAGCCGTTGGGGCGCTGGCGCTTTCCCGGATCGCCGGGTTCGCGCGCCGCGGCCGCTAGCTGACCAGCTTCAAACCGGCGATGCAGGCCACGATCCCGGCGATCAGCAACAGCTTGGTGGGCGATGCCGGCTCGTCGCCGATCACCGCCGCGTAGCCGACCGTGAGCACGGCCCCGACGCCGACCCATACCGCATAGCTGGTTCCGACCGGCAGGCTGCGCATTGCGGTCGCCAGTCCGGCCATCGAAAGCGTAAGCGCGACAACGAAGACCAGCACAGGGCCGAGCCGGGTGAAGCCGTCGGACTTGTTCAGCGCGGTCGCCCACACCGCCTCCAACACCCCCGACGCGATCAAGACGAGCCATGCCATTGCGCACCTCCACGGCGCCGTCTTTTCGCTGGCCGGGTACGGGGCCCCTCGTCCGGTGTCAGGTGCTGACCGCTCCGATGCTAACAAGGTCGGCGCCCGAACGGATGAGCGTTCACAGCCCGGCCACCCGGCCCACGAGCACCGTGACGGCGGCGACGAAGATCGCCACATTCACCGCGACGCTGCGGGGTTCGCGCAGATAGGTATGCGAGGCCATGGCGCCGACCATGACGACCGCGAGCCCGCCGGCGGCGGCCGGGATGAGGAACTCCGCGATTCCGACCAGCGGGGGCAGGACAAGGCCTACGGCCGCCAGCAGTTCACAAAAGGCGGTGACGCGCACCACGGGCATGGGGAATGGCGCGATACCGGTTTGTCCCGTCGCGAGAAGCCGCTCCCGTGGCATGCTGATCTTCGCCAGCCCCGAGAGAAGGAAGATGGCGGCAAGCAATCCCTGCAGCGTCCACAGCAGCGCATTCATGGTGACCTCCTAGTCGATGACGTGTCACACCTATGACGAGGTCGCGGCGCAACGTGTGACAAACACCAGGTAGATCGGCTACCCGTCGACCAGCCAGTCGCCGTGGGACATGACGGCGGTCACCCGCAGCTCACGGTCGAGCACCACGAGATCGGCGTCATAGCCGGGCCGCAGGCTGCCCACCCGATCGAGCCCCAACGTGCGTGCCGGCGTCGCCGACGTCACCTGAACCGCGGCGAGCAGCCCGGCGTCGCGGTCCTCACCGAACCCGGCCACGGTGTGAAAGAGCTGATCCATGGTGGCCGTGCTGCCCGCGATCGTCGACGTCCCCTGCACCCGCGCGACGCCGGAGACCACCTCGATGCGCACCGCGCCGAGCCGATACTCGCCGTCGGCGCGGCCCGCCGCGGCGATCGCGTCGGTGATCACGGCGACTCGGTCCGCGCCGGCGGTCTCGATCACCGTGCGCGCCACGTCCGGGTGCAGGTGCACGCCGTCGGCGATGAGCTCGACGGTCACGCGCGGGTCCCGCAGCAACGCGAGCGCGGGGCCGGGATCGCGATGGTGCAGCGGCGGCATCGCGTTGAACAGATGCGTGCCGACCGTGGCGCCCAGCGCGATGGCATGCCGGGTCTGTTCGTAGCTTGCGTCGGTATGCCCCAGCGCCACAACGACTCCCGCGTCCACGAAACGCCGGATCGCGGCGTCGGCCCCGGGCAGCTCCGGCGCCAGGGTGACCATCTTGATCGCGTCGCCGCCGGCGGTCAGCACGGCATCGATCTCTGCCGGGTCGGGGTCGCGCATCTGGGTGCGGTCATGGGCCCCGCAGTGCGCCCGGCTCAGCCACGGGCCCTCGAGATGAATGCCGCCGACCGTGCCCCGCCTGGTGGCCCCGGTGAGCGCGCGCACGCCGCCGAGCAGTTCCGGGGGAGCGGCGGTCACGAGGCTGGCCAGCGTGGTGGTGGTGCCGTGGCGACGGTGGAAGGCGGTGGCGCCGTCGATGCCGTCGGCGTCGGTGTAGGAAGCCCCGCCGCCGCCGTGTACGTGCATGTCGACAAAGCCCGGTGCCACAACGCAATCGGGGTACTCGCGATCCGGCGGGTGTGGCGGCGCGCCGATCGCGCAGGCCTCGATCCGCCCGCCGGAGGTCTCGATCCAGCCCGGCCGGCAGATCCGCCCGTCGAGGATCATGGTTCCCGCGGCGATCAGCCCCACCGGCCGCCGTTCTCCCAGAAGTGGCGGATGTCCTCGAGTTGGCGCCCCTTGGTCTCCGGCGCATACCGGTAGACGAAGGCGAACGCGATCAACGCGAGCGCGGCAAATGTCGCGAAAGTCCCTGCGCCGCCCAATGAATGCAGCAGGGTCAGGAAGACGGCGGCGATGATGGCGTTGGCCACCAGGTTGGAGGTCAGCATGGTGCTCGACCCGATCGAGCGCAGCCGGGACGGGAAGCTTTCGCTGGCGTACACCCATCCCAGCGAACCGAAACCCATGGTGTAGCCGAAGATGAACAACAGCACGCCGGCGAACCCGGCGACCGCGCCGCCGATCCCACGGCCGAACACGGCGATCAGCACGACGTCGGCGCCAATCATCATGGCGGTGCCGCACAACAGGATTGGCCGCCGGCCCACCCGGTCGACCAGTAGCAGCGCCGTGCCGACGGCGGCCAACCCCGCCACCTGGACCAGCGCGGGCAGACCCAGCAGCGCGAAATTGCCGGTGAAGCCCATGGCCTCAAATATCCGCGGGCTGTAGTAGATGATCGCGTTGATGCCGGTGATCTGGATCAAAAAGCCGAGAACGACGACGAAGACGGTGGCCCGAAGGTAGGGCCTGCGAACCATTTCCGGCAGCATCTCGGAGAGCTTGCCGCTACCCTCGTTGACGGCGCGGCCGATATCGGCCAGCTCGTCGTCGACCTGCGCGTCGGGCTCCACGCGCAGCAGCGCCCGCCGCGCGTCGTCGTCCCGGCCCTTGAGCACGTACCATCGGGCCGTATCGGGCATTCGAATCACTTGCGGCGCCAACAGCATTGCGGGCACGCAGGCTAATCCCAGCATCCATCGCCAGCTGTGGGTGCCGGCCAGCAAGTAGCCGGTCACGTATCCGATGATGAGCCCGCTGACAATCGCCAGCTGGTAGGCCGTCAGCAGCGAGCCGCGCACCGCCGTCGGTGCCGATTCGGCCACGTACACCGGGACGACCACCACCGTCACGCCGATGGTCAAGCCGACGAGCAGGCGCGCCGCCAGCAGCATCGGCAGCGACACCGAGAACGCGGCCAGCAGCGCGAAAGCCGTGTAGGCGAACAGGATCAGTACCACCGACTTTTTCCGCCCGATCACGTTGGCCAGCACGCCAGCACCGAGCGCCCCGATGATCTGGCCGATGACCACCATCGTGGTCAGCAGTTCCTGTTGCCGCGTGGACAGCCCGAATTCCTCGGTGACGAACAGCTGCGCCCCGGCGATGATGGACAGGTCGTAGCCGTAGATGACGCCCACGCTGGCGGCGGTCAGCCCGACCAGCAGGCCGCTCCGCGATCCGGTGGCCACCGGCGGTCAGCGGTGTTGAGGTCGACGGTTCATCGAGCGCGCGGCCATGATCAAGCTAAACACGATGATGGCCCCGATGACAGCGACGCCCACCCGGACCGGCATGGCGTCCGCCGAACCGATGATCGCGCCGGCGGCGGCGTTCGTGGCGAGCCGGTCGGCGACGGTGTCGCTCTTGGCCGGCGCCAGCGACGGGTCGGGGGCGACGAGCGAGCCGACCTGAGTGCCCTGCGGGGTGGCGAATCCGTAGTCCAGCAGATGCGCGGCCTGTTCCCACGGCGCGATCGGTTGCCGCGTGCCGTGCAGCAGCACCGCCACCAGCCGCCGCCCGTCGTGGTTGGCCGCGCCGACGAACGTCTGGCCCGCGTCGTCGGTGTAGCCCGTCTTGCCGCCCAGGGCGCCGGGGTACTTGTAGAGCAGCTGGTTGTCGTTCTCCAGCTCGTAGCCGGGATGGTCGCCGTGGCCGGGGAAGTCGAAGGTGCGGGTCGCCACGATGTTGGCGAAGGTGGGATTCTGCCACGCGTAGCGGTAGAACAGCCCGATGTCGTAGGCCGACGTGCTCATGCCGGGCGCGTCCAGCCCCGACGGCGACGCCACCCGGGTGTCCTGACCGCCCAGCTTGGCGGCCAGCACGTTGATCTTCTCCAGCGCCTGCTGCATGCCGCCGAGTTGCATGGCCAGCGCGTGGGCGGCGTCGTTGCCGGAATGCATCAGCAGCCCGTGCAGCAGCTGGTTGACGGTGAAGACGCCGCCTTCCTGGACGCCGACCTTGGTGCCCTCGGCGGCCGCGTCGTCGGCGGTGCCGGCCACCGATTTGTTCAGGTTGAGCGCGTTGATGGAGGCCATCGCCACCAACACCTTGATGATGCTGGCCGGGCGGTGGCGCGCGTGCGGGTCTTTGGCGGCAATCACCGCGCCGCTGTCCAGGTCGGCCACCAGCCAGGCCTCGGCGGATACGTCGCCCGGCAGTGGCGGCGTATTCGGCGCGGCGACAATGCCGCAACTGCCCAGGGCGTCACCGCCGACGGGCTTGGCGGGCACCGCCAGCGGGATCGGGGGATCGCCGGCGGTGGGGACCTCCGACGAATCCACCGCCGGTGGGGTGGTCACCTTGTACGGACAGCTTGCGGGCGCGGCATTGGGTTCGGCGCCGGGCTCGGCCCGTCCCAGTGGCAGGGCGCTCGGGAGGGCCGTTGCGGCGGGAGCCCAGGCCACGAAAACCACCGCAACCAGGCACGACATCGAACGTAGGAAGCTCATCGTCTGTGCAGACTAGGCGATCGGTGGCCCGAATCCGGGGAGCCGCGCTGTGACTGATGGGACGGAAGTTACTTCATCCGGGGCGGTGGGTCCGGGATACGCTGGGCGCGCGGTCCGCGGGAAGCGCCCGCCCACACCGACTCAGAGGATGTGCCATTTCCGACGCTCGATTGTGGACCAGGTTGCGCCGCAAGCGCGAAGGCGCGGTTGAGGTGTGTGGCGCCGGCCCGCGCGCGCTGAAGGATCTGCTCAAGCAGGTCGAGAAGGCGACCCAGGTGCGGCGTTCCGGGCTCGATCAGGTGCTGGCGGAATTGACGGTGCACCGTGACGGCGCCGCCGAGCCGGAGCTGCGCTCCGCGCTGGCCTGGCTGTGCAACGCCGTCTCGCGGTTCGGGCGCAACCCGAGCGCCCCGCACGCCCGCGAGGTGATGCTGGCCGCCGACGCGGTCAGGCGCGCACCCGCCGGCTAGCGGGGGCTTACAGCGCCGTGGCGGCCAGGTCCACGTGGGCGACGGCCGCAAGCCACCGGACCGGGTGGATAGGTGGTTTGCGCGCCATGCCTGGGACTTTAGATGGCCTTGGACTCCTCGGCGAGCACAGCGCGAAGGATGGATTCGATGGTGTCGAACTCGGTTTGGCCGCTGATCAGCGGCGGCGCCAGCTGGATGACGGAATCGCCGCGGTCGTCGGTGCGGCAGTACAGCCCGGCCTCGAACAGCGCCGCGCCGATCCGGGCCAGCAGCGGCCGGCGCTCGGCGTCGGTGAACGTCTGCTTGGTCGCCTTGTCCTTGACCAGTTCCACACCGTAGAAGAAACCCTCGCCGCGCACGTCGCCGACGATCGGAAGGTCGTAGAGCCTTTCCAGGGTGGCGCGCAACGCCGGCGCGTGGGTCCTGACGTGCTCGTTGAGCCCCTCGCGCTCGAAGATGTCGAGGTTGGCCAGCCCGACGGCCGCCGAAACCGGGTGGCCCCCAAAGGTATAGCCGTGCGGGAACATCGTCGCGCCATCGTTGAACGGCTCGAACAGGCGCTCGCTGGCGATCATGGCGCCGATCGGTGAGTAGCCCGACGTCATCCCCTTGGCGCAGGTGATCATGTCGGGCACGTAGCCGAAGTCGTCACAGGCGAACATCGACCCGATGCGGCCGAACGCGCAGATCACCTCGTCGGAGACCAGCAGCACGTCGTATTCGTCGCAGATCTCGCGCACCCGTTCGAAATAGCCTGGGGGAGGCGGGATGCTGCCTCCGGCGTTCTGCACCGGCTCGAGAAATACCGCTGCGACGGTGTCGGGGCCCTCGAACTCGATGGCCTCGGCGATACGGTCGGCGGCCCACCGCCCGAAGGCCTTTGCGTCAGTGTTGAACGGTTCCGGCGCCCGATAGAAGTTGGTGTTGGGCACCCGGAAGCCGCCGGGCGTCACCGGCTCGAACGGCGCCTTGTATTTCGGCAGGCCGGTGATCGCCAGCGCGCCCTGGGTGGTGCCGTGATAGGCGACCGACCGCGAAATCACCTTGTGCTTACCGGGTTTGCCGGTGAGCTTGAAGTATTGCTTGGCCAGTTTCCAGGCGGTCTCGACGGCCTCGGTGCCCCCGGTGGTGAAGAAGACCCGGTTCAGGTCGCCCGGGGTGTAGCCGGCGAGACGCTCGGCGAGCTCGATCGCCGTCGGGGTGGCATACCCCCACAGCGGGAAGAACGCCAGCGTGCCCGCCTGCCGGCCGACGGCCTCGGCGAGCTCGGCGCGGCCGTGACCGACCTGCACGGTGAACAGCCCGGACAGGCCGTCGAGGTAGCTCTTGCCGCGGTCGTCGAAGATGGTGACACCCTCACCGCGGGTGATGATCGGCGGCGCGATTCCCGGGCCGTGCCGGGAGAAGTGCAGCCACAGGTTGTCGGTCATTGGTGGTGAGCGTAGCGCTCGTCGTCGCGCGTTAGGCTCATCACTATGACCTCAGCGCAGCGGGTCAGCGAATTCGAGTCGTTGCGACCGCATCTCATGTCGGTCGCCTACCGGCTGACCGGCACGGTCGCCGACGCCGAGGACATCGTCCAGGACGCGTGGCTGCGCTGGCACCGGCAGGACACGACGATCACCGACCTGCGGGCGTGGTTGACCACGGTGGTGAGCAGGCTGGGCCTGGACCGGCTGCGCTCGGCCGCGCATCGCCGCGAGACCTACACCGGGAACTGGCTGCCCGAGCCCGTCGTCACCGGGTTCGGCGCCCCCGCCGCCGAACCCGATCCGCTGTCCGCGGTGGTTTCCGGCGAGGACGCCCGGTTCGCGGCGATGGTGGTGCTCGAGCGGCTCTCGCCCGACCAGCGGGTGGCGTTCGTGTTGCACGACGGGTTCGACGTGCCGTTCCCGGAGGTGGCCGACGTGTTGGGCACCAGCGCGGCCGCCGCCCGGCAGCTGGCCTCGCGGGCGCGCAAGGCCGTCACGGCCGAGCCGCCGCCCGAGCCCGACCCGTCGCACAACCAGGTGGTGGGCGAGTTGTTGGCCGCCATGGCCGCCGGCGATCTGGAAGCCGTGGTGGCGTTGCTGCATCCGGACGTCGTTTTCACCGGCGATTCGAATGGCAAGGCGCCCACCGCGGTTCAGGTTATCCACGGCCCGGACAAGGTGGTCCGGTTCATGCTCGGCCTGGCGAACCGCTACGGCCCCGCGTTCTACACGTCGTATAAACTCGGACTGGTCAACGGCGAGCTGGGCATCTACACCGCCGGCTTTCCGTCCGCCGAGGGCTACCGCGAGATGTGTCCGCGGATCATGGCGATGACGGTGCGAGACGGAAAGATCTGCGCCCTCTGGGATGTCGCCAACCCGGACAAGTTCACCGGTTCTCCGTTGCGGTCTCGCCAGGCTCGCTGATCCAGGGAATGCGGCACGCGTCACCGGAATTGAAGCCCTGCTCGGTGATGCCCAGCGCGGCGTTCACCCGCGCCCGCATGTTCTCCAGCCCGATCTGATAGGTCAGCTCGAACACGCCGGCGTCGCCGAAGCGGGCCCGCAGATCGTCGACCTGCTCGTCGGTGACGGTGTGCGGGTCGGTGGTGATCGCGGCGGCGTAGGCGATGGCGGCACGCTCGTCGTCGGTGTAGGCCGGTGAGGTGGCGTAGTCGTCGATCTCCTTGAGCCGCTCGGTGTCCAGGCCGTCCAGCCGCTGCAGCATCGAGCCGAAGTCGACGCACCACGAGCAGCCGATCTGGCGCGCGGTCCACAACACCGCCAGCTCACGCACGCTGGCGGGCAGGGTCTTCGATGCCCGCTCGACCATCGTCTCGTGCATGGCGCTCGCGACCATCAGCTTGCGATGGTGCGCGGCCACGGCGAAGGGTTCGGGTACTTGGCCATAGCGCCGCTTGGCGACCCGGTACATGGCCCGGATCAGCAGGCCGGCGCGCTGGGGTGGCAGGGGCTCGATGCGGGTTTTCTGTGTCATACCCATCAGACGAGACAGGCCCGCGATGTGTGACGGCCACGTGGCCCGCTCGGCGTCACCGTGGCGTGACGCTGCGCGTCGACGGCCACGCTGGCGTGACGCTCGCGGCGGGAGAGGCGCTCAGCGCGAGAACATGATCGCGCGCTTGACCTCCTGGATCGCCTTGGTGATCTGGATGCCGCGCGGGCAGGCCTCGGTGCAGTTGAACGTCGTGCGGCACCGCCACACGCCGTCGACCTCGTTGAGGATGTCCAGGCGCTCGGCGGCGGCCTCGTCGCGGCTGTCGAAGATGAAGCGGTGCGCGTTGACGATCGCCGCCGGGCCGTAGTAACTGCCCTCGTGCCAGAAGATGGGGCAGCTGGTGGTGCAGGCCGCGCACAGGATGCACTTGGTGGTGTCGTCGTAGCGGGCGCGGTCGGTCGGACTCTGGATGCGTTCGCGGGTCGGCGGATTGCCGGTGGTGATCAGGTACGGCTTGACCGCGCGGTAGGCGTCGAAGAACGGCTCCATGTCGACCACCAGGTCCTTTTCGACCGGCAGCCCGCGGATCGGCTCGACCGTGATGGTCAGCGACTTCCCTGCCTTTCCCTTCTTTTGCGTCGGCAGCAGGTCACGCATCAGCACCTTGCACGCCAGCCGGTTGACGCCGTTGATCCGCATGGCGTCCGATCCGCACACCCCGTGCGCGCACGAGCGCCGGAAGGTCAGCGTCCCGTCCAGATAGCTCTTGATGTAGATCAGCAGGTTGAGCATCCGGTCACTGGGCAGACACGGCACCCGAAAGCTTTGCCAGCCACCGGTTTCCGCGTAGGCGTCGGGCTGGTCGGGGTTGAACCGGGCGATCTTGACGGTCACCATCACCGCCTCGTCGGGTACCGGCGGCAGGGGCGGTTCCAGGTTTTCCACCTGCGGCTCTGCAACGTCGGTCATCAGTACTTCCGTTCCTTGGGTTCGTAGCGCGTCTGCACCACGGGTTTGAAGTCCAGCGCGATGTCGCTCAGCAGATCGGTGCCCTGTTTATAGGCCATGGTGTGGCGCATGTAGTTGACGTCGTCGCGGTTGGGGTAGTCCTCGCGCGCGTGCCCGCCGCGAGACTCCTTGCGGTTCAACGCCCCCACCACGGTGACCTCGGCCAGCTCGAGCAAAAAGCCCAGCTCGATGGCCTCCAGCAGGTCGCTGTTGAATCGCTTCCCCTTGTCGTGCACGGTGATTCGGGCGTACCGCTCCTTGAGGGCGTGAATGTCGGTCAGCGCCTGCTTGAGCGTCTCCTCGGTGCGGAACACCGCGGCGTTGTTGTCCATCGACTGCTGCAACGCGTTGCGGATGTCGGCGACGCGTTCGTTGCCGTGCTCGGAGAGGATGTCACCCACCCAGCCGACGACCATCGCCGCCGGCTCCGGCGGCATGTCCACAAAGTCGTGTCCTCGTGCGTAATTGGCGGCGGCGATCCCGGCCCGGCGGCCGAACACGTTGATGTCCAGCAGCGAGTTGGTGCCCAAGCGGTTGGCGCCGTGCACCGACACGCACGCGCACTCGCCGGCGGCGTAGAGACCCGGCACCGTGGAGGTGTTGTCCCGCAACACCTGTCCGGTGACGGTGGTGGGGATGCCGCCCATCACGTAGTGACACGTCGGGTACACCGGGACCAGCTCGTGCACCGGGTCCACACCCAGATAGGTGCGGGCGAACTCGGTGATGTCGGGCAGCTTCGCCGCGAGCACATCCTCGCCGAGGTGGCGGACGTCGATGTAGACGTAGTCCTTGTGCGGGCCGGCGCCGCGGCCCTCGAGGACCTCCAAAACCATGGAGCGGGCCACGATGTCGCGCGGCGCCAGGTCGACGATCGTCGGGGCGTAGCGCTCCATGAACCGCTCACCCTCGCCGTTGAGCAACCGGCCGCCCTCGCCGCGCACGGCCTCGGAGATCAAGATGCCCAAACCGGCCAGTCCGGTCGGATGGAATTGGTGAAACTCCATGTCCTCCAACGGAAGTCCCTTGCGGAAGACGATGCCGATGCCGTCGCCGGTCAGGGTGTGCGCGTTGGAGGTGGTCTTGTACATCCGGCCCGAACCGCCGGTCGCGAGCACGATCGCCTTGGCGTGGAAGACGTGGATCTCGCCGGTGGCCAGCTCGTAGGCGACCACGCCGGTGGCCACGGGCCCGCTCGGCGTCTGCGTCAAAACCAAGTCCAGCGCGTAGAACTCGTTGAAGAACTGCACGTCGTGGCGGACGCAGTTCTGATACAGCGTCTGCAGGATCATGTGGCCGGTGCGGTCGGCGGCGTAACAGGATCGGCGCACCGGGGCCTTGCCGTGGTCGCGGGTGTGTCCGCCGAACCGGCGCTGGTCGATGCGGCCCTCGGGGGTGCGGTTGAACGGCATCCCCATCTTTTCCAGGTCGAGCACCGCGTCGATGGCTTCCTTGCACATGATCTCCACCGCGTCCTGGTCGGCGAGGTAGTCGCCGCCCTTGACGGTGTCGAACGTGTGCCATTCCCAGTTGTCCTCTTCGACGTTGGCCAGCGCCGCGCACATGCCGCCCTGGGCGGCGCCGGTGTGGCTGCGAGTGGGGTAGAGCTTGGTCAGCACCGCCGTGCGCACCCGCGGACCCGCTTCCACCGCGGCGCGCATCCCGGCACCGCCCGCGCCGACGATCACCACGTCGTACCGGTGTTGCTGGATCACGGGTCGCCTCCCTGGATCAGGAAATGTTCGGGTCGAATGTCAGCAGCACGTAGGTGCCCAGCACCAACGTGAAACCCATCGACAACAACAGCAGGCTGTTCAGCCAGAACCGGGTGCTGTCCTTACGGCTGTAGTCATCGATGATGGTGCGCAGGCCGTTGCCGCCGTGCAGTTGCGCCAGCCACAGCAGCGCCAGATCCCAGAACTGCCAGAACGGCGACGCCCAGCGCTGCGCCACGTAGTTGAAGTCGATGCGGTAAACGCCGTGGTCCCACATCAGCATGATGAACAGGTGGCCGATCGCCAGCACGAACAGTGCGATGCCCGAGAACCGCATGAACAGCCAGGCAAACTTTTCGAAGTTGGGGATGCCGGCACGCCGCCGCGGCGAGCGGGGATTGTCCAGGCTGGCGGGCCGGTCGTGGAACCGTTGTTTGACCGGCGCCGTCTGGCCCCTTTGGAAGGGGGTGCTCAGCTGCAGGTCGGGGCCGCTCATCGGAAATGCTCCACCATGTGGATGACGGTGACGACGCCGGCCGGGACCATCAGCAGCAGGAACACGACGCCGACGATCCAGAACATCAGTCGCTGGTAGCGCGGGCCCTCGGACCAGAAGTCGATCAGGATCACGCGGATCCCGTTCAGGCCGTGGAAGAGCACCGCGGCGATCAGGCCGTATTCCATCAGACCGACGATCGGCATCTGATAGTCGTGGATCACCGCGTTGTAGGTCTGCGGGTTGACCCGCAGCATCGCGGCATCCAGCACGTGCACGAACAGGAAGAAGAAGATCGTCGCGCCGCTGATGCGGTGCAGCACCCACGACCACATGCCGGGATCGCCCCGATACAGGGTCCGCGGCGGCCTGCGTTTGCGCGAGGTAGCCGGTACGGGTGCCGCCGGATCCGCGGTTGTCGGTTGTGTAGTCACCCCAGTCCTCACCAGCCTTCCTGCGACGTTGCGCGACAGTCACGCCGGGCACTTGAGCTTAGCTCGCGCGCGGTGTGACGTGCGCCAATGTCCGTCAAGCGAAATGGCGTTTTGCGACTAGGGTGACTGTCGGAAACGGCCACGGATGAGCGGGGTTGCGCGATGCCGGAGATCGACTGGAATATGCTGCGGGACAAGGCAATCCAGGCATCTGCGGGGGCCTATGCGCCGTACTCGCGGTTTGGAGTCGGCGCGGCCGCACTGGTCGACGATCACCGCGTCGTCACGGGATGCAATGTGGAGAACATCTCATATGGCCTTGGTCTCTGTGCCGAGTGCGCCGTGGTGTGCGCCCTGCATGCGACCGGCGGTGGGCGGCTGGTCGCGCTGGCGTGCGTGGATCAGCGCGGGTCGGCGCTGATGCCGTGCGGGCGATGCCGCCAGGTGCTGCTCGAGCACGGGGGCCCCGAGCTGCTGATCGACCATCCGGGCGGGCCGCGCCGGCTCGGCGACCTGCTGCCCGACGCCTTCGGGCCCGACGACCTGGCCAGGGGGCGCGGCTGATGCCGCCCGCGTTCGACGCGCCCACGGTGATCAGGACCAAGCGCGACGGCGGCCGGCTGTCCGACGCCGCCATCGACTGGATCGTCGACGCCTACACCGCCGGCCGGGTGGCCGAGGAACAGATGGCGGCCCTGCTGATGGCGATCCTGTTGCGCGGCATGGATCGCCGCGAAACAGCCCGGTGGACGTCGGCGATGCTGGCCTCGGGCGAGCGGCTCGACTTCGGCGACCTCGGCCTGCCCACGGTCGACAAGCACTCCACCGGCGGGGTGGGGGACAAGATCACCCTGCCCCTGGTGCCCGTCGTCGCCGCGTGCGGTGCGGCCGTGCCGCAGGCGTCGGGCCGCGGGCTCGGCCACACCGGCGGCACCCTGGACAAGCTGGAATCCATCGCCGGGTTCACCGCCGCGCTGTCCAACCGGCAAGTGCGCGACCAGCTGCGGGAGGTCGGCGCGGCCATCTTCGCCGCCGGTGACCTGGCCCCGGCCGACGCCAAGCTCTACGCGCTGCGCGACATCACCGCCACCGTCGAGTCGCTGCCGCTGATCGCCAGCTCGGTGATGAGCAAGAAGCTGGCCGAGGGGGCCGGCGCGCTGGTGCTCGACGTGAAGGTCGGCTCCGGGGCGTTCACCGACTCCGAGGCGCAGTCGCGCGAGCTGGCGCGCACCATGGTCGAGCTGGGCGCCGCGCACGGCGTGCCCACCCGCGCGCTGCTGACCGACATGAATCGCCCGCTGGGCGCGACCGTCGGCAACGCCCTCGAGGTCGCCGAGGCGCTCGAGGTGCTGGCCGGGGGCGGGCCGTCCGACGTGGTCGCGCTGACGCTGCGGCTGGCCACCGAGATGCTCGAGCTGGCCGGGATCGACGACCGCGACCCCGCCGACACGCTGCGCGACGGCACCGCGATGGACCGGTTTCGCCGGCTCATCGCCGCCCAGGGCGGTGATTTGTCGGTGCCGCTGCCGATCGGTCGGCATGCCGAGGCCGTGTCCGCCGCCCGGGGCGGCACAATGGGCGATATCGACGCGATGGCAGTGGGGCTGGCGGCTTGGCGGCTCGGTGCGGGCAGATCCCGTCCGGGCGATCGCGTGCAGTTCGGCGCCGGCATCCGGCTGCACCGCCGGCCCGGCGAGCCGGTCACGGCCGGCGAGCCGTTGTTCACCTTGTACACCGACACCCCGGAGCGCTTCGGCGCGGCGCTCGCCGAGCTGGACGGCGGCTGGAGCGTTGGCGACGCGGCCCCGGCCTCCCGCCCGCTGATCATCGATCGGATCGTGCAATGACCGCGCCGCTGGGTCTGGAGCAGATCCGCAAGGCGCCCAAGGCCCTGCTGCACGATCACCTCGACGGCGGGCTGCGCCCGTCGACCGTGCTGGAGATCGCCGGGCAGATCGGCTACGACGGGCTGCCCGCAACCGACGTCGACGAGCTGGCGACGTGGTTTCGCACGCGTTCGCACAGCGGCTCGCTGGAGCGCTACCTCGAGCCGTTCTCCCACACCGTCGCGGTGATGCAGACACCCGAGGCGCTGCACCGCGTCGCCTACGAGTGCGTGGAAGACCTGGCCTCCGACTCGGTGGTGTACGCCGAGGTCCGGTTCGCCCCCGAGCTGCACATCGACCGCGGGATGTCCTTCGACGCGATCGTCGATGCCGTGCTGGCCGGATTCGCCGACGGCGAGAAGGCCTGCGCCGGTGCGGGCCGCCCGATCGTGGTGCGCCTACTGGTCACCGCGATGCGGCACGCGGCGGTGTCCCGCGAGATCGCCGAGCTGGCAATCCGGTTCCGGGACAAGGGCGTTGTCGGCTTCGACATCGCCGGCGCGGAGGCCGGCAACCCGCCGACGCGTCACCTGGACGCCTTTGAGTACATGCGAGACCACAACGCGCGCTTCACCATTCATGCCGGCGAGGCGTTCGGGCTGCCGTCCATCCACGAGGCGATCGCGTTCTGCGGCGCCGACCGGCTGGGTCACGGGGTGCGGATCGTCGACGACATCGACGTGCTGCCCGACGGGAGGGTCCGGCTGGGACAGCAGGCGGCGATCCTGCGGGACAAGCGAATTCCGCTGGAACTGTGTCCGAGTTCGAACGTGCAGACCGGGGCGGTCAAGAGCATCGCCGAGCATCCGTTCGATCTGCTGGCGCGCGCCCGGTTCCGGGTGACCGTCAACACCGATAACCGGTTGATGAGCGACACCTTCATGAGCCGCGAGATGCTGCGGCTGGTGGAGGCGTTCGGCTACGGCTGGAGCGACCTCGAGCGGTTCACCATCAACGCGATGAAGTCGGCGTTCATCCCGTTCGACGAGCGGCTGGCGATCATCGACGAGGTGATCAAGCCGCGCTACGCGGTGCTGATCGGCTGAGGCCGCCGGCGCCCCGCCGCTAGATCTGCCCGGGCATCCCCGTCGACGGGTCGGCCGCCGGCGCCATGGGCGGCGGTTCGACGGGTGGTGGCGCCATCGGCGGCGGCGCCATGGGAGGCGCTTCGACCGGCGGCGGGGCGACGGGCGGCGGTTCCATCGGCGGCGCGGCCATGGGTGCGGGCGGCGGGGCGGCAATGGGCGCCGCCGGGGGCGGCGGGGCGTACGGGCCGCCCGCGCACACCGGGTCGGAGGGCATGCTGATGCAGCTCGAATCCGCGGGACCGGTGGGAGCGCCGCCCATGGCGTATGGGCCGCCCTGGCACTGCGCTACCTCAGGCATCGCCACGCAACGGGGATCGGAGGGGTTGGTCGGCAGGTTGGGATCGGGATCGTCGAGGGGTGCGGCGGGCGTGCGCGCGAAGCCGGGTGCCGCGTTCACGGGGATGGCCGCACCCGTCGCGGCGGTTCCCATTATCGCCACGGCCACAACGGTTTTCGTCATTGCGCCGCGGAACCGCGAAGACGTCACCCAGGTCATCGTTCCCCCCGATACATTCCGACCAGGAGCGGTGTGCCCCCGAGTTATTCGATCAGTCTGCTCCACCGCGGCCAAATCCGGTAGCCCATAACGGATCCGGGTCGACCGTCAGGCCGATAGCGCGCACCGTGCCGGCCAGGTGCGTCTGCACCGCCCGCGCCGCCCGCGCGAGATCGCCGTCGCGCAGGGCCTCGGCGATACCTCGATGCTCGGAGAGGATCGCGGCCACCCGATCCGGGTCGCGCAGCGTCGATTCGCCGATCATCCGCATCTGGCGGTCGCGCAGGGACGTGTAGAAACCGGACAGGATGGCGTTGCCCGACTCCTGCAACGTGATCGCGTGGAAGGCGCGGTCGGCCTCCACGAAC
Source organism: Mycobacterium sp. NTMscope_MAC_269 (assembly GCF_976985695.1). NCBI lineage: Bacteria > Bacillati > Actinomycetota > Actinomycetes > Mycobacteriales > Mycobacteriaceae > Mycobacterium > Mycobacterium sp. NTMscope_MAC_269. The sequence continues at coordinate 5,338,186 of NZ_OZ335668.1, forward strand.
TCCCGCCAGTCCGCGGTGGCGGCCGCGTCGCGTTGCCGGGCAAGCTCGCCGGACAGGCGTTCGAACACCGCGGCGCACGCGGCGGCGCCGCGGCCGATCACCTTGCCGGCCGCGAACTGCTCGAGCACCAGCCGCGCCTCCATCACCGCGCGCACTTCGTCGGGCGACACCGGCACCACCAGAGCCCCGCGCTGGGGATACAGGCGCAGCAGCCCCTCGGCCTCCAGCCGCAAAAACGCCTCGCGCACCGGTGTGCGCGACATCCCCAGAGCGGTTGCCACGTCGCCCTCGCTGATCAGCTCACCGCCCGGGAATTCGCCGGTGAGTACCCGCGTCTTGACGTAGTCCAGCGCGCGGTCCTTGGCCGTCGCCGTCCGCGCATTCTTTGCTGCCACGCGCAGCCCCTCCCTGGTAGCCAAGTCGTATCTCAGCGTTCGAATGACCGTACACCCACGGCATCTACCTGCGGCATTTGACGCTTAGATACAAGATAAATACTATTCAGATACCAGACAGCCTGGAAGGCGAGGGAGGCCGACATGCAGCAGCTAGCAACGCCGAATCTGGACCCGACGGTTCCCGCGCCGATGGTCAATGTCGCCGAGTACGGGTTCGAGGGCCGGTTCGAAGAATGGGCCGAGCAGGCCGAATACTTCGAGTACTCCAAGGCCGCCAACCCGATCGCCTCGGGATTGACTCCGCGGGTGCCGATCCGGCGCTTCGGTCCCGAGCTCTACCTCGACGCGCCGACCGGTGTCATCCCGCTGGACCTGTCGGCCGAGATGGGTGGGCCGCCCGGCGCGGCGACCAGCCCCGCGTTGTTGGCCAACTTCGTGCGCATCCGCGCGAACGAACACCTCGACACCCATCCCAACGCCACCTCGCAGCTGTATTACGTGCTCTACGGGCGGGGCTTCGCGGCGGTCAACGGCCGCGTGATCGGGTGGGAGAAGGGCGACTTCGTGACGCTGCCCGCCGGCGCGCACTCGGTGTTCTACGCCGCCGCCGACACGACCATGTACTGGGTGCACGACGAGCCGCTGATGCGCTACCTCGGCGCCGACGCGACCCGGCCCCGGTTCCGCGCGACCAAGTTCCGCCGCGCCGATGCCGTGGCCAAGCTGACCGAGATCGCGTCGCGCCCCGGGGCCAACGACAAGAGCCGCGTCAGCGTCCTGCTGGCCAACGCCGAACAGGACCAAACCCTGACCATCACGCACGTGTTGTGGGCCATGTTCGGAGTGCTGCCGCCCCATCAGGTGCAGCGCCCGCACCGGCACCAGTCGGTCGCGCTGGACCTCATCCTCGATGCGCCACCGGCCGGCTGCTACACGCTGCTGGGCACGCGTCTCGACGAGCGCGGCGACATCGTCGACCCGATCCGGGTGGACTGGCAGGCCGGCGGCGCCTTCACCACGCCGCCGGGCATGTGGCACGCCCACTACAACGAGACCGACGAACCCGCACACCTGATCCCCGTCCAGGACGCCGGGCTGCAGACCCACCTGCGCAGCCTCGACATCAAGTTCACCCAGCGCCGCGATCTCGCCGCCGGCTGAGCGGCCGCGGCAGCCGGGGGCGATGCGGGTCCCAGATTGGGCGCATAGGGTGGCTCGACATGAAGGTGCCGCTGCTGGGCCCGGTGTCGCTGACTGGATTCCAAAACCCCTGGTTCTTCCTGGCGCTGCTGGCCGTGCTGCTGGTGATCGGCCTCTATGTCGTGCAGCAATTCGCCCGCCGTCGTCGGGTGCTGCGGTTCGCCAACATGGAGGTGCTCGAGCGCGTCGCCCCGCCGCACCCGAGCCGGTGGCGGCACGTGCCGACCATCCTGCTGGCCGCGTCGCTGGTGCTGTTGACCACCGCGATGGCCGGTCCGACGTCGGACGTCCGGATCCCGCTCAACCGCGCGGTCGTGATGCTCGTCATCGACGTCTCGGAATCGATGGCCTCCAACGATGTTCCGCCCACCCGGCTGGCCGCGGCGAAGGAGGCCGGCAAACAGTTCGCCGACCAGCTGACGCCGGCCATCAACCTCGGGCTGGTGGAGTTCGCTGCCAACGCCACGCTGCTGGTGCCGCCGACGACGAACCGCGGCGCGGTGAAGTCGGGCATCGACAGCTTGGCACCAGCCCCGAAAACCGCTACGGGAGAAGGCATTTTCACCGCCCTGCAGGCGATCGCGACGGTCGGCTCGGTCATGGGCGGCGGCGACGGCCCGCCCCCGGCGCGGATCGTGCTGGAGTCCGACGGCGCCGAGAACGTGCCGTTGGATCCCAACGCCCCGCAGGGGGCGTTCACCGCGGCGCGGGCCGCCAAAGGCCAGGGCGTGCAGATCTCGACGATCTCGTTCGGCACCCCGTACGGCACCGTCGACTATGAGGGCGCCACCATCCCGGTTCCGGTGGACGATCAGACCCTGCAGAAGATCTGCGAAATCACCGACGGCGAGGCGTTCCACGCCGACAGCCTGGATTCGCTGAAGAACGTGTACACGACGTTGCAGCGCCAGATCGGCTACGAAACCGTCAAGGGTGACGCGAGCCTGGCGTGGATGCTGCTCGGCGCCGTCGTGATGGCCGGCGCCGTGCTGGCCGGCCTGCTGCTGAACCGCAGGCTGCCCGCCTGACACCGCGCCGGCGCTAGGTCGGCAGCCGCCGGTTGATCAACAGCGCCAACGCCGTCGCGATCAGCGCGGTCAGTACCCCGAGGCGCAGCCAGCCGGAGCTGCCCGGACCCGGCACCGTGCGGTAACCGATCTCGTTCTCGATGGCGTTGTAGCCCTTTTCGAGCTCGTCGAGGTTGGTGGCGGTGTAGGGCTGCCCGCCGGAGAGCCGGGCGATCGTCTTCATCTGGTCGGTCGACACAGGGACGGCGACGCGCTGCCCGTCCATCTCGATCTCGCCGCCCTTGGTTCCGAACGAGATCGTCGAGATGGGCACGCCCTCGTCCTTGGCCAGGCGCGCCGCGGTGTAGACGCCGTCGTGCGGGTCGCTGGGGTTCGACGGCTTGTTTTCGCGGCCGTCGGAGAGCAGCACGATGCGCGCCGGTGGCGGATTGTCGCCGCCGGTGACCGCCGTGGCGCCGATCGCGTGCAGGGCGGTGAAGATGGCTTGGCCGGTGGCCGTGCTGTCGGCGAAGTCCAGCTTCTTGAGCGCGTCGATGGTCGCCTGGTGCTGCGGCGTGGGTGGCACCAGCAAATAGGGCGTGCCGGCGAAGCCGACCAGCCCGAGGTTGATTCCGGGCGTCAGCCGGCCGGCGAACTGGCTGGCCGCCTGTTCGGCCGCCTTGAGCCGGTTGGGTTCGACGTCGGTCGCCCGCATGGACTGCGACATGTCGATGACGAGCATGATGACGGCGCGGTTGCGCGGGATGCGCATGTCGTGGGTGGGGGTGGCCAGCGCGACGGTCAGCAACGCCAGGCAGAGCAGCGATGCGGCGATCGGCAGGTGCCGCCACGGCGACTGCGCCACGGCGGCGTCGGTGTAGCGGTGCAGCCGTCGGTTGCGACGCGCCTGGACCACGAGGTAGACGGCCAGCAGGGCCAGGGGCACCAGACCGAACAACAACATGGCCGGGCGCTGGAACCCGTACAGCGGCAGCGGGCCGATTCCGGGAAGCGACACGTCACTCAACCTTCCCGCCTCCTGATGCTGCCGCCAGTAAAGAGGAGACTCGGGGACCCGTCAAACCTTCGGCGCCGCGCGCTTTATTCGCGGCGGAGCCGGCCCTCGACGAATTGCTCCAGTTTCTCCCACTCCCGCACCGCCGCGGCATACGGCGGCGAGGGTTTGGCGGCCGAGCCGGGTTCGAGCACGGCGGCCACCAACTTGCCCAGCGGCCGGTTGGTTTCGAGCGCCTTGTCCACCGCGGGATCTTCGGAGTAGTCGCCGATGTCGCGGAGCACCTCGACGGCCAGTTCCAGTTGCTCGCGGTCCACGGCGTCCGGCCCGTCGGCGAGGTCGTCGGCCAGGCCGCTGAGCACGTAGATGTTGTCGTCGGTGATCTCGACCGCCAGCGAGCCGTCGGTGGCGGCGGTGCGGATGTCGTCGTAGGTGCTCAGGTCGGACAGGTCGTGGTCGTGCTCGTCGGCCAGGTAGCGGGCCAGCGCGCGCTCGGAGGGGAACACGCTGATTCGCCCGTTGCGGCCCAGGAAGATCGGTTCGTCGTCGAGGTAGCAGCGCAGCGTGAAGAAGGTGCCCGAGCTCGTCATGATCCGGATCGGATCGATGCCCACCTGCAGCCAGAAATCCTTGTCGCCGCCGAGCACCGCGGTGTCGCCGGCGGCGCGGACTTCGGTGTGGTCGTCGTCGGCGTCCCCCTCGGCGTCGTCGTCGGTGGCCTCCTCGGCCGCGTCGGCCGCGGATTTTTCGGGGGCGTTCTCCTCGACGGCGTCTTCGGTGTCGTCCTCTTCGCGCTCCTCGGCCAGTTCGTCGGCGGCCTTGGCCGACAACGCGGCGTCCACGTCGGGGGTGGTGGCGATGTCGTCGATCGCGCCCAGCACGTCGTCCCAGCTGCGCCCGATGACCTCGGCGATCGCATGCCAGCGTTTGGCACCGGCCTTGCCGGTGAAGTGGTCGATCCCGCCCGAGACGGTGCCCAGGCTGGGGTTGCCGTTGAAGAACTTCGACACCGCCGCCAGCTCGCACACCGAGCCGATGGACGACACGATGGCCAGCGTGCCCGCCAGCGCGGACACCGATTGCTCGGTGGGTTTCTCCGAGACCAGCTCCTCGACCGCGACCAGATCGAACTGCTTGTCCTCGGCGGGCTCGAACTCATGTGCGTGCGCCGACGTCAGGTCCGTCCACGCCGGGTGGTCGGTCAGGTCGTTATCGGTGTCGGACCGCACGAACGCCACCAGGTCGGCGACCGAGGAGAAGACGAACAGGTCTTCGTCCTTGCCCAGGAAGGCCTCCCACTCGTCGCCGGAGTCACGCCAGCGGGGCGCCCACACGGTGTAGCGGTCGCCGGCGGACAGGCTCAGGCGAATGGGCACGAGGTCAGCAGCCATGCGGCACAGAATAGCGACGGGCGGCGAACGCGCCGTCGCCGCCATCGGGCCGTCGGGGCCTAGCCCCAGATGTCGGTGATGGGCGCGGCGCTCGCGGCATAGCCCGTCTTGGGCAGCCCGTACATCTGCTCGACGGTGGAAAGCACGTTGTAGTGGTTGATCTGCTCGCTGTAGTTGCCGGGGCGGACGTGGGCGCCGTAGAACACCGTGGGGATCTGGTTGTGGCTGCCGTTATCGTCCTCGTCGAACGTCAGGATCAGCAGGCTGTTGTTGGCCACCGCCCAATTGGCGTAGCCGGACAGCTGGCGGTTCAGCCAGGCGTCGGCCTGCGCGATCGAGCCGTCGTGCATGTTGTTGTCGTTGTTGGGGATGACGAACGACACGGTCGGCAGGCTGGCGTAGTTGCCCATCGGGAACGCGGAGAACGGCAGCGAGTTCGCCGCCGGCACGTTGGTGAAGTTGGCCCACGGCACGTGTTTGCGCGCGTACTTGCCCGCGGTGCACGCCGGCGAGCCGACCGCCGGCAGGCCCTCGGCGAAGCCGACGAACGTGTGGCCGGCGGCGAGCAGCTCTGAACCGAGGTTGGGTGCGGCGCCGGCGTTGATCGGGCACAGGTCCTTGGTCACCCCGAAGGTGTTGCCGGCGAACAACGCCAGGTAATTCGGTTCGCTGGGGTGTGTTTCGGCGAACGACTGCGTCATGTTGGCGCCGTGGGCGGCCAGCGAGGTGATGAACGGCGCCGACTTGTTGCCGATGATGCCGTTTTCGGAACGGTTTTCCTCCACCACGATCACGATGTGTGCCGGTTGCGGAATGGCCGCTGCCGCAAGGCCTATGCGCGGGGGCAGCGGACTTGCCGCCAGTCCCACCAATGCCACCACGCCGAGCGTCAGCAGGAGGCGATGCATCCTGTCGAGCAGCCTTCTCGGACTACGATTTTCGCGCGACACGCCGGGAGTATACGAACGCGCGTACGCCTCGGTGGGGACGAGCGCAAGCGTGTCAGAAGGGCTTTGCCCGATCGTTATATACCCTTCATGGGATGGACGTGTGCGTGATCGATCACCCGCTCGCCGCGGCCCGGCTGACAGTGCTGCGAGACGAACGCACCGACAATGCCGGATTTCGGGCCGCTCTGCGCGAGCTCACGCTGATGCTGGTGTACGAAGCCAGCCGGGAGGCGCCGCGCAAGTCGGTCAGGATCCGCACCCCGGTGGCCGCGGCGGCCGGGAGCCGGCTGGTCAACGCGCCGTTGCTGGTTCCGGTGTTGCGGGCCGGGTTGGGCATGGTGGAGGCCGCCCAGGCCGCGATACCCGAGGCGGAGGTGGGCTTCGTCGGTGTCGCCCGCGACGAGGAAACCCACCTGCCGGTCCCATATCTCGAGGCGCTGCCCGACAAACTTGCGCGGCGCCCGGTGATGGTCCTCGACCCCATGCTGGCCACCGGCGGGTCGATGGCGCACACCATCGGTCTGCTGCAGCGCCGCGGCGCCACCGAGATCACCGTGCTGTGCGTGGTGGCCGCGCCGGAAGGCCTTGCGGCCGTGCGGAAAGTGGCGCCGGAGGCGCGAGTGTTCACCGCCGCGGTCGACAAGAAACTGAACAAGTCGGCCTATATCGTGCCGGGCCTCGGCGATGCCGGGGACCGCCAATTCGGGCCGAACCTGTTCACCAGCACTGCATCGCCGCGACCAGCTCGGCGCGCAGGGCGCCGGCGCGTCGCCGCGAAGAATCCAGATCCTCGCTAGGCGCGCAGCGAATCTCCACGTAGCACTTCAGCTTCGGCTCGGTACCCGAAGGCCGCACCACCACCCTGACCGACGTGTCGTCGTCACCGCCGATGAAGATCAGCGCGTCGGTGATGTCGGTGAGTTCGGTGGGGTACCCGGCCAGCGTCGCCGGCGGGGTGGTCCGCAGCCGGCGCATCAGCCCGGCCGCCTCGGTGGGGTCGGCGACCCGGCGCGACACCGCGGCGACGTCGTGCACCCCGTGCCGCCGGGCCAGCTCGTCGAGCAGGTCGACGACCGAACGGCCTTGGCGCAGCAGCGTGGCCACCAGGTCGCATACCAGCACCGCGGCGCTGATGCCGTCCTTGTCGCGCACGGCGGCCGGGTCGACGCAGTGCCCGATCGCCTCCTCGTAGGCGTACACCAGGGTGCCGCCGGGGACTTCGGCGTCGGCGCGCGCCAGCCATTTGAAGCCGGTGAGGGTTTCGACGTGGACGGCGCCGCGGTGCGCGGCGATGGCCGACAGCATCCGCGAGGACACCACGGTGCTGGCCACCACCGGGGTTTTTACCCGTTGTGGCTGGCAAAGAATGTAATCGCCGAGCAGCCAACCGGTTTCGTCACCGGAGAGCATCCGCCATCCGGATTTGTCCGGAATGCCGACCGCGCACCGGTCGGCGTCGGGATCCAGCGCAATGGCCACGTCGACGCCGGTGTCCGCGGCCAGGGCCAGCAGCGCGTCGGCGGCGCCGGGCTCCTCGGGGTTGGGGAACGCGACGGTGGGAAAGTCGGGGTCAGGTGCGAATTGTGCTGCAACGGTGTGTATTTGGGTGAAGCCCGCAGCGCGCAGTGTCTCCACGGCCACCGCACCGCCCACCCCGTGCAGCGCCGTCAGGGCGACCCGCGCCGAGCCGGCGCCGCGACGCAGCCCCGACGCGCGGGCGATGTAGCGGGCGACCAGATCGGTGCGCGCGGGTTCGACGGGGGCCCTGCCGATCTGGTCGGCCGGCGGTGCGCCGGCCATCGCGGCCTCGATCTCGCGGTCGGTGGGCGAGACGAGCTGGATGCCGCCGTCGACGTACACCTTGTAGCCGTTGTCGGCAGGCGGGTTGTGCGACGCCGTGATCTGGATCCCGGCGAGTGCGCCGGTGTGCCGCACCGTGAACGCGACCACCGGCGTGGGCACCGGGGCGGGTAGCAACAGCACCGAAAACCCTTGATCGGCAAGCACTTCGGCGGTCACCGTGGCGAATGCCGCCGAGCCGTGCCGGGCGTCGCGGCCCACGATCACCCGCGCACCGGCCGGGGCCCGCCGCTTGAGCACCTGTGCCACCGCCCACGTGGCCCGCGACACCACCGCGACGTTCATGGCGTCGGGGCCGCCACGCACCGGGCCGCGCAGGCCCGCGGTGCCGAAGGTCAGGGGGCGGGCGAAGCGCGCGGCGAGTTCCGCGGCGTCGCACGCGGCGAGTTCGGCGGCCGTCTGCGGGTCAGGGTCGTGGGCGATCCACTCTTCGGGCGTCATGGCCCTAAAACCGGGGCAGCCGCTCGAGGATCAGGGCCAGCAGGGCGCCCATCCGGCTGGCGGATGCGGCACCGGCCGAAAGCACTTCGACGTGGCTCAGCGGCTCGCCGCCGATGCCGGCGGCCAGGTTGGTCACCAGCGACACCCCGAGCACCTCGGCGCCGGCCGCACGCGCCGCGATGGTCTCGTGCACCGTCGACATGCCGACCAAATCGGCGCCCAGTGTCGACAGCATCCGGATCTCCGCGGGGGTCTCGTAGTGCGGTCCGGGCAGGCCGGCGTAGACGCCTTCGGTCAGCGTCGGGTCGGCCTGGCGAGCGAATTCGCGCAGCCGTGGGGAGTAGGCGTCGGTCAGGTCCACGAAGTGCGGACCGACCAGCGGGGATCGCGCGGTCAGATTCAGGTGGTCGCTGATCAACACCGGCTCGCCGACGGCCATGTCCGGGCGAAGACCGCCGGCCGCATTGGTGAGCACGACCGCGCGCACGCCGGCAGCGCAGGCCGCCCGCACGGGATGCACGATGTGGCACAGGTCGTGGCCCTCGTAGGCGTGGATGCGGCCGACGAGTACGAGCACCCGGTGTTCGCCGATGCGCATCGACAACAGCTCACCGGTGTGCCCGATCGCGGTGGGTGGCCGGAAGCCGGGCAGGTCGGCCTGGGGCAGCACGGCGGTCGGCGTACCGAGCGCCGCGACGGCCGGCGACCATCCCGAGCCGAGGACGATGGCGACGTCATGCTCGGCGATTGCGGTCCGTTCGGCGATGACCGCGGCGGCCCGGCGCGCGAGGTCGCCTGGGTCGGACGGGGTTTCGGCCACAGGGGAAGCCTAGCTGTACTGACCTGAGAGGTTAGGTACGCGGGTCGCGGGTGGTTGGCCGCCGAGTGCTGTGTGGCCGCGGTGGTGATTGTAGGTGTGTAGCCATCGGGGGAATTCGTCGCAACGTTCGGCGTCGCTGGTGTAGAGCCGGGCATAGGCCCACTCATCGGCCAGGGTGCGGTGAAAGCGTTCCACCTTGCCGTTGGTTTGTGGCCGGTATGGCCGGGTCCGGCGATGCTCGATGTCAACGAGCGCCTCACGGAATGCGTGGGAGCGATAGCAGGACCCGTTGTCGGTCAACACGTTTCGCACGGTGATTCCGCGCTGTTGGAACCATGTGTTAGCTCGTGACCAAAACTGGGCGGCGGTCTCCTTGCGTTCATCGGCGAGCAGTTCGCTGTAGGCCAGTCGCGAGTGTGCATCGATGGCGGTGTGCACGAAGTGGTAGCCCCGCCGTCCGTCGCGGTCCATAGCTGATTTGCCGCTGCTTTTGTCAGCGCGAGAATGGCGTCGGCCCGCTGATCGGCCCAGCAAGCGCCACCCACCGCCGGCAGGGATCCTGCCCAACTTCTTGACATCGACATGGACCAGCTCGCCGGGCCGGGCCGACTCCATCCGGCGTACCACCCGCCCGGTGGGACGGTCCAGCCAACGCAGTTTGGCCAGCCCGTAGCGGGTGAGCACCCGATGCACCGTGGAGGGGTGCAACCCCAGCAGATAGCCGATGCGGGCCGGGCCCCAGCGCCGTATCGTGCGGACTTTGATGATGCGCCGCTCGGTACGGGTCGGGGTCTGATGCGGGCTGCGATGGGGTCGTGAACTGCGGTCGACCATCCCCGCATCACCAAGCTCGCGGTAACGACCGGCCCAGCGAGCCGCCGTGGTCACCGAGACCTGGAAGCGTTCAGCAGCTCGCCGCAAAGTCCAGCCATCATCGACAACACAACGGGCCAAGCGCAGGCGTCCGGTTTCAGACAAAGGGGCATTACGGTGGGACACGAAGACCTCCGAGGTGATGAGTGCGTTCCTAGACAGCTCGCACTTCACTCGGAGGTCTTCGTCATGTCACCACGCCACGCCGTCACCAACGTCCGTGGTCAGTACACCTAGCCCGGCGACGGCGAGCGCCGGTGAGGCGCGAGTGAGGAGCCGGGCGATCGGGCCTAGCCCGGCGACGGCGAGCGCCGGTGAGGCGCGAGTGAGGAGCGGGCCATCGGACCTAGCCGGGAAGTGGTGTCGGCCGGTATGTGTCAAGATTTGGCGTATGAATCTTCGTAGGTGGCCGGTGGTTGGCCCGGTCATTGGAATTGCCGTTGGTGTTGTGCTGTCAGTGGTTTCGGTCACATTCGGCCCGGCGCCCACGGCGGCGGCCGACTGCCCGGCCGTCCAACTCATCTTCGCCCGCGGCACCGCCGAGCCACCCGGCCTGGGCGTGGTCGGCGACGCGTTGTTCGCCGCCCTGCAGCCCGCCCTGGGGTCGCGCAGCGTCGACTCGTATGCGGTGAACTACCCGGCCAGCTACAACTTCCTGACGACCGCCGACGCCGCCAACGACGCGCGTGACCACATCGCGGAGATGGTCGACCAGTGCCCGTCGACGCGGCTCGTGCTCGGCGGCTTCTCGCAGGGCGCCGCCGCGATCTCGATGCTCGCCGGGGTGCCGCCCGTCGGCCAGCGCATCGGCAACTTCGGATCGGCGCCCGCGCTGGATCCCGGCCTGGCCAACAAGATCAGGGCCGTCGCGGTGTTCGGCAATCCCGGCAACCGCTTCAACACGCCGCTGTCGTCGACGGGTGCGTTCGCCGGCCGCGCGATCGACCTGTGCAGCGAAGGCGACCCCGTCTGCGTCGTCGGCGGTCGCGACCGGGACGCGCACCACGACTACTCCGCACCGCCTTACCCCGGCCAGGCGGCGGGATTCATCGCCGGACTGGTGTAGGCCTCAGGGCCTCAGGCCCGCAGGTCGGTGAGTGACATACTGCGAGGGTGCCCACCGCCCCGTTAGACAGCCCCTTGCACAGCGTCGAGGCTGTCGTGCGGCGGCGCGGTGGCGAGCTCGTCGAGTTGTCGCACGCCATTCACGCCGAGCCTGAGCTGGCGTTCGCCGAGCACCGGAGCTGCGCCAAGGCGCAGGCGCTGGTCGCCGAGCGCGGCTTCGAGATCACCGCGGCCGCGGGCGGTCTGGACACCGCCTTTCGCGCCGACTTCGGCAGCGGGCCGCTGACTGTCGGGGTGTGCGCCGAATACGACGCGCTGCCCGAGATCGGGCACGCCTGCGGCCACAACATCATCGCGGCATCGGCGGTGGGCACCGCGCTGGCGCTGGCCGAGGTGGCCGACGAGCTCGGCGTGCGGGTGGCGCTGCTGGGGACTCCCGCCGAGGAGGCCGGCGGCGGCAAGGCGCTGTTGCTGCGGGCCGGGGTGTTCGACGACATCGCGGCGGCGGTGATGCTGCATCCCGGGCCGGCCGACATCGCCGCGGCCCGCTCCCTGGCCCTGTCCGAGGCGACCGTGAAGTACCGCGGTAAGGAATCCCACGCCGCCGTCGCGCCGCACCTGGGCGTCAACGCCGTCGACGCCGTCACCGTCGCGCAGGTGGCGATCGGGCTGCTGCGCCAGCAACTGGCGCCCGGGCAGCTCGTGCACGGGATCGTCACCGACGGCGGCCAGGCGGTCAACGTCATCCCCGGCCACGCGACGCTGCAGTACGCGATGCGGGCGACCGAATCGGATTCGCTGCGGCAACTGGAGGGCCGGATCTACGCCTGCTTCGCGGCCGGCGCGCTGGCCACCGGGTGCGAATACGACATCGACAACCCGGCACCCGCCTACGACGAACTCAACCCCGACCCGTGGCTGGCCGACGTCGTTCGCGACGAGATGCGCCGGCTCGGACGCGAACCGGTGGCCCGCGAATTCGAGGTGGCGCTGCCCATGGGCAGCACCGACATGGGCAACGTGACCCAGGCGCTGCCGGGCATCCACCCGGTGATCGGGGTCAATGCCGGCGGGGCCACCGTTCACCAGCGGGCCTTCGCCGACGCCGCGGCCGGCCCCAGCGCCGACCGCGCGGTGGTCGAGGGCGCGATCATGCTGGCGCGCACGGTCGTCCAGTTGGCCCAGACGCCCGCCGAACGCGACCGGGTGATGGCGGCGCACGAACGCAGACGCGGCGGGCAGCGCGCATGAGGCTCGCCGACGCCGCCGAATCCTGGCTGGCCGCGCATCACACAGACCTGGTCGAATGGCGCCGGCACATCCACCGCTACCCCGAGTTGGGCCGCCAGGAGTACGCCACCACCCAGTTCGTCGCCGAGCGCCTGGCCGGGGTGGGGCTCAACCCGAAGGTGCTGCCCGGCGGCACCGGACTGGTCTGCGACATCGGCCCCGAGCACGAGCCCCGGATCGCGCTGCGGGCCGACATGGACGCCCTGCCGATGGCCGAACGCACCGGCGCCCCTTACGCGTCCACCATGCCCGACGTCGCGCACGCGTGCGGCCATGACGCGCACACCGCGATCCTGCTGGGCACCGCCCTGGTGCTGGCATCGGTGCCCGAGCTGCCGGTCGGGGTGCGGTTGCTCTTCCAGGCCGCCGAGGAACTGATGCCCGGCGGGGCGATTGACGCCATCGCGGCCGGCGCCATCAGCGGGGTGTCGCGGATCTTCGCCCTGCACTGCGATCCGCGCCTGGAGGTCGGCAAGATCGCGGTCCGGCACGGCCCCATCACGTCGGCGGCCGACCAGATCGAGATCACGCTGTATTCGCCCGGCGGGCACACGTCGCGGCCGCACCTGACCGCGGACCTGGTGTACGGGCTGGGCACGCTGATCACCGGGCTGCCGGGGGTGTTGTCGCGTCGGATCGACCCGCGCAACGGCACCGTGCTGGTGTGGGGCGCGGTCAACGCCGGGGTGGCCGCCAACGCCATCCCGCAGACCGGCGTGCTGGCCGGCACCGTGCGCACCGCCAGCCGCCAGACCTGGGTGGGCATGGAGGAGATCATCCGCGAGACCGTGTCCGGGCTGCTCGCGCCGCTGGCCATCGAGCACACGCTGCAATACCGGCGCGGCGTGCCGCCGGTGGTCAATGAGGACGTCTCGACGCGCATCCTGACCCACGCGATCGAGGCCGTCGGCCCCGACGCGCTGGCCGATACCCGCCAGTCCGGCGGCGGCGAGGACTTCTCCTGGTACCTGGAGGAGATCCCCGGCGCGATGGCCCGATTGGGGGTGTGGCCGGGAGTGGGGCCGCAGCTGGACCTGCACCAGCCGACGTTCAACCTCGACGAGCGTGCCCTGGGGATCGGGGTGCGGGTGCTGGCCAACATCGTCGAGCAGTCGGCGGCATTCGAGCGGTCTTAGTTGCGCGTGGCCCGGGCGACGTGCTGGGCGATGTGGGCGTACGTCCGGCGCGTGACGTCGGCGGCCCGGCTCATGATGTTGTAGCCGTGGTCGACGCCGGCCACCTCGTAGTACTCCGCCAACGCGCCGGCGGCTTCTAGCTTTTCGGCGTATCGGCGGGCTTCGCCGCGGAGTCGATCGTGCTCGGCGGTCACGACCAGGGCGGGCGCGATGCCGGCGATGTCGTCGGCGTTGTCGCCCCAGGCGGGTGAGGCCAGCCGGTCGCGTCGCCGCGCCAAATCGGGGATGTAGGCGGTGTCGAAGACCTCGCCCATCCACGGTTTCATGATCGCGCGCCCGCCGATCGGGGACGGCTTGTCGCGGGTGGGCGTGACCAGGTCGAGCGGGGCGTAATGCAGCACCTGCAACGCGATGCGCGGGCCGCCGTCGTCCCGCGCGAGCCGCGCCGCCGCCGCGGACAGATTGCCGCCCGCGCTTTGGCCGCCGACGCACAGCCGCGCACCGTCCCAGTCGCGGTGCGGGCCGGCCGCCCAGCGCACCACGTCGTAGATCTGGTGTACCGCGGCGGGAAAGCGATGGCGCGGCGCCAGGACGTAGTCGGGATTGACCACCGCCACGCCGGCGGTGGCGGCCAGGTAGCGGCACCACGGATCGTCCTGTTCGGGGTGCCCGACGACGAACCCGCCGCCGTGCACGTTCACATAGACCGGCGGCATGGTCGTGCCCGCGGGCGGGTGATAGATCCTCGCGCGGGTGGGGCCGTGCCGGGTGGGAATGGTGACCTCGCCGGTTCGGCCCGCGAACTCGGGGAAGCGCACGGCGGCCTTGGGTGCCGGGTTGACCGCGGCGGCGAACGCACGCGCCAGCGCGTCGGCGAGAACCGGTGTGGACAGGATGGACAGTCGGGTTTCCCTTCCTCGGCGGCGCGCCCCGAATCGGGGCGTGCCTCGTCGGCCTGACTGTTTACTCTTCCTACCGGGGGAGCGCGACTGAATTTCCGCGATCGTGGGGTCGCGCGCCGGTCAGGTGCTGGTGCCGGGACCGATGTTGCGGGCCGGGCGAGTCCGCAGGCTGTGTACGTAATCGCTTGGCGCCCCGGCGATTTCGGCGGCGTCGGCCATGACTCCGAGGTAGCGGGCCGACGGCAGTCCGCCCTCCCACGCGTCCAGCACGTACAGCCACGCCAGGACCGGGTCGGTGGTGGTGTCCGACGAGATGCGCTCGACGCGGCACCGGATCTTCTGGTGGACGCCGAACTCCGAGCCCTCCCAGCGGTCCAGGTTGACCTCGTCGGCCGGCGTCATGTCGTAGAGGACGACGAACACCTTGGAGCCGGGGTCCTCGACCACGGTGGCCAGCGCGCCCTCCCAGCCGATGTCCTCGCCGCCGAACGTCAACCGCCACCCGTGCAGCCAACCCGTTCCGGCCATCGGCGAATGGGGTGCGCGCTTCAGCATCTGCTCGGGGTCCATGTTCGACCCGTACGCGGCGTAGAGC